>NZ_JBNTQY010000005.1:0-73546 GCF_051209875.1 Emticicia sp. SJ17W-69 | reverse complement strand
TGCACGCAATGAGAATTTTGAAAGACAAATTTCCATCAATCGTTGATGCCTTGGAGCCAGGAGGCTCAGGAAATATGTATGCAGGATTAAACGCCGAAGAAAGCGAAGCCTTGAAAGAAGTAACACAAATGGGCTTTCCGCCAAAATCATGGTTTGGCTACAAAGATATGGGTATACACGGCTTTTTGGTATTATATCAAGGAGTTACGATGGCTGATAACAGTTATTTCACTAAAGATTTTTGGAATAAACCAGGCTATTTAGGTTACAAACCAACAAAGTCACTTTTAAATGCTCGAATTCAGAAACTCAGCACTATTAAAACGTCTATTGGTATCAGTGAAGCGGTTTCTTTAGGTTTAGTTGAAGCTGTATCTGAGAATGATAGAGGAAGTGCTGACAATGCTTGGAAAAGTATGGGCGGAAAAGAAGGTGGACGACCAGTTGCTTTTGAATTAACTGACCAATTGCCAAATGTGGGTTTTATAGGTGGCGATTTAATCATAAAAAGTGGAGCTGCAGCTGGTAAAACACTTCAACTTACCAAAGCAGAAAACAATAAAGTAGCATTAGCACCTACCAATCCGCCGCAATTATTACTACTGATTAAGCAAGGAGATACAGTACAAGTAGATAATTCTAATTTCTTAGCTATTCAAACGTATCATAGACACCAAGTACCTGGGCCAGAATATAAAGTTTGGAACCAATTTCGTGATGCACAAGGAAAACCAATCTATCCTCAACGTCCGATGCAACTTGGCCCATTGTTCACAAGAGCTGCATCTGGTACATTACCCGTTGGCAAATTTAAAGGTAAAATGATACTCTTGGGTTCGTTGTTAGATAGAGAAGCTTTCCCGTGGCAGTGTGACTGGTACCGTGAAAGAGTTAAAGAGCAGTTAGGAACAGAGACAGACAATAACTTCAAACTTTGGTACACTGAAAATGCCTTGCATGGAGATCTAGCTTCTCAACTGGGTGACCCAACTCATGCCGTGAGTTATACGGGTGTTTTACAACAAGCTCTTCTTGATTTAAGCGACTGGGTAGAAAAAGACATTGAGCCAGCTAAAAGTACTGTTTATAAGATTGAGAATGGTCAAGTTATCGTACCAACATCTGCATCAGAGAGAAAGGGTATCCAGCCTATTCCTAATTTATTGGTAAATGGCAAAAAACGGGCCGACATTAAATCGGGTAAAACTTTGACTTTTGTGGCAACTATAGATATTCCGACCAATTCAGGCAAAATAGTAGCTGCTGATTTTGATTTTGATGGTTCTGGAAAGTTTGCCACTCAGGGGAAAATTGTGACAAAAAATAGTTCAACTGCGATAGTGCAAGTAACACGAAAATTTGACAAAAAGGGTACTTTTCTACCAACCATAAGAGTTGCTTTGCAAAGAGAAGACGATGCAAAAACTGCTTTTACACGCATCCAAAATTTGGATAGAGTAAGAGTAGTGGTAGAATAAAAAAAATTAAATTTTAAAGCGATAATCATGAAAGTCAACAATAAGGTAATCATAGTAACAGGTGCTGGCAGTGGCATGGGGCGAGAATTAACCCTCAATTTGCTCTCAAAAGGAGTTAAAGTAGCGGCAATTGATTTGAACGAAACCAGTTTAAAGGAAACCATAGAGCTGAGCAAAGTAGATAGTTCACAATTGAAAACCTATCTTTTGAATATAACGGATAAACATAAGGTAGAGAAAACCGTTCAAAAAATCATTGCTGATTTTGGACAAGTGGATGGCATTATCAATAATGCGGGTATTATTCAACCATTTATCAAAGTTAATGATTTGGGTTTTGACACAATCGAGCGTGTAATGAATGTCAATTTCTATGGCACGCTTTACTTCGTTAAAGCCCTTTTACCTCATTTATTGACCCGTCCAGAAGCTCATATTGTTAATATATCAAGTATGGGTGGTTTTTTACCAGTTCCTGGGCAAACCATTTATGGAGCATCTAAGGCGGCAGTTAAACTTTTAACTGAAGGTTTACATTCTGAATTAATGGCTACGAATGTGAAGGTTTCGGTGGTTTTTCCCGGTGCAATTGCTACGAATATTACTACAAATTCAGGCTTAGAAATGCCGAAAAGGAGTAATGCTGAAAACTCCAAAATGAAACCTTTACCTGCTTCTGAAGCTGCTGAAATTATCATTGAAGGTATGGAAAATAACAGCTATCGCATCATGGTAGGAAAAGATGCTAAGTTTTTAGACCTTTTTTATAGATTCAGTCCGAAAAGAGCAGCTTCATTTATTGCCAATAAAATGAAAGAATTGGTGAAGTAAGTATTATATAATTTTTAAATTTAAAATTTTGACTGATATGAAAAATATTCTTCTTGGCTTTTTTCTCACTTTTTTAATGAGTTTGACTTCAATAGTACAGGCTCAATACACTGGAAATAGTATTAATTTGAAGCAAATGAAGCTCATTGGAAAAGTGGATGAACGATTTCAATCATTTAATGTAGAAATGTGTGAGGTAATTGGTGGAGACTTCTGGATTCCTTATGAGTTAATAGATTCGGTCAGAAAGCACTCAAATAAAAAAGGTATTGAAGCTCTGAAATGGAAAATTGAACCCATAAATCTCTATGACCAAAAACTTCGTAATCTTGCCGCTGCATTGGGGCCAACCTATGTAAGAGTGAGCGGTACTTGGGCTAATGCTCTTTATTTTCAAAATAATGATGAACCAAAATTGGCAAGTCCTCCCGTTGGCTTTAAAAATATTCTCACTCGTCAGCAGTGGAAAGGCGTGGTAGATTTTTGCAAAGCAGTAGATGGTAAATTGGTAAGTTCTTTCCCCATGAGTGAAGGGATGCACGATGAAAAGGGCAATTGGAAGCCAGAACAAGTAAAAGCAATTTTAGATTATACGCATTCTTTAAAAGGAGAAATTGCCGCCGCCGAATTATTCAATGAGCCTTCTCATGCTTATCACGGCGATGTGAGTAAAGAATACAGAGGAATCAATTTTGCTAATGATTTATCAGCGTTTAAAAAATTAACCGCTGATATTTCTCCCAATATGAAAATTATTGGCCCTGGTTCAACTGGCGAAGGAGGCATACTCCCACCAAAGAGTATAGATCTAACATTAGACGAACTATTAAATCAAAAACCAAAACCAACGTTTGATGTTTTTACTTATCATTATTATGGAACGGTTTCAAAACGCTGTGGCGGTGGGCAAAAACTTGAGAATGCTTTAAGTGCCGAATGGCTGAGCAAAGCAGAAAAAGGGCTTGATTTTTATCAAAATGCAAGGGATAAATACAACCCAAATGCCCCCATTTGGCTAACAGAAACAGCCGAATCAGCCTGTGGTGGAAACCCACTTGCAGCAACCTATATTGATAGCTTTAGATATTTAGAACAACTCGGACGTTTGGCAAAAAAGGGCGTTCAGGTAGTCATGCACAATACACTTGCAAGAAGTGAATATGCTTTGCTCGACCAAGATACACATAATCCAAGACCCAACTACTGGGCAGCTTTACTATGGAATAAACTAATGGGTACTGAAGTTTATGAGGCAGGAAGCTTAAGTTCGGGTGTTGATATATTCGCTCATAATTTAAAAGGTAAATCTAAAAAAGGAAGAACACTTTTGATTTTAAATACAAATGATACTGAAACAGCGATAGTTATTCCTAATGCAGGAACGCAATACTTGCTTACTGCAGATGAACTTTTGACTAAAAAAGTCAAACTAAATGGTCAAGAACTCAAATTAAAGGCTGATGATAATGTCCCAACTTTAAAAGGAGACAAAATAAAAGCAGGTGTCTTGAAATTGCCAGCACACAGCATTGTATTCTTGACTTTTGAAAAGGTATAGCAACTTAATAAATTGAATTTTAAGACGATTTAAAGGTTAATATTTTCTTTGTGATTCAAAACTTCAGAATGTAGGTTTAAGATAGTTTTTCTCATTTTTAACTTTTATGCTCACATAATGACAAAGAATTCTTCAACTTAAACCAAGTTTAAGGCTTTGGTTTAATTGATTGTAATAGCGTATTATATGAAATTGAATATCGGATGTAACATTTTTAATATTACTTGAACATTTATTAATATCTCATTCTTCATAATGTTTCATACTTTTGTTGAATGAAATCAACAGTTTCCAAAGCTTTATTTATTGCATTTGCTGCTTTTGTAGCTATCTCTTGCTCTTATCAACAAGAACATCAATACCGTATTGTATTTTTGCAATGCTGTCATGATGAATGGAGAGATGTAATGAACAGCGAAATGAAAAGGGAATTAGCATTTCATCCAGAAATAAATTTGGAAATTGTTGATTCTTACAGTGATACAGAAAAACAGGTTGAACAAATTCGATCTCTCGCCAAACAAAAAATAGATTTACTTATCATTACACCGAATGAAGCTAAACCGCTTACTGCTGCGATAGAGGAAATTTATAAGTCAGGCATTCCTGTTATTTTTGTTGACCGAAAAACTGATTCCGAACATTATTCTGCTTATATTGGTGCCGACAACTATGAATTAGGCAAAACCGCTGGTAAATTCATAGCCAGTCAATTTAGGAGTGGGGGTAGTATTATTGAAATACAATTAGAAATGACTTCTTCCCCTGCAACTGAACGAAATCGAGGCTTTCATGATGCGATAGCCGCGGCTCCGAATCTTAAAATAGTGGAAGCTCTTGAAACAAAAAACGGTTTAGAAGACATTAATACACATATTCCACGAATCTTAAATGAGCACCCTGAAACGAATATTGTTTTTGCTCATACAGATTTTTTAGGAGTAACCGCCTATAAAGTAGCTCAAAAAGAAGGGAAAGTCAAAAACTTATTTTTTGTTGGTATTGATGCCATTCCTGTAACAAAGGGTATGCAGGATGTAAAAAATGGTGTCCTAAATGCCACATTATTGTATCCTACGGGTGGAGCAGAAGCGATTCAAACTGCTGTAAAAATCCTAAAAAAACAACCCTTTAAGAAAGAGAATAAGCTTTTAACTAATGTAATAACCTCAGATAATGTGGATATTATGCTTTCTCAAATTCAGAAAATAAAAGAACAACAAGTAGAAATTGAACGAGAAATATTAAAAATTACGCAATTAAATAAAACCTATTCTTCTCAACGAAACAGACTATATTTTATCAGTGCTTTACTCACAATTGTAGTTATTTTGGGGGCATTTTTATATTTTCTTTTACAGGAAAAGCAACATTCAAATAAGATTTTAGAAGAGCAAAATTTGGCGATTCTTGAACAAAAAAATGAAATTGAAAAAGTATCACTTTTAGCTCGCAAAGCAACCGAAGATAAGATGCGATTTTACTCCTATATTTCACATGAATTCAAAACACCATTGAGTCTTATTCTTACACCTACCGAGGATTTACTTCAAAGAAAAAACACTGATTTAAAAGAAACTCATAGTACGCTTCAATTAATTTATAAAAACGCTAATCGCCTTTTGCGACTCGTTGACCAACTTTTAGAAATGAGGAAGTTGGATGCAGGAAAAATGGAATTAGAACGAAGTCAAAATGATTTAGTTGCTTTTATCAAAGATATTGTGGGCGATTTTAGTGTAAAAGCCAAACAGAAGCACATTGACCTTCAGTTTATTAGTCCATTTAAAGAGTTGTCATTTGCATTTGATACTGAAAAATTAGATAAAGTTTTATTCAATATTATTTCAAATGCATTCAAATTTACACCCGATGGTGGATTGATTCATGTTTCTATTTTAAAGAATACCGATAAAATCGAAATTAATATTGCCGATAATGGCATCGGTATGAATGCAGAAGAAAAAGCACATGCTTTTGATTTATTTTATAGAGGCAACAAAAATATTTCGTTAGGAACAGGCTTAGGTTTGGCACTTTCACAAGAATTTGTAACGCTACATGGAGGGGAAATTTCAATAAACTCTGAAAAAAACAAAGGTACAACTTTCAAGATTAGCTTGCCTATTATTGAAACGAAACAAGTTTTGGAAGAAAAATCTACTGCTATTTCTTATAAAACAACCTATGAATTTGATGATAGTGAACCACTGTTGATTAAAAATAACTCCAAACATACATTTGAAAATACCATTATTCTCATCGAAGATAACCGAGATTTAAACTTGTTTTTAAATCAAAAATTAGAGAAACAATATAATGTTGTTGCCACAGAAAATGCCGAACAAGGCTGGCAAGAAATTCTGTCTTATATTCCAGATATTATTATTTGTGATGTCATGCTGTCAGGAATGGATGGTTTTGCCCTAACACAAAAAGTAAAATCAGATTTCAGAACCTCACATATTCCAGTAATTTTATTAACCGCTAAAAGTCAAATCGAAAATCAGATTGAAGGAACAAAAGCTGGTGCAGATGATTATATTTTGAAACCATTTAATCAACAATTACTGGAAGAAAAACTGAAAGTATTGGTAGAAAACCGTGATAGAATGAGGCGAAGATTCTCGAATGAAGTTATTAATCCAAATCAATTACAGAAAGGAGAACGCAGGTTTCTATTAGAATTTGAAGCTTTAATTGACAAAAATATCAAGGACAGTACACTTTCAGTTGAGAAATTAAGTCAAGAGTTAGGAATGTCAAGGGTACAGTTATTTAGAAAAATATCGGCATTGACCAATAAAAACGTAGCTGATTATATTGCTGAATACAAACTCCAAAAAGCGAAAATTTTATTGAAAGAAGAAGAAAAAAACATCGCTGAAATCGCCTACGAATTGGGTTTCAGTACCCCAAGTTATTTCACAACATTCTTCAAACAAAAAACCAACCAAACGCCAACTGAATGGCGGAATGGGTGATTGTAACAATAGTGATATTCCATGTTACAATTATAGTATATTCTATTTTGAATACAATCAATATTTTACATAATTAACTGATAATCAATTATTTATGAAAATGTATCAAAATCATAAGTATTTGAATGAATACTAAAATCTACCCTTAAAGTTTAGTCATAATTTTGGTTCATCAAAAAACTCAACAAGTTTGTAATGAATCAAAATCTTAAAATATTCTTTTGGTCACTATCGGCCGCACTCGGTGGTTTTCTATTTGGCTTCGACACAGCCGTAATTTCGGGGGTAGAGCAAACACTTCAAAAACTTTGGAATCTCAATGCTTTCGAGCATGGCGTTACGGTTTCAATAGCACTAATTGGAACGGTTGTTGGCTCAGTAATAGGTGGCATTCCTGCCGAGAAGTTAGGTAGAAAAAAATCACTTCTTATCATTGCGTTGCTTTATTTGGTTTCTTCTGTTGGCACCGCCTACGCCGTTGATTGGTCGGTTTTCTTGGTTTTTAGATTTATGGGTGGGCTTGGTGTTGGTGTTTCTTCGGTTGTTGCTCCTTTATATATTTCCGAAATTGCTCCTGCTCACAAGCGTGGACGATTGGTAGCCATGTTTCAATTCAATATCGTTTTTGGTATTTTGATGGCATATCTTTCCAACTATTTATTGTCTGGAATTGGGGAAAACGAATGGCGATGGATGTTGGGCGTGCAAGCTTTTCCTTCACTCATATTTATTATTACCGTTTTATTTATTCCTGAAAGTCCTCGTTGGTTAATTTTAAAAAGAGGCGATATTTCCACAGCTCGTACAATCCTTCATACAATTGACAAAAACTCGTCCGAACAAATCATTGCTTCGATTAAGCAAAATACCTCAAAAGTTCACGTTCCCTTATTCCAAAAGGCTTATAGTAAGTCTATTATGTTGGCAGTTTTGTTTGCAGTATTTAATCAAGTTTCTGGCATTAATGCTATTATTTATTTCGCTCCACGAATTTTTGAAATGGCTGGAATCGGCAAAGATTCGGCATTACTGTCCTCGGCTGGTATTGGACTAATCAACCTCGTTTCTACACTTTTAGGTATTTCATTGATTGATAAATTTGGCCGTAGAGCCTTAATGATTGTGGGTTCATGTGGACTTATTCTAACGCTCGTTTTGGTTTCACAAGCATTTTTCACCCAACGAATGGGCATGAATGTCCCTTTCTATTTATTTGCCTACATCGCCTTTTTTGCCTTTTCACAAGGGGCAGTTATTTGGGTTTTTATATCCGAAATTTTTCCTAATGAAGTTCGTGCCAATGGTCAAGCACTGGGCAGCTTCACGCATTGGTTGATGGCGAGTATCATCACATTTACTTTTCCTTACATCGCCGAAACCTTCGGTGGTGGAATCGTCTTTGCCTTTTTTGCTTCAATGATGATTTTGCAGTTGCTTTTTGCATGGAAAATCATGCCTGAAACCAAAGGAAAATCTCTCGAAAATATGGATTCAGTTGTTTTAGTTCATTAAAAAAATCATGGAAAACAATCAAAAAAACATCATCTGCTTTGGTGAAATGCTTTGGGATATGCTTCCAACGGGGAAAATGCCTGGCGGAGCTCCAATGAATGTAGCTATTCATTTAAAAAACTTTGACAATAATGCCACTATCATAAGTAGAGTAGGCACAGACGATTTAGGTACTGAATTGATAGATTTTATTAAAGGAAATGGCCTAAATACAAAATTTATCCAGCAGGGACAAACGCACTTGACTGGTGTGGTGAAAGTGAATATGGATGATAAAAATAACGTAAGCTACAAAATCGTAAAACCTGTGGCATGGGATTATATTTTGTTAGAAAAAGAGGCATTAGTAGCAGTAGAAAAATCTGATTGCTTTGTTTTTGGAAGTCTTTCTGCAAGGTCAGAGCAAACTTTTGAGACCCTAAAAAAACTTTTGGAGATTGCTCCATTCAAAGTGCTGGACATCAATTTACGTCCGCCTTATTATGATAAAGAAACGATTGAATTTTTATTAAACAATACCGATTTACTAAAACTCAATCAGTTAGAGTTAGACGAAATTTCTGCTTGGTTTTTCCAATCAGGAACAATTCAAGAGAACTTGGCTCACATATCTAAAATATTCAAAATCAAAACAATTTGTGTAACGTTAGGCGAAGATGGGGCGATGCTTTTGCATAATAACGAGTTTTTTAGAAGCGAAGGATTTGAAGTAGAAGTAGTTGATACCATTGGCAGTGGCGATTCATTTTTAGCTTCTTTTATTTCCAATTTCTTGAAAAACACACCAGTCAAACACGCCATTGTCGAGGCCTGTGCTATGGGGGCATTGGTAGCAACACGCCACGGAGCATCACCCCTAATTTCAAAAGAAGAAATTCAGTTTTTATTGAATAAATCACTCAGTTCGAGTAATGCTTTTTAAGTATTTTTTTACCTATGTTTAATTAAAAACAATTCAAATGATGAAAAAAAATCTATTAATCTTGATTGTGATGATTCTGTCATTGCAATTGGCGTTTGCCCAACGTCAGATTACTGGCACTGTCCGAGGAGGCGACAACAATGAGCCGCTCATCGGTGCAAGTGTGCTTGTACCTGGAATAAAAATCGGTGCTATCACTAATGCCGATGGTAAGTTTTCGATTGCAGTTCCCGAAAACTCATCTTCATTACAAATATCTTTTATTGGCTATACTTCACAAGAAGTGTCAGTTAAAGGTGTTAGCGATGTCCAAGTTACCTTAGCTCCTGGTAAAGAATTGACCGAAGTAGTTGTAGTAGGTTACACTTCTCAAAGAAAAGAAGATTTGACTGGCTCGGTTGTGGTAGTCGATTTAAAACCTATCAAAAACAACAGTTCGGGTAATGTCATGCAAGCGTTACAAGGTCGTGTACCAGGTTTATATATTGAGAAGGATGGTTCTCCAAATGGTTCAAATAGCCGCATCTTGATTCGTGGGGCAAATACGTTGGGTAATCATGACCCCCTTTACATCATTGATGGTATTCCTACTACTCGTCCAGAAGTATTTCAAAACATGAATCCTGCGAATATCGAATCAGTTCAAGTTTTAAAAGATGCTTCAGCAGAATCAATTTATGGTGCAAGAGCATCTAATGGTGTTATCATCGTAACCACAAAAAGTGGTGGAAATACGAATGGAAAGGTTGAATTTCAGTTTAATAGCAGCATTTCCTCACAATCTGAAAAATCAATGCGTTTCAAGATGTTAAACTCTGTGGATAGAGGAAAAGCTCTATGGCAAGCTTCGGTTAATGATGGACAAGACCCTGCTGCTGGTTATGGCGAAATCTATGATTTTAAATGGAATAACGACTATAAAAATCCAGTGTTAAGTGGCGTTTCAGTGAAGCCATTTGTTGGTGGTGATAAAAATACACCCGCAGGTGATACAGATTGGCAATCAGTCATGTACAAAACAGGAATTGTTACAAAAAATGATTTCACTGCTTCTTATGGTAATAAAAACTCATCTGTTGAAATTAATTTGGGACAACTCAAAAATACGGGTATGCTTCGATATACTGGCTATGAGCGTCTGAGTGGCAGTATCAATGCCATGACACGTGCGTTTAATGACAAGTTGAAGTTTGGTGTTAATTTGCGTATTGCTAATTCTAACGAAACGCTTACAGCAAGAGATTTAGGTGGTGCTTCTACAACATTTTTGGCAGTTACTTTAGCTCCTACAATTCCTGTTTATCAAACTGACGGTACTTCTTATGCAGGCGAATCAGGAGCAGGATATTCTGATAGAAATAATCCATTGCACATGCAAGACATTTCAAAATGGAATAACGCTAATCGTTTAAGTTCATTCGGAAATGTATTTATTGAAATACAACCAATCAAAAATTTGTTTTTCAAATCAAATCTTGGAGCTGATAATGCTACTTATTTAAGTAAAGTTATTGCCCCAACATTTGCTGAAGGTGCATTGAACCGAACAACCAATAGCCTAACTTTTGACCAAAATCATTATTTAAGCACTACTTGGTCGAACACTTTACGCTATAATTTAGATTTGAATACTAATAATCACTTCAAATTTTTGGTAGGAACAGAGTACATTAAAACTGATTTAGATTTCCAAAATACCAAAAAAGAAGGGTTTGCTCTCCAAACTGAAGATTATTTTACTTTGAATGCTGGAACAGGAAATACAACCGTTTCTGGTGGTTCAACAGGGCATCGTTTATTCTCTCAATTTGCTCGTGTTGATTATAATTTCTCAGACAGATATTTGGCAGCCGTAACCGTTCGTCGTGATGGTTCCTCTCGTTTTGGTACTGATAATCAATATGGTATTTTCCCAGCAGCTTCTTTAGGTTGGAGAATAGACCAAGAGAATTTCATGAAAAATAATGGGATTTTCTCAGAATTGAAAGCAAGAATTGGGGTTGGACGTGTAGGAAATCAACAAATCGGTGATTTAGCTCGTTTTGGCTTATTCAACACAAGATATGGTACAACGCAAGCTCAGTTAGTGGGTGGTTTTTGGGAACAATACATGAATATTGGTACTGCTTATTCATTATCAGGTGCAAATACTGGAACATTACCATCGGGTTTTGTTCAAACACAAGCGGCTAACTCAGGCTTGAAATGGGAAACTACCGACGAAGTAAACGTAGGTCTTGATTATGCTATTTTGAATAACAAAATCTTTGGTTCATTTGACTATTTCTCTCGTAAAACTTCGGGAATTTTAATTACACCACCAGTGGCTGCTACTCTTGGTGAAGGGCAAACAAAAGCAGTAAATGGTGCTTCAAAATCTAACAAAGGTTGGGAGTTTGTATTGGGTTATCGTGGAACGGCAGGTAACGATTTAAAATACAATGTTGTAGCTAACTTTGCACATTTTAGAGATAAAATCACTGAATTGCCAGAAAATGTTCGTCCAGCTTATGCAGGAAATTTAGTAAATACTATTATTGGGCATTCACAGTTTGATATTTTTGGCTATAAAACTAATGGTCTTTTCCAATCTCAAGCAGAAGTAGATGCTGCTCCTACACAAATTGGTGCAGGTCCAGGAAGAATTCGTTACGTTGATGTAAATGGTGATAATAAAATTGATGATTTAGATAGAACTTGGATTGGTACAACACTTCCTAAACTTGAATATGGCGTAAGAATTGACTTGACCTACAAAAAATTTGATGCTTCAATTTTTGGTTCGGGCGTTGCTGGAAGAACGGGTTTTGATGTTTATACTTTATTCAATAATTTGATGAAAAGTAGAGAAAATGTTGGACCAGGTGTATTCAATGCTTGGACACCACAAAATACTAATACAAATGTTCCTGCTTTAACATTGAAAGATAATAATGGCGAAGGACGTACTTCCGATTATTTCATTGTTAATACTTCGTATTTCAAAATGCGTAATTTACAACTTGGGTATTCAATCACGCCTAAATCAGTATTTACAAGATTACGTGTCTATGCAATGGCGGAAAACTTATTCTGGTTCAAAAGCAAAAGCTATTTAAGTCCTGATCCTGAGCGTATTGACCTTGACCCAGTTCCGATTCCAAAAACATTTACTTTCGGAATTAACGCATCGTTTTAATTAGGCAATAAGCTGAAAGCAATATGCTTTAGGCTAATAAATCATCTCTGTAAAATGCTTGTAGCGTAAAGCATATAACTTACAGCAAAAACAAATTCAAAAAAATGAAAAATAAGATATTATCAACTATATTAATTACGGGGCTACTCTTTTTTGGCTCATGTAAAGATGCCCTCGAATATACACCAACGGGTGTATTATCTTCATCAGATTTAACTTCGGCAACAGCCATTGATGGCTTGGTAACAGCCGCTTATGCTGCTATTGGTAATGGCGATATGATTGGCCCAATTTATAGCGATTGGGTTTATGGAAGTGTTCGCTCTGACGATGCCTACAAAGGCGGTGGTGGCACTGGCGATGTGGGTGAAATTGATGCTTTAGAGCATTATAACCTCACGACACCTACTATCGGGGCATTTGTTACTCGTACTTGGCAAAACCTTTTTAAATCAATTTCAAGATGTAATGTAGCTCTTCGTGCGGTAAATACCCTCACAGAAGCCAATTATCCTGCAAAAAAAGTGCGTTTGGCTGAATTGCGTTTTTTAAGAGGCCATAGTTACTTTATCATGAAAAAATTGTATAAAAACATTCCAATTTTTGACGAAACAGCGTCTGATGAAGAGATTTTAAAAGTGTCGAATACACTAAGTAATGATGAATCTTGGAATAAAATTGCCGCTGATTTTCAATATGCGATTGATAATTTACCAGCTACTCAACCAGAATTGGCAAGAGCAAATAAATTGTCAGCTCAAGCTTATTTGGCAAAAGTGCGTTTATACCAAGCCTATGAACAAGATGACAAGCATAAAGTGGTGAATATCAATAAAACAAGATTGCAAGAAGTTGTTACACTTACGCAAGCAGTTATTTCTTCAGGAAAATACGCACTAAGCCCAGACATTGCCGACAATTTTGTTCCTGAATCAGAAAATGGTGTTGAATCTATTTTCGCTATTCAATTTACAGTTAATGATGGTACAACGGCAGGACGCATGAGTTATGAAGATGGTCTAAATTACCCACATGGAGCTCCTCAATATGGTTGCTGCGGATTTCATGCTGGAAGTCAAAATTTGGTAAATGCTTACACAACTGATGCAAATGGACTACCAAATTTTGATACTTTCAATGATAAAATTGCCGACTTATCAACGCAAACAGTTGACCCACGTCTTGACCATACAGTAGGTATTGATGGGCATGTTTATAAGTATGATAATACAAAACTGTTTAGTAATAGTTGGGTACGAGACCCTGGTGTTTATGGTAATTTTCATACGATGCGTTTCCAACAATTGGCATCAAGTAACTCATATTTCAAGCTTGGCCCATTTATGGGTACTGCCAAAAACTATGATATACTCCGCTACGATGATGTTTTATTGATGCAAGCAGAAGCGTATATTCAATTAGGTCAACAAGCAAGTGCATTGCCATTAATCAATCAAATCAGAAATAGAGCTGCTGCAAGCACAGGAAGACTTAAAAAATTAGACGGAACTTTTGCCTCAAAATATAATATAAAACCCTATTCAGCAACTGGTTGGACACAAGATTTTGCATGGAAAGCCTTGATGTGGGAACGACGTTTAGAGTTTGCCACCGAAGGGTCAAGATTCTTTGATTTGGTACGTTGGGGAATTGCTGAGCAAACCCTCAACGCTTATATAACCAAAGAAAAAGTAAGAAGACCTTTCTTAGCTACAGCCAAATTTACCGCAGGAAGAGATGAATACTTGCCGATTCCACAAGCAGAAATCACCTTTACGAATGGTTTGTATAAGCAAAATCCAGGGTTTTAAAAATACTTAACATAGGTTGTAATATATTAAGTTAGTGACAAAATGGTAGTAGTTTTTTTTACTGCTACCATTTTTTTGCCTGATTTATTCATCATAAACACAAATATCAATGAAAAAAACACTTGCTTTTATAGCAATTGCGGCCATGCTAAATGCTTGTTCATCAAGTAAAACAGTCAAAAACGAGCCAGCAATTTACCGACCAGCCTACCATTATACGCCTGACAAAAACTGGGTAAATGACCCAAATGGGATGGTTTATTTGGATGGCGAATATCACTTATTTTACCAATACAATCCTTTTGGAGATAAATGGGGACACATGAGCTGGGGACATGCTGTGAGCAAAGACCTAAAAACTTGGAAAGAATTACCTCTTGCCATTCCTGAAACGATGAATGCTGATAGCTCCACCACAATGGCTTTTTCGGGTAGTGCGGTTGTAGATAGCTTAAATACTACTGGCTTTTTTGAAAAAGGTGTTAAGAATGGTATAGTAGCTATTTATACATCACACATTGATAAAAAAGGGCAAGGTTTAGCACAGCATCAAAGTTTAGCATATAGTTCTGACAAAGGCAGGACATGGAAATTTTATGACAAAAATCCTGTCTTGGACATAGGTTTGAAAGATTTTAGAGACCCATCAGTATTTTGGCATGAAGGAAAATGGAGAATGATTGTTGTAAAACCTTTGGAATATACTGCTCAAATTTATGAATCAACCGACTTGAAAAACTGGAAATTATTGAGTGAATATGGTAAAATTGGAGATTATGCAAAAATCTGGGAATGTCCATCGCTTTTTAAAGTTTCGATTGACAATAGTGATAAATTCAAGTGGATTTCTATGATTTCGAGTGCAAATGAAGATACTGATTATGTAGGAATGCAATATTTTGTAGGCGAATTTGACGGCAAAACATTTACACCCGATGCTCAAACTGGTGTTTTAAGAATAGATTATGGCAAAGATTTTTATGCGGCTGTTCCATTCAATAATCTTCCTACAAATGATAAGAACCCTACGATAATGGCTTGGGTGAACAATTGGGCTTATGCAATCGATATTTCATCAGAAGGTAGAAGAGGGATGTTTTCAATGCCTCGGAAATTATCGTTGGTAAATGAAAATGGTAAATTTCATTTAGTTCAAAAACCTGTTTATTCAGATAAAATTCACACTGAAGTATTGACATTAAAAGCAAGTGAATTAACTGAAGCAAAAACGTTTGAAATGAAAAGCAATTCTTTTCGCTTGACTCTTACTATTGATTTGGCAAATTCAAAGGGTTTTTCGATTGATTTATTGAAAAATAGTGACGAGAAAAGTGTTTTGAAATATGATATAGCTTCTCAAAAGTTATCATTTGACCGCACAAAATCTGGGAAAGTTGATTTTAATAAAACTTTTCCAAGTATTGAAAGTATGAAAGTATCTCCACAAAATGGTATCATGAAACTTGATATTTTTGTAGATAATTCAATTGTCGAAATCTTTGCTAATGATGGGAGAGCTGTTTTAACTGATTTAGTTTTTCCTACTATATCTGGTGGAGAAATTAGCATTTCTGCTTTAAAATAATTTTCTAATGTTTGTGTCCAGCCATTTATGAAAAGTTGTATTATATGGCAAAGTTCTTATGTATTGTGAACTATAATTAATTTAAAAAAAGTAACCAAATGATGGCTACAAAAGCTTTCATTTGGTTACTTTTTTACAAATTGAAATATAAAAAGAATTTCTAAGTCATTAATTTCAATATTTGTTAGGCATTATTTTCCACATTTGCAAAGTGGATGTTCTTTGGTTAATAGCAAAGGTACGGTGAAACTGTCGGTATTACCTGTATTAACTACTTTTGTGTAGGTGGGATAAGCAACTGCCCTAAATTTAATATTGGTATTATCTCGTAAAAATGCTTTTAGTTTGATTTTATTGTCCGCAGCATCATAGCTAATATTACCCAAGAATGACCAAATATCAAAGTATTGGATACCTTGAATACCCATGTTGTAGGGTTTGATTTCGACTGGACAGTTGTTTTCGCAGGCAACTGTAGCAAATATGGTTTTTAATTGAGCATCCACATTAATATTAAACTTGTATGTGCTATTATTTGTGATTTCGTTTAGTTTAAAAGATCGAGGAATACCAGCTAATTCATACTTAAACCCGATAGACAAAGCCATTTCCGGAACAACGAATGTTGCGGTATATTCGTAGGAGGTGCCTATTCTTCTGAAGAGATGATGATCCAAATAAGTGATATAAGATCCACCACTGTAAAATGGTTGGCATGCAACATAAGTATCTATAGAAATAGAATTTCTTTCAATAGGTTTGTCAAACACAACATTAATATTAATCGTTTTTGAGGGAGGAACATATTTATTACTCAGAACTCCGTTAGTTCTACTTCTAATATAAGCTAAAACACTAAACCAAGAAAGGTGATTTGTTTGAAAGGTTACGAATAATTCATTTCCTTTTTTAATGATTGTACCTTCTTTTTCATAAGTCCAAGACCCATTTTCATCGCTATAACTAAAAATTGAAAACGATTCCCCTACTTTTACGACTTTTTCGGTTTGAGGATTTATCGTTTCAGGGTTAATCTCAAAAGTTATATCTATTGGTTGTGAAAACGTAGTAACTTTCTTACCATTGCTATCTTTTATAAGAACCTCAACGAAACTGATTGGCAATAAAACGGCTTCTACATTGGTATCGCCTGTTGGGTCTTTGGTTAAAGTAGTTACACTTCCACCAGGAAAAGAATTGGCAGCTTCTTGCGATTCGCCATTAAATGCCGCAACCGTCGTTTGTAAAGTTCCTGTTAAAACTGTTCCTTTCGTATCTTTTACAATCGTACCTTTGTCAATCTCAATAATGGTTGTGTTTTGGCCGTTCTGAACTTCGATATTTTTATCTTGACTTATTCCTGTGGTAGCATTAGATATTACATCTGATTGTTGAATCGTTACGCCCGCTGGCGGAGAAGATGATTTAACTAATAAAATTTCAACAGGGTCGGTGCTAATCTCTGTCATTGTAATTTCTTTGCTACCCGACAAATAACCTTCCGAACCTACGATTACTTTAAACATGACTGGCTTTTCTACTGAAGGTAGTATATTTCTTAGACCCAAATATATGCTGGGGCCAACTTTGGTATAGGCGGTTTTGGCTTCACCTTCAAAGTTGATTACATTGGCAGTTTCTTTACCTAAAATTTCGATGTCAATTTTACTTGTAACTAATTCGCCAGTTTTGGCATCTTTTACTTGGACTTCTATAAACGCATCAGCTGGCTTGTAATTTAATATAAACTTTAAATCTTTGGCTACATCAATGTTTTTCAAATCGCTGCAAGCAAAAAAGAAAAGAGCGAGAAACAAAAAGTTTGCGATTATTCTAAACGGTATATTTTTCATGTCTGTAATATTTTTTTAGGGTATGATTACTTTAAAATACGATAAGAAAAACCTAATTTAATGACAGGATATAGGTAAAGCGGCTTTAGGTTTGTTTGAAGCTGGGGGGCTTGTTCGGCAGTAGGTTCGATTGAACCAGAGCCTTGCATCGTAATTAGCGGTGAGCCTGTATATAAAAAACCAAAATCAAAAAGAACCCTAAAGTTTCCATTATTTGGATTTCCAAGCGAGATTCCTGCATAAGGTGCTATTTTCTGATAATTAACTTTCAAACCAAGTGTTCCTGTTTCTTCGGGAGTGAAAATTCTATCATTAAACTTGAGATTACTCTTAGGTAAAAGGGAAACATCTGCCGCATTCATATTGTAGAATACTCCGAGGTTTAGAGCTAACAATTTTCTAAAAGGAAAGTAATCAACTAATACTCCAACATTACCCAACTTAAGTTTTGCATCATATTGCACTTTTCCTTCTTCAATATCTTTGCCTTGGTCAAAACTGATAATATCATTTCTTTTATAGTCGAACAGAGAAATACTGGCTCGTAGGTTTATTTTATTTTTGAGCTTGTAGGAAAATTCGGGTGAGATACCAGTAGTACCTACTTTGAGGGCTAAAGAAAGTTTATTGGTTTTGGATAGACTGGGCTCTTGTGAAAAAGCCACCATATTTAATAGGAAAAGTAAAGGGAAAAGTGTTTTCATGTCTGGATCTAATAATTGTTAAAATAAAGGATTTGTGGAAAATGTTTCCAATGGACAAAATAACTACTAATAAAAAAGGCAGTCAATACCACGTTCGGGGGATTTGAAGTCTTGGTATAAAGAGATACTTTTGAATCTTATTATAATCACCTGAAAGCGGTATGAAATTAATAATCAAAATTTTATTTTTTATACTCCTATTTGTTAGAATAGGCTTTGCAAATGATATAGTTAAAATCAACGCTGGTTTTCTTTCAAATGAACTAAGTGGGAAATTGTATTATTGTTTAGATACAATTACAAACAAAATACCTCCCATTGAGAACTTCAAGCCATACACTCAATCAAACCTTAATTTGGGTTTAACAGAAAGCACGGCTTGGTTAATGTTTGATTGTAAATCGGAATGCACCTATACCCAAAATTTAGTATTAGATATTGATGCTGTATATGCTGAAGGAGTTAATTTCTATGTTTTTGAAAATGGCAAAATTTTAAGTAAATATGAAAATTATAGCTGGAAAATGAAGATTAAAGACCGCATCATAAAAACCAGATATTTTGCTTTTCCGATTGAGTTAAAACCGAATCAAGAACTTAGAGTCATCTTCAGTATGAAGGAAAAAAATGGTTTTTTTTATGCCCCAACAACATTATATGAAAGTAATTGGTATCATGAGCAATATGATCGATTCAATATTCTTTACTCAATTCCTCTTATTTTTATTGGAATTGTATCTATAATTACCATCATACTGTGGTTTGTCATAAAGGAGCACGCATTAATTTATTATTTTCTCTATCAATTTGGTTTTTTGATATATAGTCTAAACTCTGAGGGTATAATGGCTCAATATTTTCCAGAAGCACTAAGCTATCCGTTTTGGTATGTCTATGGAGTCACGATTAGTTATAGCGGCTACTTATTATTATCCTTAAACGTTATTCTTATATCCTTATCGAGTAATGAATTGAAATTACTTAAAATAATAATTTATATTTATATCCTATGTAGCATACTTTGGTGTTTATTTATCTTTTTAATGGGTTTTGATGAAGTATTTTCGGGTTTTTCAAGTACTATAGCAAGTTTTTCATATATTTTAATTTTTGTAGTTGCAGTATTTGGCTTATTGAAAAAAACTCCGAATTCTACCCTCTATTTTATTGCTATTTTACCTGTGCTTTTTTCAACCCTTTTGATCAGAATCACTGTTTTTGACTTTATTAATTTTAATATACATTTAGGAAGTTTTGTAACGAGTGAAACATTATACTTAATGAATTACTACGCACCTCTATTTGAAGTAATTGTATTAGGGCTTGGGCTTATTATTTTTTTTAGAAGAGAAAGGGAAAATCTCTTATTGAACCTTTTAGATATTCAAAAACAAAAGATTAATATACAAGAAACTGAACGCCGTCGCCTTGCTCAAGATCTACACGATGATTTGGGAGGTACACTTTCAGCAATTAGAGGAAGAATATCGAGTGTTACAGCTAATATTGAAATTATGAATTTAGTTGAGAAGGCCATTTTGGATTTAAGGTTAGTTTCCAGAAACCTTATGCCTCCTGAATTAGGCAATGAAGGTCTGGTGAAAGCTATATGTCAAACAATTGGACGATTACAAAGTTCTTCAAAAATTGAATTTACTTTCATTTCTTTTGGAAATGAAATTCGACTTTCTGAAGAGAAAGGACTTAATATTTATCGAATTATAACAGAATTACTAAATAATATTTTGAAACATTCAAAAGCTTCAAAGGCAGTAGTACAGTTAATATATCATGAAAAATATCTGCACGTTACTGTAGAAGATAATGGAATAGGCATAAAATCTGATGTAAATTCTTGGGGTATAGGTTTAAAAAATGTAAATTCGAGAGCAAAGTTCATAAATGCCAAAATATTTACAGATTTCAATATAAATGGAACAACTTTTTTTATTGAAATTCCATATAATTAAACTAGTACCTAAACTAAAAATGAAATACAAACATTTAATAGCCGACGACCACACACTATTTAATAAAGGTGTCAAACAATTATTTTCGGATAACTATGACATTGTAACATAGGTTTTTAATGGAAATGTTTGCCCGCAATCCATCTTAAAAAATCTTAGATTTGGGAGTATAAACAAACGTGCGTTTGTTTATACTAATTCTGTCCTAAGCCGAAGAACTAAACTTCCTGTAATTTCCATACTCCAAAGCTAACAAAAAGTATATTTTTATTGTATATTAATCTAAGTATAAATAATTTTGATATTCGATAAATAAATATATACAAATGAAAATAGGATATGCACGTGTAAGTACCAAAGACCAAAGTTTGGAAATGCAAACCGATTTGCTGACAAAAGCAGGTTGCGAAATAATTTTTAAAGAAACAGCTTCAGGAGCAAAAACGGACAGAGTCGAACTAACAAAGCTATTGAGTCAAATCCGCAAAGATGATATTGTAGTAGTTTATAAACTTGACCGTTTGGGTCGTTCTTTGAAACATTTACTTGAAGTAGTAGCTCAACTGAATGAAAAGAAAGTGGGGATTCAAAGTATCAACGATGCGATTGATACCACTACACCACAAGGACGATTATTTTTTAACATCTCAGCCTGTTTTGCAGAATTTGAAAGAGACCTCATTAGAGAAAGGACAAAGGCAGGATTAGAAGCTGCCCGAGCAAGGGGCAGAAAAGGCGGTCGCCGACAAGGCATGACTAAAGAGGCTGAACAAAAGGCGATTTTAGCCGAAAGCTACTACAAAGAAGGCAAAATGGGTGTTAATCAAATTGCGACAGAAATAGGCGTTTCTAAAATGACACTTTATAAGTATCTCAGACATAGAAAAGTACCTATTAGTGCCTATCAGTTGAAGGATATTAAATAGTAGCTTTGACCTCTTTGGGGTATTGTTTTGCATGAGGGTATAAACACGCTATGAACTTTGTTTTTCCCTATGTTGCACCTCTTGGACAAGAATTGATATTTTTAATTATTTCTGCACCAGTTTCAGCATCATCTAACTTGTTAAAAGTATTAATTTGGTTGACAATCTCTAAATTATCAGGCTGACTGGCTATGCTTAAATTTATCCACTGTCAATAATATCTTCAGTAGAACAATACCATAATTCTGACGAATTATTAGGAAGCCCAATACTAATTTGTCCTCGTTCTTTTTAAGGATTTATTATAGATTGAGCAATTGACCGACCATTTTGCAGGTCTTTTTTTTGTTTTTTTCAGAATTTCATTATCTTTACTCAAAAAGAAGGTTTTGATTTATTCTTTATGCTCTACACTCAAAGATAAATCTTTATTTTCTTCCTTTTTCTACAGTTCCAACAAAATCACGTCAAATCAAAAAATAAAAGCGATGAGCCAATCATCAATTTTTATTGGCTTTCTAAAATCCATTAATTCCTATAAAGTAGTACGCTTACAATCCGACACATCAATTATATTCTTATTTTCTTTTCCGCTGGTAAGAAAATTTGCTTAGCTACTATATTGAAAGAAATAGAAAATATTTTCCAAGGCTATGCAAAATTCTTTCGTATATATAATTCAGTAATTATCAATATTGATTGCATCCACTCAAATTTATGAAGAGCAAATCATTTTCCAAAAAGGAGAAACACTTAAACCTTCACGGTCAAGAAAAAAACTTTTTTTGAAATTTTTAATCTTTAAACTTATTTTTCCTATGAAACAATCATTGTTGACAATCATCTTTTTTATGGCATTTTCTTCTGCTTTCTCACAAGGAAATACGATTCAAAATAATGCTACAACTTTTACAACCACATTTGGAGGTTCAACAGGAATCTTCACAAACCATGTTTCTAATACATCGCCCACACAAAACAATTTAGCTTTGGGCAACGATGCTCTTAAAGGTGCAGTCTCACTAAATTTTAATAATACTGTGGTTGGGCATGAGGCAATGAACCGAGGCGTACAAGCAGCATTTAACGTTGCGATGGGCAATAATGCTCTTTATTGGAGTTCTAATTCATCAAAAAATGTAGCGATTGGATACAATGCCATGTATTCTATGCCTCCGTATGATGGTGATGGTGATTTGACTATTGAAAACGTTGCAATTGGCTATGAGTCTCTCAGGTACATAGCTCCTTATAGTAGTCATAATGTGGCTGTTGGTTCGCAAAGTTTAAGAGGCGGGGCAGGCCATTCAGTTGGAATTGGTTTCCAGACAGGATATTCAGCAGGTAGCCAACTTAATAATATTTTTCTTGGCTTTCAAGCTGGCTATAATGAAACAGGAAGCAATAAACTATACATCGAAAGCTCAAATAGTGCGACACCATTGATAGGTGGCGATTTTGCAAATGACCGAGTAGGTATCAACAGACCCGTGGCAAGTTTGACAAATACATTAGAAATTGGCGGTAACACTGCTGTATTTGGAAGTATCTGTTATACAAGTTATTTGGGTGTTTGCTCTGATATTCGATATAAAAAAAATATTGCAAGGCTATCCAATTCATTAGCGAATGTTCTAAAAATCAATGGGGTAAGTTATGATTTAAAGAAAACCGAATTTCCAGAAAAGAATTTTTCTGACACAAAACAAATTGGTTTTATCGCTCAAGATTTAGAAAAAATATATCCTGAACTCGTTCGGACAGACGAAAAAGGCTATAAATCGGTAGATTATTCTCGCATGACGGCTATTTTAGTTGAGTCAGTAAAAGAATTAAATGAAACGGTTGAACAGCTAAAAACTGAAAATAAACTATTAATGGAGCAGAACGGTCAAATTAATTCTATCAATAATGAATTATCAGCTATTAAAAAATATATTAAAGATCTGCAAGTAAAACTGACCAATTGACCATAATTATAAAAATAGGTTTTGTTTATTTAACTATAATTTTTCATTCATGAAAAAGACATCTATTCTCCTTATTATCAGCTTAATAACTGTCAAAGTAATGGCTCAAAATACAAATGTTTTGCCTAATAGATTAGACTTTGCTCAACGAACTTACTCACAAATTTTAGCCATTCCAACGCCACAAAAAGGCAGCACTTGCTACGATACCGACAATAATTGTTTGCGAATATATGACGGTAGCACATGGCGTTGTACGACAAGTGCAGCATCGGCGGGCTTCAATGATGCGACTGGCGTTTGTTC
This sequence comes from Emticicia sp. SJ17W-69, assembly GCF_051209875.1. NCBI lineage: Bacteria > Pseudomonadati > Bacteroidota > Cytophagia > Cytophagales > Leadbetterellaceae > Emticicia > Emticicia sp. SJ17W-69. The sequence continues at coordinate 49,958 of NZ_JBNTQY010000005.1, read as the reverse complement.
AGGAGCTACCTGTGTTACCACAAGTGGTAGCCCTGTGGGGTCATTTGTTGTTTTTAAAGAAAGCACAAGCTATAACAACGAAATTTATGAAGTTGGCTACGGTCAATACGGAAACCTAATGTATGGCTTTAATTTTGGAGCTGGCTCATTCTATACAGGTACTGGCGGCAATGTAGGTTTTGTAGCCAAGCACGATGCCAATGGAACAAATTTGTGGGCAACTGGCATTGCTCCAAATCCATCAAATGGAAGTTATTTTACAGTTAATTCGACAGTTAATTCAATCAAAGTAAATGCTACTGGTGTTTATATTATTGGCACATTTAGTGGTGCATTGGCTGTCGGAACGCCTAACACTACTACTCTGACATCGGCAGGTGGCTCTGATATTTTTGTCATAAAAATGGATGCGGCAACTGGTGCTTTTATCTGGGCAAAACAATTTGGTGGAGCAGGTAACGACTCAGGTATAGATTTGACTTTTGGAGAAAATAGTAGTTACCTCTATTTTACAGGTTATGACAACGGAATGTCAGTTGGTTATTGTGTACCAAGCACAGGTTCTCAGAAAATTTTTATAGGAAAATTAGACACCAGCACGGGAGCAAGTATCGGAAATGGGGCTGCAATTGTTGAGCCAATAGCACATAGCGAACGCATCAACAGTATTTTGTTTTATGACAACAAAGTGCTTTTAGTTGGTTCATTTGTTGGCTCTATTTATGCTGCTTATGTGGCTGCAGGTTGCTCGGCAATTCTTAGTGGAACAACCTTAGTTGGCACAACGGGTAGAGAAGTTTTCATATTAAGTTATGATACAGGTCTGATGCCAACTTCATACAAAATGGCTTATGCAGGAAATGATGCTGCTGATGATTTAGGCCCTTTAAAAGCAACGCTTGAAAATGGCTTTAGTGGAGGATATTATGCCTCAAAACTAAAAATTTGTGGCAATCCAGTGGGGACTTTTCCATTGGGTAATCGAACTGTCAATGCAGGAGGTTATATTATGACATTAAATCTCAATTTTTCGGTTTTGCCTACTATAAATGAAGTTATTACCTTGCAAGGAGGTACTTTCACGGGTTTTGGAGATGGTTATGCTGTCGGAATCTGTCCATCGGCAAGTGGTATTATCAATGGTTCAATCAATATTGGATGTAGTGCAGGACAAAACTTTATGTTATCTACCAATAACGCAGGTTTGTTCAATTGGGTTATTAATTCAATCATGATAATAGGGTCGAGTGGGGGCTTAGGCACACAATCAACTACCGTTGTATCAAAACTTTGTAATAAAGTTTATGCCTTCGGAACATATACTAATGGTATACGATTATGTAATTCGACTCTTGATGCAACCAACAAAAAATATGGTTTTTGGTGGCAATACAACGAATGTGGAGGTTCCTGTAATTAGACAAATAGGTTAAAGTTTTAGCAGAAAGTCTTTCAATATTGATTGAGAGACTTTTTTTAAGTATTTGATTATCATATGGAAGTCATACTTCTTCAATTAATATGGCAGGACAGTACAGGAAAGTAAGGCATATTATTTTAAATAATATTGTATTATACAAAGTGTTTTTGTTGCTATTTTCATATAAACCTTGGATTATTGTAATATTGATAGTAAAAGTGATATGTTTATTTGGCAAGCCTCCAAAACGGGTAATAATGAAGTATTGAACAACTGTATAATCATTAGAGGTTTGCTTTGAAACAGACTTTTTTATGACCTCAATCCCACAGGAAAAGTAGCGGAAGTAATGGCTGACTACGGAAAATGTGAAAAGCTAAAAGGCATATTTATTTCCGAAGCCTACTCTATCACACCAAACAAACTGCTTGTTCCTATTCTTGACACTGAAATTTCAATCAATATATTAGAACAAGGCCTTGTTTATTGATCAAAAACAATAGGACTAAACTAAAATTATAGCCATGAAAACTTATTTTTCTTTTGCTCTACTCTTCCTTAGTTTGAACAATATTCACGCTCAAAACAAAAAACCTAACATTCTGTATATACTTGTTGACCAATGGCGAGCATCGGCGATTGGTTATGCTGGAGATAAAAATGTAATTTCTCCAAACCTTGACCGATTGGCTTCGGAAAGTATAAATTTAAAAAATGCCATATCAGGAACGCCTGTTTGTACACCCCACCGAGCTTCTTTAATGACAGGCCAATATCCACTCACAAATGGCGTATTTATGAACGACGTACTACTTGATACTAATAATATTACAATTGCTAAAGTTTACAAAAACAATAACTATACAACGGGTTTCGTTGGCAAATGGCACATTGACGGGCATGGACGCAATAGCTATATTCCTCCTACTCGCCGACAAGGTTTTAGTTTTTGGATGGCAAACGAGTGTTCACATGACTATAATAATTCTCCTTATTATACTGGCGAATCAAACAAAAAAATGATTTGGAATGGATACGATGCCATTGCTCAAACCGAAGATGTTATAAAATATATAAAAAAACAGGCTACCGAACCCAATCCATTTTTACTGTTTCTTTCAATCGGTAGTCCACACGACCCTTACCAAACTGCTCCAGAAAAATACAGAAAAATGTATGAAAACAAGCAGTTTATCATCAATGAAAATGTACCAATTGCGAATCGAGAAAAAGTTAAAAAAGACTTGGTTGGTTATTATTCGCACATCACAGCCATTGATGATTGTATCGGAAAAATGTGGCAAACCCTCAAAGATTTGGGCATTGACGAAAACACAATTATCGTTTTTTCGTCTGATCACGGTGATTTACTTGGCTCTCATGGTTCTTGGAACAAACAACAACCTTATGAAGAAAGTATAAGGGTCCCTTTTTTGATTCATTATCCAAAGGCTTTCGGAAAGAAAGGTAAAATATCAAACGCATTACTGAACTCGCCCGATATTATGCCTACATTGCTGGGCTTGAGTAATATTCCGATACCAAAAACGGTTGAAGGAATTGATTTTTCTGGAATTTTGAAAGGCAACAAAAAAGACAATGTCAAACAAACCTTGATTTCTTGCTCGCAACCTTTTGGGCAGTGGAACAGAAAAATGGGTGGAAAAGAATACCGTGGAATTGTGAATCAACAATATACTTATGTAAGAGATTTGCAAGGACCATGGCTGCTATTCGATAATATAAAGGACCCTTTTCAGCTTAATAATTTAATCGAAAAACCAGAATATCAGACATTACAGAAAAAATTAAATGCCGATTTAAACAGCGAACTTAAAAAGCGTAAAGACGAGTTTTTGCCAGGAAAAGAATATATTAAAAAATGGAATTATTTGGTAGATGAATCAGAAACTGTTCCTTATAATAAAGTAAATTATGAAGGAAAACCAATCGTTGAATAAATTTTTCTTTAAAAATTAAGTTAAAATGAAAGAAAGTTTGCTGATTTACCTAAACCATTTTATGATAGTGACAATAATTTCACAAAACTAACCTTGAAGATGTTCAACATTTTTTTTGCTTTTACCTTATCTCTTTTAAGTTTTGGTTTAAACTCGGTTTTTGCCCAATCAAAGCCAAATATTATTTTTATTCTCACTGACGACCACCGAGCCGATGCTTTGGGTTATGCTGGAAATAAATACGCATACACGCCAGAAATGGATAAATTGGCAAAAACTGGTACTTATTTCAAAAAAGCCATTGTTACAACGCCTATTTGTGCGGCGAGCAGAGCGAGTATTTTAAGCTCGATGCAGGAACGTACCCACAAATACACTTTTCAAACAGGCGATATTCGAGAGGAATATATGCAAAATTCTTATCCAAAAGTGCTAAAAAATGCTGGTTATTATACAGGTTTTTATGGAAAGTTTGGGGTAAAATATGAGCATTTGAATCAACTTTTCGACCAACACGAAGATTACGATAGAAATGGAAAATATACTGATAGACGGGGCTATTTCTTTAAAAAATTGGGAAAAGACACCGTTCATCTCACTCGCTACACAGGGCAAAAAGCCATTGATTTTATTAAAAATGCTCCAACCGATAAACCTTTTTGTTTGTCTTTGAGCTTTTCCGCCCCTCACGCCCACGACAATGCTCCTGACCAATACTTTTTTGATGAACAAACCGCTCATTTACTCGAAAATACAACCATCGACCCACCTCTTTTGGGTGATGACAAATATTTTAATGCCCAACCCGAAGGCGTAAAGGTAGGCTTTAGTCGCTTGCGGTGGACTTGGCGATTTGATAATCCCGAAAAATACCAACGAATGGTAAAAGGCTATTACCGAATGATTGCGGGCATTGACTTAGAAATTGCAAAAATTAGAACCGAACTCCAAAAGAAAGGATTAGACAAAAATACCGTCATTATTTTGATGGGCGATAATGGGTATTTTTTGGGAGAAAGACAACTGGCTGATAAATGGTTAATGTATGATAATTCAATCAGGGTACCTCTGATTGTCTATGACCCACGAGTAAAAACGCACCGAGATATTGACGAAATGGCCCTCAATATTGATGTTGCCGCCACAATTGCCGACTTGGCTGGAGTAAAACAGCCTAAAAGTTGGCACGGAAAAAGTTTTTATCCCTTAGTAAAAGGCACGGCTAAATCGATGCAAAGAGATACAATTTTGATTGAACACCTTTGGGAGTTTGAGCAAATTCCACCGAGTGAAGGAGTTAGAACTCAAAATTGGAAATATTTTAGATATGTCAATGATAAATCTGCCGAAGAGTTATATGATTTAAAAACTGACCCACAAGAAATCAATAATTTGGCAAAAAACGAAAAATTCAATGTTATTTTGGCTGAACTTCGCTCAAAAACCAATCAATTATCGCAAAAATACAAAGACCCCTATTCGGGCATTCCAACGGGTCTGATGGTCGAATTTATCCGTCAACCTACCACCGTCTTATTGAAAGATAATATGCCAGAATTTGCTTGGATAGTACCAAAAGTAGCCGTTTCTCAGTCGGCTTATCAGGTTTTGGTGGCATCATCAAAAGCTAATATTGACAATAATATTGGTGATGTTTGGAATAGTAAACAAGTGCGAAGCAATCAATCGTCTAATGTTTCGTATCAAGGTAAAGAGCTAAAATCAGGCGTGCAATATTATTGGAAAGTTCGTGTTTGGGACAAGGATAATAGAACGAGTGATTACTCTGAGAGCCAAACGTTTGGCGTAGGCAAAATAGATAATTCAATTTCAACATCAAATATTTTTCAGATAGAAAAAAAGAAGGCCAAAATCTTTAAAAAACTTGGTTCAGACTCATATTTTATTGACTTCGGAAAAGCAGCGTTTGCCAATTTAGAACTTACTTATTCAGCTAAAAAGAGCGATACTATTATAGTAAGAATAGGTGAGCAACTCGAAAATAATGCAATCAACCGAAAACCACAAGGTCATATTCGCTACCAAGAAATAAAAATGGCGGTTCAAACTGGCAAGAAAACATATCAACTGAAAATAAAACCGGATGAACGAAATACCAAATCAATGGCTGGGGCGGTTATTTTGCCTGATTCCTTTCCTGTTTTGTTGCCATTCAGGTATTGTGAATTAGAAAATGTAAAAGAATCTATTACTGAAAATGACCTTGTTCAAAAAGCCTATTTTAGCTATTTTGAAGAAAATCAAAGCAGCTTCAAAAGTTCGGATACTACCCTCAATCAAATTTGGGAATTGTGCAAATACACCATAAAAGCCAGTTCATTTTCGGGACTTTACCTTGATGGCGACCGTGAACGTATTCCTTACGAAGCCGATGCTTATCTCAATCAGTTGAGTCATTACGCCACCGACCGAGAGTATGGCATCGCCCGCAAAACGATTGAGTATTTTATGGAACATCCGACTTGGCCTACCGAGTGGCAATTGCACGTAGCTTTGATGTTTTACCAAGATTATATGTACACGGGCAATACCGAACTAATTTCTAAATACTATGAGGCGTTGAAGTATAAAACGCTCATGGAATTGGTGCGTGAAGATGGTTTAATAAGTTCTTCTTCACCCAAAAATACACCCGAATTTAGGCGTAAATTAGGTTTTACCGACCCTAAAATTGCCTTAAAAGACATTGTAGATTGGCCACCTGCCCAAAAAGATACAGGTTGGAAACTGGCAACCCCCGAAGGTGAACGAGACGGCTATGTTTTTACACCAATCAATACGATGGTAAATTGTTTTTTCTACAAAAACATGGAAATAATGGCTGAATTTGCCAAAATTTTAAACAAAACAGACGAAGAAAATCAATTCAGAATGATGGCCTTGAAAGCAAAAAATGCTATAAACGATAAATTATTTGATAAAAAAACGGGGGCATACTTTGATGGTGAAGGAACAAATCATAGTTCACTTCACGCCAATATGATGGCTTTAGCTTTTGATATTACACCTGACGCATACAAAAAATCAGTGGCAAGTTTTATCAAATCTCGTGGCATGGCGTGTAGTGTTTATGGTTCGCAGTATCTTTTAGAAGCACTTTATAATGCTAATGAAGCCGAGTACGCCCTAAAACTTATGACCGCTACCGACGATCGAAGCTGGTGGAATATGATAAAAGTTGGCTCAACCATGACGCTTGAAGCATGGGACATTAAATACAAACCAAATCTCGACTGGAATCATGCTTGGGGGGCTGCTCCTGCCAATATCGTTGCGAGAAATATGTGGGGAATCCAGCCAAAAACAGCGGGTGGTGAAATCGTTTCTATCAAGCCACAATTATCGACTTTGGCAAATTCAGAAATAGCCGTTCCGATGCTTAAAGGAATCATAAAAGCTACTTATCAACGAAAAAGCAATTTCAACCAAATCTATGAATTTGACCTTCCTGCCAATGTTTCGGCAGAATTGGAACTCAGTTTTTCACCCGATGACGTGATTTTATTAAACGGAAAAAAAGTAGATACAGCTTTCAAAACTATTAGATTATCAGCAGGAATCAATGCAGTTGAGTTGAAAATAAATACTTTTTAATCGACTGTCTAAACTACATGAAAACTTCAGAATTTTGAAACAATGACTTCATTCAGGTTCTTGGTTAATTTTGGTGAAAAGGTTGATTGTTGTTTTAATTTTGTGAAAGAACCCAACGATGCGTTGGATTTTACTCCATTTTGTCTTGTTTCTTGAAAAAAACAAAGCCTAACAACAGAACCTTGCCAATGATAAAAATTTTAACCAAGTAGAAGTCATTAAAGAGAAAGAAAAATTGGAATTATTGTTGAAATACTTATTACAGATGATAACACATTGGGAGTATGCTTGAGTGCATAGAAATCATTTCAGTTGCTGCACAAATGGCATCAAGATTTACACTGATAAAACAAACTGGCAATTTCAAAGTCAAGTGATGGCGATGTTCCTTATTGTGGTTGCTAAAATGGCGAGAAATTTGATTTCTGAATGAACAAAAGAGAAAAAAGAGGATGGGTAAAACTCTGAAGAACTAAAAGTGCAAGGAAAAGTAAATTAGTATCTCAAGCACCAGAAGGTTGAAATTAGTACTTATCAGGTAAAAGCAAAATAAAATTTAAGTTATAATCTATTCTTTATAATAACCTTGTTTATAACAGTCATACTTTCTGCCATTGTGTTTCAAACCACACTTTCTAAGCAATTGTAATTACCCTTTCTATTTTTTCAAAACATCAACCTTACCAAATAGTAAAAAATATCTACACTTATGTGAATATTGATATGAAAAAACTTGAATTTTAACTATATAATTTTAAAATTACATCGTCTAAAAGCTCAAGTTTTGCTAAAGATTTCAATAATTCACATAATACGAAAATGTAGTTTGTTTGATAAACAAACATACTTACTGTTTCTCTAAATTCCCCAAAAAATATTACACATTTCCGAAAAAAATATTTTTCGGTTTGTATCATTTTTATGGCGTTTAGTATAATTTAAATTCCACATGAAAAATATTTACATACTTTGCTGCCTATTTTTAATAATTGCTTGTGAAACCGAGAGATTACCAAGTAATCCACCACAAATACTTCTATTTGATTTTAATGGAATCAAACCTGTATCCATAGACATTAATCATGTCACCAAAACTATCAGTATTATTCTGCCTTATCAAACATCATTAAGTACATTAGTTCCTCAAATTGAAACTGAAACAGGTACTACTATCATTCCAGCTTCAGGAATTGCTCAGAATTTTGATAAGGAGGTTTATTATACGCTAACAAAAGATAAGCAAAAGGTAATTTATACTATCAAAGTAAGTCTTTGCAATCAACCCAAGCCTTCAATTTCTGAAGTTAAATCTGACAGTACTGAGGCAGGTTTTGATTTTGAGGTTATTGGAAAAAACTTTGGCAAGTTTTCTTTAGATATACAGGCATTTTTGATAGATAATACAGGAAAAGAAACACTTTTAAAGCATCAGTTAATTGATTCAACACAAATTCGGCTTACAACCTCTATCGAACAAGAGAAAGGCTGGTATCAGGTTAAACTAAAGGTAAAAAATCAAGAAACAATAAGCACTTCAAAAATTTGGATAACTTATCCAGCCCCACAGCTTACCTCCTTAGAAAAAATCAATTTACTCAATAGCGACACATTATGGCTCAAAGGAAAGTATTTAGATCAAAATATTTATCAATATCAATTGTTTTTAAGCAAGACAGACAAATCTTATTTTATTGACCTTTCAGCATTCAACAATAATAAATTCGGCTTTATTTTATCTAAGGATGTTACTATTGGAAAATATGTAGTCCAAATATACAATAAGACACTCAAACAATTTAGTCGAGAAGAAAATTTTCAGTTAGAAATATATAACTCTTATCAACCCTTCATTAAAGAAATCTTTAATCTAAAGGAAGCCTACAAGCCGAACGAAAAAGTAGTATTTAAAACGCTCAATTTTGATAAACTTGAAATACGATTTTTTCAAGTTTCATTACAAGGAAATAATAAAACCTATCTTCAAAATGGAATTTATGATATTTCAAAACAAACATTAAGTATTGAATTACCCAATAATATACAAGCCGGGAATTACAGTGTCAGTCTTTCATTAATATCATCCAACAACAAAACCAATTATTCTTTCAATACTGATTTACAGCTGACGGTAAAAGATTGAATATAAACTCACACAATTTATGTATTTACGACTGCTAACTTTTGTACTACTTGTAGGTCAAAGCTTGGGTGCTTTAGCACAAAATAAGCTTTACCTTCCAAATATCAAATATACTGCTACAGGTATAACGGCTTTTAATCAGGTCTGTTATCAAGCCAATGGTATTCAGTTTTGGGTCAATAATACCCAATGGATAAAAGATGTGGATTATTTTGAAGAATTTTCTGCTTTTGGGATTTCTAAAATTAATTTCCCTTTTGGTAAACTCAAACCTGGTGATACTTTTGAAGTCAGAGATGCTTGTGGAAGTATGGCCGCTTCAAGAGTTGTAGAAGATGACTATGTATATGTTGAAGTACCCAACGGAAATAGCTATTCGGGGAATGGCATTGGCTCAACAGACGAATCTGCTCCCTATGGGCGTTTGTCGAGTCAAGTATCTGTTGGCAAGTGTGAAGGCGTTTCCATCAATGCACATGGACTACATAAATATTTTATTAATCTCGGAACCAGTACATTTGGAACTTCTTATATAACAGGTAAATTTTTAATCAATGGTAGTCCTTTAAATAGTGGTATTGTTGGAGCAGATTTGAATGGTTCAAGTGATCCTATTACTTATACTATCAATAGCGATGGTTCAATTACCTATAATGGAGGTGTTACATTTTCCAGTTATGCCAATTTTTCGGGAAGAAGTCCTTTTAGTTTAGAATATCAGCACAATGGCGTTTTGCCCTTTGATGTACAAGAGGTAACAATAGGAGCTATCGGCTTTCGAATGTTAAATAATAATACGGTCAATGTCAAAGAACATACCTATTCTGGCACAATTGAAAGTACTATTACTGGTTCATTTGCATCGTCAATTTTTAAAATTACTTATGATGGAGCCTATTTTAAATTTTACATCGACAATGTTTTAAGAAAAACTGTAGCTCGCTCAGTTATTTATACGAGTTCCAGTGGTGGCATTTCCAATGGTAGTATCTTGCCTTATGGTACTGGGGTAACTTGGCAACCCAGTAATTCGGGGAGTCAATGGGTTGGGGTGATTGTGGATGGGGTTTTAAATACTCGACAACAATTCTATGTAAGCGAAGATTTATCTATCAGTGAGAGCGTAATCAATGTTGCGTGTAATGGCAATAGTACAGGACGTATAACCATTGACGCTACTGGGGGAAAAGCTCCATTTAACTATTCAAAAGATGGATGGACATTTCAAAATAGTAATGTATTTGATGGACTAAGTGCTGGTAATTATAATATTAAGGTACGAGATGCATCAGGTTGTGAAACAAGCAAAAATATTTCCGTTTCAGAAAACCCACCCTTGAGTTTTTCAACCAATAATAAAAATAACGCCAATTGTTTAGGTGAAAGCAATGGTGCTATTACATTCAATGCTTCAGGAGGTATTGGTACTTTTCAATATGCTATCAACAATAACAATTATCAAACTTCAAACAGTTTTCTCAATTTAGGAGCAAGTGATTATACTTTTTGGGTAAAAGATGGAGCCGGCTGTACCAAAACTTTGAATGAAACCATTGGTACAAACAGTATTATTGTTGCAACTATTGGCAGTCAACAAAATGTGTCATGCTTCGGTGGAAATGATGGTTCAGTGAGTCTTTCAACAACGGGTTCCGTTCCCTCAGGTACTTTACAATATTCTTTAAATAGTATTAACTATCAAACTTCTTCCGCTTTTAGCAATTTACACTCAAATAATTATACTATCAATATAAAAGATAATATTTGCTCTACTAATGTAAATGTTAGCATTAGCCAAGCAAGTCCACTAAATGCTGATGCGACCATTACGAAGCATGTATCCTGTTTTGGTGGAAGTAATGGCGAAATAATCGTTTCGTCACAAGGAGGCACATCGCCATATCAATACTCTGCTGATGGTATTTCCTATATGAGCTCTGCCACTTTTAGCTCGCTTCCAATCGGAAATTATAAGTTCTGGGTAAAAGATAGCAAAGGATGTATTAAGGAGACTACTATTTATACTATTAGCCAACCGACACAACTTACTCATTCAGTAGCAGCTAAAATTGATGTACTGTGCTTTAATGGTAATAATGGAGAGGTAACATTAGCAGCAACAGGTGGATTAACACCTTATAGCTATTCATTAGATGGCAGCAATTTTCAGACAAGTAATTCATTCTCAGGACTTACGGCAGGTGAAAAGACTTTTATTGTCAAAGATGCTAATGCTTGTTTAAAAACAGTAGCTACAAGCATTTTACAGCCAACAGCTTTTAGTATTACTGCTATTCATCAAAATTTAGTTTGTAATCAAGATAATACAGGTTTCGTACAATTGGCCGGTACAGGGGGTATTTTACCTTATGTTTACAATAAAAATGGAGAAACTTTTCAATCAAGTGATACTTTTGGTTCGCTTGCTGCAGGCGAATATGTGTTTTCTGCTAAAGATGCTCATAATTGTTCTTTTATATTAAATAGCATTACGCTTACTCAACCTAGTCCAATAGTAATTACTCATACAAAAAAGTTAGACGTAGATTGTGAATATTACCAAAAAGGAGAATTGAATTTTAGTGCCAGCGGTAGCAATAGTGGTTTCAATTTTACTTTGAATGGAACAAATCTGTCTTTATCACCTATTGTAGCAATTACAAGAAGTGATGGGGTTTTTAAAGATTTACCAGTAGGAAATTATACCATAACTGCAACAGACCAAAGGGGTTGTAGTAAAGATTACACTGCTTCCATCGTTCCAAAAAACAGCTCGATCCGTTTTACTCTTGACAAAGAATTACCCACTTCATGTCTGAGTAATGATGGAAAAGTGATAGTTACAGGGGTTTCGGGTGGTAGGCCTAACTATTCTTATCGAATCAGTTCTCAAACAAATTTTACGAGCAATAATACATTTGGCGATTTGAGCAATGGTAATTATATTATTACGGTTGCTGACGAATTATGTTCTTACAACCAAACAATCGACTTACGCTTACCCAATAGCCTTAATGCTGATTATAAAATCACCCCTCTGAATTGTGAAACCCCAAATGCTAATGTATTAATAGATCCTATTTCTGGAGGTAATGGAACTTCGATGAATGGCAATTATGAACTTAATCTTTATGGTAGTTTTTCCAATAATAGAGACTTTACAAATTTAAAACCAAACTCTTATACCGTATTAATCAAAGATTCTCCTTTTTCTTGTCAAACAGCTATTAGTTTTGAAGTAAAAGAGCAAAATAGAGCCGATTTGAAAGTCAATTTTTTGCAAAACATTTCTTGCTTTGAAGGAAGTGATGGCATTATTCAAGTAAAAGGCGATAATAATGTTGGGCCTTTTACCTATTCATTTCAAAACCAAAGCAATTTTTCATCAAATCCTCAATTTGGTGATTTATCAATCGGCACTTATAAAATATATGCTCAAAATGCGATGGGTTGTCGAGATACAATCAGAGTAACGTTGACCCAACCCACCAAAATAGAATGGAATGTAACAACTCGAAACAACGATTGTTTTGGTGACCAAACAGGTGAAATTTCATTTTTTAGCACTGGTGGAACTCCTCCATACAAATACTCAATTAGCGAAAATTTTATTGAATCATCGACTTTCAAACAATTATCGGCTGGAAAATATATCTCAAGAATCAAAGACAGTAAACAATGTGAGTTTTCCAAAGAGGTAGAATTAATACAACCACCTGAGTTGAAACTCAAACCTATTTATCAAGATACGATTCGTTGTTTTGGAGAAAACAATGGTTCTATTTACATCGAAGCTACTGGTGGAACCCCGTCTTATGTTTATTCCATCAATAATGGTGGAATCTATGTTGATACGCCCATTTTTAAAGATTTAAGAGAAGGAACATATCCTTTTTTTGTAAAAGATAGCAAACAATGCCTTAAAAAGACTGAATTAACGATTACTGAACCAGATGCATTAAAATTGAGTTTAGTCAGTCAAACCAACCCATTGTGTGCTGGAGAAAAAAATGGTAAGATTGAAATAGTTGCTAAAGGAGGAAATAATGGTGGCTATAATTATGTGAGGGATAATGTCATCAAGCAAAGCACAGGCATATTTGAGGGACTTTCTGAGGGTACATACACCTTCAAAGTGAGTGATAGAAAAGGTTGTAATGATACTATTAGTAGCGTCAAATTAACTTGGCCTAAGCCTTTGCGTTCTGTTATTGAAAAAATTACCACGCCAAGCTGTATGGGTGATGCCAATGGACAAATCTCCGTCTCATTGGATGGAGGCATTCTACCTTATAAAGCCTATTTTAATGAACCAAATTCTACCCAAAAACTGATAGAAAACAATCAGGTAACTTTTAGTGAATTGATTTCAGGGGTTTATCAAGTTCGTCTTGCTGATGCCAATGGTTGCATGATTCAAACTACTGTGAAAGTACCTGTACCAGAATCACTTAATCCAATTGTATTTACAGCTCTTCCCAAGGATGTTTGTAAAGGGCAGCAAGTGGTATTGAATGCCAATAATTCCAAACGAATCATACAGTGGTATTTGGATGACATTGCTATTCCTGACACAAAAATAGTTTCGAATGAAATGCAGTTTTCAAAAGATTATCAAGAATTAACAACCTCCAAAGTCGGAAAATATACTGTTTCAGCTAAGAATTTGACAGGTTGCGAAGTGAAAGGTAGCTATGATTTGGTTAATAACGACAAAGCGTTGATAGCTGATTTCTTATTACCCGTTCAAGTTTTTGTAGGCGATGAAGTCGTAGCAATGGATATCACCAAACCCATTCCCGATAGAGTCATTTGGACGCTCCCTGAAGTGGCTGATAAAATGGAAGAAAATATCAAACGTATTCGATTTACCATGGTAAATGAAGGCAAATATGTGGTGCAAATGCAAGCATTTTTGGGAGACTGTATTACCATTGTTAAACACGATATTGAGGTATTCAAACCAGAAGATATTGATAAAACTGATCCTAAATTAGGTTATGATAAAACTCAACTCATTAATAAAGTAAGCGTTTCACCCAATCCTAATTATGGAAAATTCGCAGTTACGGCTGATTTGTTTCGTGCAAAACCTATTGAAGTAAGTATTGTTAGAGCTTCTTCTGGACAAACGGTGTATAGTACAACTTTCCCTGAGGCTAAGAAACAGCACATTTTTGATTTAGATCTAAAAGTAAAGACCGACAATTATTTATTAATCATAAAGACCGAAGACTCTATTAATCAAACAAGAATTGCCATTATTGATTAAAACCACAACAGATATTCTATAAAAATCCACAAAAGGGAGGCGTACACTATGAAAAGGAGATTTATCTTGCTAAATATTCTTATTCTTTTGGTCTTTGGCTTTAGAGAAAGTCATGCTCAAGACTTAAAGAATTTTAAACTCAAAAATCTTTTTGATAGAGGAATCAAAGTGAGTGGTGGTGTAACTGCTAACCAAACTTATTATAATGCTTGGGGTATAGCTGACAGGCAAGTGCCAATCAATTTTTTATACAGTGGAAATCTGACTTTAGATATTTTGGGTAAAATCAAAATGCCTGTTCTGTTTAGTTTTTCTAACCAGAATATTACTTTTACGCATCCATTTAATAGTAATTATCGCTTTGCCCAACCTTTCAATCGTTTGGTGTTGAAGCCAACTTATAAAAGTTTTACACTACATATTGGCACTTGTGCCTTGAATTTCTCGCCTTATACCTTAGCCGCACACCGATATGATGGCATCGGCTTAGAATATAAACCAAAGAAAGGTGCTTTTTATGGCAGTTTCATGTTGGGTAACTTGAAAAAAGCTACTCGTATTGATACAACATTTACAATTCGCAACGCCCAACCTTCTTTCAAAAGGTTGGGCGTTGGTATCATGCTTGGCATTAGAAAAAAACAAGACGCTGCTGAACTTATTATTTTTACTGCTAAAGACCAGCTTAATTCTTTACCTTATTCGCTTGATGCTCAAAGTATTTTCCCACAAGCCAATGTAGCGAGTTCATTGAAATTAAAAAAGAGCTTTGGCAATAAAATCATCTTTCAATCTGAAATAGCTATTTCTGGTATGACAACAGATACAAGGGCAAATGAAGGTTCGAGAAGGCATACTTTCTTTAATTCTTATGCTGGTTTGTTAAAGATCAATTCATCCACCACTTACAGCAAAGCTCTACGTTTAGGTTTTGATTACAAGGGAAAAGGGTTTACAAGTGGACTTGAATACAACCGAGTTGACCCAGAGTACCGTACTTTAGGAGCTTACTACTTTTGCAATAACCTTGAAAATATTACTACTAAAATATCCACACAACTTCAAAAAGGAAAAATATCCATCAATGGTAACCTTGGCTTGCAAAGAGATAATTTAGATAAAAAGCGATTACAAACTTTGAGTAGATTTGTTGGAATGGCTAATATAGCTTTACAACCTTCCGAAAAATTAACATTGAATTTTTCTTATTCTAACTTTTTAAGCTATTCAAATTTGCGTTCAAGTTTTGAATATTTGACTCAAATAACTCCTTATGATGCCTTAGATACTTTGAATTTTCGACAAATTAATCAAAATATAACAGCTATGATGAACTTTACCTTGCCTTCGACTTCACAAGATATTAGCAAGAATTTAGCTGTTAATTTGATTTACCAAAATGGAAATGATCAACAAGGTTCGCTGAATAGTGACTCAAAATTATATAACATTTCGGCCAATTATGGACATAATATCAAAAGTCAAAAACTAAATTTAGCTGGAGCTTTGAATCTCAGTAAAAATGAAGTACAAGGGTTAAATGATTTAATGTGGGGTCCATCGCTGACAATTACGAAAGGATTTGCTAATGAATTAACGACTATGTTGGGCCTGATGTACAGTAATTCGTTGTCACAAAAGAAAGTTACAAACAATATACTCAGTGGAAGATTAGGTCTTAATTATGCGATCAAAAAGAAGCACCAATTGACACTAAATGTCATTTATTTAGACAAACAGAGTTTAGCGATTGAACGGCGTCAACCATCATTTAGTGAGTTGACTATTACACTTGGCTATGCATATAGATTTGCGGTAAAACTCCCAAGCCACTCTAAAAAAGAATAAAATAACATGTCTAAAAAATATTGAACTATTAATAAGTAAAGTGTGAAATAATGTATTAGAAAACACATTTATTATGACTATCCACCAAATTATAAAATTCAATAAAGTAAAGGTATTTCCAGTTTATATCTTGTTTTTACTTTTAAATTCAAACTTTGGATGTGTATTTGCACAAAACTATCCAGTTACGTGTACACCTATCGTTAAGCCAAGCTTCTCTTTGAAATGGTCGGAGATTAGTACCAGTTCTGAGATGTTTAAGGTACATTTATTGCTCAAAGATTTGACTAAACCTTCGGTTGATGTCTATCTTAAAATTCGTCTATCAGGTGTTGGTGTTTACATTCGTACAGTTGATGGGTTTATTCCAAGTCAAACTATTCACTTAAATCCAGGTAGTGCAACCTTGCTTACTTCGGCAGACTTGGCCGAATATTTTAATATTTCCAACTTGGTTGTAGATGGCATTGACATAAGTGCTTTGTATGCAGGTGGAAGATTACCCGAAGGACTTTATACTTGGACTGTTGAAGCCTATGAAATTGACAGAAATCGGCAAGTCTCCAATACAGGAATGGCTTTGATGAATGTTTTCAAAAATTATCCGCCCATCATCAATATTCCACAAGAAGGAGCTATTCTTCCTGTTACAAATCCTCAAAATATCTTATTTTCTTGGACAAGTCGAAGCACAGCTTCATTCAATGCTGCTCAAGGAAAAACTTATAAACTCCGTATTTATCCATTAAATGCTGGCGAAGACCCAAATATGGTAGCCAATAGTGGCATTCAACCTATTGAAATAACTACCACAACTCCTTATTTCAACTATGGAGCAGCAAATATCGCCTTAGAAAAAGGTAAACGTTATGTGGTTCAAGTACAGGAATCAGACATAAACGGTTTTGATGATTATGAAAATGAAGGCAAAAGCCAAGTCGTGAGTTTTAGTTTTGGACAGCCTTGTTTAGCTCCCGAAGGTTTGATTATTAATCCGATTGAAAAAGGTAGAGTAGAACTCACTTGGGAGCAAAATGATGAAACATCGACAACAGTTTGGTACAAACAAAGCCAAAGTAATATTTGGAATAATTTAACAGTTGATGGAAAAAGTACGGTTATTTCTAATTTGAAAGACAAAACTGCTTATGAATTTAAAGTTAGCTCTAGTTGTGGTGTCAATACCAATGCTTTTGGTGGTTTAGATAATAGCAATCCTGTCATTGGCAGCCCAAGTTCTGACCCAATTGAATTTACTATCAATGATTCGATATTTGATGAAGAAATAAAAGAATTAGACCCAGCCATTCTTGATCCATTCAGCATCAAAGTTGAATTATTGAGCGATGGAACTTCAATTAAACCCAAGAGTGTAGCAGATATATTTGAAAAAATAATTAAACCTAAATGTGCCAATAATGCCAGTTCTTATGAAGAATGTAGCCCAACTCACCCAACAGTCCCGATTCCTGAAGGTGATGATTTAGAATCACTTGCTGTTGGCGATGTATTAGGCATTTATGATTATGCCGTTTTGATAACAGAAGTGGAAGATGGAAATGCTTTTTCGGGTAAAGGCTTAGTGAAACTTCCTTTCCTGGATGGTGCTTTTATGGCAGTTGAGTTTTCAGGAGTAAAGATTAAAAAGGGAGAAGAAGGTACGCATGGTGGTTGTGTTTATCAAGTTCCTGACACGGGTTATTTCCGTAATCGAAATATTAGTCAAAGTGAACTGCAAAATGAACAAATCAAAACCATTGCCGACATCATCAAGTTGACCGACCCAACGATATTTCATGGAGATTTGGAAGCTACTTTGCTCAAATACAAAGAAAAAGGTGAGCAAATAGCTACAAAAGGAACAGCCACACCACAAGAAAAGCAAGATTTATTGACTTATACCAAAGGCATAGAAACAGCCATCAGCACTTGGAAAGAGAAATTTGCCGAAACGTTTGCTGAAGAAAGTAATCCAAAAATATTAGAAATAATGGAAGATATGAAAGCCATTATTAGCCAACTTGATAATGACAAGCAAACCACAGAAAAAGGAACTACTTACCCAATTATACCTAATTTGAAGGAAAAGATTGATGCAATAATTGAGAAAATCAAGGCATTACAGGAAGAGCTAAAGCCTAAGCTACCGAAAATACAAAATGTTTTAGCATCGAATATCAGTTATAATGATGCCACTATCACCTGGCAAGACGACCCCCATTTTACGAAATATGTAATAAGCTACAAAACTGCTGACAGTGGTGAGTTGATTGAAACAATTACATCAAATCGTTTATCACTTAAAAAATTACACGAAAATAGTGTATATGGGTTTAAGATTGAAGGGTATATAGGAGATAAAGTGGTGGATGTTTATCATAATGGAACATTTACTACTTTACAAAATAAGCTACCAATGCCCGAAAATGTAAAGCAAGTAAAAGTAAATGACAATACTTTGACTTTAACGTGGGATAAAAACAAATTACATGATAGCTATAAGGTAGTTTATAAAGATAAAAAAGGTATTATAAGCGTTGTTTTTCCTAAATCTAATACCGTAACCTTAAAGGATTTAGTGCCTGATGAAAATTACGAGTATAGCATTGTTGCTGTGGGTAATAATACTGAAAGCGACCCAGCCAAAGGAGATTTTACAAGTAGTATATGTCGTGGATTAATTGAACCTACGGCTATGAGAATTGTAGAAGGTACAACTGCAACCCTTACAGCATCACCATCATGTATTAATATAGTTAGTTGGGGAGAAGGAATGCCTATTACTAACCAAAGAAGCATAACTGTAACACCCAATGAAACAACTACTTATGAGTTAAATTGTACCATAGAATTTAAGAATGGAGAAACAAAAGTTTGTAATGATAAAGTACAAATAACAGTTGATAAAAAATGTTCTGATGTTGTGGCAAGAGCTACCACTTATGAAATTATACAAGGCGAAGAAGTCGGTTTAATCGTAAAAGGTTGTAGCAGTGATGTTATTTGGAAAGATGAAAAATGGGCTTCTGTAAACACTAATAAAATTTGGTTAAATACCCCCACAAGCTCACAAACGTATGCGGTATATTGTAAAAATAGTAGCGGTGAAGCATGTGCTTTTCAACTCCCTAAAATTAATGTAAAATGTGAGTTGAAGCTTATTCAAAATGATTTAGATGCAAATGTTAGTGGTTTTGGGACACCAAGTGGCTCTGTAATGGTTACAGCTTTAGGCTGCTCTTATGGTAAATTAGATTGGTTTTTTGATGGAGATTACCAAATAATAGGGCAAGCCATATCACCAAATCAGTATAAAATAAGTAACATTAAGAGAGATAGAGAAGCAAAAATTAAAGCAATATGCACTTTATCAGACAAAAGTTGTCCTTCGGATGAGCTTATTATTTCAAGACCAAATGTCGTATGTGGAGAATATGCCAATACTAATCCACACACACTTTCAGTGCTAAATAATACTATTCAAATTTCGTCGAATACTCCCGGCTACCCCTATGTAAAATCTATCAAATGGCTTGGTGATAATACAGAAAGTATTCTTAAAGATGGACGTTATTACAAGACTTTTTCACTCCCTACAAAAACTACAATCTTTGAAGGTATGACCATTGTACAAGGCTCGTCAGGATTAGGTCTAAATCAGTCTGTTCGAGAATGTCCATTTACGATTTCATATATACCTAAAATAGAAGATAAAAGCAAAACGCCTACCATTCCACCTACCGATTGTACCCCATTTGAAATAATAGTAAACCCAAATGCATCAAGCATAGTGAGAGGTACTGAAATAACATTAAGTACCAAAGGTTGTGATGATGGCAAAAACTTTGGAACAGTTACTTGGACACAAACACTTGGAGTGGGCGGAAAAGTCAAGCCATTAGAAAATACTACTTATGAAGCTACTTGTGTATTTGCAGGGGAAACCATCATTGTAAAAAAAGAAATAAAGGTAACTGACCCTATATTTACAGTTTCCCCAATTGCAAAATCTATTATATTGGGAGAATCTGTAACTTTAACAGCTTTAAATTGTACTAATGGCGAAGCCGCTGGTATAGTAAAGTGGGATAATGGCAGTCAAGGTACTAATATTTCTGTTATACCAATCAAAGAAGGAGCTACTGCCTATACTGCCACCTGTTTCATTAATAATATACAGTATCAAAAACCTATTGGAGTAGTCATTACCGCTACAAAACCTGTTACTAATTATTTACCACCACACCCTTGTGATTTTTCTGTAACGACCAATCAACCATCATATATAGCAAATGTTAATGCCACAATAAATGTTGTGGGATGTGCTGGGTGGGTTAAATGGCAATCTGATGATAATCCGAATTTATGGGGGCAAACTGCACCACCGGCAAATAATGTTAGTTTTACTGTTCCAACAGGAAATATATCAAACTCATATACTGTGCAATGTGGAGACATCAAAGGAAATCCTGCCTATTGTAAAGCAAAAGTTTGGATTTGGGTAAACATAACGCAATCTGTTTCTGTCAATCTTACACCACCTATATTTAATATTCCTCAAACTTTAACAAAGGAAGATTGTTCAATATACGGTTCAAACAAAAATGTTGTCTTTGGTATTCCAACTAATGCTCCTGATGGAAATATACCAATTAATAATAGTAACAATAAATTTGCTGTGTGGGCAATAGGAGGACCTGAAAATTGGAGTACAGGTAAAAAACCGAATGAAATAGCAATCTTAGATAAAGTATGTATTAGCAATGGAAATACATTAACGTGGTATGAAAACGAAGCTCGAACAATTAGAACTCAAGCCCTTTCTTCAACTGGTGCAGGATTTGCTTTGTTTGTACCAACTCCTGATAAAAATAAAACTTACTGGGGATTATGTACTAAAAAGGATGGCAGCTACTGTAAAATAAGTGTTACAATTGACCCAAACAAAATATACAGTCCAAATTCTATCATAAATATTGAAGATAATATTAATAATGAGCGACTTGCAACAGCAGAGGATAATGTCGAAAGCACCAATGCCAATTGCGGAGGCTTTATTACGACTGAGAAAGCCATAGGTGATATTCTCAAAAATCTAATTTGTGACAATGGTAAATTGGTAATGGAAGCCCCAATAACCAAAGAAAAAGTAGAAAGTATAAAAAAAACAATTCTTGAAAATCCTATTTTTGAAGGTATAAACCTACCAGCCATTTCTGATGCTTTGATTTTGGAGATTGCATCAGATAAAGACAAATGTAAGACAGCCATTGATGGTTTGGTAAAAGATGTAGAAGGTACTTCTTTAAAGGAAGATTTTAATACATTAGCTACTGACCCTGATTTGATTGATAATGTTGTTGAGAGTTTAGATGAAATATACCCTGATTTAAGAAAAATTAAATTAAATGAGAATGGGAATTGTTGGTCTATTGGAGTGATAATAAGTGCTTTGAAATTAGAGATATTAGGGCAAACAAATATACAATTATACGATTTGCCAGAAAAATGTTTACAAACACAGGAAGATGATGTTCAAGCAGGAACCCCTTCAAGTTCAATTAATTTAGGTAAAGTTTCTTTATCTATGTCTAAAGATTTTTTGGATAAAGGTACGATTATAGAAACTGCTTTAAAGATAGAGTTAGATGCTATTAGTGAAAAAAAAATAAATATTTCATTAAACAATATCAATGTATTTGTTTTTGATTTTGAAAGTGCAGAAAAAGCAAATAAAATGTTAGACTGGATAGGAGTTAATAAAAGTAATGAATCAACGCCGTATAAATATGAAAGTGGTAGAGAATATGGTTGGTTATCTGCCTCTGAAGAATCAAAAAATCCATGTGATATTGGGTATGATGAATCTGGTGGTTGTAGTTATGGCAAACATCAAATGGCAGTTAAAACAGGAAAATTGAATGAATTTATTGAGTGGTTAGAAAAAAACTATAAGGATAAACTCAAAAATGAATATAGTGGATTTACAGAAGCTATCATTAATGAAGCAAAAAATATTAACTCTAAAAAGGGATGTTCAACTTGTGAATTAACTCAAGAATTTCAGAAGGTTTGTAATAACATGAGTTTTATTGGTTTGGCTCATGAATTTATCTCAGAAAAGAATTATAAACCTACCTATAATAAAATAATGAACATGTTTGGTGAGTTAAATCTTTTTAAGAATTTAGATTCAAACGATGAAGAAGCTTTAAAGGAGATGTGTTATTCATTAGGGGTACAACATGGTGGTGCATTTAGAATTTTTATGATGGCATTATTTAAGGACTATACAGAATGCTCTGAAATCCAAATTTTAAATGTTAAAGACTCTGATTGTTCTCCAAGTTTATCGGATTTTCCTAAATTAAATCCATCAGAAACTCAAAAAACAACAATGAAGCAAACTGCAAGTAATATTTCTATGCAAGAATATGTTAAACGTGTTTATGCAGCAAGAAAATTATATGTAAAAGCCAATAGAGGCACTATTAAGGATTGGGAAAATATTATAAAAATTAGGTATAAAAAAGAAGAAAATTCTATAGAAAAAACTATTTATAACAAATGAAAAATATTATTTTTTTAGTGTTTAGCATATCTTTATCATGTCTGGCACAGACAAAGCAAAAACCTGTTTTGCAGTATACTCCCATTGAAATTTCTTATAAGAATGGAAGTTTGCCATATAAAAAAAAGGCGAACTATTTTACTATTATGAATTATACTCTTGTAAATCCATTAATAGCCAGACAGTTTTATGACAAATCTCAAGATGAGTTTTCAAAATTAAATACTACAATTTCATTTTCGAGAGATGTTTGCCATTCAATGGTCGAAAAATATGTATCAAACAAAACAGACAGTAATTATAGTGGCATGTTTTATAATTCTTTTTCAAATCAAAATTTTTCAGGAACTCAATTATCAAAAGAAATTTACAGTATTAGTTTTGAGAATGAACAGATATACTATAGATGCGTTTGTATTCCAACAAGCTATCTTTCATTAAAGAAGGATTATAAAGAAGGTCTTTCAGAGTTTAACTTACCTGGCGGATATGTCTTAGAATCTAAAGAAATGAATAAATTAATAATTAATAGGCTTGATAGTTTGGATTTGAATGAAGTCCCCTTTTATAATCTTTATCCATTTGACATTTCTCCTTCATTCGATTGTTCAAGGGCGAGAAGTTTAGCTGAAAAGGTCATTTGTAGAGATGTAGAGCTTTCAAATTTAGATAGAGATTTAATGTATATTTATAAGAAGTTAGTATTATTAAAAGGGGAGAAATTTAGAGAAGAGCAAAGATTGTGGATTGAAAATAGAGATAAAGCTATTGAAAAAAAGACCCATAGTGAATCCATTAAGTTTTTAAGAGAATTGTACTCAAACCGAATCCAAGAGCTAAAGTTATAATATCCCAATTTTAGTAAGATAAGATATTGGTATTATCAAATCAGATGGCTCAATTACATGGCAAGATGGAGAAATTGGCAATCTAACCTCAGATAAAAAAACTTTGACAGTAACACCTTCACAAAATACAAGCTACATGGCAGTATGTGAAGTTAGTGACGGCATAGAAACTAAATCTTGCACAAGCACTACTTCCATTATCGTACAAGCAGCAGCATGTAAAGACTTTGTTATTAATCCGTCTGCAACGAGTATCGAAGAAGGCTATCCTTTAACATTAAAGGCTAATGGTTGTAGTGGCAATTTTTCATGGAATAATGGATTGGGTATTGAAAATACTATCACTATCCGACCAACTGAAACATCAACATTTACTGCCACATGTACCACAAATGAAGGAACATGTTTTGCAAGTACAACAGTCAATGTAAAAAAAGATGCAAATTGTGGTTGTGGAGATATTTACTTAAAAGATGTTTCTAAATATTCTTGTGGGTTTCTCAATTTAGTTAATTGTGAAAGTTATCTCTTTGCAATTGATTGCCAACAGAATAAAAATCCTACAATACAATGGTCATATACAGGTGATGCCGATAAATACCCAAGTAGTCAAGGTAATTTATATAGAATAGATAATATTGATGGTGCTATTACCGTTTTAGCAAATTTCTCAGATGGAGTAAATCCCTGTCAAAAATCAATGATTATGACAAGTAAGAAAAGTGCTTGTGATTTTAGTATTACTCAAAAACTTGAAGTGGATGGGAGCATAACACTAACACAAGTTGGGTGTAGTGCAGGAAATACAGTAAAATGGGACGATGGCAGTGGGGGAATAAAAGGTAAATTAACTCAACAACCAAGTATCAGTGTTCCGCCTGTAGATAAAAACTATACTGCCATTTGTGGGAAAAACTCCTGTGTTGCCAAAACCTATGTCCAAAATCCTGTTCTTTTGGGGCTACTTGTTACATCAAATGACCTTTCAGGAAAACCAAAATCGCATGATGAAAAAATATTGAATCTCGGCGAAACGGAATATCCTGTCAAAATGGAAGCACTCTATTGTAGTGGAAGTGTAACATGGACAAGTTCACCGACCGCCGAGTTAAATATTCAAGGAAATAATATAGAAATCACAACACCGCCGACACAAACCACCACATATATAGCCACATGTGTAAGCGAAAATAAAATAGTTGTTCAACAAAATGTCACACTGAATATATCAAGTAAGAATTGTTTTGCCATTGAAGCTCCTGCTAGTATTGAAATGGGAGAAGAAGCAATCCTGACAGTTACAGAAAATTCAGTGTGTATAGGTGAAGTAACATGGTTTGAAGGAACCGAGCAAATAGATGAAGCTTTTGAAACGTATGTAACCCCTTCACAAACTACCACTTATACGGCCAAATGTAGTAACCCGCAATATGCAGAGTCGGTCACAATAAAAGTAAAACCTTGTACTTTGGCAATTACTACTTCAGCACCTGATGGGGCAACGAGCATCAAAATGGGAGAAACAATTACTCTTTCTACAGATGGTTGTTCAGCAGGGATGATTACCTGGAAAGGAGGCGAAGCTGATGGAGAAGAAGGAAACGAAATAACAGTAAGACCTTTTGAAAAAACAACTTATACCGCCACCTGTGATATTGTAGAAGGTTGTAGCCAAAGCATTACAATTGATGTAAAAGTAGATTTACCACCTACACTTCCTTGTGAAGACTTTAAACTATTATCAGATAAAACGGTGGGCAATATTGGAGATAAAATAACTTTAACTGCTAATGGCTGTACTGGTGGTACAATGACTTGGCCAAGCAATAGTACCAATATTACCACAAATACAGCAAAAGTAATAATTACTACTTGCGGAGAGAACACTTACTCAGCCACTTGTCAAAAAGGTGGGCTAACAGGAACTGCCCAAGTAAAAGTAAATGGAAAACTTAATTTTACGGTTGAGCCTGCTACTGCTTCGATAGCTGTTAATTCAACAAAACCAGCAATTCTCACAGTAAAAGGCTGTGTTGGTGAAAATATTATATGGCATGGCCCAGAAAATGATGGACAAACTTCTATCACGAATAAAGTCTTAAAAGCAGGGATTTATACTGCTACTTGTAACGTGTCTAATTGTGAGCCAATCACTCAGCAAGCTACTGTAACAATGACTTGTCCAGATTTTGTATTAAGTGCTTCGCCTGCTTTTATCAAACCTAACACAAGCGAATCTGTTACATTTACAGCAAAAGGATGTAATGGAGGAGAAATAATTTGGTGGGATAATACAACTACTGCCAGTATGAGTAAAACCGTCAATAATATTACACCGCCCAAAACATATAAAGCAAGATGCTCATTTTGCCCAGAGAAGGAGGTATCAGTGACGGTTTCTGAAAATATTCCACCAAACCCTGATGTTTGTAAATCTTTTCAAGCAATAGCTTCTTCGACTAATTTTATTGATGGTGATGCCCCAATTACACTAAAAACTATTGGATATGCTTGCCCAGGGACTATCAAGTGGTCGGATGGCCAAGTAGGTAATGAAATACAGATTACCCCTACTGCCAATATTACCTATCGAGCTACTTGTACTGCTGAGAGTGCTTCATGTCCATCTCAACCTGTAAGTATAAATTTCATCAAATGTGATGCGATTGTTGCTTATGCTATGCCTTCATATAGTAGTTCTGCCACCATTGTGGTAAGCAATTGTTATGGAAATATTACTTGGAATGGAAATCCAGTAGATAGAAGTATTTTCGAGATAGAGATACCGACCTCTTATCAAGGAACGGTTGCTTGTGATAGACCGAAATGTAGTAAGAATGTGACCATCACAAAACAAGAATGTCCTACGCTCAAATGGGTAAATGACAATACTTATCCAACTTGTAAAATAGTCAATGGTCTAACGCACTATTATTATAAATATACCATTCAAAATGCTTGTCAATACTACAAAATAGTAGATTTACTGCATGAAGACATTGATTTGAAAGATACCCAAGGCAATCGCCCAATTATTGAATTTGCAAGTGTAGGTGAAATTCCATCTATGCTTATTGTTCGATGCTTTGAAGACCAAACACTAAAAAAAGAAGTGTGTCGTTCAGACTTGGATAAAACTGAGTTTCTGCCTGATATTCCTAATGATTGTATTTCAAGTAGCGTAGTTAATGCGAATAATGCCAATAGTAGAGCTGCCAATAATATTACAAGCAGTGTCGGTTTCTGTGACACCCCTATACCCATGAGTACGGCAGCAACAGGATATTTGGCAAAGCTTTGTGAAAAAATAGGCAATATGAAAGATGAAAATGGCAATAGTTTCCTCAAAAACAATGATGGAACGATGAGTGAAGCCAATGCTCAACAAATGATTACATTGGTAGAGCAAGCCCTCAAAAATAGTGGCAATAGTGAACTCAGTAATTTTACTCGACCACTTGACCAAACTGCTATATTGGAAGCCTTACAAGCAGGAAATTGTACAGGTTTTGGTGCTGAAATGGCAAAAGGTTATACAAACACCATTACAGCAGGAGGATATAACACCAATATCTTGAATACATTTGAAGCAACACAACGAACAGCACTAAAGGCATTATACCAATTACCCGATGCCATCAGAGCAATTTTAGCTCGCATTAGACAAGGGAATATTGATAAAAAAGAAAGTGTTAGTATTAGTGATATTATAAATAATTATGAAATTGCTTTTGGTATGATAAAAGTTACGGAAGGTAAAATGGATTATTACGGTAAGTTAGTTCTATCTGATGGAATAACTACAGTTACAGATATACATCTTAGATTTAGTGATAATATTGTAAAAGTAAACCAAGTACCCCTACCATCTGCAATAGATATTGGTTTAAAAGACAGAACAGAAGCACCTAATACTATTGTTTATGGCGTAGAGTTGTCTTCTTCTAATTATATAAGCATTGCCGATAAAAATCCTGATGAGCTTGTAGGCTTAAAACAGTATTTAAATGGCACTGGGGATAAAGAAATAATTACTTTAGAACAATTGGTAACAATCTTTCCAAGTGCAAAAAAACACGATAGAGAGAAATATTTACCATATATAAATAAATATTTTAACAAACTTGATATCAATACTTGTAGGAGAATTTCTCATTTCTTTTCACAAGTAGAAGGAGAAGTACTACAATTTCGTTATAATGTTGAGCAATTAAATAGTTATGTTAAAAGCACTGAAACAATCGAAAAGTCTGTTTTTTGTATAAATAGAACAAGTTCCGAATCAAGAAAATATGCATGCAATAATCCAAGTGAATTTGTAAATAATCCTCATAAATTTGCAAATTATGTCTATGGATACATGCTTGGAAATGGTGTTCCAAGTGATGGAGATGATATTAATGGAAATGGCTGGAAATATAGGGGTCGTGGAGCTCATCAACTTACAGGTAAATATAATTATAATGAATTCAATAATGTGATACCCAAATATTTGCCAGATAGAAAAACAATCAATAATGATAATATTGACGTTCTTTCAAATCCAGATTTAGTTGGAACTGACCCTGAATTGTATATTCTTTCAGCAATTTGGCATTGGGATTCAAAAAATGCTAATTCAGTTGCTGACGAAATAAATTGTACTAACCCCTGTGATGATATTAAATCTCCAAAATCATGTAAAAAAGAATGCCCAGATTCCGAGTGTATTGTTGCTGTCACACGTAAGGTTAATGGGGGATGTAATGGTTTAAAAGATAGAGTAAAAAGTTTTAAAAGAATAAAAACTGCAACAAAATGTAATTAAAAACATGAAAAACCTACTCATATTTAGCTTATTATTTTTCGTTTCCCTGATTTCGTCTGCTCAAGTATTAAAGGTTACTGACGAAAAAAAATATAAGAGTATCGTCTTTGATATAAAAAAGAAAATAAAACTTAAAAATATAATTGACACCCTTTCTTCTGATTTTGACAATGATGGAATGAAAGATTATGCGTTTATCACTGATTCAGAAGGTGAAATCAACAAGAGAGATACTATTTATCGAGGTAATTTTATAATTTATTTATCATCAAAAAAACACTTTTATAATTATAATCATTTAATGCCTTGTTACGATTGTAATTATATCGTGTTTGAAAGACAAAATGTATTAGAGAATAAGATTAAAGATAACCCCTTAACTTTTTTCTATATAGAGAAAGAAGATAGAAGTAGCGTTTATTTCTATTACCTCTTTGCGTTCGATAAAAAAAGTAACAGATTCCGATTAAATAAAAAACTTAGGATTATTGATGAATGCTTATCTGAAGAAGAAAATTTTATAAATAAGAAAAAAAATCTCTATTTAGAAGATATTGATTTAAATCATGATATGAATGACGAGCATCCTTGGTATTTAGATGTACCAAGTAAAGACTGTTCAAACAATGATGAAGCAAAAATTATAGTAACAAAATCAACTATTTATTCTATTCCTAATAAACCCTCCAAAATGTATCTTCTAAAAAATGATGAAGTAGAAATATTAGAAGAAAAAGACGAATGGCTAAAAATAAGATTTTATGGCAAAAAGATTATCGAAGGTTGGATAAAGAAAAGTGATGTAGAGATGAATTGAAAATATAAAAAAATGAAAATAACTATTCAAGTATTGATTTTGTTTGTAGCTATACAGTGGAGTATTTATGCCCAAAATAAAAAAACACTGAATCTTAACGGAAGAATAGAGCCAATAGAGTTAGTAGATTCTACAAAATTTAATCCGTTTGGTTTTTGGAGATGCTTTGCTTATGAAGAATATACTGAAGATTGTAATAAGGAAAAAACAAAGAATACAGCGTATGATTTAGAGTTTAATAAATACTCTAGAGGTTCAGTCTCCTATTTCTCAAAAGAAAGAGTAATTGGTTTTGGCAATAAACCTATAATGTCACCAACATATAATCCCAAATTTATACTTGGAAAACAGGATTTTAGTAAAATGTCTTGCCGAGAAGGACAAGATGCTTTATTAAAAACAGATGGAGATTTTTTTAGGAGATTTGGTAAGTTATGTGGTTTATATGTTGGTTGCATGAACATAACAGATTCATCATATGAATCTGTTCCTGCTGACTTATATGTTGTTAACAACAACCTCCTTATGAGTTGGCGTACAGCTACTGTTGTTACTTATTATGAAAGAGTATTAAATAAGGCAGATGTTTACTGTGGTTATAGAAAAAACAGTGAGGAATATAATGTTGTCAGAGAAGGATATATCTGTGATTTTTTGGAGTTTGAATATCCTGCATACAGTAATAATGCTTTCATGGAAATTATATTAGAGGGTAATTGGGAATTAAACAAGTTTACGTTAAAAAATGAAAATGGGTATTTCTGTCAAGACAAAACTCAACATTGGAAAGGAGCAGAAATATTAATTGAAAAAGGAAAAGTTGTTAAGAGAGGAGTAATAATTAAAAATAAAACAATACAAATACCGCTGAATATCTTGATAACAAAACAATTAGAATATTCAATTGAAAACCGAGGAGTAGATTACAAAAAATCTCCGAGTAATGTTATAAAGTTTAAAATTATTGATCCTTTAAAACAAACTAAACAAGCAACCATAAAGGTAGATAAAGCTTCTATTTCGAGTGAATTACCTTTTAAATCCTCGAACGCTTATTTAGTGAAAAATGATACTGTTACAATTCTTGAAGATGTACAAAATTGGTATAGAATAGAATTTCAAGGCTCTAAAAAAACTATTGGTTGGATAATGAAAAGTGATGTCGAAATGCATTGAAAATAAAAAAATGAGAAAGCTTATTCAACTATTGATTTTTATAATTGCAATACAAAAGAGTATTTATGCCCAAAATAAAAGAACACTGAATCTTAGTGGTAGAATAGAATCCATAGAGTTAATAGATTCTACAAAATTTAATCCTT
Source organism: Emticicia sp. SJ17W-69 (assembly GCF_051209875.1). Lineage (NCBI taxonomy): Bacteria > Pseudomonadati > Bacteroidota > Cytophagia > Cytophagales > Leadbetterellaceae > Emticicia > Emticicia sp. SJ17W-69. Next base: position 19,337 of record NZ_JBNTQY010000005.1, on the reverse strand, counting down.
ATGGCTTTTGGAGGGCTTTTGCTTATGAAGAATATGAAGAAGACTGTAATAAACCTAAGCTAAAAGATACGGAATTTGCCTTAGATTTTAATAAATATTCATTAGGTTCTATTACGCATTTTTCAAGAGAACGAGTAATTGGATTCGGTGATACACCGATTCGTTCACCAATATATAACCCTAAATATGTACTTAATAAAGAGAATTTAAAAAAAATGGCTTGCCGAGAAGGCGAAGAGTCTTTATTAAAAACAGATGGGGATTTTTTTAGAAGATTTGATAAATTATATGGTTTACACATCGGTTGTTTTAATATGGCTGATTCATTTGATGAAAATGATCCATCTGATTTATATATTTTAAACAATAATCTTCTTATGAGTACTCGTACAATGAATGTTGTAGTTTACTATGAAAGGATATTGAATGAAGAAGTTTACTGTGGTTATAGAAAAAACAATGAAGGATATAATGTAGTCAGAGAAGAATATATCTGTGATTTTTTGGAGTTTGAATATCCTAAATACAGTAATAATGCCTTCATGGAAATTATATTAGAAGGTAGTTGGGAGTTAAACAAGTTTACGTTAAAAAATGAAAATGGGTATTTCTGTGAAGATAAAACGCAACAATGGAAAGGAGCAGAAGTATTAATTGAAAAAGGAAAAATTATTAAGAAAGGAGTAATAATTAAAGATAAAACAATACAAATACCACTGAATATCTTGACAACAAAACAATTAAAATATTCAATTGAAAACCGAGGAGTAGATTATAAAAAATCTCCAAGTAATGCTATTAAGTTTAAAATTATTGACCCTTTAAAACAAACCAAGCAAAGAACGATTAAGGTAGATAGAACTTCTATTTCAAGTATGTTACCCTTTAAAGACTCGAATGCTTACTTAGTGAAAAATGACAGTGTTAAAATTCTTGAAGATGTACAAAATTGGTATAGAATAGAATTTCAAGGCACAAAAAAAACTATTGGTTGGATAAGGAAAAGTGATGTAGAAATGAATTGAAAAACAATGTAATTATGAAAGCATTTATCATTTCTGGTTTATTTTTAGTAACATATTTGAATACTATCGCACAATCACCTTTTATTCTTATAAAAAAAGAAGGTAAGTTAGATAGTATAGTTATTCCTCATATAGATGACTATTTTGTTTCTGGGAAAAGAATAATGTTAAAAATTCATGAAAATGGGTTATTAGATTCTTTTAAAAAGTTAGGAACATTCGTAAAGTATATAAATGGCTCAGAAATGTTTTTTTCACTCAATGGATTTAATTCCATTTTTAAACAAAATTGCAGAACCGTTTCAACTGATTTTTTTAGTCTTGTATATGGTTTTAATCACGGCTCTTTTACTTATTATCGCGAATTTGAATTTATTTATAAACACGATTCCTTAACTAAAAAATGGTTTTTAAGATACATTCGAGAACTCGAAATACATAGAGATGGAATATGGCATGAAGAAGGTGGTAATAATATTACAGATAATGGGCAGTATGAAATAAAAACATGGCGAGAGCCATCTAATAAAAAAATAGATTTTTTTTCTGAAAAAGATATTGATTTTAAAGCTACAAAAAAAATTGCATTTATTCCAATATCGGACTTTATAAAGAAAATAAAAAAGGAGTTCCAACAAAACCATAATGGATATTTTAAAAATACATTTTCCAAAGAGTATATGGATATGTTAATTTATCTATATCAAGATATTCCAAATTCAATAGAGTTTTACAATAATTTAGGGTATTATCTCGCAGAGTTTAAGCTTTATAATGAAGCGATATACATTTTAGAAAAAGTAATAATATTTGATAAATTTAGAACTGTAGCTTATCTAAATTTAGGCGATGCTTATTGGGAGATAAAAGATTTTGCTAAAGCCAAGCAAATGTATGAAGCATATAAGCTACAAATGATACAAATACGTAAAGAAAATAAGATTCCTGAAAGAGTTTTGAAAAGATTATAAATCAATATTTAGAAAATCATGAAATCCACCCTATACACACTTCTTTGTTTTTTATTAAATTTAAATCCAGTTTATGCACAGGTTATTTCACCCGATAAATTTGGCATAAAGGATTTTATACCCGATGATTTAAAATTGTTGGGAAATGTAAAAACGATTAAGATATATAATAAAACCTCCGATGAATTAGCTCAAGATAAAAAGAATAAAGACTTTCAGCTTAACTCTGTCTATCATTTTAATAAATCAAAAAGGCTAATTAGCGACTATAATTATTCTATTTATGGAGAACGTCACACTACCTACTTTTATAAAAATGAGTCTTTTCCTTTAGGGTATTTGACCGTTTCTACGCCTAATTCTAATGGTATTTATAGAGACACCTCTTTTACTTATTATCATTTTGATAACTCCCAACGCTTATTAGATGACATTACTGTTGAAGTTAATAGACCAAATATAAGAAATTTTGTTAGCTATAAGTATAAGCAAAAAAACGACAAACTTTTAGTTGATTTATTTAACTATGGTTCAGATTCATTATTAATCTATCAAATTCAAACAGTTTTTGATGCAAATGGCAATGAAATTGAAACAAAAAGCTTTAATGTGGACGAATTTGATACCATAGGCTCTAATCCTTACACAAAATATAAATATATTAAAATAGGAAATACCTACAAACTTAAAAGAAAAGACATAGATGGCGGGCATTACAGGGAATACTATGACTATACTTATGATAATTCTGGAAGAATAATAGAAGATATCGAAGCTCATGCTTCAACAACTATTAAAAAATATATCTATAATATTAATGGTTTTGAAGTATTTGAAGATAATTATGCCTATGGAAAAGACATGGGCTATGCCAAATATGACAATTGGGACAATTTGGTTTTTAAAGGTTATTTAGATAAAAAGACAAGAGTATTAAGAAGTGATTATTACCATGTAAAATACAAATATGAGTACGACCAGCAAGGTAATTGGATTACGAGATATGAGTATAGCAAAGAAGACCCAAGCATAAAAGAGTTCTTAAAAGAAATTATCCACCGTGAAATTACCTATTACAAAGAAAACGAAGTGTCTTTAAATAATGAACCACTAAACCTAAAATTAGTAGATTTCGCTCTTTCTTCCGTGAAAAGTATTCCAGAATATGCTAAGAAAAAACGTCTGAAAATATTAGAATACCAACGAAAGATTAAAGAAGGGAAATACGGAAAAGAAATTTCAATAAAAAAAGCTAAAAACATAGAAGCCTTTACTCCCTTACTTTGGACAATCGTCCAAGAAATTAGCGGAGATATTTTGGGTGATAGTACATCCGAAAAGGTTGTTGTTTATAAGAAACCTAAACAATCAGATGAAGAAGCAGAGCATTGTTTAGCTATTTTTCAAAAAAATGGTAATGAATGGATATTAAATGGACAGTTTTTTAATCTGATTCAAGCGTACCAATTTGGAGGCGAGTCAAGTGTTGATATTGAAAGAAAGACTATAGTTATTTCTGATGAGATTACAAGCGGGTGGAATACTTTTAATACCTATCGGTATCGTTTTCAAAACAATGATTTTTATTTAATTGGAGTCTCTATCTCAAGTGGAAAGTGTGATGAATATATCCATTTTGATTATAACTTAAATACTGGAAAAATCGAGTATGAACATAGCTTTGAAGATTGTTCCGAAGAAGAAAACCTTAAACTTCCCAAGAATATTAATCTTAAAATGAACAAGAAGCTCACACAACTGCCTTTAATGAAAGATTTTACTCCTGGCTCAAACGAAATGAAGCTTACAAAAAATGAAGAAGTTTACTATTAGACACAATCATAAAAATTCCCTAAAAGTTTGTGACTTTTATCGTCAAATTTCGTACAAATAAGATATTTTGGTTACTTTTTAGACACAACAATTTATGCAAAAAACTATCCACCTTATACTCCTTTGCATTTTCCTTTCTATCGCTGCATTTGCTAATGAAGAACCAGTTAGATCATCAAGAAAAAAGCCTAAATATATATATCAACCACGCCACGATGGTAAATGCTTTTTCATGGCTCCAAAGATAACAATCGCACAACCAACTCAAGCAGCAATTGAGTCGGCAATTGCAGATGCCCAAACACAGGGGCGTATCATTAAAATAAATTCAGGTGGTTTTAGTATTCCTGCTGCTTTGAAGGAGATTACGAGTTTACCTGTTACTTTCCGCAATCAAATTGATGGTTGGAACTACTATATTACCGTTTTTGCTATGACGTTTACACCAGAGGGTTCAAAACTAACTATCGGTTGTAAATTCAATTTACCAAATAATCAATCTATCTATTTTGGAGCGAATGATATTGCTATATCAGGAAAAAATGGTTTTGTTGGCGAGCTGCCTATCTTGGAAACTACTCTTTCTGATGCTAAACAAGCTGAAATAGACGATGTGAATGGTGTATTGGCTGGAGAAACAAAATTTTATGAACTTCCGATACCTAACTTCAATGAAAAACTCACAATGGGACTTGGAAAAGAAACCAAAATACATTTTGAATGCGGTACTTTTAAAAAATTTACTCTTTCGGGCTATCTGAAATCTTTTGATATTGTCGAAAGAGAAAATAATGATGGAACTACTATCAATGACGGAAAGCCTTTACTTCTTTTTTTCGGGACAAAAGATGTATTCGACTGGCAAGACATATACTTTGATGCAAGCGTTTCGAGGTCTTTTCATCACCAAAATCTCAAAGATATTGGTTTCAATTTTTCAGCATCGAATAAAGCTATCATAGATTTAAGTAAAGTTCAAAATCCGCCTAATTTACCTAATTGTGTTATTCCTGAAAATTGGCAAGGTGTTTATTTTCCAATATTTCAAGTACGAATACCGACATTTTTCAAATTACGTTCGGGAGTAACTTTAGAAAAGAGGATGGGCAAAAATTTATTGATTGATAAAACTGGTTTATTGGGTAATATAGTTGCCGAAAAAGTCTATGATTTGCCCGAAGGTTATACTGATGAAATTAATAAATTCGATATGTCGCTTGATTTGTTATCGGCCAATTTTGTGTGTAATCAAGCACCAGATGTTTCAATGACAGGCCGAATTCAATTAGGCAAGTGTGGGACAGTAAGCAACGGATCTAATAAATTATTGTATTATAATTTTAACTATGATAAGGTACACAATGATTATACATTCTTGATAAAAGACAAAGAATCTGGCAATTATAGCAATAATAAAATTACCTTAGAAACTGGCTCTACGATTGAATTTGGTTTAAATGAAGAGGCTTTGATTTTCAATACCAAACTTCCAAAAACACCCATCATCACTACAACAGCTTATAATAATAGTCTTTGTAGCAATTTTTCAACAAATCTAAGCATTGCTGATTGCACTACAGGAATGTTTAAATGGACAACGGTAACAGGTGATGAAAATATAAATCCACTAACAATTACGCCTGTTACAACTTTAGCTGACGAACAGATTGTTTATCGTGCCAATTGTTATGATAAGTATTGTATTAGTGAAGCTTCCAACTCGATTACGCTGACTGTACATAATGGTTTACCTGATTTGTCCTTAACCAGCGATAAATCAGTGATGTGTTCAACAGAAGAAGCAACCTTGACGGTTGGAAATAACTGTGCTGGGCAAATCAGTTGGATAACACCTGAGAGTTCAACTTTTACAGTAGAAAATATATCCACAAGAAAAGTAAAATATGATGATTTTAACTCTACTCAAAATAAAGAATACAAAGTTAGATGTGAACTAAATGGTTGTATAAGTAACCAAAATATTGAAGCAAAAGCAATTATACAAATCAAAAAATCCATATCAAAGCCTATTCTTACAACATACAATAAAGATAATTCTGAAAATACCACTCATACGGTTTGCTCAGGAAATTCTATTATTATTAGTGGTTCGTGTCCTGATGCTAATGCTGTCTTTATCTGGACGAAAGGGTTAAGCAGCACTGATGCCAACCCATATACTTTAACAACCGATTCTAATAATCCTCGGAATAAAGAATATGTTTATAAAGCTTCTTGTACTTATGATGGCTGTGCATCAGAAGAAGAGTTGGTTGTCAAAGAATCTCCGATACCTAAACCTACCCACTTCTTTGCTGTTAGAAATCCTATCGAGATGGGTGGATTGGCAGAAATAGCCGCTTTGGGATGTCCACAAGGAAGTGATGTTTGGAGCAATGGGAAAACAGGTATTTGGAATGGACAGAATGGAGTAACGATGAATGAAACTTTATATGAAAATAAAACTTACACGGTTCGCTGTGTAGTAAATGGTTGCTCTTCATTACCAACAGCACCTATTACAATTTATGTTGTGCCGTGCGAAGAAGCGTTGGCCTCTCCCCGATATATTGGTAGTGATGTAAATGCTATTTTGCCAAACTCAAAAGTATCATTATCAGCTCTTGGGTGCGAATCATTATCGTATGAATGGAGCGATGGAAATGTTATGACTGACAATGGTCGTAGTAATAATTTTACGGTTTATCCATCGGAAACCACAAAATACAAAGTGCGTTGTAAAAAAGATGATAATTGTAAATCAGGTTGGACGGCTGAGTATGAAGTCAGAGTTAAAACCTGTGAAGAAGGAATCTATGCACCATCCTATATTGGAAGTGATTTAAATGATGTTTTGCCGAACACATTAGTAAAGTTATACGCAAGAGGTTGTTCCAATCAGTATGAATGGAGTCATGGAATAATATCAACAAATAATGATGGTTCAAGCACCAGTATAACAATAAATCCAAGCGAAACCACCAACTACAAAGTTCGTTGCAAACAATCTGATAATTGCAAATCAGGCTGGACAGCCACTTATGAACTTCGAGTAAAAACTTGTGAAACAGGCATTGCTCCTCCAAAAGCGATTGGCAGTGTAGATAATATTAATGATGTTTCTCCTAACACTCCATTAAAACTTTATGCAATGGGTTGTGGTAATATGACATACGAATGGAGTAATGGCACTATAAGTAGTGATGAAGGCAGTAATAATAGCAGTATTACCATTAGCCCATCAGAAAATACATCCTATAAAGTTAGATGTAAAATGGATGAAGGTTGTAAATCAGGTTGGACTGGAGATTTTGAGGTGAGGGTTAAAACATTAGATACAACACCTAACTGGATCTTCCAAAACGATATTTGTGAAAATAATCAATCTTTTAAAGTAGAAAAAGATAGTAATCCTAAAAGTACAACATACAATCAAATCCGAAAGATTGAAGGTGGTGGTTTGGATTGTAAATGTGATGGAAAATCAACCGAAGCTGTTTGGGTAAATCAAAATAAGGATGTATGTATTAAAGGATATCCATTTATGACAGAAATGGATATTAATAATTGTAGTCCAACATACAATACATTTCGCACTATTAATAAAGGTTTAAAAGATTGTTCGATTTGTGCAGGAAAGTCAACAGAATCAGTTTGGGTTGATCAGAAAAAAGATATTTGCAAAAATAACGTATCATATTTAACAGAAATGGATACCAACAAATGCAGTCCTACTTACGGAACAACTCGCACAATTTCTCAAGGAGGTTCTGCCACATCACCAAATAAACCAACTATTACCTTGAGTAAAAGTGATGTAAACGTTAATGAATCCATTTCTGTTTCATCTTCATGTCCGTCTGGAAGTTCCCTAACTTGGACTTCACCAATAGGTTTTAATGGAGGTCCTTATACAGCGACTGCCAATACAACTTTTAAAGCAAAATGTGTAAGTTCTGAAAATTGTGCGAGTGAGGAAGATAGTCAAATTGTGACAGTAAGTAATCCATGTAGTAATCCTCCTTCTGCACCGAATGTTTCCGCTTCACCAAATACTATTAATTTAGGAGAAACTTCAACACTTACAGCAACTGGGTGCAATGGAACTCTAATTTGGAATAATGATATGACTGGTAGTAGCATTAGTGTTTCTCCAAATGTTACAAAACTCTATAAAGTTTTATGTACAATTAATGGTTGCACTGGCCCCTCTCAATCTATATTAGTTTTTGTACGATGTGCTATGCCAGAAGTTTCTGCCAATCCAAAATCAATTACAACAGGTCAAAGTTCTATACTTACTGCATCTGGGTGTGCTGGCAAGATAATGTGGAATAATGATATGACTGGTACATCAATTACTGTTAAACCTACATCTACTGCTTGGTACACTGCTAAATGTACAGGCAAAGATTGTACAGAAAGTGCTGCTGTTGGAGAAACCATCGAGGTAAAAAAAGCAGAACCTTTATTCTCTAAAGTTTATATAAAAGTGAATGAGTACAGAACATACAGGCTTTTCTGGAATAATGGTTGGTATACCGAAGATTTGACTTTATATTATGACAAATCAACAACAATAAAAGTAGGTACTCAATTATATAAAGATTCAAAATTGACTGAAAAACCTCAATTTAATATTGGTACATGGGGTAGTGGTTGGACAATTTACTTTAAATACAATAATGACCGTGAAAGTTACTCTCTTTCCGAGGATGGATATATAAACGGTACTTATGGTCCAAGATAATTATTCTATGATTTTCTTTTCCTTCCTGTCTTCAGCAAGTTATTCGGCGGAAATTTTCACCATTTTATTATTCTTAGGGTAGTATAATATATTGTTTTTCTTATGTTAGGTAATAAAAATCTATTACATTTTATAAATATACCCTTTAAGTCTATTTTGATGTTGATTCCAATAACTTTCTTTAATAGTAGCATCCAAAAACGAATGATCAAGTTTCGATTACGAAAATCAAGTTTAAACAAAAACTTGATAAGTCATTGATATACAATGGCTTATCAAGTCAATCAACTCTGCCTTATATTTCCTACTTCTGTTAATATCAACAATTTTTAATATATTCTACATGAATATCAACGCCACTCTTATCAATTATCTGCATTTATGCCACCGAAAACGATGGCTGCACGCCCATGCCATACGCATGGAGCATACATCTGACTCAAAGGGGTAGGATTGTTTCATTACAAACCTGAGCCATTAGATTATCGTAGGAGTGATAAATCCGAACAAGAATTAATTGATAAATTGCTTGCTACTACAGATGCTTTACAAGTTTTAGGCTTAAATATAGATAAAATCGCTTTTGGGTTCAAGTATGATCCTGACATTTAACAATCTATAAAAGTGTCAACAGTTTTCGAGCGAAATAATTTCGATTGCTTTCAAAATCGAACTTTCTATTTTAGCGTCATCTTCTTCGCTCAACTCTACTCGTTCGGTTTGGCGTAATTTCGGGTACTCAATTTGTCCATAATGAGCCTTAAGGTTATTCTTACGCAATAAATACAAATAAAACTGCACCTGAGCCACATGAGCCAACTCTTTGGCTGTAGTTTTTTTTGGTTTCATTAACCGCACCTCGAATCGTATCAAAAAAAACATTTTTTGCTTTGCAAGTCACAAAACTCTTATCATTAAAAACTTCGGCCGAAATCTCCAATTCTTGATTTTTATCGGCTTGTTGCAAGTAACTTGTTTCACCAATCAATTTACCTTCGGCCACAATATCAGGTTCGTAAATGCCTTTGAATGTAAATAATGCCAAATTTATCTTGCACTAATTGGTCGATTTCTCCTAACCTCCAGAAATCTTTTGTGCTCAATTCGGTTTTCAAGGTTATTTTTTGTTCAGAACTTAGTTTACTCTTTGCTCCACCTCCTTTACCTTGTTGATTAACTATGCGATCCTCTTTCTTTTATTCCAGTCCTCTATCCATTCATATACCATTGGTAAGCTAATGCCTGTGAAAATACTAACTTATTCGTTTTTTTTCTCCGAATTGACTAATTTTAGTGTTAGGCATTTAAAGTCTTTGCTATAACTATTACGATTATTCATAAACGGTTGAAGACGCTCCGATTCATCAACTGATACCCGTTTTCGCATTGTTGTATTTTTTGTAGTAACAGTTTAACTAAGTAATTTCACAATCTATAAAAAACTTGAGTTTTACTTTTTACAAGAAGAGTAAATACAATTTTGAAATTGATGTAACTTCGACAACTTTCCATTATTTAGTTGGGAATTAAAGGCTGAATAAAATCAGCCTTTTTTATTAATCCATGGACTATTTAACATAAAAAGACTTATTGAATCTGAAAATTTCCATAAACTGACCATTTTTTGTAAAATAAGAGTGTAAAAATAATTGAGCAAGCCCGATGATCCATTGATTGATAAATCCTCAAAGACTTTTCCGACTTATAACATGGCAATTCCTGACCTGTTTAGAGCTGATTTATTTATGAAGTAATTTAATGAACGTTGATCAAAAGAAAATTTACCTTCCATAATTACCTCTGGGTGACTTTAAGCGAAGAAGACGAAACAAAAATAGAAAATATAATTTTGTTGGTGTATAGGAGAATATTTTTTGTTTTGAAATGAAAACAAAAAATACTTATATTTGTATTGAATACAAAACAAATATATGGAAAAACTTTTTTCATTTCAAGACAATTTACTCCGAAATATCAAGTCGGATTTTAAGAGGTATCTTTATGACAGTATCTCATTCGATGAACGTATGATTGCTATCAAAGGTATCAGAGGGGTTGGTAAAACGACCCTACTTTTGCAATATTTGAAAACCCAAAATCTCAATAAATCACTGTACATTACGGCCGACCATCCATGGTTTTATACAAAAACCCTATTAGATACTGCCGAAGAATGGCACAAGTTGGGTGGCAGACTTTTGATAATTGATGAAGTACATAAGTATAAAAGCTGGTCTTCGGAATTGAAGAATATCTACGATGGCTTTCCTGATATGCAAATAATTTTTACTGCTTCTTCAGCATTGGATATTTATCGGGGTGAAGCAGATCTTAGTCGCAGAGTACTTTCATATTCTTTACATGGTTTGTCATTTCGTGAATACTTGATAATCAATAAGATAGCAAATTTTAAAACATACACATTGACTGATATATTGGCGAATCATCGGGTCATTGCTGCCGAAATTATGGAACAAATCGAATCTCCGCTGGGGCATTTCAAGGCATATTTACGTCACGGATATTTACCCTTTGGGAGTAAAAAAGGAAACGAGCAAGACTATTTGACAAGGGTTTTTCAAATAATAGATGCTTGTTTAGCTTATGATTTAGCTTTTATCAATGATTATTCAGCAGAACATCAATCAAAAATAAAAAGATTGCTGGGGATATTATCGGAGACGGTTCCATATATTCCCAATATTTTAGAATTGGCAACACAGCTTCAAATAGGTCGAAACACGCTATTAATGCTTTTGCAGCATTTGGAGCAAGCTTCATTGATAAATTTAATTAATAAAACAGGTAAAGGGTTCTCTGCACTTCAAAAACCCGATAAGATTACATTAGAAAATACAAATTTCTGTTATGCCCTGAGCAATGTTCCAGATGAAGGCTCAATGAGAGAAACTTTTTTTGTAAATCAGCTTAGAAATGCAGGTAGTAGTGTGGAAGTGTCCGATACGGCCGACTATCTGATAGATGGCAAATTAACAATTGAAATTGGCGGAAAAAGTAAAAAAAAGAAACAAATAAAAGATATTGCTGATGCTTTTGTAGTAAAAGACAATATCGAAACTGGCATTGGCAATGTAGTTCCGCTTTGGCTTTTTGGCTTTTTATACTGATAGCATTGAAAATTTTAAATTTTTATCGATGTAAAAAAACATAATATCTGTTTGCACATTTGGAACTATTTACTTTTTCGCTTCTTTGGACTCTCCAATTTTGAAAACTTAACTGATTTGGTGTCGTCCAACAAATGAAAGTAATAATGATAATGAAAGGCTTAAAAACTGCCTCGATGGAATCGTTCTGCCTAAATCTCGCTTACTCAATCTGAATACCAAGTTCTGAAAAAAGAAATTGTAATGCAAAAGAATTCATCAGTCAGCACGTAATTTGGCTAAATAGAACACTTATCAATGTTGACCGAGCCGATCAACATTCAAAGCTGCTAAAAAACGAACAACTTGGTTCAGAAGATGAAAGAAAGACAACATTTAATGTGTATTCTGATTTGGCGATAATAGATAGACTCTCGGAAATAAAAATTTTCTAAAAGAAAAAAATGTTTTAAATAATCAACATTGTTAATATATTTGTTAAATATTTTAAACAAATAAAAGGATGCTCACTCAAGAAACGCTACTAAAATTTTTAAAACGTCGTTCTGCCATATCAGTTGCCACCCTCGAACGAGAAGCTGGTTTACCAAAAAACACTTTATCTGGAGTTATTAGCGGCACTCGAAATCTAAGCGAAAAGCATCTCATGGCATTGTTCCCAATCGTCACTCAGTATGGTTTCAGTAATGAGGTATTCGAGAAAGCTCGAGTTATCTCTATTATCAATCATAAAGGAGGCGTAGGTAAAACCACCACAACTGCATACTTGGGTGAAGCATTAGCCAATAAAGGTTTTAAAGTATTGCTAATCGACATCGACCCACAAGGTAGCCTAAGCGAAGTTCTTAATATTAGAGTTGGCGAGATGCAAGTATTTCACTCCCTCCTAAATTTACAAGTACCATTGGCCATTCAACCCGTAATGGAAAACTTAGACATTGCTCCCAGCGATATTGAGCTAAGTTCTGCCGAAAAAGAATTAAGTAACAAAATAGGTGGTGAACTTCGACTAAAAGTAGCAATCAGCAAGATTTCAAAAAACTACGATTTTATTCTGATTGATTGTCCGCCTTCGCTCAATATCCTTACTATCACAGCCATGCAAGCCTCTAATAGTTGCCTTATTACTACACTTCCTGAGCAACTCGCCTACAAAGGTCTCGTAGTGTTACTTGAGCGAATTGCTGAAGTACGTGCATTACTCAATCCAGCCCTCGAATTAGACGGTATTGTTTTCACGATGGTAAAAGGAAATAGTATTCATAGAGAATACAAAGAACTTATTCGTCAGCAGTTTTCTAACTTGAAAGTTTTTGATACTGAAATCAAACACCTAATTGATTTTCAAAAAGCTATGATTGACCACCTCACAATTAGTGCATTTAACAAAAACTCAGAAGCAGCTACCTCCTACGAAAACTTGGGAGAAGAATATCTATTATCATTAGACAAACGTAACTAAAGCTAAGCTCTATAAAATCAATACACATGGCAAAGAAAACATTGGCCGAAAAAATGGCCGAAAATAGCAGGTCGGTTGTAGAAGCTCTCAAAACCAACACAATTGGAAGTTTTAGCTCAACCGAGAATATTAAAAAAAATATAATCATTTTAGAAGAGCTTAGAGATCTCATTCCGCCTCTACTCGAAACCGAGTTCTTGGCATTGAAAGAAAACCTTCAAAAACATGGCTGTAAAGACCCTCTTAAGGTTTGGCAAACGAACAATCAGAGCATAAACATAACGGATAATCCAGAGGATATTGTTTATGTCTTGATTGATGGGCACAACCGCTTTCAGTTATGCCATGAATTACAGATTCCTTTCAATATCCAAATTGACAATTTTAAGTCAATCACCGAAGTTCGTAATTTTATGATTGACTTCCAGTTGAGTCGTAGAAATATTACACCTCAACAAGCTTCTTATCTTCGAGGCATACGATACAATACCGAGAAAAAAATCGTTACAAATAACCTCTTTCAAAGCAAAGAATCCAATATAATTTTACCAAATGGGCAAAATGTCCATTTGGATGATTCTGCGATTTTAGAGAACAAAAAGTTAGAACAAAAAATAGATGAACCCGATGGAATTTTACCAAATGGGCAAAATGTCCATTTGGATGATTCGAGCAAAAAAACCACCGCTCAGGAACTTGGTGAATACTTCAATGTAGATGAAAAAACTATTCGTAGAGATGCTGACTTTGCCCGTGGACTTGATAAATTTTCCCCAATTTTTCGTAAAGAAATATTAGCTGGGCAAGTAAAAGTCGAAAAATCAAAAATTCAGAAAATTGGCAAAGTAAAGGATTTAAGTGGTACGATCAACTCGCTCGACGAATTAGAAACAGTATATCAGACGCTCAGTACAGAAATAAGTACTCAAGTTCCTTCAAAATACAGCCCTAAAAGCGAAAAGCTGATTCAAGAAAGATACTTAAAACTCACCGATTCTCTAAACAGAGCATACGAAACAAAAACAAACAAAGAAATCAATGCTTTAAAAACTGCATTTACCAAATTTTTAGAAGCAATTAGCTAAATATAAAAACGCTCAAAAGTGAATATTCCTACTTTTGAGCGTTTTGGGATCTATCAAACCTTACTTTTAAGTACCACCCCTTAAAATTTATCAAAATATCATTTTTGTATTTCATACCGCCTTTTTTTAGTTATATAAAACTACTTTTATGGTGTCCAGTCATAAATTTCAACCAAAAAAATACATAACGTATTCGTATTTAGTTGTAAATTTATACAAAAACTACTTTTATGGTGGCTGTTTTAGCCTATACTTTTCAATATTCAACCAGTAACCTTCATCACTTAATAAAAACTACCTTTATGGTGGCTCAAATTCAAATTAGCTTATAATTATTAGTTTTATACCTTCACACAAACTTATTTATATGATGTCATCATTGCTTTTTTTTAAATATATACAAAAACAGGACTTCCTTTTATTTTCTTTAAAACTACTTTTATGGTGTTTGCATGTAATCTAACTTTTAAAAGTTTATTATTTTAGATTCCAAATTTTTAAAGCTATTTGGCTGTAAACCTAAGATATAAATATAATACTAATCATTTTAGTTTTTAACAACTGTTTTGTTTTACTTTCTTTATCTTTATTTACTTTAATACTTTCAGGTCTGCTAAGTGGCTGATAATCAATTATTTACAAGCGTTAAAACTACTTTTATGGTGCTTAAAACTACTTCTATGGTGTCAAAAACTACTTTTATGGTGTTAAAAACTACTTTTATGGTGGAGAAAAACTACTTTTATGGTGCTTAAAACTACCTATAAAAAATAAAAGTCGTTTTTTGCTTTTTAGATTCAATATATTCTTATATTTTTGTAAAACTACACCGGAAAAATACAAGTCGTTTTTTATAAATGAATCAACCAGAAACGTCTAAACGAGAACAAGCTTTAGTGGCAATATCAAGAGATCCTTTTAGAGTAATAAAAGGGAATCCTCTGATTGAGGCTAAGTTCGAGCTAACTCCCATACAAACAAAATTATTTTTGTTTTTACTTGCAAAGCTCGATACAACTAAGAATAGCTTCGAGCCAATGATTGTCGTCGTAAAAGACTTTCAGAAGTTTATAGGCTCAAAAGGCGACAGCCTCTATCATCACCTAAAGAAAGAGGTCGAAAAAATGATTGGTAAGCGGGTTTACTACAAAGACGATGGAGTTGAGTTAAATTCAAGCCTTATAAGTGGCTACATGTATCTTGAAAATGAAGGGGCTTTCTTGGTCGAATTTCCCAGTTTATTGAAACCTTTTTTACTACAGCTCAAGGAAAACTTTACGGTAATTGACATACGTAACATTCTTGGCCTTGATAGCTCGTATGCCATGCGGTTTTATGAAATTTGTAAAGAGAAAGAACGCTTCAAAACCTTTGAATATTCGGTCGAGCATCTAAAAGAGATGTTTTCAATAGAAAACAAATACAAAAACTACTTCGATTTCAAAGTAAAAGTGATTGTTCAGGCTCGTAACGAACTCAAAGAAAATTCCGAGTTGTATTTTGACTTCGACGAAATAAAACAAGGTAAGAAGGTAGTATCACTGCGTTTTACGGTGATTAAAAACAAAAAGAATTTGCAGCACATTGATGATGCTTCACTTTTTGGTCCTTCAAACGCCACTGAAATTTTGATTAACGAAACTTTTGAGCTTGTTAAAAATCATAACGTCAGCCTACGAACTGTTCAGGTATGGTTTGAGAAATATCCGTTTATACAAATTAAAAAAGGGGTTGATTATACACTCAGCGAATATAAGAAAGGTAAGGTGAAAGATGTAGCCAGTTATTTACAAAAAATAGTAGCAACAAGCCAATTAGAACCTGTTGCTGACAAGCAAAAACAAGAACAAGCAAAAAAACGCCAGCAACAAAAGGCAGAAAGTGACTCAAAAGATCAACTGGCTGACCGAGAGCAACAGAAAGATCAACTTAAATCTGAGTATTTCACACAGAAAAAGCAACTGGCTATCGATCTACTGACTGCTAATTCTGAGATTTATCTCAATCTTTTGAATCAACTCTCGCTTGAAAGTAAAAGCGATAAACCGAACATTCTGGCAGAATTAGCCTTCAAAAATTACCAACAAAATACTCCATTTTCCGCTAATAGTCTGGATGAGTTTTTGTTTAACTTCAAGCAAGAAGGACTTTTTCAGAGTTATATTTTTGAACAAATGAGCGTTATTTTCCCAGATTTTCAGCGTCTGAAAACGAGTTTTTTACCTAAGGCACTTGTACTAGGAATCAAAGAAATGGAGTTGTTCTAAGCATTTTTAGTGTACATAAATCTAAATTGTAGAGAAAACGAACTGAATCGCAATGACTTTTTTTCCTTGTTTTCTTTCTTTGAAATGAAACGCTACTTCGTGTCCAACGAGTTCTTTTTGAGCTTGTTGAATTACGTATCTTTTGAAATCATAGTAACGTGCATATTCAGTTTCCCCTATTCGTAGAATGCTTCGCAAAAACTCAACAGAAGCCGTATAAGTGCCGTTAGATTTCGGTACTTTTTTGAATAGTTCATACAAACACTGTGAGTAGTAACTCTTGAAATGGATGAGTTTTTCAAGATGAAAAGTATTAAATTGATTCTTTAACTTGACTAAATAGGGGTGAAGGTTCGAGTCGAATTTTAGTCTGATTAAACCTTTTCCTTTTAAATATTTAGCACTACTCAAAAGGGCAACCTGTAGGAGTCCATCTTTTTCGGAAATTTTACAAACATGCTTGATCAGATTACTGGTAGCTTTTTGTAGTTCCATATATGCTGACTCGCCTTTTAGGCCATTTGAAGCGATAATTTCACGGGCATCAACAATTATTTCGTCCAGAACTTTTACGCCATTAATTTCGACTAAATCAGTTGGTATTTGTTCGATAACTTTTATGAAAATTCTACGTTCATACAACGACATCTCGTATTGAGCCATGATAATATCATTTAGATGCTCAATTGTCTCCGCAAAAATAGGATTGATTACGTTTACTGGATTAATGGTTGCTTCAACTGTAAAAAGTTGTTGTTGTCCAAATTTGTTAGAAAAATCTGTCATTAAACTAATGTTTTTATTACACCAAATTTCTCGTTTTTAGAATTAAGAACCAAGAATATCAGACAAAAAATTTCTTGTGTGCGTGAGTGTTTCAAAATTCGTTCTCGCTTATTTTGAAAATTGAGAGAACGAAATTCTCATCTAAATCTCGTTATTTTTGTTCTATTAACAATAATTGATTCTATCACATGATATGTAAAGACAAAAGATACTATAGCTGAATACACACTAAAAGATATTAAGCAACAAAAGGCTATTTCAGAGTATGAACTCACTAATTTATTATCAAATGACTTCAAAAGTAACTTACCTTCAATTGAGGATATACGTTTACAGTTATGAACAAATGACTTGACATGTATAATAATCAAGAGATTAAAGAGAAATAAAAGATTACTTCAATTTATATAAATATGGTGCTTTATTTTTAGCACCTGTAAATTTCTTCTCAAGGCGTTCTAAAACATTAAATTCTAAAATTTTCTTTTGAAAATTGGTACGAACAAACGTTCGATCAAAAATTGTTTCGTAAAGCTCTTGAATTTCCTTCATTGTAAAAGTCTCAGGTAGAAGATTGAATGCTGTTAATTTTTCATCAAGATTTTTTCTTAAAGTTTCAAGAGCTTTCAAAATAATCTCATTATGATCCATAATCATGGGTGGTAAATCATTGATATTATACCATTCTATAGATTCGTCAAGTTCAGTCTTTTGAGGAATTACTTTTGCAAAATCTACTAATGCATAATACCCTACCGAAATAAATCTCGTTGTAAACCAGTCATATTCTTTCTGAATGTTTATGTTTTTACCTACCAAATCTATGTTAAGGTCAATCAAACGATTTATAAAATCAACGCTGTTTCGGTTCGCTTTTCCAAAAATATAGAATTGCTCCAAGTATATATTTTTAATGCCAGTTCTATCTTGTAAAATCCTTTCAGCGGCATTATCTATATCTTCATCTTGATTCACAAAACCACTTGGCAATGCCCAAAAATCGCCATTAAAATGGAGTTTGGGAATTAAAACCTTGAGTTGTTTATCGTGGTATCCAAAAATCACACAGTCGATGGAGATTTGATGAATATAGTTTTGTTCGCTTAACTTATGCATGAAGTTTATATTAAAATAATACCAATATTATTTGTGTATGCCTGAAAAAGTAATCAATTATGATTATCCATCTGTGGCAAATGGCGTACAAATTTACTTATATCCTTCAATAAATACCTTCAATTGTTGCTTTTTGATAGCCATTGAGCTGACCATTATTCAATTAAAAGTAGATTGTACTACAAAGATAAAAAATTGTATAATATTTATTGTATATTTTTTATACAATAACAAAAACATTTCATAACTTTGTTTTATGAATACAAAATATATTATCAATGCTCAGTCTAAAATTTACAGAACAATGAAAAAAACAAGCATTTTTCTTATCATATTCTTGTCATTTAGTTTGCATAATACTTTTGCCCAAAATACGTCAGTTAAAGATACACTCTTCAAAAAACCATTTGTTGATAAAGAAGAATGGAGAGATCTACCCGTGAGACATCTATATGTACATGGAGGTTTTGAAGGTACACAAACTCGTTTCTCATTTTATTTCCCCACAAAAGAACACTACAAAGGGCATTTCTTTCAATACATCACTCCCTTTCCAGATAACGAAAATCTGTCGCAAGGGGATTCTGGAGAAACTGACAAAATAGGTTTTTCGGTAAGTCACGGAGCATATTTTGTGGAAACCAATGGCGGTGGAGCCATTGATTTTGCTAACCCTCGTTCTAATGACCCAACCATCGGTGCTTACAGAGCCAATGCCGCTTCAGCTCAGTTTTCAAAAGTAGTTGCCAAAAGGTTGTTTGGCGATGCTCGTGTATATGGTTACTGTTTTGGTGGAAGTGGTGGTGCATACCGTACCATTGGTGGTTTAGAAAGTACAGAAGGTATTTGGGATGGAGCAGTCCCTTATGTTTTGGGTTCGCCAATGGCTATTCCCAATGTATTTTCAGTGCGAA
>NZ_JBNTQY010000004.1:0-73680 GCF_051209875.1 Emticicia sp. SJ17W-69 | reverse complement strand
ATATTTTTTGATACGAATATCACCATGTGGAACATCTTTTAAAGCATAAAATCCGCCATCTTTATATGGTATTTCAATTCCACTGGCTTGGCGACCCATGCCATAGAAAGTTTCGCTTGCTGGGTCAACCACGGCAACGCCATCAATAATTAAAGAATAGTAGTGAAAGCCTCGGCTGATGACATCGGTTGTTACATTCCAAAATCCACTGGTGTCTTTTACCATATCGTATTTTTTACCCAAATCTACTTGCACTTTTTGTGCTTCTGGTGCTTTTACTTTAAAAATTACTCTGTTATCTGGCAAAATTTGAGGGTATTTTGCATTACGAACATTGGTAGTGGCAGGTGTTCCTAAAACCGAATATTGCTCCAAAGAAGAATTATCAACGGGTTTAAACAAAAACTGAGAGAACATATATAAACCATTTTTCCAAACTTTGAAATCATGACCACCTGCTTCTAAATAATAAATATGCGGAACGTCGTTTTGGTATAAATAATCGTGGGTACGTTTACTAAAACCAATGAGTCCATCAGCATCACCACAAGAAATAAAAAGTAATTTTAATTTCTGCTTTGCTACCTCTGGATTTGGCACTAAGTCTTGAGGTAATTTAGTATTTGGTGCCGAAGAAAAACCTCCTACCCAAGAAAATTTATCTAAATTTCCTAAACCAAAATTTAGTGACTGACCGCCTCCCATCGAAAGCCCAGCGATGGCACGATTATCTTTGTCGGTTAATGTTGGATAAGTCTTCTCGATAAAAGGTATGAGGTCATTTAATAAATCCTTTTCAAAAGTTGTAAAAGCTTCAACCTTGTCTTTATCGAAGATGTTACCTACCGCACGGTCGTCTTTCATAGCACGTCCATTTGGCATAACGACTATCATAGGTTGGATTTTTCCTTCTGCATAAAGATTATCCAAAATATTTTGTGGATTTGCTCCTTTAAACCACTCCAAATGATCGCCACCAATGCCGTGTAAAAGATAAAAAACTGGGTATTTTTTCTTTTTGTCGAAACCTGGTGGTGTATAAACCAAGGTTTTACGCTTATTGCCTACAGTTTTTGAATCGTACAAAACGGTGTCTATTTTTCCTTTGACAATGCCTGACTTTTCTTGCTCATAGCCTTTG
Source organism: Emticicia sp. SJ17W-69 (assembly GCF_051209875.1). NCBI lineage: Bacteria > Pseudomonadati > Bacteroidota > Cytophagia > Cytophagales > Leadbetterellaceae > Emticicia > Emticicia sp. SJ17W-69. Next base: position 72,539 of record NZ_JBNTQY010000004.1, on the reverse strand, counting down.
GGCATTTCTTTTTCCATTTTTTGTGCGAAAACCGAACTTCCACACAAAAAAAGACCAGCTAATACTGATAGTAATTTTTTCATAGTTTTTTAGATAAAAGAGGTTAAATAAATTTTATTTTGCGGGTTCAATGATTTTATAATTGCCACTTAGGTGCATCAAACTGAATAAATACATCAACCCATCGAAATAGGGGTCGAAGTATCCATCTTCGTAAGGTTCGAGTTTGGCATTCCAGATAGCTTTCACAAAATCATTACTTTCTTTTCCTTTATTAATGAGTGCGGTAGTGGCTGTCGTAGAAACTAAACCAATCGAATGGCGAAGTTTTTTGACTGGCCCAGCTTGCAAAATGAATTCTGGCTTTGAACCATCGAGATTAAACTGGTCATCGTACGTATCTAAGCCTTTTGACCGCAAGAAATTTTGGAATCTTTTGGCGTAATCTAATTGCCATTTTTTGTCTTTTCCGTACCAAGTATAATCCATCGCAATATTCATGGGTACTCGCCATGAGTCATATCTAAAACCCGGTGGCATCCACCGAGTTGGGTGCGGAGCTCCACTAAACTCGGTATAATCTGAATTTAGTGCAGTTACAGGATGACAAGCTCGGTGCAAAAATGCTCTTGATGTATCGGCACAGGCTTTGTAAAACTCTTCGTGGCCATCCTTGGCATATTTTGCCCAAACTTCCATAAAAGCAGGCAAGTGGTAAGATGGGTCAGTCCATTTGTAGTTGGCACCTTCTGGAACAAAACTTATTTGTTTGGCATCGGTGTTGATGACGTTGTAAATATTTCCAGTACCGTCTTTTTTCCACATGTTATCTAAAATTCGACGGGCTTCTTGGTAGTAATTGATACCCGTTTCGTTACCCCATCGGTTGGAAGCAAACAAAAGACTGGTTACAAAATAAAGTTCTCCGTCAGAAGCAGAACCTTGTGAGTTTTTTTTCTTAGTTTGAGGATTGATACTCCACGCAAAATAAGCCTCTCTTGGCCCACTTTGGTGCTGAGAATACTTAACCGCCCAACGCCAAATTTTATCAAAAACTTCTTTTTTGTTTAATTGAACAGCCACCATCATGCCATAAGACATTCCTTCGGAGCGTGCATCTTTGTTTTTTACGTCCGAAACATAAGCCAAAGAGTCTTCTTCTTCAAAATAAACTTTGTTTGGACCTTCAAAAACATCATAATATGCTTTTTTGAGTTTGGCATCAATGTCTTTTTGACTATAACCCATCTCCTTGAACACATTTCGATAGCGAACTTTTTGTGCTAAACTCACCTCAGAGATGAGTAGTATAAGAAAAAAAAATATACAATTGAATATTTTCATTTTGTTTCAGTAAGTATTTTAAAAGTTAAGGAGAAATATTTCTAGGTACTACTTAATCCTAAACCAATCAAAGTCAGCAAAGCCACCCATATTCTTGGTGGCGTAATTGAAAAGCCCAAAACGATAACCCATAAAATGGGGAAGTGTATAAGGCATTTTCAGAGGTTCTCCTATTTTTACCCAAGATTTTCCATCTAAGCTGTAGAAGAAATGAGCAATATCGGCTCGGTCTTTAAAATTACATTCGGTTTTGAAGTAAACGGTACTTTGTGAAACTCGAACTTTCTCAATTTCAACAGCTTTACCACCTTTGGTACTCACCATTACGATCGATTTTGTACCATTCTCTATTTTTACACCTACGACACCATAATTTTTTTGGAGTAAACCCAAGCCCGCAAAATCTCCTTCTTTCATATTTGATACTTCTAAAGATATAGACCCTGTACTTTCTGGGCCAATCGTGCGTTGGGTAAGCGTATTTTTTGCTGAAACAAATGAGGTATCAATTCTTCCTGTTTTGAGGCGAAGAAAACCTTTACGCTCAGTAACTGACCAAAGTGAATTATCGGGATTGTGATTCCATTGCCAAACCAATGGTAACACTGGCTCACCTTTTTTTCGAGTAAATTCATCAGAATTCACGAGATTTGGAATCAGGCTTTTATTCGCAGGAAGGTTTAGTGTTATTGGTACTTTACCGTTTTCACCCAAAACTGGCCAGCCGTCTTTCCACTCTACAGGAACGTAATAAGGAATACGCCCTACGCCACCATAATCACGGAAAAGGTAGGAAAACCAACGTCCATCAGGCGTATCAATCAGTCCGCCTTGAGCTACACCCAAATCTTGTAGAGCCAATCGGCCTTCCCATGGCCCAGTGATTTTGTCGGCTCGATGAATAAGCACCGTTCGCATTCCGCCACGCGGCCAGCAGATATTGAACAGGTAATATTTGCCATTGTGTTTGAACAACTGCGAGCCTTCAGCCTGCAACATAATCGGTGCATTGGCAGGAGCAGAAGCATTTTCAATCAGAACTTTTTCTTCTGTACCTTCCATTCTTCCACTCAAATCAGGCTTTAATTCTATGATTTTGAGTTTTCCTGCTCCATAAATGAGATAAGTTTTACCATCGTCATCAAAAAAAATACTATGGTCGTGATAGGCAGGGGCAAATGATTTTTCATTCCAAGGTCCTTTGATATTTTTGGAAGTATAGATATGTGTTTTGCCCGATGTGGCCGCAAAAGTGCTGACCATAAATTCGCCATTATGGTAACGAATACAACTCGCCCAAGAGCCTTTACCATAGGTATTTTGACCATTCATGAGGTTCATGGCATCGTTTTCTACCAATCTATCATAACAATAGCTTTCGAGTTTCCAATTCACCAAGTCTTTTGAACTCATAATTGGCAGCCCTGGACTCATGTGCATCGTAGTGCTACTCATGTAATAAGTATCACCCACTCGAATCATCGAAAGGTCGGGTACATCAGCATGGATGATTGGGTTGTAAGCTGTCTGTTCTTGGGCAAAGCTTTCTTTTCCCAAAAACAAACTTATAAGTGTTATGATACCCAATATTTTAAATTTCATTTTTTTTATTCTTTTCAGATATGGTCGAAATCACCATTAGTTATTTAAAAAGACTCTTAATTTACCTTTGGCAGATTATTTCAAAACCTCATCATTGCCACTATATTTCAAATACTTAAATGTTGCGGTATTGTCTGATTTTTCGCCATTTGATGTAGCATACAGGGCAAAAACATTACCTATAAAACCACCTGAAACTCTGGTAGATAGATGCTTGCCATCTTGGTTTTCAGCCAAAATCTTAAAGTCTTTGCCATTTTCTGAAATGGCAAAATGGCATTTATCTGCATTATTGGTTATGCGTAGCACTAATTTTCCATTGCCAACGGGTAGCGTATTAATTAACTCTACGTCTTTTTTGCGATGAACACTCTTGTATAATTCTACCTGAGTTTTACCATCTTTGATTGATTTTGCCAAAAAATAGAAATGACTTTCGTCTTGATAAATCACTAAACCACCTTTCTCTTTTTCAGATTTTGGCGAAAAAACAAGTTCAGTTTCGGCAGTACTATTCATGTGTTGCTGGCGTTTGGCTACAAATGACGGGTTTCCGAGTTCTGAAATGGTTTCTGACTTGAGTTTTAGTGTAAGTCCATTTTTAGAAGTTTTGAACGAACTACTATCTACCGTTCGCAAATGCATCATCGAAAGGTCAAGGCCTTTGTCAAATTTCATAGTATAAGAAAAATTGCCGTTTTGAGGCAAAGCACCTTTTTGTTTTACTTCTTTGATGTTGGTTTTGTATTTGTATTCGATGGCTTTTTCGCCGTGTTCAATCATTGGCCAATCGTTCACCCAAGTGAGCGGAGCGATAAACATTTCACGACCTGTATTGTAATAATCACCTTCATAAGGGCGAACAGCCAAGAAAATCGAGTACCAATTTCCATCTGGTCCCTCAATAAACTGGGCGTGTCCTGCCGAAGTAATTGGATTTGGGCGTTCGGCTGGTAAGCCTCTTTGTGTCAAAACAGGGTTGCCCTCAAACGGCACGTACGGTCCCCAAATATCTTTGCTACGCAATGCCACTTGTGAGTGATTTACTGATGTTCCACCTTCGGCACAATATAAAATATACCAATCGTTTCGTTTCAAAATGTGTGGTCCTTCAATCCAAACTGGCTTTTTAGTAATATCTACTCCACCGTTTATCAATTGCTTTTTCTCGCCAATAGTTTTTAAGTTTTTGTAATCAAACTCATACATTTGCACAGTGCGGTGGCCGGGGTAAAGTGGTTTATTATCAGGAGCGTCACTGTTGTAAACCACATAGGCTTTATCGGTGGCTTCGTCGAAATAAATAGATGGATCGATGCCTCTTACTTGCGGAAGTTTTACGGGATTACTGTAAGGTCCAGCAGGGTTTGTGGCAGTAACCACAAAGTTACCATCGTGGTCAATATCAGTACAAGTAACGTAGTAAATACCTTTGTAATAAGTAATGGCAGGAGCAAAAAGCCCACGGCTCATACGCTCGCCCATAAAATCCATCTGCGACGGACGGCTGATTACATTGCCAATTTGTTTCCAGTTTTTCAAATCACGGCTGTGCATAATGGGCAACCCTGGAAAATATGAAAAAGTAGAGTGTACGGAATAATAATCTGCCCCCACTTTTACAATACTTGGGTCAGGGTAGAAGCCTGTTAATATAGGATTGGTAAGGGTTACTTGTGCTAATGCTAATTGCACACAACAAACCAGTACGTTAATACTACAAATTTTTGATACTGTTTTTAACATTTTAATCTTTGTTTATTCGTTATTTTAAAAGTATTAAAGTGATGATTTGTCCTTCTTGAGTGGCAATATCATACAATTTAGTTACTGCCAAGCTTGGTGTTTTTATACTGGCTTTTTCTGAAATGATTGGTTTGGCTGTTTCGTTAAGAAAATAAAATGGATTAGAATTATCGCCTTTTGCCTCTTTTAATATAGTTCCATTGGGAAGTTTTAGTTCATTTGGTAAACGAAGTCTCAAATTTCCACCAAGAGAAGACTTTATAACCAATTGTATGAGTTTTGAATCTTTCCACACCATTTCTATTATCTCAAAACCACCTCTGGCTTTTAAGCCACTAATGCTACCCGAAGGCCACACATCGGGTAGTGCAGGTAATAAATGAATCGCTCCGTCGTCGCTTTGCATGAGCATTTCGGTAATGCCCGAAGTACAACCAAAGTTTCCGTCAATCTGAAATGGTGGGTGAGCATCAAAAAGATTATTGTATGTTCCACCAGCACCACGCTCGTTGCCGATTGGTGTAAGCTGATTTTGAATCAATTTATAAGCGTGATTTCCGTCTTGGAGTTTTGCCCACCAATTTACCTTCCAGCCCATGCTCCAACCCGTCGAAACATCACCACGATACATCAATGAGTTTTTTGAAGCCTCAAAAAGTTCAGGAGTCCGATAAGCTGATATTTGATTGGAAGGATAAAGACCATATAAATGTGAAATATGGCGGTGCTTGTCATCGGGGTCGTCTATATCATCGAGCCATTCTTGTAATTGATTGTGCTGCCCGATGTGCATAGGTGGAAGTTTGGCTTTCATGGTTCTTAAAGTGCCAATAAAAGAAGCATCTTTTTTAAGAATCTGAGCCGCACGAATAGCGGTGTTGAATACATCGAATACTATTTGATTATCCATCGTAACGCCTGCATCGAGCGAAGAACCATCATGGGCTGCAGGAGCATTTTCGGGCGAATTGCCAGGGTTTACTACCATCCATTTGTATTTTGGGTGCTCTACCAAAAAATCTACGTAAAACAATGCCGCACCTTTTAAAGCTGGATAGACCGAAGCTAAAAATGCTTTGTCGCCGGTGTAAAGATAATGTTCCCAAAGGTGCTGACTCACCCAACCACCTCCAGCAGTCCACATACCCCAAAAAGCACCATCAATAGCTCCCGTAGCACGCCAAATATCTGTATTATGATGTGCCATCCAGCCTCTTGCACCGTACATATCTTTCGCTGTTTGTTGACCAGTTATCGACAAATCTTTTACCATTTGCAGAAACGGCTCATGTAATTCCGAAAGATTTGTTTTTTCGGCTGGCCAGTAGTTCATTTCGGCGTTGATATTGATGGTATATTTGCTATCCCACGGCGGACTCAGTCGATTGTTCCAAATACCTTGCAAATTGGCAGCTTGTCCACCTGGCTGAGAAGATGATATTAATAGATAGCGACCAAATTGATAATATAAGCCGACCATCTGTGGGTCGTTGGTATTTCTAAAATTATTCAAGCGTTCATCTGTAGGTAACTTGACGGCATCAGTGGTGCCTAAATCAATTTTTACTCGATTGAAATATTTTTGATACCCTTTGATGTGTTCGTTTTTTAGATTAGCAAAGGTTTTTCCAAATGCTTTATTCATGTAATCTTCGGCACGTCTTTCTTCATCTCCGCTGATGTCGTGGTAGTTATTAAAGTTGGAAGCAATCGAAATAAAAATGGTAGCTGCAGTTGCTCCACTAATACTCAATGAAGTATCGGTTTTAGCTATTTTTCCACCTTCCAATTTGATTCGAGTGATACCCTTAAACTCAACCATACCTTTTACACCATCTTGGTCGCTGGTTGTACCATTGATTTGTAAGTCGAGATTTTTGACCGAAAATCTTTTTATTTTATGCGGAGAACTATAATTTGTCGTGAATGCGAGTGAACCTGCTTTGCTGGCCGTTAATTTCACCACAATCACTCTATCGGCAAATGAAGCGAAAGCTTCACGAGTATAGGTTATGCCATTGACCACATACGAAGTTGTCGAAATGGCTTTTTCAATATCTAATTCACGGTAATAGTTGGTGTAGTTTTGGTGTCCTTCAAAACTGAGGTTCAGATTACCAACGGGTTGAAACATTTGTCCATGCGATTTTTTGGTGATAATCGCCTTATTGGCCAGTTTTTCGGCTTCTTTATGATTTCCCTCAAAAATCATTTTTCTGATTTCGGGAAGTGCAGCCAATGCTTCTGGATTATCATTTCTGTTTGGGCTTCCACTCCAAACCGTGTGTTCGTTGAGCTGAATTATTTCTTTTTCAACATTCCCATAAATCATAGCCGCTTGGCGGCCATTACCAATCGGTAGGGCATTTTCCCATTTTGTACCCGATGGCTGTTTGTACCAAAGTTTAAGACTTTGACTACTTTGGGAATAGCCAAATTGTGTTAATAGTAATAAACAAAAACTAAATATTTGCTTCATAAAAGTAATTGGGTAGGATTCTAATACTTTTGATTTTTATAATGTGTCAATATAACACAAATTTAAATGAAATTATTTATAAATTTTATACAAAAAAACATAAAATTTATCCATTTAGTTAAATACTTTTTTTGTATATGTTTTTCAGCTTTAATCAAATTGGATTAAACGTAATGATTTAATCACATTTAATCATTAATTCGTTAATATCAAATGATTTTAGCAGTATCCAAAATTTACAATTAACATATTAATTTATTAAAAATCATACCCTCATTTCCCTTCAAATAAATCATCCATAGTAATTTCATTTTGTACTAAGGCAGCAGAATATGTATTTTTTTCCACACCATAAGTGGTTATCATCGTTAAGAAGACCGATTTCTTCGTTTGGGTAGCATCTCTAAAAATATTTACTTTTTCACGAAGTTTTTCTGAATATTCTTTATCAATGATGAATTTACTCATTGAAAATTTGGCCTCACAAATATTTATCACTTGATCCCTCCTATCTATGAGTAAATCTATCTGAGCAGCTTTTTCACCATAACTTCCTTTCCATGAACTATCACTTGATTGAATCCCACTGATACCTAAGGCCTTTTTTATCTGGTAAGTATGACTCAAGCATATTTGCTCAAATGTAAACCCTTGCCACGTTCTATGCAACGGATTATCTAACAAGTTAATCCAGACGTTGTCACCTCTGTATTTATTGTCTTTAATAAATCTGAAGTAAAATGAAGTATAAAAATCAGAAAGTCTAAAAATTGTATTTTTGGCTTTGCCATCAAGCGAGATGTAAGAAGTGATAAAACCACTCTCTTCAAGGTCATTTAATACTTTGGTCAGTGTACCACCAGAGGCGACTTTCGATAATTTTATTATTTCACCACGCTGTAATCCTTTAGTCTTAGTCGATAGTGTTTCTACGATAGTTTCATAGATTTTATGCTTACGAAACAACGAGCGGTATAAATTAGAAAATTCATTACGAAGTAAACTTGATTGCTCAAAAAACAAATTTTGGATATTTTGAGTGGCCGATAAATCTGATCTTATTGCATCTAAATAGTAAGGGATTCCGCCCAATGCCATGTAGAGTTGAACAATCTGATAGCGGTCAAATACACCATTTTTTCTTTCTAATAATTCTTCCGTTTCTTGCAAACAAAATGGATTAATCTTTATTTTTTGAGTCACCCTATTATGAAGTCCGCCTGTATTGTTTATTAGCTCATTAATCATCCAAGCAGCGGCAGAACCACAGGCAATCAATAAAATATCTTTTCGATTACTCGCCCAGCTATTCCAAAAGTGTTCGAGTCCCATTACGAAATCAGATTTTTTGGTATCCAACCACGGCATTTCATCAAAGAATATAATCTTTTTTGTGTCTTTTTCAATGCCTTCCAAATAATCAATTAATCGTTGAAATGCCTCAAGCCAATTATTTGGAGCATGTTCATAAGAAACTGAGTGCTGTCTCGAAAGCGATACATGAAAATTGAAGAGTTGTTGTGAAGTATTTGCGTTGGCCAAACCCGATATTTGAAAATCAAACTTGTACTCAAAAAACTCTCTTATCAGAAAAGTTTTGCCTACCCTCCTCCTACCGTAAATAGCCAAAAACTCCGATTTTGGGCTTTCAACTATCATTTGTAATTGTTGCAGTTCTCTTTTTCTTCCAACTATTAGTCCTTTATTTTTCATAATCAGCCAATTTTAAATTAAATTTAAATATTTTGGCTGATTAAAAAAAATATTATCAGCCAAAATATTTAAATACTTCTATTTTTGAGCTGATTCTATTTATAGTTTACAAAAGACCGCTTATTTTTTGTTCAAAAAGTAGGCTCAATTCTTTAAATTCTTTAGAAAATTTATTTTCGAACCAATCCATCATTAATGCTCCAAAACTACCGCCGAGTTTGTAATTATAAATTAACTCTTCACTGCTACCGGGTTTGATTTCTGGTAAATTTGTTTCGTAGTGTTCGAGAGCAATTTGAATAATAAAAGGAGGATTAGCTTGCTCACGAAGAGATTTCAACTCAGCAGTGAATTCCGCAGCTAAAGTTTTATTTTCTTCTAAAAGCATTTCTATTAATTTCAATTTTGATTCGCTAAAATCTTGTCTTAATTGTTCAAGTTGTTGTTCTTTCGAGAGTTTAGCCTCTTTAATTTTGTGCTCTTCTTTTAGCTTTTGCTTTTTTACTTCTTGCAAATTTTTCTCCTCTTGAATTGGGTCAAAAATATCAGGCTGAGACATCATCGACTGTATAAATCCCATTGGGTTAGCCACCGTCTGCCCTACTTGCATCAAATTTTTTACGAGTATAATTCGTGATTTTATGTAGTCTTCAGGGTAAAGTTTCAACCATTTTTGTACTGTCTTAAGGTTAGCTCCTTTGAAATCTCTAACCATAGAAAATAACTCGCGTTCGATAAGGTTCAGAATATCAGTATCAAGTTGCGGTAAATCCTCTATTTCTTCTTCATTTCTTGAATCAACAACTGTACTATTTTTAAAGATATGAAACACCAATTCCGAAATTTGTTTTCCGTATTTTATTTCTTCAAAGGTAAAGCTGATATCAGTGCTTTCTTGCAGGTCTTCTTGAGCTTTTAAAATTACTCTTTGTTTGAAATTAGCATAAAGTGGATATTTATCCGAAATATCAAGCATCTCTTTCAGTTCTTTCACACTAAACCTTCTTTTACCAATTCGCTCGTATTGTTTTAATAATTCATAAATTCTGACTGAAAACGAACTCTGAATTCCCAATACATTCCGAATATCATACATTAAGTATTGGGTTTGTAGTTGAAGCAAAAATGGTTTCATTTTTGGGTGAAATGAAATATCAACATAATTGCCGTCTTTCACAAAACTATCAACCCCTACTGCAATATGTGTTTGAAATTCCTTTAAACCTTCTGGGGTATCTCTGATTATTCTGATTTCCTTTTTTGTAAGTCCTTTCGCTCCATCTTTCAGCATTTTGTAGGAATTCTTGTGAGATAAGCCAAAATCCTTAACGACATCTTTCAGATATATTCGGTATTCTTTAAAGTCTTCGTCATCTTTTTTTATCATCGTGAGCATTTTAGTAAATACTCGTGTTTCCCAAATATCAAATCTATATCTACCTTCAACTAAATCATTTGATTTTCTAATGAGTTTGATGGAACCGCTTCCTTCGTTTTTATCTTTTTTCATTATAATTTAAAATAAAACAAATATAACAATATTTTTCAATGTGTTATATAATCCTCATAAATGTTATATTTAGTCAATGAAGCTACGAGTTAGTTTTTTAGAATATATTTCCCCACTTTTGTTATAGAAAGATTTAAAAATCAGACAAATCCCCATTTTTGTTATAGTTTCCCCACTTCTGTTATAATAATCCCCATTTTTGTTATACTATTCCCCACTTTTGTTATACTATTCCCCACTTTTGCTATAGTAATCCCCATTTTTGTTATAAAAAGTCTCATAAATAACTGATAATGAGCTACTTACATCAATGGAAAGTATTTAAATAAAAAATAAAAACAAATTAAAGCATCAAAACACTGATGTTGTTTTTTTTTAAAATTTTCTTTTAGAAAAATAATAGATAAAATACGATTATGAACTATTTTATTTTAAAGCTAATTATTCCGATGCCCCAAAAATGTTATATTTAGATTGGTATAACACTTTTGGGGATTATTATAAGCGTGCTTACTTAAGTACCGTTAAATTATAATATTACAGGGGGCTTCAACACAAGATTCATGTGAAATACATTATTCAAGATGATTTACACATGACAAAATTAGGGTATAAGAAAGACTTGATTTACTAGTTAATTAAACAGCCCCGTTTTTGTTATAGTTAAAGTATTAAAATCATTGTTGTTTCTATAACAAAAATGGGGCAATATACAATTGCCCCTACCCTATTCAAACATCGAGACTATTTTAAGGTTTTGAGAATATCTTTGGCTGCTTTTATTAAATCTTCTAAGTCAGATTTTTGCTGAGTTTTTGAAAACTTTTTGAGAATATTATTGATAAGTTCGACTTGTTGTTGAATCGGATTATCGATACTTAAAGAAATGGTTTTTGTGAGGTTTTGGATTTCTTGAACTGTTGAAATTTGACTTGTAATGTTAGTGTTTTTACCAAGTTCTTGAATCAAACCTTTTTCTATCTTTTCTGCTCCAGTCAAAATTTTGTTTCGTAAGTCAGAGCTGAGTTTCTCAAGACCTTTGGCAAATTCAGCATCTCTTTTAATCGTTTTGGCATTTACTTTATATTCTTCAGCGAGGCGTTCGGCGGTCGAAATTCCCGAAGGGACAAAATGTCCCTTCGGAGAATTGTTAGCTATTTTTTTTGTATTTTCCTCCGAAGGGACAAAATGTCCCTTCGAGAGATTTTCGGTTTTGTCGGACTTCTCATTATTATACCTCAAGCCTCTAAAATAGGCAATTTGCGTAGGACTAAGGTTGCGTCGGCCCAGTTGTAAATTAATCATATAGTCCTTTGCATCTTTAAGTGAATCAAAAGATAATTGATAAATTTCAAAGGGTAAATGATGAGTTGTACAAATTTTAAAGCGGTTATGACCATCAATCAGAACATAGGCGAGTTCGTCGTCTTTAGAATATGGTAGATTTAAAACTTTCTTATTGGCTTGCCAGAGTTGAAGGGGACTTTGACAGCCATACTCTATAATATTACTTTCAAGCTGCTTGAATTCATCTTCTAAAAGCGGTGGAATTAAGCTACGAAGTTCATCTAAAATAATAATATTTTTTCTGATTGTATCAGCTTGTAATATATTACTCGAAAGAGCCTGTTTGGTTTTGGCGGCAAGAATATCTTTTATATTTGTTTTCATCCGATTATTTTACGATTTGTAAGTAAGCAATGTATTCATCGCAGAATTCTTTATAACATTTTGCCGCTTCTGAGCCTTCTGCAAATTTTGCAATAGCATTTTGTGCAATCTGAGATTTCTGAAAATCAATTAAATGTTTAATTTCAGACTCAAATATTTTTACATTAGCCACTTCTTCTTTCACATGGGATTTGATGCCATCATGTACAGTATTACGCTTTACCATTGTAAAAACAATACCATCAATAACTAAGGTAGCATTTAAGTCACGTCTGACTTCAGAAATTTTGCCCCAAATAGAATTCAAGCCTTTAACGGCTGACATTTCAGGTAGGAGGGTGATTAGACAACTTGAAGAAGCTGTTAAGGCTGAAATTGTAAGTTTGTTTAATGATGGTGGACAGTCGATAATGATATAGTCATAGTTTTCGAGTAAGTGACTCATTCTATTTTTTAACCTAAACTCACCACCAGTAAGCTCATGAAAACGCATTTCGACATTCGCCAAATCAATGTCAGAAGGAGAGAGGTCTAAGTTTTTGTCGATATTAATAACTGGGAAAGTCGCATTATCGAGCAGAGCGTCAGCTACTTGTACTTCTGGTAAATCAATGCCAAGTACTTGGCTCAGGTTTCCTTGTGGGTCAAGGTCAATTAATAAAACTTTAAACCCCATATTGGCCATCGCTTCACCTAATGAAACGGTGGTTGTAGTTTTCCCAACGCCACCTTTATGATTGACAACCGAAATGACTCTTGCTTTTTGATAGAGTGTAGGGGAGTAGCCGTATTTTGTAATGACGGGCAAAAGTTGATTCAGGTGTTTTTCTGGAATTGCTCGACTTTCATTCAAGGCTCTGGTAATTGTTTGGCGAGGAATTTCAGCTTCTTTTTCAAGGGTGCTGACGGATAAAGCAGGGTTATGCCTTATAAATTTTAGTATTTGTTCTTGGTGGCTCATACTCAGTTAAAATTTTACCCAAATTTAATACATTTGTGTAAATAAATACCCAAATCATTGTTTTTTTTAGAAAGATAAGTTTTTGTCATGTATTCTAATTATTTGAAAGTTCTTTAAAATAATTTTGTTGATTTTATAACGAATTTATAATGTTATAATACCAAATATTGTTAAATTTGTAAACTAAAATATATATAGTTATGCCTACTCTCGACCGTAGTAAATTCAAATATAACGCTAAAGTTTTTGAAAAAACTTGTTTGTACTGTGGAACCGTTTACTTTGCCAATCGCTCAACGGCTAAATATTGCTCATCCACTTGTCGTGGTTATGCCAATCAAGCTAAAAACCTCAACGAAGCAGCTCCGTGGAATGAAGAAGACCGTACGGTTGACGCTCTGCTTTCCCAAGTAGCATATTTAAAAGGGCAGTTGCAACAATATGTAAATGAAAATTCAGAATTGAAAAAAATCATTTTAGAAATGAACAAACATTGACAAACTATAGCTGTATTCAAAGGAAAACAATACAAATTAAACTCAAAAGTTCTTCAGCATTATAATTTGTTAATTGAAAGATTTGAGTAAAAAAGATACCCTTTGCCATTGAAGTTTTGAAATCATCAAAACTTCAATGGTTGTTTAAATTTTAAGAACTTATTCAATTAAATAAAAACTTAAGATTAATTGTATAAAAGATACGTTTGAAAAATTATCAGCTATTTTAAAGGCAAACGGTCGATCATCAACTTATACGTTTGGCTACTTCCTGAATTAGCAAATACAAGTAAAATATTGTTTTTATTTAGAAAAACAGTACTTCTGATATCATTGATTAGATTTAAACCACTTTCTTCAAAGCTAACTGCTTTAAATCCACCCTTACCATTCCCCAAAAGTATGGTACCTCTCGAAGCGTCTTGCCTTCCTTGATGAGCCTCATTAGCAAAAAAATTTCCACCTAATAATATGTCAATATGTCCATCTTGGTTGAAATCTTTGGTGATAATGGAAAATACAGGTGCTTGCTGGGCTTGCCACGGAAGTTTGGATAATATAAAATCTCCTTTCCCATTATTAATTGCAATTGAGGACGATAAATCATAAACTTCTTTTCTAATGGATTCTTTCTTGTCATTTTCTGATAACAAATCATCAAAAAGCACCGAGGCATAATCTTTATAAGTAGTATATTTTTTTCGGAAAGAATTGATTTGCAGATTAAGATTTTCTCTTGGATGCACAGGCACTAATTCATTATTGATATACTGACCCATAATCGGATCAATTCTGCCATTTCCATCAAAATCTTTTGCCAAAAGCACAACAGGTTGGTCAGTTTTGGCTTTATAAAATGAGTTTTTACCTTCATTTCCAAGCACTAAATCAAGCAACCCATCACTATTCAAATCGGCAACTTCAATCGTATTCCACCAGCCTTCAGTATTTTCTTTTTGTTGAAGCGTCAATTTCCCATGATTATTTTTCAGAATCGTCAAAGGCATCCATTCGCCCACAAGCACCAGTTCTTTGAAATTATCTTTATCAATATCAATTGCCACTGCATCGCAAACCATGCCGAGATTATTTAAAAATGGAGCAACTTGAGCTGTAATGTCAACAAATTTCCCATTATCATTTCTTAGTATATAGCTCTTCGGACTTGTTGGATATTGATTTGGCATTAATCGCCCACCAATAAAAATATCAAGATCCTTGTCATTATCAAAATCGAAAGTTTCAATTACTCGACTACTCACATTTAGTTTCGGCAAAACATCAGCAAGCAAAAACTTCCCTTTCCCATCATTTTTCCAAAGTTGCGGTTGAAATGATTCAGAAATATCCAGTGGGCGTTCGCACCCACCACCTGCTAAAATTAAATCTTGATCACCATCATTATCGGAGTCAAAAAAATGGACCGCACCAACCTCCATATTCTTACTTGTTAGAATTTCGAATTTTTTGAAAAATCCACCTTTTGGAGTCTGACTGTAGATTTGCGTCTCGGTGCCCATATATGATCCACCAATAGCTATATCTTCCAAGCCATCGCCATTGATATCTGCCTTGGTTACTGCAGGCCCGAATCTCGAAAGCATTTTGTGTAAAGTAGCAGTTTCGTTGAAATCATTAAAACTAGATTCTTTGTTTTGGTAGTCTAACGAGTTATTTACAAGTTGAAAAAGTGGTTCTGTTGTAAAACTCTTCTTCGGGCTTAGTAATGCTTCTGAATATTTTAAAGTAAGGTTTTTAAGTGAATTATTGATATTATATTTTTTCTGAACCTTACCATCTGGCCACCAAACAACCAAAGAGTCTATTTTTTGAGCATTACCGATGCCAATCAAAATACTCTTTGGCATGGAAGAAAGGTATCCTCTTACAGGGAAGTTTTCAAAAAAAAGTTGTTCGCCACCAAGCCACGCCGAAACTTTTGCTCCTATGCCAGCAATATTATTTTTGTTGCCTTCAAATTTTATTTTTAGGCTTTTATTTTGTAGTTGTTTTTCAGTGTTATTTTTGAAAATCGACGCTTCACTATCAATATTATTAACAATCAAATCAAGATCTCCATCATTATCGAGGTCAGCAAATGCCGAGCCGTTGGCATAAGAAAGTTCGTCTAATCCCCAAGTCTCTGAAACATTTTCAAAATCAAGACTATTATTATTGCGATAAGCATAATTTTTTAGTTGAATTTCTGGCACTTGTTCGAGTAGTTTCATTCGATTTTCGGCCCTTGCTTTATCGGAGCCAAACATATTTTGATTTTGATAGTAACTAATAAAATCAAGGTCTGTCACATTTTTCCTATAACCATTCGAAATAAAAATATCTTTTAATCTGTCATTGTCGAGATCGCAAAGGAGCGTACTCCAACTCCAGTCTGTTTTGGCAACCCCAGCCAACAAACCATTTTCGCTAAACTGCGGAATGCTTCCTTTATTTCCCAAATTAACTTGCAGCATATTCCGCATATATTGTAGCTGATAATTATGTGGGGGTCTAATGCTCATTTCTTTTTTGTCATAATCGTGCTTACCAAGCATTTGCTTTTGTCGGGCGTTTGTTTCAGGCAACATATCGAGCTGAAAAAGGTCCACTTTTCCATCTTGATTAATGTCAGCTGCATCAACACCCATTCCCGACATGGCAGTATGTGGCATTGCTTCTTTCAAAACATTAGTGAAGGTACCATCTCCATTATTTTGATAAAGAATATCTGAACTCAAAAAATCATTAGAACAATAGATGTCAGGTAAATTGTCATTATTATAATCAGCCACAACAACACCTAAACCCAACCCTTCATAAAGGATTCCTGCTTCTTTCGAAACATCTTTAAAAATGGGGTGGCCATCAACAAATCCAAAATTTTGAAAAAGTTTACTTGTCGAAGGTTGTGTGCCATCATCCACACGTGGTCTTAAATAACTTGGATTTTGGGTATCGGGTGAGGTATTCAACAAAAAAACATCAAGATCTCCATCTGAGTCGTAATCAAAAAAAACAGACTGAGTAGTATAACCTGCATAATCAAGTCCATACGAAGAAGCCTGCTCTTTAAATGTTGGGTTTTTAGTTTTTTGGTTGATAAAAAGTAGATTTCTGGTTTCTTTCATTGATTGATGAAAAGCTACTGAAATATAAATGTCATCCCAACCATCATTGTTGATATCAACAATAGATACACCATTACACCATCTACTAGTTGTAAGCCCAGCTACTTTTGTAATTTTATCGAATTTTAAATTACCCTTATTCAAATATAAGTCACAACTTGCTTGATTTGCTGTAAAAATTATATCATCCAACCCGTCATTATTAAAGTCACCAATACCAACACCTCCTCCATTATAGAAATTAGTAAAGGTAAAGGCATTTAATTTTTCATCTGCTTTGAGCGAGTTTACAAAATCAACATTTGAGTTTTTGCTCGATACTTTTTCAAACAATTTGTCCGTCTTTTGTTTGCAACCAAACAATACAACTAAAAAAAAGTAAGTAGTTAAAATAAATTTCATAATAATAAAATAGAAATGGATTGTGATTTAAATGAATTATTTCAAGAAAAAGTTCAGTTCATGTCAAAATAGTATTATTTAATAAAAAAAAAGTAACATTTTCTTTTTTTGAAAATTATTATGTGTACATTTGACACGTAATTATTTGTGTTTAAATGACACAATATAGATTAAAAGCCCATAATATCACAAAATCTATAATTTAAATTTCAACTCTTCACAAAATGAAAAACAACAATTACAATTCAATCCATTATCAAGAGCGTTCTCAAAGGTTGAGAATGCTATTACTGGTTTTAGCATTGTCTCTGTTTTCATTAGGAACACTAATGGCTCAAGTTAAAGGTGTAATTAAGAATGAAAATGGAGATGCCTTTCATGGCGTGAATGTTACAATCAAAGGTGCAAATAAAGGCACTATTACAGATGCTTCCGGTCGTTATGAATTAACAGTATCGCCAGAAAACACATTGGTATTTAGCTTTTTAGGATACAAACCTGTTGAAAAAAAAGTTGGAAATCAAAAAGAAATCAATTTGTCTTTAGAAATTGATGAAAGTTTGATGGAAGAGATAGTGGTTGTGGGTTATGGTACGCAAAAGAAAACATCATTGACAGGTGCCGTATCATCAATTACTAACAAAGATTTGGTAACGCAACCAGTTATCAGTGCTACACAAGCCATGCAGGGTCGAGTTGCAGGTGTACAGGTTGTCAATAGTAGTAGCCCAGGAACAGAGCCAACTGTTCGTATCAGAGGTATTGGTTCAATTAGTATCAGCTCGAATCCATTATATGTAATAGATGGAGTACCTGGTGGTGGTTTGAATACGATTGCTCCAAACGATATTGAATCTATTGAAGTATTGAAAGATGCTAGTGCATCGGCCATTTATGGTTCAAGAGCAGCAAACGGTGTTGTATTGATCACAACTAAAAAAGGTAAAGCAGGTAAATTGAATGTAACAATTGATTCGTATATCGGTACACAACAGGTATGGAAAACGCTTGATTTACTAAACAGTGCCGAATACATTAAATACGGTACTGCCTTATTGACGGCTTCTGGACAAGCTGTTCCGGGACGCTTTTCAAACATGAATACTCCAATTTACCCAGGTGCAACAACTACTTTTGCACAAACCGAAACAGATTGGCAAGATGTGATGTTTAGAAATGGCCCAATCCGTAACAACCAAATTGGAATTTCGGGTGGTACTGATAAATCGAAATTCTATTTGTCTATTGGTGATTTCAAACAAAATGGTGTGCTTCCGTTCACTGAATATGGTCGTAGAAGTATCCGTTTGAACACAGACCATGGCATTGGTAAATACATTTCGATTGGCCAAACAATGATGGTGTCTAATGACACACGTATCGGCGAAGGAAGTGCCGGTGGTAGAAGTTTGGTAATGAATATCATGCGTATGACTCCATACTGGCCAGTAAATGATCCAACTAAAATTGGCGGTTTTAGTACAACAGCACAGGGCTTGGATGCAACTGACCCTGAAAACCCAATGCGTATAGTAAATCAGGAGCAAAAAGATAACATCAACCGCTCTTACAAAGTATTAGGAACATTATATGCTGAAATCAAATTCACCAATTGGTTGAAATACAAATTTACCATGGGTGGAGATTATGCTAGCAATATTAATAGTACTTTTTCCCCAATTTATGATGATGGTAACCGTAGCCGTCCAACTGCTTCACTTGGACAGAGCAGAGGTCAATACTTCTCTTCCGTATTTACTAATCAATTAAGTTTCGATAAATCATTTGGTAAGCACTCGATCAGTGCAACGGCAGTTGCAGAAAAACAAGATGCTCAATTCAAGTCGATTAGCCTTTCTGGACAACGTCCTGATAATAATATCAAAGAAGTGCAAGGGGCATCAAATATTTCAGGAACAACTTCTACTACAGAAAGCTCACTTATTTCCTTTATTGGACGTGTAAATTATGAGTTTGCAAGCAGATATTTAATAAGTGGTTCGATTCGTCGTGATGGTTCTTCAAAATTTGCACCTGGCAAGAAATGGGGTACATTCCCATCGGTTT
The DNA here is from genome assembly GCF_051209875.1 of Emticicia sp. SJ17W-69. Taxonomy (NCBI): domain Bacteria; kingdom Pseudomonadati; phylum Bacteroidota; class Cytophagia; order Cytophagales; family Leadbetterellaceae; genus Emticicia; species Emticicia sp. SJ17W-69. The sequence continues at coordinate 53,419 of NZ_JBNTQY010000004.1, read as the reverse complement.
CGGCTGGTTGGAGAATTAGTGAAGAATCATTCATGAAAGATTTGCAAGCCATTTCAGAATTGAAACTAAGAGCCAGCTATGGTGTAACAGGAAATAATTCCATTGGTGATTATGACTGGCAACCATTGATTTCTGCAAATAATACTAATTACTCATTTGGAAATGCTTCTCAATTGGGTTCATATTTCAATGGTCTTGGTAATACAGGATTGAGCTGGGAAGAGACAATCATGAAGAACATTGGATTAGACCTTTCATTGTTCAACAACAAAATTATGTTAACTACTGAAGTTTATGAACGCAAAACAGATGGTCTATTGCTTTCTGTGCCACTTCCTCAATCATTGGGTTATTCAAGTAGTCCTTTGGCAAACGTAGGAAGTATGCAAAACAGAGGATTTGAGTTATCGCTTGGCTACCGTTTGGATAAAAATGATTTGAAGTCTACCATTACTGGTACATTCGATTTAGTTAGAAATAAAGTATTGAGTTTGGCCACACCAAACGCAACAATCAATGCAGGTGCTGGAGCTGACTTTGGTGGATTTGACATTGTTCGTACCGAAGCTGGACAACCTTTCCGTTCATTCTACGGATGGAAAGTAGCGGGTATCTTCCAAAGCGAAGCTGAGATTTCGGCAGCCAACGCAATTGATGGTGACCCTAAATCACTCTACCAAACATCTAATACAAAACCTGGTGATATTAAGTATGTAGATATGAATGGAGATGGAAAAATTGACGCAAATGATAGAACTTACTTAGGTAGTTATCTTCCAAAATTCTCTTATGGATTAAATTATGCAGGTACTTATAAAAACTTTGATTTTGCAGTATTTTTCCAAGGTGTTTATGGCAATAAAATTTACAATGGTACGAAAGTTATCGGACAAGGTATGTTGAGGTTATTCAATGCTACAACCGATGTATTAAATGCTTGGACTCCAAATAACACAAACACTGATGTCCCTCGTGCAGTAAGTGGTGACCCAAGCCAAAACACCAGAACCTCTGACAGATTCCTAGATAATGGTTCTTATTTAAGATTGAAAAACTTAACGATTGGTTATACATTGCCTTCAAATAAATTATCGAAAATCACTAATAATGTATTAACCAAAGCAAGAATTTATGTAACAAGCCAAAACTTGCTTACCATCACTAAGTATTCGGGTTATGACCCTGAAATTAATGGAGGAATTGATACTGGGACCTACCCACAAGCTCGTACAATGACTATTGGCCTGAACCTTGGCTTGAATTAATAACCTTAACAACGATTAAAAATGAAAAAAATATTATTACTTACGGGAATAATCGGACTCTCAACTATTCTGAGCTGCGACGATTCAGATTTAGATAAAGTAAATCCAAACGGTGTAACGTTTGACACCTATTTCACAAACGATGGTGAACTTACTGCTGGCATTAATTCTGCATATGCTTTATTACAAGGATTTGGTCTTGGTGCCAGAGAATGGTTTTTTGTTCATGATTTAAGAGGTGATGAAATGGCTACCGGTGGTGGACAGCTCGAAGCACCCCGTAATCAATTGCTTATTGGTGCGAATGATGCAGGTAATTCTGTTTCAAATGATTGTTATACAGGTTGGTTTAGAGTTGTTCACCGCTCAAACGTGGTAATTGAAAGTGCGGCAAAGACAACAGCTTCTTTTACAGCAGCTACAAAAAACCGCATTGTGGGTGAAGCAAAATTCTTGCGTGCATTGGCTTACTATGAATTAGGTACTGTATGGGGAGGTGTACCTTTATACACTGAATATGTAAAATCTGTTGATGGTGCAAAACCAAGAGCAACTCAACTAGAAGTTTATAAGCAAGTACTTGACGATTTGAAAGCTGCTGAAGGTGTTTTGCCAGATTCTTATCCAGCAAGTGAAGCAGGTAGAGCAACCAAAGCTGCTGCTCAGATGTTGATGGCTCGCACTTATTTACAACAAGGAGATTATGCAAGTGCAAAAACTGAATTGGAAAAAATTGTAAGTTCGGGTCGATACAAAATTGTTGATAACTACCTTGACTTAACTAACGAAGAAGGCGAGTTTAATGCAGAGTCAATCTTTGAAATGGTATTTTCTCCTTCAAACGGTGCATTCAACTGGAGTGGACCAGATGGTGATGGTAACAGTGCTCAAGAAGAGTGTATCAGAACCCAAGAGTACTCGCCGATTGGTTGGAGAAACTTGATTCCATCTAATAAAATTTTGGATAACTATGAAAGAACTTCCAAAGGTGATACAAAAAATGACCCTCGATTTGATATGTCTTTCTGGAAAACAGGTGATACATTCAATAACGGAAAAGACGTACTTAAAGATGATGCCGTTCAAGGAAATTTATCTAAACTCGATGGCAAAGACTTGAAAATAAGTTGGAGAAAATACTCGATTCTCTACAAATCGAATGCAGGTTTTGCATCAAGCGGAATCAATATGCGTGTTATGCGTTATGCTGATGTACTTTTATTGCTTGCCGAGTGTGAAAATGAATTGGGCAATTCGGCAAGAGCTATTACTTTGATGAATCAAGTAAGAGCCAGAAAATCGGTGGATATGCCTCCTTATCCTACTAAAAACTACCCTTGTGATTCAAAAGCAAAAGTATTTGAAGCTCTTCAACATGAGCGTTATGTAGAGTTAGCAGCCGAACAAGTGCGTAATTTTGACCTTCTCAGATGGAGAAAGAATAAAAAACAAACTACCGAGTCAATTTCATATTTTACTGCAAATAAGCACGAATTATTGCCACTTCCTCAAGCAGAAATTGACAATAATCCGAAGATTGACCAGAAAGACCAAAATCCTGGTTATTAATGGGTAATTTAAGGGTGGATGTTTTAAAAGTTAAATTACAAGTTATTTTGTAATGAAAATACTTTTGAGACATCCACCTCTTAATCAAAAATCACATTACCTAACCATTAAAAAACACCTTTTGAGTATTATTTTTATTTAATCATCATTAAAACATATTCAAAAGTTCAAAATTTCTCCAAAAGAAAAATAAAAAGATAATTTTATTAAAAAGAATCACAAGCTAAATAAATAAAACATTTTCAACACCTTATTCATGTTAAACAGGTAAAAAAGGCAATAGGGAAGGAAGATTGAAGAAAAAAACCAAATTAATCAACAGTTAAACCATATTAAATCCAGACAAAAAAAATTAATTCGGTCAACGTAAAAAAAGTCAAAAAAATCTTGTAGCATTGAGCAAATTTCAAATATTTACTTATAATGAAAAGAATACTAACAATCATTTACCTTTTAATAGTTGTATGCGAAGCACTTGCACAAGACCCTAATTTTCATATCTATCTCTGCATTGGCCAGTCAAATATGGAAGGTGCAGCACGTATCGAGGCACAAGATACTGTCAATATCAGCAGTCGTTTCAAAATTTTAGAAGCTTTAGATTGCCCCAAACTAAATAGACAAAAAGGTCATTGGTATATCGCCAAGCCTCCACTTTGTAGATGTGATACTCGCCTTTCTCCAGCCGATTATTTTGGTCGCACTATGCTAGAAAATATGCCACAAAATCAATCATTGGGATTGGTTCATGTTGCTGTGGCAGGTAGTAAAATCGAGATATTTGACAAAGTAAAATACAAGTCCTACCTCGACTCTTCGGCAAAAGAAAAACCGTGGATGATAAAAATGGCAGATTCTTACGGTGGGAATCCTTATGAAAGATTGATTGAAATGGCAAAACTCGCCCAGAAAGCAGGTGTAATCAAGGGGATTTTACTTCATCAAGGCGAATCGAATACAGGTGATAAAACTTGGCCCGCACAAGTAAAAAAAATTTATGATGATATTTTGTCAGACCTAAATATTGCCCCTAACTCTATTCCCCTCATTGCTGGAGAAGTAGTTGGAGCAGATCAAGGAGGTAAATGTGCGAGCCATAACGAAATTATAGCTACACTACCTCAAACAATTCCAAAAGCGTTGGTGGTTTCGTCGAAAGGTTTGCCCGCTGTTCCTGATAAGTTACATTTCAACAGTGAGGGTGTTCGTGAGTTTGGCAAAAGATACGCTGAGGCATTATTAAAAATCACTAAATAATAATTTTGATGAATAAATCTACAAAAAATATGCGTAGCAAAATTAGAGTTTGTATCATTGGATTTATTATTTTTTTCTGTGGATTTTCTGCTTTTTCTCAGCAGATTATCAATTTGTATTCCACCAATGTACCAAATTCCAAACCTTCTAATATAGCAGAAACAGGTGCCGACAAGGGCCTATATAAAGGAATCACTAGCCCAACACTCGAATATATAAAACCTGAAAGACCTAATGGAACAGCGATAATTGTAATTGCTGGAGGTGGTTATGGCGTAATTGTTTACAATGGTGAAGGTATTTCAGTAGCCAAAGCTCTGGCCGAAAAAGGAATAACTGCCTTTGTGCTAAAATACCGGCTTCCAAGCGATGAAATCATGCTTGATAAGAAGATAGGTCCTTTACAAGATGTACAACAATCTATTAAATATGTACGAGAAAATGCAGAAAAATACGGAATAGACAAAAATAAAATCGGAGTGATGGGTTTTAGTGCGGGAGGGCATTTAGCAAGTACGGCTGCCACTCATTTTGAAAAAACATTGATTGATAATCAACAAAATACAAACTTAAGACCAGATTTTCAAATATTGATTTACCCCGTAATTTCAATGCAAGATGCTCTTACTCACGGTGGCTCTCGTGACAATCTTTTAGGTAAAAATCCATCAAAAGAAGATAAAGACTTATATTCAAATGACTTACAAGTAAAAGCTAATACTCCCATGGCATGGATCACACATGCCGCAGATGATAAGTTGGTTGATGTGGACAATAGTATTTCTTATTTTGAAAACCTACGTAAAAACAAAGTAGAAGTAGAAATGCACATTTTCCCAAAAGGAGATCATGGTTTCATTTTCCGCCATAAAGGTTGGATGAATCCTCTGTTTGATTGGATGGAAAGAAACAGTTTAATTAAATAATATGGGTAAGCATCAATTTTAGAAAACAATTAATATATAATGAACAAAAAGCTTTTGACCCTTTTTTTAATATCTTTCTCATTTTCATTTGCCCAAAATGATAGTCCTAAACCTTTTGGCCCCATTCCAACAAAGAATCAATTGCAATGGCAAAAAATGGAGTATTATGCTTTTATTCATTTTTCTATTAATACATATACAGACGTGGCTTGGGGTTATGGTAATGAAGACCCTAAGTTATTTAATCCAACCCAATTAGATTGTCGGCAATGGGCTAGAATATGTAAAGAAGCTGGAATGAAGGGGATAATTTTTACTGCAAAACATCATAGTGGTTTTTGTCTTTGGCCATCCAAGTATACCGATTATTCAGTAAAGAATGTACCATGGAAAAACGGCAAAGGCGATGTGGTCAAAGAAATGGCTGAAGCTTGTAAAGAATTTGGACTTAAGTTTGGCGTTTATTTGTCGCCTTGGGATAGAAACCATACTGATTATGGCAAACCTGAATACATTACTTATTTTAGAAATCAATTAACTGAATTGCTCACCAACTATGGTGATATTTTTGAAGTATGGTTCGATGGTGCTAATGGTGGAAATGGCTTTTATGGTGGAGCTAATGAAACCCGAAAAATTGATGCAAAAACCTATTACGACTGGCAAAACACCTATAAATTGGTTCGGAAACTTCAACCAAACATTGTCATTTGGAATGATGGTGGAGACCGAGCAGATTTACGATGGGTAGGTACAGAAGCAGGTTATGTAGGTGAAACCAACTGGAGTTTGTTAAATGCAAAAGGAGATGTGCCAGAAGATATGCTCAGGCATGGCGTTGAAGACGGAAATGCTTGGGTTCCTGGAGAAGTAAATACATCGATTCGTCCCGAATGGTTTTATCACGAAAGAGAAGATAGAAAAGTAAAAACTTTACCTCAACTTTTAGATATTTATTATCATTCTGTAGGCAGAAATGCTACAATGCTTCTCAATTTTCCAATTATGCCTAACGGACTTATTCATAAAAAAGATGAAAAAGCCGTAATGGAATTGGCCAGTACTTTAAAAGAAACTTTTGCAAATAATTTAGCAAAAAAAGCAAAGACATCAGCCAACCATTCCAGAGGAACAAAAGGACTTTTTGCGGCAAATAAAGCTTTAGATAACAGCAATGATACCTATTGGGCTACCAATGACGATATAAAAGCAGCATCACTCACTTTAGGTTTTGGAAAAACAACTTCATTCAACCGATTTTTGGTACAAGAACCTATTCAATTGGGCCAGCGAGTAAAATCATTTAGTTTAGAAGCTTTTGTCAGTGGAAAATGGATAGAAATTGCCAAAGAAACTACTATTGGTTACAAACGAATTTTACGGTTCCCGACTGTGGAAACAACAAAATTACGATTCAATATTTTGGATGCAAAAAGCTGTCCACTTATCTCAAATATTGAAGTTTATAAAGCTCCGATTGTCTTAACTCCTCCAACAATTATCCGAGATAAAGAGGGTGTAGTAAGTTTTATTTCGGGAGATAAAGAATCAGAAATTTACTATACAATCAATGGTAGCCAACCTACAGCAAAATCTGAAAAGTACACTTCGCCAGTAAAAACCACTGATGGAAAAGTAGAAATCAAGGCAGTTTCTTATAATCCTTTCACAAAACAATCAAGTATTGCGAATGAAGAATTATTTGATATTTCACGTAAATCATGGAAAATTACAAGTACCGAAGACCCAAATGCCAATAAGTTATTGGATGGCAACGCTGGAACTTCTTGGCGTCAGAAAAGTAACCAATCAATGCCTGCCGACCTTGTGATAGATTTAGGAAAAACAGAAAAGCTTGAAGGTTTTCGTTACTTACCCGCTCAAAATTGGTGGGAAGAAGGAAGTATTATTACAAACTTTCAATTTTGGGTTTCAGGCGATGGCTCAAACTGGAAATTGGTTAGTGAAGGAGAGTTTTCAAATATTAAAAACAATCCTTTCTGGCAAGTTAAAAACTTTGAAACAATAGCTGCCAGATATATCAAGTTTAAAGCACTGAAGAATGCCCAAGAAGGTTCTTCTTCTGCCTACTCAGAATTAGATATAATCACCTCAAAATAAGCAATTTAACCTATTTATTAATTATGAATATTCGAAAAATAATTCTTCTATTAATATTGGCGAGTAGGTCTCTACTATGTGTGGCACAACCAAATTCACTACCTAATGTGGTTTCGCCTGAAGTTCATATCGACAATAGCGTAACGTTTCGTTTTTATGCACCTAAGGCAACAACTGTTACGCTAAATGCTCAGTTTGAAAAAAGCCCATTGCTTATGACTAAAGACCAACAAGGAATTTGGGCTGTAAAAACTGCACCAATTAAGCCAGATATGTACCCATATTCATTTAACGTAGATGGTGTATCGGTAGCTGATCCAAATAATACTGCCATTTTTCCAAACGAAGGATTTCAGAATAGCGTGGTAGAAGTTACAGGTAGTACACCGTTGGTTCACTCCTTACAGAATGTTCCGCACGGAACGGTTTCTTATCGTTACTATCAATCTACCGAATTAGGAACTCGACCAGTGGTTATTTACACACCACCAGGTTATGAAAATAATCCAAAAGTTTCATATCCAGTGCTTTATTTACTTCATGGAACTACTGACATTGAAGAAACTTGGACAAAAGTTGGGCGTGCCAATATCATTTTGGATAACCTCATCGCTCAAGGTAAAGCCAAACCTATGATTATTGTAATGCCGTATGGCCGTGCTTTTCCAGTTATCAGTAAGTCATCGGGTAGTCTAAGAAATTGGGATAATTTACAAGAATTTAAGAAAGATTTTTTCGGAAATCTAATGCCATTTATTGAGAAGAATTACCGAACAATCAATAACAAAGACAATCGAGCTATTGCGGGCTTTTCAGGTGGCGGCGGCACAACACTTTACTTTGGATTTAATAATTCGGATAAGTTTGCTTATGTATGTGGTTTTGCACCTGGAATGCTAAAAAATGAGTTCGACAGAAACAATGAAGCCGCGTTCAAAGACCCCATACAAACCAATAAAAATCTTAAATTATTTTGGATTGGCGTTGGTAAAGATGATATGCTTTACGGTGTCAATCAAGAATTTATGCAAGTGCTTGACCAAAAGAAAATTAAATATGAAAGCCTTTTTACTGAAGGTGGACATACTTGGATGAATGTAAAATATTATCTCAGTGTAGTTGCTCCCAAACTTTTTAAATAACTATCCAATTTCTATCAACCTCAAACAATGAAAACACAATCGACAATATTATCAGTCTGTTTTCTTGCCATTTTGGCAATATCAAGTTTTGTGCACGGACAACCCCCACGAGGGCCTTTTGTGATTTCACCCAAAGTCAATCCTGATAAAACTGTTACTTTCTCATACTTGGCACCTAATGCTACTACTGTTTTACTTGATGGTAATCAATTTGGGTCGGCAAACGTGCCTATGACAAAAAATGCCGAAGGAGTGTGGTCAATAACGGTTGGCCCAGTAAAACCTGATATTTATCCTTATGGATTTAAAGTAGATGGCGTAACAGTAATGGACCCAGCCAATGTGGCTTTCTTTCCAAATGAACGTTTCAAGGCGAGTTTAGTAGAAATCCCAACCGATTCTCCAGCGATTTATGCCTTGCAAAATGTTCCTCATGGTTCTGTCACCTACGAATACTACCCATCGGTAGAAAGCTCTACTGGTACCCTCGTAGTTTATACTCCACCAGGATACACCAAAGAAACTGCCAAAAAATACCCTGTTTATTACTTAATCAGTGGTACAACCGACACAGAAGAAACATTCTGGAAGGTAGGAAAGGTAAATTTAATGCTCGATAATATGATTGCTCAGGGTAAAGCAAAACCAATGATTATTGTAATGCCGTATGGTAATCCTTTAGCTAAAATTGCTGAGCAAACTGGCAAAGACAAACCCTCTGATGTAATGAGTAGAGATGGAGAAGATGCTCTTCGCCGAATGAAATTATTTGAGACTGACCTCGTCACAAAAGTTATTCCTTATATAGAGAAAAACTATCGTACTATCAATAATCGTGATAATCGTGCTATTGGTGGTTTCTCACGTGGCGGTGGACAAACACTCCGTACTGCATTCAATAATGTAGATAAATTTGCTTATGTCTGTAGTTATGCTTCGTACATTTCTCCTGCTGAAATGGATAAAAGTTTCACAAATATTACTTCAAATCCTGCCAAAACTAACAAAGACTTCAAATTACTCTTTTCGGGAATTGGTACTGAAGATTTCTTGTATAAAGGAACAACTGAATGGGAAAATTACCTAAAAGATAAAAAGATTAATTTCAAGAGCTATGTAACCGATGGCGGGCATACTTGGATGAATGTAAAAAAATACCTCAACGAAACATTACCTGTTTTGTTTAAATAAAACATGAATGAAGATGAAAGCACGAAATAAATTGACGCTTATCATAATGTTTATAAGTGGTAGTTTAGTGGCTCAGCGTCCGCCAGCCATTAGTTCGCCCAATATAAACCCTGATAAAAGTATCACCTTTAAGTACTATTCTAAAAATGCAAAAAGGGTATCTCTTAGCGGAGAATTTCTAAAATCGCCTATTTCTATGAAAAGTGATACTTCAGGAATATGGAGTGTAACAGTTCCCCCAATGACTCCCGATATTTATCCATATAGTTTTTATGTTGATAGTGTACAAATTGCCGATCCTAATAATTCGTACATCTTTGCCAATGAGCGTTTTAAACGTAGTATTGTGGATATTCCAAACGATAAACCATTGATTCATTCTTTACAGAATGTGCCTCATGGTAAAGTCACCTATCAATATTATAACTCAAAATCGCTCAATATCACTCGTCAATTATTGGTTTATACACCACCAAATTTTGATGCCAGTGGAAAAACTAAGTATCCAGTTTTGTATCTGATACACGGCGGCTCTGATACAGAAGAAACTTGGACAAAAGTAGGACATGCCAATTTCATTGCAGATAACCTCATCGGACAAGGGAAAGCTAAACCGATGATTATTGTGATGCCTTATGGTAATGTGCGACCAGCACCGATGCTTGACTTTACAAAAGATATAGTCAACGATATTATTCCGTTTATCGAAAGCAATTACCCTATTTTGAATGATAGTAAAAATAGAGCCGTTGCTGGTTTTTCGGTAGGGGGTGGACAAACCCTAAATATTGGTTTTACTAATACTGATAAATTTGGCTATATCTGTTCGTATGCACCATTTACAGCCACAGAAGAATTCAAGAAAAACTTCGATAACTGGAATCCAAATGCCGATTTGATTAACAAACAAGTCAAATTATTTACAATCAGCGTTGGGACAGATGATTTCCTTTACGAAAGTGTAAAGAAAAACATTGCCATGTTTGAAGAAAAGAAAATCAAGATTAAACCCCTGATCGTTTCTGGTGGACATACGTGGATGAACTGTAAGATATTCTTAACCAACTCATTACAAGAAATTTTTAAATAACAATTTCAACCCTCTATAAAATGAAAAATACATTCTATCGAAATTCATTACTTGCTGTTTTTTTGATTTGGTTTGGCATTGCTCAAGCCCAACAGCCGGCTATTATCGAAGATTTTAAACCTTCGGCACTGAATCAACCACAACAAGAATACCCAATGGTAAACTCACAAGGTTATGCCCGTTTTAAAATTATAGCTCCTGCTGCTGATAGTGTTCGTGTAAGTTTAGGACTTGGCGGTCGTGGTGGCACAAAACTCACCAAAGCTGAAGATGGCTCATGGATGGGAACTACTGAAGGGCCAATGGACGAAGGATTTCACTATTATAATGTCAGAATTGATGGGGGGAAATTCAATGACCCTGGCACACTAAACTATTATGGTTCAATTCGTTGGGAAAGTGGTATTGAAATCCCAGCGAAAGACCAAGATTTTTATGCTCTTAAAAATGTCCCACACGGAAATGTACAACAAATATTATTTCCATCACCAAGCACCAACACTTCACGCAGGGCATTTGTTTATACGCCACCAGGCTATGAAAAAGGAAAGGGTAAATATCCGGTATTGTATCTTCAACACGGTTGGGGCGAAGACGAAACAGCATGGATGAATCAAGGAAGAGCCAATTTGATAATGGATAACTTGATTGCTGAAGGAAAAATCAAGCCATTTATCATAGTAAATACGTATGGAATGACAAATGAAGTAAAATTTGGGAAATTGAGAGAATTTAAAATTGAGCCATTCCAAACAGTATTGACAGAAGAATTGGTTCCTTATGTAGATGCTAATTTCAGAACAATTGCTAAGAAAGAGCAACGTGCGATGGCTGGACTTTCAATGGGTGGAATGGAAACGAAAACGATTACATTAAATAAACCAGATGTGTTTGGATACTACGGATTATTGAGTGGTGGGGTATATGCGGCTGCTGATTTTAAAGACAAGCCACAACCAAAATTGATTTTTATAAGCTGTGGAAGCAAAGAACGTCCAGAAGGAGTTAAAAAAGCAGGTGAAGAATTAAAGGCTGCTGGTTTCAATGCTGTAAGTTTTGTTTCAGAAGGCACTGCACACGAATTCCAAACTTGGAGACGTAGTTTGTATCAAATGGCTCCATTGCTTTTTAAATAAATCTCTTTTACTCTGGTCAAAACTAAGGGTTGGTCAGAGTAAAAATTATTAATAATTCACCTTAACAATTACTCTAAAACTATTTTTAATATTTCTCCATATTTATTTAATATCAGTTTTAGGCAAAATATTCTAAAAACTATGACATTAAAAACACGCTGTATAACCCTTCTTTGTCTTGGACTATTCCAGATTGGGCTTGCACAAACACCCGTTAAAATAAAAAAAAATAGCTCCGAAAAAGTGGTAAAGATAGATAAAAAAGAATTCGGAATTTTACCAGATGGTACTAAAGCTGAGCTTTTCACACTTCGTAATTCAAGAGGAATGGAAGCTCAGATTACCAACTATGGCGGGATTATTACAAGCCTAACAGCACCTGATAAAAATGGAAAATATGAAAACATTACGCTTGGTTGCGAAACCCTTAATGATTACCTAAAAGGTGTTCCGTTTTTTGGAGCTTTGATAGGGAGATTTGGCAACCGCATTGCTAAAGGCAAATTTACGCTTGAGGGCAAAGAATATACTTTAGCGAAGAATAATGGTCCAAACGCCTTACACGGTGGTAAAAAAGGGTTCGATAAAGTTCTTTGGAAAGCTACTCCACTCAATGGCGAAGAACCTCAATTGAAATTGAATTATACATCTGTTGATGGGGAAGAAGGTTATCCTGGAAACTTAAATATTGAAGTTATTTACACCCTTAAAAAGGATAATTCATTACAGATTAATTATAAGGCAACGACTGATAAGACTACTGTTGTGAACCTTACAAATCATACATATTTCAACCTTACTGCCAACGTAAACAAGGAGATTCTCGATCATGAAGTAACTATTTTGGCCGACAAATTAGTACCTGTCGATAGAACATTGATTCCAACAGGTGAACTTACCGCTGTGACGGGTACTCCTTTTGATTTTTTGACTGCTCATAAAATTGGAGAAAGAATCAATGATGCCAATGATCTTCAAATTAAATATGGAAAAGGCTACGACCATTGTTGGGTATTCACTGACTCAAGTAATAAACTGAAAAAAGTAGCTTTAGTTTACGAAGCCACAACTGGTCGAAAAATGGAGGTTTTCACAACCGAACCTGCAATTCAGTTCTATTCAGGAAATTTTTTAGATGGCTCCGCAATCACCAAAGGGGGTATTCCTGCGAAATTTCGTTCTGGTTTTTGCTTAGAAACGCAACACTATCCAGATTCTCCAAATAAACCAAATTTTCCAAGCACGGTTTTAAAACCAGGAGAAACTTATCAAACTACCACAATTTATAAATTTTCAGTGAAATAGAATTCTACATGATTATCTGAATGCAGCAACTAAATATTATATCTGTATGTCGAATATCATTTTCTTAAAACTATAAATTTTAGCATTGCCCACATACATCCTTTCGAAACACAAAAAGTAAAAATTCAAATACAAAACCAATTTTTCATCATTATTCAACATTAATTACTTTTCTATGAGCTTCTGTTTCAAACCCCTACCTTTGGTGGTGGGCATCGTTATCCTTGTGGGTATTGGAATACAAAGTTGTTCGGTTCAATCAACAAACAAGTCCAACAATACCACTCAAATTGATACGACCCGTACCATTGCTCCATATTTTACAGCCGCAACAAATAAAGTTAAAATTCCAGATGCTGATGGATTTCTCCAACGTTGGCTACTTTTAGAGCCAATTAACAAACCTAATCGAAGCAATACTGTCTTCACAGATAGTTATTTGAGAAGTACTTTCGCTACCGAATATTTTCCAAATCAATTTACTGTTATTCCTAAAAATGGCGAAAAAGTGAAGGTTGGAGAACAAGAGTTGACTTGGCACGCACTTGAAAGTACAGCTTTTAATACCAAACTCTTTCGTTTAGCTTATGGGTTAAGAAAACCAGTTTACGGTGTACTTTTTTGGGCAGTAACTGTGGTCAACACTACAGAAGAAATGAAAAATGTAAGAATGGCCGTTGGCTCAAATTCAGCATCTATGTGGTGGCTAAATGGCAAAGAGGCTGTGCTGCTTTCGGGCGATAGACGGATGGTTATGGATGATTGTGTATCGAACCGTCTTACACTCAATAAAGGGAAAAACATTATTCGTGGTGCAGTAATCAACGGACCAGGAATGAGTGATTTTTGTGTTCGTTTCCTTGATGAAAAAGGAGAGCCAATCAAAAATATCACGATAAGTTATGAATGAATTTAAAAATTCATGTTAAAAAACATTCTCAATTTTTTTATCAACTGGAAAATGAAATCAAGAATCAATATTTTGGGCGTTATAGTCCTTTTATCAATATTTTTAACAGAAAAAATCACAGCACAAATTGGTAAACCATTTATTCATGACCCTTCAACTATCATGATGTGTGATGGTAAATACTACACATTTGGAACACGTGGTGGCGGTCTAATTTCTGAAGATGGTTGGACATGGAATAGCGGTGGAGAAAGACCTGGGGGAGGAGCTGCTCCAGATATGCTAAAAATCGGAGATAGATACTTAATTGCTTACGGAGCTACGGGTGGTGGACTTGGTGGTGGTCACAACGGACGAATACTGACGATGTGGAATAAAACGCTTGACCCAAAATCGCCTGATTTTAAATATACAGAAGCCATCATAGTTGCCTCATCAGATGGTACTGAAGATTGTGATGCCATTGATCCAGGCCTTTTACTTGACCCAACTGATGGAAGACTATGGTTATCTTATGGTACTTATTTTGGCTTTATTCGACTGGTTGAACTCGACCCAAAAACTGGCAAAAGAGTAGAAGGAAATAAAGCTATAAATATTGCTATTGATTGTGAAGCTACCGCTTTGATGTATCGTGATGGTTGGTATTATTTACTTGGTACGCATGGCACTTGTTGCGACGGTGCAAACTCTACCTATAATATAGTAGTGGGGCGTTCGAGAAAAGTAATAGGGCCTTACGTTGACAATATGGGCAGAGATATGCTCAAAGGTGGTGGAAAGATGGTGATTGGTGCAAGTGGAAGAGTAAATGGCCCAGGGCATTTCGGTCTTTTAGATTTGGAAGAAGGTGTACAGAAAATGTCCTGTCATTATGAAGCTGATTTAGACCAAAGTGGACGCAGTGTCTTAGGCATACGTCCTTTATTATGGAAAAATGGGTGGCCTGTAGCTGGGGATAATTTCAAAGAAGGAACGTACGAAATAGCTTCTGAAAGGAGAGGTTATGCACTGGAACTAATAGTAGATTTTGTGCGTATGCCTGGAGGGTTTAGAGGCCCACGAGACCCTAATGAACCAATAAAACCGGTGGCTTCGCAAGAATTAAAAGATGTAATCAGTACTTGGCCTACAGGAGATGTAAATGTCAGAATTGGAGATTATATGTCCCGTCCGCACCAAAAATGGACAGTTTCTGCCGTACCAGATGGGGGTGGGTACCCTGGCGGCCCTTATTATAAAATAGTAATTGCAGGTACGGAGAGAGCATTAGCAGCAACTGTTGAAGCGGAAGTAAAAACCGTTCCAGTATTTACAGGTGCACCTGAACAATTATGGAGAATTGAACAATTGACTGATGGCACTTTCAGAATTATGCCAAAGTTAGTACCTGGTACAAACGAAAAATTAGCATTGATTTCTTCTGGTGATAGCACACCAACTCTTGGCAAATTTGATATGAATAGTGATAATTCTAAGTGGAATTTTAAAACACACTGAAAAACTAAAAACATCATATTCTATGGTAAAGGCTCTCAGTGTAAACTAAATAATTTACACTTTCAATCATGATTGAATTATAAACAAAGCCCTCAAATGTGCAATTTGCTATATTTGAGGGCTTTATACTATAAAACAATAAAACTACGTTTATTTAACTCGAGTCAATTTCATCTCTCCTCTTTCATTTTTTGTAATGATTTCGTTTTCATTGATAAGTTCGCCAGTACTATTGATTGTCATATCATTAAACGAAATGCTGTATGAGAATTTTTTACCATCAACTTTACCATTTTCGATTTTTGTCTCCCCAAATTGCGTTTTCCAAGTGCCTGTGAGTTTATCTCCTTCAACCTTGAATGTGTAATTTATCTCAAATGTGCCATTGGGTGTTTCACGTGTACCTTTCCAGTTTCCATCAATGGGATTTGTCTGGGCAAATGCTCCAACACTGCAAATGAAGCATAAGAATACCAATAGTTTTTTCATAGTTTTTAGATTTTTTGGTTAAATAAAATTAAAGAGTAATTTATTTTTTTAAACCGACAACTTTATAAAATGCTGGTTTAGGTTGGTTATTTCTATCAAATAATAATGGATAATTGGTGCGTCCTCTAACAGGCCAGTTATTTAACCAGCTATCGCCATCATTTACACCCCAGAATGTTATTCTCGAAATTTTATCTTTGTGTTTTAAGAACAATTTAAACAGTGACTCGTAGTCATCAGCCAACTGATTTTGTACATTTTCGGGCAATCCATTAGTATATGGATTCAATTCTGGATTATTCGCCATTCTTTGACTAACGTCGGCTCCTTGAAAATTCCTTTGTAAAACTTCAATATCTAACTCCGTAAACATCACTTTCATACCCAAAGCAGAATATTCGAGAATACTTTCTTCAATGTCTTTCAAAGGTATTTTTCCAAGGTGCCAATGTCCCTGAATACCTACACCATCAATTCTAACGCCAGATTCCTGAATTTTTTTGATTATTCTGATACATCCTGCTCTTTTGGCGGGTTGCTCATTGTTGTAGTCGTTGTAGTAAAGTTCAGTTTTTGGAGATGCTTCTTGAGCCAATTTAAAAGCTTCAGTAATGTATCCTTCACCCAAATGCTTCAAAAAGACTGAGTTTCTGAGTGTGCCATCCTCATTAAGGGCTTCGTTTACTACATCCCAAGAAAATACCTTGCCTTTGTAGCGTCCTGCTACTGTTTTGATATGTTCAGTAAAGAATGTGCGAATAGAGTCGCTACTCTTGATGCTTCTGATAAAGTTTGGTAATTGGCTATGCCATATCAAAGTATGTCCATTAATTTTAATATTATTTTTCTTGCCATACTCAATCATTTTATCAGCCATTTTGAAATCATAAGTATCCCACTTAGGATGAATTAATGCTGATTTCATGATATTTTCAGGAGTAGCTGCATTGAACTGCTGTTTGATTAGACTGTTTACAGTTGGGTCTTTTTCTTCTATTTGAAAATTATTAAGGGCTGTTCCTATCAAAAAATCCTTCTTAAAAGCATCTTTGAGCGAAGTATTAGCTTTATTTTTTGTTATGAAATTTGAGCAAATAAAAAGCACAAAAATGAGGGCGATAAATAAGTTTTTTTTCATCATTACTAATCTTTAATATATAATAAAATGTGGTGATAAATGACAATGTAATCTAACGTCCATGAAACATAGACGTTAGATTGGTGTAAATCAAAACATATTAAAATGAACCAAAATATATATTTTTTACTATATAATTCTTAGACAAATTAATACGTCCTACCTAATCTTAATCTCAATTTTAACTACCAAAGCTGTGCTTTTATGTTCATTGAATTATCTTTTAATAATTCAATATCTGAGTTTTACGTTTGTTCTATTAACGTTTAGCTGGTCTTCTGTTTTGCAAAGATTTACTCCAAGCTTTAAAAAAAAATGTTCTATAGTTTTGAATAGAACGGCTATCAAACTTTACAAATTGAATATTTTTTGAAAAAAATTTTTGTTAAAAATAGGCTCATTTGAAAATGAAATATTATTTATTATTTAGCATAAATCTTTAAATAGTACTATTTTATGTAAATATAATTTTACAAATATTTTTTTTGAAAACACTTTTGATAGTCAAAGCTACATTTAATATTTAGAATTCCAAATAAAAAGTGTCATTTTGACACTAATATTTTTAACCAATGTATCAGAAATGTTTTTAGTAGATATTTTCTTTTATTTATTGAATAGATTTGGAATTGTTTTAAAATAATTGGAGCGTAAGATCAATAACGATTAGATCAATCGAATTAAAGTATAATCTTGGGAAAATACAATAATAGTAAAATAGTGAATATTCGTATATCTCAACACCTTGGGTAGTATCAAAATAAGTACAGATATTTAATGAAAATTATTTTTCTGTCTCTTGGTCTTGTTAGTGATGGGTTCTGTATTTCTTCGCTTTAAAACTTTTCATTTGAAGTCATTTTGTATATGGTTAATCATATAAAACAAAAAATAATTATACTTAGATTTATATACAAGAATAATATACTTTTTACTAATTGCAGATACAAAAATCAGAGGATTATTTATAATTATGTTCAAAGCAACATAAGTATAATCAAACGGACGTTTGTTTATACTCACTTTAGCTTTAATCTAAATCAAAAAACAACCATTAGATTCCATAAATGAAACACTAACTACAATTAATTATTGTAAATTTTAAAAAGGGTAGGGGGGGGGAGATTGAGAATCTCAATACGCTTTTCAAGAAGTTCTCCTTTTTATTGCATCACGTACACGTGCAGCACTTTCATAGTCTTCTTTTTTAAGAATTTTATCTAATAATTCCTCCAATTCTTCTAATGTATATTCAGCATACGAGCCTTTTTTCTCAATGCCTTTTTCATCTATTTCATAACCTGCACTTTCTAAAACAGGTTCGCTTACATAAATTGGGCAAGAAAAACGAATGGCCAAGGCAATCGCATCTGATGCACGAGCATCAATCTCAAGAATATTTTTATCTATTGTATGAAGGATAATTATTGAATGAAAAATGTCATTTTCGAGGCTATGAATTACAACCTCTTTAATTGAGGCATTAAGTTTTATAATGACATTTTTGAATAAATCATGCGTAAGGGGGCGGGCAGGTTGAAGCCGTTCTAAATGAATCGCAATTGCCTGTGCTTCTTGATTTCCAACAATAATCGGAATGCGTTTTTTTGACTTTATTTCTTCTAAAATTAGAACATAATAACCTTTTTTGGATTCGCTTTCCGCCAAAGCAATTACTGAAGCCTCGTATCTATTCATTGTGTAATGGTATTTCAAGATTTTTTTTGATAAACTCGCATAGTTTTCCAATATCTTCAAAAGGTGAGATTACCCAACCTTCCGCAGACAAACGATATAAGTCAGTTGTTTCAACTTCAACTGAAAAACCTCTTTCTAATTCAAAAAATTTACCATCACGTTTCAAGATTTTAATATCCATTTGCTTGAGGGCATATTCTACAAAATCAGATTCGTCATAATTTGCTTGCTTTTCCATGTCTAAATAATATTTTTATAGAAAATCATCGCCCCCAATCCAACACAAAGAAATGCGGAAACAGTACTTAATATAGTAGAAAGCCATTTATTATTGATGATTTTTGTTGAAAATGGTAAACTAAAAGCCCCTGCTGCAATCATCATCCCAACTATTGACCCAATACCAAAGATTAGTATGTAAAATATCGCCATGACATTATCTTTAATTTGTGTCAAAACAGAAATCAATAAACCTCCGCTTCCAGCCAAACCATGAACTAAACCTACCCCATAAGCCAAACCAAATGTTGGTTCTGAAATATGTGAATGACCATGAGACCGATCTTGAAAAATTTTATAAAATCTTATAACGCCCAAAACCATCAACATTAAACCAACGCTTGCTTCAAAGTAATGAAAATTATTTTCTTGCAAGATAAATTTGCCAATCATATAAATGATAGCCACCAATAAAATCGTTGAAGTATGTCCTAAACCCCAAAAAACACCATCTTTTATGGCAGAAATCGTATTGGTTCTACGAGTTACAATGTTGCTTACGGCCACCAAGTGGTCAGCTTCAAATGAATGTGAAAAGCCAATAGCTGCAGCACCGAGCAAAATGAACAAATTTTCCATTATTGTTTATTAATCAGGTTTAGAATAGCCACTTAGTGTATAAATTACTACTCGATGATTACCCGTATCAGTTAAAACCAATTTATTTTCACACACACAAAGTGAAAATGGCCAATACAATTGGCTATCTGTGCCGAACTTTGTTTGTGTGTTTTCGCTTCCAGTATTAAAATCAAAATGCCCTAAAAGATTGTCGGCATAAGCACCATTTTTAGTTGGAATATTTTCAAACCATAGCACTCTGCTATTACCTGTATCTGCCACAAAAATTCCATTCTTATAAAAACATGAGTCATAAGTCCAACTCATGGAATCTTGTTTCGGAAATAAACTAAATTGATTCATACCATTGGCATCGAAGTCTGCTTGACCAATAATAATATCAGCAGGCTGAGTAAAAGCCGTTTGCCAATCATTCCAAACCAAATTTCTATAAAACTGCGTATCGGCGACTGACATTTGACCGTTTTTACTTATTCTTACTGAATAAGGCCAAATTGGTTCGTAATTTTCATAATCTCTTTCGTTGAAACTTGGTTTGCCAATTACCTTGTCAGCGTCCGTAAAGTTTTCGCTTGGAATATTTTCGTAGAAAAGCACCCTTCTGTTGCCTGTATCACAAATCCACAAATGCCTGCCATCTGAAAATACACCGTAAGGCCAATTAAGCGTATTGGCAGCAGGTTTTGAACCAATTCCTTTGATATTAGGCAAATTTTGCGAAAAACCTACTTGACCAATGACTACATCAGCCGCTTGACCATTATATGTTGGAAAGGTATGCCAAATCAAAACCCGATGATTCCAAGCATCGGCAATGATAAGTTTTTTACCATCCGACCAAATTCCCGAAGGATATTGGAGTGTGCTTGCACTTACACCTGTGCCAGCATTTCTGCCAGTATTTTCTTGTTCTAATTGCCCCAAAGTAATATCTGGTTCGGCAAATTCGGTGGTTGGACGGGTATTCCAAATAAAAACTCTATTTTGACCTGTATCCGAAATCAATAATTTATCTCCAACCATCCAAACACCTCTCGGGGCTAGTAATGGGTTATTTTTGCCACCTCTAAAAATTATAGAATCTTGCACCAAAGAAGGCTTATCAAGTACCGATGCCATGAGTCCACTTCCTTGTGAAACAGGTGATTTTGAAAGACTTATATTCATTTATAGGAATTAGGTTTTAGGTTTTAGGGGTTAGGTGAACTGGATTTAGTTTAGGAATGAGAAGTTTGTATTTCGCAACTCTAATGCTAATTTCTAAAACCAAATTCCTCATTAGTTTTTAGCAAATACGTGGAAGCTGTTCGCCGACTAACATATTTATTACTCTTTTACCCCCTATTCGACTTTGTAAAACTACTTGGCGAGGGTGTTCGGCCACCACACTTCCAATGATAGCCGCATTTTTACCATTGTCAAAAGTCTGCAATTTTTTCAAGAAATCATCTGCCATTTCTCCTGAAACAAGGGCCATAAAAACGCCTTCATTAGCAACATAAAGAGGGTCTAAACCTAAAAGTTCACAAGCACTATACACTTCTTCAACCACTGGAATATCTTTTTGATGAATATTGATACCTAGTTTAACATCACGTGCAATTTCGTTCAAAACTGTTGCTACACCGCCACGAGTTGGATCCCTAAAAAGATGAATATCATTGCCAAATTCATCGATCAATGCCTTCACTGTATGATTGAGATTGGTTGTATCACTTTCGATGGTTGTTTCAAAATCAAGCCCTTCACGCACCGACATAATAGCAATCCCATGCGTAGCAACATTGCCGCTCACAATAATTTTATCGCCAATTTTAATGTTATGAATAGAAATATTTGCCTTCGGATGTACTTGTCCAATGCCCGAAGTATTTATAAATATCTTATCACCTTTGCCTCTTTCCACCACTTTTGTATCTCCAGTGACAATATGAACGCCAGCGTTTTCGGCCGCCATTTTGATAGAAAGCAAGATTTCCCAAAACTCTTTCATTGTCAAACCTTCTTCCAAAATAAAACTTAACGATAGGTATTTTGGAATAGCCCCACACATCGCAATATCATTGACAGTACCATTTACAGCCAATTCGCCGATGTTTCCACCTGGAAAAAAAACTGGTGAAATAACATAACTATCGGTCGAAAAAGCCAGTTTTCCTGCCAATTCAAAGATTGCTCCGTCGTGATGCTCGTCTAATATTGGATTTTTTAGCAAATCAAAAACGCCCGATTCAAGTAATTTATTGGTTAAAATCCCACCACTTCCATGTCCCAGCGTAATGACTTCAAAGTCAAGTTGCGGCATCGGGCAAGAAAGACTTAATATTGATGTATTCATCTAAATCTATTTTAGTACTTATAAAGTAAAATGAACTTCGGAGAAGTGAAACCTCTCATTTTTACATTTTAAATTTTGCATTCTAAATGCTACATTTTCATCAAGCCATTACTTCTTCAGTTGCCTCCGAATAATGATAATAAGCAGCACAAGCCCCTTCCGAAGAAACCATTGGAGCTCCTAATGGATTGAGAGGTGTACAAGCTTTACCAAATTGGCTACATTCAAAAGGTTTTTTAATACCTTTCAGTACTTGCCCAGCAATACAATCTACGCATTCTGGAACTTTTGGAATATTGACTGAAAACTTTTTATTGGCGTCAAATTCAGCTAACTCATATCGTACTTCCCATCCACTCATCGGAATCGTCCCAATGCCACGCCATTCTCGATCTTCGGTTTTAAAAACGTCCGCAATTATCTTTTGAGCTGCAGGGTTTCCTTCATATTTCACTACTCTACTATATTGATTTTCAAGCTTAGCTTCACCATTTTCAAGTTGACGAACGGTCATTAATATACCTTGCAGCAAATCAACAGGTTCAAAACCAGTAACCACCATCGGGATTTTGTATTTTGCCACAATTGGCTCATATTCAGTCATGCCCATAATCGTGCAAACGTGTCCTGCTGCCAAAAATGCTTCAATTTTTGCTTCTTTATCATTAATTACAGCCTCCATGGCAGGAGGAACCAAAACATGAGAGGCTAAAATTGAATAGTTTTTAAGTCCCAAACGCTGGGCATGTATAACCGAAAGTGCATTAGCAGGTGCCGTAGTTTCAAAGCCAACTGCAAAGAAAACCACTTCACGATTAGGATTTTCTTGGGCAATTTTGACGGCTTCTAAAGGTGAATACATAATGCGTATATCTGCACCACTGGCTTTGGCTTCGAGCAAACTCCTTTTTGAGCCAGGTACCCGAATCATGTCGCCATAAGAACAAAGAATCACGCCTTTTTCTTCGGCTAAATGCAGGGCTTTATCAATCAGATTTAGCGGTGTTACACAAACAGGGCATCCTGGACCATGAACCATTCTGATTTCTTTAGGTAGAATATTCAGAATACCGTTTTTGACTAAACTATGCGTTTGACCACCACAAACCTCCATAATCGTCCACGAACGAGTAGTTATTTTATGTAATTCGTTGATATATTGCTCAACTATTTCTGGGTCACGGAATTCGGATAGGTATTTCATCTCTTAATTTTGGGCTTTTAAATTTCACAATTGCCACCCTCTCTTTCAATCTGCGAATGCTCAACGAGGTCATCGAGTTCGCCAATTTCTGCAAGGTAACTAAATGTCTTTTGTGCTTCTTCTTCATCAACAATGCTAATAGCAACCCCCACATGCACCAGTACATAATCACCTTCCTTAGCATCAGGTACCATTTCTAGGCTGGCTTCTTTGGTGATTCCACCAAAAAGTATTTTGGCCATTCTTACTAAACCTCCGTATTGGTATTCAATAGATTTTATTTTACCTGGAATTGCAAGACACATATTTTTAATTATTAAGTTTTCTGTTCATTAACTCGTAAACTACCACTTGCCCAAATGAAATACATTCGTCATTTGGCGAAAGTTGTTGATGAAAAAATAGCTCAAAATCTGTTAAGTTTTGTTGAGCTAAATCAACCAAAAGAGCATTTTGCCAAACACCACCCGAAAATGCTATTTTATTAATATTCAAATCATTAGCAATGTTTTTTATCAAACAAATCATCGAATAATGTACCTTATATGCTATTTCTTCGATGTTTATTTCTTTGATTAAATCAGCAATTACTCCTCTTATTATCTCTTTTGAATTATGATATTTTTCGGTAAAATAACTTTCCTTTATTTCTGATTTTTGTTTAAAATATGCTCTTGCTTTCGCTTCCAAATACATGGCAGATTCACCTTCATAACTCACTTTATCAATGATTCTTAGCAAGGAAGCCACAGCATCAAAAAGTCTTCCAACCGATGATGTTTGTAAAAGATTAGCTTGTTTTAATTGCTTTTGATAAAGATTCCACTCTAAATCTGTAAATTTTGCTTTTATAAAATCGTATGCTTCTGGAATATTTGCACAAATTGACAATGCTGATAATCGAGGTTCACGAGCCATTTTATCACCCAACAAATTTGGGAAATAATCGACATGATTTACTCGTTCAAAATGTTCATTGGCATTATTTTGGAACTTAAAAAACTCGCCGCCCCAAATATGCCCATCTTCTCCCAAACCTGTGCCATCCCAAATGATTCCCAAGATTGGCTCTGTACTTTTCAATAAATCATTTTCTGCTAGAACTGCAGCAAAATGTGCTTTATGGTGTTGAATTTCTACTAAATTTAGGCTTTTTTCTTCGGCAAATATTCGACCCATTTCTGATGAAGGATAAGCGGAATGTTTATCAATTAATACCGTATTTGCTTTAAAATCAAGAACTTCCGTAATATGTTTTAAGGTGTGTTGGAAACTTTCTTGCGTATCAAAATCGCTTAAATCGCCCAAATATTGACTGATATAAATGTTATTTTCATGCGTAAGCGTAAATGTACTTTTAAGCATTGCTCCCATTGCCAAAATATTATTTTGAGAAACAAAAGTTGGCAAAATGAAAGTGGGTGCAAGCCCTCTCGAACGACGTAAAACTATTTTTTGATTAAAGTTTTGGGTAAATCTCACCACACTATCATCTTGGGGAACAACAATTTCTCTATTATTTATCAAGATTAAATCTGCAATTTCAGACAACACATCCATTGCTTTTTGGTCGTCATAAATGATTGGTGAATGACTCAAATTTCCGCTGGTAGCTATCAAAGGTTTACTAAATTTCTGACAAATAAGCTCGAATAATGGCGTATAAGGTAACATTACTCCTATCAATCCTGCTGTTGTTAAATTTGGTAAATTGGCTTCAAGCAAAACAATCGAGGCCACTTCGTTAATCAATATTTCTTGTTCTGAATCCCTCAAATCAACTACTTTTTTCAAAGATTCCAAACCTGGAAACATAACCGCAAAAGGCTTACTTGGACGATGCTTTCTTTTTCTTAATTCACTGATAGTTAGCTCATTACTTGCATCACAAATCAATAAATAGCCTCCAATTCCTTTTAATGCAACTATTTTCCCATCTTTTAAAAACTCAACTAGCAAGTCAATAATTACTGATTGTTCATCTGAAACAAGTTGTTTTTTGTTATCAAAAAGTCTCAGTTTTACGCCACATTTTTCACAAGAATTTGTTTGTGAAAAATAGCGTCTATCACTGACTGATTCGTATTCTTGCCTGCAACAGGAACACATTTCAAATGCCTCCATACTCGTAAATTCACGGTCATAAGGCAATTTTTTAATAATTGAAAAACGTGGGCCACAATAAGTGCAAGTTGTAAATGCGTATTGAAAACGTCTATTTTTTGAATCATTGATTTCGTTGCTACATTCAGCACAAATCCCAAAATCTGGACTTAATAAAACATTGTTTTTTTCACCAACTTTACTTTTTATAATACGAAATCCTTCCAAAACCTGTGCATTTTCATTAGTTTTTCTAAATAAAAAACAGGTAATCTTCGCCAATTTTGGTACTTCATTCTTTAGTCTTTTGCAAAAAGTATCCAATTGAAATTCGTTTTCAACAGATATTTCAATCAAAACGCCTTCATTGGTATTATTCACGTAACCCACCAAACCCATTTCAGTAGCCAAACGATAAACAAAAGGTCGGAAACCAACGCCTTGTACTTGACCCTTTATTTCAATTTCAAATACCTCCATTTCATGCAAGTACACCTTTTTTTTCTTCTACTTTACTTATTAGCCATTCACACCATTCGTCCATTCCATCACCTTTTAGGCTCGAAATTGTCAAAACCTGAATGTCTGGATTTACGTCACGTGCATCTTTTGTTACAGCTTCAACTGAAAAAGGCACATAAGGCAATAAATCTGCTTTTGAGACGATCATCAATTCGCTCGTTAGAAACATTCTTGGATATTTTTTTGGTTTATCATCACCTTCTGTTGATGCTAAAACCGTTACTCTATAATCTTCGCCCAAATCAAAAGCGGCGGGACAAACCAAATTGCCGACATTTTCGATAAATAATAAATCTACGCCTGTCAAATCAATATGGTCGAGTGCTTGATAAATCATTTGAGCTTCAATATGACACATACCACCCGTCACGATTTGGAGGGCATTAATGCCTACCTCTCGCATTCTGATTGCATCACGTTCTGTTTCAGGGTCACCCACCAAAACGGCCATATTTAATTTGCCTTTGAGTCGTTTACCTGTTTCTTGCATCAAAGTTGTTTTTCCACTTCCTGGCGAAGAGCATACATTAATTACCAATATATTTGGCAATCTGTCTCTGATGGCTTTTGCTACAAAGTCATTGACTTTCAGCAAGTTAAGCGTCGTATTATCACATTGTATTGAGCCAACTGCTGCCTGATTTGATTTTGGTTTCATAAGTCCCCTACCCCTATTGGAGAAATTTATATTGTTTATAATTTAAAATGTAAAACACTAAATTTTGAATACTCACTACATTTTACATTCAAAATTTAGTATTTTACATCTTTAAGAATTTTCTTCAAACTCCACTCTACTAATCAAAAGTTCTTCGCCTTGCACAACATTTCGACTTGGTTTTCCGCACGTGCATACAAATCTGTATTGTTGAACTTCGGTCGTTTTATCACAATCATCACAGTAAATCAAAATCGGTAATACTTCTACATGTAAGCTTGTTTTTTTATATTGAGGTTGGTCTTCTAACACCGCCTGAAACGCATTTTGCATTAAAATCGGCTGAACATTTGAAAGCAAACCTGCTTTCAAAAATATTCCACGAATATTGTCAATATCATTCGGGAATTCTTCTTCAAGCGTTCTAAATATATTTCTGACTAACGATATTTCGTGCATGATATAAGTCTTATCTTTCTCAAAGATATTTGTTTATTTGAGTAAAAAACAGAAGAATTCATGTTTTAGAAAATGTTTTCTAAAACATGAATTATATCGAAAAAACAGCTTAAAATAGGCATTTTTTTATACCATCATCTTGCTTAATTCTTGAATTTTGTTTAAATGTCTTTGTGCATCAGCAAGCAGATTTACATCAGTAGTAAGTTGGTGAACTTCTTTGGCTTTTGCTGTCATTTCATCAAAAAGTGTTTGTTCCTGTAATTCATTTTCATGATTGACATACCAACACGCTTCCAAAAAATTCAACATCGTTAATGCTCTTTCATAAGGAAATTCTTCTGCCGAACGGATTTCGAGTGCTTGACGATAAAAGCCTAAAGCTTTTGCATAATTATCCCCCTTAACCGACGGAGGATATTTGGTAAGGGCATTGGCATAGCTATTGCAAATCATGGCATACTCAAATGGATGCGTTTCTCTTGTAAAATGATTTAATGCCTGATTAAACGAACTTACAGAAACAGCGGCCCAAAGGCCTTTTTTCTTGATTTCGTCCGGAATTTCGGAGTAAATTACCCCTAAATGATGCTGTATTTCGGCAAAAACATCGGGTGCATTGTCATACGAAAATACTTTAAGTGCTTCTTGATAAGCTTCCATTGCAGGTTTGTAAAATTGAATGCTACCATTTTGAGCCCAAGTATAAAACAATACCCCTTTACGATATTGAGCATTTGCTAAAAGTTCTGGAATATCTTCTTTCCGTAAAATTTCAACTGCACGATTAATATAGCCCAACGATTCGGTAAAGCTTTCAGAAATATTAGCAATTTGAGCGGCATCAATTAAAATTAAGGCAATCTGTACTTGATTTTGCTGTTTTTCATAGTATTGAAGTACTTCCCAAAGCGTAGTTTTTATCTTTTCGAGTAAATTTGTATCATAAGGAATTCCCAATTGTTTAAGCCAAACACCATATTGAATATTCTTTAATTCATATTTGGCATCATCCGAAATGGCCTTATTGATACTATTTTCAAGAAGAGTTGCAGCATTTTCAAGTTCATCAACATCCAATAAAAGAGAGGCAAAGTGTTTAGCAGAAAAAGCACAATATTCGTCGTTTGGTGCTAAATCAATGGCCTTTTCGTAGAAATTTTTAATTTGATAAACATTGACAAAATTGATGGTTTCACCATAATACGACTTGATAGCAAGATTATGCCAATGTCGGTAAATATTAAATTTTTGAAAAGATTCGATCGGAGAAATATCAATATCTACATTTAGGGCAATACCATGTTTGATGCAATTAAATGTATCTATATCGGTCAATAAAATAGCATTATTTTCAGCAAACTCATACGCTTTTTCGTAATTATTAAGCCTAAAATATATGATTGCTAAAAGGTTATTTTTATTTAAATCAATAGGATTGGCTAACAAATACGGGGGTTCTTCATTGCTCCAATGAATCGGATTCTTAATTTCATTTTGATTGATTATCAGATAATTAGACCCAATTGCTTCATTAATTGAATCTAAATTTTTGATAGAAACAATTTCATTTAGTCGAAATTCTGCATCTATGATTTCTTGAATATCTAGTATTTTGTCAGTTGTAGCAAATATTGTAAGCATTTTCATCAAGTTTTAGGTTTCCTCGGGTAGTTTTTCTGATACCTTTTTGAAAAAATTGACCGTAAAGTTCGGCTTTATTTAATGACTCATAATGGTTGATATAATTACAAATCAACCTCAATGGATTATGAATAGAAATAAAAATAATCGACAAATACCATCTGCCGCTTCGATGTTCTACCAAGTATTTTACATCTGTATTATATAGCCATCGGTTTTGGGAAAATATTGCCAAATCCTTCTTGTTTCCACGTTGATTCTCTGAAAAATCAAAATTTATGCTACCAGCGATATACATCTATAATTCAATACTAATGATTCCAGTATTTTTGATTTCATAACTCAAAAGTCGATCGGTGCTGTCAAGGTCATTATCAAGCATGAGATCTTGAATCGAAATGGTTTTATCACCTTTTAGATTTCGCAGTTTTAGCACAACCCAATTGACTTTGTGCATTTTTTCAAAAAAAGTCTTTGACCGAGCTGCCAAAAGTAAGGTTTTTCGCTCAGGGTAATAAACTAAATTAGCCTTTTCTTCTTCTCCAAAAAGTGTTTCAACCGTAGCTTTATCAAACCAAATATGACCGTTTTTTAGTTGAATTTCCATAGCAATTATTTCGATTTCATTACTTGTAAATAATAATCGTAGCACAATTTCTTCACATCAACTACTACCCAAGACGTCATTTTTTATCAATTCAATGACTTTATTTCCTGCATTTTTAACTGCCTCGCTCAATTGAATATCCAGTTTAAGATTATCAACCGAAATCAGATAAACTTCAATATTTTCTGGGTATTCTTCTCGTAATATTTTCTTGGCATAAGATAATGCTTGATCCCATTTCAAACTATGTAAAAAAACCATTGGGTCTTCATTGATTTGGGCATTTATCTCGCTGGCTGGCAATTTATAGAGCGTTCCTGCTACCTCTCCTGTATTGATTACAGCATCAACAATAATGATTCTATTATGACCTTTTAGCTGAAAAAGTACTTCAAAGGCCGATGTTCCCATATCAAAAAGGGTTATTGTTTCATGCTCTTCACCAATTACTTTTCGGAGTTCATCAATCACATAAATTGCTATCCCATCATCACTTCTACATGGATTTCCAAAACCCATAATAGCTGTTTTTGTACCTAAAATCATACTATTGTCCAGTACTTCTATGTTTTCTTCAGCGATATTCATCAGTAAAATGTTTAGTACAAAAAGCCCGTAAACATACTTTGATTTACGGGCTTTTAAATATTTTAGAAATTAATTGATATTCGGTACTTTCTTAAATCCCGTATATCATAACTATTTTCTAATTTACAACTTAAATCTTGCTAATTCTTTACCATTTTTTGCATCATGAGCATGAACAGTACATACCAAGCAAGAGTCAAAAGAACGAGCGACCATTCCAACTTCAACAGGGTCGTGTGGGTCTTCAATTTCAGTTCCTTCTAAAGCAGCTTCAATTGGGCCCGGGTTTCCTTTATCGTCATTTGGTCCAACATTCCATGTGGTTGGAGCCATTACTTGATAGTTTTTGATAACACCATTTTCAATTTCAATCCAGTGGGCTAAGGCTCCTCGGGCGGCCTCTGTACAGCCAAAACCTTTGCCGTCTTTTTCAGTTGGTTTGATATAAAACTCACCATTAAGGTCGATTTGTCGTAACCACTCATCAATATAATCATATAAACGAGCTGTTTCGTGTAAACGAGCTAAAGTACGAGTAAATACACTTGGCCCTATTTTTTCCATAATATCCAAGAATAATGGATCTTGAATTTGGTGTTTTTCGTTCTTTGGGTTGGCATTCATAATTACTCTCGAAAGAGGCCCTGCTTCGGCAGCATAACCAGTATAACGAGGGGCTTTAGCCCAACTATATTTTCCTCCAAAGTCTGAATTTGCAAGATTTTGTGATGGCAATGGCGTTGGTAATGGCTCGTCCCAAGGGTGAGCAGCAGGGACATCTTTATACCAAGCGTGTCCTACGTGTTCCATAATATCAAGGTGATTAAAATCATGGAAGTTTTTTCCATCATAAAATCCACCCGGGCTAATTACTGCATGTTGGCGAGTATCAATTTTTGGTTTATTCCAAAGGTCTTTATGAATATATGTGCCATAAGCTATGTATTTACCTACACCTTGTCCAAATTTTTGCAAACCAAATTCCAAACCTGCTCTGATAAATAAACCCATATCTGAGTTTTTCTGACTTTCATTCTCTTCCACCCAAGCAAGCATATCATCCCATGTTTTTATCTGACGATAACGCTCAATTGAGCAACCTAAAAAGATGCTTTCGAGCCAATCTTTGCGGAATTGATTCATAATGGCATGGGCTCTTGTAATATCTTTTAAAGTCGGGGCTGACATTACCCCACCAGGTACCATGTAACTTGAATGCGGCCATTGTCCACCAAAGAGAGCATACACTTGGACAGGCAAAGCACTTGCAGTAACACCTTTTTGAAAAGAAGTACCCACATAAGCAGCCCAACGTTTTACTACTTCCGAGTAAAGAGGCTTATTTGCAAATTTTTTATTGGCCATGTCGGTTGCAAAAATAGCATAAAACCAACGTGGGATACTTTGAATCGTTTCACAAGCTTGACCTAAAGCTCTGAGCAACAAGGCATTGGGCGGAAGTGTCGTTTCCCAAACAGTATCTAAGGCGGACGAAGCACAATAAAGGTGAGAACCGCCACAAATTCCACAAATACGAGGTGTAACAATAAGACCAGATTGAGGGTCTTTGCCAGCCATGATTTGCTCAAAACCACGAAACATGGCTGCTTGGGTATGAGCTCTTGTTACGACCCCATCTTCCATGTAAACTTTTACATCAAGGTCGCCTTCTACACGACCCACAGGTGATATATTTAATTCTTTCGAGATTGCCATTGATTAATTTAATTAGAAATTTGGAATTAGGTGTTGGGAATTAGTTTAAGAAATGAAATAAAAAGACCATTAATTTTACTAATTCATCATTCAAATTTAAATTGAACTTTCACTGTGTGATTTTACCACGCCAAATACTGTTTCGGTAGCGTGCATTGTTTTTTCAAAACCTGCTCTTAAATAATACCCTAATTTTGAATTTCCTGCAGGAACATCTTGCGGCAAGAATCCAAGATATTTAAGGGTTTTGAAAACGCTACCTTTTTGTAAATCATGGTGAGGGAAGCCTGGCTCGGTACAACCCAAGCATGGGTGATTGGCACGGGTTTTACTCGAAGTGCGATTCCATAAAATACGATTGCAACTTGCCCGAGTCATTGGTCCACGACAGCCCACTTCATAGAATAAACAACCATTTCCTCTTTTACCAAATCCACCATCAACTTTATTGGCAAAATTGACAACATTTGTACAACCTGTTTGCACAAAATCAGTGAAAAATGTACTCGGACGATGATATTCATCAATTTTGATATCTCCAATTCTTCCAGTCGAAATGGCCACTAGTATTTGAGTTATCCAATCTGGGTGAGCAGGACAACCGGGAATATTAATTACAGGTAAGCCTCCTTTAGATTTATACCCTGTTCCCAAAAAGCCCCCTTTTTCTTTTTTCAAGAATTGCATACCCGTCGATTCACTTGGATTTGGAGCAACGGCTGGAATACCTCCCCAAGTGGCACAGTCTCCTATGGCTACTACATAACCTGCTACGGCAGCAAGTTCTTTTACCCAATCTTTCATTGGGCGGTCACAAAAATAGTTCATTGTACCAGTTCCATGTGGACCTTCAATGATACTGCCTTCATAGACCAAAATATCGCATTGAACTTTTCCTTGAATAATATCTTCGAGTAAATGTGTTACTTGGTGACCAATCTCCAAGCCAATAGAAGGATGCCAAAGGATATTAACGCCAAAATCGGTGACTAAATCAACGACAGTTGGCTCTTCGGCATTGAGGAAAGACATGGTGTTGCCACTGCATGCCCCACCTTGTAACCATAGAACGTTTGCCATAGGACGGTAGGTAGTAAAAGAGTTGAAATTGTATTATTTGATGTTCAAATGTAAAATATTAAATTTAATTAGAAAAATTTTTCTAATTAAATTTAGAAAATATTTTCTAATTAAGAATAAATCTAAACAACCGTAGAATTTGACATCAAATATTTATTTTTAAAAGCAGATAAAACATGATCAAAATCATGTTTCTTAAATAAAAGCTGGGAGCAATAAGCTTGAGAAATCGGTAGTGCCTTTCTCGGTAAGATATGGTTTGATATGATTCCATACAGCAAGCTTAAAAAGCTTCTCATTGATAGGCTTATTACGCACTTGTTGCTGTGGAATCCAGAAGACAATGGTCATCCAAATAGCTTCTGCAAGAATATCGTAGGTAGCCTCAGATTGTGGAAGTAAATCGCCCCTCTTCGCATGAAAATCAAGACGCTTTCGTATTTGAAAAATCATTTTATTCATAAATTCCTGCCACTTTTGCCGAACTTCTGGGAGTGGATGCTCAGTAGCAAATAAATCGGTGATATAAAATTGATAATTTTTAAAGAAAGCAAAATAAGAAGAAACCTGAGAATCAAAATCTAAAAAAGAGGGTGATTTGAGATAAACACCAAGAATTTGCTGAAAATCTTCAAAGAGTTTATCATAAACTGAGTTAATAATTGCTTCTTTATTTTTGTAGTGATATGCCAAATTTCCTACACTAATCCCTATCTCATCGGCAATTTGCTGAAGACGTACACTTGCTATTCCATAATCATTAAATAGCTTTATCGAAGCATTAACTATTCGTTCTTTCGTATTATACATCTTTCTAAACAATTGCTAAATGTAATAAAGAATGGTTTTTCTATATGAATGAAATCTACTTTAGCAAAAGTACAATCTAATTTGGACAAATATTAAAATCTTCTATTTTTAAAACTAGCGTACCCCTTTGGTCTTTTGCAGCCATTCTCCGCATCAAACTTGCTGAAAGATTGGCTTTCTTTTGACAAGTGTAAGAAACAATTTGACGTTTGATAAATTTCAAAGGATTTGTATGGAGAGCAAACAACAACTCGATATTCCATTCTCCTTTTTTATAAATGAGATTATCAATCACAGCACTATCAGATAACCAGTGATCATCATGATAAAATTGAAAATCATTGATATTTCCTTTTGAATCAATAAAATACACATCATTTAATAACTCCAAAAGGCTATTATAGATTTTTTCAGTTATCTTAAATGAGGAGTTCATAATCTATTAACAGGTACACTTAATAAGAAAGGCGATTAATAAATAACTGATAATCAGGCAATTATTGATAAACAAAGTATTTGTTTTATTTTTTTGCATACCCAATATTGTAATTTTGCAGAAAATACATTTTCAAAATTAGAAAATTATTTCTAAAATCAAATCAAAACCAATTAAAATTTTCATGAAGGTGCATTTGCTTATATTCTTGGTTTCCCAAGTGAGTAAAGTAAGGAATGAGCAAAGCCCACACCGAAAAGACGTATTCTTCTATATTTATTTCGTCAAAAGTGCGTATTCGATTTTGATATAACCATAACTCCATCGTCATCCAATATTGCTCTGCAAGTTTTTGGTGTAATCTTTCTTTCGATTCTGGCACCAATGTTCCTCTTGCCACATTGAAAGCAAGCATATTTTCGATTTGTAAAATATACCATCGTGTATATTCTCTGTATTGCTTTTTGATTAATGGAAAACTACGAAGAATCTCAAAAGTATCGGAGTAAAAAAAGCTAAATTTTTGCTGAATTTCAAAAGTATCTCTGATGTGTTTATCAATATTAATAAACAAAGGAACAATCTTTAAATCTGATAACAAATCCTTTTGACTTTGTTCTAATTCCTCATAAATGGCCTCAAGAATTGCATCTTTATTTTTGAAATGATAAGCCAAATTTCCGACACTAATACCAGCTTCATCAGCGATATGTTGTAATCGAATATTGACAAAACCAAAGCGATTAAAAGCTTCTATCGCTTTTTCAAGAATCCGATTTTTTGTATCTGATGATTTATTAGACATATTTATATTTTTGGTACTAGTTTTATAAAAAACAGATAAAGGGGGCTTATTTAAAAGTAATTTCTGTACGATTTAAGCATTTTATCTCATTAGCTTTGTATCTCAAGGCTATTATTATCTCTATTTTTAAAAATATTTCATCAGAAAAAACGACATTAAAACAATGGCTATATCTCAAAAATAAAACCTTTATCCAATAATTTATTATAGATATTTTCATCAAAACGATAGAGGGTGGCGGCTCTATGAGAAACATCTTGTTGACGTTCTTTGGTATCAACCAATAAATTCATCTTTAAAAATTTCTTACGGAAATTTGATTTATCTAATTTCTGATTGAGTATTGCTTCATAAAGTTCTAAGAGTTGAAGAAGTGTAAATTTTGGAGGTAATAAATTAAATCCAATCGGCTCATGTTGCACTTTGTGTTTCAGAAAATTTAGGCAACTTTCAAAAATAATTTTGTGATCAAAAGCCATTTTAGGTACATCCCAAACTTTAAACCATTGTACATCCGCCTCTGTTGGTCCAGCATGAAGTTCAAATTTTTCGATATTCACAAGGGCATAATAAGCAATCGTAATTACTCGTCGATCGGGAAAACGTTCCAAATCGCCGAAAGTCTTAAATTGCTCAAGATAAATATTACCAACTGATGTTTGAGAAGAAAGTATTCGACTCGCTGCTTCATCAATACTTTCGTTATATCTAATCCAACTACCTGGCAATGCCCATTGCCCAAGAGTTGGGCCAATACCGTGCTTCACTAATAAAACATAAAGCTGTGTCTCTTTAAATCCAAAAATTACACAGTCAATAGAGAGTGCATCAATAATATTATTTGAATACTTCAATTTCTATTCGTTTAAGAGTACATTTTTTTTGCAATTTATAGAAAAACTATCTCTAATACATTAATTTAATTTATAAGTAGATGAAAAAGTTGTACCCTTTTGAAATTGAAAAACAAGCTTTGAGTAGGTTTCAAATTCAAATAAGGCAAGAGCTTTGTTCTTCAGTTAAATGGTAAATTTGAGTTTCATAAATCCATTTGATAGATTGTAAGTGATGGAATTTAAAACGCTAAAAATATATAATAGACAAAAAAGGCCGCCTTTAATGAGCAGCCTTTATTTTTCTTCTTTGTTTTTTTGTGACTATACTTCAGCAGATGAACTATTTTAATTTCAAATTTACAGGATCCCAATGAACAATCTTTTTACTAAAATAACTTTCGTTACAAGCTAAAGCTGGGGCTGCTGCTCTAAAACCAAATTCGGCATCTTCAATAACTTTCTTTCCTGTTCTTATCGAATCAAAAAAGTTCGTAAAGTGATCTAAATGGTCGTCATAACCAGTAGGTGCTTTAAAAACAATATCTTCTTTGGTTTTTCTTTTTCTTTGTTCGGCAGTCCATTTTGCATCATATTCTTTCTGCATTTCGTCCTGCATACTTTTCGAGAAAGTAAATAATGAATCATATCCTCCAAAACCTGGAGCTTCAGGCATTAGGCTGTGTTTAACCGTTATATTATTGCCGATAACATCAATAATGCCTTCTGAACCTACCAAACGAATCACTTCTTGACCACCTGTACCACTGATGAAGTTTACCTGCAATGTCAGTTGGTATGCTGCGTGTTCGGGGCTATCAGGGTACTGCATTACTCCCGACATAACATCTGGCAAGTTTCTGCCATCTTTCCAATAACTAAACTGACCCGTACTATAAATACTTTCTGGGCCTTTTGAATTGGTAATGAAATGTGATCCGCTGAGCAAATGAATAAATAAATCGCCCGCTACGCCAGTACCAACTTCTTTGAAGGCTCTCCACCAAAAGAATTTTTTAGCATCAAAAGCCATTTTTTCCGTAGCTTCGATAAACTTGCCCCAATTTGTAGTTAGGGCATCTGCGTCTTTCGGAATCGTATATTCCCACGAACCAATAGAGCTTTGTCGGTCATACACAGCATTGACCATGTTGAGTTTCCCGATTTCACCCGCTGCCAACAATTCTTTTGCTTTGGCATAACCAATACTACTTACTCTTTGGCTACCAACTTGTAAAACTTTGC
Organism: Emticicia sp. SJ17W-69; assembly: GCF_051209875.1. NCBI lineage: Bacteria > Pseudomonadati > Bacteroidota > Cytophagia > Cytophagales > Leadbetterellaceae > Emticicia > Emticicia sp. SJ17W-69. The sequence goes on along the minus strand of NZ_JBNTQY010000004.1, from coordinate 16,773 downwards.
CCGACTTTTTAGCAGCCGCCATAACAGGATAACCTTCGCTGATTTTGTAAACCATCGGTTTTTCACAGTAAACATGCTTACCTTTTGCCAGTGCATCAAGCGTAATGCGAGCGTGCCATACATCTGTCGTGCAAATCAAAACAGCATCAATATCTTTTCTATCTAAAATATCTTTGTAATTATTGGTCGTAAATAATTCGTTACCATATTTTTCTTTGGCATTTTGGATTCTACCAGTGTACAAATCGCAAATTCCTGCCAATTCTACACCTGGCACTTTGAGAGCTGTATTCAAATCAAAATGCCCTTGTACTCCGTAGCCAATTACACCAATTCTGATTTTATCGTTTGAAGTGATTTTTTTTTCATATTGCAAAATTCGTTCTTCGGCTTTTGCACTTGTTGCAAGCGAAGCAAATGGAGATGAAGCTGCCACTAAACTGGTTGCTCCGATCTGTTGCAAGAATTTTCTTCTTGAATTTGGACTTTCGTTTTTCATTTTTTTATAGAGATTTTATAGAGAAACCATTTGATGAATTTTAACGCTAAATATTATTTTATTGAATAACTCACAAAAGCAACTTTTTTACTATCGGCACTCCATGAAGGTACATTGATTGTGCCTTGCCCACCAAAGAATACAGGCGTTAAGTCTCTTATTTCTTTAGTTTTTACATCCATTAAACGAAGTTTTACTTGTTTTCCGAATAAATGTGCTTGTTTTTCGTCGGATTGATAAGAAATATAAGCGATCCATTTACCATCTGGCGATGGGTGTGCAAACCAATTTGAGTTTTCATCGAATGTCAATTGCTCGGGATTTGAACCATCAGCATTCATACGCCAAATTTGCATACGTCCTGTACGATATGAATTGAAGTAAATATACTTTCCATCTGGCGAATAATCTGGGCCATCATCTAAGCCTTCTGTGGTAGTAAGTCTTTTTTCTGCTCCACCTTCTATACTAATACTATAAATATCATAGTTTCTATTTCTTTCGCCACAATAAGCCAATGTTTTTCCATCCATACTCCAACCATGCCAAAACGACATTACTTCTGAGGTTATACGGCGAGGCTCTCCACCACCAATAGGCAACACATAAATAGCTGATTTATAACGTTTGGGTGATGGGTCATTTCTATCTACATTACTAATTGCCAGCCATTTTTTATCAGGCGAAATACCGTGATCATTGTTATTATTTATAGCAAATCCTGTATTCAACAGATTCATTTTCTTAGTAGCAACATCAATCGTATAAAGTTTTCCATAACTATTCAAAATCAAATAATTATCAGGATGCCAGTTTGGAGCTTCAAAATGTTTGTTAATTGCCAAAACAGTTTCTACTCGGCCAGTCTTAATATCAACAGTTTGAATATAGCTGGTAGTATCAGTCTTTGGCTTTTCGGGTTTATATTGATGGTTCGATTGCCCAATTAATTTCCATTGTCCTTTGATTTTTTCTAACATCCTAACTTCATGAGAAAGCGTTTCTTTCCCATCTTTGCCAATAGAAACCTCGTCATGGATTACCCAAGCTGATGTATTTCCTATACTCATTTTATAATTTGAATGAATCGAGAAGCCCCCGCCTGTCATCATAGTTGCAGGTGCATTTGCGATTCGGTCTGATGGAAAATCCAAGCTTCTTCCTTCAGATGTTGAAATCAATACACGTCCATTTGGTTTCACGGCCCAACAGTCAGCGTGTCCTTTGGCATCTCCCATTCGCCAAGTTGCTCCTTCTTTTTCTAATAACTGGATTATCGCGAGAGAATCTTGCTTTGATTGCCCGTAAATGTTTCCAAATATAAGCATTTGAAATAGTATAAGTAAGAATTTTTGCATGAGTGTATTGGTTGATATTTATTAAAATTAATTTTTTGTTTACCTTAATTAATCATTAGTTGCAGACCATCAAAAGTTTGGATAAGAGTTTTAAACTTTCGAATGCTTTCAATTCTAAAGCAAAAGTATAAAAATATTTTTATTATCTAAAAAAAAGATAATAAAGTTTTATTTTATTTTTTCACCAAATAATCATATTTATTGCTTCATTAAAATTCGATCATTAAGCGTATCTTTGTGATTTGAGAAAATTTCTATGTTTATGAGAGAATTTGGTAGAGAAAATTATATTTCAAACCTTTCGATTGATTGTGTAATATTTGGTTACGAAGAAAAAGAATTGAAAGTTTTGATTTCAAAATCAAGATTTGGCAATGATATTTGGAATTTACCAGGCGGATACATCAAAAAAAATGAAGGGATTGAAAAAGCTGCAAGTAGAATCCTGAAAGAACGAACTGCTCTTGAGAATATATACTTAGAACAATTTAGGGTTTTTGGTGACGAAAATAGAATAGTTAATAGCAAATTTAGAGATTTGCTAATGACTCAACTTAGCCAAAAATACAATGTTGCAGATGCCGAATGGATAACCAGTAGGTTTATATGTATTGGTTTTTATGCCTTGGTTGAAATTAGTAAAGTAACGCCACAAATCGGAGAACTTGATGAATACCTCGAATGGAGGAGTATCAAGGATATACCTGAAATGATTCACGACCACAACGAAATTTTGGAGTATGCCCTTGAAGCTCTCAGGCAAAATATTGACCAAAAACTCATTGGTTTTAATATGTTGCATGAAACTTTTACGATGCGTGAAGTACAAGAACTTTATGAAGCAGTTTATGACAAACAATTTGCCATGAATAACTTTCAAAAGAAAATTTTGGAATTAAATGTACTTGAACGTCTCGAAAAGAAGTTCACAGGAGCACAAAATAAAGCTCCGTATTTATACAGGTTTAAAAGATAAATCAAGTCATTGTTTATTTACATTATAGGTATTATCTTAGTAGGTATTATCGCATAATTGAAGTTCTGTTTTTATCTATGTTCGCAAATGATACTCCTAAATCATGCGTTGTTTTCTGAATTTCTATCGCTATTATTTTAGTTGCCAATAAAATTATAAATGGAGAACGGATAGTAAGGTAATCTTTTTTAAAGTGCTGAAACAGAAAAAAACCGCAATAGAATAATCTATTGCGGATTTCAAAAAAAACTAAATCTCACCTTTCTAATTTAAAATTTTTCTCTGTATTCGGACTTTGTTTGTTATTGGCTACTTTCCAGCCTGTTCTATACATCCAGTCAGCCATTTTCTTTAATTTTGGGAAATTAAAATTTTCTACCCTATCCTGAGGAGTGTGGTAATCAGGATGCAAAAGCGTGGTGTACATGAGTGAGGGAATACCCAAACGTGCATAAGGCAATTAGAATTAATAGCCTTTAGTATATATCAATGATGTCTTTATTTATCCATTTACTTTCTTATAATCAGCTAAGAATTTCTCTAAGCCGCTATCTGTAAGTGGATGTTTTAGTAATGCTAAAATTGCACTTAATGGACCTGTCATTACATCTGAGCCAATTTCAGCACATTTAATAATATGAATTGGGTGTCGAACAGAGGCTGCTAAAATTTGAGTTTGAAATCCATAATTATCAAAAATCACACGAATTTGTTGAATTAAATCTAAACCATTGACAGAGATATCATCTAAACGGCCAATAAATGGTGAAACATAAGTAGCTCCAGCTTTAGCTGCCAAAAGTGCTTGTCCCGCTGAAAACACCAATGTACAATTTGTTTTAATACCTTTTTGTGTAAAATACTTAATTGCTTTGATACCGTCTTTAATCATAGGCACTTTTACTACAATATTTGGATGCAAATCGGCCAATGCTTCACCCTCTTTTATCATCCCTTCAAAATCAGTAGAAATTACTTCTGCCGAAATCGGGCCATCTACAATTTCACAAATCGCTTTATAGTGGTTTAGAATATTCTCTTGGCCAGAAATGCCTTCTTTTGCCATTAACGATGGATTGGTTGTTACACCATCTAAAACACCCAAATCATTTGCTTCTTTAATTTCCGCCAAATTGGCTGTGTCGATAAAAAATTTCATTTTTTTTAATGTTTTTTTGTGATAATTTTTATGTTTTTTGATTAACAACCTTGTCCGTAGTAGGCATTTTTACCGTGTTTACGCTCATAATGTTTCATCCGTAATGTATCTTTTATTCTTGGCGTATTTGGGTTTATCTGAAGTGTAAGCATCGCCATTTTAGCCACTTCTTCCAAAACTGCCGCATTATATACTGATTTTTCGGCATTTTTTCCCCACGTAAAAGGCCCGTGATTTTGCAATAAAACCATTTCTACCTCTTTATACGAAAGGCTTTTTTCTTTGAAACAATCAAAGATTTGATTTCCAGTTTCAAATTCATAATCGCCTTCAATCATTTCATCGGTTAGCACTTTTGCACAAGGAATATCTTGGTGGGTGTGGTCGGCATGAGTCGTACCAAAAATAGGAATATCCATGCCCGCTTGAGCCCACGCTACTGCATAAGTACTATGTGTGTGCGTGATACCTCCAATATCGTCCCAATTTTTGTATAATTGAGCATGTGTTTTGGTATCAGAAGATGGCCGCATTTTACCTTCCACCACTTTTGCGTCATAATCCATAATTACAATGTCTTCTGGTTTTAGAAATTCGTAAGGTACACCGCTTGGTTTGATAGCAAAAACTGCCTTTTCTCGGTCAACTGCACTTACGTTCCCGAAAGTAAATAAAACCAAACCCAGTTTTGGAAGCATCATATTTGCCTCAAAACACTCTTCTTTTAAAGATTGATACATATCAATTTTTTATATTTTCATTGTAAGGATGATATATCTAACTGCATATTTATCCTATTCTTCTTTTTAAATAATTCTTATAATCAGGTACAACCGCTTCATATTCAGTGTGCATCAGTGCTGATGTCACTATATAATCCGCAGTTGCACGATCGCAAGCCATTGGAATATTCCACACCACCCCTAAACGTAACAAAGCTTTAATATCGGGGTCATGAGGCTGTGCTTCCATTGGATCCCAAAAGAAAAAAAGCATATCAATCTTCCCTTCGGCAATTAAAGCACCGATTTGTTGATCGCCACCCAAAGGACCACTCAATAATCTTACCACAGAAATATCCAGGGCTTCTTCGAGTAATTTACCTGTTGTTCCAGTAGCAAATAATTGATGTTTTGATAAAACAGCTTTATTATAAATCGCCCAGTCTATTAAATCATCTTTTTTATTATCATGTGCCACTAAGGCTATTCTTTTTCGTGCTAAAACTTTTTTAGAAATGAATGATTCTGCCATATTTTGTATAAAAGAATTGGTGACAGTAAATTAGTAAACAAACACTTACAAACTTACGGATTTTCCATTCTATTTATTTATAAGCAACATCATTAAATCTAAGCTCATTTTTCAAACCACGAATAGTAGTATCTTTATCAATTACCACCAACTCTACATCGAATAGCTCGGCCAAATCTTCAATGTACTCAGTAGTAAGGTTTTGACTATAAACTGTATGATGAGCTCCTCCTGCCAAAATCCAAGCTTGTAAACCAACTTCCATACTTGGTTGGGGTTTCCATAAAGCTCGTGCGGTGGGAAGTTTTGGAAACTCTTCTGTCACTTCAACAGCTTCTACTTCATTGACTATCAAGCGGAAGCGATTACCTAAATCAACCAATGATACGTTTAAGGCTGGCCCAGATGAAGCATTAAAAACCAAACGAACTGGGTCTTCTTTACCGCCAATTCCAAGCGGATGAACCTCGCATTTTACTTGATTGGCTGCAATGGATGGACAAATTTCGAGCATGTGTGACCCTAAAACCATCGGATTTGCTGGGTCGAAATGATAAGTGTAATCTTCCATAAATGAATTTCCTCCTTTCATTCCATTTGCCATCACTTTCATAATATGCACCATAGCTGATGTTTTCCAGTCACCTTCTCCTCCATAACCATAGCCAGCCGCCATCATACGTTGTGAACCTATCCCAGGAAGTTGACGCATACCATGAAGGTCTTCAAATGTATTTGTATAAGCAGAAAAGCCACCTTCTTCTAAGAATGCTTTCAAACCTAATTCAATACGTGCTGCTTCGACTAATGAACTACGTTTATCTCCATTTTTAGTCAACGAAGGCATCAAAGCATACGTGTCTTCATATTCTTGAATTAATTTACTAATTGCAGCATCAGAAATCTGATTGATTACTTGTACCAAATCACCAACAGCGTAAGTATTTACCGAAAATCCAAATTTCATTTCGGCTGCAACTTTATCGCCATCAGTCACTGCTACTTGACGCATGTTGTCACCAAAGCGGGCTACTTTCATGGTTTGCATTCTGTATTTTGCCACCGCCACACGTGTCCATACATTGATTTTTTCATGAACAGATGCTGCTTGCCAATGCCCGACCACAACCTTTCGATTCAATCGCATCTTTGACATAATATGACCAAATTCACGATCTCCATGAGCAGACTGATTAAGGTTCATGAAGTCCATGTCAATATCGGCATAAGGAATATCACGATTGAACTGCGTATGTAGGTGTAAAAGCGGTACTTGAAGAGCATTAAGACCACGAATCCACATTTTGGCGGGCGAAAAAGTGTGCATCCAAGTAATAATACCCACACAGTTTGGCGTAACATTGGCTTCTCTGCAAATCGTCAGGATTTCTTCTGGTGTTTTTACAACAGGTTTAAAAACAATCTTTACAGGAATTTTTGATGAATTATTAAGCGAGTCGGCAATAATTTTTGAATGTTCATCAACCTGACGGAGTGTTTCTTCACCGTATAAATGTTGGCTGCCAGTTATGAACCAAACCTCATAAGATTTTAAATCAAGCATTGTTTTCTATAAATTTTCCTAATTTCTGATATTTTCCATATAATTTTTGGTAAACCTCAACGTACTCCGCACGTGGCTCATAACGTGCATCGAAGCCAGACCCCATCGCTTTTTGTGCATCTCGGAGATTGGTATAAACACCAGCTGCAACAGAGGCATTCATGGCCGCTCCTAAAGCACACGCTTGGTCAGAACTTGCTACTTTTATTGGCATATTCAGCACATCTGAAAGCGTTTGCATGACAAAAGGTGATTTTTTTGCCACACCACCAATGGCAATTACTTGTTTGATTGGCACACCTTCATTGATAAATCTATCAACGATTGCTTTCGAACCAAACGCTGTAGCCTCAACAATCATTTTAAATATTTTGACGGCATCTGTGCCTAAATTCAGTCCTAAAAATGCTGCTTTTAGTTCGTGATTGGCATCGGGTGTGCGACGTCCATTTATCCAATCCGTTGCTACTGGGTCATTTTCAGAAATGGGCAAGAGAGCTGCTTTCTCTGATAAATATGGAATAAGTTTTTGTGATAATTCTTCAGCGGTTTTTTCGCCTAAAAGTTCACGTACAGGCTCAGTAATAACTCGCTGAAACCAAGCATAATAATCACCATAAGCTGATTGCCCAGCTTCCATTCCAAGCATATTTGGAATAATAGAGCCATCAACTTGTCCACAAATCCCTTTAATGAGTAAATGACCAATTTCGAGCGGTCCGTCGTTACGGTTTGGTGCAATGAGCATATCGCATGTAGATGTTCCCATTACTCTCACAAAATCATAGGGTTCGATTTCGGCTCCTACCGCACCCATGTGGCAGTCAAACGCACCTACGCCAATAACAACATTTGTAGATAGTCCCAGTTTTTCTGCCCATTCGCTTGAAATATTCCCCATTGATTCGTCAGAAGTGTAAGTATTTCTGAAAAGTCTTTCTCGTAAACCAGCCAAAAGTGGGTCAAGCTCTATAAAAAAATCTTCTGATGGCAAACCTTCAAATTCTTCATGCCACATGGCTTTGTGGCCCGCAGCACATCGTGAACGTTTCATTGTCAATGGATTTGTATTTCCAGTTAAAACAGCAGAAATCCAGTCACAGTGTTCGACCCACGAGAATGCTTTTGAACGAATACTCTCATCGACTCGAAGTGTACGGAGTATCTTTGCCCAAAACCATTCCGATGAATAAATTCCACCAACATATTTTGTATAATCTACCTCCCAATGATGAGCCAAATGATTGATTTCTTCTGCTTCGGCATTGGCAGTGTGGTCTTTCCAAAGAATAAACATTCCATTTGGATTTTCTGCAAAATCAGGTAATAATGCCAGTGGCGTGCCTTTTTCATCAACTGCTACGGGGGTTGACCCCGTGGTATCAATTGAAATTCCGACAATACTTTGCTTAATTACTTCCGAAAGGCCTTCTAATGCACCTTTGATTGCACTCTCAAGGCCTTCGAGGTAGTCAAGTGGGTGTTGTCTAAACTGAGAAATTGAAGGATTACAGTATAAACCTTGTTTCCATCGTTCATAATAATGCACGGCTGTACCAATGTTTTCGCCAGTTTGGTTGTTTACCACCAATGCTCTCACTGAATCAGTTCCGTAGTCAATTCCGATTGTAAATGTCGTTTTCATATTATTTGTGTCAAATTAACACATTATATTTTAAACCTTAAAAATTTAGACTATATTTATTTTTATTTTATCTCATAGAATCAGAAATAAAATAATGAAAAGCATTAAATTTATTTTGGTATTTCTCTTTATCAAGACGATAAAGGATAGCTTTTTTAGTGGTCGATTGCTGATTTTTTTCACCAGTATCAATTAATAGATTTGCCGATAAAATTTTTCGACTAAAATTTCTTCTATCAAGCGGTGTCTGATAAATAGCTTCGTAAAGTTTTTGTAGCTGTGGAATAGTAAATTTTTCAGGTAAAAGTTCAAAACCAATTGGGTGTAAAGCTGCCTTGTATCGAAGTCTTTCGAGGGCAACATTTACCATTTCATTATGGTCAAAAATAAGATCAGGCTTATTTTCGATGTTTATCCAAAAAGCATTTTGTGCTTTTACTGCATCTTGGTCATGAGCATGAATATTAATCAAAGCAAAGAAACAAACTGAGAGCGTGCGTTCAACTGGGTCACGATTGACTTTCCCAAAGGTCTGAATTTCTTCAAAATAAATATCTTTCAAGCCCGTCAAATCATACAAAATTCGATTTGTTGCAACTTCCAGGTCTTCGTTTTCTTCTAAAAACCCGCCCATTAATGACCACTTACCCTTCTCTGGCTCAAAGTTTCTTTTCACCAACAGAAGTTTTAGGGCGTCTCCATCAAAACCAAAAACTATACAATCAAGTGCAACAAGAATTCGGGTTGAATGATGGTACTTTTCCATTAAGTTTCAATAAATAATTTAGTTTTTATCGGTCCGTTTTTATTCGTAAAAAAACAAAGACTTTGCGATTTCAAACATCGATTTTGTAAGAATTACTAAATTAATTTATTATGTACATACTAATTGCACACAATTAAATTATGTAAAAGTAGCATATATTTTGTTTTTGGACAATATTCTTTGCCCAATATTTAAAAATCATACTTTCCAGATTGAAAAGTATGATTTTTAAAAAAGTTTACAATAAGAATCTTGATTATTTTATTGCTTTTAGAACAATGACTGAATAAGCAGGTATTGAAAGTTTTAAAATTCCTTTTTCAAGTTTTGCCCCAGTGAAGTCTTTGATGGCTACTTTATTTGGTTGTTCAAAGGTATTATGGTCGCTGATATTTGCTGATGACAAAATTTGACCAGACACTTTGCTGAAATCCTCCCCTCTTAAATTAATTGTAACTTCATGAGGTTTGCTAAAATCAATATTTGTTAATGAAATATTCAATGCTCCAGTCGCATCTTTTGAAGCTGATGCAGAAACTGCTCTGAGCTTTTTTTCTTGAAAAGTATAGGTTGGTGACTCAATGCTCATCGGAACAAGTGTAGCATCTTGATGCACATTATACATTTTCATTACATGAAAAGTAGGCGTAAGCAACATTTTTTCTTCATTCGTTAGAATCACAGCCTGTAAAACATTCACGATTTGAGCCAAATTTGCCCCACGAACTCGCTCGGCATGGTTATTGAAAATATTAAGTGTAAGACCGGCAATCATGGCATCACGCATGGTATTTTGTTGATATAAAGCACCTTTTCCTTCGGCATCGGTTTCGTACCAACCACCCCACTCGTCAACGATTAAGTCGATTTTCTTTTCGGGGTCATATTTATCCATGATTGTGCTGTGTTTTGTCACAAACTCTTCCATTTTCCAAGCTTCTTCCATAGTTTTGAAGTACTGAGCTTCTGTAAAACCAACAGCAGGGCCTTTGGTATCTCGCCAGCTTAACACCGAATAATGATGTAGAGCCAATGCCGACATCATATTGTGTGGGATATTTTTCATCAAAGTTTCGGTCCAAGCAAAATCATCGCTACTTGCACCCGATGCTACTTTATAAAGTTTCGATTCAGGCGTAATATCTTTCATGAAAGTAGCATACTGACGATAAATATTGGCGTAATATTCGGCCGTCATATTGCCACCACACCCCCAAGCTTCGTTGCCAACTCCCCAAATTTTTACATTCCAAGGTTGTTTACGACCATTTTGAATACGGAGGTCAGACATCGGGCTTCCCGTTGGTTGATTAACGTAGCTTACCCAGTCAGCTAAATCTTTTACCGAGCCACTTCCTACATTACCTGCCAAATACGGTTCGGCACCGATACGTTCGCACAAATCAAGGAAATCGTGTGTACCAAAACTATTATCTTCTGTTACCCCACCCCACCAAACGTTCACCATTTTAGGACGACTGGCTTTCGGCCCGATGCCATCTTTCCATTGGTAAGCATCGGCAAAACATCCACCTGGCCAACGAAGATTTGGCACCTTTAGGTCTTTGAGAGCTGCAATTACGTCATTCCTGACACCAGCAGTGTTAGGAATTTTAGTGTTTCCTTCGCCTACATACATTCCACCATAAATACAGCGACCGAGGTGTTCGGCAAAGTGTCCGTAAATGTGTTTACTGATTTTTGTTTTGGCCAAATCAGTATTAAGGGTAATTTTTGTTTGAGCTGTGGCCGATAGCATAGCACAACCAGCAATAAAAAATAAAATTGTTTTTTTCACCTTATTAAGTATTGGGGTTTTAGATGTATTTATATTGGAAATTTATTCTTTTAAAATTCTGAATTGATAAAAACGTGGCGAAACAATATTATTTTTAGCCATAATTTTTATGTGAATTGCCTCATCATCACTAGCATTTATTCTTAATGTTTTGTTATCGACTTTTGTTGGTTCGATAAGTTTATCATTGATAAATATTTGAATATTGTCGCTGTTGATATTATCTAAAGTGCTTATTTCGAGATACTTACCAACTTTTTGATGGTTTTGTAATTGATAAGAAATGTAGGAGCGAGTATTTCTCCAAAAATGCTCATCGTCGTATCCTACATCACTTTTTTCACCTTTGTATGAATGGTCAACTTCGGGTTGCTGTTCGCCACAATTTACTTTATCAACCGTTCTGGCTTCAATTGCCAAAGTTTCTGCCTCTTTTTGTTTTAGATTGCTTTGATAAGTATCATAGGCTTTCTTGTCAAATGTTTGAAAATACATTTGATAACGTGAATCGTGTATTTCGTAAAAAGGCTGTAAAGTAAGCGAATCTAAATTAAATCTAAGGTTTTTATGAGGCTTTATTTTTGAAAGAAAGTTACCCGAATCATCCACAACTGCGTATGCCTTATTGATAGGAAAAAGTTTGCCTTTTGTCTCGTGGCCCATGCGGCTATCATCGGCAAAAAGACCTTTTAGATCTTCTGTTGAGGTTTTGGCGGCCAAGACAATCGGCCCATGCACAAATGCAGCCCAATTAGAACCATCAGGTAAGTATTCGAGATGCGTTTTCATTTCAAATTCAATCGAAACCTTATCTCCATTTTTCCAATTTCTACTAAGGCTCATGTATGCTGATGGTTGGTCATTTATAGTTTGGACTTTGCCATTCACCCTTACTTTTACACTTTCAGCCCATTTCGGGCAGCGAATATTGAGTGAAAATGTTTGAGGTTTTGCCAGTTTCAACACCAATTCCGAATTGTTTTTGTAAGGAAAATCTGTGTTTTGGCTTAATTGAATGCCTTTTTCTTGCCAATTCAAAACTGAAGGAATAAACAAATTGACGAAAATATCTTTATCAGAATGGCTGTAAATCAATTCGCCGTATTTGGTATGGTTCTCTATCCCCGAACCTACGCAGCACCACATACTCGTACTAGGTTGAGAATAAACTCGATAATGATTGGGACGAATAGGGGTAAAATAAACAAAACCACCTTTTTCGGGATGCTGGCTTGATAAAATGTGATTGTAGAGTGTTCGCTCATAAAAATCGAGATAACTGATGTCATTTTTATCCAGAAACAAAGCCATACTCAACCGAAGGATATTGAAACTATTGCAGGTTTCGGGGCCTTGATTACTTTCCAGCATTTTCTTGAAGTCGTTGGTAGGATTGAAATGCTCACGCACACTATTGCCACCAAATGCCACACTTCGGGTTTGAGAAACATTTTTCCAGAAATACTGGGCTGCATCTGACCACTCGGCGTTGTTGGTCAATTTAGCAATTTTCTCAAAGCCAATAACTTTTGGAATTTGGGTGTTGGCGTGTAGGCCAGTGAGTTTATCTTGTTTGGCAAGTAATGGGTTTAAAAGGTTTCGATGAGAGAGTTTGTGAGCAAGGTCCAAATATTTTTTATCTTTTGTGATGATAAATAAATCAGCAAAAACTTCATTCATTCCTCCATGTTCAGTGCGTAATACTTGCTGAATTTGCTCATCGCTCAGTGGTTTTATGAGTTCGGCGAACCAATCTCCCAAACCAATAAAAACCTGTTTTGCTTGTTGATTATCAGCAAATTGATAAGCGTCTCTCAAACCAGCAAAAAGTTTATGAATGTTATAAAGTGGAACCCACGTGTTGTTCAAACCAAAACTACTTCCATCAATATCCCCATTGTGAATTCGCTCCCAAAATACCTTACCATTGGGTATTCCGCCCACATAACCATTGCCGTTTTTTGCTTGACAACGGGCCAGTTCACCGACCATATACTGCAAGCGAGTTTTCATTTCGGCATTGCTGGTGCTTGCATACATCATGGCCAAAGCAGATAAATAATGTCCGCCTATATGCCCATCTAAACCCGAACTTTCCCAGTTTCCATAACGCTCGGCTTTTAGTGGCAATCCTGCATCCATCAAATAGGGAGCCAGTAATTTATCAGGATTTAAAGCCAAAATATACTTTAAATCTACTTCTTGAGCATTTTTGAAAATGCCTTTTGACAACTTTACATCTTGCAAGGCAAAGGGTTGCATTTGTGCAAAGGAGCAATAAAAACAAAAAGATAACAGAATACTAAATGAGTATTTCAAAACTTAAATTATATTAAATAAAACAATGGTAAAAATATTTATGATTTACTTCAAATATGCCGTTGGGTGTTTCACGGATGCTTTTCCAGCTACCATCAATTGGATTTTGGGTAAATGCCACGACGCTGAAAATTGATAATGATAAAGAAAAAAGCTTTTCAATTTTGCCTATTCGCTCTACAAACCACAATTAATGCACTCTGAAATTCCATTTAGAATTATCGCTATCAAAGTCAAATTCGGCAAGTGTTGGTGTGCTATCTCCTGCTGAAACTAATGCTAATTTTTTGCTTGAATTTGGTACTACCTTGGGCATTATTCTATAAGTGCCGTCAGTCAATTGGTCAATTCTCCATAATTGTTCTGGGCTACCTGTAAAGGCAGGGACAGTTATCACCTGAGCATCGGCGGTTGCGGCTAATGCTCGTTCGGTACCTGCTAATACAATTTTATAATACGGACCTCCTAAATAACCCGTAGAATCAGGGGCATCGGTAATAGTCCATTTTTGATGCGGTCGATACATATAATCTCCTATTCGGACATTAATATTACCTGTTGGCCAACTTTTGATTACATCGGCTAATTCCTGAGCAGGTACTGGTTTAATAGGCTCGTTATTTGTTTGTCCAAAGCCACGTTGAGCACCAGCCATTCTACTAAAATCTACTGCGAGTTCTAAGCCATATCCTCTTCTAACCGATTCTATTTCATAAGTTCCTTCTTTAAATTTTTCACCAGCTACTGGCCAGCCATCTTTCCAGACTATAGGAAGGATACCCAATACACTGCGGCCACTCTGGTCTAAATCTGCCTCATAATGAATTGACATTTTTTCAATACCTTTTTCAAGAATTATTCGTCCAAAGTGGCCAGGACCTATCTGTCTCCCACGTGTAGCCACCACCATTTTACCACCGCCTTCCATCATGCTTCTACCTACGTTATCAATGTAAGGCCCTGTTACTTTTTTCGAACGACCCACTACCACATTATAAGTTGAGTTTGCACCATCGCAACAACTACCGTGTGTAGCAAGCAAATAATACCAGCCATCTCGATATATCAAATCGGCGGCCTCACACACTATTGCCACATCTACGGGCTTATTTCCAGCTTTAAGTTTACCTGACTTTGGGTCTAATTCTATAATGCGAGTGAATCCATAATAAGTGCCGTAGGCTAACCAGAGGCGACCAGTTGTGGGGTCTAACATTATACCTGGGTCTATGGCATCGTTTTCTTCATAGCCATCAGAAGTAGCCACGATGATGGGTTCAGAATATTTAAAGTCGGGCGATTTTGGGTCGAGCGTCTTATTCCACATAGTGTAAATGATACCCTTGTGCGAAGGACTGCCACCAGTTGCTCCATAAACCACTAAATAGCGGTCGCCAATTTTTATGGCATCGGGAGCAGCACCTCCACCTGGTCTTACACCCCCACCAAACCATGACCAACCATCTTCTGATATTAATCCTCCGCCACCTGTTCCGAAGGTGTAGAATTTTCCGTCACATTCTATAATGGTTGATGGGTCATGGATAAAAGGCTTGCCAACTTGGGCTAATATTGTATTTGTGAGTAATACTGCTAAAAAAGCAATTAGTTTAAATTTCATCTTTGTAAAATTAGGATTGGATTTTAATCTTTGCTGATACTGATATTTTTAACAGGCTTGCCCTTTTCATCAATAAAACGAAGGCAAAAATTGGCCATACCAGGGCCGTTAATTACTGCTCCACGAACAATATTTTTCCCCTTTTTTAAGGTTATTAATGGTGAAGCCACGTTGTCAACAATCATGTCTCTATCACCAGAAAGCATAAGTGCTTCTTGACCATTGAGCCAAAACATCCCTCCCGAATTACATCCGGCAGTCATTCTTACATGCTGTATTTCCTCTGCACAGTCAATAACCGTAACCAACCAAAAAAGTAATCCATACTTTGGTTTGTTGATGTCATAAGAAAAATTAAACAGATTAAAATTAAAGGTTTTACTATCGAGAGCATACCAGTCGAGGTCTTGATTTCCGACCTTCACCATTTCACCAGGCTTTGGTATCAATAAATAATCTTCCGAAAAATTATTGTTTTTGAACTCATTGCGTAAATAATTGTCCGTGAAAATATTATTTCTTGCAATGTCTTTCTTGATTGGTTCCAACACCAGCCATCTATGTATAAAACCATTCTCATACGGAGGTATTTTGGTATTATTAGCAAATTTAAAGTGCCTTGTTAAAGTATGCGAGGTGTCGCCTTTTAAGGGTATTGGTGGGAGCGGTGCTCTTTGCTGACCAGGAGGTTGGGCAATAGCTTTGTCAATAAGAATTTGTACACTAAGAAACAAAATAAATGACAAAGTAGTAACCAATGATTTACGTATTTTTTTCATCGTTTGAGTTCTTTAAAAATAACTTTTCTAAAATTTTAGATACTTTTTATATTTTTGACATAAATACAAATTGGTTTGTTCATCATTTTTAATCATATCCTCTAATTCTTGAACAGAAATATCAAGTTTTCTGTGGTCAACCAATGCTTTTGCCAATGGTGGAACTGGGCGTGCTTTTAAATTATTTGAACTCTTCTACAAATCCTGCTGAGCCATCTCTAAGTGACCCAGCAAGATTTCCTTAATAAATATGATATGGCAATGGTAATAAATGGATATTTTTCAATAAACTTTCGACAATGTCCGTCTTCGCTATTGATAATACTTTGTCTTTTATTTGAATAATAACTGCGAAAATTCGTAAATATCATGACGCCAAACTGGCCAAGTATGTCCGCCTGCATATTCGCTATATTTATATTTGATACCCATTTCATCAAATTTCTGCATCATAATTTGGCAATTAGCGTGGGCTATATCTTCTTTGCCACCTTGCGAAATCCAAAACTCTTTGATATTGGCATTTATTTTATCTTTATTGGTCTTCATGAATTCGTATTGTGGGTCTGAAAGTTTGGTATTATTGGCCCACCAGCCCGAACTGAATACGCCGAGATAATTGAATACATCGGAGTTGCGAACACCAGCGTGTAAAGTTTGTAAACCACCCATCGAAAGACCTGCCAAAGCACGATTTTTAGCCTCGTTCGAAACTTTAAAATTGGCTTCTACGAATGGAATTACTGCATTTTTGAGTTCGTTTTCAAACTGATTGAGTTGTTGGATACCAAATCCTGCCGGGCCACCACCACCTTGAAAATTACCATCCATCATGACAATTACCATTGGTTTTGCTTTATTTTCGGCAATGAGGTTATCCAAAATCAAATCGGTTCTGCCTTGGGTAGCCCAACCACGTTGGTCTTCACCACCACCGTGAAGTAGGTAAACGGCTGGATATTTTTCAGTAGCATTATCGTAGCCTGGTGGCGTATAAACATACATTTCTCGCCAAGAGTTAGTGGCTTTTGAAAA
>NZ_JBNTQY010000003.1:0-74130 GCF_051209875.1 Emticicia sp. SJ17W-69 | reverse complement strand
GACATTTGCTTGATTTGAAAGAAAAGTATCTGACCTATGACGTACGTAATATTTTGAAACTCACGAGTGTATATTCAATCAGGATCTACGAATTGCTGAAGCAATATGAAGGAATGATTGATGAGTCAAAATTAGGCTATGCAAAACGTAAGTTTAGCATTGATGAATTGAAAAAGGTTTTGGGCATTGAAGATGGCGAATATCAATTATATGGGCATTTCAAGAATAAAATAATACTGAAAGCACAAAAAGATTTAGAATCTGAAACTGATATTAAGTTTGAAATAGAAGAAGAAAAATCAAGTAGAAAGATCGTTTCAATAATATTTTTGATATATCGAAACCCTAAAAATTCAAAAAAAGATCCAAAAGTAAAAAAGCCAAAAGAAGCTGTTGTGCATCCTAAATTCAATAAAATTTATGCGAAGATAAAAGAATTTATTCCACAAGATATTGTTGAAAGTTGGTTTAAAGAAATTCCGTATGAAAAAATCGAAGTAGGGGTGAGCTACGCCATTTCACAACATAAACGAGGTAAAGTAAATGATATGGTAAAATATCTACAAAAAATGGTAAGAACCGAAATCAATCCAACTATTGAAAGTAATATAAATATCAAACCTGCAACGGTTACAAAGATTGATAATACAGATGCCAATGCAGAAATTGCTTCACTGAAAGTAGTAGGTGATGCTTTATTTAATTCGATTTGTGAAGATTTACTAAAACAACATAAGGCCCTCAAGAATCAAATAATAATTAATATGCAAGCGGGTATGTTTGCAAAATTTTATAATCAACAAATTTCGTTTGAGCAAAACTTAAAAGACCCAATGGTAGGGGGGGCCATGAAAGGACTGATACATCAGGCATTTCCAGAGTCATTTGCTGAATATGATAAATTAATACTCCGATTAAAACAACTTGAAAAATAGGGTAGGGGCATACCATTGATAATCCGATAGACATTTCTCAGTGATCTTAATTTTACTAAAGAAGAGTCATTGTTGATGAGTTTACGAATAAAAAAAAACATATTGAAACCTACGAAAAATATCGACTTCTATACTAAATTATTCTTTTAGACCATTGTTGGACTTTGCCTAAAAATTAGAATTGGTTTATCATACGGTCGGTAATAAGAGTTTTTTCAATATTTCTGTATAAAGTACTTATTATCAATTTTTTATGTCTTTTGAGATATGTGTTTGGAAGATATTGTTTGGCAAGAAGTTTTTAAAATTGATTTTATATGTTTTCATAATGGATTTACGTTTTAAAAATCTGGCTTAAATCAGCTAAAAATTTAGCTAAACTCTACGCTAAATTTTTAGCTGATTTAAGCCAGAAACGCTTTCTTAATTTTTTTTCAGAGATAGAAATTTAAATTTTCAAAATTATTGCCTTAAGAGCAACTTACTTCTTTTTTCAAGAAATGCACCTTATTAAGTTGGTCGATTTTAAAAATACTACTAAGTACGAACACCCTTTTGATCCAAAGGTTCATTTGCAAATCTTATTAAAACTCCAAAGATTTGAGGTAACTAAGACACATGTCATCTCATTTTTAATTGTTAAGGTATAAATTTAAAATTAGAGAGAGTAATACAGTGAGTTTAAAGTTTTAAAAAAGTGAATTTTTACAAAAATGGGTGTACATTTTTATTACTTAACATAAGATCATATGCTACTAAAATGACTTGACATATATCTTATAAATATATGATAATCAAGGACTTACAAAGAAATAAAAAAAATCGTAACTTCATATCCTACTTACGAAAAGTAGTAGAAAGTTACCGTGCTGGACTGGTCTCTTCTAGCGAATTGACTGGTATGCAGATGGATTTTAAGCGTGTTCGGCAGCTTAATGCGGAATGCCGCCAACTCAGTATTTTAAGCATCATATTTTACCACTTCTTAAACCTAAAAAAACTAAGAATTGGAAATATAAACTTGCGAATTTTATGTAGCCGATGAAGAACTAAAGCATGAGTATTTCTTTTCGGACTTTTCCTAAAAGAACTCGTTATGTGGCAAATATAAGTGCCAAGAATGCAGTTATTTAGTTAAAAAAAAAGCAACAAATTTGGAGTATTAAAAATTTGTTCAATGCCCTCTGAAGTCAACTAGAGAATTAATAAATTGCGAGAACCCCTCGGGAATATTGAGAAAATAGCTTATGTTCCGTTAAATTTACAAAACAAATATGTAATGGTAAAGACTATATTAGACATAAAATTAAGAAAAGAAATCATAAAAAGAGTTCTGCAATTAAAACCTAATGCAGAACCTCTATGGGGAACTATGAATGCTTTCCAAATGGTGAAACATTGCCGACTTTTTGAGGCATGGATTCACGGAATTGGAGAATGGGATTATAGTATTTCTCGCAGCACGCCTATGCAAGCAGCCGAGGCCTTGGCTGAAATCACGGCTGACGATACTTCTTTGATGTTATTTGCTACAAGTAGTGAAACTCTCATCGTATCCGAACCCGATGGTGATTTTGAATCAGAACGAAACCTTTGGATTGAGCATTTGGAACACTACCAAAATTATAATAACCCTGCGTTTATTCATGATTTCTTTGCTAAAATGACACCTGAACAAATTGGCATTTTGGCATACAAACATACGGACCATCATTTACGGCAGTTTGGTGTGTGATAAATTATTGCCTTTACTTCATCCTTTCTCGTTCTTCGTCTTTTGTATCATATTTAATACTTCGAGTATTTTTGCCAAAACTCCTTGAATAAGTTAATTTTACAACACGATACAGGGCCGTTTCGTCACGCCAAGTAGAAATAGTATTGATGTCAAAAGCTATGGGGGTCATACCGCCATTGTGAGAAGGCACAATAAACGAACGAAAAACATCGGGGAAAGTAAGCGTTAAAGTACCTTTATCGTTGTTCAGTTTTTTCCCAAGTCCTACATTTGCTGCACCAAAGGCTTTAATAATATTAGGGCCTTCGAAATATGGGAAATTATACCATCCCGAAAGCTCAATTTCATAGTTTTTTGGTAATTTAATTTGCTGTGAAATATTCAGATTTTGATACACAAAACGCTTTTCAGCGGGCAATAGACTGTAAGAAACCTTATAATTTCTGAGAGAAGTGAGGCTATTCAGTGTAAATTTCCACCATTGGGTTATTTGCCAAGGATAGCTAACAAACAAATTTAGACTTTTCATATAATCCAGATTTTGAGGGGAAGAGATTCCTAAATCTTTAGTTGCATTGGCTGTAATCTGATATCTCAAAATAGGATTCAAATCGTATTGAGCCGAAATACCAACACTCAAGCCATTTCGTGAATACTCGACTTTGAGCATATCCGACAGCGTTGGTTTGAGAAGTGGATTTCCTGAGAAAACAAAAGTAGGGTCGGTGTAAAACAAATTAGAAATCAAATCAGTATAAGCTGGGCGACTGATTCTGCGACTGTAATTGAAGTTTATTGATGTATTTAGATTAATGGCATAAGTATAAAGTACTGATGGAAAGAGTTTTGAAATCTTAAATGACTCAGTTTGGTTGCTAAAATATCGCTTCCAGTACTCATAACGTAAGCCCAGAAGAAGATTAGCCTTTGAACTCAGCAAAAATTTGAATTGAGAATAAGCTGCTGCAATTTGTTCTTGACTTTTGAGCTGGCTTTGCGAACGAGGGTCTATTTCCCAAATTTCGTTTACTTTTCTTTCTACTTTGCTGTCGTTTTCATTTTGTGCGTAACTAATCTTTATGCCAAAATCGACGTTAAGTTTATCACTAAATTGAGTACTCAAATCTGTTTTGAAAACACCAACATTTATCTTGGAAATACTTTCACCTCTATTTCCGCTCGTAAAAATTGAAAATTGTGGCTTAATTGGTCGCTTTTGTTTGTCAAAATATTCAGCATTAATACTTGATGGGCTATTGTTGGCGTAATTAATGTAGGTTAAATCGGCATTGAACTGCGTTTTAGGCGAAAAACTTTGTTTGAAATAGACAGATGAAATATTGTTTTGTTTGCTTGTCAAGCCATCAGAAAGCATAGCAATTTCAAAGTATTCCCCACTTTTAAGGTGATAAGTACCACCGTTATTCACCAAATTATGCGAGTTATCAAAAGCTCCAACAAAATCTAATCCGAGCGTAGTTGTTGCATTTGGTTGGTATTGTGCCGCAAAGTTTAGATTATGACTATTTTGGTATCGACGAGCAATCCCATAAAAAGTATTAATGGTTTCTCCCAATATAAATGAAATCCCTGCGGTTCCTTCACCTGCATAGCCAGACCTTCTTGCATCATGATTATAAGCGTACGAAGCGTTTAGATTTAGTTTTTTATATCCTTTAGAAAAACCGATGCTTGTCAGCGTTTTCTCTCGGTAGCCGTAACCTGCGGTGGCCGAAAAATTAATTTTTGTACCCAATGTTTCATTATTTTTGAAAATAATATTGATGATACCTGCACCACCATCGGCATCATATTGAGCCGTGGGCGAGGTAATCAATTCGATTTTTTCGATATTATCGGCCACAGTATTTTCGAGTAAAGCCATAATTTCCTCAACAGGCATTTGTACTTTTCTACCATTAAACAAAACCGTCACGCCATTTTGTCCATTAAGGCTAAACTGGTTATTTCTTCGGTCGGTTATCACACCAGGCAACCTTTCAAAAACTTGCAATGCGTTGCTTCCTTTTGTCAACAAACTACTCTGGATATTAATTATTTTGCCGATAGCAGTGGTCTGAATAAGCTCTCTTTGGGCAGAAATCGTTACTTCATCAAGTGTATTATTTTCTTCCTTTAGATAAATAGTTTCTAATTCTATGATTTTTGGTATATCACTGATATTAAATACTTTAGAGTCGAAATTCTCATATCCTATAAAGCTTATTTTAATGAAAAAATCACCTGTTTGAGAAATTTTTAAAGTAAATTCCCCAAATTCATTGGTAGTTGTGCCTGCTATAATATACGAATCTTTGGCTGAATATAAAATGACATTGGCAAAAGAAAGGGGGGTATTTTTAGTGTCTTGAACCTTGCCAATTATTTGTCCGAAAGTATAATTGGTAATTAATAATAAGATGAATAGCTTTTTCATTTTCTTGTTTTTTTGATTCAAAGAAAATAAAAGACTAAATTGACAATCTCGGTGATTGATGAAGAGTCTATTTAAATTGATAAAATGTAGCATTTGCGTTTTTTTGCATTTGGTCAATTATTGGCTACCATTGCTCAAGAAACCAATTGATACGAGATATTTACCTGTTTTCATCTACCAAAAGTTGAAATTTTGAAAAAAAACATTCAAACATGTGCCACCATTTCAGAATTCTGTATCATGTAGTTTATGGAACATTCTAATTTGATAGAAACATCAAAAAGTTTTTGGGAGAAAACCTACCACCAAAATATAAATCAATTGATTGGTGTGGGCTACCGCTACACGACCAATAGACAATTGTCGGAAGACTTGGCTCATGATGCCTTTTTATTGGCTTATGAAAAAGTAAATGATTTTGAAGGAAAAGGTCCTTTTGAAGCATGGTTACGGCGTATCATGGTGAACCATTGTTTACAATATTTGAGAAATCAACAAAAACAGAAATATTTAACTGATTATCTAAAAAATACTGTGGAAAATAATGAAGAATCAATGTACGAAGAAAGTCAAGATTTCTCAGAAGATGAACTCTTAGCAGCAATCAACCAATTGCCCGAGCATCATAAAATGGCATTTAATCTTTATGTAATTGATGGATTTACTCATGCTCAAATTGCCCAGGAACTCAGTATTAGCGAAGGTACTTCAAAGTCGCATTTGGCAAGAGCTCGTAAGAAAATTAAAGAATTATTGAATAATAATAAGAAAAAATCAATCATTTTTCTGCTTTTTTGGAATATTGATGAGCTTTACAAAAAGCGATTTAAGCATTTCGAACTATCATCCTCAAGAAATATTTCATTCGATTCGTTTACAAAACCCAGTCCTTCGATACCAGTTATAAAACCAGGACTGCCTTTTTTAAGTAAGTATTTGAGTGCAATAATTGCTATTTCGAGTATTGGAGTTGTAAGTCTAATTTATTGGATAAATTCTGAACAGACCCATTCAATAATTGATTTAGAAAATAATAAAATTTCAAAAGACACTGCCACCATTTCTGAAAATCGCATCATTAGTAAAAATAATTCTTTAACTAAAAATGCAAATTCAATGAAAAATTTAAAGGCAATCGGACTTATAGCAAGCACCGCAGCAAGTTTGGCAACGAATAGCCAAGCTCAAACAGTAGCAAATACCAACTCCTCGGCTAAAATGGAAGTGGTTATAGATAAACCACAACAAATTGTTTTAGATGGAACTTCAAAAGTAATTATTGATAAACCACAAAAGCTTGTATTGGATAGGCCAACCAAGCCAAGCGTCGAAATATCACAAAAGGTTGTATTAGATGGAGTTACCAAAGTGGTGATTGATAAACCACAAAATATTTTATTTGATAAAACAATAAAAATAAATGACACGAAAAACGATATTTCGGGTACTTTTTATGGAGAGAAATTACACTGGTCAGCCAAAGATAATGAGCTTTATTTTGAAGGAAAATCAATTATTGCTTTTGGTGAAAATCATAATATTATTCAAGGCACTGCTAATGTTTTAGGAAAAATTCATCATTTGGTAGTAAATGGTAAGACTGCAACTGTTGGCGACAAAATAAAACTTACAAATAAAAAATATCATATACGCTCCCTATCGCCTAAAACAGCCATGGAAAAATATGGTGATGCCGGCAAAAAAGGGGCAGTAGAAATTGAATTGGCAGAATGAAAAAGAAAATCTGCTTTTATATTTTGGCTTTTTCAGTTTGGCCATTTTCTCTTAAACTTTATGGGTTTGGCAAATATTATATAAACTATAACCCAAAATTGAAAGCTAATGAATTATTGCAAAGGTTCATTAAATACAAAGAGGATTTCTCTAACATTAATGCTAAGTATAAGGAAGCAAAAGAATTGATTGAAAGATTGTAGTTTTGATGTTCTGTTTGCGTGTTTTTGCATTTGGTCAATTATTATGTACACTTTGTCAATCGCAAGTCAAACTATAACATAAAGTGATTAATTTTCATTTTTAGATTAAAATGCAAAACTGGTTTTTCAAATACAAACTTCATCATATTCCATTCTGGGTTGCCTATCATCTGCTTTGGATGATGATTAATGTGGGTAATTTCGATGGGGTAATTGGATACCTTTTTAAAGGAGAATTGCCTGTTAAATTTATTGGATATATTATTTTTCAAGCAGCTGGAGCATATTTTAATTTGTATTATTTGATTCCGAAATTTTTGTATGTCGGCAAATACCGCAGCTATATTTTGTTGGTTATTCTTACAGTTTTGGTTTGCACAGGTTTTATCACGGCGGGCTATTTTTTAAATGCTTATTATTCAAAACTTACTTTTTTTGAATTATTCAACAAACGTACAGACCAGTGGTTTATCATTTTTTCTACAGCAGCACTACCATCTACGTTGGGATCGATGACCTTGGCTATGAGTATAAAATTGGGCAAAAACTGGCTGAATGCCGAAAGGAAACGCCTGACTCTTGAAAAGGACAATCTTGAGACTGAATTGAAGTATCTAAAATCTCAAATCAATCCTCATTTCTTGTTCAATACCATCAATTCTATTTTTGTTTTGATTCACAAAAACCCCGATTTGGCATCGGAATCGCTGGCGAGCTTTTCAGAAATGCTTCGTTATCAACTTTATGAATGCAATGACCAAGAGATTTTATTGAGCAAAGACTTACAATTTTTGGAGAATTTTATCGAATTGGAGTCTTTACGACTCAACGAAAATCAGACTGAGCTTTTATTTGAAATTGACCATGAATCAGCTCAGAGAGTTATAATCGCACCATTTGTGTTATTGCCATTTGTCGAAAATGCCTTCAAGCACGTTTCAAAAGGAAAAACACAGAAGAATTTCATAAAACTTGGATGTTCAGTGAAAGAATCAGAAGTATTAGAATTAATAGTTGAAAATAGCTACAGTAGAGAATTGAGTATTGAAAATTCGGGTATTGGTCTGAAAAATGTGGAACGCAGACTGCAACTTTTGTATTCCGATAAATATTATCTTGATATTCAAGACAGTTCTAATATTTTTACAGTGAATCTAAAATTACAGCTTTCAAAGCAACAAATGTGATTGAAACCTGCATGACTTCCCAAAGAATTTAAATTTATTATTTTTCAAATAACCATCGTTTACTTTCATGTAATTTACCTAATATTTATATATTTTGACTTTAGTGAAATTTATTTAACCTTACAATCATGAATATTCTTCAACCTTTATGTTTATTCGTATTTTATATAATTTGCCTGCAATCTAATGCTGCTGAGGTTGATACTGTAAAAATTCAGAGTGAAGCAATGCAAATTACCTATAAAGCAGCCATTATTAAGCCAGCTTCTTACGCCAAAAACGGCAAAAATTATCCAGTTGTTTATTTGTTACATGGTGCCATGGGGCATTTTAATACATGGCTAAATAAAACACCTAATAAAAGTTTTTTAACCAGTCTT
Organism: Emticicia sp. SJ17W-69; assembly: GCF_051209875.1. NCBI lineage: Bacteria > Pseudomonadati > Bacteroidota > Cytophagia > Cytophagales > Leadbetterellaceae > Emticicia > Emticicia sp. SJ17W-69. Next base: position 65,516 of record NZ_JBNTQY010000003.1, on the reverse strand, counting down.
GCTGACCAATATAATACCATCATCGTAATGCCTGAAGGTGAGATATATAGTTGGTATATAGACAGCCCTTTTGATAAAAAAAGTCAGTTTGAAACCCATGTTTCAAAAGAAGTGATTGAAAAAATAGACGCTCTTTATCGAACGGTAAAGAGTAAAACTGGTCGAGCGATAACAGGCTATTCTATGGGTGGTCATGGAGCATTGTATTTATCGGCTCGGCATCCTGAAGTGTATTCTTGTGCGGGTTCGATAAGTGGCGGAGTAGATATGAATTATACAAAATTTAAAATCTCTGGTGATTTATCAGGTACAAAGAGAGAATTTGAGCGAATATTAGGCACTTCAAACCCTGAGTCTGAAATTTTCAAGCAAAACTCCATTGTAAATATGTTGGAACTATTGAAGAAAAATGCCATGCCAATAAGTATTGATTGTGGAGTGTATGACTATCTAATTGACGTAAACAGGAGCTTACATGAAAAAATGGTTGCACAAAATATTCCGCATGATTATACTGAAAGAAGCGGCGGACACACCTGGGACTATTGGGAAAATGCATTAACATATCAATTTGTTTTTTTTGATAAAATATTCAAAAAAAATGGGGCCAAAGAGGTTTGAGAATTTGATAATATTTTTGAATGAAACTTAGATGTGTCATAGTAGATGATGAGCCTTTGGCAAGTGAAGGTCTAACGAAATATGTTGAGGTAATTGATTATCTCAGCCTTATCGGTATTGCCGAAAACCCAATTGAACTTAACAAAATTCTTGAGACCCAAGCTGTTGACCTCATATTTCTGGATATTCAGATGCCACACATGACAGGACTTGATTTTCTGCGAATTAAGACGAATTTACCAATGGTAATACTAACTACCGCCTACCCAAATTATGCTCTTGAAGGTTTTCAGTTTGATGTGGTAGATTATCTGCTTAAACCCATCACTTTTAATCGCTTTTTTAAGGCAACCAACAAAGCTAAAGAACTATACTCCTTGAAAAGTCGGTCTTTTAATTCCCCACCTCAGAATAACGAGCCTGATTTTATTTTTATCAAATGCGAAAGTAAATATGAGAAAATTCTGGTTGACGAAATATTGTTTGTGCAAGCACTTCAAAACTATGTAATGATTTATACCGGCAGAGGTAAATATATGACCCTTTTACCACTGAAAACCGTGGAAGAATATCTTGACTCAAAAACATTTCTGCGGGTACATAAGTCGTATTTGGTAGCTATCTCGAAAGTTGATGGTATAGAAAATAATGAAATAAGTATTCAAAATCATATAATTCCCGTAAGTAGAAACCTAAAAGAGCGAGTAATAAGTTTGGTGGTTAAAAACAAATTGCTTAGTAAATGAATGACTATACTGAGGTGTTTTCGGTATGATTGTTAAATCTCATGCAAAATTTAGCTCTCATAATAGTTTTCATGGAGACATAATTAAACAACCATACATTCCAACACAACAAAAGTAGATTTGGATACAGCTATTTTTTATTTAATGCTGAATTTTGCAGGAAATAAAAAATGACAAAATGAAAATTATCATCACAGGCTCATTAGGGCATATTGGTATGCCGCTTGCAACAATTTTAATACATGAAAGACATTCGCTTACTGTTATAAGCAGTAAACCTGAAAAACAAAAAAACATAGAAGAATTGGGAGCTAAAGCTGCTATCGGTTCATTGGAAGATGTATCATTCCTAACACAAACTTTCACAGGAGCTGATGCGGTATTTTGTATGGTACCACCTGCTGATTTTAGCGAACCTAACCGAAGGGTGTATTATAGCCGAATCGCAAATAATTATTTTCGAGCTATACAGGATGCAAAAGTAGGCCGTGTGATACATTTAAGCACTTTTGGTGCAGACTTGGATAAAGGAACTGGCATTTTGTTGGGTGCTTATGATGCAGAAAAGATACTTAATCGCTTAGTAACTGTAAATATTACACACATTAGACCAACTTATTTTTATTATAATCTCAACAACTTCATTGATATGGTTAAGTATCAAGGTGTAATAAAGACTAATTATGGTGGTGACCGCAAGTTTCCAATGGTAGCACCAGCTGATATTGCCGAAGTTGTTGCCGAAGAAATCCAAAACTTGCATTCTGAAAACAAAGTGCGATATGTTGCAAGTGATGAACGTAATGGTCACGAAATTGCGACGGTTTTAGGAACAGCAATAGGCAAACCAGATTTGAAATGGATGGTAATAAGCAATCAGGAAGTTCAAAAAAGCATGGAAGCTTTTGGTATGCCACCATTGCTTGCCCAAGGCTTTGTAGATATGTTTGATAGTATGTACAAAGGGGATTTAGCCAAGAATTTTTATTTACACAAACCTAAGCTTGGAAAAATAAAATTAGAAGATTTTGTAAATGATTTTGTTGCAGCGTACAATTCAAAATAAGACAAATCAATAATAATACACAACACAAAAGAGCTTTTTTGATTTGGCTTGCAATCTACCCATTAATCACCTTAATATTTTTTCTTTTTGGTGAGTATTTAATGATAATACCTTTGCTTTTACGTACACTTTTACTCACAGGGAGCTTAGTTCCTATAATGGTTTATGTTATATTACCATTTTATAATAAGATATTTGCAAAGTGGTTATCTAAATAAAATACGATAGGGTGATGACTTCTAATAACATTAAAAGAATAAAATCTATTACTGAATATCATCGGATTAAGGGGCTGTCAAAACCAGCACATCCGCTCATAAGCGTTATAAAATATGAGGATTTGAAGCAATCAGCAGAGAATAACTCAATTTCTTGGATTTATGATTTTTACTCAATTGCTCTAAAAAAAAATATTCTTGGCAAAATAAAATATGGGCAATTAGAGTACGATTTTGATGAAGGTATCTTGTTCTTTATAGCTCCAGGCCAATTATTAAAAATTGAAATAGAGCCAGACGTAACCAATCTGGGTACAGGCTTGATTTTACTCATTCATCCCGATTATTTATGGAATACTTCATTAGCAAAAACGATACGGCAGTACGATTTTTTTGGTTATGCCGTAAATGAAGCACTCTTTCTTTCGGATAAAGAAGAAATTATTATTGAAGGTTTAATTTCAAATATCAATCAGGAACATAACTCCAATATTGACAAATACAGCCAAAGAGTAATCGTTTCACAAGTTGAAGTATTGCTCAATTATGCTGATAGGTTTTATAACCGCCAATTTATAACACGAACAATAACCAACCATACTATTCTCAATAACTTAGAAAATGTGCTTGAGGGCTATTTCAACAGTGATGATTTAGGAGCAAAAGGATTACCCACTGTGCAATACATTTCCAAAACCTTAAATATTTCACCAAACTATTTAAGCGGCTTACTCAAAGCCCTGACAGGAAAAAGTACGCAGGAACATATACAAGACAGACTCATTGAAAAAGCCAAAGAAGTATTATCGACTACTGACTTTTCAGTGAGTGAAATTGCTTACCAACTGGGTTTTGAATACTCCCAATCGTTTAGTAAATTGTTTAAAAGTAAAACTAATTTGAGTCCATTACAATTTCGGTCATCATTCAATTAATTGATTTTTATTACAAGAGCTAAACGACTTACTGTTAAAGTTTTGTAATATTTTTCAACGATATACCATAAAAAAATCTACTTCAAATCTACTACCAATTGGAATTTCTATGATACCTGTATGAATAGTCCTATTCCGAACAGAAAGGATTCCTTTATGGGTAGAATGCAAAAATGATGCACCCGAATAATGGTGACCACTTCGCTTATAAAAGCCTGTTGAACTAAAATAGATTCAACAAATAACCTACCGCACTGACATTAAAGCATTCAACCGCATATTAGCTGTGTGCCGTTGTAAATATCACCATAGTATTATATGAATCCGAAAAATAAATCCTCTGATTGAATCTCATCCGTTAACATTTTCAGATTTAGAAAATGCTGAAGGAAAAGTACTAAAAAATAACCTCAATGGTGTTCCTTTCAAGTTCATTCAATGCGAATGAAAATTTAAACCTAAAACCGCTTCAACAACGAGGTTTAACAATACAGCTCTAGTAAATAATCGAAATTATGCTTTTTGGCTACATCAAAAGTCGTTTTGATTACAGATGAAAATTTTGCAATGTTGAACTTTGTATGGTTATGAACAAGCACGGATTAGGGGCATTTTGCTGTGTTGAAGAAGCCTTTGTTGACCAGTGTAGAATATATTTTTTAAACATAATTATAATGAAATTAAACTTAACAATAAATAACAAGGCTTTAGAAATGGATGCCGACCCTGATATGCCATTACTTTGGCTAATCAGAGATGTAGCAAATCTGAAAGGCACTAAATTTGGTTGTGGTATGGCATTGTGTGGTGCTTGCTCGCTTCATGTAGATAGCGAGCTGGTTCGGTCATGTTCTTATCCTGTGAGAATGGCTATTGGCAAGCGAATAACTACAATTGAAGGGCTTTCTGAATCAAATGAACATTTGCATCCTGTACAGCAGGCTTGGCTTGAAATTCAAGTACCGCAATGTGGGTATTGTCAATCTGGCTTTATGATGGCAGCGACTAAGTTATTAGAAGAAAACCCTAACCCCAGTGAGGAAGACATAAAAAACGGTATTTCAAACATTTGTCGCTGTGGTACACATCCTCGAATTATTAAAGCAATTCTTTTAGCAGCAAAATTGAAAAACGATGGAAAACACTGATAAAAAAAACAAAAAGAGATTTTCTAGAAGAAATTTTTTAGCAATAACAGGCTCGGGCTTGGCAGGAGCATTGGCATTACTTTATTTTGGAAGAGGGCCTATTAGAAGAAAAATTAGTGATTTCACTTCTGAAATGGAAATAGCAGCTGATGTATCTGATTTAGACCCCAAATTATGGTTTGAATTGAATGCCGATAATACCATTACACTAAAATCCCCAAAAGTCGAAATGGGACAAGGTATTTTTACAGGTTTCGCCATGCTTGCAGCAGAGGAATTAGATTTTCAGCTTGATAAAATAAAGGTAGTACATGCCAATTCTAAAAATGGTGTCCTTTCAAACACTGGTGTAAGTAATAGCACTTCCTCATTTTATGTAATTATCAGAGAAGTTGCTGCCACATTGAGAGAAACGCTCAAACTACAAGCATCTAAAATATGGAATGTTCCTATTACCAACATATCTACAAAAGATGGAATGCTAATAGCTGGTGATAAAAAAATATCATACGCCGACTTAGCCAAGCAGATTCCCAAATGGGAAATTGCTGAAAAACCTGCATTAAGGCCAACTTCAACTTTTAAATATGTCGGTAAAGAGCAAATAAGAATTGATTTACCAGATAAAATTCTTGGAAAACCTATTTATGGCATTGATACAACTTTGCCTGATATGGTCTATGGTGCTGTACTTTATAGCCCATATATTAATGGGAAATTAAAAAGTGTTGATACCAATAATGCTAAAAATACAGAAGGAGTCTTAAAAATAATTGAAGAAAAGGAGTGGGTTGGTATTGTAGCAACTACCAGATTTGCTGCTGAATCTGCTATAAAAAACATAAAAGCCGATTGGAATTATGCTCCGAATATTAACACCAAAGCCATTGAAAAATTAATGACAGTTGGAAATGGGAATGAGGTTAATATTCAAAATGACGGTGATACCAATAAAGTGCCAAGCAAAGCAATCACTGGCGAATTTCGCACCCCAATTGGTTTTCATGCCTGTTTAGAGCCATCAATAGTAGTTGCCGATTTTAAAGAAAATAAAGTGACGATTTATACTTCTTTTCAAAATCCGACTTACATTCAAACTTCAGTCTCGGAAGCTTTAGACATTGATAAGGAAAATATTGACATCATTCCTGCTTATTTAGGAGGTGGTTTTGGGAGGAAGGCATTTAAGAGCAATGCCGTAGAAGCGGCAAAGTTATCAAAAGCCGTTGGGAAACCTGTTCACTTACTTTATACCCGTCAGCAAGAATTTCAAAATGGGTATGTCAGACCCAACACACATCACGTTTTAAAAGGAAAATTGGGTAATGATGGTAATATTCTGGCTTTTGAACATGATATTGCTACTGGACCGATGGCATTTAAGGCAGTTCCTGCCATTGCAGAAACCATTTTGGGAGCAGATTTTATTGTAGCTGGTCATGGCTCTCGATGTGCGTATCGCATTCCCAATATTAAAACCACTATATGGCATAATAACCTTCCATTTGAAACAAGCATGTGGCGTGGGGTAGGTATGTTTGCCAATACTTTTGCCATAGAAAGTTTTATGGATATTTTGGCTCACCAAGCAGGAATCAATCCACTCAAATTTAGATTGAATCACTGTGAGAACAATGAAAAATTGAAAAGAAGAAAAAAAATCCTTGAACTTATTGGCCAAAAATCAGGGTGGAGTAACGCTAAACCAATAGATGTTGGTCGAGGCATGGCTATTTGTGAGGACCATAAAACTATCTCGGCAGCAGTGGTAGAGATAAAAATTGAAGATGGATTGATAAAGGTAAAAAATGTAGTTCAGTTTATTGACCCCGGCAAAATTATAAATCCTGATGGTATCAGGCAGCAAGTAGAAGGAGCTACAATGATGGCAATCAGTGCCTCACTTTATGAAAAAGGAACCATTGAAGATAGTCAATTTGTAGAAACAAATTTTCATTTATACAAGGTAGTTACCCTTAAAGATACTCCTAAAATTGAAGTCATTTTACATGAAGGCTCCGATAAACCTTCTGGTGTAGGTGAACCGCCAATTTCGCCCATTGCACCAGCTATAGCCAATGCCATATTCGATTTGACAGGTATTAGACTATATTCTTTACCCCTTCAACAAGCATTTGAAAATGCAAAAACAACATAAAAGATGCAGATCAAATACTTTGACCTTTTTTAAAATAGATAATCATCTAAAAATAGTCAAACTTGGAGCGGTAGTTTCTTTAGTTTGAAATTTAAAAACAAGTATTCTAACCACAATGAATGGTGAATTTAAAAATAATATGAAAATCGAAAATTGGACAGCAGGTGATATTCCGCAAAGAAGTGAAGGTTTAGCTGTAATAACAGGTAGTACAGAAGGAGTTGGCTATGAAGATGCACTGGCGTTGTCATTGGCAGGTTGGAATGTGATAATGATGGGGCGTAACTCGCAAAAAGGAGCTGAGTCGATTGCCAAGATAAAACAGGTTAATCAGATAGCAAAAGTGAGTTTTGAGAAAATTGACCTTGCAAATCTTTCATCAATCAAAGATTTTGCTTTAAAAATGATTTCAAAAGGACAAGCTATCAATCTTCTAATAAATAACGCTGGGGTAATGACTCCGCCCGAGCGTCTCGAAACAGCAGATGGTTTTGAGTTACAATTTGGCACGAATCATATCGGACACTTTGCTTTAACAGCTCAACTTTTACCTTTGTTAAGTAAAGCGAAAGATGCACGAGTTGTTACAGTTTCAAGCGTTGCGAATCGTGCGGGAAAAATTAATTTCGACGACCTTCAGTCTAAGTCTTCTTACACTCCTATGGTTGCTTACGCTCAATCAAAACTCGCTAATCTCATGTTTGCGTTTGAACTTCAACGCCAAAGTGATATAAACGGTTGGGGCATTCTGAGTTTAGCCGCTCATCCAGGTGTTTCTCGTACCAATCTTCTTATAACGGGTGCTGGTAGATGGAGTTTTGCTGGAATGATGCGAACGCTTTTCCCTTTTTTATTCCAAGCACCAGCCCAAGGAGCATTGCCAACTTTATTTGCGGCTACTTCACCAGATGCAATAGGAGGTTCGTATTATGGACCTCACAAAATGAGCGAAACTCGTGGATTTCCTTCACTCTCACAAATACCTGTACAAGCAGAAGATAAAAATGTGGCCGCAAAGTTATGGGAAGTATCGCTACAATTAGCAGATGTTAAATTTTAGCATCAATAGTTTTTTCTTGATGATTAACAATTAGGAATAATGCTATAAAACTTCGATAAAAAAGCAATATTGCCTATATTTATAGTTTACAAATCACATAAAACTAAATAAAATGATAAAAAATATAATTTCATTAGTCCTTTTGATAGCTTCGGCTGGGTTAAATTTCAAACATGGTTTAGATTCTTTCAAAACGCCTACAATTGAACAACAAAAGATGATTGCACAACTGGGGCTGAACGAGTCCAGTATGAAATATATGGGCATTTTGGGCATTTTGATAGCAGTGCTTCAGCTCATTCCTAAAACTTTCTTTTTGGGTAATTTATTAAACGCCTTTGTTATTATTACAATCATGGCATTTGCCATAAGGGTAGAAAATTATAAGATGGTATTGATTGAAATTCCTTTTTTGATAATGCCTTTGGTAATGATTTGGCTTAAATATCCGTTCAAAAATTAAATCCATTTATTAAATGCAAAGTTTACCTCCTATACGAATAAAAACCATCACAGATGGCCATAAAATTGCTGGTCTTGAAAAACCAAATCACCCACTCATTAGCCTTGTGGACGTATCTCAATTTAAAAATCATACCGAAGTGAATTCGGTTATTTTTGATTTCTATGTAATTTCTATAAAACGTGGCTGCGATAATTTAATATATGGTCAGCAAAAATATGATTTTGATGAAGGATTAATGGCATTTATGTCACCTGGTCAAATATTACGAGGGGAAGCAGGTGGCACCCCTCCTAACCTTCGAGGATGGATGCTATTTATTCACCCAGATTTTTTGTGGAATTCCTCATTGGCTTCAAAGATAAAGAAGTATGATTTTTTCAATTATGCTGCAAATGAGGCACTTTTTCTTTCAGAAAAGGAGGAAGTAATTATAAATGGCATAATAGAAAATATACGCCAAGAATATAATTCAAACATTGATACTTTTAGTCAAGAAATAATAATTTCTTACATCGAAACTCTCCTAAATTACGCTCAAAGGTTTTACAACAGGCAGTTTATTACTCGAAAAAAAACAAATCACCAAATATTGGAGCAATTAGAAAATATACTCAATCGTTATTTTGAGGATGAAGAAATGATTTCAAAAGGTCTTCCGACTGTCCAATATGTTTCAGATCAACTCAATCTCTCAGCAAGCTATTTGAGAGGGCTTCTCACCTCACTTACAGGACTCAGTACGCAACAACACATTCATGAGAAATTAATATCAAAAGCTAAGGAAAGATTATCAACTACCGAATTATCGGTAAGTGAAATCGCTTATGAATTAGGTTTCGAGCATCCACAATCCTTTAGCAAATTATTTAAAACAAAAACTTTACTTAGCCCATTAGAATTTAGAGAGAGTTTTAATTGAAATTGGTTTTTGTTAGACAAATGAGTGAGTTGTTTTTAGTAGAATAACAAAAGACTTTCAATAACAAAAGGTTCTTCTTCTTCAGTTGTATAGGTTCTTTCAACTAACTCAACAGTAGTACTATGAAGGTTATGAATATATCTCAATTTGAAAATTACTAACAACCAAAGCTATGCTCAAACACATAGCTTTGGTTAATATCTATTTTACTTTCCTAATTTGGCTAACACTTTCTCTAATAGTTCTTTGGTAGCTCGAATACCATCGTCATTGGAAAGATAAGAATTGTCACCGCCCATATCTCGTAATAAACCACCCTCGTACTCTACGCCCACATATCCGCCTGTCCAACCAGAATTTTTGATGATTGTAAACATCTTCATGAAATCGGTATCTAAATCCATCCCATTGGAATCAAACTTATGGGTTTTAGCACTGATACCTTTAGCAAACGGCATCATTTTCTTAACGCCGTCATATTTATCATATTCTTTTAGACATTTAGTCGCAATGATACTCTTGATGTCCATTGCAGCAGGTTTGGTCCTTTCGGCACAGAAATTCCCAAAATCTGGGAGAAAACCTTTGTTTTTGGCTGGAATTTGTTTCATAATACCCACCAACCAATCAGCATCAGTAGAATAACTAAAATGATTTTCAACAATCACATTGATTCCCATTTTTCCCGCAAATTCGACTAATTTAGTATATCCATCAACGGCTGCTTTGGCTACAACTTCTTTTGTTCCTTCTTCAGGTTTACCTGTCATCATTGCCATAGCATCACCCAGATTCACTCTGATAGCACTGCATCCTAAAAATTTGGCAGCTTCCACCCATGCATAATGGCTTTCAACTGCTTTTTGCCTTTTTTTGTCGTCAAGAGCGGTAATGTTTTCGCCATCAACCATAATTAAATGATTTTTAACGCCTAAATCATTGCATCGTGTTTTGAGTTCTTGCAGGTATTTTTGGTCGGTATGTTTGTTGTTGAAAAATCCAGAAACATATTCTAAAACATTTATATTATGCACTTTTTTTGCTCTTTCAGGAAAATCCATATTGGTCATTTTACCAGTATATAGTTCGGAAGCAAAGGAAAATTCGGCTAATGAGATTTCAAAGGTGAAAGGTTTTGCGGTATTTGCCAATAATTCAGTAGGCAAAATACTTGATAAGCCAAGCCCTGCGGTGGCTAATCCCAATTGGTTAATAAACTGACGACGAGAGTTTTTCATGTTTTTATGTTTAAATATTTTGAGAATTATTCTGAAATAAAAGTTACTGTAAGCGGGACAAATAATGCCCCTTTGGCTTTTTCGTTCTTGAAAACAAAATATAGACTATGAATACCATTTACAGGTGTAATCGGGATTTTATACGGAACTGGTTTTGATTTTCCATTAAATAAATTCGGGTCGTCTTTAGGCTGTACAAACTCACTTATGCCATAAATAGGGCCATCGGGTGAATCAAGATGAACTTCAACTACTCCTCCTTGGGAATTTAGTTGTTGCACAGGTGCCACTATGGTCATCTCAAGGCGAGTAATACCTTTTAGGTCGATATTATTGAAACTCAAATTACTATTAGCTGCTATCACAATTGGTAAATCCATGGTGCCTGTTTTATACCGCATTATACCTTTGGTCATCGCATCCGCAGAACCAAGTGCCAACACTGGATTTTTCAAAGTGATGGTTTTTTCATGAGATAATGCTTGCATGCCATTGGCTCCTTTATCAGTATAAGATGCTGTAAGTTTATAGACGCCTTTGCTTAAATCAAGTCCTGAAGGTATTTTAAATGCTAACTGTCCGGTTGTAGGCAATAATTTGGGGGCTTTTTTCTCTTCACCCAGACTTAAAATATATTCGACCATTTGCTTAGCTTCCGGAAGTCCAACACTTGGATGAGCCGACATGGCCACTTCACCCCAAACTCCAGCACCACCTTTTATAATTTTCTGCGAAAGCACATCTATTGCTGTTGAACTTGTTTTGTACTTTTTAGAAACCTCAACAAATGATGGTCCAACCGACTTTTTATCTTCAAAATGGCAGGCTTTGCAGTCACTGGCCGCTATCAAGTTTTTACCTGCTGTAAACGTAGATGCAGAAAATTGATGCCCTTTAGGTTCTTGACTATTATCTTCTGAGTCTTGGTAATTGGCCATAAATTTTACATTTGAAGGCACAATTCGTTTGTCCGCCAAACTACCGTCTTCTTTGTCAGTAACATTGACTTTATAGCTAATTTTTTTGTTTGGGAAAAAGAAGGTTTTATTGCCCTCAGTAATATCTAAAGTTACTTGAGGTGGTTCATTTCCAGCAACCAATATAATTTCGCTCGAATTCTTCAAACCTTTGGCATCGGTTGCGGTGAGAACTGCTTTGTATCTACCTACATTTTTGAATACAAACTGCGGGTTTTTCTCTTTTAAAAGAGCCAAAACAGCTCCTTTACTGTTTATCAATTTCCATTCATAGGTAAGAGAATCACGGTCAAAATCAACCGTTCCTTCTGCTGAAAACTGAACTTTTAATGGCAATGCTCCTGCTAATTTATCGGCAGATGCCATAACTTTTGGTTTTCGGTTACCACCGTTGTATTCGATACGTACCAATTTCGATTCGGGATTAGCCATAAACCAACCTTGACCATATTCGAGCAAATATAAATCGCCGTTTGGGCCAAAAGCCATTTCTATGGGGTGTTCAAGTTTTAGGTTTGGAAGAAACCTCTCCATTTTTGAATATTCCCCCTTTTCGTTCATCGTAACGGCAATTATCCAATCACGCATCCACTCATAAATAAACAATTTGTTTTCATAATATTCAGGAAATACTCTTGTGGCATTGGGGAAGTCGGCTTTATGAAAAACTGGACCAGCCATGGCACTTCTACCACCCGAACCTAACAATGGGAATTGCTTAGACTCGCTTGCAGGATACCAAATGAAAGCCTTTTGAGCAGGTGGAATTTCTTGTAATCCAGTGTTATTCGGAGAATTATTGATTGGCTTTTCAGGATTAAATTTGTTTCCTGATTTTCTGGATTCAAAATCAAAATCCCAAAATGCTTTGTTGTCGCCAACAAAATACGGCCAACCAAAATTGCCTGACTTTCGGGCTTGTCCAAACTCATCTTCTGCGGCTGGCCCCAAACCAGTAGAATCTGTCCCAGCATCGGGGCCTACGTCGCCCCAATACACGAAACCCGTTTTTTTATCTACTGATATCCTGAAAGGATTTCTGTGTCCCATAGTATATATTTCTGGGCGAGTTTTTGGCGTATTTTTAGGAAAAAGGTTTCCTTCAGGGATGGTATAGGTTCCATCAGCTTCTGGATGGATTCTCAGAATTTTACCTCGTAAATCATTGGTATTACTCGACGATTTTTGGGCATCAAAGGCCGACCTACCTGCACGCTCATCAATTGGAGAATATCCATCTGAGGCACGAGGACTCGTATTGTCGCCAGTAGATAAGTACAGGTTTCCAGCAGCATCCCAATCAATCGAACCACCCGTATGACAGCAGTCAGTTCGCTGTGTGGGTATTTCAAGGATAACTTTTTTAGACGAAATGTCTAAAGTATTGTTGATAAAAGTATAACGTGCCAGTATATTTTTTGCTTCGGCACCAGCTGGCGAATAATACAAATATATCCAGTGATTTTTTGAGAAATTAGGGTCGATATTTAATCCTAAAAGTCCATCTTCAGCCTCAGATTCTACTCCTTCAGTACTTCTATAGGTGGTGCTCACTGGTATAGTTGCGATGATAGATGTCTTTTTTGTGGTATTATTAAACAATTTTACTGCCCCGTGTCGCTCAATGAATAAGACATCCTCGTTGGGTAAGACCGCCAACTCCATAGGTTCGTTTAGGTTTTGTGCTAATACCACTTTTTCAAAGCGGTTTTCTTCAGGTGTTTGCGAAAAACCGAGCAGTGGTACAAAAAGGATAAGAAGAAATAGAAAATTTCTCATAAAAATTATTATTAAACTTTCTTAATGTGTAAAAACTACGCAATAATAATATAATTTTCTTAATGTGTAATATTTACGCACAAAAAAATTAATTTTGTACCCACAACGAATTATTGGATGAGCAACATTTTAAAAAATATATTAGAGAGGTCACTTAAAGAAGTATCAATAGACTTTGTGATTTTCGGTTTTAATGGAGGCGAGTTGAAAGTATTGCTTTTAAAATGGAAAAATACCGACAAGTGGAGCTTACCAGGAGGACGGATTTTTCCTGATGAGAATCTGAACGATGCGGCCGTCCGAATATTGGTAGAACGAACGGGTTTAAAAAATCATTTTTTGCAACAATTTCATACTTTTGGAGATGTAATTCGTAATAAGAATTACAGTAAATCTGAAACCTATAAGTACCTTGAGACAGCATTTGGTGGTTCATTTAAGACAGGCGAATCATTGGGTAGGGTAATTTCGGTGGGTTATTATGCGTTGCTCGATTTTGAAAAAGTAACTGCAGTACCAGATTTAGTTACAGACGAATGTAAGTGGTATCAAATCTCTGAATTACCGCTAATGCTTTTTGACCACAATGAAATGGTAGAAAAAGCCCTTAAAACATTAAGAAAAGACATTAGATTTATGCCCATTTCTAATCTTTTACCAGAAAAGTTTACTATTTCAGAGATACAAAAATTGTACGAGACCATTCTCAATAAACAATTTGACAGACGAAACTTTCATAAATCGTTAGTCAGCCAAGATTTTCTAATTAAACTTGATGAGAAAAGGATTGGCAATGCCAATAAAGCCCCGCATCTTTTTAAATTCGATACACAAAAATACTTAGTGGCTTTGGAGAACGGGATAGACCTTTAAAAGTAGCCTTGAAGAATGTATGTAAAAAACGAGTGCTTTATAGTGAGATTCCTATAAATTAAGTGCGGCTGGGGCCACCCCAAATTTCTTTTTGAAAGCAAAAGAAAAATGAGAATAATCTTCAAAGCCCAAATCTAAATAAACAACCGATGGCTTCTTTTTTTGTTTTGAAATTAGAAAATATGCCTCTTCTAATCGTCTTTGAATCAACCAATGACTGGGGCTATCATTAAAAATTGTTTTAAAGTCTCTTTTAAAAGCAGATAGACTTCTGCCAGTTAGAAAGGCCAATCGTGCTATACTTACATTAAATTGGTAATTTTTCTGCATGAATTTTTCTAAATCTATTTTTGTTGGAATACCAAAATCAAATAATAGTTTTGTCAATTCTGGTTGACTTTTTAAGAGTATTATCAAAAGTTCCTCGTATTTTACATCTGCAAAGGCTGGGTCAAGCGTATTTTGAGCTAAGTAATAGGGTTTTAATGATTTTATAAACTGCTTAATAAGCGTATTCTTTTTAAGCTTAATAAAAGTATCGAGAGATGGGAATTCTGATGAATTTATTTTATTTTCTTCCGAATAATTTTTTAAAAAGGTCGAGTCAAAACAAAACATTATTGGTTCAAAGTTATCGTCAGCTATTTTGTATCGAGCCAAGCGATTCTTACGAGCTATGAAGTATTCGCCCGATTTGAAAGCATAACTTTTGTGACCATCAAAACAATTAATACTCCCACCAGCCACATAAACAAATATATGGTCAGGTATAAATTGCTCGTTAAGAATATTTATAAGAAGGTCTTTTGTTAAATCTATCATTTTATTGCACTTGGTGCCATTCTTTGGTTAGGCAAAATATTTAAAAACCATAGTAAATTTAAGTTTTTAAAATCTCATTTTCAAAGTAGAATAACAATCCGCACCTCAGCTCACATAGAATTTTTTTTTGAGTAATTCTATCGGCTTCAAAAATTTTATTGTACCAACCTTCTTTCATTTTCATGACTTTATTAAATTGAATTTTATAATGCTTTCTAAAGAAGCCAGAATTGCATCTTCTTGAGTACTCATGGGCTTCCACCCAAGCATATTTTTGGCCTTCTTATTACTTACTTTTCTATTCATTCTTAATAGCAAATACCCTTCTTTGGCTTTTTCATTAAATAATGAAGCTAATTTCAATACTAAGTTAGGTATTTTTCTGGTTGATACGTTCGATGCAAACATTGGCTTGGAGTTTCTAATTAACTCAGCTATTTCCTGCATCGATATTTGTCCATCAGCAGTAGCAATAAATCTTTGACCATTAGCAGAGGCGTTTTCCATGGCTTTGATGTGTAGGTCTGCTACGTCTCGTACATCCACAATATTTAGTGGAATATTGGGAATGGCCTTCATTGAGCCGTCGAGCATGTGTAATAAGATATTGAAACTTCCTGTGACATGTTCATTCAACGATGGGCCTAAAATAGCTACGGGATTAATGGTAGCAAATTCTAAACCATTGCCATCTCTTTTTATAAACTCCCAAGCTGCTTTTTCTGCCAAAGTTTTCGATTTTTCATACACAGAAAGTCCATTGATATTTGTATCTGTCCAGTCTGCTTCGGTGGTATCTCTACTTTTATCAGTTTGGCTAAAACCCACCGCCCCAAAGTTTGAAGTCATTACTACTCTTTTAACATTAGCATCTTTAGCAAACCTTAAAATACGTTGTATGCCTTCAACGGCCGGCCTTATGGCCTCGGTTTCATCTTTGGGTTTATCCAAAAATACTGGAGAAGCAACACTTAGTACATACTTGCAGTCTTGCATAGCCTCCTTCCAATTTTGGTCGCTGAGGAGTTCAGATTCTACAAATGATAAATTTTCAAACGAATTGATTCCGTTAGCTTTTAAGGTTTCAAGTACTTTTTCTTTACTTTTTAAGGAGCGTAAACTTGCTCTGACTTTAAAGTTTCTTTTCAATAATTGCAGAATAATATGCATTGCCAAGAAGCCATTTCCACCAGTTACTAATACCATTTCTTTATTTTCCATATTTGCTTTTTTAAATTAATGGTGCAAAGGTATATCGAAATAAACATTGACTTGATTGTTGAAAAGTCCAAAAATGGTTTGTTGAGAAGGTCAAAAAATGTTCAAATAGTAAAATTTTAGTGTCTAAAGGGGAAGCTTTTAATTTGTGAAGATATTTGATTGCAATAAAAGATATATAATTTTACAAAAATCACCGAGTTAGTTACTATGAAAACTTGAAGGCAGTGTAAGTATTAGAAAGGAAATCTAAGCTAGTATTTTAGGTCAAAAAAAGCCGGTTTTTTTTTGCTTTTTCATCATTGATGACCTTGTAGAGTAATATTGTTGAAAGCTTAAATTAACTTTATTAAAAACAAATATTACGAATACCTTGAAAGATTAAAATGATATTTTGAGATTACTAAGGTTCAAATAGTTACAGCTGCTATGTAATTTTAAAACTACCAATAATATAATTGTACAATAAGTGAATTATAGATAACATCCCACAAAGTTCATTTGAATAATCATAAAATAAATTAGTTTTTTTGATAATTTTGAAGAGTAGTTACTACAGTTATCAATAAACAGAAGTCTTAGTGAACTGTTTTTATTATTTTTTTTCAATAAAAATTTAATAATTTTCCAAAATTTCGATAAATAGAGATGGTAAGTCATACTATTGATAGCAAAGCAATTGATACATTACGAGATATTCCTGATTTAATCCCAGTTTTTCGTCAATATTACGAAGATTGGAACATACGTGTTTTTAATCGTGAAGAGAACGAGTGCCGAAACTACTTATCACCGAATAGGAGGGAGTTTTATAAGGTGCTATTAATCTCAAAAGGAGAAGGCGTTTTTACGATGGGATTGAATACATATAATATAGATAAGCCTACAATATTATTTATACACCCTAACGATATTATCTCATGGAAGAGAATACCATCAGAAAGTGCGGGTTACTTCTGTCTATTTAAAAAAGAATATATTAACCACCATCCACAGCTAAAAACTGCAATTGACAAATATCAGTTATTCAATGATAAAAGTAAAAGTATCATTAGTTTAAATGAAAATGAGCTGATAGTGATTGAAAACTACTTTAAAAAGATGCAAGATGAAGAAAAATTGAATTCGGAGTACTCGGAAGATTCAATGCAAATATTTCTTCAAATGATAATTTTGGAAGGAATAAAGGCAGGTAAATACCCAAAACCAGATAATGTCAGTGATGAGTATAGATATGTTCATCAGTTTTTTAACTTGCTTGAAAAAGAATCATCACAAATCAATTATACTAACCCAATACGAATTAAAACTGCCAAGGAGTTTGCTACGAGCTTAGCAGTACATCCAAATCATCTTAATGCTATTATTAAAAAACATACTGGTCAAAATGTCAGTACACATATTCGTAATAGACTATTGGATGAAACAAAAGCACTATTGGTGCAAACTGATTGGAATTTGCATGAGATAGGTTATAGTATTGGCTTCACCGAACAATCAAATTTCAATCTTTTCTTCAAAAAAAATACAGGTTTTACCCCTACCGAGTTTAGAAAACAATATCATCTTTGAAATTAATAAAACTTGCATTGTTTTCCATATAACTTAATTCTGCCTCTTCTGCCACCTTTGTATTGTTAATTTACTACAATTAAATACAAAGAAAAATGGCAAACGTAACAATCAAAATTCCTGCAAAAAACACAGAAAGTGTTTTTAAAAACATGAGAGGTGCTCACGTAGCTCTCAGAGTTCCTGACTACGAGCAAACTAAAAACTGGTACATCGAAAAGTTAGATTTTCGATTACTTCACGAATGGCCATTTGGTGATTTACAATTGGCTTATTTAGCTCCAGCCAATGACGATAATTTTTGGATAGAACTATTGGCTGGCGGTAACCCAGAGCCAAAAGCAAACTATGCCGACCTAAACGAAAGCCTTCACCCAAGCGGCTATCATCACATTTGTATGGATGTAAAAAGTGTAGATGAAACGCTGGCCGAACTAAGCAAAAGAGGAGTAACCATACTCGGTGAGCCTTTTGATTTACCTGTAATTGGCAAACGTCTTGGTTTTTTCTCTGACTTATGGGGAAATGTAATAGAGCTCGCAGAGATTATTCCCAATTAAATATTAAAGAAAATATCAGTTAAAGAAAATAGTAATCATGGAAAATTTAAAAAATAAAGTTTGGTTTGTAACAGGTGCTTCAAAAGGATTAGGACTTACGCTTGTAAAGCGACTTTTGAATGATGGCTATCAAGTGGCTGCTACATCCAGAAGTAAACAATCATTAATAGAAGCTATTAGTAATACAACTGAAAACTTTCTTCCATTGGAAGTTGAGTTAACAAATGAAAAAAGTATCAAAGATGTAGTTGTCGAAACGTTGAAGCATTTCAACACCATTGACATTTTAGTAAATAATGCTGGATATGGGCAAATTGGTACTGTCGAAGAACTGCGTGATGAAGAGGTTAGGAACAATTATGACGTAAATGTTTTTGGACTACTGAATGTAACTCGCCAAGTATTACCTCATTTAAGAGCAAAACAATCAGGACATATTTTTAACATATCTTCTATTGGTGGTTTTGTTGGAGGCTTTGCTGCTTGGGGGATTTACTGTTCTACAAAATTTGCAGTAGCGGGTTTAACAGAAGCACTTGCAGTAGAGGTAAAACCATTTGGAGTAAATGTCACGTTGGTGTATCCAGGCTATTTCAGAACTAACTTCTTGTCGAAAGATTCCGTTTTAGCACCCAGAAATCCAATAGATGAATACTTGGAAGCAAGACAATCTCAGATTGCACATCAAAACGAAATAGATGGCAATCAGCCTGGAGACCCTAATAAAGCAATAGATGTTTTAATACAAATGAGTAAAGAACAAAACCCACCTTTACACCTATTCTTAGGACAAGATGCTTATGATATTTCTAAAAATAAATTGGAAGAAGTATCCAAGGAATTGGAACATTGGAAAAGCTATACTTTGTCTACGGGATTCTAATTTTTTTCTGTGAATTGAAAAATGACCGATACGAATGTGAATATAAATTTTTGTATCGGTCATTTTATTGAAAACCCGTTTAGAATTGAACTTTTATATTAAAATTTACCGAAATGAAACTACAAAATAATTTACCTTGGTGGGGGCCACCTAAATTCTTTTCTCCTGAAATTTCTGATAGAAAAATTAGCTGGTTGGAGTTATTTTATGATTTGGTATATGTTTTGGCGATTTCAAAAATCACCCATCATTTATCAGAAGATTTTAGTTTGGAAGGCTTAAAAAACTATTTTTATCTATTTAGTATTATATTTTGGGGCTGGTTAAATGGTAGTTTATACCATGATTTGCACGGTTCAAATGGACTCAGAACGTATCTAATGACGCTTTG
This sequence comes from Emticicia sp. SJ17W-69, assembly GCF_051209875.1. Classification (NCBI taxonomy): domain Bacteria; kingdom Pseudomonadati; phylum Bacteroidota; class Cytophagia; order Cytophagales; family Leadbetterellaceae; genus Emticicia; species Emticicia sp. SJ17W-69. Next base: position 45,866 of record NZ_JBNTQY010000003.1, on the reverse strand, counting down.
GCAAATGATAATTGTTGCCGCTTTAGTGGTAACTTTAAGTTCCTCTCAAAGCCAAACGGGTGTTACGATTGTCATTTTGATAATGCAAGTTTTTATAACCTATTTATGGTGGAGTGTTGGTATTTATGATAAATCACACAGACGCTTAAATCTACCATATACTATATGTTTTTTAATTTCATTTTTTGTCCTTCTCTTCTCATTGTCAGTTCCGAGTAACTTCAATTTTTATTGGCATTTAATAGCTATTTTCTTCAATTATCTGCCTCCTTTTTTATTAACCAAAGAATTGAAGAGAAGTAACAATGATTTTTCTTTTTCTAAAAGTATGACCGAACGCCTTGGACTTTTTACAATAATTATATTTGGTGAGGTTGTGATTGGGGTTGTTAATGGTATCTCGGAAGTTAATCACTTGAATTTTTTAACTTGGATAAACTTCGGGTTTGGCATCTTGATTGTGTTTACTTTGTGGTGGTTGTTTTTTTCTATGGTGGCAGATAAAGAAATAAGGCACGGATTTCTTTGGAGCAACCTCATGGCCCTTGTTTATATCCCTACTTTAATGGCATTGGGTATTATCGGGGTTTCGTTCTCCAAACTATTTCATAATGCTGACTTCTATCAATTTCATTTGTTTAGGTTATCATTAGGTATCGCAATAGGAATATTTTTGCTTGGGGTGCTATTCATAACATACTTTGTGAAATATAATGAAGAAGTACATAACAAACAGCCAATAACTTATGGAATAGCAGGTGTTTCTCTTTTTTTTATATTTTACTCATTCTTCCATCTAAATAGCCTTTTCATCTATCTTACTGTAATACTAGTTGTTTTACTAAGCTTGATTGCTTTTATTTCATTCTGTTTTTTTGAGATAAAAAATAATTCATGATTGTAATTTTGGCTACAAACAAACTCAATTTGGCAACTTTTCTCATTTTTATATTACCGTATTTTGCATCACAAAAATTAAACATACTGTAATGAGAAAAACGATATTAATTACTGGTGCATCAGCTGGATTGGGTAAGGCCACAGCAAAACTATTTCAATCCAAAGGTTGGAATGCAATAGCAACTATGAGAAACCCCGAAAAGGAAACTGAACTGATACAATTAGAAAATGTAAGTTTAGTTTCGTTGGACGTTACCAATGTTTCACAGATTAATGAAACCCTTAAGAGCATCACTGCCCACCAAAACATTGATGTGGTTTTCAATAACGCAGGTTATGGTTTAGGAGGAGCATTGGAGTATGCCACTGACGAACAAATTTTACAACAAATTGAAACCAATCTAACGGGTGTTATCAGAGTTACCAAAGCTTTTATCCCATATTTCAAACAAAAAGGAGAAGGGCTTTTTATTACAACTACTTCCATTTTTGGATTTTCATCTTGTCCTTTGTCAAGTGTGTACAATGCTACAAAATGGGCACTGGAAGGATTTAGTGAAAGTATTTCATACGACCTTGCTTTGTTTAATATTGGAATTAAAACCGTTGCACCAGGGGGTATCAAAAGCAATTTTGTAAATGCAATGCAATTTGCAGATACTAATGGGTATGAAGTTGTAAACGAAAGTATGAGAAAACTCATCAGCAATGGACAACTCTTTCAATTCAATGAAGTAGAAGAAATAGCAGAAGTGATTTACGAGGCAGCCACAGATGGTAAAGACCAATTGCGATATTTGGCAGGTAAAGATTCGGTAGAGACTTTTCAGCAACGAAGCAAAATAGGAGCAGAAAATTTCAGAATTGAACTAAAACAGAAGCTTAATCTTCCTATTGTTATTTAGAAATTTGAAAGTAATACTTAACAAACAACAATGAAACAAATTGATAGTGTTGTAAAATTTGATTCACTTTCTGAATTAAATAAAGTATTAGGCTTGCCAAAACCTTTGCATCCCTTAGTAAGTCTGGTTAATTACGCCGATATGAAGACACCATTTGACGAGCAACCGAAGGCTCTTCTAATGAATTTTTATAAAATATCGTATAAAGTAAATTTCCAAGGAAAAATAGGCTATGGCCAAAACTATTATGATTTCAATGAGGGTAAAATGGCTTTTATTGCACCTAATCAGCTGTTGGCAAGAGGGGAAAACGACGAAGACCTATCAGGTTATACATTGCTATTTCATCCAGACCTAATCTTAAATTATCCATTAGTTTTAAAAATTAAGAACTTTTCTTTTTTCTCGTACGCCGCAAATGAAGCTCTGTACTTGTCTGATAAAGAAAAACAGATTATTTTTCAGATTTTTGATAATATATATGAGGAATTGAATGGCTCAATAGATGATAGTACCCAAGATGTACTGGTATCTCAAATTGAATTGTTGCTAAATTATAGCAATCGTTTTTATAAACGCCAATTTATTACAAGAAGGATTGTGAACAACGATTTATTATCAAAAATGGAGAGGATTCTAAATGATTATTTTGAGCAAAAGGAAACTATTAACAGCGGGCTACCAACAGTAGAGTTTATATCAGAAAAATTAAATGTATCTCCTCGGTATTTAAGTGATATGTTGCGTTCATTAACTGGTCAGAATACACAACAACACATTCATAACAAATTGATTGAAGTGGCAAAAGAATATTTGGTAATTTCAGAGTTGTCTGTTTCTGAAATTGCTTTTCAATTAGGATTCGAGCATTCTCAATCTTTCAGTAAGTTATTTAAGAAACGGACAAATATGACCCCTTTGGCATATAAACAATCATTTAATTAAACAACATGCTTTATAGTAGTTTAATTTTTATTTTGCCATTTGAAAGTGCTAAATTAGAAATAGGAATTATTAAAAATATAATTTTTTAATAATTCCTTATAATGTATGAGTTTGCAATTGTCCAGAAAGTCGTAGCTTTCTGAACCAGACAGTTCTGAAAACTCGTCTATATATATATTGTATAAATATAGTCCAAAAAGTAGGTCCAGTTGAATAAGGAGTTCATGTGGTTTCATAGCAGTTGTATTGTGAAACCTAAATTTCGGAAATTTGCTTGATTTTATTCCTATATATTACCTACCACATTATAGAAAGTACGAGTCCAAACAAACGTCCATCTGATTAGACCAATCATTCCAAATAACTTTATGGTTTCTTAGTTGCTTTTTTACTTTTTCGTACATTTCTTTTACTTAGGGGACTACAAGTTGATAATGCTCAAATAAATCTTTGGGTCTGCCACCTGTTCTGCCTCAAGGTTTTGAGTCACTCAACTCTGTGATAGTTTTTCTGATGATATTTCTTGATAATATAAGTATTGAAAATAACTGGCAAAAAATATTGTATAATAGTGTTTAAAAAATAGTTTTTACTGCGTTTACAAAGAGTGTAAACAATGTTTACAAAAAGTGTTTACAGCGTTTACAAAAACTGTAAACAATGTTTACAAAGAGTGTAAACATTGTTTACACCTGATTATCAATAGTTTACATAATTTTGATCTACAAAGTGTTTACAGCGTTTACAAAAACTGAAACATCGGAAGAGATAATTTTTTGTTAGGAATTATAATATCTTTCGGAGACAAACTCTTCAAATTTATTTCATGATAGTAGTTTTGTTTCAGTAATTAGACAGCATTTCTCCTCCCAACAAAATTGAAAACCTACAAAAATAGTGTGACTTCTATGCTAAATTGATTGTTTAGTCCATTGTTGGGTAAAGCCCAACAATTAGAATTGGTTTGTCATGCGGTCTGAAACCTGATTTTTTTGAATATATTCTTATAAAATGGTTATTATCAACTATTTATATTTTTAGAGATAAGTTTTTAAAATTGATTTTATATGTTTCATAGTGGATTTAATTTTTTTAAATCAGGAAAATTAGCCTTTTTTATTTGAAATGAATCATTTTTTCAAAAATGGTAGGCATAATTACACAGTTGCGATCTTAAAAAAGTGCAATTTTTGATCAGTGGTAGCAATTGAAAAAAAGGCATATTGGTTTTATAACGAATGTTATATTAATGACTTTTTCTAAGATTCAAAACATGATGACTGTAACACCATTTCTTACTGCTTTTATCATTTTTTTTACATGAAAAACACATTATTTTTAACTTAATACAGCTAAATACAAAGCTAATACAACTTAATACAACCGTAAATACAGCTAATATAACTCTAATACATACTAATACAACCTAATATACTTGTAAAACAGCCAAATACAAAGCTAATACAACTTAATACAACCCTAATACAGCTTAATACAACAAAATATTGGGAGATGATACACCCTTTTTATGTCTAAACAATAAGCTATTGCCTAAAACCAAATGTGAGGGATTTTGTGTACGGCTAAATTTAATCATTGCCTCACATCCATTCCAAAAAGTATCTAAAAAAAATCACATATTTTAAACTTTAACTCCCCTCTTTCTATGAGAAAGATACTGATTGTTTTGTGTTTTACTTTTGGCTTTTAAAAATTTCCGCACAAGTCAAGAAACCTAAACCCGACACACTTAAAACCACACAAGCAGTTTTATCGGTTTTATCTGAATCCGACGAACGAGCCAAGAAATTCATACCTCAGTATGCCCCACTTTCACCCAATGCTTTGAGTTCTCAAAAGTTTGGAGATTATCAAATGAATTTAGACACAGATATGCCAAATATTCCCATCACTCTTTTTATCAGTATCTACTACACAGAATTATCATACAGTCAGTTTTAAAATGACCGAAATTGCTTCTTGGATTGGGTGGAGTATGTTTCTGGATTTTGGTTCTTTGATTAATCGTATCGTTCAAGGGTTAAAAGATGATAATAGAATATTTCTACGATACGTTTTTTTGAAATTGTATTGCATGGATTATAATTGACCCAAATTTTCTACTTTCATAAGTATCTTTTTTTTCTCATATATTTTTTTATTTAATCACCGTTGCGGTGGAACGAAAAACTTTCATATATTTGAAAGTTAGCGGCAAGTTTAACAGACCTCTCATCTCTGAGTAATGACCAAAAGAAATAGCAGAATATTAACCCCGATAATTCCATTTATAGCCATTCCTGCTACAATAACTGGAGTTTATACAATGATTTATTTTAATGCTCCAAAACAACTTTGGATAATTAATTTGACTTCTGTTTTGATTTTTTCATTGCTTGCCTTCCTTTTTTTCAAGGATAGACTTCGGATAAAAAATATCAACTCAAAACTAATTTTATTTTTAGCAATTATCTTACTATTTGGTACTTTTTTCAATAAAGGGATTGATGATGTTCATCGCTGGTTAAATTTCGGTTCAATAAAGTTAAATGTAGGTTTAATAATTTCACCCGTAGTTTTATTATTAATTTCAAGAGAAACGAATGTATATTATTGCTGTGCTGCCTTTACTCTGGTAACAATATTGTTTTTGCTTCAACCAGACGCCTCATTAGTAACAGCATTTTCAATCTCTGCCACCATATTGATGATTGACAAATTGAAAAACAAGGTAATAATTATCATTTTCATCTTGCTAGTATTACTTTCAGTTGCTTTTTCTTGGTATTTTTTGGATAACCTAAAACCTGCAAATTATGTTGAAGATATTATGAGTTTGACTGAAAGAATCTCACCTTATTTATTTATTATTTCATTGTTTTCATTATTCATTTTGGTTTTGCCTTTTTTTTTAGGTCAATTCAAAAAAGATAAATTAATAATTTCATTGGGGTGTTATTTTATCTTGCTAATTACCTCTTCATTCATTGGAAATTTTCCTGTAATGATTATAGGATATGGTTTTTCGCCTATTATTGGGTATTTTATTGGGCTAATTTTGCTTATTGAAAAAAATAAGGTACCAGTGATTCAATTATAGACAGACTCATGGTAGCTTTCGTATTAGTGTTTTAGGATCAAAAAGGATACTCCAGTCTCACAAAACGACGTTTGTTTGATAATTTAAAAGTACGACAAGAATAATTCAGCATAATCTTTGAAAGATACTAAACAATACAAAAACTACGACCGCATTGGCGAACAGCAAAACCTTGGTTTTATGAAAGATTCTCCCTAAATGTTTAATTGTAACCAATTTAGTAGATGCTACAGATATTGGCATCATGAAAATTGTAGATACAAGATAACAGACTTTTGGGTATCACCCGACAAAATGACTATAATGCAGCAGTTGGATATTGTACCAGTGGGCTAATTTTAAAATTTTCTATTTATCAATAGGCGGGTTCAATACAATGTTCCTGCCTTTCTTCATTTTTAATAATGTAAAAGCAATGAACTTTTAAACAAAACAAACTTGACCCTTAAAACAAAATCCATTTCCTAATTCTGCTCTAATTTTGTCTCATTAAATAATTTAAAAAACAAATTAAAAATGGAACAGAATTTTAAACCAGCAGCACAATTGCTCTCTGATTACCTCACAAGTGTAAGCGAAGGCAACCCTTCTAAAACGGCTTCATTCTTTGCAAAAGATGGCTATATAGATGCTCCTTATGTAGTAACACTTGGTATGCCATCAAAGATTACGGGTAAAGAATCAATAGAATCCACAATGAGTGGCCTTCTTCAGAATGCCCCAAATTTTCACTTCACTACTATCAAAGTTATATTAGAAACACCCACAGAAGTAGTAGCAGAATATGAAAGCGAAGCTACATTGGCCAATGGTCGTGAATATAAGCAGTTGTATATAGGTCATTTGATTGCAAAAGATGGTGAAATACTTTGCCATCGTGAATTTTTGAACACAATCCCATTTGTTCAAGCTTTTTTTCCAAATGGTCTTTCTGATTTAATAACTACTAAATAATCCAGCCATGAAAGTAACAAAACAAATGCACAATAAAGAGCTACAAGGTAGCTATGACATAATGAAATTTTCTTCAAGATTACTCATGAATGATTTTGGCATTAGAATGCTTAATGCCAATACTAAAAGGTCAAAAGGTAAAAATATTGAAGGGCTTCAATGCGAAGAAAAATATATCCCAAGTCGAAATGGTGGCCCCGATATTAGGATAAGAATTTTTAAGCCATTGAATACAAATGGTACATTGCCAGGTATGTTATACATTCATGGCGGTGGTTATATGTTAGGTAGCCCTGAAGAGTTTATGCCAGTAATCAAAAAATTGATTGACACAAAGCCATGCGTGGTTGTGGCCCCAGATTATCGTAAAGCTGTAGATGCACCTTATCCAGCAGCATTCAATGATTGCTATGATACTTTACTTTGGCTGAATGAAAATGTAAACCAACTTCATATTTTACCTAAAAAACTAATAGTGACAGGTCATAGCTCAGGAGGTGGACTCACAGCAGCCATAACTTTAAAAGCAACTGATACCAACGATGTAAAAATTGCATTTCAAATGCCAATTTACCCCATGCTTGATGATAGACAAAATACAGTATCGGCAATCGACAACAATTCAGCAGGGTGGAATGCAAAATCTAATAAGTTAGGTTGGTCAAAATATGTTGGGCATCTAAGAGAAATCCCACATTATGCTGCTCCAGCCAGAGCAAAAAATTATTCAAAATTGCCGCCAACTATCTCATTTGTTGGTGACCTAGAACCATTCCGAGACGAGACTATTGAATATGTAAAAAACATTGAGAAAAATGGTATTCCTGTTTTATTCAAACTTTATCCAGGTTGCTACCATGCTTTTGAGATTTTGTTTCCAAAACTTGAAATCAGCAAAGATGCTTGGCAGTTTCTTTTATCATCTTATGCATCCTTCATGGATAAATATGTATATGAAAAGTAGGAAACGTAAACTGAACTTTTGAACAAAATAAACTTGACCTTTTAAACAAAGTTGCAATTTCATATACATTGTACTTTTGTATCACAATAAAAATATAATAAAATGACAAATTATCAAGGGGCATTACAACAGCCCACAAATTCAGATTTCAATGCACAATCCACATCTACAGACGTAATACATGGCATTGACCTTACAGGTAAAATCGCAATAGTTACAGGTGGTAATTCGGGTATAGGTTTAGAAACAGCGAAAACTTTAGCTAATGCAGGGGCTACTGTAATTGTACCAGCGAGGGACATCGCAAAAGCTAAAAAAAATTTACATGGATTACCTAATGTAGAGATAGAAGAAATGGACTTAATGAACCATTCATCAATCGATAATTTTGCAATCAAATTTTTAGCTTCAGGCAGACCTTTACACTTACTTATCAACAATGCAGGCATAATGTGGGTGCCACTTCGCCGAGACAATCGTGGTATCGAATCGCAATTGGCAGTAAACTATTTGGCACAATTTCATTTAACATCACTTTTGTGGGCAGCACTCAAAAAAGCCAACGGAGCAAGAATCATCAACCTTACTTCACAAGGCCATCATTTTGCTCCGTTTGATTTTGCCGACCCAAATTTTACTTATAAAGCATATGAAACTTTGCTTGGTTATGGCCAATCAAAAACTGCTATAATATTGTTTTCAATGTTATTGGCTGAAAAGGCAAAACCTCATAAAGTAAATGTGTACTCAGTACACCCAGGTTCAGTTAACGGTACAGAATTAGGCAGAGAAGCTTCATTAGAACTTTTCCAGCAAATGGGCTTTTTAGATGCACAAGGTAATCTATTACCTGAAGTAGCCGCATCATTAAAATCTATACCCCGAGGTGCTGCTACAACGGTTTGGTGTGCAACGAGTACTTTTCTCAATGAAATAAGCGGTGTGTATTGCGAAGATTGCAATATTGCGAACCTTGCCACAGAAGAGACAAAGTTTCAAAGCGGTGTAATGCCTTATGCGTTAAACATTCAAGATGCTGAGCAGTTGTGGGTTTTGAGTGAAAAAATGACAAATATACCATTTGAGGTAAAATAACACTTGAACTTTTAAACAAAATAAAACTTCGGTATTACAATTAACTTTGGATATAAAAATAACTAAAATATGGAACAGTTTCAAAAATTTATCACTACCGAAATAAAACTTTCAAACCTTAATGAAAAGTATTTCAAAACGGAGGTTACACTTCAAGAGCATGTATTGGTGTTTTTTATTTCGGGTGAGACTAAATTGATACAGGCTGACCATAGTTTTATTTTTGGTGCAGGCGATGTGGTGCTTTTACCTCGTAATCAATTGACCACAGTAATGAATTACCCAAAAGATGGATTGCCTCACAAAGCAGTGGCAGTTCATTTATCTACCGATCGGCTTATTGATTTTTATAAAAATATAAAAGTAGCTTCAATAACCAAACAAGATAAAGTCTTGCATTACAAAAATCATCTATTACTCGATAGTTATATAGCTTCTCTGTTGCCCTATTTCGAAATTAAAGACACTATACCCGAAAGTATAGCTTCACTAAAAATTAACGAAGCTATCAGTATTCTTAGGACGATAGACACAAGTATTGATGCTGTTTTATCCAATTTTGACGAACCTTACAAAGTGCCTTTGATAGAGTTTATGGAAAAGAACTTTATGTTCAATATGCCATTAGAAAAGGTCAGCTATTTAACAGGCCGTAGTTTGTCAACATTCAAAAGGGATTTTAAAAAAACATTTAATACAACACCACAAAAATGGTTAACTCAAAAGCGTTTGGAATTGGCTCATTATTATTTGGCAGAAAAAAGTAAAAAGCCTGTGGATGTTTACTTCGAAGTTGGTTTTGAAAACCTTTCCCATTTCTCTTTTGCTTTCAAAAAACAATACGGCTATGCTCCTACAGCTATAGCTTTAAACTTTAAAAGACCATGAGTTTGACATTACTAACTATGTGGGCTGCCAAAAATATATTAGGCAAAAAAAAGAAAATACCAATGGTTACTTCTTTTACTGCGAATCCCACATTAACCACCATTAAAAAGGTTTGGAAAGGCACACCTATAGACCAATTCGGTAAATTTATTTACCCCGAAAACCCTACTATCATAAGTTATAGCGAAGTTTTGAAATTTATGGTACAGCCAAACCCTCAAAGAGCATTTAAAAAACAAGACAGTTGGAGAATCTCTGTTATAAAAAATGGTAATTGGCTTAATGACAGTAGCGATAAGATTGTTTGGTTAGGTCATGCCAGTTTTTTTATTCAGCTAAATGGTATTCGCATTTTGATAGACCCTATGTTTTACAATTTGGCAGTTGCAAAGCGATATTCTGAATTACCCATCGACCCAACCAAATTTCATAATATAAACTACATACTTGTATCCCATGCCCATTATGACCATTGCGACAAAAAGAGCATCAAACTTTTAACAAAAAACAATCCAAACGCTCAAATCCTCTGTGGCTTAAATCTTGAAAAACTATTACGAAAGTGGCTACCAAACAAAACTCAGTCGGCAGGTTGGTATCAGCAATATAGCACTGAAAAAGACTTGAAAATTACTTTTGTTCCATCAAGGCATTGGGCAAATAGAAGTCCTTTTGATGTAAACAATACGCTTTGGGGCGGCTTTGTCATAGAGTGTTCAGGCAAGACCATTTACTTCAGTGGCGACTCAGGCTATGGCTCACATTATACGGAAATTGCAGAAGTTTTTCCATCTATAGATATAGCACTAATAGGTGCAGGTGCTTATGCACCTACATGGTTTATGGGTCAGCACCATCAAGACCCACATCAAGCATTGCAAGCATTTCACGATACCAAGGCCAAAACATTTATTCCTTTTCATTACGGAACATTCGATTCAGCCGATGAACCAATGGGTGAGCCAGAGGAAATTTTATCACAGCTAAATGCAGATGGTAAAATCAATAATCAGTTGAGATTTTTGAAGTTGGGGGAAACTCATTTAGTATAAAAAATATAAGAAGAAAATGTATATCAATAAAAACATTAAGGTCAAATTTCTACTTCAAACAAGTGGTATGCATTTGGTTTGGATAGTATCATGGATAAGTAGCGTTTACTTTCTCTATTATTATTTCAATTTTAAATATATTGCTATTCCATGGACAACCGTAGGTGTAATAGGCACAGCAGTGTCGTTTTATATTGGCTTTAAAAACAATCAAGCCTACGATAGGCTCTGGGAAGCTCGTAAGATATGGGGAGGTTTTACCAATACAAGTAGAATGTTAGCAACAAGTTTAAGGGCATTTTCCATGCCGTGGAATTCAGAAAACACTATTGCTCAAGGTGAAATACAAAATAATATCAAAACCATTTTAAACCGTCACATAGCTTATTTATACACCTTACGTCACCAATTATTAATCCCCACACCTTGGGAACATATTAGTCAAAAGTCAAGAGTGGGTACAGTAAATAGAACCCGAATGAATAAATATGGTATCGGTTCTTTAGAAGATAATTTAACTGAAAATATAATCATAAATCACTTAAACGAAACCGAGCAAAATAACTTACATACTTACAAAAATGTTGCGACATATCTTATTGATTGTCAATCACAGCATCTTTCTAAATTAAGATTAGAAAATATCATTGATGATTTTCGCCACATAGAACTTCAAAAACTTTTAAACGACCTACTCGACTCACAAGGCAGAGTTGAACGAATAAAGAACTTCCCCTTGCCACGTCAATATGGCAATGCCAGCTTTATTTTTGTTAGTATTTTTATTTTTTTATTACCCTTTGGCTTGGTTGCTGAGTTTTCAAATATCAGTAATTACCTATTTATACCTGTGGTGTCACTGATTGCTTGGGTCTTTCTCATTATGGAATTAGTTGGCGATTACTCCGAAAACCCATTTGAAGGCTTAGGCAATGATATACCCATGCTTTCGATTTGTCGCAATATAGAAATAGACCTAAAACAATTGATAAACGACACTAATATCCCAAAACCAATACAAGCTGTTGATGGGGTATTGATGTAAGTAAATAGATACTCCAGTATCACAAAACGACAATTTTAAATCAAACAAAAGGATGGTTAATTGGTTATTTATTTCGGTTAAAATTATTTCTTAAATAGCCTTATAAATCTCAGTACCGCAAATATCAGAGATTGTTTTAAGCCAATCACTGGAATTAGTCCATAGCTTTTCATTATTTTCATAAACTCATCCATATCCGGAATACCATCTACATTTGTTACGATTGCTATATCATGGAAATATTCATAGCCAAAAACTCCTGGAATAATTTCACAGTAAAACTCTATGGTATTTGGTGTTTTATTAGCAATCTGATGAACTACGCCTTTAGGAATAAGTAAAGATTCTCCTTCTGTCAATTCAAAAGTTTTACCACCAAGAAACACCGTGATCGTACCTTTCAGACATTTAACGGTTTCATCAAAACTCTCATGGTAATGAGCAATAGGAGTTCTTGAGCCAGCCTTTACAACACATATAAATGTATTTTTATCAGGTGTTTCAGAAGTAAATGTTACATCAAATCCTGCTTTGAAATTTATTACACGAGATTCCATTTTAGTATTGTTTAATTTATCAACCATGTTCATAGTTTAAAAACATTTGAAATTAAAACAAACCTACGGAAGCAAATTTGTAATTTTCTTGATTTGAGATAAGAAATCAATGTTGAGTAATTTTTTTTCGAATACGACTGAGTGTTTCAGGAGTCATTGCAAGGTAGGAAGCAATCTGGTACAAAGGCAATCGTTGAAGCAAAAGTGGTTCTTCCACTAAAAAACGAAGATATTTTTCTTCAGGGGTTTCTACTGTAGCTTCCGCAAGGCGTTTCTTAAGCTGGTAATTTGTATCCTGCTGTGCTCTTATAAACCCCATAGTAAGGGCGGGGAAATGAGTTATCGCATGTCTCCAGTTTTTTTGATTTATTCTGTAAAGTTTACTATTCTCAAGTGCTTGTAAGTTTAAGTCGGTTGGTTTATTATCCAAAAAACTAACCAATTCGCTAGCCCATTCACCTTCTGTTTTGAAATAGATTGTACGTTCCTCTCCATTATTATTAATATAATACTGTCTTAAACAACCTTTCTCTACAAAATAAACATGTTTTGCGATTTCTCCTGCGGCAAAAAGATGTTCATTCTTTTTTACATCAATAAAGTTAAATAAGGAAATGATTTCTTTACACTCATTCTCTGAAAGTTTATACCAGTCTTTTAATTGGGTAAAAAGTAAAGAAAAGCTCATTTTAAAACAGTTTTCTATTGAATGATTTTATAAATATCCTCAATTTTTTCGTCAAAAACACACTTTTTTATTAAGCCGTTTAATACAGACTTTTAGAGGAAAAGTATAGATAGGGCGTCAATTGGACAATCTACACTTTCATAAAAACTCGAACTCTTAAATAATATTCTCAAAAAACGATGTTTTTGTCCAAATTTGCATCACAATACGACTATTTTAAAGCCAACTCTTATTCCGAAAACAGCTTACTGGGTGTTCAAAAAAACTTTTTTACTTTCTTATGTAGGGATCTTATTTTTGGCGAACATAATCAGAAAAAACCAGCAGTTAGTATTGATTTTACAAGAGATATTAATGAATTAGCCTTTGAAACCATTGGGAAATTTCGTCTGATTGATGAAGATGCCTATGGAGATGAATTTAGATATTATGTCCCAATAAATGAAGATGATAATGCTTTTGATGTACTAACAGAACTGGATAAAAGATTTAAAAATACCTGTGATGTTCCTAAAAAAGAAAAAGACTTTAAAAAAATAATGTCTGCTAAATTCGCTGTTGAAGAGCATTTGAAATTAATGAGTAATCAAATTGTCCAGATTAGATTAAAGAAATCGGACGTGGCTCCATTATCAAGAGAAATATATAATGATTTATGTTTGATAGGTTTGGAAGATGTATGACACTGATGGAGGTATTAAATTGGGAACATCAAATAATTTAATCCTTTCATTTTTTGAGTCCTTTGTGATTTTGAAAAATTCACCCTACCTTTACCATGAAAATTGAAAATATAATTTACAGATTTCATGGAAATAATAAGAAATATAGAACCGTTGTTGGCCGAATATCTGACAATTTTTCCTGTGGTGGGCATCATTGGGCCTCGCCAAGTTGGTAAAACTACTTTGGCTAAGGCATTGGCAAAAAATCAGCCGATTCATTACCTTGATTTGGAGTCGGCGGCTGACCGTCAGAAATTGTCTGACCCAGTGCTGTATCTGCAAAATCATCAAAATAAACTCATTATTTTAGATGAAATTCAGCAAATGCCGCAATTAATGGCTGAGTTACGGGGTATTATTGATGCTGATAGACGGGTCGGTCGCTTTATAATCTTGGGTTCGGCTTCGCCTACGCTAATTAAGAAAAGTGCAGATTCGTTGGCTGGTCGAATCGGTTATATTGAGTTACCATCTTTTACGCTCGATGAAGTTGGCCATGAAAATGAAACCAAACTTTGGCACAGAGGTGGGTTTCCGCTTGCTTATTTGGCTGGATCGGAAAGAGGAAGCATGATTTGGCGGAAAAACTTTATCAAAACCTATATCGAAAAAGATTTGGCTTTGTTGGGTCTAAGTGCCGAACCGCAAACGATTGAGCGTTTTTGGCGAATGTTGGCGAGCGTTCATGGCAATTTGTGGAATTCGGAAAGTATTGGTCGCTCAATGGGTTTGACACACCCAACCATCAATCGGTATTTGGATTTAATGGAAGGAGCTTTTTTAGTTCGTCGGCTACAACCTTACTTTGTTAATATTCCCAAACGCTTGGTAAAATCACCCAAAATATATTTGCGTGATAGTGGTATTCTGCACGCTTTCAAGGATATTATTCAAGAAAAAGACCTACTCGACGACCCTCAAGTGGGTGCATCGTGGGAGGGGTTTGTGATTGAGCAAATCATCGAAGAAATGCAAAATATATTGATTGATGGTCAACCCTATTTTTATAGAACCCAACAAGGTGCAGAGTGCGATTTAATTTTGGAGCATAACAACCAAGTTAAGGCAGCAATCGAAATAAAATTCAGTTCGGCCCCACAAATCAGTAAAGGATTTAGAATAACAATGGCAGATACGAATGCCCAAGAAGGCTTTATAATTGCCAAAACCAATGAAACGTATAAAGTAGAAGCAAATATTACGGTAACATCACTCAGCAAGTTTTTGACGGATTTTTTACCAAAATTATAGATGAATATCAACGCCACTCTTATCAATTATTTGCATTTATGCCACAGCAAGCTATGGCTGCAGGCCCATGCCATAGGCATGGAGCATACATCTATATCGAAATAGTGCCGCAACTCCAATCGCACCTTTATGGAATTGATATAGAGTCATAAAGAGAAACGACACTCCAGTCTCACAAAACCACCGATTTTTTTAAATTTTTATACGTTCTCGGAAATATTATACTTTACCTATTTTAGTAAATAATGAGTTTTACCAATATTTTGTGAGTCTAAGCAAAAGTCAGTTTGATTTCACCATTTAAAGCTTAAAACCAATAAAATTAAATTGACTTATTTTAAATAAAGTATTGTTGTTACAATTTGTAGTATTTAACTATCTTAGATAAATCACCATGGTATGCAACCAGATGATGTAGTTCTTCGATTAAAAATTATTTTCCCAAATAGAGAGGACGTAGAAAAAAGAATTCACCAATATAGCATTAGCTGAAACATTGAAAATCAGTCATGCTAAAATCACACACTTTTGATTCATACATGATTCAGACATTGATTCAAAAAAAAGTCTATATGTTTCAACTGGATTTTCTTGAAACCAGCTTGATTCAGCTCTTGATTCAAGTAGATGCAGCATATTACCCCAAGTTTTACGGTTGAAGAAAAAGAAGAAGTATTGAAGCCTCTATACGAACACATTAAAAACGTAGAAGCCGAGATTGCAGAGTTCAAAGCGAAGCTAACTTTAGCATAAAATCGGTTCATAAAGGTTTTAAACTCCGAAAAAATCTTTTATATATTTGTTGTTAAAATATTATCACAAATGGAAAAGCTACGAAAACATATTGAAAATATAACGCCTATAGATGAAATTGAGTTTGAAAGTATAAAAACGCATTTCATTACAAGAAGAGTTAGAAAAGGTCAATATCTCATCAGCGAAGGTGATGAAGTTAAGCACGAATACTTTGTGTTATCGGGTATCTATAAGGTGTTTTATGTAGATGAGCAAGGAAAAGAATATATCTTACAATTTGCCCAAGAAAATTGGTGGATGTCAGATTATCCATCTTTCTTTAAAAGAAAACCCGCTACAATGTATATTGAATGTTTGGTTGAAGGTGAAGTTCTATGTCTTACTTTACAAAGCAGAGAAAAGCTTTCAGCCGACTATCATAAAATGGAGCATTTCTTTCGGGTAAAACTCACCAACGGCTATGTGGCTCTGCAACTAAGAATCAAACTCCTGCTTTCAGGAACTCCACAGCAACGCTACGAAGAATTTGCAAAATTATACCCCAATCTCATGCAGCAGATTCCCAAAAAGTTAATTGCTGAATTTTTGGGCGTTAGTCGAGAAACACTCAGTCGTCTGTATCAATGATCAATTTCAATAAACTTAAATGCAGGCTTCAATAGAAATATTTTTAAATTCTGTAAAAGAAATTTGCCCTGATATTTCGGAGGAATACTTGCTATATTTTGCTTCAAAAGTTTCAGTACAGGAATTAAACAAAAAAGAATATTTTGCACACGCAGAAAAGGTTCAAAAAAGCATTGGATTTATAACCAAAGGCTTGGTTAGAGCTTATTTTATCGACCCCGATGGTGATGAAAAAACTGTCGGTTTTTACGCGGAAGGAGATTATGCCACGCATTATCCAGCATTTATTGCACAAAAACCGAGTAGGTACTTTATCCAATGTTTAGAGCCTACCTCTATGATTTGTCTTTCGTTTGAAAATCAGCAACTTTTATATAAATATTCTCCGATTTTTGAAAGGTATGGGCGAATCGTAGCCGAAGAAGTGCTAAAAGCTCAACAAAACAGAATCGAGAGTTTTATTTTTGAAACGCCCGAGGAGCGATACCTTAATTTCATGCAATCAAATTCTGCTCTCTTCAACAGAATTTCACTCTCACATCTTTGTAGTTTTCTCGGCATCGAGAGGCAGTCACTTACCCGCATTCGACAAAGAATATCACATCAATAGTTTTTTGGCTCTTAAGTGTCAGGTACGCCTTTCATTTAGAGTAGAACTTTGCAGTATCAAAATAAACAAATACTGCAATGGCAAAGAACATATTACTCATTTTAGGACACCCTTCAGAAAAATCATTCTGCAACGCCCTTCTTAGTGCCTATCAAAAAGGTGCCGAAAACTCAGGAGCTAATTGCAAGACCATTTATATATCAAGGCTAAAATTCGACGTAAATCTAGCCGATGGATATAAAAATGGAGAAGCTATGCAACTCGAAGAAGATTTGCTTGATGCTCAACAACTTATCACGTGGGCTGACCATCTTGTGTTAGCATATCCAAATTGGTGGGGTTTTATGCCTGCCATCACCAAAGGCTTTTTAGATAGAATATTTCTACCTGGTTTTGCCTTCAAAAACCATTCGGGAAAAATTTTCCCTGAAAAACTTCTTGCGGGAAAAAGTATCAGGATTATGGTTACAATGGATACTCCCAAGTGGTGGTTTTATATCATCTATCGTGCATCACAATATCAAATTCTCAAAGACATTATTTTCGGATACATTGGATTCGACCCTATTCGGTTTTCAACTTTCGGATTTATCAGAAAATCAACTGATGAAATACGGAGGAAATGGCTCAATGAAGTAGAGCAATTAGGCAAGCAATTTAAATAAATAATAGAACGGACGTGCCGAACACCGTGATACAAAGTAGGCAAAACAATTAAATTTAATATACAATGAAAAAGTTAGTTTTAATGCTGCTTAGTGCGACAAGTTCAGTATTCGCATTTGCTTCTTGTACTAAGGAAGATACAACCCCAAGTGCCAAATCTCAAACCTATGTACTTGTTCATGGTGCATGGCAAGCCCCTTATGTATGGGATGCCGTTCGTGCAGATTTAACAAAAGCTGGTAATAAAGTAATTGTTGTGGAACTTCCTGGGCATGGAACAGATAAAACTCCGTTATATACCCTCACCTTGGATTTATACCGTGATAAAGTAGTGGCTGCAATCTCTCAATTAAACGAAAAAGTAATACTCGTCGGGCATAGTATGGGTGGTATGGTCGTTTCAGCGGTTGCTGAAAAAATGCCCGCAAAAATCAATAAAGTAGTCTTTATTGGAGCGTTCCTTCCAACAAATGGGCAAGCGTTAGTTGATTTGGCCTTCTCAGACCCAGATTCACAACTCGGCCCAAATCTTGTCGAATCGGCAGACAAACTTATGCTTGATATAAAAAAAGAGAACCTAATTAGTTTGTTTATCAATGATGGTAGCCAAAATGAAAAAGAGAGTGTATTTACAAATTATAGAGGCGAACCTTCGATTCCGTTGACAAATAAGGTCACATTGACACCTCAAAACTTTGGCAGTGTAGAAAAGGTTTACATCAAGACACTTCAAGATGTAGTAGTTTCGCCTGGCTTACAAGACCGCATGATTGCTGGAGCAGGTATTAAGACAGTATATACAGTCAACACAAGCCACTCTCCATTTTTATCTCAACCTACCGAAATAACTAATTTACTCGTTAAAATCGGTCAATAATTCTTTAAAACAGAGAAGGTACGGTCATCAAAATATGTAATTGAACGTACCTTCAACTTTTCAGAAGTGATTCAAATCACATTTTATTAGTGACTTCGCTCCTTCGACATTGACCGAGCGGAATCTAATTTTGTATCATCAATTTAACAACTATCAATCATGGATTTAATACTCAATAACAAAAAAGTTTTGGTATCAGGCTCGACAACTGGTATCGGATATGCCATAGCAAAAGGTTTTGCAAAAGAAGGAGCATTGGTTTATGTAAACGGCCGAAACGAAAAAAATGTAAATGAAGCTATAAGTCGCATTAAAAGAGAAATCTCAGAAGCTACGGTTTTCGGAATTGTAGCAGACCTTACAACTGAAGCAGGTTTTAATAGTGTGGTAAAAGAAGTACCAGAAGTAGATATTTTGGTCAATAACCTCGGTATTTACGAACCTGTTGATTTTTTTGAATCGAAAGATGAAGATTGGCTCAAGATGTTCAATATCAATGTTTTGAGCGGAATCCGCCTGACACGTTTATATATGCCAAAAATGTTGACAAATAATTGGGGAAGAGTGCTATTTATTTCAAGCGAATCAGCGATACAAATTCCAACCGAAATGATTCATTATGGTATGTCGAAAACGGCTCAGCTATCTATTGCTAATGGTTTGGCTCAACTAACAAAAGGCACTGGCGTAACTGTAAATTCTATTTTACCCGGTCCAACATTCTCAGAAGGAGTAGAACGCTTCATTGGCAACCTTGCCGTACAAAAAAATCTAACACCGAAAGAAGTTGAGCATCAGTTTTTTGCCGAAACCCGTCCGTTGAGTTTGTTACAACGATTCATTTCACCTGATGAAGTTGCCAGTGCAGTGCTGTATGTTTCGAGCCAATGGGCAGCCGCAACCAATGGTGCAGCTATCAGAGTTGATGGTGGAATATTGAAAGGAATTCACTGACAGAAGTGATTTAAATCACACTAACAAAGTGATTTCCCTCCTTCGAGTCAGAGCCTATTAGGTAGTAATTTTACATCAGAAATCAGAACAATACCGACATGGAGCAGCTCACGGTGAAGTTCGAAATAAATAATCAAAATTACAATTTTAAACATTTATAGATATGAATCCGAAAGTATTAATCATCGCATCAAACGCTAATTCAATTGGCCCAAACAATAGAAGAACTGGTACATTTTTACCCGAAGTGGCTCACCCTTATGCCGAATTTAACGGTGCAGGCTACCAAATTGATTTTGCAACACAATCGGGCGACACCCCATACTTAGACGCTCTTTTCTTAGCCGATGACCCAGATAACTTGGCATTTTTGACTGGTGAGGGCTGGGCAAAAATGCAAAAAGCGGCCAAATTATCCGATGTAGATGTAAACCAGTACGATGCCATCTTTATTCCAGGAGGCTTGGCACCAATGGTAGATATGGTAGAAGCTCCCGAATTGAAAAAAGTAATCGCTGATACTTATGAAAGAGGAGCCGTTGTAGGTGCTGTTTGTCATGGACCTGTGTCTTTATTGAATGTGAAATTGAGTGACGGTAGCTATTTAGTAAATGGCAAAAATATTGCTTCGTTTACCACCGCCGAAGAAGATAATTATGCACGAACTGATGTGTCTTTTGACCTTCAATCGGCACTTATTGCTCAAGGTGCAATTTTTCACGCTGCTGAACCATGGTCGGCCAATAGTATTGCCGATGGACGAGTAGTAACTGGTCAAAATCCAGCTTCTGCCAAAGGTGTTGCCGAAAAAATGATTGCCATTTTAGAAGCATAATTTGTAAGTCCTTGCTCTTCTTTCAATAAAATTAAATGGAGCAAGGACTATTTTATTCAATTTTTTGATAAAAACTAAATCATAAAGACATGAACTCGAACGTAATTTTTGTATTTGCTAAATGGCAAGTTGCCGAAAATCAATTACCGAATGTATTTAATCTACTGAGCGAAGTATCCGAAAAAAGTAGGGCCGAAAGTGGTAATTTGTTTTATAAAATTCACCAAAGCCAAACCGATGAAAATACCTTGATATTATCTGAGGCGTATCAAGATGAAAACGCTTTGAACGAACACAGAAACTCTGAGCATTTTCAAAACATTGTTGTCAAGCAAATTGTGCCCCTTTTAGCAAATCGAGAGGTTTATTTGACTAATGAAGTTCTGAATTAATAAAAACAGCCTTTTTTGAAATTTTTATATATTCTCGAAAATACAGATATTTTTCCATTTTGCTGAAATATTGAATTTTGTCAATATTTTGAAAGTAAAAGTCCTTTTGATTTTACCCCAGTGCCTTAAATCTTCTGTTATATTTACAATTTGTAAATATAACAGAAGAAATCACAATGTTATGCAGACGCATGTTGTAGTTCTGCCAAAAAAATATTTCTCTAAAGAGAGAGGGTGTATAAAAAGGTACATACCTATAAAGTACTGGCTCAGACTTTGATTCAACCTTGATTTAGAATTTTTCTTTCCCAAATCTTCAAAAGTAAGATTTTGATTGTATTATTGGCATCCACAATCCAAAAATAACTAAACTACTTTTACTTATCCTTCAACTGGTAGGCACTAATCGGTACTCTTCTATGCCTGAGATATTTATACAGCGTCATTTTAGAAACACCGATTTCAATGGCAATTTGATTGACTCCCATTTTGCCATCTTTGTAATAGCTTTCGGCCAAAATCGCTTTTTGTTCTGCTTCTTTGGTCATTCCTTGGCGACGACCTCCTTTCCTGCCTCTGGCACGAGCGGCTTCCAAACCGGCCTTGGTGCGTTCTCTTATGAGGTCTCTCTCAAATTCTGCAAAACAGGCAGAGATGTTAAAAAATAATCGTCCTTGAGGAGAAGTAGTATCAATCGCATCGTTGATACTTTGAATCCCTACCTTCTTTTCATTCAGTTGGGCCACTACTTCCAGTAAATGTTTTAAGGAACGACCCAAGCGGTCAAGTTTGTAAACCACAACAATATCATCTTTACGAATTTGATTCAAAAGTTTGGCCAGTTCCACCCGATCGGTTTTAGCCCCCGAAGCAGTTTCTTTAAAAATGATTTCGCAACCCGCTTTGGTGAGTAAATCGGTTTGCATTTCCAAACTTTGATCTTTGGTACTTACTCGGGCATAGCCAATTTTCATGTGAAGCTGATTTGTATATATTTAATCATCTAAAATCAAAGATAATTATACTTAGATTAATATACAACATATATATACTATTTTTCTTCTTAAAACATATTAAAGTAGATGTTTCTTAATTTTTAAATTAAGACAAAATTGGTCTAATCAAACGGGCGTTTCTTTGGACTCTCAAAACAAAGGTTAGTGGCTAAATGGAGCCAGAAAAATATAGGAATTAAATAAAGTGAGTTTCCGATATTTATTTTTCAAAATACAACTGTGATGAAACCAAATGAACGAATCAATCGACTGAACCTACTTTATTG
Source organism: Emticicia sp. SJ17W-69 (assembly GCF_051209875.1). Taxonomy (NCBI): domain Bacteria; kingdom Pseudomonadati; phylum Bacteroidota; class Cytophagia; order Cytophagales; family Leadbetterellaceae; genus Emticicia; species Emticicia sp. SJ17W-69. The sequence continues at coordinate 23,798 of NZ_JBNTQY010000003.1, read as the reverse complement.
ACTATATTTTCTACATAATATATATGGGTGGTTTAATTGAACCTAATTTTTCAAATCTGTTAAGATTTATTATTGAATAATCCATTTAATATTTATAAAAAATCAAGAAAATGTAGGTTTCATAAAAATCGTAGCATAGTTTTGTATCCATGAATTTGATGTCAAATAGTAAACGAGGCTTGGCAGTTTTCCTGCTATTGCTTACCAGTGTACGCATACTGGTAGTGCCTGGCAAGTTGCTCTAAGTTCTGGTTGTGGTTTATTTTGAGTCATTACTTGTAACTCTTTATTTCATAAAATTTCCCAGATACTTAAATGCTCTACAATTTCGGCAATGCTCCACCGCTCAGCCGATTCTTTGAAGTTCCACTGAGGAGTGCTTAGGTTTTCTGTTGCTTTTATCAAATCAACTTTCGTACGGGTTAAGTTTTCAAGGACAACCTTTAGGTCATTGCTTTCGGTAGTTTGAGAAAAACCTGATAAGGAAGCTGTTTATATTGAGATGATAAAAATGATTTTTTCATGATTGAATTTTGCTTTTTTATTGTCAATAAAGTTTTTCTCTTTTAGAAAAACAAACAGTCATATCGAAAACACTTACAAATTATTTTACCCGTACCCATTTTTCTACAAACTGACTCCATTCGGTTTTTGGGTGTTCTTTACCTTCGGGGTCAATGATTCTGATTTGTCCAGCCATGTGTAGTGTATCTCCTTTAATTTCCCATTCTTGTTCGCCTATCCATCCAAACCATTCAGGCTTTGAACCATATTTGTAGGTTTCTGTATAAATATTTCCCTTTAAGCTAAATGGACCAGCATAAGCACTATTAAATGTTCCGTCGTTTTTCAGAATAATTACTGAGAAATACCCTTGATTATAGGTCTTAAATTGATGATTCTGAAAATTTAGTTTTTTGCCATTTTTTTCAACCAAAATCCAGTTGCCGTCTATTGGTGATTTTTTCTGAGCAAAACCTATTAGACCAATGGTCATAAATGCGAGAGCAATAATGAAGAATTTCATATTCTTAATTTATTTATAGATTTTTTTACTGATGAAAAGAATTATTTCAACTCAAACCAAGTCCAGACAGCAGTAATAATATCAATTCCAGCAAAGAGAATTAAAGCTGGTAGGGTTTGACCCAAAAGGACTAAAATGACAAAACCAATACCAACAGTGATTCTGCCCCAGATGGTATATTTTACAACTTCAGCATTGCCAAATTTTATAATACCGTAATAGACAATAGCAAGAGTAATAAGTACTATACCAAGTACTTTTATCCAAATTTCAGAAGTAGGAGGAAACCCAAACATGCTCAAAAGCATATTAGGAACAAAAATGAGTTGTACGGCTGTAATAAAAACATAAATAGCCTGTACAATAAGAGAAAGGGAGCGTTTTGTAGGCATTGTTCTTAGAATTTAAAAGGTTGATATTATTTATTTTATTGGTGTAAGAGCCTTATTTTTAATTAAAAATAAGGCTCTCTTTATTTAATTACAGCCACTTGTTTCGGCCTTGAAGACAGTTCCTGTTTCAGTCTTAAATCCTGGTTGTAATAACACACTCTTTCCTGCACTGAAAGTAATATTTGCACCTGTTTGAATTGTAGTGGTGTTTCCAGTTGGTGGAGCAGTAATTGTATTGATTGCTTTTTGCACTTGAGTACCTGTTTGGTTACCAGATATGTTAAGAGTACTTGGACATGGTGAATTTGTTACAGTAACTGATACAGGAGTTCTATTAGTTGGTAAACAACCACACTGTACATAATAGATAGTAGTTGTTGTTAAAACACCAGTGTTTAAGGTATTAAGATTTGAAATAGGGATTCCACCTGTACGTTCAGCATACCAAATAAAGTTACTGCAACCCGTTGCTGACAAGATTGTAGATTGCCCTGATTGAATTGTAGTGCCAGATGCCGTTGGTGGAGCAGGTATTGAAATATTTGATGTTGCAGTAGCCGAACATCCAAGACTATTTGTAACTGTTACAGTATAAGTACCATAAATAGCCGTTGTAAAGTTTTTTACTCCTGCATTTTGACTATTACTTGTGAATCCATTAGGCCCTTGCCAGAAATAACTACTTCCGCCCGAAGAAGAAAGTCCAATACTGAATCCTGAATTACAAATACCTGCTGAGCTTGCAGTGGCAGTTGGTGGAGGATTTATTGTCACATTGATAGTAGCCGTAGCCGTACATCCATTAGTATTAGTAACAGTTACCATATAATTGCCTGTTGCTAAGGCAGTTACATTAGGAATGGTAGGATTCTGAGCAGTAGAACTAAATCCATTGACACCAGTCCACGAATAACTTGTTCCTCCCGAAGCTGTGAAATTGAGTGTACTACCCACACATTTTGGAGAATTACTACCAATAGTTGGAATGGGCAAAGGATTGATGGTGACGTTTGTAGTAGCTGTAGCCGTACATCCATTAGTATTAGTAACAGTTACCATATAATTGCCTGTTGCTAAGGCAGTTACATTAGGAATGGTAGGATTCTGAGCAGTAGAACTAAATCCATTGACACCAGTCCACGAATAACTTGTTCCTCCCGAAGCTGTGAAATTGAGTGTACTACCCACACATTTTGGAGAATTACTACCAATAGTTGGAATGGGCAAAGGATTGATGGTGACGTTTGTAGTAGCTGTAGCCGTACATCCATTAGTATTAGTAACAGTTACCATATAATTGCCTGTTGTTAAGGCAGTTACATTAGGAATGGTAGGGTTTTGAATGGTAGAATTAAATCCATTGACACCTGTCCATGAGTAACTTGTTCCTCCCGAAGTAGTGAGATTGAGTGTACTACCCACACATTTTGGAGAATTACTACCAATAGTTGGAATGGGCAAAGGATTGATAGTGACGTTTGTAGTAGCTGTAGCCGTACATCCATTAGTATTAGTAACAGTTACCATATAATTACCTGTTGTTAAGGCAGTTACATTAGGAATGGTAGGATTCTGAGCAGTAGAACTAAATCCATTGACACCAGTCCACGAATAACTTGTACCTCCCGAAGCTGTGAGATTGAGTGTACTACCCACACATTTTGGAGAATTACTACCAATAGTTGGAGTAGGCAAAGGATTAATGGTAACAGCAGTTGTGGCTGTAGCCGTACATCCATTAGCATTTGTAACAGTCACCATATAATTGCCTGTTGCTAAGGCAGTTACATTTGGAATGGTAGGATTCTGAGCAGTAGAACTAAATCCATTGACTCCTGCCCACGAGTAACTTGTTCCTCCCGAAGCTGTGAAATTGAGTGTACTACCCACACATTTTGGAGAATTACTACCAATGGTTGGAATGGGCAAAGGATTGATAGTGACGTTTGTAGTAGCTGTAGCCGTACATCCATTAGTATTAGTAACAGTTACCATATAATTGCCTGTTGTTAAGGCAGTTACATTGAAAATCTTAGGATTCTGAATGGTAGAATTAAATCCATTGACACCTGTCCATGAGTAACTTGTTCCTCCCGAAGCTGTGAAATTGAGTGTACTACCCACACATTTTGGAGAATTACTACCAATAGTTGGAATGGGCAAAGGATTGATAGTGACGTTTGTAGTAGCTGTAGCCGTACATCCATTAGCATTTGTAACAGTCACCATATAATTACCTGTTGTTAAGGCAGTTACATTAGGAATGGTAGGATTCTGAGCAGTAGAACTAAATCCATTGACACCAGTCCACGAATAACTTGTACCTCCCGAAGCAGTGAGATTGAGTGTACTACCCACACATTTTGGAGAATTACTACCAATAGTTGGAGTAGGCAAAGGATTAATGGTAACAGCAGTTGTGGCTGTAGCCATACATCCATTAGCATTTGTAGCAGTCACCATATAATTGCCTGTTGCTAAGGCAGTTACATTAGGAATGGTAGGGTTTTGAATGGTAGAACTAAATCCATTGACACCAGTCCACGAATAACTTGTACCTCCCGAAGCAGTGAGATTGAGTGTACTACCCACACATTTTGGAGAATTACTACCAATAGTTGGAGTAGGCAAAGGATTAATGGTAACAGCAGTTGTGGCTGTAGCCGTACATCCATTAGCATTTGTAACAGTCACCATATAATTGCCTGTTGCTAAGGCAGTTACATTTGGAATGGTAGGGTTTTGAATGGTAGAATTAAATCCATTGACACCAGTCCACGAATAACTTGTTCCTCCCGAAGCAGTGAGATTGAGTGTACTACCCACACATTTTGGAGAATTACTACCAATAGTTGGAATGGGCAAAGGATTGATGGTGACGTTTGTAGTAGCTGTAGCCGTACATCCATTAGCATTTGTAACAGTCACCATATAATTACCTGTTGTTAAGGCAGTTACATTAGGAATGGTAGGATTCTGAGCAGTAGAGCTAAATCCATTGACACCAGTCCACGAATAACTTGTTCCTCCCGAAGCTGTGAAATTGAGTGTACTACCCACACATTTTGGAGAATTACTACCAATAGTTGGAGTAGGCAAAGGATTAATGGTAACAGCAGTTGTGGCTGTAGCCGTACATCCATTAGCATTTGTAACAGTCACCATATAATTACCTGTTGTTAAGGCAGTTACATTAGGAATGGTAGGATTCTGAGCAGTAGAACTAAATCCATTGACACCAGTCCACGAATAACTTGTACCCCCCGAAGCAGTGAGATTGAGTGTACTACCCACACATTTTGGAGAATTACTACCAATAGTTGGAATGGGCAAAGGATTGATAGTGATGTTTGTAGTAGCTGTAGCCGTACATCCGTTAGCATTTGTAACAGTCACCATATAATTGCCTGTTGCTAAGGCAGTTACATTAGGAATGGTAGGGTTTTGAATGGTAGAGCTAAATCCATTGACACCAGTCCACGAATAACTTGTTCCTCCCGAAGCAGTGAGATTGAGTGTACTACCCACACATTTTGGAGAATTACTACCAATAGTTGGAGTAGGCAAAGGATTAATGGTAACAGCAGTTGTGGCTGTAGCCGTACATCCATTAGCATTTGTAACAGTCACCATATAATTGCCTGTTGCTAAGGCAGTTACATTAGGAATGGTAGGATTCTGAGCAGTAGAACTAAATCCATTGACACCAGTCCACGAATAACTTGTTCCTCCCGAAGCAGTGAGATTGAGTGTACTACCCACACATTTTGGAGAATTACTACCAATAGTTGGAGTAGGCAAAGGATTAATGGTAACAGCAGTTGTGGCTGTAGCCGTACATCCATTAGCATTTGTAACAGTCACCATATAATTGCCTGTTGCTAAGGCAGTTACATTTGGAATGGTAGGATTCTGAGCAGTAGAACTAAATCCATTGACTCCTGCCCACGAGTAACTTGTACCCCCCGAAGCAGTGAGATTGAGTGTACTACCCACACATTTTGGAGAATTACTACCAATAGTTGGAATGGGCAAAGGATTGATGGTAACAGCAGTTGTGGCTGTAGCCGTACATCCATTAGCATTTGTAACAGTCACCATATAATTACCTGTTGTTAAGGCAGTTACATTAGGAATGGTAGGGTTTTGAATGGTAGAGCTAAATCCATTGACACCAGTCCACGAATAACTTGTTCCTCCCGAAGCTGTGAAATTGAGTGTACTACCCACACATTTTGGAGAATTACTACCAATAGTTGGAGTAGGCAAAGGATTAATGGTAACAGCAGTTGTGGCTGTAGCCGTACATCCATTAGCATTTGTAACAGTCACCATATAATTACCTGTTGCTAAGGCAGTTACATTTGGAATGGTAGGATTCTGAGCAGTAGAACTAAATCCATTGACACCAGTCCATGAGTAACTTGTTCCTCCCGAAGCAGTGAGATTGAGTGTACTACCCACACATTTTGGAGAATTACTACCAATAGTTGGAATGGGCAAAGGATTGATGGTGACGTTTGTAGTAGCTGTAGCCGTACATCCATTAGCATTTGTAACAGTCACCATATAATTACCTGTTGTTAAGGCAGTTACATTAGGAATGGTAGGGTTTTGAATGGTAGAGCTAAATCCATTGACACCAGTCCACGAATAACTTGTTCCTCCCGAAGCAGTGAGATTGAGTGTACTACCCACACATTTTGGAGAATTACTACCAATAGTTGGAGTAGGCAAAGGATTAATGGTAACAGCAGTTGTGGCTGTAGCCGTACATCCATTAGCATTTGTAACAGTCACCATATAATTACCTGTTGTTAAGGCAGTTACATTTGGAATGGTAGGATTCTGAGCAGTAGAACTAAATCCATTGACACCAGTCCACGAATAACTTGTACCTCCCGAAGCAGTGAGATTGAGTGTACTACCCACACATTTTGGAGAATTACTACCAATAGTTGGAGTAGGCAAAGGATTAATGGTAACAGCAGTTGTGGCTGTAGCCGTACATCCATTAGCATTTGTAACAGTCACCATATAATTGCCTGTTGCTAAGGTATTTACATTAGGAATGGTAGGATTCTGAGCAGTAGAACTAAATCCATTGACACCAGTCCACGAATAACTTGTACCTCCCGAAGCTGTGAAATTGAGTGTACTACCCACACATTTTGGAGAATTACTACCAATAGTTGGAGTAGGCAAAGGATTAATGGTAACAGCAGTTGTGGCTGTAGCTGTACATCCATTAGCATTTGTAACAGTCACCATATAATTGCCTGTTGCTAAGGCAGTTACATTTGGAATGGTAGGATTCTGAGCAGTAGAGCTAAATCCATTGACACCAGTCCACGAATAACTTGTTCCTCCCGAAGCTGTGAAATTGAGTGTACTACCCACACATTTTGGAGAATTACTACCAATAGTTGGAGTAGGCAAAGGATTAATGGTAACAGCAGTTGTGGCTGTAGCCGTACATCCATTAGCATTTGTAACAGTCACCATATAATTACCTGTTGTTAAGGCAGTTACATTAGGAATGGTAGGGTTTTGAATGGTAGAATTAAATCCATTGACACCAGTCCACGAATAACTTGTTCCTCCCGAAGCAGTGAGATTGAGTGTACTACCCACACATTTTGGAGAATTACTACCAATAGTTGGAGTAGGCAAAGGATTAATGGTAACAGCAGTTGTGGCTGTAGCCGTACATCCATTAGCATTTGTAGCAGTCACCATATAATTGCCTGTTGCTAAGGCAGTTACATTAGGAATGGTAGGATTCTGAGCAGTAGAACTAAATCCATTGACTCCTGCCCACGAGTAACTTGTACCCCCCGAAGCAGTGAGATTGAGTGTACTACCCACACATTTTGGAGAATTACTACCAATAGTTGGAGTAGGCAAAGGATTAATGGTAACAGCAGTTGTGGCTGTAGCCGTACATCCATTAGCATTTGTAACAGTCACCATATAATTGCCTGTTGCTAAGGCAGTTACATTTGGAATGGTAGGATTCTGAGCAGTAGAACTAAATCCATTGACTCCTGCCCACGAGTAACTTGTACCCCCCGAAGCAGTGAGATTGAGTGTACTACCCACACATTTTGGAGAATTACTACCAATAGTTGGAATGGGCAAAGGATTGATAGTGATGTTTGTAGTAGCTGTAGCCGTACATCCGTTTAGATTAGTAACAGTCACCATATAATTGCCTGTTGCTAAGGCAGTTACATTGGAAATTGTAGGGTTTTGTAAAGAACTTGTAAAACTATTTGGTCCAGTCCATAAATAGCTATCTGCTTTATTGCTAAAAAGAGTCAATGAGTTTCCGCTGCATAAAGGAGAATTACTCGATATGTCAATGCCACATTTATCTGCCAATAATTCTTTAATTTGACTATTTGAGAAAGCCGACCCAAATATTTTTACTTCATCTAAATCACCATTGAGTGATAAAACAAGATTGCCCAAATCTATATCAGCTCCTAAAAGTAAAGGATGATTATCATACAAAATTTCACCGGTGAATGGATGTGTATCAATGAGTTCTCCATTTATGTAAAATTTATGTGTGTCATTATCTCTATCAATGACCTGAACTAAATTAATCCATCTGTTGATTGGTGAAGGGCTGAATAAAATTTGATCGAGATTGGAAACATTGTCTAAACCAAGAACTGAAATAAGATAGTCATTATTGGTTAAAAATTGCCATGAATTTGTGATATTTGTGCCAAGGGGTTTACTTAAAATCGCTTGAAAGTTGCTACCAGATAATTTTACCCAAGCCGAAATCGTAATGTTGGCAGGATGTAATAAAGCATTATCATTGACACTGATATAATTTGAGATGTTTCCATCAAAATGTAAAGATCCAGTGGGATTGCCGTTCACATCAGTCGCCGAATTAAGCGTACCATGAATCGTACCATGTAAATTGTTTCCACTAAAATCTGTGGCATTGCCATCAAGCTTATAATAAGCTATAAGACCACTACAAGATGCTGTTGACTTTACATTGATTGTAGAAGTAGCGGTTGCAGAGCAATTAGCAGAAACTATCGAAAGAGAATAAATACCTGATGCTGCTGTACTGATATTTGATATGGTTGGATTTTGTAAATTACTTGTAAAGCCATTTGGTCCAGTCCAAGAATAAGTAAAATTTGGGGGAGCAGAAAGTGCTAAATCACTACCCTCGCAAAGAGTAGTAGCATTTGCTCCTATTGATACCGTACAAGGAACAACGTTATACAGATTTAAAACTTGTTGGTCGGTAAAGGCCGAACCATAGATACGAACATCATCCAAATCTCCATTTAATGCACCAAACATACCACCATTATCTATATCCATACCAAAAAAAACAGGTTTATCATCATAAATAATTTCACCTGTATATGCCTGACTGGCAACTAAATTGCCATTTAAGTATAATTTATGTATGTCATTGTCTGTATCAACAACTTGTACTAAGTGAACCCAACTGTCTCTTGGAAATGGGGAATATTGAAGAACAGAATATTCCCCACAGGCTGAAGCATTGTAAAATGACCAAGAACTAAGATTACTTCCATCAAAACCCAATTGCCATGGATTTTGGATACAATTTCCGTAGTTTTTACCCACAAAGGCTTGAAAACTACTACCCGACATTTTTACCCAAGTCGCAAGAGTTACACTTTTCGGTCTTAATAAAAAATGGTCAGCAACACTAATTCGATTATTAACATCTCCATTGAAGTGCATTGCACTGTTAGGATTGCCAAATCTATCAGGGGTTGCCAATACTGTACCACTTATCACACCGTGTAAATTATTCCCGCTGACATCATCAGCAGTGCCATCGAGTGGATAATGGGCAATTAATTCCTCACAGGGACCATTTTGCAAAACAATATCTAAAGTACGTGCAGGACTTGTGCCTGCACCATTATTAGCAGTTACACTTAATGTTCCAGCGGTTGCATTCATATCAAAATTGATAGAAACGCTATTAGTAGTACTACTAAACGTTGCCCCTGTTCCTGAATAGGACCAATTATACGTTACACCAGCTACATTAGGTACAGTATAAATTACATTACTTTTTCCTTTACAAACAGATGTACTACTTTCAGTAAAACCCTCTGGTTGTGAAGGAATCTGAACATTAATGATTACAGTTACAGGTGTACGTTGAGAAAAACAATTAGAACCATCTTCGCAAGAAGCAAAATAAGTTGTATTAGCTGTCAAAACAGGAGTACTATAACTATTACCCGTTTGCAAGAGTGTACCACCAAATGCTTGGTCATACCATTTTACAGCACCATTTGTACATGCCGCAGTAAGAGATGCTAAATTACCTGCTGTTACAATAGTAGTAGTTATCGTAGGTGGCGATAAAATACCAATTATTAAATTCGATTGAATTGAACTTACAGGGTAACTTGATTTAACTCTTAGGATATAACCGTTTGAGCTTGGGGCTGTTGATGGTATAACTAAACTGGCTGTAGTAGCTGTATTACCTGCAATTGTGGTACTTGCAATTGGGGACTCAAAATTGCCATTTTGATCCGATATCTCAACAGTAAAATTGTTATCAGCATTAATTTTTTGGTGCTGAAAAGTTGCAGTTAATGTACTATTTTGACAAATTTGAGATTGAGATAAATTAAGAGATTGAAGTACAGATCCTCCACCTCCTCCAAAAATTCCTTCGATTAATTCGATTTCATAACAAGGAATTGGAAAGTTTTCTTCATCGATTGTGAAACAAGAAGGGCAAATTGTTAAACAATAAGAATAATAAGTATCACAGGGTATTCCAATACATTCAATAAGTTGTTTTGAGCCTGTTGGTTCTATATTCAGAGGAATTTCTAAGCTGATAGCTGAAGAATTACCAATGGCTGAAGCAACTAATTTAACAGATTGGATTGAACGACAAGTATCATAACAGCTTGTTTTTTCCTTCTGGTAAAGCTTTACTTCAAATGGACCAGCATTATTAGATGGATTCGTAAAATATACATTTATTGTAGAACCCAGAGTTGCTATTGTTGGCGTTGGAGATACTACTTCTTGCCCAAAAGCAATTCGAGATAAGAAGAAAATAATTAGTATTTTTTTCATTTTTTTATTATTTCATGACAGTTATAGATATTGAACATTCGACCAAACTGAGTATTGATAGATTTTCATTGATAAAGATTTTAGAAATTATTTTTTTTGGTTTTGAGTAATATAAAATAAACACACCAACCCCACCAAAAGCCTAAAACTCATATCGATCCAGAAAAAGGTATTGCTCGGAAGGTTTACTATATAGACATCATAGCAACCCTTCAAAAAACTGCCAACTGTAGTAATTGAGGTGGTAAGGAGAATGGCTTGAGAAACTTTTGATTGTTCATTGCGTAACAAAAAAGAAAGAAAGCCCATTGTAATATTGCTAATCCCCACATATTGGATAATAGAAATATGGTAATGATCAATTGGCTGAACACCATAATTTATTAATGAACCGCCTGCATTAAATAGCATCATACAGCCAGTAAGAATGCCATAAATGGCAAGAAATAGTAAGAAGTTGGAAGTTTTCATTTTTTAAATTAGGGTTATTTTTTGAAGAAAAATATTGACTTTATCTATCGTATAAGGGCTATTAATACTGAGACAAATGTGATAATATTTATAAGTAAAGCTTTCAAAATCCGATTTAACGGTAGTAGTTTCGATTTATCGGTCATTTAAAAGCGATTTTTTCAAGCCATTTACTTTTCGCCTTGAAACCATCACTTTTTTATTGTTAGTCATTTGAACTTGCTTATGTGGCTCTAAAAAATGTTTCACACATTCAAGATTAATCATAAATGATTTATGAGTTCGGTAGAAGTTAAAAGGCTCAAAGCGTGCTTGAAGGCTTTTGAGTGGCGTGGCAACAATAAATTTTTCTCCATCTTTGAAATGGATAACTGTATAATTAATATCTGCTTGAAGAAGCATGATTTCATTAGGTTTTACCCAACGAAATCCACCAATAGGAATTGTATTTTCCATAGCTAAGGGTTGTTTTAGGTTTATAATTTTTTATTGACAATTAAACTTGTATCCAACCATTCTTCAAGGCTTCTTTTACCAATCCAACTACCGACTGTACTCCGAGCTTACGAAACATATTTCGGCGATGACTTTCTACTGTTGGAATACTTATATTTAGAAAGTGTGCTATCTGTTCAGTTGTGAGTTCATTGGCTATTAGCTCCAATATTTCTTGTTCTCGCTTTGTCAGTGCCATTGCCGTTTAAGGGGTTTATTTTCCTTACAAAATTGTGGTTTCTCGAAATAATAAATTGTCAAGGTTTACCATGAATTTTAGTAGTGGTAAACCATGATTTTTTACTCATGGTTTACCATGATATTTAAGAGGGAGGTTTGGAAATGTGAAGGCTTTTACAGAAATTTCAAAGAATTCTTAGAAAATCATTCTTTTGGACAATGAAAAATATGTATTGGTATTTATTAGTTCTGTTAGCTTTACTTGACTACAAAGCTTGTTGCTCAAACTATTAGACCAAGCAACAAAAATCAATTGTAATGCTGAATTTCGATTCCAATTCAAAACATTTAACTGTGATGAAATATATACTTAACTTCATTTTGTTTTTTGTTGCTTTTGCGACTTTTTCGCAAAAATCGGTTTTTCGTATAGATAGTTTGCCAAAAGAAGGCATTTTATTGAACAAAAGCTGGAAGTTTCATGCAGGCGATAACCCTGATTTTGCAAAATCTAAGTTTGATGATAGTAAATGGGAAAGTATTGACCCGACGAAGGATGTAAAGGACTTACCTCAGATAAAAAAAGCTAAAATAGGGTATTTAAGATTAAATTTTACTGTTGATTCTTCATTGGTTAATAAAGCCTTTGCGTTTGAAATTGACCAAACAGTAGCTTCTGAAATATATCTCAATAATGCTTTGATTCATAGCTTGGGTGTTGTGAGCCAAGAAAAAGAACAAATTTTATTACCCAATGGTCAACTTTATAGTCTTGTTTTTCAAAAGATTGGAATGCAAACACTCTGTATTCGATTTTCTTTTGCCAATCCCCCAATTTTTCTAAAACATAAGCCAAAGGAATATAATCTTTTTAAAGTGCGAATAGTTGATTTAGATAATTCTTTTGAAGGTTTTGTGAAAAAAAAAAATGATTATGCCTTACTCGATTATTTGAAAGTAGGGTTATTCCTTTTTTTATTTTTAATACATTTTTTCTTTTTTATTTCCTACCCGCAACAAAAATCAAACCTTTATATTAGTCTATATGCACTTTGTAATGTATTCATCTTTCATTTTGAAAATCTCGTTACTAACTTACCCATTTTTGCTACGTCATTATACGTTGAAACAAGTTTGATAATTATTTTATCGACATTTATTGCCATTTTAACATTCCTTATAATTTATGATTTCTTAAACCTACCCAAAAAAAGTATGTTTTGGATAGGAATTTTGGTCTTTTTATCAGCTTACCCAGTATGTTTTTATAACCCTAATTTCGGTATATTCTATTATAATTTATCTCTTGCAGGACTCCTTGCCATTGAATCTATAAGGTTATCTATCAAAACAATCGGGAATGGTATCACTGCCGCATGGTACATATTTGCTGGATATATATGTTATATTTTATTTTTTGCTATCTGGTATATGATAGAGTTTCGTATTTTACAGTACTCAGAATTCGGAATTACTCTATTTGCTAATTTATGTTTAACAAGCGTTCCTATTTGTTTATCACTAATGCTTGCAAGTGAATATACCCGAACGGGTAAGAGTTTGGTTCAAAAGTTGAATGAAGTAGAAAAACTATCCACTGAGAAACAACAAATTCTAAAAATTCAAAATGAAACCCTTGAAAAACAAAATTCTGAACTTCAAACTGCTCTTCTGCAAGGTCAAACCATCGAACGCAAGCGTGTAGCTGCCGATTTACATGATAATTTAGGCAGTACCTTGTCGGCACTTTGGTTGAGTGTCGATACGATTGATAAATCGAAGATGAATAAAGAAGAAAAAGATATTCATCAAAACCTCAGAGAAAACCTCGAAAAAGCCTATAATGATGTGCGTTTGCTGTCACATAACTTACTTCCCGATGAACTTGAAAAACAAGGACTTACAGCCGCATTACAGTATTTTGTTAGAAAAATTAATCAGAATACGAGTATAAAATTTGATTTACAGATTGATAAAACGCTTGACAAATTAAATAAAAAAATAGAGTTTGAACTTTACAGTATTTGCCTGGAATTAGTCAATAATATCATCAAACATTCAAAAGCTACTGAGGCAAAAATTAAAATCTCAAAAACCGAAAATCAATTAAAACTTATAATTGAAGATAACGGAATCGGTTTTTATGAAAATAATTCTAATGGCAAAGGAATGAAAAATGTACAAGCCAGAATTGAGTCTTTGAATGGGGATTGGGGCTTACAAAATATTGAAAACATAGGTGTAGTCAATGAAATAGTCATAGTGGTTTAGTAAAAAAATAGAGATATACCTATTATAAATAATAAAATTTATTTGTTATGTTAATAAGAAAAATAGTTGTAAAGTTATGTTTTTTGGTGTTGCTCCCTTTGTGCAATTATGGACAGTCAGATTTTGCTAAACACAAAAATCGGTATTTGGCATTAGCCAAACAAATCCAGTCAATTAGAAGAGATACACTAATGATTATAGAGTTGGATTCTCTTATGCTCTGTATAAATTATGCTGATAGAAAGGAGGTGAAAGAGTTTGATGAAACCTATATTCGGAATCTACTTAAAACCCAATCTCAATTAAGTAATTGGGAAAAAGGGACCGCTATCTATAATTTATGGAACGGGGTGCATAAATTTACTTACACAGGTGAACATATTAAATCTTTTCAGTTTTTAGCTGAAGCAGAATCTCAATTTGAAAAATTGAAGGATTATGACCACCAAGCTTTAACACTTACAAGAATGGGGTTAAGCATTATTTATAATTTCAAAGGTGTCTTTAATGAATTAAAATATATTGAAAAGGCGATATTAGTTGCTAAAAAAGCAAATAACAAAAGACATTTATTTAATGCACTGAATGCAAAAGGTGAATATTATTACACAAAAAATGAGTTTAAAAATGCTTTGAAAGTGTATAGAGAATATGATATTCTTAACGACCCCAAAAAAATCAATAACCAGGGTAACAAATTAAATACAGGTTTTACCCTCCTTCAACTCGATAGCTTGGATGAGGCATTAAGTTTAATAAATTCTACACTCGAAAAAATCCCTGTTAATTCTTTACATGAAAAATATTTACATTGGGAAACATACAAAGAATTAATTTCATATTATATAAGAAAGAAGAATTTTAAGGAGGCAAAAAAGTACTTACCCAAATTAATAAAATTCAGCTATGATAAAGCTCATTTAGAGCTTTATCCCAATTATGTCTATAAAGTAGAAAAAGGTTTGAAAAACTATCAGGCCGCATTAGAAGCTCTTGAAAAACACCAACTTTATTTACTTGAAGATAAAAGGGAGATTGAACAAAATAATATTGAAGGAATGAAATCTCAGGCTGCTCTTCATGAGCAAGCTGAAAAACTTCAAAAAGCTGAACTCGAAAAACTACGTTCTGAAAATGCAAATCAAAATCAAGCTCGATGGTTTTGGACAATTCTAAGTGTAATAGGCATATTATCAACTATTTATGTGCTTCAAACAAATAAACAATTGAGACAGTATAACGAATCGTTACTTAATAAAAATGCTCAAATATCTGTTGCTCTATTACAAGGTCAAACCATTGAACGCCAGCGGGTGGCCATTGATTTACATGATAATTTGGGAAGTACACTTTCGGCTCTTTGGCTGAATGTTGATATGATAGACAAATCGAAGATGAATGATGAAGAAAAGGAAATTCATCAGAATCTAAGAGAAAACCTCGAAAAGGCGTATAATGATGTACGTTTGTTGTCGCATAATCTTTTGCCTGAAGAATTTGAAAAACAAGGGCTTGTGCCAACACTACACGGCTTGGTCAGAAAAATAAGCAAAAACTCAAAAATTCGTTTCGATTTACAAGTTGCCGATGACTTTGGCAGAGTACATAATAAAATTGAGTTCGAGTTATACAGTATTTGCCTCGAATTAGTCAATAATATCATCAAACACTCAAAAGCCACTGAAGCAAAAATATCACTTTCTCGAACTGAAAAGCAAATCAAATTGATAGTTTCAGACAACGGAATAGGCACTTTTAAGAATGAAAGCGATGGTAAAGGTATGAAAAATGTAAAGGCAAGAGTGGATTCTCTGAATGGGATTTGGATTATAGATTCAAAAGAAAATCAAGGGACAAATTCACAAATAAATATACCGATTTAGTCTATGAGAAAACTATTAATATTGAGTTTATTGGCTAATTTTCATTTAGGCGTTTATGCTCAAAATGAAGTTTTTCGTATAGACAGCATACCACAGCAAGGTATTTTGCTAGATAAAGGTTGGAAATTTCATGTAGGAGACAACCCCGACTTTGCCAAACCTGACTTTGATGATAGCGAATGGAGTAGTATTGACCCGACACAAGATGTGATGGATTTAATACAGTGCAGAAAATCGCCTATCATTTGGTTGAGATTGAGATTGCTGCCTAATAATGAATTTGATGACAAATTTCTTGCACTTATTGTAAAACAAACAGGAGCCAGTGAAATTTATCTGAATGGTAAATTGATTCATTCTTTTGGACACATTTCTGAAAGAAGAGAGGAGGTAAAAGGTTATGATCCTATGGGAGAACAAATCTCGCTTCCATTAAAAACTAATTACTTTAATTGTCTGGCAGTGAGATTTGCTTATCCGAACATATTTTTGGTATCTGATTTGAATTTTCCGAATCCAGCCTTTAAATCAATCATTAATATTGTAGAAAATGCTCCAATTTCAATCGATAAAATTAATAGTTTGTCACAAAGGGCTCATAATTCGGGATATATAAAAACAGGAATTTTTTTATTTCTTTCACTCTTTCATCTTTTGTTATTCTTCCAATATAAGCATAAAAAAGCCAATTTATATTTTGGAATATACACATTTGTTACAGGTTATATATTATTTTCCTCAAATATTAAATATTTTATTAATGATTTGTATGATCATAACCTTTTAACAATTATCCATCTTTTACTTAGTCCAATTGCTGAATTATGTTTGTTAATTGCCTTATATTACCTCTTAGAGTTGAAAAAAGATAAATTTTATAATTATATAATTTTTTGCTTCATTGTAGTTATACCAACAATGATTTATCCATATAAGACAGGTCAATTATTTGGATTTATTTTAACTAAATTTTTTTTGTGTATCTACATACCTTTTATTTCATTTAAGGCTTATCGAAATGGTAAGAAAGAAGCTATTAGTATTACTATTGCAGCAGTGATGTTTTTATTTGGTATGACCATTTACATATTTATTCGAGATACTAAATACTGGATATTTCAGGAAATATCCTTCGATTTAGCATTATTGTCGATACCCTTTGCAATATCTTATATATTAGCCACCGAATACAAGAGGAATTATTTGATACAAACAAATAATCTTAAAGAATTTCAACGCCTTGCACAAGAAAAGCAAGAAAACCTCCAAAAACAAAACGCTGAACTCCAAGCTGCACTTTTGAAAGGTCAAACCATCGAACGCCAGCGAGTGGCCCTCGACTTACATGATAATCTGGGCAGTACACTTTCAGCACTTTGGCTGAATGTTGATATGATAGACAAATCAAAAATGAATGATGAAGAGAAAGAAATTCATCAAAATCTAAGAGAAAATCTCGAAAAAGCCTATAATGATGTGCGTTTATTGTCGCATAATCTCCTTCCAGAAGAATTTGAAAAGCAAGGGCTTGTGCCAACACTTCAAGGTTTTGTTCGAAAAATCAGCAAGAACGCCAAGATTCGTTTCGACTTGCATATTGCAGAGGACTTTGGCAGAGTCGATAATAAAATTGAGTTTGAACTATATAGTATTTGCCTCGAATTAGTCAATAATATCATCAAACACTCAAAAGCCACTGAAGCAAAAATATCACTTTCTCGTACCGAAAAACAAATAGAATTGATAGTTTCTGATAATGGAATCGGTACTTTCAACAACGAAAGCGATGGCAAAGGCATGAAAAATGTTAAGGCAAGAGTTGAGTCATTAAATGGGATTTGGAATTTGCAAAATATTGAAAATAAGGGTGTTAGGAGCGAAGTGTTGATTCCTATTTAATCTACTAAACCATGTTTGATGGCAAATTTTACCATACCAATGGCACTTTTAACGTTGAGTTTTTTCATTAAATTAGCACGATGTGTTTCAACTGTTGAAATACTAATAAAAAGCTTTTCAGCGATTTCGGCAGTTGATTGTTCTTGGGTAATCAATTTTAAAATCTCAATTTCCCTTGCTGTCAAATGTTCAATCGTTTCGGGTCGAGCATCGTTATAATCTTCAACAGCAGTGGCTGCCAATTCTTCAATAACAGCTTCGCTATAATATTTTTTGCCATCCATCAGTTTTAGAATAGCCGTGTGGAGTTCTTCTTTACCTGTTTTTTTCAAAATATAGCCATGTACACCCGCACGCAATGCTTCTCGGATGTGCCGTGCATCTTCTGCCATTGTCAATAATAAAATCTTAAGATTTATTGAGGGTAGCATATGATATATTATATAATTTATCTTATGTTAAGTAATAAAACCATTTATAATTTATATAGATACCCTCTCAAACGATTCTGGTATTGATTCCAATAAATTTCTTTAATTTCTTCACTCAAAAAGGAATTATCTATCATCATTTTTACAGTCGATGATTTTTTTGAAAAATCAAGCATTATTCTCTCAACTCTATTTTTGGGAATACCAATTTTAATACCAAATTCAAAAAAATCAGTATAACTATAATAGCCTAAAACATTATAAGAATCTGAATAGTAATCACCTGAAAATAAATCCAATGCCAATGCGGGTTCATTTGGTGTGTGCAAAAAAGTACACAGTAAATCATATGCAGGCGAAAGCCTAAAATCGTTAAATTTGGTTTGAATCAAAGAAAAGTTTTTAAGGTGAGCATCACCATTTGAAAATAGATAATTAAATAAAATAACCTTATAAAAGCGTTCAATTTCGATTTGCCAAGCACCGCAATATCGCTTTATTAAAGCCGCAATTTCTTCATAACTTCCTTCATATTTATAGTTTTCGCCATTACTTTGCCGTGTGACTTGCTTTATTTGACTAAAATCTTCTTGCAACCATTTTGTGCCATCTTCTTTTATATCAAAGCGTTTGACCAAATATGCTGGTTGAGAGTTTTTGAAATAGATCAGTGTATTTTGAGCAGTCTCAATCTTAAAAATCTGTGAAGCAATCTGCATTGTTAAATGCTCATTTTCGGGTGCGATTTCCAAATGTTGAAATCTTCCAACAGGAATCGGTTTCAAAATATACCTCCCCCCTACTTCGGTCAGTTTCAAAGTATTCTGTTCTAATTTTAAAGAATATTTTACTTGAACACCCGAAATCGAAATTTGCTTGATATTATATTCAAAATCATTATTATAAATAAAATCGGGCGTTTCAAAGTCAAGATATGGAGAGACTTTCTTATTATCAAATAACAGCTTTAGAGCTTTTGCTGAAAACTCGAAAGTCTTTACAGGCTTATATGTTGATAAACATTTATTCATATTTCTTGTACTGTTATTGCTCCAATCGTATCATTTTTGGCGGTTTTTAGCAGTCGTGTAAATTCGTCTTTTTCATCAATTTGATAGGCTTTACATTGAATTTCTTTATTGATTCCCTCTGATAAAAGTCCACTAAAAAAAGGAAAAAGAGAGTTAGATTGAAACAAGTTTGATTGCTTAGGAAACGAAAAGCTTATAGCAGGGTGAGTAGATTTTAGGTAATTTTCTTCATAAGAAAAAGTATAATTATTTGGGGTTTTCTCTAAAATTCCCGCCAAAATATGATTGAAATAAATCTCAGCTTTCATTATTCAGTTTTTTTATACCTATACTCATTTCCATACCCAGCACATCCAATATTTTTTGTAGAGTTTTTAGTGTAGGATTTGCATTATTGTTCTCTATTTTTTGGATTGATTTTGTAGAAATATTACACAGTTCGGCCAAGTCTTCTTGTCGAATTTGTAGATATTTTCTTCGCTCTTCTATAATTTTTCCAAAACTCATAACAGAATTATAATTCTTATTTTGAAGTAAATTTAAAAATAAAAACAATAAAAACAAGCAAATACGAATTATAATTCTTTTTTCTAAATTACATTTTTATTTGAAATAAATTCGAAAGATGTTTAAAATCAGCATAAGTGCAAAATTTGCACTTATGCTGATAAAAGCTTTTTAAGGCTCGAAATTTTACTCATCAATTGCTCGCAATCTTTCTTAGTTGAGATTGTTTTTGCAAAATCAATTACGTCTTTTTTGAGGGCTTTTACTAACTTCTGGTTGCTCTTAACTGGTGATATTTCCTCTCCCTTACTGATTGCATTTTTTATATCTTCAATTGAATTCAGCTCTTCGGTACTTACTTCGATTTTGCCTAACCGCTGAACTTCCTCTTTACTCAAATCAATTTTACCAGCTAATAATTCGCTTTTAATTTCAATTGGGAGTTTCTCAACACCTTTGGCATAATCTCCATCATTTTTTATCGTTCGCGGACTTACCGAATGTTCAATTGCTAATTTTTCGGCAATATCAATACTCTCTTCCCCTCCCCTATTGTATTTCCCTTTACCTGTTTTTTCACGGTTATATCTCAATCCTCTAAAATATGAAATTTGCTCTGGATTTAAGTTTCTTCTACCTAACTGAAAATCAATCATGTAGTCTTTTACGGCATCCAAATCTTCAAAATCCAAAAGACCAATCTTAAAATCAATACCAAATTGCATACAGATTTTATATCTGTTGTGGCCATCAATTAATATAAAAATTGGCTCCTCCCCCTCTCCTGTTCCCGCTTTCAGCTCAGTTGTTTCCCAGACGGTCAGCGGGTCTTTACAACCATGTTTTAGGATATTACTTTCAAGCTGCTTATATTCTTCTGATGTGAGTGGTGGTATAAATTTTTTGAGTGAATCTAATACAACAATTTGCTTTTTTATTTTCTCGGTTTCCGAAAAAGTAGATGGTTGCAAATCAACCAAAGTCTTTTTCATTCCTGCCATAAAATTCTTTGCCATGTTTTTTTTATTTTAAGCCAAAGTCATAACTTCTTTAGCAACGTTCATGTATTGTTCGGCCGAAAGTGACTTAGGGGAATAATTATATAAATCTTGTTTAGCTACCTGCGACTGCTTGATTACGGTCGAACTTTCAATTTGGGTTTTAAAAATATTAAAATGCCCATAAGTTTCCTTGATATGTTCAATCATACCTCTGTGAACACTTTGGTTTTTATGAATCATAGTGAACAAAATTCCTTTGATTGTGAGCGAAAAATTACTATGTTCTCTAATCTCCATGATGCGGTTAAAAAGATTTTCTACCCCATAATACGCCGAAGCTTCGGGTTGCATAGGCACAATGCACTCGTGAGAGGCTACCAAGGCCGCTGTAGTGAGTATATTAAGCGAAGGTGGGCAGTCGATTAAGATATAGTCAAAATCGCTTAAAATAGGACTTATTTTGTTGTGAAGGCGTTTCTCAGCTCCAATTGAATTGACTAACTCTAATTCACGATAAGCCATTCGTATATCCGACGGAGCAATGTTTAGGTTTTCTTCAATCTGAATTATGGGCAAAGGCTCTTTACTTAATAAAGAATCTATGACTTGCATTTCAGGTGAATGAATACCAAAGCACTGTGAAAGATTACCCTGTGAGTCCATATCAATCATCAATACTCGATTGCCCAATAAATTAAGAGCTTTTCCAATATTAATAGTCGAAGTGGTCTTACCCACTCCACCTTTATGATTCACAATCGAAATAACTCTGGCCTTTGAAAACAGTTCATCCGAATAACCGTATTGTCTCAAAACTGGCTCTAACTTGCTCAAATGCGTTTCATTGAGTTTTACCAAACCATCAACTACTTTGTAGAGTATCCTTGATGGAATTCCTGCCTCTTTTTCAATCTGTGTTCGATTGAGTGCAGGTTTCATATTTAAGAACTTAATAACTAATTCTGACGTAATCATACTGTTTGCTTGAAATATTTCTTCAAAAATATAAATATTTATCTTTTAAAACAAATTAAGGATAAATATTTATCTAATATAACTAAAAAAACAAAATCATGCAGAATGCGAAATACAAGGTTCGTTCTCGTAATAAAAAATCAAAAATCGACGAGAACGACGTTTAAATTTCTCTTTCTGCAAAGAATGAATAAACCTTTTTTATACTTAGTAAACTATATAAAATAGAAAGAAAAAAAATTGTATTCAAAATTTAAAAACGAGAAATTTGGTGTACATAAACTATGTATAATTATGACAACGATCTATTCAAATCAGAGCTACCAAAATCAATTATTTACTATTCCACCCGTTGCTAATATTAATCCATCAAACGATATTTGGGCTGATGTAATTGAGCAACTCAATGATTTAATCATGGCACAGTATGATATGTCATTGTTTGAACGAAGAATTTTTATTGCTGTTATTGAAAACATCAGCGATAACTTACTTGAGATTGATGGAATAAAAGTGCTACCCGAAATTTTATTGGATGCTCGCCAAATTATCGCTGCCAGTGGCCTGAAAGGAGAATCTGCTTTTGTTGAATTACAAAAAGCTACAATCAATTTAATCAAACATGTCTGTAAAATTACAGAAACAGATGGGCTTTTACAGGTTTCGTTGTTAAGCAGTGCCAAGTATTTAAAAGGCAAGGGACAAATAAAACTTCGCATTGATGCCAATTTGCACCAATATTTATTAAAGCTAAAAAATCAGTTTAGCATTTGTAGCTTGGAAAAATTGATTTTATTTAAAAGTTATTATTCGCAATGCTTTTATGAATTATTTAAGAAGTTACCAAGACAGAATTCAACGATTACAATTTCAGTTGACCAACTCAGAAACATCCTAAGAATAGGGGATAAGGAATACGAACGCTATTTCGATTTTAAACGCTACATCATTCAACAAGCACAAAAAGAACTTGCCATTCATGACACAAGTTTTGAGTTTAAAGAGAAAAAACAAGGAAAAAAAGTTATTGCATTACAGTTTTTTTTTAAGAAATAAATTTAAAAAAAAAGGCATAAGTGCAAATTTTGCACTTATGCCCATATCACACATTTTCTTCTACGAAAGTTTACACTTTTTCTCCATAAAAATCTAAAAAAAACACTACCCAAATTATCTTTGGTTTTATAGACTCATCAAAACTATAAATTATTTTTACTAATCATTTTAGTATTAACAAACTATCTGTTTTGTTTTTTTACTTTTATTGTATTTTATGTATTTTCAATGCTCGTAATTAATTGATAGTGAATGTTTTATGAACTTAACTATCACCAATATGTCGTTAACTATCACTAATATGTCGTTAACTATCACTAAAATATCGTTTTAACTATCACCAATATGTCGTCAACTATCACCATTATGTCGCTTCTGTAGCAAGGTTATTCCTTATCTCTCTAACTATCACTAATATGTCGGTAACTATCACCAATATGTCGTTTTGATTTAAATCATATTTTTATTCCATTTATTGTTCAAAAAAGCCCCAATTTTCATCAATAAATGACTTGTTCGTTCTATTAACTATCACCAATATGTCGGTAACTATCACCAATATATCGGTAAATACCTTAATCATATTTTTCTTGTATCACTTATGTTTTTTTAGGTGATATTTATTAGCTTTGTATATTAAATATAAAATGAAAAAAATGCGGAAAACAAAACTCTCAGAGAACGTAACAAATCAAATTAAACTAATTCGTAAATCGAATAAGTTGGTGGAAGCACGCTATAAATTTGATATTTGGGAGATGAGAGTCTTTGTAAAAATGCTTACACTTATTAGACCAGATGACCTTGATTTTGCTCAATATCGCATAAGTTCTACCGAAATTATACATGATTTTGGATTATATGATAATGGTTCTATTTATAAATCTATCAAAGAAGGAGCTGAAAAGCTTTTAACTAAACAAGTTGAAATAGAACGAATTGACGATGAAGGAAGGAAGAAAAGAATCAAAGCCAACTTGATTAGTTCGACTGAAAGTTTCGTAGATGAAACCGAAGGCACAGATATTATCTTAAAATTTGACCCTGAACTCCGAC
>NZ_JBNTQY010000002.1:0-124010 GCF_051209875.1 Emticicia sp. SJ17W-69 | reverse complement strand
GTTTTTGTACACAAAAACTATCGTGCAAGCACTTGACCCTTGTAAGGGATTTCACCCCTTAACCCCAAATATGAATCAAGAAATATATGTCAGAAGTTAAAAAAGAAAGAAAAAAGGGCGGAAGACCAAAAGTAAACAGAGAGAAATTAGAAATGATTTTGCCATGTAGAATGACCAAAAAGGAACATGAAAAAGTTTTGAGCGATGCACAAAAAGTAAATCTTAAACCATCAGAATTAGGTCGCCAGTATATTACAAAAGGCTTTGTTACAAATCTATTTTCGGAGGAAGAGCAGCATGAGAAAAAACAACTCATTGGTATTAGAAATAATCTAAATCAACTCGTGAAACTGGCTCACTCGATGGGATTTCGTAGCCAAGTTTTGGCCATTGATAAAATGTTAAATGAAATAGATTTAATCTTAGAACGATACAAATATGTTAGCAAAAGCAAACGCAACAGGTAAGGGATTCGGTGGAAAAATAGATTATTTATACGATGGTAAGCTGGAAGATAGGGGAGCGGTAGAAAAAGGAACAAAGGTCATCACTCACTCCGATAATATCAGAGTACCAAACGGAGCTGATGATAAATT
This sequence comes from Emticicia sp. SJ17W-69, assembly GCF_051209875.1. Lineage (NCBI taxonomy): Bacteria > Pseudomonadati > Bacteroidota > Cytophagia > Cytophagales > Leadbetterellaceae > Emticicia > Emticicia sp. SJ17W-69. The sequence goes on along the minus strand of NZ_JBNTQY010000002.1, from coordinate 123,414 downwards.
GACCCGAAATCTGATGAAAGCTGATTTTATAGAGCAAGCCAAACAGCACAAAGATTATGGAAAAGACAAGAATAGTGCGTTTGTTGGTGAACATATTTTGAGTTTTACGGCTGATGATAGAAAAAAATTAGACCCCGAAAGATTACGAGGCATTACCGAGGAATATATCAAAATGGCAGGAATTGATAAAACTCAATATCTGGCAGTTACGCACCACGATACCGAAAATCTCCATGTGCATATATTATTCAACCGAGCCATGAACGATGGTACTAAATATAAGTCATGGAAGGAGCAAAACAAGACCTTAGAACGAGGTGTGGCTTTGGCGTTGGAACATGGATTTAAGTTGGTGAAAAACCAAAAAGAAGTAGCCAACAGCAAAGAAGTTGTAAAACTACGCTCTGAAATGCAGGATATTAAAGATTTAAGAAAATCAAATGAGCTATTGGGTACAGCCCGAAACTTGTTACATCTCGAAAAAATGTGTGAAGCCAAGAAAATACCATTCTCAAAAGATGAATTGCAGAAAACTATTGATTTTGATGGTAAAACCTACCAAGAGGCGGATTTAAAAGCAGTTTTTTTGCTAAATAGAAATGAAAATACTCAACCAACTGAAAAGCAATTAACTGAAACTAAGGATAAACCATTTGAAATATTATCAAAACCCAAACAAACACAAGAAGAAAAAGGTGAAGATTTAAAACTGAAAAAGCAGGTAAATTCTCAGGACGATAATTTTAGCAAACGCCCTAAACCAAAGAAAAGACAAGCTGGGCATAAGATTAAAATTGCTAAGGTTGAGAGGAAGAAGGAAAAACAGTGGGAGAGGGGGATTGGATTTGAAACTGAATAAATGCGACAATTAAAGTTCAGCAACACATTGCAGTAGGACAAAACAGTACAGAAAGTTCTGTAAAACATTTGTATATTTGAAAGTTAGCAGCAACTTTCAGAAGACTACCAAACGACACAAAAACAAACAAAAATGAATTTAATAATCTAAATTATGCAAGACTTTTTGAAGTTGTATTTGCAGTTTACTTATAGGGTCAGCGTTCGTTGGAATTTTTGAATTCAAAGAGCCAATAATCGTTTTGCGACTATTTTTCTTGACAATTTTAATTCGTCCCTTCATCGGACTGAGCAGTACCTGTTCATTAAAAAAATACCTTTTAAAATGGATATTGACCAAATAATAGAAAAAAATCAACCGCTTTCTCAATCGGCTAAAATGATTTTCAAAAGCATCGTTGAAGAAATAAAACTCCCAAAACATAGCATCGTCATTCGGGCAGATAAGTTCGAAAAAAACATCTATTTTATAAAAACAGGAATAGCACGTACTTTTTCTATTATACACGATGAAGAAATTACCTTTTCATTCGGAAAAGAAGGTGATACAATAGCGTCATTAAAAAGTTATATAGACAACCAAAAGGGATACGAAAGCATTGAATTATTAGAAGATTGCACCCTTTATAAACTTAATATTGAAAAGCTCAAAAGCCTTTTCAACGAAAATATTGAAATTGCAAACTGGGGTAGAAAGTTTGCAGAAAAGGAGCTTATAAAAGCCGAAGAAAGACTTCTTTCCCGGCAGTTTGGAAACGCAACTGAACGATATACAGAACTTTTAAATAACTACCCTAATCTGATTCAAAGAGTTCAGTTAGGGTACATCGCTTCCTATTTAGGTATAACACAGGTGAGTTTAAGCCGTATAAGAACAAAAATAATATAAAACTCATTTTTTATCATTTGTATAATTTTTCTCCGAAACATATTCAGACCTTTGCCTAAAATTTAAGGATATCGAATATTGAACCATAACAGTACTGAGAATAAATGATAGAACAGATTTTTATAAATGACCTTCAACATTGGATTGGACTAACTACAGCTCTTTTGGTGATTTGCTCTCAAAGTATTTATCTTTATTCCAACTACAAAGCCAACAAGAAACAAATACAAGAGGAAGTCAAATTAAAACCTGCATTTTTATCGTGGATAGGTTGGAGCATTTTAATGGGTATTAGTTTCATTTCGCAATACATAAATAATGGTTGGAGTTTTAAATTAGTTACGCTTTCCGTTTCTGCGTTTGGCTGTATGGTTATAGGAATATGTTCCCGATTTATTTTTAAAAGATACTATTACAAACCGAGCCATTATTATTATGTAGTTGGAGGACTGCTCTGCTGCTTGATATATCTATTCACGAATAATGTTTGGATAACAAATATTGCAGCAATCACTGCTGATTTAATATTGGCAGTTCCTGTAATTAAAAATGCAGTTTTAAATCCGCAACAAGAAAAATCCATAGCATGGCCAATCACTTTGATAACTTGGTTATTAAACATGATGATGGTAATTGTTGATTTTTCGTGGCTTCATACATTGTGGCCTGCTTATTTAATTTTGCTCAATGGGGCATTAACCATTTTAATATACCGCAACAAAGAACAAACCGATAACATATTAAGTAATGAGTATAATAATTAGAAAAGCCGCTGAAAAAGATAGCGATGAAATTTGGTTTTTAATGAAAGAATTGGCTGTTTTTGAAAAATATATCGACAGTTTTTCCATTACGCCTGAAATTGTAAGACAGAGCGGTTTTCAAAAAAATCCGCCTGATTTTTATTGCCTCATTGCTGAAAATAACAATAAAATTATAGGAATCTTGGTCTATTATTTTTTGCCTTATACGGCTCAGAACCGACCAGCAATTTATATGAAAGAGCTTTATGTAGATGAAAATTATCGAGGTCAAAAAATAGGTGAACAATTAATGAATGCTTTAAAAATTGAAGCCCAAAAAAATAATTGTAAACAAATAAAATGGACAGTTGCACCGTGGAATACGGCAGGACAAAAATTTTATGAAAGATTAGGTGCAGGCGAAAATAGTGATTGGTTGAATTACGAATGGAATTTGTAAAAAATGAGAATAAAATGGAAATTATAGAAACTAAAAAAGTGGCGATTCAAGACATTAAAGAGTTGCAAAAAATTGGCCGGCAAACTTTCTATGAAACGTTTGCGTCAGGAAACACCGAAGAAAATATGCAAAAATATTTGGACGAAGGCTTTTCCATAGACAAACTGATAACAGAGCTCAACGACACAAACGCTGAATTTTATTTTGCTATGCTTGACAACAATGTAATTGGCTACTTGAAACTTAACAGTGGACAATCTCAAACAGAACTACAAGACAAAAACTCACTTGAAATTGAACGTATTTATGTTTTGCAACAATTTCATGGAAAGAAAGTCGGACAAGTTCTTTATGATAAAGCGTTGCAAGTGGCAAAAGAAAGAAATCTTGAATACATTTGGTTAGGCGTTTGGGAAGAAAATCCGAGAGCCATTCGTTTCTACGAAAAAAATGGTTTCGTAGCATTTGACAAACATATTTTCAAATTAGGCAATGACGAACAGACCGATATTATGATGAAACTAAAACTAACTGATAACTGAAAAAGTTGCTGCTCACAAGGACTTTGATTTGTACAAAAACGGCTGACGGATTGTAAATAAATTGAACAACAGTAATTCTAATCTACGGTAGTGCTAATAGATAGTTACTGCCAAAGCTCGAATTGTTATGAAACCCTAACAATAACTTTGTTTTTACAATTGAATGCAAAGATTGAAACGCTAATTTTAATACACCAACAATAAATACTCAACGGGATTCAAAAGAATCCCATTTTTTCGTATCTCATAATGAACATGATTGCCAGTGGCAGCTCCAGTACTGCCAACCATGCCGATAGTTTCTAAGATATTTATTTGTTGCCCTTCTTGTACTAAGATTTTGGAAAGGTGGCCGTAGGTGGTTTGATAAGAGTTTTGGTGGTCGATGATTATAAAATATCCAAAACCATTATCATAGCCAGTAGTTTTGATAATGCCCGAAGCCGTTGCAACAACTTCACGCACTGGACTTGCAATATCAATACCATTGTGATGCTTTACTATTCCACTCAATGGATGCTTTCGAGTGCCGAAACCGCTTGAAATTCGAGTATCAGTAAAATCTTTAAGTGGTAAAAAGCACGGAATGGACAGAGCCATTTTCGGGCATTTGCTATAAAAATAGGCAAAGTTTTTCCGAACTGATTGCTCATCTAAATAGCTTATTTGAGCTTGGATTTTATCGCAGTCTGGTTCGTGAAAAAGGCTGATAAACCCAATCAAAATGAATGATAATATCATTTTTTCTGTGCTGATTTTTCTATTAATTCAATGGCTTTTCCTATGCTCAAATGTCCATTTTTTGCTTTTTTGAAAAAAGTAAAGGGAATTATTGGCGGGCGACCTTGCACTTTATTCGTGTTTGCTTTAGTAAAGAAATTTACTGAAATGATGTAGAATATAAACATCAAAATTGAAGAATATGAAATAAAATCAATCAAATTCATGGTTTAAACAAGTTTATCACTTTCGTAATCAATAATTTTTTGTACATCTGCTTTTATTTTTAGGTAATTTTCTTGAACTGCATTTTGTAGTTCTTCATCCGTTCCAAAGAATTTTAATGGTAATTCTTTTCGTTCTTTCTTCAATTCATCATCTTCGACTTGAATGAATGATTTGAATAATTTAAGGTCAATTGGTTGGTCGAAAGTATCTGCTATTTTTCCTACAAAATTTCCTTGTGAGAGCGTCATGATTTTTGAGGCGGGAACTAGTTCTTGCATATTTGTTCCGTAACTCAGGTTAATGTCTTCTTTGGTCAGGCTTGCATCTACTTTGTTTTGATTCGTTTTACCAAACATTCTTGAGAAAGTTTCGGCCGTTTTAGCATTGACTGACCCCGAAAAAATTGTTCCACAAGTATTAATAATCACATTGGCCGAATCTTGGCCATAAGATTTGGTCAGTTGTTCAATGTCTTGAATGCCCAACCAAGTTGCAATTTTGTAGCTTCTTACAGTGGCAATAAAATCATCTAAACCCATCAAGTACATGGAAGGTAATTCATCAATGAAAAAGCCACACTTGATTTGTTTGTGTTTATAAATCATTTTCATCATTGTGGAAGTATAAACCGATAAGGCAGCTCCGTAAACATTGCTTTTTGTAGGAGTATTACCCAAGCAGAATATTTTAGGTTTTTGAGGGTCATTGACTGATAAATCAGTATCATTTCCTGACATTACCCAATATATATTGGCCGAAGAAATGCCTGCCAGTGCAGTTTGGACACTCGATATTTGCCCAGAAAGTTGCTTGGTCGCTTGACTACGAATGGCATAGGTGAACATCGAACTATAGGTATCGAGTTCGGGATAACGCTCAATAATTGAGAATATCGTAACAGGGTCTTTGTTAATTAACTCAATTGCGTGGGGTAAATCACAAATTTCGCCCAGTTGTGGGTATTGTTTTTCCATGATTTTTAGAAACCAAATCGCACAAGTTAGGTAGTTGATAGCCGAACTCACCCAAAAATCACCTTCTTTTTTTATCCAAGTTTTGTTGATATTATACAAAAGGGTTTTCGATAATTGGGCAGCATCATCAATGCTATTCATGTAGTTTTGGTTAAACGGATTGCAGCGATTAGAATATTTCAGATTTTCAAAATCAATGACCACAAATTTGGGTATAATAGGAGTGGAGCTTCCATCGAAAGTAAATACTTTTGGATTGTTAGCAATAGCTTTTATTAGAGCATTGTATGCTTCGATTGATAAATCTGGGAACTTGAAATCGTAAATAACGCCACAGTATCCTTTATAAATAGACTGCCATAATGCAGGAATCAAAACAGAGTAGGTTTTACCCGAACCTTGCGAACCAGCTACTAAAACGGCTCTTTGTGGATTTACCACCGAAACAAAACCTTCTTTCCATTCATTACGAAACATATATTGGGTTTTAAAACCAACCGAAAACTCATTTTCGAGATTCTTAGCGTTTTGTGGAAATTGCTCATTTAATTCATTGAATAAGTCGTTTTCGGGGACACTAACCAGTGAGTTGAATATCAATCCACCTCTCACAATGAGCATCATTGAGATGAGCAGGAGCGTAGCATATAACACAACTGATAATGCAGAATTATGCAAAAGAAATTGATTTTGGGCGAAACATGGCAGCCAACAGCACAGCCCAACGAGTATGTAAAGATTTGCTGAAGTTTTACTCGCTTTCAGATTTGCTTTGTTTTTACTGACCAAACATATAAAAACATAAAGCAGCAAAAGAAAACAAACGATTAGTTGGCTATCAAATAGATTTGATTTTCCTTGAAGTTTATGTAATAACTGAATCAGAAATACAAATGCTTTTTGAAGTTTGGCCGATAAACTATGATAAATATACGTTTGGAACTTCCATAACACATCAAGAAAAATAAGTGAGATAGAAGTAAAGATAAGCAGATAAAAAATATTAGAAGAAAACTCTTTTTCTTTAGCCGTGGTTTCGATGGTGGACATTTAATTTTAAATTTTGAGCGTAAAAATCTCACTTTTTGCAATAGGAATGAAATTTTATTTAAAAAAAATAAAATTGTAACATTTTTAGTGTTTTTTTTACAACTTGAAATTTTTTAGAGCGTTGTTTTAATACAAATCTCCGTTAAAAAGAACTTTTTAGCTGTTTAAACACATCTTTCCTTATGAACACACAATATTTGGAAGAGCTTCTTCCATTAAAAAAAGCCAGATTACAAAAAACTAATGTTTACTTTTTACACTTGAAAAATCTCACACCTCAAGAAAATGAATTTATTACAGAAAATTTTTACACAAAGTATCCTTTCTACTCAGATTCAAAAACATTAATACAAGTATTACATGCTTTTGTTAAAAAGAGTATAGCTCCAGATGCAAACTTTATTGAAGCTTTAGATGAATTTTTTGCTATTAAGGCAAAAAATTGTGAATTCGGATAAATTCTGAAAACTTTCTATTGTTAGTTTTTATTTGTTCATCTATATAACTTAAATAGTTTTTATGAATGTTATTTAAAGAAACATTCGCTATTAAGCCTTTCTTAAGAGCATAGTAAACAGTATAATCATTGCATAGATCATTTTCATAAATATTCTGGAGTTCGGCGTAAGAAAGGTCTTCAAAGACCTTTTTTCGCCCAAAAATTTTAAAATAGCTGCCACAAAACTTGTGTTCGACTGAAGAGTTGATAAAGTCTAAGCAATTTGTAATGATGAGAGCCTTTTCACGTTCAGTTTGTTGAAGTTCATTTTCAACCTCTGAAAGTCTTGTTTCAAGTTGTTGTGTTTTTTCATCTTTTATGTTAGAAAGTAGGTCTTGTACAGTTACATCTAATGCTTTCGCTACTTTAATAATTTCGTCAAAATCTACCTTGTTTCCCTTCTTTTCTATTCTCCAATAGGTAGATTTGTCCAATCCCATCTTTTCAGCCACTTCGGCTTGAGTTAAACCTTTCAAGACTCTAAAATTAGCTATACTTTCACCAATATTCATAATTGCAGTTTTTGAAATTTATATCAATAAAATTACAAATAATGAGATTTAAAACATAATAAATCTGAAATATTTGTAAAAAAATAATTTTTATTTCAATAAATGATATTTATAATTTCAAAAAATGCAATATTTGTAAAAATTATTGAAACGAAAATTAATATTGTACCATGAAACATTTACAAAAGAAGCATTTACAAGTGTTCGCACCAGCTTTGTTCCCCATGTTAGTAACAATCCAACCTCGTGGAATTGAGGCAGGAGCAAGTGCCTTAGATGATTTAACGGCAGGATTACAAGATTACATCGACCCAGTAACCACAGTTATTTATATCATTGCTATTATACTTGGTTTAGTTGGGGCTTTTAGGGTTTATGTAAGTTGGCAACAAGGCAAAGACAATGTTATGCAATCGGCAGCTGGTTGGTTTGGGTCGTGTCTGTTTTTACTGATAGCCAATACTGTTTTACGAGCAATGTTTATTTAGTTAATAGAAGTGAAAAAGCTACTTTTCGTTTTTATGATTTCGGTAAACTTTTGTTTTGCCCAGGTCAATTTACATAAGAGCAATGCCAACGCTTTAGGAGCAGATACTTACATCACATCTCCGATTCATCATAACATTGATAAAATTCATGCTTTTGCGTTGATACTGCTTTTTTTGATGGCTCTTATAGCCACTTATAAAATCTACCACCGTTGGCAATTGGGTGAAGAAGATATTTTGCCTTTAATCTATCGTTGGTGGGGTGGCATCATCCTAAGCTTTTTTATTTTACATTTTTTAAAAATCTACATTTCACAACAATCATTTGGTGAATATCAACCAATCAGTTTTTAGACATGAATACTCTGTATCAATTAGTTAAAAATACGGCTTTATTTGCAACAGCGGCCGCAGGTGTGGTCGGTGGATTCAAAATATACCAAAAATGGGGCAGGGGAGAAGAAGTGATTCCTTTGGTTTTAGCATGGTTGTTTGGCTTAGGATTCGTACAAGTCATATTTTGGGCGGTTGGTTACTACATTGTTGGTGGAGCTTACAAGGGTGTAAATCCTACTTCGGGAGCTGAAAGCGTAGCAATTGAAGCACATAATGGTTCTTTGGTTATTGGTGTAGGGATTTCAATATTTTCGGTGGTCAAGATTTATCAAAAGTATATTGGCGGTGAAGATGTTATCGACCTACTTTATAAATGGCTGGGTGCTTTGATATTCTTATTTTTTTTCGGTTATCTCATAGAGGCCATTTTATAAAATGATTCAGAAAGTTATTAAAGGAGTCGATGATGAAATCGAGTTTAAAGGCTTCAAAGGGCGGTATTTTTATCTATTGGCGGGAGTAATCTTAGGATTATTATTCTTAACATTTTTTCTTTATATGCTTGGTTTTTCCAGTTTCCTGCTCATCTTTTTTAGTGTAATTGCTGGAGTTGGGGCATATATGTATATCAAAGTACTGATGGATAAAAATGGTAAATGGGGACATATTCATCAACAACACATTTACAGGAAACCTAATTTTTTACTACACAACAAACCTTTCTATAAATTGATAGGAAAACAAGAAAATGGCAAAAGTAAGAACAGTTGAAGAAATCCAGCCTATCGCAACGATTGATAACCGAGGAATTATCTACACAAAAAATGCAGATTTAGCAGCAGCATTTGAGGTAACTTTCCCCGAAATATTTTGTGTATCCGAACACAACTACCAACTTTGTTTTGATGCACTACTTCAAGCCGTCAAGAATTTAGGAGAAGGCTATTTAGTGCATAAACAAGATTTTTTCATTGAAGATAAATATGAGCCTGATTTGAGTTATAATACTTCTAATGATTTCATCATAACAAAGAACGAACTACAATTTAGAGACCGCTCTTTTATCAATCACAAGGCATTTATCTATGTGATTTTGCCAAGTTCTAATCCGTTGAAAAGAGATAGTTTGGCTTCGGCTATTTTTCGTCGCCATCTTGTCCCCAAAAATGTTTTAGAACAAGAAACCATTGCAGCTTTTTGGCAAAAAGTTAAATCATTTCAGGCTTCGATTAACCAATCAAAGATACTGACTGTCAATCAATTGAAAAGGGAAGACTTTGCAGGAAGCAAGAAAGCAGAAGGTTTACTCAATTATTACTTTTCTTTGGCGTTTGATGATAAAAATTTGTATGATTTGAGTTCGAATGATGGTGTTTTTCGAGTTGGAAATAAGCAAAGTTATACATTCGTTATCAATGACTTAGAGCAGTATCCGCACGAATTGCCTTCAATAGTTTCGTTTCGAGATTATTCTACCGATCGTACTAAAATGCCAGCCAGCTACGGATTAGCTTTTGGATTGAATTTGCAATTTAACCATGTTTATAATCAGGTTATTTATATTCCGAAACAGAACGATTTGAAAACAAAAATGATGGCTGATGCCAAAAAGGCCTATTCGTTTTCAAGATGGAGTAGAGATAATACTTATGCAGTTGAGCAGAAAACTATGATGGTTGATTCGCTTACAACTGGAGCAAGTTTGGCCGTTCATGCTCATTTCAATATTCAGATATTTCATGAGTCGAAGCAAGTATTGGAGCAATACAAAAATGAAGTTTCGTCTGCCATTCAAAATACAGGTTTTATTTCCAAAATGGCCACAACTCATGCCGAACAATTGTATTGGTCGTGTATTCCTGCCAATGCAGTTGAGTTGGGCAAAGATAACTTTGCTACTTGCTTGCTGGATAATGCGTTGGCTCTCTGGAATGTAGAAACCAACTATAAACAAAGTGCTTGGCAAAACGGTGGAATGTTGCTGACCGACCGTTTCGGTATCCCCCGCATTGTAGATTTGTTTTTCGACCCACTCAAACGTAAACTTATTTTTAACCGAAACTTTACTGTTATCGGCCCTTCGGGAAGTGGTAAATCATTTACCATGAATAATATGATTTACTACTTGCTGATGAGCGGTTCGCATATCACTATCATTGATATTGGTCATTCTTATAAGCGTTTGGCCGAGATTTTAGGCGGAAAGTATTTAACGCATACCACTGAAAACCCAATTCGTTTGAATCCATTTTATATAGAATTCAATCCGCTTGACGATAGATTGAAACTTGAACAGGAGTTTAAGCAGGTGATTGTTGATTTATTATCCGTTCTATATAAAAACTCAGGTGATACCATTACAAAAAGTGAAGAAGTAACACTTTTAGCTATGGTTACTGAATACTACAAGTATTTGCAGAAGAATCAAGCGATTTACCCCTGTTTTGATACATTCTACGATTACATCAGAGATTTTTTCAAAAATATTTTTGAAGAATTAGGCGGCAGAAATGGCAAAGAGTTCGACCTCGAACAGTTTTTATTTGTACTGAAACCGTTTTACGCCGATGGAGAATATGGGTATCTACTTAACTCAAAAGAAAATGTAGATTTTTCGCAAGAGCCATTTGTCGTCTATGAATTGGATAATATCAAAGACGATCCGATCTTGTTACCAGTGATTACGCTGGTAATTACCAACACATATGTTACTAAACTAATGGGTGTCAAAGGGACACTTAAAATGTTGGTTATCGAGGAAGCTTGGAGAGCTGTATCCAATCATTTCTTTGCTGATTTTTTACTTTGGGCTTTCAAGACAGTTCGTAAACATTTTGGGGCGTTGGGCGTAGTAACTCAAGAAATTGACGACTTGAAAAAGTCTGAAGTCATCAAAGATGCAATTATCCAGAATACCGATATTAAAATCCTATTAGATTTAAGAAACTACAAAAACGAGCAGGATTTTGTACTTCAAATGTTCAAACTCTCTGACGAACATTTACCCCAAATTTTCTCCATCAATAAGCGATTACCCATCCAAAGAGGCAATTTCAACGAGTTAGCCATCAAATTAGGCTCAGAATTAAAGGTTTATGGAGTCGAAGTTTCACCGTATGCCTATGCTCTTTATACAACTGAGCCAACCGAAGTAGATAAAATCAAGGCGATAGCAAAAGAAAGAAACATTTCACAAAAAGATGCTGCTATTCTATGGGCTGAGCAAACATTAATCAATTAGGAATATGAAAAGGTCAATTCAAAAATTAACTATCACTATTTTATCGGTAACGGTTTTGTTGCCAATCATGGTTCGAGGGCAGTTTATTACCAATGACCCAATCCATACGGCCATTACAACAATGATGAAGTTGTTTCAAGACCCATCGTTTAAGACAATGGTTAAAAATATCGAGCAGTTAAAGAAAGTTTCGGGAGCGGTGCAACAGTTTCATCGTGGTAAGGAAATTATTACCAAAATTCAGAACTGTACGCAAAAAATATCCTCACTTTCTACGGCAGTTTCAAAAGATGGACATATTTATCCAACCGAATATAGTTTAATGGTGCAGGATATTACTAAATTATCACAAGTGGGTACTAATATTTTGAAAGACATGAAAAGCTCAACCACTCAATCAGGTGGAGTCTTAAAAATGTCAGATTCTGAGCGAGTGAAGTGGTTAAATGAAACGTATGTACGAGTTTGTAAATTTGAACAATTACTCAATACGTATTTCTCTAACATTCAAAGTCTTTCTTTGAGGCGTTCGGGTAATCGAAACGACCTAAAATCTACGGCAAAACTATATTCGATGGTCAGTTCTTCAAAAGGCTCGGGCTATGGTGGTGTAAATGGAAACATTGGCGGTAATGGTTATGACGATGATTATAATCAAAAAGAAACTTCTGCTTTAGATTCTGCTTATACGTCCGAGCAAGCAAGGAAACTAAAAGAAATGCAAGAATTATGTACGGTTAGAATGCAGAATTATCAAGATGAATTACAATTAGCTGAGAAAAAAATGGACGGTCAAGCAGTGGATGTTTTGCTACGTGAAGGTTGGGATTATAAAGTAAAACCACCTAAAATTGATTTATTTACGACTACTGCCTTTTCGATTATTGGAAAAATTACCGATGCAATTAATGGTAGTGGTGATGCAAATATTGGTGGTGGGGGAGATACAAATGTTACACAAGTCATAGAAGATAGTATTCAGTGTTGGATAAATCCAAGTGGAAAAAAAGTGTCAAATGATGAGTTTATGACTTACATGAGAATCAAAGCTCGTGAAATGATAATTGAACAAAAACTCTCGGAAACGCTCAGAAAGAAATACAAATTAGATGAATGTCAGTCATTGGGTATGTATTAAACCCAAAATCTAATTATTCACTCTGTCATTAATCAATTTAAAACTAAAAAATGGGCGAAGGCATTTTTAAAATTATATTCGATTTATACACCAACCAAGCCAGCATAGCACAAACCTATGCTAATTTGATAGAACCAAAAGTTCGACTCATTGCAGGTATTGGAGCATTGGTTTACATTTTTGGAAAACTAATTAATCAAATTTCAAATAATCAAGAAATAGATTTCTTTCCGTTTCTAAGACCATTTGCCGTTTTGTTATTAATTCCACTTTCGCCACAAATTTGCTCGGCTATTGATGGTTTTGGTGAAGAAGTAAGAAGCTTAGTAAATAATCAGAATGAAAATATTGCTACTAAAGTACAGAACCAAACCGACAAAATTGAAAAGCTGGTAGAGAAAAAATGGGAAGAAATTGGCAAAAATCCCGAAAAGTATGCCGCCGTTTTTAATAGCAATCTCAATGAGGATAAATCTGGCTTTTTCGGTGAAGTTATGGTCGATTTCAAAATAGGAATGTATAAGTTTTCGGAAGAATTCAAGTTTCAGATTTTGAGTGTGATACAAAGCATTTTACTCTGTTTGATGCAAATTGCCGAATGTTGTTTACTTCTTATCTCGATTAGTTTCCGAATCGTACTAAGAATCGGTTTTCCAATAACCGTTGCTCTCTCGATATTCCCTGGCTTTACATCTTCGTTGGCTTATTGGTTCGGCAAATACATCAACTTTGCACTACTGCCAGCCGTTGCGGCCATGTATAGTTCCATTGCATTCAATTTATGTGATACTTATATCAATAGTTATGATGTAGAATCTGCAATGGCTACTATGGGCGTGGAAACCCAGCAACCTGAGTTTTTAGGTTTAGCCTTTATTGGACTTTTATTCCTTTCACTGATTGGCTATATCCAAGTTCCATCCATGACTGCTATGCTAATCAATGTCGGTGGCGTTGGTTCGATTATTCAAGGAGCAACACGAACCATTCAAAATACAGGAAAAGTTACGACCAATGCCATCAAAAAAAGCACGGAGTCGAGCAGTAGTAAATCAATTCAAAGTGTAAACCGTTAATGAACAACTATTTCAAAAATAACCTATTCGAAGCCTTTCGGCTATTTGTTGGGGTTTGTGCCAGCACCATTGTTTTGTGTACTGTGCTGACAACCTACATTTTGTATCGTTCTTATCATAACTATACCCAAAATACTGAAAATACCTTTGTTTTTAGCGAAAATGGAGCATCCATACACATCTATTCAAAAAAATAATATTTCAGATGGAAGAATTATTTAAACTCAACGCTCACTTTCGTAGGGTGAAGCTCATCACAATTATTGCCTTAGTTAGCCTGAGTATTATCTCAATTACAGCTATATCACTGTCTTACAAACACTCAAAAGAGTTTTCAAAACGCATTTATTTAATCAATAAAAATGAACATTTTGAAGCCATTGCGGGAAACATCCAAACCAATCGTCCAGTCGAAATCAATTATCATGTGAGTCGTTTCCATGAGTTGTTTTTTACAGTTATGCCAGATGCCCAAGAGATAGAAGCCAATATTGGAAAAGCCTTTTTTCTGTGCGATGAATCTGCTAAAAAACTCTATGATGATTTGAAAGAAAGGGGTTTCTACAATGATATGATTCAAGGAAATGTAATCCAAAAAGTAAAAATAGACTCCATAGTTGTCAATACCAAAGAGTATCCTTACCAAGCCAGGTGTTATTCAATCGTAACCCAAACACGTGCAACTTCACAATCAGAGAAGAGTTTGACAACCACTTGCCTTTTAGAAGATGTACCTCGGAGTCTTCGTAGTCCTAATGGTTTATTTATGCGGAATTTCAGAGTGATAGAAAGCAAAGTTATTCATGAAAAATAAACTTATTCGGCAAGACGAATTAGAGCAATTAGGCAATCGAATTAATGGATTTATTACTGATAAGTCAAAATTTTTAGCTCAAAAGCTCAATCGTTTCTACCAATCTAACCGCCAGCAAACTATCTATATTTTGGTGTTATTTGGCTTGTTTGTTTTAGTAATCAATATTTTATCATTTTATATTTTCTGATATGGAAAATCAAGTAAATGTCCCCTTACCGCATGAACAAAGTGTAAGGAAATTGGGTAATAAACAGTATGCCTTAGTGATTATCGGCGGTCTTGTTTTATTTGCCACAGGCTTAATTATGTATTCGTTTGGTGTTTTTAGCAAGGAAGAGCCTCAGAAAAATGTCGATTCTCTTTCTGAACTTACACCCCCTGAATCGAAAAATACTAAGTTAGAAGATGATAAATACAAGCATTCTTCATCAAAACTCAATACTTATGGTGGTGGAACGGAAGAACTGACCGCCATTACAGGAAAAGAGCCAAGTTATCCCAAAGAAAGCAACGAACAGCTCAACGAAGCCGACTTTCAAGAAGTACAAAATGCAAGAAAAGTAAGTTCTAATGCTCGAAATATTCCAAAAACCGAAGCACAACGCAAGAAAGAGAAGCTAAACCAAGATTTTCAGAGAAGGCAACAACTAGAATTTTCACGTCAGCAATATTTAGCCAATTCTGATACACCTTTATACAAAAAATCAAAGCAGGAATTGGAAGATGAACGCTTAGAGCGAGAAGAAAAAGAATTTAATAATCGCACAGCTCAATTAGTTTTATCAAATCTTGAAAAGGCAAATACCAATGTAGCTACTCAGCCCAATCCAGTACTGAATACGCCAGCAATAGAAGTTTTTACACAACAAACTAAGAAAACAACTGCACCAACTGATGAAATTAGTATTCATCCCGAAACTGCTACCAATACAATCGGAATGAAATGGAAAAAAAGTGGTTTTTATGGGTTTTCAAAGAGCGAGAAAAGTAAATATTTTACTGATAACGATGCTTTTTCGGCAGTTATACACGGTCAAGGCGAAGCCATTACCATTCAAGATGGTTCTATTCTAAAACTCCGTTTGTTGCAAAATGTAGTTTTACAAGCCAACGACCAAAAAGTTACTTTACCAATCGGCACACTTATTTCTGGCACTTGCCGAGTTTCGGAAGAACGTGTGTTTATTATAGTTTCAGCTCTTCGTATTGAAAATGCAATTTATCCAATTTCGATTGCAGTTTTCGATTTAGATGGTCAACAGGGTTTATATGTGCCAAATTTGAAGGAAAAGAATGTCTTATCGAGAGAATTAACCGATGCTGCCACTCGACCTTTCAACGGAACGAGTGTATTTGTGCCTGATGGTTCAATACAAAAGCAAGTAGGAACACAAATCGCTTTGCAATCAACCCAAAGTTTGATGCAAGGAGCAAAAGGATATTTCAGAAGCAAGATTCAATCTCCCAAAGTTACCATCAAACCCAACTACAAGGTTTTACTCAAGTCGGTCAATTTTTCAACTACCAATCCATCAATCAATGAAGAATAATTTTAGTGTGGCTGCTTTTTTATTGGCAGCTCAATTTTGCTTCGGGCAAAGTGCCGAACCAAAAGTTTCAAACCCAGAGCAACACCAGTTTGTTAGTCAACACAATCGTTATGTTTTGCCCATAGATAAAGTATCAGTTAAAGGAAGTTATCCGTTGGGTGTCTCCGAAATTAAGACGATTCATGTCATTTTCCCTTCGGAAATTAAAGAAGTTGATGCAGGGACAGCCAATGTAATTGCTCAAATCACTGAAAATTTCAACAATGTTTTGAGAATAAAAGCAAATACTGATAAACATTTTTCGGAAACCAATTTAACCGTTTTAACTGCCGATGGTGGACTCTATAGTTTTCTGACAAATTATAACCGTGACCCCGAAATTTTGAATATCAATATTGGTAATAACCTAAGTTCTGATGTGCTTTCGAGTAAAGGTTTAGGTATCAATCAGTTTTTGAAAAGTAATTATTTGATTGCAGCTCTCAATCAATCGGTCAATGAAATTCAGTTTTCGATGCAAAAATCAATTTCATTGAAGCCATTTGTTAGAAATACGGGTGTCAGAAATCAGAATACCAGTGCTTTTTTGAAAGGCGTTTACACCTATAACGGCATGATGTATTTTACGATTGAGGTAGTAAACGATTCTGAAATTGATTATTCGATTGATTTTATCAAGCTCTACATCAAAGACAAAGAGGTTTTGAAGCGAATGACTATCCAAGAAGAAGAACTCAAAATTGCCGATAGATTTCCTCTCGATAATGTACTAAAAGCTAAGACCAGTAATACGTTTTCTTTAGCCACACCATTGCGTACAATTTCAGACGATAAAGAGTTTGAATTTGAAATTTACGAACAAAACGGTGGTCGTCATTTAAGATTTTCCATTTCTCCAAAGATAATTGCAAAAGCCAAAACCCTGTAATATGAAATATCTTTCGATTCTTTTGTTTTTGGGGACTTGCCAATTCGCAAACGCCCAAGTGCATCTAAAAAAACAAACCTTTTACGAGCTTTCAGTAGGTGGATATGATACCCCCTTTTTATCTAAATCAAATTTGAGCCTACAAATGGGAGTAGGAAAGTACAATCGAAAAGGCAATGCTCATGTTTTAGGCTTGAATTATAATCAGAAAACAGCATCGGTATTCAATACTCAAAACAATAACACATTACCAATTCAAATTCCAGTTCAGCAATTCTATGGTTCTTACAAGACCGATTTTAGGATTTATTCAAATGCCATGAACGATTTTCATCTGAGAGGTATCGGAAGAGTGAATTTTGGTTATGAATCATTGAACCACGAAAAACAAAGCCTTGAAAATCTTTATCAATTAAATCAAAAATCAGATTTTTTGCTCGGAGTAGGGGCTGGGCTTGAAGTTGAGCATAGTCCATTTGTAGCAGGAGTTCATCAAAACATCAATATTTTATCCAATTATCAGAAGTTTAGTAGTATAACATTTCTCGGTTTTCGTTTCCACATTAATTAAAAACAACATGAAAAAGACAATTTTCAAGATTTCAAGTGTACTATTTCTCGGTTTTCTCGTTTCGTGTAGCAAATCTGTTGGTGTAAATCCTAACGAGCAGAGTAGTGATTTCAATTTTGTAGCTACATCGGCCTACGATTTCATTTATCCCAATGCAGATTTTGATTATATCATGCCAGTCGAACTATATGTTCGCCCAGTTGAAAATCTCAATGAAAACACCACACTTTCACTAACGTTTAATTCAAATCAATCTTCAAAATTTGTCATTAATTCCGATACCTTGCTTTCGGGTGATAAAGTGAACCTGAAATATAAAGATTTCAAAAATTATCGAGTTCTGGGGCGTTACATTACTTATGGCAAAGGAAATCAAAATGTGGAATTCCAAATTGCGATTGGGAAAACCACAAAGGCTTCAAAAATCGCTTTGTTAGCAAGATAGTATCCTTATAATATTTCTTATTATTCAGAATTATATCAGTATTATTGCGATATAATTCTGAATTTTTATTTTATATTTGTACTACTAAACATATACATATATGCCTACTCTCGACCGTAGTAAGTTCAAATATAACGCTAAAGTTTTTGAAAAAACTTGTCTGTATTGTGGAACAGTTTATTTTGCCAATCGTTCGACAGCCAAATACTGTTCATCGACTTGTCGTGGTTATGCTAACCAAGCAAAGAACCTCAATGAAGCAGCTCCGTGGAATGAAGAAGACCGCACTGTTGATGCCTTGCTTTCTCAGGTGGCATATCTGAAAGGACAATTGCAGCACTATGTCAATGAGAATGACGAATTGAAAAGAATCATTGCAGAAATAAAAAAGCCTTGACGTATAATAACACGTACAAGGCAATTCTGTATTCCTACAACTTTGATGCTAAGATAGCACTTTCCAGCTTCAAAACACATCTTTGCATCACTTTTTTTGCATCTATATGCCCGTATTTTGCTTGTCTAATTAATTTTTTAACAGGCTTTAATCTATTATCTTTGTATAATACCCACTTATGAAGTTGTGTTCAAAATTGAATTTTAAAGTTTAGTATGACAAAAGAAAACCAAAATACCGAGTGGAAAGAATCTTGGCGTGATGAATATATCAAATGGATTTGTGGTTTTGCTAATGCCCAAGGCGGTACATTATATATTGGTATTAATGATAACGGTATTGTTAGTGGCGTTGATGATGCCGAAAAATTACTGGAAGATATTCCAAATAAAGTGCGTGATGTTTTGGGAATAATGGTCGATGTAAACCTACTTTCTGAAAACAACTTACAATATTTAGAAATCATTGTTGAGCCATATCCTTATCCAATTAATTATAAAGGTCAGTATCATTTTCGGAGTGGTAGCACCAAACAAGAGCTAAAAGGGCTTGCTTTAAATAAATTTTTACTCGAAAAAACAGGCAAACACTGGGATTCTATTCCGATGCCTCACCTCAAAATCAAAGACTTGAATGTTCGTGCTTTTGATGATTTCAGAAAACGTGCTACTAAGTCTAAACGTGTTGAAGATGATATTTTGAATGAATCAGATGAAACACTATTGATTCACTTAAATCTGATTGAAGAAAATCAGCTCAAAAGGGCGGCATTATTACTTTTTCATGAAAGACCCGAACGCTATATTACTGGTGCGTATGTGAAAATTGGCTTCTTCGCTAACCCTGCCGATATACTTTATCAAGACGAATACATGGTACACTCATGCAGCAAGTAGATAAAACAATGGATTTATTACTGAGCAAATATTTGAGTGCCATGATTAGCTATGAAGGTATATATAGGGTTGAAACTTACCCATATCCCGAAAAATCACTCCGTGAGGCAGTATTAAATGCCATTGCTCACAAAGATTATAGTAGCGGTAGCCCAATTCAAATTAAGGTTTTTCCTGATGCTTTATATATCTGGAATGATGGAGAATTACCTCCTAATTGGACACTCGAACGTTTCGTAACTACGCACACATCAAAGCCTCGAAATCCCGATGTTTCAAATACCTTTTTTAGAGCAGGTATGGTGGAATCATGGGGGCGTGGCATCTCCAGAATATTACAGGAGTGTACGCTTGCAGGTGTGCCACAACCTTATTTTGACCTCGAAATGGGTGGTGTTGATGTAAGGTTTTCACCGAGAATAGCACAAAGTGTGTCGGAGAAAATGTCGGAAGAAACTACGGTGAAAACTACGGTGAAAAGTGGGTTGAAAAGTAGGGTGAAGACCTTAGAGTTAATTAAAGAAAATCCATTGATAACGATACCTGAATTAGCAATCTCTTTGAATAAATCAAAAAGTGCGATTGAAAAACAGATTGCAAAACTAAAAGAAAACCAACAATTAGAGCGAATCGGCCCTGATAAAGGTGGCTATTGGCAAATAAAAAACTGAAATGTCATTTACTTCGCCTCTCTTGCCGTACAATAAATAAATAGTACCATCTGACATTAAAACAATTATATTTGTCTTTCGTCAAGCTTTTACAAACAACCCTACAAAACACACCGCCGTTACAGCATGAATATCGCTCAAATCGAACAAAACCTTCAGCAATTAATCACTGATTTTGATAAAGCTACGCCCACAAATTTTATCTATGATTTGTTGCAGACATATGATACACCTAAAAGCACCATCAAACGCTTGCAAGATGGCGGACTGAACCTATCGAAAGTTGAAGGCGAAGTGGCATGGAAAAAGCAATTGTTTTTCAAAGCCGTACAAAACGAAGATTTATACGAGCTTTTTGAGCGAATAAAAACCAGTGAAAGGGCAACAAAGCACAGTCCACGGTTTGTAATTTTGACCGATTACGAAAAGCTATTGGCTCTCGATACCAAAACTACCGATTCGCTTGATATTGCCTTAACCGACCTGCCCAAGCATTTCGATTTCTTTTTGCCTTGGGCGGGCATGGAAAAAGCCCAAGTACAGTACGAAAATCCTGCCGACGTAAAAGCAGCCGAACGCATGGCAAGGCTTTATGACGAAATTACGAAAGACAATGCCATAAAAACCAAAGAAGACGTACACAACCTCAATGTGTTTTTATCAAGGTTATTATTCTGTTTTTTTGCCGAAGATACAGGCATTTTCGAGAAAGGAATCTTTACCAATAGCATAAGTAGCCACACCCAAACTGATGGTAGTGACTTAAACACCTATTTGGATAGGTTATTTGAAACGCTGAATACTGCCGCACGCCCCGAAACATTACCAAAATATTTAAAAGAGTTTCCCTACGTAAATGGTGGTTTATTCCGAAACGCTCACCATGCACCTATTTTTAGCCGACGTAGCCGACAAATTCTAATTAGCTCAGGCGAACTCGACTGGTCGGCCATCAACCCTGATATTTTTGGTTCAATGATTCAGGCCGTTATTACTCCTGAGCATCGTGGTGGGTTGGGGATGCACTATACCTCAGTTCCTAATATTATGAAGGTAATTGAACCACTTTTTTTAGATGAACTCTACCAAGAATTTGAAAGTGCTAAAGGTAATATTAAGAAACTGAATGAGTTGCTAAAACGCATTTGGAATATAAAAATCTTTGACCCTGCCTGTGGCTCGGGCAATTTTTTGATTATTGCCTACAAAGAACTACGCAAGCTCGAAATGGCGATTTTTAAGGAAATTGACAACGTTACCAAAACCTTTAGCACGCAGTTTTCGGGCATACATTTGGGCAATTTTTATGGCATTGAGTTAGATGATTTTGCCCATGAAGTAGCTATTCTGAGCCTTTGGCTGGCCGAACATCAAATGAACCAATCGTTTTTTAAGGAGTTTGGTCGTACTCGCCCCGCATTGCCGCTCAAAGAAACTGGCAATATCGTACACGGAAACGCCTGCCGCGTTGATTGGGAAAGTGTTTGTCGAAAGAATGAAGGTGATGAAATCTATATTCTTGGAAATCCGCCGTACTTAGGATCAAAAAACCAAAGTGATGAGCAAAAAATGGATATGGCACATGTATTTATTGAGTTCTCAAACTTTGCTAAACTTGACTACATAGCTTGCTGGTTCAAAATTTCATCTGACTACTTCGTCAAACAAAATGGTACTTTTGCTTTTGTTTCGACAAATTCAATTTGTCAAGGTGAACAAGTCTCTTTACTGTGGCCATATATTTTTGAGCAAAAGCAAGAAATTAAATTTGGATATCAGTCTTTCAACTGGACAAATAATGCAAAGGATAAAGCTGGAGTTACTTGCATAATCGTTGGAGTATCTCCCACACAATTTATCAAAGATAAAAAAATATACACTAATAATAACTTTTTTTATGTCAAAGGAATTAGTCCATATTTAACGTCTGGCTCCAACCTATGTATATATCCACGGAATAAGCCAATTGCCAATATTCCTTTGATGGTTAGAGGAAGCCAACCGACAGACGACGGTAATTTAATATTATCCGAAGTAGAAAGGTTTGAGTTATTATATAAGCACCCAGAATCCCATAAATTCCTAAAAATATATATGGGTGGAGATGATTTCATAAACGATAAAAAAAGGTGGTGTCTCTGGATTGAAGATTCACAAGTAATAGAAGCTGAAAATATTCCTCCTATTAAAGTAAGAATAGATAATTGTCGAATTTTTAGACTGAACAGTCAAAAAGAAGCTACCGTAAAAAAGTCACAATATTCTTATAAATTTGATGAGATTAAGCATAAAGACACAACATCTATTATTTTCCCAATAATTTCATCGTTTAGAAGATTTTATATCCCTATTGGTTTTTTAGACCAAAATACTGTAATTAGTAATAAGGCACAAGTGATATACGATGCACAGCCTTTTATTTTTTCTGTTCTAACATCAAAACTGCATATGCTTTGGTTAAGCATCACCAGTTCCAGAATGAGAAATGATTACCAATATTCTAATACATTAAGCTACAACACTTTCCCATTCCCACCAATTTCGGAGCGACAAAAGCAAGAACTGGAGCAAAGTGTATATAGGATTTTGGAAGAACGAGAAGCCCACTCTGAAAAGACCCTTGCCCAACTCTACGACCCCGATAAAATGCCCGAAGGCTTGCGAGAAGCCCATCATCAAAACGATTTGGCTGTAGAGCGATGCTACCGCTCCAAACCCTTTGAAAGTGATGAAGAACGATTGGAATATTTGTTTAAACTCTACGAGCAAATGATTGCCGAAGAGAAAGTAAAGGGGACGCTGTTTGAAATGGAAAAGAAAGAAAAGAAGAAAAAGAAATGAACGAGATTTTTAAAGATACCGAATATAAAAACTGGTTGAGCGACCTTAAAACCAAGATACGCTCAAGCCAACTCAAAGCCGCCATTGCGGTAAACAGTGCATTGATAGAGTTTTATTGGGATTTGGGCAAAATGATTGCCGAAAAACAAACAGCATGGGGAGCCAAGTTTGTTGAACAGTTGTCAAAAGATTTAAAGAGTGAATTTCCTAATATGGAAGGACTTTCAAGACGAAATCTATTCAACGCTCAAAAGTTTTATCAATTTTACAACAGACAGATAGTGCAACAGGTTGTTGCACTATCTGAGAACGATTCGCCTAACCAAATAGTGCAACAAGCTGTGGCACAAATTCCTTGGGGGCATAATATTTTGATTATTACAAAGGCCCACTCTATTGCTGAAGCTTATTTTTATATTCAAAAAACCATCGAAAATGGTTGGAGCAGAGATATATTGGGTTTGCAAATCAAAAGTGATTTATACAATCGCCAAGGCAAAGCCATTACTAATTTCAAGCTAACGTTGCCCGATAACAGCTCTGACCTCGCTCATCAAATTCTGAAAGACCCCTATAATTTTGATTTCTTAACATTAACCGAAAACTACAAAGAACGAGAATTAGAAAACGCCTTGGTAGATAACGTAACCAAGTTTTTATTAGAATTGGGTACAGGCTTTGCCTACGTAGGTAAGCAAGTACCAATGATGGTGAGCGGACAGGAATATTTTATTGACTTGCTTTTTTATCACCTAAAACTCAGGGCATTTATTGTTATAGAGCTAAAAGCAACCAGTTTTATACCCGAATACGCAGGTAAATTGAGTTTTTACTTGTCAGCAGCCAATGATTTATTGAGACATCCAACCGATAATCCAACCATTGGCCTATTGATTTGTAAAGACAAAAACGATGTCATTGCCGAATATGCACTAAAAGACATCAATCAGCCAATGGGTGTTTCGGAGTATCAGCTTACAAAATTATTTCCAAACGACTTCAAAAGTAGTTTGCCCTCAATCGAGGAGATTGAAAACGAATTGAAAAACATCGAATAATATGCCCGATATAGTCCACGTAACCTACGCCCAAACAGGGCAAAGTTCACGCACCAATCCTTATGGTATGCGAGAAATGCAAGAAAAAGCATACCAGTATCGTGATGCTCAATACCTTTTATTGAAAGCTCCGCCCGCATCGGGCAAAAGTAGGGCATTGATGTTTATTGCTCTTGATAAATTGGTGCATCAAGGCATCAAAAAAGTAATTGTTGCCGTTCCCGAAAAATCAATCGGTGGTTCATTCAGCAAAACTTTATTGAAAGACGGTGGTTTTTTTGCCAATTGGG
Source organism: Emticicia sp. SJ17W-69 (assembly GCF_051209875.1). Classification (NCBI taxonomy): domain Bacteria; kingdom Pseudomonadati; phylum Bacteroidota; class Cytophagia; order Cytophagales; family Leadbetterellaceae; genus Emticicia; species Emticicia sp. SJ17W-69. The sequence goes on along the minus strand of NZ_JBNTQY010000002.1, from coordinate 99,196 downwards.
AACCCAACGATAATTATAATCTTTGCACGCCTGGCAACGACGGCAGCAGCAGTAAAGTAAAATCATTCAAAAACTTTTTGGCGAATGATGAAAAAATACTGATTTGCACGCACGCCACCCTGCGGTTTGCCTTTGAAGAAGTAGAAGAAACGGCATTTAATAATGTTTTGTTGGCCATTGACGAGTTTCACCACGTTTCAGCCGATGGCGACAGCCGTCTGGGTGAATTATTGCGGAGCATCATGGCACGCTCAACGACCCATATTGTCGCAATGACGGGTTCGTATTTTAGAGGCGATGCCGTGCCAGTGCTAACGCCTGAAGACGAAGCTAAGTTTGCCAAAGTAACCTACAATTATTATGAGCAACTCAACGGCTATCAATACCTAAAGTCTTTAGGAATTGGCTATCATTTTTATCAAGGACGCTATACTTCGGCTATTCTTGATATTTTGGATACCGATAAAAAAACAATCCTACACATTCCGAATGTAAATTCGGGCGAATCTACCAAAGACAAGCACAAGGAAGTTGGAACAATTTTAGATGCCATTGGCGAGATTTTGAAAATAGATTCTCAAACAGGTGTAATTCATGTAAAACGGCATTCAGACGGTAAAATCCTGAAAGTAGCCGATTTAGTAAATGACACGGCAAAAGACCGAGATAAAATTCAAAATTACCTGAGAGAAATCAAGTCAGTTGATGACATGGACTTGATTATTGCCCTCGGAATGGCAAAAGAAGGCTTCGACTGGCCCTATTGCGAACACGCCCTCACAGTAGGTTATAGAGGTTCGTTGACCGAGATTATTCAAATCATTGGTCGTTGCACCCGTGATAGTAATAATAAAAACCATGCACAATTTACAAACCTCATTGCCCAACCCGATGCTACCGATGATTTGGTAAAACTATCGGTCAATAATATGCTGAAGGCAATCACGGCATCTTTGCTCATGGAGCAAGTGCTTGCACCTAATTTTAAGTTTAAAACCAAACTATCAGACGAAGACAAAGCAGAAGCAGGTGAGATAAAAATCAGAGGTTTTCGCACACCATCATCTAAGCGAGTAAAGGATATTGTTGAAGCAGATTTAAACGATTTGAAAGCAACGATTCTGCAAGACCCAACCATGTTGCGAGCAATGCCAGGCAATATCGACCCCGAAGTAATCAATAAAGTGCTGATACCGAAGATTATACAAGAAAAATATCCAACACTCAGCCCTGACGAAGTAGAAGAAGTGCGGCAATACGTTGTGCTTGATTCGGTAGTAAAAAATACGCTAATGATTGACGTAAAAGAACTACAAAAAAGCATCCAAAAAGACGAAACCATCATTCTGGCACTTGCCGAAAGCCTGCCACAATACCAGATAAACAATGAATTGATTCCAAAAATCATTAAAAACATTTACCCCGACTTAACAACTGACGAAGCCAATTCATTTAGTAAAATGGTGGTAAATATGCCACAAAACGCCGATGGTATTCCCGAAGCCGACAAACGTTTTATCAGAATGGCAGGGCAATTTGTAAACATTGATGATTTACACATTGATTTGATTGATACAATTAATCCATTCCAAAAAGCTTTTGAAATTTTATCAAAAGATGTTACACCAAAAGTCTTGAAAGTCATACAGGAAGCCATAGAGGTATCAAGAATCAAGATGGATTTTGAAGAAGCCAAGATTCTATGGCTCAAAATTATCAATTTCAAGAAAACATACGACCGAGAGCCAAGCCTTCAAGCTACCGACCCACTCGAACGACGCATGGCTGAATGTATCATTTATCTAAAAGAAGAAAAACGTAAACGTGCCAATGGATAAGCAAAGTGTACTCGACGAAATATTCGGCAATGACCCTTTTGGCTTATTGAACGTAAAGCCAGCAAATACATCGGCACGCAATGCCGACGAACGCCTTTTGACTTCATTTGAAGAACTGAACACGTTTTTTGAAAAACATAAGCGTGAGCCAAAACAAGGTGGTGGCGTGCAAGAACACCAATTATATGCAAGATTAAAGTCGCTCAGAGAGAGTCCAACAAAGATGGAAATGCTCAAAAGTCATGATAGATTTGGGCTTTTGATTTATGAAGAAAAAGAAATCAATTCGTTGGATGATATTCTTTCTGATGATATGTTGGGCTTACTTGATGATGATTCGGAAGGGCTTTTTGACCTAAAACACGTAAAAGATATTGATGAAAGAGCCAGTACGGATTTTGTAGCAAGACGAAAACCATGCAAAGATTTCGACCAGTTTGAGCAATCACTAAAAGATGTACAGAAGGATTTATCCAGTGGTAAAAGAAAATTGGTAGAATTTAAGATGGGCAATCTACGTGAAAATACTTTTTATGTGCATAATGGCGTGCTGTTTTTATTAAAAGAAATCAATATTTCTAAAAAAGACCATTACAGAACAGATGGTACACGAGTAAGAGAAGATGGACGAACGAGGTGTATATTTGAAAACAGTACAGAATCTAATATGCTAAAACGTTCAGTCGAAAAATTGTTATATGCAAATGGCAAAACAGTAAGCGAAAATGCTGATAGAGTAGCTGATACATTTAAAGAGAAATTTAGCAATATCAATGAAAACGACCAAGAATCTGGCTATATCTACATACTGAAATCAAAGAGCGAAAAGCACGAAATTAAAGAGATTACAAATCTTTATAAAATTGGTTTTTCGACTGTCGAAGTCGAAGAACGCATAAAAAATGCCAGTCAAGAGCCAACTTACTTAATGGCAGATGTCAGAATAATTATGACCTTTAAATGCTTTAATATGAACACTCATAAACTGGAGCAAATGCTACATACATTTTTCGGAAAAGCCTGCCTAAGCATTGATATTTTTGATAAAAACGGCAATAGACACACGCCGAGAGAGTGGTTTATTGCTCCTTTGAACATTATAGAACAAGCCATTGAATTGATAATTTCGGGAAATATCATTTATTATTGCTATGATTCTGAGAACGAAGAGATTTTGAAAAGATAAAGTTATAACCGTAACCCTTATCCAATTGCCAAGCGATTTGCAATAACTTTGTCAATCGGATAAAAGTTACTCTCTTCCAAAACATAAATCACTGAGCCGACCCACACAAAAGGCACATTGCCATCTTGCAGAAAAAACAAACTCTCAAAGAGCCTTTTTTGCTTTGCACAAGCGGGAAGCGGACTTCATTACGTTTTTCCCACGCACATTTTTTCACACTGTGCATCGAAAATTACGAGAAATAGCCTGACAACCGCAAGCCTTCACTACGTCATTTGATTTTTTAGCTCATCACAAAACCCAACGCACCGTAAACCATCAAATGGGTTTGCAATCGAGGAGCGTTGCCCTGTCATTCTATTCTCGTGTTGGAATCGGCGATTGCTCGTGCGAGTGCCGGGCTACTAAATTTTAATCATTTTTTTCAATGAAAACTTCACAAACACCTCAAATTTATGTTGGTACTTACGCTAAATACAACAACGGCTCAATCTTTGGCGAATGGGTAGATTTAGAAATTTATGATACCAAAGATTCTTTCTTTGAATATTGCAAAGAGCTCCACAGTGATGAAGAAGACCCAGAATTTATGTTTCAAGATTACCAAAATATCCCTAAAAAGTTGATTTCAGAATGCTCAGTGAGCGATACATTATTCGACTACGTTGAAGCAATCAAGGATATGGAAGACGAATCCATCGAGGCTTTGGGCTTATTCATTGGAGATAAAGACATTAATAAAGGTACAGATTTTGAAGAGTTGATGCAAGAATTTAACGATGAGTATCAAGGCTATTACGATGGCTCAGAAGGAGCAGAATTAGAATTTACCTATCAATACATTGAGGAGCATGGCATTTTAAATGAAATGCCAGAACATTTACATAATTACTTTGACTACAAGGCTTATGCACATGACTTATTCATTGAGGACTTTGTAGATTATGATGGCCATGTCTTCCGAAGAAGGTAACAATGAAAGGGGATTACCCCTTTTTGTTCAAAATCACATAAGTAGATGTTTCAGAAAAATGATAGGTTTTATAAAATCTCAAATTGAAATCCGCCTATTTTAAAAAATACTCTAAATCAATCATTTTAAATTTTATATTGTTGTTTGCAAAATCAAATTTTATTTTTCTTGAATTGCATCGAGTAAAATGAAATATTTATAGAAAAATGAAAATCGGGTACGTAAGAGTTTCTAAGGAAGAGCAAAACGAACAACTTCAAATTGATGCTCTAAAAAAATATGGTTGTGAAAAAATCTTCCAAGAAAAAATTTCGGAAACTGCAAAACTCAGACCTGAATTTGAGAAGATGAAAGAGGTACTAAGAAGTAGTGATGAATTAGTAGTTTGGGATATTGACAGATTAGGCAGAACTACGCTCGAACTCATTATGTTTGTCTATGACCTAAATCAAAAAGGTTTTTTGTTCAAAAGTCTTTCGCAATCACTCATTGATACAACAACCGAAACAGGAGAATTTGTTTTTAAACTCTTTGCACTTTTGGCAGAGCATGAACGCAAAAGACTAATCCGAAGAACTAAGGCTGGGCAAGAAGCCGCCAGAGCAAGAGGAAGAATGGGAGGAAAGCCAAAAGGTCTTTCACCACATTATCAAGAAATCGCACCAATGGTGGTTGATGCTTACAAACAGCAAAGAAGTATTCGTGATATTATGAAGGCAATTAAGATTCCTTCTACGGTTTATAAAATAATTTCTGAAAATACTGTGAATCCGCAAGGTTATGAAAAAAAGGCAAGTATCCAATGAACAGGCTCATCAAATTATTTGCCATCAAAGACTTTGGTGGTATTGGTATAAAAAAACAAGGTTTTCTAATATGATTAGAAAACCTGTGAATACGGCATGAATGAAAGCTGTCAAACTATTTCAGCAGCATACGGAAAAAGAGGTTCAAAATTGGTTTACATTCAATTATATTGCCATTAACTTTTGCGGTTCGTTTAATATGAAAATCAAAAGCTAATTATAAACAAGTGCATTTAGTAAAATTACGGAGAAAGAACAAAAAGCCTACAAATTTCTTTGTAAGCTATTATTCTGCTGAAAGGTGTTTATCATCTATTTGATGATTCCTAATTGTTGCATCATAGATAAATTATCATTTAGATTCCAACCTTCTATCATTTTACCTTCGGCATTAAAACGATTGACTGTCCAATGCGAAACTTTACCCGATTTTCCAGTAGGTTTTATACCATTGAATTCACCAGTTTGAGTGCCAGTATTTTCGCAGCGAGCAAATACTAAATCTCCTTCAGCAATAATTTCTATTATATTTATTTGTAAATCAGGAAAACCAGTTAAGTTTTTTTTATAAAACTCTTCAAGAGCTTTTGGACCCTTCCCAATACCCTTTATTTCGAAAGAATCAGCGTAGTATTTCCCAAAATCTGAAATTTGTCTTTTGTTAAATGCTTGATTCATTTCTCTATAAATAGCTTTGTTGCGGTCTCTGGGCGTAACCAATGAATGTTGAGCCGAAATCCATTTGACATCATTTCCGTTGATTTGGTAGATATAAGTAAAAGCATCTGTATAGTTGACAGTTACTTGACCAAAGTTCCAACGAGATTTATTTATTCCATTTACTATTGTTATGTTGCCAAAGGTTTTATAGGTTTTATCGCTTAAACGGACTTCTTCTAATTTACCTCTTGAAACCGATTGAATGGTTTTATTTTTGTCCCACGAACCACCTTCGGCATTGATGAATACGAAATCATCAGCAGCGTGTTTTTTAAAGAATGTGGCTGGGTCTTGGCTATATTCTTCTTCTAATTTAGTTAGTAACTGCTCTACACTTGTCTGTGCAAATGAAAACTGAATGGCTGCTATGAAGCAGAGTGTTGAAATAATGAGTTTTTTCATTGTTTTAATAGGTTTATTATGTCTCGAAAATTTATTTTGGATAATTTGGATGAGCTTTTACTTTGTTGATTTGACGAATATGTCGGTCTATATGCCCCCAAACGTAGATATAAACATTGTACATATTTCGAGGATTTGGCATAGCTGTTCGCTCAAAATAATCTCTCATATCAATTTTTAGATTTTCGGCAAACTTGATATTAATATCACGAAATTTTGTAAACCACACAATGGTATTTTGGTCTTTTATAAAGCCTCTTGGGTGCGTTATTTCAGCCGAAACGTGCTGTTTTTCTTCCATGATAAACCCCTTGTAATAGCTATCGGGCAGGCAGGTTGCTCTAAGCTCAGGCTGTGGTTTATTTTGAGTCATTACTTGTAACACTTTATTCCATAAAATTTCCCAAATACTTAAATGTTCAACGATTTCGGCAATGCTCCATCGCTCTGACGATTCTTTGAAATTCCATTGAGCAGGAGTTAGGTTATCTGTTGCTTTTATCAAATCAACTTTTGTACGATTTAAATTTTCAATAACGATTTTTAGGTCGTTGTTTTCAGTGGTTTGAGAGAAGCTTGATAGGCAAAGTGTTAATAATGAAAGTATTAGAATGATTTTCTTCATGATTATATCGTCATTTAAAATGGTATTCTGTATGATTTTTTTCATAATTATATCCTCATTTAAAATGGTATTCTTTTCGTTTTTTTACTACTAATCAGAAATATTGCTACGCACATATATATATGATATGGTTTTACTTTACTCGTACCCATTTTTCTACAAACTGACTCCATTCGGTTTTTGGGTGTTCTTTACCTTCGGGGTCAATAATTCGATTATGGCCAACCATGTGTAGCGTATCTCCTTTTATTTTCCATTCTTGTTCGCCCGTCCAGCCAAACCATTCGGGTTTTGAACCATATTTATAAGTTTCGGTATAGACGTTTCCTTTTATGCTAAATGGACCTGCATAAGCACTATTAAACGTACCGTCGTTTTTTAAAATAATCACTGAGAAATACCCTTGATTATAGGTCTTAAATTGATGATTTTGGAAATTTAATATTTGGCCATTTTTTTCAACCAATATCCAGTTACCATCTATTGGTGATTTTTTCTGAGCGAAGCCCGTTAGGCTGATTGCCATAATTGCGAAAGTGAGAATAAAGAATTTCATATTGTTGATTTGTTTAAAGATTTTTTACTTGTGAAAAGAATTATTTCAACTCAAACCAAGTCCAGACAGCAGTAATAATATCAATACCTGCAAAGAGAATTAAAGCTGGTAGGGTTTGACCCAAAAGGACTAAAATGACAAAACCAATACCAACAGTGATTCTGCCCCAGATAGTATATTTTACAACTTCCGCATTGCCAAATTTTATAATACCGTAATAGACAATAGCAAGAGTAATAAGTACTATACCAAGTACTTTTATCCAAATTTCAGAAGTAGGAGGAAACCCAAACTTGCTCAAAAGCATATTAGGAACAAAAATGAGTTGTACGGCTGTAATAAAAACATAAATAGCCTGTACAATAAGAGAAAGGGAGCGTTTTGTAGGCATTGTTCTTAGAATTTAAAGGTTGATACTATGTATTTTATTGGTGTAAGAGCCTTATTTTTAATTAAAAATAAGGCTCTCTTTATTTAATTACAGCCACTTATTTCTGCCTTGAAATACTTCCTGTTTTCAGGTGTGATTTCAAAACCAGGGTTAAGAAAAATACTTTTTCCAGCATTTATAATTACGGGTACAATAGAATATGTTGTCCCACTCACACTGATAGATTGATTCGCTTGTTTCAAGACTATACTCTCATTGTATGAAGGTACAATGGTTTCCAAAAACAAAGCATTGATACAAGGGTATTCTTGGGAAAAAGATTTACTGTTCCCAGATAAATCTTGTGTTCTTATTTGAATTGAAAACTTTGTGGGGGTAGGATTTGCTCCTACTGGATACAATAAGCTAACAGGTACTTCTATTATATTACTTGTACCATTTCTACTATAAGGAACTTTATATTCATTTGAAAAAATACCTGTTTTGCTCCAATCAATGCCAGACTTATCATCTTGAAAGGTAATATAGAACTTATCATTGGAATTATAATTTGTAGGAGCAACGACTGTCAGTGTTGGGGGGGTATTATCAAATTCAAGATTTACACCTATTGCATAAATCCCAAGTTTATTTGTCATAATTTCACTATTGACATTTCCTGCAATTTCCCATGTTTGACTTCCATTAGGTAAAAAAAGTAACTTTGGAGTTAGATTTTGTGGTAAACCCGCCAACTGTAAATCATAGTTACTAAAAGTAGAATTTATCTTAAAACTACCTAATGGAGCTATTGATAATTCTGTACCATCTTTAAAGGCAGTCAAGAAAAAGACATCTGTTATTAGTTTAAATTTTTCATTATCAATAACTGCGTCAATCTGATTTTCGGGGTAATAATATTGAAATTTTATATTTGTTTGTTCAGAAAAGGCTTGACCTATAGGAGGAATAGTAAAAGAAATGATGCTTGGTACTATGGCAGGAGTCTGTTGTTTTTCATCAATATTTTGATAAACATTTATGGCATTTAAATTTAATCTTTTAAAACCATTATTTGGGGTTTGATTTGAGAAATTAATGTTTGTTTTACCTACCAGCTCTGATTTTTCAGTTACAAATGATTTGGCAATATTTATTGCATTTATAGTCGAATTAGTAAGGTTTTCTTGTAATATATCTATAAATGTAAAGAGAGGGTCGGGGTCTGGTACTTCTAAAATTACGGTCGTATCAGGATAATCTGTTGTAAGAATCATGTGTTCTGATTCTTTACAAAATTTATATTCTTTAAATGGAGTAGTAAATTTATTCCAAGCAGTATAGCTTAGTTCACACTTTGCTCCTGCCCAAGCAGCTACCTCAAAAGAATATTTTCGATTAACAGTTTTAGTTAATTCTTTAATTGAATTTATTTTTACATCGTTTACCTCAAAAGTATTTGCTGGTTGTTGGAAAACTTTTTCGTTATAAGCTAAAATTTGATTAAAACCATTGGTGCGAGCATCATGTGTAGATACCATTGAGATTGGAGCTAAGGTAGTATTTCCTTTAAAAAGGAAATTTGACATGAAGTTTTGTTGAACGTTACCAATTTTCTGGATAGCTTTGTTGCTATACTCGAAGCTATTACTCACGCCTAAATTATAAAACTCCCCACCAATTGTTTCAACTTTTTCGTTTGAAAACGTCACACCTCCATTTCTCAATTCTCTCTCTACGGAGGAAATATTCTTTTTTAGACCTATTTTGTAGGTTTCTGCATTATTTTGCAGATTAAAAGGAGATGTAGAACCTTCATTTAAAAGCCCAATCCCATTGCCTCCTAAAACTAATTGGTTATTGTGGTCATTTGATGCAGTAAAAGTTGTGTAATAATTATTGCCATTCTGTTTGGTTATTTCATAAGCACCTTCTAGATTTATGCCTATTTCTGTAAAAGCACTTGCTCCAATTCCTAATTCAACATCAGTAGTTTTAGCACCATCGTCTTTTATAGAAGTACTAAATCCAGCTACTACATTTGCATTTCCTGAATATTTCATTCCTACGTTATAACCATATTTTTCAGAAACTGGTAAATCAATAAAACTGGAAAGTCTATAAAGAAAATTTGCCATCAGAAGACTGCTTGGAGTAAGACTTGGACTTAAAGCAAATAACTGACTACCCATAAAAATTACATTGCTGGGTTTATTTAAATCTAACTTATAAGCGTATTCTTCTATTGAACCTAACGCTGATTCATTGCTTATCGTGGCAGAGGCATTGACTGCTAAAACTGCAGCTCTTGCTTTTAAAGTGGGACCGAACGAAGAATTGTATTTAATGCCTCGTGGTAAAGAAATTTTTGTATTCCAAATGGATGGATTAGTACCATCAGGTACTATGGTTAATGTAGGATTATAAGAGAGGCCAACACCTGCATTAGCCATTCCAAATTCAAAATTTACATTCTGATAAGTCAGTTTTCCACCTTCTATGAGTTCTACTCCTAATGTTTGACCTAAAGCTAAACCAAATTCTTTTTCTGAAGGAATTGCCTTAGGAGAAATAGAAATTGTAAAATCTCGAAAATCATTAACATATGGAGTTATTTCACTACTCGAATCATCAATGATACCAATGTATTTTACAGTATGAGTACCTGTTGGTATAATATTGGAATTGTCATTATTTTTATTTGCCAAGTTGATGGCTAAGTCAATTACGCCGTCTGCATTGCTCTTTTTTGAGAAGCCAAAATGAGTATTACCTACTTGATATTTAATTTGGTAGTTTGCTAATGGGGTATCAGTATTTTTATCTTTGATTACAAAATAATGATGAATAGTAGCTCCTTGAGGTACTTGATAAGAGGTCTGATTGGTGATTTCACTCAAATTTTGGATTTGTACATCTCCTAAATTTACGTTTATTTTATAATATCTCGACTCTGAAGTAGCTGAATTAAAAGTTATTAAATATACTTTTGAATCAATTCCTTTTATACCTCTAATATATTCATCCTGACCGCCTGAAAAAGGTATGAAACTAACAGTCTGTGTATCGAGGTCATATCTAACAATATTATTTACTTTTTTGCCATAATTAGTCATATCTCTATAACTTTGATAACAGAAAAGAATGTTGCCAACTTTTGTATATGAATAAGGATTACAAAAATTAAAATCGGAGACTGTATCAAAAACTTTTGAACAGGTATCTTCTCCATTAGTTTTAAAAACACCAGTGAAATATGTAGTCTCGGAGTAGAATTGAGAAATTAACAAAAAATAGAAATTTGAATTATATTCAAAAAAATTACTTAATTTTATTGAATCATGATATAATTCTGTTAGTAATGTCAGATTCAATCCATCTGTTGAGTACAATTTTCTACCAACTGTGAAAAAGGTTTTATTTTTGATTGTAAAAAATCCATTATAACGACTTTCATTTTTTAATAGAAATTTCTTTTCATTAGTTATAAGATTTATGTTATATATTCCATTGGTTGTCATAATTAGTAAATGATTGTTTAGGAAAGTATCTGATAATAAATATCCAGGTAGTGTAGTTGAATTACCGTATTTGTAAAGCTCTGTACAATCATTGCCGTCTAAAAAATACGTAAGAGAATTAATTGCTGATACGATAAAGCTGTAAGTTTGATTTTGGGTATTATATAGATAATAATCCATTAAGATAATTTTGATGGGCTCGGGAATAATTGCAGAAGGGCAAAGTTTTTCTCTTCTAATAGTTACTATCGATAATGTATCATTTATTATGCTGATTGGCTGTATGATATTAACATCATCCTCAATTGTCCCTGCAACAGTTCCGTCAGTTGTCCAAATACTTCCAGCAACATTATTGTCATATTGTGCTTTGGTTTTAGTATAAAATGTAATTTTTGTGATTGATTTTATAGGAGAAGAATTACCTTCTAAATATTTACATTGAATCAAACTCAAGTATGGTTCAGGGCTATTTTTCAAACTAATATAGTAATTTTCGTGCAAAACGAAAGTCCTATTGATACTCCCATCGGTTCTCCAAAGTTGATTGTTATCACTATTTTTAGGTCTATAAGTGAAATAGTAAACATTATCTTTTTCATACACAAAGTCAGAAAAATGCCCATTAAGAGTTATGATTTTGGTACTATTTTGTATATCATCCCCTGCATAAAAACTACGAATTTCAGTGTTATAAGGGAAATTAGAAGTATCATAATTGGTTTTAATATAAATATTTTTACCGTTTAGACGTCCAATTTTTTTCAATTTGGCAAATAAACTATCATTGTCAACCTCAATGTTCTGGCAATAGGCATTATTTCCACAAATAATTAGAAATAGTATTATATATTTTTTCATGAGTTTATAATTTTAAGTGGTGCATCAAATTTTATAATAATTTTATATTGACTCGTTCAAATTCGATTTAACGGTAGTATTCTCAATTTATCGGTCATTTAATAGTGATTTTTTCAAACCATTTATTTTTCGCCTTGAAACTATCACTTTTTTATTATCAGTCATGTGTACTTGTTTATGTGGTTCTAAATAACATTCTACACATTTAAGGTTAACCATATAAGATTTGTGTGTTCGGTAAAAATTGTATGGCTCAAACCTACTTTGAAGGCTTTTAAGTGGAGTTGCCACGATAAATTTTTTACCATCTTTAAAGTGTACTACTGTATAATTTATGTCGGCTTCAAGCAAGAGAATCTCTTCTGGCTTTACTGACTTGAAACCACCGATTGCAATTTCGTTTTTCATAGCATTGTTGTTTTGAGTTCTAAACTTTTATCCAATTATTTTTTAGGGCTTCTTTCACCAAACCTACCACCGACTGCACACCGAGCTTACGAAACATATTTCGTCGATGGCTTTCTACGGTCGGGACACTGATATTTAGATTTTGGGCAATTTGCTCGGTTGTGAGTTCGCTGGCTATCAATTCCAATATTTCTTGTTCACGTTTTGTTAGTTCCACAGCCATTTTGTTGAGATTTAGTTTATGTTACAAAGTTGATATTTTGGCAAAAAATAATCTTTCATGGTTTACCATGAAATTTTGTAGTGGTAAACCATGATTTTTTACTCATGGTTTACCATGATATTTGAGGGTGATGTTTGGAAATGTGAGGGCTATTGTAGAAATTTCAAGGAGTTTATGCCTAAATACTCTATTAACTATGAAAAAAAGTATCTTTCTGATTGTACTACTAATATCGTTTGGTGTTTATGCCCAAAAAGAAATTTTTCACATAGATAATCTTTCGAAAGAAGGTGTTTTACTTGATAAAGGTTGGAAATTTCATGCTGGTTATTACCCCAATTTTGCAAAATTTAACTTTGAGGATAGTAAATGGGAGAGTATAGACCCTACACAAGATGTGATGGATTTGCCTCAGATAAAAAAAGCAAGAATTGGATATTTAAGGTTAAATTTTATCATTGACTCTTCAGTAGTAAATAAAGCCCTTGCACTTGAAATTGACCAAACCTTGGCATCGGAAATTTATCTCAATAATGCTCTGATTCATAAGATAGGAGTAGTGAGTCAAGAAAAAGATAAGGAGCAAATTCGATTGCCCAATGGTCAGCTTTATAGTATTGTTTTTAAAAATGCTGGTATGCAAACGATTTGTGTTCGATTTTCATTTGTTAATCCGCCTATTTTGTTAAAACATAAACCAAAAAAATATAATGCTTTTAAAGCACGACTTGTTGTTTTAGATAATTCAATTGAAAGTTTTGCAAAAAATAAAAATGATTATGCCCTGCTTGATTATTTGAAGGTAGGATTATTTCTTTTTTTGTTCTTAATCCATTTTTTCTTTTTCATTTCTTATCCCAAACAAAAATCAAACCTCTATATTAGTCTTTATGCACTTTGTAATGTTATTATTTATCATTTTGAAAACCTTGTCAGTAACTTGCCACTTTCGGCTACATCATTGTACATTGAAACAAGTTGGATAATTATTCTATCGACATTTATTGCTATATTGACTTTCCTTATTATTTATGATTTTTTAAGACTTCCCAAAAAGATAATGTTCTGGGTAGGCATTTTTGTCTTTTTATTAGCATACCCGATATGCTGTTATCGTCCTAATTTTGGTATGTTTTACTTTAATTTAGTACTTGCTGGATTTCTTGCTATTGAATCAATAAGATTATCTATAAAAACAATCGGAAGTGGAAAAACTGCGGCTTGGTACATTTTTGCAGGCTATATACTTTATATCGTATTTTTGGTTGTGTGGTATCTAATAGCATTTCATGTATTACCGTATTCAGAGTTCGGAATTACGTTTTTTGCGAATTTATGTTTGACAAGCGTTCCTATTTGTTTTTCACTCATGTTGGCAAGTGAATATACTCTAACCAGTAAGAGTTTAGCCCAAAAGTTAAATGAGGTAGAGAAACTCTCTATCGAGAAACAGCAAATTCTTAAAATGCAAAACGAAACTCTCGAAAAACAAAACGCCCAACTCCAAGCAGCTCTCCTTCAAGGACAAACCATCGAACGCAAACGTGTAGCTGCTGATTTGCATGATAATCTGGGTAGTACGTTGTCAGCACTTTGGCTGAGTGTCGATTTGATTGATAAGTCGAAGATGAACGAAGAAGAAACTGCAATTCATCAAAGCCTCAGAGAAAATCTCGAAAAAGCCTATAATGATGTACGTTTGCTGTCGCATAATCTCTTGCCTGAAGAATTTGAAAAACAAGGACTTGTGCCAACACTGCAAAGTTTTGTAAGGAAAATAAGCAAAAACTCTAAGATTCGATTCGATTTACAAATTGCTGAAGGTTTTGGGAGGGTTGATAATAAAATTGAGTTTGAACTATACAGCATCTGCCTCGAATTGGTCAATAATATCATCAAACACTCAAAAGCAACCGAAGCAAAAATCTCACTTTCTCGCACTGAAAAGAAAATTGAAATGATAATTTCCGACAACGGAATTGGTACTTTCAACAACGAAAGCGATGGCAAAGGAATGAAAAATGTAAAAGCAAGAGTAGAGTCATTGAATGGTGTTTGGGAGATAAATTCAAAAGAAAATCAAGGGACGACTTCACAAATAAATATACCGATTTAGTCTATGAAAAAACTACTATCGTTGATTTTATTGGCTATTTTTCATTTAGGAGTTTATGCTCAAAATGAAGTTTTTCGCATAGATAGCATACCACAACAAGGTATTTTACTTGATAAAGGCTGGAAATTTCATGCAGGTGATAATCCTGATTTTGCTAAACCTGATTTTGATGATAGCAAATGGGAGAGTATTGACCCGACGAAGGATATAGATGAGTTACCTGAGATAAAAAAGGCAGAGATTGGGTGGTTTAGAATAAAACTAAACTTTGATTCAACTTTAAAAAACACTATTCTAAGCTTATATACCTATCAAAATATTGCAACTGAATTTTATCAAAATGGACGTTTTATAGGAAATTTTGGTAAAGTCAGTCAAAATCCCAATGAAGTTCAAGCATTTTTTTCATTTAATTATTTAAAACCAGTAATTCATTTATATACAGGAGACAAAGGTAAACATATAATAGCTGTTAGATTTGCAATTAAAGATATTGCTATATATCAAAAATCACAACTTCACAAGTCAGATTGTTTATCTATCATTTTGAATATTTCAGACCCTAAATTGCCTATCATAAGAAATGCGTTTCATGGTAATAATTATGAGCAATTTGGTAATTTTGATGCTCCAACCTTAGATTATTTCAAAGCGGGTCTTTTTTTTATTTTAAGTATTTTACATTTTAGTTTTTATTATGCTCATCGTTTGCAAAAAGCAAATATATTTTTTGGTTTAGGATGTTGTTTCCTATTTGTTTTTTACATTTATCAAGCAACGGTTAATAGATATTTTTATGACCTCTCTGACATTGCTACCTTCGCAAATACCTACTGGTTTATTAGACATCCAGCTTACATTTTTCAACTTACGGCAGTTTATATAATTTTCAATATTCGATTTGGAATTGTCTATAAGGTATTAATTCTAATAGTGGCGATTACATTAATTTTACCTTTTTTTGATTTTTTTATTGTATCGCAAAGTCGAATTTATATTTCTACTGTAATTTTTTTTGAAGTGGCAAGGATTTCAATTTTAGTATACAGAGATGGAAAGGATGGAGCAAAAATAATTCTATTTGGTTCGACTTGTTTCGTATTTTTGATAATCATAACTACATTCAATGCATCATATTTAAATCAACACGATACAGTTCGACATATTTTAACAAATCTTGGCGTACTCAGTATCCCGATAAGTATAACTTTATATTTAGGTAGAGAATTTGCTCAGATTAGTAAATCTTTAATGTTGAAATTGTCTGAAGTCCAACGTCTTTCATTTGAAAAACAAGAAACCCTCGAAAAACAAAACGCCCAACTCCAAGCAGCTCTCCTTCAAGGACAAACCATCGAACGCAAACGTGTAGCTGCTGATTTGCATGATAATCTGGGTAGTACGTTGTCAGCACTTTGGCTAAGTGTCGATTTGATTGATAAATCGAAGATGAGCCAAGAAGAAATCGCAATTCATCAAAACCTCAGAGAGAACCTCGAAAAAGCCTATAATGATGTGCGTTTGTTGTCGCATAACTTGCTGCCGGAAGAATTTGAAAAACAAGGACTCGTACCAACACTGCAAAGTTTTGTAAGGAAAATAAGCAAAAACTCTAAGATTCGATTCGACTTACAAATTGCCGAAGGCTTTGGTAGAGTAGATAATAAAATTGAGTTTGAACTATACAGCATCTGCCTTGAATTGGTCAATAATATCATCAAACACTCAAAAGCCAGCGAGGCAAAAATCTCACTTTCTCGCACTGAAAAGAAAATTGAATTGATAATATCTGATAACGGAATTGGTACATTCAATAATGAAAGCGATGGAAAAGGAATGAAAAATGTTAAGGCCAGAGTGGAGTCATTGAATGGTGTTTGGAAGATAAATTCAAAAAAAAATCAAGGGACAAATTCACAAATAAATATACCGATTTAGTCTATGAAAAAACTACTGTCGTTAATATTATTGGCTATTTTTCATTTAGGAGTTTATGCTCAAAAAGAAGTTTTTCGTATAGATAGTTTGCCAAAAGAAGGTGTTTTACTAAATAAAGGCTGGAAATTTCATGCAGGCGATAACCCCGATTTTGCAAAACCCGACTTTGATGATAGTAAATGGGAGAGTCTTGACCCTACACAAGATGTTATGGATTTGAAATCATTAAAAGTAGGTAATATTATTTGGATGAGACTTAAATTATTACCTAAAATTGAATTTGACAATAAATTTTTGGCACTCATTGTAAAACAAACAGGAGCAAGCGAAATATACCTAAATGGTAAATTGATTCATAAATTTGGACATATATCAAAAAATACAGAAGAAATAAAAGGCTATGACCCTATGGGCAAGCAAATTTCATTTCCATTAATCATTCAACAAAATAATAGTTTAGCAGTAAGATTTTCGTATCCTAATACTTTTTTAGTATCCGATTTGAATTTTCCAAATCCCGCATTTAAGGCAGTTATTAATTACGTAGAAAATGCTGTTATTTCCAGTGATATAATAAATAGCCTATCACTAAGAGCTCATAATTCAGGTCATATAAAAACGGGGATTTTCCTTTTCATTGCTGCATTCCACCTTTTATTGTTTTTTCAGTATAGGCATAAAAAAGCCAACTTATTTTTTGGAATCTACACATTGCTTACTACATATACGCTATTCTCTTCGAATATTACCTATTTTATCAATGATTTATATTATCGTAATCTTCTAACAATTACCCATCTTTTGGTCAGCCCAATCGCTGATTTATGTGTGTTGATTGCCTTATATTTTTTATTGGAATTGAAGAGAGATAAGTTTTTCTATATCATTGTAGTTTGTTTTTTGATTACTGTTCCGACAATGATTTATCCTTATAAAACAGGTCAGTTATTTGGCTTTGTTTTAACCAAACTCTTTCTATGTTTTTACATACCTTTTATTTCATTGAGAGCCTATCGAAATGGGAAGAAAGAAGCAGTCAGTATAACAATTGCGGCAATATTGTTTTTCGTTGGTATGACCATTTATATTCTGATTAGAGATTCTGCAAATAAACCTTGGATACTTCAGGAAATGGCTTTCGATATAGCATTATTGGCTGTCCCGATGGCAATATCATACATATTAGCTACCGAATATAAGAGGAATTATTTACAACTATCAGATAATCTGACTGAATTTCAACGTATTGCCAAAGAAAAACAAGAATATCTTCAAAGTCAAAACTTCAAACTTCAAGCTGCTCTTCTTCAAGGCCAAACCATCGAACGCAAACGTGTAGCCGCCGATTTGCATGATAATCTGGGGAGTACGTTGTCAGCACTTTGGCTGAGTGTCGATATGATTGATAAATCAAAAATGAATGACGACGAACGAGCAATTCATCAAAACCTCAGAGAAAACCTCGAAAAAGCCTATAATGATGTGCGTTTGTTGTCGCATAATTTACTGCCAGAAGAATTTGAAAAACAAGGACTCGTACCAACACTACAAAGTTTTGTCAGAAAAATAAGCAAAAGCTCAAAGATTAAATTCGATTTACAAATTGCTGAAGGTTTTGGCAGAGTTGATAATAAAATAGAGTTTGAACTTTATTGTATTTGCCTCGAATTGGTCAATAATATCATCAAACACTCAAAAGCTACTGAGGCAAAAATTGAAATCTCGAAAAACGAAAACCAACTCAAACTTACGGTTGAAGATAACGGAGTTGGTATTTATGAAAATAATTCTGATGGAAAAGGAATGAAAAATGTTAAGGCAAGGGTAGAATCATTGAATGGAATTTGGAATTTGCAAAATATTGAAAATAAGGGTGTTAGGAGCGAAGTGTTGATTCCTGTTTAATCTACTAAACCATGTTTGATGGCAAATTTTACCATACCAATGGCACTTTTAACATTGAGTTTTTTCATTAAATTAGCACGATGTGTTTCAACTGTCGAAATACTAATAAAAAGTTTTTCGGCGATTTCGACAGTTGATTGTTCTTGGGTAATCAATTTTAAAATCTCAATTTCCCTTGCTGTCAAATGTTCAATCGTTTCGGGTCGAGCATCGTTATAATCTTCATCAGCAGTGGCTGCCAATTCTTCAATAACAGCTTCGCTATAATATTTTTTGCCATCCATCAGTTTTAGAATAGCCATGTGGAGTTCTTCTTTACCTGTTTTTTTCAAAATATAGCCATGTACACCCGCCCGCAATGCTTCTCGGATGTGCCGTGCATCTTCTGCCATTGTCAATAATAAAATCTTAAGATTTGGATGAGTCTTTTTGAGTTGTAATGCAAGGTCAATTCCACTAAAAAAAGGCATGTGTAAATCAGATACTAAAATATCGACATCTACATCGTTAAGAAAATGAGGCACTTTTCTGCTATCGTTTAGCGTACCGACAACTTCAACATTCTCGATAGAATTAAATAATAAACGCAAACTATCAAGCAAAACTTGGTGGTCATCAATAAGTAAAATTTTTATCATAATAGGGTGGTGGAATAAACTTTTCTACAACAAACATCTCATTTCTCAAAGGTATTCTTTTTTAGTAAAATGATAAATCATTTTTATTAACATAAAGTTTTATTTTCAATCACACCCCCCAATCTCTGCTTTAAAATACCCACCAGCTGTTGGTTGGGCTTTAAAACCAGCATTAAGTAAAATACTTTGGTTTGACAGATATGTAGCTTGAGCAGATGCTGTTACTATATTGATAGCTGTGATGGTTTCGTTAGTTTTCTTTAGTTGAATTCCTGAACTATAATCATCGGCGGTGCTTACTAATACTATCGGTGTGCTACAATCATTTATTACAACTACCACAGGTTTAATGTCAAAACAGCCGTTGGTGGTTGTTGCTTTGATAAAATATGTACCCGAAGTCGTTACCGCCGAAGAATTATTTAGTGTAATAGTGGCATCTGCATCAGTGTAATATCTCAAAGAAGTATTAGGCGGTAGTGTACTACCTACGGTTATTGCCAAGAGCGTTATGTTTATTGTATTAGGTGGCGAAACAGCTGCTGGATTTGTAATTACTAAAATAGGTTTTGGATTTACGGTAATTAATAAAGTACTCGATGCTCCGCTGGTCAGATTTCCCACCGTGCAAGTAGCAGATAGACTTATTGAAGCATTAAAAATAACGTTTGCTCGACTTGTTCCGCTACCGCCATCGCTCCAGTTGACAGTTCCTGAGCATCCAGTAGCCGATAAATTTATTCCACCTCCTGCACAAATAACTGAGAGGTTCGATGAAATTACAGGGGCATCGGGTGGGCAAAGAACTGTAATTGGAACAGGTACACGAGAAGTTTCACAGTTACCATTAGCACAGGATACATAGTAGGTTGTGCTATTCTTCAAGATTGGGGTCACGAAGTTAAGACCAGTACCAATTGGTTCCGAAGAAACATTATCTTTATACCATTTTACATTGAAATCATATGGCGTAAAGGTATTACAACCTGTAGCAAATAAGGTGGTAGAGGTATTACAATTGATTACCGAGGGATTAGCCGCTATTGTCTTAGGGCTACGAACAACGTAAAAATATGCTTCTTGCCTACCGCTTTTGATACCACTAAGCTCGCATTCTGCATAGTAACGATAGCCATTGCCACCATTTTCATTATAGCTTAAAACAGGGGTATTAAAAGTTTGTCCAGTACCTACCAAGTTTCCGTCAAATTGTGAATCATACCAACGAACAATTCCATTTGAACAACCATGAGCGAAAATAGTTTTTGAATTGCCGCTGCAAAGGATATTGGTTTGGTCAAAGACAATGGCTGGAGCCATAACGTCATCTTTATAAATAAGAAATCTTGAATACAGCCTTTCACTTTCACATCCATTTACTTGGCATGAATAGTAGATTTTATAATCTGCGATATTGTTTGTGGTGTTATTAAATAAGTTGGGTGTAGTGTATGAGGCTCCTGTTGAAAGGGGGGTAATAGCAATATCGCTATCATACCATTTTACGGTTCCATTACATCCTATGCCATCAAATTTTATATTACTACCATTATTGATGCTGAGAAAATTGCCAGGATTAGGCGAAATATTTGGTGGATTTGGAATTGATTTATTTATATACACCATTTCGCTCTTTGTTGAACTCAAGACACCATTTACTCTACAATCTGCATAATAATAAAGAGTATCTTTTCGAAAAATTTGGTATATACCGTCAGAGATTGTTATTTGGTGTGGGGCTTGAGTAGTGGTTTCAAAAAGGTAAAAATTTGCATTTCTCTCATATGTACTGTACCATCTGACAGTCCCTGAACATCCAGAAGCTGTAATAGTAGGGTAGTTTGATATATCCCTGCAGTAATTATTGGCTGAGATACTTAGAGCAGGTGCATTGGGCGGAATATGACTCGTCAAACTAATAGTTAGAGGTGTGCGAGGACTTTCACATACGGTGTAATTCATACCTTGGTAATATTCGCAAGCAGCATAATAAGTGGTTGGTTGCGTAATTTCGGGTGTAAGGAAACTACCTGATTCAATGGCATCTTGAGCAGTTGCAGAACTATACCACAAGATGTTTCCCGAACAGTTGGAAGCAGTCAATGTTGTGGTGCTACCACTTATTACAGTAACTGGACTTGTAGTGGGAGCCGGAATAGGTGTACTAATAGGTAAATACAAAGGGTCTGAGGTGGCAGTACAACCATCTTGTTTTCTTGTTAATGTAAAAGAATAATTACCTGCATCGCTGCTTTGAGCAATATTCCTACTGTAATACACCAATCCTTCGTTTAAAAATTGAGTAGTTTGGTTTTGTGAGTCAATGTTTAAGTTATCCTTTTTCCAATTAAAAAAATAGTTCTTCTCTGGTATTGGTAAGTCGCAAAATATTTCAAACCTACCACCTCCGCAATTGCTATTCAAAAGTATAGAGGGTTTAAGTAAACCTACATCAAAACCATGTGAAGTAGAACTTTCATAAATACTTCCGTTAATGTTACTGACACGTAGCTTTAGATAATAATAACCAGTGGGAACATTATTTGGAACAACGACTTGCATAGACTCTGCCGTTTGAGATGAAATATTACCAAGTGGGTAAGATACTGTATTTAAATTATCTGATAGCTCGGCGGTAAAAACATTATTTAATCCTATTGTTCCATTATTTTTCCAAGTAATAGTGTGTGTATTACCTTGACAAATAGAATAGGAGTTTGATATTGACAAAGAATTTATAGGCTCACAGTTAATGGAATGATTAACGGTAAATTGGGTAGAAATTGTAGAATATGGTTCTGACGAAGTTACCCGTATTTTATAATTTGAGCTGGTGGTTATACCTTGAGGTATGGTAATTAATTGAGACTTTAGTCCGTCACTATTGCTGCTCGACAATGTTCCTAATAAGGTTGGGTTGGAAAAAATACCATTGGAGTTCGATAGCTCTATCCTAAATACATTATTTTCTCCTACTCCACTTGAATACCACCTTACGCCGGCAGTCCCATTCTCACAAGTTTCATTAGGCGTAACGTTTAAACCAAAAGTATAATTGGCAGTAGGATATAGCAGAATAGAGTAGTTTTGGGATACTACATCATTATTGCTAACTCTTAAATAATATTTATAATCTATCTCACAATTTCCGTTATTGACAACCCCTGTTTTGAAACAGCAAGGAATAGTTAATGTAACAGAAGTAGTATTTGAGATTATTGAGGCCTTAGTTATCTCATTAATCTTTGAATCACAGTATCTTGCCTCTTTTTCAATCAACTCAATAGTATAGGGTCCCAGTGCTCCAGCAGAAGGAATAAAATTAACAGAAATATCTTGACCGCTAAAAGTTGCGTAGGGTGTGTTTGGTGAAATGCTTATACCTTGTCCATACGTGTTCAGATAAGTAAAAAAGAGTAATAGGTGAATGTATTTTTTCATTCTTCTTGATAAAATTTAAAATTTCATCTGAAATATGAATGAAGTATCTGAAAAATTCTTGAAGATTCCATTTAACGGTATAGTTTTCGATTTAACGGTTCTCAAATGTTAGCCAGATGAACTTTTAACTGGGTTCGTTTTCTTCGAGATACAATTACTTTATGATTATCTGTCATCAGGATTGTGTTAGTCTGCTACGAAAGATAGCTTAACAGCTTTCATTCATCCCGAATTTACAGGTTTTCTAATCACATTAGAAAACCTTATTTTTTTATACGGATACCATCTAAGTCTTTGACTACCAATAGATTGACGAGCCTGCTTAGGTGTTTTGTAATCTAATGAGGCATGTGGACGGTAATCATTATAAGTCTTGACTACTTGTTCAATTACCTGTGAAGCCTCACAAAAAGAAATAAACCCCTTCACATTAAAATCTTCTTTCAACGTACGATTTAGGCGTTCAGCCATCGAACTTTCATTGGGTTCGGCCGACGAGCACATACTAATTTTCACATTTGCATCCCTCAATAAATCCACGTACGCCCATAAGCAATACTATACTGTACGCCTCTGTCGGACCGGGTCGCCGGAGCGATGGTGGATAAATTGTGAGGCTTTAGTGCGGGACTGCAACACCATTTTCAGAGCTAAAATAGGACCCTTAGCATCCAACTTCTTTTGTAAAGACCAACCAACGATTGGGCGGCACTCCGCTTTCCGAGAAAAAGCATCCATAATCAACGATAAATAAGCAAAGCCACGACCACAAGAAAGATAAGACTGAGCGTCCCCGTCATCTCGGACACCCACAGCGATTCTGTCTCGGTTGGAATAATAACTTTTACTAAATTTGGATACTTTTTCAAGCAATGGTCAGAATTGGCCGTAACCACTCTACTGGCATTCGCTTACGAATAGCCAATATTTCAGCCAAAACAACGTCAAATTCAAATGAAACCTTTTCTTTTTGCTTGATAGCCGCATACCAAGCTTGACGACTAAACCCAAACAATGAACAGAGCAAACTCATACCCAGCAAGGGATAGCAGTCAGCTTTTCAACCGTTTGGGTGCGAACTTTTTTTTGATGGAAATATTCATCTGTAAGGACAGCCCCGGTTTCTTCGGCCACATCGACCAAAGTTTCCCAAGCAACAGCCTTCAATTTGAAGAATTCTTTTTCTTTTTCAAGTAACTTGATTTTTGCTTCAAGTTCTTTGATTCGGGCATTGTCTGATTTCATTTTCTTAGTTTTTTAGGTTTAAGAAGGAGGAAAATTCGATGCTTAAAATACCATCTGTTAAGCTGCCGAACACGCTTAAAATCCATCCACAAACCAGTCTTCAATTCGGTAGAAGAGACCAGCCCAGTACGGTAACTTTCCACTACTTTTCGTAAGTAGGGTATGAAGTTGCATTTTTTTATTTCTTCGTAAGTCCTTGATTATCATATATTTATAAGATATATGTCAAGTTAAAATAGTAGCATATGTTCGGTTCAATAAGTTCTTTTATGTTAAATAGAAACCTAAAAGTACCGTATAATAAATATAACTGCTTTTTAAATAGTTTTTAAGAAAAAGATGTATTGATAAAAGTATATTTGGGATTATCTGGCTATTATGTTGAGAATTATATTACTTGTTTATTTTCATACACTTTTTTATCACTTCCGTTGCCATACTTTGTTTTCAAAATTAAATCCTCTGTTCAATAGATGTACATTTCTAAAATTACTGTTCAAAACTACCGCAATTTTTCAAGTTTAGAACTTGACTTACAGTCTTTTACGCTTATTATTGGGGAGAACAATGTAGGGAAAACTAATTTACTTAATGCCATAGGCTTGATTCTAAGTCCAGATATTTCCTTTTTCCAAAAGAGAGTGTTAGAAACAGATGATTTTCATTATCAAACTGTTTTAAATTTTAAAAAGCAAGTAGTTGCTGAAAGTGATTTTTCTAAACTTATCTTTCCCGAAATTAGAGTTGATTTAGTTTTTGAAAAAATGTCGCATGACCAAAAAGCAGTTATGAATGACTGTTTTATAAATGACGGAATGGTAAAAATTGGAGAAAAAGCACAGGTTACGTATTTGAGCAGTATTTCTCAAAAAAGTGATTTAGAAAAAAAATGGTTTTCAGAGATTAAAAGAAACCTATCAAGTCTTTCAATAATAGTTACGGAAACACTTGAACAATTTGAGCAAAGACAAATACAAAGTATTTCTTTCCCTATCGAGTATTACAGATATATCTTATTTGGTGGAAACAATGAAACTCAAAAAGTAGATTTTTCTTGGTTGAGTTTTTTGAAAATGGAACTCTTAGATGCTTTGCGAGATGCTAAATCCCAACTTTTGGCAGGAGGACGAAATACGTTGCTTTTCTCTATTTTGAATACAAGAACAACTGAACAAACGACAACTTCAAAAAAAGATATTGATTCGATTAAAGAAAAATTAGCTGAATTAAATCAAATTATCAGTAAAGAAACTTCTGTATTTACTGATATAAAAAAGGACATTGAGAAATTTTTAAAACAAATTTCTGAAGAAGATGAAAACGGCTTGATTAATTTCCAATTTTCGGGTGTCGAGGAAAGTGAAATTTTGAAAAAACTAAGCCTCATTTATGGTTCTGAGCCTATTAGTATTGAAAGAAATGGCTTAGGACGGAATAATTTACTTTACATTTCTCTTTTGTTGTCGCAACTTGTAAAAAATGCTGATAAAAAGAAGGTATATTTTCGCTTGATTGGAATTGAAGAACCAGAAGCACATTTACACCCAACTTTGCAAGTGCATTTGTCAAGAAATACTAAAGAAGTCAATGAAGAGCGACAAGTGATTATTACTTCTCATTCCACACATATTACTTCACAATTAGATTTGGATAATACTATAGTTCTTTATAAGGACAGTGGAAATATAAAACCGCATTACCTACTAAAATCTATTCCTAAAGATTCAAAAAAATATTTGCAAAAATATTTAGATGCTACAAAATCAATTATGTTTTTTACTCGCAAAATCATCTTGGTAGAGGGCATTTCAGAGCAACTTGTAATTCCTGAATTTTTTAAAATTCATACAAAAGAAACATTGGAGAAAAAGAATATTACGATTGTAAATGTTCAAGGAGTTGCTATGAAACATTTTTTAGAAGTAATTAAAGCAGGCTACTTTATCAAATGTTTGGTTTTTACAGATAGCGATGATAATACAAGGGCAGATAATTTGAAAGAAAGATATAAAGACTGTTCTGTTATCAAAATAGAAAAAACAAGTACCTATACTTATGAAACTGATTTAATTTCATCGAATCTCAGAGAAGATGGTAAAGATATTCTTTTAGAGGCTTTAATTAGAACGAGACGAATTAATGGTGAAAAATTAAAAAATAGCTTAGGAAGTAATCCTATTGATTCGGACAATTTCTTCAATGAAATTTATTTAAAAGAACCTGACAGCAGTGGTAAAATGACTTTAAAACACAATCATAAAGCAGATTTTGCAGTAAATTTAGTCGAAGTTTTACAAGACAAAAGTTTTACAAACAAAACCCCAAAATTCAATATCCCAATTTATATCAAAGATGGTTTCGACTTCTTAATTTCATAAATCTATGGAAAATCTTAAAATAGTTATTGCGGGTGCAGGTGCTGGCAAAACGCATAATTTGAAAGAAGAAGTTGTGAAATGCTTACCAGAGTTAGATGCTTGTCGTACTTGTGCAGTAATCACCTTTACCAATGCAGCAACTGAAGAACTGCGGAAAAGAATTTCGCAAGAGGTAAAATTGATGCCTAATATTTATATTGGGACAATCCATAGTTTTTTGATTCAATATGTTTTAAATCCTTACGGAAAAGTATTAAACCTAATGCCTGAAGATAAAATATATGTTGACGGTATTAACTCAAATTGGAGCGATAAACCTTTCCGAATAGCGAAGGCAAATGAATGGGAACAGAAAGGGGTTTTAGTTTTTGACAAAGTTCTTGAATTGGCGGAAAGAATTTTAGAAAATGAATCCGTTTTTAATCTTCTATTAAACAAAATTCAGTTTCTTTTTATTGATGAATACCAAGATAATCGTTTAAAAATTCACTTGCTTTGGAAGAAAATAATCGAAGCAAGAAAAACAAAAGTATATTTAATTGGCGACCCTTTGCAGTGCATATTCAAGTTTTCTTATGATTTGACACATATCGACCCTGAACAAGTCCCAGAAAGTTTTGACAAAACCCCTTTAAATGATTTGAAAATCAATCACTCACATTCTGTTGTTTCTACAAATATAAATTACCGTTCTCGAAAAACAATTGTAGATTTTGCTAATCATTTTATTTTAGAAGAAGAGTATAAACAAACAACTGAAAACTTGGCTTGTGATATTCCTATTTATTTTATTGAAGAAAAAGAAATAAAATGCTTAATCGACAAGTACCGAAAACTAAAAAAGAAACATTCTCTTCATGATTTGCATAGCAAAAGAAAGAAGGATTTGAGAAAAGATTTTTTTGCAGATTTAATATTGACTCGGAATTGGATTGATAATAAGCCACAAAAGCCAATTTACAATATTTACCTGATGATTAAATCTAAGGTAAGCCGACTTGAAAAAGGCGAAAGTAAATTAACCAGTCCATTAAAAGAGTTGGAACGTTGTATATTGGCCATTATTGGAATTAAAAAAACTGAATTTATCAAAGATATTTATGACGAAATTGAGTTTAGGAAATTTTGCCTTGAAATTTTTGAAGTAATCAAAGAGTGTAATGAAAAGAGAAAATTTATTGTTGAAAGTTTTAACTCTAAATTTGGAATAGAGGCAAAGAATGAAACTGAAATCAATCAAGACAGAAGTTTAAATGATATTTTTACTACTGAAATGAATTGTAAAACATCCAATACAGAATCTTTTTTCTCAACTATACATAGCTCAAAAGGTTTGGAAGCCACATCTGTTTTATTAATTGCGGAAAATAACCAAGAATTATCCGAATGGTTAGATTTTGAAAAGGCAAATTCACAATTAGATGATAAATATCGGCTTGGATATGTGGCTTTTACTCGTGCACGTGATATGCTTGTAATTGGTTGTTTAGAGGACATAAATGAAGCAAACAAGCAAAAATTATCAAATCTTGGGGTGGAATTATTAAGTAAGGAATAATAAAAAACACCTAATAAGATATATGCAACAATGTGTCCGCTATCAGTCGCACCACGCATATTCAGACTCTTGTTGTAATCCAAAAATATCTCCTTTAGTTACTTATATCTTACTTTTAAATATATTGAACAATCCTTTCCTTATAACAAACCAATATCGGTCGTTTATGATATTGACATATTAAGCTATATTTGTAAGTAAAGAATGTTTGACAATTTATAAGTACGACAAGAATAGTTTAATTTTACATTTGAAATGTACTAAACAATACAAAAAGTACGACAAAACTTTCGTATATTAAAGAGTTACCTGCTATGCTACGAGACCACTAACATTGAAGCAAAAATGAAACGAATTGACAAAATGAAAAATACAATCTTTACACTAAACACAGTTTTATTTTTTAGTTTGTTATTAACGTTGACATCTTGCAATGGACAAACTCAAACATCAACTTCAAAGGATATTACTAACAATCCTAAGACGGAAACGAAAATCAGTTTGCCAAATGGAGTTAGTTCACAAACAATGTTTCGCTGTTCTATGAAAGACAAAGATGGCAATCTTTGGTTTGGTACAACTGGTGCTGGTGTATATAAGTATGACGGACAATCATTTACCCGTTATTCAGAAAATGAAGGGCTTGCAAGCAATTTTGTTGTTGGTATTGCCCAAGACATAAAAGGGAGTATTTGGGTTGCTACAAACGATGGACTATTTCATAATGACGGAAATAGTTTCAAGCGTTTAGAAATCCCCAACTTTGAACGCCCAAAATCTGACATTGGCAGTAGCAATTCATCAGATAAAAAGTTACAAGTTTTTTGTGTTACTGGCGACAAAAATGGCAACATTTGGTTTGGAACAGAAAGTGATGGTTTGTGGAAATATGATGGACATCAATTCACCAATTTTAGATACGCAGATAGCAACTGGAAAGAGGCAACTAATAAAGGCTCATTCAACAACCAACATCAAGGTTTTGTATCGACAATTGTAGAAGACAAAAAAGGCAATATCTGGTTTAGTTCATCAACAAATGGCTTAATCTATTATGATGGAAAATCATTTATGGTAGTTGGTCGGAATACCTCTGCTATACATATATTGCAATTAATAGAAGATACTAAAGGTTATATTTGGATGGCAACAAGACTTAATGGTATCTGTCTTTACAACGGAAAGACAATAGAAAGTTATTTAGAAAAAGATGGCGTTTCCGATAATATGGCAAGTTGTTTATACGAAGCCACAAACGGCAATATATGGTTTGGTAGTTTAGGCAAAGCTGGAACAAGTGGCGATGGCTTAAAAGGTATAACAGTCTATGACGGAAAAAAATTTACACCAATTGCATCGACAGGTATGAGAAACAATCAAGTTTGGACTGTAATCGAAGATAATATTGGGAACATTTGGGTTGGAACAAAAGAATTTGGACTATATAGCTATGATGGAAAAACATTTACAGAATTTACGACACAATAGAAAAAGCATTGACGACCAAAAAAAGCACAGCAGGTAACAGCAGTTTGGCAAAATGGCGGGTTTAGTGCTAAAATCAACGGCAGTTCTTCGATTGAACTTTTGTGCAAAACTGAACCTTTGTGCTTTGATTTCCGCCACTTCGCCAAGCTGCAAAACGTTAGCTGTGATTTTACCGAAACACCCTAATAACAATAACAGACAATAAAATGAAAAAAATCATCATTTCAATTTTAGGAATGACAATGAACATTGCACAAGCACAGGTCAGCGAAAAATCCTATGCAAAATTTGACTTTGTGTCTGGAGACAAAGTGCTTTTTGAAGATAACTTCCTTTCTGAAAAAACAGACGAAATACCATCTTACTGGTTAGTAAATTCAGGAATGGTAGAAGTTTCTAAAATAAACAATGAACTGGTTATGGGATTTTTAGATGCCGAACCATCGGCATTTCCAAGACTGAATGCCAAATACAAAAAATTATCTGCAAGCCGCTACACCATAGAGTTTGATTACTTATGGCGGTTTGACAATAGTACTTTTATTGACGCTGCAAAAGAAGGCAAGTTGAAATTTCCATCTATTCAAATAAAATTTCAAACCGACCAACAAGAGTTGGCTGGCAATGTGCCAACCATTGGCGATTTTGCCAAACCAATTTTAATACAGGCATTAGGCAAAGCCACTTTTAAAACCTTTGAAGGCAATTACAAAGCAGGCAAATTATTAGAAACTATTGACGAAGTACAAGTGTCCGAAGACCTTGCAGATAAATGGGTACACGTTTCTATTGCTATAACCGAAAAATCGTTGAAAGTGTATCTCAACAGCGAACGTATTTTAAATGCACAAATCGCTTCAGGACTACCTGAAACCTTTATGCTATATGCTTATGGGGTTTCAAAAGAATACGGACCACAAGTGTTTTTTAAAAATGTAAGAATTGCTGAAGGTGGAGCAGACCCATACAAAACCCTGACCACAGATGGAAAATTTATAGCAAGAGGTATAAACTTTGACGTAAACAAAGCCACCATTAAACCTGAAAGTATGGGAACGTTAAATACTATTGTGAGTATTTTAAAAGAACACCCCGAATTGACATTTGAAATTGGTGGACATACCGACAGTGATGGCGATGATGCCAGTAATCTTAAACTTTCTCAAGACAGAGCTGATGCTGTAAAAGCAAAATTAATTTCCTTAGGTGTGAATGCCTCAAAACTTATTGCCAAAGGCTATGGCGAAACAAAACCTATTGGCGACAACAAAACCTTTGAAGGTAAGGCCGAAAATCGTAGAGTTGAATTTGTAATCCTTAAATAAGTAAGTTATGAAAAACTTGAAAATTTTATTGGTCTTTATTATTGCACTTCTTGCCACAAAATCTTATGCCCAATTACCGGATAGAAAGATTGATTACACTCAAAAAAAATTAACCTACAACACATTTTATGTCATAAAAGTTAGAAATAAAACGAGCAACTATTCTCTTCACAAAGAAAAAGAAGGATTGAGTAATCCAAATTCTACCGCAAATGGATTAGTAGAAGCTACATCAAAATTAGTAGACGAAAGTAATTTGTTTTTTGCTGGCAATTTATTTCTTTGGGGTATTGAAAAAAATATTGACCCTGAAACTGGGGTTATAAATTTTTACAAAACCGATAGTACTATTGCTGATTACCACTATGATCCAGCATTTAGCACAAGAGCAGAATACAAGCAGGTAGGCAATACAACCCAAACTTGGCAACAACATTTAAGCAGTACCAATACAATTGCCGAACAAAAAAATGACAAAAAACGATATACTTGTAGCGAAGGCACCTTAGTATTTGGGAAAAATCTTGATGACGAAAAAATGAATGAACCGTTAAAACAATTTAGTCCTAAAATAAGATACAACCCCAAAAACAAAAGAGCCGAACTAATAGATTGGTTTGTGCCTTTGCAAATAACCAATATGGATACTACTTGTATTCGTAATTTTGTAAAAGGTGGCGATAAAGAAAAGTGTACACTATCCTCTTCAACAAACGATGCTACCGATGAAGTGAAACAAAAATTGGAAGCCATGACAACAATTATCAATAGCTGGACTACGCTATTAAATTGTGAAACGGCTTTTGCCGATGGCGAAATGCGGATACCCCCCTACAAGCCACAAGAAGATTATACCAATGCTGGTGAATTTTTAGCCAACGCAGTATTAACTTCAAAAATTTTTAGATTTTATAGCTACAGTTCTGACACAACACTCACTGATTATTTTAGAGGAAATATAGAGAAAATTCTGACTAAAAAAGAGGTAAAAACCAATCAAATCAATCAAGATGCTTATTGGCAAAATGTGTATGAAGATCAAAATGTTAGGATACAAATTGATTTGAATATAGAAATTGGTCTAAAAACATATAAAGAGGCAAGTGATTTAACTAAATACAGTTTGAAAAACTATGGGTATTCTGACGATTTGAGAAGATATACAACTTTGCCATCTGAAACTAAAAATGAGGAAGTAGGAATTACCGATCTTCCTAAATGGATTATTGATGCTTTTAATATTAATAGAAAATAATAATTATGAAACAATTAATTTTTGTAACAATTTTATTTCTTGCAATTAAAAATGCAAATGCACAAAAATGCGACACCTTACGAATTGATGGAGCACCAAACCCGTATGGTTGCCCAACAAAAGCACTCAACATATATAAGGATATTCATAAAAAAGTTGGTGAGGCTATCTTTGAGCCATTAAGCAAAGTAACTATTAATTACTGCGATAATTGCCCATTGCAAGACTGGAGTTATTATAATTACGAGAATAAATGGTCAAACAATCCTTTTCAATTTGACCAAGAAGGGTATTCCAAATGGAAAGAAATACCCACAAGCGTACCTTGTACAGAAGAACAAGAACCAGCATTTTTTTTAGGCAATGTGAAATCAGACCTTTTAATTGGTATTTATGCAAACCTACCATCAATCTATTTAGAAAGTGCAGATAAACTTAATAGTATTTATCAGCATAAAACAGACAGTTTAAACGAAACATATAGGAAAAAGGGATTGAATTTTGGAGATATGAACCACCCATTGTATAAGGGATATGGGGCAGCAAATCTATTGCTTTTTGATGAAGGGACTTTTCATAAAACACAAAGTAATTTTACAATAGTATTTGAATATAATAGAACATCGCTTGATTACCCGACTTCTGAAAGCGACATTTTGAAAAAGACATCCTTTAAGCTATCTGCAAAATATACAATACCATATACTGCAACAGACAATTTGAAAGACATATCTGCCTTTCAAGAAAATGAAGATATGAAGCAGGTAAATGATTACACAAAAAAGCCAAATATTAATAGCAAACTGGGAAAACAATACGAAACAATTGTACAAATAGGACAAAACATTGAACATAGCAAAACAGAGCCTTTAAGATTAAATGCAGATTATAGTGTTTATAATTTTGTAGTAAAAATTACAGGCATTTCATTTGAAAAAAATCACGAAATATTAAATACAATTGATTGGAATAAGCTATATACTTTCATCAATACAAAAAAACTCTAACAGAGAAAAAACCACAGCTAACAAGGTATTGGCAAAAGCAGGGCTGATGGAAGTAATTGAAGATTAGTACTTCTATAAACATTTGTAAATAATCCAAGCTAACGTATTTCAAATACCCTACCTTCGCCAATACCCGAACCGTTGGCGGTAATTTTGACAAAAACTGTTGTATTTTCAATGACTCCCCAATTAATATACTATAGATTATAGTTAGCCCTTGTCTTCATCTCAAAAAATCTTATATTTGCAACAAAGCAAGAACGGTCATTCTTGTTTACTTCTTCCTGCAAATTTTAATATATTCATTCTTTAAATAGTAATTTCTCAAAATAGAGTTGTTATTTCTTTTTGTTCGGATATAAACGGACGTATGTATCCGAACAAATTTGTAATTTTGAGTAAAATTTTACTATATGAATAAAGCAATTGCCTATTACAGAGTCTCAACCGACCGACAGGGAAAAAGTGGTTTGGGTTTGGAAGCCCAAAATGCAACAGTCCAACAATTTGCAATTTTTAAGCAATGGGAAATTGTTGGAGAGTTTACTGAAATAGAAAGTGGCAAAAAGAATAATCGTCCGCAGTTGCAAGAAGCTCTAAAACAATGTCTAAAACAAAAAGCAATCTTAGTCATTGCCAAACTTGACCGCTTAGGTCGAAACGTAGCCTTCATATCGAGTTTGATGGAAAGCAAGGTTGAGTTTGTTGCCGTTGATAATCCACACGCTAATCGCCTGATGCTTCATTTATTGGCAGCGTTCGCCGAGCATGAGAGAGAACAGATACGCACCCGAACAAAAGAAGCTCAAAAAGCGGCAAAAAAACGAGGAGTAATTTTAGGTGTCACTTTTAGCGACATTTTGCCCTAAAATTTTAACATTATTTTGCCTATGAAAAATAAAGAGTCACTAACATTCAAGGCTTTGTGCAAGTGAGCAAATAGACTTCGGTTAACCTATTTAATGACAACTCTAAAAAACTAAAATTGAAGATATGTAGCGGTCCAAACGAAATCTGGCAATTGATATTTCAAAAAAACTGGAATTTCTGGTATTTTAAACTTATTAACCTTATTTTAAAAATAAATCAATGTTGCACATTAACTATTTGTACTGCTGGAATAATTCCAGCAGTACAAATTTAGTAATAGGGCTGAATAGCATTACTAATATTTAGTTTATTTACGCAAGCTCAATTGCACAAAACATCTATTTTGTGCGTTACTTTTTGTTGAACGCTTTTATAATCACTTAAAATGTTTAACTGTCAACACGATTAGTGCCACATAAATTAAAATGATTGGTATGGCATAATACCATTTTTGAGGTAATCTTTGTTGGCTGTCAATTTTGTTCTTTATATCGTCAATGATATGTGCCGGAATTAGTGTTAGTGTAAATTTTATAAGTAATGGCACAATTATTAAGTCGTCTAATAGTCCAAGAACTGGTATAAAATCGGGAATTAAATCTATTGGACTTAATAAATAACCGACTGTTATCCCCGCAAATATTTTTGCGATGATTGGTGTTCTCTTGTCAAATAACGCATAGTAAAGCGGAACAATTTCTTGCTTTAATTTTCTTACAATTTGTTTCAACTTTTCAAACATTACATATTGATTTTAAAACCACCATTTATAATAATTCCGTCAGTCGGTGTATAAACTTCTCTAAATTGCGGGTTTTGAATTGTGCCTGAATACATACTTTCCCACCGAGATTGTCGCTTGTCTAAAAAGTTTTCAAAGTTTGCAAAAGCACTAATGTATTTATTCAATTTATATTCACCTGAAACACCCATAACCCAATAATCTCTTACCTTTTCTCTATTGTTAAGTTGTTGTTTTCCTGTATAAAATAATTCGTAAGCAATTTTCAATTTGTTTTCCAATTCATACATTAAACTTGTGTAAAGTCGGTGTCTTGAAGTCAATGGATTTATTGTTGAGTTACCGTTGAAATTTCTGTTTGCATCTATATAGGTATAACCAACGTATAAAGCGATTTCGTCATAACGTAGTTTTAAATTTGTTTCAAAGCCTTTGGTATCTATATTTCCATTGGCATTTATAAACAAAAAAGTGCTGTTTGAAATTTGATTTAAGATAATGGGATTATTTATTTTGGTATAGAAAAACATTTGATTAAACGATAAGCTTATGTTCTCAAAAATGGTTGTTTTATAGTTGATGTCAGCATTTAAGCCATAAGATTTTTCAGCAGTTATTTTTGAAAAATCAAGTGGCATTATATTTTGAAAAGCAAGTTCTTCGGCTTCTTCCGAAAAAATTGTGGGTGCTTTGTAGCCCAAACCGCCACCAAATCTTGATGTTAGTTTTTCATTTATTTTGTACAACAATGATAAACGAGGCAGTACAAAAAGATTTTTTCTACTACTATAATCAAATCTCAAACCACTTTCTACAATAAATTTGTCTGAAATCTTTAAATTATTTTGAGCAAAAAAACCAAAAACAGCATTTGAATAAACTAATTTATTGGGAACTGAATTGACTTGATTAAAATTATCAGATACAACATTCGCACCTAAATTCCACTCTGATTTTTCATTGGGGATAAGATAATTTACTTCGCTAAAAGTCGCTATTTGTTTTCCTTCAAAATTATAAGTTGCTCTGTCAATTTTACGATTAAAATAGCCAATACTATTTTTAAGTGTCAAAATGTTTTTGTTGGCAAATGTTTTCTCAAATTTTGTTTGGGTAGAAAACCGATTTGTTATATTGGTTTCAAAAAAAGTATGTGTTGCATCAGCTTTGTTGTTAATTACTTGTAAGTCGCCACCTTTACGCTTTTCAAACCCTGCATTTATGCCTGCACTAAAAGTGGTTTTGTCGTTTGGATAATAAAAAAACTTTGGATTAATTGTATATCTGTCAAATTTTGGAATGTCCGAAAAGCCGTCTTTATTAGCATCGTATGCTTTTTGAAAATTGCTTGAGGCAAAAACTGTCAAACCTGTTTTTTTGTACCTTTCTGAATAAAATCCGCTCAAATCCAAAGCACTTGTTTGATTGGTATTTGTTAAGAATGAAATCTCTCTATTAATGGTTGGTTCTTTTGTGATTAAGTTTATTAAGCCAGCAATTGCTCCACCACCATAAAGAGTAGAAGTTGAGCCTTTGATAACTTCTGCTCTTTTTAAGTTTAAAGGTGGGATTTGTAAAATACTTAAACCGCCTGCAAAACCTGAATACAAAGGAAATCCGTCTTGTAAAAGTTGGGTGTATTTTCCGTCTAACCCTTGTATACGTATGCTTGCACTTGCTGAAACCTGTGAAGTTTGTTGAGTTTGAATACCAGTGCTTTCGGTTAATAACATCTTTATATTTCCTGGTTGCATCACCGCTTTTTCATTCAACTCATCACCACTTATTGTTTCAATTCTGGTAGGAATATTTTTAATATTTCGGCTACTTCTTGTCGAAGCAACGATTTTAACTTCATCTAATTCACTGGACGATGTTTCTAATAAAATATTAATAATAGTGTCTTGCGGAAAAGAAATATCTATTTCCTTTTTCTTGTACCCAACAGACTGAAAAATGATTGTTTCTTTTCCATTAGGAATATTTTTTAGTTCTGCAAAACCTTTTTCGTCAGACGTTGTACCATTTTGAGTACCTTTTAAAAATACGGTAACACCAATTAGAGGCTCATTGGTTTTTTCGTCCTTGATGATAGCTTTGATATTATTTTGTGCCATAACAGTTTGACAAATAAATATGCCAAAAGTTATGAAGAGTAAATACTTCATTTTCTTGATTTTTTTTAAAATAATTTTTTGATTTTTTTTGTTAAAATTTATCAAAAAATCAAATTCGCCAAACGGAATGAAGTATAGTTAATTTGCACTTGTGTAGTTGTGAATAAAGGCTTGAGTAATTTTTAACTTGTACTAAAAATGTGGGATTTATAAAATGGGTATTTGCAACGGAAAACAAAGGTAGTGAAGTTTCTTTATCTTTTTTCGGTTGCTTAATAGTTGCTTTCTCAAATACTTGTTCTTTGCTTTCAATATAAGTGTCAAATTCATCAAAGAATGTATTTTGAAAGCCATAAGCATTTACTTCTAATGCCGATAGCAAGTAGAAGAAAGTTAACAAGTAAAATACTATATGTTTTGTCAAATCTTTCACTGTGCAAATATACTATTCTTTTTTATGTTTTGTCCTTTCCTTTCTCTTTGCACTGTCAGTGGTTGTATTGCACACAACTGATTACTATATACAACTTTTGAATAAACTCTGGGTCATTCCCAAATTTTTATAAAATAAGGGTTCATTTCGGCTTCTCTTTGTCTTAATGTTGATATTTAGAATATATTTAAGTCAATTTATTTTTCTGCAACCAGTTAAAAAGATTCGACTCAGAAGAGTTATATCTTTTAGCAATGAATTTTTTAGTTGAGCCATTACTAAGAAGTGCTTCAATTTCAACTTTATATTTATCCAACTTACTTTTCCCTGCACCTATCGGTCTTCCGAGTTTTACCCCATTGTTTTTTTTAGTTTGAAGAGCCTCTTTTGTTCTTTTTGAAATCAAGTCTCTTTCTATTTCAGCAACCATCGAAAAGACCATTGCCATCACTTTACTCTGAATGGTATCGTCTAATTGCCAGTTTCCTTTAACAGTATAAATCTTGATTCCTTTCTGAGTGGCTATCGAAATTATTTCCATACACTCAAGCATGCTTCTTCCCAATCGTGAAAATTCACTTAATAGGATGGTATCTCCCGAAGTAAGCGTTTCAACAATATCTCCAATTTTTCTTTCTCTCCAATGAATTCTGCCCGAAGCCTTTTCTTCAACGAATTCCACTTTTCCTAAATTTTTATCATTGGCAAGGTGTAGCAGTTGAGACTTGTTTTTTTCAAGGTCTTGGTCAATGGTTGAAACCCTTAAATAAGCGACATTTCTTGGCATAATTTTTATTATTCGATAAATAGGTATTTATTTTAATTATAATGGATTAAAACATTATGTAATATTAGGTGTTTTTATCTAATTATTCAAGTGGTATAAATGAACATTTTAAATGGAGCGTTTTCTTAAATTTATTCGATAAAATTGGTCTATTAAACCACCATTAACTCAGTTATTGCCTGTGCCAAATTTAAGATTGAGAACAAACGTCGAGTCTCTCAAACTTCAATCATCCCAAAAGTCCGTTCCGGACCGTTTTCTTCAGCATCCAGAAATTGATTGGGTGTAAGAGTTGTAAATTCTTTAAAGTCCCGAACCAAATGTTGGTAATCGTAATAACCTAATTCAATTGCAACGGTAAGCCAATCTTTATTTGTGTTAAGGTGTTTTAGTTTGATGGCATACTCAAAACGAGTTATTCTGGTGAATAATTTGGGACTAACGCCGTGTCTTTCAATAAATTGACGATGAAATTGCCTCGTACCCAAACTGGCTTGGCTGGCCAACCAATCGAGCGAAACAATACCTTTCTTTTCTAATATGAATTGATTAACTCGATCAATTGGAAGAAGATTGTTTTTGTAGCGATTCTTTGATTGCCTTTTGATAAGATAAACCAAAAATTCTTCAACAATCGGAATCATATCTGAATAGTGTTTCGTATAACTCAATCGCTCATTTACTGTTCTAATTTCCTTTGAAAAAATAGTTTCAGCATCTACAAATGTATTGGTCAAGTCGTTGACAGGCATACCTGTTAGCCGAGCCAATGCACCGGGCTGAAACTGCACCTGAAACACCATAAAGTCTTGTCCTACGTGTCGATTCGTAACGATACTATGCTGACCATACAAGCGTGAAGTGGCACTTTCAATAGGCTTTCCATCAAAACCATATTCTACTTTTTCGGGGTCTTTAGGAAAAAACGAAAGGCAGTTCTCCGCACGAGGCCAGTAAGGTTTCACTGGCAAGTTTGTCATCGAACTTGGAAACGTACATCCCACAATCTGGAATAGCCTTACGTATTCACGCAAGGCTGGATGAGGCAGACGATAATCGTAAATCCCTTCCATAGTTTTATTATCAATCTAAAGATAAGGGTGGACCAACAACTTTCATGTCATGATCGGCAAATATTTTTGCCCCTTCTTGCGGCGATGGAGCAGATTTAAGTTTACCCAATTCTCTGAAATAATCTTCCATTTTACCTGAAGGTTGGAATAAAAACATCATTTTACCTGTATCGCTTAGTTGAGCAAATGCATGGGGCACATTACGAGGCAAAAAAATGGTATCGCCTGCTTCTAAATAATGGGGTTCGCTTCCCACTACAAATTTATATTTACCTTCTTGAATAAAAAAAACTTCATCCTGATTTGGGTGAATATGCATGGGTGGACCGCCTTTTGCATAACCGATAAACTCAAAAACCGACAAGTTTCCATTAGTATCTTTTGAAGAAATTTTGATGTCGTTGGGGCTTATTCCATTTAGTTTTGTAGTTTGCCCAAATCGACTTTTGGCATTTTTAACCACAAAGGATTTTGGGCTTTCATTCTGGGCAGTTGTAACTACAGAGGTAGCAGCTGTTGCCAATGATACTGTTAAGAATTTTCTGCGTTGCATAATCATAAATGTTTATATTGTTATGCAAAGATTCGGCAATTCTGAAAATGTTTGGTGGTAAAAATCAGTCGTTTTTTCTTTAACTCCGACCCTACTAGCATTTTATTTATTTCTTGAAAAGGAAAACTTCAATTTAACTTAAATTATAGAACAAAATCATATGAGATGGTACACAAAATCGTTACAACTTTTTATGCTAGATTTGTATCACAAAACGACCATTTCAGGGCTACCATATTGACCAATGTCAATTACCGAAACTTTTAATACCATTTTCTTTTTTTGAAACAGTGATGGCAGTTCTCCAATAGATACAAACATGGCAATGCCTGTGGCTTGTCCCTGGGGGAGTTTTTCTTTGTTACTTGATTTTTCAGAAAGTATTTTCAAAGCATTTTTATGACATTCTTCTAAAAGTAAATCCAAACGGGCAGTACCAAAGAACAAGAATATCAGTTTTAACGTTGGAATATATATTTTGTATGTCTATTTAAGGACAAGACATTTAAAAGTAATAAAGCGGTGCAAAGTCAAATATCCAGCACCGCTTTTTGTTATTATTTCGGTAAAATAACAGTATCAATGACGTGAACCCAGCCATTTGAGGCTTTTATTGACCCTAATATTTTGTTACCATCTACAAATACATCAGTTCCTTTCACTGTAAAAGTTACATTTGTGCCGTCAACCATTCCCATAGTTTGTCCATCCTGAAAAAAGTCGACTGCAAGTGCCGAGGTCATCACATGGTGTTGCAGAATTGTTTCTAATTTACTTTTATTTTCTGGCTTTAATAAGTCTTCAACTGTTCCCTTCGGCAATTTATCAAAAGCGGCATTTGTAGGGGCAAAAACTGTAAAAGGGCCTGCATTTGATAAGGAATTTACCAGATCGGCAGCTTTAATGGCAGCAACTAAAGTGGTGTGGTCGGGTGAGCCAACGGCAACTTTTACAACATCTTTTTGTGAAACATCGTCTGCAACAGCTGATTGTCCACCCATTGCAGGAGTTTCTGATGTTGCTGTTTCGGTCGATCCAGTTTTGGTTTGGCAAGCTGCCAATAATACAAATAAACTAAGAGTAGAAATTGCAGTTTTCATAATTGATAATGATTAAAAATTGGTTATAAATCTTTTTTGTTAAATAATTTGAAAGCCCAAGAAATCGGAATGATTATCCACAGAATTAATAGAAAAAAAGCGATAGAAATGCCCATATTTGAGCTAAAGAAATTTTGAAAAACTGCACCCGTAATGCCCATCAATGCCGAAACATCGAGTTTCATCAAGACCAAAATTCTTGCTAAATCAGTAGGGTTGAATGCCGTAAAAACCAAAGATGCTTTTTCCATCGGGTAGTCGCTCAATGTTA
This sequence comes from Emticicia sp. SJ17W-69, assembly GCF_051209875.1. NCBI lineage: Bacteria > Pseudomonadati > Bacteroidota > Cytophagia > Cytophagales > Leadbetterellaceae > Emticicia > Emticicia sp. SJ17W-69. The sequence goes on along the minus strand of NZ_JBNTQY010000002.1, from coordinate 58,467 downwards.
ATAAAGCCGACAAAACCAGTCCGTCGTACAACAGACATAAGTAAAACCAAAGTGCCAACGCAATGCCAATTCCTTTGGCTTTATCACGGGTAAAAACTGAGGCAAAAAAAGCGATTGAAACAAAAATTAAAGTCAATAAAAATCCGCTACTAATGAGTGTAAAACCTCTTTCAGAACCTTCAAAAATATAAGTAGGCAAGCCTACACCAAGCAAAAAAGCTAAACTCAACGAAATACAAACCCCAAAATATTGACTGAAAAATATAGTTTTTCGGCTCATAGGTTGGGCAGAAAGCAGCTCCAAAAATTCATAAGAATTATAAAAATGAATGGTAGAAAAAATGATACTTACGAGCGGCACTACCATCAAAATGATATTCAACATGCTCAATAAGCCTTTATTTGGGTCAGATTCAAAGCCAAAAAAGCTCAAACTCATCACCAACAGAAGAAGCGTATAGCCAATCACAAAGCGGTTGCGAATGATGTCATAGACCACATATTTAATAACTTTTGTCATGGTTTTGATTAAGGTTAGGCATAAATTTTAGTTTTTTTTTTGCATGACCATAGCAATGATTTTATTCAATCGCTCTTCGTCAAATTCTATTTTCAAAAACTCTAATTCCTTGAAAAACTGCAATTTTCCATCTTGCAAATACATGATATGGCTCGCCAATTCTTCCAAGTCCGACATGATATGCGAGGTTATCAAAATCAGTTTTCCATTTTGTTTTTCTTTACGAATTTTTGCTTTCAAAATTTCGCTCGAAAGTGGGTCTAAACCGGCTGTTGGTTCATCTAAAATCAGAACTTTTGGATTGAATAAAAATGCCAAAGCCGCACTTACTTTCTGCGTTGTTCCGCCAGAAAGTATCCCCAAAGGCTTATTATCAATGGATTTTAGCTTAAATGCATCAATTAATTCTTCGTCTAATTTGATATTATTTTCTTTTGAACCTCTAATATCAATCATCATATCAATCAATTGCTTGATTTTTAAGTTTGGCGGATAATGACCAATTTGTGGCATATAACCAATCTCGTTTCGATATAAAAAAGCATTTTTAATTGATTTTTGCTCAAAATAAATTGTTCCGCTATCGGGTACGACCATGCCCAAAAGTGTTTTTATCAAGGTAGTTTTTCCCGAACCATTGGGGCCAAGAATCGCAACCGATTGTCCTTCCTCGAAGCTCACCGAAATATCTTTAAGCACTTGAAGTTTGCCAAACGATTTGCTTATATTTTCAAATTGAATCATTTTTTTGCTTATGCTTTTATAGGTTGAATCAAATTTGGTTTCATTCGTGGATTTTCATCTTTTAAATTTTCAGGTGTAAGGCTCGGAATAATTTTTTCGATTTTATCGAGTAACGTTGCCGTAAAACTTCGGAGCAAAATCATGGCTTGAGGCATTCGCTCAATGAGTGTTGAAAACAAACTTACGGGACGGTACGGAACATCGCCTTTACCATCATGGTTCAAATCATAACCTTCGTATTTGTCCCAATAATTTTCTTTTAAGTAATTAAAAACCACATTTCCGTTGGTCGCAACATCAAATGTATTTGCCAAAAAATTATTGTTCTCAATAATATTTTCGTCGCAATTGGCCTGGATTCGGAGGCCAATGCCATTTTGATTAAAAATATTTTCCTTAAAATTCAAGCGGCTGCAACCTTCCATATAAACCCCAACAGTGTTAGAATTAAAGACATTATGCTCGATTTCGCTGTCTGAAATATCTTTGAGCAAAATCCCAAAAGCCGAACCACCCCAATTATTTTCAAAAGTATTGTGTTTCATTTTTACGCCTTTGGTGTACATTACTGCCACGCCAGCACCATTTTTTGCAAAAATGTTATATTGATAAGTATTTTTGTGTGAAAACATAAAATGTAGTCCATATCGAATATTCTTTGTGCTATAATTATGCTCAATAATCGAGTTGGTTACAAACTCAAAATAGATGCCGTCACGATGTCCTTCCACATAGTTATTCTGAATCGTAATGCTGTCGCATTTCCAGGCATGAATGCCATTTCCAGTTGTTTGCTCTTCTTTCGGAATACCAATGACACGATTTTTTTCAACCAAACAATGATTAGATGAAGACAAATAAACCCCAAAATAACAATGGTAAAATTTGTTGTTAAAAACCCTCACTCGCTCCGCCTCTAAGACTTTTACTGCCGCCCAATCAATCATGCTGGTTTCACCCACATTCTGAAATTGGATGCCACTAATACTTACATCATTTGCCGAAACGGTTAGTATTTCACCTTTAAATTGAGCATCAAAAACGGGAAAATCCTTTCCTATAATTATTAGTGATTTTTCTATTTTTAAGTTTTTCAAAAGGTATTTCCCTGCAAAAACCTCAATAATATCTCCTTTTTGAGCTATTTTAACTGCATTTTGCAATTGAATACCATTTTTTACTTGCCAAGTTTTTGCAAAAACAAGAGATGGAATAGCGATTAACAATATGATAAAGTTTTTTTTCATCAGAATTTTTTAACTAATTCATTCCACGAATATTTTTTTGCTTCACTATCTTTTTTTACTGCTTCGTCAGCTTGTTTTTCGTCAGAAAACGCAGCGGTATTTCCCATCATAGGGCTTGCAAAATTGGGCGAAATCACGAAAAAAGCTTTATTTGCATCTATCAAATTGACTGGTTTATCATAGCTATTAACTACAATATGAGCGTAATCTTTGGGTGTTTGTTCTGAAATATTGATGTATTTTATCATACAACTCACATCATCAAACTTGAATATTTTGCCTTTTTGTGTTACCAATTCAGACCCATATTTATTATCCATAATCGTCATTTTGCAGAACTGACAATTCTCTTTTCCGTAATTAATAGCTTCGGGTTCAGTCATGCATGACATCAATAAGATTATTCCCAGAAAAGCCATTAAAAACTGTTTAAAAAGTCCAATATTTTTCATTTATTTATTGTAGTTGAATTCGTAGATAATAACTCCGATTGTGATAATTCCAAGTGCAACCACTATCCAACCGCCCGTGTCGGGTATAGAATATGCACCAAAATTCAATAATTCTTTATAGCCAATAAGTGGTGGCTGATAAGCCATTCCTGGTACTTTAATGGCAGCATCATCACTCAAATTATGACCATATTCGTAGCCCCATTGCCAAAAATCATACAAAGCAACTGCTCCCGAAACTACCAAAAGTGATAGAAATGCAATCAGACCTTTTTTACTTCTTACAAAAGTGGTGAGCAAGCCCGCAGCAATAATAAAAGCGATACAATAATTAAGAACTTTGAATTCAGGAAACATTTCTTCCTTGATATGAGCCATACCGATATAATGGTTCAAACCATTAATAATATCAACATCGCCCGAAAGTTTAGATAACCAAATCTTCATAGATAAACCTTCTGGATATTGCGGAGCCCAAAGGTCGATTCGCCATATTGGCAGAAAATAGGTGGCTATCAATGCCAAAGAACCAATACCTAACCAAATTTGTGATGAACGTTTGAGTGGTTTCATGAAGTTTTGATTGATGAGTTTTTAAGGAGTGAAAGAAAAAACGCTTTCACTCCTTTTAGAATTAAGTGTTTTAAAATTAATTTCAATGTAACTAATTGATAGACAGTGATTTGTGTTAATATTAACTGTTGTCAATCGACCATTGACTAATCATCTCTTTGAAACCGTTTCTGTCTTCTTAGCCGCATCAGCCTCTGGATTTTTACCAGTATGCCAGCTCAACGGAACATTACTGCCAGCAGGCGAAACTCGCACATAACCTTGCATTTCTTGGTGAAGTGCCGAGCAAAAATCTGTGCAGTAGATTGGTGTTACTCCAACCCTGTCAGGAGTCCATTTGAGAGTGCAAGTTTCACCGGGCATGATTAAAATCTCTGAAGTTGCTGCCCCACGAACCGCAAATCCGTGCGGAACGTCCCAGTCTTGCTCTAAGTTTGTTACGTGGAAATAAACCACATCACCCAATTTCACGCCCTCAATATTATCTGGTGTAAAGTGCGAGCGAATAGACGTCATATAAACGTGAACCTCATTACCTTTTCGCAAAACTTTGGCTTCCTTCTCGCCTTTGGTTACGTAGGGGTGGAAATTGTCTTCGAGTTTAAATATCTTTTTAGAGTTTTTCTCAATCAAAGAAGCAGGAATTGATTCAGCATAATGTGGCTCTCCAATAGTAGGAAAATCGAGCAATAATTTCATTTTTTCACCCGAAATGTCATATAATTGAGCCGATTGAGCTAATTCTGGACCAGTTGGCAAGTATCTATCTTTTGTGATTTTATTATAAGCAACCACATATTTGCCCCAAGGTTTGGCAGTTGGTCCGCCAGGAATACTCAAGTGACCAACCGAATAAAAAGTAGGAACACGGTCGATAACTTCCAGTTTTTCGATGTTCCATTTTACCAATTCTGATGAAACAAAGAACGATGTAATGGCATTTCCTTGACCGTCAAACTCTGTGTGCAAAGGCCCTAAACCTGGCTTTTTAACTTCTCCATGTAGCACAGCATCGTATTTTAAAACAGGGATGCCGTCAAAGTTTCCATCAAAATTTTTGTCTGCAATCGCTTTTTCCATTTTTGCAAAAGAGAAAACAGGAATAACCGCCGCCAATTTACCCGAACCAACAATGTATTGTCCAGTTGGGTCAACATCACAACCGTGCGGAGATTTTGGACAAGGCATGAAATACAACATATCAGGACATTCTTTTGGATCGAGTGTCATTACTTCGTTTATGATAGTTGAAGTTGCCGAATGAACTTTTTCATCATACACATTATGGGCGTAGCTTGCTTTCTCTTTTTTGCCTTTTCCTTGTGCTAAATATTCCTCAGCTTTTTTCCAGTTTACTGCCAAAATAAAGTCTTTGTCTTTCTGCGAAGCGTTTACTTCCAATAAAGAGTTTGCTTGCTCAGTATTATAAGTCGAGAAGAAAAACCAACCTGCCGATTTTCCTTTTCCCGCACGAGCCAAATCAAAGCTTACACCTGGGGTTTTTAGCTGAAACTTGATACCCATTCTACCAGTGGTTTTGTCAATACTCACAAAACTGATGTAACCTTTAAAGTTTTGTTTGAAAGAGCTAATCGGCACATCGGCATTAGCATCTGGTGGCACCGAAAAACGAGTTCCTGCCACAGCATATTCAGTATTTGCAGTAATAAACGGCGAAGAGTGATTACCTCCCGAATTCGGAATTTCGATAATTTCCTCAGTTCTAAAAGTTGATAAACTCACTCGGGCTATTCGGGGTGTATTATTACCATTAATAAACGCCCAGCGACCATCATGTTCGCTATTGGTAGTCGAAAGTGCCACATGGTGCGAGTCGTCCCACGGAATAAAACCGTGCGAAGTGTTAAGCATTGGCTTCGTTTCTTCACTATATCCCCAACCGCTTTCGGCAAATTGAGAAAATACAGGAATAATCTTTAAAACTCTACCAGAAGGCAAACCAACTACAGAAAGTTGCCCATTAAATCCACCCGAAACGATGTTATAAAACTCATCGTGCGTACCAGGGGCAACATATACTTTTTGTGCAGCATCGCCCGCCAAAAATGAAGTGCCTTTGCCCTTGTCATTGGTTGGTTTACAGGCATTAAGTCCTATAAAAATGGCAGAAATAGCTGAAATACCTAAAGTTATTTTTGTTTTCATTTTATTGTTATTTTTAAAATCAGTCATACAAATCGGTCTTTTAAATCCAGTAATTATGGTTTATTTTTCACCGTCATTTTTTCTCATAAATTCAATCACGCTTCTTGCTTCTTTCTCTGAAATATTCTGATTTGGCATTCTTACCAAGCAGGTTTCCAGCATTTTTTGAGCTTCTTCGTCTTTTTCAAGCATCATGTCCACGTTTGTAATCATATTTATAATCCAAACTGGTTTTCTTCTTGTAGTTACGCCAGTCCAACTTGGACCAACGAGTCTATCACCCGAAAGTCGGTGGCACGCCGAGCATTTTAAATCATAAATTGCCTGCCCCTCTTTTACCATTGCTTGGTCTAATGGGTTGGTTAGGTTGATTTCTTTGACTTCTGTTCCGTGTACTTCTTCTTGTTTTAGGAGTGCAGAATCATCGGTTGCAGGGCTTTCTGCTCGTTTTTCTGCTCCTCCGCAGCTCCATAAGAAAATGGACAGTGCAGACATGATTAGAATCGTTCTTTTCATTTTGACTTAGAGGTTTGATTGGTAAAATATATTAAGATGTGTATGTCTTTTATTTTATTGCAAATGTATTTTACCTCTTATTTCAAAAATATGACGAATGTTGGTTGAGGAATATGAGAAAAATCATATATAAGAATAAAACACCTTTTTATCTTTATATGTTTTTTTAACAAACCAATAATGATTATGATAAGTATATTGAATAATGAGCTTGAATCGCTCAGTGTAGGTGAAATTGTAAAAAATATGCCTAAAGCGGCTAGTATTTTTTCAAAATTAAAAATTGATTTTTGTTGTGGAGGTCATATCAATTTTGTTGAAGCCTGCCAAAGAAAAGGTATAAATCCAGAAGAGGCTTTAAACCAGATAAATGAATTGCAACTAAAATCAGGTTCAACAATTGATTTGGATTTCGATAGTTTTGATGTCGATTTCTTGGTAGATTATATATATAACGTCCATCACAAGTATTTATACGAAAATTTGCCAGAAATAAATCGAATTGTAAGCAAAGTAGTTAATAAGCATAAGGAAAAATATGGGTATTTGAATGAATTATTTGAGCTTTATACCGAATTAGAGGCCGACTTATTGGAGCATTTGCCAAAAGAGGAAAATATTTTATTTCCTTACACCAAAAATCTAATTTTGAACAAAAAAGCGAACACGATTCCAAGTCGTCCATTTTTTGGAACTATCAATAACCCATTGATGGTCATGAATGATGAGCACAATCGGGCGGGTGAGATTCTCCATCGTTTAAGAGCAATTACTAAAGATTATACACCTCCAGCCGATGCTTGCAACTCACAATTGATGATGCTCGACATGCTGAAAGATTTAGATGCTAACTTAATTCAGCACATTCATTTGGAAAATAATATTTTATTTCCCAAAATTGTACTTTTAGAAGAAAGTACATTTGGCAAAAACTGAGATTATGATTTCAAAAACTTGTGGATATGCTATCAGAGGCGTGATTTTTTTGGCATTAGAAGGCAATATAAATAGAAAAATAGGTATTCAAGAAATTGCTGAGGAATTGAAAGTCCCTCAGCAATTTATGGGAAAAATTCTACAAGAATTGGTCAGAAAAGATATTCTGAAATCTACAAAAGGTCCACATGGAGGGTTTTATGTCAATGATTCAATTTTAGAGCTTTCACTAATAATAATAGTCGAGGCGATTGATGGCTTGGGTGTATTAAAAAAATGTTTTTTAGGACGAGAGGAATGTTCAAACGAAAATCCTTGTCCGATGCACGATGAGTTTGAAGTGTATAGAAGTAAAATATTTGAAACTTTTGAGAATAAGAATATTCGACATTTTGTAGAGCATATTGAAGATGGAAGCACTTTCTTGGCTATTTAAAAAATTTATTGTGTGTATTCCTAAAATAACGAAAGTATATTGATAATAAAGGATTTGGCTTTAGGTCGATAAGAAATTGAGATGATTCGATTGAGATTCAAAGTACATAACCTGCTCAGTGCGTCTCATAAAACACTGGTTTTGTTGTTAACAATGGAACAGTATTTAGGGCGGAAATAGGGGGGTGTAATTAAAATAACCCTAAACCTTCTTACACCCAAATGATTTCAAAATCTTTACTTTTTCTTCATATCTCTCAACATCAATAAATTAAATGTGGTGTCTTAAAGGCATTATATATGATAAAATTAAGTTGATTAAAATTTATAGAGATAGCCAAAATTGGTAAACTCAAAGGTGTATTTATTTATAAGATTATAATAAGGAAAAAATAAATATTAATCTCACAAAAGGATACTCAAGTATCACAAAACGACCTTTATCATGGAATTTAATTTCAAAACCTAATTATTAATAGGAATTATGACTAAGATATTAATACATCTATTTTTATCAAATATCTATTTTTGTGCATTTGCAGATATAACTATTACTGTAAAAGTGAAAAATGCCAGTCCAAATACATCAATTTCAATCATAAGCGAATACTATGACTTAGACAAACGGCCTCTTGAAGTAAGTTCCTTAGATAAACAAGGTATTGGAATACTTAAAACTACAGTTAAGAATAAACGTTTGTTAATAGTTGATATAGGATTCAAAGTAGTTCCCATACTGGTAAATCCTGGCAATAATTATATTATAACATACGATAATAAAGAACGAATTAAAATAAACTTTGATGGTGATAATTCAAAAATGAACACTTTTCTTCATGAATGTGAAAATTTTATTACTAACTTTCAATACAATGGTAAACCATATATTGATTGGGAACCATTAATTGAGTTCCCGCAAGGAATGGATAGTTTAGAAAACTTAATTTCTAAAAATATTTCTGTTTTTTTAGAAAATAATACAATCAATCAAAATGACTCCAAGCTCTTATCTGAATTTTTTTCCAAGTTTTGCTTTGACTAATAATTTTTCTAAAAACCATTCTTTCAATTTAAACTACAGCCGACGTATAAACAGGCCGAGTTACCAAGATTTGAATCCGTTTGAATACAGAATTGATGAGCTTACTTACTACAAAGGAAATGCATTTATTAAACCACGTTATACTGATAGACTTAAAATAACAAACACTTTCAAATCGGTGCTAACTACATCATTATCATATTATTATACTTCGGATGATTACAATAATATTTCAAGGGTTGATGGCAACAAAATATACAATACGCTTGAAAATTTTTCAAATTCTAAGGGTGTGAGTTTAAATATTTCGTTAGATACTTCAATAGTAAAATGGTGGGAAATCAACTATAATTTCTTTGCCCAAAAAAGCTCAATTTTTGGTAAATTTAAGGGTGAAGGAGACTATAATGTAGCTAATCAAAATTTCGGTTTTAATGGTTCCAACAATTTTAAATTGAATAAATCAACAACTTTTGAAATATCGGGCTATTACCGCTCCCGATTGGATTTATGTAAACAAAGCCCAAGGGCAAGTGGATATTGGACTAAAAAAGAAATTATTTAAAGACAAAGCCGATATAAAATTTAACATAAACGATATTTTTAACAATGTAGGTTATAGTGCGTTATTTGTTCATAACAACATTTATCAAAATATTATTGGCGTTTACGAAGCCCGAAGATATGGCATCAATTTTAACTATCGCTTTGGAAGCAACGAAATAAAAAGTGCTCGTGAGCATAAAGGTAGTGCCGAAGATGAATCAGATAGAATTAAGAAATGATAGCTTTGAAAATGGTACCTTGCGAACAAGACTTAGCCTAAAAGAGTAAAATATTTTTTATAGAATTAACAATAAAGAATTTTTGCATGTGTAAACAAAAATAAAAAATATGACGAAAATTATACCTTTTTACTTGTTTGAATCATAGAAATCGCACGGTTCTGAGTTTTTTCGGATGTCTATCCTATATTCTTTTTCTGCTAAGTCTATCATCATATCGAAGATAATAGCTTTTTTATCTGATATTTTGATTTGTTGTTCTAAAAAAGTCTTTTGCTTCTCTAAAAGTTTCACCTTAGCTTCCAACTCCATAATCTGTTGTTCGGGTGTCTTAGGCATATGAGAGGGCGTTTTATTTTCCCAGTCAAATGTACCAAATTTTCTAAGCCAACCTACTATCGTTGACCTTGATTGAACCCCATATTGGCGTTGTGCTGCTGTGGTCGATAGTTTGCATTGGTCTTATACTGCAGGTATGGTCAATATAACCATTCCTACGAATACACCTGCTGGTACTAATTATTTGATTAGAGTGGCTTCATCGAACCCTGTTTTAGCAGGAAACCCAACGATGAATCTACTGACTATCAATCCTTTGAGTCGCAATTTAGTGAGTCCGACTAATAATTTGACTGGAACAAACACTAAAAAAGCAGTCAATAGCATCAATGCAGGTAACAAGGTTATTTCGCCTGCCAATGTAACTTATCAAGCTGGTAAACGTATTTTACTTACACCGGGCTTTGAAACTAATACTGGAACGGTGTTTAAAGCTCAGATTCAGGGATGTAGTAATTGAAGCACGGAAAACTACAAAAAGCCCTTCATTTCGATAAGATTTGTAGGGCTTTTTTATATAAAATATGTAATTTAGCTTAATGAAAACTTGCGGTGCTTGTTACAATTAGGCGAAAAATATGCGTTTGAAAAATTGAAAATTCAGTGGTTTTTGCTCGCCGACCGAGCTTTTGAATAAAAAACTGTCAAACTATTTTAGTTATATACGTTATTCATCCTCCTCCGAAAAATACTCCGCTGTGGTTTCACACGTAGGACAACGCCATAACTCCGGAAGGTCTTGAAATGCAGTTCCGGGAGGAATTTCGTTGTCTGGATCACCTTTTGCAGGGTCGTAAACATAGCCGCAAGAGTAAGTTTCACATCTGTATTTTTTCATCGCTAAATAATTTAATTGCCAGATGTAAAGTGCATATATATTTACATCCTTATTTTTTTAAACGCACATGCTCGTTTCATTTAGATTCAAAAAAAGAATAAATTAAAGCGTTACAATATTAATAATTTTCTTTTTTAATTGCAAAATATGGTTAAATCTTTTTTTGAGGTGCTGGTTAGGAATTGTTAGCTTTGTAAATGGAAAACAAAGATATTCAAACATCGGTCTTATTACCAGAGATACTTCGGATTTTAGTACTAGAGGAATATTTGGAAAATTTTGAATTATTTGAAGTACGGAATCTATCTAATTGTTGGGAGATAGAACTTTATGAAAAGTTTTCAAATGTACCTAAATCCCTATTAGAAAAAGAGGTTTTTCTTACAAATAGGCGAAAAACGGCGTTAGTGAGTTTTTTTTGTTTTTGGTCAAAAAATAAGGCTGGGAGTTATCAAAAAGGGTATTTAAAAATCAAAGACATCATTTGTTGATAATAAACGTTTTAAAATTTCAAATTTTCTTATCAAAAAGGATTCCCTTTTTGATAATACTTTTTATGAACAATACCAACAAATTACTCCGAGTAGCTCTCTACGCCCGAGTTTCGACTCTTGACAAAGGTCAAGACCCAGAAACACAATTAATTCAATTAAGGGCGTATGCCCAAAAACGTAATTTTGAAATTTCAGGAGAATTCATAGATTATGCTTCGGGTTAAACCATTTTCTGTTTCTCCTTATCCTGATAAGCACTAATCGGTACTTTTCTATGCCTGAGATATTTATAAAGTGTCATCTTGGAAACACCAATCTCAGTAGCAATTTGATTGACTCCCATTTTACCTTCTTTGTAATAACTTTCAGCCAAAATCGCTTTTTGTTCTGCCTCTTTGGTCATCCCTTGGCGGCGACCTCCCTTTCTGCCTCTGGCACGAGCAGCTTCCAAACCTGCCTTTGTCCGTTCTCTAATGAGGTCTCTCTCAAATTCGGCAAAACAAGCCGAGATATTAAAAAATAATCGACCTTGCGGAGTAGTAGTATCAATGGCATCATTGATACTTTGGATTCCCACTTTCTTTTCATTCAGTTGGGCAACTACTTCCAACAAATGTTTTAGAGAACGACCCAAGCGGTCAAGTTTATAAACTACAACAATGTCATCTTTACGAATTTGGCTCAAAAGTTTCGTTAGTTCTACTCTATCCGTCTTTGCTCCAGAAGCTGTTTCTTTGAAAATTATTTCACAACCTGCTTTTGATAGCAAATCAGTTTGCATTTCTAAACTTTGGTCTTTGGTACTTACTCGGGCATAGCCTATTTTCATGTGAAGTTAATTTGTATATAGTTATTCATCTAAAATAAAAAAATAATTATACTTAGATTAATATACAATAAATATATACTTTTTATTCGCTCTGGAGGCTGAGAATTACTGAAAGTTTGGTTTTTAGGCTTAGGTCAAAATTAGTCTAATCAAACGGGCGTTTGTTTAGACTTTTAGGGTTTAATCCAAATACGTGAATGATCAAGCGAAAGCTCCAAAAATGACCATTCGATACCTCAAATTTTCTGTTTCTAAATTGTGCTTAATAGTATCATTATAGGTTTCTAAAACTATCACTTTTACTATAATACACTATTTTTTTTCTATTTTAGTATCATCTAATATCTAAGTTACATAAATAATTGTCAAAATTAGTGATACATGGTTGTAATTGACCACAAACCAAAATCAACTCTTCAAATCTATACACTCACAAAAAAGTTCTAATTATCAAAATAGGGTAAAAAACAAATAATTGAAACCTCAAATTGGAGAACTACATGATTGCTTTGAGATTAAAACAGATTATTTACTTGCCTTCAACATTACCCATTTCCCTATTTCGATGCCTGATTTAAAACCTTCATCACACGCTGAACGGAAGTGTATCCCGCCATATACACGACTGATGGATGCCTGATTTCCTGCTTCGTAAAAGGATTGGAATTGTCCAACGCCATGCCCAAATTTTGCTTCAGTAGAATCTGTAAAAGCAATGTTATCTCCAAAAAGTTGCGTTAATACTTCAGTTGATGCTCCAGATATTGTACTATGACCACCAGGGTATTCGGGAAAAGGTGGCGTCTGTAAAAATGGATTCCACTTTGTATCCACACTTGCGTTAATAACTGTTTCGGGGCGAATTTTATGATAACGATATTTACCTTCCCAACAAACAATAAAAGCATCTCGAAGGGCAATGGAAACAAGCAAGTATGCTTGTGCAGACTTCATCAAATCAACTTTTTTGTCTTGACACACCGTTTTTACAATAGCAAGCCAATGTCCACCAGGAGTCATTTTTTTATCGGCAAACATCATGTGCCCTTGCACATTCATTACAAAAGCATTATCATCCCAAAACCATGCAATCCGTTTTTGTTCCTCAGTTAAATTCTTTCCCATCTCATAGACCTCCATAACTTCTTTCATAAAAGCACTATTTTTTGCCAAATCATATTTAAAAGGTGGTGGAGGCATGAATTGAGTTGACGAATCGATGACCATTGGCCGAATTACACCCCAATTTGGTTCAACAGCGTCGGCATAAGGAGGAGGTGTTGGCTGCCAAGTACCAGGCTTATTTTGTAACGTATATCGTAAGCCTCGTGTTTGCGGATATTTGTCATTTTTAGCATAATCTAAAACAACTTTACCAATTGATTGTCCATATGCAACAGAACGTTCTATTACTTCACTTGGTACACCCGCATCTTTGAATTTTTTATCTAAAGACTTTTCAAAATCATCATACTTCTCAATCGAAAAGGTTAGTCCACGAGCAACTGTCATAAATGCTTTTACTCCCGCTAATGGAAAACAATATTCTTTATCTATTTGAGGTTTGGGTACAGCAGCAAAGTCTTGTATTTTTCCTGCCATTGATGGGTATTTTTTATCACCTGACACCATTGCTTCATACCCTGCCAAAGTTGCATATGAGTAAATTCGACTTGCTACGGGTGGTGTAAAAATATCATGAATGATTACATCCGTTAATTGATTAACACATTTATGATATATATCAGGGTTATAAATATCGTGGTTATACTCTTTCGAAGTTTTTTTGATGCAACTATTTGTTAATAAGACAATTAATGATAAAAGAATGGTTTTTTTCAGTAGTTTCATCTTTATATAAAAGGTTAAAAATCAGTGTTTCAAAAATAAGTTAAACAGTTTTTAAGTTTTTGACAGAAATTATTGCCATTTTTATGTTATTTTTTCAATACAATATCAATGTTTTCATTAAATTTATTGATATAATCCAAAGGGTCATAACTTTCGTTAGAGGTAACTAAAACAATTGCATCATTTGAAAGCTTCTCTAATCTATGCCAATCTTCAGGCTCTAGGATTAATACTTTGTTTGAACGGTTCAAACTAAAAACTTTTTTAATATCTGCGTTTTCAATATATACATGACACGTTCCATGTACACATATCAGTGCATGCCAAGCTTTTGAATATCGGTGTAATCTATGTTCTTTTCCATCAGCATTGGTTATGTAAAAGATACGTTTAAGAGAACCAGGTAGGATATTTTCAAAAACAGTTAAATCACCTTTTTCGCTTGAGTGTACAGGTAAGGTAAACATTTTAGCCATATATAATAAATAGGTGTAATTTTACGAATAGTGGTTAAATATTATTCAAAGCATCTGATTTGATTAATTAAAGTTTTCATGATTTTAACTGCCAGTTATTGTTCTTCTGATTTAATTTCTTCGAGATATTGAATTTTTAAATGCTCATAAAACGACTGTGTATCAACCAATTTGGCAATAATATTTGCAATCAAACCTGCCAACATCAAGTAAAAAATTACATGGTGCGAATTTGTCATTTCTAAAACCAGTATAGCTGAAGTAAATGGGCTTCGTGTAATCCCTGTTAGAAACGCCACCATGCCGCAAAGGGTTATTAAATTAGAATTGGAAGCAGACAAATCAAACCAACCAGAAACTACTGACCCAATACTTGCCCCAGCACTCAACGAAGGAGCGAAAATTCCACCTCCAGCCCCATTTGTAAATGAAACTACTGGCCCAAGAAAACGAATGATTGGCATATACCATTCAATATGCTTATGGCCAGAAAATAATGTTTCTATCATAATTTCTTTCCCCGAACCAAATGAATGCACACTTACAAAAACACCAAATGAGGCCATAAGCAAACCAGCAATAAGACTATATGAAACCTTTTGAGCATTTGTTTTTAATGATTTTTTTCTTTTTAAAATATATAAAATGAGTTTTCCCATCGAACTGGCTGCATAACCCGCAATTAATGCAACCAATACAACTGGGAAAATAATCCAAAGCGATACTCCCTTTACTTGCGGATAACCCAAATATAAATATGGCCCCAAAATATTGAGAGCCGTTAGACCTGCGATAATTACACCCGTTATTAGTGCTGATTTAAAATAGTTGAAATGTGTTGTAGTAAGCTCCTCGATTGCAAAAACGATTCCGCCTAAAGGTGTATTAAATGCCGCTGCTAATCCTGCCGCAGCACCTGTAATGAGCATATTTTTTTTTGAGATTTTTGGATACCATTCTGGTAATAAATCATTGATTTTTTTAAAAATTGACCCAGATATTTGAATTGTTGGCCCTTCTCTACCTATCGCTCCACCCGCAAGAACAAGCACCAAGCTTGACAGTATCTTTATAAATATTATCCTAAAACTTAGGAGTTTATCTATTAAATAATGTTTTTTAGGATTTGCCAACTCTATACTGGCAGTCACTTGTGGAATGCCACTTCCTCTTGCATATGGTGCGTATTTATAGACTATCCACCATGAGAAAACAAAGAGAATAGGCGTAATTATAAAAAACAACCATTTATTTAATTGAAATACATAAAGTGTTCCTTGTTCTGCCCAATAAAATAATTTGGCATATAAAACAGCAACAAAGCCTGTGATAATTGCCCCCAACCAAAAAGGTAAGGCATTCAGTAAACTATTCTTGAGATTATTGTCCTTAATTGAGTCTAACTTTATTTTTAGGAAAACTCTCAATTTGATATAAAGAGGATAGCATAAATTTGTTAGTTTCTGTAAAAAAACTTTATTGTTTTTTTGTAATTGTTGTTGGCTTTTATCTTCCATCCTTTCAAATTCTATTCATTCTGTTATTTAAACCAAAGCTTAAAATTACGCTCTAAATCAAGATATTGGACAAAAGCCTATACCTTATGAATATATGATGTAATTTATACACCTCCATAAATTCTTCTAACTACCTTTTCAATTGTCAAACCTTGTACAAAAATTGAGAACATAACTACAATGTATGTGATTAAAACAAACATATTTTTTTGCTCAAAACTATTAGATAAGGACAGAGCCATAGCAATCGAAAGGCCACCACGAAGCCCGCCCCAAGTCATAAGTAAGATAGTCTTTTTATTAATATCCAGCCATCTTTTTGAAATAGTGTAAGGAATAATGAGCGATAAATATCTTGCAAAAATGAGGAGTGGTAGTGCAATCAAGCCTATAAACAAATGAGTAAGATTGAATTCGATTGAAAGGAATTTCAAACCAATCAAAACAAACAAAATGGCGTTCATTAAGACATCTATCAAGTGCCAAAATTTATCTATATAAAGGCGGGTTCTATCACTCATAGCTTCAAGTTTTGATTTGTGACCAGTCATTAATCCAGCTACAACCATTGCCAATGGTCCTGATGTGTGCAAACTTTGGGCGAGCCAAGTTCCACCCATAACAGCCGCCAAAGTAATAATTATCTCGGTTTCGTAGTCATCTATCGAACGTAATAACAAGAAGATTATATATCCTAAAAACAAACCTAAAACAACTCCACCAACAGCTTCTTGCAAGAATAATTTTAGTATATCCCATACACTTACCTCCGAAACACCCTTATTAATAATTGAGAGAAAAGTAATAAAAATTACCACTCCAATTCCATCATTGAATAATGATTCGCCTACAATATTGATTTCTGCTTTTTTAGGGGCATTGGCTTTTGTAAGAATGCCAAGAACTGCAATCGGGTCAGTGGGTGAAATCAGAGCTCCGAAAAGCAAACAGTATAAAAAGTTAATTTGTAAGCCAAATAATGTGCAAATACCCAACAAAATGCCTGCTACTACAAAAGTTGATACCAAGACACTCACAAAAGCAAATATAATTACCGACCTTTTGTTATCTCTAAGGGCATCGTAATCGGTATGTAATGCACCAGCAAAAAGTAAGAAACTCAATAATATTTCGAGAACGATTTTACTAAAATCTAATCCATCGACTACTGTTTTAATTGGAGATAAAGACGCTGGGTTGTACTGATTATAGATTAAAACAATGATGGACAGGACTGTACCTAATAGCATCAATCCGATAGTTATAGGCAAATGAAGAAATCGTTTATTGATATAAGCAAAAGAAGCTGAAAGAACAACCAATGTTGTTATAATTTGGTAAATAGTCATTTTAATTTACGTTTTTATAAAGGCGATTATTTTTTAAATGGCATCATGTTGAGGAAAAGGAATTTTTATTTTTTTTGCACGAAAACGTTCATATATACTAAATCTTAGGTCGCTTCTAATATTTTCTACCCTAAATAAATCTTTGGTCCAGAAAAATATTGAGAAAAAAAGAGCTGAATCACCAAAATCTGTAAATCTTACAAATGGCTTAGGATTATCTAATACAGCTTCGTTTTGATTAACTAAATCAAGTAAAATCTTTTTTATTTGATTAATATCTGTATCATAATCAATATTTGCTTTTACTTCAAATCTCGAAATATCGCTGTTATGTGTCCAATTCTGAATCTGGTTAGAAGTTAATATTGAATTTGGTAATATGATGTATTTATCATCACGAGTGATGGCCGAGGTTGTACGTAATGTGATTTCCTGTATTTTACAAACAACATCATTTACTTCAATCACATCTCCAACTTTAATCGAGGCATCAATTAAAAGTATAATTCCTGAAACAAAATCTTTGAAAAGTGTTTGCAGCCCAATACCCAGACCTACTAATAATGCTGCTGAACCAGCTAAGATCACTGAAATATCAAAGCCTAAAACTTGAAAGCTATTAGCAATTGCTAAAGTTAATATGGTATATTTGAATAGATTGAAGAGCGAATATTTTTTTCCTTCTTCAATTTTGTTTGTCCTATAAATTGCTCTTTTTATAAAGAATATAAGGATTATCGCAATGAAACTTGTCATTAAAAGTCCAACCAGTGATGAGAATCGGATTTCGATATTGCCAATCTTTATAATTGTGTAATTTAATATCTCTTGAATATTCATATTTTACGCATTTTAATTAATACTTTTTACTCTATTTCTTTTGGCTTTTCTCGCCATCTTAGGATAGACAAAAAGTTAAATAAAATTGATAATCTCCTTAAAATCAGGCTTTTTGATAATGTAATCAGCCACTTTATCTAAGGCAACATCGGTTGAACAAAACGAAATTCCAACGCTTGCTTTGTCTGTCAAACAAATATCATTTTCACCATCTCCAATCATCATTGTATTTGCGAGTGATATTTCGTAATGCTTACAAATGTAGGTTAGAGCATGGCTTTTGCAGTAGTCATGCGTACATATACTATTTGTGTGTGGAAAGAAAAATGAAGGAATTTTTACTTCTCCTGTTGCATGGCTTTTTGAAAATTCGAGTTCATTTGCTAAACTAAAATCAGCATTCAATTTGTTTTTGAGATGGTTTGTTATAAAATCATAACTATCCGAAATAATACCCACAATGTAGCCTTGCTCTTTTAAACGTATCACTAATTCTTTTGAATTGGGTGTACTTGGAATCGAATCTGCCACATCAAGTAACTCTTTGAGTGATTTTCCCCTTAAAAGTTTTGCAATATGTTTGGTTCGCACCATCGGATTATTCTGTACTCTTCCTATTTCTTTCAATTCTTTCGTGAAACCAAATACTTGTGCGGATGTCTGAATAAAGCTCCCTCGTGTAAGTGTGTTATCCATATCAAGAATAGCAATTTTCTTCTTCTCACGTAAATTTTCGCTTAGAGCAAAATCCATTTGTTCTCTAATGACTTGTATATGTTCATACATTTTGAGGTCTTGTGTGCCTTTACCCTTTGATTTTGCAAGAATAACAGAAGCCACTTGCCTTGACATTTTGCCTAATGCCTCAATACTTTGCATACTATTTTCGATATGACCAATATTGACTTCTCTAATTTTGGCACCTTGCTGATACATATCGAGTAAAATACCTATATCTACGCCATAGCCGTCCTCAAAATCTATCTCCAAAAAATGACTTCTTTTTCCTGCTATCATACCACTTAATGGCTGATGGAAGTTAGGAAATTTTGGATAAAGTATTGATAGTAATGGTTTTGCTACGAGTTCGGTAACTCGGCCTGCCTGACGAGTAAAATACGATTTTACAAAATCAGCTTCTTGATTTATGATAGGATTACACAATAAATCTACCACATCATCAGGATAGGTCAGAATATCTGCATCCAGAAAAGCAAGTATATCGTTTTGAGCCACTAACACCCCGTCCTTCATTGATGCTCCTTTGCCGAGTTTGGTGCTTGTAATTACTTTTGCTCCGTGTTTTTGGGCAATTTCAATAGTTTTATCTGCGGATTTATCATCCACTACAATTATTTCACTGACATTGGTCGATTTTTTTACGACCTCAATTACAAAACCAATAGTGGCTTCTTCATTTAGGGCGGGTATTATTACTGTTATCATGAGTTGAGAAGTTAGTAAGTATAGAAGGCACTATTGCCAATACAAAACATTATGATTTGAGTATTTAAAAATAGAAAACTTAAAATATATCGTTATCTCAATTCCTAATTTATGAAGGCTTTGGCAATGAAGAAATATGTATCCATACCTCAAAAGTTTTTTACCTTGATGATATTTTCTACTTAAAGAACTATTACTGTGGCTTAATATTTAAGACTGGGCAAGGAGCATTATTCACAATGCGTTGGGCAAATGAACCCAAAAAATACCGTTTCCAATCCGTATCAATGTTGGCATTGATAACCAGCAAATCTGGCTTTGTGGCATAAGTATAATCTAAAATAAAATTTGCAATGTTTTCGCAGTACTGATTACGGTTTTTCACTTCAATGCCATCTTCGTGCATTTTGAGTGAGAGTTGATTTACCTTATCTGAAATAAAATCAAAACTATCAAAATCATTAAAATGGGCTACACCGAGTAATAAAACTTTTGAGCGATTAGCTTTCAAAATATTAATGATTGAAAGGTATTTTTCATCAACACCTTTTACGTTTCTGACGGGAAACAACACAGTTGAAAAATCTGTTGATGTAGAGTTAGCAGGAATTGTTAGCACAGGACAATGAGAGTTTTTGACTGTAGAGTAGGCATTGCTTCCAATAAAAAACTCTCTCATGTTCGAGGTTCCATGTGTTCCCATCACAATAAGGTCTATCTGAAGTTCTTTTGCAAGTTGGTCAATAGATTCGGCTACGTTACCAATTTTTGTATGACTCTCTACCTTAAGATGATTGGTAGCTGCTAACGAAATAGCTAAGTTTTTAAGCTTTTTGCTATTCATTTTTTCGACTTCTTCATAACCATCATATACAACTCCTAATGACACATCCCCAACGACAGGTAAATACTCTGGAATAACTGCATGAAAAATATGCAGTTTTGCCTGCTGACGTTTGGCAATAGCAACGGCAAAACGCATAGCATTGTTTGCTATATCGGAAAAATCGGTAGGAAATAAAATATTTTTTATACGACCAATCATAATTTGTAAATAATGGTGAAGGTAAATGCTTAGAAAGCGTAAAGGTCTTTTCCAATATTTAGAAGTTACTTTGAAAAATATTAGAATTTCATTAGAATTGTATTTTTATACAACTATCAATGTCAAATTCTCAGATTTAAGCCTAATCTTGAGCCAAATTTCAATTTTATTACGTTCTTCTTTGTTCAATTCTTTATTGGTTTTAAGTATTGAAACTAATATTTTTTTCTCCAAACTCCCATCAAATTGAATGCTAGGTTGCAAGATGATAGATGAAATTTCAGGATAATTAACTTTTATTTCTTTTAGAATTTGTGATACATCATTTTTCTTAATTAACACAGAATCAAGTTTGGTTCGCAAAGCTTGATTCTCACTTTCCAGCTCCAATAATGATGCGTTTATCATTTGTTGTGCAGGATTTAAAATATTTTCTGAAGAATTGGCAAATCCTTGTTGAATCTTTAGTGTTGTTCCATCCAAATCATAATATTTTAATTTTGAATATATCATGTTCTTTTGACTATCATCTATCCTATCGCCGCCATAAATCAACAATACTGATTTTGAAGCCGGGTCAATATTTTTACTTAGTAAGTAATCATTTTTTAACTTACATTCATTATCAATAAATTTTTGAACTTTAGATTTAAACTGTGCTTGTTGAATAGTATCATAACCAAAATACAAACTCGGAATGAGCGTTAGTAAAACAATTCCAAGAATAATTCGTTGAGACTTCTTATCAGCTATTTTATCACTCAAGTGTTTTAGTGGAAAATCTAAAAACTTAACTGTTATAAGGGTTGCGAATGCAATAAAAACAGTATTGATAAAATACAAATAAAACGCACCAACAAAAAAGCCCAAATTAAGTGTAGCTAAGCCATAACCAGCGGTACACAGAGGAGGCATAAGGGCTGTTGCAATAGCAACGCCAGTAATAACATTCCCTTTCTGCTTACTTGAGGTAGCCACGATTCCTGCTAAACCACCAAAAAGTGCAATCAAAACATCGTATATATTGGGTTGAGTACGTGCTAAAATCTCTGAATGTGCTTCATTTAGTGGAGTTATCGAAAAATATAAAGTAGAAGTAAGCAAGCCAACAACTGTTGCAAAAACATAGTTTCTGAGTGCTTTTTTGAGTAAATCAAGGTCGTTAATTCCCAAACTTAAACCCATTCCCATAATTGGCCCCATCAAGGGAGAAACCAACATCGCTCCGATAATAACGGCCGTAGAATTTACATTTAAACCCAGTGAAGCGATAAAAATAGCAAATACCAAAATCCAAAGATTTGTTCCCTTAAAAACAACCCCTTTATCAATATCGTTGATTACTTTTTGATGATTTTCTTTTTCATTTTTAAGGCTAAAATCGTCTAAAATCTGTGTCAGGAAGTTCATGTTTTACGGATAGTTAAAAAAGAAGCCCCCAGTAAATATTACTGGGAGTCTAAGATTATGAAAAAGTTAATACTCCATTAGAAAAACCAAAAACTGTCCCTGACTCTAAACTCAACAGTTCCAAGGTAGCTATCAGTTGTATATAATTTTGCCGAATAGAGTCCAGGAACAAGTTTATCTTGAACTATAAAATCAAAAGAAACATTTTGAGGGTTTTTGTTGAAATCTACTATTTTGCTATTATGCACTTCCATTTTTATGCCTTTGTTATGTTCATCCTTCACAATAACCAACTCATTCCATCCAGCTATGGTGCTTTCTTTTTCATCAAATATTGACAAATAGACTGGTTTTGAAACTATTGTTTCGGTTTTTAAGAACGATGGAATATTCATCGAAATCCTAAGTGTACGTGCTTTTTTTGCTTTCGTTGTTATTGCAGTATTTGACTTCAAGACATCTATTCGAAAATTATCGCCACTTGCCAAATACTTGATTTTTGTAATCTCGTTCTTTGCTTCCCTTAATTGAGATTCTAGCATAAGTATTTTTACTTGCAAATCCTTGGTATTATTTATTAAAGTTAAATTTGATCCTTTTAATTCTACAAAACTTTTTTCGAGCGTAGTTTTCATGCTTTGGAGTTCATTAATTTGGGTTTTTAGATGTTCAATATCTTTATTTTTGATATTTTTGATATTTTCAACATTTTCAAGCATTGCCAACTTATCAAGTGCCTCTTGCAAAGCTACTTCTCTTGATTTAATTGTGATTATTTTGGAATCTAAATTAGCCTCTAATTCTTGAATGGTTAATTTTTCTACATTGATTCGATTTGTGAGAGCAGCTAATTCATTTTGTAATTCGTTCTTTACTGCCAACAAAGAATCGGCTTTAAGAGTAATTAAATCCTTTTCGAAATAAACTTTTTCTAATTTATTATAAAAAACACCAACCAAACTGGCAATTATTATTAATATGGCCGAAGCTCTTATAATCACTTTTCTTTTTATTGTTTCAGTATAATTCATAATTTATTGCTATTTGGTAGATAATTGAATAATTTGATGATACAAACATCGTCAATAACAATTAGAGGTTTCTTAAATAAAAATTAGAAATTCCTTAGATTATTTTTTTTATGAAAGAAACATTGTTCATTTGAGAAATTATTTCAAAAAGCAATGAAAATATTAGTTATTGAAGATGATCCAAAAACACTAATGGCAATTCAGCAAGGACTTATTGAAAGTTTTTACGAGGTCGATATTGCATACGATGGACTGATAGCTAAGCAATTAGCAATGAAAAATGCATATAACTG
Source organism: Emticicia sp. SJ17W-69 (assembly GCF_051209875.1). Lineage (NCBI taxonomy): Bacteria > Pseudomonadati > Bacteroidota > Cytophagia > Cytophagales > Leadbetterellaceae > Emticicia > Emticicia sp. SJ17W-69. The sequence goes on along the minus strand of NZ_JBNTQY010000002.1, from coordinate 35,293 downwards.
TATCATTACAGATGTAATAATACCCGGATTAAATGGAAGGATGTTGGCACAAGAGCTACGCCAATCTGGGAACCAAACTCCAATATTGATACTTTCGGCATTGAGCGACAGCGAGGATAAGGTGGCTGGTTTTGATGCAGGAGCAGACCAATATTTAGTAAAGCCTTTTCAATTTGCAGAACTTTTAGCGAGGGTACGGTCATTAACTAAAAGAGGCACAGATACATTGATTACACATGATATTTTAAAGTTTGCAGACCTTGAATTAAATCTTGATACTAAAATTGTACAAAAGGCTTCTCAAAATATTGACTTATCGGCACTTGAATTTAGATTATTGGAATATTTTATGCGAAACCAAGGGCGTGTTCTATCAAAAAATCAGATTGCTGACAATGTTTGGGATGTAAATTTTGATAAAGGCACAAATTATATTGAAGTCTATATTAATTATTTACGTAAAAAAATTGATAGAAATTTTGAGAAAAAGCTGATTCATACAGTTTTTGGTATGGGATATATTTTAAGAGAAGAATGAAACTAAGAAAACGGATAACACTTCAATTTGTAGGAGTCGTTTTGACTATTCTCACGATAGCCTTATTATCTGTATATATTTTTACAGATTTTTTCTTGGATAAAAATTTTTACCGCCGTCTCAATAATAGAGCAGAAACCATTGTAGGTTGGTTATCTCAAATCATTGATAGCCAACAAAATACTGATTTTTTAGAGAATCTACTAAAGAATAGGAAAGATCAATTGCCAAGCGAAGAAATAATTATTTATAATCTCCAAAATAAGGTAATTTTTGCATCAACTTCTCAGAATCCGATTTTTATAGAACAAAACATTTTAAAACAAATCAGACTCCAGAATAGAATTCAATTTAAAGAAAAAGGTTTTGATGGTGTCGGAATTCTTTATAAAACTCCAACGCAACGATATCTGGTTATTGCTTTGGCTCAAAACAATTATGGTCAAGATTTTTTGAAGCAAATGAGGTGGATGATGATAGGGATAGTAATGTTTTCGATTATTTTTATCAGCATAACTGGTTGGTTCTATGCTAAAAAGACACTCGAACCAATCGAAAAAATAGATTTTGAATTGAATAATATCTCTCCAAAAAACATAAATAAAAGGCTCAGAAATACTAAAAATAATGATGAAATAGATAAATTAAGTCAGACAATAAATCAACTTTTAGAAAGAGTCGAAGAAGGAATTAATTTACAAAAAATGTTTATAGGTAATGTTTCACATGAACTACAAAATCCACTAACCCGCATAAGCTCTCAATTAGAAGTAAGTTTATTTAAAGAAAGAACACCAACCGATTATCAAAAAACCATTTATTCAGCTTTAGAAGATATAACAGACTTGGTAACAATGACGCAAAATTTGTTGAAATTATCAAGAGTTACTGCCGATAATCAAGCACTTTTGGTAGAAAACATCCGACTTGATGAATTACTGTTCGATACCAAGAAATTTATATTGAAAAACTATCCAAATTATAAAATTGAAATAATTTTTGAAACTCTTCCAGAAGACCCCGAACATCTGTGTATAATAGGCAATAATTCTTTGCTTAAAACAGCTCTCGTAAATTTGGTTCAAAATGCTTGTAAGTTTTCGCTAGATAACCATGCTTATGTTGTACTTTCGGTTAGTCCAATCGACAAAATTATATACGTTAAAGATAATGGAGTGGGCATTGCTTCAAGCGAAATCGAATTTATATTTGAGCCGTTTTATCGTTCTGAAAAAACAGCCCAAACCAAAGGATATGGTATTGGGCTGTCGTTGGTTGACAAAATTATAAAAATGCACAAAGGCACGGTTGGGGTTGAATCTACTCTCGGAAAAGGCACCACATTTAAAATATTATTTTAAGCAATAATTGTGATGTTATATAAATACAAATGTATTACTGAGAAATTAGAACTTTCTAAATAAACTATTAGAAAATCATTAGATATTGGTTCTAATTATATTCTAATAAGTCTTTAAGGAGTATCTAAAAATAGCGACATAATTTTGTGCAAATTAATTCTACGAAAGAAAATTTGCCATGAAGTATATCTTATTTGTTCTTTTAACCATCATATTGTATAACAATTCAGTTGCTCAAACCCTTTCAACTGCTTTAAAGGATTTAGAATCAGGACGATACACTAAAGCAGAAGAACTTTTTAAACAACTTTTAGAAAAAGAAAAAAATGCCAAATATGCCTATTATTTAGGCTATTTTTATCTTCGTTCAGCTCAGTTTGCCAAAGCTGAAAATGCTTTTTTAAAAGCCTATTCATATAATTCTAACTTCCGATTGGCTGATTATGGATATGCTGCCGTGCATTTAGCTTATAATCAACCAAAAATAGCCGATAGCCTTTTTGCTGAGTTAATTAGAAAAACTAAAGGAAATGATTATGAAGTTATGATTCGGATTGCAGAAGCCTATACACTATTTTCTACATCAGATGGACATAAATCATTGAAAATACTAGAAATGATCGCTCAAAATTCCAAGATTAGTTCAAATACAAAAGGGCTATATTATTTAATAAAAGGTGATGCACATGCCATTAACCGAGAAACTCAGTCGGCAATTGCTGCCTATAAAAAAGCCTTAACCTATGGGTCTTATAATTTCGTGACTCATACACATTTAGGATTGCTTTATAGAAATCTTGACCAACCACGGTTGGCAAGAGAACAGTTCTTGAAAGCATTAATTATAGACTCTACTTATGCACCTGCTCATTTTGCATTGGCAAAACTCTATATGGCTGATAAAAAAGAACATATTGTAGCATACCATTACCATAATTATTTGAGATATGCCGACACAAGTTTATCTGATTCGGTTGAATGTTTTAAACATTATTTTCTAGCAAATGATTTTAAAAAAACTATCGAACTTTATCAAAGTTTTAAAGATAAACCAAGCCTTATTAATGACCCAGATGTAGAGCGAATAATGGCTTTGACCTATGGTAATAAAGCGATAAATCAACCCACAAAGGCGTATAGCTTTTGGAAAAGCTATTTGACTAAAATTGATAAATCATTCGCCCAGAATGAAGATTTAGAGCGAATGTATCAGGTTTTTTCAAAAATAAATACCAGTCAATCAAAAACTGAAGTAATTCAAATATTGGAGGCTTTATGCTATAAAGATTCTACAAAAAACTATTTTTATGAAACTGGACGTGCGTATTTTAACTGGGAAAAAAATTACAAAACAGCAGCAAAGTTTTTTGAATTGTCACAAAACTATGAGCTTAAAAAATATCATAAAATAAATTATGCAAACTATTTTAGTACGGGTAGGAGTTATTATTTTGCCTATCAAAATAATAAAAACAATAGAGGTTTTCTAAAAGCTTCCTATCAAAATTTTGAAAAATTAACCAAACAATATCCTAATTATTCAAAAGGTTTTCTGTGGTTAGCAAGAGTTCAAAGATTATATTTACCAGAAACTGAAAGAAAAACGGTACAACAAAACTATCAACAATATCTTCAGCACGTTGATAAATCGAATGCCTCGCCAGAAGATATTTTAGAGGCTGAAAATTATTCAAAATTAGTTGATTGAATAAATAAAGACCGTTGAATACTATAAAAAAAATTAGGATACAACGGTCTCTATTAAATCATTGCTTCTGAAAAATAAGGGAAGCTGAGTTCATGCAATAACGCAAACCTGTTGGCTTTGGACCATCATCAAAAACGTGCCCTAAATGCCCGCCACAACGGGTGCAAGTTATTTCACCTCTTACCATTCCATGACTGTTATCAACTCCTTCTGTTACGTTTTTTTTGTCAATTGGAGCATAGAAACTTGGCCAACCAGTACCCGACTCAAATTTTGTTTTAGAGGAAAAAAGTGGTAAATGACACCCAGCACAAAAATAATTCCCCTTTTCATGATTATTATGATAAGCATTTTGGAACGGGGTTTCTGTTCCTTTTTGTCTTAAAATATAGAATTGATTAGGCGAAAGCAACTTCTTCCACTCACTTTCAGTTTTTACTACTTTTACTAAGGATTTGTCCTCTAAAGAAAGTTTTGGGTCTTCATTCGTTGTTTTTTGGAGTCGCATTGAACTCAAAATTAGCACGATTCCGACTAAAATTGAATATTGAATGACATTCTTTTTCATGATTTTTCTTGTTTTAATTTTCCTTTGTAAACTTTTTTAAACATTTCAAAACGTGGAATTGATACTCCTCTAACATACGGATTATCAGGGTGTAGTTCAATGTAATTTTGGTGATAATCTTCTGCTTTAAAGAAAACCTTCAGTGGCAAAACCTCAGTTACAACTTTGTTTTTAAACCTTTTTGATTGACTGACAACAGCAATTTCCTTTTCTATAATTGACTTCTCTTCATCATTTTGATAAAAAACTATGGAGCGATAAGAAGAGCCTCTATCTGGTCCTTGTTGGTTGGGAGTAGTTGGGTCGTGCGAACTGAAAAAGACTTTTACCAACTCCTCATAACTCACTTTTTGTGGGTCATAATATACTAACACAGCTTCTGCATGTCCAGTAACTTCACTACCTACCTCTTGGTAGGTTGGCCTGTTTGTTTTTCCACCCGAATAACCCGAAACAGCATCATCAACACCAACTACTGCTTCAAAGATATGCTCACTACACCAAAAACAGCCTTCGGCAAAAACCGCAATCGCTTTGCCTTTTGGCGGAGTCAAAGATACAGGCTTGGTTTGAGCATTCATCTGTAATGTCCCAAACATTAATAAAGAGAACAAAATTTTAATTAAATTTTTCATTTTTTTAGATTTCTTATTTGTATGGCTCAAAGGTAGGTCTATCTAAATTGCCAAAAAGTCAGCTAAATGACAGTTTAATGTAAAAAACAAATCATTTAACCACTAGTCAATGGTTTATAAAATTGATTTAATACTATTTGCCCCGGTAATTTGATAGTTATTGATTTGTGTAAAAGCAATAATTGAACATTTTTTTTATGATAATCCTTGAGTGATTTCTAATAGGGCTTATCCAGATACTTGTGTTAATTTTTGAGTCTTAAATAATATAGTATTTAGTAGGGTTGTTTGTTTGAATTTCAATTCGCTTAAAAGATTCTTCATTTACATAAAGTATAGTGGTTATGATAGTTCCGCTTTTAATATTTTATCAAAATATAATTCATAAAATAGACACAAAATGGCATAGAATATTATTTGATTAAAATAACAACATATCTTGAATGAATTGAAATATTACCACTCTTTAATAAAATTTACGCCATTGCTCTCGCAAATCCTACAGTATCTCGATATGTTTGTTGTGAAATATCAGCATTATTTTTAAAAAATCGACTAAAATAATGTTCATCTTCATAGCCCAAAGTATAGGCAATTTCTTTGACTGATTTATTAGTTAAATAAAGTTCTCGTTTTGCTTCAATTATAATCCTTTCAGAGATTAAGTCCGTTAGGGTTTTGTTGAAATGAGACTTCGTAATTTTCCCTAAAGCCTTTGGTGTAATATTAAGCAAATTGGCATAATCGCTTGCTGAATGCTTGGTTTTAAAATGCAATTCAATAAAATTCTTTAAATTTTGCAGAATAAATGGTTCTTTACTCTCTGGAAATGCTTTACCTATTTCTGTATTCTGAGCGGTTTTAAGACGAGAGGCTGTGATTAAGAAAATTTTCAAATAAGAAACTAACACCTCATATTGTGCCAAAGCAAGATTTTGCATCTCATTTTTTATTTGACCAACTATCATTTTAAAAGTTTCTGCACTAACATCATCGACCTGCACAAATGGTGGTTGATAAATATTATTGAATAGTACACCATTACAAGCCACTTCTGGTTGGTGTTTGTGAATACAAAAAAAATCAGGATGAAAGTTTAAAACAATTCCTTCAATTTTTTCTTTTTCTTGTAGCATAAATGGCTGATATGGTGCAAATGTAAATAGATTTCCTTCTGAAAAACTATATTCCGAAAAATCTACTTTTAGAGTGCCTGAGCCTTTCTGTAACCAAATAATTGAATAATAGTTAAGCCTTTGAATATGGTCGAAATGGCTATTACTCTCAAACGCAAAAAGTTTGAAGGCAAGATTTTCATTTTGTGGATTTATTAAAGTGAAGGTATTTTGGTTGAGCATTTTTAGTATTTATCTATGCTTTGAGTTTCTTTATTTCAGCCTCTATTTTGCAATATATACTTTTTGTGATGTTAAAAACTCTTCCATTTCTGGAAGGGTATAACTAGAAGTAATGTATTGGTGACAATTCCAATCAAAGGCTACTATCTCAAAAACAATAATTCGTTCAAGTAGAAATTTATAATTTTCCAAATCAAGCAATTGAAATAAATTTGGTACACTTTCGAGTTCTATCATTGATACCTTTGCCTAGATTTTTAGCCTTTTTTTTCGTGGATAATCAATTAAAAACAAGGCAAATTTATTGTTTGTTGATAAATTGCCAACAGAAACGTACTGAATATTACCCCCAAAATCAATAAATCCAACATGTTTTTCAACTAAAACCATCAAAAATCCTTTTGGTCCACCACGGTGTTGAATATTGGGAAAACCGTTTTCACCCGAGGTAGACATTTACTTTGGCTAATAAAATCTTTTTCGTTATCAATTAAGCCGTCATAAATTGTATTCAACTCCATGCGAGCATAAGCTGGCCTACTTCCAAATTTTTCTTGTATTTGTTTCACTGCTGGGCTAAATCATAGTTTCTGTAAAATTCATAACCATTTTTTTGACTCTTAAAATTCGTTTATTGTGCCAAAACAGGATCCCAAAGAGAATCACCATATTCGTCTGGCAATACAATTGAATCCCCCTGAGTATATAATTTTCTATCAGATTCGTTTATTGCCAAATCATTAATACTTGCAAAGCGTTTCCGCATCAATCCATTTTCGTCAAACTCCCATAATTCGTTGCCATAAGCCCTAAACCATTGCCCTTCAGTGTTTTGATATTCATACTCAAATCTTACTGCCATGCGGTTTTCCCGAAAGCCCCAAAGTTCCTTTTTTAGTTTATAATTTAACTCATTTTGCCATTTACGTGTTAAAAATGCTTTTATTTCTGCACGACCATTAATGAATTCTGTACGATTTCTCCATTCAGAATCTATAGTATAAGCCAACGAAACACGTTCAGGGTCTTGGCTATTCCAAGCATCTTCTGCCATTTGAACTTTTTGTAAGGCTGTTTCCATTGTGAATGGTGGGAGGGGAGGTCTTGTATTTTCCATTTTAAAACGTTTTTTTTAATACAATCATATCAAATATTTGTTTGTCTTTTTCATAAATTGGCTCGTTGTAATTGTTTATAAAAAAGTCTTTACGAATTTTAAAATCTTCAAAGCCTGATTTTTTGTAAAACTCAATTTCATTAAAACATTGGTCGCAAGTACCAACAAGTAAATTTTTAAAACCTCGATTCTTTACATTTTCTGCAATGTATTTCAGTAAAATTGACCCTATACCTTTACCTTGAAACTCTTTTGAAACTGCTATGTTCTTTATTTCAATAGTTTCTTTATTTTCCACTTTTAATATAAAAGCTGCGATAATTTTACCTTCTATGTCAGTTACAAATAATTCTCCATTTTCAAGATATTTATCAATAGCTATAATGGTATCATCGGCAAGCAACAATAAATCATAAGGAACTGCCTCAGATTCGTTCCACCGTCTTATCAATAACTTTTCATACAAAGTTGAATTCATTTTTTTTAATTAAAATTGCCAGTATTAAATTTATGTGTAAGTAAAATGCGGAAATATTTTGGTTCTTTTATAAAGCAAACACCTAAGATTTGTAATAATCCCAAAAAGACGAAACTTTTGTAGAAAAAATAAATTCTTAGGCGTTTGCTCTCATTTTTTACAACATCATCTTTAAACTTACAAACTTGCTGCCAAAGGGAAATCTACTGGAACTTTGGTAAGATTATGCAAATAATTCATGGCGGTTTTGTCAGAGATTTGCAAAATCAAGTCAACCAGATTTTCGTTGGTATAGCCTTGTGCAAAAAATTCATCAACCAAATCATCATTTGCATTCCCTCGGTTTTTAGTAATATCAGCAGCTAATTGTACCAAAGCGTTCAATTTGACATTACTACTTTTTGCGTTTCTAATATCAAGCAGTTGTTCATCTGAAAAGCCATTCATTTTACCTAAAACCAAATGAGCACTTTGGCAATAAATACAGCCATTCACTTGACTAACTATTAAGTTTACTGCCTCTTTTTCTTTGTTGCTCAATGAAGTTTTGGCATTTTGATAAGCTAAAAATCGGACTAATCCATTATCTGAATAAGCAATTGTTGCATACAAATTAGGTACAAAACCCAAAGCTTGTTGAAGATTATCAAAAATTTCTTGGTTAGCGGGAGCTACTTGGTTTTTAGTAGGAACTTTAAAAGAATTCATCATTTTTTGTTTTAATTGTTTATCGTTTTTGATGCTACAAAGGTATGGCAACTTAAAACGTACTAAAATGGATGATTCACGTCAGTAGGTGGATAATTTTCTTTTTTAAATAATTCAATTGGTCCAGATTAGAAATAATAATTGCTTAAGGTAGTTCAATAAAGAATATTCAGATAAATAAATGATAATGACGAATAAAATACACGTTTTCAGCAGTTTTTAAGAATTAAGCATTACATTCGTTTTACAGTCTGTTCATCATAGTCTAAAGTTGTAGGGTTTTTTATGAGTGCTGCGGGCTGTGGCACTCATTTTTTATATATGAAAATATTATTAATTGAAGATGAGCCCAAAACATTGCTTTCTCTGAAACAGGGTCTTGAGGAAAATGGTTTCGGTGTTGATATTGCATACGATGGAGATGTGGGTAGCCGACTTGCCAAAAAAAATCAGTATGATGTAATCATTACTGATATAATTTTGCCCATCAAAAATGGCTTTGAAATTGCTAAAGAAATAAGAGAATTGGACATTCAAACGCCAATCATCATGCTCACCGCCCTTGGAACACTTGACGATAAATTAGAAGCATTTGATTTAGGTGCAGATGATTATTTGGTAAAACCTTTTGAGTTAAAAGAACTAATTGCACGAATAAAGGTTGCAATTAAAAGAATGACAATCTTCGACGGGTTGCAGATTAGCTACAAAAAACTAAAGTTTGAAGATTTAGAACTTAATCTTGATACGAAGATTGTTAAAAGAAAAGACCTTGTAATCAACCTAACGGCACGGGAGTTTAATCTTTTGGAATGCTTGATAAAAAATCAAGGTAGGGTAATGTCTAAAGAGGAGTTATTAGATAAAGTTTGGGGTATGGATTCTGATGTCACTACCAATGTTGTTGAAGTATTTATGAACCTGCTTCGAAAGAAGGTGGATGCTCCTGATTTTCCTAATAAAATAATTCATACAATGTATGGAATGGGTTATGTCATGAAACGATAATACAATGCCGTTAAGAAATAAAATAACCATATTGTTTATCATTACAGTATCAGGTATATTATTTGTTGCCTTTGCAGTACTTTATTGGCTCAGATATAATGCGAATGAAGAAGAATTCTATAATCGTCTCAAACAAAAAGCCATCACGACAGCTGAGTTATTTGTAACGGTTAAAGAAGTTGATTCAACTTTATTAAAGCGAATTGATAAAGCCAACAAAGACATACTTTTCAAAGAAAATATTACAATTTATAACCATCTTAACAAAGAAGTATATACCAATAACGATACTATCAACTTTCAGATTGACCAAAAGCTTTTAAATAATATTAGAATTGAGAATAAACTAAAATTTAAACAATCTCAGTTTAAAATAATTGGACTTACTTACAAAGATGATTATAATAACGTGGTGGTAATAGCTGGAGCTGTAGATAATGAAGGAATCAAAAGACTTAGTAGCTTACGAAATACATTATTTGGTTTATATTTTATTGTTTTAGGAGTTGTAGGTGTTATTGGCTGGTTGTTTTCAGGTAAAATTCTTCAGCCTGTGACACACATTATAAATGAAATAGATTCTATTTACCCTCAAAATTTAGATAAACGAATCAATATTCAATCCAATGATGAAATTGATAAACTGGCAATCAATTTCAATAGCCTTCTCGACCGAATACAACAGGCTTTTAAGCTCCAACAAACTTTTATTTCAAATTTTTCACATGAGTTAAAGAATCCATTGATGAAGATGGTATCACAAATTGAAGTCAGCCTCATGCGACAAAGGAGTATCAAAGAATATCAACAAACCCTAACATCAGTCCATGAAGACCTCAAAGAATTAGGTGATTTATCTGATTCCCTACTCGAATTATCAAGAGTTAATCATTCTTCAACTTCTAATTTATTGGTAGATGTCCGAATTGATGAAATATTATTTGATGCCCGTGAAGAGTTAATCAACAATAACATTCAGTATAGGATTATCATTGATGTTGAGAAAGATTTGATTGAAGAGAACGAATTGCTTGTAGTTGGAAATCCTTATTTACTAAAAACAACTTTCATCAATCTCATGGAAAATGGGTGTAAGTTTTCCTATAATAACTTAATAAAAGTTACTTACACCACCATCAAGCAGTATATTCAAATATCATTTTCGAATAATGGTAAAGGTATTACTGTCAAAGATTTGCCCTATATTTTTGAGCCATTTTATCGAGCTAATAATACTTCGAGAGTAAAAGGCTACGGTATCGGTTTATCAATCGTAGAACGAATTGTAAAATCTCATAAAGGTTTGATTGAAATTTTTTCGACTGAAAACTCTGAAACAGTCATTAAAGTTTTGTTACCACTTGCTAAAAACAAAGCGTGAAATTACTCATAACTTTATTACTTAAATTTGTTTTTTTGTTACTGACCTAATACAATGAATGTACTGCTTTTAGAAGATGACCCTACACTTTCAACAGAAGTTAAAAGTTTTTTGTTATCAAAAAAAATTGAATGTGATACTGTTTTTGATGGAGAACTTTTCTTTCGACAAATAAAAAAACATGAATACAACATTTTTCTTTTGGATATCAATGTTCCAAAAATAAATGGATTAGATGTATGTAAACAAATTCGAGAATCCAATAAATACACCCCAATTATTATGCTCACTGCTTACGGAGACATTCAAGACAAAGCTGATGCTTTTGGTTTTGGAGCTGATGATTATTTGGTAAAACCATTCCATTTTGAAGAGCTTTTTTTAAGAATTACTTCTCTGCTTCGCAGAAGTTTAACTCCACAAGAGAGCGATAACATTATCGTTATTGATGATTTGGAAATTAACACTTCCGAAATGAAAGCAAAACGTAAAGGAGAATTGATTGACCTTACTCCAAAAGAATATCAATTTTTATTGCTTTTAGCCAAAGCCAAAGGGCGGACTCTTTCTAAGCAGACTATTGCTGAGCAAATCTGGGATATTCATATTGATACAAATTTAAATACGATAGAGGTTTACATTAATTTTTTAAGAAAAAAAATAGACCGTAATCATGAAGTTAAACTGATTCATACTCGCCCAGGATTTGGTTATTATCTAAAAAAAGAAGAGCTATGACCCTCAAAAAAAGGATTGCGATTAATGTTGCTATTGCCTTTTCAGTCTTATTTGGACTGGCTTCAATTGTTATTTATATATCCTTTTCAATTTTCAGAAGAGAAGAGTTTGAGCAACGCTTAAAAGTAAAGGCGTTAACAACAGCGAAATTGTTGGTTGAAGTAAAAGAAGTTGATAATCAACTACTTAAACTGATTGATCGCAATTCGATCAATAAACTAATTAATGAAAAAATATTAGTCTTTGATGATAAATTTAAACTGCTTTATAGTAGTATCGACGATGCCACAATTACTTGGAATAGAGCAGATTTAGAAAAAATTAAAATTGAAAAATCGTTTTTCAGAAGCGATAAAGAGAAAGATGTTATGGGTTTATACTATGATTTCGAAAGTAGTGAGTATTATGTATTAATCTCTGCTGAAGATAGATATGGTAATTCTAAACTTAATTTTCTGTTTTATCTCCTCCTAACTACATTCATCGTGGGTACACTTTTGGTGTGGCTTTCCACTAATTATTTTATCAAACGATTACTCAAGCCTTTGGATATTTTTCAAGAACAAATAACCAATATTTCAATTAACCAATTGAACGTTCAATTACACGAAACGAAGCAAAATGATGAAATAAACCTGTTAACAAGAGCTTTTAATATCCTGCTTTCGAGAATTGAAAACGCATTTGAGAGCCAAAGAGAGTTTGCAGCTAATGCTTCACACGAATTTAGAACACCCTTAACAAGAATTTCTTTTAAAGTAGAAAATTTACTTCAAAATCAAAGTCATAGCCCTGAAACAGTCAATTCGCTCAAAAGTATCAATGAGTCTATTCATCAATTATCAGACTTGGTTAATTCTTTATTACTCTTATCAAAAATTAATCGAGAAGATGCTCAAAAAGAGTTTGCTAAAGTACGAATTGATGAAGTGATTTTTTTTGCCACTACACAAGTAAAAAAAACGGAACCAGAATTTGATTTAAAATTTGAAATTATTGATAATGATAAAATTGAGCTTTCAATGGAAGTTTTTGGAGTAAAATCGCTTCTTGAAATTATATTTACCAATTTGTTAAAAAATGCTTGTTTGTATTCAGACAATAAAAAAACTAATGTCATAATTGAGCAAACAGATAGTCACAAGCTAAGCATACGTATTTCAAATGAAGGCGATTTAATTACCATGCTCGAACAAGACAAGCTGTTTCAACCTTTCATGCGTGGCTCAAATTCAAGACAAATTAATGGCTCAGGGTTAGGTTTACGGCTTTCAAAACGAATCTTAGATTATCATTCTGCTACAATCAAATATCAAGCAATAGCACCTAAAACTAATCAATTTGAAATTATTTTTATCAATTAAGTTTTTTTTAAGGTAAACCTAAAGGCTATTTTAATATTGACCTATACATCTTTGCTGCTGTAAATAATATACAACAGACCACAGATGTTTAGAAAGCTTTTCTTTTTACTATTATTATTTTTTTCTCAAACTGCTTTTTCACAACAAAACCTCACACTTTCGCAATGTGAAGAAGTTTTTGTTAAAAACAACTTGGCATTGTTGGCAGAGCAATACAATATTGACATAGCCAAGGCCAACGTCATTCAAGCCAAAATCTGGGAACTTCCTTATGCTTCGGGCGAGCTAAACGCCATTAATCCACCCAACAAAAGAGTGCTTGATATAGGTGGGCAAGGACAAAAAGCCCTTGCGGTACAACAACTACTTTATCTGGGCAAAAAGAAAAAGAATGAAGTTGAATTTGCCAAATCAACCATTATAATTGCAGAGTTACAGTTTGAACAACTCCTGAAAAACCTTCGATTTCAGCTACGTCAAAGTTTCTATAACAGTTTCTTTGAACAACAAAAAATCAGCAACATCAATAAGCAAATAGCCAATGTTGATACCTTGGTAAAAGTTTATTCGCAACAAGCACAAAAAGGCAATTGGCCCTTGCGAGATGTGGTTCGCTTACAATCATTGTCATTCAATTTAAAGAATGAATTCCTTGCAGTACAAAAAAGCATCAACGATGAGCAAGAAACATTAAAAATTATGACATCAAGCAGAGAAGGCATCAATCCAGTAGTAGATGATTTGGCTCTGAATAATTATTTTCTCAAAAATAATCTTCCAGTTGCTGATGCTTTACTCAACATGGCATTAGAGAATAATCCTGATTACTTGAGTTTCTTGAAAATTATCGAAAGCAATGTGTTGATGCTAAAATGGCAAAAATCATTATCGACGCCCGACCTAACTCTTGGTGTATCTTATGACCAACGTGGCGGAGCTTTTGGTAATCAGGTAAACTTGACATTTGGAGTCCCCTTGCCTTTGTGGAACAGAAATAAAGGAAATATCAAAATTGCCGAAGCCGAATTAGAAAAAACAAAGCGTTTGAAAGAACAAAAAATAACAGAATTAAAGAGTCAAATCGAAAATTCCTACCTGACTTGGAGTCAAAAACAAGAAAAATATACCCAAATAATACAATCTGGCACAGAAAACTTTGAAGTTGTGTATAAAGGTATTTTGCAGAATTTTCAAAAACAAAATATTTCCTTACTCGAATTTACCGATTTCATGGAGAGCTATAATCAAAGTACACTTCAATTGATTGAAATGAGGAAACAACTCATTTTATCGGGCGAATCTATCAATCATATTGTCAATGTTAATTTATTCTAAAATGAAAAATATAATCTTCATTTCTCTCCTTACCGTTTGTCTTTTTGCTTGTGATAAAACCCCACCAAAAGAAATTACTCAAACTACTTTTGTATTGAGTAAAAAAATGCTCGAATCAACCAAAACAAGTGTGGTTAAAATGCAAAACCTTAAAAATGAACTTAATTTCTATGGCAAAATAACGGCTGACAATAATAAAATGATTGAAGTTTATCCAGTTGTTGGCGGAAATGTAACAAAAGTATATGTCGAATTGGGCGATTATGTAAAAAAAGGGCAATTGCTTGCAACAATTCGCAGTACAGAAGTTGCCAGTTTTGAAAAAGAATTGGAAGATTCTAAAAACGATTTGCTATTAGCCAAGAATAATTTGAAAGTAGCACAAGAATTATTTGAAGGTAAACTCAATGCCGAAAGAGATGTGATTGAAGCACAGAGTCAATTGGATAAAGCAAAATCACAACTGCATCGCATTGAAGAAACCTACACTATTTACAATATCAAAAAAGGAGCAATCTATGAAGTAAGGTCACCTTTAAGTGGCTTTATTATTCAAAAAAATATCAACCAGGATATGCTTCTCCGCAACGACCGTAGCGATAATATTTTTGATATTGCTGAAATAGATGATGTTTGGGCAATTGCCAATATCAATGAAAGCGACATTAACCAAGTAAAACTCGGCATTGATGCGGCTGTAACGACACTGAGTTATTCCGATAAGATATTTAATGGAAAAGTTGATAAAATCTTCAATATCATCGACCCCGAAACGAAAGCCATGAAGGTTCGTATCAAACTCAATAATACCGGTTATTTACTCAAACCTGAAATGAGAGCCACAATCAAACTTTCGTATGCCGAAAGTCAGCAAATGCTGGCTATTCCTTCGGAGGCGGTCATTTTTGACAAAAGCAAAAACTTTGTAATGATATTCAAAGACCGCAATAATATCGAAACTCGCCAAGTAGAGGTATTCCGCCAAGTTGGTAGCATCACTTACATTTTATCAGGGCTAAAAGGGGGTGAAAAAGTAATGACCGCCAATCAACTACTAATTTATGATGAATTGAATGATTAATATATTCGAACTACCTATTATTTTATACATCCCTAAAACCCTAACCTTATGAACGCCATTATACAATATTTTAACCACGTTCCAGATTCGCACCGAGTAGCCGTACTATTCTTTGCTATATTTTTCACATGGAATTTTGAAAATATTTTAGCCTTCCACTTTAATTATAGTAAATGGAAACACGCTTTCACTAATGCTTCCTTTATGCTTTGGGATGCTCCCGTGCAATTACTTTTAGGTTTTTTATTTAACCTATTATTGGTATGGAATGAAAACCATCCATTTGGAATCATCAATCATTTAGGTATTCAAAACCCTGTACTATTGTTTATTATCTCTTTCTTATTGCTTGATTTCTTTGAATATGTCTATCATGTTATCATGCACAAGTTTCATGCTTTTTGGCTTTTCCATTTAGTGCATCACAGCGACCAAAACCTTGATGTTTCCACTACACTCCGTGAACACCCAATTGAAACAAGCATTCGACTGAGTTTTACATTGTTGTGGGTATTTCTCTCTGGTGTTTCTTTTTGGATGCTCATGGCTCGTCAGTTTATTCAGATAATTTCCAATGTTACAGCTCATGCTAACCTCCGATTGAGCGAAAGGAACGACAATTTTCTCAGTTATTTTTTAGTAACACCCAATATGCACCAAGTACATCATCATTATGTATTGCCTTATACTGATAGTAATTATGGTGATGTTTTAAGCATTTGGGATAGGCTATTTGGCACATTCCGAAAGATGAAATACGAAGATTTGGTATTTGGTGTAGATAAAGAAATGGACAAAGAAAAGCTAAAAGAATTCAGTTGTCTTTTATCAATGCCATTCCGTGTGGGCAAAAATTATGCACAAAAAGAGTTCGATTCCGACTACATTATTTCAAGTGTACAAGAATTGAAATAACAATTTCATTCAAATATTTATTGCCGAAAACTGGCAGAATATAAAGGTTCTAAATTTCCATCAAGGATTTCGTTTTATGAATAAATTCATCAAAAATATTATTGCTTTTTCGCTCAAAAACAAGCCTTTTACCTTCTTTTGGGTGGCAGTTTTGGCAATTTCAGGCTTTATCTCATTTCAAAATATGCCCATTGAGGCATTTCCTGATGTAACCAATACCCAAATCATTATCGTAACCGAATGGAATGGAAGAAGTGCCGAAGAAATAGAGCGTTTTGTAACCACACCCATCGAGATTTCGATGAATTCGGTTCAGAAAAAAACAAGCGTTCGTAGTATTACAATGTTTGGACTTTCAGTTATCAAAATTATTTTTGATGATGATGTAGAAGATTTTTTTGCCCGACAACAAGTAAATAATCTACTCCGAAATGTTTCGTTGCCAGACGGTGTAGAGCCTGATGTACAACCACCTTATGGCCCCACGGGTGAAATTTTCAGATATACGCTTAAAAGTAAATCAAGAGATTCCAAAGATTTACTTACAATTCAAAATTGGGTCATTGATAGACAACTTCGCTCAGTGGCTGGTGTAGCTGACTTGGTGGCGTTTGGTGGACAAGAAAAAACGTATGAAATCAGCGTTGACCCTAATCGCTTGGCAAAATATGACATCACACCATTGCAAGTGTATGAAGCTGTAAACAAAAGTAATCTAAATGTAGGCGGTGATATAATTGAAAAAAACCAACAGGCTTACGTGGTTCGAGGAATTGGCTTGCTTAGTTCTATTGCAGACATCGAAAATATCATCGTTGATGACGCAGCAGGAAACCCCATTTTGGTAAGAAACCTTGCTGATGTGCAAGAAGCAGCCATGCCAAGAGTTGGGCAAGTTGGATTAAACGATAATGATGATGTAGTAGAAGGTATCATTGTTATGCGAAAAGGTGAAAATCCGAAAGAGGTGTTAGGCAGAGTAAAAGCTAAAATTGCTGAATTAAACGAAAGGATTTTGCCATCGGATGTAAAAATGGAAACATTTTACGACCGTGATAATCTGATGAATTATACCACTACTACGGTGATGCACAATATGTTTGAAGGCATTTTGTTTGTAACGGTGATTGTGTTTTTATTCATGGCAGACTGGCGAACGACTGTTTCAGTTTCCATCATTATTCCACTTTCTTTATTATTTGCCTTTTTGTGTTTACGACTGAAAGGTATGAGTGCAAATTTACTTTCATTGGGTGCCGTCGATTTCGGAATTATCATTGATGGAGCGGTGGTGATGGTAGAAGGAATTTTCGTTACACTCGACCACATTTCATACAAAAAAGGTATGCAAGCATACAATAAGTTAGCCATAGGTAGTGTAATCAAAAAGACAGGAACAGAGTTGGGGAAAGCTATTTTCTTCTCAAAACTCATTATTATCACTGCTTTGATGCCTATTTTCGCTTTTCAGAAAGTAGAAGGGAAAATGTTTTCGCCATTGGCTTACACTTTAGGTTTTGCCTTATTGGGTGCATTACTTTTTACACTTACTTTAGTACCTGTTTTATCTCATCTATTTCTAAATAAGAATGTTCGAGAGAAAAATAATCCTTTCGTGAATTTTTGGAATAAAATCACTAAGAAAGGTCTTGTTTGGACTTTTGCCCACAAAAAAATCACACTTTTTGCTTCAATTGTTTTCATGGCATTGACTTTCTTCTCTGCTACATTACTCGGCACAGAATTCTTACCACAGCTCAACGAAGGTGCTTTGTGGGTAGAAGCTAAATTCCCAATGAGTCAAAGCTTGCCCGAAACGGTGCATAAAACAGCGATTTTGAGAAATGAACTCCGAAAATTTTCCGAAGTAAATGGCGTATTATCCCAAGTAGGAAGAAGCAATGACGGTACTGACCCAAGTGGGTTCTATTATGTACAAATGCAGGTAAATCTAAAGCACAAAGACGACTGGAAACGAAAAATTACAATGGATGATTTAGTTAGAGAAATGGATGATTCTTTATCTAAATATCAAGGAATAGGCTATAATTATTCTCAACCAATCATTGATAACGTGGCAGAAAGTGTGGCAGGAATCAATGCTTCAAATGCTGTAAAAATATATGGTGATGATTTGAATGAATTAGATAAAATAGCAAATCAAGTTATCAAACAAATTGAAAAAGTTGAAGGAATTAAGGACGTTGGGATTTTACGAAATGTTGGTCAGCCCGAAATTAGCGTAATCTTAGAAAGAGAAAAAATGGCTGCTTATGGAGTAACGCTTTCAGATGCACAAGCAGTTTTGGAAATGGCTTTTGGTGGAAAAACGGCTACCCAAAAGTTTGAAGGTGAAAAGAAATTTGATGTACGTGTAAGATACCAAAAAAACTACCGCAAAGACGAAGTAGATATAAAAAACCTGAAAGTTCCGACCATTCAAGGGGCAAAAATACCGTTGAAAGAGATTGCTATCATTCAGAAAATAACAGGTCCTGCATTTATTTATAGAGATAATAATAAGCGATTTATTGGGGTGAAATTCTCGGTGAGAGACCGAGATTTAGGAAGCACGATTGCCGAAGCACAAAACAATGTAGAAACATATCTTGAATTGCCGAATGGTTATACAATCGGCTGGACAGGAGAGTTTGAAAACCAGGTGAGAGCTACTAAGCGATTAGGTGAAATGATTCCGATTAGCTTAATAGGAATATTTGTATTGCTATTCATCATGTTTGGTAATATAAAAGACTCGCTATTAGTCTTGGCAAATGTACCTTTTGCCATCATCGGTGGAATCATCGCATTACATATCACAGGTATTAATTTCGGTATTTCTGGAGGCGTCGGATTTATCGCACTCTTTGGTATTTGTATTCAAAATGGTGTGATTCTTATTTCTGAATTTCATAAAAACATACGCAATAAAATGGTTTTAGATACTGCTATTTTGGAAGCAGTAAAAGTACGAACAAGACCTGTCGTAATGACTGCCTTGATGGCATCAATCGGATTACTGCCAGCTGCAATCAGTACAGGTATTGGCTCAGAATCTCAAAAACCTTTGGCAATTGTCATTATTGGTGGCTTAGTAACTGCAACTGTCTTAACCCTTTTAGTTTTTCCAATCATTTTTTGGGTATTCAATAGAGTTAAGCACGAATCTTTTGAGTAAGTATCTAACCCCACACCTTTAAAATTATTTTACAACAATTCTATCAATAAACGTGATGCTTTACTATGCCTTTTTTACGCTTGTTTGTGTTTGCTGTTTGATTTTGGTCATTAACATAAATTTTCCAATCAATGGCATTCCCGTTTTGATGTACCATAAGTTTTCAAATAGCTATAAAGATGATATTACCATTACTGTCGAACAATTTGAAGAGCAAATACTGTTTCTTTTGAAATCGGATTATCAAATAATTCCCCTTTCACAATTTGTGGCATTTATTAATGGGGAGATTAAATCATTACCAAAAAAATCTATTCTTCTAACTTTTGATGACGGATATTTAAACAATCTTGAGTTAGCATACCCCATTCTTGAAAAATATAATATTTCAGCAACTATTTTTTTGTCAACGGCACATATTGGTCAGTCAAATTCTTGGGATAAAAACCCAGAAGCATTATTATGTCTAAATCATTTGAAAAGTCTAAATCCAAATTTTGTAAGCTTTGGTTTACATTCTCATCAACATCAAAACTATAAAAATCTTAGTCTTGATGAAATTGTGAAAGATTTGCAATTAAATATCAATTATTTTGAGAAAAACCTTTTACCAGTTTTACCTGTTTTTGCCTATCCTTTTGGAGGAAGACCAAAATGCAAAGCAACACTGATACAAATGAAGAAAACAATGAATGAGTTAAATATAAAAGCAGCTTTTAGAATTGGAAACCGTTTGAACATCGTTCCTTTAAAAGATAAATATGAAATACAACGACTGGACATTCGTGGAAATGAAAGTCTAACAAAATTCATAATAAGACTAAAGGGTTTCGGTAAATTACTTTGATTTTAATGCTCATTTTCAGTAGTATTTTATATTTCATTCAGCTAATCTTCAATATTGACATCTAATTTTGTTAAAAAACTAAACAATATGAAAAAAAATGGATTAACCGAAGAAGAAACCAAAGCATATGCGTTTGGTGCTACTATCATACTTTTTTTATTACTTTTTGGAATTGGATATTTCTGGAATAAAAGTGGCAATCTTCAAACAGAAAAAAATCAGTTAAAAATAAAGCAAGATTCTTTGATGGTCGTTAAAAACAGACTTGATAAAGACTTAACAGAATTAGCTTCACAACTTGAAAGTAGTATTGCTCAAAAAAACTTGTTGGCGTCTAATAATGACCAGTTGAGTCAAACATTGGCTCAAAAAGACAAAATCATTTTTAAGTACAAAAAGGATGCTCAAAATGTAGTTTCTTTGAAAAAACAGATAAGCGAACTTATTTCTCTAAAGAACCAGTTGCAAAGTCAATTGGATAAAATAAATGATATCAATCAAAAATTATTAAGTGAAAATAATAGTTTAAAAGAACAAAATGCTCGGCTTGCAGAAGAAAATGAAACGCTAAAAGGTCAAGTACCAGGACCAGAGTCAGCTACTATCAAACCACTACTTTCAGCTGGTAGTTTTAGAGTTGAAGTGTTACGAAAGAATAATAAGTTGACTGTAAAATCAAGACGTTCAAGACAAATTGAAATATCATTTGACGTTCCAGAAGACATAGATATAAATGGAACACAAACAGTATTTGTAAGTATTAAAAATCAAAATTCTAATCCCATAAAAGATGCCGACAATATTGATATTGAAGTAAAACTCAAATCAGGAAAAGTTGTAAAGACAACCGCTCAAATGACACAAAAAGTAGATTTTTCATCTTTACCTAAACGCGTTACAATCAAATACGATGTTGAAGATAAATTGAAAGCTGGTTACTATTTTATTGATATTTATACTGAAGATACTTACGTAGGAACAGTACAATTCAGACTAATCTAAGGTTTCAGCAGTTTTTAAGATTTGTTTCAGACCTTTGTTCGGTTAAATTTCAACAACCAAATTGGTTTATTATCGAACATGGCGGGTTATACTCGCCATTGTTTTTAATTTTATTTAAAAATGCTTATATTACTTATTATTGTTTTTGTAGTTGGTTATCTTGGGATTGTTCTTGAACATTCCATAAGTATCAATAAATCTTCATCAGCATTGCTCACAGGAGCATTAAGTTGGACTCTCGTTTCAATTATTATTGAGGATAAACATCTCGTAAATGAAGAATTAATGCACCATGTGGGCGAAATTGCAGGAATTGTATTTTTCTTAATGGGTGCAATGACAATTGTTGAATTGGTTGATACTTATCACGGATTTGACATAATTACAAGTAAAATCACCACTACTAATAAACGTACTCTGCTTTGGATAATTGCTGTCATTACATTCATTCTGTCGGCTATTTTAGACAATTTGACCACCACAATTGTGATGGTAACATTGCTTAAAAAGATGGTAGAAATCCGAAATACCCGCTTAATGTATGTGGGTTTGGTGGTCATTGCGGCTAATGCTGGCGGTGCATGGTCTCCAATGGGTGATGTAACAACTACAATGCTCTGGATTGGTGGACAATTATCTGCAACTCACGTAATGACCAGTCTATTTTTACCAAGTTTAGTTTGCTTAATTGTACCAACACTTATCATGAGTTTTCAAATAAAAGGCAAATTACCACCTCAATCATTAGAGGATAATAAAGGAAAGAATAGTGAGTTTGAAAGAAGATTGATACTTTTAATTGGAATTGGTGGTTTGGTATTTGTACCAGTTTTTAAGTATTTTACTCATCTTCCGCCTTTTGTTGGTATGTTGTTAGTTCTAGGAGTTTTATGGCTCATTACCGAATTACTCCTTAAAAATAAAGAAGAAGAGTATAAAGCAAAATTTTCAATCATGACTGCTTTAACCAAAATGGACTTACCAAGTCTGCTTTTCTTTGTGGGAATCCTCTTAGCTGTATTGAGCTTACAAACAGTTGGTGTTTTAGGTTCGTTAGCGTCGTGGCTTGATGGCAAGATCCAAAATGAAACATCGCTAGTAACACTTATTGGTTTATTATCCTCAATTATTGATAATGTCCCGTTAGTAGCTGCCGCCATCGGAATGTACCCATTAGCTAATTTTCCAACCGACCATTCATTTTGGGATTTACTCGCTTATTGTGCTGGTACTGGTGGTAGTACTTTAATCATTGGCTCAGCTGCAGGTGTTGCAGCTATGGGTATTGAAAGTATTCCATTTTTTTGGTATTTACGTCGCATTTCTTTACTAGCCCTATTAGGTTATTTTGCTGGGATATTGGTTTACATAATTCAAAACTAAAGTTTAATCTACCTCATTTTGATTGACTAAATACCGATTGAAGGTAGATTTATATCAGAAGAGAATCAAACAGAATGTTTAATAAAAAAATTAAGTCTTTTATCAGAAGAAAAATCCTTAATAAACCGCTTGATAAGTGGGACTATTTCTATGCAAGCAATAGAGGAGAGAACAATAATTCAGCTACCCTGATAAGAAATAATGTTATCTCAACTTACATCCAACATCTTAAACCAAACGCTAAAATCCTTGATGTTGGTTGTGGAAGCGGTAAACTTCTTAACAGTATCAATCATTTGAATTATGATAGCTATTTAGGCATTGATATTTCAAGTATAGCCATTAATCTTGCCCAAGAAAATGAAATTAGTAAAAGGAATAATACCCAATTTGAGGTTGCTGATATGATGGAGTTCAGCACACGAACTCAATATGATATTATCATTTTCAATGAAACAATTTATTACACGCCAAGTGCAGATATTATTTTAAAAATTTACAGAATGTTTTTAGACTCAAATGGGATATTTATTGTCAGTTTGATTCAGAATGAATACACATTTGATATTTATAAGCAAATAATAGGGTCTGGTTTTAGAATTATTGATGAAACGGTTGTTCAAAATTCAAAAAATAAACATTGCGTCATTGTGATTAGTGGTTCGTAAAAAATTCTTTAAATCACTCTTACAACTCACAATATTGGTAAACCACAATCAACTTGATTAGCCATGAAAATAAACAATATATTTTTTCAGATTTAAGACCAAAACCGCATTATGATTGAAAGTTTATTTAAAAAGGGAATATTTGTAATTCATGCACTCAAGGGATATGAGTACCATGAAAAAAGGATTATTGAGTTATTTGCTAAAAATGACATGTCTTTTGAGTTTGTTACCAATGGAGACCCTATTTATTTGAACGACGATGTTCTTGGTAAATATTTTGTCTCGAACATTAAATCTAAATTGTCAGTTGGTGTAGTTTCTTGTACATTGAATCATATTTATGCACTGGAAAGAATTCTGGCTGAAAATCTAGAATATGGCTTAATCTTTGAAAATGATCCTTTCTTTTTAGGGAATTTCACAGAAAAATTAAAAAAAGTTCTCAAGGAAATGGAAACCCTTGAGAAAGGATTTATCATCTCATTAGAAAATACCTCATTTCTACAACCTTCTTTTTGGGATATAGTAAAAGGCAAATATTTATATCAAGCCTCCAAATGCAGACAGACTGGAGCTTACCTCATTGATAGAAAAGGAGCTTTAAATATTCTTAATGACCTAAAAGTAAACAAATGCAATAAAGTTGTTGATTGGTGGCATGATGAGCTTATTGCGAGAAATGTAATTAAAATGTATTGGGCTTATCCTTCATTAGTTGAAGAAGGCTCACATAATGGGCACTTAAGTTCTACTATTTCATCACAAAATCGTAGTAGATACAGACGTTTTGCTTGGAATGTCCAAAAAATTTATAAAATGTATATCAGGAGGCTATTTCCGAGTAAGTTTTTGATAAAAGATAAATAAGTTATACTTGGCAACTTTCACAATACTTTATTTTGCAACATAAGAGTTTTTTTTTAAGAATTATTTCAAATAATGTTTATCTATAAACATTGCATGCCTAATATCCAGATTTAGTTTTAAAAATAGCGGTACAATCCATGCATTAAATCCACACAATAATCCACCCACTTGATTCGTGGTTATTCAAACAAAATATTGAAAAAAGATCAAACGAAATCTATAAATTAGTATTTCAAAAATAGGTAGGCTTTTCGAGTAAGTTTTTTAGTTTTCGTTTAATCATTTAGGAATAAGAAAAAAATTAAAGTATTGTCAACTTCTTTTTTATAATTTAACTTCATCAGGAAGCTTTGGATCTAAAAACAATTTAAACATGAAAACCAACAAATCAGTAATTGAAAAGGAATTTACTCAAAATCCAAATCAAAATGTGTCAACAGTGGATCCTGTAAGTCAAAAAGAATTTAAAAATTTTCAAATTGATTTGGATTATATAGTCAAAAATTGTAACCAAATAATTATGATTGGTATTAGCGAGAACACAGATGTTACGTCGGTTTATGAGTCTTCGATGGGCATTTCAGACTCTGAAAAATTGGCAGCCCTTCAGTTTCAGGTTGAAGTTTTAAAGAAACAGCTAAACCTTTAGAATCAATCTTAATCCGTATAAGACAATTATCAAGTTGCTTCTTAATAATCTGCATAGTTTTATTACTTAAATATTCATTATAAACTTTTGTACTTTTCATTTCCTTAAATTTCGTATGCTACGAGGATAGCTTGACAGTTTCGGTTTAAGCCGAATTTACAGGTTTTCTAATCACATTAGAAAACCTTATTTTTTTATACGGATACCACCTAAGTCTTTGACTACCAATAGATTGATGAGCCTGCTTAGGTGTTCGATAATCTAATGAGGCATGGGGTCGGTAATCATTATAAGTCTTGATTACTTTTTCAATTTCCTCCAAAGCCTCACAAAAAGATATAAATCCCTTCACATTAAAATCCTCTTTTAAAGTACGATTCAGGCGTTCAGCCATCGAATTTTCATTGGGTTCGGCCGCTGAACACATACTAATTTTCACATTTGCATCCCTCAATAAATCCACATTTGCCCACGAGCAGTACTGTACACCTCTATCAGAATGGTGGATTAATTGTGTGGCTTTAGTGCGGGACAGTAACGCCATTTTTAGTGCTAAAACAGGACCTTTAGCATCCAACTTTTTTTGTAGACTCCAACCAACAATTTTTCAAGAAAAAGCGTCCATAATCAATGATAAATAAGCAAAGCCACGACCACACGAGAGATAAGACTGGGCGTCCCCGTCATCTCGGATACCCACAACACTTCAGTTTCTGTTGGAATAATATCTTTTACTAAATTTGGATACTTTTTCAAGCAGTGGTCAGAATTGGTTGTAACCACTCTACGACCTTTCCTTTTGACCAATAAACCCTCTTTTTTTAGTAAATAATGTATCTTATCTCGACCCATTTTAATGAAATGAGACGACAGAAAAGGCTTTAAAAGCTCATACAATTTAGCCGTGCCAATACCAGGTATTCGCTTACGAATAGCCAAGATTTCAGCCAAAACAGCATCAAATTCAAACGAAACCTTTTCTTTCTGCTTGATAGCCGCATACCAAGCCTGACGACTAAACTCAAACAACGAACAGAGCAAACTCATACCCAGCAATGGGTAACGACAAGTTAGCTTTTCAACTGTTTGGGTGCGAACTTTTTTTTGATGGAAATATTCATCGTTTCTTCGGCCACATCGACTAAAGTTTCCCACGCAACAGCCTTCAATTGGAAGAATTCTTTTTCTTTTTCAAGCAACTTGATTTTTGCTTCAAGTTCTTTGATTCGTGCAATGTCTGATTTCATTTTCTTAGTTTTTTTAGATTTAAGAAGGGGTAAAATTCGATGCTTAAAATACCATCTGTTCAGATGTCGAACACGCTTAAAATCCATCTGTAAACCAGTCTTCAATTCAGTAGAAGAGACCAGTCCAGCACGGTAACTTTCTACTACTTTTTGTAAGTAGGGTATGAAGTTACGATTTTTTTTATTTCTTTGTAAGTCCTTGATTATCATATATTTAAGTCATATATGTCAAGTCAATTTAGTAGCATATGTTTTGTTATATAATTTATCTTATGTTAAATATAAGATATAATATTCACCTACTTTATTTACCTGTCGATTCTGCGACACTAAATCACCCAACATACGTTATTCGGCCTAAGTCAAAAAACACTTCTCTTAATGAATTAGTGTCTCATTTATATACACTTACACTCGACACATTAACCGTCATAAGATTAGATTCTATGGACAGGCAATAAAAAAAATTTATAGCATTACCATTTGATGCTTTTCTCAACGCAAAAGTCCTTTGCTAATCCTTTCAGCAACGCTTTGCTTGTGCTAAAAGCACCCTAATTTTCCGCTCAAAGCGAAAAATTTGTTTAGCAAACTTTTGCTGCAACACCTCCCCTACTCAGGCTTTGCATTTGACTATAATTAGAAAAGTGTATTCTTATCAAACCAAGAAAAAAAAGTTATAAGTATTAAAAAATACTTAAATAAACTTGTTTTTTATTTATATTTTTCGTAATTTTATACCATAATGAAACAGGGAATTAGCCCCCTAAAATTGGCTATCAATTCAAATAATTTATAAGAAATGAACAAAGCAGTTTTAATTGGAAATGTTGGAAACGTCCCCGAAATCAAAACACTTGAAAGCGGCTCAAAAGTTGTATCATTAAGTATTGCTACAAATGAAAGCTACACGAACAAAGCAGGTGAAAAGGTCGAACAAACGGAATGGCATCGCATTGAAGCGTGGAATTATCTTGCCACAGCAATAGAACATTACGTTAAAAAAGGCGACCGTATTTATCTTGAAGGCAAAATAGGCACTCAACGTTGGACAGACGACCAAGGCTATGAACGTAATTCTACCAAAATTAGAGCCTCACGCATTGAGTTTTTAGGGTATCGCAGAGAACAAATTTTAAATGAAGAGTCGAAGCAAACCAAAACGACAGGTAATAAAAAGGCAAAGAAAGAACCTGCAAAAGTTGTTTTTGAGGCTGATAAAGACGATTTACCTTTCTAAATAAATCTCTTTTTTATCAAAAATTACTTATTTTAACTTGTTTTTTATTAAATATTTCAGTAAATTTATAATATAATCAAACAGGGAAATAGCCCCCTTTAATTGGCTAATCAATTCAAATAATTTATAAAAACATGACAAATCCAAAAAAAATCGAGAACGACAAACCAACTGACAAAGTAGAAGAAGTTGCCCAAGAAACCAACGAGGTAACGGTTATCACTCAACCCGAACCCAATGCCTTGCAATTAGTGAGTAGAAAAACTGCCAATGATGTTTTTGAGAAGTTGGAACAGGGAAACCGAATGCGTGAGGGATTCAACAAATTTAAAGAACGAGTTGAAATGTGCGAAAAGTTTGCAAGTGGTTATAATAACGAAGCCTTGACAATGACCATCAAAAATGCAGGCACAGGAGCAGAACTCGAAATTCAGCACATTAGCCTAATATTAGAGTTTATCGAGGACAAACTTGTCAAAGCAGGTAAAAACCACCTCCGACAATTAGAGGAACAAATCGTAAATTTTGCACTCTAAACCCTACAAACAACGCCCATTTAATCGGTGGGCGTTGTTCAACCAAATATCAAATAATTTATAAAAACAATAATTGAAATGGAAGTTACAGAACAAATCAACATACTCAATTGGGAAGTTGAAGAAAGACCAATTTTTGCAAACGGCTTAAAAATTACAGGTTATAAAGGCTTATTTCGTGGTAATTCTGATAACTTATTAAGTATCCAAAAATCAAGCTACACCCCCACCCCAAACAGCCGTTTTATAGAAGTTGCCGAAAAACTAAATGACATTACAGGTTTCCCAATAAAGAACTATTATGACATTGACGGAGGAAAGAAAACACTTGCTTTTTTAGAATGTACCGAACCAATCCAAGTTTGCGGGCATGAATTTAAAGATTATTTGATGCTTGGAAATAGTTTTGATGGTAGCACAGGATTTTTCATTGGTAATAGTTCTATGATGGTTCGTTGTTCGAATCGTTTTTCAAAAAACTTTCGTCAATTACAAGTAATGCACACTAAAAACAACAGCCAACGCATTGACGACCTTTGCAAAACATTCGATATGTTTATGAATCAGCGGAAAAAACTATTCACACAAATGGAAACTTTTGAGCAAGTAAAAGTTGATGATTCCATAAAAAAAGCATTAGTTGAACGTCTAACTCGAATGACAGAAGAAGAAAAATTAGGGACGGATATTTCGACAAGGAAAAGTAATATTATTGCACAAATCAACAATTCGATAGAAACGGAGTGCCGAGCATTGGGAAATAATTCGTTTGGTTTATTCCAAGGTATTACCCACTACACAACCCATGTAAAACAGTCAAAAAACGGCATTTTTGGCAATCCTTTTGGCTCATTGAATGATATGAACCAAACCGCCTATAAGTTCTGTAATGAGCTTGTTTTGAGCTAAAAAAAATCGGCTTGCATCGCCTATCAGCGATGCAAGCATTAAATCAAGGAATTGTTGTTCGCTTTGCCCATCGCAAGGCTTAGGACTGATTTTGAAAAAAATCGGTTTGCACCACCTTTAAGGGTGGTGCAAACCGATAAAAAGGTAGTACAATTAAGTTTATTAGTTTAACTTTGTGGAACG
Source organism: Emticicia sp. SJ17W-69 (assembly GCF_051209875.1). NCBI lineage: Bacteria > Pseudomonadati > Bacteroidota > Cytophagia > Cytophagales > Leadbetterellaceae > Emticicia > Emticicia sp. SJ17W-69. Next base: position 6,288 of record NZ_JBNTQY010000002.1, on the reverse strand, counting down.
TTTCCTCATGCTGAGTGACCGTTCCACAATTTTTATTTTTCACCTAATGAAAGGCAAAAAGAATGATTATGCAGCTACATTCTACAATAATGAAGAAAAAGTGTTGCATCTTGGTTTTGTGCATGATACAAAAAAAGCGGTTCAATGGGTAAATAATCAAGGAATTATTTGGACTCATGGCAACGTTTATGACCGTCGAACTCGTGAGTTTATCACGAGGATTTACCCCGATAATATCAAATAATAAATGAGAAAGTTTGAAAATATACTAAACGATTATAATGCTACCAAGCAAAAAATTCAAGATAGAATAAAAGTAACTGACTTTGAAATTAGGGATATTGCCAAAAGGTTAGATGTGTCGGTTTCAACTGCTTACTCAAAGCTGAATGGGGGAGATATAATGATTCATAAAGACTTTTTAGTGTTGGCAGATTTGCTCAATATTGATAAAAAACCAATCGTTGAATACTATACATTCTTAGAATCTTTCTCAAAATTTATCGAAGAAAATAAATTATTTAAACAGCTCTATTTTTTAGGAATCATTGATAAAGATAATATTGGTATCAAAAAACGCTTCAAAAATCCATTAGTCTGGAAACCTGAAGAAGTAAAAGCTATACTCAATCAGTTAAAAGCCGATTTAAAAGTAAGTCCATTACAAGAAATATTTTTAGATTAATAGGGCGTTCCTTCCAGGCGGGCTTTCGTAACTCAATCTTTAGCGGCTTTGCCAGATAAAGGATTTCATACAATTTACTCAATCCCAAACGCTTTAATTGGTCTTGCTTTCGTTAATTTCTATTCCTAATAAAGTTGCTTCATTCCTGATTGATTGAGCAACATAACCAACTGGATTAGTCTGAGAACTATATAATCCATGCTCTAATCCCCTATCTAACTCTATGAATTTTCTGAGTAAGCTGGTATTTTTTAAAATAGCATCTTTCAATCCTTCATTAAAGTTATATTCATCTACCAGTTTGGCTACTATTCTTCTTTGCTCATGAAAATCAAGTTCAGATAAAGATTCAAAATCAGATTCAACCAATCCGTAGGCAATTTCTTTTTTGGTCTTAATCGTAAACTGAAGTTCAACAACTTTTTTGCCTATTTTTTTTGATGGTATGTACTCCATCATTATGCCAACCTTGCTTTCTAACTCCTTTTGTGCAGGTCCCAATACAAACCTTTTAACATCAAAATTTTCGTACTTTATAGGAAAATCCAAAATATGTTGTAATTCTTTTAAGGTATAAGTAAATACTCGCTCTCTCCTACCCAAGTGTAATGAAATGATTTCATACATTCGTTGAGCATAAATGCTTTCTAATTCTAAAAAAACATTTAATTGATACTTTGTATATTCTTTTCCAAGCTCTTTAAATAATGGTACAACTTTATCATAGATAGTTACTTCCAAAAGCCCACTACGGTTTAGATTATATGAAACCTCTGGAAACGGAACAACATAGCGAAATTCATCTTTAAAATCGACATTGCACTCTATCACTTTCTTTACCAGTGATTGTGCAGCTTCTTGAATTTTAGCATAAGGAACATATTTAGCCACTTCTACCAATGGAATCTCCAAAGTCAAGTTTCCAGTCTGTTGTTCAGTATGATTTATCTGATTCACAATGAAAGCAAATATCTTTTTTTCAATTGAAGTATAAGCTTGTTTTGCCAGTGTCAATCTATTTGGTTGGTAATTATTTTTACGAGGCTGATATTTTTTATCCATTTTCTCAATTATTGAAACTAAAAATTGCAATTTACGCAACTAAAGCCGATTTATGAAAACAATTACTCGGTTTAATTTATACATTTCTCGGTGTTACTCAATGTAACATCTATCGGAACAAATCAAAAGTATTCAAATAAAGCTATTAAAGACATAGAATACGACACTTTTTAAGCAATTTCAAGTGCTTTTAGAGTATAATATTTCTCGGTTTTCTATTATAACATTTCTCGGTTTTCCTATTTTAGGCACAAAAACAGTCAAAAATAAGTATAATATTTCTCGGTTTTCTGTTTAAATCAAGTATAATATTTCTCGGTTTTCAAATATAACCAAGTATAACATTTCTCGGTTTTGAGTATAATATTTCTCGGTTTACACTATACTATTTCTCGGTTTTAGTGCTGCATAAAGTATAACATTTCTCGGTTTATACTGTAACATTTCTCGGTTTACGAGTTATCCACATTAAATTAATTATATATTCCAAGCACTTTTAGCATTATAACTCTTCGCAAAGTGCAATTTTTATTTCTCCGAAATCATATCAAATATTTCTTTGATAAACATTTTAAATTATTTGATAATCAATGTGGATATGTTTAAAACTGTGATTCTCGAAAGATAAAGTTGTGAGGACAGTTCTTTTCGAGAAAGAGAGAAGAAAAAAATCAAATTGTTTCAAAAAAGGGAAAAGGGGGGCGGCGGGCGGCCGCACTTTTCCACAATTATGGTTTACGCATTTACTTGCTTCAAAATCTCCTTTTTAATATTCTTAATCTCTGAAATTAAACTATCACAATCTTCGGGTGTACTCAAATACGATTTAAGTACATTTAAAACTTTTTCTTTCGGTTCAGTTTCTTTCTTAACCGTTTTGATTTCAGTTTCCGAAATAAGTTGTTGTACTTTTTGGTTGGCAACATCAATATCCTTGATTTTTCCAACTTCAATAATATCAGTTTTCTTCAATGAAGACTTTCCTTGCAAAACCTGATTCTTAATATCAGTTGGCAAAAGTTCAATACCTTTGGCAAAGTCAGCATCTCGTCTAATTGTCTTCTCCCCTACGTTAAATTCTTTGGCCAATTGCTCTGATAATTTTTCTTTTTTACCGTGGTGGTCACTTTGACCACTACGGGTTTCGATGCTCTCAGAATCTTCATTATCTCCGTGGTGGTCAAAGTGACCACTACGGTTATTTTCGGTTTTAAACTTACCAGTTTTATCTCTGGTCAAGTCTAAATTTTCTCTTTCTTGCTTCAAAGCCAAGTACTTCATTCCACGTAAATAAGCCATTTGCTCAATTGACAAATTACGACGACCTAACTGATGGTCAATCATAAAATCTTGGGCTTGTTCGAGGCTTGGAATTTCAATCAAGTTTATTCTGAAATCAAGATTAAACTTTTGACAAATCTCATGTCGATTATGGCCATCAACTAGCACATAACACAATTCGTTAGGTGTCGCTGAAGTTGGCTCAATGATTCCTTTCTTAGTTTCCCAAACAATCAAAGGGTCTTTACAGCCAAACTGTAATATATTTTGCTCAAGTTGAGTCCTTTCGTCTGGGGCTAATGGTGGAATAAACTTTTTGAGTATCTCTAAAACTATGAGTTCTTTTTTGATTTTTTCATCTTGCGAATACATTGATTTAGGCAAATCAGCATTAATCATAGCATTCATAAAATTATTCTTTGCCATTTTTTTAATTCATTAGATGGTCATAAATTCTTTTGCTAACTCCATATATTGCAATGCAGGTATTGATTTTGGGGCGTAAGAAAATAAATCTTTCTGTGCCACTTGAGACTGTTGGATAATAGTCGCTCTTTCTATCGAGACATTGAAAACAGGAATATGCTTGTACTGCTCTTTTACGAAATCAATCATATTTTTGTGAACTAAGGTATTTGATACCATTGTAAACAAAATACCCTTTACAACGAGAGTATTATTAACGTGCTGTCTGATTTCGTAAATTCTATTAAATAAATTCTCGACGCCATAGAAAGCATAAGCTTCTGGCTGTAATGGCACAATGCACATATCAGAAGCTACCAAAGCGTTTGTGGTAAAAATATTTAAAGCAGGTGGGCAATCTATCAAGATAAAATCGAATCTATCGCTGATTTCGTTCAGTTTGTTTCTTAATCTCTTTTCATTTCCAATTGAGTTAACCAAATCGGTTTCTCGATAAGCCATCTTAATATTCGATGGTGAAAGGTAGAAATTTTCAGCGACTTCAATGATTGGTAAATCTTTATTATCAAGAATAGCATCAATCACTTGTTCTTCGGGTGCGTATATACCGAAACACTGAGAGGTGTTTCCCTGAGAGTCGAAATCTATTAGAAGTACCTTAAAACCCGATACTGCAAGAGCTTTTCCCAAATTGATAGTAGATGTTGTTTTTCCTACTCCACCTTTGTGATTGACCATCGAAATAATTTTCGCTTTCGAGAATAACTCATCGGCATAGCCATAATCTCTTAAAATTGGCTCTAATAAATTACAATGTTTTTCATTGAGCGTAAGTGTACCTTGCAAAGCCTTATGTAGTGTCTTCTTAGGTAGGTTTGCTTCTTTCTCCAACTGGGTAAGATTCAAAGCAGATTTCTGTTTAATGAATTTTAGGACTTTATCTGGACTAATCATGTGACTAAATTTTTAACAAATATAAGGGAAAAATTTAGCCTGATTAAATTTTTAAAGTACTTTTTTTATCTTTTTTGCATAAAGAAAAATGCCTCCCAAAAGAAGGCATTTTTACTGATTCAAATAATTTATAAAAAATCGTTATACATCGTTTTACGTTGTTATACGATGTGATGTTCTCACAACTTTATCTTTCGGGATACTATTTCTCTAACAAAATTACACCTTTTCGAGTAAATTTTAAACTTTCTTTAGGTACAAAATAAACGCTATCTTTCACTATAACAATTTTACTCAACCTTTCTAAGTTTTCAAACTTAGCGTTTTGTGTACTTTTGAATACCCAACCCCACCAAAGAATAATGACCGTAACGCAAATTATCAGAATTGGAATGGCATAAATACTCAGATTACCAATAAAAGCAGTTTTCGGATTATCGTATTGAATACTTTTTATACTATTTCTGATATTGTGGGTCAATTCAGAATTAATCTTTGATGATTCTGTAAGACTTTGATGAACTACATTTTCTAAATTTTCAGTTGCGATGAATAGCGGAATCAAACTTTCATCAATCGACGATTCAGGTAGTTGGTATTTTTGACCGAATCTATATTTTAGTTCGTTTATTTCCACCATTACTCCAATATTTTCTGAACTTGTTCTAAACCTTTTTTGTAAGTCAAACGCCCAGCGAAGTTCAGACTTGATGGGTCTTTTTGTTCGGTTATTAATCGAATGACATCTCTCGCACTTTCAGACTCGCCCAAACCTCCGAATTTTTTAAATTCAATTCCAGCATTTGTTAGTGCGTTAGCTCCCTGCTCGATGGATTCTAAACCTCCGAAAGTGCCTTCATTCATTAATGCTACAAAAGGAATCGCATCGGATATTACAACCTTCATTGCATTGTAATATCGTAAGCAACTGATAAGAGCATCTCTGCCAGCAATGATAATAAAGATACGCAGTTCGATACCTAAATCTTTTAATTCATCCGAAAGCCCTTTGGCTGAAATATCGAATTCTAATAAACGCCTGAACTCTTCACTTTCAGAAGCTCCGAAATCAATGAACCAATTATCTGTTTTGGTTTCTGCCAATGTTTCAAAGAGGTTTAAGATTTTTTCTCTCTCTAACTTTTTGTTTTCATTCAAAATCTTGAAATGACGAACCCGACTCTCTCCTACTATCGAACCTAGACGAGTGGCACTTGTTTCGGTTGACTCATCGAGGTCGATGAATGCAGTTTTATTCTCTTTTTCTACCTGTGCAATAAACCACAGAAATAGAGATTTACCAACCCCTCCTTTTGACTGTAAAACCAAATTTACTCTTTTCATAAAATATCGCTTAATTGTGAATTGCAAAAATAAAAACAAAAAATTCGATATTTGAGAAAATAAATTTCAAATTTTACATATTATTCAAATCAAAATCAGATTTTTTGCTTTTACCATAGATTTGGTCATAAAGATTTTGCTCAGCGGGGGTTTCTTTAAATATCTGAGAGCTATTTGAAACTGGTACGTTTGGTGCGTTGGTATGGTAGCGTTTTTTCAGATTTTCCATTTGCTTTTCTGTGAATGTGAAACCTAAGTCTTTACTAATCAAATCGGCTAAAAACTGATTAGAATGAATCTTTTGAAAGAGGTCAAAATATTCTTGGTAGAGTAATTTACCCCAGTAACGTTTGTTTTCTTTGATAAGGCTAAGAATGATAGTTTTTGTGTCCATATAAGAAGTAATAAGGAGGGTTAAAAAGTTTTAAAGAGTTATAAGCAAATATAAGAAGGGTTTAGGAGTGTTTAAAAGGATTAAGAAGGAATAAGCTTTTATTTCCGAATAAAAGTTGGCGGTGTGTGTGGAGCAAGGGGGA
>NZ_JBNTQY010000001.1:5452500-5810274 GCF_051209875.1 Emticicia sp. SJ17W-69 | reverse complement strand
AATAACACAACATTAACCATTTAAACTGCAACCTTATGAAACTTTATGTAACTATATTACTTTTCGTTTTTTCGTTAAAGACCTTTGCCCAAATACCACTTTTCCTCGAAAAAATAGTTGAAAACCCAAGGGAAATAGTATCTGCTACGGGGATTAAAGATTATTATTTAGCAGGTGAAAAAGTTAACGTGGTGGCATTCGTCAAAGAAACAGACACACATAAAGAAACACAATTAAGTATTCCTTTGTATGTTGACTTTATAGACTTAGCCAATGGTAAATTAATAAAACACTACATTTTAAAGTTGGAGAATGGAAATATTTCTCTTTCTTTTTCACTTCCATCAGATTTAGCGACTGGTAATTATCAAATAAGAGCTTATACTAATTGGATGCGAAATTTTTCAGATGATGGCTTTTTCAAACAAAACTTTACAGTTTTTTCTCAAAATTTTAAAGAAGAAATGTCTAACGTCAATAAACAAACTGATATTGATACTTTACTGATTCATGTAGAAGGAGGTTATTTAGTTAATGGGCTAAAGTCTAAAATTGCGATTGAAACCAAAGATAATTTTGGTTTAAAAATGAGTGTTCCATTTCTATTGATAAATAATAAAAACGATACTTTGGTTAACACAAAGACTGACACTTTGGGTCTTGCCGTTTTTGACATCGTTCCTAAATTTGATGAAAAGTATCAAGTTATTGTAAAAAACAAAACATTTCATCTGCCAAAAACAAAAACAGAAGGCTCTGTTTTGATGGTTGATAATTTCAGTAGTAAAGAAAAGATACGTGTTTTCATACAAAACAATAATGCTAAAAATGATTCAATTGGTTTGGTTTTAATGCAAAATGGTGAGCTAATTTATTGGAAATATTATCCAAATAATAAACCTTCTTTACTAATTAATATTCCTAAAAATGACTTAGAAGGTATCATACAATGTTATTTAGTTGATAAAAGTGGCATCGAATTAGGGGAACGTTCTATTGAAATCACATCGAGCGATGCTTCTACTGATATACTTACAAGGGATAGGGTTTTATTGACCAAACAACCTTCACATTCATTATTCCATAGCAAATCTCTTCCTTTTGCTATGGAAAAGGGTCTTTCTGTTTCTGGAAGAGTAAACCGCTTGAATGGCAAAGAACAAAAAAAGGAAATCCAGCTTTCAATGGTTTTGACTGCTCCGAAAGACGATACAACGAAACAAAAAACGACTCCATTTTTTATTACCTGCAAGGATAAGTTTGTTTTTGAAAACCTTGATTTTTATGGAAAAAAGAGGATAACGTTTGTTGCACCTAATAATACCATAACCTTGGATACTGCATTATCCATTCCGCCTATTTACAGACAAAAACTACCTATAAATTGGAAACTGGTAGATAAATCCTATGAGTTGGTTGAATTAGAAAAACGAAAAAATATCTTGATTTTAGAAAAGATTAGGAAAGAGCGAGAGAATATAATGCTCGAAGAAGTAGTGGTAAAAGCTAAAAAATTAGACCCTAACGCAATAAATGGTATATCACCTAATATAGTTTTGGACGAGAAAAGAGTTGTGAATGCCCCAAGTATGTCGAGTTTATTGTTTTCTATCATTCCCCCTCGTCAACGTAGGTTTGGTCCAGGGCTTAAAGTATTTATTGATACACAAGAATTAAGGCAAGAAGATATAGATAATATAGATTTTGATATTAGTCCTGCGAGTGTAGAGAAAGTTTTAGTTTTTGAAGAAATAATTCCTGTAACTTATGGGCGTGCAACTTGTGCCGTTGTCATAGTTCTACGTCGAGGTTTTAACTATAGTTTAAAACCTAATGAATCTTTTATCGTGACTGGGTATTACAAAGAGTAGGTTTTACTTTTTTGGTATCAAAATATTATAAAACTTTGTATTCTATTTTGAATAATCTTTCGTTAGAAACAATGAACCAAACACTCCAAGCAAGAGCAGAAATGCCACAAGGAGCTAACAAAGTCCTTGACCGTAGAAACATTGAAAATGCCTATTCGAGTCTGCTTGGTCTGCTCACGAGTGAACTGGCGGTGCTTGATGTGGGTTGTGGCTCGGGAGCAATTACTGCAGATATTGCTCAAAGAGTAAATGGGAAAGTTGTCGGTATTGATTTTAGTCAACATTTGATTGAATTGGCTCAGAAAAACTATGAGTATATTCCAAATCTGAGTTTTAGATTAGCCAATATCAATACTTATGTTTCGGACGAACCTTTTGATTTGGTTATTGCTGCCCGAACTTTACAATGGGTAAACAATCCTGTGGAAGTTGTTTCAAAAATGGTAGGTTTGTTGAAAAAAGGTGGAAAAATCTCAATTAATGACTATAACCATACAAAAATAGAATGGTCGCCCACTCCGCCAAAATCAATGTTAGATTTTTATGATGCGTTTCTTAATTGGCGAACTGATGCTGGTTTTGATAATCAGATTGCTGATAATTTACCTAATATTTATAAAGATTTAGGTTTCACAGACATAAATATTGTCGCTCAACATGAAACATCTGTGCGAGGCGAAGAAGACTTTGAAGCAAGCACCAGAATTTGGAGCATCGTGGCCGAAACCCGTGGCAAACAAGTGGTGCAAGATGGCTATTGTTCTGAGGAATTACGTTTGCAAGCAATCGAGGAGTATGATGCTTGGATTAAGAATGAAGCCCAAAGTATGAGGCTTTATTTATTGGCGGTGGAAGGGACAAAACTCGTTTAGTATTCATTTCATAGATTTATAATTTATAGACTTAATCCTCTTCAAATAAACAAACACCAAAATATTGTGATAAATTTGTATTTATTTATCACAATATTTCATGCTTTACCCCCAAAATATAGAACAAAAATTAGGCTTTGATAAAATCCGTGAACATATCGCCGAAGAATGCGTGAGTTCGCTTGGGCGTGCTTTTGTTGAAAAAATTCGCTTTTCTGACGACTTCAAAATCATTGATAGATTGATTCGTCAAGCTGCCGAGTTTAAGTTGATTTTACAAACCGAATCTGATTTCCCCGAACAAAATTATATTGATGTAAGCGAGGCCTTATCAAGAGCGGCCATTGAAGGTGCTTTTGTAAGTGAAGAACAATTTTTCGAGATTAAGCTTTCGCTTCGCACTATTCAGCAAATCATTCATTTCTTTAAACTCAAAGAAGAAACTATTTATCCTGAACTAAAAACGCTCGTCAAAAATTCACTTCCGATTGTAGAAGGTAAAGGTGGGGTTGATGGTTGGGCGACTGTTATTTCTCAAATTGATAAAATAATTGATGAACGAGGAAAAGTTCGAGACAATGCTTCTCCAGAATTACAAGATATCCGCCGTCGATTAATTTCCGAACAAAGTGATTTAAGAAAAACTTTGGAACGAATCCTTCGCACGGTTAGAAATAGTGGGTGGATTGGTGATGAAATGTCTTTGACAATTCGAGATGGTCGCATGGTCATTCCGATTTTGTCAGAGCATAAACGTAAGCTTAAAGGCTTCGTGCATGACGAGTCGGCAACTGGACAAATGGCATTCGTAGAGCCTGCCGAAGTGTTGGAAGCCAATAACGAAATTAGAGAATTGGAAGCTCGTGAACGTCGTGAAATTGTTAAGATTTTAGAACGACTAACAGATTTTGTACGTCCGCATGTACCAGCCTTACGCAAGGCTTATTTATTTCTTGGAATCATTGATTTTATTAGAGCCAAAGCAAAGTTTGCTTTAAATATTGATGCAACCGCACCGCTTTTGGTAGAAAGTCAAGCACTTGAATGGTACAGAGCAAAACATCCATTGCTGTTTTTATCTTTCAAAAAACAAGGAAAAAGTGTTATCCCATTAGGTATAAAGTTAGAAAAAGATAATCGAATAATTTTAGTTTCTGGGCCAAATGCTGGAGGAAAATCTGTTATGTTAAAAACCATTGGTTTAGTGCAATATATGGCTCAATGTGGTTTGCTCGTGCCTGTTTCGCCCGATTCAAAAGTAGGTGTTTTCAAAAATATATTTATTGATATTGGCGATGAACAAAGCATCGAAAATGATTTGAGTACGTATAGTTCGCATTTGACGAACATGAAATACTTTGTCAATTTTGCTAATAAAAACACTTTGTTTTTGATTGATGAATTTGGCACAGGAACTGAGCCAAGTTTAGGTGGAGCCATTGCTGAATCTATTTTGGAGCAATTACTCAAATCAAATGCTCATGGTGTAGTTAATACACATTATACTAATTTAAAGGTTTTTGCTGATAAAAATGCTGGCACTGTCAATGGTGCGATGAAATTTGATGCCGAACATTTAGAACCCCTTTACGAACTCGAAATTGGAAAACCCGGTAGTTCGTTTGCATTGGAGGTTGCTCAAAAGATTGGTCTTTCAAAACAAATTGTTGATAATGCCAAACGGAAGTTGGGTTCACAGCAAATTGATTTTGAAAAATTGATTAAAGAATTAGAGATTGAGAAAAAAGTGTTTTCTGAAAAAAACAAAGAGTTTATTGAAAAGAACCAAAAGCTCACAAATACACTCGAACAATACACTGGCTTGAAAAACTTTTTAGATACTGAAAAAAAGAAGATTTTAAATGAAGCCAAAGCACAAGCTAAAGAGTTATTGAAAGAAGCCAACAGAAAAATCGAAAATACGATTCGAGAAATAAAAGAAGGGAAAGCTGAAAAAGATGCTACAAAAATTTTGCGTCAAGAGCTTCAAACTTTTCAGGAACAAGAGCTAAAACTTCAGAAAGTTGAAGAGATTAAACAACCTGTTGGTGAAGAGTGGGAGGCAAGTAATGGTGAGATTTCAGTAAAAGACTTCGTTAGAATAAAAGGACAATCGACGATTGGTGAAGTGATTGCCTTGCGAGGAAAAGATGTGGAAGTTGCGATTGGTGATTTGAAAACAAATATCAAGCTCAATCGCCTTGAAAAGATGAGTAAGAAGGAATACAAAGAAGCAACTAAAGAGGTTGTGCGTCCAAAACTTTCAGGCATTGACATGAATGAAAAAATGCAGAACTTTAGCTTTAATGTTGACTTACGTGGCAAACGAAGTGAAGAGGCTTTAGGCGAAGTTGATAGCTTAATGAATGATGCCATTATGCTTGGCTACCCAGAACTCCGCATAGTTCATGGTAAAGGTGATGGAATTTTACGCACTCTCATTCGTCAACATTTGCGAACTTATAAACAAGTGGCTGGAACAACCGATGAACATGCCGATCGAGGAGGGCAGGGTGTTACCATTGTAAAAATGAAGTAAGGTAAATTAAGGAATGACGATTAACGAGTTACGAATTTAATTTTGCCTTATTTTAAAAAATATGCTTATCAATCTCTATGGCGATACTTTTTAAAATAGTAAATTTAATTTTTTAATATTAACCCCCTTCTATTCAACAATGAAAAAACTATTGATTTTAGCTCTTGCTGCTTGTAGTTCAATGGCTTATGCTCAGAAAGGCAAAACGGTAAAATTATTCGATGGAAAAACTACCAATGGCTGGCATACTTGGCATGAAACAACTGTGAAAGGTTGGCATGTAATGGATGGTGTATTGATGTCTCATGGTGGCAATGGAGACCTTGTAACAGATAAAGAATTTGAAGATTTTGAACTTACATTTGAGTTTAAGGCCGCTCCAAAAGGTAATAGTGGTGTAATTTATAAAGTTCTTGAAACACCTGAATTATCTGCTTCTTATATGTCAGGGCCTGAATATCAAATAATCGACGATAAAAATTATCCAGGAAAAATAAAGGATACTCAAAAAACTGCTGCAAATTATGATATGCAACCTGCTAATGATTTGACAATCGTTAAGGCTGCTGGTGAGTGGAATACTGGTAAAATATTAATCAAAGATAATCATGTTGAACATTGGCTTAATGGTAAAAAAGTAGTTGAATATGAATATGGTAGTACTGATTGGCTATCAATGGTAGCCAAAAGTAAATTTGCGGATTGGGTTTTTGCGAAACCTCATGCTAAAGGAAAAATCGCTTTGCAAGACCACGGCGATATGGTTTCTTTCCGAAATATTAAAATTAAAGAATTATAGGAAACAAAAAAAGGAGAGCTTGGGCTCTCCTTTTTTTAATTGGTCGTTTTAACTTAAAACTTGAATGATATGCCAACTGTACTATATGGGAAACCTCCTTCTGCATAAACAGCCATCTTTTCTTTGAAATAATATCTTGCTCCAACAAAGCCACCCAACATTATCCCCGCTCTTGTTCCACCATAATATGATGAATAAGCATCATTATATCTAACTGCCCTAAAACCTCCAACAGCACCAACATAAGGGTCAAGCTTATCCTCATTAATTCCAACTTCTTTTAAGTACTTTCCTACGTGAGCAGCTACTCTTCCGCCAACGCCTATATAGGTTACTCGATAATTACTTAATACATAACCATAGCTTCTTGTAGAAAACGCTCCTACAACACCAACACTCAATAAATCTGATATTGCTACATCAACTGAGGCATTTGCTCCAAGACCATAGCCCAAGCCAACACCAATATTAAAGTTTTTTTGACCTTTTTCAAAAACTTGTGCTTGTGCATTTTTAGATATAATATTACAAAGCACTGTTAAAACTGTAACCAAAAGTAATTTTTTCATGATAATTAAATTTTATATTTATGGATATTTTTAATGGGGGCGAAATTTATAGAAACACTATTGTAAATCAAATCTTTAATTTGAAAAATGATGCGAAAATTAATTTAACGGTAAAATCATAAATTATCATTGAGCTACCTCATCTAAAATTTCATTATATACTTTTGCCCTACGTTTCTTCTTTTGATTTTCAGCAATTATTTCTGCTTTTTTATATCCTCCCGAATAATATCGCTGAAACCAAGGAACCATTGTAATCAAAGCATCTATTGGATTGGCACTTTTGATGGCTGCTGTAATTCCCCATACTGCGATTCCTGTAGTTAATAAAATCGAATTCGTTCCATTCTTGAAGTCGCCTGCATAAAATTGTCCAAGTCCAGGGAGAACCATACTTAATATACGAGCTTTTTTAGGACTTAGCTTGTTTATTTTTTCATTTTTAATAAACAGTTGCTCAATCTTCATTCTACTTTCAACATTCGCTGAATCAATTAGCAACAAAAATTCTTTTTTCGATTCTTCATATTTTTCGGTAGAAAAATTTAGTAGTGCTGAGTAAAAAATCTTTCTACGATTTTGCTCTTCATTTAGTTTGTCTGGTAAATTTAAAAGCTCTACTTGAGCATATTCAAAACTATTTTGTAATAGATAACAGGATAACTTTCTTAATAGAATTTCTGCTTTTGAGCTATCTGTTTTTTGTTGAAAAAAAGCTAATTCATAGTAGTCAGCAGCTTCATCATATTGTTGAGTTTCGTAAAGACAGTCTGCTATATTTTTATAACAATACTTTCTGTATTCTTCTGCTTTATCAAAATATATTACCCGCCGATAAGTTATAGCTGCTCCTACATAATCTTGCTTTACATATAATTCATTGGCGAAATCAAAACTTTGCTTGATGTCTTGACAAAATCCAACCTTAACATTAAATATAAAAAGTATTAAAAGTATATTTTTCATAAATCGTGTAAATTCAATAGTAACTATTAAAAAGATTATCTATTTTATTTCTAATAAGCTGATGACTTTTCTTATTATAATTCTTTGCTGAAACAACCGATCCATAGATATTGCCCAAATGAAAGCCTAATGCAACACCCATATAAATCCATCCTCTGGTGCTCTTCACACCACTCTGATGAAACCCTCTAACAGATTGAAAAGCCATTGTTCCGACAAAAAACATTGACACAATACCATCTCGCCAATCTTTTGAATAGAACCTGCCTGTGCCAGGAATAATGGTTGACATAAAGCCAGCCAACGCTGGGCTTTTCCTTTTTATCTTGATTGCCTGTATTGCTAAATCTTTATAATCTGATGCTAATTTATGGTCATCGTCTTTCAGTGTTAGTAGGATTTGATTTGCCTGTTTATAATTATCTTGCAAGATTTCAGCTGTTGCAGAAAGGATGATTTTATCTGGTTGAGAAATTTGTTTGTTTGATTCCCAAAAATCCTTTGCTGCTTTATAATCAGGTTTAAGTAATAATGTACGACCATATTCAATAGCAGAAGCGGCACTCATTAATGTCAAATCAGGATATAATTGTTTGGCTCGAAGTACAGTTTCATCAAATTTTCCTGAACGACGATACATAGATAGGAGGGAGGTCTTTAAAGTATCATTTGATGGCAACATAAAAACCAATCGTTCAAACTCCCGAGTAGCTAATTCATATTGACCAGATTTTGAAAGATATTCTGCAAATTTTTTTGTATTATTATAATCATACAAGTCTTGTGCCGATACATTTATAAATTTAAAAAGTATTAAAAGTATTAAAAGTTTTTTTAATTGGAAAGATTGTCTGCAATTTGTATCACAGCGACAATCCATTCGTAATTCGTCATTCGTCATTCGTAATTTCTTTTGTTAGGGTTTATCTATTAATAATTTAGCTTTTGTATCTACTTCATATTTTTGAGGACTCAAACCATTGCAGCGAGTGAGTCTGTCCATTGTTTTAATACCACCCATTACCATTCCATTTTTTTTGACCGCTAAAATTCCATATTCTGAGCATGATGGGGTAAATGTGCAAACGTTTAAATCTTGTGATGAAAAAAATGTTTTATAAAACAAAAACAACCCTGAAAACAAATACTGCACTTCGTTGCGATTGTTTTTAGCTTCTTTATAAACTCGCTTTGTTGGCTCTTGCAATACACCCCTATGTAAATTTATTTCTGCTTTACTTTGGGCTAATGACTGCTGGCTTAGGCAAAGGTTTAGCAGTAGGGATAGGGTGATTATACATATTGTTTTCATCTTCTTGATCAATGATAATATTTTTATAGGTTGTCTGCTGAATATTTTGAGTATTATCTGAATTATTAGAAATTTGTGTTACTTGTCTTGGAAACTCAACCCCATTGATATTTACATAATCTTTAAAAAACTGTTGGCTTAATAATTTATCATTAATATCATAAAATGCGATAGCATCCAAACGTTTATTGATATTGGCCATTTTTATCTTTCCTAATGTTTTCATCAATCTCTTATCTGTGACACTCCAAGTTGTCACAACTCGTCCATCATTCTCTTTTTCTACTTTTGATATTTTATAGATGCCGGCCGCTTTACCTGAATTAATACCATAATCGGCTAATTTACCTGACAAGGATAAATGAAATATTGAAAACTCATTGACTACCAAAACATTTTGAGAAGAAATTAGATTTCCGTCTTTACCAATTTTATGGAGGGTTGTGTCTTTTATAATGATCGTTTCTTCTTGTGGAAAATGTAGCTTATAAATTAATTTTAAAGATGGCTTATCATAATATACCTTTCCAACCGTAAGTCGATATGTTCCATTCGATAATTTGTCTTTTATCGAAACATCACTCTTGATTCTATAAAATTGTTGTGCATTAACAATTTGAAAACCAAAAATTAAAATTAATAATACCTTTTTCATTTTTTTCATTTATTAAATAAACAAAAATAGCCCAAATACTTGGGCTATTTTACTATAATTTATTTCTGTTTAGAAGAAACTAATACCACCAACAACTAACCAGAATACAATATAGATAGCTGCACCAATCAAACAGCCCATCAATGCTTTCTTAGTTTGGTCTTTGTCTTTGTCTGTTACCAAATAAACTATCAATACACCAACCCAGCTCAATACACAACCCCACCAAAAAGCAGGAATATTTGCAGGCAAGTCACCAGCAGCTACTGTATTAGTAACGTTTGTATCTAATTTCAAGTCTTTAGTAAGCTCAGTATCTTTTACATCTTCCAATGTTGTTCCTTCATGAGAAGTTACATATTGCTCTAATTTATTTAATTTTTCAAATTCTGCATTGATACTTTGCTCATTCATTACCATTGCGGGTTGAGTCGCTACATTTTCTTCTGTTAATGAAGCCGAAGTTGCAACCGTATTTTCTGCTACCAATGTTGCTTCAGTTGGTTGAGATATTACATTTTCTTCAGCAACAACTGCTGCAACTTCTGTTGCTGGTTGAGTAGCGATTACTTGTTTTTTAGCTACTGCATAAGTTGGAGTGCTACTTTTTTGAAAAGTTGCATATTCTTTCTTTTGGCAAGAAGCTAATACAACTATCGCTGAGAGGAAAAGGATTAATTTTTTCATAGAGAGAAATGGTTTAAAAGTAAATGAATGATTATTAATCACAAAAATATAATTTAAATTTGATTTACAAAATGACAGTAAACATATTATAGTATTATTAAAATATTTCTACTTCCTTTTTTTCTAAATATTAAATTTTATCTTGTAGTCGGTAATTACAAAAGAAAGAAAAAAAAATACCTTTTGCTTTTTTATAGAATTAAATTTTAAAAAAAATTTACTTAACGGTAAAATTTCATTTCGTATGCCTACTGAATTTTCTCATATTGGTTACAATCAGCTTCATTCCTATAATGATGAAACTTTAATAAAGATGTCTGAAGCCTATTTCATACATCTCAACTCTCGGCGTTCGTTAAGGTTTTTTTCTGAAAAACCTGTTCCTGAGGAAGTTATTGAAAATATTATTATGGCAGCATCAACTGCCCCTTCTGGAGCTAACAAACAACCTTGGACTTTTTGTGTTGTTTCTTCAAACGATTTAAAAAAACAAATTAGAATCGCTGCCGAGGAGGAGGAGTTGAAAAGTTATTCAAGTAGGATGTCTGAAGAATGGCTTGAGGATTTAAAACCTCTTGCTACTGACTGGAAAAAACAATTTTTAGAAATTGCACCTTATTTGATCATTGTTTTTAAAAGAGTGTATGAAATTGATTCTGATGGAAAGAAACATCAAAACTATTATGTGCATGAATCTGTGGGTTTGGCTTGCGGATTTTTACTTACAGCTATACATGAATTGGGCTTGGTTGCTCTTACACACACACCAAGCCCAATGGATTTTTTGACAAAAATTTTAAATCGACCTTCCAACGAAAGACCATTTCTGCTTATTCCTGTTGGTTATCCAGCTAAAGATGCTACTGTTCCAGATATTAAAAGGAAAGAAAAAGATAATGTTCTTTTTTGGTACAAATAAGTTAGTCTTTTTTTAATTTATCTTTAAATACTTTTTGAAACTTTTCAACTTTTGGCTTGACCACTAACTGACAATATGGATTTGTCCCATTTAGATTAAAATAGTCTTGGTGATAGTTTTCTGCTTTGTAAAAAACACTCGCTGGCTCAAAGGTTGTTACAATTGGAGCATCGAATACACCCGAAGAATTGAGTTCTGTTTTGTATTTCTGAGCAATAACCTGTTGCGAATTATCATGGAAAAAAATCGCAGAACGATATTGTGTTCCAATATCACCACCTTGTCTATTTAGTGTTGTTGGATCATGTGTTTTCCAAAAAACTTCGAGTAGTTCTTCAAAAGAAATTTTTTGTGGATTATATGTAATTTGACACACTTCGGCGTGTCCTGTCTGCCCAGTACATACATCTTTATATGTCGGATTAATCGTATGTCCGCCCATATATCCAGACTCTACTTTTTCAACGCCTTTCAATTTTTGAAACACTGCTTCTACACACCAAAAACATCCAGCTCCAAAAGTTGCAACACTTGATGTAGAAACTGGCGAAGTTTCGGCTTTTACATTAACATTTTCTTGATTCATCTTTTTTAGTTTGTTTTGACTATCTTGTGCATTGGAAGCTAAGCTCATCAATACAATGCCGATAAAGAATACATTTTTAAATTTCATTTTCAACAATTTATAGATTGAGTTTCTTCATTTTTTAATAACGTTTTTTATTTCTAAAAAGATTTCAAGCAATGAAAAAAATTAATACTGACGATTTTTTATTTGATGGTAAAGGCAAATTTTCTATTGTAAATGCAGCAACCAAAGTTAAGGATTATTATGCTGATAAAGAAGATTATGAGGTTTCTTTGAGCGAGATGCAAAAAAAAATGGATGATTTGCAAGATAAAATGTTTGCTCATAATCGATATGGCCTTTTGGTTGTTTTCCAAGCCCCTGATGCTGCTGGAAAAGATGGAACATTGAAAGCAGTTTTCTCAGGTGTAAATCCTCAGGGCATGAGGTTCTATTCTTTCAAACGTCCAACTGAATCAGAACTTGACCATGATTTTCTTTGGAGAACGAATCTTCAATTGCCTGAACGTGGAACAATAACCGTATTCAATCGTTCATATTACGAAGAAGTTTTGGTTGTTAAAGTTCATCCTGAAATTTTAATCAACTCTCAAAAGCTTCCTGCTGAAAATATTGATGATTTAGGAAAGGTTTGGAAACATCGTTATGAAGATATTTCAAACTTAGAAAAATACCTTTTCAGAAATGGTATTCCAACTATCAAGTTTTTTCTGAATGTTTCTAAAACAGAACAGGCAAATAGACTCATTGAACGAATCGAAGACCCAACAAAAAATTGGAAGTTCCAAGAGCAGGATGTGAAAGAAAGAGAATTCTGGAATCATTATCAAGCTGCTTACGAAGATGCAATCAATGCTACTGCTTCTGAAAAATGCCCTTGGTATATTATTCCTGCCGATGATAAAAAAAATATGAGATTAATAGTGGCACAAATAATTATTGATCATCTTGAGAAGTTTGATATGGATTATCCTGAATCTGATGTTTCTCGTCAGCAAGAACTTAAAAAATTGATAAAAGTTATACGAGAACAAGAAAGTTTGTAACTTCGTAATAAAACTTAATATAAATTTTATTGCGAAATTTTTGGTTTTTTTGTAATTATTATCAATCATTTACTACTTTTGATACTATTCTCATATTTTTATTTTAATCTAAACATTTATTGTTATATTATTCAAGTTACAGCGTTATTTTTTATCTTTGTATTATTATTTAGGACGCAGAGAAAACTCTTGCGTCCCTTTTGTTTTTATAAAAATCTGAGAAAGTGGAAGCACACGAACTACTAAAAATCTACGAAGAAGATAGTTTTATCAGAACACTCGTGGATGAAATTAATGTAAAAAAGAATATTCAATTAAAAGGACTTTCGGGTAGTTTAGATGCAATTATTGCATCTGTAAATTATCGTTTAAATCCTCAACACAACATTTTTATTTTAAATGACAAAGAGGATGCTGCATTTTTTTACAATGATTTGCAAAATTTATTAGGAGAGGAAAATGTTTATCTTTTTCCAATGTCCTATAAAAAGCCTTATCAATATGAAGAGATTGATAATGCAAATATTCTTCAACGCTCTGAAGTATTAAATCAACTTAATAATGATAAAACAAATCTTCTCATCGTAACTTATCCAGAAGCACTCTCTGAAAAAGTTATTAATAAAAAATCTTTGATTGCAAATACACTTCAAATTAAAGTAGGGGAGAAGTTTGACATTAATTTTATTAGCGAGCTTCTTATTTCTTATGATTTTGACAAAGCTGATTTTGTGTATGAGCCTGGGCAGTTTTCAATCAGAGGAGGAATTGTTGATATTTTTTCTTATGCTTCGGAGTATCCTTGTAGAATTGAACTTTTTGGAAATGAGATTGATAGCATTAGAATGTTCAATCCTGAATCCCAACTTTCACTACAATCTGTCAATCAAATTAATATTATTCCAGATGTCCAGAGTAAATTAATTCAAGAAAAGAGAGAAAGCTTTTTTAATTTTATTCGTAATACAAGTACTATTTGGGTAAAAGACGTAGATTTTTCCCTTCAAAGTATTGAAGCCTGTTTTGAACAAGTTGAACAACAGTTCCAAAAAATATTAACAAATAGCGGTGGAATAAAGATTATTCTAGACCCTGAGGAGCTATTTGAAACCAGAAGAGTTTTTTTAAATGAAATTAAGAAGTTTAATATCATCGAATTTGGTACTAAATCTTATTTTAAAGATGCTGAAAAATTAGTTTTTCCTTCAAAAAGTCAACCTTCATTTAACAAAGATTTTAAAAAGCTAATTGATAATGTTAAGGATAATCAGTCAAAGAATATTGTCACCATTATTAGTTCTGATTCTTTAAAACAACTCAATCGTCTCCATTCAATTTTTGAAGAGATTGATCCATTCACAAAATTCCAACCATTACAAATTTCTCTTCGAGGGGGGTTTATTGATGAATTAACCAAAGTAGCCTGCTATACCGACCATCAAGTTTTTGACCGCTATCATCGTTCAAAAGTTAGAGATAAATTTAGTAAATCGAAGGCTTTGACTTTAAAAGAATTAAGGTCTTTGCAAACGGGTGATTTTGTTACTCATATCGATTATGGTATTGGTAGATTTGTTGGTTTGGAGAAAATTATTGTAGGTGATAAAGAACAAGAAGCGGTTCGTTTAATATACCGTGATAACGATATTTTACTGGTTAATATTCATTCACTTCATAAAATAGCTAAGTACTCTGGAAAAGAAGGAAGCCCGCCTACCATGAGTAAATTAGGATCAGGTGAATGGGAAACCAAGAAGTCAAAAGTAAAACGACAAGTAAAAGATATTGCTAAAGAATTAATTTCACTTTATGCCAAACGTCGTTTATCTCCAGGTTTCCTTTTTTCAAAAGATGGCTTTATGCAGGCCGAACTTGAATCTTCATTTCTTTATGAAGATACACCTGATCAAGCAAAAGCAACAAATGATGTAAAGGAAGATATGGAAAAACCATATCCTATGGATAGACTTGTATGTGGTGATGTTGGTTTTGGAAAAACAGAAATTGCTATTCGAGCTGCCTTTAAAGCTGTCGCCGATAGCAAACAAGTGGCTGTTCTAGTTCCCACAACCATTTTGGCAATGCAACATCACAAAACTTTTGCAGAACGCCTTGCCAAACTTCCAGTAAATGTTGAGGAGATTAGTCGTTTTCGTACTGCTAAAGAAATTAGTCAGACTTTAAAAAATATCAAAGACGGTAAAACTGATATTCTGATTGGTACTCATCGCATATTAAACAAAGACATTGTTTTTAAAGATTTAGGGCTTTTAATTATTGATGAAGAACAAAAATTTGGTGTAAAATCGAAAGATCGTTTAAAGGAAATTAAGCATAATGTTGATGTTTTAACACTAACAGCAACCCCTATTCCCCGTACCCTTCATTTTTCATTATTAGGTGCCAGAGACCTTTCTATCATTTCTACTCCACCACCAAATAGACAACCAGTAACAACAGAAGTGCATGTCTTTAAAGAAGAATTTATTAGAGATGCCATCAGTTATGAACTAAAAAGAGGTGGGCAAGTTTTCTTTGTTCATAATCGTGTCAATGACATTGAATCTATTGCTAATATTATTCTTCGATTAGTTCCTGATGCAAAAATTGGTGTAGCTCATGGACAAATGGATGGAGATAAATTAGAAAAGGTTATGATGAAATTTATTGAAGGCGAATATGATATTCTGGTTTCAACAAACATTATTGAATCTGGCTTAGATATTTCAAATGCCAATACAATTATTATCAATCAAGCTCAAAATTTTGGTATGTCTGATTTGCATCAAATGAGGGGTAGGGTAGGGCGTTCCAATCGTAAAGCTTTTTGTTACTTACTTACCCCACCCGTTTCAGTACTTTCAAAAGATGCTCGAAAACGCCTGCAAACACTTGAAGAATTTTCTGATTTAGGAGATGGATTTAAGGTTTCTATGCGAGATTTAGATATTCGTGGGGCAGGAAATTTACTTGGTGCAGAACAAAGTGGATTTATCAACGATTTAGGTTATGAAACCTATCATAAAATACTCGATGAAGCTGTTCAAGAATTAAAAGAAAGTGAATTCAGAGATTTGTTCACTAAAGATTTAACTGCGAGTGTTGATTTAAGACTTCCTGATTGTCAAATTGAAACTGATTTACAAATCATTATTCCTGAAAAATATGTTACTAATATTTCGGAAAGACTATCGCTTTACAATCAATTAGATAATATTGAAAAAGAGGACGAACTAAATGATTTTCAAAAATCAATCATCGACAGATTTGGGCCCTTACCTATTGAGGTACGAAATCTGTTTAAAATTGTTCGTATTCGTTGGAAAGCTGAACAAATTGGATTTGAAAAATTAACATTAAAAAACAATATACTCAAAGGATACTTCGTTTCACAAGAGCGTACTGAATATTTTCAGACCGATAAGTTTGGCAAAATTCTTGATTATATTAAGAAGAACCCTAAAAGATGTTCTTTAAAAGAAATTAAGACAAAATTACTACTCACTGTAGAAAATGTACTCTCAATTGATGATTTAGACCTCTTATTAAGCGGTATCGTTGAAAATAATCATTAATCTCAACTAATTGATTTTCAGAATATTACTGAAATATATATTGAATTAACCTATTTTTGCAAATCGAATTTATTAACAAAAATCATTCCGAAAATGAAAAAACTACTTTTTAGTTCGACTACGGTTGCATTAGCTCTAACGCTAATTCTAAGTGGTTGTTCGAGCAAAAAGAAAGCCTCAAGTATCAATCCCGGTCGCAAAAGTACAGCAACGGGTATTGCTTATGGCAAAAAAACTAAGAAAGGAAAAGAGCCAGAGGGTTTACAAGTGAAGGATTTTAAAGGTCAACCTGCTGGCCCAAATCTTGTATTCATTGAAGGTGGTCGTTTCACGATGGGTACAGTAGAAGAGGATGTTACTTTTTCTCGTGATAACTTAGAAAGAACAGTTACTGTTTCTTCTTTTTACATGGATGAAACTGAAATCACCAATCTTCACTGGTTAGAGTATCTTCATGCTATTCAAAAAGACTCTTCTCAAGAATTTTATGAAACAGCACTTCCTGATACTACTGTTTGGATGAATAAGCTTTCTTTCAATGACCAATTCACAGAACAGTATCTTCGTTATCCTGGTTTTAGAATGTATCCTGTTGTTGGTGTTTCTTGGGTTCAAGCTTCAGACTACTGTAAATGGCGTACTGCTGCTGTTAATAATGAAATGGCTAGCAGATTTGGAGATAAAGGCAAAACCAAAAAAGGAGGTGCTTCTTCTTTTGGTAAAAAGAAAAAAGGTGCTGAACCCGTTGCTGAAGCTCCTTCGGTTAAAACTGGTGGTCGTTTAGCCATTGAATCTGGTAATGTTCTTCCAAGTTATCGTCTACCGACTGAGGCAGAATGGGAATATGCAGCAAAAGCTATGATTGGGACACAATATATGGACGAAAATCAATCAAATCAACGTATTTACCCTTGGGATGGTTCTTCAATGCGTAAGAATAAAGGCAAGCAAAAAGGTACTATGTTAGCTAATTTTAAACGTGGCCGTGGTGATTATGCGGGTATTGCTGGACACCAAAATGATGGTGGAATTATTACAACTGAGGTTTATTTATTCCCTGCAAATGATTTTGGTTTATATAATATGGGTGGTAATGTAAATGAATGGGTTTATGACCTTTATCGTCCAAACTCATTTCAAGATGTTAATGATTTGAACCCAATTCGTCGTAATGACTTCCTAGATGAAGAAAAAATGTATGATAAGAAAAACTTTAATTCATTAATTGACAATAACCTTAGAGTTTATAAAGGTGGTTCTTGGAACGATGTTGCTTATTGGTTATCACCTGGTACTCGTCGTGCTTTAGATCAAGATTCTTCCACTGCAACAATTGGTTTCCGTTGTGCTATGATTGCTATCGGACCTAAAGGAAAGCGTAAATTATAATATTCATTTTTCACATATAAAGAAAATCTCCTCCCACAAGAGGAGATTTTTTTTATACAGCCGATGCTATTGTAACAACTGAAATCTCTTTACAGCCTTCATTTAACAAAGCTATTGCAAGAGATTCGATTGTCGAACCTGTAGTTAAAACATCATCAACAATCGCTATTCTTTTACCTTTAATCTTTTCCACATCTACTATTTTAAAAATATTCTCTACATTTTGAAATCTTTCAAATCGTGTTTTTTTAGTTTGTGAATTTGTATGTGTTATTCGTATTACAGCACTTTTTTCCATTGGAATCCCCATTGCTAATGAAAGTCCTTCTGCAATACAATCAGCTTGATTATAGCCCCTTTGTTGCAGTTTTGTAGGGTGTAGCGGTACTCCTATCAATATATCTATTTTTTTTTCTAATTCAACTTCTTTTAAATCTGTTCCATAGAGTTGTCCTAAACTTTTACCAAGTTCTGGCTTATTTCCATACTTTAATCCATGAAGTAATTGTTGAACTTTACCTTTTTTAGAAAATTTTAAAAATGATAAAGTATTAGATACTGGTATTTTACCCCAGAATTTTTTTGAAATACTTTCTCTTTGAATAATATGAGAATTAGTTCGAGGTAGATTTACTAAACAATTGATACAAATAAGATTTTCTCCACCTAAAAGGCTTTCTCCGCACGCTTCACATGAGCGTGGGTAGATTATATCCAACAAATGCTTGAACCAATTCATACGCTTTGTATTAAGTTTGTATATAAATTTACATATTATGACCGAAGAAGAAATCAATTTAAAAGAAAAGTGGCAAACACTACAAAACTTTTTAAAAAATACGCTTGGAAAAAAGCCAACTGACCTTAATGGCGTTTTATTCATTATTGGTGTCCAAGAGTTAGGCCAAGGTAAAAAGTTTTTTACAAAAGAGCAAAAACAAGATTTAATGCACATTGCAATTTGTAAAGTTCTTAGCTATGGTGGATATTATAAACATGAAGGTAATGATAGTGAAGGGTGGCCTCATTGGAAATTGGTTCAACCATTACCACATTTTGATATGCTTGCTCAAGAAAAACTTTTAAAACATTTTGTATTAGAATATTTTAGAATCGAGGTTGGCTTACATATCTAATCTTAATTAATTTACTTATTTTTATTAATATTTTTGATTCAAAACAATTTTATGAAAATAATCACTTATAACGTAAATGGTATTCGCTCTGCTATCAGTAAAGGTTTTTTAAATTGGCTAAAAAACACACAGCCTGAAGTGATTTGTCTGCAAGAAATAAAACTTTCTGAAACAGTATTAGTAAGTCCTTTCTTTGAAGAAATGGGTTTTCATTGTTTTTGGTATCCTGCACAAAAAAAAGGTTATAGTGGTGTAGCTATTTTAAGCAAAGTAAAGCCTGTTAACGTCGAATATGGCATGGGTAATTCTTTATATGATGCTGAAGGAAGAGTTATACGTGTAGATTTTGAAGATTTTTCTTTGATGTGTACATACTTTCCATCTGGTTCTTCTGGTGATGAGCGTCAAGATTTTAAAATGAAATTCTTAAATGATTTTTTCGTTTATATTGAAAGCCTTCAAAAAAAATTCCCAAATCTTATTATCTGCGGTGATGTAAACATCTGTCATCGGGATATTGACATCCATAACCCCAAGAGTAATGCAAATTCATCAGGCTTTTTACCTGAAGAGCGTGCATGGGTTGGCAAATTTATTGATATTGGTTACATTGATGGTTTCCGTTTTTTTAATCAAGATCCACATCATTATACTTGGTGGTCATATAGAGCAGGGGCAAGACAAAAAAATCTTGGTTGGCGTATTGATTATCATTTTGTATCAAATACAATTATTAGTCGTCTAAAAAGTTCTCACATTCATTCGGAATTAATGTTTTCCGATCATTGCCCAGTTGAAATTTGTTTGTTTTAATTTAATTAGTTTATAAAATTCATATTATCATGTCTAATTCCGTAAAAGCTATTTTCACTCAAATAGACGATTATAAGCGTAAGTATTATAAAAACCTTCTCATCAAAGGTTCTTTATTTACATTAGCTTTAATTCTCTCAGCCTTTCTTGTTGTGAGTACAGTAGAGTATTTCGGTCGATTTAACTCTTCTATTCGTGGTTTTTTATTTTTTGGGTTTCTTGCCTTAGTTATTTATTCATTCATTTTTTGGGTTATCAAACCTTTGCTTTACTTATTTCATTTCAATGAGCCACTTACTTATGAAAAAGCTGCAAACGAAATTGGTAAATTTTTTCCGGAAATAGGGGATAGGCTTTTAAATACCTTACAATTAGCCCAAGTTTCAGACACTGAAAATTCACTTTTACAAGCAAGCATTAATCAAAAAACTCAAGAATTACGATTTGTTCGTTTTGCTGATGCTATAAAAATAGGAGAGAATAAGAAATATCTTAAATATACTTTACCTCCATTGGTTTTAGTATTATTAATTGCTGCTGTTTCTCCAAAGTTTTTCAAAAGTAGTACTGAAAGGATAGTTTATTTTCAAAAAGACTTTGCAGAAGAAGCTCCTTTTAAATTCATGATTACTAATGAAAACTTACAAGCCGTTAAAAATGAAGACTTTGTTCTTAATTTATCTTTAATTGGTAACGCAGTTCCAGAAGCAGTTTATTTGGTTGCTAATGATCGCAAGTTTAAAATGAATTCTGTTGATAATAAACATTATAATTTTACTTTTGCTAAAGTACAAAATGCAGTTGATTTTCATTTTTTAGCTTCTGGTTTCAAATCAAATGAATTTGAATTAGAAATGATCAGTCGTCCTAATCTTCTTTCTTTTGATGTTGAATTGAATTATCCATCATATTTAAATAAAACAGGTGAGAACTTCAATAATGTAGGCAATCTTGTTGTTCCTGAGGGTACTAATATTAAATGGAATTTTCGTGCAACAAACACTGACTCATTATATTTAAATTTTGAAAACGAACCAAATCAATTAGCTAAGGATGGTTTTGGAGATAACTTTTCTTATAATCGTCGTTTAAAAAACGCCACTTCTTACAAAATCTTACTAAAAAACTCTTTTAGTAGTAATCGTGAAAATATTGATTTTTATATTAATGTTATTCCCGACAAATATCCACAAATCCAATTAGAGCAAATTCGTGATACTACTTTATTTAATTATATTGTTTTAGGTGGAAATATTAGCGATGACTATGGTTTGGCTCAATTCAAACTTTTTTATAAACCGATTCAAGATAATAATCAAAGTCAAGGTTACGCTTCGATGGATGTTGCTTTTAACAAATCTCAAAGTTCTCAAAGCTTTTATTATCAATTACCCTTAAGTGATTTTAAGCTTAATCCAGGAGATAAAGTTGAATACTTTTTACAGGTTTGGGATAATGATGGTGTAAATGGCTCTAAAAGCACAAAAACGCCCGTTATGACCTTTGCTTTACCTTCTGCTAAGAGTTATGATGCTGAGATTGAAAAAGCCACTGAGAAGACCGAAAATATGCTTGAAAAGCTCAATGAAAAATCGAAGAAACTAAAAGCTGACCTGAATACTCTTGAAAATAAATTAAAAAGCAAAAAAGACCTCGATTTTCAAGAAAAGAAACAATTAGAAGAATTGCTTAAAAAACGTGAGGAGTTGATGAATGAGATGAAAGCCATTCAAGAACAATTTGAAAAGATGCAAGAAAAGACCAATCGTTTTCAACAACAATCTCCCGAACTTCAACAAAAAATGGAACAACTCAAAAAGCTGATGGAGGAATTGATGAATGATGAAACAAACAAAATGTATGACGAACTTAAAAAGATGATGGAAAAAGGTCTTGATGAAAAAACTGTTGAGCAACTTGAAAAACTTAAAAATCAAGAGCGTAATATTGATAAAGATATCGATCGCACACTTAAACTTTTTAAACAACTTCAATTGCAACAAAAAGTAGAAAAGACAGCTGATGAACTTGAAAAATTAGCTGAGAAACAAGATAAATTAGGTGATGAAACTCAAAAATTAGAAAATGAAAAAAATAAAGATAATGATAAAAGTAAAGATCAAAATCAACAAGAAAAGGACAAAAAGAACGAAGACTTGAAAAATGAACAAGAAAAGCTTTCTAAAGAGTTTGATGATAAAAAAGAGCAAATGAAGGAAATTGAGAAACTTTCAAAAGAATTAAAGAAAGAACTTGATGACCAAAAAGAAGAACAAGAGGATATTTCCAATGACCAAGAAAATGCTGAAAAGCAACTCGAACAAAAACAAAATGATTCTGCTGCTAAGAATCAAAAGAAAGCTGCCAAGAAAATGAAGCAGATGGCCAATCAAATGAAAGAATCAATGCAAAGCCAAGAAATGAAAGAAATGGATGAAGATATGGATGCTTTACGTGCCATTCTTGAAAACTTGGTTAAACTTTCATTTGACCAAGAAAACTTAATGAAAGACTTCCGAAACATGACTGTATCTGACCCAAGGTTTATAAAATTGTCTCAAGAACAATTGAAACTACAAGACGATGCAAAAATGATTGAAGATAGTCTTTATTCTTTAGCAAAGCGAGTTTTACAGATCCAGTCTTTTGTTACCAAAGAAGTCACCACAATGCGTAACTCTATGGATGAAAGTGTAAAGTTTATCAAAGAAAGGAAATTAAATGTTGCGTCAGCAAAACAACAATTTGCAATGACTTCTATTAATAATCTTGCATTAATGCTAAGTGATACATTTAGTCAAATGCAACAAATGATGGCCAATGCAATGCCTGGAGCTGGTAAGAAAGGCAAGAAAGGTCAAAAACCTTCACCTATGTCAATGGGTGAAAAACAAGATGAATTAGGTAAGCGTATGGAAAAAATGGGTAAGTCTGGACAAGGCGGCAGGGGTCTGTCTGAAGAAGCAGCTAAACTTGCTCAAGAACAAGCTCAGTTACGTAAGCAGATTCAAAAGATGCAAGAAGATTTAAAAGGTACTGAGCTCGGAAAAAAATTAGGTAATGAATTAAAAGACTTAGAGAAAAAAATGGATGAGAACGAGACAGATTTAGTTAATAAAAGAATAAACCCTGAATTATTAAGACGTTCTAAAGAATTACAAACACGATTACTCGAAGCAGAAAAAGCAGTTCAACAACAAGAGGAGGATCCTACACGTCAATCAAAAGCAGCTCAACAATATAATCGTCAAGCTCCTCCTTCCATGGATAAATTTTTACAGGAAAAACAAAAACAAGTGGAATTAATTCGAACAGTTCCGCCTAATTATACGCCATTCTATAAGAAACAAACTGATAATTATTTTAGAAAAATTAAGTAATCATATTTCTTAGTAAATTTGCAGGGACGCACTAAATGCGTCCCTTTTTTGTTTCTATACAAATGATGTTTTATATCTTTGTTTTTAGGATTCTTTTATTCAATATATTTTGTTTTTATTTTTAAAAAATATAACCCCTTATAATCGGTATAAATTCATCCGATTATTATTATTAAAAAATCTACGTTTCACGTGAAACAACACTTTTAATGTTTTGAAAAAATCATAAAATGTTTCACGTGGAAACATAAATAAAAAACACAATGTTTAAAAAATATGATGTAATAGTAGTTGGTGCTGGACATGCTGGATGTGAAGCAGCAGCAGCAGCAGCCAACATGGGTTCATCGGTTTTACTCGTAACGATGAATATGCACACGATAGCACAAATGTCTTGTAATCCTGCAATGGGTGGAGTAGCAAAGGGACAAATTGTTCGTGAAATTGACGCTTTGGGCGGGCAATCAGGAATTATAAGTGATAAAACAATGATTCAGTTTAGAATGCTAAATCGCTCAAAAGGACCAGCCATGTGGAGTCCAAGATGCCAAAGTGATAGAATGATGTTTGCACAAGAATGGAGAGATACGATGGAAAGAATCCCAAACTTAGACTTTTGGCAAGAGATGATAGAAGGATTGCTAATAAAGAACAATAGGGTAGTGGGAGTACGTACAGCTATGGGAATTGAAATAGAAGGAAAATCTGTTGTACTAACAAATGGCACATTTTTAAATGGAAAGATACACATTGGCGAGAAAAACTTTGGTGGTGGCCGAACTGGAGAAAAAGCAGCAACAGGAATAACAGAGCAGTTAGTGAGTTTAGGGTTTGAATCGGGAAGAATGAAAACAGGAACACCACCAAGAGTTGATGGACGTTCGCTGAATTGGGATATTATGGAAGAGCAGAAAGGAGATGAATATCCCGAAAAATTTTCATATACAAATACACCAAAGCTAACAAAACAAAGAAGTTGTTATGTAACTTATACGAATGAAAAAGTACATAACACACTGAGAAAAGGATTTGATAAGTCACCAATGTTTAGTGGAAGAATCAAAGGATTAGGGCCAAGGTACTGCCCATCAGTTGAGGATAAAATTAACCGATTTGCAGATAAAGACAGGCATCAAATATTCGTAGAGCCTGAAGGATGGAATACAGTTGAAATGTATATAAATGGTTTTTCAACCTCACTTCCAGAAGAAATTCAGTACGAAGCATTAAAACAAATACAAGGATTTGAAAATGTAAAAATGTTTCGTCCAGGTTATGCAATTGAATACGATTTTTTTCCACCAACTCAATTGAAACTTACTTTAGAAACACATCTTATTGAAAATCTTTATTTTGCTGGCCAAATAAATGGAACCACAGGATATGAAGAAGCAGCATGTCAAGGATTAATGGCAGGAATAAATGCACATAATAAAGTACATGAAAAGGATGAATTTATTCTTAAAAGAAACGAAGCATATATTGGAGTATTAATTGATGATTTAGTTAATAAAGGTACCGACGAACCGTATAGAATGTTTACATCTCGAGCAGAATTCCGCACATTATTAAGACAAGACAATGCAGATATAAGATTGACACAATCTGGTTACAATATAGGATTAGCATCTGAAAGTCGCTTAGAAAGAATGCTTATAAAAAAAGAAAACTCAGATAAAATCGTAAAAGAAATAAAAACAAGAAAAATAACACCTGATGATGCAAATGCCTATATGGAAAATATCGGTTCGTCGCAGATTAGAGAAAAAACATCTATTTATAATATATTAAAAAGACCAGAAATAGAGATAGAAAATATTAAAGCTTTAGGAGGAGAAATAAAAGAATACTTAAATAACTTTGATGATGAAATAATAGAACAAGCAGTGATTCATGTAAAATATGAGAGTTATATAGAAAAGGAATTATTAATGGTTCAAAAAATGTCAAGATTAGAAGATTTAAAAATAAACCCAAACTTTAATTATGATATATTAACTTCAGTTTCAATAGAAGCAAGACAAAAATTAAAGAAGATAAAACCGCAAACATTGGGACAAGCTTCTCGTATAAGTGGCGTATCGCCAGCAGATATTTCAGCAGTGATGATTCACTTAGGAAGATAAAAATATTAAAATTTCTTAATTACCCTCGACGTATAGTTGAGGGTTTTATTTTTGATGTAAAATAAAAATTCAGATGAATAAAAATACCATAAAAAAAAATTTCACAATTTTAACAACATATATTTTATGTATAAGTTGTGCACAATTTGTTCCACCAACTGGAGGAAAAAAAGACGAAATAGCACCAAAGCTTGTAAAATCAAATCCACCAAATGAACAAAAAAATTATAAAGGAAAAGATTTTGAATTAGTATTTGATGAATTGATAGATGCTACAAGTCTTCGCCAAGAGTTATTAATTGTTCCAGAACCAGAAGGAACATATAATGTAAAACAAAAATCAAACAGTTTAATTCTAAAATTTGATAAACCATTTAAAGATAGCACAACCTATACATTTAATTTTAGAAAAGGAATAAAAGACCTAAACGAGCGAAATGAGTCTCGAAATCTAAAAATAGTATTTAGTACTGGTAGTAATATTGACTCGTTAAAATTAGAAGGAAATGTAAAAAGCCTTTTAACAAATCAACCAATATTAGATGCACATGTCGCAATATATAGAGTGCAAGATTCTCTTGATTTAAAAAAGACAAAACCAAATTACTTTCTAAAAACAGATTCAAGTGGAAACTTTAAATTTGAAAATATAAAGGCAGGAAATTATCGCATTTATGCTTTCACAGATAAAAATAATAATCTAAAATATGATAGTAAAACAGAGTCAATTGCAATTGTAAAAGATACTATTAAGTTATATAAAAATATTAAGGATATAAAACTCTTATTATTTCCTGCAAATAATGAAAAACCAAAAAATCAAAAAACACTACAAAGAGCAGAAGACTTTACAGTATTATATGATAAAAATATAAAATCTTTTGATGTAAGATTTGACAATATAAAAGACAGTATTCCATATTTTGGAGAAGGAAAAGAATTAAAATTCTATAATTTTCCACAAAAGACAGATACCATAAAGGTAAATATTACAGTACAAGATTCGGCAAATAATATATTAACACATATTCAAAAGATAAAATTTAGAGATCCTGAAAAGAGAAGAAAGATAACAAAAGAGTATCAAAGTTTTCAGACCAAACCAAAAATGGGAGAGGACGTGGAACAAGATATTAAGTATGTAATAAGTTTTAATAATCCAATATCACAATTCGATATAAAAAAAATTAAAGTAGTAAGTGATACAATCAAAGTAGAATCAGTTGATGAAAGCAATTTTAATTGGAATAAATATAAAACAGTTTTAACAATAAATAAAAAAGTAACAGCATTAAGAGAAGTAAAAATCGAATTTCAAAATGGTGCATTTATAAATGTAAAAGGTGATTCAAGTGAAAAATATATATTAAAAAATCAAATATTAAAAGAAGAAAACTATGGAATTATAGAAGGAAAGATAGAAGGAGAGAAAAATGAAAATAAAATAATTCAATTAATTGACGAAACATACAAGGTAGAAGCTGAAGAAAAATCAAATGAAAAATATTTATTTAAAAATGTTAAACCAGGTATTTATTTAATAAGGATAATTATTGATAGTAATGCAAATGGTCAATGGGATTTCGGAAATGTAGAAAAAGATATACTTCCTGAAACGATTTATTTTTCAAAAGAGCCAATAAAAATCAAAAGTAATTTTGAATTGAGAGGTATTAATATAAAATTAGAATAACAAAAAAATTAGCATAATACTTGTAGTAAAGAAAAGGTCAATTCAAAATTAAAAATGTACAATAAATTTTGTGGACAATCATGTGGATTTCAATGTATAATCATTAAATAGTATGTGGAATAGGAAGTGAATAATTCAAAACAATAGTGGAAAGAATAAATGAATGGTGGAAATCACGGAAAAACTACCCTTTATAAGCAATCCACACCAAGTGGATTAACGTGGACACATGGTGTGGAAATAGTAGGCTTTAATCAACAAAAAATAAAAAGTAGATTTGTCAATAAGTAGTATTAGAATTGATTATCAAGAAAATAACTGTGGAATAGTAAAATAAAACTGTGGAAAAAGTACTTAGTTATATACATTATTATTTCGTAATTTTCAACAAACAAAAGTTATTCACTTATCAACAGGCTTAATAATGAATAACAATAATTAAAATATATATTTTTATTCTTTTTTATTTAAGAAAATATGAAACGTTATTTAATGATTTGTCTAATGTTGGTGATTGGAGTAATTGCCAAAGCCCAAGATGTTGAGTTGGCAAATGAATATTTCAAACAAGGTGAATTTGAAAAAGCCAAAGATTTATTTCAAAAAATTGTGAAGGATAAAAAGGCCAATGCAGGTTTGGTACATCAAAATTATTTACAATGTTTGATTAAACTCAAAGATTATGATGAGGCAGAAAAATTTCTGAAAAGACAAATCAAAAGTAATGAATCGAATATTACTTATCGAGCTGATTATGCCAATTTACTTGAATTAACGGGCAGAGTTGATGAATCACAAAAAGAGATGAACCAGCTCATTGATATAGCGGCTAAGTCGGAAGGTACAATTTACGAATTACAAGACTTCCTGTATAGAAATACCAAAACAGAACAAGTGATACAATTATTAAAAAAAGGACGTGAAATTTTTAAAGATGAAAATAAGTTCGCACTTTTTCTGGCAAGAGCATATTTATACAATGGTCAAAAAGAACCTATGATTGATGAAATGTTAAAGTATGGATTGACAGAAGGCAATCAAGATTATGTAAAAGCAACCTTTCAAGACAATCTCAAAACAGAACCAGAGATAGACATGCTCGAAAAGGCCCTTTATAGCAAGGTACAGAAGTTTCCTAACGAACAATACTACACTGACCTGTTGATTTGGCATTTGATTCAGCAGAAAGAGTTTTATAAGGCATTTGTTCAAACACGTGCTGTGGATAGAAGATTAAAGCAAGATGGACAAAAAGTTTTTGAGTTAGCACAAACAGCTCTTGTAAATAAAGATTTCAGAAATGCAATTCAAATGTATGAGTATGTAATGAAAGAATATCCACAAGGACAATATTATCCGTATGCACGTAGAAATGCAATTTTTTGTAAAGAAGAAGTTGTGAAAACGACGTATCCTGTAAATCTTACTGAAATTAGAACTTTAATAAAAGATTATAAAAGTCTGTTTGTAGAATTAGGTCAGAATATTAAAACAATGGAAGCATTAAGAAATACAGCACAGCTTTATGCTTTTTACTTAAATGAGAGAGATACTGCCATAACTATTTTGGAAACAGCAATCAAAATTTCAACTGCAGACAATTATTTTAGAGATAAATGTAAATTAGATTTAGGTGACATTTATGTTTTGAAAAACGAACCGTGGGAAGCAACTCTACTTTATTCACAAGTTGAAAAATCACAAAAGGAGGACCAATTAGGACAAGAAGCAAAATTAAAAAATGCAAAGCTGCATTATTACAATGGAGAATTTGACTTATCAAAAGAGATTCTTGATATTTTGAAAAAAGCAACGACTCGTGAAATCGCAAATGATGCGATGCAATTGAGCTTATTAATTCAAGATAATACGGGCTTAGATACCTCTGAGGTTGCGATGAAAGAATATGCGAATATTGACTTATTACTCTTTCAAAATAAAAACTCAGAAGCTATTGCTGCACTTGATTTCCTATTTGAGAAATACAAAACACATAGTTTGGCCGATGATATTTTATGGCTAAGAGCAAATACAAATATGAAAATAAATGAGCCAAATAAAGCTTTGAATGATTTAGAAATTCTTAGAAAAAACTATAATTTTGATATTTTGGCAGATGATGCTTTATTTTTAGAAGCAAAAATTTATGACGAAAAATTAGGCCAAAAAGATAAAGCCATGGAATTATATCGAGAAATATTGCAAAAATTTCCAGGAAGTATTTACGGAGCAGAGGCTCGTAAAAGATTTAGAAATTTACGTGGCGATACAATAAATTAATTGTTTTAGACATTATATTAAAAAGCCTCAAACCTTTCTACATTTGAGGCTTTTTTGTTAAAAACTTGTTAAGAAAACCAATCTCTGCCATTGAAAAGAACTTTCCTCGTATAATAATTATCAAATCATATTTAAACTTTCATTTCCATGAATTTTAAGTTATGCACACTGTCCACAGTGTTATCAACATTATTAATAGTAGCTCATGCACAAGAAGAACGCGTTAAGTCTTTTGGCTATAACTATTATGGACAGAAAATAAATGAAAAGGCATTTTGTAGTCAATTTAGCTTTAGGTCGAAAGAAGTAGCTGAAAAAGCTGTTGATGAAATTGTTAGAAGAAGTGGATTAAAAAGAAACTTTTATGTAATGGAATGTCCAAATACAGATAATTGCTTTGCAGCAATTCAAGGACAAACTCGTTTGATTGTATATGATGGCTCCTTTATGAAAAAAGCCAATGATTTATCAAAATCAGATTGGGGGGCATTAAGTATATTAGCTCATGAAATTGGGCACCATTTACAAGGACATACAATCATTGAAGGTGGAAGCGATCCGGCAAAGGAATTAGAGGCTGACGAATTCTCTGGATTTGTAATGTACCAAATGGGAGCAACGCTAAAAGAAGCACAAGCAGCAATATATAAACTTACTTCAGATTATGATGGCGGTACACATCCTGCAAGACCAAAGAGATTAGCAGCAATAAAAAAAGGATATGATAATGCACAAGATTTATATCCAAATGTTAAGAAAAATGACGGTAGTATTTTTACACAAACAAAAAGCCAAGAAGGACATCAAGAATATCCTACAAAAACAAACCCACAACCAATACCTCAGCAGCAACCAAGAACACTCCCACAAAGTCCAAATAATCAAGGAGATGTGGATAAAGTGGAAAAGTCTGTTGATAACTCAGAAAACATTCCGAAGAAGCCTGAAGTAATTATTAGTAATACTACAAAAGTTGAAAATTCTGAAGAAAGTACGAAAAAAGGGGGGTGTTTTGAAGGAGATTGTGGAAATGGCTTTGGAAAAATGATTAATCCAAAAACTGAAGAAAAGTATGAAGGTGAATGGAGAAATAGTAAAAGAGAGGGAAGAGGTGTAGAATTTTATGCTGATGGAGAAAAAAAATATGTAGGAAACTTCAAAAATGGAAAATATGAAGGTAATGGATCATTTTTCTACAAAAATGGGGATAAGTATGTGGGAAAGTATAAAAATGGGCTAATGAATGATGAAAAAGGCTATTTTATATTCAATAATAATATTAGATTAGTCGCAAGAGTTGAAAATAATATGAAACATGGAAAAGCAATGAGAATATATCCAGATGGAAGAAGAGAAGATACATTTTACATAAATGATATAGAAAAAAAAGGTTATTTACCAGATAAAAAAATAAGAACATCAAATTAAAAGTAAAACAAAAACAAAAAAGTCTTTGAATAATTCGAAGACTTTTTTGTTTTATTATATAAATAAATAAATTTTTTGAGTAACAGACCACAAATCAACGCCTAAGATTATTTACCTTTGTTCCCTTAAAATACAATAACAATATATGTCTTGGTTTAAGAGAACAGATAAAGGAATTCAAACACCTACGGAAATGAAACGTGAAGCTCCTGATGGGCTTTGGTATCAGTGTCCGAATTGTAAAAAAGCAATGCACACTCGTGAGCATAAACTGAATGCTTTCACTTGTATAAATTGCAACTACCACGAAAAAATAGGTTCAGAAGCATATTTTCAAATACTTTTTGATGAAGGTGAATACACAGAATTAGATGCAAACTTACATTCTGGAGACCCTCTCAAATTTACTGACACAAAATCTTATGTTGATAGAATTAGGTCAACTGAAAAAAAATCAGGTTTAAAAGATGCCGCTAGAACAGCCTATGGAAAAATGTCAGATATTGATATTGTAATCACTTGTATGGACTTTAGCTTTATAGGCGGTTCAATGGGGTCAGTGGTTGGAGAAAAAATTGCACGTGGAATAGAATATGCTTTAAAAGAAAAAATACCATTTCTGATGATATCAAAATCAGGAGGAGCGAGAATGATGGAAGCTGGTTTTTCTTTAATGCAAATGGCTAAAACATCAGCTCGTTTGGCTCAATTGGCAGAAGCAAATATACCTTACATATCTTTATTAACTGACCCAACAACAGGTGGAGTAACAGCATCGTATGCGATGCTCGGAGATTTTAACATATCGGAACCTGAAGCATTGATAGGTTTTGCAGGTCCAAGAGTAATCAAAGAAACAATTGGAAAAGAATTACCAAAAGGTTTTCAAACTGCTGAGTTTGTATTAGAACACGGTTTTCTGGATTTTATTGTTGATAGAAAAGATTTAAAAGATAAGTTAGCAAGTTTATTACAAATGTTAAAATAATCATGATTGACAGAAATTTATAGGTCAATTTGTCAATCTGAAAATCCTGTAAATTCCAAAAATCAAGATTAAAAATGAGGCTAATAAAAAAACCAGTACTTTGTAATTACTACATAACATATCGTTGCAATGCAACGTGTAGCTTTTGTGATATTTGGGAAAAACCATCACCTTACATTACACTCGTTAACTTTCGAGAAAACCTTAAAGACCTCAAAAAATTAGGTGTTAAAGTCATTGATTTCACAGGTGGAGAGCCTCTACTTCACCGTGAATTAGATGTGCTTTTAGAAGAAACGAAAAAAGCTGGACTACTCACAACTGTCACTACAAATACACTCCTTTATCCAAAGTATGCTGATCGTTTAAAAGGAAAAATTGATATGCTGCACTTCTCGCTGGACTCACCAAACGAAGAAGAACATAATTTATCGAGAGGGGTAAAGTGTTTCGATAAATTACTTGATTCTATACAAATTGCGAAAAAAATAGGAGAACGACCAGATATAATGTTCACAGTTTTTGAACAAAATGTGGATAAAATAGAAAGAGTGTGGAATGAAATTACACAACCCAATAATTTGGTGTTAATTTTAAATCCAGTATTTAATTATAATGAAGTAGATACTGGAGAAAACCTTTCGGATGAGAGTTTAAAGAAACTTTTGTGGTGGGGAAAACAAAAAAATGTTTATTTGAATGAAGCGTTTATTTCTCTTCGTCAAAATGGGGGAAATCATGTTGAAAATCCAGTTTGTAAAGCAGCTTCAACAACAATAGTGATTTCTCCAGAAAATAAATTGGTACTTCCTTGCTATCATCTTGGAACAAAAGATTTTGAAATTAAGGGAAACCTTGCTGAATTATATCATTCAAAAGAAGTACAAGAAGTTGTTGCCTTAGAAGGGAAATTGAAAGAGTGTGAAGGTTGTGTAATAAACTGCTATATGCAGCCATCATTTGCCGTAGAAGTAAATAAATATTTTTGGAAAGCACTTCCAAGTACCTTAAAGTATAATTACATGAAAGGAACTTGGAAGCAACTATTTTAAAATGCAGTAATTTTTTTATTATATATTATTTCTTTGGCTTTGCCTTACTTTTATCAATAATAGTTTCCATCGAACTTACAGCCGACATACCAAAAAAACCAACAGCTTTTTTAATAGATTTTTCATTTCTGTTGATGATGTTGGTAGGAATGTTAGATAGGGGAGTCGAAAAAAGACTTCCATCTTGTGAAACCTGAGAAACAAATTGTAAGTAATAAAACTGTTCTGGGGTAGTTGAATAAACATCAACTTTTAGAGTGTCTTTGTCGGAATAAAGTTCACGACCAACAGAAGTACGAATAGGTAAAATAAACAAAAGCCCATCACTCTTTGAACCAGGGCTAAAACCAGCATCATAAGCAACTGTAATTTCGGTAGCCTTAGAAAAATATTTATTATTCTTAGCGGACTTTATCCAGTAGCAGTCTC
Source organism: Emticicia sp. SJ17W-69 (assembly GCF_051209875.1). Classification (NCBI taxonomy): domain Bacteria; kingdom Pseudomonadati; phylum Bacteroidota; class Cytophagia; order Cytophagales; family Leadbetterellaceae; genus Emticicia; species Emticicia sp. SJ17W-69. The sequence goes on along the minus strand of NZ_JBNTQY010000001.1, from coordinate 5,777,161 downwards.
CTTCTCCATCAAAATCTTTGGCATAAAATTGTGGCAAAAAACCTTCTTGTGGACCATTTTCAGGCTTTACAGGTAGTTTATCAACTTCATAACTAATTGAATCAATCTTTGGCACACGATTCAATTTTGAAAGCGAAACATATTCTTCACCAGCATAATTAATATATAGAGCATATTGCTTACCTATTTTATTTAAGGGATTAGCTTTGCCATCATAAGAATAAACACCAGTGTTTTTTAAATCTTTAAATTGATAGGCAACGCTATCTTGGTCGAACAAAATTACATTAGCTCCTAAAGCTGGCTTGATTGGTGAATTATCAAAATAGCCTTGTGTAAGTGTTAATTTGATAGTTTGAGTTTCACTTTTATTATTGATCAAAGCATCAACTGATAATTGAGAAACGCCATCTTTTACATCAATTTCAATAACGTCTGTACAGGAAAATAAAGAAACCGATATAAAAAGTATTATAAGTATTGAAAGTGTATTTTTCATTGATTTTTAAAATAAAAGGTCAATTTAGAAAATAGAATTACTAATCAAAATTTAAAGTTATAAGTTACCGCAGGAATAATTGAACCAAAAACTGCATAACGTACTGCTTCAGTTTTAGTGGGGTCAGTTTCATTTTGACGCACAAAAACTGAAAAAGGATTTCGACGATTATAAACATTATAGATAGAAAATACCCATTCGCCAGTGCCATGTTTAAAAAAGGCGTATTTGGTTTGTCGAGTAGCGGCCAAATCTAAACGATGAGAAGCAGGAATTCGATAGGCATTTCGAGTATCATAATAATTATGAGGAAGTGCATAATCTTGCCAAATAAACTTATTAGTTGGGAAACTCGCAGGTGTACCTGTACTAAGTGTAAAGTTTGTGGAAAAAGTCCAACGTTTGTTCAAATCATAAATTCCAACAATAGCCAAATTATGTGTTTTATCAATTCTACTGGGAAACCATTGATTTTGATTTAAGCCTTCAATTTTTCTTTCGGTACGAGCCAAAGTATAACTAACCCAACCATTGAATTTTCCTTTAGCCTTTTTTACATAAAATTCAATACCATAAGCTCTACCTTTTCCAAAAAGTAAATCAGCTTCTACTGCTGGATTTAGTAACAAATCGGCATTTCTTACATAATCAATTTGATTGTAAAGTTTTTTGTAATAGAGCTCAACAGAAGTTTCAAAAAGATTATCATTGAAATTATGGAAATATCCTAAAGCAAGTTGGTCAGCTAATTGAGGTTTGATATTATTACTACTTGGAGTCCAAACATCAAGAGGAGAGGAGGCTGTTGTATTTGATAGTAAATGTAAATATTGAGCCAAACGATTATAACTCAACTTAATCGAATTATCTTGTCCAAGTCCAAAATTGGCAGCAAAACGAGGTTCAAAATTACCATATTGTTGAATACTTTTTCCCCAATCAAAAAGAGTTGTTTTGGTTACACTTCTACGCTCACCGTCAGTTGTTGCAGCACTTAACTCCAATGCTTTCCCTTTACCTAAATAATTATAAAGCGAATAACGTAAACCATATTGTAACGAAATTTTTGAATTGATTTTTTGCTCATTTCCGATATAAATAGCACTTTCAACAGCAAATTTATCATCAAGCCCAATCGCTCGTTCAACACCACCAGAAATAGCAACAGCTTGACCAGGATTAAAAGTATAATAAGTTAATTGTCCACCAAAAGTGACGGTATTGTTAGTATTTGGATAATAAGTAAAGTCAGGTTTGATGCTATAAGTGATAATATTAGATTTCCAGCGAAAAGCATCTTGGTTATTTTTTTCCTTTAGGTCAGACTGTAAAGCATAGTCGTAATTGCTATAAAAGACAGTGTTATTCAAGAAAAGCTTATTATTGAAAACATGATTCCAGCGGAAACTTGTAGTGGCATTTCCCCAATTAAAGCCAAAGTCGGCACCGAAAGTATCACGACCAAAATAACCTGAAAGAAAGAAAGTATTCTTTTCATTGGCTCTAAAATTAGCTTTTGCTGTAAAGTCATAAAAGTAAAAGCTTGTCCCTTTTAAATCAGAATTCAAAAATGGTTTTGCTAAAATATCAATATAAGAGCGACGAAGTGCGACGATAAAAGAACCTTTATCTTTTAAGAAAGGTCTTTCGTAAGTAAATCTGGAGAATATACTACCAATACCTCCAGAAAATTGTGGTTTTTTTGCATTACCTTCTTTCATACGAACATCAAGTATAGAAGATACTCTACCACCATACTGCGAAGGAATTCCACCTTTAATCAATTTTACATCTTTTACAGCATCAGGGTTGAAAACAGAGAAAAAACCAAAAAGGTGAGAAGAATTATAAACGGGAGCTTCGTCAAGCAAAACTAAATTTTGGTCAATTCCACCGCCACGAACATTGAAACCAGAAGCTCCTTCACCAACGGAAGTTACGCCAGGCAAAAACTGAATACTTTTAATAATATCAACTTCACCAAGCAAAGCAGGCATTTTTTGCATGGTTTTAATATCAATTTTATTGACAGACATTTCAATATTCTTGACATTATCATCTGCTTTTTTAGTTGTAATTACTACTTCTTGTAAAAGTTTAGAATCATCTTTTAACTCGACATCTAATTTTACATCTTGACTCAAATCTACCTTTTTAGTAATTTTTTCAAAACCGACATAAGTTAAAACCAAATTATACGTTCCTTTTGGAAGCGTCAAAGAATAAAAGCCATAAGGGTTGGTTTGGGTACCAGATTTTACTTCTTGGACATAGATTGACACGCCAATCAAACCTTCACCATTTGAGACATCTTTGATGTAGCCACTAACTGTAAATTTTTCTTGTGCAGAAACATTCCACGTGAAAAGAAGAGTAAAAAATAATAGAGATACTTTTTTCATAAATTGGATTTTTTGTAGAAATAATAGTTGATAATGAATAGTTTATATAAAATTTATAATACAAAACGAAGTTTAGCTTCAAATGTAGTAACGACTGAAAAGAATGGAAAGTTTTGTTTGACGAAGCAGAAGTTTTGAGGGATAAAAGGGAAAAGGTGTGTATTATCGAACAAATACACATTAATAGCATAATTAATAGAGAATATTTTAAGAAATTGCCGAAAAAATAATAAAACGGTAAATTTGTACCTGAAACCAAATAGAATTTTATGAAAAAAATCCTTCTTTCTTTTTTCACAATTTTAGTTTTAATGAATACTAAAGCACAGACAGTTGAAAAACTCCGTTGTGAATATGAAGAAAAACCTTTTGGAATGGAAATAACAAAACCACGCCTTTCATGGCAAATCAAGTCTGTTACAAGAGGAACTAAACAAACAGCTTATCAGATTTTAGTAGCAGATAATGAAGCAGACCTTAAAAAAGACAATGGAAATATTTGGAATTCGGGCATGATAAAATCTGACCAATCATTAGGCGTGGATTATGCTGGAAAACCTTTGGAATCACGCAAGCGATATTTTTGGAAAGTAAAGATTTGGAATGAGAAAAATAAACCAACACCTTACAGCGAATCAACTTGGTGGGAGATGGCTTTGCTAAAAAAAGAAGATTGGTCTGCTCATTGGATTGGTAAAAATGGGACGGAGGGTAAATCAGTGGAGCTACAGAAAGAGTTTAATTTGGGTAAACGTGCCACAAGAGCCAGAATTTATGTAACAGGTGTGGGTGCTTATCATTTAATTTTTAATGGAAAAAAAGTAGGTCAGGATATTCTAACGCCAGGTTTTACAAATGCCATGAAAACGATCCCATACCAAATTTATGAAATCTCGAATGATGATTTAACGATAGGTATAAATTTCATAACAGTTACATTAGGAAATGCTTGGATGAGTAATAAGAATCTTTGTCGCTTGTTATTTCAAATGGAACTTGAGTTTTATGATGGTTCACGCCAAACAGTGATTTCAGATGGAAGCTGGAAAACTCGACTTTCACCAATTGTTTCAAATTCAATATATGGAGGCGAAGTTTACAATGCACAGCTGGAATATGGAAAAGATTGGGAAAATGCAGCTATTATGGATGACGTTGAAAACAAATTAGAATTGAAGCCATTGATCACTCCACAGGCACAAATAATCAAGGAAATCAAAGCAGTAAAAATAAACGAACCAAGAAAAGGTCGTTACATTTTTGATTTTGGCCAAAATATTGTTGGTTTCACCTATTTACAAACAGAAGGTAAAGCAACAAAAGAAGTTGAACTAAAATATGCAGAAACATTGACCGAAAAAGGCTTGGCAGACCAAAAAGGAATTAAACCAACCGATAAATATATTTTGAAAGGTTATGGTGTTGAAAAATGGGAACCTAAATTTACCTATCATGGATTTAGATATGTTGAAGTAGAAGGATTACCCAAAAAGCCAGATGAAAATACTTTGATAGCAAAAGTAATTTATGAGAATACGCCTTTTGTTGAAAATGTAGCTTATTCAGAAGAAATTTTAACAAAAATTTATGCAAAAAAAATTATAAAAGAACCTAACTTAAATGAACCCAGACTTGTAATCATACCAACTTTGATTGCAGAGTCAAAAACGTATGAGTCGAATTATGGACAAATCACCAGCCAATGGGCTTTACAAGGAAATAAGTTTAATCTAAAATTGAGCATTCCAGCAAATGCTTCTGTACAAATACAATTACCATTACAAGCAGGAAAAACAATCAATAATATAAAAGAAAGTGGCAAACCATTTATTGTTAAGAAAAAGCCTGTCAAAATTGAAGGAATAAACTACATTAAAACTGAAAAAGACAAAGCAATTTTTGAAGTTTTTAGTGGGAATTATGATTTTGTGGTTGAATAAGAACTTTAAGCAATATGCAATTCTATAATATTTAAAAAAAAGCCTAAAGTGTAACGCTTAAGGCTTAAAGTAAAAAACAATGATATTAAGCGAAATCCTTTACAAAATGTCTCTCCAAACAGTTGCAGGAAAGACAGACATAGAAATAACAAACATCGTTTTTGATTCTCGACAAGTACAAGAAGGAAGTCTTTTTGTAGCAATAGGTGGCACACAAGTAGATGGTCATAATTTTATAGCAACAGCCATAGAAAAAGGAGCAAATGCTATTTTATGCGAACACCTTCCTGAATCATTAAAAGACGAAGTTACTTATTTGCAAGTTGAAAACTCTGCAAAAGCAATGGGATTTGCTGCTGCTAATTTCTACCAGCACCCATCAAATAAACTAAAATTAGTTGGAGTAACAGGTACAAATGGAAAAACATCAATAGCAACATTATTATTCAGATTGTTTAGAAAATTAGGTTACCGATGTGGGTTACTTTCAACTGTTCAAAATCAGATTGATGACGAAATTATCCCATCAACCCATACAACACCTGACTCAGTAAAAGTAAACGAACTGCTGGCGGAAATGGTGCAAAAAGGTGTAACTTACTGCTTTATGGAAGTAAGCTCGCATGCAGTGGTGCAAGAACGTATCAGAGGCTTACAATTTGTAGGAGGGATTTTTACCAATTTAACACATGACCATCTTGATTTTCATGGAACATTTGATAATTATTTAAAAGCAAAAAAAGGTTTTTTCGATCAATTGCCGGCCACAGCTTTTGCTTTAGTAAATACAGACGATAAAGTAGGGAAAGTCATGTTGCAAAACACAGCAGCAAGAAAAGAAACCTACTCACTTAAAAACATTGGTACATACAAAGGAAAAGTGTTAGCATCAGGACTTTTTGGACTTCAAATGGAAATTGATAACAAAGAGGTTTGGTTTAAATTAATAGGTTCTTTTAATGCGTATAATTTGTTAGGAGTTTATGGAGCAGCAGTTTTATTAGGAGAAGATTCAGATGAAGTTTTGATGCAACTTTCAGACATTAAACCTCCCGCAGGACGTTTTGAACAAATTGTATCCAAAAATAATATTGTTGGAATTGTTGACTATGCACACACGCCTGATGCTTTGAAAAATGTCTTAGAAACAATAGTTGATTTAAGAGAAGGTAGTCAACAAATCATAACTGTTGTTGGTTGTGGAGGAAATCGTGATGCAGCCAAGAGACCAATCATGGCGGAAATAGCATGTAAGTTTAGTGACAAAGTGATTTTAACTTCAGATAATCCAAGAAATGAAGATCCGATGGATATTTTAGCTCAAATGCAAAAAGGTGTTCCTGCGATTCATTTCAAAAAAACAGAAACCATTGAAGACCGCCACGAAGCAATTTTAGCTGCCGTACAAATGGCAAAACCTGAAGATATTATTTTAGTAGCAGGAAAAGGCCATGAAACCTACCAAGACATCAAAGGAGTAAAACATCATTTCGATGATAAAGAAGTTTTGAGAGAGGCTTTTGGAGAGTAAAATAAAAAGATGTGGGACACCTTTAACAAGTCTCACATTTCAATCTTTTAGAATTTTTAATAAAAAAACATTTTTTTCATCAATAAATATCAAATTTTAATGGAAGCAGAAAACAAAAGAATACCACTGAATGATTTACATGAAAAATTGGGTGGGAAAATGGTGCCATTTGGTGGCTTTATGATGCCAGTTCGTTATTCATCAGATATTGAAGAACACAATTGCGTAAGAAACGGTGTAGGTGTTTTTGATGTTTCTCACATGGGTGAATTTGTGGTAAAAGGCGAGCGAGCAACTGAGTTTTTACAACATGTTGTATCAAATGATGTTTCCGTGCTGTTTGATGGAAAAGTTCAATATGCTTATTTTCCGAATAATGAGGGTGGGGTAGTAGATGATTTATTGGTTTATCGCTGGAACGAAAACGAATATTATTTAGTAGTAAATGCTTCCAATATCGAAAAAGATTGGAATTGGATTAACCAAAATAATACGTTTGGCGTCGAACTTGAAAATATATCAGATAAGTTATGCTTGTTTGCCGTTCAAGGACCAAAGGCATTACCAACACTTCAAAAGCTAACAGATATAGATTTGGCTTCAATGGACTATTATACTTACAAAGCAGGAACATTGGCAGGTATTGATGATGTAATAATTTCGGCAACAGGCTATACAGGTGCAGGTGGTTTTGAAATTTATGTTTGGAACAATGACGCCGAAAAAATGTGGAATGCAATTTTTGAAGTAGGAGCAGAGTTTGATATCAAACCCATTGGTTTAGGTGCAAGAGATACACTGCGTTTAGAAATGGGCTATTGTCTCTACGGTCATGAATTGAATGATACTGATTCGCCTTTGGAAGCAGGTTTAGGTTGGGTGACGAAGTTTACTAAAAACTTCATCAATTCAGAAAATCTAAAAGCTCAGAAAGAAGCAGGATTAAAGCGTAAATTGGTTGGAATTGAAATGATTGACCGAGCTATTCCTCGCAGTCATTATGAAATTTGTGATGCCGAAGGAAACAAGTTAGGAGAAGTTACTTCTGGAACACAATCGCCAACTTTACAAAAAGGAATTGCAATGGGACATGTTCCAACAGCATTCGCCAAAGTCGGAACAGAAGTTTATATCAAAGTAAGAGAGAAATTACTGAAAGGCGTAGTTACGAAATTGCCTTTTGTGAAAGGTGGTGTTTGAAAAATTTAGTAATTGAGCGAATGAGTGATTTTTTAAACTATAATAATCACTCATTCACAAAATCATTCATTCATTCGCTCAATGTTTTAACTAACAGGGCCTCCATTCCAAACCTCTTTATGGGGTTGGAGAAGTGCCAAACTACCATCACGGTTTTCTGCCATCAAAATCATACCATTTGATTCTATCCCCATCATTTTTCTAGGAGCAAGATTTGCCAAGAATGTAACTTGTTTCCCAATCATTTCTTCTGGTGAAAAATGCTTTGCTATTCCACTCAAAATAGTGCGTTTTTCAAAACCATCATCTACTAAAAACTTCAATAATTTATCACTTTTGGGAAGTTTCTCCGCTTCTAAGATTGTGCCGATGCGAATATCTAATTTGGCAAAATCATCGTATTGAATAGTTTCCTTCAAAGCAGGCACTTTCACATTTTCTAATTCATTCATTCGTTTTGATTCTTGTAATTTTTTTACTTGCTTTTCAATGGCATCATCTTCAATTTTTTCAAATAATAGACTTGATTCGCCAATCAATGTGCCAACAGGCAATAAGTCTGCTCCTCCAGTTTCTGCCCAAGTTGTTTCAGTCAAACCTAATTGTTTTCTTAATTTCTCTGCCGTAAATGGCAAGAATGGCTCTGACAAAATCGCCAAGTTGGCAGCAATCTGTAAAGCGATATTCATGATTGTTTCAACACGAGCAGGATTTTCTTTGATTACTTTCCACGGCTCAGTTTCGGCCAAATATTTATTACCTAAACGTGCCAAATCCATCATATTTGCCAAACCTTCACGGAAACGATAGTTTTCAATTGAATCGCCAATTTTCTTTGGAAAATCCGCTAAGGTTGCAATCGTTTCTTTGTCATAGTCAGTCAATTCGCCTTGTGCAGGAACTTTTCCACCGTAAAATTTATGTGTAAGCACAACCGCACGATTGACAAAGTTTCCGTAAATGGCAACTAACTCACTGTTATTCTTAGTTTGAAAATCTTTCCAAGTAAAATCATTGTCTTTCGATTCGGGCATATTTGCCGAAAGAGCATAACGCAATACATCTTGCTTATTTGGGAATTCTTCCAAATATTCATGCAACCAAACTGCCCAATTTCTTGAAGTCGAAATTTTATCACCTTCCAAATTCATAAATTCATTGGCAGGCACATTATCAGCCAAAATATAGCTTCCTTCTGCCATCAACATCGCAGGGAAGATAATACAGTGGAAAACAATATTATCTTTACCGATAAAATGCACCAACTTAGTGGTGTCATTTTTCCAGTAATCTTCCCAGTTTTTGCCAGTTTGAGCTGCCCACTCTTGGGTAAATGTAATGTAGCCAATTGGTGCATCAAACCAAACATACAAAACCTTACCTTCTGTATCAGGTAAAGGCACGCTGATTCCCCAGTCCAAATCACGAGTCATGGCACGAGGTCTAAGTCCATCTTTTAGCCAAGACTGACATTGACCAAAAACATTAGATTTCCATTCTTTGTGGTTATTCACATACTTTTCGATTTCGGGCTGCATACGATCAAGTGGCAAATACCAGTTTTTGGTACTTTTCATGATTGGTTTTGAACCAGAAAGTGTCGAACGAGGATTTTTCAATTCAGTTGGTGAAAGTGTCGAACCACATTTTTCACATTGGTCGCCATAAGCATTTGGATTTGCACAAACAGGACATTCACCAACGATATATCTATCTGCCAAAAATTGTTGAGCCACTTCATCAAAATATTGTTCGCTGGTTTCTTCATCAAAATAGCCTTTGTTGTACAAAGTCGTAAAAATCTCTTGTGAGTTTTTATGATGCGTTTGATTGGAAGTACGAGAATAAATATCGAATGAAATACCAAAATCAGCAAATGAATTTTTGATTTGTTCGTAGTAAAAATCAACGACTTGTTGAGGCGTTTTTCCTTCTTTACGGGCTTTTACGGTAATCGGCACGCCGTGTTCGTCAGTACCACTGATAAATGCCACATCAGCCCCTTTAGAACGGAGATAACGGACATAAATATCTGCAGGAATATAACAGCCAGCCAAATGCCCAATATGAATGGGGCCATTGGCATAAATCAAAGCGGCGGTAACGGTGTATTTTTGCGGAGTTTCGATCATATCTTCTTTGTATTCAAAAAATTAAGTGTGCAAAGTTAAGGTATTGCTACATAGAAACGAAAAACCCCTCAAAAGTTTTTGTTTTTGAGGGGTTTTTGTTGATACATTGAGAAGGATTGGGTCGAACTGGGAAAAAGAGAATTACTTTTAAAATTTTTATTTAATTTTCTGTTCCTACAAAATAATCTTTTTCAAGAACTAGAACATTTTTTTATTCTCAAAAACTCACATTCTTATAAATACGCTTCATCGAAATTTCAACGCCGAGCGATTGGAGAGGTAATTTTCCTTCAATATCTGTTACAATCGTTTCATGCCAAAGACCAGGGCGTTCTCTGTACCAAACTTCTGCGTAGCACTCATTTTGACGAATCATTACATATTCTTTAAAGGATTCAAGGGTTTTGTATTTGTCAAATTTTCCTGTGCGGTCATATTTTTGCGTGCTTTTCGATAATACTTCCACAACTAAAATAGGATTTATCAATAATAAATCGTCGTTATCCCAATATAATGGTTTTTCAGAAACAGCTAAAGAATCTGCATACACGCCTTCATCAAGACTTGGAAAATAAATTTTTTGGTCGGAACCATAAAAAAGGAAGTTTTTTCCTATGTTCTCGGTTGCGTAAGTCATATCAACAGCAATATTCATCGCTATTAAATTGTGTGGTCCTCTTGCGTTTGGCATTTTGATTATTTCGCCGTTTATAAATTCATGTTTGTGGATAGAGTTTGCTTCTTTTCGTAAATATGCTTCAAGGGTATATTTACGAGTAGGTTTGTGCAAAATCAACTTTGGACTTACTTCTTTAGTCATTTTCTAAATATTTATATACAAAAATAACCAGATTTTTGATATTAAATAGGCAATTCTAAGAAAAATTGATGGATAAATTCAACAAAAAGCCCTCATTTAATAACAAAATGAGGGCTTTTTTGATAAAAAACTTTTGTCTCGAATCTCGTTTCTAAAATCTATTTCTTCGCCATTTCCTCTTCTTTCAAAGTTCGACGCAAAATCTTACCAACATTTGTTTTTGGTAATTCGGTGCGAAACTCAATGTGTTTAGGACACTTATAACCAGTTAGGTTTTCTCGGCAATAAGACTGAATTTGTTCAGAAGTTAAATTTTGGTCTTTTTTTACAACGAAAATCTTTACGGCTTCGGTTGACTTTGCATCTGCTACGCCAATGCAAGCAACTTCCAAAACGCCAGGGCAAGTAGCCACCACATCTTCAATTTCATTTGGATAAACATTAAAGCCCGACACCAAAATCATATCTTTCTTTCTATCGACAATCTTAAAGTATCCATCGGCACTCATGACACCCACATCACCAGTTCTGAACCATGATTTTTTGTCGTTATCAATAAAAGTTACTTTGGCTGTTTCGTCAGGACGATTGTAGTACCCCGCCATTACTTGCGGGCCGAAAGCAACAATTTCGCCAGGTTCACCAATATCTGCCCAAGTTTCATCATCTTTTAAGATTTTTATCTCTGTACTTGGCCAAGGAATACCAATTGTACCAACCCTATTTTCTCCAACCAAAGGATTAGATGTAAGCACAGGTGACGTTTCAGATAAGCCATAACCTTCAGTTGGAAGATTTCCTGTTAATTCTTTCCAACGATTGGCTACAACACCTTGTAAAGCCATTCCGCCCGCTGAAGTAATAATCAAATTACTGAAATCAACTTCTCCGATTTTCGGGTGATTGAGCAAACCATTATACAAAGTATTGACACCTGTAAAAATATGGGGAGGATATTTCTTCAGATCTTTTATAAATGCATCTAAATCACGAGGATTGGTGATGAGCAAATTCATCGTTCCTATTTTTAGAGCGGTCAAAGCATTTACTGTTAAAGCATAAATATGGTAAAGAGGTAAAGCAGCTACCATCACAATTTTTTCATCAGAAATTTTATTTGTCAAAACACCCTGCCAAGCGTTGTTGGCTTCAAGGTTAGCAATAATATTTCTGTGAGTAAGCGATGCTCCTTTCGAGACACCAGTCGTTCCGCCGGTATATTGAATAAAAGCTAAATCCGTAAGTTTTACACTTGGTTTTGTCCATGTCAGACTTGCTCCTTTTTTCACCGCATCAGTAAAAGATACAGCTGAAGGCAAGTTGAAATCTGGAACCATTTTCTTGACACTTTTTACAACAAAATTAACAATTTGTTTTTTTGGAAAGCCAAGCATATCACCTAATTGTGTGACAAAAACATGCTTAATATTTGTATTTGTAATGATTTTTTCAAGGCTCGAAGCAAAATTTTCTACAATAACAATTGCTTTTGCCCCTGAATCTTTGAATTGATGCTCCATTTCCCGAGGTGTATAAAGCGGATTTGTATTGACAACCGTCAATCCAGCACGCAAAGCACCAAACATGGCCACAGGATATTGCAGTACGTTAGGCATTTGGATTGCAATTCGGTCGCCTTTTTCCATTCCAATACTTTGCAAATATGCGGCAAAATTACGAGAGAGGGTATTTAATTGTGCATAAGTGATTTCTTTACCCATACAAGCGTAGGCAGACTTATGGCTGAATTTTTCAAAACCTTCATCCATCAATTCTAAAAGAGATGGATAGGCCTCTGGATTTATTTCGTAGGGAACCCCCTGCGGATAGAATTTCCGCCAAGGATAAGTTTCAGTGGTAACAGGCATGATGGTTTTATAGTTTGTTTGTATTTTTCGATGTAAAAATAAGACGATTTCTTGGTTTGAACGTATTAGAAATGAAATAAATTGTTGGAATAAACAATGTTTTGCGGATTTTCGCTCCTAAAAAGTTTTTTAGATGTAATTTTGTCGGATGATTGGTTACAACAATATCAAATAGAAAATATTTTAATTCCTTGAAAAAAGAACAATCGGCTACTCCATTTCCTGTAGAAGAAGCATATAAAGATATTAAAGTCAGTGTCATGGTGTTGACGTATAACCACGAAAAGTTTATTCGTAAAACACTTGATTCGATTCTTTCACAAGAAGTGAACTTTAAGTTTGAGGTAATTGTCGGAGATGATGCTTCGCCAGATTCGACGGCTGCAATTATTAAGGAATATTATGCAAAATACCCAGATATTATTGTTCCAATGCTGCATGAGAAAAACCTTGGAGGATTTGGGAAAAATAATACTTTAGCGGCTTTGGCTGAAGCTAAAGGTAAATACATTGCTCCAATGGATGGGGACGATTATTGGACATCTAATCAAAAACTCCAAAAGATGGCTGATTTTTTAGACCAAAATCAAGATTTTGTAGCGTGCTTTCATAATGCAGAAATTATTTTTGACGATGATTCACATCCAAATCAATTTGTCAATCCGCCCGACCAAAAGGCAATCGTTACAGTTGAGGATTTTATAGGTGAGGATGAAGTTTGGTTTATTGCTACTTCGGCGATATTATTTCGTAACGGTGTAATCAAACACTATCCTCAGTGGTTTCATGAATCAAAAAGTGGAGATATTCCTCGTTATATTTTATTGGGAAAAGGGGGGGCGAAATTCAAATATATGAATGAAGTCATGTCTGTTTACCGAAAAAATCGTAATAGTGGTATGAGTTTTACTGATGGATACAAAGATGCTGAATTTTTACAAAATCGTATTGGTATGTATCGAGGAATTGACCAAGAATTAAACTATAAATTTCAAACAACACTTAATAAAAATATTGCACGTTATTATCGAATGATGCTTGATAGCCACCAGTTTGTTGGAAAATATTTTAAACAAATGCCAGTTGCAATTCAATATTTGAGATTAGCAAAACCCAGTAGAGAGATACAAAAAGAAATTATCAGAGAATATATTTTTCCGAAATGGTTGAGTAATATTTATAGTTTTTTCGCTCTTTTACCACATCGAATTAAGAATAATTAATTTGAGAATTTGGAGATTTGAGAATTTGGAAATTATGTTAAATATTTCATTTTCAAATCGTCAAATTAACATATTTCCAAATTAGAAAAGATGCCACCAAAAGTTAGTGTTTGTGTACCAACCTATAATCACGAGAAATATATTCGTCAGACCCTTGATGGAGCTTTGATGCAAAAGACAGATTTTGAATTTGAAATCGTTATAGGTGATGATGCTTCAACGGACAATAATCAACAGATTATTCAGGAATATGTTGATAAGTACCCCAATATCTTTCAAGCTTTTTTACACACAAAAAATCAAGGACCAAAAGAGCCAAAGGAATTTGGGGGAAGAAACAACGTTTTAGGACTCTTGAAAGCTTGTAAAGGTGATTATGTAGCACTTTGCGAAGGTGATGATTATTGGACAGACCCATTGAAACTGCAAAAACAAGTAGATTTCATGGAAGCCAATCTTGATTATAGCATTTGTCACCATAATATGCAGGTGATTTACGAAGATGGTTCGCCCGAGCATCTTTTCAATGATAAAGACCAAAAAATAGAGTCAAGTATTGTAGATATTTTAGAGGACAGGTGGTTTATTGCCACTGCGGCAACGCTTTACAGAAATATTTTTCGTGAAAAAGAATTTGTCGATTGGCATAGTCGAGCGGCATCAGGTGATTGGGCTTTGGTGATTCAATTGGCAGCAACAGGAAAAATCCACTATTTGCCTGAAGCTATGGGCGTTTATCGAAAACATCGAGGCGGCTTGAGTAATGTACAGTCATCAACGAATTTGTATTTTTTAAAAAATCGGAAGCAGATGTTTGAGGAGGTAAATGAATGGTTAGGTTTTAGATATGATGCTACAATTAGGCAAACTTTAAATGCTTATGATAAACAAATTCAAGAACTTGACGGTAATTTTTCTTAAATTTGCAAAATAAATAATTATTAGAATTAACTCCTCTTCAGAGGTTGGGGGTTTTTATGTCTTACAAAATCGCAATAGTTACACCACTTTTTAATGACTGGGATTGTTTGTATAAACTCGTTGAAGAAATTCGAACGGTACTTTCTCCTACCCAATACTCAGATTATAAAATCGTAGTTGTGGACGATTGTTCAAGTTTGGAAGTTGATAAAAATAGGTTAAAAAATCATCCCATTGAAATAGTTCATCTCAATAAAAATTTAGGACATCAAAAGTCAATAGCCATTGGTTTGTCTTATCTGAATAAAAATTCGGAACAAGATTTGGTTGTGGTAATGGACGTTGATGGAGAAGATAAACCCGAACATTTACTCATTTTATTAGATGAGGCAATTAAAAGCAAAGCAAACGAAATTGTTTTCGCTCGTCGAACCAAACGAAAAGAAAGCTTTTTCTTCAAAATTTTTTATAAAGTATATAAATTTATTTTTGTTTTTCTAACAGGAAAAGTAATCAACTTCGGTAATTATTCAGTGATTCCAAAAATACTATTAGATAAAGTTGCTCATATTTCTGATATATGGAATCATTATCCTGGTGGTGTTATTCGTTCACGATTATTGTATAAATCAGTCGGCTTGGAAAGGGGAGATAGATACACAGGAAAATCAAAAATGAATTATACCTCATTGGTCATTCATGGACTTAGTGCTGTTGCTGTGTACATAGATACTGTTTCTGTAAGATTATTAATAGCGGTTTCATTGCTTATTTTGATGGCAATCTTAGGAATTTCAGTAGTTTTTCTTTTTAAATTTAGTTTCCCATTTTGGGGATTACTTCTCTTTTTTGGAATCTTGATGCAAGCATTTCTTAGCACATTGATATTAGTATTTACTGTACTTTCTTACCGTGTAAATTTCAATTTTCTTCCTGCGGTACATTTTCAAGATTATATTCAGTCGGTCGAAAAAATATAAAACCATACTTCAAAACAAAGCATGAATAAAAAACTGATTACATATTTGTTAATTTTATTGCCAATTATTGGCTTTTATGTATTTGTTTTTCAAAATGCCTTCAATATTGGTTGGAATGACGATTGGCATGGAATCGAAGGCTTTTTAGCAAGCTGGATGCAACAAGAAACAATTTCTGACAAAATGACTCTTTTGTTTTCTCAGATGTGCGAACACCGTATTTTGTATGTTCGTCTCAGCACCTTATTTTGTTACCAGGTTTTTGGCGAAGTAAATTACAAGACATTGATGCTTATGGGCGTATCTTATTTGTTGATACTTCCTTTTGTATTTCACCGAGTTTTGCGAGAAATTGATGTAAAATTAGCTTACTTAATTCCCATCATCTTTATCATTTTCAATATTCAACCAGTCGAAAATATTTTTTGGGCAATTACTTCTTTACAACCTAATACTGTTATCATTTTTGGCCTTTGGGGATTTGCTTTGTTACTTTTTTACAAGCAAAAATGGGCTTTTTACTTAGCCAACCTGCTTTTTTTCTTGGCAATGTTTACCAATGGTAATGGAATGTTTGCATTTTTAGCTGCTATTCCATTAGTTTTATATACACGAATACACAGCGAGAAAATCCAATATTTTAGTATTCTTGGTCTTTCTTTTCTATTGTACTTCATTGATTTCAAAAAACCAGGTATTCGTCCTGATGTGATGATAAACTTCACAAAATACCCTCATATTATTTTAGGCGACTTTTTTGCTTTCTTTGGCTCACCGATTGATAGTACTGTTCAGTTTTATGACACAAACCTAAAATATACAGTTGCGATTGTAATGGGCGTTTTGCTAATTTTATGGGTAGTATATCAATTGTTTACCTTTATCTATTTTTGGTGGAAAAGTGAAAAACAGCCAAGTATATTATATCAAAATATATTAAAATATCCCAAATTTAATCTTTTCCTCTTGGCTGCGTTTATTTTTGTAGGATTGAGTGGAGCTGCATTTGCTGCTTCACGAGCAAGTCAGGGTTTGGAACAAGCATTCGCAAGTCGCTACAAAACAGTTTCTATCATCTTATTTATTATTATTTATTTAAGTACTTTCAATGTTTTGAATAAAAATCAGTGGAAAAAGTATCTTCAAATATCAATAGTTATTACTCTTTTGTTTAATGCGTTTTCATATTATGAAAGTTGGGATGATGTAGAAAACCGTCGCAAATTTTTCGGAACAACCATATTAAACTGGAAAAATAACGGACGCTATTATTTCTATGCTTTTGCTAATTCAAGAAACCCTGATGATCATGCACCCATCAATAGTTATCAAAAATTACCAATTCCGCCCTATAATTATGCAGGTTTTGTGCCAGGAGTAATGAAATATGTCAATGATATTTTGTGGGTTAGTAGAGTTCATTTCAAAAATTATACACCACCTGCCGAAATAGATACATTAAATAAAGCTCTCTACGAAAATCAAGTTTCAACAGATACAAAAGAACGATTAAAGATTACGGAAGAATTGAATACTTTTCATATTGAAATAGAAAATGCTTTTGTGCCTTTCAATACAAGATATGATGGCTATTATGCCATTTTCACTAATGAAAAAAATCGCTTGGCTTTTCCTTTAGAAACACAAGCCAATAAGTTTACTACATTTCTTACTACACAAAGATTCTATAATAATAGAATTGATATACAAGTAGCAAAACCAGATTTGCCAATCGGAGAATTCATAATGCAAATCGGCAAGCTCGAAAACAACCAGTTTAAAGTAATCAAAGAACAAACAATAGAAATTAAATAAATAAAATACCCTGTAATAAATTCTCTCATCGGGGTGGTGCGACGTATCGCTTAGGGGGCTAAACGTATGGAAAAACTAACAATCATAGGTGGTGGAATGACAGGACTTGCGGCGGCATACATTGCAGCCAAGCAAGGGGTAAAAGTAACAGTTATAGAAGGAAGCGATAAGTTTGGCGGACTACTCAATACTTTTGAAATAGGCAGAAATCAACTGGAGCATTATTACCACCATTTTTTTACACAAGATGCCGAACTTAGGTGGTTGCTTGAAGATTTGAAGATTTCGGACAAAGCTTTCTACAAAAAAACTACCATGGGTGTTTTCAGAAATGGAAAAATCTATGATTTTAATACGCCCCTTGATTTATTAAAGTTTAAACCTGTTGGAATTATCGGGAAAGCTCGTTTTGGTTTTACCAGTCTTTTTCTTGGAAAACTGGCAAAATGGCGAGAAAACGAAGGGGTTTCAACTTTAGATTGGTTTTATCGTTGGGCAGGAAAGGATATTACAGATGCCCTTTGGAAGCCAATGCTCAATATTAAATTTGGACCTTATGCCAACAAAGTTCCTTTGGCGTGGATGATTGGTCGAATGGCACAACGCCTCAATTCCCGCAAAGGTGGCGACGAACGCCTTGGTTATATCAATGGCAGTTGGAAAACCATGATGGATGTGTTGATTATTCGTTTGCAAGAAATGGGGGTGGAGTTAATCAAAAATGAACCAATTGAAGAATTTAAGATAACGAATGGTAAAGTAGAAGGAATTATCACTAAAAACTTGACAATTGATGGTGGTAAATTTCTTTTGACAATTCCATCACTTTATTTTGATAAAATCAAGAACTGTCCATTAGATGCCAACGGAGTAGAGTACTTTGGAGCAGTTTGTACGATTTTGGAATTGAAAAAATCATTTAGCCATATTTATTGGATGAATGTTGCTGACGAAGGCTATCCGTTTGGTGGAGTGATTGAGCATACTAACTTTATTCCTAAAGAAGAGTACAATGGCTCGCACATCGTTTATCTCTCACGTTATTTTGCCATGAGTGAAGCATTAGCTACAATGACAGAAGATGAAATAAAAGCAGTGATGATTCCACCATTAAAGAAAATAAATCCAGCGTTTTCAGAAGATTGGATTAAAAATGTTTATGTTTTCAAAACAAATACTGCCGCAACGGTTTGTGATTTGAATTTTTCTGAAAAAGTAACTTCTTGTAAAACATCTACCGAAAATCTTTATTTAGCAAACATGGTGCATATCTATCCTGATGAACGAAGCACAAACAACTCAATCAGAGTGGCTGCCGAAGCTTGCAAAGTAATGGGAATTAATGCTGATTTTGTACCTTTTGGAGCATCACTTTCAGCCCAAATTGGGTTTTGATAATATTTTGAAAAATAGTTGAATAATTTTTCGAACGTAAAACTTTTTATATACTATCGGCGTTTATACATCATACGCATTAATTCAGCAAAAGTCTTGACTCTGTAACAGTCGAGACTTTTTTGCTTTCTTACCCCGCTCAAATTCCTTTTCTGCTTCAAAAAGCATATCTTTGCACCCAAGAAAATAATATTCACTCATAAAATGAGCATAGTTGTTTTAATAATATAGCAACTTTTGACCATCGACTACTTAGCAAACCAAATGATTTCGATTGTTATCCCGATTTATAACGAAGAAGAAAACCTCCAAAATCTTTATACTCGTCTTACAAATGCTGCTCCTTCATGGAATGAAGATTACGAAATCGTTTTGATAGATGATGGCTCTCGTGATAGCTCATTGACAATGATGCGAGTAATGGCAGAGAAAGATGCACATGTGAGGGTTATCAAACTTTCGAGAAACTTTGGGCATCAGCCAGCTATTTCGGCAGGCATCCAAGAAGCAAAAGGTGATGCAATTATAATCATGGATGGCGATTTACAAGATCCACCAGAAGAATTATATCGTTTTTTGGATAAGTGGCGAGAAGGTTATGAAGTAGTTTATGCAGTCCGAACAAAGCGAAAAGAAGGTTTTTTCAAGAAAATGGCGTATTCGAGTTTTTATAGAATCATGGCTGCTATTTCCGATATTGAAATTCCTCTTGATTCTGGAGATTTTTGTGTGATGGATAGAAAAGTGGTGAATGTACTTGTACATGATATGCCTGAGCAGATTCGCTTCATACGTGGTATGCGTGCTTATGCAGGTTTTAAGCAAATCGGTGTAACTTATGAGCGTGCCGAACGTGCCGCAGGAGAAGTAAAATATACTTTCAAAAAATTAGTGCAATTGGCACTTGATGGCTTATTTGGCTTTTCGAGTTTTCCATTGCGACTTTCTACCTATTTAGGTATAACCATTGCTATTCCTTCTTTGATTGTCGGTATTTTCTTTTTAGTTCACCGTTTATTTGGCTTCAAAGTTTTTGGGCATACGCCCGAAGAAACACCGGGCTTGGCTTCGTTGGCAGTTGGAATGTTTTTTTTAGGAGGAGTGATGCTGACAATGCTTGGCATTATTGGCGAATACATTAGTCGTATTTATATTGAAGTAAAAAAACGACCGTTCTTTGTGATTGATGAAGTTATCGAAAAAAAGAAATAGTTTTTTATTTCGTCGGTTTCGGTAGTTCCACTGGGGCTTTGCTCAACCAGCGAAATAAAAAACTCAAAGCGAAGTTTTTCTGTACTTAAATTTGAAGAATAAAATCACCAATGATAAAATCAAAGTGATGGCGTTGGCAGCAATGACAGGAAAAGCATGAACTTTGATTCCATACACTAACCACATAATTACGCCTGCTGTAAAAATCAAGAACATCGACAAAGACACATCTTTGACGGACTTGGTTTTATAAATCTGTAAAACTTGCGGCACAAATGCTAATGTTGTCAAAATGCCCGCTACATAACCTAATGTTTCCATATTATTTTAATTTGGTTTCGCTAAAATAATGGAAAAATTATATCAATTAGTTCATTTTACTCAATAATCACAGGTGAAACTTTAAATAGTACAAAAAGTGATACTTTTTAGAAACCAGAATATATTGTTCAAAGACTGAAAATCAATGTTTGAACGAAGCCGAAACCACCGATTAAGCTTAACTAATTCTACGCCAATTCGTTTCATTACTTCTCAAACTATTAATATGCTGTCTAATCGGTTGATTATATGGTATTAGAGCTTAGTTTTTCAAGATAAATTTTGGTAAACGAATAAAATTCACGAGCATTTTCGAGAAGCAATTCACATTCACCCTCGGAAACATGAGCCTCAATATCATAATCAACAGATTGTCTGTATTCAAATGCTTTACGAAAATTAGAAGAATATTGGATGGAAATACGATTAGTTTTGATAAATAATTCACTGAATTTACTGAATGTTCCTGAATGGGATTTGGTAATAATATTTTCTGAGCGAAGCAAGGCTATAGCATAGTAAAACATTGCATAGTAAGCCCGATTAACTGAAGCTAAAAGAAGATCGTTCTTTAAATTAATATCAGAAGCATGAAGGGTATCTTCGGCACGTTCAAGCCAAAGGTGAGATTCGTAGAGATTGTTCATATTCTGATACCATCTTTTCTTATTTCTTGATATATACTTAGATTAGATTGTTTTAGTTTGAATTCGGGCATTCCAATATAAGTAATAAATTGACCATATTTAATACTCAAATCATTACCTACGTCTGAAACCTTCATTATTTCAGAAGTAGATGTTGTAGCAGGATTTTTCAGAACAACTGCAAAATCAATGTCAGATTCGTCATGAAAATCACCACGAGCATGAGAGCCAAACAAAATCAAATCAGCTAATTCATCACCATAGAGTTTTTCAAGCTCTGCCTTAAACTCTGTTGCAATTTGTTGAACGATTGGAAGCATAGTGCAGAATGTTTTTACAAAAATACAAATAAAATATTCAAAGAGAAAATTGTGAATATGTGGTTGAACGAAGCCGAAACCACCGATTAAACTCAACTAATCCTACTCCAATTCGTTTCATTACTTCTCAAAGTATTAATATGCTGTCTAATCGGTTGATTATCAGCTGATTCTAACTCAGGGTCATTGTCCAAAATCTCCATTACAGCTTCACGAGCATATTTCAAAATCTCACCATCTTTTGCCAGATCAGCCACTTTTAGGTCAAGCATTCCGCTTTGTTGCGTTCCTGCCATATCTCCTGGCCCACGAAGCGATAAATCAACTTCAGAAATCTCAAAACCGTTGTTTGTTCTCACCATTGTATCAATTCTAAGGCGAGTATCCTTGCCTAATTTATGATCAGTCATTAATATGCAATATGATTGCTCTGCTCCACGCCCCACACGTCCACGCAATTGGTGTAATTGCGAAAGCCCAAAGCGATTGGCACTTTCTATCAACATCACTGAGGCATTTGGCACATCAACGCCTACCTCAATAACAGTCGTGGCAACCAAAATCTGCGTTTCTTTATTTTTGAAACGTTGCATTTCGTAGTCTTTTTCTTTCCAACCCATTTTTCCATGCACAATACTCAAAGCATATTCAGGAAATGCCCTCGAAATACTTTCATAACCATCCATCAAGTTTTTAAAAGACAAAGTTTCGGATTCTTCAATCAAAGGATAAACAATATAAACTTGTCGCCCTTTTTGTATTTCACTTCTCAAAAACTCAAAAACTCTGAGGCGGTCAGCGTCATACTTGTGTAGTGTTTTAATAGGTTTTCTACCTGCTGGAAGTTCATCAATGATAGAAATATCTAAATCTCCATAAAGAGTCATCGCCAAAGTTCGAGGAATCGGCGTGGCAGTCATGACTAAAATGTGTGGCCTGAAATTTTGGTTTTTCTCCCATAATTTTGCTCGTTGAGCAACGCCAAAACGGTGTTGTTCATCAATAACACATAAACCTAAGTTCTTAAATTGTACATGGTCTTCAATCAAAGCGTGCGTACCAACAATAATATTGATACTCCCATCAAGCAAGCCCGCATCAATGATTCTGCGTTGTTTTTTACCAACCGAACCTGTTAATTCGACAATTTTGATACCAATCAAATCTGCAAACTTTTTAAGTCCAGTGTAATGTTGGTCAGATAGAATCTCAGTTGGAGCCATTAAACAAGCTTGGGCATCATTATCCATTGCCAAAAGCATCGTGATAAAAGCCACAATTGTTTTACCACTACCCACATCACCTTGCAATAAGCGATTCATTTGCTTACCAGAACGCATATCTTGAAAAATCTCACGAATTACTTTTTTTTGGGCATTGGTCAAATCAAAAGGTAAGTGTTTTTGATAAAACTCTGTCAATAATTGTGTTTTATCAAAAACTTGTCCTGCATAATCTTGCTTTCTAATCAACTTTTGTTTGATTAGACGAAATTGATTATAAAATAATTCTTCAAATTTTAATCTTCGGTTAGCTTGCCTAAGTGCTTCTTGATTGATTGGTAAATGAATATGATAAATGGCTTCTTGCTTAGAGATTAGGCGAAACTTTTGAACCAAAGGAGGGGGCAATGTTTCGTGGATATTTACCACTGCCGATTCAAGCAAAGTTCGCATCCAACGACTAATTTGCTTGCTATCAATATATTTTTTGCGAAGTTTATCGGTGAGAGAATAAACAGGTTGAAAATATCCCCCACGCTCATTTTCAGGAGTAAGGATATCCATTTCAGGGTGCATGATTTGCCATTTACTGCCAAACAAGCTTGGCTTACCATAAATGACATAATCACCTTGCAGTCGAAGGTTTTTCTCCATCCAAGGAATTCCTTGAAACCAAGTTAATTCCATGATGCCAGTGCCGTCGGTAAATTGACCAACTAATCGAGCTTTTGCTCCCTCACCAATTTTTTCCCATGATCGTAGCCGACCTTTGATTTGGGCACCATTCAAACCTTCGTGTAGTTCGCTAATAAGATGAAATTGTGTGCGGTCTTCGTGGCGAAAAGGATAATATTCTATTAAGTCACCAAAAGTAAAGATACCCAATTCTTTATTGAGAATCTCAGCCTTTGAAGGCCCAACACCCTTCAAAAATTCAATTTTGGTGTCAAAAAAAGATGTTCTACGCTCGTTCATGTCAGATATTTAGTGGATTTGGTAAATTTGAGCAATTTTTTTTTGAATGTCAAAGAAAAACAGCTACATTTGCATTCCAAATCGGAAATGGAGGTTGTAGCTCAGTCGGTTAGAGCATCGGTTTGTGGTACCGAGGGTCGTGGGTTCGAGCCCCATCTACCTCCCCAAAATTCATAAAGTCTGTCTTCTTCTGAAGATAGACTTTTTTGTTTTTGCATTTTTTGCTATATTTCGCCCAACATAATATATTCGCAAAAAATGGGCAAGACTCTTCTTCTTTTATTACTCACAACACAAATTTACGCTCAAACACTCAAAGAAAAACTAATAGGAGAGTGGGTTAAAGACGAAATTCGCCTAAAAGATGGTAGTCCCATTTTATTGGAGGAAGTGAAAAATATGCAACTGCGTTATGTTTTTTCAGAAAATGGCGATTTTCTAATCACTATTGATGGCAAATCGGGGAAAAGTTCTTACCAAATAATAGGTGATACCATTCAGGTTGGCAGGTCGACATTTATTCAAATTTTAGAAATAAATGATGTAAAATTAGTTGTTCAAGAAATAACCAAGGACCCTCTCGCACCACCATCAAAGGTTAAAATCTCTTTGATACCAGCACGCATTCATAATTTAGGTTATTTTCCAGAAAAATATCGAACAAAAGGTCAGGATACTATTTTTATTTCAAAGAGAAACTATCTTGAACCGTTTTTTATAGATAATGAAAAATCTGCTGCTCAATTTATTTCTGATAACTTTTATTTTCCTGCCTATAAAGTGGGAGATTTTTATGCCCGATTTATTATAACCAAGTTGGGCGAAATAAAAGGTATTGAGATTTTGAATAGTACAGATGAGAAATATAATAACAAACTCATAGAAGCCATCAAAACAAGCAACGGAAAATGGCTTCCAGCAATATGGGAAGGAAAACCAGTAAATGCAGAAATAAAAATGGGTTTTGACATGGGTTGGTCTGAAAAAAATGCTGCTAAAAGAAAAACAGAAGCATCTAAAGATACAATAGATGCTAATGAGTCGAATTATTATTTATTGCAGGGAAATATGAATGTAGAGCAGAAAAGATATGCAGCGGCAATAAAAAATCTTACCAAAAGCCTTGATTTGGACCCACGAAATATAGATGCTTACTACGCTCGTGCGGCAGTCTATGCTCTCACGAAGGATACGCAAAAAATGTGTGTGGATTTACTTCAACTAAAACATTTAGAACAAGCCAAAGGCACAAAACTTTGGAAGAAGTTTTGCGATTCGAAGAAAGAACCTCAACAAAATAAATGAAACATCGTAACACAAATCTTAATGAAACCCACTTTGTTCTTCTGGACAAGGTGGGTTTACTTTTATAATCAGGTTTTATGAAAAAAAATCTACTAATTGGAGCGGCTTTTGTTATCTCAATGGTACTTACTGCTCTACAAAAGCCCTTAAATGTTGCTTCCACAAATAATGGTTTCTTCTCAGAAGCAGACTCTAATAAATTGTATTGCCCCGATGATATGGAAATTTCATTATGGGCAGAATCTCCAATGTTTTATAATCCAACCAATATTGATGTCGATGCACGTGGAAGAGTGTGGGTGACAGAAGCAGTTAATTATCGAGATTTTAATAATAAACCCGAAACTCGTCTAAACCATGAAAAAGGTGAGCGAGTAATGATTTTAGAAGATACTGACCAAGATGGCAAAGCAGACAAATCAACGGTTTTTGCAGAAGACAAAGAAATGATTTCACCGCTTGGCATCGCTGTGGTGGGTAATAAAGTCTATGTTTCGGCAGCTCCCAATTTATATGTTTTTACTGACGAAAATGGTGATGATAAAGCAGATAAGAAAGAAATTTTTCTGACTGGTTTTGGCGGAAAAGACCACGACCATTCGCTGCATTCAGGTGTGATGACTCCTGACGGACAATTTTTCTTCAATGTTGGAAATGCGGGTCCTCATCATGTAAGAGATAAAGCTGGTTTTACTCTTCGTTCGGGAAGTATTTACACTGGCGGAACACCTTACAACAAAGAAAATCACGGTAATCAATTTTCTGATGATGGACGTGTGTGGGTAGGAGGGATGGCTTTAAAAATAGGAAAAGATGGTAAAGGTTTGAAAGTTTTGGGGCATAATTTCCGAAATTCTTACGAAGTAGCGATGGATTCCTACGGAAATATGTGGCAAAATGATAATGATGACCAAGTGATAGCTTGTCGTACAAGTTTTTTGATGGAAAATGGAAACGCAGGCTATTTTTCATCAGACGGTACTCGAACTTGGCAAGCCGACCGTCGTCCTAATCAAGATATATTTACAGCCTCTTGGCATCAAGAAGATCCTGGTGTTATGCCTGCTTGTGATAATACGGGTGCGGGTTCGCCCACAGGTTTCCATGTTTATGAAGGCGATGCGTTTGGTGAAAAATACCGAGGAATGTTACTTAGTGCGGAGGCAGGTAGGAATGTAATCTTTAATTATTTTCCTACAAAAAAAGGAGCAGGGTTTGAGCTCAATCGCAATGATTTGGTGAGTTCACAAGGTTTAAAATCAAGTGAGAAATATGAATGGTACGAAATAGGAAAAGATACTCGAAAATGGTTTCGTCCATCGGATGTCTGTGCAAGTACCGACGGCTCTATCTTCATAGCCGATTGGTACGATCCAATTGTTGGTGGACACGCCATGCACGACAAAAAAGGTTATGGAAGAATATATAGACTTACACCTAAAGGGAAAAAATTAGTAACGCCTAAAATTGATGTTTCAAGCATAGAAGGACAAATAGAAGCCTTAAAGAATCCTGCACAAAATGTGCGTTATTTAGGCTTTGAGGCTTTATTTTTGGGCGGGCAAAAGTCTATTCCTGTCTTGAAAGTATTACTTTCGTCAGAAAACCCATTTCATAGAGCAAGAGCTATTTGGCTTTTAGCTCAACTTGGCGATGAAGGAAAATCATTTGTTGAAAATCTACTACATTCGAATGATGAAGATATACGTTTGGTAGCTTTTAGAGCTTTACGAGGGCAAAATAGTGTTGTTTTTTTGTGTGAAAAAATGGCATCTGATCAAAATTCTGCTATTCGTCGAGAAGTAGCGATTGCATTGCGAGATATTCCTTTCGAGAATGCTGAAAAAACGATAACGAAAATATTACAAAAATACGATGGCAATGATGATTGGTATTTAGAAGCAATTGGAACGGCCGCCGATCGCAAAGAAGAGCAAGTATATGAATTGGCAAAAACAATCTTCAAAAACGCCAATGATGAGCGTTTAGCAAATATTGCTTGGCGTTTGCACCCAAGCACAGCGATTGAAGATTTAAAGGCAAATGTTATTCATTCATCAAGTGAAAAAAGTCGTTCAAAATCGCTGACGGCATTGGCTTTTATCAAAGATAAAAAAGCTGTTTTAACGATGATAGAATTATCTAAATCGCCAAAGAAAGATGTTTCTACGCAAGCAGTTTGGTGGCTAAACTTCAGAAAAACCAACGAATGGGCAGATTTGATGAATTGGGAAAGTATTTCGACAGAAATCGTTTCATCGGGCATGAAAAAAATGTTGAGTTTGAAAGAAAAGCTAATCAATAAAAACACGCCTGAACAAGAAAAAATAACAATTGCCAAAGAAATGGCAAAAGACCCAGATGGGGGTAATATTTTGGTTGATTTGAAAGCTGGTTACCAAATTAACGATAAAATTGCAAAAGAAATAAGCGAGATTATTTTAAATAATCCTGAGCAAAAAGTGCGAATTTTGGCAAGTCAGTTTTTTCCAAGAAGTGGCACTCCTTTAAAATTAGACTTTATTAATCGCATGGAAGGAAATGTAAAAAAAGGGGAAATAACTTTCACTACATACTGTGCTACTTGCCATAAACATGGCGAAAACGGTAATGAAATAGGTCCAGATTTGACCAATATTCATAAAAAATTTGATAAATTAAGCCTCTTAGATGCTATCATCAACCCTTCGGCAAACATGGTTTTTGGTTTTGAAACATATACCATCAAAACCAAACAAGGGAAATATTACATGGGGTTTCTGATTGGTGATAATGGAAAAAATCTCATAATAAAAGATGCTGCAGGCGAAAAACACGTGGTAAAAGTAGCCGATATTCTGAAAAAAGAAAAAATGGAGAAATCACTAATGCCCGACCCAACTTCTATGGGACTAAAAGAACAAGAGCTTTCAGATTTGAGTAGTTATTTATTGAGTTTCCAATAATAGACAACAAAAAATCCTCGCCATTGACGAGGATTTTTTGTTGTCTATCAAATAATTGAGATTTACTCAACCAAAACGGCTTTTCCTGCAATGACATCATCTTCTACGTGTTTGTATTTTACGTCACGTTTCACGGTTCCGTCTTTGTATTGTACGCTTACACGTTGGTTGCGGTCAGCAATTTTTACATTACGTAAAGGATTTAATCTTGCCGCAGACGACTCTGTGCTTCCACCTTCCTCGGCCGCTTTATTAGTTTGTAATTTTGGCGTTTCTGTTTTTGGTGGAGCTAATTGTTGGAAACGCATCTCTACTACGCCTGCTTTCATCAAGAAGCCAACGGTATCAGCATTTACTTTGTTCAAGAAGTTCTTGAATAACTCAACGGCTTCAAATTTATAAATTAACAATGGGTCTTTTTGTTCGTAAGAAGCATTTTGTACCGATTGTTTTAAGTCATCCATATCACGAAGATGTTCTTTCCATTCTTGGTCAATTACGCTCAACGAAATATGCTTCTCAATTTCTTTTATCAACTCACGGCCATCACTTTCAACAGCAGCTTTCAAATTGCAGTACAAGCCAATATTTTGATTACCATCACCAATAATTGCAATAAAAGGCTCATCAACCAAAGCACGACGGTCTTTCAGTACATTTGCCAAAACAGGCACCATATTCTTACGAATCTCGTCATTTTTGGCCTTATATGCTCGTTCTGCTTGTTGATAAAGCCTATCTATTAGTTTTGGATTTCCTTTTGAGAATTCGCCACGAGTAATTTCGGGTTGAATCGCTAATTTTTGCAAACAACGCAACTCAAACTCATCATAATTACCTTCGGCATTCATCACAATATCACTACAAGTATCGTACATGATATTGGCAATATCAAGCGATAAACGGTCTCCAAAAAGAGCATTTTTACGACGTTTGTAAATGGTATCACGTTGGATATTCATTACATCATCATATTCAATCAAACGTTTACGAGTACCAAAGTTATTCTCTTCCACTTTCTTTTGAGCTCTTTCGATAGAGTTCGTAATCATTGAGTGTTGAATCACCTCGCCTTCTTCCATGCCCATTTTGTCCATGACAGAAGCAATACGGTCAGAACCAAACAAACGCATCAATTGGTCTTCAAGTGAAACAAAGAATTGCGAAGTACCAGGGTCTCCTTGACGACCAGCACGACCACGCAACTGACGGTCAACACGACGAGAATCGTGACGTTCAGTACCAATAATTGCTAAACCACCAGCAGATTTACTTTCTTCTGTTAGTTTAATGTCAGTTCCACGACCAGCCATGTTGGTTGCAATTGTTACAGTACCTGATTTTCCTGCTTCAGCAACGATGTCTGCCTCACGAGCATGTTGTTTCGCATTCAAAACTTGATGTTGAACTTTGCGAAGCGTAAGCATTCTACTCAAAATTTCTGAATTTTCAACCGAAGTTGTACCAACCAACACTGGGCGACCAATACTTACCAATTCTGTGATTTCGTCAACAACAGCATTATATTTTTCACGAACAGTCTTATAAACCTTATCTTCTTGGTCATTTCTAATAATGTTTCTATTTGTTGGAATCGTCACAACGTCTAACTTATAGATTTTCCAGAACTCACCAGCTTCAGTTTCAGCAGTACCCGTCATACCAGCTAATTTATGGTACATACGGAAATAGTTTTGAAGTGTAATAGTAGCATACGTTTGTGTCGAATCTTCTACTTTAACGTTCTCTTTTGCTTCAACAGCTTGGTGTAAACCATCTGACCAACGACGGCCGTCCATGATACGACCAGTTTGCTCATCTACAATCAATACTTTGTTGTCCATTACAACGTATTCAACGTCTTTTTCAAACAAAGTATAAGCCTTCAAAAGTTGGTTTACTGCGTGAATTCGTTCGGCTTTAGTTGAATAATCACGAATCAATTCATCTTTCTTGACAATTTTCTCCTGCTCATTCAATGCTGTTGATTTGGCAATTGCTGCTAAATCAACACCTAAATCAGGCATAACAAAGAAACTATGGTCTTCACTTTCACCTGTCAAGAAGTCAATACCTTTATCAGTAAGTTCAATTGAGTTATTTTTTTCATCAATCGTAAAATAAAGCGGTGCATCGGCTTCTGGCATTAATTTTTGATTTTCTGCCAAATAGATAGCCTCTGTTTCTTGCAAAATCGCTTTCATTCCAAACTCCGAAAGATATTTAATCAAAGGCTTATTTTTAGGTAAACCTCTGAACGCACGGAATAAAGCCAATCCACCATCTTTTTTATTTCCTGCGGCGATTAATTTTTTAGCTTCGTTCAAATAACCATTTGTCAGTGTTTTTTGTACCTCAACAATGCGTTGAATACGTGGCTTTAATGATAAAAACAATTCTTCATCGCCAGTACGAGCCATTGGTCCACTAATAATCAAAGGAGTACGAGCATCATCAATCAAAACTGAGTCAACCTCATCGACCATTGCGTAATGGTGTTCACGTTGCACGAGTTCTTCAGGGTCATTCACCATGTTATCACGAAGGTAATCGAAACCAAACTCATTATTTGTACCATAGCTGATACCTGCACGATATGCCTCACGGCGAGCAGCGGTATTGGCAGGGTATTTATCAATACACTCACAAGTAATGCCATTAAACTCAAAAATTGGCCCCATCCACTCAGAGTCACGACGAGCCAAATAATCATTAACAGTTACAATATGTACGCCTTTTCCTGCCAAAGCATTTAAGAAGGCTGGGAAAGTTGCCACCAAGGTTTTACCTTCACCCGTAGCCATTTCAGAAATCTTGCCTTTGTGCAAGGCAGCACCACCAATGATTTGAACATCGTAATGAACCATGTTCCAAGTCATCAGGTTTCCTGCGGCCACCCATTGGTTTTGCCAAATGGCTTTATCGCCCTCAATGGTAATATGAGATTTTTTCATCGCTAACTCACGGTCGAGGTGAGTGGCTGTAACGGTGATAGATGAGTTTTCAGAAAAACGACGAGCGGTTTCTTTAACAATCGCAAAAGCTTTTGGAAGAATTTCTAATAAAACAACCTCTAATTCTTTATTTCTCTCAAGTTTGAGAGCGTCAATTTGTTTAAAGGCAATCTCTTTTTCATCGACTTGCATATCAGGATTTTCGTCAATTCCTGCTCTCAAGGTATCAATTTGATTATCAATATGTGACAGCCTTTGTGCAATATAATCTTGGAGTTCTTTAGTTTTTGCTCTAAACTCGTCGTGTGAAAGGTTAGCAAGTTTAGCAAACTCATCATTAGTGAGTTTTACGTAAGGTTGTAGCTCCTTATTATCTTTTTCAGACTTTGTTCCAAAAATCTGTGTAATTCCTTTTGTTAAAAAATTAAGCATTTTATATGTTTTGTTCGTTAATTCTTGATTTTAATGAATCTTTCTTTTATCAAATACCTCACCAAATAGATAAAACCTGACAATTTGTCAATTTTTTAGTAACTGATTATCAAGTATTTTTATTTTTAAGACCACAAATTTAATCTTTTATGGTAGTTTAATAACAACAAATGTGCGGGAATATTACTTAAAGTCAAATAGAAGATTTGATGAAAGGCTTTTTTTGTAGAAAAAACGGATTGTTTTTGGTGGAAAATTTTATAGAAAAGCTCAAAAAACTATAAAAAAATAATGAATTAAGAGTAAAAGCATGAAAACGCCATCATTCTTAATTCATTATTTTTAATTCTTAATTCATTACGCTCGCATCAACTTCACTAAATCTTTGTCGTTTACCTCTTTGATTTCATCGGCTAATGTCAAGAAACGTTTGTAGGTATCATCTAAAATAGGCTTTTCGAGTTTAAAGCCAAGCATTTCGAGGCGATGTTTTAACGCATGGCGACCACTTCTTGCGGTTAAAACAATCGAAGATTTTGGCACACCTACTTCTTGTGGACTAATAATCTCATAAGTATCTGTATGTTTCAAGAAACCATCTTGGTGAATACCTGACGAGTGAGCAAAAGCATTTCTTCCAACAATTGCTTTATTTGCTTGCACTTGCATACGCATGGTTTGAGAAACCAAATTGCTCATCGGAAATAAGCGTGTACTTTCAATATCTGTATGATAGCCAAGTGATTTGTGTACTTTCAAAATCATCGCTACTTCTTCCAAAGAAGTATTTCCTGCACGCTCTCCAATACCATTGATTGTAACCTCTACTTGTCTTGCTCCTGCTCTGATACCTGCAATTGTATTAGCAGTGGCCATACCTAAATCATTATGATTGTGCATCGAAAGAATCGCTTTATCGACATTTGGCACATTATTCATTAAATATGAAATCCTGTCAAACATTTCATTTGGTAAAACGTAACCAGTTGTATCAGGTAAATTCACAACAGTTGCTCCTGCTTTAATAACATTTTCGGTCAATCGAGCTAAAAACTCTAAATCGGCACGGCCAGCATCTTCTGCATAAAACTCTACGTCATCAACCAAGTTTCGTGCATGTTTTACAGCATCAATAGCTTGCTCAATAATGGCTTCTCGATTACTATTAAATTTATGTTTGATATGAATATCAGATGCACCAATACCTGTATGAATACGTGGGCGTTTGGCAAATTTGAGAGCTTCACCCGCCGAATCAATATCGCCTTTGATAGCACGTGACAATGCACAAACGGTTGGCTCTGTAACAGCTTTTGAAACTTCAACAACTGAGCGAAAATCGCCAGGGCTTGAAATCGGAAAACCAGCTTCAATAATATCAACACCGAGTTTTTCGAGTTCTCTGGCAATCATTACTTTTTCTTCGGTTGTCAATTGACAACCTGGAACTTGCTCACCATCTCGTAAGGTGGTATCGAAAACATAAATTTTTTGGCTCATTTTGAATGAGATTTATAGTTAAGTGAGTATTGTGTCATGCTAGTTTCACTAAAAAGCCCTTTCTTAGCAAGGCAAGAAAGGGCTTTTGTATATACAAAATCTCCATTTCTCACACCAAAGGGTTGAGTAGCAGGAGAAGTGAAATTGCGATTGACGAATGTTTCAATGGTTTTGTTATTTTACAAGGGTACAAATTTAGCAGAATATTTTTTTTAGGCAAAAAGTTCTTAATTTTTTTTTCATTTATTTAAAAAAGTAGTGATATTGGTATATGTGTAAAAATTCAAAAAAATACCCTATAAAGTATTGTATATCAGTATCTTAGGTATGAGTAAAACAAAAATTGTTAATAAAAATTTGCATGATCAAAATACTTTATTCGGCAATTCTCATAAATTTTAGTATTTTTGCGTGATTCCTAAGCCCAAGAAAATTTTTATTTCAGGTATGCAAAGAAAAACCAAAATTGTAGCAACAGTCGGTCCAGCGTCCGAAAGTGAAGAAATGTTATTAGCATTAGCAAAAGCTGGTGTGAATGTTTTTCGATTAAACTTTTCGCATGGGACACACGCCGACCACCAAATCAGAATTAATCGTATTCGTAAAATTAATGAGGAATATGGTTATCAGTGTGCCATTTTACAAGATTTACAAGGCCCAAAAATTAGAATAGGCTTAATGGAAAGTGGCAACGATGGCGTTGAAATTTTTGCAGGTAATATATTAAGATTTGCAAGTGATGATATTGTCGGAAATGCTGAAAGAGTAAGCACGCCTTATAAAGGAATGTATAATGACGTTCAAGTTGGCGAACGCATTTTGATGGATGATGGTAAGTTAGAAGTAAAAGTTATAGGCAAAGATGGCACTGACGTCATCACGGAAGTAGTTTATGGCGGA
Organism: Emticicia sp. SJ17W-69; assembly: GCF_051209875.1. Classification (NCBI taxonomy): domain Bacteria; kingdom Pseudomonadati; phylum Bacteroidota; class Cytophagia; order Cytophagales; family Leadbetterellaceae; genus Emticicia; species Emticicia sp. SJ17W-69. The sequence goes on along the minus strand of NZ_JBNTQY010000001.1, from coordinate 5,743,701 downwards.
CTTTTAAAACAAAAGAAAGGTGTAAATTTACCAAATACAAATATTTCACAGCCATCTGTTACAGATAAAGACTGGGAAGATTTGAAATTTGGCTTGGAAAATGATGTAGATTGGGTTGCGTTGTCATTTGTTCGTACTCCCGAAGAAATTCAAGAAATTCAAAAATATATCAAAGAGCAAGGTAAACTCGCCAAAGTAATCGCCAAGGTAGAAAAGCCAGAGGCCATTATCAACATGGAAGCAATCGTAAATGCCAGTGATGCAATTATGGTAGCTCGTGGAGATTTGGGCGTTGAACTTCCTTCAGAAGATGTACCAATGATTCAAAAGCGTTTAGTTGAAATGTCAAATTTAGCAGCTAAACCTGTTATTGTGGCAACACAAATGCTTGAAAGTATGATTGATAGCCCTCGCCCGACACGTGCGGAAGTGGGCGATGTAGCTAATGCAGTACTTGACGGTGCTGACGCTGTAATGCTAAGTGCAGAAAGTGCTTCGGGTAAATACCCAATTTTGGCTGTTGAAACGATGGTTAATACAATCGTGAAAGTTGAAGAATTGGCTGATGAGAAAAAACTATACTTCCGCCATCATACACGTGTAACAGAAGATAGTTACAAGTCACATGAAAAAGAAAATGATAATGTAGTAATGACTGCTTGTCGTTTGGCTCGTGACTTGAAAGTAAAAGCCATTATTGGTATTACAAACTCTGGTTATACAGCTTTTAGATTATCTCATCACCGTCCAAAAGCAAGTTTGTTTATTTTTACAGGAAATAAACAACTAGCAACACAATTGAGCCTTTATTCTGGTGTACAAGTATTTATCATTGATGAAATAAAAGGTAAGAACGTAGAGGAAGTGGTTGATACAATTAAAGACTTTTTGGTAGAAAAAGGCGAACTTCAGAGCGGTGATTTATTTATTAATACACTAAGCTTGCCACTACAAAGAAATAATAGAACCAATACTATTAAATTGAGTAGGGTTTAAAAGCCCCCAGCCCCTAAAGGGGAGTAAAAAACTCATATTACTATCATAAAAAAGACTTTTTCTCGTAAGAAAAAGTCTTTTTATTTTTTAATCACTTTTTAGATACTGAAGGTTTCCGCACTAAAAGCACTAAAGGAGAACCATGATGATAGACGGGTTTTTCGTCAGCGTCATTTATTTGTTTCAATTCAAAAACTGTAATTGAATCTCCTTTTGATCGAAATCCATATTGATCTGATTTTTCTTTATTTCCAAAGAAAATAACATCTCCATCTTCATTAGCAGCACAATCTCCGTTGACACAAACAGTGTAATTTTGGTATTTATCCCAACCTTTAAGATTACCAAATTTATCAAAAACAATGTTTTTTTGTGTAGAAAGATTTTCAAACATGTCCCAATTACCTTCAAAAAGAACTTTGTTAATAGCAGAAGGGAATGCCACTTGTGGTGTATAACTTTTATCAATCAAGCTGCTATCAACACGAACAAATCTGAAAACTCTGTTTAGTGCCTTATCGGTAAAAAACAAGGTTTTATCAATTGGCGAATAAATAATTTCGGTTTGCTCATCATTGTTTAGTTTTAAACGAAGGGTATCACCAGCTCGTTTAATCGGTAAATTTGAAAACTCCACTTGTCCATTAAAAACGAATATAGAATCACCATTTTTTGGGTCAAAAACTAACTCTGTCGCATAAAAAGACAAGTTTTCGGCCACTTGTTGAGGAGAATGACTGTTTTGCAACGCTTCCAAATACTCTTTATTTAACCAATGTCCGTAAAGATTCGTTGGTGTTTTTTCTTTGATAGTAGAATCACAGGCAGCAAGTATAAATCCAATAATAATAATAGAGAAAAGGTGTTTTTTCATAGAAAATAGTGTAAATGTGTAGCAAAGTTAAAAATCTTCGACTATGATTAAAATGATTTACAAGATTTACGGAATCGAATAGGGCTTTTATCACCAATAGTTTAAATAGGAATAGCGATGATAACATTTTCTAATTAAAATTTAAGACCTTTGTGAGGCAAAATCACAAATAAAAAACACGAAACATAGAATGCCTATTTTTTCAAAGGTTTACGAAGACGAAATCAAGAAAACATTTTCGCTTGCTCTCCCGATTGTCGTGGCACAATTGGGTGTTATTTTGATGGGTGTTACTGATAATATAATGGTGGGGCGATATATTGGAAAAATTGGACTGGGAGCATCGGGAATTGCTAATTCTATTGCTTTTCTGATTTCTTCTATTGGAATAGGAGGGCTTTCGATTGTTGCACCATTGATTTCTAAGGCAAAAGCAGAGCGTAATATTCCTGAAATTAATCGACTTTTTAGGGCAGGAATGAAGGTATCATTGTTATTTGGGTTCATTTTAGGTTTGATAGGCTTCATCTGTATATATTTCTTTGATGTTTTTCAACAATCAGCTGAAATTAATCGCCAAGCACCATCTTTTATGGCAATTATTATTGTTTCAAATGTTTTTATGTTTGTTTTTGCCGCTGCAAAACAGCTTTCAGATGGACTTTCTCGCACTTATGTAGCGATGATGATTACAGTAATGGGCCTAATTATGAATTTAGTGTTTAATATTCTTTTGATTAATGGCTATTTAGGATTTCCAAAATTAGGCTTAGATGGTTCGGCAGCTTCGACGCTCATTACTCGAATTCTGATGATGCTTGCAATGTTGATGTATCTTTACAAAAATAAGACATTTTCAAAATACCTAAAAAGTAAATACAACTCCTTGAAAACCAAAGACTTAGTGGTAAATATACTCAAAATAGGTGTACCAAGTGGCTTACAATTTTTCTTTGAAATTGCCGCTTTTTCATTGGCGGTTATTATGATGGGATGGCTTGGAGAAAATCAATTAGCGGCTCACCAAATAGCTATTAATGTTGCTGCCACAACCTACATGATGGCGGCAGGTTTGGGTGTTGCGGGAGGAATAAGAGTGGGCGAGGGTAGGGGACTAAAAAGTACTACTAAAATTAGGATTTCGGCAAATGTTGCATTCCTTTTGGTTATTGCATTTATGTCAACAATGATGCTACTTCTTTTTGTTTTCAATCGTTTTGTGGTTGAATTATATATTTCAGATGTTGATGTAATAAAAATTGCCATCAAATTGATGGTAATTGCGGCAGTTTTTCAGCTATCAGACGGTATTCAGGTTGTTTCATTGGGTGTTTTGCGTGGAATTTCAGATGTAAATATTCCAACTTGGATAACAATGTTTGCTTATTGGGGTGTGGCATTACCTTTGGGATATTTTTTGGCTTTTCCAATGAAATTAGATGCGATTGGCGTTTGGATTGGTCTTTTGGCTGGACTTACCGCTTCAGCAATTTTATTAACACTACGTTTTTATCATCTGATAAAGAAAATGAAAAAGGTTGATTATGTTCATTCATAAGATTGCTGCTTTCTGGTAAAACTGCGAATTATTACATTCACTCATTCAAAACTCACTCATTGTTCCATGCTCCGTTCTTATTACAATATAGATGCCATAGAAGCAGGTCTTGATGAAGCAGGTCGAGGTTGTTTGGCTGGGCCTGTTGTAGCGGCAGCGGTTATTTTGCCAAAAGATTATACCCACACTTTGCTCAATGATTCGAAACAACTGAACAAACAAGAACGACTTATTTTACGAGAAGAAATAAAAAAAGATGCTTTGGCTTATGCCGTTGCCGAGGCATCGCACGAAGAGATAGATAAAATAAATATTTTAAAAGCGAGTTTTTTGGCAATGCACCGAGCGGTTGAAAAATTAGTGCTTCGACCAGAGCATTTGCTCATAGATGGCAATCGTTTTACGCCTTACCCACTTATTCCCCATACTTGTATTGTGAAAGGAGATGCCAAATTTTTATCTATTGCTGCTGCATCTATTCTTGCCAAAACATATCGAGATGATTTGATGGAAAGATTAGCATTAGAATTCCCCCATTATAAATGGCATCAAAATGCTGGTTATCCAACACCATTTCACAAAAAAGCGATAAAAGAGCATGGTTTTACGCCCTTTCATCGCCTTACTTTCAAAAGTGATTAACTCCTTAGAATTGTAATCCTTTTAAATATGTTGCATCGCTTGCCATACTTTCGATTGGCCCAATAGGATATTGCTCTTGTTCAACCAAGAAATATTTGATTCCACTGTCTTTGGCTGCCCTTAATAATGCTTTGTAGTCAATTATTCCAGTTGCAAGGTCAGTTTGCTTAGGTTTTGGATCTTTGGTTTCGAGCTGTTTGATATGACAAAGTTCATAACGTTTGCCATATTGTTTCAAATGCTCAATGCTATTTTCACCAGCGGCTTCGCTCCAACACATATCCAACTCAAAACAAACCAAAGATGGGTCGGTATTTTCAAGTAAAATCTTTTGTCCTTTTACACCATTGGCATTTTGGAAAGAATAAGAGTGATTGTGATAGCCATAACGTAAACCATGTTTTTTACAAAGCTCTCCATTTTTAGTAAAAGCTTCTGCTTTTTGTTTCCAAGCATCAGCCGAAGGCTGCATACCAATCGCTGGGCAAATGATATAGCTTAAACCAGCAGCGGCACATTTGGCAATCATTTCCTCGTTGGTATCTGGTAAACCAAGATGTGTACTTACCATTTCTACATTAAGATCACGGAAATAACTCTTTGCTTCTTTTGGTGACATTCCCCAAAGTGGATCTTTTGAGTAGCTTTCAAAGTAATCATACCCCATTTCTGCCAATTGTCTCATATACTCTTTCGGGTTTTTGGGAAGTATATCACGAATACTATATAACTGACAGCCAAACTTTTTGAGTGTTCCACGGTGTGTTCCTTTGGCTTCCAAATCTGTTGAAATAAATGCCAAAGCGGCCAACGATGCCGATTGTTGGAGAAAATTTCTTCTGTTGATTATCATGGTTTTGTATAGGTTGAAATAAAAAGATAGAGCAATTTAACAAAATGAAAGATAAAAATAAAAAAATGCGACAACCGGATAAAAAACGTAGTTATTCGCATACAATTATAGGGTAAAATGAATAATTCTATTCTAATAATTCTCATAAAAAAGGGTAGTACTTGTCATTGTTTCGACAAATACTACCCTATAATTAAAACAATACTTTCTTATGAAATCCAGCTAAATTGATATTCTAAATCTGGAATTTTAGTTCTTTCAGCCACTCTTTTTAAGCGAGCTGGTAAAGCCATCATATAATCTCTTGCTTTTTCGCCTGCATCATTTAGATTTTGAATGCTGTCAATTTTCCAATCTTTTAATAAAGATTCCATGATTTCGATATAATCATACGTTGTATAAACGCCCAAGCGTTGTGCCGCATCAGAAAAATGAGAAAAAGTTTGACCAATTTTCACACCCGATTCACGTAAGAAATGAGCAGGCATTACAATCTTTTTCTTCATCATATCTTCAAAGGCGAGCATCATACCATTAGGGTCAACTTCAAAAATATGGCTTACAAAAGTTTTATAAGCTCTTGCATGACGCATTTCATCAGCAGCAATTACACCACAAATCTTCGCTAAAGGCACATTACCATACTCTTTTGATAATTTTGCAGTATTTCGGTGCGAAATATTGGTTGCCAATTCTTGAAATGATGTGTAAACAAAATTTCTATATGGGTCTCTTCCTGTACCAATATCAAAACCATCTGCAATAAGATATTGAGTTGAAGTTTCCATTTGTCGCATATTGACTCTTCCAGACAAATACAAAAATTTATTGAGTAAATCGCCATGTCTGTTTTCTTCGGCAGTCCAAGCACGCACCCATTTTGCCCAGCCATTTGGTTCATCAACTTGGTCAACACCAATGACATCAATCAACCAAGATTCGTAAGTTGGAAGAGCCTCTTCCGTAATTGTATCACCAATTAAAACAGCAATGTAATCGTAAGGAAGTTCTTTGGCATTTTCTTGAAGATTACGAACTTCACTTAGAAAGTTGTCATTAGTTGAATCTGGCAAAAAATCAGATGGCTGCCAGTTAGTTTCGATAGGTCTTAGGAATTCGTCAACAAAAGTATCAATTTTTTGTCCAACAAACTTCATCACCTCTAATCTCAAATTGGATAATTCCATGATAGTATTTTTTTAGGATTATTTATTTCAAAATACGCTGCAAGGTAATTCTTATTTAGGTAAAAATAAGTAGAATATTAGTTTTTTTATGAAAATTGCTCAGTTTTTGACTAATTTTGCATAAAAAACAATACCCCGTGAAAAAGATTCTTGACTATATTCTTAGTAGTGTGTATTTAGTCTATTTTGGACTATTATTAGTTGTATTTCATGCAATTCAAGTAGTAGCATTTAATGTTTTTGGTAGAAATACCCAACAAAAAGTGGTTTTCGCCCTCAATTTTATGATTACCTATGGGTGGTATCTCACAGGAACGACCGTTAAATTTCGTCAATTATTTGAGCTCCCAACCAACCGACCAATCATTTTTATAGCTAATCATCAAAGCACATTTGATATTCCTGCAATTTATTGGTTTTTACGTAAATATAAACCTGTTTTTGTTTCAAAAATTGAATTAGCAAAAGGTATTCCAAGTATTTCTTATAATTTACACAAAAGTAATGCTGCACTTATTGATCGTAAAGATGGAAAACAAGCTGTTTCAGAAATTTTGAGGTTGAGTAAGTTTATACATGAAAACAATTATTCAGCAGTTATTTTTCCAGAAGGGACTCGGTCTCGTTCAGGTATCATGAAACCATTTGCAGCGGGGGGAATTGCCGCTTTGATAAAAAAAGCTCCTAATGCACTTATTGTGCCGATTGCCATTCAAGGAAATAATTTATTTGACCCTAATAAAGGACTATTTCCACTGGTATCTTTCTCAAAACTTTCATGGACAGTGCTTGAAGGTATTGAGCCAAAAGGAAAAAGTGCTGATGAAATTGCACAACAGGCACAAGAAGCGATTCAAAAGATTTTGGGGTAGCTTTGTAAAACCTGCAAGGTCTTTTCAGACCTTACAGGTTTTTGTTGAGATTAAACACCAGCAGTCTCTATTTCAGGCGGAGCGATTTTCTTAACTAAGCCTTGTAAAACTTTTCCAGGCCCACACTCTACAAATTTTGTTGCTCCGTCAGCGACCATGTTTTGCACTGATTGTGTCCAACGAACAGGAGCAGTCAATTGAGCAATAAGGTTGGCTTTGATCGTTGCTACATCGCTCGAAGGCTGGGCATTCACATTTTGATAAATTGGACAAGTTGGCGTTGAAAATGTTGTATTTTCAATGGCTTTAGCCAATTCTTCACGAGCAGGCTCCATCAAAGGTGAGTGAAATGCTCCCCCAACAGGCAAAATCAAGGCTCTCTTTGCACCCGCTGCTTTTAATTGCTCACAAGCCTCTGTTACTGCCTCAATACTTCCTGAAATTACTAATTGACCAGGGCAATTGTAATTCGCAGCAACAACAACTCCATCAATGCCCGCACAAATATCTTCCACAACTTTATCATCAAGATTTAAAATCGCTGCCATTGTTGAAGGGTTAATTTCACAGGCACGTTGCATAGCGTCAGCACGTTGAGAAACTAATTTTAAACCATCTTCAAATGACAATGCACCTGCTGCTACTAAGGCAGAAAACTCACCCAAAGAATGACCAGCCACCATATCAGGTTTGAAGTTTTCTATGGTTGAAGCCAAAATAACCGAATGAAGAAAAATAGCTGGTTGCGTAACATTGGTTTGTTTGAGCTCTTCGTCTGAACCCTCAAACATTACTTTTGTAATCTCAAAACCTAAAATTTCATTGGCTTTTTCGAATAATTGGCGAGCAGAATCAGAACTTTCGTATAGATTTTTACCCATTCCACTAAATTGAGCCCCTTGTCCAGGGAAAACGTAAGCTGTCATATTATCAGTTATCAGTAAACAATTATCAATTATCAGTAAATTACTTTTACCAATAGTTGTTTGCCAATATTGGCGTATTTATCTATTTTTTTAAAAAAGGTAACTTTAAGGAGAATGACGAATTTGGATTTACGAATGACGAACATAAAGTGCTTATTATCAAGTGTTTATAAGGTTTCAAATTTAAACAAATTAGTTATTTTACTTAAATAAATCATTTTTTATTCACTCATTCGCACATTTTCTCATTTTATTTCATTTGCATACTTTTACGAATATCTATTTTTTCAGAGATGATCATTGCCATAGAATATCGCTGTCTGATTGAAGAATAGTATCGTTCAGCTTCTAATCTGGAAGTAAAATCGCCCGTTTTCAACTTATATGTTGGTTGGCTAAATGTAAGATATGTACTTAATTCAGGAAAGTTTTGGTAGATATAAGACTTTGCTTCATCAACCTCTTTACGGTCGTTCCCAACAAAAACCTGAATTCTATAACCAGAAGAATAGCGAACTGTTTTATTGCGGACAGCAATAGAATCAAGAGCTGTATCAACCTCATTATTAACTTGTTTAGGGAGTTTTATAGCCGAGGATGATTTCTCCTTAGTATTTTTTGTTTCAGTTATTTCAGTAGATGGGCGATTGTCATACCGAACCCGAACAGTTGAAAGATCTTCATCATAATCACCAATTACATTTGTGGTATTTTGGGTTTGAATACCTGGGCGTTTACAATCAAGGAAAGTAAACGTAAGAAAAATAAACAATATTACTTTTGAGAAAAAATTCATCAAGGTATTAATTAGGTTTTATAGGATTAATCTTCTACAAAACGAGTTTTATAGGTAAAACACCATCAAAATTAAAAAAATATTCTCTCTTTTCGACAAAAGTCTTTAAAAAGTGTTCAAACAAAACGCAATACACTTCATTTTCGATAAAAAGCTTGAGTGTATTATTGGTTAAAACTAACAAAAAAGTCCTCGTTAATTAACGAGGACTTTGATTTAGAAGATATATTTAGTGGAAAGAAAATGCGAACTATGTTCTTCCACAATCTCATTAAAAATCTTTTTATTGGCATCCGTATCTTTGGTTGCTACAACTGTTCGTATGGAAAATGCTCTTAAAGCATCTTCTACCGAAAGCGTCCCTTCGGCCGAATCTTTTCTTCCTGTGAATGGAAAAGTATCTGGCCCACGCTGACATTGGGCATTGATATTTACTCTACTTACTTGATTTACTAAAGGATCTATTAAGTGAGCAATTTGGTCAGGGTTTGTACCAAAAATACTAATCTGCTGTCCGTGTGAAGAATTGATAATGTATTGTATCGGCTCTTCTACATCATCGAATGGTACAACTGGCACTAATGGCCCAAACTGTTCTTCACTATAAACCTTCATTTTTTCATTAACAGGGTACAAAACTGCGGGATAAAAGAATGAATTCACAAGGGTACCTCCACCTTCGTTCATGACTTCTGCTCCATTTGCTTTGGCATCAGCAATACATTCTGCTAAATAAGTTGGTTTATTAGGTTCAGGCAAAGGCGTTAAATTTACGCCAGCTTCCCAAGGCATTCCAAACTTTAATTTTTCGATTTCCTCGGTAAATCTGTTCAAGAATTTTTTAGCAATCGAACGATGTACCCATATAATTTTGATAGCCGTACAACGTTGCCCATTGAAGGAAAGCGAGCCGAGAATACATTCTTTTACTGCTAATTCAACATCTGCATTTTTCAGTACAATTGCGGCATTTTTAGCATCTAAACCTAAAACCGCTCTTAAACGATTCAATTTTGGGTGCATTTTTTTCAAATCATTCGCAACTTTGCTCGACCCAATCAATGTTAATACATTTATCTTTCCTGACTGCATCAATGGTGGAACAACCACAGCCCCACGACCGTAAATAGTATTTACTACTCCTTTTGGAAAACATTCTTGAAAAGCTTTCAACAAAGGATAATGCAAAAGCGTACCATGTTTTGGTGGTTTAAAAAGAATGGTATTTCCCATTAAAATAGCAGGAATAAGCGTACAGAAAGTTTCATTCAAAGGATAATTGAATGGTCCCATACATAGCACAACTCCCAAAGGCGAGCGACGAATTTGTCCAATGATTCCTTGTTCAATTTTGAAACGAGAAGAATTACGGTCAATATCTTTCAAACAATCAATAGTATCATAAATATATTCGATTGTGCGGTCAAATTCTTTAATAGAATCAGCTAAAGATTTGCCAATTTCGTACATCAATAAATTGACGATTTCGGTCTTTTTTTCCAACATTTTTTTGAGAAAAAGCTCCATACACGCAATACGTTCGGTTACGCTCATGGTTGGCCATTCGCCACGCCCATTATCGTAGGCTTTGATTGCCGCCTCAAGGGCTTCCATTGCCTCAGCAACATCAGTAATCGGATGGCTACCAATGATTTTACTGGTAAAAGTTTCGCCATCTTTTACATAAATTGGCGAAAAAACATCTTGTGTTGCACCAGTCCATTGACGCATTTCACCTCCAACCAAATATTCTTTTTGGTGAATGGGTTGAATTTGGTACACTTCAGGAATTTGACTTTCTTCGGGGAAGATAGCCGTAATTTTTTCTTGTAGATTAGTCATGCTCATTATCTTAGAATCAGTTTTGTTTTATTGTAAAACAGAAACGAAATTACAGAGAGCAATAGGAAAACCAAAGGAAATTTGGTTTTGTTTTACTTTTTCAGCAGAAAACTACAAATTTTTGTTAAACAAATGCTAAAAAGCAAAATCTGTTTGGAAGGGTAAATATTTCTTCGGATTTTTGAATGAAAAAATACAGACACTTAAACTGCTTAAATTTTGCTTTATTATACCTTACGTCCTTTTGTTACATTCGTTCTCAAGCTTTTTATCAAAAATATTTCGATTAGTGGCTTAGAAAATATCCCAAAATCAGGGGCTGTTATGCTGGCTTCTACACATGCCAATTCATTTTTTGATGCTATTTTACTTTGTTGTACCATCGACCGTCGAGTTTGGTCATTGGCAAGAGGGGATGTTTTTAAGAAAAGTTGGGCAAAAAAAATCCTAACAAGCCTTTTTATGCTACCTGTTTATCGCCTTTCGGAAGGAAAAGAGCATTTGGGAGATAATGATGAAACATTCAATCGGTGCATAGAACTTTTTCAAAAAGGTGAAGTTGTGTTGATTTTTTCGGAAGGTATTTGTGTCAATCAAACTAAACTTTTGCCATTGAAAAAAGGTACTGCTCGTTTGGCTCAAAAAGCTTGGCGTGATGGTATGGAATTAACAGTTGTTCCTGTCGCTATTTCATACGATACAATTCTTGATTTTGGAAAAAAAATAAACTTGAATATTGGAAAAACAATCATAAAAAACGACTTTCCTACAATTGGCGAAGATGGGTTTTTCTTAAAAACCTTCAATGATTTATTGACGGACAAAATGAACATTTTGATTGATAGGACATTTCCTAAAGTAAGTTTTATAAAGAGCTTATTATTTTCAATCAGCTCAATTATTAACTTTCCAGCGAATAAATTGGCCTGTTTTATTTCAAAAAAGCTCACTAAAGGGGTTGTTTTTTTTGATTCTATCGCTTTAGGTTTATTGATTTTTCTATTGCCCATATATTGGTTATTACTTATATACGTTATTTGTTTTATAGATAAATTATTTTAACATTCACACCCACACAAACTTTCATGGAAGATTCTTTTATCAAACAACTAAAAAACATTCTCTTCATCGACATCGAAACGGTGTCGCAAGTATCTGATTTTGAATTATTGGACGAACGTTTGCAAAAGCTTTGGCTCAAAAAAGCAGCTTATTTGCAGAATAGTGATAATCTATCTGATGCAGCGTTTTACCTCAAAAAAGCAGCGATTTATGCCGAGTTTGGAAAAATTATATGTATCGGCATTGGTGGAATAATTTTTGATGAAGAAAATAAACCATCGCTTCGTGTAAAAATGGTTGGTGGGGATAATGAAGCAGAAGTATTGACGGAATTTAAGAAAATTATAGAAAAGCACAAAGCAGGAAGTAATCTGATGCTGTGTGCTCATAATGGTAAGGAATTTGATTTTGCATACATTTGTCGCCGAATGTTGGTAAATGGTATTAGTTTACCCAAAGTTCTGCAATTTGCAGGAAAAAAACCATGGGAAATCAACCATCTTGATACACTCGATTTGTGGAAATTTGGTGATTATAAACATTATACCGCATTAGATTTATTGGCCGCAATTTTCGATATTCCAAGCAGTAAGAATGATATTAGTGGCGACCAAGTGAATAATGTGTATTATCTTGAAAATGATAGAGCAAAAATCGAACGTTATTGTGCGGCTGATGTAGTAGTTTTGACACAATTATATATGAAAATGAATAATTGTGCGTTAATAGAAGAAGAAAATATAGAAATTAGGTTATAATTTAATGCAGAAACGGATTAGGAAATCCGTTGTACAGGGTCAATATTTATTCAAAACCATTAGTAAATCAAATGAAAAAAATCATCTTTTTATTATTTATTGCCACATCATTTGCGGCATCAGCACAAATTTTAAAACCTGCAAAATGGACATTTACCCCCTCGAAAACATCTGCCAAAGTTGGGGAAACAATTGATTTAGTCTTTTCAGCAAAAATAGATGAAAATTGGTATATGTACTCATCTGAATTAAAGGTAGAAGGGCCATTGCCAACAACTGCTAATTTTACAAAAAATGATAGTTATGCTATCGTTGGTAAACTTACGCCTGTAAAACCAAAAGAGAAATATGATGATATTTGGGGAGGAAAAGTGCAATATTTTGAACACGAAGCAAAATTTATTCAGAAAGTAAAAATCACCAAGGCCAATCCAGTGATCGAAGGGAAAATAGAATGCCAAACTTGTACAACTAAAGATGGCAAATGTGTACCCAATAAAGATAAGTTCAAGTTTGAGGTGAAGACCATTTAGTCCATAGTCCACAGACGACGGTCAAAATCTTTTAGTCATACAAGCCAAAGAGGTCGCAAATTAATTTCTGCGACCTCTTTGGCTTTTAACTATTGACTTATGGACTATTGTCTGTGGACTAATTCAAAATTTCCATCTTACAAAAGCTTCCATCGCTTCGTATTCTGCCAAGCCAAGTTTATTATATAGTTGAGCGGTTCCACGGTTACGCTCTTCGGCACGTTGCCAAAACTCACGAGCGTCAGTTCCTTGGAATACCACGCCATCTTTTTGTGATTGGTGTTTGAAAATACCCATACGTTTTTGTAAAACTTGGTCAGGCGACATAGGTACAGCCATTTCGATTTCATGAATATCCCACTCAGCCCAAGCACCACGATACAACCAAACCCAACAATCTTTCATAAAGTTTTTATGTTTGAGGCGTTCGACAGCAGCAAAAATCGCATCTAAACAAACTTTATGCGTACCATGTGGGTCAGCCAAATCACCTGCGGCATAAACTTGATGAGGTTTGATAGATTCGATTAAATCAGCAACAATAGCAATATCTTCTTCGCCTAATCCTTTTTTCTCAATTCGTCCTGTTTCATAGAAAGGCATATCCATGAAATGTACGTTTTTCTCAGGAATTCCTACAAATCGGCAAGTAGCTTTTGCCTCACCTCTACGGATAAGGCCTTTCACATATCTTACAGCATCGGTATCTACATCACTATCTTTCTTATTTTTCAAGAAAGCCTGAGCTTCAGCAAAAAGTTTTTGCGTTTCTTTGTTTTCTATTCCAAATTTTTCATTGAAATCAACCACAAAATCAATAAAACGAATGGCTTCATCATCAGCAACCGCAATATTTCCTGATGTTTGATAGCCGACATGCACATCATGCCCTTGGTCAACCAATCTTTGGAAAGTTCCTCCCATAGAAATAATATCATCGTCAGGGTGTGGACTGAAAATAATGACACGTTTTTTGGCAGGTAAGGCTCTTTCTGGACGATTGGTGTCATCGGCATTAGGCTTTCCACCAGGCCAACCAGAAATACTATGTTGCAATTGATTAAAAACATCAATATTGATTTCATACGCCTGTCCGTGACGTGCCAATAAATCACTTAATCCATTATCATTATAATCTTTATTGGTTAATTTTAAAATAGGTTTTCCAAGTGTCAAAGCTAAGTTTGTAACTGCTTTTTTAACCATTTTGCTTGTCCAATCAACATCTTCTACTACCCAAGGCGTACGCATACGAGTAAGTTCGTGTGCCGCACGTTCGTCAATGACAAACATCGCATTTGGGTGTGTTTGCAAGTAAGATGCAGGTACTGTTTCGGTTACACGACCTTCAACGGCTTCTGCAATAACAGGTGCTTTTCTTTCTCCCCAAGCCAACAAAACCACTCTTTTAGCACTTAAAATTTTTGCAACTCCCATCGTGATGGCCTTTTTTGGAACTTTCACTAAACTTCCGCCAAAATCCGATGCTGCGGCAACACGGGTCGAATGGTCGAGCATCATTAACCTTGTGCGAGAGTTAACTAATGAACCAGGTTCGTTGAAACCAATATGTCCATTTGCTCCAATTCCTAATAATTGAAAATCTAATCCACCAACAGCATCAATTTTTCTTTCGTATTCTTCACTAAAATCTTTGACTTTACTTGCTGGAACAGTTCCATCAGGAATAAAGTAGTTTTCTTTTGGAATATCAACATGGTCGAAAAGTTGTTCTTTCATGAATCGGACATAACTCTGCAAAGAGTCTGGCTCCATTGGAAAATACTCGTCAAGGTTAAAAGAAACAACATTTTTAAAACTCAAACCTTCTTCACGGTGCATTCTAATCAATTCAGCATAGACAGTTTTAGGCGAAGAACCCGTGGCTAAACCCAAGATACAGTTTCGATTTTGACGTTGTCTTTCTCTAATCAATTCAGCAATTTCGTGTGCAACAGCATTGGAAGCCTCTTTTGAATCTTTGAAAATCTTAGTTGGAATTTTTTCGTAAGCAATTGGTTCATTTGTGATAATAGGTTGCTCCATTATTGTCGTAGTTTTGGTTGAAGTCGGTAAAAGTAGAAATATTCTGCAAAAATATGAATTTCTATCTCTAAAAAATATTATCAACCAATAATTATTAAAATATTTTAAAAAATATGCCAGTCCATTCAACCATGTTAATGGTGAATAGGCTGGCATAAAATAATATTAATAAAAAAGGCTTTAAGCAAAAACAGCCTCTAATTGTTCTTTTTGAGGAAAATCAGGTGTAACTAATTCAGCTTCAGGCTTATAAATATATGGCATTGGAAAACCACGGTCTTTAAAAGTTGATTCTGACAAATTATTATAACGTAGTTGGATAGACCAACGAATATTTTTTGTGATGTTTTCTCCCGAACGGTGCACCAAAAAAGCAGAAAAAACGAGTAAATCACCTACCTCAAAAGAGGTTTGTACATAACTTTCTTCTGGTAAATCTTCTTGGATACTGCCTAAATATCCAGAAGTATCAGATTTTAATAATCCATCTTTATGACTTGCTGGGATGATTTGTAAAGCACCAAGATCAGCATCACAATCGACCATCGGAAACCACATGACCACACTATCCAAAGAACCTTGACCTGTTCGCCAGTCTTGGTGAGCTCCTAATTTCCAATGGCTACCACCTTTTGATAAATACCTACTATTAAATTGCATTGCTGGGCGAACCCCAATTGAAGGGAAATCATATCCTAAAGATTTCAAAACATCAATAATTTTAGGCTCGGTCGCTAAATGATGCAATGAAATAAGGTGTTGGGCTTGTTTACCTGTATTGACAAAAGTATCGAAATCTGCCTCAAATAAATCAAACATGGCCTGTTCGAAAGTATTTCGGTCATTAATATCAACTTTTTTACCCAAAACTCTTTCGATTTGTATGGCAAACAGAGAACGAGCTTCTGTATAAATTTTATTAATTTCTTCTTTTGAAAAGAAGTTTTTCAGAATAATATATCCGTCTTTATTGAATTGTTCTTTCATGATAATATTGCTTTATTTTACTGCAAAATTAGCTTCTACACCCGCACTAAAAATGATTTTCATCAAGTATTTATTATTTTTCCAAAACAGCATAGGCAAAACCCGCCGCTCCGAAGCCATTTCCATTGTAAAGTAAATACTTATTACCCTTGTGTTCATAACAATGAGCATAATTGATCATTTGGTAATCAAAATCTTCAGGATTTTCAGATTTGTGAATGCCCACTAAATCATCTTTTCGCTCCCATTTAAAACCATCAACAGACTCAGCATAACCCAAGCGATAACTTTGATTTCGGTCGGTTCTGTAATCACGGGTATGGCGATAAGAATAATACATTTTAAAAATACCATCTTCATGAAATACACTCGGACGACCAACCGCATGTAAAAAATCATCAAAAGGTAAAGCCACATCACCCGTTGAAGTCCAATGAATACCATCGTCAGAAACAGCTACTCGACAGTCATAGAATGGCTCTGGATAACCATGAATATATTCACATTTCTGACCAGAAATATGCCACATCATCCATTTTCCATTGACAAACATCACCGAAGGTTGTGCTGCCCAAATAGGATTTGCAATAGACCTATCCATAATTGGTCCACGAAACATTTTCTTGAAATTCAAACCACCATCAGTACTAACAGCAAGCCCCATCGAAAGTCGGTATGAATTATGTGTACGATTCCAACCAGTATAATACAACCAAATATCACCATTCGATTGAGGTACAAACCAAGAAGGCATAGCTCCTGTTTCATCGTATTCGCCTGGCCCACCTAAATCCAGCACAAAAGTATCATGAATGTAGAGGATTTTACTTGGGTCGTCATAATCAACATCAATAAATGTTGGACGAGAATAACCATTATCATCTCTTGAGGAAAAATAAACTCTCAAAAAATCTTTGTGTTTATAGGCATAAGGCACTTGTGCGTGTGAACGACTATGTGCTAAACTACCATCAGGTTTATAAACGAGTCCTTTTTTTTGCCACATTGTGGAATGAATGAATGAGTGAATGAGTGAATGAGTGTTTTTTTTGACTCATTCATCATAAAAATCTTTACAATTTAGGTTTTAATGCAAACAGTGCTACTTCTTCTTACGATTTCTGTCAGCTCTGATTTTCCAATTATCTTTAAAATCTTTTCCAGGAATTTGAAGATTTACATTGACCGTTGGTGCTTTTTTTGTTTTCTTGAAATCAAGCACATAATAGCCATTTCCAAAAATCCATTGAAGTTTTACATCTTTGATATTTTTAGGCAAATCTTGCATCGGCACTAAGTCTGCAAACATTGGATTGGCATCCATCAAGATTTGGTAAGTTTTTTGGTCACGCAGCCATGCTCCAACGCTTTCGTCGCCAACTACTACACGACCACCCACTTTTACTACACGATTGAATTCTTCAAATGCTTTTGCTCTTTCAGCAAAAGTATTGATTCCTCCAAAGTGAAAAAGAGCATCGAACGAGTTATCTTCAAAAGGCAGATAAGAACCATTTCCTATGAAATAATCAATTGTTACATCTTTTTTATCGGCAAATTTTTCTTTGGCATGACCCAACATCGCAGGAGATAAATCAGAAAGCACAGCGTGTCCGCCAGGCGTAATTTTATCAATGATAAATGCTGAGTCTTTACCCGTTCCAGCACCAACTTCCAATACTTTCATACCCGGTTTAAGCTTGAGTAAACTTATCATTTGCTTTCTTGTAGCAGCTTCGTTGGCATGAAGTGATTCGAAAACCCAAGAAACCCCACGGTCATAACGAGCATGGGCATCGTTATAAGCCACTTGTTCTTTGCGGTCTTGTTCAAAAAGTTCTCTCGGATAAACCAAATCTACAATATCATTGACATCGTAGCTAACAGGTTCTTCGCTTGAAGTATTGTTAAGAGTTTTGCCATCGGCCGACAAAACCAATTTTGTATGTGTTTTTGGACAAATTATTTGGTCAAAAAATTGATTCATTATGCAGGTTATTCAAGATTAAGGCTCAAAGTTCGAGCTTTTGAATGGTTTATAAAAGAAAATTGTATTTTATCACAGATTAATATCTTTACTCGAAACCTCAGATTTTACTGCTGGGTTTCCTTTCCAGATACTCCAAGGTTCGGTTTTGGATTTGGTTACATTTGCCCCCATCGCCACAAGCGTTCCTTCGCCAAGTGTACAACCATCACGAATGGTGGCATTTACACCAAAGAAGGAGTATTCCCCAACAACACATCTACCAGATAAAACAACGTGCGAGGTAAAATAAACATGGTCTTTAATTTCGCTATGATGACCAATGTGATTACCGCTCCAAAGCACCACGTCATTCCCTATTTTTACAAATGGTTGAATGGTATTGTCTTCCAAAATAAAGCAGTTTTCACCGATTTGGTCTGTTAGCACCGTTGCTTTTGAGCTGATATACGAAATAAAAGTATAGCCCTTTTCTTTAACTTCAGCATAAATTTTTGCTCGAATAGTATTCATTTTTCGCTCGCTTAATGGAGCAAAGAACTTATATTCTGAAGGTGGATAAAGTTCTGTAACTTCCTCAAATGGGACAACTGGTAAATTACAAAATGTATTTTCTTTGATATATGCTTGGTTTACCGTAAAAGCTACGATTTCATGTTCAGAATCATTAGTTAAATAATAATGAGCTAATTCTGCGACTAATTCAGTGCCAAAAACCACTACTTTTGCCATTTTTATCTTGAGTTTGAATAATATAAATGATTATTTATGGACTGTTGTCTATCGACTTATCAGACTAATTCAAAGTTATTTAGATGTTCATTGATTTCGTCAACTGAGCAAAACATCAAAATATCAATCATCGAAAGCCAAGGTATAAATTCTTGATTAAATTGTTTATATAAAACAGGTTTAGATTTGATAAAGTTAAGTAAGATTTTGTTATCGGCAAAAAGTTGTTTGTCATAAATCGCCATCCCACCAATCGGATTGATATAGTGAGCGGCTTTTTCTTGTAAACAAATATCTAATATCCTCCCTTGTGCTTTTAAATCTTGGTTGTTGTAAACGATTGAGCTTTCTACGATTTTGGTGTTTATTTTTAAATATCGACAAGTTTCTTTTAGACTTGTGGTTGCCAATTCTGCGATATTGTTTGAGTGAGAGTTGAAAACTTGCTCTACAATGGAAAACCCTTCTTGATAAAAAGGTGCTTTTTTGTAAGATTGCTCAATGGTTTTTAAGAATTTTTTACTCCAATTTGGTAAATTATCTATTTCAATTTCACGAATTAAACGATTTTGACTCGCACCAATTAGAGGAATTGTAAACATAGATGCTCTTCCCCCCACTAAAAGATTATTTCTGTTAATCCAGCCTTTGTTAATAAAGGCAACATCATCATAGACAATGAATGTGTCAACGGCATTGATAAGTTGAAAGTAACCAATATATGGGAAAATATAAGGTTGCATGATTCCTATGACACGGACATCATTGCCAATTCCTACTTTCTCGTTATTTTCTAAAAAGTTTATCATTTCTTTGTTAAAGTCTTTAAACGTCTCAGAAAAAACTCACTTTCTCTAACAACCGAATCATCGCTTTTATCTCCACCACCCAAAGCAATATCTCCGTCTTGGTAAGGAATTACGCCTTTAGAATAAAACAAATACTCTGCTTCTGCAGGAATTGGCTTCACAGCACTCCGAAAAGGGTGTATAGGGATTAATTTTCGTTTAAAATCACGCCCCCAAAGAGGGTACTCAAAGTCCTCATGCTCTTGTTGAGTACCAAGTGCAACGATGGCATTTTGAGGTACTATTTCATCAAATTTTTGGTAGGCATCATAACTATCAGGACGACCGATTGTGAGCTGTTCCAAACGGCTTGTATTAAAAATATTTCTTTCTGAGAAAATCGGGTGAAAACGAACTGTTAATATAGTACAGATGGCAGAAATCGAGATGATAACAGTTGTTATGAAAAAGTAAATATTAAATACTTTTTGTGAACCCAAAGGATTAAAAAGCACTAAGAGAGGCATACACCAAACAGCCATATTTAAGAAATAGCGAGCTTTTATTGGGTCATAAGGAGCAGAAACACAAAGAGAAAGAAAATGAAGCACAGCAGCTAAACTTAAAACCATTAAACTTCTTTCTAAAGTAGTGTTTTTACGAAAATTTATAAAAAAATGGTATATCAGAAATAACATTGCAGGCAAAATCATTCCGAAACCAATGATCCCCCAGTAAGGTCGTTCTTTATAAAACTTTAAAGGGTGTTCAAAAGAAAAATAAGAAACAACAGTAAATCGTTCACCTTCAAGATTGAATTTCTTGAAAAACAGATTAGGAAAGTAACGAAATTCGGTATTAATTTTTTTACCCAATTCTGTATTCCTAATACCATCTAAGTTTAAAAAATCAGAAGAATAACGGCCAATATTTAAAGCGAAGTTTCGAATTTTATCTTTTTGGGTATAATGCTCAATACCATGCCATTGCATGACAATTGGCGGTGCAGAAAGGCTACCCAAGCTAAACTTACCGACCTCCTTCACATTACCAATATAACCAGTTGGGAGAACATAAATACCAATCCCCACTAAAAATATTGCGAGAAAAAGTTTGAAATTTTTATAAAACTCTTTCTTCAGTAGCATTGTGTAAAGTGCAATCACCATTGCGGCGGGAGCAATAAGCAGAAATGTGACTTTATGACCTATCCAAACTCCTGACATAAGAGCGATTAGGCTTAGATTAAGTTTATTCGGTTTTTCTTTGAAAGAAAACAAAAAATAGGTCAAACTGCCTAAATAAGCAGTTAATACAATGTCTGTTTCGGTAGTGGTGGCTTGAACCAAAGCTGTTGGGAGAAGTGCAGTAACTAAACCAACCAACAAAGATTTAGCAAAACTTTTAGAAATTTTGTAGGCAATACCATAGCTCGATATAGGAAAAATCCAATAGGAGAGGTAATGGATAACTTTGAAACCTTGTTCGCCAAAAACGTGATAAAAGAATATTTGTAGTGTTGGTAATGAGTTGGGGTAAAAATCAATCGTCCATGTTGTACCTTGAAGACGATTCATGTTGCCATTTTGGAGATAATAAGCACACTTTACCAAATGCCCTGTCATACTATCCCACTCATTAGGATAATTTACAAAGAAAATGACTAAGTTGATAATCGTTGTCAATCCTAAGCCTAAAAATAAAATGCCGAATGAAAATTTGCTTAAAATTGATAATGATTGCCAAAAATCAACAAACCTTTTTTGAGAAATTTTTATGGAATTTAAAAGTGTAAACCCTTGATTGTCAGATATTTGTTGAAATAAGAGTTTAAATACGAAGGCTAAAACATTGACGCCGATACCCCAAGCTATGGCTTGATTGATGAGATTAAACTCGGACAATAAAAAACCTGTTGGAATCACACACGAAACCAAGCCAAAGAAAAGTTTGATAAGATAATCACTTAGGCTTTCAGAAATGTAAGACGCATTTCGATGGATTTGCCAGAGGAATAAAACAAAAAAAAGTATAAAAATTAGATACATGTAGTCAAAGTAAGAGGGATTCACTTCGCAAAGATAATGAAAGCCATTCTTTAAATTGAGAAAATATCAAAACTATATCAAAAATTCAAATAATTGAGGTTTATCGTTGATGTATTCAAACTGAACATTATAAGCTTTCATCCGTTCGATAAGTGGTTGAAAGTCAGCTTTTTGCTTCAATTCAATGCCAACTAAAGCCGGCCCACGCTCACGAGCTGTTTTCTTAGAATATTCAAAATACACAATATTATCAGTTGGATTCAAAACATCATTCAAAAACTCTTTAAAAGCACCTGCTCGTTGTGGAAAACGAACGATAAAATAATGTTTCAGACCTTCATACAACAATGAACGTTCTTTAATTTCCTCTGTACGTGTGATATCATTATTTCCACCACCAATTATACAAACTACATTTTTGCCTTTTATTTCATCTTTAATAAAATCTAAAGCAGCCACCGACAAAGCTCCAGCAGGTTCGGCAACGATTGCTTCTTCATTATATAGTTGTAAAATAGTAGAACAAACTTTTCCTTCAGGAATTAATAGAATCTCATGATTAAGATTTGCCTTACAAACTTGAAATGTTAAGTCTCCTGCACGTTTCACGGCAGCACCATCAACAAATTTATCAATTTCATCGAGCGTTACAACTTCATTTTTCTCTAAAGCAGTTTTCATTGTTGGCGAACCTAATGGTTCTACGGCAACAAGTTTGGTTTTGGGCGAAAGTTGTTTAAAAACGGTCGAAACACCAGATGCTAAACCGCCACCACCTATGGCAAAAAGCAAATAATCTATCTTGAAATTAGAATCTTTGAAAATTTCCAACCCAACAGTTCCTTGTCCTTCCATGACTTGTAAATCATCAAATGGATGAACAAAAGTGGCATTTTGTTCTTCACAATACTTTTTTGCTGCCAAATAAGCATCGTCATAAGTATCGCCAACAAGTTCGATCTTTACAAATTCTTTACCAAACATACCCACTTGCTTGATTTTTTGAGCGGGTGTAGTGGTAGGCATAAAGATTGTGCCATTTACCTGCATTTTTCTACACGCATACGCCAAACCTTGGGCGTGATTACCCGCACTTGCACACACTACTCCTTTGTCGAGTTGCTCTTTAGGGAGTGTTGCCATTTTGTTATACGCTCCTCTAATTTTATAAGAACGAACAACCTGCAAATCCTCTCGTTTAAGATAGATATTGGCCCCATAACGCTCCGAAAGGTTGAGATTGTGCATAAGTGGCGTGTGTGTTGCGACACCAATGAGGCGTTCAGCAGCGAGGTAGATATTGTCTAAATCAGGAAAAACGATTTCTGATTTTGTTTTAGTGTTTGTTGATGTCATTGGATAAGTGTTGTTTTAAACACCCCCAAATATACAAGATTTTCTGCCTGTGATGGGCTACTTAAATCTTTTTTTTGCGGATTTTCTGTACAAAACATGAATTTTTAGAGAAGTTTTTTAATAGTTTTTGTAGAAATACAAAAACTAAATACGTATTGCCGTAAAATAAAATTTTATTTAAAACATTGATAATCAAACCATTAAAGTTTATATTTATTTTGTCAAATGGCTAATAAAAATGTTTTATCGAAAATTTCAAGCTTCACCATTCCTGCAACACCTTATTGAATGTTATTTTGTATGGGAAAATAACACCGCTGTTGTGCAGCCCATTGTCGTTGAATCTCCGCCTAATGGATATGCTTCGATGGTTTTTAATTATGGCGAATCGTACCAAGTTTTTAATGAAAAACATGAGGGAATTAAGACACCGAAAAACTTTATATCTGGGCAATCTACCAAAAGTTATCAGCTACAATTGACTGGTAAAATTGGCATGGTTGGTATTGTTTTCCGACCTGCGGCCGTCAATACTTTATTTGGACTACCGATGTACGAGTTTAGTAATGAACGAATAAATCTGAATGATGTTTTAGGCAAAGAAATAGACCAAATTCAAGATAGAATAGTAGAAGCTAAAACGCACCAGGAACGCATTTTTATTTTGGATAACTTTTTGGCTATCAAAGCTTTAAAGTCAAAAAATGCACTTGATAGAACCGACTATGCAGCTAATTTGATTGTCGAAAAGCGAGGTATTATCAATGTTTCGGAACTGATGAATGATTTATATGTTTGTCGCCGACAATTTGAACGGCAGTTTCTTCAAAAAGTAGGAGTTAGCCCTAAATATTATGCTCGCATTCGTCGCATTAGTTATTTGTGTTCAATAATGGCTAAGCAACACTGGCAAATATCAGACTGGCACGATTTAATTTATCAATCAGGCTACTATGACCAATCACATTTTATCAAAGAATTTACCACTTTTACTGGCAAATCACCTACACTTTATTTAAAAAACAATGTAGAATTATTAAACTACTTGACTTCTTAAAATGTCGCATTTTTACAATACCATGATTTAAAGGTTTGATAGCTTTGTGTCGAAATCAAAACTTTATAATCATGAGAAAACTAATAATGCTGTTGTTTTTTACCATCTCTGCCTCAGCCCAAGAAAAACTTTGGACAGAAGCCGACCGTCAATATACGCTTGATAATCTGAAAAGAACAAGAGATGAATTAGTAAAAGAAACAGAGAATCTAACGGCCGAACAATGGAGGTTTAAAGAGTCGCCTGAACGGTGGTCAATTGCCGAAATTGTAGAGCATTTGGGCAATTGGGAGCTTTTATGGTCAAGAGAAATCGGTGTTAGCTCCCGAAATCCGCCAAGACCAGATTTGATAGCGACAAGCAAACCAGATAGCTATTACCATGATTTTATTATGGAGGATAAAGCACATGTTTCGCCCGATATTTCCCGCCCTTTTGGCTTTATAGAAGGGAAAAACAACATTATTCGCTTTGTGAAACTCCGCAATGATAATATTACATTTACTGAAAAAACAAATGCCGATATGCGGGCAGTTTTTGAATTTACCGCTACGGATTATCCACGAAATATGCACCAAGTTTATATTTATCAATGGGGACACGTTGATAGACATTTAAGACAAATTCGTAAAGTAAAAGCCCATGAAAACTATCCAAAATAGGTTTTTATTAATGAGTGATGAGTTTTTTAACATAGCTCATCGTTTTAACTTGTAGTTTTAAAATCATCATTCATTACTTAATCATTCTTATCTCATCACTCAAAAAAACTATGGAAACATTAACACAAAAAGAAACAACAACCGACCTTACTCGTAAAGGTACATGTATTGAGTTTTTCTCGGCCTATCAAGACCTTGATACTGATAGAATGATTGGGCTTTGCACACCAGATGCCACCGTTGATTTTCAACCTTTGGGCGATGGTGGAAAAGGTAAAGTGAACGAGCTTGGCAAAGGGCTTTGGACAGCACTGATGGATTGCTTTCCTGATATTGATAATACCATTGATACAATGGATGTCGAAGAAAATGCGGTTATCTGCAAAGTTATAATTTTTGGTACGCAAGCCAAAGATTTTGCAGGAATTGTGAGCAAAGGCTTACGCTTTGAAACAGAACACATTTTTATATTTCGATTTGATGAAGATGATAAAATTACATCAATCGCTATCAATTGGAATCATGCGAGCTTTAGTCAACAGTTGGGGGCATAAATCTATGCTGCAATAGGTAATTAAAAAGCCTGTTATCAAAAATAACAGGCTTTTTAATTATTTTTTTTGAAACCCAATTAGTTTCTTTCTGGACGTAAGCTACGAACAGTTTTACCTGCTTGCCACATTTCTGAATCACGAAGTTCAGCTAATTCAACTTCCAATTTCTCACGGTAATCTGGTTGAGAATTACGTTCGATAGATTGAGTAGCCTCTTTTTGTGATTTTACGCTTTGATACAATTTTTTGAAAACAGGTTTTGTTGCATCATGGAAAGGTTTCCACCAGTCTAAAGCACCACGTTGTGCAGTTGTAGAACAGTTGGCATACATCCAGTCCATACCGTTTTCAGCAACTAATGGCATCAATGATTGTGTCAATTCTTCCACAGTTTCGTTGAATGCTTCTGATGGAGAGTGTCCATTTTCACGCAATACTTCGTACTGAGCAGCAAAAATACCTTGAATTGCTCCCATCAAAGTTCCACGCTCACCAGTAAGGTCAGAAGTAACTTCACGGTAGAAATCTGTTTCAAACAAATAACCAGAACCCACACCGATACCCATTGCGATAGCAGTTTCACGAGCGTGTCCTGAAGCATCTTGGAAAACAGCAAAAGATGAGTTTAAGCCTTTTCCTTCAACGAACAAACGACGAAGTGAAGTACCAGAACCTTTTGGAGCTACTAAAACTACGTCAACGTTTTTAGGTGGTTTGATGCCTGTTTTTTTGCTATATGTAATACCAAATCCGTGTGAGAAATATAATGTTTTACCTTTTTTGAGGTATTGTTTTACTGTTGGCCAAAGAGCGATTTGAGCTGCATCAGACAAAAGGAAACAAATGATTGTACCTTTTTTCAAAGCATCTTCGATATTGAAAAGGGTTTTACCAGGAACCCAACCATCAGCAACAGCTTTGTCATAAGTTTTACCTGGGCGTTGTCCAACGATTACGTTGAAGCCGTTATCACGCATGTTCATCGCTTGACCTGGGCCTTGTACACCGTAGCCAATTACTGCAATGGTTTGTTTTTTCAAAAACTCTCTCGATTTTTCGAGTGGGTATTCTTCACGGGTTACTACTTCTTCTTCAACACCGCCGAAATTTAATTTTGCCATTTTTATTGATTTGTTTTTGGTTTAATGCAACTTTTATATTTTGTCTGACTGTACTATTTTTCCCAATAAATGGTTAAAATCACAGTTTAAGAAACAAATTTACAAATAATACTCCCATTCTGTAATTTCTTCGGGTAAATACTCAATTAATCCTTGAGGAGTTTTACCTACGGCAACTCTTCCCGAACGTACAAATTCGATAATTTTATGAGGTTTTATATATTTAAAAAACTCGAAAATTTCTGTTTCAGTACCAGTTTTTTCAATGACTACATAATCAAGCCCCCAATAAACGACCCATGCTTTATAGACTTTGTTAATTGTTTCGACATCGACAGATTTGCCATTCAAGGGGGTAGAAACCTTGAAAAGTGCAATTTCGTTATAAACAATGTCATCATTGAGATAGCCAAAAACAGCTAAAACTTCAATGATTTTTCGAATCTGGCGTACGAGTTTTTCTACTTCTTCACGTTTTTCATGTTTAATAACAATGGTGAAACGAGAAATACCCTTACGCTCAGTTTCTGAAACCGTCAAAGATTCAATATTGATTCTTCGACGGGTAAATATAATTGTGATTTTGTTGAGTAATCCGATGCTATTTTCGGTAAATACGCAAATAGTGTATGTTGTCATTTTCAGTTTGGAATTAGTGAATTAGTGAATGAACGAATGAGTGATTTTTGATAAAAATAAATCTGCGAGAAATGATTTTATAAATAAATGACTCATTCACGCAATCACAAATCACCCAATTTTTTATTCAAGCCTAATCTCACTAACGCTTGTTCCCGCAGGAACCATTGGGAATACATTTTCTTCTTTTTCTACAATTACTTCCAATAGGTATGCTTTCTTAGAATCAAGCATTTTATCAAGCGAATCACTCAGGTTTTCTCTTTCCGAACAAGTATGGCCATCAATTCCAAAACCCTTAGCAATGGTAATAAAGTCTGGATTTTGGAGTTCAACAAATGAATAGCGATTATCAAAGAATAACTGTTGCCATTGACGCACCATTCCTAAGAAATTATTATTCAAAATAATCATTTTTACTGCCAAACCACTTTGAGCAATTGTACCGAGTTCTTGAATAGTCATTTGGAAACAACCATCGCCAATGATACCTACAACTTCACGATCTGGAGCACCCACTTTTGCACCAAAAGATGCAGGAATGGCAAAACCCATTGTTCCAAGTCCGCCCGAAGCGATAAATGAATTTGGTTTTTTGAATTGATAGTAGCGTGCTGTAACCATTTGATGCTGACCTACGTCAACCACGATGCAGGCTTCACCATTTGTTTTATCAGAAAGTAAAGCAACAACTTCTGCCATTTTAATCTTTCCTACTTGGCTCAAGTCACGAAGTGTTACTTTATCATGTTCTTTTACATCTAATTTTCTAAACTCATTTTTCCAGCCTGTAAAATCACCTTTCTTTACCAAAGGCATCAACATTTTCAATGCCTCTTTGGCATCTCCAATCACAGGTGCTTCAGTTTTCTTGATTTTTTCAACCTCTGAAGGGTCAATTTCAATGTGAATTATGCGTGCTTGTGGAGCAAATTTTGTAGAATCACCAGTTACACGGTCATCAAAACGCATACCAATGGCAATTAAAACATCACATTGGTCAGTCATGACATTGGGTGCATACATTCCGTGCATACCTAACCAACCCATATAATTTGGATGATTATTTGGCATTGCCGAAAGCCCTAACAATGTGCTTACACAAGGCATATCTGTCTTTTCAACAAACTCAAGCAATTCTTGCATTGCATCGGCAATCAAAACACCATGTCCAAACAAAAGATATGGACGTTTGGCTTTGTTGATTAGTTCCGCTGCTTTTTCAATTTGTTCTTGTTTTGGAATAATACGTGGGCTATAGCTGACCATTTTCTCTACTTTTTTGTAAGAAAAGTCTTTGGTCATTTTGGCGGCTTGAGCATCACGAGTAAAATCAATAACTACTGGACCCGGTTTACCAGATTTGGCAATAAAAAATGCTTTTGCCATGATTTCCGGCACTTCGTTCGGGTCGGTAATTTGGTAATTCCATTTACAAACAGGTGTTGTTACACCTATCATGTCTGTTTCTTGGAAAGCATCCGTTCCGAGTAAAGTTGATTTTACTTGACCCACTATACAAACCAAAGGTGTACAATCAATGATTGCATCGGCAATTGGCGTAATAAGGTTGGTTCCGCCTGGGCCAGAAGTAACCAAACAAACACCTGTTCGCCCACTTACACGGGCAAAACCTTGTGCAGCATGACCTGCACCTTGTTCGTGGCGAACTAAAATGTGATTAATTCTATCAATATAATCATAAAGAGCATCATAAGTAGGCATAATTGCTCCACCCGGATAACCAAAAATGGTATCAACGCTCTCGGCTAATAAACATTCCATCATTGCTTGAGCTCCCGAAAGAAAAGTCTTTTCTTCCTTTACCTCAACAGTTGTAGTGAAAGTTTCCTGTTTTAATTCTATTTCTAATAAATTTCCCATATCGTTAGAGATATTTTAGGATGAAGTTTGATTTAGTTTGCCGTATTTTCTTACAAATCTGTAACACAGCCTTCACTTGCTGAACTTACGTTTTTGATATATTTTCTTAGTACACCTCTGGTAAATGTCGAAGGAATTTGCTTCCATGCTGCTCTACGTACTGCCAATTCTTCGTCTGAAACATGAAGCGTTAGTTTATTATCAACGGCATCAATTGTAATTTTATCGCCGTCTTTTACTAAGGCAATTGTACCACCGTCAAAAGCTTCTGGTGTGACGTGTCCAACGACAAAGCCATGTGTACCACCTGAAAAACGACCATCAGTTATCATCGCTACGCTATTTCCTAAGCCAGCACCCATTACTGCTGAAGTTGGTTTTAACATTTCTGGCATTCCTGGTCCACCTTTAGGACCTTCATTTCTGATTACAATTACGTGACCAGCTTTTATTTCACCTTTACTTAAAAACTCAATTACTTCTTCTTCACGCTCACAAACTTTGGCAATTCCTTCAAACCTTTCACCTTCTTTACCAGTGATTTTGGCAACAGCACCCTTCTCAGCAAGGTTTCCGTAAAGAATTTGTAAATGCCCAGAAGGCTTGATTGGATTTTCTAAAGGGTGAATGATTTTTTGTGATTCAAAATCTAAGTCAGGTATATCGGCTAAATCTTCGGCAATTGTTTTACCAGTAATAGTGATACAATCGCCGTGAATAAATCCTTTTTTTAGTAAATATTTCATTAAGGCAGGTACACCGCCAATGGAAAGCATGTCTTCCATAAAATATTTGCCAGAAGGTTTCAAATCTGCAATTAGGGGCGTGCGGTCAGAAATTGCTTGAATATCATCCAAAGTGAAATCAACTCCTGCGGCACTTGCGATTGCTAAATAATGTAAAACAGCATTGGTTGAGCCACCCATTACCATTACCATTGTCATGGCATTTTCAAACGCTTTGCGAGTCATTATATCGCGTGGACAAATATTTTTCTCCAACATATTTTTCATGGCGGCACCAATGGCAATACATTCTGCTTTTTTGCCTTCATGTGTTGCAGGGTAGCTTGAAGAATTTGGTAAAGTCAGACCCATTGCTTCCATTGAAGAAGCCATTGTGTTGGCGGTGTACATGCCACCACAAGCACCCGCTCCTGGAATAGCATTTTTGATTACTCCGTTATAATCTTCTTCAGAAATTGTTCCTGCAAATTTTTTACCTAATGCTTCGAATGCTGAAACGATATCTAATTTTTGTCCTTTATATTCTCCTGTACGAATCGTTCCGCCATAAACCAACATCCCAGGGCGATTTAATCTTGCCAAAGCCATCATTGCCCCAGGCATATTTTTGTCGCAACCTACAACAGCAATCACACCATCGTACCATTGAGCTGCTACCACATCTTCAATAGAGTCAGCAATAATGTCTCGACTTGGTAAAGAATAACTCATGCCATCATTACCGTTGGTCATACCATCTGAAACCCCAATCGTATTAAAAATCAAGCCCACCATACCATTTTCTTGAATACCTTTCTTGACATGAACCGACAAACCATTGAGGTGCATGTTGCAGGTATTGCCTTCATAGCCCGTACTGGCAATGCCAATTTGGGCTTTTTGCATATCTTCATCTGACAAACCAACACCATAAAGCATCGCTTTGGCTGCTGGGTTTTCAATTTCTTGTGTAAGGGTACGGCTGAATTTGTTTAATATTGCCATTGATTTTTGAATAAATGTGGTTATAAATACTTAGTTTATGCACAAAAAAAACCTTCTTCTCACCATGTGTGAAGAAGGTTTGTATATGTTATAGCGTCCTTCTTCACACTCGCTTAGACGAGTAGAAGAATAATAGGTACAATTAAAACGCTTGTTGTTTTCATTATTAAAAAAGTATTCTCTAATTGCGAATATTCGCTAAATGCGAATGATTTCCAATACAAATAAATTTACTTTGATTTATATTTCCAAATAAATTTGTCTAAATTTTTAGAATTAAATTTTTATTAAAAACTATTTTAAAAAATTTCATGATAAAAGTCATACATTATAGTATCTAATATGCCTCTTTTTGTTTAATATTGGACTCAAATTATTTTTTAGATATCCTCATGAAAATCTATAAAACGTTACAAGGTTTCGTCATAGAACACGAAGGTTTATTTTATATCTCACGACACATTGATTGGGATTTATTCGTTAATCGTGAAGATTTATATTTTGAACTACTAAGGGAAATCCAACTTTTACCAGCAGCATCAGAGTATAAATCATTGATAGATAATGGTTTATTAGCTCCGATTCAGTCTCAAGAAGTTTGGGCGGCAGGTGTAACTTACCTCAAAAGTAGAGATGCCCGCATGGAAGAATCAAAAAAAGCGGGAGGAGATAATTTTTATGACCGTGTATATGATGCCGAAAGACCAGAGATTTTTTTCAAAGCAACAGCTCATCGAGTGGTGGGTTCGGGACAAAATGTTAGGATAAGAAGAGACTCAAAATGGAATGTTCCTGAACCAGAGTTGACCCTATTTATCAATTCTAAAGGACAAATTTCGGGCTATACTGTGGGCAATGATATGAGCTCAAGAGATATTGAAGGAGAAAACCCTTTGTATTTACCACAAGCAAAAACGTATGATAAAAGTGCAGCTATTGGACCTTGCATTGCTATTTTTGATGAACCGATTTCTCCAGAAACTAAAATTACTATTGAAATCTTGCGTTATGAAATTCCACTTTTTTCAAATTCAATAGAAATTAATCAAATGAAGCGTAAACATGCTGATTTAGCAGAATTCTTGTTTAGAGAATCTTCATTTCCTCATGGTTGTTTCTTGATGACAGGTACAGGACTTGTGCCACATGATGATTTTACATTGGAAGTTGGCGATGAAATACGCATTACAATTGATGGAATAGGAACGTTAGTAAATACAGTAGAAATGAAGTAATAAAACAATAAAAAGCGTGGTACAGCTAATATATTTATTAGTTGTACCACGCTTCATTCATTTTAATTAAAACAAAAAATGCAAATCACAGGAAAAAATATTATCGGATTTGAAACGCTTTCGGAAGGAACAGTGGCGATTCAAGCAACAAACCCAGCAACGGGCGAAACATTAGCCCCTCTATTTTATAAAGCAACAATTGAAGAACTTGGCTATGCCGCCGATAAAGCAGTAAAAGCATTTCAAATTTATCGCAAGAAATCAGGTTTTGAAAAAGCCAGTTTTTTAGAAAAAATTGCTGATGAAATTGAAAATTTAGGCGATTTGCTTACAGAAAGATATGTTGCAGAATCAGGCTTACCACAAGGAAGAGCGGTTGGTGAGAGAGGCCGAACAACAGGGCAGCTTCGTCTTTTTGCTCAACTTTTGCGTGAAGGTTCGTGGGTAAATGCTCGAATTGATTCTGCGTTACCAGAACGTCAACCAGCCCCACGTCCTGACATTCGTGCCATGGAAAGACCATTGGGTGTTGTAGGGGTTTTTGGAGCAAGTAATTTTCCATTGGCATTCTCGGTAGCAGGTGGCGATACCGCATCAGCATTAGCTGCTGGTTGTTGTGTTATTTTTAAAGCTCACCCAGCACATCTTGGTACATCGGAGTTAGTCGGAAAAGCAATTCAAAAAGCTGCCGAAGCAAGCAATATGCCTGATGGCGTATTTTCTTTATTATTTGATGATGGTCATGAAATTGGTATGGCTTTGGTCAAACATCCAAGCATTAAAGCTATTGGTTTTACAGGTTCATATAAAGGGGGCAAAGCATTGTTTGATGCAGCAGTTGCTCGCCCAGAACCAATTCCCGTTTACGCCGAAATGGGAAGTGTCAATCCTGTTTTTGTTTTACCAAAAATTCTTGAAGAAAAAGGTGCCGCACTTGCTCAAAACTATGTTGCTTCAGTAACACTTGGTGTCGGACAGTTTTGTACAAATCCAGGAACACTTTTCTTGCAAAAAAACGAAAGTTTTATGCAAGAATTAGAAAAACAAGCACCCAATGCACAAGGTGGTGTTATGCTTACTACTGGCATACGTGATGCTTATGTAAAAGGTATCGAACATGCCAAAAATTTTACACAAATCATAGGTGTAGGTAAAGCCCCTGAAGGGTTTACAGCCGTAGAACCAATTATTTTACGAACAGATATTGAAGGGTTTAATACAAATACCCATCTTGGTGAAGAAATCTTTGGACCAACAAGTTTGGTTGTTGAAGCAAACTCAAAAGAAGAAATATTAGAAGTAGCTAAAAATCTTTCTGGACATCTGACCGCTACAGTTCATGGCACGGAAGAAGATTTAGCGGACTATACCGATTTAATAGAAGTTTTAGAGCAAAAAGTAGGTAGAATTCTAATCAATGGTTTTCCAACGGGTGTGGAAGTTTCTCATGCGATGGTTCATGGAGGTCCTTTTCCTGCAACCACTGATGCTCGTAGCACATCTGTGGGTACAATGGCGATCACTCGCTTTACTCGCCCTGTTTGTTATCAAAACTTTCCAGATTCGCTTTTACTCGATGAACTCAAAAGTGATAACCCATTGAATATTTGGCGTTTGGTAGATGGAGAGTTAAAAAAATAACTATAGCTCAATACGAAAAAGAATCCCCAAATCACACGGTTGACTTGGGGATTCTTTTTTATGAAATTTGGCTCAGTTTATTTCTGATTTGCTTTCCGTACAAGGTCATAGAATTTAGAACTATTGGCAGAAATACAATCACCACTGCTATTTAAGTTATACAAATTATTTGAAGTATCAGCTATTTCATATTGATTGGTATCTTCGATGTAGCGAGCTGATTTGAACATACAAGGAGCAATTTTGGCATTAAACTTATTTATAATACCAACTTTATTATTCCCTTTTGAAACAATAGCCATTCCGTTTTTGAAAGGATTGATCTCAGCATATTCAAAAGTTATCTGTACTTTTCCTTTCTTATCAATAAAACCATATTTATTATTATCGTACTTGACACCAATCAATCCTTCTGATGAAAACAACAACTCATTATATGATGGTGTTAAAACTTCTTTACCTGTAAAATCAAGCAAGCCCCATTTCTCGCCTTTGAGCATAGCTAAGTTAGTTCTGTCAAATTTACGAATGTTTTTGTAGGCTTCAGAAGTAAATCTTTTTAACGTATTTTTATCAACAAGGTTATAACCATCATCCGTACCACCTTTTTCAAGAGGTGTGTAAGTACGAATAACGACCAATGTACTTGCAAGAATTGTATCTGTTACCATATAACGAATACCTTCAGGGGCACTGGGATTAACTTTGTCAATAACAATTCTTCCAAATCGGTCATAAACAATATCAACTAAACAATTGCCAACAGGTTTACTACAATTGGCAGCTTTTTCAGTAACTACCGCCAAACCTGTTACATTGAATGGTTGTACTTCATCATAAACAGGCGGAATAACTTCTGTACCATCAAAACTAATATAACCACATTTAGTTATTCCTTTGTCTGCAAGCGTTTTACAAGCAGGTGCTAAACCAAATCTGTTGAAGTCGCCAATCGAGGCATACGTCTCACTTAATTTTCTTTCATTTAATTCAATTAGGCGAATACCAGAAGCATCTTTGGCTATGACTGAAGCGGCTG
Source organism: Emticicia sp. SJ17W-69 (assembly GCF_051209875.1). Lineage (NCBI taxonomy): Bacteria > Pseudomonadati > Bacteroidota > Cytophagia > Cytophagales > Leadbetterellaceae > Emticicia > Emticicia sp. SJ17W-69. The sequence goes on along the minus strand of NZ_JBNTQY010000001.1, from coordinate 5,709,296 downwards.
TTGGAGAAACACTTGGATCAATCGTTACGCTACGAATATAATCATACGAAGGTTTAATACGCGTATTTCCATCGGAATCAATTAATCCAACTTTTTTGTTTTGTTCAACAATTATCCAACGATTTGCCTCTGAAAGTGTAATTCTATCAAAAGCAATATCAGTAATTGGCGAACCATCTATTTTTATTAAACCGAATAGTTTGCCATTCCGTACTTTGAAAATATTACCAATAAATATCTCAACTTCATCATAACCAGCAGAAATCGGCTTTTTAACAGTATCATAACTATTATCAATTAAGGCAAATTTGTTACTTTTAAACTTCGCTAAACTCACACCGAATTTTAGAGCTTTGGCATCTACAATATCGGCTAAAACCTCACTTTCTACTCCTTCTGCATTTACGAAATGCCAAAAGAACTTCTTAACCAAGGCTCTTCCATCATTGAAAGGTTCGGCATAATCATATTGTGCAGGGATAACTTCTTCGCCACAAAGGTTTAAAAAACCAAAAACCATATCCTTTTTTACACGAGCATAACCTTGATGATAATTGTCGATTAAGCCGTAGCGTGGATTTCCTTTGAGTGTTTCCAGTGCAAAACCAGTGATGGCTTTACCTTCATCATCTTGTGTAAGTAGAAATGACCCTTTATCTTTTTCCGAAAAACATTGTCCACTTTGGCTAACAGAGTAAGTTTTGTTTAATTGACTGGCTTGCTCAAGTTTAGAAACATTATCAATCGTAATTTTATTGACAATTTCAAGTTCTCTCTTATAGGCATTTTCAATTTGTGAGAGGTAATTAGGGAATTGTTCGTGTGTAAGAAAATCTTGTTTTACGAGTAAACTATCCAATTCTTTAGGTAAAGTTTTTTTCTTTGTGTCTTCAAATTGAGACATTGAATTTTTAGCGTAACTGACAAGAGATTTACGAGCAACGGCTCCTGAGACAAATTGTTGTTGGGTGTTAGCAAAACCGCCTGTTGAATCTTTAGGTGACATTGATACTGCTTGCACAACCTGTGCAAAAGTATTACTAATAAAGCTTATAAGTAAAAATAGGACAATGTAAAGTTTCTTCATAGTAATTAGGTTTTTACCGTTAATATTTTAGCAGAGTTAATTTTTTTTGTTTTCCTGAAAATTTTCGCAAATTATATGCAATAATTATAAAAATACACAAAAAGTAAAAATTATTTATAAAAAAGGCATTTTATGTTTCCTTGGGAACGAAAATGTCCGTTTAATAAACGAAAAAATAACAACTTTGGCTTTGGTATCGACATTGTTTTTTCGCAAAAGTAACTAAATCTTTACAAGATTCTTGAAAAACATCAAAAAGTAAGTTATATAAAAAAACCGCAAGGAAATTATTTTCCTTGCGGTTCTCTAAAATATCAATTTTAACAATACCTTACTTTTTAGGTGCTGGAGCAGGCGTTGTTTGTGCTGCTGTTTTTGAAGGAGGTGTTACACCCAATTTTTTGAAAACTAAGTCCGAAATATTGTCAGCATCTGGTGCTACCAATAAAATTGGAGTTGTTCCTGGACCGGCGTCAGTATTGAAAACATAAGTATAGCCGTTTTCTTTAGCAACATCTTTTACTGTTTTGTCGATTTTCTCTAAAACAGGAGCCAACAATTGTTGTTGTTTTTGTTGTAAAGCTGTTTCAGAATTTTGTTGAAATTCTTGAATTGCAGTTTGACCACTTTGTAATTCTTTTTCACGGTCAGCTTTGATTACAGCTGACATTGTTGCACCATTTTTTTGATAATCTTCATATTTCGCTTGAAAAGCAGCGATTTTGTCTTGCAAAAGTTTGTCATACTGAGCTTTTTCAGTTTTCAATTTGCTTTCAATATCCTTTGCATCAGGTATGTTGTTCAGAATATAATCAACATTGGTGTAGCCAATTTTTGCTGTTTGGGCATTTACGTTAGCAATACCAACAAACATTAAAGCCGTGATAAACGTGGCAAAAAATTTTGTCTTCATTTGTTTACTATTTTTTTGGTTTGGTTACTTGGTTATTTTGGTTTTTATCTTCTTTTAATGAAATTCCTAAGGCTTCCAACACATAATCTGTATAATCATGTCGAGGGTCTGTATAAATCATATTGATGTCTGAGGCCTTATCAAATATAAACATTAATTGTTTTTGACGAGCCACTTTTTCACAAGCCTTATAGATTTCGTCCAAAGAGGGCTTTATTAATTCTTTCTTTTTTTGGAAAACCAAGCCATTAATGCCAAAAACTTTATTATTTAGTTCTTTTAAAGCATTTTCTTTGTCTTCTATATTTTTTAGACGCTCACGCTTCATATCAGCGGTCAACAAAATTTCTTCTTGTTGAAACTGTAATCGCATTTTTTTCAATTCTGTTTCCTTCTCTTCAATATCCTTTACCCACTTATCAGAATATTTTTCCATATCCTCTTGGGCTTTTTTATAATCTGGCATTTTGCTCGTAATGAACTCCGAATCAATGTATCCAAATTTCTGTGCAAAGGTTTGAACAGAAATGAATGCCAAAATTAGTAAAAATATTGTCTTTTTCATTCAAAAATAATTGTCAATGCGTGAATTAGAGAATGTTTTTTATTTAATGGCTAATTTTTGAAGCCTTCAAATAGCTATAATTCTGACATACTAACGTAAATGATCTAATAAATCAATATATTATTAACAGATATTTAACAAGTTGACACACGAAGGTATAAACTTTTTAGCGTATTTGTTGACCAATACTAAATGTAAATGACTTCAATCCACGGTTTGAAATACCTGGAATTGGGTCAAATCCTTTACCAAAATCAAGACCAATCATACCAAATGCTGGCATAAAAATTCTTGCCCCAACACCTGCTGTACGGTGAAGCTTGAATGGATTAAAGTCTTTATAACTACCCCAGCTATTTCCTGCTTCAGCAAAAGCCAAAGCAAAAATTGTTGCTTGTGGATTAAGTGAAACTGGGTAGCGTAATTCGGCAGCGTATTTACTATAAACAATTCCACCCATACGACTTAGGGTTATACTACCAGTATTTGTTCTTAACTTCTCTGCTTCTGCCATTGATAGTTCATGCACTACACCTTCGTCATAACCACGCAAACCAATCAAATCAGCACCAACGTTATATGAGTTTTGCATACCAAGACCAGCACCACCTAAAATAAATCTACCAAATGGGCTATAATCTGTTTTACTACCATATTTACCCAAGAAGCCCATATTTGCTTTTGCGTGGAAAATCAATTTACCAACTACAGGAGCAAACCAATCTCCATCAAACATCCATTTATGTCCTTCAATCCATTTGAATTTATCCACGACAGCTTCGTTTCTAAATAATGAATAAGGTGGGTTGAATGTAGCACTTAAAGTAAATTGTGAACCTGCACGAGTAAACTGTGGATTATCTAAACTATATCTCGAAAGTGTAAATGCAACTGATAAATCATTAGCTACACCTTTTTGAAATCCTGGAATAAAGTAACTATTATCTACGTTATACCGCTGATAAGAAAGTGCAGCATTAAAGCTGAAATTTCTGTCTGGCCAGTTTAGGCGTTTACCATAAGTAACAGAACCACCAGTATTTTTGAAATAACCAGAATATAGACTCGAACCACCATAAATAGAAGCATATGCCGAGCCATATTGTTTTTCTAATGCCTTTTGATAGCCTCTATTGTCGGATGAAGTGTGGAATAAACTAACAGCAAATGAATTTGGTTTTTTACCACCTATCCAAGGCTCGGTGAACGAAATAGAATAGGTTTGATAAAATCTACCACTTGCTTGCAAACGCAATGCTAAACGTTGTCCATCACCAGCAGGAAGAGGCTTCCATTTCTTTAGATTTGTGATATTTCGAGCAGAAAAGTTGTTAAAAACAACACCAAAAGTTCCAACGAAACCTTGCAAACCACCCCAACCGCCAGATAATTCGATATTGTCGCTTGGTTTTTCTTCTACATTATATTCAATATCTACTGTTCCATCAGCTTGAGGAATAGGTTTTGGCTCAATTTTTTGAGGGTCAAAATAGCCTAATCTTGAAAGCGTTTGTTGGGTTTCAATCAACTCTGTTTTACTGAATTTTTGACCAGGTTTTGTTAGAAGTTCACGCATAACTACGTGATCACTGGTTTTTGTGTTTCCGTTTAGGATAATGCGATTTATGGTGGCTTGTTTGCCTTCTCTGATTCGCATTTCAATATCAATAGAATCACCCTCAACAGCTATTTCAACAGGTTCACAGTTAAAAAACAAATATCCATCATCCATATAAGCAGAACTAACGTCTCCTTGTGGAATACCATTGATTTTTTTGTTAAGTTCTTCTGGATTATAGACATCTCCTTTCTTGATAGCTAAAATTGCTTCTAAATCTTTTGTTTTACGCAAATAGTTACCAGTCCAAGTGATATTTCTATAATAGAAGCGTGTACCTTCGTTAATATTCAATACAATTCTTAGATTATTACCATCAGTTGAAATCGTTGAATCAGATGTAATTTGAGCATCTCGGTATCCTTTTTTGTTATAATACTCAATAAGAGTTTTTTTATCTTCTTCAAACTTCTTAGGAATAAATTTTGAAGGTGTAAAAATACGGAGTGGTGCTTTAATTTTTGTACTTTTAAGTTTGCCTAATACTTTCCAGTCTGGTAACTCATTTACACCAACAAGCGTAATATCATCAATTTTAACTTTATTTTTCTTGTCTATATTTACAATCAAAGCAGCATTATTTGCACGAATGGTATCAGATACTTGTTTGATTTGTACAGCCGTATTTAAATAACCTTTTTCAATGTAAATCCTTTTGATTGTCAATTGAATGTTTTTAATCAACGCATCAGTAATAACTTTTCCCTTATTGGCTTTTACTTTTTCGCTCACACCATCAATTTCACCTTTACGAATTCCTTTGAAAACAAATTTATTTAGTCGAGGTCTCTCTCTTAAATGAATGTCTAATTCTACTTTATCAAAATCTACTTTAGCAATATTGATAGCTACGTCTTCAATGATGCCTTGCTCCATCAAGCGACGAATAGCGGTGCTGATTCTTTCGCCAGGAATAGCAATTTTATCATTTACATTCAAACCAGACACAGAAATCAAGGTATTAGGGTCAAGAAACTTAATACCGCTTACCGTAATTTTTGAAATAGTATATTCCTTTGGTCGCTCATAATTTACGGTAGTTTCCTTGGCTTGTTCGGCCCTACGCCCTACACCCAGTGGAAACTGGGCAAATACTCCAGCAGCAATAAGTAAAAAAGGAATGAAAAGAAAACGCTTAATCAAAACGCCAGACCACTCGTAAGAGAGATATTTGAACGAAAAATCTTTAATCATAAAAGTTTTAATCATCATAATTTAATATTTACACTCCTTTTGGAGTTGCTGGTAGTTGCTCACTTGTTTTGCCAAAACGTCTTTCACGTTGTTGATAAGCAACAATTGCTTCAAATAAATGATTTCGACGAAACTCAGGCCAAAACAAATCATCCATGAAATATAGTTCAGCATAAGCTAATTGCCAAAGTAAGTAGTTACTAATTCGGTGATCTCCACCTGTACGAATCATTAAATCTACATCTGGAGCATCTTCAGTGGCTAAATACTGAGCAAAAACATTTTCAGAAATATCTTCAACAGCTAATTCACCCGCTTTAACTTTTGCCGCGATTTGTTTAGTTGCTTGAACAATTTCCCACTTCCCACTATAGCTCAAGGCCAAAATTAAAGTTAATCCAGTATTATTTTTGGTCAACTCTACCGAATCAAGCATTTTTTTACGGGCCGATGATGGAAGGTTATCAAGGTCGCCAATAGTTTTTACTCTAACGTTGTTTTTATGCAAATCAGGGATTTCTTCGCCAATTGTTTTTACCAACAATTGCATAATACCGTCAACTTCTAGTTTTGGACGATTCCAATTTTCAGTAGAGAAGGTATATAGTGTTAGGTATTTAACCCCCAACTCTACACAACCCTCAACAGTATCACGAACCGATTTGACACCATGGTGATGCCCAAAGATTCGCATAGCACCTTGTTGTTTAGCCCAGCGACCATTACCGTCCATAATAACGGCTATGTGGCGTGGTAAATTGCCCAAATCAATGTTTTCTTTCACGGGAAATCAATTAACAATAACGAATTATTAAGATTCAATTAGCCTAATTAAGCAAAAAGGACTGCAAAGGTAGAAAAAAAGAATAGTAAATGATAAGTTTTTGACGATTTGTAGAAGCTCAAAAGTAGATTTTGTGAAGAAAAAATTAGATAATGGGTTTTAAAGACATAAAAACCGCCAAGAAGAAAAAAAATTACCTCGGAGGATTAGGACAGTGGATTTTATAAATTAAATAACTAATAGAAAAATTAGTATAATAATACATATCCATGACCTTAGTATTAGGAATTTGATATTTAATCAAATATTGAAATTTAGCATCAGAAGGAACAATACCCGGGGGTAAATTTAATGGGTAAGTACCATTAGAGTAATAACCAAAATTATCTAAAAAATCAGTGTTTACTCTTCTTGCTCCAAACTCAAAACCCCAATTCCATTGCCCTCTTCTCTGCCATTGTTTTTTAAAACCAATCCCTAATGACATATATTGTACATTTTTGTTTGATGAATAGGGAGAAAATACAGAAGGATTGACATCGGTTTTACTTCGAGATTGAGTGTTAACGATAGTAACGCCATAGCCACCAAAAACATAAGGTGTCCAGTTATTCACTATTCTTGAAGCATTGGTTCGGAAGTTTAAGAAATTATATTCTATTTGTCCACCACCTTCCATTAAGTTTGCATCAAAACTAAATTCTCGTGATTGATGTAATGGGTCGTTTTTGACTAATTTATCATCACCATGTACTTGACCAATCATTGCTTGTGCCTTGAATGAAACAGAACGGCTGTAATTCATTCGCACAAAAGCATTAGCTCCAGGGCGAACAATCAAGGGTTTGTAAGTAGGCATTACATCTCCTTTGTATTGGCAGACACCAGCCCCTGCCCCGATTTCCCATTTTTGAGCAAAAAGACTCGATTGTAATACAATAAGGGAAGCGATACAGAATGTTTTTCTTACTACTAAGTTGCAAATATTCATTTAAGAATGGTTGTTAAATGCAGCGATGAACGCCTATAATCAATGGTAGTAGTATTATTTTATGGGTGGACATTTGATTTTACTACTAATAATATAACTAATCGTTAGCTGAGTTACGAAATAGCTATCCCACTTTGCAGTGCCTCTTGAACTATTAGCAGCATAGCCAAAAAGTGTCGTACCATTGGTACTTGGTGTTGGATTACCACCAGCATTTAACTTGTTGACGGCAATATTAAAAAAGTCATTAACCCGAGAAGCACCCGTTACTGCTGAATAATCTTCTCCCGCACGGTTAGCAAAAATCGCACCCAAAGGCGAAATAGGAGTTAAATCATTAGGGTTTGGATAATCGGTGTGACCTACATCATCTAAATAATCAAAAGGTGTAATTCTTAATCCACCTTCGAGGTTTAAATCAAATTTCTCATTTAATTTTACCTTTATACCTAAGCCAACAGGAAAAACGGGTTGAATTAGCGAATAGGCTTTTGGATAAGTATCATTGATTCCTTGCCCAGATGTTTGTTTATCTTTTAAATTGGTCCATGCCCCTAATGTTACTTCACCCGTTCCTGGATTAACAGTTGCTACGTCACGAGCTTGTGGATTATGTCCATAAAATCCAAAACCTATAAATGTATAGGGCATAAAACTACTTCTGCCTTGTTGTCCTTTACCATATTGTGGTAAAAGATTAAACAAACCAGTAAGTGAGAACTCTTTTATATCGTTTCTAAAGTGAAGGTTACGAAGAAAAGGTTGATAAAATTTATCAATATTATGTTGTGAGAAAGCATAATCATCACCTGCAATTCTTGCCCAAGTAAAACCTACTCGTGCGGCTATTTGTGGAGATAATTGGCGAGTATAATTAATGGTTGCGTTCCAACGAACGTTGGTGATAAGACCATAATAAAAATAACTGTATGGCGATAAATCACCGAAATAATGAGAGCTTCCGCCTCCAAATCCTACAGAAGAATATTGATTAAGTTTATTTTTTTTGCTGAATATTCCAGATTGGGCAAAGTTTTCTTGAGTAGCAAAAAGCACTAAAGAAAAACATAATAATAGGCAATATGCCGTTTTTTTGAATGTTAACAATTTCATACGAATAGCAGGTTTGTCAAATCATTTAACGTAATTATAAAAACTTTTATTGTCAATTTCGAGCATCAATACCCCATTTTAGTTTTCCTCTTAAAGTATTTAGGAAATCATCGCCCTCCATTTTAACCATTTTGGCTTTAAAATCCTCCTTTTTTACAGTAATAGTGGTTTCTTCATCCGCTCCAATAATTTTCGCACGTGAATCCATTGAAACTAAGAAATTATTGCTTCGACTTTCGACTTTGAATGAAATGACACTGTCATCAGAAACAATCATGGGTCGAACAAAAAGGTTATGCGGACAAATCGGAGTAATGATAAAATTGGCCGAATGAGGCATTACCAAAGGTCCACCACAACTTAAAGAATAGCCCGTCGAGCCTGTTGCTGTTGCAACCATCAGGCCATCAGCCCAATAAGTATTCAAAAACTCCCCATTGATATAAGCATGAATGACAATCATTGAAGAAGTATCTGTTTTTGAAATAGCTATCTCATTCAGTGCAAAATTCGTGCCTTCTTCAAATAACTCAGTTTCTGAACTTGCCGAAATCATGGTTCGTTCATCGATGCTATAATAACCATTGACTAATTGATAGATGGTTCGTTCAATTTTTTCAGGAGAAACAGCAGCTAAAAAGCCCAATCGTCCAAAATTAAAGCCTAAAACTGGAATTTCTCGCTTGCCAACGTGTGAAAGTGTTTCGAGGAATGTGCCATCGCCACCGAGGCTAAATGCAAAATCAGCATCAAAGATTTCATGGGTGCTTGTATAAACCGCTTTACTATCAATCCGAATGCCAGATTGTAATAGTATTCTTTTGAATGCTTCAGATAGTTGAATATCTACCTTATGTTGTTTCAGTACGTCAAAAACCTGTTGGATATTTGGTACTGAATCAACATTGAATTTTCGACCGTGAATGGCTATTTTCATTAAAAATAATGTGTGTATGAATGAATTTTCAAATGGTAGAATGAAAACAAAGTATATTCAACCATCAAAAATCATTTTTGATTTTATGTAAATTGAGGCAAATTTACGAATGGATTGTGGCAAAAGCTATTTAAAAAGCTTACAAATCAAACCCTTCGCCTTGTGAAGGAATAAATATATGCTCGAAACCAACCTTGTTTAAACGGTTTTTGAACATTATTTGGTTATCTATTTCACCATGAACCAAGAAAAGTTTCTTTACTTTTGACGCATTTTGGCAAGATAAATGTTTTATCATCTCTTTATAGTCTGCGTGGGCAGAGAAAGAATCCATGATTTCAATGTCAGCCCTCGCAGTAAATTCTTCACCAAAAATTCTTACTTGTTTTGGGTTAGTTTTTAATATTGCTCCAAGACTTCCTGGCGAACAATATCCAACCAACAAAATTGTAGTAGAGGGTTTTTCAATATTATTTTTAATATGATGCTTGATTCGACCAGCCTCTGCCATACCTGAGGAAGAAATGATAATACAAGGTTGTTTGCTATCATTTAAAGCTTTTGACTCCATAACATCGCTTATGTAATGAAGATTTTCAAATGCAAAAGCATCTCCATCATGTTTAATATATGCTAAAATTTCAGGGTTAAAACATTCTTCATTGTTTTTCATCACAATGGTAGCTTTTACTGATAAAGGGCTGTCGATGTAAACAGGTATCTTTGGTAAAAGGCCTTCGTGGGAAAGTTGATCAAGTGCGTAAATCAATTCTTGGGTTCTATCTACTGAAAATGCAGGAATAAGCAATTTGCCTTTTTTCTCAATACATGTTTGATAAACGATTCGCAACAAATGCGATTTCATATCTACTTCTGGTTCATGCAGTTTATTTCCATAAGTAGATTCACAAATGATATAATCGGCTTGTGGAAAAGGAGCGGGGCTTCTTAAGATTTTATCATCTGGTCGTCCAATATCTCCTGTAAAGAATAGCGTTTTTGTTTTGTATTCTTCTTCAAAAGTCAAATAAATGCCCGCACTTCCCAGCAAGTGTCCTGCATCAAAATATTCAGCAACAACACCCTCTTCAATTACAAATGGCGTTTCGTATTCAATGGTTTTGAATAATTTTAGTGCAGCTTCAACATCTTCTTCGTTATACAGAAGCTCATAAGGCTCTTCGTTTCGACCAATTCTTCTTTTATTGATTCTTTCAAGGTCTTTTTCTTGAATATGTGCCGAATCAAGAAGCATAATTTCACACAAATCTTTTGTGGCAGGTGTGGCGTATATTGTTCCTTTAAAACCTTTTCGGACTAATCTCGGCACAAGGCCAGTATGGTCGATATGGGCATGACTTAAAATAAGAAAATCTACATCTTTGGGGTCAAATCCAAATTGTAGATTTAATTCGGTTGTGCCAATTCCTTGGAAAAGTCCACAATCTAATAATATTTTTGTGCCTTTATTAGTCGTAATAAGATGTTTACTACCCGTAACTCTTTGAGCTGCTCCGTAAAATTGAATTTTCATAGTACCCCTGTTTTTTTTGCAAATAAGAGAAATTATTTTGTCAAAAAAACAAAGGTGTTAGAAATTTACAAGTTCACCCCTCTTTTCCACGGAATAAAGTCATCTTGTCCTAAAGTTTCAGCTTTGGTTAAATAGTCTCCATTTGCCAAGCCAATTAGCCAATTCAAAAGCGATTCACCATTTTGCTCAATGGTTTCTTCACCAGTAATAACTTTCCCAGAACTAAAGTCAATAATATCTGACATTTTTTCTGCCAAGCGATTATTGGTTGAAATCTTGACTGTTGGTGTAATTGGATTGCCAGTTGGCGTGCCAAGTCCAGTTGTAAATAATATAATTGTTGCTCCCGAAGCAGCCATTCCAGTAGTTGCCAAAACATCATTTCCTGGCGTACAAAGTAAATGTAGGCCTGATTCTGTTGCTTGTTCTGTATAGTTTAAAACACCAGCAACTGGAGCGGTTCCACCTTTTTTTGCAGCTCCTGCCGATTTGATGGCATCGGTAATTAAACCATCTTTTATGTTGCCAACCGAAGGATTCATGTCAAAAGTTGCTCCAACAGCTGCAGCTTGATCAGCGTATTCTTTCATTAAATGGGCAAATTTTTGTGCTTTTGCCTCATCTACACAACGATTGATTAATTCTTGTTCAACACCACAAAGTTCAGGAAACTCAGCTAAAAATGTCGTTCCACCCAAACTTACCATAATATCCGATAAATGCCCGATGGCAGGATTGGCAGAAATGCCAGAAAAACCATCAGAGCCGCCACATTTCAAACCAATGTTTAATTTATTGAGCGGAGCTGGCTTGCGACTTTGCTTATTGATTTCAATAATACCCTTAAATGTCTCACGAATGGCATCCGACATCATGGCATTTTCTGTACCATAAGTTTGTTGGTCGAAGTACAAAATAGGTCTATCAAATTTTGGATTACGTTTTAGTATTTCACTTTTCAAATAATCAATTTGTGATTTTTGACAACCTAAACTTAATACCGTTACGCCGGCCACATTTGGATTGACAATCATTCCAGCAAAAAGATCGCACAAAGCATCTGTATCTTGATTTGTTCCACCACAACCAGTTTCATGCGTCAAAAACTTAATGCCATCAACATTTGGGAAAAGATGAGTTGGCGAACTTTTTATGGCTTCATTTTCTTGGTCGGCCAATTGTATTTTTTCTATTGCTGCTAAATTGCCAGATTGATAAGCAGATAATAAATCTCTTACTTGGTTGCGGTATATTTCTGGTTGTGCATAGCCTAATTCACGCTCAAAAGCATCTTTCATGACCAGAATATTACGATTTTCGCAAAAAACCAGAGGAACAACCAGCCAGTAGTTACGAATCCCAACGCTTCCGTCATTTCTATAATAACCATTGAAAGTTTTATTTTTCCAAGAATCTACATCCAACGGACTCCATGCCGCTGCAGGCTCTCGTTTTTCTACTGAATAAGGATCTGATTCGTGTTTGAGATTAAAAGTGGTAATCTGAGCTCCACGTTTGATTGGTTTTGTTGCTTTCCCAACCAAAACACCGTACATTGTTACGTAGTCACCGATGGCTAAGTCTTCGGTGACAAATTTATGTTTGGCATCAAGGTCATGTTGTATTTCATAACTTATGCCTTCAAAATCAACAATTTCACCTGCTTTTAGATTTTGCAAGGCCACAATAACATTGTCTTTGGGATGTAACTTCAGAACGGTGTGCATAGAAGGAGTTTAATTTTATTTTCTTTGTTGAGAATGATTGCAGATTGTCGAGGTTTGCACTAAAAAAACAATGGAATATATGAAAAATTAAACCATTTACCACCACTTGCAACAATTTGTAACAACAGATAAATTATAGGTTGAATAATTATTTTAGCAAATGTAATAGCATTTTATTTTTTGTTCCAGAATTGACAAGTAATTTTGAAGTGAAAAATTAAATTTTTAACCTAATTATCAAAAAAACATTAGAATTAAGTTATTTTTCACAATAAGACAAGAGCTGAAACGGTTGTTTTGACAAAGCTATGTTTAAACAATTTTCTGTAATAATTTTCCAAACTATTTTGAAACTAATCTAAAAAAATTAAAATGTTTCGTCTTGACAATAAAGTTGCCATCGTTACTGGTGGTGCAAGTGGCATAGGCCTTTCTATTTCTCGACTTTTTGCTCAACAAGGTGCGGTGGTTCATATTTTTGAATTGAATATCGACCAAGCTGAGCGTGAAGCTGACCTCATTAATGCCAATGGTGGCGAAGCATATTTTCATAAAGTTGATGTTTCTAAGCAGAAGGAAGTCAAGAAGATTGTTGATAAGATAGCCAAAGAAAATGCAATAGATATTTTGGTTAATAATGCAGGAATCGCTCATATAGGTACGGCGGAAACAACGACAGAGGAAGATTTTGACCGAGTTTTTAGTGTAAACGTAAAAGGAACATATAATTGCCTTCAAGCAGTTATTCCTCATATAAAAGACCGAGGTGGGGTAATTTTAAACGTTGCTTCGATTGCGGCCACTGTTGGTATTCCAGATAGATTTGCCTATTCAATGTCGAAAGGGGCTGTTTATACTATGACATTACAAGTGGCAAAAGATTATCTCAAACATAATATTCGATGTAATAGCATTTCGCCTGCTCGTGTACATACACCTTTTGTTGATGGTTTTATCAAGAAAACATATCCAGGAAAAGAAAAAGAAATGTTTGAAAAGTTGTCAAAAACTCAACCTATCGGACGTATGGCAAAACCCGAAGAAATTGGATCTTTGGCAGTTTATCTTTGTTCGGATGAAGCAGGTTTTATAACAGGATGTGATTATTTAATTGACGGAGGCTTTGTAAAATTAAATAATTAATTGTGGGGCGAATCTACAGATTCGCCGTTATAGTCGCTGTTAATAACTTGTTAAAGAACACAGAAATTTGAGGTAATTCAATCAAAAATCACATAATTTGTTGTTCAAAACACCAAAAACACATGAAAAAAACAATTTTAGTAGTTATTCTGCTGTGCATCATAAATGTAGCTTTTTCCCAAGGAATTGCGTTTGAACCAACTATTGAGGCGGCCTTCCAGAAAGCGAAGGCTACAGGAAAACCAGTATTCGTTGAGTGTTTTCACCCCAATTGCCCTATTTGTATGGGTTTAGAGCCAACATTGAAGAATGCTGAAGTTGGAAAATATTATAATCAAAATTTTATCAACTTCAAGCTCAACCTCAGCGATGCAAAGCAAGTGGCTTTTTTAACAAAAAAGAAAATTTATTTACCAGGCTTTCCAATGTTTTTGTATTTTGATAAAAACCAAAATATTTTACATCATACTGACCCCATAAATACCCCTAAAGATTTTATACAACATGCCAAAGATGCCACCAATGTTGATATACAGACAGGAAGTTCTTGGAAAAAATATCAATCTGGCAATAGAGAGGTCAGTATATTGACAGGCTTGGCGTATTTATTACGCATCACACAAGATACCGCTCGTAATATATTGGTAGCTAATGATTTATATAAAGCATATCCAAAAACGCAAATGAATGATAAAGGCAGTTGGGCTATTGCTAAGAAATGTGTCATGGATATTGATAATGGATTTGCCGAACATTGGCTTAACAATATAGAAGTTGCCAAAAAGTATGCTATTGAAGAAGGACACCCTGGAACCGAGATGAATGCTCTTGGGATGTTGGTACAAATGGCAATCTATGACCCAAAAGCATCAAAATATTCGTTGGCTAAGGTAAATAAACTTAAAAATTACATGGGCGTTGTTGGGGCTGCTCAATATATTACTGGGGCCACTTGGCAAATAGAATGCCCTGCCATTTTGCGTGAGCAAGGTCAAGACAAAGCTTTTGGTTTTCTTCAAAATCTTATTAGTGCTCAGACCCAACCACAATTGTTAGTTTATTATGTTACCTTTTTTAATACAAACTTTCCTGATGGGAAATATGCTAATAATGTTCGTCAATGGCTTGTAAAAGCCCGACCTTTGTTAAAAACAGAACAAGAAATAGCAAATCTTAGTTACGAATCTGCTCGATTGTATCAGAAATCAGGAGATTTGGCAAATGCTAAAAAGGAAATTGTAGCAGCAAAAGCAAGCATAACTACTGCAAAAGCCAAAATTACTGACCCCAATCTTAAAAAAGTAGTGGCAACGGTTGAATCAAGCATCAATAAACTGGCTGCAGAGTTGAAGTAGGAATGTGAAGGTATATAGACAGCAATAGACTTGACAGCTATTTTCCCAACAATATTTTCTATGGACAATCGTCTGTGGACAATGGACTTTACAATAAAACCAAAGTAAATATTAGAAATGACTCTTTTTAACGTATATCCTCTTTATGACATCGAGCCTGTAAAAGCTCAAGGTTCTTATCTTTGGGATAAGAACGGACAACAATATCTCGACCTTTACGGTGGACATGCCGTTATTTCGGTTGGTCATACCCACCCATATTATGTACGAAAACTGACGCAACAACTCAAAAATATTGGGTTTTACTCAAATTCAGTAAAAATACCTTCGCAGGAAGAATTAGCTGATAAATTAGGAAAACTTTCAGGATTAAAAGATTATTTCTTGTTTTTGGTTAATTCTGGAGCAGAAGCCAATGAAAACGCCTTGAAATTAGCTTCTTTTTATAATGGTAGAACCAAAGTAATTGCTTTTTCAAAATCTTTTCACGGACGTACATCGGCTGCCGTTGCTGTTACCGATAACCCTTCTATCAAGGCTCCCATCAATTTTGCTGACCATGTTCAGTTTTTGCCTTTCAATGATGTTGAGGCAGTCAAAAAAGCCGTTGATAATGAAACTTGTGCGGTGATCGTAGAAGGAATTCAAGGCGTTGGTGGAATCAATGTAGCAACTGACGAGTTTATGAAAGCCATTCGCAAGGCTTGCGATAAAACAGGTGCTATTTTTATTCACGATAGTGTACAATGTGGCTATGGTCGTTCGGGGAAATTTTTCTCATTTCAGCACAGTGGCGTAAAACCAGATATTGTCACCACTGCCAAAGGTATGGGAAATGGTTTTCCAATCGGTGGTGTGTTGATTTCTCCAAAATTCGAAGCAAAACACGGACTACTCGGTACAACTTTTGGGGGAAATCATTTAGCATGCACCGCAGCAAATGCCGTTTTGGATATTATCAAAAAAGAAAAATTGATACAAAATGCTGCCAATATTGGAGATTATTTCTTTACACACCTCAAAGGAATGGCAGGAATAAAAGAGTTGCGTGGACAAGGTTTGATGATAGGCATTGAGTTTGAGAAGCCAGTTGGCCCCATCAGAAACGCCATGCTTTTTGAACACAAGATATTTACAGGCGTAGCAGGAACGCATACCATGCGACTATTACCAAGCCTCGCCATGACCACCAAAGAAGCCGATATTTTCTTAGAGGCTTTGAAGCAAGTTTTAGCGAAAGCATAAAACAATATAAAAAAATAATTAAAACGCCCCAAAATGTTATGATTTTGGGGCGTTTTTGTTGTGGAATGAGTGAAAAAGTTGAAATTGCATAGATTATTGGAGAGATATAGAAACGGTTTGCTTATAACGAATAGATAATTCATATAAAGGAATCAAAACAGATAAACCCAAAATACAAGCACAGAGCCACCTTATTAATGGGTGAGGTCTTGATTAAATTAGTGAAATTTTAGAATTGTATGGAAACTAACCTAAAAGACTTTCTTTTTGAAGATGATTATGAAAACTTTGCTCAAAAGCTTATTTCACTTCAAAACATAGAACATACAAAAGATTTTTTAAATTTTCTAATAGATAGTTACTATGAAAAAAATAAAAACCTTTTTATGTATTTAAAGCGTAAAGTCGAAGATAAAAAAAGCGAAGTTGACTTGTACATTGTGGATAAAATAAATAACTCACTTATGAAAAACCCCAAACTTTCGTATGATGATTTACTAAAAAGTTGGAATAGGGCAAATATTGGAGGTAAAAGGAGTATAAAAGAATTTAATCAGCTAATTGACTTAATTCATGTGTTTGAAAACGAAGTAAAAAAAGATAAAATAGACAAACATTATCACTATCTGAATGGATTTATCCACCAAGCTATTAAAAATAATATAGAAACAGTTTTTAAAAGTAAAAACAATGATAACTCCTATGATTTAATAAACACAGATTTTGATGTTTCGACAGAAAGTTTTCAGAGATTCCAGCGAGAATTGAAACAACTTCCAACGAGAGAAATAGAAGTTAATATTAAAAACCGATTTTTACCAATGTTAGAACGATATTTTGATTGGTATAAATTGAACAGAGAAAAGACAAAAAAATTTGAGCCTAACAATTTTTATGAACAGATGTATGAAAATATGGTTTCAACAAGTCGAGAAATAAAAATGTATTGTAAGCCGATTTTTGAAAAAAATAAAATCTCGAAAGTGGTTGAAGACATTCCTTCGGAAATTTTAAAAATATTTGTTATTTATCAAGAAGAATACGAAAAAGTAAACGACCACAAAAAAGCATTAACAATTACTACTAATAAAGTAGAAAAGGATAAAGAACGAAGAGTCTTTAATTCTGACGAAGTTGATGAAAAGAAAAGGCATAAAAACATTAAGGATTCAATTCGTAGAGAATTTCAAAAATACGGGTTGATTTCTAAAAATAAAGCGATACAATAGCGACAAAAATATTTTACAAAAGACTTATAATCAATTAGTTATAGCTTAAAAGCGATGCCGTCGCTTTTTGTGTTTTCAAAAATATTGAAGTATAAAAAAAGGAGTAAATATTTGCTGAATGTTTAATTAAAATCAGCAAAAAATGAAAAAGGATAACGTAAAAAACACCCAAATAGCAGAACTAAAAAATCAAATTGAAAAGTTAAAATCAGAAAATAGAATCAGAATTTTTATTTCTATTCTGATAAATGTATTGGATAAATTTTTTCAAGATTGGCAATAAAAAAAGGAGGTCTGAAAAGACCTCCTTAGTAGCGGGAACAGGACTCGAACCTGTGACCTTTGGGTTATGAGCCCAACGAGCTGCCAACTGCTCCATCCCGCGATGTTGTTCCGTAATCGGACTGCAAAGGTACGATAAAATTTCACAATAAAAAACTATCTTTGCAAAATATTAATTTTAACACGATTTTTTTCGTGAAAACTAAATGGAAGAACAAAGTATTTCGCCTAATCATAAGGCAGGTTTTATTAGCATCATAGGAAAACCAAACGTTGGGAAATCAACGTTGATGAATATTTTAGTAGGAGAGAGGCTGTCAATTATTACGTCAAAAGCACAAACCACTCGCCACCGTATCATGGGTATTGTGAATGGTGTACACGAAGGAACAGAGTTTCAATTGGTTTACTCTGATACGCCAGGCATTATTAAGCCAACGTACGAATTGCACAAATCAATGATGCACTTTGTGCATGGCTCGCTCGATGATGCCGACGTGATTTTGTTCGTAACTGATATTTTTGAAAAACACGACGAAGATGATGTTATCGAAAAATTGCAGCGAACAGAAACACCTATCTTGTTGATTATCAATAAAATAGATTTAGCAAAACCCGAGCAAGTAGAAGAAAAAATCACCTATTGGAAAGAGAATTTCAAGGCCGTTGAGGTAATTCCTATTTCTGCATTGCAGCAACAAAATGTAGATGGTTTGTTGGCGAAAATGATTGCATTTTTGCCAGTTCATCAACCTTATTTTCCAAAAGATGAATTGACTGATAAACCAGAAAGGTTTTTTGCAGCAGAAATTTTAAGAGAAAAGATTTTCACAAATTATACAAGAGAAGTGCCGTATAGTTGCGAAGTGGTCATATCGAGTTTTAAAGAAAAAGAAGATATGATTGTAATCAGTGCCGAAATTTATGTAGAACGCACAACCCAACGAGCCATATTATTAGGACACAAAGGCGAACGTATCAAAAAAGTAGGTATTGAGGCTCGTCAAGAAATGGAAAAGTTTTTCGGGAAAAAGATTTTCTTAGAACAATATATTAGAGTCGAACCAGATTGGCGAAATAAAAAACAAAAACTTGAGCGATTTGGGTATGAGTAAAAAGTCAACAGTCTATGGTCAATAGCGGGCGGCGTTCCGTTCCACAGATGTTTTACGAATAACAATTAAAAGATTTTAAAATAACTATCGACCATCGTCCGTGGACAGTGGACTAATTTTAGCTATGTTCTATCTCTTCCTAAGTATCATATTTTCCGTTTTGTTGTTGACAAACTTTCGTTTGTATCCAAAATACAACATTAGTACTTTTCAGGCAATTGCCTTTAATTACCCGATTTGTTTTTTGACGGGTTTAGCTTTGATGCCCAAAGGCCAAAGTTTCGAGCTCAACTTTACAGAAAATTGGACATTCTATGCTTTATTTTTGGGGGTAGGATTTATCATAACATTCTTATTATCAGGGTTTTCTACACAAAAAATGGGGATGACTGCGACATCTTTAGCAAATAATATTTCGTTGGTGATTCCTGTACTTTGTAGTTTGTTTATTTTTAAGACTCAAGGTCGCCCATTTGATGGACTCAATTATTTAGGTTTGGTATTGGCATTAGGAGCAGTGGCTTTAAGTACATTCAAGAAAAGTCAAGAAAAAGTATCGGGCAAAGGTTTGGATTTTCTTTTGCCAATTGCGGTTTTTTTGATGTATGGAATTACAAATACTTCAATTAACTACTTGAATATCAATTATATAAAATCGGCTGACCGAACAGTACCAGTTACCTTGGTAATGGTTTTGGGTGCAATTTTGGCAGGAATGATTGTTTTAGCAATTCGTGTAATTCGTGGTCAAGAAAAGATAGAGGTAAAAAATATTTTGGCCAGTATTACGCTCGGTGTACCTAATTTTCTATCATTTTATTGTTTGATTTTGGCCTTGACTGCCTATGGCAATAGCGGAGCATTTGTTTATCCTTTATATAATATTGGTGTTATTTTGCTCTCAGCTTTGGTTGCATTCATTTTTTTCAAAGAAAAACTTTCAACACTCAATAAAATAGGTCTTTTGTTGGCAATTTTGGCCATTGGATTAATTTCTTGGCAAGATATTCAAAGTTTATTTTAGATTTTGTACAACAATCGAGCTGTGTTTCACTTTCAAAATTGTTTTGCAAGCTATCTTCTTGATAATCAATAGATTTCTCCATATTTTTTTGTACCTTTGCACCCCCATTGTGGGATACAATCTTTTTATGGTGTCGGTTGTGGATAAAAACACCGACTATTTTTCACAGTTCTCGTAAGAGAATCACTGTTTATTGTTTCAAAAACGATAACCGTTTACCGAATTTTTATGGCAAATATTGTTGCAATCGTAGGCCGACCAAACGTTGGCAAATCTACCCTATTTAATCGCCTCATCGAAAGTCGAGTGGCAATCACTGATAACATGCCTGGCGTAACTCGTGACCGCCACTATGGACACGCTGTTTGGACTGAAAAATACTTCACCGTCATTGACACGGGTGGCTATGTAGTTGGTTCAGAAGATACCTTTGAAGGTGCTATTCGTGAACAAGTTGAAATAGCAATCGAAGAATCTACCCTTATTCTTTTTGTAGTTGATACCATTACAGGTTTGACAGATTTGGACAAAGACTTTGCAAATGTGCTTCGTCGTTCAAAAAAACCTGTTTATGTAGTAGCCAACAAAGCCGAAACATTTGAGAGGCATCAGTCTGCTGCTGAATTTTATGAAATGGGCTTAGGCGAAGAAATTTTTCCTATTTCTTCAACCGATGGTAGTGGAACAGGAGATTTATTGGACGCCGTAGTGGCTAATTTTCCCGAAGAAGGTGTTGAAAACCCTGATGCTGGAATTCCAAGAATCGCTATTTTAGGTCGTCCAAATGTTGGAAAGTCATCATTTTTGAATGCTCTTTTGGGAAAAGATAGAAGTATCGTAACACCTATTGCTGGTACCACTCGTGATGCGGTTGATACGCATTACAGACTTTACGGAAAAGATTTTATCTTGACCGATACCGCAGGTATTCGCCGAAAAGCTAAAGTGCAGGACAATGTGGAGTTTTATTCAACACTTCGTTCAATTAAAGCTCTCGAAAGTTCAGATATCTGTGTTGTTTTGCTTGATGCTTCATTGGGTCTTGAAATGCAGGATATAAGTATCATTGGACATGCTCATAATGCTAAAAAAGCGATAGTTTTGATGGTAAATAAGTGGGATTTGGTCGAAAAAGACTCAAAAACTGCCGACCGAATGAAAAAAGAAATTCTGGATAGATTAGCTCCAATGAACTATATGCCAGTAATTTTTGCTTCGGTACTCGAAAAACAACGTATTTTCCAAGTGATTGAAAAGGTGATGGAGGTTTATGAAAATAAAACCCAAAAAATCACGACCTCAAGGCTTAACGAAGTAATGTTGCCAATCATCGAAAATACGCCACCACCAATGCTAAAAGGCAAGCAAATCAAGATTAAATACTGTGTGCAAGTGCCAACGCCTTCGCCCACATTTATTTTCTTCTGTAATTTGCCACAATACGTTCAAGAATCATATTCACGTTTTTTGCAAAATAAACTTCGTGAAAACTTCGGTTTTGAAGGCGTAACAATTACCGTATTTTTTAGAAGTAAGTAAAAGATAAATCAGGAAAGGTCATATTGAAAGCATAGCCTCACAACAAATGCTTTCAATATGACAACTAATCCTGTCAATATTTCAATCTTACAAATCCTGTTAAAGAATATTTTTTTACACAAAAATTGCCCAGTCCAAATATTTACCGTAATTTTGCTTGGCAAATAAGAAAACGAAATTATTTGCTATGTTAGATTCTTCAAAGTTGCTTTTCGAAGCACTCACTTATGACGACGTACTGCTCGTCCCAGCTTATTCAGAGGTTCTCCCACGTGATACACAGACGAAATCTTTTCTGACCAAAAATATTCAATTGAATATTCCATTACTATCTGCGGCTATGGATACTGTTACCGAATACGGAATGGCAGTAGCAATGGCTCAAGAAGGTGGTATTGGCTTTATTCACAAAAACATGTCAATTTCACAACAAGCCGAGCAAGTTCGCAAGGTAAAGCGTTCGGAAAGTGGGATGATAATAGACCCTATCACGCTTGATGAAAGTGCGACTGTTGGCGATGCTTTAAGATTGATGCAAGAATTCAAAATTGGTGGTATTCCGATTGTTGACGAAAATAGCAAACTAAAAGGTATTATTACCAACCGTGATTTGCGTTTTCAGACTAATCATTCTAAGCCAGTGGTAGAGATAATGACAAAAGACAATCTGATTGTAGGCAAAGAAGGCTCAGGACTTGCCGAAGCAGAGGATATTTTGAGAAATTACAAAATCGAAAAACTACCGATTGTTGATAAAGATTATAAAATCATCGGTTTAATTACATACCGAGATATTATCAAGAAAAAAGATAGACCAAATGCTGCTAAAGATAGTTTAGGTCGCTTAATTGTTGGTGCTGCCGTTGGTGTTACACCTGACATCGAAGCACGTGTAGAAGCCCTCATAAAAGCAGGGGTTGACGTAGTAAGTATTGATACAGCACATGGGCATTCGAAAGGTGTAATTGATACCTTGAAAAGAATAAAAATAGCTTTCCCGAAAATTGATGTAATTGTAGGAAATATTGCCACCGAAGATGCTGCCATTGCTTTGGCTGTTGCTGGTGCCGATGCGATAAAAGTAGGCGTTGGCCCAGGAAGTATTTGTACAACTCGTATCATTGCAGGAATCGGAATGCCGCAGCTTTCAGCCGTTGCTGATGCTGCTAAAGGAGCTATCAAATATGGTGTGCCAATTATCGCCGATGGTGGAATTCGCTTTTCGGGAGATATAGCCAAAGCCATTGCTGCAGGTGCAAGCACTGTGATGTTAGGTTCACTATTAGCAGGAACAGAAGAAGCTCCTGGCGAAATGGTGATTTATGAAGGAAGAAAGTTCAAAACATATCGCGGAATGGGCTCGGTAGAAGCAATGGAAGATGGCTCGAAAGACCGTTATTTCCAAGATGCTGAAGATGATATTAAGAAACTTGTTCCCGAAGGAATCGTTGGCCGTGTGCCTTTCAAAGGCCGAGCTGCCGAGGTGTTGTACCAAATGGTAGGTGGACTAAAAGCTGGAATGGGTTATTGCGGTGCTGGCGATATTGCTACATTGCAACAAGCAAAATTTGTGAAAATTACCGCATCAGGTATAAAAGAAAGTCATCCGCATGATATTCAGATTATGCGTGAAGCACCAAATTATTCGAGATAAAATAGAAATTACGAATAGAAGAATGACGATTTATGAATAATTCTGTGATTTTTACAAGTTTTGTAGAAATAAACAGAGATTCTTCAACTCGTCATTCTTCATTCGTAAATCGTCATTCATGAAAAAAGTTCTCATTACAGGTGCAAATGGCTTAGTTGGTAGCCAAATAGTTCGAAAATTTGTCGATGCAAACTTCGAGGTGTTTGCTTTGTGCCGTTTAGGAAGTGATTTATCTTTATTATCAGATATTTCTTCTAAAATAAATCTCGTCAAAGGGGATATTCTTGACATTGCTTCTTTAGAAAAAGCTCTTGAAAATAACATCGACTTCGTGGTACATGCTGCTGCCGTAGTTTCTTATTCTCCCAAGAATAGAGATAATATGTACAAAGTAAATGTAGAAGGCACCGCCAATGTGGTAAATATTTGCTTAGAAAAAAAGATAGAGAAGCTCTGTTATGTAAGTTCTATTGCCGCATTAGGTAAGCCAAATGCAGCAACTGAAAATACATTAGACGGAATAATTGATGAAAATCAAAAATGGGAAGACTCTCCTTTGAATTCCCATTATGCCAAGTCAAAATATCAAGGTGAATTAGAAGTTTGGAGAGGCCAAGCCGAAGGTTTAAATACTGTTATTGTCAATCCATCAGTGATTTTGGGCGAGGGAGATTGGAGTAAAAGCAGTACACAATTATTCAAATATGCCTATGATGAACATCAATTTTACACCGAGGGAAATCTCAATTATGTAGATGTGAAAGATGTCGTCGAAGCAATTTTTCAATTGACCGTTTCAGGAATCAACAATGAAAGATTTATCTTGAATAGCGGTACGATAACTTACCGAGATTTTTTTGTGAAAGTTGCAAAAGCATTCCACAAAAATCCACCCAAAAAATCAATTTCTCCATTTTTGACTGAAATTTTATGGCGAATAGAAGCTTTTAGGTCTTTTTTTACTCAAAAGTCGCCATTAATTACAAAAGAAACTGCTAAAAATTCTCGCACGAAATTTGCTTATAAAAACGAGAAGATTCGCCAAGCACTTGGGTTTGAATTTACAAACATTGAGGAAACCATTCTTCGGGTCTGTAGTTTTCTGACAAAGTAAAAATGTGTTAAATTTTTATTTTGTAAAAACTATTGACAATTAATAAAAAATATTTATCTTGAATCATATTTTACTTTAGTATTAGCTCTTAGCTATGAAGTTTTGTGACTTTTGAGCAAAAATCTTACACTAAAGCTATAAAATTAGTACAACATTCGGTCCTATGGTTGGACTGACTAACCTTTGAGTAGAATCTACATGCAACACGAATTCAGTGACAGGTTCGAAAACTTCGACGATGCTGATGTAAAAGCTTCGGCCGAACGTTTTGAGGAAATGCTCAAAAGTAAAGAGGCGATATTCTTCGATGAAGAAACGTACGAGCAATTGTCGGAATATTATCTGCTCAAAAGCAAGTGGGATATGGCTATGAAAGCATGCCGAATGGGCTTGCAACAATACCCATATTCGCTCGAACTTCTTTTAGACAAAGTTCAACTACACGCCAACTACGAACAGTTCGATGAGGCAATGGAAGTGCTTGATAAAGCAGCCACTTTTAACCCTTCTGATAATGAAATTACCTATATGAGAGGTGTTATAAGCAATCTCATGGGTAACTATGAAGAAGCTGTAGAACATCTTCGAGAAGCATTATTGCTATCAGATGAGAAAGAAACAGTGTATTTTCAACTGGCTCAAACCTATCAAAATTGGCAAAAATTTGCTGAAGCAGCACATTTCTACAAAAAAGCCATTCGCTATAAATTTCATGAAGAAATTGCTTTTTATGAATTGGTTTTTTGTTTAGAACAAATTAATAAATTAGAAGAAAATCTTCCATATTTCAAAGAATTAGTTGATAATGACCCATATTCACACTTTGCATGGTTTGCATTGGGTATGATGCACAGTCGCCTGGGTAAACATGAAGATGCCGCTTATGCTTATGATTATGCAGTCACTGTGAAAGAAAATTTTGCCTCGGGCTGGTTCAATCTTGCTCATGCTTATATGAATCTTAATAATTTTCTTGATGCTAAAGAATGTTATGCTAATGTATTGAAACACGAAGCACCAACGGCTGAAGTTTATACGCATTTAGGTGCATCTTGTGAAAAATTGGAGCAGTATGACGAAGCATACAAAAATTATAAAGAAGCAACAGTAATAGACGAAACTTGGGACGAAGCGTGGTTTGGTATGGGTTCGGCTATGTATGAGCAGGAGCGTTGGTTTGAAGGTATTCATTTTACTCAAAAAGCAATAAAACTCAACGAATCAAATGCTGATTATTGGCTGTTGTTGGGAGATACTGAGTCTAAATTGGGTAATTTTTTATCGAGTAATGAAGCATATAGCCAAGCGGTTGCTCTTGATCCCAAAAACCCTGACATTTGGTTGAATTGGTCATTGCTTTATTTCGAACAAAGCGAATATGATAAAGCTTTTGAAATAGTTTATGATGGTATAACAGAAATGCCTGACGACCCCGATTTGTTTTATCGTGCTGCAGCATATCTAATTTTTGATGGAAGCTATAATGAAGCCTACCAATATTTGGAAACAGGTTTGATGCTTAATTATGACTCGCATACGCAAATTTTTGACTTTTTCCCGAATTTAGATACGCAAAAAGCTCTTCATCGCATTATTGAGCAATATAAATAGTCGACGGTTTACGGTCGATAAAATATATTAAAGTGTTGATTATCAGTTGTTTGAAAAAAAAGATTCAAATCTTATAGAATAAAAAGGGCGAGAAAACTTCTCGCCCTTTGCTTTTTCTGAATAGTATCTTTACTACACTCTTACTAATTTAATCGGATATGTTTTCCTTGATGCCCATTGAGGAACATAAATGTTTTCATCAGAATCTACGCAAACATCATGTGGATGTAAGAAAACTTTGAAAGGGTCGTCTTTGCGTTGTTCTTGCAATTTATTGTTTTGATAAATTGGTTCGCTACCACCAGGAGTCGAAACCACACGATCGTTTTTATCTAGAATGGTGATATAACCAGAATTAGGATAATCTCCTGAAGTTGAGCGAAAGGCCGCTCCGTAAAGGTTTTCACCCTTCAAAACAGGTCGGCAAATAAAGGTTCCTGGCAAAGCAATCGTAGAAATATACTTACCATCAAGCGTAAATCTTTTCCAACAATTATCTACACGAGAAGTGATAATCAAAGTTGGATTTTGCTTGTTTCGAGTATCAACCACGATGCCATGATTGCAATTAAATTTATCCTCAGTACTACCATATCCACCCCAGTGACGAATATATTGCCCTTTTGAATTATATTGAATCACATAATTTAGACCATACCCGTCAGTTATATAAATATCGCCATTGACAGGATTTACAGCACTTTCAGTTGGCTTAAACTGCGTTGGATATTCATAGACGCCCGTTTCTTTTGGGTAATCAATCTTGAAAATAACATTCCCTTTTAAATCTGTCTTAATAACTTGATGGCGGTCAGTATCGCAAAGCAATAAAAACTGTTCACCACCTTCATTCAAAAGTGTAAGCCCATGTCCACCAGGGTATAATGTTCCCCAAGTATCTAATAATTTACCAGATTTATCATAAATCAAGACATTATTTTTAGTTTCATTGCCCAGCATAATAAGCCTGCCTTTGGCATCTTCTACCATTTCGTGGCAATCATTCACAGGATTTTTCCCTGCGTCTAATACGCCCCAGCCAGCAACAACTTTGTATTTATGGCTATTATGTCCAATAATGACTTCATCGTTTTTGCCGAAACTCATTTCGGGAAAAGTTGTGATAGCTGTTGCTAATCCGCTGATTTTCAGAAAGTTACGACGTGTTAAATATTCGTTCATGGTTTTTAGATGTTAGCTTTTTTAGGGTGAATAGTATCAATTATTTAGATGGTAACTTCATTTATTTTGGTTTCTGGATTCATGATATAAGTTAATAAAGCATTTTTACTCATTAACTCTACTACACGAAATCCTCGGTAAGCTGTTCCCCAATTTCCACCAAAATGAGCATCGAATAAATAAGGTATTCCGTCTTGGGTTTTGATTCCTTCTTGGTCGTGGTCGTGTCCATTGAAAATAGCTCTGACATTCTTATATTGCTTTAATAGTTCTTGAAATTCTTTCGCATCAACACCATTATCAGTCCATTTTACGGGTGTGATATGAACAAAAATAAAAACATTTTTCTTTCTTTTATATTCCTCTAATTTTTGTTTAAACCATTGAACATCAGGTGATAAATATTTGCCTTCAACATTTGATGTTGTGCCAAACAAAAAAGCATTATTGCCTAAAACATAATCATAATTAAGCGGTACACCCCAAATACGCTCCCAATATTCGGGCGTAGCATGATCATGATTACCTTGAGTTACAAAATAGGGCATCAAAAGGTCATCAAAATAGCTTTTTGCTGTCGCTAATAATTCTATTTGGTCATGAACAATATCGCCATTAATTACACAGAAGTCAAACTTTTGCTGTCTATGTTGTAAATTGATGTTTTTGACGAGCGTTTCAAAGTAATTTTGATAGTCAGTTTTAGGTTGGCCATAATGTCCATCAGAAGCTACAACGAATCGTAAACGAGGTTTTTTTGCAGAAAATGCCTCACCAAAAGCAGGAAAAATGCTGCCATCAGCGAGTAAGAAAGTAGCTAAAGAAATATTCTTAATAAATTCTTGGCGTTTCATAGATTGGTAGGTATAAGGTTTTAGGAAGTAGGTTTTAGGAGTTAGAACGAGGACGCCTGAGATAATAGATTGTTTTTTTATCTAAAACCTAAATCCTATCTTCCTAAGACCTAACCTAACACCTAAATTGCATCTTTTATTTTATTCGTACAAAAAAATGAGAAATATTATTTGTACCTGATGTGCGTTTATCAATTTCGATTTCTGGAATGGCTTTAATTAAGTCCAAAAGCTTTTTATAACCATAATTTCTGGCATCAAAATCTGGTTGTTTTTTTGGAATCAAATTTCCCAAAACACCCAGAAAAACCCAACCATCTTCTTCTGCAATATCATTGATACTATCTAATATCAGTTTGATTAAGTTTTGGTCGATTTTTGCTACAGTGGGTGTTGTCTCTGGTTCAGAGATAATGTCAACAATGGGTGGAGTAACAATTTTCTCGACAATTGCGGTTGGTTTTTTACTTTTTTTAGCTGTTTTTTTCTGATTTACTTTGACAGGAATAGGTTCTCGAACTTCTTTTTTCAAGATTTCGATATAAATAAATTTATTACAAGAAGCAATGAACGGCGAAGGCGTTTTCTTTTCGCCAATGCCAAAAACCTTCATTCCTGCTTCCCGAAGGCGAGTAGCTAATCTTGTAAAATCACTGTCGCTCGAAACAATGCAGAAACCCTCAACGCCGCCTGTATAAAGAATATCCATTGCATCAATAATCAATGCAGAATCGGTAGAGTTCTTGCCTTTGGTATAACTATATTGTTGAATGGGTGTAATGGCATTTTCGAGCAATACGTTTTTCCATCCTGAAAGATTTACATTCGTCCAATCGCCATAAATACGCTTGAAGGTTGGTGTACCATATTTGGCTATTTCCTCCAACATACCTTTAATATTAGCATAAGGAACATTGTCGGCATCAATTAGCACAGCAAGTTTGAGTTCTTTTGGCGTATCCATAAGATTTTTTATTTCAAAGGTAATGAATTACAATTAAGAATTAAGAATGTAGAATGAAGAATTAAGCGGGCGGCGTTCCGCAATGTAGAATGTTGCTGTTCGACGTTTTTCAGGTAAAACAAAAAACCACAAGCCTTACGACTTGTGGTTTTTATATTGATGTAAAAAGTTTTTATGAAACAGCTTCAGCAAGAACCAAAACTTTGTTTTTGGCTGCTTCTACTACGCCACCATCCACAACAAAGGTTTCTTTTTTGCCGTTTGCTTCGATGACTAAGTTTCCTTTCGCAAGTGTGCTGACGATAGGAGCGTGGTCTTTCAAAATTTGAAATCCACCGCCACTTCCCGGTAAAATTACCGAGTCAACCACACCACTGTAAACTTTTTTATCAGGAGTAATTATTTCTAAGTTCATTTCTTCTTTGAGATGCGAGATTCGAGATTCAAGATTTGAGATAAGAGTAAAATATTCATTCTCATATCTCATATCTCATATCTCATATCTCTATTTTGACGCTTCTGCAATTAATTTCTCACCTTTGATTACAGCATCTTCGATCGTTCCAACTAAGTTGAAGGCTGCTTCTGGAAGGTGGTCATAATCTCCGTCCATGATTTGGTTAAAGCCTTTGATTGTATCGTTGATATCAACCAAAACTCCTTTCAAACCTGTAAACTGCTCGGCAACGAAGAACGGTTGAGATAAGAAACGTTGTACACGTCTTGCACGTGATACCGTCAATCTATCTTCTTCCGAAAGTTCTTCCAAACCAAGGATTGCAATAATATCTTGTAATTCTTTGTAACGTTGCAAAATCAACTTCACACGTTGAGCAGTATTGTAGTGAGCATCACCCAAAACTTCTGCTGACAAAATACGTGAAGATGAATCAAGAGGGTCAACCGCAGGATAGATACCTAACTCAGCAATTTTACGACTCAATACAGTGGTTGCATCAAGGTGAGTAAATGTAGTTGCAGGAGCAGGGTCAGTCAAGTCATCGGCAGGTACATAAACCGCTTGTACTGAAGTAATTGAACCACGCTTTGTTGAAGCGATACGCTCTTGCATGGTACCCATTTCAGTTGCCAAAGTTGGCTGATAACCTACCGCTGAAGGCATACGTCCCAAAAGGGCAGAAACTTCAGAACCCGCTTGAGTAAAACGGAAGATATTATCAATAAAGAAAAGGATATCACGACCTTTGCCTTCGCCATCTCCATCACGGAAGTGTTCAGCAACTGTCAAACCAGAAAGGGCAACTCTTGCTCTTGCTCCAGGAGGCTCGTTCATTTGACCGAAGATAAATGTCGCTTGTGAATCTTTCAAAGCTTCTCTATCTACTACGCTCAAATCCCAACCACCTTCTTCCATTGAATGTTTGAATTTGTCACCGTATTTCACGATACCAGATTCAATCATCTCACGAAGCAAGTCATTTCCTTCACGAGTACGCTCACCCACACCAGCAAATACTGACAAACCAGCATAAGCTTTAGCGATATTGTTAATCAATTCTTGAATCAATACGGTTTTACCAACACCCGCACCACCGAATAAACCAATTTTACCACCTTTTACATAAGGAGCCAAAAGGTCAATTACCTTGATACCTGTGAAAAGTACCTCGGTTGATGTTGCTAAGTCCTCAAATTTAGGAGCAGCACGGTGAATAGACATACCTTTGGTAGTAACTGCACCAAGACCATCAATAGCGTCGCCAACAACGTTGAACAAACGACCTTTGATTTCTTCGCCAGTAGGCATCATAATGGGCGAACCCAAGTGAAGCACTTCCATTCCACGTTGCAAACCTTCTGTTCCGTCCATCGCAATGGCACGAACTCGGTCTTCGCCAAGGTGTTGTTGTACTTCGAGAATTACTTTTTGACCGTTTGCCTTAGTTACAGACAAAGCATCAAGAATTGGAGGAATTTGTGAACTCTCCCCTTCAAAACTCACGTCCACTACGGGTCCGATAATCTGTGAGATTTTACCGATATTAGCCATTTATGAAGATTTTTTAAATTAAAATCTGAAATAATATTTTGAACGCTCTTATTTCAAAGTGCAAAATTAGAAAATCATGCTCTTAAAAGCAAAACTTGTGCAAGGGAATTTGTATTTTTTTTAGAGAAATGTTGTTTTTCTGACCTTTTTGTTGGAGTAAAAGAGGAAAATTGGTTTAGTTTAAGGTTAAAAGAATAAATTTCATTCTATTTGGAATGAAATAATGATAGAGGAAAGTGTATAATAAAGTCAGTTTGCCGTAAATGAGCAACATAACTTCTTTTTAAATTCAAATACTTTGTCGGCTTGCTTACCTTTGTGTATGTAGAAAAAGCCTAAATTGCAGTCGAAATATAATTTTAATGAAAATAATCGTCATCATTCCTGCTTTCAACGAAGCAAAATCTATTGATAAAGTAATTGCCGAAATTCCACAAGATATTGTTGATGAGGTAGTTGTAGTAAATAATAATTCGAGCGATGAAACCTCAAAAGTCGCTCGCCAAGCAGGAGCAACGGTTTTGGATGAACTCCGTCAAGGCTACGGTTTTGCGTGTTTGAAGGGAATCGAGTACGCAAAAAAACAAATGCCTGACATTGTTGTTTTCTTAGATGCCGACTATTCTGATTTTCCTGAAGAAATGCGAGAATTGATCAAACCTATTACTGAACAAAACTATGATATGGTGATTGGTTCACGGGCATTGGGCGAGCGTCAGGCTGGTTCGATGACTATTCCACAGATTTTTGGCAATTGGCTGGCTACTAATCTTTTACGTTTATTTTATGGGGTTCGATATTCTGATTTAGGGCCTTTTCGAGCTATTAAATTTGAATCTTTATTAGCTTTAAACATGCAAGACACTACTTATGGTTGGACGGTAGAAATGCAACTAAAAGCAGCCAAAATGAAAATGAAAACTACCGAAAAGCCTGTTAATTATAGAATTAGAGTAGGCAAATCAAAGATTTCTGGAACTGTAAAAGGAACTGTTTTGGCTGGTTATAAGATTATTACTACTATTTTTAAATACTTATAAACAAAACCTGTAAGGTCATTTTTCAGACCTTGCAGGTTTTATGTTACAGAAAACCGATGGAACTATTCATACTTATTATATACGCCATTCCGTTGGTATTCATTTTTTCGTATAGCTTGGTGCAGTTGAGTCTGATTATTAATTATTTAGGGGGTCGAAAAAAACTCCCCTCTCCAGTGAGGAGTGGGGTAGGGGGTGAGGGGATTCCTTTGGTCACTATTCAACTTCCTATTTATAATGAACTTTATGTGGTTGAGCGATTGATAGATGCAGTTGCAGCTTTTGATTATCCAAAAGAGCGTCTTGAAATACAAGTTTTAGACGATTCAACCGACGAAACAGTGGAAATTATTGCCAAAAAAGTAAAAGAAATTCAAGTAAAAGGTATTGATATTCAGCATATTAGGCGTGAAAGTCGGCAAGGCTTTAAAGCAGGTGCATTGGCTTATGGCTTAAAAATTTGCAAAGGAGATTTTATTGCTATCTTTGATGCTGATTTTGTCCCACCTAAAGATTTTCTTCAAAAAACAATTCCTTATTTTCAAAAAAAAAATGTGGGTGTTGTGCAAACGCGTTGGCAACATCTCAACGAAAATTATTCATTGTTAACGCAATTGCAAGCCTTTGGTTTAGATGCTCATTTCACAATCGAGCAAGGTGGACGAAACTTCAAAAATCATTTTATTAATTTTAATGGTACAGCGGGAATTTGGCGAAAAGTAACTATCGAAGATGCAGGAGGATGGTCGGCTGATACTTTGACCGAAGATTTGGATTTGAGTTATCGAGCTCAAATGCGAGATTGGGAATTTGTGTATTTAGAAAACGTTGGTTGCCCTGCCGAATTGCCAGTAACAATGAGTGCTGTGAAATCACAGCAATATCGCTGGACAAAGGGAGCAGCGGAATGTGTGGTAAAAAATATGCGTAAATTATTGATAGATAATCATTTAAGTATTTCTACAAGACTGAACGGGTTTTATCATTTGATGAATAGTGCAGTTTTTGTAGCAGTTTTCTTTTTGTCGATTTTGAGTTTGCCCGTAATGCTTATTACTTCAAACACAGATAGATTTGATGTGCTTTTTCGTTATACAGCACTGTTTCAAATCAGTTGGGTGATTTTGGGGTGCTTTTATTGGATTTCTTTTCAAAAAACTGGACTTGGTTTTCTTGAATTTGTAAAGCGATTTATGTTGTTTTTACTTTTTATGATGGGTCTTTCATTTCATAACTCAATTGCCGTTGTAGAGGGTTGGATGGGACGCAAAACGCCATTTGTGCGTACGCCCAAGTTTAACATAAATAGTCAATTAGATTCGTGGCAAGGAAATAAATATTTGGCAAAAAAACTTGGTAAAAGCACATGGATTGAGCTTTTGTTGATGCTTTATTTTATTGTTGTTTTAGGCATTGAAATTCAACTAAACAATATCGGTTTAGTGCCTTTTCATTTGATGTTGATTGTTGGCTACGGAAGTGTGCTTTTTTATACTTTTAAGCAGATTCTGTGATAAGTTTTTTATGTAACGAAGGTACGGATTTAAAGATTAGCGTGAAATTATCTCAGTGTAAATCTTTAAATCCGTGTAAAAAAGATACAAGTTTTATTCTTCCCAAGCCCAATCAATGCGGTGTTTCATATCTTTGATTGACATGCCATTGGCTTTAAAATAACTTCTGATTTCGTCAACTTTATCGTACTGTTGAGCCGCTTTATATTCTCTGTAAAGATTCAACATTCCGTTCAGAACCGCATCTGAGTTTTCGGCTTTTTCTTCTTTCAAACCTAAAATGCCTTCAATAAAAAGCACAAACTTTTCTTTTAATTCATTGAAAGTTGCTTCTCCGATAGCAGCAGGCTGCAACTGATTCATGTAAATCATGTTGACATATTTCAATAAATTGAAAAGTTGAGCAATCGCTACGGCGGTATTCAAATCATCGTTCATGGCATCGTAGAATGCAAGGATTGATTTTTCGATGTCTTGTTTTTTCTTTTCGTCAATAGCAACTTCGGCTTGCTCAAATGTAAGTGTTTTTACAATTCTGAGGCCATTTGTTAATCTTCGGAAGCCTTTTTGAGCTGCTTTTAGAGCATCGTTCGAAAAATCAAGTGTACTTCTATATTGTGATTGTAACATAAAGAAACGCACCGTCATTGGACTGTATGCTTGCTCAAGTAAAGCATGGCTTCCTGCGAAAAGTTCGGCTGGAAGAAAAGAATTTCCTAAAGATTTTGACATCTTTTGGCCGTTTACCGTGAGCATATTTGAGTGCATCCAATATTTTACAGGCTCTTTACCTGTGATACCTACGCCTTGTGCAATTTCACATTCGTGGTGCGGAAACTTTAAATCCATACCACCACCATGAATATCGAACTGAGCTCCTAAGTATTTGGTACTCATACAAGTACACTCTAAATGCCAGCCTGGAAAGCCCATTCCCCACGGACTTTTCCATTGCATGATATGCTCTGGATTTGCTTTTTTCCAAATTGCAAAATCGAGTGGATTACGTTTTTCGGCTTGCCCGTCTAACTCACGCGTTTCATTCAAAAGGTCGTCCAAAATTCTTCCTGAAAGTTTACCGTAGTCGTTTCCGCCTTCATTGTATTTATTAATATCAAAATAAACCGAACCGTTTGACTCGTAAGCTAATCCCTTTTCTATCAAGGTTTTAACGGCCTCTATTTGCTCGATTAAATGTCCTGTTGCGGTTGGTTCGATGCTTGGTGGTAAGAAATTAAACTGCTCTAAAACTGTATGAAAATCGTTGGTGTAGCGTTGTACGATTTCCATTGGTTCGAGCTTTTCGAGCTTTGCCATTTTGCCGATTTTATCTTCTCCTTCGTCGCCATCGCCTACTAAATGACCAACATCGGTAATATTACGAACATAGCGAACTTTATAGCCAATGTGTGTAAGATAACGATAAAGCACATCAAAAGTCATAAACGTGCGAACATTGCCTAAGTGTACATTATTATAAACCGTTGGGCCACAAACGTACATACCTACATGATTGGGTGTGATGGATTGGAATTCTTCTTTTTGACGAGAAAGCGTATTATAAATTTTTAGGTTTTGCATAGAAATTTTATGAGTGAATGAGTAATGTGTGAACACGATGAATGAAAAAATATTTCATCAACGATTCTATCAAAACTCTTTGTTTTTAGAAAATATAAGGATTAGCGATTCTTTCGAGAAAATTAATACTAACAACAACATCGAAATGCAGACGTATGGAACATTATTATCGGAGTTTTTTTACAAAATTACAGAACGTTTATGAAATCCTACTAACTCAAAGGCATTTATTATGCCAAAATCTTGATAGGATTTGTAAGATTTTGCAACTGGCAGGATTATTTACTTGATTTTTTGAGATTAAACACCTTACTTAGAGCAATACTTCAAAGACAAGCCTTAGCACAAATGTCAAACCCTAACGAGCAAAAACTTCAAAAAAGCCTTACACCAACTCTCCTTTGGGGGCTTGGAGTTGGATATGTTATTTCAGGAATGTATTTCGGATGGAATCTTGGACTTGAAAAAGGTGGAACGCTCGGGATGGCGATTGCTACTTTTTTTGTTATTATTCTTTATTTGACTTTTTCATTGAGTTATGCCGAATTGGCTTGTGCTATTCCACAAGCAGGTGGAGCGTTTGATTATGCTAATCGTGCATTGGGTACAAAATGGGGCTTTTTGGCTGGTATGGCTCAGAATATTGAATTTTTGTTTGCTCCCCCTGCCATCGCAGTTGGCATTGGAGCGTATTTCAATGCTGTTTTTCCTCAACTTTCTATCTTAGGAGTGGCCATTGGAGCATATTTGGTTTTTACTTTACTTAATATTCTTGGTACAAAACTCGCCTCTGCTTTTGAGTTGATAATCACAATTTTAGCGGTATTAGGTTTGATTATTTTTTGGTATTTCGCTTTTCCGAAATTTGAAAGTAAGAATCTCATTATCAATAATTTACCTAATGGTTTTAATGGAGCTTTCGCAGCTTTACCTTTTGCGATTTGGTTTTTCTTAGGTATTGAAGGTTTGGCTAATGTTGCTGAAGAATCGAACAATCCACAAAAAGACATTACTTGGGGGTTTGGCTCGGCAATGGCTACGCTCGTAGTTTTGTGTGTGCTTACTTTTGTGGCGGCTGTTGGCATAAATGGCTGGGAATCAATTGTTTATAAAGCAGATGGAACAATCTCTGATTCGCCACTTCCGATGGCGATGAGTAAAATCATGAGTGATACAAGTGGTATTTATCAATTGATAGTGGGTATTGGCACTTGTGGACTGATTGCCTCATTTCATGGTTTGGTTTTGGCCGCTGGTCGAGCAACTTTTGAGTTTGGGCGTGCAGGAAATGCTCCTGCTTTTATTGGAAAAGTTCATCCAAAATTCAAAACTCCTGCGAATGCTTTATTGTTGAATATGGCTTTTGGAATTGTAGCACTTTTGAGTAATTCAACGGCCGATATTATTATTCTTTCGGCCTTTGGAGCTTTGACAATGTACATATTTTCAATGGTTTCATTGTTGGTTTTACGTCAAAAAGAACCAAACCTTAAACGCCCATTTCGTGTTCCTTTTTATCCAATTTCGCCGATTTTAGCTTTAGTAATTGCTTCAATAGCATTAATTGCCATGATTATTTATAATTTTAATTTATCGTTGGTTTTTTTCGGAATTTTGGTTGGGAGCTTTGTTGTAGCAAATTTTTTATTACGACGGATTTCCTAATCCATCTGTTTCTTACGCTATAAAAGGACGGATTAGGAAATCCGTCATACATTATTATGACCCCAAAAGATATTTTACTGCATCTGAGGCTACCATTTTCTTTTTTTTTGATGCCTGTTTATTGGTTTGCCATTAGCCAAACACCCAATTGGGACAAGCCTAAAGCTATATGGATTTTTGTTATTCTTCATATTTTTATTTACCCAGCCAGTAATGCCTATAATAGCTACTTCGATAAAGATGAAGGAAGCATAGGCGGCTTAGAAAAGCCACCCGCAGTTGATAAAAAACTCTTTTGGGCTTCATGGGCAATTGATATTTTGGCGGTAATCATAAGCCTTTTTGTACTTGATTGGGTTTTTGCCTTGATGATTTTTATTTATGGCTTGGTTTCAAAAGCATATAGCAATGATAAAATTCGTTTAAAAAAGTA
Source organism: Emticicia sp. SJ17W-69 (assembly GCF_051209875.1). Classification (NCBI taxonomy): domain Bacteria; kingdom Pseudomonadati; phylum Bacteroidota; class Cytophagia; order Cytophagales; family Leadbetterellaceae; genus Emticicia; species Emticicia sp. SJ17W-69. Next base: position 5,672,278 of record NZ_JBNTQY010000001.1, on the reverse strand, counting down.
CCCAATTTTGAGTTGGTTTATTGTCGGATTTTTTCAAGGAGCATTTACGTATTTTACTATTATCTTGGTATTTGAGAAAAACTTTGACAACCTTCATGGTCAAATTTTGCCAGCCATGATAAGCACCATGATGCTTTGGGCGGTTTACCCAATGTCACAGATTTATCAACACGCAGAAGACGCCAAGCGTGGAGATACTACAATGAGTATGCTTTTAGGAATAACAGGAACATTCTTTTTCACAGCAATTGTTTTCTCGATTGCTTTTGCAGGATTTTTCTTTTATTTCAATCAAGCTGATTTTCTTTACTTGCTCATTTTTAACTTCCCAACTCTTGTATTTTTTGGTTGGTGGTTTGTTAGAGTTTTAAAAAATAGCACCCAAGCAAACTTCAAAAATACGATGTGGTTAAATTTACTGGCCTCACTTTGCCTAAATGCCTTCTATATTTGGCTTTGTGTGAAATGAAGCTTTGCGTGAAAATCTGTTTTATTAAATAATTATCAAAGAAAAAGGTTGTCTGCAATGCAAACAACCTTTTTGAATCTTCCTCTTTTTTAACCAAAAACCGCATATTTATCACGGAGTACCTCCTAAATATTATCTTTTAATATGCGTAAGCATACATATATAATTTATCTTTCAACTCTTTACGAGCGATATGAATTCTGTTTTTTACTGTTCCAATGGGAATATTTAATTTTTGAGCAATTTCATGGTATTTAAAACCCTTGAAGTACATCATAAACGGAAGTTTATATGCTTCATCAAGTGTTTCAACTGCATTATTAATATCTTCCATCGCAAACTCTGAATAAGCATTGTTGTCAATGCTACTTTCCATGTTGTTGATATAATGCAGATTGTCCGTTGTATCAATAAAAGTGTTTTTACGAATCATTCGTTGGTAATTCGTGATAAACGTATTTTTCATGATGGTGTATAACCAGGCCTTCAAGTTGGTTCCATCTGAATATTTATCACGATTCAAGAATGCTTTCATCAATGTGTCTTGCAATAAATCATTGGCATCTTCATGGTCTTTTGTCAGCCTCATAGCAAATGGCTTCAATGATTTTGATGTTTTTGATATGGCGAAGTTAAATTCGATGGCTGTCATAGTTTGTTGGTTTTTGTTGAAGCAAATTTAGTAAAACTTAAACAAAATAAACAACACTTTTTACTATTATTTTCAAAAATAATCTTTTTTTCTTAAAAATTGATAAAAAATGCAATAAATCAGCACTGTTGTGAAGTATTTTAACCAAACACTTTGTTTAATATTATAAAAATAAAGATAAACAAATTTGTGAAAAAACATTTGTTTAAATAAAGTATATACGATAGTTAAACAAAATAAGATTTTAAAGAACCTATTTTTTTTATAATTTTGGTTGAACAAACTTTATTCAACCAAAACTATGTTAAAACTCGGATTTGTAAGTGCTATATTGGCTGACTTTGGCTTTGAACATGTAGTTGATTTTGCTTCAAAACACGAATTTTCTTGCCTTGAAATGATGTGTTGGCCAACTGAAGGTGGAGATAATCGTCGTTATGCTGGCGTAACCCATATCAACGTTGATAAATTGGACGCTCAGCATGTAAAATATATTAAATCATTTCTACATGAAAAAGGTATTACTATTTCGGGTTTAGGCTATTATCCCAATCCATTAGATGCCGACAAGAAAAAAGCAGAGTTTTATATTGAACATATCAAGAAAGTGATTCGGGCTTGTAATACCTTACATGTGCCAGTAATGAATACTTTCATTGGGCGTGATCCAAAAAAGAATATCCAAGATAATTTGAAGACTTTCAAGAAAGTTTGGAAGCCAATCATCGAAACGGCTGAGCAAGAAGGAATCAAGATTGGCATCGAAAATTGCCCCATGTTTTTTACTAATGATGAATGGCCTGGTGGGAAAAATTTGGCAATTAGTCCAGCTGTTTGGGACAGAATGTTTGAAACTTTCAAAACGCCGTTATTTGGGCTCAACTACGATCCTTCGCACATGATTTTTCAAATGATGGACGAAATCAAACCGATTTATCAGTACAAAGACCGTCTGCATCATATTCATTTGAAGGATGTAAAGGTTTACCATGATAAATTGGATAGAGTGGGTATTTTGGCTAATCCGCTTGAATATCACTCACCAAAACTTCCTGGTTTGGGTGATGTTCGTTGGGGAAAATTCTTTGCTGCTCTGACTGATGTTCGTTATCGTGGCTCAGTAGTGATTGAAGTAGAAGACAAAGCGTATGAAGGAAGCCCAGATGATATTACAAAGGCGATTTTACAAAGTAGAAATTATATTAGACAATACTTACCTTGAAAATCAATGAGTGATTGTTAGAATGAGCGAATAAATTAAAAAGCCTTCAGAACTTTGTTTGCTGAAGGCTTTTCATTTATCATTAAGCATTATTCATTTTATATTAATATCAATGCCCGCTACCCATTGGCACATTTATATCAGCTTCAACTTTTTTGGCTTTAATGAGCATCGTGGCCGCTGCTGCTGTTAATAAAAGAACTCCTGCGAAAGTAATCGCCTTGCCAGGGTCATTATTTAAGAAATGCTTCAAAATATAACCAAAAGTAAGTGTTTGAATCAACATGGGAATCACAATCATCATATTAATAATTCCCATGTAAACCCCATAACGCTCTTTTGGAATTTCGCCCACAACTATTAAATATGGAATTCCCATCATACTTGCCCAACCAATACCAAAGCCTGTAATAGCAGGAAACAATAAATATTTATTCTCAATCATCGGAAAAGCTAAAAAACCAATTCCTGCTAAAACCAAACAGAAAGCGTGTACCATTTTTGGCGAATATTTTTTGGCAAAATAAACCAAACTAAAAGCCACCAAAAACATCACGATATTGTACCAACCATTTACCAAACCAGTCCAGCTAACGGCCTCATTATAAATAGGATTGTCTTGGTAAGTCGTAGTTTTCCAAACTGATTGTGCAATACTTTTCGAGGAATTTTGCCAATAACAAAACAAAGCATACCATTGAAATAAATAAACCAATGCCAATTGCCACATAACTTTGGGCATTTCTCGAATCGCTTGCGGAATATCAACAAATGGCGTAAGAATACTCATCGGTGTAGCTTTCATTTCTGCCAACTCTTCCTCGCTCGGAGGAATTTCAGCAGTTGTTCGCATACTCCACCAAACCGAACCAATCGAACAAATAGCTCCTAAAAAGAATGAAGCATAAACCCAAGTTGGTAATGAGCCAGTTGTACCTAAAAATATTAATGGAAAAATAAAAATCGAAAGATTAACTAAAGTTTGCCCCAAACCTGTGAAGAAACTTTGTGCCTGAAAACCCGTTGGTTGTTGTGATGCATCTAATTTATCAGCAATAAAAGCTCGATATGGCTCCATGGCAGTATTATTACCCACATCCAAAATCCATAAAAGCCCTGCAGCCATCCACAAGGAGCTACTAAAAGGATAAAGAAAAAGTGCTAAACTGCACATCAAAGCACCTACAAAGAAATAAGGTTTACGACGACCAAAACGTGGCGACCAAGTTTTGTCAGACATGGCTCCAATGATTGGCTGAATCAAAAGTCCAGTCATGGGCCCCGCTAAGTTTAACAAAGGAATTTCATCGGGACTTGCCCCCAAAAAGTCATAAATTGGATTAACCGCACTTTGTTGAAGACCAAAACTATATTGAATGCCAAAGAAGCCAACATTCATATTGATGATTTGAGCAAAACTTAATTTGGGTTTTGAAAAATTCATAGGTTATAAGGTTAAAGTAGTAATTGCACAAAGGAAAGAAAAAATTTCATTTTTCTGAAAAGAATCCTAAAAATCAATTTTGATATTAGATAAGTTGGTGAGAGAAAAACCCAGTAATCATACAATCGCTTAATTGTGTCTTACTTTTTTGTGGTAGGAAACTCATCAATTCCAAGTGTGGTCAACAAAGGGTTTAAGGTTTTTGTTGTAATCGTTATCTGAAAAAACTTTACTTTCATCGCATCAAAATCGCATACAAACTTATTCTTCACTTTCAATGTGCGATAAACCGCTGTATAATTCACCTTTTTCTGTTCCCATCCATTCAAAGCTAAGTTGGTTTGAATGCATTCAATTGCACGTTTTAAGTTTGAAAAATAGACAATAAAAGGTTCTCGCTTACGAATATCGTTGAGCGAGCCAATATAATTGATACTTACTTCATAAATAATAGATTGACGCATAAAATGATCGATAAATTTTGTAGAAAAGATTCTTATTTATTGAATTTTCTTTTGAAAAACTTGTCTTAAATTGCGAACAACAAATAACAATCATTTTTCTTGAACCAATGGCAAATCTAAATACAACATTAAACAAAACCAATACTTATGACGCCATCGTAATCGGCTCAGGCATGAGCGGAGGCTGGGCCGCCAAAGAATTTTGCGAAAAAGGCTTAAAAACCTTAGTTCTTGAAAAAGGTCGAATGGTCAATCATATAGAAGATTACCCAACCATGATGCAAGATGCTTGGGACATGGAGCATCGTGGTTCGTTGACTCCTGAAGATAGAGAAAAATACCATATTCAAATCAGAAGTGGCTTTGTTGGCGAATCAACCAAACATTTTTTCACAAATGATATTGATAATCCCTATCAAGAAACCAAGCGTTTTGATTGGATTCGTGGTAATCAAGTGGGTGGGCGTTCGCTTACTTGGGGTAAGCACGTTTATCGTTGGAGCGAGCATGATTTTGAAGCAAACGCCCGTGAAGGCATTGCCATTGATTGGCCCATTCGCTACAAAGATATTGCTCCATGGTATTCTTATGTCGAGAAATTTGTAGGTGTTAGTGGTGAAAAATTAGGGTTGGCACATTTGCCTGATGGAGAGTTTTTACCGCCAATGGAGCTCAATTGTTTGGAAAAACATTTTAGAAAAGAAGTAGAAGAAAAATTCAAAGGAAGACACGTAACCATAGGCCGTGTAGCTCATTTGACTGAACCACAGCCACAACATTTAGAATTAGGTCGTGGAAAATGCCAAAATCGCAATCGTTGTTCAAGAGGCTGCCCTTATGGAGCATATTTTAGTAGTAATTCAGCTACTTTGCCTGCGGCTAATCGAACAGGAAATTTTGTTATTCGACCAAATTCGATTGTTCATTCACTCATTTTTGATGAAAGTACAGGCAAAGCTAAAGGTGTAAAAGTAATTGATAGTGAAACCAACAAGGAAATTGAGTTTTATGCTAAAGTTGTTTTTGTTTGTGCTTCTACATTGGCGTCAACACAAATTTTGTTGAACTCAACCTCCAACCGTTTTCCAAATGGCATGGGAAATGACAGTGGTGAATTAGGACATAACCTGATGGACCATCATTATCATGTGGGGGCAATGGGTAGCTATGATGGCATGGAAGATCAATATTACAAAGGTCGTAAACCAACGGGTGTTTTTATTCCAAAATATGTAAATATTGATGAAGCCTCAAAAAATCCTAATTTTTTACGTGGCTATGATTACCAAAGTGCTGGTGGCGGTCGTGGAGATTGGGGCAGAGGAAATGGTATAGAAGGAGTCGGTGCATCATTTAAAGATAGCTTGTTCAAACCAGGTGGTTGGGGAATGGGTTTGATGGGATTTGGTGAAGTGCTACCTTATCACGAAAATAAAGTTACTTTGAGCAAAGACAAAACCGATAAGTGGGGAATTCCACAATTGGTTTTTGAGGCTGAATTGAAAGATAATGAGTGGAAAATGCGTGAAAAAATGAAGTCAGATGCTGCGGAAATGCTTGAAAATGCGGGTTTCAAAGATGTAAAAATGTTTGATAATGTTGGTGGTTTAGGTAATGGTGTGCATGAAATGGGAACGGCCCGCATGGGAAAAGACCCTAAAACGTCAGTGCTAAATGCTCATAATCAAATACATTCTGTGCCTAATGTCTTCGTAACCGACGGAGCTTGCATGACCTCAGCCAATTGTGTCAATCCATCAATTACTTATATGGCACTTACTGCTCGTGCAGTAGATTTTGCGGTGAGTGAATTGAATAGAAAAAACCTTTAGCGATTGACGATTATTGATTTTCGATTGACGATTACTAATTTTTATTTTCAAGCTAAAATTGTCAATCAAATTAATCGTAAATAAAAAATTATGGATGCTGAGATTTTTAAATTTAGAACAAAGCAATTGGCTTTGAGAATTGGGAAAATGGCTGATGCCATACCCAATACAAGAAGCTCAAGTATTTATGCAAAACAAATAATTCGGTCATCTTCATCTGTTGGAGCAAACTATCGAGCTGACTGTAGAGCAAAATCACCTGCTGACATGATAAATAAATTGAAGATTGTTGAGGAAGAAGCAGATGAAACACTTTATTGGTTAGAATTAATTACCGAATCTGGACTTTTACCTGAAAATCGGCTTACAGATTTAATAAAAGAGACAAATGAAATTATTTCTATGACGGTCGCTTCAATTATAACATTAAAAAGTAAACAAAAATAAATAAATTAAAGTAGATTAGTAATTGTTGATTTTTAATCAAAAATAAGAAATCTACAATCGTCAATCAAAAATCAACAATCAATATGAATCGCAGAGAATATATAAAAAATACAGCCTTATTTTTAGGCTATGCTGTTTCGGCAAGTGCTGTTTCAGATTTGCTGATTTCTTGTCAAAATGAAGCCAAATTGACTTGGCAGCCTGTTTTTTTGAGTAATAACCAAGCAAATACGATTGCTGAAATGGCGGAAACTATCTTGCCACGAACAGCAACCCCAGGTGCAAAAGACTTAGGCGTGCCGCAATTTATTGATAAAATGCTGAAAGAATTGCTTACTGAGGCCGACCAAAAAGAGTTTGTCGAAGGCATTGAGTCTTTAGATAAACGTTGTGAAAAAGATTATGGAAAAGCATTCGTAGCATGTGAGCAAAAGCAAAAAGAGGAAATTCTCACACAACTTGACAAGGAAGCAGCCAAGTTTCCACCAAGTCTTTGGGGAATTGTTTTGGTAGAAAAACCCGACCCCATTACCTTTTTCCGAAGAATGAAAAGCCTGACTTTGATGGGTTATTTTACATCTGAAAAAGTAGGAAAAGAAATTTTAAGATACGACCCTGTTCCAGGAACATACATTGGTTGTATGCCTTTAAATGGCATGAATTCTTGGACAGAATAGCAGCAAGTGAAAAACTATAACGAAAGTTTCAGCGAAAAACCCTAAATTTGCATTGTAATAAAGAGCATTATTGTTAGCAATGGTCTGTCTAAATATATCATTAGCTACATTCTTAATTGTGCTTTAAGCACCAAAATATGAAATACGAAATAGTTATAGGTTTAGAAGTCCACTGTCAACTTTCGACAGAAAGTAAAATTTTTGCATCCGATACCAATAAATTTGGTAGCGAACCCAACACCAATATTAGTGTCATTACTTTGGGACACCCTGGAGTTTTACCAAAATTGAATAAAAACGCAGTTGAATATGCCATAAAAATGGGTTTAGCTTGTGGTTGTGAAATTACGAGAAACAATTATTTCGACCGAAAAAATTATTTCTATCCTGACCTTCCAAAAGGCTATCAGGTGTCGCAAGATAAATATCCTATTTGTAAAGGTGGAAGCATAACGGTACGTTTGAAAGATGGCAAAAGTTTCCGTGAAAGAACATTGGAACTACACCACATTCACTTAGAAGAGGATGCAGGAAAATCTGTGCATGATGGAAGCGATGCTTTTACTTTGCTCGATTACAACCGTGCAGGTACACCATTGGTCGAGATTGTTTCAGAACCTTGTATGAGAAGTGGAGAAGAAGCTGGAGCATATTTAACAGAAATCAGAAAGATGGTGCGTTATCTTGATATTTGTGATGGAAATATGGAAGAAGGATCGATGCGTGCCGATTTGAATATTTCGTTAAGAGAATTTGGAGCAAAGGAGTTTGGAACGAAGGTCGAAATCAAGAATATGAATTCGATTCGTAATTTACAGCGAGCGGTTGACTTTGAATACAAACGCCAGTCAAAAATGCTTGATGCAGGCGAAAAAATCATTCAAGAAACCCGAATGTTTGATGCGGATAATGGAGAAACTTACGGCATGAGGTTAAAAGAAACGATGAATGATTATCGTTATTTTCCTGAGCCAGATTTAGCTCCAATTAGAATTTCGGATGAATGGTTGGCTGCAATTCAAGCAAAAATGCCTGCATTACCCAATCAATTATTCGATAAATTTACAAAAGAATTTGGCATTTTAGAAGAACACGCTGTAACACTTACAGAATCAAAAGAAATGGCGAGTTACTTTTTGGAGACTTGCCAATTAACATCAAACTATAAAGTCGTTTCCAATTGGCTAACCTCTACGATTCGAGGTTATTTGAATGAAAATAGTATAGAGATTAGTGATTTTGCTCTTAAGCCAAGTCAATTAGCTGAAATAATTTTATTGGTTGATGAAAACAAAATCAGTAGTTCGGCCGCTTCACAAAAGCTATTTCCGTTGATGCTTGAAAACCCAACACAAACAGCATTGAAATTGGCAGAATCTAATAATTTGATTCAACAAAGCAATACTGACACGCTACAAGCGTTAATCAACGAAGTTCTGGCAGCCAATGCCGATAAAGTAAAGGAATACAAAAGCGGGAAAAAAGGCTTACTTGGCATGTTTGTTGGAGAAGTTATGAAAAAATCGAAAGGCTCTGCCGACCCCAAACGTACCAACGAACTATTGATAAAGGCTTTACAATAAGGGGCTTTTAGCAACTATTTTTCAAGAAAATGACCTCTTTTTGAAGTATAAAGACAAATAATAAAATCACCATTTTTAAAGCTAATAGCTAACCGCTAAAAGCTAACCGCAAATTTTATGAAACGTATAATGATTGCTATATGCTTGATGACTATTGGTTTAGCTTGCCAATCGCAACCACAGCAGACAGCCGTGGCATCGACAGGTGCAGAAAGTACCTACAATATATCGGGAAAGATAAAAAGTTCGATCAGTGGTAAAGTTTACTTTGAACGAATGAACGATCGTAATATTCCCATGCGATTGGATTCGGTTGCCATTTCGCCCGATATGACTTTTGCTTTCAAAGGCAAAATCGCAGAGCCAGGCATTTATCAACTCAACATTGCCAATCAACAAGTCATTGGTTTGATTTTGGACGGCGGAGAAACCCTCAATATTACAGCAGATGGTGTGAGTACGCCCGACAAAGCAGCAACTTTTTCTGTGGAAGGGTCACCAATGATGGCAAAATTCAACCAAGTTGTTGCCGAATCTCAGAAGTTTCGTCAAATACAAACAGATTTACAAAATCAATTTGATGCGGCAACTCAGAAAAAAGACGAGAAGAAAAGGAAAGATATTCAAATGACCTATCAAGCCTCAGAAGAAAAGTACTATGCTTCCATTAAGCCTATTATTGCTGAATTAGGAACCTCACTTTCGGGTTTGATAGCTATTAATAATTTCCTAAATCCTGAAAGAGACTTTGAAATTTTTGCTAAAACAGCCAAACAATTAGAAGCTGAAGGTAAAAATCATTTCTTTGCAAAATTATTTGTGCAAGACGTAAAACGTAGAAGTGCTGGAGCAGTAGGAGCAGATGCACCTGATTTTTCTTTGGTTGATTTAGATGGGAAAAGCGTAAAACTTTCAGAACTTCGTGGAAAAGTTGTTGTGCTTGATTTTTGGGCAACTTGGTGTGGTCCATGTATCATGTCTTTCCCAGGTATGAAATTATCAATGGACAAATATAAAAATAATCCAAATGTAAAGTTTTTGTTTGTAAATACTTACGAAAGAGTAGATGTAAGCCAATGGACACAAACAGTGAAAACTTTTGTAAAACAAAGAGGTTTTGATACTTTTCCTGTGATTATGGACATCGGTGGTGAAGTAGCAGGAAACTATGGTGTAAATGGAATTCCTGCCAAATTTTGTATAGACAAAGAAGGAAAAATCAAATTTAAAAGTACAGGTTATCTTGGTTCAAGCGATGCAATCGTAAAAGAAATGAGCCATTGGGTAGATGAAGCCAGTAAGTAATTATTATTTTATTTTTGTTGAAAATCCTGAAAGGTTAAATAAAACCTTTCAGGATTTTTTTTGAATAGACAAAACTAAGATTGAGCAAATGTTGTTTCTTAGAAAAATACTACAATACTTCGGTGAATTGATAAATAAAAGCTCACAATCTTACAAATCTGATAAATCGTTTTAATCGTGCCATATTTTGTCTAATTTTGCACCGAAGTTTACAATTAACAAGAAACATTTTATGGCACAATACGACGTTGTTATACTTGGAAGTGGTCCTGGCGGTTATGTAGCCGCTATTCGTGCATCACAATTAGGCTTAAAAACAGCCATCATTGAAAAAGAAAGCTTAGGTGGTATTTGCCTTAACTGGGGCTGTATTCCTACCAAAGCTTTATTGAAATCTGCTCAAGTATTTGAATACATCAAGCATGCCAAAGATTACGGAATCGAAGTAGGCGAGTCACATGCCAACTTTGAGGCAGTTATCAAGCGTTCGCGTGGTGTTGCTGAAGGTATGAGCAAAGGTGTAACTTTCTTGATGAAGAAAAATAAAATTGACGTAATCTTCGGTTATGGCAAAGTAAAAGCAGGCAAAAAAGTAGAGGTAACTGATGCAGAAGGCAAGAAAAGCGAAGTAGAAGGAAAGCATATCATCATTGCAACAGGTGCAAGAGCAAGACAACTACCAAACGTACCGATAGACGGAGAAAAAGTAATAGAATACCGCAAAGCGATGAGCCTTGCTAAGCAACCGGCATCAATGTTGGTGATGGGTTCTGGAGCAATCGGTGTTGAGTTTGCGTATGTATATGCAAGCATGGGTACGAAAGTGACCATCGTAGAATTTATGCCAAATATCGTTCCTGTTGAAGACGAAGATATTTCTAAAGAATTGGCCAAGATTTATAAGAAATTGGGTATCGAAATTTACACAAGTTCAAGTGTAGAAAAAGTTGATATTTCGGGAAGTGGCTGTGTTTCGACTGTAAAAACACCAACGGGTGAAATAAAAATAGAAACAGATGTAGTGCTTTCTGCAGCAGGAATCGTAGCAAATATCGAAAATATCGGATTAGAAGATGTTGGTATTGCTACTGATAGAGGTAAAATATTAGTCAATGGTTTTTCAGAAACAAATATTCCAGGATATTATGCCATCGGTGACGTAACACCAGGACAAGCATTGGCTCACGTAGCTTCTGCCGAAGGAATTATTTGCGTAGAAAAAATTGCTGGACATCATCCACAACCATTGGATTACAAAAATATTCCAGGTTGTACTTATTGTTCACCAGAAATCGCTTCGGTAGGTTATACTGAAAAAGCAGCCAAAGAAGCTGGGTATGAAATAAAAGTAGGTAAATTTCCATTCTCGGCATCGGGCAAAGCCAAAGCTGGTGGTGTACCAGAAGGTTTCGTAAAAGTAATTTTTGATGCTAAATATGGCGAGTGGTTAGGTTGTCACATGATTGGAAATAACGTAACTGAAATGATTGCCGAGGCAGTAGTGGCTCGTAAATTAGAAACTACAGGTATGGAAATTATCAAGTCGGTACACCCACACCCAACTATGTCAGAAGCTATCATGGAAGCGGCCGCTGCTGCTTATGGTGAAGTAATACATTTATAAAAATATAGCTTCTTAAAAAATCAAAAGGCTTTCTCATCGAGAAAGCCTTTTGATTTTTCTTAATCTTCAACTTTTACATATCCCCAATTTTCTCCCGAACGAATACGATTGAGCTGAGTATGTGTAATACCAAATTGTTTTGCAATCATCTTTAGACGGGTATTATCTTTTTGAAGCATTTTTTTGATTAGCCGTACTTTTGTTTCGGTCAATTTATAATTTTTAGTTCGCTTCGGAATAGGTTTATTTATTACCGCAGGATTTTCACGATTATGAATAACCATTTCATCTTTTGTTACCCATTTTAAGTTTTCAAAATGATTACTCATTTTATCAAAGTCAAGATGAATAACAAATTTATGGTCAGGACTTGGTTTAGGAACAAAAGTTTCAGCGACTAATTTATGAACGTAACGGTTAAAAGATTTTCCTTTGGGGAGTCGCACATTCAATGAACGATAACCCTGAATGACAGAACCTTTAATAATTTCTCCTTTTTCGGAGCTTTGCAGGCTTTTCAAACGGCCAAAGTTTGAAACTTCGTAGCGTGGAGGATTTTCAACTCCTTCTACATCAATGATAATTGGCACCCATTTTTCTGCCCAAAGAGCGGCTTTTTCGCTATTCAAAGCTATCATATCTACACGTATTTTATATCTTTACTAAGAATAACTCTTTGTTGCCAAAATTGTTTGCCACATATAACTATTTGCTAATCAAGATGTTATTTTTAGCATTTAATAAATCTTATATCCCCCCCAACTCTTCGTATGCAGCTTGTACACTTCGCACAATTCCATCACCTTTCATTTCCGTAACCCCCGGAATAGCAGCGATTTTCAAGATTTCGTCTTTAGATTTACCTGCCTTCATTTCACTTTCTACAAATACGAGTAATTTAGAAAGATAGTCTTGAAAAACTTTAATATCTTCTTTAGTACCAGTAATTTTTTCGGGGTCGAAAGCATGACCAAAAACAAACAGCGTTTCGTTGTCGAATGTCGCCAATGCTTTGTCTAAAACCGCAATCCAACTTTTGATGTTTGCACCAGCAGCTCTATCAACAAATGGATAGCGACGATTGAAAACCAAATCACCCGTATGTACAATATTGGCATGTTCAAAATGAATAAAACTATCGCCATTGGTATGTCCCGCTCCAAAATAATGAGCTTTGATGCTTTCTTTTCCTACTTTTTGTTTCCAAGTATCTGAAAAAGTAACATCTGGATAAAGCTGTTTATCTTCTGTTTTTTGCTTTTGTGCAGTAATTTGCTGGTTTTTCAATGAGTTTTCATGAGCAATAACATGTTCGACCAAACCTTTAAACGAAATATTTCCTCCTGAGTGGTCGCCGTGATGATGGGTATTGATGAGTAATTGAATTGGTTTTTCAGAAAGTTTTTTTAGTTCATCAATCAAGTGTTTTGACTGCTCAGGAAATTGTGAATCTACTACGGCAAATCCCTTTTTAGTATTTAAGTAGGCAATTGTACCGCCTCGTTCAGTAAAAACACTGACTCCACCACGAAGTTCACGCATTTTATACGGATTTTCGGCAAGTAAATTCGCTAATAGCTCTTTGCTTGAAAGAGTCAACGTACCAAGCGTTAATGCTGTCGTTTGAATAAAGTTTCTACGATTCATGTTTTTAGTTTTAGGATGGAACGATAAAGTTAACAGTATTTCATAAAAAATAAATATATGTATCAACATTTATTTATAGCTGCTTCTATCATATACGTAACAGAAACATCATTCGACAATAAAAGTTTTAATAAATTATTTTCACGTAACTTCATAGTCTCCATGATTTCTTTAGTAGATAGCCCTTTTTGGTGCAAAAACAGTGTTTTTCCACCAAAATCTTCAAAATATTGAAGTTTTTTTGCCAGCATCAATTTTCCATCTTTTAGGCGAGGATGGTGTCCACAGAATAGTACATCAAAATCAAAAGCCAATACCTTTTTAAAAGAATCAACTTGTTGCCAAAACTGCTCGCCTTTGCGAAAAACTTTGATTTTTACGCCTACATATAAATCACCAGAAAAAAGCCACCCGTGGTCTTTATCTAAAAAAACGGTGTGGTCATCGGCATGGCCAGGAGTAAAAATAGGTGTTAGCTTGTGATTCGTAGTTTCTATTAGGTCTTGAAAATCACCGATTTGTCCTTCAAATGGAGTGGTTTTTCCGAAAAGAAATTTTTCATACGGTAAAATGTCAAAGCCTGTACGAAGTTTTTCTTTAGTAAATGGATGTGCATATACTTTAGAATTGTGGAGCTGAGCCAGTTTGGTTGTATTACCTGAATGGTCTTCGTGCCAATGAGTAAGTAATATTTTCTCAATAGCTTTGTTTTGGAAGGTTGCTACAACTTTTTCTTGGCAATTGCTTTGAGCTGTATCAATCAAAACACGGTCTATCAAATAGCAATAGACACTTAGCCAAGGTTTACCAATGGGAGAATAACCGAAGCGGTACATATCAACATCAGCAAATTTTCGGTGTTTTCGGTATTGCATGGTAGGTATTGAATGGTGAATTTAATTTTAAATGTAAAAATAACGCATCTTTCTACAATTGTGATAAAATAATCATTGAAGAAACATTAGGCTGATTTTTTAGATTAGTTTTTTGATAAAACATTGAAAATCAATATTTTATCATAGACAAAATCTCAATTTATTTGCTCCGTATTGTCATTTATTTCAAAAAAGTGTGGTTTTTCAATTGGAAAGGAAGTAATTTTGCACCCGAATTTGAGCAATTTTACTCAATTCTTCAATTTAATTATCAATTTTACAAAAAAGTATCATGTCTGCATTAAATTTAGTCGCTGACAGAATCAATGCGTTGGAAGAATCTGCCACGCTTGGTATGTCGAAAAAGTCACGTGAATTAGCGGCACAGGGACACAAAGTAATCAATCTCTCAGTTGGAGAACCAGATTTCAAAACCCCAAAACACATTTGCGATGCTGCAAAAGCAGCAATTGACGCTGGTTTTCACCACTACACGCCCGTAGCAGGTATTCCTGAACTACGAAAGGCTATTGCAGACAAACTTAAACGTGAGAATAATATAGATTGGAAACCAGAAAATATTGTGGTTTCAACAGGAGCGAAACATTCTTTAGCAAATGTTATTTCGTGTTTGATTAACCCAGGTGATGAAGTAGCTATTTTATCTCCATATTGGGTGAGTTATTCAGAAATGGTGAAATTGGCCGAAGGGAAATCGGTAATTGTAGAAGGAAAATTTGAAAATGATTTCAAAGTGAAACCTGAGCAATTAGAAGCAGCAATCACAGACCGTACAAAAATTGTGATGTATGCTTCGCCAAATAATCCTACTGGTTCGATTTATAGCGAAGCTGAATTAAGAGCTTTGGCTGCGGTTATCGAAAAACACGAAAACGTATTTGTTTTGGCCGATGAAATTTATGAATATATCAACTTTACTGACGAAGGGCATTTCAGCATGGGTTCAATTCCAAGCATGAAAGACCGAGTAATCACAGTCAATGGTTTTGCAAAAGGTTTTGCTATGACTGGTTGGCGTTTGGGCTATATAGCCGCTGCCAAATGGATTGCTGATGCCGTAGAAAAATTACAAGGACAAGTAACGTCGGGAACAAACTCAATCGCTCAACGTGCGGCGGTTGTAGCTTGGGAAGATACTTCAGCTGCCGAAATGATGAAATTGGCGTATTTACGTCGTCGTAATTTGGTAGTTGGATTATTGAGAGAAATCTCAGGTTTCAAAGTAAATATGCCTGATGGAGCCTTCTACGCATTCCCTGATGTAAGTTATTACTTCGGAAAATCTGATGGAAACGTAACTATCAAAGATGCTGACCAATTGTGTATGTGGTTGTTGGAAACAGCACACGTAGCACTTGTGGGTGGAGGTTCATTTGGAGCTCCAAATTGCTTACGTCTTTCAACTGCTGCTTCTGATGAAGCTCTTACTGAAGCTGTTGCAAGAGTAAAAGCAGCTTTGGCGAATTTGAAATAATATTTTGGCAGTAGGCTGTATGCCATAAGCTTTACGCATTTAATTAGCATAAAGCTTATGGCATATTGCTTAAAGCAAATTTATTTTCTCCAATCCCAAACAACCACACGCCAAACTTCATTAAGGTTTTTATCTTCAAAATCTTTAACAGGAATAAATCCTACACGTGCGTGAGCTTTCAGCGAACGAGTATTATTGGTTGAGATATCAGTTACGCACATGTCAAATTTTGCAGATAATTCTTCTCGGAGTTTCTGATACATTCCATCAAAAAAGCCCATACTACGGTAGCCTTCACCTACGCAAACTTGCCCCATTACAACGTAATTAAAGTCTTTTAACGTTTGCCCATTGTAGTCAATCTCATCGATTGCCTCGAATAAGGTTTTTAATTCTGGCACATCGTTTCTGAATTGTGGCAGCATCGCCAAGCAATAAGCCACAACAGTATCGCCATTTTTTACGATTACGCTTGGTTGGGCATCATTCATGGCCTTTAGCACAGCATATTCATGCTCAACTGTCACAAATCCTTGACTTTGGATTTGCTCGGGTGTGAGGTTTTTCTTGAGGTTTTTTTGTTGAAGTGCTAAAATTCCTCTCACATCACCATCGCTTTGGACGGTTGTAATAATTGGTTTTATCGTTGATTCGTGCATAGTAAAGTTTGAAAGCCGCAATTAAGTAAAATTAATTATCTTTGAAAAAAATATTTAAACTACGCCAATTATTCATGAACTTCAAGAAAGCCTTGGCTGCCTTCTATTGCAGCCTATTACTTTTGCCACAAATCAGCAAATCTCAGTCAAAAGATGAACAATATTTAATTGTTGGAACTTATACTCGCCCCAATACAAAAAATCCGAGCGAAGGAATTTATGTCTATAAATTCAATACCAATACTGGCGAATTTAGTGCCATTAGTAAAGCCACAGGCATCAAAAATCCTTCGTTTTTAACAGTTTCTCCCGACCAAAAATTTGTTTATGCTGTCACCGAAACGAGCGATGGCTCGGTGACGGCTTTTAGTTTTGATAAAAAATCAGGCAATTTAACCAAACTCAATACGCAATCATCGGGCGGAGCAGACCCTTGCCACGTGACTATCGACAAAACGGGAAAATGGGTTTTAGTAGGAAATTATTCGGGAGGAAATTTATCGATTTTGCCAGTTGAGGCCGATGGTTCACTTGGAAAAGCAACACAAACCATCAATCATGAAGGTAAAGGCCCAAATGCTGGTCGTCAAGAAAAACCACACGTACATTCGGTAAATATTGCCCCTAATAATCGAGATACTTTTGTGCCAGATTTGGGCATTGATAAAATCATGACTTATAGTTTAGATACCAAAAACGGCAAACTTTTGAAGGGAAAACCAGCTTTTACGAAGGTAGCTGATGGTTCGGGACCACGCCATTTTACGATTCATCCAAACGGTAAATTTGCTTATGTGATTCAAGAATTAAGTAGCACTGTTACGGCTTTCAATTATGCTTCAGGAAAATTAGCACCTTTTCAGACAATCACGACCCTTGCCAAAGATTTTAAAGATAAAAACAAGAGTTTTTGTGCCGATATTCATATCTCGCCTGACGGAAAGTTTTTGTACGGCTCGAATCGTTTTGTAGATGCGGGCAATAAAAATGGCGTTTTTGCTTCTACAAATATGATTGATACCATAGTTATGTATAGCATTGACCAAAAAACTGGCAAACTGACCTACATTGGCAACGAACCAGTTTTAGGAAAAATACCTCGTAATTTTATGATTACGCCCAACGGAAAGTTTGTTTTGGTTGCCAACCAAGAAACAGATAATATCACGATTTTTAAAAGAGATGCCAAAACAGGAAAACTATCGCCAACTGGCAAGCAAATTGATGTTCCTGTGCCTGTTTGTTTGAAGATGGTTAATGTGAATTAATATTTTGTAAGACAAGTTTCTAACTTGTCTCGGAATAGAATAAAATTGCTGATAAAGTGAAAAAGCAGGACATAATCTCAATCTTAAAACATGTTTATAGCCTATTAGCTGTGATAATTCTGGTCGGCTTTTCGATTATATTCTGCCTTTTAAAAATAAAACAAGAACAAGATAAACTTTTAGGAGAAGTAGAGCCTGAATTTTGGTGTGGTACGTGTGCAACACAATTCTATGAAAGAGAAATTAATCCAGAGTTTTCAATAGGTGAGGAATTATTTAAAAATAATTGTGCACATTGCCACGCTGCCACAACAGAAATAGTGGTTGGTCCAGGTTTATCAGGTATTAGAAAAAGAAGAAGTTGGAAGTGGATTGTTAAGTTTACTCAAAACTCTCAAAAGTTTATAAAAACAAACAAAGAAGCTCGAAAACTTTATTTGCAATTTAATAGAACAGAAATGACTTCTTTTGAAAAATTTACAGAAAAAGATATTAAAGCAATATTTGATTATTGTGAAGGGAATTAATTTGTGTGACAAGTTAGAAACTTGTTCTACAAACATTTTTCTACAAAAACAAACTCAAACTTGCTCCAAACTGCCAATTTCTTGGTGCAGCGGTGTTGAAATAACGATTTCCTACGGCGTTGATGTCATTTCCGAGGCTATATACTTCGTTGAGTAGGTTATCGCCTGCAGTATAAATATTCAAGCCAATTCGCTCGAAATTTTTCCGATAACCAATTCTTGCATTCAATAATTTATAAGAATTGGCATAAGCCGAGTTGGCATCATTCAACGGAATTCGGTCGGTGAAATTAAGCGTTGAGTTGAGATAAAAACCCATTTTTGTTTGTAAATCTACACCCGAAACCCACACTTGGCGAGGTACACCCGTGAGTGCATTGCCTGATAAATCAGTTTTGAGTTGGAGGTAGTTTTTAAAACTATAATCATTGAAAGTATAGCTCGTAAAAACTCGTAATTCTTGAATAAATTCTTTGTCTATATGCTTGATAATCAATCCATTTAACAATAATTCAAGTCCGTTTTGGAGTGTGCTTCCTGCATTTGTAAAAATCTCTCTTCCTGCATTATCGGTGCGGCGAACAATGGTATTTTTTAGGCGAAATGAATAAGCAGTAATATCAAAATTAAGTCGTTTTTTCAGCAGATTTCCACGAGTACCAATTTCGTAGTTAATACCTTTTTCAGGAGCGAGAGAAGGAACGAAAGAGCTATTCTGATAACCACTGATATATTCCGTAACTGTTGGCGGAGAAAAACCACTGCTCACACTCGCAAAAACTGAGATTTTATCTTGTATTTTCTTCAAAAGGGCAATTCTTGGTAAAAATGCCGCAGGTAATAATTCAGAAATTGGTTTGATTTTCGGAGCGTCCGACAAGCGAGTAAAATCATATTTAAAGCGGTTATAGCTACCGCCAATCGTCAAAATGAAATTTTGAGGCAAGTCAGTTTCAAGTTGACCAAACAAGAAATAATTCCACGCCGCTACGTTATCGTTGGTTTGCAAAGTATCAATTACGCCCGCCTTATTGCCAAAATTACGAATCACCCAAGCCGATTTTTGGAGTTCACCGCCCACAGTTAAGCGATTTTTCAGATTTCCGACATCAAACGAATAATTCATTCGACTTCTTCCGCCAAAAGTTTGTTCATTGCGGATTTCATAATTCGTAATAAATGGATTTCGAAGTTCGGAAACCGTTCCGTAAATACTCGTTACGTTTGTCCATTGAGCATTCAAACGGTATTCTTGCGAAATTCCAATATTGAATAACTTCTGATAAATCCCAGCTTTTTGCTGAATCGAACTTGGCAAAGTTGCCGTTGCTAAACGTGCTTGGCTTGGGTCTTTTTCAAACTGTGCTTGATTCAATCCGCCTGGCGTTTGGTATTTAATGTCCGAATATAAAGTGCTGATATTTAATGTTTTACTGGACGAAACAAAATAACTCGAACGCCAACTTAAAACATCACGCACGGCCGCACTATTTTGTCGATAGCCATCAGTTTGGGCGTGGGCATAACTTAATACCGAATTGACTTTTTCGGAAGCTATATTCCACGAAAAATTTCTATTTTGCAAGCCATAACTGCCATAAGCTACCGATGTATTGATGTAATTTGTATGGCCTTTTCTGATATTATTTCCATCTGCTTTTGTGGAACCGAGTAGCACCACGCCACCCGTTCCTGCTCCGTAAATACTTCCTGCTGGGCCTTTAATTACTTCAATATTGCCGATAGTATTCATGTCGAGCGAGTTTAGAAAAGTATTTCCGTTGCCATCAGTCAGCGGAATATCATTCCAATAAACTTTTACATTGCGAACCCCAAAAGGCGAACGAAGCGAACTTCCACGAATCGCCAAACGATAACTCCCAGGCGAGCGTTCTTCCATGCGTACACCTGGCAAAGTATTGAAAACTGGCACGAGCGACGTATTTTCAAAACGTTGTATATCCTTGATAGTAAGCACATTAACCGATGCAGCCGTTTCGCTCAATTTGCGTTCGGTTTCAAAACCACGTACAACTATTTCATTAAGTTGTTTGGTAGAATCAATGCTTTGTTTTTGCTGAGAAAACACAGAAAAAGTGCTTAACAGGAATAAGCTTATTGTATAAAATAGTTTTTTATTAGGCATTTTTGAAAGATAGATAAATAGACTTGTAAAAGTAGTTTATTTTTTATTCCAAAACCAAAAAAGGAGTGGCCCTGCGACTACTCCTTTTACGAACAAGATAGAAACTTGTTTTTACATGACTACTTCTTTTTCAGACATAATCGTTAACACTTCGGTATCCATCAAGCGAGTTGCCAAACCTTGTGTTTTTGGTATTTCGTAGTGGAAAAAATACTTCATCGTGTGAATCTTACTTTCGTAAAAATCAACATCATCACTATCTGCCGAAGTTGTGAGTAGTTTTTGTTTAGCTACAACAGCTTGTTTGAGCCATTGCCAAGCCACAACATTTAAGCTAAACATTTCCATATAAAGTGTTGCATCAGATAAGAATCTTTCAACATCGCCCGTTCCGGCAATGCTCAAAAGATGCAAAGTTACTTTTTGTAGGCGTTCACCTTCTTCTTTAAGCAACAAAGCATACTTTTTCAAATCATCAAACTCTAATGCTGCCATTATCGTTTTACCAATTTCTTGTGCCAATAATTGCGTGGCTTTTCCACCCGCCATTGGTACTTTTCTGCCCAATAAATCTTGTGATTGAATGCCTGTTGTTCCTTCATAAATAGGCGTGATGCGTATATCTCGATAATATTGTTCTACAGGAAAATCTTCTGTAAAACCATAACCACCAAAGCATTGCACCGAATCGCTGATAGATTTCATGCCATATTCGCAAGGGAAAGTTTTGGCAATTGGCGTTAGCAATTCGAGCATTAAATGAGCATTTTCTTTTTCTTCGGGGTCGTCAGATGCCACCGAAAGGTCGAAATAACGTGAAGTTTCTAATAATAATGATATTGAGCCTTCTACAACTGACTTTTGAAACAATAACATTCGTTTTACGTCAGGATGTTGAATAATGGCTATTTGCGGTGCATCTAAGGCATGTTTTTGGTTCAAACGACGACTTTGTGGACGCTCTTTGGCATATTCAAGTGCAGCATAATAGGCAGCTGAAGTAATAGATGCTCCTGTGATGCCCACACCAATACGTGCTTCATTCATCATCTGAAACATATAATTTAAGCCTTTGTTGGGTTCGCCTACCAAATATCCAATACAATCATCATTCTTATCTCCAAAGCCCAAGTGCATGGCAGGAACGCCTTTTTGACCTAATTTATGGTAAATTCCCATAGATGTTACGTCATTATCGGTGCCATCTAAACGATATTTTGGAATGACAAACAAAGAAATTCCCTTCGTGCCAAGCGGAGAGCCTTTGATTCTACCAATAAATAAATGTATGACATTTTCGGTAGCATCATGGTCGCCCGCAGAAATAAATACTTTCTGTCCACGCATTTTGTAGGTGCCATCGGACAATGGTTCTGCCGTAGAAGTAATATCTGAGAGTGAACTTCCTGCCTGTGGCTCGGTCAAGCACATTGTGCCTTGCCATTTGCCCGAAATCATATTTGGAATATAAGTATCTTTCAACTCTTGCGAACCAAAACTTGCAATCAATCGAGCAGCACCAGCAGTTAAGCCTGTGTACATCATGCCATTATTGGCCGACATCAAAATATATCCTAAGATGCTTGAAACAGTAACTGGGATTTGGGCTCCACCATTTTCGTAGTCAAAGTCAACGCCAATGATGCCTGAGTCACCAATGGCTTTCAAATAATCTTTGATTGCAGGATGCACAGTCACTTTTCCGTCTTTCAGTTCGGGTTGATTTTTATCAACATCTTTTAAAAAAGGAAACATTAAATTGTCAGCAATTTGGGTAGCCGAATCAATAGTCATGTCAAATGTTTCTTTGCTGTGGTCGGCAAAGCGAGCGTGCTGGGTAAGTGCCTCAGCATCATGAACTTCATAAAGCAAGAAGTCCACATTTCGTTTGTTGAAATAATTTTTTGCCATAGAATCAATTATTATTTGAAGATTTGGAAATTTGTCAATTTGAAAATGTTTTAATTTGAAAAAAAGTAATTTTATTGTATGACTCTCAATAAACTAAGTTCTTTAATTTCCAAATTATCAAATCTTCAAATTGTCAAATCACTCTCACATCAAGCCCAACATATTTGCATATTTCATCATTGCTCCAGGATTTGAGAGCTTTAATTTACCCATCATCATTGCCATCATGGGGTTCATATCGCCAGTAGCAATTTTTACAAAATCATCTGCATCGGCTTTTATAACACACTCAGGCGTACCGATGAAATCTTCTATGAACTCAGCTTTGCCATCGGCAACAACCATTGAATAGTTGGCACCACTACCAAAATCGAAATGTAATGTTGTTGAAACACCATCAATATCGCTTGGTGTGAGCCTTGCAGCTGTATTTTGTAAGTATTCTTTTGCAGACATTGTCTATTATTGTTTAAAATAAGTGAACGGTTAAATATAGGGCGAATTTAGTAAAAAAAACAAATAAATATTATGCAAGCATACTATTATTTTTTGAATTAAGTTTGATATTCTGTGGAAAATAGTGAATATTTGAGCAAAGGATATGGTTGGCTTCGCCAAAAATTGTTTATTTTGTTAGAAAACGAAACCGTGTATATCTTTTAGTAAAATATAGAATCAATTTCTTCACAAGAGAAGAAAGATTTATTATCACCCAAAAAGAAAAAATACCTAAGAGTGTTACTTTTTGCTAATCACTTGGTCAAAATTGAAAAACAAAGCATTTAAACATACTGCTGACGAAGAATTAGTTCGGCTTTATGTCGAAACACAAAGGAACGTGTATTTTGAGGAACTTTATGACCGTTATGTTGATAAAGTTTATCGGAAGTGCCTTTCTTTTGTAAAAAATGATGCCCAAGCGGAAGATTTCACGCATGATATTTTTTTAAGGTTGGTATTAAAAATAGGAGGATTTAAAGAACATGCCAAATTTTCGACATGGCTTTACTCAATTACCTATAATTATTGTATGGATCAAGTGCGTCTTGTTAAAAAACAAGCAGAGACAACTCTTGATGAAAACTTTGACCTTGAAGAAGAGGAAAATGAAAATGAGCTGATGGAAATTCAGGCACAAGACCTCAAAAAAGCCCTGCAAAAAATTGACCCAGAAGAACGAGCTATTCTACTAATGAAATACCAAGATGACTTTAGTATCAAGGATATAGCCGACACATTTAAGATAAGCGAAAGTGCAGTAAAAATGCGTTTGATGCGTACAAAAGAAAAGCTCAGAAAGATTTATACAGAAAATATACTTTTCTTCTTGCTTATACTTATCAAAGTACTTTGGTTTTGGAAAAAATAATGACAGATTGTCTTAATTTTTTTGTTGATAATCAGTAATTTCGATAATTGAAAGGAAGATTTTTTAGTGGATAACCATGATAAAATCATTAACTTAACTATTCTCAGAAAACCTGTACCCAAACCAATGGAAGATTTTGATGATAATGCTACTGCCCCCGAACATCTGAAAGGAATGCTAACAGCAGAAATAGATGCCATTCGTGATGCTATGCAAATTGTACAAATGTTTTTGGGTGAACCGATGGTTGTAGCGGTAAAACTTTTGCAAGAATTAGAGCCTAAAGAAGAGTAATATTAAGTATTCGACCTCGATTTTTATAAATTATTAAGATAGTACATGAAACCAACACTAAGTTTTACCGATACATTGATTGAAACTTTTAATGATATGATTAAAAGCTTCATGGGCTTCTTTTATAACCTAATTGGTGCAATTATTATTTTGCTAATAGGCTGGGCGGTTGCTAAAATGGTGGCTGCTGTAACACAAAAAATGCTGGAAAGAGTAGGGGCAGATAAGATTGGTGAGAAGTTAAATGATATTGATGCTATTAAGAGTTTGAAATTAGAAATAAAACTAAGCTCAATTATTTCTAAAGTTTTGTATTATTTTATTCTGATATTTATGCTAAGACCAGCAGCCGACACCTTAGGTGTTCCTGCTATCTCAGATATGGTGAAGTTATTGGTAGAGTTTATTCCTAAACTGATTTCGTCAGCATTAATGCTTTCTGCTGGAATTTTCTTGGCTGATGCCCTCAAAAACTTTGTAGTCACTCTTTGTAAATCATTCAACATTGCGGCTGGTAAGCTCATCGGAACAGCTATTTTCTTTTTTTTATTGATAATTTTTGTCATACAAGCGGTAGCACAAGTAGGTATTAATACAAGCTTACTTGAGTCGAGTTTTAACTTAATGGTGGGTGGTGTCATCTTTGCATTTGCGATTGGCTATGGATTTGCATCGAAGGAAATTTTACTCAATATTATTTCTTCATTTTATAGTAAAAATAGATACCGAGAAGGACAAGTTATAGAAATTGATGGAGTAAAAGGGGAAGTCATAGCGATGGATAATACCACGATAACTCTTAAAACTGTGGACTCGAAAACCATTTTCCCATTGCAAGTCTTACAATCAAAAAAAGTTATAATTTTTGAATAATTTGTTGATTTTCTCAAGATAATTTACTGCGTTTAAAGTTAAATAGCACCGTTTATTACGCATAAACCGTGACTATTGTCTTCTTCTAAAGTCTAATATATGTTCTTTAATAAATAAGAATCATAGATATACGTGACACAAAAATGCTTTTGTCACTGTATCGCTAAAAATATTTTTAACCAAACGCTAATTTGTATAATAATGAAAAAGTTTTTATTAACAGTCAGTTATTTAATTTTCACAGTCAATCTGTTTGCCCAAGTTGCCCAAGAGGCACCTAAAAACCATGAAGATTCGCTAAAAGTAGGTTGGTGGGATCCTCGTAGTACACAGTTAGGCATTAATTTTTCACAAGCTGGTTTCAATGATGCTTGGTCCGGAGCTCAAGGAAGTGTGGGTAGTATTGGTCTTGGCTTGCTTTTTAACAATAAAGCAGTTTACCACAAAAATAAAGGCGTTTTTTCATCAGATATGCAATTTCAGTATGGTACTGTGAAAAATAAAGGACAAGACCCACGTAAAAGTATAGATAGAATTTTTATTGATGTGAAGTATGCAAGCAAACTCACATCGACAACCAATTGGTTTGCAGGAGTTAATTTTTTATCTCAGTTTGCTCCAGGATTTGCATATGATGCAAAGGGAGTTAAAGGAAATAAAATCGGGAATTTATTTGCCCCAGGCTTTCTTGCCGAGGGTGTTGGTCTTGAATGGAAACCTGTTAAGTATTTTGTTATGCAATTAGGTGGTGCCACGTTGCGTCAAACATTTGTAAGTGATGATGTGGTTTTTGTCAATACACAAAAAGAAGTAACAGAAGACGGCAAAAAAGTATTTCGCTCATATGGGGTAGAAAAGGGTAAAAAAGTTCTTAATGAAATGGGTTTTCAAGTAGTAGCAGCATTTGATAAAGATATTGCCAAAAACCTAAATTTAAAATGGCGTTATCAAGGATTTGTGGCCTACGCCCCAAAAACCAAGCCTATCGACCACAATATTAGTGTAGTAGCGACAGCTAAAGTAAATAAATACCTAAACGTAAACTTTACCTTGATAGGTGTTTATGATGCAGATATTGTTAAAAAATTCCAATTAAGTGAAGGTCTGGCTGTCGGTTTCTTATTTACCATTTAATACTCAGTAAATTTATGGAAGTTTACAAAATGAATAGTTTCAGAAACAATAAAAAATAGTCGACTATATCTATCAATTTTTATTAATTATAGTAATTTTCTTAGAAATGTGTTAAGCCCTAATATCGTAGGGGGTGGACTATTTATTTAATAATAAAAGCGGCAAATAAAGCAAAATTGACAGAAAAAAAGTTTAGGTGAAAAGAGGGTAAAGCCATCTGTATTTTGATTGAGCAGATGGCTTTTACTATTAATTAAATATAAAAAGTATTGACCAAATTAAATAATCAAACCGAATAATATTTTGCTAAAAAGAGACTTTTTTTATAAAAATATGGCATTTCAAATGAAAAAACACCTAATAATAAATTTTTCAAATTTTTCTTTTCTTTCACTTTTAAATAATTTACATTTGTTACGCCTTTTAGTTTTTATTTAAATTACGGGAAGGTATGCGTGCTTATTTCCTATAAACTTAACTGACGATCTTTCGTCCCATTAAAATCATGGAAACGTGGTTGAAAGACAAACTGCGTGGTGACTGGCAAATCTGGTTCATCATTGCTCTACTTTCTTTATTCAGTATGCTGGTCGTTTATAGTGCCAGTTCAGCTCTTGCTTATAAAAAAGCAGGCGGCAATACCGAAAGTTACCTCCTTACACATACAGCCCATTTAGTGCTTGGTCTTTTGGTAATATGGCTCATTCATCGAGTTAATTACACCAAATATGCAGGTATTTCAAAACTCTTGCTTTGGATTACTCCTTTTCTGCTGATTTATACCTATCTTTTTGGTACTACTGTTGGTGGAACAAAGCGTTGGATTAACCTTTTTGGTATCTCATTTCAATCATCAGATTTGGTTCGTTTGGTGCTTATCACCAATCTTGCTGCGATGTTAGCTCGTCGTCAGAATGTAGAATATACTCCAAGGACACTTTATGGTTTAATATTTTGGTGTGGTTTACTTTGTGGTATGTTGGCAATCACAAACTTCTCAACAGCCGTTATTTTAGGTGTAACGTGCTTTCTGATCATGTGGGTAGGGCGTGTACCAAGTCGTTATCTTGCTCGAATGGCTGGATTTGTCATTGGAGTTTTATTTGTAGTGATGAGTATTAGTGTATTTTTGTATGCACGTGGCGTAGAATTTGGACGTGGACAAGTGGTGCTTGAACGGATCGAAGCATTTGCTGATGTTGATATTAACGGCGATAAAGTAATTGGCAATAGAGATAGGGATGATAATTATCAAAGAGAGCAAGCCATGATTGCCATTGCCAGAGGTGGAGCTATTGGTATCGGGCCCGGTAAAAGTTTTCAAAGAAACTATTTACCCGAAGCATTTTCTGATTATATATATGCTATTATTATTGAAGAATATGGTTTTTTAGGTGCTGTTTTGGTGATGGGTTTGTATCTTTGGTTGCTTTATCGTGGACTAAAAAATGTTGAAAATACCAATCGTGCTTTTGGGGGGCTACTTTGTGTGGGGCTTACTTTTAGCATCGTTTTTCAAGCATTTGTTCACATGTTTATTAATGTAGGTTTAGGGCCAGTTACAGGTCAAACGTTGCCATTAATGAGTATGGGGGGAACATCAATTTTGTTCACAGCCGTAGCCATTGGCATTGTATTGAGTGTAACAAAAGGGGAGTATGATGAAAAATCAATAGAGCATCAATCCTAAAGGCAAATAATTATTAGACGACAAACTTTTTTGACAATATTTTTTTATTTTGGGTGATATTATATGACAAAAATCATCATAAGTGGAGGCGGAACAGGCGGGCATATTTATCCAGCCGTTGCCATTGCCAACGAACTCAAAGCTCTTGATGCAAACATTGAAATTTTGTTTGTGGGAGCTGAAGGTAAGATGGAAATGGAAAAAGTGCCGAAAGCTGGTTATAAAATAATCGGATTGCCGATTGCGGGTATCAATCGCTCAAATATGCTGGCAAACTTTGGTCTTCCATTTAAACTGGCAAAAAGTCTTTGGAAAACGTATAAAATTATCAAAGATTTTAAGCCAAATATAGCGATTGGTGTTGGTGGATATGCGAGTGGCCCCACATTGATAATGGCAAATTTGCTTGGTGTACCGACTTTGATTCAGGAACAAAATTCGTTTGCAGGTGTTACTAATAAATTTGTAGCCAAGCGTGCCAAGAAAATTTGTGTTGCCTACCCAAATATGGAACAGTTTTTTCCAAAAGAAAAAATTGTAATGACAGGAAATCCCGTCAGAAAAGATATTCTTGAAACATCGTCAAAGCGTGAGCAAGCATTCAATCATTTTGGTTTAGATATTGAAAGAAAAACTTTGCTGGTGATTGGCGGAAGTCAAGGTGCAAGAACAATCAATGAAGCTGTTTTTGCAGGACTTAACGATTTGATTGCCAATGATTTGCAGATAATTTGGCAAACAGGAAAGTTATTTATTGATAAAGCAAAAACAAAGGTAGAATCATTACAGACCAAAAGAGTTTATGTCTCAGATTTTATTTATGAAATGGATTTAGCCTATGCTGCAGCCGATTTAGTTGTTTCGAGAGCAGGAGCTTTATCAGTTTCAGAGTTATGTTTGGCTGAAAAACCTTCGATTTTGGTACCATTGCCTACCGCAGCCGAAGACCATCAAACTCAGAATGCCATGAGTTTGGTCAATGAAAATGCTGCTTGGATGGTGAAAGACATAGAAGCCGGAGATATTTTGGTTGATAAAACAATAGAATTGTCTGATAACCCAGTACTAATGGAACAATTAAGTAAAAATATAAAAACCTTAGCAAGACCAAATGCTGGAAAAGAAATAGCAGCAGAAGTTTTGAAAATTATACACCAATAGCCCATTATGAAGATATTTTTTTCTGAAAATAGAGTAGATTATTCAACTTATACATTTGATTATGCTATTTATTGCTTGAAAGAATCACAAGCAGAATTGGCAGAAATTTATGAGAAGGGCTTTCTGCCATATACAGGAAACTTGGATATTGAAGGTGATATTTTTTACTTGGCTCGTAGTCTGAGAGTTGATTTAGAAAGATTTGAAGATACTTCTGAAAATCGACGTGTAAATCGTTTAGTTGAACCATTAAATATTCAGTTAGAAGTTATCAAAAAAGAAGATTTTGATTTAAATTCACCGGAATTTGTTAACTTTTGTCAGGAATATATTTCTCAACGCATTGGTGACGATAATATGAGTATGGAGCGTTGGCAATATATCTTGTCGAGAACAACAGGGACGCATATATTTCGTTTTACGTCGGGAGAGAAGTTTTTAGGTTTTGTATTTGTTGCCTTAAATGACGAAATATTACATTATTGGTTCGCTTTTTTTGATACAGAATATATGCGAACGCACTCATTGGGTAAATGGATGATGTGGAGATTGATACGTTGGGCAAAAGACAATCATTTAAAAAACGTATATTTGGGTACAGCCTATAAAAGCTCGGCCTTATACAAAATAAGAGACCACAAAGGTTTGTCTTTTTTTGACGGCTCGGGTTGGAATAAAGATATTGAGCGATTAAAGGAATTATGCAAAACAGACTTAGAACCTAAAATTGCGGATGAATTTAAGACATTGACAGACCAAAATTCGTTCTTGAAAGGCCTTAAATAGTAACTTATTAGCCTTTTAATTGAGACAAAAATTCCAATAACTAATTGATAATTAACGCTTTATGTACTTTCCTAATATTTATAAAAATGTTTAGTAAATTTAACTTAAAAAAAATCGGCAAGGTGGTATTAGGAGTAGTTGCTCTTGGGACAGTAACACTCTTGATTGGCTTTTCAAGTGATACATTTTCATCAAAGCGTTGCAAAGAAATTGTTATCAAAATAAAAAATGCCGAAGAACAATATTTTGTTAATAAACAAGATATTGAAGCCCTCATTACTAAGAATGGTAGTGACCAACTCGTGGGCAAAACATTTGAAAAAATTGACTTACGAGAAATCGAAAAACGAGTGTTGCAAAATAAGCAAATAAAGTCATGTCAAGCCTTTAGAGGGATAGAAGGAAATTTGAGCCTTGATATCGAACAACATATTCCAGTAGCACGAATTTTAATGTCAGATGGCCGTGAAGATGCCTATGTAGATGCGGATGGAGGGTTTTTTCCACTTTCTGAACGATATTCGGCAAAAATTCTATTGCTTTCGGGCGAATATTTCCGAAATTTGCCAAACTTAAAGTCAAAGCGTCAAGAAAAAATTCTACACTTCATAAATTTTATAAATGAAGATGCTTTTTTGAAAGCACAATTTACACAATTAGACGTGGCAAAAAATGGAGATGTGAGCATTGTTCCTTTAGTTGGAAACCATATTATCGAATTTGGCGAAGCAACCAATATTGAAAATAGACTGAATAGAATAAAGATATTTTATAATCAAATACTTCCAGTACAAGGTTGGGATAGCTTTTCTCATGTAAGTGTAAAATATGACGGGCAGATTGTATGTAAGTGAAAAATAATATAGCTGTGCCTTTTAGCAGTTTAACTTAGCTAAAAGCATTAAAATGGATGGTATAATGAGCAAAGACGTAATCGTAGGTATTGACATCGGTAGCACAAAAATTTGTGCAGTTGCTGGTATAATGGATCATGTCGGGAAAGTAAAAATTCTTGATATGGTAGAAGAACCTACTCAACGTGGGAGGGTGTCTAATGGAACAGTTGTAAACTTAGAGTTTACAGCAAAAGACGTTGACCGCATTTTAACAAAACTATCAGACAAGGCAGACATCAATATTCAAAATGTAATTGTTAATATTTCAGGTGAATATGTAGAGGGAAGAACACATCAGAATTTCTTAACACGAAACGACAGTCGCACCACCATACGCAAAGAAGAGATTGAAAAATTGGCAGTTGATATTCGTAAATCATTCCGTCCAACTGCTGGAAATGTAATTATTCATACATTTCCACAAGAATTTATTATTGATAGAGCAATCGTACCTGATAATCCAATTGGTCGCTTCGGAATAACACTTGGAGGAAACTTCTTTTTGATCTCTACACCTAATGACCCTCATATCGCTCTTCAACAAACCATTGAGAGTGTGGGTGCAAAAGTACAAGATGCTAAAAGAGTTGTTCCTTTAAAAATCGTTCATACATTATTTTCACCTTTAGCAGACTCTATGTCTGTGTTGAGTGAAACAGATAAAAAATTAGGTGTTGCTGTGGTAAATGTTGGTGGTGATACCACCGAAGTAGCGATTTTTCAGGAAAGTGGCTTACGCCATATTTCTGTTATTCCATTTGCAGGAAGAAGCATTACCAATGACCTCGTAAAAGCTTTTCAAATATTGCCTGACCATGCCGAAAAGCTGAAATTGATTATGGGTGATGTGCCGCCCGATGAAGTAGGCAAAAACGATATTATTAAAATTCCAGGAGTGGAAGGTTTGCCTGATAAAGAAATTGTAGCAAAAAATGTAAGTGTTATTATTGAAGAACGCTTAAAAGAGATTGCAGCAATGGTAATGGCAGAAATTATACACTCTGGCTATGAAGGACAACTCATCAGTGGAGTAGTGCTGACTGGCGGAACAGCGAATATTCGAATGATAAAAGATGTTTTTGACAGAGTAACCAATAATATGAATATTCGTGTGGGAAATACCACCCGTAATATTGGTGAAAGTGCTATTAGCAAAGTTACAGACCCCAAATATGCAACAGTAATAGGCTTAGTTTTATCAGGTTTTTTGCCATTGGATGAAAGAGTCCCGCAAGAAGTAATTTGGGGAGCTATTCCTGAAAGCCAAATGCCAGCAAATAATAATGGCTTTGAAACCAGAAATGGTGGACGTACCAAAGAAGTAATAGAAGAGCCACCTCATGAAGAACAGCCAGCAAGCGGTGGACTTTTTGGTTGGCTTAAACGCCAAGTACAAGCATCTACCAAACCAGATGTTGGCGATGACAAAGGTTATACGTGATTTTTAGATACGAAATAGGAGATTTGTGATACAAGAAAAAATTACTTTTAAATCTCGTATCTAATATCAAGTATCTCGTATCTAATATCAAAAAAAAAAAACAGCTTTTCCTAATCTATAAAAATCTATACATGACCATGACACAAGAACCAGACTACGAACTCGTACCGAAGAACAAGTTTAGAAATATTATTAAAGTAATAGGTGTTGGTGGAGCAGGGTGTAATGCCGTGAAACACATGCACAGTATGGGTGTCAATGATATTGGACTTGTGATTTGTAACACTGACCAACAAGCCTTAGAATCGGCGGCATCAGAAATTAAGAGATTGCAAATAGGTATTGAACTTACCAAAGGCTTAGGGGCAGGAACAGAACCTACGATGGGTAAGAAAGCTGCCGAAGAAAGTGAAAAGGCGATTAGAGAAATCCTGAAAGAGCCAACAGAGATGGTTTTTATTACGGCAGGAATGGGTGGAGGAACTGGAACTGGGGCAGCCCCTGTAATAGCACGAATCGCTAAAGAAATGAATTTGTTGACCATAGCTGTCGTAACTGATCCATTTCCATTTGAAGGAGGGGATAAGATATTGCAAGCAAGGGCTGGAATTGAAGAGTTAAAGAAAAATTGTGATACTGTTCTGATCATTAAAAATGAAAGATTGGAAGAGCAGTTTGGCGATATGGACATCGAAGAGGCGTATGCTAAAGCCGATGATGTATTGGCAAATGGCGTGAAAAGTATCGCTGAATTAATTACTCGTACTGGTATCATCAACCTTGACTTTGCCGATGTAAAGAAAGTATTGGGTGGTGCTGGTCAAGCTGTGATGGGTACTGCAGAAGCAGAAGGCGAAAAAAGAGTAGAAGAAGCAATCAAATTGGCTTTATCGTCTCCGTTGTTAGAAAGCAATGACATCAATGGAGCTCAAAGAGTTTTGGTGAGTATTGCCTATAGCCCCGAACATAAGATTAAATTATCAGACCAAACATTGGTAACAAAGTTTGTTGAAAGCCAAATTCAGACAAAAGCTCGTTTGTTTAAACATGGTTTTGCAGTTGATAAAAATTTGGGCAAAAAAGTGCGTGTAACCATTGTTGCAGCAGGTTTTGATATTGTTCCTGAGCCAGAAGAAGAGGTTATTGAAGTTAAACCTCTCAATGGTAAGGTTCAAAATGAAAAATATGAAAACAAAAATCCATTAATTGGTAGAGAGAGAGAGCCATCCATTATTATTGAGCCAAAGTTTGAACCAAAAGATGAAATGGAACAAATCAGAACGATGGTGCAGAAGTTTATGAGAGAGGGTTATCGAAATCCAGCACTTAATTCTACGCCAACATATATTCGTAATGGTATAGAACTCCAAGACGTGAAAAGATTAAAGCAAAATGGTAAAGTTTTAGAATATGAATTAGACCAATTGCTTTCAATGATGGAGACTGCAAGATAATTATTCTTTGAAATGTTAAATAGCCTCAAAAGTAAATTCAATTGAATACTTTTGAGGCATTTTTTTGATTTTCGATTAAAAATACTTTTTTAAGAGATCATCAATACTGGTTTCTTTTTCAGTGAGAAATATGGGATTGTGAAAATCATGTAATTTGCTTAACAAATAAAACAACTGGATTTTCTCAGCAGAAGTGAGTTTCCCCGAAATAATTTGACTTACTTTTAGCATCCCTTCAAATGATTTGAATAATTCTGCTTGACCTAAAGGCGTTATTTTTAGACGTTTGCTTCTTTTATCTTCCAAATCATCGTATTGTTCAAGCAAATTATTTGCAATAAGTCGCTTGATAATTTCCATACCCGTATTTTTTTCGTGGATATTTTTTTCAATCACCTGAGTTTTTGTTAAATCCCCTTCCTGCCAAACGGCCGCTAAATATCCAAAATCATCAAGTGTCAGTAAAGTCGATTCTTCCAAAGCCTTTTTAATATACCCTTTGGCATAACGATACATAAATGCCACTAATTGCCCGATATTATTCTCTTCACTTTTGGCATTTATATCAATACTTGGCTGAGCCGAAACAAGGTTTCCCAAATATTTTTGGTTTAGAAATACTACAAAATCTTGCATTTTGAGCGACTGAGATTTTTTCTCATCCTCAAAATCCTTCAAATTGGAAATTAATTCCTGTAAAATTTTATAATTCATTCTTTTAATAAATATCTGATAATCAAAGTTTTATGTTTTTGTGTGAAGAACAAAAGGTGTTTTTTAAAGCTAAAAACAAAAAAATAGTATAAAAACAAAACAAATTTAAATAATGGCTTGTTAATATACTAATTAAAACAAAAACACACTAAAATTGTTATTCAAGCGACAAAAGAAATTGTCATAAAGAATAATCTAAAATGTTAAGTTTATGCAAAAGTTATTCATTCTATTAAGTTTTACTCTTTTCTCTTTAGGTATTGCACAAGCCCAACGCACAGGTGAAATTCAGGGAACGATTAAAGACCGCCGCACTCAAGAACCACTCATTGGTGTGACTATTCAAGTCGAAGGCACACAAAAAGGTTCTCAAAGTGATGTTGATGGAAACTTTAAAATCTCAGGTATTCCAACAGGAAGTTATAATTTAAAGGCTACTTATGTTGGATATAAAGAAGTCTTAAAATTCAATATTATAGTTTCTTCGGGAAATGCCAATATTATTAACTTTTTGATGGAAGAAGATTCCAAACAGCTCAATGAAGTACAAGTGATTGTAAATCGTTCAGTTTCAGTGGCATCAACTGAAACACCCAATTCGATTCAAAAACTTTCAACAGAGGAAATTAAAAATAATCCAGGAGGCAATTTTGATATTTCGCAAGTTATTCAAGTTTTACCTGGGGTTGGTGGAACAAGTGGCGGCGGAGCATTTCGCAATGATATTATTATTCGAGGTGGAGCTCCCAATGAAAATGTGTATTACCTCGATGGAATAGAAGTGCCAGTAATTAATCACTTTTCTACACAAGGAAGTGCGGGTGGGCCGACAGGTATTTTGAATGTTTCGTTTATCGAAGATGCCACACTTTCATCAAGCAGTTTTAATGCAAAATATGATAATGCTCTGTCGTCAGTGCTACAATTTAAGCAACGAGATGGAAATAAAGATAATTTTCAAGGTAATTTCCGTGTGAGTTCAACCGAAGCTGCCGCCACTTTTGAAGGGCCGCTTTCTAAAAAAACAACCTATTTGGTTTCAGCTCGTCGCTCATATCTGCAATACTTATTTCAACTGATTGATTTGCCGATTCGACCTAATTATTGGGATTTTCAATATAAAGTCACGCATAGAATCAACGCAAAAACAACCCTAACAGCGATTGGATTAGGAGCAATTGATAAATTTTACTTTGGTGTGCCGAAAGAATCATCACCAAGCAAAGAATATATTTTACGTGCTTTTCCTTACATTAATCAGTGGAATTATACTGTAGGTTTCACACTAAAAAGATTGCTTGAAAATGGGTATATGAATGTTTCTTTGAGTAGAAATATGTATGATAACTCACTTGAAAAATACGAAGATGGCAAGCAAGAGTCAAAAGGTTTGATTACTTTCAATACAAAATCACAAGAAATTGAAAATAAACTGAGAATTGATGTGAATAAGTTTGTTGACAAATGGGAATATTCGTACGGTGTCAGCAGCCAATTTGTGAAATATAATGCCGATTTATATAATCGCTTAAGAAAAGAATTGCGTGATGAAAAAGGCAATATCATTCAACCTGAAGTTGCTTTTAGATTTAAAACTGCCGTTGATTTTTTTAAATTTGGTGCTTTCGGACAAGTTTCTCGTAAGTTCTATGATGAACGTCTCAGCATTTCAGCAGGAATCAGGACTGATATGAATAGTTTTACCAATGGAGGAATGAATCCACTTAAAACTTTAAGTCCGAGAGCAGCGGCGAGTTATGGTTTTGCCGACAAATGGAGACTAAATGCCTCACTTGGGCGATACTATAAACTCCCAATTTATACCGTTTTAGGTTTTCGAGACAATGCAGGAACTTTGGTTAATAAAGACAATAAATATTTACAAAGTGACCATTTTGTGAGTGGCTTAGA
Organism: Emticicia sp. SJ17W-69; assembly: GCF_051209875.1. NCBI lineage: Bacteria > Pseudomonadati > Bacteroidota > Cytophagia > Cytophagales > Leadbetterellaceae > Emticicia > Emticicia sp. SJ17W-69. Next base: position 5,636,308 of record NZ_JBNTQY010000001.1, on the reverse strand, counting down.
ATTTATTCCTCGTCCTTCCACACGTTTTACATTAGAAGGTTTCTACAAAAAGTATAATAACTACGCAGTTTCAGCTCGTGATGGTATTTCATTGGCTAATCAAGGAGGAGAATATGGAGCCATTGGCAACGAAAAAATTGAAAGCATTGGTAAAGGAAAAGCCTACGGAGTTGAGTTTTTTGCTCAACAAAAACTCCAAAAAAATCTGTTTGCCGTATTTTCTTATACTCTATTTTGGAGTCAATTTTCTGGAAAAGATGGCAAGTTTGTCTCATCAGCATGGGATAGCCGTCATTTGGTAGCATTGCAAGTTGGACGTAAATTTAAGAAAGGTTGGGAATTAGGTGGGAAATTTCGTTTTTATGGTGGAGCTCCTTATACGCCGTTCGATTTGGAAGCATCTCAAAAAAATTATGCAACTTTGGGCGTTGGCTTGTTTGATTATTCAAAATTGAATACTTTACGTTTGAAGAACTTCAGTCAATTTGATTTCAGAATTGACAAAAAAATCAACTTCCGTAAGCAGAGTTTTGATTTTTATTTTGATATTCAAAATGCTCTTTTAGCAAAAAATCCATCTTTTCCAAGTTATACTTTTGAGCGAACTGCTGATAACTCAGGTTTTGCTACAACTGATGGAAAAGCACTTAATCCCAATGGTTCAAATGCCAAACCATTGATATTAGCAGATGCAACTGCCAGCGTAACCCCAGGACTTGGTTTAATTTGGGAGTTTTAAGTAAAAAAAGACTCGGCAAGATAATTCTTGCCGAGTCTTTTTTCATTATTTCTTAATCACTTTATAAAGCTGCTCACCCAGTTCTGTTCTGATATTTAAGGTGCTTATTTTTACATTGTCACGAGTTGGGTAAACTCGATTACATAAAAATGTATAAACCAAATTATATTTTGGGTCAACCCAAACAAAAGTTCCGGTAAAGCCAGAATGTCCATAACTTTCGGGCGAAGCTGATTGCGGCCCATTTGATATTTTTGGATTGAAATCTAATTTATCAAAGGCAATGGCACGGCGATTTTTGAGTTCTGGGAATTGGTACTTCGTACATTTAGCAATCACTTCTGGTTTGATAAATTGTGTGCCGCCGTAGCTTCCTTTTTGTAAATACATTTGCATTAGCTTCGTCAAATCATTGACATTGCCAAAAAGTCCAGCATGTCCCGAAATGCCATTTAGCATAGCAGCACCTTCATCATGTACAAATCCATGAATCAATGTTTTTCTAAATAAAGTATCATGCTCTGAAGGTGCAATTTTATCTTTAGAATAAAAGCGTAAAGGATTGTAAGTCAAAGAGTTAGCTCCAATATTGCGGTATGTTTTCTTCAAATAATCTTCCCACGGCATACCCACCAAATTAGCGATAAAAGTTGGATAAGTATAATAATGCAAATCGCTATAAACATAACCTTGTTCGGGCTTCACAGGTGAGTTTTCGATGGCATCAAAAATCGTTTTTCTATAATCTTTATGCAGCCAAAGTGTATCGGCAACTTGCACTGAAAAATCGGCTGATTGTTTGGTGGAAAAGGTGTTTGGTTTCCAAACCATGGTGCTTGGAGAAAGACAATCTTTCCAAAGATTTTTATTTTCCTTAATGGCTTTAGCAAGCAGCAAATTATACTTTTTCTTGCTCATAAAAAGTTTCTTTTTGTATTGAGAAGCATATTTTTCTTTGAAAACAACACTGTTTTTTATAGTTTTTACGGAGTCTATGCAATCCACCCAAAAAGAAATCCAAGCTTTTAAGCCCGATTTATGCGTGAGCATATCACGGAAACGTAGGTTGGCTTTATTGCCATCGGCGAACTCTGGATAATAATCTTTGAAACTTTTATTTAAATCGAACTTGCCCTCACTCATCAATTGCATTACAGCTAATGCAGAAGTGCTTACCTTCGTAACAGAAGCAAGGTCGTAGAGGTCAGTTAGGCGGGCAGTACCTTTGGCTAATGTCGTTGTAGTGTTTGATTTGCTTGATATATTTGATTTTTTCACCGCTTCGTCCATTACATCATTTTTGTTATCTGACTTGAATTTCACCTCATTGCTTGTAGAAGAAGCATTGTTTGCAGCTTCATAAGTATGAAATCCAAAAGCTTTTTGATAAATCACACGACCATCTTTGGCAACTTCCATTGTTGCACCAGGATAGGCTTTTTCTCTGAGTCCGAGATTAATTACTGAGTCGATTCGGCGATTTAATTCAGCTCCATCAAGTCCAACCATTTCTGGAATTCCATAAGCCAATCGGCCAAGCGATTGGGTGTTTTCACCTTTTCCATATTTATAAATAGAGTTGATAGAAACAGGTAATTTTCCAACGATTGTAATTGCTCCAAAAATAGCTTGAGCAGCAGCATCTTCCATATAATTGGTTAGCTGATAAGCCATTACGATAGCTTTCGACTTTTCTAAATCTTCAAACTTATCAAGCGAGTAAGGATTCCCGAAGATTGTTGTGATGGCTTTTCCTGTATTGACAAGAGCTTTCAATGCTTTTTTATTGGCATCTGTAACGCCATATTTAGCGGCAGGACGAATATTATTAAGGTGTAGGCTTACCAAAATCAAATCATAATCTTTGGTTTGTTCCAAAACCTTATTGATGCTCGAATCTGCGGCATTTGGAGGAAGTAGAAAATGGCTGATTGTGGTATAGTTATCTGTCATTTTCTGAAAAGCCGTCGGTTGTATCGCATCAATCGAAACGCTAGCCATACGTTTAGTCAAATCTTTGATAGGCAGTATTTTATCATCATTTTTGACTAAAGTAATGCTTGCTTCTGCCAATTGACGATTCAATAAATCTGATTTCGTAGTGTTCAAATCAGCAATCAAATTGTTGATTTCTGTCGGGCGGTATTTATCAAGACCAACCCAAGATTTTGCCATTAATATTTTACGAACTCGAAAATCAATTTCTTCTATCGAAATCTCTTTGTTGGCAATGGCCGCTTTAATCGCTAAAATGGCTCCTCCTGCATCTTCAAAGGTTTCTAAAATATCATTTCCCGCTAAAACCGCTCGCACATTTGCCTGTCCTTTTGAGAAATATTTGATTGCACCTTCCATGTCCATTGCATCCGTAAAAGTCAAACCTTTGAAGTGCAAGTCTTTGCGTAAAATATCAGTAACGATTCTTTTAGAAAAAGTTGCTGCCAAATTCTTAGTAGTATCCAGTACTGGAACACTCAGGTGAGAAGTCATAATGCCACTTAAACCATTGTCTATCAGTTTTTTATAGGGGTAAAATTCAACTTCATCTAAGCGTTTACGGTCGTGCGGAATCAAGGGTAAATCAAAGTGCGAATCAACGCCTGTATCGCCGTGTCCTGGGAAATGTTTCGCCGAAGTAAGCAAATGTTCACTATTCATACCTTGCATATATGCGAGAGCTTTATTAGCTACATCTTCTTGGTTTTCACCAAACGAACGAAAATTGATAACCGGATTATTTGGATTAATATTGACATCAACCACAGGAGCATAATTGATATGAACACCCATTCGGCGGCATTGTTTTCCTACTTCAACACCCATTTCATATAGCAATTTCTCGTTGCCTTGCATGGCACCAAGCGTCATTTGATAAGGAAAACGAACTGTACTATCTAAACGCATTGCCAAGCCCCATTCTAAATCCATTCCAATGAGTAATGGCACTTTCGATAAAGCTTGCAATTCATTCACTATGCGGGCTTGTACCGTTGGCGGGGCGGCAAACATCACAATTCCGCCAATGCGATTATCGCTTACCCAACGTTTTAGTTTTTCAATATCATGAGGTTTGCCTGAAGTATTACCACGAGGCATAAGTAATTGACCAATTTTTTCGTCCAATGTTAAACTCGAAAAAACTGAGTCAACCCAACGTTTATTATAGTTTGTTAAAAAATCAGGCTCTTTTTGTGCAAAACTTGATAAAGTGTTGATAAGTAAGAGGAAAACAAGAAGTACTTTTTTCATTAATGCTTTGGGTTTGATGATTAGTGAACCGTTACTCAAAGTAAATAAAAAAACAGCAAAAAACCTGCGTTTAGTTAAAGCCGACAGTACAGGAATTTAAAATTCAAGAATTATCATATATTTACCCAGTAATTTGATAGCTCAAAAAAATAAGAATGAAAAAAATCTTTGTAATTTTCATCGGAATGTTCGTTTTAGTCGGACATGCTTTTGCCCAGAAAAAATCGGTTAATGTTTTCCCCGATGGTAGTGTGATGTCGAAGTGGTTTTCTGATTCGAGCAAAATAGCACTCAATCAATTAGGTAAACAATATGTTATTACAAGTTTTGGTGCAATACAAGATAGTACTGTGTTACAAACAGTCACTATTCAGCAAACGATTGATGAAGCTGCAAAAAATGGTGGTGGAGTAGTGATTATTCCAAAAGGGGTATATTTAAGCGGAGCTTTATTTTTTAAACCAAAAACCCATCTTTATCTTGCAGAAGGTGCTGTATTGAAAGGTTCTGATAATATTGCTGATTATCCAAAAATGCCTTCAAGAATGGAAGGGCAAAGTCTTGACTATTTTCCTGCTTTAGTGAATGCTTATCGAGTGAATGGCTTCACAATTTCAGGAAAAGGAACAATTGATGGAAATGGTTTACATTATTGGGAAGCTTTCTGGCAAAGAAGAAAAGAAAATCCTAATTGTACCAATCTTGAAGTTTCTCGACCACGTTTGGTATTTATTTGGCTATCAAATAATGTTCAGATTCAAGATGTAAAATTGCACAATTCTGGCTTTTGGACGAGTCATTACTACCAATGTAATTTTGTAAAGATTTTGGATGTACATATTTTTTCACCACATCAACCCGTGAAAGCTCCCAGTACTGATGCAATCGACCTTGATGTTTGCTCGAATGTGTTAATTAAAGGCTGTTATATGTCGGTCAATGATGATGCCATTGCTTTAAAAGGTGGCAAAGGTCCTTGGGCAGATTTGATTCCGAGTAATGGGGAAAATACGAATATTGTTATCGAAAATTGTGAGTTTGGTTTTTGTCATTCGGCTCTTACTTGCGGTAGCGAAGCCATTCATAATAAAAATATTATCATGCGAAATTGTTTTGTAAATGAAGCAACGAGGGTTTTATGGCTAAAAATGCGACCAGATACCCCGCAATTGTATGAATATATTTTGGTAGAAAATATCAAAGGTCAAGCCAATAGCCTCATTTATGTGAAGCCATGGACACAGTTTTTTGATTTGCAAGGTCGTAAAGACATTCCCCTTTCATATTCTGATCATATTACCTTGAAAAACATAGAATTGAAATGCAATGTTTTCTACGATGTTGCTATTACGGAGAATGACCGTTTATCGAATTTTAAATTTGAAAACCTTATAATCGAGACCAAAAATGCCTCAATCAATAAAGATATTGTAAATGGTTTTACCTTGAAAAATGTAAAGGTTAATAACTCCTTTGTGGAGTAGGTAATGGTTTAGTTTTTCTTCTGAGTAAATATAACATCTCATAAAAACCTGTAAGGTCTGAAAAGACGGGGTCACTCAAACCTTACAGGTTTTGACATAAAAAATAACCACTCAATAATATTTTCCTGCCAAACTGCCATGTTTATATGCTTGGCATGAGTATTGACCAATTAAATTCTCCAAGAAATATTTTGATTGTCAGAAACGTTTTGTACTTTCACTCTGACATTCTGGCAGATAGTAAGGCGACCCTTACTCATGAAATATTACGATAATTTACAACTAAGCAAAATTACACATCAATCAAATCCGTTATTAAAATTAGATAATAAAGACTCCTCTGATAATCAGCGAAATCAAAAGGTCAGTTTCAAATCAACGGTCAAATTATAAAGGGATATAATGAATAGAGATACATTCTCAAAACTCGTAATGGCAAGACAAGATGTTGAAAACGTTGAAATGATAGAAATTTCTTCGCCAGATGAAGTGATGGAAAACGAAGATAATCTGCCAACTGATTTGGCTTTATTATCTTTAAGAAATACCGTTTTATTTCCTGGAATTGTTATTCCTGTAACCGTAACACGGTCGAAATTTATTAAAATGGTAAAAAAAGCCTACCGAACCGACCGAACCGTCGGAGTGGTAGCACAAGTACGTCATACGCCCAATGAACCTACACCCGAAGACCTTTTTAAGGTAGGGACAATAGCTCATATTTTGAAAATGATTGTTTTGCCTGATGGTAATGTAACGGTTATTATTCAAGGACGTCGCCGTTTTGAAGTATTAGAATATACCCAAACCGAGCCTCATTTGAGTGCAAAAGTGAAGTATATTTCAGAAAACTTTCCCAATGTTCGCAAGAAAGAAGTTAAGGCTTTGATTCAAAGTTTAAAAGAGGCTGCCTACAAAATTTTGAATCTGAATCCTGATATTCCTCGTGATGCTCAAATGGCCATCAGTAATATTGATAGCCCAAGTTTCTTGACGCACTTCTTATCATCAAATCTAAATATTGAAATCAGCGAAAAACAATTGCTTTTAGAAACATTTGATGGGGGAGAGCAAGCCCACAAGCTACTCGAACACATGATGAAAGAAATTCAATTGTTGGAAATCAAAAGAGATATTCAGAGCAAAGCAAGCATTGATATTGACCAGCAACAACGTGAATACTATTTGCGTCAGCAAATAAAAGTTTTGCAAGAAGAGTTAGGTATGGAATCTCCTGACCAAGAGGTAGAGAAATTGCGTGCAAAAGGAGCAAAAAAGAAGTGGACTAAAGAAGCAAATGACCATTTTAATAAAGAATTAAACAAAATTTTACGCATGAATTCTATGGCTCCTGAATATGGTGTGTCGTTGAATTATGCGGAAACAATGGTCGATTTGCCTTGGAATGAATTCACAAAAGATAATTTTGATTTGAAGCGTGCCAAAAAAATTCTTGATACTGACCACGCAGGACTTGAAAAAGTAAAAGAGCGTATCATTGAGTATTTGGCAGTATTAAAGTTGAGAAGTGATATGAAAGCACCTATTTTGTGTCTTTATGGCCCTCCAGGTGTTGGAAAAACTTCTCTTGGAAAATCAATAGCCAAAGCTTTAGGTCGAAACTATGTCAGAATGTCTTTGGGTGGCTTGCATGATGAAGCAGAAATTAGAGGACACCGTAAAACATATATCGGTGCGATGCCAGGTAAATTGATTGTTAATCTTCAAAAGGCAAGATCATCCAATCCAGTGTTTGTTTTAGATGAGATTGATAAAATCAACCGTGACCACCGTGGCGACCCGTCTTCGGCACTGCTCGAAGTGCTTGACCCAGAGCAAAACAATGCTTTCAAAGATAATTACTTAGAAGTTGATTTCGATCTATCTAAAGTACTTTTTATAGCAACTGCCAACTCGCTTGATACTATTCAAGGGCCATTGCGAGATAGAATGGAAATCATTGAAATTTCTGGCTATACTGTTGAGGAAAAAATCGAAATAGCAAGAAAACACCTTTTTCCAAAGCAATTGGAGCAGCATGGAATCAAAGCAAAAGATTTGAAAATTGATGATAAGGCTATTCAAAAAGTAATTGAGGGCTATACTCGTGAGTCAGGCGTGCGTCGTTTGGAGCAACAAATAGGTTCATTGGTTAGAAAAATTGCAAAATCAATTGCAATGGAGGAAAGTTATCCTAAAACCATCAAAGCCGAACACGTAGAAAAGCTGCTCGGTGGTGTTATTTTTGATAGAGATTTGTATGAAGGAAATGATGTGCCAGGGGTTGTAACTGGTCTGGCTTGGACTTCGGTGGGTGGAGATATTCTTTTTATTGAGTCAAGTTTGAGTCGAGGGAAAGGACAAATTACTCTTTCTGGACAACTGGGCGATGTAATGAAAGAGTCGGCCATAACGGCACTTTCTTATCTAAAATCTCATGCTGATAATATTGGTATTGATTATAGAATTTTCCAAAATTATGATCTTCATGTACACGTTCCACAAGGAGCTGTACCAAAAGATGGTCCTTCGGCAGGAATTACCATGCTCACATCAATGGCTTCAATGTTTACGCAACGCAAGATTAAGCCAAATACAGCGATGACTGGAGAAATTACCCTTCGTGGGAAAGTACTTCCAGTAGGAGGAATAAAAGAGAAAATTTTAGCCGCCAAACGTGCAGGAATAAAAGACATTATTATGTGTTATAAAAACCGTAAAGATGTAGAAGAAGTTGGCGAGACTTATACACAAGGACTCACTTTCCACTATGTGGATTATGTAGAAGAAGTGCTTGAAATTGCTCTTTTAGATGAAAAAGTTAAAAATCCCTTGCATTTTATCTTGCCAGAAGAAAAGAAAGAAACACCAGTAGTACCTTTGGACGTTGTGCTGGTATAAGCCAAGTAATTTTACAGAAAATAAAAACCCCTCTAAATTCTTAAAAGTTTTAGAGGGGTTTTCATTTTATCCAATCTTTTTATTTTCAATGCTTCTCCGCTCCTTGTACTTTACTTGCTCCTTTTTGAGGAATACCAGGTTGTGTAATTTCAAAGTTTTCCTTCACTTTTGCATCAGCAACCATTTTACGAACATCGGCCAATAATTTCTTGGCATCATAAATTACCCCATCTTTTACAGTGTATTTTACACCACCAACTCTGGTTACTTCGTTTTTATCATTGACTTTTATAGCTCCTGTTCCGTAAAGAGTTTTAAGGTTTGCTAACGGATTTTCTTCAGTAATGACAAAATCAGCCAGTTTTCCTACTTCAACTGAGCCAATTTGGTCTGCCATGCCAAGTGCTTCTGCACCTTTGATAGTTGCCGCACGAATCACTTCTAAAGGATGAAAACCAGCTTCACGCAGCAATTCTAATTCACGAATATAAGCGAAACCATATAATTGATAAATAAAACCTGAATCAGAGCCAGTGGTTACTCTTCCGCCTTTGTTTTTATATTCATTCACAAAACGCATCCAAATGCGGTAGTTTTCTTTCCATGCTACTTCTTGTTCTGTTCCCCAATTGAGCCAATATGAGCCATGTGAAATGCGACTTGGTCCATAGAAACGCCATACGGCTGGCAATGTATATTCGTCGTGCCACTCAGCTCGTCTAGCAAGCATCAAATCTCGATTTGCTTCATAAATATTGAAAGTTGGGTCAAGTGTAAAATCAATTTTTATCAATTCATCCATCACTTGATTCCACTTTTCAGATCCAGGCTCGGCCGCTTGTTTCCACAACTTTCCTGCCTCTTCAAATCGATTTTGTTCATTATTATAATTATAATCAGCAGGATAATTTTGCAAAGTTCGCTCATCAAAAAGAGCTTCTGGCAAGCCATACCAGTGTTCCATGCTTGTGAGGCCTGCTTTTGCAGTTGCCAAAACATTCATACGAGCTACCTCTAATTGAGCGTGATGGCAAGCAGAGCGAAGCCCAATTTTTTTGTTTTCGTCTAAAGCTGCTCTAAAAACAGCAGGTTCAGCACCAAAAAACTTGATCCCATCAGCTCCTTTGGCAGCATTGTCTCGTACCCATTGACGAGCTTCATCTGGTGTTGTGATTGGTTTGTCGCTTCCCATGCCGAAAGCGGTATATGCCTTGATTCTTGGAGCTGTAATTTCATTTTTTTCGCTTTTGCGTTTTTGGTCAAGCGTCCATTCTAAACCATTTCCCGCAGAAGGGTCACGAATGGTAGTGATACCATGCCCCAGCCAAAGTTTGAATACATATTCGGCTGGTGTGCCTTGTTGTTTTCCTCCAATATGACCGTGCATATCAATAAAACCGGGCATTAGGTACATGCCTGTACAGTCGAGTTCTTTGTCGCCGTCATTCAATTTTGGGCGATTTTTTTGATCAATAGGTACACCAGGATAACCCACTTGCTTGATTTGAGCGATTTTGTTTTTTTCAATAACAATATCAACAGGGCCAACGGGTGGAGCTCCTGTACTGTTGATGAGCGTTACGCCCCGAATGATCGTACGATTGGCGTATTCGCCTTCGGCACGAGTAGGTGCTTTTTCGATTTGGGCAAATACAAATGTGGTAGCAAAGCTAAAGAGAACTTTAAGCCAAGGGCGTATAATTTTTTTAGACATGATATTTGACGGTTCGCCGCCGCGATAGTTTTTTAGCAAATTTAATCATCATTTACTTAATTCATAAAGTTTGAGTCATTTTTTAAAATATCTTAAAAAATATCCTTAGACTGGGATTATTTTGACGAAATTTGTACTTATCTTAGAAAACGTCTTTAAATTTATGAATACTGTAGAAGCCACCATAAAAATGAAATGCCCACGCTGCCACGAGGGTGATTTGTTTATAACAAAAAATCCTTTTTCTTGGAAAAAACTAACTAAAATGCACGAAAATTGCCCCAAATGTAATTTGAAGTATGAACGTGAAACTGGTTTTTTTTATGGAGCAATGTACATCAGTTCAATCATCAATATGATGATTTTTGTAGCCGCTACCATTGCTTATTATGTATATTTCGACGGGCGAGTTGATTGGCGAATTTATATTTGGGTGTATGTACTTTTCACGGTTTTGATAACCCCATTTATCTATCGACTTTCACGCTCTATTTGGTTAGCATTTTTTAATGATTATCAACCAAAAATAAAATAGAATGCTATTTCTTGCCTTCTAAGACTATTCCGAAAGTCCAGCGAAAATCATTGTTTTTTCTACCAGGAACAACGATGCTCTCATAAGAATTTTCCATCATACTACGAAAACTTACGTTTTTGGAAACTTGATAACGAAGAATCAAATTTCCATTCCATCGAAAATTCTTTTCGGTGATGCTGGGCTGTACATAAAGTGTGTGCGAGAGCGACATTTTCCCATTATCGAAGGTGTATTCGCCAAAAAGACGGGTAGAGTTTCGCCAAAGATTTCGGTCGGGAAATTTTTCATTGACAACAAAATCAGTCTTTTCATAGAGCAAAACATTGGTGACAGAAAGATAAATCGTTTTTTTCTGAACCAATTTATAACCAATCCCTCCCGCTCCAATAAAGCGATTGTTTATCTTTCGCAGATTACTCTGTTCATAAGAAGAAAATGCTAAATAATAGAAGCGTTTTTCATATAAAAAACTTGCTCTGAGGTCGGCAAAGGTTTCTCGTTCGGCCGCAACTTTATTTTGATTACCAAAAACGTAAGAAGGGCTACTTGATAGTTTGAATGTTTTGTGCAAATTCCAGTCTAAACTTGTGGCAAATTGAATCAACGCACGACTGACATTTCCCGAAGTAACAGTACCATCGGTAGAGAAACGGTAACGGAACTTAGCAGGTGTGGTATCTTTATCCTCTTCTTCTTCCTCTGAACCTTCTTCTTCCTCTTCTCCGCCTTCTTCCTCCTGAGCAGTACTATCTGCTTGCATCACTGGGTTATTTACAGGTTGAAGAGTATCGGCTGGTGTGTCTTGTGCTTGAGCAGTTAAGTAAAATGAAAAAATAAACAAAAGAAGTAATTTTAGTTTCATGTTTTAGGTTAGGTTATATTTATAAAATAAATTAGCCATTTAAACTCGAAAACGAGTACTTTAAATAGGTTTATGGCATAATGCAACAAAAGTTGTATTTCTTTGTTAATAAAACAAGCATTTCGAAAAAACAGTACTATCCACCAATAAAAAAAAGACTACAACAACATGAATTTTGCTAAATATATTTCAGTCATTGCAATAAGTATGCTCAAGTTTGCAGGAGGACCATTGACAGGTTTAGCTTTGCAATTAGGCTGGGTTGAAACAGCTATTTGTTCGGTAATAGGAATGATGCTAACAGTTTCATTAATTTTATTTTCAAGTGATTTTATACAAAAAATTTGGGTGAAATTCTTTCCTAAAAAGGAACAGGCTAAGAAATTTACTAAAATGAATCGTTTGGCAATAAAAACACGCAGAAAATTTGGCTTGATAGGCATTGCATTGCTTACACCTTTATTATTTACTCCCATCGGAGGTACTGCGATAGCAATGGCTTTCCGTTATGAAAAACGTGAAATTATTATTCAAATGTTTATAAGTGCCGTAGCTTGGGCGATCATACAAACATTGTTTTTTTATTTTGTGAAAGACTTGATTTTCTAAAGTTTAGATACCCTCACTCTTTTCAAAACCTCCCCATTTTTATTTACTTCTAAGATATAATTACCTGCTGGGATATCGACATGACCTAAATCAATGTAGGCGGTTTTTTCTACAATCGTAATAAAGTCTTTTTTTATTGCTTGCTTTTGGCCAGTCGATGTAAATAAAGCAAAATTTAAAAGCGTAAGGTCTTCACTATCAGGTAATTTGATATTGCAGATTTGTTCAAATGGATTGGGATAAATTCGCCAATCAGGCAGAATATTTTCAGCAGGATTGGTAGAGGCCGAAACAAAAAACTGAATGGTTTTTGAGGTAATAACCGAATCATTTTTATAGGCTTTGGCACTTAGTGTATAGGTTCCAACTGGAAATTTTAAACCTCGGCCTTCACCGAAAAGATTGTAAGGTATTCTATCAGAACTTCGGCTGAATTTATAAGGGCCAGTTAAATTAAAGATGAAATTTACAGAGTCCAAATTACATCGAGCCACAAAATTGACTTGTTCGGGCAAATGGTCTAAATATAAAGTGTTTTTATTATAAATCAGTCCTAAGCCTTGTATAGGGACATTGAAATAATCAGCTTTTATCAATTCAAAATCAATGATTGGTGGAACAATTTCGAGATAAATATTTGATTCAATGCTACCACCACTGTTGTCATAAACACGCAATTTTACTTTGTTTTTCCCTAAATACGGTGCTTTTCCATAGAAATTTAGCTCAAAACGATTAAAATTTACCCATGAAGGAGATTCCAAAACTTCGATAAAAGCAATAAAACCATCAGTATCATAATACAAGTTTTCAGGAATTCTAAATTGGAAACTTTGATTTACAACCAATTCTTTAGTATAATCCTTAATGTTTTCTTTAGGAAGTTGATTAGGTAAATTTGGGTTACTTGGTGTCGGCGGTGTTGGTGGTGGAGTAGGTGTAGTTGGTGTTGTCTCAACAATATCAGGTAATGGATTTTCAATTTTTTTGTTTTCTATAATTAAATCTTCCTCCAAAATAACTTTTATTCGCTTTTTTCCATTATCCGACTTTGTTTTCCAATCATTAATAACAAGCTCTCTACTGTCGGTCAATTGAGAAAGTCGATATGTTACTGAATCTGCAAAAACTACCGCAGGGCTTACTTTATCAATTGCCTTGACAGCTTCTTGAACGGCGGGAAGAATTTTTTCAAAATCGGCAGGATTGTCTGATTCTACACCAAGCATGATAAATTCACAGCCATATTCAACAGTACGTTGTACATATTTTTTTAAATCATCGGCCGTTTGGAGGTCAAAAAAAGCAACTTCGGTATAAAATTTTTGATTAGGTGCTAAATTACTAAAGGCGATATCTCCTTGAAAACCCTCACTTGAAGTTTTAACAATATCAGCTTTTTCAGAAAGGTTTTTAAAGCCAAATGTCGCTCTTAAAATTGTTAAGTCGTCGGCAACGCCCCCAAATTCACAGGCTACTTTATAAGTTGGCTCTACTGATTTGATAGATTCAATGATTTGGTCATAATAGTTTTTGAGCAGTAAATGCCGAAAAACATACCAATCTTTACCTCTACGCCCTCTAAAAGAATCTTGTGGTGTTCCCCAATTGACATAAGGCTCAACCTCAGTAAAATTCTTGTAACTTGTTCCCCAGTAGCTATTGAGGGTGCGTATGGTCGTATATTTTTCTTTTGCCCAATCTTTCCATTTTATCATCGACCATTTTGAATGATCAAATACAGCTTGGTATTCTCTTTCTGGCCATTGTTGGTTTTGAAACGCATATCCTAACTCCTGTTGTGGAGTATTGACAACCGTAATAAAAATGATTTTTCCAGCTTTTTGATAATTTTTGTAACGTTCGCATACTTCTTTGACAAAACTTTTTGCTTTTTCAATAGAAGGTTGGTGTGCAAAACTAAAATGATTATTGTCGTAATAATGTGTGAGCGGTTTTCCTTTAAAATCTTTTACCGACTCTTCTTCTTCCCAAAAACCCTTTGTGAGAGAGAAAGTTCGACCAAGATGAATACGTATGGCAACTTTTATTCCTAAATTATTGATTGCATGATTAATTTGATTATCAAGCTGTGCAAAGTTTGGCTTTGAATTGACTTGTGGATATACCCTATCCCACCAAACAGTGAGAAATGCAGCATTGCAACCAGCCGCAACCATTTTATTCATCACAGGAATAGCATGGTTAACCCCTGAATCTAAGTTGCCTATTCCTTGACAAACGTACCTCTTAGGAGTAGCGTTTTGGGCTTGTAAGCTATCTGCGAAAATGACAGAAAGTGTGAAGACAATATTTATACAAATCAATTTTTTTAACTCTTTCATTTTCCTTCGCTATTTCAGTTCATACCACTCCTCAAAAATATCAATTTTATTATCAAAACCTGTTTTTTTTCTTAAAATTTCATTGAAACGAATACTTTCAATACCTTTATTCTCAACGAAACCTTGCTCAAAGAATTGTTTAGCGTCTAGCACATTATCAATTTTTGAACCAACCACAAGACCCTTGCTCAACAAAATAGGAACCGTTCGATAATTAGTTTTTTTGTCGTTAGTAATAGTAAGCTCCATATTGAGATGTGGCGGTTGAAAAAACAAGTTTAGCAACTTACCAAACCAATTATAGCTTGTTTTTACTTTCAACAAACATAACATATCCTTTGTTTGAGCTGAATGATTTAATGGATATGTTTTTCCAAGTTCCCAAGTGTGCTTTGTTTGTTTAATCAATTTCAAAGTTTTGGTTACTTTTTTCTTGCTCAATAACAGATGATTATCCCATATTTTTACAGGTTCATATCTTTGTAAAAGTGCCAACAAAGTGAGTGTTTCATCGCCAATGGAGTATTTGCCATCGTTGTTTTCTATACTATAAATTACAAAAGCTGGGGCAGTATCTGATAGGTATTTTTCCTGATTCTTATTATCTAAATATTCGTTATACGCCTGATATGATTGCACTACAGGGCGTGGATTATAATTAAGATGATTTAGATAAATTTCTGAAACTTCATTGGGTACTAAATCAATAGTTTTATCACCGATTAACTCTAAGATCTCTTTTGGGTAGCTTGGGTTGTAAGACGGAGGTGTTTTTTTGAAAATAGACTTAAAGTATTCGGGTAAAATATAACTTTTGGTTCGTAAGTTATCAGCAATGGGAAAAGTTATTTTTCCATAAATAGGCTGATAAAATATAATATAACTTAATAAATTAAGCGAAACCAAAATCCAACCGCTTTGCTTGAGCCATTTTTCGTTACCAAAAGTAGCTATCAATAAAAAAGGAAAACAAGCACTTCGCACAAATGACATCAAATGAGCGTCATCGGCTCTTACAAACGCATATTTTAGTAAAACAAATGAACAAACGCCCGCACACCCCAACACAAAAAAAGAATCAAGTGTTGGTAAAGAAAAGTCTTTATTTTTAAGTTTTTGAACAATAAAACCTATCAAAAGAACCAAGAATAAAACAAAAACAACATAAGAAGAAGCAACAGCCCTTAGTCGGTCAGTCGGAAAAAGCGATTGTGATTCATTATAACCTTTGATAATCTCTACACTCGAATAAAAATAAGCCAACAGGTCAGTTTTTAATAAAAATGCTAAAGAAACCAACAGAAATATGCTTCCTAAAAGATATAATGAAAGATTGAGACGTGATAAGCGTTTAGAGAAAAAAGCATAAAACAAAAGCATAAAAACGAATCCCAAGGCAATCACACCATAATTGGCTTTGATATAAAAATTAATAACTCCCATGATAATCGCATGGAAAAGAAGCCATTGATTTTGTTTTTTAAGAAACAAAAGCCCAGAGAAAATACTGATAAAGAATAATATAAAACTCAACCATTCTCCATAAATGGAAGAAATAAGTAGAAAAAGGCCAAAATGTATAAGTAAATGATAAAATTTAAGCGGTTTTGGGAAAAAATGGTGGAGCAAAAAGCCAACATTTGTAAAACAAAAAATATCAAATAGAAACAGTTCAAAATTACTTGTTTCAATGGCAATTCGCTGCGTAAGTCGGCCAAGTGGACCATAAGTATAGATAATATCTTTTCCAAAAACCAAGCCTTTTTGGTAGGCCATTTCTAAAGCAATACGCCAAGAATTATCAATTCCAGGACTTGGTGGTTCGGAAATTCGATAAAAAGGAAATAATAAAACTATCAGAAATAAAAGATAGGCAAGTTTAAGCCAAAAGCTATTGATTTGCCAACACAGTATTTTTTTCATTAAAATTTAGCCGTTTCTATAATCGTGAACTTTTGTGAGTCAAGCACAAGATTTGTAGCATACAATTGAGCTTTTCGATTATTTTGTTTGACAAGCATTACTTTATAAAAATCATCAGGCAGACAGCCCTTAGTAATGGTCATTTCAAAACCTTCTTTTAATAGTTTTTTTGTTTGTAAAAAACCACCAATAGTATTTCTTTTATGAAAAACAGGTAGAAATAGTTGTGTGCCTTTGCCATTTTCTAAAGTGATAAACAAAGAATTATCATCAGGATTTCCTTCAATAGAACCTTCATCGGCATATAAATGAACTATTTCATCGTTTAGTTTTTCAGCCTTTAAATTGAAAATTTGCTTAGTTTTTTCAATTTGACTAGGGTCGAAATTTGGCTTAGGGATTTGGTAAGATTGCTCTTTTTCTAAAGTTTTTAGTGTTTCATCAAAATAAACTCGATAATAGCAACCACTCAAATTTGTACCACCAAAACGATAATTGACAGGAATCAGCCAACGTTGTTGGTAAGAGTAAACAAAATTTGGGTATTCAACATAATATGAATAACAAAAATACCCAATTGATAAGCTAAGAATGGCAGGATATACAATTCTTTGAAAATTGAATTTAATAATAAGAGGTATGCTGAAAAGATAAATACTTATCCATAACATTTGTGTATAAATACGATAACGGTCTGAAAAAGCAGAGGATACCACATCTCTATAAACCGCAATGCCTACAAAAGTACCTAAGCAGAAAAGACTTATGCCTAATGTAAGTAAATAGTAAGTGCGTTCTTTTTCATTCAACTTTCCAAATAATATGCGTAAACCTGCAATGATTATGCAAATTGTTATACTCATACCCAATAACATAATCATCAAATCTTTAGACGAAACTTTGATAATTGAGCCACATAAAAGAAAGAATCCTTTGATGATTTGTGGTAGTGGACTTGGCTCTTGATAATAATGATTATTGAGCAATATTAATTTGACCAAGATAAATGTTGCACTTACAATAAGTCCATCTTTCCATCTTTTTTCAAATAATAAAATAGCGATCACGATAATGAAGCCCAAAAGCCCATTTCCGCTGCAAACACTTGTGCAGATGATTAAAAATATACCGCCGAAGAATCGAGGCGAGGAGTTTTTGTGTAGAATACAGCCATACAAGCCCCAAAAGTATAAACCCATAATGGCATTATGCTGAAAGGCACACAATGCCCAAAGAGCATTTTCATGAATATAAAGTGAAAATATGATATATGGAATGGGTATAAGCCAAATCCAAGAAAGTTTGACAATGCGTAGCTGGCGAAAGAAATAAAAAATACTCGATAATAAGATGAGATTTCCAATCAAGGCAATGATTTTGAAATTATAATCTTGAAAAATAGCATGATACGCCCATAAAAAAAACCTAAAAACGGTAATAGGATGCTCATTATGAGCCATAATAAAAGTAGAAAACTTTTCTCGAAATGTTAGAGCTTTAGGTAAGTCAACAGCTAAAGTATGAACAATACCCAAATCATCTTCAAAGGGAATATTTAAAGCGAATCGAAAGAAAAAGACAAAGAATATAACAAGCGGTAATGAAAATAAAGCAATCAGGAACCAAGTTTTGGATTTGTAAATCATAGTATTTTTTGATAATAGATTTGCTTTATTTCTTCATATAATCTCCTCGTGAGAAGGATTTTTCAACAAAACAATACATTAGGATAAAGAAATAACGACTACCCATTTCTTTGATTTTTAGTTTTGACTCGCCATACTTTCGATTTGTCCAGCTATTTGGTACAACGGTATAAGAATAGCCACGGACAATAGTTTTAAGAGGAAGTTCAACCGTCAAGTTGAAATGAGGTGAAAGAAATGGTTTTAAACCTTCCATCGTTTCACGTTTGTAAAGTTTGAAAGCATTGGTGGTATCATCATATTTGATTCCAATGACTAACTTGATTATAAAGTTGGCGACTCTATTAATGAATTTTTTTACAGCAGGATAATCAATAACTTTTCCACCTTTTACCCAACGACTTCCAAAAACAGCATCCACGTTTTCAGCAAGCATTGTTTTGTAATATTTTACCAAATCTTCGGGGTCATCAGACATATCTGCCATAAATACAGCTACGCAATCGCCAGAAAAACGCTCTAAACCATAACGAACAGCATATCCAAAGCCATTTGGCCCCTTATTTGTTTCAAAAACTAAGCTTGGGATTTCTTTTTGTAATTCTTGTAAAACACCCAAAGTGTTGTCTTTTGAGTTATCGTTTGTTACCCATATTTCGTGTGGAATATCGTATTTTTTTAAAGTACTATATAAACTTCTAAGGGTTTCAGAAATACTTTCTTCCTCATTATAGGCAGGAATAACAACACTTAATTTCATTGATTGATATTTTCAAAAATTAATAAACCAAGATGATAATAAAAACACAAAAATACATAAAATCTCTGAGTAGCTATGTGTAATGTGAGGTTTTATTGGAAATTAGGCTATATTTATAAATACTTTACCCCTTCAACGGCAACTTTTTGAGCCATTAAAGGGGTAAAATTTAGCTTTAAACTTAGGTATTTACTTAAACTCTTTTGCTGATATTATCATACATTTGAGTAAGTGTTGTCTTTAAATCATATTTCCAAGTCCAATCAGGATAATGGCCTTTAAATTTAGAAAGGTCAGAAATATACCAAATATGGTCGCCACTACGGTTATCTTCGGCGTAGCTGAAACTCATCTTATTTCCAGTAATTTCTTCACAAATCGCAATTCCTTCTTGCATAGAGCAGTTAGAAAAACGTCCACCACCAGCATTATAAACCTCACCTGGGCGAGGATTTTGATAAAAATGCCAGAACATATTTACTAAATCCCAGCTATGGATATTGTCACGTACTTGTTTTCCTTTGTAACCAAAAATTGTATAGTGGTTGCCAGTAATCGCACATTTCATTAAGTATGCCAAGAAACCATGTAATTGAGCTCCCGAATGATTAGGGCCAGTTAAACATCCACCACGGAAAACGGCTGTTTTCATGCCAAAATATCTGCCGTATTCTTGTACCATTACATCGGCAGCTACTTTTGATGCTCCAAAAACAGAGTGTTTTGAGTGGTCAATCGACATCAATTCATCAATCCCATGCTCGTAGTACGCATGATTTGGGTCAATCTCCCAACGAGTTTCTAATTCTACTAAAGGTAAATAGTTTGGCGTATCGCCGTAAACTTTATTGGTAGAAGTAAAAATAAAAACAGCTTCAGGGCAATACTGACGAGTCATTTCGAGCATTACGAGTGTGCCGTTTGCATTTACTGTAAAATCAGTGAATGGCTCACGTGCAGCCCAGTCATGGCTTGGTTGAGCGGCAGTATGCACTACCATTTTAATATCTGTACCGTATTCAGCGAAGATTTTCCCGATTTCAACTTCCGAACGAATATCTGCTTTATAGTGCTTATAATTACTAAATTTTTCTTCTAAACCTTTACGATTCCAATCAGTAGAAGCTTCTGCACCAAAAAAATAAGAACGAAGATTATTGTCGATGCCTATAACTAAATCGAATTTTTCGGCAAAAAAAGCCACTGATTCACTTCCAATCAAACCCGCAGATCCTGTTACTAATGCTATATTCATGTGATAGATTTACAATTTATGGTTTTGTTTTATAAAAGCTTATTAAAAATAAAAAATAGGCAAATTACAGTAAACGAGACATTTGACTGCCATGGTGAACTGTAAGCTGCCTACTTTGAACTTTTGCAATTAAGCTCCTTTTCCTGATAGTTTTTCACGAATAGCATTCGTGCGATTTTCTAGGTCAGGATTTGCCGTATATTTATTTTTTAATTGACGTGCAGCTGAATCTGGGCTTACACCATAAACCCACTCATCGCCTTTGCGAACGTCTTTTTGCTCAATAACATTATTTTTTTGGTAGTCGCACGAAGCCAACGAAACCGCTGCTACTGCAAATAATAAAACACTAAACTTTTTCATGTCCGAATGTTGTCGTTAAATTTGCACAAATTTAAGTTTGGTAATTCAAAATGCCAAGAAAAATTGTACTTTTTAAATGAATATGGCTTCTAGCAGATGGCAATTAGCAATTAGCAATTAGCTTTTTATTAAAAATGTTAACTTTTTCTGAAAATTGTGTTTAGTATAAAAACCATTTTGGCTAAACGGAACGCCGCTAAAAGCTAACCGCTATCAGCCAATAGCAAAAAAATGAAAATATGATTTACGATGTAACTGTCATTGGTGGTGGAATTGTTGGCTTGGCAACGGCCTTACGCATTAAGGAACAAAACCCAAATTTGAAATTACTTATTATTGAAAAGGAAGATGTAGTTGCTAAACATCAAACTGGCCATAACAGTGGTGTTATTCACTCTGGTCTTTATTATAAGCCAGGTAGTTTGAAAGCCACCAATTGTATCAAAGGCTATGATATGTTGCTTGATTTTTGCAAAAAAGAAGAAATCAAGTATGACCTCTGTGGAAAAATTGTGGTGGCAACACAACCTGAGCAAATTCCAATTTTGGATGGGCTTTTCGAGCGAGGCAAACAAAATGGTTTAGATGGCTTCAAAATGTTGAATGCCGAACAAATCAAAGAATACGAACCACACGTAAAAGGTTTGAAAGGCTTTTTTGTACCACAAACTGGAATCATTGACTATACTGATGTTTGCAAAAAATATTTAGCCAATACACAAAAATTAGGTGGTGAAATTGCTTTTGGGGAAAGAGTAGTAGGTATTAGTTCAAAAAATGATATTTCCATCATTCAAACTTCTAAGCATACTTACGAAACAAAATTAGTGGTCAACTGTGCTGGACTCTATTCTGATAAAGTGGGTCAAATGACAGATACAAGGGCAAATAACCTTAGAATTACACCATTCAGAGGCGAATATTTTGAAATAAAGCCAGAAAAACAATATCTTGTTAAAAACTTGATTTATCCAGTTCCAGACCCAAATTTCCCATTCTTGGGTGTGCATTTTACTCGTATGATTCATGGTGGGATAGAAGCTGGGCCAAATGCAGTTTTAGCGTTTAGAAGAGAGGGATACAAAAAACTAGACATTCATTTTGGTGAATTATTTGAAACACTTGCTTGGCCAGGATTTAGAAAAGTGGCTGCCAAATATTGGCAAACAGGTTTAGGTGAAATGTATCGGTCATTTTCAAAAGCAGCTTTTACAAAAGCCTTACAAGAGTTAATTCCTGAAATTCAGTCAGATGACCTTGTGGCTGGTGCAGCAGGCGTAAGAGCTCAGGCCTGCGACCGTGAGGGCGGGCTTTTAGATGATTTTGCTATTTTTGAAAACCAACAAGCGATTAATGTTTGTAACGCACCGTCACCAGCAGCCACTTCATCACTTTCGATTGGGCAAACTGTCAGTGAATTGGTTTTGAAACGTTTTTAATGATTTTTTTAAAATTGTAATTTAAGAAAAGTGTTGATAATCAGTTTTTTAGCATTATCAATGATTCATTTTACATTATTCATTAACTTATTTTTCGCTTTCTTTGTTACCTTAAAAAAGAATTCTCACAATGCTTATAGATAATCACGGCAGACCCATTAATTATTTACGATTGGCAGTAACCGATCGCTGTAATTTGCGTTGTTTTTACTGTATGCCCGAAGAAGGAATTCAGTATTTACCCAAGCCACATTTATTGAGCTACGAAGAAATGATTCGTTTGGTCAGTATTTTGGCAGAAATGGGTATTTCTAAAGTCAGGATTACTGGTGGAGAGCCATTTGTAAGAAGAGATATTATTCCTTTTTTATGGAAATTATCAGAAATCGAAGGAATAAATAAAATAAACATTACTACTAATGGTGTATTAACTGCCCCCTTAGTACCAGAGTTAAAGAAAATTGGGGTAAGTTCAGTTAATTTAAGTTTGGATTCACTCGACCGCCAACGTTTTTTTGAAATTACTCGTCGTGATGAATTTCCGAAAGTTTGGGAAACTTTAGAAGCTTTGTTGGCACATGATATTCCAGTAAAAATTAATACGGTAGTAGTGACTGGAAAAAATGACGAGGATATTTTGTCGATGGTTGAGTTGGCTCGCAATCAAAATGTTTCGGTCAGATTTATTGAAGAAATGCCTTTTAATGGTGCAGGTTTACGTCCCGAACAATTAGAGTTTTGGAGCTATCACCGAATCATAGATTTGATACGCTCTGTTTATCCCGACCTATATAAATTGCAAGATGAAGCAAATTCTACTTCTTACAATTACCAAATTCCGAACTTTAAAGGTTCGATAGGCGTTATTGCTGCTTTTAGTAGAACTTTTTGTGGTACTTGTAATCGTATTAGAGTTACCCCTACGGGCGTTTTCAAAACTTGCTTATACGACGATGGCGTTTTCAACGTTCGAGATTTCATGCGTCAGAAACTTTCTAATGAAGAGATTAAAGACTTGATTTATAAGGCTTTACAAAACCGAGCAAAGGATGGTTTTGAAGCAGAAAGTCGCCGAACAAGTTTAGTAACGGAGTCAATGACGACGATTGGAGGATAAATTAATAAGTGAAGAGAGTTAAAATTTATTAAAAAATGACTAAATTTGGTTATGTTAAACATCGAAATAGATAAGCTAACAAACTCAATCATAAATGCCATAACGGGGGATATTTTTGATACAGAAGTACTCGCAGCTAATTTACAAGATATTAAAACAACCAAAAAAGGGTGGCATTTTGATTGGGAAAAAGAATCTTCAAAAGGGAAAGTACATAAATTAGTAATTGAAGGAAATCCAAATATTGTACAAGGTTTGATTAGTTTAATTGACCAAAAAGATAATATTTATATTTCATTGGTAGAAAATGCACCTTATAACATCGGTACAAATAAAGTTTATGAAGGTGTAGCTGGTAATTTGTTCGCTTTTGCTTGTAAAGTTGCTTTTGAGAAAGGATACGAAGGCTATATTTCATTCCATGCCAAAACAGAACTCGTTCAACATTATATGAAATCGTTAGGAGCAAAATCTATCAATTCTCAATTGATGTATATTGATACAAGAGAAGCAACTATTTTAGTAAATCGCTATTTTAAAAATTTTGAGATATGAAAATTGTAAAAGAACCCAAAGGTGTCGTATTTACTGTAACAGGTCAGGGGCTAAACGAAACTGAAAAATCGCAACTTTCCGAAATAATTAAAAATGAAAAAAAAGAAAGTAAAAAATTAAATGTTTCTAAGCAAAAAGAATTGGTTTTTGCTTAGTGAAATACAATATTTTCAACTTATTTAATGAAAGATCAGGAAGGTTTCTCTTGCAAAAAAGAAATTTTAAACAAAATAATAATATTACCAAATTTCAAATAAAACAATATGTTAAAGGCAGAAATGATTACCGATAAGGGCACAATGCTTATCGAATTTTATGAGCAAGATGCTCCTATTGCAGTCAACAATTTTATTACATTAGCTAAAAAAGGTTTTTACGATGGTTTGATTTTTCATCGTGTGATTCCTAATTTCATGATTCAAGGTGGTGACCCAACTGGTACGGGTGCTGGAGGCCCAGGCTATACTATTCCATGTGAATTGACGGGAAATAATCAATACCATGATAAGGGCGTTCTTTCAATGGCTCATCGTGGACGCAATACTGGTGGTTCACAGTTTTTCATTTGCCATAATCGTTCCAATACACAACATTTAGACCGTAATCATACTTGCTTTGGTAAAGTAGTTGAAGGACTAGATGTAGTTGATGAGATTCGTCAAGGAGATAAAATCCATAAAATAAACGTAATTGAAGAAGTAGCTTAATATTTGGCAAAACTTTTGTAAAAAACTGCTTGAAATGAAATATTTTCAAGCAGTTTTTTGTTCATTAAAAGTACACTTAACCAGAAACACAGTTTTATGCAAGAAAGTACCTCTCTTCTCGGTTTTCTTTTAACCGCTTTTTTGGCGGGTTTTGCTTCTATTTTTATGCCTTGTATCTATCCGATTATGCCTATGACGGTAAGCTTTTTTACGAAACAATCGCAAGGCACAAGTAAGGCAACTTTTTATGGATTATCAATCATGTTAGTTTTTGGCTTGATTGGCTTGGTTGCCACCGTTTTTGGGGCTCCATTTCTTAATTTTATTAGTACTCACTGGATTCCTAATCTGATATTTTTTGTCATTTTTATCATCTTTGGTATTTCACTTTTGGGAGCTTTCGAGATAGTGTTGCCACATAATGTGGTTAATAATATTGATAGAATGTCGGAGCGAGGAGGACTTGTTGGTATTTTCTTTATGGCACTTACGCTTGTTGTTGTTTCATTTTCTTGTACTGCCCCTTTTGTTGGCTCTTTGCTAATTATAGCAGCAAAAGGCGAAGTTTGGCGGCCACTTTGGGGTATGTTGGCATTTGGATTACCTTTTGGCATTGTTTTTACTTCGCTTGCTTTGTTTCCGCAATGGTTAAAAAGTTTGCCCAAATCAGGTGGTTGGATGAATGAAATGAAAGCAGTTTTTGGAATTTTAGAATTTGCTTTGGCCCTCAAATTTTTGAGTAATATTGACCTGACTTATCACTTTAATTATATTTCTCGCAACCTTTTCTTGGGTATTTGGATAATCATTTTTGCAGCAATCGGCCTTTATATTCTTGGAATTATTCGTTTACCAAAAGACACGAAAGTGAAAAAATATAATTTTCAACGAATCGGGTTTTCAGCAGTATTTTTTGCTCTTGCTGCCTACATGATTCCAGGAATTGTTCAAGGAAAAGAATTGAGCTTGCTGTCAGGAATTTTACCTCCTAAGACTTTAAGTGCTGTGGTTGCCGATGGGTCAAAACTAAGAGCTTTACCACATGACCTTCAAGGTTTTTATGATTATGATGATGCTTTGGCTTACTCAAAAGAAGTAGGAAAACCACTTTTTATTGATTTTACAGGTTATGCTTGTGCCAATTGCCGTAAGATGGAAGAAAATGTTTGGTCAAAACCAGATGTTTTAGAAAAATTAAAAAATGATTTTGTGATAGCTTCTTTGTATGTCGATGACAAAAAAGATCTGCCTAAAGAAAAGCAATATACATCCAAATATGATGATGAATTGAAAACGACAGTTGGAGATAAAAATATGGATATTGAAATTACTAAGTATAATAACAATGCTCAGCCTTATTATATTATTGAAGATGCTACGGGAAAATCTATTGTAAAACAACCAATTGGCTACTCTTCAAAAGAAGATTTTATTAAGTTTTTAGACGAAGGCTTGAAAAATTATAAGTAATAGCCCTTAATTAAATAGGTGTTCAACTTCTAATTCAGTAAAACGAGCTTTTTTGGTGGTAGCTTTTTTGAGAAGATTTAAATATTGAAACTTTGGGATTTCAATTGCACCGAAACGCCTTACATTATCATTGATGAATTGTGTATCAAGCAGTTGGAATCCCTGATGTTTTAGTATTTGTATGAGATGGTGAAATGCAACTTTCGAGGCATTAGGTTCTGTATAAAACATAGATTCGCCAAAAAAAGCAGCACCTATCGAAACACCATACAGACCACCAACAAGTTTATCATTTAAGTATGCTTCTACACTATGAGCAAATCCCATTTTGCTTAAACCAGTGTAAGCATCAATGATTTCTTCGGAAATCCACGTGTCTTCTGAATCATGCCGAGCAACAGCACAACCACGCATCACACCTTCAAAATTATGGTTAATTCGTACTTCGAAAAGCTGTTTATTCAATATTGGGCGAAGCGACTTTGGTGGTTTATAGGTCTCTATTGGGATAACCGCACGTGGGTCGGGTGAGTACCAATATAGTGTTCCATCCGAATCAGCCATCGGAAAGATGCCATTTATATAACCGTAAATTAAATCGTCAGGACTGAGTGTTGTCATTAATATTGTCGAAGTAGCAAAACAAAATTAATGAAAAAAACAGAAAAAAAAAGTAAAACAAGATTTTCTTACAATTTTAATTCTTTCTGATTTTAGGCGATTCAAAAGTTATTTTTCCTCTTTCATCGTATTCATATAAAACGTACGATTCAAATGAAGTATCATAGCAATCTTTTCCAAATTGTATTTCTTTTTTACGACGATTACCTGTTGGATAATATTCAATCCACTTGTTTACTTTTACACTATCGTCCATAAAACCTTGCTCGGCAAGTGTTCCACTTTCGTTGAAGAGAAAATATTCCCCCGTAACTTTTCCATAAAGTTTGGGCTTTACTTCCTTAATTTTTGATTGTTTTTCATCATAATAGCTTATTTCAGAATCTTCATAAAATCCTCTATTATAATATTCTTTATTCAGCAAATTATAATTTTTATCATAGGTTTCCCAACGGCCATCCTTTGTACCAAGATAATACCAACCTTCTTCAACAACTAAATCCCCAAGATATTTTTTATAAGGGCCGTGCATCAAATCATTGGTTTCTCGGTCTCTACCCGTACCTTCTACTATGCGGTTGGCTTTATGGTCGAACCAAAAAAGGTGTCGATTATAAGGGTTTGGTTGCGTAAATTCTTTTAAGGTATAAAACTCAAAGAAAGTCAAACTATTACCACTTCCTTGCCGAATCAATTGCTTTTGAACCTTCAAACCTTCGTAGTCTCTTCCATTAAACTCTTTTTTAAGAGATTTTAGCTCTTTTTTTACATCTTTGAAGGTTTTTGAAATTTTTAAACCTAAATCTGGAAGGGTTTCAGTGGCAAATTTTTTGGCATCATCAAGGCTCGAAATATTGTTACCTCCTGGCAAAGAAGCTGATGCTTTTGGCGTGGTCACACCTACGGGTAGCTTGTCTAACTTCTCTTGAATTGTTTCCTTTTTATAATCTTTATCGCCTTTTCTCTTTGCCTGCGGTACTTGTGCTGTTGTTTCAAAAACAAGCAACAATGTATAAAAACAGATTAACGAATAAATATATGTTTTTTTATGAAGTTTCATCTTTGTAATAAATGATAGCAATTTTTACACTTTCTTTAAAACGACAAATTTCAAAAAAAATTGGATTTTTTACCTAAAAATTGGACAAAAACTATTCATGAAACACCTTGATTTCTCCTGAATCTTGACATTTTTCTAATAGTTCAAGATTTGTTTGTTGGAGTTTTGGGTGAATAAACTCCCCTGCAATTTCGCAAAGAGGAACTAAAACAAAACGACGTTCTTGGATAAATGGGTGAGGAATACTTAAATGTGGTAGTGTAATGATCTTGTTGGAATAATATAAAATATCAATGTCTATGATTCTTGCTCCCCATTTTTGCTCACGTATTCGCCCCATCGACTTTTCTATTTCTAAAACAATCTGCAAAACTTCAGTTGGAGGAAAGGTTGTTTCGATACAAATGACTTGATTTAAAAAAGCATTTTGTTCTGTAAGTCCCCAAGCGGCTGTTTCATAAATGTTTGATAATGAGGTGATTGTGTCAAATTTTTCTTCAATAAAGCCTTGAGCGATTTGTAAGTTTTCTTCTCGATTCCCCATGTTAGAACCCAAGCCGAGATAGACTTTTTTGCGTTTCACTTAAACAATTGTTAAGTTGAAAGAATGAACAACTTCCGAAATAGTAGGAAGCAAAGAAGGATTTTTCTCGAAAGCATTTCCAATGACAATCACATCTGCACCTGCTTCGAGAGCAGCTTGGGCTTTTTCAATAGAATTAATTCCACCACCCACAATCACAGGAATGCTTACATTTTCTCGAACACTACGAATCATTTTTGGTGAGACGGGATGCATTGCCCCACTTCCACCATCCAAATAAATGAGTTTTAAACCCAACATTTCGCCAGCCATCGCTGTACAGACAGCTACATCAGCTTTATCATGTGGGATAGGTGTTGTATTACTAATATATGAAACGGTAGTTGGTCGGCCACTATCAACTATCATATAACCAGTTGGTAATATTTCTAAGTTACTTTGTTTAAGTAGAGGTGCAGCAACTACATGTTGACCGATCAAAAAATCAGGATTTCTTCCAGAAATAAGTGAAAGTAATAAAATCGCATCAGCCGATGACTCAATATGGAGGCTATTCCCAGGAAAAATAATGGCGGGAATATTGGTTTTAGAATGAATTTTTTCAACTATTTCACCAATGATATTTTTTGAAATGAGACTTCCACCAACAAAGAAAAAATCAACTTGATTTTCGACACAAGTAAATAGGAAGTCATCAAAACTTTCAATCTCTACTTTATCAGGATCAAGTAAAACAGCTAAAGATTTTCTTTGTAATTGTGTATTGGTGTGTATTTTATCAAGAATTAGATTCGGCATTATTGGTGTTCATGTTTTCCATTAGTCCTAATAATTTATCTTTCGCAATAGTCAGCAAAAGCGACATTGCAGCACCTTTTAAGGCCGACCAAATCATCGAATCTTCTTCGTCATTTTCGTCCTCAACAACAACTGGCAAAGCATTATTGGACAATGTTTTGCTCGATTGTTTATTCGCAGCAGGCAATAAAAGTTCGGTCAAAGCATAAGCAGCCACAATGACTCCACCAATGACAAGTGTATTTTTACCAACTTTTTTTAAGTCACCAATTTGCGTTTCAATAGCTTCCAAATACTTATTAACTGATTCTTGCAAAAGCTCTTTGCGTTCATCACGACTGCCTTTTGGCGGCACAACAGGTATTCTCGTGGTTCGTTCTTTTATTGTTTTCACTTTTATCACAGAATTTTACTCAAAAGTATTGAAAAAAGGTAAAGAATGAAAGTCGCATGACCAAATTATGAGTTTATTCCATTAAAATAACATAATATTACATAGATATAGTAATTTTGGCTTACTATTTTCTTTAATTAGATTTTAATAAAATACACAATCACTTTATCTAGAACGAATTTTAAAATTATGAAAAATCCTCTTTTGACCTTGTTTATTTCAATAAGTATTATCATGTTATTTGCCTGTAATCAAAAACATGTTGCAAATAAACATACTGTTTCTACGAATAAAATTACTATTACAGGAGCCGACCAAATATCAGCGTATTTGCCTCTTTTGAAAGGAAAAAGGGTTGGAATGTTGGTTAATCAAACATCAATAATTGGAAAAAAAACAAGCGTTGATAGTTTGTTGAGTTTAGGTGTAAATATCGTAAAAGTTTTTGGACCTGAGCATGGCTTTCGTGGCAATGCCAGTGCTGGAGCAAAAGTGAATAATGAAGTTGACCAAAAAACAGGCATTCCGATTATTTCATTATATGGGAAATTTAAAAGACCTACCCAAGAGCATTTAGCAGATGTTGATATTATGATTTTCGATATTCAAGATGTGGGTGCGAGGTTTTATACCTATATCAACACACTGGCTCATGTAATGGAATCTTGTGCGGAATTTAACAAGGAATTAATCATTTTAGATAGACCAAACCCTAATGGCTATTTGGTAGATGGCCCAATTTTGCAAAAAGAACTATATTCTGGCATTGGCATGTTCCCGATTCCGATTGCTCATGGCCTAACAATTGGTGAATTTGCTCAAATGATAAACGGCGAAGGTTGGCTACCGAATAATCTACAATGTAAGATTCGTGTGATTAAGATTGCCAATTATAACCACGATATGTCGTATGACTTGCCAGTTTTTCCATCGCCCAATCTTAATTCTCAACAATCTATTTTACTTTATCCAAGCACTTGTTTGTTTGAAGGTACAATTTTGAGTCAAGGCCGTGGAACATACATTCCGTTTACAGTTTTGGGAGCTCCAGCATTAAAAGGTAAATATGATTTTAGTTTTAAACCAGTAAGTATTCAAGGCATGAGCGAAACACCTCTCCACCAAAATGAGGATTGTTTTGGACTTGATTTGAGAAAATATGATACGAACATTCTCAGAAAAAGCCGACAAATCAATCTTTCATGGATGATGGAACTTTACAAAGCGTATCCTTTAAAAGATAAATTCTTTGACAAAACCCAAAGTAAACAAATGGGAGATATTAATAAACTGGCAGGAACGGAAAAGTTCAAACAACAAATCATTGACGGTATTTCAGAAGTAGAAATTCGTAAAAGTTGGGAGCCAGGTTTGACTAACTTTAAGACTTTAAGAAAGAAGTATTTGATTTATCCTTAATTTCTCAGAGCATTTGTGCCACACCTCGAAGGTGTGGCACAAATATCTTAGCTAACGGTATATAAAAGCCTTAAAAGCCTCTCCTTTCATAAATAAATTTCTCTCTAAAGGTAATTCGAGAAAAGCATCAGCTTCTACTAAATTGGCTAAATCACCAGAGCCGTGGCCTTCTACTGGCGTTGCCAATATTTTTCCCGTAGAAGAGTATGTGAGTTTGACTTGCAAGAAGAATGTAAGCTCAGGTTTGAACTTAAAATCTTCAGTCAATTCGGCCATTAACTGCTGACTTTCAATTCCTTGCGAAGTATCCAACCATTTTTTAAAATAGCGATTCAAGCACATAAAAGTAGATACAGGATTGCCAGGTAAGGCAAAAACAAGTGTTCCATTACGAGCTCTTCCAAACCAAAAGGGCTTGCCTGGGCGTTGCGAAACCTTATGAAAAAGCTTTTTAACCCCTTGATTTTCAAGAGCTTGTGGTACAAAGTCAAACTTGCCAGCTGAAACTCCACCACTTAAAATCAATACATCGAAAGTTTGGGTAAATTCTGCAATTTTTGACTCGATAACTTCTTGATCATCGGGTAAAAGCACATTTTCTGTTTCAAGACCCCAGTTTTTGAGTGAAGCCTGTAAAGCAAAACCATTCGAGGTTCGTATTTGATGGGGTAGAGGATTTTCAGTAATACGCACAATTTCTTCGCCTGTTGAGATAACCACCGCACGGAGTTTTCTTTGAACCAAAATTTGGCTTTTTCCAATTGTAGCCGCAACACCAATTTCAGCAGGTGAAATTTTTCGACCTTTGGGTACAATTATATCACCTGTTTTTCGGTCTGAACCCTGTGGATGAATATTTTGTCTTTCCGAAAACCCTGAAATGTTAGCTGCTATTTGTACAGTTTTTCCAGAAATTGACAAATCTTCATAACGAATAACCATGTCTGTATTGATCGGCAGCATGGCTCCCGTCATTACTTCTATACAGTTCTGATTATTTTGAAGTATTTTTTGTGGGCTTCCTGCGGCGGCAGTTGCTTCAATTTCAAAAGTGGTTTTTCCTTCTTTTAACTGAGCAAATTGAATCGCAATGCCATCCATCATTACTCGATTGAAGGGTGGGAACTCTCGATCAGCACAAAAATCTTCGGCTAATATTCGGCCTAAAGCAAGTTCAATAGGCACTTTTTCGGTGGAAATATCAATTTTATTTTCTAAAATTAATCGCTCGGCTTCTTCGACTGTTATCATAAAATATTTATTCTGAATGACAAATTACCAGATTTTTCATGAATTATTTGGTAAAAATTCTCAAAATTCGCTTCATTCGTGTACTAATCTTCAAACAATGAAAAAAATCTTACTTCTGTGCTTCTTTACTTTGGCTTTGCAAGCACAACAACTCAAATTGCAGCAGGAAAATTATACTATAACAAGTATTTCGGGAAATAAGCCTACCTACCATTTGCCTCTGCTGTCCTTCGAAATTAATAAACAAGCCACATCCACTTTAGATAAGAGTTGGGCGTCAAAATTTGAAATTATATATACTGAAGAAGGTTATTTCAGAAATGCCTTCAAGGCTAAAATTATCTTCAAAAATATCTCAAAAGACACTTTAAATCTAAGAAATGTTGTTCCTTTTGGTATTTCCGAAAAACACGTTTATATGACAGGCTTGGGCGACCATTGGCTTTCTCGCACGCATATTTTTATACCGAATAAAGCACCCGTAAATGTAATTGTTCCAGATAATGCCTGGGAGTTGGGTTATGCAGGAATTGAACTCGAAAATGGCAAAAAAGTCTGTGCCATTACTCGCCGAAAAAGTTGGGAAAAAGCCACTCGCAAGCGTTTTGAGACAATCATTGCCCCCCAAGGAACTGTTGTTTATGAGTTTTATGCCGATTTTTATGAAGGAGCTTGGCAAGATGGTGTACGAAAAGTTTTCCAAGAAAATTATTTGTATGATATTGAAAAATTCGATGAGTCGCTTTATCAACGTAAAGATCTGAAATGGATTCAAGATACTTATGTAATGCACTTGATCATGGCTTGGGATAAATGGTTTTATACAGCCAAAGAAGGGTATGAGGCATACAAAAACTTTTTAAAAAATGGTGAAAAGCTTTACGGTGGAAACGATGTGGTAGGTATTTGGCCAACATGGCCAACACTCGGACTTGACCAACGAAATCAATGGGATTTATTCAAAGATTTACCAGGAGGATTACCTAAACTGAAAGAATTAGCTGAATATTCTCGTAAACAAGATACCAAGTTTTTTATTTGCTACAATCCTTGGGACGAAAGCACAAGCTATAAAACTTCAGCAAAAGAAGGAGAAAAAGGGCATCTCGATGGTATGGCAGAGTTGGTAAAAGCGATTTCGGCCGATGGTGTGGTGCTTGATACAAAGGGAGAATCAAGTCGAGATTTGCAAGCTGCTGCTGATAGTGTTCGAAAGGGCGTAATCATGTATTCGGAAGGAATGGCGGTGCCAAAAAATATGTCTGGTATTATTTCGGGGCGTGTACATAATGCTTTGTATTATCCACCGATGTTAAATTTGAATAAATTTATTCGCCCCGACTTCTCCATTTTCAGGGTGGCTGAATTATATCTCGAACCAATTAAAAGAGAGTTTGCAACGGCATTTTTTAATGGTTATGGTACCGAATTAAACATTTTTAGAAATGGTAAGCCTCTCGAATGGCTCGATGAACAATATCGTTATTTGGGTAAAACTTCGAGAATTTTGCGAGAAAATTCGGCATATTTTCATTCAAAAAACTATGTGCCGCTCATTACAACTTTGAAAGATAAAATTTATGTCAATGAATGGAGATTTGAGACAGGAAAAGAGGCTATTTATACGGTTTTTAGTTTAATCCCAGAAGGTTTTAAAGGAGCATTGTTTGCGGTAGATTCTACGAAAGACTATCATTATGTTGACCTTTGGCATCATAAAGAATTGAACCCTGTCAAGCAAAATGATGGTCAATTTTATATGGAAGTTGAAACGAATGCTTTCAACCAATCTTGGCTTGGTACCAATAATGAAGGTGAAGTAGATTGTATTAGAAAATTTCCAAATTTGCTAAATATCAACTTGAATCTTTATGAAGATTCGCTAAAAATCGAAGCAAAAGAAGGTAGTGAAATCAGGGTTTGGGCTGGTTCGCCAAGCTATGGAAAAGAGTATAAATCTTTCAAAAACAAACAAAATTTCACGATAAAAATAATGGATTATTTTGAGCAGTATGAAGGGAAATTTGTGGTACAATTATTTGATAATCAACGGTTAATAGATGAAAAAGTTTTTGAAATAAAAACAGGTACTCCCCGATTGATAAGTAAGATAAAAAGGAGTAAAAAAGGCATTTCAAACACCAAAAATATGGTACAAATTCCTGCAGGAAAATTTAAGTTTAACGTCACTCGTGGCGATGACTTTGTGTTTTATCCTGATGGGCAAAATGGTGTTGAAAAAAACATGAAAAGCTTTTTTATAGACCAAAACTTAGTCACAAATACTAATTTTCAAACCTTTTTGCGTCAATCTACATACAAACCAACTGATAACTTAAATTTTTTGAAGCATTGGCAAACCCCAAAAATGCTAGATACGTTGGCAAATTTTCCCGTTGTGTATGTAAGTTATGAAGATGCTCAAAATTATTGTGCGTGGCATGGCAAACGTTTACCCAATGAACAAGAATGGCAATATGCTGCCCAATATCCAGACGTAAGAGATTATCCTTGGGGTAAAGAGTTTGATTCGACTCAAACAAATATAGGTGATGGAAAAATCAAAATGGTTGGGAAGTACCCAAATGGGGCAAGTGCCTTGAAAATCAATGATTTAGTGGGTAGTGTTTGGCAATTGACTAATGATGTTTATCAAAATGGTTCATATAAGTATATCATATTGAAAGGCGGCTCCTATTTTAAACCAGCCTCAAGTTGGTGGTATGTGCAAGGTGGCCCACAAAAACTTACACATCGCCAACATTTATTACGAGTTTCGGAAGGTTTTGAACGAAATGCAACAGTCGGTTTTCGTTGCGTAAAAGATTGAATTTTATAGAGCGTGCAATAAACTATTTTCCTTAATTTTTTTTCTTAAAATGCCGTCAACCAACAATAAAATTCCTGCTGAAAATAGTATTTTACCAATTGTATAAAGCAAAGTAGGGGGGGCGTTAAAGACAAAAAAACATGAGTAAGTATAAATATCTACTAAGACAAGTAAAAAGAGACCAATGACTATTTCATACCAATTTCTTTGGAAGGGTTTTTCGGTAAAGAAACTAAGAAAAACAATCAAAG
Organism: Emticicia sp. SJ17W-69; assembly: GCF_051209875.1. Taxonomy (NCBI): domain Bacteria; kingdom Pseudomonadati; phylum Bacteroidota; class Cytophagia; order Cytophagales; family Leadbetterellaceae; genus Emticicia; species Emticicia sp. SJ17W-69. The sequence goes on along the minus strand of NZ_JBNTQY010000001.1, from coordinate 5,601,464 downwards.
TAGCACTGATGATAAATGATATTAACATCAAAAAAATGATTGGTTGAGAAAAAAAATACTCTTGGTAAATAGAAAAAGCAGAAAAACTAAAACCCAAAGCTATGAATATGCTAACTATTGTAGCGGGTAAAATGACAGCATCCTTAGTTTCTTTGAATGATATAACCTTCAAAAGTAGAAGAATTAAAATAAGATAAGTCAAAAGATTATGACCAACACTGAAATATAGAAGCGTTTCTGGACTTACGAAATAATAGTATATTTCAGATATGATACATGATGTTAAAAAAGCCATTAACAACATAAAAATACCATATTGCTTTACTTTTTTTACTTGAAAAAGTAAATAGCCAAGCAGAAAAATGGTTGGTGCTTGATTTAAAATTTTAGCCAAAAGAATTTCATCCCACAAAAGGCTTTCGGGAGGCATTGGAAGAAATTGAAAAAAAGGCCCTGTAATTAAAACAATAATCAGATAAAAAGTAACAAAATTAGTGGTCATTTTTATTAATTTATAGTTGGAAAGGCGGTATCTGCAAAAATAAACTCTTCTTTAGTAGAAAAAAAAGATTTATTAATTTTCATAGATTGGTCTTTGGCGTAGCTTTAAACGATTTCCATCTCTTCCTGAAAAAGTTGCTCTGATTTCGGCACAAACCGATAAAGCTATCTCTTCAGGTGTAGCAGCTCCGATATCTAAGCCAACAGGGCTATAAATTCGCTTTTCTTGTTCATCCGTCAACAAAATACCTTCTTCATTCATTCGTACATACATTTTATTGGTACGTTTTTTAGGCCCTAAAAGACCAATGTAAGAAATGGTGGTTTTTAATAACATTTGCAAATTTCGATAGTCACTTTCGTAGTCGTGGCACATTGAAATAGCTGCTGTGAAGGTATCAATTGATGGAATAAAATCTTTGGGTACAACTTCATCCGCAAGTTCAAAAAGCGTAGGGTGCATTTTGATGGGGTTACAAATACAAATGACTCGCCAGCCCAATTCTTTTGCCGCACGAACCATTGGATAAACATCATAATTACTACCAAAAACCAACAATTGAATCGCAGGTGGAATTACTTCTAAAAACAAAATTAGCTTTGCACCATCTTCTAAAATATACTCTTTAGAAACAGATTTGGTATTTTTTAGTGCATCTTGAACTTCGATTAATATGTTATCTCGTATTTCATTCAAAGGAAAAGTTTGATTAAAATGAGTTTCATTATCAAAACGAAAAACATCACCTAAGCTAATATTTGCTTGTTTTTTACTTAAATTTGTTACGGTAACGACCAAATTTGGCGTTCGTTGGTCAATACAATTTTGAAGCAGACGAACAGCATTGTTGGGGTTTTGAGGGTCAAGTGGCGTAATCAAAACATCAATAATGCCATTGCAGCCCAGTCCAACACCTATTTGATAAGGGTCATCTTCGGTAGTATCATAAGTAATAAGCGTTGCTTTATTCTGTGACATGGCTAACCGTGCTTTTTTCAAGGCATCTCCTTCCAAACAACCTCCGCTGATACCACCAATCCATTCGCCTGATTCTAAGACTAACATCCTTGCTCCAGTACGACGATAGGAAGAACCTTCTACTCGAACAACGGTGGCTAAAGCAGCACGAGTTTGACTAAAATCTATTTTTTGATAGGCTTCGGTTATTTGCTTAATTTCTTTCATGTATATTCTGTAAAAAGGCATTTTTTAAAACTTTTTTAATACTTCCGATATATGATTGATAGCTATATCTATATCTTCTTCTTGTGTCATTCTTCCTAAACTAAACCTTATCGAACTATAAGCCAACTCATCAGCCAAGCCCATCGCTTTCAGCACGTAACTTGGTTCAGTTGACGCAGAATTACAAGCCGAACCATTAGAAACAGCTATTTCGTTAAGACTAAGAAGTAGTTGTTCACCATCAATTTTTCCAAAACTAATATTACTGGTATTGGGTAAACGCTTTGCCAAACCGCCATTAATGGCTGTATTTGTTACATTTGCCAAAATATTTTTTTCCAATTTATTACGCAAGTTTTCTAAACGGATGCCTTCATTATCCATTGTGTTTTGACAAATTTCAGCAGCTTCGCCTAAACCCACAATTCCTGCTACATTGAGTGTGCCAGACCTCATTCCTCGCTCATGTTTTCCGCCATCTTGTTGGGCAATGATATTAATTTTTTTTCGTACAAATAAAGCCCCAACGCCTTTGGGTCCATATATTTTATGTCCAGAAAGGCTTAACAAATCAATATCATCTTCAAGTACATTGATTGGTATTTTGCCAATAGCCTGTGTAGCATCTGTATGAAATAAAATATGGTTTTGATGAGCAATTTTTGCAATTTCTTGGAAAGGGTAAATAACACCATTTTCATTATTCGCTGCCATGACAGAAATCATAATTGTTTCTTTGCGAATGGCTTTTTCTAAGTTTTCTAAAGAAAGATTGCCTTCGGTATCAACATCTAAATAAGTGATGCTCGCACCCAATTTTTCTAAATGCTGGCAAGTGTCTAAAACAGCTTTATGCTCGGTTTTGACGGTGATTATATGACTTCCTTTATGTCGAAGAGCTTCAAAAGTACCTTTAATTGCTAAATTGACAGACTCGGTAGCTCCACTGGTAAAAATAATTTCTTTTTCATTAGCCCCCAATAAATTCGCCACTTGCTGACGTGCCGTTTCAATGGCCTCTGCTGCTTTCCAACCATAGGCATGAGAACGACTGGCAGCATTACCAAAGTGTTCTGTCAAATAGGGCAACATTACTTCCAACACCTTTTTATCGAGGGGTGTGGTAGCATTATAGTCCATGTAGATGGGGTATTTCATTAATTTTAAAAACAAATAATGATATTTTTGTAGGTATTTCTAAGCACAAAATTAACATTTAAATTTTGCCAATAGCCTATAAAGTAAACGTCTGTGTGAATATTATGGTTTGAATAATTACAAAAAGACTACAATTTTGTTTTTTGTTTTGAAAAATTTTAATTTTTCCAAGAAAATCCAAACTTTATTCGGTAAAATAAACAAAATACAGTATGTTTTTGCGTATTTTGCTTACTCAAAACCATAATACTTGCAAAAAAATGTCAAAAAATTCAATTGATTCGCTTTTTACACAAGAGGTTCATAACAAATACCTTGTATTTAACACCTTATTTTCAAGGCTTCCTTATGATAAAATGACCAAGATTGGTCAGTTGATGCCTTTTTTGCATGACTTGTCGGAATCAGGCTTTGAGCAAGGAAAAGAACCGAAAGAAATTATTGATATTTTTTTCAATCAATATACTTCTATCAAGGAAGAAAAAGAAAGAATAGATTTATTGTTTCGTTTTATTACCTATATTGAGCGTCAGGTGGTTTTGTTTGATAGCATCGAAGATTCTGCTTTTGAAAAACTAACACCTCTCAATGGTAAAGGAACTTTGCAAAGTACACTTGATTTGGCTCAACAACAAAATAAACTGGCCGAAGTAAAAGAAAAACTTAAAAACTTCAAGGTTCGTATTGTTTTTACAGCACACCCTACGCAGTTTTATCCAAATAGCGTACTTCGAATCATTCAAGACTTGGAAGAATTGATTCCTAAAAATGACATCAATGGTATTGACTCCTTGTTGCAACAATTAGGCAAGACTCCTTTTATTAATGATCAAAAACCGACGCCTCTTGAAGAAGCTCAAAGTATCATATTTTATCTTCGACATGTTTATTATCAAGTAATTGGCGAAATCCATGAAAAATTGAATAGTTATTTTCAGGATGAGGAAAAAGGTTTTGACCCAGTTTTAGAATTAGGTTTTTGGCCAGGTGGCGACCGTGACGGAAATCCATTTGTGACAGCCGAAATCTCTAAAAAAGTTTCGATTGAACTTAGGAGTAGCATTTTGAAATGTTATTATAATGATTTCAAAGAAGTTTGTCGTCGTTTGACTTTTAAAGGCATTATGCCATTATTGACGAAAATCAGTAATCGCATTCATGCTAATATGAACGGGTTGAAAAATGATTTGACACTTGATGAACTTCTTGCTTCTCTGGATGAAGTAAGACAACTGCTTATTACAAAACATAATGGCGTCTTTTTAGATGTTTTAGATAAATTTATTCAGCAAGTAAGATTGTTTGGTTTGCATTTTGCCAGCTTAGATATTCGTCAAGATAGCAGTATCCACGAAAATGTGATGGAGCAAATCAATCAAAAATATAGTATTTCTACTAAAAACTATGCAGATTGGAGCAATGCTGAAAAACTCCATTTCTTGACTGAACATGAACTACAAGTCAATGAGGATGATTTTGAAGATGCTTTAACAAAGGATACTTTCAAAACTGTTAAAGCCATTCAAGAGATTCAAGCAATGAATGGTGAAAAAGCTTGTCATCGCTATATTATCAGTAATTCTACTTCAATATTTTCTGTTTTAGAAGTTTTGGCTTTATTCAGATTCTGCGGTTATAAAGATTCAGAAGTGAATGTGGATGTGATGCCTTTGTTTGAAACTATCGAGGGACTTGATTCGGCACAAGCTACGATGTCGGCTCTTTACCAATTACCTTTTTATAAAAGGCATTTGTCTCTTCGCAAAAATCAACAAACGATCATGCTTGGTTTCTCTGATGGAACAAAAGATGGCGGTTATGTAAAAGCCAACTGGGAAATTTATCAAGCGAAGGAGAAATTGTCACGTATTTCAAAGAAAAACCAAGTAGAAGTCATGTTCTTCGATGGACGCGGAGGCCCGCCAGCTCGTGGAGGCGGAAAAACGCATCAATTTTATGCGTCACAAGGCCCAACGATTGCCAATAATGAGATTCAGATTACGATTCAAGGACAAACGATTACATCAATGTATGGTTCTCGCTCACAAGCGATGTTCAATTTTGAACAATTGATTTCGGCAGGAATTATCAATGATGTTTTCCATGATGATAGGTCAATCATTGATAAAAAAGAGCGAAACTTGATTGATGAATTGGCAGAAGAAGGTGTAAGAAAATATTTTGAGCTGAAAGAACACCCGCTTTTTGTGTCTTATCTTGAAAACAAAAGCCCTTTGAAATACTATGGTTTGACCAACATCGGTAGTCGCCCAAGCAAAAGAAGTTCGGGTAAGAAATTGATGTTATCAGATTTAAGAGCTATTCCATTTGTGGGTTCTTGGAGTCAGTTGAAGCAAAATGTGCCAGGTTATTTTGGTTTTGGTACTGCCCTTCAAAAAGTAATTGAAGAGGGAAGAATTGAAGATTTGAAATCGCTTTATGGAAGCTCATTATATTTCAAAACTTTGATGGAAAATAGTATGATGGCTTTGACTAAAACATATTTTCCGTTGACATATTACATGAAAAATGACCCTGAATATGGAGATTTTTGGAAAATCTTATATCAAGAGTATCTTTTGACTGTAAAAAATATGCTTCTTGTTTCTGGGCAAAAAGAGTTAATGGAATCAGAAGAGTTAGGTAAATTGTCAATCAATTATCGTGAACACATCGTTTTGCCTTTGCTTACGATTCAGCAATATGCTTTGCAAAAAATTGAAGAAACTGAAGACGAAAAACTAAGATTAGCTTACGAAAAAATGGTTACTCGTTCGTTATTTGGAAACATCAATGCCAGTCGAAATTCGGCGTAAGGTTTTTATACAAGATACAAGTGTGGCACATTTTAAAAATGTGCCACACTTTTCTGTTTTTAGAAAACTATTTTGTTATCGCCACAATATCTTTCACCAATTGATGATGATTAAAGTCGTCTTTAGGTGTGCAGCCAAGACGCACAATCACTAATTTTTTAGAAGGAACAACCGCAACAACCTGACTTTCAAATCCAACGCACATAAAAGCATCTTGCGGGAAATCTTTGTCTTTGTGGTCAATCCAAAATTGAGCGGCATACTGTCCATCAGAATGTGGTGTTTCGGTTGAAGAATATTTTACCCAACCTTCGGGTAATAACCTTTCGCCATTCCAAACACCATCTTGGAGGTAAAGTTGCCCAAATTTTGCCCAATCACGCCCAGTAGCATACATAAACGACGAACCAACATAAGTGCCAGAAGCATCAGGTTCAAGCACTGCACTTTTCATACCTATTTTATGGAATAACCTTAAATGAGGAAACGCCAAATAATCAACATGATTTGTAAACTGTCGTCTTATGATTTCCTGCAAAATATTGGTTGTACCACTCGAATAATACCAAACTTTATCGGGTTCGGTGGCAGCTTTACTCAGCAAAGCAAAAGCTCCAGTACCTTTTTTTCTAAATAACATTTGGGTTGCATCGCTTGGCGAAGCATAATCTTCAACAAAATCAAGTCCGCTACTCATGCGGAGTAAATGGTCAACCGTGATTTTTTTACGTTCATCGTTTTTCCATTCATCTATTGGGGCAGACTTTTTGATGTCGATTTTACCATCCTTTACTAATAAGCCAATCATGGCATTTGTTACACTTTTGGTCATCGACCAGCCTAATAATGGAGTTTGTGGCGTAATATTCTGAGCATATTTCTCGGCAATTAGCTTACCGTCGTGCAAGACTACAATTGCTCTCGAACGAACAATATGCTGAGGGTCTTTTTCTTCAAAAGCAGCATTTATAATTTTATCTAAAGCTACTTTATCAATTTCATTAGAAGTGGTCAATGATAGTTTTTCAGTCAAAGTATCGGCGGAAGGAACACTTGGTTGTTGGCGAATTTCTTCTTCTGAAAGCTCATTAACAAGTGTACAGCCTAAACCTTTGCGATAAATGGCTTTTGTTTCGGCCAAACCATAAATATTGGCTGTTACAGTTTGTTTTTCTTTATCAACAATAATATTGGCAAAAGGCACGGCATATAAGTCTTCTGACTTGATATTATCAAGCTCTCGACCAGAAACAAACATACAAGAACAAACTGTTTTGGCATCATACGAAGAACCAATGTAGGCATATTGAATAGCATAGTTTCCAGCATAAACGATACCTAAAACGGCAATCAATAATAAACTGTAAATGATTTTTTTCTTATTTGACATGAAACAAACGGTTATTGATTAATAGAAGAAAATCAGTTTTTTAAAACTAATAATTACTTTATTTGTAAGCAATTCATGAGAAAATAATATATTAATCCTCTAAAATATTACCAATAAAGGTGTTTTTGAAAAAGAACGCCGCCAATAAAAATACCACAGCCCAGTTGAGATAAATATAGTAAAAATCCTCTACATCACGGTAAACATTATCTTTGATTTTTACCTTTTCTAAACGATTGATTTGTTCAAAAATGTTTTTGAGTGTTTGATTATCAGTGGCTCGAAAAAACTGGCCATTGCCTTCTTTTGCTATTTCTCGTAAGGTATTTTCATCAATTTTTTCACTTTGACTATTACTTCCAACTGCAATTGTATAAACTTTGATTCCGAAAGATTTTGCTAAATCTGTTGCTGTAAGTGGATCGAGCGTACCTGCGGTATTATCTCCATCACTCAATAAAATGGCAACTTTACTCTTGCTTGGCACTTCACGCAAGCGGTTAATACAGGTTGCTAATGCACTTCCAATGGCAGTACCAGTAGTTTTTATAAGATTACTATTGATTTCATTGAGGTATTGATTCAACATTTCATAATCGGTTGTTAGGGGACAGATGGAGAATGATTCTCCTGCAAAAACTACTAATCCGATGCGGTCTTGAAGGCGACCTTTAACAAATTCACGGGCAACATTTTTGGCTGCATCTAAGCGATTAGGACTCAAATCCGTTGCCAACATTGACTCAGAAATGTCCATTGCAAGCATAATATCAATTCCTTCTGAAAATTGCTCTTTGCTTTCACGTACTCGCTGAGGACGAGCAAGAGAAAGGCATACAAATACAATACCGAGAGAAAATAAAAGGGGAGGAATAAAGCGTAAATAGCTTATCCAGCTTGTTTTGAGTTGAGGTTTGGAGAGCGAAAGCCCTAATTTTTGTTGACCACGATTATAAAAAAGCCAACGAAGTACAAATAAAAGAGGAACGCCAGCGATACCATAAAGGTATAGTCTTTCTGCCCAAACGAATGACCGTAAGGTTTGCCAACTAAGCCATTCTATTGAAAACCAGTCCCACATCTTTTTTGAGATATGAGATATGAGATATGAGATATGAGATATTTTTTACAAAAAACTCATAGCCGCGGCGGCGGACCGCTCATAATTCATAACTCATAATTAGTAACTGCGTTTCTCACGCTACCGTATTTATGTAAAAGTTCGCTTGCTTTTTCGTGTGAAATATTGAGTTCATTCATCACCATTCTTATGCCTCTTTCTACTAATTTGAGATTAGTAAGTTGCATATCGACCATTTTATTGCCTTTTACTCGACCTAATTGAATCATTACGCTTGTTGAAATCATGTTCAAAACCAACTTTTGAGCAGTTCCTGATTTCATGCGAGTACTTCCTGTAATAAATTCGGGCCCTACAACAGCTTCTACTGGGAATTCGGCTTCTGCTGCAACAGCACTTCCTGCATTGCATACGACACAACCTGTCAGAATGCCATTTTCACGAGCTGTTCGCAAACCACCGATTACATAAGGTGTGCGACCTGAAGCGGCGATGCCAATAAGTGTATCATTCTGGTTGATGTCATATTCTTCTAAATCCTTCCATGCTTGTTGAATATCATCTTCGGCATTTTCAACAGCTTTTCTGATGGCTTTGTCGCCACCAGCCATGATGCCTACAACCATTCCAAACGGTACACCAAAAGTTGGTGGACATTCAGAAGCATCGACAACACCCAAGCGACCACTTGTTCCCGCACCAATATAGAAAATTCGTCCACCGTTTTTCATGCGTAGTACGATTTGATTAACCAAAGCCTCGATTTGAGGTATGCACTTTTCTACAGCATAAGGTACAGTTTTATCTTCATTATTGATACCTTCGAGCAAATCTCTTACAGACATTTTTTCGAGATTATCGTAGTGAGAAGCAGACTCTGTTGCTAATTTTTCTAAGCCAAGAGACATAGTAATTTACGAATTACGAATTACGAATTACGAATGATTTCTCAGAAATTATAATTTAATAGTAATAAGTGCTTGATTATTAATACTTTATCAATCCTTAATCGCCATTCGTAACTCGTTATTCTTCATTATACAATGATTAAGATTAAATCAATATTGCTCCGTTGTACCAAAGAAAAATGATCCTTCGATAGCGGCATTTTCATCAGAATCTGAACCATGAATGGCGTTTTCGCCCATTGATTTTGCATATTTTTTACGAATTGTTCCATCTTCTGCATTCGCTGGATTGGTTGCTCCAATCAAAGTACGGAAATCAGCCACAGCATTTTCTTTTTCTAAAATCATCGGTACGATTGGTCCTGATGACATCATTTCGCATAATTCGCCATAAAAGCCTCTTTCTATATGCACTTCGTAGAATTTGCCAGCTTGAGCTGCCGATAATTGTGTTTTTTTCATTGCTACGATTCTGAAACCAGCTGCTTCAATCATTGCCGTAATACCGCCGATATGGTTATCTGCCACAGCGTGTGGCTTAATCATCGTAAATGTTCTATTGGTTGCCATTTTGCGTTTGTTTTTATTTTTTTTGCAAAACTACTGAATTTCTATGAAAAATAAGACGTTTTTAGTGTTTTGTCTTGAAACCAATGACTGATTAAATGACGAATATAAAGGTGCGAATGACTATTTTTTCGAAAGTATTTATAATGAACGAGGGCAGTTTTTTCTACACCAGTTTAAAAATTTGTTTCATCAATAACCATTTTTCGCCCTCTTTTGCCATTGGTAGAGCTTGCTGATATTTCCACATAAGGTTTTCCCATTCCTGAACTTTTGGATTATTGGTATCCATTTCTGCCTTTTTTTCAAATGAAAAATCGTCTTCTGTTTCCATAATCATAAATAAACGATTGCCGATTCGGAAAATTTCCATCTGAGTAATACCCGAATCCGTGATACTTTTAGCTATTTCGTCGCTTATTTTCTCGTGATATTTTTCATATTCAGCAATCATTTTTGGGTCATCAACAAGGTCGAGGGCAAATGTATATCGTTTCATTTGGAAAAGGTTTTAGCTTATAGCAAAGTGCGGTGTGTTGCACGGCTTAGCTATGGAGAAATGAAAAATTTATCTTGAAAAATAATAAAAAGGCAAAATTTCTGATATTTTTGACTAATTATTGGTTGCTAAATTCTAAGAATTTTCCCTTCATAATTAGTTGATTATCAGGCTTTTTAAGAAATAAAATAATTTATTTTCACTTGTTTTACAATAATTTCCTTAAAAAACGTTTGAAATTAAATAGATTTTTTCGTTATTTCATTTAACAAATTAAAAATTGTTATACTTTTGCAGCCTAAATTTTTTGTAACACTAAATAAGTATTAAAGACTATGTATTGGACACTTGAACTTGCGTCGTATTTGGAAGACGCTCCGTGGCCCGCTACAAAAGATGAGTTGATAGATTTTTCGATTCGTTCGGGGGCTCCCATTGAAGTAATCGAAAACCTACAAGAACTTGAAGACGACGGACAGCCGTATGAGAGCATCGAAGAGATTTGGCCTGATTATCCGACCAAGGATGACTTTTTCTTTAATGAAGATGAATATTAAGTAAGGTAATGATAGAAAAGTGAATAATAGAATGAGTGGATATGGCTGATAATCAGATATTTATACTTATTTATTTATAAAACAATTTTATCCTACTACTTTATACTTTTCATTACGATACAAAGCAACAGTTAGATTTTTCTAATTGTTGCTTTGTTGTTTTTATACTCCAAAATTACATTTTTATGAATATTCTCTCAATTGTTTTTGTAATCATAGTTATTACAATAGTCGTAGTTGCTTGTTTTCCCAAAAAGAAAAAAAGCAACTATATAGTTGCGTATGATTTACAAAATCCCACAAAAAGTATGATTCTTCCTGAAAACATGAAAGAAATTTCTGGGTTATCATTTTATAAAAACAATCAATTGGCTTGTGTAAATGACGAAAAAGGGAATGTTTTTATTTATGATTTACAGCAGGGAGAAATTGTAGAAAAAATAGAAATTGGGAAAAAAGGTGATTATGAAGGTATTGAAGTAGTAGATGATGAGATTTTTATAATGAAAAGCAATGGTAAAATTAAAGGCTTTAAAATTGGAACAGAAGAAGAAAGAAAAATAGATTGTTCGCATCCTGATGTGGTTGAATATGAAGGGTTGAGTTATAATCCTTCGACTAAAAGCCTCTTATTGGTAACGAAAGAGCGAATAAAAGATAAAAACGACAAAAAAGTAATTTATGCTTACGATTTAGCAAAAGAAACCCTTGTAAAGTATATTTCAATTTCAGAGGACATGATAAAAGGTAGCGATGGCAAAAAAACGTTTGCTCCTTCAGGAATTGCAGTACATCCACTCACAGACGAACTGTATATTATTTCTTCACAAGGAAAAAAACTATTGATTTTGTCGCCAGCAGGAGAGAAACTGGCTTTAGTTGAATTAGATGAAAAGCTATTTCGTCAACCAGAAGGAATTTGTTTTACACCAGAAGGCGATTTGTATATTTCATCAGAAGGAGCAAAAGGAGATGGGTATATTTTGAAATTTGCATCCAAATAAAACCATCTCCTTAATATAAAGAATTAATGTTGACTACTTTTAATTTTCCATCAAATAACCTTTGATGAAATCATCAATTTCACCATTCAAAACAGCTTCTGTATTTGATGTTTGAATATTTGTTCGGTGATCTTTTACACGTCGGTCGTCTAATACATAACTTCTGATTTGTGAACCCCATTCAATTTTCATTTTTCCTGCTTCGGTTTCTGCTCTTGCGGCATTGCGTTTGTCAACTTCCAATTGATAGAGTTTTGAACGCAACATTTGCATAGCACGCTCACGGTTGCCAAGCTGGCTACGGTCAACTTGACAAACAATCACAATGCCCGTAGGTTTGTGCGTCAATTGTACTTTTGTTTCTACTTTATTGACATTTTGTCCGCCAGCACCGCCCGAACGAGATGTTTGTATTTCAATATCGGCAGGATTGATTTCAATAGTAATCGTTTCATCGACTAAAGGTGTTACAAACACCGATGCAAATGAAGTATGGCGGCGTGCATTTGAGTCAAAAGGCGAGACTCTCACCAAGCGATGTACACCATTTTCAGATTTCAAGAAACCATAAGCCATAGGCCCTTCGATTTGCAAAGAAACTGATTTTACGCCAGCAGTATCACCATCTTGGAAGTCAAGTTCTGAAACTTTATAACCTTTTTTATTTGCCCACATCAAGTACATCCGCATCAGCATACTTGTCCAGTCTTGGCTTTCTGTACCACCAGCACCAGCATTTATTTCGAGTATTGCACTAAATTGGTCTTCTTCGTTAGAAAGCATTCGCTTCAACTCCAAATCTTCCAATACAAGTTCTACTTTTTTGCCTTCTTCATCCACTTCCTCTTCGCTAACATCGCCCGCTTCATAAAATTCATAAAGTGTTTCGAGGTCACCTATGACGGCGGCGGCATTTTCGTAACCAACAGTCCAACCTTTCAAGGCACGAACTTGCTTCATTACCGTTTCGGCTTTTACGGCATCAGTCCAAAACTCTGGTTGTGCAGTTTGATTTTCTAAATCTTCGAGTTGTTCTTTTTTGCTATCGTAGTCAAAGATACCCCCTCAAAGCCGCTAATCTGGCCTTTAACTCCTTCAATTGTTCGGTAGTCATATTATTTGTGAAATGAATGATTAAAGTGCAAAATTAGGCATATTTTCTTAGAAAACAGCAAGAGTAGTTGAAATGAAATAAAGAATGGAGAACTTAAGTACAATTAAAATTATCGTTCAACATCCAATATCAAGTTAATCAGAAAGCTAATGTTTCGTCATTTTTAATAAATGGCATTGTTCTTTCAAATGAAGAAAATCAAACCTTAAAGATCATTTTCTTTTTATCAAACCAAACTAAAATTACAAACCAAATCAATAGATACGCCAATGCTCCTGCCAAAGAAGCATTTTTAGGTTCGCTAAAAAATGGGACAATCCAATGCGTATAAAGCCAAGAAATCAAGCCTGCTTCTGGATTTTCAAGGTTTTCGGGTTGGGCAATTTTTATCATATTCAAAGCACGTGGTATAATTCCCGAAAAGAAAAAAACCAACATTGGATTTACACCAAAAATCACAAAAGGTCTTGTCCAAACATCAAAACCAAGTACATCAACAATAAAATAAAGTACTCCAAGTACCAAAAGTGCAAGACCTTCTGCATAAAACACATAAGAACTCGTCCAGAGTGCTTTATTGATTGGAAAAACATCGTTCCAGAGTAAACCAATCATTACTCCCAATACACCTGCTGAGAGTAAATAAATCGCTTTTTTGTTTTTCGGAGATTTATTGGTTAATAGTTTTCCTGTAAAAACACCTGCCAAACCCGTTCCGATAGCAGGAAGTGTGCTAAGAATACCTTCTGGATCCCAAGTTTTGGATGTTACCCAAAGATGTCCAGGTAATAAATAGTTATCAAGCCAAGCGGCAAGATTAGTGCCTTTTTCAAAATTGGCCGCTCCAACATTCGGTACGGGAACGAGCGTCATCAATGCCCAATACCCCAATAAGCAAACTAAACCAATAATGATTTGTACAGTAGTATTAGTTGTGGCATAAATAATCGAAACGATTAGATACACAACCGCAATTCTTTGCAAAACCCCAGGAATTCGTACTGAACTGAATTCTTCAAATCCACCAAAGCATAAAACCATCATCAAAATAAATAATCCAATGGCTGCATATAATTGCTTTTTACGCTCGTATTCTCCTAATAATAAGACAGTTATGATAGCTGTAAATACCAAACGAATGAGCATCAATGGAATACCTTCAAGCGAGCCGATATGTATTTTTGAAAAGAAATTAAGTGATAAACCTAACAAGAAAATTCGTAAAGCACGAGTCAATATTTTTTCTAAAATAGATTGGTCAAACCTTTTTACTGGCATCGAAAGTACAGTCGAAATACCAACAATAAATAGAAAGAAAGGGAAAACTAAGTCGGTAGGCGTGCAACCGTGCCATTCGGCATGTTCGAGTGGGGCGTATATATTTCCCCAATCTCCTGGGTTATTTACGATGGTCATGAACATGATTGTCATGCCTCTAAAAACATCAAGAGAGGTAAGGCGTTCTTTCATAGTAGGTTAGCATTTAGCGATTAGCCTTTAAAAAAGTTTATTAGAAGGTAATTAGCAACAAAGTAAATATTTTTTTTCTAAAAGCTAAGGACTAATCGTAAAAAGCAAAAGAATCAATCTACTTGGTTTTGTTGTAATTCAGCAATCAAATCAAATTCATCGGCAAGTTTATGACTCAATGTCTCAAAAATAGCATAGAATTTTTGATATTTTTGATGGTTTGCTTGATTGGGTTGATAGGTTATTGAAGATTGTATTGTTTTGGCTGCTTCGTCCAATGAGCTGAAAATGCCCATTTCTGTCAAAGCCAGCATCGCAGCTCCAACATTAGAGCTATCATGGTTGTCATTGACATTTACCTGTTTTCCAAACATATCCGAAATGATTTGTGACCAAAGCGGAAGTGTTGCAAAAGTACCATTGACATATAAATTATCGATTTTTCGGTAATTTTGAAGTAGTTTACCGATGCTATATATCTCATATAATATTCCTTCGATGGTTGCTCGCACAAAATGTTGTTGTTCGTGCGTAATATTTATACCAAAATAAACGCCACGAGCATTGGCATTCCAAAGAGGAGCTCTTTCTCCCAATAAATAAGGCAGAAAAAGTAAGCCATCAGCACCTGCCGATACCTGTGCTGCATCTTTAAATAAATCATAGATACTATCTTCAAAGTCAAGTCCATTATTGAAATTGCCAAATTGACGAGCAAACCACTCAAAAGCAACCCCGCCATTATTGGTGGGACCCCCAGAAATGTAGCGACCTTTGTCAAGGATATAATTAAAAAAACGTTGTTTTTCATCTTGTAAAACTTCATTCCCTGCTACCCGCACAGCACCACTTGAAGTGATAGAAATGGTTGCTTGCCCTTCTCCAACAACGCCTGAGCCGAGTGTTGCCAAACAGCCATCACTGCTACCGATAATTATTTTAGTTTTGTCAGAAAGTCGCAATGATTTTGCTAAAGCAGGTCGCAGTCTTAAGTCAGAATTAAAGATTGAAGTTGGTTCTGAAAGATGATCACTCGTAATTCCTGCAAAATTCAAAGATTTTTGTTCCCATCTCAATTCATGGATATTAAATAGTCCTGTTGCCGAAGCCGAGCTATAATCAATTAAATAATCACCCGTAAATTGATGCAAAATATACTCTTTCAACGCAATAAATTTGCTGGTTTTAGCAAATCGTTCGGGGTCATGATTCTTAATCCAAGTAATTTTTGCCAAAGGCGACATCGGGTGAATTGGTGTACCAGTAGCTTGATAAATTTCAATGCCTAAAGCAGATTTTTTCAACTCAGTAGCTTCTTTACTTGCCCGATTATCGGCCCATATTATGGCATTCCCTAATGGCACACCATTTTTATCAATTGGTAAAACGCTGTGCATGGATGAACTAAAAGCAATAGACAAAACCTTATTTTTTTTCATAAAAACAGGGTCATTGAGCAAGCCTTTTAAGACAAAGAGTACTGTAATGAAAACCTGTTCAGGGTCTTGTTCACTAATGTCTGGCTTGGCATGAAAGGTTGGATATGTTCCTTTTCGTGCAGCAACTTGCCGACCTTTTAGATCGAAAGCAATAACTCTTACCGCAGTTGTTTCGATGTCGATTGTAATGATAGTTTCCATAAGTCTCAATGAGTAAGTGAATGATAGAATGAGTGAGAGAGTGGATTATTTTTATTATTCACTCATCCTATCACTCACGTATTCATAATTATTTTTAAGGTGTTTTTCTAAAATGCCCAGGTGTATAACCTGTTAATTTTTTAAATGTTGTTGAAAAGTGTTGTGAGGAATAGAAACCCGTGTCTAAAGCAATATCAGTTAGACTGAGGTTGGATGATTTTAGGAGGCGAATGGCTTCCGAAATCCTTAAATTTATCAAATAGTTGAGTGGTGAAAACCCCGAATAGGATTTTACTTTTTCAGTGAAAGCCGTTGTACCAAGTCCCATAATGACTGCCATTTCTTCAACTGTCCAAGGATGAGCAAGGTTGGCACGTAAAATCTGGTCGAGTTTCTGAAAAGTCTGAGGAAAATCTCGTCGTTGGTTGTCTTGCTTAGTTAACTGTCGAGCTGTTATAATTATTAATTCATCAAGTAAATGATTGATTCGAGTTTTGAAACCTAATTCATTTGTCAATAACTCATTTTCAATCTTTTGTAAAACCTCTCCCAATTGCTTAAAATTTTGGAGTAATGGTTTTTTACTCAAAGAAAAAAGTTTGCCAATCAATCGCTGCTCGGCTTCTAAAATACTACTCCATTCACCTAAAATTAATTCCCCATCTTCTGAAAAAAAGCGAGGACTAATAGTAATAGAAGCAACAACTCCTACATCCCACATTTCTTTCAAACCACCAAAAACTTGCTTTGGAAAAATCAAAATCGCATCGTTAGGGTAAAGTGTAACCGCTTGATTATCGACACTCCACTCAAATTTGCCTTCTAAGACAAACATGATTTTTAAACCATGACATTCTTTCAAAGGCATAGAGTTTGGTTGCACTTGTTGAATTTTTTTGCGAAAAAATTCAATCAAATGAGGGAAGGCCTGTATTTCAGGCGATTTGCCTTTATGTAAAGAAAAAATGGTCATTGTTAGCTGTTAGCGATTAGGCTATTAGCGTTTAGCTTTTATTTAGAATGTAAAAAAACATTAAACTGATTTTAGCTAATAACTAAATGTTCTTTTCAAGTATTTATTAGCGATTTGGTTTTTAGCTTTTTCTATTTTAGAATGATAAAAATTTATTGACAAGCTAATAGCAAAATGCTAACGGCCAAAAGCTTTGTAAAAATATTACAATTTTTTCATGCAATCATTATAAAATTCACCACTGTAAGCATTTGGAAGTTTTCGCAACATTTGTTTAAGAAATTTGCTACCCAGAAATAAAACTAATCTATCTACTCATGAAAAAACAAATTCTACTTTTTATGCTATTGCTGTTATTTTCAGTAGCAACTTACGCTCAGAAAATTTCAGGAAAAGTGTCAGCAGCCAAAGATGGTGCCGTACTTCCTGGAGTATCAGTGCAGGTGAAGGGTACTAATACTGGTACAAATACCAATGCTGATGGTACTTTTATCGTAAATGCCTCTTCTGATGCAACATTGGTCTTTAGTTTTATTGGATTTAAGAATCAAGAGATTAAAGTGGGTAATCAATCTATTATCAATGTTTCGCTTGATGAAGATGCCCAAAGTTTGGAAGAAGTGGTGGTTACTGCCTTAGGTATCAAGAAAGAATCCAAAAAATTGGGTTATGCAACTACGACAGTAAATGCCGAACAAATTACGGTCAATCGTTCACCAAACTTTGTGAATGCCTTACAAGGAAAAATCGCTGGTGTGAATATCTCAGCTATGGGAACAGGCCCAGCGGGTAGTTCAAAAATTCGTATTCGTGGTCAGTCATCATTTTCGGGGCAAAATACCCCTTTAATTGTAATTAATGGAGTGCCAATTGATAATACAAATTTCGGTACAAACCCAGGAAATGCTGCTTCAGATAACTCAATTGGTGTAAGAGGTGGAGGAAATACTTCAGATGGAGGTGATGGGCTTTCGAGTATTAACCCTGATGATATTGAGAGTATGACAGTTTTAAAAGGAGCAACGGCTGCTGCTCTTTATGGCTCACGTGCAAAAGATGGTGTGATTATGATTACAACCAAATCAAGAGGAGATGGAAGAGGAATTGGTGTGAGTTTCAATTCAAATTATACCAACGAAACACCTTTAGATTTTACCGATTATCAATATGAATATGGTCAAGGAGAAAACGGTGTTCGTCCAACAGCACCTAACCCAACTTCGGGACAGTGGTCGTTTGGTGAAAAATTTCAACCTGGCATGACACAGGTGCTTTTTGATGGCGTTTCTGTGCCGTATGTGCCTGTTTATAATAGAATTAGAAAGTTTTATAGAAATGGCTCGAACTTTACGAATACTATTTCATTGTCTTCAAATAGTGAAAAAGGAGGCTTTAATTTATCATTTGCCAACATGGATAATAAAGGTGTAGTACCCAATAATACCTTTAATAGAAAAACCATTAACATGGGTTTTGCTTATGACTTATCAAAAAAATTGAGTTTTTCAGGAAATGTTAATTATTCAAATGAGTATAATAGAAATCCACCAAATATAGCCAATCAAGATAACTCAATTCCTACAGCAATATCTAATATGGCAAACTCAATGCCTTTCGATCTATTAGAAGCGAAGAAATTCAATGCTGCTGGCAATGAGTATATTTATTCAAGATTTCAGAATCGTACCAATCCTTATTTTACATTGTCTGAGCAATTTCAAAATATTAGACGTGATAGAATTTTTGGAAATATTGCTGTGAAATACAATATTTTATCTTGGCTATATGTACAAGGAAGGGTAGGACAAGATTACTGGTCACGTGACCAAGATTACAATAACTTCCCAACTGGACAAGCATCTTTGGCTGCAGCACCAGCGGGTTTTGTCAATGGCGTATATACCCAAGAGTCACGTAGATTTAGAGAAACCAATGCTGACATTTTGGTGGCTGCAAGCAAAAAATTTGGTGATTTCGGTGTTGATTTGAATGTGGGCGGTAACCAAATGTATCGTCGTTCAGATTTGAACAGTGTTCAAGTGACAGACTTTGTGGTGAGAGGCCTTTACACAGTCCAAAATGGTAGAGTAAAAGATCCACAATATGGTTTATCAGAAAGAGCAGTAAACTCGGTTTATGGTTCGGGAGAATTTTCATATAAAAACTTTTTGTACCTGAATACTACACTTAGAAATGACTGGTTTTCAACACTTTCGCCAGCTAATAGAAGTATTCTTTATCCTTCGGTTTCGGGAAGTTTTGTTTTCTCACAAGCATTCAAGTCTGCACCAAGTTGGTTGAGCTTTGGAAAAGTGAGAGTTGCTTATGCTGAAGTGGGTAGTGATACAGACGTTTCTCCTTATTCTAATAATTTATTTTATGGAATTAATGGAAACTTATTTGCTAATCCAGCAGGAGCCTTACAGCCAGTTGGTGGCTCTTCGGGGTCAACATTACCGAATGCCAACCTTCGCCCAATGCGAACTTCAGAAAAAGAAGTTGGTTTAGAACTCAAGTTATTTAATAACAGGGTAGGTTTGGATATGGCAGTTTATCAAAAAATAACAACTGACCAAATCGTGGCAGCTCAAGTATCTGATGCTTCGGGTTTTCAAACGACTTTGATTAATAGTGGAAAGGGACAAAATAATGGGATTGAATTTTTGTTAAATCTCGTTCCAATCAAAAATAAAGATTTACAATGGGATTTGACTTTCAATGGTTCGTACAATATCACCAAAGTTTTAAGTTTATTGACTGATACCCCTGGTGAAAGAATTACCGTAGGAACGCACGTTTTTAATGGCGAATTGCGACAAGTTGTTGGCAAGGAAATGGGTCAAATCTATGGTTTTGGCTACAAAAGAGATGCTCAAGGTCAAATGGTTTTTGGAGGCAATGGTATTCCGCTTCGCACAGCAGATTTGATTCCTTTTGGTAGTGCATTACCAAAATGGGTAGGTGGTATCAATAATGCTTTCAATTATAAAGGTATCAACCTTTCATTCTTAGTTGACTTCAAATTGGGTAATATGATGCTTTCAGGAACAAACTTCAATGCTTTTCGTCATGGTCTTAGCAAAGAAACTTTGGTCGGAAGAGAAGGTGGTGTTTTAGGTGTTGGGGTAAATGATAAAGGTGAGACAAACACAGTAAAAGCTCCAGTGCAAGATTATTGGTCGGTGGTAAGATCTTTGGCTTTGGTTGAACCAGTTATTTATAATGGTGGTTTCTGGAAACTACGTCAAATTACTGCTGGATATGATATAACTAAATTTTTACCAAGAAACTTCCCAGTGAAATCTATGAAGTTGAGTTTTGTGGCCAACAATGTTTTGCTCTTGAAAAAATGGGTTCCAAATATTGATCCAGAATCATTTGGTTATACATCTGATAACCTCGTAGGAATGGAGTCAACAGGCCTTCCAACGACTCGTAGCATGGGTTTCAATTTGAATGTTAAATTCTAAAACCTTTTCTCTGGAGAGAGAGGTATTAAAAAGGTATAACGATAAATTTTTAAAAGATTTTATATGAAAAATATATTTAAAATAATGTTGCTTGCACTCCCAGTTTTGGGATTGACAAGTTGCGACAAAGGCTTCGACGAACTTAATGTTAATAAAACCGCAGCCACGGCAATTAACCCAGTTTTTACTTTAAATAATGCCCTTATTAACGCCTCATTTCCGAGTGGGACAGTTCAATATGAAATTGGTGTTGTACAGCAAATGGTTTCACCCAATTCGGGTGTTTTAACAGGAGCTAATTTTAACCAAGATAACCGTGATGGTACTTCACAGGTTTGGCAAAGATTTTATCGTTCGGTTGTTCGTAATACTGCTGATGTGATTAATGCAACAAAAGCAACTCCAGCTCGAAGCAATTTATACAATATGGCTCGTATTTGGCAAGCACACGCTTTCATGGTATTGACTGATACTTATGGCGATATACCTTATACAGAAGCGGGAGTAGGATATATCTCGCAAATAATCCTGCCTAAATATGATACACAACAAACAGTTTATGCAGGAATTATTAAAGAACTTACAGAAGCAACTGCTGCATTGGATGCAACCAAAACGATTGAAACGGCCGATGTATTGTATGGAGGGGATGTCGCAAAATGGAAAAAATTTGGCAACTCTTTGTTATTAAGAGCTGGTATGCGATTAAGCAAGGTTGATGCTGCCCAAGCTCAACAAGTAGTAACAAAAGCAATAGCTGGTGGCTTGATAGTCTCAAATGCTGATAACGCTGTTATTAGACACGATGCTAATTATACCAATGGACTTGGACAAATGTTGAACTCAACTGAAGCGGCTAATTTTTATATGTCTGCACCTTTTGTTGATTATTTGAAGACAACGAATGATCCTCGCCTAAAATCTATTGCCGTGCGTTATGTTGGAGCAAGCTCTGGACCTGAACAAACAGCAGCAAGAGCTTCTACTGACCCTTCTATTCAAATAGGGATGCCTTTTGGATATGATAACAACTCTATCAGTGGGCCAGTAAAAGCAGCAAACTTAAAAAGTTTCTATGATTTTACACAAGTTGATAGAACACGCATGGTAAAAACCCAAAGCCCGATGTTTATTGTCACTTATGCTCAAACACAACTGCTTTTAGCCGAAGCAGCTCAAAGAGGTTGGACAACAGGTTCGGTTGAAACATATTACAATAATGGAGTAAGAGCTCACATGGAACAACTCGCTTCTTATGATGCAAACAGTGCCGTGCCTGCTGCTGCAATTGATGCTTATCTTGTGGCAAATCCTTTTGTTAGTGCTTCAGCTTTGGAGCAGATTAATACACAATATTGGGTAGCATCTTTCTTAAATGGCCCTGAAACATTTGCTAATTTTAGAAGAAGTGGTTTTCCGAAGTTAACACCGAATCCTTTTCCTGGAAAATCAATTAAAGGTGATTTTATTAAAAGATTGACATATCCAAATTCAGAAATATCAATCAATAGTACGAATGTAAAAGAAGCCATCGCAAGAATGGGTGCTGATGATTTAGATACCAAAGTTTGGTGGGATAAATAAAAAATTTGAAAATCCCGTCAATAGTAGCATAATTAAAATGAGATTTTAAGATAAATTAGTACATAATCAAGTAAATCTTGAAAATCACTTTAATCATATAAAATTGTTGACGGGGTTTTGTATTTTTACGATTTAAATCGAGAATACATAAAATAAATTGAACTATGCAAATTGGAATCGTAGGACTTGGTAAAATGGGCTATAATTTAGCTCTAAATTTAAGAAATAATCATTATGAAGTTGTAGCATACGATGTCAGTACGCAATCAGTTGATAAAATAGGCGAAGAGGGTGGAATCTTGGGAGCATATTCTTTAGAAAGTCTTTGTAGTAAGCTAAAAGGTAGAAAAGTAATTTGGCTAATGGTACCTTCTGGCGAAATTGTAGATGAAGTAATAGAAGAATTAGTTGATTCACTCAAGCCAAACGATATTATCATTGATGGCGGAAATTCCAATTTTAAAGATTCAGTTAGACGATATAATTACCTAAAGACTAAGCAAATCGCATTTTTAGACTGTGGCACAAGTGGTGGAACGAGCGGAGCTTTGAATGGTGCTTGCACCATGATTGGTGGCGACAAATCAACATTTGAGTATGTGGAAAAAGTTTTCAAAGATATTTCGCTTGAAAATGGTTATTTATATACAGGCGAAGCGGGTAGTGGACATTTCGTAAAAATGGTACATAATGGCATCGAATATGGCATGATGCAAGCCATTGCCGAAGGATTTGAGGTTTTTGAAAAGTCAAATTATGACCTTGATTTTGAAGCTGTTGCCAAACTTTTCAATCACGGCTCAGTAGTGAGAGGATGGTTGATGGAATTAACAGAAAATGCTTTCAAAAAAGATGCAAAACTGGATGCCATCAAAGGAATCATGCACTCTTCGGGTGAAGGAAAATGGACGCTCGAAACAGCTCTTGATATGGGTGTTGCAACGCCAGTTATCGCACTTTCATTGATGATGCGTTATCGCTCACAACAAACCGATACTTTTTCAGGAAAAGTAGTAGCTGCTTTGAGAAACGAATTTGGAGGACATGCAGTAGAAAAAAATGAGTGATTATTTATTGAGAGATTTGCGATTTAGTGAATGAGTGATTTTTCAAAGAGCAATTAATTACATATTCACAAATCACTCATTCACTAACAAAGAAATCACACATTCGCTAAATCACTCATTTACTAAATTTTAGAAACTTGTATTTCACAGGCATTGATATTGGCACAACAAGCACCAAAGGTGTAGTTTTTGATATTTCAGGTAAGGTTTTGGCTCAAAAAAGTGTAGCTTATGAGATGTTTCACCCAAAACCCAATTGGAGCGAACAAAATCCCGATGAAATTTATACTGCTGTAACAGAATGTTTGGCATTTTTAGATAAACGCTCTTTGCTTGAAACACTTAGTTTTTCATCAGCAATGCACAGCATTATGGCGGTTGATATTGATGGAAACCCTTTAACAAATCTCATCGTTTGGGCAGATAATCGAGCAATCGAAATAGGAAATACACTTAAAAAAAGTGAACTAGGGCAAGAGATTTACCAAAATACAGGCACACCCATTCATCCATTTTCTTTTTTGTGTAAAATACTTTGGTTGAAGACAAACCAACCAGAAATCTTTGAAAAAACCCATAAGTTTATCGGTATAAAAGAATATGTTTGGTACAAACTCTTTGGACATTATGAAATAGATACCTCGCTTGCCTCGGCAACAGGCATGATGAATATTAAAGGTTTGTGCTGGGACAAAAAAGCCTTAACATTAGTTGGAATAACGGAAGAAAAATTGCCAAAAATTGTTCCGACAACATTTTCGAGAACAATCAATTCGCTCAACTATTTTATAGGTGCGGCCGATGGCCCATTAGCCAATTTAGGCACAGGTGCAATGGGCAAAAGTAAGTTGGCATTCACTATGGGAACGAGCGGGGCGGTTAGGATTTGTGTCGATGAGTATTATACTGACCCACAGATGCGAACATTCAACTATCTGCTTTCTGATAATCAGCATGTAATTGGTGGTGCCACAAACAATGGAGCAGTTGTAATTCAATGGTTAAAAGAACAAATATTACAAACACTTACTTCGACAGAAGAATTAATTGAAAATGCTGAAAAAACTCCAGCTGGAGCTGAAAATCTATTGTTTTTGCCTTATATTTTAGGAGAAAGAGCCCCAGTTTGGAATGCCGATGCCAAAGGTGTTTTTTTCGGACTCAGCATTAATCACACACAAGCACACCTTACTCGTGCGGTGATGGAAGGCTTGATTTTGAATCTCTATTCTGTTGGAAAGGTGTTGATGGAAAAATTTCCTGTGGATGAAATCTGTGCGAGCGGAGGTTTTGCCAAAAGTGATTTTTGGTTGCAATTAGTTGCCGATATTTTCCAAAAAAAAGTAGTTGTTTTAGATAATGTCGAAGGTTCGGCTTGGGGAGCGGTACTGATTGCAATGAAAGCCTTAAATATCGAACCGAAACACACCATTGAAAATAATGAGAAAGCGTTTTTTCCAAATCAGAAAAACGGACAAACCTACACGGTTTTGCATGCAAAATTTGAGCGTGTGTACGAAAAATTAAAAGATGAGTTTTAGCCTAAAATCTTTAAACCTCCTCAATAAACTATGAAAAAATTCCTTCTAACTACTGCATTTGGGTTTTTATGTTTGTCTGAAAATGCTTTTTCTCAACAAATTCAGTGGCCAAAAGAGCAAATTCTACTTTTCACTTCACAATGGAAAGGCGAACGTTTTCCCGACGGGCGACCACGAGTTTCTGATGATTTAGTAAAAAGATTAGCCAATATTTCACTCGAAGAAGCATGGGGAGTTTTAAGAAATGAGGGCTATAACAATCAATTTGAGGCGGGTTGGCAAATTATTCATCCTGAAAAACCATTAGCTGGACGTGTCGTTACGGCACAATATATGCCCACTCGACCAGATATTGACAAGCCCATTCGTGAAAAAGGTAAAGCCGAAGGGCGTTTGGGTTCTCCCAATTCTTGGCCAATCGACTTGCTCCAAAATGGAGATGTTTATGTAGCTGACGGCTACGGAAAAATCATTGATGGAACACTCATCGGCGACAATTTGGGAAATTCAATTTATGCCAAATCAAAAACAGGCGTGGTTTTCGATGCGGGCGTGCGTGATTTAGAAGGTTTAGAAGAAATTGATGGTTTTGTAGGTTTTGTACGTGGATATGACCCTTCTTACATAAAAGATGTGATGCTGACGAGCATCAATGCCCCCATTCGCATTGGTAGAGCGACCGTGATGCCAGGAGATTTGGTTTTAGGGAAAAAAGAGGGTGTTATTTTTATTCCTGCATATTTGGCCGAAAAAGTAATCATTACATCAGAATTTGTAGCTCTAAAAGATGGCTTTGGACACCAACGCTTGCGTGAAGGAAAATATACACCAGGTCAGATTGACCAAGCATGGACGGAAGAAATCAAAAAAGATTTTTTGCAATGGATAAAAGATAATCCAAGTAAAGTACCAATGTCGAAAGCAGAATTAGATGCCTATATGAAAGAACGAAATTGGTAAAAAAGCTTCATAAATAAAGTAAATACTCTCTAAAATATTTCAAAACTATGAAACTAAACCTCGACCGATTCAAATTCAAAGGAGAAGTTCCTACTGGTCCTAAAGCAGTAGAAAGTCTTGATAATCAACTAAATATAGAAGAAAAGCAAACCGATAACCGAAGAGATTTTATCAAAAAGGCTTCATTAGGTGGTTTAAGTTTGGGGCTTTTATTTGATGGAAAACCAGAACAAGAGATGGAATTCATCACCCAAAAAGTAAAACGGGCAGGAAAACCATCTGATTTGAAAATTACTGATGTAAGAGTGGCCGTTGTTACTGGAGCTCCAATGACTTGCCCGATTTTAAGAATTGACACTAATCAAGGTATTTCTGGCTATGGAGAAGTTCGTGACGGAGCGAGTGCTAAATATGGTTTGTTTCTGAAAAGCCGACTTTTAGGTAAAAATCCATGTGATGTAGAAAAAATATTTAAATCAATCAAGCAATTTGGCGGACAAGGACGTGCAGCAGGGGGCGTTTGTGGCGTAGAAATGGCTCTTTGGGATTTGGCAGGAAAGGCTTATGGTGTGCCTGCTTATCAAATGTTGGGTGGGAAATTCCGTGATCATATTCGTATTTATGGTGATACGCCAGAAGTAAAAGACCCAGTTGAATTTGCTAAGAAAATGAAAGAAAGATTAGATACAGGTCTTACTTTCTTGAAAATGGACTTAGGAATTCAAGTTTTGGCAGATATTCCTGGAGCATTAATTGGAGCAAATGCTTGGGATGTGAAACGCCAGTGGGGAAATTCAGATTTGAAAAAAGGAAATGCTCAAAGTTATGGAATGACCAAACACCCTTTTACTCGTGTACAAGTTACCGACAAAGGCTTAGCAATTATGGCAGATTATGTAGGCAAAGTGCGTGATGTGATTGGTTATGATGTACCTTTAGCTGCCGATCATTTTGGGCATTTTGATGTCAATACAGCCATTAGAATAGGACGAGCCGTAGAAAAATACCAAATGGCTTGGCTTGAAGACTTAATTCCGTGGCAATTTACCGACCAATGGAAACAGATTTCAGATGCCATTGATACACCAACACTTACAGGTGAAGACATTTATCTAAAAGAAGAGTTTATTAAGTTGATTAATGCTCGTGCGGTGGATATGATTCACCCAGATTTGGCAAGTTCGGGTGGTTTGTTAGAAACCAAAAAAATTGGTGATTATGCCGAAGAACACGGAATCGCAATGGCGATGCACTTTGCAGGAACACCCGTTTCATTTATGGCAAATGTACATTGTGCCGCAGCAACAGAAAACTTTGTAGCATTAGAGCATCATGGCATGGATGTGCCTTGGTGGGAAGATTTGGTTACAGGCGAAAAACCAATTTTTGATAAAGGTTTTGTAAAAGTACCAGACAAGCCAGGTTTAGGTGTTGAATTAAATGAAGCAGTTGTAAAAGCACACCTTAAATCAGGCGAACTTTATTTTGCTCCAACCGAAGAATGGAATAAAATTGATTCGTGGGATAGAGAGTGGAGTTAGTTGATAACTTCTGCTTATAAAAATAGCCTCAAATTACATTTTAAGTGTAGTTTGAGGCTATTAATTTGTTGACTATTAGTGTTTTAAGCTATTGGCCTTCATTGATGTGTTCATCCACTATTTCTTCTACTTTTTTCTTAATACTTGAAATAACTGCATCTTTGGCAAAAATAAAAACAGCGAGTATAATCAGATAAACGGCAAATATAATTAAAAATCCAGCCCACAAGCTTTTGAGTAAAATATTGAGTCCAACGGCAATTAGAATACTCAAAAATATTAGCACAACAATACCTAAAATAAAAGTAACGAGGGCATGAACAGCTTTCACTGCAATGCTTTCGATTTTGTCTTGAACACCCAGTTTAGCCAGTTCAAATTTTGCTTCTATGAGTTTGACGATATTCTCTCGCAACTCACCTATTTTTAAGAAATCAGACATATCGTCTTTTAGATTCATACAATACTTTTATACTTAACGCAAGGTAGAAAAAACTTGGCAAGCGACAAAATTGGTTATTGGGAAATTAACGGTCCGCCGTAGCGGTGATTAGTTACTGGATATTTGGGCAAGGTTGAGATAATAAACCAGTAACCAATTTCACAATAACTAATCTACCAATACTACTCTTCCCCACCAAATCTACCACCACCAATCAAATTTCCAAAGAAAAGGGTATTTAAGAAAAGTTTGTTTGTACCATACCAAAATGCTCTAAAATTTGGATTTTCTGATAATGCAATCACTCTGCCAGCCCCTACATTTAAAGTAATAGCCGCAGGTGAATTTTTAATCAATTTTTCATTTTTTGGATGGACATAACCTGCTAACAATGGATTTGCAGTAAACACCATTGGCGTATTATAAGGATTCTTGGTATCTTCCATGAAGATATTGTTGTCCTTAAATAAAGCTAATTTGTCTTGCTTATAACCAAAGCAAAGTGGGTGCGAAGGGTCGATTTTTGCTTCAAAAATTGTTCCTGCCGTTTCCAATGCTCCAGTATATCTTTCTTGTAAATTATAAGGTCGTTTTTCTCCATTGCCATCATTATTTGGTTTTTCTTTGATGGTAATATTGGCTATTTTTTTAGCTGAAACCCACTCAACTGCATCTGTCATGGCCACTAAAACGCCACCACCTTGCACAAAACGTTTGATTTTTTCGTCCGAAAGATTATTATAATTTCCTCCAGCCATTACAATGTGGGTGTATTTTTCTAAACTTGTACGATTCGCAGTTTCAATGTCGGCAATGGTCAAAGGAATATTGATTCTTGTATCAAGCAAATGCCAAATTTCGCCCGCATCGGTTGATTGTACACCTGCTCCGCCCAACATTAATACTTTTGGTAAACGTATTTTTCTGAACTTTTCACTACCTAAATCAATACCGTTTGGTGTTAGCCCTGTTTGTGTTGCATAAAAATCTATACCATCTCTTTCAGCAAGTGTTTGCAACAAAGCCGATGGGTCAGCGGTGCTACCATTGCTAAAAATCTGAATCGTACCATAATCGAAAGTTTTTTCTTTACCTTCCACAATGGCTGTAAATGGCTCAAAAGCAGCTTTCAAAGTATAGCCTTTTTTCAACAATTCATAAGCAGCACGAGGAGCATAATAACTATTCCATTCAAAGAAATAAGCATATGGGCTTTTACCATAAACTTTTCCTTTTGGGAAATCATTTTTCTCTACTTTTTCGCCCAAAGAAATAGCCGTTTTTGCTTCAATTGTTGGCACATTCATACAATATTGGAGTGACCAAGCTGAAATATCATAAAACAAACTATCTTCAAATTTAGTACGCTTCTCAAACATTGACTTGATAAGGCGATGTTGTGGTTGATTCATAGGCACAACAAAAGAAGATTCTTTGCTAAATGAAGTGCCATCTTGCGTTTCATCTTTTGACAAATGATAAACATCAATTTGGTTTCTTTTCAACATATTCACCATTTCCCAAGTTTTCACGGCATCATTTCCGCCACCAAAAACATATCCTTTTACCGCATCGGTCGATGTTTCTTTATAAAAACTTCTCATGTGTTCGAGCAATTCTACACGCATTTCACGACCCGCACGCAACGTTGATAAAGTAGCTGTAAATTGGTTTTTCACAGTGAACGGAAAGCTTAAAAGACCATTATTCGTTTCTTGTAAATGTCCACGAGAAGAGGCTTGTTCAAACAAAATGCCTATTGAACCATTTACATCTGGTAGCGTTGAGCCTTTTCCATAATAAAAATCGTCGTAGTTTTCTTGTGTATAATAGGCCGAACCAATTTTATCAAGTCCAGCCGCTTGATACTTGCCAAATTTGATTGTCAAATCAATATTTCTTTTAGGTGTAAGTGGATGGGTACGTTGCGGAATACCTGGTTGAAAGAAAAAGCTTGAATTACTGCCCATTTCATGGTGGTCGGTCAAAATATTGGGTCTCCAGTCATAAAACTTCGTCAAACGACCTTTACTTTCGGGCATTTGTTGGTAAAGCCAGTCACGGTTCATATCAAACCAATAATGATTTGAGCGACCCCCTGGCCAAGTTTCACTAAATTCTCGACTATTAATATCGCTTACCAAATTATTACTACGATTTATATTTACCCAAGTAGCAAAACGATTGCCTCCATCGGCATTGATAACAGGGTCAATTAAAATAATTGTTTCATTCAAAAGTGAATCAATACCAGCCCCTTGTGCCGCAGCTAAATAGTAGGCCGACATCAAATTTGAGTTTGTACCACTGGCTTCGTTTCCATGAACAGAATAACCCATCCAAACAACAATTGGCATTTTTTGTAAATCCAAGCTACCTGATTGTGAAGGATTTACGAGTTTTTGGTGTTCAGCTTTTATTTGGTCTATTCGAGCATGATTTTGTGGAGAAGTGACAGTTACAAGCAGTAATTCACGATTTTCATAAGTTTTTGCATAAGTTTCAACTTTAAAACGGTCTGAAAGTCGAGCCAATTCTTTCATGTAAGTAATTGTCTCATAAGGAGTTACGTGTTGCTCGCCAACCTGATAGCCCAGAAATTTCTGTGGCGTTGGAATCTTGGCATCGTAAGTAATATTTTGAGGTAAATAATAGCTGTCGGCCACTTGGCTAAAAGCCTGACTGGCAACAATTTGTAGGAGAAATAAGTAAAAAATAGAGGTTTTTTTCATGTCGAGAAGTTTTTTTTAACAAATAAATGTAGAAAAACCTGTAAAACAAAAAAGCCTCCGACAATGAGGCTTTTTTTATAGACAAAAATTCCAACTACCTTGGCAAAAGACCGCTCTCACAGGCTTTTCAAGGAGGAATTTTATAGTGGTTCTTTTCCTAAGACTTAATTCGATGCCTTCAGCTTTGCTTCAATTGTTTGCTGTGTATGCGGTACTGCTCTCAAACGCTCTTTCGGAATGAGTTTCCCAGTATCACGACAAACGCCATAAGTACCATTTTTGATACGAATCAAGGCTGCTTCCAATTGTTGTGCAAATTTCTGTAAACGTCCTGCCGACTGGCTTAACTGCTCTTTTTCACTCACATCAGCACCATCTTCCATTAATTTCGTGCTGTTAGCAGTAAAATCAGTCCCATTATCGTTTTTGCGACTTAGGGTTTCTCTAATAAAATTCAACTCATTACGAGTTGCATCTAATTTTTGAGTAATAATCTCCTCAAATTCCCTTAATTCTGTTTCTGAATATCGGGTCTTTTCTTCAACTGCGGCCATAAGTATAAGCAGTAATAGTGTTTTTGGGCATTTTTGAAAAATCCCACAAATATACTATTTTGATAGGCTGAAACAATACCGTAATACAAAATCTTGATAATGTTGAAAAAAAATTTATTTAAAGGTAATTTCATAAATTCAGTAAATTATTTGGTTAAGTTCAGAAAACCAAACACAGCATTGGGTATATCAACCAAATTAAATACTAAAATTTCTACGCAAAATTTAACGATTTTAAGAATTAATTTCTTTTTTCTAAGTTTGCACTGTGAAACAACATTCACGAACAAAATATTATTCTGTTTATGACATATATAGAACCTGCTCCAATCAAGGATAAAGAGAATCCTTTGGAGTCAATGATGCAAAGGTTTGATGCAGCAGTAAAGATTCTGGGAATTAGTGAAGAAATGTATTATATCTTGAAAGTTCCTGCCCGTCAAGTAACTGTTGGCTTACCTGTGACCATGGATAATGGCCAAATAAAAGTTTTTGAAGGCTATCGAGTTATCCATTCTACAATTTTAGGGCCAAGTAAAGGCGGTATTCGCTTCGACCCTGCTGTAAATATTGATGAAGTTCGTGCCTTAGCTGCTTGGATGACATGGAAATGTGCCGTAGTCGATATTCCTTATGGTGGAGCAAAAGGCGGAATCGCCTGTAACCCAAGAGAAATGTCGGCTGGTGAAATGGAACGTTTGATGCGTGCTTATACCATTTCTATGTTAGATATTTTTGGTCCTGATAAAGACATTCCTGCTCCCGACATGGGTACTGGTCCACGTGAAATGGCGTGGTTGATGGACGAATACTCAAAAGCTAAAGGAATGACCGTCAATGCAGTTGTAACCGGTAAACCATTGGTTTTGGGAGGCTCATTGGGGCGTACAGAAGCAACGGGTAGGGGAGTAATGGTTTCAGCTTTGGCTGGCATGGAAAAACTTCGACTAAACCCCTATCGAGCTACGGCGGCGGTACAAGGTTTTGGAAATGTAGGCTCATTTGCAGCTAAACTCTTACAAGAAAAAGGTGTAACAATTTGCGGATTGAGCGATATTTCAGGAGCATACTATAATGCACGAGGTATTGATATTGAAAAAGCAATGGCTTACCGAAATGCCAATAATGGCACATTGGATGGCTACAAAGAAGCAGATTTGATTACAAATGAAGAATTATTGGCACTTAATGTAGATGTTTTAGTGCCAGCAGCAAAAGAAGATGTAATCACACATGAAAATGCTGGAAATATTCAAGCAAAATTAATAGTTGAGGGTGCAAATGGCCCGACTTCGGCAAGTGCAGACGACATTATCAATAGCAAAGGAATCATGGTTGTGCCTGATATTTTGGCAAATGCGGGTGGTGTAACAGTTTCATACTTTGAATGGGTACAAAATCGTATTGGTTACAAATGGACGCTTGACAGAATCAATCGCCGTTCAGACCGCATGATGAAAGATGCTTTCGACCACGTATTTGAAACTTCGCAAAAACATGGTGTTTCATTACGTTTGGCAGCTTACATTGTAGCGATTGATAAAGTAGCAAGCACCTATAAGTTTAGAGGTGGCTATGGTTGATATATTTAAAACCTGTAAGGTCTGAAAAGAAGACCTTACAGGTTTTAAATACAGTGAAATAAAAGATATTTTTTCTATCTTTTGAATTTTTAAACTCAGTCTCTACGTAGCTTTGTGCAAAATTTAAAATTCAGATGAAAAATATTTCAATAATAATTCTGCTATTCTTTTTTAATATGTCTTGCTCAAATATGGAGCGTTTGGATACTTCCCAAATAAAAGACGAAATGGAGGGTTACAAAATCAAGCGTGTTTCTCCTACACAAATAACCTATCAAGTAGAAACATTAGGCAGCGAAATCTCTCAGGCTTTGACAAAAGATTTTGAAAAACAAATGAAAGGTATCTCAAAAGCCCGCGGCGAAGAAATATGTCGGTTGAAAGATATGACTTTGATTGATTCATTATCAAAGACTTATGGGTTAAAGATACGCCTTTTAGGTCAACCAGATATTGGAAGTAACAATACTTTGTATGTAAAAGAGAAAGAAGTTTTGGA
The DNA here is from genome assembly GCF_051209875.1 of Emticicia sp. SJ17W-69. Lineage (NCBI taxonomy): Bacteria > Pseudomonadati > Bacteroidota > Cytophagia > Cytophagales > Leadbetterellaceae > Emticicia > Emticicia sp. SJ17W-69. Next base: position 5,568,627 of record NZ_JBNTQY010000001.1, on the reverse strand, counting down.
AGCTTATGCCGACAATGCTTCAAAAAAACTTTCGATGAGTGATAATATTCAGAAAATTGGAGATTCTCTATTTGTATATACTTCGCCCATTCCTGCCAATAAAGGTGTGGGGAAATTATGCTTTAGCGATGATTCTGGTTTTGCTATTTGGAGTATTGTAATGAGAAAATCAGAGGTGGTAAAGTCTATTGATGTAAAGAAATTGAAAGGAAAGTAAGTCCACGGCCACTAGTCCATAGTCCATAGTAAGAATAAGTAAGTTTATGGTCATTTTAGTTAGTTAAAAACTGTTGACTGTGGACTACTGACCGTGGACTCGAAGTTTTTTGGCATAAGATTTGACTTATTCAAAGAAATTCTTGTAGCTTTGCGATCCTAAAATGAAAAGAATCTCTTACATATCACGTGCTTTTGGACTTTTGATGTTCACGATGGTGATGCTGACGAGCGTTTTCGGCAAGCAGCTACCACAAAAACACCATGAGCCTACCAAATCAAAGCAAGAGAAATCAACTAAAAAACAACAGCCAACCAACCAAAGCTTTGTTAGCGAGTTGTCGTTGGAGGTGGTTGTACCCAGCCATGCGTTCGACTTCGGAGATAACCCCTTCATTCTACCTACTCCGCAAGTTATTTATCTAATCATCGAATCTTCGGAAAAAGTTTATACAAAACCGCTTTTCCGTCTTTCATACTTCGAAAATCTTTACGAGCATTTTATCGCTCCCAATGCCCCATAAATCTCTTTCTTCTCGAAAGAATATAACTTTTTCTTTCCTTTTTATTCCTTGAATCATGCTTTTGTGTGATTCCATGTATTATTTTATATCAAACATTATTTATTACAAAATTTCCCTAAAATGAGAAACAAAGGTGGTATAGTCGCCCTATTGGTGGCGTTTTTAGCAATTAGTATTTACTTCTTAGCTCGAACTTGGAAAGCTAATGACATTAGAAAAGATGCAGAGGCGTATGCAACAGATAAATCTGGTAAAATAGATTACAGCAAAAAACAACGTTATTTGGATTCACTTTGGAAACAACCTGTTTTCCTTGGGACAACAACCGAAGACCTTACTAAGCAAGAATTAGGCTTAGGTCTTGATCTTCAAGGTGGTATGAGTGTAATTTTGGAGGTTTCGCCAACCGAAATTGTTAGAGCTTTAGCGGCTTCTCGTGACCCTAAAGTAACGACAGCGATTGCGAATGCTCAACAAAGAGCGGTTTCAAGCAATACAAACTTTGTTGATTTATTTGCAGATGAATTTAAGAAAATTGCTCCTGATACAAAATTAGCAAGTATTTTTTCTAATAGTTCTAATCGTGGTACATTGAGCTTGACATCATCTGATAGCCAAGTAATTAGCTACATCAAAAAAGAAGTTGATGGTGCTTTCGATCGTGCGTTCCGTATCATCCAAACTCGTGTTGATAAATTTGGTGTATCAAACCCTAACTTACAACGTTTGTCAGGTACTAACCGTATTCAAGTTGAATTACCAGGTGTAGATAATCCACAACGTGTGCGTAAATTACTTTCGGGGGCTGCAAAATTGGAGTTCTGCGAAGTATATACAATGCAGGAAATTGCTCCTTCATTTGATGGTTTATCAGCTATATTATTACAAATGGATGCTGAAAGTAAAGCAGCAGAAAAAGCAAGCATAAGCAAAATAGCAGGAAAAGGCGACAATGCTGCCACAGCAACAAAAGATACTTCAAAAAATAGTTTGGCTGCACAATTGTCTGGTGGAAACAAGTCTGATACTTCTAAGAAAGATTCGGCTGGTTTGGCACAACGTCAAACGAATGCGTTTAGTAACTTATTTATTGGAACAGGGTATGGTGTGGCAGTTCGTATCAAAGATACTTCTCGTGTCAACCAAATCATGCACCGTTCAGATGTACAAGCTCTTTTCCCAGCCAATGCAAGTTATTTATATGATGTAAAACCACGTGCTAATGGTACAAACGTAAACGAAGAAATCGTTGATATTTATTTCGTGAAAGATTTGGGTAAAGCACCTTTAGAAGGAGATGTGGTTACAAACGCTACACAAGATTATGATGAAAGAGGAAAACCTGCTGTAGAGATGCAAATGAATGCGGAAGGTGCAAGAAAATGGAAAGCTCTTACAGGAGCAAACATTGGTCGTCCGATTGCTATCATTCTTGATAACTTTGTTTATTCTGCACCAAATGTAAATGGTGAAATTGGTGGTGGACGTTCAAGTATTTCAGGAAACTTTACAGTAACAGAAGCTCTCGACTTAGCAAACGTATTGAAAGCTGGTAAATTACCTGCTCCAACTAATATTATCTCGGAAGATATCGTAGGTGCAACTGTAGGTTCGGAGGCAGCTCAGGCTGGTGTACTTTCATCAATTATTGGTGTATTGTTTGTATTAGGTTTTGTATTAGTTTACTATAACAAAGCAGGTTTGATTGCCAATATTGCACTTCTTGTAAACTTATTGTTGCTTTTAGGTGTAATGGCATCGTTTGGTGCGACACTTACATTGCCAGGTATTGCAGGTTTAGTACTCTCAGTTGGTATGTCAGTTGATGCGAACGTTTTGATTTATGAGCGTATCAAAGAAGAATTATTATTGGGTAAAACATTCCCAGTAGCCGTGCGTGATGGTTTCCAAAATGCCATGTCATCAATCATTGACTCAAACGTAACTACCTTAATTACTGGTGCGGTATTATTTATTTTTGGTTCAGGTTTGATTCTTGGATTTGCTACAACGTTATTGATTGGTATTTTTACTTCGCTATTCTCAGCAATTTTCGTTTCAAGATTATTGTTTGAATATTATATCGGCAAAGGAAAAACAGTTTCTTTCTTTACAAAATGGACTGAGAAATTATTCAAAGACTCAAACTTTGATTTCGTTTCTAAACGTAAATTATACTACACCATTTCAAGTGCGATTATCATTGCAGGTATCGTTTCTATTTTCTTCAAAGGCTTTGGTTTAGGTGTGGATTTCTTAGGTGGTCGTACATACGTAGCTAAATTTGAGAAAACTGTAAATACAGAAGATATAAGCAATGCTTTGAAAGCAACTTTTGAAGGAAATGCCATTGAAGTAAAAACTTTCGGAGGTTTTGATAAAGTGAAGATTACAACACCTTACAAAATCGAAAATACCAATACAGAAGTAGAAAAACAATTGGAAAGCAATGTAAATGCTGCTTTGGCTGCTGTTCCAGGCAATAAAGGTGTGGTGTTATCTTCGTCGAAAGTTGGTCCAACAATTGCAAATGATGCCATCGGAGGAGCTTTTAAAGCTGTTCTACTTTCAATAGTATTGGTGTTTATTTATATTTTCGTACGTTTCCGACGATTAGCTTTTGGTTATGGAGCTTTAGTTGCCTTGTTCCATGACGTGGCAATTATTCTCGGTATTTTCTCAATCTTCAGAGGTTGGTTACCTTTCTCTCTTGATGTTGACCAAGCGTTTGTGGGTGCGGTTCTGACGATTATGGGTTATTCGATGAACGATACGGTTGTTGTATTTGACCGTGTACGTGAATACTTGACAGAAAAGCGTGGTGTGAAAGAAGATATTCCAACTGTTATTAATAATGCTTTGAATGCAACATTGAGCCGTACAGCCGTAACAGGTTTCTCGACATTGGTTGTACTCTTAGTATTGTTGATTTTTGGTGGTGAAACCATTCGTGGTTTTGTATTTGCCATGTTTATCGGTGTAATTGTAGGAACTTATTCGTCATTATTCGTAGCTACACCAATCGTTGTTGATGGTATGCAAAGAGATTTGAAAAAGGAAGAAGCTAAATTGGCGGCGGTTCCAGTAGTTCCAACTGAAGAAGTTAAAAAAGGTAAAAAATCTTAATTTGTAACACAATTTTCTAAATTGTGCTTCTTTGAACAAGTTGAAAACTTGTTCTACAATAAAAATGCCTCTTGCTTAATTGTGAGAGGCATTTTTGTTGTATGACGGAGTTCCTACTCCGTCTGGTTTATATAGTGATGGAGCTGGAACTCCGCCATACAAACTAAAATCCAAGGGTAAGTTGTCGCCCAATCATTTCATCAGCAAATTCGAGATTTGTCAAGGAAACCCCCATGAGCCGAACGCCTTTGGGCAATGGTAATAAATGGTTGAGCATTTCATAAGAAACCTTAGCTAAAAAACTTTTCTCAATGATTGATAACTGAGAAGTGCGACTGCGAGTCAGGCTTTCAAAATCTGCAAACTTAATCTTTAGCGTAATACTTTTGCCATAAGCATTGGCTCGTTCCATGCGTCGCCAAAGCTGCTCAATGATGTCGTCAAGTTCACGATAAAGTTCGTCAGGCTCAACAATATCGTGATTAAAAGTGTTTTCTACGCCAATAGACTTTCTAATACTATCAGGATTTACAGGGCGGTTGTCAACGCCACGAGCAATATCAAAATAGTATTTTCCTACTTTTCCAAAGTGTTTTGCGAGAAAGTCAAAGCTTTTTTCACGTAACTCTTTTCCTGAAAAAATACCCATTTTGTGCATTTTTTCGGCAGTAACTTTACCAATCCCGTGGAATTTACTAATTTCCAGATCTGCTACAAACGCTTCTGCCTGCAGAGGTTTTATCACAAAAAGGCCATCGGGTTTTCGATAATCCGAAGCAATTTTTGCTAAAAATTTATTGATAGAAACACCCGCCGAAGCAGTGAGGGCTGTTTTTTCTTTGATACGTACTTTTATTTCTTGAGCAATTTCGGTAGCTGTTGCTATACCTTTTAAGTTTTCGGTTACATCCAAATAGGCTTCATCGAGTGAAAGAGGTTCAACTAAAGGCGTATATTCTAAAAAAATACCCCTAATTTCATTAGAAACTTGTTTATAAACCTCAAAACGAGGTTTTACAAAAATCAAATTAGGACATTTTTGTTTCGCAATGCGTGACGCCATTGCCGACCGAACACCAAACTTTCTGGCTTCATAGCTTGCGGCCGCCACAACGCCCCGTTCACTACTGCCACCAACAGCAACAGGTTTTCCTCGTAATTCAGTAAAATCACGTTGTTCAACTGACGCAAAGAAAGCGTCCATATCAATATGTATGATTTTTCGATGCAAGGTTTAGGAGTTAGGTTTTAGGAGTTAGGAATTGGGAATTAGAAAGTAGGTATTAGGATTTAGGAATTGAGAATTAGGTTTTAGGAAATGAGGTTTAGGGGTTTTATTGACTGTTGCTCAATAAATTTAGCTATTTTAATCTTTCACCTAATATCTCCTTCCTACAACCTAACTCCTAAAACCTAATTCCTACAACCTAAACCCTTTTTCTCATCACCAAAAATACATAATTTAAACTTATTTTTTACCATTTATCCAAAATTGACAAAGTTTTTAACCAAGTATCTTGCATTGCATAGTACCTTATTATATCTTTGTATCATAATCATTCATAAAAAGAGTAATTATAAATGAAAACTTACACTTTTTAAATTCCTCTTGGAGTAAGAGGTCATAGAATATGGATTTAGAAAATGCCCAAGTGCAGATGCGGAAAGGAATTTTGGAATACTGCATCCTGCACATAATTTCGAGGGGTGAGATTTACGCTTCCGAAATTCTTTATGAGCTAATCAACGCCAAAATTATGGTAGTTGAAGGTACACTTTACCCGCTACTTACACGATTGAAAAATTCGGGTTTGTTAGATTATAAGTGGGTAGAATCAACATCCGGACCTCCCAGAAAATACTATGTTTTGACAGAAACAGGACAGTTATTTTTGGATAACTTAAACAATACTTGGGACGAGCTTTCGGAGTCTGTTACGACTATTATAAGCAAAAAGTAAATGAAATAATCCTTAATAACCAATTGATTATCAATAAGTTGAATTGTCTATCGACCGTCGTCTATGGACTGGGCGGCATTCCGCTGGGCGGCATTCCTCTATCGACTAATAATAATTCATCATTAAAACAATGAAAAAGACGATACAAATAAATATTGCAGGCATGGTTTTCAACATCGAAGAAGATGCCTACGACAAACTCAACAATTACCTGCTTTCGATTAAACAATATTTCTCATCGTATGAAGGTAACCAAGAAATTGTTTCGGACATCGAAGCTCGAATTGCTGAAAAGTTTTGGACAAATCATAAATCTGATAGCCAGCCAGTAATAAGTCTTGATAGCGTAAATGATCTGATTAAATCAATGGGTACTGTGTCTGATTTTGAAGCGATTCAAGAAGAAGAAGATTTGAGAAATAGTTCACAGCCGATCAAGCCTAAATCGACAGTCAGTAATGCAGAATCGACAACTGGTGATAATACTCAGTCACCTAATGCTACTGCTGAACCAAAACGCCTTTATCGTGATGTCAAACGCAAGGCTTTGGGAGGTGTTTTAGCTGGTTTAGCTCACTATTTCAATATTGATGTTGTCTGGGTAAGAATCATCTACTTATTTCTTTTCTTGGGCTTACCTCCAATCAGTGATGATTTAGGCCCGTTATCAGGTTTTGTATTTTTGGGATATTTTATCTGTTGGATAGTATTCCCTCCGAATGCTAATTTAGATGAAGATAAGAAAATCAAGAAATTTTACCGAGATAATGATAGTAAAGTTTTAGGTGGTGTTTGTAGTGGTTTGGCGGCTTATTTTGGTGTAGATATCACTGTGATTCGTTTGTTATTTGTGTTGGGTGTGTTTTTATTTGGAACAGGGTTTTTAGCCTACATAATTCTTTGGATTGTAGCACCAAAAGCACAGACGCTTACCCAAAAAATGGAAATGAAAGGTGAACCAGTAACACTTTCAAATATTGAATCTAATATTAAGGAAAGTATCAATGTTGATAAAAATGCCCCAGAAAATGCTTTGACTAAAATTCTTTTGTTTCCTTTCCGTTTGGTTGGAATCATCATCAAAGGCTTGGGTGAAATCTTAAAAAACTTAGGTCCTGTGGCACGAGTTTTAGCAGGAATCGTTTTGATGCTTTTCTCCTTATCAATTTTGGTTGCAGTGGTGGCGTCAATAGCAGCATTTTTTGGAGTAGTTTCGGGTATAGAAGGGACAGAGTTTTTTGACAATAGCCCTTTTAAATTCTTCTCGCAAGATATTCACCCAATGACAGGTTTCTTTGCTTTCTTGGCAGCATTTACGCCATTTTTAGCTCTATTGTTGGTGGGTTTGATATTGGTTAGTAATCGTAGCATAGGTACTCGTAATTTTTGGATTTCATTACTTGGGCTTTGGTTGGCTGGTTTGATGGGAACTGGTATTTTGGCCACAAAATATGCCTTGAATTTCAAGAAAAAAGGCAAGTTTGAACAAACTAAAAATTATCCTTTTACGCTTACTGGCAAAACCCTCGTTTTATCATCAAATAATAATCAAGATGATGATTTTGATGGAATGAAAATCAAAAACGATGTAGATATAAGCCTTGAAGGGTATGAAGGTGCTGATTTGAAACTCGAACAACATTTTGAAGCATCGGGCCGTACTAGAGTAGAGGCTGAAGCAAATGCTAAAAATATTCTTTATAACATTAGCCAAAAAGATTCTACCTTGATTTTTGATCAAAAGATTTTATTGCCAGAAAAAGCTCGTTTCCGTGGACAAGACCTTGAAATGACTTTGTACATTCCTTATGAAAAACCCTTTAAAATAACGCGTGATTTTTATCATAGTGTTTATCGTTCAGATTGGAATCAACGAAACTTTGATATTGATGGAGACGACATTGACAAATATACATTTGTAATGAAGCGTGATTCGGGAATGATTTGTAGAGATTGCCCTAAGTTGAGTGATGATGAAAGAGAGGCTTTGAATGAAAGAGATTATAACGATGATGAATCATCTTTCAATTATGATGTTTTTGAAAACAAAGGCCAACATGAAAGAAAATTTGATGTTAAAAATTTCAAAAAAATAGAAGCAGGTGGGGCATTTGTGGTAACGATTCGTAAAGGTGATACTTTCAGCATCACTGCCGATTCAGATGACGAAGAAGAATTGGATGATTTAGATTTAGATGTTGATGGCAATACGCTGAAAATCAGTCATAAAGATAAATTTAGCTTTAATAATCGTCACCATACTGTCAGATTTAATATCACGATGCCAACTTTAGAAGCAATTGATTTTTCTGGAGCATCGACTGTGAAAGCGATTGGATTTAAAGATAAAAATCAAGATTTAGACATTGAGCTTACGGGTGCATCAAAAGCAGCCATTGACGTAGAAGTACGTAGAATAGATTTCAATGCCTCAGGGGCATCAAAAGCTGACTTGAGAGGCTCGGCAGATCGAATGGACATGGATATTTCGGGAGCGTGTCAGATTGATGCAACTCGCATGGAAATCAATCAAGTAAAAGCTGAAGCTAATGGAGCAAGTCACGCAAGTTTTGGAAAGGTAAAAGACCTCAATTCAAACACAAGTGGAGCGAGTAAAATAACCAGAGAATAAAGTTAATTTTAACTGAGTGAATGATAGAATAAATGAGAAAAAAAAACTCAATTATGCCATCATTCACTCAGTTTTTTTAACACTAAAATATACTTTAATTCAAAATTTCATTCACAGCATCTCGACCTGTAATGATTGCCCCCTCCATAAATCCTTGCCATTCTGCCAAATGTTCGCCAGCAAAATGTACATTCAAATGATGTTTTTTAAGTAAAGGTTGTATCGTAAACCATTGTCCAGTTCCATAAATAGCATAAGCTCCTTTTGAATATTTATCTTGTCCCCAGTTATAATTGACAATTTTCTGAAGTAAATTTCGAGCATTCCCTATTGGATGAATGTAATCAGTGATGATTTGTTTACGAGATTCATCATTTTGCCAACCAAAAATATCTGCTTTTTCACCGATTGTATAAGAAGTTAAAGCTCCTTTGATAGAATCTTGATTTTTGGTTGCATGATAAAAATAATGAGCAGGTGTATCAGTAATCATATCAAAATCTTCTCGTTTCCAAAAACGTTGACTATATAATCCAACACATTTATTAATACGGGCATACTGTAAGGCATCAATCGCATGTAAAGTAGCTTTAGGAAGCGATGGAGAAAAATTAATCTGTCCCAATGAAAAAGTTGGAACAGTGCATATAATTTTATCTGCAGTAAATATTTTTCCATTAGAACATTTCACAGTAACACCTTTGCCGCTTTGAATAACTGCTTCTACATGATGATCAGTAAGGATTTTTTCTCGTCCGATATAATCTGCAATTTTATCAGACAAAGTATTATTTCCTCCTTCCATTTTGAAGTCCATTTCATTCTTTTTACTTGAATAGGCATATTCGCTAATAGCGGCAAATGCCGAAACGTGCCGAATACTCTCACCAAAATCGGTACTATCTAATAATTCTCTAAAGAAAAGGTCATTTTCAGGAATACCATTATTGACCAAATATCGCCACCAATCGAGTCGATCAAATTGTTTTTGTTGTTCAGGATTGAGGTTTTTAAATTCTTCAAGTAATTTCTCAAGCTTTTTTTGCCAACTTGGGTCAAAATCCCACCTTTTGACAGTTGAGTATTTTCCTCTAAAATACAAGTCGGTTTCAAAACGATTATCATTAAGCTTGATTTTGAATCGTTCGCAAAGTTTTTTTACTTCTTCATGCGAATCTCCTACCCATTCCGCTCCAAGTTCAACTCGAAGGTCAGCTTGTTCATCAATTTTATGCGTAAAAACTCGACCTCCAATTCGATTACGAGATTCGAGAACCACGAAATCTACTTTCTTATCAAAAAGTGTAAGTGCTGCCGAAAGTCCAGAAAAGCCAGCTCCTAAAACGATTACTTTTGACGGTTTGACCGTATGAGCAAAACTCTTTGTAGAATTAAGCAAAGAAAAACTCGAAGCCACCGCTCCGAGTTGCAAAAATGAACGTCTTTTCATAGAAAGATAGAGAATATAGGATAATTACAATTTATACAAACTAACGAAATAATTACTTCAAATCTTCCAATTTGCCTAAATCAATATCATCCAGTGTTGCTTTTATTTTATCCATAGCTACATTATTGCCTTTTACTGTTACAACAAAGCGGCTGGCTACAATTACGGCCAATTCGCCATCTTTGTTTTTATTGTTATATTTTTCAAAGGCTTTATGCTCTTTGTATTTGGTTGTTTTTTCATAGCTATCTTCAGTTTCTTTATCCACATCAATCATTGACCAAGCAGCTAAGCCCATCAAAGCTCCTGTGCCAGCGGCATCTATAATATTAACTTCTATCGAACTATCATCATTTCGATAACGACCTTGGGCAGTTGAAATATTAAAACCCATCGCACCAGTTTTTTCACTTGAAGCTTCTTTTCTAGATAAGCCATCGGCATCATCTGGCAGTAATTCTTTCAATAGTTTGGCATCAACTACCTCTTTTGGCTTTTCATTTGACATTTTTTCAGCTTCGGCTGCTATATTTTGCAAAGCCTCTAAACCAGTTTTAGGCTCTTCTTCCTTCTCTTCTTTTTTACCGCCACAATTACTTAAAAGCATGGTCATCGCCAATAGCGAAATTAATAGTCTAACGGTTTTCATATTTTTATTGTTTATGAGTTAAATATTAAGAAAGGTATGTGATTTACTAAAAACAAAAAATTGTTTTACTATTTTTTTACTGAGCGGTTGATTAAATTTGAATTTTGAAAATCGTAAAAATGCTTACATTCCCCAACGCCAAAATAAATATTGGTTTAAACATCATCGAAAAACGCCCTGATGGATTTCATAATATTGAATCTATTTTTTATCCTGTCGAATGGTGTGATATATTGGAAATTATTCCATCAACAGAAAATGAAGCTAAATTTCAAAGCTCTGGCTTGGCAATTCCAGGCAATGAAAGTTCAAATCTATGCCTAAAGGCGTGGCGTTTATTAGAAAAGCGAATAGCTGTACCTCCTATCATTTATCTTCATAAAGTCATCCCGATGGGAGCAGGCTTGGGTGGAGGCTCTGCTGATGGGGCTTTCACACTCAAAATGCTTAACGAAGTTTATGATTTAAAATTAAGCAATGACGAGTTGAAAGATTATGCTCGCCAATTAGGCTCAGATTGTGCTTTTTTTATAGAAAATCGACCAGTATTTTGTTATGATAAAGGTGACCAATTTGAAGACTTTACCTTAGATTTGAAAGGGAAATACATAGTTTTAGTGAATCCTGACATACATATTTCAACTGCTGAAGCTTATTCTGGTGTTTCACCCAAAAGGCCACAAGTTTCGTTAAAAGAAGCGTTAAAACAACCAATTTCAGCTTGGAAAGAAATAATTAAAAACGATTTTGAAGAAAAATTGTTATTAAAATATCCAACCATTGCCAATATAAAAGCGTATCTATATCAATCAGGAGCAATGTATGCTTCTATGACTGGTTCTGGCTCAACAGTTTATGGTATTTTTGAAAATGAAGTAGATTTAAAAAGTGCTTTTCCAAACTTTATGGTATGGCAAGGTATCTTACAAAATCAAAGTTAAGTCATTGTTAGTCAAACATTTACAGAAACAAAAATATTAAAAGTTATGAATCGTTTTACTCAACGTCGAGAACCATTTTCTTTCATGCTATATTTAGCAATGGTAGGAAGTGCATTACTTTTTTTGTTTCTAATTTTGGTTTTTATTACAAAAGAGAGCCGTAATCAAGATATTCCTCTTAAAATTCCTGGTTTTTTTTGGGCAAGTACATGGGTGATTCTCACAAGTAGTGCCACCCTTCATTGGGCGAATAAAGCTTTTCAGCAAGAGCGTTTTCGTAGTTATCGTTTAAATATTAGTTTAACACTTTTGGCAGGTATATTTTTTATTGTTCTTCAAGGATTTGGTTGGAGAAAGATGATACTTTCGGGTATCACAATGGCAAATAATACTGGCGGTATGTTTATTTATATTTTATCAGGATTGCACATTCTTCATACACTTGGTGGACTGATAGCTTTGGCTTCTGCCAATAAAGATGCCTTCCAACGAATGGAATATGTGGATTCTTACGTATATAGTGTAAATCCACCCAATCAGTTGAAAATCAAACTAATAAGTATCTATTGGCATTTCATTGATGTACTTTGGATAGCTTTATTTTTGTTCCTTCTTTACCATGCTTCACAAAACCCGAGCGATAGTCATTAATTATATTCGTTACCGAGAAACGTCTATCATTGCAAAGGTTTATACCGAAAAATTTGGTGTTCAATCTTTCATAGAAAATGGTGTGAGAAGCAGTAAAGGAAAAAATAAAATAGCTCTTTTTCAGCCCCTTTCACTCTTGGATTTAGTGGTTTATCATGATGAAAAAAAAGAAATTCACCGAATTTCTGAAATTAAATCAGGTTTTCCATTCCGAACCTTGCCTTATGATATTTCTAAGTCAAGTATTGCGATGTTTCTGGACGAAATTCTGAACAAAACCCTTAAAGAACATTCCGAAAATACCGTTTTGTTTGATTTCTTATATCATTCGCTCATTTTTTTAGACGAAACCGAAGAACATTTTGAGAATTTTCATCTGATTTTTCTCTTAAAATATGCTTTTTTCTTAGGCTTTTCGCCACAAAATGCCAATGAGATTGTAGAACAATTCAGAGATTATAATGTAACAATTCCGTTCGATAATGATTATCAAAGATTAATGAATCAATTAATAATGGCAGACTATCAAACACCTGTTTTGATGTCTCGTGGTGTCAGAAATCACTTGCTTGAAGTCATTATTCTATTTTATCGTTTACACGTTGAAGAATTTGGCGAAATTAGATCTTTGCAAGTTTTGAGAGAGGTGCTTAGTTAATGGATAATGCAAAATGAATAATGCTATTCGTCCTAAATATTTATTTTACATTATCCATTTTACATTATTCATTTATGCTTCGCAAATAACTCGTCAAAAGTCTTACACCATAAGCTGTACCAGATTTCATTTTGGCAAATTCTGAGTCGCCGAAAGCTAATCCCGCAATGTCCAAATGAGCCCAATTGGTATGCCCATCAATAAAAATTTCTAAGAATTTTGCTGCGGTAATTGCTCCTGCTAATGGTGCAGAAGAAAGATTTTTTATATCAGCAATGTCAGAGTTCATCATGTCTTTATAGTCGTCCCAAAGAGGTAAACGCCACAGCTTTTCGCCTGTTAATTGGCTGATGTTCAGTAGATTATCAGCTAATTCGTCATTGTTTGAAAGTAAGCCAGCCGCCACATAACCTAATGCAGAAATACAGTTTCCTGTGAGTGTTGCTAAATCTATGATTACATCTGGTTCAAAGTTTTTCTTCATATATGAAAGTCCATCTGCCAAAATCAGGCGACCTTCAGCGTCGGTATCAATCACTTCAATGGTTTTACCTGAATATGATGAAATTACCTCGCTTGGTTTCAATGCGTTACCATCAACACAGTTTTCTGTTGCAGGAATTACCCCAATCAAATGCACAGGAAGCTTCAACTTTGCTGCCAATTCAATTGTTCCTAAAACTGCTCCAGCACCGCCCATGTCGGACTTCATATAACTCATACTTGCCGAGCCTTTGATTGAAATACCACCAGTATCGAAAGTTACGCCTTTGCCAACTAAGCCTATTTTTTTTCCTTTTTCTGATGAATTATTATATTCCATCACGACAAACCTTGCGGGATTTTCGGTGCTTCCTCTCCCAACCGCCAAAAGTGCATGAAGACCAAGTTCGATGCATTGTTTTTCGTCAAAAACTTTTACGTCAAAACCATGTTTTTCGCCCGCTTCAACTGCAAATTCTGCTAATTTTTGAGGATATTTAAAATTTGCTGGAGCATCAACCAAAGCCATGATTCGGGCCTGCGTTTCTGCAGTTGCTTGACCTATTTTTGCATCATTTTCTACCTGTAAAAGTGTATCTTCTGCAACTTGGATTTCTAAAATACCTTCTTCGCTAAAGAAATTTGACGTTAATTTTTGCTCAGTTTTATGAACACCAACTTCATAATTTGCTAAACAAATACCATTCACGATAAACTCAGTATAAGACTCAAGACTAGCCAATTTTAATTTCAAACCAACATTTTTTGGCAATTTTTTCTTAGAATTATAGAAAAATGAGCGAAAAACTTTAATAAAATCGTTTTGTTTAGGAGTTTTTCCTAAACCCAAAAGATATACTTTTTCGAGTCCTTCAATTTTGCCATAAAGCATCAAACTTTCTTTTGAAGCTGCCTTAAAATCTTGTTGCAAAGTTTCCGCACTCAAACCAACATGTTTGGCAATTTTTGATAAATTTTCAGCCAAATGCTCATTATCTAATAATGGGAAAATGATGGTTTTGGCTTCAGTATTTTGAGATATTATATTGATTTTCATATTTGTGCTTGTGCCAGTGCTTTTGCAAATTCAAAGCCTGCCATTTTGGTTTTAATTCCTAGACTCGGATAACCTAATTTTTCGGAAGCAGAATCGCTATAGAAAAAGTTTAATAACAAGGGAAAATGTGCCGAGTTTTTATGTGTTTCATAAAAAATATTTAAAAAATCAAATTCTTGCTTGGTAAGTTTTGAAGAAGATTTTGATTGTTGAGCCACATAAATCTCTTGTTTTACGTGGTCTTCTAAATTTTCATTGATCAAATTTTGCTTGAAATATACAGTTCGGTAGCAAAATTCGACTATTATTTGCTTAATGCTTTCTTGACTAATTTCATCGCTCGACCAAAACAATGGAATGCAAAAATGCCTATTTGCAAAGTTTTTTATTTTGAATTTACAACCATAATCAGACGTATAAAAATCTGTCCATCCACCTTTCAAGTCATCAGGAACATTGAAGACAACTTTAAAGGTTTCACCATTTAATTCTTTGATGTTTTTATTGATTTGTTCTAACGTTTCTTCAATAATTTTGTCGGCATTTAATGTTTTTAAAGCTATTAATTTTTCTAAAATGTGTTCTTTTGCCATAGGATTAAAACCCATGATTGGTAATTCCAGGTTATTATTATCGCCTCCTGTCAAGGTTTGCAAATAGTCTTTAAATCGAAACATATCTCTTGGCTTTTGATATAAAGCTATCATAGTATCAATGACAGGAAGATGCTCGAATTTCATTTTTAACTCCTATTTATCAAAAAATAACCATTCAATTGCTTTCGGAAATTCTTGTCCCCAGCGTTTTTCGTTATGCTCACCTTTAGGGTCAGTCGAAAGCTTAATTTTGATTTTTTCTGTGTCCCAACCTTGATTTTCGATGGTTTCTTTCATTTTCTTTACGTTAGGAATCATTACCGAACCCTCTTTCCCTCCACCATAAAGATAGATATTCGTATCCATAGGGCTGAAAAATTCAATGGCATCGAAATATATTTTAGGAGAAACCCAAAGAGCTGGAGAAAAGACCATCAAACGACCAATCGTTTCTGGGTACATCAAACCTGCATAAATACTTATTAAACCACCCATCGAGCTACCACCGATTCCAGTAAACTGTCGCTCAGTTTTAGTTCTAAAATTAGCATCAATGTGTGGCTTTAAATTTCTGACAATGAAGTTGGCATATTTCATGCCTAAGCCTTTGCCTTTTTTTTCAACTGTATAAGGGGAATATTCATTAAAACGTTCTTTTTCGCCGTGGTCAATCGCAACGATGATGACATCTCCTTTATCACGCTTGGCTAACAGTGACAAACGTTTATCAATCTCCCAATTGCCATAACTTGAACCTTCACCGAATAGGTTTTGTGCATCTTGTAAATATAATACGGGATAATGTTTGTCAGTGTTTTTGTCATAATCGTGCGGAAGAAGAATATGAATTTTCCGTGTTTTTCCTAATTGAGGGATTTCGAATTTCTCAGAAACAAGCTGGACTTTCGGCATTAGTTTTTTTATAGATGCCGTTGAGCCATCATGCCTCCAATAAGGAACAAAATCTTCATATTTCCCTGATAATGAATCAATTAAGCGATTACTTGGAGCATTTCCATAATTATCCAACTCAACATAATCCCACCCTCCACGGGTATATTTATATTCTATTTTCTCAGGTAATTTATGCTCTGGCCTAAACGTGAATTTGTACTTTCCCCTGCTCACACGCTGCATTTCAAAATCGGCTACATCGGGATTCCACTCGCTAAAATTTCCAGCTATAAAAACTGGTCTTTCGTCATCAACAGGTGTGGTAAGCTCTAAACTTAATAAATTTCTGTTACTCATTTTACTTTTATAGATGGTTGGTAAGTGTAAATTTACAAAATATAACTCTTTTTAGGGTCTTGAGGTTCAAAATTTTAATGTCTGAAAAACTTAGATGCCTGATAATTAGGGGTTTATGAATAAAAAAAGCGAAATAACTGCATTTATTTAAAGCAATTATTTCGCCAATATTATAATAATTGAAAGATTTTTATACTAAAGCTTCCCACAAAACTTCAACTGGGTGAAGGGCTTTTCGACCTGTGCCATCATGGATTTGATGGCGACAACTCGTACCTGGGGCAGAAATAATGACATCTTTGGCTTGTTTTCTAACTGTTGGGAAAAGTACCAACTCACCGATTTGCATCGAAAGCTCGTAATGTTCTTTTTCATAACCAAATGAACCAGCCATTCCGCAACAACCCGAAGGAATTAAATGTACTTCATAATTTTTAGGCAACGAAAGTATTTTTTTGGTTGGAGTAAGTGATGCCACTGATTTTTGTTGACAATGTCCATGCAATTTGATCAAGCGTTTTTCTTGTGTAAAATGCTCGCTTGTAATTCTTTTGGCATCAATTTCACGGGCGATGAACTCATCAATCATCAGAGCATTTTTAGCTAATTTTTTAGCTGATTCTATCAAATTTGCTTCAACCAAATCGGGGTACTCATCTCTGAAAGTTAAAATTGCCGAAGGTTCGATACCTATAATTGGCGTATTTTCGTTGACTAAATCTTTCAATAATGCCACATTTTGATTGGCCAATTTTTGAGCATCTTTCAGCATTCCTTTTGATAAATAGGCCCTTCCAGAATCGACATGATTAGGGATAACTACTTGATAACCAAGTTTTTGTAGCAAATCAATAGCTTTTTTGCCGATCGCAACATCATTAAAGTTTGTAAACTCGTCACAGAAAAGATAGACGAGTTTTTGTTTGCTATTGGTATTCGTCTTTACCTCTTTATTAAACCAACCTTTTAAAGTATTATTACTCAGCAAAGGCATCGTGCGGTCGGGATGAAAACCAATGATGCTATTAGCAATTCTGCGGAGTGGAGCATTTCCTAAAACCAAATTATACGCCCACGGCACGTATGAAGCAATATTACTCATTTTTGAGTAATTACCAATCAGCCATGACCGCATAGGTACGCCATTTTTTTCTTGATAATGTTGCAAAAACTCCATTTTTAGCTTCGCCACATCCACATTCGACGGACATTCAGACTTGCATCCTTTACAAAGCAAACACAAATCCATCACTTCTTTTACTTCTTTGCTATCAAAACGGTCGAGTTTTTCAGAATTTGTCAAAACTTCTCGCAAAATATTGGCCCTTGCACGAGTCGTATCTTTTTCATTACGAGTGGCCATATAGCTTGGACACATTGTTCCGCCACTCAACTCTGTTTTTCGGCAATCGCCCGAGCCATTGCATTGCTCGGCGTGTTGAAGTATATTTTGATTATGAAATTTAAAAACTGTGTTGAATTCAGGTACTTTTTGGTCGGCCTCGTAGCGAAGGAATTTGTCCATCGGAGGCGTATCAACAATTTTATTTGGATTGAAAATATTTTGTGGATCCCACACTTGTTTTAATTCTTTAATCAAAGCATAGTTTTTCTCGCCAATTTGCTGACGGATAAATTCTCCTCGCAAACGACCATCTCCATGCTCACCCGAAAGCGAGCCTTTATATTTTTTTACTAAAGTCGAAATCTCTTCGGCAATCAATCTAAACTGGCGATGTCCTTCAGCAGTTTTTAGATTAATGATTGGACGCAAATGGATTTCGCCCGACCCAGCATGAGCATAATGCACAGCCGACATGCTATTTTTAGTCAAGATTTCATTGAATTCCCTAATAAAATCTGGTAAATCATTGACATCAACGGCAGTGTCCTCAATGACAGCAACGGCTTTTTCATCACCTGGTAGATTGGAAAGTAAACCTAAGCCTGCCTTTCTCAAAGTCCATATTTTCTTGGTATCATCGCCAAAAAGTAGCGGAAAATGATAGCCCAAGCCAGCCGCCCGCATTTCCGTTTCCATTTCAGCAGCTAATTTCTCCACTTCTTCCTTTGAATCACGAGCAAGCTCAACCACTAAAATCGCCCCAGGGTCGCCTTGAACAAAGAAACGGTTTTGTAATTGCTCTTTGTTTTCCTTCGTACATTCTAATATATAATGATCAATCAACTCAACTGCCGAAGGATTATATTTCAAAGCAATCAAATTGGCACGAAGCGATTCATCAACCGAATTGAAATGTACACAAACTAATCCTAAGTTTTTAGGCGGTAATGGATTAACATGAATTTTAATTTCAGTCAAAAACATTAAAGTACCTTCCGAACCAGCTATTAGTTTGCAAAAGTTGAATGGCTCAGAAGTACTTGGTGTAAATACCTCAGTTTCCAAAAGTTCATCAATAGCATAGCCAGTGTTTCTTCTTTTAATGCTTGGCTTTGGAAACTCTTTCCTAATTTCCACTTGGTTTTCTGTATTACTTAATACATTATATGTACTATTATAAATCTGTTTTTCAAGTGAATTTGTAGTTTCTTCAACTTTTCGTTTAAATTCTTCAATGGATAGGTTTTTAAATTCAACAAAACTTCCATCACTCAAAAAACCTTTTACTTCTAAAAGGTGGTCACGTGTACTACCATAAACGACAGAATTTGAACCACAAGAATTATTGCCAACCATTCCACCTATCATGGCACGATTGGCAGTTGAAGTTTCGGGGCCGAAAAACAAACCATATTCTTTTAGGGAATAATTCAATTCATCTCTCACAACACCAGGTTGAACCCTTACCCAGCTTTCTTCCTTATTTACTTCTAATATTTTAGTAAAAGTTCGAGAAACATCAACAACGATTCCATTACCCACAACTTGACCTGCCAATGATGTTCCTGCTGTACGAGGAATCAAGGACGTATTGTTTTCATGAGCAAAAGCGATTAGTTTTTTTATATCCTCCTCCTCTTTTGGAATAGCGACTGCCAAGGGCATTTCACGATATGCCGACGCATCAGTGGCATAAAGGGTTCGCATTACATCGTCAAAATGAAGTTCTCCCGATAAATCTTTGGCCAGTTGTTGTAATTTTTGATTGATCATTATTCTTAAATTATTGAATTTTTCAAAGATATTTGTTTTCTTCAATTAGAATGAGAAAAAAGATAGATTAACAAAATACTTCTTTAAAAAATACAAAATTGATAAAAATGGATATTTCGAGACCTAAAAGCCTTTTTTAAGCAAAAATACTTACTTTTTAAAGAAATAGCAAACATCAAAGTTGGTGAAATATAAAATATTATATTGCCTTAGTACAATTTTTAAAAATTGAATATTTTAAAGATTTTTTATTTTTTAATATAATTTTTTGGACTTTATATATTTCTTTTTGTAATTTTGAGAGTTAATTAGAAAAATAGTTTAACCTTTTCTTAACAAATTTCTATTTTGTTTGTTCTTATCATTAGGTTGAGAAGCACAAAATGGCGATTTAGGCAATTGTTTGACAATATTTCCTAATTCTTTAATCTTTTTTATTAACTTACTTTAATTACAACCTATGATGAAGTCCTACCAAGTGGGTCGCCAATCTGAGCGACTATTGGCTGGTGTGAAAAAAATCATTTTCACATTTGCCGCAATGCTGCTAACATCTCTTACGTTTACTGCAATGGCACAAGATGTAACTGTTTCAGGAACAGTGAAAGGTGCTGATGGTTCTGGTTTACCAGGAGTAACCGTACAAGCGAAAGGTACTACAAAAGGTACTCAAACGAACATTGATGGTACTTACAAATTAGCTGGTGTGCCAAAAGGTGGTACATTGGTATTTAGTTTTGTAGGTATGGAGACAAAAGAAGTTGCTGTTGGTAACAAAACTACCGTTGATGTAACTTTAGTTGATGACACGAAAGCTCTTGAAGAGGTAGTAGTGGTTGGTTATGGTACTCAAAAAAGAAAAGAAATCTCTGGTACAGTAACCAGTTTGGGTAGCCGTGACTTTAATGCTGGTATTGTAACTAATCCATTGGCTGCTGCTCAAGGCAAGGTTGCTGGTTTGGTAATTACACAAAGTAGTGGTGACCCTAACTCAACTCCAACAGTACGTTTGAGAGGAACAGGTTCATTAAGTGCTGGTTCTGAGCCACTTTATGTAATTGATGGTGTGATTGGTGCTCCAATCCAGAACATTGCTCCTGAAGATATTCAAACAATGGATGTTTTAAGAGATGCGTCTTCTGCTGCGATTTATGGATCAAGAGGTGCGAATGGTGTTATCATCATTACTACTAAAAGAGGTAAATCAGGTATTCCAACTGTAGATTTCAATGCTTATGTTGGTTCTGAAACTATTTCTCAAAAGCCAGATTTAATGAATGGTGCTCAATTTAGAGAAGCTGCAAAGAAATACAACCAAGCATTTACTGATAACGGTGCTAATACTGATTGGTTAGATGTAATTACTCGTCGTGCAACTACACAAAACTACAATGTGGGTGTATCAGGCGGTTCGGATAAATCATCTTACCGTGCTTCAGTTGGCTACTTGAGTCAAGTAGGTACATTGATTGGCTCTGGTAAAGATCGTTTGAATGCTCGTTTGAACATTGACACTAAAGCAATAAACGATAAATTGAACATGAAGTTTAATTTCTCTGCTTCACAAGCAACTGGTGACATTGCTCAAAATATCGCTTTAGGTTTGGCACAAAACATGCGTCCTACTGACCCTATTTATAATGCTGATGGTACTTACTACCAAATTCCTGGAACATTTGCTAACTATAACCCTTTAGCAATTGTTGAGAACAGAACTCAACAAGAAAAATTGAGCGATTTATTAGGTAATGTACAAGCGGCTTATACTATTGTTGATGGTTTGGTATTTAACGTAAGTGGAACACTTCGTACACAAGCTAAAAATACAAATGCATTCCAAAATTCATTTGCTGGTGTGCCAATTAGAGGATTCAGTGGAAACTCTGGTTTCCGTGCTTTAGAAGCTATTACTGATAAACAGTTGGAAACAACTTTAAATTATAGTAAGCAACTGACTTCTAATAGTTCATTGAATTTATTAGGTGGATATACTTACCAAGATGTAGTTGGTGATGGATTTGGTGTTACGAATAACAACTTCTTAACTGACATTTTGGGTGCTGACAATATTGGCTCTGGTCTTGGAATCAGAACAAACCCTGGTTTTATTGGCTCATACAAAAACGAATACAAATTGGTTTCGTTTTTAGCTCGTGCACAATATAGTTTAGCAAATAAGTACTTTGCAACAGTTAACTTACGTCGTGATGGCTCTACTAAATTTGGAGATAACAACAAATGGGGAACATTCCCATCAGTTTCAGTTGGTTGGGCAATTAGCGAAGAAGCTTTCTTAAAAGGAAATTCAGTAGTTGACAACTTGAAATTACGTGTTAGCTGGGGTAGAACAGGTAACTCTGAAGGTATCAGACCATTACAATCAAAATCATTCTATGGTCCTCAAGGTTCATATTATGATGGAAGTACTGGTAGCTTCTTACCTGCTTATGCAATTCAATCAAATCCAAATCCTAACTTGAAATGGGAAGTTAACGAAAACTACGGTGCTGGTTTAGATTACTCATTATTGAAAGGAAAAATCTCTGGTTCGATTGATTATTATACTCGTCAAACTAAAGACTTGTTGTTTACTGTAAATGCTCCACAAGAGAAAGGATTTGTTTATCCAACTATTCTTGCTAACGTAGGTACAATGCAAAACAGAGGTGTTGAGATTTCATTAGCTTACCAATGGGTTGATACAAAAGATTTCTCATTTAGCTCGACTTTCGCAGGTTCATTTAATAAAAACAAAGTTGTTAGCTTGAGTAGCAATGATTTTACTGCTCCTGATCAAATCTTCTTATCAACATCTTTAGGTAACTTTATCAGAGGTACATCTGCAGTAAACTTCTCAGTATTACAAGCTGGACAACCAGTTGGTGTATTCTACGGAGCTAAACTTGCAAGCATTTCTGACAAAGGAGCATATACATTCCAAGACTTGAATGGTGATGGTAAAGTTGAGCCAAGTGCTGGTGACAGAACTTACCTTGGTAATCCAAATCCATTCTTTGTTGGTGGTTTAACAAACAACGTTAAATACAAAAGCTTTGATTTGCAATTCCAATTGACAAGTAATTTGGGTGCAAAAATCATGAATACTAACAATTTATTGTTAGGAAGACAAGATGGTCGTATTGCTGAAAGTAATGCTTTAGTTGCAGCTTTGACTTCAAAAGTTAATGACTCACAAACAATCCCAATGGATTATTATGTTGAATCAGGTAACTACTTACGTTTGAACAATGCTTCATTAGGATACACTATTCCAGTGGGTAAAGGAATCGTTAAAAGAGCTCGTGTGTATGTTGCAGGAAACAACTTATTGTTGTTTACTAAATACTCAGGTGTAGATCCAGAAGTTAGCCAAGCCCTTAAAATTGGTGAGCAAGCTCCTGGTATTGATGTTCGTGAAACTTATTACAAAACTCGTGGTATTACTGCTGGTGTAAATGTAAGTTTCTAATATTATAATTAACATAACATTATTTTATTTATACAATAAATATAAATTATTAATATGAATAACATTAAAAAATATTTTTACTCAGTACTTTCTGTTGGCGTAGTAGCTTCTTTATCACTACAGTCATGTACAGACCTTACAGAGCCAGTGTATGATGCCATACCTGCTGACCAATTTTTGAAGACTGATGCTCAAGTAGCAGCAGCTCTTGGACCTGCCTACTCAGGTATGAGAGGTCTTACTTGGGACTGGTTTAACCCAAATGAAGCAACTACTGACGAATTAATCGTTCCAACTCGTGGTGGTGACTGGTTTGATAACGGTGACTGGTTGGCATATTCACGCCACACTTGGACTCCACAACACGGCCCAATCAATGGTATGTGGGGACATATTTTTGGTAATATCGCTCAAGTAAATCAATTGATTCCTGTTGTAAGTTCAAACAAAGCAGCGGTTGATGAGTTACGTGCTATTCGTGCATACTACTACTCAATGGCAATTGACGCTTTTGGTAATGTGCCTATCGTTACAGATGCAACTTCAAATGGCGGAACAAAAACGCGTGCTGAGGTTTACGCATTTATTGAGTCAGAATTAGTTTCTGCAATCCCAAGCCTTCCAGCAGGAAAAGCTTATGGTCGTATGACACAAGATGCTGCAACAATGATGTTAGCTAAATTGTATTTGAATGCTGGTGTTTACAAAGGTTCTCCTGAATGGCAAAAAGCTTATGATACAATCAATAAAGTTATCAACTCAAAAAATGCTTACAAGTTATCAGCTACAACGCTTGCTAACTTTACAACTCAAAACCAAGGTTCACAAGAAGCAATCTTTAACATTCCTTTCGATAGTTTCTTGGCTGGTGGTTTGAACTTCCAAATGAGAACGTTGCACTATGCTAACCAACAAACGTATGGTTTAGGTAATGCTCCTTGGAATGGTTTCTGTACTTTAGCAGATTTCTATAATTCATTCGATTCGAAAGATGCTCGTAGTGCAATGTGGATTGCTGGACAACAATATTCTGCTTCTGGAGCGAAATTGCTAGATGCAAAAAATCAACCATTGGCATTTATTGCTGATTTTGCTAAAGATCAAATGACTGACGCTGACCCTGAATTCCAAGTAGCAGGTATTCGTTCTCAAAAATATGAGATTCAAAGAAACAACCCTAACGGTGACCAAGATAACGACTACGTATTCTACCGTTTGGCTGATGCTATCTTGATGAGAGCAGAAGCAGCTTTCAGATTAGGTAAAACATCTGAAGCTCTTGCTGACGTTAACACTATCAGAGCTCGTTCATTAGTTGATCCTTTGAAAACGATCACAGCTGAAGATATTTTAGCAGAAAGAGGTCGTGAATTAGCATGGGAAGGATGGAGACGTAATGATATGATTCGTTTCGGTACTTTCAGCAATGCTCGTAAATTCATGTCTAAAACTGACAAAACGAGAGAGTTGTTCCCAATTCCTCAAGCTCGTATCGATGCTAACCCATTATTGAAACAAAATCCTGGGTATTAATTTTTAGATATTTTTAAAAAGGCAGTTCCCAACGGTTCTGCCTTTTTATTTTTTTATACCATTGTACAGCATATCTTTGTTGTATAATTACTTTAACCTATAATGATGAAAAAAATACTGTGGGCTACATGTTGTATATTTTTATCTCTTTCTTGTAAAAAAACAGAAAATACCCTATTTGAGTCATTGCCAGCCTCAAAAACAGGTATTGATTTTGTAAACAGAAGCCTTGAAAAAAAAGAATTCAATATCTTCAATTACCGTAATTTTTATAATGGTGGCGGCGTTGCTATTGGCGATGTTAATAACGACGGACTTTCTGATATTTTCGTAACCTCTAATTTTGAAGATAATAAACTTTATCTCAACAAGGGTAAAATGACCTTTGAAGATATTACTGTAAAAGCAGGAATTGTTGGCAAAAAATTCTGGTCAACAGGTGTAACATTTGCCGATGTGAATGGCGATGGATTGATGGATATTTATGTCTGTAATTCAGGAAGTAGAGACCAACGTGGAAATCAGTTATATGTCAATCAAGGCATAAAAAATGGTATTCCAACTTTCGTAGAAAAAGCAAAAGAAGCGGGTTTGGAAGATGGAGGTTTTTCGACGCACGCTGCATTTTTTGATTATGACCGTGATGGTGATTTAGATATGTACTTGCTCAATAATAGCTTCACACCAATTGATAAATTGGGCTATATGAATCTTAGAAATGAGCGAGATAAGTTAGGTGGAGATAAATTATTTAGAAATGATAGTGAAAGCAATAGCTTAAAATTTACAGATGTTTCGGCAGAGGCGGGCATCTATGGAAGTTTGATTGGCTTTGGTTTGGGAATTACAATTGGTGATGTAAACAATGACAATTGGCCAGATATTTATATCTCAAATGATTTTTACGAGCGAGATTATTTGTATATCAATCAAAAAAATGGCACATTCAAAGAAGACCTTGAAAACGAAATGCCTCATACGAGCCTCAGTTCAATGGGAGCGGATATTGCCGATATAAATAATGACGAAAATCTGGATATTTTCGTAACAGATATGTTGCCAGGAGATGACAGAAGATTAAAAACCACCAGTGTTTTTGAAGGCTACAACTTGGCAGATTTGAAATTGAAACAAGGCTTTTGGCATCAATATATGAGAAATAATCTCCAATTAAATAATGGAGATGGCACGTTTAGCGAAATCGGGCAGTTTTCGGGTGTTCATGCCACTGATTGGAGTTGGGGTGCATTGATTTTTGATATGGATAATGATGGCTTGAAAGATATTTTCGTAGCAAATGGTATTGCAAAAGACTTGACTGACCAAGATTTTGTAGAGTTTTTGGGTGATAGAAATACAATGCAGCAAATGCTCGAAGGCAAAAAATTTGATGCAAAAGAGTTTATAGATAAGATTTCTTCGGTGCCGATTCCAAACTATGCTTATAAAAATACGGGAGATTTACAGTTTACCAATACTGTGAAAAGTTGGGGGTTGGAAGGGCCAGGCTTCTCCAATGGTTCGGCTTATGGTGATTTAGACAATGATGGCGATTTAGATTTAGTTGTCAATAATGTCAATGCTCCTCTTTCAGTTTTCAAAAATAAGACAAATGAGGTAAGTAAAAATCACTTTTTGACAGTTAAATTAAAAGGTACTGCAAAGAATTTGAATGGAATAGGTGCGAAAATCACTGTTTACCAACAAGGGTCGGCAAAGCTTTTACAACAAATGCCTAATCGAGGGTTTCAGTCTTCGAGCGACCACCAAATGGTTTTTGGATTAGGTGATAAAGCAACAATTGACTCTTTAAAAATCATTTGGACAGATGATAAAATGGAGGTTGTCAAAAATCCAAAAGTTGACCAAACACTCACTTTAGACTACAAAAATGCCAATCAAGCTTTTAAACAAGTAATTGTTAATAAAAGCCTTTTGTTTAGCGATATTACAGCAAATACACTCGCTTACACGCATCAAGAAAGTAAGTTTCAAGACTATGACCGTGATGTACTTTTGAAACAAAAGTATTCAACTCAAGGGCCTGCAATGGCGGTTGGTGATATAAATGGTGATGGCTTAGATGATGTTTATATGGGTGGTGCAACGGGTCAAGCAAAGCAACTTTTTATTCAACAAAAAAATGGAAAATTTGTCGAATCAAAACAAGCTGATTTTGATATGGACGTAACGACTGAAAATACGGATGCCCTGTTTTTTGATGCGGATAAAGACAATGACCTTGATTTATTCATTGTTACAGGTAGTAATGAATTTGAACCCAATGCTCCAGAATTACATGATTTATTGTATATCAATGATGGCAAAGGGAATTTCAAACGAGATGTTCGTTTTCCTGCAATTTTTGAAAATGGTTCATGCGTAACAGCTGCCGATTTTGATAAAGATGGTGACCAAGATTTGTTTGTAGGTTCGAGAATGATTTCTAGCAAATATGGCATGAATCCTTCAAGTAATTTTTATATCAATGATGGTACAGGAAATTTCAAAAACCAATCAAAACGATATATGCCTCAAATCACAGACTTAGGTATGGTGACAGATGCAGAATGGGCTGATATTGATAAAGATGGCTATTTGGATTTGGTTGTAACACAAGATTGGGGTGGAATTGTTGTTTTCAAGAATGAAAGAGGTAGAACACTAACTTTGAAAGAAACTATCAAAGACTCGGAGGGCTTATGGAATTGTCTAAAACCCGCGGATATTGACGGCGATGGTGACATTGACTTTATCGTAGGGAATATCGGTGAAAATAATAAATTGAAAACTTCAGTTCAAAATCCAGCAACTTTAACAGTCAATGATTTTGATAAAAATGGGACAGTAGAGCAAATCATTTCGTGTGTTACAGAAGATGGGAAAACTTACCCGATGGTTTTGAAAGGTGAACTACAAAGGGCTTTGCCAGTAATAAAGAAGAAATTCATTAAATATACCGACTATGCCAACAAAACGATTGCTGAACTCTTCACAGAAGAGCAATTGAAAGATGGTATTGAGAAAAAGATTGTTACTACAAAATCGTCTTTTTTGATTAATGACGGTAAAGGTAATTTTGAGCTAAAAGCACTGCCTTATGCAGCTCAGTTCTCACCAATTTCAGCTATCGAAATAGGCGATTTTGATAAAGATGGCATTATTGATATTGTATTAGCAGGTAATTTCTTTGATGTTCTGCCTGAATGGGGTCGTTTTGATGCCAATTATGGACTATTCTTGAAAGGAAAAGGAAAAGGGGAATTTCAAACCATACAGTCGAAAGACTCTGGTTTTAAGTCAATGGGACAAGTAAGAAAAATGTACAAATTGAAAACAAACGGAAACAACGAAGTGCTTGTATTGGCCAAAAACAATGACAATGCACAAGTATTTAGTTTTAAAAAGTAAAAATTGTATGAAAACGATAGTCAAATATTTAAGTATAATTCTCATTCCAATCATTGCTTTTAACTGCAAATCAGATAAAAATAAGGACGATGTAAAGCTATTTGAAAAACTTTCTCCAACCGATACAAAAGTTGATTTTACCAATACAGTCAAAGAAACAAAAGACTTCAATATTTTAGATTATCTCTATTTTTTTAATGGTGGAGGCGTTTCGGCTGGAGATATTAATAATGATGGGTTAACTGATTTGTTTTTTGTGTCAAATCAAGGTAAAAATAAGCTTTATTTGAACAAAGGCGTAAAAGATGGCAAGCCACAGTTTGAAGATATTTCGGAGAAAGCTGGCATTGGTGGTTTTTCAGATTGGAAAACTGGCGTGACAATGGCTGATATAAACGGTGATGGATTGCTCGATATTTATGTTTGTGCGGTTGGTAATTACAAAGGTTTAGAGGGTTCAAATGAATTATATATCAATAATGGAGACCAAACATTTACCGAAAAAGCCAATGAATATGGTTTAGATTTTACAGGTTTTTCTACCCAAGCGGCCTTTTTTGACTTTGATAAAGATGGTGATTTAGATATGTATTTGCTGAATCATGCAGTACATAATTCTCGTTCGTATGACCGAGTAAATACCCGAATGTTGAAGGATAATGAGGCAGGAGATTATTTGTATAGAAATGACAATGGAAAATTCAAAGATATAAGCAAAGAAGCTGGTATTTATCAAGCGGCAATGGGCTATGGTTTGGGTATTTCGGTAGCCGATTTAAATAACGACGGCTGGCAAGATATTTATGTAAGTAATGATTTTCACGAAGATGATTATTATTATATCAATCAAAAAAATGGTACTTTCAGCGAAGAAGTCAAACAGCATTTCAACCACCTAAGTCGTTTTTCAATGGGTTCTGATATTGCCGACATTAATAATGATGGCTTTCAAGATGTCATGACACTTGACATGTTTCCTGAAGATGAAAAAGTTGAAAAATCATCGGTTGGAGAAGACCCGCTCGATATTTATCTCTATAAACTTCAATTTGGTTATTTCAATCAATACTCTCGCAATTGCTTGCAACTGAGTATGGGTGGCAAAAAGTTTAGTGATATTGCTCCTTCGGCTGGCGTGATGGCAACGGATTGGAGTTGGAGTACGCTTTTGGCTGATTATGATGGCGATGGAATCAAAGATATTTTTATTTCTAATGGTATTCTTCGCCGACCGAATGATTTGGATTATTTGAAGTTTATTGCTGCCGACTCTTTGCACTTTAATTTGCCAACTTCTGCCAAGCTCGACCAAGAAGCAATTGATAAGATGCCAAGTGGGAAATGGCATAATTATCTATATAAAGGAACAAAAGAGTTACGTTTTCAAGATAAATCAATGGATTGGGGTTTTGAAGAAAATGGTATTTCTAATGGTTCGGTTTATGCTGATTTAGACAATGATGGCGACTTAGACTTGGTAACGAATAACTTAAATGAGCCTTCGGCGATTTATCTCAATAATAGTCGCCAATTATTGAAGAATAATTATGTAAAAGTAAAATTCAAAGGAAACGACAAAAATACATTTGGCATTGGTGCGAAAGTTATACTTAGAACAACAGAAGGCGAGCAATTGCAGCAAATGATGCCAACTCGTGGTTTTATGAGTTCGGTTGAGCCTTCTTTGATTTTCGGCATTGGGAAACTCGCTAAAGTTGACACAATGATTGTGATTTGGGAAAACCAAAAAATGGAGATTATCAAGAATCCAACAATCAATACAACATTGACTTTAGATGAAAATAATGCTAAAATAAATGTAAGCGATTTCCAGTTTTTTGTACCTGCAAAAGCCTCTTTTGTAGAAAATACTGCCGAATTAAATGTCCCTTACGTTCATAAAGAAAATACTTATTTCGACTTTAATCGTGAATCGCTAATTCCATTTAAAGTTTCGATTGAAGGCCCCAAAATGGCCGTTGGTGATGTAAATGGTGATGGTTTAGATGATTTTTATGTGGGTGGAGCAAAATATCAAGCGGGTGAACTGTATTTGCAAAAAGGTAATGGTTTTGTATTAAGTAAGCAGCCAGTTTTCCAAGAAGATTCACTCATGGAAGATGTTGATGCTTTATTTTTTGATGCCGATGGCGATAAAGATCAAGACTTATATGTGGTTTCGGGAGGAAATGAATTCTATGACCAAATGCCACAGCAATTCGACCGTTTGTATATCAATGATGGAAAAGGAAATCTATCACGTTCTGCAACTGCTTTGCCACCAATGTATGACAATAAATCTTGTGTAAAACCTTGTGATTTTGACAAAGATGGCGACATTGATTTATTCGTAGGGGGACGTGTGGTTGGATATTCTTATGGACAATCTCCACGCTCTTATTTGTTGGTCAATGATGGTAAAGGTAATTTTAAAGATTTAACTACAAGCATTGCTCCTGACCTTCGACTGGCTGGAATGACAACCGATGCGATTTGGGCAGATTTAGACAAAGATGGCGACCAAGACCTAACGGTGGTAGGCGATTGGATGTCAATCAAAATGTTTGAAAATAATAAAGGTAAATTTACGCAAATTGATAATAAACTCGGGAATTTTACTGGTTTTTGGCGAGGAATCACAGCGGCAGATTTTGACAAAGATGGCGATATTGATTTGGTGGTTGGAAACTTAGGAACAAATACTAAATTCAGAAAAGAAGAAGGTGGAACGCTAAAAATGCTCATCAAAGACATTGACGATAATAAAGCAAAAGACCATATTTTGGCCTACAATAGAGGCGAAAAGTGGTATCCAGTAAACGGAAAAGATGAAATGGGCAAGCAAATTCCAGGCATTATCAATAAGAAATATGTAGCCTATAAAGATTTTGCAGGAAAGACAATTGACGAAATTTTTACCAAAAAACAATTGGAAGATGCCGATGAAAAACTTGTCAATACTTTTGAATCAGTCTATCTTGAAAATTTGGGTAATAAAACATTCAAGTTAACACCTTTACCGAGTTTGGCTCAAGTTTCAAAAATAATGACCATGTTTAGCGAAGATGTTGATAATGATGGCAATATAGATGTTGTTTTAGGTGGAAATTTCCGTGGAGCAAGTATGTATCAAGCCCAGTATGATGCTTCGTATGGCTTGATTCTGAAAGGAAATGGTAGAGGCGGTTTCAAAGCCATTGTGCCTACTGATAGTGGTTTCTTGCAAGAAGGCGATGTGCGTGACATAAAAATTGTTAATACCCCCAAAGGTAAACTATATTTTGTTGTTAGAAATAATGCTAAAATGCAGGTTTTCAAAAGAATACAGTAAAAACGACCCATTATTACCTCACCCTAAATCCCTCTCCTGAAAAAGGAGAGGGACTTAATTCAAAATGAAATTCAAAATCTCAACCCTTATTATTTCGAGCATATTTCTCTTCATTGGTGTTGAGACAATATTACAAAGTTGTAAGCCTAAGGATGAACAAGGCGAAAAATTAGCAAAAACCTATTGTGGAAGTTGTCATTTATTTCCTGAGCCAAGTATGTTGCCTCAAAATGTTTGGCAATATAGCACCTTGCCTTATATGGCAATCATGATGGGTGTAGATTACGAAATCAACGCTTTAGAAAAGCCACTTTCTGATTATCGCATTTTGAGACCAAAATCTCAAATGATCAGTGACGAAGATTGGGGTAAAATTAAAAAATACTACCTCGAAAATGCACCAAAAGCATTTGGAAAGCCTAATTATGCTAAATTAGAAGATGCAGGTAATTTGTTTGAAATCAAGAGAATGGAAGCGAAAGTAGAGGGAGGAAGTATTCCGAATATTACTGCCATTGCCATTGATACAATCAACCAAAAAATAATTGCTGGCGACCAATCTAACCGAGTGATTTGGTTGATTGATAAAGAAGGAAAAGGTATTCAAAATATTAAAAACCAAGATGCCCTGGCTTATATTGACTTAAAAAATGCTAAGAAAAATGAGTATTTATTGACTTTTATCGGCACAACGACGCAGGCGAATCCTGATGTAAATGGTTCAGTTAATTATGTAAACCTGACTGATAATTCTTTTAAAGTTATCAACAAAGATATTTCAAATCTGAATCGTCCTATTCATACAATTGCCAGAAACCTTGATGAAACGCCTGATGATGAGTTAATTGTGTCAGAATTTGGCTTCAAGGAAGGAGGACTTTCGATTTGGAAAAAGAACGCCGTTGGCACTTATCAAAGACAAGTGCTAAATTCACAAACTGGAGCAACCAAAACAATCATTGCCGATTTTGATGGTGATAAAAAGAACGATATTTTGGCACTTTTTGCTCAAGGAGATGAACGAATAATCTTGTACAAAAACAAGGGTAAAATGCAATTTGAAGAAAAACTGTTGCTGAGATTTCCTTCAATTTATGGTTCAAGTTCGTTTGATATTGCCGACATGAACAAGGATGGAAAAATAGATATTGTTTATACTGCTGGTGATAATGCCGATTTTTCAACAATTTTGAAACCTTATCATGGGGTGTATATTTTCACAAATCAGGGCAAATTTCAATTTAAGCAGACAGAGTTTTTTCATCAAAATGGCTCAACAAAAGTGATTCCACGAGACTTTGATAATGATGGAGATATTGATTTGGCAGCCATTGCTTTGTTCCCTGACAATGACCATCGACCATCGGAAGGATTTATTTATATCGAAAATACAGGAAAAGAATATATCCAAAAAACGCTGAATATCAATCATTTAGGTCGTTGGAGCGTCATTGATGCTGCCGATATTGACCATGATGGCGATATTGATATTGTTTTGGGAAGCCATCCAGTAGCAAAATTTCCAGCAGGTTTCGACCCTACTTGGAAAGAAGGCAATGGATTGGTGATTTTAAAAAATAAAAAGAAGTAAAAAAAGTAATAAAGCACAAATTCCTCAAAGCTAGCTTTGAGGAATTTGTGCTTTATATTATTTTATCTGCACCCAATTTGAATCGGCTTTGATAATTCTACTTTCTTTATCTTTCAACCACAGCTCTTTCACTTTCGCATTGTAATTCAAATAAAGTTTGTCATTCACAATAGTAAAAGCCTCAGGTGTCGTTGGTGATTTGTGATTTTCAGAAAGTCCAAAAGCACAATAGCCACCATACTGCGGAGCGTATTTTTCTGGCATTGCCTTAAAAGCATCTAAATTTTCCTGCGATTCAAACAACCATTTTGCATCTTTCCACTGATAAGCAAATGAAGAGTTCCCTTTTGTAGCTTTCCCAACTTTAAAATACGCAACGGCATCATAACCTTTGATGGCTCCCTCATCGTTTGAAAAAACTTCCGTTTTTTGAGCAAAACTTGATAAAATGAACAGACAAAAAGAAAAGACTAAAACTAATTTTTTTTTCATTTGTGTTTGATTTTTAAAGATTCCAATTTGTTTTTGCAAAGATGGCGAGTCTAAAAAAAATCAATAGTCGGCTAAACGACAAAAATCGATAGTTTTTGTTGAGAATGAGCATTATTAAAAAAAAATACCGCAAGTTCTTTCAAAAATATGTTTTTGCAATTATTTACACTTTAATTACATATTTTTTTCAAACAAAGATCTTATTTTTCATACTTTTATACCATCACCTATTGAAACGTCGTTTAAATAAAAACCCTAAAATGAATTTATCACCCTTCACAAAACCACAACATTTATGAAGAAAAATCGCCTTATTTTCTTAATCGTAATTGCAACGCTAATCCTTTCTACACTCTTTTTTTATTTTACTTATGGCAAAACAGAGGCTGTTGCATCACTTTCATCAAAGGTAAAAAAAGGTAAATTTGAAGTAATCGTTATTTCAACAGGTGAGTTGAAAGCCAAAAATCAAACTGAAATTACTGCCCCAGGTTCTGATTTACAAGAGTCACAAATCTATACCGATCTCAAAATCGAAGATTTGATACAAGAAGGCACTGTTGTGAAAGCAGGTGACTATGTTGCGTCAATCGAAAAAAATCCTATCATGGCAAAACTGACTGAATTTGGTTTGGAAGTACAAAAGAAAACTTCGGAATCAAATCAAGCAAAATTGGACACAACTCTTGCTCTTCGAGACTCTCGTGATGAATTGTATAACCTTAAATTTGCAGTTGAACAAGCAAAGTTGGAGCGTGAACAGGCCAAGTTTGAAGCTCCCGCCATTCAACGACAAAAGGATATTGATTTAGAAAAAGCAAAGAAAAATTATGAACAAAAGCTCGAAAACTACAAAACTAAAGTAGCTCAAGCCCAAACTAAAGTACAAATTATTAATTCAGATTTGAGTATTGCTCAAAATCGGATGAATAGACTTCAAAATTTGATTGGAAAAATGACAATTAAAGCTCCAAAAGCAGGAATGGTCATTTATGTGAGAGATTGGAATGGAAGTAAAAAAATCGTTGGGTCAAGCATTAGTCCATGGAATCCAGCAGTGGCAATTTTACCCGATTTGACACAAATGCAAGTCGTTACTTATATCAATGAAGTAGATATCCAAAAAGTGAAAATTGGACAATTTGCCGAGATAGGACTTGATGCAGACCAAAATAAAAAACTTCAGGGAGTTATAAAAGAAGTAGCCAATATTGGCGAACAAAGGCCCAATTCTGATGCTAAGGTTTTCGAGGTCATTATTGATGTGATGACAAAAGACCCAAGCCTTCGTCCAGCCATGACAACGAGTTGCAAAATACACGCAGGAACGTACATGGATGCCCTATATATTCCGCTCGAAGCTATCAATAATGACAAAAATGGCTCTTTTTTGTATAAAATAGATAAAGGAAAAGCCGTGAAACAATAT
This sequence comes from Emticicia sp. SJ17W-69, assembly GCF_051209875.1. Lineage (NCBI taxonomy): Bacteria > Pseudomonadati > Bacteroidota > Cytophagia > Cytophagales > Leadbetterellaceae > Emticicia > Emticicia sp. SJ17W-69. The sequence goes on along the minus strand of NZ_JBNTQY010000001.1, from coordinate 5,534,058 downwards.
ATTTTGGTTGGAGCTACTAATGAAGCAAATGCCTTGGTTTATGCTGGACTTTCAAAAGATGAGGAAGTATATCTTACGATACCAGCAGATACAATGGGTCTAAAAGTGAATCAAATCAATAAAGCTACGCCCTTACCGGCTCCATTCTTAGATAAAAAGATGCAAGTTTTGATGAAGAAATTTTCTGATAGTAGCAATATCAAGCCTGTTTTACCAAAACAATAATTCTTTTTAACCTTTCTCCATTTTTCAAAGCAAATTATACTTCAAAACCACATGAAACTTCAGAAAGAGCGGCTTTTATTAAATTTTAAAGTTGGAATTGAAGCGTTGATAACCAACAAGTTAAGAGCATTTTTGACATCACTCGGAATCATTTTTGGGGTAGCAGCGGTTATCTCAATGTTAGCCATTGGGGCGGGAGCTGAGCGAGAAATTTTAGAACAAATCAAACAAGTTGGGTCAAATAATATTGTTATCAAAGCGAAATTTGATAAGGCAAATAGTGAAAATGCTAATAAAAAAGACAGTAAAGAAACGAAACGTTTCTCGCCAGGACTCACGCTTTCAGATGCTCAAAATATTGCAGAAACCATTTCGTCGGTCAATTTTGTAAGTCCTGAGATTGAATTTGAAACTTCATTTATGCGAGATGGACAAAAAAATACTGGTAAACTCATTGGCGTAACCAATAAATATTTTGAAATCGCAGGGGTAAGCATAGGAGAAGGGAAATATTTTACTGAAAGTCAATTAGAAAAGGCAGAAGCTGTATGTGTAATTGGGAGGCAGATTAAAGCTAAATATTTTGCCAAAACTGACCCAATTGGACAATCAATCAAATGTGGAAATGTTTGGTTGACAGTGGTTGGGGTATTAGAAAGTGGCGTGATTTCAGATAAATCAGTTGAAAAACTATCCATAAGAAACTTCAATTCTGATATTTATACACCCATTCGTACTATTTTACTCAGGTACAAAAATCGCTCGAATGTAACCGTTGCTGCCATGAAAGCCAGAAATGCTGGCAATAACAATCAGCAAGAAAAGAAAATAGAAAATTACAATCAATTAGACCGCTTGGTTGTCAATATTAGCGACAGTAAATTTATTGAGCCATCTCTACAAATTATTGAAAAAATCATCAAAAGACGACACAATGAAGTGCCTGATTATGAGATAATTGTACCCGAACTTCTCCTAAAACAAGAACAAAAAACAAAAAAACTTTTCAATATTGTGTTGGGCGTGATTGCTTCTATTTCACTTTTGGTAGGAGGAATTGGCATTATGAATATCATGTTGGCATCTGTTTTAGAAAGAATCAAAGAAATTGGATTAAGACTTGCTTTGGGAGCCAAGAAGAATGATATAATTATGCAATTTTTATCTGAAGCCGTTTCGATTAGTTTTACTGGGGGTATTCTTGGAATAATTTTGGGCGTTACGATAAGCTATGCTATTGAGAAGCTGGCTGATATTCAGACAATTATCTCACCGTTTTCTGTCATATTATCCTTTGGTGTAGCAGTAACAGTTGGTTTAATTTTTGGCATTATTCCAGCAAAAAGAGCGTCTGACCAAAATCCAATAGAATCATTGAGATATGAATAATTTTTAAACTATTCTGACTTCCAACAATCAACAACTATTTATGAAAAAGTTTACAATTTTGCTTTTTTTTCTTACTTATCAAGGATTTTGTCAAAAACTAACTCTGCAAGAAGCAATTCAACATGCAAAAGAAAACAGTCCAATTGCGAAGCAAATAAGGTCAAGTTTTAGTGCAAATCAATGGAGATTTGAAGCAACAAAGGCAAATCTAAAGCCACAATTAGAATTGACAGGCGTATTGCCTGGATTTAGACGTTCAATCAATAGCGTTTTGCAACCTGACGGCGGCACCTTATTTAGACAACAAAGTCAGAATTTTTCAAATACTACCTTGTCTTTAAGTCAGAATATCTTAAAAAGTGGTGGGACGATTTCTGTTAATTCTGGTATAAGTCGCATCGATTTATTCAATAAAAATTCATTAAATCAAGGTGGGTCTTTTTGGAATACCTCGCCCTTGTATGTACAATTTACGCAGCCACTTTTTCGCATCAATCGCATCAAATGGAATTGGGAACAAGAAAAAATCTCTTTCGATGAAACGACTCGCAAACAATTAGAATTAATAGAAGATTTATCGTTGGAAGTCACTCAAAAGTTTTTTGATTTGTCAATCGCAACATTACAATTGAAAAATGCTGCATACAATCTTGCCATCAATGATACCATTTATAATATTTCAAAAGGGCGTTTTGGTGTTGGGAAAATAGCAGAAAATGAGCTTTTACAAGTGGAATTGGGTTTGATGAATGCAAGAAATGAAGTCGAGAAAAACCAATTGACGATTTTGACAAGTGAAAAGCAATTACGAAATTTATTGGGGAGTTTGGATGGAAAAACAATAGAAATTATTATTCCGAATTTAATACCATTAATTGAACCAAATGCTGAAAAGGCAATCAATGAAGCAAGAAGCAATAGGAGTGATTATAAAAACCTTGAATTGCAAGAAAATCAAGCAAAAATGGAGGTTCGTTCTGCCGAAATTGGCAGGCGTTTTAGTGCCGATTTGAATGTTTCCTTAGGATTTAATCAAACCGATATAACGCTCGGAAAGGCTTTTTCAAATCTTCAAGGTTCACAAACCGCCAATGTAAATTTTACAATTCCAATTTATAATTCGGGAAGAAATAGAGCTTTGGTAGAATCAGCAAAAAACAATTTAGATGCGACTTTGGAACGCATAAAAAACGAACAAAATATCATTGATTTGGAAGTTTTTAATAAGGTTTCTGAAATCAAACAACTCAAAACAAGTCTTTTGATTTCTGCAAAAGCCGATACAATTGCTCAAAAACGCTACGAAGTTGCCAAAAATAGGTATTTAATTGGTAAAATTGATATTACTAATCTAACTATTGCTCAACAAGAAAAAGACCAAGCGATTGTTGCCTATATACAAACATTACAACAATATTGGTTAGCCTATTTCAGACTTCGCCGAGCTACTTTGTTTGATTTTGTTACTAACGAACGAATAAAGCCTTGATAAAAGCAAATCTTCACTTCAATAAAATTCAAAGGGTTTTCAACCATTCATCAGATTGGTCGAAAACCCTTCATTTTTTAGAAACTTTTCTTTAAATTTTTATTGCCCATTCATTCAACATTGGCCTACCTAAGAGAGCGTTCGCTTCTTTATCATCCAAAAATGTTTCTTTTTTAGGATTCCATTTCAAAGAACGATTTAAACGATAAGCAATGTTTCCGATATTACAAACAGACGCTGTTCTGTGTCCAACTTCTACATCACAAATAGGTTTGCTACGTTTACGCATGGCATCTAAGAAATCTTTGTAATGATTTTCGCTCTTATAAACATGTTTTTCTGTTTCACCGATTACTTTCGTGGCAAGCGAAGCAGGTGTTGTTTCAATTTTTCGGCGTTGAACTTTGATTTCACCCTCTGTTCCAATAAAATGAATGGCATTATTCCAGTCCCATTTTTCGTGTGTCATGGTGATACCATTACCATATTTATAAGTCAAGAAAGGATGTTCTTTGCCATCAGGGGCAATGACTTCAACGGGGCCACTGCTGTCCATATCTAAAGCCCATTGTACAATATCAAACATGTGAGCTCCCCAATCAGTTACCATTCCACCACCAAATTCTTGGTAATTTCTCCAATTTGGAAAAACATCTTTTGATATTGGCGGAGCTAATTCAGAATTAAAAACTTTATATTCATTTGGCCCAAGCCATTTATTCCAATCCAAACCTTCTGGAATTGGTTCGGAAGGCAAATCATAAGGCTTGGGAGGAGGGCCAACATTTACTTTGATGCTTTTCACTTCACCAATATAACCATTGCGAACTAACTCAGCCGTTTGTCGAAATTCTGGCCAAGAGCGTTGCATACTCCCTGTCTGAAAAACTCGATTGAATTTACGAGCAGCATTTACCATTGCTCGTCCTTCTTTTACTGTTAATGCAAGGGGTTTTTCGCAATAAATATCTTTGCCAGCTTCGGCAGCACGCACCGCCATTGCTGCATGCCAATGGTCAGGAGCAGCAATGACCACAGCATCAATATCTTTTCGAGCTAATAATTCTCTAAAATCAGGATAAACTGTAATTTCAGAAGGAGTACCTAATTGCGTATTTTTTTGGTAATGAGTATTTATTCTTTCTAAAGCTAATTGTATTTTCGCTTGATAGACATCGCTAATTGCTAATATTTGAGCTTCATTGGTACTCAAAAAAGAAGAAGTTAGTCCTCGTCCTTGTTTGCCCGTTCCGATGAATCCTAATGAAATAATATCACTTGGGGCAATATATTTTGAGCCATCAGGTTTTTTTCCACCAAGCACAAATCGAGGGACAATAAGAAAGCTACCCATAACAGTGGCTGCTTTACCTACAAAATCTCGGCGAGTAATTTTATCATTATTTTGATTCATAGTTTTAAAAAGATAAGGTTGAATAGGTAAAAATATCAGCAAAAAATAGTGAAAAACGTGACCAATATAGTCAGAGATGAAAAATGATAAGCCCCACTTAATAAAAAATAGGGCTAATCATTTGCTTAATATTTGGCAGGTTGTCCTGGTTTTGGTAAAGATTGTTTGATAAACTGTCTAATATCCTCGTTAGCACTTTGCAAATCTTCACGACGCAGGTACATCATGTGACCACTGCGGTAGCCTTTCCATGATATTCTATTTTGTAATTTTCCGCCTGGATCCATTTGCCACATATTATATTTAGCATTGAAATAATCGCAAGCTCCATCATAATATCCCGACTGGACCATCACATGAAGATAAGGGTTTTGTGCGATTGCAGCCCTTAAATTTTCTCCTGTATTATCCGCTGTTCTGTCCCAAGGATGGACTGGTCCAAACATATAATATTTCAAGTCAGTTTTATAATTCAAGTCATTACGCAAGTAAATATTAATCGCTGGCGTGAATGAATGTAGCCAAGAAGTAAGTTCAGAGTTAAAATCTGGGCGTTCACCTCCATCTTTTTTATCAATTCCTCTATAACGAGAATCCAAACGACCTACGGTATAGCCTTTATCTCTTAATAATTCTTTCCAGAAAAACTCAGTCGAAATATCTAAATTATTTTGCAAAATTACCTTTTCAGAAATACCTGAATATTTAGACATTTTTGCAGCTATTTCTTTACGTTTTGCATCGTCCAAAGAACCTCCTTTGCTGAGTGCAGGTAGCAATTCGTTAATAGTGAAAGCTTCTACTTCGGGCAGCATTTCTGTCAAATCTTTTTTCTGTAAATCGGCACTCAGCATTTTATGGTACCATGCCGTTGCCGCAAAATAAGGTAATCTTAAAGCTGGCCCAGAAACACCATCTCTTTCGATGCCGAGTGTTGTTGGTGAAACCAAAATCACTCCATTGAAATACATCCATTGTGCTGTTTGTAATTGCAATGCAAGTCCAGAAACCCTGTTAGTACCATAACTTTCTCCAATTAAATATTTAGGCGATGCCCAGCGATTGTTACGAGTGACAAAAGTACCAATCCAATCGGCCAAGTATTTAATATCGGCATTTACACCAAAGAATTTTGAAGTTGGCACCTCCTTGCTTGTAGGTCTTGAATAGCCAGTATTCACAGGATTAACAAAAACAATGTCAGCCACATCTAAAATCGAATAAGGATTTTCCTTGATTCCATAAGGCATCACAGGATAACCTTCATCATCAATATTTAGCAAGTGAGGGCCAGTATAAGCAATGTGCATCCAAACTGAAGCAGACCCAGGCCCACCATTAAACGAAATAACCAATGGACGAGTAGTTTTATCTTTGATGTCTGTGCGTTCGTAATAAGTATAAAAAAGTCCTGCAATTGCCTTTCCGTCTTCGTCCCAAACTGGCATTGTGCCTGTGGTTGCTTGAAAAGGTATTTTTTGACCTTTGATTGTTGTTGTATGTTCGGTTAAAACAAAAGCATCAGGATTGAAAGGAATGGTCAAAGTTGGTTTCTCATCTTTTGCAGCAGGAGTGTTTACAGGGCTTGGTGCAGGCGTAGGTGTTGCAACTCTGGTTTGCTGAGCTTCAGCAAATGTAAAAAGGCTTACAAAAACTAATGTGGTAAGTGTTTTTTTCATGTTGAGAATGTTTGTTATTTGGTTTAAATCTTGTAATTAAGCCTTGACTTCCACTATCATTCACGAATATGATATTTCTTCAATAAATGATTGATTTATGTCTTTTCTAATTTCTCAAATTTATTAAAAAAATTTAATAAATAAGCATTATATTTAGTGCAAAATATTATTGAAATTGTACATTTTCAAAATCGGCTTTTTATGAATTCCTCCAATGTCAAATGGATACTCATTTTTACTATTCCGATGATAGCTATTTTTTCATTTTTAAACTTTAAGAAAGAAAAAATAAGCTATAATGAAGATATTCGCCCTATTTTTAACAAAAAATGTATTGTTTGTCATGGTGGGGTAAAGAAAAATGGCAATTTTAGTTTGCTATTTCCTGAAGAGGCTTACGCCAAAGCAAAGTCGGGAAAGTTTGCTATTATTCCTTATGATGCCGCAAATTCGGAATTAGTCAAACGACTAAAATCGCACGACCCCGAGGAAAGAATGCCCAAAGAAAAAGAGCCTTTGAGCGATGAAGAAATAAGTAAAATCGAACAATGGATAAATGAAGGAGCAAAATGGGAAGACCATTGGTCATATATCAAACCTAATCAAAATATTACACCACCCAATGAAGGTGAAAACTGGGCGGTGAATGGCATAGATAATTTTATTTTTGAAAGATTAAATAAAGAAAATTTAAAGCCTTCAGAAGAAGCCGATAAAACTACATTGCTTCGTCGTTTAAGTTTAGATTTAGTTGGATTACCAGCAACCGCCCAAGAAACGAACGCTTTTCTCCAAGATACTTCACCGAATGCCTATGAAAAACAAGTAGATAGATTATTGAAATCGCCAGCTTTTGGCGAGCGTTGGGCTTCTATGTGGCTTGATTTAGCTCGCTATGCCGACTCGAAAGGCTACGAAAAAGACCTTGACCGAAGTATTTGGAAATACCGTGATTGGGTGATTCAGGCTTTTAATAAAGATATGCCTTTCGATCAATTTACAATTGAACAAATAGCGGGTGATTTATTGCCGAAAAAACCAAACGAATCTATCGAAAAACTTGAAAATCAATTAATTGCGACTGCTTTTCATCGAAATACGATGGCAAATGATGAAGGCGGAACAAATGATGAAGAGTTTAGAAACATGGCATTGATTGACCGAGTTTCTACCACAATGGAAGTTTGGCAAGGTACCACAATGGCCTGTGTGCAGTGCCACAGCCACCCTTATGACCCATTTCGGCATGAAGAATTTTATCAATTGGCCGCTTTTTTCAATAATACACAAGACCGAGATTTATATAATGAAAAGCCACTTTTTAGAACATTTACTAAGGAAAAAGAGAAGGAAGTAACGCAACTTTTGACTTGGTTGCAGCAAAAACTCCCTGTGAAAATTGCTGAGCCGACAAGTGTTTTATTAGATGATAAACGACAAAGTTTTTTAAGAAAAACAGGTTTTTACCGCATCGAAGCAGAAGCTTTTGATAGCACGAGTCGGCATATTGAACTTTGGAACAACCAAAAAGAAATCATGCAGACAACCGAAGGTGCTTTTACGGTTTATGAAGATGTGGACTTGACCAATATCAACGAAGTAAATTACCGCTATCAAAGTGGAGCAGAAAATTCATTTATCGAAATGCGAATTGATAAAGTCGATGGCGAATTGATTAGTAAAGTTGAAACAAAATGCAGTGAAACAGAAGTCAACTCAGGTTGGTCGAGGTGGAGTGGATATACCAATTCTTCGGGAAAAGTCAAACCAACAAAGGGAGTTCATGATGTTTTCTTGGTTTACAGAAAAGGCAAAAACTTTTGGACAGATTTGATTCATTTAGATTGGATGGAATTGAAATCGACTCATTCGATACGGAATTCTTTGCCCAAAGCCGTTCAAGATTCTTTACAAAAATTGGCCGAAATGGAAGCAATCGCTACGCCGATTATGGCCGAAAGACCAGCCTCAAGAGCAAGAAAAATGCACGTATTTACGAGAGGAAATTGGTTATTGAAAGGCAATGAAGTACAGCCAAATGTGCCAAAAACCTTGCCTCAAATACAAAATCCTAACAAAACTCGCCTCGATTTAGCAAAATGGTTGGTCAGCCAAGAAAACCCTTTGACGGCACGTGTCATTGTCAATCGTTTTTGGGAACAACTTTTCGGCATAGGTTTAGTCGAATCTTTAGAAGATTTTGGAAGTATGGGAGCAAAACCAACGCATCCCGAATTATTGGATTGGTTGGCTGTTGGTTTTATGAAAGAACAAAAATGGAGTGTAAAAACGCTCCTGAAAACAATGGTGATGTCGGCAACTTACAGACAATCGAATATTATTTCTAAGGAATTACAAGAAAAAGACCCACGAAATTTACTTTTAGCTCGTGGTCCAAGAGTCAGACTTTCGTCCGAACAAATTCGTGACCAAGCCCTGTGTGTCAGCAATTTATTGAACCATCAAATGTATGGGCCGAGTGTTCGTCCACCAAATCCGACCGATGGAGCTTGGCGTAGAGAATCGAAAGAAAATCAATATCGAAGAGCGATTTACACTTATTGGCGACGTACCAATCCTTATCCATCGATGATTACTTTCGACAGTCCGCAACGAAATGTTTGTGTGTCTCGACGTGTTCGCACCAATACTCCATTGCAAGCATTGACGGCCTTGAATGATACCGTTAATTATGCTGCTGCACAAAATATTGCTTTGTTGATGCAAAAAGCTAAATCGACAAAAGTAGAAGATAAAATCAATGCGGGGTATCACCAAATATTTCAAAAGTATCCAAATAAGCAAAAAACGGTGCTTTTGACGCAGCTTTTCCAAGAAGCATTGGTGGATTTACGGAAGAAAAAGAAAGAAAATCCAGAATATTTTGCCCTTACACTCACTGCCAATGCCATGATGAATTTAGACGAATTTTTAACAAAATGAAAAGAACATCTATTGCCACAGAAGCCTTCTTTGATGAAGCAAAATTCAATACTCGCCGTCATTTTCTAAAAAAATGCACGTCGGGTTTAGGTGGTTTGGCTATCTCATCTATTTTGGGTGGTTGTTTAGGAAACAGTGGACAACCTGCCATTGACGAAAACCCGTTTGCCGTAAAACCACCGCATTTTCCTGCAAAAGCAAAGAATATTATTTTCCTTCACATGGAAGGAGCACCATCGCAATTAGAGCTTTTTGATTATAAACCTGAGTTGGCAAAGCTCGATGGACAACTTTGTCCGCAATCGCTTTTGGAAGGAAAACGTTTTGCGTTTATCAAAGGCGTGCCAAAAATGCTGGGCCCACAGGCGAGTTTTCAGCAATATGGGCAATCGGGAGCTTGGTTCTCGGACTATTTTCAGTATTTACCCGAATTGGCCGATGACTTGACTTTCTTAAAAGCCATGCACACCGACGAGTTTAATCACGCTCCTGCACAACTATTTATGCACACGGGCAGTGCGAGAGTTGGGCGACCAAGTTTGGGTTCGTGGATAACTTATGGTTTGGGTTCTGAAAATCAGAATATGCCTGCTTACATGGTTTTAGTGTCTGGTTCAGAGCCAAGTGCAGGAAAATATTTGTGGGGCAATGGCTTTTTGCCTTCGGTGTATCAAGGTGTGCAATGTCGCTCGAAGGGCGACCCAGTGTTGTATATCAATAATCCTGGTGAAATTGATTCCTTGATGCGACAAAAATCTATTGAAACGATTAATAAAATCAATCAACTGACTTATGATGAAATTGGCGATCCAGAAACTTTAACACGTATTTCGCAGTACGAAATGGCATTCAGAATGCAAACTGAAGTTCCCGAAACAATGGATATTTCGGACGAGCCTGATTATATTCATGAAATGTATTGTACAGAAAAAGGAAAGGCGACTTTTGCCAATAATTGCCTTTTAGCAAGAAAATTGATTGAAAAAGGCGTGCGTGTCGTACAACTTTTCGACCGCCGTTGGGACAATCACGGAACGGATGCAGGCAGTGGCGTGGATATTGGTTTACGTCGAAATGTACAGTATGTCGATAAAGCCATTACGGCATTAATCAAAGATTTGAAACAAAGAGGTTTGCTCGACGAAACGCTCATTGTTTGGGGTGGAGAATTTGGCAGAACGCCCATGATGGAAAACCGTGCGGGCGATAATAATACACCGTTCAAGGGTCGTGACCACCATGTGGATGCTTTTACGATGTTTATGGCAGGTGCAGGAATAAAAAAAGGCTATTCGCACGGCGAAACTGACGAAATTGGCTATTATGGCATCAAAGGCAAAACGCATATCCATGATTTACAGGCAACGATTATGCACATTATGGGCTTTGACCACGAAAAATTCACCTTCCCTTTTCAAGGCAGAAACTTTAGATTGACCGATGTGAGTGGGAAAGTTATAAGGGAGATTTTGTAGGTTTTGTGTGCCGTTGTAACAAGGGCTGATATGATGACTGAATATTGAATAGTCAGCCAAGAAAAGTATAATATGAAGAAAAATAAACAAAAAAAGTGGATTTATCAAATAGTATAGATACTTTTGTAGCACTTCAGTCCTAAAAATGCTTGCTCAAAATAAAATAGAAAGCTTGAGAAGTTTATCTTTTCTTTATAATACATCAGTTATCAAAGATGTATTAGACACACGTTCATTTGTAAAAATAGAGGATAGAATTAACAAACATAGAGGCAATATTTTAGGGTCAAATGCACAAATTAAGTTTTCTTCTTTACTAAATACCTTATATGAGCAAATGACTGAAAGCTATTGCAATGAATATATTTACAAAAATACTATTCTGCAAAAAAAGCTCTTAGAAAAATATGGTTTTGCTTCAACAACTCTACTAAGTGAATTTCGAATTGGAAAATCAATAGCCGATTTAGTTTTATTAAATGGAGAAGTAAAGGTTTTTGAAATTAAAACAGATTTAGATAGTTTAAAAAGATTAGACAGTCAACTTTCTGATTATCAACAGTTTGCCGATAAGGTTTATATTGTTACAAATCAAAAATTTATCGCCCAACTACTACACCTTTACTCAGGCAGCAATTTTGGTATTATCGAATTTGATGGAAAAGGTTTAATAGAAAGAAAAGAGGCTCAAAAATCTACAAATGCTTTTTCTTATGAAACAATTTTTAAACTTTTAAGAAAAGACGAGTATTTGAAAATTGTAAAGCTAATGCACAATTTTATTCCTGATGTGCCTAATACATTAATTTTTCGAGAATGCTTGAAACTGGTGAAGGAGAAAACGATTGTCGAATTTCAAAAATTTGTCGTTCAAGAGTTAAAAAAGCGTAAAATAGATGAACCAGAATATTTGAAAAACCCTAAAACACCTTATGAGTTAGGGTTCATTTGTTACTCCCTTAATCTTAGCGAAGTACAATATCATTCTTTATATGAACTATTAGATACCACAATTTAATATGTACTTTCCCATTCTTCGAGGTAAACAATTTGAGTTAATAGCATTAAGAGACATATCCAATATTCTTAAAGCAAATAAATCAATTGTATCGCCTATAATTGAGCCTGTAAAAGAATCTTCTTCTGTATTAAAAAAAACCTTAGAAGTGCTGAGAGCAAATGATATTAATTTTAATATTATTGTTAATCCTATTGTTGGTGATTTACAGAATAATGCTTCTACAATCTTACAGTTACTTAAAAGTACTTTGCAAGGCTATTCCAATTTTCAAATTTGTTTCTATATCCATAAAGAAGATTCTATCAATCACTGTTTTAATATTGCACAACAAATTAATTTTGATTTCAAAGGATTTGCATTTATTCATAATATTGCATTGGAAGGCCTTTCAGATTTAAATAAATTCGATAAAATAACCCCAACGCTTTACAATTTAGTTAATTTTAGTAAGACAAATCGGCGTTATAATCGAAATTTTCAGAAAGAAACATTGGTGTTATTAGATGATTATTTCAATGCCGCTTCAAAAAACTCTGATTATGTACATAATACAGACGAGCCTTTCACTGAAGAACATTTATATTACAAACAAGATGGCTTCATAGGATTTTCCGATTATTTAACGATCGGGGATAGTTTTTCGGAAGGTGGTTTTTTACCTTATGCAGTAGTTATTCATTTAACATATATAGATGATTATAAAAAATTAAGAATTAGACATTTTGTTTCAGACTCTAATCAAGATTCAACTGACATTGGAGGAAAGTTTTCTGAAGCATTGGATAAACTAATCAAATGGGTAAATGAAAATCATTTAAGTACCCAAGCTATTCAAGAATTTCAAGACCTTCATCGCAAAGGGCATTTTCCTGGATTAGGAAGTGTAAAGAAATTATCAATTATGCACCACATCGAACTACTTCTTAATATTATAGAATAATGAAGTGCTGTACTGAATGCTTTTCAAGTGAACATTTACGAACAATTATACAGTCAAATTCCTCTGAAATAGGCAATTGCAATTTCTGTGGCAATAATAGTGTAAGACTATATGACCCAAGAGAATTACTACTTTTTTTTCGTAATTTATTCGATTTATATGCTGTTGCCGACTCAACAATTTCTGATGCAAATCCGTTAGAAACTCAAATTTTGAATGATTTTCCTGATAAAATATTCAAAATAACTGAAGCAGAAATTATAAGAGAGCTTATTATCGCAATTGTTGAAGATGAGGCTGATTCTTTTACAGAACTCTTAAAAGCAAATGTATATATCGAATGTTTAGTAAATCCCACAACCAAAAATGAAGCGAGTATATTGGAAGTTTCTTGGGAAAAGTTTGTTGAAGAAATTAAGTTTGAAAATCGATTTCATATAAAAAATGCTATTGAATTAACGAAGCTTGAAAAATTATTAAAACGGCATCAAAGAGACATTTTTAAAGGAAAAATCTTATATCGAGCAAGAATTTCAGAGAAAAAAGGTTTTAATACAAGTGAAATGGGGAACCCACCTCGTCATTTGACAAAAGCAGGGAGGGCGAATCCACAAGGTATTTCTTACTTATATTTAGCAAGTGATATAGATACGACTGTTTCAGAAATAAGGGCTGCTTTATTCGATTTTGTTTCAATTGGAGAATTTAGATTAAAAGAAGATATTACAGTTATAAATTTAAGGGAAACTGAGCTTTATGACCCAATGTATTTGGCTGACCAAGATGAGTTAAAAGATTTTATAATTCATTTTCCATTTGTATATCGACTGGAAAAAGAAATTTCAAAACCAAGTAGACGTGCCGATAATGAACTTGACTATTTACCAACTCAATATCTTTCTGAATTTATAAAATCACTTGGTTTTGATGGAGTTGAATATAAAAGTTCCGTAAATCCCAAAGGACATAATCTTGCAATATTTAGTACAGATAAATTTGAATGTATAAAATCCTATGTTCATGAAGTTGAGAACGTAACATTTGGACATAAAAAGATATAAACAATTTTTTTTGTTTTTTTGTGAATTGCCATTTAAAAATACCGAATATCAATTCATTTTTTCACAAAAATATTTTCACTTAGTAAAACGTTTCTGGAATCAAAATCAACTTTATCAGGAGCCTCCCCATTTATTATAAATGATTGCGTTTGCTGCTTTTTGGTAAAATTCATTTTTAATATTGTTGGCTTGGTACTTCCTTTCGTATAATAACCAATTTCTACTGGTAAATTAAATACATAATCACCTTTCTGTGTTTGTGATAATTGGATAGTTAATTTTTTGCTCTTAACATCATAATCCCAAGTGCCATTTATAGAAGGATTAATGGGTTGGTATAACCATTGTTTAAAAAACAATTTCAAATCTTTACCAGATGCTTTTTCCATAGCAATTCTAAAATCATCTGTGGTAGCATTGGCATTGAAAAATAAAGCATAATATGACTGAATGCCTTTTTTGAAATTGGTTTCGCCTATCATATTTCTCAACATGTGAAGTATCCATGCTCCTTTTTGGTAAGTTAAGCCAGAAGTAACATCTTCTTTTTCTGCTGATCGGGGACTTATTATACTAAATTCAGGCATTTTTTTTGCCATTTTGAATACCGATTCTTTTGCTTTTACAATTTCCTTGGCATATTCATCTTTTCCATATTCTTTTTCAATAAATAGCATTGTAAAAAAAGTAGCAAATCCTTCACTAAGCCAAGCATCGTCCCAAGTACTTTCAGTCACGGCATTGCCAAACCATTGATGGGCTATTTCATGTATTATTACATTTCTTAATCGCTCATCTCTTTTGCCATTAATTAATTTATCTGAATAAAAAATAGCCGATGAAGTTTCCATACCTCCACCTGAATTTACAGATTGAATATTAGCCAATTTTTCGTAGGCAAATGGGCCAACATAACTACTGTAAAACTCCAATACTTTTTTGGTGGGTTCATCAAAATCATAAAACCCAGCTACTCTGTTTTTGGCATAAACCCAGGATTCAATAGATTTTCCATCAAACTTATCCACATATTTTACAGCAAAATCGGCAACTCCAAGCACAGTTAACCAGCAAGATACTGGCACCGATTGCTTCCAATGAGTCAGCTTGATATTATTGCCCAAATCAGATTCTTCAACCAATAATCCATTTGAAATAACTTTGTAATGAGAAGGTGCTTTCACTATAAATTCGGAAGTTGCTTTATCAGAAGGATGGTCTAAAGTGGGCAACCAGTGCCGAGCTTTATTTGGCCAGTTTTCACAAAAAAAACTTCGGTCTCCAAACCTTGTTGGCCCTATTTTTAGTCCGTCATAAGGTATTCCATGATATTTTATGCTAAATACTAATTCAGAATTGACTACCGAGGCACTTGGTAAATTGATAATTATCTCATCATTTTGATGAGTAAAAAGTACTGGAACATTAGCCACTTTTATTGAATCAATCTGCATTCCTTTGCCTTGTCTTTCTATTGTTTTATTAATTAAATCTAATCGAATGGTTTGGACTCCTGAACTTTTAAATAAAACGGTTATTTTAGCATTGCCCAAAATTTCATCAGATACATCTGATAGGGTAAGTTCAAATGAATAATGTTTTATGTCAATTTTTTTATTGACAGGATAATCATCAGCTAAAACAATGATAGGCCATAAAAATAGACTAACAGCCAAGAAAAAGTTCTTTAAGTTTTGCATTAATATATCGTTATTTTTTTGAGATAAAAACCTTTAGGGTCAATTTGAGGAGCAAAGGTGCTATTTACCACTATGCCTTCAGCAGGAATAATTATTTTATTCATTTTATCATTTGAGATAATATCAAATGGTAAAGGCATAAAGAAATTAGTAAGTTTTATTTGATATTTTTGAAAGCCAATTTCTTTTACATTCACGTCTAATACATTGGTTGTTCGCAAATAGAAATCAAAAAAAGGTTTTAGTTTTTTTCCAGATGCTGTACTAAATAGATTTTCCACATCATCGGTAGTTACAAAATTATCATAGGTATATTTTGGGTCATTCGCTAATTTTTTTAATGTTGGGAAAAAGATTTCATCCCCAATTAAATACCGTAAACTGTGCATGAAAAATGACCCTTTGCCATAAATATCACCCCCCGAATATACTTCCTCTTCCGTAACTTCATCGCCTAAGACCATCGCTTTCCTATTTTTAACGCCCCTTCTGTGTCCGTCTATTATGGTGTTATAAGCTGTTTCTCCGCCCAGTTCTAACATAGCTAATGCTTCCGCATAAGTAGCTATTCCTTCTTGAATCCACATGTGAGCCCAATCTTTATTGGTAACCTTATTGGCCCACCATTCATGTGCATATTCATGAAAAAGATTGTCGGAATATTCCTGACCATTAATAGTTTTGTATTGAAATTTGTTGTCGAAAGTAATCATTGTTTGATGCTCCATACCTGGATTCGGCACTTCTGCAATTCCTATTTTTTCTTTTGCCCAAGGATATTCTCCAAAGTATTTTTCCAATATTCTGGTATCTCGCTTTTTAAGTTCTATTACTTTTTTGGCTTGTGCAGTATCGGCCTCTAATACATAGTATTCAATAGGTACTTTATTTCCTTCTATGGTAGTATAAGTGTCTTTGGCAACTTTATATTTACCAATATTAAATAAAATACAATAGTTACTTATTGTGTAATTTGTTTTCCAGTAGTAAATTGACTTGTTTTTTTTAGTTGTGACATTCATTAATAAACCAGGACCAGCAACGACTAAGTTAGATGGAATTGTTATTTTCATATCCACCCCTTCATTCGGTTCATCGCTTGGATGATCTTTACATGGGAAATACATTTTACCACCTTCCCCTTGAATATTGATTGCTACCCAATCATTTCCAGCTACATCTTTAGTCCAAGTAAAGCCACCATCCCAAGGTGGTCTAATAGCCACAGGAGGCATGCCATTATATTCAATTTTTATAGTATGGTTTCCATTTTCAAAGCCAACAGGGGAGGTTATCAATATTTTGTCACTCTGTTGGGTAAATAAACTACTTTTACCATTCACTTTTACGCTTGTTACTTTATATAAATGAATCAAATCAAATAAAATAGTATCTGTTTTTTGAGATAGATTTAGATTCACCTCGGCGAATCCAGCGATAGATTGTTTAGCAATATCAACTTCTAAATCAATGGTATAATGCCGTATGTCCATTATGGCTTGTAATGGATTTAGCTTTCCACCAGAGGTTAGATAAAGAATATCTCTATTATTAATATCATACTTATCTTGAGATTTAACTTTAAATCCGAGAAATAAAAATGCACTTAACAGAAGTATTTTAGTCAAATTTTTTGAGTTGTTTTCCATAGTTAGGTTTGGTAGTATTGAAAGTGCAAAGACATTATTTCAAATATTTTTTTGTTCAAACATCAAACAATGTTCTAAATACAAGAATTTTGATTATATAATATAATAAAATACTGATTTTTTGAAGTAAGATAAAACCATATTCAGTAAATGTTGCTTCTGGTTATCTCCGATGTGCAGAATAATTAATGAATTTTGCAATGTTTTTGATCAATAATGAAGTTATATTCTTCAAAAGCAATCTCATTCACCCTAAACATCCAATATCCATTGCCCTTTCACACCAATTCTATTTTTGGTTTCTTCGGTGATGTATGCTTTTTGGTCAATTTGTTGGGCTTGGTCTCTTGTACAAAAATAACTGTGAATGCTTCTTCGGTCTTTTGTTGTGTGATTAGTAGTTCCACCATGCCAAACATGAGAGTTAAAAATAAAAACCGAGCCTGCTGGTGCTTTTATTCGTATTTCGTCTGGGTGTTCAAGGCTTGGGTCTTCCATCGCTTCATTGGGTAAGATACTCAATTTATGAGTGCCGGGTACGATGCGAGTTGGCCCATTGTTTTCTGTAAAATCATCTAAAAGCCATATTGAATTACAGACTTTATAAGAGCCATTCACGACGGTATTTCTCCAATCTACATGCAGATTTTGAAGTCCTTTTCCAGGTTTTGCTGCACGATAATTTAAAGAAGAAAGTTTGTATTGATTGCCCAAAACGGTCTCAATGCCAGCCAATACACGTGGATGTGTATAAAAAATATCGAAAACGGAGCCTTTATTGACTAAATCTGCTAATCGGTCGGCACCTTCTTCTTTGGGATGTCGAATGTATTTCGATGCTATGAGTTCTGCACCAGCATTTTCACCTTCTGCTGCCATCAATTCAGTAATGCGGTCATTTACTTCCTGCACTTGTGTTGGGGTTAGTAATTCACCCAAAAATAAATATCCATCTCGATCTAAGGTTTCAAGTTCTTGTGCTGTAAGCATAGCTTTTGTTTTTTGTTTCTTCAAATTATCTCAATACGATTTCAAATTTAGACATTTTGAAAATAAGTTAAAATTACTTTCTTCATTTCTAAAATCAAATCATCAAACTTATTTAATGACATAACTTTTACCTTTTTCAGTGGTAAAATCTATTACAAACCCTTGAATGTTGGGTATTTCGCCTAATTTCGATTTGTCTTTTATAATAGGTTCACCAGCATTAATAAAGCTAAATAAAGGATTGGTGTTTGCATTTTTAGCTGTGTTGGTTTGGGCGTTTTCTACAATCTTGCTTTCATTGGTTCGGATTCTACAATTTCCACCAATTGTTGAATGAATGACTACTTTTGTTAATTTCCCTTTTTCCCATTCCATATCAATTACAAAACCACCTCTTGTTTTTAAACCTTTTACTTTCCCTGTGTGCCAAGCTTGAGGTAAGGCGGGCAATAAATAAATTTCGCCTGCGTGACTTTGAACAAGCATTTCTGCAATACCCGCTGTTGCTCCGAAATTTCCATCAATCTGAAAAGGTGGGTGAGCACAAAAAAGATTGGGATACGTTCCACCACCTTCCATGTGAGTTGAGTAAGTTCTTACGATTTTGAAAAGATTAGTCAATAATTTTAATGCGTGGTCGCCTTCGTGCAATCTCGCCCAAACATTTACTTTCCAACCCATCGACCAGCCTGTTGCCAAATCTCCTCGGCGTTCCATGACACGTTTTACGGCAGCTGTCAATTCAGGATTATTTTGTGAATTGATTTGGTTGCTTGGGTGAAAAGCATATAAATGCGAAAAATGGCGATGTTTTACATCAGCATCTTCAAAATCTTCTTGCCATTCTTGCAACTGACCATATTTACCTATTTGATAAGGTAAAAGTTGAGCTAAATTCTGCGAAACACTTTTGGTAAAATCATCGTTAATGCCAAGAATTTTGGACGCTTCTAAATATCGAGCGAAAGATTCACGCACAATTGCCATGTCCATTGTTGGGCCAGCACTAAAAGTTGCTTGTTTGTTTTCACCATAAACAAAATTCTGCTCGGGCGAATGTCCAACTGGTGTTACTAAATAGCCTTGTTCGTTTTTTACCAACCAACCTTGATAAAACTGCACTGCACCTTTCAACAAAGGAAAAACGTCTTCTTTTAGAAACTTTTTATCACCACTGTATAAGTATTTTTCCCAAAAATGGCTTGTCAGCCAACCTGCAGCCATTGGCCAAAATGAGCAGTTGCAATTATCAATAGGTTCGGCATGTCGCCAAATATCCATGTTATGATGAGCTACCCAACCATCATTTCCATACATATTTCTGGCAGTTTCCTGACCATTAATTGCCAATTCTTTAATTGCCTTGAAAAAGGGCTCTTGGCATTCCGATAAATTGGTCAGTTCGGCAGGCCAATAATTCATTTGTGCATTGATATTGATTGTGTAGCCTCCATTCCAAGGCGGAGTTAGTTGGTCGTTCCAAATACCTTGTAAATTAAGTGGCTGTCCGCCTATTCTTGAACCAGCAATCATCAAATATCTACCATATTGGAAGTACAAAGCAGCAAAAGATGGGTCATTACCATTAGAAAATAACTCCACTCTTTTATCGCTTGGTAAAAGCGATTGTTCGGTTGATGCTGCTAAATTCAGCTCAACTCGGTCAAATAGTTTTTTATAATCAGCTAAATGTTTTTTGTATAAATCTGCGTAGGTTTTGCCTTCAATGGCTTTAAAATAGCTATCAAGAAGTATTTTTGGTTCGCGACCTTCATAAGCTGGACTTTTATCAAAACCATTAAAACTTGTAGCTGCACTTAGAATAAAAGTAAGTTCGGTTGCATTTTCAACGATAATTTTATCTTTTTCAGATTTTACAACACCATCTTTATTAAGCGTTTTTACACGAGTTTCAAAAGCCATACCCATACCTTCGATTTGCTCATCATAAAGTAAGTTTTCGGCATTTGGTTTTCTTTTGCCCGATGGATCAAAAACTTCGGGATATTTATATTGGTCACCTAATTTTTCGACTTGCTCAAAAGTTCTGCGTAATCCAAAACCTGGCACTTTCCCTTGCATAGTTAAGGTTTTTCCTTTGGCAAAATACTTAGCTGTTTTTTCATGTGGCGTTGATAAATGAAGCGTACAATTGATTTTATTGCCTCCTACCGCACTTAATTTTACTACAATTACGTGGTCGGGGTAGGAGGCAAAATAAGTTCGCTTGAAGGTAGTTTTGCCAACCTTATAAGTCGTTGTGGAGGTGGCAGAGGATAAGTCTAAATCTCTTTTATAATTACTAATAGCTTGATTTTTATGCTCAAATTCAATCCAAAAATCACTCATTGGTTGATACAATTGATGATTTCTACCCAACCATTCTTTGGCAATCATTGCTTGAGCTTCTTGGTATTTTTGAGCATTTAATAAATCAGTAACCTCCTTGTAAGATTTCCGAACGTTGATATTTTTGAATGTGCCTTTTGGGTCGCCCGAATACAATGTGCCTTCATTTAATTGTAAATGCTCTTTCAATGGCTCGCCAAAAACCATTGCTCCCATATAGCCATTTCCCAAAGGCAATGCCTCTGACCAAACCGATGCAGGTTTATCATACCAAAGCTTTAATGATTGATTTTGTGCAAAAGTTTTGCAAGTAAAAAAAGCAATAATTATGAATGAATACTTAAAGGCTTTCATATTAGATTATTCTTTCAACCAAGTCAATTGTGTCCAATAAGCAGGGCCTTCGTTTGTTTGGTTCGCTCCTTTTGTACTTCGGCCGTCTTTGATGTTTTTTGTCAATAAATCAGTCAATTCTTTTACGATAGCAGGGTGTTTTTCATAAACATTTTTGGTTTCTCCAATATCAGTAGATAAATCGTATAATTGGATGGGTGGCAATGTTTTTGCTTCTTCACTCGTTTCTTTAGGTTTACCATTTCCTCCAGAATGCGAACACATAATCAATTTCCAATTGCCTCGTCTAATAGCAAAGAAACCATCAGAAGAATGATGAATAACAGCTTCACGTTTGGCAAAATTTGTTTTTTTACCAGTAATTTCGCTCAAAAAACTAAAACTATCTTCGGCAACATTGTCATCAACTTTAGCATTGTTGAGTTCAGCAACTGTTCTGAAAAAATCAGTTGTACAGACCAATTGATTACTAACTTTCGGCGTTTTTATGTTTTTTCCCCAAGAAACAATAAAAGGCACACGATGCCCACCTTCAAAAATATCGGTTTTCAAACCTCGATACATCATTGAAGGATTATGCCCTTTGCTGAGTTGTGCCTTCAAATCTGCGGGATTTGCAAAACCATTGTCAGAACCAAATACGATGATGGTATTTTCATAAATACCATTCTTTTTAAGCGTTTCGGTCACTTGTCTTACCACATCATCGACCATCAAAACAAAATCTCCGTAGGGTGAAACATTGCTTTTACCAACAAATTTACCAGTCGGCAAAATTGGCGTGTGCGGAGCAGCCAAAGGGAAATATAGAAAAAATGGTTTGTCTTTCTTGGCATGTTGATTAATAAAACCAAGTGCTTTTTCGGTAAATTTACCTAAAACTTCTTCAGGTTTGAAATCTGGGGCAGCAAGACCTGCCCTAAAAAGTCGAATTCCTGTCATCCCCGCAATTGAATCTTTAGGAATAGCCGTGCAAAATCCATTTTCAACATAAGCATAAGGCGGCATATCTAACGAGGCAGGAATGCAAAAAGAGTAATCAAAACCAAGCGAATTTGGCCCATTTTGTACTTTTGTTGCGAAATTTACTTTATTTTCTCCCGCTTCAATATTTCCCCAATTCCAGCCCAAATGCCATTTACCGACAATGCCCGTTTCATAGCCTTGTTTTTTCAAAAAAGAAGCAACAGTTTCTCTTTTTGGGTCAATTAAAGGAGTATCATAGCCGTGCAAAACACCTTTTTTAAGGGTAGTTCGCCAGTTATAGCGACCAGTCATGATTCCGTAGCGAGTAGGAGTACAAACCGATGAAGTGGTGTGTGCATCATTAAATCTCACGCCACTTTTGGTTAATTGATCAATGTTCGGCGTTTGTATTTTCCCATTTGAATTGTATGCTGAAACATCTCCAATGCCTAAATCATCGGCGAGTATATAAACAATATTCGGTTTTTGAGCAAAACCCTTTGTCAAGAATATTGGACAGAGCAAAATGATAAAATAGAAAACTCTTTTCATTTTTTAAGTAAATAAAGCGGTTGAAACATTTACTTTTTTAAATCTTTTGAGGTAGCCAAAGCAATCACTCGACCTTGTTTGCCAACGGCATTATAAAAATGATAAACTACCCCATTCCATTTGATGACCCAAGGCTTATGGGCGTACGTTTCGTCATAGTTTTCGGAAGAAGAAATTAAATCTTCGCCTTGCCAATCTGTCCAATTTTGTAAGTCATACGAACAAGCAAATCGCTCGAAAGCACCTTTTTTCCAAAAAGCACCAAAATAGAACATTACATACATATCGCTTATTTTGGCAATTTGAGCATCGCCACAAATGCCTTTGTGTCGTGTAATGACAGGGTTTTTGCCAAATCTTTGCCAAGAAACCATGTCGTCAGAAACGGCCATGCCGATGCTCTCATAGTTAGCAGTATCGCCTTTTGCATTATAATACATCACAAAAGGATGACCGGTTAATTGTTTTTTATCATGAATGACCAAACTTTTATAGATCGTTTTGTTTTCAAACCAACGTACATTTGTGTCATTGGCTTTCAGCACTGGTTGGGATAAAGTTTTCCATTCATTCACTTCCGTAAGTTTGGAGTTATTGGCAAGCCCAACGCCTAAAACACCTGCTTCATAACCTTGCGTATTACCGCCTAAATAAGACATCCAATATTTATTTTGAAATTTTTCGACTGCATAACTTCCTCCCCATTCAGTATCAACCAATGCCATATAACCTGCTTTTTGGTTGGCATCCCAAGTGTTTTGTGTGAAAGACAACAGTTTCCCTTTGATTTTCCAATCTAAGAGATTGTTACTTTCGGCCAACCAAGTTTCATAGCCTTTGCCATCAAAAACTATGTAGGTCATGTACCATTGGTTATTCTCTCTAAAAATAGTTGGGCTATCCACAAGTTTGGTCGAATCTGGATGTTTAAAAACTACTCCATATTTATAGGGTGTTTTTATTTCATCAAACACTGTTTCCATAACAGCTTGAGTAACAAGCTTTTGGTTGCTTTTTTGTATTTTAGTGCATGAATAAAATGTTATTATCACCAAATAGAAAAACAGGTTTCTCATAAATTCATCGCATTACAAAACCGAGTTGAATAGCTGTTATTAAAGCGTTTGGTTCAATAAATGAGGGCGTTCTTTTTCTATTTTTAAGATCATTTCGCCAAAAAGTGTATTTGCCCACGCAAACCATTTTCTGGTAAAATTTTGTGCATTGTCTTTGTCAAAAGATTCGTGCATAAAACCAGTATTGGCATGGGTATTTTTCAAGAAACGCAATTGTTGTAAAATCTCTTGGTCATTGGTCGAAGTCATAGCTCGCATGATGATACTCAAATGCCAAATCTGATTAACCAAAGTATGCGGACTTCCGACACCCTCGGCAGCTTTTCCTTTGAAAAAATAAGGATTATTGTCACTTAAAATAAAACGACGAGTATTTTGATAAATCAAATCATCGGCTTTGACAGCACCGAGATAAGGTAAACTCATTAAGTTTGGCACGTTGGCATCGTCTTGCAACAAACAATTACCAAAACCATCGACTTCCATGGCGTAGATTTTGCCAAATTTTGGATGATTGATAATGGCGTATTTTTTTATTGCAGCTTCTAATTCGTTGGCAAAATCATTACATTCTTTTGCAAAAGCGGCATTTTTATAAACTTTTGTTGAAATCTCAGCGATTTGTCGAAAAGAAACAACGGCAAACAAATTAGATGGAATTAAGAATGGATAAACTGTAGCGTCATCAGAAGGGCGAAAAATGCTATGAATCAAGCCATTAGGTTTCGTAACATTTCCATAACCATTTCCGGGAACAGTATCAGTTGACCATGAAGTTGTTCGTCCGAATTTATATTTTCCTCTGCCATTCAGCCTTTGTTGTTCACGACAAGTGGCGATGATTGTTTGAGCAGCTTTTAACCATTTTTCATCAAAAACACTTGTATCATTCGATATTTTCCAATAATTATATGCTAAACGAACGGTGTAGCATAGAGAATCCAACTCCCATTTACGCTCATGGAGTTCCGGTTTCATATCTGTATGGTCGCTTAACCATTCTGATTTCCCTGCTCCATCGTTGAACGCATTGGCATAAGGGTCAATCAAAATGCACTCCGACTGACGATTAATGACTCCAGCAATCAATTGTTTGAGTTTTTTATCTTCTTTTATTAAAGACAAATATGGCGTTACTTGGGCGGTGCTATCACGCAACCACATGGCGTGAATATCGCCTGTAATCACAAAAGTATCAGGTCGGTTGCCTTTCATTTTAAATTCAACCGTTGTATCTAAAGTATTAGGAAAACAGTTTTCAAAAAGCCAAGCCAATTCAGGGTCTTTTATTTTGTTTTTCATTCGCTCAATAGTGGCTTCAATAATTGGGCTATTGAAATTTCTTTTTTCGAGCGATACTCTGACGGAAGGAAATGGCGTGGCAAAAGCTTTCGCATTGAAAAACAATCCCATGCTTGCAAGGGTCGAACTTTGTATGAATTTTCTTCGGTTAAGGTTCATTTTTAAGAAGTATTTATGGAAAATATTTTATTGAATGCAATGGTAGAAAGTTGCTTTAAAAACTTTGTAGACCACTCAAAGCCAGTTGTTTGTTTTCATTTGATAGATGGTTAAAAAAAACACTTTAAAGGTTGAATTTTTATTTTTTTGAAAACCTAAAAAAGGCGTAACTACAAAAGCTACTCATTGCCGTAAGCAAATGCCAAACAGCATGCCCTTGATACCATGAATAAGGGTCGCAGCCTATTTTTTGTACATCTAAAGTACGAATCTTAACAGCTACAAACATTAATATAAAGCCCAAAATGCCCAAAATTAGCGACTTTTCTTTTCTAAATTGAAAAAAATGGGTGGCTATGAGTATCATCAAAAGTAAAATCATGGCTGGGAGCAATTGACTACTTGAAATCATTAAAGCAATTTTTAAAAAACCAATAATGATACATACTAAAGTTCCAAACCAAAGTTTTTTTGCCCTTTCGGAAAAGTCTATTTGATGAAAAACATGATAAAAGCCTATTCCCAATAAAGAGATAGAAATACTATAAGTACCATTCATATCAACCCTCTGTCCCAAATAGGTAAGCGAAGCATGAAAAAAAGCACTTCCAAAACACAAATAAATAAAGCAAATACCCATCAAACCTGACAATATTGGAAACTTTTCAAGCAGATTTTGTGTGATTGCTGCTTTATTTTTGAAATCTTCCCAAGCAATTTGAATAATCAACATTCCAAAAAAGAAATACGTCAGGTTGGAATAAGTATTCATTGACTGGTGAAAAAGCTTTTCTACATTATTAAACTCACAATATTCAACGGTTAGGGCCGATTTACTAATTGTCATTCCGTCCCAGATATGTCCATTTAAAAAAGTATTTAAGCCCATCCAAATCACTATCATGATGATGGTAAAAATGAATGATTTGATAAGACACTTGAGAAATAATTGCTTGGTCATAGATTTAAAATTATTTCTCAAAATCAGTTTCGAGCAATTGTTTTTCGTTGAATAAGCCACCTATCGGTTTTTTATCTCTCAATTTTTTGATTTCACTTGCCGAGATACCTTTCCCTTCTTTTGCAAATGCGTTTTGGATAAATCTAATAACATCAGCGATGTCTTCATCGCTGACATCTTTATTATTAATCAAACCAGGCATTTCGTTGTTTAACTGATATAATTTCCCGTTTACATTAATAGGCCCACTCAAACCATGTAAAATAATAGATGCTAAGCGTTTCATTGAACCATCCACGTACTCTGAGCCTTTGAGTGGCGGTGCTAAATCTTGGATACCTTTACCATCAGCACCGTGACAGGTTGCACAAATCGAGCGGAATAGTTGTAAGCCTTTGGTTCGATTATCAACTACATTTTTCTCCTTAACAAAAATTGGATTTAACTCTTTTTTCTGATGATTGGTAATAGCCAAAGTCAAATTGTTTTTGAGCAAAGCTGATGGATTTTGAGTATTTAGATATTGTTCTTCTTTTCCATCAAGACTACTCACGATTGCTTCTTGAAATACTTTTTTATCAGCATATTTTTTTTCAATTTGAGCAAGAATAGGCAAGAAAGCATCACTTGATTTTAGCCAATTATTTAAAGAAAATGCTAAATAAAGATCAATGGCTTCATTATTTTGAGCTAATAACTTTGTACTAATAGCCATCATTTTGCTTTGCAACTGAGGTGTTGCAAAACGTTCTAAAAGTCCTAAAGCATGAGCAATAGTTTCGGGTTGTTTTGATTGCTCAATAACATCAGAAAGGACGCTAAAAGGAAGAGCATTTAAGCCTTCTAAAACATAAAGTGCATGAATAGCCTTTGAAAACTCATTGTTACTCTTTGCCAAAGTAATCAAATCTTTGCTAATAGTTAGATCTTTTTTCTGAATCAATATTTGTTGACATCTGTCTCTCAACCAACCATTTGGACTACTTAATAAAGCCAGTAATTCTTTATTAGTCGCTTTTGTCAAATCTGGAATCGAGTTGAGTTTGCTTGTTTTGTTGACGACTTTCAAAATACGTCCTGCATTCTGCAAAGTGTCTAACTTCTTATTGGCCAATTGCTCTGTTAAATACTGTGAGATATAAGCTTTGTGTTGAATAATACCTCGGTGCATATCTACGATATACATGGCACCATCAGGCCCATTAAATAAATTGACTGGGCGGAAACCTTCGTCGGTTGAAGCAATGAATTCTTTGCCCGCAATGGCTTGATTTGCAAGGGTTTGCGTATTGTCAAAATTTAATATGTTTCGTTTGATAAGATTAGCTTCTGGCACGCACACAAAAGCGTTTTGATCATAAGCATTGGGGAATGCTCCACCTCGATAAATCAATGGACCACAAGAAGCCGTAACTTCTGTTAAAAACCCTCTTTCATCTAATACACCTTTTTGATAACCACGATTAACTGATGTTTGATGAATCGGGAACACCTTATTATTTGTTAATTTTTGACCCTCAGAAATGGAAGGTTTAAAATATTTGTTTCTGATAACTTTATTTGGCAAAACATAATCGCCTTGCAGTTGGACGCTGTTATTGTTATAATAAAGTCGTCCAAAATTGTCTTTCGTAATGCCCCATTGCCCACGATAGCTTGTAGGTTCTTTTATCCATTTTCCATTTTTTAACTGATACCTAAAATTATAATTAGAGTTATAAATCCAGTTATCAATATTCATCATCAAGCCATTAGATGAGTGTTCTACATTGCCACCTTCTGCATACACAGGGTCAACCAATGTTTTTTTTCCAGGTTTATCGTTTTTTATTTCAACAAACCAGAGTTTTGGTCCATCCACGTACAAAAGTCCACCATAGACATGAGCCAAACCACGAGGCAAAACGAGTTTATCTAAAAATGTTTTCGAATGATCTATCACACCATTTTTATCAAGGTCTTCCAAAATTATTATTTTACCGTTAGGCTCATCTTCTCCAATGCCTTCGAGGTTGGGCATATAGCCAATCATTTCTACGACCCACATTCGCCCTTTATTATCGAAATCCATGCTTACAGGGGCTTTCAATAAAGACTCAGAGGCAATTACACTAAGTTCAAAGCCATCTTCGATTTGGTAGCCTTCAAGCGAAACTTTTGGTTCTTTGAAAGAAATGATTTTGAAACCAACAATAAAGATGGAAAGCATTAATAGTGAGGCAAATGCAATTTTGAATGGCACTTTCGTAGTCATGTCTGTTAAGGTTTTTAATTGTTTTTTTAGGAAACATTCGTCATATAATAACTCCTTGAGGACGGATGTTTGTTTTAAAAGAATCTTTAAAATTACCTAAATCTTTTAGTTGCCAAACATCTCTTACAAGGAAATTGCATTTTAGGTCAATTTTGTTGAAATTAAAAGCAAAATTTGCGGATTTTCGTTGCTCAATCGGAAATATGTTACTTGGGTTTTATCAAAATTTATACTGTTGAATATCCCAACTTCTTATAAATTTCATCAACGGAAAGTCGATAATAGTTGCTCAAGGACTTAGAAATTCTTTTTGAAAACAACTTATTTTTAAATTATCAAGAGAGTTTTATGGTGTGTTTGAAAGGTGTAAAACCAGTTAAATAAACCGTTGGAGCATCCATTGCAGGCAAAGCTCCTCTCAGCAGAATATTCTTATGCTCGACTTTCCCTGAGCTAAAATTAATGCTATCATTGCCAACGGTGTATGTGCCTTTTTCGTCTGAAAAAAGATAAGCATTTTCTTTTTTGTTTGATTTTGTAACACCCGAAAAAGTACCGCCTACTCTAAAAATTAATTCTAAAGAAACAGGTACACCTTCAGTTCCGCTCATGTCTATTACAATTTCAAGACTATTGTTGGCTTCTTTAATTTTTACAATTGTTTCAAGTTGTTGAATTTCACTTTGTTTCCTGAGTGTTCTTGGCATTTTATCGAAATCACCATCGGGTGAGATTTTTTCTTTATCAAGCGGTTGAAAATAAGGCCCTTCGAGTGATTTTCGTAAAATCCATGTATCACCTTGTTGCTCAATTTTTTCTGACTCAAATTGCCCTTTTCCAAAAAATGAGGCCGCTACACGCATTGCCTGCAAAACAGCATTGCCTTTGTGAAAGGTCAGCCAACTGGTATTATTTGATAAAATGGTTGAATCCCAATTATTGCGTCTAATACGCACCACACCTGAATATGGAAATGCCTTTGCGTAGCTTGTCGGCAAAGATTTATCGGCGGGTAATTCTTTCCAAAGTGTAGGATCTTCTAAAAAATAATCAAGAAAGCCTGCCAATTGTTCTTTGGTGCTGGTCTTTTCAATTTGTCGAGTCATTGCAGCCATTTCACCATTATTTTTTCGTAAAGCCATAAAACGATAGCAATAATAGTATTTCGACATATTACCTATTGTACCTTTATCTTGTCTGTTCGATGCCTCAGTAACAACCTCGCCATTGGGATGAACGTAGTACAATGTCATTTCGAGATTTTTAAGCACAGGTTCTAATAATTCAGGTTTATTAAGTCCTTTTGCCATTATTATCAACGAACGATTGACAATAGGCGAATAGCTATTGGTGCTTTTCTCGGTATATTGCCCATCTGGATCGAGGTCTATGTGTTCTGCCAACCATTCGTCAATGCGAGTAATGTAGCGTTTATCAGGGAATAATTCATTGAGTTTAGTCAAAGCTGCCGAAACCACCCAACGATGATTTGGCGTATGGATTCCACCAACGATTAGAGCTTCACCTGCATTTTTCAAGAATTTTTGTAGCAAATCAAGTGTATTTTCAATGCCTTTTGTATTTGATTGTTTCAGAAACTTGTATGCAGGAACGATGTTTTCTAAAACAAAAGCTGTATCGGGTGTTGAGTGGAAATTGGTTGCCAATAAATCAATCGTACCATCAATGTGCTGAAATTTTAACATAGCCTTTGTCGCATCTTCTACTTCTTTCAATATATCTTTTGATTGATAAAATGAAGATTCTGGGCATGACATGAGCATACAGGCTTTGCCAATAAAACCACTGGTTGTATGAGGGTTGGGTATTTCAACATCATCCATATAACCTCCCCAATACTTATGATTAGGGTCTGTAACTTTTAGTGCTTTAAAATTGGGAAGTTGTTGGTCATGGATTTTTATCCATTCGATAAGCCAAATAGGTTTATTATCTGTTTTTGGGAGAAAAGTACTAAAGCCAATAAAAGGTACGGCACAAAGGGAAGTAGCTCCCATAGCTACAAAATCTCTTCTATTCATGAGTGGTTGATATGTTAATATATTTGTTGGTGATGTGTAATTAGATAAAATTCTCTTCCTTGTTGAGAGCGATATTATTGTACAATTCTAAGACAAAGTTTTGTTATTTTTGCTTACTTCAAAGAAAAAAATAAAACTTTCTTTTTAACAGGACTCCAAATCTTAAATACACTTGCCTGATTCATCGCACTTCTTACTCCGTCTGTCAATTATTATGTACCATTCTTCTATTTTAACTTAAAAAAATAATTGAATCTATCTATCTTTATGGTTAAAATACTAAAAACCTATAAATGAAAATACGCTTATTACTCTTTTGCTTATGTAGCTTTGCCACAACTTATTTTAGTCAAGACGCTTTCGGACAGAAAAAACAATTCTTACTTTCGGGAACTGTAAAAGATGCTGAAACTGGCTCACCACTCGAAAATACCAGTATCCTTTTTTCGGGTATGACAGTTGGTGTTTCTACCGACTCTTTAGGTTATTTTTCGATATTGCTACCGCCTAAATCTTACCAAATTGTTGTCAGAACTTTGGGCTATAAAATCAGAATTGAAAGATTTTCTCTTAGCCAAAACCTTAATTTCGATTTTCTTTTAGAAAAAGTCCCTCGCTTGCTTGATGAGGTAGTAATTACTGCCGAAAAAGCCGATGCTAATGTCAATCGGACCATTATGGGTGTCGAAAAAATCTCTGGAAAAACCTTAAAAAAACTTCCCAACTTGATGGGTGAAGCAGATGTCATCAGAAGTATCATGCTTTTGCCAGGCGTTTCAACAGTAGGAGAGGGGGCTTCTGGTTTCAATGTCAGAGGGGGAAATGTTGACCAAAACCTAGTACTTTTAGACGGTATTCCGCTTTTTAATACCTCTCATTTATTTGGTTTTTTCACAGGTTTCAATGCCGATATGGTGCAAGATGTCAGCCTTTTTAAGGGCGGCATCCCATCAATGTATGGCGGAAGAGCATCTTCAGTTTTGGATGTTAGACTGAAAGAAGGAAATTTTGATAAATGGAGTTTGCAAGGTGGTGTAGGGCCAATTTCCAGCCGTTTGCTTGTGGAGGGACCAATTTTTAAAGGAAAAACGTCTATTATTGTTGGTGCAAGAGCCTCATTATCAGACTTTTATTTGAAATATTTCAATAACCCTGCTTTGAAACAAAGTAAAGCAAATTTTTATGACATCAATGCAAAAATCACGCATAAATTTGGCAAAAATCAACGCATTTCTTTGGCTGCCTACACTAGCGATGATGCTTTTAAATTTGCACAAGACACACTTTATTCTTGGAATACACGCAATGTTAGCCTCAAACACAATGCGTTGATTGGCAATAAAATCTCCCATAATTTAACAGTTTTTTTGAGCAAATACCAATATGGCATTACAGGTCTAAAGCCTCAATTTGAATACAAATGGCAACCTTCGATTATACAAAAATCTATTAGAGAAGATTTAAGTTATGAAGTATCTAATAAAAGCCGAATTGATTTTGGTGGTGATTTTAGCCTTTACCGAAATGATGCAGGAAGTTTACTTCCAAATGCTCCGCAATCAATCATTGAGGCATTCAAAATGCCTGTGCAGCAATCAAGAGAAATGTCGGTTTATGCAGGGCATAGCCTAACTTTAAGTCCAAAAATAAGTATTGATTATGGACTAAGATATGCTTTTTATCAACTTGTTGGCCCTGACAATGTCTATAACTATCAACTTGGAAAACCCCGAGAAATCGAAACAATTACCGATACATTGACTTATAAAAAAGGCTCAGTCATTAAATCTTATGGTGGTTTTGAGCCTCGTTTCTCATTTGCCTTCAAGATTGATTCGAGTTTTTCTGTCAAATTAGGTTTCAATCGGATGCAACAATTTATGCACTTACTTTCCAATACAATGGCGATTTCGCCTGCCGATATTTGGAAAAATAGTAATGCTCAATTGCCACAACAAATTGCCGACCAGTTTTCGATTGGTGTTTTTAAAAACTTCAATAATGCACAAAATAGTACTTTTGAAACTTCGGTCGAAGTTTATTACAAAAACCTGAAAAATGTTATTGACTATGTGGATGGAGCGGCACTTTACCTCAATCCAACTGTAGAAACACAACTTTTGGTTGGAAAAGGGTATGCTTATGGTGCTGAGTTTTTCATCAAAAAAGCAAGAGGAAAAAAGCTAACAGGTTGGTTATCATATACTTACTCTCGTACATTCCGTCAAATAGAGGCAAATGAAAATCAAGTTGGAGCAAATTTTGGACTTAGATTTCCTGCCAATTTTGATTCGCCACATAACATCAAATTTGTGTTGAATAACCGTTGGAGCAAGCGAATTACGTTTAATGCCAATTTTACCTATAATACTGGTCGCCCAATCACCTACCCGAATGGTCGTTATAAAATTTATGCGTATAATGATGTTTATGACTACATGGTTGCCAAAGGTTTGAATCCAAGACAAGGACTTGACAAAAGGTCTTATGTATATAATGGTCAAACGTATGTTTTTTTAGAAAATGCTACCATTATTGAAAACCTTGATGGCTATGCTTCGCCAAGTTTTACCCTCCGAAATGCCGAAAGAATACCTGACTATTTTAGATTAGATGTAGGACTAACGCTCGACCCCAAGGAAAAAAGCAAAATGAATAGCAGTTGGAATTTCTCGATTTATAATATTTTGAATCGCCAGAATGTCTATTCCATTTATTTTCGCTCATCAACGGGTTTAAGAAACTTAGCACGTACTTATAAACTCTCCGTTTTGGGAGCAGCCATTCCATCACTAACTTATAATTTTAAATTCTGATGAAAAAAATAGCTTTCTTTCTCATACTTTGTTCGTTATTTTTTTCTTGTGAAACAGAAATAGATGACTTCAAAACAAAAAATTTAAGCAATGCCATTGTTGTTTATGGCGAAATGACCAATCAAAATGGGCCATATAGCGTAAGATTAAATCGCACAAGTTCGTACTCACCTTATGACGTAACCGAGTTTCAAGGACAGGTTATCAAAAATGCCGATGTGAAAATTGTTGATGGTTTAGGAAGAATGACGCAATTGACCGAAATTCGTGCGGGTTTTTACCAAACAAGCCCTTTGTTTAAAGGGGTAGCCAACCAAAAATACCAATTAAAAATTAAAACTTCTGATGGCATAGAAATCGAGTCAACACCTGAAGAACTCAAATTACCTACACCTTTGAGCGAGTTTTCGTACAAATTTATCAATGCCGAAAAAGTTGAAGATATGCGATTTGATTTGAAAGCAGCCATAAAAGATTCGAAAGAAACCGAAGATTATTATTTTATTAAACGCCAAGATTTTGTTCAATTCCTGACAACTTGCCCTGAGCCACCGCCACCACCTGCTCCAACGCCTGTTTGTTATTCAAAATGTTGGCGAGCTCCACTCAATACACAACCAATTTTAGTCAATGATTTTTTGGTAAATGGGAAAAATATACCACTTTCTCTCGGAAGCGTAAATTTACAAGACTTTCCTGACTGGGTTGTGCAATTGGATGTTTTTTCAGTTTCAAAAGAAACTTATAATTATTGGAAACGCCAAGAAGATCAACGAGTCATAGGTGGAGGACTTTTCGATAAAATTCCTGCTCAAATTATCGGTAATTTGAAATGTACCAATAATGCAAGCCAAGAAGTTTTGGGAATATTTCTGGTTGGAGGCGTTATAAAACAACGACTAACAGTTGATAGATTTAATGCAATTACTCCTGAAATACTCCAAAAAGTACAGTTTTATGCAAATTTCCATAATATTCGCTACAAAGATGCTCCGCTTTGGGATTGTAAAAATGCTGGTTTTGTTGATTATAATATAGGTTATACGTTACCTGATTTATTTTGATTTTTTCTCAAATATTTATTTGCAATTTGTTGATTCTAATGCTTTCGCTTGCATATAACTCCATAAGTGCTGAAATTGCAGGAAATTTCTAATAGTCGAGTGTTTTTCACAGATACTCGACTACTATGAATTTTGTTAATTATCATCATTTTTCTTCAAGAAAAAACTATCGACTACGGTCTATTGACCATCGACTAATATATGAGCGTAGTAAAAAAATTAGCGAGCGATACTGCTCTATATGGTATTAGTAGTATTGCAGGGCGATTCTTGAATTGGCTTTTAGTAGCAGTTCACACACGGGTTTTTCATCAGCCCAAACTTCTTGCTGATAATAATCAGTTGTATATCTATGTAATTTTGCTGAATATTTTCTACACGTATGGCATGGAAACTGCATTTTTTAGATATGCCAACAAAAAGGAAAATCGACAAGAATATTATAACCTTATTCTCTCATATATCATTCTGACAAGTGTTGCTTTTTCTACAATCATTTATTTCTTTGCTACACCTATTATCAATTGGATGGGTTTTCCAGGCAAGGAAAGACTGATTGTTTGGTTTGCTATTATTTTAGCAACTGATGCCATCGCAGCTATTGTATTTGTGAAGTTAAGAGCTGAAAATCGAGCAAAACGTTTTGTTTTTATTCGATTAACGAATATTTTCATCAATATCGGACTCAATGCTTTTTATTTGATGTTTTGTAAATATATCCATGAAGGACTTTTTCTTAGTTCATGGAAACCTTTTGCCGACTTCTTCTATAACCCTGCAATCGGCCCAGATTATATTGTTTGGGCAAATTTCATTGCCAGCCTAATTACAATTTTACTTTTATGGCGAGAATTTGTTGACTTTAAATTTAGTTTCGATTTCGAGAAATTTAAGCCTGTTTTAGTTTATGCTTATCCGCTACTTATTATGGGCATTGCTGGAGCAATCAATCAAACAGCCGACCGTGTGATGTTTCGAGAAATACTCCCCGAAGGTTTCTACAAAGGTTTTAGTACCGACGACGCTTTTAGTATTTATGCAAATGTCTATAAGTTATCAATTTTTATGTTGCTCGTGGTGCAAGCATACCGCTATGCCGCCGACCCTTTCTTTTTCTCAAAAGCTGAAGATAAAAACTCGCCTTCGATGATTGCTTTGGCCACCAAATGGTTTACGATTGCTTGTATTTTGATTTGGGTAGGTGTCAGTATCAATATAGATTTGATTAGCTTGATTTTGGGTAAAAACTATCGTTCAGGAATTGTTGTTGTGCCAATTTTACTATTGGCAAATCTATTTGTTGGAGTTTATCAAAATATGTCGATGTGGTTCAAATTGAGCGATAAGACTCATTTTGGGACATATTTCACCATTTTGGGAATGATTCTGACGGTTATTTTAAATATCATCTTGATTCCGATTTTGGGTTATGTTGGCTGTGCTATTACCTTCGCCTTCTCTTCATTCATAATGATGTTTTTGTGTTATTATTATGGACAAAAATATTATCCAATTCCTTATGAACTCAAATCGGTGAGCATTTATCTTATCGCTGCTGGTTTGTTGATTTTTGCTTCTTGGCAAATCAAAATAGAGAATCCATACATTGCTATTCCTTTACATATTGTCCTAAGTTTATTGTTTTTATTTGGTATTGTTGTTTTGGAAAGAAAAAGCTTGGGTTTGAGCAAAAAATTTAAGTTTTAATGTAACACAATGTTGTTCGCAACGCCGATTCTAAATTGTGCCTACAAATCAAAAGAAAATATAGGGGGCTGAAATACAAAATGAATACAGAATTTACCATAATTATACTAGCTTTCAATGAAGAGCAGCATCTTCCTCGCTTGCTTGAATCAATCAAGGCACTTGATGCCCAAACATATATTTTAGATTCGGGAAGTACCGACCGCACGCTCGAAATAGCAGCAAATTATGGAGCTACTGTAAAATATAATAAGTTTGAAAATCACCCAAAACAATGGGATTTTGCCTTAAAAAACTTCCCAGTCAGTACGCCTTGGACGATCGGGCTTGATTCTGACCATATTGTTTTGCCCGAATTATTAAAAATGTTACAGCATTTTAAAAATTCAACAACACCAGCCGATGTAAATGGTATTTTCTTTAATCGTAAAAATTACTTCAAGGGGCGTTGGCTCAAACATGGTGGATATTTTCCGAAATATTTAATGAAAATGTTTCGCACGGGTATCGGTTTTTCAGATTTGAATGAAAACATGGATCATCGTTTTGTAGCCCCAGGAAAAAATATTGTTTGGGAAAAGGGCTATTTAAAAGAAGAAAATCTCAAAGAAAATCGCATAAGTTTTTGGATTGAAAAACATAACCGTTATAGCGACCAAACAGCAAAAGAAGAAGTTGAACGAAAAAAGCAACTACGTAACCAAACAATTCAACCCAAGTTTTTTGGTAGTCCAGACCAGCGTACGGCATTTTTAAAGAAAATTTGGTGGGGAATGCCTCTTTTTGTTCGCCCATTTATCTACTTTTTCCATAGATATTTTATTCAATTGGGGATTTTAGATGGAAAAGAAGGTTTGATTTTTCATTTCTTGCAAGCACTTTGGTTTAGATTTGTAGTTGATGTGAAGATTTTTGAGATTGAAAGTGAGGAAAGACAGTCCACAGTCGGCAGCCCACAAGTCAATAGTAAACCATAAATCTATTTTAACCTTCAATTCTTTAAACATGGCAGATCTGATATGTTACTTCGACTTTTAAAACAATCGCAATGATGTGCCACGTTTGGGTTTGCATAATTCCTTCAATAATTTATTTAAAACAAAATGAGTAAACCATCAATAAGTATTCTTGGCTGTGGTTGGCTGGGTTTGTCCCTCGGGAAGCACTTTTCTGAAAACAATTATATCGTAAAAGGTAGTACAACTAACGAAGAAAAATTGCTTATTTTGACAGAAAATGGCATCGAAGCGTTTCGCATTCAAATTAATCCACAAGTTGTTGGCGAAAATGTGGATAACTTTCTAAGCACACAAACACTTTTGATAAATATACCGCCACGCATCAGCTTACAAAAAACAGATGCCCATGTAGAGCAAATTTCTAATTTGCTTTCACTCATCAAAAACGCTTTTATCAAAAATATCATTTATATAAGTTCAACTTCAGTTTACCCAGAATTGAATAGAGAAGTATTTGAAGATGATGTAACAACACCCGAACAATCAGCCAGCTCAACAATGGTGAAAGCCGAAAATTTACTAAAAGATTTCTGTAAAAATTCAAATATTAATTTGACAATATTACGTTGCGGCGGTTTGATGGGTTATGACCGTATTCCAGCTAAATATTTTTCAGGCTGGAAAGGACTCACCACAGGCGATATTCAAGTAAATTATGTGCATCGTGATGATGTGATAAAAGTAGTAGAGACAATTATAGATAAAGAAATTTGGAATGAAACCTTCAATATTGTGTCGCCAATTCACCCCACCAGAAAAGAAATTTATGCAAGAAACTGTGAAGAATTAGGCTTTGAAATGCCCGAATTTGTAACACCAAACGAAGCTCCGCCATTTAAAATAATTAGCCCTAAAAAGTGGTTAGAATATTCGGATTATCAATTCATTTATGAAAACCCACTTGATTTTTACTACAAACGAGCTAATCAATGAGCGTGGTCGTGGCTGTGAAAAACACGGCGATGTTCTTTCCAATTTATCCAATAGGCAGTAGCCATTGTCAAGGCTCCAATGACATTGAAGGTAATTTCATAAATACCTTTTGCCAAAAATAAACCGATTAGATTAAAAGAAAAAGCAAAAGCGAGTAGTATAAGCGGTAAAGCGTTTTGGTGATTTCTATAATCTTTTACCAATAAAAAAACTGCGATAATAGCACTGACTCCTATCAAATAAATCTCCGAACGTTCACTAATAAAGCTACCACTCAGAAAAGGAATAGCAGTGATAAGAAAGGGCATAGCAATACAATGAATTGTACAAAGAATGGAAAGCCACAAGCCTACTTTATTGAGTGTATGATAATGAGTGATAATTTTTCGCATAGAAATTTAAACAAACGTAATGCCCTTGCAATGCTGCTGCAAAGATAAAGTAAATATGCAACATCATTGCAAATAAATTAGTTCAATTTATAAAACAGGTTTCTAAATGTATTTTTTTGTTTAATTTTATAGAAATGTTACAAAAAAACAGATTGACTATTGCTAATCAATCTGTTTTCTCAAATCTTTTATCTCGCTTCTCGAATCTTATTTTATGACTACATCAAAAGGCATTCTTGCTTGAATTTTATCCAAATTTTGAAGATTTTTCAATTGTTTAGCATAAGGAGCAAAGTCACCCAAATATGCTTTCAATTTTGACTCTTCTTGGTCATTGCTGAATTTCTCCATGATTGTTTCAAAACTTGACTTTTTGATAGGCAAATATTTTACTCTATAATCGCCCTCTTTCAATTTTGCCTTTTTAGCAGCTACTTCAATTGCAACATCTATTCCCCCTAAAATATCAACCAAACCATTGGCTTTTGCTTGGGTTCCTGTCCAAACTCTGCCACCAGCAAGTGATTTTAGTTTTTCGATACTCATGTGGCGACCTTTTGCTGCTTTTGAGGTAAAGTTTTCATAACCTTTATTCACACCATTTTGAATCATATTCTTTTCGGCATCATTCATGGTACGAGTGGCTGATGGGGAATTAGCATATTTATGTGAAACAACACCATCAAAAGTTATCCCAAGTTTTTCGTTCATTAACTTCTCCGCATTGAATATTACACCAAAAATACCAATCGAACCAGTCAATGTGGTTGGTTGTGCCACAATCGTGTCGCAACCCATTGCCATAAAATACCCACCCGAAGCAGCATAGTCGCCCATTGATGCGATGACAGGTTTCACTTTTTTGGTTAATTCTACTTCTCTCCACATAACATCAGAAGCCAAGGCACTTCCACCACCTGAGTTGATTCTAAGTACAATGGCCTTGATTTTTGAATCTTTACGAGCTTTTTGAAGTTCTTTTACAATTTTCTCCGAACCAATGTTTTCGGAATTGCCTTCACCCGAAACAATATCTCCTTCTCCTACGATGACGGCAATTCTATTAGAATTATTACCTTCTTTTACTAACTTATCAGCTTTCAAATATTTATTTAAGCCTATATACTCTATTTTTTTGTCGTCTTTGTTATCTATTGCTTTGCGTAGTTCTTTTTCAAACTCATCCCAATACCCCACATTTGTAATCAATTTATATTTGACAGCATCTGCTGGTTCTTGAATTAAGGCATTATTTAAAATATTATTCAAATCTGCCATCGGAATTTGACGAGCTTGGGCAATTTCTCCATAAAAATTATTCGCCATGTCAGAAATAAATGACTGTGTTTGTTCACGATTGGCATCACTCATTTTTGTCAGGAAAAATGGTTCAACAGCACTTTTATATTCACCAACCCTAAAAATCTCAGGTTTCACACCAATTTTGTCAAATAAACCTTTCATAAAAGGGTATTCAGCACTTAAACCATTAAAATCTAAACCACCTTGAGGAGTTAGATAGCTTTTATCCGCAACCGAACAAAGGTAAATCGCACCTTCAGTCATTGTTTCTCCATAAGAATAGATAAATTTCTTCGATTTTTTGAAATCTAAAAGATATTCTCTGACTTCTTTCAATGTAGCCAAACCGCCCATTGGATATTCTGCTTTCAAATAAATCCCTTTGATATTTGGGTCGATTTTAGCATTTGCCAAGGCTTCTTTGATTTGTGGTAAGCTAATTTGCCCAGGAGAATTGCCGCCCGACAAAATTTCAGTAAATGGGTCTTC
Organism: Emticicia sp. SJ17W-69; assembly: GCF_051209875.1. Lineage (NCBI taxonomy): Bacteria > Pseudomonadati > Bacteroidota > Cytophagia > Cytophagales > Leadbetterellaceae > Emticicia > Emticicia sp. SJ17W-69. The sequence goes on along the minus strand of NZ_JBNTQY010000001.1, from coordinate 5,494,346 downwards.
TTCAGCAGCATTTTCTCTAATTACTTGATTCAAGTCAAGTTTTAGAACTGAATTAGAAGCGACAGTCGTTTTAGTGTCTGAACTCGACATCGCAGCACCGATTCCTATTAATAGGAAAAAGCTAAGAAGAGTGAACAGGAAAATTCCGACAATAGTAGCAAAAACGTATTTCAAAAATTGTAACATAATACGGTTATAAGTTTAGTTTTCTTTATGACTACAAAAATATATGTAGATACAGTAATTTTTTTAAAGAGTTTGATAAAAGGGGGATATAAGTTATGAGTTCTGAGTTCTGAGTGCTGAATGTTGAGTTTAGGGGGTGGCAATCTTAATTGTAACTCATAATTCAGCACTTTAAGCCCAACATTCTTTAAAGTTTATTGGCAATTTTTCTGTCATTTGACAAGCGAGGAACTTTATTCTGACCGCCCAATTTACCTTCTGAACGCATATAGTCGATGAAAGCATTTTTTTTGAGTGGGGTGATGACCAATTTTTTCAGAATACTTCCAGCAATCAAATCATCATAATAAACATTCAACTCCGTCATTTTGTTGTCTAAATCATTGGTGAACTGTTGCATGTCACGTGGTGGAACGGCAAACTCGATGAGCCATTCGTGGTAAGGTAAACCTTCATTTGGTGCAACCATCGGAGCGACAGTAAACTCTACAATTTCTACTTCTGGGTGTCGTTGGCAGGCAAACTTCATGGCTTTTTCTACTTCTTCTCCAATGACGTGTTCGCCAAAGGCTGAAATAAAATGTTTGATTCTACCAGAAACAATCACTCTATAAGGATTTAGCGAAACAAATTTTACTGTATCCCCAATCGAGTAGCCCCAAAGTCCGGCGTTATTATTAATGATAAGAGCATAATTTTTGCCTATTTCTACTTGCTCAATGCTTAAACGTGTAGGTTTTTCATTAAAAAACTCTTCGGCAGGAATAAATTCATAGAAAATACCTGTATCTAATAAGAGCAACATCCCTTCATGGTTTTGCGAATCTTGGTAGGCAAAAAAACCTTCGGATGCAGGAAAGAATTCAATGGAGTCAATTTTTTTACCAATTGAATCAAGCAATTTTGCTCGGTAAGGTTCAAAATTTACACCACCATATACAAACAAATCGAAAGTTGGGAAAACATCTTTTATCTTTTTGCCTGTACGTGCTTGAATTCTATCAAAATACATTTGTACCCACGGTGGGATTCCCGAAATCAAACTCATCGGTTGGTCAATCGTTTCGTCAATGATTTTCTCTAATTTTGTTTCCCAATCTTCTATACAATTGGTTTCGTAAGAAGGCAAACGATTGGCTTGCAAGTAGGCAGGCACATGGTGGGTAGAAATTCCAGAAAGTCGTCCAGTTTTAATTCCTGCATTTTCGTGCATCTCAGGACTTCCCGAAAGAAAAATAAGTTTGTTATCTAAAAATTTTGCCTTACCTGTTTCGTTTATATAATTAAGCAGAGCATTTCTGGCAGAATCAATATGGTTATGAATTGAATCTTTTGAGATGGGGATATATTTTGTCCCCGAAGTGGTGCCCGAAGTTTTAGCAAAATATAGTGGTTTTCCTTGCCAAAGAACATTTTCCTTTCCCTCTAAAATTTGATTAATATAAGGTTTTAAATCCTCATAATCACGCACAGGGATTGCCTGTTTGAAATCATCATAATTATGAATATCTTTGAAATAATGGTCTTTGCCAAAAGCTGTATTAACAGCTTGATTAACAAGTTGTTGTTGCCATTTGGTTTGTACCTCTGCTGAGCGACTAATCCACTTTTTTTGTTTTGCAACAACGTATGCTGCTAATGGTTTACTAAGGATAGAACGAATTCCCATTTTCAATAAATAATTATAATTGAGGCCTTAGAAATATTCATAAAAAGCCTAAAATAAATAGCATACAGGAAGATATTTGGCAAAGATAATAGTTTTTTACTACTCTCAACTATTATAAGTGGAACTGATATGTAAAGGTATAAAAGTTAAATACTTTTTTCTTTTTCAATACTTTTTCAAGTTTTTAGGAATATTTTGCAAATAATAGTTGTAAATTTGCGGGCAAATCAATTTTTTTAACCCATAAAGCTCAAAATGGCTGGACTGTTTAATTTCCTCACGAGTGACATCGCGATTGACTTGGGTACTGCAAATACCCTCATTATCTACAAAGACCAAATAGTTGTAGATGAACCCTCTATTATTGCTTTGGATAAGATTACCGGAAAAGTGTTAGCGATAGGACACAAAGCAATGCAAATGCACGAGAAAACTAACGAAAATATAAAGACTATTCGTCCACTCAAAGATGGTGTAATTGCTGACTTTACTGCTGCTGAATTGATGATTCGTGGCATGATTAAGATGATTGAGACGGGTCGTAGTTGGTTTTTTTCTCCTTCACACCGAATGGTCATTTGTATTCCATCTGGTATCACTGAGGTTGAGAAACGTGCGGTAAAAGATTCAGCCGAACATGCTGGTGCAAAAGAAGTGTATATGGTACATGAGCCTATTGCTGCAGCGATTGGAATTGGTATTGACATTGAGCAGCCTAATGGTTCAATGATTGCCGATATTGGTGGTGGTACTACTGAGATTGCTGTGATTGCCCTTTCGGGTATTGTTTGTGAGGCGTCGGTTCGTATCGCAGGTGACTTGTTTACGAGAGATATTGTTGATTATATGCGTCGTGAGCATAACTTGCTTATTGGTGAGCGTTCGGCCGAATTTATCAAAATTCAAGTGGGTGCTGCATTACCAGATTTGGATAATCCTCCTGCTGATATTGAAATCCGTGGTCGTGACTTAATGACTGGTATTCCGAAAGAAATTAAAGTTACTTATAGTGAAATTGCTTATGCTCTTGACAAATCAATTTCAAAAATTGAAGAAGCGATCATGCGTGCCTTAGAAATGTCGCCACCAGAGCTTTCGGCTGATATTTATGAAAATGGTATTTATTTGACAGGTGGAGGAGCATTACTTCATGGCTTAGACAAACGCTTGGCTATTAAAACAAAATTGCCAATTCACGTTGCTGACGATCCGCTTCGTGCCGTTGTTCGTGGAACTGGTGAGATTTTGAAAAATATCGAAAAGTATAGAGCAGTTATTGTTCAATAATTTTTTGAGATATGAGTTATGAATTATGAATTATGAGAGTAGCATTCCTAATGCCATTAGGAGGATACATTTAATTTCATAATTCATAATTTATAATTCATAATTCATAATTCCTTTAAAAATGTCGCAACTCTTCCGACTTATATTTCGCATACGAAATTTTCTTTTGTTTGTTATCTTAGAACTTGTCAGTTTTTGGTTGATTGTAAAAAACAACCTTTACTGGGATGTGTCTTTTTTTAATACTTCCAATTATTACGCTGCCAAAACACTTGAAAGTTCAAATTATGTAAAAAATTACATGAATTTAGGGAGTGTAAATGATCAATTGATAGCTGAAAATGCTCAATTAAAGAAAATTGTTGTATCAATGCAGCAGTTTAAAGGGCGTGAAGGAGATTATTATAAAGTTGACTCGGCGTTTGCTAAACGATTTGAGTTCAAAGTTGCGAAAGTTGTCAATAATACAGTGAACCTGACAAATAACTATTTAACACTTGACAAAGGAACATTGGATGGTATTGAACCTGGTATGGGTGTTATTTGTCCACAAGGTGTTGTTGGGCAAGTGATGCAATGTTCGGAACATTTTTCTCGTGTGTATTCAATCTTACATGCCAATTTCAATGTTTCTACGGAGGTTAAAAACCAAATACTTCGTACCAAAAACGATAAAGCATTAGGAATTGCTAAATGGGGTGGACTGAATCCACGCGTAATTGATTTAACTACCATTGACCGTTTTAAACCAATCAAAAAAGGCGATTCAGTTATTACTTCCGAGCAAAATGTTATTTTTCCATCGGGAACAATGCTGGGCAAAATTCGTAAACTAAGTGCCAAACAAGACCAAGCTTTTTTTGATATTGAGGTTGAATTAGCAACCGATTTTCAAAATTTGTCTTATGTGTATATTGTAAACAATAAGCTCAAAAAAGAACAAGAATTAATAGAGCAAGCAACCACCGAAATTAAAAAATGAATTCTCAAACTGTCATAAGATTAGTGCTGACTTTCGTCATTTATTTGATTTTGCAAATTGTGGTTATTCGCAATTTTGTATTTTTCGATGTGGCGTTTTGTTTTGTGTATATTGCCTGTATTTTATTATTGCCCGACGAAATTGCTCCTATTTGGGTGATTTTAATAAGTTTCTTGATTGGACTTTTAGTAGATATTTTTTATAATACTGCTGGAATTCACGCCTCGGCTAGTGTGCTGATTGGTTATTTGAGAGGTTATATCATCAAGTTTTTGTTTCCAACCAAAGGAGTCGAAAATGAAATCGTTATTACTCTCAAAGATATGGGAGCTGAAAGATTTGTGCGTTATGTGGCAGTACTTACATTGATACATCATTCAACCCTATTTTTTGTAGAAGCTGGCGGTTTTCAATTTTTTCTTATTACCATATTGAAAATTATTTGTAGCGTTGTGTTTACCACGTTTATGATTATAATTTTACAATATTTGAGAGGAAATTAAATGTTTAAATATCGCAATGGCGAATGGTAATTTAGAATTGAGCGTTAAGAATTAAGAATACTCGTCGCTACGGATATGAAGTATTCGTAGCGACGAGTATTGTGAGATGATATTATTATGAAATTAAGAAATTACTTTTCCCTACATAGTTTTTGCTATATTTTACTTTTCTTCTGTTGTTTACTTACTTTTTCTTGTAAAAAAACGTCTTCTTCGGGTATTACTGAGGTTGATAGTGTTGCTTTAAAGAAAGAAGAAGCACGCATCAGAAAAGAAATAAATGCTGACCAAAAAGCAGCTCTAATTGAGCAGGTTATTCAGAAAAAAATCACAGAAGGATTTAATGGTAATGTACTAATTGCCCAAAAAGGAGTAATTATTTACCAAAAAAGCTATGGTTTTGCTGATTTTAAAGATACCATCAGAAACAATCTCCAATCAAAATTTCAATTAGCTTCTCTTTCAAAAACATTTACGGCAGTTGCCATAATGAAGCTTGCTGAGCAAGGTAAAATAGGCTTAGACAATACCGTAAAAGACTATTTTACAAATTTTCCTTATGATGGCATTACGATTCGAAGTTTGCTTTGTCATCGTTCGGGTTTGCCATTCTATCAATATACTTTCGATAAGGTTGTTCGAGAAAATAAAGTTTATCCAACCAATCAGCAAATGATGGAATGGTTTGCTACTACACAGCCAACGCCTAAAATGTTTAATCAGCCAGACCATTATTTTGGCTATAATAATACAAACTTTGCTATTTTGGCAGCACTTGTAGAAAAGGTTTCAGGCAAACCTTTCGATGAATATATGAGAGAGAACCTTTTCAAACCAGCAGGTATGAAAAACTCATTTATTGTGACTACCAAGAATGACTCAATTAATATCAATCGAACTTTTGGCTACCAGTTTGGGCAACGTTTACCGAAAGATTATTATGATGATATTACAGGAGATAAAGGGGTTTACTCAACTGTGGGAGATTTGTTTAATTGGTATAAAGCTTTGAAAAACAATACCATTATTAATAAAGAATCTTTTCGAGAAATGATTACACCACGTAGCTTTGAGTTTCCTGGACTACGAAATTATGGTTATGGTTTTCGTCTTTGGGTCGATTCAAAACAACAGACTGAATACGTCTATCATACAGGCTGGTGGAAAGGTTATAATACCATCATGTTTTTCGACCCACGAGAAGATTTTGTTATTATTTTAGTCAATAATCGCTACAATCGCTCAGTTTATAATGTAAAAAGTCTCATCGAAATCATGCACGGAGGCAACCGTAGCTCTACAATGGAAGAGAGTATTTTGGATGAATAAACAAAGATATTTAAGACTGAAAGAGGCTTATGGCCTCTTTTTTTATAGCTTTAATTCAAAACGTTTCACTTCACCAGTACCCATAAAGCGTATACGAGTACCTACAATTTTGCCTATGTTTTTTGTATAATCACTCTGGTATGCAAGTACATCATTGATGTAAATCTGTATCTTCTGATTTTTGGCTACGCATTTTACTTTTACCCAAGTGCTGTAATCTACTCCAAAAGCTGATAAATTATGTGTTTTACCATTGATTTCTTCATCAGCAATTGTCATTTTTAATTCTCCCACACAACCCTTAATACTCAATGGAATGGCAATGATTCCCTCCGAACCTAACAATAAAATTCGACTTTGCTTACAAACCCCACTACTTCTCGAAAAAGTATTTCGCAGTTCAGTTTCCATCACAAAAGCATTGCTATTGACCACATTTTTTGTAGAAATATTATGTAAATCTGTCCAAATATTTTCGGTTTGTAAATCTATATTTTGACTGCGTAAATCTGCCTCACTGATACCAACAACATTGCCTTTTTGAATCTGATTTTTATGGAAATAAATTGGTATTTTTTCTGTTTCGAGCGTACCTAACCACCCATCTGATTCTATGAATAAATCATGGTCTTTTACAATCGAATCATTCAAAATCAATTTAGCTCTAAAATATCCTGGTGTGTAATAGGTGCTGGTATATTCGTGGAGGTTTTTATCAACTTTATAACGGCGTTTTGGGTCCCAACTTTGTTGAATAAATACCGAGTCGGCATTAGAATTGACAGCATTGTATTCAAAAATAACGGTATTGGGTACACCCAATGTTACGGACTTACTTGTGAAATGAATATTGCTGAATTCGAGTTTTTTTTCTTGTCTTTGAAATGCCCATAAAATACCTATTAGGCCCAAACAAAAAACAATTAAAAACGACCATTGAAATTTTTTAAAAATACTTTTAGGTTTGATTTTGATAATAATTTCGTCGTCGAAACCTTTCTTTTTTTCGCCTCCGTTGTTTCTAAATTCTCTCCAACTTTCATAACCCACAAACTGAGCCAAAGCATTGAGCGTAGCCAAATTGGGCGAGCTATCGTATTTTACTTTTCCCCAAATTCGTTTGAGTGTACTGCTGCTAAGTGAGACTTTCGTTTTCTCGAAAATTCGTTCGCTCAATTCCTCAAAATCTTGATTTTGCCATGTGGCACTTTTGCCCCAAGACAATTGAGACTCAATCAATTCTTTGCATTGTTCTATGTAGATACGCTCGTCAGTCATTGAAAATCAGTATGTTATGATTTGAACAAACTTGAATAAGGTTTGAAAAAGCTTAGTTTTGATAAATTTCGCAACTTTGGCTTGTTCAAAATATTTACAAACCAAAATTATATACTAAAATGAAAAGAACTGTTTTTTTTATTGCTTTATTATTTGTGGTGTTTAATCTTTCTGCCCAAGACAAAGCGAGTCGTCCAAGCCCACCAGCTCAAGCAACAGCTACCATAAACGGCAAAACTATTACAATCGACTACAGCCAGCCATCGGTCAAAGGTCGTGAAATTTGGGGTAAGCTCGAACCTTATGGAAAAGTATGGCGTGCGGGAGCCAATGAAACAACTGCTTTTACATTATCGGCTGATGCAACGGTGGAAGGGAAAAAATTAGCTGCTGGGAAATACGCTTTTTTTGTAATTCCAAACGAAAAAGAGTGGACTATCATTTTCAACAAAACCATCAAATGGGGAGCGTTCAGCTACAAACAAGAAGAAGATGTATTGCGAGTAAATGTACCCGTAAAGAAAGCCAAAGCATTCACAGAAAAATTGACCTATGAAATATCTGACAAAGGCGTGGTTTCATTGACTTGGGAGAATGCAACAGCCAGTTTTAAAATAAAATAAATTACTCAAATTATGAAAAAAGCTATCATTATTACATGGCTATTATCAAGTCGATTAATGGCTCAAACGCAGGTTTCTGACTTTACAGTTTTCAATCGAAGCATTTCGACAGTGAGTGAAAATGGGAAATCAATCATTCGATTTAGCGAAGCAAAATTAGAAGGCTTGGCGTGGTTAAATGGTAAAACATTTGCGGAGGGAACAATTGAGTTTGATGCCAAAGGAAGAGACGAACTACAAAGAAGTTTTATTGGCGTGGCTTTTCATGGGCAAAACGATAGCACTTATGAGGCCATTTACTTTCGCCCGTTCAATTTTCAAACTACTGACCCTGTGCGACACATACATGCGGTACAGTATATTTCTCACCCAAAATATGCTTGGAAAATGTTGCGTGAAACCCGAAACGGTGAGTTTGAGAAAGAAATTCAGCCTGCTAATGTGCAAGCCACCGATTGGTTTCATGCAAAAGTAGAAGTTCGCAATGGTCGAATAAAAGTATTCGTTAATAATGCTACTACACCATGTTTAGATGTACCAACACTCAACCCAAATGTAAAATCAGGTAAAATTGGACTATGGGTGGGCGATAGTTCTAATGGAGATTTTGCTAATTTAAAGTTTTTTTGATATCGAGAAAAGTCAATGCCATAGGTGATTCTTGGTATTGGCTTTTTTATTTTAGCTGTTTGTTATTTTTAGTTATTGACAATTTCCTAAGATTCTGGCTGTAAAAACACTGCCGCTTACAGCCGAAAAACCAGCATTGAGTTGCACAAAATTTCCGCCTTGATAAATCACATTTGAGGCATTAGGAATAGCATTTGTGCCAGTGGTACTAACACTATTGGCAGCTTTCTGATTACTCGTGATTGGGCCAGTTGGTGTGAGTGTATTGGGGCAATTTGTAATCCCATATTTAAGAATCGAGCTAAAATTTCCTGTCATAAAAAACGTGCTTTGATTCAAAACAAAATAATCTTTGATAAATGAAGTTGTTGGAGATAAACCGCCTAGCATTGGTATATATTTAGGTGTCCAGGTTGTACCACCATTGTTTGTTGTAAAATAAATGCCCCTCAAATAATCAAAACCAAGAGCAATACCATTGTTTGTATCAAAAAATTTGATGTTAAGTAATGTAATTGTACCACCTATACTACTTGGACCTAAATTTTGAGATGTCCATGAAGTACCGCCATTAGTTGTTTTCAAGAAATTGCCATTTTCGGTAACTGCATATCCATTGTTTGCATCTAAAAAAAATATATCCCTAATATTTGAGGCGATACCACTTGTTTGTTGTGACCAATTGATACCACCATTCGTAGATTTCAGAATTTTCCCGTTGGCACCCGTACACCAAGTTGTATTTGCATCTAAGAAAAAGACTGAATAAATATGGTCTGTGATGCCACTTGACTGGCTATTCCAAGTGCTTCCGCCATCGGTAGTGGAAAATATTTTTCCGCCTGCTCCGACTATCACGCCAGTCGTAGGATTGATAAAGTGAATATCGTATAAAGACACAACTGAAGAACCAACAAGGGATTGTTCGAACCAATTTTCACCGCCATCAATAGTTTTAAAAACTTTACCATTAGCCGAAACCCCATTATCCCCCACAACCCAACCTGTGGTAGAGTTTATAAAAAAAGCTTTATTGAGTTGAAGGTTCGCATTACTCAATTTAGTTGTCCATGTATTTCCACCGTTGGTAGTTTTCAATACTTTTTCGTTAGTTGACCCTCTACTTACAACCCATCCATTGTTGGCATCAACAAAAAATACAGAGCTACTGGTGTTATTAATCGATACACCCGAAGAGATAGAAGTCCACGATACTCCAGCATCGGTACTCTTCTGAATATTTCCACGATTACCTACGGCAATAATATTATTTATATTTTGAAGTGAAACCGCTCCCAAAATAGTAATAGTCGATGAGAGATTTCCGTTTAACACAATGTTCCAATTAGCCCCACCATTAGTAGTTTTAAAGATAAATCCCTTAAAATCTAAGGCAAAACCATTGGTTTGGTCTAAAAAAGTAACATCTGCAAAATTATAAGCATTCGAAATACCAACATTTGAGTTTGTCCATGTTGCTCCGCCATCTACGCTTTTTAAAATCACTCCCAAATTTCCTACTGCCCAGCCTATCAAGGAGGTTTTAAATTGGATGGCTTTCAAAGTAACGTTAGTACCACTTACCATATCCTCCCATGTAGTACCCCCATCGGTTGATTTCGCAATTCGCCCAGCAGTGCCTACAACCCATGAGTTTCCTGAATTATCCGAATATAAATCATTTAATATTGGGTTTAAGCTAACCGAACCACCAAGCGTCCAAGTGGCTCCGCCGTTGCTCGTGCGTAATGTAACTCCAAGATCACCAACTGCTATACCGTTAGAAGCATTTATAAACTGTATTCCAAAAAGATTGGTTTGTATTCCTGAATTTTGTACTACCCAAGTTTGCCCTCCGTCGGTAGTTTTTATAATTGTCCCATAAAAACCAACTGCCCAGCCGACCAAGTTACTGACAAAGAAAACTTTATTTAAACCGATACAAGATGTATGATTTGTTACCGACCAACTTGTTCCACCATTAGAGGTCTTCAGAATAACGCCACCATCGCCAACAGCCCAACCAACGTTTGTATCAATAAAATAAACATCATTTAATTTATTTCCTTGTGGTAGAGGATTTTGCCAAGTAGCTGTTTGGGCGAATAGATTATAATGGATTGAAATAAAAATGAGCAAAAAGAGTATCTTTTTCATGGAGAAATGTTTTTATACATCACAAATTTCCTTGTAAAAAAATCAAATGTAAATCGGGAGAAGTCTGTATTTTATCTAAGTAAAAACCCTTAGTAGGCTTAGTGGTAAATCTGTATTTTTATTGAAAATTTGGAAAATTCTGCAAAATACCCCTACATTCGACTATTATTTTGTATAAAATGAGAAGAACAATACTCATACTGCTCTTGATACTGCCAACTAACATTTGGGCTCAGTCGCCAAAATTAGATAGCCTCAAAAATGTATTGAGTCGGCAATCTGCACGTTCATTTTCGATAGAACGAGATTCACTTCTGACAACGACTATGTACGAAATCTGTAGCTCAATTTCTTTAGCAGAACCAGGCCTTCGGCAAACATGGACGGATTCGTTGAGTAAGTTTGCTAAAGTTTCTACTTGGCAACAAAGCATAGCATACAGTCATTTAGCGATTAGCAGAAATTATCATTTTAAAGGGTTTACTACATTAGCTTTTAAAGAAATCGAGGCTGCCGCTTGGTTATTTAAGCAATTCTGTAACGAAAAAATGTATGCTACAGCCTTTTCTGGTTTAGCGGTTATTATTACTAATTTCTTATTAGTAAAACCTTTGGCTGATGATGCCACAGAGAGAAAATATTTAAACTATTTAACAGATGGCTTGGCTTTGGCAAAAAAACAGGCAAATCCCATTCAAATTGCCAATATGAATTTGTGTTTGATGCAATATTATATAAAACACAAAAACTTTGAAGAAGCAAAAAAATGTGCCATTAATTCGTGGAAAATAACCCAAACTAACCCCGAAAAATATTTCTATTATTACCAAGCAGGTAAATGGGCTGAAGGACTGAATTTACTCTATTTGGGGAAACAAAAAGAGGGTATTTATTTAATTAATCAAACAAAAGAAATTTGTCAGCACCCCCGAAAAGATGGTATGGAAAAATACCTTTTGGCAGCAAATGGGCTATATTTGGGTAATTATTACATCGAAAAAAAGGCGTATCAAAATGCCCTCGTAGAAGCTAAAATAGGGCAACAAGCTCTCAAAAGTTTAAAACTTCCTAATTTTGATTATATCCTAAATAAGATTTTTTATCAAGCATATAAAAACTTAGGAAAGCCAATGGAAGCATTAATGTATTTTGAAAAAGTGCAAGCTTATGACCAAGAAGAACAGACCAAAGAAACGATGAGTAAATTTTTAGATTTGCAACTAAAGTACGAAGATGAAAAACAAAAAAATAGAATACAAAATCTTGAAAATCAACAACTTACGCAAACTCGCAACTTTCTTTTATTGGCTGGGTTATTAGGCTTGGGTATAATTGGTTATATTTTTTGGAATAACCAAAAACTGAAAAAGAAAAACGAAGAAATTCAAAAAGCATTGCTGCAAGGGCAAACGATGGAACGCAAACGCATGGCTTCGGAATTGCATGATAATATTTCAAACAAAATCTTGGGCGTAAAAATGCGAGTGGAATTGCTTGAAAATGAGCATTTTACGGAAAAAGATAGGGTTAATTATAACGCTACTTTAGGGTTTATTGAAGAAGTTTACACAGATATTCGTTTGGTTTCACATAATTTATTACCCGAAGAATTAGAGATAAATGGTTTAGGTACAGCCATTGAAAATCTTGTAAAAAAACTCAATTTAATAGGTAAAACACACTTCGATTTTAAGATTCAGACTCATCAAAAGCGTTTTCCTGCAAGACTGGAATATGAAATTTACAGCATTATTCTTGAATTAGTCAATAATACGCTGAAACATGCCCACGCCGAAAATGCTATGATTTCGATTATAGAGGATGAAAAAGTATTAAAAATTTCAGTAAAAGACAATGGAAAAGGATTTGATAATCAAGCATTTAGCTTTGATAATTTAGGCTTAAAGAATATTCGTTCCAGGATCGAATCATTAAGAGGAAACATCAAAATTGAAAGCGATGAAGGAACGAATGTATTAATGAGCATACCCATTTAATCCACAATGCCATTTTTGATCGCATATTTTATAATGCCAACTGTGTTTTTTACAGCCAGTTTTTTTAAAATATTATGGCGATGAGTTTCAACTGTTTTTGGGGCAATAAATAACTTTTTGGCAATTTCTTGCGAAGATAACTCCTTCGTTATCAGTCTAATAATCTCAATTTCTCTTTCAGTAAGTTGACTTAGTTCTTGGCTTATTTCTTCCCTTGGAATATTGTCAGTTAAACCTAAACGCATTAATTCTAATACAACAGACTCACTAAAATATTTTTGTCCATTGCTAATTATCTGTATCGCTTTTTGTAGTTCAGCCTTACCTGCTCGTTTCATCATATACCCCCACACACCCGCTTGAAACGCTTCTCTAATCATCTCAGCTTCTTCCGATACTGAAAGCATCAAAACTTTGATTGCTGGATAATGCTGACGAATAAATATGGTTAGTTCGGTGCCAGTCATTTGAGGCATTTTATAGTCGGTAATTAATAAATCAATCTCATTATTTTCAATAAAATGAATTGCTTCTGAAGCATTTTTGCAATTCCCTATCACCTCTACATCTGGAAAAGTAGCAATTAATAGCGAAAGGCTATCTAAAAAGATTTCATGGTCATCTGCAATCAGGATTCGCATTAAATAAGATATTTTTGATAAAAATATTAAAAACCATCAAGAAATCAGCTTTAAATGAGGATATTAATTTATAAATATTATTTTAAGTTACTCGTTACTACAAAAGGATTGTTTACTAATTTAACAAATATTTCACACTACGAGCAAATGTGTATATGTATATTTGCAGATAATAACACAGTATATTCTCCATAAACAATGAACAAATTATTTCTTTCAATTCTTGTCTTTTTCGCTTTAAATGCTTCTGCTCAGGTTAAGAAAAAGGCTGTTTTTATTATTGTCGATGGAATCCCAGCCGATGTAATTGAAAAAATCAACAAACCTACACTTGATTCTATTGCTCATATAGGGGCTTATACTCGTGCTTATGTAGGTGGCGAGAAAAATGGGTATTCTCAAACACCTACAATTTCAGCAGTAGGCTATAATAGTTTATTGACAGGCACTTGGGTAAATAAACACAATGTTTGGGGAAATGACATCAAAGCTCCTAATTATCACTATTGGACAATTTTTCGATTTTTTAAAGAACAATATCCACAAAAGAAAACCGCCATTTTTTCTACATGGCTTGATAATCGTACAAAACTCGTAGGTGATAACTTACCCCAAACTGGAAAAATTGTGACTGATTATCATTTTGATGGTTTAGAGCTTGATACAACTCGCTATCCGCATGATAAACAAAGTAAATATATCCATTTGATTGACGAACAAGTAACTGAAGCTGCTGCAAAATCTATCAAAAATGATGCACCAGATTTAAGTTGGGTTTATTTGGAATTTACTGACGACATGGGACACAAGTACGGCGATAGCCCTGAGTTTCATGCAGCCATCGAAACAATGGATAAGCAGATTGGGAAAATCTGGCAAGCCATCAAATATCGTCAAGATAAGTTTAAAGAAGATTGGGTAATCTATATTACAACTGACCATGGTCGTGATGCCAAAACAGGAAAAGGTCATGGTGGTCAATCTGACAGAGAACGTTCCACTTGGATTGTAACAAATACCAAAGATTTGAATACCTATTTTCACCAAAACCAACCAGCTATTGTTGATATTATGCCTTCAATTGCTTCTTTTTTGAAGGTTTCATTGCCTCGTGAACAATTATTTGAAATAGATGGTGTTTCATTGACTGGTAAAACTTCAGCTATTTTACCTAAAGCTACATTTAAAGATGGGAAAATTGATTTGTCATGGAAAGCTATTGACAAGAAAGGAAAAGCCAAAATCTGGTTAACAACAACCAACAACTTTAAAACTGGAGAAAAAGATAAATATCAATTGATGAACGAAGTCGCTGTTGAGTCTGAAAAAACTACGATTGATGTGAGTAAAATACCTTCTTCTTTTTATAAAATTGTCATAGAAATGCCATATAATATATTAAATCGTTGGATTATTTTGGAGAAATAGACGAAAAAGCGTCTTGCTAAAAATTATTCTTTACTTTTTGCAACGCTGATATAGAATTCTGCATCTTATTGTTGTTTACATAGAATTATGACATCTTAACAACAATCAATTATGAAAAAGCTATTCTCACTATTCGTTTTAGGCCTATTACTTACCAACACTACTTTTGCTCAAGACAAAGAAACACCTTACTTCGTAAAAACTTACAAATCTTCAGAAATGAAGAATCTATATGTCCGTACTTCAGGGGGAGGTATTGCTGTTACGGGCATGGCAGGCGATGAAGCTCGTGTGGAGATTTATGTAAAAGGAAATAATGGTATTACAAAACTCAGCAAAGAAGAAATTGAAGACCGTTTGAAAGATTATGAATTAAGCGTAAAAAAAGATGGAGAAACCATTAATTGTATTGCCAAACGCAAAAATGAGAACGATTGGGGTAATTGGAGAAATGGCTTGAGTATTTCATTTAAAATTTATTCTCCTGAAAAAATTTCGACAGATTTAGTAACCAGCGGTGGTGGTATTACACTTAAAAACCTTACAGGAAATTTGAATTTCACTACCAGTGGTGGCGGTTTGCGACTACAAGATTTAGGTGGAAATGTGAAAGGACGCACATCAGGGGGCGGTATTCATATCAATGGTTGTCGTGATATGATTGATGTTTCGACAAGTGGCGGTGGCATTGATGCTGATGATTGCAAAGGAGACATTCATCTCAGTACATCTGGTGGTGGACTTGTACTTAAAAACTTAGATGGCATTATAAAAGCTACCACCAGTGGCGGTGGTGTAAGGGCTGAGAATATCAAAGGCGATTTTGTTACTTCAACGTCGGGTGGCTCGATTCATTTGGAAGATATGATGGCAAGTATCAAAGCCTCAACTTCGGGCGGTGGTATTGATGCCGATATAAAATCACTCGGAAAATACCTTTCTCTTTCGACCAGTGCAGGAAGTATTCATGTAAGAATGCCAATGGACAAAGGAATGGACTTGGACTTAGATGGAAGCCGTGTAAGAATACCTGAATTGAAAAATTTTAGTGGCAGAGTTGAAAAAGACCGAGTAAGAGGCTCAGTTAATGGTGGTGGGGTTGCAGTATCAATGGATGCAAACTCTGGTGGTATTTACATCAATGAATAGTTAGTTGATGGCTGAATGCCGCCCAGTCAATAGAAAAAAGAAATTTACTTAAAACGATGAAAAAGATTTTAATAATAATGCTCTGTGCTTTCGTAGGAACGAAAGTGTCAGCTCAAAAAGAGATTTCTGCAAAAGTTATCTTTGATGCGATTGATAAAGGACAATCGGTTGATTATCAAGATGCTACAATTGTTGGAGATTTGGATTTAACCGAACTTTCTAATAAAAAACGTATCAAACGAATCAAGTCTGATTACGAAGAATTCAAAAGTAACGTAGAAGTGCCTGTTTCTTTCAAAAATTGTGTTTTTAAAGGCAATTTTATTGCTTACAAAAATATTGAAGAAGAAAAAAATAGAAAGCTGGGCAACGGAAATATCAGTTGGAGTATCGGCGATGGGACAACCTATACAACTGATTTTGAGAAAAGTGTAATCTTTGAAAACTGTACTTTTCAAGGAAAAAGTGAATTTAAGTATTCGGATTTTGCTGAGAAAGCCTCATTTTCAGGAACAAAATTTGCCCAAAGTGCTAATTTTAAATATGCCGATTTCAATCAAGAAATCAATTTTGCCAAATGCGATTTCAATGAATATGCCAATTTTAAATATTCAAAGTTTAAGCAAGATGCCGATTTCTTCGCTGTTCGTTTCAATGATTATGCCGACTTCAAATACAGCAATTTCAATGACCGTGTGACATTCAAAAGTTCAACTTTTAAGAATCAAGCTGATTTTAAATATGCTGATTTTAAAGATGATACTAATTTTGATAATACAAAGTTTAGTAATGGGGTTGATTTTAAATATTCTAATGGTAAAAAATATATCAATCGTTAGCGTCTAAAACCTGTAAGGTCTGAAAAGACCTTGCAGGTTTTGTTTGCCGATAAAAACAAAAAACCGCAAAAACTGAAAAGCTTTTGCGGTTTTTTTATATTTTGATGATTATTAAAACTATCGACTGTTGTCCGTGGACTGTCGACTATTTTAGAATCTAAAGTGCGAGAATGCTTTGTTAGCTTCTGCCATTCTGTGCGTATCATCTTTTTTCTTCACTGCTGCACCTTCACCTTTAGCTGCGGCGATAATTTCACCTGCCAAACGCTCAGTCATCGTTTTTTCGCCACGTTTACGTGCATAGCTAATCAACCATTTCATACCTACTGACTGCTTACGGTCAGCACGTACTTCTTGTGGTACTTGGAACGTTGCTCCACCCACACGACGGCTTTTTACCTCTACTGTTGGCATAACGTTAGCCAAAGCTTTTTTCCAAAGCTCTAAACCATTGTCTTTTGTACGAGCTTCAACTAATTCTAAAGCACCGTAGAATATGCTGTACGAGGTACTTTTCTTCCCGTCATACATTAAGTTATTTACAAATTTGGTTACAGTTACATCTCTGAACTTTGGATCAGGAAGCACGTAACGCTTTTTTGGTTTTGATTTTCTCATTTTCTTAAATAAATAAGGTTTCGTTTTTAGAAAACTAATTCACCTCGAACTGTTCGAGATTACTACCCTGTTGTCAAGTTATTTGTTGTTAATTGAAAAACTAATGTTTAACCTCTAACCGAAAACTGTCAACTGGAAATTACTTTTTCTTAGCACCGCCTTTACCTTTCACTGGAGCTGCAACTTGACCTGGTTTAGGACGTTTTGCACCATATTTTGAACGGCTTTGTTTACGGTTGTTTACACCTGCGGTATCTAAAGCACCACGAACGATGTGATAACGTACACCCGGAAGGTCTTTTACACGACCACCACGAATCAATACGATTGAGTGTTCTTGCAAGTTGTGTCCTTCACCTGGAATGTAGGCATTGACTTCTTTTTGATTTGTTAAGCGAACACGAGCTACTTTACGAAGTGCTGAGTTTGGCTTTTTTGGGGTCGTAGTATAAACACGAGTACAAACGCCACGACGCTGCGGACATGAATCCAAAGCGGGCGACTTAGACTTCCAAGTCATTTGTTCTCTGCCGTTTCTTACTAACTGCTGTATAGTAGGCATTTTGTTAAAAAATTGTTTTCGTTTAGATACTAATTTCCAATTAGGGCTGCAAAGGTACGGCTTTTATTTTGAAAAAGAAAAGAGTTTTTGAAGATATTATTGGTTTATTGAAGATTTGTTTGTAAAAGGTGAGTTTTTTCAATATTTATAAGCTAGTTCAAAGAAATTAGTGTTTATTCACATCTATGTAAATATACCTGTTATACATGGCTATTTAAGGTTAAGTTTGGCAAATCCGTATAAAAACTATCAACAAAAAGGCGTATTTGAAATATTTTTTCATTGCTACAAGAAAGAAGGTTAATTTTGGGACAAAGTTTAAAAGAAACAACATTTACATGAAATATCATAGAGTTTTAGTTGAAGCCATTGTTTTTGCCTTGCAACAGATTTTCAACGAAAATCGTCAAGCCGACAAGGTAATTGAGCAGGTTTTGAAATCTAATAAAAAATGGGGCAGTCGAGATAGGGCTTTTATTGCCGAAAATACTTATGAGATTGTTCGTTGGTGGCGTTTACTAAAATTCGTCTCAAATATCAATTGCGTAAGAGTGGAGGAAGAAGCTCTCTTTTGGCAACTTTTTGGTTCGTGGAGGGTGTTACAAGGTGATAAATTACCCGAATGGAGCGAGTTTTCTAAACTAAATCCAAAAGAAATTTTAGCTCGTAAAGAAGAAGCCAAAGAAATAAGAAAAGTACGTGAATCAATTCCTGATTGGATGGATGCGATTGGCGAGCAAGAACTGGGTAATAAATGGGAGGCCGAACTCCATGCGATGAATCATCAAGCCAATGTGGTTTTACGCACAAATACATTGAAAATCAATAAGTTAGATTTAAAAAAGGCTTTCCGAGAAATTGGTGTTGAAACTGAAACATTGCCAAATGTGGCTGATGCTTTAGTGCTTCCTAAAAGAGCAAATGTTTTTGCTACCGAACTTTTCAAGAAAGGAATGTTTGAAGTGCAAGATGCTGGTAGTCAGTTGATTGCGTCTTTTTTAGACGTAAAAGCAGGAATGCGAGTAATTGATGCTTGTGCAGGTGCAGGTGGAAAAACCCTTCATTTGGCAACTTTGATGGAAAATAAAGGGCGAATCATTGCGATGGATGTGGAAGATTATAAACTTCAAGAACTGCAACGCCGAGCCAAAAGAAATGGCATTGGTAATGTAGAAACCAAACTCATAGAATCAAAAACCATCAAAAGATTGAGAGAAAGTGCTGATAGACTTTTGCTAGATGTGCCTTGTTCAGGCTTAGGTGTACTTCGCCGAAATCCTGATGCTAAATGGAAACTGAAAAGCGATTTTCTAGAAAAAATTAAACAAACACAAGCAGAAATCATTGCAAATTATTCAAAAATGCTCAAACATGGTGGAAAAATGGTATATGCCACGTGCAGCATTTTACCTTCTGAAAGTGAAGAGCAAGTACAAAAGTTCATTGCACAAAATCCCGAATATCAATTAATCGAAGAAAAACGTACTTCGCCAGCCAATGATGGTTTTGATGGTTTTTATATGGCTTTGATACAAAGGAAGTAACCTTTTTGTACGACGGACTTCCTAATCCGTCAAGATGAAAAATTAAAAATATTTATTCATATATTTGACCAAGAAATTCAACCCTATAAAAATACCATATTCAACAAAACCTATGAAATACATCGCATCAATTGACCAAGGCACTACCAGCACACGTTGCATTATTTTTGATAAAAAAGGAAATATCGTTTCGGTAGGACAAAAAGAACATGAGCAAATTTATCCAAAACCAGGTTGGGTTGAGCATAATTCAGAAGAAATCTGGAAAAATACCCTCGAAGTAATCGCTTTGGCTCGCATCAATAAAAATATCAAGGTCGAAGATATTGCCGCTTGCGGAATAACAAATCAAAGAGAAACGGCAGTAATTTGGAACAAACGTACAGGGAAAGCGTATTATAATGCACTCGTTTGGCAAGATACACGTGTGGGAGAAACCGTCAATGCTCTCACCAAAAGTCATGGTTCACAATTTTTTCAAGACCGTACAGGTTTGCCTTTGGCAACCTATTTTAGTGGCTTAAAAATCAAATGGATTTTAGATAATGTGTCTGGTGTGCGTGAAGACGCAGAAAAAGGTGAAGCGATTTTTGGTAATATGGATACCTTCTTGATGTGGAATTTGACAGGAGGTATTCACGGAGGTTTACACATTACAGATGTGACCAATGCCAGTCGCACTCAATTAATGAATCTTGAAACTGTACAATGGGATGCGGAATTGGCAGCAATTATGAATATTCCATTGCAAATGTTGCCCAAAATAGAGCCAAGTAGTAAAGTTTATGGCCACATTACTTCAGATGCTATGAAAGGTGTGCCATTGGCAGGTATCTTGGGCGACCAGCAAGCTGCTCTTGTCGGACAAACTTGTTACCAACCTGGCGAAGCCAAAAACACTTACGGTACAGGTTGTTTTATGTTGATGAATACTGGCACAGAGATCGTTCCTTCAAAGGCAGGTTTGCTTACAACAGTTGCTTATCAATTTGAAAACCAACCGGTGCATTATGCACTCGAAGGTTCGGTGGCAATTGCAGGTGCATTGGTGCAATGGTTACGTGACAATATGGGTATGATTGAGAAAAGTACCGATGTTGAGGCTTTAGCAAAAACTGTTGAAGACAATGGTGGGGCTTATTTTGTTCCTGCATTTTCGGGACTTTATGCACCTTATTGGAAATCATCGGCTCGTGGTGTCATTGCAGGTTTGACTCGCTATGTAAATAAAGGACACATTGCCCGTGCGGTTTTGGAAGCAACAGCTTATCAAACCAGAGATGTATTGGAGGCAATGGAAAAAGATTCGGGTATTGAGGTTACATCATTAAGAGTTGATGGAGGAATGGTTGTGAATGAATTATTGATGCAATTTCAGTCAGATATGCTTAAAGTGCCAGTTATTCGCCCCAAAATGATTGAAACTACTGCTTTAGGAGCAGCTTATGCGGCAGGTTTGGCAGTTGGTTTTTGGGCAAATTTAGACGATTTGTTGAAAAACTGGGGAAAAGACAAAACCTGGAAACCAAAAATGAAAGCCGCCGAACGTAAAAAGCTTTACACAGGTTGGAAGAAAGCCATTAAGAGGTCTTTTGATTGGGAGAAGTAGGTTGGTAGTTAAGAATTTAGAATTAAGAATGTAGAATGAGGAAATTTACGACTAACTTTGAATCATATAATTCACTCATTCATTATATTCGCTCATTCACTCATTGAAAATGACAAAAGTAGATTTTTTAGTTATAGGTTCGGGCATTGCAGGTTTGAGTTTTGCACTCAAAGCCTCGGCGAAAGGAAAAGTTTTGGTTTTAACGAAAGTAAACGCCGATGAAACCAACACCAAATATGCTCAAGGTGGAATTGCTGCCGTCTTTGACCCCAATACCGATTCTTTTGAAAAACACATCAGCGATACGTTGATTGCTGGTGATGGACTTTGCGACCGAAAAATTGTGGAGATTGTTGTGAAAGAAGGCCCTGATCGTATTCAAGAATTAATTGATTATGGCACAAACTTCGATAAACATGATGGAGAATATGACCTCACTCGTGAAGGCGGGCATTCAGAAAAACGAATTTTACACTATAAAGATATTACGGGTAAAGAAATCGAACGTGCTTTGCTCGAAGAGGTGAGCAAAAACCCAAATATTGAAATTTTGACGCATTATTATGCGGTGGAAATTATTACACAGCATCATTTGGGCATCGAAGTAAACCGTGAAACCAATGATGTAACTTGTTATGGTGTCTATGCTCTAAATTTACAAACAGGTGAGGTAGAAACAATCCTATCAAAAATGACTGTGATGGCAACAGGTGGAGCAGGGCATATTTATTCTGCCACAACCAATCCTGTCATAGCCACTGGCGATGGTATTGCGATGGTTTACCGTGCCAAAGGAAGAGTACGTGACATGGAAATGATTCAGTTTCATCCAACTTCACTCTATAACCCTGGAGAATACCCAAGTTTCTTGATTACCGAAGCTGTTCGTGGCGAAGGAGGTGTGTTGAAAAATAAAAAAGGCGAAGAATTTATGCACGGTTATGACCCTCGTGGCTCGCTTGCTCCACGTGACATTGTTGCTCGTTCGATTGATGCAGAAATGAAAAAAACGGGAGATGACCATGTGTATTTAGATATTTCGTTCAAGCCAAAAGAGTTAATTCTACAACATTTTCCGAATATTTATGAAAAATGTTTGAGCATTGGTCTTGATATTACCAAAGACCAAATTCCAGTAGTTCCTGCAGCACACTACTTATGTGGAGGAATTTTGGTTGATGAAATGGGACGCTCTACTATCAATCGTTTGTTTGCTTGTGGCGAATGTTCATCAACAGGTTTGCATGGAGCCAATCGTTTGGCATCCAATTCTTTACTCGAAGCGGCCGTTTTTGGACATAGAATTGCTCAAGAAGCATTGCATGATTTTGATAATTTGAGTTTTCAGGAAAACGTGCCAGATTGGAACGAATTTGGTACTGAACAATCGAATGAAGAAGTCTTGGTAACACATAATCTCAGAGAATTACAAAGAATGATGGCTGATTATGTCGGAATTGTTCGCTCAGATTTTCGTTTGGAGCGTGCTATGAGAAGATTGAAATTAATTAAAGATGAGACGGAGGAATTTTATAAAAAAACGAAGCTCTCAATGAAATTGTGTGAGTTGAGAAACTTAGTTCAATGTGCCGAAATGGTTATCAAATGTGCCATGAAACGGAAGGAAAGTAGAGGTTTACATTTTACTACTGACTATCCTTATAAGCTCGGTGGCAAACCAGAAAATTCTGTTTTATAAAGAAAACTTTCAAATTAAAAAAAAAGTAGCTAATTTTGCACCCCGATGCAAATAGCATCTTGTTCTTTGTCGAAGCAAATGGTTCTTTCGGCGAAGGTTTTTCTCACTTTAAATACTTGAACCAATGTCACAAAAAATCAGAATTAAGTTGAAGTCATTTGACCACAATTTGGTGGACAAATCGGCTGAGAGAATTGTGAAAGCTGTAAAATCTACAGGTGCTGTTGTTAGCGGTCCAATTCCGTTACCAACACGCAAAGAAATCTTCACTGTTTTGCGTTCACCACACGTGAACAAAAAAGCTCGTGAGCAATTCCAATTGTGTACTTACAAACGTCTAATTGACATCTACTCGGCAAGCCCGAAAACAGTAGATGCCTTGATGAAATTGGAGTTACCAAGCGGTGTTGATGTGGAAATTAAAGTGTAGTTTTCATAAAATTACTGGTAAAAAGCTTTTGTTTTGATAAACAAAGGCTTTTTTTATGCCTACTATTTTTAAATCATGGTGTAAAATGGCATGAGATTTGAAAACTTGTTCTTAAATTGCAACTAATCCCTAATATCTTAAACAATGAGTAAGAAAAAGAACAAAGCCTCATCCAACGTTCCTCTTCAATCTGTATCAACCAATCAAATGGCTTCATCGCTCACTGATATAATAGATACTTCTGAAAATACGCTTTTAGCTTTTTTTCAACGCTATGGTGCTTTTATTCTACCAATTATATTACTATTCATAGCTTCTATTCTTTATAAAGATTTTCTTTTTGGTAAAAATGTATTTTTATTTAAAGATATAGGGAGCGATTCTTATAATTTTGACTACCCTAAACTTTATCAATTAGCTGATTATTGGGATAAATTTGGTTCGCCTGGCTGGTCATTTGAGCAAGGTTTAGGGCAAAATATGCACCCTTATTGGTTTGATCCATTCACATTCTTATTAGTTTTAGGAGGAAAAGAACAAGTAGCCAATAATCTCATTTATGTTTTTCTACTTGAACTCTTGTTAGCAGGAATATTCTTCTACTTATTCCTCCGTACACTAAAAATTCAAGGGTTTTTGTCTGTTTTAGGTGGTTTTCTATATGCTTTTAGTGGGTATATGGTGCTTGGTACAACTTGGCAAATGTCTGTTTTTGGTACAGAAGTGGTATATACAGCATTACTTTTATTTGCATTAGAAAAATTTATTAGCGAAAAGAAATGGTATTTTATTCCAATTCCTATTGCAATGATTGCCATTCATTTGCCATTCTATTTGTATCTCTACACGATTTTGATAGTGATATATTATACGCTTCGTTTTAATGAAATTCAACAATGGAATTTTGGTAAATGGTTTATTGGACTCGTCACAATTGGTCTCATTTCAGTTTTGGGAGTAGGCATTGGAGCTTTTATGTTTGGAAGTAATGTGTTCCAAATGTTTGAAAGTCCACGTGGTAGTGGAGAATTTGCTTATACGAATCAATTGCTTTCGCAACCAATTTTGGGATTGGCCGATTCCTTGCAGCGTAGCACTCACTTCATGCGATTGTTTTCGACTAATATGATTGGGAATGCTGAAACTTTCAGAGGTTGGAATAATTATATGGAAGCTCCTATGTTTTATTGCGGTTTATTGAGTTTGGTTGCTGCCCCACAAGTTTTTTATTTTGGAAATAAAAAATCAAGAATTGTCTATGGAATTTTGTTAGGTATGTGTTTTTGGGTAATGCTATTTCCGTACTTCAGATATACTTTTTGGCTATTTACTGGGGATTATTACCGAACATTAGGTCTTTTTACATTGCTAGCTTTATTATTTTTGAATTTAAGAGCCATTCAAAGCATTGTAGAAGAAAAGAAAATGGGTGTGATAGTTCTTTTAGCAACCATCCTTATTCTACTGATTATACTTTTTGGATTTGCTCCCAATGAGAATATCAATAAATCTTTGCAAAAAACAGCTGCTTTTTTAATACTACTTTATGCAGGAATCTTATTTTTACTTTCAAAAAAAGCATGGTTAAGCGTTGGAGTCGTTTCTTTATTAGTAGTGTGTATGAGTGAAATGATTTTCTTTTCCAACAATACGACAGTAAATAAAAGAAGTAAAGCAACAAAACAAGAAATGAATGAGGTAGGCAGTGGCTTTAAAGATGCAACTTTAGATGCAGTGGCATACTTAAAAAAGACAGATACCTCACCTTTTTATAGAATAGAGAAAGAGTATGCTTCAGGCACATCCATACATGCAAGCATGAATGATGCAAAAGCACAAGGTTATTACAGTTCAAGAACTTATCAGTCGTTTAATCAACTCAATTATGTACGATTTATGAGAAGCGTGAAGTTGTTGAATCCAAGAGATGAAACAGCTTCAAGATGGATTGCTGGTTTGATAGGTTCACCTTTACTTCAGAGATTATGCGGTGTAAAATATTACTTATCAAAGACTCCAAATGCCTTTACTGCTTATAGAGGTATGAATATGGATTCTGTTGCAGCCTTTGGAGAAGTGCGAGTACTTAAATTAAAAGATACTTTACCTCTGGGTGTAACTTTTGACAGCTATATTTCGGAGGATAATTTTGAAAAACTTGATTCGGTGAGCCGTCAGGCAATTTTATTGCAAGCGGTGGCTGTAAACAAAACGCTTCAAACAAAACTCAAAGATTTTAAAGAAGTAAAATCTGTCACTTTACCACCAGAAGGGATTACGCTTGAAGCACTCAAAAATTGGACAGATAAAGCAAAGCAAGATACTTTACAAATCAAGGAATTTTCGCCTAATCTGATTAAAGGAGATATTCAAATGGGTATTTCAAAAATACTTTTCCTTGCCATTCCACATGATAAAGGTTGGTCTGCGACTGTAGATGGAAAAAATGTAACCATTGAGAAAGTTGATGCAGGATTAATGGGTATTTTATTAGATAGAGGAAAACACCAAATAGAATTAAAATTTGAACCACCTTATGTTCGAGAAGGAACGTATGTTTCAATCTTTTCAATTTTAATTTGGGGAGCTGGAATAGTATTTTTTTCTTTACGCAAAAAAAAGGAAGAAAAGCTTTCAACGAAGAACCGATAGCATAGCTTTATAAGTTAAAAATAGAATAAAAACACATCAATAATGTCTGAAAAACGTAGTGCTGCAACATCTTTTGTCTTAATTACAGTCTTAATTGACTCTATTGGTTTTGGGATAATTATTCCTGTCATGCCTTCGTTAATCTCAGAATTGGCTCATACCGATGTCAGTGGAGCGGCAAGGTATGGAGGTTTTTTATTTGCTGCTTATTCAGTGATGCAGTTTGTTTGTTCGCCCATTGTAGGAGGTTTGAGTGACCAATTCGGACGACGACCAATTTTGTTGGCCTCTCTTTTTGGTTTTGGCCTTGATTATCTGTTACTTACTTTTGCTCCAAGCATTGGTTGGTTGTTTGTAGGGCGTTTGATAGCAGGCATCATGGGTGCGAGTTTTACAACAGCGGCTGCTTATATGGCGGATGTAAGTACACCCGAAAAAAGAGCTCAAAATTTTGGTATGATTGGAGCTGCTTTTGGTTTAGGATTCATTGTTGGCCCAATCATCGGAGGAATTGCAAGTGACTTTGGTACACGTGTACCATTTATGGTTTCTGGTATTTTGACATTAATAAACTGGCTATATGGCTATTTTGTACTGCCAGAATCATTGAAACTTGAAAATAGACGGAAGTTTGATTGGAAAAGAGCAAATCCAGTTGGGGCTTTAGTAAATCTACGTCGTTTTCCTATGTTGATTGGCTTGGTAGCGGCTTTATTTTTAGTATATATTTCAAATTTTTCTACACAAGGCACTTGGTCTTATTTTACCAAAGAAAGATTCAATTGGTCTAATAAAGAAATTGGCTGGTCATTAACATTTATTGGAGTCATGATTGCCTTGGTTCAAGGTGGACTTACCCGAATAGCAATTCCAAAGTTAGGAACTAAAAATGCCATTTATGTAGGATTTGCATTTTCAATTTTAGGCTCGTTTGCTTATGCTTTTGCTAACCAAGGCTGGATGATGTATGCAATCATGGTGCCGTTTTCTTTGGGGGGCTTGGCTGGGCCAGCCATGCAAGGCATTATCTCTTCTCAAGTACCAGCCAATGAGCAGGGTGAATTGCAAGGCTCACTTACAAGTTTGAACAGCGTAGCAGCAATTATTGGGCCTATTTTAATGACTTTTCTCTTTTATAAATTTACGGCAAAAGATGCACCTGTTTATTTTCCAGGAGCAGCCTTCATGGCTGCAGCTATCTTAACTGCGATAAGTTTATTGTTGATTATCAGAACTTTAAAGAAGAATCCTGGACATACATCTTAAATGCTTAAATATTTCATAAGCATATCATAGCGTTCTTGTTCTAGGCTTTCGATGGGTTCGTGGGCGTAGCTTGCTTCTACAATATAGCCAAAGCGTTCGAGTGTAGCAATGATAGAATTGATATTTTCTCGATTGATTTTTAAGGTTAACCTTGCTGAATCATCATTTGCGAAGTTACTTCCTGAGAAATAACTACTGGTAATTTTTGCATTGTCAGATTCAACCAAACGACTGATTTCAGCTAAAGAATAATCACGACTTTTTAGAGCAATAACCAAAACAGCTCCCGGTTCTTGACTTCCCAAAAGTTCGGCAAATTTGCTATATATTTCTACAGCCGTGATTGTTCCAACAAAGTTTTGCTCTTCATCAACCACGCCGAGTATATCTAAGTGGTATTTTGAGATGAGCCCTAAAGATTCATAAATATGCTGATAATCAAATAGATATATTTCAGAAAATTGCAGCATTACATCAAATAGCTGTATATTTTCGTCATAATTCATCAGTGTTTCTTCGCTGACTATTCCAGCATATTTTTCCTTATCAGCAACCACCAATTGCACAATACGGTTTTCTTCCATCCAATTTAAAGCATCTCCAACAGTATCAGAAAGTTTTAAAATGGGCAATTCATGGTTGATGATTTCGGCAGTTGTCATATTAAAAATTGGCTACATACTTATTTAATGCAAATCAATTATTATTCAAAAGCTTAAAGCCTAATGCTTATAGCCTAAAACTAACAAATCTTATGCCACTACTTCTGTTTGAACTTTATCAAGAAAATTCTTGAGATAAATATTGAATTCGACAGGGCGTTCCATCATTGGAGCATGGCAGCATTTATCAATAAAATACAACTCTGAATTTTGTATCAAACGATTAAATTCAAAACCAACATGAGGAGGTGTAATGGTATCATTCAAGCCCCAAATCAAGCAAGTTTGTACTTTAATATTCAAAATATCTTTGGCCATATTATGGCGTTGAGCCGATTTGGCAATCTGCACAATATTCATACATTTGGGAATGCTAGAAGTAATTTCAAAACATTCATCAATCAATTCTTTTGTAGCAGTATTTGGGTCATAAAAAGTATAACTTACACGCTCACGTATGTATTCATAATTGCCACGCTTGGGGAATGAGCCACCCATCGTATTTTCAAATAAACCTGAGCTGCCAGTCAAAACTAAAGCTTTGATATTTTCTTGGTGAGCAAGTGTATAAAGTAAACCAACATGTCCACCCAAAGAATTTCCCAAAATAATGAGATTATCTAATTGTTTAAAAGCCACAAACCTTTCGATAAATGCCTGCAAACCATCTAAACTTGCTTCCCGCATGGGCATATCATAAATTGGCATTACAGGAATAACTATTCTACAACGGTGTTTGAAACCTTCAATGACATCATCAAAATTGCTCAATGCTCCAAAAAGACCATGTAAAATAAGTAAAGTATCACCTTGACCTTCGTCAATGTATTTGAATTCACCTTGTTGTTTTATTTCGTAATTCATTCGTTAATTGTAAATTTCTATATGTACCGTTTGATTATAAAAGGGTGTATATTTGCAAAAAACATTTAGCTATTAGCGGTTAGCATTTAGCTTTGAAAATGTACAAAAAATGTTTTATAGCTATCAACTAAAGACTAATTGCTAAAAGCACAAAACAAAATAGGGCTTTAAAATCGAATTTTCAAAACTTTTAATTTAAAAACGTTAAACCTTCCATAAAAGTTTATGAATGACTTTTCAACAGTAATCATTGGTGGAGGTATTTCGGGACTAACTTGTGCCAAATACCTCAATGAAAAAGGATATAGTTTTATGCTACTAGAGGGTTCGGATGAACTCGGTGGGCGAGTGAGAACAGATAAAGTTGAGGGATTTAAACTTGATAGAGGTTTTCAGGTCTTACTAACAAATTATCCAGAAGCTCGTAAAACGTTGAATTATAGCGATTTACGCCTAAAGTATTTTGAGTCGGGGTCATTGATTAAAGCAGACAAAGGCTTTATGAAAATGGAGAATCCTTTCCGAAAAAAAATGGCTTATCTCACAATGGCTTTCTCTTCGGTTGGCTCATTTAGTGATAAATTAAAAATCAGAAAATTTGCTAATGATTTAGCAGAAATTCCTGACGAAGATTTTTTTAAGATGCAAGCCACTGATACATTAACTTTCTTAAAGAATTATGGCTGGAGCGATAAAATGATTACTAATTTCTTCAAGCCTTTCTTTGGAGGAGTGTTTCTTGAAAATGAATTAATTACGTCGAGTAGTTTCTTCCAATTTACATTCAAACAATTTTTTAGAGGTGATGCAGCTATTCCGCTTGAAGGAATGCAAGCTATTCCTGACCAAATTGCCGAAAAAATTTCAAGTACTAAGATTCGCCGCAATGCACGTGTAAAAGGAATCGAAAATAATCAAGTTTTTTTGGAGGGGGGCGAAATTTTAACAACTGACCGAATCGTTTTGGCAACCGACCCTCATACAACTGATATGTTTTTGGGAGAAACAGCTAAACGAATTTATAATACCACCACTTGTACTTATTTTTCGGCAGAATCTTCGCCATTGAAAGGACAAAAAATGATAGCACTGAACCCTAATCGTAGAGGTGTGGTGCATAACGTATGTGTGCCAAGTGATATTTCACCAGAATACGGTAATGCAGGAAAATCATTAATTTCAGTAAGTACACAAGGATTAGACAAAGTGGATGAACAAAAACTTACGAGTAGAATCAAGCGAGAATTGTTTGATTGGTTTGGAGCTCAAGTAAATGTTTGGAAGCATTTAAAAACTTATCATATTCCTGAATCTTTGGTGCAATATCGTGCAGAAACTCCAAAACAATCTTTGAAATTAAGTGACAATCTTTATCGTTGTGGCGATTATTTAGCATACCCTTCGCTTAATGCAGCCATGCAAACAGGTAGAGAAGTAGGGGAGATGATAGCGGAGATGTAAGATTATGATTTTAAAGATAAATTTGATAAAGAAAAAGCAGCTTAAAGTCATTCTTTAAGCTGCTTTTGTATAAGATACTTCTTTAGTTACTTGCCAATTTCTTCTAATTTTTTGTGAAATTTCCAAGATACAGGAATTGCATGTTTTTTGCGAGCAACATATAAATGATACCCTCGTGCATTGCCTTCTACTTTGTGAATACCACGCATATTTACCACAAAATTGCGGTGTAAACGCACAAACTGTGGATGTGATGAAAGTTCTTTCTCAACATTATCCAAAGATGTTTGGACAGTCGTTTTTTCAACACCCATTAAATTTTGCCAATAAAAATCTGTGGAATCTTTTGAGGTTTCAGCATAAATCAATTGATTTGGCAAAAGACTTAATTTTTGACCACTTTCACCAAAGACCAATACAGGTAATATTTGCTTAGAGGCTGGCAAATTCAATGAACTTAGGTTGCTATTGATGTCATCAGCAGCAGAGGTAAATCGGGTATGAAATAATTTTTGTTGAATAAAAGTGATCACAATTGCAGGGATAACTCCAACGGCCACAACCTTTAAAACCTCAATCAATGTAAATGAGGCAATACTAAAATAATTGTTATAAGTAAGAATCAAAAGTCCAATGATAAGCATCACTACTGTCAAATGAACTACTTGCCTGCCAATAGTCCAATTTTGGTCATCATAAAAACCTTTCAATACTTGTGGTAAAGCAAATTTGGCAACCAGCATTCCTATAAAAGCCACCACACCAAAACCAATTAAATACAATGTTTTTGATTCATGGTTGAAATCAGAAAGCCCAAAAGGCTGAACCCCAACGGCAACTATAGCAACGAATAAACCAACTAAGAGTGAAATAACTAAGCCTCTCATCGAATTGATGGAAGTAGCCATTGGGCGTTTAAAAGCATGAAAAAAGGAAACAATTTGTTTACTTATAGCCGTTAAAAATAGGTTAATTGTACTGAAAAAACTACGCAAAATGTTCATTGGCAAATTCAAAATGGTTTTCATAGGACTTGATATTTAGGTATTTTTGAATCAACGCTCAAAAACTATACCAAGAATCAAGCCACAAAGATAGGGTTTTATACTTTAAAAGTGTACGAAAATTGAAAAAGCAATGCAATGGTCAATTATAAACAAATGAGCTTCGTTACCTTATCAACTCTATCCAACCCTTGATAGTACTTGGTGTTTCATCGTTTTTATCCAATCGTTGAATCAACACCTTTGCCAAATAATAATAGGTGCCTGATGGAAGTTCTGCACCATTGCTTGATTTTCCATCCCAACTCAAGTTATCACCCGTTCCTTCATATACTTTCGTCCCATACCTATCATATATTTCTATACTAATTGTTTTAATGAAAGCCGTACAAGTCATTGGGGTGAAAGTGTCATTTTTACCATCTCCATTTGGTGTGAAAGTATTTGGTAGTTCAACAGTTGGACAGTTATCTTTACAAATCATGGTACTTGGAGCACTTTCGATATTCAAAACATTGACGGCTGTTACATAATAACATCCTGCAAAACCATCTTGCAAAGGCCTTACGTGAGTATAAGATGTTTCGGGTGAGGCAACACTTGCCAATAGCGTAGGCTTTTCGTCTTTATATCGTGCATAATAAATATTATATTTCACAATATCTTTTCTACAAAGAATACCCGCCGCACTGAGTGGTGTACTCCATTTGAATTTATTTGATAAACTGCTCGCCTCGCAAATAGCTTTGCGGTCAAGTGTTTGACAATTGATTTCTTCTGAAGTTAAATTGGGCGGACAAGGTGGTGTATTATCAATTGGCGAACCGCAGGATACTTGAGATAAGTTATTTAAAAGGCCTAATTGTGGTAGTTTTAGGTATGCTCCTACTGTTTCAACTTTATAACAATAAGTCGAATCTATGATTAACTGAATGGTATTTGTACCATCATCTGGAAAACGGTCAAGACCGTCATCAAAATATACATAAGTATTGACAGCTTGAACGCCTACTTCGGCTATCAAATTGAAAGTACCTGGTTTGCCTTTGACTTCTCGATAAATTCTGTGTTTACGATTATCATTATTCCAAGGTACATTGGCTTGCCAAGATAATTTCACTTTTTGAGCATCTGAAGCAACGGTAAGTCTAACACTACTTGCTGCCTGACTTTCTGCTAATACCTTGTCGCCTTCATACAAAAATGCTACTTTGTATGTGTAGCCATTTTGGAAGGTATTCAAGCCTTTATCGATAAAGACAGTGTCGGCAGCCTTATTAACTTTTGTACTAATTGAAGATATGAGTTGAAAGGCTCCTCCACTAATACCTGTTGCTCGATATAATTTATACTGATAAGGCCCTTTGAAACTTGTTGAATCAAAGTTTAGTGGGCGAGTCCATTTTACGGTGATTTGACCAGCCTGTGCATCAGTTTTATCAACACTTACATTGGTCATAACAGGAGCAAGTTGAGGCAATTCGCTTCCAACACAAGCTTCATTAGAAGGCACACTTGGAATGGAAACAAAATCAGAAGTGGCCAAACTTGCTACAATACTATAACTATAAATCTTACCGTTTTGAGTTTTATTATCTAAGAAAAAAGTGTCCTTTACAGAAACCCTTGCCACCTCAACAAATCCTAATGAAGCAGGTAAGCCCAGTTCACATTGTGAAGGAATATAATTTGAACAACCCTCTTTTCGATAAACAATAATTTCAGCATCCTGAATATTACAGTCAGGATAAAGCTGCCAACGAAGTTCTGTCCCTCTTTCAGTATTTTTTGCCAATAATCCACGAGGACGTGGCGGAATAACTTTTATTTTAACAGTCTTTGTATCAGTCAATTGCACAGCAAAACGCCCCGGGAAATCTTCGACTTTAAATAATACATCATAAGCCTGCCCTCGCACATGCTTACAGTTAGTTTCCCAAGTAAATGTGCCTTCGGCAGGGCTTTTTTGCGTGGCATTTAAGGGATTAAATTTAGCTTCAAGCGGAAATACATAACTTGCATTTACACCACTAGCATCACGATTATAAACCCCACTATTGGTTGTTATTTTTAGGTTGTTATTGTCTTTATCTCTTGCTGAAACTTTAAATTCAACCTTTTGTCCAGCTTCCACGCAAATTTGGGTTGGCACAGTCAGTACGGGTCGATTATTTGGAGTTTCTACAACAATAATCTGCATATCCCGTGTAATTTCCCCAATTTTTGCATATTTACCATCAAAGCCTTTCCGCCACTCTTCCACAATAAAAGCCACATTTATTTGATATTGGGGTGTTGTCCATTTACCAGGGGCATCCCAAATCAAATCACCTGTAATGGGGTCAATCTTGAAAATAGATGCTCCAGCACCATCCTCGGTGAGCAGAGGTTGTCCCAATGAGGCAGGATCTTTGTAGCCAGTAATAAACTCTCCCAATCCCGAACCTTCACCAAAATCTCTTTTTGGAATCGTTAATCGATAAGCCAAACTATCGCCATCGGCATCAAAAGCACCAGGGTTATGAATAAAACGTTTGCCAACACCAGCAGTATCAATAGGAATATTTAGTAAAACAGGTGTATTGTTTAGTCCTAAAGCACCATTTACAACAATGGTTGTTTCGACAAAAAAACTAATCTCATCTGTTCTTCCAGGAAGGTTAACAGTATTGGCATTACGATTGGTGATAGCACAAGTAATGGTATATTTACCTTGAGCAGGAAATGTAAATGTTGTATCATAAACATTACACATGGTCGAGGCATTGATAAGAAATTTTTTCTTACGTTTGACATCATATAATGGCACTCCCGTGACACCGAAATAAAATTTGACAAAGTTTTGTCCTTCATTTGCCTGTACACCATTGATTTGGTCGGTATAGGTGGTGAGCGTCACCCGGTAGGTGAGAGTAGTATTTGAAATTCTTTTTGCGGTAATTTCGCCTGCTCTTAAATGGGTAGCATTTGCGTGGAATATCGACAAAAGGCAGATAAAAAAAGTAAATATTGTAAACTTCAAAGCTTTCATAAGCAAACGATTAGGATTGTCTGTAAATATAAACGAAAAAAACAACGCCGTTGTGTGATAAATCAACAGATTTTTTGAAAACAATTTTACAAAACAAGAAGTTAAATTTCTAATTCGATAATAAATTATCAAAAAAGTGAAAAGTTTTATTGATTCTAAGCTATTTGTGGCTTACTTTTGGGCATTGAAAGTAATTGTACTTTTCAAAGGAATTACAAATTCCTCTATTGTCAATCAAAATTCGTAAATAAGGCTATGTCTTGGCTAACAAAAACATTATCAAGCTCAATAGGAAAGAAAGTTCTCATGTCATTGACAGGGTTGTTTCTTTGTACTTTTCTATTAGTACACCTCATTGGAAATTTACAACTTTTCAAAAACGACGGTGGTTATGCGTTTAATAAATACGCTGTATTTATGACAACCTTCCCATTGATTAAAGTAATTTCTTATGTTAATTACGCACTGATTTTATTTCATGCTTTTTGGGGACTTTACCTTGAATTCCAAAATCGCAAAGCTAGACCTATAGCTTATGCGGTTGTTAGAAATCAATCTTCATTCTCAAGTCGTAACATGGCAATTCTCGGAACAATCCTTTTGGTTTATATCGTTGTTCACATGGGAGATTTTTGGTACAAATTTCATAACGAGCCACTTCCTTATGCAAAATATACTGAAAATGTTGTTTCAGGTGTAGTCACCACTGAAGAAATGCCAAGCACTTATTCACAAGAAGTGAAAATGGTGGAAATGAGCAATGAGGCTGCTGGTACACATACAGTCGTACTCAAAGATTTATACAAAGAGGTAGGTGTTTCTTTCCAAAATCCTTTATTGGTGATTTTCTACATTTTGGGAATGTTTGCCGTAGCGTATCACCTATATCATGGTTTTCAAAGTGCTTTCCAAACTTTAGGTTGGAATCACCCAAAATATACGCCTTTAGTGAAATTTATCGGAACTTGGGTTTTTGCCATTGCTATTCCTTTGGGATTTGCGGCCATGCCGATATATTTTTACATACAACATTTAATGGGTAATTGATTTTAATAGACTAATTGATAGAAATAAGATGTCAAATAAATTAGATGCCAAAATTCCTGAAGGTCCAATCTCGGACAAATGGACAAAGTATCGTTCTACTGTGCCATTAGTAAACCCAGCTAACAAGCGTAGTTTGGAGATTATTGTGGTTGGTACAGGCTTAGCAGGAGCATCTGCTGCCGCTACATTAGCCGAAATGGGCTATAAAGTAAAAGCATTCTGTTTTCAAGATTCTCCTCGCCGTGCTCACTCGATTGCAGCACAAGGTGGAATCAATGCTGCCAAAAACTATCAAAATGATGGTGACTCTGTTTACCGTCTATTTTATGATACCATTAAAGGTGGTGATTATCGTGCAAGAGAAGGAAATGTGCATCGTTTAGCTGAAGTTTCTGGAAGTATTATTGACCAATGTGTGGCTCAAGGTGTGCCTTTTGCTCGTGAATATGGTGGACTTCTATCAAACCGTTCATTTGGTGGTACACAAGTACAACGTACTTTCTATGCTGCTGGACAAACTGGACAACAATTATTACTTGGAGCGTATTCAGGTCTTGAGCGTCAAGTGGGTATCGGTAATGTAACCATGTACACTCGCCATGAAATGCTTGACGTAGTAATGATTGACGGAAAAGCTCGTGGGATTATTGCTAAAAACTTAGTAACTGGCGAATTAGAGCGTCACTTCGGACACGCAGTATTGCTTTGTACAGGTGGCTACGGAAACGTATTCTATTTGTCAACCAATGCAATGGGTAGTAACGTAACTGCCGCTTGGAAAGCACATAAAAAAGGAGCAAATTTTGCTAATCCTTGTTATACTCAAATTCACCCGACTTGTATTCCTGTATCTGGCGACCACCAATCGAAACTGACTTTGATGTCGGAATCATTGCGTAATGATGGTAGAATTTGGGTTCCAAAGAAAAAAGATGATAAACGTGCAGGAAATGATATTCCAGAAGAAGAAAGAGATTACTACTTAGAGCGTCGTTATCCTGCCTTCGGAAACTTAGTTCCTCGTGATATTGCCTCACGTGCCGCTAAAGAGCGTTGCGATGCAGGTTATGGTGTAGGTGCTTCAAAAATGGCTGTTTTCCTTGATTATGCTTCTGCGATTGACCGTTATGGAAAAATCGAAGCGAATAAGAAAAATATGCATAATCCTTCGAAAGAAGAAATCAGAGAAATGGGCAAGGCCGTTGTAAAAGAAAAATACGGTAACTTGTTTGATATGTATAAGCAAATCACTGGTGAAGACCCTTACGAAGTACCAATGCGTATTTATCCTGCAGTTCACTATACAATGGGTGGGCTTTGGGTTGATTACAATTTGATGACAAACGTACCTGGTCTTTATGCTTTGGGCGAAGCTAATTTCTCTGATCACGGTGCAAACCGTTTGGGAGCAAGTGCCTTGATGCAAGGTTTGGCTGATGGATATTTTGTTATTCCTTATACAATTGGTTCGTACCTTTCAAGCGAAATTCGTACAAAATCAATTCCAACTGACCATCCTGCTTTTGTTGAAGCTGAAAAAGCGGTTCAGGAAAGAATTAATAAATTGATAAATATTAAGGGTAAACAATCTCCAGAATCATTCCACAAGCGTTTAGGTAAAATTATGTGGGATAAATGTGGAATGGCTCGTAATGCAAAAGGTTTACAAGAAGCAATTGTTGAAATTCAAGCCTTGAAAAAAGAATTCTGGTCAGATCTCCGTATTTTAGGTGATGCTGATGAGTTTAACCCTGAGTTAGACAAAGCTGGTCGTGTTGCTGACTTTATCGAATTAGGCGAATTGATGTGCGTAGATGCTTTGAATAGAAATGAATCTTGTGGAGGACACTTCCGTGAAGAATATCAAACCGAAGAAGGAGAAGCACTTCGTGACGACGAAAACTACATGTATGTAGCTGCATGGGAATATGAAGGTGAAAGCAAATGGAGCCTTAATCCAGAACCATTGATTTACGAAAACATCAAAATTGCTCAAAGAAGTTATAAGTAAAACCTTTTGTCTCTACTAGAGATGAATTCAAAATATTTAACTTTATGTCTGAAGGAAATATGAATTTGACGCTAAAAGTTTGGCGTCAAAAAAATAAAAAAACAAATGGTAAGTTAGAGACTTATCAAGTCGCAGGTATATCGGAAGATATGTCTTTCTTAGAAATGTTTGATGTTTTAAATGAGCGTCTCGTTTCAGAAGGAACTGAACCGATTGCATTTGACCACGATTGTCGTGAAGGTATCTGCGGAATGTGCAGTATGTACATCAACGGACAACCTCATGGCCCATTGCAAGGTGTAACAACCTGTCAATTACACATGCGTAGCTTCAAAGATGGCGATACTATTGTTGTTGAGCCTTGGAGAGCAGTGGCATTCCCAGTTGTAAAAGACTTGGTTGTTGATAGAAGCTCATTCGACCGCATCATTGCAGCAGGTGGTTATATTTCTGTAAACACAGGAAATGCCCAAGACGGAAACTCATTACCAATTCCAAAAGATGATGCAGATAAAGCATTTGCTGCTGCTGCTTGTATTGGTTGTGGAGCTTGTGTTTCGGCATGTAAAAATGCGTCAGCAATGTTATTTGTTTCGGCAAAAGTTTCACAATTAGCACTTTTACCACAAGGACAGCCAGAGCGTGCAGACCGTGCAATGAAAATGGTTGCTCAAATGGATGCGGAAGGATTTGGTACATGTACTAATACAGGTGCTTGTGCTGCTGAATGTCCAAAAGAGATTTCTCTTGAAAACATTGCTCGCTTAAATCGTGAGTACCTTGGAGCGAGCTTAGGTTCTACGAACTAAGAGTTAGTTTATAAGGAATATAAATAAAAAGTCCCGATTTCGTGAGAAGTCGGGACTTTTTTATGAAATTTTTGTTGTGATATTATAGTTTTGAAAATATTCATTCTATCACATACACATTCAATCATTAATCTTACGCATAAGTATTCAACATTACAGGCATTACAAGCATCAAAGTATCTTCATTTTCAGTTTTTTCAACAGGAATAATCAAACCTGCACGATTAGGTTGTGACATTTCCAAAGAAATATTTTTAACACTCAAGTTATTCAACATTTCAATCAAAAATTTAGCGTTGAAACCAATTTCCATTTCTTCACCATCATATTCACATGAAAGCTTCTCAGTTGCTTCATTCGAGTAATCTAAATCTTCGGCTGAAATAACCAATTCGTTGGACGAAATCTTCAAGCGAATTTGGTGCGTAGTTTTATTTGAATAAATTGAAATACGTTTTAAAGTGCTTAATAACTCTGTCCGCTCAATTTTCAATTTATTTGGATTATTTTGTGGAATAACATTCTCATAATCAGGGAAACGCTCATCAATCAAACGACAAATCATTTTGATGTTTCCAAAACTAAAAAAAGCATTAGAATTGCTAAATTCAGCTTTTACAGGTAAGATTTCACCAGGAAGTGAAGATTTTAATAAATTAAGAGCTTTTCTTGGCAAAATCATCGAAGTTGCATTCGGTGATTTGATATCTTCACGGCGGTAGCGAATCAAACGATGACCGTCAGTGGCTACAAAAGTTGTTGAATTATCAGACACCTGCACAAAAACACCAGTCATAGCAGGGCGTAAATCATCAGTACTTGTAGCAAAAATAGTATTTGCAATCGCCGAACCCAGCATATCTGAGTCCATTTCAATACTAAAATTACGATTTACTTGTGGCACACGAGGAAAATCCATTGGGTTTTCACCCGCCAATTTATAACGGCCATTAGCAGTTACTAACTCCGTTCCGAAAGTTTCTTCATCAATATTTAACTGGATAGGTTGCTCAGGCAAACTACGTAAGGTATCTAACAGCAAGCGGGCAGGTACGGCAAATGAGCCTTTATCACGTGATTCAACTTCAAACTCAGTAATCATGACCGTTTGCATATCAGATGCAGTAACAGTTAGGGTTTCCTTATCTAATTGAAACATAAAGTTTTCAAGAATCGGAACAATTGGATTACTGGCAATTACACCATTAATAGTAGAAAGATGTTTCAGTAAAGAGGAGGACGAAATAATAAATTTCATTTGTTGATATCAGGGTTTGCTTTTAAAACTTCATTTTTAAAAACTTATTCACGAAAACTATGCCAAGTTTTTCAGCATGAGATAAGTCAGCAAAGTTAGCAAAAAAACTGAATCTACCCAAATGAAATATTGCCATTTCTACAAAGCGTTCAGTCCACTTTGTACTAAAGTTTTGGCAAGTAAAGCAAACTTTATACGGTCAGGCACACGAATTCTTTCATGTTGAATGCGAGTAGCAGATGTACGTTTAATACGATCAAATAATTTTAAGTAATAGACATATGCCAGATATACACCTTTTCTTGCTCCTTCTGGGAGTCCAATAATTCCACGATAGGCATTATCAAAGTCTTTCTGGATGTCTTGCTCGATAATTAGCTTTGATTCAATGCCAAATTCATTGAAATCAACACCTGGGAAATATACTCGCCCACGGTCACAAAAGTCACTTTTCAAATCACGTAAGAAATTAACCTTTTGGAATGCCGCTCCTAAACTTCGAGCATCGGCTTTTAGTTTATCATATAATACTTCGTTACCTTCACAAAAAACACGCAAGCACATTAGGCCTACCACTTCCGCTGAACCATATATGTATTCATCATAGCCACTATCATCATAAACAACATTAAACAAATCCATTTCCATGCTATGCAAAAACGCTGCAATTAGTTCATGCTCAATTTTATATTGACGCACTACCTTTTGGAAAGAATGCAAAACAGGATTGAGACTTATTCCTTCTTCAATGGCTCTAAAAGTTTCATCTTTATAACGATCGAGTAAAACTTTCTTGTCAAAATCATGAAAGGTATCTACGATTTCATCAGCATAGCGAACAAAGCCATAGATAGCATAAATTGGCCCATGAAATTTTCGGTCAAGGGTTTTTATTCCTAACGTAAACGAAGTACTGTAAAGCTCGGTGATGAGCTTACTACAACCAAACGTAGTTTTTTCGTACAAATTAAACATTATATCTTATTCAAAACTGTTAGGAAACTAACGGAATTGTTAGTTTTTATGACGAGCATCATTGTAAAATATTTTTTTGCTCTAATTTAATTCTTTATTTCTATAAACAATAGAAATTCAAAACTGTTTTGAATTATACTATATAAATTTACATTAAGAATTTTTGAATTCCTTCATCACTTGTTGAGCCACTACTAAACCAGAAATTAATGACGGCGGAACACCAGGCCCAGGAACGGTTAATTGACCAGTATAATAAAGATTTTTGACTTTTTTGCTTTTCAAACTTGGTTTCAAGAAAGCAGTTTGTAAAAGTGTATTTGCCAAACCATAAGCATTGCCTTTAAAAGAGTTGTATTCTTTTTTGAAATTACTCACAGCAAAACTTCGCTTATAAACTACATGACTTCTGACATCATGTCCTACATATTTTTCAAGGCGTTTCATTACTATGTCATAATATTTCTCACGAATAGCCTCATTGTCTTCCAAGTCGGGGGCAATTGGTATTAATATGAATAGATTTTCACAACCTTCAGGTGCGACACTCGCATCAGTCTTTGATGGAGCCGAAGCATAAAACAAAGGTTTAGATGGCCATTTTGGATTTTCATAAATTTCATCGGCATGAAGATTGAAATCTTCGTCAAAAAATAGATTATGATGAATCAATTTTTCAACCCGACGATTTACTCCTAAATAAAACAAAAGAGAAGAAGGAGCCATCGTTCGATTATCCCAATATTTCTTGCTGTAATTTCTATCCTCAGTATTTAAAAGGTTATGCTCAACATGATGATAATCTGCCCCACCAACTACTACATCTATATTATATGTACCATTATCAGTAATTACCTTATTGGCTATGCCATTTTCTACTGATATATGAGTCACTGCCTCGTTTAATTTGATTTTCACACCTTTCTCTTCTGCCACAGCTACCATTCCTTTTATAATCTCGTGCATGCCACCCATCGGATACCAAGTTCCAAGAGCGATTTCGGCATAGTTCATCAAGCTATATAAGGCAGGAGTGTTTTGTGGTGTAGCTCCTAAAAACAAAATCGGAAACTCCATTAATTTTAAAAGACGCTCATTTTTGAAAAATTTCCGAATGTGTTTTCCAAAAGAAGCAAACAAATCCAAACTAAAAGCTTTAGAAACCAAACGGAAGTCAAAGAATTCTGTAATCGAAATACTTGGCTTCCAAACAAACTCACCAATACCTACATCATATTTATATTTAGACTCCGAAAGGAAATCAGCCAAACGTTTACTACTACCTTTTTCAATACTCTCAAATAGATTTTCGAGTGCGGTCATATTTGCAGGCAATGAAATCTCATCTTGCGTATCAAAGATAACTTTATAGGAAGGGTCGAGCCTAGTGAGTTGATAATAGTCAGAAGGTTTTTTATTGAACTCAGCAAAATACCTTTCAAAAATATCAGGCATCCAGTACCAGCTTGGCCCCATATCAAAAACAAAACCCTGCTCTTCAAAAACTCTTGCACGTCCACCTGCCATTGAGTTTTTTTCTAAAATGGTTACATCGTACCCTTCATCAGCCAATTTAGTTGCTGCCGAGAGTCCAGCAAATCCTGCCCCAATTACTATAACTTTCTTCATAAATAAACTTAACTCTT
>NZ_JBNTQY010000001.1:4747500-5447500 GCF_051209875.1 Emticicia sp. SJ17W-69 | reverse complement strand
TAACTGATGTGTAGGATAGGTGGGAGGCTGTGAAGTGGCGTCGCTAGGCGTTATGGAGCCAACGTTGAAATACCACCCTTTGGTTATTTGGATTCTAACTTGCCTAAGGCGAGGACACCGTTTGGTGGGTAGTTTGACTGGGGTGGTCGCCTCCAAAAGAGTAACGGAGGCTTCCAAAGGTGACCTCAGCACGCTTGGTAACCGTGCGTTGAGTGCAATAGCATAAGGTCGCTTGACAGTGAGACCAACAAGTCGAGCTGGATGGAAACATGGGTATAGTGATCCGGCGGTTCTGTATGGAAGGGCCGTCGCTCAAAGGATAAAAGGTACTCCGGGGATAACAGGCTGATCTCCCCCAAGAGCTCACATCGACGGGGAGGTTTGGCACCTCGATGTCGGCTCGTCACATCCTGGGGCTGGAGAAGGTCCCAAGGGTTCGGCTGTTCGCCGATTAAAGTGGCACGCGAGCTGGGTTCAGAACGTCGTGAGACAGTTCGGTCCCTATCTGTGGTGGGCGTAGGAAGATTGAGAGGTTCTGACTTTAGTACGAGAGGACCGAGTTGGACGTACCGCTGGTGCATCTGTTGTCTTGCCAAGGGCACGGCAGAGTAGCTAAGTACGGACGGGATAAACGCTGAAAGCATCTAAGTGTGAAACCCACCTCAAGATGAGTCTTCCATTGAGATTCGTAATAGACTATTACGTTGATAGGTTGTAGGTGTAGAAGTGGTAACACTAAGCCGAGCAATACTAATGAATCGAGGACTCTTTTTTATACTTTTTCTTATTATTTCTCTCTATCAAAGTCATTGTAGTTTTATTGGAATAACCAATTAAGACATGAAGAACTAAAAGATATTAAGTCCTAGTGGTTTTTAACCGAAATAGGCAGTCCTTCATGGCGTCCATTGGGCGGGTGTTCACCTCTTCCCATCTCGAACAGAGAAGTTAAGCCCCGCACCGCTGATGGTACTGAGTTCATACTCGGGAGAGTAAGTAGATGCCAGGATTTTATTTTAAAAACCTCAGCCCTTAAAGCTGAGGTTTTTTGCGTTTAAGACAAAATTATCTCTGAACATATTCAACAGAAATGTTAAGAACGCTTAGTTCCGCACCGCTGATGGTACTGACAAAACGTTTGCCGGTTCATACTCGGGAGAGTAAGTAGATGGACTGGGCGTCACCCCAAGATTTTATTAACAAAAACCTCAGCCCTTAAAGCTGAGGTTTTTTGCGTTATAACAAGTTCTGTGACGCTAATGGTACTGAAAGTTTGCCGTTCGTACTCGGGAGAGGAAGTAAATCGACTGGCGTCACCCAAGAATTTTATTAATCAAAAAGCAACCTCTAAAAGGTTGCTTTTTTTGCGTTTAAGCAAGTTTAAATTGGTATGAAGGCTTCAGAATGCAAATTTTGTAACTTTTATTATTTAAAAAGAGCAAGCTATAAAGGCCTGCTCTTTTATCTTTATTTTAGGTGTAACCTACCAATTTTTCACTCGCTCATTTACCAAATTCAGTAAAAACTTAGTTTTCGCTCCAATTTTTCCATTGCTTAAAATGACATTATCTATTTGAGTGATGGGTAAAACTCTTTTGGTGGTACTCGTTGTGAAAACTTCGTCGGCGACGAGTAATTCTTTTAACTCAACGTTTCTTTCTTCGATTTTGAAATGACTTTTGGCTAATTCTAAAACAAAACGTCGAGTAATACCTCGCAAAACTTTTCGATTAGGCGTAATGAGCGTATCTCCTTTAAAAAGAAATACATTACTACGACTTAGTTCACTGATATAACCTCGTTTATGAAACAAAACATCAGTGGCTTTTGCTGCTTTGATGTCAGTTTGTAAAATCATCAAATGCTTATAATCAATGCTTTTTATTTCGGGTAGGTCTCGTACATAGTCATGCGTAATAACTTTAATACCAGTTTCATAATCTTGGAGTTTAACAGGATGAATATCTTCGCTAATGATAAGTAGATTTGGGCGAGTCATACTCATGCTGTCAGGCGAATAGCCGCCTGTCAGCACAAAGCGTATAGCACAGTTGTCTAAACCACTTTTTTCAATCAATTTCAGTACCACTAGATAGGCTTCTTCTTTTTGAATTGGATTGGGTAAACATAACAATTTTGCCGAACGCTCGTAACGCTCCCAATACCAATCCCACTGAAATGGACGACTATTATAAGTAATAAAATAGTCGAAAAGGCCATAGCCACGCAATAGCCCTAAGTCAGTAATATGAATATTTGTTTCTTCTACGGGGCGAATTTCGCCATTTAAGTAAGCGTGGTGCATTATTTCAATGAGTGAATGAGTACGTTTTGAATGAGTGAATATTTTTTCTAAAATCTCAATTTACTTTTCAAAAAAATCGCCTTTGTTCCAAGTTGGTTTTTGTGGGTTTTGAGAGATCAAGTAGCTTGTTAAGAAATTGACTTGCACATATTTTTTAGAGGCCGACCAAACAAAACCATTTGTTATTTCATCAGATGGCTTATGATAGTGTGCTTCACGCCATTTTTTTACTTTTTCTGCCAAATTTAAGCTCGGATTGCTAAATCTATAACCATATTTAATGTGTAAGGCAGGGATTCCTGCTTTTACGAAGTTATATTGGTCACTTCGGACAAAACGTCCTTCGCTTGGGTCTGGGTCTGGCTCAACCTCTAATTTTGCTAAACTGGCTGCCTGTTCAACTACTTTTTGCAAACTGCTATGTTCTGCCCCAAGTGGAGCAACCGACTCTAAAGGAGCAAGCAAAGTAGGCATATCAGTATTGATGTCGGCAACGATTTGTTTTTTCGATACTGTTGGATATGCTGCAAAATACCCTGAACCTAAAAGACCCATTTCTTCAGCAGTAACAAGTAAAAAAAGTAAAGAACGCTTCGGTTTTGGACTTACGGTGGCATACATTCGGGCAATTTCTAATGCACAGGCTACGCCTGAGGCATTATCATGAGCTCCATTATAAATTGAATCACCATTGATTGGCTTTCCGATGCCTAAGTGGTCTAGATGAGCCGAGTGAACGATATATTCTTTTTTCAATTTTGGATCAGAGCCTTCCAATTTAGCTACTACATTATAGCTTATAATATCATCAAATGTACTTT
This sequence comes from Emticicia sp. SJ17W-69, assembly GCF_051209875.1. Lineage (NCBI taxonomy): Bacteria > Pseudomonadati > Bacteroidota > Cytophagia > Cytophagales > Leadbetterellaceae > Emticicia > Emticicia sp. SJ17W-69. Next base: position 5,444,374 of record NZ_JBNTQY010000001.1, on the reverse strand, counting down.
CATAGTGACCTTTAAGGCTACTTTTAAGTACTTTACTCACAAATTTTCCTTTTTCGAGTTGTTGCCAAGTGCTGTCGAGCATATTATTTTCGGCACGCATCAAGGCTTGCAAAGTTGGTACTGATATACCGCCTGCTATTTGTATTTTTCCACCCAAAACCGATGCTGAACTTGTTCTTTTTCCTTTGGCTGTAACTGATGCCGATACACCATTTGAAACCATATTATTAGCTGCGGCCTTGAACTGCACCATGCTGGTTGTATAATTGCAAACCAACACACCAATTGCTCCATTTTTTACGGCAAATTCTTGCAATGTAGCAGGATAACCTAAATGTAATCTTACATTTGTAGGTAAGTTTTCAGGTATTTTTCTTAAAACAACTACTATTTTCCCTTTTACATCAATGCCTTTATAATCTTGAAGGTTGCTTTGTGAGGCATCAAAACCAGCACCAACAAATACCAAAGGAGCATTGAAATCAACAGATTTTCTTTCAGGATGCGGGTAAATTGCTAAATCGTTTCCAAATGTTAGCTCTTGCTTTTTACCGTCGGGTAAGGTAAGCGTAAATTTGGCTGACTCTTTTACTAATTTACTCTTTCTAAGCAAAACCTTTTGGGTGTAAGTTCCTTTTTCTCCTGCGGGTTTTAGACCCATTTCTTTATATTGCTTAATAGCATAATCAACAGCCATCTGATAACCTTCTTTTCCAGGAAGTCTGCCTTTAAGTTTATCGTCTGATAAGTATGCTACGTGAGCTTTGATTCGATTGGTATCGATTGATTCAAGATGCTTTAGAACTTGCTCTGAAACTAAACTTTGAGCGTTAGTGGATAAGGCAAAAAAACAAAAAAATAGTAGAAAAGTGTTTTTCATAAATGGTAGTTTGAGATTTATTAAGTATACAATTTAAGCATATAATCATTGAAAATCAATAAATGATAAATCATCATTTAATCGTATCAATCTTATAATTTGTTTTAATCGTGTCATTTGTTAGTGTTTTTTTTATCAAAAGTAAAGTTTCTTGTTTAAAGCTACGCAACCCACGAGCATTTTTTTGCATCTGTAAAGAAAACAAAATTCTGAAAAACTATGAAAAAGCTATTTGTAATGTTCTTTGCAGTGTTATTGAGTACCCAAACTTTTGCTCAAACAGCAGCTCTTAAACAACAAACCGATTGGCTGACAAGTCAGCTAAACAAATTGGTTATTGATGACGACAATCGAAAAATGAATGTCAATGACCACAAATCTAAGCCAACGTTTTCGTTTGTTGGGAGTAAAATGTTGATGAATTTGACTGCCAAAGAAGAGAACTTCTCAATGGGCGTCAATATTAGTTGGCTTTTGAAAGATGTGAGAAAAGTGAGTTACCAAAAGCAAAAAGATGGAAATTACAAATTGGTCTTAGATGTACCAGCCGACAGAATCAAAATGGATTTGGGTTTTGGTAAAGACAATACAATTGGAGGTTCATTTAATGTGAATGATAAAGATGACAAAGACCCAACATCATTTACGCTGAGCACAAAAGATGAAACTTTGGTAAAAGAAATGGTACAACAATTTGAAGGAGCGGTGAGAGAGGCAAGAAAGTAAAAGACTTTAGTTATAAAAAAACCGAAGATTTTTGTCTTCGGTTTTTTTGTAAAAACACTATTGCAACTTCCTATATTTAATACGTTTAGGAGTCAAATCAGTGCCTAAGCGTTTTTTGCGATTTTCTTCGTATTCTGAAAAGTTTCCTTCAAACCAATATACTTGTGAATCGCCTTCAAAAGCTAAAATGTGGGTCGCAATTCTATCCAAGAACCAACGGTCGTGAGAAATAACTACGGCACAACCCGCAAAGTTTTCAAGACCTTCTTCCAAAGCACGAAGCGTGTTTACGTCCAAATCATTGGTTGGCTCATCTAAAAGCAAAAGGTTTCCGCCTTCTTTGAGCATCATTGCCAAATGCACACGGTTTCGCTCTCCACCTGAAAGAATACCCACTTTTTTCTCTTGGTCGCCCCCTTGGAAATTAAATCGGCTTACATAACCACGAGCATTTACTTGGCGATTTCCAAGCATTACCCATTCATTTCCACCAGAAATCAACTCATAAACCGATTTAGTAGGGTCAAGTTGATTATGCTCTTGGTCAACGTATGAAAGCTTTACGGTTTCACCTACTTCAAAAGTACCAGCCAATGGTTGTAATTGACCAGTGATTAATTTAAAGAGCGTTGTTTTACCAGCACCATTCGGGCCAATAATTCCAACAATACCATTTTGAGGCAAACTAAAATTCAAATCTTCATATAGTAAACGATCGCCAAAGCCCATTTTTACGCCTTTTGCTTCGATTACTTTATTACCCAAACGTGGGCCAGGTGGAATGAAAAGTTCGAGTTTATCTTCTCTTTCTTTCGAATCTTCACTCACCATTTTATCATAAGCAGCCAAACGAGCTTTTGATTTTGCTTGGCGAGCTTTTGGAGCCATTCTTACCCATTCTAATTCTCGTTGTAAAGATTTTTGGCGTTTAGATTCCGTTTTTTCTTCCTTTTCTAAACGATTTTGTTTTTGTTCGAGCCAAGAAGAATAATTCCCTTTCCATGGAATACCTTCGCCTCTGTCCAATTCCAAAATCCAGCCAGCCACATTATCTAAGAAATAACGGTCGTGGGTTACAGCAATCACAGTCCCTTTATATTGACGCAAATGCTCTTCCAACCAAAGTACCGATTCAGCATCAAGGTGGTTGGTAGGTTCATCCAAAAGCAAAACATCCGGTTGTTTCAAAAGTAATCGACAAAGAGCTACACGACGTTTCTCTCCCCCAGAAAGATTAGCTACAATGGCATCTTCAGGTGGACAACGGAGAGCATCCATTGCACGTTCTAAACGAGTGTCTAATTCCCAAGCATCGAAAGTGTCCAATTTCTCCTGCACTTCACCTTGACGAGCGAGTAGTTTATCAAAATCAGCATCAGGATCTCCGAATGCTTCGTTAATAGTATCGAATTCTTTCAATAAATCTACAATTTCCTGCACCCCTTCTTCTACAATTTGTCGGACAGTTTTTGTAGGGTCAAGTGTTGGTTCTTGTTCTAACATGCCAACGGTGTAACCTGGTGAGAATACCACATCGCCATTGATGTTTTTGTCAATACCCGCAATAACTCTGAGTAGGGTAGATTTTCCAGAACCATTAAGTCCAAGAACACCAATTTTGGCACCGTAGAAAAATGAGAGATAAATGTTTTTAAGAATTTGACGGCTTGGCGGAATGATTTTACTCACTCGCTCCATCGAGAAGATAATTTGTTCTGACATTGTTTAAAAATATTCGTTAGCGGTCATTTTTAAGAAATAATTCGGCATTTTTTATTAAATTATTATTAAATGAATAAAAATTTTGTGTTTTATTGCTACATTTAATAAATTTTTACGCAAATATCGTTAAACGTGTTTGCATTATACAAAAAAAACACGATTTTTACCAAATAAACCACCATCCCCTGACTCACAAGCCATGTGATTTTTTATTATGAACGGCGTAACATTAGAAAACGAATATGCTTACATAAAAGACGGTAAGGTATTCTTGAAGGGCTATTTAGATATGCCCGACCGACAAATCGGAGAAGTAAAACGCACAGAAGAAGAGGCTTTCCAGTATTTTATTAACCGTTACCAAATTGCGGTAAACAAGGTTACTCAATTAGAATCTGAGATTGCCGAGGCCCAAAATAAGGGTTCTTTCTTAACCAAACTCACGCAGCTACGCAAACGATTGCTGAACTTCGATGGAATTGGCGATTTTATTCCTTTGCTCAAAACTTTAGATGAGCAAGAGGAAGTGCTTCGTGGTTTGATTGTTGGCAATCAAGCAAACAATCTCACAATCAAAGAAGCATTAGTCGAAGAAGCCAAAGAAGCCAAAGAGGATGTTGATTGGAATATTGTAGCCGAAAAACTACAAGATATCAAAACTCGTTGGATTCGTACAGGCCCAGTTGACAAACCTTATCAGGAACAAATCGAGACAACCTTCAGAGAAGTTTTAGATGATTTCTATCAACGTAGAAAAGCTTTTTATGAGGAACAAAATCGCATTATTGGCGATCGCATGGAAAAGTATAATGAATTGGTAAGAGGTGCTGAAATGCTTTTCCGTATGGGCAATTGGGAACTTTCTTTTGCAGAACTCAAGCGTCTCCAATCTGAATGGAGAAATGTAGGTGATGTGCCTCCAAAACGCTTGAAATACGAATTCCGTCGTTTTAAGAAGTTGACGACTTTGTATTACGAAAAATATTGTGCTGCCAAAGGTATTCAAATAAAAGTACGAGTTGACCCACGTGTCGAGGCTCAACAAAAAATGATGGAAGAAGCTGAGCAATTGGCAGAAGCTAAAGATATATTTGCATCAACTGAGCGTGCAAAAGTGATGCTCAATGATTGGAAAAATATCAAGGTTCCATCTCATTTGGCTGTCAGAAATGTTGCAGAACGCTTCAGAGCTGCTTGCGATAAGATTTTTGAGTTAAGCTATTTGATGAAAGTTGTGACTCGTAAATTGCCTAATTATAATTATTTGAGCGAAAAACAACAAACCTTGACGAAATTCCGTGAAATGGAAAATATTGTCATTCGTGCAAGGGGAGAATTGAAAATATTGATTGAAAGTAACGAGGGGGTTTCGCAAGGCCCAGACTTAGATAAAATCACGCAATCGAACATTCAGACGCAAAAACGTAAGTTATTGATGAAAGAAGTGATTTTAGAAGAATTAAGAAGAGCAGCTCAATAAAAAAAAAGTAAATTTTTTTTGAATCTCTCTTGCGTAATTATCTTTAAAGTCGTACTTTTGCACTCACAAAATCGGGATTGACCTATAGTGTAATGGTAACACACCGGTTTTTGGTACCGTTATTCAAGGTTCGAATCCTTGTAGGTCAACAACTATAAAGAGTAACTATTTGATTATCAAGTAGTTACTCTTTTTGTTTTTAAACTACTTAGATTTTAAAAGTTTTTGAGCCATGAAAAAACAAAAGAAGATTTTAGCAATTATTGGGAGTACAAGAGAGAATTCTTCGAATTTACGAATTGTAAAAGCGATTGCTGAATTGTCGAGGGGAATTTTTTTAATTAATATTTATGATAAAATAGCACAACTACCACATTTTAATCCTGATTTGGATTCAAATGTTCCTCCTAAGAAAATATCCGATTTTCGAAGCCAAATTGAGCAGGCAGATGGAATTATCATCTGCACACCAGAATACGTTTTTAGCCTGCCTGGAAGCCTAAAAAATGCCCTTGAATGGACTGTTTCGACAATTGCCTTTACTCATAAGCCAACAGCTTTAATTACCGCTTCAGCATCAGGAGAAAAAGCTCACGAAGATTTAAAGTTAATCATGCGAACACTTGGTGCAACGTTTAATCAACAAACACAAGTATTAATTCAAGGAGTAAAAGGGAAGTTAGAAGGAGATAACATTACTGATGAAGAAACGGTGCTTAAACTAAAGCAATTGATAGCATCTCTGAATGAGTTGATAATCTAAAGAGCATAAAAAAAAGCCTTGCTCGTTTAACGAATAAGGCTCTCTTATGCAGCAACTAAAAAAATTATTTTTTAGTTGTGTCAGCAGCAGCAGCAGCAGTTGTGTCAACAGCAGCAGCAGCAGTTGCAGTAGTATCTACAGCTACAGCAGCAGTTGAATCAACAGCTGTTTCAGCAGTTTTAGAAGTACAAGCAGCTAAAGAAGCTACACATGCTACGAATAAGATTGCGATTACTTTTTTCATTGTCTTTGTTTGCGGTGTTTTAAGGTTTGAAACGCAATGCAAATTTAAGACAATTTTAAGATAAGATGCAAGTTTTTCTTAAAAAAAATTTAAAATTTTCTTAAATACTTTTTAAGAAACAATAATTCCTTGGATTTGTACAATATTATGGGGTGGAGCGGGTCTTAATTTTGTCATAAATACCTGTACTTCTGAAAGTCAAGAACTTATGACCATAAAAATTGGCAAGAAAACTAAAACCCATTCCTACAATATGAGAAAAAGTTTCTCTTAAAGTTAATGAATAATCGGTAAAGTATTTATTAGCTACAAAATCAAATGTCAAGGAAGAAAGACCTAATTGAATTCCTAATGCTACCACTGCAATGATAACAAATTTGACAGATTCTCGTTTAGTATTACCGGATTCTTTGGCAGAAAATGCAAAAACTTTATTAGGGATAAAGGTTACAATTGTTGCCGTCATGTATCCAGCAAAGATACTTAGTTGAAAAGCAGGCTTATCTGCAAAGCCAAAGCTCACAAAAACGGGTTTATATAAAATCCTTGTGAAAAAATTAGTTCCTGCCCCCAAAATAGCTGTTAGAAAAAATGAGAGAAAGCTTCTTAATTCCTTGTTTTTTATTTTGTTAAGTAATTCCACAAATAAGTTTAGTCCAGAAAATTTTAAAAGAGTATTCATCTGCTATGATTACTTTATAGTTGGTAAATCATAGTAAGTCGCGTATCAAACTCGGAAATAGACCAAGTATAAGGGAACCAACCGTAGTAAAACCAAGGATTATTTTATAAAATGATGATAATTGAATGCTTTCACCGTCCCCTTCTTTCATGTAAGCTGCTATAATTGGTTTAAAATAATAGTAAATACCAACAGCCGACATCAAGATTGCCACAACTAATAACCAGATATGCCCACGATATGCAGCATCAGCAAAAACATAGAATTTTCCCCAGAAACCAGCTGTTAAAGGGATTCCAGCTAATGAAAACATTGATACCGCTAAAACAAACGCTAAGAATGGATTTTTCTTTGCAAGACCATTCAAAACAGTAATGTTTTCATCAGGACGGCCATCTACTAATTTTTCTTTTGAGACAATTATCAATACACCAAAGGCACTAATAGTTGCTAAAGAATATGCTAATGAATAGAATACGATGGAAGCATCGGTTTTATTGCTTAAACCTACAATTGCTATCAACATATATCCTGCATGAGATATGCTTGAAAAGGCCAACATTCTTTTGAAACTACTTTGAGCAACAGCCGTAATATTGCTAATTAATAAACTTAAAACAGCCATTACGATGATCATTACCCACCAAAAATTATATAATGGAGAGTAAGATACCTCAAGAATACGATATATAGCAGCAAATCCAGCAGTTTTTACGATAGTTGACATAAAGGTCGTAAAAATTGTTGGAGCACCTTCATAAACATCTGGTGTCCAAAAGTGAAATGGTGCTGCCGAAACTTTGAAAAGTAAACCTATGAGCAAGAAGGTTACACCCACATAAAGAAAAACTGGACGACTTGCTATTTGCGTTTGTGCCAACCATGAGTGAGCATCGCTAATATTGAATGAATAATTAGCTCCATAAAGCATTGCGATACCAAAAAGCATGATTCCAGTAGCAAAAGCTCCCATTAAGAAATATTTAAGGGCAGCTTCATTCCCACGGATATTTCTTTTATCACTACCTGTAAGTACATACATTGATACTGAAAGGATTTCAACACCAATAAAAAGCATTATCAGGTTTTGATAATTTGTCATCATTATCGCTCCAACGAGAGAAAACTGCAAAATAGCAAAATATTCGGCTGGATGAGCTTGATCATCATCTATAAAACCTTTCGATAATGCCATTATCAAAAATGCTGAAAGCAAGATGATTGAAGTAAAAATGATAGATAGGTTACTTGCTTCAAGCATATTGCTGAAATAAAGGCCAGGTTTATTCCAATCAATGAAGTTAGAAACGAAAGCAAGTGCCACAAAAAACAATGATGCAGGTAAAAGTATTTTCTTTGATTTTAGGAAACCTAAAAACAATGTAACGAGTCCAGAAAATGAGAGTACGAGTATCGGATACATAATAAAATTGATAACCCCCAAGTCAGCAAAGCTGCCACCTTATGAGGGGTGATAAAATAAAATTTTATAATAACTACTTGCTACTAATTATCTGTAAAATGCTATTGACAGCAGGTTCAGTAATTTTTAAGAATATATTTGGGAAAACACCCATCAAAACAACTAAAATCGCCAAAGGTAATAAGACAGCAACTTCTGTTCCGCTTACGTCTTTAAATTTAGCTGTTACTTGATTACTTTCGCCAAACATTGAGCGTTGCATCAAACGAAGCATATACACAGCTCCTAAAATAATAGTCAAACCAGCAATCGCTCCAAGCCAAACATTTTTGTCATAGACACTTTTCAACAATAAAAATTCTCCAACAAAACCGTTAGTTAAAGGCAATGCCACACTTCCAAGCATAATGATCATGAAGTAAATACTTAGAGCTGGTGTTTTTTGAGTGATACCCCCTAAAGCACTTAATTCTCTGGTATTGGTACGGTCATAAATGATCTTAATAATAAAGAATAATCCAACTGCATTGATACCATGAGCAACCATTTGTAATAATGCCCCTTGAATACCACTTAGCGTTCCAGAAAGTACACCTGCTGCCATTAAACCCATGTGAGCAAATGAAGAGTAGGCGATAAGACGTTTGATATTATTTTGTTGGATAGCTATGATAGAACCGTAAATTAAACCAATCACAGAAAGTATCATTCCGAAAAAACCCCAATTGGTGACACCTATTGGAGCAAGTGGTAATAAAATACGTATCAATCCATAAACGCCCATTTTTGAAAGCAAACCAGAAAGTAACATAGTAGCTGGTGTTGGCGATTCAGAATAAGCATCAGGTTGCCAAGTATGAAATGGTAAAACAGGCATTTTGATAGCGAAAGCAATAAAGAATGCCCAGAATAATAAATTTTGATTGGTAGGCGAAATAAGCTTACCAGTTGTATAAAGTTCTTGAATATTGACAGTAGCACCTTGAATATACAAATAAACGATGGCAACCAACATAAATAAACTTCCAAAAATGGTATAAACAAACATCTTGAAAGTAATACGTGGAGCATCTTTTCCTCCCCAAATTGCCGCTAAGAAATAGACTGGAATCAAAGCAGCTTCAAAGAAGAAATAAAACAAGAAAATATCTTTAGCCATGAAAACACCTAACAACGCAACTTCGGTTAGAAGTATGAGCATGTAGAAAGTAGCATGGTTTTTATAGCTGAATTTGTAGGTTGAAAGTATAATGATTGGCACTAAAAATGTTGTAAGAGCAATCATTAATAAACTGATTCCATCAATACCAATATGAAAGTTGATATTCAAATCTTTCATCCAAGTGTATTTTGCTTCAATCGGAACAAGTGGATTGAAAGTAGCAAAAGTATAAATTGCTACCGCAAACGTTATTAAAGATGAAAAAAGAGCTACATTTTTGGATGTACTGACGTTACTTCCTTTCAATAAAAATAGCAGAATACTACCAATAAAGGGTATAAGTATGAGTGTTAGTGCTAACATTCGAAATTATTTTTATGTTGTTACCTAATCGAATTGATTGTAACTGATGATACAAAATCTATTTTACTTAATGCCAACAAAAGCTTTGATTGTTTCCAAAACCTGATAACCAAGATTCATTCCCAAGATTACAGCGATACCTATAACCATAGCAAATAAATAAAAACCTGTTCCACCTGCTTGCAATTTTCTGGCTACGCCACTGAAATTATTGACAAATCCACCAATGCCGTTTACTACGCCATCAAATCCTTTTGGCTCAAAAACATTGGCAAATAAATTTGATAATCGCTTCACAGGATTTACAAAAGTTGCCCAATAAGCTTCGTCAATATAGTATTTGTTATAAATTGTCTTTTGCAAGCCACTGATTTCTGAATCTTCCACAGGTATGTTTTTGCTATTGCCAAATTTAGTATAAGCATAGAATATCGAAATAGCTGCTGCAGCAACTGAGATGCCCATCAACATCCATTCTGTTGAATGGTCAACTGTGGCTGCTCCAAATTCAGGATTTACAGCTTTTGAACCAACATAAATTGGATTTAAGAAATCAGCTAAAGCATGAGGGAAATGAAAAATTTCTGGCATCCCGATAAAACCACCAACTACTGAAAGTGCTGCTAAAGCCATCAAGGGAATAGTCATGCTTGAAGGCGATTCATGCAAATGATGCTCTTGTTCGTGCGTTCCTCTGAATTTTCCTGTAAATGTCAAGAAGAAAAGACGGAACATATAGAATGCAGTCATCATAGAAGTAAGCACTGCAATAGCCCACATCAACTTGTTATGTTCATAAACATGAGCTAAAATTTCATCTTTTGAGAAAAAACCAGCAAATGGAGGAATTCCTGAAATAGCAATTGTGCCTATCAAGAAAGTTATCGCTGTGATTTTAATTTTCCCCCAAAGTCCACCCATACGGCGAATATCTTGCTCTCCGCCCATTGCGTGAATCACACTACCTGCTCCTAAGAACAATAATGCTTTGAAAAATGCGTGCGTAACAACATGGAAAAAACCTGAAGTATAAGCCATCACGCCCATTGCCATAAACATATAACCTAACTGACTGACAGTTGAGTATGCCAAAACCTTCTTAATATCGTTTTGGAAAATACCGATTGTAGCGGCAAATAAAGCAGTTGCCAGTCCAATCCAACCAACAAATTCGAGTGTTTGAGGTGCGAGCGTATAAAGAATATTTGAACGAACAATCATGTAAAGCCCAGAAGTGACCATCGTAGCGGCGTGAATCAAAGCCGAAACAGGTGTTGGACCTGCCATCGCATCAGGCAACCATGTATAAAGAGGAATTTGAGCTGATTTCCCCATTGCACCAATAAACAAAAATGCTGTAATGGCAACAATGGTTGCATCTCCTACCGAAAACCCTTTGGCCTTTTCAAAAACTTCAAGGTATTCTACAGTTCCGAAATGATTGATTATTAAGAATATACCGATCAAAAAGCCTAAATCACCAACACGGTTCATGATAAATGCTTTGCGAGCCGCATTGCCATATTCAAAGTTTTTATTCCAAAAACCAATCAATAAATATGAACAAAGTCCAACGCCTTCCCAGCCGATAAACATAACGATATAGTTTGAACCCATCACGAGCAACAACATCGAAAATAAGAAAAGGTTAAGAAACGCAAAGAATTTGCCATAGCCTTCATCGTCGTGCATGTAACCCATCGAATAAACATGGATAAGGGTACCTACGCCAGTTACAACAAATAGCATCAAAATTGATAATTGATCAATCTGAAAAGAAAGATTAATGTTTAATGTTCCAACAGTGATCCAGTCAAAAACTTGAACAATTATTGGTTGACTGGTTTCTGAAAATTGCTGATATGCTAAAAATGCACAAATAAACGAAAGAAAAGAAGCTCCAACGCCTATTGAACCTGCCAAACTTTTAGATATTTTACGAAAACCAAGCCCATTGATTAGAAATCCGATGAGTGGAAATAAAGGTATAAGTTTGATTGCTAACATAAGTGTCATTTACGATTTACGATTTACGAATGCTCAGCTATTTATAGCTTTTAAAATATCGTTATCGATTTTAAAATACATGCTTAAATATTAATTCAGCTTTAAATTTACCATTTCAATTTATCCAAAAGACCGACATCAATTGAGCGAATATTTCGGTAGATCATTACGATAATTGCTAAGCCAACAGCTACTTCGGCAGCGGCTACTGCCATAATGAAAAAAACAAAAACTTGTCCAGCTGGGTCAGAACGATAAGCTGAGAATGTAACTAATAATAAATTCACAGCATTGAGCATCAATTCAACTGACATAAATATAATGATGGCATTGCGGCGAATAAGCACACCTACTATACCAATGATGAACAAAATACTTGCCAACAAAACATAGTTTATCAACGGAACTTTCTGAATAATATCAGGTATTTGACTTTGCATTACTTTATCGATTAACAGTTATCAAGTCTTTTATTAATTTTAATAAGAGATGTTTTCCCAAACATTTCTGCAAAAATAGGAAATAATCAATTTATCGTGTGCTTTTTAGAGAAAATTGTTGTTCAAGAATAGAGAAATATTATTTATCCAACATCATTTTCAACTTTATCTCTGTTAGTTTTCTTTTTGTATCTAAAGGGAAATCTCCATTGATCATCCAATCATAATATTGTGGCTCTTGCTTTAAGACTAATTTTACAGGCTTTTTGTTGTGTTTTCCAAAATTAAATAATATTTCGCCTCTTTCGTTCATAATCATTCTTTGTGCAAAATCTACAATATTGGCAGAAGTAAGTTGGTGTAGCACATCCATATCATTTTTGACAGGTTCGTATTCTTCTCCCTTATCATTTTTGAGTTTGACACCTTCGTACTTTTCTACTTGCGAACATAGTACCTCTAATGTTGCCAAAGTATCTACTTCTGCACTGTGAGCATTTTCGAGGTTTTTATGACAGAAAAATTTATAAGCTGCCGAAAGCGTACGAGGTTCCATCAAATGGAAAATGCGTTGGGCATCAATCAATTTTCGGTTTTTAGTGTCAAAATCTATATCAACTCTTAAAAATTCTTCAACCAACATCGGTACGTCAAAACGATTGCTATTAAAGCCAGCTAAATCACAACCTTCAAGAAATTGTGCCAAAGCTTTGCCAATCTGCTTAAAAGTCGGAGCGTCTTTCACATCATCGTCATAAATTCCATGAATCAAGCTTGTTTCCAAAGGAATAGGAATACCAGGATTAATCAGTTTTGTTTTGACTTCTACCGTGCCATCAATTTTTGCTTTGGCAATACATAATTCTACAATTTTATCTTTGGCAACATTAACTCCAGTAGTTTCGAGGTCGATAACAGCTAAAGGTTTACGGAGTTTAAGTGAATGAGTGAGCATTTGGGTAATTTTTATTTCGGTGGTGCAAAGTTATAAATTATATCAGAATTTCAGCGGTATTATCAATGATTTGGAGAAAGGAATAATTTGAATAAAGAAAAACGAGCTAATAAACATAAAAATTGCTGTTTGTTAAAGCCTAAATTAAAATATTGATTCATGAGAATTTTACCCAACCATTCGTAGAAAGCTTGCGTAGAGACAAATAGAATGTGGCATTATGAAACTAACTGAAATGTATAAGCAACTTATATTGATTTTAACTTTTCTTCAAATGGGGTTGGTTGAGACTGCTTTTTGTCAAAAGTTAGATTCTAATAAAACTGTTTTGATGGATGTTGGCGATGTTTGGCATAAGATTAAAAGTAAAAGTTATCAGATTGATACCACAAAGACGAAAATCGGTGTGCCTCTACTAACAATTTTGCCTGGTTTTGGATATAGCCAATTAACAGGTTTTACTGTCTTGGTTGACGCTAATATTTCATTTTATACGTATAAAAATACCAATCTCTCGGTTATTAAAATCACACCTGAATATGCTCAGAACAAGCAATTTACTCCAATATTGACAACGAGTATTTGGAGTAAAGATAATCGCTATAATTTTGTTTCGGATTGGCGATTTTATAACTACACTCTTCGAGATTTTGGTTTGGGAGGGCAAACTTCAGAGGACGTTTACAATCATTTTAGCTATAATTTTATTCGATTACACCAAGTTTTGCTCAAGGCAGTAGCCTCTGATTTATTAATAGGAGTTGGGTATAATTTTGATAAGCATTTTAAAGTAAAATCTATTGATGATCAATTAGTGACAAATGCGTCTGATTATGGAATCTCTACTTCAGCAGTATCTTCAGGGATAGTTTTGAATGCCTTATTTGATACCCGAAGAAATGAAAATAGTCCTGTCGCTGATGGTTGGTATGCCAATTTTTATTTTACCCAAAATATCAAATTACTCAAAAGTAGCTCCAATTATAAATCTATCTATGTTGATTTTCGGCATTATGTATCTTTCCCCAAAAACTCAAAAAATATCTTAGCCTTTTGGAATTTGAACTGGCTAACTTTTAACGGTAATGCTCCTTATTTTGACTTGCCAAGTACCCTTTGGGATACTTACGATAACGCAGGGAGAACATTTATTCAAGGAAGGTTCAGAGGGAAAAGTATGATTTATTTTGAAACAGAATATCGCTTTAATATCCTCAGAAATGAACTTTTAGGCGGAGCCGTTTTTGCAAATACACAAAGTTTTACAAGTTTTAGCAATCAGCAATTTTCAAAGCTATTACTGGGCTATGGTGGAAGCTTAAGAATCAAAGTTAATAAAAAATCAAATGTTTATTTTATTCTTTCTTATGGTGCTGGAACAGGCGGTGCAAAGGGCTTCTTTTTTAATTTGGGAGAGGTCTTTTGATGTATTCAAATTAAAGTTTAATTAAAGAATTTTGCATCCAATATAAGTTTAAAATAACAAAAGTATATTCGCAAAAAAGATATTTTTTTTGACGTAACCACAATGAAAACACTGCTGTTTATTAGTTTTTTGCTTATAAATGTACAAAACTATTCTAAACCTCTTAGAATAGTTGACAATTCAGCCTCCGATAAAATAATTGGGAAATGGCTCTCCGAAGAGCATGATTTAAAAGTTGAAATGTATAAAAAGAATAACTTTTATTTTGGTAAGGTTATTTGGTTTGCATGTATTCCTGAAACTCCAAATATGGAAGATTTCAAAGACACTGAAAACCCTAACCCTAAACTTAGAAGTAGAAAGTGGCTTGGATTGGAAGTCGTTGAAAACCTGATATATAATGGCAAAAGTACTTGGGAAAATGGAACAATTTATGACCCAAATTCAGGAAGAACCTATAGTGCTGTTGTTCGTTTAAAAGATCCTAATACTTTGATAGTCCGAGGCTATTGGGGAATTGAACTGTTTGGTAAAAATCTCGAATTTCACCGAGTAAATTAGAAACACTAACCTTTATTTATAAAATGAGAAACCTAATCAATTATTTTTCCGATGCCCCTGATTGGCATCGGGTTGTGTTACTGACTGCAAGTATTTTTATTTGTTGGAACATTGAGAACTTCTTTGGTGTTACAAAAAATTATAAAAGGTGGAAACACGCATTAACCAATGCTTTTTTTACAATTCCAGCTATTCCGGTGCAATTACTTTTGGGTTATATTTTGTTGAAAACGATTAGTTTCGATAAAATACATCATTTTGGATTGATAAATTGGCTTCCATCTATCCATAACTCTATTTATTCGTTCCTTATTACATTCGTATTTTTAGATTTTTGTGAATACGCCTATCATGTGCTGATGCACCATGTAAAAATGCTTTGGAAATTTCATCTGGTTCACCATAGTGATACAGTAGTTGATGTTTCAACAACACTTCGTGAGCATCCAGGTGAAACATTTATTCGTTTGTCTTTTTTAGTCCTATGGGTTTTCTTGTCGGGAGCATCATTTTGGGCTTTGATTTTTCGTCAATTTATTCAAATTGCTTCAAATGTTTTTGCCCATGCTAATTTTCGTTTACCAAACAAAGTTGATAAAATCGTAGGTTGGCTTTTTATTACGCCTAATTTACATCATGTACACCATCACTATGTAGTGCCTTATACAGATAGTAATTATGGAGATGTATTAAGTATTTGGGATAGGGTTTTCGGGACTTTTATGGAATTAGATGCAAAAAATACAGTTTTTGGGGTTGATACCCATTTAAAAGCAGAGGAGAATGAGAATGTTAAAAACTTGGTTTTGATGCCTTTGGGTAAATATCGAGGAAAATAAGTGTGTGTGATGGCAAAAAAAAGTCAGCATAGTAGGCTATGCTGACTTTGTATTAAAATTAGAAATTATCCAATCATTAAAGATTCTCTTCTACGCATTTTTCCTGCTGGAATTCCGAACATCATCTTGAAACGACGACAGAAATAAGCGGTATCTTTATAGCCTACTTCATGCCCGATAGCACGAATACTTTTCTTAGAAGTACGAAGCAAAGTAACTGCCGATTCCATGCGTTGGTATTCGATATAATCTTGTGGATTGATACCCGTCAACATTTTGAAATATTGACCAACATAGTCTTCCGAAACATTGGCAACATTGGCCAATTGTTTGTTAGATAAATCACCAGGAAGGCTATTTTTGATATAAGTGAAAATGTCAATCAAACGAGGATCTTTGAAATAAGTGCTATTAGTAGCTAATTGCTCAACAAACATTCTATTTTTCAAGATATGACGAACAATTTCAATAACAATTTCTTCAGTTTTATTTCTGATCACTCGTCCACGACCTGCATCGTCGGAGAAATCTTCTTTCAAAATATCGTGAATCAAAGAAGCTAATTTTGTATGAGCTTTGATGAAAAACGGTGGAATATCTAAAGAAGTAAAGAAGTTTACTGAGTCAAAAACTTTTGCTTCAAATGCAATCAAACCAAAAGAGTTTGGTATTTGCCCGATTGTATTTGGATCAGTCATTGATTCAAAATAACTTTCTCTACGAGTCATAAATTCTTCGTAAGAAATATTTTTTGGCTCACCTTCTCCATAAGTGAGTGTAGCTGCTTTCCCTCCTGGAATGAAGAGTAAATCGCCTGGCATTACTTTTTCTTCGTTACCAGCTAATTTAACTTCACCGTTATACAAAACCAGAATTTGATTTTCTACATCATAAACATTCTTGATTTTGATAGTTTGCAAGATTCTGATGTGACGGGCTTTGGCAAACTTCACGCCCAGTGATTCGATAATTTTATTATAGTCTTCCATGGTGAAAGAAATTTTCGTTGATGCTTAGAATATTATGTGCAATGTATTAACAAATTTGGACAAATCTAATAATTTCCGTATTTTTTTTTAACAAATAAAAATAAAAGAATGTTCCTTTCGTCATACACTTTGGCAAAAATTAGACCAATTTTCTAAAAATAATCTAATTTTTATTAAACATATTTACTATTGGTTTTATTGTGTTTAGTAGTAAAATTCCGCTATTCTGCATAAAAAAAGGCTCAAATAGAGCCTTTTTTAGTACAACGTTTTATTCGTTTTGTTCAAAAATAGGTTTTAGGATGTAGGTTTTTAACATTAAAAGTATTTTGCTCTTAATTTTTTTCATTTCAAAGCCATAGAACCTAACTCCTAAAACCTACATCCTAATCCCTACTAATCAATTCCTGCCTCCACTTGTTTGCGTACCAGCAGGTTTGTTTTGATTAGCTTGTTGCATAGGGTTTAGTCCTTGAGGCCCAAAACGACGTTGTTGTTTGAATGCTTGGAATTTGGTTGGTTGCTGAGGCTCACGAGGGAACGAATTGTTCTCGGTATCTATATCAGCAATTTCATAGAATGGGTCAAGCGTAAACTTGGCAACCTTTTTCTTTGTTGGAATGGTCTTTTTGATTTCTTTATCATTCAAACGCCAAATTTCTGCTGGAATTCTCACGATTTCGTTTGTACCATCTTCAAAATCCAATTTAAGAATCACTGGCATTGGTAAACCACCTTTATTTTTGATGTTTACCACGTAATAATTCATACCAGACTCCAATAACTTACGTTCATCTTCGCTCAAACTTGATTTATATTGCTCTGATTTTTGTTTCTCAGCATCTGTAACAGCAAATTTATTGTAAGAGTTATAGAAGTCTCTCATTGAAGAATCTGCCTCAACAACAGTTTGCTTAATGTCAGTCTTGTTACGAATATTACTTAAAGTTTCACGTTTTGCATCGAAATCTGCTTTTTCGGCAGCTTTTTTGGCAGTGGCATCTTGGCTATCAATTCCAAACCATTGTACTTCTGCTAAATCTTGGTCGGAAGGCTCAACACCATAGAACCAACCTTTCCAGAACCAATCTAAATCAACTCCCGAAGCGTCTTCCATTGTGCGGAAAAAGTCTGCTGGTGTTGGTGATTTGAATGCCCAACGGCGAGCATATTCTTTGAAAGCATAGTCGAATAATTCACGACCCATGACAGTTTCACGCAAAATATTCAAGCCTGTAGCAGGTTTTGCATAAGCATTGGGCCCGAATGCCATGATATTATCTGAACTTGACATGATCGGCACTTGTTGAGATTTTTCTGTTCTCATATAAGGCACAATATTTTGTGGCTCACCACGGCGTGAAGGGAAATCTCTGTCCCACTCTTGTTCTGCTAAATATTGGCAGAAAGTATTCAAACCTTCATCCATCCACGACCATTGACGTTCGTCAGTATTAACAATCATTGGGAAAAAGTTGTGTCCCACTTCATGGATAATTACACCAATCATACCTGCTTTTGTTTGCTCAGAATATGTTCCGTCAGCTTCTGGGCGACCACCATTGAATGAAATCATAGGGTACTCCATACCACCACCAGCAGTTGCATGGCAAGAAATAGCTACTGGATAAGGATATTGTACGGTACGATTACCATAAGAGCGAAGTGTATGTTCAACTACACGAGTTGAATATTTTCCCCAAAGAGGGTTTCCTTCTTTAGAATAATATGACATTGACCAAATCTTACGTCCATTATTATAAACGTCAGTTTGCATGGCATCCCAAATAAATTTTCGAGAAGAAGTAAACGCAAAATCACGTACATTGTTTGCCTTGAAAATCCAAGTTTTTTTGCCCGTTGGTTTTGCATTTTCGGCAGCAATTGCTTCTTCTTGTGTAACAATTACCACAGGGGTTTTTGAATTGGCTGCTTGTTGCAAACGCTTTGCTTGAGTAGGCGTAAGGACTTTATCATAATTTTGGCATTCGCCTGTAGCACCTACCACGTGGTCGTTTGGAGCAGTGATTTCTACTTTATAGTCACCAAAAGGTAAAGTAAATTCGCCTTGACCTAAAAATTGTTTGTGTTGCCAGCCATTTACATCGTCATAAACAGCCATGCGAGGAAACCAGTGTGCAATGAAATAGTTATAGTTGCCATCTTTAGCAAAAAACTCCATGCCTGAACGGCCATAATAATCAGTAATAAAATAATTCCAATCAATACGGAATGAGTAAGAAAGACCTGGTTTCAAAGCTACTGGTACTTCAATACGCATCATAGTATTATTGATGGTATATTTTAAATCGGTGCCAGTTTTGGCATCTTTCACAACTGTTATTTTATAACCGTATTGTTTTTCGCCTGTAATGCCGCCAAAAACTGAAGACGGAGCGTCAACATTGCGAAGGGCATTAAATGACATTCCTTGTGAATCAACACCACCAGTCTTGGTGAGGGCGTTGATAGAGTTTTTTTCAAATAAATTTTGGTCAAGTTGTAGCCACAAATAACGCAATTCATCAGGCGATTTATTTGTATAAGTGATTACTTCTGTGCCGATGATTTTTTGGTTGACATCATCTAATTCAACTTTGATGTCATAATCAGCTTTTTGTTGCCAATAATCTTTCCCAGGAGCACCAGAGGCAGTGCGATAGGTGTTTGGCGTTGGCAACTCTGTTCCCATTTGCTCAAAACGAGTATTAGCATTGTACTGAGTTGTAGCTGGTTGCTGGGCAAAAGTAACTAACGTCATGAAAAACATTAGGAATAAGCCATACAGAGTTTTTGAAAATCGTAGTTTTTCCATTGAAATGAAATGATGAAGGGTTTGGAGAATTAAGAATGTAGAATCGCTGCGGCGAACCGTTAGCATGTAGCATGATTTTGGATTAAATCTATACATTAGCTCTTCCACTTATTTAGTAGCAAATATATGAAAAAATGCCAAGTGTATTTTGCAACAAGGCATTTTTATGAAATTTTGAGATAAAGAGCTTATTATTTTCGACGAGGCTTAAAAACCAAAGCTGCCACCACTGCAATTTCGATATTGGCACCACCAGGCAAATTTGCTACACCGATTGTTGTTCGTGCAGGGAAATCACCTTTAAAATATTTGCCATAAATTTCATTTACTTTGGCAAAATTGTTGATGTCTTTGATATAGATAGTCGTGTTTACGATGTCGTCCATTGTTGAGCCAGCCGCTTCAACAACTGCTTTGATATTCGCCATGATTTGTACTGTTTCTGCTTCAAAGCCCCCTTCGACTAATTTTTTGGTAATAGGGTCTAGACCAATTTGTCCAGCCACAAAAAGTAAACCATTTGATTTAACACCTTGACTATATGGAGCAATAGGCACAGGTGCTTTGTCGGTCTTGACAATTTCTTTGTGTTGAGCAAGACAAAAACAGCTAATACATATAGCAATAGAAGTAAAAAGAAGTTTTTTCATCTTTCAGATTGGAGATTTGAGTTTGAAGATTAGTTTATGCAAAATAAGGTAAATAATTTTAAAATTCTCCCATCTCTTATTTTACTTCCTCTTTCAAATTTTAAAACTTGACTAACAATTTAAATATCTCAGCTACACTAATTTATTATGTGAGTTAAATAGATTTTATAAGTTTTAATGCTTTTAAGGGTGATTAACGCAATTTTGTCTAAATTCTATGCTTTTTGTCTTTCTTTCATTCGAAATTATTGTTTTCTAATAAAAAAAACGTACCTTTGCACTCCTTTTTGCTAAGGAATTCAATAATTTCACCCAATTTCAACTTACATTGTCCGATAAGTTGATGTACAAAGGACTGGTTATCAATCTATTATGGCAGCATCAATTGCAGATTTTGACTGGGATAAGGTCACAAAAAAAGGTATTGGCGGAGGCTATTCAGCAGCCGAAAAAGCATCATTAGAAGCACTTTATAGCGAAACTCTTGCTAAAGTTGCAGAAAAAGACGTAGTAATGGCAACGGTTGTGGGTATCACTGACCGTGAGGTATTACTAAACATTGGTTTTAAATCAGACGGTTTAGTTTCGATTTCTGAGTTCCGTGACCTTCCTAACCTCGCAGTAGGTGACCAAGTGGAAGTTTTCATCGAAAAACAAGAAGATGCAATGGGACAATTGGTTATCTCTCGCAAAAAAGCAAGAGTATTGACCGCTTGGAGCAACATCGAGAAATCATTTACTGAAGATGCGATTATCGACGCTTTGGTAAAACGCCGTACAAAAGGTGGTTTGATTGTAGATATTTATGGAATTGAGGCATTCTTGCCAGGTTCGCAAATTGACGTGAAACCAATTCGTGACTTTGATATTTTCGTTGGAAAGAAAATGGAAGTGAAAGTTGTGAAAATCAACCACACTAACGACAACGTAGTAGTTTCACACAAAATTCTTATCGAAAAAGACCTCGAAACACAACGCCAAGTTATCCTTACTAACCTTGAAAAAGGACAAGTATTGGAAGGTGTTGTTAAAAACATCACTAACTTCGGTGTATTCATCGACCTTGGTGGCGTAGATGGTCTATTGCACATCACTGATATTTCGTGGGGACGTATCAACCATCCAAACGAATTGTTGAAATTGGATCAACGTATCAAAGTTGTAGTTTTAGACTTTGATGAAGATAAAAAACGTATTTCACTTGGTATGAAGCAATTAGAATCACATCCTTGGGATTCTTTGGCTGCTGAATTATCAATCGGTTCGAAAGTAAGAGGTAAAATCGTAAACATTGCTGATTACGGTGCTTTCTTAGAATTGAAACCAGGTGTTGAAGGTTTAATTCACGTTTCAGAAATGTCATGGTCGCAACACTTGCGTAACCCATCAGATTTCTTGAAAATCGGTGACGAAATTGATGCCGTTGTATTGACACTTGACCGTGAAGAACGTAAAATGTCATTAGGTATCAAACAATTAACTGAAGACCCTTGGACAAAACAAGATCTTATCGCTAAGTATGGTGTAGGTACAAAACACACTGGTACTGTGCGTAACATGACTAACTTCGGTATTTTCTTAGAATTAGAAGAAGGTATTGATGGTTTGGTTCACGTTTCTGACTTGTCTTGGACTAAGAAAATCAAACATCCATCTGACTTCGTAAAAGTTGGTGATGCTCTTGAAGTATTGGTATTAGAATTAGATGGCGAAAATCGTCGTTTAGCTTTGAGCCACAAACACTTAGAAGAAAATCCTTGGGATACGTTTGAGCATATCTTCACTGTAGGTTCTGACCAAGAATGTACAATCATCTCTAAAAATGACAAACAAGCAACTCTTGAGCTTCCTTATGGAATCGAAGGTTACGCTTTGTTGAAACATTTGACTAAAGCTGATGGCACTGTTGCTGAAGCTGGTGAGCGTTTGACATTCCAAGTATTGGAATTCCACAAAGAAGAAAAGAAAATCATGCTTTCACACTCTAAAACTTGGGAAGCTCCTAAAGAAGAAGAGAAAAAAGAAGCTAAGAAAAAAGGTGGAAAAGAAGCAACCGCTTCTACATCATCAAACAATGATGATAAAGCCACTCTTGGTGACTTATCAGCACTTTCAGCTTTGAAAGATGCAATGGTAGAAGGCGAGAAAAAGAAACTTTCTAAGAAAAAAGATTCAGCAGCAGTTGCTGAAGAAACTCCAGAAGCTTAATTAGTTTCGTTTCTTATTGAAATATATTAAAAGAGGCTTCTCGAAAGAGAAGCCTTTTTATATTAATACTGTCTGTTAGTTTTATTTCATTGCTTCCTCAGCAGCATTTTTTACAATGGCTAAATCATTGATGCCTTTAAAACCACTAAATCCGCATGAGATTCGGGTTTCATCATCTAATTGAATGGGTTGTCCGCCTTCCCAACCCATCAGGTCAGGTAACTCTATGCCAAAATCTCTATAATTCAATTTGTCTGTAAATACTAAACGCTCAAATTCGCCTGTTTTGTAGCCAGTTATCCAAACTTGAGAGGCTTTTCTATAAGCAACATCATAATAGCTACGTCCTCTAAGTTTATCAGTACCCCAAATTTTACCATAAATATTTCCAGCATCATCAATGATACAGACAGCCACATTCCCATTAGAAATGTTCCAATCTGCTGGACTATCTTTATAGGTTGGTATTTGTGCAGTAATGCTTTCAAACATTTGATTGACTACCTGTTGGAGTTTTTGATTTGTCATTTTGAGTAGATGATTTGAAAAGGATAAGTGTTTGGTTAAATTTATTAGAAAATTTTGGCATAAAGCCAATTAAAAAAGTACACAACAATGGTAGCCAATCCTATTGCATATACAAAACATCTAAGTAAAACGGCCTCGGGTTTGAAGAAGGTAAAAAGCTCTTTGGTGACAGCAAAAAAAATGATTTCTAATAGAAATGGTATCAATAAATAAACCCAGTTGTAATTTAGGGCAAAGTATGTATTTTTGGTAAAATAGAAAACAATTGAGCTAATAAGAATTAATGGGATACCAAAAATCAATTGTACAAATGGTACTAAAGGTGTTTGAGCATCGCTTAGAGAACTATTGGTAACAAAAATAAAATCGAAGATAAAGGCTAATATAACAATAAATAAATAAAGCAGGTATATCTTATTCATGTTTGTAGGGTATGTTAAGACTGAATATTTCTTCAAATCAACACAATATCATTGGCATTTGCAACTTCATAATTCAAGGTTTTTAGATTTTCTGCCAATTCAACCGAAGAAACTTTTGTGCGTGCAACAGCTAACATAATACCCTGATTATCAACTATCTCAACAACTTCACCCATTTCAAAATCTCCTTTTACTTTCTTGATTCCTACTGCCAGCAAACTATTTCGTTTTTGAAGTGCTTTGGCTGCTCCTGCATCAATTTGCAAAGTTCCGACTGTTAAACTTCCGCTTGCTAACCATTTATTTCTTGAAGAAAGATTGACTTCATGTGCCGAGAATTCACTTCCTGCTTCGCCACGAATCGCTTTTAAAATGCCATCTGTTTCTTTCATTCCAAAAATAATCACTTTGATTCCCATGCGAGTAGCCAACTTTGTAAATGTCAATTTAGAAGCCATTCCACCCGAACCTAAAGCCGATTTTGAGTTGTCAACCAAGCTAAGTATTTGATTATCAATGTTTTCTATTTTTCTGATAACGTTTTTCTCTTTGTCCAAAAGCCCGCCAACAGAGGTGCAAATCATCATAGTTTCTGCACCAAAACCAGTGGCTATGAGTGTGGCGAGTTCGTCATTGTCAGAAAACTTTAGCTCACGATTACTCACAACATCGTTTTCGTTGGCAATTGGGATAATGTCGTTTTCCCACAATTCTTGGTATGTTTCTTTTAATTGCAAAAATTGTTCACGATTACCAAAGTGCTGGCGTTCGCACAAACTTTGGGCAATCTGGATATTGTATTTTGAGAAATATTTGGCGTAGATATTTAGCAAAAGTGGATTTCCGATGGCTGCAGCAGCTTTTCGTTCAGCGATTTCTCCCGAATAATTTTTAATAAAATGTTTACCAGCACCCACTGCTCCCGAAGAAACCATAACGATCTGATAGTCAGCATGTAAAGTAGCTACTTGGCGAGCAATTTCGGCAATAATTGTTTCGTCAGGCTCTCCATTTTTTTGTGTGATGGAAGCCGTTCCGAATTTTAAGATGAGGATAGGTTTTTGATTCATAATGGCAAAGATACAGTTTTCAAACTACACAAAAAAAGCCTTAATAATCTTTCGATTATCAAGGCTCTTATATATCTCAAAAATTTAGAAAGACTTTTCAATAAAACTTAGCACTACTTCTAAGGTCATTTCTTCTGATTCTTCTATTTTATTTTCATCTTCCACATGCTTATGGTGGGGAAATGTCGCAATATGGCGATGATGTAAGGCATTATCCCATCGAATCTTTAGCTCAAAATTACTATCCATCCATTGATACGAATATTTACGCTTCGCAATACTAAAGATAATAACTTCCGAAAACTCTAAGATTGAACTATCTTTGAAAGTAAGTCTTGCTTTAAATTCGGAGATTTGACTATCCTTCCGGTCTAATAAAATTAATGATAGATTGGTATTTTTCCAATATTTCTTCCATCATTGATTCAATGTTAAAAGGTCTTTTTGATAGGCATTTACTACGTCAAGCGAACTCTCCCACACGATACTATCATCTTCTTTCTCAAAAACACTATGTTGTTTTATTTGCTCAAAGCTTTGGCAGAAAGCATCAAAAGTCATTCCGTATTTTTGTTCAAAGAAATCAATACGACTTCTGTAATAAGCTATTTTTTGTTGAAGAATTCCTTTGGCTTGCTCTCGTGCAAAGTCAATCACGCTCGAATAACCCAAAGAATGTATCAATTGGGTTAAAGTTTCTTGAGTATTTGCTACTTCTACCATAGTAATTTTGAGTTTTATACAAATGTAATAAATCTAATTTATACAAAAAAAGCCTTGATAATCTTTCGACTATCAAGGCTCTTATTATGTTTTCAGAAATTAAGCTCCTGCAAAAGCATTTTTGCTTTCTGCACGTTTACGCTCGTTTTCGTCAAGATAAATTTTACGCATACGAATTGATTTTGGAGTAATTTCCAAATATTCGTCTTTTTGAATATATTCCATCGCATCTTCCAACGAGAAGTTGATTTTTGGAGCAATCTTCACGTTATTGTCAGTACCTGATGCACGCATATTCGTTAATTGTTTTGCCGTCTGTACGTTTACAACAATATCGTTTTGGCGATTATGCTCGCCAATTACCATACCCATGTAAATATCTTCGTTCGGGTCAATAAAGAATACACCTCTATCTTGTAATTTATCAATTGAATAAGGTGTTGCAGGGCCATTACCACTGGCAATCAACGAACCATTTACACGGCCAGGAATAGCACCTTTGAATGGCTCATAAGCCTTGAAACGGTGGTTCATGATTGCTTCTCCGTAAGTGGCTGTCAATACGCTTGAACGTAAGCCAATCAAACCACGTGAAGGAATATTGAACTCAAGGTGTTGTAAATCACCTTTTGGCTCCATAATCAACAACTCGCCTTTACGTTGGGTTGCTAATTCGATAACTTTTCCAGCAGTTTCTTCTGGTACGTCAACCACCAATGTTTCGATTGGCTCTAAACGACGACCATTTTCATCTTCTTTGTATAAAACTTGTGGCTGACCAACTTGCAATTCATACCCTTCACGACGCATCGTTTCGATAAGAACAGACAAGTGAAGAATCCCACGTCCAAATACTAAGAATTTATCTTCAGTATCACCAGTTTCCACTCTTAATGCAAGATTTTTTTCAATTTCTTTCATCAAACGGTCACGCAAGTGACGAGATGTTACGAATTTACCTTCTTTTCCGAAGAAAGGAGAGTTATTAATCGTAAACAACATATTCATTGTAGGCTCGTCAATTGAAATACGTGGAAGAGGCTCTGGATTTTCCATATCAGCGAGTGTATCACCAATTTCAAAATCTTCGATACCTGTTACTGCACAAATTTCTCCTGAACCAACTTCTGAAACTTTCACTTTACCTAAGCCTTCAAAAACTTGTAATTCTTTGATTTTATTTCTCTTGATTGAGCCATCAGCTTTACAAAGAGCAATTTGCATACCTTCTTTCAAAACGCCTCTTGCAACACGTCCGATAGCAATACGACCCACAAAAGATGAATAATCTAATGAAGTGATTTGCATTTGAGCTGTTCCATCAACTACTGGAGAAGCAGGAATATTGGCGATAATCGCATCTAACAACGGAACGATGTCAGTTGTTGGTTTTTGCCAATCTGTACTCATCCAACCTTGTTTTGATGAACCATAAAGACAAGGGAAGTCTAATTGGTCTTCAGTTGCATCAAGGTTAAACATCAAATCGAAAACTTGCTCATGCACTTCGTCAGGGCGACAGTTTTCTTTATCAACTTTATTTACAACAACGATTGGTTTTAAACCTAACGCAAGGGCTTTTCCTAACACAAAACGTGTTTGTGGCATTGGTCCTTCAAAAGCATCTACTAATAAAATTACGCCATCGGCTAATTTCAATACACGTTCCACTTCACCACCAAAGTCAGAGTGACCAGGGGTATCAATAATGTTAATTTTTACGCCATTGTAACGAACCGACACGTTTTTTGAAACGATGGTAATTCCACGCTCACGCTCAAGGTCGTTATTGTCAAGAATTAGGTCGCCAAATTCTTGGTTTTCTCTAAATAGTTTTGAAGCATGAATGATTTTGTCAACCAATGTCGTTTTACCGTGGTCAACGTGGGCAATGATGGCAATGTTTCTGATATTATTCATTAAATGTAATTGTTAATTTCGTTGTGCATCAACATTTACCATATACACAACTGATAAACAAAGACGGACAACACCTTTCTGAAATAAACCGCAAAATTATGAAAAATAAATGAGAAAACCTTACCAAAATCAGATAATCACCTGATTATCAAATTGTTAATAAGAATAGTACAATTATTTTTTGAAATAACAACAATCCTAAAAATATAATGACCAATATCATTGCCATTTTACACAAAAAAGCGAGGGGTTTCTCCCTCGCTTTTTATTATTTTCCAAAAAATTTGATCAAGTATTGCTCTCGTCCTCATAATAATCTTCGTCAGTATTATATGTCTTTTGCTGAGGCTGACTATCTGATGGTTTGGTATCTAAACGATTGTAATATCGATCATTATCTTCATAGCGGCGGTTATTATCTTCACGTTGTTCATAATATCTGCGGTCTCTATCATCGTTGTATCTTCTGTCGTCATCATAATACCTACGGTCTTGATTTCTATAATAATTATCATCACTCCAGCGATGGCAACGGTCATTACAAGTATGTCCATGACGATGATAATGTCTCCAACCTCTGCCTCCTCCTATAATAATCGGTGGTGGGGCAATGTAAATTTGAGAACTACCATAACCCCATGAAAAACCAAAAGAAGGCGTTGGAATAATTACGCGTGGTACAACGATTCGAGGAATGACACGAATATACGGGCGAGGAGCATATCTGTATCTTCGCCCATCATGATGCCGATATTGGGCATTTATTTCAGTGATTGAGAATAGCCCTACAATGAAAAGCAGAATAAAGGTATTTCGTTTCATGATTTCATTTGTTTATTTTTAGTAAAGATGAAATTTCAAAACCAAAAGTTGTATTAGGTACTGAAATTTCATCTAAAGACAAATGAGAAACCTTTTGCCCCTATGCAGTGTCTAAATATTCAACCAATAAGTCATTTTCAAAATCAAAGCTCGGTTCTTAGGAGTCCAAGCATTGATATAATAATTGGGAATATTTTCAGCAAAATAATTATCGGTATAAACCAAAAACATATCTGACACTGGTCGGAAACGCCACTGCAAACGTGAGTTGATATTGACATTATTGGTTTGCGTATTGTACTGAAAAAATGTACTAAAAAATACACTTTTTGAAAACGACAGCTCGGCACGTGGCCCCAATAACCAATATTCTACGCTATTATAAGGCTTAGGCATATCAATTTTGGTATAATTGCAATCCAACGAGAATACACCATAAGGTTGATAGCGATAACCTATGCTGCCACTAAAATTAGTCGATTTACCATCAATATTTGCCTCTTTATTTGAAAAATAAGAGCCTGTCGAAAAATCAAATTCTCCGTTAAAATTATTTCTACGACTACTGGTAAAACCCAAATTAAAAGTTCTTGAACGATAATCACCAATGGGTAATTCGACTACATTTTTATATGTATCAGGGTTTGGATTGTCGCTAGCATTGGTTGGATCGAAAGTATAAAATAAATGTGTAAAACTTGAACCATAGGCAATATAACCTTCGGCACCTGTGGGGCTATTAGCAAACACAAAAAGATTGGTTTGGCTATCAAGTCGATTGCCTTTTAAGTCAAAAACATCACTCCCTTCACTCCCAAATCCATAAGCATTGATGTATTTCGTAATGCTTGGATTTTTAGGGTTTAGTATAATGGTGAAGGGTCGATAAATTTGCCAAATTCCTGTGCGAGGTACAAAACCTACATCAGCACGGAAATTTTCTCCAATTCGCTGCAGCCCTAAATTCAACTCAAGATGTGGATGGTTATAACCCATAAAATGAGCAATACTCGCCGCATCTTTATTGCCATCAGGCGAAAAAGATTGATGATAATAAGTCTCAGATTGAAATTTGTTATCTTTTGAGTAAAAATTAAATTCTAATCCCCCAACTCTGTTGAATTGACGATAGCCTTTGGTTTGGTCGGCTGTTAGGCTACCAAAGCTATTCTCTTTATTGACAAAAATACCCCCTAAAGTTGAGCGATTCAATAGTTTTCGCTGCACCACTGCTACTGAATAGTTTGCAGCAGGAAGGATTTTTTCATTACCAAAATCTACTTTGCGGGTTTGCATATTCATTACACCAATTCGCCAATCGTCATTGAGCTTTCCGCTGAGTCTTGCTCCGACCAAAATCGGAACTCTTTGTGTATTGCCAGTATTGGGGTTTCGAGTAATTCCAATGCGGCGTGAGAAAAACGGGCGAGTATCTGGAAAACCAAAGTTGCCTAAAAGGTCATTATTTTCAAGAAAAAACTGCCTTCTTTCAGGAAAAAACAGTTCAAAACGGCTCAAATTTGTAACTTGTTTATCAACTTCTACTTGCGAAAAATCAGGATTTACTGTCAAATCTAAATTCAAGGAAGGTGTAACTGCAATCTTGGCATCCATTCCTATTCCTTTAGGAAATTCGGAACTTGTAGGAAGTGCTTTTAAATCTTCTTCATTTCTAGGAAAATCTTTTTGCGTTGCCAATGATACAAACGGAATTACTGACACATTTGCACCAGATTTTGGTGGATTTTCGTCCCAAATGAGTGTTCCAGCAAAAGCCAAATTGGCTGGAGGAAAATTACGTGGAACAGGTCGCCATGTAGAAATTTCGTTTTTTTGTAAGACGTTTCTACCAAAATTGGCTCGCCAAGTATTTTGTCCTTCGGCAACTTTATAGCGAAGCGTTTTGAAAGGAATCGCCATTTCAACTACCCAATAATCGTCATAGTTTTTTACTTGCGAATACCACTTATTGTCCCAAAAATTAGAAGATTCACCTCCATTGAAAATTAGCCCTTCACGCTGCACACCATAAGGATTAATCGCAAATTGAAAACCATTCAAGCGGTCTTTGAAGGTGTCAATATTAACTGTAAAAACATCACTTGTTCCACCAGCAAAATCTCTTTTTAGAGAGGCAACTGTATATAAATTGCGAGGCTCGTAGCAAATGGCACCAACATAGATAAAATTATCATCAAAGAGAACTTTTACTTCTGTTTGGAGTTTTGCAAAGGAAGAATCATAAGGGCGATTGAGGAAAAAATCTTTGGCAACATCTGCCGACTTCCAAGTATCTTCATCAAGTAAACCATCTAATTTGATGGGTGTTTTTGACTTTTTAATGTGGATGCTGTACTTGTCTTCTTCTTGTGTTTGACTGTCTTGTGCTGAAAGCGTGTTTATCCCCCATAGGATTGCTCCAATGGCAGTAAAGTATAGTTTTTTCATAAAAAATGTTGATGTACGTACTAATCTTTATACAAAGATTGATTGTAAAAAGTTGCAGTATTTTGTAAAAAGGGCTTTAAATCACCCCTTTTGGGTGATTCCCTTGCTGAAAAGCAAGAATATTTTCGACTACCCCCTTTAATAATTCCTTTCTTGCATTTACTCCTGCCCAAGCAATATGGGGGGTGATAATCGTATTTTTTGCAGTCAAAAGTGGGTTGCTTTTGCTTGGTGGCTCAACCGAAAGTACATCAAGTCCAGCTCCTGCAATTTTGCCTTCATTAAGGGCATTTGCTAAATCAGATTCGTTAATTAAGCCACCACGAGAAGTATTAATAAGAATCGCAGAAGCCTTCATTTGTGCCAATGTGGATATGTTGATAACTTGTTGATTATCAATATTTAGCGGACAATGAAGCGTAATAAAATCACTTTCAGAAAAGACTTTTTCTTGGCCACAAATTTCTACATCGTCCATTCCACCAGTGGCAGGGTTTCGTTTGGTTGCCAATATTTTCATACCAAAACCTAAGCCAATTTTTGCTACTTTTTTACCAATATCGCCCAAGCCAATAATACCCAAAGTTTTCCCGTCCAGTTCCACTAAAGGTGAATGATAAAAACAAAAATCAGGGCAAGATGTCCATGTGTTTTCAATGTTTTCGGCGTGTTCCACAACTCGATTTGTGAAACTTAAAATCATTGAAAATACCAATTGAGCAACTGAGGCGGAGCTATACCCACGCACATTGGCAACGGTTATTCCTCGTGATTTGGCAGCATCAATGTCAATAATATTATAGCCCGTGGCAACAACTCCAATATATTTTAGATTAGGCAACTGACTGATACTGACTGCATTAAGTGGACATTTATTTGTCAAAATAATCTCGGCATCTTTCGCTCGCTCAATGATTTGCTCAGGTGCAGTGCGGTCGTAAAGCGTTACATCACCGAGTGTATGTAATATGGATAAATCTAAATCATTCAAAGGATTTAGCGTATAAGCATCAAGAAAAACGATTTTCATTTTATAATGGGGTTAATTTTTAGAGCGATGCACTGTTTTTAAGCCAGTCCATTTTCGAGGGCAAATTTAACCAAATCAGCGGGTTTATTGATGCCGAGTTTGAGGTTAATATTATTGCGGTGAGTTTTGACGGTGGCAATGCTCAAAAATAATTTATCGGCAATTTCTTCATTCGTATAACTTTTTCCGATGAGTCCAATGATTTCAATTTCACGCTTGGTTAACTGAAATTGCTTCATGAAAAAATCATCCGTATGCTGATTATTTGTAGTGCTTTTGGTAAGTTTTGGGTCGTAATATTTTTTATTGGCAACCACCGCCTCAATGGCCATAATGACTTCATCAACGCCGGAATTTTTCAAAATATAACCTTGAACGCCCATTTTCTGACAATCTTCAACAAATTTTCGGTCGTTATACATCGTCAGAATAATTACTTTTACGCTTTGATGATGCTGCATGATTTGAGCTGCCACATCCAACCCATTCAAATGAGGCATATTTATATCAAGCAAAACCACATCAGGCGATAGTCGATGTATAGCATCCATGACATCTTTTCCTGTGAAAACTTGCCCTACTATTTGGAGGTTATCTTCCGGCGAAAGCATCATTTTTATTCCATCATTAAATAATTGATGGTCGTCGGCTATTAGTATTTTTGTCATAGTTTTATTCAGCTTTTGGCTATTAGCTGTTAGCAATTAGCCTTTTATAATTTCTTGTCAAATACTTGTAACTAATTGATAATAAGTATATTATGTTTTTCGACAAACTGCTAAAAGCCAGTTGCTAATAAGGAATCTCAACAATTACCGTAACGCCATCATCATTGATGTCTAAATTAAGCGTTCCGTTGATAAAATTCACTTTTGATTCGAGATTATTATAAATCGGTGTGCCTTTGCCATCATCTTCCGAAATAAGTGTTAAATTGTCTTCATTATAAGCCAATTGCAAAGTAGCTTTTGTGGCAAAAGAATTTTTCAAAATATCGTTGATAAGTTCAGAAGCAATTCTAAAAACTTGAATTTCGACAGAAGAACTAAGCCTTTTCTCTTTACCAATGACCAAATATTCAAATTGAATATCGCTGGTTTCTGACACTTTATCAATCGTTTCGGCAAGAGATTTTGACAAACCCAATTGAGCAAAATTTTTCGGCATCAGGTTATGAGAAACATTTCTAAGATTTTCTACTGCTCGTTCCAAGAGTTTTCGTGCTTCAGGAATTATCGGATACTTTTCCTTGATTTCTGCTTTTCGCATCACGCTCGAAATATAACCAATAGCCGTTGAGAGAATTGCTCCAACATCGTCATAAAGGTCTTCGGCAATTCGGTTTCGTTCGATTTCGAGAGCATCAATTACTTGCTGAGATTGTGCTTGTACGTTTTGGTGAAGTGCTGTTAATAATTCTTCATTTTGACTACGGAATTTACTAAATCCAAAATACAAAACACCCAACGAAAGGATGATTAAATCAAACAAAAAATCATATAAAACTACCGATAAGCTATCAAATTCAAAGAGTTGTAAAGCAACATTTACAAGGTAAATCAAAACTACTAATGATTTAAAAATTGTTACTGCTCCTAAAAACAAGATGATTTTTTCACGCTTTTTGATACGTTCAATGACACTGATAATTCCTAACGGGATGACCATAAAGTCGAAAAGAAGCGACAAAATAAGCATGATTCCGAAGTAATGTTTTGGAATCAAACCTAAAATCAGCACAATAATACTTACAATCAAAGTGCCAATGATGAAGCGTTGAAATTTCTTGACAAAATGAAAAATACGACTGTTTTGGGCCGTTTGACCAATGAATTGTTGCATAAAATACAACTGAAACAATACCACCAACCACGATGAAAATGTCTGTGGATAATAAGAATTTATATCAGGATGATTCGGCCATAAATATTGAAAACTTAGTCCCGTAGCTGCTCCAATATTAAATGCCCCTGCCAAAATAATCATCATAAACCAGCCATAAACTGAGTCTTTGGTGGCAAACCAAACAACGGCATTGAGCAACAAAACAATCAAAGTAAGTCCAAATAAAATGCCCCAACTCAAATAATCTTTTCGGTCGTTTGTCTCAAATTCATCTGCCTCCCAAAGTTGAACCTTAAAATTCAAAACTTCGTAGCGTTTTTCGGCCATGATATAATAAATCGCTTCTTCGTTTGGTTTGAGCGAACGTTGACAAACAAAATTTCGGTTGGGGAATCCTCTGCTTTCAAATTTCAAAGCATCGCCAGTTAAGGTGTTTTTCGTACTAGAATCTGCTCGAAATTCATAAATATCCAAATGATTAATTCTTGGATTTACTACTTCTACAAAATATGTAATTAATTGACTATCAGTGTTTTTGATCTTAAATTTTACCCAATGATTGGAAGAGGTAATACCTACATTTACTTTTTCATTTTTCAGCAATTCAAAGTTTTTTTGTTGAATTGTTTTTTCGTTGAGCTGGTTGGTTTTATCTTCAAAACGATACAAATATCCCTTCAAAGAAAATGAATTATTAGGCTTGATTTCAAGCGTTTTTGTCATTTCC
Organism: Emticicia sp. SJ17W-69; assembly: GCF_051209875.1. NCBI lineage: Bacteria > Pseudomonadati > Bacteroidota > Cytophagia > Cytophagales > Leadbetterellaceae > Emticicia > Emticicia sp. SJ17W-69. Next base: position 5,410,504 of record NZ_JBNTQY010000001.1, on the reverse strand, counting down.
TGCGACCATACTGAATTGAAAATTAGTACAGCAAAAAGAGTATTTAGTATTTTTTTGAACATCATTATGGTTTGAACTCGCAAAATAGGACAACAGTATTAATTAAAAAATACAAACAAGTTTGTATTTTTTATCAAGTCGGAATTTCAATCGTGATTTTAGTACCTTCATTTCCTGAATCAATTTTGATTTCTCCTTTCAAATAACTTACCCTTGAATACAAGTTTTTTACGCCAATTCCACTTGTACTTGCATCTAACTTGCTGATTTCAAACCCTTTACCATTATCTTCTGTTAAAACAATTAATTTTTGATTCTCATAATTGAATGAAATTTGGGCTATAGATGCAGCCGAGTGTTTCAGAATATTATTTATCAATTCACTAATAATTCGATAAATCTGTACTTCTTTTTGAGTGCTAAGTCGAGTTTCGTTGCCTTTTACAGTGTAATTGAAAGTGATTTTTTGGGTTTGATTGAGTTTCAAAATTAGTTCTTGGACAGTCTGAACAAGCCCTTTTTCAGCAAATTCTATTGGTAATAAATTCTTGGAGATTTTACTTAAATCTTGATTGGCTTTATCAATCAATTTTAAAGAATCGCTTAATAATGGCGTATTTTCAAGGTTTTTAATCTGATTTTGGGCTTCGATTAATTTATCGCCAACTCCACTTTGTAGCATCAAATTTATTTGTTCTCTTTCCGATTCAAGAGAGTCAATTACGCCTTGATTTACCTCTTGCTGTACTTGGATTAATCCTATTTGTAACTGTTGATTTTTGTTATACGAACTGCGGTATCGGACAGATAAAATGTAGGTAAACAAAATCATATCAATCAAAAATATCCACAAATAAATGATATGTGACTCGGGCATGATTAGGTTCTTTTCTTGGTATTGTTGTAGCAGATTTTTCACAATTACAAGTATAAAACCCAATAATTGCACTAAAATGGCTATGGCAAAGAAACGTTTGAGAATATCTTTAGACCTTAAGTGAACAATCGCAATCAATAAAAAGACACAAGTACCTAAAGAAGAAGAGATTGAATGAATCTTGGCACTTAGAACGTATAGGTTATGATTTAATACATATCCTGATAGTTGCAATATTAGAAAAACACAAAATAAGCTTATAAAAAAATACTTGAAGAATTCAGCTAAATAATACAGTTTTTTATGATACTTCTTTAGTTCAAAAAAGTATTGTTGAAACTGAAGCATTGTAGGCAAAAATAACCAAAGAGCTTGCAAAAGAGGATTTGGGCGATTAAAAATAGGAAAATCGTACCAAATATATTGAAATCCAAGTCCAGAGTCAGTCAATTGTCGGAGAGATAAACCGAGAATATAAAGTGTAAACCAAATATAAACAGGGTCTTTAGTAAGCCATCCAAAAATCATACTTAGCATAACAATCAACAGCACAATGCCGACAAAAAAGCCCCATAAAAAATATGTTCGCTGGTCGCTATTCTCAAAATCATTGGTATTCCATAGTAAGATTTCGGTTATCAAATTTTCGTCTTTTTTGTCAACTTTAAGCAAATAAGTAGCTTTTTGATAAGAATCTAAGTTGATAGGATAAACAAAGTTCTTGGTTGGAGACGGCCTTTGACTAAATTTATACCAGTCGCCTGTTTTTCCAAGTGAAATTAAAGTGTCATTTTTTAACTCAAATAATTCAAGTTCATTGATAGTATGATTCGTAATTTCAAGCGATAATTCTCTCGGCACAAGTCCCGCTTCCAACTTAAATCTAAACCATTGAATTGTTTTGATATTGCCAAAATTGCTTTGCGATTGCGGTAGTTTCTTGAACAAATCGCTCTGAATTAATTTGTTAGGGTCATTAATATTTTGGAGGTCTTCAAAATGTTCAATTTCAAGGGTTAAAGAATTGATATTTTTCACAGAATGATAATGATACCACGAGAACCCAAAGATTGACGCAATAACCAGCAAAAGTAGTATGAGAAGATTTCGTATCATTGAGTTTCCAAGTTTATGCTTTCTTTGGTTGGTACTGTCAAAATCACGGAAGTCCCATACTCGTTCGAATCGATCAATAATTCTCCTTTTAGGTATTCGGCACGTGCATAAAGGTTGCGGAAACCTTTGCCGTCGTGCATATTTTCACCAAAACCTTTGCCATTATCTTCCACAATTAGGTTCAGAAACTCTTCGTGATAAATCAATTGCACCGTTGCTTCGGTGGCTTCCGAGTGTTTCTGAATATTCATGAGCAACTCGGTCAGCATTCTAAAAATGAGCAATTCTTTCGATTCAGAAAGTTTCTTTTGTTGGCCAATGGTAATAAATTTAAACTGTGTTTTATCTGAATTTATTTTTCTGATACTTTCATCAATCGTTCTCGAAAGAGCAATTTTATTGAAGTTTTTAGGCATTAAAGTATGCGAAATCGTGCGTAGTTCTTCTGCGGCACTATCAATTAAGTTTTGAGAATTAATCAATTCTTGTGATTTTTTATCTCGTCCTAAAACCGATAAATAACCTTTTGCCGTTGCCAATGTAGCACCAATATCATCGTGCAAATCCTGCGAAATTCTCCTTCTTTCTTCTTCCAGCGACTCGATGATTCGTTTTTGACTTTCTTGCTTCGTATTTAAAATATTAAGTTCAAGTTTTTGATTCAATCGCTTATAACTTTCAAAACGATAAACCAATCCATACGAAAAGAAAAATATATCAATGACCACCACAACTCCCATCACCACGTAGGTTTCGATATCAAAAGGCAAATTCAAACCTTTCGATTGGCTAAGATTCAATAAAGTGACAATTATGTAGCCTAAAAACTGGAAAACTAAGGCATAAGCGTAGTATTTTACTAATTTTTCTTTGGCACTTCGCTTTTCATAAAGACTCACAACAGTTAGGATGCACATGATTAATACAAAAATTGAGGTTGCCGTAGCAACTGCTTTGTACATGTATAATTCCTTGCCTTTTATTTCAAAAAAATGAATACCAATTGCCAAAACCAAAGCAAAAGTGAGGAAGATTTTAAAACCCATTATCCACTTAAAAACCTTACTATTGTGTCGGTTTTGGTGAATAAAATACTGCATAAATGTCAATTGAGCAATCATTGCTCCCCAAATATAAAGGTAAACAGGGTCGTAAATATTGAACTGCGGGTAATCATGCCAAAGGTACTGAAAGCCCAAACCTGCATCCGAAAAAAGGTGCATCGTAATGCAATGCTGATAAAGAATGTACCAAAAATATATCCAGTCTTTTATCGTAATCAACATCACCAAATTGACTACCAATAAAATCATGATAATACCAATGTAAATTCCCCAAAGTATATACTCACGCCTATCGGTTTGCTTAAAATAATCGTACTGAAAAAGCCTAATCGCAAATGACAAAATCGCATTTGGTTGATTGACGTGCAGGAAATATTGCGTTTTTTGATTGGGAGCTAATCGCAGTAAAAAGATGTAATTATTGTTGTAATAAGGCCTTTGTGCATATTTATAAATATCGCCCGAAAAGCCCAACGAGCGAATATTGCCATTTTTTACTTCAAAAAGTTCGAGATGGTCGATGTTGGCATATTCAATTTCGAGCATCAATTCTTTTTTTTGCTTAGATGCTAATTCAAAATAAAGCCAATGTTTTGAAGAAGTATTATAGCCAAAATCTTGTCGGCTGGTAGCACTTTTTGCAAAAGTAAATTTACCTGTTTGGGCTAATTTGATGGCTTGTAGAATATCAACATCTCCTTTAGCATCTTCGAGGTGATACAAATAATCTTTGAGAGGAAGTTCGTCAGTAGTGTTTATTTCCAATAACTTCTGCCCGATAGCTGCATGAGAAAATACTAATAAAATAAAAAAAAGTAAATAGTTTTTCATGGAGTCGGGCAAGTGTTCCTCAAAAATAAGCAGAGAAAACCGAAAATACAAACAAGTTAGTATTGAAACTGAGGAGGCGAATCAGCCAACTTTGCATCGTTGAAAGGGAATCAAATTTTAAAACTCTTTTGGACGAATTTCAAAAATACAAACAAGTTAGTATTGAAATCGGGGTAGCAAATCTGCCAACTTTGCATCATCAAAACAATAGCATTGAAAACCTATAAATTTTAAAAAGCCATGAAAACTATCAAAATCGTAATCGCTCTATTAATATTTGCTTGCACCTTAAGTTTTGCTCAAAACCCATTTTCATCAACATCTTTCTCTCAAGAAATTTCTTTACGAGAAGGCAACAACTCTGTGAAATTAGAAAAAGACAAAGGTAGCTTATCAATACTTGTACGTGATAATAAAATTTTCAGTTTGGTTTACCAAAATGTTTCTGGTAAAGCAAATAGGTTCAAACCTACAGATAATATTGAATCATTATCAGACTGCCCGAATGGAAATTTATGCTGGGAAGATTATGACCAAACAATGAGTATATGTATATGTAAAGACCAACCAACCTCTCTCAAAAGTGCAAAATTGTCTTGCAGAAAGATGGGAAATGATTAAAAACCTTAAAATTACAAACAAGTTAGTATTGAAATCGGGGTAGCGAATCTGCCAAATTGTAGCATCAAAATAGTCCTATAAATAAAACCAAAACAGCCATGAAAACGAAAACACTTATTATCACATTTTTTATTCTCTCAACAATCGCAAACGTAGTTTTAGCACAAGGAGCAGGCAAAGTAAGCCTATCGGATTTGTCATTCAGACAATCGGTTCGATTACAAGAAGGGATGAATACTGTAAACTTAGAAAAGAACAAAGGGACTTTGCTAATTCTTGTGCGTGAAGGTAATATTTTTAATTTGAGTCTAAAAAAAGTATCTGGAAAAATTAAAAGATTTAAAACTAAAACCGATGGTCAAACCTCAGGAAATATGGACTGTCCTAATGGCGTGTCTTGCTGGGAAGATGAAGAACAACAAATGAGTATTTGTGTTTGCAAAAGTAGTGGCGGAGGTGGCGGAAATCATTTTTTGCGATTTGATGGTATCGATGGCGAATCCGAATAAGAACTAATATCCTTATTATCAAGTATTTAGTAAAAACAACTATCAATAATAAAAACAAAAAGAAACCATGAAATCTAATTTTTTAACAGTCACATTTTTATTACTTTCTGTAATAACATTTTCAGCGTCAGCACAGTCAGAGCCAGAGCATGACAGCTCAATTGAAGTTCGATTAGTGAATGGATTAAATAGTATCCCGATTCCAAAATCAAAATCTACTCTACGAATCATTGTTAGAAACGGTGAAGTAGCACAGGTAATGCAACAAACAGAAACGGGAAGCATCATTAAAGGCAATGTTGAACCTCAATCGGGAGGAAGAGACGATTGTGGTACTTGTGGAAAATACAAATACATTGCCTTCACTTGGAACGATGACAAAGGCAATGGTGGGTTTGGCTGCATGGCATGTAAGCCGCTCAAATCTTCGAGTTCGTCTTCAAATAGTGAGCCTTCAACATCAACCATCTATTTTAAAAATGCCGCCAGACAGTAACAATTAATATCATTTTTATTATCAAATCATCTTTTTAACAATCAAAACAAAAACAGCCATGAAAAAATCAATCTTAGTTTTCGTATTATTAATATTAGCCTTAGTTGGCAAAGTTTCGGCACAACATGGTGCTGGCAAAGTAAGTACACATGACTTTAGTGTAAGATTTCAAGAAGGAATAAATACCGTTCAAGTGCCTAATGGTACAGGTACAGTTCGTTTCTTGTATCGAGGCGGACAAGTACAAAATGCTAATTTTCAAGATGCTACGGGTAAAATTTATAAACTTGGTTTGGGTGGTCCAACAGGCGACCCTACTGCCCAAGTGCCCGGTTGCGAGAGTAATTGTGATAACTGCAAAGGTGGATGCCATAAAATTTGTATAGAAGGATATTGTTGCTACGGTTGTACTGGTAACACGATTTCGGCAGGAGCAAATTCTACTGAAACTACCAAACCAAGTCGTTTAGAAATTATTATTCACAAACAAAATTAAATCTAACTTTTAACCAAACAGCTATGGCGTATCGCCGAGCAATATTTACAAACAAAACAAGCCATGAAAAAATCAATCGTAGTATTCGCCTTTTTAGTAGTAACTTTGGTAGGCAAAGTTTCAGCTCAAAGTTATGAATTAGAAAATGTTTTGATAAGTTCTATCAAAATGACTGAAGGAACTAACGCAGTTCAGATTCCAAACGGAAGAGGAACAATCAGATTTGTGAAGCGTGGAGAAACTTTCTCAAATGTGATTTTCCAAGATGCCGCTGGGAAAATCGTGCGACTAAATCCAAGCGATGGTACAGTCGAAGGTGCTCCAACAATTCCTTGTAAATGTCCAGTACCAGATGCGTGTTTTGGCACAGCCAACAAAAATATCGGAATGTGTATGTGTAAACCTTGCGATTTATCGAACGGTCAAAATGAATGGAATATCGGGCTTTTATTGCCAGCCGTTCAGAAAGTAAGAGAAGCAGCATCAAGATTATAATTTACTCATTATCAACTCTTTAAATAAATTCAAAATATCATGAAAACTAAAATGCTCATAATCGTAACTCTTATTATTTCAAGTTTAAGTACCGCCCTTTTTGCACAAAATCCTCTTGAAAACACTGTTGAAAAAAGTGTAAGGTTAGTAGAAGGAAATAACACCGTCGATTTTGGAAAAGTTGGAACACTTTATATCACACGAAGAGGTGGAAAAACCGTAATGGTTAGAATGAAATGCCAAAATAATCTCAAACAATTAGCATTAGGTAACCATGATGGTAGCACAAACGGTGGTTTAGATTGTGAATGTGGCATTAAAGTTATCACCGAAGGATGGGCCGAATGTATTCCTTGTCCAGCTCCAGGACTTCCATTTATTCCATCAGGAGATTTGACTCGCATCGTTTGGAAATTGGATGATAACAATAGCCCGAATGCAGGAAATTGAAACATCATCACTTGGTAATAATTACAAAGAGAGCTTTCTTTAAAGAAGCTCTTTTTGTGTTTTAAATAACTAATAATCAAACAATTACACAAAAATACAAACAAGTTTGTATTGATTTCAGGCATCAAAAAAATGCAAATTTGTATCATCAATCTGATATAGATTTTAGCCATGAAAACTATCATACTTACAATTATTTTCATCTCTATTTATACACAAATTTTTGCTAATGATTCAACCAAAACAAAGGTTGATTCAGTCAAAATTGTTGTACCAAAATTGACTGTCTCAGGAAATTTGAGTATCTCGACGGGTTACTATAAAATGAATGGTTTGGACGCCCCTCGTGGACAATTCAATCCGTGGGGAATAAACGGAAAAATCAATTTCAAAACTTCTAATGGCTGGTTTGTACCCGTAACAATGATTTATAGCAGCCAAAACAACCGATTCAGACAACCATATAACCAAGTTGGAGCAAGTCCTTTGTATAAAAACTGGTTAGTTTTGCATGGTGGTTATCGTAACGTATATTTTTCACCGTTCACATTAGCAGGTCATACTTTTCTGGGAACAGGCATTGAACTGAATCCTAAAAAATTCAGATTTGGCTTTATTTATGGAAAATTCAATCGTGCCATCGAAAATAATTTTGCCGAGCCCGACCGCATACCATTCTTTAAACGTACTGGTTTTGCTTCTCGCATCGGCGTGGGAACAAAAACAAATTATGTAGATTTGATAGTTTTGAAAGTAGCCGATGATGTAAACTCGATTAGTTTATCGCCTGATTATCAATATATTAAGCCTGCCGAAAACTTGGCTTTTGGCATCAGTTCGAGATTAAAAATTAAAAAGAAATTCACTTTTGAGCTGGATGGCTCGGCGAGTGCCTACACAAGAGATATTCGCACGGAAGCCATCGGAGAATTTATCAATATTAAGGCTTTGGATGCTATACATAAAGTATTTATTCCACGAGTTTCGACCCAACTTTCAACGGCTTTTCAGTCTGCTATTGGCTATAAATCAAAGATTTTCAATACCAAAATTCAATACAAACGCATCGAACCTGAGTTCAAAACTATGGGTGCCTATTATTTTCAAAACGATATAGAAAGCTATACTTTTAATCCAAACGTGAGTTTATTTAAAAGTAAATTGAAATTCAATACGAGCATTGGTTTACAGCATGACAATCTCTTGAATCAGAAAAAAGTACAAACCAATCGCTTGATTGGCTCGGCAGCAATCGTTTATGCTCCAAATGAAAATTTTTCAACCGATTTTCTCTATTCTAATTACGGAATCACACAAAAAGCCGGTTATTTGCCTTTAATTGATACACTAAAAATTGCTCAAAATAACAAAACGCTTTCGCTCAATTCGATGTATATGCGTATTGGTGAAAGCACTATGCAAACTTTTATGCTTTCGGCTATTTACCAAGAGTTACAAGATTTGAATAGCCGAACAGCCATTTTTAATGAAAATCAAAATTGGAATTATAACGCCAGTTATTCTTATCAAAACCTACTTTCAAACCTTGATTTGAGCATTAATTATTCTTATACGCTCACCAAAGCTCTTGACATCGAAAGCGTTTTTCACGGCCCAACTGCAAGTATCAGTAAGCGTTTCTTGAAAGAAAACAATTTGGTTTTGACCTCCAATTTGGGCTATATGTTTAGCCAACAAAAAATCTATGATTATGCCGAAAAAGGCAATGTTTTAAATGCCTCCTCTGATATATCTTATACATTTTTCAAGAAACATACCTTATCGCTCAATTGGAGCTTGATAAAAAGCAAAGGTGTACAATCATTCTCTGAAAACAGAGGAACAATCGAATATCAATTAAATTTTTAAAGCCATGAAAAAACACATCTTACTCATAATCAGCACTTTAATTGTTAATTTTTCTTTCGCACAACAAGTTTCGGTCAATGTTTCGGTGGCTCCCCCCTATACACCATACTTGCTCGACTATATCTTTGCGACAGGAAAAACAACCATTCAAATCAAGAATAACACCCGACAGATCCAGCAAATAAAATTGCTTGGTAGTATTACTGGCGATAACGGATTTTGGGTTAAAACAAAGCCAAATTTTCAACCTACAAAACCAATTATCTTAAATCCGAATGAGATAAAAATCTTTAAAAACTGGCAAGAATTACAAGATTTTTTTGATGGAAATAATGTAGAGTATTCTGAAATTAACCCCGAAGTCATTGCACGAAATAGTTTCCCCGAAGGAACATATAATATTTGTATTCGTGCCTTAGATTTTGCGACAAATTCAGTCTTATCATTCGACGAGCCATTGGGTTGTAGTAATCCAATTAATATTAGATATGTCGAACCGCCAGTCATAATTTTCCCAAAAGACGAAGATATTATCAGCATTGACACTCATCGCCCTATTATGTTCAATTGGTCGAATGTCATTGGCTTCATAAAAAGCGTAAACTTTGATTTCAAATTGGTGGAACTGCCCGATGTGGAAGTAAATGCTAATGCTTACATTGAGTCGGTAACGATTCCGATATATCAGCAAAAAAATATTCGCTCAACCACATTAATTTATGGCAATAATATGCCGATATTGAAACCTAATAAAAAATACGCCGTGAGAATAACTGCTTCAGATGCTGAGAAAAAAGTCGTATTTTTAAACGAAGGCCATAGTTTAGTAACAACATTTACCTGCAAATAACCAACCAAACCCATGAAAAAACTCTCTGATTTCTTCTACAGTAAAGCCAATGGCTACCTTGTTTTAGGCTTTTTAGCAGCACAATTTACATTTTCGGGTGCAATTTTGCCTTACTTTCAAAAGCAATTCGACCCCGAACTTAATCGTGGTTTGCTTGACTTGAGTTTCGGCTTTACCCCCGAAAAAGCCTTTAGTATTCTTGAAAGCTACGGCGAAAAAGGGCGTGAAGTTTACCTTTTTGTCGAATCATTTGTTGACATCGTTTATCCACTTACTTATACCACAGCTTTTATATTGCTTTTGAGTTTTTTATTCAAAAAGAATAGTTGGAATCTCGGTTCGCTAAATCTACTTCCTTTAGGTTGTCTAGTATTTGATTTATGCGAAAACCTTGGCATTATAAAAATGCTCAATGCTTTTCCAGAAAAAGCCGATTTTTGGGCAAATTTCTCTTCCAATTTAGGAATGGTAAAATGGGTATTCGCTGGTATAACCGTAATAGTAGTCTTGATAAGTTTGGTCATGTGGGGTGTAAATGCCTTGAGAAAAAAATAATCGAAAATTAGGGTATCATTTTGCATCATGGAAAATGATACCCAGGTTAATTCTTTTACCACTTCGGACTTCGCTTACGCCATGTCGCATCGAAGTTCTGTAATAACCTCGACCGCCTAAAGTTGGTCTAAAATTAGTCGTAAAAATAACCGCTTCACCTTTATTTGGTTGTAAAACAACACCTTTCGACTGCATCCGAGGGCGATTTTCAACCATTATAAATTCTCCGCCTGTATAATCTACATTCGGTTGAGTCAAGAAAATAACTACTTGAAAAGGGAAAAATATTTCGCCGTATAAATCTTGGTGTAAGGCATTCCAATCGCCTTTTTCATATTTTAGAATCAAAGGCGTTGAGCGATTTTGACCGCTTTGATGACAAATTTCCAATAACTCATCTAATTGCTTCGGGAAAGTCTTTTCAATACCCAATTTTATCATCCAATCATTAGCAATTTGTGCCAAATGTGGGTACAAAGCATGACGTAATTCCTCTATAATATTGGGTAATGGATACTTGAAATATTTATATTCCCCACTCCCAAATTGGTAGCGTTTCATATTAATTACACTTCTAAAATCTGACTGATTTTCGTAAGATTTTGCTAATTCGTCACAATTCGCATCAGAAATTATTTGAGGTAAAACTACGTAACCATTTTGGTCAAGGTTTTCTAAATATGTTTTAAAATCTATATTTTCAAGCATTTTCTATTGTTTTTCTACAAAAATTGCTCATTTTCCTCTTTCAATCAAACCGAATCTTGCTTTGTAACACAATTCTCCAAATTGTGTTCAAATAAAAGAGCAAATTAAAAACTTGCATTACAAAAAAAATCTATTTTTATTTGCGTAATCAATTACGTAACTAATTACACAATGCAAGATGTTTTTTCAAAATTGGGGCCATTAATCATCGCCAGTCGGCTTAAACGCATGAGCGATTATATCATGCGTGCGGGAGCAGAGTTTTACCGAAGTAATGGTATCGAATTTGAGCCAAAATGGTTTCCGCTCTACTACTTACTTTCGCAAGAAAAAGAACTAGGTATAATGGATATTGCTCAAAAATTGAATATTTCACACCCAGCAGTGATTCAATTGGCCAAAGAATTAGAAAAAAAAGGTTGGATAAGTTCCACAAAATCTAAAGAAGATGCCCGAAAAAGGTTATTGAAATTAAGTAAAAAAGGCTTGAACCTCTTACCTCAATTACAATTAATTTGGGACGATATTCGAGAAGTAAACCGACAAGTAGTTGATGCACAATCTACCAATATATTGAATGCTTTAGAGGAAATGGAAGCATTTTTTGCCTCAAAATCTTATACCGAGCTTATGAAGGCATTCCAAGAAACAAAGAAGAAATAGTCCACGTAAAAAACAATTAATTTTTTTAGGTATGAAAATTTCAATACAAACATACTCCGACATTTATCAAAAACAAGTTGAAAACTTAGTTTTGGGCATTCAAAATGATGAATTTTTGCTTGGGTTAACTGCACAAGACCAACCTGATTTACCTAACATTGCAGAATTTTATAAAAATGGTCGCTTTTGGGTAGCGTTAAACGAAGAAAACCAAGTCATGGGTACGATTGGTTTAGAACCACTAAATGAAAAACAAGCTGTTTTAAGAAAAATGTTTCTTGATAAATCAATGCGAGGAAATAAGGATATAAACTTAGCCCAGCATCTTTTTGAAACCCTACTTCAATATGCTAAAGAAAAAGACTACCAAGAAATATGGCTGGATACGCCTCCACCCGCTCACGCTGCTCATCGATTTTATGAGCGAAATGGCTTTGAATTAATGCCACGAGAAAGTGTACCTACAGGTTATAAACTTGCTCAAATTGCTGGCCTTAAAATTTACCGATTGACATTAAATTAATTAACAAATGAATAATACTTTAGATTATACCCAAGAAGAATTTCAAGATATTCTCAATAAAACTTCAGAAATGATTCTTGAAAAATATGCAAATTTGGATGCCATTAAAGGATTCAACGTAAACTCACAAGAAGAAGTCGAAAGTTGGTTCGATGAGCCTCTTCCACTGCATGGGAAAGATAGTTTGGAATTATTGCAAGAAGCAAAAACAAAAGTTCTGGATAGTGCAACGGGCAATTTAGGAAAGAATATGTACGCCTACGTGATGTCGGGAGGAAACCAGATGTCAACGATTGCTGAGTTATTGCTATCAACCATTAACCAAAATAACACAAAGTGGCATTTAGCACCTGCCATGACCGAAATCGAAAAGCGGGTGATTAAATGGACTGCCGAGATGATTGATTATACACCAAATGCGGGTGGTGCGATGGTTAGTGGTGGTTCGGAAGCAAATTTGGCTGGTTTGACAGTTGCACGGAATATATTTTTCAAGAAATTTGATGTTAAACAAAATGGACTTTTTGGTTTGAAGCCATTTACAGTTTATTGCTCAAAAGAAACGCATAATTGTACTGATAAGAGTTTGTCTTTGTTAGGAATAGGTACAAATCAGCTTCGAAAAATTGGCACAAATGATGATTTAACCATTAATATAGGGGCTTTAGAAGAACAAATTCAAGTGGATATTGCCTATGGTTTTATGCCATTTTGTGTGGTTGGTAATGCAGGAACAGTAAACACTGGGGCTATTGATGATTTGTTAGCACTTTCGGCAATTGCTAAGAAATATGAGATGTGGTTTCACGTTGATGGTGCTTATGGAGGATTAGCTTCGGCTTTGCCTTCATTGAAGCATAAATATGCAGGTTTAGAAAAAGCCGATTCGATTGCTTTGGATTTTCATAAATGGCTTTACCAACCTTTTGAGATTGGTTGTGTTTTGGTGCAAGATTGGGGGAAAATGAAAGAAACGTATTTCAAAGGGGCTGATTACTTGGCAACTGAATTACAAGTAAATGTCAATGCTCGCTTGGAATTTAATGAACATTATTTTCAATTGTCTCGTAATGCAAAAGCCTTCAAAGTTTGGCTCTCGGTAAAGGCTTATGGTTTTGACCGAATTAGGGCTATGATTCAAAAAGACATAGATTTGACCAACTATTTGATACAACTCATTGAAAAATCAAGTGATTTTGAACTGAAATCAAAAGCTGAGTTGGCAGTGGCGTGTTTTCGTTACAAGGGAAATTTAAGCGATGATGAAGCAATTGCTGATCTGAATCAAAAGCTTATACCCGCTCTCGAAGCTGATGGAAGAGTATTTATTACAAGCACTAAGTTAAATGGTGAGTTTGTATTGCGAGCATGTCTCATTAATCATCGAAAAACCGAAACTTCGACTGAGTATTTGCTGGATACGATTCGAGATGTGGCTTCGGGTTTGTAGTCGTTGTCTGTGAGGACACAGACAACAGCACGGCACAACGACACATCAAAAAGAGCCATTGTCTGTGTCCTCACAGACAATTTAAGGACAATTTTAGCCTTACAGACGATTTAAATATTTTAAAATATGCAAAAAATAGAAATCATCGACCTCGACCCACAAAATGAAGCTCAAAAATTGGCTTTTAAGCAAATCAATTATGAGTGGATTAATAAATACTTCAAAGTAGAAAAAGGCGATTTAGATTCACTCGAAAATCCTGAAAAATACTTTTTGGCAACTGGTGGAGCCGTTTTATTAGCTCGCCGGGGAGAAGAGTATTTAGGAACTTCTGCACTCAAACCAATAGGCAATGATGCTTATGAGCTTTGTAAAATGGGTGTCACTGAATCGGCACGTGGCTTAGGCATTGGCGGGTTAATTGGCGAAGCAGCCGTCGAAAAAGCCAAAGAGTTAGGAGCAAAAAGGTTATATTTAGAAACAAATTCAAGCCTTACGCCTGCACTTACTCTTTATGAAAAATTAGGTTTCAGGCGTATAGAAAATTTCTCATCTTCTTATCAACGTGCCGATGTGGCTATGGAAATGTGGTTTTAAATGTAGAACAATTTTCCAAATTATACTTATCTATATAGAACAATTTGGAAAATTGTTCTACAATACCAATTGTCAGAGTACAGAAAAACTCGTACCTTTAGGCTTTTAAAACAAAGATTCTAAGAAAAATGAGAAAAAAAATTGCCGCTGGTAACTGGAAAATGAACAAAACTTTTGAAGAAGGTTTAATCCTACTTTCAGAAGTTGTAAATATGGTTAAAGACGAAGTTGTAAACCCTAATGTGCAGGTTGTGCTTTGTGTACCATTCCCATATTTAAGTACATTCGGAAAATTAATAGACACCGATAAAGTTTCTTTAGGAGCTCAAAACTGTTATCCAAAAGCTTCTGGTGCATATACGGGAGAAGTTTCGATTCCGATGTTGAAATCAGTAGGTGTTGGTCATGTAATTATCGGACATAGCGAACGTCGCCAGTATTTCAACGAATCAGATGCATTTTTGGCAGAAAAAGTTGATGCAACTTTAGCGGGTGGTTTAACACCAATCTTCTGTTGTGGCGAAACTTTAGAACAACGCAACGAAGGCATTCACTTCGATTTTGTTCGTGGCCAAATCACTAACAGTCTTTTTCATCTTTCAGCAGAGGAATTACAAAAAACGGTCATTGCTTATGAGCCAATTTGGGCAATCGGCACAGGCGTAACAGCGTCAAATGACCAAGCACAAGAAATGCACAAAGTTTTGAGAGACCATTTGGCAACAAAATACGGTCAAGAAGTTGCAGACGAGATTTCTATTCTTTACGGTGGAAGCGTCAACGGAGCCAATGCTCAAGAACTTTTCGCTTGTCCTGATGTAGATGGTGGTTTAGTTGGTGGAGCTTCATTGAAATCAAGAGAATTTACAAATATTGCAAAATCATTTTAATCAGATCTAGATTGAAGGTCAAAACCTTGCAGGATAGCGAGTCATCACACTCGTTTTATTCCTGTAAGGTTTTTTTATGGATTAACTTTTTTAGGCAGAATAAAATATAAAATTCCTCCTACAGATATTATAATTAATATAATTATCAAAATTTTCTGTAAGTTTCCTTCATTCGGATTTTCCAATAATCGCTTGATTTCTTTTGCTTGTGAGCCAGTCCAAATAGCTAATAATGTGCGTGGAATCATCCCGAAAAAGCCTCCGATAAGAATATTTTTTAACTTAGCTCCTGACAATGCAAATACAAAATTGGTCAAAGCAAATGGCATTATCGGGGAAAGTTTTGTAAAGAAAATAAACTTTAATTCTTGCTTTCGAATATTTTCTAAAATCAAACTAACATTCTTATTATCAGATAAATAGCTTCTGAATTGTTCACCATTAAGCATTTTGGTAATGATATTTACCAAAAAAATAGCTGCCATATTCATGGCAAAAACTGGTAAAATAGCATGCCAACCGATGAAATAGCCAAAAATCATAGCCAAAAGGGTGGGTGGTGTAAAGGCGAAAGTGGAGGTGAAACAACTAATAAACGTAATTAAAAACCAATCTTGCCAATTAAATAATGCAACTTCTTTTTCATGTGAAATAACAGTAACTGTAAGAACCGAGCTAAAAATCAGCGGGACAACTGTCAGAAAAATAGAAGAAATGAGGGTATATGAGTATTTATTTAGACTTTTCAATAAATTTTAATTATCTACCTCTTCTTTAGAGAGCTTGAGTGAAGAATTTTTAAAAGAAAAAACCATAACGGAGGGTTATTGGTGTCTGACTTCCGAGCAAGCTTTGCGGACTAATAAAACCTCTATTTGGAAAGCCTAAATTATACATCAATGAAATAAAGCTACCTCTTTGGCCATCACCACCTTGATAAAAGCCAGCACCAATGAGTGGTGAACTTCCCCAGTGTTTTTTTGAAGGATCGGTGTTTGTATCAATGTATGAATAAAACTGGTCGGCACGAGCATTGATAAATTCGTACTCGGCATGAGCAAAAAACCTTTTAAAAACCTGCTGTCTTACAAAAATTTTAGGCCCATAAACAAAATTATTGGTATTTGTAGTACTATTTCTATTGAATGTGCCTTGAAAAATAAAAGTACTGCCGACTCCAGCAACAGTTCCTTTTTCATTTAATTCATACCCGACCATTGGTGAGGCATCAATATAAAAAGCCCCGAAAAAACCCAACCAAAAATTTCCGCCATAGCGAATTTTATCTTTCCACTCAGGTCTTGGTTTTTCAAAATAAACTTGGGTTGGCTTATCACTATCACCCGAAGTTGGGATTTGTTCTTGTGCAAAAACACTAAATGTGCTAATAATCAAAGCAATACTTAAAATAATCTTACGCATATTCTAATACTTTTTCCTGTAAAAAATTGGGCAGCTTGATGCTCTCTAAGAGTTGTTCTTCGAGCATATTTGCCCACTCTGTTAGATAAACGACAACATCGGCTCTAACATTGTGGCGAAGGTAGCGATTTTCGACAGGCAATCGCATTAAAATTTTCTTATCTGATAATTTTTCTAAATTTTGTAAATCTTCTAAACTAAAACCAGATGTTAGCAATTCAAAAATGATTAAATCAATAGGCATTACGCTTGTTTCACAATAGTCATTTAGTTGCTCATTCCAGTCCCCATGACCTTGCATAGCATAAGCATGGATTTCGGCTTTTGTTCGCTTAGTAACCTCCTGAGCAAGGTTTCCGCAATTACAACTACCCATGTGTCCCCACATATATTGAGTACCAGCATCTAATTTTTTTGCAGTACGACGAAGAGCTTCGATAACTTCAATTTTTGCTTGTGCCATTTTTCAAATGTAGAATGTAGACGGGGTCGCCCGTGCGATTAAGAATTTAGAATGAATGATTCTTCACATTTAACCTTTATTTGAATAATTTTGTTCTGATTTTTTATTTTATTAAACAAATTTACACAAAAAGGTCTCTTGAAAAACTCAAGAGACCTTTTATTTAATATTTTTTAAGCTAATTTCAGTAATGAAATTATGCTTTTTTAGCTTTTACAGTTTTTGTTGCTTTTGCTTCAACTTTTGGTTCAGCTACTGTTTTCGCTTTTGTAGTTTTTGCTGGAGCTTTTGTTTTTTCAGCTACTGGCTCAACAGTTGCTTTTGCTTTAACAGCTTTAGCTGGAGCTACTTCTGCTACTACTTCGATTACACAGTTTTCGATTGCGAATTCTGGATTATAACTATATTTTGAAGCTTGTGTGTCATTTACCCAACGGCCATCGTTCAACAAATAACGATATTCGTACGAACCCGCTTGTAAGCTAAGTGATGCTTTCAATGAGCCATCTTTTTGTTGCTTTAACGCTACTCCTTTGCTCGAGTCCCAGTTATTAAACTCACCCAAAAGGATACCAGAAGTTGCACCAGCAGCTACTTCAGCAGGAATAAGAAAATCAATTTTTTTACTTGACATAATGTATTTTCGTTTGATTACGATGCAAATTTCTTAATAAAAATGCAGCTTTTGCAAGAAAATCACAGAAAAGTGCAAAAATTCTTTATAAAATACAATTTTTTGACAGAATGGTATAAAAAAGAAAGCGATTTAAGCTAAATTTTTAACTTAAATCGCTTATTATCAATCACTTACGAGGCCTTAATTTTGGTTAAATTGCTCAGTAATTACCTTGCGAAGGGCTTGGTGTGGACGCAATCCATTATTGCGATAAACTTTCGGTCCAGCATCGGTTTTTGTATCTTGTGCATTACGCATTTGTCGAACAGAAGTGCTTCTAAATTCTTCATATTCATCATCAGTCATGTCCTCACGATTGGCTTTCCCTTTTTCTAAACCATCGTCAAATGTATTGATGCGACGGTCTTGATCTGCTATACGTGAGCGTTCAAGTAAATCGGCGATTTCAGCTAAAATTTCTTTTCTTTCCGCTTTTAATTCTTCTAAATTTGGCAATAATGCCAAATCATTCTCCAAAATACTTTTCTGAACAATCTGTTGAGCTACATCACCTTCAGCTAACTTTAGTTCTTCAATTAACTTTAAGTTTCGCTTTTTGATTCGCCTCATCGTTGGCCCTGCTTGTAGCCAGTTATGCCAATAGGCTTGTAGAATCGGAAAGGCAATTCCCAAACAAATTGCACCTGCAATCGCAAATAAAATTCCACTCAAAACAAATGACATCAATGCCCAAGGACTATTTACCAAATCAACATTCAATTTATCATAAGCCTTCAACTGCTCATCCATTTTCTGAATAATCGCTTGATTATCAGTCGCTTGAATTGCCGTCGGATCAATCGGTTGACTATTCAACTGCATTGATTTGATTTGCTTATTGATACTTTCCTTTAGTTTGTCGGTCTTGTAGGCTTCATAGCGAAACCAACCCAAAATAAACATAGTAGCTACCGAAAAAACTAACAAAAAACCTTGGAAAATAGCATAAGTTTTTTTTGTTTTTGGAGAATACTCGGTCAAATATGGTTGTTCAACTAAACGGTCATAAGCAGGTTTCAAAAGCACTGAGAGCATCGCCAAGCCAATTGCGAATGCCCACGCTTCATAATTATTTCGGATATTGAGAGCATACGCTACAATTTCATGCGAAATAATCAAATCACCCGTTACAAAAGCGATTCCAGCAAATAAATATAAGATACCTGCCAATAAAGAGTATGGCGATTCATTTCGATTTCTTTTGCCTTCTAATCTCTTGATATTTAATGCGTTATCGTCAATTTGTTGTTGTATAAAATTAGCTTTTCTTGAGTGTGTACTTACACCCATCACATGCTCCTGTAGCTTATCGAAAGACGTTTTTTGTTTTTCTTTCGTTTCGGCAATTTGGGTATCAATCTTGGCAACTTCCAGTTTTTTTTCGCCAATTCGTTCTTGATACCATTCATAAGAAATATGACTCGACAAATATCCTTCATAAGGATCTTCTTCTTTGTCTTTGTCTTTTCTGATATTTTCAACGCCGATTAAATAACCGTGCTGAAAGTCAGAATTATAATAATTTTCTGGATTTTCCATATATTTCTGCTTTAAGCGGTAGGCATTAGGCTGTATGCTTTTTTGAAAAGCGTATTGCTTACAGCCTAATGCGTATTACTATGTTATTTCAAGATTATATTTATCTAAAAGTCCTTTGATACTTGTCAATGAGAACTTTGCTTTTTTTATACGATTCAATTCTGGGTCGATAGAAAAATTGAATGCTGTTCTGAAATCAGCCTTTTCCAAGATTGTTTTTTCAAAAATTGCTCCTGCCAAATCACAATTTTCAAAAATGGCAGCCGTCAAGTCTGTTTCATTAAAATCAGCCTCATGAAGCTTACAATTTTTGAATTTTGTAGCTTTCATTTTGAGTTTATAGAAAGTTGCTAAATTTAGAAAACAATCTTCAAAACTCACTGAAAACAAAAAAGGGTTACATTCACTGAAATTTAAACCTAAAAGTTTGCAATGCTTAAACTTCACTGTTTTCATGGAAGAATTGCGAACTTTTACCAAGCTCAAATTGCAATTATCAAAAGTGCATTCGACAAAATCAACGTTTGACAAATTGACATCCGAGAAAATACAATTGCTAAAATGACAATTTTCATATTCCCCTTTGATAAAACTGTCATTGGTGAAGGTTATTCCATGAAAATTTTGTTCTTCTATTATTGGTTTAAGCATTATTTCAAAATCTCGCTTATTTGTTTACCTGTCAATTTTTCACGGTAGCTTCTTGCCAAATTAAATTCACTTTCAAATAATTTTACAAGCATTTCTCGTCTTTCATTGAGGCGTTTGAGTTCGGCTTCTGGTGATTTTAAGATATCAATAATTTTCCATTTTTCAATCCTATGTCCGTCTATTTCGGCTTTGAGTTTTGCCACTTCTTCTTCCCATGCTTGGGTTTTATTTACTTTTTCTTTTTGTAAACGGAGGTTATCATACCACAAACTTGAATCGGTTTTTAGTACAGTCAGATTGCTCAAAAGTAATTTTCCTGCGAAAAGAAACAAGAAAAATACAAAGAGAAATAAAGCAAATGAGCGAATAAGTGATTGATTATCAATTGATTGTACAAAAACAAAAATCGAAGCAGCCAAAGGCATTCCTATTTCTTCGAGCAATTGTCTCCACGAAATTGAAGAGTCTTTTTCATGAAAAAGTGACTTTGGATTAAACAAATTGAACATTCCAGCCAAGAAGATTCCTAATGCAATTACAAAGTGATTTTGTGGGAAATTTGGCAAGATAGATTCATCAATAAGGTAATAATTCCCTATACACATGGCCAGCGAAAGAACGATTCCGATAAAAGTTCTAGGTAGTTGATGCTCAGAACGTTCACGATTTTCGAGTGAAAGAGACTTTTCTGTAAGTTCGTTAATGCGGCTTTCTTTTTGTTCAATAAAAAGATTTAACTCTCCAATTTTTTCAGAGTGATATTCAACGGTTTTTTCTAATTCAGCAGTTTGATGGGCAAAATAATTGCGAATTGCACCTATTTTTTCTTCAGCTTTTGACTCTGAAAGACCGAAAATTACGCCTTCATCTCGCAAAGCATCTTCATTTTCAAGCCAAAATGGGATATTGTCCATTTCGGAAGAGAAATGGCTTACTTCAGTGGTAGGAACACCACTCGCCTCATTCGAGGCAATGGTGTTTTCATTAGACAAAACCAATGCGTCATCGTCAGGCGATGTTTGCAAAACACTTGTTGGTTTTGAACTAAATAAATTTTTTACTCGGTCAAAAAAAGACATGGGTTAAAGCTTATTTTTAAGCACTTATGCCTACTGTTTTGGATTGCAATACAAGTGTTGGCGTTTCATTTTCGTACGCAATAATTGCATTGATTATTTCACGAAAACATTTTTCACGCTCAAAACTTCCTCCAAAACCAGCATCTATCATAATAGCTGCTTTTTCATACGCAATAGTGTACTCTCGGTGGTTACGAATCTTCATATATGGTTGAGGTTGTTTAGTGTTTGCTTATCACTTATGCAACCACAATGCCATATTAACTCGAAATTGGGAAAAATATTTTGATTAAAAAAAAATAAAAGTGAGAAAGGGCTTTTTTTGGAGTTAGGAGGTAGCTTTATAGGATTTAGGGGTTAGGTTTTAGGATTTAGGATTTAGAAATTAGGGGTTAGTGAAATGTAGGTAGGGGATGGGAGAGGTTTAATTGGTTTAAAATCAAAAAAAACTTTCTTAATTTTACCCAAAATTTCTAATTCCTAACACCTAATTCTTAATCTCTAAATCCTAAATAAAATGATTTCAATAATAGTAGCAAAGACCTCAAATAGTGTGATAGGAAAAGACAATCAATTGCTTTGGCGACTTTCGGCAGACTTGAAGCAATTCAGGATTTTGACTACAGGTCACGCTGTTATTATGGGTCGAAAAACTTTTGAGTCGATAGGAAAGGCTTTGCCCAACAGAACAAACATTGTTATTTCTCGACAAAAAAACTTGGATTTACCTATAGGAGTTTTTCAAGCAGAATCTTTAGAAAAAGCAATTGAAATGGCTAAAAATGCGGAAGGGAATGAAGAAATTTTTATTATTGGTGGTGGCAATGTCTATCAACAAGCTTTGGACATTACTGATAAAATTTACTTGACAGAAGTACAAGCAAATATGGGAGGAGATGCTTTTTTTCCTGAGTTAGATAAAAAAAAATGGAAAGAAATTTCAAGAGTTTCGCACAACAAAGACGAAAAAAATGAGTACGATTTTGAGTTTGTAGAACTGGAAAGAATTTACGAATGATGAGTTACGAATGACGAATTCTTAAAAAAGAATAAATGCTTATTTATCAACCTTATATTCGTAAATCGTCATTCGTAACTCGTCATTTTTCAAAAATTATGCTTCGCCCATTGGGCCACCAAAGTTCATTGGAAATGGCATTGGCTCGCTCGTCTGTCGAATTGTGCCAAAATTATCTTCATATTTTGAAATATTATCCTGCAAGGCTGTCAACAAACGTTGAGCGTGTTCAGGTGTTAAAATTACCCGAGATTTTACTTTTGCCTTCGGTACGCCAGGCATTAAACGAATGAAGTCAATGACAAATTCGGTATTTGAATGTGCAATCATAGCTAAATTTGCATAAACACCTTCCGCCATTTCTTCTGATAATTCGATATTGATTTGTTGTTCAGGTTCTTCCTGAATGTCTTTTCTTTTTGCCATGTGTACAAAAACTGTTTGGTGGTTGGGAGTCATCGTCGTAGTAAATTAGCCAAAGGTAAATAGCTTTTTTGAAAAAAAGAAATACCTGCTTGATTTGTTATTTTACGGCAAAAATAACTGTAAAACAATTTTCCGAATTGTTGGCAATTTGGAAAATTGCATTACATTTCAAGCTATTGAACATACTAACGTTGAATTAAACAATAGCTTCTCTAATTCTTAATAATTTTTCTAAAAGCCCCTCTAACTTATCTAAAGCAAGCATATTTGCTCCGTCAGATTTGGCTACCGAAGGATTTGGATGCGTTTCAATAAAAATTCCATCAGCACCTACTGCAATAGCAGCTTTAGCAATGGTTTCTATCAAAGCAGGTTTGCCGCCTGTTACACCTGAAGATTGATTGGGTTGTTGCAGCGAATGTGTGCAATCCATGATTACTGGTACATCAAACGCTTTCATTTCGATGATATTTCGATAATCTACAACAATATCAGAATAGCCAAATGAATTGCCTCTGTCAGTCAACATCACTTCTGCATTAGGATTAATCGCTTTTACTTTCTCAACAGCAAAGCCCATTCCTGAACCGTGCATGAATTGCCCTTTTTTTACATTTACGGCTTTACCTGTTTGAGCCGCAGCTACCAAGAGCTCGGTTTGGCGGCATAAAAATGCTGGAATTTGTAAAACATCTACGTATTGTGCAGCCAATGCAGCTTCATGTGACTCATGAATATCAGTGACAGTTGGTAAATCAAAAGTTTCGCCAACTTCTTTCAGAATACCCAAAGCGAGTTCATCACCGATACCTGTAAAAGAGTCTAATTTTGTACGATTAGCTTTTCGATAAGAAGCTTTAAAAATATAAGGAATCTGTAAACGGTCGGTGATAGCTTTTACCTTTTCGGCAATTTCTAAAGCCATATCTCGTCCTTCAACCACACAAGGGCCAGCAATGAGTACAAAATTCCCAGAATTTTGATTTTTTAAACGATTGATTTTCAGCACTTTATCAGTTTTTAAAGTTTTTATAATAATTATTTTATTACTAAATATTTTATTTTTTTCTCCTTAGAATGGCCTTTTTGAGCCTTTTTTGGCTAAAAATTAGAGTTAATGAGCCATTCAGGAGAAAACCATGCAAAGGTGGAAACAAATCTGACATCAAAAAAATTTCCTGTATTTTGTTGTTTTCGTTTAAAAGCGTTTTCTTTGCAGTCGTTTTTCACCAAACTACAGTTCAAAATGTCAGCAATTGCAACAAAAGTAACGAAAATTATCGTAGAGAAACTCGGAGTAGATGAGTCAGAAGTAACTCCAGAAGCATCATTCACAAATGATTTAGGAGCGGATTCATTAGACACCGTAGAATTGATAATGGAATTTGAAAAAGAATTTAACGTCTCTATTCCAGATGACCAAGCAGAAAATATCCAGACCGTAGGTCAGGCTATCACTTACTTGGAAGAAAATTCTAAATAAGTATTTTTTTGTCGAGTTCAGAGTAATAATTTAAGAAGTAAAACTTTAAAAAGTTTTCTTAAAATCTTATTTATACCACTCAGAACTCGACACTTAAAATATTTAATTAAGTATTTTACTTTGAACAAAATTACACTTTATGGCATTCAAACGAGTAGTTGTAACAGGATTAGGGGCATTAACGCCCATCGGAAACACAGTGGAAGAATATTGGCATGGGCTGTCGAACGGCGTAAGCGGTGCAGCGACCATTACCAAGTTCGATGCCAGCAAATTTCGCACGAAGTTTGCCTGTGAAGTAAAAAACTTTGACGTTACGCAGTTTATTCCTCGCCAAGACGCCCGTAAGATGGACTTATTCACCCAGTATGCAATGGTTGTTGCTGATGAGGCAATAAAAGATTCTGGGCTTGATTTAGAAAGTATCAATAAAAATAAAGCAGGGGTTATTTGGGGTTCGGGTATTGGCGGATTAAAAACTTTTGAAGAGGAGGTTATTAATTTTGCTGGTGGCGACGGAACACCAAAGTTTAACCCTTTTTTCATTCCTAAAATGATTGCTGATAGTGCTTCGGGGCAAATTTCTATAAAATATGGTTTCCGAGGACCTAACTACATTACTGTTTCGGCATGTGCTTCTACCAACAATGCAATTATTGATGCCTTCAATTATATTCGTTTAGGTAGAATCAATCTTTGTATTTCAGGAGGCTCTGAAGCTGCGATTACACAAGCAGGCATCGGTGGGTTTAATGGCTTACGTGCCATGTCAGAACGTAACGATGACCCAGCAACAGCTTCTCGTCCTTATGATAAAGACAGAGATGGATTTATTTTAGGAGATGGTGGTGCTGCCCTTATTTTAGAGGAATACGAACACGCAGTAGCTCGTGGAGCAAAAATATATTGCGAAATAGTGGGTGGTGGATTTTCGTCAGATGCTTACCATATTACTGCCCCACACCCAGAAGGCGAAGGTGCTTATTTATCTATGGTCGATGCTCTTGATGATGCAGGAATGAAGCCAGAAGAAATTGATTATATCAATACACACGGCACTTCAACACCATTGGGTGATCCACAAGAAATTAAGGCAATCGAGAGATTATTTGGTGAGCATACCTACAAAATGAGTATTAGCTCAACTAAATCTATGACTGGGCATTTACTCGGTGCAGCAGGTGCTGTAGAGTCAGTTGCCGCTGTCCTTGCAATTCAACACCAAGTTGTTCCACCAACCATCAATCTCTTTAATATTGATGAAAGCATCGATCCTCGAATAGATTTAACACCAAATGTAGCGAAAGCTCGAAAAATAGATGTAGTTTTGAGTAATTGTTTTGGGTTTGGCGGTCATAATGCTACATTGATATTTAAGAAAATTTAATTTCGAAACGTGTTGTCGGTAGTTAGCAATTCTTTTTGGGGGTTTTTCAAATCTGATTCCAAGGAACGCAGTTTTAGAAAATCAGTAGAGCAGATTATCGGAGAAAAACCGAGTAATCCTTTGCTCTACCAGTTGGCTTTTAGGCATACCTCTGCATCGAAAGAAACCAGTATTGGTGGCTTCCGAGAATCTAATGAAAGGTTAGAGTATCTTGGAGATTCGGTGCTTGGTATGATTGTGGCCGAGTATCTCTTCAAAAAATATCCATTTAAAGACGAAGGTTTTCTTACAGAAATTCGTTCTCGAATTGTTAATCGAGAATCATTGAATATTCTTGCTCGTAAGATTGGCTTAGAACGCCTCATTGAGTTTGATGGTCAGCGAATTGCCCATAACCGAACATCTATGTACGGTGATGCAATGGAAGCTCTTATAGGTGCGATTTATTTAGATAAGGGTTTTCGTTTTACAAGAAAATTTATTCTGAAAAAATTAATTGCCAACTACTTTGACCTTGATACAGTCATTCAAACAAATACAAACTACAAAAGTATTCTATTAAGCTGGTCGCAGCAAGAAGGTAAACGAGTGACCTTCGAGATAGTACAAGAAAATGGCAAACACCACCACAAAGAATTTGTTGCTCAAGTTTCGGTCAATGGCGAAGCTGTAAGCAAAGGTGGTGGTTGGAACAAGAAAAAAGCTGAGCAAGAAGCAGCCCGACGTGCGTGTGAAGCTTTAGAAATAAAGTAAAAAACTTCCAACTATGGGTTTTTAGTTAGTGGTTTCCTTCTTTCTACATTTTTCATTTATTTGATACTTATGAAAGGTTTCTTAGAAACCTTTTTTTTATAAATATCAACGATCGAAAAATCGATAGCTTACTGCAATTTTAGTAAAATGATTCAAAAAAATTTGTATAATAGTGCCAAGTATCTATTTTTGTAAAATGATATAGTTCGACTCAACACCTATTACACTGCCATTTGTTGAAACTTTTACCTAAAATAGTATTCGGAATTTTAGTATTACTAAGCTGTGGGATATCCTACTCCCAAAAAGTAGCTATCCAAGTTTTACAACAAGGAACATCCTACTCGGATTCGTCCTATTATGATATTGTACCCGTTGGTGATAAATTTTGGATTGGTGGCAAATATGGCACACTAAAATTGATTGATTCGGTTGGTTCTCTCTCAAATATATCTTACCCAAGTGAAAATGTTGATATTTATAAGATTGATCATCTTGATGAGCAAACCTTAATACTTGGTGGAGATAAAGGTGTTATCTACAAGCACAATTTAATTAGTAAAACGTGGGAAACAATCAAGATAAAAGGCTATGAAAAAGCTTGTTTTTATAATTTGACTGTTGTTAATGATTCAACAGCATTTATTTGTGGTGGAAAATCTTCTATTGCTCACTCTGAGAAAACTGTTCCTTTTGGTTTTATTTTGAAAACGGTAGATAGGGGACTTACATGGAAGCGAGTTTATCATAATGCATTCAAAATGGTTTGGTGCGTAAAATATAATCCTTTCAACAAAAAGGTTTATGCACTGATGTACACCCCCAATAGAACACATTTGTATAGCTTTAGTCAAGAAAAATGGCAAAAGGAGCAAAAACTTGGCAACAGTATTTTTCATGAAATACAATTTGAAAACGAAAAAGATTTTGTAACAATGGGTGGATGGATGGGAAAGAATGGCCGCATTCACCACAATAATCAAAAACTAACAATTCCCAAATCAGGTTTAATTTGGGGAAGGGTTTCCAATGGTCAGTATGATATTTATTCTGCTTGTGATGGAAAAATTGTACTGGGAGATAAATCAGGAAATTATAAAGTATTTGGAGAAAAACTCAATAAGGCTTTTAATATCTATGAAACCGTTTTTACTTCGCCTACTACCGCCATTGCTATTGGAAGTGCAAGAACTATTCTACTCATAAAAATCATCACTGAAAGTAATTTTGCTCAATTAGAGCGTCCTTGAAATTGAAAAGTTTCACTAGGCAGTCCGATAAGGAAAACCTCAGTGAAACTTTATCATTATACATTTTCAATTAATACCCTACTTATCGTTTAAAATCATTGGAGTATTTCCTTTTCCACCCATAATAATTATCTTCGTATTAGGCGAGGTTGCAATTTCTTTTTGAGCTTTAATCATCTCATATTGTAATTGTTTATCTGTCAAAGTTGTGGTAATGATTCTTTGATAGTCCGAAATACCTTGAGCTTCAACACGCTTGCGTTCGGCTTCTTGTTTTTCTTTTTGTAAGACAAACTGCATCTTTTGTGCCTCTTGCTCCGCATTGATTTTCGACTCAATGGTTTTCTTAACCGATTCTGGTAAATTGATGTTTCTGACCAATAATTGCTCTAAAACCAAGCCTCTTGTTTTAAAATCAACTTCGATGGCTTTGAATATTTTTCCTTGAAATTCATCTCTTTTTGTTGAATATAAGGCTACAGCTTCATAATAAGCAGCAATATCACGAATACGAGTGCGGGTAATCGGACGAACAATTACATCTTCATAATTTGCTCCGATTTTTTTCAAAATTGTGGGAGCTTGATCTGGTTGTACTCTGTAAAGAACTGTTAGGTCAATGACAACCTCCAACCCATCAGAAGAAAGAACACGAATGGCATCATCACCTGCTTGTTTACCCTCGTCATGTACACCCGACATGGTGTAGTTTTGGGTACGAGTATCAAACTCTGTGACTTCAACTAATGGGTTTACAAAGTTAAGTCCACTTGTAAGTGTACCTTCTTGGACATTACCAAAAAGCGACTGAACACCTACTCGACCAGCATCAATTTGTTTGACAGTAGAAAATGCAAGTCCAATAGCAATCAAAATAATACCCACTACTTTGAGCGGGCGAGAAAAACGAGAAAACTGTAAAGAAGGGGTGTTGATAGCAAATCCAACTATCAAGATGATAACACCGATTGTTAAAAAAAACATGGTTTTATATTGGTTTAGATATTGTTTAGCTTCTTAACAAAATAGGTATTGGTTCAAAAGCGGAGCAAACGTACAGCAAGGTGCGAGTAATTATCCAATATTTACATAAAAGGTTTTTTTTTAAGTTTATATAGGGGATTTTTAGTGATGAATTTCCGAAATGGAATTGTTAAATATTGAACCTTTTTTGAAGAGGTTTTTTACTTATCCACAAATGTATCCATTTGATAATTTTTTGATGTTGAAAACGTGTTTTATCTCAAAACTGGTACATTTTTTAGAATATATTGATTTAGTATATTTTTTCATATTCCAAAAAATATCGTGCTTTCTTGTTTTCAATGAATAGCAAGTACCGAGCTATCAATCTTTAGATAGCTCGGTCTTTTTTTTGCCTAAATCTTCAGAAAATAACCTCATATAAGCTAAAAAGCCTCCCCAATTGTCAAATAAAGATTTCCTTTTTCCTTAGGTTGAATGCCATAATCAATTCTAATATTAATATGTTCTTTTTTGATTGCTTTTATACGAAGTCCAGCACCATAAGTAAATTTGGGCTTATCAAATCGAACAAGTTGTTTTTCATCACCCAAATAACCTAATGAACTAAAAGCAGTTAAACCTATGAATTTCCATACTTCAAAACGACTTTCGGCTTGTAATAAAAAAAAGTTTTTATCACGAAATTTTCCTTCAAAAAGCCCACGCATTTTCTTCGCTCCTCCTAAAAGTGAAAGCTGATTGAATGGTACATTTTTACCTTGAATAAAACTGCCATAAATATTGGTAGCCAAGACAACTTTTGAGTGAAGAGGCTGATAATTTGCAAAATCTAATACAATTCGATTGAAATTTCGGTCTGCCCCAAAGGCTTTTAATGTTGGTAAAATGTAAAATTCAGCAAATGTACCTTTTCGGGGATAAAAAATAGCATCTCTTGTGTCTTTCAAAAACGAAATACCTAAACTCGAGGTTCGGCTATTTTGGCTTCCAGCAACTTTGCCCGAAGCCAATTCTTTGCCTACTTCCGTAGAGGTAACTTTATAATTTTCAAACTGATACCTGAGGCCTGCATAAAGGTTTTTACCAATTTGTTGAGATACCAAAATTTTTAACCGAGGATAATCAACACCATAAGTTTCTTCTGGAATTTGATTTTCGCCTATACCAAAGTATTTGTAGTTATATTTAAAGAATCCTACCTCTCCATTGATATAATATTTAATATTATTATAGAAAACGGAAAATGGCATATAAGCCAAAAACTGTTCCTTTTGTGTATAAGCAACACCAGCCGAAATTTGAGAAGGTTTTGCTATTGCACCATCATTTTTGAATTTGAATGTACCAGTTACTAATGCACCTCCCGCAAAGCCTGTTTCGGGTAGTCGAAAGACAATTGGTAAAGGAAGGATAGATTTATCACGAAAATACTTACTATTTTTCTTTAAGGAATCTAAGTTATAATGTGCTGATAATGAATCTATTAAAAGATTTTCTTTTGCGTAAACATTAGTATTTTTAATGATAAGGCAAAATATAATAGCCAGCGTTTTTTTCATAAAAACAGATTTAAAACAATCTCATACTTTTATATACGAATAAAAGTATGAGATTGTTTTAAAATATCTTCATCCATTTTCCTTGCTCTTTCATCACCAATTCGATGACTTCACGCACGGCACAGTCTCCACCTTTGCGGATAGAATTATAGTCGGCTACCTCTATGATTTCTTTTACGGCATCAACAGGGCAAGCGGATAGCACTGCCCGATGTTTCATAATTTCCCAATCTGGCAAATCATCTCCCATAAATAGAATTTCATCAGCAGAAAGATTATTTTCTTCTATATATTTATCAAAAACAGCTAATTTTTGGTCGGTTCTCACACCCAAAAAAATATCTTTGATACCAAATGGAGAAAGCCTTTCACGAATACTTTCTTCTTTTCCTCCCGAAATAATGGCAATTCTATAACCCGACCTTATGGCTTTTCCTAAAGCGTAGCCATCTTTTACATTGAAAACCCTAGCCAATTCGCCACCTCGCATAGCGATTACAGTGGCATCGGTTAATACACCATCTACATCAAAAATAAAGGTTGTAATTTTTCGGAGCTGAGATTTGAGTTTGATATTCATGAAATTGGGTTTAGGGATTGCTTTTGGTTGTATTACAAATTGTTGTTTTAATAGCAAAGCTAAATCTTTCAAACGTCTAATATTTTATAATTAGCTACTTATCTAATAGATTACTATAGTTTTGGATCAACGTTTAAAATAATTTTGCATAAAATTCGCATAAATTCGTTTAATTCGTGTCATTGGCGAAGCATTATTTTTTTATGTTTGATAAAATAAAATCTCAATTCTTTTTACTGCTAAAAACTCGTTGGGCAAAATTAATTTTGGCTTTTTTTGGTGTTTTGGTACTACTCAACCTTATTTTTCCACCTAAAATAAATCTAAAATATTCAACTCTAATTACAGATGCTGACGGAAAAGTAATGCACTCATTTCTTAGTTCAGATGAGAAATGGCGTATGTTTGTTGAACTTCAGGAGATTACACCAACGCTACGAAAAGCAATTCTTTCTAAAGAAGATAAGTATTTTAATTATCATTTTGGGGTAAACCCTTTGGCAATTGGTCGAGCTGCATTGAATAATTTGACAAGAAATCGCCGTACCTCGGGAGCAAGTACGATTACGATGCAAGTAGTGAGAATGTTAAATCCCGAAAAGAGAACATATTGGAATAAAATAAACGAAATTTTTCGAGCGATTCAGTTAGAAATATTTTATTCAAAAGATGAAATCTTGCAAATGTATCTTAATCTTGTGCCTTATGGCTCAAATATCGAAGGGATAAAATCTGCTTCGTATTTATATTTTCAGAAATCACCCGATCGATTAAGTTTAGCGGAAGTAGCTACGCTTGCCATTATTCCTAATCGTCCTACAAGTTTGAGGTTAGGTACAAAGAATCCTTTAATTGTTGAAGAAAGAAACAAGTGGCTGAGGCGTTTTCAGAAACTTCAATTGTTTGATAATCAGGCAATTAATGATGCTTTGCGAGAGCCACTAAATGTCACTCGCCACGAAGCTCCCAAAGATGCACCACATCTTTCGCTTAGGCTAAAAAAACAATATTCGGAGCAGGCAATTATAAAATCAAGCATCAAACAAGCGATCCAAGTAAAGGTTGAACAAATGGTGGCAAATTATGTCAATCGCACGAGGGCGATGAATATCAATAATGCGGCTGTTTTAGTGATTAATAATGAAACCATGCAGGTAGAAGCCTATGTAGGTTCAGCGGGTTTTAATGATAGTTTTGATGGTGGACAAGTAGATGGTATGCAGGCAATTCGTTCGCCAGGAAGTGCTTTAAAACCACTTTTGTATGCAACAGCTTTCGATAAAGGAATGATTACGCCCAAAAATATTATTAATGATGTTCCGACAAATTTTAATGGTTTTGAGCCAGAAAATTTTGACCGAAAATTTAATGGAAAAGTGTCGGTTGAGTTTGCTTTGGCCAATTCCTTGAATATTCCAGCGGTAAAGGTGGTAAGAGATTTAGGAAAAGCAAGCCTAATTGAACAACTCAAAAAAGCAGATTTTCAGACAATTAAGAAACAAGAAAAAGATTTAGGTCTATCAATCGTACTTGGCGGTTGTGGGGTCACACTTGAAGAAATGACTCAATTATATGCTGCTTTTGCTAATAATGGGAATTGGAGAAAATGCCAATTAACCGCACCAAAGCGTCAGTCGCCCCAGCTCTCCCTGTTAGAGAGGGGGGAGAAAACTCTCCTCTCCATCGAAGAGGGGCAAGGGGTGACCGATGCTTCGGTGGAGTTGCTCTCACCCTCAGCTACTTATCTAATTACTGAGATTTTAGCCCAAATCAAACGCCCTGATTTGCCTAATAATTTTGATTATACTTATCGTTTACCAAAAATTGCTTGGAAAACAGGTACTTCTTTTGGGCGTCGTGATGCTTGGAGTATTGGTTACAATAAAAAATACACTGTGGGGGTTTGGGTTGGTAACTTTTCGGGTGAAGGTGTGCCTGAGTTGAGCGGAGCAGAAATCGCTACGCCTCTGCTTTTTCAGATTTTCAACACGATTGATTATAATACTTCTGGCGAATGGTTTCCGCAACCCCAAGAGGTGGTTTCTCGCCAAGTTTGTGCTGAGTCGGGTGATTTACCAAGTGAATATTGTAATAATAAAATCTTAGACTATTCTATTAAAGGAATTTCGCATACAAGAAAGTGCTCACATCTCAAGAAATTTTTCGTAAATAATTCAGAGTCAATGAGTTATTGTACACAATGCCTGCCCATTGATGGCAATTACAAAGAAAAACTATATGCAAATTTTGCACCTGAATTGATTAGTTTTTATGAATTGAAGCACATTCTATATGAGAAGATCCCGCCACATAATCCTAATTGTACAAGAATTTTTAAAATAGTAAACAATGCTCCTATTATTACCAATCCCAATGATGGAAGTGAATATTTTATCAGTAAAAATGATACCCAGCAAATGCAGTTAGCTTGTCAAACTGCCAATGATGTAAAGGAGGTTTATTGGTATATTAATGACAGACTTTTACAAAAAATATCTTCAAATAAGCCACTTTTTTTTACTCCAATAGTTGGGAAATTAAAAATATCTTGTACTGATGATAAAGGAAGAAGCACTAATATTTGGGTGATAGTGAAGGAAGAATAACATTTTTCTTTTGTAAAAAAAGGATATTTAAACTTTAAAAAACATTACTCAATCACTCAAAAATCATCACTTAAATATATTCTTTTGAATATTTTTCTGTATAGTTTTGAAATGAACAAATTTCATGCGGATAAGAATGAAAACAATAAAACAGATACTTAAACAAACAAAGAAAATAGCACTCAAAAAAAGGTTATAATAAATGATAGCAATCATGCAAAGTATTGACAATACCAATGCAATTGATGGAAATATTGGGTAAAATGGCACTTTATAAGGTCGTAATAAATGAGGTTCTTTATTACGAAGTATAAATAAGCTAATCATGCTAATCACATACATCACTATTGCACCAAGCACCGACATGATAATGATTTGGTCGGTTTTGCCTGAAAAAATCGCTAAAAAACCAACTAAGCCGCCTACAATTAAAGCCCAATGGGGTGTGTGGTAACGTTGATTAACTTTAGATAAAAAATTAGGTAAATAGCCAATGCGAGCCAAAGCATAAATCTGTCGAGAATAGCCAATCGTATTGCCATGAAAAGAAGCAATCAAGCCAAAAAGTCCTAAACTTGTAAAGATTTTTGACCAAGCATTGTTTTTACCTAATGCCATTGCTAAAGTTTCAGGAAGAGGGTGGTCGATTTCACTCAAAAGCCGCCAATCTCCAACGCCTCCACTCAAAACCATAATGCCGACCGAAAGTATAACAAGAGTCAAAATAGCTAAAATATAGCCTTTGGGAATAGTTTTGATTGGATTTTTGACTTCTTCAGCAACCATCGCCACACCCTCAATTGCCACAAAAAACCAAATAGCAAAAGGTATTCCTGCAAAAACACCATTGACAGTTAAGGTGGAATTAGCCATGAAATTTTGGGTTTTGAACGCTGGGAAAATTAAAGCCATGAATACTAAAAGTTCAATCACAGAAAGTGTGGTGACAAGCAATGAAAAATTAGCAGATTCCTTCATTCCAAACAAATTAATAGCAATGAAGATAAAATAAGAAACAATGGCAGTTGCTAAAACAGGAATGTCGGGATATAGAAAATTGGCATAGCTTCCTAGAGCCATGGCAATAGCAGGTGGAGCCAATACAAAATCAACCAAAGTAGCAAAACCAGCGATAAAACCACCCACAGGCCCCAATGCTCGAAAAGCATAAGCAAATGGCCCGCCTGCATCGGGAATTGATGTGGTGAGTTCGGTATATGAAAAAATAAAAGTGAGATATAAAACTGTTACAAGCAAAACCGAAATCAAAAAGCCACCAGTTCCTGCCACAGCCCAGCCATAATTCCAACCAAAATATTGTCCCGAAATAACCATTCCAACAGCAATCGCCCATAATTGGGAAGTGCCTAAGACTTTTTTTAAGGCTATTTTGCCATCATCAGGAGGTTCAATCATTGCTTGAATTATATTTTTTAGAGCTGTGAAATTAATAAAATTGTTAGGTTTTGCGTGTTTTTTTATAGATTTGTTTTTTGTAGAACAATCTTATCGGTTACGGTCGGCAGCTGCCGACCGATTTCTAAGTTGTTCCTAATGTAACTCATAAGTTTACTATTTGAAACAAGTTAAAAACTTGTTCTACTGAACAATGCTCAATCTACTTTATAATTTTTCTATACGTAGTTACTCATTCATTATCAGTCTTTTAGTTCCATTCAATGCCAAAGCACGGTTTTGGATAGATGGAAGAAAAGATATTTTTGAAAGACTAAAAACAGCCATTAACGGACAAAATTCATCAAATAAAATCGCTTGGTTTCATTGTGCGTCATTGGGTGAGTTTGAACAAGGGAGGCCAGTTATTGAGGCATTTCGAGCAAAATATGCTACATACAAAATCATTGTTACATTTTTTTCGCCTTCGGGTTTTGAAGTTAGAAAGAACTATACTGGAGCTGACTTTATCTTCTATTTGCCAGCTGATACACCTGAAAATGCCAGAAAATTCATAGAAATTGTTAAACCTTCGATTGCTTTTTTTGTGAAATATGAGTTTTGGCGAAATTATCTTGCCGAACTTCAAAAGTATCAAATTCCCGCCATTTCATTTTCGACGATTTTTCGCCCAAGTCAATTATTTTTTAAACCTTATGGTGGTTTTTATAGAAAAATTTTAAAGCAATTTGACCATATTTTGGTGCAAAACAAGGAGTCTTATAATTTATTACAAAGTATTGATATTCAACAAATTACATTGGCAGGAGATACTCGTTTCGACCGTGTAAAACAGATTGTAGATGCAAAAAAAGATATTCAGATAGCTAAAGATTTTAAGGCAAATCGACAAGTGTTTATGGTGGGTTCGGCATGGCAAACCGATATGGAAGTTTTGATTCCGTTTATGAATTCAGAAATTAAAGTTAGTAAAACTGTTTTTGTCATAGCCCCACACGAAATCCACAGAGAAGAAATAAATACTTGGCAAAAGCAAATTCAGTTGAAAAGTATTTGTTTTTCAGAAGTAAAACCAGAAACACAATTGACTGATTATCAAGTGCTTATCATTGATAATATAGGGATGCTTTCATCGCTTTATCAATATGCTGATTTTGCTTTTATTGGAGGTTCTTTTGGAAAAGGATTGCATAATACTTTAGAAGCGGCTACTTTCGGAATGCCGATTTTCTTTGGCAACAAAGCCTATCATAAGTTTCAAGAAGCAAACGATTTAATTCGTTTGAAGGGAGCATTTGCTATTGCATCAACTGAAGATATATCGTTTATATTCAATGACTTAATCGGAGATAGTGATAGGAGAAAGCAAGCAGCTAAAGCCTGTCGGGATTATGTTTTAGAGAATATCGGAGCAACAGAAAAGGTAATGCACGTAGTCGAATCAATTCTTAACAATTAAATAAACACCTGCTACAATCAGTAAACCACCTGCGATTCGCCAAGCACTAATTTGGTGAAGTTTAAAGCCCAAAAGACCGTAATGGTCAAGTAGCATAGCTGTCAGTAATTGTCCTGCTACGATTAAACAAATCATATTTGCCGAACCGATTTTTTGAACAGTCAGAATAACAGTTGTTACAAAAAACGCCCCTAAAACGCCACCCGTTAATTTCCACCATTCAACAGATTTTAGAGTGGCTATTGTTGGTACTGATTCTTTGAAAAAAGGGGTTATCAAAATCAAAGCTAATAAACCTGATGCAAATGAAATAATTGCTGCGTAAATGGGATTATTGATA
This sequence comes from Emticicia sp. SJ17W-69, assembly GCF_051209875.1. Lineage (NCBI taxonomy): Bacteria > Pseudomonadati > Bacteroidota > Cytophagia > Cytophagales > Leadbetterellaceae > Emticicia > Emticicia sp. SJ17W-69. Next base: position 5,374,350 of record NZ_JBNTQY010000001.1, on the reverse strand, counting down.
GATTTTCGTAACTCGGCATTTACCCCAGACTGGGTACTGTTAGTAACACCACACAAAAAAGCAAGAATGTAGAAAACGATGTTCATGACAAATGAAAATTATGATGGATGATTTATTCACGCAGGAGAAGTGTACCACACCTAATTTTCTACAATAACAAGGTGTGGCACTCTTATTTGTGCTTAAAGTATTACTTTTTCAAGCATTTTGATATATAATTGTATCCCTTCTTCGATTTCGTTGAGATAAATATATTCGTCGGCAGTATGTGAGCGAGCAGAATCTCCTGGCCCCATTTTTAAAGACGGACAATCGAGCAAGGCCTGATCTGAAGTAGTTGGCGAACCATAAGTATTGCGGCCCATTGAAATTCCAGCTTGTACAATTGGATGTTCTTTTGGAATACTTGATGGTCGTAAACGAATCGAACGAGGCACAACCTCACTCTCAATATTTTTCTTCACTACCTCTGTGATTTCTTCTAAAGTGTATTGTTCGGTCACTCGAATATCAACTGTAAATTTACAAGTATCAGGTACAACGTTGTGTTGTGAACCAGCATTAATCATCGTTACGCTCATCTTGATTGGCCCAAGATTTTCGGAAACTTTCGGAAATTTATAATTTTGAAACCAAGCAATATCTTTCACCGCTTTGTAAAGAGCATTTTCGCCTTCATCACGGGCAGCATGTCCTGATTTCCCGTGAGCAATACAATCCAATACCAAAAGCCCTTTTTCCGCAACTGCTAAGTGCATTTGTGTTGGCTCACCCACAATAGCAAACTCAATTTCTGGCAACTCTGGTACTACCATTTCGAGTCCCTCACGGCCTGAAATTTCTTCTTCAGCTGTGGCAGCCATCACGACGTTGTATTTCAAATCATTGCGATAATAAAAGTAGCAGAAAGTAGCAATCAACGAAACCAAACAACCACCAGCATCATTGCTGCCAAGTCCAAAAAGTTTACCATCTTTTACTAATGGATTCAATGGATTGAGAGTCCAAGACGGATTAGGTTTGACAGTATCGTGATGAGAATTTAATAAAACTGTTGGTTTTGAGGCATCAAAATGCTTGTTTTTTGCCCAAATATTATTCTTTTTTCGGCGATATGGAATATTTCTTTCTCGAAAAAACTCTTCGATAAGACCGGCCGTTTCATCTTCTTGCTTGCTGAAAGATTCGGTTTGGATTAAATCTTTTAGAAGCTCGATGGCATCTTTCGTAAGTGTTGCAACTAAATCTGAATTTTGAATCATAAAGTTCAATGAGTGAGTGATTGAATGAGCGAATGAGTGAATGATTTTCACTTACATTGACTCAAATACTGCTATAATTTTATTTATTTTTAGTTTGACAGCCAACAGACTGCCTTTACAAAGTTAAGCAATTATTTGCGTTCCTCTTGTTCCTTCGGCAACGGCTTGTCTTAATTCATCAGCATGGCAAATAATTACTTTTGAAACCCCTCGTTGTATTGCAGCAAAGGCATTGTCTAATTTTGGAATCATGCCAGCGTTAATCGCACCTGATGCTTTGTACTCGGCATAAAGTGTAGGATTGAGTTGCGGAATGACGGAATCATTATCATCTGGGTCTGAAAGTACACCTTTTTTCTCGAAACAATAAATTAAATTTACATCATAATCGCCAGCCATTGCGACTGCGACTGATGAAGCTTGAGTATCGGCATTTGTATTGAGCATATTGCCTTCTTTGTCAAAAGTTAATGGAGCAAAAATTGGTGTAAGATTATTATTTAAGAAATTAGCTATTAATAAATTATCTACTTTTTCTACATCACCCACATAACCATAGTCAATATCTTTTACGGCACGTTTTTTTGCTAAAATCACGCCGCCGTCAGCACCAGTGAGCCCGATTGCATTACAGCCTAAAGCCTGTAATTGTGCAACAATTTGTTTATTGACGAGCCCACCATAAACCATTGTTACGACTTCTAACATAGGTAAATCTGTGATACGTCGACCATCAACCATTTTGGTTTCTACATCAAGTTTGACTGCAATTTTTGTTGCAATTTTTCCACCACCATGAATCAGAATTTTAGAGGCATTCAAAACCGAAAAATCTTCTAAAAATTGTTTGCATGAACGTGGATTGTCGATGACATTTCCACCAATTTTAATAATATTGAGTTTTTGCTTCATTTTGTTGAACAATGATCTGTTAATTCAAGCGATTATGCTTTGTTATAGTTAAGTCTTTTTACCTATATTTGTCGAGAATAATTGTTAATCTATTGCAAGTTGTTAATTTACATTCAACTTTATAAATACAAAATTACACATGAAAATCGAAACTCTTGCGGTTCATGCAGGAAATCATGGAGATCTTACTACTGGAGCAGTTGTGCCGCCCCTCATTCTTTCAACAACATTTGAGCGTGCCGAAGATGGAAGTTTAGTAGAAGGGAGAGATATTTACACCCGTGCATCAAACCCAAACCGAAGAGCTGTAGAAGAAAAATTAGCTGCTCTCGAAGGTGGTAGTGACGCCATTGCCTTTGCTTCTGGACAGGCTGCTACGATGAGTATTTTCCATACTTTAGGTGCAGGAAGTCATGTTATTTTACCCGATGATATTTATTATAATACCAAAGTAATTATAGATAATCTTTATGCAAATTTCGGCCTTAGTTGCACTGAAGTTGACATGACAGATTTGACTGCTATTAAGCGAGCTATCAAGAAAAATACAAAATTAATTTGGATTGAAACACCATCAAATCCAAGTTTAAAAGTAACAGATATTCAAGCAGTTGTCAAAATCGCCAAAGCAAAAAATATCATGGTTGCTTGTGATAATACTTGGGCAACGCCTTTTTTTACACGACCGTTTGATTTTGGTGTGGATGTTGTGATGCATTCTACAACCAAATATTTTGGTGGACATTCAGATATTTTAGGTGGGTGCGTTATTTTACCTCTCGATTCTCAAAGTGAACTTGGGACAAAAATTCGTACTTATCAAAGTGTGGGTGGAGCTGTCCCTTCTCCTTTTGATTGTTGGTTATTGAATCGTAGTTTGTCAACTTATGCTGTAAGGATGCCTGTTCATGGATATAATGCTATGAAATTGGCAACCTTTTTAGAAAAACAAGCTCAAATCGAAAAGGTAAATTATCCTGGATTAAAATCTAACAAATATTACAAAATTGCTAAAAAGCAGATGCGAGATGTAAACGGCATTGCTGGTTTTGGAGGCATGATGTCGATTTTGGTAAAAGGTGGAGAAAATGAAGCATTGGTCTTAGCTTCCAAACTCAATATATTTAAGCATGCGACAAGCTTGGGAGGGGTTGAAAGTTTAATTGAACATCGTTATTCTGTAGAAGGACCGCATTCTAAAAGTCCTGAAAACTTGCTTCGTATTTCGGTCGGAATCGAAAATGTCGCTGACCTGATTGCTGATTTTGAGCAAGCCCTTAAATAGTGTTTGAATAGTTCTTTTGAATAGATTTTAGTGTAATTAATCTATCAAATAATCCTGAAATTTTGTAAATCTTTATAATCGTGCTATAAATACCTCATTTTGGGTTAAATAAATATCAAACATATTCGTTTACTTCGCAGTTTATTCATCAAACCTGTAAAGTCTGAAAAGACGGGGTTGCAGGTTTTTAAAAACCAAACATTTTGATAATGAAAAGAATCCTTTTTTCGATTTTAATTTCCTTACTTTTTCTTCAAACAAATGCCCAAGAATTAAAAACCAAAATCAATTGGTTCAACCTTGACTATGAAAAAGATGGTGTTCGTGGTATGAGCGTTGAACGTGCCTATAATGAGCTTTTGAAAGATAAAAAATCAACGCCTGTGGTAGTTGCGGTGATTGATGGTGGCACAGATATTAACCATGAAGATTTGAAAGACCGTATTTGGACAAACACGAAGGAAATTGCTGGAAATGGCAAAGATGATGATAAAAACGGATTCATTGATGATATTAATGGTTGGGATTTTATTGGTGGAAAAGATGGTACTGATGTAAATCATGAGCAATTGGAATTAACTCGTATTTTGAAGCAATTAAAAGATAAATTTGGAGATAAACCGTCTAAAAAATTGATTCGTAAAAACAAAGCTGAGTACGAACAATTGCAAGCTTTACAGAAAGAATTTGATGAAAAAAGAGCAGAAAGCGAACAATACGCACCTTTTTACAAGCAACTTTATACCAATTATCTTGAATCAGAAAGGGTTTTGAAGGAGTATTTGAAAACAGAAACTTTGACAAAAGATGCTGTTTCAGGAATTGATGAAAGCCAAGCCGACCGCAAAGTTAGAGCTGCTAAGAAAACGATTGAAAAATTTAATGAATTAGGTGCAACGGGAGCAGACATTAAAGAAGCTGCCGAGCATTATGAGAGCGAATTAAAATACAACTTTAATCTTGATTTTGATGCTCGTACGGTCGTGGGCGACAAACCTAATAAGCTCGAATATGGCGAATATGGAAATAATGAAGTAACAGGCCCAGAAGCCATGCACGGCACACACGTAGCGGGAATTATTGGTGCAAATCGCAACAATAATTTAGGTATAATGGGGGTTTGTAATGATGTAAAAATTATGGTTGTTCGTACGGTGCCAGATGGCGATGAGCGTGACAAAGATGTGGCTAATGCCATTCGTTATGCAGCTGATAACGGTGCTTCGATTATCAATATGAGCTTTGGTAAAAAATATGGTACTCATAAAAAATGGGTAGATGATGCCGTAAAATATGCCATCTCGAAAGGAGTTTTATTGGTAGCTGCGGCAGGAAATGATAATTTGGATACAGATGTGGAAGGACAAGTGCCAAACGACCAATATGAAGATGGCGGAATTGCAGAAAACTGGATTTCAGTAGGTGCATTATCTTGGAAGGCTGGTGCAGATGCTGTAGCAACATTTAGTAATTATGGCAAGAAAAACGTTGATGTTTTTGCTCCGGGCGTTGATATTTATTCGACTGTTCCTGGCTCGAAATATGAAGAAAAAAGTGGCACAAGTATGGCGTCACCTGCAACTGCAGGGGTTGCAGCTTTGTTGAAATCGTATTTTCCGAGCTTGACTGCTGCTCAAATTAAAAAGATTATTTTAGAATCTACTACAAAAGCACCAGATTTGAGAGTGAAAAAACCAGGAACGGACGAAATAGTAAAATTTGAAGATTTGTCAGCGACTGGCGGTATCGTAAATGCTTACAATGCTGTCAAAATGGCGATGGAAATGAAGTAAATTTTAAAGAATACAACCATGAATTGGTGAATAGCCATGTATAAAAATTCGTGGAAAAATATAAGTTAGATTACGACTCTAAAAGAGTTACATAATTATCAATTATAGTCGAAAATAAAAAAGCTCTTCTGCATAGTGTAGAAGAGCTTTTTTGTAAACTTACAAAACTATTGGACCATTTTCGCTGGTCAAAAATCGACTATTAGCAAAAGTACCTTGCTCAATAACATTGAGCTGGTGCAAGCAAATAAGCAAATCAATTCTTCGAGAAAATAAGTTATTTACTTCACTGCTTTCAAGCTCAAATCAAGGCTTTTTGCTGAGTGTGTCAAATAACCCATTGAAACATAATCAACGCCACAATCGGCATATTCACGCACATTTTTAGGGGAAATATTGCCAGAGGCTTCCAAAGGAAAACGCCCATCAACAATTTTAATGGCTTCTCTGATATTCTCAAAACTAAAATTGTCAAGCATGATTCTGACAACGCCGCCAATTTCAAGAGCTTCTCTTAGTTCTGTCAGATTTCTAACTTCGATTTCGATAGGTAAGTTTTTGTTATTTATTTTTAGATATTCATGAGCGGCATTCAAAGCATTTTTAATACCTCCTGCATAATCCACATGGTTATCTTTTATCAAAATCATATCAAACAAGCCAAAACGATGGTTGACTCCACCACCAATTTGAACGCCCCATTTTTCAATCATTCTAAAACATGGCGTTGTTTTACGTGTATCCAAAACCATTGTTTTTGTGCCTTCGAGTAGTTTTACAACCTGATTGGTGGTAGTGGCAATTCCACTCATGCGTTGCATACAATTAAGCACCAAACGCTCGGCTGTTAGAATTGAACGGTCACGGCCTTCTACATAAAAAGCAATATCACCATATTTTATAGGTTTTCCATCTTTAATCAAAACTTGTACTTTAAGGTCTTTATCAACGATTTTGAAAATCATTTTTGCTAATTCTACGCCTGCCAAAATTCCCTCGTCTTTTACCAAAAGTTTGGCTTTGCCAATGGCATCAGCAGGAACTGTCGAAAGTGAAGTGTGGTCGCCATCGCCTACATCTTCGGCAAGGGCATTTTTTATAAACTTCGTGATTGCTCTTTTGTCTAATTTCATTTGTCTAATTTCTTTCAAATTGTTTGATGTTGTTGCAACTTGTTACAGTTTTTATAGATGGTTTTAGTTGAATTCAATAACAATTTTTAACAATCTGTAACAAAAATATAACTTACCTACTTTCTCCAATGATTCTTAAACCTTCCAAAGTGAGCTCTCTATTCACTTCTACAAACTCTCCATTGAGTGTTGAAATGATAGACGAAAGTCCACCCGTGGCAATGGCAATGCAGTCACCACCGAGTTCAGCACGGATTTTATGAATCATATTTTTTACTAAGCCTTCATAACCCCACAAAATACCCGATTGAATGGCATGAACAGAGTTTTTTCCTAAAACTGAATTAGGCAGAACCAAAGGAACTTCGGGTAACTGAGCCGTATTTGAAAACAAGGCTTTTACAGCAGTTCGCAAGCCTGGGGCGATAGAAACGCCTAAAACTTTACCTTCTTCCGAAATAACAGTGAATGTTAAGGCCGTTCCAAAATCAACTACAACACAATTTCTCTTGTATTTCGTATAAGCAGCAACGGCATTTGCTACTAAATCACTACCAATTTCATCTGGGTTATCAATGGATATTTTGATAGAAGGGAAAATATGGGCATTCACCACAATCGCATCTAAACCAAATAGATTACTCACCAATGATTTAAAGATTGGAGTCAATGGTGGTACCACACTACTCAAAACTACCTTGTTAATGTCAGAAAATCGGAGACTATTTTCTAAGAAATATTGTCGAAAACGATATTCAAAATAAACATAGTTCTCGTCTTTCAAAGACTTGATTCTGAAATTATGTAATAACTGTTCGCCATCGAAAAGTCCGAAAACGGCATCTGTATTGCCTACATCTATGACTAATAAGAGTGCTGAATTCTGAGTTTTGAACGGTTCGCCATGCGATTCTGAGTTTTGCATCAATGTCGATTTTTTACTTTTCAAAATTTGTCAATTCTCCTTTATGTTTCAAGTTTTTTTTAAAAAATAACTTTTCGTCGTAAAAAAACAAAGCCATTTTCTTCTTTGATAACTTCCAAATTTGGATGATTTCGGTATTCGTCTATGCGGTCAATTTTTGTTACAAAAAACACTGGCTTATCTACCTTTCCATTAAGGAGCCAGTTTTCATAATCTCTTTCTTTTTGAGCAGAAACGCCATTTGGTGGTTTTTGAAAATAGAATAAATGAGCATAACTTTTAAAGCCTAATACTTGTATATATACATCTTGCCCACGCTTTGATTCATAAAAATCAATGGCAGCACCTTGTGTGTATCTTTCGATTTTTGGAACTACGATTGCTCCAAAGAAAAATAAGCACAAAGCAGTTGAAATTGATAAGGTGCTGATAAACAGCCATTTGTGTTTTTTTGTTTCTGAACGTAACTCCGACTCTGATCCGTCGTTCTCGTGACGGATTAGGAGATCCGTCTTACGAAGTTTAACTGCAAATTTGAAAATTATGTAAACAAGTACAATAAAGTAAATAATACCAATTAGCATTTCAGCTCCATGCCATTCTACGGGTGCTTCGAGGTTTTTGGCAGCAAATTTGTCTTTTATAAGCGGAATAATTTTCTCGGCATTCATACCTATATAAGGAACAGCAGCAAGCAAGAATGACAAAACAAAACCGATAGTAATTAGACCTGTAGTAAGCCATTTATTCCATAATACCTTATCATTGAGCCAATCATACAAAAATTTTGTAGCCAAAAATGACACTGGAAAATAAGCCATCGACGAGTAATGCACAATTTTGGTTGTTACGATGCTAAATAGAATCATTACTACCCAAAAAGTTGTTTTCATTAAAGCTAAAAAAGTGACTATCAAAGGGCTTTTATCGTCTAAGTTTTTGTGAGAATAGGTAAAAGCTCTGATCGCAAAAATAGAAATAGGAAAACAGCCAATTAAGACCACCACAAAATGATAATAAAAAGGTTGTCCATGCCCTGCATCGGGTGTACTAAATAAGCGAATTTGGTAAGTGATAAATTCTTCAAAAAACCATAAGCCATTATTAACGAGCTCATTAGCAAACCAAATGGATGTGATGAGTAAACAAGAAATACCAAAAATTAAAATTTGTTTCAAATTTAAAAAAGGTTTAAATTTGAGGTACACTACCCAATAAAAAGATACAGTCAAGCCCCAAATTAGTCCACCAACGGGGCCTTTTGTAAGAATAGATAACCCGATAAAAACACCTGATAATAAAGTATATATTAATTTATGGCGAGATTCAAATTTTGCCATAAAAATAAAGTAAATTCCAAGGAAAATGCAGAGATTAAAGGTTGGGTCAATAATACCTGATTTGAAGTAAAGATGTGGGGTAAAAGCACCTAAATATGCTAAAGCCCAAATGAGTCCAAAATCGGTATCTTTGAGTTTTTTTCCGATAAAAAATAATACCAATAAAGTAATTAGCCCTATACAAGCGTTGGGAAACCGTGCAGCAAATTCATTGACACCAAAAATGTGCATTGCTCCAGCCTGCATCCAAAAGAAAAGTGGAGGTTTTTCCCAAAAAGGTTTAAAATCAATCTGAACCCGACTATAATTGCCCGTTAAAAGCATTTCCCTTGCTGACTCGGCAAAATTTATCTCATCCCAGTCAAATAAATGAACATTTCCAAGAAATGGAAAGTAAAATAAAATGCCTAAAAAGGTAATAATAAATATCTTAGTGTATGTTTTGTTATCTGAATACATGTGGTAAAATGAAGGTAATAACGTTTTCCAAATTGTTTCTAAAAAGAGTTAAAAAACCAATAAAATAGTCCGTTTACCGAAAAATAAGAGGTGAATATATGAAATAGGGTTTATTTGTATCACATTTATAAATTAGTTTGTCGATTGATGGAGCTTATTATACTATAAATAGTTGATAATAAGTTATTTAATCAAATTAGAATGCGTGCTTTAAAATTTTAAATTACTGTAAGAATTAGTTAAGTTTTGGTATTAATTTACTTTATATCAGAAAAATTATATCGTAATTTGTGTCGTATGTTAATTTAATAAGAAATAGGTGTCAAAAGAAATTGAAAATATTCTCAGAAAACTCTATGAAACAATAGAAAAATTCTATCCTGAAGCCGTAAAGATAGACTATAAAAAGTATCTTGAAAAATCTGGACTCATTAACTTATTGAATAATCAAGAAGGTAGTTTAACTTTTTTGGTAGATATAAAAAACTTAAAGGTTATTTACATCAGTGAAAATGTGCTAAAATGTGGCAATCAGGAAATTGAAGATGATAATCTTTTGCCGGAATTTATAAGTTTTCTTGCCCCTGAACACCTAACATTTTTAAGTGTTTTTGTGATATGGTCATTGAATACGCTAAAAATAGTACCGGCACAATATAAAACAAAACACCATATTAATGTTTGGGGATTAAAGCTCTTGGATAAAAATCATCAGAAGGCAAGATGGTATATGAATATTGTTCCTTTAGAATTTAATATCGAACAAAACCCAACATTGGTAGCCCTTTCGATTCAAGAAATTACACATCTTATCAAAGGCGATGATTATATGATACGAGCCAGCTTTGGAGAAAAAAACGAGCATGTGTTTGTTTATCATTCAAATGAAGAAAAAACAGTTGAACACGATATTATTTCGGAAAGAGAGGGGGAGGTGCTTCGCTATGTGTCGCAGGGTTTTGATACCAAACAAATTTCCCAATTGATGAATATTAGCCCAAACACCGTTGATAATCACCGACGGAATATGCTTGCCCGTACGGGTACACGTGATACAACCGCACTTATACAGCTTTGTAAAATGCTTGGTTTGCATAATTTTGGCTTATAGTCTATTGTTTTAGTAGAGATTTGGCATTCTTGTTAAGGTAGCTACATGAAAGAGAAGAGTATTAAAAAGTTTGATTTTTTAATAAAATTTTACACAAAGATGAGTAGTTAAGTGTTTGATTATAAGTAATTTACAGGTGTATATATTAGCATTAGTCACTCTGACTATTGTTACATCCATAAATTTTCGAGAAATCGCATACTAAACTAAAAAACTCACTTTTTTAGTCACAGCAAAAGTTGTTTTGGGTTCATCGGGGGACATTTTATGCCCCCTTTGCCTTTTCTACTCGCTTTCAGATCTATATCATCAAAAAAATCCTAATCTATTCATTAAACCTATGAAAAGAGTGGAAATTTTTCTGTCTTTTTTTTAATTATTAGCTTAAAAATTTCATCTCAAATAACTTTCCTAAATGATATTGCAGCTTTTGGGCAACATCTTGAATATCAAGTAACTGATGAAGCTCAGTAGCCATTGAAGTAACGGCCTTATCGTCGATACCACAAGGTACAATATTCTGAAAATAGTCTAAATCAGTATTTACATTCAAAGCAAAACCGTGCATCGTAACCCAACGGCTCGACTTTACACCCATCGCACATATTTTTCTTGGGTTTTTCTGTTCAATGTGGTCGAGCCAAACGCCTGTAAGTCCATCAATTCTACCTGCTGCGATACTATATTCTGCGAGAGTCTGGATGATTGCTTCTTCCAAAAAACGCATATAGCGATGAATGTCAGTAAAAAAATTTTCTAAATCCAAAATCGGATAACCTACCAATTGTCCTGGCCCATGATAAGTAATATCGCCACCACGATTGATTTTATAGAATTTTGCTTCTTTTTCCTGCAAACCATCTTCGTTGAGCAATAAATTATCAATTTTACCACTTTTGCCAAGCGTATAAACGTGTGGATGCTGGCAAAATAGTAAATAATTGGGTGTGATAATTTGGTTCTCAGGCGTAAGGTTTCGGTTTTGAATTTTTATATCAACTATTTCAGAAAAGAGTTTTTCCTGCGTGTCCCAGCCTTTTTGATAATCAATTAGACCTAAATCAATAAACTGTACTGTTTTATTAAGATTATTATTCATCAGTTTCGTAACTTTGTAGCATGAATGCGAATGCAAATGTAATTATTCGTGAAGGTACAATAGCCGAATGTATTGAAATTTCTAAAAATATACCTGAATTTTCAAACAACCTCTATGACGAAAGTACATACCATCAACGTTTATTTAACACGCAGCACTTGATTTTAGTTGCTATAAAACAGCAAGAGTTGGTAGGTTTCAAGATTGCTTATGACCGTTATAGAGATGGTAGTTTGTATAGTTGGTTGGGAGGCGTTTTGCCAAGACATAGACAAGATCGCATTGCATCAAAATTAGCAATTGAGCAAGAAAAATGGGCATTAAAGATAGGTTTCCAATCAATTGTGTTGAAAACCCGTAATCGTTTTAGGAATATGCTAATTTTTGCTTTAAAAAACGGTTTTTTGATAGAAAATATTGAAATAAAAGAGAATATTGATGATAATCGGATCATTCTCCGAAAAAACTTAATAATTGATAAATAGAAAAATAAAAGATGATTTACCCAATCGTTGCCTACGGAGACCCAGTTTTGAGAAAAGAAGCCCGTGATATTGTACAAGGAGAAATAGATGTGAAAAAATTAGCTGCCGATATGTTTGAAACCATGTACTCGGCATCTGGTGTGGGTTTGGCTGCACCTCAAATCGGACTAAACATCAGAATGTTTGTTGTTGATGGTACGCCAATCAATGAAGCCGCTGAAACGGAAGAGGATATAGATCCATCATTAATTGATTTCAAAAAAGTATTCATCAATGCCGAAATTTTAGAAGAAGATGGCGATGAATGGGCTTATGAAGAAGGTTGTTTGAGTATTCCAGGTATTCGTGCAGAGGTATATCGCCCTGAATTTATCAAAATCAAATATTTTGATACCGACTGGGTAGAGCATATCGAAGATTATGAAAGCCTTGCTGCACGCATCATTCAGCATGAATATGACCATGTAGATGGTATTTTATTTACCGACCATCTTACGTCTTTGAAAAAACAGATGTTGAAGAAGAAATTAGCTAATATTACAAAAGGTGATGTAGATGTTGAATATCGCATGAAGTTTCCGAAGTGAGTTTATTAGGCACAAAGGTACAGAGTTGCAAAGGCACAAAGTGTTTATAACTCAAAGTTTTAGTAATTTTTAGTAATAAAATATTCAAAAATGTCCCTCTCTCTCTCAAACCTAAAAATAACCCTGATTCAAACCAATCTTCATTGGGAAGAACCAACTGCTAATTTGGCAATGTTGGAGGAGAAAATTTTTGGCATTTCGGAAGCTACAGACCTGATTATTCTGCCTGAAATGTTCAACTCGGGTTTTACGATGAATGCGTCTAAAGTTGCTGAGCCAATGAACCTCACCACCACTCGTTGGATGAAACAGATGGCGGCACAGACTGGAGCAGTGGTTACTGGCAGTTTTATAGTAAAAGAGGGCGAGAATTATTATAATCGGCTACTTTGGGTTGAGCCAAAGGGCGAAATTGATTTTTATGACAAACGCCATTTATTTAGAATGGCGAAAGAAAATGATGTTTTTTCGGAAGGAAAAAAAAGATTAATAAAAACAATCAAAGGGTGGAAAGTCTGTCCGCTTATTTGTTATGATTTACGTTTTCCTGTTTGGAGCAGAAACGTGCATTTAGACTACGATTTACTTATTTATGTAGCCAACTGGCCTAAAGTACGTATGTATCCGTGGGACTCGCTTTTGGTGGCTCGAGCCATCGAAAATCAAAGTTATGTTGTAGGAGTAAATCGTGTAGGTGAAGATGGCAATGGTTTTCCACATTCTGGCAACTCGGCCATTATTGATTTCACAGGAAAAGTGCTTGATCGAGCAATTGATAATGAAACGATTTTGAGTTATACGCTTGAAAAAACACCACTTGACGAATTCCGTCAAAAATTCCCAGCTTATTTAGATGCCGATGGGTTTGTTCTGATATAATTCACTTCAGCTTTTACATTTGCTAAGATTTTCTCTGTGCGTTCGGGACGAGCATCAGTTATAAAAACTTGTCCAAATGTTTGATTATCAATACTTTCTATCAATTTTTGAATTCTTCTATCATCTAATTTATCAAAAATATCATCTAACAAAAGTATGGGTTTCATCTCTCTTAACTCTTGTAGCATTTCAAATTGACCTAATCGAAGAGCCATTACAAAAGATTTTTGTTGGCCTTGTGAACCAAATTTTTTGACAGGATAACGGTCAATTTCAAATACATAATCATCTTTATGAATACCTTTGGTGGTGCGTTGAGCTTTCACATCAACATTTCTATTCAACCTAAATTCCTGCGGAAATTCACCACTGGCTACTTCTGATTCATAAATTATATCTACATCTTCTCGTCCTTCGCTCAAAATAGAATAATGAATTTTGAAAATAGGCAAGAATTTTTCGATGAAAGTTTTTCTTTGTTCAAAAAGCCGAATACCTAATTTTACCAAAGGATCAGAGTAGGTATCGAGCAAATCTTGGTCTAAGAAGTTACGTTCAAAAAATATTTTCAAAAGGCTATTTCTCTGCTCCAAAATACGGTTATATTGTTGATAATCAGAAAGATAAGTGGCATCCATTTGCGAAAGTACACCATCAAAAAATCTTCTTCTATCTTCGCTACCTTCTTTAATTAAATCGGTGTCATCAGGAGCAATCAATACCACTGGAAATTGTCCGATGTGGTCGGAAATACGTTCATAAGGTTTTTTGTCGTGCATCAAAACTTTCTTTTGACCACGCTGTATTGAGCAGGTAATTTGATGTTTTTTCTTATTTTTTTTGAAAATTCCATCAATCATCATCACATCAGCTTCGTGGTTGATGCTGAGGGCATCTTGGCTATGGATGGCACTTTTGCTTAAAGCTAAAAAATAGACGGCATCGAGTAAATTGGTTTTTCCACTACCATTTTCGCCTACAATACAATTGACTTGCTTGGAAAAAGTAAAGTTGGCTTCTTCGTAATTTTTGAAATTTGAAAGATAAATTTTTTCTAAAAACATTTGGGCGAAAATGGCTTGTTTTCATTACAATTTCTTGCAGGTTGCTTTGAAGAGTAAATAGCGACTTCAATAGCAGCAGCTTGTAACATTTAAAACTTTTTGCAACAAAATGCAACAACAAATCTAAGCATTTTTCCCGAAAATTCACTTTATTTGTAGCTTACTTTAACCTAAAACCTGATTATGAGCAAAAACCTACTTCTTTATTTTATTGCCGCCGTTGCTGCTACTGGTGGTTTACTTTTTGGCTTCGATACTGGTGTGATAAATGTGGCTTTACCATCATTGAGAGAACGCTTTCATCCAAGTCCCGAAATGGAAGGCTTTATTGTGAGTGCTGTACTATTTGGTGGTATGGTTGGACCATTCATTAGCGGCCCATTGACTGATTTGTTAGGTCGAAAAAAAATTAACATTGTTGCCTCATTGGTTTTTGTAATTGGTTCAATTATCGCTGCTATGGCACCATCAACCACATTTTTGATTATTGGTCGCTTGTTTTTAGGCTTAGCAATTGGTATCGTAGCATCAACCGTGCCTTTGTACCTTGCTGAAATAGCTCCAACTAATCAAAGAGGACGATTAGTAACATTTTTTCAGTTTGCTATCACGCTCGGAATCCTACTTTCTTATGTAGTTGGTTATTTCTTTGCTGATCAAGCAGATGGTTGGAGAAGTATGTTCTGGGCTGGATTTATTCCTGCTGTAGTTTTGTTGATTGGTATGTTTTTCGTTCCTGAAAGTCCACGTTGGTTAATTGGGAAAGGCCGTGAAGCTGAAGCTTTGGAAGTGTTGAATCGTTTGCGTACTCCAGAACAAGCTCTACTCGAAGTGGCTCAAACCAAACAGATAATTGAAGATGAAAAACACAATAAAGGTGATTGGCGAATGCTGTTTAGCAAACGCTTACGTATTCCCTTGTTTATTGGAATAGGAATTTTCTTTATTCAGCAGTTTTCGGGAATTAACGCAATTATTTATTTCTCGACCGATATTTTTAAAAATGTATTTCCTGAGGGCGGAACAGCAGCTTTGGCAACGGTTGGGGTTGGAGTTATCAATGCACTTTCTACTTTTTTAGCAATTATGATTTTGGATAAGTTTGGTAGAAAACAAATCCTCTACACTGGACTTCTTGGCACGGCTGTTTGCTTGGCAACGGTTGGTTTGGCTTTTTATTTAAAAGATTCACTTAGTCCAGAATTACAAAAAATTATGCTTGTTGGCGGTGTGTATGTTTATATTATTTTCTTTGCTATTAGTCTTGGTCCATTGGGTTGGTTATTGATTTCTGAGATTTATCCTTTAAAAATCAGGGGTTTTGCTTCAAGCATGGGTAGTTTCAATCATTGGGTTTTTGATGCGGGGGTAGCTTATTCTTTCCCAGTTTTGGCAGCAACTTCCCTCGGTACAAATGGTGGTATTTTTGGTATTTATATGGTAGTTGTTTTACTCGGTTTACTCTTTGCCAAATATATTGTTTTTGAAACAAAAGGCTTGAGTTTAGAAGAAATTGAGAAGAAGTATAATTGAGAAAATTGATTGGAATAGATATTTAATGTATCGTATATTTGTACGGTACATTAAATATCAAAATCAAATCATTGATAATCATGAACTTACAATATGTTTCAGATGAACAAGGCAGACATACTGCGGTGATTATTCCGATTGAAGAATGGAATGAAATGAAAGCAAAACATCAAGATTTACAATCATGGGAAAAGCCTAAAGTAAAACCATCTGACTTTTTTGGTACACTAAGCAAAGAAGATGGTGAAAAAATGCAGAAATATGTAACTCAAAGTCGCAACGAATGGGAAAGAGCTATTTAATTGATACTAATGTCATTGTTGATGCCCAAATGGGAAATTTATCTGAAAAAGGATTGCAACTTCTTAGGGATATTATTAATGAAAATTTTACTATTTCATTTATTACGTACATTGAAGTTTTAGGTTATAAAGAAGTTTCGCAAACCACTGAAGATTTTATAAATTTGGCAAATGTCATAGAAATAAACAAACCAATTATTGATGCTTGTATAAGTCTACGTAAGCAAAAAAATATAAAACTTCCAGACGCTATCATTGCCGCAACAGCATTGGTTCATGGACTCACTATCATATCTCGTAATACCAAAGATTTTCAAAATATTAAGAGCTTGAATTGTGTAAATCCTCATGATTTATAAAGATTCAAATACTTCTGAAAAGCCATCGACACCAAAGCCGTAGTATAAGCATCAGAAGTAAAATAAAGCAAATTCCTAACCACCGTTCCTCCCGAAAAATACACACCGCCATTCCACCAAACTTGCTTGTTTTCTTCTCCTTTTTGAGTGTAGAGAAAATATATCGACTTATCTATCAATGATTTGGGAATATCTACACCTGATTCTTTCAAATATAGCATTGCCAAAGTTGCGTAAGCAGTTGATTGCAAAATATCTCGTTTATTTACAATCTTCTTGCTTTCATAGCTTCCATCTTGATTTTGGGTTTTGACCAAATGCTTTAGTAAAAATTGAGATGTTGGCAACAAACCTGTATCACCAGCAGCCAAAGCCCGTGCAGCAGCAAAATGTAAATGATAACGATTAGGATAATAAATTCCCATACGATTCCAACGTCCACGTTTGGTGTGTTTTTCAATTAAACGATTGGCTGCCTCACTTCCTGTACTTGCTTGTCGAAGATTGTTTTTACTTAAGTAAGTTAAGACATTGGCGTTGACAACAACATCCAAGTCATTTGTTCCCCATGGAATATAAGCTTTATAAGGATGCGGATAAGCAATACTAATAGGCAAGAAAAAAATCAAATTATGTAAAGCATTTTTATAAAAATGCCAGTTTTCAAACTCGGCTTCTTGCCCAAACCAAGTCATATAAGCTCCTGAATTTTTGAAACCATGAAAAAGATAATTATACCAATGTCTATTTTTTCGGTTTTTGTCAAGAAAGCTGTCAAATGTTGTAGGATTTGCCATTTTTAGCGAATCATTTTTGCCAAAAATCTTTTGATTGTACCATATTGCTAAATTTCCTAAAGCTGTATCATCGGCATCATTAGCTACGTTGGCGGCATTATTAATGAAACGCCCTTTTAATCTAAAATTGGTTGGACGATGCACGAGCTGTTTGGTTTCTTTTCCCCATTTCAAATCTTGATTAGGTGGTAATTTCTTCCAAAAATTAAATTGTGTACCTGTCGAATAACTCAAAACTTCTGGAAAAACTTTTCGGAGCATGGGCAAAATTTGCTTTTGTGAAGTATCAGCTAAATATATTTCTGCCAAAATATTATGGATGCCCGCCATCGTGAAGCAATTTGAATCTCGGTATTTGTTGCGACCACCTAAGTATAAAAAAGCCTCTTTCATTTCCATAAAAGCTTCCCATTCGCCTGCATATTGTTTCCCAGCTATGGTTTCTGTACACTGTTTTTCTGATAAATATGTCAAACTTCCAAAAATAGCCTTTTTTATTGAATCAGATGGAATTACCTGAGCCAAACTAATTTTTGGAAGAGAAAACAGAAACATTAACGCTGGCAGCATTTTGAATCTTACCAGCGTTGATAAATGTAAAGGAAACCAAATTTTCATAAAAAAAATAGCCTCAACTAAGAGGCTAAAATATTTTTAATTTTACTAAACTATTGATATGTAACACTTTATGGCAAAATATTTACTCATTCTATTCATCGCACATTCACTCATTAAGCAATCACCATATTGTGATAAACCATTTGCACATCGTCATCATCTTCGAGTTTTTCGATGAGTTTTTCTACATCGGCAGCCTCTTCTTCGGTCAATGTTTTAGTGTCTGTTGGCACTCGCTCAAAATCAGAGTTGAGAATTTCAATACCTTTTTCTTCCAAATGCTTTTGTAAAGTTCCGAATGCAGTAAATTCTCCGTAAATATTAATTTGGTTTGTTTCTTCATCTAAGAAAACTTCTTCTGCACCAAAATCAATGAGTTCAAATTCTAATTCTTCAATATCAGTTTTGCCATCATTGGCAATTTTGAAAACTGATTTTCTATCGAAAATAAAATCCAACATTCCCGAAGTACCCAAACTTCCGCCACATTTGGTAAAACAACTACGAATATTTGCTACCGAGCGATTGGTATTATCAGTAGTACACTCAACCAAGACCGCAATGCCGTGTTGTGCATAGCCTTCATAAACCATCTCTTTATAGTCTTCTTGGTCTTTTGACGATGCACGTTTAATTGCATTATCAACGGTTGCTTTTGGCATATTTGCCGCTTTTGCATTTTGTATCAATGCACGCAAACGTGAGTTACTGTTGGGGTCGGTTCCGCCCGATTTTACTGCCATGGCAATATCCTTGCCGATTCTTGTAAAAGTTTTTGCCATTTGCCCCCAACGCTTCATCTTGCGGGCTTTTCTAAATTCAAACGCTCTTCCCATTATAATTGCCGAATATTGTATTTTTTAATTTCTTGGTGCGAAATTATAAAATATTACTCAAAAAAGCACAAAATCGTTAGATAATAGAAAGTAAAGGAGAAGAAAAATCCATTATTTTATCGGTTTTACACCTTTGCTTCTCTGCTCCTTTGTTACTTTGCTAATTTTACTTCGTCCGATAAGGCAAATGCTTGGCAACTTGCTCAATCAATTGACTTGAAAGATGGTGCGGTGTGTCCATGGGGTTGCTTGGCCGTTGAGTAAGATTAGTTGACCATAGCATTTCCCCACTGACAGCATCAAATAATTTTACGTTGGTTTCGACACCGTCATTATTCCGATTGAAGGGCATCATCTGAGGCGAACGCATATTCATTTGAGTAATTCTGATAGCCAAATCACCAAAGATTACAGCATCTACACCCAAAAGTTTGGCAAGATCGGCCTTATTTTGCCGTGCAATGTCTTCTAATTTGATGCCATTTTCAGATAAAACCTTGTTGGTTTTGGTGAAATCTTGAAAAGCAATTTCATAACGACCTTTTTGTACTTGACGAGCAGCATACGCAAATAATTCTTTTTGTGCGTCTAAACTTGCTTCACGTTCTTGCTTACTAAAAAATTGTGGTCTTTTAGCACCGTTTTGAACGTTAAGTGGATTTTCAAACTGTACATCAAATGGCAAAATAGCGATTCGTTGGTGCGTATTTCGTACACGAGCAAAGTTTTCAGAAAGAAAATCGTTTGATGAGGCACAAGCAGAAAGTATTACAGTAAGCAAAGCTACTGCAATAAGACTTTTATTTATTTGAATGGTTTTCATTTTATTTATTGTTTTGTCAAGTATTTAACGAAATTTGAGTTTGTATTTTGTATGTTAATGAAAAATTTAATCTAAACGTTGTATGAGGGGTGGTTATTTGAAATTGGTTATTGTTTGATTAGTTTGTATAATTTGTTTATAATCAGCTGGTTATGTATTAGAAAACATCAAGAAATAATCAAATCATACAAATCAAACTACCTAATTTTAATGTTTTATATGGCTTTTTTTCATTCACTCATTCAAAACTCACTCATTCACTCATTGATTTAAGCATGAAGCATTTTTCTATCGGTATCATTTGGAGAATTGGTATTTTATGTCTGTTTTTATCTGGAATTATTTATTTTTTCATGAAAAAAGAATGGACTGGTGTAGTGTTGGCGAGTGTATTTGTGGGAATCATGTTTTTCTCCATTTTTACCTACGTAACTTCTGTCAACAGAAAATTAGCTCGTTTTTTTGAGTCGGTTCGTTATGCCGATTTTACGGTAAAGTTTCGAGCCGATAATAAATTAGGCAAGAGCTTTGAAGAAGTAAACCAACAATTAAATGGCGTTTTAGATGCTTTTCGTCAAGCTCGTGCCGAAAAAGAAGCCAACTTACACTATATCAATACCATTGTTCAGCACGTCAACGTTGGACTTTTATCATTTGATGCTTCGGGGAATATTGAATTAATAAACAATGCCGCTTTTCGTACTTTAGGTATCTATCGCCTAAGAAATATATCGGAATTGAACAAAAGTAGCCATATTGGTTTATATGAAATCTTGAAAGACTTACCTTCGGGAAGTAAAACGCTTTACGAAGCATCCAACGAGCAGCAAATCACCATCAATTCGACCACTGTAAGTCTTCGTGGACGCATGATAAAGTTGGTTTCGTTGCAAAATATTCAATCAGAATTACAACAAAAAGAATTAGATGCTTGGCAGAATTTGACAAAAGTATTACGTCACGAAATCATGAACTCAGTAACGCCGATTGTGTCTTTGGCCAGTACAATGCGAGAAATCATTGAGGCTGATTTGTCAGAAAAACAAGAAATTAAAGAAACTGTTGACGATTTAAAAGAAGCCCTTTATACAATCGAAAATCGTAGCAAAGGCATCATGAATTTTGTAAATGCTTATAGAGAATTCACAACCATTCCGAAACCTATTTTTGAGGAAACAACTTCAAAGAAGCTGGTTAATCATTTACTCAATCTTGTTCAACCACAACTGAAAGAAAAACAAATTGCTCTAAAAACAGACTTTAAACATGATTTTGAACTCGTAGCCGACCCCGAACATATTGAAATGGTATTAATAAATTTAATGAAAAATGCCATTGAATCTGTGGAAAATAAGCTGAATCCAGAAATAAAAATAAAAACATATCAATCTGATAATCAGCGATTTATAGAAGTTTCTGACAATGGAAGTGGCATTGAGCCAGAAGCTTTAGAAAAGATTTTTATTCCATTCTATACGACAAAAAAAACAGGTTCGGGCATCGGTTTAAGTTTATCACGACAAATCATGCAAATGCACGGCGGAAACTTAAAAGTTACTTCGAAAGTAGGGGAGGGTAGTACGTTTTTGGTGATATTTTGAAATATCAAATCTCCAAAAAATTCTTAAAAATCCTTTCGCCCACATCGCCACTAATCTCTGAGTGAAACTGTGCCGCAAAGAAATTTTCTCGCTGCAACATTGCCGAATATTCAAGAATATAATCAGTTTTTGCCACTGTAAACTCACAAAGTGGAGCATAATACCCATGATTATAATAAACATACTCACTTTCTCGCAAACCCTTACATAAAAGATTACTCCATGTTTTAGGCTCTCCATCGGGGGGGGCAATTTCATTCCAACCCGTCTGAGGAACTTTAAAACCCTTCACTCTCGGAAATTTCAAGATTGGCACATCAAAAACACCCAAACATTCGGTATTATTTTCTTCCGAAGATTTGCAAAGCAATTGCATACCTACGCAAGTGCCTAAAAATGGCTGTTTTAAAGTCGGAATAATTTTGTCTAAACCATTTTCACGCAGACTTCGCATGGCTGTAGAAGCTTCACCGACGCCTGGAAAAATGATTCGCTCGGCCGAACGAATGACTTCAGGGTCGTCCGATAGTTCGTAACTTGCACCGATGCGTTCGAGGGCATACATAACTGACTGTACATTGCCTGCGTTATATTTGATGATGATGACTTTCAAAATCTAATGAGTGAATGAGTGATTTGTGAATGAGTGAATGAAATCTTCAATCACTTCTTTTACAAAAATAGGCTTCTGATTAGATAAATTGCAGTTTTTGTTAAAAAAGTAATACTTTATCTTGTTTTTATTTAAAAAATACCAAAAAAAACAAAAATATTCACTCATTCTATCATTCGCTCATTCATTCATTGTCTATCTTGCACAAAAATTTCACGGACTCCCCAAAAATGAACTGGCAAACGCTTTTCTCAAATAAACGACTTGGTGCCGAACACCGCAATGCTATTGAAAATTTCCGAACTGATTATATGCGAGACTATGACCGACTGATTTTTTCATCGCAGTTTCGTCGTTTGCAGAATAAAACACAAGTTTTTCCGTTGCCAGGGGCAGTTTTTGTACATAATCGCCTGACTCATAGCTTAGAAGTGGCGTCAGTTGGGCGTTCACTCGGCAAAGCCATTGGCGAAAAAATAGTTGAAAAATACAAAGACCAACTCAACGAAGAAGCCATTGAGTTTTACAAGTTTGAATTGTCGGCAGTTTGTATGACAGCTTGTATTGCCCATGATATCGGCAATCCCCCTTTTGGCCATTCGGGTGAAGAGGCAATCAGAACTTATTTCAGAGAGTTAGAAGGCGAAAAATTAGACATTTTAAAGCAAAATCTGACGGAAAATCAATTCAATGACTTTAAATATTTTGAGGGAAATGCTAATGCTTTTCGTATTCTCACCACGATTTTTAATCAAAGTAATCTTAATCTAACTTATACAACTTTAGCTTCTATAATTAAATATCCATCCGATTCGACTAATGGATTTAAAAAGAAAAGTTATATTTCTGCTAAGAAATCTGGTTTTTTTGATGCAGAAACTGAATTTTATAAACGCATAGCTAATGAGCTGAATATTAATGCTTTAAATGAAGAAGAGACAGTTTTTGCACGCCACCCTTTTGTGTTTTTGGTCGAAGCTGCTGATGATATTTGTTACCGCATCATTGACCTCGAAGATGCTCATCGATTAAATATTATTTCAATTCAAGAAGCCCGAGATTTACTCGAACCATTCTTTGAAAACCAAGAAGGGAAAAAGACAATCAAAGAGAAAGTTGATACCATCGAAGACGATAAACAAAAACTGTCATTTCTACGAGCAATGCTCATAGGTAAGTTAGTTGCTCAATGCTCAGATGCTTTCTTTAGATACGAAAACCAACTGCTAGATGGAACACTCAACAAGCCTTTAATTGACCTTTTAGATGAAAAAACAACTGCGTTGATTGAAAAAATAGACCAAATTTCTGTCAAAAAAATATATAATGATAAATCAGTTATCGAAATCGAAATCGCTGGTTATCATGTCATTGGTGGTTTGTTGAAAGAATTCGTTTCGGCAGTTTTACAGCCAAATTCACCTAAATCAAAAAAGTTATTACAACTCATTCCCAACCAATTTGGTATCAAGAAAGAAGAAAATGTTTATCAAAATATTCAATCGGTGGTCGATTTTATTTCAGGAATGACTGACCTTTTTGCTATTGATTTGTATCGCAAAATTACTGGAATTCAGATTCCACATTTGTAGAATTTATGCCCTATGCTATAAGCTCTATGCTTTTTATGATTTAGCCTAAAGCATACAGCCTATCGCTTACAGCCCCTTCAAAATTGCCTTGCGATGATGCAAGATATGGTAGTGCATAAAGTAATAAAATTCCCTGATAGTCAACATTTTAAGTACAGGATGTTTGATGCAATATTCATCTAATTCCGTTTCAGACCAATCATTCAAAAAATCAGCAAGCGTTTGATGATGTTTCAAAAAACTACTTAAAAGAACTTCTTTGGAAGGATTTTCTGGCATTTGTGGCACAAAACCACCACGAGCCGTCACGCCAGTTGCCAAAACTGTCAAATATCTATCAACCACACCATCATAAGAGAGTGTGGGACGGTCGATTTTTCCAAACTGTTGTTCGAGAAATGCTTTAGGCAAAGCCATTCCTTGATTTAGCCCTTTGACTGATTGTGTCAAATGCAATACGTTTTCAGCAATCGACCATTTTTCTCCAATCGGAGCAAAAAAATGGCTTTCTTCGATGCTTGCAACATCATTCATGATACTTTTGAAACTTTCTTCTAAAGTGGTTTTTAGTTCTTGTTTTGTCATATCTCTATTTTTTTGTACAGTTCTTACTCAGTTGTTTTTGTTAAAAAAATCATGAGGACGAACATTGAGGTTCGTCCCCTGACTGAATTACCTGTTAACGCACTATAAAATCATCTAATTTATGTAAGATTTTTACCCAAATAGTGTCTTTAAATTCACGCTTGAAAAAACCAAAATGTTCGATTTTTTTTGCCCCAAAATCAGTAGGAACTAATTTTTCAGAAGTTAATCCTTTGTTGGTTTTAAAATTTTGGAGTAGGAGTGGCACATTTTTTTCATTGGCAATTGGGTCGTCAGATGCCCAAAAATGAGCAATCGGAAAGCTCAATTCATGGTAATGCCCTTTAGGAACGGTTTTGCCAAAAAATTTCTCATCCCAAAAATAGTTTGGTACACTACACCAAGCTGCCCAGTCTGTTACAATGTTTCGAGGCAAGTCTTCCATAATTCCAAAACGCTTGGCAGCTACGTAGCCTTTCAAAAGAATACTGATTGGTGTAAAAACTTTGAAAAAGAAAAGTGTTTGTAAGCGATACCCCAAAAACATATTTTTCCAATAACCAGACCCTGACCCAACAGCCACTAAACCCTTGATTTTATGATAGTTAGGCATCAATCCGAAGTTCATTCCTCCTACGCTATGTCCAACAATAAGTTTGGGTAAATTAGGGTATTTTTCATCCAAAAACTCCATCACTGCTGGCATATCTTGGGTGCCATATTCTATATAATTATACCTACAATCTTTCATTGAAGCTGGTGCCGATTCGCAAGTACCACGATAATCGAATGTGCAAACAACATACTGATGCTCTACCAAAAACTTTGCAAAAGGTATATAAAATTCTTTTTTAGCACCCGTTCCAATATTTAATTGAACCACAGCTTTGGGATTTGGTGGCTCAAATAAAATGGCAGCTAATTCAACTTCGTCTTCACACTTAATTCTTAGTTTTTGCATAATTATATTATACCAAACGTTTGTTTTATATTAAAAACCCCAAAACCCTAATTCCTATCGCCTAAAACCTACTACCTAATTCAACTTCACCATTGTTCGAGCAAAAGCATCGTAGAGAAATTGTTTATCACTATATAATTTTGAAAACATCACCGCCCCTTCAAACTCCATGATGGTTTGTTGTGCCAGCCGAAGTGATAATTCTGGACTTTTACGTGTCTCAAAAATAGTTTGTAGAGCTTTTGTCCACCCATTCATAATGGCTCTCAAAACCTCATGAAATTCGGGTACAACTCCAACTGTTTCGAGCGTAGTGTTTCCTATTAGACAGCCTCCTTCTTTCTCTAAAAGTAGTCTTCCCATTTTTTTTAAGAGTTTTTCCATACGTTCTTCGGGAGTAAGGCTTTCGTCTTGTGCAATAGGAAAAATTCTTTCAGTCATATATTTATGTATAGAAAATAGCAAATCTTTCATCAACATTTCTTTACTTGGGAAGTGATAATAAAGGCTCCCTTTTAGCAGACCACATGCTTCGGCGAGGTCTTGCATTGAAGTATTATGATAGCCTTTCACTCGAAAGACATCCGATGATTTAAGTAATATTTCGTCTTTTGTTATTTTCTGAACAGCCATTGTATAGTCAGTCGACGGTAGTCTATAGAAGTATTATTGGGTCAAATATATAAATAGTTTTTTACTTACCAAACGATTGGTAGAATAAAATTATTTTCTTTAATCATTGAAAATGACCATCCATAACACCTATGAATGATTTAGAAAATCGTTCCACACATTTTGAAACCTTATTAGTGCTAAATCCGTTGTGTTTTCATTCAGTTTTTCTTAAAAATAACCTAAATACTATGAATCGAATTGTTGGATTTGCCTTGATGGCGGTCTTTTTTGTATTGATTGATTTTTATGTTTGGCAGGCAATAAAAGTCGTTATGCGTTCACTGAGTCTTTCAACTCAACGCATCATTGGTTTTGGATTTTGGGGTTTTACTGTTTTCTCCATCCTTTCCATTATCGCTATTTTTACTTATATGCCAATGTCGGCACCTGTTAAGGCAAGCTTTCGCACCTTTTTGATGGCAGGAATTTTCATTATTTATATTTCAAAAATTTTCTCGGTTTTAGTACTTATTATTGATGATTTGATTCGTCTTGGTAAATGGGTTATTTCTTATTTCCAAGGCGATAATACTGTACAGCAAGTTGTTACGGAAAATATACCTGTGGCTGCTGAAAAAATCAGTCGTTCAGAGTTTTTAGCAAAAACAGCTTTGGCTGTGGGTGGTTTACACGCTGGAGGAATGGCTTGGGGAATTTTGTCGGGAGCCCATGATTATCGAGTACGAAACGTCACGCTTCGTTTGAAAAATCTACCTAAGCAATTTGATGGAATGAAGATTGCACAATTGTCAGATATTCATTCGGGAAGCTTTTTTAATAAAACGGCTGTAAAAGGCGGTGTAGAAATGTTGATGAAGGAAAAACCTGATGTGTTTTTCTTTACTGGTGATTTGGTTAACAATATTGCTCCAGAAGTAAAAGATTATATTGATATTTTCTCGAAAATCAAAGCTCCATTGGGGACTTTTTCAACTTTAGGAAACCATGATTATGGTGATTATACACAATGGGAATCGCCCGAAAAAAAGGTGCAAAATCTAAAAGATTTGATGAACGCCCATAAAACGATGGGTTGGGATTTATTGTTGGACGAGCATCGTGCCTTGAAAGTTGATGGTGAAAGTATTGGAATTTTGGGTATTCAAAACTGGGGAGCAGGTGGTTTTTCTAAGCACGGAGATTTGGCTAAAGCTCATCAAAATACACAAGATTTGCCTGTAAAATTATTGCTTTCGCACGACCCAAGTCATTGGAGAGCCCAAGTGGTTTCACCAAAATATAAAGATATTGACGTTGCTTTTGCGGGACATACCCACGGAATGCAATATGGTGTTGAATTAGGTAGTTTCAAGTGGTCGCCTGTGCAGTTACGTTACAAAGAATGGGCTGGGCTTTATGAAGAAGGCGATCAAAAGCTTTATGTTAATCGTGGTTTTGGTTATATTGGTTATCCAGGGCGTTTGGGTATTTTGCCAGAAATTACGATTTTTGAATTGAAAGTAGGTTGAGTTAATAAGTTTATTATCAAGGATTTAAGCGTGCCACACTTTCGAAGTGTGGCACGCTTTTGTTTTATATGTAGCATCTTTTTGAATGAAAATACTTATATTCACACATCTATCATTCAACTATAAAATTATGTACTTCAACGACGAACATATACTTTTCCGTGAAACGGTGCGACAATTTATTGCAAAAGAAGTCATACCCAATGCCAATACTTGGGAAGCCGAACGTCATATTCCAAAAGAAATTTTAAAAAAAATGGGAGATATGGGCTATTTGGGCTTACTTTTTCCTGAAGAATATGGTGGAAGCAAAGCAGATTTTTGGTTTTCGGTGGTTTTTTTAGAAGAAATTGCTCGTAGCTATATGGGTGGTTTTAGTACTATGATAAGTGTGCATACTTACATGGCAATCAACCATATTTTTAAGGCAGGAAGTGAAGAGTTGAAGCAAAAATATTTAATTCCTGCCATTGCAGGTGAGAAATTAGCCGCATTGGGCATTACCGAACCTGATGCTGGTTCTGACGTAGCAGCTATTCGTACTACTGCTCGAAAAGAAGGTGATGAGTTTGTAATCAATGGTTCAAAAACGTTTATTTCTAATGGTTTTTATGGTGATTTTATTACACTTGCTTGTAAAACTGAGACCCCAGTGGATACTGCCTCTGCTGGAGTGGCAGGAATCAGCTTAATAGTAGTAGATTTAGATGCCGAAGGGGTGACAAAAACCAAGCTAAATAAGATGGGTTGGCATAGCTCTGATACTGCCGAAATCAAATTTGATGAAGTGCGAGTGCCTGTCAGTAATTTGATTGGTTACGAAAATGGTGGATTTTATTATTTAATGGAAAGTTTGCAAATCGAACGTTTAGTGGCGGCCGTCATGGCAGTTGCTGGTGCAGAATTAGCTTTGGAAGAAACGCTTAAATATTTACATGAAAGAGAAGCATTTGGAAAAAAAATAGCAAAATTTCAAGCAATTCGTCATAAAATAGCTGAAATTGCTACTGAAATTGAAATGTCAAAACATTTTGTTTATAACACTTGCCAAATGTTTTCGGAAGGTAAAGTAGTTGTGAAAGAATGTTCGATGGCAAAACTTTATACTGCCGAATTGGCTAAGCGAGTTACTGACACTTGCTTACAATTTTTTGGAGGCTATGGGTTCATTGAAGATTATCCAATTTGTAGAATGTATCGTGATGTACGAGTTGGCACAATTGCAGGAGGCACTTCTGAAATTATGAAAGAAATTATTGCCAAAATAGTAATTGATGAAGTGAAATATTCGAAAGTTTATTGAACTAAAAATGTAAAATGGATAATTGAAAATGCTGATAATCAAACATTTATCATTATCCATTTTACATTAATCATTATTTTCTCAAATCCAACCCCCTGCACGATACTCACGTTTGACGAAAGCATTGGCTTCATCAAAATTGGTGATTTTCATATTTGCACCATCCCATAAAAGTTTTTTTCTTCCGATAAATTTATTTTTTGCATCACGAAGTAAGAACGAACGAACTGCCAAATTTCCCATCAAAACTGTCTCGGTCAAAGGGCCAGATTGGTCAAAAGAAGAGCTCGTATAAGTACCAAAACCTGCTTTACAAGCTTTTATCCATTGTTGTTGATGTCCATTGGTGTCTCCATCAACCAATGCACGTTTGGGGTCGGGGAATTTGACATCTTGTAGTTTTCCGTTGGCAAAAAGCTTTGGATTATTACCAAAAAGCTCGCAAGCTAAAATTCCTTTTGTGCCAATAAACATGACTCCTCCATCAATATTAGCAAAAACCTTTTCGTAATCGCAGCCTTCGGGAAGTCTCGGACGAATACCACCATCGTACCATGAAAGACTGATTTCTTTATAGTTTTTGCTTGTAGGATTCGGAAATTTAAGGTGGATTGCCGATGAGGGTGGACAACTATCGTCAAAAAATGCTTCCTTGAAAAAATCGGCATAAACTTGTCCGACAGAGCATTCGACCGAAGTTGGATAACCTAATTTGAGTGTACGAAAAGGCACGTCAATAAAGTGACAACCCATATCGCCCAAAGCCCCTGTGCCAAAGTCCCAATAACCACGCCAGCGGAAAGGCATATATGCTTCATGGTAGTCACGTGCAGGAGCAGTTCCGAGCCATAAATTCCAATCAACTTCACTTGGAATGGGTTGTTTTTCGCCCTTATCTTTTGGAGATTGTACACCTTGTGGCCAAACTGGTCGATTAGTCCAAACTTCTACCGTATGTACTTCGCCAATCATGCCACTTTGGACAATTGCTTCAGTAACTCTCGTACCTTTTCCGCTACTGCCTTGATTGCCCATTTGTGTCACAACTTTGTATTTTGCCGCCCCTTCGGTCATTTGGCGTGCTTCCCAAATATCGTGTGTGAGTGGCTTTTCACAATATACGTGCTTACCAAGTTGCATGGCCGACATGGCAATTGGGTAATGCATGTGGTCAGGCGTTGTGACGATTACTGCATCAATATTTTTAGCTTCCGATTCCAACATTTTTCGATAATCTTTGAAATATGGAGCATTAGGGAATTTTGTACGGAATTTTGCCGACATTCTGTCATCAACATCGCACAATGCCACGATATTATCAGAGCCATTATTATAGGCTTGTGGAATATTAAAATCCGCTTTTCCACCACAGCCTACGGCAGCAATATTGAGTTTATCGCTAGGTGCTACGAAACCTTTGCCTAATACATGGCGAGGAACAATTATAAAACCTGCGGAGGCCAATACACTACTTTTTAAAAATTGACGACGGGAAGCTTGTTCGTTTTTGTCGTTAGCGTTGTTCATGTTGAATAGATTGTAAGATGAGATTGAATTTTTACGAAATGTAGAAAATTTTTGGGGAGGAAAAAAGATACAATTAGTGAATGTTACTTTTGAAACTATTATTTTGTAGTTTAAGTCTTAGTTTATACATTTGCTGTAACGTTACGCTACACTTAAAAGGCAAATAAATGTTTGAGAGTTTTCAAGGAATAAAGATTTATGTGTATGATTTTGACCATAATCCACCACATTTCCATGCTATTAGTGCTGAGTATGAAGTGCTGATAGATATTAGAGATTTGTCAGTTTTGAGAGGAGAAATGCCTTCTAATAAACTTAAACAGATTATCAAATGGGCAAAATTAAACCAACAGTATCTTTTAGAAGAGTTTGAAACATTAAACCCAAAATTACGAAAATGAGAAATCCAAGAATATTAAAAATACTCAGTATTGAGCCATTCAAAATAGAAACACTTTGGACAAATGGCGATGTGCGTTTGATTGATTTTGTAAATAAATTAGCCTCTTTTTCTGAAAATGAAAGATATAAGCCATTGCTTGATTTTGAGGTATTTTCAAAAGTGGAAGTGGGTGAAGGAGATACTTTATGTTGGCAAAACATACAATATAAAACAGCAAAAGGCAAGCTAAGTCCATTAGCTTTCGACCCAGATGTATTATTTGAAGAAAGCCAATTATTAGCACCAAACCCGATTATAGAAATTGATACAAATCACGAATTTACGCAAGCAGAATATGCTCGCCGTAACGGAATAAACCCAGCAAAAGTACGCACATGGGTAAGGCGTGGACGACTAAAAAGCCGCTATGTACCGCATTTGGATATTACTTTGGTGGTGGTGTAAGTTAGTTTATTATATGAATCACCTTATATGTTTAATGATGAGAAACCGTCAGAAAAATACCTTTAAATATAATATTTCGTACTTACGGCATGAGGATTTTTGGGATTTGCTTTTCTACCGATATAAAATCCCTACCGGATAGATTTTTTGCTTTTTAAATTTTGTCCACAAAAAAGGCGTAATTCCCTCAGAAATTACGCCTTTTTTATTTTTATGACAATTTAGAAAATTGTGCTACTATGCTGTCTGTTTTTCTAAATTAAATAAATCATTCAAAACATCAATCAAAGTTTCGGCTTCGCCACGTTTACAAGCAGCTTTTAACTGAATCACTGGCAATTTGATGATTTTTTGCATCATACTTGCTGTAATTTTCTCCATTTTCTCTACCTCTTCTTCCGACAATTCTTTCACAAAACGAGCCATTTCTTCTTTTCTGATTTGTTCCAAAGCCCCTTTCAATTTCTGAATCGTTGGCGAAACAATCATTTCTTGCGACCAATTATTAAACTCTCCGATGGCATCGCTAATGAGGTGTAAAACCTGTGGAATTGCTTCCATACGACGTTGAAGTGCTTCGTTGGCACGGCGTTGAATTTCATCAAGGTTATACGCTACAATTCCTGCAACTTCTTCAATATCAGTTGCTATACTATTCGGAACTGAAAGGTCGATGAGGTATTTTACTGCAAGCGTTTTATCTTTTAAAGTTTCTTTTGTAATGATAGGCTCTTCGCAGCGTACAGACGAAATGATGATGTCAGCATTCAAAATATTTTGATTAACTAATTGATAATCAGCCACTTCAAAATTTAATTCATTTGCTAGTTTTTCGGCTTTTTCTAATGTACGATTGGTAATTGTAATATTTTTGTAACCTTTATCGGCTAAAGTTCTACAAACATCTTCTCCAATTTCTCCTAAACCAACCACCAAAATCTTTGGATTATTGAGCATCGGTAAAAAGCTTTCCATTACCTCAACAGTTGCATACGAAGTTGATGCAGCCCCGTCACGGAATGAAGTTTCTTGAACGATCTTTTTATTTGTGAAGAAAATAGTGTGCAATAAACGGTGCAAGAATGGTCCAGCCATGTGAACATCGGCCGACCATTGATAAGCGTGCTTTACTTGGTTGGGAATTTGCAAATCGCCCACCACTTGAGAATGTAAGCCCATGGCTACTTCAAACAAATAGCGAACCGCCTCATTATGTTCAGAAATTATATCAAAATATGGAAGGATTTCGTTAGAACTAAGTACCTTTTGACTGGCA
This sequence comes from Emticicia sp. SJ17W-69, assembly GCF_051209875.1. NCBI lineage: Bacteria > Pseudomonadati > Bacteroidota > Cytophagia > Cytophagales > Leadbetterellaceae > Emticicia > Emticicia sp. SJ17W-69. The sequence goes on along the minus strand of NZ_JBNTQY010000001.1, from coordinate 5,342,299 downwards.
AGTAAGCGAATGATGCTTTCGCCTAAATCATTTTCTGAACAATAATATATTTCTGTACGATTGCAAGTAGAAAGCACAAGCACTTCCGAAACATCGTAAGTTTCTCGAATTTTAAGCATTAAGGCTTTAGATTCATCTTCGTTTAGTGCAATTTGACCTCTTATTTGGAGAGAGGCTTTTTTATGCGAAATCGTGAGTGCTTTAAATAATCCGTGCATTGTTTCTTAAATAGTTTGCAAATTTACAGTCAGAATACTAAATATTGATATGATTTTGATCAGTTTTTATAATTTAGAATAATTCTAAATAAATTTATGATTTATTTAGGTTTCATCTAAAAAAAATACAAAATTTGATGAGCGTTTAATTAGTCATTTTCGTTTAATTAATATTATTTGACTGATAGTACTTAACGCAAATCTATAGGTTTCAATATGTCATTATCAAACTAAAGGGTTAAACAGCAACCTTTTGGGGTGTCTGACAAGGCAAAGGGTTGTTTGATAAATTTCGGAGACAATGACCCATTATTTCTTTCAAAACTCGGTGATATGTACGACTATTTTGATTAGATGGTTTGGTATAAATGTAAGCAATGTAGCAAACCAAAGTAATTTAGAATGATTCTAAAATAAGAAGACGTTAATATTGAAATCTAAAACCTCATCAGAATACATTAAGGATAACCCAAATATTAAATTTTATGGCACGACGAGAAGTTTTTGCAAATATTTATGAACAAGTCACTGGTTGGCGATTTGCAGTTATTGCTTTTTTGATGATTATTGGCATTGGGGTTTTGTATTATTTCAATCAATTGGGCAGGCAAGTAGAAGAGCGTGAAAAAAAATATGTACTTTTATATGCAGCGGGTATTAAGTTTTTTGTTGAAAAAAGTGTAGAAAGTACCTGTGATTATACATTCGTACAGGAAGTTTTAGAGGCAAACGAAACAGTTCCTTCGATTTTGGTTCAGAATGGAGTGCCTATTAGTAATGTTAATATTACTGAATTAGAAGATACCACTCGTCAATGGAAACCAAAAGATAAAGAGATGATTTTATACTCTAAAATTGCTGAAATGTCAGAAGAACACCCTCCGATAGAGCTTTTTATTGGTAAAGATAAAGTTTCTTTGTATTATAGTAACTCATTGTTAGCCAAGCAATTACGTTATTTTCCTTATGTTCTGCTAGGTATTTTTCTAATCTTCGGTTCATTGGCTTTTATCGCTTACAGCTCGTCACGCAAAGCGGAGCAAAATCGAGTTTGGGTTGGTTTAGCAAAAGAAACCGCTCACCAATTAGGCACACCGATTTCTGCACTGATGGCTTGGGTAGAGGTGCTGCGTTCAAATCCAGAATTTGATGCAAGTATTGGTGACGAAATGGAAAAAGATGTAAAACGCCTTGAAACCATCACGACTCGTTTTTCAAACATTGGTTCGATTCCACAAATGAGTGAAGAAACAATTGCACCATTGGTAGAGCAAACTTTAACTTATTTAGGAAGAAGAATTTCAACTAAAGTAAAGGTACATTTTGAGAGTCAATTGCCTGATAATCTGAAAGTTAAGTTAAATACACATTTGTTTGAATGGGTCATCGAAAACCTTTGCAAAAATGCGGTAGATGCCATGGGAGGTATTGGTGAACTATTTGTAAAACTCACGCCAATAGGGAAAAACAATATTGCGATTGATATTACTGACACAGGAAAAGGGATCTCAAAAAATAATCTTCGCAAAGTTTTCAGACCAGGTTTTAGTACAAAAAAACGTGGTTGGGGACTTGGTTTGACACTTGCCAAACGCATCATCGAAAATTATCACGATGGGAAATTATTTGTGAAAGAAACCCAAGTTGATAAAGGAACTACTTTTAGAATTGTGCTGGAAACAGCATAAAAAGACCTATTTTTCTTTTAAAAACAAAACCACTTCTTTGGCAAAAGCCTCAGATTGTGAAGTATTTCCATGATTACCTGGAACGGTTTTTAAGGTTGATTTTGGCAATAATTTTGCTAATTCGGCTGAATTTCCATTGTCAAGGTCTTGGTCGCCCGCAATTACCAAAACAGGTTTCCTTACTTTTGCCAGTTGTGCTGGTGTGGTTGCAGGTTGTACTTTTTGTAGAAAACCCATTACCAAAGTGTCAACGCCATTTCTTTTGGCACTTTCAATTGCTCCTTTGGTTTCAGGATAAAGATGGGCTTTTCCCGAAAATGCTTCGGCAAACATTTTTCGTCTTTCCCAATTGGGGTCGGTGAAATCTGCTCCAACGCCACCAATTACTGTTTTATGAAGGTGTTTGTCTAAAATGAGTTGTCGTGCGGTAAGAATTGCTCCTCTTGAATAACCAACGACATCATATTTCTTGAAACCTAAATGCTTCATCAAAGCCATTACGTCTTTTATTTCGGCATTATTTTCATAAGCTTCAAGCGAATGTGGTTTGTCTGAAAGGCCATTTCCACGTAAATCAAGCGTAATAACGGTAAAACCTTCTTTCACCAATGCGGGAATCAAAGCTCCTCGTTTCCAAGAATTGCTATTACTCATAAAACCATGTACCAGCACCACAGGAAACCCTTCACCTTTGATGTCATAATGAATTTTTGTTCCGTCAAAAGATGTAAATAAAGGCTCTCTTTCACTTTGTGCAAAAGCTATATGTGAGAGAAATAGTAAGCAAAAAAGCTTTCTCATGAATGTTGAAATGTTGTACCTCAGTAGATTAGTCAAATCTACTGAGGTAGTTTTTATATGAATTATTTCTTTCTTGTATCTAAACCATAGCCTTTTAGAATTCCACGAGCCAAGGCTGTTTTATGTACTTCGTCGGCTCCGTCATAAATTCTGGCAGCACGTTCGTGTGAGTACCATTGAGACAGTAAAATATCATTGGTCATCCCCAAAGCTCCGTGTGTCTGAATTGCTCGGTCAATCACTCGCAACATCATATTTGCTGTAAAAAACTTAATCATTGAGATTTCATCACGAACAGCAGCAGCACCTTGTTCGTCAATATTCTTGGCTGTTCGTAGCACCAAAAGCCTTGCTGAATCGATTTCTGCTCTACTTTCAGCAATAAAACCTTGAATAAATTGTTTTTCACCCAGCATGACACCTGCCTCCATTTTCCTTGAAGCAGCATAACGACACATCAAATCGAAACTTCGCTCGGCAATGCCAATAAATCGCATACAGTGATGAATTCTACCTGGGCCGAGGCGTTCTTGTGCCAACAAAAAACCAGAACCTTCTACACCAATAAGATTGGCTTGTGGCACTCTTACATTTTCGTACATTACTTCTGCATGACTTGCCCAACTATCGCCAGCATGCCCCATAATAGGGATATTTCTGATAAATTTAAAGCCAGGTGTATCGAGCGGAACAATGATTTGACTTGCACGTTTGTGTGGTGCTGCATCTGGATTTGTAACTGCCATCACGACCGCAAAAGCTGCACCATCGGCCGAAGATGTAAACCATTTATGACCATTAATGATATAGTCATCACCATCTTTCACAGCGGTTGTACCCATCATGGTTGGATTTGAACCTGCAAATTCAGGTTCGGTCATTGAGAAACAACTCCGAATTTCTCCATTCATCAAAGGTTTTAAATACCTGTCTTTGAGGTGTTTAGGAGCATATTTGTGCATTAACTCGGTATTTCCAATATCGGGAGCTTGAGTATTAAAAACATAATGCCCGAAGGGCGAACTCGCCAAAATTTCACTAATTTGACCAAATTCGCAGAGGGTTAGTCCAAGTCCACCATCTTCTTCGGGTAAATGTAAACCCCAAAGCCCTGCTTTTTTTACCAAATCTCGTTTTTGGTTCAAAACAGGCTCTACATAAGAAAAATTATGCAGAAGGTTTTCTGGCGTTTCGAGTGGATATAATTCACTTTCTACAAATGCTTTAATTTTAGGTAATAGGTTTTTGAGTTTTTCAGTAACAAATAGACTTTCCATCACAGTTTTTTTTTGTTGATTCCATAAATATTCTCATAAAGTTAGTTTTCCTATCTTAATAGCACAATGATTTAAGGTTTTTCTTAAAAAATAGTTTAATTTTGGTTTTTTTTAAGTGCATAAAAGTCTAATATTTTACAGAAATGGGCTGCCAAAAACCATTTCTCATCATCCATTGCTCATTAACTGAATGACTCAACGCCTATTCTTTATTTGTTTTTTATTCTTACAAACTGCTTATTATCAGTGTTTTGCTGATGATTTTGTACTTGTGCATGACATTAAAATAGAAGGGAATACCCGTACAAAAGATAAAATTATTTTTCGAGAAATGCTTGTTAAGGTAGGAGATACATTACAAAAAGCTAAACTCAAAGAAATTTTAGAATCTGACCGTCAGAAAATCACGAATACCTATTTGTTTATTACAGTCAAAGTTACTTATCAAGAGATTGATAATCAGCAGGTTGACATAACTGTAGAGGTTAAAGAACGCCTTTATTTGGTAATATTGCCCGTATTTTATTTAGCAGATAGAAACTTTAATGAATGGTGGTATGAGCGAAACCATGATTTACGAAGAACCATTTATGGTATTTATGCTAAACATGCTAATTTAACAGGTAATAATGACCAACTTCGAATTCGTGCAGAAATTGGCTTTATACCCAATTTTGAGATTTCATATAGCAGTCCATATTTAGATAAGAAACTGACAACCACTCTTTTAGGGGGGATTTTTTATGGAATTAACAAGACAATGGTTTATCGCACTTGGCAAGATAAATTTCAGTTTTTGGAAAGCGAACAGCAGCAGCGACAAAGACTTAGTTTTTATACTGTTTTGTCTCGCCGTACAGGTTTTTATCAAAATCAATCTTTGCAACTAAGTTACAGCCAAACCCAAATTGCCGATACCATTGCCCGATTGAATCCTAATTATCTTTTAGATGGCAGAACCAAACAAAAGTTTTTTTTAATAAACTATTCTTATATTTTTGATAGACGAGACAATCGACAATATGCCTTAAAAGGCTATAGAAGTAGTTTTGAAATAACAAAATATGGACTTTTTGCTTCAGATAATATTAATCAATTAAGTATTAGTGGAACTTACAGTAAATATGTGCCAATCGGAGGGAAATTTTATGCAAATTATAGCTTTCGTGGGAAAGTATCATTTCCTCAAAAGCAACCTTTTTTGCAAACCGCAGGTTTAGGTTATAGAAGCGACTTGGTGCGGGGCTATGAACTTTATGTGATTGATGGGCAGAGCTATGCTTTAGCTAAAACTAATTTAAAATATCAACTCATTGATCGTGTGTTTGACCTCAGTAAGTTTCTTAAAATCAAGCAATTTAATACATTACCCGTAGCTGCTTACCTCAATTCTTTTATAGATGTAGGTTATACAAAAAATAATTTTCCTTTACTTAATAATACTAAATTAGCAAATAAAAGGTTAGTAGGAGGAGGTTTGGGCTTAGATGTCATTACATGGTATAATGTTGTAGGGCGACTTAATTACTCCATTAATGGTTTAGGCGAAAAACGCTTATTTTTCAATGTAGCTCGTGAATTTTGAAGAATAATGATAATAAAGCTCAATGCACGATTGATAAATTTATAAAAACGCAAATAAAATTAAGGCTCATAAATGCCTTATTTTCACTTAATACATTTCTTTCAAAAAATTATGAAAATTTATTTATTTATTTTATCTTTGTTCCTTATTGCGTGTAATAACCCAAAAGACACAAAAAAAGTGGAAGTTGTAAACCCACCATCACCCCCAACCATTATTACATCAAGTAACGTCCAAAAACTACTACGTGCCATTATGGGTACAGGTGAAGGTCTTCTTCGAGGAGTCAAATTTGGGGATGCAATTGCTGATGTGAAGAAAAAAGAAACTGTTGAACTTTTTGAAGAAGAAGATAGTCATATTGGCTATTCTTTTGATACAGAAAATCTCGAAACGGTTGATATTCTATATGAAAAAGACAAACAAAATCATGTAATAGGTATAGGTTTGGATATTTATATGAATACTGATTCCTCAAATGATAGTTTAAAAAATGAATTGAGTAACCAATTTACTATTCGTTACGGAAAACCATTACCAGATACGGATTTACCAACTTGGAAAATCAAACCTAATGGTCAAGTAACAATCAAAGTTGTTAAAAATAAATTAGATAGGGGTTTAGAAGTACGGTTTTCTCAACAACCTAAAGCTATATAAGATCTTTAATATCCCCATGACTTAAAAAAGTCATGGGGATATTTTTTGCTATTAAATCGATTATTCTTAAATTTTTCCTCATTTTAATTGTTGGTGTTTTTTATATTCTGCTGAATTTTATAAGTTTGTTCGCTTTAATTAAGGACAAACAGTTTTATGTCTTTTCTGATTTATTTATTGGAAAAAGAGATTAAGTATATTAAAGTCAATAATCGTTGTACAACAATCACAAGCCTACTTGTGCTTATTTCTAATAATCAAATCCAATATGATGGAAAGTAAGTCAAAATTAACCCTCGGTTTTTTACTGCTGGGATTTTTAACATTGAGTAGTTGTGAGGGACCAGAAGGGCCACAAGGAGCAAAAGGAGACCAAGGTATTCAAGGAGTGACTGGTGCTACTGGTGTAGCAGGTGCAACAGGGGCAGTTGGGGCAACGGGAGCGGTTGGAGCGACAGGTGCTACTGGAGCAATTGGAGCTACAGGTATTCAAGGAGTTACTGGTGCTACTGGAGCAACAGGAGCAGTAGGAGCGACAGGTGCTACTGGAGCAATGGGAGCTACAGGTCCCAAAGGCGATACAGGAGCAATAGGGCCAACAGGTCCAACAGGTCCAGCAGGCCCTGCAGGGTCTTCGGGGGGAACGGGTGGAAGTAACATAAATGTTATTTACTCAGATTGGTTTACACCTGCCGCTGCTGATTGGCAAAAAATAACAGAAAAAAATTATACTTATTCAATAAATGAGGCTAAGGCCACCCAAGAAATAATAGATAAAGGTGTGGTACTTGCGTATAGTCGTCAAACGGGTATTGGCCCTGCGTATTTATTACCATTGATGTTAGAAACGAATTCAGGACTTACCAACTATAATGTTTCGATAGCAGTTGGGAAAATCAATATAACTTTTGTTGAGTTATTAGATATTCAAGGCAAACCAGCTACAAGCCTACAGTTTCGCTATGTAATTATTCCAGGTGGAGAAAAATCAAGAAAGAGTATAGACTATTCAAACTTTAATGAAGTAGCAAAGGCGTTTGGTATTCCCAAATAAAAATTTTTGTTATTTATAAAGAAATATATCCCTTACAAAAGGCACATAAGAAGTGCCTTTTGTCGTTTTCTTACTATATTTGAATAATAAATTTCAGATACAATATGTTTAAAATAGGCAAAAAAAATCAATTTTTTAGAGTAAGCGTTTGTATTTTACTGCTATTTCCTTGCATGAGTTTTTCACAAAGATGTAATCATGCTAATGAAATTCAAACGCTTTATTCACAATTAGTTGCCACTGGCTTCGATACAAAAAAGCCCATTTCTTACCATTATTTTTTTATTGATAATGATCCACAAGCACTTGTTCTATTCAAAGAATTATTATTAAAACAAAACTATCGATTTGTAAATACTTCTAAAAAAGGGGATAAATATCAATTGGAAGTAGAAAAAACAGAGGCATTGAATGCCGAATCAGCAATGCAAGTGGGAAAAACACTAAATCAGTTGGCCAAAGCAAATAATATTGACATTTTTGATGGTTTTGAGCTTAAATCAGAAGAAAAAGAAGAGAGTTTTGCTGATTTTAAAGAGGAGGTTGAACAAATTCCTGTGCTAGAATTGTTTAAAAAAGGTATAGAACTTTATGATAAAAAAAACGACTTGAAAGCTCTTATAGTTTTTGACCGTTGTATCAAATTGGGAATTAATTCAGAGATGAGTTACTATAAACGGGGTAATTGTAAAACATCTTTGGGACAAATCACAGGTGCAATCGACGACTTAGAAAATACCTTACGATTGAATCCAAAACATTACGAGGCGAGTTTTAACTTAGGTGGTTTATATTTTGATGGTGCAAATTATGAGAAAGCAGCTACCTATTATCAAAAAGCTATTTTGCTCAATCCTCGTAGCGACAATGGGTTTTATCGTTTGGCGGCAACTTATCAAAAAATGGGTATGAAAAATGCAGCACTTCAAAACTGCCAAAAATCACTACAAATAAACCCCAATAACTCATACGCTAAAGAATTGATAGGTAGCTTGAAATGAGTTAATCATTTATTGGAGCTACCCTATGCTTATTGTTGCTTGAAACATTGTGCACAGTCCAATCAACTTTTTTTACAAATTCATGCTTTCTTACTGGACAATCTTGTTTGGTACAAATCGCACATGAGAAGTCAAGACATCCATCTGTATGAACAAATAGCTCAATACTTTCACCAAAATTATCTTTTACCAATTTGCTCAATTCATCAATTTCTCGGTGAGCTTCATGGACATTTAAGTACCAAGGCACGGTCAGGTGGCAATCAAGATGAAGTGTTCCACCATATTTTATGATACGAAGATTGTGCAAATCCACCCAATTTTCTCTTCTTGATCTTTGAAATAAGGCAATTACTTTATCTAATAAATCATCATCGGCTTCGTCCATAATTCCTGCAATCGAACTTCGCAAAATTTTGTATCCCGAAACAATGATGATGAGTGCAAATCCAAATGCTACAACGCTATCAATCCACGTATATTTTAGTAAAAAAATCAACACAAGACCGATAATAATACCGATTGTTGCATAAGTATCAGACTGCATGTGTTTGCCTGTGGCAATGAGTGCAAGTGAGTTATTTTGAGTCCCTTTTTTTACAGCATAAAAGCCTACTGCATAATTGATAAAAGCAGTGATTGCTACCAAATAAATACCATAATCAAGTTTAGAAATTTGATGTGGGTGTTTAAGATTATTAATGGCTTCATACATAATCAAAAAACTTGAAACAATCATCAAAGTTCCTTCGACAGCAGCCGATAAAAATTCAACTTTTCCATGTCCATAAGGGTGGTTTTGATCACGAGGGAGAGAAGAAAGATAAAGGCTATAAAGCCCAACGAGTCCACTGATTACATTGATCGTGTATTCTAAAGCATCGGTCAAAATTGCAACAGAATTGGTCAAATACCAAGCAATAATCTTTATCAAAAACAAAGCGATTGTTATTGATATAAGCCTTTTTTGGATGTTGTAATTTTCTAAGGATGTTCTCATTTATTTGCTTCTTTGGGCGAGCAAAGGTACGAAAAATTGCCACAGAAAGTGATTTTGTCAATTAAATAGCAAAAATTACCAGTTTTTATAAGGCAAAACAGATAAATTTGAGTTATAATATTTATCTTCTCCTGTCACCTCATTTTCAACCCAATTAGGTAAACCAAAAGTTTCATTTTCGCTTAGAAGCTCTATTTCTGCTACAATCAAACCAAGATTATCGCCCAAAAACTCATCTACTTCCCAAAGTTTATCATTGACTAAAACTTTGTATCGAATCTTTGTTAAGTCAGAAATTGCAAACATATCTAACAATTGTTCGGCTTCATCTTTTGGAATTTCATATTCAAATTCTGGCCTCGTTGCTCCTACCGAAAGCCCTTTGATGGTCAAGAAACTTTTGGTGTCGGTAACTCTTACACGAATGGTTTTATTGGGGTCGGTCAATAAATAACCCTGTCGAAAAAACTGCCCTTTGGGTTTGTCAGTTTGATTCCATTTTGCTTTGTTGACCAAGTATTTTTTTTCTATTTCGAGTGGCATGGAGATGATTTAAGAGTAATTTCTATTAATAATTAGGTAACTTTCTTCTTATTTTTTTTTAAAAGATAGAGGCTTTTAGTTTTCTTTAACCCAAATTTCATTGACTTTATCGCCTTTTGAGCTTTTGCCAGAATGTTGCCATTTGTTGTTTTCTACTTTTGCATCAAAGCCTAAGGAAGCTCCAACTCGGTTATTATCTCTTGAAAAAAACTCAATAGTTTCGGTATATTTCCCATCTTTCAAGGTGTAAGTGCCGCCACCTGTTCCAGTAAATTCTTTGGTTTCGGGGTTTATGGCCATCCATTGAAACCTTGTTTCCGAACAAATTTTTAAAGTTTTTCTCGCTCCACGCACCATTTCATACATTTTGCCATCTTGCCCTTCTCGGGCTGTTATTCGCCAATTTCCTGCTAATGTTTCTAAACCTGTATCAATGCGTTTCCATGTTGTTTTTGCCAGGTTTTCTATTGAAAAAGTGTTGCCATTTCGGATATATTTATAGGTAATTTTTGTTCCAACACTTTCGGGATGTTTGTCATTAAATTCGAGTGTTAATGTTAAACCATTGTTATTGATTTCATACAGGCCTCCATAAGTTCGGATATATACATTTTTCTCAAAAACAGCAATAGAAAGGTAATTTTGTGTAGCAATCATCACAGCTCTCTCATTTGAAGTATTATTTTCAGGCAACATTTCCCATGCACCTTGAAGTGTGCCAGCAATACTTTGAATAGAAAGCCCTAAAATAAAAAGAAAAAATAAAATCGTAGTTTTCATTGTTTGGTCAGTTGAATGTTGAGTTTTGCTTTACACAAAGATAGAAAATAAGCACTGATTCTATCAAAAATCTTAATTTATAGATAAAAAACAATCGCAAACTTATCCTTTCAATAAGATTTAACATTGGCTTAATATACCTAACGTTTTTTTAACCTTACCTTTGCATCATAAACAACAAATTACTACTTATGAGTCTTGCTCACCGTGTTTTAGTAGTTGATGACGAAGCCGATATTGTGGAGTTATTGAGTTATAACCTCGAAAAAGAAGGTTATAAAGTGGCTTCTGCCCCTGATGGCAAAAAAGCTATCGAAATTGCCAAGGAGTTTTTACCCGATTTAGTGATTCTGGACATTATGATGCCCCACCTTGATGGTATCGAAGTTGGACGAATGATTCGTGCTATGCCAGAATTGAAAAGTACCTACATACTTTATCTTACTGCTCGTTCAGAAGAATATTCTGAAATCGCAGCCTTTGAAGTTGGGGCTGATGATTATCTCAACAAACCGATTAAGCCTCGTGCGTTGATGAGCCGAATCAATGCGTTTTTCCGTCGTGAAGCTCAAAAAACCGACCCAACTGAAAACTTGGAGGTGGCAGGTTTGAATATCAATCGTTTAAATTATACAGTTACCAAGCCCGATGGAACTTTAATCGTTTTGCCAAAAAAAGAATTTGAATTGCTTTTCTTTCTTGCTCAACACCCTAATAAAGTATTTAGTCGTGATGAAATCTTACAGAAAATTTGGGGAATTGATGTTTATGTAGTTGAGCGTACGATAGACGTACATATACGTAAAGTACGTGAGAAAGTAGGCGAAAACTTCATTAGGACCCTCAAAGGGGTGGGATATATGTTTACTGACGAGAATTAATCCACAGACTTATCGTCTATAGTCTTGAAATAAACTATTTGCTGATACCTAATAATCAATTACTTTTGTTAAGCTATCGACCGTTGTCTTTTGATTATGGTCTAAAATTAAACGATCGACTGTCATTCATTGACAATCGACTAAGAAAATGTCTTTTAGCCCTCGAATTATTGCTTTTTTTCTTGCCGTTCTGATTACGCTCGTTTCGGTGGCATTTCTTAGTTTTGTGCCAGACGTAACAATCGCAATGCTTTTTGTCGTAGGGGTAGCTTGTTTTTTTGCTTCTTTTTTCTTTGTTTTCTACACAATTGATATTTTGGTTTTTCGAGAGGTTGACCAAATTTATAAAACCATTCAAAAACTTAAAATTCGTGATTTTGATATTTCACGAAAATCTTTGATTAAAAGTGTTAACCCTATCAAAAAACTAAATTCTGAAATTTCTACCTACGTTACAAAAAAACAAAACGAAATTGAAGAATTAAAAAAAATGGAGCAGTTCCGGCGAGAATTTTTGGCCGATGTTTCGCACGAATTAAAGACACCCATTTTTGCTGCCCAAGGTTTTATTCATACACTTATTGATGGGGCAAAAGAGGACCCCCAAACACTTGATAGATTTCTGAATCGTGCTGCTAAAAGTATTGATGGACTTGATGCTTTGGTACGTGATTTGGTGACGCTTTCGCAAGTAGAAAAAGGCGATTTGAAGATGCACTTTGAGGAAATAGACCTTAAACATATTACAGAGGAGATTTTTGAACAATTAGAAAATAAAGCTCATAGTCGAAAAGTAACATTGAAAATCAAACCAAAGGATTTAGAAAAAGCATTGGTAATGGCTGATAAACAGCGAATTACACAAGTTTTGACTAATTTGATTGATAATGGAATCAAATATGGACGAGAGCAAGGAAAAATAATTGTAGAGATTGAAGAAGAAAAAAAACATTTTCATATTTCGATAGAAGACGATGGCCCAGGAATTCCGCCAGAACATTTGTCTCGCATTTTTGAGCGTTTCTATCGAGTAGATAAAAGCCGCTCTCGTGATACTGGTGGCACTGGGCTTGGCTTGGCCATCGTGAAGCACATTCTGAATGCTCATAATTCTAAAATCACAGTAACCAGTAAAATTGATAAAGGAACAACGTTTAGTTTTAAGTTAAAAAAGGTAAGTTTTGACTTAGAAAAAGCCATAGATAGTTGATTAACAGACCATTCTTGTCAATCGTCAAGCGTAAATCGTAAATACTTTCTTAACTTTGCAGAAAAAAGCACCAAATAAGATGGAATACGATTTTGATTTTGATATTTTCGATAAGCAAGAAACCCCAAAAATAAAGAATTTAGTTAAAAACGTAAATTTCAAAGATTTAATTATTTTTGAAAATGATGACTATATTCTTATCAATAAACCTCCCTACTTGTCAAGTCTTGATGAGCGTACGCAAGATAAACACTATAGTATTTTACGTTTAGCTAAAGAATATTCTGATGATGCCCAACTTTGTCATCGCCTTGACAAAGAAACTTCGGGTGTGCTTGCCATCGCTAAAAATCCAGCAGCTTACAGAAGTTTAGCAATGCAATTTGAAGCCCGTGAGGTTACAAAACGTTATCATGCGGTGGTCAATGGTGTACATAGTTTTGAAGGTGTTTCTGTTTATTTACCAATTGCTCAGTTGAGAGACGGCACAGGCGTAAGAATTGACCGAGAAAAAGGCAAAATTGCCGAGACGATTTTTAATACGCTGAAAGTTTATCGTCATTATACTTTGGTCGAATGTATGCCTATTACAGGACGAATGCACCAGATTAGAGTGCATTTGCAATGCCTAAAAGCTCCAATTGTATGTGACCCTATGTATGGAGGTGATGATATTTTGCTTTCACAACTCAAAAGCAAAAACTTTAATCTCAAAAATGGGACAGAAGAGTTGCCACTTATCAGACGAGTGGCTCTGCATGCTCATTCGCTTACTTTTCGCTTATTAAATGACGAGGTGATAAAGATTGAAGCACCTTATCCAAAAGATTTTAATGTGTTGGTGAAGCAGTTAGATAAATTTAGTCGATAGCCAACAATATTATCAAAAAGGTTGAAAAGTGATGAGCTTTTCAACCTTTTTTTGTTTCCAATAGTGACTTCATAAAGTTTTTATAGTCAATCTTTATAAATAAAGAAACACAATGAAAATACGATTTTATGAAGATAGATTTATTTGTCGTAAATAAATGTTCAAAAAAGGCATTAAAAATTCTTTACGTACAAAGTTTTTTATGCCTTGTGTTCTATTGTTTATCTATATATTCTACTTTCTCTCAAACACGTACAAGACCAGAAATCAACTTGGATGAATTTATTCAACGAGTTTTTCCTGTTCAACAGGAAAATATCAATTACGACGACCTCTACGAATCGTTGTACCAATTATACCAAAATCCAATAGATTTGAATAATGCAACGGCAGAAGATTTAGCCTCGATTTATATGCTTTCTCAAATACAAATAAAAAATATCATAGAACATCGGCAGCAAAATGGCGATTTTCTAAGTATTTATGAACTTCAAGCTGTTCCAAATTTAGATTTAGAGACCATCAATCGGCTCTTACCTTTTGTGGTAGTAAAATATAAGTTTTCTGCAAATGACTTAAAAAATCGCTTAACGAATGCCACCGAACATTATTTAGTGCTACGAAGCGACCAAGTTGTAGAAAAAGCCAAAGGTTTTGAAGATGGAAAATATTTAGGTTCGCCTCAACACTTATATGCCCGTTATCGTTTGAGTCACCCAAAAGACTTTCAAGTTGGATTTATTGTTGAAAAGGATGCAGGCGAGAAAAACTATTTAGATTATTATACTTTTCATGTTCAATTACGCAACAAAGGACATTTGAAAAACTTAGTTTTGGGCGATTATCAAGTGCAATTTGGACAAGGATTGATTTGTTCGGCAGGTTTTTCTTTAGGAAAAGGTAGCGAGGCAATCGCAACTACTCGACGTAGTAATTTGGGTATTCGACCTTATGGTTCTTTGCTCGAAGGGGGCTATTTCAGAGGTGCTGCTATGACGCATCAATTAGGTAAAATCGACTTAACAGGCTTTTATTCTTTCACCAAAAGAGATGCAAGTGTTGATGAGGGCAATGGAGAAAAAGAAGACTATTTCAGCTCGATTCTGACAGGTGGTTACCACCGAACAGAAACAGAATTGGCTCGAAAAAATAAAATTTCAGAACAAAATATTGGATTAAATGCTACTTTTCGACTAAAAAATGGTCAAGTTGGAGCAACAATGCTCCATACACAATTTGATGCCATCATGCAGAGAAGCCCTGTTTTATATAATAAATTTGAGTTTTTGGGAAAACAGAACTTAGTTCTCGGTACGAACTTTACTTATACTTGGCAAAACTTCAATTTCTTTGGCGAAGCGGCTCGCTCAAGCAGCGGTGGGGTAGGAGTGATAGGCGGATTTGTAGCTGCCCTCAGCCGTCAAGTAGAATGGGCGGTGAATATTAGAAATTATGATAAAAATTTTCATAGTTTTTATGCCAATGCTTTAGGTGAAAGTAGCCGAACCATCAATGAGAAAGGTATTTATTGGGGCTTGAAATATACACCAAAAAAAGGTTTAATTTTCAGTGCTTTTTATGACCGATTCAAATTTCCGTGGCTAAGATATTTGGTTGATGCTCCATCAGATGGGTTTGATTATTTACTCAGAATGACTTATCAGCCGAACAAAAAAATGTTGTTTTTTACTCAATATCATGAAGAGCATAAAGGTAAAAATATGCCTAATAATGCAACCGTTACAGATTTGGTCGTAAACACAAAGAGGCAAAGCATTTTGGCAAATTTTGAATATGCTATCAATCGAACTTTCAAAACTCAAACCCGTGTGCAAATGAATACGTTTCAGTATGTAAATGCTTTACAGTCAAAAGGTTATGTGATTATGCAAGATATAGAAGGTTCAATCAAACGCTTGCAATTGAAAGGTCGATTGGCATATTTCAGCACAGATGATTATGATTCAAGAATCTATACTTATGAAAATGACGTGCTTTATGCTGTTTCTTTACCCGCATATTACGGTAAAGGGTTTCGTACTTATGTAATTGCTCGCTATGGTATCAACCGCAATATAGATTTATGGTTTCGATGGGCTCGTACCCAACTAAGTAATGTTTCCTCAATTGGAAGTGGTACTGATGAGATAAGTGTTCCGCACAAGACGGATATAAAAGTTCAGGTAAAATACCAGTTTTAAACTGTAGAACGGAGTTCCTACTCCGTTGTTACACAGCATAAAAAACGGAGTAGGAACTCCGTTCTACAATCCTTGTGTACTCATACCGATTTCGTTTAAAATTCTTCTAAATTCCTCATTCATTGGAGCTTTGATATACATATTTTCTCCAGTAATTGGATGAATAAAACTCAACTCACTTGCATGTAAAAGCATGGTATTTAATCCAAATTTTTGCTCAAACATTTTATTGTGCTTACATTCTCCGTAGGTTTTATCTCCAATTAAATAATGACGTAATTGAGCAAAATGTCTTCTAATTTGGTGCATTCTGCCCGTTTCTGGTGTAATTTCTGCCAATGAATACCTTGATTTGGGGTATCGACTTACTTCAATATCTAATTCGACTTGTTGTAAACAACGAAAATGTGTAATGGCATCTTGAAAGCCACCTTTTTCTTTTTCCAGTGGTCGGTCGGCTGTACCCGATTCGGGTAAATAACCTCTTACCAAAGCCAAATATTTTTTCCGAACAGAATGATTTTCAAACTGTTTTTTTATCTCTTTATCAGCTTCTGTCGAAAGAGCAAAAAGTAGTACCCCAGAAGTTTTTCTATCAATTCGATGGCAAGGACTTACCCAACAATTCAGTTGGTCACGAAGCAATTGTAAGGCAAAAACACTTTCGTCGGCGGCTATTGATGAGCGATGAACTAATAAATTATGTGGTTTATTAATGGCAACCAAATGATCGTCTTGGTACAGAATGGGGAGTATTATATTTTGCATGAAAGCGTCAACGAATGAGATTTTAAATATGATAATCGACTAATCCTGCAATGGGCGTTTCTAAAATTTTCCCAATACGAACTCCTTGACTATCAGCTATTTTTGTTAATAATTTTTTGTAATAAAAAGCAACAGAACCAACAAAGTTTATATTTACTTCATGGCACATGGGATATTTCAAAATGTATTTTTCAAAAAACTCAAGAAAACATCGTTCTACTAAATCATGACAAAAAACATGATCAAGATTATCAAATAAAAATTTTGAAAAAGAGGCAAAATACCGATTTGGAAAAGGTTTATGGTAGGCATTTTCAAGAACCGTTAGTCTATCCATTATGCCATATTTTTCTTCAAATTTTGTTCGAATTTCAAGGGGCATTTCTTTGTGTAAATAACTTAAAATCAGGTTTTTACCCAAATGTCCACCACTTCCTTCATCACCCAACCAAAATCCTAAAGGTGGCACTTGAAAGCCAGTTTTTTGTCCGTCAAAATAGATAGAATTTGAACCCGTTCCTAAAATACAAGCAATGCCAGCACTTCGTCCACAAGCTGCTCGTGCAGCACCCACCACATCGCTATATGCTTCAATTTGCGAGCAAGTTGGAAAAACTTTTAAAATCGCATCTTTGATAACACCTGCTTTTTCATCATTTGTTACCCCAGTTCCGTAATAAAACACTTGATTTATTTCGCCTTGGCAAATAGGCAAAAGATTGATTGATAGTTCGTTAGCTATCGAATCAGCATCTTGGTAGTAAGGATTAAAGCCTACGGTTTGGGTTTGTCCAACCACTACGTTTTGGTCTAAAATCCGCCAATCGGTTTTGGTCGAGCCACTATCTGCGATAAGAATCATGTAAAAAGATGTTTGCTTTGATGATTTGGGCGTAAATATCCGAAATGTAGCACAGGTTTCCAATCTGTTCGTCAATCAAGAACAATAAAAACAATTTTTAGGCTAACAAGTTAAATACTTGTGTTAGAGATAAATTAAAACATAATAATTTCAATATTTTATTTCACGAATTCAATAAAATAAGCTATTATCTAAAAACAAGAAACCTTTAAACTTAAAAAATGTTTAAATTCGCAACACAAGCAACATTACCACTCACGGAATCATGGCAGAAGCATCGGAAAAGTCACTAAATTTTATTGAACAAATCATCGAAGATGACCTCGCAACAGGCAAAAATAATGGCCGAGTTTTGACTCGTTTCCCACCCGAACCTAACGGATATTTGCATATTGGTCATGCTAAATCTATCTGTTTGAATTTTGGTGTTGCCCAGAAATATGGTGGAAAAACCAACCTACGCTTTGATGACACCAATCCTGTCACCGAAGAAACCGAATATGTAGAATCAATCAAGGCTGATGTGAAATGGTTAGGCTTCGATTGGGCAGAAGAATTATATGCTTCTGACTACTTTGACAATCTTTATGAGTTTGCTAAAAAGCTCATAAATAAAGGTTTGGCTTATGTGGACGACAGCACTTCGGAAGAGATGGCAGCCATGAAAGGCACGCCAACAATGCCTGGAATGAATAGTTCATATCGAAGCAGAAGCATTGAAGAAAATGCTGAATTGTTTGAGCGTATGAAAAATGGCGAATTTGCCGAAGGTACACGAGTGCTTCGAGCAAAAATTGATATGGCATCAACCAATATGTTGATGCGTGATCCTGTTATTTATCGTATCAAGTTCGCTACCCATCATCGTACTGGTGATAAATGGTGTATTTATCCAATGTACGATTTCGCACATGGTCAGTCTGATTCCATTGAAGAAATTACGCACTCAATCTGTACTTTAGAGTTTGTTCCTCACCGTGAATTATATGATTGGTGCATCGAAAATTTAGAAATTTTCCCTTCAAAACAATACGAATTTGCACGTTTAAGCCTCTCTTATGCGATTACGAGTAAGCGAAAATTGTTGCAATTGGTAAATGATAACTATGTGACAGGTTGGGACGACCCACGAATGCCAACAATTTCCGGAATGCGTAGAAGAGGCTATACTCCTGAAGCGATTCGTGAGTTTTGTGAAAGAATTGGTGTGGCAAAACGTGACAATTTGATAGATGTAAGTTTACTGGAATTTTGTGTTCGTGAGCATCTTAATAAAATAGCTACACGCGTAATGGCAGTTCTTGACCCTTTAAAGGTAATCATTACAAATTATCCAGAAGGAAAAGTGGAAGAACTAACAACCGAAAATAACCCAGAAGACCATGATAGCGGCACAAGGATAATGCCGTTTAGCCGTGAGATTTGGATTGAGAAAGATGATTTCATGGAAAATCCATCGAAAAAATATTTCCGTCTTGCTCCAGGTTTAATGGTTCGATTGAAAAGTGCCTACATTGTTCGTTGTGATGAAGTGATAAAAAATGCTGCTGGGGAAGTGATAGAACTTCATTGTTCTTATATCGAAAACTCGAAAAGTGGACAAGATACTTCGGGGATTCCAGTAAAAGGAACGATTCATTGGGTATCTGCTGCTCAAGCAATAGAGGCAGAAATCAGACTATACGACCGACTTTTCAAGGTAGAAGACCCAAGTCGTGAAGATGGTGATTTTAAAGAATATATTAACCAAGATTCTTTACAAACCATTACAGCTTTTGTAGAGCCAAGTTTAGCAACTGCTTCATTATCAACACCTTATCAGTTTTTAAGAAAAGGGTATTATTGCTTAGACCAAGATTCTACTCCCGAAAAATTGGTGTTTAATCGCACCGTTGGTTTGCGTGATACATGGGCGAAAGAGGCTGGAAAGTAACATTTGCTTAAAGAAAAAAATATTAAATTCCCCGAAAGATTTTATTATATTTCGGGGAATTTCGGTTTTTATAAAAGAAATATTACTCATCAAACATACCATTCCAAACAAAAAAACGTTATTAGACACAACAATTAAATTTCACAACGATATGAAAAATAAAATCATCGGAATTCTAACATTTATAGCTATATCTACAGCTTCGTTTGCTCAAACAGCTGATGCAGTTTTTGATAAATACTTTGAGGCTACTGGGGGAAAAACTCTTTGGCGTGGTGTTACTACTTATTCTATGAAACAATCGTATCGTGGAAATTCAGCCGCAGATTATGACATGGAAATTAAAGGTTCATTTGCCGATGCTTCATTATACAAAGCTAAAACAATTTTGAAAAGAACCTTTATTTATGGTGTTAAAGGAACAGAAGGTTGGTTGAAAGTGCCACTTGGAAGTAGTGATAAAGCTACTCAATATGAAACCAAAGACCTTAGTGAAAAAGAACAATTAAACATGCGTAGAGAACTAAAAGAGACACTTTTACCTTTTTTAGATTATCAAGATAAAGGATACATAGCAACATTGGTTGGAAGCGAAACAATGAATGACTCAAAAGTAAGCCAAGTTGAACTTAGTGGAAATGGAATCAAATACAACCTATATTTTGATGATGTTACCGGGCTTTTGGTAAGAAAAAAATTGACATTGGCTAACAAAGAAGTAATTACCGAAGATTATACTAAATATGCAGATTCGGCTTATGGCATCAAATACCCGTCTGAATCAACTTATTTGAGTAGCGTTGATAAGCGAACGATAAAATTGACAACTAATGTGGTTTTCAATGATAAAATAGGGGCAGAGTTTTTTAGTCGCTAAGCTTAAATCAAAATATCATGCCTCTCAATTTTTTGAGAGGCTTTTTTTTGCTTAAATTAGATGTGAGATTCTGGATTCGAGAAATGAGATTTTCCGAATCCCATATCCTATATCTCACTTCTCGAATCCAAAATAATTTTTTCAAACCCATTCCAACCAAAATTAATTAAATAGGGTCTTTCTAATATAACCCTAATTAAATCCATACGGTTGGATAAAAAAATGCCCTTTTCATGTACAGCGAACAAGATTTAGTACAGGCTTGTATTCGCCAAGAACGCCTCGCTCAGCGGCAACTTTATTCGCAATATGCGAGTAAGTTGTTTGCTACGGCTATGCGTTACATGAAAAATAAAGCAGATGCTGAAGATGTTTTACAAGATTCATTTATAAAAATTTATCAAAAACTAACTGCATTTCGCTTTGATTGCCCTTTAGAAGCATGGCTCAGAAAGATTGTCGTTAATACAGCTTTAAAGGCATTGCAAAATCAACCCAATTGGATGCAACATACTGACAGCCAAATGGTTAGCGATGAAATAGAGCAGGAAGAGTTCACACTTTCAGGTTTCCAGTTTGAGCAATTGATGGAGATTGTTCAGAGTTTACCCGATGGTTGTCGTACTATTTTTAACCTTTATGCCATTGAGGGATACCAACATAACGAAATTGCAGCCATGCTTGGCGTCTCGGAGGGAACTTCAAAATCTCAATATTCAAGAGCCAGAACATTGTTACAAGCAAAATTAAAAAACAGAGAAGTGCTGCATTCTCCAACACGAAATGAAAGCTAAAAAACACAAAATATAATTTGTGTTGAAATATAAATGGAACCACTAAGACAAAATAATTTTGAAAAAGAATGGCAAAAAGCGTTTGAAAATGCCTCAATTTCTCCTCCTACCGATATGTGGGATAAAATTGAGCGAGAATTAGAACACAAAAAACGCCGCCCTTTCTTATTTATTCTCCGTCCTTCAGCAATTGCTTCGGGTGTGGCTGCTGCCTTGGTTTTGGTTTTAGGGGGATTGTTTTTCTTGAATAAGAATACTGGAAATATATCGGTTCAAAATTTATCTAAAACAAACTCAACACCAGAGTCAACTGTGGCAAAAGTCAATCCAAGCGATAAAAAAATAATAAATGAACTGCCAAATTCAAGTGAAATTATTTCCACTAATGAAGCATTAGCCTCCGTCGAAAAACCTATCCAAGTTGCAACTGATTTTAATAGTAAAAATCAAAATAAATTAAGTCATTTCTCAAATAAATTAAAGTTTCAGCATAAAAATAATAATGTTGAAAAACCAATGTCTATGGCAATGGCGAAAGCGGATTTGCCTAAGGACAATACTAATGATTTAAATAGTGTAGAAGAGATTCAAAGTGTTGACAATCAACATATTATCAGTAGAAATGAAACTATATTAGCGGAGAATTATCGCAATTTACCTACAGAAATGAATACCTTGAAAGGTAAAGATTACACTTATTTTGGAAGTAGCAAAACACTCAAACGAAATAAATTAGTATTTGATTATGAAGTATCAGAGGCTCCCATAATTGCTTCAAACGAATCAAAATACTGGGTGGGAATTCAGTCTGGCGTATCCCCATTTGACCCAAATATGAAATTGGGTGGACTGAATACTTTTGCTTTGGAAGCGGCTGATGCTTTTGCAAAAGCTTCCAATAGTCCAACAACACCCAATATGGGAGCTGTCGCAGGACAAACCCCAGGAAATGTAGTAGTTTCTCATCCTCAAAATGCAATCAAGGCGGGTGTTGGAACAAATACAGGTTTTGCTTTTGGTTATAAAGTAGCCCAAAAATGGAATATTGAGAGTGGTATTCGGTATTTACGTGGTAATTCTACTTTGCAAAGTAATACTTATGCCTTTCAACAAAATGGTTATGTAAATACTTTTTTAGCAGATTATTTGTTGCAGAATTCGAGTAATAACAAGACTGTTCTTGCCCAAAATCCAATCAATACAGTAGTTGCAGATGCTTCGCAATTCAATAATCGCTATGAATATTTGATGATTCCAATGCAATTAGGTTATGAAATAGGCTTGTCTAAAAAACTGGGTTTAAATATTTTAGCAGGTATTTCAACTGATATTTTCTTGCAAAATACAATTGCTAATGATAATACTTTTGTACAGGAGAAAAGTACGATTAATAGTGCCAATAATATATACAAACCATTGAATGTCAGTGGTTTAGGAGGAGTGCGTGCAAGCTATTTACTAAGCAAACACTGGCAAGTAAACATAGGAAGTTCTTATCAACATTCTTTGTTTTCAGGTATTAATTCATCTACTGCACTACAAATGCGAATCCGAATGTTGGGTGTAAATTATGGTTTAAATTATCGTTTTTAATTGGGTAGAGACGCATTGCAATGCGTCTCTTTGGTATAAATATTTGTATTAGATTTAATTTATTTTTCGTCGCCAATAGACGAATTGCAATGAATCATTGTTTATAATTTATTTTTACTCATATATTCTAAATACTTCACAATTTCGATTGCTTCTGCTGGCTTAATTCCTAATTTTGGCATTTTTACATCATTTCTATAGCTGGCAGGATTTTGAATAAATGCTTTCAAATCGTCTGTTTTCCAATACTCAGTTACATTTTTAGGAAAATTCAATTCTGGCCCCATTTTTCCACCGATTTTATTAATAGCATGACAAGTTTGACAATATTTTTTAAATAAATTATAGCCAGTCATTGCCGTAGCGTCTTTGGGAACAAGTATAGCATCGTTTTCATGTAGCGGTGCAAGATGAATTTTTACCAAATTATATGGCCATTTATAATCGACATCTTTTGGTGAAACGCCTTCATAAACAATATAAAAAGGCTCCATCTTTACATCCTGACCATTCTTCAAAAGTTGCTCCCATTCGCGGTCTTTGGGGGCATCAACATCACTTATGGCCAAAAATGCCTTTGCTGAAAGCAGTTTTTCAAGAGGCATTTCAGGCTTATAACCATCTTCGCACTCAAAAACCACTTTGGTATCGGCAGCATTCAATTTTTTTATCGACGAAAACTTTTCTAAGATTTCCTTCAAAGATAGAGCGTTAAACTTTTTAGCTTTATGATAAACAGGGTCTTCATTAACTGTTACGATTTGTGTATTTTTTAACAAATCTTTGGCTTTTAAATCTATCAAATCTATGTCAAGGGTATCGCTTGCAGTAGATTCAGTCTTTTCTAATATCGCCACCTGTAAAGAATCTGTTCGAGTTGATTTTGGATTATTACAGGAAATGTAAAATATTGATAATGTAATGCTTAAAGCTATTTTTTTCATAATTTAATTAAATTGTTTTTTTCAAAAGTAAACTTAAAATTAGTGTAAAATCTCTGTTTTTTGTTTTTCCCCTGAAAAAAACATTATCTTTAACCTTAAATTTAAAACTTGACCTATGAAAAAACTAAACTTGAGGAAAAAAATCCTCCTGCTCTTGCTGGGCATTACCGCCTCATTTGCATCCACTGCTCAATGGCAAATTTCTGCCAAAAATTTCGACCCCAATAATTATTACGGTGTTACAGTTGCCAATGGAATGATTGGAATCATTTCATCGCCCGACCCACTAAAGGTAAAAGAAATCGTTTTAAATGGCACATTTGACACTTATGGACGTGGACGTGTGGCAAATATCATGAAAGCTTTTGAGTTTGCTAACATGGAGCTAATTGTTGATAACGAAATGATTAACCGTAAGAATATCAGCAATTTTGTTCAAACAATTGATATGCAAAATGCTATTTTCACGACAACTTTTGATTTAGGGAATAAAGTTTCTGTCAAATCTAATATTTTGGCACTCAGACAATTACCACACACAGCTTTGATTGAGATGGAAATCACAGCAAAGCAAGATATTGAATTTACGCCTATCAGCATTATGCAAACGCCTGATATGTTGCGTGATGTACAGAATTTTTACCACACCATCGACCGACCACATTCGCTGATTCCGTTGATGACTTCGGTAGCTAAAACACCCACAGGCAAACATACAATTGCTGCTTCCAATTCTTTTTTGTTTGAAGAAGAACGTGGAAAAGAACCACAACTGATTCATGAAGAATGGGACAATGGTATGCACCGAATGAAATTTACTAAAAAACTAAAAGCTGGTGAAACCTATAAGTTTTCAGTAGCTGGTTCGGTTATCTCAACAGCTCATGTGAGTGATCCACACAATGAAGCTGAGCGTTTGACGATCTTTGCGGCACTCGAAAAACGAGAGCGTTTATTGAAAAAACACAAAGAAGCATGGGCAAAATTGTGGGAATCAGATATTGTGATAGAAGGAGACGACGAAGCACAACGGGCCGCACATTTCTCATTGTATAATCTTTATTCTTATTGTAGAGAAGGACAAGCATATAGTCTTTCACCAATGGGATTGTCGGGTTTAGGGTATAATGGACACGTTTTTTGGGATACTGAAATTTGGATGTATCCTCCAATATTAGCATTGCACCCAGAAATGGCGAAATCATTACTTGAGTATCGTTTCCAACGCCTTGAAGCTGCCAAAACTAACGCCAAAGAACACGGTTATCAAGGAGCCATGTTTCCGTGGGAATCTGATGATACTGGACAAGAGGCTACGCCTGTTTGGGCATTGACTGGCCCGTTTCAACATCATATTACAGGCGATATTGGTTTTGCTTTTTGGAAATATTATCAAGTAACAAAAGATAAATCTTGGCTAAAAGATAGAGGGTATCCAATGCTAAAAGAAGTTGCTGATTTTTGGACGAGTAGGGTAGAGAAAGGTACTGATGGGAAATATCATATTATCAATGTAGTATGTGCTGACGAATGGGCAGAAAATGTTGATGATAATGCTTATACTAATGGAATGGCAAAAGAGGTATTGGGCTATGCTAATCAAGCTGCAAAAGAATTGGGCTTGCCAGAAAATCCCAAATGGAAAGAAGTACAAGATGGTATTATAATTTTGAAGTTTCCAGATGGCACTACTCGTGAACATGCCAGCTATAATGGCGAATTAATCAAACAAGGTGATGTAAATTTATTATCTTACCCAATGAAGCAAATTGTTGATAATCAGACGATTAAAAAAGATTTAGATTATTATTGGAAAGTTCTTGCCGATAATCAACCAGGTAGAAAAGGGCAAAGTCCTGCAATGGCTCATGGTGTTTTTTCTATTTTAAATGCACGTTTGGGTGATACTGAAACTGCCTATAAACAATACATCGATAGTTACAAACCAAATGAAGCTCCTCCATTTGGTGTTTTAGCTGAGACAGCAGGAGGAACTAACCCGTATTTTGCCACTGGAGCAGGAGGTTATTTACAAACATTGATCAATGGCTGGGGAGGTTTGGATATTACCGATGCAGGAATTATTCAACTAAAAACCAAACTTCCGAAACAATGGAAATCATTGACTATCAAGGGTGTTGGTGTTGAGAAAAAGACTTTTTCTGTGAAGTAAATTGACTTTTCTAAGAAAAAAACTCCGTCTTTATCAAACGGAGTTTTTTTGTGCTATTTTTATAGCATCTAACGACTATATGAAAATGCCACTAAGTATCCCTGCTCTCGGACAAGAAGTTTATCAAGAATTTTCAAATATTCTCTCTTATTGGATAAACTATTCAATAGATGAAGAAAAAGGTGGATTTTATGGGCGTGTGACGACTGATAATCGACCTGTTCCTAACGAACCCAAATCTATAGTAATTAATAGCCGTATTCTATGGACATTTTCTACTGCTTATATTCTTTTCCGAAAGCAAAACTATTTGGCTGTTGCTACGAGGGCATTTAATTACATCGAAAAATATTTTATTGATAGAGAAAACGGAGGCGTTTATTGGTCGGTCAATGCTGACGGTTCGCCTCTTGAACGCAAAAAACAGATGTATGGGCATGCTTTTGCGATTTATGGTTTGAGCGAATTTTATCGAGCGACCAGACAAGCAAATGCTTTAGATTTGGCTATTGAACTTTATAACTTAGTCGAAAAACATAGCTTCGACCCTAAGAATGGTGGGTATATCGAAGCATTTGCACCCAATTGGTCACCAACCAATGATTATATTTTGAGTAAAGGCGACGATCGGAAATCAATGAACACGCATTTACATCTATTAGAAGCCTATACGAACCTTTATCGTGCTTTCCCAGATGTAGGCCTGCGGCTGCAACTCAAAAAGATGTTAAGCTCGTTTACCGACCATATCATTGCTAATAACCGCATGAGGTTATTCTTTGATGAACAATGGAATGTTAAAAGTCCAGAAATTTCGTATGGACATGATATTGAAGCTTCGTGGCTTTTGTGGGAGGCGGCCGAAGTGTTAGATGATAAGCCACTTATAGTAAAAATAAAAGATCTTTCTATCAATATGGCAAAAGCTGCTGCTGATGGTTTGGCAGCAGATGGAGGATTAAATTATGAGTTAAATGTGGCAACAAATCATCTTAATACGAATAAA
Source organism: Emticicia sp. SJ17W-69 (assembly GCF_051209875.1). Lineage (NCBI taxonomy): Bacteria > Pseudomonadati > Bacteroidota > Cytophagia > Cytophagales > Leadbetterellaceae > Emticicia > Emticicia sp. SJ17W-69. The sequence goes on along the minus strand of NZ_JBNTQY010000001.1, from coordinate 5,315,579 downwards.
GATTGGTGGGTACAGGCAGAGGCAATGGTAGGATTTTATAATGCTTATCAATTAACAGGAAAAGTAAATTATTTGGAAAAAGCCACCAATTCTTGGGAATTTATCAAGAAATATTTGATTGATAAAGAACACGGCGAATGGTTTTGGGGTGTGAAAGACGACCATTCGGTTTATAACAAAGACAAGGTAAGTTTCTGGAAATGTCCTTACCACAATGCTCGTGCTTGCTTAGAAATTTGGCGAAGAACGGAAGGGTGAAATTTTGATTTACGATTTTTGATTTACGATTTGATAAACTTGTTTATCAGCAACCTGAGTTTTTATTCGTAAACCGTAAATCAAAAATCGTAAATAATCAAGAAGCTAAACAAGTTTGATATATATCATACCAATCTTCCCGACTTAATTTTATTTCAGACGCACTGGCGGCATTTCTAATACGAGCTTCAGACAACGAACCAATGATTGGCAATGTACCAAGTTGCATCAACCAAGCTACGGCAGTTTGCTCAACATTGGCATCATATTTCTTTCCTACTGCTTCTAACTTTGTTTTCAAAACAGCCGATTTCCCTTCTTTTCCGTCTAAAATTTCGCCACCTGCCAATGGAGCCCACGCCAAAGGTTTACTAAAGCTTTGCTTAATAAAATCCAAACGACCATCTTCAATCGCCGAAATATTCATCAAATTTAGCTCAATATGGTTTGTAACAATTGGAATGGTGAGATAAGAAGCCAATAATCTATGTTGGAAAGCAGTGAAATTTGCTACACCTATATGCTTTACTTTACCAGAATTAACAACTTCTGCCAATGCCATCGCTGTTTGCTCTGGGTCAGCCAAAAAATCACTTTGGTTCAATAAAAATATATCTAAATAGTCTGTTTTTAGATTTTTCAGGGAATTATCAACACTTTTTACAATGTAATTTCTTGAATTATCAAAGTAATAAACTTTCCCATTACTTGATTTGCGAATACCACATTTGCTAAATAGCACAATGTCCTCACGCTTGAACGACTTATTGCTAATTATTTTCCCGAAATGTTCTTCAATAGTGAAATCACCATAAATATCAGCATGGTCAAATGTATTGATGCCTAATTCTAAGCATAAATTAATAATTTGCTCCATTTTGGCGGTTGTTTGGTCAAGATTTTCCCATCTCCAAAAACCATAAATTGCCTCCGATACTTTCGGGCCTGAATCACTCAAATATACTTTTTTCATGTTGCACAAGATTTTTATTAAAGTGTGGTAAAGATAACAGTTTTAGTTTAGAGCTTCTCTAAAAATTTTATACAAACCATCAATGATGCCCGTAATTTTTCTCTCCTGCCGTTAAATTGAATGGTAATTGATTTTGTTTAGGTGGCAAAGGACATGTTGCATAAGGGGTAAAAGCACAAGGCGGATTGTAGGCTTTATTGAAATCAAGATAGGTGTAGCCTTCGGCATCTGCTTTTGCCGCATTCAAAAACCTTCCCGACCCATAAGTTTCAATTTTATTAGTTTTATCGCCAAATAAGATAAATAAGCTCTCGCCTTCTGTCAAGGCATCCAAACTGTATTCTTTTCCTGCAATCGTAAATACTAAACTTCCAGGTGAATCTTGTAGGGTAGTTTGTCCAGTAATGTCAAGGATGGGTATTTTCTTTCCAACGCTTGGGACAAATTTGGCTTTCACTTTCCACTTTTCATCAATTGGAAAAGTTTCAATACCATGAAATTCTTTCAAAAATGGACTTTCTAAATCTCGCAAACGAACGGCAAAACGTTCACCACGTTTGATAACAAACCAACGCAAGGAATTATGCTTCAGAATGATATTCTTTTCAGCAGGATAAATTTTAAGTTTCCCAACAGGTTGAGTATCATTAAAGATTTCAGCATCAGCCTTAGGTTCAACGAAAACCTCACCTTTTTCTAAAATAAAATCGCCTAAAAACTGTTTACTTTTATTCTTTGGGAAAACAATTTTATTATCAGTGCTTGCTCCAAAAGAATTTTTCCCTTCTTCAAGCCAAAATAAACCTGCCAGATTTAGCCATCCATTCTCTTTTTTTAGATTTTCAACACGAGTCTGTTGCCACGCTTTGATTTCTTTTTCGTAGTCAGAATCATCACTTTTAACACTAAAAGAAAAGAGTATGCTTACGCATAAAATACCTAAGTAAAGACTTACATTTGACGGTTTAATATTTTTTTTCATTGTAATAATCGAAATTGATTGGTTTTCAGAAAAGTAAAGTTACTAAAAACACCTATTATTATAAACTTTTCTCTGTTCAGTGTATTGTTTAAATTTGAGTGCAAAAATACAATACTATATTAAATCTACCAAACAAGTAGGATAATAAATTTTTAAATAGTTAATCAATCTATATTTATTGAATCGTTGTTAAATACAATCGGGTAATGTTTTTTAATTTTCTTTAAAAGGAAAAATCAATAGTTTTTTATCTTTACACATCAACCTAACAAAGTAGGAAAATGACAATTAAAGAAATAATTAAGCCTTCAAAACAACTCCACATGAGCGGTATGCTCAGAATTGAGAGCGAAAATGATCGCTTTATGGGGCCAGGAAGGGTTGAATTGCTTGAAAAAATCATCGAGACAGGCTCTATTAGTCAAGCAGCCAAATTGATGGGAATGTCTTACAAAAAAGCATGGGATTTAATCAATTCGATAAATCAACATACCACTAAGCCTATAGTGACGACCCAAACTGGTGGAGAAAAGGGTGGTGGAACAATTGTAACCGAAGAGGGCAAACAACTTATCACAGCATTTAAAAAGCTTCACAGTGAATTTAATATTTATCTTTCTGAAAAATTAGAAGCCTTTTTACAGTCATGAGAGAAATTCGTTATATATTTGTATATATAACGAATTTCTCTTTTTATTTCAAAAAGGGAAATTTATTAAATGCAATTCAAATTTCCCTTTTAATCATAATCATTTATGCTTTTTTTTATCTTTCGTTATATTAGTAAATATATAACGTTAATTTGTTTTCTTATTTTTTCAATACCTGCACAAGGACAAGCCGATACACTAAAGTCGAAAGTATTGAATGAAGTGGTTATTTCGGCTTCAAGAATCAAAGAAAACTACTTGAAATCTCCCACAAGTATTGAATTGCTGACGCTCAAACAAATTCAACAAAGCCCAGCTTTGAGCTATTTTGATGCTATCGAAAATATGCGTGGGATTCAACTCATTACGCCAAGTTTGGGTTTTAGAGTGTATAATGCTCGTGGTTTTACGAATACGACTAATGTTAGATTTGTACAATTGGTTGATGGCATCGACAACCAAGCTCCGCATATTGGCTCACCTATTGCTTCGGCCATGGGGCCTTCAGACCTTGATATTCGACAAGTGGAGATGATACCTGGTGTGGCTTCGGCATTATATGGTATGAATTCTTTGAATGGTTTGGTTAATCTAATTACATTGAATCCATTTGAGTCAGAGGGTTTGAGTATTCAACAAAAGACGGGTGTAAATCATACGGGCGACGCTTCGCTAAATAATGAAACAGTTAGCCCTAAATTATTCTCAGAAACGAGCTTGCGTTATGCCAAAAAGCTGAATGAAAGATGGGCTTTTAAAACAAACTTCACTTACCAAAAAGGCTATGATTGGGTTGCCAATTCTACATTAGACCTTAATCCAACTGCCAATACCTCGGTAGGTTTAATCGGAAAAGATAATGTAGGAGCAGATTTTGTTAATTCCTATGGCAATGAATCTTCTAATCGTCGAACACTTACACTGAGTGGGAAAAAATACGTGGTTGCTCGAACTGGTTATTTTGAAGAAGAGGTAACGGATTATTCAATTAATAATATCAAAGGCGATTTTGCTGTTAATTTTCGCCCGAAACCTAAGCACGAGATTTCATATATTTTCAAATATGCCCAATTAGATAATGTTTATCAACGTACCAATCGTTTTCGTTTAGATAATTATCGACTGTCGCAAAATGCTTTGGTTTATCAAAATTCAACGACTCAAATTAAAGCTTATTTGACTGCTGAAAATACTGGTAAATCGTATAATATTCGTTCGATGGCAGAGAATATTGACCGAAGTTTCAAAAGCGACAATGTTTGGTTTACGGATTTTACCAATGAATTTAATAATCAAAATAAGCAAGGTAAAACAATCATTGATGCTTTAATGATTGCCAGAATTACGGCAGATAAAGGCAGACCACAGCCCAATACGCAACAATTTAATGATTTGATTGAAAAATTAGGCAATATCAATAATTGGGACATTGGTGCTGCACTGCGGGTAAAATCATTTCTTTTACATACTGAAGGTTTGACTGATTTGAGCAAAAAACTTTCCCCGACTTTACAAAAAAATGGTTTTGGACTTTTGGCAGGATTTGATTATCGAAATTACTTTGTGGTTCCTGATGGCAATTATTTTATCAATCCAAAAGAATCGGGTAAGATGCTAACTTATTGGAAATCAGGTGGTTTTGTGCAATTGAGCAAGCTATTTCTTGATGAAAAGCTTAAATTTATTTTTACATTAAGAGGTGATAAAAATAAATATTTTAATTTTCGACTCAACCCTCGTGGTTCGGCAGTTTATTCACTCAATGAAAATACTCATTTTAGAGTTTCTTATCAAAATGGATATCGTTTTCCGAGTTTGTTTGAGGCTTTTTCAAATATTAATAGTGGTGGTGTAAAGCGAGTAGGAGGTTTACCGATTATGTCGCAAGAAATTTTTGAAAATTCTTATCTACGCAAAACCATTGATGATTTTACAGCGGCTGTCAATAATGATATAAATATTAATAAATTGAGTCAGAATCAGGCTATTTTGAAAAATAAAAACCTGCTTCGTAAAAATGATTATACTTATCTCCAACCTGAATATGTCAATAGTTTTGAGATTGGCTACAAAGGTTATCCGATAGGGAAAAGGCTATTTATTGATGTTGATTTTTATTATAATGTTTATCGCAATTTCATGGCACAAATCGAGGCGAACGTCCCGATTGGCACCGCTACTGATTCATTGGCTTTTTATATGTATGACCTAAATAAACAAGCTCGCTATCGCCTTTGGACAAACTCTAAAACAATTGTCAGAAACTATGGTGGGGGAATTAGTCTGACTTATAATTTTTATAAAAACTTTACGATTACCAGTAATACATCTTTTGCTAAACTTAAAAATGTAGCAAATAATGATGGTTTTGAAGAGGCATTCAATACGCCTCGTTGGATAGTGAATGTGGGTATCAATAATACAACATTAACCAAAAATATCGGTTTTGGCGTCAATTATAAATACCAAGAATCTTTTTTATGGCAGTCGGCTTTGGCGTCAGGCACTGTGCCAAAGATTAATACAGTTGATGCTCAATTGACTTATTATTTGAGAAATAAAGGCTTACAATTTAAAATTGCTGGTACAAATGTTTTCAACAATCATTATGTAAGTTTCATTGCGGGACCAACTATTGGGGCATTTTATTATGCTACGGTGACGGTTAATATGAAATAGAATTAAGCTAAAAACAAAAAAAGGAGCACCTCATGGCACTCCTTTTTTTATGCTTTATAAATCAAAATATCAGAAGAATTTCGCTCTGTTATCTTTGATGTTTGCGTTATCACGAATCGCTTGATTTGCCATATACGAAGCACCGTATCCACCGTTACGTTGGTTGATTTGAGCTTTGTATTGTGTATAATCAGCAATTTCAGGAGCTTTTACAATATTGGTTGTTTCTACGATAAATACGCCGTTCTCGCCAACAAATGGTTTTGAGCGTTTGCCTGCTTGCAAGCTGAAGATTTTACCAATGGCTGTTGGGTCAACACCAGGAGAGGTAAGCATTCCTGTTGCCATGTTGATACCTGTGGCAGCTTCAACCAAAGCACCTGCACCGTATTTTTGTGCGATTTGCTCTAATGTACCAGATGCTCCAGTTAATTTCTTCAAGATTTGCTCAGATTTGATTTCATTACGTACTTTCGTAGTCAATATATCTTTAAAATCATCAGCTTTTGGACTATCTTTTTCAGTTTTTGCTGTGATGGCAGCAACAATAAAGCTATCACCAATTTCAAAAACACGATTAGAGATTGCACCCTCTTTTGTATCATCGTTGAAAGCCCACAACACGATTTCACGTGCATTTTGAATCGTGTTAAATGAAGCCGCTTCTGGGAAGATTTTATCAGCTTTCAAGATAACTAATTTGCCATCTTTTTTCACAGCAGCTTCAAACTCTTCTTTTGAATCACAACTTGCACGTAAAGCTTCTGCTTTTTGGTAAATAGCATTACGAGTGCCTTCACTTGCTTGTAGCTCACGGCTGATAGTAGCAATCTTATATTTTGTATTAGATTTTGCTTCTGTTACTTTAATAATATGGTAACCAAAGTCTGTTTCAACAATATTTGGTAACAAACCTGTGCCACTAAATGCAAAAACAGCACTTTCAAAAGGTTTTACCATTGAACCATTGTTTTTGAAGTAACCCAAATCTCCACCTTGTTGTGCCGAGCCATCTTGGCTATTGGCACGTGCCAAAGTTGCGAAATCTGCTCCTTGTCTCAATTGAGCTAAAATATCTTGTGCTTTTGTACGAGCATTAGCTTTTACCGAATCAGGTGCAGTTTTATCAGCACGAATCAAGATGTGACTTGTACGAACTGTATAAAGAGAGTCAGTCGTGATACCTTCATATTTATGAATAGAATAAGAATTTCCATCTTTGAAAGGTCCAATAACAGCACCTTGAATCGCCGAAGATATAGCATCTTTCAATTGACCAGTGATTTCTCCAGCACTACGCTCGTAAGGAATACGTGTATCAGAATTAAGAGCAGCGTAAGCTTTTGCATCTGGAGCAGCAGCTAAACCTTTTGCAAAACTTTTGATGTCATCATATAAAGCAGCACTATCTTCTTTGGTTGGCATTACTTGATACACTACGTAATCGAATGAACGGCTGTCATAGCCTTTATATTCTTCTTTGTGTTTGCTCAAATAATCTGACAATTGGCTATCAGTTACTTTGATTGTTGTATCAATGATGCTAGTATAAGGTACATACAAATAACGAGCATCAGCTTTAGTTGCTTGGGCTTCGTATTCTCTTTTCGCTTCTGCGGTTGTTACATAAGTAGAAGCTGTTAATAAAGCATTATATTTTTCCAACAAACGTTGTTGAATAGCTTGCTCTTTTACTTGATCCCAAGCTGCTTTTTGTGGAGCAGGAAGTTGGTTGGCCGCTGCTGCATTGATAAACTCAATATGGCGATTGCGGTCGTATTGTCCAGTTTGTGGGTCAGTAAATTGTTGTTTGATAAGCGGACTAAGGTTTTTTGTACCTTGTACCATCTCACGAAGTTCATCAGGAGTAACTTTTAAGCCTAATTTTTCAAATTCTTCTTTGTAAGTAATATCAAAAATCATTTGCTCCCATACTTGGCTACGGAGCTGTTGTATTTCTTGTTCTTGCAAAGATCTTCCTGCCTGTTGTTCATAATTTGAACGGGCAACATCTAATTTTGCTTGAAATGCTTGGTAATCAATACTTGTTCCAGCAATTTCACCTATTTTATTGTTATTGCTACTAAATAATCCACCTCTACCATTACCTCCGCCGAATAAATCTCCACCGACAATGAATAGAATGAGTGCAACTGCGATAACCGCAACGGCAACACCTGAACGCTCACGAATTTTGTTAATTAAAGCCATTTGTTTATTTAAATTTATTACTGGACTTTTAGGACTGTTTTATTGCAAAAATATTTTCTTTTTAAAAATTGAGGTGCAAAAATAAGCAGATTCATATAGATTATCAAGGAAATCCAATTGTTATATTATCTATTTTAACAAGTTTTATGCCAAACAAGGCTTTAAAACCAGCTTAAGCCATTCAGTTGGGACTTTTATTCGTAAAAAAAAATCACAAAAATTATCAAACTTACTGGCGTTAAAAAAAGTCCATGTCTGAAAACATGGACTTTTTTGTTTGATCTAAAAGCTTTTTTTAGTTCCCAACCAAAAAGTCATCAAAAAACTTTAATAATTTCTTTTGATAATCTTTTATCATTTTATCGTCTGTCAATTCAATAAATGAACTGTCTTTCTTAGTTTTTTCTTGCACACGAGTAGTGGCATAGAAAAGTGTTTTATTGTCTTCATAAGGATGCTGAACCATTTTTATGTCACAATCAACACGAGTATCAAGGGTTCTTTTAAATAAACCGTTACTTTTACGGTCTTTAAATATTTTTGAAACTAAAAATCCTTCGTCAGTATTTCGCTCAATAACTAAACCAATACCTTCATCAAGGATTTTTCTTAATACTCTTACCCTTACTTGGTCATAAGGCATACTATATACTCTTACCACATTCGTATCTTTTACAACCCTATTTCGCTCTTTAAAAGTTTGTTTTCTAAATTCTTGAAATGCTGCGATGGTATCAGCCAAAGCAGTTTTCAAGGCGAGTATTTCTGCTTCAGCTTTTTGGTTATAGTCGGTATATGTTTTTTGTGTAATTGAAGTAGAATCTCTCGAAGTTTTTAATAGTGATTTGTAGTAATTATTAATCCCTTCTTGTGAAAGTATTTGATTACTTTGTTTGATCAATAATTGATTAAGGGCGGTAATTTCAGAGCTAAGTCGGCGATTTCTTTGAATAAGAGCATCAATTCTATTAACTATACTTTTTCCGTTGGCACTTTTATTATTGACACCTTTACTGCTGATACTTTTACTATTGATACTTTTGTTTATTCCACTTTTCTTCTGGGCAAATACCTGAAATGAACATAGGAATACACTTGCTAAAAGCAAATTTTTGCCAAAAGATTTAGCTGAAAGGTTTACATGGAACATTTTTAGTGGTCAATTAAAGGTTTTATAATGTACTTGATTAACATGAACCAAGTTTCCTGCAAATTTTTATTGAAATACAATCTTACAAAATTAGATGATTCGGGGCAAATATTTATCTATTTTTGTGCGTTTTTTAAAAAAATATTTGACTATATATGAAACCTATCCTTTTGCTCTGCTTATTAAGTTTGTCTTTTCTAACAATACTTTTTCTCAATTCTTGTCAAAATTCTGAATCTGTTGATGTCTCCAACGTTAAAGTTAAGGTAAATGTATTGAGATTTGATGAAAGCATGATGAAATTGCAAAATAAAGATGAAATCAAGGCTTTTTTACAGAAAAATACCAGCTTTGTCAATCAATTTTACCAGACTTCTCCCAATGATACGGCTCTAATCAACCGTCTTGACTTGATTTGCCATAATGCCGATACAAAGGCTTTTTATGAAGACACGAAAAAATCATTCGGAGATTTAGCAGAATTAAAGAAGGAGTTAGAAATAGCTTTTAAACATATAAAATTCTACTACCCTGATTTTAAAGAGCCACAAATCATTACCACTTTTACAGCTCTTGACTTAGAATTAATGGTTTCGGATAACCTGATAGTTATTCCATTGGAAACTTTTCTTGGCCCTAAAGCCAAATACCGTCCACAATATCCCGCCTATTTGTTGGAAAGATTTGATAAGCCTTATATTGTTCCTTCAATTTTGACACTTTTATCAAAAAAATACAACAAAATTGACCAAAATGACCGTTCTTTGATGGGTGACATGCTGTATTATGGTAAAAGTTTTGAATTTACAAGAGCGATGTTGCCAGATGTTGCCGATTCGCTGGTGATTGCTTATAGTAATGAGGCAATGACCAAAACTTGGAATTCTCAAGATTTGGTTTGGGCATATTTCCTTGAAAATAAATTACTTTACGATACAAATGACCGCACAAAAGAAAAGTATTTAGGCGACCGCCCGAAGGTTTTTGAAATAGGAGAAGATTGTCCTGGGCGAATTGGACAATGGTTAGGCTGGCGAATTGTGAGTCGATATCGAACCGAAAATCCTTCAATTTCGTTAGTTGATTTAATGGAAAACGCCAATGCTCGTGATATTTTTGAAAAGTCAAAGTACAAAGGGCAGAAAGAAGATTAGACATTGTTGAAATTTGTTAATTGCGTTACATGATTGTTGATTTATACGTAAAAAATCAATGATGTTTCAACAACTTATCATAAGTTTCAACAACTTGTAACAAAATTTAGCAACCTTTTTAAATAAAAAAATGGCAAAAAGAAGTAGTAATTTTGGAGCGGTAGTTTCGGAAGCAGACAAGAAAAAAGTTAGCAAAGAAGGTTTTAATAAAGCATTAAAAGTTTTCAGATTCACACTTCCTTACAAAGGAACATTTGCGATAGGTTTTATTTTTCTGATTCTTTCGCAAATCACATCAATGAGTATTCCGCTTTTGATGGGGCAGATGGTTGGAGCAATTGTTTCGCCTAAAAATGCTGCTGAGGCAGCTAATGCTTCTGGAATGATGGGCGGAAATATTGGTATTCAGAAGTTTCAAAATATTTTTAGTTCTTCACAGAATCTTACACTCAACGAAGTTACTCTGCTATTTATCGTTTTGTTGCTACTTCAAGCGACATTTTCGTTTTTGAGAGTTTATACTTTTACACAAGTCTCTGAAAAATCAATGCGAGATTTGCGGAGGGAGCTTTATACTAAAATCATTACATTACCTATCACGTTTTTTGAAAAAAGCCGTGTGGGTGAATTAATGAGTCGTATAACTTCAGACGTAACACAGCTACAAGATGTACTTTCGATAACGCTTGCCGAACTTTTTCGTCAGGTTTTTACCTTGGTTGGTGGTATTATTTTGATTTCGCTATTGTCGAGTAAGTTAACGCTTTTCATGCTTTCAACTTTTCCATTTCTAGTAGTTGCTGCCATTATTTTTGGAAGATTCATTAGAAAAAATTCTAAGAAAGTACAAGATGAGCTGGCTCAGACAAATATCATTGTTGAGGAAACATTACAATCGGTCAATGTCGTAAAAGCATTTACTAATGAGCGTTTAGAAGTAAGTCGCTATTCAACATCAATTCAACGAGTAGTTGAATATGCCTTGAAAGCAGCGACATTTAGAGGTGGATTTATTTCATTCATTATATTGGTATTGTTTGGTGGTGTTGTGGGGGTGGTTTGGTATGGTGGGAATTTGGTTTTATCTGGAGAATTGGCTTTTCAAGACCTATTTACTTTTATACTTTATACTGGTTTTATTGGTGGCTCGGTTGGTGGCTTGGGAGATATGTATGCCCAAATTCAGCGGACCATCGGTGCTTCAGAAAGAGTTTTAGAGATTATTGATGAAAAATCAGAAGTAGATGTTGCTCGAAAACTCAATTTTAAGAAAGCAGCAGGTAATATTTCATTTGAAAATGTTGGCTTTTCATATCCTTCTCGTCCTGATGTGACTGTTTTGAAAGATATTTCATTGGATATTAAAGCAGGTGAAAAAATTGCGATTGTGGGACATAGTGGTGCTGGAAAATCTACTATTGTACAGTTGCTGATGAAATTGTATCCATTAAACAAAGGAAAGATTTTGGTTGATGGACAAAATATCGAACCGCAAGATGTAACCGAATTGCGTAGTAATATTGCCATTGTGCCACAAGAGGTGATGCTTTTTGGTGGAACTATCTTTGAGAACATTGCTTATGGAAAACCTAATGCCACCGAAACCGAAGTATTTGAGGCTGCAAGAAAAGCCAATGCTTTAGAATTTGTAGAATCGTTTCCTGAAAAGTTTCAAACCATTGTGGGAGAACGTGGCGTGAAACTTTCAGGCGGACAACGCCAAAGAGTAGCCATTGCACGTGCGATTTTGAAAGATCCATCAATCTTATTATTAGATGAGGCCACTAGTGCTTTAGATTCTGAGTCGGAAAAATTGGTGCAAGATGCGTTAGATGAACTGATGAAAAATCGTACTACAATTATCATTGCTCACCGCTTGGCAACGATCAGAAATGTCGATACAATTTATGTGTTGAAAGATGGAGAGATTGCGGAAAAAGGTACTCACGAACAACTCATTTTACAAGCTGAAGGAATTTATGCAAATTTGGTAAAATTACAGTTTGATAATGTAAATTTGCTGGTGGAATAGTAGTTTAAATTGCTGATAGATAAAGGTTGGTGATTTGATTATAAAGTGATTAGAAACTAAGGACTAAGGTCTGTTGACCGTTGATAACATGAATCCTTCAAAAGATACTCTTAAAGAATACGAATTACGACACACGGGTTGTCGATCAGATATTCTACAATCGTTTCAAAGCTTTAACTTTGCCCTTTCTCATGGTGATTTGGAAGAGCGTTTCGGTGAGCGTTTCGACCGTGTGACCATTTATCGTACACTCAAAACTTTCGTAGAAAAAGGAATCATTCATAAAGTTTTGGACGATGAAGGTGGTACAAAATATGCCCTTTGTCGCAATTCTGAATGTAGCCATGATAATCATCATCACGACCACGTACATTTTAAATGTTTGAAATGTGGCAATACTACTTGTATTGAGAGTGTACACATTCCCATGTTTAACTTACCCGAAGGTTATAAACGAACTGAGGTAAATATGCTTGTACAAGGTACTTGCCCCAATTGTATTGCATAATTAGCACTACTCAATTTTTATTATTCAACATTTATCATTGCCATCAATATGTCTCAAAAAACCAAGATTTTTATTGCACTTGGCGTGGTTTATATCGTTTGGGGTTCTACTTATTTAGGTGTTAAATATGCGATTGTTGTCCTTCCTCCAATGTTGGTTTCCTGTACTCGTTTTTTAATTGGAGGCACTTTATTATTCATATTTACTTTGTTACGAGGAGAAGGTTTTCCTTCAATGAAGCACATTCGAAATGCGGCTTTTATTGGTGTACTTTTGAGTGGAGTTGGGAACTGTGCTGTAGCGTATGCTCTTCGATTTATGCCATCTGGATTAGTTGCTTTATTAGTCGCCACACTTCCTGCATGGATGATCTTACTTGATTTCTTATTCTTCAGCAATCAAAAGCCAACACTAATTGGTTCAATCGGCTTAGTATTGGGTTTGGTTGGAATGGCTTTTTTATTGAATCCTGCCCAACAAATCGGACAACGTGAGGTATCTTTATTGCCAGCTCTTGTAGTATTTGGTGGCTCAGTTGCTTGGGCTTTTGGTTCGTTAAAATCACCTTATTTATCACTTCCAAGGTCACTTCAATCAACTGCAATTCAGATGATTGTCGGTGGGTGTTTTTCTTTAAGCATGAGTCTGATATTTGAAAAAAATCAATTACAGGCCTTACAAAGTATGACCCAGCAAACGTATTTGGCAATGATTTATCTGGTCATTGTTGGTTCGTATGTAGGCTACACGGCTTATGTCTGGTTGATAAATAATGCTCCTCCGCAACTAACCGCTACTTATGCTTATGTAAATCCCGTTGTAGCTATCTTTCTTGGTTGGATTTTTCTTGACGAACGCCTTACTTCACGTTCTTTAACAGCCTCAGCTATTATTTTAGCAGGCGTTATTTTAATGACTTTGGGAAGAAGAAAAAAAGCGAAAGAAATAGATAATAATGCTGAGTATTTTTGAGGGAAAGATAACAAAATGTACTTTTGATAATAATTCCTAAAAAAACTTAAAATTATGGTACTTCTTCGCAAACACCTTACCTTTGTGTTTACACCATTTATTTTGTTGTTCGGTATGGCTCTAACAATGCAGAAAGCTTCACAAGATTTCTCTCAACAATTATTCGATAGATACGAAGATTACAAGGAAAAAACGATAACTAAACGTCGTTTCAAGCATAAAGACATTGTCCCATTGATTGAAAATCTGCCTTTTGATGTGCAGAAAATAGGCAAATCATTTGAACAAAGAGATATTTATCAAATCAAGTTGGGAAGTGGAAAAACGAAGATTTTATTGTGGTCACAAATGCACGGCGATGAACCAACGGCTACGATGGCCTTGTTGGATATTTTTAAGTTTTTTCAAGTGGGCGGCATTCCGCCAAAAAATGATGGTTTCGACGCTTTAAGGGCAACAATATTAGAGAACTGCACGCTTTATTTTGTGCCAATGCTTAACCCTGATGGTGCTGAACGCTACCAAAGACGCACTGCTACCGACATTGATATGAATAGAGATGCCTTGCGTTTTCAGACTCCTGAAGGACAGCTATTAAAAAAACTGCAAGATGAATTGCATCCTGATTTCTCATTTAATCTACACGATAAAGGTACAAAATACAGTGCGGGAGCGAGCGGAAAGCAAGCAACCGTTTCGTTTTTGGCAACTTCTTATAACCATGAAAAAGAGTGGAATGCGACACGTACACGAGCCATGCAGGTAATTTGTGGGATGCACGAAGCATTAGAGCAGTTTATCCCTGGGCATTTGGGTAGATGGAACGACGACCACGAACCACGTGCTTTTGGTGACAATATTGCAAAATGGGGGAGTAGTTTGATTTTGATAGAATCGGGTGGGTATAAAGATGATATTGAAAAACAATTTATCAGAAAACTTAATTTTGTAGCAATTTTGAATGGTTTACAGGCGATTTCTGAAAAATCTTACAAAAAATATAAACTAAAATATTACGAAGCGATTCCAAATAATGATAGGTATTTATTCGACTTGTTGATTCGTCATGCCGAATTTGTGCATGATGGAAAAACTACAATCAAAGATATTGGAATTAATTTAAGTGAAAAAAATGTCAATAATGCTACCGATTTTGAGTATTCGAGCGTTATTGAAGACCTCGGCGACCTTTCAACTTTTTGGGGAATCAAAGAAATTGATGCCAAAGGTTTGACCGTAAGTATGTTGCATGATTTTCCAGAAATAATGCAACAATATAAAATCTCTGAGAAAGAACTCTTGAACCAAGAATTAAATCTCGATGAAAGAGCCAGTTTTCTCCTAACCAAAGACAAAGAAGTTAAATATATTATTCTGAATGGACAGATTAAATAACCCCACCCCCAGCCCCTCCCCGATAGGGAGGGGAGTAACGAAATATTATATTTGTTTTTCCCCTCCCAAGTTCGGGGAGGGGTTAGGGGTGGGGTTAATACTATGTTTTCTCCTTTCCTTCTCCACTTTCGCCCAAAAATCTTACGTCCTTGGCAGAGCTATTGATAAGGTTACTGGAAAGCCAGTACCAGCGGCAACGGTTGTCAATAAAAATACCAAGCAAATAACCAAGACAAGTGAAAATGGTAATTTCTTGGTAAGGGCTTCAAAAGGTGATTCGATAAAAATTACTTCGGTTGGCTATAAAGCAACAGGAATTGCGTGGGATGGGGTAAATATGGAGCCTGTTATCGAAATGCGACAAGATGCGATAGCCTTGCATGAAGTGGTTGTGAGAGATAAGCGTTTGGAGCAAATCAAAAAACAAATTGATGAACTTTTGGCAACGCCCGAGGCTTCTACAAAACTTAAATGGAAAGATATTTCAAACTTGATTAATACAAATACCTCTACTCCTGGAGCAATTGGCATTTCGATAGATGGACTTTATGAACTTTTTAGTAAAGAAGGAAAATCACGCCGAAAGTTAGCCGCAATGAAACAAGAAGATTTAAGAAAACTCTTGGTTGAGTACCGTTATAATTCTGAATACATTTCGTTTGTAACAAAACTAAAAGGTCAGGAGCTAAAGAACTTTATGAAATTTTGTAATTTACCTGATAATTTTGTGTTAACAGCCAACGACTATGACCTTACTTTTGAGGTTTATCGTTGTTTGGATGAATTTCAAAGAATACCAAGTTTTAAATTTTAGATTTTAGATTCGGGATATGAGATTTGGGATACGAGAAAGTTTTTTTTTAAAATCTCATATCTTGCTTCTCGTATCCAGTATCTCAATAACAAAATAATCATGCAAGAAATAACAATACCACAAAGAAAACCACGCACATTTATTGGTGAAGAATT
Source organism: Emticicia sp. SJ17W-69 (assembly GCF_051209875.1). Taxonomy (NCBI): domain Bacteria; kingdom Pseudomonadati; phylum Bacteroidota; class Cytophagia; order Cytophagales; family Leadbetterellaceae; genus Emticicia; species Emticicia sp. SJ17W-69. Next base: position 5,299,646 of record NZ_JBNTQY010000001.1, on the reverse strand, counting down.
TGCTTTAAATTCATGGCAAGATGTGAAGCCATTGTACGAAAATCTATTGAATCGTACTTTAGGTAATGCCCAAGATTTGCGTCAATGGTTTATTGACCGTAGTGAGTTGGAGTCGTATTTATCAGAAAATATGGCTTGGCGTTATATCAAAATGACTTGTGATACCGCAAGCGAAGAAAATCAAAAAAACTACCAGTTTTTTGTAGAGCAAATTCAGCCCGAACTTTCTGTTTATAGTGACCAACTCAACAAAAAGGTCCTTGATAGTCCGTTTTTAGAGGAATTAACAGATGCTGGTTTTTATATAACAATTCGCGGAATGAAGAAATCAGTCGAGATTTTTCGTGAAGAAAATATTCCAATTGAAACACAAATTCAGACTAAACAAACTGAATATCAGTCAACTACGGCAGCCATGACCGTAAATATTAATGGCGAAGAATTGACTTTACCTAAGGCAGGTGATTTGTTGCAATCGCCGAACCGTGAGATTCGTGAAGAAGCATGGACTAAAATTTCGGAACGCCGGTATCAAGACCATGAAAAATTAGATACTTTATTCAATGAATTGCGTGATTTACGCCATCAATTGGCAGTAAATGCCGGTTTTGTTAACTTCCGTGATTATATGTTTGCGGCAATGGGACGTTTCGATTATACACCACAAGATTGCTTCAATTTCCATGAAGCAGTGGCCGAAACTGTTGTGCCTTTGGTTGATGAAATGGCAAAAGAACGTCGCACGAAGTTAAATGTTGAGGAGTTACGTCCATGGGATTTGAAAGTTGATCCTGATGGAAAACCTGCACTTAAACCATTCAAAAACGGTGAAGATTTGTTGGATAAAACAGTTGAATGTTTCCAAAGAATCGACCCAAAATTGGCCGATTACATTCGTATCATGCGTAGAATGGGACATTTTGATGTAGAATCTCGTAAAGGAAAAGCTCCAGGAGGCTATAATTATCCCTTAGAAGAAATTGGAGTACCATTTATCTTTATGAATGCTACTTCGAGTCTGCGTGATGTGGTCACGATGGTTCATGAAGGTGGACATGCCATCCATTCATTTGAAGTAAGAAACTTACCAATTAATTCATTTAGAAATCCAACTTCAGAGGTGGCAGAATTGGCTTCGATGTCAATGGAATTGATTTCGATGGAGCATTGGGGTGTTTTCTTTGAAAATGAAGAAGACCTAAAACGTGCTAAAATTGAGCATTTGGAAGATATTTTAGAGGTTTTGCCTTGGATTGCGACGGTCGATAAATTTCAACATTGGATTTATGAAAACCCAACGCATAGTATCGAAGAACGTCAAACGCAATGGCTAAAAACATTTGAACAATTCTCAGATTCGATTACAGATTGGAAAGGTTTTGAACGATTCAAACGTTATACTTGGCAACGACAATTGCACATTTACGAAGTGCCGTTTTACTATATTGAATATGGAATGGCTCAATTAGGAGCAATCAGTGTTTGGAGAAATTACAAGCAAGATGCTCAAAAAGGTTTAGATGGATACTTAAATGCTTTGAAATTGGGTTATACCACCACAATCGGCAAGATTTATGAAGCAGCCAATGTAAAATTTGATTTCTCGAAGGCATATATTGCTGAATTGATGGATTTTGTAAAAGATGAACTGGAGAAATTGAAGTAGAACAACTTATTTCTCTAAAAATTAAAAATGGGGGCAGATTTTCGTCTGCCCCCATTTTTATATTATGTCTATTAATAATTACTCAACTTTTGGAGCTTTCATTAAAAAATTAATAGATTTATTTTGAATACCTAATTCATTATTGTTTGGAGCTTTAACGAGGTCAAAACTTATCGTTACTAATATCGAAGTTACTGTACAAACTTGAGAAGTTGATTCTACTGCACAGCTTTTAAAATCATTTTTTTCGTACTCTAAATTCAATACATTTCCTTGACCGACATACCACTCTCCTTCGATTTTATTACCTTCTCTATCAATCATCGAAAACTTTGCATCATTCTTCAAATCAATTTGAAACTTTCCATAATCGACCGTGTTTTTTTCGTTATTCCGTGCATAAACCAAAACATTGTCATCTTTTACCATTTCGGCATTCCAAGTCCCTTTCATTGATTGGGTCAATGCTAAGTTTTGAGAAATGATTTTGGCTTGTGTGGCATTGGGCAAAACCTCATCTTTTGAGCTGCTACATGCAGTCATTAACAATCCAAAAATAACTGAATAAGTGCGAAGTAAAGAATTCCTTTTCATAGTCAGAAGAGTTTTATAGACACAACAAATATTATAAGAAATTGTTATTAGTCAAAGTGTTTTCTTGAAAACATTCTATATAATAATCTGATTATCAGTAATTTATCCTCCATATATATACTTCGAGTTTGCTAATCTTGAAGTTTTTTTAAATATTCTCTATCAAATCTTCAAAAAAGGAATCAACATTGCTACTTCTTTTTGGTATTTTTTATATTGCCCGCCAAATGTTTCAATCAATTTCTTTTCTTCAAAATATATCCCAATTAATAAGTAAATCGTAACGGCTATGGCACTTGCCAAGCTACGTGTTGAAGCCTCTGAAATAAACAAACCCCAAACCAAAAGTAAGATTCCGAAATATAAAGGGTGGCGAACATATTCTAATAATCCATCGGTTTTCAGTTTAGGTATTTCATTCGTTTTCTTGAAATCAATGCCGCTAAATTCACCCAAGTCATAGCCTTGCAAGGCAGTAGCGATAAAGATTACTCCAAAAACACAAATGAATTTTCCTATGACTTGTACATAGCCAGATAATTGCCAAAGAGAGACTTTTTCAGTCGAAAATTGTAAAGTCAGTACAGGAATAAGCAATGCAAAAGCGAAAATATTATAAATCAGTCGATAAAAACGAAAGTTTTTACCCAAGATTTTTGACATAAAATCTTTGAAAAAATTGCTAGCCATTAAACTATGAATAGCCCCATAAAGTAACCAAGCCAGCGAGAGTAGTATCATAAAATGAAAATTGAATTCTAGGAGAAATACAAATATTGTAAAAATTGAACGAAATAAAAAATGCCTTGTTCTCGACTGAAAACAAGGCATTTTACAGTTTTATGAAAGAAACTTAGTTCACTGATTTCACAGAACCAGCTCCCGAAGTATTCGACATGACAGAGGCTCCACCTTTATAACGAACACTGCTTGCCCCACTGGCTTCAGCTACAATTTTGCTTGTTACATAAACCTTCGCATCGCTCGCACCAGAGGCGTCAATGTTGGCAGTTGTTACTTTAAAATCAAAAGCATTGATGTTTGAAGCACCCGAAATCTCAGCGTTCATTGTTTGGCCATCTCCCGTAATTTTAAGGCCAGAAGCACCAGAGCAATCTAAGGAAAGTTTCTTTGCATTTACATTGAAAACGGCACTTGAAGCTCCTGAAACTTGTATATCAAGTTTCTCGCTACTAAAACCAGATACGTTAGATTTTGAAGCTCCTGAAAACTCAGCTCCAGCTAATTTAGGCATTGTGATAGTCACATAAACTTCCTTGTGGTTTCTCCAGCCACTCCAATTGGATGGGTAATGTAGGTCTAAAGTATTGTCTGATACCTTTGCCATGATTTCTTTTACGTCTTGTTCTCGTCCACGAACGTCAACTTTATAGTCATTTCCTTGTGTAACGGTGATAATAAAAGAATTTCCAATATCTAATTTATCGAAACCACTTACATTAAATGTGCGTTTGAGTTCTTGAGAGAAACTATTTGTTGCAATGAAGATGAATAAAACAATTAATTTTTTCATGTTTTCTTGAATTGGTTTGTATTTACTCATTAGATGAGAACAAAATATAAAATGTTGCATAAATACAATAAAATATTTTGTTACTAATAACGTTGGCGTTTTTATTTTATCGCATATACAGCAAAAAAGACCATCTCAAAAGATGGTCTTTTTTGCTGTAACATATTGATAACCCAATGGTTATTTTTCTAAAATCATTTTTTGAACTAATGATTTATTGCCTTCTCTGATTGCACGTACAGTAAGTTCAGTAGCTGGCAATGTTTCTGGTAATGTATATGCTTTGCGGAGATCTTTTACCAAACCTTCTTTGTGCATAATAGTTGTACCATCTTGGTTAGTAATATCAACTGTGATTGATTCATTTTCATCCATTCCACTCAATTTTAAGAAGAATTCTCCTTCAGTTGGATTAGGATACACCCCAATTTCAGCCTTGATATTACGGCTTCTTGCTAAAGTAAACAATGTTCCGTTTTTCAAATCAGTTGTTGCTGAAAGTTTTGAATCTTCCAACACATCCCAAGTACCTCTCTTCAAGTAAGCAATATCTTCAAGACCTGCTTGTGAATTGACTGAAAGTTGAGCTGAGCCTTTAACAGATTCAGATTTCAATGACCAGTATTCATTTTCGTTGATTGTTTCAAGGCTTTCAGAAACTTGACCTGAAATATTTAATGGGCTTTTATATAAATATGAAGCAGTAAGTACTTGGCTATCTGCATTTCTTGCTACGCTGAATGCACGGAAGTTTGTTCCATCACCCAAAGGGAATTCAAATGCCTCATTTCCTTCTCTTTTTACTACACCTTTTACATGTGAGAAGTCAGATGCTCCATTGTGTTTTGCACCTTCTGTAAAGATTAAAGGAGCGTTTGTTGATGACTCAATTACGCCACGACGGAAAGAAACAGAGCCATTGATACGGACAGGTGTTTCAAGTTTTACATCATTGTCTAATTGTATTTGATTAAACGATAACTCTTTTTCACTTTTAATGAATTGTGTACCGTTACCATCAAAAACAGCAATACCTGGTGAATTAACTACACTAAGGTTATCAAAGTTTTTTTGAAAATGAGCTTTTCCGTTGTTAGTGAGTTTGCCTTCGTTTACTACATTAGTATTAAAACTTACGACAGCACCTTCGCTAATGTAGAAGTCAGTATTGTTTACAAACTGTGCGTGAACTTGACTTGCTAAAAGGCAAATGCCAAGAGAGTAAAGAATTTTTTTCATATATGTTACTTTTATCTGTTTTCTGATGATAAAGGTAAAGAGTTGTTTTTAGAAGAAAAAATATTCTTTCTAAATTTTATTTAATGGTAAACATGGTATTTTAATAAAAACAGATAATTTTTTCTAATGTGAGTTTTTGGAACTTTCAGAGATTAAAATTAAGCAATTATCATTCCATTAAGCAAATATCCCAAATTAAAGTTTTTTAAAGGATATTTTAATATGTTTTATGAATTATTGTAGTGAGTTTTACTTTTTTTTAAGCTTTTTTGATTAATATTATCAAACTTGGCATGGCTTTGAGTATGTATTTAACTCAAAATTTTGGTGTAAAACTTGAAATTTTACTAATAAAGTTTCACTCGATTGACTAAAAAAGCCCAAATAATAGCCAAAATAGCTACCAATGAAAAAGCAAAAGGTAAATTAACACTTTTAGAAATAAAGCCAATAATAACGGGGCCAGCCAAAAAACCAGCCATACTAAAAGTATTCATCGTTGCCAAACCAGCTCCTTTTGCCATGCCAGGAACTCTTGCTGCACTACCGTAAAGTACTGGAGCTGCACATGAAACACCAGCCCCAACCATTGTAAAACCAATAATGGCAGAAATAGTAGATGGTAAGAAAATAGCTATCAAAACACCTAAAGCAACTATGACTCCTCCTGCACGAATAACATTATTACCCCCAAATCGTGGAATGAGGGCATCACCAAGAAAACGACCCAAAGCCATAAACATAGAGTAGCCAGCCAGTCCCCAACCTATAAAATAGGCATCGGTTTGAACAATATCTTTCATATAAACCGCTGTCCAATCGGCCATAGTGCCTTCGGTAATGTTTGTACAAAGGCTTATCAAAATCATCAAAAGTAAAGGGCCTTTTGGAAGAATAAACTTCGCTCCACCACTGTCACTATCATTAATTTTTTCTTCGTGAATACTTAAAATTGTTGGCCTGAGTAAAAAGACTAAAATAATTAATGCAATGGCTATTGCAAGCATTTGGTAGGAGGGGAGAATTTGCATTCCCTGTAAAATACTGGCAGCAATAGAACCAAACATAAGTCCTGCACTAAACATCCCATGGCAAGTTGACATGATATTTATTCGATATTGATGTTCAAGACTTGTCACACAAGTATTCATCGCCACATTTGTCACTGACAGGCTCATCCCAACCGCAATCAAACCTGCTACAACGAAAGGTAAAAAGTGGATACTCACAGGAATAATATATGTCGTTGATAAAAGTATTAGGCCTATCACCGTAGTATTTCGCATACCAAAACGGTTGATGAAATACGTAGAAAAGGGATTCATGGTAGTAGCTCCTAAAGGCAAGCTTAGTAGTAATAAACCTAATTGAGCATCATTTAAGTCAAATTTTTGCTTAATGTAAGGAATTAATGTGGCCCAATTACCAAATAAAAAACCCACTGAAATAAAAATCATTCCGATAGCAAGGCTTTGTCGATGGGTAAAAAAAGTACGTAAGTGTTTTAACATTAGTTTGTAATTTCAATTCTGTTTTTTTCGGGGTCGAGGATTACACTTTCGTAATAGCCATCGCCTGTCCATCTTGGTTGTCCAACTATTTCATAACCATCATTGTTTAATTTTTCTGTCAAGCTATCAACAGTTTGGGTATTTCCTACTGAAATAGCGAAGTGAATGAGTCCTATAAATTGCTCGTAAATGTTATTTTTTGAATCGGGAATATTAGGCATTTGCATAAGTTCGAGCCTTGCTCCCGAATCGAAAGAAATGAAATAAGATTCAAAAGATTTTTTCTCATTTCTATATTTTTCGTTTGATTTTCCATCAAAATATTTTTCATAGAAAATCCTCATTTTTTCAAGATCTCTTACCCAAATAGCGATATGTTCGATTTTCATATCTCAAATAAATTCTTGATTTTTTGATAAGTAAGTCCTTGATAATCAACAATATAGCTATCGCACGGAGGTAGCTCTTCTTTTTTGTAAGTTGATAGAACCCCAACCACTTTAGCTCCTGCGGCTTTCCCTGCTGTAACGCCTGAAAATGAATCTTCAAAGACGACACATCTTTCGGGTGAAATATCTAAATTTAATGCTGATTTTAGATAAACTTCTGGATTTGGCTTGTGAGTGCTTACATCTTCGCTTGCGAGCAACGACTGCATTTTGTCACGTAAAGGCAATTTACTCAAAATCAATTCCATATTTAAGTAAGGAGCCGAAGTGGCAATACCTGTTTTTACACCATTGGCTTTTAAATCTTCAATAAATTCTAAAAGGCCATTGATAGGTTTTACATGAGCCTCGTAGATTTCACGAAAAAGTGCTTCTTTTTCAAATTCTTTTTGGGCAAATTCTTCTCCCACCACTGGTCTTTGAAGAAAATGTTTGAGAATGTAGCTATTGCTTTTGCCGTACATGTGGGCGATGAACTCTTCTTCACTTGATGCGATACCAAGTTTATCTAAAAAAGCCTTCCAAGCTAATGAATGGTAGGGATTAGTGTCGCAAATGACACCATCCATGTCGAAAATTACTGCAAATGATGTTTCCAATGCCCTTTGAGGAAAGTTTAAGTTTTTTGCAAAAGTACAGATTTTTGGGGCTTGATTCTATCTTTTCATTTACTAAAAATAATACTAGATTGATAGAATCAATTTTAAAAAACTTATTTTTGTCTTAATTAATATGCTATTGACTATTATTTTATTTGTTTATTGCGTAATCCAATACCTCTTTCAACTTCATAAAACTTTACTTACAATGCCTGTGACAACTTTTTTTGCTAAAAGACTTTTCTTTAATATTTTACTTATTGGGCTATTTTTTTATTCTTTTTCAAGCTTCGCACAAACAAGTGATGCTACGCTTAGTGTTTCTTTTCCTACTAATCGAATGGTTTTTCAGAGAAATAATGAAAATTTTGGTTTCATAAATATCATGGGAAATTACACCCAATCCTTAGATAAAATAGAAGCAAAGCTCACACCCATAGCAGCAGGACAAGGAGTAGCTACAGATTGGCTTTTGGTACAAGCAAACCCAAAAGCTGGGTATTTTGCAGGAAAAATACAAGGACAAGGAGGTTGGTATAAAATGGAAATCAGAGGTGTAAAAAATGATGTTGTTTTGAAAATAATTACAATTGAGAAAGTAGGAATTGGAGAAGTTTTTATTGCTTTAGGGCAATCAAATGCACAAGGAATAAGCGATAGTGGAGCGAAGGGGGCAGAAGATGATCGAGTAAATACAGTAAATTTTTTTAATGAGAATGGTACCGTTCCCGAAAATCTAAATTTCGTCCAATTGAGTCAAAATGTGGATATTGCTCCACATGGCACTGGCCCTTGGTGTTATGGCGAATTAGGCGATAGATTGGTCAAAAGACTGAATGTTCCCGTGATGTTTTTTAATGCGGGTTTTTTGGGCGTCTCTGTCATCAATTGGCGAGAAAGTGCTGAAGGTTTACCAACATTCAATTTTGTTTTGGATGTGGGTGGTCGTTTTCAATATAATTTTGGAATACCCTATTCTAATCTTAAAAATACGTTGAATTATTATGGTTCTTTGTTAGGTGTTCGCTCATTGCTTTGGAATCAAGGTGAAACAGATAACTCACCTAATCGCCTTTCTGCTGATGTTTATGCGGACAATCTTCAAAAAGTAATAGATATTTCACGAAAAGATTTTGATAATGACCTAACATGGATGGTTACTCGAACTTCTTTGACATATCTCACACCATCAAATCCTGAAATTATTGGAGGACAAAATAAAGTGATTAATCAAGCAGGAAACAATGTTTTTGCTGGACCTCTGACTGATAATTTACAAATCCCACGGCCCGATAATGTACACTTTAAAAACGTTCCGCCTGATAATATGGGTCTTTCAATTCTTGCTGAAAATTGGGATAAATTTCTTGACAATAATTTCTTTCAAAATTCAAAACCTGTATTGGCTAAAGCCATTGTTGAACCTCAGATTTTGTGCGATACCGACAATCAAGCGATATTAAAAGTATCCGAAATTTTTAAAAGTATTGAATGGTCGAATGGTTCAACGAGTAACCAAATTTCAGTTGAAAAAGGAGAATATTCGGTTGCTTTAAAAGATTTACAAGGGAATAAATATGTAAGTCCTATAATTAATACGAATCTCATTTATCCAAAAGAAAAGCCTGTCATTACGAATGATATAGATTTAGAATTTTGTACCGATGGTACAAAAAAAGTGTCATTGACTGCTATTGGGGATGAGTTTAAAACATTCCAATGGAGTTCGGGAGAAACTAATCAAAAAATTATGGTAGGAAATTCAGGAGAATTTACTGTAACGGCCAAAAATGAATTTGGTTGTCTTTCGCTTATCTCGGATAAAATAGTTGTGACGGCAAAACCAACTCCCGAACAACCAAAAATTATGGTTTTGCCTGCCAATAATGTTTGCGAAGGACAAAATATTACGCTTTCAACAGATAGCAATGACAAAATACTTTGGAGTAATAATGAGACTACATCGGCGATTTCATTTGATAAAATTGGGAATTATGAGGTTTCGTTGAAAGTAAGTAATGAATTGGGTTGCGTTTCTTCGGAATCAATTTTACAAAAAATAAGTATCAATCCAACACCAAAACAACCAAGTGTTTCACAATTTGGTGTTTTCGCTTTACAAGCAATCACTGGTGATTTTCTTGCTAATGACCAGTTTGAATGGAAGCGAGAAAATACCTTTTTTTTAACTACCAGCACACCCCTCTTGAAAATTGCTCAGCCTGGAGCTTATCAGGTTTCAACAGTGAGAAAATATCAAGTATCTAATAGTCAGTCACTTACTTGTCAATCCAAAGTTTCTGATATTTTTTCTTTTCAATTATTAAATGATTTTGTTTCTATTTATCCTAACCCTGCAACTGACCTCGTGTATTTGGAAACAAAAGAAGTGATGAAAAATTTAGATGTAAGATTTTATACAACTTTAGGAAAACAAGTCTATAAATTTATTTTGGATGATACCTCGGAACGCAAAGAAATTGACCTACGAAGTTTGGAAAGTGGCTCATATATCATAAAAATCAAAGGATACGGTTTTGAAGAAACAAAACGCCTAATAATACAATCAAAATAGTGAAACTATATGCCCAATAAATTGGTTAAATTAGTTCGAGCTTATCCCCTCAAATTGAATGAATAATACCAAAAATACCCAATATCCTGAAGTTGAAACGCTTGACCCTAAGCATTATATTATTATCAAGGGGGCGAAAGTAAATAACCTAAAAAATATTGATGTAGCTATTCCTCGCAACAAATTGGTTGTTATCACTGGGCTTTCGGGTAGTGGAAAATCTTCCTTGGCATTTGATACACTTTTTGCCGAAGGACAACGAATGTATGTGGAAAGCTTGAGTTCGTATGCTCGTCAGTTTTTGGGAAGAATGGAGAAACCTGATGTCGATTATATCAAAGGTGTTTCGCCAGCGATTGCCATTGAACAGAAAGTTGCTACTAAAAATCCTCGTTCAACAGTCGGTACCACCACTGAAATCTACGATTATTTCAAATTACTATTTGCTCGTGCAGGAATCACATATTCGCCAGTTTCAGGTAAAGAAGTCAAAAAAGATACGGTAACGGATGTAGTAAATTTCATTCTTTCACATCAAGAAGGGACTCGAATGATGATTTTGACACCTTTGAAAGTAAAAGAAGGTAGAAAGATAGAAAAAGAATTAGACCTTTTGCTTCACAAAGGCTATACCCGAATCGTGATTGATGATGAAGTAAAACAAATTGAAGAGATTCAGAGTGAAAAAATAAAACTTTCGGACAAACAAAGGTTAGAGATTTTAATTGACCGAAATGTAGTGAAGCATGATGATGAAGATACTCAGTTTCGCTTTTCGGATTCAGTACAAACTGCTTTTTTTGAGGGGGAAGGGGAATGTCTAATTGATATTATTTCTACGAATGAAGCAGGAGAGAAGCAAATTATTAGAAAAACTTTTTCAGATAGGTTTGAACTTGATGATATTACTTTTGAAGAACCAAGTGTCAATTTATTTACATTTAATAATCCTTATGGAGCGTGTAAACGCTGTGAAGGTTATGGAAAAGTATTGGGAATTGACCCAGAATTAGTTCTTCCTGATAAAAACTTATCGGTTTTTGAAGGTGTGATTGCTCCTTGGAGAAGTGAACGAATGAGCGAAGAATGGCTCACACCTTTGCTCCGCAACGGTATTCGTTTTGACTTCCCGATTCATCGTGCTTACAAAGACCTTACAAAAGAGCAGCAACAACTGCTTTGGACAGGGAATAAATATTTTCAAGGACTTGATGCTTTTTTTACAGACATCGAAAGTCAAGTGCATAAGGTACAATACCGTGTGATGCTTTCTCGCTATCGTGGCCGAACCGATTGCCCTGATTGCAGGGGCTCTCGTCTCCGCAAAGATGCAAGTTATGTGAAAGTGGGTGGAGCATCAATCACAGATTTGGTCTTAATGCCTATTTCTGAAGTTGCAAAATTCTTCAGCAATTTACAACTTCCTGATTATCAACAAGCTGTATCAAAGAGAATCTTGATTGAAATCAATGCCCGCCTCGAATACATGGAGCGTGTGGGCTTAGGGTATTTGACTTTAAATCGCCTTACTTCGAGTCTTTCGGGTGGTGAATTTCAACGTATCAAATTGGCAACGTCACTTGGAAGTGCCTTAGTTGGTTCGATGTATATTCTTGATGAACCAAGTATCGGACTTCATCCGAGAGATACGCAGCGATTGGTAAGTGTGTTGGAATCACTACGAGATATGGGAAATACAGTGATAGTGGTAGAGCATGAAGAAGAAGTGATGCGTGCCGCTGATCAAATCATAGATATTGGCCCTGATGCAGGTACATTGGGTGGAGAGCTGGTGTTTCAGGGAAATTGGGATGATATTTCGAGCCATATTTCAGGAACTAAGACTTCCCACACCATCAATTTCTTAACTGGAAAAGACCAAATTCAAGTACCTATCCAACGACGAAAACCAACAGATTTTGTTGAATTAACAGGGGCAAGAGAAAATAATTTAAAAGAATTGAATGTCAAATTCCCTTTGGGAGTACTTACAGTTGTTACGGGGGTAAGTGGTTCAGGAAAATCGACTTTGGTTCGTAAAATTTTGTTTCCTGCCATTGCTCGTTTGAAAGGTGAATATAGTGACGAGGCTGGAAAATACTCGGGCTTGATTGGTTCGCTTGACCGAATCACCCAAGTCGAAATGATTGACCAAAATCCAATCGGGAAATCATCTCGCTCGAACCCTGTTACGTACATCAAAGCTTACGATTATATTCGCCAGATGATGTCAGAGCAACAAATCTCCAAGGCACGTGATTACAAGCCAGCTTTTTTTTCATTCAATGTTGATGGTGGACGTTGCGAAGCCTGTCAAGGAGAGGGCGAACAAACAATTGAGATGCAATTTATGGCTGATGTTCGTCTAAAATGCGAAAGTTGTGGTGGAAAACGTTTCAAACAAGAGATTTTGGAAGTAAAATATAATGAAAAAGACATTTCCGATATTTTGGATATGACAGTCGATGAGGCGATAGATTTTTTTAATATAAGTGAACCAAAACTAGCTGATAAACTTCGCCCTTTACAAGATGTTGGTTTGGGCTATATTCGTTTAGGTCAATCATCAAGTACACTTTCAGGTGGAGAAGCTCAACGTGTCAAATTAGCATTTTTCTTGAGTAGAGGTAATGCTGACAAAGGGAAAACCCTCTTTGTTTTTGATGAGCCAACAACAGGTTTACATTTTCACGACATTAAAAAACTTTTGAAAGCTATCAATGCTTTAGTTGACCAAGGCGATTCGGTTATTATCATTGAACATAATATGGAAATCATCAAATCAGCAGATTGGATAATCGATTTAGGGCCTGAAGGAGGCGAAAAAGGTGGCTATCTGACTTTCGAAGGAACTCCCGAAGAAATGGTAAAATTGGAAGGAAATTATACAGCTGATTTCTTGAAGGAGAAGGTTTAAATCATAGTGCCCTTCTGGGTCATATTTAGAATTTAATAAGAGGAATAGAAGCAAAAAGGTGGCCTTTATGACTACTTTTTTGCTTCTTTAAGTTTACGAAGAGAAGTTTATTTATAGAGCCTTAATTTTAGTAAAAACTTCAAAAAAAACAGCATTTTTTTATTTTCTATAGCATAAATAGCCAAGTTTTTTTCCAGCGTAAAGCATTTTGATAAAGAATTTAGCCGAAATGTATTTTATCAACTAATAATTTCGTTTACTTTGGAGAATTAAATCTGAAATTTACTGCTAATAAACATGACGCTATTTTACCGCCAAAACTTTTACTTAATTCTCTTTTTTTTCTTTACATGTTTCAGTGTTTTTGCTCAAACATTTTCAATATCAGGTGTGGTGCGTGATGCCAAAACGGCCGAGGTTGTGCCGTTTGCGAATGTGTTTATTGCCAATACTACTAAAGGTACCACCACCAATGAAAAAGGAGAATATTCTCTCACAAAAATACCTTTCGGCACGGTCATTATTTCTGTTTCTATGCTTGGATATGCTCCTGCACGCCAGACTATTCGTGAGGAAAAAACTGGTGTCAAAGAAATTGACTTTACACTCAATCCAAACGAGCAAGAACTCAGTGAAGTAAAAGTGTCAAGTAGTCGAGATAAAACGTGGGAAAAATATTTTCAACGTTTTTTAAAGGCTATATTAGGTGATACTCCTTTAGCAAAATCATGCACTATTAAAGACAGCTATCTTATTGATTTTGAGGAGATTAAAGGTATTTTGAAGGCAAAAGCAACTCGCCCAATTGAAGTTGAAAACTTAGCTTTAGGCTATCGAGTGTTCTTTACACTTACGAGTTTTTTATTATCAAATGATGAAATTCAATATCAAGGTTATGCTCGTTTTGAAGAGTTGAAACCAGTCAGCGATAAAGAAGAAAAAAAGTGGAACTTGAATCGAAAAATGGCTTTTGAAGGCTCTGACAGACATTTATTTTGGTCATTGGCACAGCACAAACTCAAAATGGAAGGCTATGAGGCTTTTGTTGATGCAGCAGGTTTCAATCCTGCCAACCGAACTGCTATGTTTTATGGCCAATTGAACAAAAGTATTTTACCAGTTAATTTAGATTCTCTCATTAAAAAAGGGCGAATTGATAATGAATTTCGTATAAAGTTCCCCAAACGTATCGAATTGCACTTTGCAAGTCCATATTTCAATGGTCAATTCTATCGTGACGACAATCGCATGATTTCGTGGATAGAAACGACGAAGGATTTAGATTTCAATGACAAGGGTATTATTCAAAATCCCAAAGATTTGATTGTTTCAGGCTTTATGAGCAATAAACGTTTGGCTGAAATGCTTCCGCTTGATTATTTGCCAAATGAATCCATTCAAAGAGAAATTCCTGCAACAAAAATCAATGTAGCACTTGATTCTACTACACAAAAAAGCATTTGGCGTTTACAAGAGCAAGTGCAACTTTCGACTAATAAATCGTATTATCACCCTAACGAAAACCTATGGTTTGCAGGAGAAATGCTCTATGCCGATGCTGCCATGAGTGATTCGATTAGTAAAGTGGTTTATGTTGAATGGATAAGTCCACAAAATGAGTTAATTATCCGTCAGAAATATCATGTAGATTCATTACATTTTCAAGGGATGGTGAAGCTTCCATCTAACCTTATGTTAGGAAACTATCACCTTCGAGCTTACACAAAATGGATGCGAAATTTTGGAGATTCTTGCTTTTTCGAGCAAATTGTGCCTGTAATTTCACCCAAACAATATATTGTTGGAAAAGCAATCCCATCAGTAAATAATTCTCTGATAAAACTTATTACCGATAAAAAGGTGTATCAGCCACGTGAAAAAATTAATGTTCAAATCGAAGGTACAAAAGCTGAGAATGTAGTAGTTTCGGTAACTGACTCGCTGGTGATTCGCCGAGTAAAATCTTTGGAAACCAAGGCTAAACCATTTCTTTCGGCATCAAGTTTCAAAATTTTACCTGAATTTAAATATCTTGCTGAAACGGGTTTGACGCTTTCGGGTAAAGTTTTAGATAAAAGTGATAAGCCTGCCTTTGCTAATTTGGTTTTTTACTTTGGAAAAGCTCAATATACTGTAACGGCACAAACGGATACCGAAGGAAAATTTTCAGTTTCGGGTATTCAGTTAAGTGATACAACTGATATTAGTTACCAAGCAACCGATCTAAAAGGGCGTTTGTTGAATAAAATTTTATTTGATAACGAAGAATTTCCTATCATAAAACCCTCAGTTTTGACACCAATTTTTGAGATAAAAGACCTAAATACCACAGTTTTAATAGAAAAAGATATTGATTTACCTAAAGATGCGATTCAACTTGATGAAGTGAGCGTAAGAACCAAACGAACAGAAAAGCAATTTGTGAGTAAGCCTATTTATGGAAATCCTGATTTCACCGTTTATGCCAAAGACATGGGGCCAGCCCTGATAGGAATGAACCCAGTATTGGCTCTTCAAGGCAAAGTTCCAGGCGTACAGATTACTTATGCTGATGGTAGAATAAAAGTGAGAATGAGAGGTGGACAGAACTCGATTGAGGGAGATTCGGCACCATTATATTTGATTGATGGTTTTCCTGTGGAAGATGTGAATTCATTGTTAAGCGTTAATTTTGATAATATTGATCGTATTGAGGTATTGAAAACTGCTCGTGCGATGTTTGGTTCGAGAGGAGCCAATGGCGTGATTGCTATTTATACTAAATCTTCGGTGTCTAAGCCATCAGAAAGTAATAATCATGGACTGAAAGCCAGTGCTAAACAACTTACCATCATTGGGTTTCAAGAAGCAAACCCTTTTTTTAGTCCGAATTATGGAACGTCCAAAGAAATTTCCAAGCTAGATATGAGAACAACTATTTTTTGGCAACCCAAACTTAGTTCTAATAAATTCTCATTCTACGCAGCCGATAATATTGGGGTTTATAGAATTTCAGTAAAAAATGGCAATGAAATAGCAGAGACTTTTGTAGAAGTACAAAGATAATAGTATAAAATCAACAAAACCACCCTTTTGAGGTGGTTTTGTAACAATTTTATATTAAGAAAGAGCACAGTCGGAATCCCTTATGAACCACACATTTCGCAACCCTCTGGGTCATCGAGAGAACATTGCATTGCTGCGTATTGGTACTCTTCTTCGCTTGCAAAAGAAGCCGCTGCAGTTGCCTTTGCAGTTTGTTCTTCGGCATATTTGGCATAATCTAATGGTTTTTCTTCAACTACTGAAGTTGCTGGCATTACTTCGGCAATTGCTTGTCTATCAACTGTAAATTTCACAGCATCAGAAGCGGCTTTTGTACGTAAGTAATACATACCTGTTTTCAATCCTGCTTTCCAAGCATAGAAGTGCATCGAAGTCAATTTTCCGAAATTAGCATTTTCCATAAAGATATTCAATGACTGACTTTGGCAAATATATGCTCCTCTGTCGGCTGCCATATCTACGATGGTTTTTTGCTTAATTTCCCAGGCGGTACGATACAAATCTTTCAAGTTTTGAGGAATCTCAGGAATTGCTTGTACTGAACCATTAGCAGCAATTAACTTGTTTTTCATGGTATCATTCCACAAGCCGATTTTTACTAAATCTTTTAATAAGTGCTTATTTACAACCACAAATTCCCCAGAAAGTACACGACGGGTATAAATATTTGAAGTATAAGGTTCAAAACATTCATTATTGCCCAAAATTTGACTTGTTGAAGCTGTTGGCATAGGAGCAACTAATAAGGAGTTCCTTACACCATTTTTAACTACTTTTTCACGCAATTCCTCCCAATTCCAACGACCGGATTCTGGAGTTACGTTCCACATATCAAATTGGAAAATACCTTTTGAAATCGGAGAGCCTTCCCAAGTTGGATAAGGGCCGTCTTTGATCGCCAACTCCATTGAGGCTTCCATGGCTGCATAATAAATCGTTTCAAAAATGTCTTTATTCAACTGACGAGCTTCGTCTGATTCAAATGGCATTTTTAATAAAATAAAGGCATCAGCTAAACCTTGAATTCCTAAACCAATCGGACGGTGACGGAGATTACTATGTTTTGCCTCAGGTACAGGGTAATAATTTACATCGATTACTTTGTTGAGGTTTTTAGTGATTACTTTCGTTACTTCATATAATTTCTGATGATCAAACTTCAAGAATCCTGTTTTTTCATCTTTTGCGATATATTTTGGCAGAGCAATTGAAGCTAAGTTACAGACTGCCACTTCGTCAGGAGCAGTGTATTCGATGATTTCAGTACAAAGATTCGATGATTTTATCGTTCCCAAATTCTTTTGGTTTGATTTTTTATTAGCAGCATCTTTGTATAACATATATGGTGTACCTGTCTCAATTTGAGACTCCATAATAGCAAACCAAAGGTCTTGAGCTTTGATAGTCTTACGTGCTTTACCTTCTAATTCGTATTTTTCGTAAAGTCTTTCAAATTCTTCTCCATAGCACTCTGATAGACCTGGAGCTTCGTGAGGACAAAATAGAGACCAAGTTTCATTAGCTTCTACACGTTTCATGAATAAATCTGAAATCCAAAGAGCGTAGAATAAATCTCTCGCACGAAGTTCTTCTTTTCCGTGATTCTTTTTTAAATCCAAAAATTCAAAAATATCAGCGTGGTGTGGTTCGATATAAATAGCAAACGAACCTTTTCTTTTGCCACCACCTTGGTCAACGTAGCGAGCTGTATCATTGAAAACACGCAGCATCGGCACGATACCATTAGATGTTCCATTAGTGCCTTTGATGTAAGATCCTGTGGCACGAATATCATGAATAGCCAATCCTATACCACCAGCAGATTGTGAAATCTGAGCCGTTTGAGCTAAAGTTTCATAAATTCCGGTGATGCTATCTTCTTTCATTGTTAACAAGAAACAAGAAGATAGCTGAGGTTTTGGTGTTCCTGCGTTGAATAATGTAGGAGTCGCATGTGTAAACCAACGTTCTGAAAGCAATTCATACGTCTCAATTACACGGTCAATATCTTCGCCATGAATACCAACAGCAACACGCATAAGCATGTGTTGTGGACGTTCAACGATTTTGCCGTTAAGTTTTAATAAGTATGATTTTTCAAGCGTTTTGTAACCAAAATAATCGTAGCCAAAATCACGGTCATAAATAATAGCAGAATCAAGCAAAGCAGCATGTTTCTGAATTACTTTCCAAGTGTCTTTGGCAATAAGTGAAGCATTTTGGTCAGTTTTGGGGTCGGTATAATGATACAACATTTTCATTGTACCAGAAAACGACTTAAGGGTGTTTTTATGAAGGTTTGAAATAGCAATCCGAGCTGCCAAAACAGCATAATCGGGATGCTTAGTTGTCATCGAAGCGGCCGTTTCGGCAGCAAGACTATCTAATTCGCTGGTATTTACACCATCATAGATACCCGCCACAACTTTCATAGCAACTTCAACGGGTTGGACAAATGCAGGCTCTAAACCATAGCACAGTCGCTCAATACGAGCAGTGATTTTGTCGAACTTTACCGACTCGCGGCGTCCGTCTCTCTTGATTACATACATAAGGCAGCCTTTTTAATAAGGATTTTAGGAATTCACAACAAATTTCAATGAGGTCAAAATTTGACCTTTAATAAGGATTCAACTACTGTTATTATTTATATATTTAGTGACTGCCAGTCACTTTTTGGGTTCGGGAAATACGAGTATTTTTATAAAATAAGCAGCCAATTATTCATGTATATTTTTATGCATACTGAATACCGATATGATTGTAAAATTAATAAATAATCAAGCTATTTAAAAATCAAAAAACGATACTTAATTAGCAATACTTAAAAAGTGTAATGTTAAGAAATTATTAAGCCCTAATAATCAGTTAGTTACTTAATTGGTGGATTAGAAAAGTGAAATAAAAAAAGTTATCCACACGGTTGTAAATACTTTTTTCTTATAATTCAACGAGGCAGTTTATAGAAGTTTTAGTTGTGTTTTCATTGACAAATGTAAATATTTAATTTTCAGAAAAAAAAATAAATTCTGAAAAAGTTATCCACACTCGATTTTTCTCCTTAATCATGACATTCCATGAGTAATAAGTCACCAGATTCGTAAGAAATTTGCACAATTCCATCTGCTGCCACTTCGTTACTATTTCCTGAACGATATCCGAGTATAAGTTGCTCATTATCAAGTGAATAACGCAAGTTTTGGGTGTAAATACCTGTTGTCGTTCCTATCGGAATAAGTGAAATTTGGAAACTTTTTGCGAACCATTTTTGGAATACATAGGGCTTGGGGTGTAAAGGATAAATGACCGAATAATCATCAATCATCACGATATGAAGTTTACTTTTGTAACGAACAATATTGGTCATATTAGTAATAGAATGGTCGGCTCGACGACCCGTAGCCCATACAACATTCACCGCAGGAAAGCCCCTTTCTATCAGAAAATCAAAGGCTTTTTCTAAGTCCGTTTTGTCTTGATCAGGTGTATGTACAACCTCAATTGGGTATTGGCTTTCCTCAATTTCGCTCAGATTTAATTCCTCATCAAAATCGCCAAGAAGTACATCTATCTTAATTCCAAGCGGCATTACACGCTGAATTGCACTGTCTAGAACCACCACAAATGGACTCCATTCCAGCAACTGCCCAAGCAATTCAAAACTGCAACTTTCGCCATTCGCAATGATGAGAGCTGGCTCTTGTTTTTCTCTTACAATATGGTGTGAAGACATTTTCTTACTTAGTAATAATAACCAAATATAATGGTCAATTTATTGGCCATTATTTACAAATATTAATTCTAGTTTTCTTGAGTTTAATAATTTTAAACATTAGGGTCGAATATCCATTGAAACTGTGGCTACTGTTGATGGTTCTAAGTCCAAAAGTTTCAAATACTTTTTTATGGTATTTTCAGAACGTCCTAAGCGTCCGACTAATTGTCCAAGTGTATGACTTGTAGCATTATGTTTAATATAATTAATGTCAGAAGAAGAGAGCGTACTTTCAATTCTGCTTTTTAAGCTTTTTTTACCAGACATTTTTTGTTTGAAAATTACGTAGAGCAACAAAGATAGGCAGAAACCTTTGGTTAAAAAAAGTAATAAATTTCAAAATAGTTTCCTTTTTGAGAATATTTATCCTAAAATTTATATATTTGTCTTTAAAATATATTGCTTTCCTACCCCATAAAGATGTCTGGTAATACTTTTCGAAAAAAACAACCACCCAAGAGTACACCACGTGGCTCTTCGGGAGGTAAAGGTGGCGTAACTCAAATGCCCATTGAGTTCAACGTCAACAAGGATAGCTATTTACTCGCTTTTGGCATTTTTTTGCTAATTCTGTCAGTAATTTTGCTCATCTCTTTTGTCTCCTATCTTTTTACAGGTGATGCAGATCAAGATATTGTTCAACGTACTTTCAAAGCTTCTCTTGAACAAACTGACCGTAAAGCTCGCAACGCAATGGGATTGATGGGTGCATATTTTTCACACTTTTTTATCTTTCAATGGTTTGGATTAGCTGCTTTTGGCTGGTTACCTGTTGTTTTTTGGGCAGGCTATCGTTTGACTTTCAAGAAAGATTTACTTCCACAAAGTTTTAATCGTTTTACGCTCTCCAGTATTTTTTATATTTTTTGGACAAGTATTTTCTTAGGCTATTTTGCTTCCTTGTTTGATTTGCCTGCTGGAACTGTTTGTGGAGGAATTGGCTATACTGTTAATCAGTTTTTTCATCAAGCTATTGGTTGGGGTGGTATATTGGTCATTTTATTGATTTTGGCAGGTTGGTTGATTTTCTTTCATGGTTATACCAAAATTGATGACTGGTTTTTTGCCAAATATTTTCAGCGTGACCCTCGTGAAGATGTAGCCACCGACCGTATTCGTCGTGCCATACAAGTTGAGGATGATGAAGACGAAGAAATAGAAGAAAATACTTTCAGAAATACGCCACCTCCTACTAAACGAGAAACGGTTGATAAAATTGATTTCTTGAAAGTAGGAAACGATAAAATTGAAAATGATGAAGTCATTGTTCCGAAACCATTTGAAGAAAAAAATGTAAGGTTGGAGGTAGAAAGTGTTGAAAAAACAAAAAATACTTTACCAAATGAGCCATTTAAGGGAGGTCCAACTTTTATAATCGAAGATACCAGTAAAAATGAATCGGAAGAAGAAGAGGATGTTTTTGAAAATGATTTAGATGATGATGGTGTCAATGAAAAAGTATTAAAAGACTTTGGTTTGTTTGATCCAACACTTGATTTAGGCAATTATCAATATCCTCCACTCTCACTTTTGAGCGAATATAGTAATTCAGGAAGCAAAGTTACAGAAGAAGAACTGGAAGCAAATAAAAACAAAATTGTGGAAACAATGCGTAATTTCCAGATAGGAATAGCAAGCATTAAAGCTACAATTGGCCCAACAGTAACCCTTTATGAAATTGTGCCAGATGCGGGTATTCGTATTTCAAAAATTAAAAATTTGGAAGATGATATTGCCTTAAATTTGGCCGCTTTGGGTATTCGTATTATTGCACCAATGCCAGGAAAAGGCACGATTGGTATTGAAGTTCCGAACAAAAACCGAGAGATGGTTACGATGAAATCGGTGATTTCGAGTGAGAAATTTCAAAAAACTAATTTTGAATTACCCATTATTCTTGGAAAAACGATTTCGAACGAAATATTTGTAACTGATTTGGCCAAAATGCCTCACTTACTCATGGCGGGAGCTACGGGTCAAGGTAAATCAGTTGGTTTGAATGTTATTTTGGCATCTTTGCTTTATAAAAAACACCCTGCTCAAATAAAATTTGTGTTGGTTGACCCTAAGAAAGTTGAGTTGACGCTTTATAACAAAATCGAAAGACATTTCTTGGCAATGTTACCCAATGCTGAAGAAGCAATTATTACAGATACAAAAAAAGTTGTTTATACCCTCAACTCACTTTGTATCGAAATGGATAATCGCTATAATTTGCTGAAAGATGCAGGTGTACGAAATATCAAAGAGTATAATGTCAAGTTTGTTCAAAGAAGATTAAATCCAGAGAAGGGACACCGTTATTTGCCATACATCGTGTTGGTTATTGACGAGTTAGCAGATTTGATGATGACGGCTGGAAAGGAAGTGGAACAACCGATTGCTCGTTTGGCTCAGTTGGCTCGTGCTATTGGTATTCACTTGATTGTAGCTACACAACGTCCATCAGTCAATGTTATCACAGGTTTGATAAAAGCCAATTTCCCAGCTCGTTTGTCATTCAAAGTTACTTCTAAAATTGACTCAAGAACAATTTTAGATACGGGTGGCTCGGAGCAATTGGTAGGGAATGGAGATATGTTGCTTTCAATGGGGTCGGATATGGTTCGTTTGCAATGTCCATTTGTTGATACGCCCGAAGTTGAAGAAATTTGTGAGTTTATTGGAAGCCAACGAGCGTATGAATCTGCGTATTTATTGCCAGAATTCTATGGCGATGAAGAAGGTGAAACGGCCGAATTTGATGCTTCAGAACTTGATGTAATGTTTGAAGAAGCGGCACGTTTGATGGTTTCGCACCAACAAGGCAGTACCTCGTTGATTCAGCGTAAAATGAAATTAGGCTATAATCGTGCAGGAAGAATCATCGACCAATTGGAAGGTGCAGGAATTGTTGGGCCATTCGAGGGAAGCAAGGCACGGGAAGTTTTAGTAAAGGATATGGAACATTTAGAAGAGATTTTAAGAAAATTGAGGTAAAAACAACCTTTTGAATTAATTTTGCGTCTTAAATGTTATAAAAGACGGAATAAATATTAATCCTTCAATATATAAATCTCGTCTAACTAACAATAAAAACATAATTAACTCTATAAAATAATGAAAAAAATACTCTTTATAATTGCTAATTTGTTGATAATCAGCAATTTAGTGGTTGCTCAAAAAGACAAAAAAGCTACGGCGATTTTGGATGAAATGAGCAAAAAATACCAAACAATGAAATCGTTTAGTGCGGCATTTACTTATGGTGTGGAAGGAACAAACGCAAAACTAACAGAAAGCTATAAAGGTGATGTAACTGTAAAAGGTATAAAATTTCGCTTAAAAATGGCTGGACAAGAGGTTTTTGCCAATGGAAAAGACCTTTATACTTATGTAAAAGAAACCAACGAGTGTAATGTAACGGAGTTTAATCCTACTGAAATGGAGGAGCTTTCTCCGACCAAAATTTATACGATTTATAAAAAAGGATATAAATATGTTTTCTTGGAAGAAGTAAAAGAAGGAAGCCAGTTTTATGAAGTAGTAGAACTTTCACCAGAAGATAAATCAAGCAAAGTTGCGAAGGTTCAAATTAAGGTTGATAAGAAAGATAAGTCAGTAAAGTCTTGGAAAGTTTGGGACAAAAATGGTAAACGCACGGTTTTTCGTGTAGATAAGTTTTCGCCAAATGCTCCAGCCGATGATAAAATCTTTACTTTTGACAAAAAGAAATATCCAGGAGTAGAAGTAGTAGATTTGAGATAAGTAGATTGATAGTCAAAATATCATTAGATAAATATAAAAAAGCTCATGAAAATTAATTTTCATGAGCTTTTTTATATGAAAATTATAATTAAACCCTTTCAAAAATAGTAGCAATTCCCATGCCGCCACCAATGCAAAGGGTTACAAGTCCTGTTGATTTATTAGAATTTTCCATTTCGTCAATCAATGAACTTGAAAGAATGGCCCCTGTTGCTCCAAGCGGATGCCCTAAAGCAATTGCTCCACCATTGATATTGACTTTTGAATGGTCAACGCCAAATTTTTCCATAAATAGCATTGGTACAGCGGCAAAAGCCTCATTTACTTCAAATAAATCAATGTCGCTGATTGACATTCCTGCTCTTTTCAAAACCTTTTCAGTAGCAGGAACAGGCCCTGTAAGCATGATTGTTGGTTCAGAGCCAACAATAGCAAATGCTTTTATTTTGGCACGAGGTTTCAACCCTAATTTTTCACCCATAGCTTTGCTCCCTATTAATAATGCTCCCGAACCGTCGGTTAATTGCGAAGAATTTCCTGCATGATGTACGTGATTGATATTTACCAAATCATTGTATTTCATTAAAGCCAAAGCATCAAGCCCCATACTGCCCATCATTTCAAAAGCAGGTTTTAGTTTGCCCAAAGATTCAACCGTTGTGTCTGGACGAATACCTTCATCACGATCAAGCACTGTTATGCCGATTTCGTCTTTTACCGAAACCATTGATTGATAATGTTTGTTTTTTTGAGATTCTACTGCTCGGCGAACTGATTCTACAGCAAAAGTATCAACATCATTGCGTGAATAGCCGTATTTGGTGGCAATCAAGTCGGCAGAAATACCTTGTGGTACAATCTTATGTTGAGAAATAATTTGAGGATTCATAAATAAAGCCCCACCATCTGACCCCATAGGAATACGTGACATAGATTCAACGCCACCCGCCACCAATAAATCAACTTGACCCGACATGACATAAGCGGCTGCCATATTGATTGCCTCCAAACCTGAGGAACAAAAACGATTTACCTGCACCCCTGCCACAGTTTGAGCATAACCCGCTGCCAAAACTGCCGTGCGAGCAATATCTGCCCCTTGCTCACCAATAGGCGAAACACAACCGATTATTACGTCATCAATCAAACTTGTATCAAGATTATTTCTATCTCTGATTGCCTTCAAAACCGTTGAAAGTAGCTCAACAGGTTGCACATCATGCAGAGAACCATCAGATTTGCCACGTCCACGAGGCGTGCGTACGGCATCATAAATATATGCTTCCATTTTTTTAGATTAGTGTAAAGATGAATAGAAATTAGTATGCAAGCATACTTTGTTTGACAAAACTAATCAATACTTTGGTTTGTTGCAAATGCTAAAAAGCCTAAATTTGCCGAGTGCTTTCAAAATAGATTTTCTTCTCAGAAACTTATTATATCAAGAATAAAATCAAACTTTTTCAATTATACATTTTCCAATTATCAATGATTTCATTATATCGCAATGCTTTTGGTGGGCTTTCACGGCAAGTTTGGCTGTTGGCTTTGGTTATGCTCATTAATCGGAGTGGGGGAATGGTGGTTGCTTTCCTAACATTATATCTAACTCAAAAACTGGGTTTTAGTGTAACAGAAGCAGGCTTTGTGATGGTTGCCTTCGGTGTTGGCTCAATTTGTGGAACATTTATGGGTGGAAAACTGACTGATTTGATTGGTTATTTTCCTGTGCAGTTATGGAGTTTGTTTTTAGGGGGAGTGATGTTTTTGCTTATTTCTCAGGTACAAAACTATTACCTAATTTGTACGTTTGTATTTTTATTGAGTGCTTTTGGCGAAGCATATCGTCCCGCAAATACAGCCTCAATCGCAGATTTTAGTACACCCGAAACATTCACTCGCTCGGTATCTTTGATTCGCTTGGCTATCAATATAGGCTGGTCGATCGGGCCTGCAATCGGAGGTTTTTTGGCAACAAGAGATTATAAATTATTATTTTGGGCAGATGGATTGACAAATATTGGAGCTGCGTTATTGGTGTTTTCTTTTTTAAGAGGAACTCGACGAAAAAAATCGGATAAACATACTGTCAAAAGTAACGTAAATCCCAAAGACTCAGTATATCGAGATCGAAAGTATTTGTTTTTTTTATTATTAACCACCCTTTATGCCATTGCCTTTTTTCAACTTTTTACAATTGGCCCATTGTTTTATAAAAGAGCTTGTAATTTATCTGAAATTCAAATTGGCTATATTTTAGGCTTGAATGGACTATTAGTGGCCTTCATTGAAATGATTTTGATTTATAAAATAGAAGGTAAGTTTCAAAAATTATCATTGATAAGTTTTGGTGTAGGTTTAGTGGTAGTCAATTATCTAATTTTCTTGTTTTCGCATAATTATGGATGGCTTATTGTAGGTATCGTCTTTGCAACATTTTCCGAAATTTTTGCGATGCCTTTTATGAATGCTTTTAGTATTGAACGGTCTAAATCTCATAATCGTGGACAATACTCTGCTCTCCATTCGATGACATGGTCGATAGCACAAATCTCTGCCCCTTTGATTGGCACACAAACCATTGCTCATTTTGGCTTCGATACACTGTGGTATATTCTTGGCTCTTTTGGTATTATTTCAGCTTTAGGATTTGTCTGGTTAAAGAAAATTTAGAGCTTCCAAAAGCTCGCTAAAACCAGTTTTAGCGAGTGCTTACCTCCCTCAAAATGAATAAAAAAAGACAAGGATTTTTAGTGAAATAAAAATTTTATTTTCTACATTTAATTCTGAATGTGATAAGTTTAGTAATGCTACCGCTTAATCATATTTTATTGAATTATACACTTCAACCGAACACTAATTGGACTTTCTTACTAAAGAAATGGTAGGACTTGAAGTGGATTTTTTTAACAAAAAAGTTTGCAAATCCGACTCTTTTAAGTAGTAATTTATGTTCAATAATTCATCTGTAAATCTTGATATTTTAAAACAACGTGCTTATAATTTAAGATGGGCAACAGTTCCTAATGGCGTAATTCCACTTACAGCTGCTGACCCTGATTTTCCAAGTGCTCCCGAAATTGCAGAGGCACTTACAAAATTTATTCGAGACCGATATCTTTGTTATGGCCCAGCAGAAGGACTTCCTGATTTTAAAGAAAGTGTAGCTCATTTCTTTCAACAAAAAAGAAAGGTTACAGCTTCACCTGCTTTTACATTTCCCGTTGATAGTGCAGCATTTGGCATTTTTTTAGTGTGCCAAACCTTTTTAAATCCACTTGATGAGGCTATAATTTTTGATCCAGTTGATTTTCTTTTTCGTTATTCTGTTGAAAAAGTTGGGGCAAAAGCCATTCCCTTTGCGATTCCAGCAGGAACGGATGTTGTTGATTTCGGGCAATTAGAAAAACTTATTACACCCAAAACTCGCTTGATATGCTTGTGTAATCCATTAAATCCAACTGGAAAGGTTTTTACTCGTGCTGAGCTTCAACAACTGGGTACGATTGCCTGTAAACATAATGTGATTATTCTATCTGACGAAATTTGGAGTGATATAATCTATCAACCCCATACCTATACAAGTATTGCTTCGTTGGACGAGGCTATACGACAACAAACTGTCATTGTCACTGGTTTTAGTAAATCTTATGGACTGGCAGGATTAAGAATTGGAGCAATTATTGCTTCTAATCAATTACATTTTGAACAACTTTTTAAAACATCTTTGCATCAGTCAACCATTCATGGCGTAAATACTTTGGGGCAAATTGCGGCAACAACTGCCCTTAACCAATGTGAATATTGGTTGAATGATTTTGTAGCCCATTTGCATAAAATGCGTCAAAAATGTACCGTTGAGTTGAACACAATGAAAGGTGTAAGTTGTATTGCACCTGAAGGTTGTTATGTGGCTTTTGCTAATATTAAAAATACCCATCAATCAAGTAAAGAAATTCATGAGTTATTGTTAAATGAAGCTAAAGTAGCGGTAGTTCCTGGCCTCAAAGAATGGTTTGGTGAAGGGGCAGAAGGTTATATTAGACTAAGTTTTGCTACTACTGATGAAATTCTTACACAAGCACTTTCCCAAATCAAATCCATATTAGATGTCCTATGAAAATTGTTATTATCGGAGGAGGAGTGGCTGGCTTAACGCTTGGACTCCAACTACTCAAGAAAAAATGTGAGGTAATTATCAATGAGCGAGCCAACTGCTTACCTGACCGTGGCCACGCTTTTTTGATGCACGCAGATGGATGGTCAATCCTCAATAAACTGGGGGAGCATTCATCTAATTATCTTAAAGGAGAATCTATTAATACTTTTAGTTTTAATAGACCAAATGGAGAAGAAATCAAAAGGCTAAAACTCCATCAATGGAAATGTTTCAAGCGTAAAGATTTGATAAAATATCTTTATGATTTATTTCCTGGCGACAAAATTAAAAGCGGTCGAGAATTCTCTCATTTTATTTATGAAGGCGATAAGGTGGTTGCGGCAGCATTTACTAATGGTGAAGTTGAGTGTGGTGATATATTCGTTGGTGCTGATGGTGGAAATTCAAGTGTTAGAAATGCTATTTTAGGGCCTGTTGATTTTACTAAAATTCAAGTAAAAGAGGTGGTTGGTATTTGTAAAAATGAATTTTTGGGAGTCAAACAAAGACATATTTTTAAAAAATTCCAAAGTAATAAAAAAGGATTAAGCTTTGGAATGATTCCTGTTTCTTCTGATGAATTTGTATGGTTTATGCAATTTGATACGTCATTAGCCGATTGTCAAGATGGGTGCAGTGCAGAAGAATTGAAATCATTTTGTACGAATTTATTAGTTGATTTTCCTTCGGAAGTTTCAGAACTTTTGGCGTCAAATGACTTTAGCAATAGTTACATTTGGAATACACGTGATTTTGGTGTTTTGCCCACTTTTCATAAAAATAACATAGTATTGATAGGTGATGCAGCCCATTTAGCTTTACCATTTACGAGTGCGGGTACAACCAACGCTATTATGGATGCTCAAGTCCTTTCAGATGTATTGTTTCAACATGAGACATATACAGAAGATTTTCAAGCATTTTATGAGCAACGCTTGCAGCACGTTGAACAACATATTTTATTAGGAAGGGAATTGAAAGAATTCTTCTTGTATCCAAGCAAAATAGATGAAGACGAAGTACGAGTACCTCTTATTTCAAAAAAAGTGGTGGAGAATACATCTCATAAAGAAATTAATTTGCAATATTTTTCAGATCCAATCTGTTCAACTTGTTGGGTAGTACAGCCGCTTTTGCGAAAATTAATTTTAGAGTATGGTCAGTATATTAATGTTGAAAATCGCATGGGAGGACTATTGCCTTCTTGGGAAAATTTTAATCGTGGTAATATTAGTAAGCCATCTGATGTAGCTCCTCATTGGGAAGAAGAATGTTTGCTTTATGGAATGCCAATTGATGGGGATATTTGGTTGGAAGATCCACTCAATTCTTCTTATCCTCCTTCAATTGCTTTCAAAGCGGCACAATTGCAAGATTCCGACTTAGCTTCCTTATTTTTAAGAAGAATTAAAGAAATGCTTTTTCTTGAAAAAACCAATATTGTTGATGTTGATTTTCTTGCAAAAGTCGCTTTTGAGATTGGCTTAGATTCTGCTCGATTCTTGAAAGATTATGAACAAAAAGCGAAGGATTGTTTCATTGAAGACCTTAGATTGGCAAGCGAGTTGAAGGTGAATATGCTCCCAACGCTCATTTTTACAAACAAACAGAATGAGCAAATCGTTACAACGGGGCATCAATCATACCAAGATTTAGAGCGTGTAATATTAAAATTAGTTCCAAATGCCAAGAAGCAAAAAGTAGATATTACCCCTGAATATTTGTTCAATCGTTTTGCAACCATGACCAATAAGGAATTTTCGTTTATTACAGATACTTCCATGGAAAATAGTAATGAAACACTCAATGCTTTATTCAGAGGAGGAATTATTGATAAATATGAAAGTAAAAATGGTGTACTTTGGAAGAGCAAATCAATGGCTTATTAAGCCATTGATTTGCTCTTTGTTTTAGAATAATATAGGGTTCAACGAACCATCTGCCACAGTACCAATTTGCTTGCTACTTAACCATCTCTCCCAGTCGGCTATGCGGTATTTGTTAGTTGGTTCAATTATTTTTATGTCTTTGTCCATATAAATCATCGTCATTACTTTACGAGCTTTGCTCGAAACGTTTGCTCCTGCACGATGGTATGTCCAACCTGAGTGAAAACTTACTTCGCCTAAGTCGAATGGTGCTTCATTCATGGTAAATTGTTTCAAAGTTTCGCTCAAAATCGCTTCTGATTCATCAGAAATTTCTTTATCACGTCCGATTTCTACGTCTTGGCTTTTTTCTGCAAATGCTAAAGGCCCCATTTCCATTGGTGTTGCTTGCAGTGGAATCCAAGCTGTAATGGTGTTGTTATTTGAAAGTGGCCAATAAAATTGGTCGGCATGGAAAGGGGTAATTCCGCCCGAAGGTTCTTTATACAATGCTTGGTCGTGATATAAACGAACACCCGAAACACCCATCAATTCGGTAGCTATTTGTGCCAAACGTTTTGAGAAAACAAATTCCTTTGCTTCGTCATTTTCTTCCCAAAGATTCATTACTTGCAAAAAAGCTTTTTCATAAGTAGTACGTTCTTCCATTGGTTTGGTGAGTTTATTTAGTTTAAAAACCAAATCGGTTATTAATTCACCATAATACTCTATGACTTCGGCTGAAAGTACATTTTTGAGTTTTACATAGCCATTTTCTCGATAAAAGGCAATGTTTTCGGGCGAAAGTGTATAAGGCTTGTTGAGTTGTTGTAAAAGCGACACTTTATCAATAGTTGCTGTCATAGTTGAAATTAAGTTAATTGAGTGCTTAAATTTTAGAACAAATTTATATGACAAAGGTCATATAAATGAATAGGAAGAAAATCTTATGTATTTTCCAGTTTATGTATTATTTTAACAAATAATAATTTAATATTATATATTTATGTTAAATGAGAGCATTTTTTGAAAAAATACCTGCGATTGAAGAAACCTCATTCTTAGCAAGAAGAATTTTGTTAAGTTATTTTGATGCTCCGCTTCATTATCATCCAGAATATGAATTAACCTTGATTTTGCAGGGAAACGGAAAACGTTTTGTAGGGGATAGTATCGAAAACTTTGAGCCAGGAGATTTGGTGTTGCTTGGTTCAAATTTGCCACATTTTTGGCGTAGCGAAAAGACTTTTTATGAAAATAAAGAGCCGATTGCAGAAGCAATTGTTATTCAATTTTCGATTGATTTTGTGAAAAATATTTTTGAAAAACTACCCGAATGCAAATCAATCATTAAGATGCTGCATTTGTCGAAATCTGGTATTCGATTTCCTGTGATGTTTCAAACATATTTAGAAAAAGTTGTTGAAGCACATGGAATCAAACGTCTTATTTTATTGATTGATTTATTGGGAAATCTGTCTCAAACCAGTCATTATCAACTTCTTGCGAGTGAACATTTTAACATAAAACCTGATGATGTAGAAAATGAACGAATGCGAAAGATCTTAGAGTTTACGCTGGATAATTTTCAAAATGAAATTTCGATTCAGGCGATTGCCGAAATTGCTCATCTGACAGTTCCATCATTTTGTCGTTATTTTAAATCTCGCACCCGAAAAACTTATGTAGATTATCTCAACGAGATTCGGGTAAGTCATGCTCGTAAATTATTGATAGATAGTGAGTTGGGTATAAGCCAAGTTGGATTGGAATGTGGATTTCAAAATCTTTCACATTTTCATCGCATTTTTAAAAATCAAGTGGGTCTTACACCTTTGGTATATCGGAGGAGTTTTTAATTTTTCTTCTTAAAAATGCCCTTTGGGTCTTCTTTTTTAGCTAAAAGACCTTCTAAAATATCAACGCTGGCATTATCAGGGTCGATTTCGTAGCCTTTATGGAAGTTTTCCCAAGCATCCTCAATTTGTCCATTCAAGAGCCTTGCTAATGATAATTGCATATAGGCATTGGCCGATTCGGGTTGCTTTTTAATGACTTTTTCTAATAAATCGAAAGCCTTATATAAATCTTCTTTTTCAGCATCTACTGTAAAGCATTTGATATAAACGGTTGATAAATCTACAATTAAAGTAGTATTATCGTCATCGTCGATTTCTAAGCCACGTTTCATTAGATTAATGGCTTTGTCATATTTTTCGTTTTGGTAAGAAATAACACCCAGCCCCCAAAAAGCGTCTGAATTGTCATTATCAAGCAAATAAGCTAAATTGAATCGGTAAGTAGCAGTATCTTTTTGTCCTTCTGACAGATATTCCCAAGCTCTTTCGGCAAAAAAAGCACTTGCTTTTTCACGCGTTGGAAAGTTTAAGTCGCACATTTTTAAAAATTCTTCGTCTGCCGCTTTTTGAGCATCTGTTTTCTCAAATTCTCCAAACAAGGGTAATAAATGAATATTCGTTCCCGCTGGAGCAAATCGCTTTTTGACGACTTGACTTGGCGTATCTTGAGCAGATATAAAAGACTTTGGCTTTGTCTGCGAAGAAAAAGTATTAAGATTGGCACTCTGCGAACGAAAAACTGGCTGTTGAGCAAGCACTTCGGCAGAAATAAAGACATAAATACTCGATAATACAAAAAATTTCATCAGTGGTCTTGACATAAACATCATGTAAATAACGTCATCTATTGCGATATTATTAGAGTTTACCCCGAAAATTTTAAACGGAATTTATAAGAATTTTAAAGATTAGTAAGAGTTAAGATTTCCTGAAAAAAAGAATCTATTTGCTTCAATTTAACCTTTTTTATAAATAGTTTCACTTACAAAAATAATGCCTATCAATCTTATTTTGGTCGCCGACAATCATTTACTTTTACCACTTCGTTTATTATTCTTGGAAAAACCATAACTTTTTGGTCGTGTCGAAGAAAAACTTTTGGCTGTAACATTCTTTGGTAATCCAGTTTTTGCTAAACTGGTTTTTTTCTTTACAACAGCTTTCGGATTTTTCTTTTCATGAAAAGCTCCTTTAAAAGTTGGATCTTCTTTTTTACGCTGGTTATCAATTTCGAGCAACATTGCCTGATTTTCATCAAAAGGCGTAGGAGCGATGCTTACTTCTTCTGGGATTGACTCACGAGGAATATCCATCCTAATGATTTTCTCAATTTTCTTGATATGATATTCTTCAGCAGGAGTCAAAAAAGTAATGGCTTCACCTAAATGATTGGCTCGACCCGTTCTGCCAATTCGATGAACATAATCTTCGTAGATCAAAGGCACATCGAAATTGACGACGTGCGTTACATGGTCAATGTCAATACCACGAGCAGCCACATCAGTTGCAACCAAAACCGTCACTACTCCATCACGAAAAGCATCCATAGAGTTGATTCTTGTATTTTGACCTTTGTTGGCATGAATCACACGAATATTATTTTTGGGGATAACTCTTCCATTAAGCGAATGATAAACAGCATCAGCAATATCTTTTGAGCGAGCAAAAATAATGGTTTTTTGCACTTCTTCGGTCTTGAAAAGATACTCCAAAATATTGATTTTTGTTTGCATATTCGGCACGGTGAACATGCGTTGCTTCACAGTTTCGGCAGTGGTTGCTTGTGGCGAAACTTCAATTCTGGTCGGGAATTCTAAAAACTCAGCCGAGAGTAACTCTACTTTATCGGGGAAAGTTGCTGAAAACAGTAAATTTTGTCTTTTTGTAGGAATTACCTCTAAAATCTTACGGATTTGTGGCATAAAACCCATATCCATCATTTTATCGGCTTCATCTAAAACCATGACTTTTAGGTCTTTTACACCAATTTCTTCTCTTAAGTACAAATCCATAAACCTACCAGGTGTTGATACAATAATATCTACGCCTGCCTGAATAGCCTCAATTTGGGTTTTTGGTCCAAGACCACCATAAAGAGCTACATGGCGAATATCAGTATATTTGGCAAGTTCGCCCACCGCCTTGTCTATCTGAATAACCAACTCACGAGTCGGAGCAAAAATCAAACAACGGGGCAATTTACCCTGTGCATATTTGATTTTCATCAAGATAGGCAATAAATAAGCCGCTGTTTTTCCTGTACCAGTTTGAGCGATTCCAAGCACATCGTGTCCTTTCAAAGTCAAAGGAATTGTCTTTTCTTGAATAGGCGTAGGTACGGTGTAGCCAGCATCGGCAATGGCATTGAGCAATTGGCGATTCAACTCAAATTTTTCAAATGTATTTTCTTGTAATTCCATATTTTTATTCTTTAACCCCCTCCCGACCTCCCCCGATAGGGGAGGAGAGAAAAAAAGATAGCCCTCCTTATTGGAGAGGGTTGGGCGACCGACGCACAGTGGTGTTATTTAATTTTTATTTCTTTAAACTTCCCTTCAAAACTGTCTTCAAAACCAGAAACGAATTTTGTCCAAAAGCGAATTTTTATAACTCTCTGATTATCAACACCTTTATTTAGAAAAAAGTTACTTGCTTCAGCTTGAGTTGTTATTTTTTGATTGATAAAAATGCCCCCTTTCAAGATTTTATCAATAACTCGAAAGTTTTCTTGTGTACCATTTTCGTAAGTTACCAAGCAATATAAATAAGGTGGTTGGAAAATTAAACGAGCCAATTTACCTTTTAAACTGTAAGCAATATTTGCCGAAAAGCGAACCGGATTTTGTGATGTTGGAATCAAAATATCTTCATTGAGTTTGAAATTAAAATCCTTTAACTCATTGATAATTAGTCGTTTAGTGAATTGGTTTTTCTTGAAAAGATAAAAAGTGTCTTTCTGAATAAGCGTAGTGTCAGTCAATTGATAATTTCTTAAAAGTGATGTTGACAAATCAGTTTCTACCCAAAATGGATTTTGTTCACGAAACGCATCGGTGCGGAAAAGAACAAATTCGGGAGCCGTTTTGGATAAATATTTATCACCATTTTTTTTCATTAGCCAATCACTATTCGCTTGATAAGATTGAATCACAGGGCGAGGATTATAATTTAAACGATTGAAAAATACATGAGAAATTTGGTGCGGTACAATATCAATCGAAGCGTTTTTTACTTTGTCTAATAAATCCTTGGGCAAAACTACTGGTGGATTTTTGAAATTATCTTCATAGTCGTAAGTAACCAATCTTCTAACATAATTATATGGATTTTTCTGCTCCAAAATATCAATTAAGTGACTGAAATTAAAAGTGTTAACTTCTATTTTTTTTGCAACAGAGTTTGGAGGATAGGTAAGTAAATAACCTTTGAGTTGATGTCCACCCATTTGAAAACGAATCAGTTGCGTTGCTAATAATTGTAGGCATAAAACTACAACGAAGGTTCGCCCTGCCAAAACTTTATGATTTTCTGGCGTAAACAAATAGAGTAACACTGCCAAAGGTGGCATAAACAGGAAAAAACCAAACACATTATAAGCTCCAACGGCTGTATGTGCTTGCTTAAAACACAAAAACCATGCAATGCTAATCAATAAATAGAGATATAAATTACTCAATATATTTCGCCACAGATTTCCTGCTTTAAACGTTATTTTCCAAATAAAAATAACTACCGTGAGCAAAATCAAACCTTCAAAAAACAATAAAATAAGCAAATCTTTAGGTTCTAAAAGCATCACTGCCATCGCATCTTGATATGCATCAATGATTTTGAGACTGGCTTCGAGATAGGCAAAAATATCAACATTTAATAAAAATGAGCATGAGTAGGTAAGAGCAATTTGTAAGAAAATAACAATAATGATGGTACGAAGGGTAAAGACTTTTGTCAACCAAAAATAAATCAATGAAGCATAAAATAGCCCATAAACGATGATACTAAGATTTACTTTTATATAGAAAATCAAAACTGATAAGATGAGAGCTAAAAGTAAACCTACCGAATTTCGGGTGTTTTTGGCATGAAGCAGCCAAAACAAAAAGAAATAAAAGAAAGTAAAGGAAGTATCAGCAATAAAGCCCCACGGCATAAAAATCAATAGAGCAGATATTGCAACAATCCACCCATTTTTATTAGCTTTTTGAAAGGCTAATCGAATGATTATCAAATAGTTAAGTAATGTGAAAATTTCGATTACTACCAAAAATATTGGCGAAACAGTTTTAGGTAAAAGCCCAGTATTAAGATAACCTAAAGGGCCATAATTGAAGATAAAATCTCTTCCAAAGATAAAATTCTTTTCGATTGCTATTATTAAAGCTTCGTGCCATGAAGCATCCATATCAAAACCTGCATAGCCGGCTGGTAAGGATAATGAAAAGAAGATGAAGCTAAAAAAAAGTAAAAATATATATTGACTCTTGAAAGAAATTGTCTTGTCAGATTGCATTGATTACCAAAGTGTTTTGCTCTATTTTTATGCAAAAGTAGCGTAAATTGAAGCCAAAGTTGGTGTTTAGATAATAATTATTTCATTTTCTTGATAAGCAAAGTGGTCAATATTGATTAAATCATTACTTTAGTATGCTTGAATTTACGATTTGCAAATGACGATTTTCGAATAATCTAACATATTTATTTCAAGTATTTATTAACAAAACTTACCGAAACGCATGAAAATTTTTACTTCAATCATCAAAACTAAAATATTCTTATTATTATTTATTGTTAATAGTGCATTTGCTCAAAAATATGACCTTGTTATCAAAAATGGCCGAGTCATTGATGGCTCAGGAAATCCGTGGTTTGCCGCAGATGTAGCTATAAAAAGTGGGAAAATAGCAGGTATTGGTTTTTTTCAAACAAGTGAGGGTGCAAAAGTTATTGATGCTAAAAATCAAATAATCTGTCCAGGGTTTATAGATGTACATACACATGTGGAAGATGCTTTGCAGAAACTACCCACAGCCGATAATTTTATTTATGATGGTGTGACAAGTATTATTACAGGAAACTGCGGTGGTTCGGAGCTAAACTTGGCCAAATATTTTGATGAATTGAAGCAAATCCAAACCAGTGTCAATGTAGGTTCTTTGATTGGTCATAATACTGTGCGGAGGTATGTGATGAAAAATGTTTTTCGTGACCCTACCCCTAAAGAGCAAGTGCAAATGGAGGCTTTGGTTGAGCAGGCCATGAAAGATGGTGCAGTAGGCTTGGCAACAGGCTTGATTTATATTCCTGGTACTTATTCTAAAACGCCGGAAGTCGTTGGTTTGGCAAGAGTGGCTTCGATGTATAATGGTGTTTATGCTTCACATATTAGGGATGAAGCGTCGAAAGTTAAAGAAGCCATTGAGGAAGCAATTAATATTGGACGAGAAGCACATATTCCTGTGGAGATTTCGCATTTTAAGATTTCGAGTAAACCGCTTTGGGGACAAAGTAATACAACCCTCGGTTTGGTAGAAAAAGCTCGTTTGGAAGGAATAGATGTGAATATTGACCAATATCCCTACACAGCAAGCAGTACAAACATGGGAACGATGTTGCCTTCTTGGGCTTTGTCAGATGGTGATTCAGTCATTCATACTCGCTTGACAAATGTAGAAATCCGCAAGAAAATCCGTGCCGAAATGCTCAAAAACTTGAAAGCAGATAATCGCCAAAGTTTTGATTATGCGTTTGTGGCTCGCTACAAAGACGATTCAACATTGAATGGAAAGAATATTTATGAAATCAATAAATTATTAGGCAGGAAAGCGAGTGCAGAGTCGGAAGCTGATTTGATTATGGATATGGTGGACAAAGGTGGAGCTCAAATGATTTTTCATAAAATGAGTGAAGAAGATGTTGTAAGAATCCTGCAATATCCTTATACCATGATTGCTTCTGATGCAGGCGTGATACAATTCAATAAAAATGTGCCACATCCACGTGGTTATGGCTCAAATGCTCGTGTGTTGGGCGTGTATGTGCGTGAAAAACAAGTTTTACGTTTAGAAGATGCAATTAGAAGAATGACTTCTTTACCAGCTCAACGTTTCAGAATTGATAATCGTGGACTTATCAGAGTTGGCTACGCTGCCGATGTACTAATTTTTGATGAAAATAAGATTACCGACAAAGCAACATTTGAGCAACCACATGCTTATTCTGAAGGCATTGAAGTTGTACTTGTCAATGGTGTAGCGGTACTTGAAAATGGCAAACACACTGGCAAAAAATCAGGCGAGATTATTTATGGGAAAGGAAAGTTTGAGTAGTGTTAATGGAGAATTGAAAATGGATAATTGATAATGAAAAACTGCTAAGACATTAGTAGTCATGATTTTAATTGCAGACAATTAATTCTAATTTTTCATTATCAATTATACATTATTCATTATGTTAGTTCAATCGTGGGTCAGTTGGATAATTGGACAAGACTTTATATTCGCCACCCATGCGTTTGAGTACGGCACGCCAAAATTCTTTGCTGGGTGTATCAAAAATAAAATTAGCATCAGTTTCTGAAACTATCCATGAGTTTTGTTTCATTTCGTCCTCTAATTGTCCACCCGACCAACCAGAATATCCAATGAATAAGCGAATGTCATTTTCTGAAATTTTACCAATATTAATCAAAGTCTTGACTTCCTCAAAATTGCCAGACCAATAAATACCATTGCCAATTTCGATAGTATTAGTTATTTGATTTCCTAATCTATGAATAAAATGAAGCGTATTTTGTTCAACGGGACCACCTAAAAACAAAGGCAATTCGCTGTAAATATTTTCCATTACATCATCCAATTTCAAATTGGTTTGCTGGTTCAGTACCAAGCCAAATGCTCCTTGATCGTTATGCTCGCAAAGGATAGCTACACTACGCTCAAAATTTTTATCGCCCAAGAAAGGCTCTGCAATGATTAATTTTCCTTTTAATGAAGCCATGGGTCAGAAGTTTGTTTGAAAGTTAGCAGTTTACAGACGATTACACAAATTTAAACTTTCAAAATAATTATAAAATATTTTCTTTAAAAACTTGCATAGAATTTCAAGAATTTTTAATTAAATTGCCTTGCAAATGTAGTAACCGTTAACCTTAAATGTTTTATGAGCAGGAAAGTTTTGGTTTTGAATGCAGATTATAGTGCTTTGAGTATTTGTACAGTGCCAAAAGCGTTTTTATTGGTTTATCTTGATAAAGCCGAGTTAATAAGCGACTCCAAAAAAGGGATGCTTCGGACTATTGACAAAGCGTATCCTCTCCCTTCTGTTATTCGTTTACATCATTATGTAAGTTTACCTTTCAAAGGCGTGATGCTCAGCCGACAAAATGTATTTAGGCGGGACGGCAATAAATGTATCTACTGCGGAAGCCACGACGACCTTACCCTCGACCATGTAATGCCCAAATCAAGAGGGGGAAAAACCAACTGGGACAACCTCGTAACCGCCTGCCGCCGCTGTAATTCCCGAAAAGGCGACCTCACCCCCGAAGAAATGGGAATCTCTCTCCCTAAAAAACCTTACAAACCTTCTTTTATCATGTTTCTCCGAGATTTTGCTGGCTCTATTGAAGAGAATTGGGTGCCATTTTTAGGTACAAAAGAACGTGCGTAGTTTTAATAAAAATTTAATGTTTAGATAACATCATTTTCTCCGTATTTTTGTCGGTTGGAGTACTTTTATGCCAATTAACCACTATAATTATCTATATTAATTGAAAAAGTTAGTCTTTTTTCTGTTACTTGCTCATGTATCAATCGGGCAAAGTTATTCGCATACATCAGTTTGGTCGAGGCTACTTTTGAGTAAGCAATTCGGTAAATGGATAGTTTCAGGAGATATTGCTTATCGTCGACAAAATAATTTTCATGATTCAAAACTCAATTTTTTGCAAAACCCTTTGCTTGATGCCCAACGTTTTACCGTAGCTTATCGTTATAAAAAATGGCAGTTTAGTTTTGCCACCTCCAGATGGCATGCTTACCAAATACTTGGAAAAGAAGCTGATTATACAAAAAATCCAACGGTCGAATGGCGATTTACACCTGGTGTAGAGTTTTTTCAGAAAATAAATAAAGGTACATTTCAATGGAGAACGCAATATGAGTATCGTAGTTTTGTTGATAGAGATGCTGGTCGTTTTAGGCAAAGATTTCAATACAGACAACCTATTTCAGAGACCAACTCATTAGTTTTTCTTGAAGAAGCTTTGTTTGGCTCTCCACCGAATTCTACTAAAAAATACGAACAAAATCAACTTGGGGTAACTTTCAATCATAATTTTACAGAGCATTTAGAATCTGAAATTGGCTACCGCTATATTTACAGAGAAAGGAGAACGACGTCTGAAAAAGACCACGAAAATGCCCTCGTTGTAGGTTTAATGCTTCGATTGTAAAACAATTCTCCGAATTGTTCCTCCTTAAAGTCAAAAAAATATGATAAAAAGCTAATATTTCGGTAGTCTTCTATGCGAAAGTGTACGTACTTTGTTAAATTATTTATTCAACCTCAGTAAATCATGAAAAAAATATTATTGTCTTTAATTTTTGTTCCTGCTATGGTTTTTGCCCAAACTAAAGCAGTAAAATTGGTGCGTGATGATGCCAACAAAAAAGTAGAAGTATTGGTTGATGGTAAGCCTTTTACTGCATACATTTATCCAGGTGCTGATGTACTGAAAAAAGCAGTTTTATATCCTGTCCGTACTTCAAAAGGAACATTGATTACGCGTGGTTGGCCGCTTGACCCTCGCCCAGGTGAAAGAGTTGACCATCCGCATCACGTGGGTGTTTGGTTGAATTATGAAGATGTAAATGGTCATGATTTTTGGAATAATTCAAATACACCACCAAGTGCCACTGGAGTTTATGGAACAATTGTTCATACAGGTATCAAATCGGTGAAGTCAGGAAAAAATATTGGTTCGCTTGTTGTAACTGCTGATTGGCTCGATAAAAATGGCAAAATCATGTTGAAAGAAACAACAACCTATACTTTTCAAGGAACTGATAATCAGCGTATTATGGATAGGACAACAACTTTGACTGCCGCAGATAAAGAAGTGCTTTTTAAAGATGTGAAAGATGGTATGTTTGCCATTCGTGTAGCTCGTCAGTTGGAGCATCCATCAACAAAAGCTGAAATCTTTACTGATGCAAGTGG
The DNA here is from genome assembly GCF_051209875.1 of Emticicia sp. SJ17W-69. NCBI lineage: Bacteria > Pseudomonadati > Bacteroidota > Cytophagia > Cytophagales > Leadbetterellaceae > Emticicia > Emticicia sp. SJ17W-69. The sequence continues at coordinate 5,258,890 of NZ_JBNTQY010000001.1, read as the reverse complement.
TGTAGCTACAAAAGTACCGTCATTAGATAATGCAGGAATTACAGGAAGTTATAGAAATAAAGAAGGCATTGAAGGTGAAGATACTTGGGCAAAACGTTCAGATTGGATAAATCTTCGTGGAAAAATTGGTGATGAAAAAATTTCGGTAGCGATTATTGATCACCCTAAAAATGTTGGTTATCCAGCATACTGGCACTCACGTGGCTATGGACTTTTCTCGGTAAATCCATTGGGTCAGAAAGTATTTTCTAATGGAAAAGAAGAGCTTAATTTTAAACTTGCTCCTAACCAATCTACTACATTTCGCTATCGTTTGGTTGTAACTTCTGGTGAAGTTTCGGATGCAGAAATGAACAAATTGACTGCGGATTTTGGAAAGGTGAAGTAAAGATTAAAACTGAAAAAGAAAGATGAGTAAACGTGCCACACTTCAAAAGGGTGGCACGTTTTTTTTTGCATTCGACATTCTAAATTCGTCATTCGTTTCACGCAATACTCATCTCCAAAATTTCAGCAACAACTTGTGGGGTAATATCAGCTTTTTCGCCAAAATTTACACCTCGTGCCTCAAATCTTGCTATAATTTTTGCAATCGTTTCTTGATTTACACCATATTCATTTGCTTTAATTGGCAAGCCCAATGACTCATAAAAATCGCCAGTTTTTTGAATCGCCCCTGCAACTAATTCATCATCTGTTCCGCCCAAATTCCAAACTCTTTTGGCATATTGAATAAGTTTTTCACGTTTGCTATCTTGTTTTAATTTCAATAAATGTGGTAGAACAACTGCTAAACTTCGAGCATGATCAACTCCATGAAAAGCAGTCAGTTCATGCCCAATTTGATGTGTTGCCCAATCTTGTGGTACACCCAAACTGATAAAACCATTTAATGCCACAGTCGCTGCCCACATAAAATTGGCACGAGCTTCATAATCAGTTGGATTTTCGAGGGTTTTTGGAGCAACTTCAATCAAGGTTTGAATGATTGATTCGGCAAATCTATCTTGAATTTGAGCATCGACAGGATAAGTCATGTACTGTTCCATGACATGAGTGAACGCATCAGCAATGCCATTGGCAATTTGACGTGGGGGCAACGAAAAAGTAGTTTCAGGGTCAAGAATAGAAAAAACTGGATAAACCAAAGGATGCCCCATCCCTTTCTTTTCATGGGTTTCTTTTTTGCTAATGACAGCAAAATAATTCATTTCTGAACCAGTGGCTGGCAAAGTAAGCACCGAACCCAACGGAATAGCTTTCTTGATTTTTTCTTTTCCTGTAACAAGTTGCCAAGCATCTTCGCCTTCAAAAGGAATGGCTGCCGCAATAAATTTTGTTCCGTCAAGCACCGAGCCACCACCTACTGCTAATAGAAAATCAACCTTTTCTTTTCTGCCCAACTCAACGGCTTGCATCAAAGTTTCGTAAGTAGGATTTGCCTCAATTCCGCCAAATTCTATGATATTTCGCCCTTCAAGAGCTTTTTTGACTTGTTCATACACGCCATTTTGGAAGATGCTTCCACCGCCATAAGTGAGCAAAATCTTGGCATCTGGCGAAATTTGTTTGCCTAATTGAGCAATTTGGCCTTTCCCAAAAAGCACTTTTACTGGATTTTGATAAACGAAATTATTAAACATGGTTGATGGTTTTAGTTTGAATAAAAACTTTGTGTAAGAACATCTTTGTCGACATTTAAGTTTAAGGTAAGTTATAACCTATAAAATATGGAACGCAGATTCTTATGATAGTTATGATTTTTAAGATAAAAAAACGTCAAAAGTCATATTTTGATCTTAAAAATCTGCGTTCCATATTTTAATTCCTAAATAAGTTTACAACTTGCGTTAAGTTTAATAAAACATTGATAATGCTTTCTTACAAAGGCATCCGCCCCATAACTGGGTCGCTGATGCTTGGCTTACCAGTTTCTACATGACCTGCATACCGTTTTTCAAAAACTTGGTTCGATTTTACTTTAATACTGAAATCGTACCAACCAAAACTTTTACTCAAATCAAGAATAATTGATGCCGAACTCATGGCTACCACAACTTTGGTATGATTGCCACTTTTGTAAGCATTATCTGTTATTTCGATTGTAATAGATTGATTATCAGTGTTTTTAATAATCAATTCTACATTTCCAGTAAGTTTTTTCTTGTTGCTCTTTGTGCGTTCATATTCACATACGACCGAAATATTAGGGTCATCCACATTGCCTTTGAATTCTCTGAAAAAGCCATTTGGCCCGTAGGCTTGCAAATGATATTGTTCGTTTTCAAAGTCATTGATTGACCAAGAATCGCTGATTTGGTCGCCATTCGTAACCGCATAATTCCATGTTTTTACATTCTCAAAGCCAATCAATTGCTTATTTTCACTTCGTAAAGCAAATTTTTCTAGAGTATAAACGATGAATGGCGAGCCACCTGATTTTTTACCAAAAATTTCGTCAGATGCTTTAAAAGATATGTCAAAATTCTTTTTATCTGCTGCTAAATGCCCATCTACATATAATTGATAAGGCAATGCACAGGCTTTTCTGATTCCGATTTCTTGTTTAGGCAAAATATCAGAAGCAGCAGGATTTTGATTGATTTTGGCAATTTCATCAGCTTTCAAAGGTCTGAAATTTGATGGAAGATTTTTGAATTTTGCCTTATGAACAGTTTTGATAAAAGCATCTTTCTGAACAAAATCAAGCGTTTCATTTTTCTCACCATTGTAAGGTTTAAAAACAGAAGTCAAGTCGCCGCAAACGGTTCTACGCCAGTCGCTTATGTTGGTTTCTTTGATATTTTTACCTTTTTTATGTGTCAGAAATTTTTCGAGAAATTGTAGAATAGAAGTATGATCGAAGATTTCTGAACATACACTGCCCCCACGACTCCACGGAGAAGCAATGAGTAATGGAACACGAAAACCCAACCCAATTGGACTTGAACGAGAATCTCGCTCAGGATTTTCACGTTTACGCTTTAATTCTTGTGCCAAACTTACCTGCTCGACACTCGTGTCAATGCCTTTTGAAACTTTTCCAACATTTGCTTGATGAGGATTTGGAGCTACAAAAGGTGGCACATGATCGAAATAGCCATCATTCTCATCATAGGCTAAAATAAAAATAGTCTTTTTCCAAACTTCAGGGTTCTTCGTCAGAATATCCATTACTTCCGACAAATACCAAGCACCGTACCACGGAGCTCCAGGATGGTCGGAGAAGTTTTCGGGAGCAACTACCCACGAAACTTCGGGCAGTTTTCCTGTAGAAACATCTTCTCTAAACTGGTAAAGTACATCACCTTTTGGCACAGCAACTGCACGTTTTGTGCCGTTATCATCATATTCCAAGTTGGTCAATTCATGGGAATTCGGGTCTTTTCTATTCGTTGTAAAGGCTTTTTTATGCAGATTTTGCTCAAATTCTGATAAGTTTTTGAATTTTTCTGGCTTCCATTCTTCCAAATTTTCTTTTGCCAAAACCAAATATTTCTCTTTTTGGGCAAGTTCTTTTGTCAGTTTTCCATACTCATCTGATCCTGCCGTTAAAGTGGTCAGTTTTTGGCGAAGCGATTCAATTTCTTGTGGCAGAATCTTTTCTTGTTTTTGCAGATATTGATAAAATTCGGGCGAAAATCTCACATGATATTGCTCAAACCATTCAATCGGATTATCAGTAAAATTGGCCAACCAAGCCTCTTCTTCGCCTGTCAAACCCGTTGGTAAACTCAATTCATTTTGATAAATTTTCCAAGAAATACCATTTTCTTCTAATCTTTCTGGAAAAGTTTTCCATTTGGCTGGTTTATCATAGTCAACATCTTCGTTTTTGATATTTGCCTTCGAGTTTTCATTTTGTTCTTCACGCACCGTTCCTGTCCATAAATACAAGCGGTTGGGTGTTGTACCTGTGAGCGAAGAGCAGAAATTTTGATCACAAACCGTAAAAGCATCAGCCAAAGCATAGTAGAACGGAATATCGTTTCGGTCATAAAAGCCCAATGTCAAAGGCATTTTTTTGTATGCTGCATGTCCCGATTGCTTTACATCCAACCATTTATCATGTTTTCCATCATTTCGAGCATCAACCTGATTTTCCCATGAATGTGGTAAAGAGTGCATCCAAGTCGCATTTGAATCTTTTAGATTTAGCCGAAAAGGAGCAAAAGTTTCACCAGCAGCATTGCTTTGTAGCCAAACAGTGTTTTTGTTTGGAAGTTTGATAGCTCTTGGGTCGTTGAAACCTCGCACGCCACGTAAAGCACCATAGCAATGATCGAATGAGCGGTTTTCTTGCATCAAAATCACGACGTGTTCGGCATCTAAATAAGTACTTCCAGCGGGTGGATTAATTTCCAATGCCTTCTGAATAGCTGGTGGTAACATGCCAAAAAGTCCAGTGCCACTTGCTAAAAGTGCAGCTTTTTGGATAAATTCTCTTCTTGTTTCCATTGAAGAATAATGAGTGAGTGTTGAATGAGTGAATTAAAAAAATTACGATTTACGAATTGAGAATGACGAATTGCGAATTAAAAATAGGATAGTATCAAAATATTCGTCATTCGTAATCGCAGCGGCGAACCGCTCGAATCATTCGTCATTCGTATTTACTTTTATTATCTTTTACTATTAAAAAGAAATCTTTATCTAATTCTAAATAGCCATATTCATACACAAAATAGTAGGTCGAACCTTTTTGGGTGGTTCGGATACTGGTAAATAAATTGAAGTCGAAACCTTTATCTACTAAAGTATTTCTGACAGTTTTGCTTTTATCGTCTTTGCACAATTCCTCTAAAATCTTTCGATTTCGACGCAAGGCATTATTGGTATTTCGGACAAAATTATTCGAGTCCGAATTTACTTTATTATTGTACGCATTTCTACATAGGTCGGAACAAAATTTTTTATCAGACCTTCCAAGAATCGGTTCGCCACATTCTAAACAGGTTTTCATAAGATATTTTTTTGAATTTATAAACAGCAATAGATTTTGTGTAATCGTTTGATTATCAAACAAATATACGAAAAATTATCCGTTTACAAACGTTTACAAATACTTTTATTCATCTGTAAACGATTAAGAACCGAATAGTTTTTCGGCTTATTGACAACTTTGCATCGTCAATCACAACAACAACGATTGTTTCAACCAAATTATCAAAACATAAACATACAAATAAAATGAACACTGTAAAATTAATCGGAAACGTAGGAAGTGAAGTAAATGTATTGAGCTTCGAGAATGGGAAAAAAGCATCTTTCAGCTTGGCGACGACTGAAAGCTATACCAACAAGAATAATGAAGAAGTCAAGAATACCGCTTGGCACAATGTGGTGGCATGGGGTAAAATAGCTGAGATCTGTGAAGACCTTGTAAGTAAAGGGAAATTAGTGAGTGTAGAAGGAAAACTCAATTATAGGAACTATATAAATAAAGAAGAAAAAACGATTTATGTTACCGAAATAGTAGCCTATAAAGTCTCAGAAGTTGTGAAGTAGAAAAGCTTTGTTTAAGCCTATGGAATATCCATGGGCTTAAAGATTTTTTGGTAAATTTGTTATTTTTGGACTTCCGCATTTCAAATTTTCAAAATGAGCAATGTTTCGAAACAAAATGATACGAAAAAAGTGGGTAGAAAAATTGAATTTTGAAAAGAATTAGGCATAAAACGTATTAAGTCTTGATACTATTTTAAAGAAAACACACTAAAATGAAAGTAAAAAGCGATAGAAAGGCCTACGGCAACAGCCTTGCCGAAAATGTAGCAATAGCTCTGATGAATGGAAAATGTATCTGTTATGTTCATAGTGAATATTGTGGTATGGGGCTAATCTATGAAGATGATGTTTTTTATTATTGTGAAGTAACTGATGGCTGTAACTTTTGGGAGCATCAATCGTTTCCAAACAAAAAGGCTTTTGTTACTTGGCTGGCCAAACAGAGTGATTATACCATGAGCCGAGCTGATGAAAAAGATATTTCGGAGTTTTATATTGATAATCAGTGTCTTACTAATGATAGATTGAGAAATCCTGCTGAGTGGATAGATAAAGCAGAACATATTGGCGTTGGTAAATTGAGCGATAGATAATAGTAATAGGGATGTCAAATTACTTTCTCAAGAATTAATTTATAAAACTCATTAGGGATAAAGATTTCATCAAAGTATTTGACTGATTGATATATTTGGCTGCCGTCAGGGTGAAGTTCGAGGTCGAAAAAATCGGTATGATTAGGGGGAATATTTTCTAAATCAAAATGACAAGTTTCGAGGATAACTTGTTCATAATGAGCATAAAGTGAATCTTCTTGAAGGTATTTTAGAATCTGTCCGAATGCAATAATCCATTCAGTTTTGTACCATAAAAAGTTAAAAATGCTGCCTTTCTGAAAACTTTTGTTGGATAAATATACCACGTAAATAATTCGCTCTTCTAAAGTCAGGGTAGCAAAAAAATCATCAAATTGTCCGCCGTTTTGTTTCCAATTTTCTTCTTTTGGACGAATATTTTTTCGGAAGAGTTCTTTTAGCTGCAAGTCAGGCGTGGTATTTTCAAACGTGAAAACAATTTTTTCGGAGACGATTTTTTCTTGAAATAAATTGAAAAATCCACGCTTTGGGTCATGCTCAAATTTTGCCACTTTTCGATTAGATTTCAATAAACGAAGAGCAAAAACTATCAATAATAATAATTTGAATATGACCCAGAAGTGCTTCAAGTTTGAGTATTTTATGACACAAATTTACGATAAAATTCCTTTAATAACCTGCCCATGTACATCGGTTAAACGAAAACGACGACCTTGATATTTATAAGTTAGTTGTTCGTGGTCGATTCCCATGAGATGCAATAAAGTCGCTTGAAAATCGTGTACATGAACTGGATTTTTGATGATGTTATAGCTAAAATCATCGGTTTCTCCGTAGCTGATGCCCGATTTTACGCCAGCCCCCGCCATCCACATAGTAAAGCACCTTGGGTGATGGTCACGACCGTAATCGTCTTTGGTGAGTTTGCCTTGTGAGTAAACTGTTCGGCCAAATTCTCCGCCCCAAACTACCAAAGTATCTTCTAGTAAACCTCGTCTTTTTAAATCAATAATCAAAGCTGCTGTGGCTCTATCGGTTTGTTTGCATTGGTGAGCCATTCCTTTGGGTAACGAACCGTGATGGTCCCAACCTTGGTGATAAAGTTGCACAAATCTTACATCTTTTTCGAGCAATTTTCGAGCTAAAAGGCAATTTGCGGCATAAGTTCCTTTGTCTCGGCTACCTTCGCCATAAAGTTCAAAAACTTCATCTGGCTCTTTCGAGGTATCCATTACTTCTGGAACAGACGTTTGCATGCGATACGCCATTTCGTATTGGGCGATTCGAGCATCTACTTCGGGGTCGCCCCAAGTTTCGTTTTGTAATTGGTTGAGTTTCGTCAGATATTCTAACATTTGTTGGCGGTCTTTTCCATCATACCCTTCTGGATTATTAAGAAATAAAACGGGGTCTTTTCCCGAACGAAATTGCACCCCTTGATGCTCAGAAGGTAAAAAGCCATTTCCCCACAGACGAGCATATAGTGGCTGGTCTTTTGAAGCATCTTTTGAAACCAAAACAATAAACGCAGGTAAATTTTGATTTTCAGAACCCAGTCCATAACTCATCCAAGAGCCAATCGAAGGGCGGCCAGGAAGCTGATGCCCAGTTTGGAAAAATGTTATGGCGGGGTCATGGTTGATTTGCTCGGTAAACATAGATTTTACAATGCACAAATCGTCAACTACTTGTGAAGTGTAAGGCAGTAAATCGCTTACCCAAGTTTTGCTTTTTCCATACTGATTAAATTTATAAGCCGATGGGACGAGCGGCAAAACTGCTTGATTGGCACTCATACCCGTAAGTCTTTGTCCTTTTCGCACCGAATCGGGCAATCCTTGCCCAAACATATTGCTGAGTTTGGGTTTATAGTCGAAAGTTTCAAATTGAGAAGGTCCACCACTCATAAACAAATAAACGACTCGTTTGGCTTTCGGGGCAATACTCGGTAAAGCACTCATTATTTGCTGTTCGAGGGTGTTGCCTTTTGCGTTTGAGCTAATCAAACTTCCCAAGGCCATTGCACCTAAACCAGAGGCTGTGCGAAGCAAAAAATCACGTCTATCCAATTTTCGATTTAAAGTCGAAAACTCAGGGGAATGAAGTTTGAATGTATCGTGGTGATGTGCCATTTTATCGTTTGGTAATGGTTGCGTCTGAGTTCAAAATCGTACTTGCTACAACTGCATTTGCGGCTACTGCGGCAGCTTCTAAAGTCGGGTCAATTTTAGAAAGTCCCGTTTTTAGCCAACCTTTAGTTTTATCTAGATTTTGCTTAAATTGTTCATATTCAGCTTTTTGTAGCGATAAAAGCAAGTTTAGCTCTTGTTCAGATGGTGTTTTACCGGTTAATTTTCGGTAAATATCAATAATCGCTTTTCGAATGTCAACTTGCTTGGTCATACTTTCTCCCATCACTTTTGCTGCTTCGATAAAAGTTGGGTCGTTGAGCGTAACGAGGGCTTGCAAAGGTGTATTGGTCTTTTGTCGGCGAACTACGCAATAGCTGCGAGAAGGAGCATCGAATGTACCCAAAGTTGGATTCGGCACCGAACGTTTAACAAGCACATAAAGGCTACGGCGATAAATGGCATCGCTTGAATCTTGCGTATAATGCGTGTTATTGATTTCCCAAAGTCCATCGGGTTGATAAGGTTTTACGCTTTTACCACCAATTTTTTTGTTAATCAAACCACTCACTGCCAGTGCATTATCACGCACCATTTCGGCTGAAAGTCGATTACTTGGCCCATGCGAAAGTAAGCGGTTTTCGGGGTCACGCTCACGTACTTCTTTGGTAGCTTTTGAATCTTGTCGATACGTGGCCGACATCACAATGAGTTTGTTGAGTTTTTTTACATCCCAATCTTCTTGAAAATTAACAGCCAACCAATCGAGTAATTCGGGGTGGCTCGGCATTTCGCCTTGATTGCCAAAATCTTCGGTTGTTTTCACAATGCCTATGCCGAAGAAATTTTGCCAAATTCGGTTCACCGCTACTCTTGCGGTGAGCGGGTTATTTTCATCAGTAAGCCATTGAGCCAAACCAAGTCTATTTTTAGGTAAGTCGACAGGAAACGCAAGAATATCTTTAGGCGTATTTGGTTTTACCTCTTCGCCCAAGGCATCGTATTGCCCTCGATGAAGCAAGTGCGTGATTTTAGGTTTAGGCATTTCTTGCATGACCATTATTTCGGCAATTTTTTCACTTGAATCAGATAAAGTTGTTCGTAGTTTTCGTAACTCTTTTTTTGCTAATAAAATAGCGGGATTGATGGCTGAGAAATAATATTCTTTCAAAATCGTTTTTTCTTGTGCGTTTAATTCACTTTCTGATTTATTGGAAATACTGCTCCAATCACCCTTTTTTGCTAAGATTTTTACTTCAAAAGGTGTCAATGCTCGATTGTAAACTACAGCATCATCAACTTTTCCTCCTTTAAAACCTAAGCCACGCCACCAACCTCCAATCTGCAAAGCAGGCTCTGATTTTGAATAAAAAATAATGTCTTTATATAATTGGTCAATGACGGTTTCCATAGCCATTTCTTCACCATCGAGATATAATTTGAAACCATTTGCTTTGGCCGAACCATCGTAAGTCATGCTCAAATGCAGCCATTTTTCACGAGGGGCGTCTTTCAAACTCAATTTTGTTATTGCATTTGAAGGAGCGGTGTGAGCCATCGTGATTTCTAATTTATTGTTTCGTAGAAAAAGATGGTAGCCCTTGAAATTATACAGACGTTCGGCGTTACTTTTATGAAAAATCACTCCATCTTTCATTTCTTTTGGTATATACGCCCACATTCCAACTGTAAAAGCCTCTGATTTTCGGAAAAGACCTACGTCTTTTAAATCGGCATACACATCGCCATCTAAGAGCAAGACTTGTCCTTTCAAGGTTTTTTCAAAAGTAGGTTTATCAAGCGTTCCAGCATCACGACGCATCACGCCCGATTGTTTGGGGTTGATACTGTTTCTAAGAGAATCTTCAAAAGTATAAAACCCTTGCAGACCAATTTGTGGTAAAGAGTTGTTTATCAGTGTTTTATATTCATTATTTTGTATCCATTTTTCAAAATCTGCCGAGGCCAAATTTTGAGTTTCGATAACTTTTTGCTCTTGCTGATTGATGGCATTGTTAATATAATTAATGACTTTTTCTTGCTCAGCAGTCGGCAAAAGTAGGGTAGGGGTGGGAAGGTCATCATTCCACGAAATTTGCCCTGCTTCTCTTACATTATTGAAAAAGCTGAATAATTCGTAATAGTTTTTCTGTGAAATAGGGTCATATTTGTGGTCATGGCATCTGGCACAACCAACCGACATCGCCAAGAAAGCATCACCAAACGTATTGGTTCTGTCCATGACGTATTCGGTCTGAAACTCTTCTTCCACAATGCCTCCTTCCAAATTTTGCGGGTGATTTCGATTGAAAGCAGTAGCGATGAGCATATCTTTTGTGGGTGAAGGAAGCAAATCTCCTGCCAGTTGTTGGTGGATAAAATTGCTATAAGGCATATTTTCATTGAAAGCTCGAATGACCCAATCTCGGTAGGGAGACATATCCCGAAGGCGGTCAACGGTATAGCCATGTGAATCGGCAAAGCGTGCTAAATCGAGCCAATCGGTGGCCATTTTTTCGCCATAATGCGGTGAAGAGAGCAGCCTGTCAACTTGTTTTTCGTAAGCGTTGGGGCTATTATCGCTCAAAAAAGTATCAATTTCTTCTAAAGTTGGTGGCAAACCAGTCAAATCAAAAGATAGACGACGCAATAAGATTTCTCTGGAAGCTTCTTTCGATACAGGCAAACCTTCTTGTTCTAAACGACTAAAAATGAAATGATCAATTTGATTAATGGGCGAAAAAGTAAGGGTATTTTTAAGAGAAGGAATAACCCTTTTTTGTGGTTTTACAAATGCCCAATGTGGTTGATAAACAGCTCCGTTTTCAATCCATTTGATAATGACTGCTTTTTCGTGAGCCGATAAACTCAAATGAGATTTTGGTGTAGGCATCACATAAGTTGGGTCGGTAGATAGGATTCTATGAAAAACCTCACTTTTCTTTAAGTTTCGTGGAGAAATGGCCACCTTTCCTGGACTATCAGGTAGTTGTGCATAAGCGGTTTCGGCAAAATCTAAGCGTAAACCTGCTTTTTGTTTGGCTTTATCTGGCCCATGACAAGCAAAGCATTTATCCGATAAAATCGGCTTGACATGAAAGTTATAATCTATGTTAGCGGGTAAGTTCTTATAGGCAATTGCCACATCTTCGGGCAATTTTGAAAGGTCAGCAAGCTGATGCCCATTCGGTTTGAATGACCATAAATAAATACAAGCAATAAGTAATAGTAAGGATTTTTTCATGAATGACCTCTTGCTTTTAAATGTCTTATTTGATATGTTTATTCGTATCGGGCTTTGCAAACTGAAATTCGCCTGTTTCGATTTGTAATTTTGGTAATGTTCTTTTCAATTGTTCGATTCCCGATTTACTTACTTTAGTTTGCCATAAATATACCACTTTTAGATTGGGATATTTTGACAAAGCCTCCAACCCTTTATCGGTGATATTTGTGCCGTATAAATTGAGTTGTTCGAGATTGGGTAAAGCTTTTAAATATTCTAAACCTACATCTGAAATATCCGTATTTTCGAGATTTAACCTTGATAGATTTTTAAAGTTAGTGATTTTTTTTACGGCGTCATCATTGATTGGCTGATTACTTAATCTTAGGCTAAAGAGCTGATTATTAATGTTTTCTAAGTCAGCCAATAAAGAAGGTTGATAATTTCTGACATTCACAAAATTGGCTGCAATATAATTTGAGCCATTTCCCAAATAAGCAACTCTAATATGTTGTTGTTTTAATTTTTCAAGAACAGTGGAGTTAACTGTCTCAACGTTTTTCGTCAGTAATTTTGATTCGTTAATTTTGATGGATTCATTTTCGATAGTTGGAATATTAGTAATTATTTCAGATGTAATTTGTGTATTGGGAATGACTAAATTAGGGGTCTGAACCGAGATATTTTCGTCTGAAACATTCTCAATTTCTTCTACAAACGATGCTCCCTTTTTTATCCAAGAATAAATGGACGAAATCTCGTTTCTAGTAAGTTGCGTTTTACCTTTTGGTGGCATGTGTTTGTCATCGTCTTCGGGTAAAATTAAGTGTGTAAATAAGGTGCTTTTGTTTGGATTCCCAACGCTAACAATAAGTCCATTTTTGCCACCTTTTTTTATAAAATCTTCCGAATCTAAGCGTAAACCACTTTTCTTTTTGCTGGCGGAGTGGCAATTATAACACTTCGTTTTCAGAATCGGAACAATCTTATCCCGATATATAAATGATTTTCGTGCAGTAACTTGAATATTTGCTTTTGTGGTATCAAGAATATCAAAAGAAGCCATTTGTGTACTATCTATTGTGGTCGAAACTTTGTTTTGAGAAGCAAAAAGATAATCCTCTCCATGCGTGAGATTTCCTCCAAAATGCCCTGCTATCGTCAAACAAATGATAGTTGCGGTTGCTAAAATCCTGCGATAGTTTTTGAAAAAATAGGCTAATATTCCGAGAATAGCGGTACCGATACTCGTCCATTGGTGCTTGAAAATAGCATCAGTTTCATAATCACCAGATTGAGCTAAAAACCAGCCTGCTATGCAAGCAATTATTGATGAGAAAGTTCCTAAAAGTAGAGCTAAATCAATGGCAGCGTTCATTTCGATTTTTCTGAATTGCTGCAAAATCATCATTACATAAGCAAAAATCAGAATGCCAATGGGCAAATGAACAATGAGTGGGTGTAAGTGGCCAATGAATTCAGTTGGAAGCATTTTTCTTTTTCCGAAGTATTTTTTTTAAAATTAATTAAAATATTTTATTGGAAATAACTCAAACACTCAATTTTATCAATAGTTGAGAGAATATGTTGCTTAGAGTGAAATACTAACAAAAAAGTCAAGCGATATGCCTGACTTTTGATTGAAAGAGTATTTTACTAATTTTCAGTGGTTTTGTCTGGAATCGAAGTTGTCCGCAAATCCGACCAAATCAAACGTTTTGGAAACATTTGATTAATATAGTTGTGGTCTCGTCGGGAATCGAACCCGAATCAAACGTTTAGGAAACGCTTATTCTATCCGTTGAACTACGAAACCTTTTTTCTATGCAAATTTACACAGAAAATATTTTAAAGCATCATTCTACGCCTATTTCATCAACAAATAACCAAGCTGGATAGCCTTTACCAGGATGTTTGTCAGGTAAATTACCATAATTTTTTGCTATAACTTTCACATAACGCCCTTTTTGGCCATTAGCTGCTATGCTCAATTGTTGTATGGCTCTTTCTTCAGCATCAATATTGCCCAATGACATTTTTTTCACAGAGGTAAATTTCTTACCATCATTTGAAATCAAAACTTCCACTTCTCTTGGCAACATAATCCATGACGAACTCGACCGTAAGAAGGCAAAACTTACTTTATTTAGGTCACTTATTTTTCCTAAATCAATCGTCACATCTAAATCTTTTCCTTCAAAACCGACCCAAGTTGCTAAGTTTTCCTCTTCACCTTTTACTCCATTCGTTAAGCCAAAAGTTTCGCCACCAGTATAGTTTTTGGGCTGACTCTCAAGAGTATATTTTCGCCCAGTGGCTTTGTTTATGTAAAAGTATTTATTCAAATCTTTGCCTAATTTCTCTCCTTTTGGCGAAAATGCTGCCGCCCTAATGATTGCATCTTGCGTAGCAACAATGCCAGTCGATTGATAAACTAAAGATTTTTCTGTAGGTGTCGAGCCATCAGTTGTATAACGGATAATTGTTTGATTATCAGTAGATTGGAGTTTTATTATAGCTTGACCTTTGACATTAATTGATGACGTTGCCGAAATGTCATAATAACTCTTGGCAAAATTTACAGCTAAATATCTCAAACGTTCGAAATGAGTTTTTAACCGAGTCGCAAAATCTTTGTAGTCTTTTGCACTATTGGCTGTCCACGCTACTTCTGCCAAAGCTGATGCTCTTGGATACGCCATATATTCGGCTTGTTCGGTGCTTGGAATATACTCTGTCCAAAGATTTGCCTGAACACCCAAAATGTGTTTGGCTTGTTCGGGTGTTAAACCACTAGGAGTTGGGTCATAAGAATAAACTTTTTCTAAAGGTAAATATCCGCCAATTGCTTGAGGTTCAGAACTTGGGTCTACTGATTGATAGTGGTCTATGTAACAATATGCTCCTGGAGTCATAATGGCATCATGGTTTTGTTTGACGGCATCAATTCCACCCTCTATCCCTCGCCACGACATAATGGTTGCGTTTGGTGAAATTCCACCTTCCAAAATCTCGTCCCAGCCAATCATTTTTTTGCCTTTTGAAGTCAAAAACTTATCTATTCTTTTTACAAAATAACTCTGTAATTCATGTTCATCTTTCAAACCTTCTTTTTTCATCAAATCCTGACAAAACTGACTGTTTTTCCATGAAACTTTCGGACATTCATCTCCGCCAATATGAATATAATTGCTTGGGAATAAGGCAATTACCTCTGTCAAAACATCTTCTAAGAATGAGAATGTTTGTTCGCTTGGACAGAAAACGTCGTCATAAACACCCCATTTTGTGCCAACTTCATAAGGCCCTTTTGAGCAACCTAATTCAGGATAAGCCGCTAAAGCTGCCATCGCATGGCCAGGCATTTCTATTTCTGGAATAATAGTTACATATTTTTTTTGAGCATATTTTATTACTTCAGCAATTTGCTCTTGTGTATAAAATCCGCCATAAGGTTTTCCATCAAATTGATGTTCATCATAGTGACCTTTCATGGTTTCTTTACGTTTTGAACCAATTTCGGTCAATTTTGGATATTTTTTTATCTCAATTCTCCAACCTTGATCATCGGTTAAATGCCAATGAAAAGTATTCATTTTGTGCATGGCCAGCAAATCAATGTATTTTTTGACGAAGGAAATAGGAAAAAAGTGACGACCTACATCAAGCATCATACCCCGATAAGAATAGCGAGGGTGGTCAAAAATAGTACAATTTGGGACAGCCCATCTAACCGAACTTTCGAGCGAACTACTAAAAATTTGTGATGGAAGTAGTTGTAAAAGACTTTGTAACGCATAAAAATCGCCTTTACTAGTAGCTGCAGAAAGTAAAATGCCATTGGTTTCTACTTTTAAGGTATAATCTTCTTCACCCAACTTTTGTTCACCATTCTTATTACTTAAAGGTGCAAAAACAATATTTTTATTTTTAATTGAAGTAAAACTTGTTGGCTCAAATGCTTCAATGCTGAGAGCCATTCCTGAAGTTACTAAAAATCGTTCAGCGAGCATTTCTGCTAAAGGTCGAATTTCAGGAGTATTGTTAGGAATTAAAATTTTTGTTTGAGCATTGACTAAAAATTCGCCGTTTGAAGTGACTAATTGTGTTGGTTTTGGAATAATTGCATACTTGTTTTGAGCAAAACTTAAAAATGAGAAGGCAATGAGGCTGAGTAAGCCAATAATTTTCTTCATGGTATAGTTGTTGAAGGGTTTATTATTTTTTTGGATAACGAAGTACGTTTTTTCAACGAATATTTGCAAGATTTATTAGAAGAAATGCCAAAATCAGTTTTTTTTCTTGCTTTTACGAGGGCGAACCATTAGTTCTTTGTAGCCAAAAGTTGGGTCAGTTTCACGAACAAAATCATAATGAGGCATTATTCCCAATACAATTTCGGCAGTTGTATAAATGTGGCTGTTATCTCCTAAATGCCCGCCAATGGTTTTTCCAGTAGAATCACTCACTGAAATATGGATGTGCGAGCCATTTTTTGATAAAACGCCAACCAAGGAAACTATCTCGAAATGCCCTTTCAGCATCTCGTATTTTTCTTGGTTGGCGTATCGAATATTTACAGAAGTCAAACTACCTACACATGTTAAGATGCAGGCTGCTGAAATGTCATTTTGGTCAATATAATGTTGTAATCCTTGCTTCAAATCTTCGTTTGGCTTCAACCTAAAAGCGATGCTTTTGGTAGTTGAAACATTTGGTTTTTGAGCAAGTGTATTCATAGCAAAAAAACTAATTACGAATATTTTAAGCAATATTCTCATTTTTTGATGGAAAGAATTTTGCTTTGATTATACCAAAAATCATTGGAAGTACTGAAACAAGTACGATTCCTAAAACGACTTTTTCAAAATTTTCTTTCACCCACTCATTAGAACCTAAAAAGTATCCTAAAAGAGTAATACTTGTTACCCACAGGGTAGCACCTATTAGACAAAAAGTAATATATTTTGGGTATTTCATGCTTCCTGTACCAGCTACAAAAGGAGCAATAGTACGAATGATTGGCATAAAACGAGCAATAATCACTGCCTTTCCACCGTGTTTTTCATAGAATGCTTCTGTTTGAGTAATATATTCACGTTTAAGAAAAAGAATTTTTTCACGTGATTTGATGAAATTACTGAAGTTTTTTCCAACAAAATAATTGACATTATCGCCTAATAAGGCAGCTAAAATCAATAATGGAATGACAAAAGCAATATCTAATTTGCCAGTGGTAGATGCCAATAAACCCACTGCAAAAAGCAATGAATCGCCTGGTAATAAAGGCATTACAATAAGCCCTGTTTCGACAAAAATTATCAAAAACAAAATGGCGTAAGTGAGTTTGTCATATTCAGTCAAAAACCATTGCAAGGTAGTCAATGGGTCTTTGAGAAAGTCTAAAAGAAAGTGTATAAATTCCATGTTGAGAGTTCTGAGTTCTGAGTTCTGAGTTCTGAGTGTGTTCGCTAAAGCGTTTTACTCGGATTCCTTTTTCTTTTCCTCTTGTTTTTGTTTACTTGTTAAGATAATGCTATTTAATATTTTTAGTAGTTCTAAGCATTCATTATGGATAGAATCAAAGGCATCTGAATCAATAAATTGCGTTTCTTGTAATAACTTTAGCCAATAAGATGTTTCTCTAACCTCTTTGGCAGAAATACTTTATTTATGAATAAAATCTGAGGTCGATTCCGAGGAAAGTGCTTCATTTACATTAGAGCCTATTGCGGTTCCGCTACGCAATATTTGCTTTGACATTACGAATTCTTTCTTTGTATCTTGTAAAAACTTATATAAGTTGATAATTCTTACTGCAAATCTAAACGATTTTTGCTCAATAATACTTTCAGTATTTTTTCATAAAAAGCAGTAAAAGAAAACTTAGTATAACCACTCAGAACTCTAAACTCAGAATTCAGAACTCGTATCACTCTTCCTGAATGATACGCTTATCTCCGCTGTATTTACCGAGTTTGAAACGTTTTTTTGTTTTTTCTGGCAAGAAATTAGCAAAAGTATCGCCACGTAAACCCAAACGAATGGTTTCCAATGGAATTACTTCGTTTGGAGCAATATTTCCGAGATTTACGTTGGTGCCAACTAATTTTACGAAGTAAACTTGTTGAGATTTTTGTGGAGCTTCCCAGATGATTTTTTCGGCAGGAATCGCATGAATAATTTCATCAACTAAACCCTGACGCACTTCTCCACTGCTACGAAAAAGTCCCACATTTCCACCTTCACGGGCTTCACCGATTACTTTCCAAGCACCTGCATCAAGTTCTGATTGCATCATCTCAATCCATTTATATGGAGCGAAAATCTTTTCAGCATCTTTAGAACCTACTTCTGACAATACTTTTACACGTGAAGAAAGGCGACGAATATATTCACACTTTTCATCACTTGGGATTTCGATAGAACCATCCGAAACTTCGGCGTGTTCGAGATTGTATTGGTCTAAAACTCTTAAATAATCTTCAAATTGGTCACGAGCAACAAATGCTTCAAACAATGTTCCACCAAAATAGAGCGGAATACCAGCATTTTGATATACTTTGACTTTATCTTTCAAGTTTGGAGTTACGTACGAAGTTGCCCAGCCAAGTTTTACGATATCAATATGAGGAGCAGAAATATCAAGCATATCTTCTACTTCTCTGATACTGAGACCTTTATCCATTACCATCGTTAGGCCAGACTCACGAGGTTTGATTGAACGCTTTGGTACGTGGTTTAAGCTATAATTCATCATCTACTTTATCTTTTATTTGAATCAAGGGCAAAGATAATAAATTTTGTGTTAGGGAGTGTGATGTAATAGCGAATGAAAAATGGTAAAAATAATGAGAAATAATAAATGATGAATGGCTAATGATGAATGTTGTATAGCCAAGTTACTTATTATCAGTTAATTATGAGTATTTTTTTGTAAAAACAAAAAAATCTGTGAGAAACTCCCACAGATTTTTTATGAAACCATTATAGTAAATTAAGCATTTTTAGCTCAATAATTATCGTTTACCATTCATAATTCATCATTATTATATCATATATTTCAAGCGAATTACTTCTTTTTCGGTCAAGAAACGCCATTTGCCACGAGGAAGGTCTTTTTTGTCAAGACCAGCATAAGTGGTGCGGTCGAGTTTCATTACCTCATAGCCTAAACTTTCAAAAATTCGACGTACAATGCGGTTTTTGCCACTATGAATTTTAATTCCTACTACTTCTGCATCAGGTGTAACTAAGGCCAATTCATCAGGTTTAATAAAACCATCTTCCAACTCTATCCCGTTACTTATTGCTTCAAAATCTTCAATACTAATAGGCTTATCTAATTCAGCTTGATAAATTTTCTTAATTTCGTTTGAAGGGTGCGAGAGTTTTTCTGCCAATTCTCCGTCATTTGTCAAAAGCAACAAACCTGTCGTATTTCTATCTAAACGACCAACAGGGTAGATTCGCTCTGGACAAGCATTTTTTACCAAATCCATTACTGTACGACGCTCGTCTGGATCCTCGGTAGTTGTGATAAAATCTTTAGGTTTATTCAATAATAAATAAACTAATTTTTCACGATTCAAAATCTTTTTGCCATACTTAACTACATCATCGGGTTTTACTTTGTAGCCCATTTCTGTAATTTCCTTGCCATTTACCGTAATTTGCCCCGAAGCAATCAATTCATCAGCATCACGACGTGAAGCAATTCCTGCATTAGAGATATAGCGATTGAGTCTAATAGTATCATTAGGAGAGGAAGTTTTTTCTTCTTTCAAAAGTTTTTTCTGTACTTTTTCGGGAAGTTTGCTTCTGAGTTTTTCTTCATCATAATCAGGGGCATTGATTCGTGAAGAAGTTGCTTGATTTTCTTTTGGCTTAAAAGGCTCATTTTTTTGGAAACGAGGTTTATCGGCCGAATAAGCATTTTTTCGGTCATTAGAGGTTGCTCTACCACTTTCATCTCGTTTTTTGAATGGATGAGCTGGCTTTTCGTCTGAAAAACTTTTAGATTTTTCTCCGAATGGTTTTCTATCGTCGTCTCTTCTCTGAAAAGGTCTGTCGTTGCTAAAAGGTTTTTTCTCCCCGAACGGTTTTCTATCGTCGTCTCTTTTTTGAAAAGGTCTGTCGTTGCTAAAAGGTTTTTTCTCCCCGAACGGCTTTCTATCGTCGTCTCTTTTTTGAAAAGGTCTGTCGTTGCTAAAAGGTTTTTTCTCCCCGAACGGTTTTCTATCGTCGTCTCTTTTTTGAAAAGGTCTGTCGTTGCTAAAAGGTTTTTTCTCACCGAACTGTTTTCTATCGTCGTCTCTTTTTTGAAAAGGTCTGTCATTCGAGAACGGTTTTTTCTCCCCGAACGGTTTTCTATCATCGTCTCTTTTTTGAAAAGGTCTGTCATTCGAGAACGGTTTTTTCTCACCGAACGGTTTTCTGTCGTCTTCTCTTCTTTGATTTGGATAGGATGCACGATCTGTGCTAAATGGTTTTTTGCTTGAAGAAGAGGTTTTATTTGTTGCCTCTTTTCTTGGTCTTGGTGGTCTTCCCGAATCTGAATTCCTCATTGGATTTTCAGCATCACTGCTGTAATTAATATAAACACTTGATTATCAGATGCAAAGTTACGAAAAATAAATTTGTGATATAAAAAAACCTGCAAGGATTCTTTCAATCCTTACAGGTTTTATATTTCATGGGTTCGTCATAAGAAAACCGTAAAGATTGCGAATCGTTGAACCGTTTCAATCCTTACAGATTTTATGCTTTATATTGGCTTGAAAATCAAATCACGGTAATCCATCATTGATTTACGGATTACTTCGTGAGCATCTTCTCTGCCATAAACATTCGATATTTCGATGGCATTTTTCTCATCTGGCAAACTCTTGTAGGTCAAGAAATAATGTTTCAAACGAGTAAGAATGGCATCTGGAAGTTCAGTAATATCAGCAAATTTTTGATAAATTGGGTCATCTACCAAAACAGCAATGATTTTATCATCGGCTTCACCTTTGTCGAGTAAACAAAGTCCACCAATTGGAATAGCTTGCAATAAAATATCTCCGTGAGGAATATGATGACTCGAAAGCACACAAATATCTAATGGGTCACCATCACCTTCTTGGACTTTTTCGGAACCACGTTCACGAGCCAATTTGGCTACTTCTTCACCACAATAAGTTTGTGGAATAAAACCATAAAGTGAAGGAATTATATTTGAATATTTTTGCGGTCGGTCGATTTTCAAATACCCTGATTCTTTATCTACTTCATATTTAATCGTATCAGAAGCTACAATTTCAATAAAAACTGTAACTCTTTCAGGGGCTTTATCGCCAACTGGAATTCCATGCCAAGGGTGTGCTTTGTAAACTGGTTTCATATCAAATTTTATTTTTTGACAAATAAACACAATTCAGAATGATTTGGCAAATGCAAAATAAATGCAGGAAAAAACAGAGAAGTATTTTAAAGCTATGAGTAGAATCGTTATGTTTGAAAAAAAATCTGACCGCATACATTCTAAAATAATTTTTCATCACCAAATCTTAAAAAAATGAAAAGAATCCTGTTTTTAATGCTCTTATTATCAAGTATTTATACTTTTGGGCAAAGCTCGTTGAAATCAAAAATAAATTCAAAAACCGAATCAATCGACCAAAAAGTCATTGCTTGGCGAAGAGATATTCACCAAAATCCAGAATTGGGTAATCGTGAATTCAAAACTGCTGAAAAAATTGCAGCACATTTAAAATCTTTGGGTATTGAGGTACAAGAAAAAGTTGCCTATACGGGCGTGGTTGGAGTATTGAAAGGTGGAAAGCCTGGTCCAGTTGTATTGTTAAGAGCTGATATGGACGCACTGCCAGTTACTGAAAGAGGAGAGTTAGCTTTTAAATCGAATGTAGTGACGGAATATAACAACCAAAAAACAGGCGTCATGCACGCTTGTGGACATGATACACATGTGGCCATTTTGATGGGTGTTGCTGAGGTGCTTTCATCTATGAAAAATGATTTAGCAGGAACAGTAAAGTTTTGTTTTCAGCCTGCTGAAGAAGGAGCCCCAGCGGGTGAAGAAGGCGGTGCAGCCTTAATGATTAAGCAAGGCGTTATGGAAAATCCAAAAGTAGATGTAGCTTTTGGTTTACATATTAATTCTTTGACGGAAGTTGGAAAAATTCGTTTTCGCTCAGGGCCCGAAATGGCTGCTGCCGATACTTATACATTAAAAATTAAAGGTAAACAAACGCATGGAGCGAGTCCGTGGAGTGGTATTGACCCGATTGTGACAGGTTCTCAAATTGTCATGGCTTACCAAACGATTATCAGCAGAAATGTGGACATTACTGAAAATCCAGCGATTGTTACAGTTGGAGCGTTTAATGCTGGAATTAGAAGCAATATTATTCCAGAAGAGGCAACGATGATTGGGACAATAAGAACTTTTAGCGAACCTCAACAAAAATTGATTCACAGAAGAATGGAAGAAATTGCGACTAACATTGCTGAAAGTGCAGGTGCAACTGCTGATTTGAAAATCAATATTGGTGTACCAGTAACATATAATGACCCAACTTTAACTGAGAAAATGGCACCAACGCTGACAGCTTTGGCAGGAAAAGATAATGTATTATCAGCTCCTCTTGCCACTGGTGCAGAAGATTTTAGCTTCTTTGGCAAAAAAGTACCTGCATTTTTCTTCTTTTTGGGTGGAAAACCTATCGGAAGCACCATTGCAGCTCCGCATCATACGCCCGATTTCTTTATTGACGATAGTGGTTTAGGTCTCGGCGTAAAAGCTCTCTGCCATTTGACAGTTGATTATTTTGAGAAGAAGTAGAGGTTTTTGTGCGACTTCTCCAAAGTTGTAAACGCCTTATTGCAACTGTTTACTACAAATGTTTGACATCTCTGATGTCGATGTCTTAGATTTATTAGAAATCAAACATTTGTAGTAAAAAAATACCTTATTTTGTTTCTGACTTCAGAAAAGTCAAACAGATAGTATTTTACAAACTTTTGTGTCTTTAAAAAACAACTTCTTACTTCATCCCCATCACCAAAGTAACCACCGCCTCAGCAGGTATTTCAATATTTGTCCCTTTGATTTGACTATGAGCCAAATTCTTATCTTTTGATGTGGTATAGCTATCAATTACTTGATTTTTTGTAAAAATTGGCAGTTCAATTCGCTGATTTTGAGCAGGGTTTATAATCACTACCACCAACTGTTTTGAACTTTTATAAGCCGAAACCATCAAATCTTTATTATCGGTTTCGATTTTTATTCGCTGCATTTTTGGTCTGACAAATCTTGAAAAATTACCAAATGCCCAAAGAAGTTTTGAATCATAAATTTCGCCATCAAATTTATTACTATCATTTTCTCCTTTTACGCCATTATTTGAGACATAAATTAGACCATCTTTATAATCATTGGCACTCACCGAAAGCCACCAATGCCACGCCGAAGCATTAGCATAAGTCAAATCGGCATGAATAACTTTGGCTACGTATAAGGCGGTTTTCATATCTAAATCTTGTCCTCCACCTTCTATTTCGCCAGCATTATCTCCCAAAACACAATATTCTGATTGCCAATAGTTGAGTTTTTGTTGCTGAATTTTTTCTGATAAATCTTGACGTTTGTTGATTAACTCATTGCTTGGAGAAGTAGTAAAATAGCTATGCCCGCAAATCAATTTTTCTACTGAATTTAAGTTGCCAACATAATTTTTGCTTGATTCCGAAAAGAAACTTTCAATCTGATTGTCTTGTCCAACATCACTTCGGTTGCTCTTCGATTTGTACAAATAATCAATCTGAGCAGCTTCGCTGATGACAACTTTGGTACTTAGTTTTCGTTCGTTCATTTTCGAGTCTAATTTCCGAACTGCCCAAGCCAAATCATCATTATTGATAGGTGTTCCTTCCTGTGAACCAAATCCCGATTTTGATTTAGGTCCCCAATCCCACTGCGGTTCGTTAAATGGACTGATGTAATCAAATTTCAATTTTGCTGATACTTCTGTCATAAAATCTGTAAATACATCAATTTTGGTTTTATCAAAATTCCATTCGCCCAATTTACCACTACCAATTGCCAATCCATTTTTTGTCATAGAAACTGGTGCAGAATTCAAGAAACCTAAGGTAAAATCTACGCCATTTCGTTTGGCAGCTTCCAAAAACCATTGTTGACCACGTTGCTTATTCCAGTTATATTTTCCATTTTCTAAAAAACATTCAGCTCTACGCCATTCATTTGTTATTTTACTTTCAATGCCTTGTTCTGTACTTCCCGCACCGATGTTAAAACGCCACATCGAAAGCCCAATTCCTTTAGGATTGCCTGCCTTGTCCAATTGCTTGCTAAATAATAAATCAGCTATTTTTTGTCTTTTTTCAATAGGGTAGTTTTCACCAACCATTTGCATTGACCAACAATCAGAAGCTCCAAAACTATGAATGGTTTGAAAAGTGGTTTTTGTGTCAATTTTTAGTTTTTGTCCCAAACTAACTTTACAAATCAATAACAGAAAGAGTACTATTTTCTTCATTTTTTATAAGGCTTGAGTCTTAGAATTAGTTTGCAATGATAAGCAAAATATCAATATTAATTTTCAATTCTTCCAACTCAATATTTCTTCAAAGAAAAGAAACTCTCTTCTGAAAAGTTGTGTTTATACTTAGATAAGCTATTCTATTATTCTACCCAAAATTATGCAATATAAACTCGTATCTGACTATAAACCGACTGGTGACCAACCACAGGCAATTGCCAAGCTCGTTGAAGGAATTAATAAGGGCGAGCAATCGCAAGTTTTGTTGGGTGTAACTGGCTCAGGAAAAACATTTACTGTTGCCAATGTCATTGCCCAACTCGACCGTCCAGTGTTGATTTTGAGTCATAATAAGACTTTAGCTGCACAGCTTTATGGCGAGTTTAAGAGCTTTTTTCCTGAAAATGCAGTCGAATACTTCATTTCTTATTACGATTATTATCAGCCCGAAGCCTATATTGCCACCACCAATACATACATTGAAAAAGATCTTCAAATCAATGAGGAAATTGACAAACTTCGTCTTTCAACGGTTTCATCTTTGATGTCGGGTAGGAGAGATGTGATTGTTATTGCTTCGGTTTCTTGTATTTATGGTGCAGGAAATCCAACGGAGATGAAGCGGAGCATTATTCAAGTAGCGGTTGGGCAAATCATTAGTCGCAATCAATTTCTTTTTCGTTTGGTTGAAATTTTATACTCACGCACCGAGGCTGAGTTTATGCGTGGGAATTTTCGTGTAAAAGGCGATACCGTTGATTTATATCCAAGCTATGCCGACTTTGCTTTTCGTTTTATTTTTTTTGGAGATGAAATCGAGGAGATTCAAAGAATCGACCCAAGTAATGGCAAAAAGCTAAGTTCAGAAAAGCAAATTGCTATTTTTCCAGCCAATCTGTTTGTAACTGGAAGAGATGTAATGGCAAATGCTATGCACCAAATTCAAGATGAATTGGTCAAACAAATCAAATATTTTGAGTCGGATGGTAAATTATTAGAAGCACAAAGAATTCAAGAACGAACAGAATTTGACCTCGAAATGATGCGAGAATTGGGCTATTGCTCAGGCATTGAAAACTATTCAAGGTATTTTGATAATCGTCAACCTGGGCAAAGACCATTCTGCTTATTAGATTATTTTCCAGAAGATTTTATCATGGTTGTTGATGAAAGTCATGCTTCCATGCCACAGATTCGTGCCATGTGGGGAGGCGATCGTTCTCGGAAAGAGTCTTTGGTAGAATATGGCTTTCGACTTCCTTCGGCAATGGATAACCGACCGCTCAAATTTCAAGAATTTGAAGAAATGGTTGGACAAACCGTTTTTGTCAGTGCTACTCCTTCTGATTATGAAGTTCGTTTGAGCGAGGGTGTTGTCGTAGAACAAATCATTCGTCCAACAGGCTTACTTGACCCAGAAATTGAAGTTCGACCAAGTATCAATCAAATTGATGATTTATTAGAAGAAATTAATTTGCGGGTACAGCGAAAAGAAAGGGTTTTGATTACAACGCTTACTAAGCGAATGGCGGAGGAATTAAGCAAATATTTAGATAAAGTAGGCATTAAAGGACGCTACATTCACTCTGAAGTAAAAACCTTCGACCGAGTAGAAATTTTGCGTGAATTACGTTTGGGTGTTTTTGATGTGTTGGTTGGTGTAAATCTACTTCGTGAAGGCTTAGATTTACCTGAAGTTTCGCTCGTAGCCATCATGGATGCTGATAAAGAAGGTTTTTTGCGAGATATTCGCTCATTAATTCAAACAATTGGACGTGCGGCTCGTAATGAAAATGGTAAAGTATTGATGTATGCTGATAGAATTACTGGCTCAATGCAAAAAGCCATTGACGAAACCAATCGCCGTCGTGCAATTCAGATGGAATACAATGCCGATAATGGGATTACTCCAAAAACTATTTTCAAGTCGAGAGAGGCAATTATGGAACAAACGTCTATTGCTGATAGCAAAGCAACGACCAAAATGTATTATAATGAACCTGAGCAACTATCAATTGCTGCCGACCCAATTGTAGGCTATATGACCAAACCACAACTTGAAAAATTGATGGAAGAAACACAACGAAAAATGGAGCGTGCTGCGAAGGATTTAGACTTTTTAGAAGCTGCTCGTTTCCGTGATGAAATAACACAGTTGAGAGAGCGAGTGAAGAGGTTATCATAAAAAAAGACTGTCTCGTAAGACTTTCCACCAAATAATTTTGGGTTAAATTTTCTTACGAGACAGTCTAAATATTTATTAAAATGGTAAATCGTCACTACCGCTACCGGCCATTTCTACTGGCGGAGGTGTTGGTATTGGTGCGGGTTTTGGTACGTAATTATTGCTGCTTGAGGCAGGTACAGCATCATTTTCATCGGCATCTCTACCTCTTCCCCCTACCAATTGTAATGTATTTCCACGAATTTTCACTGTATTTCTCTCAATACCTTCCTTATCCGTCCATTTTTCAGTTCTGATTCTTCCTTCTACATACGCCATGTCACCTTTTTTGAGGTATTGCTCGGCAATATTTGCCAAGTTTTCCCATAACTCAATGCGATGCCATTCGGTCTGTTCTACTTTTTCGCCATTTTTATTATTATAATTTTCAGAAGTAGCGATACTAAAAGTTACGACTTTTCCCCCGCTTGGTAGCGTTCTTACTTCGGGGTCAGAACCTAATCTGCCCAATAAAATTACTTTATTTACACCAGCCATTTTTTTGTGTTTTTTGAGGTTTCGTTATTTTTACAAGTAAATTTAATGAAAATTTAGGAGATATACAATCATTTAAAGAGCAATTTTAAGCCAAAAAAGCCAAGCCTTTCAAATGTTTTTCTATTAAAATTGGTTTTGGTAAATCTTCAATTTCTTCTAATGAATAAAAATAATAATCTTCGGGCAATGTCACCTCACTATTGAGAATTATGTGCCAAAACCTCGCTTCAATGCGTTGGTGTGTTAGAATATGTCTAAAATTTTCAGAAACATTTTTAACTATTGATTTAGACAAAACTTCTTGCAAAAAGTCATTTTTTTCTAAATTAATTTCATCTAAAGTGATGAGTTTTTCTTCACTTTCCACCAAATAAAAATCATAAAGACCTGACCAAATATCTCCACCCGAGCGTTGGTGCATCAAAAAACGACTATCTTTTTCAATGATGAAATAATCAAAAAAGCGATTTTTAACTTTTACTTTTTTTGATTTTACTGGTAAAGATGCTTGTTTACCCGTAGTATTTGCCACGCAATCATAATGAAATATACAAAACAAACACGCAGGATTGGCTGGCATACAATGAGTAGCCCCAAATTCCATGATTGCCTGATTATAAGTGCTTGGGTTCGACTCAGGAATTAATTTATTGGCCAAATCACTAAATATTTTTTTTGCTTCATGACTTGAAATATCAGTTTCGACACCAAAAACCCGTGCTAAAACTCGGTAAACATTGCCATCAACAACAGCTACCTTTTCATCGAAAGCAAAAGAAGCAATGGCTGCTGCGGTATAAGGCCCGATTCCTTTGAGCTTTAGCAAACCTTCGTAGTTATTCGGAAAAATCCCATCAAAATCATCAGCGATAATTTTGGCTGTTGTGTGCATATTTCTTGCCCTTGAATAATAACCCAAACCTTGCCAAAGCCTTAATACATCTTTTTCATCGGCACTGGCAAGTAATTGGATAGTGGGATATTGTTCTACAAATTTCTCATAATAGGGCAAGCCCTGAGCCACACGAGTTTGTTGCAAAATTACTTCCGATAGCCAAATCTGATATGGGTCTTTTGTATTTCGCCATGGTAATGCTCGTTTGTTGAGGTAATACCACTCAATTATCTTTTTATAAAAAGTGTCTGTTTCCAATTTTTATCTAAGTTTTATTCCTAAATACATCAAATTTATTGGCTAAAAAGCCGTAATTTACTACTAAGTATTTTGTAACTCATTTATTATTAAGCAATTACGAAAAAAAATGTTTAAATCTTTTTGGCAGAATGTTTTTAAAACCCCTATCTTTGCAAACCCAAAAGTAAACCAAAGTGTTTACGGGTATTAAATAGATGTCTCTAAATATTTTTTGCAGCCAAAATTTTGGTTCAAAAATTGTAAACCTCTCTTTAATTTTTTAACAAAGCAATTTAATAACCTAAATATTTTTTTTACCGTGACTAAAGCAGAAGTAATCGTGGCAATTGCCGACAAGACTGGCGTGGACAAAGCAAGTGTATCAACAACCCTTGAAGCATTTTTCGATACAGTAAAGGACTCATTGGCAAGTGGAGATGCTGTTTATGTGAGAGGTTTTGGAAGTTTTGTAAATAAACATAGAGCCGCAAAAAAAGCTCGTAATATCTCAGCAAAAACTACCGTGATGGTTCCTGCTCATTCAGTTCCTGGCTTTAAACCTGCCAAAGAATTTACTGATCAAGTAAAATCAAGTGTAAAATAATCTTGAATGATTGTGATGCTCATTAAATAATCATGGGTAGGCTTTTTTTACCCTACCCACGATAAAATTTAATCGAGCACAAATCTAAAAAACATGAAAAAACATTTTATTATTTTGATTGTTTTAGCAGTAGCCCTCACGGGCTTTCTTTATTCTCGCCCCAAGGTGGTTGTAAAAGACGAAGCCAAAGCCAATCGAGATAAGGTCACTGAAACAAAATCATCCGCCAAAGAAGAGGAGCATCAAGAAAGTTCGCAAGCTCCTAAACTTTCAGCCGAACAAGAGAAACAAATCAATGTTTTGAAGCAAAAACTGACAGGCACAACTGATAAAAAAGTTTTGTATGGACAAATTGCTCAGGTTTTTGCGAAGGCAAATCGTTTTGATAGTGCTGCGGTCTATGCCGAAAAGATTGCTATTGTAGAGCCAACCGCTGAAAACTGGATGCAAGCTGGAGATATGTATTATCAAGCCTATACATTATCGCTTCGTCAGGAAAATATTGCACTTTACACGGAAAAAACTCGGGCGTGTTACCAAAAAGTATTAGAGAAAAACCCACGTCAACTACAAGCAAAAACTAATTTGGCGATGACTTATGTACAGTCTGACTCGCCTATGCAGGCGATTATGATGTTGCGTGAAGTGATTACTGAAGAACCAAATTACGAACCAGCACTGATGAATTTGGGGGTACTTTCGATGCAGTCAAATCAATATGCAAAAGCTGCTGACCGTTTCAAACAAGTTTTGAGATTAAATCCTGCAAACCTCAATGCACAATTAGGTTTAGGGTATAGTTTAATCGAACTAAAAGAAAAGGCACAGGCTCGAACGATATTTGAAGACTTAAAAAAGAAAGTAAAAGATCCAACTTTATTAGAAGAAGTAAACAAGGCTTTGGAGAGTTTGAAATAATTCATTATCTTTGCGGTTCGATAAAGAAATCCCCACCCCTCAAGGGGAGGAAATATAAAATTTATTTTTTAACACCTCAACAACTCTTTTAGGGTTGGGGGTAATTTAATCAGTTACTATTATGCCTTGCGGAAAAAAAAGAAAGGGCCACAAAATGGCTACGCACAAAAGAAAAAAGCGTCTTAGAAAGAATCGTCACAAGAAAAAATAATTTTTCTTTGGTTTGATAGCTAATGTACCTAACACATGACTATCAAACCAATTTTTTACCTTAGCCAAACCAAATATCTAAACCCCTTGATTCTACCTCAACTTTGAGTAACGAATTATATATCAGTACCACACAGAAAGGTGATAGAATAGCCCTTGTACAAGACAAGAGACTAATCGAATATCACTTTGACGAGACGGAACACCAGTTCTCCGTCGGGGATATTTATTTGGGTGTAGTCAAGAAAGTTGTACAAGGAAACAATGCAGCTTTTGTTGATGTTGGCTATGATAAAGACGGTTTTCTTCACTATAACGAAATCATTTCGTACAATTCTCTTAATAAATTTGTAAAGGATGTTATTGCCAAACGCCCTGTTAATCTCCGCTTGAAAGGTTTTCAATTGGAGCAAGACATTGAAAAGTTTGGTAAAATCAATGACGTTATTACAAAAAATACACCTGTTTTAGTGCAGGTTGTAAAAGAACCCATTTCTACCAAAGGTCCAAGACTTTCTTGCGATATTTCGATTGCAGGACGTAATGTCGTTTTAGTACCTTTTGGCAATTCAGTCAATATTTCTAAGAAAATCACAAACAAGCAAGAGCGTCAAAGATTACACAAAATGGTGTCGTCGGTGAAGCCCGAAAACTTTGCTGTGATTGTCAGAACGGTTGCTGAAGGAAAAGATATGGACGAATTACACCGTGATATTGAGTTTTGTGTAGAGAAATGGGAAGCAGGAATGACAGCACTTCGTGATGCCAAACCTCGTGACCGAATCATCAGTGAAATGGATAGGGCTTCGTCTATTTTGCGAGATATGTTGAATGATGATTTCGACAATATCTATGTGGATTCAAAAGAAAATTACGAAAGTATCAAGAGTTTCTTGCATACGATTGCTCCTGATAAAGAGAAAATCCTGAAACTTCATTCAGGAAAAAGTAAACTTTTCGAGCAATTTGGTATCGAAAAACAACTAAAATCATTGTTCGGACGCTCAGTTAGCTTGCCAAATGGCGGTTATTTGATTATCGAACACACCGAAGCACTTCACGTAATTGATGTAAATAGTGGCAATAAATCTACTCAGGAAGATGACCAAGAGTCAACAGCTTTGGCTGTCAACTTGGAAGCTGCCAAAGAGCTTTGTCGCCAGCTGCGTATGCGTGATATGGGTGGAATCATCGTGGTTGATTTCATTGATATGAAGAAAAACGAAAATCGTCGTTTGATTCAAGAAGCAATGAAAGAGGAAATGAAAGGAGATCGATCGAAATATACAATTTTGCCGATTTCAAAATTTGGTTTGCTCCAAATTACTCGCCAGCGTGTTCGCCCAGAAATGAATATTGTTACTCGTGAAACTTGCCCAACTTGTGGCGGAACGGGTACAATTCAAGCAAGTATTGTGATTACAGACTTGATTGAAAATAACTTAGATTACATCCTCTCGAAACAAAATGAAAGCGGCATTAGTATTGTGTTGCATCCATTTATTTATGCCTACTACCGTGAAGGTATCATTTCAAAACAAATGAAATGGTTCTTTAAATACAGGGTTTGGGTAAAACTCATTAAAGATTCTTCTATCGGTATCACCGAGTTTCATTTCCTCAATAAATTGGGTGATGAAATCGAGATTGGGTAATTTTTAGCCCATTATCAACGGTCGATTGTCCACAGAAATACATTCAAATCTCTTTTCTTATCGCACTTAGGTAAAATCATCTTGGGCTTTTGTTGATATAATTTCTACATTTTATTTTTCTTTCGTACCTTTCGGTTATAGAAAGTTTAACCCTTATAAAAATATTATTCTATGAAAAAACTCCTCGTTTTTCTGTTATTCCCGTGTATTGTATTTGCCCAAGAAATTGATAAAAAAGAGTGGAAACAACTCTTTAATGGTAAAAATTTAGACGGTTGGAAAGTCAAAATTAGAAATTACGCACTAAATGATAATTATGGCAAAACATTTCGAGTGGAAGACGGACTAATGAAAGTCAGATATGATGCCAGTGCATATCCTGCTTTTAATGAGCGATTTGGGCATATTTTCTATAAAGATAAATTTTCTTATTATAAGATTGCCGTAGAATATAGGTTTGTAGGCGAGCAAGCAATCGAAGGGCCGGGTTGGGCAACTCGCAATAGTGGAATCATGGTGCATGGTCAAACTCCTGAAAGTATGGGAAAAGACCAAGATTTTCCAATTTCGATTGAAGTGCAATTATTAGGAGGTTTAGGAAAAGGGAGTCGTACTACCTGTAATGTATGTACGCCCGGAACAAATATTGTTTATGAAAACAAATTGGATAAGCGTCATTGCATTAATTCAACCTCAAAAACTTATGATGGCGACCAATGGGTAAGAGCAGAAGTTGTTGTTTTGGGTGACTCGGCCATTACTCATTATGTCAACGGGGAGAAAGTTTTAGAATACCTAAAACCACAAATCGGTGGTGGAAATGTAAGTGGTCATGATGAAAAATTGATGGCGGAAGTAAAACTTTTAAAAGAAGGGTCTATTTCACTACAAAGCGAAAGCCATCCTGTTGATTTTCGTAAAGTTGAGTTGTTGAATCTTTGCGGCTGTACTGACAAAAAGGCAACTAATTATAAATCTTATTATGTGAAGTCGGATAATAAAACTTGTGTTTATAAGAAGAAAAAGAAGTAGTTTTATATACTTTTCTATAAACAAAAGCCAGTTTTTCATGAAAAAACGCTATTTATTAGGCATCTTCTGCTTGATTTTCTTCCCTACTTTTGCTCAAAAAACAGCAACTGCACAGTGGTGGAAGCAAAATAACTTGCGTGTAATTCAGACCAATCTTCCTGCTTATGAAGCGGCAACACTCAATCCTGATTCATTAATCAAAGATTTAAAGGATTTTTCGGCCAACACACTTTTGATTAATGCGGGTGGAATCATGGCTTTTTTCCCGAGCAAACTCCCTTTTCATTATATCAATCCATATATGAATTCGAATATGTTGGAGGAAGTAGTGAAGAAATGCCATCAAAATAATATCAAAGTTATTGTAAGATTTGATTTTAGCCGAGTGCATGAAAGCATTTTTAAGGCTCATCCTGATTGGTGTTATATTTCGCCGAAGGGCGAACGCATCATTAATACTGATATGTATGTGGTGTCGATAAATGCTCCGTATGTGCAGGAATATGCCTTTAAAATCATCGAAGAAGTGATTGACAGATTTCCGATTGATGGGATTTTCTTGAATATGCCAGGTTATCAAGTCAATAACCCTTATGAAGGAAAATATCATGGAATTGACCAAAATGAGGCAGATAAAAAGCGTTTTTCGGAGTTTAGTGGTGGTTTGAAACTTCCTTTAGAAGAAAACAAAGCAGATTCAGTTTTTCAAAAATACCTTGAATTTAAGAAGTTTACCGTAGAAGATTGGTCGAAACGCCTACACGAACTCGTAAAATCGAAAAGTAAGCAAATTGCGATTTGTACGTATCTCGACAAATATGTAGATATTATTCGACATGAATCTCAGACAAATAGTTTACCTTATTGGCCTTATTCGGCTTCCGAAAATGTCAATAGTGCGTCAAGTTCATTTCCGACACATATCATTAGCAATAGTAGTATTCAACAAATTTCATTTCAATCACGCTACAATGCCGTTGAGCCAGAAGAAGTCGGAATCAGGCTTTACGAAAATATTGCCAATGGCTCAGGGTTGGATATTAGCATGATGGGCGATATGAGAGGCTATGAAGATGAGCGGAATTTTGATGTGATAAAAAAGATTTATGCTCACCATAAAAAACATGAGCAGTATTTTGGGAAATATACATCGGTTGCCAAAATTGCCATTATCGCCCCAGGTTCATGGCCGAGTGGCTTGCCGATGCAAGAATATCGTGGTATTCAGTTGATGTTGAAAGAAGCACATATTCCTTTTGATTTGATTGAAGATTCGCAAATTGGAAATTTATCGGAGAAGATAAAAAAATACAAAATATTGATTCTTCCTGACATTACCTATCTCAACTCAGCCTCGGTCAAAGTACTTAAAGAAGCATCTCAACAAGGTGTTAATTTAATAGCGACCAACACTTCTCTTTTTGATAATCCCGCATTATTACTTGATTTATTTGGGGCAAAAATTATCAGTAAAGACAATGAAGGTAGTGGAAATTACTTAAATCCAGCAAATAAGGAGCTTTTTAAGCGATTCAAAAAACAAAAAATGCTCTTTTGGAAATTCAATTTGGGTAAGTATGATTTCAGTGCTGCTGATACAGTTTTTTTGCCAATTTTAGCGAAAGGTAGGCCAGGACCACCCGAAATTATTGGTGGACACGAACCAACAGGCTTTTATGGCATGGGAGTGAAGTTTCAAAAACTGAGTAAAAATGTTATTTTACCAATCAATCTCGGGCGATTATACTATTTGCATGGTTATGAAGAACACAAAAATATCTTGCTTGATGTGATTGATTATGTTTATCCAGAAGCAAATGAGTTGGTCAAAACAAATGCTCCTGAGAGAGTGGAGGTCATTGTTCAAAACTATACAAAGAATACACCTACAACAAAAAATAAAATAGCTAACGATGGAATGATTTTGCATCTTGTAAACCTAACAGGTTTTAGCGGAAATACTTATTTTGAACCATTACCCATTTATAAACTTGATTTCAAAGTAAAGTCGTTGTTTAAACCCTCAAAGGTTTTTTCAATAACCAATCAAAAACCGATTAGCTTTACATGGAAAGATGGATATGTCATTTTTCAGCTTGATAAATTGAATGCTTTTGATGGCGTTGTGATTGATAAATGACATTATTATTGACCAAAGCAAAGTAAAACTTAATAGCTTCCTTTATTATATTTTGACTTATACTCTATAGGCGACATGCCAGTTATGCGACTAAAAACCTCTCTAAATGCTTTATTGTCGTTATAACCAACTTCATACATCACCTCATTGACATTTTTTCTTTCGTTTTCAAACGATTTTTTGGCTACTTCAACTTTTACTCTTTGCAAGTAATCAAGTGGAGTAAGACCCGTTGCTTTGATAAATCTTCGGTCAAAATTTCTTCTACCCGTATTAAATTTTGTTGATAAAAATTCAATAGAAATTTTATTGTTATAATTTTTTTCAAGATAAGTTTGGGCCTCCTTTATTGTTTCGTCATCGTGTTTTTTATGACCATTGAATATAGAAAATTCTGCCTGTAAATTTCTGTCTAAATCAATTTGAAAGACTTTTGAGCAATAAATAGCTGTTTGTCTATCATAATATTTTTCAATCAAATAAATCATCAAATTCAGAAAAGAATATGCACCACCATTGGTATAAATTCCTTTTTCATCAGTAATCAATTTGTCGGTCTGTAAATTGACGTTTGGAAACATTACTCTAAAATTTTCAGCAACCGACCAATGCGTTGAGCAAACTTTTCCATCGAGCAATCCAGATGAAGCCAACATAAATGTACCTGTGCAAATAGATGCTACTTCAGCACCATTTTTATATTGCTTTTTCAGCCAATCAACGAGTAATTCATTTCCTTTCAAGGCAAGCACGTAATTATGATTGAGTGAAGGAATAATAATGAGGTCGGTTTTGGAAATTGCAGCAATATTCAAATGAGGTTTTACAGTAAACAAACCTTCATTAAAATCCACTTTTTCTGAAATTCCAGCTAACTGAATGGTAAACAATGCCTGTTTTTCCCTTTCTTTCCAATACTCATTAGCTTTCGTGAAAATTTCATAAGCACCGGTAATACTGCTTATATTATTTTCACCATTAGGTATAATTATGGTCAGATGTTTCATATCATTTTTTCTGCAAAGTTAGGCGACATATTTGTCTAAATCAACCCGTCAGATTGTCTATTTTACACCTTTTTGAAGTGCTATTTAGGCAATACCTTTGTGGAGAAAAATTTTAAATCATATAAAAATGACAACAAATCACTTACTCGTAAAAATGGTATTTGACCGATGGAATACACTACTTAAAAATTGTGATAACATTCTACAATCAATTACTGATGAGCAATTGCAAAAAGAGATTGCACCAAATAAGAACAGAGGTATCTACATTTTGGGGCATCTGATTGCCGTGCATGATGCCATGTTGCCTTTGCTGAATTTAGGCGAAATGGAGCATCCCGAACTTTATGAAATATTTGTAAAATCTCCTGACAAATCAGCTGAGACAATTCCTTCGGTTCAGGAATTGAGAGTTTTGTGGAAAAATCAATTAGAAACATTGACGCCAAAATTGGAGAGTATAGCAACCGAAGAATGGTTTGAAAAACATACTTCAGTTGCTGCAGAAGATTTTGAAAAAGAACCGCATCGCAATAAATTAAACATCATTTTAACTCGAACAACGCATCTTTCGTATCATGTAGGGCAATTGATATTACTTAAATAAAAAAAAGATGGAAAATAAAGACTTTACGTCAAGCATTTTGGTGAACCAAAATCCTACAACGACATTCAACGCTATAAAGAATTTCCGTGCATGGTGGTCGGTAGAAATAGAAGGCAGTACTGATCAACTTAATGAAACTTTTTTTTATCATTATAAGGATGTGCATTTATGTAAACTCAAACTCATCGAATTAATTCCAGATAAAAAATTGGTTTACGAAGTAGTAGATAATCAGTTCAGTTTCACAAAAGATAAAACGGAATGGGTAGGGACAAAACTAATTTTTGACATTTCAAAAGAGGGTGATAAAACAAAAATAACATTCACCCATCAAGGATTAGTACCTGAGTATGAATGCTATGATGTTTGTCACGATGCTTGGACAAGCTATATACAAGGGAGCTTGCAGCGTTTGATTAGCACTGGAGAAGGAAGACCAAATCCAAAAGAAGGTGGAATGAATGCTGAATTAGTAGAAAAATGGGGCTTACCCGATAAATGAAAAAACCAAGAAAATGAAACAAGAAAAAGATTTTACAACTTCAATTATTGTCGATAAATCTCCATCGGAAGTATTTGAGGCCATTAACAATGTACGTGGCTGGTGGCAAGGTGAAATAACGGGCGACACAACAAACCTAAATGATGAGTTTATCTATCACATGAAGCCATATCATTTATCAAAACAAAAAATTGTTCAATTGATTAAGGATAAAAAAGTAGTTTGGTTGGTAACCGAAAGTAGTTTGAGTTTTGTAGAGAAAAAAGATGAATGGACGGGTACTACTATAGAATTTAATATAGAACCAGAAGGAAACAAAACTAAACTATCCTTTATTCATCATGGTTTAGTACCCACAATCGAATGTTATGGGGGCTGTTCAAGTGGTTGGGCAAAAGTAGTTGAAAAAAGCCTGTTCAATTTTATCAATACAGGAAAAGGGGTTGATGTGTTTTAATAGATGAAAATCATGAATAACTACGAAAAATTTCTTCAATTGCACCACAATTCAACACCATTGATTCTTGCCAATGCTTGGAATGTAAAGAGTGCTCAACTCATAGAACAAAATGGTTATGACGCCATTGGCACATCAAGCGGAGCTATTTCCAATTCATTAGGGTACGAAGATGGTGAAAAAATGCCGTTCAATGAGTTACTATATATTGTACGAAGGATTGCTAATTGTACTCAAATACCACTATCAGTTGATTTAGAAAGAGGTTATACCAATAATCTAAACGACTTGACAGACAATATTGAGCAACTCATTGATACTGGGGTGGTGGGAATCAATTTGGAAGATGCTCAAGGCGAAGAAATTTATTTGAAAAAGCTTGATGCTATTAAAAATCATTTGGAAAGAAACAATCAAAAACTCTTTATTAATGCCCGAACCGATGGCTTTTTACAAAAATTGGATTCACCACTTGAACTTACCATCAAACGAGCAAAATTATACCAAGAAGCAGGTGCCGATGGTTTGTTTGTAACTGCAATAGCTGACCCAGAAGTTATAAAAGAAATTGCTTCTTCGATTACACTTCCTCTAAATGTTGTGGGTACATCAAAGCTTTCTTCCTTCAAAACATTAGCCGATTGTGGTGTAAAAAGAATCAGTATGGCGGTATTTTTATACAAAGCAACATACGGTCAGTTAGACCAATTTGCAAAATCAGTCAAAGCAAATCAATCTCTTGAGTCATTGTTTTAGATAATTTATTTTTCTTTTGTATCTTGCATCGTTACTTGTCTATACAAGTGAGAAAAATAATCTATCAACCTTTTATAAAAACTTGATAATCAATGAGTAAGCCTCATAATATTGCGATGCTTGGTACTGGCCTTATTGGCTGGTTTTATACAAAATCACTACATGAACACCGTCGCCCCGACCGAGTTCAGGTGGTTTATTCGAGAAGCGAAGAGCGTGGAAAAGCCTTTGCCGACGAATGGAATATTCCACGATTTACGACCAGCATGGAAGATGCCATCAAAGACCCAAGTGTAAATACAGTTGTGGTTGGACTGCCAAATGATTTGCATTTTGAAGCCATCAAACTTTGCTGCAAACACAAGAAAAATGTGCTTTGTACCAAACCTTTGGCTCGGACAGGTGCAGAGGCGAAGAAAATCTTAGATATGGTCGAAAAAGCTGGGATTTTTAATGGGTATTTGGAAGATTTGGCTTATACACCTAAAACTTTACATGCTTTGCAGTCGGTCAAAAATGGCGTGATAGGTCGTGTAACTTGGGCAAGGTCTCGTGAGGCACACCCAGGACCGCATTCAAGTTGGTTTTGGGATTTGAAAAAAGCAGGGGGTGGAGCAATCGTTGATTTGGGTTGTCATTGCATCGAAATAGCACGAAACTATATCGGAAAAGATATTCGTCCAGTTGAAGTAATGTGCTGGGCAGCTACGCAAGTAAAGCCCATCGAAGCAGAAGATAATGCGATTGCTTTGGTGAAATATGCGAGTGGAGCAGTAGCACAATTTGAAGTAAGTTGGTCGTTTCGTGGAGGCATGGATTTGCGTGATGAAGTTTCAGGAACAGAAGGGGTGATTCGTACCGACCATTTTATGCGAACAGGTTTTGAGATGTTTACGGCTGCCACAGAAGGCAGTTATGTGGCAGAGAAAGCTGAAACAGCATCAGGTTGGCTATTTCCTGTGGGCGATGAAGTAAATTCGTTGGGCTACACACACATGTTTACCGATATGTTTGATAGCATCGACAATGGCACAACACCGATGGAAAGTTTTTATGATGGTTATATTGTCAATGCCGTAATTGATGCTTGTTATAAATCAGCAAAAACAAAAAAATGGGAGCCAGTGCTTATCAAAGATTGGCGAGGAAGAAACGATGTTACCGAGCCTTCACCATTTGTAGATTTTGATGCTGACCATTGGCACATCAAAGACGAGTTGCTCCCTGACGGAAGAAAAAAAGTAATTCTGAAAGAAAAAGCGACAGGAAGTATTATTCAGAAGATTGTGTAGGAACGTATTTTTGTCAAGGCATCATTTTTTTATTATGATTTTGTATTATACTCCTTAATTTTAAAAAAACATAAATGGGAACACCCGAAGAAAAGAATAACTGGGTTTATATAACTCCAATTTATAACCTTGAAATAACGGGTGAATTAGATAAAGAGATAAAGATAGGAAGAGTTACTTTTATTGATATAGCTAAAATCCCATATGTAAGAAAACGATTAGGACTTCCATGTGTATTTTCTGTAATTATCAGTAAAAAGTATGAAAATATTATCTTTAAAGAATCAAAAACCTATGCTTTTTTGATTTTTCGAGGTGACCCAGAAGAAAAGAAAGAAGAATGTAGATTAATAATCGAAGAAGCTGTAAATATTTTATCTTTATCACAATTAGGATATTGTTCACGACAGAATAATTCACAATTTGGAATAATTAAACAGCGAGATTTTGCTAATAGTTACATCTTAAACAAATCAAAATTCATAGGTTCAATACATATGTCTTTTGAGAATAAAGTATTGCCTTTTTGTTTAAATAAAGAATGGCGTAATTTTCATGATAATTTTTTCTTTTTCAACTTAATTGCAATTATATCTACATCTAATAAGGAAATTCAAGTAAAGTGGAAAGATACAATAGTACGAGCAGCAGTAATGATTGGTAAAAGTATGAAATCCAGAGATTTAGAAACCTGTTTTATATGGAATATGATTATTGTTGAAATGTTACTAACTGAACAAGGTGATAAATATACAGATATGCTACCTGAAAGAGTAGAAGCATTTATAGGATGGGTTGGATATTGGAAAGAAGAAAAATTTGAAGAAAAAATTAGAGAATTATATAAAAAAAGGTGTGAGTTTATTCATGATGGAAATTCAAAAAACATTAAAATTGAGGATTTATTGTTTATGGATAATTTAGTTTTTAACCTTATGTGGAACATTGTCAATCATATAAGTCTATTTCCTACCAAAAAGAGTATTGTCGAATTTTCAGAAAAGATAAAAGCAGAAAAATTATTGGGGATAAAATCTAAAGTACTACCCAAAACCTTTAAATTTATGAATAGAGAATACGATGAAGATGATTATAAAAAGATTTAAAAATTAACTTTATGATTAAAAAATAAGCTCTTCCGAAAATCCCGAAAGAGCTTATTTTTATTTATAGAACTTATCATTTCAAAGAATTTATCCAAGAAGCAATTTTCAAGGCATCGGCTCGTGGCACTTGCGGCATTGGAGCCATTTCGGTGGCATATTCTGGCCAGTTTTTAGGCTGAGGCTTGTAGATTAATTCTACAATTTTTGCATCTGAATAGCCTCTTTTAGCTACATCTTTATAAGCTGGACCAACCATACGCTTATCAGATTGGTGACAAGCCAAACAAGTATGTTTTTGTAGTAAAGGTTTTACTTCTTCAAAAGTTGGTGCTTTTGCCACTGATTTCTTGGCATTAACATCATCAGGTGTGGTGAGTTTTACTGCTGCAGTGGTAGTGCCTGTCACAGGTAAATTGGCTGGACGAGGAATAAAATTGCTCATTTTTTCTCCACTCGGGATATTATTCAAAGTATAATAAGCTGTATTATGCAGAAGCGTTTTATCATCAAGATCTTTCACACCATCTGCTTTTAGTTCATGAATGTAATGCTCTCTTAAACCATCAACCAATAATCTTACTTTCATGCCATCATCTGAAACTTTCAAGCCTTTTACATTCAAGAATTTTTCATCAACAGTTGGACTACCATAAACAGGTTGATATTTATAAATAAAGCTACGAATTTGATAATTCTTGAAATTGGCAGCAGTGGCTTTATTGATAGGTTTGGTAAATTCTACTTCAAAACCATCAGGTGTAGCCTTTACTGTTTTCATTTCAAAAGGCATTTTTCCTGTCCAAACCAAACGTTCTACGCCCGAAGTTGTTGTTCCTGCTGAACCCCAACCACGGTTGGTTTCGCCTATAAACATGGAGCCGTCATTGCCAAAAACCATGCGAAGCGTTCCTGATTGAAAGCCTTCTTTGAATGCAAATGCTGCTCCTTGATATTCGCCATTTACTTTTTCGATAAATACCCTTGTCAAATTACTTTTTCCTTGGTCGCCTACGAAAAGTTGTCCAGCGAATGGGCCAAAAGCACCATTGGTTTCGTCTTTGATGATTTCAGAGGTTGAAATACCTAAAACACCATGAGGCAACCAAACGGCTGGTAATTTTAACTCAGGAATATCTTTTTTCATTTCAAAAAGATATTTTCCACGCTCGTTTTCAATATTTTCTGGCTTGATATAATAGCCATTGGCATCTTTGGTTTTGCGTGGGTCAATCTTTGCGTATAACTGTTCGGTAGTCAATTTTACTGGAGAATTTGGTTCGCCTGTCCAACGTAAACCTGCTGGATGCCCCATAAAATCACCTTTGTTTACTTGAGCGATAAAGCCCGAACCCATCCAATCTCCTTGGTTATCTCCGTACCAAAATTCACCATCAATCGCCCCTATTCCACAAGGTGAACGCATACCCGTGGCGTAAGGCTCTAATTTTCCATCTTCCGAAATTTTCATTGCCCAACCTCTGCCTGGTCGGCGACTTTCGCCTCTCCACCATTCTTCATCGCCGAAAGCAACGTTTCCAGTGATAATCATTGAGCCATCAGGCATTACTTTTGGGCCAAAAGTATATTCGTGGTAATGTCCTGAAATAGGCAAATTGCAAACTGTTTCATAAACATCGGCTTTTCCATCACCATTTTTATCAATAAGCTTGGTTAATTCGCCACGTTGAGTACAATAAAAAGCCCCATTTTTATAAACAAGACCTAATATTTCGTGCAAACCAGTAGCAAATTTTCGGTAATAAGGAGCCGAACCACCATTCATGTAAGCATTATTGATAATCCAAACATCGCCTCGTCGAGTGGCTAATGCTACATCTCCATTCGGCATAGTTGTGATACCTCCCACTTCCAAAAGCATGCTTTCAGGAACTGGCAATGTAAGGATACGGTAATAATCATTTTCGGCAGTGTTTTGGGCAAAAACACTCGAAAATGTCATGAAAGAAATAAATATTTTTATGATATTTTTCATTTGAATTCTTTTTTAAATTTTACATACCAAGTGTGTCACACCTTTAAGGTGTGACACACTTATTTTTACCAAATAATAGAATAGGTAATTTTTTCACCCACAGGTACAATCAATTCTTTCACTCCATTTGATTCTCGAATACTTGGCGTACCGTCTGCCACTTTGATATAATAAGCGTTTTCGCCAATAATATATAATTCATCTGCTGTTTTAGCAATGTTTTTGGCGGTAGCCAATCTCGCATAAAGATTTGCTGCTGAAC
This sequence comes from Emticicia sp. SJ17W-69, assembly GCF_051209875.1. Classification (NCBI taxonomy): domain Bacteria; kingdom Pseudomonadati; phylum Bacteroidota; class Cytophagia; order Cytophagales; family Leadbetterellaceae; genus Emticicia; species Emticicia sp. SJ17W-69. The sequence goes on along the minus strand of NZ_JBNTQY010000001.1, from coordinate 5,216,467 downwards.
CTTTTACAGTGATTTCACGCTTAAACATTTTTCCATCTTCACTTGGCGTGGTTTTATCACTAATATTTACTCCAGCAAAGTCATATTTGAATGTAGGTTGACCATTTTCGTCTAATTCATATCCTCTTGGACGGTAAGTAGCATCAAGTTCTCCCCATGCTTTTTCTGGCGAACCAAGCACATTTAATAAGGGTGCATCGCTCAATGCCGTTCTGCTTCCCATTGGTCTTGAACTTCCATCTCCACGGTCGTTCCACATAGGAGTAGTATTCAAGAAACCACCTCTCCAAATTTGAAATAATGCTCCATTATCTAAATCGTAAGTAAAATGAATGTTTTCTTTGTTTCCGACTGAAACAGCATGTACAACTCGCTTGTTTTTACCATCTTCTTTGATGTCCATGAATGAACGTAAGATAACTGGTTCGGTAGTGGTATTGAGTAATATCGGAGAAGTTGGATTAGCTACAAGTGCCGAATTGGCATAATGGAGAGGTTGTTTACGAATCGTTTCCGACTCGGCATAAAGACCTAATGAAGGTTGTAACCAGCCATCGGCTTTCCAATAATACATTTCAAAATCAACATTACCAGCAGGTAAGTCAAGGGTGGTTTGGCGACTTTCACCCGAATTCAACCAACCATTCTTGAAAGCATCTTGTCCATTGATTTTCATTTGGGTATTTCCACCATGAACTGCCGTGAAAGTATATTTACCCGCCTCTGGCACATTGATTTTACCTACATATTTTACAGCAAACTCATTTTCGGCATTACTTACATTCCAGTTTAACTGAGCCACACTGCCACTTGTAGTTGGTTTTAGTTTTTCAATGTCAGCAACGGTGCGGAAGTTTCCTTTGTAAACGCCATATTTCAAATCGCTAAAAGTTAAAGCTTTTTGGTTATAGCTTTTATACTTAATATTACGAAACGCCACATTTCCGTGGTCGCCTTGAAAACGTAACGGCCCTTGTGTAACCTCATTATCGACCAAAGCACCACGGGTAGGGCCAGTTATTTCAACATTTTCATGAATCAATACATCATTTAATATAATCGAAAGAATTTTTGCATTGCTAATTTTCTTCCCATTGGCATCAAAGCGTGGTGCTTGAAATGAAATCTTGATATTTTGCCACAAACCTGGAGCTTTTGCCACATTTAGGCGAGGAGCAATACCTTGGTAACCTTTCGAACCTTCGGGTTTTGATTCATCCCAACGCTCATAAATTCCTCCAACATCGCCATATTTAGGGTTTTTCTTTCCCCAACTATCATTCAACTGTATTTCGTAACGTCCTTGTAAATAAATACCTGAGTTAGAGCCTTTTGCCATCATAAAATCAAGGTCAAGGTCTAAATCACCATGCTCCATGACAGTTAATAAGTCTTTTTCAATACCATATTTTCCAATTTCATGTTTACAAACCAAGATACCAGAACCTGCTTCGGTGTTAGTTGTATTCAATTGGTCAATGCTCGAAGAAACGCCTCCAACAATACTCCAGTTTTCTTTGATAGGTCTGAAAGCCGACATATCATTGAGCGGAAGGGTTTGTTGTGCATAAGTTGTACTTGCAAATAAACCGCAAAAAATGAGGTTTTTAATGATTTTTTTCGTCATTATTAATGAATTGAGGTTAAGAAAGCAAAGATAGAGGCAAAAAGGGGATTTGAAACAGAGTTTTTAAAAAAATTTAATATTTCAAGAAAAGCATATATTATGAGTATAACTTTTCGTTTTGTTGTAAACTTGCAGAAAAGTAGCACATTTCTCAGAATTGTGCTACCAATATTCAAAAAAAACTGTTCATGAAATCTAACCGCATTATTCTAATTTTAATATTTTTTGGTATTGGGTATGTACTTTATTATAAAGATAAAGCTGGACCAATTGGTAGTTTATGGAAAACAGTAACAGGTGTTTTTCAATCAAAAGGCTCAGATTTAGAGAAGAAAAATCCTTATAAAGCACCCGAGCCTGACAATGAGGCAAGTGCTACAAAAGGTGATGAAAAATATGATGATGTAGCAACTGCTACTAATAAAAAAAGTACAGATAAAAAAGAACCTACAAAGGATGAAGGTTCAATATTTGATAAAATAAAAGACAAGGTTTTTAACCAAGATTCTCAGGAAGAAACGACTGATAATGGAGAAATCCCAGACTTTGCTTTGCCTGCGATTCGCAAAAGTGATGAAATAATTAAGCATAAAAACTATACGCTTCGCTATGAAGAAGACTATGAAGTGCCAGCTTGGGTAGCCCATAAATTGCGTGGAGAATATACCACAGGCAGAGCGAGCAGAGGTGATAATCAATTTATGCCTGACCGAAAAGTGAAGGGTAATTCAGCACTTTCAGGTGATTATAGTAGCACAGGCTACGATCGTGGACACATGGTGCCGGCAGGCGATTTCAAATGTTGTCAAGAGTTGATGACAGAAACATTTTATATGAGTAATATTTGTCCTCAAGCACCTGATTTTAATCGTGGTATTTGGGAAAATATCGAAAGCCGTATTCGTGGATGGGCAGTACGTGATGAAGAATTATTTATTGTAACTGGCCCAGTTTTAAGGAAAGGTTTGCCTACCATTGGCCGTTATAATAATGTAGCAGTACCCGAGTTTTTTTATAAAATTGCTTTGTTTTATCAACCAAAATCTGGTAAAACACCACGTGCAATCGCTTTTTTATTACCAAATGAAGCACTTCATGGTAAAAGGATGAACAATTATGTAGTATCAGTTGATGAAGTAGAAAAAGCGACAGGTTTGGATTTCTTTGCTAAATTACCCAACGAACTTCAAGCAAAGTTAGAAGCGAATAGCAGTTGGGAAGCTTGGACAAAAATACAATAAGTTGAACGAAATTAATTAATTTTCCATTAAATTTATATCATTCGTTTCAATTTGAAATAAGCAAACTTTAACTCTCCTTTTCTTCTGAAAAAGAACTCGATTTCTTTGCCTTCTTTTCTTGATAAAACTTTATATATTTCACTGATAGTTAGCTCTTTCACGTTTTGATTGTTGACAAAAATCAACTCATCTCCTTCTTGTAAACCAGCCTCATCGGCAGGAGAACCCTCAATTACTTTATTAATAACATATTGATTGAAAGTATCACCTTTTGCTCGTACATCTAAGCCACTCATATCATGCTCAAATGACTCTTTCATTCGATTTCTTAATGGCTTTAAAATCATATAGCCATCATGATAATTGAGTGTAACGACAAATCTTCTTAATAATTCACCACCAATACTTCCTTGTCTTTTATCGGTATCAGGCGTAAATTTCATGCTGAATGAAAGACTATCTGGAAATGAAGCCAATATATTTTTCATTTCGATACTACCCATTCTAATCTTATCAACACGTCCAATATTGCCATTGATTTCACCATTGAGTCCACGCCCAAGATTGGCTCTCATGACCCTATCTGGTAAATGAATGGGCTCATTTACGCCAGCATTAAGTAATAAAGCGTGTCCTGCACCAGTATCAATAACTAATCGCATAGGAATCACTTTTTCATTACTCACCATCGCAATCGCATCAGTATAAGGCTTTGATTGAGTCAGAACGATGGGGTATTGTGTTCCCATTGATTTCCTATATTTGAATTTTGTAGGCTCTGTAAATGTGAGCATTTTATTCTCAAAATCAATTGTTACCACAAAATTGCTAAAAATATCATGACCAAAAATGCCATGAATAGGCACTCCCAAAAACTCGGAAAGTTTAAGAACATCATCATCTAATACAACCAAATTTTGCTGATTGGCCAATATATCACCGATTTTGATAGAATGTCCAACTGATACATTTGCCATCAGAGCTTCTCCCTCGCCAGCTCCAGAAATCTTTACTCTCCGAACATAATTTACTCCTAATGTCAAAGCTCTTTTTGAATCAGTAATAATCGTTGAGCTTACACCAGTATCTAATATAAAACGGAGTGTATCAGAGTCATCAAGGGTGGCTTTTAGTACGATAAGATTGGCGTGTAGGTCAAAAGGAAACTTAGCAGACTTTTGATGTTTGCCTTTAAAGTGATAACCGTAGCGATCATCTTTTTTTCTGTCTTTTTGGGCATAAGCCAATTGGCTGAGTACCAATAAGATAGCTATTAAACGGAGTTGGGTAAACTTTTCCATAGCTATTTTTTTGTAACACGAAATATAATAATACAATTTTTATAAAAAATATTGCTTTTTCACGAGTTTACAACACTAAAATATATAAAATAGTTTGTAAAAACTACACTTAATTTTAATTTTGAAAAAATGCACGTGCAAACTTCATTCAAACACTTTTTAATAATAATATAGTCAATTGTCTAAATAGCAATGAAATTTGGTGAAATAAAAGCATATTTTTGTGCTAAGATTTATCGAAACTTTTTAACCAATGACCATTCTTCTTACGGGAGCAACAGGAGGCTTAGGCTATCGAACTTTAGAGCAATTCATTAGGAATGACCAAATAGTAAAAATTATTGCTACTGGAAGAAGTATAAAACCAACGCATTTGGTAGAACATAGTAAAGTAAGCTATATACTTGGAGATTTGGAGGATAGTGATTTTGTGTCAAAATTGGTCGAACAAGTTGATTGTATTGTTCATGCAGCAGCACTTTCTTCACCCTGGGGAAAGTATTCAGCGTTTGAAATAGCGAACGTGTTTACCATGAAAAACTTGATAAATGCCGCAAAAAAACATAAAATCAAGCGTTTTGTGTATGTTTCAACGCCAAGTTTATATTATAATGGGAATAGTAGATTTGATATTAAGGAGTCAGACGAGTTACCTAAAAATTTTATAAACGCCTATTCAAAAACAAAATATCAGGCTGAGCTTGAATTAGAAAAGTCAGGAATTTCATATATTATTTTGCGTCCACGTGCATTGATTGGAAGAGGCGATATGATTATTATGCCTCGATTGATTAGGGCTTTTCAAGAAGGAAAATTGAAGGTAATTGGTGATGGAAATAATATAGTAGATTTAACATCACTCGCCAATGTTGCAGATGCAATCGAATTGTCGTTATTTGTAGGTGCAGAAGGAATGAATCAAACTTATAATATCACCAATGGTGAGCCAGTGAAACTTTGGGATACCATTGATAAAGTTCTTTCGTTATTGGGCTATCAAATGAATAAGCAAAAAATACCTTATTTTATCTTGAAATTGATTGCTCAAATGATGGAATTAAAATCAAAACTGACTAATTACCAAGAACCAGCTCTAACATTATATAGTGTAGGAATATTAGCAAAATCAATGACAATAGATATTTCAAAGGCAAGAAAATTATTAGGTTATACACCCAGAGTATCTACTGATGAAGCAATTACAGAATTTGTAAACTGGTATAAGGGAGTCAACAGCTAATAGTCGATAGACGACGGTAAAACATTTATAAATCACCGATGAAAGAAGTTAAATTATATCTAGGCTATGCTGGTTTTTGCCAATCAAAAGAAAGTCATACGATAAAAGGAGGAGCTAATAATGAAATTTCATTTCAAGCTTTATTTGGACTGATTCAGCACCCACAGCATGGCTGGATATTGTATGACACAGGTTACACAACAAGGTTTTATGATTGTACAAAAACCTACCCCAATAAAATTTATGCCAATCTCACAAAAGTATTTGTTACGCAAGAGGATGAAATTAAAAAGCAGTTGAAGCATTTTAATTTGGAGCCATCAGACATCAAACATATTATTATCACCCATTTTCATGCCGACCATGTGGGCGGTTTAAAAGATTTTGATGAGGCCACTTTTTATTGTTCAAGAGCAGCATATAAGCAATTGAATGAAATAAGTTCGTTTTGGGGTTTTAGAAAAGCTATTTTGAAAGACCTTATTCCTGAAAATTTCGAAAAAAGATTAAAAATAGTAGAAGAATTTTCCTCAACCGTTTATGATGAAATTTTTGAAAAAAAATATGATTTGTTCGGAGATGATTCGTTACTGATTTATGATTTACCAGGTCATGCTGCTGGACAAATTGGTGTAGAATTAAAAACAGCGAAGCACAAGTATTTTCTGATTGCAGATGCTTGTTGGAACAAAAAATCATATACTGATTTGTTGCTTCCACCATCCATTGTGCGATTATTCTTTGATTCTTGGCAAGATTTCAAAGATAGTCTTTTGAAAGTAAATCAATTTTATAAAAAATTCCCCGAAGTTATCATTGTTCCAACGCATTGTTCAGCAACAACTTCCACCCTCGTTTCAAATAATTACGATATCAATGCTCTTTAAATTATCCATTTTATATTATTTAGCAGAAATAAAACTAACGAAGTGGTTATATATCCACAACATTCGTTTTAGGAGAAATGGGATGATTAAAAAAATGATTAGGCATTGCACCACCTCTTTATTTTATAAACCTTTTGCCCAAAACAAGCATAATTTTGAGAATTTTCCAGTAATTAATAAGGCCATTTTTATGGCTAATTTTGATGCAATCAATACAGTAAATATCAAACTTGAAGAGGCGTTTGAAGTTGCGAAAAAATCAGAAGAAAGTCGGGACTTTTCACCAACAATTTCAGGCATTACCGTTGGTTTATCTTCGGGTACAAGTGGAAATCGAGGCGTGTTTTTGGCAAGCGAAAAAGAAAGAGCTTATTGGGTTGCCCTGATTTTGGATAGAGTGCTTGGATTTTCATTAAAAAAACGAAGCATCGCTTTTTTTCTAAGAGCCAATAGCAATCTGTATGATTCGGTAAAATCGAAATTGCTTTTATTTCATTTTTTTGATTTACTCAATCCTTTGGATGAGCATATCAAACGCTTAAATGCCTTAAAACCAAGTATTTTAGTAGCTCAACCGAGTATGTTGATAGAGTTGGCAAATGCGATTGAAACAAACAAATTAAAAATACAACCAACAAAAGTAATTTCGGTGGCAGAAGTTTTAACGCCTGAAGATAAATGCTATTTGGCAAGCATTTTTAAGCAAACAATTCACCAAGTTTATCAATGTACCGAAGGTTTTTTGGCAAGTTCTTGTGAAAACGGTACACTACATTTTAATGAAGATTTTCTGATCATTGAAAAAAAATACATTGATAATGAGCAAAAGAGATTTCATCCAATTATCACCGATTTGAAACGACAATCTCAACCGATGATAAGGTATGAATTAAATGATATTATTCAAGAAAAAGAAAATTGCTCGTGTGGAAGCAAATTTTTGGCAATTGAAGCCATAGAGGGGCGTTCGGATGATATTTTGGTTTTTAAAAACACTAAAAATGAGGAAGTTAAAATTTTCCCTGATTTTTTTAGACGTGCTATTATATTAGCCGATAGCGAAATTAATGATTATGCTCTCATTCAAAATGAGCCAAAATATTTATTACTTTATATCAAAAGTCGGCAAGAAGAATCGTATCAATTAGCTTATGATGCTATTCAAAACTTGCTTAAACAAAACAATATTTTAGATATAATAATAACACAAACAGCTCACAATCATACGATTAAAGGTAATAAACTTAGAAGAATAAGGAACGATGTCAGGAAAGCCAATTAAAATATTAGGTTTTGGGAAATACCTCCCACAAGAAGTTTTATCTGCTGATTTAGAACTTAAATATGGTCTTCCTTTGGGTTGGTCGGAGAAATATTCTGGCGTTCAGTCTCGGCATCATATCACATTTGAGTCGATTGGTTATATGGGAGCTCAAGCCATTGAAAATGCTTTAGAGAAATGCCAAATGAAGTTGGAAGACATTGATTTACTCATTTCAGCGAGTGCTGGCTTTGATTATCCTTTACCAAGTCAATCAAGCATTATCAAGAGCGAACTCAAAGATGGCATGTCGGTCAATATTCCTGCTTTAGATGTAGATTCAAGTTGTTTGAGTTTTGTAAGTGCTTTTGAAATTGCCTCAAGTTTGCTTGATGGGAAAAAGTATAAGAATATTATCATTGTTAGCAGTGAAATTGCCTCAACTGGACTAAATCCAAGTAATTGGGAAACCTTAACACTTTTTGGAGATGGGGCTGTTGCTGCCATTTTACAATTCGACCCTGATTCAGATGCCGCTTATATTAAGGGTAATATGCGAACATATTCAGAAGGCGTTTATGATTCAACTTTTAAAGGCGGAGGCATGAAATTGTTTTTTAAAGACAATCCTTATGATCCTGAACTACATTCGTTTGCCATGAATGGTCGAAGACTTTTGCGTTTGGCAAAAAACAAATTACCAGAATTTATTGATGATTTTTTCAAAGATTTACCCATTTCAATGGAAGAGGCAGATGCGATTATTCCGCATCAAGCATCTAAATTAGGGGTTTCGATTTTATCAAGTTTATACCGTGTGAAAGAAAATCAAGTGCTGGGAAACCTGTCAACTTATGGCAATTGTATTGCTGCATCTATTCCACTTGTTTTTCATGATGCAGTTGAGTCGGGGGCAATCAAAAGAGGAGATACTTGTTTTATCATCGGTACAGCGGCAGGCTTTTCCATTGGGGGGCTTTTATTGAGATTTTAGTACCTGAAAGCTATTTTGTAACACAATTTTCTAAATTGTGTTGCAATGATTTTTACAAAGAAACCTACAAATAACAAAACGAATGTTTGATAAAATCGGTGGATTAATAAAATATTGGCATGTAATAGCTTTGTCTGACGAGCTAAAAAAAGGCAAATCGCTCAAACGAAATCTTTACCAAATTCCATTATTGCTATGGCGTGATGAAGATTTGAAGGTGCATGCCTTATTAGATATTTGTGCTCACAGAAAAGCCCCTTTAGAAGTGTGTGATTTCAAAGAAAGTCATGTTTTATGCCAATATCATGGTTGGAAATATGATAAAGAAGGTAGTTTAATTGATATTCCAAGTTCGCAACATTTGATTCAGAAAATGAAGTGCAAAGTTGATTCTTATACAATATTCGAACAAAATGGTTTCATTTGGATATATTTGGCTACTGAAAATGAGAAAAATACCCTTCCCGAACCTTTAACTGAAGTTGCTGGTAAAGACTGGAAACATTACCAAACTTCTATGCTTTTTGAGACCAATGAAGAACTTTTAGTTGAAAATTTTATGGATGCCACGCATACGCCCATGGTGCATGACAAACTGATTAGAGACAACGATAAAAAAGTAAAACACACAATCACAATTTTGCAAACCAATGAAACTGTCCATGTTTCTTATGCCGAAACCAAAGAAAAAATCGGTTTGGGGCTTGATTGGATGTTGGGAAAAAACCTTACGGTTTCGCATACAGATGAATTTTTGCTACCAAACTTGGTAAGAGTGAACTATTATATCAATCAAATTCATCGTTTTCAAGCATTTATTGCTTGTACGCCCTTAAAAGAGGGGAAAACTATTGCTTTTGTAAGGCTTTCCTTTCAATTCAAATGGTTCAATTATTTAATAAAAATGATTATTCCTTACTTGGCCAAAAAAGTTTTGAAACAAGATTTTATAATCACACAAAAGCAATTTGCAAATCAACAAATATTTAAGGCGAAATCGGATAATAACATTGATTATGATGCCATGCATAATAAGGTAAAAAAAATAAGAAATAATAAGATTAATAATGTGGCTTTACGAGACGAATCAACTACCCAAAAAATTGATTTGACTTTGTAATAATTAGTCCACAGTTTTAGGTCAACTGTCCACAGATTATGTTTTTTACATGTTTTAGATTATAAAATTCAAAATTTCTCTTGGCGAACTCATTTTTTGAAAAAATAAATTATTCAGCTTGCAACGAAGACAGCGAATCGGAAAGAAAAGCCTTGCGTTTGACTACCGAAGATACTATTCTTTGCATTACAGGCAGCGGTGCAAGATCGCTTGACTTACTCATTGATAGCCCTAAAAAAATAATTAGCGTTGATTTTAATATTACCCAAAACTATCTTTTAGCGATAAAAATAGCCGCTTATAAATCTTTAAATTACACTGATTTCAAATCTTTTATCGGCTTAGAAAATTGTTCTTCACGGCAAGAAATATATAAAAAAGTAGAGATTTTGCTTTCTTTGGAAGCCAAAACATATTGGGATAAAAATTTTGATTTGATTGAAAAAGGAATTCTCTATTGTGGAACTTGGGAATTGATTCTAAGAACAATGGCAAAATTGGCGTTTTTCAGGAGAAAGGAAATTAAAAATTTGATGGAATCTCACACCGTGGCAATTCAACAAGATTATTGGACAAAACATTGGGATAATGCTATTTGGAGATTCTTTTTAAAAATCATTTCCAACCGATTTTTATGGACAAAAATTGTTAGAGAACCTGGGGCTTTGTTGATTCCAAAAGAGTTTGATATATATGAGTACATGCGTTCACGCATGTACTATATGGCAAATAATCATTTATTAAGAACCAATCACTTTGCGAATCTTTTATTTTATGGTGAATATAAACCAGATTGCCTCCTGCCTATTCATCTTCGTGAAGAAAACTTTGAAATCATTAAAAATCAAGTTGATAAAATCGAAATTATTACTGATTCTCTACTGAATGTACTTGATAATCAAAAGCTTGTGGGTTCAGTAAATGCCTATTCATTATCAGATTTTTCATCTTATGCAGATGCTGAGATGTACAATGAGATTTGGGGTAAAATTGTGAAAAACACTACCAATGAAATAAAATTCTGTGAACGTTTCTTCTTGGTAAAAAGAGAGCCAGAAAAACTAAGTAATTTGATAGAAAGAAATAATGTATTAGAAAAACAACTATATGACGAAGACCTTTCGGCTATTTATACTTTTTGTGTGGGGAGAATAAAAGTAACAGTATAAAGCGTTTTATACTGAAAATCCTTCAAAAACTTAATTTTGAAGGATTTTTTTGTGTCCTCGAAGGGATTCGAACCCCCATCGTCAGAACCGGAATCTGAAATTCTATCCATTGAACTACGGGGACATTGCTAAGGCAAAGTTACAAAAATTTTCTTCACTGTTTTAAACCTTTTTGATTCTTCTTCATCAAAGAAACACAAATGCCATGAAAACTATTAAACTAAAAAAACAATTACAGCCATGAAAACTACTATCAAATTACTCGGATTTGCTCTTGCCTTCACCACTTTATTAACACTTGACACCAACGCTCAAGGTCGTCGTGACCGCAGAGAAGATGTACGTGACCATCGTGAAGATGTGCGTGACAGAAAAGAAGACAGAAAAGATAAAGCTGAAGACCGCCGTGACCGTGCTGAAGATATTCGTGACAAGAAAGAAGATATTAGGGATGCTAGGCATAATGGTGGACGAAAAGACCGCTTGGAAGATATTCGTGATGCGAAAGAAGATGTGAGAGATAGAAAAGAAGATGTGCGAGACCGCAAAGAAGACAGAAAAGACAAAGCCGAAGATGTCCGTGACCGCAAAGAAGACCGCCGTGATAGACGCAGAGGCACTTGGTAAAATTGAAAATTTTAAGGTTTTGAAAACGCAAAAAAGACGAGTAAAATCTCGTCTTTTTCCTTTCTATAATGCTAATAATCAAGAAATTATACTTTAAAAATTTCTTTTAATTCTACTGCTTCTTCAGGTTTCATTCGTCCTGCCAATACTAATCTCAACTGACGGCGGCGTAATGCTCCTGCATAAAGTTCTTTTTCATCTTCCGTTTCTGGTTCAACAGGTGGTACTTCTATTGGTCTGCCAGTTTGGTCAACTGCTACGAAAGTCAAAAATGCTTTATTGGTATGAATTTTTGTGCCAGCAGGAATATTTTCTGCCCAAACTTCTACCACCACTTCTAAAGAAGAATTGAATGCACGGGTAACTTTTGATTGTAGTGTAACGACACTTCCTAAAGGAATGGCTTCTTTGAACGAAACATTATCGACCGAAGCTGTTACTACGATTCTGTTACAGTGTTTTTGGGCAGCAATCGCCCCTGCAATATCTAATAATCTCATCAAGTTTCCCCCCATCAAATTCCCGAGTGTATTGGTATCATTCGGAAAAATCATTTCGGTCATTACGGTAAGTGATTCTTGGGCTTTCTTTGGTTTTTGCATATTGTGTAAGTTAATGGATAATTTATCGCAGCGGCGAACCGCAATTGATAATGGTTAAATCATTGATTATCAATGCTATGGTTTTCTTAGTTTGATCTGTTACTCAATCATTTCTAAGTTTTCCAGACAAATAAATAACTCGTTTCCTGCACGGGGCGGAATAGAATTATAACATTTTTCAAAAATTTTCAATTTAAAATAAGGTTCAAAATAAGGTATATATTCCTCCTTTGAACCTCCAAATGGCGGCCCTCCTTCAAAATGACAATCAAATAATAGTCCGACTAATTTTCCTTTTGGATTCAATAAGTTAGACATTTTTTCGGCATAAATTGTTCGTAAACTTTGGTCAATTGCACAAAAGAAAGTTTGTTCAATAATCAAATCATAGTTTCCTGAATGCTCAAAAAAATCTTGATGAAGTACTCGGACATTTCCTTTTTCTACATAAAATTGTAGCTTTTTCTGCAAAATATTGACTAAAACTGCTGAAATATCAATCAAAGTAATATTTGTAAAACCTTGTTGAAGTAAATAAATTGCTTCGTGGGAATTGCCACAACCTGGAATTAGAATGGCAAGATTTTTATCGGTCAGTTGGTCAAAATAAGCTTTTAGGGCAGGTGCAACTTTCCCAATATCCCAACGAGTTTGGTGATTTTCATAACGCTCACTCCAATATTGATCATTAAGCATGAAAACTTTATTTTTCTGCAAAACAACTAAATCTTTATTGAAAACTATCAGAAAGTTTTGAAATTTCTTTATAAATCCATTATAAACTGTATTTGGAATATCACAAAGAAAATCGTAATTTTGCACCCTTATTAGAAATTCCGTATGAAATGGTCTTTCTACAACATTTCAGAAAACACTTTTTACAAATAAAAATATGAATATCACAGCAGCAGATGTAAATAAACTCCGTCAAATGACTGGAGCTGGTATGATGGACTGTAAAAAAGCTTTGACAGAAGCTGAAGGCGATTTTGATAAAGCGGTTGAGGTTCTCCGTAAATCAGGTCAAAAAGTTGCAGCAAAACGTGCTGACAACGAAACTAATGAAGGTTTGGTTTTAATTGATGTAAGCGATAGTGGCAAAACTGCAAAAATTTTAGCTCTTGCTTGCGAAACTGAGCCAGTTTCTAAAGTAGAAGTTTTCCGTACTTTGGCAGAAGACATTTTGCAAGTAGGTGTAAAACACCACGCTAAAGACAAAGAAACTTTATTGGCTTTGCCAATGGCTGATGGTCGTACAGTAGAAGAAAGTATTCTTGAATTAGTTGGTAAAATTGGTGAGAAAATCGTTATCACTGACTATAATCACGTTGAAGCTGAACAAGTTGTTGGATATAACCACTCAACAGGTAAATTAGGCGTTTTGGTTGCTTTTGATAATACACAAGGAAATGACATCAGCGAAGTGGGTAAAGATATTGCTATGCAAATTGCTGCCATGAAACCTGTTGGTCTTGACAAAGACGATGTTGACCCTGCAATCGTTCAAAAAGAAATCGAAATCGGAATGGAAGTTGCCCGTCAAGAAGGAAAAGCAGAAGCGATGTTAGAAAAAATTGCGATGGGTAAATTAGGTAAATTCTACAAAGAATCTACTTTATTGAACCAAGTTTTCGTAAAAGATAACGCTATCACAATCTCTCAATTATTGGAGCAAACTCAAAAAGGTTTGAAAGTAACTGCTTTCAAAAGAGTACAAATCTAATTTTTGTTGATTGATATAAAAAAGCCCCGTTTTCATTGAAAATGGGGCTTTTTGTTGTAAATGGAATTGTGAAAAATGCTATTACAGGGCTTTTGAATATTGTTAGCATTTTAGTAAACAGTTTTAATTAAATTTGTAAAAAAATGAGTCTTGGTATCTTCCTTTTTTTCAAGATGCCATTGGTGCTTTGCACGTAGATTATTAATAAAAAGTTGATGAATTTACCCGAAAATTTTGTTTCCCAAATGCAGCACATTCTTGGTGCTGAATATCCTGATTTTGTCGAAAGTCTTCAAAAAGAAGCTCCTACTACTATTCGGTTGAACTCCAAGAAAACACTCCCTAATGCTGCATTATTTGGTGAAAATTTAGTACCTGTCAAATGGAATACAGATGGATTTTATTTGCCTCAACGCCCAAGTTTTACACTTGACCCATCTTTTCATGCAGGAGCCTATTATGTGCAAGAGGCGTCTTCGATGTTTGTTGCCGAAGCTATCAAACAAACAGTTGATTTGACTAAACCTTTGAAAGTAATGGATCTATGTGCCGCTCCTGGAGGTAAAACAACGCTTTTGGCTTCTTTGCTCAATAATAAAAGTTTGTTGGTTGCCAATGAAGTGATTAAAAGTAGGGTAGGGGCTTTGAAAGAAAACTTAGAAAAATGGGGTTATCCAAATTATGTTGTGAGTAACCACGACCCCGAAGAAATGATAGATTTGGAAGGTTTTTTTGATGTTGTGTTGACCGATGCTCCATGTTCGGGCGAAGGGCTTTTCAGAAAAGACCCAAAAGCCAGCAAAGAATGGTCGGAAAATAGTGTACAATTGTGTTCGGCTCGACAAAAGCGGATTTTACAAGCAGCAGCGATGTTGGTTGCTCCCAATGGTTTTTTATGCTATTCGACTTGTACTTATAACGAAAAAGAAAACGAACAAAATGCTAATTGGCTCACACAAACGGCTGATTTTGAGCGAGTTAAATTAAATATTCCTGCCGAATGGGGTATTGTTGAAAAGGAGTTTGGCTATCAATTTTTTCCGCATAAAGTAGCTGGAGAAGGTTTTTATTTGGCTATTTTTAGAAAAATAAGAGGGGATAAGCAAGAAGCAAGAGGCAAAATAAAATTCAACCGTGTTTCTCAAAAAAAGGTTGAATTACTCAAAAAATGGTTGAAAGAACCTGCAGATTTCGAGTTTTTTGAAAAACCAGAAGGCCCAATTGTGGCAATCCCTGTCAATTTAACCAATGAATACGCCACTATTTTCAGAGTTTTACAAAAACGCTCATCAGGGCTGGAAATTGGACAATTCAAAGGTGATGATTTTATTCCAAGTCACGACTTGGCATTGAGTACAGCTATTGCAACAGATTTACCCGCCATAGAATTATCGAAAGAAGATGCTTTGAAGTTTTTAAAAAGAGAAAATATTGTCGTAGAAAATGCTGCAAATGGCTGGTTATTAGCTCGATATAAAGGTTTGAATTTAGGTTTTATGAAAGTAATTGGCGATAGAATCAATAATTATTTGCCTAAAGAATGGCGAATAAGAATGGACATTTCTGAATAATATTAAAGAATATCATATAACAAAATAGTATTTTTAATGGAAAAATCAGTACCTCAATTGAAAACTTTCGGACTTCTTGGCTTTCCGCTTGGACATTCGTTTTCAAAAAAATATTTTACTGAAAAATTTGAGAAATTAGGCATTTCAGCAACCAATATCTATGAACTTTTTGAACTATCAGATATTCAACAATTTCCTGAATTTCTTAAAAATCAAGGAAATATTGGTGGTCTCAATGTAACAATTCCACACAAGCAAGCCATCATGCCCTTTTTAGATGGATTGGATGATTCGGCTGAAAAAGTAGGTGCGGTAAATGTGATAAAAATTTCGCCAGATGGGAAGCTAATTGGCTATAATTCAGACTATTATGGTTTTAAAACGTCTTTGGAAGACTTCCTTTCTCAGGTTTCTTTTCAAGAAATCAAAGCCCTTGTTTTAGGTAATGGTGGAGCAGGGAAGGCAGTAGTGGCAGCTTTGAAAGATTTAGGAATTGACTATAAAACTGTTTCTCGAACAAAGTCAAGTGATAATATAAGTTACGATGAGATCCCTGCTTTAATGGCTGATTATCAACTGATTATCAATTGTTCGCCTGTAGGAACTTTTCCAAAGTCTGACCAATGCCCTGATATACCTTATGAATTATTAACACCAAATCATTATCTTTACGACTTAGTGTATAACCCATTAGAAACGCTATTTTTGCAGAAAGGACATGAGCAAGGGGCAAAAACGCACAATGGCTTATTAATGCTTCATTTGCAAGCGGAAAAGGCGTGGGAGATTTGGAATGCAAAATAATTTATCATCAAAATGAGGGGCTTTGTATCTGTCATTTGTCTTTTAATCAATGGATTAATTTTCACTCATGCAACGCTTCGTTTGATAATTTCATCTAAAGTATAATTGCTCAAAAGAATAAAAATTGTATTATTTAACCACCAAAACCAATTCAAATGAAATCAAAAGCAAATTTCTTGATTTTTTTATTGTCATTTTTTGCTACTACCACATTCGCTGCAAATACTGACTTAGATTTCCAATCAGTTGAAATTAAAAATGAGTTCAGTAAGGTAGATAAATTAGAAAAATACCTCGCCGAGCATCCTGGAGTTACATTAGAAGAGTTAAAACAAACAAAACCTGAGCTTTTGAAAGGTTTTGACTTGGTTGCCAACACTGACACCAATTTTGCCCCCACAAAAGATATGCCTTTGGTTGGTGGTTTTTGGTGGGGCTGTTGCCTTGGTGTAGTAGGTTTAGCTTTGGTTTACTTTATTACTGACCATGACAAAGACCAAGTTCGCAAAGCATTCTGGGGTTGTGTCATCGCCACTGTTTTATGGGGTATAGGTGGTTTTTGGAATCCATTTGGCTGGTGAGAATGAATAAAAAATAACATAAACGCCACAAAGTTTTTTGTAACTTTGTGGCGTTTATTTTTATACATGATTTAATAATAACTTCTAATGAAATTCAAAAAACACGTATTTATTTGTACAAATGATAAAGATGCTCCAAAAAAATGTTGTGGAAGTGAGCGAGGAATGGCTTTGGTTGATGCTTTCAAAGAAGAATTAAAAGAGAGAAATTTATTGACTGAAATAAGAGCTCAAAAAACAGGCTGTTTAGATACTTGTGCTTTTGGACCTTCGGTGGTCGTTTATCCAGAAGGAATTTGGTATGGAAATGTACAGCCTTCTGATGTAAAAGAAATCGTTGAAAGCCATTTAGTAAACAACCAAGCTGTTGAGCGTTTACAATTAAAATTTGCACCGAAAGAAGCTTAAAATATGGCTTACAAACATCTATTCTTTGACCTTGACCACACGCTTTGGGACTTTGAGAAAAATTCTGCCGAATGCTTGGCAGATATTTATGAAGTTTTCAAGTTTAAAGATTTGAATATCAGTACTTTAGAAGCTTTTCAACAAGAGTTTTCGATTGTAAATAAATACTATTGGAGTTTGTTGGAAAGTAATCAAATTACCCACCATGAGCTTCGTCAACGGAGGTTTCGAGATACACTTATTAATCTCGGAGCAGATATTGATGATAATTTTGGTTTAGAAGTCAATGAATATTTTCTTGGACTTTTGCCCAAAAAGGCTCATTTGATTGAAGGTGCAGTAGAATTGTTGGAATATTTACTGCCTAATTATGAGTTGCATATTATTAGTAACGGTTGGCAGGATATTCAAGTAAATAAGATGAAAAGCTCAGAAATTCATCATTATTTTGGCGAAATCATTACTAATGAATTGGCAGGTACTCGCAAGCCCGACCGAAGAATCTTTGATTATGCCATAGAGATTACAAAAGCAAATCTTGCCGAAAGTCTAATGATTGGAGATAATTACGAAGCCGATATTTTAGGAGCAATCAGTGCCAGTATGGATACAGTTTTTTATAATCCTGATAATATTCCGACAGGTCAAAAACCTACTTTTGAAATAAAAAAATTGGTAGAATTGAAAGAAATACTGTAGAACAAGTTTCAAACTTGTTCCATGTTATAGAGAAACTTGCCCTTCAAACCTATGAAAACAAAAATAGAATACGACGCAATTATTCTAAAAGACGAAGAACATAATGGTTCTTATTGTGAAATCCCTTTCAATGTTTTTGAAACTTTTGGCAAGAAAAGAGTCAAAATCAAAGCATTGATTGATGCCGTTGAATATCGTGGACTACTCACGCCAATGGGTGGAAAATATGGGGTTTTCATGAATAAAGAAGTTCGTGATAAAGTGGGTAAAACCTATGGTGATTTAGTACATATTTCAATCGAAGAAGATGACGAACCACGAGTTGTAGAAATTCCTGATGATTTGCTGCAATTGATGCTCGAAAATGAAGTGAAACCTTTTTTCGATAGCCTTTCATTTACTCATCAGAAAGAATATGTGCAATGGATTTTAGATGCTAAAAAAGAAGAAACTCGTCAGAATAGACTGGTAAAAGCCATCGAAATGATGCAAAATAAGATAAAAACAAGGTAAAATAATTGTACTCCAATAAATCTTATGAAAGCTACTGCACAAAGTTTACGTCAAACACTTAAACAAGTCTTGCCATTTTTGCAACAAATTTCTGACGAAGAAGCAAGCATTAAACCCTTGCCACATAAATGGTCAAAGAGAGAGATTTTAGGACATTTGATTGATTCGGCTTGTAATAATCAACAGAAATTTGTGAGAACAATGGCACAACCACACCTCAATTTTGTGGGTTATGCACAAGATTTTTGGGTAAGTGAGCAGCATTATAATCAAACTTCATGGCAAGAATTAATTGGTTTTTGGTATGCTTATAATTCTCATATCGCTCATATTATTGAGCATGTAAACCCTAATTTTCTGCAAAATACGATTACGATTGAAGGGAATGGTTTGTTTACTTTAGAATTTATTATGCAAGATTATGCCGAACATCTCAAGCATCATCTGAAAGCGATTTTGCCTGAAATTGGTTTAGAAAGCAAGTTTGCAAATGTTTATAATGCCTAATTTAAAAACGAAACTCCAGTTTCGTTTTTTAAATTTTTAAGGAGAAATAGAATAAATAAGAGAGTTAATCCATTTCTCCTTAAAATTATTTAACCAACCGCTCCGCCAACCAAAGATATTCTTTTACAAAAATATCGGCTTGTTTTTGAAAAGCTTCGTCCAATAAATTTCCTTCTGCATCAAATTTTTTGTCAACCAATGGTGTAATAAGCATCTGAGGTGATGCAATTCCGAATAAAGCTGCTACCAATTGTATCATTTGTTGACTCGCACGCATACCGCCCATGATACCTGGCGAAGCAGTAGCAATACCAACAGGTTTATGGCTTTGCTTCGGGAAATGGTCAAGTAAGTTTTTTAATGCTGGTGAATAACCTCCATTAAATTCGGGAGTAACCAATATGAAAGCGTCAGCACCAAAAATACGTTCGCCTAAACTTTTCCATTCTTCTGGAACAGCTTCAAGTGAAGTCCAAACTTTCTGAATATTGGGCAAAGGGAAATCTCTCACATCCAACAGATTGATTTCATGCGTAGTTGTTTCAGATAAATACTTGTACAAAAACTTAGCAACTCTCACAGTAACGCTTTCGTGTCGGGGGCTTCCCGAAATAATTTCAATTTTCATATTTTCTTAAAATTTCATTGGTATATCCATCAATAATACTTCAGCATTGCTGCTCGCTTTGATTTGTAAAACATTGGTTTCACTAATACCTAAACCATCTCTACGGCCTAATTTTTGGCCATTTATTTCAACTTCTCCTTCCAAAATAAAGGCATAAACACCATTCCCTTCGTTTTGTATTTGGTAAGTGGTTTCAGTATCTTTTTCAAGATTTCCGAGTGAAAACCACGCATCTTGGTTAATTCCTACACCACCATCGTTTGAGTCGAGTGGTGAAACTACAGTTTGAAATTTATTTTTTCGGTCTTCTTCCAAAAAAACTTTTTGGTCATAACGAGGCTCAATGTTGCGAAGTTTAGGGAAAACCCAAATTTGCAAAAACTTCACAGCTTCCCCATGATTTTTGTTTTTTTCTGAGTGATAGATACCCGTTCCTGCCGACATAATCTGTACTTCTCCTTTTTTGATAACGGCCGTGTTACCCATACTATCATTGTGTTCCAAATCTCCTGAAAGTGGAATTGAGATTATCTCCATATTGTCATGTGGGTGCGTACCAAAACCCATTCCACCTGAAACGGTGTCGTCGTTTAAGACTCTTAAAGCACCAAAATGAATTTTTGCAGGGTCGTGGAAACCAGCAAAACTAAAAGAATGATAACTGTTTAACCAACCATGATTGGCATGTCCACGCTCGTCGGCTTTGTGCAATATTGTTTTCATAATTAAAATACATTTACATATAATGTATATACATATTTATTTTTCAAAAAGTTCAACGTAATTTAATGAATAATGTAAAATGGATAATTAAAAATAGCAATTGCCTGATTATAAGTTGTTTACGCACTATTTTTAATTAGCCTTCAACAGCACGATTCAGGAATTCAATGTAAGGCTGCATCGCTTTAAAGCCATCTAAAATCAAAGTAGGGAAATTGGGTGTTAAAATCTCTTTAGCTTTAATCGCAGATGAGGCAGTGAAACTTTTGAGTTTGATTAGTTCAATAGCAGGGTTTGTTTCGTCATAACCTTTTGGCGGACGAACGGTAAATGCTTCTCTGTCAAGGCCATTCGGGAAAATATTCTTGAAACTTTCGGCATTTAGAATATTCTTAAATTCATCAAAATTATAGTCAATTTCGGTGCGAATTTTCTTTAAATCATCGGCTTCGGGCATCCAAATTCCGCCAGCCAAGAAACATTCCGTAGGGTCGATATGTAAATAATAACCCGCAGAATGTGCCTTTTTACCTCCTTTGCTAAACGACGCTCCAAAATTTGTTTTATAAGGGTCTTTATTTTTAGAAAAACGGACATCACGGTTGATTCTAAAAGTACAATCTTTTACTTGTAAATTAGCTTCTTGAATCCCTATGTCAAACTTTTCAATTCCTTTAATGATAGTTTCCACTATTTCACCAAAATTCTTCTTGGCAGCCTCATAAGCTTTTCTATTGGCATCAAACCACGGTTTGTTATTATTTTCTTTGAGTTCTTTTAGAAATTGGATTGTTTGAGATTGTAACATATTCTTTGAATGACGATTTAAGAATGACGATTTACGAAGGTGATCAAATTAATAAATTTTTGAGATATTAACAAAGCAAGATTGCTAAAGGTTTTGCCCCTAAACTTTATTTTCAGATGTTGCACGTTTGGTTGTTCAATTTCAATTAATTTCAATCTCATTTCCAGATTTTTGACCTTGTTCAAAAGCAGTAATATTATTTAAGGTAATGATCGCAATTTGTGTAAGAGCTTCTTCTGTCAGAAAACCTTGATGCGAGGTAATTAATACATTCGGAAAGCTCATCAAGCGAGCAAGGGTATCGTCCACCAAAATTTCTTCAGAGTGGTCTTTAAAGAAAATATTTTCTTCTTGTTCATATACATCTAAGCCTAAGTATCCAATTTTTTTGGTTTTCAAAGCTTCAACCACTGCTGGCGTATCAATCAATGCCCCACGACTGGTATTGATGAGCATCATACCGTCTTTTACTTTGCTAATGGCTTGATTATCAATTAAATGGTGTGTTTTTTCGGTGAGTGGACAGTGTAAAGAGATAATATCAGATTCGGCAAGTACCTCATCTAAAGAGCCATATTCAACTCCTAAATTGACTAAATTTTGGTTTTGAAAAATATCATAAGCAATTACTTTACAACCAAATCCGAGCATGATGCGAGCAAACGCTTCACCGATTTTACCTGTTCCTATGACACCAATCGTTTTTTGATAAAGGTCGAAACCTATCAATTTTTCTAACGAAAAATTACCCTCTCGCACACGATTATAAGCTTTATGAGTTTTACGATTGAGAGTCATGATTAAAGCAACGGCGTGTTCGGCAACTGCATGAGGAGAGTAGGCTGGTACTCGAACAACACTAATATTCGCTTTTTTTGTTGCTTCTAAGTCAACATTATTAAAACCTGCACACCGAAGAGCGATTAATTTGACACCTAATTGTGTCAATATTTTGATGATGGAGGCATCGACTTTATCATTCACAAAAACACAAATAGCATCAAATCCTTCTGCCAAACGAACGGAGGACTCATTGAGCGGAACTTCATAGAATGTAAGTGTATTTGTTTGATTATACTTTTCAAAAAACTCTTTATCATAAGATTTTGTGCTAAAAAAGGCTATTTTCATGGTAAAAGAAGTGTTTAATTATGCTATTTTTTTTGTGAAGGTACGAATAATTATTGAGTGTTTTTTTTGCCAATTTGATAAGTAATTGATAAATGATGTGAGAAACCTAAAGCTGAATGGCTACTGGCAGCATAATCAAAAATAAACTGTTTTGATTGAATACCAAAGCCAAAATGAGCATAATTAAGTTGAGAGGTAATACCCGTTCGGAGATAAAAGTTTTTGACCATTTGGTATTCAATGCCTGCTTTGATAAGCAGAGGTAGTTCAATATCTTTTTCGGCTTCAGTTACTAATAAAATTTGTTTACTTGGTGTAAAAGATAGCCCCAAACGTAGCACTGTTGGAATGCGTTGTGAAGCAAAAAGTTTTGCACCAGTGAGGTTATAGCCATGAAAACCCATTTGTACTTTAGAACTGAGCTTTGTCATCAAACCAAATTCAGTCAATATGGTATTTTTGACGGCAAAGTTATCAATCGCTGCCTGAAAATAGCTTACTTTCAATCCTAATGAAACTCGATTGCTACTTTTGGCTAAAGCTAAACCTAATTTTTGTTCGTTGTAGAGTTTATCTCCAAAACGTTCAATTCCGAGTCCAATATTAATATATTTTGTATTGTAATTACTTGATAATGAGAAAGTTTGAAGTCCAGCAATATTATAACGAGTATGGCACGAAGCACTTACAAAACTTTCTTGTAGAAATCCTAAACCCGAAGGATTATTAAAAACCGAATAATTGTCGGCGATAGCTACGGTAGCATTACCCATTCCCCAGCTTTTAGCTCCCATCAGAAAAGGTTCGCCCGAAGCGAAAGTTGAAGTTGAGTATGGAATAGTAATAATACAGAAAATAAAGATTTTCCATTGATTGAACATTTTCTAATATTTTTATTGTGTGGCGGATGATAAATTTGAAGCAAAATAAAGAATTATCAATAAATTGACAAATAAAAAAGGAATAAGGTCTGACCTTATTCCTTTTTGCTATAAAACTTTTATAAAAATTGACTATTTAGTTAAATCTTCGTTTGATAATATCAATAAATTCTTCTGCTTCGGCACCAGTAATATCCCACATATAACGAGGAACATATTTTTTCAGAATTAATTCTTTAGCTTCACCGAAATCTTTGCAAAGTTCAAGTTCTTCGAGTGCATGAGAGAAAGCCTGAATATTTCCACCAAATAGATTATTGGTAAACAAAAAGCGTTGATTGAGGGAAATAGCTCCTGTAATTCCTTCAATGCGTGAATTTTGGTGATAATCTAAAACCGATTTATTTGATTGAGTATTGTCGTTTAATGTTTTTTGTTCGCCACCCAATTTATCATTCAATCTTACATTTTCGGGTTCTTTTGGAGTTATTTTCTCTACAATCGGTTCATTTACTCGTGCAGTAACAGATTCAAGTTTTTGCTCGAAAATAGCCTCTTCTTTTTTAATAACTGGGGCAATTTCTACATCACTTTCTACCACAGGCTCAACCCTTTGAACGACTCTTTCAACAATTGGCTCAACTTTTGGCTGAGGAATTTCAATTTTTTGCGGAATGACATTTGCTACTTCAAAATCGAAAAATGATTTAGATGCTTGATTTTCAACAGGTGCTGCTTTTGAAGGTACCAATTCTTCAGGAATAGGTACTTTTTCAGCAAATTGAGCTAAATATTTATCGGGATTTTCGATATTTAGAGGCATTTCTTCAAGCCAAGCCATAGCCTGATTGGCAAAAACAAATTCCTGACCATTAAGTTTTTCAGCTAATTTTGGTAAAACATCTTTGTTGATTAAAATGTATTTGATGAGCGGCACTAAGTTTTCTTGACTAAAGCGAAAACTTGGTAAATCTCTCATCAATTCTTTATAAAAAGTTTGAGGTTCAAGAATTAATACCAAAGTTTCACCAATAGAATCGACTAAAAGAGGTTCAAAATGTTCACGTTTTACCGAAATATGTTGTGAAACGGTATTCATAAAATTCTTTAGAGCTTGCTGAACTTCAGCAGCTCCAAAATCAAAAAAAGGACTTCTTAGGCGTTGTGTATCAGCTTGCCATTTGTCGAATAAAGCTTTGATAGTCAGCATATTAATTTGCTGAATATTTGACAAAGAAAGGATTTGTTTACCTGTAATACTGCTATTTTCAGCGAAAAACTCATCACATACTTTGGAGGCATAAGCCTTACTATACCGTTCGACGGCGGACAAATTCAATTTGTTCGACATTTGTAAATTCGTTTGTTTTGTATTTTATTAGCGGCTGGCTTCTTAGCTTTTGGCTATTAGCGATTAGCATTTAGCTTTTCAAAAATAATTTGTAATTGCAATTGATTTTATACTTTACTAATAGTCAGATAGTTAAATAAAAATAAGCTAATAGCTAAATGCTAATAGCCAAAAGCTACACACAAATTTACCGCAACTTTATTGCCAGTTTTACTAAGAACGAAAAAAATAATAAAATAATGTTTATCGAACCAAAAAGAGGGCGTGGTCAAAATAATAAAACGGGCTGGGTAGAGGTAATTTGTGGCTCAATGTTCTCGGGAAAGACCGAAGAATTGATTCGTCGTTTGAAACGTGCAAAAATTGCACAACAAAAAGTTGAAATTTTCAAACCAGCCATTGATGTTCGTTACCATGAAAGTGACATCGTTTCTCATAATCAGACCACTATTCGTTCTACACCAGTGAATACTTCTAATGAAATTTTATTAATGACTTCCGACTGTGAAGTTGTTGGCGTTGATGAAGCTCAATTCTTCGATGAGGGCATTATAGATGTAGTAAATAAATTGGCCGAAAATGGTAAGCGTGTAATCGTGGCTGGACTTGACATGGACTCTAAAGGTGTGCCATTTGGACCAATGCCAGCCTTAATGTCGATAGCCGAATATGTTACGAAAGTACACGCCATTTGTGTAGTTTGTGGCGAAATAGCTAACTATTCTTACCGAAAAGTAGCCAACGAACAACAAGTAATGCTTGGCGAATTAGATTCTTATGAAGCCCGATGCAGGAAATGTTTTCATGCGGGATAAAACAAACAAACTGTGGCACACTTCGAAAGTGTGCCACAGTTACTCGGGAACTTATCCTTCCAAAATACCCTTCCATTTCTCATAAACCACTTGATAATCAGCTACTTGAGCAGAATTTGGTTCAATCACTTTTAGTTTGGTGAGTTTGCTCATTGCTTCTTTTGGCGAACTATAAACTCCTACACCAAAGCCTGCTCCTAACGCCGCACCTTTTGCTCCATCGGTATCATATAGCTCGATAGGTGTATTGGTTACATTCACCAAAGCATTGCTAAAAATATCGCTCAAAAACATATTGGCATTTCCTGCACGAATTACTTTTGGTACTACACCATTGGCTTGCATGATTTCAAAACCATAATGTAGTGAAAAAGCAATTCCTTCTTGTGCCGCACGGAAAATATGGCTTCGTGAATGAAGATTAAAATCAAGGTTTTGGAAAGATGCTCCTAAAATTCTGTTATTCAACATTCGCTCAGCACCATTCCCGAAAGGCATTACCAAAAGCCCATTGCTGCCGATTGGGGCTTGTGCTGCCAGTTGATTCATTTCAATGTAACTCAAATTTCCACCGAAATTTTCTTTAGCCCAACGATTCAAAATTCCTGTGCCGTTGATACAAAGTAAGATGCCAATTCTATTTTCGCCACCTAATTGATGATTGACGTGAGCAAATGAATTGATACGAGATTTTGGGTCGTAAGAAATCTGGTCGCTTACCGCATAAACTACGCCCGAAGTACCTGCCGTTGCGGCAATTTCCCCTGGTTCTAATACATCTAATGAAAGTGCGTTGTTGGGTTGGTCGCCTGCTTTATAGGTAACAGGAATACCTGCCTTTATACCCAAAAGTGTGGCAACTTCGTTTGTTACTTCTCCGTGATTACTAAAAACTGGTTTTATCTCAGGAATCAAATCTTCATCAAAACCATAGTAGTCCATCACATCAATTGAAACCTCGTTGGCCTGAAAATCCCAGAAAATACCTTCAGAAAGGCCAGAATTCGAAGTAGTGATGGCATCAGTCAGCATCATGGCAATATAATCGCCAGGCAACATGATTTTATCACATTGTTCGTAAATATGTGGTTCGTTTGCTTTTACCCAAGCCAATTTTGAGGCAGTAAAATTGCCAGGGGAATTTAATAAATGATTCAAACAAACATCTTCGCCAATATCGGAAAAGGCTTTTTCTCCAATTTGTACAGCACGACTATCGCACCAAATAATTGACGGACGAAGCACTTTTTTATTTTTATCAACCATCACCAAACCGTGCATTTGGTAGGCAATACCTATCGCACCGATGTTTTTTGGGTCAAAAATTCCTGAAGCATTCACTCTTTTGATGGCTTCGATGGTATTCGTCCACCACATTTCGGGGTCTTGTTCTGCCCAACCCGCTTGGGGAGAAGAGATAGCTGCTTCCACATCAGGATATTGTGCCGAAGCGATCACTTGTTGGGTATCAGCATCTACAACTGATGCTTTGATAGAAGATGTTCCAATGTCTATACCGAGTAATAACATGATTAGGGGTTTTAATTGTCAAAGTTACAATTATTTTTTATTGCTGCAAAAAAGTGGTTTTTTCAACGGTGGTTTCAGCTCCGCTCAACCATCGTTGAACCGCTGCCTGAGCGAAGTCGAAGGCTATGGTTGGTTCTTCCCCACAAAATACCGTAATTTGTAATCAATTTTAAAAACTTACCGTGCAAAATAATTATTATTTCCTGCGTCAGCTTACGAAAGAGATTGAAACCAAAATCGTAGGTTTGAAATTGATGGAATGTTTTAGTCAAGAAAAAGACGAATTGGTTTTTGGTTTTGCGGCGGCTCGTGGCAAAAACCGAAATTACAAAGAATTTTTCATGAAGGCTGTGGTTTTTCCTGATTTTTCGGCATTGTATTTTACTGACAAATTTGAACGTGCCAGAAGAAACAGTGTCAATTTGTTTGAACGATTGATGGATTTAGAAGTTACGGGTGTTCGACAATTTTTGAATGAACGTTGTTTTGCTATCAATTTTGAACAGAATTTTTCAATAGTTTTCAAGCTATACGGTACTCGTTCCAATATTATTTTGTTTCAGAACGATGAAGTTATCGAACTTTTTCATAGCAGAATTTTAGCAGATAAAAACCTGATAATGAATCAATTAGATAGAGAAATAGACCAATCTTACGAGAACTTCATTCAACAAGGAAAAGATTATCGAAAATTGTTTCCTACGTTTGGAAAATTAGTGAATAGTGAGTTAGGCTTTGAAAATAATTCTTGGGAAGAGATACAAATCATTGTTCGACAATTAGAAAACCCGCGTTATTATTTGGTGAAATGGCAACATGAAGTACATTTATCACTTTTGCCTCTTGGGGAAGTTTTGCAGGAGTTTACAAGTGCCATTGAAGCCATCAATTCGTTTTATGTTTCGCACAATAAAGTAAATACCCTTGATGAAGAGAAGGTTAATATTTTACGAAAGCTAAACAAAGAAAAAAAGCAAACTGAAATCTATTTGCAAGATGCTTTTCGTCGCTTAGAAATGGTTGATTCGGCAGTGAAAAATGAGGAATTAGGGCATATTTTAATGGCAAATTTGCATCAAATAGAAGAGCGTGCCGAGCGTGTAGAATTATTTGATTTTTATCGGAATGAAAATATTTTTATCAAATTAAAGCCTGAGCTTTCGCCTCAAAAAAATGCTGAAAATTATTATCGAAAATCAAAAAACGAGAAAATTGAAGTTGAAAAATTGATGGAAAACATCGAAAGTCGAGAGCAACTATTAGCCACAATTAATGCACATATTCAAGCCATTGATGAAGCAGAAAACTTAAAAACATTGCGTAATTATTTGAAAGTCAATAAATTAGCACAAGTTTCAAAATCAGCAGTTATAAGTTATAAAGAATTATTTAAGCGTTTTGAGGTGGAAGGATTTGAGATTTTAGTTGGAAAAAATTCTAAGAATAATGATGTACTTACACAGCAATATGCCTATAAAGAAGACCTTTGGTTACACGCCCGTGATGCAACAGGCTCACATGTTGTGGTGAAGTATAAGGCAGGAAAAAAAATACCAAATTCGGTGATTGAAGCGGCAGCATCTTTGGCAGCATATTTTTCCAAACGACGTAATGAAACGCTTGCCCCAGTAATTGTTACACAAAAGAAATTTGTCAGAAAACCCAAGGGTTTGGCAGATGGTCAAGTAGTAGTTGAGAAGGAAGAGGTAGTAATGGTAGAGCCGAGGCTAATTTAAGAATGATAGAATGAGTGAATGATAGAATAGTTTCGAACATAAAATATAAGAATTTAGGAGTTTGAAGTACATTGATATTCATTCATTCATTCTATCATTCACTCATTTAAAATTAAATTTTACAAACATTTCAAACAAAAAAGTCAAGATGTCAAACAACGATATTTTAAAGAAATTGAGAGTTGCCCTTCAATTGCGTGATGACCAAATTGTGGAGATTCTTAAATTAGCTAATTTCAATGCTTCAAAAGCTGAAATTGGAGCATTTTTTCGTGACAAAGAGCATCCAAGTTTCAAACCTTGTGGCGACCAAATTCTTAGAAATTTTCTTGATGGATTAATTATTCATTTAAGAGGGCCGAAAGAAGACAAAAAGCCTTCGATTATTAAAAAAATTGACGTTCCTAAATGACTTTCAGAAATCGACTTCAATATTTATTGGTCGTTAGGCTTCAAATTTCTAATAAAAATGCTTTGGCTTTGATACTGTCAGGGAAGGTTTTGGTCAATGGCGTTTCGGTAAAGTCAAATATAGAATTGACACAAGTTGATGAGGTAATTTATGAAGATAAAGTTTTGCAAGAAGGAAAAAAACTGATTTATATTGCCTATTACAAACCAAGAGGAATTGAAACGACTTTGAACACGGCAATTTCTGATAATCTGAAAAATATTTTACCTTTTGATGATGAACTTTTTCCTGTAGGAAGGCTTGATAAGGCATCAGAAGGCTTACTTTTGCTTACCAATGATGGCACGTTTTATGACAAAATGCTCAGAAGTGAGCATAATAAAGAGAAAGAATATATCGTAAAAGTAGATAGAAAAATTGATGAAAATTTCATCAAGACTATGTCGAATGGAATTACAATTATGGGCAAAACTACCTTGCCTTGTGATGTACAACAAATAGATGATTTTACTTTTAATATTATTTTGGTACAAGGTCTAAATCGCCAAATTCGGCGAATGTGTTATAAACTTAATTACGAGGTATTGAGTTTGATTAGAGTAAGAATTGACCATATCAGGCTCGAAAACCTGACTGCTGGTACTTATAGAGTTTTGGAAGATTTTAAGTTGCCAAATTAAATTCCTAATTCTTTTCTCAGAGTTTTAGCTCTTTTATCTTCTCCATCATGACTCCAACCTGGGGCATAAAAGATATATTTTAGCTTATCTGACCATTTTTTTGCTCTTTTCATGTCATGTAAAATTGAACGGTATTCGTGCGTGGCTACATGAATCGGATTGTATGTTTCAATATTTGTAGTTAGTCCATAAACAGGCTTTTCACTGTCTTTTTCTTCTGAAAATGTTCCAAAAATTTTGTCCCAAATAATCAAAACACCTGCATGATTGCAGTCTAAATATCGAATATTGGACGCATGATGCACTCGGTGATGTGAAGGAGTATTGAAAATATTTTCGTACCAAGAAGGTAGCTTATGTACAAGGTCGGTATGGACAAAAAATTGAAAAATCAAATTCATGCCAATCATCATAAATATCATCAACGGGTCGAAACCTAAGAGCGGAAGCCAAAGCCAAAATAAATATTTATGCACCCTTTCACCTACACCTTGCCTTAATGCTGTGCCATAATTATACTTTATTGAAGAATGATGTGGTACATGCCCTGCCCAAAAAAGCCGAACTTCGTGGTTCATTCGATGAAACCAATAATAAGAAAAATCATCAAGGAAAAATAAGATAATCCAAGCCCACCATTGTCTTCCAACAATATCTCGCAATGGACTGATTTCGTGCAAATAATAAAATACTATAAAAGCCAAAACTTTTGGAAAAAACTCAACAATTCCTGACAAAATACCCATTGAAATAGATACAAGCATGTCCTTGCCTTTGTATAATTCTGGATGTTCTTCTTTGCCTAAATACCATTCCACCAACATCGATAAAAGAAAAATTGGAATCGCAAATGGAATTATTTTGTCATTTTGAAGCTCTGCGACAATTGTTTGAAAATTCATAGGGAATCAATGAGTGATTAAGCGAATATTAACTATTTGAATCTTAACAATAAGCTTGTAATTTTGATTCATTGAAAAGTATAATTATTTCGTCAATTTTTAATATTTTAAGTTACATATTTGAATAAAACCAAAGATTTTATTCGTAAATCGTCATTCGTAACTTGTAATTGTTCAGCAGTCAGATTTTGTCTGTACCTTTGTTGTATGGAAACTAAACAAATTCTTTCAAATTTGGGCATTGAAGCTTTAAATCCGATGCAAAAATCGGCTGAAAAAGCAATCGTACATGACAAAGACATTCTTCTTTTAGCCCCGACTGGTTCAGGAAAAACCTTAGGTTTTTTGTTGCCAGTTTTGCAATTATTGAAACCTGATAAAGTAGGTGTTCAGTGCTTAGTTCTTGCACCTTCACGTGAATTGGCGATGCAGATTGAACAAGTTTGGAAAAAAATGTCCACAGGTTACAAAGTAAATGTCTGCTATGGTGGTCATGCGATGGCGGTAGAAGTGCAAAATTTGAGCGTTCCACCAGCTTTATTGATAGGTACTCCAGGAAGAATCGCCGACCATATTACTCGAAAAACTTTTGATTTAGACGGTATCGAAACTTTGGTGCTTGATGAATTTGATAAATCTTTAGATTTGGGTTTCCATGAACAAATGTCATTTATTATTGGTGGCTTACGAAATCTTAATAAAAGAGTTTTGGTTTCTGCTACGGCAGGGATTGATATTCCAGAATTTACGGGTCTAGGAACACCAACGGTTTTAGATTTTTTGCCTGAAGATGGAGTGAAAGTTAGCCTCACTATGAAATTGGTGATTTCGGAGGAAAAAGATAAATTGGATACACTTTTTGATTTGATTTGTTCATTAAACTCAGAATCAGCGTTGATTTTTTGTAATCACCGTGATGCAGCAGAGCGAACAAGTGAATTTCTGAATATGAAAGGCATTGTTGCCACGTTTTATCACGGCGGAATGGACCAGGATGACCGTGAACGTGCCTTGATTCAGTTTAGAAATGGCAGCGTAAATTACTTAGTTACGACCGATTTGGCAGCTCGTGGTTTAGATATTCCAGAAATGAAACACGTGATTCATTATCATTTGCCTTTAAATGAGCATGAATTTGTGCATCGCAACGGACGAACCGCTCGAATGCACGCTTCGGGAACTTCCTATTTGATTTTTCATTATGAAGAAGAACGCCCAAGATATGTTGACAATTCGCTCGAAGAATTAAGGCTTTCACCCAATAAACCTTTACCGAAACTGCCCGAATTTACAACCCTCTATATCAGTGGAGGCAAGAAAAATAAGCTTAATAAGATTGATATTGTAGGTTTTTTCTCGCAGAAAGGCAAACTTGAAAAAGGAGATTTAGGCTTGATTGAAGTCAAAGATTTTACTTCTTTTGCTGCTGTTAAGCGTACCAAAGTCAAAGAGTTTTTGCAATTGATTAGAGAAGAAAAAATGAAAGGAAAAAAATATAAGATTGAGATTGCTCGTTAAAAATAAATAAGTGAATTTTGAGTGATAGAATAAAGTCATTTTTCTAAAATATCTCAAAATTCTACCTAAATTTCATCAAAATTCTAAATATTACTACTATGGCAAAAGACAAACCCGCAAAAGAAACTAAAAAAGAGCCTGCTAAAACCTTAAAGGAAAAGCGTGCCGAAAAACAAGACAAAAAGAATAATAAAAGAGATTAATTTTTCTCATTAAAAAAGTCCCGTAAAGATTCAATGTTGAATTTTTACGGGACTTTTGTTTTATACTATCTTATTCTGAAAATTGAATACTTAAAGCTCTTTTTTCATACAAATACTTTTATCTAAACCAACATAAGGCCCATAGTTCTGTATGATTTTAAAGCCCCTTTTTTGGTACAAACTAATAGCTGCAGATTGTTTGTATAGCGTTTCTAAAAGTGCCGCTTTGAAACCTAATTCCTTTGCCCATTGCTCTAATTCTGCCAAAATCAAGTGTGAAACACCCAAACCTCGACTTTCAGGTTTTACATACATTCGCTTAATTTCGACATTTTCATCATCTAATTTTTTAAAACAACCACAACCAACCGCTATGTTTTCATTATAAGCGATAATAACCGTATTATTTGTTTCAATGATATTATAAGTATCATATTCAGCTTGGGTTTCGGGATATTGTTCCCACAAATGAGCATCTAAAAGCATGACCAATTGAGCAAAATCAGGGTTTTCGCTATTGGTTCGAAGAATTTCTATCATACTTTTAGATATTGGCTACTCTAAAAGGCTTTACCTCCACAAACTTCCATACACCATCCTTGATATAAGGTTCGTTGTCGTACCATTCTTGCATTTTTTCATCACTTTCAAATTGTAAAATCATAACCGAACCAATCATTTTGTCGTTATCGTCGAGCATTGCACCGCCTACGACAAAATTACCTTTTTCTTTCAAAGCTTTCGCTCCAGCCAAATGCTCAGGACGAGCAGCCATGCGACGCTCAAGAGCAGCTTCATCTCTGCCATCTTGGGCTACAATTACGTATTGTTTCATAAGATTAGTTTTTCTTACAAAGAAAACGATTTTGCATGAAGAAAAAAAAGCGTTGTCAAAAATTGACAACGCTTTCCAACCTTTAAACGTGTTACTAACCTTTTTCTCTTAACTCTATATGATAATTGAAAAATTCATCTTTAAATAATATAAAACATTGATAAACAATGATTTATGTTTCAGCCAAAAGGGTCTTTAGTTTTTGCCTTTTTTCCCTTTGGTTTTTTCTTTTTCTACCGTTACACCATTGGTTGTTTCGGTATATTTTAAATCACAAGTACCATCGCCATAATCAACGACCGTTTTTACACCCGCCGCCGTTGTAATTTCTTCTGTGCCACTCACAGGAAAACCTTTTGAGTTGGAGCATGAATTTTTGGTAAGCAATGCTTTGGTGATAGTGGTTGAAAACGTAGTTCCATCACTCGATTTTCCAGTAGTTGAACCTGTTACTGATGATTCATCATCACTACGGCTGCCTGTACCTTTATTATCAATTTTACGTGAACGAGTACTTGTATATGTAATTGTTTTGCCTGTATTGCTATTCAAAATTGTCATTGTTGCCAACTTCTCACTGGCAGTTGCTTTGCCACTTACAAGAGTTGTTGTAATGGTATGAGAGCCGTTTAAGGTAAGACTATCTCTTTTCAAATTGTCATAAGTTACAGTTCTAACCATTGTTCCTGAGAAGGTAGAATCTGGTTTGACAGGTATCGTAATGGTCATTTTACCGCCCACAGCTTGCGTTCCACAAACACCACCTGCAACACCAGTAAAATCATAAACGATAGTAATGATATTATTAGCGACAGTTTTGGTTACTGTGGCACAATTACCATCTTTTCCTTTCCATGCTTTTCCCCAGCCTAAACCCAAAAAAGGGAAATGACCATCGCCTTTGTCAAGTGTTTCTCCTGTTTCACGAAAATTTCTTCCACCAAAAGGCAAAAATGTAGCATCATCGGCCAACTGATAGGCACTTTCCGATTGGTCATTTGCTGTTTGACTGTCACTTACCACACTTGTTGCTTGACTGGTTGGGGTGGTGGTGGTGTCGTCCTTGTTACACGAAACAACCATTATTCCTAATGCGATACTTAATCCTGCGATTTTTAAAAAATTGCTTTTCATTTCGGTTTTGTTAGTTTTTATAGAGTGATACAAATAATAAAAATGTGTACACGTCTTTGCATAAAAATACTGAATAGGATAAATGAAAATGAACTGACTTACAAATCAATGACGGAGGTTTGGATAGAAAAGGTTGCGTAAGGTTTAAATTAAAATTTGATAATTTTGAAAAAATACTAATTTTTAATCTCGGAACTTTATCATTGAAGCCGTATCTTTGCAGATGGAAAAACAATCTGACAGTATCTTCTCGCTTCAATTTTGGCTTCTTTGCATCAGCTCCTTGGTGTTTTTTTGTAGCTTCAATATGCTTATTCCTGAGCTTCCCGATTATTTGAGTAGTTTAGGTGGTGCCGACTATAAAGGTTTGATAATCAGTCTTTTTACAGTTACAGCAGGACTTTCGAGGCCTTTCAGTGGCCGACTTACAGACCGCATTGGACGGGTGCCTGTGATGGCTTTTGGTTCATTGGTCTGTTTTGTGTGCGGTTTTTTCTATCCTATCGTTGTGACGGTTTTTCCTTTTTTATTCCTGAGATTAATTCATGGTTTTTCGACAGGCTTTAAGCCTACGGGAACTGCTGCCTATATTGCTGATATTGTACCAATACACCGAAGAGGTGAAGCAATGGGAATGCATGGAACGATGAGTAGTTTAGGAATGGCTTTTGGCCCCGCTCTTGGTAGTTGGATTGCTGATACTTTTTCAATGAATGTTTTGTTTTATGTATCCTCCATGTTTGCTCTCATTTCAATTGCCATTTTGTACAATATGAAGGAAACCTTACCTAAGAATCAACAAGAGAAGTTTTCGCTTAATTCATTGAAAATCACCAAAGAAGATGTTTTTGATAGAAAGGTTTTGCCTGCTGCTATTGTTGTGTTTCTGACTTACTTTGGCTACGGTGCTGTAGCAACACTCACACCAGATTTAAGCAAAAGTATAGGCTTACATAACAAAGGTTTCTATTTTATGGTGTTTACTATTGCATCGCTTTTTATAAGGGTTGTGGCCGGAAAGTTTTCAGACAAAAATGGGCGAATTGACGTAATCCGTTGGGGATGTTTTGCCTTAATTATTTCAATGATTCTGACTGCCTACGCCGACAATATATATATGTTTGTTATTGGAGCGGTTGTTTTTGGTATATCTTCGGGCATACTTTCGCCAATCTTACAAGCTTGGACAATTGATTTATGTGATGAACATAACCGTGGAAGGGCTTTAGCAACCATGTATATCTCACTCGAAACAGCGATTGGTTTGGGGGCGTTTCTTTCGGCTAAAATTTATCAAAATCAGATTGAACGAATGAAATATGCTTTTCTAGGCATGGGATTCTTTGCTGTTTTAGCAATGATTTATCTGTATTCGGGAACAATCCGCCAAATGAAAGCAGCAAGCTAAAACCATTGCTGTTCAATCTTTCCAATATATTTATTATCAAGATTTCCTTCTAAATATTGCAAGAGTTTCTCTGAAATATTTGGATATAAATTGACTGATTTTAAATCGTTGATATTCAGCCATTTAATGTTAATTGCAGATGTTTCTTTAGGGTTTAAAATAGGTGTACCAGCAGTAATTTCCCCTTCAAAAATAAAGTGAAATGTTTGCTTTTTTTGTTCTGCAAAAAACACCTCTCCAACCATAATCAGTTCACCAATCGAAACTTTAATACCCATTTCTTCCATCATTTCTCTTACCAAAGCATCGGTTAGGTGTTCGCCAAATTCTAAGTTTCCACCGGGTAGATTATATAGATCTTGACCCCCATAGTTATACTGCATCGTCAAGATTTTTTCATTCTCAATTATCAAAATTGCTGGTCGGATTTTCATAGCATTAAAACAAAATTTTTATTGGTGTATCAAGCAAAAATAATCAATCTTTTCTTAGAAAAACCGTTTGGCATACAATTTGATACCTCTTAATAACAAAATATCAACTAAAGTGAAAATATAAGCAAACTTTAGCTTAGAAAATACACCGATGATTGAATTTTAAATAAAAGAAATTTAAAATTAGATTTGCTGTAATCAATGAAACATTTCTCCAATCTAAGATTGAAAACAATGACTATTGTTTTGAGTCTAAGCACCGCTCTTACTTTTGCACAGAATGTTCAAGAAATTGATCAAGCACAGGAAGAAAAAAAGAAATTAATAAAGGTACAATGCTTGATTAATGATAAAATTGCTCCCGCCAATTTGGCTTTAGGTCGGAATGACACGGAGTTGTCTCTAAAAACATTTCCATTTTATGAGCAAGATCGAAAAGAAAAAAAAGAATTGGTTGTACAAGAGTTTGATGTTTCGCTGTTGAGAGATGGAAAAAAAATAGCAAATCAGACAATTTTTGGAAGTGGGTCGATTGAATATTTGGCATCAATGGCTAAAAATGACGATACTTATTTGATACAAGTAAAAGAGGTTTTTGAAAAAACAAAAGATGGGAGTCTTAAAACTTATGCTAAAGGTGTCATCAAACTTGCATATTTATTCTATGACTTAGGTATGTTTAAACCCGTACATCATGGAAATGCAATAAGTGTAAACGACATTAAATAAATTATTTGCCGATTATAAAAAAGCGATTGTTGCTCAACAGTCGCTTTTTTTGTGTATTTGATGGAATATGAGAATTCTTGAACTGAATTGTTTTGAGTTTAGAAGTAGATGTACTAATTTTACGTCCGCAAATTTGCAAAATTCTAAGCTAAAATGAGAGAGATACAATTCAGAGAAGCCCTACGTGAAGCCCTTTCGGAAGAAATGCGACGTGACGAAAACGTGTTTTTGATGGGAGAAGAAGTAGCCGAATACAACGGTGCTTATAAAGTAAGTCAAGGAATGTTGGATGAATTCGGTGCAAAGCGAGTTATCGACACGCCAATTGCCGAATTAGGTTTTGGTGGAATCGGGGTTGGAGCGGCCGTCAATGGTTTGCGTCCAGTTATCGAATTCATGACTTTCAACTTTTCGTTGGTTGCCATTGACCAAATTATCAACTCTGCTGCCAAATTCATGTCAATGTCAGCGGGACAATACTCTTGCCCAATCGTATTTCGTGGACCAACAGGAAATGCGGGACAGTTAGGAGCTCAACACTCACAAAACTTCGAGAATTGGTTTGCTAATACCCCAGGTTTGAAAGTGGTTGTTCCTCATAATCCTTACGATGCAAAAGGTTTATTGAAAGCCTCGATTCGTGACAATGACCCTACCATTTTTATGGAGTCGGAGCAAATGTATGGCGATAAAGGCGAAGTGCCTGAAGGAGAATATTTGATTCCATTAGGCAAAGCCAACGTAATGAAAGAAGGCTCTGATGTAACCATCGTTTCATTTGGAAAAATGATTCCAAGAGTAGTTTTACCAGCTATTGCTGAATTAGAAAAAGACGGTATAAAAGTCGAACTTATTGACCTTCGTACAGTTAGACCGATTGATTATCAGACAGTTATAAATTCTGTTAAGAAAACAAACCGTTGTGTAGTGGTTGAAGAAGCGTGGCCATTGGCTGCTATTTCTTCGGAACTTACATACAATATTCAACGCAATGCTTTTGATTATCTCGACGCTCCAGTGATTCGTGTAAATAACATGGATATTCCACTTCACTATGCTCCAACGCTTATCGAGGCAACTTTGCCAAACGTAAAACGTACGATTGATGCAGTAAAGAAAGTGATGTATAAATAGGATCTTGGTTGGTGGTTTCGACTTCGCTCAACCACCACAATATAAAATCCGTTGTCTGAGCGAAGCCAAAGACAACGGATTTTTTGTTTCACAAAAGCTTACTTTAATTTTAAAACAAAAACAGAATCAAAGGCTTGGCTACCAATCATAGGTGGAACCCAATTAATCGATTCAATACCATCAATTTTAATATTTGATGTTTTGTTCTGCTCAGGAATATTCAGTTTAGCTTCTATAAAATGCCCTTCTTTATCAATAAAAATCAATATATTGTGCATATATTCTCTACTGTATAGTAAAGGTAAAATCTTGCTATTATTCATGATAAGGCTGTAAATTTCAACAAATGAAGCTATCGGTAACAAGGGGATGTCAGGAAAAATTTTTAAGTATTTATCGCCAACCTTCACTATTACGGAATCTTCCACATTTTTATAATTAACAACCTTTTTGGCTTCAAAATTATAAGTTAAAAAAAGCGTGTTTTCTGAAAAAAAACGCCAATTTTTAACTTTTTTCCCAAATTCATAATACCCATTTTCTAAAATTGAGTTATCATTTGATATTTTGAAATATTCGCCATGACGGATATTTTTATTTGTATCTAAAACATAAAATTTTTCAGAATAAGCAAGATTGGTATTTACTACCCTTTTTTTGATTTTTACTTGTGCAAAAACATTAAACGATAAAATCAGAATCAAAGAAAAAGTAAATATCTTCATTTTTTTGCCTTAATAATTAAGTTTACATTCGATTAAGCTGTTATTGAGAGATTATCTCCCAAATCTCAGCCCAAAAGTAGTAAGATTTTGTGTAGCAATACCTCTATCTTGTTTATTCAAGAATACATTCTTAATATCTGCTTCCAAAAATAGGTTTACAACACCATAGCCCATATTCAGAATAATACCATAACGATATGGATTTTCTCGATTTTTGATACTTACTCTTGTTTCTTGCTGGTTAAGTGCCTTTATTTCTTTAAAATTCCTACTCCCTTGCAAAAGCATACCTATATAAGCACCAATGCCAAAATTGAAAGTCTTTCTGTTGTTTTGACCATAAAAGTTGATTGTAGGTACAATTTTAAAGTCAGTATAAAAAAGGGATTGATTAGAGGTATTTGGAGCTACTTCTCTTTGGGCATTAGAACCTGCAATTAAATTTTCGATAGTATAATAATTTCCTCCATTTTTTGCTGGTCGATACACTGCAACGGTATCGTACTTTGTATTATCAAGACTATTAAGGCGAAGTAAATTAGCCGTTCGTTTGGTGCTAATACTTTGTAAATGATACCAACTCAGGTCGATGCCATAGCGAAGCACAATTTCTTTATGTCCTGTTCGAGTAAAACTTTCTTGTCGCATCAAAGCCACACTCAGACTTGGTGAAGTAAGGAAGTTCTGACGAAAAATTTGTTCCGTCATTTTGAAAGGATTATAAGTATTGCTACTGATTTGTAAATAATTGGCTGCACTTAACCCAAAAGAAAGGTTTAAATAAGTATTTCTTTTGAGACGTTGCCAAGAGGTAAGTCCTTCGAGTTCTCGTTGGTAAGTAGTTTCTTTTGTGTAGGAATTGCCTTCAAAATCTTGTCTAAAACTACGACGTACATTTGTTGGCATTTCGTCTAAATCTTGGTTCATTTGCACCACAATTCTATTCAAATCATATTTTTCTAAAGCCTTTAAATCCTCCTTGGTTTCGCCCCAAAGAACAATTTTTTTCCTTTTACCAATATTTACTACAATTGAGTCTAAATCAGTATTTTTAGTACAGTAATTAGCATAAATATTGCTTGAAAAAAGTAAAAATAGCAGTGTGATGATTAACGTTTTCATGGCAAAGTCGTTGTCTGATAATTGTAGAAATTACGAAGCTTCTATTTGTCGGTAGAATCAACGACCATCGTTTCATTCTTAAAACTTTCCTTAACAAATGCCCAAACTTTGTTAGGTTTAGCATTCAATGATGGTAATTCATTATTTTCTTCGGTACTGTTCTTGCCTTTTTTCCTTGTCAAACGAGCCATAAAACCTTTGCTTTTTTCTTTCTTAGGCATATTATATGATTCATCATCTTCTGGAATTTCTAAAATC
Organism: Emticicia sp. SJ17W-69; assembly: GCF_051209875.1. NCBI lineage: Bacteria > Pseudomonadati > Bacteroidota > Cytophagia > Cytophagales > Leadbetterellaceae > Emticicia > Emticicia sp. SJ17W-69. The sequence goes on along the minus strand of NZ_JBNTQY010000001.1, from coordinate 5,176,495 downwards.
GCAACTCTCTCTCTCTTTTTGGGTGCACGTTTTTCAAGCAAAGCAGGATGAGCAATAAATGTCGTTTCTTGCGTTGTGACATCTGATAAAATAGGTGTATTCGTTGCCATTGTTTTTTCCTCAATCGCAGGTAGAACTTGCTCATTAGCACTTGTTTTTTCAGCAAGATTAGACTCATCAACACCAGCTATCAACTCGTTTTTGGGTGCTACAATTGTAATCGTTTTACTGTTATTATTGCGAGAAATAGTGGGTGTTTGTAATGAAATTACTTGTGTGGATTCAGTGATATTTTGTATATTTGTTTGAGAATTGATTACGGGTGTATTAACTGCAACTGTCTGATTATCAATGTTTTTTGTGCTGTTTTTTAAAAAATAAATACTAATTCCCCCTACCAAAATGACACTTGCAGCGATGGCTTTCCACCAAACAAACGGAGTTTTACGTTTGCCTTGTTTTTGTTCGATGCGTTGCCAAACTTCTGCTCGATTCCATGTTGGTTCAAAGTCAGTTTGGTCAATTTTTTGCTGAATTTCTTTATAGAATTTCTCTGCTTGCATGACTTCTATTTATTTGGGCGGTATCCCGCAATAAAATTTTCTTTTGTAACAATTTTCGAGCGTGATTCAACTGCGATTTTGATGTTCCTTCATTGATATTGAGTTTTTCAGCAATTTCTTTGTGCGAATAGCCTTCAATAGCAAAAAGGTTGAAAATCGTTCGATAACCATCAGGTAATTCAGCAATGAGTTGATAAATCTCATCAGTCGAAATCGAATCAAGAGCGGTTTCATCAACAGGCATTTCGATTGCTTCACTTTCGGGCATTAAATGAAAATTAGCTTGTTTACGGAGTAGCATCAGCGACTCATTGACAATGATTTTTTTCATCCACGCCTCAAAAGAGCGTAAGTTTTCAAACCTAAAGTTGGGAGCTCCATCAAAAATCTTTAAAAACGAATCTACGACTAAATCCTCAGCCGTCATGCGGTCACGTACATAGCGATAAGCAATGCGATACAAAAAACTGCCGTATTGTTCAAAAACTTTCTTTTGAGCAACAGCGTCTTTTTTTCGCAAACTTTCGATAGTAGTAGTAGCAATCAAGGCTTGTAACAGTCGTTTATATATGATGTAAATGCAAAAAGTATCTAATAAGTTGTATGATGAAATAAAAATAATCAAAATTTTAATAAAAAAGGCAGATAATTTGATTAAAATAAGAGTCAGGTTTTGTTTTTTCGTTTGAAATATCTAATTTTGCACTCCGTTTTTGAAATTAATTAAGAAATTCAATAAATAAAGCAATGAAAAAAGATATTCATCCAAATTATAGACCAGTTGTTTTCTGGGATTTGTCAACAAACTTCAAATTTTTGACAAAATCATGTGCTAATACCAAAGAAAGTATTGTTTGGGAAGATGGCAACGAATACCCAGTTTACAAAGTAGAGGTTAGCTCAGACTCACATCCATTCTACACTGGTAAAAACGTATTACTTGATACTGCAGGACGTGTTGATAAATTCAACAAACGTTACGGAAAGAAATGATTTTTTCTGTTATCAGATAAAACCTGTAAGGTCTTTTTCAGACCTTGCAGGTTTTTTTATTGTCATTTTTTCTTCAAAAAAGGATGCAACACCACTGAAAGTAAAATCAAAGATCCACCAATATAAAATCCCGAAGTCATTTTTTCCTTTTCGCCGAAGATAAAATACGCCATAATGATACCGTAAATCGGTTCCATGTTGATGGAAAGATTGAGCGTAAATGCTGATATTTTTTTGAGCAAGTGCATCATTTCAATGTATGGATATACCGTACAAACAAGCCCCAAAATTCCTATCCAAAGCCAATCGTAATGTGTCAAAACTAATTGATACTCTATGTCTTTCGAGAAATAGATAATGATTGGAATGTAAATCCAAGAAGAGGTAAATGCTCCAATCATCTCGTAGAAAGTAACGATTTGAGCATCATATTTTTGAGCAAATTGAGCATTAATTACTGAGAAAATTGTTGCTAATAAAGCTCCTACCAACCCAATTAAAATGCCCGTTATGTATTTTGATTCGAAAGTAAAGACGAAGTACATGCCCAACACTACCAATATTCCAAGAAAAACCTCTACCCAACTAATTTTTGTTTTGCGAATAAATGGCTCAACAATACTTGTAAAGAACGATGTGGTAGAAAAAGTTACCAAACTCACCGCCACTGTTGAAGCACGAGCTGAACCGAAAAAGCAAATCCAGTGAAATGACATAATTGCTCCAACACCCAATAGTGGAAGGGCTTCTTTGAAAGAAACTTTGAGACTTTTCTTCTGAAATTGGGCAACAATCCACATACCAGAAGCAGCCAACAGTGTACGATAGAAAACTACGCCTAAAGATGAAACTTCGGTAAGTCTTCCAAGAATGGCCGTAAAGCCTAATATAATAACAATAAAATGTAATTTGAGATAATCTTGTGGTAAAGGTTTGGTATTCATATAGTGTTTTTTGTGCAAATATAGCAGGATTAAAAGATTTTAAGAGTAACAAGATTCTTATAAACCAAACGTGCCACATTTTTGAAATGTGGCACGTTTTAGATGGTGAATTTATTCAATAATTCCTTTAATGGTGTCGATTAAGCCATCAATTCCGCTTCTGCTAATTTTTTTTTTCGACGTTCCTCACGTCGTAATAAGATTCTTTGTTTAAATCTCATCCAACGTTCGTATAAAGGTGATTCTTCCAAGAAATCCCAATGCTCATCTTTTTTTCCTGCTTCTTCTTTTTTCTTTGCCTCTAAGGGGTCGAAAAGCATACCTGTACATAAGCAATGCTTGCGATTGGTACGAGTAAGCACATCATAGTTGACACAGCTTGAGCAACCTTTCCAGAAAGCATCATCGGCAGGTAGTTCGCTAAAAGTAGTTGGCTCGTATCCTAAATCAGAATTGATCTTCATAACCGCCAAGCTGGTGGTTAGTCCAATAATTTTGGCATCAGGATATTTTGTACGAGAAAGTTCAAATGCTTTTTGTTTGATGCGAGTAGCGATGCCACTTTTTCTAAATTCTGGTTGTACAATTAGGCCAGAATTTGCCACAAATTTACCATGTTCCCATGTTTCAATGTAGCAAAAGCCCATCCATTCTCCTTTTTTGGTGAGAGCAATGATGGCTTTCCCTTCACGCATTTTTTCACGCAAGTAGTCGGGCGAGCGTTTTGCAATACCTGTACCACGTGCTTTGGCACTTTCTGCCATTTCATCGCAAATAGTTTCAGCCAAATGGTAGTGGCTTTCATTGGCTACTTGCACAGTATATAAATCTTCGGATGTGAGTGCTGTGTTATTCATCGTCATTTATTGGGCTTTCCCTCAAACGGAGACGCTGTATCCTAAATGGTTTTAAATGAAAAAATATGAAAACTTTGATGAGGAGGTTTTTTGCTACAAGGGCAAAACAATTACTGTCTGATATTAAAATATCGGAATCGTCGAACTGGCGTTATGGGAAGACGAATGTGCATTTTCTTAAAAATAGGATGCAAAGATGTTAGGTTTCGGAATAATATCCAAAAAATAACTCTAATATTTTTATTTGAATTAAAATAACGACCGACTTTCGATTTTAGTTCGTTGGAAAGTAAGAAATTAGTATTCTGCCATTATTGAAACGATTGTATTTATTTAAAAAAAGCTAATAAGCGATTGCCGACAACAGAAGTTTAAATAACTTTGAGAAAAAATAACTTTAATCCTTGAATACTCGACTCGCTAATTTTCTTTCAGTTGCATTACATCCTTTGGTGATGCCAACTTTTTTGTTTTTGATACTCTTTTTTATGGCTCCTACAGCCATTGGAGCAGAATCTCTTGATTTATTCTTTAAATTGATTTTTATCGCTTTTACTTTTTTTTACACTTTTGCATTACCTGCCTATTTTATTTATTTGTTGAAACGTTGGGGTCTTATCGGAAGCCTTAAATTAGAGAATCTTCGAGATAGACGACTACCCTATTTTATTACAACCGCCATTTATGCGATTTTAGGCTATATCATTTATTCTAAAAATGCCATGCTTTATCCTTGTGCATATATACTTTGGAGCATTGCGGTAGTTATATTCTTTGTGGCTATTATTAGCCTTTGGTGGCAAATATCGGCCCATGCGGCTGGTATTGGTGGCATGATTGGTGCTTTGGCAGGCATTACAGTACTGTTTGGTGAAACAGCTTTATTTATTCCTCTTCTATGCCTTATTATTTTGGCTGGCTATCTTATTTCTGCTCGCTTGGCACTCAATGCTCATACGCCCAAACAAGTTGGAGCTGGATTTTTATTGGGTGTTTTGCTTAGTATAGTTTCGGTTTATATGCTATTTTGATTCTTTTAAAGTACTGATAGTTAGGTGTTTGTAAACAATTTAAAAAATTGTTTTACAATTCATGCAACATTTTATTTTTGCTTGCGTCATTTGTTTGAAACCATAAAACACAATACTTTTCTGACAAACACTGTATTCATCAATAAGCATTTCGATTTAGTCGAGCGATGCAAACGTGGCGAAAGTAAGGCACAGTATGAACTGTACAAGCATTACTCGAAAGCTATGTTTAGTGTCTGCATGAGAATACTCAGCCATGTAGGAGAAGCAGAAGATGTTTTACAGGAGTCATTTATTGATGCCTTTGCCAAAATTGGAGATTTTCGTCAAGATTCGACTTTTGGTGTTTGGTTGAAGCAGATTGTGGTCAATAAAGCCATCAATCAGATTCGGTCAAGAAAGATGCAATTGGTTGATATTGAAGAGTTTGGCGGTGATGAATATGATATTGCTGATTATCAAGAATCATATAACGAAGAAGAAGTAAAGTTTGAGGTTGAGCGAGTGAAGCGAGCAATGGGACAATTGCCCGAAGGCTTTAGGGTTGTGCTGTCGTTGTATTTATTTGAGGGATACGACCACGAAGAAATAGGGAGGATTTTGAATATCAACGAAAGTACTTCTCGCACACAGTATATGCGAGCTAAAAAAAGACTTTTGGAGATTATAGATAGACAAATGTTTTGAGTAGTCGATGGTCAATAGACTATTGCTAATAGAAAGTTAAGTATCAATAAAATTAAATTCCCCTTTAGGGGTTAGGGGTTATGAAAGACCGTTTAGAAAGATTCGTGAGAGATAACCGAGAGGCTTTTGATGACTACGAGCCATCAAATAATCTATGGAAAAAAATTGAGGCAGAAACAGCGAAACAAAACCCAAAAAGCAAAAGGTTAAATGGGAAAATAGTATCGCTTGGTGGGCCAAAATTTGCTTGGCAAATTGCCGCAAGTATTGCGTTTGTGTTGAGCATAAGTTACTTAGCTTTTAATTATGGAAAATCGGTTGCTCAGAATCCAGATATTGTTGCTTTGAGTCCGACTTATGCCAAAGAATTGACACAATTTACTTCAATGGTGGAAGAAAAAAGAGGAGAATTGAAGTTTTTGGAGAAAGAAGACCCAATGCTTTACCATGATTTTAATGCTGAATTGAAAGGTTTAGACCAAGATTATCAGAAACTTAAAGCTGAATTACCTAAGAATCCAAACCAAGAAGAGTTATTAAAGGCAATGACTCAAAATTTAAGTATGCAAATTGAACTGTTGAATCAACAGCTACAAATTATTCAAAAAATTAAAGAATCAAAAAATGAGAAAGTTAGCACAGTTATATAGTTTTAGCTCCGTTCAAAGAGCAGCAATGATGGCTTTGATAGGTCTGTTCATTTATGGAAAAAGCAATGCCATAGCAAAAGAACCAACCGAAACTCAATGGATTGAAAAGAAAAAGAATATTACTTTTTCGTATAATATAACTCCAGCAGACAAAATTTCATTAGAAAACCAATTTGGAGATATTAAAGTTAGTTTTTGGGACAAAAATGAAGTGAAAGTAGAAGTCATTGTTTTAGCTAATGCAACTTCAGAAGAGCGAGCATCCAATTTTGTTCAGATGGTTGATGTAGTTGGAAAAAAAGCAGAGGGAGAAGTGAAGATAAAAACAATCATTGACCGTGAAGAAGGAAATTATAAAAATAATACTTGGAATTGGAAAGGAGGAACTAATGATAAAAATTCATTAAAAATTGACTATCAAGTGTTTATGCCAAAAAATAATGCTTTGAAAGTGAAAAATTCGTTTGGGAATACTTATTTACCCACTTTTACAAATATCCTGACAGTTCATCAAAGCTATGGTAAATTAATTGCAGAAGATATTACCAATCCTCAGTCAGATGTTCGTTTGGAATTTTGTAAAGGCTCTTATATTAGGTCGATGTCAGGTGGAAAATTGAAGGCATCATATTCGGGAATTAAGATGGAAAAAGCAGATGATTTTGATTTCAACAATAGTTTTGGTGATATAGATATCAAAGAGGTGGGCAAAATGGATGCAAAAATCTCTTATTCGAGTGGATTGATAGGCATGATAAAAGAATCATCTAATCTCCGATTAGAGTTTTCAGGAGGCTTTAAATTAGGCGGTTTAGGCAAAAATGTCAAAGAATTAGATATTAATGCCAGTTATTCGCCTGTGCATTTGACACTCAGCGATAATATGGCTTATGATTTTGAGGTAAAGGCCAACTATGGCGATTTCAATTATCCAGAAGATAAATCTGTTTCTTTTACCAGAAATTCAGAAACAGACTCAAAGAAAAGCAATGGACAATATACTTTCAACCCGACCAAATACTACATTGGCAAAATAGGAAAAGGCACAAGCGACTGTAAAATAATTGTCAATGGTAATTTTAGTAGTGTGAAATTTAAGTAATTACGAGTTAGGAGTGATGAATTACGAGTTACGAATGTAATGATGAATAGACCAAATCAAATTTTCTTTGTCATTCGTAACTCGTAATTTGTCATTTATTCAGCTTTCTTCTCAGGAATCAAAATTGATGCTCCGATACTAACTGCCAAAATTCCCACGATTACCAATAAAGAATAGGAATTTGTAAAGCCCATTGCTGCTAATTTATGCTCTAATAGCATTTTGGCACCAATAAAAGTTAATAATACACCCAAGCCCATTGGTAAGTATCTGAAAAGCCCCATGATACTTGATAAGAAGAAAAACATCGAACGCAAGCCCATAATTGCAAATACATTCGAGAAAAATACAATATAAGGATCTTTTGTAATCGAAAATATCGCAGGAATTGAATCTACTGCAAAAACCACGTCAGTTCCTGCAATGACCAGCATCACCAAAAACAGAGGTGTAATGTACCATTTCTTGAGTCCTTTATGATAGATCAAGAAATTATCTGTTACATTCCTTTTGTAAACATTGAAAACTTTGGAGGCTAATTTTACAATTGGATGTTTGGCTGGCTCAATATTTTCTTCCTCTTCTTCCTTGTTAAAAAATATTTTTAGACCTGTATAAACTAAAAATCCACCAAAAAAGTAAAGAATCCATTCAAATTCTTGAATCAAGGCCGCTCCAATGAAAATAAAGATAAAACGCAAAACAATCGAACCCAAAATTCCCCAAACTAATACTTTTTTGTAGAATTTTTCACGTACACCAAACGAATTGAAAATCAGGATAAATACAAAAATATTATCAACTGAAAGAGAATATTCGGTTAGATAGCCAGTCAAATAATCAATCGCCATGCTATTTTGAAATACTTTTAACGCACTTCCAAAATCAGAAGGCAGTTTCATTTTTTCATAATATTGTGCCTTAATAGTTTCCAGATGAGAAGCATCGCTAATATCATGAATCAAATAACCATATTGACGCAAAAAGAAGAAAAATCCAACTGCTAAACTTACCCAAACAGCACTCCAAATGCCTGCCTCTTTGAAACTGACTTTGTGACTGGTCGATTTGCTGAATGCACCTAAATCAAAAGCCATCACTAAACCTACAAAAATTGCAAAGCCAATAAAAAATATACTTTCGCTTGAAAATGTCATAAAATCAAATTTTAAATAAAAACGCTTTAGATATTGGCATTTTGTTTGCCATACAATATGAATAATGAAAACCAAAAAACAAGGTAAATCTTGCAAATTAAATGAAACCTTGTCTATTTTGTAACAAAGTTTTAATCCAATCGGTTTGCAAAAATGCACCGAAAACTCGAATAATTCATGTATAATGGCAAAAAAGTAGTTATAGTGATGCCCGCCTACCGTGCGTCATTGACTGTTGAGCGTACCTATAAAGAGATTCCTTTCGATATTGTTGACGAAGTGATTTTGGTTGATGATCATAGCCCAGATGATACATCTCAAGTTGCACAAAGTATTGGTATTCAGCATGTTATACGGCATGATGTGAATAAAGGTTATGGTGGGAATCAGAAAACTTGTTACACAAAAGCTCTTGAAATAGGGGCAGATATTGTGGTGATGGTTCACCCAGATTATCAATACACACCTAAGCTGATTCGGGCAATGGTGAGTATCATAGGGGAAGATTTATATCCAGTGGTTTTTGGTTCTCGAATCTTAGGAAAAGGTGCTTTGAAAGGTGGAATGCCTCTTTATAAGTATATAGCCAATCGTTTTTTGACATTGACACAAAATATTTTAATGAGCCAAAAGCTCTCAGAATATCATACTGGTTATCGGGCTTTCTCAAAGGAAGTTTTACAAGCTGTACCATTCAAAAAATGTGATGATGATTTTATTTTCGATAATGAAATGATTGCCCAGATCTTTTGGAAAGGCTTTGAGATTGCCGAAGTTACTTGTCCAACTAAATATTTTGAAGAGGCATCATCAATCAATTTCGCTCGAAGTTCAAAATATGGTTTGGGGGTTTTAAGAGTCTCAATTCGATATTTCTTTTCGAAATTAGGTATTTTTAAATGGGATTTGTTGAACTAAAATAATAAAACCTGTAAGGTCTGAAAAAGACCTTGCAGGTTTTTCTATGTCTCTTCGTTGTTTTTTCTTCTTTATTCAAAACATTTCTCCTCTTCAATCACTAACTTTGGCATTCTAATTAATCTAAGAAGTCAAATGTCAGTTGTAATTTCTCGAATTTCCGAAAGTTTACAAACTTTTCTGGATACAAAAAGTTATTCTAAAATCATTGTATTAACCGATACGAACACCAAACGTTTTTGTTATCCGATCGTAAAAGAGTTTTTGCCCAAACACATTTCGGTTACGGTAAAAAATGGTGAAGAACATAAAAATCTTCAAACTTGTGAAACTATTTGGTCGACAATGACTGACGCACAACTCGACCGCCACGCTTTGATGATCAATTTGGGTGGAGGGGTGATTGGTGACATGGGTGGTTTTTGTGCAGCAACCTACAAGCGAGGCATTGATTTTATTCAAATCCCTACAACACTGCTTTCGCAAGTAGATGCCAGCGTAGGAGGGAAGTTAGGCATTGATTTTCATGGTTTTAAGAATCATTTAGGTGTTTTTACTTTGCCAAAATCAGTTTTAATTGATCCTGTTTTCTTGGAAACACTTTCTGAAAGAGAAAAACGTTCGGGTTTTGCTGAAATCTTGAAACATTGTTTGATTCAAGATGGTGAAAAATGGAATGAAATCAGAAAAAAAGATTTGGCCGATCAAGATTTGGCTGATTTGATTACACATTCGGTCGAAATCAAGAAAAAAGTAGTAGAACAAGACCCAACCGAGCAAGGAATTAGAAAAATTTTAAATTTCGGACATACACTTGGACATGCCATAGAGACGTATTTTTTGCCTCAAGGAAAAAAAAGATTGCTTCATGGCGAAGCAATTGCAACCGGAATGCTCTGTGAGTCGTATATAGCTTTTGAAAGAGGTTTACTCGATGAAAAGACTTTAGAACAAATCGAAGATTTTATTTTTTCGATTTATGGAAAAGTATCGATGCAAGCAAGTGATTTTGAGGCGATTATTAAGCACACACAACAAGACAAGAAAAATAAAGGAAAAGACATTCGTTTTTCGCTTATCAATGGAGCTGGGACTTGTTTATATGACGTAGTTGTGTCGAAAACAGAAATGAAAAAAGCATTGGAGTACTACGTTGGGTAGAAGATTGCTGATTAGGGCGAGTTTTTTTAGGTATTGCATCATTTTTATTGTTTAATATTACTAATTCATAACTGTAAAAAAATCAAGAAATCATACATATTTCACTTGATTTTTAAAAACGATTCATTAACTTTGATGAATTGCTGTTGCGATTGTGTATTAAATAGTTGATTTGATTTATCTTAATCTAAACCAAACGTTTTATAAGCCTTATGAAAAAAATCTATTTATTCTCCGCACTGATTATCGCTGCATTATCAAGCTGTAATACTCTCAAATTGATGGTTGATAATGATTATAGTTATGAAACTGACTTCACAAAGTACAAAACCTACAACTTTCTCAATTGCGAAATTGATACGTCGTTTGTTTGTTCGGAAATTCAAGATGCCATTCGCCGTCAGATGAAAGCTCGTGGATATAAAGTAGTTGCTGATGATCCAGGTTTATTGGTTAGTTATAGCATCATTCGTGACCGTGTAGATTATAAAGGATATTTCCAACCATCACTCGACCGTTGGGTAAATCATTTTGATGGCGATGATACTTATAAAACCCAAAATTTCCATTTTGGTGGTGGAATGATTTTAGTATCTTTACTTGATGCCGAAAGTAGCCGTCTGATTTGGAGAGGGTATGCTTCAGGCGTTTTCAATAAACAAGTCAATAAGCCTATTAATTATTACCGTAGCGTTGTCAGAAATATTTTTGACCAGTACCCACTTTTTGCAGCTGGAGAAAAACCACGTAAAATTGAAGAATTATAAGGAAGTCCACTTTCGACAGTCAATAAATCTAAAGATTTTGAACTTCCCTTTACTGTGAGGTAATTTCAGACGGTCGTAAACATATCAATATGATGAAAAAAATACTATTATTTTGTTGTTTGGGGCTTTTTTTTAGTGGCTGCACCAGAGTTTTTGTTGATAATGACTATAGATATTCGACACATTTTAAGAAGTACATGACCTACGCATTTGTTGAATGTGAGCGTGATACGAATATTTTGTGCGAAGATGTCCAGCAAGCAATTCAGTACCAAATGCGTGCAAGAGGCTATGAGTTTAATGCTCAAAAGCCCAATATTTTGGTTAATTTCGCAATTTACTATGACCGACTGAGATACAAAGGCTATGACCAACCTTCGTTAGTCAATTGGGTATCGACCGAAGATGATAACTATATGTATCGTCCTGTAAAGTACGATTTAGAAAAGGGAACATTGATGGTATCAATGATTGAAGCTGAGTCGAGTGAAGTTGTTTGGCGAGGATATGCTACTGGAATCTTCAATAGAGCTTCCTCTAAGAGAAATTATTTTAAAAGTATTGTCAGGAATATTTTTGATCAATATCCACTTTTTGCAACTGCCGAAAAACCGCAGAAACCTAAAGGGAACGTTCTTTTTTAAAACTATGTTTTTTGTACAGGTCGAATATCAAATAAGATGTTCGACTTTCGCATATATATTGAACAATAACCCAAAATGCTAACAGAACTACAAAAAGGGCTTTCGCTCAATACCCAAAAAATAATAAAATTTGCCGAAGGACTTTCCCAAGAAGAAGCACTTTCACGCCCTTATGATGCAGTAAATAATTTTCTATGGAATCTTGGTCATGTGACCACCGTAAGGAATACTATCATCAAAGTATTGAATCCTACAGAAAAATTGACTACTTATGAAAATGAGAGAGAATTATTCGGTAATGGCTCAATACTACAAGCTGAAGATGCTTATCCAGACCTAAATTTTATTCTTGGACTTTTTGAAAAGCGTGGTGAAAAAATAAATGAATTGATAGAAAAGGTTTCAGAAGAATATTTAGATCAAGAATCTACTATAAAAGTTGGACCTAATCCCCGTAGCAACGAAGCATTGCTTTGGTTTTTTTATAACCATGAAACCGAGCATTTAGGCGAGATGAAAGTAATTAAAAATATCATAAATCGTCTTAAAAATGCTTAAAGTTTACGGAATTCCGAATTGCGATACAGTAAAAAAAACAACTGTTTGGCTAAAAAGTAAAGGAATTGCCTATGAATTTCACGATTATAAGAAGCAGGGTATTTCTAAAGAAAAGTTAGCAGAATGGCTTACACAGATTTCATATGAAACATTAATTAATCGAAAAGGAACGACTTTCAAGAGCCTTTCTGACGAAGAAAAAGCTGAAATCTCAGATAATGCTTCAGCGATAGATTTAATGTTCGAAAAAACTTCTGTTATTAAACGCCCCATTGTAGAATCTGACAAGATTTTGGCGGTTGGGTTTAATGTTGAAGAGTATGAAGGGATTTTTGGATAATTTTTTTTTAATATGTAGAGCTTTGAAAGACTATCTTTCAAAGCTCTTAGGTTTTTATAAATTAAGTTTCGTAAATCCCATACTTTTCCACTCTCCTATAAAGAACTTGCCGAGTGAGTCTCATTTCTGGAGTAGCTTCGGTGATATTAAATAAAGACTTGAAAATTGTTTTCAAGTCTTTTGCATTTTTCAAAATAAATCATCCCAAGCCTTCACACTATAATTTGTACGGGCTTGACTTTCATTTCCTCCATAAATCAAAGTCTTATTGCTAATTACATAAAAAATATTTTATAATTACATAGATATTCTACTAAATCCCATACTTCTCTACTCGTCGATAAAGAGCTTGGCGAGTGAGCCCCATTTCTCGGGCAGCTTCGGTGATATTGCCATTGAATTTCTTTAAAGTCTTGATAATTAGCATTTTTTCAACTTCTTCCAGTTGGTACGTTTGGTCGAAAGATGGAGTCGATTCTTGTCTGACTTCAAAGAAGAAATCTTCTGGTTGAAGTGCAGTTCCCTGTGAGAGAATGACCGCCCGTTCAACGGCGTGTTGTAGTTCACGAACATTTCCTGCCCAGTGATAGCGTTGTAATTGCTTGGCTAAATTAGCACTAATCGTATTGACAGGGCGATTATATTTTTTACGATAAATTTTCAAAAAATGTTCTGCTAATGGTAAAATGTCTTCTGGACGTTCACGCAAAGCAGGCAATTTTATCTCAATTGTATTGATTCGGTAGAGTAAATCTTGACGAAAAGTTCGTTGTGCAACTCGGTCATAAATAGGTTCGTTTGTAGCACAAATCAAGCGAATATCAATGTTTTTTGATTTATTTGAGCCAACTTTCGTAATACTTCTATTTTGTAGTACATTCAATAGTTTAGCTTGCAATGGCAATGGAATATTTCCGATTTCATCCAAAAATATAGTGCCATTATTGGCTTCTTCAAATCTTCCAGCTCGGTCTTCACGGGCATCGGTAAATGCTCCTTTTACATGGCCAAAAAGCTCACTTTCAAATAAAGTTTCTGAAATCGCTCCTAAATCTGAATGTACAAAAGGCATTTCTGCACGATTTGATTTTTCGTGTAAAGCCCTTGCTATCAAATCTTTACCTGTGCCGTTTTCTCCTAAAATCAAAATATTTGCATCGGTAGCTGCTACTCTTTCGATGGTCTCAAAAATTTTGAGCATCAATGGACTTTTACCGATGATTTCTACCTTGCTTTCGGGCTTTTTCTTACTATCGGTTTTGCCAGTTTTTTGTAATCTAATTTCATATGCCGACTGCATGGTTTCGAGCAACTTTGTGTTTTCCCAAGGTTTTAACACAAAATCAACTGCACCGACTTTGATGGCACGTACCGCCATTTCTACATCACCATAAGCGGTAAAAAGTACAACCGAAATGAGCGGGTCAATGTCTAAAATGCGGTCAAGCCATTCAAAACCTTCTTTGCCCGTGTTTACATCTCTCGTAAAATTCATGTCGAGCAACACAACATCATAATTACCATTGGTAATCAAAAAAGGAATCCTTTCAGGATTTTTTTCAATATCAACCTGACCAAAATGTCGCTTCAAAAATAATTTAGCGGCACTTAGTACATCAACATCATCATCAATTATTAGAAGTTTCGACATAATTTTGTAAGGGTTTTAGCTATTAGCTGATAGCTTTTAGCGAAAAAAACTTTTTGTTTTTGATAAAGTAAGGTACATGCAAAAAAATCGGACCGCCGAAGCGGCTAAACGTTAATAGCTAACAGCTAAAAGCTCACATAATCTATGACAAAAATTATTCCCCAACAAATTATTCTTTTAAAGGTTTTTTGTAATCAGCTGATTATCAGTTAATTGCCTTTGTTTTTAATTTTTATTGAAAAAAAGCAAGATTTAAAATACGTCCGACAGCGTACAATATATGTCCGAAAACGGACAGTTTTTAAAAGATATTTTTTTGTAATAACTTGATTATCAGTGAATTATGTTTTTGGCACAGCTTTGGAATAAATTTAAGAAAATAAAGTATTGTAATAGATTTTATAGCATACCACAATGGACAGACAAATTGAAAAAAAATTTTGGAATACACAACGAATAGCAATGATTGGGGGAGGAGCATTATTAGCAGCATTCCTGATATGGCAATTGGCCTTTGCTGATAAACGTTCAAAACTCAACGTCGAAAAAGATAAGATTACCATTTCGACTGTAAGTCAAGGTGATTTTGATGAATTTATTGTTGTTACGGGTGTCGTTCTACCTTTGAAAACAATTAGATTAGATGCCATTGTAGGTGGATATGTGAAAGAAAAAGTAGTTGACGGAGGAAATATGGTGAAGCAAAGTCAAGTAATTTTGAAACTTGAAAATCAAAATTTGAAACTTAACTTCTTACAGTCGGAAACGGAAGCGAGTCGATTGGTAAATGACTTGCAAAATACTCGTCAACGTTTGAAAGTTGAGAAATTTACGATTCGTCAAACACTCAATGATTTGGATTTTCAAATCGACCAAGCCAAAGATATTTACGACCGTAATAAAAAATTGAATAATGATAAAGTCATTTCAGAATCTGACTATTTGAAATCGAAGCGTGATTACGAAAAACTTATCAAACAACGTGAAATTACACTCGAATCGCAACGCTACCAAGAAGAAAATGCCGAAATGCAAATCAAACAATTGGAAGGAACACTCGAACGTACGCAAAAAAATGTACAGTTGTGGCGAGAAACGCTTGAAAATTTGGTGGTAAAAGCTCCAGTAGCAGGTTTATTGTCTTCAATTGATGTTGAGGTAGGGTCAAATATCAGTCAAGGACAGAATATTGGCCAGATTGATGATTTGAATGGCTTCAAAATGCGTGTGGATATTGATGAACATTATATTTCAAGAATTTTTGCTGGTTTGGGTGGGTCGTTTGAATTCAATGGAAAAGATTATGCTTTAGAAATTACTAAAATTTATCCAGAAGTAAAAAGCGGGCGTTTTCAAGTTGATATGATTTTCCCAAAAGGAGTTCCAGAAGGTATCAAACGTGGACAATCTTCACCGATTCGCTTAGAATTAGGCAAGGCAACCAAAGCGGTCTTGATTCCAGTTGGTGGATTCTTCTCTGATACTGGTGGAAATTGGGTATATGTTGTGGATAAATCAGGCAAAAAAGCATCAAAAAGAAAAATTACATTAGGTCGTAAGAACCCAGAATTCTTTGAAGTGTTAGAAGGCTTACAAGTAGGCGAACAAGTAATCACAAGTTCGTACGAGAATTTTGGAGATAATGAGGTGCTGAGCTTTTAGCTGTTAGCGATTAGCTGTTAGTTAATATTCAATGAGTTAAAGAAAAATGAGTTATAATCAAATAAGTGCTAACAGCTAAATGCTAATCGCTAACAGCTATTTACCTTAGTTTCTGAATAAAAGTGTTTAACATTTTTCTAATCTCAATGAGTTCATTGTTTAATTTTTCAAAATTATCAGTTTGAATATACCCTAAGTCTTTAGAGAGTATCAATTGGTATTCTAATTCAGATGCAGAACCCATAGCAATAACTAAAAATCTGTTTAGCTCTGCATCTGAGTTTCTACCACAACCTTCAGCAATATTTGTTGGAATTGAAGCACAAGACCTTCTAATTTGACTTGTAAGACCATAAATTTCATCTTTAAGAAAATATTTTGTTAAATCATAAATAGTTAAAACAAGTTGGTGGCTTCTTTGCCATATTCTTAATTCTTTAAAATTTTTCATATTGGTAAAAGTGATTTGCGATTAGTACTTAGTGTTACATTTTGAATAATTATTTTTTCAAAACTACACAAAAAAACTAAAAGCTAATAGCTAACCGCTAACAGCAAAAAAATGATAAAAACAACCAACCTTCAAAAAGTCTTCACTACTGAAGAAGTCGAAACAACTGCCTTGAATGGCATTACTATGGAAATCAAAGATGGTGAATTTGTAGCCATTATGGGGCCATCAGGCTGTGGAAAATCTACTTTACTCAATATTTTGGGTCTTTTAGATAATCCTTCGGGTGGTAGCTATGATTTCTACGGAAATGAAGTCGCTGTGATGTCAGAACGTCAGCGTGCTGGACTTCGCAAAGGTTCAATTGGCTTCGTATTTCAGAGTTTCAATCTTATTGATGAACTTACTGTTTATGAAAACGTAGAACTACCACTTTTGTATCTTAAAACGCCTGCTGATGAGCGTAAAGTGAAAGTTGAAATTGCTCTTGAACGCATGAATATGATGCACCGTCGCAATCACTTTCCGCAACAACTTTCTGGTGGACAACAACAACGTGTGGCGATTGCTCGTGCGGTAGTTGCTAAACCAAAAATGATATTAGCCGATGAGCCTACTGGTAACTTAGACTCAACCAATGGTGAAGAGGTAATGAAGCTATTACAAGAACTTAATAATGAAGGCACAACCATCGTCATGGTGACACACTCGCCTTATGATGCTGGGTTTTCGCATAGAATCATCAACTTGTTTGATGGGAAGGTGGTTACTGAGAATTTCCACGTGTAATTCTTAGGTGTTAGGGAGTAGGACTTAGATTAAAATCTAAATCGTAAACCCTAAATCCTAACACCTAAAATCTAATATCTATAAAAATTATGAAAAAGCTATTTATAACTCTACTTACGTTTGCCTTTACGCAAGCGATTGCTCAAGATTATGTCCAAAAAAATGATGGGACTGTTATCAAAGGCGAAACAAAGTCATTTGATGATAACATTCTCACGATTCAATCGACTGATAATCAAATATTTAAGTTTAATGTCAATGAGCTTTCAAAAATTCATATTGCCAGAGAAGATTTTAAGATGAATAATATTCGCCTCGAAAACTCTCGTTTTGAAACGGGCGAAGATGGTCTAACAATTACGCTTGGACAAGAAGTTATGGGCGGTGAAAGAAGACATAAAAACAAAGTGTATTCGAGTGGGGGTGGTTCAAACTCATCATCATCTTCTTCTTCCAACAGTTCAAGTTCAGAAACTGAAACGATTTCGAGTAATGACAAAGCTGCAAAAGCAACTATCATTTTTGAATGTAAAGTTTGTGACAAAAAAGGCAAACTCAAACTTGAAAGCAATGATGGTACATTCTCTTCTAATTGGTCATTTTCATTAGATGATGACAAAGAAGCTTTTCCTCATAAAATGAAAATAGAGGCAAATAAAAAGTTTGATTGGACTTATGAAGATAAGAAAAATGGTGTGGTAAAAGGTTCATTAAAACTTGGAGCTGACGAAACATTTGTTTATACGATAAAACCATAGATGATTTCAAAATTATTGATTTGGATTTTAATAGGTAAAAGGTTAATGGTGAAAGATTGGAAAAACACTATGCTTTCTCGGTTTTTGGCTTTCCCATTTTCAACGCTTAACTTTTTTAACCCACAATATTATGTTACGTAATTACTTAAAAATAGCCTTCCGTAATCTTGCTAAAAACAAGGTTTATTCTTTCATCAATATTGGTGGATTGGCAGTAGGCATCGCCGTATTTTGCCTAATTTCATTGTATGTAATTGATGAAATGAGTTTTGATGATTATCATGTAAAGTCTGATAATATTGTAAGAGTGGTGCATCATGCTGAATGGGAAGGAGGGCAAGCTCATCATGCGGTTACTTCTGCTGCCTTTGCATCAGCACTTAAGTCCGAATTTCCAGAGATAAAAGAAGCGGTTAGATTTGCACCCGAAGGCGGTGGTATTATCACTTTTGAAAATAAGACTATTAAAGCAGGTAATATAATTTTTACTGATAAAAATGTATTTGACGTTTTCACATTTCCATTTTTGACAGGTGACCCTAAAACGGCACTTTCAGAACCTAACACGATTGTTATTACTGAATCATTGGCAAAAAAAATATTTGGTAATGCACAAAATGCTCTAAATCAAACCATCCAATTTGACAAAACCATAGCCAATAAAATCACAGGTGTAATTAAGGATATTCCCAGCAATTCACATTTACAGTTTGAAGGCTTACGTTCGTTGCCCACTGGCTTTACTGCGGGCTGGCAAGAGTCAAATTTATACACTTATTTACTTCTTGACAATGGTGTTGATAAAAACGTGCTTGAGGCAAAGCTTCCACAATTTGCCCAAAAAACGATTTTAAAAGAGATGAAGGTAGTATCCTACAAAATGGAATTACAGCCATTACGTGATATTCATTTGCATTCCAATTTGCAATATGAAATAAGTGCTAATAATAGTATCGATCGCATGTATCTATTTATGGCATTGGCAGGTTTGATATTAATTATCGCCATGATTAATTACATGAATTTGGCAACAGCCAGAGCAGGTATGAGAATTCGTGAAGTAGGTGTTCGCAAGGCTATTGGCTCTACTCAAGGAGATTTAATCGGCTTATTTATTGTTGAATCGCTTACTTTCAGTATTATTGCCTCAGTTATTGCAGTTTTTTTGATTAATACTTTACTTCCATTTTTCAATCAATTTGCCGATAAATCTTTAGAATTAAATAGATTTGGTATAATTTCTTCAATCGCCATCTTTGCCATGTTCAGCTTATTTATTGGCTTTATCAGTGGTAGCTACCCCGCTTTCTTTCTTGCCCGATTCAGAACTATTTTGGCTTTAAAAGGCTTGACGGGAAGTTTAAATCAAAGCATAATTTTTAGAAAATCATTGGTAGTATTTCAATTTGCAACAACCATTATTTTAATTGCTGGAGCGTGGATTATTTACCAACAATTGCAATTTTCAGCCAATAAAGACCTTGGATTTAATAGAAAACAGGTTGTAACGATACATATTGACGACAGAAATTTACGTTTAAAGATTTCATCCCTAAAAGACCAATTGATGAAAGACCCTTTGATAGAAAATGTAGCTGCTGCGGGTAACCCTATTGGTAATAATAATTTAGGTCAGACTCCCTACTTTTTTGAAAAAACAGACGGTTCTATTTCTACCAATTCGAAAATTGTACAGGAACTTACTGTCAATCCATCTTTTATTCCTACGATGGATATAAAAATGCAATTGGGCAGTAACTTTTCAGAAAATAAACCAACTGATATTACGGGTGCTGCTCTTATTAATGAAACTTTAATGAAAGAACTTGGTTTTTCAAACCCAATAGGAAAAAGGATTCAAGTAAAAATAGATAACGAAGGTGGTATTGCCGAACGTCGAATAATCGGTGTATTCAAAGATTTTCATACGTATTCTTTACAACATAAAGTAGAACCAATGGTGTTGGTAATGCCTACGCAAGCATCTATGGAAGACAATCTTTATGTAAAAATCAATACTTCAAAAACCAAAGAAGCATTAGCTTATATTCAAAAGACGTTTCGGGAATTTGACAAATTAAATCCAATTGAAATAAATTTCCTGAATCAAAATTTTGCAAGGCAATATGAGTCGGAACAAAAACAAGGAGTTTTATCGCTATCGTTTGCCATTATTTCGGTGTTACTTGCTTGCCTTGGATTGTTTGGTTTAGCCGCTTTTACCGCACAACAACGAGTAAAAGAAATAGGTATCAGAAAGATACTGGGAGCGAGCATCAGTTCAATATTCTTTTTGTTGAATAAAGATTTTATAAAATTGGTATTGATTGCATCGGTCGTAGCCATGCCAATAGCCATAATTTTGATGAATAATTGGCTAAAAAACTTTGCTTATTCAATCGAAATTCAATGGTGGATATTTGTCGGGTCAGGTTGTATTTCATTATTAATTGCCTTACTAACAGTGAGTTATCAGGCCATTCGAGCAGCAATAATGAATCCTGTAAAAAGTTTGAAGACAGAGTGATTCAAGGATTTAGGAGATAAGATTTAGGAAAAATAGATAAAAAACCTAAACCCTAAACCCTGATTCCTAAAACCTTTAAAATTATGAAAAAGCTATGATAAAAAATTATTTAAAAATCGCCCTACGCAACCTTGCCAAAAACAAGGTTTACTCTTTTATTAATATTTTTGGTTTGGCTATTGGGCTTACTTGTTTTCTGCTCATTTCGCTTTATGTTTTGGACGAATTAAGCTACGACCGTCATTTCAAAGATGCCGACCGTATTTATCGTATCAATGCTGACATCAAATTTGGTGGAACTGACCAAAAAATGGCGGTAAGTTCAGACCCTTTTGGAGCAACGCTCAAAAAAGATTATGCTGAAGTGGAGCAATACGTTCGTATTTATGCCAACAATAGCCGTAGATTTATTAAAAAAGGCAATGAGTTTTTGGTAGAAAATGATTGTCTTCATGCCGATTCTACGCTTTTTGACATTTTTTCATTGAATGTTCTTGAAGGAGATGCAAAAACAGCATTGACCGAACCTAATACGCTTATCATTAGTCAATCGGCTGCACAAAAATATTTTGGAAATACCTCTGCTCTTGGCAAAACCCTCACCATTGGCGTTAGAGACCCCGTTGAATATAAAATCACGGCCGTGTATGAAGATTTGCCTACTAATACGCATTTTCAAACAAACCTTATTTTTTCATTCAAAAACATCAATGACTATAAGTTTGGCAATTTTCTTAGTCATAATTTTTATACATATATTAAGCTACGTGAAGGCGTTGATTACAAGCAATTTGAGAAAAAATTTGATGCAGTTGTTGATAAATACATCTTGCCCCAAGCCAAAGCATTTATGGACATCAAGAGCATGGATGAGTTTAGAAAAGCAGGAAATTACCTCCAATATTCGCTCACACCTCTTTTAGATATTCATTTAAAATCAGACAGAATCTATGAATTGAATACCAATGGAAATATTCAATATGTCTATATATTTTCAGTGGTGGCTTTGTTTTTATTGCTTATTGCTTGCATCAATTTCATGAATCTTAGTACGGCTCGTTCGGCCAATCGTGCTAAAGAAGTAGGGATTCGCAAGGTGATGGGTACACAACGTAATAGCCTCATTATACAATTTATGTCAGAGTCGGTGCTTACAAGTTACCTATCTTTTGGCTTTGCCTTGATTTTTACTGTGCTATTGATTCCTTATTTTAATGACATTGCAGGAAAACAATTTAGTTTCAAATCGCTTTTTCAAGTACAGTATTTACCTTTTTTAGTGACTTTACCTTTTGCAGTGGGTGTTTTGGCAGGTTATTATCCATCATTTTTCTTGTCGTCGTTCCGACCAATAGAGGTACTAAAGAGTAAACTTAATGCTAATTTCAGACGGTCAAACTTTCGTAATGCTTTGGTAACTTTTCAGTTTGTTACCTCGCTGGTTTTGGTAATTTCTACTTTTGTCATTTACAAACAACTCAATTTCATTCAACATAAAAATCTGGGTTTTTCTAAAGATAAAGTACTGGTCGTAACAGGGACTTCTTCTTTGCGTGATAATAACAATGTGTTCAAAGAAGAAGTAAAGAAAATAGCGGGAGTAAAAAATGCAACTTTTGCAGGTTTTTTACCAGTTGCCAATTCATCCAGAAGTGACAATACTTTTTCGACAGAGGCTGCATTTACTGCAAAAAATGGATTTAATATGCAAACTTGGGATATTGATGAAGATTATATTCCCACACTTGATATGGAAATTTTGAAGGGACGAAACTTCTCAAAGGCTTTTAGTACAGATTCATCGGCCATAATAATTAATGAACAAGCAGCCAAACTGTTAAGTTTTGCTGATCCAATTGGCAAGAAACTTTATGTAAGAGATGACACCCCGAATCATGTAATTGAATTTACGATTGTAGGAGTTGTAAAGAATTTTCATTATCAGTCTATGCGTGAAACCGTAGGTCCACTTTGCTTTCGTTATGGTAGAAGTGCTTGGGTAACAGCTTTTAAAATCACCACTGACGAACCTCAAAAACTTATTAAACAAATAGAAGCCAAATGGAAGGCTTTAGCTCCTGAAATGCCATTCAACTATCATTTTATGGATGAATCGTTTGATGAGATGTACAGAGCCGAGCAACGAATCGGTAAAATTGCTTTGATTTTTGCTTTACTCACAGTTTTGATTGCTTGTTTAGGCCTATTTGGATTAATCACCTATATCGCCGAGCAACGTACCAAAGAAATAGGTGTTAGAAAAGTGCTTGGTGCAAGTATTTGGAGTATTGTGAAACTCTTATCAAAAGATTTCTTGCAATTGGTTTGTATTGCTTTTGTTATTGCTACGCCACTGGCAGCTTATGCCATGAATACTTGGCTCAAAGATTTTGCCTTCCGTACTGATATTTCGATTTGGATTTTTGTGGGTGCTGGAATTGCCACTTTGTTAATAGCCTTACTAACAGTGAGTTATCAGGCAATAAAAGCAGCTTTAATGAATCCTGTGAAGAGTTTGAAAACGGAGTGATTCAAGGATTTAGGAGATAGGAATTAGGAGATAGGAATTAGGAAAAAAAATATAAAAAATAGCTTAAACCCTAATTCCTAAATCCTAATTCCTAAAACCTTAAAAACTATGAAAAAGCTATGATAAAAAATTATTTAAAAATCGCCTTACGAAACCTCGTTAAAAACAGGGTTTATTCGTTCATCAACATTTTTGGTCTTTCGGTAGGCATGGCTGTAGCTATGCTCATTGGGCTTTGGATTTTTGATGAATTTTCTGCCAATAAGCACCACAAAAACTACGGAACAATTTACCAAGTAATGATGCACCAAACTTTTGATGGGCATCGTGGTTCGCAACAGGCTTTGCCTTATCCGATGGGGGAAGAATTGAAAACTAAATATCCTGATTTTCAAGCAGTTGCGATGTGTGATTGGGGTGGGAATCGTTCTTTGGTAGTGGGTAATCAGAAATTCCTAAAAAACGGACATTATATTGGCGAAGAAGCCATTGATATGTTTTCATTAAAAGTACTAAATGGCGATAAAAATCCTTTGAAAGAACCTTATTCTATTGTTTTGACAGATGAAACCGCCCAAGCGATTTTTGGAAAACAAAACCCTATTGGCAAAACAGTTAGAATTGATAATTCGATTGACTTAAAAGTAACCGCCATTGTTGAAAAGCAGCCTAAAAATGCCACGCTACAATTTGATTATTTATTGCCTTGGATATTGCAGGCAAAGCAAAGCCCTGAATATATTAAACGCATAGCAACCGAATGGGGAAATAATTCTTTTCAGACTTACGTACAGCTAAAAGACGGCGTGAGTCCAGAAAAAACTAATGCTAAAATCAAAAATGTAGTTTTGAGTCATTTTACCGACAATAAATTGATGCAAGAGGGTATGAAACCCGAAGTTTTTATTCATCCAATGGCAAAATGGAGATTGTACAATGATTTTGAAAATGGGCAAAACACAGGCGGCTTTATCAAGTATGTGAAACTTTTTGGCATTTTTGGCATTTTCGTTTTGGTGATTGCTTGCATTAATTTCATGAATCTCAGCACAGCTCGTTCTGAGAAACGTGCCAAAGAAGTAGGTGTTCGTAAAGCTGTTGGTTCGGCACGGAAACAGCTCATCGGACAGTTTTTGAGCGAATCGCTTTTGATTGCGTTTTTTGCCCTAATCGTAGCACTTATTTTGGTTTTTATTTCGCTACCATATTTCAATACTCTCACCGAAAAATTGATGACTCTCCAATTGGGAAATCCAATTTTTTGGGGAATTATACTTGTTTTTACCTTATTTACAGGGCTTTTAGCAGGAAGTTACCCAGCATTGTATTTATCTTCGTTCAATCCTGTACAAATCCTTAAAGGCGGTGTCCATGTTGGCAAAAATGCTTCTTTGCCTCGCAAAGTCTTAGTTGTGATACAGTTCACCTTTTCGATTGTGCTAATGATAGGTACAATTATTATTTATCAACAAATACAGCACGGCAAAAATCGCCCCATAGGATTTAATAATAAAAGTTTGATTTCGGTAGATTCTTCTGATGATTTGAATAAAAATTTTGAACCCCTTCGTAACGAATTACTGGCGTCAGGTATGGTTTCGTCTATCTGCACAGCAAGTTCACCACCAACTCAAATCTATAGTAATACTAATGGCTGGGAATGGAAAGGCTCAACACAAGAAGACAAAGGAACATTATTTAATGTCATTGCTACAACTTACGATTATACCAAAACCCTCGGTATAAAATTCAAAGAAGGGAGAGATTTTTCAAGAGAATTTTCAACCGATTCGGCAGGTATTATTCTGAATGAAGCTGCCATAAAACGGATGGGTTTGAAAAATCCGATAGGCGAAATGATAAAATTGAATACCCAAGAATTCAAGATAGTTGGCATTATAGCCGATATAAATATGCAATCTCCTTTTGAGGCTATCAAACCATTGAGTATTATTTTTAACAAAAACTGGGTCAACGTATTTTGTGTACGAATCAACCCTAATGTTTCATCTTCAGAAGCCATTGCTAAGATTACGCCAATATTTGATAAATATAACCCTGGCTATCCTTTCGATTATAAATTTGCTGATACCGAATATTCCAAAAAATTTAATTACGAAGAACTCATCGGTAATCTCTCTTTGATTGTCTCTATTTTAGCCATTTTTATTTCTTGTTTAGGCTTATTTGGCTTGGCATCGTTCATGGCCGAACAACGCACCAAAGAAATCGGTATCCGAAAAGTTTTGGGAGCATCAGTAACTAATCTTTGGGGACTGTTATCACAAGATTTTGTAAAATTGGTTATTGTCTCGTGCCTAATTGCCTCACCAATAGCCTATTATAGTATGAGCGAATGGTTGGAAAGCTATAAAGATTACAAAATCAATATTGGTTTTGGTGTTTTTGTTTTGGTACTGGCTTTAGCGTTGGTAATTACCTTACTAACAGTGAGTTATCAGGCGATTAGAGCAGCAACGGCGAATCCTGTGAAGAGTTTGAAGACGGAGTAGTTTAGCTTTTGGCTATTAGCGATTAGCTTTTAGCCTTAAACAAATAACAATATTTTATTTAAATTTTTTAGCTAATTGCTAAAAGCTAATCGCTAAAACCTATATGATACGCAATTACTTAAAAATAGCTTGGAGAAATCTTTCTCGAAACAAAGTTTTTTCTTTCATCAACATCGCTGGACTGAGCATAGGTTTGGCATGTTGTATGCTCATTTTGCTTTATACAAAAGATGAGGTGAGTTTTGATAAATTTCATGAAAAGAAAGATAATTTGTATCAAATTACTTGTAAAATCACTGAAAAAGATGGGAGAGTAACTGATTATGGTATTGCTTCTATGATTCAAGGGCCTACATTTAAGGAAGAAATTCCTGAAATTGAAGCTTGTGTGCGAGTAAATGAACGAGATTATGTAGTAAAAAAAGGAAACGAAACTTTCTACGAAATGGGAAGTTGGGTAGATGATAACTTCTTTACTGTCTTTTCTTTTCCTTTGATTGAAGGCAATCCAAAAACAGTTTTGTCTGATATTCATTCGGTAGTGCTTACTGAAGAAATAGCTGAAAAATATTTTGGCAAAACCAATGCCATCGGGAAAGTAATGCAATTGGAAATTGATAACAAATTTGAGCCATTTGTGGTATCTGGTATTGCCAAAAATGCCCCTCAAAATTCGAGCATTCAATTCAAAATGTTATTGCCTTTCAAATATTATCAAGAAAAAAACAATGATGACCATTGGTTAAATCTAAACTATCCAAGCTATTTTGTGCTGAATCCGAAAGCAAATATCAAGAATGTAGAAGCAAAAATGGCTCAGGTTTTTGCATCCAAAGCAGGAAAAGAGATAGTAGAAGAACGAAAACATGGTTTTGATGCCAGCTTTGTATATGGAGTAAATCCTTTGTTGGATATGCACCTCAATACCAAATATGTGTATACAGCAGCCAGTAATCCAATTTATTCTTATATTTTATCGGGTATTGCTTTGTTTATTTTATTGATTGCTTGCATCAATTTTGTCAATCTTACAGTAGCACAATCGTTGCGAAGAGGGAAAGAAATTGGTATCAGAAAAGTAGTGGGGGGCGAGCGAAAACAACTGATTTGGCAGTTTTTGGGCGAGTCATTTGTGTTATGTTTCATTGCTTTTTCTTTGGCATTTTTGTTAGCTCAATTAGCTTTGCCCGTTTTCAATGAATTAGCGAATAAACGCTTAGAGTTAAGTTATTTGCTTGATTATCAATTAATTATTGGGTTTGTTTTATTATTTGTGCTAACAGTTTTTGCAGCGGGTTTTTATCCTTCTTTGGTTTTGTCGGGCTTCGACCCTGTGAAAACGCTCTATAACCGCTTCAAATTTTCAGATAAAAATTATCTTTCAAAAGGCTTGGTAGTTTTGCAATTTTCGCTGGCTACTTTCATGATTATTACTACATTTTTTATCTATAATCAATTTGATTATTTGACTCACAAAAGTTTGGGTTATAATGATAAAAATCTGCTTGTTGTCAGCGTTGGACAAGATGATAATCAAGCATTACAGCAAACATTTAAAAATGAATTTTCAAAAATTCCAGGCATTCAGTCGGTAGCTCTTCGACAAAATGGTTTTTGGGGAACAGGCTCAAAAGCCAATGGAAAAGATATTCCTGTGGCTTTCGAGCATATTGATGAAAATTATTTATCAACCCTTCAAATTCCTTTAGCTGCAGGTCGAAATTTCTCTAAAGGTTTTCCCAGCGATTCTACAAACTCGGTTTTGGTCAATGAAGCCTACGTAAAAGAAGCCGGTTGGAAAGGTTCGGGTGTAGGCAAAACTATTGATTTTTTGAATGGACAGGCCACAAAAATACTTATTGTAGGTGTAGTGAAGGACTATCACTATGGTTCATTAAGAGAAAAAATTAGACCTCAACTTTTCTCGATGCAGCCTAAAATGGGTTATGGAAGATTCCTACTGAGAATTGACCCTAAAAATAAGCCAAAAACCTTAGCAGCCATTGAAAGAATTTATCATTCGCTTGTGCCATATCGTCCTTTTAAGTACGACTACATGGAAGATATGAATTTTAAAAATTATGAATCAGAAGCAAAATGGAAGCAAATTATAGGTTTTGGTGCAATCTTAATGATTTTTATTTCTTGTATAGGTTTGTTTGGCCTGACAATGCTTTCGATTCAGCAGCGGACTAAAGAAATTGGTATCAGAAAAGTTTTGGGTGCAACTATTTTCCAAATTTCGAGTCTATTGTCTAAAAACTATATTGGTTTGGTTTTCATCGCTTTTGTTGTGGCTATTCCAGCCGCTTGGTATGCAACCACCCAATGGCTCGAAAACTTTGCTTATAAGATTGATATTTCATGGCAAATTTTTGCTTTGGCAGCAATATTAACAATCGTAATTGCCTTTCTAACAGTGAGTTATCAAGCTGTTCGGGCAGCTTTGATGAACCCAACGAAGAGTTTGAAAACGGAGTGATTCAAGGATTTAGGAGGTAGGATTTAGGGAAAATAGAAAAAAAAATAACCTAAAACCTAATTCCTGACTCCTAAAATCTTAAAAATTATGAAAAACTATGCTAAAAAATTATTTCAAAATTGCCCTCCGAAATCTTGTTAAAAACAAGGTTTATTCATTCATCAATATCGGTGGACTTGCCGTAGGTATGGCAATTTGCTTGTTGATTAATTTATACATTTTTGATGAACTGAGCTATGACAAACAATTTGAAAATGTAGAACAATTATATCGAGTCGGAACTTTGGCAAAAGACGAGAAATGGACATCGGTTTCGGCTCCTGTGGCTCAAGGATTGAAAAAGGATTTTGCGGAAGTTGAGCAAGTAGCACGTTTTCTGAAATTTCCGAATATGGATAAGATGCTACTGAAAAACACAAAGTTGAATAAGCAATTTTATGAAGACAATGGCTATTATGTAGATGATACTTTTTTTGAAATTTTCTCCTATCAGTCTAAATACGGGAGCCTTAAAAATGCCCTTACTGAACCCAACTCGATAGTTATTTCTGAAAATGTAGCCTCAAAAATGTTCGGAAATGAAAACCCACTTAATAAAACCATATCTGTTGAAATTCCTTACGGAAAAACGGACTTTATTGTAAAGGGTATATTTGACGAAAATCAGCAAAAATCGCATATTAATGCTCATTTTTTTCTCTCAATGGAAAATAATGATATTGGACAATGGGCTAAAAGTCAAACCTCTTGGTCAAATAATTCGATTTTCCATACTTACTTAAAATTAAAGAAAGGTGCTGATGCCGTAAAGTTTGAAGCTAAATTAGACGATTTTTTTCAAAGAAACGGCGGAGCAGATTTGAAAGCAGCAGGTGTTTCAAAATCGCTTTTTTTGCAACCAGTAAAAGATATTTATCTGAAATCATCATTTGGAAATGAGATTGCTGCCAATGGTAGTATGACCTATATTTATATTTTTGGGTCAATTGCAGTATTTTTATTGCTCATTGCCTGTATTAATTTCATGAATCTTTCAACGGCTCGTGCCGAAAAAAGAGCTAAAGAAGTTGGCATCAGAAAAGCAATTGGAGCAGTTAAGAGTGGACTTGTAGCTCAATTCTTGAGCGAGTCTTTAATTATGTGTCTGATTTCACTTTGCTTTGCTTTGGGCTTGGTAAAATTATTTTTACCACTATTTAATCAATTTACTCTCAAAGATTTAAGCCTTTTCCAAAACTCAAATTCCTTACTTTGGATTCCTGGAATTGCTCTTATAACGGGCCTTTTAGCAGGCCTCTATCCATCATTTTACTTGGCTTCGTTTAAACCCATAGAGGTTTTGAAAGGAAGATTAATCAACCGTATTTCTGCGGTAGCTATTCGTAAAGGATTGGTGGTTTTTCAATTTGCTATTTCAATTTCCCTGATTTTTGCCGTAGTAATCATTTGGCAGCAGATGAATTTAGTCCGAAATCAAGATTTAGGCTTTAATAAAAATCAACAAATTATTTTACCCTTACAAAGCACCACTTCAGCCAATAACGTAGGTGTTTTGAAGAATGAATTGCTGAAAATAACAGATGTAAAAGCCATTACATCGGGTACGAGTTATCCTGGAATTCAACTCATTGAGGACCAAATGTTTTATGCAGAAGGTAAAACACAAAATGAAAATGTGGATATTCACTATGTAAGGGCAAATGAAGACTATAGTGCCACTCTTGGTTATAAAACATTATTTGGAAGAGAATTGTCAAATAATCCCCAAGCCGATTCATCTGCCATTGTATTGAACGAATCTGCCGTTAAAAAATTAGGCTTTGATGTTAAAAACGCTATTGGCAAAAAGATATACTATGCTTGGAATAATAAAGTTTTATCAAGAGAAATCGTCGGCGTTATTAAAGATTTCAACTATCGTAGTTTGCACGAAGCAATCAGTCCTTTTGGACTTGTGAAACTCAATGACGGCGACCAAGCCTCCTACTTAATTGCTAATGTAAAAACAAGTAACTATAAAAATATCATTGGTGCTTTTGAAATAATTTGGAAGCATACAAACCCCGAAACCCCTTTTGAATACACTTTTCTCGACCAAGAATTTCAGCGAAATTATGAAAAAGAAGAGCGTACTGCTGGTATAATTATCTATTTCACACTTATTGCAATCGTAATAGCTTGTTTAGGATTATTTGGTTTAGCTACGTTCACTGCCGAACAACGTACCAAAGAAATTGGTATTAGAAAAGTTTTGGGAGCTTCAGTAATAAGCATTACGCAATTATTGTCGATTGATTTCTTGAAATTAGTATTCATTGCTTGTTTGTTGGCACTTCCTTTGGGCTATTGGATCATGACCAAATGGCTACAAGATTTTGCCTATAAAATTGATGTTTCTTGGTGGATATTTGCTTTGTCAGGATTTGTAGCAATTATAATTGCCTTACTAACAGTAAGTTATCAAGCTATCAAAGCAGCTTTAATGAATCCTGTGAAGAGTTTGAAAACGGAGTAGTACGGTTGTAAGGAAAGATAAAAATTCTAATAAGTTTAATGAATATTTGTAACCATTTGTGGGTATGCAAGTTTCCAATTAAATATTAATAGAAAATGGAATGACTTCGGCCGCCGAAGCCCCGACACCTAATTACAAAATTATGAAAAAACTATGCTAAAAAATTATTTCAAAATCGCCCTCCGAAACCTTGTTAAAAATAAGGTTTATTCGTTCATCAATATCTTTGGCTTGGCTACGGGTATGGCTGTGGCTATGCTCATTGGTCTTTGGATTTATGATGAAGTGACGTTCGATAAAAACCATGAAAACTATGACCGTATTGCTCAAGTAAAGCAACACCAGTCATTTAATGGTAAGAAAGAAACCTATAATTCGGTGCCTGCTCTGATGGCCGAAGAAATTCGTCTTAATTATGGCAGTGATTTTAAGTACGTGCTGCAATCATCTTGGAATTCAAGCCATATTTTGACGGTAGGGGAAAAGAAATTTACAAAAAATGGTAGTTTCTTCGAGCCACAGGTAACCGAAATGCTTTCGCTAAAAATGTTGAAAGGAACTCGTGCGGGCTTGAAAGAACCCTATTCAATTTTATTATCAGAATCGGTTGCAAAAGCTTACTTTGGAGATGCCGATCCAATGGATAAAATCATAAAAATTGATAATAAATACGATGTAAAAGTAACAGGTGTTTATGAAGATTTACCTTATAATTCGAGCTTAAAAGATTTGTCGTATCTCATGCCTTGGGAGTTATACTTAATCAACAACGAGTGGATTAAGAAAATGGAAAATCCATGGGGAAGTAATTTTACACAAACTTTTGCCCAAATTGCCAACAACGCCGATATGGAAAAGGTTTCTGCTAAAATCAAGAATGTTAAGCTCAATAAAGTGAGCAAAGATGAGGCGAAGTACAAACCAGAGGTTCTCTTGCATCCGATGTCGAAATGGCATTTATATGGCGAATTTAAAGAAGGAATAAACACAGGTGGTCGCATCGAATTTGTGTGGCTTTTTGGCATTATTGGCGTTTTTGTATTGCTTTTAGCATGTATCAACTTCATGAATTTAAGCACAGCTCGCAGCGAAAAACGTGCAAAAGAAGTAGGTATTAGAAAAGCCATTGGCTCGGTGCGTGGACAATTGATAAGTCAATTTTTTAGTGAATCTTTGCTCGTAGTGGCTTTTGCTTTTGTATTGTCTATTCTCTTGGTTTTGTTGATTTTGCCATTTTTCAATGATTTATCTGACAAAAAGATGTCTATTTTATGGGCAAATCCTGTTTTTTGGCTACTTGGAATTGTCTTTAGCATACTTACTGGCGTGATTGCAGGAAGTTATCCAGCCCTTTATTTATCTTCTTTTCAACCAGTAAAAGTGTTGAAAGGTACCTTTAGGGTTGGGCGTTTCGCTTCTGTGCCACGTAAGATATTGGTGGTGGTTCAGTTTACAGTTTCTGTGACTTTGATTATCGGTACTATCGTTGTTTTTCGACAAATTCAGTTTGCTAAAAATCGGCCTGTGGGCTATAG
The DNA here is from genome assembly GCF_051209875.1 of Emticicia sp. SJ17W-69. NCBI lineage: Bacteria > Pseudomonadati > Bacteroidota > Cytophagia > Cytophagales > Leadbetterellaceae > Emticicia > Emticicia sp. SJ17W-69. The sequence goes on along the minus strand of NZ_JBNTQY010000001.1, from coordinate 5,144,710 downwards.
CAAAGATGGTTTGATAAATATTTATATGCAAACCCAAGATATTCACAAGCATTTTGATGTGGTTCGTGATGAATTAAAAAAATCAGGAGCAATCGTTGAAATGGCAGAATCGGGAAGCCCTTTGACACAACATTGGAATACGAATGGGGGTTTTGATTGGAAAGGAAAAGACCCCAATCAAGCAGTTGATTTTCCGAATAATAATGTGACGCACGAATACGGTAAAACAATTGGTTGGCAATTTGTAGCTGGGCGAGATTTTTCGAGAGATTATGTATCAGATTCTTTAGCTTTTGTCTTGAATGAAGCTTCGGTGAAATTCATAGGATATAAAAGTCCAGCGGCAGCGATAGATGAAATAATTAAATGGGAAGGCAAACCATATAGAGTAATTGGTGTGGTCAAAAATATGGTGGTTGAGTCGCCTTATGAGCCTTCTCGTGCCTCACTTTTTCATTTGACCAGAGATGATGGAAATGTAGTTATCATTAAACTAAATCCTGAAAAAAGTGCGAGCGAATCTTTAAGTAAAATAGAAACTGTCTTCCAAAAATATAATCCTGCTCAACCTTTTGAGTACAAATTTGTGGATGAAGAATATGCCAGAAAATTTGGTGACGAAGAAAGAGTAGGAAAATTGGCTACTTTTTTTGCCATTCTTGCTATTCTTATTAGCTGTTTAGGACTTTTTGGCTTGGCATCTTTCGTGGCCGAACAACGTACCAAAGAAATTGGTGTAAGAAAAGTGCTTGGAGCATCAGTTACGAATTTATGGGCTTTATTGTCGAAAGATTTTGTTTTTTTGGTAATCATCTCCTTGTTTATCGCTTCACCAATAGCCTATTATTTTATGCACCAGTGGACGCAAAAATATACCTTCCGAACAGATATTTCGTGGTGGATATTTGCTTTAACAGGAATTGGTGCATTGACCATTACGCTTCTGACAGTAAGTTTTCAAGCCATCAAGGCCGCAGTGATGAATCCAGTAAAGAGTTTGAGGAGTGAGTAAGTGAGTATTTATGCCTTTCAAAATCGAATGTCGTGCAAATGTCGTGTAAGTGTAGTTTTTATCTTTTTGCAATACATTTAAATTTGTCAAAAATTTAAAACAAAAAATTATGAAAACAGGGCATCTAATTAAAACACTTAGATTGAAAAAAGGCATTACTCAAGAAGAATTAGCAGAAAAAACCGAAATAAGTGTAAGGACAATTCAACGCATTGAAAATGGTGATGTGGACCCACGGGCTTATACATTGCAGTCTATTGCAGCAGCTTTAGATGTTGATTTTGAAATTTTGAATATTTATGAAGATGATAGAAATGACAATGAAGCTAAGAAATGGCTGCCTTTATTGCATTTGAGTGGGCTTTTGTTGACGATTGTTGCACCTATTATTGTTTGGATTTGGAAAAAGAATAAGGTTGAGAATATAAAAAATCATGCTTATGATGTGATTAATTTTCAGCTAAGTATGTCACTTTATTTACTTCCTTGTTTACTTTTTTCAATCCATCCATTCACAGTATTTTTTGTAGTTTTTAGTCAAATATTTATAATTCTTAATACCGTGAAAGTCAATAATAATCAACCTTATAAATATCCATTAAATATCAAGTTTCTAAAGCCATAAAACCTGTTTTGATAAATCTCGTGAAAAGTTTGAGCTCAGAATAAATGTTAAATAAAGTTAAGTGAATAAGCATTGGTGGTTTTAGAGATTATCTTTAGTCTAAAATTAATTCATTCTTACCACCAATGCTTAAAAACTACCTAACAATCGCAGTTCGAAATCTATCCAAAAACAAAGTTTATACATTTATCAATGTATTGGGTTTATCATTGGGAATCTTCGGGAGTCTTGTAATTTTTCAACTAATAAAGTTTCATTTACAGACCGATTCCCACCATCATAACTCGAAGAATATTTATCGGGTTGTGATGAATCTACACTTAGATGATGGAAGTGTCGAACACGAAAAAGGCAGTCCTTATATTTTGCACGAAGCACTTAAAAATGATTTTTCAAGTGTCGAAAATGTGGCTTATATTGGCCAACAAGAACTTACGCTGAGTATTCCAAATAAGAATAATGCTTCCACTAAATTTCTCGAAAAAGAAGCTGTCGCATTTATTAGCACCGATTATTTCAAAGTGTTTGATTATCAATGGATGATAGGTCAAGCAAGTTCTTTAAATGCACCTAATGGTGTTGTGCTAACCAAAAGGTACGCCACAAAATACTTCGGCAATACCAATCCAATTGGTAGAATATTAATAATAAATAACTTAACTCCTGTAAAAGTCACAGGTATTTTAGAAGATATACCTGAAACCACCGACTTAAAAACTGAAGTTTTTGTTTCATTACCCACTCTTAAAACCATTGTTTCTGACAAAAGTTATACCGAATGGGCATGGTTTATCAAATCACGAGAAACTTATATTTCACTCAAAAACAATACTTCCAAAGTAGCTATTGAAGCTCAACTGCCAGCTTTCTCTAAGAAATATTATGGCGAAATGTCAAAATATTATCGTTTTCAGCTACAAGAACTTTCAGATGTTCATTTTAATTTAGATTTTGGTGGAAAAATCTCAAAATCAAGCATTTATTTATTTTCAGTCATCGGAATTTTGCTGCTTGTAGTGGCCTGTATTAATTTTATTAATCTCTCAACGGCTCAATCTTTTAAGCGATTCAAAGAAATTGGTGTCAGAAAAACATTGGGAAGTTCGCAAGCCCAAATTCTTTGGCAATTTATTGTTGAAGTAGGCTTAATTACTCTTATATCGGTATTTTTTGCCATTATTTTAGCTTACTTGGCTATACCATTGGTTAATGATTGGCTGAATATCAATATCACTTTTATGCAGTTTTTTGATAAACAAATGCTGATTTTTGTGCCAATTCTAATCATTTTTACGCTTCTAGTGGCAGGACTTTATCCATCTTTGCTTGCTTCGGGTTACAATCCAATTCATATACTTAAAGGAATGACAAAAAGCTCAAAAAAAGGATTTTCACTCCGAAAAGGCTTGGTGGTAAGTCAGTTTAGTGTAGCAATAGTTTTGGTGGCGGTATCCATTTTGGTGGTTTGGCAAATAAGATTTTTGCACAACAAAGATATTGGTAGCACCAAAGATTTGATAATTCATGTGCAAGTACCCAAAACCGACCATTTGGAAACACTTAAAAATCGAATAGCCCAAAAGCCTTTTGTTGAAAGTATATCTTTTGCTCGAAGAGCTCCTTCGGCCGAAAAAGGAGGCTCAGGTGGAACAATAAAATTTGAAAACCGTGATTGGGAGAAATTTGTGGCAAGGTCAAAAATTGCTGATGAAAATTATACAGATACTTATCAAATCAAACTCCTAACAGGCCGAAAACCAGTAGCTTCTGATACCATAAGGGAGATTTTGGTCAACCGAAAATTGGTTAAAGATTTGGGTCTAAAAATGCCAGAATCAATATTAAATAAGCGTTTGTTGGTGGGCGATGCCGACGGAACTGGAGTAATCGTAGGCGTAGTAGCCGACTTTAATAATGCCGATTTATACACGCCAGTTGAGCCTACTGTTATTTTTCCATTAAAAGAAAGATACAGATTTGCAGCAATCAGATTAAACACCTTTTCGAGTAATGTACTTGCCGAACTACAAACAATTTGGCGTGAGATTTATCCAAACGAAGTTTTTGAATACTCTTTTTATGATGAAGAACTTGCCAAGTTTTATAAGCGAGAAGAACTAACCCGAAATATCGTTATTTCATTTGCCTTGCTAACCATTTTCATTTCGTGCTTAGGCTTAATGGGTTTGGTAAATTTAACTGTTTCGCAGCGAACCAAAGAAATTGGCATCAGAAAAGTGCTTGGTGCGAGTGTTCCGAGTATTACATTTTTACTCTCGAAAGACTTCCTGAAATTGGTTTTGCTTGCAATTGTCATTGCCTCTCCAATTGCCTATTATTTTATGGATAAATGGCTAAATAATTTTGCTTTCAAAGTCAAAATCGAATGGTGGATTTTCGTAATATCTGCTCTTTTGATTGTTATAATTGCTTTACTAACAGTGAGTTATCAATCAGTGAGAGCTGCTTTAGCTAATCCTGTAAAGAGTTTGAAAACTGAGTGATTCTTTTGATTATTGGTTATCAAGAAATTGGTTATTTTGAAATTGGGGAATATAACCAATTTTCAGTAATTAATCACACTGTCCATAGTCGTACAAAAAACGTCCATTTTCGGACATTTTTTTGTATTTTTATAAATGTAAATACTTGATTATTAAGTAGTTGTAGTTTTGGCATAGCGTTAGATAATCAATAATAAATTATGAAAAAACTATGCTTAAAAACTACCTAAAAATCGCCTTCCGTAACCTTATCAAAAACAAGGTTTATTCCTTCATCAATATTGGTGGACTTGCCGTAGGTATGGCAGTAGCTATGCTCATTGGGCTTTGGGTTTATGACGAAGTAAGTTATAATCGTAACTACCAAAACTATGACCGAATTGCCCAGGTTCATAATCATATCATTGAGCCATTAGAAAAAAAAGCAGATTACGCAACTACTTTGCCACAGCCATTGGCAAAGGTTCTCCGTGAAAAATATGGACATCTATTCAAGCATGTAATCCTGTTACAATGGGCGGGTGATTATTCGATGAGAATCGGCGAAAATAACTATGTAAAAAAAGGTCAATTTTTTGATAATGGAGTGATTGATATGTTTTCTTTGAAAATGATAAAAGGCAGCAAAGAAAGCCTAAACGAGCCACAAGCAATCGTTATCTCAGAATCGACCACAAAATCTCTTTTTGCAGGAAAAGACCCTATTGGCCAAATTATTAAACTAAATAATAAGATAAACTGCAAAATTACGGGTGTTTATGAAGACATTGCCAAAAACTCATTTTTGGGAGATATTCAATTCATAGGCAACTTTGAGAACACAAAGGCAAGTTTTCCAGAAGTAAAAGCAAACGAAACCAACTGGCACAATAGCTCACAAAGGCTTTTTGTTCAGACCGCCGACAACGTAAGTGTGGAACAAGCAAATGCTGCAATAAAGAATTTCTATTTCAAAGATGCCCCCGATGATTACAAAAAATTAGCAAAAGAATATCAGGCAATTCTTTACTTGAATCCCATGAAAAACTGGTATCTCTACTCTGAGTTTAAGGATGGTTATCCATCAGATGGACGAATAACCTTTGTATGGCTTTTTGCTATTGTTGGCTTATTTGTATTATTATTGGCATGTATAAATTTCATGAATTTAAGTACAGCTCGTAGCGAAAAAAGAGCCAAAGAAGTAGGAATCCGAAAAGCTATTGGCTCTGTAAAAGCTCAGTTAGTCAATCAATTTTTGAGTGAGTCATTTTTAGTTGTTTTCTTCGCATTTATCATCACGCTCATTTTGGTTTCGGTTTCTATTATTCCATTCAATGAGCTAACTGATAAGAATATCAAAATGCCATTTGATAACCTTTATTTTTGGTTGATTTGCTTGACTTTTATCATTTCAACATCTTTGTTATCAGGTATTTATCCTGCATTCTACTTGTCTTCATTTGAACCCATAAAAGTGCTAAAAGGTACAATCAGACTGGGCAAATATGCTTCTTTGCCTCGTAAAGTATTGGTTGTGGTACAATTTACAGTTTCGATAATACTAATTATTGGAACTGTCATCGTGTATCAACAAATCCAATATGCACAAAATCGCCCAATTGGCTACAATAAAGAGAGTTTGATAAGAATTCCGATGGATGACCCCAATTTTAATAATAACAAATTGATAATGAAAGAAGAGATTCTCAGAAACGGAGTGGCAGACAATGTGGCGTTTTCGAGTAGCCCCGTTACCTCAATCTGGGATAACTGGGGAGGATTTACATGGAAAGGAAAAAAGCCAGAGTCAGAGTCTTCGTTTTCTGTAACTTATATAAACGAAGATTATGGCAAGACTATCCAATGGAAAATAAAACAAGGAAGAGATTATTCTAAAGAGTTTAGTACCGATTCTGCTGCTGTAATCATCAATGAATCAGCCGCAAAATATATCGGATTAAAAAATCCAATTGGCGAATATATCACGAATGATGATACTAAACAACGCCGCCAAATCATAGGAGTTGTTGAAGACGTAATAGCAGACTCACCCTATGAGCCTGTAAAAATGGGATTTTATTGGTATGTAAAAAATCCAAATGATGTTGGTCAAATGCTGGTAAAAATCAACCCAAATTTATCGGCAAATGAGGCCTTGAAAAAAATAGAATTAATTCAAAAGAAATTGGTTCCATCTGCACCGTTTCAGTTCAAATTTACGAGCGACGAATACGGACAAAAATTCAAATCCGAACAATTAATAGGCGAACTGGCAACCCTTTTTACGGTTTTGGCCATTTTTATTTCATGTTTGGGGCTTTTTGGCTTGGCAAGTTTCGTTGCCGAACAACGGACCAAAGAAATAGGCATTCGTAAAGTACTTGGGGCAAGTATAGCAAATTTATGGCAAATGTTATCAAGAGATTTTGTGGTTCTGGTGATAATCTCTTGCCTAATAGCTGCACCAATTGCTTACTATTTTATGAGTAATTGGCTGCAAAAGTACAATTACCGAACAGAAATCTCTTGGTGGATTTTTGTTGCATCAGGCTTTGGAGCTTTGCTAATTACTTTACTAACAGTAAGTTATCAAGCTATCAAAGCTGCGTTAATGAACCCTGTGAAGAGTTTGAAGGCAGAATAGAAGGTTGATAGAAATTGCAGGTTCACCCGTGCGGTTATTAATAAACAAATGTTCAGTAAATAATAAGACATTAGACCTATTGTCCATAGTCGTACAAAAAATGTCCGTTTTCGGACATTTTTTGTCTTTCTGTTGTATGTAAGTGGTTGATTATTAAATAGTTATAGTTTTGGCATAGCATTAGATAATCAATAATAAATTATGAAAAAGCTATGCTAAAAAACTACTTTAAAATCGCCTTCAGGAATTTATTAAAAAACAAAGTTTATAGTGGGATTAACATCGTAGGCTTGGCTATGGGTGTTGCCGCCGCTGTTCTACTCTTTGCCTTGATTCATTATGAATTAAGTTTTGATAATTTTCATCAAAAAGCTGATCGAACCTATCGGGTTGTACGAGAAGTAACCACTAATGATGGTAACGTAGATTATACTTCTGGAGCTCCTTTGGCAATGGTTGATGCCCTTAAACAAGAAATTCCCCAGTTTGAAAAAATTGTACCTGTGTGTGGTACGCTCGAACCTCAAATTACGGTTTTGGGTAAAGATCCTAATAGTAATACCAATAGCAGTAAATACACTGAAGACAATCAGGGAATTTGTGCAGGGCCTGAGTTTTTTGAGGTTTTTGATTTCAAATGGCTCATTGGTTCACCAAAAGTGCTGACTGAGCCTAATGTGGTAGTGCTTTCTAAAAAGTATGCCGAAAAATATTTTGGTAAATATGAGACGGCTGTTGGGCAATACCTGAAATATAACAATAATACTGTAATTAAGGTGGTAGGAATTTTAGATGATATTCCATTAAATACAGACCTACCAGCCAACATCGTTTTTTCCTATGCCAGTAAAAGAAGTAATGCTGAAAACTTTGGTTTTGGTCAGTTTGATAATTGGGGAAGCACGAGTAGTATGGATAATATTTTTGTGGTTTTACCAGAAAAATATACCGAACAACAGGCCAATAAACAACTGTTTTTTTTCACTCAAAAGCATTGGGATGCCAAAAAAGATAACGATAAAAAGAAACATACGCTCAGTGCAATCTCAAATATGCACTACGACGACCGTTACAGTAATTATAACGACCGCACCATCTCAAAGAAAAAAATCATGGGTATCGCTTTAGTAGGTTTGTTGATAATCTTCATGGCATGTATCAATTTTATTAATATCAGCACAGCAATTGCCAGTAAACGTGCCAAAGAGGTGGGTGTACGCAAAACACTCGGTTCGGCAAACGCACAGTTGATCAAGCAATTCATGACCGAAACAATGATTTTGGTAGCTTTTGCCATAGGCATCGGTTTGTTGATAGCTCGCTTGTCTTTGCCCCTGTTGAGCAGCATGTTCGACTATCCGCTTGCTGCAAAACCATTTGCTGAACCGATGCTTTGGGTATTTGTGATAAGCATCTTTATAATAATCAATGTACTTTCAGGAATTTATCCTTCTTTGGTGCTTTCGTCATTCACCCCATTAGATGCTTTCCGACAAAAAGTTAAAGTGGGCTGGACAAAAGGGCTTTCACTTCGTCAAGGTTTGATCGTATTTCAGTTTTCTATCGCAATTATTATGATGTTGGGAACTTTGGTAAACTTCGAGCAAATGCGATTTATTGATAACATGGAAACGGGCTATAAAAAAGAAGGTGTTTTCACATTTAGTACTGATACTGAATACAAAAGTCGTTTTCAGACATTCAAAGAAAAACTCAAACAAATTCCTGAGGTAGAGGCTGTAAGTCTATCAAATGATGAACCTTCGTCACAGAATAATTGGCAGGCAAATTTCAGTTATGATAATTCGCCAAAAGACGCTGATTTTAATGTAAATATGAAGTTTGCGGATGGCGATTATTTTGAAACTTATGGCATAAAAGTCATTGCAGGAAAGCCATATTTGGCTACTGATACGCTTCGAAAATTGGTTGTCAACGAAACATTGCTTCGCAAATTAGGTGTGAAAAACCCTGAGACAGCCATTGGCAAAATGATACGTGTAGGTGGCTGGGAACCATATCCCATTGTTGCCGTAATAAAAGATTTTCAAGTAGGCTCGGCCAAAGATGAAATCGCTCCGATTTTAACCACCATTGCTCCGAAATTTTACTGGAGAGGAGGTATTAAATTATCTTCAAGCAATCTGACTGGAACTGTTGCAAAAATTGAGAAGGTGTATAATGAAGTTTTTCCAGAAGTAGTTTTCAGTGGCACTTTCTATGAAGATAAGCTCAAAGAGTTTTATAAAGCTGAACAGCAATTAGGCTTACTTTATCGAATAGCTTCACTTTTAGCCATTTTTATTTCTTGTTTGGGTATTTTTGGCTTAGCAACTTTCGTAGCAGAACAACGCATCAAAGAAATTGGCATTCGTAAAGTTTTGGGTGCAACGATGGTCAATATCACAGGTTTACTTTCTAAAGACTTTGTAAAGTTGGTCTTAATTTCGATGGTCATTGCTTTTCCTGTGGCTTATTATTTTATGAGTGAATGGTTGCAAGATTTTAAGTTCCGTACTGATATTCAATGGTGGTATTTTGTACTGGTAGGACTTTTAGCAATCGTTATTACACTTATTTCTGTAAGTTATCAAGCCATCAAAGCAGCGTTAATGAATCCTGTGAAAAGCTTGAAGACCGAATAAAAAAAACTAACCTATGATACTGATAATCAAAAAGAATCTTGATCCAATTTTTAAAGTTAGCTTATTGGTATTCTTCTCAGTAAGTACAGTATTTGCTCAATTTGCTTATACAAAAAGCAATATGTCTGATTTTACGATTGAATCTCATGTATTGAAAGAAAAAAGCAAGGCATTTGTCTATTTACCAGATGATTACGATAAAAACGCAGAAAAATACCCAGTGGTATATGTTTTAGATGGGGAATATTATTTTTCATTGACTACCGATGCCGCAAGTTTATTGGCACAGAGTGGCCTCGCTCCTAATTGTATTATCATAGGCATCACAACAAATAATAGAGGTAGAGATTTTTCGCCAAAAGTTGATGAAGATTCGGGGCAAGCACAAGACTTGAAAACCGCAGGAGGAGCTGATAATTTTCTTGAATATTTAGAAAAAGAATTGATTCCAACTGTTGAAAAAAAATACCGGACTCAGCCTTATAATGTAATCATTGGCCACTCCACAGGTGGATTATTGGCTTATTATGCTTTATATAAAAAGCCAAATCTTTTTCAAGCCATCATATCAATTGATGGCAGTACGTGGTGGAATAAAGGCAAGATTGGTAAAGAATTGATTGATTTTTTGAGTAAAAATCCAGATTTTAAAGGTAAAATATTTGAATGCCGAAAAGATATAAAAATCCCAGTCAGATTTCCAGCGAATATTGAATTGCTTGACTATTTAGAAAAAAAACGACCTAAATCATTGGAGTATAATTATTTAGAATTACCCAATGAAACGCACGGGACAATTGTTTTTCCTGGTACTTATTATGGACTAAAAAATATTTTTGCTGACTATAAAAATAAGAAAAACTGAGTAAGTTTTTTTAAAAATAAAATTATGATACGCAATTACTTAAAAATCACCCTCAGAAACCTTTGGAAAAATAAGGTTTTTACTTTTATCAATATTGCTGGTTTGGCCATTGGCTTAACCTCCGCCATGCTCATTTTGCTTTATACCAAAGACGAGGTGAGTTATGATAAATTTCATGCCAATAACCCAAATATCTATCGAGTTACTAATGCTTGGATAAAACCCGATGGAAGCATTAATAATAAAGATGGCAATACGGGTGATTTTCAAGGCCCAAAGTTCAAGGAGAAAATTCCAGAAATTTCGGCATTCGTAAGAGTTCAGAGTCGATTTAATGATGTTCGAACAAAAAACGAAATCAAAGGCTACGAAATGCTTGCTGCTGATTCCAATTTCTTTTCGGTTTTTAGTTTCCCTTTATCAAGCGGAAACGCAGCTACTGCTTTGCAAAAGCCTAATAGTATCGTGATTTCAGAAGAAATGGCTGAGAAATTTTTCAAAACAACAGATGCTTTGGGTAAAACTTTAGAACTGAAAGAAGATGGGAAATTCGTGCCTTATCAAATTACAGGAATCTCAAAAAAATGTCCGCAAAACTCGTCTATTAAATTTGACTTTCTGCTGCCAAAAATTGTCGCTGAAAATGAATACAGTAATAATGAAAACTGGTTCAATTTCTTTCAAAACACTTTTGTTTTGCTGCATCCAAAAGCCGAAATGAAGCGAGTTGAAGCAAAAATGAAGCAAGTTTATGAAACGGATGCCGCTGAAACCATGAAAATGATGGAGGCTAAATACAATGTGAAAGAAAAAGCGGTTTATGGTTTGCAACCATTCTTAGATATGCACCTCAGCACTGACTATCCTGCACAGAATGGTTTGGTTGATGCCAGTAACCCTACGTTTTCTTATATTCTTATGGGTATTGCTCTGTTTATATTACTCATTGCTTGTATCAATTTCGTCAATCTTACAGTAGCTCGTTCGCTCAAACGTGCCAAAGAAATCGGCGTTAGAAAAGTAGTTGGAGGCGATAGAAAACAATTGATTTGGCAGTTTTTAGGAGAGTCATTTTTACTGAGTTTTGTTGCATTTATTTTGGCTATTTTACTGCTTCAATTGGTTTTACCAACCTTTAATACACTTTCTAATAAAGTACTATCACTTTCATATTTATTTGATGCAAAATTAGTCATTTCTTATGTCGGAATATTTGTTCTAACTTCTTTATTATCAGGATTTTATCCTGCAATAATGATGTCTGGTTTTAGCCCTGTCGAAACCCTCTATAACCGATTTAATTTATCAGGAAAAAACTATCTTCAAAAGTCGTTGGTGGTTTTGCAGTTTGGTTTGGCTTCTTTCTTGATCATTGCTACATTGACCGTTTTTACGCAATTTAACTACTTAATAAACAAAGATTTAGGTTACGATGATAAAAATGTGATAATGGTTGATTTCGGACAAAATATATTTCGAGATAAAGCTGCGATTTTGAAAGACCAATTATTGAAAAATCCAAATATCATACAAGTAGCCCCAAAAAATGGTGGAAATTGGGGAACTGTTGCCCAAGTAAATGGAAAAACAGATATACAATTTGCTTACGAAACGGTTGATGAAGAATATTTACCATTATATAAAATTCCGATAATTTTAGGACGCAATTTTTCAAAAGATTTTGCCGATTCCTCTAACTCGGTTATTGTTAATGAAGCCTTTGTGAAAAAAGCAGGTTGGAAAGACCCCATCGGGCAGGTTGTTGATTTCTTTTATCGAGATAATGAAAAATATAAAGTGGTTGGTGTTGTAAAAGACTATCATTTCGATGCTCTTACGCAAGAAATAAAACCGCAAATGTTTACTATGAAAAGCAATGGTTTTGGCATGGTAAATATCAAAATAAAGCCAAACTCTGAAAGTGCAAGCTTGGCACATATCGAAAAAAACTTCAAAAGACTTTTTCCAATCAACCCATATTCTTACAGATTTAGAGATTTAGTAAATAAAAAAGCCTACGAATCTGAAGAAAAATGGAAGCAAATTATGCTTTTTGGAGCAATTTTGACAATTTTCATTTCTTGTATTGGATTATTTGGTTTAGCCACACTTTCTGCCGAGAAACGTACTAAAGAAATTGGTATTCGTAAGGTTTTAGGAGCATCAATTGCCAGTGTAGTTACCTTACTTTCGACTGATTTTATCAAATTAGTAAGTTTATCATTTATTTTCTCATTTCCAGCGGCCTATTTTGCTACTCAAAAATGGCTCGAAAACTACCCATATCGAGAAAGTTTTAATTGGTGGATTTTTGCTTTTACAGCAATTGTAACCATCGGTATCGCCTTGCTTACAGTTGGGTGGCAGTCAATTCGAGCCGCTTTGATGAATCCAGTGAAAAGTTTGAAAACCGAGTGATTAAGGAATTGGGTTTTAGTAAAGTTCATGAAACAATTCTAAATTCTAAACCTTAAAAAATAATGATACGCAATTACCTAAAAATCGCCTTCAGAAACCTTGTCAAAAACAAGGTTTATTCATTCATCAATATTGGCGGACTTGCCGTTGGCATGTCGGTAGCTATGCTCATAGGTCTTTGGGTTTATGATGAATTATCTTTTGATAAAGATAATGAAAACTATGACCGAGTAGCTCAGGTTTGGCAAAATGTAAAATTTGATGTCGATGTGGCATCGTATTCTTCTTTACCTATTCCATTGGCTGAGGAGTTGCGAAGTAAATACCCCGACTTTGAAGCAGTAAGTTTGTCATCAAACAACTATGCACATATCTTGGCAACAAAGGATGAAAAGTTTTCAAAAGAAGGAAGTTTTGTAGAACCTTATTTTGCCGAAATGATGTCTTTGAAAATGCTCGCAGGCACTCGCGAAGGTTTGAAAGAACTTAATTCAATCATGCTTTCTGAATCTTTGGCAAAGGTGTTTTTTGGTTCAGAAAGCCCAATCAATCAAGTTATCAAAATTGATAATAAAGTAAGCGTAAAAGTAACTGGAGTATATGCAGATTTTCCGAATAATAGCACTTTCAAGAATGTTCAGTTTCTTTCACCTTGGAATTTATACGGAGATATTGAAAATAATGCTAAGGTTACAAAAGATGAATGGGATGCTAATTCGTACTTGATTTTCGCTCAACTGAAGAAGGGTGTGGATATAAACTCGGCTTCTCGCAAGATTAAGGACATTAGAATGAGAAGAGAAAACCCGCCAGCATATAAGCCAGCTTTTTTCTTACATCCGATGAGTAAATGGCATTTATATGCTGATTTTGAAAACGGAGTTAATATAGGCGGAACTATTACTTATGTTTGGCTTTTTGGAATTGTTGGGTTGTTTGTGCTGCTTTTAGCTTGTATCAATTTCATGAATTTGAGTACGGCTCGTTCTGAAAAAAGAGCCAAAGAAGTGGGAATAAGGAAAGCAATTGGTTCAATTAGAGGGCAACTGATTTCACAGTTTTTGAGCGAATCATTATTGGTAGTTTTACTTGCTTTTGTCTTTTGCTTGTTATTTGTGCATCTTTTCTTGCCATTTTTCAATGAAGTTTCAGACAAAAATATGGCCATTTTATGGTCAAATTCTTGGTTTTGGTTAATTGGACTTGGTATTAGCATACTCACGGGTTTGGTCGCTGGAAGTTATCCTGCACTATATTTATCTTCGTTTCAACCAGTAAAAGTTCTGAAAGGTACATTTCGATTGGGGCGTTTTGCTTCAATCCCCCGAAAAGCATTAGTAGTTGTACAATTTACGGTTTCTGTAACTCTTATTATTGGTACAATTGTGGTTTATCGTCAAATCGAGTTTGCCAAAGAACGCCCTGTGGGTTATAATCAAAATGGTTTGATAGAGGTAAAAATTGATACCCCCGAACTTTATGAACATTATGAAGTATTAAGAAATGAATTGTTCAAAACAGGAGCGATAGCCGAAATATCAGAATCTTCTTTTCCGATAACGCAACAAGGGGGTGGTGTGACGAATGTTTCTTGGCGAGGTAAAAGCCCAGAGTTTCGCCCACTTTTAGCCAAAAATGATGTTACGTATGAATTTGGTAAAACAGTCGGTTGGCAAATCAAACAGGGACGAGATTTTTCTAAGGCTTTTTCTTCGGACTCTTCTGCCATTATTTTAAACGAAGCCGCCTTGAAACTAATGGGGCTACAAAATCCTCTGGATGAGTTTGTAAAATTTGGAAATAAAGCATATAAAATAATAGGAATAGTTAAAGATATTGTAAGAGAATCTCCATTTTCGCCTGTGACCCCTTCATTTTTTATGTTGACCAAAAACAATGTCTCGGTGATAAATATCAAGCTTAATCCACAGCTTTCTTCAAGTGAATCTTTGGCAAGAATGGAAGTGGTTTTTAAAAAATTGAATCCTTCCAGTCCTTTTATCTATTCTTTTGTCAATAAAGAATATGCTCAGAAATTCGGTTTGGAAGAACGTATCAGTAAACTCGCTACTTTCTTTGCCATTCTTGCAATTTTTATTAGTTGTTTAGGCTTATTTGGTTTGGCAAGTTTCGTAGCCGAACAACGCACCAAAGAAATAGGAATCCGAAAAGTTTTAGGAGCAACGGTGTCCAATCTTTGGGCTTTATTATCCAAAGATTTTGTGGTGTTGGTACTTATTTCCTTACTAATAGCCTCGCCAATCGCCTATTATTTTATGAATAGTTGGATTCAAAACTATACTTATCGTACCGATATTTCTTGGTGGATTTTTGTTGTTGCGGGATTTGGAGCTTTGTTAATTACTTTACTTACAGTAAGTTTTCAAGCAATTAAAGCAGCTTTGATGAATCCTGTGAAAAGTTTGAAATCGGAATAAATGTTGTCAGTGAGGACACTGACAAAGGTAGAGCAGAAGAGACAAAGACAGAAAAGATACTTACAACGCTAAATAATTTTATAGAAACTATCTAAAACCTTATATAATTATGGCACATATCGCAATTCCGCTTCCTTTGGGAAATGGTAAACAAGAAGTCGAAATCGAGGTAACAATCAATGGCGAACGCCAACAATTACATTATCGAGTAGAGCTTTTCTACTGGGCAGATTGCGATGTTCCGACCATCGACCGAGCTGAGTGTATTCGCCAGATGCTTTCGGGCTATGACCAAGATTGGACACTCTACTACATTGGCTCGCCCACTGACACTTTTGTGCCAATAACCTTCGTAAAAAAAGGTGAATGGGCTATACAAAGACAATTAATGCAAGTAGCATAATTAACTTAACTATTTGATTATCAGATTATTATGTTAATGTTTGTGAAAAATCAAAAGAATCAAATAAATCAAGGTTCAAACAAATGATACGCAATTATATAAAAATCGCCTTTCGCAATTTGTGGAAAAACAAAACTTATACAGCCATTAATATCATTGGCTTGTCGGTTGCCTTCGGGAGTAGTATTTTACTCTACCTCACATCGGCGTTTGAACTTTCATTCGATAATTTTCATAAAGATTCTGACCGAATTTTTCGTTTGTATTTTTCTTCTAAACAAAAAGATGGGACTTCAAATATAAGCGGAACTATGGCTTATCCACTTACACCTGCTTTGAAGGCTGATTTTCCAGAATTAGAAGGTGTAACTCGTATCAATTGGGGGGCGAATAGCGTAGTATATAAAGACAAAAAGTTTGATAAAATGATACGCAGTGCTGATGCCGATTTTTTGAAAATGTTTTCATTTCCATTACTAAAAGGCAATGTAAATACTTCTTTGTCGGCATTAAATAATATTGTGATTAGTAAAAATATGGCGGATGATATTTTTGGCAAAGAAGAGCCAATGGGCAAGCAATTGATGCTTGATATTGCAGGAAAACTTTCGCCATTTATTGTCACAGGAGTAATGGATGATTTTCCAGAAAACTCGTCGATAGAGTACGATGCTTATATCAGGACAGAAACATTTCCTGAATATGAACGTATGAAAAATGAGTGGAATTCTCAAAACCATGAGGTTTTTGTGAAACTCCCACCTAATGTAAGCCAAGCAGCCTTTGAAAAACGACTTGAGCCTTTCTTGCAAAAATACATGAAAGCCAATTTTGATGCTGCCAAAAAAGAAGGACAACCTAAAAATGAGCTAGGGCAATATTTTAGTTTGTTACTTACGCCTTTGAACGACATCCATTTTGATACTGCTACTGTCAGTGGGCAAGGTACGAGTAAAGCATACGTTTATACTTTGCTCACTATTGCAGGCCTGATTTTGCTCATTGCCTCTATTAATTTCATCAATCTTACCGTAGCTACCTCACTCACACGAGCCAAAGAAGTAGGAGTTAGAAAATCCTTAGGAGCTAATAAAAGCCAGCTCTTTTTACAAAATTGGGGCGAAGCTTTTTTGGTTTGTTCGGTTGCATTAATCATCGGTTTGGGCTTGGCTTATGCGAGCTTACCACAGTTCAATAAGATGTTTCGCTCGCATCTTTCTATTAATAATTTCTTGGTTTTGAGTAATCTAATTATCTTGGCAGTTGGGTTTTTGTTGGTTACATTTATTGCAGGAGGATACCCCGCAATGGTAGCTTCAAGATTTAATATTGTTGAGGTTTTGAAAGGGAAATTGACCATGAAAAAACCAGGTTTCTTGCGTAACTCCTTGATAACCACACAATTTACAATTGCTTGTTTGCTTATTAGTTGTACGATAGTGGTTTTTCAACAACTCAAATATTTACGTACCAAACCTCTTGGTTATAACAAGGAGCAGGTTATAAGTGTGCCAATTAATGGTGCGATGCAAGGCTCGATTGCTGTTGAGAAAATGCGAAATGAACTTTTAAAATACCCCTCAATTGTGAGTATTTCTGGCTCCAGAATAAACATCGGTCGTGGGCTTGATGGAAGTTCATCAAAAAGTATGTCAGGATTTAATTATTACCCAAATGCCAATAATCTTGACGATTCGAGAGAAATTTTGACTCATTGGGTATTTGTTGAATATGATTTTTTGAAAACGATGGACATCAAGCCTTTGCAAGGGCGTGATTTTTCTAAACAATTTGGGACAGATTCGACTGCGATTGTAGTTACTGAAAGTTTTGCCAAACAAATGGGTGAAAAAAATGCAGTTGATAAATTTATCATGCCTGATTCATCGGTCGGAAGAATAAAAATCATTGGCGTAGTTCCTGACTTTAATTTGTATTCATTGCATGAAAAAAGAGAAGCAATTACATTACAGTTAACAAGAAAAATGAGAGGAGTTACTTATATTTTGGTGCGAGTTAATCCTCAAAATATGTCAGCTTCAATGGATTTGGTCAAAAAAACTTGGAAAGAAATTGCTCCCGAAACAGAGTTTCAAGGTTCGTTTATTGATGAAAATGTAAATCGTTGGTATAAAAAAGAAGAACGACTTTCGCAGATATTTACAACTGCCGCAGGAATTGCTATTTTGCTTTCTTGTATGGGACTTTTTGCTATTGCTTTAATTGTTATTGAACAACGTACCAAAGAAATCGGTGTAAGAAAAGTACTGGGTGCGAGTATCCCAAATATCGTTACGCTTATCTCAAAAGACTTCCTGAAATTAGTTTTGGTGGCATTTGTAATTGCTACGCCAATCGGCTATTATTTGATGAGTAAATGGCTCGAAGATTTTGCTTACAAAACAGATTTGTCTTGGTGGATTTTTGCTTTGGCAGGAATCGCTTCATTGGTAATTGCCTTAATTACAGTGAGTTATCAATCAATTAAAGCAGCGTTAATGAATCCTGTGAAGAGTTTGAAGACGGAGTAAATAATGAGGTTTTAGGTGTTAGGATTTAGGGATTAGTTCTCTCTTTACTCAATTCTAAAGCCCAATTCCTAAATCCTAAAACCTAATTTCTAAAACCTAAAAAATTATGATACGCAATTACCTAAAAATCGCCTTTCGCAATCTTTTCCGTAACAAGATGTTTAGTTTTCTTAACATTTTGGGTTTGACCGCTGGAACTGTTTGTTGCCTTTATATTTTGGTATATGTCAAAGACCAATACGGTTATGACACGCATCACAAAGATGCTTCTAATATTTATCGACTAAGAAGCTATATCGAATTTAATAAAGACCAACCAATCTTCAATAGTTGTACAGTTTCGCCTGTTATAGCTCCAACTATGAAAAAAGACTTCCCTGAAGTGCTGGAATATACAAGAGTACTTGGTTTTTTTACCTCAAAGAATAATATTTTGGGCGTAGAAGGCAAAACCGAGACTTTCACACAAGAGAAAGGGTATTTGGTGGATTCTACTTTTTTTAAAGTTTTCAATTATCGTTTTGTAGAAGGCTCGCCCGAGCATTCGTTAGATGCCCCTTATACGGCTGTGTTGTCGAGTGCAGTAGCAAAAAAACTATTCGGTGATGAAAAAGCTATCAACAAACGCATAAAAATTGGCAATAATGTTAGTGTAGCAACTTATACAGTAACAGGTGTGTTTGATGAAAACTTCGGGAAATCACATTTGAAGCCAACTTTTTTGGTCAACCTTAATAGCGGTGGTTTAGGCGAATTTGCCAGAAATGACACCGAATGGGGCGGGAATAATTTTATGTATGCCTACATAAAACTCAGTCCAAAAGCTAATGCTCAAGCTTTAGAAGCCAAAATACCAGCTTTTCTGAAAAGATACGGCGAAAAACGAATGGCTGAATTAGGCATGAAAAAGCAAGTTTTCATGCAAAAACTAACCGATATACATCTTTATTCTAAAGGAATTCAAAATCAAGTGGGTAAGGTTTCAGATATTTCGTTTTTGTATATTTTACTGACAATTGCTGCATTTATTCAACTCATTGCCTGTATCAATTTTGTCAATCTTACCACTGCTCGTTCGGTCAGACGAGCTAAAGAAGTTGGAGTCCGAAAAGCTGTTGGAGCATTTCGCTCGGCCTTGGTTGGACAGTTTTTGGGAGAGTCGCTTCTCATTGCATTTATTGCCATTTTATTGGCTTTGCCTATTGTTCTTATTTTATTGCCATTTCTTAATTCATTGACTGATAGTAGCTTGACAATCAATCTCTTACAAGATTTTGATATTGTATTTATTACCATTCTGATTGCTCTTCTGACTGGTTTTGTTGCAGGAGTTTATCCAGCCATTTATTTATCTAATTTTAAACCCGTAAGTGTACTTAAAGGTACTTTTAAGTTCAATCCAGCTTCAGTTTTACTTCGTAAAAGCTTAGTTGTTTTTCAGTTTTCTATTGCCATAACACTTATCATTGGTGTTTTGGTGATTTCCAAGCAATTGGCTTTTATTCAAGACAAAGATTTAGGCTTTGAACAAAATCAAAAGATTGTATTTTCGCTACCAACCGACCAAGCCAAAGGACAATTTAATGCCCTTAAAAATGAATTATTGAACCAAAAGCAAGTGAAAAGCTTGGGAGGAACTACTTATTATCCTTCTTTGCAAATCTTGCAAGATATGCGAGTTTTTAAGGCTGGCGGTAGCATGAACCAAGGGTTTTTGATAAAAAACAATGGTGTCGAACAAGATTTTTTCAAAACAATGGGTATTAAAATGATTGCTGGAAGAAATTTCATGCCTTCGGATACTAATAACCAAGTGATTTTGAATGAAAAAGCAGTAGCAGATTTAAAACTGACACCAGAAACTGCAATTGGTACACAGATTTTTAACGGTGTTGGCAATAATATTAGAACTTTCACGGTCATTGGTGTTCATAAAAATTATAATAACAATTCGCTTAAAACCGATATTGACCCAATGTTTTCTTACTATGATGTATATCCCGATTACGTAGTTTTAGATGCACAAACCAAAGATTATGCGAGTCTTTTATCAAATATTGAGCAAGTTTGGAAAAAACTAATTCCTGATGCACCTTTTGAATACACTTTCTTGGATGAAGACATACAACGCCTTTATGTAGAAGAAAAAACGCTTCGAAAAATCATCAATTCGTTTACTTTCATTGCAATCTTGATAAGTTGTTTGGGGCTTTTTGGTTTGGCAATGTTCACGGCCGAACAAAGAACCAAGGAAATCGGCGTAAGAAAAGTGCTCGGAGCATCCGTTTTGAGCATTACCACTTTGCTATCAAAGGAGTTTCTCAAACCTGTTTTAATAGCTCTTGTTATCGCATCGCCGTTGGCCTATTTTGCTATGGACAAATGGCTACAAGGTTTTGTCTATCATATCAATATCGAATGGTGGCTATTTGCTTTAGCAGGTATTTTGGTTGTTGTAATTGCCTTGCTAACAGTGAGTTATCAATCAATTAAAGCAGCGTTAATGAATCCTGTGAAGAGTTTGAAGACGGAGTAAGTAATGAGGTATTAGGATTTAGGGATTAGTTTCCACGTCAAATAATTCTAAAACCTAATACCTAAATCCTAAAAACCTAAAAATATGATACGAAATTACCTAAAAATCGCCTTCAGAAATCTTGTAAAAAACAAGGTTTATTCCACAATCAATATTTTAGGATTGTCGGTTGCCAGTGCTTTTTGTTTGCTGGTTTACTTGCAGATTCAATTTGAATATTCTTTTGACAAATTTCATCAAAAGTCTGAACAAATTCATATTATTGAAATGACCGACTTTACTGATATTATGCTCCAAAAATTTGGAATGAATTTGGGCGTGAAGCGAAATAGCACAACCATGCCACATATTTTAGCGGGTGATATGAAAGCTGCTTTGCCCGAAATAAAAGAAGTTGTCAGAATCAAGCAAACGGAAGAAACATTCCGATATGCGGATAAAACTTATAATGAAAAGAAAGGACTTTTTGTCGATAAAAATTTCTTAGAAGTCTTTTCTTTCGACCTAAAATATGGCAATAAAAATCAAGCCTTGAACCAACGCAATGGTATTATTGTAAGTCAGCAATTTGCTAATCGTTATTTTGGTTCGGAAAACGTGATTGGTAAAAATATCAATGTAAGTTGGGAAAAACCTACTATTTGTACAATTACAGGTGTTTTGGATAAAATTCCGAGTAATTCTTCTATGAAATTCGATTTTTTAATCCCTATCGAAAGCTCGCCAGATTACCAACAAAATATGTCTTCGGGCATGAATAGTTTTAATACCATCACTGCTATTGAGCTTGATAAAAATGTATCTGTTGATGTTTTCAAGAAAAAATTACATCATTTTGGCTTGAAATATTTTGACCAATATCTTCAAAACACTCCCGATGTAAAACCTATTGATTTTGTTTTCACTTGTAGTCCATTGACCAAAGTAAGTTTTTTAGCTGTTCACCCGTGGTTTCATAGCGTCAACCTTTCTCAACTGAAAAACCTAAGCTACATAGCTGCTTTGATTTTGATAATTGCTTGCCTCAATTACGTGCTTTTGGCAGTTGCCAATTCTGCACGCAGGATGCAAGAAGTAGGAATTCGTAAAATAGTGGGGGCAAACCGTCGGCAAATAATTGCCCAGTTTTGTTTAGATACTTTTTTGATTGCTGTCATTGCACTTGGCATTGCTTTGCTTTTAGCAAATCTTGCTTTGCCTTATTATAATTCGCTGATTGATAGTGAATTACAAATCCAAGATATTAGCGTTTGGTCAATAGCTTTGGGGATGATTGCCATTATTTTAATCGTTTGTTTGCTGGCGGGGCTTTATCCTGCCATGCTTGTTTCGAGCAAAAATCCAATTGCATTTTTGGGTAATAACAAAACATTTCGTGTCAATCCATTTTTTTATAAAACCTTGGTAGTGGCTCAATACACGCTTTGTCTCATTATGCTTCCTTGTGCCTTGGTGATTTACCAACAAATGAAGTTTTTAGACCAAAAAGATTTGGGTTTTGATAAAGAACAAATTGTGGTGGTCAATAATACTGCTTGGGGAAATAAAGCGAAGACAAAACTACTTACCGAAAAACTACATCAATACGCTCAACAAAATCCCAATATTATTGATATGTCGGGAACAAGCCACACCTTTGGCATGTATGACATAAATCTGGATTCACTTGATAATAAGCCACTTCAATATGCTGTATATAACGTTGATTATAATTATCTGCCTTTTTTAGGTGTAAAATTCTTGAATGGACGTAACTTTTCAGCGGCTTTTGCAACTGATACTTTAGGCAATGAAGCTATAATTGTGAATGAAAAACTATTTAAAGCATTAGGAAAAACTGCCAAAGTGGGAGCTTATAATGACTTTTTGAAGACTAAAATCATCGGCGTGGTCAAAGACTTTACTTCTATTAGTGTGATCGACGAACAGAAACCAATTGTTATTCGCTGTAATCCAAGTCAAATTGGGAAGTTTTATTTTAGATTACGCCCCAATCATATTCCTGAAACAATTCAACAATTAGAAAAAGACTGGAAACAAATGGCTGATTATCAACCATTTGAACTAAGTTTTTTAGATGATAGAATCAAAGAAGGGTATCGTGACCATCTGCGTTGGATGAGAACCATTAATGCGGCTACATTATTGGCGATTTTTGTAGCCTGTTTGGGTCTATTTGGACTTTCAGGAATCAATGCTCTCAATCGTACAAAAGAAATAGGTATTAGAAAAGTGATGGGAGCCAATATTTCTCAAATTTTGATTTTATTGAATAAAGATACTATTCGATTGACAATTATTTCGCTCCTTATTGCTATTCCGATTGGTTATTATTTCATGCAAAAATGGCTCGAAAATTTTGCTTCTCGCATAGATTTAAATTGGAAAATATTTGCTGTTGCTGGACTTGTTGGAATTATAACAGCTTTATTATCAGTGAGTTACCAATCAATAAAAGCAGCTTTGATGAATCCTGTGAAGAGCTTAAAATCGGAGTAAAAAAGTTAAAAAAGGTTAAACTTAACGGTAGTTTTTGGATTATGGCGTAGATTAAAGATTTAATCTTTAAAATCAAAAATGATGTTAAAAAATTACATAAAAATCGCTTGGCGTAATTTAATAAAACGCAAATTTTATTCATTGATAACCATTTTCGGTCTATCGGTTGGAATCACTTTTACTTTACTCATCGGTAGCTACGTGTGGGGAGAATTACGGACTAATGGAGCATTGAAAAATGCAGAAAACCAGTACATGATTCAGAGTAAATGGAAAAAAGAAAACATGGGTGTAGAAATAGCTTCGCTCGGAGCTTTGAGCCAAGCATTGAAACAAAGCTACCCCAATTTAGTAGAAAACTATTACCGATTTGATGGGGTTTCTACGGTTGTTTCCAAAGGCGAAAAAATATTTCGTGAAGATTTGCAATTGGGAGATTCTACGCTTCTTACGATGTATGGTTTTCCGCTCATTCATGGCGATGCTCGTACGGCTTTGCAACAACCCAACTCAATCGTTATTTCTTCCGATCAAGCGATTAAATATTTTGGAAAATCAGATGTTATTGGACAATCGCTCACGGTAGAATCCTTTTCAGGCGGTAAACAAGAGTTTATGATTACGGGCGTTTTGGACAAATTACCCTATAATTCAATTACAAATCTTACTAATGCTGGAAAATCTTTCCCGATTTTGATGTCATTTAGTAATGCCAATTTTTTTGGTAGAAATCAATACAGTTCTTGGAATAATCCATACATTGTCCATTATGTTGAACTCAATAACGGCGTAAAAAAAGAAGATTTAGAAAAACCTTTGGCACAATTAATCGCAGTCAATGTACCGAGTGAAATCAGTCAAAACTTACACACTTATTTAGTGCCTTTGAAAGATGTATATCAAGAGGCAAACAATGGAATCGTAAAAAAGACAATATGGACGCTTTCGCTCGTGGCTGTGTTTATTTTATTGATGTCGATTGTCAATTTTGTCAATATTTCCATTGGAGCATCTTCTTCAAGACTCAAAGAAATTGGCGTAAGAAAAGTGTTGGGTGGCACAAAAAAACAAGTGCTTCGCCAGTTTTTGACTGAATCTATCATTATCTCAATCTTTAGCTTGGTGTTTTCTTTGGTTTTATATCAAATTTTCCGACCTTCTTTTGAAAAAGTCTTGCAAAAAGAAATTATATCGGTATTTCATGCCCCACTTTACTTTTTTCTTGCAGGATTGATACTTGCTTTACTAATTGGCTTATTATCAGGAGCATATCCAGCTTTTGTATTGGCTACTTTGCCATCGGTTGACTCGATGAAAGGAAAACTAAAATCTGTCAAAGAAAATGTATTATTCAGAAGATTACTCATTGTTTCTCAATTTGCCGTGGCACTTTTTGTTTTTGGCGGAGCGATGGTTGTTTCTAAGCAAGTAAATTATTTTTTCAATAAAGATTTAGGCTATAATAAAGCCTCAGTTTTTTCGATAAGAGTTCCCCGTGATTGGTCACCTGCGGGTGTTGAAAAGATGGAAACGATTCGTAATGAAATGGCAAAACTAAAAGAAGTGAGCCAAGTAAGTTTATCATGGATAATTCCTGATGGTGGCTTTGGTTTTAGCAGTGGTATTTATAAAATGGGACAAGATTCTACTCAAGCTGTTTATACGCCCACGCTCGTTACCGACGAAAAATATGCTGAAACTTATCAGATTCCATTGCTCGAAGGTCAGTTTTTTCAAGCGAAAGGAAGTAGTTTTCAGCCAAATCAAATAGTTTTAAACGAAGAAGCTATCAAATCTTTAGGTTTTAAGCAGCCTTCAGATGCTTTAGGACAAAAAATTAGGATGCACTATTCGCCTACAATTTTTACGATTGCAGGGATTTGCAAAAACTTTCACTTTGAGTCGATGCACAAAACTATTGGGCCGATTGCCTTTATGCACGTGCGAGACAATAACTTTTATCGGTATTTATCTTTCAGAATTCACCCTACTAATCTTGGTGAAACGATGACGAAGATTGAAGCAAAATGGAAACAATTAATGCCTAATGCTCCCTTTGAATATACTTTTACTGATGATACGCTCCAAAAGCTTTATCAGTCAGAAATTCAACTCAAGCGTGCTGCCGAAGTAGCCACTGTTCTTGCTCTTATCATCGTCTTGCTGGGTATTTTAGGCGTGGTTTCGCTCAGTATTGTTCGCAGAACCAAAGAGTTAGGTATCAGAAAAGTGCTGGGAGCTTCGAGTATAAGCATTATTATACTTTTTATGAAAGAGTTTTTGGTTTTGATGTTAGTGGCAATAATCATTTCATTGCCTTTTACGATGATGGGTATGAACAAATGGCTACAAAATTATTCCTATCGCATTGATTTAACATGGTTTACCTTTGCTTTGGTCGGAGTAGTTTTTGCCTTAATAGTCTTATTATTAGTAGGTTTTCAGACATTAAAAGCAGCATTGATAAATCCTGTGGAGAGTTTGAAAGCGGAGTGAACCCGCTTCGGCGGTCCGACCCAAACTCCCGATTGGGAGTAAGGGATAGTTTTTTATTTACATTTTAAATCCCCCTTTAGGGGCGGGATTCGTAATCTTAGGAGTCTTATGCTAAAAAACTATCTAAAAATCGCCTTTCGTAATCTTTGGAAAAATAAACTTTTTTCTTTCATCAATATCATGGGTCTGGGTTTGGCAATTCCGTTTGCTTTGCTTTCTTTGATGCAGTTGGAAAGTTCTTTCGAGTTTGATAATTTCCATCCAAATTCCGACCGAATTTATCGCATTATTACTGACGAAAAATCGAATGAAGGCGGTACCGTCAGCTATGCTTCTTCGCCTTATTTGTTGGCTGATAATTTGAAAAACAACTATGTTTGTGTCGAAAAAGCCACAAAAGTTGTGAGAGATTTTGGTTGGGAACTCAACAATCGAATAAAAACAATACGTGTAAATACTATCTATGTTGAACCTACTTTTTTCGATGTTTTTGGCTTTAGTTTAGCCAACGGTTCGTTGCCAACCGAGCCAAATAGTCTTGTTTTGAGTCATGAAATGGCAGAGAACTTCTTTAATGAGGTTAATCCTGTGGGGAAAATTCTAACACACCCAACTTATGGTTCGTTTAAGATAACTGGCGTTTTGAAACCTTTTAAGAAGCAAACCCAGTTCAGAAGTGACGTAATGGTCTCGATGGCAACTTATGTTAATATTAATAAAGAAGCCACTCAACCACAGTCTTGGGGAGACTATAAAACCCATACTTTTGTTAAACTACGAGCCAATGCACAGCCAAATTCGCTTGATTTGGCACTCAATGAAATTGCCAGTAAGAGTAACGAAAATATCGTTTCTGCCAAAAAAACTAATCAATTTCGCAAACAAGCTCTCAAAGACATTTCGCCGAGTTTGGAAAAACTTCGTTTTAATCCTTATGTTGAAGATTTGGCAGACATTTCTTTCAATTTTGCGATTCCAATTATGATTCTTTTATTGGCGGGCTTCAATTATACCAATCTTACTTTGGCTCGTTCATTGAGTCGTTCGAGAGAAGTGGGTGTAAGAAAGGTAATGGGGGCCGTTCGTCGTCAATTGATTTTTCAATTTATATGCGAGGCTGTTGTAATAGCTGTGTTTGCTCTATTTATTGGGGTAACGATTTTGTTTTTGATGAAACAAACCATTCATGTGCAATGGGTAACATGGGATGTTGAAAATCAAGGTATTATTTGGCTTATTTTCTTAGCTTTTACGCTATTATTGGGCATTTTGGCTGGAGCATTGCCCGCTTGGATATTATCAGGGTTTCAACCAGTAAGTGTGTTGAAAGGTACGCTTTCGCCTGCATCTTTTGGTAAAATAAGTTTCCGTAAAAGTCTTGTAGTCATTCAGTTTGTGGTTACGATGAGTTTTATTTTCTTTATCGTTCACATGTACAGCCAGTTTGATTATATGGCTACTGAAAATGATAATTTTAATCGAAAAGGTATTTTTAATATTACGCTTGTCGATAAAAATTATGCTTTGCTAATAGATGAAATTGAAAAAAATAAAAATGTAGAAAAAGTTGGTCTCACCTCAAATCCTTTTGGTGGAATGACAGCCGAATTTGCGGTGAAAGCTCAAAAAACAGATAAAAATGAGGCGGCGTATTACTATGCAGCAGACAGAAATTTCATCGAGAACATGAACTTGAAGTTTTTAGCTGGTCAAAATTTGCCCCTTTCAAAATCTGATTCTGCTACAAACTTTGTTGTAATCAACCAAAAAGCGGTAGAGCGACTTCATTTGGGTACAATCAAAGAGGCAATTGGTAAGTCAATCATTCTCAATAATGCTACCGAAGCCCAAGTAGTGGGAGTAGTACAAAATTTTTGTCATTTCAATTATCAGTTTGAAATTCAACCTTTGGTTTTTCAATATAATCCAGCACAGTTTCAGGTACTTTCGGTTCAAACTACCGAAAAGATTTCGCAAGATGATTTTTTAGCAGAAATGAAAACACTTTGGAAAGCTAAATATCCATACCAAACAATAGTGTATTCTTGGTACGAAAAAGACATGTACGACCGCTATTACCCTGCCGAAGATATGAAAATGATGGGCATGGCTTCGATGGTTATTTTTGTAATTGCCATCATGGGCTTGCTTGGAATGGTCACTTATAGTACCGAAAAACGCATCAAAGAAATCGGAATTCGCAAAGTAATGGGAGCATCTATTTGGGAAATAGTAAAAATTCTCTCGTGGAGTTTTATGAAATTATTGCTTATTGCAGGAATCATTGCTTTACCGATTGGCTATGTTTCGGGGCTTTTCTTGCTTAGTATTTTTACTTTTCATACAAGCATCAATATTGAATTGATGAGCCTGTTTTTCTGTTTAGTTTTCATGATTGCAATTCTCACCATAAGTTACCAAGTTATCAAAACAGCTATGATGAATCCTGTGAGGAGTTTAAGGAGTGAGTGATTTCGATGGACTTCGACTTACGCTCGGTCATCGAAATTGACACCGTGCAACTATATCGGTGTATGAACCAAGCCAAAAATCCCAATGCGAAACACACAATTTCTCCCATAATTTCGTTTGTTATCCAAAGGATACATAATTTTTGAGGGATAAAATTTTTTGGGCATAGTTTTTGTTAAAATCAATAAGAGTAATAAAACTCCCCAAAGACATTTATTAATCACGAATTCACAATTTTATGGATATACTTGGATTCATTAAAGACAGACTAACAGATTCGGTTATCGAAAAAGTTAGTGGTTTTTTAGGCGAACATCCTGATACAATAGGCCCAGCTTTAAATAGTGCTGTTCCGATTGTTTTAGGTGCAATTATCCGAAGTGCTTCAACTGATGAAGGGACGGGGAAAGTAATGGATGTGTTGAAAGATGGGGGACATACAGGCGAAATTCTTGATGATTTACCAAGTTTGCTTGGGAATTTTGATAAAACGCAATTACTTATCACCATTGGTTCAAATATTTTTAATCATTTTTCAGGAAATAAAGGCAATAGTATCGTCGAAAAATTATCAACATTGAATGGTATTCGTAAAACGTCTGCTTCATCATTGGTAGGTTTGGCTGCTCCCTTAGTTTTAGGGGCTTTAGGGAAAGTGGTTGGAAGAGAAGGCCTTGGCGTATCGGGGCTAACAAAGCTACTTAGCGAACAACGAGAAATAGTTTTTGGAGCTTTGCCTCCTGCAATTGCGAATCTATTAAACTTCAAAAGTGCCAATTCCCCAGTTTCATCAACGAAAGAAGAAAAGTCAAAGGAAGAAAAAAAATCTTCGTCAGGAGGTCGTACTTTTCCAGCTTGGATTCCTTGGGTTTTGATAGGAATGCTTTTTTTAGCAGGAATTGCCTATTTTTTAAAGTATCGCAAACAATCACTCAAAGGTTCTGAAACGCCTACGGTAGTTGTACCACCCAAAGCAGATTCGACGGCTGTAAGTGATTCTTCTTTTACGACATTACCAACAGATACCAGTAGCAGTTTTTCATCAACAGATTTTTCTAAGCCTGAAGAAATAATCCCTGCTGAAAAGATTGAGCCAAAGAAAGAAGAAAAAGTGGCGAAATCACAACCGATTGAGAGAAAAGTAGAAGAAATACCTAAAACTGATAGTTTTGATAATAGTTCGTCAATAGTTTCAATAAGTGATCAGCTAAAAAATAGTAATGATTGGATTAGTTTAGATACTGATTTTAGAAAAAACAGTGCTGAAATTAAATCAAAAGGAGCATTGGAAGAACTTGCTAAATACTTAAAAAATAACCGTAAAGCTAAAGCAATTATTGCTGGTGGTTCACAAAGTAGTGGAGGGACACTTGCAGAAGATCGTGCCTATGCAGTACGTGAGGTATTGTTTGAAAAAGGTGTCTCAGAAAATCAACTTTCTGTTCAAAGTTCAACGGTGAAAGAGTCGAATGCGAAGGTTACTGTAAAAGTTAAGCGATAATTTTTTGAAAAAATAAGACAATAGTTGTAATAAAATGAGCCATTAGTATAAAACTGATGGCTCATTTCATTTTCTCAGGCCTTAGATAGTTCCTTTAAAGCAGCTACAAAAGTATCTAACTCTGCGGTAGAAGTATAAATATTAGGTGTAATTCGACAACCTTGTACATTGGCATAATCAATCGCAACCGTCCAAACTTTGTATTGAGTAAGTAATGTTTTTGCCAAATCTGCTGGCTTTATCGTTTTGATTCCTACGTTGGCAATACCACAAGCTCTTTGGCTATCAGCTGAAGTATTGAGAACAATATTTGGTAAATCACGTACTTGTTTTGTCCAATATTCTTGCAAAAAACGCAACCTTGCTTCTTTTCGTTGAATACCAATTTTTTGATGAAAATCAATGGCATTGGCAATCGCCAAGTCGGTATGCACTGGGTGTGTGCCTGTATGGTTCAATTTCCTAATATCATCGTCTTTATAGCCCATATCGCCAAATAATTGCCATAATTTACTAATTTTATCTTTTTTTACATACAAAAGTCCAGCTCCAAGCGGTACACTCAACCATTTATGAAGGCTACTGCCATAATAATCACAACCCAAATCGCTGATTTTATAATCGAGATGAGCGAAAGCATGAGCTCCATCAACCATCACATCGACGCCTTTGGCATGAGCCATATCACAGATTTTTTTGATTGGTAAAATATGTCCTGTAATATTGACTATATGGCAAACCATCAGCAGCCGAGTTTTAGGTGTAATGGCTTTTTCATAGATTTCTACAATTTCTTCATCAGATTTTGGATGATTCGGTATCGAAATAATTTTATTCACAATACCATAGCGACGGGCTTGTAATTTGAACATATCAAGCATTGCTCCGTAATCTTGCATGGCCATCACTGCTTCATCGCCAGCCTTCCAATCATAGCCCGCAATGACTGTATCAAGCGACTCGGTTGTGTTGCGAGTGATAATCAGTTCCTCATGTGAACAACCTGCCAAAACTGCCAGTTTTTTACGTACTTCTGCTTTATCATCAAATTGTCGGGTACGCATATAATAAGAACCTTGAAAATTCACTTCTCGCACATGGCCAATAAAAGCCTCTAAAGTTTCTTGTGGAGCAAAAGAATAATACCCATTTTCGAGATTAATATAATCAGGTTTTATGCGATACGCACGCCTAATTTCGGCCCAAAAATCTTCGTTTTGTGCAATTTCTTCAGGTGTTTGTTGCTCGAATTTAGATAATGCTTTATCTATTTTTTTGCCCAAAACTGGCAAAGTAAGACTTGATGCAGCAAAGGTTTTGATAAACTGGCGTTTGTTCATTATTTTAATTTATTGATGAGTAAAAATAGGTTTTTTTAATGCTGAAGAATGATTTTTTAATGAAGTGTCATAAAATATTTTTTTCGTTCATCAGTCATTTTTTCGATGGCATAACGAAGTGCCGTACGAGGTATTCGACCAATATTTTGTTCTAAAAAATCTTCAACTGTGCGTTCTCCACCTCTTTTCCACGCCTCACGAAGCATCCAACCGACGGCTTTATGAATCAAATCGTGTTTGTGCGAAAGTAGAATTTCAGAGATTTTAAGTGTATCATAAAACTGTTGATGATTGATAAAGTAGGAGGTAGCAATGATAGCAATTCGTTGTGTCCAAAGATGGTTGGTGCGAGCCATATCGTAAAGAATACTACGGTCTTTATCGAATAAATAGGCACCTATAATATCACGAGCCGAGCAATCAACCAAGTCCCAATTATTGATATTGTAAGCATTATCTAAATAAAAATCATAGATATTTTGAAGAGTTTCGCCTTCGCCAATGGCTTTGGCTTTTTTCATTTGTTCAACCAAAATAACCAATGCAGCAAACCGATATTCGTGAATTGGACTATCTAATAATGCTTGTAACTCGATTAAAGTCAGTGTTTTATAGTTTTTACAAACTGCTCGAAGATCAGGATTAGACACGCCAATAAAAACATCTCCTTCGCCATATTGTCCTTTACCAGTCTTGAAAAACCATGCTGAAGCTTTGGCTCGTTCAGGTGTAGCAATAGCTTGAAGCTCGTCAATAATATTATTCATCAGTAAAATAGTAGCTTGAAAATAGAACCTAAAAATAAGAAAATTTTGGCTACTTATACCAACTAAAATAAAGAAAGGCTATGGGTAAAAATTCCCATAGCCTTTTCTACTACTAAATCCACACAACTTTGAATCAAATATAGATGCTTTTTTTTGAATACGCAAGAGATTATTTTAAAATTTAAGAATTTTTACTTGATAAAGTACAATTAAATGTTCTGATTGTGCCAAAATGCTTTATTTATGTCTTTTTTTAAAGACAATATGTATTTTATCTACCATCTTTGTTTCACAGCATAGTCAACCGCACGAGCCGTGAGAGCCATGTAAGTCAAAGATGGATTTTGGGTTGAGGTTGAAGTCATGCAAGAACCATCGGTTACGAAGACATTTTTGCATTCATGTAATTGATTCCATTTATTGAGCATCGAAGTTTTAGGGTCTTTACCCATTCTAACGCCACCCATTTCGTGGTTTTCATTTCCTGGAAGCCTTTTTGTATCAATCGGTTGAATATTTTTAAAGCCTGCTTCATGATACATTTCTGAAAATTGTTCATGAAAATCTTTCAATACTTTCTCGTCATTATCATCGTAGCCAATTGAAACTCTTAGCTGAGGAATGCCGTATTTGTCGGTCAATTGTTTGTCTAATTTCACAACGCTGCTTTCCTTTGGAATCGTTTCGGCCATCATGCTGGCATTGATTCCCCACAAACCCAATGAAGTATTCAACAAATTATCCTTCAAAGTTTCTCCCAAACCATCTCGTTTAATGCCGTCCATTCGTCCAGCACTGAAACTTGTAGCATAGCCTCGTAGAAAATCAGTTTCTTGCTTCAAAACATTGCGAAAACGTGGAATATAAGTGCCCGTTGGTCGGCGACCATCAGAGGTGGAGTCCATAAAACCTTCGTATTCTGCCGAAATACGCCCACGATAACTATGAAAAGCCATGAATTTTCCGAGCAAACCATTATCATTTCCTAAACCATTTGGAAAACGATTCGAGGTAGAATTCAATAAAATAAGATTGGTATTGAGTGGCGAGGCATTCAAAAATATGATTTTTGCATAATATTCTATCATCTCTTTAGTATTTGCATCAATAATTCGTACGCCAGTAGCGATATTTCTTTTCTCATCATAAATGACAGAATGAACCACCGAATGGGGGCGAAGCGTCATTTTGCCAGTTTTTTCTGCCCACGGAATGGTCGAGGAATTACTGCTATAATAGCCACCATAAGGACAACCACGCTCACAAATCGTACGATTTTGGCATTGCCCACGTCCTTGTTTGAGATGAATGGCTTTTGGTTCGCTCAAATGAGCAACTCGCCCCATAATCACATGGCGGTCAGCATATTTTTTGGTAACACTGCTTTTGAAATGTTTCTCTACACACGACATCTCGAAAGGTGGCAAAAACTCGCCATCGGGTAAAATGGCCAAGCCATCACGATTACCCGAAATACCCACAAATTTCTCGACATAACTATACCACGGAGCAATATCAGCGTAGCGAATAGGCCAATCGACCGCATAGCCATCACGGGCTGGACCTTCATAATCGAAATCGCTCCAACGTTGAGTCATTCTGCCCCACAGCAGTGAGCGACCGCCTACGTGATAGGCTCGAATCCAATCGTAGGGACGGTCTTGGATATATTCTTGTTCGGCATCTTTGGTCAAGAAATGAGCAGTTGCTTCGGTAAAAATGAAGTTTTTGCTGGCGATTTGGTACTCCTTTTTGATTTCATTCGGTACTTGCCCCCGATGCTCAAATTCCCACGGTTGCATCATGGTTGTTGGGTAGTCGGTTACGTGTTTTACATCACGCCCACGGTCAAGCACCAAAGTTCGCAGACCTTTTTGTGTCAATTCTTTGGCAGCCCAGCCACCACTAATGCCCGAACCGACCACAATGGCATCAAAAGTGCGAGATTTTATATCGTCAATGTTTAAGTTTGGCATAAGGTTGATTAAATTTCCTCCAAAATTAAGAAAATCAGTCATATTTAAAAGGGTATTTGAGTTTTTTATGGGGTGAGAGAATAGTTAATGTGAATAATTTTTCCTCCTTTTTTCAAGGAGAGGTGCCCTGACGAAGTCGGACGGGGTGGTTGTTGGTCTATAAATGTTTTGAAAATAGGCGAATTTGGAACAAACCACCCCGTCAAAATTCGACTCCGTCAGAATTTTGCCACCCCTCCTTGAAAAAAGGAGGGGAAAACATAAAAATAAGGAAAGGGATTTTTAAAATATGGAAGGTAAATTTTCAAAATATGGAATGTATTGATAATATACTGTTAAATTTGCAGTCCAAAAAAGAATTGAATGGCAGATAAAAATTATTTAGAGAAACTCAATGCTCCGCAGCGTGAGGCTGTAACACACCCCGAAGGTCCACTAATGATTATTGCAGGTGCTGGTTCGGGCAAAACTCGTGTACTTACTTACCGAATTGCGTGGTTGATTGAGCAAGGTGTTGACCCTTTCAATATTTTATCATTGACTTTTACCAACAAAGCGGCAGGCGAGATGCGTCAGCGTATCGAAAATGTGATAGGAAGCGATGCCAAAAATCTTTGGATGGGTACTTTTCACTCAGTTTTTGCCAAAATCTTGCGTTTTGAAGGAAAAAGATTAGGTTATACCTCCGATTTTACCATTTATGATACCGATGATTCGAAATCTTTGATGCGTTCGATTATCAAAGAATTGGCTTTAGATGATAAAACTTACCGAGTAAATTATGTATTGAATCGTATTTCGAGTGCCAAAAATGCCTTGGTTTCTTGGGAGGCATATAACAGCAGTCCGATTTATATGGAAGACGATAAAGCTGCCCGAATGCCCGAAATCGGCAGACTTTATAAACTCTACGTTTTGCGTTGTTTTCAGGCAAATGCCATGGATTTTGACGATTTGTTGTATAATACAAATGTGCTTTTTCGTGACCATTTGGATGTGCTGAACAAATATCAACACAAATTTAAGCATGTATTGGTCGATGAGTTTCAAGATACCAACGTTTCTCAGTATTTGATTACTCGAAAGCTTTCTTCGGTGCATCAAAATATCTGCATTGTGGGTGATGATGCCCAAAGTATCTATGCTTTCCGTGGAGCAAATATTCAAAATATCTTGAATTTCAAGTCAGATTACCCTGATTTGAAAGTGGTGAAACTCGAACAAAATTATCGTTCTACTCAAAACATTGTCAATGCTGCCAATTCGGTGATTGCTCGCAACAAAGAGCAGTTAGAAAAAAACGTTTTCTCGGAAAATGAAGAAGGCAATAAAATTGAAATCATCAAAGCGGCTTCTGATAACGAAGAAGGGCGTTTGATTGCCAATAGCATTTTTGAAATCAAAAATAACGAAAGCCTAAAAAATACCGATTTTGCTGTACTTTATCGTACTAATGCACAATCGAGGGCATTTGAAGAGTCATTAAGAAAGCTCAATATCAAATACAGAATTGTTGGTGGACTATCTTTTTACCAAAGAAAAGAGATTAAAGACTTGTTGGCATATCTGCGATTTACCATCAACCAAAGTGATACGGAGGCTTTTAAACGAATTATTAACTTGCCCAAACGAGGTATTGGCGACACAACAGTTGCCAAAATCGTAGTCACGGCGGCCGAAAATAATAAGTCGATTTGGGAAGTGGTAAGCAATATCAATCAATATGTGGCAGGTCGAGCAGCACAAACGATTGATGATTTTGCAACGCTCATCAAAAGTTATGGTTTGATGATTGAAGAAGGCAAAGATGCCCATACGGTAGCTTCCTATATTGCCAAAACGTCGGGACTTTTGAAAGAATTGTATGACGATAAAACCGTTGAGGGACTTTCTCGCTATGAAAATATGCAAGAATTACTCAACTCGATTAAGCAATTTGTTGATAATCCTGAAAATGACGAGGTAACTTTGAGCAGTTTCTTACAGACTGTTACGCTTATGACCACTGCCGACCAAGAAGATGAAGATGGCGACCACGACCGAGTGACATTGATGACCATTCACGGAGCAAAGGGTTTGGAGTTTAAGTATGTCTATATTGTAGGTATGGAAGAAAACTTGTTCCCTTCACAAATGATGTTGGCAAAGAGAAGTGATTTAGAAGAAGAACGCCGACTTTTTTATGTGGCAATCACAAGAGCAGAGAAAAAAGTAACTTTAAGCTATGCCGAAACTCGCTATAATTATGGTCGCTTAAATTATTGCGAACCGAGTCGATTTATTGAAGAAATTGACCCAAAATATTTGCAAGTTTCAAGAAATAGAGTTGTTTCTTTTGCAGGAACAGAAACTCGGAATGACCTTCCAAGTTCAGCTTTGCCTTTTTCTAAGAAGGATAGCATTATTTCTAATTTGCGACCTGTGCAGAAAGCTACGCCTGTCAATCATACACCAACGGGTGATTTTGTAGCGAGCGATACTTCAAACTTAAAGCAAGGTGATAAAGTGGAACATCCAAAGTTTGGCTATGGTACAGTTACAAAAATGGACATCAATGGCAACGACCGCAAAGCAACCATCAAATTTGATGGACAAGGGCAAGGAGAGAAAACTTTATTGTTGAGTTTTGCGAAGTTGAGGATTGTGGAATAAATGGCGTTTATACATGAACAACAATAATATCCGATAATTTGGTAGTATAATTTGGCGACAGATTTTCCTGCTTCATTTTCCAAATTTTTTTAGGGTCTTGCGTTCCTAATCTTATTTTTTGTTGGCCAAATATCGCATTGACTTTATCAATCGACTGCATCAATTTTTTATGACGTTCATCGCTATTTTCAAAGATATTCATCTGAGTTTTGTCTTCGTCTGTAAAATCTTGCACGATTACGCCTGCTCTTTTGTATTGATAACCTTCACGGAAAATAATAGTAAGTGCTTGCAAAGCAAAATTTGAAATTTCAATACTCGAATTGGTCGGAAAAGGTAGGTTCAGTACAATGTTTCGGTTATACTGAGGTAAATCTACTCGGTGTCGGTTGGTTTGTATAAAGACCATCACCGAATTACAACAAGCCTTTTGTAAGCGTAGTTTTTCGGCACAAGAAACAGCAAAAGTAGAGATACGTTCTTGTAGAAAATCCTTTTCAGAATGATTCCCTTCAAATGATCGAGTGATAGCAATGTTCTTTTTGGGTTGTGCTTCTTCCAAATCTAAGGTAGGATTTCCTTCTAAATCACGCTTCAAACGCAAGCCTATAATGGCCATATTTTCTTTTACCCATTCATCTTCAAGCATCGTAAAATCGAAGGCGGTTTTTACGCCAATGGCTTGCAAACGTTTGGCATGTTTGCGACCTATCCCCCAAACATCTTCTATTTTTAACCATTTTAAGGCTTTTATGCGTTTTTCATCATTATCAATGAGATAAACGTTTTTGGTATGTTGTGGAAATTTTTTGGCTATTCTGTTAGCTACTTTTGCCAATGATTTCGTTGGAGCAATGCCTACACTTATCGGTATTCCTGTACCTTTTGTTACTCGGCGGTACATGGTTTCTCCTATATGCTGGAGATTAAAACGCTCAAAACCTGAAAATTTTATAAAAGCCTCATCAATGCTATAAATTTCCATTTCTGGACTAAAATCATTCAAAATAGTCATTACTCGCTGACTCATGTCACCATAAAGTGAAAAATTTGCTGAGAAAACCTGAATCTGATTGTCTTTAAAAAACTGCTCCCACTGATAAGCCGCAGCCCCCATCGGAACGCCCAATGCCTTAGCCTCATTGCTTCGAGCAATAACGCAGCCGTCGTTGTTGGAATAAACAACAATAGGCTTGCCAATGAGATTTGGTTGAAAAACTCGCTGGCATGATGCGTAAAAATTATTGCAATCGACTAAGGCAAACATCAGAATGATTTGATAGAAAAAGTAATGATTCCCCAGATAATAAAATCGTTTTCTTCGGTCACTTTTATAGGTTTATAATCTTCGTTTTCGGCGATTAGCCAACATTGTTTTTTTTCAATTTTTATTCTCTTCAAAGTAAATTCACCATCAATAAAACATATCGCAATTTTATTATTGACAGGCTCTAAACTTTTATCAATCACCAATATATCGCCGTCGAATATCCCAATATTTTTCATTGAATGACCTTTCACAAATCCACAAAAAGTAGAAGGCTTGTTTTTGATGAGGTATTTATTCAAATCTATTGATAATTCGGTAAAATCAAGAGCGGGTGAAGGAAATCCAGCACTAATTCCTACATCAACAAATGGCAATTTTAGCTCTGAATCAGCAGAAACAGGCGTAACCTCAATGGTCGAGTCTTTTATTTGAAGTAATGGCATAAAGTTGAAATAAAATATAGCAAGCTATAAGTTTGGAGTAAATGTATAAAAGTTTTGGCTAAGTGCAAAAGTGATAGGATGATTAATGGGCAAAAAAACAGCGTAATCGGCGATAAACAAGCATGACAAGTTTTTATTTTGGAATTAAGTTTTATATTTGTGATGAAAACTCATGAGAATATGACCGTAGCAACATTAAAAAGAAATATTAGTTTTTTGACAGATGCAAAAGGGGAAAAAGTTGCTGTACAGTTCGATTTAAGGAATCAGCAGATGCAAGAACTTTTTGAAGATTTGCTTGATACATTAACTGTATTTGAAAGACAAGATGAACCGACAAGACCTTTTGATGAAATTAAAAAGGAGATTTTAGCACAGCGTGTAAATGTATGAAGTACCAAATAATACTTACCACAAGTGCTGAAAGAGAAATTAGAAAACTTCCAGCTGAGGTGCAGGATGAGATTTTTGAAAAAATAGATAGTCTTGTAGAAAATCCGAGACCTCATGGTTATAAAAGGCTTACTAACTTCAAGGTGCCAAATATAAAATTTAAGCCACTTTATAGAGTAAGAGTGGGTGATTATAGAATTGTTTATGCGATTCGGGATAATATTATTACTGTAACAATAGCAAAAATTGCACACAGAAAAGAAGTTTATGAATAAAAAAATCCAGCAACCATTGCTGGATTTTTTGTTGGTATATTTTATAAAAACCTTGCTTTCAATTCAGGAGTAGGAATTCGGCAGGCATCGGTTCTTCCGAAGATGCGATAACGATTTTTGGCAATTAAATCATAAATAGGGTTTCTGAGAAATGATGGAACGATTTTGAAAATGTAGAAAATTTTCCATAAACCATCTAAGTTTCGAGCTATTTCAAGAGCAGCATCTGATTTTTGATAGATTTTTCCTTCTTTTTCTAAAATGATACTATCAAAATCGTTTTGCTTCAAGCCATATTTTTTTAAAATTTCCTGACCAATTTCTGACTGCAAAGCTGCAAATTTGAAAATGCCTTTAATGTCTCTATCAATGACAAAGTTGATAGAAGCATTACAAAAATTACAAACACCGTCGAATAAAACTGTCATTTTACTTCATCGAAACCGCTTTCTTTGGTTCTTCGGTTTCTAATTTATTGTTATTGTATTTCGAAGGACATTTTAACAGAATTTGCTCTGCTTTGAAACATTTATTTTCCAAATCCATTTTGCCAACTACTACTACTTTTTCAGATTTATCCAAATCGGCTGGTTTTGGTTGGTTATAAACAACTTTTGATTCAAAATTCAATGAATCAACCATGACAAATTCAAAACGATTTGGGTCAACCGAAGGCTCATAAACCATCCCTACAAAGTTTCCCGAAGCATCTTTTTTCAAAGTACCTACTACGTGCATTGATTTGGTGCTACCTTCTTTGGCAACTTGCTCGGCTTCACCGAAACCAACATAAGTGCTGGCATCGCCAACAGTCGAAATAATGATTGCAACAGCAATGGCAATAACGCCAAGTGCAATAATATGTGATTTTTTCATGATATTTGATAGTCCACAGTCAATAGACGATGGACGATAGTTTTTGTTGAAAATAATGTTGTACCTTTTGTCTTTTGATCGACTGTTGATTGCCGACTATAGGCTTTTTTCTATCTTACTTATCTTCCTATCTAACAAAACTAAATAGGTAATAATTCCTACAAAAACGATAGCGATTACGCCCACTACAACCCAAATTTTGCCATCAGCACGCATTTGGTCAGCCATAGCTACTTCTTCTTGAGCAAATAAATTGAAAGATGAAAATAGTAATATTAAAAACGATATAAATTTTTTCATTATTGTTGAAATTGCGGAACGCCGCACCGTTCTAAGTAAAAATTAATTTGAACTTCTACGTTCAATAATTCTCAAACGAATTCTTAAACTGGAAATCCAAACACCCAATAAAGTCCAACCAATAACGGCTGGGTAAAAAACCATTCTCATGCCATTATCCATATCATATTTTCCAAAGGCAGGATTACCCCCATTGCCTGGATGAAGCGAATCGGTAAGTCTTGGCAAAATCCAAACTAAAGGAATGAAGGTAGCAAAAGCAAAAATATTGTAAATGGCTGATAATCTGGCTTTTCGTTGCTCATCTTCAAATGAACTTCGCAAAATAAAGTAAGAAGAGTATATCAAAAGTCCAACTTCTACGGCAATGATTTTAGGGTCTTTTGGTAACCAATCTCCCCAAGTAAATTGTCCCCAAAGAGAACCAGTCATAAAGCCTAAGATGCCAAAAAATATAGCAACATTGGCAAATTCGACAGCATATTCATCATCTTGGGTTTGTCCATTTCGCAAATATTTAATAGAAAACCACATCGAAGCAGTCATCAAAGTCATCATGCCAAACCATAATGGCACGTGGAAGTAAACATTCCGAATGGTTTCATTCAAAATAGGTTGACGTGGCACAATACCTGTTAAGCCTCGAATAATTGTGTAAAGCAAAAGCAGAACACAAAGAATTTTCCACCAAGTTTTTTTCATATAGACCATAACCCCAATGGGGATTTTTTTAGTTAATAATCAATGGTAATGCCTCCAAATGCCCCATAGGAAGTTTAGAGATTAACTTCTCCACAAAAAAGGAAATAATAAATAACTTAATGCGATTACAATAGCATCAATGCCGAGTAAAGTTAAAATTTCGTCGTAACTGGTATTCCATTCTAAGCCATCCATCGCATTTTTTGAGAGACGAATCAGCATCAAAAGCATGGGTAGAATAATTGGAAAACTCAAAACTGCCATCAAAGTTGAGGTATTTTCTGCTTTTGATGCAAT
Organism: Emticicia sp. SJ17W-69; assembly: GCF_051209875.1. Classification (NCBI taxonomy): domain Bacteria; kingdom Pseudomonadati; phylum Bacteroidota; class Cytophagia; order Cytophagales; family Leadbetterellaceae; genus Emticicia; species Emticicia sp. SJ17W-69. The sequence continues at coordinate 5,103,848 of NZ_JBNTQY010000001.1, read as the reverse complement.
TCCCGCAACCATTGTAAGTGTTGATGAAAAACCAATTGCTCCTAAAATAATTGCTGTCAAATACATTCCTATGTTCTCCACAGGGTTTCCCATTACACCTGCATAGACGACAAAACCAATCAACGAAAGTGCCAGTAATAGCAGTATATTGTAAATAATTTTCGATAAAATTATGCCTTGTGGACTTGCCAATGTATAATAATACAATTGTCGTCCTGCTCGCTCTTGTGTAAAACTTTTGGTGATAGAATTAACGGCCGTAAAGAGTAAAATTATCCAAAAAAGCGTGTTCCAAGTGATAGGTTCTATACCTTTTGTTTTCAAAGTAAAACTCATATAACACACAAAAACCGTACTGACGATATAGAGCAACATCCCGTTGAGGGCATAACGCTGACGCCATTCAAGCCTGATTTCCTTTTCAATAAGTGCTTTGAGTTCTTGCATATTTCTAATGAACAATTTAGAAAATTGCTCTACAACTGCAAAGATACTACTCAAACAAATAGAAATTTTATGATTTTTATTCTTTTTTAGAGTTTTTTTTCTTTTCTGAATAGATAGCTCATGAATACTGATTTTTGAGCATTATCAAGGAATTTATCAGCTTTTTGGGCATAGTTTAGAAATCTATCAACATAAATACATGATGAAAATCATTTTTATTTTAGAACCAAAAAGCCTAATTTTACGTTTATTTGAAATCAGTCTAAATAAAGTATAAAGTGCAAGCCGAAAAAACTGTTGCCGATTTAAAAGTAGGGGAGAAAGGAATTGTAAACAATTTCAAAGATGCTACGATGTCACTTAAGCTACTCGAAATGGGTTGTTTGCCTGACACCGAAGTAATGTTGGACTTTATCGCACCCTTGGGTTGTCCTGTTGGAATTACTGTGGCAGGTTATCATCTTTCGCTTAGAAAAAGAGAGGCTGCTACAATTGTATTGAAATAGTCGATAGTTTTTAACTCATTGACTTTAGTCTTTTAGTTAATTTGAAAATATAAATTGTGAAGAATAAACAGGTTGTAGCACTTCTTGGAAATCCGAATTCTGGAAAATCATCGCTTTTTAATCAACTCACTGGGTTGCGTCAAAAAATCGGCAATTTCCCAGGTGTAACGGTTGATAAAAAAGTAGGATTTTGTCGATTGGGTGGAGGCTTGGATGTAGAAATCCTTGATTTACCTGGCACATATAGTATATATCCTAATTCGCTGGATGAACAGGTTGTGCTGGAAGTACTTGCCAATCCTGAAAATCCAGATTACCCCGATTTGGCTGTGGTGGTTGCCGATGCTTCAAATTTGAAGCGAAATATGTTGCTTTTTGAGCAAATCAGCGACTTGGGTGTTCCTGCAATCTTAGCTTTAAATATGCTTGATGTTGCTGAAGAATCAGGTATTTCAATCAATTCAGGAAAACTTTCAAAAATTTTAGGTATTCCAGTTGTCGAACTCAATGCCCGTGAAGGGATAGGTATCGAAGGTCTAAAACATACGATATTTAATCAACTTCAACATAAAAAAACACACATTAACCCTCCAGTTTTTGACAAAAAATCAGAGCAAATCTACGAAGAAGTAAAAGATAAATTTGGCGTTGAAAACCCTTATTTAGCACTTCAATATGCAGCTCAGGCTCAAAAACTAATGTTTTTAGGCGAAAATGAGCAAAAAGATTTAGAAGGTATTGTTAAAAAATATGATTTCAATGCCGATAAATTTCAATCTGCCGAAACCATTGCTCGCTACAAAGATATTAGTGCGACTCTTACAGAAGTAGTTCATGAAGAAGGTATTAAAAAAGAAACATTAACTGAAAAAATTGACCATATTTTGCTTCATAAAATATGGGGTTATGTGATTTTTCTAACTATTTTGTTCTTGATTTTTCAGTCAGTTTTCACCATTGCCGAAGCTCCAATGGACTGGATTGACTCAGGAATCGCTTTTATTAATGAATTTTTAAAGTCACATTTGCCAGATAGTCAATTAGTTAGCCTTTTGACTGATGGTTTGATTGCAGGAATTGGCGGAGTGGTTATTTTTATTCCTCAAATCGCATTTTTGTTTGCATTTATTTCGATTTTAGAAGAATCGGGCTACATGGCACGTGTAGTGGTATTGATGGATAGGCTAATCAGGCATTTTGGTATGAGTGGGAAATCGGTCGTTCCGTTGATTTCGAGCATGGCGTGTGCAGTACCCGCTATCATGTCGGCTCGTACGATTGGTAGTTGGAAAGACAGATTGATAACGATAATGGTAACTCCTTTGATGAGCTGTTCGGCGAGGCTACCCATTTATACGATTTTGATAGCTTTAGTAGTACCAGAAACAAAAGCCTTAGGCTTTTTCAATATGCAAGGGGTGGCCTTGATGGGACTCTATTTATTAGGTTTTTTCTCGGCATTATTAGCAGGATGGATCATGAAATTCATGCTAAAATCAAGCGAAAAAAGCTATTTTATCATGGAATTGCCCACCTATAAAAAACCACGTTGGAAACAGGTAGGTTTTGCTATTTTAGAGAAAGTAAAAACCTTTGTTTTTGAAGCAGGAAAAGTCATCATTGCTATTTCGATTGTACTTTGGGTTTTAGCATCTTATGGACCAAGTGATAAAATACAAAAAGCTGAAAATCAAGTGATTGCACAAAATCCAACACTTGATCAAGCTAAACTTGATTCAAAAATTGCATCGGTAAGATTAGAAAATTCTTATGCGGGACATTTTGGGAAATTCATCGAACCAGCCATCAAACCTTTGGGCTATGATTGGAAAATTGGTATTGCTCTCATTACTTCGTTTGCAGCACGTGAGGTATTTGTAGGAACGGTTTCAACCATTTATAGCATAGGTGCAGATGCTGAAAACGAAACCACTATCAAAGAACGTCTTAGAAATGAAGTAAATATTGAAACAGGGATGCCAACTTTTTCGGTAGCTACCTCATTTTCACTCTTGATATTTTATGTTTTTGCTATGATGTGTATGAGCACGTTGGCAGTAGTTTATAGAGAAACCAAAGGCTGGAAATGGCCAATTATTCAATTGATTTATATGTCAGTGCTTGCTTATGTATCGGCATTTGTGGTCTATCAGGTTTTGAGTTAATTTTACATATCCCTGCCGACTTCGTCAGGCTTTCCCCCTTCGGCATCCACTGGCATTCGCATAAGGGAGATTTTTTAAATATTAAGTGTATATTTTGATATTCACTCATTCCAACATTCACTCAATCACTCATTAGTTTATGCTAGGCGTAACATCAGATAATAAATTGAAAAGATTAATCGTAGTAGGCGATAAAGTTTTGATAAAACCTAAAAATCCTTCGGATAAAACAAATACTGGACTTTATTTGCCTCCAACCGTTACTGAAAAAGAAGAAGTGCAAAGCGGCTATATCATCAAAGTTGGGCCTGGTTATCCTTTGCCCAATCAAACAGAAGATGAGCCTTGGAAGGAGACCGAAGAAAAAGTAAAGTATATGCCACTTCAAGCCCAAGAGGGTGATTTAGCGATTTATCTGCAACGCCACGCCATCGAAGTGCAATACGAGGGCGAAAAATATGTTATTCTCCCACAAGCTTCAATTTTGATGCTGGAGCGATTTGAAGATTTGATGTAGAAAAAAGGTTTATTCAGCCTACTATTCTTTGTCTTTTTCGAGATAAAATCATAAACTTTGCATAAATATCAAAGGTTAATGCAGCTATGATTTTCAGACTATATTTACTTCTATTTTGTTTTGTGTTAAAATCAGTTTCTGCACAAATTATATCAAGTGGCAATACTTGGAAATATTTAGATAATGGCTCTGATCAAGGCACTGCTTGGCAAAGTGCAGGATTTAATGATGCAAGTTGGGCTTCGGGTGCTTCACAATTAGGCTATGGAGATGGGGATGAAGCAACTTTGGTGAGCTTCGGTGGAAATGCAAGCAATAAATATATTACAACTTATTTTCGTAAGAGTTTTTCTGTCGCTACAGTTTTTCCGTACTACAAATTACGTATCAAACGAGACGATGGGGCGGTTGTTTATATCAATGGTAATGAAGTTTTTAGAGATAATATCGCCATTAATCAAAATTATCAGACTCTTGCTTCTTTGGCATCAGATGATGGAAATACTTGGTTGGAAACGACTATTGCAGGTGTAAATTTGCAAGTTGGAATGAATGTGATTGCGGTAGAAATTCACCAAAATACCGCAACAAGTTCTGATATTTCATTTGACTGTGAATTATTGAATTCAAATTATGCAGTTAGTCGAGGCCCTTATTTGCAAATGGGTACATCAAATAGTATGCAGATTCGTTGGCGAACAAATATTGCTTCTACTACAAAAGTTAATTACGGAATAAATCCTACGAATCTTAGTAGTAATGTTTTAGATGTAACCCTGACGACTGAACATATTGTCAATCTTACTGGACTTACGCCAAATACTCAGTATTTTTACTCAATTGGTACATCTACCGAGGTTTTGCAAGGATCAGAGCTAAACTATTTTATTACTGCTCCAACCATCGGTACAGAAAAGAAAACCCGTGTTTGGGTAACAGGCGATTGCGGTACAGGCTTGCCTACACAAGTGGCTGTAAAAGATAAGTTTCTCAACTATGTAGGCAGTCAATACATTGATTTATGGTTGCTTTTAGGCGATAATGCTTATAACTATGGTTATGATTCGGAGTACCAAACGAGGTTTTTTGAGCCCTACCAAAATGCCCGAATCATGAAGCAAACCGTAATTTTTCCAACACCTGGTAACCACGATTATGGAGCAACAGGTACTGCACGGAGCGACCATATTATGCCTTATTATAGCAATTTTAGCTTGCCAATTAATGGGGAGATTGGTGGTGTACCATCTGGGCATAAAGAATATTATTCTTATAATTATGCCAATATCCATTTTGTAAGTTTAGATTCTTATGGTACAGAAACAGCCAGTAATTACCGAATTTACGACATAACAAGCCCACAAATCACTTGGTTGAAGGCTGATTTGGCAGCAAATACACAAAAATGGACGATTTTGTATTGGCATCACCCACCCTATACAATGGGCAGTCATAATTCCGATAATGAGAGTGAACTAAAATTTATTCGACAAAATGTCGTACCAATTTTGGAACAGTATAAGGTTGATTTAGTGCTTTGCGGACATAGCCATAATTATGAACGTTCAAGGCTGATGAAAGGGCATACAGGTTTAGAACCAACTTTCAATGCCGCTCTTCATAATCCTACTTCTTCAAGTGGAAAATACGATGGTTCGACAGACTCTTGCCCCTATGTTAAAACTTCAAATTTACCTAATACTGGTATTGTCTATGTAGTGACAGGCTCGGCAGGTTGGGCAGGAATTACACAACCAAGTTATCCACATAATGCCATGTATTTTTCAAATACCGACAATGCCGGATCTTTGTATTTGGAAATAGAAGCAAATCGCCTCGATGCCAAATGGATTGCTGATGACGGAGTAATTAAAGATAAGTTTACAATGATGAAAGATGTAAACATCAAGCAAACTATTACACAAGCTAATAATTTAACAAATATTGCCCTAAATGCTTCATGGATAGGTGATTATGCTTGGCTAAATGCCAATTTTAGTAGTCGAGGTTTAGTAGTTTCTCCTATCAATAATACTCAGTATATCGTAAAAGATGGAAGCCAATGTTTGGCTGATACTTTTTTGATAAAAATCTCCAATGCTAATTGTCAACCTGCATGGAATTTGATTGGTGCTATTACTTCCAACTCACTCTTAAAATATGAAGCAGGGCAAAGTATTACAGCTAATAATATACTTAATAATGGAGCGAACGTTAATTATGATGCCGCCAAAGCTGTTATACTTCTACCAGGTTTTCAGGCTCAAAATGGTGTAACCTTTAGTGCTAATATTGGCGGTTGTGTCAATATCAATACCCGACTTATGTCTGATGAAAAAAGTCCATAGGAAGAAATTGCAATTTCTTTTTTCAACGGATATAAAAAAAGAACTCCATCCAAGTAAGTCATTGGATGGAGTCTAATAAATCTTGATTATTGAATGAATTACGCAACTACCGTTACAAAATCTTCTGTACTTTTTCTTACTTTTGGTAAATTAACCAACCAGTCACCTTCTACTTTACGGAATCCAATTGGTAATATTACACAACTTCTAAGACCTTTTTCTCTCAACCCTAAAATTTTATCTAAAGCATTTGCATCAAATCCTTCCATTGGGGTGCTATCAACGCCTTCAAATGCCGCTGCAACTACTGCCAAACTAAAGGCAATATAGGCTTGCTTGGCAGCGTGATTAAAGTTTACATCTTCCTCACGATTAGGATACGTATTCAACAACATTTTACGATAATTTTCCCAGCCTTCGTTGCTAAAACCACGAACTTCATTCGTCAGGTCAAACATTTTATTGATACGCTCAGGTGTGTATGTATCCCAAGCGGCAAAAACTAATAAATGAGAGCAATCAGCTACGACCGATTGATTCCACGCAATTGCCTTAATTTCATCTTTAATTGCTTGATTGGTTACAACAATAATTTCAAACGGTTGCAACCCACTTGAAGTAGGAGCAAGGCGAGCAGCTTCTATGATTCTATCAATTTTCTCTTGTGGGACTACTTCTCCAGTCATCGCTTTCGCCGCATAACGCCAATTCATTTTATCAATTAATTCCATTTTCTTTAGTTTGTTTTAATTTTTGATACAAATGTACTACCTTTGCTATATAATAGTAAGTAATATACTAAAAAATATCACTATACTAAAGTATAGCAATTTGATAATCAATGTATTATGGAAACATCGAAAGAATGTAATAGCTATCAAGATTGTCCAGTAGGCTTCATTTTAGCTATTAAAGACACGCTAAACGTAATGAATGGTAAATGGAAATTACCCATCATTGGAGTTTTATTGTTTGGAAAAAGACGATTCAAAGATTTAGAAAAAAATATCCCGAAAATTACACCAAGGATGCTCTCTAAAGAATTGAAAGAGTTAGAAATCAATGGTATTATTGTCAGAAAGGTGCAGCCAACAATACCTGTAACTGTCGAATATGAATTGAGTGATTCTGGCAAATCATTAAAGACGGTGCTTGATTCAATGATTAAATGGGGAAGCAACCATCGCATTGAGGTGATGGGTAAACCTATCGAGGTTTTCGAACTGGATAAATTAGGCGTTTGAAGATTTATTTTTTGATACTGAAGATTTTTTCCAAAGTGAAACTATTGAGAAAGCTTCACTTTGGAGGTTTAATTATGATCTTGATTTAATTTCATCTTGCAATTTTTTCAAACCATTAATAATAACAATTACGAGAGGAAGAAATGCTAATGGCAAGACCGAAAAAGCACTAAATCCTTGTCTAATTCCTAAAAACACCACAGCAAATACCAGAACCATGAGGACTCCAATAAAAGCCGAAATAGCACTTTTGGTTGTTTTTTCTTTGGCTTTAAGCTCTTCTAAACTCATTTTTGAGTATTTGTTTTCTTTCATAAAAATGTTGATTTGACTGTAACTATTTCAATCATTGGTTTTGCTGATTTGTTCTAAAAACCTATTTTTAAATACCTTTCTAACACAAGTAAATACATAGAGTTATTCGAGCAGTTTACTTATACACTTTCAGTATTTATTAATTTTAATTTTTTAGTCGGTATATTATTAAAAATGCTTAATTCCCCACAATATCCCAATAAAAACACCCCAAACCAAAAATTCAAAAACAAATTTTTCTTAGGGTAGTTATTTCTTTAAAAACCTACGAATTGCTACCAAATGAGCGAATAAAACCAAAGGTACAACAACACTTGGTAGTAGATTAAAAGGAAAATAAAGAATGGCAATATTAGGTTGTTCAAAGGCAAATTGTTGGAATGGTAAAGGTGCTGATAATAAAGCATTTATCACAATATTGAGCAATAAAGCAAGGCAAGCAAAATTCCAAAACAAGAGCATTTTCTTGCTCATAAGTTGCTTCACAAATACCAAATAATAGACAATCGGAGCGGTAATTCCTGCTAAAATATCAAAGTTTCTCCCTTCAAAAGTCATAAGTTGAGGAATCTTTTTTTGCAGAAATAACCAAAGCAATACAATCTCAACAGGGATTCTGACAATGTGTATTAAAGTTATTTTTTCGATTGAAAGTTGATCGATAAATGCCTGTCCTTTGTTTGTATTGAATATAATAATAATCAAAAGAATAGCAGGAGCTATCAACAATAAAAATCTTGGAGGAAAAGAATTGAGGTTAGAGTAAAAGCCAGATATACCCATCAAACTCTGAAAAATTGCCCAAAGAATGACAATGATTAATGCAATTTTAGAATAATTGACCGTTCTTGAAAATAACCATAAAGTCAAGAGTGTTGTACAGGTAAAAACAATGCTGATGTAGGAAGGAAGATTGCTCATTGCGGTATATTTTGATTGCTTAGCAAAGGTCAGTTACAAAAAAGAAATTTTACTTAGCAAATGGCAAGAAATCATCCTCCTTTTTTCGTAAATTCTTTTCTGATTCTACTCAATGAAGTATCTGTAATCCCCAAATAAGTTGCGATGTTTTTGAGGGGAGCATTTTGTAGGATTTCAGGCTTGGTGAGTATCAAATCTTCGTATCGTTCTTCAGCAGTTTGGTTAATCATCGAAAGCATGCGTTGCTTCAATGTAGTGATGTTTTGTACCAATACTTTTCTCCCAAATTCTCGAAATTCAGGAATCGAATGAAACAATATTTGTACTTGTTCATAGTTGATTATCAGTCCTTTGCAGTCTGTCAGTGCTTGAAAACTTTCTTGAGCAGGTGTGCGATTAAAAAATGAAGAGACTTCTAAAACTATGTGGTTTTTAGTATAAAAATTGGTGGTAATATCATTACCTTCGGTATCAAAAGTATAAGAGCGAATTAAACCATCCAATAAAAAAACATACTCATTGCTGATTTTCCCTTCTTGAACCAAATAATGATTCTTTGGTATAGAAATGTCTTTAAAATGGTTGACAATCTCGGTTGCTATGGTTGTCGGAATTGGAAGAATATTTTGGATAAATAGTAACAGATTATTGTTAGCCATTCGTTTTTATTAGATAAATAGAATTAGACAGTTAGTTTTCTGCTAATATATAATAAATTTATAAACACACGTGCTTGATGGTACAATATTTGCAAATAAATAATTTATAAAAATTCCTAATATGTTTGCTTTCAATCCATTACTTAACGCCGACTACCTCCAAGAAATCTATGGGGGGGATTTAACCATCATTCAAATAATGTTTGAGTCTTTTTTAGATGATAACATGCCTATTTGGGAAAAAATCTCAGATGAAATCAATAACAAAAATTATAAGGCAGTTGGAGATATGGCACACCAAGTGAAGCCATCGTTTTCAATGGTTGGGCTTACATTTTTGCATCCAAAACTTCAAGATTTTGAGACGTATGCTAAAGCAAATCCTGATGGTGGTGAACTACAAAAAAGATACGAAACACTAGCAGTCGAAATCAATCACGCAAAATTAGTTATCAAAGACGAACTAAAGCGTTTGAACGAATTTATTTAATCTCCCCAAAAATGAAAATAGGCATTGAGGCCCAGCGACTTTTTCGCCCGCATAAGCATGGGATGGATATTGTTGCCTTAGAATTAATACGTGCTTTACAAGTAATTGATTCTAAAAACGAATATTTTGTTTTTGTAAAAGCAGATGAAGACCATACTTGTTTGAGTGAAACATCCAATTTTCACATCATCCAAGTACCAGGAGGAAACTATGTTTTTTGGGAACAAGTCATGCTACCAATTTATGCAAAAAAATACGGAGTTGACATACTTCATTGCACCAGCAATACAGCTCCGATGTTTTTGTCGATGCCGTTGGTATTGACACTTCATGACGTCATTTTTATGGAGAAAACCTCAGGCAAAAACACCTCATCGAATTACCAAAAATTTGGAAATCTTTATCGCAAATGGCTTGTGCCGAAAATTGTAGGTAAATGCCAACAAATCGTAACGATTTCGGCTGTTGAACAAGCCAATATCTCTAAAGTTTTGGGTTTGAACAAAGATGCTATTGCAGTAGTTCATAACGGAGTAAGTGGTCGTTTTGGCGTAAAACCAAGTGCAGAAACGCTCAATGAAGTGCGGAACAAACTGCATTTGGAAGAAGATTTCTTTTTGTTTTTGGGAAATGTTGAACCACGTAAAAATGTAGGCAATACAGTAAAGGCATTTGTATTATTTGCCAAGATAAATCCAAAAGTTAAGTTAGTGATTACTGGCTTGAAGCAATCATTTGTTGAAGATATTTTGAATGAAATCGGTGAAATTGATTACCTCAAACGTTTTGTTTTGGCGGGCTTTGTAGAAGAAAATGTGTTGCTGACATTGTATGCTGAAGCTAAGGTTTTTTTATATCCGTCGCTTCGGGAAGGCTTTGGATTACCAATTTTGGAGGCAATGGCTTTTGGAACACCAGTTGTTACTTCAAATATTTCAGCAATGCCCGAGGTAGCTGGAGATGCAGCTTTTTTGGTCAATCCGTACTCAGTTGAAGAAATAGCTACTGCTATGCAGACTGCTTATGAAAACGAGGCCCTTCGAAAAGAAAAAATTACTTTGGGATATTTAAGACCAAGTATGTTTACGTGGGAAAAAACTGCACAAAAAATGCTTAATATCTATCAAAACGGAAGGTAAAAGTCTTGTTTGTGAAAAATATCGTATTTATAAAAGGTGCCCACACAGATATAGGCATAGTTTTTGACAAGAGTATATTTATTACTTGTAACTATAGCTAAATTACTAATAGAACCATGATCTGGTATAAAAAATATAGCATTGGATTGACAATTTGGATAAGCTTAGGGTTAATTCCGACAAAAGCAATTTGTCAAAAGCTTTCAACAGATTCGCTTTTAGTGAAGGCTTTCGCAACTGATCAACTTTTACCAATTTTGATTAACTCGGCACAAAAACTTTCTCCACAAATTAGAAGAGTAGCTGGTAGTGTTGCTTTGGCTGAAGCCAATCAGCGAATAAATAAAAATGTAATTTATAGCGGCTTGTCATTTTTATCAAGCTATTATTATGGGACGAATTATTCGGCGGTAAGTACGCAGAACATACAAAATAATCTTACAACTGCCCAAACAGGTTTTTATAATATAGGGGTAGGCTTACAAATTCCAATCACTAATATCATTAACAGGAAACACCTGTTGAGTTCTGGTCAATCATTGATAGAAATTGCAGAAGCTGAGAAAGACAATTCAGCTTTAGTGGTAAAACAAGAGGTAATTAGGCTCTACCAAGCTCTAAAATTATCACATAGACTTTTGTTCTTAAGTAGAAACATCAGACAGGCTGCCGAAGTAAATTATAAAATGGCAGAAAGAGATTTTATGCAAGGACAAATAACGGTAGAGCAAAATTCGAGAGTGTTAGATATGTTTAATAAAGCAAAGATTGATTACGAAACAAACCTCAATAGTTTCCAGACTGGTCTTATGCTTCTTGATGCTTATACAGGTGTGAGCTTTTCAACATTACTAAATCAGGTAAAATGAGTTTTTTACATTTTTTAAAATTACTTTCCAAAAATATAATTTGGTTACTACTGATTCCTTTGGTTTTGGCAGCAGCTATCTATTACTTTACCCGAAATGAAAAAAAAGTTTATGCGTCAGAATCAACTATTTATACTGGAATCGCCTCTGGATATGACCTTAATGGCTCTACAAAAGCCGATTATTTTGCATCCAGTAATGCCTTCGATAATTTGCTTTCATTGATTGAGTCAAGAGATACTAAGCAGGATGTGGCTTATGATTTGATTGCTGAACATCTATTCTTGAAAAAACATGATCCTAATATGCTTACTTGGGCAACTTATGACCAACTGCAAAAGTTGATAAGCCCTGAGCTAAGAGCTAAGTTAGTAAAACCAACCTTGGCCGAAACACGTGCCGCTGTAGTGAGTTGTGCAATTAAAAGTAATGACAATGAAATTTACAAATTGCTTTATTCTGACAACGCATTTTATTCGTTTGAAGCTCTTAAAAATGTAAAAGCTTCTCGTATGAGCAATAGTGATTTAATTAAGATTTCTTATGAAAGTAATGATCCTTATGTTTGTAAAAGAACACTTGAGCTATTGGAAACGACATTTATGCGTAAGAATAAGTTGCTGAGAGAAGGGCAAACAGGAACGGTAGTCAATTATTTTGAGAATGAAACAAAAAGAGCTTTTGCTAAACTTGATTCTTCGGAACGTAATTTTCTAAACTTTAATAAAGATAATAATATCATCAACTACTATGAGCAAACCAAAGCCGTAGCGGGAGAAAAAGAAATTTTGTATGCCATGAACCATAACTTAGAGATGGAAAAAATGGCTGCAGGCTCTTCTTTAGATAAAGTAAATAGCAATCTCAAAGGTAGATTAAATCAAATATTTTATGGCGAAGAAATTGTCAGAGAGAGAGATAAATTGACCGATATTTATAATAAAGTTGCGTTAAGTGAAATAGTAAATACCGATGGAAGCAATAAAAAACAAGTAGATAGCTTGAAAAACGTAGCAACAAAGGTAGAAGCAAGCCTAAAAACAACCTTAGATAAATTATCAACAGAAAGCAGTTTGCCTAATGGGATACCTACTAAAAGTGTATTGGATGAATGGTTAAAAACGACACTTGCTTATGAACAAAGTAAAGCAAAGTTAACCGTAATGGATAAACGTAAAAAGGAGTTTGAAATAGAGTATCAAAAATTTGCACCATTAGGAGCAATGTTAAAGAAAATTGAGCGTCAGATTGGTGTGTCAGAGGCAGAGTATTTAGAACTTTTGCATGGTTTAAATATGGCTCGATTGACACAGCAGAATACCGAACTTACCTCAAAGCTCAATGTAGTTGATCCACCTTTCTTACCATTAAAACCAAGTGCTTCAAAAAGAATGGTTCTGGTGGTTGTAGGCTTTGTGGTTGGTTTTATTTTAGTTTTAGCAGTTATTTTGGCTAATGCTTTAATTAATAAAACCCTATTAGAGCCTTTGAGAGCTAAAAGAACGATAGATACTCCTTTGTTGGGTATTTATCCTTTATTGAACGAAAATCCAAATTTTATCAAAAAAGCTAATTTACGTATTTTACAACAGTTTTTAGCTACTGTTGATACTAGGCAAAAGCCAATTGTAGTGGGTGTATTAAGTACACAAAAAGGAGAAGGAAAATCAACAATTATTAATTTGTTGGAGCGAGAATTATTAGATTTGAATTATAGTGTTGAAAAACAAATACTGTTAGATAATTCTACTGATGCTTCACCTTCTTATTTACCACTTACAATAAAAGAAAAAGAAAATAAATTATTGGGAATTTCAATGCCTATTAATTTGGATGGACAATTAATGGAAAGAGCGAATAGATTGGCTGAAACCAAAGACTTTGTTTTGATTGAGTTTCCACCATTAGATGATATCATTATAAAACCAGGACTTTTTCCTGAACTTAATTACTCAATTTTGGTTTGTCGAGCCAATCGTGTTTGGGGCAAAGTCGATAAAGAAATATTAACGATATTTACAAAAACAACAGAAAAAAAACCATTATTTATCCTTAATGGCGTGGACACTGACTTTGCCGAAGAATATATAGGAGAAGTTCCAAAGAAAAGAACCCACCTCCGAACACTCATAAAAAGACTAGTTAAATTTGAATTTGGTAATAGAAAACGAATTCGATAAGCTATTTGGAGTTTTCCCATGGTAATTGAAAGGAGGGAAGATAAGTATGGAAAGTAACGCATTTTACATATCGAATAGAAATAAACTAAAGGAGATTTGGTTAATTCCAGCATTGTTTTTTGCTGTTGCATTTGGTTGGTTGATTGCCACCAGAGGCATGTCCATGGGTATTTTACTTTTAATAATACCTTTCCTTATAGGCTTTGTATCCTTAATTTTTTTAAAGCCTCGTATTGGTCTGATTGTATTTATGTTTTATTGCTTTATCCAGCCTACACTTGGTAAACATATAGAAGGCCCCCAATTTGGTTTGGGACAAGATGGCTTATTGTTATTAACATGGTTAGGTGTATTTTTTTATAGAACCAGTCGATTTAGATTTAGACATTTGAATAATGATTTAGTATGGCTGGCATTAGTGTGGTTTGCTATCACCGTCCTACAAATAGGAAACCCTGAAAGACCAAGTATTTTAGGGTGGTTTTATGAAATGAGGTCAGCAACATTATACTGGGTTTTGTCAATTCCTTTGGCGTTTTTCTTATTTAATAAAAAGAAAGATGTTGACCTTTTTTTGAATATCATCATTGTTCTCTCTTTGATAGGTGCTTTATATGGTGCAAAGCAATTGTTTATAGGAGTTGATGAAGCCGAGAATCGCTGGTTAGAGGCGGGAGCAAAAAAAACACATATCCTTTTTGGAAAGTTACGGGTGTTTTCATATTATGCTGAAGCGGGGCAGTTTGGAGCTTCACAAGCACAATTGGCGATCATGTGTATTATTTTAGCGATTGGCCCCCATTCTCAAAAATTGAAAATTTGGTATGGTATAGCAGGATTAGTAATTTTTTATGGAATGTTGATATCGGGTACAAGAGGAGCGATGGCTGCTTTGGTTGGCGGAGGATTTACATTTTTGGTATTAAGTAAACAAGTGAAGATTCTAATATTGGGCGGTATTGTTGGTATTGGTTTTTTAGGGGTATTAAAATATACTTCTATTGGTAGTGGGAATGACCAAATTCAGCGATTGAGAACCTCATTAGACCCTGAAGACCCTTCTTTAAAAGTTAGGCTTTTCAACCAAAAAATATTGAAAGACTATTTGGCAACCAAGCCTTTTGGTACGGGTGTAGGGACAATTGGTCAGTGGGGTACAACCTATAACGCAGATAAATATATTTCAACAATACCACCAGATAGTTTGTACGTCAAAATATGGGCAATGTATGGTGTTATTGGGTTCATTATATGGTTTGGTATTATGTTGTATATCACTGGAAAATCAGCCGGGATAATTTGGAAAACCCGTGACCCCGTGCTTAGAAATAAGTTGATGTCGTTATGTGGGGGAGCTACTGGGATATTATTATGTAGTTATGGCAATGAAGTATTAAATGCTATGCCATCATCTATGATTGTTTATATTAGTTGGACCTTGATTTGGTTAAGTCCAAGGTGGGACACACCGCAACCTCAAACAATTACCGCATGAAAGAACCTTTAGTTTCAATAATTACTGTAAATTACGATACTCCAGAAGTAACGGCAGCTATGCTGCGTTCGTTGGATAAACTGACCTACCAAAATTGGGAAGTTATCGTGGTTGATAATGCTTCGCCCAATCATTCTTCTGTGGTTTTGAAGAATGAATTTCCATTTATCAAGCATGTCAGTAGTCCCGAAAACCTTGGTTTTGCAGGGGGAAATAACATTGGCTTACAATTTGCTAAAGGAGACTTTGCTTTTTTTATCAACAATGATACTGAGGTTACGCCCAATTTAGTGACAGAATTAGTGGCATATTTGCAGACACACCCCAAATGTGCGATGGCTTGCCCAAAAATCAAATACTTTTATATGCCTGATACGATTCAATATGCAGGAGCGATTGGTCTGCATCCCCTCACGAGTAGAAGCTATGATATTGGATATTTACAAAAAGATAATGGTCAGTTTGATGATTGTAGAGTAACCGATTTGCCGAACGGTGCTGCCATGATGATTCCTATGAAATTATTGAATCAAGTGGGGCCGATGAGTGAAATGTATTTTTTATATTACGAAGAATTAGATTGGGCGGCAAGGTTTAAAAAAGCAGGCTATGAAGTTCATTATGTTGGCACTGCAGAAATTTATCATAAAGAATCTGTTTCAACAGGGAAGAATTCGCCCTTCAAAACTTATTATATCTACCGAAATCGCTTTTTGTATATTCGTCGCAATTATAGTGGTTTCAAATGGCTGATTGCAAGTACTTTTTTTGTGTTGGTTTCCTCAATGGTTCATATTCTTAAACATGGATTAAAGAAAGAATGGGAACATTCAAAATCTATTTGGAAAGCTCTATTATGGAATTTTTCAAAACCACACCACAAAGAGCCTAATAACCATTCGTCCACTTTTATTGGAAAAACAAAAATAGATTTGATGCCAACACTATGATACAAACCATAAGTACCTCGATTCAATATTTCATTCTTGTTTATCTCACCATTCAGGTGGGCTACCTATTATTTTTCTCATTGGCTGGAAAAATTGGCAAAAAAACGCACTTTACTCAAGCCAAAACTTTGAGAAAAATACGCATTTTTATTCCAGGATATAAAGAAGATTCGGTCATCATTGATACAGCTAAAAATGCGATTCAACAAGACTACCCGAAAGAACTTTTCGAGGTTGTTATCATTGCAGATTCGTTTAGTCAATCTACTTTAGCTACACTCAAAACCCTACCAATTAAGGTTGTAGAAGTGAGTTTTGAAAAAAGTACGAAGGGAAAAGCCCTTCAAAAAGCTATTGAAGCAACCGCCCATGAGCCAGTTGATATTTTATTGATTTTGGATGCCGATAATCACATTGCAGATGGTTTTTTACATGCAGTCAATAATGCTTTTGAGCAAGGATATGAAGCTGTACAAGGACACCGAACTGCCAAGAATACCCAAACACCTTTCGCTCTCTTAGATGCTTGTACTGAAGAAATTAACAATCATATTTTCCGTAGAGGGCATGTGGCGGTAGGTTTACCTTCTGCTTTGATTGGTAGCGGAATGGCTTTTGACTGGAAGTTATTTGTGTCGCTTTTAGAAGATATTGGTGATACATCAGGCGAAGATAAAGAATTGGAATTTAGATTGGTGAGACTCAGAAAAAAAGTAGCTTTCTTGGACGGACAATATGTTTATGACGAAAAAGTTGCAAAAACTGATGTTTTCAGTCAACAGAGAAGCAGATGGCTGGCTACACAAGTTGAGTTTTTTGAAAAATATTTTATCGAAGGTTGGTTCCAACTTTTCAAGGGAAATGTTGCCTTTTTTAACAAAGTATTCCAAACATATTTGTTTCCAAGAGTGATGTTGGTCGGGGTTTTAGGCTTATGGTTATTCTTTACATTTTTCTTTGCAAGCCAATTTATAAACTTTAGTGTAGCATTATTTATCGCTCTAGCTATTGCATTACTCATGGGTATTCCATCACAATGGTATAATAAGCAGTTATTAAAGGCATTTTTGCAGATACCTATTGCATTAATCTCCATGCTAAAAGCCATGTTGAAAATTGGTAAGGCTCGTAAGCAATTTATTCATACGCCGCATGGCGATTCACCTCAAAATAGCCATTAATTATGCCTTGGGATATCATTGCCATACCAGCTATTCTTAGTCTTATTTGGGGCTTCAAACAAGGTTTGAAAACTAAAAGCAAAAAAATATGTCGAGACGACCTGAAGCATTTATATTAATAGCCCAACAAGAGTGGGAGTTGAATTTAGGAAGTAATGCACGAAACTTAGCAGTGGAGTTTAGTAAAACACAACCTGTTTTATATGTAAATCCTGCTATGGATATAAAGTCGATTTTTAAACAAATAAAAACGGCTCATGGTAGAAAAAGACTGAAATTAGCCTTAGGTTTTGGTGAAGCTACTGTCAAAATATCAGAGACTTTATGGGTGCATACCCCTCAAAGCATTTCGCATTCAATCAACTGGCTGAAAAGTATATCCTTGTATAATTTTCTTAACGAAAGAAATGCGAAAGGATTTTTCGGTAGTTTGAAAAAAGCCATCAAGGAATTAGGATGGAAAAATGAAAACAGTGTAGTGTTTAATGATAGTCAAATGTTTACTGGGTTGTTTACCAAAAAATATCTGCAACCATTGTTGAGCTTTTACTACATTCGAGATAATTTGACTGAGCATCCATACTTTAAATTTCATGGAAGTAGGATTGAGCCTCAGACGATTGCATTGGCGGATGCTATTTTTGCCAATTCAGCCTATTTAGCCGATTGTGCGAGAGATTATAACAAAATCAGTTTAGACATTGGACAAGGTTGTGAAACTGATATGTACGATGCTGATTTTTCTTATCCAGAACCATCAGATTTAGCTACTATTGCTCATCCTCGTATTGGGTATGTTGGCTTTTTGACAGGTGAAAGGTTAGATATTGACTTGCTCGAACAAGTAGCAAACGCCAACCCTTCTTGGCAAATTGTATTGATTGGGCCAGAGGAAATCATGTTCCAACAAAGCAGCCTTCATGCAATCAAAAACGTGCATTTTTTAGGTTCAAAAAAACCAAGCCAATTGCCTTCATATATACAGCATTTAGATGTGTGTATGAATCCTCAATTAGTAAATGCTTTGACTATCGGTAATTATCCAAGAAAAATAGACGAATATTTGGCTATGGGAAAACCGACAGTTGCCACCGATACACCAGCAATGCAAATGTTTTTACCGCATGTTGAATTGGCTATCGGTGCAGATGGATATAAGAAAGCTATTGAGCAGGCTTTACTACCACAAAACCCTGAGGGTAGAATGGCAGCAATCAATTGTGCAAAAGGTCATACTTGGGAGGCATGTGTTAAGCAAATATATGCTGTACAAGAGCAGTTGTTGACTACAGCAGTTAGCAAGGAAACTGTAATCAATTAGTTTTTGAATAAAATAGCTAAGCTATTGCGTTTTTGTTAATTACCAAGCTTTGATTGTAGAACACTTTAATTTATTTGTATTTCTTTAAGAAACATACTTTCCTACCATGATAAACCTTCAAAGTATTCTTTTAAAACTTAAAAACAAGCATTTTTTATCGCTTGTGGGCAATGGCTCAATGTCAGTCTTGGCCATGGTAACTGTTGGTATTTTACTAAGGTTTATGCACAAAGATGATGTTGGATATTGGTTCTTTTTTCAATCGGTTTTTGTTTTATTAGATACTTTCAGAACGGGTTTTTTACAGGTTGCTATGATAAAATTTTATACTGGTGCTGAAAAAAATAGAGCAGATGCAGTCTTGGGGTCGGTCTGGTTTTTAAGTTTGCTTATTACAAGTGTTTTGATAGTCATTAACCTTGGAGCAGTTTTCTTTTTGCCATATATCCAAAACTTTGGCATTGTTAGTGTTATCCAATGGTTTGGGATTACTTTTTTGCTCACACTTCCTTCGGCTATTGCTTCTTGGATTTTACAATCAGACCAACGCTTTGACAAACTCTTATTGCTCAGAATAATTAATCAAGGTACATTCATAGTGATGGTGTTGGGTATCATTTTTTTTAAGAAATTAAGCCTTGATTTAGTGCTAATTACCAATGCTACCAGTGCTGGATTGGTAAGTTTATATTGCATAGCACAAGGTTGGACTCGCATCAGAACTTTCACTAAACGTACCAAAGAAAGTATCTTAGAGTTGTTCCATTTTGGCAAGTATAGTGTTGGTACAACCATTAGCACCAATTTACTGAGAAGTTCAGATACTTTTATCATTATGTTTGTTTTAGGAGCGGCTGGGCCTGCGGCGGTTGCTATGTTCACAATCCCGATGCGTTTGATGGAAATCATTGAGATTCCGTTAAGAGCTTTCTTGTCAACAGGTATGCCTTCGATGTCAGAAGCCTTTAATAAAGGTAGAAAAGAAGAAGTGGTTGCAATCATGCAAAAATATGCCGGAACACTTACATTAGCCCTCTTTCCTGTTTCAATATTAGCTATTTTACTAGCAGATGTAGCCATTACTTTGCTGGGTGGTAGCCAATATTCTGGCACAAATGCAGTATCAGTCTATCGTATTTTTATGAGTTTTGCCATGTTTTTTCCTATTGATAGATTTTTGGGTGTTACTTTAGATATTATTCATCAACCAAGAATTAACTTTTATAAAGTATTGGTCATGTTATTTACCAATGTTCTTTTTGATTTTATCGGAATCCATCTTTTTGGTAATATCAATGGTGTGGCATTAGCTACCCTGTTTACATTTTTATCAGGTGTCTTTTTTGGTTATTTTTGGCTAAAAAAATATTTAGATTTTACAATTTTTGGCTTCTTTACTGTTGGTTTTGGAGAGATTAAAATGATGTTACACCAATTTTTATCTAAAAGAAAAACCGCCTAAAAATGAAGATCGCCCATTTGATATTAACTCATGCCAATCCCTTGCAATTAAAAAGATTGATTCAGCGTTTGGCTCACCCAAATGCAGATTTTTATATTCATGTTGATTTAAAAACTGATATAAAACCATTTATTTCAATAAATTCTGAAAATATAAAATTTATAAAAAATAGAATAAGTGTCCATTGGGGAGCATACAGTATTGTTCAGGCTACTGTGAACAGTTTTGAGGAAATCTTGAATTCCAATCATAAATATGATTATATCAATTTATTGAGTGGGCAAGATTATCCAATCAAAAGTACGGCAGCGATTCATCATTTTTTTGAGAATAATCCTGGGAAAGCTTTTATGCACACCCTTTCGGTTGCAGATGAATGGCAAGAAGCAATTCCACGATTGACAAAATATCATTTGTGTAACTACCACTTTGCAGGAAAACATTTGGTCGAAAAATACCTGAATATACTATTGCCTTCGAGAAAAATGCCTAATGATTTAGTGCCAGTTGGGCGTTCTCAATGGTTTACGATTACAGGCGAACACGCTCAATATATTGTGGCATATTTGCAAGAAAATAAAAATGTAAGAAGATTTTTTGAATTGACTTGGGGAAGTGATGAAATCGTTTTTCAAACGATTTTGTTTAATTCGATTTATCAAAAAGATATGATAAATGATAATCTAAGATACATTGATTGGTCGGAAGGAAAAGCAAGCCCCAAGACTTTTACAATGGCTGATTTATCAACCTTACTTCATTCAGGTAAACTATTTGCTCGAAAATTCAATGCAAATGTTGATGCTGCTATTTTTGACGAACTTGATAAATTATTGTATTAAACATATTTTTTTGCGTTTACTTGAACCGCTTAGTAATTTTGTGTCAAAAATTTACCTATTATTATACTTTTAAATAACTTATCTATCGTGCAATATAAGAGCAGTAATTTTATTGACAATCAAACAAATAATAGGAAAATATGTTTCCACGTAGCCTTTTCGCTCCATCAAAATCAACGGCAACCATTTATTTCTTTATCACGATTTTTTTGATATGTATTTCTGATTTTGTATTTTTCTTAAAAACAGAACAATATTCTATGGCAATACTGGGAGGATTGGCATGTTTGAGTTTACAGCTATTGCCAGTCTTTTTATTTAAAAATAGAATAAAGTTATATCTCTTACTTTTAACCCCTGTTTTTATTCTGCTGCCTTTTAATTTAGGCTCAATCCTCCTTTTTGGTGTACCAGCTAATGAAGCCACGATTCTATTACTAATTAATACTAATTTTAATGAAGCATCAGAATTGATGGAAGGCTATTGGCTTCGTTTAGCTGCTAGTATTTTTTTTTATGTAGTTGGCTTATTAATCTTACTAACCAAAGCACCCAATATTATATCCAAAAAAAGTGCATCATTAACTTCAGCAATTTCATTAATTGTTTTGTTTTTAGTGCCTTTAATCGAGAATGGAATAAAAGATTACTTTGTTACTCTAAGATCAAGGTATTATACGGTTTTTCCAACTTCTCTCTTATACTCGGCTAAAATGATTCGTTCTCAATATCAGTTGGTGCATTCGACGAAAAAAGAAAGAGAAAATTTTAAATTTAATGCAACGCAAGATAGTATCATAAATGGCAAACAAGTATATGTGTTGGTCATCGGTGAAAGCTCTCGATACGACCATTGGGGAATCAATGGGTATGAAAGAAACACCTCACCCAATTTATCAAAGAGAGAAAATCTCATTTCATTTAATCAAGTTGCCGCTGGTGGGTTTATTACAGAATATGCAATCCCCTTGCTATTAACTGGCGTTGGAGCTGGTAATTTTGATAAACATTACCAACAAAAAAGCATTGTTAGTGCATTCAAAGAGGCGGGTTTCTCAACTTATTGGCTTACTAATCAAATTGATGAAGGCCATATTAGTCTTCATATAGAAGAAGCCGAAAATCCACATCGTTTAGTTTCCGATTTTCGAGCAACAAAGAATGTTCATCGTGATATGGAATTAGTTCATATTTTAAATAAAGTATTGAAAGAACCGGAAGAGAAGAAATTTATTGTTTTACACTTGAGTGGTAGTCATTATGATTATAGTGCCAGATATCCAGATGAATTTGATGTTTTTAAACCGAGTAATAAAACGGTCTTTTCAAAATCTGCAGATAAAAAATTTAAGAATGTACTAGTCAATAGCTATGATAATACCATTGTTTATTCTGATGCAGTAATTGATAGCGTAATCTCAATGGTTTCCAATCAAAATGCCCTTTCTTCCGTTTCTTACATATCTGATCATGGAGAAAATCTTTTTGATGACAACAGAGATTTATCGCAACATGCCTACCCAGTTCCTTCAAAATATATTTCACATATTCCATTTTTTGTTTGGTATTCTCCTATATTAGAAAAAACTTTCCCACAAAAAATTGCTAATTTAAAGTTACATAAAAATAAAAAAATTTCGTCAGAAAATATCATACATACACTTACAAGCTTGAGTGGCATTGTGTATTCCAAGCAAGATTCTTCAAAAAATATTACAAGTTTATATTATAAAAATAGTGAGCAACTGATATTAGGAGCAAATAGAAAAGTATATAGGTCTTCTAATTTAGAATAGTTATACTTTAATAAATAAGAATTAAATTGTATTTTTGGAAAATAGTATAGATCGAAGAAAATAATTTGAAGATTAATATTTAAGTGCCTGATTATCAGTGTACTTTGCTGCTGTTATATTGCCAACCAATTGTCAAATTATTGACAAAAACTATCTTCAAATTACTTTATTTATAGATTATTTAAGTGCCATGAGTTTTTTTAAAGCTATTGAATTGTATGAAAAATGTATTGTTGGTTTCGGTAGTTGATTGGGATTCATTAGGAGAAATTCCTGCAATTTTTAAACGTGGTGGGTGTTTGCAAGTTGATGTACTTTGCAATAAAAATACTTGGTTATTATCTAATCGGTTTCATGATAATTGGATTGAGATCAAAGAAGAAATCAATGAAGTATTGGAGCAAATCTTCCAATTGGCTAATGATGAAACAAAAGGATATGATAGAGTTATTTTATTGGATGATTTAATTATTCAATTAGTGAATAAAAAGATTGAATCAGAAGAATTATTCAAAAAAATACTACCATTGACGAAAATCGAAAACCGAGAAATGCTTTCTTCAAAAGCAGGGTTTTCAAAGGTTTGTGAAAGAAATGGCATTTTAAGTCCCAAGTTTATGGTATATACCGATAAGCTTGATGCCGATGCCATTGATAAACAAATGAATTACCCGATATTGCTCAAATTGGATTTAAGTTGGAGTGGTGCGGGCATACACTTTTGTACCGATAAAAAATCTTTGGAAGAAGGACTTGAAAAACTATCACCCAAAGAAAATTTAGTTATCCAAGAATTTATCACTGGTGAAGAAATAGGTGTAGAAGCTTTGTTTTATGAAGGCCAATTAATAGCTTATAATGCTGCAAAAATTTTAGATTTTTTCGAAAATAATTTCAGTTATACGACCCGCAGGACTTATTTCAGAAATCAGGAAATCGAGGCTTTATTAAAAACTTTTGGAAAATCGGTTGGTTTAAATGGCTTTGCCAGTATTGGATATATTTATGATGCCAAGCAAAATAAATATTTCTTAATCGAATCGGATATGAGACTCAATAATTGGATGTCGCTCAGCCGTTTTACTGGACATGATTTTTCAGTAGGAATTAGTCAAATTATCAAGGCAACCGATAAACAAAATATTGATACAAGTCTGGCCAAGCCAGAAGCCTTGAATAAGGAAATAGAATTGGCTCTTTTCTACCGAGATATAAGAAGGTGTTGGAAGAAAAAAGACTTAAAAGGAGCCTTGCGATGGGTATTTAACTATAAAGGATATTGGCGTTTTATTCCCTTATACGATGGCTTGATAATGAAGCGAATGTACAAAGAAATAAAGAGAGATTTGACGAAAAATAAGCATAAATCATAAGATAAATAAATTATATTTCCTCTATACTACATAATCAATGAATTATGTAGTATTTTTTTGTAATTAATTGATTATAAGTCTATTGTGGTATAATATTTGTTTAATAATACATCCATTTTTTAGATTTTTTTACCTTTGCTTTTATCTCTTATTAGGTTATTCGTTTGGAAAATCTCTATGTGAAATCAAACAAAATAATATTTGCTTATTCTCTCAATATCATCAAAAAAAGTCTGGTACGTGGCATCATCTTTGCTTTTATTATTAAACGGTACAATATATAATTAGTTGTAATTTCTTAATAATAAAAAAGCTTTATGAAAGACCGACAATACTACATTGATTGGATTAGAGTGATAGCATTTGGTATTCTTATATTTTATCATAGCGGAATGTTTTTTGTTGATTGGGGTTGGCTTGTACGCAACAATGTTGCGGCAAAAGGATTCCAGATTTGGATGAATTTAGTAAACCCATGGCGACTTTCCCTTTTGTTTTTTATTTCTGGAGTGGGTGTAAAATTTGCCCTTAAATCCAGAATAGGTGTTGATTTCTTTGGTGAGCGTTCAAAAAAACTGCTACTCCCATTAGCCTTCGGAATGCTTGTGGTAGTGCCACCACAAATTTATTTTGAACGACTACAAATGCACAGCTTTACAGGGAGCTATACCGCTTTTTATTTACAGATCTATAAGTTTTTTACTTGTAATAAAGGCGGACTAAATTGGCAGCACCTGTGGTTTGTAGCCTATTTGTGGGTATTTTCTGTAATTGCTTTACCTTTTTTCCTTTGGTTGCAGAATAAATCTTTTCATTTTTTTAAACTGAAAAATCCTATTAGTAGTTTTTTTAAAATATTGTTATTTGCATTGCCCTTGTCGATTACTTATTGGACACTCAAACAGCAATGGGATATAACAAATAATCTTGTATCGGATTGGTATAATTTTACCCTTTCATTTTTATTTTTTATTTATGGTTATATTTTTGCCAGTCAGCCATTTAGTTGGGTAATAATTGAAAAATATCGCAAGATTTACTTAACAATAGGTTTATCGGTAGTCATCTTAATGAAACTATATAATACAGTTTTTGGGTATCCAATAGAAGATTGTATGTCAGTTGTTTTAGTCAATGGCTTCTTGAGGATGTTATTTATTTGGTGTATCATTTTGGCTATTTGTGGATTTGCTAAACACTACCTAAACTTTTCTAATAAATTTGTGAGATATGCTAATAAAGTTGTTTATCCATTTTATATCATACATCAAACCATCACCGTCACAATTGGCTTTTATATTGCTGATTTAGAGATGTCTGTTGGTTCAAAATTCGCCATTTTAGTAGTTGGCACATTTGGCATTACGTTTCTCATTTATCATTTTTTAATACGACCTTTTCGAGTTATGCGTTTATTGTTTGGAATGATAAAGACAAACAAAGGTGTTGAAATGAAAGATTTCGATACTCCTCTCACACTTTCACCTGTTCCCTTGAGAGCTTAGTTTGAAAATGATTTAGAAAGAAAAATAGGTTTATCTTTATTTTATGCTCCATTAGGGTGAAATATTTCACCCTAATGGAGTTTTTTATGAGTTATTATAACTAATTTTTGACATAATTTTTTTGACTTCAGAAACTTTATTAAAGAATGTATGCAACAATACAGTTGCTTATTGTAAAATTATGTGGAATACTGATAATCAATGTGTTAGATAGATTGTTTTACTATTTTAAATCTATATAATAAGTATTTAATTGTATTTTTAGATACAATTAATCAATTGTATCTAATAAGTAAGTTTGAATATATAAGTATTTATACTTCTTTTTTGCACAAAAAAACAACAAATTCAGCATTTGGTCGAAAAATGAACTTTTTTCATTTCACATTAAATGAATTTTGTATCCTTTTAATAACTAAATCAAGTTATTATGATTATTTTAATAGGATGTAAAGTTTATGAAAGACCGACAGTACTTTATTGACTGGATTCGAGTGATAGCATTTGGCATTCTTATTTTTTATCATAGTGGAATGTTTTTTGTTGATTGGGGTTGGCTTGTACGTAACAATAAAACAGTTGATGGCCTTCAAACTTGGATGAATTTGGTGAACCCGTGGAGGCTTTCGCTTTTGTTTTTTATATCGGGGGTAGGGGTAAGATTTGCACTGAAATCCCGAACAGGTATAGATTTTTTTGGTGATCGTTCAAAAAAACTACTGCTTCCATTAGTATTCGGAATGCTTGTGGTAGTTCCACCACAAATCTATTTTAAACGGCTCCAAATGCATACGTTTTCGGGGAGTTATACAACATTTTACTTACAAGTCTATGACTTCTTTGCATGCAAAAAAGGCGGACTCAATTGGCAACATTTATGGTTTGTGATCTACTTGTGGGTGTTTTCTTTAATAGCTCTCCCTTTGTTTCTATGGTTGAAGAAAAAGTCCTTTACTTTTTTTAATTTAGAAAACTCTATCAGTAGTTTTTTCAAAATACTGTTATTTGCATTACCCTTGTCGATTATTTACTGGACACTCAAACAACGCTGGGATATCACCAATAACCTTGTTTCGGATTGGTATAATTTTACCCTCTCATTTTTGTTCTTTATTTACGGTTATTTTTTTGCAATTCAGGCGTTTAGCTGGGTAATAATTGAAAAATACCGCAAAGCTTTCTTGTTAATAGGCTTATCCGCTCTTGTACTTATAAAGGTTTATATAGCCATCTTAGGGTGTCCAAATGACGACTTTTTACCGACTTTGCTATTGCATGATTTTTTTCGCATGTTATTTATTTGGTGTATTATTTTAGCTATTTGTGGATTTGCCAAATACTACCTGAATTTTTCAAATACTTTTGTAAAGTATGCCAATCAAGCTGTTTATCCATTTTATATTATCCACCAAACCATCACTGTCACAATTGGCTATTATATTGCTGATTTAGAGATGTCTGTAGGTGTGAAATACAGCATTTTAGTTGTCGGTACTTTTGGTGTTACTTTTCTAATTTATCATTTTTTGATACTCCCTTTTCGAGTGATGCGTTTGTTGTTTGGCATAATGAAGACAAGTAAAAGTGCTGAAATGAAAGATTACAGCACTACGCTTACACGCACTAATATAAAAGCCTAAAAATACCATATTAGGATTAAATAAAAATATTCACATTTGATGTGAAAGCTGATTATATAATTTGTGAATTATAATTATCCTTTGAACTTGTTGGACAAATGACATAAAAAGCAATTTTCTATACATAACCGAGTTAGTTTTGTAGGTATTTTATGTTTTAAGGTTTGATGATGAAGAAAGTAACATTTGTTTTATTGATAGTAGGATTCAATTTTTCAGTTTTTTCGCAAAGTTTAGTAAGTAGTAACTCCTCAGACGAAGATTATTGGGAAACGAGTTTAGGGCCTTTGGTTGAAGTAAATGATATGTTAAGACATATTTATAATGATCCATTTAAAGAACAATTTATTCATGCAATTCCTGCGGGTTATCCGTTGAATAAGGAAGTAAATATCAATTCTTTTTATGGTTTTAGGAATCACCCTGTTCATAAAGTGACCATTTTTCATCGAGGAATTGATTTAAAAGGGGCTTTAGGAGAAAAGGCAATTGCCACAGGTGATGGCAATGTTTTGGAAGTAGGATTTAAACCAGATTTAGGAAATTATATTAAAATAAAACACTGCTATGGTTTTGAGTCTATTTATGGACATTTAAGCAAAATATCAGTCAAAAAAGGGCAATATGTGAAGCACTCGCAAGTCATAGGTGAAGTTGGAGCAACAGGTACTGTAACAGGGCCACATTTGCATTATACGTTGAAAAAAAACAACCACTATATCGACCCTTTCGATTTTCTTTTTATGGATTTTGAAAAGGAAAAAGTGAGTATGTTGAGTAAATAACTCAAACTTGGCATGTCTGAGCGAGTTTTTTTAGAATCTAAATCAATATCTGATATGCTATGTTTTTATAAAATCATTTAAGGTATTGCATTAATTCCTCCTTTTAAATTCAATAAATTTTCAAAACCATACTTTTCTTGCAAAAGTTTGATAGCCTTCATACTACGTACACCGCTCAGACAATGCACAACTACAGTTTTGTCTTTACTTATTTTGGGTAAATGTTTCTCTAATTCCGAAAGTGGCATTAATTCTCCTCCTATATTTTTAAGAACATATTCGTGAATTTCACGCACATCAATGAGTTGATAATCATTCAAAGCCACTAATTGCTCATGCGTAATTTCAGCTTTGTTTTTCAAATCTGGACTCAAACAAAATTGCTCATAATCAATCAATTGTGTGATTTTTGGGGTATTAGGCATTTTTGGGATTTTAATAATACGACTTTGCATCGAAAGTGTATCCAAAAGTAAGAGTTTGCCTGATAATGGTTCACCTATTTCAGTGATTACTTTTATTGCTTCGAGAGCTTGCATCGAACCAATAATTCCTGGTAGTACACCTAAAACACCAGCTTCGGCACAATTTGGGGCTTGCTCAGGCGGTGGTGGAGTCGGAAATAAATCTCGGTAAGTGGCTGAACCCTTATGATTGAATATAGCAACTTGACCTTCAAAACGATGAATAGCCCCATAAACAAAAGGTTTATTCAGCATCACACAAGCATCATTGACCAAATATCTCGTTGGAAAATTATCAGTTCCATCAATCACTATATCATAATCTTTGATGATAGTCAAGGCATTTTCTGCCGTTAAACGTGTAGCATATTTGTTTATTTTAACTAAGGGATTCAGTGCGTTTAAGCGTTTTTCGGTTTCATCAATTTTTGTGTAAGTTACTGATGATGAGTCATATAAAACCTGCCTTTGAAGATTACTGACATCAACAATATCATTTTCGACAATGCCCAAAGTACCAATTCCCGCCGCAGTGAGGTACAATAAAATGGGACTACCAAGTCCACCGCAACCTATCACAAGCACTTTGGCAGCCTTGATTTTTTCTTGTCCATCCAATCCAAATTCTGGCATGAGCATTTGGCGGTTATATCTTTGGTGTTCTTCAGTAGTGAGCATTTATTGAGTTTTGGCTTAATTTGCTTTGATAGCCTAAAAATCAGCCATCTTTATCAATGAAACTTGTAATTTTCATCGAAAGTTGCATAACTTACTTAGTTTTTTTTATAAAAAAACTAATTTTTAGCATAAAAGTACGTTTATTTGTTATTCATAAAAATTTTAATAAAAATTAGGTATCTCTTAGAAAATGAAAAAATCAATTATTGCTTTCGCTGCAACCCTTGTTTTGGTACAAGTTTCATACGCACAAGTGTCAAAGACTCCAGCAAAGCCAAAAACTCCAGCAACAAAACAAGTGATAGCAAACAAAGCCGCTGTTACTACTCCTGCAGTTACAAGTAGTACTGGCATGAAAAATGGTATTGATTCGATTAGCTATGCAATCGGTATGAATATTGCAGGAAATTTAAAACAACAAAACTTAAAAGTAAACTCTGAAATGATGGCAAAAGCCATTGACCAAGTATTGGGTGGACAAACAACGTGGATGGAAGCCAATGCTGCCAATGTGTATATTCAAAGCTATTTTCAGAATGAATCAATGAAAAAAGGTGCTGCAAACTTAAAAGTTGGTGAAAAGTTTTTGGCAGAAAATAAAGCAAAAGCAGGTATAAACACACTTCCAAGTGGTTTACAATATCAAATTCTAACAGCAGGCACAGGAGCAAAACCAGTAGCATCAGATAAAGTAAAGGTACATTATCACGGAACACTTATTGACGGAACTATTTTTGATAGCTCAGTAGAAAGAGGTCAGCCCGCTGAATTTGGTGTTACACAAGTAATTCAAGGTTGGGTTGAGGCCTTACAATTAATGCCTGTAGGTTCGAAATGGAAATTATTTATTCCTGCAAACCTTGCTTATGGCCCACAAGGCCCGCCAAGTATTGGTCCAAATCAAGTGTTGATTTTTGATGTAGAATTATTGGAAATTGTCAAATAAATTTTAATCAACCTCTAATCTGTAAAATAAACGATTTTAGGGTGGCGGTTGTTAGTCATAAGTATAATCATTTAATGAACTTTCATTTAGTAATTGGGGCGACCGACGCTCGGTTTATGGTACAAATTATGAAAAGAATCATCGTTCTATTCACCTTAACAGGACTTTTTGGCTGTTTTGAAAACAAAGCCCAAAATCAAAGTTCAACGCCGCCTACTTATGGCTACAACGACCTGAAGCCGACTCGCACGCAAGAGCAAGTTGAGCAATTTGCGACGCAATTTTTGAGTTATCATCACTACCAAAAATTCAAATTGGATGATGCTTTTTCTTCAAAGATTTGGGACAATTTCTTGAAAGATGTTGATGGTAGTCACGCATATTTTACAGAAGCTGATGTAAATGCTTTTGAACAATACCGTGATGGCATAGACGAGGACTTGTTGGAGGGAGATTTAACTGCTCCGTTCACGGTTTTTAATCTTTATCGTAAACGTTATAAAGAACGTCATGAATTTATCATGGCATTGCTTGATAAACCATTTGATTTTTCAGTAGATGAAAATTATGAAACTGATCGTGAAAAAGCTCCTTGGGCAAAATCCAAAGAAGAGTTGGATGATGTTTGGCGTAAAATCGTCAAAAGTCAGGTACTTGACCTCAAACTAAGTGGAAGTAAAGATAGTGCCATTGTAGCAACTTTAAAAGACCGTTACAAACGCTGGGAAGGTAGAATCTCGAAATGGAGATCAGATGATGTTTTTCAATCATTTATGAATTCATTTTCAGAAGCAATTGACCCACACACCAGCTACATGATTCCGAGTACAGCCGCTCAATTTAATATCGAAATGAGCCAATCGGTTGAAGGTATCGGAGCCTCTTTACAAAATGAAGGTGATTATGTAAAAATTGCTGAAATTATCCCAGGTGGGCCGCTTTTTAAGGGTGGAGAAGCAACCAAAAATGATAGAATTGTAGCCGTTGCCCAAGGTGAAAATGGTGCCTGGCAAGATATTGTTGGTTGGCTAACTGATGATGCAGTGAAGTTAATCAGAGGTACAAAAGGTACAGTTGTACGTGTACGCTTGCTTCCAGGCGATGCACCTGCGGGTTCGCCTACCAAAGAGTTACGCTTGGTTCGTGAAAAAGTGAAACTCGAAGAAGCAGTAGCTAAAGGTGAGGTTGTGCCAATGAAAAAGGACGGAAAAGATTTTAAATTAGGTGTGATTGATATTCCAATGTTTTACCGTGATTTTGAAGATGCACGCAAAGGTGGTGATTTTCAAAGTACGACCAAAGATGTAAAGCGTTTCTTGAATGAATTTAAGTCAAAAGGTGTAGATGGAGTGGTAATAGACTTGAGAAATAATGGCGGAGGCTCATTAACAGAAGCGATAAATTTGACAGGCCTATTCATTACAAAAGGCCCTGTGGTACAACGCCGAGACAATAATGGCAGTGTAGATGTAGAAAGCGATACCGATCCAGAATTGGTGTACAATGGCCCATTGGTGATTTTACAAAACCGTTTTAGTGCCTCAGCTTCTGAGATTTTTGCGGGTGCTATTCAAGATTATAAGAGAGGTTTGATTCTTGGAGAACAATCATTTGGAAAAGGAACAGTACAACAATTGGTTGACTTAGACCAGTTTTTGCTTTCGCCTCGTACTGCCTCAAATGATAAAAAAGCATCAGCATCTGTTGGTTTTGACCAAAAAGAAAAATACGGACAATTGAAATTAACAACCGAGAAGTTTTATCGTATTACAGGTAATAGTACACAAAGAAAAGGAGTGATGGCAGATATTCAACTACCAACGCCATTTGACCCTGAAGAAATGGGAGAAAGCTCTCAACCAAGTGCATTGCCATACGACCAAATAAAAACATCGGAATACGAAAAAACAACGGCTATTTCTGATAAAATTTTAAGCAAAGTGCAAGAAAAATACCAAGCTCGCTTAAAATCTGACCCAGAGATGAAGCAATTGACCGATGATTTGGCAGAATATAGAAAAACCAAAGATGTGACGATTATCTCGCTTAATGAAGCTAAACGCAAGCAAGAACGTGACGAAAATGAAAAACGTAGAAAAGCAGTCAATAAACTAAGTTCGGGCGAGAAAGATACCAAAGAAAAAGACATCATTTTGACTGAATCTGAACGTATTTTGATAGACTTGATTTTAGCTCAAAAATAAAATTCATATTTATTGTTGGTAGATTTTAAATAAAAAATGCCACTTCTGAAGCTTCAGAAGTGGCATTTTTTATTTTTTTTATACTTTTTTCTCCTAAACTGTTTTCTTTTATCGGTATTTTATAACTTTGTATATAAACCTATGATGAAAATCCAATGACGATTGATACTTATTCACCACAACCCTCTATGTACGATTTGTGGCGACATAATCATTATTTATATAAAGATAGATATACTTCGCATCAAACGTCGTATATCCAAAACCTGCTACCCGAAATCGCCGTACAGCTCAATGTTTATGATGTTTTAGATATTTTACAACGCCGACTTGGAGGAGAAACACTTCAACGTGCTTTAGATACCAACCAAACAATTGAAAGCCCTGTAAGTTATCATAATGATGGCTCTTGGCTCAAAAAATCGAATATGGTAGGTATCAATGTACGTACCATCGGCAATTTTTTTAATATCATAAAATATGCCTTTACTATTCCAAAATCACAAGATTCGATACATTTATTGCCTATTTGGGAGCCTGGGGTGGTTGGTAGCCTTTATGGTATGACAAGTTTTAATATTAATCCAGCTTTTTTTAGTCATGAATTATCAGCCGCTATTCCGACGTTAAATACAGTTGAAAAACAGCTAAAATTTGTCGTTAATATTTTACATGCAATGGGGAAAAGCGTGGGTATGGATGTGATTCCACACACCGACCGCTTTTCAGAAATGGTGCTTGCCTATCCTCGTTTTTTTGAATGGGTCAAGCGGGTAGGGGGTCGAATTACGAGTAATTCGGAAACACTTTATCGAGATGTTGAAGAAATTATTTGGCATTATTTAGGAAGAAATGGTACGGCTAATGGAACACCTATTTCTTATTCAAAAAATACTCTTTTCTCGCCAGAAATACCAATTTTGAGCGACGAGCAACGCTTAGAAATTATTTTTGGACATAAAAATGACTATCAAGGAAGGCTCAGACGCAGAATTGAACTCATGCACGACATGATTTATCAAGGCTATGAGACGCTTCCGATGACCATGGCTCCACCTTATCGTGGTTTACATATCAATGCCGAAGATTTTATTATTGATGAAAATGGCAATCGTTGGTACACTTATGAATTTGATGAACCACAGGCCATGTCAAGGGTTTTTGGACCTTTGGCACGTTATAAATTCTATCATTCAAAAGACGATAACGCTCATTGGGAATTAGATTTTGAAAATCCCAATAAATATGCTTGGCAATACTTTTTTCAGAAAGTTTATGATTGTCAGAAAGCCTATAATTTTGATTTTATGCGTGGTGATATGGCTCATGTACAACCTCGTCCAACGGGCGTACCAAAAGAGCCAGATGCTTATTATGACCCATTAATGGCCGTTAAGAAATTTATACAAAAACAAGGAGTCAAACACTTTGCTTTCTTTGCGGAAACCTTTTTAGTTGAGCCAGATTTTATGGGCTATGGTGATGAGTTTGACCACTTAGAAGCAATTGAAGCCGATTCAACTTTAGGTGATTTACAAAGTTCAGTTGTAGGCTCTAAATCCTACATGGAAAAGTTTGTAACTTATCATAAGTTGTTGAAAAACAGGCAGTTCGCTCCAAATTTTACGGTAATGACTGCTGACAAAGATGACCCAAGATTTGATGAGTTTTATCGAACAGCCAATCATTTAAGGTTTTTTGTTGCCTTATTTTTGACCGATATGCCAAGCTACGTTGGCTTGGGTTTTGAGACCAGAAACTTACATATTGAAAGAGGACTAAACGAAGAATACACCAAACTATATGTCTTTGATATTAGAGATGAGAATGACCGTGATAAAGTGACACACGGGCCATATATTTGGGGGCAAAATCATCACCAATTTGCCGTTTTTCAGCAGTTTCATACATTGGCAGAGAATATTTGGGACGATATAAAACAAAGAGAAGCGAGATGGTTGTTAGAACCAACAGAAACACAAAAACTAATGATTTGGACATTGCAAGATAATCCAAAATATGTTTTTGTAGCAAATCTTGATGCCGGAAGAGGCATTGATGAAAACGTATTGAGAGAAGCGACTTTCAATCATCCTTTGCAATTTATTTTGGGGACAGGAGAGTATAGTTGGCAGCATGAATGTAGGGTTTATGTTTTGGGAGAGTGAGTCAAAATAAAAAAACACATTTGAAATTAGAAAAAACATGGATTTCGGAAAACTTCAAGATATTTCAAATATAGATTTTGGTCTTCCTCCTGATAATCCATTGACAAGCAAAATTCTTGGTTTAACTCAGAAAACTTCAAAACCTAACATCTATATCGGGCCACCTATTTGGGCAAATAAAGATTGGATCGGCAAAATCTATCCTTTTAATGCTAAAGAAAAGGATTTGCTGTATTACTATACTCGGCAATTTAATACCCTTGAGTTAAATGTGACACATTACCAAATCCCAACTTTGGAGACTATCCAACGTTGGAAAGAGGCTGCGGCTGATGGTTTTAAATTTTGCCCCAAATTTCCTCAAATTATTAGCCATGACCGTCAATTGGTTGGTTGTGATGCACTTACGTCTGAGTTTTGTAATGCAGTTTTAGGTTTGGAAGGGTATTTAGGAATGACTTTTTTGCAACTTTCTCCCAATTTTAATCCAAAACAAATAAAGTTTCTTGAAATATATTTAAAATCCTTACCCTCTAATTTCCCTGTTTCAGTAGAATTTCGGCATCCTGATTGGTTTAATAATGCTAAAGTTTGGACAAATACCTGTGAAATGCTTGCTGATATGAAAGTAGGAACGGTTATTACAGATGTGTCGGGTAGGAGAGATGTGCTTCATTGTGCTTTAACTACCCCCGATTTGACGCTCAGATTTGTTGGTAACGAGTTGCACCCGACTGATTATACAAGAATAGATGAGTGGTGTGAACGTATATTAACATGGCTTGAAATGGGGCTGAAAAATGCTTATATATTTGTGCATTGTGGCGAAAATAAATATGCTCCAGAATTAACAAAATATTGGATAGACCGATTAAACACTTTAGCTGATTTGAACATAGAAATACCAAAAATCACTCCATTGGCTGTACAGGGTAGTTTGTTCTAATAAAATACTTGCATTATATTGTTCAACTCTATAAATTGCAAGAAAATATAATACCGTCTTTTAAATCCATATTACTGCAAAGACTTTTTTTCCTGACAAATTTAGCGAACTAAATAAGCCCGACGTTTTGTCGGGTTTTATTTTTTAACAAATGACAACATTAACCAGTAAAAATATGCAAGCGATTTTAGTGTATTGCGGAGCAAATCCAGGCACAAAACCAATTTATAAAGAAACTGCCGAAGAACTTGGTAAAATATTGGCTATCAACAATATACGTTTGATTTATGGCGGTGGTAGCGTTGGCCTTATGGGGATTATCGCTGATTCCGTTTTAGCAAATAATGGACAAGTGACAGGCATTATTCCTCACTTTTTAGATCGAATGGAAGTAGGGCATAAAAACCTGCCTGATATGCATAAAGTAGAAACCATGCACGAGCGGAAGGCTCTTATGGAAAAACTTTGTGATGGTATTATTACCCTTCCTGGAGGCTATGGAAGTATGGATGAACTGTTCGAGATTTTATCTTGGTCGCAATTAGGTTTACATCAAAAACCAGTTGGTTTACTTAATCTGAATGGTTTTTATGACCATCTTCTAAAACAATTGGATGTAATGGTAGAAGAGGGTTTCTTGAAGGCAGAAAATCGAAATTTGGTCTTAGTATCAGATAATATAGAAGATTTATTGAAGAAAATGGAAGCGTTTTCGCCTTCTTTCCACGAAAAATGGTTGAAAAGAGATCAAATTTGATTTACTCAAAGTAAAAGTTTTACTCTTTTTCTGAGAAAAAAATACATAAAAAAAATGCTTATTCGCTATGTTAGAATGACTTTTCAGAATGATAAGACTGATGAATTTCTGAAAATATTTAATGAATCGAAGGATAAAATTAAAGCAATGAATGGTTGTGAGTATTTGGAATTGATGCACGATATTCATCATCCTAATATTTTTATGACCCATAGTCATTGGAAGTCTGAAGACGACTTGAATAATTACCGTGACTCTGAGCTTTTCAAAGAAACTTGGTCGAAAACTAAAGTACTATTTGCAGAAAAACCACTCGCTTTTTCTGTAGAAAGTTTAATTTTGGTGTAATTTTTGTCTTTATTTTTCGTTGATAATCAATAGTATAGACAAGATTAGAAAGATTAATGGATGGTAAGATTTTATACTTTACCTGTTGATTTATGCTAATCAATTTATCTTTTAATAAAATGAAGAAAATCGTAATATTAGCTTTTGTAGGAATGATAGCTTTAATGCCAGAATTCGTACAAGCATCTGATAATAAAGTTGTTAGTAAATCTGAAATTCAGAAATCTGTTGGTGGAGGCCGCAGAAATAAGAATGGAAGTTATCGCAAGAAAAAAGGATTTATGTGGGGTTTATTCAAAGGTAAAAATCAATGTGATTGCCCAAAGCATTAAGTGAGTTATAAAGACCACGGTCGGTAGTCAATGAAAAAAGTTTGCTATCGACTATTGACCGTGGTCTGTTTCTGTTGATTATTCAAGAAACTTAGTTCGATAAGCCAAAGGCGTGATTTTCTTGATTGCCTTAAATTGACGATTGAAATTAGAAAGGTTATTAAACCCACTTTCAAAAGAAATTTCGGCGACACTCATTTTATCAACCATCAACAACTTACAGGCGTGTTCGATGCGAATTTCAGCCAAAAACTGTGTAAAAGTACGTCGAGTTCGTTTCTTGAAATATCTACTAAAAGCCGACTCACTCATATTAGCCAAATCTGCTACGTCTTTCAACTGAATTTCTTCTTGGTATTTTAACATCACAAACTCAAAAACCTTATTCATACGAGCCGAATCAACTTCATTGCGAAGCGAAATGGGATTGGTGGTGAGGTCTTGTTTGTCTTCGCTTTCGCATAAAATGGTCAAAATAGAAATCATTTCTAATAAACGAGCCATTCCTACTAAATTGGGTAAGTTTTTAAACTTAGGTGCAACCTTCTCGACTGTTTTTTCGCCAAAACTCAAACCTCTTTTTGAACGTTCTAAAAGAGCTTTAATGGCTTGACTCTCAGGTAATTGAAGGAATTTATCTCCTAAAAACTCTTCCAAAAAATGAATCACCAATGACCTTGCTTTTAAGTTAGAATCTTTGGCATAAAACTCATCATCATTGCGATAATAATGAGGCAAATATGAGCCAATCATACAAAGGTCTCCAGCTTTAAAATCGGTTATACTACTACCTACAAATCGTTTTCCAGTGCTTTCTAAAACCAAAACGATTTCGTATTCGGGATGATAATGCCAAGGTGTAGAAAAATAAGGCGTTTCTTGTACAAACAAGTTAAACGATGAGTCTGCTGGATTTGATATTTTAAGTAATTGAGGTTTCATTTTTCAAAATCATGTTTAAACACTTCCATGATAATCTATTTTTATTTTAATAATTTTTATAAAAATCCTAAGAAGAGGTAGTTTTTTATAAAGTCAATTAAAATATGACAGCTAATTTACTACATAATTAACATTAAACGTGTCCTTCTGATATTTTTAGTCAAAAAAATATTAGAAATGGACTAAATTTTAGTTGTTAAAGGTATAATTAAAAACTAATTTTGTAACTATTCTAATTATAAATTTACTTTTTTTAAGTTCATTTGTTTTTACCTTATTATTTATTTATTTAACCCTCTATTAATTTAGTATGAAACAATTACTACAAAAAGTGTTGCTTGGGTTTACTGTTTTATTAAGTTGGCAGTTTGCACAAGCTCAAGGCCGAGCTATCTCGGGGAAAGTTTCTGACACAGGTGGCAATCCGCTTCCAGGTGTAAGTGTTACCGTAAAAGGTACGGCTCAGGGTGCTATTACAGATGCTACTGGTAAATTTAGTACACAAGCAGCCAACAACGCAACTTTGGTATTTAGTTACATTGGCTACAAGGCACAAGAAGTGAAGGTAAGCGGCCAAAGCACAATTAATGTAAGTATGGAAGAAGATGCTGCGGCTCTAAGCGAGGTTATCGTAGTTGGTTATGGTTCACAAAAGAAAAGCCAAACAACAGGTGCAATTTCACAAGTAAGTGCGAAGCAAATTCAAGAAATGCCAATCACAAGTTTAGGCCAAGCAATGCAAGGTCGTGTAGCTGGGGTTGATGTTTCTCAGTCTGGTTCTAAGCCAGGTTCAGTGCCAAAGATTTTGATTCGTGGACGTCGTTCATTCAATGCGGGTAATGATCCATTATACGTTGTTGATGGTATTCCATTATCGGCTGGATATGAAGATTTGAATCCAAGTGATATTCAATCAATGGAGGTTTTGAAAGATGCAACTGCAACTGCCATCTATGGTGCAAGAGGTGCAAATGGTGTTGTGCTTGTAACAACTAAGAGAGGTGCTGTAAAAGGGAAAACTGTAGTAACGTTTGATACTTATGGTGGTGTTTCAAAACCATTGGATAAAATTCAATTATTTAGTGGTGAAGAATTCGCAGAGTATGTACGTGAAGCATACCGTGCTACAAACAACTATAAAGATGCTAACGGTGTAGCAGTTCCAACAGGAGTAGCAAATGCTGCTGCCGATGCAAAAGTAGCAGTTTTGGGTGGAGACCCTGCGGTAGCTGCTGGTCTTGCTGCTGGTAGAAATAATAATTACCAAGATTTGATTTTACATAATGGTGTTATGCAAAATCACTCTTTGGGTGTTCAAGGTGGAAACGATAAAACGCAATTTTATATCTCTGGTGGATTCTTCCAAGACAAAGGTATTTCTGATGGATTAGATTATACTCGTATGTCATTGAGAGCAAATATTGACCATAATATCAATAGCTGGTTAAAAGTTGGTCTCTCATCATATACTATGTATAGTGTGAGAAATGGCGAAAACCTAAACCCTTATCAATTTACAATCCAACAAAATCCATTAGGTCGTCCTTTTGATGATAATGGTAATATGATTTTCTCGCCAACTAATGATGCCTTATTGACAAATCCATTAGCAGAGATTGTTCCAGGAGCTCAAGTAGATAATACTAAAAGGTATAGAATCTTTAATAGCCTTTATACTGAAGTGAAAATCATGGAAGGCTTGAAGTATAGAGTAAACTTTGGACCTGATTTTACTCTTGCAAGATGGGGCCGTTTCATAGGTGCTGCTACTAATGCAAGAAAATTTGGCGACCCGCAAGCTTCTACACGTAATGATTTTGGTTTCAACTGGACACTCGAAAACATTGTAACATATAATAAGACTTTCGCTCAAAAACATAACTTTGGAGCAACATTGTTACAATCAATTCAAAGAGATAATTTTGAAAGATATACAACTGATGTACAAGCTGTACCTGCTGAAACACAACAATTCTATAACTTAGGCAATGCTGGTTCAGTTTTGGGTGTAGGTAGTGGCTTAACTGAATGGACGATCAACTCATACATGGCTCGTATCAACTACGACTTCAACGACAAATATTTATTAACAGCAACAATGCGTCGTGATGGTTCAAGCCGTTTTGGTGAAAATACAAAATATGGTAATTTCCCAGGTATCGCTTTAGGTTGGAATATCAGCAATGAGGCTTTCATGAAACAAATTCCATGGTTAGATTTATTGAAATTGAGAGCTGGTTGGGGTAAAGTGGGTAACCAAGGGGTTTCACCTTATCAAACACAAGGTTTGTTGAGCAGAACTGCTTATGCTTGGGGTAATACTGCTGCTTATGGATACCGTCCAAATACTATCGGAAATCCTGACTTGAAATGGGAAACTTCTGCAACAGCTAACATTGGTTTAGACTTCAGTTTCTTAAGAGGAAAAATCCAAGGTTCATTAGAATTGTATGAAACTAATACTACGGATTTATTATTGTCTGACCAATTGCCTGGTTCAATCGGCTTTAGTGCTGTGACTCGTAACGTAGGACAAACTCGTAATAAAGGTATCGAATTAGGCTTTACAACTGTCAATGTAAACTCTCCAAGTGGCTTCAAATGGACAACTGACTTTACATTCACTAAAAATAAAGAAGAGATTGTTTCATTATATAATGGAAAAGTTGATGATTTAGGAAACCGTTGGTTTATTGGTCAACCATTGAACTCATTCTATGACTATAAAAAAATAGGTATTTGGCAGTTGGATGAGAAAGAACAAGCGGCTAAATTCTATCCTGGAGATAAAGCTAACCCACTTGGAGCAGGTGTTGGTCAAGTAAAAGTTCAAGATACTAACGGTGATGGGGTAATCACTGCAGCTGATAGAGTATTGCTTGGATCAGATATTCCTAACTTTAGTGCAGGTTTCACAACAAGATTTACTTACAAAGGTTTTGATTTATCGGCATTTTTATT
Source organism: Emticicia sp. SJ17W-69 (assembly GCF_051209875.1). Classification (NCBI taxonomy): domain Bacteria; kingdom Pseudomonadati; phylum Bacteroidota; class Cytophagia; order Cytophagales; family Leadbetterellaceae; genus Emticicia; species Emticicia sp. SJ17W-69. Next base: position 5,062,952 of record NZ_JBNTQY010000001.1, on the reverse strand, counting down.
TGGCCGTTTCGGAAATATGATTGTGAGTGGTTTCCACCAAAACAACAACGCTTTGGCTGGTCGTTACCAACAAATCAAAGTTGATTACTGGACTCCAAATAATCCAACTAACGAATTCCCTCGTCCATTTAGCACACAAGAATTCCCTCAGTATAATACTACTTTGATTTATTTTGATGGAACATTCATCAAATTGAGAAACATTAACTTCGGTTATACATTCCCACAAAGTGTTGCTAAAAAATTAGGAATGGAATCTTTGCGTATATTCTCAAGTATTCAACAACCAAAAATTTGGTCTGAATACCGCAGCAAATACAACGGTATCGACCCAGAGGCAACTATTACCTCATCAGGTACTGGTACAACTAACGTTGGCTCAGGTGTTACACCAGCAACATCGGTCACAACTTTTGGTTTAAATATCAGATTCTAATTCAAAATTTAAACAGGAATTTTAAAACATTAAATAAAATGAAAGTAAAAAATATATTAAAACCAATTAAAATCTTTGGTGTTGTGGCGTTGTTACTTACAACCCAATCATGTAAAGATATATTGGACGAAACAGTTGTATCAGGCATTGGTAACGACTATATCAATACTCCAAAAGGTTTTGAAGATGCAGTAAAATCAGCGTATTCATCACTGAGATATTATTATGGCACGCAGCAAGGCTTAACAATGACTGAATACGGTACCGACATCTATGCTACTGGTGCTGATGGTAGTTATAAAGGCTTCCATTTCTATGATACTCAATTACAGCCAACAGTTGACTATTTAGGAAATACTTGGGATGAGCTTTACCGTGGTATCAATACTTGTAATGCTGTAATTGATAGAGCTCCAGCTGCAACAGTTACCGAAGCTATCAAAGTACGAAGAGTTGCAGAAGCAAAGTTTTTGAGAGCCCACTATTATTATATCTTACACCAACAATTTGGTGGGGTAGATTTAAGATTAAGTGAAACTTTAGTGCCAACTAAAGAAACAAAAAGAGCGTCTGATGCTGAAATGTATGCTGCGATTATCAAAGATTTGAATGATGCGATTCCTGCATTGGAAGCGAAAGCTCAATCGTCTGATTATGGCCGTGCAACAAAACCTGCTGCTGAAACTCTTTTAGCAAAGGTTTATTTGGCAAAAGGATATTCGTCTGCAAAAGCGGCGGATGATTTTACAAAAGCAGCTGATTTGTGCAAAACTGTAACTACAGCTTATGGCTTTAAATTGTTAGATGATTTTGCAAGCGTTTTTGATGAAAATAACCAAGTAAATAGTGAAGTTGTATTTGCGGTTCAATATACTTCTGACCCATTAACTAACCTTACTAATAATACTGGTGCTGTAAATGGTGGAAATAACCTACACCTTTTCTTCGGTATGCAATATGACGTACAACCAGGTATGAAACGTGATGTATTCTATGGTCGTCCGTTTAAGCGTTTACGCCCTACAGCTTATTTGTTAGAGACTTGTTTCAAAGACCGTACAAATGACTCTCGTTATAAGAAGTCATTCCGTGATACATGGTTGAGTAACAACCCAGGGACTAACTTAAACGCATCGTTTGATAACTCTAAGTCTAAAATTTCTTTTGCAGCAGGTGATACAGCGATCTTTATACCAGGCTATGAAATGTCAAAAGAGGAGCGTGCTACGAAGAAATATCAAGTATTAGTGCCAAGTGCATACAGTGAGGCATTATTTCCAACTTTGACTAAATTCTTCGATACAAAACGTCCAGATTTAACTTATGAAGCTGGTAGTCGTGACTATTTCGTTTTCCGCTTGGCTGATGTTTACTTGATGTTGGCAGAAGCTCAATTGAAAGCTGGTAATGTTGCAGAAGCAACAAAAGCAATCAATGCTGTGCGTTTCAGAGCTGGATGGCCAGGTAAAAAAGATGCCATGTTGATTACTGAAAGTGATATGACTATGGATTTCTTAATTGAAGAACGTGCAAGAGAATTGGCTGGCGAACAAACTCGTTGGATGGATTTGAAACGTTGGGGATTATTAATTGACCGTGTTAAAAAATACAACCCACAAGCAGCGGGTAACGTAGCTGACAAACACTATGTTCGTCCGATTCCTCAAACACAAATCGACCGCTCAAATGCAGGTGTTTTTGCTCAAAATCCAGGGTATTAATTAGTAGTTTTGTTTCATCATAGTTTAATGGAGAGACTCCTCCACTTCGAGGAGTCCTCTCTTTTTGAAACAAAAAAAATATAAAATAAGTGTGCCACAACCTGTTAGTACAATAATAAGTTGTGGCACATTTGCATAAAAGGACTTACATATCTATCAATAAATCAACCCTAAATTCTCCAAAATTATGAACAGAAGAGATTTTCTCACACAAGCATCAATACTTACAGCATCTTCGTTCCTTTCATTAGAAGCTCTTGCTGCTAAATCAAAATTTAAGATTGCTTATTCAGCCATCACTTGGAGTGGCAACGACTTAGTTGCCATTAGTGATATTGCTGCTTTAGGTTTCAAAGGTATTCAACTAAGGGCTAATACTTACGCTCCATTCAAAGATAAACCTCAAGATTTAAAAGATACACTTGATAAAAATAAACTTACTTTGGCAATGTTTTCGAGTGGAAATGTGAGTATTCAAGACGATATTTCTAAAGATATTGAAACGCACCTCAACCATGCCAAGTTTATTAAGACTTTAGGCGGAAAATCTTTACAGATAACCAATAATTCTCGTCCCAAAGACCGCCTTCCAACGACCGATGAATTGAAGAAATTTGCCAAAAATATGAGTGAAGTTGCTAAAGTTGTCAAAGGTGAAACAGGGATTCAACCTTCTTACCACAACCACATGCATCAATTGGGAGAAACACCCGAGGAAGTAGATATTATTTTCAATGAAATGAACCACAACTATGTATTAGCCTTGCTTGATGTGGCACATTATACACAAGGTGGTGGAAATGCGGCCGAAGCTGTCATCAAATACAAAGATATTTTATACGCTACTCACATAAAAGACACAAAAGCAACCGATGGCAAATCTGGCTATCAATTTGTGGAGTTAGGTCAGGGCAGAGTAGATTTTCCTGCTATTTTTAGTGCTTTAGAAAAAGTAAAATTCAATGGATGGAATATCATTGAGTTGGATGCTGTTCCAGTGAAAGGTCGTACAGCTCTTGAATGCGGACAAACAAGCAAAAATTACTTAGAATCAATAAAAGTGAAGTTTTAAAGTTTGTGGGGCGAACCAAGCGACGGATGCTTCCAGTTCGCCCTTATATTATTTCTTTCCTCTCAAATACTGTACAGGCAACTCAATATCCAATCCCAATTCATGAGCTGCATTTTGTGGGAAATAAGGATTTCTGAGCATTTCTCTTGCTAAAAACACCAAATCAGCTTTTCCTGATGTAATAATTTCATTGGCTTGTTCGGCCGAAACAATCATGCCAACTGCACCTGTTTTGATGCCCGTTTTTGTCCGAATCGCTTCAGCAAAAGGTACTTGATAATTTAAGCCAATCGGAATTTCTTTGGGAGCAACAAAGCCTCCTGAAGAACAATCGACCAAATCAATGCCTTTTTCTTTTAAAACTTCCGAAAGCCGTATCGAATCTTCGATTGTCCAGCCACCATCTACCCAATCACTTGCTGAAATTCTTACAAAAAGTGGAAAATCTGTTGGAATGACTTCCTGAACCGCATCAATGATTTGTATTAAAATTCGAGTACGATTCTCGAAACTTCCGCCATATTCATCCGTTCGTTTATTAATCAATGGTGAGAAAAACTCGTGTATCAAATAACCATGTGCGGCATGAAGTTCAATGATTTTGAAACCGGCCTCCATAGCTCGTTTGGTAGCCATTTTGAAATCATTGATAATTCTTTGTATTTCTGTGAAATCAATCTCCTTTGAATAACTTTTTTTATCGCTCAACAAAACTTCATTAGGCGAAATAGGCTGCCATCCTCCATCAGCAGGCGACACCAAACTTGTACCTTTCCACGGGATAGAGCTGCTGGCTTTATAGCCTGCATGAGCCAATTGAACTCCAGCAATTGAGCCTTGCTGATGAATAAAATCTGTGATTCGACGAAGCGGAGCAATGTGTTCATCTTTCCAAATGCCTAAATCAGCAGGTGAAATGCGACCTTCGGGTGAAATGGCCATCGCTTCACTTATGATTAACCCTGCACCACCCACTGCACGGCTTCCTAAATGTACCAAATGCCAATCATTGGCAAACCCATCTTCAGCAGAATACTGACACATAGGCGACATAACAATTCTATTTTTGAGGATAATATTCTTTAATTGTAATGGAGAAAAAAGGTGATTTATAGCCATATTATTTGAAAAAGAAAGAATGTCTAATAATCATAGAAAACAATATTCAACTTTAATAGTTCATCAAGAGCTTTTATATAAATTTAAGAAAAGCTTTTTTTGAATGAATCGTAATTTTGACTCTGATAAATAACTTTTGGTCAATTAAATATCAAAATTTTAATATTTTTAGTTAAATAGATATTAGATTGGTATTCGTTTAATGACTAATTTTGAATTATTATTCAACTCTACAAAAGCATGAAAAAAACACTTATTATTGTATATTCTATTATTCTATCATTTGCTCATTCACAAATAGTTTTCGCTCAAAAGTGGACTAATTTATTCAATGGTAAAGACCTAAAAGGCTGGAAACAACTCAACGGGAAGGCAAAATATGAGGTAATTAATGGTGAAATTGTTGGTACAACCGTAAAAGACTCCCCTAACTCTTTCTTAGCAACTGAACAAGAATATGGTGATTTTATTCTCGAACTTGACCTCAAGCTCGATGACGCTATGAATGGTGGCGTACAGTTTCGTAGCTTATCAAAACCTGATTATCAGAATGGCCGTGTACATGGCTACCAAATGGAAGTTGACCCATCTCCAAGAGCTTGGTCTGGGGCAATTTATGATGAAGCACGACGTGATTGGTTGTATATTCCAAATATTAATCCAGAAGGGAAGAAAGCCTTCAAGCCTGTTGGTCAATGGAATAAGTATCGCATCGAAGCTATCGGAAATACACTTCGTACTTTCATCAATGGCGTTCCGACTGCTCATTTGATAGATGACATGACTGCCAAGGGTTTTATTGCACTTCAAGTTCATGCGATTTATGGCGAAATGAAAGAAGGCATGAAAATTCATTGGAAAAACATTAAAATTCAAACAGAAAACCTCAAGCCAAGTCCAACGGATAATTGTCCAGTAGTGAATTTAGTACTGAATAATCTCTCAGAGCAAGAAAAAGCACAAGGTTTTAAAATGCTTTTCAATGGTAAAGATTTTACTGGCTGGCGTGCAGTACATGGCACTGAGATGCCCAAAAAGCATTGGAGTGTGATTGATGGAACTATCAATGTTAGCCCATCAGATGGTTCAGAAACAGGCAATGATATTGTGACAAATGACCAATATGGTGCATTTGAGCTTGTTTTTGAGTTCAAACTTACGGAAGGTGCAAACTCAGGCGTAAAATACTTTGTCAATGAAGCCTTCGATTCGGGTGGAAAATCAGGCGTTGGACTTGAATTTCAAGTACTTGATGATGAAAAACATCCCGATGCAAAAATGGGAGCAGTAGGCAATCGTACATTGGCAAGTTTATATGATTTAATTCCTTCGTATAAAATTGACAAAGATTTAAAAATGGACAGACGTTTCATCAAAAAAATCGGAGATTGGAACCAAGGTCGTGTCATTGTTTATCCAAATAATATCGTTCAACATTGGCTCAATGGCTTTAAAGTAGTTGAATACGAACGTAAAAGTAATATTTTTAATGCTTTGGTTGCTCGTAGCAAATACAAAGATTACAACGGTTTTGGAGCAGGTGATAAAGGAAATATCTTACTTCAAGATCACGGTAATAATGTGTCGTTTAAGAATATAAAAATTAGAGAGATTAAGTAAAATAGTATCCGTCAATAAAATTCAATCAATATAAAACTATGACAACTCGTAGAGATTTTATTATCAAATCGGTCATTGCTGGTGCTGGCGTAGCCGTCGGAGGTTCTGCTTTCGGAAAATCGTCAGGCAGTTTTTCAGCAAAAAGTTATAACAAAATTATCGGTGCAAACGACCGTGTACGTGTTGGAACAATCGGTTTTTCTGACCGTCACCGTGCATCTCATGTAGGACCCTTTAAAGAACTTGCCAAAGGCATGAACTTTGAACTGGTAGCTGTTTCTGATTTATGGAGCCGCCGTCGTGATGAAGCTAAAGCATTCTACAAAAAACAATTAGACGTAGATGTAAAAGCATTCAGAAATAACGAAGAATTGTATGATGCTAAAATGGTTGATGCGGTATTTATGAGTACAGCCGATTTTCAACATGCGATGCACACAGTTGAAGCTGTAAAAGCTGGTTGTGATGTATATGCAGAAAAACCATTGGCAGAAACAATGTCGGATGCTCGTGCAGTTTTGAAAGCTGTGAAAGATACAAAGAAAATTGTACAAATTGGTTCGCAACGCCGTAGTGGTTCTAATTATTTTGCTGCTGAAGATTTCATCAAGTCAGGTAAATTCGGGCCAATTGTAATGGTTGAATTGATGTGGAATGTAAATCAACCTGAGCGTTGGAGAAGACCAGAATTAGTGAAAGATTTGAAAGAAGCAGATATTGATTGGAAACGTTATTTGTTAAATCGCCCTTTTGAAGCATTCGACCCACGAAAATATTTGGAATATCGTCTTTTCTGGCCTTATTCGTCAGGTATTCCTGGACAATGGATGAGTCACCAAATTGATACAGTTCACTGGTTTAGCGGTCTTGCTCATCCAAGAAGTGCTGTTGCCAATGGAGGAATCTACCAATGGAAAGATGGTCGTACCAATGCCGATACCATGACAGTTGTATTCGATTACGGCCCAGCTAATGACCCGACCTCGGGCTTCCAAGTTCAGTTTACTTCTCGTTTTTCAAACTCGGCAGGTGAAACAAAAGAATTATACTACTCAAATGGTGGTATGATCAATTTGGACACAAACGAGATTTCTCCAACGGGTGGTTTGACAGAAAGCCATGCCAAAACAATGGGAATGAAGGCGAATTTATTGCCAAAATTAACTTTACAAGGAGATAAAGTAGCAACCGATGCCAATACAGGTGGCGACCCATTGACATTCAATCACATCAAAAACTGGATGGAATGTGTACGTAGTCGTAAAACACCAAATGCTCCAATTGAAGCAGGTTATTCGCACTCAATCGCTAATATCATGGCAACTGCCGCTTACCGTACAGGTTTGAAAGTTACTTTCGATGAGAAAACGCAAGAAGTAATGGCTGGTGGAAAGCCGTTTAAATATTGATTAACCCCTCCCAACCCTCCCCGATGGGGAGGGTAAAAAAACTCTTTACCCCTCTCCATCGGGGAGGGGCAAGGGGTGGGGTTTTATTTCCTCAACTCTCGCTTCAAAATCTTCCCCGAAGCACCCATCGGAAGGGAGGCCATAAATTCGATTTCACGAGGATATTTATAAGAAGCTATTCGCTCTTTTGTCCAAGCAATTAATTCTTTTTCAGAAATTGTCGATTCGGGTTTCAGCACTACACAAGCTTTTATTTCTTCGCCATATTCATCACTTGGTACGCCAATTACTGCTACCATCGAAATCGCTGAATGTTGAATCATTATTTCTTCCACTTCTCGTGGATAGACGTTATAGCCACCACGAATAATCATATCTTTTGTGCGATCAACGATGAAATAATAACCATCATCGTCTCTAATGCCAATATCGCCAGAATGTAACCAACCATTCTTGATACTTTCGGCCGTAGCATCTGGGCGTTTGTAATAACCTTTCATTACATTATGTCCACGATAACAGATTTCTCCCTTTTCATTTGACCCAAGTTCGTTACCATTTTCATCCATAATACACACTTCTACACCCCAAACAGGTGTACCAACTGAGCCAGGTTTCCTTACTCGGTCAGGGTGATTAAAAGTTACCACTGGCGAGCCTTCCGACATGCCATAACCTTCTAAAATTGCCACTTCAAATTTTGCTTCAAAATCCTTTAAAACTTGAACTGGCAAAGCCGCTCCTCCTGATAAACAGAGTCTTAGTGAACTTTTAATCGCTTTTAAATCAAATTTTTCTATGTTTGGATAACTCAAAAGCCCCCAATACATCGTTGGTACACCAGCAAAATGCGTGATTTTTTCATTTTGAAGCAAAGTCAGTACCATTTCGGCATCGAATCTTGGAACCAGTACGGCTGTTGCTCCTCGAAAAATACTGGCAAGCATACAAACTGTTTGCCCGAAAATATGGAAAAGTGGGAGTACCAACATCGTTCTGTCATTAAACTCTAAACCTTGCAAATCTTTGCTCAAATTAGCATTCAAGAAAAGATTTGAGTGTGTGAGTTCAGCACCTTTTGGGCGACCTGTTGTGCCAGAAGTATAAATAATGACGGCTGTATCATCAGGCGAAGTAAAATAGCTTTGAAACTTAGGAGATTGACCCGCCATCAACATGCCCATTGTTTTTGTACCTTCAATAGGCGAAGCATCAGTAGGAGAGGGGGTAATCATAAAGAAATGTTCGCAAGAGTCAGTCATTTCAAAACCTGCATTTCCTTCTTGTCCCATTGGCATTTCGGGTGTGCCAACAAAGCAAAAATAGGCTTTTGCATCAGAATCTTGCAAATGATAGGCAATTTCGTGTCGTTTCAACAAAACACTCAGAGGAACAACACTTGCTCCAGTTTTCAGGATGCCAAAATATATCATTGGGAAATATGGTAAATTTGGGCAAGTCAAAGCAACTTTATCGCCATGACTGATACCCAGATTTTTCAGACCATTGGCAATTTGATTACTTGCCGCATCCAATTGGCTGAATGTGATGCGTTTATCAGCAAAAATCAATGCTTCTTTATGAGGAGAATTGCGAGCGTGATGCTCCAAAATAGTTGACAAGTTAAACATAGCGTAACAGGGTTGTTTTTTTAAGCAATTTATAGATTAAATTGTATTTTAAAAAGATTTTGATTGTATAAACTTATTACTGAACAGCAACTAAGGGAGATTTGTTTTACATAAACAAATACTGATTTTACCTATAAAAGCCTTTTATTGATAAAATTCTATGTTAAAACATCACTCCAACGAAAGATAAGTCTTAACTTTACATCAAAATACTAACACACCAAACATCATTAAAATGAATCGCATTGTACTAAAACTACTTATAACTTTTGCTTTTATATCGTTCAAAAGTTTTGCTCAGATAAATACACCCGCTGCCAGTCCGTCTGCTACACTTTCGCAAACGCTTGGATTGACTAAAATTACCGTTGATTATAGTCGCCCATCGGTAAAAGGTCGCAAGATTTTTGGAGATTTAGTGCCTTATGGAAAAGTTTGGAGAACTGGTGCCAATAAAATCACTTCAATCAAGTTTGATGATGAAGTTTTGGTCAATGGAGCAACGATGAAAGCAGGTAGCTATGGTCTTTATACAATTCCCGGAAAAAGCGAATGGACAATTATCCTAAATCGTGATGATAAACAATGGGGTGCTTATGGGTATGACATCAATAAAGACGTTATTCGCTTTAACGTTCAGCCAATTCAACCTCAAGAGTTTGCCGAAAAAATGACCATTGATTTTGTCGAATTTACACCAACAACGGCCTATTTATCTATTAAATGGGAAAATACAGAAGTAAGATTTAGGATTGAACAAAAAGTTGAAGATAAAATAATGGCAGAAATTGCCGAAAAAACAGCAAAACCAGATGCTACAACAGATACGTATTTTGCAGCGGCTGACTATTATTTTCAAAAAGGTATCAAGCTTGATGAAGCTTTAGCTTGGGCAACAAAAGTTTTAGAAAAAGAGAAAGAATATTGGAATTATCAGTTGGTGGCACGCATTGCTGCTAAGCAAAATAATTGTGTGGTAGCTTTACCAAATGCCGAAAAATCAATGGAGTTAGCAAAAAAAGCAGGAGATGATGCTTATATTAAGTTAAATCAAGCAGTTTTTGCTCAATGTAAGAAATAAGGTTGCAAAACCTGCAAGGGTTAATAAAAACCTTACAGGTTTTATAAAAAAAGGGAACGAAAAATAGATAAAAATCATTATTTATAGATGATTTGTTACATGAAAATGGACTGAAAAGCATTTTCATTCTACATATAAATACAACCATGTTAGAGCAATTAGAAGCTATAAAAGAGCGATTTGAGGAAGTTTCACAACAAATGACGATGCCAGAAATAGTATCGGATATGACGAAATTTACTCGTTTGAGCAAAGAGTACAAAGACTTAGAGAAAATTGTAAACCAGTTGAAAGTTTACAAAAATGTACTCTCAAATGTAGAAGGGGCAAAAGATATTATTGCCAATGAGAAAGACGAAGATTTGCGTGAGATGGCAAAAGAAGAACTAGATTCTTTGTTGCCTCAGCGTGATGAATTAGAAGCAATCTTGAAGGAAATGTTGATTCCGAAAGACCCAAATGATAGCAAAAATGTAATCCTCGAAATTCGAGCAGGAACAGGTGGTGATGAAGCATCAATTTTTGCTGGAGATTTGTTCAGAATGTACCAACGTTTTATCGAAAAACAGCCAGGTTGGTCAATGACTTTACTTGACCATAATGAAGGAACTGCGGGTGGTTACAAAGAAATTGTAGTACAAGTAGAAGGGGATGATGTTTACGGGAAACTAAAATATGAGTCGGGTGTACATCGTGTACAACGTGTACCAGCAACAGAATCTCAAGGTCGTGTGCATACTTCGGCTGCATCAGTAGCTGCCTTACCTGAAGCTGACGAGGTCGATTTGACTATCAACATGAATGATGTCAGAATTGATACCTTCTGTTCGTCTGGTGCAGGTGGCCAGTCAGTCAATACAACTTACTCAGCTGTTAGAATGGTACATCTTCCAAGTGGGATTACTGTTTCTTGTCAAGATGAGCGTTCACAAATCAAAAACCGTGAAAAGGCTTTATCGGTTTTGCGTTCAAGATTGTATGAAATGGAAATGACAAAACATAATGATGCCATTGCGGCCGAACGCAAAGGTTTGGTTGGAAAAGGTGACCGTTCAGACAAAATACGAACTTACAATTATGCACAAAGCCGTGTAACTGACCATCGTATCGGTTATACAGTTTATAATTTACCAACGGTAATGGAAGGCGAAATAGGTGGGTTTATTGAGCAATTACGTATTGCCGATAATGCTGAGAAGATGAAAGAGGGAATGATGGTGTAAGTGTAATAAATTTATTATGAGGAGATTGGGCGTTTTGTGCGTGCGTTCACGAACAATAGTTTTGTTTGCTTTTTTTACATTTATAACTTTTATACCAACCTAACTACAATGGAAACTACTCCAACCGACATTACCGAAGAACATTATTTTAATTCAATGTATGCTGTCACAAGCGACGGAAATACTTGGATGCTTTATTCACTATATTATACTGACGATTTGGATTCTATCGTTTGGCTTGGATATGATGAAAATGAATGGGATAATACCATAGAACTTGCTGGCGATGAGTGTATAGACACTACAATTGACGTAACAGATGAGAATGGAGATGTGGAAACCAAAGATGCAGTTATGTGTCGAATGAGCTTGCGTCCAGTTCAATTAGATTTGGATGCTTTAAGAAATGGTCATGTTATTTGGTTTTCTACGATGTAATTTAGTTTTTCAACCAAAAAATATAGGGGTTCAATATTTTGAACCCCTATATTTTTTATAATTCAGTAAAATAAGAGAATGAAACTTTGTTTAGCAACCAACAACGCTCATAAAGTAGAAGAATTGCAAGCACTTCTTGGCGAAAAATTTCAATTACAAACACTTGATGAAATTGGCTGTTTTGATGATATTCCAGAAACCGCTGATACTTTTGATGGCAATTCGCTACAAAAAGCCATGTACGTATGGGAACGTTTTCAGATTGATTGTATAGCGGATGATTCAGGTTTGGAAGTAGATGCTTTAAATGGTGAACCAGGTGTTTTTTCGGCACGTTATGCGGGCGAACACGGCAATCATGAAAATAATATGATAAAACTTCTCAAAAATATGGAAGGAATTGAAAACCGTGCAGCTCAATTTAGAAGTGTTATTACTTTGATTATTAACGGAGTAGCTAATCATTTTGAAGGAATTATTCGTGGAGAAATCATTCATCAAAAACGTGGTTCACAAGGATTTGGCTATGATCCACTTTTTGTCCCCGATGGCTACGACCGCACATTTGCCGAAATGAGTATCGAAGAAAAAAATCCAATCAGCCATCGTGGTTTGGCAGTTGCTAAAATGATTGCATTTTTAAATGAATTATAAAAAAAATGAGCGATGCCATCAGCATCACTCATATAAACTCTTCATAGGTAAAAGTATTTCTGATTGTCTCAGAAAGGTAATCAACTTTTTTTCTTGTGCAAAATTGGGGTATTTTTTGTAAAAAAACTATTCCATAATTACCAAATACTTGTGCTTCATTAACATTTTACATACATTTGCTTCATGTATAATGGTAATAAAGCATGAAAGTTGAATACGAAAAAATCTCTCCCGATACTGGTAGCTCATTTCGACTGATTCATTGGAAGTCAGAAAATGACCGTTTTTTTTGGCATTATCACCCAGAATACGAAATTGTATTTGTAAAAAAAGGGTCAGGAAAATTGCATATTGGCGAGCATCTGACTAACTACGAACAAGGTGAATTGGTTTTTATTGGCCCAGATTTACCTCATACCGGTTTTGGCTATGGTGTTATTGGCGAACATGAAGAAATTGTGGTTCAACTTCGTAAAGATTTTTTAGGAGAAGATTTTCTGCAAAAACCAGAAATGCAGCATATTAGAGAACTTTTTGAAATCGCTAAGCAAGGACTTTCTTTTCATGGAAAAGCACAAAAACTGGTAGCAAATAAACTTCAAAAGATGTTACAACTTTCACATTTTGAGCGACTTGTTGAATTGCTGAATATTTTTCAAATCCTTGCCACTACCAAAGAATATTCAATATTAAACTCTGATAATGTACGTTTTGATTTTAGCCATAAAGACGAAGATCGTATCAATAAAGTTTATGAGTATGTTGAGCTTAATTATAAGCAAAGCATTGATATTCAGGCGGTTGCTGATATTGCTAATCTTACTGTTCCGTCTTTTTGTCGTTATTTTAAAAAAATATCACATATCACTTACACTGATTTTGTCAATGAATTCCGAATCAATCAGGCATGCCGTTTATTATTTGAAAATATGCCTATCGCCGATATTTGTTTTGAGGTAGGTTTTAATAATATTTCACATTTTAATAAAACATTTAAACAACTCAAAGGCAAAAGTCCAAGAGACTATAAGATTGAAATGAATATAAATGGATAGGGTTTTACTGATTCCCACAACAACCTCTATAAAAGAGGGACGCATAGCTGAAGTAGCCGTATTATATATCAAACCAATATATGATTATTCAAGATTGCTTTTCGATTACAAGTAGATTCAGAATATTATTTGTAGAAGTGGAAGTTTGTGAAATTTAATCATGAGTTAACCGTGGAGGAATGCTTAAAACATGTGCTATTACATGACTAAATCTAGCTAAAAGTATTAATAATGAAAGATTATTGGATTTTATTTGGTGAATTCTTGATAAAAAACATCATGATGAATACTATCAATCAAGTATTAAATTGATTTTTGTTTCATAAGAATCTCTCGGGAAGTGGATTTCCTAAAGTTTGATATAAACGCTTTCCTTTTTCGCCTTGATACAGATACTTTAATACTATTACTTAATTGTATTTGTAGTACATTATCGATTTCTTCAACGTTTTGAATCTTATCTAAATTGACAATAAAAGTTTTATTTGAGCGATAAAAACTATAAAAATCTTGTCCCTGAAATTCTCTTTCAAATGATTTTAGGGTTTTTGCTACTAATATTGAAGTTTCGTCAATCAAAAATATTTTTGTATAGTTTATTTGAGCCTGTAAATACACGATATTGTTTGAATCCACCTTCACTTTCTTCTTGTTATAGACTGATATAAATAATGATTTCATGGAATAATATAATTTTTCAGTACAAACTTTTTTTGTTGGACATTTAAAGTTTGTTTAGGTCACAAAAAATGTATGTGTACAGCATCTAAAGTATGTATTCTGCATTTTTTAATGGAAGTTCTCATCCAAAATCTTCTTTATCATAAATTGATACTCAAGAAAATGTTGTAATAGCATGTAGAATATTAAAAAATCAGATTAATGTTATTGAGCCAAGTATATGCACCTTTTGTAGGATTTTATGAAGTAATAAATCACTTCATAAAATCTTGATTCAAATATTTTTCAGTAATTTCGCTCTTGAGAATCACCAAAACTTTCATCAACAATGAATAATGCCTTTTTTAAAGTACCAACGCCAATTAATGAGCCTGTTTTGAATTATGCAGCAGGTTCTGCTGAAAAAATTGCTCTCAAAAAAGCAATTGTCGAAGCTCGTTCAAAGGTTATTGAAGTGCCTATGTATATTGGCAGCGAACTGGTACATACCGATAATAAAATCAAACTTTCGCCTCCGCATGACCACCAACATATTTTGGGATATGCCAGTGAAGGCGATGCTTCACATGTAAAACAAGCCATTGATGCAGCCTTAGAAGCTCGTACTACTTGGGCAAATCTTTCTTGGGAACAGCGTGCCAGTATTTTTTTAAAAGCTGCCGACTTATTGGCAGGTCCATATCGAGCAAAAATCAATGCAGCTACCATGTTGGGGCAGTCAAAAAATGCTTATCAAGCAGAAATTGATGCTGCTTGTGAGTTTATAGATTTTCTGCGTTTCAATGTGGCATTTATGCAACAAATCTATACTAATCAACCAGAGTCAGTACGTGGTTTATGGAATCGTGTGGAATACCGTCCGCTTGAAGGATTTGTATTTGCCTTGACGCCTTTTAATTTTACAGCCATCGCAGGAAATCTTCCTGCCTGTGTGGCCATGATGGGCAATGTGACTGTTTGGAAACCTGCTTATCCTCAAATTTATTCGGCCAATGTAATTATGGAAGTCTTGCGAGAAGCAGGCTTGCCAGATGGTGTGATTAATCTGATTTATGTTGATGGCCCAGTGGCGGGTGATGTAATTTTTAAGCATCCAGATTTCGCAGGAATTCATTTTACTGGAAGCACCAAGGTTTTCCAGACAATTTGGCAAACAATCGGAGAAAATATTTCAAAATACAAAACTTATCCACGAATTGTGGGCGAAACAGGTGGAAAAGACTTCGTAATGGCTCATGAATCAGCTGATGTGAAGGCTTTGGCTACAGGTTTAGTGCGTGGAGCATTTGAATACCAAGGACAAAAATGTTCGGCAGCCTCACGTGCTTATATTCCATCCAATCTTTGGGAAGCTGTGAAAGAGCAAATTATTTCAGATTTGAAAGAAATAACAATAGGCGGCACCGAAGATTTTTCAAACTTTGTGAATGCAGTCATTGATGAAAAATCATTCGATAAAATTGCAGGGTACATAGATAATGCAAAGAAAAGTGATAAAATAACGGTCATTGCAGGTGGAAATTATGATAAATCAAAAGGTTACTTTATTGAGCCTACCGTTTTGCTGACAAGCGACCCCAATTATATAACCATGTGCGAAGAGATTTTTGGTCCAGTTTTAACCATTTACGTTTATGAGCCAAAAGACTTTGAAAAAACACTCGAATTAGTTGATGCTACTTCTCCTTACGCTCTTACTGGGGCAATTTTTTCGCAAGATAGATATGCGATTGATTTGGCGATGAAGAAGTTAGTTAACTCTGCTGGGAATTTTTATATCAATGATAAACCAACAGGAGCAGTAGTTGGACAACAACCTTTTGGTGGAGCAAGAGCTTCTGGTACAAATGATAAAGCTGGTTCGATTTTGAATCTTTTCCGTTGGGTACAGCCTCGCACAATCAAAGAAACATTTGTTTCTCCGACTGATTATAAATATCCATTTTTGGGAGAAGAATAATATTTCTGTGCATAATGAGTGAATGAAGGTTTTTCATTCACTCATTATTTTTTGTCTTAATTACGATGCTATTATTCTCTCATTATATTCATGAAATCACAACTTTTAGAAAAAATAAAATTGCTCATCGAAAAACGAATGGATACTTCTTGGCAAGCGATGGAGGCCGCAAAAAACTCCGCCAATGAAGAAGGCAAAAGCTCGGCTGGCGATAAATATGAAACAGCAAGAGCTATGGGACAACTTGACAGAGAAATGAATGGTCGAATGTATGAGCAAGCACAGCAAGAGCGTCAATTACTTGAAAAAATAGACACGACAACAGTTTTTTCAAAAGTTGCTTTGGGAGCATTAGTAGAAACAACTATGGGTCATTTTTTTGTAACAATAGGTGTTGGTTCAGTTGAATTTGAAGGTAAAAATGTCATGGTTATTTCTCCGCAATCACCTATTGGTCAGGCAATTGCAGGAAAATTGGCGGGTGATACTTTCGATTTTAGAGGAAAAGTGCAGAAGATTATTGCAATTAGTTAAAAATAAGTTACAAGTTTTTACTCAGCACTATTTTCAAACAAACCACTGAAAAATCTTTGAAATTGGCTTGGCATAAATGGTGTACCAACGGGGTTTCAAACCATTGATTACCCAAGCTCTCAAATCTTCTCGATTGGCTTTTATACGGCCTTTGATTGAACTATTACTATCGCCACCTATTCGCATTTTCATCAATACTTCAGGAATATAGAAAGATGATACATGGTGTTTATATAGCATCCTTAGCATTAATTCATAATCACCCGCTGATCTGTAAGTGGTATCATATAAACCGTAGGTGTCATAAGCAGATTTTTTCAAGAAAAATGCGGTATGTGGAGGCATCCAACCATTTAGAAAACGTTGTCTGTCGTAAGTGCCAGATTTCCAATTTCTAACAATTTTATTGGTATTCACGGCATCAACATAGTGTAAATCTCCATAAACAGAATCGGCTTTTGATTCATTGAAAGCTTTTACAACTTTACTAATTGCTTGATTATCTGGGTAAAAATCATCAGAACCTACAACTCCTATGGCATCACCTGTTGCCATTTTTACTCCTTTGTTCATGGCATCATATATACCACTGTCTTTTTCTGAAATCCATTTGATTTGATCACCGTACGACTTCAAAATTTCTACAGTACCGTCTTTTGAACCCCCATCGGCAACAATATACTCAATATTTGGGTAATCTTGCGAAAGGACACTTTCAATGGTGTCTTTGATAGTAGCCGCAGAATTAAAAGCAGCAGTAACAATGGATATTTTCATTCTTTTTAGGCTTCGCTTTTCAAATAGTCATTTTGACTGAATCAATAGAAAATAGCTAATTGATGATAGTTATTTTATAAACTATGGACTATTCTATTGAACGTTGATTAATTATTTTACTTTTAAAGCCTCAAATTTACTAATATCAAGTGTAGAAATAGGGATTTTTAGAAAGTTTTTGTAGTTTTCGTTGATTGATTTAATGATTTCATTGGCAATTACAGCCGAGCCTCGTGGAGTTGGGTTAATACCATCTAAGCTAAAAAAGCTACCTGTTAGCAAAGAATTACTCAATTTTATGCTATTCCCAGTAACATAACTGTTGTTTTGGATTTGCTTATAAACACTATTCAAGTCAAGTAATATGATGCCTCTTTTTTCAGCTTCTAATTTTAAAATACCGTTGAACTCAGACAAGCGGAAAGCAACTGAATTGATTTCATCTTTGTCTAAAACCTCTTCATTACTAAGTGGATAAGTGGTAGATACTCCTTTTTTCACTCCAGAAGCATTGCTTTTACCAACATTTGGAATTGCATCTAATAAAATTCTGTCATTCGTAGTTGCTAATCGTACAACACCATTGCCTGTAGTGATATATATACCTGAAACGCCAAGATTTTTGGACAGTTCCTCGAAAGTAGAAAAGTTTAAGAAAGGAAAATCGAGGACATTAGGTAAATTAGTGACAATTCCTTTGGCTTTATTTACTACCAAAGCATCAAATAGTTTTTGGCAATTGATTGTAAAAACAGAAGTTTCAGTCAATGAATTTTTGCCACCAGATGTGGCATAAGCGAGCATATCATACTCACCGATACTCGCAGTAAAAAATGTTGGATTACTTTCTTTTACAAAGTCGGCGTAACTAATGTCCTCCTTTCCAGTAGGTAAGATACGCTCAAAATAAGGATTAAAACCCTGCGTTTTTGAATTCCCCAAACCAGTTTTCCCCATATCTGACATTCGTAAAGCGGCTACCCCATAATTATTGATACTGCCAGCATATTTAGAAAAAAGTAGGGGTGAAGTGCTAATAATGCCTGTTTTTTCAGTAACTTTATCAAATTGAGCAGAGGTATTTGTTGCCGAAGTAACCAAATAACCCGTTCCATTTTCTTGCCCCATCGGGAAAAGTGCTTGTTCAAATTTTGCTCCTACTTGTTGAGAAATGAGATTTGGATAAGATGTCAACTGCCCATCTCGGTATAAACCACCATTGGTATATCCAGCTACCATTGAGCCGCCTACAGCGATATATTTTGTAAAATTAAGCGTTTCGGCAGCGACTACTGGTGCAGGCGTTTCGGTTTGAGTTTCACAGCTTGTAAGCATCACAAAACCCAAAAATATATATAGGAAAGTTTTTAACGAGGATTTCATAATAATAGCGTTTTGGGGAAATAATTGTACTCATTATAAGGATGCTATTTTGTAATGAAAGGTTGTAATTTTCTTAAAATATTAAGCTTTGAATACCAAAAAAACAAATTTGTAAAATCAATAGCCACAAAGCGATAGGATTATCTTTCCTAAATTTTAAGGTATGAAACAAAGTTAATAAAAAAGCAGAAGTGATAAACCAACCAATGTAATTTTGTAAAGGTGGTGTTATCTCATGCCAAGACCACATGTCTAAACGAATGGCGATAGGTTCGGCTAAAAAATCGAACATGGTCATTAATAATGCTCCATAAAGCACTTTGAAATAGAGTGGTTTAGTCACTCGGCAAAACGAACTTCCGACGCAATAAACTAATAATAACCAATTAACACCGATGACAGGTGGAACATTCAAAATCTTAAAACCAAGTGTGGTTTCATATTGATATTCTCCGAAAATCATGCCAGTTTTTACACCAATTACTTCAATAAAATAGCCTATCAGGAAAGTTAAGGTAATGAATATCAAGAAATTACGATTCCATTCTTGATGAAAATATAATAAAATACCACAAGAAGCCAAAAGATTGAATGGCGTAAGAAATCTGAAAAGTGGGGCAGTTAACGGAATGTTTAAGCCAATAATTCCTGCCACATACATCGAAGTCAGGAGATAGAGATAAGGTTTTGGTTTCACTAAATGATTTTTTCTCAAAAATAGTCATACAATGGGCTATTTACAAAAAAAGGTCAAGCAAAATGCCTGACCTTTTCAATATTATATTTGAAGAGAATTAGAAAAAATTCTTAATTCTACATTCTCAATTCTTAATTATTAAACATACTCTCTGCGTTGTTTCGCTGCGTCTTGAGCTTTTTTCTTTTCGGCTGCTGCTTCGAGTTCTGCTTTGCTACCAACGATAATATTTTGGTATTTTCTTGCACCAGTTCCGGCAGGAATCAAGTGACCTACGATAACGTTCTCTTTCAAACCTTCGAGTGTATCACGCTTACCTCTTACGGCAGCTTCTGATAATACTTTTGTGGTTTCTTGGAACGATGCCGCCGACATAAATGATTCTGTACCCAACGATGCAGTAGTGATACCTTGTAAAGTTGGACGAGCAACCGCTGGCATAGCGTCACGCACAACTAATTGTGCTAAGTCAGCACGCTTCAATCGGCTATTTTCGTCACGCATTTCACGAGCGGTGATAATTTGACCAGGCTTGAATTTATCAGAAGCACCAGCGTCCATAATCACTTTTTTATCCAAAATTTTATCGTTTCCTGCACGTACTACCCATTTATCAACCATTTGGTTATCTAAGAAGAGCGTATCACCTGAATCGATTACCTCTACTTTTTGCATCATCTGACGAACAATCACTTCGATGTGTTTATCAGAGATTTTTACCCCTTGTTGGCGATATACAGCTTGTACTTCGTTTACCAAATACTCTTGCACAGCGGTTGGCCCTTTGATACGAAGAATATCGGCTGGCGTAATTGCACCATCTGAAAGTGGGTCACCTGCCAATACGAAATCACCATCTTGTACCAAGAATAATTTCGACAAAGCAACCATGTATTTCATTTTGATGCCATCTTTTGCTTCCACAAAAATCTCACGGTTACCACGTTTCACAGCACCGTATTGTACTATACCATCAATTTCAGATACAACCGCAGGATTTGAAGGGTTACGAGCTTCAAATAACTCCGTTACACGTGGCAAACCACCCGTAATATCTCGGTTCATATTGATAGCACGTGGAATTTTCGCCAAAATCTGACCAGCTTTGATAACTTTGCCATCTTCAACTGTCAAACGAGCCAATACTGGCAAGTTATAGGCTTTTTCCTCTTCTCCATTCGCAGATTTGATAATTACTGCAGGGTTTTTAGTACGGTCTTTCGATTCGATGATAACTTTATCACGGAAACCAGTTTGCTCATCGGCTTCTTCTTTATAAGTTACATTTTCTTCGATAGCATCATATTCTACTACCCCATCAATATCAGCAAGGATAACGGCGTTAAATTGATCCCAATGGCAAAGTGCATCACCTTTGTTCACTTTTTGTCCGTCCGTTACTTCCAAAGTAGCACCATAAGGTACGTTATTTACGATAAGTACGTTGTTTGTACCTGTTTCGATGATACGAATCTCTCCACGACGACCCAAAACAGTAGTAATGACATTACCATCACGGTCAGTTGACTGTACAGTACGCATTTCTTCTAATTGGATTGTTCCTGCAAATTTCGCTTTGATATTAGCTTCAGAAGCAACGTTTTGAGCAGTACCCCCTGTGTGGAATGTACGAAGTGTCAACTGTGTACCAGGCTCACCGATTGATTGTGAGGCAATTACACCAACTGCTTCGCCACCATCTGCCATACGGCCAGTTGCCAAGTTTCGTCCATAACATTTCGCACAAACACCTGTTTGTGTTTCACATGTTAAAGCTGAACGAATTTCAACTGTTTCGATAGCAGTTTCATCGATTTCAGCGGCAATTTCTTCCGTGATTTCTTCGCCTGCTTTTACGATAAGTTTCTTTGTTAATGGGTCAATTACATCATAAACAGATGTACGTCCCAAGATACGCTCAGAAAGTGGTTCAACGATGTCTTCGTTGTCTTTCAAAGCTGAAACCTGAATACCACGTAAAGTTCCACAGTCGATTTCGTTTACTACTACGTCTTGAGCAACATCATGCAAACGACGAGTCAAGTAACCCGCATCGGCAGTTTTCAAGGCAGTATCGGCCAAACCTTTACGAGCACCGTGAGTTGAGATAAAGTATTCGAGTACGTCAAGACCTTCTTTAAAGTTAGACAAAATTGGGTTTTCGATGATTTCTCCAACCGAACCTTGAATATTTTTTTGTGGTTTTGCCATCAAACCTCTCATACCACCCAACTGACGCACTTGTTCTTGCGAACCACGAGCTCCAGAGTGCATCATCATATAAATTGGATTGAAGCCAGCTTGGTCTTCTTCCAATTGTTTCAATAGAATCAAACGCATATTACTATTGACACGTCCCCAAATATCAATGATTTGGTTATAACGCTCACGCTCAGTAATGATACCAAACATATAGTTGTTTTGCACTTCTTCTACTTCTTTTTTCGCATCTTCAACGAGTTTTACTTTTTCAGGAGGAACAATAATATTGTCCAAACCGATAGATAAACCACCACGGAAGGCTGTCTGATAACCTAATTCTTTGATATCATCCAAGAATTTAGCCGTACGAGAATAGCCTGATTCTTTGAATACACGTCCGATGAGTTGTTGAAGTTTTTTCTTGGTCAATAATTCGTCCAAATAACCTACTTCTTCTGGTACACATTGGTTAAACAAAATACGACCAGCAACTGTATCAACGATTTTCCAAACCAATTGTCCATTTTCATCTTTTACCTTCACACGACATTTGATATGAGCATGTTTTGAAACCGCTCCTTCATTCATCGCAATGATTACTTCTTCTGCCGAATAAAACGTTAAACCTTCACCTGGCTCTTTGTGAGTGGCAGTTGATTTACGTCCTTTTGTTACGAAGTAAAGACCCAATACCATGTCCTGAGAAGGTACAGTGATTGGAGCTCCATTGGCAGGGTTCAAGATATTATGCGAAGCCAACATCAAGACCGAAGCCTCCATGATTGCTTCTTGACCAAGCGGCACGTGAACGGCCATCTGGTCACCGTCAAAGTCAGCGTTGAAGGCTGTACAAACTAATGGGTGCAATTGGATGGCTTTTCCTTCCACTAATTTTGGTTGGAAAGCTTGAATACCCAATCTGTGGAGTGTAGGGGCACGGTTCAAAAGAACAGGGTGTCCTTTCAATACGTTTTCCAAAATATCCCAAACTACGGCATCTTTTCTATCAACGATTTTCTTAGCAGATTTTACAGTCTTAACGATTCCACGCTCAATCAATTTTCTAATAATGAACGGCTTGAAAAGCTCAGCTGCCATATCTTTTGGTAAACCACACTCATGCAATTTCAATTCTGGTCCTACAACGATTACCGAACGACCAGAATAGTCAACACGTTTACCTAATAAGTTTTGACGGAAACGACCTTGCTTTCCTTTCAACATATCTGAAAGTGATTTCAAGGCACGGTTACCTTCCGAACGAACAGCGTTTACTTTACGTGAGTTATCGAAAAGTGAATCAACCGCTTCTTGCAACATACGTTTTTCGTTACGTAAGATTACTTCAGGGGCTTTGATTTCCAACAAACGTTTCAAACGATTGTTACGAATAATCACACGACGGTAAAGGTCATTTAGGTCAGAAGTGGCAAAACGACCACCATCTAATGGCACTAACGGACGTAATTCTGGTGGAATAACGGGTACCATGCGAATCACCATCCACTCAGGTTTGTTCTCGATACGAGTGTTTGCATCACGCAAAGCCTCAACGATTTTCAAACGTTTCAAGGCATCAGCCTTGCGTTGTTGTGAAGTATCTGTTGCTGCTGAGTGACGTAAATCGTACGATAACTGGTCTAAGTCAAGGCGAGAAAGCATCATTTCTAATGCTTCAGCACCCATTTTAGCGATAAATTTATTAGGATCTTTATCGTCGAGCATTTGGTTATCACGTGGCAATTTGTCCATGATGTCCAAATATTCTTCTTCAGTCAAGAAGTCGTTTTGTGAAACTCCATCTTCACCTTTGATACCTGGTTGGATAACCACGTATCTTTCATAATAAATAATTTGGTCGAGTTTTTTCGACGACATTCCTACTAAGTAACCAATTTTGTTTGGTAAACTACGGAAGTACCAAATGTGAGCAACTGGAACAACCAATTCGATATGACCCATGCGTTCACGACGAACTTTTTTCTCGGTTACTTCTACGCCACAACGGTCGCAGATAATGCCTTTATAGCGAATACGTTTGTATTTACCACAGTGACATTCCCAGTCTTTTACTGGACCAAAAATACGCTCGCAAAACAAACCGCCCATTTCGGGTTTGTAAGTACGATAGTTGATAGTCTCAGGTTGTGTAACTTCGCCAAATGAGCTTTCTAAGATTGACTCTGGTGAAGCCAAACTGATAGTAATGCTCTGGAAGTCACTATTTAGTTTTTTATTTTTCTTTAAAGACATTTTCAAGTATGATTGATGTGAAAATGATATGCTCATTTCAAGAAGTGTAATTCTACAGAATTACACTTCTTTGGTATTTTTTACTGTAAAGTAATCTCCAATGCCAATCCACGAAGCTCGTGAACCAATACATTGAATGACTCTGGGATATTTGGTTTTGGCAAATTCTCCCCTTTTACGATGGCTTCGTAGGCTTTTGCACGACCTATTACATCATCTGATTTTACAGTTAAGATTTCTTGCAAGATATGCGATGCACCGAATGCTTCCAATGCCCAAACCTCCATCTCTCCGAAACGTTGACCACCAAATTGGGCTTTTCCACCCAATGGTTGTTGCGTAATGAGTGAGTATGGTCCGATTGAACGAGCGTGCATTTTATCATCAACCAAGTGACCCAATTTCATCATATACATGATACCTACGGTTACTTTTTGGTCGAAAGGCTCACCAGTTAAACCATTATATAGTTGCGAACGACCATACGGTGGTAAACCTGCTTCTGCTAATTCGGCTGAAACTTCGGCTTCAGTAGCACCATCAAAGATTGGCGTGGCATATTTACGGCCTAATTTTCTACCCGCAAGACCCAATACAACTTCATAAAGCTGACCGATGTTCATACGTGAAGGTACACCAAGAGGGTTCAAAACAATGTCCATTGGCTGACCTTCAGCTGTAAATGGCATATCTTCATCACGAACAATACGTGCAACAACACCTTTGTTACCGTGACGACCTGCCATCTTATCACCTACTTTCAACTTACGTTTTTTGGCAATATAAACTTTGGCTAATTTCACAATACCTGCTGGTAATTCATCACCAACTTCCAAAACAAAACGTTCACGTTTGAAGCGACCGATTATTTCACCACGACGTGCCAAGTAGTTTTTACAAAGCGTCACGATTAATTTGTTGAAAGCTGTATCTTCTGTCCAACCGTCCAAAATTACATCTCCCAAAAGGTTTACTTCTTCTGGTACATTGTATTGGCTTTCATCAACATAATTGTTCTTATCAGGGAACAAATTATTAGCGATATTTGAGCGATTGAATTTAACACCTTTTGAAATTAATTCATCTCCAAATTTGTGCTTCACGCCAACGGTTGTTTTTCCGTCAAGGAGTTCAGTCAACTTTTCGATCATTAACTCACGCAATTCTAAAAGAACTCTTCCGTGTTTTTTCATCAACACTTTCAATTCTTCTTTGTGCTTAGAGCGTTCTTCTTTGCTTGGGCGAGAGAATAATTTTGTGTCAATAATCACACCGTCCATTGATGGTGGTGCTTTTTTCGACGCATCTTTCACATCACCAGCTTTGTCACCAAAGATGGCACGGAGTAATTTTTCTTCTGGAGTTGGATCTGATTCTCCTTTTGGAGTAATCTTACCAATCAAAATATCTCCTTCTTTTACACGTGTACCTGTGCGAACAATACCATTTTCGTCGAGGTTCTTCACTGTTTCTTCCGAAACGTTTGGAATCTCAGCCGTTAATTCTTCTTCTCCACGTTTGGTATCACGTACTTCAAGTTCGTATTCTTCGATATGAATAGAAGTGAAAATATCTTCACGTACTACTCTTTCCGAAATTACAATCGCATCCTCAAAGTTATATCCTTGCCAAGGCATGAAGGCAACCAAAAGGTTACGTCCAAGAGCTAATTCTCCACCTTGTGTGGCATATCCTTCTACTAAGATTTGACCTTTCTTTACAGATTGACCTTTCAATACTATCGGACGAATGTTGATACACGTATCTTGGTTCGTACGACGATGTTTGATAAGTTCATAAGAAGTAAGGTTAGAATCAAAACTTACCAAAGATTGCTCTTTTGTCCAGTCATAACGAACCTTAATCACATTTGCATCTACATATTCAATTACACCGTCTGATTCTGCCACGACCAAAGTACGAGAGTCACGAGCCAAACGACCTTCCAAACCTGTACCTACAATTGGAGCTTCTGGACGCAACAAAGGAACAGCTTGACGTTGCATGTTCGAGCCCATCAAGGCACGGTTGGCATCATCATGCTCAATGAATGGAATCATTGATGCTGCCACCGACACAATTTGGTTAGAAGCAACGTCCATGAAATCAATTGAGTCTGGTGATTTCATAGGGAAGTCACCTTCATAACGACATTTTAATGTATCTACCAAGAAGTTACCTTCGTCGTCCACATCTGCTGTTGCCATGGCAATGTTTTTGCCATCTTCTTCCTCAGCAGTTAAGTAAACTAATTCTTTGGTCAATTTACCATTTTCAATTTTAACGTAAGGCGTTTCGATAAAGCCCATACCATTGATTTTGGCAAATGTACAAAGCGATGAAATCAAACCAATATTTGGTCCCTCAGGAGTTTCGATTGTACACAAACGACCGTAGTGCGTATAGTGAACGTCACGAACCTCGAAACCAGCTCTCTCACGACTCAAACCTCCTGGCCCAAGAGCTGACAAACGACGCTTGTGCGTAATTTCGGCCAATGGGTTGGTTTGATCCATGAATTGTGACAACTGGTTTGTACCAAAGAATGAGTTGATTACCGAAGATAAAGTTCTTGCATTAATCAAATCAACTGGTTTGAAATCTTCGTTATCACGAACGTTCATACGTTCTTTGATTGTACGAGCCATACGAGCCAAACCTACACCAAATTGTGAGTAAAGTTGCTCGCCTACAGTACGTACACGACGATTCGATAAGTGGTCAATATCATCGACAACTGCTTTCGAGTTAATCAAACTGATAAGGAACTTAACGATTTCGACAATATCTTGGGTTGTCAAAACACCCGTTTCAAGTGGTGTAGTCAAACTCAATTTTGTATTGACACGGTAGCGACCTACTTCTCCTAAATCATAGCGTTTTTCAGAGAAGAACAAACCTTGAATAATCTCACGGGCTGTTGCCTCATCAGGTGCTTCAGTGTTACGCAATTGACGATAGATTTGCTCAACAGCCTCTTTTTCAGAGTTTGAGCTATCACGTTGAAGCGTATTATAAATAATGTTGAATTCTGAAACGTTGGCATCTTCTTTATGAAGAATGATTGATTTCTGTTCTGTATTAAGAATAGTATCAATGTCATCATCAGAGATAACCGAGTCACGTTCCAAAATAACTTCGTTACGGTCAATCGAAACAACCTCACCTGTATCTTCATCAACGAAGTCTTCTGTCCAAGTACGAAGTACACGAGCAGCTAAACGACGGCCGATTGCTTTTTTCAAGGCTTCTTTAGTGCCAGGGATTTCTTCTGACAAACCAAAAAGGTTTAGGATGTCTTTATCAGATCCAAAACCGATTGCACGAAGCAATGTTGTTACAGGGAATTTTTTCTTACGGTCGATGTAGGCATACATGACGTTGTTTACGTCAGTTGAGAATTCAATCCATGAGCCTTTCATCGGGATTACTCTTGCAGAGTATAATTTTGTACCATTTGTATGCTTACTCATAGAGAAGAATACACCTGGTGAACGGTGCAATTGCGACACAATTACACGCTCAGCTCCGTTGATTACAAAAGAGCCACGTCCATTCATGTACGGAATGTTACCTAAAAATACTTCTTGCTCGATTGTTTCGAAATCTTCGTTGTCGGTGTCGTTACAAATCAAACGTAGCTTTGCTTTTAAAGGCACAGCGTAAGTCAAACCACGGTCAATACACTCATCTACTGAGTATTTTGGTGGGTCAATTGTGTAATCAACGAACTCTAATACGTAGTTCTCGCGTGAATCGGCGATGGGGAAGTTTTCGGCAAATACATTGTAAAGCCCTTCCATTTTACGGCTTTCGGCAGGAGTCTCAATCTGGAAAAAATCCTGAAATGAGGTAACCTGAATATCCAAAAAGTCTGGATAGTCAACGATTGGTTTTATCGTTGCGAAACTTTTTCTACCGGTTTCTGTCAGATTCAAGGTTTGAAAAGTTTTAAGTGATAAATTCTTTTAGTGGCTGTTAGCTGTTGGCTGCTGGCTGTTAGCTTTTTTTATAAATAAAGCTAAAGGCTAAATGCTAATGGCTAAAAGCAAAATATAACGTAGTGAAGCGAATCATCATCCCTGTTCAACTGCCCTACGAAAACAGAAGTGTATCGGATGAGAATCCTATTAATGAAATGCTTATTTTTAAGGGATATTTGGTAAATGAGGTGCGAAATAGCATATTTTTTTTTAATAAAGCAAGATTTTTCTTGTATTTTTTTAAAATATCATTAATTAAATATTTTATTGATTATTCTAAGCAGTGATATTAGTGATATTGCTTTTTTTTAAGATTTTAATCTTAAATTTCGGCATCTTAAATGAGTTGGTGTTTAATACTTATTGCTTTTAATTAGCTTTTTTTCTTGTATATTTATAACAAAGAAAGCTTTACCTATTACTTTCTGATAAAGAATGAAAACTTGCAAGAAATATCGTGTGACTTTATTTGCTTTATATGAGTAATCTGTCCCAAAATTTGGCATTCATTATAGTACTTGCAATCTCTTTATTATCAATATTTTCTTTGATAAGATGGTCTCATGACAAGTATCGACATCTTTATGTCAATGATGTACAAGATTTTTCTAAACATTATTATCGTTACTTACTCTACTTTTGGGGCGTAGGTATTTTTATTCCTTCAAGCGAAATTATTTTAGAAATTTTCAAGATTAGAGAGCAGAGCGAGCTGTATTATAATCTTTTGGCTGGGGGTATTTGTTTAGGAATAGGCTATACTTCTAAATATTTCAAAACGCTTCATGAGAATTTGCATCGGATCTTTGTTGGTTTCTTTGTCGTTTTTAATATCCTGACTCTTTTTAGAATTTCATATAGTCCAATGGACTTGTTGACTCTGGCTGAGTTTACGATATTTTTGATGATTTCTTACCACGTATTTTATAAAGTCGAACACTTCTACCTTTATTTCATTGCAATTTTTTGTTTACTGCTAAGTTATCGGTTGCTTAATTTTATTTCTACCAACGCTTTTATCATTTATTTTAATAGCACTTTAATTGCCTTTACTATCAATTATGTGATTCGTTTTATTGATTTGAGTATTAAAGAAAATTTGTTTTTCGCTTATAATATTGTCAATAATGGCAACTTGCTTGTAATCGGAGTAAACAGTGATGGCTTGGTAGTTTTTGTTAGTGAAAATATTAAAGATATTTTGGGCTATCATAAAGAAGAATGGATAGGTAAGAATTGGCACAATGAAATGGTAAATATTGTTGATGCTGAAGATTCTAAAGAATTAGAGTCAGGTATTTATTTACAAAGAATTTTATTAAAAAATAAATCATATAAGTTGATTGAGTGGCGAGATGAGCCTACCTACAATAATTTGGATATTAAAATTGGTAGAGATATTACAGAAAGCCAACAAGCAAAAATTGAACTAAGACGCACCAAAGAAATACTCGAACAAACCAACCGAGTTGGAAGAGTTGGAGGGTGGGAGTTTGATTTAATCACGCAAAAAGGGTATTCTTCTGAGATCACAAAGGAAATTTTTGAAGTATCAACGAGTGCTTATTTTGACTTTCAAACGGCCATTAACTACTTTGAAGAAGGTGAAAATAGAAACAAAATCATAAATGCCATAGAAAATTGTATAAAATATGGTACTGATTATGATTTTGAAATACCGATTATTTCTGCCAAAGGAAATAAACGCTGGATACGAGCCAAAGGAACTGCCGAATTTATAGATAATCAATGTAGAAGAATTTATGGAACTGCTCAGGATATTGATGAGCAAGTGAAGGCAAAACAAGCTCTGATGGAGAGCGAGGAACACTTCCGTTTTATCAGTGAAAATACGTCGGATGTTATTGTGGTTTTTAATTACCAAAAGCTTACCTATATTTCACCATCTCACGAAAGACTATTTGGCTATACTACCGAAGAGACCAAACAAATGACAGTGGAAAGTATTTTTGATTTAGTGCATATTGATGATAGAGATCGGGTTAAAAAGGCTATCATTTATTCAATGGAAAAACAAATATCATCTTGTAACTATGTTTATCGTTTCTTACATAAAAATGGTACTTATGTTTGGCGTGAAGACTCGGTTGATATTGTTTATGACTTGGTAGGTAGGCCGTCAAAAATGATCGTTTTGGCAAGAGATGTGAGTGAACGCAAAGCAATTGAGCTGGCTAATCAACTTCGACAAGAGAAAATAATACTACAAAACAATATACTTATTCGTATTTCTACAACACCGTTTGATCAATATGGTTCATGGGCAAAAAGTTTACAAACCATCACTGAGGCAGCCGTCGAAGGGATGGATGTAAATACCATGAGTGTTTGGGAATACAAAGAGGATGTCATCGAATGCAGCGACTTTTATGATAGGGAGAAACAAACACATACATCGGGAGAAAGATTAAATGCTAATAATTTCCCTTCTTATTTTGAAGGATTGAAGAAAGGGCTGGCAATCGTGGCAAATGATGCTCTAACAAATGAATATACGTATGAATTTGAAGAAATTTACCTGAAACCTTTAGATATCAAATCAATGCTTGATATTCCCATTCGAGTCGATGGAGAATTGGTAGGTTTGGTTTGTTGGGAGCAGACCCATGAACAGAAGGTGTGGTCGGAGGATGATATTGCATTTGCTCGTTCAATTGCTGATATTATTTTATTGGGAATGGAGGCTGATAAACGAAGAAAAGCTGAAATTGAACTGAAGCGTGCCAAAGAGATACTCGAACAAACCAATCGTGTAGCACGTGTGGGTGGCTGGGAATATGATTTGATAAAGAAACAGATATATTACTCTGATATTTTTAGAGAGATTTTTGAAGAGCGTGAAGCAAATGAGCCAGATTTTTATAGTGCTATTAAGTACTTTGATGTAGGAAGAGACCGAGAAACTGTTTTCAAAACTTTTGAAAATTGTTTGAAATATGGAATGTCTTATGACTATGAAATACAAATTATTACTGCCAAAGGAAACAAACGTTGGATAAGAGCAAAAGGCTCGGCTGAATTTGCTAATGGTTTATGCAAACGAATTTATGGAACTGTGCAAGATATTGATGAGCGAGTAAAGCTATATGAATTAATAAAGGAGAAAGAATATCAATATCGAACATTGATTTCTAATATTTCGAGTGTTGCGTTTCGATGTCTCAATAATAGGGAGAGGACAATGCTTTTTATTAGCGATGCGATTGAAAGATTAACAGGCTATTCGGCCAGTGATTTTATTAATAATATGAAGAGAAGTTACGCAAGTGTTATTCACCCCGATGATAAAGATTACGTTAATACAGCATTTGAAGACAATATAACAAAAGGTGAAGAATATACCATTGAGTACCGATTAATTGATATAAATAATAATATTGTATGGGTCAATGAAAAAGGGAAAGGCTACGTTGAAAATGATGAACAACCTTTGTTTTTGGATGGTGTAATTACAGATATTACTGAACGAAAAAATACCGAAGAAAAATTACTTGAAAATCAACGAGTTTTGGTTTATAAAAGCAAAATTCTTGCTGCCATTGCCAAAATTACTGAAAAACTGCTGGTAAGTAACAATATTGAACAAACCTTACAAGAATCCTTTACTTTGATTGGCGAAGCCATTGAAGTCGATAGGGTATATTATTTTGAAAATGATATTAAAACCAATCGTATTAGCCATAAAGTTGAATGGGTTCGTGAATCCATTACTCCACAAATCAACAATCCAATCACCAAAAATTTAACTTTTGATGATATCTATTATTATATGGATTCATTGCTTCAAAACAAATCATTTCAAAGCACTATCAGTGAATTGAATGATGAAAAAATAAAAGAGCGGTGGAGGAATCAAGAAATTTCTTCAGTACTATTATTGCCAATTTTTATTAAAAATACATTTTATGGCTTTATTGGTTTTGATGATTGTTTTAGTGAGCAACTTTGGTCAACGGATAAATTAAATATTTTACAATCATTAGCAACCAATATTGCTAATGCCATTGAAAGAATCAATAATGAAACAATCATTAAAGAAAGTGAAAATACCTTTAGACAAATCAACGAAACCATTGAAGATGTCTTTTTACTATTTGATTGCGTGGCAAAAAGGTATCTTTATGTGAGTCCTTCATGTAAGAAGGTACTTGATGCAGAGCAATCATTTTTTTATGAAGGCCATTCTTATGTAAAAAAATTCCTTAGTCAGGAAGACCAACAAATAAATGATATTATTGAAGACCAACTTTTAAGAAGTGGGTCATCTGAAGTTGAATATAAAATCAAAACAAGTAGCGGACAAATAAAATGGATTTATCAAAAATCATTTGCTATTCATAATGAAAAAGGAGAAATGGTGCGAATATCGGGTATTTGCTCTGATATTACGGAGAAAAAGCTTACACAGAATGAGGTAAAACAACTTTCGTTGGTAGCTGAAAAAATTACCAATGGTGTCTTAATAGCTGATAGTACTGGACGGGTTTTATGGGCAAATCAAGCTTTTTTAGATATGTTGGAAATACCTTTAGAAAACCTTTTAAACAATAGACCACGAGATCTATTTAATCCAGGTAATAATGTGTTTGCTGAGAAAATGAGTGTGATGAATGGTTATAATTTTAGTTTAGAAATAGAAGTAAATACCTTCAAGAAAAATAAAAAATGGATTCAGATTAATAATACTTCGATAAGAAATGAGGCAGGAGAAACAGAACAACAAATTGAAGTAGTCATAGATATTACCGAACGAAAAAAA
This sequence comes from Emticicia sp. SJ17W-69, assembly GCF_051209875.1. Taxonomy (NCBI): domain Bacteria; kingdom Pseudomonadati; phylum Bacteroidota; class Cytophagia; order Cytophagales; family Leadbetterellaceae; genus Emticicia; species Emticicia sp. SJ17W-69. Next base: position 5,030,243 of record NZ_JBNTQY010000001.1, on the reverse strand, counting down.
GCGGAAGAAAAACAAAAGGAAAGTGAAAGAAAATTGAATATTATCCTTAATTCCTTAGATCAGCTTGTGTGGGCAATAAGCATAGATGATTATAGGCTTTTGTTTGCTGGCCAATCATTCAAAACAATTTATGGAAAAGACATTAGACATTGGAAAAAGAACTTTAATATCTGGAAAGAAGCGATTCACCCTGAAGATAAAGAAATTGGTGAAAAAATCGAACATGATATCCTTACTTATGGTGTTGCTTATGGTATATACCGTATAATTGATGCTGATGGCAACTTGAAATGGCTGGAAAATTCGGCAAAAATAGTCAGAGATGAGAATAATGAGCCATTAATGATTATGGGTATTACAACCGATATAAGCGATAAAAAAGCGGCCGAGAAAGCTCTTATTAAAGCTCACGAAGAGGCCGACATAGCCAATAAATCAAAGGCAGAATTAGAACTAAGAGCTTTGCAAATGCAAATGAATCCTCATTTTGTTTTTAATGCCCTCAATTCTATTCAAAGCTATGTAATGAACCATGATACATTGACAGCTAATAATTATCTATCAAAATTTGCCCATTTAATTCGTCTATTTTTAGATTCATCACGAAGTAAGTTTATCTCTTTAGGTGAAGAAGTGAGATTATTGAAACTTTATATCGAACTTGAAAAATTAAGGTTTGAAGAAAAATTTGACTTTGAAATATTATTTGAAGGGAATGTCAGTAAGTATTTTGAAATTCCAACGATGATTCTTCAACCATTTATCGAAAATGCCATTAATCATGGGCTAAGATATAAAAAAGAAAAGGGTTTATTGAGTATTAAATTTTATTTAGAGGAAAATTATGTCATTTGTAAAATTGAAGACAATGGTGTTGGGCGGAAAAATGTAGGAGAAATTCAGTCAAAATCAAGTAAAGGGTATCAATCTCAAGGTTTAAAAATAACAGCTGAGCGTTTACATACCTACAATAGAATCAACGATGCGAGCATTATTTTTTCAATCACTGATAAAATAACTAATCCTACCAATCCTGATGATGAAGTAGGCACAGTCATAGAGATAAAGTTTCCTGAAAATTAATGTATTGCTTAAAAAACAAACGTCGGCAAGGTTATAAACCTTACCGACGTTTTATATGAAAATCGGATACCGATTAGGAGTAAAATTATTTTACTTCTACTTCTGCACCAGCTTCTTCTAAAGATTTACGTAAACCTTCAGCTTCGTCTTTAGCTACACCTTCTTTCACTGCTTTTGGAGCTCCGTCAACTAAATCTTTAGCTTCTTTTAAGCCAAGACCAGTCAAGTCTTTCACCAATTTAACAACTTGTAATTTGTTCGGGCCAGCAGCCTTCAAGATTACGTCGAATGCAGTTTTTTCAACTGGAGCTTCAGCAGCATCTCCCGCAGCAGGACCACCAGCTACCATTACTGGAGCAGCAGCAGCAGGCTCAATACCATACTCATCTTTCAAGATTGTTGCTAATTCGTTTACTTCTTTTACAGTTAAGTTTACTAACTGCTCTGCGAATGCTTTTAAATCTGCCATTTTTATAGATTTTAAAGTGTTTTTTACAAAAAATAAATGATAAAAATTTTAATTATTAACCGAAAACTGTCATATTGATGACTGTTAACCGATAATTGATTAGGCTGCTTCTCTCTCTGAAAGAGTTTTGAGAATACCAGCCAATTTGTTGCCACCGCTTTGTAAGCCAGAAATAACATTTTTGGCAGGTGACTGCAACAAACCAATGATTTCGCCAACCAATTCTTGCTTTGATTTCAACGTTAACAACGTATCCAATTGGTCGTGTCCGATGAAAATGCTTGAATCAACTGAGGCACCTTTCAGTTTGATGCTATTTTTGTTTGCTTTAAGGAATTCCTTGATAAGTTTAGCAGCTACTTTACCGTCCTCTTTGTGAAACATCACACCAGAGAAACCTCTCAAAACTGTATCATCAAATGATGAATAGTCAGTAGGCTGTTTTTCAAGTGCTTTCTGAATCAAAGTGTTTTTGATTACACGATACTCAATACCACGCTCGAAGCAAAGGCGACGCAATTCGTTGGTTTTCGCAACGTTTAGGCCACTTGCATCAGTGATATAGAAGTAAGGTGTAACGGCAAACTTAGCAGCAAGTTCCTCGATTATTACTCCTTTGTCTTCTTTTGTCATGATTACAATCCATTAATGGTGGTTTTGTCAATTTGAATTCCAGGGCCCATTGTGCTTGCAAGTGAAATAGTTTTCACATACGTACCTTTAGCAGACGAAGGTTTCAATTTCAACAAAGTTTGAATCAATTCGATGGCATTTTCGGCCAATTTCTCAGGCGAGAATGAAACTTTCCCGATAGAAGCATGAATAATACCTGTTTTATCAACTTTAAAGTCGATTTTACCTGCTTTCACTTCTTTTACCGCAGTTGCTACATCCAAAGTAACTGTACCTGACTTAGGGTTTGGCATTAATCCACGAGGACCGAGGATTTTACCTAATTTACCTAATTTCGCCATTACAGTTGGCATTGTGATGATTACATCAATGTCAGTCCAACCTTGCTCGATTTTTTGGATGTATTCGTCCAAACCTACGTGGTCAGCACCCGCTGCTTTCGCATCTGCTTCTTTATCTGGTGTACAAAGTACCAAAACACGAACAGTTTTACCTGTACCATGTGGTAATGCTACAACACCACGAACCATTTGGTCAGCTTTACGAGGGTCAACCCCAAGGCGAACGTGTAGGTCCACCGATGAGTCGAATTTTGTGTAAGAAACAGCTTTCAAAACACCAGCCGCATCTGTTAGCGAGTAGGCTTTGTCGGCGTCAAACTTAGCATTCGCCTCTTTTCTTTTTTTAGTTAATTTTGCCATTGGCTTTGTTTGGTTTTAGCGTTAGAATCTAATCTTTATGATTTATTTCTAACTCCCAGTGAATAATAGTTTTCGCCGAAGCGAAGGTCGCTGATTGTAACAATACAGCGATTTTTCTGAATTGATAAATTATCATTAAAAAATATGAGTGAGATTTAAACTTCATTCATAATTCATAATTCATAATTCATAATTAGAAAGGAGCGTTGCCTGTGATGGTGATACCCATGTTTTGAGCAGTACCGGCAATCATCTTCATTGCTGAGTCCACAGTAAAGCAATTTAAGTCAGGCATTTTGGTTTCAGCGATAGTTTTCACTTGATCCCAAGAAACTGTACCAACTTTCTTACGGTTTGGTTCAGCAGAGCCTGTCTTTACTTTGGCTGCTTCCAACAACATGATAGCAGCGGGAGGAGTTTTGAGTTGAAATTCAAACGATTTGTCAGTATAGTAAGTAATTACTACTGGCACTACCATACCCATTTTGTCTTGAGTACGGGCGTTGAATTGCTTACAAAATTCCATGATGTTCAAGCCTTTTGAACCTAACGCTGGACCGATTGGTGGCGAAGGGTTTGCTTGACCGCCTTTTACCTGAAGTTTCACATAACCTGCGATGTCTTTCGCCATTGTCTTTCAGATTTAATAAAGGAATGTAAAATTAGATTTGATTTTCAAATGTAAGCGAGGGTAACAACCTTGCTTGATTATCAATCTTTTCCGTTGATTTAATTCGGAAATTCTGCTGTTAGCCAGGGGAAGCGACGGCACGAATGACGTCAAGGCTAAAGCAAAATTTCTGCCGCATCGATTGATGTTTGCACACCTATCGAAAATCGGACTGCAAAAGTAAGCGTTTGCTTTTAGATATGCAAAGATTTGATGAGAAATCTTTTATCTCTCAACTATTCATAAAGAAGAAACCAAAAAAGGTGATAAAGCCAAGCCTTATCACCTTACTAAAAATAGTATAATTTATTATCTTATCTCAATTTCAAAGTCACCAAACAAGCCACTGCCAATACGATTCCGATAATCCAAAAACGAGTGACAATTTTTGCTTCGTGATAACCTTTTTTCTGAAAATGATGGTGCAATGGCGACATTAAAAACAAACGATTTTTCTGGGCAAATTCCAGTCCCCCCTTTCGCCTTTGGTATTTAAAATAGCTTACTTGCAGAATTACTGAAAGTGACTCAACCAAGAAAATGCCACACATGACTGGAATCAATAACTCTTTTCTGAGTGCCAACGCCAACACAGCAATGACACTTCCAAGCATTAAACTTCCTGTATCTCCCATGAAAACTTGGGCGGGATAAGCATTATACCACAGAAACCCAATACATGCCCCCACAAAAGCGGCACAGAAAATCACGACCTCGCCAGAGTTTGGAATCATCATGATATTGAGGTATTGTGAAAATACTTTATTACCTGATAAATAGGCAAAAACAGCTAAAGTTATGCCGATAATTGCCGATGTTCCTGCAGCCAAACCATCTATACCATCAGTAATATTAGCTCCATTTGATACTGCTGTAATGATAAAAATAACGATCAAAACATAAGGGATCCAAGCTAAATTTTCAGGAAACCAAGCTCCTAAAACATGATAATCAATTTCATTATTCTTGAAAAAAGGAACAGTTGTAGTAAGAGAATGTGTATCAGTGTATTTCTGAATTTCGCCCACAGCCGTGCTTATTTTTGCCTTTTCATAAACCCTGATTTTTACATAATCATTGAAATAAAGCGTTAGTCCAACAATTAGACCTAAACCCACTTGCCCAATAATTTTGAAACGACCTTTCAAACCTTCTTTATCTTTCTTGAAAACTTTAATATAATCATCAGCAAAGCCGATTCCACAAGTCCAGATTGTAGCAATGATGAGCAAAACGATATAAACGTTGTCTAATTTGGCAAAAAGTAGCACTGGAATCATCAAAGAGGCTAAAATGATGAAGCCACCCATCGTTGGCGTACCTTTTTTTTGCATTTGACCAGCGAGCCCAAGGTCACGAATGGATTCTCCAATTTGCAATTTTTGAAGCAAAAGAATGATTCTTTTACCGAAAATAGAAGCAATCAGTAGCGAAAAAACAATCGCTCCCATCGCTCGAAAAGTGATGTACTGGAATACCCCAGCACCAGGGAAATTAAAAGCCTTGTCGAGATAAGTAAATAGGTAGTAAAGCATAGGACATTAGATTTTATAGGAAAGAGGGGCAAAGATAGTTTTTTTTGAAAAGTTAAGAAATAAATGAATAAAAAAAGTGAAAAATGAAGCTAATATTTGCGTTTTTTGTAGAAATTAGTCGATAGTCCGCAGTCAACGGTCAACAGTTTTTCTGTGGACTGTTGACCATCGACTGTGAACAAAAAAACTATTCAACAAAATAAAAACCTATGAAAGCTCTTCTTTGTAAACAATTCGGTAAGCCCGATACACTAATTTTAGAAAACCTTGAGCCTTTAAAAGCTGAAGCTGGAAAAGTAGTTATTAGCGTAATGGCATGTAGTGTTAATTTTCCTGATACGTTAATTATTCAAAATCTTTATCAGTTCAAGCCTGCTTTGCCGTTTTCTCCAGGGGGTGAGGTTTCTGGTATAGTTAAAGAAGTAGGAGAGGGTGTCAAGCACTTAAAAGTAGGCGATAAGGTTTTTGCGATGACTGGCTGGGGAGGCATGGCAGAAGAAGTATTGGTTGATGCCCGCAGGGTTTTTCCAATGCTACCCAAAATGGATTTTGTGACAGCTGCTTCGGTGATGTATAATTATGGCACATCTTATCATGCCTTGAAAGATCGTGCGGAACTGAAAGCAGGTGAAACTTTATTGGTGCTGGGTGCCGCAGGAGGTGTTGGTTTGGCTGCCGTTGAATTAGGCAAATTGATGGGTGCAAAAGTGATTGCGGCCGCATCAACTGATGAAAAGCTGGCGATTTGTCAAGAAAAAGGAGCAGATTTTACGATAAATTATACAAACGAAGATTTACGAGAAAAAATAAAAACAATCACTGAAGGCAAAGGTGTTGATGTAATTTATGATGCCGTTGGCGATAAATATGCCGAGCCAGCCTTGCGTTCAATCGCTTGGAAAGGGCGTTATTTGGTAGTAGGTTTTGCCGCAGGTGAAATCCCCAAAATAGCTTTGAATTTGGCTCTGTTGAAAGGGTGCTCGATTGTTGGTGTTTTTTGGGGACAATTTGCTGAGAAAGAAGCTGCTCAAAACTTCAAAAATATTCAAGAATTGGCAGGTTATTTTATGAAAGGAGCTTTGCGACCACATATTCATAAACTATATTCGCTCGAAAATGCCGCTGATTCGTTGAATGATTTGATGAATAGAAAAGTGGTTGGAAAGGCGGTTGTAGTAATGTCGGATGACATAAAAATGCCAAATTATGAAGTAAAAGAAATCCCTAAACAAGAAGTAAAGCCTGTTCCTCAAACAAATAAAGTAGGTGAAATGTTGGTTTTTAAAGACTTAACAGCTTTGAAAGCTCATGTTGGTAAGGAGCTTGGCACATCTGATTGGCAAACATTGACGCAAGAAAAAATCAATGATTTTGCCAAAGCAACTTTAGACGACCAATGGATTCATGTTGATGTAGAGAAGGCCAAACTTTCACCTTTTGGTGGTACAATTGCTCATGGATTTTTGTCGCTCTCGTTTTCGCCAAAGTTTATGTATGAAATGTTTAAGATAGAATCTGCCCAAATGGGTCTGAATTATGGTACAAATAAAGTACGCTTTATTTCGCCCGTGCCTGTAAATAGTCGAGTGCGTATGAAAGCAATTTTAAAAGAAGTAGAAGATATGCAACCAAGCGGTGCAAAACTTATCATTGATGCCATTTTTGAATTGGAAGGTTCAGAAAAGCCAGCTTGCGTGGCCGAGTTGTTGAGTGTGATTTATGAGTAAAAACCATGTTTTGCAGGTCTAATGAATATAAAGATAGACCTGCAAATTAATATTTATTAGCTTTTTTTAGGTTTGTTTTTATTAGTTCTTTTATCAATAGAAAACATTGGTGATTCTTTTACATGTTTCATATATACCTCATCGTAGTATTTATGTGTCATTAAATCAATTTGAAAACGACGATTGCCAACTTGAGCATTTTTGTAAAGTCGGCTAATCGAAAACTCGGCAATATCAGAAGCTTTATAACTGTTAAGTTTATTATTTGGAATTCGTTTTGAATCTACCCACACACCATATTTATCAGTACTTGCCCATAACTTCATCATTTCATCAGTTGGATTGTTTTTTTCTGCGTAAAGAGGGCTTTCTTTGAGTAATTTCTTTTCATCATCTGTCAACTCATTATAATTTTTCGGATTTTTTATTTTACCTTTTTCATGGGTAGTAGGATTGAGATCTTCAAAAATATAAACCCTTGCATTGTCCATATTAACATCCTTTTGTGTCAACTTCTTTTTCGAGTTTTCATTAGGAATTACTTGTATTTCAAGAGGTTTAGTAGGTGTTTGAGCAAAAGAAATGTCTATAAAACTCAATAGTAAAATCGTAAAAATAGGTAATAAAACTACTTTTTTGAGCAATGCTACTTTGGCGGAGGTGTGAGTTGTCATCATTAGAAGTCGTTGTTTAGTGATTTGAAAAGTTAAATTACTCGTAAGATTAAAAGCAAGATTGCCAATGGATTTTTGTAAAAGTAATTCTTGATAAAATCGAATATTTTGAAATTTCTGATTGACTGTCTCATCAGCCATAAATTCATGGTTGAGTTGAATCGCTTTTTTGTAAAAATTAAGTGTCGGATTGAACCAAAATATGATCCTTAAAATTTCAATAAAAAGAATATCTAAAGTATGAAATTGTTGAATGTGTGTTCGTTCGTGACTTATTAATTCGTCTTCTAAATTATTGTATTCTTCCTCATTGATGAATATATAATTCAGAAAAGTACAAAGTTCAACCTTTTCTTTGAGTAAAATAAAATAGATGCCCTCAACTATGATTTTTCGATTCTGAGTAATTTTCTTCTTAATAAGAACTAAATTTCTCGTAAACTTTAGCAACTGAAAAAAAGTAACAATAATATAAATATATTTTATAAAAGACTGATAATCAGTTTTTTGTACTTCATTTACTGGATTTTCATTCGGAATGCTAAAAGGGATGTTTTCAGTGGAAATTAGTTTGTTTACTTTTTCTATTTGTAGATTTTCTTGTCCAATTTCGATTGAAATGAGTGGAATTGAAAAACTGAAAATCAAACTAAATAATAAGAAATAGCGATTGAAATGTAGCATTTTCTCTTTTTCTAAAAAGAATTTATAAACGCCAAAAAGAACGATTAAACACGCACCTGATTTCAAAAGATAGAGTATCATTTTTTCTTTTTTTCGATTTGTTTGTCAATAATACTTTTTAACTCCTCTAATTCTGTTGCACTGAAATCAGTTTTTGAAGTAAAAAATGATGCAAATTGTGTAACTGAATTATTAAAAAATTTATGAATCATGCCATTCATCTGCTTTGAAAAATAATCGTTTTTTTCTATCAATGGATAATATTCTCTTGAATTTCCATACTCACGATAGGCTACAAAACCTTTATCAATCATTCTTTTCAAAAGTGTGGCAACAGTTGTCGGAGCAGGTTTGGGTTCGGGATAGGTATCTAATAAATCTTTCATGAATGCTTTTTTTGCATCCCACAAATATTGCATTAATGTTTCTTCGGTTTCGGTCAATTTCATTTCTACGTTTATAGATTTGTTTCTACAAATGTAGAACAATAAAATAATACTTTACAAATTTTTTGAAGAATATTTTTCAAAAAATCATTTTAAATAAAAAAACTAAGGTTTTATTGAAGTTTACCTCCCAATCGCCACTCTTTTCAGCACATTATCAATCACTTCACGAGTGGTGAGTCCGTCGGCTTCGGCTTCGTAGTTGAGGATTATTCGGTGGTTGAAAACATCATGCACTAAGGCTTTGATGTCTTCGGGCAAAACGTAATCACGTTCGTCGAAATAGGCGAGGGCTTTGGCGGCATTATACAAGGCAATACCTGCTCGTGGCGAAACACCAAATTGAATGTAACGAGCTTCGTCTTTCATGCCATATTCTGCTGGGCGGCGAGTAGCAAAAACTAACTCAATTATATAACGTTCGAGCATTTCAGAGATAGAAATTCGATTGATTTCTTGTCCAATGGCTGCAATTTCTTCTTTATCTAATATTGGTTTCGGAACATAGTTTTCATTGAGATTCGCTATTTTTCTAACCATTTCGAGTTCGTCGTTTTTGTTCAAATAATCAACAAAAACTTTCATCATAAATCTATCTACTTGTGCTTCAGGAAGTGGATAGGTACCTTCTTGTTCAACGGGGTTTTGAGTAGCCATAACCATAAAGGGGCGGTCGAGCTTATGCGATTCGTCGCCGATGGTTACTTGTTTTTCCGCCATTGCTTCCAATAAAGCTGATTGCACTTTGGCAGGAGCTCTATTTACCTCATCCGCCAAAATCAAATTAGCAAAAATAGGTCCTTTTTTTACCTCAAAATCTCCTGATTTTTGGTTATAAATCATCGTCCCCACAAGGTCGGCAGGAAGTAAGTCAGGAGTAAACTGAATACGATTGAAACCCAAGTCCAAAACCTTCGCTAAAGTGTTGATAGTCTTGGTTTTAGCTAAACCAGGTACACCTTCGAGTAGGATATGACCGCCAGTAAAAAGTCCAATTAATAAACGATTAATCAATCGTTCTTGACCAATAACCACTTTACCTGTTTCCGAAAAAACATCCCTTATTTTTCTATGTAGAATTCTTGAGCTTTCCATGTATTGTAGCACAATTTTCCAAATTGTGTAAAATTTTAAAACGTGAAGTTAGCAAAAACCATCAAAACTCTCATTCCTTATCTAAATCTTTTTACTAAGCCTTGCTTTCACAAACCTTTCTTTTTGATGAATATCCTTTACAATAACTACATCTGAAAACCCTTTTTTAATAAATATTTCTGCGGTTTCTTTGCCTAATGATTCGTTTATTTCGACAGCTACTAAACCGTTGATAGTCAGATTATTATAAGCAAAATTAGCGATAGCTTTATAGAAAACCAAAGGGTCATTGTTTTCTACGAAAAGTGCTAAATGTGGCTCAAAATCAATGACGTTTTTTCGCATCAACTCAATTTCTTTCTTCGTAACATAAGGCGGATTACTTACTATAATGGATAATGGATAATGGATAATGGATAATGGAGAATGGAGAATATCAACTTTTTCAAAAATCACATTTGCATTATTTAATTCGGCATTTTTTTGTGCCGTTTCGAGAGCTTTTTCTGAAATATCATACGCAAAAACTTGAAAATTAGGCAATTCTTTTGCCAAAGAAATAGCAATACAGCCACTTCCAGTGCCAATGTCTAAAAGAGTTCTGAACGGTCCGCCGTGCGGTTTAGAGTTCTGAGTACTGAGTGCTTTTTCGCCGACAACGGACTGCCGACTGCTGACTTTTAACTGTGGACCATGGACTGTGGACTGTTGACTATTTTCAATGACCAATTGTACCAATTCTTCGGTTTCAGGTCGTGGAATTAGGACAGAATCATTTACCAAAAATTTTCTTCCATAAAAATCTGTTTCGCCTAAAATATATTGAATGGGTTCGTGGGAATTTAACCTTTCAATAATATTTGTCCAGTTTACCTGCTTCTCGGCTAATTTATCACTCAGAATTTCAATTTTCTTCAAGCCTAAATAAAATTCCATTAACCAAAAAACAATTTCTTTTGCTTCTTGAGCTTCGTACACCGTAATTTGTTGGAGCAAATCATCAAATAGTTTTTTGCTGGATTGCATAAATATTTTTTTTATTGCAAATTGTATTTCGGCGAACAGGATGTCCGCCCCACATTTTTTGCAAAAATATTCACTAAATCACTCATTCACTAATTCTATCATTGAATACCGACGAAAAATACATGCTCCGTGCCTTACAATTGGCTGAAATTGGTCGAGGAAATGTAAGCCCTAATCCAATGGTTGGTTGTGTAATTGTGCATGACGACAAAATTATTGGCGAAGGCTGGCATCGAAAATATGGAGATTGGCATGCCGAAGTAAATGCGGTAAATTCTGTTAAAGATAAATCATTACTATCAACAGCAACAGTTTATGTAACACTTGAGCCTTGTTCACATTTTGGAAAAACGCCACCTTGTGCCGATTTATTGGTGAAACATCAAGTAAAAAAAGTAGTGATTTGTAATTTTGACCCATTTCCATTAGTAGCAGGAAAAGGAATTGAAAAACTGCAAGATGCTGGTATTGAGGTTATTACGGGGGTTTTAGAAGCAAAGGGAAGAGAATTAAATGCAAGGTTTTTTACGCTTATTGAAAAAAAACGCCCATATATTATCTTGAAATGGGCCGAAACGGCGGATGGTTTTATTGCTGGAGAAAACTTTGAGCAATTGAAAATTAGTAATGCTTTATCGCACAAGCTTTCGCACAAATGGCGAAGTGAAGAAGATGCAATGATGGTTGGCACAAATACAGCTTTGTACGATAACCCAAGACTTAATGTAAGAGAATGGATAGGTAGGAATCCAATAAGAATTGTTGTTGATAGAAATGAGCGTTTGCCCAAAGATTTGCATTTGTTTGATGGTTCGCAAGAAACAATTATTTTATCAAACCCAACTCAATTAGATGAATTACGAAATAATAAAATTCAGTCATTGATAGTTGAAGGTGGCACAAAACTCTTACAAAGTTTTATAGATATTCAGCTTTTTGATGAAATTAGGGTTTTTAAGAGTCAAAACCAGTTAAAAAAAGGTATTTCAGCCCCTATTTTACCTAAAAATATAGATCTTATTCAGAAACAAAATTTACAAGGAGATGAACTAACGATTTATAAAAATCTTGTTTCGCTGTAATTTACTTTCAATCTTTGTAAATATTTTTCCTCTATTATATAAATTTATCTAATGAAAATTGCCATTGTAGGCTGCGGAAATATGGGTATGGCATTTGCACGCTCTTTTTTGCAGTATGATTTAGTAAAAAAAGAAGATTTACTTTTAATCGAAAAAAGTCAAGAACGCAGTGATATTTTACGAACAGCTAAAGAAGGCATGGTTGTAAGTGTTATCAATTCGCAAGTAGCTGATTATGAGTTGATTATTCTTTCGGTTAAACCGCAAGATTTTGCTTCTGTACAAGAAGAACTCCGAGCTGTGATTCAGCCGCAGCAAGTTGTTTTGTCAATTATGGCAGGTATTCCGATGTCGAAAATACAATCGGCTCTTGATCACCAGTTAGTGGTACGTGCCATGCCAAATACGCCTGCCATGCTGGGTATGGGCATTACGGGGTTTACAGCTTCGCCAGAAGTTGATGCTCATAAACTCCGCAAAGTTGAAAATTTAATCAATGCTACTGGTCGTTCTGTTTATTTAGAAGATGAAGGTATGATTGATGCCGTGACGGCATTGAGCGGCAGCGGTCCAGCCTATTTTTATTATATTGTCAAGCACATGATTGAGGCGGGTAAGCAAATGGGATTTGATGAAGGGATGGCAAGTTTGCTCGTAAAACAAACCATGCTTGGTTCTTATCATTTGATAAATAATGCCGAACAAAGCCTTGATAATTTAATAAAAGCTGTAGCCTCCAAAGGAGGAACTACCGAAGCCGCATTACGAACTTTTGAAGAAAATCAAATTTCTGAAGGTTTGATTAAAGGCATTTTGGCGGCCGAGAATAGAGCTAAAGAATTATCGAAATAAGGAAATGCTGGCAAGATTCAAAATCTTGCCAACATTTTATTTATGGGCTTAGATCTGAAAACTGTTAACTCTAACAATTTCTTCAAAACACCCTAACGCACCTCCAAACTTCAAAAAAACCGTTTATCCATTTATTGTAGCAAGCATATACGAATGTTTCGTAAGATTGTTGTATCAAATAAGTTCAAAATCTGAAGAGGGCTTTGAATACAGCATCTTAAATTCTTATGAAATTAGCTAAAATTTTATTTTCAACTCTTTTTCTTGCCAACAGTTTCGCCTTCGCACAATCGGGCGGCGTTCCGTCGGGCGGCGTCCCGTCGTCATCTGCGGTTTCGGGAAGTAAAAATAACTCAGGCGGAGAAAAAGTGACTTTGCAAGAAGCCATTGATTTTGCTTTGAAGAATAATCTTTCTATCAAACAAAATAACCTTCAAGTTGAACAAGGTATTAACACACTTGAGCAATCAAAGTGGGCAAAATATCCAACACTCAATGGTGGTGCAAACTTCAACCTTTTTTCAGGTCGAAATATCAATCCATATACCAACGGTATCATTACCAATACAGTTGGGTCAAATGGTTTTGGTCTGAATTCAGGAGTAGTGCTATTCGATGGTTATCAAACTCGTAATGGTATTGCTCTCAATCAATTGAATTTAGAAGCTTCTCGCCTTGATTTGCAAAACATGAAAAATCAGATAACACTCAATATTGTAGTTGGGTATCTGAATGTACTTTCGCAACAAGATTTATTAGCGGCTGCTCAAAAGCAAATGGAAGTTTCGCAAACACAACTCGAACGTACGCAAAAATTGGTCAATGCAGGTTCTTTACCCGAAACCAATCTTTATGATATCAAAGCTCAATTGGCCAATGATGAAGTAAGTGTTGTGAACGCTGAAAACGCCATTGTTTCAGCCAAATTGACTTTAAAACAATTGATGAATGCAGGAGCTGACCGTGAAATAGAGGTGGTGAGAATTGAAGTGCCAAATCCTAATATTCAACCATATCCGAGTTCGGCTGCCCAAGTTTACGAAATTGCTCAAAGTTTTTTGGCCAATGTTCAGGCGGCTGATATGCGAGTAAAGGCTTCACAAAAATCTGTAGATATTGCGAAAGGTTTGAAAATGCCAGTGGTTTCAGCAAGTGCAGGTTTCAACTCGTCTTATTCGACTGCGGCCGAGAAGGTTAGTGTTACACAAAAAATCGTTGAAACAGAGGCGGGCTATGTAAATGTGGCAGGTACACGTTACCCAGTATTTGGCTATTTGCCAACATCAAGTGCAACCAGCGAAAAAATACCTTATTTCCGACAATTAACAGGAAATGGAAATGCGTCATTAGGTTTAAGTGTAAGAATTCCGATTTTTAATGGTTACAGCACTAAGTTTCGTCTGACAACTGCTCAAATTAATCAAAAACAAAGCGAAGTACAAGCTGAAAATGTCCGCTTACTTCTTCGTCAAGATATTGACCAAGCGTATGTGAATCTCTCAAATTCAGCCAAACGTTATTCTGCATTAGGAAATCAAGTAAGAGCATTAGAAGAATCGTTTCGTGCGGCAGAAGCAAGATTTAATGTAGGTTCGTTAAATGCCTTAGATTATAGCATTTCAAAAACAAATCTTGATCGTGCAAGAACCAATCAGATTCAAGCTAAATACGATTATATTTTCCGTATCAAAATCTTAGATTACTATCAAAACAAGCCACTTTTTTAAAAGTAATTGACATTTTGATTGATTATCAATATTTTCTAAAAAACTAATGACAGTCGTCTGTTGGCTATCGACAATAGACTTAATAAAATTTCTCAATGAAAAAATCAAATAGACTCTGGTATATTTTGGGTGGTGTAGTTGCCCTTCTTGTTATATTTTTGTTCGTTGCAAAATCACAAGGTTGGATTGGCAAAGAAAAGCCAACCGAAGTAGAATTTGTCAAGGTTGGTAAATCTGATATTACCGAAACAGTTTCGGCATCAGGTAAAATTCAGCCTGAAATTGAGGTAAAAATTACCCCTGATGTACCAGGTGAAATCATTGGGTTATATGTAAAAGAAGGAGATTCTGTAAAAAAAGGACAACTTTTACTAAAAATCAAGCCTGAAAACTACTTGTCAGTTGTAGAACGTTCGGAAGCGGTGGTAAATCAAACCAAAGCAGGTGCAGAGCAATCTAAATCCGTACAAGCACAAGCCGAAGTGCGATTATTAAAAGCACAACAAGAATATAATCGCCAAAAGAAATTGTTTGAAGATAGAGTAATTTCTGCTTCTGATATGGAATTAGCAGAAACTAATTTGAAAGTTGCTAAACAAGAAATTGAATCAGCAAAAGCAAATGTAGAAGCTGCCAACTTTAATATCAAGAGTGCTGAGGCAGGTTTAAGAGATGCTAAAACTAACTTGTATAAAACAACTGTTTATGCTCCAATGAATGGCATTGTATCGAAATTAGCTATCGAGTTAGGTGAGCGTGTGGTTGGAACTTCTCAAATGTCAGGTACAGAAATGCTTCGTATTGCCAACTTAAACAATATGGAAGTTCGTATGAATGTCAATGAAAATGATATTGTACGTGTAAGTTTAGGCGATACAGCTATCATCGACGTGGATTCTTATGCCATGACAAATAAAAAGTTTAAAGGTGTAGTGACTGAAATCGCCAATACTGCGAATGGTTCGGGTTCACTAACCGCAGCAGCAGCAGCCACAGATGCTGTAACAGAATTTGAAGTAAGAATTAAAATTTTACCAGAATCTTACCGTGATTTAATTGATAGAAAAGCAAGAAAAGTATATCCTTTCAAACCTGGGATGACAGCTACCGTTGATATCATTACAGAGAAAAAATTGGGTGTAAAAAGTGTGCCAATTGCTGCTGTAACCACTCGTGGCGGTAAAGAAGAAGTAAAGGTAGAGGGAGATGGTCCTAATAATCAAGGTGCTACGACTGAAGAGCCAAAATCAACTGCGAAAAAAGACAAACCTAAAGAAGTAGTTTTTGTACATGACAAAGATAAAGTGAAAATGCGTGAGGTAAAAACTGGAATCACAGATACAGCCGCTGGTACAATCGAAGTAATTGAAGGCTTGAAAGAGGGTGAAGAAATTGTTTCAGGGCCATTTATTGCAGTATCGAAAAAGTTGAAAGATGGAGATATTGTAATAAAGAAAGTAGAGAAAAAAGACGAAAAAAAGAAAGAGTAGTTTAATGGTGAATGATTAATTATTAGTTCACGATAACTATCTAAATTGAAAGATAAGGCTGACCCTAATATTTCGTAGTAACGGTCATAAAAGTATAAAAAAGAGTTTGTCGAAAGGCAAGCTCTTTTTTTATTCAGCTCTTTTAATTTACTTAGCGTAATTAAAGTATAGCATCAACAGATAGAAAGCATTGAGGATTTATGAAAATTACAGTTATTGGCGGAGGAAGTTGGGCAACAGCCATCACAAAAATTTTATGTGAAGGAAATGTGCAGATTAAATGGTGGATGAGAAGTGTAGAAGATGCCGAACATATAAAAAAACATCACCACAACCGAAACTATTTGAGCAGTGTCGAGATTCATCCTTCTAAAGTCAAACCTTATACCAACCTCAAAGAAGCTCTTCGTGGAACAGACTGGGTTGTGTTGGCAGTACCAGCTGCTTTTGTATCTGATGCACTTAAAAGCATTTCTAAATCTAATTTGGAGGAGAAAAAAATCATTTCGGCAGTCAAAGGAATGATTCCAGAAAGCAATCAATTAATTACCGATTGGCTCGCTGACAATTACCAAGTTTCACACCAAAATATGGGTATTATTGCTGGCCCTTGCCATGCCGAAGAAGTAGCTTTAGAAAAGCAATCATACCTGACAATTGCCTCAGCAAATATGGATTTGGCCAATGACTTTGCCAATTTGATGCGTTGCCGTTATGTCAGTACATCGCCTTTAGTAGATATTTATGGCGTAGAATATGCCGCAGTAATGAAAAATATTGTAGCATTGTCTTGTGGAATTACCCACGGCTTAGGTGGCGGAGATAATTTTCAAGCTGTGATGGTTTCTAACGCCATGCAAGAAATAAAGCGTGTAGTTGATGTGATTGCCCCAATGGAGCGAGATTTGAGTGCATCGGCGTATCTGGGCGATTTACTGGTAACAGCTTACTCGCAATTTAGCCGCAATCGCACTTTTGGAAACATGATTGGCCGAGGCTACAGTGTACAAGCTGCTCAGTTGGAAATGAATATGATTGCCGAAGGTTATTATGCAGTAAAGTGTATATATGAAATGATGCAGCGGTTCGAAGTACCCATGCCTATCACTAATTTTGCCTACCAAATTTTATATAAAAATGCTTCTTTGAAGAAAGAATTTGAGGTTTTGAAGAAAAAATTGATATAATTCATTGCCTGAGCGATGACAAAGGGAATGAACCGCATTTGCCATTGTCAGTGTCCTCACTGACAATCAACAAATTAATAATCCAAAACAAAAACGGTTATGCAATTTGCAGCAATGGAAATCGGCTATGTTTATTTTTATACAGCAACTATCCTAAACTGGAAGAAATTACTCGAACCCGATAAATATAAACAAATCATCATTGATAGCTTGAAGCATTTAGTTGATAAAAAGAAAATAAAAGTTTATGGTTTTGTAATAATGCCGAACCACATCCACTTAATATGGGAAATGCTTGCCAAAAATGGGAAAGAAATGCCCCACGCAAGCCTAATGAAATATACAGGGCATCAATTTTTAGAAGATTTACGAGACAACCATCCACAAATTTTACCTTTTTTTATTGTAGAATCAAGTACCAGAATACACCATTTTTGGCAAAGAAATAGTTTGCCTTTTGTTTTGAATAAAGAAGAAACATTGGTTCAGAAGCTTAATTATATTCATAATAACCCCCTCCAAGACAGATGGAAGTTAGCCGAAACACCCGAAAAATACCATTACTCATCAGCTAAGTTTTATGCAACAGGTGTAGATGAATTTATGTTTTTAACCCATTGGCAAGATAGATGATTAAATGAATGGTTGTTGTCAGTGAGGACACTGACAACGGCATAATAAAAATAGAACTATAACTTTTAAGAAATTAAAAATGAATTTAGAGATACCCAAATTTCATGAGACCTTTAATCCAATTCTCGAAGTTTTGAGTAATGGAGAAACAATTCATACAAGAGTATTACAAAGCTTGGTAATAAAAAAATATTTTTCTCATCTGAGTGAAGAACAATTATTGGAGAAGACAAAAACAGGTGAAATACTAATTAATAATCGTATTGCTTGGGGAAAATCTTATTTAAAGAAAGGGGGGTATATTTTTTATCCTGAAAGAGGCAATGTTAGGATAACAGAAAAAGGGCTGAAACAAAAATCAGAACTAACTTTAAAAAATGCTGTGGAAGATTCAGGAATTTTAAATTTTTACTCTGATGAAATATCAAAAGGTAATTCAGATAAAGTAACCTTTAAAGATATTGTAAATTCATCACCGCAAGATTTAATTGATAAAGGTTTTTCTCAAATTGAAAGAGAGGTAAAAAGTGAGTTGCTGGAAAAGCTAAAAAAAATAGACCCTTATTTCTTTGAGAAAGTGATTTTAATCTTACTCAAAAAAATGGGATATGGAGAATTTATTGAAACTTCAAAATCTGGTGATGGGGGGATTGATGGTATAATAAATGAAGACAAATTAGGATTAGATAAAATATATATTCAAGCAAAGAGATTCAATGAAAATAAAGTTAGAGAAAAAGATATTAGAAATTTTATCGGAGCAATGAGTGGTGATACAAATAAAGGAGTGTTTGTAACGACTTCATTATTTGATAATGGTGCGATTGAAAAGGCCAAAAATGCTCACCATAAAATCATTCTTATAGATGGAAATAAATTAGTTGACTTGATGCACGAATATAATGTTGGAATTCAAATAAAAGCAACTTATGAAATAAAACAACTTGACGAAGATTTCTTTGAAGATCAGTAAATTTAATAATAAACAATTTAAAAAGTTTCATGTTGAGTTGATTTTGTTAAATTAATCTATGTAACCTTTCTAAATAACAGCATTTTAAGTAAGCCAAAACCTCACCCATACCGATTCTTCAAAAACAAAGAAATACCGTATATAACTCCTGATAGAATGATTTGCAAAATAGGTAAC
Organism: Emticicia sp. SJ17W-69; assembly: GCF_051209875.1. NCBI lineage: Bacteria > Pseudomonadati > Bacteroidota > Cytophagia > Cytophagales > Leadbetterellaceae > Emticicia > Emticicia sp. SJ17W-69. Next base: position 5,011,379 of record NZ_JBNTQY010000001.1, on the reverse strand, counting down.
ATTCCTACACTCCAATTAGAGGCTTGGTCGATGCTGAAATTTGAAAAATGATGCAGACTAACACTCAGAGAAAGAAATATAATACAACTTATCATCACTGGTATCATGGTTTTCATAAAGTCTGAAACTCTATTGTGTTTTCTCACCCAAAAAATAAGTCTTAAAGCCAAGAAAATTGGCAAAATGCAGATAATTACCTCAAAGATTAATTTCATATTTACTTCAAAAAACTTCTGATTTTAGCAGCAGTTTCCGCCAATTCTTCTTGTGAAAATTTTAGTTTATTATTGAAATTCATATCACTCATGCTATTCATCGGAATTAAATGAACATGAGCGTGCGGAACTTCCAAGCCAACAACAGCAACACCCACCCGCTTGCAAGGTACAGCTTGACGAATCGCAGGCTCAATTTGCTTAGCAAATGCCATTAAACCTGCATAAAGTTCATCATCGAGGTCAAATAAATAGTCAATTTCTTTCTTTGGTATGACAAGCGTATGACCTGTAGCACATGGAAAAACATCAAGAAAAGCTAAAAACTGCTCGGTTTCCGCTATTTTATGGCAAGGAATTTCACCTGCAACGATTTTTGAAAAGATGGAAGACATATTGAGTTCTGAGTGCTGAGTTCTGAATTCTGAGTTAAAAAAAAATACAGTCGTCAGCCGTTTCTGGACTGCTGACTACTTTTCTAACAAATCTTTCAATGCCTCTTTAATGTTAGTAAATTTATACTTGAAATTGCTTTCTTGCGAAAGCCTTTTGTTCTGCACAAAGTTACCACCAGTTACGACAATTCCCATTTCTCCGAAAACTAATTTTAATATAAAGCTTGGTATATTTGGCAACCAAAGTGGTTTTTTCAGCACGTTTGCTGCTACACTTGTCATTTCCTGATTGCGAACAGGGTTTGGCGAAACCGCATTATATGCTCCGTGCATGGTTTTATCTTCGATGGCTTTGATGAAAATTTCGCATAGGTCATCAATATGAATCCATGACATAAATTGCTTGCCACTGCCTAAAGCCGCACCAAAACCGAATCGAATAGGTTGCACTAATTTGGGTAATGCTCCACCTTTTTCGCTCAAAACAATACCAATTCTGATTCTAATAATGCGTTCGGCTGAACTGATTTTTTTGGCAGTTGATTCCCAAAGTTGAGTGCATTCTGCTAAAAAATCATTCCCAGCTGGACTATTTTCATCTAATTTTGTTTCGCCAGTATCACCACCATAATAGCCAATGGCAGAGGCAGAAACAAAGCCTTTTAATTGAATGTTTCTTTCTTTCAAATACTTATTTATCAGTTCAATAGGTTGAATTCTTGAATTGATTATTTCCTGTTTTCGCTCATTTGACCATCGTTTGTCGGCAATTCCTGCTCCTGCCAAATGAATAATATAGTCGGCATTTTCCAATGCACCCGCTTCGATAAAGCCTTTCTGAATATCCCATTGATAAATTGCTACATTGGCAATGTTTTCTTTCCTACGACTGAGATAAACTACTTTATGGCCCTTTTGCAAAAGCAGCTCTGTCAACCGATGCCCAATCATTCCTGTGCCACCTGTGATTAAAATATTCATTTTGTTTGATTGTTGAGTGTTAATCTATGAACACTTTTAGTGAGGAATTGTTTGGTTTTAACAATTTGGGAAATTGTTTTACGGTGTAGGCTCTTTTTTTAGTTTTTTGAATTTTTCTCGAAGACGATTCATAAATTCATCACCTGGGTCACTTTTAGTAGTTTGGTAAGTTGAGTCGGTTTCTTTCCAAAGACTTGAGCCACGAAATTTGGTATATTCGTGATGTCCAATCAAATATTCGATTTTATGTTTTTTTCGTAATTGCTTGATTAACAAATAATTGGCTTCAAACTGAGCTTCGGTTAGTTTGTTGTCTGTTCCATCACCCACATTCTCAATACCTATTGCACAATAGTTTAGTCCAATTACATGTCGGGCAAAAATTGTATCGGGCAATAAATGATACACCGTCCCATCTCTATCAACTAAGTAATGAGCCGAGACATTTAAGAGACTGGCATTTTTTAGTTCAGGACGAGCATTGGGCAAAATAGGCGTATTAAAGGCAAAAAATGATTGTTCAAAAGTTGGAATGGCTGTCCAATGACAAACAACCATTTTTGGCCGAATAGTTGGCTCTTTTTGCTCAATCCCATGCCGATTTTTCATATATTCTAAGGATAAAGCCCGACGAGTAGAATCCCAAATAATAGGTTTCTCAACGATTTTTAATTTTTGCCCAAATACTTGAAAATTGAATAAAATTAAGCAAAAAATAAGGTGTTTTAGTGCTTTTTTTACCATTTTGATTGATTTTTGAAATATAAACTTTGGACTGTTGTCTGTCGTCGATCGGCTTTAAAAACTCTTTTTAGCAATTGTCTTATGAATTTCTACCGTTTTCATGAGAGCCGCAGACCCATACCAAGGATGTAATTCCATTGCTAAAGATTCCGCCTGAATGGCTGGATCAGTTTCACACAATTTCTGTGCTTCTTCGATTGTTCTTACATCAAAAATATAAATTCCCCTTAAATCAGTATTGTCTTCAAAAGGCCCTGCAACGACTAATTTACCTTCATTGGCTAATCGTCCAATATTTTCCATGTGGGCTTTTTGGAGCTTATTAGCAGTAACTGAGTCAATCATCCAACGTTTTCGCCCTTTTTTCAAAAATGCCATTACATAAGTTTTCATTCCATAATCATCAGCACCTAATTGATTGGCAAGTACACTATCAATACTTGGGGTAAGGTTTATATTGGTAGAATCAACATAGGCTGTTTTGGGTTTTTCAGGTACAAGACAACTGCAAGAAATACAAGCAATAATTACGAATAAAAATAGTTGAGATTTGAATGGGTACTTTATCATTATAGTGGGTTTATAGGTGAAAATGTATATTAAAAGCTTATTTTTTGCAAGCATCAACCAAAATTTTGAAGGTGATTGCCAATGTTTTTTGATTAACTTCAAGAATTTCTTTATAGGAATTCCATATTTGGGTTTGACAAATTTAACGAGATAAATCGGAAAGCAATATGACCGCTTAATAAAAAAAGCGGAATTTTTATATTCCGCTTTTCTAAGTTGATTATTTTAAAAATTACTTTACCCAAGCCTCAACTTCCTCTTTACTTGGCATTTTTTCGTCAATTTTCAATTTCTTTCTCATACCTCCCAAATCATTGAAGATTTTATTAGCGTTTGCTTCTTTCAATTGACTAACCATTACAAAACCCATTTTTTGTAAGGCTGGTACCCAAACTGCTGGAATACCAATGGCTTCATAATCAGCTTCTTGTGAAAGTTCTTGTTTCTTTTCTGGTCGCATTTGTGGGAAGAAAAGCACTTCTTGAATACTCACATTGTCGGTTAGCATCATTGTCAAACGGTCGATGCCGATGCCAATTCCTGCGGTTGGAGGCATTCCGTATTCGAGTGAGCGAATAAAATCTTCGTCCATGGCCATTGCTTCGTCATCTCCACGCTCGGCCAATCTTGCTTGTTCCTCAAAACGCTCACGTTGGTCAATTGGGTCGTTTAGCTCTGAGTAAGCATTCGCCACCTCTTTTCCATTGACAAATAGCTCAAAACGTTCAACTAAACCTGGTTTTGAACGATGTTTTTTAGTCAAAGGCGACATTTCAACTGGGTAATCAATAATGAAAGTCGGTTGTATCAAATTTGATTCTACTTTTTCTCCAAAAATTTCATCAATTAATTTGGCTTTGCCCATTGTGTCGTCAATTTCCATGCCCCACTGACGGCAATAAGCACGAGTTTCTTCTTCACTCAAATTGGCTAAGTTTACGCCAGTATATTTTTCGATGGCTTCTAAAATGCTCAAACGAGCAAATGGTCCCGCAAAATTCAATTCATTTTCACCCAATTTAAAGGTAGTTGAACCATGAACCGCCATTGCTACTTTCTCAAAAATCTCTTCTGTAATTCCCATCATCCATTCGTAGTCTTTGTAGGCCACGTAGAATTCTAATGAGGTAAATTCTGGATTATGCGTTCTGTCCATTCCCTCGTTACGGAACATTTTGCCAAACTCATAAACTCCTTCAAAACCTCCTACGATGAGGCGTTTTAGGTACAATTCGTTGGCAATACGCATATACAAAGGCATATCAAGCGTATTGTGGTGTGTGGCAAATGGCCGAGCGGCTGCACCACCATGAATTGGTTGAAGTATTGGCGTTTCTACTTCTAACCAACCTTTATCGTCGAACATTCTACGCATCGTACTGATGATTTTTGCTCTTTTTACAAAAACCTCTTTTACATGCGGATTGACAATTAAATCTACGTAACGTTGGCGATAGCGTTGCTCTGGGTCAGAGAAAGCGTCATAAGTTTTGCCATCAACTTCTTTTACAATTGGAAGTGGACGAAGCGATTTATTTAAAATCTTAAATTCAGTTACATGAATCGAAGTTTCACCCGTTTGAGTTGTGAAAACATATCCTTTTACACCAATAATATCGCCAATATCAAGCAACTTTTTGAAAACAGTATTATATAAAGTTTTATCTTCGCCAGGACATAAATCGTCACGGCGGAAGTACAATTGAATACGTCCAGTTGAGTCTTGTAACTCAACAAATGACGCACTTCCCATGATTCGGAAACTCATCAAACGCCCTGCAATTGATACGTTTTTGTAGTCAATCTTGTTATTTTCGTAGTTTTTTTCAATATCAGCGGCCGTTACATTTACCTCAAATAATTCGGCAGGGTAGGGGTCAATTCCCATTGCCATTAAGTCTTGTCTTTTCTGACGGCGTAGTATTTCTTGTTCGCTAAGTGCCATTTATATGAATGATGAATGATGAATGATGAATGATGAATGGCATTCATCCACAAATTTTTTTATTTTTTCTGCAAAATTAAACAAAAAAGGTCAAGCAATGAAGCTTAACCTTTTTTAATAGATATATCGTTTGATTTTATGAAACTTTTATGCCTTCATCTTCAAGATATTTACCAATATTGACGCTAATTCCATCAAAAAGCTCGATTTCTTTGTGCCAAGTTTTTATTAACCAATCTTCGTTGGGTTGTGCAATAATTACTTTTTGAGAAGCTGTAATTATCCAAAAGACTTTTTCTGTGCCAAATTCAAAAAGTTTTTCGGTTTTTCGGGTAAAATAGTCTATAAAACTACTTTCACTCAAATCAGCATTGGTGTCTATTTCAATAATATATTTTGGTGGAACATTAGAATATTTAGTCGTGATTTTATCGGCAGTTAAAACAGCTTTATCATAAATTAGAATATCTCCAGCAAGAGTATCTTTATACCCTAATTGCAAGCCAGATTCATTGGTATGAACTCGGTATTTTGTTCGGTCGTATGAACGATAAATAATTTCAAGAATAAAATTGATTAATTCTGCTTGTAATGAACCGCACCCCATAATTTCTTCTGCGGTTAAATGATTTTTTATCGCTTCCTTATAACCTTTATAATAAATAGGTTTTCCATCCATGATTTCATAAATGAATTCTTCGGGAATCTTGCGTTTGATAACTTCTACGTCGCTTTCAAGTACCATATTCTTTGTATTTAATAAAACTAAGGTACAAAAAATACTTAAATTCCTATATAAAATTCATAAAAACCAATCTGCTCAATCAGATAAATCAGCTTAATCAAAGTTTTAGATGAGTTTTATTTCTATTTTTGCAGTTCAATTCAAGAATCAAGAGAGAATTATGCAAATCAAGGAATTACTGAAGCAAACGCCAAGCGAACAAGAAGTAACTGTAAAAGGTTGGGTACGTACCAAACGTGGACAAGCAGCCGTCACTTTTATTGCCATTAATGATGGCTCAACGATACATAATATTCAGGCAGTTGCCGAAGGTGGAGCAATTGATGAGGAAACTTTAAAATTAGTCTCAACTGGGGCTTGTGTAGCTGTAACAGGCAAACTTATCGCTTCGATGGGGAGCGGACAAGCAGTTGAAGTAAAAGCTGAAAAAATCGTAGTTTACGGTACAGCCGACGAAACTTTCCCGATGCAACCAAAGAAGCATTCGATGGAGTTTTTGCGTGAAAAAGCCCATTTACGCTTCCGTACCAATACTTTTGGAGCAATTTTCCGCATTCGTCATGCCTTGGCTTATGCTGTTCATAAATATTATAACGACAACGGTTTCTTTTATTTGCATACGCCAATCATCACTGCTTCTGATGCCGAAGGTGCAGGTGAAATGTTTCATGTAACAAATTTTGACATGGAAAAACCTCCAAGAGCAGAAGATGGAAGCATTGATTATAGCCAAGATTTCTTTGGTCGTCAGACAAGTTTGACGGTTTCGGGGCAATTGGAAGGAGAATTGGGAGCTTTAGCTTTATCGAAAATTTATACTTTTGGGCCAACTTTCCGTGCAGAAAATTCAAATACGACTCGTCACTTGGCAGAGTTTTGGATGATTGAGCCAGAAGTTGCTTTCTACGAATTGGAAGACAACATGGCTTTGGCAGAAGATTTTGTGCAGTATGTAATCAAATATGCTCTCGAAAACTGTGCTGATGATCTAGCTTTCTTAGAAAAACGTTTGTTGGAAGAAGAGAAAAGCAAACCACAAAATGAGCGTAGCGAATTGAGCTTGTTAGAAAAACTAAAATTTGTAGTTGAAAATAAATTTGAGCGTTTGACTTATACCGAAGCCATTGAAATTTTGCTACGTTCAAAACCTCACAAAGAGAAAAAATTCCAATATCCTGTTGAATGGGGCATAGATTTACAGTCGGAGCATGAGCGATATTTGGTAGAAAAACACTTCAAAAAACCAGTGATTTTGACTAATTATCCGAAGGATATTAAGGCGTTTTACATGAAGCAAGATGAAGATGGCAAAACCGTTCGTGCAATGGATGTATTATTTCCAGGCATTGGTGAAATCATTGGAGGCTCACAACGTGAAGACGATTATGAAAAGCTTTTAGCTCGTACTAAAGAAGTTGGTATAGACCCAGAAAACATTTGGTGGTACCTCGAAACTCGTAAATTTGGTTCGGCACCACACGCAGGTTTTGGACTTGGTTTCGAGCGTTTGGTATTGTTTGTAACAGGCATGACCAACATCCGTGACGTAATTCCTTTCCCTCGTACGCCTAAGAGTGCAGAGTTTTGATTAGGCACGAAAATTGAATAAATAAATATAGAACGCTGATTTTTATGATAATTATGATAAAAAATGATGTCACAATGTTATCATAATAAATCTGCTAAATCATAAAAATCTGCGTTCTATACTAATTAAAGCACCCCAAAATGCTCATAACAATACTCATATTTCTTGCTGCAATTTTTGCCAATGTTGTCGTTGGGGTTTATGTCGAACGTAAAGTTTCGGCATTTATTCAAGACCGTACTGGGCCAATGGAAGTTGGTAAATGGGGACTTTTGCAATTGATTGCTGACTTATTAAAATTGATTCAGAAAGAAGACATTGTACCTGCCGTAGCAGATAGGAAGATGTTTAAGTTTGCTCCTCTGATGATTTTTATGGCAATTTTTGCTGGATTTGCCTTGTTTCCACTTTCGCCAAATCTACGAGGTTCGGCAACGCAAACAGGTGTTTTTATGCTTTTAGCGGTGGTTTCTTTAGACATTTTAGGAATTTTGATGGCAGGTTGGTCGTCAAATAATAAATACTCTTTATTGGGGGCAATGCGTTCGGTGGCTCAGATTATATCTTATGAGGTGCCTTTAGGCTTATCGGTTTTATGTGTGATTTTGATTACACAAACCCTTGACTTACAAGAGATTAGCTTTCAACAAGGAATTTTTTCTGTTGAAAAAAACTACCTTTTTGGAGTAAAAGCAACAGGCATTGAAGTTAGCCAATATGGAGGGATTTTAACTTGGAATATTCTCAGAAATCCCTTTTTAATCATTGTCTTTGTGATTTACTTTATTGCTTCATTGGCAGAAGCCAATCGGGCTCCGTTCGATTTGCCCGAAGCTGAGTCGGAGTTGATTGGTGGTTTTCATACTGAATATTCAGGATTTCGCTGGGCCATTGTGATGCTTTCTGAATACGGGATGATGCTATTGGTTTCAATTTTGGGAACGATTTTATTTTTAGGAAGTTGGAATTCTCCTTTTCCAAATATCGGTTTCGTAACTCTTGGAACTTGGACAAGTGGTGAAATTGGTCATTGGTCGAGCGACCTTTGGGGAGCTTTTTGGTTAGTTTCAAAAGCTTATTTACTGATTTTGATTCAAATGTGGGTGCGTTGGACACTTCCTCGCTTGCGTGTTGACCAACTCATGTATCTTTCTTGGAAAGTGCTTACTCCTTTCTGCTTGGTTTTATTGCTTATTTCTGGTGTTTGGCGTTTATTGATGATTTAGAAAATCCCTTCAAAAATATCGCCCATTAAAAGAGAAACATTAAGGGTGTTTAATTCTATACTTTCTTGCAAATCGGCATAGTAGCGAAATTCCCATTTATCAGCATTTTTGGCATAAACTTCTACAAAAGGCTCTTCTTGTGAAACAATCAAATAATATTGCAAAGTAGGCAAGACAGAATATTCTTTCAGTTTATCAACAGTATCAATTTTTACCGAATTTTCTGAAAAAACCTCAACGATAAGTACAGGTTGAGTGATAGCGTGCGAATCTTCATCATCGATCGTAGGTGCAACCGCAATGTCGGGATAGCGATAACGACTTCCGTTATCAAGCATTAATCTTACATCGTGATTATACACTTTTAGAGCTCTTTTTTTGAAGCTATTTCGCAAAGAAACATAGATATTTCCTGCTATTTCATTTGCTTTTTTTGATTCTCCAGGCATAGGAATAAGTTCTCCGTTCACAAATTCATGACGGATTTCAGAAGTTTTTTCAAATTCAAAATACTCCTCAAGGCTATATTTTTTGTCGCTTACTAAAGTTTCTGTCAGCATTTTTCAGAAGTTTTGTTCAAATTTAATCGTTTTTTTGATAAAAACAAATCTTAACCCAACTCAAACCAGCCTCTAAATTGATGTGCTTTTTCTTTACTTACCACGATTTCTTCTTTGGTTGAAACGGCTAATTTTAATTCAATTTTCCCAGTAAAATGTGTTCTATAACTTTCAATAGCACTCTTATTAGCAATAAATTGGCGATTCGCTCTAAAGAATTCATTAGGATTTAAAAGTTCTTCAATTTCGTCTAATGAATTATAATCGGTGATAAGTCTTTGATTATCAGTAGTTTGTATCCAAATTACTTCATCCCTATAAAAACAGGCAATTCGTTCAACTGTTATGGCAACAATATTTCGTTGATGATGTGCTGTAAAACGAGTTTTGAATTTTGGAGTTGTGGAGCGATTTCCCAAATCACTCAGTAAATGCGTAAGTTGTTCACGAAAACCTTGATTAGTTGTGTTACTGAGTCGTTTATATTTGTCAAAAGCATTTTTTAGTTCGTCTTTATCAATTGGTTTTAATAGATAGTCAATGCTATTAAGCTTAAATGCTTGAATGGCGTATTCATCGTAAGCTGTAGTAAATATAATTGGACATTGTGGCTGGATTTCTTGAAAAATATCAAAACTTACACCGTCAGAGAGCTGAATATCTGACAGCACTAAACTGGGTTCAGGGTATTGTTTAAACCATTCTAATGCTTCATTGACACTACCAATAGTGGCTAATAATATAGCAGAAGGTTCGATGTCTTTAACCAAATTCTCAAGGTTTTTGGCTACTAAAGGTTCATCTTCTATGAGTAATATTTTCATGTTTTTTTGCTTTAGGCATTACGCTGTACGCAGTAGGCTATAAACGTAAAGTCTATCGTCTAAAACATACATCTTAATTTATATCAAGGGGATTTTTACTCGAAAAGTACCATTCGTTTCAATCAGAACTTCTCTCTCGCTCAAAAAACTATATAGCGACTTGAGGTTATTTAAACCCTGTCCGTTCGAAGTTTCTACTTGTTTTTTTAATTGAATTTTATTTTCGATAATTAAATAGTCTTCTTGGTTTAAAATATTGATAATCAGTGGATTAACTTGGTTGATAATATTGTGTTTTAGTGCGTTTTCAATCAATATCTGAAGTGTAACAGGGGCAACTTGCTGCTCTAAAACAGCCTCAGAAATATTGAAATTAATAGTCAAAGAATCACCAAAGCGAGTTTTTAGTAGAGCTACATAATTCTTAATAAAGTTTAACTCTGTTTCGAGACTTACCAAGCCTTTTTCTTTGTTTTTTAACACATATCGAAAGACTTTTGACAATTGTTGTAAAAACTCTCGTGCCAAAGTTGGGTTTTCTTGAATCAGTGAATCTAAAGAAGTCAGACTATTAAATAAAAAGTGAGGATTGAGCTGATTTTTTAAATTATCGAACTGTACCTGTGATTTCTCTTTTTCGAGATTAGTAGCTCGTAGAGCATTTTCACGCCATTTTTCTAAAGAATAATGCGAAAAATGAGCTACATTTAATAAAATTACCCATAAGATTTCAGCAGTAATTCCTGCAATTTGCGTAAGATTTGTTAATTGCTTGACAATTATGTGCTGAAATGAGCCAAAGTTTACACCGATTGCAAACACCATTCTTGAAACAATGGTTAAAAAAACTAATGTTATGACAATTTGTAACGATAAACGTTTGAAAATTCCTTTATCATAAGGCATTACTCGGTCGAAATACGCATATAATTTAGTGAAAAATATCCATGTAGTTGTGAGTACAACACATGAAACCAATGTCAATAAAAGATTGATTTTTAGCTCAATATCAAAAATATACCACCTAAAAAACGTAGCAATTATTGTCATTGCAAAAATTACAAAAGCTGCTATTTTATTCTTATTATCCATCATTTGATTATTTGCCCATCTGACATTTCTATTATTCTATCGCTTCCTTTGGCAAAATCGGGGTCGTGTGTGACAGCAATGATTGTTTGATTGTTTTCGTGAGCAATTTGCTTAAAAATTTCAAAAACTATCTCCGAATTCTTTTTATCCAAATTGCCCGTTGGCTCATCGCCCATAATAATTGTGGGGTCGTTTATTAATGCTCGTGCTATGGCTACTCGTTGTTGTTGTCCACCCGAAAGTTTAGAAGATTGTTTGAGTGCTTGTTCATGAATATCAACCAATTTGAGTTTTTGGTAGGCACGTTCTTCAATTTCTTTAGCTGAGTATTTACCTAATTTCAATGCAGGAAGCATTACATTTTGTAAAACGGTAAACTCGGGCAACAAAAAGTGAAACTGAAAAACAAAACCTAAATGTTCATTACGAAAAGCTGCCAACTGGTCTTGCGTTTTGCCAGTTAAGCGTTCGCCATTCATCACAAGCGACCCATCATAGTCAGTATCCATCGTAGAAAGAATATACAAAAGCGTTGATTTTCCACAGCCAGATTTACCGACTAAAGCCAAAAATTCGCCTTTGTTTGCTTCAAAAGAAATATTCTTCAAAACTTGAAACTTTTCAGGTTCGTAGAAATATTTATTGATATTATTTGCTGATAATACAAGTCCAACAGACCCATCGGATTGCCCTAAAGGGGAGCTTGCTATTTCGATTTTATTCATTTTTTTAATTGTCAAATTTCAGTATAGATTTTGTGTGATTGTTCTTCCTATTACCCCCTCAATATCGCAACGGGGTCAATTTTTGATGCTTTTCGAGCGGGAAAATACCCAGCTAAAAGCGTTGTGATAACCCCAAAAGCCATCCCCATTGCATAATATTTTCCTTGAAAAACAACGGGGAAAGTCTTTATATCCAGAAAATCTCCCGCATCAAAAGGCATCACCGAAACACTATAACTTAGTCCAAAACCAATTAAAATACCCAATAAAGCTCCCAAAATACCAATAATGATTGATTGAATCAGGAAGATTGAAATGATGTCGTTTCCAGCAAAACCAGTTGCTTTTAAGATAGCAATATCTTTCATTTTGTTAATAACATTCATATTCATGATATTATAAATACCAAAACCAGCAACTACCAAAAGCGTAATCGAAACAATAATAACCATGCCATTTCTGATTTTATCTCCCGCTAAAAAAGCTGAGTTTGCTTCTGCCCAGTCTTGTGTTTTATAACCATATTGATTTCTCAAAATTTTGCTATAATTCAAGGCTGCTTGTGCATCTTTCATTTTGATGTGAATATCAGTGATATAGCTTTTATCTTTTTGCAAAATTTCTTGTACCATCGAAATATTTGCATAGCATTTTACACCATCCACGGTCTGAATACCAAAACCATAAATTCCTACTACTTTCACTAATTTCAAATTACCTGTTGGTGTTGTAATCGTAATTTTATCACCTGTTTTAACATTCAAATTTCTAGCTAAAATCTTACCCATTAATATCCCGTTTGGTGTTGAAAGTAGAGCTTCCATGCTTCCAGCTTTGATTCGTTTTTTGAGATTATAAAGTTTATCCTCTTTAAGGATTTCGACGCCTGCGATTTGTCCAGAAATTGGAATCGGTCCTTTATTAAAGAAAACTTGTGAACTAAGCTGAGGCGAAACGCCAAAAACTGCTGATTCTTTTTCAATATTTGCGGCTATTTGTAGGCCATTTTTGATATTTGCTAACTCATTTTTTGGTAATTGGTGGTAAATAATGTTCAATCCTGTTGGATTTGCCTCTTCAATCAAACTTGGATGATTACTCGTAATTTCTTTATAAATTCTGACATGAGGAGTGGCATCTAATGCAGAGTCTTCGAGAAATTGATTGACCCCCTTGATAATTGAAATCATCACGATAAACATTGCAATTCCGAAGGTAACGCCAAGCATTGCAATCAATGTTTGGCGTTTCTTTGTCAATAAGTGCGTTTTGGCTATTTGAAATGAGATTTTTAAGTTCATTGTCTGTGGGGCGAACTTCCAGTTCGCCGAAAAAGAATTAAGACTAAATCGTATATCTGAGATTCTATGAACGAAGTAGAAGCGACTGCCACTCGGTTCGTTCCACAGACTAATTACTCATAATCAGAACAGACTTTTCAGTTAGTCCCGATTTTACTTCTACTAAATCAAGATTTTCTACACCTTTAGTAATCTTGATTTTTTTCTTATCTCCGTTTTCTTCAATCCAAACTGAATCGGTACCAACTAAGTAGTTTTTTGGAATCGTTAGCACTTTTGAATTTTGAGAAACTATGATATTGGCTTCTATTGTCATTCCATAGTAAGCATTGGGTTTTTCGTCAATAAATTCAGCATCAACCCTAAAAGTCTGGTCTGCTTTGTTGAGTTTTGGATAAAGTTTACTCACTTTTGCTTTGAAAACTTTGTCTTTATAGACATCAATTTTAATTAAGATTTCTTGTCCGATTTGCACTTTTACAAAATCAGCTTCGTCGATGGCCAATTGGGCATAGACTTCATTTGCATCGCCAACCAAAGCTACTGCTTCTCCTTTTCTGACCAATTCTCCTTGTTTTTTATAGATTTCGTATAATTTCCCTGCTTCAAAACTCTTAATTCTGAAATTATCGCCTTCACGAGCATTGACTTTATAGTTTGATTTTGAATTTTGTAAATCAACATATAATTGATTTTTAGTACGCAGCCAAGCTTTTCGTCTTGCCGAAACATCGTTTTTAGAAGTTTGATAAGCTAATTCTGCTCGCTCATATTCGATTCTCGTTGTAGCGTTTCGTTCATATAATTCTTTGTAACGAACGAAATTCACTGAATCATTGCTCAATTTTGTGCGGGCATTTCTAAGTTGTGATTCAAGTTCATCTAAAATAGGTGAATTATCACTAAAATTTGCTTCTGATTGACGAAGAATATTACTGGAAGCCTCCAAACGAGCATCTTGCGAGACACTTTCAAGTTGGAAAATCACTTGATTTTTATTGACAATATCTCCTTCAAATGCTGTTTGTTTGACCAAAAAGCCATCCGCATTGGCGGTGAGTTTATATTCGTTTTTTGGATAAATATTTCCAGAAGCATAAACGGCTTCGGTCAATGATTTATACTGTGGAGTTGTATTACTATCTTGTGATTTTTTGCAAGAAGTCAAAACAATGCCAGTAATAGCTAAAATTAGGAGGCAATTTTTTTTCATACTTATAATAATGCTTTCGAACCAAAGAAATGCGTTCATGATTGATATTGTGTCAAAAGTGCAAGGAATTTATAGCAACATCAACATTTTTTGAATGAAACGGAAGAAAAAATGTTTGAGGCAGGTTTTAATTTCGCCGTTTACTAAATATTTACAAATTTTCTGAATAGAAATTCGTTGTAGTAGTGTTCTAATAGGTAAATTGCCCAATCAAATAATTTAAAAATCCAAAGTTTTATGAAAATCTCATCCAATTTTAGAAAAGTTGTTGTACTACTTGTGTTGTCGTCCTTAGCAATGGCGGTAATGAATTGTTCAAAAAGTGATTCAGATACACCATCAGCCCAAATTGAAGGTACATGGAAAATTAGCGGTATTTTGGTAAAAGAAGGAACGAAGCCAGAAACTGACCAATTTCCTTTATTATTGGCTTTTTTACCTTGTTTTAAAGATGTTACATTTACATTTAAAAGTAATGGAGACTTGACTGCTTCGGTGCCAGCAGCTTGCCAGGCAACAGCAGATGACTTTATAGGAACAAGTGGAACTGCCAAATACGAAGTAAAATCTGGGAAATTAACAATCACAGATACTGACGGAACCACCACCACAGAAGATGTAACTTTTAGTGGCAATCAAATGACTTGGAGTTCATCAGAAACAACAGCTGGGGTGGTAACTACCACTAAGGTTGTTTTAACAAAACAATAAATAGTACTTAATATAATAAAATAGCTCATCACCATAGTGATGAGCTATTTTTGTGTCATTATTTTGCCAATCATTTCCCAAACCAAATCACTTTCAAAACCTTTGCCAATGGCATAACGAGCGAGTTTTTGCTTTATAATCATGGTTTGCTTTTCAGCACGAAGTTCTTGTTTTTTCTTTTCAAGAATGGTTTTTAGGGTGTCAATATAATCATCGTCATCAATCTCGGCCATACCAACTCTGATGCAATATTCGGACAGTTTTCGGGCTTTGAGTTCATATTTGATTTTTTGTCTTCCCCATTGTTTTACCCGAAACTTGCTTCCTGCAAAAATCTTGGCAAAACGCTCTTCATTTAAGAAATTATCTTCAATCAAATACGCAATTATTTCTTCGGCTTCATCACCCCAAACTTCCCATTTTTGTAAACGCTCACGCACTTCGGCGTGTGTACGTTCTTGATAAGCACAAAAATTAGCAGCTTTTACCAATATATCACGTCGGGTAATCATAGCGTTTGCATGGTACTTAGTTTTTTATAGAAACCATCTTCGATTTGCAAGAGTTCGTCATGCTTACCACGCTCGATGATTTGTCCTTGATGTACAACCAAAATTTGATCCGCATTTTGAATCGTACTTAGGCGATGTGCAATCACCAAAGTTGTGCGATTTTTCATGAGGTTTGTGAGTGCTTCTTGCACTAATTTCTCTGATTCTGTATCTAAAGCCGAAGTTGCTTCATCCAAAATCAAGATAGGAGGATTTTGTAAAATGGCTCTTGCAATAGAAAGTCGTTGGCGTTGTCCACCTGAAAGCTTTGTGCCTCTATCACCAATAACTGTCTGATAATCAGATGCTTGTTGCATGATGAATTCGTGGGCATTGGCAATTTTAGCCGCTGCAATAACTTCTTCTAAAGATACATTTTCACCAAAAGCAATATTATTATAGATGGTATCATTAAATAAAACAGCCTCTTGGGTAACGATTCCCATTAGTTTGCGAAGCGAATGCTGCGAAACATCTTTAATGTCAATGCCATCTATCAGAATTTGACCAGAATTTGGGTCATAAAACCTAGGAATCAAGTCAGCAATCGTTGATTTTCCACCACCTGAAGAGCCAACCAAAGCAATCGTATTTCCTTTTGGGAGAGTAAAACTGATATTTTTCAAGACTTCTACATCTCCTTCGTAAGTGAAATTAACATTTTCAACTTTAATACTATTTTCAAATTTATCAAGTTTAGTAGGGTTTGCTTTATCTTTTATAAGAGACTCATTATCAATTAGTTCCAAGATTCTCTCGCCCGAGGCCAAGCCTCTTTGTGCCGAACTGAAGGCATTTGAAATGTCTTTAGCTGGTCTCATTACTTGCGAGAAAATTGCAATATATGCGATAAATTCAGAAGCTGATAGTTCAGAATTTCCACCAAGAATTAAAGAACCTCCATATAGTAAAATACCTACGACAACCATCACTCCCATGATTTCGGAGAAAGGGGAAGACATTTCTCGACGAGCGGCCAAACTGAAAATCGCTTTCCGATAGCCTTGATTTTCATTCTTGAACTTTTCGGTGATAAAGTTTTCTGCTACAAAGCCTTTTACAACTCTCATTCCGCCAAATGCTTCGTCCATCAAGCTAATCAAATTACTCAATCTTTGTTGTCCTTCGCCCGCATCTCGTCTCATGCGTTTCACAAGTGTGGAGATAAAAATACCAGAGACAGGAATTACCAATAAGGCAAAAAGTGTTAAATTCCAAGAAATTACAAAGAGTGAGTAGATATAAGCAATGAATAGAAATACTTCTTTGGTTGCTGCAGAAAATGTATTGGCAATCGAATTTTCGACTTCTTGTACATCAGTTACAATGCGAGAAATGAGATTTCCTTTGCGTTCATTACTGAAAAAACCAAGATGCAGATTAATTGAATTATCAAAAACGGATTGCCTTAAATTAGCAACCATATTTGATTTGAAGCGTTCTAATTGTCTGATACTGACATATTTAAAAATATTAGAAAAGATAATGGAGGCGGTCAGAATTCCACAAACAAATTGTAAAGCTCCAAATTTTCCATATTGAGCAAGGTATTTGGCGAAATAGAAATTAAACTGGCCTGTCAAACTAAAATCAGAAGAAGACGTTAGCATTTTCGAGACTTGCTGTGAATCTACTTGGTCGAATAGTACATTCAACAATGGAATCAGTAGGGTGAAATTTAATACACCAAAAATACTTGCTAACAATGAAGTTAAAACAAACGGTACGATGAAACCACCGAGCGGTTTGGCGTAAGAAAGTAATCGAAAGTAATTTTTCAATTGATTAAATAAGAAAATGTTTTGAATGCAAAGTTCGTTAAAATTTGCGTAAAACCTGTAAGGTCTGAAAAAGACCTTGCAGGTTTTTATAAGGTTTAGACTTTCATTTTTTTCCAACGACCTCTTCTGAATACAAAAATGGCTACGATTGCCAAAATCGACTCACTGATAGCAATTGAAGAAAATACACCCAAAGGCCCCCAAGCAAGGCTTTTTGCAAGAAAATAGGCCAATGGTATTTCGATGAGCCAGAAACAGACAAAGTTCATAATTGTTGGTGAAAGTGTATCGCCCGCACCATTGAGCGATTGCCCGATGACCATACCGTAACCGAAGAAAATATATCCTAAGCATACGATTTGCAAGCATAAAACACCATTAGCAACAACGTTTGGCTCATTGGTGAAAATCTCAACAAAGTCTTTGGCAAAGAACGCAAACACGAGTCCAACCAAAAGTAAGAACAACATGTTATAAAAAGCGGTTCGCCAAACGGAAGTTTCAGCACGTTCAGGTTTTCCTGCTCCAAGGTTTTGCCCGACCAAGGTTGCTGCTGCATTTGACATTCCCCAAGAAGGCAAAATAGTGAAAATGATAATTCTGATAGCAATTGTATAACCTGCAACAACTTCGCTGCCAAATGATGACAAGATTCGAGTTAGGAAAATCCAACTTGCAGATTGGATCAAGAATTGCCCTGTGCCACCAGCAGCCACACTGAGCATATTTTTGATCACTTCTTTGTCAGGAACAAATTGTTTTATCAAAATCTGTACATTTCCATTGCCACGATACAAAGCATACAATTGATACAAAACGCCAATTGTTCGTCCAACAGTTGTGGCAATTGCTGCACCTTCTACTCCTAAGCCCATGACAGGAATTAAGATAAAATCCATAAGGATATTGACGAAATTGGCTAATAAAATCGAACGCATGGCAGTGGAAGCATCACCTGCACCACGCAAAGCTCCGCTAAGTGTGTAAAGCAAAACAATAGATGGACTACTCGCAAAAATGATTCGTGTAAAGCTTGAGCCTTTCTCAATCAAATGCTCACTACCACCCATTATACGAAGAATATCTTCGGCAAATACAAAGCCAATGATACCTACTGAAATGCCTAAAACGAGGGAAATCATGATGACTTGGGCAACGGCTAAGCCACCACCAATTTTGTTGCCTTCACCCACTCGGCGAGCCACAATTGCTGTAGCAGCTGCACTCAGCCCGATGGCTACCGAATAAATTAAAGTAAGCACTGATTCTGTCAAACCAACGGTTGCAACGCCTTCTGTGCCAACATATCGAGCTACAAAAAACGCATCAACAACTGCAAATAGAGATTCGCCAATCATCTCTAAAATCATAGGTACTGATAATAGAAAAATGGCTCGATTGATACTAATATCTGTATAGTTTTGTTCTTCGCCACGAATGGCTTGCATAAATAAATTGACTACTTTTCGCATGAGAAAAAGGTATTAGTCTGAAATATTTCAGATTAAAAAATAAAATTATTAAAAACGGAAACGTTGAGAATTATTGAAAATAATCTCTTTTAAAAAGGAAATAAGTAGAGAAAGTTTGCACTTAGCAAACAAAAACGAGGAACTTCATCGGCTTTTGAAGATTTTGTGTAGCAAAGGTAAAGAATTGTTTCTTTTTTGCAAAAAAAGTAGAATAATTTTCTGAATTGTCATTATCATCTAACCACCCCAAGCTTCAATAATTGCCAAAAGCATTTGGCTGTTGCTTGAATATCAACACTTGCATCGTGGGCATTGCTTATTTTTTCTTTGAAAAGCTTAAAGTATAAATCTTCTAATTTGGGCCATTTATAACCATTTTTGCCTTGAATTTCACAAAAATTTACTACATTTTTGTTTTTCATTGTGCAAAAACTTCGCTTAGTCAAGAGTGGTTTTGTGTCGAAATTTTTTCTGACAAATTCTGCTCCAACAATGTTTTTATCAAAGTCAAAATTATGAGCTATCAAAATCACAGATTCGTTAATTGCATCTGCAAAAAGATCTAAGACTTTTGTTAAATCGTGTCCTTCGGTTTGAGCTTGTTGATTAGATATTCGGTGAATAAGCGTAGCATCTCGTGGAATTGAAAATCCTTCTGGTTTGATAATATAATTATGTTTTGCTGACAAACTACCGTCTTCAAAATATTCAAGAAAAGCCAATTGCACCAACCGAGGCCAATTATTCTCTTGCGTGATAGGTGCATTATAGTATTTAGGCAAACCAGTGGTTTCGGTATCGAAAAAGATAATTTTTCGCATTGTATTATGAGCAATTAGCTTTTAGCGATTGGCTATTAGCTTTCAATAAAGTTTTTATTTGTTATATTTTAGCTAATCGCTAAAAGCTAATTGCTAAGAGTTTATTCTTTCTTACTATTAAACCAATAATAGACAGGAATACCAATAGCTACAATTCCGAGCCCAGGATAGGTAAATTGAGGTTTTTCTTTAATTAAAATCAATACAATTGCTGAGGCTACAATTACATAAATCATAGGAAGAATCGGATAACCTGGAGCTTTGATTGGACGAACAGCATCGGGCATTTTTTTGCGTAAAATAAAAATTCCATAAATCGTAAACGCATAAAATAATATAACAACACCCATCAAATAGTCGAGTAAATCACCATATTTTCCTGTCAAACAAAGAAAACAAGCCCAAGCACATTGCCACCAAAGAGCATTCTTAGGTACACCAGCTTCGCTTAATTTTCCAAAATTCTTGAAAAACAAACCATCTTTTGCCATTGTATAATAAACTCTTGCACCCGATAAAATCAAGCCATTATTACAGCCAAAAGTAGAAATCATAATCAAAATAGCTACAACCACTGAAAACCCTTGTCCACCAATGACTTGTGCGGCAGCAGCAGCAACTCGATCTTCGGAAGCAAACTGAATACCTCGACTCAATACATCTGCACCATTTGGGTCGCCTTTTAAAGGTAAAATGCATAGGTAGGCAATATTCATCAAAATGTATAAAGATGTGACTAAAATAGTACCTATCGCTAAGCCTCTTGGAATCGTTTTTTCAGCATTTACAACCTCGTCACCTGCGAAAGTCAGTCCATTCCAAGCATCACTTGAGAATAATGTACCAACTTGCGTTACGCCAATTGCCAAGATAATTCCAAATCCTGTAATGCCAGTTACAATCCATTGTCCATCAACTTTGGCAGAGCTTGAGGCATCAAAAATATTTGAAAAATTTTGAGAAATCACATCAGCATTTGCTCCTAAAATAAAACCTAAAATGATGAGCATAGCAATAGCACCGAGCTTGGTTGTACTGAAAATATTTTGGATAATTTTACCTTCTTTTACGCCTCTTGTATTGGCATAAGTTAGCAAAACAATACTCGCCATAGCGAGCAAACGCTGTGAAGTAAGTTTAAAACTTGTATCGCCAAGGCTAAAAAATTCGTGCTTATCACTTATAATTTCAGGAAAAAGTACACCAGAATATTTGGCAAAAGCTACGGCAACTGCCGCTATCGTTCCTGTTTGAATAACAGCAAAAAACGACCATCCGTAGAGAAAACCAGTGAGTTTGCCATAGGCCTTTTGAAGAAAAACATATTGTCCACCTGCTTGTGGAAACATGGCAGTAAGTTCGCCGTAGCATAAAGCACCAAGCATGGTCAATACTCCAGCCAAAAGCCATGAGGCTAAAAGCCAACCAGTAGAGCCTACTTGTCGAGCCACATCGGCACTTACAATAAAAATTCCAGAACCAATCATCGAACCCGATACGAGCATCACAGCATCGTATAGTTTGATTTCTTTTTTAAAATTTGCCAAAATAGTGAGAGGGTTAGGGTTTGTTAATGAAAATTTAAAATTTATTCAAATATTTTACTTAAATCTAATTCAAAACCTGTGATAATTTCTGATTGCAGTACTTCGTTTTTTTGAATATCTTTCTGCCAGCGAAGCTCATTGTCTATCTGTTTGTAGAGTGTCAAGGTTTGTTTTTCTACATTTACCAACCAATATTCTTTCACACCTGTGCTTCCGTAAATGTGCTTTTTATAGCTCATCTCATTTGTATCATTTGATGGGGAAAGAATCTCTACAACCAAATCAGGCGTTCCTTCAATTTTATTTTCACCGATTATATTGAGTCTTTCTTTTGTAATAAAAAGCAGGTCAGGCTGAAAAGTATCATGTGGCGTGAAAAGCACATCCATAGGAGCTACAAATAATTCTCCAAGATTATTCGGAATGATGAATCCCACAAGAAAATAGCTTAAACGGAGACTAATACGTTGGTGTGAAGGTGTAGGTGATGCCATAAAGAAAATTCTACCATTGAGTAATTCAAAATTACCGCTATCGGGCGGAGTAAGCTTTACGTAGTCATCGTACGTAAGTAGCTTAGGTTGGGGAATTTTTTTTATTAATTTCCCACCCAGTCTATATTTTGAATTCTTTGCTAATGCATTCATAGTCGATTGTTTTTACTTCTTCGCCAGTTTGCTGTGGCTATATCCATAAGAGAAATAAATTACCAAACCAATGCTCATCCAAATGATAAACATTCGCCAGTTTGTCCAGCCAAGTTCGGTCATTAAATAAAGGTTCGTTAAAATTCCAAAAATAGGGAGTAATGAAAAATTATACTTAAAACTCATGACCGAAAGTCCAGCCCAAACTGTCCAGAAAACAAAAAGGAGGGGCTTTTCTTCCAAATGTTGCATCACATCGCCTTGTGAATAGGTAAAGTATAATGCTCCAATCATCAAAATTCCGCATAAATACTTAGCATTGATATAAGGAATTTTAAATTTAGCGTCTTTACTCATGCCTTTTGTATCCAAATAAAGTACTCCTGCACAAACCAAAATAAATGCAAAAAAAGTACCCACACTTGTCAAATCAACGAAGAAACTCATCTTGAAAAACAATGAGGGAACTGCTACTAAAATACCTGTAATAATGGTAGCAAAGCCTGGTGTTTTGAATTTTGGGTGAATTTCACCAAATTTTTTGCCTAATAAACCATCACGACTCATGGTCATCCAAATACGAGGCTGCCCAATTTGATAAGCCAACAAAGCACTAGTAATCGCTACAACAGCACTGACTGAAATGATTCCTGCAACAAAATCAAAACCTACATTTGTAAATACATAAGCCAATGGGTCAGCAACATTCAATTCTTTATAATTGACCATCCCTGTAAGTACTAATGAAATAAGAACATATAAAATTGTGCAAATAAGTAAACATAAAAGCATCGCACGAGGCAAATCTCGTTGGGGGTTTTTGGCTTCTTCGGCAGTTGTTGAGATAGAATCAAAGCCAATAAATGCAAAGAAAACAGCCGCTACGCCACTCAAAACTCCCTGAACACCATTGGGTGCAAAAGGCGACCAATTGGCAGGTTTTACATAAAATACACCCGCAACAATTACTAAAAGAATGACAAGGAGTTTTAAACCTACCAAAAAATTACTGGCATTACGTGATTCCTTGATTCCGATATAACAAAGAGATGTGATCAATACAGTAATCATTCCAGCAGGAAGATTGAAGATTACTTTCAAAAAACCAAAACTTGGAGCATCTTGGAAGGCTTGTGCAAGGCGTTTGGTTCCATCATTTATTTCTGTACTTCCAGTCTGTACACTTTCAAAGGCTTCTTTGGCAGTGGTATAATCAACGGCAAGCCAAGTGGGGAAATGTATGCCAAATCCCTCAAGCATGGATGTGAAATAACTTGACCATGAAATAGCAACCACCATATTTGAGACGGCATATTCGAGAATCAATGCCCAACCGATAATCCAAGCCAGCATCTCACCAAAAGAAACATAAGCATAAGTATAAGCACTTCCACTCACAGGAACCATCGATGCAAATTGTGCATAACTTAAAGCAGTAAAAACACAGGCAATTGCTACAAAAACAAATAAAAGTGAAACGGCTGGCCCCCCATTAAAACTTGCTAATCCAATCGTACTGAAAATCCCTGCTCCAATAATTGCTGCAATTCCAAGTAAGGTTAAATCTCTAACTCCCAGTACTTTAGCCAGCGAATGTGCTTCGTCTCGGTTTTCGGTTTCTTTAATAGCTTGGTTGACATCCTTTCTACGAAAAAGTGAATTACTCATATATGTTTTTGAAGTTTAGGTTTTAGCATTGATGATTACTTTCCAAAACTATCGAAAAAAACTATAAATACGATGATTGATGTCTAATTATTTATTGAATGAAGAATGATTTAGCAAGAATTTCAATTTTTCAAGAAATTGTTTTACAAAATCAGTTTCTTAACTTGTATAGACAAGTTGTGTATATTATCTTTGCTAATCTATAAGGTTATTGTCGCTAAAATCCTTCAAAATCAAACAATTAATTATTTTACTTTAAAATTATGAACTACACTATTTACCAAATTGCAAAGATGATTGACCATTCTTTGCTTCATCCCACAATGACCGATGCTGATTTGATTGCAGGTTGTGAATTAGCAAAAAAATATGATGTTGCTACTGTCTGTATCAAGCCATATTTTGTCAAACAAGCGGTCGAACTGCTCAAAGATTCTGACGTGGCGGTTTGTACGGTTGTTGGTTTTCCACATGGAAGTAGTACAATTCAACAAAAAGTTGCAGAAACTCGTCAGGCTTGTAAGGATGGAGCTACGGAAATCGACATGGTGGTTAATGTTGGTAAAGTATTATCGGAAGATTGGCGATATATAAAGAAGGAAATCGGTGCGATTTTGAAAGAAAGTCATAAATATGGAGCGATATTAAAAGTAATTTTTGAAAATGATTTTTTACCAAAAGATGAGTATAAAATCAAGCTTTGTAAAATTTGTAGTGCACTTGAAGTAGAATTTATTAAAACTTCGACTGGCTATGGCTATGTGAAACAAGCCAATGGCGATTACAATTATAAAGGAGCAACCGAACATGATTTATTACTCATGCGTGAAAATACCTGCGAAAAAGTACAAATCAAAGCAGCAGGAGGCGTGCGTACGCTTGATGGTTTATTAAAAGTGATGAATTTGGGTGTGACTCGTTTAGGAGCTACGGCTACTGCCACAATTATAGAAGATGCAAAAAAACGCTTGGGTTTAGGATCTGTTGAAGTGAAAGATACAGTGGTAGGTTACTGAAAAATATATACAAATGTATCAAAAATATGACATTATATCGCTTTGCTTTTTTTAAGAAAAACTAATACTTTTTTGACTGAAAATAGAATAAAATATATTAATTGTAAAAAAAACGCTTAAAAAATTTGCCTGTATAGTGATTTTTAATTTCTTTTGTATATAAATATTCTGTTGTCTATACAAGTTGTATAAAATATATTCGACTTTACAAAAAGTCAAAAGAGTTTGAGTACCCCGATTCATCGGGTTTATTCATCATAGGTTAAAGTATTTTCGTCTTGGAAAGGCATTTGGGATTCCTAAATGCCTTTTTTCATAAATGATGTTATGTAATGTACATTACAAAAAATTGACCCTTAGCTACTTATGAAAATACCTCTTTATCGTCAAATACAAGCAAACTTAAAAGAAAAAATAACATCGGGACAATACGAAGAAGGAGGACTTTTACCATCAGAAAATGACCTTTGTGGCGAATTTAATGCTACCCGCATGACTGTTCGACAGGCTCTCAATGAATTAGTAAAAGAAGGGTATATTACTCGCCAACATGGTAAAGGAAGTACGGTGTCGGCTAGTCGAAAGTCTTTAGGTTTATTGTCATTGAAAGGGTGGACAGAGGTAGTAATTGCCAGTGATAGACATGGAAAAACATTCGTTTTGGCTGGACCAGTTATTAAAAAATTAGAGGACGCTGCATTTAAACCACTCATAGATGCTGAAAGTCACGAGGATTTTATTTTCATCAAACGCCTTCGTTCGGTAGAAGATTTACCAATGATGGTTGAACAGACCTATATTCCAAACGAAAATCTACCAAACTTTACCAGTGAACCCTTATTAGAAGGCTCGCTTTTTCGTACATTGTTGATTCGTTATCAAATTGATGTACAAAGTATGACGCAAGAGGTTAGGGCAGTAGCTGCTGATAAAGAAATAGCGAATTTGCTTAAAATAAAGCCAAAATCGCCTGTTTTACACCTGCTTCGTAAATATAAAACTTCCAAAGAAGGCTTTTATTTATATAGCTCAATTTACTGTAATACTGAAAAATTTGCCATAAGTAGTTTTAACTAAGGAATCTCTTACTATTTTTGGGACGAAATTCTTTTTTTTAATATTAATTAACCCTTTTTTGCCTTCAACCATGAAAAAAATCAAAGTTGCCGTCGTTGGCACTGGTTTCATCGGACCTGCACATATCGAAGCCCTTCGTCGCTTGCCAAATATTGAAGTTTTAGGACTTTGCGAAGCGAATATTGGTTTAGCCAGAGAAAAAGCTGATGCTTTAGGCATCGAACGTGCCTATATTTTTGAAGATTTGTTGAAAGATGAAGATATTGAATGTGTACACGTTTGTACACCAAATTTCTTGCATTATTCACAATCAAAAGCTGTTTTACTGGCTGGTAAACACGTGGTTTGCGAAAAACCTTTGGCTACTAAAATAGAAGATGCTGAAGAATTAGTGAAATTGGCAGCTGAAACTGGTTTGGTTAATGCTGTTCACTTCAATTTGAGATATTATCCATTGGTTCGTCAGATGAAAACCATGCGTGAAAAAGGCGATTTAGGCGAAATTTACTCAATCATGGGTAGCTATTTGCAAGATTGGCTTTTCTATCAAACTGACTATAACTGGCGTTTAGAGCCAGATAAATCGGGCGATTCAAGAGCAATTGCAGATATTGGCTCGCACCTTTTGGATGTAACTGAATACATCACAGGTTTGAAAATCGTAGAGGTAATGGCCGATTTCAGTACAGTTCACAAAACTCGTTTGAAACCATTAAAAGCAATCGAAACGTATTCAGGAAAAATGCTTGAACCATCTGATTATCAGGAAGTTCCGATTAATACAGAAGATCATGCAAGTGTATTGTTGAGATTCGATAATGGTAATAAAGGAAGTGTAACAGTTAGCCAAGTAGCAGCAGGACGCAAAAATAGATTGAATTTGGAGATTTCTGGCTCGAAAGCGAATTTTGAGTGGTGTTCAGAAAAACCTAATGAAATGTGGGTAGGAAAGCGTGACGGAGCCAACCAACAATTGATGAAAGACCCATCATTGTTTTACCGTGAAGCACAAAGCCTCATCAGTTTCCCAGGTGGACACAACGAAGGTTTTCCTGATACTTCCAAACAATTGTTTAAAGAAGTGTATGCAGCAGTTGCAGCAGGCAAACAACCAGAAAATCCAACGTTCCCAACCTTCGCCGATGGTTTGCGTGAGTTATTGATTTGTGAAAGAATCATCGAAAGTCACCGCAAACAAGCTTGGGTGAAGATTTGATAGTTTTTGAAATATTTATCATAAAAAAACGAGCTATTCAGTGATGGATGGCTCGTTTTTTATATGTATAATATTTAAATTGATTAATTTAATTTATCTTGTAGATAGTTGGTTATAAACTTTTCATTTTTAAAGAAAAACGAAAATTGCTTATCCATTAAATTGGTTACTTTTGAAATCTTTTTACTGCTTATGTCTTCCATATTTTCATATAAACCTATTAAATATGGATTAAAACCATTCAGTTTATAGTGCTGAACAGAGATTGTTACTTGGTCACATCTATCATTTGTAGCAATTGGAAATAAACAAATCGGTATTTTGTTTTCCACAATGATTGCGTGTGGAGCAAGATAATCTTCCACATAAGGGACACTTTCAGGTAGAAATTTACTCTCAAATCCATTATTCCTAAATCGTTCAGCAAGGAATTTTTCTACAACTTCATAAAATTGATTTCTTGAAACTTTTTTGTTGAGCAATGATAGTGCTGATACTTTTGATATGGTATCTAAAAACACCATTAGATTAGGTAATAAAAAATCAATTGATGTGTTTAAATATATGTTTCCATCATCAAATTCTACTTGATTTTCCCTTAAAATCTTTTTTATTAAATCCCTTTTATAGTCACTTTCAGTATCTGAATCATAAGATAATTTCATTAATGAAAGTCCGAAATCTTGAAGAATGAAAATATCACCTTCTTGCTCAATGAAAATTTCAAAAATGTCACCGTCAGAGTAATAGTAAGGCAAAACGATTTGAAATATAGAAGGTCTGATTTGTTTTAAATCAAACATATCCATAAATTGGTTTTGTAATATATTCTTTATTTCAGACAGATTATTCATCTTTAAAAATCAAAATCAAGTTGATTACTATTTTCATTCTCGTTTTCAACTATATCAAAATGTTTTAAAAATTGATGATAGTTTTGGAAATTTAATTCTTTAAAAAATCTAACAACTGCTCCTTTAAAATTAACGTAATTAGCAGGTTTAGCATTATGTTCTGCCTTAATACCTTTAAAAATGGCACTTTCAGTCGCAAAATGTTTGTGAAAAGTATTAAAAATAACTCCATCTCCATGTTTATTAGTATGCTCATGTATGCCATTATATCGTACTAAATTTATATCTTCATCCTCATTAGTAAGTAATTTTAGTCCAACTGAAAATTTTTCTTCTAACTTTATACTTTGTCTGAAAAAAACTTTAAACTTGAAGTTCTTTTCCTCAATTATCGCTTCTGCATCTAAAACACCATGCAAAGACCTATCCAAATTTCGAAGCAAAAACCGTTTTGTGATAATATTTTTAGGACAAGTTATAAGCAAATCTATTTCAGATTGTGTCATTTCTTAGATGATTGTTTTTTAATGCAATAACGTAATTAATAAAAAATATAACAATAATTTTGTCAAGAAAGTTGTTATTGGCAAGTTTCTTCAATAAATTGGTTATGTTATTAAATGTATGATGGCATTTGATTGAAATAAAAGATAAATAATTTCATCAAAAACCATTGAACTATTAATTTCTTTGAAAATTTAGTAGTACGACGCTGTAATCTGGCAATTTTAGAACGAATAAGAGTATTGATACCCTCAATATTTTTCGTAAACCTTTTGCCAATTAAATGGCTATAATACGGTAAAATTTCTTTGAAAGCTTCAAATTTATCTGTACAATAAAAATCAATTTCTATGTGAAGATTTTTAAGTTGTATCATTAGACTTTGTAATTGCTTTCGACTCCGTTTACCCATTGTTATAGCCAAAATTTCTTTTGTTTCGGGAGCATAAGCATAAAATAGCCATACTTTTTTATTTTTTTTTCCGACAAAAGAGTACATTTCGTCAATTTGGACTTGTTGGTAATGCTTTCTTTGAGGAGTAATTTTTATCTTTTCCCCTTCAGAAAGTATAAGATTCAAGGTCGTTTGATGGCTTACACCAAAGACTTTGTAACAATCCCTAATACCACTACCATGAAGCAAAGAACCGCATCGGCGGTCCGATTTTTACTTGAGCTTTTACCAATGGATTAGCTCCTTGATAAAAATATTCCCATTGAAATTGTTTAGCACAGGCTCTGCATAAAAAATTCTGCATACCTGTTCGTTTTTTGCCATTTTTGACGACTTTTGCAGAATGGCAATGTGGGCAGTTTACTTTGATATTTATTAGACACATCTACCAAAGTTACGCCTCATTGTCTTTCTTTTCAAAATCATCATACATTTCAGCACATTACCAATAAATTAATCTACAAAAAAAGCGAACCATTTCCAGAATAGTTCGCTTTCCTTTTAACAAAAAACTTCTCTTAATGCAAGAAATGCCTTACGCCTGTCATGACCATCGAAAGACCATTGGCATTGCAATAATCAATTGATTCTTTGTCACGAATAGAGCCACCAGGTTGTACAACTGTGGTGATGCCAGCTTGGTGAGCAATTTCTACACAGTCAGCAAATGGGAAGAAAGCTTCTGAAGCCATTGCTGCTCCGTTGAGGTCGAAACCAAATGTTTTTGCTTTGTCGATGGCTTGTTTCAACGCATCTACACGTGAGGTTTGACCTACTCCACAAGCCAACATCTGGCCGTCTTTTGCCAACACTACGTTATTAGATTTCAAGTGCTTACAAATCTTCAAGGCAAATTCTAAAGCCTTAATTTCGCTTTCGCTTGGGGATTTTTCAGTTGCTACTTTAAAATCAGCGGCTGTTTCAATTGAATTATCTTTATCTTGTTCCAAAACACCATTCAATAGTGTTTTGAATTGTTTTTTGCTTACTTCAACTGGTTTTCTGATTAATAAACGACGGTCTTTTTTCTTTTTCAATATTTCTAAAGCATCTTCGTCGAAACTCGGAGCTATCAAAATTTCAAAGAAAAGTTTGTGCAATTCTTCGGCAGTTGCCAAATCAACATTAGCATTAGTAATGATTACGCCACCAAAAGCTGAAACTGGATCACAAGCCAAAGCATTAACATAAGCTTCTTTAGCTGTTGGGGCAGTGGCTACACCACAAGCGTTGTTATGTTTTACAATGACAAACGAAGTTTCAGTAAATTCATCCATCAAACGCACACAAGCCTCTACGTCCATGAGATTATTGTAAGATAATTCTTTTCCATGAATTTGCTCAAACATCGCATCTAAATCACCATAGAAAGTTGCCGCTTGGTGAGGATTTTCACCATAACGTAAAACTTTTTTCGGCAATAAATCAAAGCTTTGTGTTGATAAATATACATCATTGGCAAAATAATTATGAATAGCAGTATCATAGCTTGAACTCATCTGAAAGCCTTCTTTTGCATAGCGGCGACGGTCTTCGAGGTCGGTTGAACAACCTTTTTCCTTCAAAATTTCATAAACATCATCGTATTGCTCACGTGAAGAGACGATCAATACATCATTGAAATTTTTGGCTGCTCCACGAATCAAAGAAATGCCTCCAATGTCAATTTTTTCAATAATATCTTCGTCACTTGCTCCTGAAGCAACGGTTTCAACAAAAGGATATAAATCAACAATAACTAAATCAATCGACGGAATTTCAAACTGTGCGGCTGTTTGTACATCCCCTTCATTTTCTCTACGATAAAGAATACCACCGAAAATTTTAGGGTGAAGGGTTTTTACACGTCCGCCGAAAATCGAAGGGTAACTTGTCAAATCTTCAACTGCTGTGACTGGAATACCCAAGTCTTCAACAAATTTTTGTGTACCACCTGTCGAAAAAATTTGGACGTTTTGTTCGTGAAGCAATTGTACGATTTTATCTAAACCGTCTTTGTAATAAACCGAAATAAGTGCCGACTGAATTTTCTTAGTCATTTTTTGGAATGATTTTTGCGATAGAAATAAACAAAATTACTTTTAAGCTGTGCCAAATATCTGAGCAATAGCATTAAAACTTTGAAAGTGCAAATTTACTGCTTTTTCTTGATTAGTGCATAATTGACCCAAAAACATTGAAAATTTAGAAAAAATGAATAAAATATCTATTCTGTTTATCATTCTAATGCTTTTGGGGACAAATAGGACTTCTGCACAATCTCAAAATAGTACAAATTTTAGAAATCAGTATGTAGGAATAAGGTACAAAGATTATCGAGAATTAAAAGAAATTACGAAAATCAACAGCACTATGATAAACTTACATTATGGTATAGCTGTGATGAAGAAAGCAGATAAGCATTTTCTTTTTTTATCAAGATTTGAAAATTCACTTAAAAGCAATGACGATTTTCAATTAAAAGTAATAGAGGTTGTTGAGATTCCGAAATTCAATAATTTTTATCATTGTGTTTCTGTAAAAGGCTGCAGTTTGAAAGGTGTTGAAGACCCAACATTGTTTGCATTGGCAGTAATTGAACAGCAAAAATATTTGACCAAAATTGTAAAAGCTTGGAAATTAGACAAGCCAACTGGCAAAATATTAGATTTTCCACACACTGATATTAAATGTCTAAATCAAGCACAAATGGCTTTAGCAAATGAATAATTTTGGCAAAGTAGTGGAGGAGCCGAACTCCTCGCTACTGAGCGTTTCTATACAATGGTGTAAGTCTCTGAAAGGAGGCTTATACTTTTTTTATGCCTTGTTTACTCTTGGTTTCCAAGCAACTTCTTCGCTACCTAATTCCTGCGTCATTTTTCGTGAAAGGACAAAAAGATAGTCTGAAAGTCGATTTAAATATTTGATAATCAGTTGATTAACTTCTTCTTCGGCAGACAGTCTAATACTTAAACGCTCGGCACGACGGCAGACAGTCCGAGCAATATGAGTATATGAAACTGATTGATGCCCGCCCGGTAAAATGAAGGCTCGTAACGGTGGAATTTCAGCATCCATTTTGTCCATTTCATTTTCCAAAAGCAAAATATCTTCATCCAAAAGGTCAGGTAATTTTTTCTTCCGAACTTGTTCTGGCTCAGAAGCCAAATCTGCTCCAATCGTAAACAAACGGTCTTGAATTTCTTTTAGAATCTCTTTTCTTGACTCATTAATAGCTTGATCTCGTACCAAGCCAATCCATGAATTTAATTCATCAACTGTACCATACGATTCAATTTTTAAATCACCTTTGCTAATTCTCGTTCCGCCTACGAGCGAAGTTGTGCCAGTATCTCCTGTTTTTGTGTATATTTTCATTTAAAATTTGTTGAAATTAGTTGTGGAACACTTCAAAAGTGTGCCACAACTATTCTTTACTATTTGCCAGCTAAATAATCCTTGTATGTACTACATTCCTTTATCACTTGGTCTTCAAAAGGGGTGTTTCCATACTTTGTTTTCAAGAGATTGAAATAAGTTGAATACGTATCTTTTCTCAAAGTTGTCAAAGTCTGTTTGATTTCAGCTTCTTTTTTAAGACGCTCTTCCTCAGAAAGCATATAAATACCATCATAAAGTTTGGTATAAATGATGTCGTATTTTATTTTCTGACAAGCTGCTGCCAAATAACAAGCTTTTGCCGATTGCTCAGGCGTTGTTGCTGTATTCATGGCTTTGTCGAAATAAAATAAGGCTTTTTCGTAAGTATAGTAGTCACTTTTTTCATTAATTGTTTCCGAACTACTCCAACTTCGGCGAAGTAAAATCCAGCTATTGCCATAATAACTCATATTATATGTACCACACCCCAACAATAACCAACTTTCAGCGTCATTAGGATTTGCTTTTACTTTTATCTCCAAATCGGCCATGCGAGTGGCAAATGACAATGGTGTAACCTTTTCTTTTGCATTGCGGTCACCCTGCCCATTTAAACTAAACGGATTTACATCTAAATATGTTTTGTAAGGTTCTTCTTGCCAAACTTGTGGAGAAATCTGCTTCCATGCGTCACTTGCTTCAGCATAATGGTGTTCGGATAAAGCTCTTCGACCTAAAACCAAGTATAAATAGTCGTTATTAAAACCAGTCATTTTTATCAACCTTTTATCAAAATCGCTAAGTGATTTTTTTGAAAAATAGGTTATTACTGCATTAATTGTTGTTGAAGAAGTAGAATCTTCAATGACATATTGGTCAGAATTACTCATAAAAGAAGCTCCACCATTGGTATCACTTATATTTAATTGATACGATGTGAGCATCGAAACCAGAAATGCTTTTGCTTTATTTTCTGGCGAAATATCATTAGCTGACTTTTCTTTTTTGCCAAAACAACCAGCAAACCAACCCAAAGATTTTGTTTCGGTTGAGATGATAACCGTAGTTTTTGAACCTAAATTTTCAGAAAATTCATCAGTGCCAGGCAATCCTCGATATTTTGCAGCTAAAATCTTACAAGCAGTATTGAAATTATTGGCCGTTCGGAATTTGTCCGAACGAGCAAAACGTTCTAAAAGAGGTATAACTTTTTCCTCCATTTTTGGCGTAACATCTGGCGTTTCACTCACTGTCAAAATCATTTCTTGCATGGCTATTTGGTCTTTTAGCCCTTGTCGTTCAGTTGGAATTGCTTTCGCTTTTTGTAGTAATTCATCGGCTTTTTTATAATCTTTAGCAATAAAGGTCAAATATGAAGCAGCAGTTAACCAAAAAGGTGAGTTTTTTAAACCTTCTTTTTCAGAAGATTCGAGTGAAAAAGCTAATAATTCTTCAAAATAATTAGAAGCATTTGCTTTCCAATTATTCTTTTTTAGAGAATCAACTCCCCAAAAAGCATATTCTAATTCCTGGCGATCAGTAAAAAAATATTTCTCATTTTTATTGATTTCACGTGCCATTACAAATTCTAATAAAGGATTTTCTTCATCCAAATCTCGCATTTTTTCGAGCATTGGCAAGCCGTCTTGGAAAGGCAAAATGGCTGTAGCAGCATAAACGTTGGCTTTTTCATTGACATTTTGACAAAGATTCAATGCCTCTTCGTGGAATTTGGCTAAGTTTTTTAAACTCAAATAAGCAGCAGACTGTCGAGTAGGGGCATTGACAAATAACTGTGAAAAATGATACATCGCCTTAGTAGAATCACCAGCGTGCATACAAGCACCCGCCATACGTGAAGTAGCCCAGTCGCTGATAAAAGTTTTTTTAGTAATCGGTTTGACCAATTTATTATAAAAATCAATGCTCTGTTTAGGATTCCCTGACATATCCGCTACTTTCACAGCTTGATAAGCTAAACGCTCTTTCAAGAAAATATCTTTGGTTTGGGCATATTGTGCTTGAATATTGCTTAATAAAACACTATAATCAGGCTTTACCACTTGCTGATTGGTATCAATGGCAGCATCATCAAAATTGCTAATATCATTCGCTTCGATTTCTTTCGATAATGCTAAATACTCAAATGCGGCTGTTTCTCCTTTCTTTTTCAAAGCATCACTCAATCCAGTGCCATGTCCTTCTTCGCCATAAGCAATATATAGTTCATCACTGACGAGTTTCTCCGAAACCCCTGCATAGCTTGCCCATGCTTTCACATTTTCGGCCTGAGCTGGGTCAATGACAGGCTCTTCTTGCCAAATATCAGTATCATAAGTAAATTGAGTAGTGAAATTATATGGATGGAATTTTGTTTCATTGGCTGCACTTTCGGGCGAGAAAAAACTCTTAAATTCATCATAATCAAATGGCTCAGGCCCACAAGCGATGAGTAGTAAAATAATGACTGATTTGGTTCGATTACTTAAACGAAGCATAGATTTGATTGAGTTTTTCGTAGCCATAAAAAGATAGCGTATTCGGGTCTAAATGATACAAAGCAAAGGTAAGTTTTTGGTTCGATATTTTTTTACTTAATGCTTTCGAACCTTTCAAAATTTCATCAAAATTAACTTCTTCCGCACGAATTAAATCACCTTTTCGCAACGATAGCCCAAAGGCAGTTGTATCCAGCAAAACGGTATATCTATTGTCACTTTTTTGTAGAAAATTTTTGCTACTAAGTGCTTGACTGTCAAGGTTATTGATAACAGTTAAGAAACGTTTGTTTCGATAGAAAACCGACCATCTGAAAATAGGAAATACCACATCAAGCGGCATTGGATATTGTTCTAAAGTGGCTAAATATTGTGAGGCTGCATCAAGGTCATAAATAGAATTTTGGATTTGCGGTTTTTTCCAATCAGACATATTATAAAACATCAACATACCTCTATCAACAGGCGGAATGCCTGTCTTATGGGCAAACTTGATTTGGTGCAGACGAATAGTAGCCGATAACTGCTTTTCTGGAAAATGTTTTCGTAGTGAAGTAAGTAATTTAAAATACTTTCTTTGTGTAGCAATAGTCCAATCGCAATCAAATTGAATTTCAGAAAAAGGCATGCCTTTCCAAACAATAATCAAATGTTTCTTGATGAAATAGGCAAGTGTATCTATTTGATTGTCAGTTGTTTGCTTTAGTGTTTGGTTGGTAATAAAGATAGTTGGTACTAACTCTAAATTTTTTGGCAAAGCTTGATCAAAATGAAGACTTGCTTTAGGAATCGCTTGTTTTTTAGTAAAATCCCAATCTAAATCATAAGCTTTGATATAAAGTTTTTTGATATGACAAGAGTCGAGCATTTGCAGCTCTTCGGAGCTCAATTTATAAACAGATTTCCAATAATATATTCCTCTTGTTACCTCTTTTGGTGGCGTTTCTTTTTGGCAGGAAATCAGAAATATTGATAGAAAGAATAAGAATAATCGCACGAATAAATGTTTTTTTTTTGAAATATAAACTTCATTGTCGCCTGCTTTAGCTGACGGATGAATAGAATTAACATGTGTTGGGTTTAGCCAAAACTGTAAGCTATTTAAGATAATTATCTTTTTTTTACCGTCAGCTAAAGCAGACGGCAATGAAAAAAAAGGCATTTTGTTTTGAAAATATAGATGAATAAAGCTATGATAATATCGCATCAAAGATACAAATCATGCATCCAAAAACAGTTTTTTCAATAAAATTCTAATTCTCTCAAATCTCTAACCTAACTTTGCACCAGAAAACACTTTCATTTAAAAATGTGTTAACCATTACTAATAAATAGATGAATCGTAGAAGTGTACAAGTTTAATTCTACATTCTACATTCTTAATTCTACATTCTCAATGTCTATCTCAAACGTTTATTTTAATTTCTGGCGGAGAATATCAATGCCACTATTAGTTGTTACTTTAGTTGTCTGCTATTTTACTTTGCCCGACAATGCAGCAGTGCATCATGACGAAAAAGGAAATCCAGATGGTTTTATTGATAAACAAACCTTCTTTTA
Organism: Emticicia sp. SJ17W-69; assembly: GCF_051209875.1. Taxonomy (NCBI): domain Bacteria; kingdom Pseudomonadati; phylum Bacteroidota; class Cytophagia; order Cytophagales; family Leadbetterellaceae; genus Emticicia; species Emticicia sp. SJ17W-69. Next base: position 4,975,515 of record NZ_JBNTQY010000001.1, on the reverse strand, counting down.
TGTGGCTTGTGGTGTGGTTATCGGTTTTAATTTTTTGTTAAATTTGCTCAAAACACAAATCCAAAAAGTAGATTTTGCTAAGCTGAATCCATCAAGTATTTGGGCAAAAAACCGTGAGTCGCTCAATGCTTTACTTGAGGGTTGGTTCAATGCTTTTATTGCCGTTGTCAACACTTTTATTATCTTTTCTTTGGTTGCACTCAAGCGTATTAATGCTACTGATGGTCAGAAATTAGATGTAAACTATAATTGGTTACTGCTTGCTGGTTTGGTGTTATTGATGTTTTTGATTTTCTTTTTGCCTTTCAAAATTCTTTATACAAATCCTGAAAAAACGGAACAGTAGAACGACAATTTTCCCAGTTGTCAATGCTTGTAAAAGATGAATTCTCCAAAAATGGTAGAAATAAACTTAGAAAAATATAATTATCAACTTCCTGACGAACGAATCGCTCGTTTTCCTGTAGAGCCACGTGATTCTTCAAAGTTGTTGATTTATAAAGACTTAGTTATTTCGGAAGAGAAGTTTTTTACGCTAAAAAGTCATCTTCCAGAAAATACCTTCTTGGTTTTTAACAATACGAAGGTCATACCTGCACGCTTGTTTTTTCAGAAACAAAATGGTGTGGTCATTGAAGTTTTTCTGCTAAATCCCATTGCACCAAGCAATATTGTTTCGCAGGTAATGGAAACTACCGAAAGTTGTACTTGGGCGTGTATGATTGGCAATAAAAAGCGTTTCAAAGAAAAAGTGACTGCTACCGTAACACCGTTTTCTATCGGAGAAGGGGTGGTGCTAACTGCTGAGCTAATTGACCATGAAAAAAATCATGTAAAGTTTTCATGGAATAACGATAAGCTCACTTTTGCTGAAATTGTCAACTTTTTTGGACAAATTCCATTGCCACCATATCTCAAGCGAGAAACTGCACAAAAAGACTACGAAACCTACCAAACCGTTTATTCAAAAAAAGACGGAGCAGTAGCAGCACCGACAGCAGGATTACATTTTACAGAACAAGTTTTTGAAGATTTAGCCAAGAAAGGTATTAAGCATGATTTTGTGACGCTACATGTTGGAGCGGGTACTTTTCAGCCTATAAAAGTACAAAATGTGGTTGAGCATAAAATGCACTGTGAGCAAATTGTATTTGATAAATCGTTCATAATCAATCTTTTACAAAATATCGACTTTGTTATTCCTGTCGGCACAACTTCTATGCGTTCGCTTGAAAGCTTGTACTGGTTTGGGGTAAAATTATTGATGGGAGAGGAGGAATTTTTTATTGAAAAATTATTTCCTTATAACCGAGCGGAAACATTTACCGCCCAAGAATCGCTCAAGGCAATTCTAAATTTTATGACCGAAAGAAATCTTTCTCAAATTATTGGCGAAACCGAGATTTTCATTTTTCCAGGTTATCAATTCAATATTTGTAAAGGAATTATCACAAATTTTCATCAACCAGACTCAACCTTAATCTTGCTTGTAGCGGCCTTGGTGGGTGAAAATTGGCAAAAAATTTATGATTATGCATTAAATAATAATTTTCGTTTCCTAAGTTATGGTGATTCTTCGCTTCTGATTCCGTAATTTTGTGTTTTAATTTTCGTTCTATTACAATGTAGGACGAAATTTTATTTCGCCCAAAGTAAAATCTTTGACTAAACATTATCCATTTTGCATTATTTATATAGATTTTCAATGAAAAAAATATTAACCACAATCTTAGTTTTAGTAAGCATTATCAGTTTTGCTCAAGTTCGACCTAACACACAATATGGCTTCAAAGTAGGCATCAGTGATTCAAAAATTGCTATCATTAACAACCGTTCAACGATTATTCCCAAACTTAAAAATAATATCAATATTGGTTTATTTTATCGTTGGAATCTTAAAAAGATTAGCCTACAACCTGAGTTATATTTTCAAGCAAAAGGTGGAACTTTAAAGTCAACTTCTGCTAACTTTACTGAAACTGGGAATACCATCTTAAGAAACAATTATCAGTATCTTACTGGAGCGTTTCTTTTGGGTTATGAAGTAGTGAAAAATGTACATTTGGTAGCAGGGCCTGAATATGGTTATTCGCTCAATACTGGCACCAAACGTGGCCCTGATGTCAATACAGATTTGAGTATCATGGGTGGCATTAGAATTGATATGCTTGATGCGGCTCATTTATTCAGCTTAAATATTCGTTATGTGCATGGCCTCACCAACACAACCAACAAAACTTATACACTGGCAGATAAAACAGTAGTCCCTTTTAATTTCCAAAATCGCACCCTCCAAGTTTCAGCAAGTATGAATTTTAGTGACTATTATCGCTGGTACAAAAAGCATGGAGATAAAAAGAAGAAAAAATAATTTTGTGGAGCGATTTTTCAAATCGTCAATGAGTAATTATTATTTTTGCAAAATATTTCATGCCACGCCCCATAAAAGCGTGGCATAATTGTAAATAAAAGCACTGAAAATGTCAGTGGACTATCGTCTATTGACCGTTGACTAATTATATGAATTTCATAAAAGAATTACGTTGGAGAGGAATGTTGCAAGATGCCATGCCTGGCACAGAAGAGCAACTCAATAAAGAAATGACCGCTGGGTATATCGGTTTCGACCCAACGGCAAAATCACTGCATATTGGTAACTTAGCTACGATAATGTTGCTAAAGCACTTCCAATTGGCAGGTCATAAGCCTTTTGCTTTGGTAGGCGGAGCTACTGGAATGGTGGGCGACCCTTCGGGAAAAGCAGCCGAACGTCAGTTTTTGTCAGAAGAAATTTTGAGAGAAAACCAAGATGGCATTCGTAAGCAATTAGCCAAGTTTTTGGATTTTGACTGTGGCGAAAACTCGGCCGAAATCGTCAATAATTATGATTGGTTCAAAGAAATTGGTTTTTTGGAGTTCTTGCGTGAAGTAGGTAAATACTTGACTGTCAATTACATGATGTCGAAAGATTCAGTAAAAAATCGTTTGACGACAGGTATTTCATTTACCGAATTTTCGTACCAATTATTACAAGGCTACGATTTTTATTGGTTGTACAAAAATAAAAATGTTCGACTACAAATGGGAGGTTCTGACCAATGGGGAAATATCACCACTGGCACTGAATTGATTCGTAGAAAAGAGGCGGCAATGATTGGTGAAAGTGACGAGGAAAATGTAACCTACCAAGCCTATGCACTTACAACTCCTTTAGTTACGAAGTCAGATGGTACAAAATTTGGTAAATCAGAGTCGGGAAATGTTTGGCTTGACCCAGATTTTACTTCGCCTTATCAGTTTTACCAATTTTGGTTGAATCAAACAGATGCCGATACTCCTCGTTTATTGAGAGTTTTTACACTTTTATCAAAAACGGAAATCGAAGCTATCGAAAGTCAACACGCCGAAGCACCGCATTTAAGACTCGCCCAAAAAGCATTAGCAAAAGATGTGACGATTCGTGTGCATGGCGAAGACCAGTATGATTTGGCGGTAAAAGCATCAGAAATATTGTTTGGAAAAGGTACACTCGAAACGCTTCAAAGTTTAGATGAAAAAACCTTCACCAGCATTTTTGATGGTGTGCCACAAACAGAAGTTTCTCAAGAAGCATGGAGCTCATGTCCAAATGTTTTGGATTTGATTTCGACGGTCACTAATAATGAAGTTTATGCTTCAAAAGGTGAAGCTCGTCGTGCGATGCAAGGCAATGCAGTAAGCATCAATAAAGTAAAAATTACTGATGAAAAGCTGCCAATTAGCGAATTGACCTTGCTTCAAGGAAAATATTTATTGGTCGGAAAAGGCAAAAAGAATCATATTGTAAAAATATTGAATTAATTAAGAATTAAGAATTAGGAATTAAGAATAGTGTGTATTTGTCGTAAATAATTGATTTTCAAGTATTTGTAAACATTAATCCCTGATTCTTAATTCCTAATTCTTAATTCCTAATTCTTTTTTGGTAGATTTTTCGTCTTAGTAATTTGTGAACAAAAAAAATATACTTATCTTTGCAGTCCAAAATAAAAATTGGAACAAAAAACGGGCATGGTGCAATGGTAGCATACGGGTCTCCAAAACCTTTGATCTGAGTTCGAATCTTAGTGCCCGTGCAATTTTATAAAAAAGAAATTATGCAAGAATTTTTCAAAAACTCTTGGGAGGAAGTAACCAAAGAGGTAACATGGCCCAAATGGAGCGAGCTACAATCAAGTGCAACACTTGTATTGGTAGCATCACTTATTTTCGCCTTAGTGGTGGGTGTAATTGATTTTTTAATCGAAAACGGTCTTCGTTTATTCTACCAATCAATCTAAAAATCCTAAATTTGCTACCATGAGCGAGATAAATTGGTATGTTGTGCGAGCGGTTTCTGGTCAGGAAAAAAAGATTAAAACCTATATCGAAAACGAGGCAGCTCGACGCAAATTAGACGAATTAATACCAACAATTTTAATTCCTACCGAAAAAATCACCGAAGTTCGCAATGGCAAGAAACGTGTCCGTGAAAAAAACTTTTTTCCAGGCTATATCATTGTCAATGCCGACCTTAATAATGGTGAAGTACTTCACTTAATTAAAAGTATGCCAGGTGTAATTGGTTTCTTAGGTCGTAACAATGGTACTTCCATGACACCAGAGCCACTTCGTCAGTCAGAAATTAATCGTATTTTAGGTGTTCAAGACGAAGTAATCATTGGTGATAATATTTCATCATCATTGATATTCACTAAAGGTGAAAATGTGAAAGTAATTGATGGTCCATTCAGTGGTTTTGAAGGAGCAGTTGAAGAAATCAATGAAGATAAGAAAAAACTAAGTGTAAGTGTGAAAATATTTGGCCGTAGTACTCCAGTTGAATTGGGGTATATGCAGGTTGAAAAAATGTAACATTTAACTCAAAAATATTAAAAAAGCCTCTTTATTTTAAGTAAAGAGGCTTTTTTATTGCCAAAAATGATAAATATTATTAATTTCTTTTATTTCAAAGCCATACTTTTCATAAAATCTGCAAGCTTGCAGGTTATCCATTTGTGTTGGAACATCGAGCGTTTGTATTTTTTCATTTTTACAAAATTCTACACAAGCATCAATCAATGATGCACCAATGCCTTGTCCTTGTAAAGTTTCATCAACTGCAATAAGTCCAATGGTAGCAGTTTCTTCTTTAACATTTAGCGTCACCATTCCACCTATTTTTTTGTTAGAATAAACAAAAACCTTACGAGCAATGGCATGACTTACCGATTTATTAACCCATTCTCTATAAAGACGTTTGAAGTTTTCAATACCAAAACCATTATCTAATTTAAATCTAGAATGACTACCACTGAGATATGCTAAGTCATAGAGTTCTTGCGAAGCTTTTTCTTGTAAAAACTCTTCAATATGATTTCTGTTTTTTGTCTGTAATTGAGCGATTTTTGCTGTATAAGTAACTTTTCTATCAACCAATTTTCCGTGAAATTTTTGAAGAATTTCATCAGAAACTTCAATGTTTTTTTCGGTAAAAACGTAAATCAGTTCATATTTTTCAGTATAAGCTCTTGCTAAGCTAGCTTCTAAAAAACCTTCGTTTTTTTCAAAAACAGCTATTTTGCCAATTTTTTTACCAAAAAACTGACTATCCCAAATTAAATCTACCATCAAAAATTAAGTTTTTGGTCAATAATGTGTGTAGGACGTTCTTTTACTTGCTCGAAGGTTTTGCCTAAATAAATGCCAATAATACCCAAAATAAAAATAATCAATCCTGAAAAAAAAGTGATGGAAATAATAATACTCGCAAATCCTAATTGTTTAATTTGGTCAGTAAAATAAAGATACAAATAACCCATACCTAATAAAACCGAAAAGAGAGACATCAATAAGCCCAAACGGACGGTGAGGCGAAGAGGTTTGTCAGAAAACGAAATGATATTATTGAAAGCTAATTCAATGAGTTTTTTCCAAGAATAAGATGTTTTTCCTGAAACTCGCTCATCATGCTTGACAGGTAAATAGGCTTTTTTAAAACCTACCCATTGTGTCATTGTTGGAAAAAAACGAATGTTATCTCCTAAACTTATAACCGCATCAATTACTTTTCGATGGTAAATTCCAAAGTTAGCAACACTACTATCTTGCACGGTGTCTGTCAAATAGCTAAAAACTTTATAAAATAATTTAGAAGAAAGTTTTTTGAAAAAACCATCTTGCCGAACTTGCCTTTGAGCAAAAACTAATTCATAACCTGATTGTGCTTTAGCAAGTAGATGAGGAATTTCATCTGGGCGGTCTTGAAGGTCGCAGTCCATCACAACTATCCATTCACCCTGAGCAATTTCCAAACCAGCAGTGATGGCTGCGTGTTGGCCAAAGTTTCGACTGAGTTTTACCCCTTTTACTTTTTTATCCTGTTGACATACTGTTTGGATTGCTTTCCATGATTGGTCGGGGCTTCCATCTTCCACTAAAACAATTTCGTAAGCATCGGTTATTTTACTAACCGCTTGGTGAATTTCGGAAACTAATTGTTCAACAATTTCTTCTGCCCTATATACTGGCGAAACAACGGATAGATACATGAATAAGTTTTTTCTTACAATATTCGCTACTTATACGCATTATGCCAAATCATTACACGATGATTTTTTTAAATCGTCTAATAAAAATGTAACTTTGTAAAAAAAATCAAAAGCCATGAATCTCGATTTAACAGGAAAAACAGCATTGGTTTGCGGCAGCACACAAGGAATTGGTAAAGCTGCTGCAATAGAATTGGCTCTTTTAGGAGCAAATGTAACACTTTTGGCAAGAAACGAAGAAAAGCTTCAAGAGGTTTTAGATGAACTGCCTCGAAAAAAAAGCCAAAAACACCGTTATTTAGTAATTGATTTTGCAAAAACCAATCAAGTAAGGCCTAAAATAGAAAGGTATTTGGCCAAATACCCTAAAGTACACATTTTAGTAAATAATACTGGCGGCCCTGCAGGCGGCCCAGTAATTGATGCAAATCCAGAGCAGTTTATTCAGGCATTTAATGAACACATCGTGGTTGCTCAAATATTGACACAATCAGTGACACCAAGTATGAAAGAAGCTGGATTTGGAAGAATTATTAACATCACATCAATTGGGATGAAGCAACCAATTGTAGGTTTGGGAGTATCTAATACAATTCGTGGAGCAATGGGCAGTTGGGCAAAATCAATGGCCAACGAATTGGGTAAATTTGGTATTACTACGAATAATGTTTTGCCAGGCTATACCACTACAGGACGTTTACAAAAAGTAAATGAAATGCGTGCCACCTTGACCAACAAGCCAATTGAAGAAGTTGAGCAAGAATTAATAAAGGATATTCCAATTGGAAGATTTACAACGCCACAAGAAACGGCAGCTGTTATTGCTTTTTTGTGTTCTCCAGCGGCAGCTTCTGTCAATGGTGTAAGTATTCCAGTAGATGGAGGAAAGACGAGCAGTTTGTAGGACTTTCTTATAATAAAAAAAGATCTTTGGTATTAACCAAAGATCTTTTTGCGTTTTTCACCTTAAAAAATTACGCTTGTTTTGCCACTTGAATATTAAATACTAATTTCACTTCATCACTTACTACTACACCACCAGCCTCAGTAACGGCACTCCAAGTAAGACCAAAATCTTGACGATTGATTTTTCCTGAAATATCAAAGCCAGCTTTTGTGTTTCCGTAGAAATCACCCATGATACCACCAAATTCAACTTTTAATGTAACTGGTTTTGTTACATCTTTGATTGTTAAATTTCCCTCTAAAGTATAAGAATCTTCATCTTTTTTCACCATTGAAGTAGAAGCAAAAGTGAGTTTTGGGAATTTTTCAGCATCAAAAAAATCACCTGATTTTAAATGTCCATCTCTTTGCTCTTGTCCTGTTGAAATACTATTAATATCAGCCGAAAAATTTACACTTGCACCAGCAAAATCTTCATCGTTTGCTGTTTCGATGCCACCTTCATAAGTACCGAAAGTACCTGTTACAGTAGAGATCATTAAATGTTTTACTTTGAATTGCACTTCTGAGTGCGTTGGGTCAATTGTCCAGATAGCCATTGTTTTTTTATTTAAAGTTTTAAGATTTTTAAGTAATGTATTTACATTATATGTATATACATTTAATACAAAAAACGATATTAAAAAGTTTCACTAATAACAAAAAAAAGTATCACTCTGTTTAATGAATGATACTTTTTGGCTGTAATATATTGATAGTAAACTATTTATCTTTTTTGGTTTGTTCTAAAATTCCTTTACAAATTTCTTTTACAATGGTAGGACCTTCATAAATAAATCCAGAATATACTTGTACGAGAGATGCACCTGCATTGAGTTTTTCAATAGCGTCTTGGGCTGTATAGATTCCTCCTACACCAATGATTGGAAATGCTTTATTCGATTTTTCAGACAAATATCGGATTACTTCAGTTGAGCGATTGGTGAGAGGTTTTCCACTTAAACCGCCTGCTCCGATTTGAGCAACTGTCTGACTATCAGTTTCTAACCCTGCTCTACTAATGGTTGTGTTGGTGGCAATTACACCCGCTGTTCGAGTTTCTTTGATGATTTCAATTACGTCATCCAATTGTTCGTTGGTTAAATCAGGGGCAATTTTCAGAAGAATTGGCTTCGGCTTTGATTTTCTTCCATTGTCTCTTTCCAAGACTTTTAAGATATATTTCAAAGGTTCCTTTTCTTGTAAATCACGTAAGCCAGGTGTGTTGGGCGAACTAACATTTACTACAAAGTAATCGACGTAGGGATAAAGATCATTGAATGCTTTTAAATAATCATAAACCGCGTCATCGTTTTCGGTAGTTTTGTTTTTACCGATATTTCCTCCGATAATAATTTTTGATTTTCTTTTCCGTAGCTGATTGGCCGCTTCGAGTGAGCCTTCATTATTGAAACCCATGCGGTTGATGAGAGCTTGGTCAGGTTTTAATCTAAACAAGCGAGGTTTTTCATTACCCAACTGTGGTTTTGGTGTAACTGTACCGATTTCAATAAAGCCAAAGCCTAGATTGGCAAGTTCATCAGTCCATACACCATTTTTATCAAAACCTGCCGCTAAACCTACGGGATTTTTGAAGCGTAGCCCAAATACTTTTCGCACCAAACGAGTATCTTCTTTTTCAAAAAACAGCCTTAGAATACTTGGAACAAATGGAATGCTACAAGCAGTTTTAAGTACATTCATTACCACATAGTGAATCTTCTCGGCATCGTAGCGAGTGAGGAACGGGAATATATATTTTTTATAAAAACTCATCAAAAGTGCTTGTCTAAAAAGACAGATTATGTTTGTTGTAAAATTAATAAATGTTGGAATATTGCAGCAAAGCAGAACGAATAGAATGGTTTACAAAAATACAATTTTACGATAACTTTTCCTTGAAAATTTACTTTTAAGATTAGAATAAAATCTTGTATATTAAAAAAGTACAAAAAAATATCAAACTATTTCTATATACGAATTTGGTATTTAATGATTTAAAATAATGTTGGAATTGCATAAAATGATTTCAAATGGCACTTTTTCCCATTCATACCTCAATTTCTTTACTTCATCAGAATTATTTTTAATTTTATCACTCATTTTATCACTTTTGTATTATCAAAAGGCATATCTAAAAAAAATTATAAAAACTTTGAACCTTTTAAAAGTTTCCATAGTTTCTAACATTATAAAACTCTAAAAATATGATAGAATCAAATTACTTAAAGAACGGAAATGGAAGTAAGGGAACGAATACTCAAAGCTGCTGAAGAACTTTTTATGAAATTTGGCATTCGTAGTGTAACAATGGACGAAATCGCCTCCGAACTCGGAATTTCAAAAAAAACAATTTACCTACATTTTGAAGATAAAGATAGTATTGTGCATGAAGTGGCTACGCAGCGAATGATATGTGAGCAAGTGGAATGCGAAGAAATTTACGAAAAAGCAGCCAATCCGATTGATGAAGTTTGTAGAGAAATTGAAATGCTCAAGACCCATGCAGCCGCTTTAAATCCAGTGGTAATTTATGATTTAAAAAAGTATTATCCTAAAACTTGGCAATTGTTTCAACAACATAAGCAAACTGTTTTTTTAGAAATCACTAAAAGAAATTTGAAAGAAGGGGTAGAACAAGGACTTTATAGAAGAGAAATCAATATAGATATTTTGTCAAAGCTTCGAATGGAAGAAATTGATTTTGCTTTCGACCAAAGTGTTTTTCCCCTAGAAAAGTTTAACCAGTATGATGTCCACAAAACTTTTATTGACCATTTTTTAAGAGGAATTATAACAGATAAAGGCTTGGAAATTTATCAAAAATATATCGACAAGACTCAAGTCTAAAAAAACCATCACACATTTTAATACCACAGTCTTAATTTTAACAACACAGAAGTATGAAAATAAAACTACGGGCTTTTTCTCCCTTACTTTTCCTAATTTTAAGTATAACTGCTTATAGTCAGCAGTCATTTTCCTTAAAAGAAGCAGTTCAATATGGTATAAAGAATCATTTAACAGTAAAAAATGCTGAATTAGAGATTTATTCTGCCGAAAATACCATCAAGCAAGTAAAAGCGGCTGGTTTACCACAAATCACTGGCTCGTTTCAATACACTGCCAATGTGATTATTCCAACGCAATTGATTTCTGCTAAGAACTTTAACCCAAATGCCGCAGAAGGAGAGGTTACCAAGTTCAAATTTGGTGTGCCTTGGGGTGGTCAAGCTGGCATCGGGCTTAACCAATTGCTGTATGATGCAACTTGGTTGGTCGGTATCAAGGCGGCTCCTGTTTATCGTGAATTGGCACAAAGAACTGTCGCAAGCACAAAATTGACAGTTGCTGAAAATGTCATGAAAGCGTACTATTCGGTTTTAGTTGCCGAAGAGCGAAGCAAAATTTTGGCTTTAAATATCACTCGTTTGGATACCCTTCTTCGTGAGATGAAAATCATGAACGAAAAAGGTTTTATCGAAAAATTGGATGTTGACCGTCTGCAAGTACAACGCAATAATTTAGTGACTGAGACACAAAAAGTTAAAAACCTAATAGAATTGAGTTATGGTTTGTTAAAATTCCAAATGGGAATAAAACAGCAAGAACCCATTGTATTGAAAGATAAACTTTCTGAAACAGACATAAATACTTTGCAATTGCCTGATTATCAAAGTGTTGATTTTGGTGGACGTATTGAATACTCAACCTTGATGACCCAACGAAAATTGGCAGCTTTAGATATGGAGCGAACACAAAAAGGGGTTTTTCCAAAAGTTTTCTTTTCGGGTTCACTCGGTGCGGGTCATAGTAATCCAAGATTTAACCCTTTAGAGCGTTGGTTTGGTTCGTCGGCATTGAATATAGGCTTGCAAATACCAATTTATGATAGTGGTTTACGAAAAATACAGATTCAACAACACCAGATTAATTTGACAAAAATTGACCAAAGTGCTTTATATCTTCGTGAATTGTTTGATTTACAAGCAGCACAAGGCATTATTAGCTTAAAAAATGGCTTAGAAAGTTTGAAATCTCAAAAAGCAAATATGGATTTAGCACAGGAAGTGGTGAGGGTTTCAAAAATAAAATATCAAGCTGGAGCAGGTACTAATATTGAAGTTATCAACGCTGAATCTTCGTTGAAAGAAGCTCAAACCAATTATTTTGCTGCACTTTACGATTTGCTTATTGCCAAAGTTGATTTAGATAAAGCAAGAGGTAAGTTATTGGCAGAGTAAAACCGTGACAATTATCAGTAAACAGTTATCAATTATAGCGTTATACGTGAGTCATTCAGTTCACTAAATCACTCATTTATAAATCACTCATTCACTCATTTATATTTTATATGAAAAATTCACTTTATACATTATCAATACTTGTTGTTTTAGTTGCTTGCTCAAAAGGTGGTGGCGATAAACTTTCAGAGAAAAGGGCTGAATTAGCCAAATTACAAGCGGAAGAAAAAACAATCACGGCAAGTATTAAAAAATTACAAGCCGAATTAGATATTCTTGATCCAAAGAAAGACGTGGAGAAAGTTGTCACCGTAACAGTTTCGCCACTTGCTTCACAAAACTTCAAACACTTTGTTGAAATTCAAGGACGAGTTGATGCAAAAAATAATATTTTCGTCTCGCCACAAATGGGTGGAGCGATTACTAAGCTCTATGTAAAAGAAGGCGATTACGTAAAACAAGGACAAACCATCGCTACGATTGACAATGCAGTTTTGAAACAATCGCTTCAAGAAATTGATGTACAATTAGAAACGGCCAAGGTTTTCTATGAAAAACAAAAATCTCTTTGGGATCAAAAAATTGGAACTGAGATTCAATACATTCAAGCAAAAAGTACAGTCGAATCTTTAGAGAAACGTATTGCTACACTCAAAGCTCAAACAGCAATGACAACTGTTGTTTCACCAATAGGTGGATTTGTAGATGAAGTACGTATGAAAGCTGGTGAAATGGCCGCTCCAGGTTTGGGAATTGTACGTGTGGTTAATTCTGATAATCTTAAAGTTGTGGCTCAAGTAGCTGATACCTATGCAAGCACAATTAAGCAAGGAGATGTAGTAGTTGTAAAATTCCCAGATTTAGGAAAAGAAACAACAGCTAAATTGACTTTTGTTAGTCAAACGGTTAATACAGCTTCAAGAACATTTGCAGTAGAGGCATCAATTCCAAAAATTGACAGTCAATTGAAGCCAAATATGACTGCAGTTTTGAATATCAATGACCAAGCGAAAGCCAATGCAATTATTATTAATCAAAACTATATTCAGCATACGGAGTTAGGTGACATCGTTTATGTAGCTGTTACAGAAGGTGCAAAAAAAGTAGCACGCAGTCGCAAAGTTACCACAGGTATCACTTATAATGGTGACATCGAAATTACTTCAGGTTTGCAAACTGGCGATATGTTGATTACGCAAGGTTATCAAGATTTAGTTGATGGGCAGGCGGTTAATTTTTAACAAACCTCACCCCCGACCCCTCCGAAGCGTCGGTCGCCCCGATAAGGAGGGGAGTATTTGATATAACATTAAACAATCATAAAAGCCCTTTGAAAGGTTTTGGATTATGGAAAAAGATAATTTACAACATCAAGATATACCTCATGGAAGTGGGGCAATCTACAATATGGTTCGTTGGTTAGGCAATAACCAAACTACTGTTTATATCTTCACAGTAATGATATTTATGGCTGGTTTGGGTATTTATTTTAACCTACCAAAAGAACAGTTTCCTGATATTAAAGTACCACAGATTTATGTCCAAACGATTTATTTTGGAACAACACCTGCCGATATTGAGAACGTTATTAATAAGCCAATTGAAAAGCAATTGAAGACGATTTCTGGTGTAAAACGTATCAAATCTAATGCTTTGCAAGACGTTTCGGTTATTTTAATTGAATTCAACCCTGATGTAAAAGTAGAAGCTGCTTTGCAAAAAGTGCGTGATGCCGTTGATAAAGCCAAGCGTGATTTACCACAAAAACTCGATAGTGGCCCTACGGCACAAGATGTAAACTTTTCAGAATTTCCGATTATGAACATCAACTTGGTAGGAAATTTTCCCCTTGCAAAATTGAAAGATTATGCCGAGCAATTGCAAGATGAAATTGAGTCATACCCAGAAATTACGAAAGTTGATATTGTTGGTACATTGAAGCGTGAGATTCAGATTAACCTTGATTTATATAAAATGCAGGCCGCAGGTTTGACATTTTATGATATTCAAAGTACAATTCAAGGTGAAAACGTGAATATTTCAGGTGGAGAATTGAACGTTGATAATGTTCGACGTACGATTCGTGTAAAAGGTGAATTTAGTACTGTTGAACAAATGAGGAATATTCAAATTCGTAGTTCGACAGGAGCAACGGTTCGATTAGGTGATGTAGCTGATGTGATTGATAGCAGTGAAGATCGTCAAGATTTTGCTCGTTTAGATGGAAAATCAGTTGTGACGCTCAATGTTGTGAAGCGTGCAGGAGCAAACGTGATTGCAGTTTCAGAAAGAATTGAAGCATTATTAGAAAAATATCGTTCAGACCGTTTTCCACAAGGTTTGGAAGTGAGAGTTACGGCTGATACTTCGGAAAGAGTCAAAAGCAGTATTGCTGATTTGGTCAATACCGTAGTCTTAGGATTTATTTTTGTGGTAATTGTATTGATGTTCTTTATGGGTGTGCGTGATGCCATCTTTGTTGGACTTTCAGTGCCACTTTCTGCCTTGATTGCCTTTATTCCGCTTTGGTTCTCAGGTTTTACATTGAATACAATTGTGCTTTTTGCCTTCTTGTTAGGTCTCGGGATTGTGGTGGATGATGCCATTGTGGTTATCGAAAATGCTCACCGATTGTTTAATAGATTCAAGAATTTGAGTGTAAAAGAAGCCGTTGCTTTGGCTGCGTCAGAAGTATTCTTGCCTGTATTGTCAGGAACTTTGACAACCATCGCTCCATTCTTTCCACTATTATTTTGGCCTGGAATCGTTGGAGAATTTATGAAGTATTTGCCAATTACTTTGATTTATACACTTTTTGCTTCATTGATTGTGGCTTATGTGATGAATCCAGTTTTTGCGATTACGTTTATGAAACGTCATGAAGAGCAAGACATAGATACAAGTTTCCGTGGTATTCAGCGACCATTGATTATCATGGCGATTATTGCAGTACCAGCATACTTTATTAATGTTGGTGTAGGTAATTTCATTGTTTTGATGGCAATTCTCTATGTATTCAATCATTTTGTATTGACACCAAAAATCATTATGCCATTCCAAGATGGTGCTTTACCACGTTTCAAACAAGCGTATCGTAATCTTATTTCTTGGGTAATCGTAGGTTATCGCCCAGTGTATGCTGTTTTGAGTATGTTTGGTGTATTAATCATGACATTTGTATTGTTGGGTATCGTAAAACCAAAAGTTATTTTCTTCCCAAGTGGTGACCCTGACTTTATTTATGTCTATAATGTGATGCCAGTAGGTACAGATGCACGTCTAACAGACTCTGTAACAAAAGTGCTTGAAAAGAAGGTTTTTGCAGTAATTAAACGAAATAAAGCAGAGAAAGCAATTAATTCTGTGATCTCAAATGTTGGTAAAAATGCAGGAGATCCTTTCAATCCTGACCGT
Organism: Emticicia sp. SJ17W-69; assembly: GCF_051209875.1. NCBI lineage: Bacteria > Pseudomonadati > Bacteroidota > Cytophagia > Cytophagales > Leadbetterellaceae > Emticicia > Emticicia sp. SJ17W-69. The sequence continues at coordinate 4,960,343 of NZ_JBNTQY010000001.1, read as the reverse complement.
TCGGCAACGCCTCAAAAATCTAAAATTACCGTTGCTTTTGTGAAAGCAGAAGAGCGTGGAGATATATCTTCTGTCAAGCTTTTGGAAGAAGTTCGTAAAGAATTGCAAGGAATTCCAGGTAGTGAAATATCGGTTCAAAGAGAAAACAACGGCCCGCCAACTGGAAAACCTATTTCGGTTGAAATTGCAGGAGATGATTTTGACCAACTCATTAGCATCGAAAAAGAAGTTCGCAAAAGAATTACAGCAGCACGAATTGAAGGTATTGAAGAATTGAAGTCAGATTTGATTACAAACAAACCTGAAATCATTGTTGATGTTGATAAAGTGAAAGCTCAACGTGAAGGTATAAGTACTTCACAAATTGCCTTGGCGATTCGTACAGCCTTATTTGGTGCTGAAATCTCGAAGTTTAGAGATGATAAAGACGAATACCCGATTCAATTACGATTGAAGGCTGATGATAGAAATCAAATAGAAAAACTGTTAAGTTTGAATATAACTTATCGTGATATGAATATGGGTGGTGTTTTACGTCAAGTACCATTAAATTCGGTGGCAAGTGTGAGTTATTCAACCACTTTTAGCCAAATTAATCGTACAAACCTACAACGTATTATTACACTTGGTTCTGAAGTTTTGAATGGCTATAATGCCAACGAAATTGTGGCAGAAATACAAAGTAAAGTAATTGACCAAATGGATGTACCGAGTGGTTATACTGTGAAAATGGGAGGAGAGCAAGAAGCACAGCAAGAAACAGGAACATTCTTGGCAGGAGCGTTAGTAGCAGCGGTTTTATTAATTTATTTGATTTTGGCAACGCAATTTAACTCGGTTATCAAGCCAGTAATCATTTTTGTTACAATCTTATTATCATTTATCGGTGTTTTCTTAGGCTTTATGGCTTTCGGAATGACATTCTCAATCTTGATGTCAGGTGTTGGAATCATCGCTTTGGCAGGTATTGTGGTGAAAAATGGTATTTTGTTAATTGAATTCACTGACGAATTACGTAGTAGAGGTTATGAACTTAAAGCTGCCATTGTTGAAGCAGGAGGGGTGCGTTTAACGCCCGTTTTATTGACAGCATCAGCAGCCATTCTTGGACTAGTTCCTTTGGCTCTTGGTGTAAGTTTAGATTTCGTTACCTTGTTTACAGAACTGAATCCACACTTATTTTTCGGAGGAGAAAGTGCAGTTTTCTGGGGAATTTTGGCTTGGACAATCATCTTTGGTCTGAGTTTCTCAACAGTGCTTACATTGGTGATTGTACCATGCTTGTACTACATCAATGAGCGTGTAAGAGACAAATGGTTTCGCAAGAACAAAACTGTTGAAGTAGTTGAAGAAGCTGAGGTGGTTGAATAAACAATTTTCTCTTTACAAAAAGCCCCATTCTTTTAAAGATTGGGGCTTTTTGTATATATAATAATTACAATCATAAATTTTACACTTCTAAAATAAATTTTGGTCAATACTCAAAAAAAGTCATTTGCATACAATGTGCGTTGTTCATCCCCCTTTTTATTAAAGGAAAAGGACTTTTTTTTATCTTGTTGCAGAAAAATAAATTTCAGCTAATCACACACAAGAATTTCTATTGAAAACGATAGAAATAATAGAATAGTCCCAAGACTATGCACACACGAATCTCACACCATTTGCTACTATTGGTATTTTTACTAATATCCAATTTCCTTTTTGCCCAAAACTATCCCGTTACGTGTACACCCATCGTTAAGCCAAGTTTCTCTTTGAAATGGTCAGAAATTAGTACCAGTACCGAGATGTTTAAGGTGCATTTATTGCTCAAAGATTTGACCAAGCCTTCGGTCGATGTTTATCTCAAAATCCGTTTGTCAGGTGTTGGTGTGGATATTCGTACCGTTGATGGGTTTATTCCAAGTCAAACCATACACTTGAATCCAGGTAGTGCAACCTTGCTTACTTCGGCAGACTTGGCCGAATATTTTAATATTTCAAATTTGGCGGTAGATGGCATTGACATTAGTACCCTCTATGCAGGTGGAAGATTACCCGAAGGACTTTATACTTGGACTGTGGAAGCCTATGAAATTGATAGAGATCGACAAGTCTCCAATACAGGAATGGCTTTGATGAATGTTTTCAAAAATTATCCGCCCATCATCAATATTCCACAAGATGGAGCTATTCTTCCTGTTACAAATCCTCAAAATATCTTATTTTCTTGGACAAGTCGAAGCACCGCTTCACTCAATGCAGCTCAAGGGAAAACTTTTAAACTCCGTATTTATCCATTAAATACTGGAGAAGACCCAAATATGGTAGCTAATAGTGGCATTCAACCCATTGAAATAACTACCACTACCCCATATTTCAATTATGGAGCAGCTAATATTCCATTAGAAAAAGGTAAAAGATATGCAGTTCAAGTGCAAGAAGAAGATATTAACGGTTTTGATGATTATGAAAATGAAGGCAAAAGTCAAGTAGTGAATTTTAGTTTTGGACAGCCTTGTTTAGCTCCCGAAGGTTTGATTATCAATCCAATTGAGAAAGGAAGAGTGGAACTTACTTGGGAGCAAAATGATGAAACATCAACAACAGTTTGGTACAAACAAAGTCGAAGTAATGTTTGGAATAATTTAACTGTTGAAGGAAAAAGCACTGTTGTTTCAAACTTGAAAGACAAAACTACTTATGAATTTAAAGCTAGCTCTAATTGTGGAGCAAATACCAAGGCCTTTGGTGCTTTAGATAATAGCAATCCAGTCATTGGTGAACCAAGTTCTGAGAGAATTGAGTTTATCATTGACGATTCCATTTTTGATGAAAAAATTGAAGAAGTAGACTGGGTGGCATTCCACCCTGCTATTCTTGACCCATATAGCATCAAAGTTGAATTATTGAGCGATGGAACTTCAATTAAACCCAAGAGTGTAGCAGATATATTTGAAAAAATAATTAAACCTAAATGTGCTAATAACACCAGCTCTTATGAAGAATGTAGCATTGACCATCCAAAAATCCCAATTCCAACAGGTGAGGATTTGACTTCTTTAGCTATTGGTGATGTATTGGGCATTTATGATTATGCTGTTTTGGTGACAGAAGTGGGTGGTGGAAATGCTTTTTCGGGTAAAGGCTTAGTGAAACTTCCTTTCCTGGATGGAGCTTTTATGGCAGTTGAGTTTTCAGGAGTAAAGATTAAAAAGGGAGAAGAAGGTACGCATGGTGGTTGTGTTTATGAAGTTCCTGATGCTGGTTATTTCCGTAATCGAAATATTAGTCAAGGTGAACTGCAAAACGAACAAATCAAAACCATTGCCGACATCATCAAGTTGACCGACCCTACAATATTTCATGGAGATTTGGAAGCTACTTTGCTCAAATACAAACAAAAAGGCGAAGAAATAGCTATAAATGGAACAGCTACACCACAAGAAAAGCAAGATTTATTGACTTATACCAAAGGAATTGAAGTAGCTATCAACACTTGGAAAGAGAAATTTGCCGAAACATTTGCTGAAGAAAGTAATCCAAAAATATCGGAAATAATGGACGATATCAAAGCTATTATCACTCAATTGAATGCCGACAAGCAAACTATTGAAAATGGGAATGGCTACCCAATCATCCCTAATTTGAAGGAAAAGATAGATGCTATTATTGAGAAAATCAAAGTATTGCAGGAAGAACAAAAGCCTAAACTACCAAAAATACAAAATGTTTTAGCATCGAATATTAGTTATAATGATGCCACTATCACCTGGCAAGGCGACCCTCATTTTACGAAATATGTAATAAGCTACAAAACTGCCGATGGTGGTGAGTTGATAGAAACAACTAATTCAAATCGTTTATTACTTAAAAATCTACAAGAAAATAGTGTATATAGATTTAAGATTGAAGGGTATGTAGACGAGAAGCTGGTGGACAATTATAACAACGGGACATTCACAACTTTACAAAATAAGCTACCAATACCCGAAAATGTAAAGCAAGTAAAAGTAAATGACAATACTTTGACTTTAACGTGGGATAAAAACAAATTACATGATAGCTATAAGGTAGTTTATAAAGATAAAAAAGGTATTATAAGCATTGTTTTTCCTAAATCTAATACCGTAACCTTAAAGGATTTAGTGCCTGATGAAAATTACGAGTATAGCATTGTTGCTGTGGGTAATAATACTGAAAGCGACCCAGCCAAAGGAGATTTTACAAGTAGCTTATGTCATGGATTGATTGAAATCACAACTACAAGAATTATCGAAGGTTCAACCATAACGCTTTCTGCATCTTCCTCATGTATTGATAATATTAGTTGGGGAAATGTGACTTTAACTAACCAAAGAAGCATCAATGTAACACCCAATGAAACAACTACTTATGAGTTAAGTTGTACTGTAGAATTTAAGAATGGAGAAACAAAAGTTTGTAATGATAAAGTAAAAATAACAGTTGAAAAAAAATGTTCTGATGTTGTGGCAAGAGCTACCACTTATGACATTACACAGAGCGAAGAAGTAGGATTAATTGTAAAAGGTTGTAGCAGTGATGTTATTTGGAAAGATGAAAAATTGACTACGGTAAATACCAATAAAATTTGGTTAAATGTTCCCTCAAAACCACAAACTTATTCGGTTTATTGTAAAAATACAGAAGGCAATACGTGTGCTTTTCAACTACCTACTATTAATATTAATTGTCAAATAAAACTGCTTGAAAATGACAATGATGCAGATGAAAATGTTTGGGGAACTCCATCGGGTTCAAAAATGATAACGCTGTTGGGTTGTGAAAATGGAATTGTAGATTGGGATTTTTCTAAAGAAGGTCAAATAAATGGCAAAGAGATAAAACCAAATCAATTTCTTATCTCAAACATCAAGCGGAGTAGAGAGGCAAAAATTAAAGCGTCATGCACAAGATTTGGGCAAAAATGTGAAACGGAAGAGTTGACAATAACAAGACCTAACGTTCTTTGTGGGGAATATGCGGGCAGCAATCCACACACTTTATCAATAGAAGATGGTAAGATTAAAATTGTTTCAAAATGGTATAATAATGAAGCCAATGCAAATTGTTCAAGTATTAAATGGTCTGATGGAACACTAAGCAATTCTAATAGCGGAGTAAATCATATAAAGTATTTTTCAATACCTTCAAAACCTGCTGTTTTTGAAGGTATTGCATTTGTTTATGGCAGTGGAGATAACAATAGGAGAGAATGCCCATTCAATATTCCCTATAATCCAGTTATTAAAGAGGTACAAGATAACATCATTCCAGAAGTAATTTGCACACCTTTCGTCGCAACAGCCAGTAAAACTAATTTTGATTGTGATGATAAAATACAATTAAGTAGTAAATGGTGTGGAGTAACCGAGACAAATACAGGAATTGTTACGTGGGAACCAGAGATTCCTCTAACTGGAATTGTTACGCCAACAGTCAAAGAAATAACTTATAAAGCCACTTGTCAGTTTGATGGTCATACTGTCACAAGTGAGGTAACACTTAGGCGTAATCCGCCAAAATTATTTGTTGGTTTATCTGATAAATCCTATAATGAACTTTTTTTTAATAATATCCTTGCTGGAAAAACGGTAAGTTTACAATCATGGGGTTGTTATAATGACAACTGTCAAAGTGGTACTGTTGAGTATTATTATCAATATTACTCACTCAATGGTCAAGCTTTGGGTTTTAATAAAGTAACAAATAATACAATTTTGATTAATGGTACTTATCGAAGTATTGATTTCAAAGCTAAATGTTTAATCAGTGGTGCAGAAGCAAGTACCAAAAAGTTTGAGATTTATGTGCCTAATCCTTGTGACTTTAATGCTTTGGTTGATGATGGACATAATAACCCTCCCAATGTACAAGATGGATTGGCAAGCATCAAGATAAGTGGTTGTGATTTAGGCACACTTTCGTGGAAAAATTCAAAGGGTGGGCATGGCGATATTAATATTTCGACCATGAAAATAGAGGATAACAACTCAGGAAGCGTTGCTTATCAAATCACTTGTCATTTGAATGGAAATGTATCAACCCAGCCATTTTGCGATAAAGAAGTAATCATTTACCGACCAGAAACAAAACCTATCATAACAGATGAGACCAAGTGTTCAGATTTTTTTAAAGAAGATACATATACTTATAAGCTATCAGTTGCCTCTGGTGTAACTGGTTCAGAACCGACCTATACACCCAAAGAAAAAGCACTTTTTGCAGGAATACTTACAAGTAGCAATGAAGTTCAAGTGAGATTAGCTTCAAGTAATTGCCCAAGTAATATAGTGACTTGGTATGATAGTGAAGGAAAAAAGATTGGGGATAAAAGTATGATAACGATTGCCTTTCCGAGCAAATCGCCAGCTACTTATACTTCGGAATGTAGCATGACAACAAACAATGGAAAACCCTTGAAATGTACTACTAAAGTCTCCATTACTTTTAATTTAGAATATATCATAGAATTGAATAAAATTCTAAAAAATGACAGAGTATCAACCCTCCAAACCACTGAACTAAGTAATACCCAACAAGATAACATAGTAAATGAAGCCTCAGAAAATGCCAACTGTGGCTTTATGACCACCCAAAAAGCCGTAGGTGATATTCTCAAAAACCTGATTTGTGATAATAACAAATTGGTAATGGAAGCCCCAATAACCAACGAAAAAGTAGAAATTATAAAAAATACAATTCTTGAAAATCCTATTTTTCAAGAAAAAGGTATAAGCCTACCACCAATTTCTGATGCCATGATTTTGGAAATCGCATCAGATAAAGATAAATGCAAAACAGCTATTGATGGTTTGATAAAAGATATAGAAGGTAATTCTTTGAAGGAGGATTTTAATACTTTGGCTATTGACCCTAATTTGATTGATGAGGTTGTTGAGAATATTCAAAATAATTTTGCCATTTCTTTATCAAACCCTGACATCAATACCACTGCTAAAACTTATAAAATCGGTCAATATTCTGTTACTTTTTATATTGATGTTGAAAAAGTAGGTGATTATTACCAAATAAATGGCAAGCAATATGCACCATTATATTATGCAGGCTCAAAAGGATTTATTGGTTTTTATGACAAAGATATTTTGGCAACTATTACGCCAAATGAAAAAGGAGAATATCCTAAAGGTGTGCTTGATAGTAAAGGTGCTTGGTTATTGCCAAGTGCGACTACCTATAAAGTTGAATCCTATCAAACTCTTGTTGAAACTACAATACCTACCTTACAATCTGATTTTTTAGAGCCTTTTGCTACTTATTGGAAGGCTTTGCATAAATGTACTGATACAGAATTTAAGGCTTATGAAGAAGGCATTGTACCCGAATGCTTCTGGCATGGAGTAGGAAATCCTAATTTTGCACAATTGGCAGGGTTAATTGATGAAACTTATCGAACAGGTGTAGGCTTTGGTAAATTCACAAAACCATTCAATAATATAGATGATTTATTAAGAGAATACCTTTTGGGTATTACTTGTGAAGATGAACTTTGGGGTAACATTAAAAAAATAGACAAACTCGAAAATGAAATAAGAAAACTGAATTATGATGCAGATATAATCAATTTTGTTGTAGAGCAATGGAAAAATGAACAAATAGAAACATTAGCCGAAGATATTGCGGCGTGCGATGAATATGTAAATTTTAAACAAAAGCTACCCCAATTTGCAGACATTGTATTAAATTGGGACACTTGGGCTAAGACTTTTGAAAACCTGCCCGATAACATTGACAAATATGTAGAAACGTTTGCCAAAGATTTGGATAATGTTGGCACTTTAAACGATTTACAAAACTATGCCATTGGCAAAAGATTGTTTGAAGTAGGGAGTATTTTTGCCACCGCAGGAGGAGCAAATGCTGCTGAGGTTGGGGTAAATACCCTAAGAAACTTACCCAAACTGCCAAAAAATATACCTTTACGAATAATTGAGCAAACATCAACAGAGATTAAAGTAATTGCTGAAGGCGAAGCAACAGATTTATTTATTGTTAATAAAGAAGGTGTTTATACAACAAATCGTTGGTTTACAAGTGTTGGAGGCATAACTACAAAAGTTGATGAACTAAGCAATGTTCATTATATCAATAAAGTTGGAAGTTTTCAAACGGGTACTATTGATGTAATTGAAGATGCAAGTGGTAAGAAATGGTTTAAACCTTCGGGTGTTATTTCAAGATATGCTAATTACCCAAATATACAAAAACTTGCAACTCATGTATTAGATGAAGTTGATAATTTAGCAGATGATTTATTGCCTACTTTAGAAGCTGATTTAACAGGTAATAGTGCATTGAAAATAGCTTTTGAAAGTGATGTTGATTTAGTAGATATTTGGAAACTTATTAAAGAACCTAATGCTGAATTAGTTAAAAAAGTTGGAAAAATAATTAATACAAGAAAAACAAATCCAATAGAAAGAATAAAACAACTTGGTAAAGACCTTGATAAAGGAGAAGAGTCTATAATAGAAGGGGAAGCAGGTTTTGAAATAGAAGAACGATATGGATACTTTGAACGATATAAAGCCATAGACAATACAACAAAAGGTGATTGGATTTCTTTAAGTGGACAATACAGAGGAAAAACTTTTGATGAAACGGGTGGTGGAATTGCTGAAATGGCTATTAGTGAATTTGCAAGAAAACCTTCACAAAAAAGAAAATTCTTTGAATCGTTAGATATACATTTTTTAAAGCCTGATTATGTTGTTTTAAATCTTACTAATATGAAACGATTAGAACCTACTTTATATGCTGAAACGATTGATTATATTACAAATAAATTTGGAACAAACAAACTTATAAATATTACAAAATAATGGGAGCAGAACCAGTTTTTTTTAATAAAAAATATTACATAGAAAATAACCAAATTGTATCTAAGGTACAGAAATTCATGGAATTGTATTTGAAGGAATATAAACACCCAGAATGGTTTTATGAAGCATTAGATGATTTAAATAGTAATTTCCATATAGCTCATGGAAAATTTTTTTTCGATGAAGAATTAATTGATAAAGAAAATAGCAGGTTGGATTATGCGATAAAAATGATTGATTTAACATTAAAAAAGATGGAAAGTATTAACAAAAGAAAGTTTATTGAATATATAAGAGAAAGTTTAAAAGGTTCTTGGTGTGACTTAAAGCCCGAATCTTTTTATGATGAAAACTGGATGGAAGAAAATGAAACTTATGAAAAATATTATATAGGTGTTTTAAAGAGTTTAAAAGAAATTATGAATCCTTAAGGTTGGACAGTATTCCAAATTTGGGGATTAGTATTTTGAGCGTTGGTTTACAGGAACAGGGGCAATAACAAAGGTTGATGAGGTAACCAATGTTCATTTTATTGATAAAGGAAGTAGTTTCAAAACGGGTACCATCGAATTTGTTGAAGATACCAATGGCGACAAATGGTTGAAGGCAACAACTACTGCTTCTCGTTATGCTAAATATCCAAACATACAAAAGTTAGCTACCCATGTTTTAGATGAGTTAGATGGATTATTATGGGATGATGCAATTTTAAGTAGTTTAGAAGCGGATTTAGGCAAATCAACTTTAAAACAAGCACTTGAAGGAGATTTAGATTTACTATATTTATGGCAAACAAGTAAACAGACGACGCTTGCAAATTTAACAATATTAAAAAATCAGTTACAAAAAATAGGTTATTCAGATTTTAAAACAATTGATTTTCTAAAAAATGCCGATGGTATTTATTATGGAAGTAAACTTATTTATGCTGACCCATCTGTTACGGCAGAAGACATTATTAAAGGCTCTCCAAATGAATTGGCTTTTTTAGAAGAAATTTGTAATAGAAACAATACTAAAGCCTACACACCTGTAAGCACTAAACAAGCGGCAATTGATGGAGTTTTAGCTTTCAATAATGAATTTGTTCAATTGAAAACGAATTCGTATGGCAATATGATTGGTTATATAAATGATGCTTATACTTCCGCAAACAATGCTAATATAAAAGGAGTACATCTTTATATGGAAATTACAGATGTTAATTCAAGTGTATCTTCAGTTGTATCTAAATGGAGAACGTCAGCTCCTTCATCTAATGTGAAAATAATAAATAATGGCACAATCTCAACGATAACAGTAAAAACAAATACAGGTTGGGTAGATTTAGATTTAACATTAATAAAATAAAAAAAATGATAAGAGAGGGAAGATTTATAGAAAACATATTTAATTCTCAAAGAGAATTTGATACCAAATGGTATCCATTTACCAAACAATATTATTTGTTCAGTTTTCAAGTACTTGTTGCTGAATACGAAGAGTATAGTCCTCAAAATTCGTTTTTTGAAGACTTAAAAAGTGCTTTTGAACAATTTGCATCATCATTTAAGTTTATTAGATTTCATGAATTAGAGATGATTTGTCCTCCATTATTTGATGGGGAAAGTTTTAATAGAACAAAAGAGATTGGTATTGAAGCAGTATATACCTTATTAAAGAGATATGATGAAACAAAATTATCATTGATTTTTAACCTGAGTGAGTATGAAGTAGAAGAAATTTTTTCAATCGGAATTAGTTTAATTTATCAAGGTATTGATGGAGAAATTATAGAAAATGAATATCGGGCATCAGATTTATTACTTTTTATAGATAATAGAAGTGGAAAATCTCAACTATTCATTTCTTTCGATTGGAATTTTGGAGCCGAATGGTTTTACAACAAATACAAAGAAGAAAACATAGCAATTGTAAGAAAAGCAATTATAGATTTCTATGAAAGCAACCCTGATTATAAAGAATTAAAAATTGACTATCAACTATATGGTTTTGATTTGGAGCTGGAAAAATACACATCAAAGGAGGTGATTGTTAAAAAGAATTTAGGATAGAAAAACAGCCTCTCATTATGCCAATTATCCAAATATACAAAAACTTGCAACGCATGTACTTGGTGAAGTTGATAATTTAGCAGATGATTTATTGCCTTCTTTAGAAGCAGATTTAGCGGGAAATAATATTTTAAAAACGGCTTTTGAGGACGATGTGAGCTTGTTAAATACTTGGAAAAATGTTAGATACGTAACAGTGCAAGTATATTAAGTTATGTGCATTATAAGTATGAGAAAGGAAATTATACTTCTTCTCATATTTTCACAACGCATTATGGATTTTGCTATGCTACTTTAAGTGACAGTAGTATATTAATTAAAGATTACTCAAAATTTGAAGATAATTTTTTGGAAACATTCGGTTCTTCATTTGCCAAAGCAATACAAGCATGTATAAAAAATGATAATGTTGAACTTGCCAAACAAATAGAAAAATTAGTGCAACATATCAATAAAAAAAGTATTGCAAAACATTATGTAGGCTGTATAAACGCTTTTAAGGGTATTTTACAAAAAGATAAATATCTAACAGAACTGGGCATTAAAGAATTTAGTTCCCTCAGAGTCTCCCGAAGGCACGTAGGGGACGGCGAGGGTTTATGCGAAAAAGGAGATTAAAATATTCATCCAAAAATATAGACCAATGCCTCAGAGTCCCGTGAAAAACGGAGACTCTGAGGGAACGAATAGCGTACGAAATAAAGAGAAAATTAAATCAACCTGTTTTAGAAATTCCTATATTTCAAAGACCTCATGATAGAATTTTATTAGATTTAGATAATACAGACTACGAAGCAGTTGCTTTAAGTGCTAAAGATTGGGCTGAAGCCTATGCTTTTGAATTTTATGATAAATTACCTAAAAAGGAAGTAAAAACAAGTAAATCATATTTAATTTTAATTGACTAAAACTTATGAACATTATTTATAGAAGACTTTTATATTTGATAATAACCATAATTGAAGCAGTTTTTACACTATTTTTTTCTTCAATTACCATTAATGCATTAAGTAATGCGTTAGGGCTTACGTTTAAAGGTACAGGCTATGATTATAACTCATTAAAAATTCTAATGAGTTTAACTCTCTTATTTTTAATTCTTAAAAATACAATATTTGATAAACTTCGATATAATCGAATATGTACATTTATTTATGCAATGATTATTTTCATATTGTTTGTAAAAATACGGTATTCACCTTCTTATTTCTTCTATTTTGTTTTTTTATGGTTGATATTAATGATGATTGTTTTTTTACTATTAATTTTCGAGAAATACTTTTTTCAAAGAAATAGATAAAATTCAAGCCAAAAACACTCAAAATTAAGATTTGTTTTCAAACAGTGGCTTTATGACCACCCAAAAAGCCGTAGGCGATATTCTCAAAAACTTGATTTGTGATAATAAGTGGATTATTGAAGAACCTATAAATGCTGAAAAGGTAGAAATAATCAAAAATAGCATTTTACAACAACCAATATTTGAAGGAATAAGCTTACCATCAATTACCGATGAAATAATAATCAAAATCACATCAAGTGATAAAAAATCATGCTCAGCAGCCATTGATGGTTTGATAAAAGATATAGAAGGTACTTCTTTGAAGGAGGATTTTAATACTTTGGCCACTGACCCTAATTTGATTGATGAGGTTGTGGAGAATATAGATGCTTGTAAAGAAGTAAAAATACAACCAATCTGGGAAACAGATGGACACTTTTCTACTGTTTATTTGGTAGCTTTACAATTGGGAATGGAAAAAGACAAAGCGATGCAATTAGCAATAGCTGCGGAAGACCCAGACACAGATATAAACAAAAAAAATTATGAATTTATAGTAGATGATACTTGGAAAAACCCATTAGACCAAGTAAATATTCACTCATTAACAGGCGGGTTTCATGGTGTTGAAGAAATGATTACGGCTGTCGATTTTATGACAACCGAGAATAATAATATAAAAGAATTAGGAGAAAAATTGCATAGATTTGGAGATACCTATGCACATACAAAACTTTCATCAATTAACCCTTCCCAACTGTCAATTAACCCTTCCCAACTGAAAGATATAGAATTGTTAGACATTAAAGACCCAAATGCAGAGGAGATTAGTAAGGTTATTCTAATGTGGAAGAATCAAGGTGGACAACTAATTAAGAATAAAATTGAACCTTGGATAAGATATATTAATATGTGTGTAAGAGTTTATGGCAATAGTTTTTTTTATAACCCAGTTCTTCAAGAGAGGATAATTGCAAATGAAAATAAACAACCAATGACTTATCCTCAACTTTTAAAGTATTTGTATGGACAAAATTTTACACCTGAGGGTAAATTTAGGATGTATGGAGAGAGAAACCTCTTAATTGAAACATCTGAACATGGTACTGTTGATGGTTTATGGCCTGACCAAATTTTTTTAAGGCCAGAATGGTATCTTACGTATGTCCAAAATTTGGCAACTTTGCTAAAGATAAAATTTAACTTAAAGGGAGAACTGGACTTGCCTGTATTTAAACAAATGACAGATTTTGCTGTAAAAAATAAAAAATCTATGAAAGGAATCATAGATTTTGAAATAGCAAGATTCAATAATCATAACTATGTTGAAATACCAATTTTTCATACATCAATAATGCATCCAGTTGCGGCAATGATATTTAGGAATTATGATTATGAGGCTGAAACAAAAATTGCTACTGACTTAGCTATTTCGTATGCAAAAACATATTATCAAAAAGATATTTGTGTCAGACCAAAAAAAGTCGGGAAATCATATTTTATTATATTTAAATGAAAAGAATAGCTTTGATAATGATAGTGGTTCTTGAAACACTATCAATACCTTTAATGTTTTTAACGGTAGAAAAAATTTTATTAGAAAATGTATTTTCTTGGGGAAAAGAAATGTTTCTTGGGGTTTATCAAGATGTACTTGCTGTTTTACTTTGGATACTATTATTCATAATTTATTTTATATCAAATTTGGTATTCATTAAAAAAGCTAAAACCCATTTCTTTTCAATTGCCATCTATTCTATTTGTTTCTACATTATTCCATATAGGAGGGTATATTTAACTTATTTTTTTAAACACACACTTTTAGTGGTAATCACTACTTCTCTAATTTTGATAGTTTTTATTGTTTTATATCAAATACCTTTTGTAAAACGATTAAGACACAAAAACTATGAATCCTGACTTATGATAATGGTAAATTGGTGATTAAAGCCCCAATAACCAATGAAAAAGTAGAAATTATAAAAAACACAATTCTTCAAAACCCTATTTTTGAAGGTATAAGCCTACCATCAATTTCCGATGAAATTATTTTGGAGATTTCCACAGGTGGTTCGCAATGTAAAACTGCCATTGATGGTTTGGTAAAAGATATTGAAGGTACTTCTTTGAAGGAAGATTTTAATACTTTGGCTACTGACCCTAATTTGATTGATAACATTACTAATTTAGCAGTAACGGCGAACACAAAGCAACCTACTTGCAAAAATAATGATGGAGAGATAAGCGTTAGTGCCACAGGGGGAGCAGGAACTTATGAGTATAAACTTAGTACAAGTACAACTTGGCAAGTTTCTAATGTTTTCAAGAATTTAAAACCAGAAACATATACTGTATTAGTAAAAGACAAACAAGGAAATAGTGGTAAAACTGTAATTACAATAATACAAAATCTTACAATTACTATAAATGTTAATGTTTCTATTTCTAATTGTAGCAAACAGCCAACAAATACAATCATAGTTAGCGTATCAGGAGGTACACCACCATACAAATATTCTGTAAATAAAGGAAGCGAACAATCTTCTAATACTTTTATAAATTTATATGGTACAAATATCTTTGAAGTTGAGGATAATCAAGGGTGTAATAGTGCTAAAAATGTTAATATACTTGCCAATGAGAAGAATGATTTAAGTCTTAAATTAAAGGAAATCACTAATACTATTTCATTAAATTGTGAAGAGAAGGAAAAATTAGAACATCGATTCAGTAATATATTAGAAACTTGTTTTGGTAATGCTTTATATCGAGGTTTAATAACAAAGGGAGTTAAACTTAATTTTAAAATATCTAATAATATTGCTGGTACAAAAGCATCAGGGGGTTATGACCCTACGAGTAATGATTTAAGTTTTCAAAGTGTTGATGCACTTGAAGAAACAACTTTAATACATGAATTATTTCATGCGTATCAAAATTCTTTTTATGTAGGTGGTATTGACCAATATAGAAAAAATGGAGGAAAAGGACGCTCTAATATTGAATTTGAAACTTTTTTCATGCTTGATATTTTAGCAATGAATGGAGGAGGAGGTCAACTGGTGATTAGAAATTCACAAGAAGAAATGGACAAATATTTCAATTGGATGTTAAATTTAACTGATAATGATAATCATCCTAATTCTTGGGATAAAATAAAAGACAAATACTTCTATTTTTTAGAAGATTTTAAGAAATCTATTCCTGCATATAATTATCCAACTGATGAGAACTTGTTGCCAAATGCTTATTTTAGTCTTATTAAGTCATCAACCTGTAAACAATAAAAAAAATGAAAATTAAATTTCTTGTTTTTCTACTATTAAGTGATTTTTGCTTGTATTCCCAAGATACAACTTTTATAGAAGTTAAAGGGAAAACTAATAGATATTTTGTTAAAACATTAGCTTCCACAAAATTTATTTGGAATATAAATAACAATCTTTATAAAGAAAAACAAAAATATTTTATTGGTAATATTAATGAAATACCATCGTCATTACCTAATTATTTGATTAATAAAGAGAAAATAGTAAAAATCGGAAATGAGGTTTTATCAGAAAATAGGGTAAAAGAAATGAGCAAAATAAATGATAACATTTTTATTAATTTTTATTTTCTTCCTCGTGGTAAAATTATAGAAATAAAATTCATGCTATCATTAAAATCTATCGTCAAAATAGAAGAATTAGAAGAGTTAGAAAAACGCCTAAAAAATGAATTGAGTTTTATACCAGATGTGAAATGCTTCGATGATGAGAAATATAAAGATGCAAACTATGTTACTTATACTGTTCGCTTAAATTCTTTAATGTTATTAGACCATCGTTCAAGAAAGTAAAGTGGGTGATAAGTATTTGCAAGAGAATATTTGTCACCAATTTCCGATGCCATGATTTTGGAGATTGCAACAGATAAAGGCAAATGTAAAACTGCCATTGATGGTTTGGTAAAAGATATTGAAGGTACTTCTTTCTAGTTCCCTCAGAGTCTCCCGAAGGCACGTAGGGGACGGCGAGGGTTTATGCGAAAAAGGAGATTAAAATATTCATCCAAAAATATAGACCAATGCCTCAGAGTCCCGTGAAAAACGGAGACTCTGAGGGAACGAATAGTATGGCAATATGATTGGTTATATAAATGATGCTTATACTTCCGCAAACAATGCTAATATAAAAGGAGTACATCTTTATATGGAAATTACAGATGTTAATTCAAGTGTATCTTCAGTTGTCAAAGTTCCCTCAGAGTCTCCCGAAGGCACGTAGGGGACTCTGAGGGCAAGGGACTTGGCAAACCAAAGCAGTAAATAGAAGAAAAAAATTAAAGAACAACAGTCGATAAGCGGAACACTGCTCGATTAATGCAAGACCAACATCAGCAAGATTTGATTATTTGAATGAAGAGAAATAGCAGGTAGTTTTAACCCATTGTCAAGATGTCTGAGTTGGACAGACCAATGCCCTCAAAGTCCAGTGAAAAACGGAGACTCTGAGGGAACGGATGATTTATTTACCAAGTTTATTTACTTAAAAAGCACCAAAAAAGGCTCAATTTCGATGAGCTTTTTTTGAGTAAAGAAAACGGTGGTTTTATTAACAATATAAAAAGCACGACCTATAAAATACAATTTTGTATTCGATAAGTGATAAACAACACAAAAAGTACGACAAAACTTTCGTATATTTGAGAGTTAGCGGTCATGCAATTCCCTCGCTTCGTTCATGGAACAATTAAAACGTAAATCAATGATAAAACACATTACCTTTCTACTTCTTTTCTTAACGACATTTTCTGGATTTGCACAAAAACATGCTTCCTGGTATAACCATACTCTATTGGATGTGCAGAACTTGGAAAGTAGTGTAGCTTTTTACACCAAAGTCTTTCAGTTAGACACCATACCGTATCCCTTTCCTCCAAGCCCTCAATACATTGTAAAATGGTTGAGAGTTGGTGAGGGTATTGAACTCCATTTATCACAGTGGGTCAACGACACCACTAAAGTTATCAGTGACGTACCTTCAGAACCAGGACATGTAGGTTTTGTACACTTAGGTTTTATGGTAATTTCTATGGATGCTTTTTTGAAGAGGCTTATGGAAGTGAGCAGCGATTACAAATCAGGCAAATACAAGCAGCCGATTATTGAAAGAATGCCCTACGGTGCGAAAACTATCGAGATAAAAGACCCTGATGGAAACGAAATACACGTTATAGAAGCAATGCCTGCAAACAATAGCACGAACCGCTAACAGTGTGTTTATAAAATTTTCGTTCCCTCAGAGTCCCGTGCTGAGGGAACGAAATATTCATCCAAAAATAGAGGCTGAGGCTATCGCATAAAGTTTTTTTCTCTACAAAAAATCCCCATTCTCGTAAGAGTTTGGGGATTTTTTTGTTTATTTAAACTAAAATTCAACCTTAAACAAATGATTACTATCTCTCAAACACTTCGCTATTCTTTTTTAGTGCTATTATCGAATTATTGTTTTTCACAAACAACACTCAAAGAAGCCTACAAAGATGCTTTCAAAATGGGAGTTGCGGTAAATGATGGCATCGTTTCGGGTCAAGACAAAGCCTCGCAAGAGATTGTCGTGAAACAGTTCAATTCTATTACGATTGAAAACTCAATGAAAGCCGAACGCATTAATCCTAAGCCTAATGTGTTCAATTACGCACCAGCCGATGCGTTTGTTGAGTTTGGTAAAAAAAATAATATGTTTATCATTGCTCATACGCTTGTTTGGCACAATCAAACACCCGCATGGTTTTTTCAGAATGAAGACGGCAAGCCCAAAAACAAAGAAGAAGTTGTTGAACGTTTGCGTGAGCATATCAAAACCATTGCAGGAAGATACGATGGCAAAGTCAATGCTTGGGATGTGGTCAATGAAGTGATTGATGATGACGGAAATTATCGACCAACAACGTGGGTGAAAGGCGTTGGTAGTGGTGATGAATTGGTAAAGTTAGCTTTTAAATATGCTGCCGAATTTTCTCCTAATACCGAACTATATTACAATGATTTTAATGCTTGGCGACCAACCAAACGAGATGGAATCGTGAGAATGGTAAAAATGCTCCAAAAAGAAGGTATTAAAATTGATGGAATCGGAATACAAGGGCATTGGGGACTGAACTATCCAAAAACTGAGTATATCGAAGCTGCAATAGAAGCCTATGCCGCTCTGGGTGTAAAAGTGATGATTACAGAACTGGATGTTGACGTGCTACCGTTGACTAAAGAAGGACAAGTAATTGGACAAGGGATGAGTGAAAAACAATTTCAAAATGAAGAGTTTAAGGAGTTTCTTGACCCGTATAGCAAAGGTTTACCCACTGAAATTCAAAACCAATTGGCCAATAGATACGCTCAATTATTCGAGATTTTTTATAAAAAACGTGATAAAATAGACAGAGTAACCATGTGGGGAATCCATGATGGTATGTCTTGGAAAAATGGTTATCCGATACCTAATCGAACCAATTACCCTTTGCTTTGGGATAGAAACAAGCAACCTAAACCCGCCTTTGATGCTGTGTTGAGTTTGCCAGAGAAATTGAAGAAGCCATGAAAATTTAGATTACTGCTGCTTTAGCATTGGCGAAAATTAAAAAATCCCCATTCTTTCATAAGTTTGGGGATTTTTTTGTAAAGTTATTTTAGGACAAGACATGCGATTCCACGAATGACAGAGGTAATTTCACAAGTGACGGAAGTAATTTCACAAGTGACGGAAGTAATTCCACGAGTGACAGAAGTAATTCCACGAGTGACAGAGGTAATTCCACGAGTGACAGAGGTAATTCCACGAGTGACGGAAGCAATTCCACGAGTGACAGAAGCAATTCCACGAGTGACAGAAGCGATTCCACGAGTGACAGAGGTAATTCCACGAGTGACGGAAGCAATTCCACGAGTGACAGAAGCAATTCCACGAGTGACGGAAGCAATTCCACGAGTGACAGAGGTAATTCCACGAGTGACAGAGGTAATTCCACGAGTGACAGAAGCGATTCCATGAGTGACAGAGGCAATTACATGGGTGACAGAAGCAATTCCATGAGTGACAGAGGCAATTACATGAGTGACAGAAGTGATTTGAAGAAGGTAATGGTTCAAATGAGGGGTGGAGCTTTGTTAGGTTGAATAATAGGTCAGTCATCACAATCACATGAGACTAATGCTTTTTAAGAATGCAAAAAAAACACAGATAAATGATTCCTTTACTCATGTACAAATTAGCTAAACCTTTGCTCTCTATAAAGCTTGTATCTTGTTGTATATCAGTAATTTATATGATATCAATAGCTTTTGTCATGCACGATTTGAGTTTAATAATTGCGAATATTGTCGAATGATAAATATATTTTTGATTGTTTGGTTTAAGTTGAGATTGTAATGATATTGCATAAAAAAACCTAACTATGAAGAAAATATTAAAAAAAATCTTGTACGTTATTATAGCCTTCGTTGCGATAATTTCTATTGTAGGATTGATTTTAGCGTACCTTCCAACCGAATCAAGAACACACCATGTGGGTGTTTCGCCAGAAGAAGCAGCTAATTTGAGACAAAAATATACAGCACCTCATCACCTCATTACTACAAGTGATGGCGAAACACTTTTTCTACGAAGATGGAATCCTGACAGCATTAATCCAGCAAAAAAAGACATTGCCGTTTTGATTTTTCATGGCATTACTGCTTATAGTGGCCCTTATGACATGGCGGGGAAGCCAATATCAGCAGGTGGATATACCACTTTTGGCATAGATTATCGAGGGCATGGCTTATCGGGAGGAAATCGTGGCGATAGTCCAGGCAAAGAAAGATGGATTGAAGATTTAGCCGAATCAGTCAAATATATCAAAGGCCTTGGTTTTACAAAAGTGGTTGTTTTAGGGCATAGCTTGGGCGTTGCTTCTGCGATATGTGCAGCAAATGCCGTTCCTGATGAAATTGCAGGATTAGTACTACTCTCAGGTGCTTATGAAGGAAGAAAAGGCTTATCAAAACCCCCAACATTTTTTCAAACAGCTAAAATTTTTGCAAGTTCTGTTTTCCGTCCTTCTTTTCAAGCTGTTGAATATTATAGAGAAGGCATGACTGTCACGAAAGACCCTTTATTCAATTTTAGATATACACTTCGATTTTTAACCATGTTGGATGTTAAAAAACTCAGACTTCCAGCAAGCCTAAATATCCCTGTGTTGGTGGGTATTGGAGATAAAGATGAATTATTTGAAATAGATAAAGTAAAGGATTTCTATAACTTAATTCCTGGCAATAAAAAGGAGTTTTTGATAATGAAAAATACAACGCACGCTAAAATCCCTCTTGAAAGTTGGCAACAAGTAGTTGTTTGGTTAGATAAAACATATCATTGACATACTTAACAATATATGTATTCTCCGAACTTGTATCTGTAGATTTCCTATTTTCTAAAATGTTTTGTTTACTTTTGCGACAAAGTATAAGAAGGTATCTCTTGCCATAATCAAAAATCGTCAAACGTAAATAAAATTAAAATTAAAATGTCTGAATTTCCTCCGTGTCCAAAATGTAAATGTGAATATACTTATCCGAGTGATGGTTTATTGATTTGTCCAGAATGTTTTTATGAATGGAATCCTGAAGAGGTAGAAGCAGAAGATAGCAGTGATACTGGCTCAAAAGTATTGGATTCTAATGGGAATGAACTAAAAGATGGCGATACCGTAGTTGTAATCAAAGATTTGCCTGTGAAAGGAGCTCCAAAATCTATCAAATCAGGTACGAAAGTAAAAAATATTCGATTAACAGACGGGAATGATGGGCATAATATTGATTGTAAAATTGATGGTTTTGGCTCAATGGGTTTGAAGTCAGAATTCGTAAGAAAAGCCTAAACTATTTACCCCAAAATTATTGGAAAAGCTCGATAGAAATAGTCAACTATCGAGCTTTTTTATTTTCTCTCCAAAAAAACAAATCCACAACAATCAACTCATAAAAATATACTATCTTTATATTCTATTCAACCTTAAAAAATGAAACTAAAAAATACGCTTGCACTTTGCTTTTTTCTAAGTACAGTTGGCATAGTAATAGGCCAAACCGTAAAAATAGACAGTAGTAAATACCCTAAATTGGTCACTTTCACTGACCAACAAGACCATGACCACATGATGCAAGTTTTAGGAATAAAAACCCTGAGACCTGGCCCCAGTGGCAATGAATCAGCCCCTGATCATGCCAATTATGATGAGTCATTAGCCAATCCATGCCCTCAATTACCTGACTTACTTACACTAAAAAACGGCACAAAAGTAACAACTCCAGAGGCTTGGCTGAGTAAACGTCGCCTCGAATTGATTGAAGACATCGAAAGGGAAGTGTACGGACGCTTACCTAAAAATATTCCGAGTGTCAAATGGACAGTAAAGATTACGGACAAAGAATTTGTGGGACGTATCCCTGTGATTGCAAAGCAAGTAATCGGGCATGTTGATAATAGTGAATATCCTTTGATAAATGTCGATATCAATATGATGGTGGTGGTGCCAAGCAATGTAAAAGGGCCTGTGCCAGTACTGATGATGTTTGGCCGTCCTTCGTTTCCATCGCCTGCTCAGCCTTCGCCCGAACACATGGAAAAAATCAACAATGCTTTCAAAGAAATGATGATAAAAAATGACCCATCATTGAAAGCTATTTTCGACCAATATCCTGCTTACCAACCTATTACTCGTTTACCCGGATTTAACTTTTTCGCTCCACCACCCGCAGGCGACCTTCCACCTACCGAACAATTATTGGCTGCAGGCTGGGGCTATGCCACCATCGACCCTGCAAGTATCCAAGCCGATAATGGAGCTGGAATTACGAGAGGAATCATTGGCTTAGTGAATAAAGGACAGCCTCGTAAGTCAGATGATTGGGGAGCATTACGTGCATGGGCTTGGGGAGCAGCTCGTGGTCTTGATTACTTGGAAACCGACCCTACTATTGATGCCAAAAAGGTAGGTATCGAGGGTGTTTCTCGCTATGGCAAAGCTGCTTTGGTGACACTTGCTCTCGAACCACGATTTGCGACTGGTTTGATTGGCTCATCAGGTAAAGGTGGTACAACTCTTCATCGTAGAATATTTGGAGAGGCAGTTGAGAGCCTAACGGGTGGAGAATATTATTGGATGGCAGGCAATTATATGAAATATGGAGCTTCTGAAGCAAGTTTTGGCAAAAAGACTGGCTGCGATTTACCTGTTGATTCGCATGATTTAATTGCTTTATGTGCTCCAAGACCAACCTTTATTAGTTATGGAATCCCAGAAAAAGGTGATGCCAAATGGCTTGACCAACAAGGTAGTTATATGGCAACCGTAGCAGCAGGGAGTGTTTTTAAACTCTTGGGAGTAAAAGATATTGGTGTAAGTAATGATTATATGACCGAAAAAATGCCACCTGTCAATACTGAAATGCTTGATGGACATTTGGCTTGGAGACAGCACGATGGTGGACATACTGACGCACCCAATTTCAAACATTTTATTCCTTGGGCAAATAGAGTTTTAGAGTATAAAAAACAGTAAATTATTCAGTGATAAAAGAACAAATACGAGTTTAAAGGCTTGTGTTTGTTCTTTGAAAATGAAATAAAAAAAGCTGTCTCGCTACAAGACAGCTTTTTACTGAATGTCACAGGAGTTTTATAAACCTATTAAACCTTTGATTGTGAGTGAAAGATTGACTTGTGCATTAGATTTTACAGCGATACTTCCCAAATTAAGATTGCTATTCAAACTCAGCAAACTACTAAAATCAATGATTGCTCCACTTGCATTTTTATTTGAGGCACAGTGTACTTCATAATCACCTTCTTCCAAAAACGCTACTTTAAAATTACCTCCAGCATCGACTTTGGCACTCGTTACGGCATTTTTGAATGTTACATTACTGTCGCCTTGCCCTTTCACTTCACTGCTTTGATTAAAATCGCCTTTTTTATAAATATACACAATCACTTGGCCATTGGTTGCTGCATTATAATTATCTATTTTACCTACGATTTCGCCAGTAGCGTTTTTATTGACTAAACGAATAGACGATTGCAGTTCTCCATAAGTTACAAATGCAAAGCTTTTTTTGTTATTGTCATTTTTCTCTTTAATTGCTTTCCGTAAATCAAAATCAATCATCAAATCTGTGACACCACTTTGCGTTACATCAAATTTTTTGGCTGTAATCTCGATTTCTTGTCTGGCATTTCCCGAAATCACCAAAGCTTCTTTTGAACCATCAGTTTTCTGTACATAACAGCCTGGAGCATTGCTGTTTTGGTCTTTTTCATAATCTAAAACCAATGTTAGTTTACTGAAAGAGCCAGTTTGAAATTTACCTTCGCCGAGCGTGAGGGAGTTCCCATTTTGTAGTTGAAGCAAATTGACCGTTTTCGGCCCTTTAAAAGCATCATAGATTTTTCCATCTAATCTTACTTCTGTAATAGTTACAAAGGCAGCACTCACATTACTGTCATCAATGGGAGCATCTGTAATACCAATACGGACATCTCCTTTTGGAGCATTTGGGTCTTGCTGAGAAGCAGGTGTTACTGAGTCGTTGAGCTTTCCGCAGCTAATTCCTGCAAAAAGCATTGTTGTAGCCAAAGCTAATTTTAAGTTTTTCATGGTTTTTTTGTTTTTTAGTTTAATAAATTTCACAAAAAACTACCCCATGAAATATTTGTAAGTTTTGATTTTTCAACAAAAAATTGTTAGCATTTATTTCATATAAATATGAAAAATTTGGAATAAAAGCTTACAATATCTCTATTGGAATATCGTTTTTGTGTGAAAACATATATCTATAAAACGGCACTACTGAACCGATTATTTGATTGTAGCTTTTTTTCTTGAATTTGTGCAAAACAACTATTTTGCACAAATTCAAGAAAAATTAATGATTATATTCATTTAATTAGATTTTTCTAAGATTTAATAATTATTCACAAACTAAAAAATACCATGAAAAAAACAACAATCTTCATTACAATTATCATTTTTCTTGCGATTGGTTCTGCTCAAGCTCAATACAAATTAGGCGTTGGTCTTCGCCTCAACTATGGCTATGGGCTTAGTATAAAGTATAACATGAGCCGCTCGAAAGCATTTGAGGGTATTCTATATTCTCGTTGGCGAGGTATCAATCTTACAGGTTTATATGAAGTTCATCAAACGGCTTTTAAAGTCAATACTTGGCGTTGGTACTATGGTGTAGGCGGACACGTAGGCTATTGGGGCAATGGCAACCGCTACGGCAATCCTTGGTTTGATAACAATAATAACAATACTATACTTGGTGCTGATGGCATCTTAGGTCTTGAACATACCTTCAAAGAAATCCCACTAAATTTAAGCATAGATTGGAAACCTGCTTTTAATATTATAGGCTACACAGGGCTTTGGCTCGACGATATCGCTCTAACAGCTCGCTTGGCGATTAAGTAGTTTTTTTATGATTTACATACCTAGGGCATGTGAAAATTTGTTTTTGATTTTTTGGAAGAATATTTATTTATAAAGATATGATGTAAGTGTTTTCGTAATGGTATAACTAAAATTAAGCTTTAGACTAATTCCAAAAAAACATCAAAAATTCATGTAAAAATGGCATAATTCAATCCAAAAAAAGGATGAATATATTGCAAAGCCAGAAGGTTTTGTAAAGTCAATTATATAGCAATCAGGCTACCTCAATTGCTCGACTTGGTCGAGCAATTATTATTTACCACCTCTTTTTTCCAAATTCAGGAAACTTGATTTTTCTTTAAATTCAGTTGGAGAAAGGTTCTTTTTCTTTTTGAAAATACGACAGAAATATGAAAAACTGTTGAATCCTGACGCCAAATAAGCTTCTTTGATGCTTATTTTTGGATTTCTGAGCAAACTTTCGGCAACTTTCAAACGCTCTTCGATGATGAAATCGTTGGGTGATGAACCTAATTCATGTTTGAAAGTTCGATAAAAATTAGATTCACTCATGTAAGCTTTTTCACTTAAAAGTTCAATCGACAAATCTTCGGTAATATTATCTTGAATGTATTTAATGACAAACGAAATTCGATCATTATTCGAGTCATTCAAGGCTTTTTTCAAATAAAGGCTCTTCGACTCAGTTTGCAGAATACGAATGATTAATTCTTGAATCAATAAATCAGCAAAAATATCTTTTGATGGATGTTTTTCTGCAAAAATAAAAATCAGCCTTTGGAGAATCTGATTGATGGCAACATCATTAGTGAAATGATAATTATAGTCGGTCATGCTCCACTCTTTGCCATTTTGCTTGGTGCCTCTGTTATTGAGCATTTCAACGGTTTCACTCAATTTTGCCTCAGAAAAAGCTAAAGCTAGACATTGTGTAGGAGTAAGTTCTGTCGCTTCGGGAAAATCAATGCACATCAATTCGTTGGAAGGTAAAATCACCGATTCGCCAGGTAAAAAGCCAAACGAACGAGTATTTTCTAAGTGCATTACTTTTTTACCTTTTATCATACTTGCCAAAACAGGCTCACTGAATCGTAACAAAACCTGAGAGGCTTGTTGATGCGTCTCAAAAATATTAAGTTCGGCATTGTTTAAAGTATGAATTGTTCGATTCTCTACCAAACTTACCAACTTCCTATTTTCGCTATGAGAAGGATTAAGGTTAATCATATCTACCAAGATTTAAGATGGTGATTTATAATTTTGCTGTGGACTGCTGACTATCGACCGTGGACTACTTAACAAACCTACCTAATATTATTATTTCCTCAAAAAATTGTACTATATAAATCTATTTTTTTAATAAAAATGATAGAAAAGTACAATTACGAGTAGGAAAGTACAATTACAAAGCAGAAAAATGAAATAGGACAGTAGAATAATGACATTGAATATAATTATTGTAAGATTTATTTGTACTATAATTTTACAACCTAAAAATATCTATCTACTATGTCATCTGTTATCACCAAAGTCAGCAATCTGGTTGAACAACCAAGCTTTAAAGCACATTACGATAATTTTATTGGCGGCCAATGGGTTGCTCCAGTAAGAGGAAAATATTTTGAAACCGTTTCTCCAGTTGATGGTCAAGTTTTTACAAAAGTTGCTCGTTCAACCGAAGAAGATATAGAATTGGCCTTAGATGCAGCTTGGGCGGCAGCTCCAGCATGGAATAATTCGTCGGCAACTGAGCGTAGCAATATATTATTGAAAATTGCTGATCGTTTAGAGCAAAATTTGAGTTTATTAGCACGTGTCGAAACTTGGGATAATGGCAAGGCAATTCGTGAAACAATGGCTGCTGATATGCCTTTAGCAGTTGACCATTTCCGTTATTTTGCTGGTGTTATTCGTGCCGAAGAGGGATCTGCTTCTGAGCATAATGCCAATACACTTTCGTTGGTGATTCATGAACCATTGGGTGTTGTTGGGCAAATCATTCCTTGGAATTTCCCAATTTTGATGGCTGCTTGGAAAATTGCTCCAGCTTTAGCAGCAGGAAACTGTATTGTGCTAAAGCCTGCCGAACAAACGCCTGTGGGTATATTAGTTTTGGCCGAATTGATTCAAGATTTATTGCCAAATGGTGTTTTGAATATTGTGAATGGTTTTGGGATTGAGGCAGGAAAGCCTTTGGCTTCGAGTCCACGTATTAATAAAATTGCATTTACAGGCGAAACCACTACTGGTCAGCTCATTATGCAATATGCTTCTAAAAATATCATTCCAGTAACGCTTGAGCTTGGTGGAAAATCACCAAATATTTTCTTTAAAAGTATCATGGATGCTGATGATGAGTTTTTTGACAAAGCTCTCGAAGGAGCTACTATGTTTGCCCTTAATCAAGGTGAAGTTTGTACTTGTCCATCAAGAATTTTAGTTGATGAATCTATTTATGATGCTTTCATTGAGCGTGTAGTTGAGCGTGTAGAAGCTATTAAATTAGGCCATCCACTTGACCCAACCACCATGATGGGAGCCCAAGCATCAAACGACCAATATGAGAAAATTTTGAATTATATTGAAATTGGAAAAGAAGAAGGTGCAGAAGTATTGACAGGTGGGGGAGCAGCTTACAACGAAGGTTTGGAGGGTGGATATTATATCAAACCAACAATTTTCAAGGGAAATAATAAAATGCGTATTTTCCAAGAGGAAATTTTTGGGCCTGTGGTTTGTGTAACAACTTTCAAAGATGAAGCTGAGGCAATAGCAATTGCAAACGACACACTTTATGGCTTAGGAGCTGGTGTTTGGACCCGTGATATGCACCAAGCATATAAAGCAGCAAGAGCGATACAAGCAGGTAGAGTTTGGGTCAATTGCTACCACGATTATCCTGCACACGCACCGTTTGGAGGATATAAAAAATCGGGTATTGGCCGTGAAAACCACAAAATGATGTTGGGTCACTACCGCCAAACGAAAAATATGTTGATTTCTTATGATAAAAATAAATTAGGTTTCTTCTGAGAAAACTAAGTGTTAAGTGTTTTCAAGCTACGTTTTATCAACAAATGAGAGAGTTTTATGGACTCTCTCATGTTTTTTGTTAACCAATTTAAAAATTTATCATGGAAGTTCAACGTGTTTCAGTAACGCCCGAAGCGGAGCAAATTATTGACCAATTGAGAGGAGAAAACGGTACTTTGTTTTTTCATCAAAGTGGTGGTTGTTGTGATGGCTCATCACCTATGTGTTTTCAGGAAGGTGAATTGATGCTCAACGAAATGGATGTAAAGCTCGGCAGGATCCACGACTGCGATTTTTATATGTCGAGAGACCAATTTGAATATTGGAAACATACGCACCTTACCTTAGATGTGGTCAAGGGTAGAGGAGCAAGTTTTTCACTCGAAATACCTCTTGGTGTAAGATTTGTTATCAAATCAAGACTTTTTACGAAAGAAGAATCGGAGCAATTAGGTGATATTTGATGGTTTTTTACTTATTAAAAGGAAATTCATTGATCCAATGAAAGCCTCGTGAATTTAACAGAAAATCTTTTCGATTCATTTTCTTCATTGAAACTTTCACCGAATCCTTTTTAAATTTGCCTTTCAAAAATAATGAAGAGGAATCGGGTTGTATATAAGTGAAAGCATATTTGGTTGTATCGGTAGGGTCGGCGGTATAATCAGTCAAGAACAATATTTTATTTTTCTTGTCATTCCTAAAATTTAACCTTTTTCGCAATCCCGATTCATTAGATACCGAAACCATGTCATAAGTACCCCTTCTATCTATAAAAACCTCTTGCCATCGTAATGTGTCACTTTCAGAATTAATGTTATTTCTTTCAAATGTATCAACTTTATACGGCCCGTAAATGGCAGTTTTAGGTGCATCTATGTATTTAGAATTTTGCCATTCATCATAAAACATTGCCCCGAAAGTACCAGCAAGAATTAATACCTTCAATGAAATGGTACTTATTTTATACCATTTTTTCTCCGAAAAAGCTGAAATGTCTTTTGCTTGCGTTGGTTTATTCATCACAAAGAAATTCCATATTCGCTTGAAGTCGTCAGAAGCTAAATAAATGCCAATGAGCATGAGCCAAAATGAGTAAATTTTTACTGGTACATCATAAAATACATTTAAGGCAAAAATATTTGCTAAGACACCAATGCTGATTAAAGCTCCTAATGTAGTTGTTCTTCGGAAAAATAATAAGGAACCCGCAATAATTTCGCACATACCACCAAAAAATTGATAACCTTCCGAATAAGCCATAAACGTCCATAAAAGCCCCATTGGGCTCATTTCTCCCAGCCTTTCATACAGCCGATACGTAGTTAAATTTCCAAATTGGGTAGGAAAAACCTTTACTACGCCATAAATTAGCATCGTATATCCTAAATAATAACGTAAAAGGACGAGAAACCAATAACTTAGTTTTGCATGATTATTTCGAGTTTTCGCAACAATAAACCAAATAATTGACCCAAGAAACGAAATAATCAAAATTGCAAATTGTTGCACCCAATTCCACGTAGTATCTCCGCTACCATTTGGACGTGAGGTTATTTCTTTTATATCAAAAATAGTACGTCCAAAAAATTGAATGATTGGATTCCAGAACCATTCGTCAAGTAGATTATAAATAAAATTAAAAAAGGGCAAGAAAGTAAGAGGAAATGGGAAGATATTGAGTCCAAAAAACAAGAAACAAAAATAAAAAATGATTTTGTGCGAGGATGACCATTTGATATTACTTTGCATAAAAGTTTGATGATTGAAAGTTGATTCAAAACAATATTTCCCGAAAATAGTGTTTTTCGGGAAATATTTCAAGGAAATCATTAATAATCTGCTCAATCTGTATGCTTACCTCCTTTGGTTTTATCAATAGCTTTATGTTTGGTCAATGATAATATTTTTTATCAATTTCATTTGACTGTTGAGCCAGAGGGTAAATTGCTTTCTGCAAAAAATGGAGTAGTTCGAGACTTGATAAGAGATTAACTTTCTTGATTTTTTATTTTACAAAAACCATTTTCTCATCTTTCAAAATCATTTTTCCAAAAGATTCAGCAATAATATCATGTTCGGCTAAAATCGCTTCCAATGCTTCTTTTCCTGCTGGTTCAACCGCAATCAGTAAGCCACCGCTTGTTTGTGGGTCAGCTAATAAAATCCTTTGCGTGGCGGTAATTGGAGAAACCTTATGTCCATAACTTTCCCAGTTTGTATTACACCCTTTTGGAGCACAAAACGGGTAGAGATAATCATTTGCTTCGGGCATTTTTGGTACTTGTTCGTAGGTAATTTCAGCACTTAAATGGCTCCCTTCGCACATTTCAATCAAATGACCTAAAAGTCCAAAACCTGTTACGTCAGTTATCGCTTTTACGGTTGGCATTTTTCCTAATTCAGCCCCGACTTTATTTAATGTAGCCATCTGCTTGATAGCCACTTGTAAATATTCTGGATTCGATATTCCCATTTTTTGAGCAGTCGCTAACAGACCTACGCCAAGCGGTTTTGTGAGATATAATAAACATCCTTCAGTAGCCGTAGAGTTTTGTTTCAAATGCTCAATTTTTACCTTACCTGTAACAGCCAACCCAAAAAATGGTTCTGGGCTATCAATGCTATGCCCACCTGCCAATGGAATATTAGCTGCTGCACAGGTAGCTCTACTTCCATCTAAGACTTGTTGAGCAATTTCCGCAGGAATGGTATCAATTGGCCAACCCAAAATTGCAATTGCCATCATTGGTTCGCCGCCCATCGCATAAATATCGCTGAGAGCATTGGTCGAAGCAATTCGTCCAAAATCAAAGGCATCATCAACAATCGGCATGAAAAAATCAGTTGTGCTGATAATGGCTTCACCATTACCTAAGTCAAAAACTGCTGCATCGTCTTTGTCTTTGTTTCCAACCAAGAGGTTAGGGAATGCACTTTGCACGACATTTGTGTGAAGAATTTGGTCTAAAACTTTGGGTGAAATCTTGCATCCACATCCTGACCCGTGACTAAATTGCGTAAGCTTTATTTCTGACATATCTTGATAATGATTTTTAAACCGCTGTAAAATTACATAATATTGTAGAATGGTTTTGAGAAAACTACTTTTTAAATGATATGAATTTATCATTCCGTTTTTAGTAAATTTTAAATAATCAAGCCATAAAAACGGAACATCTTGTTCTTTAGAATTGAATAAAATACAATATGACTATTTTTCTAATACCTACGATACTCGCTCCTGATACACAAGAAACTGTTTTGTCACCACAAATTAAAGATGTTGTGGGCAATCTAAATGTGTTTTTTGTGGAGGAACTCCGCACAGCTCGCCGTTTTATTAGTAGCCTGAAACTCAATAAAGTAATTGACGAAATTACTTTTTATGAATTAAACAAAGATACACCACCCGAACAAACGCTCTCTCAACTCAAAAAACTTAAAACTGATGCAGGAATCATTAGCGAAGCGGGTTGTCCAGGAATTGCAGACCCAGGAGCGATTGCCGTTGGATTTGCTCATCAATTAGGTCTGAAAGTTGTACCATTGGTTGGCCCTAGTTCTATTTTGATGGCCTTGATGGCTTCGGGTTTTAACGGTCAAAGTTTTACCTTTAATGGCTATTTGCCAATAGATAAACAACTGAGAATCAAATCTTTACAAAGTTTAGAGCAAATTGCAAAGAAGAAGCATCAAACACAGATTTTTATGGAAACGCCTTTTCGTAATAATCAATTATTAGACGATGTCTTACAAAATTTGAATTCAGACACTTTGCTTTGTGTTGCCTGTAATGTAACGGCCGAAGATGAATTTATCAAAACATTGCCAATTAAAGAATGGCGAAAATCTAAGCCAGATTTACATAAAAAACCCACTATTTTCTTACTTTTGTGAAATGTGTCAATTGATGAAAGAGGATAGTAAAATTAAACTTCTTAAAATCTATCGACCGCTGTCTGTGGACTATCGACTAATAAAAATGATAAACATACATTCCTTTACATTCTCGCCAATTGCCGAAAATACCTATATTTTGTGGGACGAAACCCACGAAGCTGTTATTATCGACCCAGGCTGTTTGGCACAATACGAAAAAGAAGAATTAGCTGACTTTATTTTAGATAATAGATTAGTAGTCAAGTATTTATTGCAAACACACGCTCATCTTGACCATGTTTTTGGTTGTGCTTTTGTGAAACGGAAATTTGGGGTAAAAATGTTGATGCACAAAAATGAGATTCCGATTTTAGCTGATGTCGAAAAACGTTGTATGCTTTGGGGAATAAAAGGATACGAGCCTGTAGAAGCGGATGAATTTATTGACGAAAATGACAAAATATTTTTTGGGAATTCAGAACTCGAAATTAGATTTGTGCCAGGTCATGCTCCTGGGCATTTGGCTTTTGTGAATCATGCTCAAAAATTTGTTATTGGAGGCGATGTGCTTTTCAAAGGTAGCGTCGGGCGAACAGATTTTCCATTTTGTAGCCATGAAGCATTGATTCATAGCATTGAAACACAATTTTTAACGCTTGCTGATGAGTATAAAGTATATGCGGGACATGGTGACCCAACAACAATTGGATATGAACGAAAAACAAACCCATTTTTGTAGAGCAATTGTCTAAATTGTTCTGAAGATTTTGTACTTTCATACTTCTCTACACAAGTTATTAACCAATTTTTAAACGGAAAATGAAACTATTTACTATCCCTAATATAATGACCCTCGCCAACCTACTTTGTGGGTGTTTGGCAATCGTTTTTGTGTTTCAAGGAAACCTACTTTGGGCATCCTATCTGATTTTTATTGCTGGAATTCTTGATTTTTTAGATGGATTTGTTGCAAGATTACTCAAACAACATTCTGAAATTGGGAAACAACTTGATTCGCTTGCTGATATGGTAACTTTTGGTGTTTTACCTTCCTTTATACTGGCTAAATTGATTCAAATTTCGACAATGAAAGATAGCATTTTATCTGATTTGATACCTTCAAACCTACTTTCGCACGCTGATTTACCACTTTTGGCCTATTCAGCTTTTGCTTTAGCATTATTCTCATGTTTGCGATTAGCTAAATTTAATATTGATACTCGACAATCTGATTCATTTATTGGCGTTCCTACGCCAGCCAATGCGTTTGTAGTGGCTGCTTTTCCTTTGATTTTAGAATTTAATCCTGAATATAAATTCTTGATTCTTAATTCTACAGTCTTAATTGCATATACGCTCGTGATGAGCTATTTACTTATTTCTGAAATTCCCTTGTTTGCACTAAAATTCAAGAATTTTTCTTGGTCAGACAATAAGATCAAATACATATTTCTAATTCTTTCCGTAATTTTACTGGTGTTTATACAATTTGTTGCTATACCGTTAATCATATTTTTGTATATCATTTTATCAATAATTAGTAATTTTCAAACAAAAAAATCATAATAACTGAAGTAGCATTCGACAAAAAATAATAAAACAATGCAAAACCCATTTGAAGAAAATCAAGGTTCGGTTCGTCCTACCTTCTTAACGATTTTATGTATTCTTACTTTGGTTTGGAATGCCTATAAATTTTACGGTGCTATTCCAAATACCTTTACGCCTGAAAAAGTAATTGCAAACAAAGAACAGGCCAACGAAATGATCACAGATATGTTTTCTAAGTATATGTCTGAGAAAGACCTTGAAAAGATAGAAGAGTCTCAAGCAGAAACAGCCAAACTTTTTGAAGAGCGTAATCTTGTGGTTTCGGGAGGAATGAGCCTCATTTCAAGTCTTCTATTGATTTTAGGAGCAATTTGGATGTGGGGACTTCGTAAAAAAGGTTTTTGGGTCTATATTGCAGGTAATGCTGTTGGAATTTTAGCACCAATTATTATTTTTGGTGGGCAAATCGGTTGGTCAGTTGGTATCATGTCATTTATTGCCTCTGCTATTTTTACGGGACTTTACGCTGCCAATCTCAAATTTCTTTCATAACACGACTTGTTAAAGCTTTGTTAATATTAGTTAAAACCTGCTTATCATTGAGTGGGTTTTTCTATTTTTAGTAAAATATCTGAGGAGAGTGAAGCGTTGTTTGTTAAATTATCTTTATTGCCCCTATTTGCGTTGTTACTTCTCTTTAACGGCGAACAGAATGTTCGCCCCACATCAATTAAATTATGAAAAAACTAATCCTTTTTCTTATCTTATCTTTTTTGTGGAGGGTAGGGGGCTTTGCTCAAGGTGACTTTACTCGTATTTATCATCCAATTATTAATGAAGCTGAATTGGCAATTGTTGATACCAATTACTATGATGCACTTGATTATTACAAAGAAGCGTTTGCCAATGTGAAAAAACCTTTTGCAAAAGATTATTATAATGCTGCAATTTGTGCGTCAATGATTGGAAAATTGCCTTTAACATTCGAGTATTTGGAAAAGATTGTTGAAAAGGGCTATCCTTCTGATAGTTTACGGAAAGATGTTTTTTTTCATTATGTGGCTGATACTTGTAAGCGATGGCCTGAATTTGAGAAACAAATGAGGTTGGTAAAACCGAATATTAATTGGGAGTTGAGAGATAGTTTGAATAAATTATATGCCCTTTCAATGAAAAATTTTCGTACTCCTCTCACCGAAGAATTAAGAGACTATTTTCGTAAAAATGTAAAAGCGAAGGAAATCATTATTAGTAAAAAAGATACGATTATCAGAGAAACCAATGTAGGAGATAGTTTATATTTTTTTGGAAACTTGCCTCAAAACTTAAAAATACAGCAAGATAGTCTAAGAAAAATGAATGATAAAAAATATACGGATGCTCTAAATTTAGTTTCACAAAACCTTAGTAAATTAATAGACAATTATAATTTCCCTGACGAAAATATGATTGGCTTATCTGGATATGAATATAAAGTCATTTCACCAAGATTTGGCAGATTTAGTATTGCTTCACAGAGTTTCAATGATTTGATGTTCAATAAAAGCCTCATGATTAGCCTTTTGGAAAACCCGTCGTTTAGTAATAACAAAGACTTTTTATCTAATATGATTCAAGCAATAAGAGATGGGAAATTAGCCCCCCAACAAATCTCTAATGTCGCTTTTTCAAGATTCAATAATATTACGAAATCTTTTGAAACATTTCCAATCGCTTATACAATGGGGAAAGTACAAGTTTTACAACTTCAGTTAGATTCAAATCTAAATTGTGCTAAAGCAGAAGGAATTCAAAATAAAAAATTCTGGAAAAAAGAAAAACTCACCGATTACAGCGAAGCTGAAATTAATAATAAACGACAAGACATCGGTTTAGAAAAACTGGCAGATGCTTACAAAAAAGCGTTTTTCAAAGCTTATCCCACGCCATTTATGATCAATGGTGGTACATATCAAAAAGAATTATCCTATATTTCAAGCTGCGATGTTCTTGAAAAAATGTTAAAAGAAAGTGTAATAATTAGATAAAATAGTAATTTATCAAGAAAATAGCTAATCATTCGAAGTCAACCAAATATTATTCTGCTAAAAATTCATCTTCTACTAATTATCAGTTAATTTTGTTTTTTATTTCTAATTGATAAAGTAAACAGCTAAGTAAAACAATGATAACTGTTTACTGATAACTGATAACTGAAAATGTCTGTAGAAACTTCCATCATTCGTGACACTCAAATTTTTGATTTAATCACGAAAGAAAACAATCGCCAATTACACGGCATCGAATTGATTGCCTCTGAAAACTTCGTATCACCTCAGGTGATGGAAGCGGCAGGTAGTGTTTTGACAAATAAATACGCCGAAGGTCTTCCTGGCAAACGTTATTATGGCGGTTGTGAAGTTGTTGACCAAATTGAGCAAATCGCTATCGACCGCCTAAAGACTTTGTTCAATCTTTCTTGGGCAAACGTACAGCCACACTCAGGAGCTCAGGCAAATATGGCTGTATTTTTGGCTTGCCTTCAGCCTGGTGATAAAATTTTAGGATTTAATCTTTCGCATGGTGGACACCTTTCGCATGGTTCTCCTGTAAATATTTCTGGAAAATACTTCCAACCATTCTTCTATGGTGTTGAGCAAGAAACTGGTTTAATTGATTGGAATAAAGTTGAAGAAACTGCTCACAAAGAGCGTCCAAAATTGATTATTTGTGGAGCATCTGCTTATTCTCGTGATTGGGATTATGCTCGCCTTCGTCAAATTGCTGACTCAATTGGGGCATTGCTTTTAGCTGATATTTCTCACCCAGCAGGTTTGGTAGCAAAAGGGCTTTTAAATGATCCATTTGATCATTGCCACATCGTTACTACAACTACCCATAAAACGCTCCGTGGAACTCGTGGTGGTGTAATTATGCTTCGTAATGATTTTCCAAATCCTTTCGGTATCACTACTCCTAAAGGCGAAGTAAGAATGATGTCTTCTTTGCTTGATTCTGGAGTTTTCCCAGGAACACAGGGTGGCCCGTTGGAGCATATCATTGCTGCAAAGGCAATTGCTTTTGGAGAAGCTTTAACTGATAATTTTTATAATTATCAAGTGCAGGTTCAGAAAAATGCCAAAGTAATGGCTCAAGAATTCATGAATCGTGGCTATAAAGTTATTTCTGGAGGAACTGATAATCACTTGATGTTGATTGATTTACGTCCTAAAAACTTAACTGGTAAAATCGCTGAAAATTCATTGATTCAGGCAGATATTACAGTAAATAAGAATATGGTTCCTTTCGATGATAAATCGGCCATGACTACCTCAGGTATGCGTGTTGGAACTGCTGCCATGACCACTCGTGGTTTGGTTGAAGCGGATATGGTTAGAATTGTTGATTTGATTGATGATGTGTTGATGAACTATGATAATGCTACAACTATCGCAAATGTGAAAACAGAAATTAACTCTTGGATGAAGCAATATCCTTTGTTTCAATTGTAAGTTTTAAAATAAAGGTGGCACGACTAGTGATTTAATCAAGTCGTGCCACACTTCAAAATAAGAAAGGCGTGGTTCATCGAACCACGCCTTTTGTCTAAACCCTAACTAAACCGTATATAAATTTATAAAACTTTGTCGTTTCCGACTCTTTTTTATCCAACTAAATAATAATACTCAAAATCTTTTTTTATAGCTAAAGAAGCTAATTCGTGCTTTTCAAAGCATTTAAAGCTAACAGTTTTTTGTTCAAATACTTTTTCTGCGAAAAAATGTACAACATAATTTACAACCATTTCAACGAATGATTTTTGTGTACTTTCTTCTTCCTCTTTTAAGTTTGCTAATGTATCTTTGATACCTACTTCTAGTTTTTGTAGTGATGTTTTGATTTCAATTTTTTTCGAGCTTTTATTCAAAGCACGTTGCTGACTATAGGTGCTTTGTGGAAAACCCATTGCCATTGAACTTAGGCTAAACAATGTAATTGTAAGAAGTAATAATAGCTTTTTCATGATGTCGTTGTTTTGCGGTGTGTTAATCATTTTTCTGATTGACAATACAAAGATATGTGTTTTCTTTAGTATTATGCAATACATAGTACCTTTTATTTTTAAATATTTGGATAAATGGCAAATAATTGTGATAAGCGGTTGAAATAAATTGTATTACTAATAAGATGCAAAATGATGATACAAAGTTGCACTTTCTGTCAGATATTTTCAGTTAAAAAAAGTTAAAGTGTGTTAATACTGGAGTGAAGTGCCATTTTTAATGGATGAACTGAAATTAAGCTATTCATTATTTCTCACTTCAAGAAAATTTGCCGACTTTTAGAGAATTTGAAAACAAAAAAAGAGAAGCCTTACGACTTCTCTTTCTTATTTTTAGATAAAAGTAAAATTCAATTATCAATTTTACATCGCTCGGGCTACCCCGTATCAATTATTCATATCTTAATACTCCCACAAGTTGTGTTCAAACTCCATCAATTCATGCTCTAATTGTTCAGACTTCAACATACCTTCACGTGGCGATTTGTAAATATCATCCAAGAATTTGTCTAAAGCATTCGATTTCTTGATAATTTTTCCGTGGAATAGACGTAACTCGAAAGCGTCAGCTAAGTTTTTATGTTGAGCTACGTTAGCAGCATTATACCAAATACACTTAGGGTTGCTACGGAAATAACGCTCTAATTCTTTGTACTTAAATGTAGCAATTGGACGGTCAAAACCAAGTTGTGTTTGGTCAGCTGGCACAATTAATGTCATTGTCAAAATATCAAAATATTGACGTGAACGTTGTTTATCAAAAACCCAGTCTTCTTTCAACTCTAAAGTTGTCAGTTGTGAAGCAAATATCTCGACACCATCAGCAGCCATTGTTTCAGTAGCGGTTGGTGCAGCAGTTCCAGCGGTAGTTTTTGCACCACCATTATCACCTCCCCAACCATCATCACCACCAGTCGAAAAGCCTGCAGCTTTTTCTTCTTGTGATAATCCACCACCTTCCATTTTCATCAAAAGGCGTTCATTGAATTGGTCTAAAGTCAACTGTTGTGTCAAGGAGTCATTAGCATAGGCTACAATTAAGCCAGCTTTTACAGCGTCAATCAAATGCTTTGTGATTTCAGCCCCTTTGGCAAAAAGCGGTTGATTTTGCTTTTCTTTCAAGTCAATTCTTCGCCATAGTGTTGTTTTATACATGACATTTTCTTCATGTATTGGGCGAAGCGATAGCGGATTCAAATAGTTATTTGATTTCTCTTGACCTACTGCAAACTGGCTGATTATCAATGAGATACCAAAAGCCATGCCTTGTAATTTCTTCATAATTCTGACAATTATTTAAAGTATTAATTCAACGGAATTGTAAAAATCAAATCACCAACATCAACTGATTCTACTTCTCCCTTAAAGTTCTTACGTTCTACTCTTTTTATTATAATTACATAACGGTCGCCCGCTTGTGCTTGTTGTGCGAGGTTTGAAATATTTGCATCGCCATTATAGCTTCCACCACCTACTTTTCTTGAACCACGAGCCAAGTTTACTTCAAACTCAGCTACACGGAATTGAGCATCTTCAGGGTTTGTAGCCTTAAATGATTCATCAGCGATTGCACCAGCTCTTAATGTTCTTAAACCATTCGCAGAAGCACCTCTTCTTTCATCAATTGGAGAGCCATTTCCAAACATTTTGATGGTTGGTTTAGGTACACGACGAACTGGGAAATTGAATGTTTGTAAAGTAATTCCTGCATTTACAACGTTCATTGATGCTTTGGCTGAATTTGGTACAATCGTTACTTTTCCGCTTCCCCCAGGAATAAATTCAGCACCTGTACCACTAAATGATGGGCTATACAAACCACCCAAACCAGGTGAATAAGTTACCAAACGGTTGGCACATTTAAAGTATAAAGCTGGCATTGAAGCTGTTTCAATTTGTACTGAAGGCTTCAAGACAGTATAAACTTCTTCTTTTTCAACTGATTTCATACTTCCATCAGGAGAAGGGTAAGCAACTACCGCTTTGTATGAACGCTTCAATTGGCCATTTTTGTCAAATTCACCACCCGAAGCAGTAATTTCGTAAATTCCTTTACCATCTTTTACTGGTAAAGCAGAACCGTTGATGCTGATTCGAGGAGTAATAGATTTTGAGTAGGCTCCAATGGCTACTTCTGCATGGTATTTTTGTCCAGCTACAACTGAGCGTGAGTCAGGAATAACAACAGCAAAAATCTCATCAAATTTAATTTCTTTGATACCTACTTGGCTTGCTAAATAATCTAAAACATCACCCTCTAAACGACGCACTTCTGATTGTTTTTGACTTAAAACTGCCAGTGCGGCAGGGACTGGTGTTTGTGCAAAATATAACTCCGAGAAGTCTTTATTACGTGTAATATCATCAGTTTTTGCCAATGCAGGATCTTGAGATGCGTCAACAGCTAATTCTGGGAATTTGGTATTTGGAGCAGCAAATTTCTGTAATTGAACGGCAAAATCATTTAATTTTTTCTTCAATTCATAGCCTTTGCCATTATTGGCCGAGCCTACCATCAATACTGCAACTTTTTCTTCTTCAGATGGGTTTTTTACGCCACCAGTTTCAGCATCAAGTCCACCACCCGCATTGACAATTTCTTGCTTCAAACCAGCAATATAATTATCCATTTCAGCAGTAATTTTTCTTACTTCAGCCGCTTGACGTAGAACATCTGCATATTTTTCACCTCCAGGTTTCTCAATTTCCTTTTTAATCGCACCTACTGATTTTTCATTATTATTATTAGCTGCACTATTTGCTCTTTCCAGACTATTATTTAATAGTTGAAACTTTTGCAAAAGGGCATTACTTACTTGAAGTGCTAACATTGCCGTCAGAACGAGATACATCATGTTGATCATCTTCTGACGTGGCGACTCTTTTCCACCTGCC
Source organism: Emticicia sp. SJ17W-69 (assembly GCF_051209875.1). NCBI lineage: Bacteria > Pseudomonadati > Bacteroidota > Cytophagia > Cytophagales > Leadbetterellaceae > Emticicia > Emticicia sp. SJ17W-69. The sequence goes on along the minus strand of NZ_JBNTQY010000001.1, from coordinate 4,920,281 downwards.
ATATACTTGTTTTATTATACGGTTAGTAAATATTTTTTTAAATTATAAATAGAGTTTTAAGATATAAGAAGAAGTAGAATAATACTACTCACTCATAATAATTCAGAACTCACAACTATTGTTAGTTTCCTTTCATTGCCGACAACATACTTCCGTAAACATTGTTCAATGATGTAAGGTTATTTGTCAATTTTGACATTTCAGACTTGAATTGTTGAGCTTCTTTTGAAGCATCAGACATATCTTGCATAGCAGTAGTCAAATTGCCATAAAAAGCATTCATAGCTTTCAAGTGTTTGTTAGTATCTTGTAGTTCCAATTCATAAACTGCGTTCAATGCACCCATATTTTGTGTGATTTTGCTGAATTGTGAACGATATTCTTGGGCGTCTTTAGTAGCATCAGCCATGCTATTCATTGCTGTAACTGCAGTACCATAAGCTGTATTCATTGCTACAACTTGGCCAGAAGCAGTTTTTACATTTTTGGCGTATTCACTGGTAGCCACAGTTGCATCTGATAAATCTGCCATTTTAGAGACCTGTCCAGTTAAGCTCTGAATACCTGTTTTCAGACCATCAAAAATATCAGGGGTGATTTTAGCATTAGCGAGCATATCGTCCATTTTGGCAGTTAATCCTGCTCCTTGAGTCGAAACGCTTCTTTTTGGAAGTTCACCTTGAAAATCATCGGCTAATTCTGGATATACTTTTTCCCATTGGTATTCAGCACTTGGGCGTAGGAATGATTGAAAAGCATATATTAAGAAGATAGCTGCCTCAGTACCTAAACCAATTGGTAACATAAAGTTTGCCCAATCGTAGTGCATGATTTTACCTAATGCTCCTAAAATTACTACTGATGCTCCTGCACCATAAAAAAACGGAATGATTTTGTCCCAGAATAAACTTGTGCCGTTGTTATTTGCTGCCATGTGTTTAAAAGAGTTTTAAGAATTATGCTTTAATTTTAAGGGAATTTGTTTTGTTTACTTTCAACTAAATAGCAATTGAACTATTAGTTTTTTGCTTATAACTAAGAGCTAAATGCTAATAGCTGAGCATCTATTATTTTTAACATAAGAATTGCGAAGTAAAAAGAAGATATTCCTAATTGAATATCAAATGTTTTTACTTCGCAATCCATGTTGTTTTATTCTCTACCAGGAACGCTACCCAAACGATCCATGACACAACGGAAGCCAATGTAAGAGCGGCGTTCGTTGCGGAATTCGTAAGTTCGAGTACCTGTTTCAAGGAAGTAGGCTACATCTTTCCACGAACCGCCTTTAATAATTTTACGTGGTTCATTTTCGTCATTATAGACAGGATTTAAATCCCATGTAACTGGCATATACGATTCTGCATAAGCGTCTTGGCACCATTCAGCCACATTTCCTGCCATATTATACAAACCATAATCATTTGGATTAAAGGCATTCGATGGAGCAGTATAAGGATAGCCATCAGCTCGGTAATTTCCACGATAAGGTTTGAAGTTTGCTAAGAAACACCCTTTTCCATTGGCAACGTAAGGATTTCCCCAAGGATATTTAGCTCCTTCTTTGCCACCACGTGCAGCCCATTCCCATTCAGCCTCAGAAGGCAAACGATAACGAGGTGATTTGAACATGCTGTGTTGTGAACGATAATCATTGAAAAGTTTAGTACGCCATTTACAAAAATATACGGCTGCATCCCAACTTACGCCCACTACAGGATACGTATCAAAAGCTGGAGATGAGAAATAATATTCTGTCATCTGGTCGCCATTATGATAAGTAAAATCTTTGCTCCAAACGGCTGTGTCTGGATAAAGTGTGGACATGATAAATTCTTCACCTAGTACCGAAACAGAGTCAGTTGTCATTGAATTAACAAACTGACGGTACTCGTGGTTGGTAACTTCAGTATCATCCATATAGAATGGAACAATAGTTACACGTTTGTTCATCGAAATTCGAGCCGACATCACATCTTCATCAGCCTGACCCATCATTAATGAACCAGACGGAATCAATACCATTCCATGCGGAGCAGTTTGTTTGTAGCCTTTGCGGGAAGTAGCAATGATTTCACCGTCACGGACACCGTCCATGCCGACTTCTTTACCGCCGCCGTCTTTGCTGCTTTTCTTCCCTCCAAACATTTTGCCCAAAGGATTCTTACTTGAAGAACCGCAACTTTGCATCATCAGGACTGGGGCAATCACTAAGAGACTTTTCAAAAAGGTCTTTAACATTTTCTTGTTCATAGCTGAAAACAAGTTGGTTATCTATTTTTTTTGGGTACTAAATTTCGTTATTATAGAAACGTGACTAAGGAAAATAATATTGCATTAGCCTACAAAGTTATGAAAAAAATTAAGTTTTTCCGAGAACTCTCAAGTGATAAAGCAATTATTAAGCCAAAATAAGTAGAAGAATGTCATTTATAAACATTATGGTTCTTAACTTATTGGATTTTCGCAGAAAATCCAATGTTTCAATAAATTGCGTAAAAAAGGGTGGGATAAAGAGCTATTTATTATTAAACGGCACAAATTGTGCCAAAGGATACCAAATTCGATGATAAATTGAGAATATTGAATAATAAACATGAATTCATTATTTACAATTTATCATTCACCTTTATTAATATCTATATCTTGGTGTTCTGACAATTGATTTTTTACCTGCTCGTAAGGCAGCTAAAGCATAACTTAATAATATTTCGTGTGATGTAGCACTTTTAGCATTTGCTCCTCCCATCACAATATCTATGGCATAACCTACTCGTAAGTGTCCATTCATTAGATTTGCCCCTAACAGTGCCGAAACTGCATCACCCGTACGATAACTCGCCCCAAGCCAATAGGTATTATCATAAGTTGCCATTGCACCCGCTTCTGCTGAAAAAGTACTTAAATCTGATTTAATGATTAGCATCGGGCTAATGTCAATCATGTAAGAAACGCCTAAAAGCATACTTCCTGTCAAGTAAGCACTTCTTTTGAGTGTATTAGTGGCATTTTTTGAGCCTAATCCAAAAGTAGGTTCATTGATATGATTCATTGAAAGTCCAATTGAATAGCCTGAATTATAAAGATAAGCCCCCGCACCTAAATCCAATGCAGATTGGCTCACTCTCCCTGTGGCCAAAAGTGGGTCGTTTTCATCTCTTGCTCTTAAACGGCTATAATCAATTCCTCTTGTGAATAAACCTCCACTTACACCTAAAGCTAATTGGCTTCCACCAACGGGCAGGTGATAGGCATAAGAAAGTTTCATATCCTTTTGGGTACTTGCTCCTATTTTATCATTAACAAAAGTAATACCGACACCACTTTTAATCATTTTCAGTGGGATATTGGCAGAAATTACTTGTGAAACTGGAGCTCCACCGTCATCAAAAGTGCTTTGGTAGCCCAAGTATTGGGTTCGATAAATGGCTTGGAAACGAGTGACATTCTCTGAACCTGCTGTAGCCGGGTTGACAAATAATTGATTGAAAATATAGTGGCTAAACTGGGCATCTTGTTGGGCAGAAACCTTGAAAGAGGCGAACAATACAATGATATAATAAATTTTTCTCATAATGGGCAATGAAAATAGTCTAAGGTCAATGGGCGACGGTTGATAGCATTAAATGCCACTTCTCCGTTTTGTACGGGCAATTTAAACAATTATTCGATTTCATACCACCATAACGAAAAAAAATAGGCTAAACTTGTGGTTTAGCCTAATAACTTATTTTTTTAGATATTGTTTGCCTTCTTAATGTAAAGTTCTAAGGCTCCAGTCATAGAAGGGGCATTAGGTAATGGTGCTTCTATATCCAAGATATAACCTGCATCTCTTATAGCTTTAGCCGTTGTAGGGCCAAAAGCGGCTAATCGAGTATTGTTTTGTTTCCAGTCGGGGAAGTTATGGTCTAATGACGTAATTCCCGAAGGACTATAGAAGCAAATAATATCGTAAAACACTTCAGTCAAATCTGATAAATCAGAAGGGACTGTTTCATACATTACAGCCTCTGTGAGGTGCAAATCATTGCGATTCATCAGATTTGGGATGTCATTGCTACGAATATTTGAACAAGGAAATAGAAATTTCTCTGTTTTATGCTTCATAATCAAGGCTTCCAAATCGGCTGCGGTTTTTTGACCTACAAAAATTTTTCGTTTTCTGATAACGATGTACTTTTGTAAATAATTAGCTGTTTGTTCGGAAATACAAAAGTATTTCATGTCAATGGGTACTTCAATTCGCATTTCTTTGGCTATGCGAAAGAAATTATCAACGGCATTGCGACTTGTCAAGATAATAGCTGTATGAGCCAAAATATCCACTTTTTGACGGCGGAAATCTCGGTGGTCTAAGCCTTTCACTTCGATAAACGAACGAAAATCTATCTTGAGATTAAATTTCCTTGCCATCTCAAAATACGGAGACTTTTCATCGGTTGGTCTCGCTTGTGTAACTAAAATGCTCTCAACTTTACGGAGGCGATCTTGACGAATTTTTTCTGTTATTTCACTCATCCAAATTGCGGGGTTTCAAATACAAAACGATTGTTACTGCGGTTCATTTTAACAATAAAATCAAAATAATTTTTCTGCAAAAAACTTGTCATTACAAGGCAAACCTTATACCAAGTACAACTGGCAACAATTCGACAATACAAAGGTACGAAATTAAATAAAGACTTTGTATAGGGACACTTCTATTTATGGTAAAATATAGTATAAAAAAGCGTAATAAATAAAAAATGACTACTGGTGCAAAGAGATAAACTTGCCAATTAAAATCATGGGAAAAATATTCCATAAAAAGTACCAGTAGCACTAAAACTAAAGTGGTATAAAAAATAATAGATGATTGGATGATTTTGAAATAGTGTATATCGACCACTTTCTCAAGATTGAATAACTGTCCTACAAGGTTAATAAAGAAATATTTGATAATAAGTATCACAAACACTACCAAACAAATTCGGAAATAATTGGAAGATAATACACCTAAAGTCTCTCCTTCTTGTAAAATCGTTCTACCACCAAATATATATATACCTTTGCTTTGTAATAACATATAGAAAAGCCCCATTATCAAACTTAGTAAAATGATGAACATGACATTCATTCGACTAAGTGGTTTATTAATCAAAAAGGATTGCTCTCTAACCAAAGTATTCAACAAATCTCGTAAATTATAATATCGTTGAAACGCACGTACATAAGAGTTTGATAAATATGAAAACATTACCAGAATAAACATGGAAACCATTACCAAATAATTTCGGTAAGGTGCTGGTGTTCGAGGCTTTGCGGTTATTCCTGATTCAGATAATACAATTGGTTTTTGGTCAAGCGAACGCTTGTATCCCAGCATAAGGATTTTGTCATCAATGCTATTTGAGCCATAGAGTGTAATATAAATGGTTGGTTGTTCATAGACTTTGTATAGACTATCGACGTTGAGAACAATCCATTTGCCAACAGGAATTTTCTGCCGAAGTGAACCGTTGATAAATAGGAAATTATCAGCTTTTTTTGAAAAAACCAATAAATTATATCCTCGGTTACTTTGAATATCGCAAAAAAGTGTGTGAGAAGGATAAGCCAAATGTTGTTCCGTAATGTATGGAATATAGGCTTTCATTTTATCATTGTACACTTGCCAATCATCGTGGTAATCATGTACCAAGAAGTACTGATTGTTTGGCCCAACTGTGGTAGCAAACAATCTTGATGAAATAAATAGCAAAAGTATGTAAAGACTCTTCTTCAAACGTTCTTTGGTATTTTTTTGCAAAATTAAACAAAAAAGGTCAGATTGTTAAGTCTGACCTTTTGTTTTTATAGCACGATTAAAAAGATTTATAAGATTTATAAGATTATTTACCTCAATTTATGGGTATTTATACTCGTATTTCCCAAATCTTATTTTAATCACTCATTTAGAATTATGCTTTTCCGAGAGCTTTCAACATGGTTGCTCCGATGTCTGCTGGTGAGGCAACTACATGAATGCCACATTCTGCCATGATTTTCATTTTGGCTGCGGCAGTATCATCAGCACCGCCGATGATTGCTCCGGCATGTCCCATACGGCGACCTTTCGGTGCAGTTTGTCCAGCGATGAAACCAACAACAGGTTTTGTACCAAATTCTTTTATCCAACGGGCAGCGTCTGCTTCCATTCCGCCACCAATTTCTCCAATCATTACGATTCCTTCAGTTTCTGGGTCATTCATCAATAACTCAACAGCTTCTTTGGTAGTTGTTCCGATAATTGGGTCACCACCAATTCCAATAGCAGTTGTTTGGCCTAAACCAGCTTTTGTTAATTGATCAACCGCTTCATAAGTTAAAGTACCAGACTTAGAAACTACACCAATTGAACCTTTTTTAAAGATAAAACCAGGCATGATACCTACTTTACATTCTTCAGCAGTAATAATACCAGGGCAGTTTGGCCCAATCAAAGTTACTTTTTTGCCTTGAATGTAAGATTTTGCCATTACCATATCTTTGGTTGGAATACCTTCGGTAATACAAACGATTACTTTGATACCGGCATCAGCAGCTTCCATAATAGCATCGGCTGCAAATGCTGGTGGTACGAAAATAATAGAGACATCTGCTCCTGTCGTTACAACTGCTTGCTCAACAGTGTTGAAAACAGGACGGTCGAGGTGTAATTGACCACCTTTACCTGGTGTTACACCACCAACGACATTAGTGCCGTATTCAATCATTTGACCCGCATGGAAAGTACCTTCCGAGCCAGTAAAACCTTGTACGATTACTTTGGAGTTTTTATTTACAAGAACGCTCATTCTTTCGTCTATTTTTAATTTTACGTAAAAGTAGTCCGAAATGAGAAAAGTGCAAAAAAAAAATGTAAGTTATGAATTTTAAGTTTCTTTTTTTTAGTATAACTATTTGATTATAAGTATTTTAAATGAAAAAATATTTTTATTAAAATTATATAAGTCTTTGAAAACTTTAAATAAATTGATGAATTGCATTTGAGCGTGCCAAAGTTGCCTTTTGGTTATTTTTTTTTTGATTTAAAAAAAATAACTAAAAGGTACTTTTTTTTTATTTTAAAAAGTTAGCCAATTCGTATGGAAAATGGTAAATAATGGACAAAACTGCTTTGATTTCCTTTATTCTACATCAATTCCTTAAAAAAATGGTCTAAAAATTGCTCGTAATTTTAAACATTATTAAATCTTGTTTAAACTGTCAATTCATTATGAAATTTAAAAATTATCTATTATTCATCTATTTCTTGGGATTAAACTTTTGGTTAATTAGTTGCGTTAGAGATTTCGAAGAAACAACTTTGACCAAACCCAAATCGGCAATGGAATCGCTCAATGTTCCGTCAACATTTGTTTTCAAAACGACTGCGGATGTTAAGTTTGATATTGGAACCTTTGATAATTTAGATAAACCAATGAAGGGTGTTGTTGTTTCTATTTATAGCTATCCTGAAGATAAGTTATTATTGAAAGGAGTTACTTCAGCATCAGGTGTATTACAGATTAATCAAGCTATTCCGACTGCTGTCAAACAAGTATCTGTTAGACCAAATCGTATTGGTTTACCAAACGAATTCATTGTTGATGTAAGCAATAATGGAGTAAAAGCTATTTTTGGAGGCAAAAACCAGACAACTCCAAAAACACTTCGAGTAAGCAGCGATGATGAAACCATTAGTTTAAGAAATGCCAGAGAGATCAGTGGCAAATATCCAATAAAGACTTTAGGAACCTGGTCTAAAGAAGGAGTACCCAATTATCTTGAAGGGAAAAGAGATGATATCTCTGCTGAATTCTTAGCGAATATTGATGCCAGTGTGCCTGAGAGAAAACCAGTTACAGAGGTAAACCCAGGTTTATTAAAATCAACTAACAAAACTGTTTTGACTATTACTGAGCTGGCTGATGTATGGATTACATTCGTTCATGAAGGAGCAGGCTGGACTAATACGCTTGGTTTTTATACTTTTGATTTGAAAAAACCACCGACCAATGTTTCAGATATTTCTGCTATAACAATTGTTTTTCCAAATGTTTCTTATAGTGGTAGTGGTGGTGGACTAACATCAGGAGATAAAGTGAAAATTGGGCAATTTCCTGCTGGAACAGGTATTGGTTTCGTATTATTTGCAAGTGGCTTTAATGGCTCAAAAGGCGAAATTACTGATGGTAGTTATGCACATTTTAGTCATGAAGCTTTGAATATCGAATCTAAAGAAGAGCTTCGTCGTCATTTAATTGTGTTGAATGATCCTACAACCAATCGTTTACTTCTATCATTTGAGGATGTTAATCGTGAAAGTGCAAGCTGTGATCAGGACTTTAATGATGCAATTTTCTATGCTACATCAAATCCGGTAAAAGCTATTAGTAGAGATGATATTCCTGTAATTATAAATCCCAAAGACACTGATGGTGATGGGCTAAGTGATAATAACGACGAATACCCAACAGATTCAGATAAGTCGTATAGTAATTTTACTCCTTCGAGTGATACTTATAGTTCGCTTGCCTATGAAGATTTATGGCCATTCAAGGGTGATTATGACATGAATGATATGGTTGTAAATTACCAGTTTGAGGAGGTTTTCAATGCAGCTAATCAAGTTATAGAGATAAGAGCAAAAGTATATGTTAAAGCAATACTAGCTAATATTCAAAGCGGATGGGGCTTCCAATTACCTATTCCTGCTTCCGCTGTTAAAAGTGTAACAGGCCAATATCTGAAGAATAATGTTATTTCGAATGGTGGAAACGGGACTGAAAGTGGACAAGAATATGCAACTATTATTGCATTTGATAATGGTGTTGACATATACAATGCTGTTAAGCCTCAGGAGCTTAATTTGAGAATTATACTTAGCACCCCTATCAATAAATCGACATTGGGAACAGCTCCTTATAATCCATTTATTTTTCAAACTAAAGATCGTGGAAATGAAGTTCATTTAATCAACCAAGCTCCAACACAAAAAGCTAACAAAAGTCTTTTGGGAACAGGAGATGACCGTTCAAATGGATCATCAAATATTTTCTATAGAAGTGATGCTCGTCTGCCATGGTCAATCAATATACCTGAGGATTTCAAACATCCTTTAGAGGCAAAACCAATTGTAGAAGGATATCTGTTCTTTAAGGATTGGGTAGAAAGTGATGGAAAAAATTATCCAGATTGGTATTTAGATAAAAAAGGTTATCGAGATGCAACTAAATTATCAAATTAAATAATACCTTCTTCTTTTATTGACAAAAAGCCTCAGATTGTGAAATCTGAGGCTTTTTAATATTATTCAAAAATTGAAAATTTCCTATGAAAACACTGCTTTTGGATGTTATTTTCCTGCTCTTCGTTCTAATTCTGCCCTTTTAAGCGTAATCAAATGACCGATTGGTTTTCCTGCACGGTAAGTGATTACTCGAAGTGTAATCGCTCCGTCAGGTAACGCAACAGGTTGTGTATATTTTGTCGAAAATTTGTCAGGCATAGTATCATCAATCGAATAGTAAATTTCCAAATCTGATATTTCACTGCCTAATTCAAGTGTTAACTTGCCATTTTTATAACTTGTTGTGATGATGGCATCATAAACTGCTTTTGAAAAGCCAAGTTCTGCTACATCGGCACGTTCAAAATGGTTTTCCATGCGTTTACTGAAGTTATCCCAGTTTTTGGCTGATTTTTGCGACCAATAAACTTCAGATAATGCCCAAGCACGAGGATAAGTCATATATTCGGCATAACGCAAAGTTGGTGTTTGTTCACTCCAAAGATTTGCTTGTCCGCCCAATATATATTTAGCGTCAACACCATCAGGAACTGGCTCAAAACTGTATGATTTGCTTACACGTAAACCTGCATAGATGGGTGGGTCGATTGTATTTTCACCTTGATTATAGTCGATATAGGCAAAAGTAGTTGGAGTCATCACAACGTCATGTCCTAAATGTGCTGCTTCGATTCCGCCTTTTATGCCTCGCCAACTCATAACCGTTGCTTTTGGTGAAATTCCACCTTCTAAAATTTCGTCCCAACCGATTAGTTTTTTACCTTTCGATTCTAATATTTTCTCTAAACGATTCATGAAATATCCTTGCAAATCTTCTACATGACGAATGCCTAATTTTTTCATTAAGGCCTGACAACCTTCATCGGCCGCCCAAAAACCTTTGTAGCATTCATCTCCACCTACGTGTATATATTGGTTTGGAAAAAGAGCGGCTACTTCTGTCATTACTTTATCCAAAAACTCATAAACTTTTTCATCGGATGGATTTAACGCATTTTCATAACGCATCTTGAAAGTGCCGTTTCCATACCAATCTGCAATCATTGCCCCTGGATTCACAAAGGTATTTGGGTCTTTTTTTGTACTTAACTCAGGATAAGCCGCGATAGCCGCCATGCTATGACCTGGAACGTCAATTTCAGGAACAATCGTGACATTGCGTTCTTGGGCATATTTCACCACTTCCTTGATGTCTTCTTGGGTATAAAAACCACCAACAGTTGCTTTTTCACCCGCTTTTGGAATATCACGGTCTCCGAAATGTCCTGCTCTTGGAACTCTCCAAGCCCCAACTTCCGTGAGTTTTGGCAAAGATTTTATTTCAATTCTCCAACCTTCATCATCGGTTAAATGCCAATGGAAAGTATTGTATTTTAAGCGTGCAATATCATCAATGTATTTTTTTACTTCCGCTTTTGTAAAGAAATTACGACTTACATCAAGCATGATCCCTCTCCAAGCAAATCTTGGATAATCTGTGATTTTTACTGAAGGAATCGCCCAAGTTGCTTTTGTAAGTGATTTACTTTCAATCTCTTTTGGTAAAAGTTGTAGCAAAGTTTGCATGCCATAAAATAAACCTGCTGTTTGATTAGCTGAGATTATGACGCCCTTTGGTGTTGACTCAAAAGTATAACCTTCTTTGCCCAACTGAGCATTTGGTGTATCATTCAAATTGAGTTGAATCAAGCCAGTTTTTCCTTCTTGAGCTTTTAAGGCCAAGCCCGTCGGTAGGCTCAGTTTCTGCACCAACATTTCGGCTACACTACTTGCTTCAGCTTTATTAAAAGAGATAGTTGTTTTGACTGTTAAAGCGAAACTTCCAGTATTTTGCTGCACCTCAACTGGCTGAGGAATGAGATTTATTGATGTGTTTTGGGCATTTAGATTGAGAAAGGCAAAGCTAAGTACCGAAAAAAGAACTTTTTTCATAGAAGATATTGAAGTGTTTTATTGGTTAATGGGTTGATTTTAATATGCTAATGAAGCGTACCTGTTTGCAAATATAGCAAAATGCTTTTATTATCTTGATAAGGCGTATTTTAGTTTTGAAACGATGTGTTTTTATAAAACCTTGACCGTAATATAAAAAACTGAACCGTTTAGTAGATTTTTAAGACCCAATTTTGGGTTAATCTATTTTCAGGAATAAGTTTGGATGAAACTTACTCATTCTAGTCTTAATTCAATTTATTTATGAAGAAAATAAGCATAGCATCATTTATAATTTTTGTACATCTATATGCTTTTTCTCAAAGCAGTACGATTATCCCAAATCAAGGAATTTCAGTACCACAGTTTTCAACGTCATTTATCGGTTCAATGACAAATCAGTCAAAAGGTACTGTAGTTTTCGATAATGAACTTAATACTATGAAATATTGGGATGGAACTACTTGGCAAAATATGAGTGGTTCAAACGCATGGCAAAATAATGGAACAAATCAATATAATACCAATATTGGTAATGTCGGTATTGGCACACAAACACCATCCTATAAACTTACGGTTGACGGAGGTTTAGGCTTATCAGAATCAAATGTTTTTTATGGTTCATTAAGCAAAAATCCAACTAATGGGGCATTGGTTATCAATGGAAAGACAAGCCCCTCAGTTTTTTTTTCGCCTGATAATCTCGCATTGCAAGTAAGCACTATCGGCCCTTTTGCAAATTTTATCGCTGGTTACGTGGGTGTAGGAACGGCAACCCCACTTACAAAACTTGATGTTGCTGGCGAATTAATGACTAGAAAACGGCTCATATTAAGTAACCAATCTGGCTCTGACCCTTCCTCAACACCAATTTGGGCAATGGATAATTACAACAATGATTTTAGGATATTTCAACAAACCAACCTTAGCAATAGTGGAAATACACACTTTATCGTAAAAAATAATACAGGTGAAGTAGGCATTGGTACATTCAATACTTTAGGCTATAAACTGGCAGTTAATGGTACAATCAGAGCAAATGAGGTAATTGTAGAAACAGGCTGGGCAGATTATGTTTTTGATGAAAAATATAAACTTCGCAGCATTGATGAAATGGAAGCATTTTTAAAGAAAAACAAGCATTTACCTAATATTCCAGAGGCATCAGAAATCGAAAAAAATGGTTTGAAAGTGGGCGAAACCAATAAAGTCATGATGGAAAAAATTGAAGAATTGGCCTTGTATATTATTCAGTTAAAGAAAGAAATTGATGTTTTAAAAGCTAAAAATTGATTGTTATGAAATATCTATTATTAATGTTTTTTTCGATAGGTTTATTATTGCCCTCAATGGCTCAAAGAGATTGCGGAACAAAAACCCCTGCTAATCCATTCATTATTACCCAAAAAATAAAAGATAGCCTTAATACAATCAAAGCTCTAAATGTAAATAACTACTATTTAATAAGGATACAAATTAATGTGTTTGCGGATGATGATGGCAGTAAGTTAGCGGCGTCTAACAAAGATATATTGCGTCAGTTTCAGAATATGGCAAACCAATATGCTGCTCATAATATCTATTTTACGCTAATGGATATCAAACAATATAACAATACCGATTTGAATAACCATAATGCGAGTACCGAGTATGATGAATTAAGTCCATATCGACGATCAAATTGTTTTAATGTATTTATTCATAATAACTTAATTGATGACTCGGGTGGTCTAAATGGTACTGCTTATATGATCCCAAATACCAACTTTGATATAAGTGAGTGGGGATTGGCAATAACAAGCCCAACAAACCTGACAGTTATGGGACATGAGCTTGGGCATGCCTTAGGTCTCTATCATACATTCGAAACTTTTCGAGGCACAAGAAAAGAAAAAGTTGCCCGAAGTGGAAGTTGTAAAAACTGTGATAACAACGGAGATAACCTTTGTGATACCCCTGCCGACTTAGACATAGATGTAAATAATGACTGTGAATATATCGGTACAAAACTTGACGCCTGTGGAGCCGCCTATACCCCGATGACCAATAACATAATGGCTTATGGTCCACGAGAATGTAGAACTGTGTTTACGAGTGGTCAGGGAGAAAATATGCGTTACTGGTTGCAGCAAACGCAATTCCAAAGTATTGTTGCTCAAAACATACTACTCTTACCAACGGCTAATAATTTGAGTTTATTCTATGCTTCTGGCAATTTAATTTTTACAGCTATTGATTTTATAGGAATTTGTCAATTCAATAATAATACCTATAATGTATCTGGAACAGCTACTCAGCAAATCTCAGCAAAACGAATATCATTAAAATCTGGAACAAAATTACAGCCGAGTAGTGGAAGAATCCAAATTACAAGCATACCCAACTGATATAGCTTAAATCATTCTCTACGATATTCCTTTTGATAAACCAAAGGTGATTTTCCGACAATTGTCTTAAATTGTCGATTGAAATTTGAGATGGTATTATAGCCACTTTCGTAGGCAATTTGGGTAACATTGAGCGTGCCTTCGTGAAGCAGTTTACAAGCGTGACCGATACGAATTTCGGCAATAAAATCGAAGAAAGATTTATTAGTTCTGCTCTTAAAATATCGGCAAAAAGCAGCATCACTCATACTTACAAGTGAAGCTAACTCACTCAACCTGACTTCTTCTTTGAAATGTTTCATTACATAGTCATGCACTTTTTGCATTCGCTCGGTTTCCGAAATCTTGTGCATATTCACATATCCCAAACTCGTAATAAATTCATAATCAGCTGATTGAGAAAGCTCGTGTAGCATCGAAAGTAATTTTAAAACTCGCTCAAAGCTTTCTAATTTATTTAGTTCAACCAAACCTTTTCTGATTTTTTCACGCATTTCCCCCACAATGTCCATTCCACGCTGGCCATTCTGCAAAAGCTGTTTGAGCCTGTACATCTCTGATTTTTCGAAGAAATTATTTCCAAGAAAATCTTCCGTAAAATAAACCACAATTCCGTGGGTTTGAAGTTCAGAATTTTGCTCAAAATAGGCTTTGTCGTTCCGCCAAAGATGCGGTACATTTGGGCCTAAAAAAACAGTATCGCCCGCTTCAAAATGTTGAATATCATCACCAATAAAGCGAGTGCCATTTCCTTCAAAAACCGTAAATAGTTGATAATGAGGATGAAAGTGCCAACTCGAATCAAAATGTGATTGACGCAACTCCTGCACTTCAAACGAATAAACTTGACTTCCGAGCGTTTTTTTTAGTAGTTTCATTAAAAAAGTCCACAGTCCGTAGTCAACAGTCCACTGTGGTTTTATTAAGTAATATTTATATATACGTATATTTGCTTATTTTTCCGTAAATATATTTAAAAATATCAAAATACAGTCAAAATTAGTTAATCAACGCACATTTTATATAATTTTATTACGATAAATTTGTATTATTATTTTTATCTAAATTAGAATTCCCTTTTAGGGGTTAGGGGCTATGACCTACGGAATGAATCTCCTTTTATGGGGAACAGAAATTAATGAAGACCTTTTTCCAGTTTTAGAGCAAATCAAAGAGATTGGATTTGATGGCGTAGAGATTCCTATCTTCGATGTAAATCCCGAAAAATGGTATGCTTGGCGAGCAAAATTAGATGAGTTATGCCTGAAACGCATCGCTGTAACAATAAACGGCCCAGATTTTAATCAAATCAGTGGTGATGCAGAAATGCGGAAAGCGACTTTGGAACGAAACAAACGTGCCGTAGATTGTGCTATGATTTTAGGTTCGGATTTGCTCACGGGGCCGTTTCACTCAGCTTTGGGTGTGTTTACTGGCGTGCCACCAACCAAAGAAGAATTGCTTTGGGCTAGAGAAAATCTTTGGGATTTGGCCGAATATGCCGACAGTATGGGCATTACGCTCGGGCTCGAATATTTGAATCGCTTTGAAAGCTATTTGGTTTCATCATCGGACGAGCTTTTGGCTTTGGTCGAAGACATTAACCACCCTGCTTGTAAGATAATGTTTGATACTTTCCATGCCAATATCGAAGAAAAATCAATGACCGAAGCCATCAAGAAATTGGCCAAACACATCGTTCATGTGCAACTTTCGGAAAACGACCGCAGTACGCTTGGCAAAGGCCGAATTGATTTTACTGAAATTTTAGCCGCCCTAAAATCAATCAATTATGATGGAATGCTAAGCATCGAAGCATTCAGCATGAAGCTTCCAGCGGCCAATATTTGGCGAAAAATGTTTGATTCAGAAGAACAACTAATGAAAGATAGTCTATCGTTTTTAAAATCTCACCTATAAATAATATGTCAAAACAAATAAACATAGCCATCGTTGGACTTGGCTTCGGAGCAGAATTTATTCCTATTTATCAGCGTCACCCAAACGCAAATATGTATGCCATTTGCCAAAGAAACGTTGAAAAACTCAATGCAATCGGTGATACTTTTGGAGTTGGTGTTCGCTACTCAGATTATGACGAATTATTGAAAGACCCGAATATTGATGCGGTTCATATCAATTCGCCCATTCCGAACCATGCCGAGCAAACTTTGAAGGCACTTTATGCAGGAAAACACGTAGCATGTACAGTTCCGATGGCTACTTCGGTTGAAGATTGCAAAGCCATCGTAAACGCTTGCCGAGAAACAGGTAAGAAATACATGATGATGGAAACCGTAGTTTATGCCCGTGAATTTTTGTTTGTAAAAGAATTGTACGAAAAAGGCGAACTCGGAAAAGTACAATTTTTGAAGGCATCGCACCAACAAGATATGGAAGGCTGGCCTGACTATTGGCCGGGATTGCCACCAATGCACTACGCTACACACTGCGTTGGGCCAGTAGCTGGTTTATTGAGATTAGAAGCTGAATATGTTTCGTGTTTTGGCTCGGGAACAATTTCGGAAGATTTGATAAAAATACATAATTCACCATTTGCTGTTGAATCTGCACACATAAAATTCAAAAATAGTGATTTAAGTGCTTACGTTTACCGTTCGTTATTTGATGTGGCACGCCAATACCGTGAGAGTTTTGAAGTTTATGGCTCGAAAAAATCTTTCGAGTGGGCTTTGATTGAAAACGAACCAAACGTTATTCACACTGCCAAAAAGCCTGAGCCAGAAATTCCAGAAAAGGTTGAAACACCTGATTATGCCCACTTACTTCCGCAGGAAATTCAATCTTTCACAGGAAAAGGTGTATATGACCATGACGACAACACGCACCTAAGTTTTGCACAAGGTGGCGGACACGGTGGCTCTCACCCGCATTTGGCTCATGAGTTTATTTCGGCACTCATCGAAGACCGTGACCCATTCCCGAATGCAGTACAATCGGCCAACTGGACATCGGTTGGAATCTTGGCTCACGAGTCGGCAATGAAAGGTGGGGAGATTATTTATTTGCCTGAGTTTTAAAACATTAGAAAAATTATTAATCGTCACGTAGAGACGTTGCATGCAACGTCTCTACCAACGTTTCGCATCTTGACCAACGTTTTCAATATTCATAGGTTGCAATACCACCCTATCCAATTAAAAATCAAATGAAAAAAATCGTTTTATTTCTAACTCTCATGCTCTCTTTTTCGAGCATATTCGCCCAAACTGGCCGAAGGCTCGAAATCCTTTTCCTCGGTGATAATGGGCATCACAAACCCATTGAGCGAGTTCCTACAATCATGGCGGCGTTGGGAAACCGAGGTATCAACTTTACTTATACCGATAAGTTAGAAGATATTAACGCCCAAAATTTATCGAAATACGATGCCTTGATGATTTTTGCTAACTGGGACGACATCACGCCCGCTGCTGAAAAAGCTTTACTTGATTATGTCGCTTCGGGAAAAGGTATTTTACCGATTCATTGTGCTTCGTATTGTTTCCGTAACTCTCCTGAGTATGTAAAGATGGTTGGTGGACAATTTTGGAGACACCGTATGGATACGATTCAGGTTGTAAACGTTCAGCCCAATCATATTATCTTGAAAGATTTGGGTACGATTCGTACTTATGATGAAACCTATTTGCACAGTCAATTACAGCCTGATAACAATGTATTACAGACTCGTGAAATAAAAGACGACCAAACCAAAGACAAACCTGATGCTAAAACTGAGCCTTATACTTGGACTCGTAGCTATGGAAAAGGTCGAGTTTTTTACACAGCTTACGGCCATGATGAAAGAACTTGGACAAATGCAAATTTTCAAAAACTAATCGAAAACGGTATTCTTTGGGCAGTAAATGATGAAGCTCGTGCGGTTCATGCGGCATTGAATCCGAAGCCGTTTGAGTATCGTGGAGCAAAATTACCCAACTACGAAAAACGCCCAGGCGAACAACTACAACAACTGGCTCTTACGCCCGAAGAATCAATGAAACATATTCAAGTGCCTGTTGATTTTGATTTGAGCCTTTTTGCTGCTGAACCAAATGTAATGCACCCGATTGCGATGAGTTGGGACGAAAAAGGACGTTTGTATGTATTAATCACAAAAGATTACCCGAACGAACGCAAAGAATCAGGCGGTAGTGATTATATTTTGATTTGTGAAGACACAAACAAAGATGGTAAAGCTGATAAATTTACTCGTTTTGCCGAAGGATTGAGTATTCCGACGGGAATGGTTTTTGCCAATGGCGGTTTGCTTGTTTCACAAGCCCCACACATGTTGTTTTTGAAAGATACTGATGGCGATGATAAAGCCGACGAAAAGAAAGTTTTATTTACTGGCTTCGGTACGGGCGATACACACGCTGGGCCATCGAACTTGCACTACGGTTTTGATAACTGGATTTGGGGTTGTGTAGGTTATTCTGGTTTCAATGGGAAATTAGCCGAAGGTGATTCATTGAAATTTGGACAAGCGTTTTTCCGCTTCAAACCAGATGGCTCGAAAATGGAATGGACAACTAGCACTTCAAATAACACTTGGGGTATGGGTTTCAACGAAGCGGGAGATGTATTTGGTTCTACTGCTAACAACTCACACGGTTGGTACATGGCTATTCCACACCAAAATTTCTTGAATCCAGGTTTTAATGGTGATAATGGGAGTCGTGGAACAGATACGCACAAAGACATGAAACCTATTACTGAGAAGGTTCGTCAGGTGGATGTTTTTGGTGGTTTTACTGCGGCATCTGGGCATAATTTTTATACCGCAAGAGCTTTTCCAAAAAACTACTGGAATCAGATTGCTTTCGTTTCTGAGCCAACAGGGCATATTTTACATCAGAACCGAATGGTAAAAAAAGGTACAAACTACGAAGACCAAGAGTCGTTCAACCTAATGGCAGGTGCTGATGAATGGTTTTCTCCAGTATTCTCTGAGGTAGGCCCAGATGGAGCAGTTTGGGTAGCCGATTGGTATAGTTATATCATTCAGCACAATCCAACACCACAAGGTTTTGGAAATGGTAAAGGAAACGCCTACGACACAGATTTGAGAGATTTCACACATGGACGTATTTACCGTGTTGGTTATAAAAATGCTCCCGCTTACCAGCCAATTACGCTCAGCAAAAACGATAAAGATGGCTTGCTAAAAGCTCTCAAAAACGATAATATGTTTTGGAGAAACCACGCTCAACGCCTTTTAGTTGAACGTGGAAACACCGATGTTGTACCTGCATTGATTGCTCTTGTAAACGACCCTTCGGTTGATGAACTTGGACTAAATACAGCGGCGATTCATGCACTTTGGACATTGAAAGGCTTAGGTGCAATTGATAAAAATCCTGCTGCATTGCAAGCAGCCGTTGGAGCGTTGAAACACCAATCATGGGCTGTTCGCAAGAATGCAGTGCAAGTTTTACCAACCAATGCAAAATCGGTTGATGTGATCTTGAAAAATAATCTATTGAATGATAAGGAGCCTTTGGTTATCTTAAATAGTGTTTTGGCACTCAACCAAATGCCACTAACACCAGCAGCCGAAAAAACGATTTTAACACGCATCGACCTAGCAACGGAGGCCACCGACCGCTGGCTTCCAGATGCGTTTGCTACTGCTTTAACAAGCCACAAATCGGTTTTATTAAAGAAACATTTACGTAATCTCACAATGAGCAAACCTGCGACAATGTCGCACGACCATTCGATGATGAATCATAGTGCTGCCATGACCGAAACTAAAGCTGCCACAACTGCGGCAGAAACGGCGTCGCAAGGCATAGATTTAGTTATTACAAATGTGCGTACCGAGCCAACTTCTCCGTTTGTGCGTGAAGGCATGAGATATTTCGTAGAAGTAAAAAATATCGGAATGGATTCGTTAAAAAAAGGTCAAGTAACTTCTTTGAAAATTGACATTACTGGTATGGGACAAAAATCAACTGTTTGGAGTAAAGTACATACAACCGGCATTGCACCAAACGAAACCGTGACGATTAGCAAAAACACCAACGGTCCATGGTCAGGTGATTTTGGTTTTTCTACCGACTTAGCTGGTGAATATACTTTCACGGTGATGGTTGATGAAGAAAATAAAATTGCAGAAGGTAATGAAAGAAACAATACTTTCGTAAAAAAAGTAACCTACCAACAAGCACAAAAACTCAGTACTTTTGCACTCGAAAGAGCGGCTCGTAGCTATGCTTCGGTTTCTGCTCCTGATTCTATTGTTGCTCTTTTGAAATTGTGGGATAAACTACCAAGCACTGAAAATGCTGCTTTATTGAAAGGTCTATCAAGTGGTTGGAATCCTCGTAAAAAAGGAACTGTAAATGCTGCTAATCAAGAGTTTATGGCAAATCTTAGTAATAGATTAAGCGATGATAATTTGGTGAGAATCAACAAATTAATGCAGGCTTGGAACTTGAATAACTCGGCCAGCGAAGCAGAAAAAGATGCCATTATTATCAATATTAAGACTGTGGTAGAGGCAATGAAATTTGATAAAAAAGAATTTTCTGTACCTGCAGGTAAAACCATTATTTTGGTACTTGAAAACCCAGATGCTATGCAACATAATTTGGTAATTGGTAAACCCAAAAGCCTTGAAATTATCGGAAATGCTGCTAATAAAATGATTACGCAGAAAGATGCAGTTGAAAAAAATTATGTCCCTGCTATTCCGCAGATATTATTTTCAACACCATTAGTAAATCCAGGTGAAACTTATCGTTTGAAATTTACAGCCCCAACCCAAGTTGGTGATTATCCATTTGTGTGTACATTCCCAGGTCACTGGAGTATCATGAATGGTGTGATGAAAGTTGTGAAGTAACACAATTTTCCAAATTGTGCTTATAGACAATTCGGAGAATTGTATTACATAATATCATTATATTCAGGCTTTATATAAGACCATTTCCAGTCCGACATTTGTTTGCAAAGCCCTGCTTTTACAGGGTTTTGCAAAACATAAGTCATGATACGACGAAGTTCCTCATCATTTCTTACTAATCTGTCGTAGCTTTCATGTTGCCAAAAGGCACCTTCTAAACCCAATAACTGATTACATTTCGATGCTGAATAAAGCTTAATTGAGTGCATTATCTGTTCCAGATACACTGGTTTTCCTGCAATTTCTTCTTCATTATAAAGCCGAAAAACAGTATGCACATGATTCGACATGATACAATAGCAGTACAATTCAAGTGGCTTTTTATCCCAATAAAGCAGCGTATCGGCTACTATCTTAGCCAAAGTATCAGATTTTAGAAAATGATTGCTGCCATCATAAGTATCCAAAAACTTATCTCTTTTCGCAAAATCCAATTTACCAAGTCGTTCTAAATCATTCTCTATGTCTTTAGAAAACTGCATAATCTTCATTTTTTCTTCTTCATATTCAGCCTTTCATTGGTCTAACACTTCTCTCGGAATGCTTTCTGCTAAATTATAAGTTACAAAAAATGTTCCTCCAAGTGGCTGAATATGAGGTAAATTGCGTTTGTGGAATGATGTTCTCATACGGATTTAGTAGCACAATTCTCCGAATTGTACTTTATATTGTACTTTTTCTCTGTTCACAATTCGGAGAATTGTGTTACTTCAATTCCTTCAAAATCTCCTCAATCGCTTTATCTAATTGTGGGTCTTTGTCTTCGAGGCGGTCTTTGAAAGTTTGTTTGATATAAATATCAGGTTTTACACCTTCTCTTTCGATATTTTTACCATCTAATGTATAACATCCCCACGAAGGCAAACGATAAAATGACCCATCAACCAAGCCTTTCCCAGAGGTGAAAATTATCCAGCGATAAGTTTCTGTACCAATAATTTTACCTAATTGTAATTGTTTAAAACCAGCCGCCGTCATTTCAGCATCACTTAATGATTGCTCATTGATGAGTAAAACCAAAGGTTTGGCAGCAGGACTAAAGTTAGGTTGAATAGTAAACTGTCCTTCACGGTATTTCCATTTTAGATAGGGTTTTTGTGCTAAAAAGTTAAGCACCAGATCGTGCACATTTCCACCAGTATTGTAACGTAAATCAAAAATTAAACCTTCACGATTATAGGCTTCAGAAGTCATATCTATCAAAAACTTCTCCATTTCTCCTGTTCCCATGTTTCGCATGTGGGCATAAGCAATGCGTTTTTTGCCTTTTTGGTCAACATAGTTTTGGTTCCATTGAATCCATTCGTCGTACAAATTATCTACTAAAGCTCCCGAACTTTGTGGATGTAATTTTAATGAAAAAGTGCTATCTTTTCTTGCAAAAGTCAGTTCAATTTCATCATCCATTGACGGTTTTTGGAAATAAAAATCACGGTTTTGATTCTTATCTATGCTTTCTCCATTCACTTTTGTCAAAATATCACCAGATAGAATGCCTTTCCCTGTTTTATCGGCAGCTGATTTCTTGACAATATATTTCACTTTATAAGGGTCTTCTTCTTCGAATATAATACCAGTTGTCAAAGTGGAGGTTTTGAAAAATATGCTTTCTTCCGAACCACTGCTCGAAAATCCAGTATGCGAAGCATTCAGTTCTCCCAACATATCATTTTGCATGGTACGAAAATCAGCACGGGTATTGATATAAGGCAGAAATGTCTCATATTTCTTTTTAATAGATGCCCAATTGACATTGTTGAAGGTTTCATTATAAAAATTTTCCTCCACATTTGCCCAAGTTTCGTAAAACATTTGCTTAAATTCATCTACTAAATTTTTACGAAATACAAAGCTTATATCTATTTTATCAGCCTTATTGCCATCCAAATTCAGTTTGCAAATTGTGCCATTGACCAACACATAATATTTGCCATCGGCTTGCACAATATTAGCACTTGAGGCATCTGCACCCTCTATTTTTTCGGTTTTATTAGGCGTAAAAGGCTCGATGGTTGTTTTATAAAGATTATTCTTGCTTTCTATGTGGTCGGATGGATAAATAACAAAAGTTTTAGTATCTTTTTGAATAACGATAGGAGAATCAGCCGCTCCATTATTTGGACTGATAGCCTCCAAACGTTCTATTAAACCATCCGTATCAATCACAATCGGTTCGATTTTCTTAGATTTGCTTGAATCAGTTTTTGTTTCTGCTTTTTTCTCAGCAGGTTTAAATAAATCATTAAACTTATCAGACTTGAATGGTGCATCGATTTTGCTTAGTGGCAAACGATAAATTCTTTCTTTTTCAAGTCCAAAAGGATAACTTGGTTTAGTGCGATTAGAGGCAAAGTAGATATATTTTCCATCAGGCGACCAATAAGGTGTTTCTTCGGTAATACCCGTATTTGTCAAATTGATAGTTTCATTTTTTGCCAAATGATGTAAGAAAATATCACTTTCAAAGTTGCGATGAGCCGTAAACATTACATATTCATCATTGGGTGAAAAATAAGGTGTTGAATTTTGGAAAGCCCATATTTCTTCTTTGGCGATAGTTTTTGTGGTAAAAGTCTTTAAATCAATCGTTTTTACTTCACTTCTACCGCTTAAATAAACACCCATTGTGCGGTCTTTATTGAGTGTCAAATCTCGGTTATTCTGTAAATCATTGGTCAATTGTTTTTCTGCACCTTTTCCATCGGCAGCAATCGAAAACCAATTTTGGTAGCCATTTACCGTTTGATTGAAAACCAAAGTTTTACTATCTGATAGCCATTTGACTTCCAAAACTCTACCATCTACACGAGTGTTGAGTTGTTTTATATATTTTCCTTCTAAATCCGATACAAAAAGTTGTCCACGTGAACTAAACGCCATTTTTTTGCCATCGGGAGCTACATCAAAATCAACAATACTGCCTCTTACGTTGAAGTCCTGTGCTTTGGGCAAAGTAAAATTACGATTCATTGTGAGCTGCAAAGGCTGTGTTTTTTTGCTCGATACATCATATAAAAACAATTGATAATCTTTTTCAAAAATCACTTTTTCGCCATTGGCACTCACTTGCGGGCGTTTGATTGACTCTTTGAAATTCGTTAAAGCTGCTTTTTTAGTGCCGTCAAAAGTATAAAGATTATATTCTCCATTGGCTTCATCAGAAACAAAAAACACTTTCCCCGAACGTGTAATAGTTGCCCAAAAATCTTTTCCAATATAATCAGTGTAACGTTTATAAGCTTTTGTTTGAAGATTATACGATTGAATATCTGGGTTGAATTCTCCTTTATAACCTTTACGATAAGCTTGATTATCGCTTTCCCAAGTATCATTAAAGAATAATTCACCTGAGCTTGGATGCTCTACTACATTATGAATGCGGTTGAAAAAATGCTTAAAAACTCGCTTCGGTGTACCACCATTCAAGCCAATTGTATAAGTTGTTCCGCCATTATACGCACTTGAAGTGAGGTAAATGCTCTTTGAATCCCATGACCATGATTCTACCAAATCGGCAGCATCGTGATAAGTTAATTGACGGATATTTCCGCCTTCCAAAGGCATCACGTAAACATCATTATTGCCATACTGTACGCCCGAAAAAGCTACCCATTTGCCGTCGGGTGAAATGCGTGGCCGAGTTTCGTTGCCCGTCATGGCAGTGAGGCGAGTCGCCATTTTTGTAGATAAATCCGCTTTCCAAATATCTCCTTCATAACAAAAAACGACTGTTTTAGCATCGGGACTAATACTTGGATAAGAAGCAAAATAAACCTCGCTGGATTGAGCATTTATTTTAGAGAAAAGTAAGAAAAAGAAACTGGAAAGTAAAAGAGCTTTTTTCATATAAATTTTGATGTTTGATGATTAGTTTTTGAAAGTTAAGAAAAAAGTTTTTTCCAAAAAACAGAATCAACATTTTACCAATAATTTAAAGCTAAATATTTATCTTTAAAGATTATTTCCTACCTATTTCAAACTAAGAAAATCAAATCACCTGATTAAATCACTTTAAGTGTAAAAAAACTCTATTCAACCATTACCAATGAAAAAACAAAAACTCCTTACATGGCTCATAGCGATAAGCATTTTATTGCCCAGTTATACTTCAAAAAAAATAAATCTTGCATCCATCCGCCAAGCTGATGTGATTATTTACGGTGGCACTTCTGCGGCCGTCATTGCAGCAGTACAAGTTAAAAAAATGGGTAAAACCGTCATTATTGTTTCGCCTGATAAACATTTAGGTGGCTTATCGTCTGGCGGATTGGGTTTTACTGACACAGGAAACAAGGAAGTCATTGGCGGTCTTTCACGTGAATTTTACCAAAGATTATATCAACATTATCAGAAAACAGAATCTTGGCAATGGCAGAAAAAAGACGAATATGGCAATAAAGGACAAGGAACACCTGCTCTGGATGGTACAAATCGTACAATGTGGATTTTTGAGCCTCATGCTGCCGAACAAGTTTTTGAGGATTTTGCCAAAGAAAATAACCTGACCATTTATCGCAATGAATGGCTCGACCGTTCGGCAAAAGGAATGGTGAAAGAATCCGGAAGTATTCGTTCTTTTCGCACTTTGAGTGGCAATGTTTATCAAGGAAAAATGTTTATTGATGCTACTTATGAAGGCGACCTTATGGCTTTGGCTGGTGTGAAATACCACGTTGGACGTGAAGCCAATAGTGTTTATGGTGAAAAATGGAATGGTGTACAGACTGAAGTTTTTCAACATGGACATCATTTTAAAACTAAGATTAGTCCTTACAAAATTGCCAATGACCCAAAAAGTGGACTTTTGCCAGAAGTTTCAGATAAACCAGCAGGAGAATATGGCTCAGGTGATAATAAAATTCAAGCTTATTGTTTCAGAATGTGTTTGAGCAATCATCCTGATAACCGCATTCCGTTTGCCAAACCACAAGGCTATGACCCAGCTCGTTATGAATTGTATGCAAGGGTTTTTGCAGCAGGTTGGAGAGAAACGTTTGATAAATTTGACCCAATCCCTAATAGAAAAACCGATACCAATAATCATGGGCCATTCAGCACTGATTATATTGGCAAAAATTATGATTACCCCGAAGCAACTTATGCTCGTCGCCAACAAATCATCAAAGAACATGAATTATACCAAAAAGGCTTGATGTATTTCTTGCAAAATGACCCTCGTGTACCTGCCGATGTGCATGAAAAAATGCAACAATGGGGTTTGCCCAAAGATGAATTTAAAGACAATGGCAATTGGCCACATCAATTATATATTCGAGAAGCACGCCGAATGATTGGTGAGTTTGTGATGAAAGAAGCAGATGCTTTGGGCAAAACAAAAGTGCCAAATCCTGTGGGAATGGGTTCGTATGCTTTAGATGCTCACAATGCTCAACGTTATGTAAAACCCGATGGTTTTGTGCAAAATGAAGGCGATATTGGTGTACATCCTGATAAGCCTTATTCGATTGCTTATGGCTCAATTTTGCCTAAAGAGAGTGAATGCAACAACCTTTTAGTGCCTGTTTGTATTTCAAGTTCGCATATTGCTTATGGCTCGATTCGAATGGAACCAGTTTTCATGATTTTAGGGCAATCGGCAGCGACGGCGGCAGTTTTAGCTATCGAAAACAACGTTTCTCCACAAAAATTACCTTATGAAAAACTACAAACCTTTTTACTGAAAGATAAACAACGCTTGGAGTTATAATAGTAACTTCTCCGAAGTTCTTACATAACTAAGTAAAATCTTTTATAGGACAATTATGGTTCTTCTGATATTTCCATGAAAAAAATAGTCGTAAAAGTATTAGAAGAAACATTATATTTGGAAGCAATTTTAAGACAAAGAAGAGACATTTATGATACAATTCAACAAAACATTAGTAACAGACGATGAACTACCTTGGGAGAAAGTTGACCCAAAAATCAAACGTAAAATCATGTCATATAACAACGATTTGATGTTGGTAAAAGTAGCTTTTGAACAAGGAGGCGTGGGAGCTGTACACAAACATCCACACTTACAAATCAGCTATGTAGCAAGCGGAGCATTTGAAGTTACAATTGGTGGCGAAAGCAAAATTTTAAAAGAAGGTGATGTTTATTTCGTGCCGTCTGATGTACTTCATGGGGCAGTCTGTCTCGAAGATGGCGTGCTGATTGATGTTTTTAATCCAATGCGTGAAGACTTTGTAAAAGCTTAACAATATTCAAAAATTCAACCTTATAACTATGAAAATTTCTTATTTGATTCCTGTCCTTCTACTCGTTGGACAAATGGGATTCGCTCAATATAACCCCGAAAAACCAGATCTTTGTCAAGGTAAATTTTTTACTGAAGAAGATGCAAAAAACCTTCACGCTGATTTTGCGAAGCGATATTCTGACAAAAAAAGTTGGGAAAAACATGCCAAAGAAATTCGTCAAGGAATCTTGGATGGTGCTGAATTGAGTGATTTTACCTTCAAAAAGCCTACAAATATTGTTATTCATAGCAAAAAAGACTTGAATGGCTATTCGGTAGAAAATGTATCTTTTCAGAGCATAGAAGGCATTTATGTTACAGGAAACCTCTATCGACCACTTGAAACCAAAGGCAAAACGGCAGGGATTCTTTGTCCACATGGACATGGAACTGACCCTCGATTCGCAGCCTATACCCAACAACGTTGTGCGACTCTTGCTCGCATGGGAGCAACAGTTTTTGCTTATGATATGATTGGTATGGGTGATTCCAAACAAAGCGACCATAAGATTGAAAAAGCTTTAAAACTCCAAATTATCAATGGCAAAGCAGCACTTGATTTCTTGCTTGACTTGCCCAATATTGACAAAAATCGTATTGGTATGACTGGAGAATCTGGTGGAGGTACCCAAACTTTTATTCTATCTGCTCTCGATGACCGCATCAAGGTATCGGTGCCTGTGGTGATGGTTTCGGGATACTTTTTTGGAGGGTGTGTTTGTGAAAGTGGGATGCCCATTCATAAACGTCCTACTCACCAAACGACCAATGTTGAAATTGCTGCAACTTTTGCTCCCAAACCAATGATATTAATCTCCGATGGAGGCGATTGGACAGTAAATACACCAAACATGGAATATCCTTACATCAAAAATGTTTATTCTTTTTATGGAGCAGAAAGTAATGTAGAAAATGTGCATCTCGCCAATGAAAAGCATGATTATGGCATTTCAAAACGTTTGGCTGCTTATCCATTTTTGGCGAAACATTTAAAATTAGACCTCCAAAAAGTAATGGTTGATGGCAAAATAGATGAAAGTGCCAACAAAATACTTTCTCAGACAGAACTTCAAGTTTTTGACGAAAAATACCCTCGTCCAGCCAATGCCGTGCAAGGAAATGAGGCAGTAATGGCACTTTTAGCGAAAAAATAAATCAATTCTTTTCTTGAAATTCAAATGAAAAAAAATAATTGCTTGAAAACTGGCGTTTTTGCTATCGCCAGTTTTCTGGTTTTCAATACGCACGCCCAAGTGCTTAAATGGACAGCAGTAGCCAATGGCGTATGGAAAGTTTCAGTCGGAAAGCCCGAAAGCTATGATTTGCTTAAAGCTGCCGATGTAAAACCCAATTTGGCGGCTCTTACTAAAATGGACAAAGCAGTTTTTCCATTGCCTAAAAATGATATTTTTGTTAGATTTCAAGATGGGAAAACCTATTTACACTTCCCTTTGGAACGAAAAGAACAGATTTATGGCTTTGGCTTAAACTTCCAAACTGTTCATCAGCGAGGACGAATTTTACGTCTTCATGTCGACCATTATGGCAATACTGACAATGGTCGCACGCACGCACCAGTGCCATTCTATGTTTCGTCCAATGGCTATGGGGTTTTTATTAATTCGGCTCGTTATTTAGATGTATATGTTGGTTCGGCGGTGAGAAAGGATAGTAAAAATCCACCTGAATTGCAAGACAGAAATACTGATAAAAATTGGTCGGCACAACCTTATTCTGATGCAGTCGAAATCTTAGTTCCTGCACAGGGCGTTGAATTTTATGTGTTTGCAGGGCCAAAGCCTCTTGACGCTGTTCGGCGTTTCAATCTTTTTAATGGTGGTGGTTGTTTGCCTCCTCGTTGGGGGCTTGGTTTTACACAACGAGTAAACCGACTTTATACCGATGAAGATGTGAAGAAGGAAGCCCAAGAATTTGAAGCCAAAGAATACCCACTTGATTTTATTGGACTTGAGCCAGGTTGGCAAAGTAAATCTTATCCTTGTACATTTGAGTGGGACAAAACTCGCTTTCCTGACCCTGCCAAATTTGTGCAAGAAATGAGTAATATGGGTGTTAGAATTAACCTCTGGACAAACCCCTATGTTTCTCCACAAGCTTCAATTTATTCAAAAATTGCCCCTTTTACTGCTTCTCACACTGTTTGGGTAGGTGCGATTCCTGATTTGAGTATGCCACAGGCTCGCAAAATACTTTTCTCGCAATTTGAAAAAGACCATATAAATATTGGTGTAAGTGGTTATAAAATTGATGAGGTTGACGGCTACGATTCTTATTTGTATCCTGATGTAACTACTTTTCCTTCGGGGCATAGTGCCGAGCAAATGCGACAAACGTATGGCTTACTCGTTCAGAAATACAGCACTGAGGTTTTTCATAAAAAGAATAGCCGTACCTATGGTTTGGTGCGAGCGTCCAACGGCGGCGGTGTTTCGTTTCCTTATGTCATTTATAACGATAATTATAGTCACCAAGATTTCATTACTGGCTTAATCAATAGTGGATTTTCGGGTGTACTTTGGACACCCGAAGTGAGAGCTTCCAAGACAAGTGAAGAATGGCTCAGACGTATGCAAACGGTGTGTTTTTCGCCGATGGCAATGATAAATGCTTGGGCAAGTAGCACAAAACCGTGGTCGTTTCCCGACGTGGCAAATGATGTAAAAGAATTGGCTCAACTCCGAATGCAAATGATGCCTTATTGGTACACCGAATTTGCCAAATATCACTTTGAAGGTACGCCACCGTTTCGAGCAATTAATTTAGAAGATGGATTTTTTCAAGAAAACAAAAAAGAAAAAGTAAACACAAGTTTAGAAGAAAACCCTTACGAAGTAGCAATTGCAAAGGAAATAAAAGATGAATACATGGCAGGAGAATATTTATTGGTTGCTCCTTTTTTTGCAGGACAAACCACCCGCAAGGTGATTTTGCCTAAAGGTAAATGGTATGATTTTTATACAGGTGATTACGCAGGAGATGGTGAGGTGATAACCATTAATTCCAACTTAGGAAAGATTCCAGTTTTTGTAAAAGACGGTGGAATTATTCCGATGATGCAGCCGATGCTTCATGCTCCAAAAGCCAAGCAAAAAGTTGATTTGGAAATTCGTCATTATGGACAAAAAAATAGTGTTTCTCACTTATACGATGACGACGGAGAAACTTTCGATTACGAACACGGTCTTTATTCTTGGCGAGAAATCAAGGTTGAAAGACAAAATGATGGACAATTGAAAGGCACAATTTCTGCTCCAGAAATCAATAAACCTAATACAATTGGCAATGTTTCTTGGAAATTCATGACGAAATAGCAGCTAAAAACGAGCGAATGAAAACTAACAACCCACTGAATACAGCTTGGCGAAAAACTGCCTCTACGATTTATAAAAAACCTGTCGATTCTAAAATTTTTGGTTCGGTCGAAATTGATATTACAGACTTAGAAAAATACATCAACGAAAAGAGAAAAGCGGGCGTAAAAATTACGCTTACACACTTTTTTCTATTGGCAACCGCTCGGGCAATCAAAGAGCATGTGCCTGAACTCAATACTTATGTGAAACGTGGCAATATTTACTCTTATGAACAGATTGATGCGACCGTAAGTGTATTGCTACAAAATGGCGAAATGGGTTCAGTAAAAATGCACAATGTCGATCAATTGACCTTGCAAGAATCGGCTATCAAATTGAAAGAAGAAATCAAGAAATCATATCAAGGTGATGAAAATGCAACGATGCAAATGAAAGAAAAACTGGCTCGTATTCCGTGGCCTTTACGTGGTTGGGTATATCAATTGATTAAATATCTCACAACAAATATGGGCATTTCGATTCCACCTTTGGGGCTTTCTGCCAATAATTTTGGTTCGTTTATTTTGTCTAATATCGGTAGTATTGGTTTGGATATTGGCTATCCAGCGTTGATGCCTTCGGCAAATATTTCCTTCGTACTGATTTTGGGAGGAATTAACAAAAAACCGTGGGTGGTCAATAATGAAATCGTTCCTCGAACCATTCTAACGCTCGGTGCCGCCCTCGACCACCGAGTTATTGATGCCTCACATGGCGGAAAATTGTTTAGATATTTGAAGAAGATTGTTAATAATCCTGAGTTGTTGGAGAGGGTTTAGTTTGAATATTTTAAAGATTTTTGATTATCTTGCTTTCAAATAAAAAATAGTTTACAATAGATAATGAATTTAAAAAAATAATTTCAAGTGGAATGGTACCGAAAAAATATTGTCAAATAATTTTTGACTCAAATATCTAATAGATAAATTAATATGTTTCAATATCGAATTCTGATAAATAGACGGGAAATTTGTACATATCTTTTTTATTACGGGAATACCTACATTTCAACTAAATAACAGTTAAATTTGGTTGTTTAAATCTAAAACAATGAATGCTGAAAATCAACCTAATATTCCGCCTATTCAAACTAAAGAAACTACTCAACTCAAACTAAAAAAGGGAGTTCCAAAATCTAAAGATGAAGCAATAAAAGAAGAATTACAACCAAACCCTACAACACCTATTGATCAGAACTCAATAAAAAAACTTGCCAATAAAGCCAAAGATGTATTATCTATTCCTGATTTTATCCATAAAACATTGGCTTCAATATCTATTTTTGTCCCGTTTATATTTCTTACCATAGGTGCATCACTACAAATAAACTCTCTTAACTCAATTGGAAAATCGTATATACGCTTCTTTTCTTACTCGCAACTACTTTCTGATAGTTTATTCTTTTTTTCGATTATTATAAGCAAAACTTTTCCCTTCTTTTTAGGATTTTTATACTCATTCGTATCTAATTATTTAAGAAATCTCATTGTACCTAACGTGAAGCTTTCGGAGCTTGATGATGAGAAACTTGCATTAATTTTATTTGAATTAATTAGTGAAGTTTTAATAATAATGGTTTTACTAAAACAATTTTATTCATCCCCAGAAGAATTAAAAAATGTATATGCATTAGCTACATTTGGCTATTCAATATCGTTTTTTTATAGGATATTTTTTAAAAGAAAAAAAAGAAAAAAAACTAACTTAGAAGAAAATGGATTTGAAAATTTGAAATATAAAGAAGGTTGTGCAATAATGATTCTTTTGTTTTTGATTCTGGGGTTTGGGGCTTTTATTTATAATTCAACAATTTTCTTTAATTCAATTTATGATGGATATAAAGAGACTCAAAATTCAAATTTACCCAACAATACAAATTTTATTAAGTTACATAATCGATATAAAACTCAAAACATACAATATAACCTTCTTTATTTCAATGATCAATATATTTTTATTGGATTAGATAAAGATACAACAATAGCTTATAATAAAAATATAAATTTAGCTTTTCCAGTTAGAAAAATAGAAATTCTTCGTTTTGAAGAACTATTCAAACCTGAGGAAAAATAATTGTATTCCAGTTAGGTTTAATTTTAATTCCGTTATAGTGCTAGCCGTTGTTGCAAAGGCATCTATAAAAAGGTATTAAAGTGAAACAAAAATTTAATCGTTAGCAATCACCTTTATCATTTTGTAGAGAGGGAATTTTTGGTCGGCAGAAACAACGGATATTCCTGTACTTGCAGATTGAGCAATAATCATCCTATCAAAAATATCACTATGGTTTTCAACAGGCTGAATTTCATAAAATCTTTGACAATGTTGTGTAGTAATATTAAGCACTTGAACTCTTAATTCAATAAGAGCTTCATCCCAAAAGTCTGCTAATGGCTTTTTGATTTTGAGTGCTTTTGGTTTTGTTTCAAACAAATAAGCAGTTTCCCAAATGGAAACAGCACTTATAAACAAGTTGTTGTTTGGATTTTCAAGAATTTTTTTTGTTTTTCTACCAATTTTTTCTTCTTCTGTTACAGCCCAAAGAAAAATATGAGTATCTAAAAGTAAATTCATTTATTTCAAATCTTCTTCAAAAAGTTCATCTGTAATTGTAACATAATGTTTTGCAAATCCAAAATTCCTTTTTGGCAAACCATCAACTTTATTTTTCTTATTTTTGACTGATACCTTTTGCTTAGGTAACTCATTCATTTGTTTGAATAATAATTCCATCTTTTCATTATTTTATTTGCAAAGAAAACAAATTTTATTGATAATTGTTCCATAATCAGATGATTAAGAAATAGTTTTAATACCTTTTTTACTATTATTTTCCCCACCCCTTTCATATCTTCCAAGAGCTTCTTAGATTTACGTATTCAACCTAAAATCTAACAAACTTATCATGGACATTGCCAAGGCTCAAGCACTTCGAGAAGAAATCGTTTCTTATTTAAACAATGGTTTATTACCTTTTTGGATTTCCCGCACTGTTGATACACAATACGGTGGTTTTCTCACACATTTTGACGAATTTGGAAATGATTCGGGCGAAGATGAAAAATCATTGATTGCTCAATCTCGGTCGGTTTTTACTTATTCTTCTGCCCATCGTGCAGGCTATGGCGGTGGAAAATTGGCAGAAATGGCTCGCCACGGTGTTGATTTCCTCCTCAATAAAATGTGGGACGAAGAACATGGCGGTTTTTATTGGATGATGAATCGCAAAGGCGAAGTAGTGATTGATGAAAAAATCGTGTATGGACATAGTTTTGCTATTTATAGTTTGAGCGAATACACCCTCGCTACTGGCGACCCACGAGGTCGTGAATATGCCGAAAAAGTATTCGATTTGTTACAAAAACATGCCGTTGATACATTTTATGGTGGCTATTGGGAAATGTTTCATCGAAACTGGGAATTAAAAGGGCCAGGTGCTGCAGGTGGCGACCGCAAAACGCTCGATGCTCACATGCACTTGATGGAAGCATTTACAACACTTTATGAATGTACAGGTCAACAAGTACATCGCCGTAAATTATTGGAATCAATAGAATTATTGACCAAGAAAATCATGCACCCAAAATATGGCACAGGAATTCCACAGTTTTGGGCAGATTGGACAGTTGCTCCACAGATAAAATTTGATATTGTTTGGGGCTGGGATAGATTCAGTGAAGATGGACAAAAAGCATCTGCCGAAGATAATACCAGCTATGGACACAATGCCGAGTTTGCATGGTTATTGATGCACGCACTCGATATTTTGAAATTGCCTTATGATTTGCACCACGAACAAATCCAAAAATCATTTAGCCATTCAGTTGACAATGGTATTGATTGGGAATTTGGTGGTGTTTTTGTAGAAGGCTCTCACGCAGGTGAAGTGTATGACCGAGAAAAAGAATTTTGGCAACAAGCCGAAATGTTGATTGGTATGTTAGATGCTTACCGTTATCTGAAAGATGAAAAATATTGGAATGCCTATGTAAATGTGCATCGCTTTGTTTTTGATAAAATGATCAACCACAAATTGGGTGAATGGTGGCCATTGATGACTCGCCAAGGCGAACCAATTTGGAGACACATGAGTCATTCATGGAAAATCAACTACCACGATGTGCGATCAATGGTTCAATCAGTCGTACGATTAGATAAATTATTGGGAAAATAAGCATATTTTTGGCGTCTAAACAATAAATTAAATTTTTTAAAAAGCAATAGAATTGATTGAACTTGTATATTACAAGCATTCAATCTTACATATTGGTTCAAATTAGATCTCTTGAGTTAAAAATATGTAATTCTATTAGTCATGAATTTAAAAAAAGTGCTTTTCTTGCTTTATTTTATAATGGTGGCTCTTGATATTTATGGTCATATAAGCAAACATTATTGGTTAGTCTATATTTTTAAAGCATTGGAAATGCCTTTACTCGCTTATTATTATTATCAAGCAAAAGCTCCTAAATTAGAGATTTTAGATAAACTTTTATTACTATATTTGGGTGTATCATGCTTTGGTATCAATGTAAGCTATTTATTCAATCAAAATGCAGTTCTCATCAATTTTATAACAATTATTTTCATTATTGAAGGTCAAATAAATCTTTTTATTCTATCAAAACTTAATAGCTATTTAGGCACAAATAATGACTATGATTTATGGCGAATCGGTGTGTCATTAATAGTTGCACTGGGTTTTATTTATATAATTTTCCCTAAGTTTGCCACAATTACTCAAGTTTTATCAATGATTGTAATGTTACAATTGGGTCTTACTTGTATTTATGGATTATTTAAGAAGGGAATTAATATGAATATTTCATGGAGCATTATGGCTAATATTTTATCCAATATTTTATCAGTAAGTATCGTTTTTCTAAAGCCTCTTATCTATGACTATCTTTGGATTATGGGACTTGTTTATATTTCCAAAATTCTGTTTGTAGAAGGCGTTCTTAAAACATCAAGATCTCTTAATAGATTATGAATGTAATTCTTACTCAATCCATGAAGATAAAACCAAACTAATTTACTAATTTTCTAACCGTAATAATAACAACTATTTTTTGTTCAAATACTGAATTATTCAACCAAAAATTACATAAACAATGAATACAAACTCTTCACGTCGTTCGGTACTAAAAAATATTTTAGGCAGTGCGGCTGTTATTTCTGCTCCAATGACTTTCAGCGAAGCCTTTGCAGCCAATGAAAAAGTGCTTGGAGCTGAGTTAAATGGCAAAATCAATCATTCGGTTTGTCGTTGGTGTTATGGCAAAATCCCGTTGGAAGAACTTTGCCAAGCCGCAGTAGCAATGGGACTTAAATCAATTGAGTTGCAAGGTCCTGACGAATGGCCAATATTGAAAAAATATGGTTTAACATGTGCGATGGCATGGGGTGCTGGCAAAGGTATCAATGATGGATTCAACGAACTCAAACTTCATGATGAACTCGTTGCAAGTTATGAAGCAATTTTTCCAAAATTAAAAGAAGCAGGTTTAAATAATGTCATTTGTTTTTCAGGAAATCGAAAGGGAATGTCTGACGAACAAGGTCTTGAAAACTGTGCTATCGGACTCAAAAGACTCATGCCTTCGGCCGAAAAATATGGCATTACAGTAACCATGGAGCTACTCAATAGCAAAGTAAATCATAAAGATTATATGTGCGATTTGACAAAATGGGGTGTGGCTTTGTGTGATAAAGTTGGGTCTGATAGATTCAAATTGCTTTATGATATTTATCACATGCAAATCATGGAAGGTGATGTAATTGCAACGATAAAAAAATATAATAAGTATTTTTCTCATTATCACACAGGTGGCGTACCAGGACGTGCCGAAATTGATGATACACAAGAATTAAACTACCCAGCTATCATCAAAGCTATTGTTGAAACAGGTTATAAAGGCTATATTGGACAAGAATTTGTGCCAAAACGCCCCGATGCACTTGCTTCGCTCAAACAGGGAGTAACGATTTGTGATATAGCTTAAAAAGATAAATAATAATAAATCTTATGCTGGTACATGCTTTTCGAGTGTGTACCAGTTTATTGTTTGACAGAATCCAACCCTTAACAAATGCCTATTCAAACCCAAGAAATTGAACAAATTTTTCAGCAAACAAGTAAACTCCGCATCGGTGTGATAGGTGATTTTGCTGTCGATTTTTATTATGGAATCAATCAACAAACCCAAGAGTTTTCGGTAGAAACAAATAAGGAAGTTTTTTGGGGAATTCAACCTTATACTTCTTTAGGTGCAGCAGGAAACGTTGTTCAAAATTTGACAGCTTTAGGCGTTCAAAATGTTCAGGTTTTTGGATGTGTTGGGAATGATATTTTTGGTCGTGAAATGCGACATTTATTCCAAACTTTAGGTGTTAATTCTCAGCATCTCAAAACTATCTCAAATGGCTGGGATACTTGTACTTATACCAAGCCCATGTCGCAGAATGGCGAAGAAAATCGTTTAGATTTTGGTACGAATAATCAACTTTCAGAAGATATTTTTACAGAAATTCTTGCAGAACTGCAAGCATCATTGCGGCAATTGGATGTGCTGATTATTAATCAACAATTCCCCAATCCATTGCTTACGCCACAGCGTATCCAGCAGCTCAATGCCATTATTACACAATTCCCAGATTGCCTTTATGTAGCAGATTTACGTGCTTATGGTCTGCATATTAAAAATGTAGTTTTAAAGGTTAATACAGAAGAATTAGCTCGATTGGTAAGTATTTCGGAAATAGATGAAGCTGATGAAAAAACTTGCATTGAGTATGGAAAAAAACTTTTAGACCAGTTAGGCGGTTCGCTTGTCATTACAAGAGGTGAGTATGGGATTTTATGTTTAGATGCCAATGAAAGTCAAAGTGTAAAGGCATTACCACTTAAAGGCGAACTCGACACCGTAGGTGCAGGAGATACGGTTGTAGCAGCATTTTCAGCAAGTAGGGGAGCAGGAGCAACGATACTTGAATCGCTTGAAATAGCTAATTTAGCTGCAGCCGTAACAGTTCAGAAATTACGACAAACAGGTACTGCCAATTTACAAGAGATTTTAGAGCAGATTGCTGTAAATTAATTTTGTGATAAATGCCCTTTCATAAAATCACTTACTAAATAGGCGATGAGTTTACCCGTAGAGAAACTTTCTTGGCCTGTGGCTAATCTACTTGCTCCTTCGCATATATGTAGATAAGCAGCGTTTGTTGATATAGCAGTTTGGTGCATGTATTTACGTGCATGCGTTGTAGAGATTCCACAAGGTGTCATGGCACTGGAA
This sequence comes from Emticicia sp. SJ17W-69, assembly GCF_051209875.1. Taxonomy (NCBI): domain Bacteria; kingdom Pseudomonadati; phylum Bacteroidota; class Cytophagia; order Cytophagales; family Leadbetterellaceae; genus Emticicia; species Emticicia sp. SJ17W-69. The sequence goes on along the minus strand of NZ_JBNTQY010000001.1, from coordinate 4,882,811 downwards.
AGGACATTTTCGATGCAATCTAAATCTAATTCTATGCCTGTTGGAGCATCTTTCGTAAATGCAATTGCTTGTTGAATAGCTTCTTTGAAAGTCAGGTTTTCTCTTAAAAAAATATCTTCCCAAAACGAAAATTGAATAGTTGGATTTTTTTCAATCTCATCAAGGATATTTTGAGAATTATAGTTTTCGTGTAAACCTACAATAGCATATTTTTGTAGAAAACCTTCTTCATAAGCATATCTAAAACCGTTGCCGCTGTGTCGTCCCTCTTTTGCTCTAAAATCACTATGAGCGTCTAAATTAATCGCATTAATCGCTCGTTTTTTTGATTGACTCATGCCTTTAATAATGGGATAAGCATTATTATGTCCACCGCCAATAACAATCGGTATCTTGCCTAAATTTGCTATTTCATTAATTATTTTAACGACCTCATTATCTATGATTTCAACGCTTGCGGAGCTAATATTTTCATTCAATTCACCAAAAGAAATGCTACCATAAATGCCGATTTCAGAGCCTGTCAATAGATTTGTACTTTGAATATTTAGCAGTGCTGACAAGAAACTTCCCCAAACTGTATGTGTACCACCAATACCTTGATTGACTCGCACACCAATATCTTCGGCAATGCCCAAAAGTACAAATTGTACTTTCTCTGCTCGCCAATCAAGACTGATTTTTTCACCCAGTTTTGTTTCTCCCGTACGAGTTTTGGTGATTTGGCTTAAATCTCCCTGCTGATATATTTTTAGATTTGGCATATTTTACTGAAATTTTCCTCGAATCATGACTTGATCAATTAAGTTTTCACCAAAAGAATAGGGGAGATAAGCTAGTGAAGGCATATTTTTGGTAAAAATCAAATTAGCTAATTTGCCTTTCGTAATACTTCCCACTTCATTAGCTACTTCCATGGCGTAGGCTCCATTTAAAGTAGTTGCATTGATGGCTTCTTCGGGAGTCATTTTCATTTGGATACAACTCAAAGCTATCAAAAATGGCACATTTCCACTTGGCGAAGAGCCAGGATTGTAATCGCTTGCCAAGGCAATCGCTACATTTGCATCAAGCATTTGCCGAGCAGGGGGATAAGCCATTCTCAGGAAAAATGCTGCCGATGGTAAAAGTGTTCCGATTGTATTTGAGTTTTTTAAATACTCGATTTCTTCATTTCCCATGGTTTCTAAATGGTCAACCGAAATGGCTTGGTGTTTTACTCCCACTTGCACCCCACCTGAAAGATGTAGCTGATTGGCATGAATTTTTGGTTTTAGACCATAATGCTTGCCTGCTTCTAAAATTTGCTCAGTTTCGGCTATGGAAAAGAAGCCTTCTTCACAAAAAACATCAATATAATCTGCCAACTTTTCTTCAGCAATGATAGGTAACATTTCATCAATTATTTGTCTGATATAACCTTGATGATTGTTTTTAAATAGAGTAGGATAGGTGTGTGCTGCTAAAAATGTAGCTTTTATAAGCAAATCTGACTCTTTTTTGAGTTTTTTAATCACTCGAAGCATTTTTAATTCCCCTGCCACACTTAGTCCATATCCACTTTTGATTTCGATTGCTCCAGTACCTAATTTTTTTATAGCTTCTATGCGATTCCATGCTTGTTCAAAAAGCTCTTCTTCTGAAGTTTCATTGAGTTTCTTGGCAGAGTTTAAAATACCTCCTCCATTTTTTGCAATTTCTTCATAGCTTACACCTTTTATTTTTTGAATAAACTCATTTTCTCTACTTCCTGCATACACAATATGAGTGTGCGAATCGCACCAAGCAGGTATTACAAAAGCATTTTTAGCATCATAAATATCGTTGGTTTCATTACTCAAATCTAAGTCTTTCATCAAACCATAATCTATTATCTTTTCACCTTCAATTCTTAAAAAAGCGTTTTCAAGAAACGGTAAAATAGCCATTTCTTTACCTCTCAGCAATTGAGGGTTTCTTCTTATTCCAACTAATTGTTTGATATTGATTATTAACATTTTTTATACGCTGCGAAAAACCTGAAAGGTCTGGGCGACCCCGTCATTTTTAGACCATGCAGGTTTGGTTTGGAGTGAATTGTGGCACATCTCAAAGATGTGCCACAATTTTCTACGAAAGTCTTTCTTTCAAATCTAAACGATGCTTGCGAGCCATATCTTTGGCAATATCATAACCTGCGTCGGCGTGACGAATGACACCCATCGCAGGGTCATTGTGGAGTACTCGTTTCAACCTTTTGGCTGCATCTTCAGTGCCGTCAGCTACGATGACCATTCCTGCATGAATCGAATAACCCATACCCACACCACCACCGTGATGCAGCGAAACCCAACTTGCTCCGCCCGCAGTGTTGATTAAAGCATTCAAAACTGGCCAGTCAGCTATCGCATCTGAACCGTCAAGCATAGCTTCTGTTTCTCGGTTAGGCGATGCAACCGAACCTGTGTCGAGATGGTCTCTGCCAATTACCAAAGGTGCTTTTACTTTGCCTGTTTTGACTAATTCATTGAATGCCAAACCTGCTTTTTCTCTTTCTCCTTGTCCCAACCAACAGATTCTTGCAGGAAGTCCTTGAAAAGCAATGCGTTCTTGTGCCATCCTCATCCAACGTTTCAAAGATTCGTTTTCAGGAAATAAAGAAAGTATTAATTCATCGGTTACTTTAATATCTTCAGGGTCTCCTGAAAGGGCTGCCCAACGGAAAGGTCCTTTGCCTTCACAAAACAACGGACGAATGTAAGCAGGTACAAATCCTGGAAAATCAAAAGCATTTTTTAGACCTTGTTCATAAGCTCTTCCTCGTAAATTGTTGCCATAATCAAAGGTAATGGCCCCTTTTTGCTGCAATTCTAACATTAATTCTACGTGTAATCGCATCGAATGATTCGCCATTTCGAGGTATTGTGCAGGATTTGTCTGGCGTAAAACATTGGCTTGTTCCAAAGAAATTTCATGAGGAAAATAGCCAATAATTGGGTCGTGGGCAGAAGTTTGGTCTGTTAAAATATCGGGTATAATATTTCTCTCAATACATCTTTGTAGCAAGTGAATAATATTACATTTTACACCAACAGACAAAGCTTCACCGTTGATTTTTGCCTCAATGGCTCGGTCGATTGCCTCATCAATATCGGTAAAATAGATATCTAAATAGCGAGTTTCGATACGTTTTTGAATTCGCCATTCTTCTACTTCAGCTACTAAACATACACCATCGTTCATCGTAACTGCTAAGGGTTGAGCACCACCCATGCCACCCAAACCTGCGGTGATTGAAAGGGTATTCTTTAAGGTGTTGCGGTTCGCCGCCCGTTCAAAATGCTTTTTGGCGATTGCCGAAAAAGTTTCATAAGTACCTTGAACAATGCCTTGCGAGCCAATATAAATCCATGAACCAGCAGTCATTTGACCATACATCATCAAACCTTTTTGCTCTAATTCATTGAAATGTTCCCAATTAGCCCATTTGGGTACAAGCTGAGAGTTGGAAATCAATACTCTTGGAGCATCTTTATGGGTAGGCAGAATCCCTACAGGTTTCCCTGACTGAATCAATAAAGTTTCATCGTCTTCTAAATTTTGTAAAGCCTTGATAATCAAATCTAAAGCTTCAATATTACGGGCCGCTTTTCCTCTACCGCCATAAACAATGAGGTCTTCTGGACGTTCGGCAACATCAGGGTCGAGGTTGTTCAATAACATTCTCAATGCTGCTTCTTGTACCCAACCTTTGCAAGTGAGTTTACTTCCAGTTGGGGTTTTATATTTTACAAAATCGTAGGTGTTTGCTATGGGTTTCATAATTATTGATAGAAAAATTAATTTTTATACAATGTCTTGCAAAAACTCAACCGCCTGTTTTATATCATTATGCAGTACTCGGTCGGAATCATTGAAAGACACTTTTTTACGGAAATCTTCATAAATATCTTCCACGATTGTTGAACTTTTTAAAGGTCTTCTGAATGCAAGAGCTTGGGTGGCTGTGAGCAATTCGATTGCTAAAATTCGCTCTACATTATTCAACACCCGCATACATTTAGTAGCAGCATTTGCTCCCATACTTACGTGGTCTTCTTGCCCATTTGATGAGACAATTGAGTCAATACAAGCAGGTGTACAGAGTTGCTTGTTTTCGCTTACGATACCAGCCGCAGTATATTGTGGAATCATCAGGCCAGAATGTAAACCTGAATTTTTAACCAAAAACAAAGGCAAACCCCGTTGTCCTGAAAGTAATTGGTAAGTGCGTCTTTCTGAAATACTACCGATTTCAGCCATTGCCATACACATCAAATCAAATGCTAAAGCCAATGGTTGTCCATGAAAATTTCCGCCAGAAAGTATCAAATCATCTTCAGGGAAAATATTTGGATTATCGGTTACAGCATTGATTTCTTGTAAGAAAGTTTTATTCACAAAATCAATCGAATCTTTGCTTGCTCCGTGTACTTGTGGAATACAACGAAAAGAGTAAGGGTCTTGTACCTGTGTTTTTGTTTGATGTGCTATTTGACTGTTTATCAGGATTTTACAAATATCTCCAGCCGTTTCTACTTGTCCTTGATGTGGGCGTATGGAATGAATTTTTGGATGAAAAGGTTGTAAGGAACAATCAAAAGCATCAATTGAAATAGCGGCAATTAAATCGGCTATTTTTAGTAATTTTTGTGCTTTTAATAAGACATTAATGCCATAAGCTGCCATGAATTGTGTGCCATTGATAAGAGCAATTCCTTCTTTGCTTTGTAACTCGATAGGCTGCCAACCAAATTGCTCTAAAACATCTTTTGATGCTCGTTTTTTGCCTTTGAAATATACTTCTCCCAAACCAATCAAAGGCAAAGCTAAATGTGAAAGTGGAGATAAGTCGCCCGAAGCACCGAGCGACCCTTGTGTATAAATAATAGGCGTAATATCATAATTATAAAAATCAATCAATCGCTGAACAGTTTGCTCTTGCACGCCCGAATGTCCATAAGAAAGTGATTGTATTTTTAGAAAAAGCATCCATTTAACGATTTCATGCGGCACTTCTTCACCTAAGCCACAAGCATGAGATTGCAATAAATTATATTGTAATTGGGCAATCTGCGTTTTATCAATCGCCACATTTTGTAAGAAACCAAACCCAGTATTGATGCCATAAAAAAGACAATCAGAATTATCTAATTTCTCATCAAGGTAATTGCGACAAGTATTGATTTGCTGGCGTGCTTCTTCTGAAAGTACCAAATCATGCTTGTGATGAGCTATTTTTTGTAGAGTTTTTATATCTAACCAATCATTATTGATAAAATGAAGGGCTTTATCGATTGTTGTTGCTACCATTTTTTTGAGATATAAGATATGGGATTCGAGACTGGAGATTTCAGATTCTCTTATCTCGAATCTCGTATCTTTCTGAATACAAAATTCGAGCTTTCATTTAATAATAAAAAATAGTATTTTTGTATATTATTAATAACTTTTATTGATTAATGGAACTTCGACAATTACGCTATTTTCTGATGCTTGCCCATGAACTGCACTTCAAACGTGCTGCTGACAAGCTATTTATTGTGCAACCAGCACTCACCAAACAGATTCAAGATTTGGAGGTAGAATTGGGTATTAAGCTTTTTGACAGAAACAAACGTAATGTGAAACTTTCGGTAGCAGGTGAGTTTTTTAGAAATGAAATTTCTAAAGTATTTGAGAGTTTAGAAAAAGCAAAGAATGAAGTAAAACAAGTAGAATTGGGACAAAAAGGCGAAGTTAAAATAGGCTATGTAGGTTCGTGTATTCATACTTTTTTGCCTGATTTATTAGCTAAATTGCATAATATATTTCCAGAAATTCACACTTATCTATCAGAAATGACTTCGGCTTCGCAGCTTTTGGCTATCCAAAAAGGCGAGTTGGATATTGCTTTTTTACGAAATCCACCAATGAATAAACGCTTTCAACAGCAATTGGTTTTTCAAGAAAACTTTGCTTTAGTTTTGCCCCAAAATCATTTTTTGAATGAATCAAATTTTGAATCAATGGCTCAGGTGGCGAATGAAAAGTTTATTTTGCCTACTAAATCTGATGGTGAAATTTATCATAATATTCAGTGGAGTATTTGTGAAGATGCAGGGTTTTTGCCACAGATTTCGCATGAAACTGTGCATGGCTATACGACATTGAAATTGGTTGAAAATAATCTGGGTATTTCGCTGATTCCGATTTCTTTTAGTCGTGTTACGAATGCTAATATTAGATTCATTGAGTTGAAAAATATTCCTCAAAAAGCAGAAATAACAGCTTTGTGGAACCCTCAAAGCCCAAATCCGAGTTTAAAGAGATTTTTGGAGATGATTTAATACGAATAATTTGACAATTTGGAGATTTGGAAATTTGAAGATGTAGGTATTTAATTGATTGATACTATTTTGATAGCAAATTTCCTGTAATTTTCCTAGCATTTTACATTTACTCATTTATTGATAAATATTTGCGTAAAATATAAATAACCATCATTTCTACGTACAATACCAACACCTGTAAGGGTATATTTCCCTTCAATATTTTGGCGATGACCAGGACTTTGAATCCAGCGATTGACTACTTCTTGTGCTGTAAATTTTCCATAAGCCACATTTTCAGCAATAGCATTTGAGCCTGTTATCTGACTCATTATCCTTTTAGCTCTACCGTCGAAACCATCATGTCCGAAAGCTATTTTTTCATCAGCTAAATTTTGGCTATGTCGCAACGCTTCTGCCGTAATCAAGGGAAACATTTGAAGAGGAGCTAAACCTTTACTTTTTCGGTATAGATTTACATAATCTAAAACAGATTGCTGTAATAGCTCTTCTTTTTGTTGAAGAGGTGTTGCTTGCTGTTGTAGTGATTCGCCTTCGCTAGTTTGCTCAGAAGGTTGAGAACACGCCTGAATAGTAAAGAATAAAGCAGAAATGAGGACAAAAGCAATCGTTTTTTTCATAATAGGAATTTCAGTTCTTAGTCCTAACGTAATTGATAGGGTTGTCTATTGTGTGTTTTGTAATTTATAAATAAAAAAGCTTAGAAGGATGATAACAGAGTCATTTTTAAATTTTTTTATTAATTTCTTCCACAAATTGTTTTAAGTAAAATTTATAGTTTATTTTTATGGGAAGAAAGGTAAAAGCCTTCTAATCAACCTCAATCTATAAAAACCTAATGCGTAAGACTTTCATTTTATTAAGTTTTCTGCTGATTGGTGCTATTGTCAATAAAACTTTAGCTCAAGCAAAAAACAAACCACTCATTGTGTTTGTGACTGGTGACCACGAGTATAGTGGCGAATTTACCCTTCCGCTCATTGCTGCTGAACTTGAAAAAAATTATGGTTTTCGAACTAAAGTTCTGAAGGCGTACCCTAATCAAAATGCCGAGAAAAATATCCCGGGTTTGGAGGCTTTACAAGAAGCGGACTTGGCGGTTTTTTATCTCCGTTGGCGACAATTACCTCCCGACCAACTCGAATACATTGATAAGTATTTAAAATCAGGAAAACCCATCATGGGATTCCGAACAACAACCCATGCTTTTAATTATCCCACTGGCGATGCTTCCGAAAAATGGAATGCTTTTGGCGAATTTGCTCTGAATGCTCCTCCAGGCTGGGGTGGGAAAGCCGCTCACACGCACTATGGTCATGAAAGTAGTACTGATGTTTCTGTTATTCCTGCTGCAAAAAATCATCCAATTCTCACAGGCGTGGCTCCAAGTTTTCATGTAAGATCATGGCTTTATCGAGTTTTACCCGATTATCCAACCAAAGGCTCTGAGTGGCTATTGATGGGAAAATCAGTCAATCCTGACAAAGCAGCTATCGAAAACCCTGTAGCATGGACTGGCACAAATTCTTTTGGTGCGAAGGTTTTTACTACTACAATGGGTCATCCTGAAGATTTTCAAGTGGAAGCATTTCAAAGACTTGTTATTAATGCTATCCATTGGGAATTAGGTAAAAAAGTTCCTAAAAAATGGAAGGGTAGAATAGATATTAATGTTCCTTATCGTGGCATGGTCAAATAAAACCAATGAGTGAATTAATGAATGAGAGAATGAGTGAATATTCATAGAGTGCTGTAAATTGAATAATTCGTCATTACTATCTAATAGTTTTCACTCGAAAAATAATCTTAAAACTCATGAAGCTCAATATCAAAATATTACTTAGCATATTCGTACTGACAGTTTTTTTGGTCAGTTCGTTTCTTCCTGTTCCACCAGAAACTATCAAAATAGAAAAAGGAAGTCATATATCGCTCATTGGTGGAAATCTTGGTTCACGGATGATGAACTACGACCATTTCGAGACCGAAATGCACGTGCGTTATCCTGATAATTCTTTATTCATTCGTAATATGTGCGATGGTGGCGATACGCCAGGTTTTCGTCCACATGCCAGTCGAAATCTACCGTGGGCTTTTCCCGGAGCAGAAAAATTTCAGACTGAATATGCTACAAATTCAAATAGTGAAGGACATTTTGATTATCCTGACCAATGGCTTACTCGCCTAAAAACCGACGTTATCATTGCATTTTTTGGTTACAGCGAATCCTTTCAAGGTAAAGCAGGCTTAGCTAATTTTAAAGCTGAATTGGATGCTTTCATTAAATATACATTAAGTCAAAAATATAATGGTGTTGCTGCTCCTCGATTGGCGATTGTTTCACCTATTGCTTTTGAAGATTTGACAAGTAAGTATGATTTGCCAAATGGTGTGAAAGAAAACGAAAATTTGTTGCTTTATACCAATGCCGTGCGTGAGGTTTGTAGTCAAAATAAGGTGTTATTTGTCGATGCTTTTACGCCTTCAAAAAGTTGGTATGCAAGCACTACCGAACCTTTGACCATTGATGGCTCACAACTCAATGAAGAAGGATATAAAAAATTAGGTGTTTTACTTTCGGACAAAATTTTTGGTAAAACACCTGCGAAAGCAGAAGAACGCCGTCAGCAGATTTATGATGCGGTGATGGAAAAAAACTGGATGTGGCATAACGACATAAAGATTCCCAATGGCGTACATGCGTATGGTCGCCGCTATAACCCATTTGGCCCAGATAATTACCCTGCTGAAATTGAGAAGATTCGTCAAATGACTGATATTCGTGACAAGGCTATTTGGTTGGCAGCCTCGAAGGGAGAAAAAATGGATGTGGCTGCGGCAGATAAAAATACACGTACATTGCCACCAGTAACGACTAATTTTAATCCTGAAAAAAATGGTAGTTTGGAATACCTTTATGGACAAGATGCTTTAAATAAGCTAAAAGTACCTACTGGTTATAAAATCGAACTGTTTGCTTCTGAACAAGAGTTTCCAGACCTTTCAAAACCCATGCAAATGTCTTTTGATAATAAAGGTCGACTTTGGGTTGCTGTTATGCCGAGTTATCCGCATTATAAGCCAGGCGATGCAAAACCTAATGACAAACTTTTAATTTTGGAAGATACAAATAATGATGGTAAAGCTGATAAGCAGACCGTTTTTGCTGATGGTTTGCATCTGCCATTGGGCTTTGAAATTGCTCCTGAAGGTGTCTATATTTCTCAAGGAACTAATCTGAAACTTTATACCGATACCAATGGTGATGATAAAGCTGATAAAGTAGAGATCCTACTAAGTGGCTTTGATGACCACGATACCCACCATAATAGCCATGCTTTTTGTGTTGATCCATCAGGAGCAATATATTCGGGTGAAGGTGTGTTTTTACATACAAATGTGGAAACTTCTTACGGAACTGTGCGGGCAACGAATGGTGGTTTTTATAGATATAGTCCGCAATTACATAAATTAGAACGAACTGCTCAACTTTCAATTCCAAATCCTTGGGGTATTGCTTTTGATGATTGGGGACAACCTTTTTTTGCTGAAACATCAAGTCCTGATGTGCGTTGGATGATGCCGGGGACGGTGCTTCCTCGTTACGGAGAAGCCACTCATAAAGGTGTTCAACTCATAGAAAAAGACCACATGGTTCGCCCAACTTCTGGACTTGAATTTGTATCAAGTCGTCATTTTCCTGAAGAAATTCAAGGTGATTTACTCATCAATAATACCATTGGTTTTTTAGGAATGAAAGAACACTCTTTGGTAGATGATGGCACAGGCTATAAAAGTAAACATCGGGTAGATTTGGTGGTAAGTGAAGATAGAAATTTCCGCCCTGTTGACATGGAATTTGCACCTGATGGGTCACTTTACTTGATTGATTGGCACAATATTTTGATTGGTCACATGCAACACAATGCTCGTGACCCTTTGCGTGACCATTCACACGGGAGAGTTTATCGCATTACTTATCCTTCAAGACCATTGGTGACACCCGCAAAGATTGACGGAGCAAGTGTAGAAACACTTTTGGATAATTTAAAACTTCCAGAATACCGTACTCGTTACCGCACTCGCCGTGAATTGAGAGGTAGAAGTGCCGCAGAGGTTTTACCGAAAATCACCAAATGGGTTGCAAGTTTAGATAAAAATGACCCTCGCTACGAGCATCATGTATTAGAAGCTCTTTGGGTAAGTTGGGGTTTAAATAAAGTTGACCAAAAATTGCTTCGCCAAATGCTGAAAGCTAAAGATTATCATGCAAGAGCTGCTGCAGTTGAAGTATTGCGTTTTACGGGGCATCAAGTACTTGACCAAGCTGCTTTGTTGATGCAAGCCGTGCGAGATGAAAATAGCAGGGTTCGTTTAGATGCAATTGTTGCAGCATCATGGATTGGCAAAGAAAAAGGTTTACCGATATTGGCAGAAGCCAAAAAGAAACCTTTAGATGATTGGATGATTCATGCTTACGAAACTGCCCTTGCACATCTAAAAGGCGAATCTGTTATGAAGAAAAAAGAAGCTGAGGTGGTATCTGTCTTAAAAGGTGAAGAATTGGCTCTTTTTAAATTAGGGAAAACAATTTACGCCAAAGAAGGATATTGTACAACTTGCCATCAGGCAGATGGAAATGGGCTTTCAGCTTCGGGATTTCCGCCATTAGCAGGTACAAAATGGGCAACAGGCAATGAAGACCGAGCGATCAAAATCGTACTGAAAGGTTTGCTTGGACAAATTGACGTCAATGGTAAAACATACCCTGGCCAAGTACCAATGACACCATTTGAAGGCTTGCTTAATGACAAAGAAGTAGCAGCAGTATTGACTTATGTAAGAAACTCATTTGGTAATAAAGCTTCCGCAATTTCGCCAGAAAAAGTAAAAGTAGTGAGAGCTTCAGTTGTGAAACAGAAAGATATTTATAATGTTTCAAAATTGCTTTTAGAGCATCCGATGGAATAAAAATTTCTTGTAAAAGGCATAAAAAAGGCACGTTTTTATTAAAACGTGCCTTTTTTTGTTGATTACTTGCCAAAAATCAAAGTTTTAGCACCACCATTTCCACCGCTTGATTTGGTGAATTTGAGAGTGGTATCTGTTTGTTCGCTCAAAATCCAGTCTTCGTTTATTTCAGCCAATGTATTATCAGTAGTAGCTATGACGATATTGTATTTTTGTTTACCACTATCCATCACTGTTGCATAAGTACCATTGTATTTGGTAGCATTACTTGTAACGATTATTTCACCAGTTGATTTAAATTCAAAACTATATGCAGTATAGCTACTTGTGCGATCACGGTTATTATTATCAATATATGATTTGATTTTCCAAATACCACTAATGCCAGTATTGCTGGGAGTTACATCGTTTGAAGTACAACTTGTTAGAATGGTTAAGAAAGAGAAGAAAATTACTAATTTTTTCATGAATAACTGTTTTTTTAAATAAATTTATGCAATCAATACGGCATTTGAATAAATGAGGTTGCGTAAAGTAAATAAAAAATTGTATAAAAATTATTTAAAAACCGCTTCCCTTTAAAAAAATATCAATCTTTTCCATCAATTCTTTTTTAGCATAAGCTGGACTGGAATGCCCTGCATCGGGAATAAATTCAATTTGAACTTTGAGGTTTTTGCTTTTATAAGCACTCATCAATTCTATGGATTGATTAATCGGCACTTGAATATCTTGTTCGCCATGAACAATAAAAAGAGGTGGGTCGTTGGCATCAACTTGATAAACAGGACTTGCTGATTTTGCCAATTCAGTCACTTGGTCTAAAGGTTTTCCAAGCAAAATAGCCAATGCTGGCAAACGCACATTTAAGCCATGTGGCGTTGATTGATTGAGGATGGTAAGGAAATTTGTTGGACCAAAAAAATCAATACAAGCTTGCACAGAGGAGGATGTATTGGTAAAATTGCCAAGATTACCTTCTAAGACAGTATTATTGTTGGTCGTAGCAACCAATGCCGCCAAATGACCGCCCGAAGAACTTCCCCAAATGATGATTTTATCAGATTTATAACCATATTTACTGGCATTGGCTCTCAAAAAACGAATGGCAGCTTTAATATCATGTACATCGGCAGGAAAAGGTTTTTCGGTACTCGCCCGAAAATCAACACTTGCCAAAGCATAGCCAAAAGGCAATAGACCCAAAGGTGGATTTTCTTTGCTTCCAGTATTCCATGCCCCACCATGCACCCAAACAATCAAATAAGGTTCTTTGGGTGCTTTTGGTTTATAAATATCGAGTTGAAGTTTTTTGCCATCAGCTTCTGCAAACACAATGTCTTTGGTGATTTCTATATCATTTTGTGCTTGTATTTGCAAAGAACAAAATATGAATAGGGTAAGTAAAAGGGTTGTTTTCATATTATTTCACTTTTATAAACTCAATAAAATCATAATTCATATTACCTTTTTCTACGGTTCTAAGTGTAAGAATGTGCTTTCCTTTGCGTAGTTTTTGACTTTTAAAAATTACTTGTTTATTCCAATGATGCCATTGCCGCCAAGGGATGGTTTCTTTTTCATGAAAAGTCGATTTAATTAAAACTGGTTCGAGCCAAGGTTTTCCATCAATATCAATGGCGATTTTTGCGTCTGCATTGGCTGTGAACATCAAAGTACCTTCGTATTCACCAGATTCCTTTACTTCAATCGAATATTTTATCCATTCACCTGCTTCTGTCCAACCTACATATAATTGTTGCATCAGCGGTTCAACCACATTATATGGATTATTGTCTATATCTCGTGCCTTTGTATAGGAAATATCTACACCTTCTTTGATGCGAAAAGTATTTAAAAAAGTACCATCATTTGGGTTGAGTTTTCCGCTACCATTATTGATGCTATCTTTATCATGATAGGCAATATTTTCACCACCCAAATCATATTTCTCACATTCCAATTTTCCAGGAATGGTTTGAAAAGTTCCGTCCCAAGGTTTGCCTTTGTAATGCTTTTGGGCAAATATGTTGAGATTTATTAAGCAAATTGATAGAAAAAATAAAATGTTTTTCATGGAATATCTTTGTATTTTAAGTTTTTTGCCGCAAAGGAGGATAAAGTGTGGCACGTCTTAAGATTTGTCAATGTTTTAGAAAAATATGCGAAGACCTGCCACACTTATACCTACTTCAATATTACTTTTTGTACACCCTCAAATGTCATTTTTACATCTTTGATGGTGTCATCTTCATTAAAATACATTCGGTCGATGCACACCACACGATGGTCACGGTCGAGGTTCGGAATTGGGCGACGGTGATAAACGATGTACCATTCATCACTATTCGGAATATTGATGACTGAGTGATGCCCTGCACCAGTGGCTACCTTTTCGTTGGCCACCAAAATAGTAGATTTTTTCTCGAAAGGCCCAAAAACATTGTCCGAAACACCATAAGCTACTTTATAAGTACCATTTGTCCAGCCTCCTTCCGACCACATCAAGTAATATTTTCCTTTGCGAATAAACATCGTTGGCCCTTCAACATAGCCTTTTGGAGTAATTTCTTTCACCAAATCGCCATTTTCGTAAGGCACTAAAGCCGTAAAATCCTTATTGAGTTTGGCGATATTGCAGCGTCCCCAACCGCCGTAGATGATATAGTATTGTTTGTCTTTATCTTGAAAAACATATTGGTCGATTGGTTGAGCTTTGTTATAAAACTGATTGATGAGTGGCTTGCCCAAATAATCTTTATAAGGCCCTTCGGGACGATACGCCACGCCAATACCGATACCTCCGATTTTATCATCTTTCTCAGGATTATTCGCTCCAAAGCCTTTACGCTCCGAACTTTGAATGTCATTTGCTGAGAAAAATAAGTAATATTTTTTATCTTTTTTGACGATACTCGGAGCCCACATTGCCTTGTTTGCCCATTTTACGGCCGAAGTATCAATAATTTTGGCGTGTTTTGTCCAATTTACCATGTCTTTTGAAGAAAAAGCATCCAAAAATACTTGGTCTTTGTACTTAGCAGAGAAAGTTGGAAAAATCCAAAATTCATTGTTTAAAATCACACCTTCAGGGTCAGCGTACCAACCATCAACAATTGGATTTCCTGAGGTGGTTTTTGGTGTTTGTGCAGAGATTGTGGTAGTAATAAATAAGAAACAGAGAATAATGAATAGTTTAGGTTTGATTTGCATTTTTATTGCTTGGCTGAGGTTGTAAAATTCATGCTAATTTATGAGATATTTCTGCCTAAACCTATAATGCCTCTAAAATATGATTTGGGTATTTGTGGGTAATTTTGTGTGTATGTTTTTGTATTTGGGTATTTTTTTAGCAAAAAGCAAAGTGAAATTTTGAAATATTGTTTTTATTGACAAATTTTGTCCAAAATATAAATTCCAAAACTTATGGATGCCATAAAAAAGACGTTTGGCGAAGTAATACGGCAGCACCGTGAACAGCAAAATTTACCTTTACGGAAAGTAGCAGCTCAGTTAGATATTGATACCAGTACGCTTGCCAAATTTGAGAAAAACCTTCGTCACCCCAACCGTGAACATATAACGAAGTTGGCCGATATGCTTGCCTTAGACGAACAAGAATTGTTGGTACTGTATCTCTCCGACCGAGTTGCCTATGACCTTGTGGGTGAAACCAACTCTGAGCAAGTGCTAAGAGTTGCCGAAGAAAAAATTAAATACATACGCTCTAAAAATACGGTGCAGGGTGTTTTAGGGTTTTAAAAAATAAGCTTATGTACACGGCTATTAATGGTATTTACGAAAACGGGCAATTTGTTTTGGCCGAAACTCCTCCGACCAGCAAAAAAACGAAAGTAGTAATTATGTTTATGGAGGAAGTAGAAACTTTACCTAAAAATAAGAAAAAAGGTGTAAAACTGGGAAGTTTAGCAGGAAAAGGCTACAATATACCCGATAATTTTAATGAACCTTTAGATGATTTAAAAGACTACATGTAATGGACTTTATTATTGATACTCAAATTCTTATTTGGTCAATTATATCCCCAAATAAGTTGTTTTCTAAGGTTCGAGAGATTTTAGAAAATAATAGTATTGGTGTTAGTCAGATAAGTCTTTACGAAATAGCCATCAAACAAAAAATTGGTAAGCTTTCAGAATTGGATTTATCAATAAGTGATTTAATAAACTGTTTACTGAAAGATGGTTTTGAGATTTTGAGTTTGAAAAATTCTCATATTGAAGCATATGAAAGAATACAACTAATAGATACTCACCGAGACCCATTTGACCGTTTGTTACTTGCAACTTCATTAATTGAGAATATTCCAATCATTTCTGCCGATGAGAAATTTAAAGAATATACTTCTCAGATTCAATTGATTGAAAATTGATTATAATATACTTTCTAAGCTATGCAAAGAAATAATTGGACTCGAGAAGAACTATTGGTTGCTTTTAATTTATATTGTAGAATTCCATTTGGTACTATTACGGGTAGTAATCCCAAAGTGCAAGAGTTAAGTAAGCTTTTAAACAGAACTGCTGGAGCAGTTGCAATGAAGCTATGTAATTTTGCAAGATTTGACCCATATCATCAAGCAAGAGGAGTGAAAGGTTTGGCAAATGGGGGTAAATTAGATGAAGTAGTATACAACGAATTTATTAATAATTGGGATGAAATGCTTTTTGAAAGTGAACGATTATTAACTCAGTATGAAGAAACTACAATAGAAAAAAAATATGAGCCTATTTTAGTTGATTTATCAGACAAGAAAGGTGAAGTTAAGATTCGAGAGGTAAAAACACGTGTAAATCAAAATTTATTCAGACAACTTATTCTCTCAATTTATCAGAAAAAATGTGCGATTTCCGGTATTGACATTTCAGAGATGTTAGTTGCGGGTCATATTTTACCTTGGGCTGAGCATGAAAAAGAAAGACTAAATCCAGAAAATGGAATTTGTCTTTCTTCAATTTATGACAAAGCTTTTGAGAAAGGTTTTATTGGGATTGATGAAAACTACAAAATTTTGATTTCTTCGGAACTCAAAGGAAATATAAAAAGAGATTACTATCAACCATTTTTTGGACGATTTGAAGGCAAAGTTATAAATCTACCTGACCGATTTCTTCCAAGTAAAGAATTTTTACGTAAACATTTAGAGTCGAAAAATTTTAAATAAACCTTTATGTATTTTCATTTGGTATAAAAAAATCAAGACCTTTTGAGTATAGTTTTGCTAATTCTAAAAGTAATAAAAACTCAACTCTTCGCTGACCATTTTCAATTTTCGATATTTCACTTTGAGATATAATTTCAGTCTTAGCTACTTCTTGTTGAGACAAGCCTGCACTTTCACGTGCTTCAATCAATCTTGCCGATAAAAATTTTCTTCGCTCTGTATAAATAGTTTTTTTCATAAATAATTATTCCATTTTGCAATAATTATTTATAAGTTTGCGTTATGCCAAAATGGAATAATTTCCGAATCTTAAATTTTAACTTATTATGAACCACAAAAATGTAATTGTAACCAAAAATCTGGCTATTTATGAACCTTTAACAGGTAAAGTAATTGAGGAAAAAATAATTGAAAGTTTTACTTTTAATATCTATCGTGACACTAAAGACTATGAAGCATTATTGACTTATGTGATGTTTCAAAATATCCATCTCATGAATGAGATTGCAGAAGGCGGCATATCTTTGGGAAAGTCTTATTTAGTTGAGTTATTCAAATTTGATATAAATGCTAATACGAACAAAATAAAAATACAATTAACGAATGAATTTGGAAAAACAAAGTTTTATTCGTTGGCGGCTTTTAGATTGTTGGATATAGAAACAGGGCGAACAAAGTTTTGGAAAAACTGAAAGGCTTTTTGACATTTAATGGCATCATTGCATGATTATCCTTTTTGAAGAATATCATTACGAAATCTCACAACTTGAGCCGATTTTGAGCGAACGCTATTATTTGCCTTTGGCTGATGGTTTTCGTTGCAAAATCAACTACGTAGGGTATTATTTTGATGCCAGCCGCCAAGCACAACCAGTGATGATTTTACCAAAAGTTTTTCTTGATGATTCGGGAAAAGTATTTGGTAATTTTAACCCTACCGATTTCTTAGATTTAATGTCTAATGAAAAAACACGCAATGCTCTGAAAGCAGAAAATAAGCTGGGTTTTCTGTACGAGATGAATACTTGGCTGTTTTTATCAATCAAAAAATTTAAAGAACGCAATACACAGAGTAGCATCAGCGAAACCTCTGACCTCGCCCAAGTGGTTTCAAATATTGGTCAGCAGGCTATTTCTGAACTCGAAATCATGCGGAGTTTGATTCGTTTCAACCAAGAGCATCAACAACTTTTTACTTTTATCAAGAAAACAAATAGTTCGCAAAACCACAAAACCGATTGGTCAAAAACCATTAGCCGAAAAACCGCCTATTTTCAGAATGGTTCTCCTCACTATCTCGATACTCTCAATAAACAAAAAATGGTTCATTACGATGAAGAGTTGATTGTACTTTTTATGAGTGTATTGGATTCATTCAACCAAAAATATTTTCTGAAAATACCAATCAATTCGCTCTATAAAACCCTCTCGGTTGCTGAGTTTAAGAATTTTTTCAATAATGGCACTCGCACTCTTAAACGCATCAAATACAAGTATTTTAATGATAAATTGTTGAAATTATGGCATTTGTTATACGTTTTTTGTGAACGAAACGAAAAAATTAAAGCTCAGAAATCGTTTAAAGAAGTCTTGCTGGTCAGAGATTTTAATATTGTGTTTGAAGACATGATTGATAGCCTTTTGGCGGAGGAAAACCTACCCAAAGGCTTGAAAGAACAAGACGATGGAAAGATTTTAGACCATATTTATGAGTATCAAGATTTGCTTACCAACCAAGACACCATTTATCACATAGCAGATAGTAAATATTACGGAGCAAATGCCAAATTGAGCAAATATGACCGTGAAAAGCAATATACGTATGCCAAAAATGTGATTCAGTATAATATCAATTGGCTCAATTCGGGCGAAAATACTAAGCAGGTTCGCTACTGTGACGAACTCACCGAAGGCTATAATATCACACCCAATTTCTTCATTAGTGCCTTTGTGAATGACAACCTTGATTTTCGGAATGATGGTTTAGATTTTAAAGAAAATTTCAAGCGTAATAAACATTTCATCAACCGACTTTTTGATAGAGATACCTTGATACTGCAAGCCTATAATATCAATTTTTTGTTTGTGGTAGCGGCTTATATTCAGAGTAGTACAACACAAAAAGAACTCTTTAAGAAAAATACAAGAACGGTTTTTAGAATAAAACTAATTGCTTATTTGAATAAGAATTTTGAGTTCAAAAAAATCATTTCGGATGATATTGAGCAATTTGTAGAGCAGAATTTTAGGAAGTTACAAGGCAAAATCTATCGCCCAGCAGGTTGGGAAAATGAACTACTGCTGGCGGTGGAAAAAGGAACAAGTGCGTTTGGAGATTTAGAAAATTGTAAGATTGAGTTTTATGATTTAAGTATTTGATAATCAATTTTTCAAATCTTCATCAAATAGCGTATCAGATATATAACCCAAATTTCTTCCACCCCCGAAAATAACTTTCGGAGAGCCTTCGGGTTTTCTGATGCTATGAGTAGCCTTATTTGAAGTTTTTGTTTTTGTTAAATCTTTCATCGTATGGTGCAGTTTATTTAATATAAATATAAAACATATTTTTATAAATTTTAATTTCGACTCAAACCTCTAAAAAAAACAGTGAGCCAAAAGACTCACTGCCAAAATTCTCTACAAACTCCACAAAAAAGGAGCTTGTCGAATGAAAGATTTATCATTCAACTGCTCAATCAGAAAATGAGCTAAATCTGTTGCACTGATTTTGTCGCCTTCACAATCTTCTAAACTTGTTTGTATGGTGTTTCTTGTATCAGTTTGCTCAATTAATGGCAGCCTTACTAAAGTCCAATCAAGATTACTGGCAGCTACAAGTTCATACTCTATTTGCCTATTCTTTGTTGGAATAGGGTAATTTTCATACATCCAATCAGTAGCAAATTTCGTTTTAGGGCTTTTTTTATCAAAAGGTGTATTGATATTAATGCCAGCCAAAAAAATGTAACGTTTGATATGACATTCATTCATTGCCCGAATCAGATGTGTGCTTGCTTGACTACTACCTAAAGTGCTAATAACTGCCTCACAACCCTCAATCAATGAGTGAATGGATTCATAATCATTGGCATCGCCATTGAGAATTTCAACTAATGAATTTTCTGTGGAAAGGTTACTTGTTGGGCGAGAGTCTGCATTTCTAACAAGCATTTTGAAGTGAAAACCTTGTTTTATTAAGGCCTTTACAAGGTATTTGCCTGATTTGCCTGTACCGCCAAGAATAGCGATTTTTGTTATTTGTTCCATTTTCTTCTTTATAAAATTTGATAATACACAATTATCTCGTGTTTGTCGGAGCGACAAACCGAAAATTATAAAAGCCAAAGGGCCTTTATGAGCGAATCAATATTTTATAAAGAGATTTTAATGTCTCAAATTTAGTCGTTTTTTAGTTCTTGCAAGCACTTTACCAAATTTTTTATCTAATTTTGAACCTTCTATTGACACCAATGATGTATAGACTGTGGTCTGTCGTCTATTGACCGTGGACTAAAAACCTAACTCAAAACCTAATTTTATGCGTAAAATTTATTTATTTCTGGCAATTATTGCAATAACTGTAACAGCTTGCCAAAAAGATGACATCCCCGAAGAAGACCAAATCAATAGTTATATTACGAGCAAAAGCTTGATAGTTACCGAAAAAACAGCTTCTGGTTTGCGTTATATTGTTACAAAGACCAATGCTTCTGGGGCGGCTTTGAAGGCAGGGCAAACCATTAATGTCAATTATGCAGGATCATTTTTATCAGGTAAATCTTTTGATGCAGGAAACTTTAGTTTTGTATTAGGGGCGGGGCGTGTAGTTAAAGGATTTGATGAAGGAATTGCTAAAATGCGAGTAGGCGAAAAAGCAACAATTATTTTTCCATCAACGTTAGGCTATGGTTCGCAAGCGAATGGCTCAATTCCTGCAAATTCTCCTTTAGTTTTTGATATAGAGGTAGTTTCGGCAAGATAAAAAAATAGTGTGATAAGAATAGATGTAATATATTTTTGTAATTTAAATTTCAATTAATGATGGCAGCATGTCAAAAAGATGGCTTTTCTGGTACTGAAGATGAGCAAATAGAAAGTTATGTCAATAGTAAAAATTTAGCTATTACCGAGAAAACTCCTTCTGGTTTACGTTTTATTCTTACCTCACCAAATGAAGCTGGTGCAGCCTTGGTAGCAAGACAGAATGTTACAGTAAAATACGCAGGAAGACTTTTGTCAGATAAGCAATTTGATGCGGGTACTTTCAGTTTTACTTTAGGTGTTGGTCAGGTTGTTGGTGGCTTTGATGAAGGTATTGCCAAATTGAAAGTTGGCGAAAAAGGCACAATTATTTTCCCTTCGTCATTGGGTTATGGCTCAAGAGGTGCAGGAAGAGATATTCCAGGCAATTCTCCTTTGATTTTCGATATCGAAATCGTTTCTGCAAGGTAATTTTCGTGTGGAAAAATGAAAAAAAGAGGTCTATTCGATAAGAATTAGACCTCTTTTTAGCTTTATTTTTAGTATAATAAATCTACTTTTTATAGGCAATTCGATAAATCGTTCCGCCTAAATCATCGCTTACATATAAAGCTCCGTCGGGGCCTTGTGCCAATCCACATGGACGATGTTGCACTGGCCCAGTTGGTTTTACGAGGTCAATCCCTGCGAAATTATCTGCAAAAATCTCCCATTTCCCTGAAGGTTTATTGTTCACAAAAGGAACAAAAGCTACCAAATACCCTTTATGTAATTCTTGCGATTGACCATGAAAAGCGATGAAAGCACCGTTTTTATATTTAGCAGGAAACATTTTGCCAGTATAAAAAAGCAAGTCATTAGGGCCTAAATGGGCTGGAAATGCCACAATTGGATTAATTGCTTTTTCACCACCAGTTTTTTTGCCATCGCCGCCGTATTCGGGAGCAACAATTTTCTTTTTCTGAAATTGGTCATAATAAATATATGGCCAGCCAGCATCATCACCTTGATGCAATTCGTACAAAGTTTCGGCAGGCAATTCGGCACTTTGTTTGGGTGTATAATATTGCGGATAAAAATCATGGAATTGTCCACGACCATGAACAGTTGCAAAAAGCGTGTTAGTTTTTGAGTTCCAAGCAGTGCCAACGGCATTTTTCAAACCCGTTGCATAACGGATACCGTCCGAAAATGTTTGATTCATTTTTTCGGCATTGAATTTCCAAATTCCACCTGCCGAATCTAAAATTGAACATGGCATGATGCCTTTACCCGTACCTTTTTCACGGCAAGGGTCATTATAGGAGCCAACAGTTACATAAATATTATTTTTATTGTCAATCACAAAAGGTTTGGCATTATCACGCCCTTTGTCAACTAATCCATCGACTATTTTTTCTGGATTTTCGATGTCAATAATTTCTTCATTTTCATTCAGTTTATAGCGAAGCACACCTGTATTTGAAGAAGTATACAAGTAACCATTTTTGATGGTAACACCTGTGCCTGGATAATTTCCAAAGTATTTGGTTTCGTCAATTACACCATCTTTATTCGTATCACGCATGAGCAAAATGCCCTTGCCGTCTTTTAATTTTGATAATTTGGCATAAATATCGCCATTTTTTGAAACCGTAATGTGGCGAGTTGCTCCTAAGTCGGTGCCAAGTATCGTTGCTGAAAAACCAGCAGGAAGTTTGATTTCTTCAGCAATATTGATTTTGTTGTGTTTGACAGGCGGCTCTGAGAGATTTTTGTAAGCAAATAAGCCTACTACTCCTGCAAGACTTGCAAGAATATAGCTTGAACGAACGAATAATTGTTTCATTTAAGATGAAGAGTTAGAGAGGTTGAATTTTTCTCTAAAAATACGACAAGTTTTTTTGTGTTTATCTATTTTTTCTAAATATTCGTTGAAAAGGCCTAACATTCTGGCCTATAAAATCTTTTGGAAAATGCTCTTCATCGGGCAATCCTACTGGTAAGTTTTCATCATCTGATGGCCAATAATTTGTTTTGAAAATATAGTCCCAGATACTAAGTGTGATGCCATAATTGAAGCCATTGGGGTGAGTTTCAGGCATATACTTGGCATGATGCCAAAGGTGCATTTGTGGCCCATTAAGGATATATTTGAATGGCCCAAGATTGATTTTAAGATTGGCATGGCCAAGTTGACCTGTTACAAGTGTGAAAATATGCACAATAAAAAAGTCAGTCAAACCAACACCAACCATTGCTAGCGGAATGTATTCAAGGCTACGATAAATGACATTTTCCATCCAATGGTAGCGTAAGAGGGCAGCAAAACCCATTTCTTCGGTACTATGGTGTACTTTGTGAAATTCCCACATCCATCCAACATTGTGCAAAAGGCGATGGATGGCCCATTGCATAAAATCTCGCATCACGAAAATAATGAGTATTTTCGACCAAAAAGGTAGATTGCTGATATTGATAGCAACAATATTTGTTATGCCAAAAAGTCCAAGAAAGTCATTAAATGCTTGTACTGCTACCATTGAAAGAGCATTATAGGCAATGAGCGAAAATAAGAAATAGTTCCACAGTAAATAAAAAGCATCCAACCAAAAATGCTCCCGAATCAAAGGTTGATTTTTTCGCCATGGAAATTTAATTTCAAGCAACCATATTGCCAACGATGCACCCACTAACCAATAAAAATAATTATGCCAACTTGGGCTGAGCATTTCGTTGATGAAGTAATTGAAATAACCAGAATATGCTCCTTGAATAATTTTAAAGTATTTTTCCATGTTGTTTTATTGAAAAAAGCCGAGTCTTCACAACTGGAAGTCTCGGCTCTAATTTTTGCCGATAATCTTAATTTCTAAACCTAAAAATTAATGATTTAGTTTTAGGAAGTTTTATGAGTTTATTCGCATAACAAATGAGGTTTTATTAAATAGTGTATCTTTTCACCACCCAATGTACCCAATCGGCGTTATGCCATTCAGACGTAAATAACAAACAACTTGCCCTCGGTGGTGGATAATGTGATTTTCGAGTGCATAAAATAATCGCCATACTGGGATCTTTCCACCCGCATAATTTTCGAGTTGCATGAGTTTTTCGGTCTTGGTTTCAAACAAAGTTTTTTCAACCCAAGCATAAAATTCTTTGAGTTCGCCTTCCAACTCTGCTTTACTCAGATTTTTCCAAAAGTTATTTTTCTTTTCTTTTTCGTCGTGAGGGTTCGGAATATTTAATCTTCCACAAATTTGGGCGGTATTGAAAGTAATACAATGCACAAATTGTGTACGAAACGAAAAAGACTCAGGTGTATATTTAAAATCAAATTTTTCTTCGGGCATTTGATTATAGAGTTTGAGTGTATAATCAAGCGAGCTTTTCCAAGCCTCAGAAAATTCTTCCTTAAATCCTAATAGGTCTTTTTCTTCTTTAGTTTTTCCAAAAACAGGTAAACTAATCAATGCCCCAAAGATTGACTTTAGGGCATTTTTTCGTGAAATATTCATATTTTAATATGATTAGAATGAAATAGGCACTTCAACCAATGTAGTATCCCAAGCCATTTTCATGGTAGTTTCTTTATCATTACTGCCTTTTACGCACTGAATCGAGAAATTTTCTATGACTTCTTCAGTTTTCTTTGTAGGTACACTTACACGTAACACATCATTGTCTTTATTATAGCTGTATGCACCCCAAAAGTCTAAATCCTTATTTAAGATAAGCGTCCATTCAGTAGCGGTTGGAATCGCAAAAAGAGAGTAGGTACCAGCTTTAACTGTTTTACCTTGAATGGTTACATCTTGATAGAATTTGATTTCGGTCGATTCGTTTGCACCTACACGCCAAACTTCTCCGTAAGGCACAATTTTAGTTCCGAAAATCTCACGTTCTTTTTTGGCTGGTCGGCTGTAAGTGACACGCACGATAGCTGGCATATTGCCGATAAGTTGTGGTGCAAACTTACGGTCATGGGCAAAGTTATCAGGATAATAGGCCATATCCATTGGACTTTTGTCGGTTCCTCGCAATTTTTGTGCTTGAGCATTCATTACAATTAAGCCAAATAGGCAAAGTAATAGAAAAGATTTTTTCATGGTTGCTGATCGATATTTTAAGTTTTAGCAAATTTAATCATTCGCCGATAATAAGTGATTTATTATGAATGAATATTCTATTAATTTGTAAAACTTGCTTAATTTTGGAATATTCTAAGAGAAAATTTAATGATTTTAACAAATTAAATATTACACAAGTGAAAAGATTCCTATATTTTACTAGTTTTTGTACTATTTTAAGTATGCTGTATGCTTGTTCGGCCACCGAAAAAACACAGACATTCAATCCAAAATTCAAGTTATTATCTGCTGATAAAATTAAGTTTAATTCATTCGTTGACTGCAATATGGCGGAAGTGTGGGTAGGGGATACTTTTCGCATATTTCCAGGAAAATATGGCGAAGACCCGCTTTGGGGATATGCCAAAGACCTGAAATATGCCGATGGAAAAAGTGCCGAAGAAACCTTTAAAAGCAAAGCGGATAATTTTCACAGCCCAATAATGCCCACAAATGTGCTGCCAACCGAAGATGGCTTGCACGGAGCAGTTTGGTTCGAGACGGTCTATCAAGATTCTAAGGATAAATCAGGTAGAACACTCTATGCGGTATATCACAACGAAAATTATCCTCAAACCTTTCCTTATGATTTTCTCAACAAAACAGGCTATAAAGATAGTCCGAAATGGCCGCAAGGTTTGACAGGTGAGAAAAGTCCAGCCGCAGTTTGTAGAATTGGTATTATGAAGTCGGTTAATGGTGGTAAAAGTTGGGAAAATAAAGGAATTTTTATTGAAGATTTGAATGCAAGAATGATCATGAAACCGCATAATACCTCTAACACTTTTGCTGGAGGTGTAGGCGACCCTTCGGCTGTAGCGAGTGGTGATTATCTCTATTTATTTTATGGAGAATATGGCTACCCCGATGTTTATGAAGAAACTACTTATGATGCAAAAAAAGAGTGGGCAGGTCAATGCATTAGCGTTGCCAGAATCGCACTAAAAGATTTAGATAATCCAGTCGGTAAGGCAAAAAGATGGGATGGAAGTGATTTTAATGCTCCATACAATGGCATTGGTAAACCTATTGCTTCTTTGCAAATTCCACGAGAAAATGGTGGGGGGGCAGCCTCTTCTCCTACGGGTGGTTTTCATTGGGGGCCATCAGTGAGCTGGAATACTTATCTCAACTGTTGGGTAATGATGATGGGAAAAGTAGTTGGTAAATCTTGGAATGGTAGTCAGGTTTATATTTCTTTTAATAAAAACCCTAATTTTGATGAAGCCATTAACAGCCAAGATTGGACAAAACCACAATTGTTTTTTGAAAAACCTGGGTATATTCTTTGGTACCCTTCTTTGCAACCACTCAATACGGATGAAGATATAAAAGCCAAAAATACTTGCTTGAAATTAGGTAAAAAAGCTCGTTTTTTTGTCAAACGAATCAAGCCTGGCGATGATGAATATGCTTCTGAGCATATTGTTGAGTTTGAAAAATAGTAGTAGGTTCGACCTAAAAGTCGAACCTATATTTTCTATTGCTGTTCGATGATTTTTTTAGTCAGTTTTTGAGCTAAAAGTTCAAAATCAACATCTAATTGCTCTTTACCGATTTTTATGACTTTGGTTTTCATTTCGTTTGGTAATTTTTCATAGCCGTAAAAAGCTCCCAAGATTCCACCTGCAACTGCTGAAGTTGTATCGTTGTCTCTGCCTAAATTCACCAAAAAGGCGATTGTTTTCTCAAAATCAAAATCACTAAAAATCATAGCTGTAAGCACTTGAAGATGAATTTCGCCAGCATGAAAAGGCATATCTTGATTTTTAGCATCAAGTAGTTCAAAGGCTTTATACATTTGAGAAATATACAAAGTGTCAGCTTTTAGACGTTTGGGTTGTGGGTGTTTGGAATCTATTTCAGTGATTGCTTTGGCTTGTTTTACAATGCTCAAAGCATCTCGCAAAATTCTATAAGAAGTACGTCCAACCAAACGACTTTTGAAAAAGCCTTCTGGATCGATGGTTCTTAAAACGCTCAAGACTGATTCCTTGGTAGCATTCTTTTCCATCGCCGCTGCCGTCATGGCGGCCACCAGTCCGCTAATATCGCGAGCATATCCAATATCAAAAATACTTATTTTGTAGGTTTCTTTATAGGCCTTTAAAGGATTTGCTGGAAAAAATGCTCCAATTGTAGGAGCGTACAGCATTCCACCACAGACCATTTCACCACCATAAAATCGACTAAGAGCATTGTGATAGAAAATATAATCTTTATCAACAAACGGTTTTGCTACGATTGCCCATTCTTGTAACCAAGCCATTTTTCGACTATTTTCTTCATAAGGTTCGGGCGAAAAAGCATCTATTTTCTTGAAATTATCAACATCACTTTTGTATTTTTGAACAATAAAACTTCCAAAATCTTCCGCTTTCAACTCCGAATTTTGGGTAAGTAAAAACTCAGAAGCTAACTTTTTCCACCGAGAATCATCGGTTGTGCCACCAGCAGGGAGGTTAATTTTCCAAGTCCCTTCGGGCGAAGGTTCTCGTACCATCGAATCAAGTCTATCAACAAAGCCATATTCAAGTTGTATGGCATCTCTTGTCCACATTTCAGTTGGAGCCCCCATTGAGTCGCCAATGCCAGAGCCAACGAGCATACCCAGTACTTTGTCATAAATCTGAGCTTCGGTCATCGAAAGTTTCGGTACTGGAGTTTTATCAAAAACAATCGTTTCGTTGCTCGAATTTGTACAAGAAATTATTCCAAAACAAATAATAATGGCAAAAATGGTAGGCTTTTTCATATTACATTTTTTGAAAGAATTTTAGGGTTTAATGAAAATCAGGCTTCATAACGATTGACAAATGTGCGTTTAACTCGCTCAGAGACTCTAAAATAAGGTATCCAAATGGCTGCACTAATAATAGATTTTATTAAGTCAGGCCATAAAGCATAATCTATATCTTTACCAGTTGATTTTATTAAAATAATATCCAAAACCATCATAAAGATATGGTAGACATATAACATCCAGACTATTTTTGTCGCTAGCGTATCTCGTTGTTTGATGAAAAGAACTAATATAAAAATCATGTTTGCCATAAAAATGGCATTCATAACAAATTCAATACTTAATAAAAGTTGGCCATGTAAGAGACCATTGATATAATCCATTGAAACCCAAGTTTTTTGTAGAAATAGACCGCCATTTCCTGAAAATAGCTGAAAAACCACTAAAAATGAACTTAGGCATAGGCCGATCAATGGTAAAACAAGCCACCCACCAATTTTATCTGGTGCATAAGGATATTCATCTTCTTGGGTGGCGTTTTGTGGGTAAAGTTTTTTAAAGTAAAATGTTAATAATGCTACTAATATTAGGACGAAGATAATCACAGCATACCAGTTAACACCAGCATTTTTTAATTCAGTGTCTAAGTCTTGATTCCATGAATATTCATTGCCTGAACTTGCAACAATCTTATCGAAATCGGCAAGGTATTCGGCAGCTTGTGCAGTTTCAATATTGTCTTGCCTGCTCACAAAACTAAAATGTTGTGTAAATGTAGAGTCAATATCACTGTAAGAGGATTCAAAATCACAAGTATAGGCTTTTCTATTTAAAGACCATTTTTCACCAGTAAGCGACCATTTAGAAGGAAAATGTACAATGGCGGAGTACTCTACATTGTTGGGATACGTGAATGCAATAGGGTTTTTACGAGTAGTTTTATCAATATTTGGCAATAAGTTTTTCAGGTAATAGGCATAAATCTGCGTCGTATAATACTTTTTGGTAGAATCAGGTTTTGACCAATTATCAGTGATAATATATGATTCTTTTACAATCAATTCATTGCGTTGTAGGTCATCAATGATTTGAATGCTGTCTTTAAGCGTAATATTTGAGCCTTTGTATAAGTTTTGGTAAAAATCAATATACGATTGTTCTAAATCTGCAAAACTGGATTGTGCCAAGGATGCTCGCATCTGATCGGCATGATTGAGTGTATATTTACTTTCAACATTCAAATAAGTGGTTTTGCCGTTCATCCCGAGCCAATATTCTTCCACCACCTCATTTTTTCCTGCTTTACTTTTAGGTAATTCGGTCAAATTACTAATATTTGGAGCAGTAATGAGTCCTTTTCCATAATCAGGAAAATAATTGTCTTTTATATTTCCTCCTTGATTTGAATAGGTCGGGTCAATGAAAAATAGCTGCCCGTCTATTTTTGTTTGTAAAACCACATGATTAAACAAGCCTGGCGAGGGTAGATATTTATCTAAATTTTTCCCCCAATAAGTATCAATACTAACTAAGTTTGCCTCTATGCCACAGCTTTGTAGAATAGAAGCTAAAAGCAATGATTTGTCTTTGCAATCGCCATATTTTTGAGCAAAAACTTGTGATGGAGCATGTGGTTTGTGAGAATGAATACCTGTTTCGATACCTGTATAACGAATGTCATTTTGAACCATTCGAGTGGCTAATTCTATCAATTTGTTGGAGTCGCCATTCGCTTTATCTTTCAAATTTTGAATTTCTTTTTTTAAGCTTGTAGAAAGTGACTCGGTGTTTTTCTGTACATCTAATGACCACTTGACAACTTCAGCCCAATTTTGATATTCAGTAAATTGAATGTGTGGCTCAATGTCTGTCCATTTGGGTAAATAATTATCTGATTTTATAGGAATCAAGTCATTGATATTCCATTCATAAACGTTGGAATGAGCGATGGTTGATATTTTTGGAGCAAGGGCATTATTAAAAGATTTTGATTGAAGCTTTCTTTCTGAATCACAGATGAAATTGGTATAATATTGTCCAACAGGAGTGCCGGAAGATAAGTAAATATCACAGAAATACTTATCGCCAAAAACAGGGTTTCGGCCTTCTAAAGTATAAGAATATTCTATTTCATCACCAATTCTTACATCTGTCAAAATAGCTTGGGCAGTATAAGTGCCATTATATAAAAACTGTGAAGATTCGGTTTCATTCGCAGAAACTTTAAAAACACTTGGGGTCAATTTGTTGATTATTAGTCCTTTACGGTTTATCTGTAAAGTATGAAACCGTAGTTGTTCGTATGATGGGCTAAAACTAACATAAACTTCTGAAGCATTTTGTACGCCTTCAGATGTTACAATGGTTCGGATTTGCTTGATATAATGCTGTTTTTTTTCAACATGGTTTTGGCTTTCCGAAAGTTTATAATAATAACCATCACTTATTTGCCGATTATTGACTTTAGCATTTGTATATTTTACAGATACAAGCCAATCAGGTGAAGAATTGATTTGAACTTTTTGTGCAAATACTTGCAAAAGAAGTGAGTGAAATGTTAAAAGAAACAGCGTTGATAGTAGTTGTTTATTCATAATTAAGTTTGGTGAATAGAAAACTTAAATTTAGATATTTTGAATTAAAAATATCAATAATCAAGCCTATATTTTTAGGGTACTATTTTTTGCTAAGAAATTTATATTTTTCACAATACTTTGTAAGAAAATTATTCCAAAACCAACCATGTATAGCCTTCCGCTGGAATGGTAACTTCAATAGTAGTTTCATAGTTTCTATTGAGGGTGTAACTTTTACTTTTACCTTCTTTCTCTCGAACCAAAACTTTGTCTGAAAGTCCTGTATAGTAAAGAGGCAAGCTTACTTTTCGAGAAATAGTTTCCTTTAATGGATTATAAAGTAATACAAAGCCTTTTTCTTTCAGTTTTGGGTTAATGTGCATGATACCGTCCCAATCTCTTCCATCAGGGCGGCGAAGGTGAATGAGGTCAGAGTTGAGAATTTGGCGGTATTTTTTATACCAATCAATGGTTTTCTTGACAGTTTGCTTGGTAGCCTCGGTATCATATAATCGTGGTCCACGATAACAGGCTTGCACACCAGCACCATAATATTGAATCATAAGTTGTTCATAATCTTTTAAATGTTCGTTCAAAGGTTCTAAAACCGCCTCTGCACCGCCACCTTGGTATTTGGTCAATGGCACAAAACCCCAACTCATGGAGGGCGTTTTCTCCCAAGTTCCATCAAAAATATTTTGTCGATTTAGGATTTTTTGTTGTTCACGAGAAAGTGAAAAGTTGACTTCACGATAGCCCAAACCAATTTTGTGAGAGCCATCTAAAAAATACCAATCGGGAGCGTTAATATATACACCACGTTCATTGAGCCAACGATAAAAACCTTTCTGCATTTCCATCTGTACCCATTGCGAATCTTCTAAACCTTTATGCCCAGGGTGCTTGGTCGAAGCACAAACATCGCCAGGGTAAGGGCCATCATGTTCGAGTAAATCAAATCCAGTTTCTGAAATAAATTTCCGTAAATTTTGCAAATATTCAATACCCCACCGACTTGCTAAACAAGGAGCGTGTTCAAAAAAAGCTCCTTTATCTGGTAAACCTGTTTTTGGGTCAATCACATCATTTTCATCATCAATTCGGCGACTACTAAAAAGCGAATAACCGCCTAACTTTATGCCTTTACTATGGGCATAATCTGTCAATTCTTTAAATTTTTTGATATTTTCAGCACTGGCATCTTCCATATTTAGTCCACTTCCAAAACTTAGAATTACCATTTCATAGCCAGTTTCAGCACATTGGTCAATGGTTGCTTTTACCTTTAAAGGGTCGGTGCTGACAAGATGCATAAAAATGGGGTTTTGTGTAGTATAAGGAAAAAGCATACTGTACATTCGGCGGCGAGCCAACCCATTTCGCTCACGGTCATAAGAATCTAACAATAGCTCATAGCTACGAATCGACTTGTAAGATTGTTTCGGCAATAACTCAAAACCAATGCCGAAACTCGGATAAACTTCCAGCACACAAGGTGTTTGGTAATTATAATTTACCTGTGAAGTATAGCTCGAATCAACTTTCCAATGAGTAGCTTGGTCGGACAGCTCATAACGCATCGCATTATTGAATGCGTAGTTGTTTTCGATATAAATTCGCTGTGGTTTTTTCATCTGTTCGGGACTCCCCACAACGGCAGATTCCTCTTCAGGAGTTGCCAATATTTCATTGACTAATTGATTGATTTTCAATGTTTTATCGCTATTATTTGTAACACTCACCCATTTACAAATTGTCGGAATATTATCAAAAATTTCATAATGAATTGAAACTAAAACTCCTTTTAACTCGGCTAAATTTGATTCAAAAATTAGTTCTAGTTCTTTGCCTTTAGGGTGTTGATTATTCGATGCCCAATTATTACTTTTAAAATTTACATGTGGTGCTAAAGTATTGATTTTGAAGGATTTATATTGAAAATCATTGTCTTTTGCTTGCAATTTATCAATCCATTCGGTGAGCAAATAAGCGTGTTCTTTCTGTCCATATAAGCCACCGATATTATAGGTTCTTCCATCCAAAGAAATACGAGCTTCTGGTCTAATCGACCGTACAAACTGTTCGTTGGTTTTGAGATTTTTGAAATCAACGGTTGCTGCATTGGGAGATAAATGTATTTGTCTTTTCAATAAACCATTCGACAGAACAATGTCTTTTTCATTATTGGCTTGATAGATATTTGCTGTAAAGTTTTTCTTGGAAATTAACCAATCGTTAGTTTGTGTAACTTCTTGATAAACAGGTAGTTGGCTGATTCTAAAATTTTGGGCATAAAGTAGATGTCCTGTAATTAAAAATAAGAAAAGAGATTTCATGAAAATACCTATTTATTGAAGTTGAATAGTGATAAGAAAGACGAGGTAAATTTAAACATTTTTGTACAACAATAGACATTTTTAATCACATCTTTGAAGGGCATTGTTTTGTGATTTATTGTTTCAAATCATGGTATTTTTTAATATTAAGTTTCAAAAAAGATATGTATCAACGAAAATCAAACCACTCAGTAAAATATTCGATAAAAATAGATTCTCTAAATATTTTTTTTGATAATGACATTATAATTTTGAATAGTTAATTCTCTTGATTTATAACCTACTTAAATACTTTATATCATGAAAAAGTACTTTTTTACACTCATTTTTATTTCTGCTTTAGGGTGGCTTAGTTCATCAAGAAATTTATTTGCACAAAGTGCTACCATTGCTCCTGGTTATGTTTTAATACCAGCTACTGCATCAGCCCCTACCTGTTTGGTAGCTGATAAAGGCAAAATGTATTTTAATACAACAGATAATAAGATGTATTTTTGTAATGGGTCTACTTGGGTTGATTTTTCTTCAGCTGCTTTCGCTTTACCCTATTCTGGGAGTGGAAATTCAAACTCAGATCTCTTTACAATATCAAATAGTGGTACAGGGAATACTGGATTTTTTGAGAATACAACAGCTACTGGTTCTGTAGCTGGATTAAAAGCTACGAGTATATCAACTTCACATGGTATTGGTGCTACTGGGGGCGTTAGTGGTCTATTAGGACAAGTATCTACTACCACTCCTGGTGGATATTCGGCCGGGGTTAGAGGTATAAATAATGGTACTTCAGGGACGGGCATTGGTGTAATAGGCTATCAGGGAGGTAGCGGATGGGGTGTTTATGGCGAAACACCAAGCGGATTTGGTGTGTATGGTTTAACTACTAATGGAACAGCTGCTAGTACAGGTGTTAGAGGAGAAACTTTCAGTACAAATGGTATAGGTGTCGAAGCAAAATATTCTGGTTCAGGGGTAGGTATTGCTCTTGAGGTGGATAATGGAGCAATAAGAGTGGCGGGGGTAAACAAAGCAGCATTTGTTCATACAGCTACAGTTGCGAATAAATTGAGTGCTAACGGTACAGATATTGATAATCCTTTATGTAATGGAGATGCCAATTGCCTCCTTTTTATAACTCAAAAACTAAACCCTTCCGGTATTGTATATAATAATTCGCCCGTGGGAGTCTATTATAATACTATTAGAGCTAAGTGGGAAATTTTTAATCAAAATAATACCACCATACCAACTAATGCCCAATTTAATGTGCTGGTTATTAAACAATAATAAAAAGAAGGTTATTTTACGCTAACAATCAAATAAACTAACGTATTGCACAAATAATGACTTTCATTAAAGTTGAGTATTATTCCGTACCTTTGTATTTCAAATAATACAATCTTAGTTTTGGAAACATTCAAACAACTCGGCGTTTCGGATAATTTAATTAAGGCATTGACCGAAATGAAAATTACGCAACCGACCGAAATTCAGGAAAAAGCAATTCCTTTTTTGCTTAAAAATACTTCTGATTTTATAGGACAAGCACAAACAGGTACAGGAAAAACCATTGCGTTTGGTATTCCTTTATTGCAAAAAATCAAGGCAAATGATACGAATGTTCAAGCTTTGATTTTGTCGCCTACACGTGAGCTTTGTCAACAAATTGCCAAACAACTTTTCAAAATGACAAAATATACTGACAAGGTTTTTGTTGAAGCTGTATTTGGTGGAGAATGGATTGATATTCAAATAAGAAATCTGCAACGCCCAACTCAGATTGTTGTGGCTACTCCTGGGCGTTTGATTGATTTGATTCAGAAAGATGCAATTAATTTGAGTCATGTAAAAACAATCATACTTGATGAAGCCGATGAAATGTTGAGCATGGGTTTTAAAGATGATATTGATACTATTTTAGGAAAAATTCATAAAAATAGTAATACTTGGCTTTTTTCTGCAACACTGCCTGATGGGCTGCGTTCGTTGATTTTGAAATATATGTCACCTGATTTGCATACCATTCAAGTAAGCAAAGCCGAGGTTGTCAATGGTTTGATTGAACACCAGTTTTTTATCTGTGAACTTACTCAAAAATTTGATTATTTATTGCAATTTATTCAATCACAAGGTGCTGGCAGAGGCATTGTTTTTTGTCGAACAAAGGCTGATACTCAGGTAGTTGCAAGAAAATTGGCAGCAAAAAATGTTGCCGCCGATGCCCTTCATGGAGATTTGGAACAACGTGATAGAGAGAAAGTAATGCGTGCTTTCAAAAATAAAAAAGTGCAAGTTTTGGTGGCTACTGATATTTCGGCAAGAGGAATTGATGTAGAAGGTTTGGCGTATGTTGCCCATTATCAATTGCCCGACCAAATGGAATATTATACGCACCGAAGTGGACGTACAGCTCGTGCAGGCAAGCGAGGCATTTCAATCAGCTTTGTAACCAAAGATGATTTGAAAATGATTTCACAAATTGAGAAAACTTTGAAGATTAAGTTTTTGAAGGTTTAAAATATCCATCAATCCACATGCCCATCTTTTTTAAATGATTTGCCACTCCAAGCTTTTTTTGCTGTCCATTCGGCTGCTGGGTCAGTCCAAAATGGGTTTGAAGCAGGTAAGCCCAATGGCAAAAATCCAAAAGTGCATAGATATAAACTTCCAGTAGTTATATAAGGGTCGGCTGCGTCGGGTTGGTGTCCTGCAAAACCTAATTGTAGCCAACCTTTTCCATCAAAAGTACCTTCGGCTTCAAATTGGTTTTGCATGACTTTTGTTAAGGCACATCTCACTTGAGCTGGCTGAATGTATGCTGATAAATGATTGTTCAATGCCACTAATGCCAACACATGAAATGCACCAACCCGATATGCAATCGACCGACCGATGGGAGGATAAGTGCCTTCGGGTGAAATAAATCTTTCTTGGTGTTCGGCATAGCGAACCATCCGTTTGAGGGCAAGATCATATTCTTCTTTCTTTGCTAAATTCTTCTCAACCATTATTTGTAGAACTTCTACCAACATAGGCTGTATGACAAAAGAATTATAGTAATCCATTGCAAAACTTGGCCCATCACCATAAATGCCATCGCCATAGTACCATTCTGGGATTTTCTTTAGAGCATAATCAATGCGAGCTGGGTCGTAGTCTTCGCCTATTTCTAGGAGAAAAGTTTCGGTCATTGCCGAAAAAAGTAGCCAATTGCTGTAATATGCCTTGCGATTACGCAAAGATTTGAATTCTTCGATGAAACGTTTTTTAGTTACCTCATCAAGGGGATCCCAAAGTTTGGTTTTTGCTCGTAGAAAACCCTGTGCCAAGAAAGCCGCATCAACCAAAGGTTGCATTTCTTTCCTAAAGTTTAGATAATCAGGACTTTGTGGATTGACCATGTTTTTCAATCCTTTGAGCAAATCTTCTCTCAGTGTTTTGCGGAGTTTTCCCTCTTCAGTATTATCATCATCTAATGCCAACCAAGGAGCAATTCCCGCCATTGTTCGTCCGACAGCTTCCAAATGTGAGACGGGAAATTCTCTTTTATAGGTATTTGGCCCACCTTCAATTGGCATATTTTTAACCAAAGTTTCTTGGGCCAAATTATGAACAACAGGATATGAAATTTTATACAATAATTTACTCCAATATGCACGGTTTTGTTTGCCAGCTTCATTAGTCAAAGGTGAATTTTGAGCCAATAAAAACTGTGAACTTATCAATGAGAAAATAAGAGTAATTACTGTTTTTTTCATTATGAAATATTATAATTTTTATATAACTGTTAACAATCGCTTATAAACTGTGGACTATTTATAATGACTTGTAGCCATAAAAACTTTGCCACCATCTTCGCCTGCTGTAACCGAATAACTAAATCCTGGATTGATAGAATAAGCACCATATTCGCCTTGCTTGTTGATGGCAATGAAACCAACTTGAAAATCTTTGGCTTTTGCAGGATTGATTTTTACCAAACGCTCAATCGCTCCTTTGCACGCTTCTTCTGGACTTTTACCCATTCGCATCATTTCTACTACCAAATGTGTTCCTGCAATACGAATGACCTCTTCACCTTGCCCTGACGAAACAGCCGCACCGATTTCATTATCAACAAAAAGCCCCGCTCCAATAATAGGCGAATCGCCCAAGCGACCTTTCATCTTGAAACCCATGCCGCTTGTGGTACAAGCTCCCGAAAGATTTCCTGCATTATCCAATGCAATTGTTCCCATAGTATCGTGATTAAAAGAGCCATCCTCCAAGAAATTTGGGGCAAATGGGCCATGCCCTTCTTTCTTCTGACCTTTTATTTGCTGTTGCTCGATATTCATAACTGGCTTATATTCTGACTTTTTAAGCCAATTTTTATAAGACTTTTCAGCATCAGCTGAAAGTTTATCAGGCTCTTTTTTGAAGCCATTGGCTAAGGCAAATTGTAAAGCTCCGTCGCCAACCAAGAATACGTGAGGTGTACTTTCCATGACTTTTCGAGCAACCGAAATAGGGTGTTTGATATGTTGTAAATAAGCCACTGCCCCACAATTGGCATGTTCGTCCATAATGCAAGCATCTAGGGTTACTTTTCCATCACGGTCTGGGTTTCCGCCCAAACCTACGCAACAATTAATGGTATCTTCAATTGACCTTGCACCTGCTTCTACGGCATCTAAGGCACGACCATTTTTTTCTCGCAAAATTTTCCAAGCAACTGCATTAACAGGCAGCCCACTATCCCATGTTGAAACAACGATAGGTTTTTGTGCAACATTGTTTTTTGCAAATGCTTTACTGATAGATAAAAATGGCAAACTGAGTACCGACCAATGTAAAAAGTTTCTTCTTGATTGCATGAGTTTGTTGATTTGTGATTGGGGAATTGGTTACTGGTTACTGGCAAATTGGTTACTGGTTATCGGGAAATTGGTTAATTGTTACTGAGAAATACTAATTTACCTATAATTAGGTATAATTATTCACGAATTTTCCAATAACCGATTCCCCAATAACTAATCCACCAATTATGCTACTTTTAATAGATTTTCTACGACATAAGCGTGTACACCATAAATTTTGGCGTTATCGCCGAGTTGAGAAATTTCAATGCTTAAATCTTCTTTGAAATCGGTCAAACAGTATTTATTAATGGCATGTTCGATTGGGTTGACAATAAGTTTTTGTGCTTTTGAAAGCACGCCATCAATGATGATGATTTGAGGATTAAATAAATGTACAGCGATAGATAAACCTTTGCCTAATTCGAGTCCAATATTATGAATGATGTCAATCGAGAAGGCATCACCTTGCTGAGCAGCATCAATGACCATTTCGAGGTTGATGTCTTCCAAATGTTCTTTATATTCGCCTAATTTCGATATTTGACCATTTCTCAAGCCTTCTTTGATATTTTTTAACAAAGAAGATGCCGAAGTAATGGTATCCAAACAACCCACTTTTCCGCAATAACATAAAGCACCGTCTGGATTTACTTGAATATGCCCCAGTTCGCCTGCAAAACCTGAAGCACCATCGAAGATCTCTCCATTAATCACAACTCCCAACCCTACGCCCCAATCGACATTGATAGACAATATATGCGATTTCCCTTTTGCTAAGCCGAAACGATACTCACCAAAAGCAGTAGCTTTCGAGTCATTCACCACACTTACGGGTAAATTAAAGTGTTCTTCGATGAGTTTTCCTAACGACTTTTCCTTACTATTTAGACTATTATAGGTAAAATTGATACCTGTATTTTTATTGACTAGACCAGGAATCGAAATGCCTAAAGCAATAATCGCTTTTCCTTTAGCCATTTTCTGCTCCATTATTTTATCAACCAAGCTAAATAAAGTATCTAAAAACGAAGGATTGTTTTTGAGTTGGAGGTCGAAAGTTTGTGTAAAAATTACTTCATTTTTTAGATTGAGTACAGCTACTTTCGTATCATGTGTGTTGATGTCAAGCACTAATATGAACTTTTCAGCAGGGTTGACTTCATAAACAGCAGGTCTTCGTCCTTGTTTTGAGATAGCAAAGCCAGTCTCTACAATCCACCGTTCTTCAACAAGCTCTTCAATCAAAGCAGTAATCGAAGGAATACTTATATGTAATGAATGTGCCAGTTCGGCAATGGTATTCATATTATTAAAATATAACTCGCTGAGAATACCTTTTTTTTGTTTATTTTTTTTAATCTCAATAACAGATTCTTTAATATTGGGTTCAATCTCAGAATCAATAAGGGTTTCAATCATTTTTTTATATTAAATTAGGTTAGTAAGTGCTTTTATAGAATTCGTTGAAAATTACAAGAATAAAAACGAGAAAATTGGATACATTATTCTTTATATGATAATACAGAAAACAAATAAACTGTTCAAGAAAGATACTTTGAAAGACATTTGTAACCAAATTTTTGCATATTTTTATAATTTTGTATAAATATCGTTATATTTCATGGAAATATAATTAACTTTAATAAATTTTACTAATTAAGCCCTAATTAATAAAATTTATTTATAAAGTTAAGGTCTATTTTACCAAAACCTCTATAAAACTAATGAAAAATATAGCTATCAAAGCTAAATCGTATATTTTTCTGATGCTTGCTGCTGCGAGTGTAGCATCAATGTCCTGGAATTGTACCAGTTCATCAGCCGAAACAGGGGCAATTCCTGATGAAGTAGATTATAACTTTCATATCAGACCTATTCTTTCAGATAGATGTTTCAAATGTCATGGTCCTGATGTCAATAAACGAGAGGCAAACTTACGTTTAGACACACCTGAAGGTGCGTATGCCGCTTTGAAAGAAAATCCTAAGGCTCATGCGATTGTAGCTGGGAGTTTGGAAGATTCGGAAGTATATAAACGCATTATTTCAAAAGATACCACAATACAAATGCCTCCGCCTGAGTCAAATCTGAAATTGACACAGCACGAAATCGAACTCATTGGAAAATGGATAAAACAAGGAGCAAAATATAAACCTCACTGGGCATTTATTACTCCAATAAAGCCCAAACTTCCTGAAGCCGACGAAGATTGGGTGAAAAATGAAATTGATAATTTCGTTTACGCCAAAATGGATGAAAAAGGTCTAAAACCCAATGAAGAAGCTGACAAAGAGCATATACTGAAAAGAGTAAGTTTTGATTTAATTGGTTTGCCACCAAGTATCGAAATGCAAGAGCGTTTCTTGAAAGATAATTCGCCAAATGCCTATGAGAAAATTGTAGATGAATTACTTAGAAACAAGCATTATGGCGAAAAAATGGCCATTTCTTGGCTCGATGTAGCTCGTTATGCCGATTCACATGGCTATCAAGATGATGGACTTCGCACCATGTGGCCGTGGCGAGATTGGGTGATTCATGCGTTTAATTCAAATTATCCTTATAGTAAATTCTTGACTTGGCAATTGGCAGGTGATTTATTGCCCAATCCAACGAAAGAAATGTTGTTGGCAACGGGTTTTAATAGAAACCATAAAATAACCCAAGAAGGTGGCGTGATTGATGAAGAATATCGTATCGAATATGTAACCGACCGCACCAATACTTTCGGAAAATCTTTCTTGGCTCTCACGTTCGAGTGTGCTCACTGCCACGACCATAAATACGACCCGATTTCACAGAAAGATTATTATCGAACCTTCGCTTTCTTCAATCAAGTGCCAGAAAAGGGACTTTTTGGAACGATTGATGCTTCTTTTGCTGACCCACCAAACATGAAAATTACGACCGAAGACGTCAACTCTATCTTGAAATTTATCAATAAAAAAGATACAGCAAAAGTCATGGTCATGGTAATGAAAGATACCTCGAAAGTACGCCCGACGTATATTCTGAATCGAGGAAATTATGATTCTCACGGCGAAATGGTTGGTGTCGGAATACCGAAAAGTATCATGCCATTTGACACGAATAAATTAGAGAAAAATCGCTTAGGTTTAGCAAAATGGATGTTGGACGCAAAAAATCCATTGACTTCGAGGGTTTATGTCAATCGTATTTGGGCTTCATTTTTTGGTAGAGGAATTGTTAAAACCTTAGGAGATTTTGGTATGCAAGGCGAGTTGCCTTCTCACCCTCAATTGCTTGATTGGTTGGCGGTAGATTTTCGTGAAAATGGTTGGAACGTCAAGCGTTTGGTAAAACAAATTGTTATGTCAGCTACCTATCGACAATCTTCTACAATTACCGAAAAACATTTAAAAACCGATCCTGAAAATATCTTTTTGGCTCGTGCCACCCGTCTTCGTTTTCCTGCTGAAAATGTACGTGACCATGTTTTGGCTAGTAGTGGTGTTTTAAATGAGGAAATCGGAGGTCCAAGTGTGAAACCTTATCAACCCAAAGGACTTTGGGAAGTAGCAACTTCGGGAAGAGGGACGCTATCGAAATATGTGCAAGACCACGAATCAGAATTGTATCGCCGAGGAATGTATGTTTTCATCAAGCGAACTGTTCCACCACCTTCGATGCTGATTTTTGATGCCAGTAACCGTGACCAATGCGAAGTGCAACGTAGTCGAACCAACACTCCTTTGCAAGCATTGGTGATGATGAACGACCCTCAAACAATGGAAGGTTCAAGGGTTTTGGCGGAGAATTTAATGACAGAGAATATTCCTTTAGAAACTAAACTAGAAAAGGCTTTCAGAAGAATTATTTGCCGAAAACCAAAAGCTAAAGAATTGGAAATTTTGATACAATATTTTGAATCTGAAAGCGAATTTTTCAAGAAAAATACCAAAAAAGCTGATATGATGCTCAAAATTGGTGAATTCAAGCAAAAAGAAACAAAAGATAAAAATGCAACCGCCGCTCTCATGCAAACCATCCAAATGATTTTTAATATGGAAGAGGCGATTGTTAGGGGGTGAAGTTTTAATGTCTATGTTTTTAATTTTAACCCCATTCGAGGTTAGGAGTTCGTGCAAAATCTTTATATACCATAGGTTTCACCTACGGCTATTCGAGCGGTCCGCCGCAGCGGTTAAAGCCCTTTGGGCTTTTTGCGAGAATTATTAGTGAGTAAAATAAGCCCGAAGGGCTTAAACATGAATAGCCACGATTCATACGGCCCGCCGTTGCGGTTAAAGTATTTCAGGCTTTTGAGGTTTTTTTTTAGAGAGTAAAATAAGCCCGAAGGGCTTTAACATGAATAGCCACGATTGAAAATCGTGGAAAAATAAAAGAACAAAAACTGACCCTAAAAGGGTCAAACATCAGAGCAATGAGTACATTCACACAAATACTTTACCAAATAGTTTTCAGCACAAAATACCGAAAAAAGACACTTTCAAAAGGTGAACGCCCCGAATTATTCAAATCTATTTGGGGAATTTTAAAAAATAATAAGTGTCATTTGTATAGAATTAATGGAGTTGAAGACCACATTCATATCATTACAAGTCTTCATCCGTCGGTAGCATTGGCAAATTTGGTGAAGGACATAAAATTAGGGAGTACGAGTTTTATCAAAGAGAAAAAGATTTTTCCAGATTTCGAAGGGTGGCAAGATGGATATTCAGCTTTTACCTATTCAATTGAAGCAAAAGATAATTTGATTGAATATGTAAAAAATCAAGAAGAGCATCATAAAAACAAGACTTTTAAAGAAGAATTGATAATATTATTGAATGAACATGGAATTGAATTTGATGAGAAGTATTTGGATTGAAGTTTTTGTGTTTAACCCCATTCGGGGTTAGGAGTACATGTTATTTTTTATTCCGTAGGTTTTACCTACGGTTATTCGAGTTAAAGCCCTTTGGGCTTTTTAGCGATATTGAAAGAATTATTGTATAGAACAAACACGAAGTGGTTAAATATGAAAAGTGACTATTTGATTTAAAGCCCTTTGTTTTTTTTAACAATATTAAAAGAATTATTATATCGAACAAACACGAATTGGTTAAATATGAAAAGTGACTATTCGATTTAAAGTCCTTTGGTTTTTTTAACAATATTAAAAGAATTATTATATCGAACAACCACAAAGTGGTTAAATATGAAAAGTGACTATTCGATTTAAAGCCCTTTGGGCTTTTTAGCGATATTGAAAGAATTATTGTATAGAACAAACACGAAGTGGTTAAATATGAAAAGTCACTATTCGATTTAAAGCCCTTTGGGCTTTTTAACAATATTGAAAGAATTATTGTATAGAACAACCACGAAGTGGTTAAACATGAATAGCCATGATTGAAAATCGTGGAAAAAGAAAAGCAAATAAAACTGACCCTGAAAGGGTCAAACAATAATATTTACATATAATCGCATTCATCATGCAAAACGAATTTTTCAACCATAAACTAAATATTACCCGCCGTCACTTTTTGGGTAAAGCTGCTGCTGGAATCGGTACTCTCGGTTTAGGCTCATTGCTGATGCCGAGTTTATTTAAAGGCGAAGAAAGTCTTGACCAATTGCCTTTGGGTTTGCCGCATTTTGCTCCTAAAGCCAAGCGAGTGATTTATTTGTTTCAGAATGGAGCTCCATCTCAACTCGAAACTTTCGATTATAAACCGACGCTTACCAAAATGATGGGTCAAGATTTGCCTGCTTCTATCAGAAATGGACAAAGATTGACAGGAATGACTTCAGGTCAGACCAAATTTCCTTTAATGGGTTCTATTTTTGATTTTCATCAATATGGGCAATCAGGGGCTTGGGTAAGTGATTTATTTCCCAATATGGCAAAAATAGTTGATGACCTTTGTATCGTCAAAACGATGAATACTGATGCCATTAACCATGACCCAGCCTTAACTTTCTTGCAAACGGGGGCTCAAGTGGGCAATCGCCCAAGTATGGGAGCATGGGCAAGTTATGGTTTGGGTAGTGAAAACAAAAATCTTCCTGCATTTTGTGTCTTACTTTCTCGTGGTCGTGGCAATGGACAAGGCGTTTATTCAAAATTATGGACAAATGGCTTTTTAGATTCTACGCATCAAGGCGTGGTTTTTAGTAGTGGTGAAGACCCAATTTTGTATTTAAATGACCCTGAAGGCACAGATAAAGAAGCTCGTCGAAGAATGTTGGATAAATTGGCCGAACTCAACCATTTAGGTTTTGAAGAAAATGGCGACTCAGAAGTTCAAGCAAAAGTGCAGCAGTATGAAATGGCTTACAGAATGCAAACGGCCGTGCCAGAACTAACTGATTTATCAAAAGAACCTGACCATATTATAAAAATGTATGGTCCAGAATGCTTAGTGCCAGGCACTTATGCGGCTAATGCCCTTTTGGCTCGAAAATTATCTGAATCTGGTGTAAGATTTGTACAATTATATCATCAAGGTTGGGATCAACATGGCAATCTTCCAGGAGAAATGCCACTTCAAGCACAAGATGTGGATCGTGCTTCAGCAGCATTGATTACAGATTTGAAACAAAGAGGTTTATTAGACGAAACCTTGGTGATTTGGGGCGGAGAATTTGGTCGGACAAATTATTGTCAGGGTACATTTACAAAAGATAATTATGGGCGTGACCATCACCCACGTGCTTATAGTATTTGGATGGCAGGTGGTGGAGTAAAAGCTGGTACCGTTTATGGTGAAACTGATGAATTTGGCTATAATATTGTGCGTGACCCTGTTCATATTCATGATTTTCATGCAACTGTTATGCACTTGATGGGACTCAATCATGAACAACTTACCTATAAACATTTGGGAAGAAGATACCGCCTAACCGATGTAGCAGGAAAAGTTATTTCAGGGCTAATGGCGTAACACAATTTTCCAAATTGTTCAACAAAATATCAAAAGAACTTCATCATTCATCATTAAATTAATGGTTCGTTTTTATAAAATTTCATCCTACCTATTATTAAGTTTTAATCTATTATTACTTTTCTTCTTGCTGTTTGAAACAGACGTAAGCCTCCCACTATGGATGAGTCCTGTTGGGCGAATGCACCCT
This sequence comes from Emticicia sp. SJ17W-69, assembly GCF_051209875.1. Classification (NCBI taxonomy): domain Bacteria; kingdom Pseudomonadati; phylum Bacteroidota; class Cytophagia; order Cytophagales; family Leadbetterellaceae; genus Emticicia; species Emticicia sp. SJ17W-69. The sequence goes on along the minus strand of NZ_JBNTQY010000001.1, from coordinate 4,838,612 downwards.
TTGTTGCTGCATTTACCAATTGGTTTTTCGGTAATTTTGCTTGTTTTTTTATTGTTAAAAAACGAATTTGAGACAAAAACCTATGAAATCCTTGTCAAACTATTATTGACATTGACTGCTATTACAGCTTCGATAGTGGCGTTAATGGGCTTTTTATTGTCAAAAGAAGGTGGTTATGATGCTGACTTGCTACAAATCCATAAATGGACTGGTGCTGGCGTCAGTTTTGTGAGTTATGGTGCATTACTTTTTTCAGATGAAATAAAATTCACAACAAAAAGCTATGGCACTTGGGGATTACTGGTATTGATTGCAATTGCTGGGCATTTTGGAGCAGATATTACGCATGGTGAAAACTACCTTTTTGAAGCATTTCAGACAAAAAAAACAGCACCCCAATTTACCGAAAATAATACCCTTTATGAAGCCGCTATTTTCCCAATTTTTGAGGCAAAATGTATTGCTTGCCACAACGACCAAAAAGTAAAAGGTGAGCTAAATATGAGTAGTATTGAAAGGATTTTGAAAGGTGGGAAGCACGGAGGGATTTGGAAAATCGGAGATGCTTTGAATAGTCATTTAATACAAAGAGCAAATTTACCTTTAGATGAAAAAGAACACATGCCACCTAAAGGAAAACCACAATTGACAACTGATGAAATTGCTCTGTTAACAGCTTGGATAAATGAAGGTGCGGATGTGAAAAAAGTCATAAAAGCATACTTGGCAAGTTCAGAAGCTAAGAAAATGGCGTTGAAATTTATTAGCATTAAAACACCACAAAAAGAAACGAAAGTTTATACTTTTTCAATGCCTTCAGAATCGAGTTTGAAAGAGGTGAATACGCCTTTTTGTACAGTTTTTCAATTTGCCACTGGTTCGCCCGCTTTGCAAGCGGATTTCTTTGTAAGTAAAAAATATGAGCGAAAAACTTTAGAAAACCTCTCAAAAGTAAGTGAACAATTGGTGATTTTGAATCTCGCAAAAATGCCAGTTAAAGATGAAGACATTACTTTGATTGCCAATTTTCCGAATCTCGAACGATTGAATTTGAATCAAACTGATATTACAGGAAATACTTTAGAACAACTCAAAAAATGCAAAAAACTGGAGTCAATTGCTTTAGCTGGAACTAAAATCTCTAAAGGAAACCTTCAAAAACTGCTTGATTTACCTACTTTAAAAGAAGTTTTTGTCTGGAATACAGCTATAGATGAAGCAACGACGAATGAATTTTCAAAGAAGTATAGCAAGATAAAATTTGATAGGGGAGGAGTGGATAATCCAAATGAAATTTTGAAATTAAACCCTCCGATATTAGTCAATGAGGATTTTGTAATCAAAGCTAATACACCAATTACCTTTAAACATACACTTAAAAATGTCAATATCCGCTATACGCTTGATGGCACTGATCCAGATTCTACGACCGCAACTATTTATGATAAACCAATTGTAATTGATGCCTATACGAAAATCAAAGCTATTGCAACAAAAGAAAATTGGTATGCCAGTGGTAAAGTTGAGTTTAGTTTTTTTAAGTCAAATTTTAGTCCAGATACTGCTTATTTGACCAATTTGCCCGACCCAAAATATTCGGGGAAGGGCGTTACTTCATTATATGATTTGAAAAAAGGGCCAAATGATAATTTTTCAGATAAAGCTTGGTTGGGATTCAGAGATAAAGAATTTGTTGCTTTATTTGAATTTAAAAATGCCAAACCTCTTAAAGGTCTGAACATTAGCTATCTACAAAAAATGGATTCGTTTATTATGGAACCTGCATTGGTGGAAGTTTGGGCAGGAACTAACAAAAATGATTTGAAAGTTATACAGAAAATTGTTTCAAAACCTCCTACTAAAATGGAAGGACGAGCCAATTTAGGCATTGAAATTCCTATCAATAAAAATACTTATAAGGTGATAAAATTAGTTGTCAAGCAAATTCAAAAACTCCCAGCATGGCATCCTGGAAAAGGACAAAAAGCTTGGTTTTTTGTTGATGAAGTGTTTTTTTATTGATTTATTGAATATTTTGTAATAAATTATTTGGAGTTTATATGTGTTTTTGTGGAGAAAGTAAAGCATTTTCGGAGTGCTGTGAACCAATTATTAAAGGCGAAAAACAGGCTATAACCGCCGAACAATTGATGCGTTCGAGGTATTCGGCTTATGCCACAGTCGAACCAAAATATTTGATTCAAACGACTCATATTTCTTTATTGAAGAATCAAAATGAAGCTGATATTCGAGCTTGGGCTGAGGAAAATAAGTGGCAAAAATTAGAAGTGCTTTCTTCTCAAAAAGGGCAATCAGACGATAGTAGGGGAGAAGTCGAGTTCAAAGCCTATTTCATTGATTATGAAGGTAAATCACAAGTACATCATGAGAAATCTACTTTTGTAAAAGAATCAGGAAAATGGTTTTATTTGAGTGGAAATATCAACCCGAAAAGTGTTTCACAAGCTCAAAATCGCAATGATTTTTGTGCTTGTGGTAGTGGCAAAAAATATAAAAAATGCTGCGGAAAATAGGCTATTCAATTTTCAATAAACCAAACGTATCAGGTCGATGAAAACGTGGCGTTTCACCACTCATAGTTGGACTCCAACACAAATACGCACAACTGGCTGGCGAACCTTTCCACTCTGGATTTGTATGAGATTTCAATGAAATTATTCTGTAAAAATTGATGCGATACTCACTCTTTTTTCCTCCCAGCAAAGTCCACGGAATTTGCATTTTTCCTGACCAACTATCTTTTGTTTTTGTTACAGAATGAATGATTTTAGCATCTTCATGTTTCACAAACTCACAACTTTTAGGAGCTTCTTTAGTCGGATTTTCAATCCATCCTGCAAAAATTACATTATTTGGATTGATCTCTAATTCTAAATAACGAGTGGGTGTTTTATCTCCTTGGGCAATAAAAAGTTCAAAAACTTCTTGGTTGTACATCTCGCTATTATGTTGATTATAAGTATTTTGTGCTACATAAGGGTTTTGTTGACAATCAAATTCAACTGACAAATATTGTTCATCGGCTTTTAGCTTTACTTCTGTAATTTGCTTAGATTCCTTGCCATCAGTTGCATTTTTGAAATGTGTTTCTGGAAGTTTAACCCAAATGTTTTTGGATAAATTTATAGTTGGAATAGCATTCATTACAAATAGTATAATATAAAGAAAGTTAAACATAGTTTTTTTGTTTTTTTACCAAACATAAGTAGCTACCGAACCTGCCTCAAGTGTAGTAGTTATTTGTTTATTATGATAACGAATATTGAATTCTTGGACTTTACCACCTTCATTTTGTACAATCAAAACTATCTTGCCATTTGGGGTTTTGAAGGCAACATTTGGTAAAGACATTGTAATATTTGAGGCAATTCTAACTGAATTTGGGCGTACAAATTTAGAGGCATGAGCAACAACATAGTAGGCAGGATTTCGTACAACGTTTTCACCAATCGTAATGGCTCCCAAACACTCAGTACAGCCACCAATTGTATGTGGATTCTGTTTTGGGTCAGCGGCCAGATTCCATTCTAAAACAGTTTTACACCAATTGCGGGATGCATCAATAATGAGATTTTTAGTATGCCAAGAAAAATCACCAGCAAAATTACCAGGAGCTCCAATCCACTGTTCAGTAAAGTATAAATTTTTATCAGGATGTGCTTCATGAACACTTCGGATATTCTCTACATTTCCACCGTATAAATGGAAAGCCGAACCATCAATGTATTGACGAGCTTCTGGGTCGTTCAAAACACTAATGGGGTAATCGGGGCGGTCGGCATTATGGTCATAAATAATGATTTTTGTTGAAATTTTTGTTTGTTTGAAAGCTGGGCCAAGATTTTTTTTGATGAAAGTTGCTTGTTCATCTTGGGGCATCAACAAACTTGGATTATTACCAGGATGTAAAGGCTCGTTTTGTACGGTAATGGCATCAATTACGATACCTTCTTTTTTCATACTTTGTATATATTTTACTAAGTATCGAGCATAAGCGTCATAAAATTCAGGTTTTAGTCTTCCACCTTTTGAGTTTTCATTGGTTTTCATCCATGCTGGGGGCGACCATGGGGATCCTAAAATTTTAATTTTTGGATTGATTGCCAATATTTGTTTTAGAACAGGAATCAAATGTTTTTGGTCTTCTGCCAAGCTAAATTTTGCCAGTTTTGTGTCGATTTCTCCTGTTTTTAAATCATCATAAGAAAAAACATTGCCATCGAGGTCAGATGCTCCTACACTGATACGTAGATAGCTTACCCCAATATTATTCTCATCGGTCGCAAATAATTCACGCAAAAGTTTCGCTCTTTCATCAGCTTTCATTTGACTAATTAGCATGGTACTTCCGCCCGTGAGCGTATAGCCAAAACCATCCATACTTTGGAAAGTTTTGGTATCGTCAACATAGATGCTTGGAGAAGTATTTGATATTTTCGAGAAAGTTTGTGTTTCGTTTTGCTTCTGAAACAAAACAGATTTATCTGTTTTGGTAAGCCATTTTTCTACATTTTGTGCATAGATTTGGATTGCTGATAAGCAAAAAAGGAGCGTAAAAGTTTTTTTCATTGTCTTTTGGTTGAATAAGGTGCTGCAAGATACAAAACAGGGACACTATTTTTTAAAATAATGTCCCTGTTTTCTTTAAAAAATTACTTGCTATTTACGAATGGCGGCAACCTCTCTCCGAGGAAGCATATTTTTAGTACGTGTTTTTATCACTTTCACCTCAGTTGGTATGGGTTTTTCTGTAACTTCGGCTTTTTGGGGAGATATCGCTACTTCTTCTTTTACTGGTTGTATTGCTGATTCAATAGGCGGAGCAGGTATCGTTTCTACGGGTATTGGAATCGCAATACTGGATGCCTTTGCCACACTTTCGGTGATTCCAGTTGGTATTTTTGAGACTTCACATTGTTTAATCGCATCATCAATTTCCTTATAATTCCAACCATCCGTTTGACCTTGTTGGTAAAGAGCAATCGCCTTATCAAGCATGAGGTTTACTTCCATAGCAGAATTTTGCTTCAATGCCAAGCGATGCCAATAAGTAGCCTCTTCAATTGATAACTGTGGCAAAATCGGAGCATGAAAATCATCGGGATTGATGACAAGCAACTCACGAAGTTTGGTTTTAGCATCATAATATTGTTTGGTGGCTCGGAGATCTAAAAACTCTTTGGTGAGTTTAATGGCTTGGTTACAACGTTGAGCAAATTGGTTTTCATTTAAATCGGTGCCGTAAAGATTACGATATAAAAAGAATGCTTTGTAATAATCGGCCTTTTTGAATAGCTCATCAGCATAAGCACGGTGGGTTTGAGCAAAACTGGCAAATGGTAGTAATATTCCTACAAGAAGAATACGATTCATGGTCTTTTGTAATCTTTTCATTGTCTGTAATAATATGGGATGGTAATGACAAGTCAAGATCTAATCATCGTATCTTTATAAGGTTTTAATTAAGGAAAACTATATGAATGTTTAAATAAAAACGGCAAAAGAACAGGTTTATTGTTTTTTGCCGTTTTAAATAAAAATCGTTTTCAATGATTACTTCTTAATTACAACTTTACTTTTTACACCGATTCCGAGTTCAATATCTTTTTTAACTTTCTGTGTATCAGTATTTAGTAAACGTACTCCTGCCGATTTATCACCCATTACTTTTAGTAAAATATCTTTATCTGCTTCGTATTGAATGTTATCCAAGACAACATTTTTGCTATTTTGTACTTGCATTATCGTTTTATCTTTGGTCAAAAAAGTGATGTTTTTCAAAGAAATATTTTCTGCTTCAACACAGACTAAACCTTTATTTGACTCAATGATAGCATTTTCGATATTGATATTTTTGATTGACATTTCGGGTAAGCCTCTTATCAGAATAGCTGTTTCAGCTCCTTTACAAACAATATTTTTGATATAAAAATCCTTGAATTGTGGTGTGCCTTCGTTCAAAGGTTCCGCCTTGATGACTGGTAATTCGTTCTCTTGACCATCTGCACGAACAGGGTCTTTTGCTGCATAATACATATCAAAAAGTATTGCTTCACCTGGAATTTCAGTCATATTGATATTATTCACGTAGATATTTTCTACTACACCTCCACGCCCACGAGCGGTTTTGAAGCGAAGTCCAACATCAGAACCCATAAAAGTACAGTCTGAAATATACATATTTTTTACACCACCTGACATTTCTGAGCCAATCACAAATCCACCATGAGCATGATAGACAATACAATCTTTTATGATGAAATTTTCAGTTGGTACACCACGTTTTCTGCCTTGCTCATCTCTTCCTGATTTTATCGTAATTCCATCATCACCAGTATCAAAAGTACAACCTTCCAACACCCCATTTCGGCAAGATTCTAAATCAATGGCATCACTGTTTTGAGCATACCAATGATTTTTTACCGTCACATTTTTCACCGTAATATGGTCGCATAAAAGTGGGTGCATGGTCCATGCTGGGGAATTTTGAAAAGTAATACCTTCGATAATAATATTTTTACAGCGAGTAAGACTCAGCATATTAGGACGTAAAAAATCTTTATAAGAAGCCAATTCTTCAGAAGTTGGTTTTACGCCATTCAAAATTCGCCCTGCATTTGGAATCATATTTCCTTTCAATGATTTTTCTGATGGATACCAATTATTTTTTTTCTCATCTGTAACGCCCGACTTTATCAAAGTGCTCCATTGTCCTGCTGTCAATTTTTCTCTCTTGATGGCTCGCCATACGTCACCGCCACCATCCAGTACTCCTTCGCCAGTGATGGCAATATTTTCTAAATCCACTCCCCAAATAGGTGCTTGACAGCGGTAAGAATCTTGACCTTCCCAAGTTGTCAGTACAATTGGATAATCATCATAATTTTTACTGAATTGTAGTAAAGCACTTTTTTCGATGTGCAGATTTACATTACTTTTCATTACAATTGGCCCAGTAATCCAAAGTCCTTTAGGAACCAAAACTGTACCACCACCTGCTGCACTACAAAGTTCGATGGCTTGATTAATCGCTTTTGTGTTGACAGTCAAACCATCGGCTTTTGCTCCATAACGAGCGATATTAAAAGTGTCTTTTCTGAAAACAGGACGATATGTAAGTGGTAATTCGTAAGCATATTTATCATTAAACTCGGTCTTTTTTAGAAAACTTCTTAATGGACTTCCTGCACTTACAAGTCCGTCAGCCACTAAATTTGCCATTATTTTTGCTCCATAAGCTGTAAAATGAGTATTATCTTCGATTCCCTTCGGGAATTTTGGATAAATACCCGCAGCGATATTCATAAATATTTTCTTAGACCCCTCTACACCATGCTGCTCTATTACTTTTTGACTTGAGGCATGAATGTCAACTAAAGTAATATTGTATTGTTTGGCTATTTCACGAACAACACTCGGATACTCGCCGTGTTGATCAACAAATTTCCCACTCTCTTCAAATTTTCTACGCATGATTGGTGTGAGTAATACTGGTGTTGCACCTTTGGCTTGTGTTTCTTCGATATAGCGAATAAGATTTTTACGATAGGCAGTTTGTGGAGCTGCGTAGCGAGTTGTGTCCGACTCTTTTTGATCGTTATGTCCAAACTGAATAAAGACATAATCTCCTTTGTGAAGTTGGTCATGCACTTTCTTCCAAAGCCCTTGAGCCCTAAAACTCTTGGTACTTCGCCCATTTACAGCATGATTTTGAATTTCTACTGCATTTGTTAATAGTTCTGGAAAAACTTGCCCCCAACCAGTTTCTGGAGCATCGTAAGGGTTTTTATTGGCACAAGTTGAGTCGCCAATCAAAAAGATTCGAGGTTTTTCTTCAGCTATATTAAAGGCAAAAGAGAAGCAAACAATGAGTAGAGAAAGTGCTTTTTTCATTTTTTTAACATAAAACCTGTAAGGTCTTTTCAGACCTTGCAGGTTTATTTGATAGATAAATTATTGATTATCAATATTTTACTTCGTGGAAAACTTATAAACAGTTGTTGTTTGATAAGTTTCACCAGGCTTTAAAACTGTACTTGGGAATGATGGTTTGTTTGGTGAATCTGGGAAATGTTGCGTTTCAAGACATAATCCTGAACGGCGACCATAAACCACTCCTTTTTTGCCAATAACAGAACCATTCAAGAAATTTCCAGTATAAAACTGCACTGCTGGTTCGGTTGTTGAAACTTCCATAAAACGGCCAGTTGTTGGTTCATAAACGCTTGCTACTAATTTCAATGCTTTAGTTGAATCAGTAAAAACCCAGCAATGGTCATAGCCTCCACCAAATTTGATTTGTGTGTCAGTTGAATCATTGATTCTTTCACCAACTTTGTGAGTTGTTGTAAAATCAAAAGGTGTTCCAGCGACAGGTTTTAGCTCACCAGTTGGAATCAAAGTTTCGTCAACAGGTAAAAATTTATCTGCTTTGATTGTTACTTCATGGTTTAGGATGTCGCTTGATCCACTCAAATTAAAATAAGTGTGATTGGTTAAATTCACCACCGTTGCTTTATCGGTTGTTGCTTTATAATCAATTTTCAAAGCATTGTCTTTTTGTAAAGTATAAACTACCTCGACTGATAGATTGCCTGGGTATCCTTCTTCTCCGTCTTTTGAAGTATAGGTCAATTTCAAAGAAGGCTCTTCGCCATCAACAGGCGTTGCTGCCCAAACTCTTTTATCGAAACCTTTCAAACCTCCGTGAAGAGCATTTGGTCCATTATTTATGGGTAATGTATATTCATTACCATCAAGTGTAAATTTTCCTTTAGCAATGCGGTTGCCATAGCGTCCGACTAAAGCACCAAAAAAAGGTGTTCCCTTGATATAGCCTTCCAATGAATCGCAACCATGAGTGACATCTTCATATTTACCATTTTTGTCAGGAGCAGTCCAAGAAACGATAATTCCGCCATAATTTGATATTTTTACCTCCATTCCAGCGGCATTTTTGAGGGTGTAAAGGTCAACTTCTTGACCATTGGCTAATTTTCCGAAAGGTGCTTTTTCAATACTCATTTTTTGTTCAGATGTTTTTGTACTGCAAGAAATCAAAGACATTGTGCTTAGAATTATTAATGCAGCAATAGTTAATTTAAGTGTTTTCATTGTAAATATGGTTGAATTTTTTGGTTTGGAGAATACACTTTGCAATTTAACTTATCTTTTCTAAAACATCGAATTTCAATATCATTCATTTTATTTCTTCACCAAAGGTTTCCATTTTTCTTCAAATACCCACTCAATTGTAATAGTTTTAGGGTCGATTTTTAAATTATCTGCGTGCCAAGCATAATCGCCACCTTTGCGATGACAGTTATAATAATTGACCCTTTTTCCCCATTTCAATTGTGTAGTTGATGCTTGGTAAATGTCGGCATCTGCCATGTTTTCATCAAACTTACAGCCAATCAAAAAGAACTGAGCTTCTCGGTGAAAACGACCTAATTTATACCCTTTATCACCCTCAAAAGTACAATTTTTTAATACTGTTTTCGATGTTTCATCATTTGAACCATCGTGCCAAATTGCCGCATTCATGTTATGGCAAATAAAGTGGCAGTTTTCTGCCCAAGCCGAGCCCCTCGGACAATAGAAATCTACATGACCTTCCATTGTACAATTCTTGAAATAGTACAATCCACCTTCTACATCCCAAGGGCTGACGGTATCTCCACCACCTGCACGGAAAGTACAATTAATAAAACTCAAGCGAGTACCCCCAGGCATGGAGCGAAAAGCAAATTGATGTCCGTCTTTTCTCACAATTTTTGTCCCTGCTTCTTCGCCTTTTTCTCGTGGAAGAGCATAACGGTCTTTGGGAGTAGCTCCAGCCAGCCCACCTGATTCATTGGTACAAGCAATCGTTGTGTCTTTTTTTGCATTAAAACCGTAATCATTTACAACCGTTATATTTTCAAAAAATAAATCGTGCCCTTTTACATTAATGGTTGCAGCACCAAAATCATCTGGATTTGCACAACGCCATACATCTCTTGCAAGTGTGGTACTTATAATTACGCCATCTTGTGATTCGCCTTGTAGTTTTAAATAAGATTTAGTAATCATCAATTTTTCACGATAAACGCCATTTTTGATGAAAATTACTCTCTGTTTAGTCGAATTGGTATCCAAACTATTGATGGCTTCTTGAATAGTTTTAAATTTCCCTGTGCCATTTTGTGCAACGATAATTTTTTGTGCAAGGAGAGCGTGACTTAGTAAGAGAAAGAAAAAACAAAATATTTTTTTCATTTTTTTATTTTTATTGTGAGATGTAGTTCCTATCCTTACGGCTTGCCTTCTCTGACGGAGTAGGAACTCCGTCGTACAGTTATTTTCTTTGTTTTCTACTATATATATTAAGATATATAACTGCGATTTTTGTTAAAAAGCCCCTTCAATTGAAGGAGCTTTTAGGAAAAGTAAAATATAAAAGATAGGTTAGTTACAAATCCGAGAAAAGTATTAAAAAAAATCTGCTTTCATAAAATGGTCTCAAAATGACTTTATTTTAGATGATTGATTGCTACAAAATCCATATCAGCAAAAGATTGATTTTCACCAGCCATACCCCAAATAAATGAATAATTAGTAGTGCCACAACCTGCATGAACAGACCACGGTGGAGAAATAATCGCTTGATGATTGCTTACCCACAAATGACGGGTTTCCTGCGGTTGTCCCATTAAGTGCATCACACCTTGATTTTCTTGAACATCAAAATAGCAATAGACTTCCATGCGGCGGTCGTGTGTATGAGCTGGCATAGTGTTCCAAACACTACCATTTTGAAGTACCGTAAGCCCCATAACTAATTGACAACTGCGAATACCATCCAAGTGAATGTATTTGTAAATCGTTCGTTGATTAGCGGTTTCCACTGCTCCCATATTGGCAGGAGAAGCATTTTCTTTGGTCATCAATTTGGTTGGATAAGTCTGATGAGCAGGAGCAGAAAGTACAAAAAACTTAGCAGGGTTTTCTGCATCAATGCTTTCAAAACTGGCTTCTTTTGTACCTTTTCCAATATAAAGACAATCCAATTTATTGACATTGAAGGATTCACCGTCAACGTTTATTTTTCCATCACCCGCTACATTGATAATGCCTATTTCTCGCCTTTCAAGGAAATATTCTGATTTTAACTCTTCATAAGTGTTTAAAGTAACCGTTTCATTGGTTGGCATGATACCTCCCAAAATCATTCGGTCGTAGTGGGAATAAACTAAATGAATCGCATTGGCAGAGAACAATGTTTCTACTAAGAAATTATTACGTAATTCGGCGGTGTTCATACCCGCCGTTTCTTTTGGACTACTTTCGTATCTTGTTTGCATAACCCCCAACCCCTAAAGGGGAGTTTTTTAATTTTATATGTAAAAAATATTTGGTCTTTAGAGCTTTGTTGTAAACAAAACTCACAATTTATAACTCAGCACTCATAACTGTCTTTACCTTCCCATCCAGCCACCATCAACTGTTAGAATTGTACCGTGTACATAGTCTGATGCTGAAGATGCTAAAAATATAGCTGGTCCTTTAAAATCTTGTGTTTCTCCCCAACGGCCTGCTGGAATTCTGCCCAAAATAGACGTACTACGTTCGGGATCATTTCTGAGAGCTTCGGTATTATCCGTTGCAATGTAACCTGGTGCAATGGCGTTTACATTGACACCTTTCCCTGCCCATTCATTGGCAAGAGCTTTTACTAAGCTACCGATTGCCCCTTTGCTGGCAGCGTAGCTTGGTACATTTATTCCTCCTTGGAAAGTAAGCAGTGAGGCGGTAAAAATAATTTTCCCCGAACCTCGTGCAATCATATCTCTTCCGATTTCTCGTGCTAATATAAATTGAGAATCAAGATTAATTGCCATTACCCTGTCCCAATACTCATCTGGGTGTTCGGCGGCTGGCATACGCATGATTGTTCCTGCATTATTAATTAATATATCAATTACAGGAAAATCATTTTTTACTTGGGAAATAAATTTTTTCAAACTTTCTCGGTCGCTAAAGTCAGCTTGATAGGCTTTGAATTTTCGCTGAAGATTGTTTACTTCTTGCTCAATTTCACTTCCCTCCAATTCGATTGTAGCCGAAACACCGATAATATCAGCACCTGCCTCTGCTAATCCTATAGCCATAGCTTTTCCGATTCCTTTATTACAACCTGTGACGAGTGCTGTTTTTCCTTTTAGACTAAACATATAAAAATGTAAAATTCCTTGAAATAATTTTGATTGTATATTATCTTGTTTATTTTTGACTTTTCTAAGATGCAACAAGTTTTTTTTAGGAGCAAATTTTCTCTTTATAATCTTTATGCAATCGTTATCGGGAACGTTGCCAAAAAAATATTTTTGATAATATAAGAAACGTAAAATTTGCTTTTTCCAATTTAAAATGTACTTTTAACCTAAAATTGGAAGCTCGCAAATAGCTTGAAAATTGTATTTTAACAAGATTGTATTTTGGAAACGATTACCATAAAGGATATTGCAAAGGCATTAAACCTTTCAACCTCAACTGTTTCGAGGGCATTGCGAGGAAGCTATGAAATCAATGCCGAAACAAAAAGATTGGTGATTGAATATGCCGAAAAAGTACATTATTCACCCAATCCAATTGCATTAAGCTTAAAGGAAAATAAAAGTAAAGCCATTGGTGTCATTGTCCCTGAAATAGCTAATCATTTTTTTTCGCAGGCCATCAATGGGATTGAAGCCATTGCTTATAAACGAGGCTATCATGTAGTGATTTTTCAGAGTCACGAATCTTATGAGCGAGAGGTAATTAATGTCCAACATATCATTGCTCGGAAAGTTGATGGATTATTGATTTCACTTTCAGGACAAACGGTTGATGTTTCACATTTACAAGAAATTCAGCGGAAAGGCTTGCCTTTGGTGCTTTTTGATAGAGTTTCAGATAAAATAGAAGCACATAAAGTAACGGCTGATAACTTTGATGGAGCTTTTAAAGCAACTGAACATTTGATTCTTTCAGGAAGAAAGCGTATTGCTCATATTACAAGTCCTTCGTTGCTTTCTATTACAAAAGAACGCCTCGCAGGATATAAAGCAGCTTTGGATAAATACCAAATTAGGTATGATGAATCATTGGTAAAATATTGTGGATTTGCTGTAGAAGAAGCCCAAAAATTAGTGGATGAATTGATTGAAAACCAAAAGCCAGATGCGGTGATTACTACGAGCGATCGATTGGCTTTGGATTGTTTTTCGGCAATCAAAGAGAAAAATATTTTGATGCCTGATGAAGTAGCTTTTATAGGTTTTACTAATTTAAAAGTGGCTTATTTGCTTAATCCATCACTCAGTACCGTAGTACAACCCGCTTTTGAAATTGGACAAGCAGCAGCTCAATTGCTCTTAGACTCAATAGAAAAGAAACCACAAATAACCGAAGAACTCCATGCCATAAAAATTCCTACGGAACTGGTTATTAGGAATTCTTCAAAAGTTTTACTTGATAAGAACTAACCTTTATAAACATATTATTTTTGTATCAAATGAAAGAGTTTGCACAAATAGGTCTATTAGTTATCTTATCAATATGTATCATATTCCATGTATTGGTTTTAGTAAAAACCATTCCTTACAAAATTGTGTGGGGAAGCAGATTAACGAATGATACTGATATGTATAAATTTGAAACAGTTTCATTGGTTTTGAATGCGTTTTTTTTATTGGTTGCCTTGTTGGAGGCAGAATTTTTAGAATTTGAATTTCCTGAAAGAATATTAAATTATATACTTTGGGGAATGTTTGTTCTTTTTTTATTCAATATTTTTGGAAATATACAATCTAAAAATACCTTAGAAAAAATGATCTTCACCCCTATTGCTGTTCTATTGATGATATTTTCATTCATTTTAGCAGTGATAAAGTAGTGAATTAATACCCATACCATTCGGCCCACCAAGTTTGTAATTGTTTTCTAATCTCATTTTCCCGAGTATTATTGCTTGGATCATAGATTTTTGTACCTTTCAGTTCATCGGGCAAAAAGTTTTGTTTGGCAAAATTTCCTTCATAATTATGAGAATATTGGTAATTTTTTCCATAACCAATTTGTTTCATCAATTTTGTAGGAGCATTTCTCAGAGCTAATGGAACTGGTAAATGTGAAGTTTTTTCTGCCAAAGCCATTGCATTTTCAATTGCCACAATCGCCGCATTTGATTTGGGAGAAGTTGCTAAATAAATAACAGTCTGTGATAAAATAATTCTACATTCAGGATAGCCAATTACTTTTACTGCCTGCATACAATTATTGGCCATAATTACTGCTGTTGGATTGGCATTGCCAATATCTTCTGAAGCCAAAATCAACATTCTACGGGCAATAAATTCGGGGTCTTCGCCTGCAATAATCATGCGTGCCATCCAATAAAGAGCTGCATTTGGGTCAGAACCACGTATAGATTTGATAAAGGCCGAAATAATATCATAATGCTGCTCACCTGATTTGTCATAGCGAGCAATGCTGCGTTGGGCAACTTCTTCTACTAAATCATCATTGATAACTATCTCAGCATCAGGAGGATACGAAAATGTAATTAATTCTAATAAATTCAATAACTTTCGCCCGTCACCTCCCGAAACTCGCATCAGGGCATCATACGATTCGATTTTGATATTTTTTTCTTTCAAAATTATATCTTCTCGCAGGGCTCTGTCGGTCAATTCTTTGAGTTCTTTTTCTCCAAATCCTTCTAAGATATAGACCTGACAGCGAGAAAGTACCGCACTATTTAGTTCAAAAGAAGGATTTTCTGTTGTTGCCCCGATAAGCGTAATTTGCCCTTTCTCGACAGCTGCCAACAGGGAATCCTGCTGAGATTTATTATAGCGATGAATTTCATCAATAAATACAATAGGAGGGAAGAGACCTGTAGCCTTACTAATAACTTCTCGTAATTCTTTTACGCCAGAACTCACCGCATTTAGTTGGTGGAATTGCCGTTTTGTAGCTTCCGCAATGAGTAAAGCAAGTGTTGTTTTTCCTGTACCTGGAGGTCCCCACAAAATCATCGAAGGCACAAGATTAGACTCAATCGCTTTACGAAGCGGCTTGTTTTTACCCAAAATATGTTCTTGCCCAATATAATCTTCTAATTTTTTAGGGCGTAGGCGTTCGGCTAATGGGGCTGACATTTTTTATTTGTTAGAATATTTGAGCAAAGGTATAATTTTGATACATTTGTTTTTGATAAAACATTTGCAAAAATAAATGTTTATTTGTGTAGCGATTAGAAAGTTCTACACCGAATTTATTCAACCAATACTTTAACCTATGGCAAAGAAAGCAGTTTCTACAAAAAAAGAAAAAACAACTCCCGAAGCAGAAATCGTAAAAAGCGAAGCTCAAGATGTGGCAACAATGCCAACTTTCAACAAGGTTGAACCTTTTAGCTTATTAACCGATTTTGATATTGGGCTTTTTCGCTCAGGAAAACATTTTAGGTTGTATGAGAAATTAGGCTCACATGTAGTTCAAAATCAGGGAGTTACGGGTACACTTTTTGCCGTTTGGGCTCCAAATGCCAAGTATGTCTCGGTGATTGGTACTTTTAATGGTTGGAATCGTGGTGAACACCCTCTAAATCCTCGTTGGGATGGCTCAGGTATTTGGGAAGGTTGGATTCCAAATATTGGCAATGGCGAAGTATATAAGTACTTTATGGCATCAAATACTGGTGCAGATATCGAAAAAGGAGACCCTTATGCACTTCGTTGGGAACATCCTCCAAAAACAGCATCTATCGTTTGGGATACTTGGTATGAGTGGAAAGACCAAGATTGGATGAAAACTCGTCGTGCTGCCAATAATTTGAATGCTCCGCAGTCGGTTTATGAATTGCATTTTGGTTCATGGAAACGTGACCCATCAAATCCAGATAGATGTCTGAGCTATGGTGAAGTTGCTGATACACTGGTACCTTATGTGAAAGAAATGGGCTTTACACACGTAGAGTTTATGCCTATCATGGAGCATCCTTATGAACCATCATGGGGTTATCAAATTACAGGATATTTTGCTGCAAGTAGCCGTTTTGGTACGCCACAAGAATTCATGTATTTGATTGAACAATTGCACATTAATGGTATTGGAGTAATACTTGATTGGGTTCCTTCGCACTATCCAGGAGATGCTCATGGCTTGCATAGATTTGATGGTACGGCTCTTTATGAGCATGAAGACCCTCGTGAAGGCTACCACCCCGACTGGAAAAGTTATATCTTTAATTATGGTCGCTATGAAGTTCGTTCATTTTTGATTAGTAATGCTATATTTTGGTTAGATAGATTCCACGCTGATGGCTTGCGTGTTGATGCGGTAGCTTCAATGCTTTACCGTGATTATTCACGTAATGCAGGTGAATGGATTCCGAATGTTTTTGGTGGAAGAGAAAATCTTGAAGTGATTTCATTATTCAAAGAATTGAACGAAGAAATTTATCGTAGTTTCCCTGATACTCAAACTATTGCTGAAGAATCAACGGCTTTCCCAGGAGTTTCTCGCCCAGTTTATACAGGTGGTCTTGGTTTTGGCATGAAGTGGATGATGGGTTGGATGAACGACACATTACGTTATTTCTCTAAAGACCCAATGTATCGCAAATGGCATCAAAATGATATTACTTTTAGTTTAGTTTATGCTTTTTCAGAAAACTTTATGTTGCCATTCTCGCATGATGAAGTGGTTTATGGAAAAGGCTCATTAATTGATAAAATGCCAGGTGACGAATGGCGTAAGTTTGCCAATTTGCGTCTGATGTACACCTATATGTTTACGCACCCAGGTACAAAATTGCTCTTTATGGGTGGTGAATTTGCCCAGTTTGCTGAGTGGAATTTTGAAAAAAGCCTTGACTGGCATTTATTAGAAAATCAACCAAACAAAGGCGTAAATGAGTGTATGAAAGGTTTAAACAAACTTTATCGCTCGCAAGCAGCACTTTTTGATAAGCAATTTAGTCCTGAAGGATTTGAATGGCTCGATACAAGCGACCGTGAAAATGCGGTAATTGTTTATGCCCGTAAAGGCTTCAACGAAAAAGATAACTTAATTGTGGTACTTAACTTTACACCAGTACCTCGCTCAAATTACCGAATTGGCGTATTTGCCACAGGAACTTATAGCGAAGTTTTCAATAGTGATAGCCAACAATATTGGGGAAGTGGCACTGGTAATGGAGATTTAAAAACCGAAGCCGTACCTTCGCATGGAAAAGAAAACTCAATTTCATTGACCTTGCCACCTTTGAGTGGAATAGTTTTGAGATTGAAGTAAATACAATTTTGAATGATAGAATGAGTAAATAGCTTACAACTAATTACTCATTCTATCATTGATTTTAGTACCTAATCGCCCAATAAGGATTTCTTTGCATTTTGATACTATCATTGATGTATTTTGAAATTACATCATCGAAATCTTTATTGTTTACTTTTTTACCTTTTAGCTTTGGTAAAGTCAGCTCTTTATCTAACTTCTTAAATTCAACAGTTGTAGCTGTTACCATCACAGTTCCATCGTCGGCATCTAATTCAAGCACCATTCCGGGTAGGCCAAAAGTTTGTTCAGGGCCACTTGCCACAGGAATATCACCTGTAAACCAAGCCGTTATTTTTTGTCCTTTGATTTTATCTTCTGTAATCGCTTTCATACAAATAAACCCTGCTACTTCTTTGATTTGATTCATGACTTTCCAGTCGATTTTCTGCAAAGAATCTTGTACCAAATAGGTTTTTCCTAAGATTTCAATCAAATCGGTGCGTTTTTCGGTTTCAAAGTTTTTATGGAAAATCAATTCTCTATTTCTACTTTTCCAGTTTTCGTCTTCGTATTCTTGCTGGTCTTGTCCCCATGTATAAAGACTTTCTTTTTCATTAAAATACAAGTTCATTTTTTGTTTGGGGTCAGGGTCATTTTTCCAAGTTTGTTCCATTCGGTCTTTTTCTTCTTGGGTCAAAAATGGTAATTTTTTCATCATTTTTATCCAATTGACTTGGCGTTCAAAACGAATAAGCCCCTCAGTTTTTTGAGCGTGTGCAAAGCCTCCCGAAAGAAATGACTGAGCTCCCCAAAGAAGAGATGTGATAATGATATAAAAAAATATTTTTTTCATTGCTGTAAATAATTGATAATGAATGATTTATAAATAATTGCAAATCTTTATTATTTGTACTTCATAACTCGTACCTCGTAATTCGAAAATTCGTCTTAGAATCCACCACCACTTCTACGCATTTGGTTTTTCACGCCTCGCATATTGTATGTGAAACTTAGCATAAAATAACGTGCAAGGGTTTCGGTTCTTGACTCAGAATAAGAGTTTTGACTGGCAAACTGACTGATACCCAAGTTTTTATTGAAAATATCGTTAGCTGTCAAACGAATCTCTGCTTTTTTCGATTTTCCTAATTGTTTATAAACCGAAGCATTCCAAATCGGTTGTTTTTGATTGAAACCAAAGCGTTCGTTCAAGAAAATGTTATAATTGAATCGGGTATTGAAATAAAAATCTTTCGGGAATTTGACATTCATTTCCGCTCCGAATCGGTGGTTATAAATCGTTTGATTTTGAGCAGTATTAATTGAATATTTAGTGTTTGTAATACCCAAATTGGCATTTCCGTAGAATGTAAATTTATCCGAAGGGGTCAAATCTAAACGCAAACCTGCATAATAACTTAAATTATTAGTTTCATTTAAAATATTGTTGATATAGGTCAGATTTGTACTACCATTGATATTTCCATTCAAATTCATCGTTGCTTTCGTTTTTTTCAAAGGGAATCCAAATCCGAAATAAGTCCCTACATTCTTTCCTCCCGAAATATTACTTGGTTTGGTAGTAGTTTTGAAAGTTTTGCTATCAATATTTTGGTTGTAAATAATCTGATTCACATGATAATTATAATTGACTCCAAAATAAACATTCATAAAACTACCAGGATTATAGTAATTTCCCCCAACATTAAAGTTATGGTCAACTTGAGGTAAAAGGTCTGGGTTTCCTTCTCTGATATACAATGGGTTACTATTATCAACTACTGGTTGAAGGTCTTTTATCGAAGGTTCTGAAACGTTTGGTTCATATCCAAACCACATATAACGGTTGTTTTTCAAATCGAGACTACCTTGAAGGTTGGCAAGCCAAGCAAAATATTTCTGGTCAACAACTGTTTCGGGCTTTTTAGGTTGAGTAAAATTTCCTCTGAGAGAAAACTGTTGCCCAGCTATACCTGCTGAGATATTGATACCTTTAAAATTATATCGAACGCTCGTCCCGATTCGATTAAACGAAATTGTATTGGTAAAATAGCGAGTAAGGGAATCAATCTGAAGGCTCGACTCTCGGTTTTGAACATTTCTATCAACAATGCTATTGCGAGTACTAAAATTATAGAATGTTTCAGAAGAAAATTTCTTGCCAATAGGCTCAACGTATAATAAACTTGCTTTCCATTGATTTCTATCGCTACCAGTTTCATTGAGTTGATTGATATTTCTCAATAAATCGTTTGTACTGGTAATTTTGAAAAACTCATTCAAGGAAAGTTGAGTAGCATTGCCGTCAGAATTTGTAAAATTATATCCACCACTCATCGCAAAAATTCGCCCTTTTTTCTTGAATTTATGACGGAAAATGCCTGTCAATGCCGCTGCAGATGAATTAAAACCAGTTTGGTTATTAATAGTTGTTTGACTTGTTTTGTCATTTTCGCCCACAAAAAACTGTTGAAAACCATCATATCTTGTATTTCCTTTTGAAAGTTTACCATTGCCAACTATCGTAATAGTATTGAGTGTGTCAAGGGTTTTCTCTAAACGAAACGAAACACGATGGTTATAACTTTGGTTACGAGTATAATCATCATTGGTTGTTTTGAAAGAAGCATTGTTTTGCAAGAAATTTTGGCGACTTGAAAGAGCATCTAATATTTGATTTTTTCCATTGAAATAATAGCTCGAACTTAATTTGTTCTTTTTGGTATCATAGTTATAGTTCAATCCTGCCGCATAAGAATCTGTTAAACCCTGTCCACGACCGCCACCAATAGGAATCGACAAATCTTCATCACTATCATCTCCACCGAATGAGAAGTAGCGTCCACTTCCACCAAAACCAAAATCAGCATTATCATTCCAGTTGAAAGATTGACTTCCTTTGAAGTCTTGGAAATCATCAAAACCCATACCCACTTGATTGGTATTATTTCCAAGTCCAATTAGCGAAAATTGATTTTTTTGGTCAAATTTATTGTAATTTCCCTTAACTTCAGCCCTTTCCTTGTTTCCAATTCCAGCCGTAACTTTTCCAAATCCACCTTTTTTGAATTCGTCTTTTAGCTCTAAATTCATCGTTTTTTCTTTCTTTCCATCATCCACACCAGTGGCTTTTGCCTGTTCGGTTCTATCATTAAAAACCTGTACTTTTTTGATGGCTTCTGCTGCTAAATTTTTGGTTGCCATCTTGGTATCTCCACCAAAAAACTGTTTTCCATCAACCGTTACTTTTTTTACATCTTGCCCCTGGGCTTTGATATTGCCATCTTGGTCAATTGACATACCAGGTAGTTTTCGCAATAAATCTTCTACTGTGGAGCCTGGTGGAACTTTAAATGATGCTGCATTATACTCAACGGTATCTCCCTTAATACTTAGCGGAGCTTTGGCGGTACGAACGACCACTTCGTACAATTCTTTCATAATTGGCTTCAAATGGATTTTGCCTAAATCAGTAACAGCTCCATCCACAGGTGTAAATTCTTGCTGATAAGGCAAATAGCCCATGTATGAGATTTTCAAAAGGTAAGTACCTCGTTTTACGCCCTTGATTTCAAATTGTCCATCATTTTCGGTGCGACCGTAGCTAACTAAGGTCGAATCTTTTGGCGTGAGCAACATAATCGTAGCAGATGGTAAAGTTGTATTTGAAGAATCAATCACAATACCTTTGACTGAAATACGAGCAGGATTTTGAGCAAAAACCGCCCCATAGACAAGTAGACTTAAAATGAGTGTAATAGTTTTTTTCATAATTGATAATTGAGTGAGTGGAATGCCATTGAGCGATATTCCACGATTTTAGTTTTTGTGGGTAAAATATTTATTGATAAGTCGTAATTATTTTATAAATGTTGCAAAAGTTGAATAGTTTATTAACTAATTTTTTAGTTAATAGTGCTTGAATAAAGTTTTCCCATCTAAATAAATCATACTTCAAAATCTATAAAAGGTTACAGTTTTGATACAAAATTAATTTCAAACAAAATCAGGAAAATAAAAATGTTTTGAAAGGGTGGAAAAAAGGGGCGAAACGATATTATACGATATTGGCAAGGATAGAAGGTAACAGATTTACAGAGCGTAAATTGCCCTTGAAAGATTGTAAAAGCTTTTTCATATAAGAGTTTGTATTGTGTTTGACGGAAAGTAACTAACTGTTTAGTTGATAACGAGGACGAAGATAAAGATATTTTATTTACAAATGTATTTTTTTAAGAAAATTTAAGAAATGAAGGCACATATAATAATGATGAATATTCTAATTTGCTTATAATCAATAAATTAGAATATTCACCATTGTTTACTTCCTTATTTATTCGGGTTGTCTATTTTATTTTTTTCTTTTTCTTTAGGAGAAGAACCCATCGAAAACATAAAGATTACCAATATAATGACATGGATAATTGGTATCATACTTATTTTGAGGGAAAAGCCGTAATTCTGACGGTAGAAAGCTACCCATGAGATGATTTGGCAAATAATGATTACAACAGGAAGAGCAATCATGGTATAAAATACACGCCAGAGATTTGGATTTTCGCCTGCGTCAAATATCATGGGTGAGGTCATGGCTCCCAAAATAGCAGGAATTAGGCCAATAAGTAGCAAAATATTTAGTATAATGACTAAGGTTTTCATTGATTTATAGTGTTTAGGTGAATTCAAAGTTAAAAAATAAATATCAATTCAAAACCCTAAGCCCAAAATCCTGATAAGGCTTTATAATGGCACTTTTTTCATTAGTGACTAAAACATCAATGATATTTAAAGGTGCGAATTTTAAATATTTTTCTTTTCCCAGTTTACTTGAATCGCAGAGTAGATAGGTCATTCGAGCATTGGCCGACATCGCTGTTGTGATTTCTGCCTCTTTCTCGCTGGCCGCACTCAGACCATTTTCGATTGAAATACCATCAATTCCTACAAATGCTTTATCTGCTTTATATCTATTGATGTGTTCAACGGCTATCTTTCCATGAATGGCTTGGCGTTTGTTTTCTAATTCTCCTCCAATCAGGTTGATTGAAACATTGGTATTTGATAACTCATAAACAACTGGTAATGAGTTTGTTATGACTTTTATTGTTTTGTT
Source organism: Emticicia sp. SJ17W-69 (assembly GCF_051209875.1). Classification (NCBI taxonomy): domain Bacteria; kingdom Pseudomonadati; phylum Bacteroidota; class Cytophagia; order Cytophagales; family Leadbetterellaceae; genus Emticicia; species Emticicia sp. SJ17W-69. The sequence continues at coordinate 4,816,168 of NZ_JBNTQY010000001.1, read as the reverse complement.
TTTGATAAATTGGCATAGCCTAAAAACAGTACTTCCGCAATCCATAAAGATAATATCGCCATCAAATATTTCTTGGGCTGCCAATCGACAGATATAATCTTTCTGTTCGATATTCATTGCAGTTTTTTGTTCAAAACTTACTGGGGTATTGACTAAACTCAGCTTCATAGCTCCACCATGTGTGCGGAATATCAAGCCATCAGTAGCCATCAAAGCCAAATCACGTCTGATGGTAATTTCAGAAGTTTCAACTAATTGAGCCAATGTTTTTACATCAACTTCTCCCCGAGTTTCTACAAATTTTAAGATTTTTTGCTTTCTATTTTGATAACTCATTGTTTTTAGTTTAAATTTGTTCAAATATAATCATAATTAATCAAAAATAATCATCATGAATTCAAATGTTCAAGTAATTGAAGAAAAAGTACTTTCTAACAATTGGTATGTATTGAAAAAAATAACATTTAATTATAAAAATAAATCAGGAGAATGGCAAATACAAGCACGGGAGGCTTATGATCGAGGAAATGGAGCCGTTATTTTGCTCTATAATGCTGAAAATCAAACAGTTGTATTAACCGAACAATTTCGTATGCCAACTTATATCAATGGGAATGCAACAGGAATGTTGATAGAAGCCTGTGCAGGTTTGCTTGATAAAGATAACCCTGAAGATTGTATTCGCCGAGAAGCAGAGGAAGAAACAGGCTATAGAATAGGAGAGGTAAAAAAAGTTTTTGAAGCATATATGTCGCCAGGTTCAGTTACTGAAATATTATATTTTTTTGTTGCAGAATTTAACAAAGATATGAAAGTCAACGAAGGAGGTGGTGCCGAGCATGAGCAAGAAAATATTGAAGTACTGGAGATTCCATTCAAAAAAGCCTTAGAAATGATAGAAACGGGTGAAATAAAAGATGGAAAAACCATCATGTTGCTACAATATGCTCAAATCAATGCTTTGCTTTAGTATTTTGGTATTAGTTTCTCAGAGATTGGAATAATAAAATTGAAAGATAACTACCTGAAAGCCAATAGATTATCAAGAAATCAATAAAAAGTTTAATTTTTTTTTAGAAATTTTGGCATCAGATTTGTTAAAAATTAAAAACAGTGTTTTATATTTGCACTCCCTAAGGAAAAAGGAGAGATGACTGAGAGGCCGAAAGTAGCCGTTTGCTAAACTGCCGTACCTCATAAGGGTACCGAGGGTTCGAATCCCTCTCTCTCCGCAAAAAACTTTTTAAAGTTTTTAGTGTAAAGTTTGAATTACAAAAAATAATTTTTACCTTTGCACTCCCAAACGGAAATAACCTCGTAAGAAATTTCCAAGCTCGGGGTGTAGCGTAGCCCGGTATCGCGTCTGCTTTGGGAGCAGAAGGTCGTCAGTTCGAATCTGGCCACCCCGACTTAATGAAATAAAGTTAAAAGCCTCAAAATTATATAATTTTGAGGCTTTTAACTTTATCTCTTTGTTCTAAATTTTTTTTTAAATAAAATTTAAAAAAAAGACATTTAATTTTTTAAAATACCTAAAATTAGTCAGCATAATTTCTTACATTAGTACATTATTTTCTACGTCGCCCAAAATAGACTTATAAACTTTTTAGTAGCCCAAAATAGACTTATAAACTTTTTAAGATTTTATTCTTTTTATAAAACCCTATTTTAATCGCTAAAAGCCGTGGAAAAGTTAATGTTTTTTATCCTCCTTTTTATTACCTCTGTTGTGGGTTTTGGTCAAACTCCAACACGTATCAAGATTTCTGCTATCACTCCAAGTGAAAATACAGGACAAAATTACACTCCGTGGCTGAACGATGATCTTACGAGTTTAGTGCAAAGTGCTTGGGGAAATAATTCCAAATGGGTTGATGTAAAATTGACTTTAGAGAAACGTACCAAAGTTACCAAACTTTCTTTATATGATTATGAAGGAACTTTCAGTGATAATCCTGTTAGTATTTATGGATTAGATGGAACGGCTAAAACATTAATAGGTACTTTTGAAGGACTCACCTATAAACAATTTGTTGATATTGTCGTTAAAAACCCTTTTGATATTGACGCGATCATTATTCATAAATATGGAAATAATATTCCACAAAAAATTCAAATTTACGGTACTGAAGCAACAACTGCTTCAACAGTTGTGATTACGCCAACTCCAGAAGTGACGCCAATAGCCCCAGTAGTAACAGCGTCACGTGTGAATATTATTGAAATAAAAGCAGGCGAAAATACAGGACAAGACTATACGCCGTGGTTGAATGATGATTTGAATAGTTTGGTGAGCAGTGCTTGGGGAAGTAATGCTAAATGGGTCGATATTCGATTGAAATTAGAGCATCGTACTAAAATTACAAAACTTTCATTATATGACTATGAAGGCACTTTTACCGATAATCCTGTGTCAATTTATGCTTTGGATGGGAGTACAAGAATTTTCTTGGGCTTATTTGAAGGTCTTACTTATAAGCAATTTGTTGATTTAGCCGTTGCTACACCAGTTGATGCGGATGCTATAATTATACATAAATATAGTAATAATATTCCTCAAAAAGTGCGAGTTTATGGCCTTCCGACTATTACAACGGCTACCAGCCCATTGGGAGATGTTGTACCTCTTGGCACAAACACACCACCTACGATTACTGTTGTTCCTCCAACTCCTATAACACCAACCATTATTGGGACTAAAATTCCTCTTGATGGGAAACGCTGGTATCAATTAAATAATACACATTATGGATTAGAAGGTTTAACGGATGGCATTTTGGGGGTAAGTGTTGAAGCTGGTTGGGGAAAAGTAATGAGTAATTGGGATGCATATTATCCTCTTGCTTCAGATGAACAAATGACTTTACAAAGTATTCGTTTCCGTGACGGTCAAGGAATTTTTGTAAATCAACCAATGACGCTTTCAATTATTACTGATACATGGGAGAAAATTACAGTTGCTAAATTTACAGGAGAATTATACAATGAATGGGTTGGTCCAGACCCCACTACTCCTAATACCTTTGTACTAAAAAATCCTCCGACCGCAAATATTAGGTATTTACTCATCAATACTTATGGTAATTATCCAACTGAAATAGAATTGTATGGAACTTATACTGCAAGTACTAAAACACTTGCTGCTGTTCCGAAAAAGACTATTAAAATGAAACAAGGTTTGGGCGTAAATGGATTTGAATGGGATTTTTATGATATACACAATTCGTCATTAATTGATGAAAATAAATTTAAAGCAATGAAATCCTTTGGTGGTTTTCGTCATTACATTGATTGGGATAAGCTTGAAGCAAAAGAAGGAAGCTATACATTTAACCCAACTTTTAATGGAGGATGGAATTATGATGCTATTTACCAACGTTGCAAATTAGAAGATATTGAGGTTTTAGCTTGTATTCAAACTGCCCCAGATTGGCTTGTGAATACTTATCCCGTAGCCGATAGAGATAATAATATTTCGCCAGTGAAATATGGAAAATCAGTTTTAGACCCAACCTCCTATATCGAACAAGCAAGAGTAGCTTTTCAATATGCAGCTCGATTTGGTAGTAATACTAATGTTGATCAATCATTATTGAGTGTTTACAATAAACCACGTTGGACGAATGATAATGTTAACTCGATAAAAGTGGGCTTGGGTGTAGTCAAATACATGGAATGTGGGAATGAACGTGACAAATGGTGGAGAGGTCGTAATGCTTATCAAACGGCTCGTGAACATGCTGCCAACTTATCAGCTTTTTATGATGGACATAAAAATACGATGGGGCCTGGTGTAGGTGTTAAAAATGCAGACCCTACTATGAAAGTAGTGATGGCTGGTTTGTCTTTTGCAAAACCCGATTATGTGAGAGGTATGATTGATTGGTGTAAAGAATTTAGAGGATACAATCCAGATGGTTCTGTAAATTTATGTTGGGATGTTGTTAATTATCATTTATATGCCGATAATGGCAATTCAACACAAGGTGGCAATTCAACTCGTGGGGCAGCCCCAGAAGTTTCAGACGCAGGAAAAATAGCAAAAGACTTTATACAAATGTCACACGAATATTTGAATGATATGCCTGTTTGGATTACAGAGTTAGGCTATGATTTGAATCAAGGGAGTCCATTAAAAGCTATTCCTATTGGTGAGAAATCAGAGTATATCACACAAGCAGATTGGGCTTTAAGGTCTTCTTTGATGTATAATCGTTTGGGAATTGAAAGAAGCTTTTTCTATGAGGTTTATGATGATAATTTTGCCAATCCTATTCAATTTGGTTCATCAGGCTTAATTAACCAAGACCTTAGCCGTAGACCTGCTGCTGATTATATCTATCAAACCAATAAATTGATGGGCAATTATGTGTATATGGAAACAATATCACAAGACCCAATAGTTGACCGTTATGAGTTGAATGGTAAATCTGCTTATATATTAGCCGTTCCTGATGAAAAGGGGCGAACGGTCAACTATACATTAAATCTCAATAATATTGCTAAAGCAAATATCTATTCACCAAGAATTGGTACTGACTCAATGAATGTAACATCTGCCACAAGTGTTGGGGGACAATTCTCTTTGACAGTTACAGAAACACCGCTCTTTTTATTTCCAACAGAAACGATGAGTACAACAAAAGCTGTTGCCAGTAAAACGAGGGCTGGTTTTGTAGCAGGAAACGATTTTAATGTTGCAATTGCCGAGAAAAGTTTAGCAAAAGAGCAACCATTACAAAATACCTTAAAGGCCTATCCAAATCCAACAATTGATTATTTACTATTGACGCTTGATAATAAAAGTTTAGAACAAATTGAAGTGCAAATATTGGATGCTTCAATGGGTAAAACTTTATTTCATGATATATTTGAAAAAACAGAGGACAATTTCTCAACAAAACTTGATGTTGTACCTTTACCTGCAGGAAGTTATGTTGTTGAAATTATTCAAGGGAATAAAAGAGTTACTAAGAAAATCGTTAAAGCTAATTAGTTTTGATGGACGGTGATTTTGAGGCATATTAGCTTTAAAATTGTATATAAAAAATGGTCAAGAGATTTAAGATTTTCTTGACCATTTTTCTATTTAGGAGAAGTAATAAAGTACAATATTTTAACTTTTTTCACCTTTTTTGAATAAAACACATAAATGTTTATGCAAGAGTACAGTCGGATTTGTATTGAGTTGATGTTGTTGCAGAAGAATGGCCTTTTCTTGTAAATTTGAAGTTTTTCTTTTTAACCTTTTATAAGTAAGAAAAGAACGAAAATGAAGAAATATGCCAAGAATCAAGTACCAGACCAACGAACTAATGCTCAATTGATTGGTATAAATTTGGTGTATTTGTAAATTTACCAAACCTGCTAAAGTTCGAAGTCGCTGGGCATTGCATAAAAATACTCGACCATTATAAATGTGCGTATCATCATAGCCAATTACACTTGCCTCATTCGATAAAAACATGTCACTTCGTTCGGCCTCAACCCACAAATTAGCTATTCTTCCACTCAAGCTGCTATTATTTGGTTTTGTGATAATTAATAAGCCATTGGGTTTTAGAATACGAGAAAGTTCTTGAAAAAGAGCTTGTTGATTTGGAATATGTTCGATAGTTTCCATCAAAAGAACATAATCTGCTGAATTAGATTCGATAGAAAGATTTTTATTTAAATCAATGGGTAAACAAGTCAAGTTTTCACTTTTAAAAATATCAGGATACATATCAAAAGCTTGTACTTTTGCTCCTGCTTTATGCCATAAATTAGCTACATACCCTGAACCCGCTGAAACATCAATAACATTTTTTTCTTTAACATCATTTTCAGCAAGATAATGATGAATAAATGTTAAAGCATTTCCCTTTGAATGTGGAACACCCTTAATCTGTTCTTTGATTTTCGACATAAATTTTGGCTATTTCTTTAAATATCAATAGGTCGTGTTTTAAATTTCACCTTCCATCTATCTATTTTCTTCTTGAATCTCAAGGTAAAATTTTCTTCGGGGGTAGGCAATTTCCCTAAAAAAGTGGTACCAATTTTTAGGTAATTTTTAAAGAAAGTATTGCTACTAATACCCCATTTTAGAATAAATTCGGTACGACCATCATTGCGTTTGACTCTGCCAGTACTTCTACTACCAAAATGATAAACCCTACTTTTTTCCAACCCTTTATAATAACGGACACCATAATGCCACAATTTTATCATAAAATCTGGGTCACTGTACATACCTGGGAAAAACTCAATGCTCAAACCACCCACTGCACGATAAACGAAAGTTGGCAAAACCATTGGATACCATTGACTGCCATTCCAATCATCTTTTGGATAACTGGCATATTCAGCAAGAAATTTCGCTTCATCAAACTCCGATGGATGGGTCCCAAAGTTTTTATTGGCAATCACACATGCATTCCCTTTATCAATCGCTTCAATCATTGTCCCACTGATGCACCATTTATCATCATGTTGTTTTTCAATTTCTTCAAACAAATAAAAATCCCAATCAGGGCATAAATACATATCATCATCAATAAAAACCAGATAGTCAGCAATAGCCAAGTGGGAAGCCGCATTGAAACCATAGCATACACCTGAGTTTTGCTTGCTTTTGGTGTATCCTATATCATTTTGACTCAAAACCCATGCTTCTGATCCATCATTGCCTTCATTGATATGCACAATAATTTGGTGTTTGTACCTACTATTTTTTCTGATACTATCAACCACACATTTCAAATAATCAAGGTTGTTCCATGAAGGAATAAGAATAGAAAATGTTGGAGAAAAAGACAGCGAAACTCGCTTAAAAATAAAATCCATGGAGCTTAGTTAATGGATAATTAATAATTGATAATTAAAAATGGATAATACAAAACAACTGATAATCAATATTTTATAACTATCAATTATCCATTGTTTTGCATTATCCATTCAATAGCTCACCAGCCCTTTTTCAAAATATAGGCAATGTATGCTACATCTTCTTCAGTTACTTTAGCATGGAGAGGCAGCACCAAATAACGATCTTCAATGGCATCCATTTTAGGAAATTGTCCTATTTGACGACCACCAAAAACACTATATTTGTCATTTCTGTAATGGACTTGTCCAGATTCGATTCCGTGATTACGGAGGTGTTTTACCAATGCTTCTCGGTAATCAACTTCGGCCGTGAGTAGCCATGCAGCGTGTTCTCTATCTTCGTATTCGCTACCAATAACTCTTATACCTTTTACATTTTTTAATAAATCGCAATAAAGGCGATAAAGCTTTTGGCGATGGGCTAAATGCTCGTCAAATTCCTCGATAGCAGCAAGTCCGATACTGGCAGCAATATCAGTCATTTGATATTTGTAGCCAATTTCTGTAATATCATTTTCCCAGATGCCTTTTTGTTTGCTACTTCTATCAATCCCAAACCAACGTAAACGTTTAGCTTTTTCAACCAATGATTTGTCTTTTATCACCAACATTCCTCCATCACCAGTGGTGATATGTTTGATTGCTTGGAACGAGAACATCGAAAAATCACTTTGGCTACCAATATATTCGCCCTTATATTTTGCTCCAACAGCGTGTGCCGCATCTTCAATAATCGCAATATTGTGTTTGGCACCGAGTTCCCAAAGTTCATCCATGTCACAAGGAAGACCACCATAATGTACACAAACAATGGCTTTTGTTTTGGGTGTAATGAGTTGGGCTACATGCTTTACATTAATATTTAAATTTTGGTCAACATCTGCAAAGACAATTTTTACACCCATGTATAAAAATGGGATGTTGGTAGCAGTACAAGTAAATACTGGTGCAATTACCTCGTCGCCTGCTTTTAAATTGGCTAATAAATAAGCTAAGTGGAGAGCATCAGTTCCAGAACCGACTGCAAGACTTTTACAAGGAGTAGTAAATTTTTCTTCAAAGCGTTTTTCAAATTCATCAACTCTGGGGCCTTGTCCGATCCATCGAGTGTTAAGAACTTCGCTTACGTATAAAGAGGCTTTAGCTGGAATATTTGGGTGAAATAAGACAATGCCGTCTCCTGTATCCATGACAGGAAACTCATTCATGGGCTTTTCAGCTATCATAAATAATAGTTAGTTAAGGTTAGATGTTTAATTTCCCAATAAATTTATGGGATTTGCTTTTTTTACACGTTTAAAGATTCTCTATGAATTTCCACACCAAGAAGTAGCGGCAGGAGGCCGTTGGGTGCTGACTTGATAGTGGTTAATTTTATAGATACTCAAAATTAGTAGATAAATTTTAAATATCTACAAAATCTCCCTTTTTATCGTAATTTTTATTTTATTCGCCTACACATTTTATAGAATAAATGTGGCAATAACGAAAAAAAAGCATCGAAAATGATGCTTTTAGTTTCGCAAAAAACTTTTTTGAAGATTGAAGAATGTTAGTTGTTTGCTAAAATTAGGTTTTTCTTTTTTTCTTTTTTGCTGATGGAAAAAGTACATTATTTAAGATAAGTCTATAACCTGGCGAGTGAGGAAATAAATTGAGGTCGGTGGGTGTACGATGAAAACCTCTACGACCTTCGGGGTCATGCCCTCCATAAAAAACCCATTGCCCAAGACCTAATTCTCCATAAATATAGCGGTTTGATTCTTTACTTTCACCCATCACCAAAACACTTGGTTTTACAGTACTTTTATTGAAAGCAGAAGTTTGTCCCATAAATTCTCTGATTAAATGTTCATGATTTTGGGTCAGCATAGCAGGAATAAAATCCCATTTTGCCGAGAAATCAAATAAATCGAAGTAAGCATTTGTTTCTTCATCCCATCTTCCTGACGAAACATTGATGTCAGAGAAAGACATTCCTCCTCCGCCCATACCATAGCCTTCACTTGCTTCATTGAGATATAAAGTAAAATCTTCAAAGGCAAAAGTTTTATTAAAATCTAATTTTGATTGGGCATTGCGGTCAATATCATCACCATCAAAACGACTACTAACAATATCAGTGCCTTCGGCAGATAAAGCAATATCAAGTGTTTCGGCTCCCGAACACATAGCAAACAAAAAGCCACCTCCCATACAAAAAGCTTTAATGGATTTAGCAACATCTAATTTTAATTGTGAAATTTTGGCATATTTGAATCGAGCAGCAATTTCTTCTTGGGCTTTCATATCTTTGGCACTCATTCGACGCATGTTTTTTCCAAATTGACCTGTAAAATCTTCATGGTGTAGGTGCAACCAATCATATTTATTCAAATCACCTCTTAAAATTTCTTCATCATAAATCATATCAAAAGGTATTTCGGCGTAGCGTAGCACTAAAAGAACTGCGTCAGTATCTTCAAAAGAAGAAAGGCTTATTTTGGAAGGTGTATAAACCGCAATTCGGGCTGCTTTATAGAGCCGCATTACTTCCATATTGACATCTGGATTAGTTATTTCTCGTTTTAAAGACTGTACTTCGGCTTCCGAAATAATTTCAAATGAAACACCTCTAACAAGGCATTCTTTTTGAATATTTGATGAATAATCCATCAAAAAACTGCCACCTCTATAATTGAGTAACCAATCAATCTCGGTATTTGATTTTAAAGTAGTATAGGCAATTCCATAGGCTTTGAGATGGTTGGTTTGAGCATCATCCATCGGAATTAAAATGGAGTTGGCAAAAGCTTGCCATGAAACCAAGAGAGAAAACAAAAGTAGAAATCTGTTAAACATGGCTCAGAGGTTTAGAATTTAATCAAATATATACAATAGATTTGATTAAATTCTAAAAGCCATTTATATTTTTATCTATTGATAGTCAATGTTTTATCTAATTGATCTGACTTTATCACCAAGCCCTTCGTCCAGCCGCACTTTCAGTAATTATTTTTTGTAATCGACTTGTTTTTGTGGCTTCTTGCTTGGCACTCATAATCCAATGAATAGCGAGTTTTTTGTAGGAAGGTGCTTGTGATTGAAAAAATCTCCATGCTTGATTATTTTCTTTGAATTGTATTTCAAATGCTTCATCAAGTGGTAGAGGTTCTTTTTCGTAAGCATAAATTTTTGATTTATGTTCTTGTCGTTTTGCAAAAGCAGCTAAACCTGCGGCTTGCATAAGTCCTTTTTGTGTAAGTTCTTCCACTTTTTGTATATTGATAGCACTCCAAATGCTTGTTGCCCTTCTAGGAGTAAAGCGTATACAATAACTTTCACTATCAATTGTTTTTCTTACACCGTCTATCCAACCAAAGCACAGAGCTTGGTCAACCGATTGCGACCATGTCATGCTTGGTTTTTTAGTTTCAATTTTATAGTATCCAACCAATAATTCAGCTTCTTTATCATGGTTTTCTTCAAGCCATTTTCGAAAATCTTCTTGTTTAGCGAAAAAATGGTGCTGCATGTGTTTGATTATCAATGAGTTATAAAATTTATACTGCAAACAAAACCTGTAAGGTCTTTTCAGACCTTGCAGGTTTTACCCAAAAAAAGAGCTTCTTCCTGATGAAGCAAATCAGACCTTATAGGTTTTACCCTCTTAAAGAAGCTCTATTCTTCCGCCATTGGCTATTTGGTTGAACACTGGCAATTGTTTGTGGAGCTTGTCTATTTTTCAATAATTGACTTGCCAAAACTGCTGCAATTTCAAGTTCAGTTTGGTCAGTTTCTTTTTGTATCACTTCGGGAGTAAAATATAAACCGACAAAGCGAGTGTCGAATTTTCCACTTACAAATGCTTCGTGTTTTAAAGCAAATGTACAGAAAGGAAGTGTCGTTGCCACTCCCGTGATCTTAAATTCGTCGATAGCTCGAAGCATTTTCTCGATGGCTTCATTTCTATCTTTTCCATAAGCAATCAATTTGGCAATCATAGGGTCATAGTAAATAGGAATCTCCATTCCTTCTTCTATGCCATCATCTACTCGTACACCATTGCCTTGCGGACGCACGTATGTTTGGAGTTTACCAACATCGGGTAGGAAATTGTTCATAGGGTCTTCGGCACAAACTCGTACTTCAATCGCATGCCCATTAATTTTTAAATCTTCTTGCTTGACACTCAAAGGTTTTCCCTCAGCAACCCAAATCATTTCTTTTACTAAATCAATTCCTGTAATCATCTCTGTAACAGGATGTTCGACTTGTAAACGAGTATTCATCTCAAGGAAATAAAAATTCAAATCTTCATCGACAATGAATTCAACTGTGCCTGCTCCGTAATAATTACAGGCTTTTGCTACCATTACAGCACATTGCCCCATTGCTTCACGAATTTCGGGCGTTAAAACCGACGAAGGTGCTTCTTCCACTACTTTCTGGTGTCGTCGTTGAATTGAACACTCACGTTCAAAAAAATGAACGACATTTCCATGCTTATCACCTACAACTTGAATTTCGATATGTTTTGGTTTGGTGATATATTTTTCGATAAAACAAGCTCCATTTCCAAAAGAAGAAATAGCTTCTCCCACAGCTCTATCCATTTGTTCATCAAATTCTTCTTCATTTTCTACTACTCTCATACCTTTTCCACCACCACCTGCACTGGCTTTTATCAAAACAGGATAGCCAATTTCGGCAGATTTTTGTTTGGCTGCCACTCGGTCGGTGATTGCATCTGGTGTGCCAGGAACCATAGGAATATTGTATTTTGCTACGGCGTGCTTGGATGATAATTTATCACCCATTACCTCAATTGATTCTGGAGAAGGTCCAATGAAAATCAAGCCAGCTTCTTGTACTTTACGAGAAAATTCAGCATTTTCAGATAAAAATCCATAACCAGGATGAATAGCATCTGCACCCAAGCGTTGAGCAACGGCAATGATTTTATCTCCAAGCAAATAGGATTCTTTTGATGGAGCTGGCCCAATGCAAACAGCTTCGTCAGCATATTTAACGTGTGGAAAATTACGGTCAGCTTCCGAAAAAACAGCTACTGTTTTGATACCCATTTCACGAGCCGTACGCATGACACGCAGAGCAATTTCGCCACGATTCGCAATGAGGATTTTTCTTATGGTCTTTATCACTATCTCAATTGGTTATGTTGTATCAAAAAATGCTTTGATTACATGAAAGTTTCTTAAAAAATGAATCAAGCGTTGCGAATTTATTGAAATTCATTCATAATATCTCCGATAACTTTGCAAAAATGAAATAGATAAGAAATGTTATTGATTTGGATGGGTTTTAATTAGTAATTATTCATATCAATAAGGTTCAAATATATAACTATTTTTCCCTAAAAACTACTTATAGAATTTCATTTAAAGAATTGATAATGAGTGTGTTATATGCTATTAACATTCGATTAACAAAAACGAAACAAACCTTTTGATACATTTCTGCATCTAACGTATAAATCAACCAAAATATTAAAGAAGATGAAAAAATTCATGATAGCCGCAATAATAGTAATGGCAACTATTTCATCGGTAAATGCACAATACGGCAATCAAGGTTATGACTACAACAATGGTTATGATAGCTATAATGATGATAGATATTACTATGATGATGAGTTTGATTGGCATTGGGATGTGAGGGTAAGAATAAGTAATGGTATTCAAAATGGGCAAATTACTCGAAATGAAGCCAACCGACTTTATAATCAATTAGAAAATGTTGAGCGTAAAGAATATGCTTATCAATCGGATGGCGTTTATAGCACTTGGGAACAACAAGAAGTTTGGGACGATATCACTTATCTTAATCGTCAAGTAGGTTTAGAATTATATGATTATGATCGTACTTTCTATGGATTTAATAGCTGGGGTCGTGATTATCGTGGTTATAGCAGATGGTATTATCAAGGAGGTTATGATTTTTATAGATTCGATAAAAGAGGTTTTGGTAGTATCAGATTAGGATATGTTCCTATTCCAAAATACAATGGTTGGTATAGAAATAATAATAACCGTATCGGTCGTGAGCATTATTCTGAAAGAAGCCGTTATAGCAATAATAATGGTAGGTACAATAATCCAAGAGGAAATGACCGAAGAACGTATGATAACAACAGAAATTCTAATGATTATGGCAGAAATTCGAGAGGTGGTTATGACAATAACAGAAACTCACAACCATCATCGAATGATTACGGTAGAGGCTCGCAAGGAAATGGCAATAACAATGGGAGTTATGAAAATCGTGGAGGAAGACCTAATAGTAGTATAGAACCAAACACTCGTCCACAAGGAAATGGTAATAGTAATGGTGGTTTTGAAAGCCGTGGAAACAGACCCAATAGCAATGTAGATCCAAATACCTATCCACAAGGAAATGGAAATAACAATGGTGGTTTTGAAAGTCGTGGAAATAGACCTAATAGCAGCGTAGAACCCCGCTCAGATACTTATGGAAGAGGAAGCGGAGTGGATAATAGCAGAAGCGAGCGTTCATTTCCAAATACTCAAGAATCAAGTGATAGAATAGGCAGAGGCGAACGCAGTCCAAACATCGAAAGACCAAGCAGAAGCGTAGAATCAGCTCCAAGTCAAGAGCGTCAAAGCCGTGGAGGAAGAAGTGAAAGTTTACCTTCAGATAATGGTCGATCAGAAGGCAGAGGAAGAAGAAATTAAATTAATGGATAGCAGAGATAGTTAAAAAAATGCGTAGCACGTTCTACGCATTTTTTTTGTGAATAAATTTTTATGCTTCAACATAAGTAAAGACTGGTACATCAGAATGATTCACTACATCTTCGGCAATACTGCCATTGAAAAAGTGACTAATTCCCCTACGACCATGTGTGTACATGACTATTAGGTCGGCATTTATTTTTTCTGTATATTCTAAAATGCCATATTCAACTGTAGCAGCATTAAGGATTTCAAATTGGCAATTTTTTAGTCCAATTTTATTGGCAAGTTTGTGCATTTTGTCATCATCTTCCTTATAATTTATTGCTTTTAAACCTGTATCAACATGCAGAAAATGTAACTCGGCATCCTTGAGAGGTAAATTATTAAAGGCTTTCTTTAGGAATTTCTCATGACTAAAATCAATAGTTAACACAACTTTTTTTGGAGCAAAGGTTTTTACACTACCTTTGACAACTAAGACAGGGCAAGATGCCAAACGAACAATTTCTTCGCTATTTGATCCACTAAAAAGTTCTTTCAAACCATCAGCACCATTTGAACCCATCACAATAAGGTCTGCTTTATGTTCGAGAACAGATGACACAAAATCGCCCGCTGTTTCTTCAACAAGTGGTTTGATGCTAACATCCTCATATTTTTCAATGAGTTTGTTTAATTCCAATTTAGCCGCTTTCAATACATCTGCCCATGTTTTTTCATCTATTGTAAATCCAGAAGCACCGTAAAGCGAATAATATGCCCCTACATCAGCAACAGGATACATTTTAACATTGAGTAATTCAATTTTTGCACCATTGTAGCGAGCAATATCAACGGCAATATCAAGGGCGTTATTAGCTATTGGACTAAAGTCGGTAGGAACAAGAATTTTTTTCATAACTTATGAGATATTTAGATGAAACTTCATGATTTTGATACAAAATTTCACTTAAAATTCTACATTTGGTATGATAACTGTTCTCTTCTAAAATGATCTTTGTAAGGGAACATACATAGATTATCTCATCTTTAATAATGAGTTTTATCATTTTTTTTAGAATAAAATCTAAATTGTTTTTAATAGCTTATCATTTTCTTCCTATCAAATAATAGGTATTTTTGTTGAGTTATAGATTAGATGTGTTTCAAAAATGATTTTTCAAAACAATAAATAAATGCCTGATTTTCAACAATTTACACTTTTTGCTTTGGCAGCTTTGATGCTCAATATAACGCCTGGAAACGACATGATTTTTGTTATTTCTCGAAGTTTAACAGGCACTAAAGCAGGCATATTTGCAGCTTTAGGCATTGGTTTAGGTTGTTTTCTACACATTTTTGCTTCGGTGGTAGGTCTTTCGGTTATCATTAAACAATCAGAGATACTGTTTAATATAATTCGTTATGCGGGAGCGGCCTATTTGATTTATATTGGTGTAAAAAGCATTATGGAAAAACCATCAACTATGATTTTTAGTAAAAATGAAAATGATAAAAATACCAATCTCAAAATTTTGCGGCAAGGAGCAATAACCAATATGCTTAATCCGAAAGTATCGCTTTTTTTCTTGGCTTTTTTGCCGCAATTTATTAACAATCAGTCCGATAATGTTACTTCTCAAATATTATTTTTAGGACTTTGGTTTAATTTCTCAGGAACTTTGGTCAATGTGCTAATTGCATTGCTTTTCAGTAAAGTGGTTGCGAAGTTGAGCAATTTTCAGCGTTTTTGGAAAATACAAAACAAAGTTTCAGGAATAATTTTGATACTCTTAGGCTTGCAGATTGCTTTGAAGAGGTGAGTTTTATTTGAGAGAAGTTTGGCTGAATTTATATTCAGTCGGTGTGTTAGCCGTTGTTGTGATAACAGGATCAGGGGATAAAATAGAGCAAGTTGAAAACTTGCTCTACAATTCCTTATAAAGCTCCACCAATTGCCCTGCAATTCGTTCACCTGAAAATTGTTTTACATGCTCTTTGCCTTTCAAAATCAAATTATTTCGTAAAGCTGAATTTGTTAATACTTGTTTTATTTTATCAGCCAAATCATTGACATCTAATGGATTGGCATACAAAGCACCATCTCCACCAGCTTCTTCCAAGCATGAACCACTTGCTGCCACCACAGGCACACCGCTATGCAAGGCTTCAACTATAGGAATACCAAAACCTTCAAAAAAAGAAGGATAAATAAACAATTCAGCACCTTGATATAAAGTTGGTAAGTCAGAAGAGGGTACATTAAATAAACCCCTGACTCCTGAAGGTGTATTTTCCAAAATATGTTGAGAATATTTTGATTTTCCACCCACTAAAATTAATTCATGATCTTTCAACCCCAATTGTTGAAAAGCTTCTATCAAACGCTTTTGATTCTTTCTTTCAGAAAAAGACGAAACACATAGAATGTATGGCTTATTTACAGAATACTTCTTTAAAAGCCCTCCCTGTTGAGGAGGGTTGGGTGGGTTTTTTCTGTGAAATATTTCTTGACAATCTTGATAAATTACTCGAATGCGTTCTGGTGGAATTTTGTAAAACTCCATAATATCTTCTTTCGTTTGTTGGCTCACTGCCACAATCGCATCCGCTTTTTCGCAAGCATATCGAAACTTTTTATTATAGATAAATCTATCAATAAAAGGATATAATTCGGGATAACGCAAGAATATCAAATCATGAATTGTCACGACTGATTTTACACCTGACTTTTTAATTCCAAAAGGAATTTCATTACTCAATCCATGAAAAACATCAACATTATCCTTCTTCAAATCGTTATTAATAAGCCAGCTCCGCCAAAGTCCACCACCCACGAGAGTAGTAGGCAGTTTTGGTGATAATTTTAGGCCTTTATTATCACGTGGTGGTTTCGGGGTATATGCCAAATATTCATGCTGTGGAGCATATTTAAGCAGTGATTCAATGATAAACCGACTGTAATTGCCTAAGCCTGTATAATTATTAAAAGCCCTTTTTGCATCAAAACCTATACGCATTGAACTATCTTTTGCTTAATTTTGTCAATTATTATACTTGCTAATAGCCCTTCGCCATTAGCGTTTAGTGTTAAATGTCTTTCAAAATAGCATTTAAAACTATATTTTTTATTTTTTTAGCTAAAAGCCAAAGCTCACTGCTAAAAGCTTAATTTATGACTGAATATCAAATACATACATTGCCTAACGGCATCCGAATTGCCCACCGACAAGTACCTTATACGCAAGTTGTACATTGCGGTTTAATGCTCGACATGGGCAGCCGTGACGAAAAACCAAATCAAGTAGGGCTTGCCCACTTTTGGGAACACATGGCCTTCAAAGGTACGAAAAAACGCAAATCTTACCACATTATTAATAGATTAGAGTCAGTAGGAGGGGAGCTAAATGCTTATACGACCAAAGAAAAGATATGTTTTTATGCCTCTGTTTTAGATAATCATTTCGAAAAATCGGTTGAATTATTGGCTGATATTACTTTTGATTCTGTTTTTCCAGAAAACCAAATCGAAAAGGAGCGTGGTGTGATTTTAGAAGAAATGTCGATGTACCAAGATTCTCCTGAAGATGCTTTACAAGATGATTTTGATGAAATCATCTTTGCTAATCATCAACTTGGTGCCAATATTTTAGGTACGCAAGAAAGTGTAAAATCTTTCACTCGAAAGCAATTACAGGCTTTTATTGCAGAAAATATGGACACCGAAAAAATTGTTTTGGCGGTGGTTGGAAATATCACTTTCAAAAAAGCGATTCGTGTTTCGGAAAAATATTTAAAAGATATTCCTGCCAAAAAAACAGACGTAAAACGCATTCCACCAAACAGTTATGAAGCCAAAAGAGTTACGGTTGCTAAAAAAATAACACAAGCTCATTGTGCAATTGGTCGGCAAGCATATTCGATGCACGATGAACGTCGATTACCATTTTTTATGCTTACGAATCTTTTTGGTGGACCGGGTATGAACTCTCGATTGAATATGACTTTACGAGAAAAATTTGGTTTGGTTTATGGCATTGATGCTACTTATTCGCCATTTACCGATACTGGTTTCTTGGGGATTTACTTTGCTACTGATAAGTCGAACCTTGAAAAAGCCAATGCGTTGATTTTGAAAGAAATGCAAGTGTTGAAAGAGAAACCTTTAGGGAAATTTCAACTCCATACGGTCAAAGAACAATTGATGGGACAATTGGCAATGGCCGAAGAGAGTAATCAAAACTTTATGTTGATGATGGCGAAGAGCATTTTAGATGTAGGAAAAGTAGAATCGCTGGAAAATATTTTTTCTGAAATTAAAAAAATTGAGGCAAGCGAATTACAGGAAATAACCCAAGAAATGTTCGATGAAACTCAATTGAGTTATCTTACATTTTTACCAGAAAATTAGATTTTAGGAATTAGGATTTAGGAGATAGATATTAGTTTTTTTTCAACTAAACTCCTAAATCCTAAAACCCATCTCCTAACTCCTATCACATTATCAAGAAAGAGTTATACTTTTTAAAGCATTTACAGTCAACAGGATAACTCTTTCGTTGACTTTTTTTATTTTTGACCTCTCCGAAACAAAAATCACGATGAAAAATATTTATTTTACCGCTGGCCCTGCCGAACTTCATCCTAAATTTGAAGATTTCACACGTCAAGCCCTTGACGAACAAATTGGTTCAATTTCACATCGAAGTGGTCAGTTTCGAAAGATTTACCAACATTGTGTTGAAAATCTACGGGAATTAATGAATATCCCCGATTCATCAGGTATTTTCTTTACTGGTTCTGCTTCAGAGGTTTGGGAACGAATTTTAATGAACTTGGTTGAACACGAAAGTTTCCATTTAGTCAATGGGTCATTTTCCGATAAGTTCTATAAATATGCCATTGCCGCTCAAAAATATGCCCATAAACAAGAAAAACCGATAGGAGAGGGTTTTAGTTATGGAGAAGTGGAAGTCCCTGAATATGCCGAGTTGATTTGTGTCACTCAGAACGAAACAAGTACAGGCGTACAAATGCGTGAAGCCGACATCCATAAATTGAAACGAAGCAACCAAAAACGCTTGATGGCGGTTGATATGGTTTCTTCTGCACCTATTCCTGAGATAGATTTAGATTTGGTTGATACAGCTTTCTTTTCAGTCCAAAAAGCGTTTGGATTGCCTGCGGGTTTGGGTGTTTGGATTGCTAATGAAAAATGTCTCGAAAAAGCAAAAAGACTTTCAAAATACGAAGGATTAACCATTGGTGCTCATAATAACTTGCCAACACTTTGGAAAAATTATGAAACCTTTGAGACACCTGCAACGCCTAATGTTTTTGGTATTTATTTGCTTGGAAAAGTTGCTGAAGATATGAATAAAACAGGTATCGATAATATCAGAAAAGAGACTGAAGAAAAATCAAAAAAAATATATAAATACTTAGAAACCAGTAATTTATGTAGCATTGCTGTCAAAAATGCAGAACATCGCTCAAAGACAGTAGTAGTAGCTAATACCAAAAAATCGTCGAAAAGTATTATTGAAAAGTTGAAAGAAAAAAATATGATTGTGGGTAGCGGTTATGGCCCAAACAAAGATACGCAAATCAGGATTTCAAATTTTCCTTCAAATACAATGGAGCAAATTGACATGCTTTTGAAGGAGTTGAAAAAAATGGAGTAAATGTTGATTCTCTTAAAAATAAAAAACTGGAATAGTACTATTCCAGTTTTTTATTTTTAATTTATACAGGCGTTACTTCCCTTGATTTTCTGCTTGTTTTTGTATTTGCTGACGCTCATAGAAATTGATAAAATCTTCTAATTTTTCAACTGGTATTCGGCGAGCGATGATTCTTTTGTCTTTATCCAAAATATAATTGGTTGGTGTAGAGTACACATCAAAATTATTTCGGAAATAATACTTGCCTTTTGCATCCCAAAGATTGAGTAAAGGTCCTGTTTTATAAGTATATACAAAATTACTTATTTTCTTTTTGTCATAGGCAATACTCACATTATAGATAGTAACTTTTGCTTTATTGGCATTATAAAATTCCATCAACTTTGGAGCTGATTCCTTGCAATGTCCACAATCAGGGTCATAAAAATGTACAATGGTATATTTAGTTTTGCTTTGCATAGGATTATACTCTCGTCCTAAAGAATCAGAAACTACCAAAGTTGGAAATACTAAACCTGTTTGCAAAGGCTTCAAAATATCAACTCTTTCTTTAAATTTGGCTCTTTGAGTTGAGTCCAACCAATCAGCATCTTTCAAGTAATAGTTTTCAGCTAAATGAATAAAAACACCATCAAGACCGACGATTTCACTGTTTTCGTATTTGTTTGTAACCCACCATAAAGCAAAACGATAGACCTCTTGATTCTTTTTTGTTAATTTTAATACTTTGTCGGCATCATGATTGACAGAATCTGTAGTTTGATAGACTAAATCTTTGAAATAACGTTCTATTCTGGTATGAATAAATGGTGAACGCAATAATCTGTCATCTGTCAAATCAATATTATCAAAGAAGTGATTTTTGTAATAATTAAACAAATAAGTTGAATCTGGGCGGCCGTTGGCTTTTTTTGGTAAAACTGTTGGCATTTCAGGTTCCATATTTCCTTTAATAACCTTTGCGGCAAATGTTCCTTCATTGTTTTTTACTATATCCTTCATAAAAGTATCCACTTCTTTCTGAATACTCTCCATTTTCTTACGACCTGCTTCTTGTGAAGCGGGATCTTTGGCCATTGTATTGATACTTTCAGCTTCTTTGCTTTTTGCTTGTAAAAACTTGCGGTAGCCAAAAAGGATGTCATTTTCCTTCGAGCCTTTAAATTTTACATTTCCTACAAAATCACTTGTATCACTTTCTATTTCTATAAATTGTTCTTTGCCATTGATCGCAAAATCATAGTATTTTGAAGGTGAAAGGACTATCAAATAAATTCCTCCTTTGAGTGGATCCTTGCCTTGAAATGCTAATTCTCCACCAATTACCTTGGCCGAGTCAACTTTTATATACTGATTATACCCAAAAAAGTGTGCTAAATGGCAAGTTTTTCCTTCAGTAACGCCTTTCATACGTACTTTGATAGAGTGACCAAATTCTTGAGCAAAAGTATTTGTTGAGAAAATAAGAGCACAAAAGAGTAAAAGACTCTTTAAATATAAGTAACTGATTCGCATATTTTGGTGATTTTTAGGCATTTATTATATTTTTACAAAGATAAGTGCTTAATTTATTCCTTGTTGTTAAATGGTTGTTAATTTGCGGTTAGCGATTAGCTATCGTTTAAAATGAAAACAAATATATGTTATTTTAACTAATAGCTAAACGCTAATTGCTAATAGCATTTCTAACGAAATTCGATGTTTTATATTGTTGTTTCCAAATTTTTCACATTTCTACTAATGCCAGGAGGTATTCTTAGCATTTTGCTTGTTTATGCTATTTATACAAAAAATCGTACCAAATCGAAAAAATTAACCATTTCGGCATTTATTTTTTTTTACGTATTCACAAATCCATTTTTGGTAAATGAATTAATGCTTTGGTGGGAAGTTGCTCCAACACCCATTTCGACGGTCAAACCGCATGATATAGGTATTATTCTGACAGGTGGAGCAACCAAAGAAGATAAATTGCCAAAAGAGAATATATTTTTGGGAATATCCAGTGACCGTATTGGGCAAGCAGTTCTTTTATATAAAAACAAGAAGATAAATAAAATACTAATTAGTGGTGGAAATATTAGTATTTTGGGCGAAAGTAAAAAAAGGGAAATAGAAGAAATTGCTAATTATTTGATTTTTAGCGGAATACCGAGTGATAGTATTTTTTTAGAATCTCATTCAAGAAATACAAGAGAGAATGCGATAAATTGTTCAAAAATACTGAAGAAGCAATTCCTTAATCAAAGCGTCATTTTGATAACATCAGGGTTTCATTTGAAAAGGGCAACTCGATGTTTTGAAAAAATGGGTATCAATGTAACACCTTATGGAGCAAATTACTATTCACATGAACGACAATTTTTACCTTCAAATCTATTTCCTAATGAGGCCTGTTTTGGATATTCATATTGGCTTTTTCGGGAAATGATGGGGTATTGGGTTTATAAAGCAATGGGATGGCTCTAATATTAATTGAAAATGGAGAATTAAAATTTAACAAAACTAATTTTCAATTCTCCCTTTTCAATACTCATTCATTAATAGACTACAAACTCAAAATATGTACCATTCTTAGTAAATCGTCATGAATAGGTTTTGGTTTTTTGATGGTATCAATAAATGGCGTATAAACCATTTCATTATTGACAACACCCGCCATTACGTTTTTATAGCCTTTAATTAAACCTTCGACTGCACCAAGCCCTAATCGGCTTGCCAAAATGCGGTCATAAGCAGTAGGTGTGCCACCACGTTGAATATGTCCAAGCGTAGTTACTCGAATATCTAACTTATCAGCTACTTGACCTTTTATTTTTTCGGCAATATCAGTGGCATGTCCTTCTTCATCTCCTTCTGCTACAACCACAATAGATGAAGATTTTGAACGGCTCCAACCCTCTTTTAATGTACTTACCACTTTTTTAAGCGGAGTATGTGTTTCAGGAACCATCACAATTTCTGCTCCTCCACCAATACCCGATTGAATGGCAATATAGCCTGAGTCACGACCCATTACCTCGATAAAAAATACACGGTCGTGTGAGTCGGCTGTATCTCTAATTTTATCAATAGCTTCTAAGGCAGTATTTACTGCAGTATCAAAACCAATCGTATAATCAGTACCATAAAGGTCATTGTCAATTGTTCCTGGACAGCCAACTGTTGGGATTTCGTATTCATTAAAGAAAACCTCTGCTCCTGTGAAAGTTCCATTTCCTCCAATGGCAACTAATCCTTCGATTCCTGCATTCATTAGATTTTCATAAGCTTTCTTACGACCTTCGGGTGTCATGAATTCCTTACTTCTGGCCGACTTTAGCATGGTTCCTCCTCGTTGAACTATATTACTCACCGATTGTGAATTCATCTGAAAAAGATCACCTGTAATCATTCCGTTATACCCACGTCTAATTCCATAGACTTCCAATCCATGATACAAGGCTCCCCTAACTGCTGCTCTAATGCAAGCATTCATGCCAGGGGCATCTCCACCAGAAGTAAAAACTGCTATTCGTTTCATCTTATATATCTACTTAATTTGACTTAGTATATTGTTGGAGCCTTTTTGTACGACAAAAAATCCCATAGCCACAAAAGTAATTAGTTTTCTTTATTTCTCCCAAACTTTCATCGTTATTCCTTACTAATATTGTTTTGCAAAATACGATTTTATCAAAATTATATTCTAAGATATGATTATTTTTATATTTTTTTGTATATTATTATTTTGTATTGCCTTAGATTCTTCCTATCAAGTAAATTTTAATACTTTTTATCATCAGTAAAAGCTACATAGTTATAAATCACTATTAATCAATAGTATATTTAAAAAAAAAATCATTAGATATTAATATTTACAATGTTGTAAATATTTGATTATCAATGCTTTGTGTTTTATTTAAAATAATTAGGTATTATTTTAAAGCCCTAAATTATATAATTGTTTAGCATTATAAATTTTTGGCATACTATTTGAATTTACTTTTTTGCAAACGGTGTAATAGAGCCGATTTACCCAAAAAAAAAGTAAGTTAGCTTACCATTAACTCTTACAAAATGTCTGGAATAATTTTACCTTTTAAGAATCTCCGTCTTAGAGTCGGAGGGTTCATGCTGGTGTTTTTGAATGCCTTTATCTCAATGGCACAAACGGCGGGGACAGAAAACGTGGGTATCGGAACAACAAAACCCGATATTTCCGCGATATTAGACCTAACGTCTAATTCGAAGGGACTTTTAATACCGCGTATGACCTTAGCTCAGCGAGGGAATATTAAGTCTCCAGCCAATGGTTTGATGGTTTATCAAACAGATTTCTTCTCAGGTTTTTACTTTTTTGATGGTACAAGCTGGAAAGGCCTTTATGCTCGAAGTGCAGATGGGGCAGCAATCACAGCAGCGAATCCTGTAGCAACATCAGGGAGCAGTTCTGAAAATAGTTGGAATGTGAATGGTAATACTGGACTAAGTTCTGATATTAATTTTTTAGGTACTTTAGATACAACATCCCTGGTTTTTAAAGTAAATAATTATCGTTCAGGGATTATTGATTATCGTTTTGGGAATACTTATTTTGGTTATCGAGCAGGTTATCGAAGTCACGGATTTAATTCAGTTGCTCTTGGTGCGTATGCTCTTTTTGAAGCTAATTTGGGTCTAAACAATGTTGCCATCGGTTATCAGTCATTGCCAAGTAGTAAAACAGGTAGTGATAATGTAACTCTTGGCTCAAACACTTTGTATAATAATGTTACTGGTTCTCAAAATATTGCCATTGGAACACAAGCTGGATTGAGGGCTTTGGGTGATGGTAATGTTTTTCTTGGTTATAAGGCGGGGGTGAATGAAGTTGGAAGTAATAAGCTCTATATTGATAATAATTTCTCTACAATGCCTCTTATCTTTGGTGATTTTGAGACAGGAAAAGTTGGGATTAATACTAAACAACCAGAAAGTGCTTTATCAATTGATAGTAAGTTGATTAATATAAGTGGATTAGAATTTAAGCAATTGACCAATAATTCACCAGCAGGCAGACCTACACAAAAAGTATTATCGGTAGATGATAAAGGAAGAGTGATATTGGTTCGAGATTCGGTTGGGCTGGGTTCATCAGTTCCAGTCAGTATTCCTCCAAGTTATTGGGCATTAAAAGGAAGTTCGATTGAAAATAGTAATACAGGTGATGTCATATTAAGTAACATTCGTTTCAAAACTTTACGTACCATTTCTCCTGCCATTCCGTCAAACTCAAAAGTACTTACTGTAGATGATAATGGATTCATAGTATTGGCAAGAGATTCAGTTGGGGCAGCAACACCAAACCATTGGATTTTAAACGCCAATAGTTTATCCAATAGTAATAATGGTAAATTAATACTCAATGGAGGAATACAACTAAGTAATATTAAGGCATCAAACAAGGCATTTAATCCTTATGGAAAGGTGCTTTCGGTTGATGATACTGGAAACTTGATTTTAGTTCGTGACTCTGTTGGAACTAATTCAACAATTCCGGTCAGTACCCCAGCTGCATGGAATAT
This sequence comes from Emticicia sp. SJ17W-69, assembly GCF_051209875.1. Lineage (NCBI taxonomy): Bacteria > Pseudomonadati > Bacteroidota > Cytophagia > Cytophagales > Leadbetterellaceae > Emticicia > Emticicia sp. SJ17W-69. The sequence continues at coordinate 4,791,391 of NZ_JBNTQY010000001.1, read as the reverse complement.
CAGCGGAGTTAACATTGCAAATAGCAATACAGGTAATGTTTATATCAATAATGGTTTGATTTTATCGAAACTGAATAGTGATAGCCCTACAACAGTGACAGCTCAAAAATTCTTGACCGTTGATAGTGATGGCAAAGTTTTGTTAGCGAATACGCCAGTAAATAATCTTGTCACATACGTTTCACAGTGGACTGCTTCCGGCGATAATATTAGCAATGCCAATGCAGGAACTGTTTATGTTAATAATGGGCTTCGAGCCAAAAAAGGAATTTATTTAGAGTCAGGTATTTTGGAAGTTAATAGTGCGATTGAAAATAAAAGTGGTTTGCAATTTACGCAATTAAAAGCAACCAATCTTGCTCAAAAACCTTCTGGGAAAGTACTTTCAGTTGATGATAATGGAAATGTTATTTTGGTTAGAGATTCAGTTGGGACAAGTTCTGCTAATCCAATTCCAGTCAGTCCTTCTCCTTGGACTTTGTCAGATAATACCATATTTAATAATAACACTGGTCGAGTTTCAATCAAAAATGGTCTTACTTTACCACAAATTACCAGTGAAACAGCTACATCTGTTAATGCACAAAAATTCTTGACAGTTGATAATGCCGGTAATGTAATCTTGGGAAATGTTGTTAGTTCTCCAACAGTAACTTCTCCATGGGCTATTAATGGTAATGATTTAAGCAATTCAAACTCTGGGAGAGTTCATATTGGAAATGGGTTATCAACTAAGAATGGCCTTATCGTTGAATCGGGTAACTTAGAAGCGAATGGAAGCATTGTTTTACATCAATTAAAACAATCATCTCCAGCTTCAAAATCTTCGGGGAAAGTGCTTTCGGTTGATGAAAATGGAGCCATAATCTTAGTAAGAGATTCTGTGGCAACAAATGTTACTAATCCGATTCCAGTTAGTCCTTCTCCTTGGACTTTGTCAGATAATACCATATTTAATAATAACACTGGTCGAGTTTCAATCAAAAATGGTCTTACTTTACCGCAAATTACCAGTGAAACAGCTACATCTGTTAATGCACAAAAATTCTTGACAGTTGATAATGCCGGTAATGTAATTCTGGGAAATGTTGTTGTCAATACCCCAACTGTTAGTTCTCCATGGGTAGCCAATGGAAATGATATAAGTAATTCGAATTCAGGAAGAATTTTTGTAATGAATGGTTTATCATCTAAAAATGGACTTACAGTTGAATCGGGCAATTTTGAAGCCAATGGAGGTGTTGTTTTACGCCAATTTAAACAATCTTCTCCTGCTTTAAAATCTTCAGGAAAAGTGCTTTCAGTTGATGACAATGGAAATTTGATTTTAGTGAAAGATTCGGTTGGAACATCAGTAGCACCTGCACCTGTAGTGCCTTCGTCTTGGAGTATCAATGGTAATAACATTGCCAATAGTAATGCTGGTACTGTCTATATTAATAATGGCTTTGTATTATCGAAACTCAACAGTAATCTTACTCCTACAGTTACTACGCAAAAAGTACTTTCGGTTGATACCCAAGGAAATGTAATATTAGTAAATACGCCTTCAGCAACAACCCCAGTAGTAAATACTGAACTTTGGAAATCCAATAATGCAGGTGGCATTTTTAATACCAGCACTCATGGGATTTCTATCTTGAGCAATACCGATGGCAAAAGTGGCTTGCAATTAGTTAACCTCAAAGCTGCTTCAACACCGGGTAATAGTTATGGAAAAGTGCTTTCGGTTGATGATTTTGGAAATGTAATTTTAGTAAATGATGCCGTAGGTGCAGCAGTTTCAGGTACAAATACACCAGTTGGTTGGAATATAGTTGATGGAAGACTTCATAATACTAATAACGGTAAAGTCGTCATCGGTACAGGTATTAATTCGTTTCCTGATGGTTTTCAACTCTTTGTAAAAGGTGGAATATTGACAGAAAGAGTGAGAGTAGCTGTTGCTAATTCTGATCGTTGGGCTGATTATGTTTTCAAAAAGGGTTATCAATTGATGCCTTTAAATGATGTAGAGAAATTTATCAACTATCACCAACACTTACCAAATGTTCCATCGGCTGAAGAAATGGCTAAAAATGGAATGGATGTAATGGAAACGAGTGCCAAGTTAATGGAAAAGTTGGAAGAGTTGACACTCTATATGATTGAGGCTAATAAGAAGATTGAAGCATTAGAAGCTAAAATGAAAAATCTTGAAAAAGTACAAAATAAGTAAATGGTAAGTTCGATTAGTTATGGGTAATTTAAATAAATTCTGTTTGAAATAATAGTCTCATAATTGATTTAATTTGCTTATAATTAGTTAATTGATGCTGTTTTTTTTTCTGTTTTTTTTTACATAAAAAAGTTTTTTTTAGCAAACAACGGCACGGAAATTGCAATAGTAATTATTAAAATAATGCAATATCAATAGTTATTAATATATTGATTTTTATGGGTTAGGGTTTATTTTTAAACGCCACTGCACAAGATTGCGGTGGCGTTTTTTGTTAGTTGAAAATTCATTACTTCACTGAAATATATCTAAACAAAAATACATATAAAGAAAAAATGTGTATCATTGTGATTAGTTTAAAAAACAGTTGAGCTATATGCAAAAATCAAAATCAGTCAATTATTCCCGTACAACTATTACAGAGTTAATGATTCCTTCGTATGCCAATTTTGGTGGAAAGATTCACGGAGGCATTTTATTATCACTGATGGATAAAGTAGCCTATGCTTGTGCCTCAAAACATGCAGGAGCCTATGTTGTTACAGTGTCGGTCGATGGTGTAAATTTTTTACAACCTATTGAAGTAGGAGAGTTGCTTTCACTTCATGCGTCGGTAAATTATGTTGGGAGAAGTTCGATGGTAATTGGTATCAGGGTTGTATCAGAGAATGTAAAAACAGGTGAACAAAAGCATACGAATACTTCCTATTTTACGATGGTAGCCAAAGATGATAGTGGCAAACCTACCGAAGTTCCCATATTAATCTTAGAAAATAAAGATGATATTCGCCGTTTTCTTGAAGCTATCAAACGCAAACAATTAAAAGACGCCTACAAAGATGATTTCGACAATGAAAAGTCAAGTATGCACGTGAATGAAAATGTACATCTGCTTGATAATGAGCGAGTTATCTATTCAATTGAGGAATAGTATTGGAAAACGGATAAAGAATAATTGATATGATAAAAATAACTTTTACATTTTTGACTGTTTTACTATTAAATTTAAGTCTTTCAGCTCAAAATGCAGACATTGACCTATTAAAAAAAATCCATGTCAATCGGAATCAAAATCTTGATAAACCGTTCAATTTCATCAGTGAATCGGTGTACCCAATTAGTTTAGCTACTCCAATTGGATTACTCGGAGTAGGTTTAATCAAGCACGACAAAGTACTACAAAAAAAAGGACTTGTGACACTGGCTTCATTGACTATTTCGATGGGTACAACCTATGTTTTAAAAAAAATCATTGATCGTGAAAGACCTGCAATCAACTATTCTTTTATTCAACCTGTCATAATTGAAACCAACGGTTCATTTCCCTCTGGCCATACAACTGCGGCGTTTTCTACTGCAACATCCTTGACTTTGGCTTTTCCTAAATGGTATGTAGCAGTACCAGCTTATACTTGGGCAAGCACTGTTGCGTATTCTCGCTTACATCTGGGAGTACATTATCCAAGTGATGTTTTGGCAGGGGCTGTCATTGGAGCTGGTTCGGCATGGTTGAGTCATAAAGCTAATCGTTGGTTGCAAAAGAGGAGATAGATTTTGGGTAATAGGAGATAGGTTTTAAGAAATAGGTTTATTTGTTGATCATCTAATGACTTAAAAAAAGTCGAGCCACACAATTTGTGTAGCTCGACTTTTAATCATATTGAGGTGTGAAATTTAAAGCTATATTCCTAATTATTTAGGCAAAACAACAGTATCAATTACGTGGATAACACCATTACTTTGGTTTACATCGGCGATTGTTACTTTTGACATTCCACCTTTTTCATCTGTCAAAATAACATTTTTACCTTTCATCGAAACCTTCAATGTTCCGCCTTGAACAGTTGTCAAAGTTGCAGAACCATTACCTGCTTTAATCTTAGCAGCTAAGTCTTTTGCATTTAATTTTCCTGCTACTACGTGGTAAGTAAGAATAGTAGTCAAAGTCCCTTTGTTTTCTGGTTTTACTAAAGTTTCAACCGTTCCAGCAGGCAATTTTGCAAAAGCTGCGTTGGTTGGAGCAAAAACTGTAAATGGTCCAGCTCCCATAAGTGTTTCTACTAAGCCTGCTGCTTTTACTGCCGCTACTAAAGTGGTATGGTCTTTAGAATTTACTGCATTTTCAATGATGTTTTTTGAAGGATACATAGCTGCACCACCTACCATTACTGTGGTTTCCATTTGTGCAAAAGAGCTTACCGAGATAAGAGCTAAACCGAGAACTACTGCTAATTTTTTCATTGTTGATTTGTTGCGGAACGCCGCATCGTTTTGTTTAAAATTATTTGGTTTTTATTATTGCTGATTATGACTTAACAAACGGCACACAGTTAATCTTGGATTTATTTTTTTTAAATAAATTTTCAAATAACTGATAATCAGTGGTTTAAAACGAATAATTTTTATTTGATGAAGCGTAAGGGATTTTGACCAAATCCCCTTTTTTTAAGATATGCCTTTTTGAGAAGTGACTAAATTAGTAGCAATAGACAAGCTTAAAAGGCTTAGGATATATAAGCTATAACCCTAAAATATCTCTTGTATCTTCTCCCAATTCGGGAGCAACCCATGAAGGTTTGGCAGGAGTTTCCGAAAACTTAAGAGGGATACCAATGCTTTTATACTTGCCTACAAGCGGATGTTCTTCTTCCAAAATCATTTCTCTGGCTTGTAGCTGTGGATCGTTGTGTAGTTCGTCTAATTCATAAACAGCAGTAATTAAAATATCATTTTTAGTACCTAAATTTACCCAATAATCTCTTGTTTGCAAAGCGATTAGTTCTGAGATTTGATTTTTATATTCATTTGCCTTTTCTTCATTTTCAGGAATGATAAACATCATCCAATCTGGTTTTCCAACAAGTGTACAGAATTTCTGCCAAAATTTTGGCTCAAGTGTTCCTAAAGCAATAAATTTTTGATCGGAAGTTTGATAAACCCCATAGTTTGGTAAACCGCCCGACAATGCAAAATTACCCCGTGCATTTTGCCAAGATAAGAGTTGATTACTCGTATTTGGTTGGTAAATAGCTGTTAATAATGGCATCACAGCATCTGTCATTGCAACATCAACTTGCTGCCCTTTGCCTGTTTGAGAACGTGCATAGATAGCTGATAATGTGGCAATTACACACATATAAGAACCACCCGAAATATCGGCAAGCTGTACGCCTGTTACAATAGGTTCATCGGATTTACCTGTAACACCTAATACACCAGCCACGGAAGTATAGTTGATATCGTGTCCTGCTAAATGAGCATAAGGCCCCGTTTGACCATAACCTGTAATACTCACATATATGATTTTATCATTGATTTTTTTTGCATCTTCATAACCAATACCAAATTTATCCAAGAATTTTGGGCGAAATTGCTCGACGACTACATCAGCAGTTTTGATTAATTCCAAAAACTGCTTTCTCCCTTCGTCGCTTGTAAAATCAAGAGCAATACTTAGTTTAGAACGATTAAACGCCAAATAATTCATCGAAATGCCATTTTGATAGGGCGGAAAATTTCGCACGTAATCGGGTTGTTTGGGGTCTTCAATTTTTATGACCTCTGCACCCATATCGGCCATGAGCATCGTTCCGAGCGGGCCTGGTAGTAAACGTGTTAGGTCTAAGATTCGTATTCCTTGTAGTGGCCCTTGAGTAGGTTTTCGATTTGGCATTTTTTTGTTTTTGGACGAAATATAATTCCTTTGGCTGGAAAAACAAAAAAGCCTTTGAAAGTGTCAGCTATCAAAGGCTTTTTAATGGTAAAATGAACTTATTTATTTCATTTTCTTGATCACTTCTGTAATTTCTGCTTCGTCCATTTCGCCAACGCCACGCCAAACTTGTTGTCCTTTTTTGAGGATTACATACGTCGGAATCTCTTCTACTTTATAGACTAATGCAATATTGTCACTTTTTTCAGCATCTATTTTTAAGAGTTTAATCTCTTTGTTTTCATCGGCAATTTTATTCAAAATAGGTGCCATTTTTTTACATGGAGCACACCAATCCGCATAAAAATCTATCAAAACAAGGTCATTTGTTTTCAGAATTCGTTCAAGATTTTCCATCGTAAAAGCGGCAATTGGTTGCGTAGTGATATTATCTGAAACATAAGGTTTGCTTGAAGAAGTCCATTTTGCAAATCCTCCCGCCATATCATATACCTCATTAAAGCCCAAATCTCGTAAAAATACCGCCGCATCAGAGCTTCTCCTTCCCGAAAAACAATAGACAAATACAGGACGTGTTTTATCTAATTTTGTTTTTACTAAATCCTCAAAATTGTCATCATTAAAGTTCAGATTTGAAGCTCTTTTTAGATGCCCACGCAGGTATTCTTCGGTAGTTCGAACATCCACTAATTGAGCAACCCCTGCTTTTTCTTTCAGTTTAATATCAAAATCATTAATTGATAATAAAAATGCGTCTTTGTTTTGTGAAAAAACATTTGAAGTTAAAAATAAGAATAAAATGAAGAAGCCGTGTTTCATAGGGAAATTAAGAATGAAAAATGTAGAATTAAGAATTATTCTGTAATAATTTAAACTATTGATAATTAGTAATTTATGCTATAAATAACGCTATCATTAATATTAATTTATTTAAAATTTAGCAATTTTCAAGCCAAAATAAAAAGCCATCCATTTGGTTGATGGATGGCTTTCTAACGAATTTTATACTATATTTATTCTAAACGGAAGTATTGAAATACAAAACATTGCAATTTAGAAAATTGTCTTATGAATGGATAGCACGATTGGCTGTTGCTGCCAAAGCTGCCTCCTTCACCGCTTCAGTGTACGTTGGATGAGCATGTGAAATACGTGCAATGTCTTCTGCACTTGCTCTAAATTCCATCGCCACTACCGCTTCAGCAATCATATCAGCAGCTCTTGCTCCGATTATATGTACGCCCAATACTTCATCGGTTTCTTTATCAGCCAAAATTTTCACTAATCCATCAGTATCTCCACTGGCAGTAGCACGTCCAAGAGCTTTGAATGGGAATTGACCTGCTTTATAGGCAACACCTTTTGCTTTTAATTCTTCTTCTGTTGCTCCCACTGAAGCAACTTCGGGCCATGTATAAACAACACCAGGAATCAAGTTATAATTGATGTGTGGTTTTTGTCCCGCCATTACTTCAGCTACAAAAACACCTTCTTCTTCGGCTTTATGAGCAAGCATTGCACCACGAATTACATCTCCGATGGCATAAATACCTTTGACATTTGTTTCAAGTGTATGTTCATCAACAACAACTTTTCCTCTATCAGTTGCTACTCCAACGGCCTCTAAATTCAAACCATCAATATATGCACGGCGACCAATACAAACTAAACAATAGTCACCTTTGATTTCAACAGATTTACCATCAGCACCATCGGCAGTTACCGTTACTTCTTCACCCGAGTTTTCGATTTTCGTTACTTTGGTATTGAAAAAGAAATCTGCACCGAGTTTTTTAACTGATTTTTGCAATTCTTTGCCCATCGTTTTATCCATAGTTGGAATCATTGCATCGGCAAATTCTACGAATGTTACTTTTGCACCCAGACGTGCATAAACCGAACCTAATTCTGCACCAATGACACCGGCACCAATCACAATTAAATGTTTTGGAATTTCGGGCAAATTCAAAGCTTCTGTACTGGTAATAATTCGTTTTTTATCGTAATTCATGAAAGGTAAAATCGTTGGTTTTGAACCCGTTGCGATAATTACTTTTTCAGTGCTTATATTTTCAGTCGAACCATCATTTTTTGCAATTTTGATGGTGTTTTTATCTACAAATGAGCCAAGTCCATTATAAACCGTAATCTTATTTTTCTTCATCAAGAAATTGATACCTGTGTTCATTTTCTCAACTACACCATTTTTGCGACCAATCATGGTAGAAAGATTTGCTACTGGAGCAGGTATTTCGATGCCATGTCCAGCAAAATGATGAGCTGCATTGTAAAAATGCTCAGAAGAATCCAATAAAGCTTTTGATGGGATACAACCCACATTAAGGCAAGTGCCACCCAAAACGCTATATTTTTCGATAATGGCAACTTTTTTGCCTAATTGTGCCGAACGAATTGCCGCCACATATCCTCCTGGGCCTGAGCCGATAACTACTACGTTGTATTGCATATTTAAGAATTCAATAATTTTTTAAGATGCAGAATTGCTTTATTTTCTTGTGCTTCAAGGTGCTGTACTAATTTGCTGAATTGAGTTAAGCGAGAGGTAATTATTCGATGAATTTGATTCGCTTTTGTTGGAAATCCAAATTTTACTAAATCCTTTTCCGAACATATATTTACAATCCAGCCTTCTAATTCGGGGCAAACAATTAAAATTGTATGACCTCTTTTGTTATCTTTTAATATCCTAACTCCGTGTTGTTCTTCAATAAAAATAAGTTCTTTCAAAAACTTATGGCTAGCTTGTGGTTTGCCTGGTTCTTCGTCTATGAAACCGATTTTACCTTCCAATTTCTCTAAAGCTGCACAAACTCGACCATTTCCTGCATGATGTTTGATATTTTTCTTACTAATACCTAATGCCAATGCTAAAGTTTCATCTGGCAAACACTCCAAATGTATTTTCATACTTCAATGAATTGGTCTAAATTATAGAAAATATCAAAATCAAATAATTCTGGATATTCGTCTTCTCGTAGTTGGCGAAGTTTTGTTTCATGGTTTTCCATGTAAGTAATAAACACCGCCAAGTCTTCAATTTTTGTTTTTTGAGCAATCGACCCCAAGAAGTAAGGGTTATGTGTTGCTATAAAATACTGATTCCCTGATTCTTCATCTAAACCGATAGTTTCGGCTAAATATTGATTATAAAAAGGGAAAATATGAGATTCGGGTTCTTCAAAAATCAAAGCAGAGTTTTTATTAGAAAGCATTGCTGCTAAATAAAATATTACTCTTTGGAGGGTATCGGATAGACTATCAAAAGGATATGTATAAATTACATCATCAATTTCTTCTGAGACATTAACATTACTGCCTTTTGTTTCTAAATTTAGACGAAAGCCTTTATCTTTCAAAATAGCGGCAACTATTTCCCTTAATGCCTGATTTGTAAGTATTTGTATATAAAGATTATTGCCAAACGGAGGTAAAAGATAATCTAAAAACTCATCTTGATAGCTTGATAATACCTTAAATCTATAATATTTAAAATAATTTCTATTTTCTTTGAAAAATGATTCCTTCCAATTATTGTTTCCGAAGGAATCATATTCATTTATTATTCCTTTATCAGCTATTAAAGTCTGATTATCAGCCTTTACAACTATAGATTTATTAATATTATTTCTGTGAAAAAGATTGATAGTATCTTTAAATCTAACAAAATCTTCAAGTCTAATTTTTTGATTAACAAAGTCAAAATTGTGTGATAAGGAAAACAATGCTAACGCCTCCAAAACATTCGATTTTCCAGTATTAGGTTCTCCAATGAAAATATTAACTCTACGAGCCTCAAAATTAAGGTTCTTGATAGACTTAAAATTTTCAATGGAGATGTTTTTTATCATTTACTTCTTTAATTTAATTATTTAAACCCCCAACAACATTCTCGTAGGATCTTCTAAGAGTTGTTTTACTCTTACTAAGAAACTAACAGAGTCTTTGCCATCAATCGTACGGTGGTCATAGCTTAAAGCTACATACATTATCGGGCGAACAACGATTTCACCATTGACTACTACTGCACGCTCAACGATATTGTGCATTCCCAAGATAGCAGATTGTGGAGCATTAATAATTGGCGTAGAAAGCATCGAGCCGAAGATACCACCATTTGTGATGGTGAAAGTTCCGCCTGTCATTTCTTCAATTGTTAGCTTATTTTCTCTCGCTTTTCCTGCCAAACGAACTACTTCTGCTTCAATTTGAGCAAAATTCATTTTTTCTGCACTACGAATCACTGGTACAACCAACCCACGTGGAGCCGAAACGGCAATGGCAATGTCTGAGTAATCGTTATAAACAATTTCATCACCATCAATATAGGCATTTACTACCGGGAAGTCTTGTAAGGCAATTGCACAAGCTTTTGTAAAGAATGACATAAAGCCTAAACCTACACCATGCACTTCTTTGAACTTATCTTTATATTTTGCTCTCAAATCCATGATTGGCTTCATATCAACCTCGTTGAATGTTGTCAACATGGCTGTTTCTTGCTTAACCGCAACCAAACGTTTTGCAATAGTTTTACGCAAGGAAGTCATTTTCTCACGACGTGATGCTCTTCCTCCTTGTGTAGCTGGTGCAACAGCAGGAGTTACCACTGGTTTTGCTACTTGTGGAGCAGGAGTTGCTGCTGGTTTTTCAGCTTTTACTGCATCATCTTTCGTGATACGTCCGCCAATGCCTGTACCTTGAACGGATGCTGGGTCGATACCTTTTTCAGCTAAAACTTTAGCCGCTACTGGTGACGGATGACCTGCTGCGTAGCTTGCATCAGAAGCTGCTGGTGCTACACTTGCTGCTGGAGCAGGAGTTACTGCAGGTTGACTTACTGCTGCCGATGCTCCTACGGTGATTTTAGCTACAACACCACCAATTGGCACAACTTGTCCTGCTTGGGCAATGATAGTAAGCACACCATTTTCTGGTGAAGGCAATTCAAATGTTGCTTTATCCGATTCTAATTCACAAATGACTTCATCCATTTTCACGCTATCGCCCTCTTTTTTACTCCAAGCGGCAATTGTTACTTCTGAAATTGATTCTCCAACGGCTGGAACAACAACATCAATTACTTTTGAAGCTACGGCTGCAACAGGCTGACTTTCAGCTTTTGGAGCTTCAGCAACCGCAGGAGTTTCAACAACAGCCGTTGGCTGAGTGCTGGCTGCTGACTGCCCATTTTGGCTTTCAATTTTACATATCAATGCTCCTATCGGTAGTGTTGTACCTTCAGGGGCTACTATTCTTAGAATTCCGTCGGCTTCGGCGGGTAGTTCGAATGTAGCTTTATCTGACTCCAATTCGCAGATAACTTCATCCATTTTAACTAAATCACCGTCTTTTTTTGTCCATGAAGCGATGGTTACTTCGCTTACTGATTCGCCCACCGAAGGGACTTTCATTTCTATTGCCATGATGATTCTATTTTTCTACTGCTTTTTTCTTTGATTATATGTCTTAACGTGTACAAAGGCTAACTTAGTTCGTTCGGAAATTTACTAAACAATAAATTATCTTTTTGCAAAAGCTCTTTCAACAATATCAGCTTGTTCTTTGGCATGAATTTTTGTAAAACCTGTTGCTGGTGAGGCACTTGCCTTGCGAGCAACAATATTGCCTAAACCAATTTCAGGGAATTCACGCAATACAAATGTCCAACAGCCCATGTTTTCAGGTTCTTCTTGTACCCAAATAACTTCTGGTTTGCGGTACTTTGCTAATTCGGCCTCTACTTGTGTTTTTGGGAATGGATGTAGCTGTTCTACTCTTATAATGGCTACATCGGTGCGGTTTTCTTTTTGTTGTTTGTCGAGCAAGTCGTAATACACTTTTCCACTGCAAAGCAATACTCGTTTCACCTTTTTTGGGTCAGCATATTTATCACCAATAACTTCTTGGAAATGCGTACCTTCAGCAAAATCACTCATTGGTGAAACTGCCAAAGGATGTCGTAACATTGACTTAGGCGACATGTGGATACATGGTTTGCGGAAAGGCAATGCTAATTGACGACGCATCATGTGGAAAATATTGGCAGGTGTTGTACAGATACAAACATACATATTATACTCGGCAGCCAATTGTAGGAAACGCTCTGGACGAGCATTTGAATGCTCAGGTCCTTGACCTTCATAGCCATGAGGCAATAAAAGTACCAGACCATTCATGGTATTCCACTTCGATTCAGTTGCAGCAATGAATTGGTCAATCATTGTTTGGGCTCCATTCGAAAAATCTCCAAATTGTGCTTCCCAAATAACCAAAGCATCAGGATTTGCCATTGCGTAGCCATATTCAAAACCCATCACTCCGTACTCAGCGAGTAAAGAGTTATAAATTTCAAACTTGCCTTGTCCTTCGCCCAAGTGAGCTAAGTTATTATAATTTAAGTTAGTCTCTGAATCGTGTAGTACAGCGTGACGGTGCGTGAATGTACCACGTTGTACATCTTGACCTGTGAAGCGAACAAATTTTCCTTCATTGAGGATAGAACCATAAGCCAATAATTCTCCGACCGACCAGTTGAAAGGTTTGTCTTGAGCAAAAATTGCTTTTCTTTCTTCCAAAATCTTTTCGATTTGCTTGAGCGGTTTGAAATCGGCTGGTACAGTTGATAAAGCTTTTCCAACTTTTTCAATTACTTCTTTAGAAATACCAGTAGCTGGTGATTGTTCAAAATCCTCAGGAACTGAACGGCGTAATTTTGCCCAAGCTTCTTCTAATTTTGGTTTTTGATATGGTAACTGTTTTTGTTTTACTTTTGCTAATAAATCTTGCAATTCGCCCTCAAAACCTTTTTTCATTTCTTCGGCAAACTTCGTATCAGCCTCTCCACGAGTCATCAACTCTTGCAAATAAATTTCACGGGTATTAGCATGTTTATCAATGGTTTTGTACATCGTTGGCTGAGTCATACGTGGCTCGTCTGATTCATTATGTCCGTATTTACGGTAACAAACCATGTCAACAAATACATCACGGTTGAACTCTTGGCGGAATTCTGTCGCCAATTTCATGGCATAAACCACTGCTTCTGGGTCATCGCCATTGACGTGGAAAATAGGTGCATCAATAATCTTAGCAATATCTGAGCAATAGATTGATGAACGAGCATCGTCGAAGTCGGTTGTGAAACCAACTTGGTTGTTTATCACAAAATGTAAAGTTCCACCTGTATAATAAGCTGGTAGATTTGACATCTGAGTTACTTCATATACAATACCTTGTCCTGCAACGGCCGCATCACCATGAATCAAGATTGGTAATACTTTATCATAAATATCATCACGGTCATTTGGCTTAATCGAAGCTTTTTCAAAGTGAGCATCGGCTCTTGCACGAGCATAACCAACAACTACTGGATTTACCGCTTCTAAGTGAGAAGGGTTTGCCATTAATTTTAAACTTACACGCTTACCTTCTGGTGTTTCGACTTGACTTGAATACCCCATGTGGTATTTTACGTCACCATCGCTATAAGATTCTAATTCAACATTTTCTTCAAATTCATTAAAAACCTGCTCATAAGGTTTTTGCATGATATTGGTCAAAACGTTCAAACGTCCACGGTGAGCCATACCTATCACAACTTCTTCAACTCCTAACTCAGCTCCACGATTGATAGCAATATCAAGGGCAGGAATAGTTGATTCTCCACCTTCTAACGAGAAACGTTTTTTGCCTAAAAACTTTGTATGTATAAAGTTTTCAAAGTTTACGGCTTCATTTAATTTCTCGAAAATGCGTAATTTTTGTTCTCTTGAAGGGTCAAAATAAAGATATTCATTTTCGATTTTCTTGCGTAACCAGTTTTTGGCTTTTCTATCTCTAATGTAAAGATATTCAAAACCGATTTTCCCAAGATATACTTTTTTCAAAGCATCAACAATTTTACGAAGACTTGCTGCTTCACCAAAAAGCTCAATACCTGCTTCAAAAACGGTGTCTAAGTCTGATTCTGAAAGATTAAAGTCTTTTAAATCAAGCATTGGCTGACGGTCTTTTCTTCCACCCAAAGGATTGGTTTTTGAAAGTAAATGACCACGAGAACGATAGCCTCGAATCAAATGGACAACCTCCATTTCTTTTCGAGTATGTTCTGCACTAACAGAAGTTGTTTTTACTGCAGTTCCGTTGGTTTGACCATTGCCGTTGAAAGTTTGATTAAATTCAAAACCTTTGAAAAAATTTTGCCAACTTTCATCAACTGAGGCTGGATTTTGTTTGTATTCTTGATAAAGTGCGTCCAACGCTGCAACATCGGCGTTGGCTATGTATGAAAATTGGTCCATTGAACTATATATGAATGGTCGAAATGAGTATTTTATATAAATGTCTGCAAAGTTACAGTACGTATTCTATAAAGTAATGTTTTTTTTGTAAAAATCAAACAAAACGCCTCTCATTTCTGAGAGGCGTGGGTTTAATAAAACTTTAAGCGGTTTGTGCTTCGGCTATCTTGTCGGCCTTCATAACGAAAATAGAGCTGTAAAATACCATTTTGTTTGAAATTTCCTTGCGATGCTGTTGTTTGATAAGTAGCTGGTTTAGGATCATAAGAAAGGCCTAAACGAATGGCTTCCGACACTTGTAATTCTGCCATCGGTACAATTTTACCTGTCCGCACATTACTTACTTCTTGCGAACGGTAAGAAATACCTAAACCAAATTTTTGATTGAACCATGCTTTTGCATTCAAATAAAAATTATTACCTATGCTTTTGTTGGTTTCTATCAAGGCACTAAGGTTTAACATAGTTCTTTCATAATCTCCAAATGAAGCACCCAATTGGGTATAAAATGGTTTCTTGGTATTATATAGCCCTTCACTATTAATGAAAAGTACTGGTTTCGACAAGCCTAAAAAGAATCTGTCAGCTGTGAGGAGTCCACCCAAGCCTGCATAAGGATACATTTGCTTCAGACCTAAACCTGTAATAATGGTTGGTTGGTAAATAAAACCAGCATCGGCTCCAACTCCTAAGGTAAATAATTCGCCAAACTTTTTGCGATAAGCATAAGCCATTTTTACGCCTGAATTATTGAAGCCTATAATATTACTATTGTAAGCTTGTAATGCAAGTCCACCTCGTCCTTGTTGGATGGCTCCATCAGTGGAAAAAAGCTGATAAATTTGCTGTGGTCGGATTGAACCATTAAACTGATTTCCGAGCATTGCATTTAAGCTAAATGTCTCTCTTGCACCAGCCATTGCAGGATTTAATGCTAAAAAGTTGAAATGGAATTGGTCTTCCAAAATCGTTTGTGCTTGTGCGATTTGGGAAAGTATTAATAATAATACTAATATGTGTTTTTTCATGTTGAGTGTTTTCGTTTGAAACAACAAAAATATGACCAATTTTATATCTTTACATTAGAATCTGATTAAAATAGCTTACTTCACTTCATTGATTTCTATCACTACGCTTGTTCTTCTATTTGATACACTTGGATTGAAGCCAATTGTCATTAAATATTCTCCAGAATAAATAATATTTTCTTTGATTGTTGAACTTGTACCTGGATATAGATTAATTTCTTTGACTTTATATTTTTTATTGGCATCTAAACCTTTCAATTTAATATTTGAAAGCAAAGAATTAAGGTCGTAACGATTTTCAGTCAAATAATTAAACATCACCGATTGGTCTTTTTTATCATTGACAAATTGCACAGATGCCATTTGATTTTCAAAAGGATTTACCAAACGATACATATCTCCGTGCCAAATCGTTTCCTTTAAATTTTTGTAGTTTTTTAGTACATTTTGACTAAAAAGTAACTCTTTTTCATCTAATTTGCTCACTACAATATCATAGCCCATTTTGCCCATCATGGCCACATCGGTGCGGTATTTGATGCCAACGTTGCTCCAATCGGTGATATGATTGCATTGTGCAATGGCTGGGTAATAATAAGAATATTCCCACTGCATAAAAACTCTTTCGAGTGGGTCAGTATTGTCTGAAACCCAAAACTCAGTAAAATATTTCAAGGCTTCATAGTCCACACGTCCACCACCGCCCGAGCAGAGCATCATCGGTACTTTGGGATATTTGGCACGGATTCTTTCTAAAACTTTGTAAAGTCCTTTTACATAATCAACATACAATTGTGTTTGAGGCTTTTTAGTGCGTTCTAAATACATCGAATGAGCGTTATAAGTCACGGCATTACAGTCCCATTTGATAAATGCCAGTTCAGGATTTTTAGTAAACAAATCATCTAAAATACCAAAAACAAAGTCTTGGACTTCAGGATTTGCCAAGTCTAAAGGTAGTTGATTCCTAAAATATGTTTCAGGACGATTTGGCTCACGAATAACCCAATCCAAATGCTTTTCATACAATTCAGACTTTGGATTGACCATTTCTGGTTCTACCCAAATACCAAATTTTACGCCTGCTTTAGTAGCTTCTTTTACCAAATAGCCTATGCCATTGGGTAGTTTTTTCTTGTTTTCTTGCCAATCTCCTAAGCCCGCCACATCGCCGTTGCGAGGGTATTTATTAGCAAACCAACCATCATCCAACAAAAACATATCAACTCCCAATTCTTTTGCTCCTTTGAAAAGACTCGTCAGTTTTGTTTCATCAAAGTCAAAATAGGTGGCTTCCCAGTTATTCAAAAGTGTCAATCGAGAACCTTCTCCATCTAATAAACGGTATTTTCTTGCCCAATTGTGCATATTTTTGCTGGCTTCACCTTTACCGTTTTCTGAATAAGTTTGAATAAACGAAGGTGTTTTAAATTCTTCATTCGCTGCTAAAGTATATTCTGAAGCAAAAGGATTGATACCTGCAATCAAGCGAAGATTTTGGTAAGAATCTTTTTCAAAATCTATCTTAAAATTACCCGACCAAGCCAAAGTACCTAATAAAACTTTTCCATCATCTTCATTCGCTTGGCGGTCAAATGAAAGCATAAAAGTAGGTGGTTGAAATAAATTAGCTCTTGTGCCAAGTTTCGAGTCCAGTGTTTTGATTCCCGCTGTAAGTTTGGTGTCTTCGGGTTTCATTTCTTTTGCCCAACCGCCATGATAATGGTGCAGATAAAAATCTTTCGCTACAAAATAAAGGTTGGCAGAAGCATATTTTTTCAAAATCAGATTGCCTTTTTCTTGATTCTTGATTACGCTCCATTGCTCCATTACATTTTCTTTGGCATAAGTTTTGAAAAATAAAGTTACTTCTACTGGATAAATAGGGTCTTTTAATAAAATACTTGTTTGGCTGACATTTTCATCAATTTTCTGTGTTTGATGACTGACATATTTTAATTCTGACGAAGTATTTCCGTCAGTATGTAATACTTCAAAAGCTGGTTCTACCAAACTCCACGAACCACTGGGTGTATAAATAGAGTTGTAAATTCCTGCATTATTATCATTATATTTCAGTGATTGTCCGATGGTCACATATTCAGAAGATTGGCTCAATTTTTTGCCAAAATGGATAATTCCCAAACGATTATCTTTATCGGTTTGTAGCACTAAAGCATTTTGGCTCGTTTCTATTGGAATCGTTATTGTTTGTGCTTTTAGCTCAAATATTCCCATTAATAGCACGAGCAAAGGTATTTTTCTCATTTTTTTAGTATAGTTAAAAACGATTTTAGGGTTGAGCAGCAAAGATACTTAAAATATGATTGAGTAAATAATTAGCTTTTAATAGTAACATCATCCACAAACCACCGTTTTTATATTAAAACTCCATATTTTTGCTCAAATTTTTAATGATGTATGATGAAAAAAACGTTCGTTTTACTGTGCTTGTCTTTCAGCTTTTTGCAAAGTTTTGGACAGTTTAGAAAATTAATCATGAGACCCCAACATGGGCAAATAATTGGGCAATGGCAAATAAATAAGCAGCCACTCAGGGTTTGGGTTGATGGCAATAGAATGTTTGTGATTCAAGGAGAAATGGACAGCTTTGTGGTAAGAGGAGCCAATATGCTCACAAGAAAAGATGTAGTAAGTGATTATAAAAATTATGCACAACATTTTACTGAAATCACCGAAAATAATGGCTTAGAAATGCCCAAAAGCTTTGTTGTTCCAAGATTTTGCGTGATGAAAACTACCGCAGACGGCACTTCAGTGATACTTTGTGGTAATAAAGCGAAAGAAACACCACCTGTTGTCGAAAGCACTCCGCTTGGAAAAAAATCGACTTTACCTACTACTGTGCCAAGTAATGAAAGTCAATCGGGTGTTTTATCCTCTTCAATCAGGCGTGGCAAAGGTATAGATTTAAAATCTTATGGATACCCTAAAATGACCGATGGTTATAGTTTTCTAAGAGCTGATGGCTCAGTAAAAGAAGTAGTTTCAAAATTGAGAATTAATAATGGTAAACTAACTGACGAACAATGGAATCGCTCTTTTTATAATGATAATAATTATGAAAAGGGCTATTATATAGGACTTGGTTCAAAGTCAAATACAACAGCATTACAGAATTTAGACATAGCAGCGATGGAAGGTTTCGACCTTAGTGTAGTTGAGGTTTATACCGAAAAAGGTAAATATTGGAATGGTAAAACTTGGATACAACACTATATTACTGTTCCTGGTAAAAGAATGGTTACTGATACTATCAATAAATCGGTCTATTTCTGGAATCCTGGGCAACAAGTAAGTGAAAGCATTTTACCTGATTTTTATGATTCTTTCCCTGAATTTTCGCTCCCGAAAGGCAAAATTGTTAAGTTTTCTTATGCCTCAGGCACTGATATTGATGGCGAAAAAGCAACCAAACGAGGTGTAAGTTTTGTGCATAATGCGAAAAATCCAAGAAAACGAGCATTGATGGACTATGATGGTTGGTTACTCAATGCTGGTTGTCCGAGAGCATATACGGTTACTCAAGATGTGGTGAATAGATGGCTTGATGGTGTTGATGCCAAAGTATTGAGGAATAATTTTTCGCATGTTGTGGGGCCAAATATAAAAACTGGTTATTTAAGTTTAAATTTTGAACCAATAGGTGTTTGGAATGGCAGTAAAAGTATAAGTAAAATTGGTTTTGCTCTTCAAGAATTAAAAAGCCAAAAAGCAGAAGGTGAGTTTGCCATTTGGAACTTAAATCCAAAAGGATTTAGTCGGGCAATGTTTGAAGGAGATAGAAATGCACAAGGCATGACTCAAGTATTAAAATGGCAAGGCAGTGGCTTTGAGGCATACAATCGGGCATTTCCGACAATGGGAACTTCCAATGTTTGGGGTTTTGTGCGAGATGCCGTGACGGTTTCGCAAGTGGGCGGATATTGCAACGATTTACGGAATGTTGGTACTATTTATCATCTCATGACTGAAGGCTTGGTTGCTAAAAAAATTGAACCATCAAAAAAAGTCTTAGCAAATATTTGGCACGAAGTAGAAATAATGGGTTGGGATTTGGGCGAGCAGAACCATCGAACTTCCAATGGCGAGGTATTTAGAGTACAGGTAAAACCAATCGTTCCGCCAGATTTAATGCAAAGTTGGGGCGTTTGGAGTATGTGGTTGGATGGTTTGGATATGTGGAGCGATCCCAACACAAAAGTAAATAACCCCGATTTATGGGGAAGTAAAGCAAAAGACCTCGAAGGCGATAAATACAAAGAAAATCGCTTTGGAGAACAACTGTCAAGCTATCCGTTTCAATCGCAGAAAAACATTGACTGGCTCATGGCAGGTGTGTGGGCAATGAGCATGAACAATGATATTCTTGAAGCCAATACACCTATCGAATACCCAGATGTAATTTTACCCGACGGCAGAACAGTTACAGGCGATAACAAACTTCCTACCGAAGCCTATATTAAAGGTTTTCCTTTAGTACTGAAAAAGCGTGATGATAATAGCAAAGATATTCTTTACACCGCCTATTGGGGACATAATCCTGCTAATAAAGTAGTAAAAATTATGGTTGATGGTAATGAGATTATTATCAAAGGGCAATATACGAGCGTAGTGAGAGTGAAGATGTGAAGGGAAAAAGTTTTGGAAAGCGAGACTTTCTGAGGTCGCCTTCCAAAACATGCAAAATGATAATTTAGTAAGCATCTTCATTTTGCATTTTGTCGAAATCATCTTGATTATAAGCTTTTTCTTGTATAAATCCCGCTTTCGATTAGAGAAATAGTGCTTACGAAAAAGAGAACTTTTTGATGCTCTCGATTAATTGTTTTTTGGTAACTCGTAGATACCAATACTTTTTTCATTGATACTTCCTAAATATAATTTATTCTGAAAAGGGACAACATTTGTTATACCTGAATATCCTCCTGTTGGATCTTGTAAGTTGTGAATCAACTTTCCTGATGAATCAAAACCAAGTATGAATCCATAAGGATGTTTTTTTTGCTCAGGCTGAGGGATGCGTAAAATTAATTTTCGTAAAAATGGATACGGCAAAACTTTATCTAATAACTCAATTCGGAGCGTAGGGATACTTACCCAAATTATTCCATCAGGTCCAATATTAACTCCGTCAGGAAATCCTGGTAAATTGTCGGCAAAAACCTCGGTTTTTCCTTTATTTTCACCAGAAAGGAAATGTTTTAGTACTTGATACTTATTCATGTTATTAACCAAAACATAAGAGCCATCTGCCGATACCGCTACACCGTTGGCAAAGTACAAGCTATCCATCAAAAGTTCAGTTTTACCTGTTTTTAAGTAGTAACGAAACATATTTCCATTTGGACGATGTTCAATAATGTCTAAGACGAAGGTTTTATCTGGAAACTTGCGAGAAGCTTCTGTGAAAATAATACTACTATCGGGTGCAAAAGTCAAATCATCTACAAAAAGCATTTTTTGATTATTGTAAGCATTTGACAAAACTTTCATTTCACCTTTGGTAGATACCCAAAGTAAGCCTTTTGTATCATCGGCTACATAAATATTACCTTGATTATCGGTTATCATTCCTAAAGGTCTGCCTCCAGTATTGACTATTGTATTAAACTCTTTAAAATCAGGGCTAAATGCTAAAATACGCCCATCAGAAGCACTTGCGTAAACATTTCCTGAGCTATCAATTGCTAAATCTTCGCATTGAGGACATTGCCCATCAGCCATTTTCTGAATTTTACTTAATTCATTATTGGGAGAATAAATACCAGTAAAACCTATATTTACTCCTGGAGTCCAAGCTTCGGGATCTATCGGAACAGGGTAAAGGGTCAAGTAAGCAATAGCAACTACTAACAGTATGAGAAGTAATTGTTTAATTCTTTTTTTCATGTTGAGTAAAGGTTAGTGAGTTTATAAGTAAAATTTTCTAAATGGGCAGTTCAATTATAAATGTAGTACCTATTCCCTCTTGGCTTTCCACATCGATAGTGCCTCCATGTCCTTTGGCTATGATATCGTGTGCTAAACTTAGTCCTAAACCAACACCTTGTCCTGTTGGTTTTGTAGTGAAAAAAGGCTCGAAAATTTTGACTCTTACCTTCTCAGAAATCCCTATTCCATTATCTTTGATTAAAATCCTTACTTTGTCTGCTGATTTTATGGTACTTATTGCTATAGTTGGTATATAGCCATTTGCTCTTTCGTTGGTAATAACTGAAGCAGTTGCATGAAAGGCATTATTGATTATATTTACTAAAACTCGACCTATATCTTGTGGAATTAATTCTAATTTGGGTAGATTTTCATCAAAATCTTTTACCAACTCGACATTGAAATCTTTGTTCTTTGTTTTATATCCATTATAACTTAGTCGTAAATATTCTTCTACTAAAGCATTTATATCTGATAAAATAGGCTCGCCTGTATTATTACGAGAGTGTTCCAGCATTCCTTTTACAATATCGCTGGCACGTTTGCCATGTTGGTTAATTTTGGATAGATTTTCCTTCAAATCTGTGGCTATTTCAATAGCTATATCTGGATTTCCCGCTTTCAATTCTTCTTCTAATTCATCAATTAATTCGCCACTAACTTCTGAAAAATTATTTACGAAATTCAAAGGGTTCTGAATTTCATGGGCAATGCCAGAAGTTAGTTCTCCCAGAGATGCCAATTTCTCCTTTTGAATGAGTTGATTTTGGGTTGTTTTAAGCCTTGCAAGCGAGTAATTGAGCTCTGCGGTACGTTCTGTGACTTTTTGTTCAAGTACTTTGGTGGCGTTTTCATTGAGTTTTAGAATTTCGAGTTGTGCTGCCTCTTTTTCTTTTTTGAACAAATTATATTTATCAGCCAAAGCAATAGCGAGCATAACTATCTCTATCAAAGTACTTATCATTGAACCATTTCTGGCAATAAAATTGGGAAAATGAACCCCAAAACTTTTAAGTGTAATAATAGCACCACCAACCGCTACAAATGACCATGCTAAAAGAAAAAATCTGGCAGATTGATTGCCTTTTCTTAAATTTCCTACCCCAGTAATAATTACGATAACCAACGAAAATGAAATATTTGCACCATTTCCATACCCTGCTACATGTGCAGTAAAAAAAACAGAAGTTAGGAAATTGATGAATGCAATAACACCAATTAATAGAAGTATTTTATGAAGGATTGGTGTGAATTTTCTTGTGTTTAAAAACGTAATCGTAAAAAATGAAATGGCTATCGGTGTTAAGGCAACCGATATAGGCAGCATTTTATTTGCCATTAAAGGATTATGAGGAAACATGTATTGTGAAACATGCCCCGAATAACACAATTGACACAAAAGGTTGATAAAAATAAAACAGACATACGCCAAATATGAAATATCTTTCAGACTAAAATACAAAAACAAATTATAAAAAAACATGATAACTAATGCCCCTATAAAAATACCGTAGCCAATGCTCCCGATTTGGCTATCTTCCACAAAATATTTTTCTGATTCAATGTGAGGGCCAATTACCACCGAACCACCGTTCCTTACTTTTAGATAAAAAGTGTGCAGCGATGTATCGGGCATGGGAAGTACAAAGGCAAATTTATAATGAGGAATAGCTCTGGAAGTAAAAGGTAATCTATCGCCTGACTCCTGACTAATCCATTTTCCTGTTTTATCTTTTTGATATAACGAAATATAATCCAACGGAGGATAGTCAACGGTTAGTATCCATCTTGAAAGTTGGAGTGGTTTTTTATTTCGAGCAGTTATTTTCACCCAAAAAGAGGAAGTGGTAATACCAAAAACAAGTGCTTCATTTTTCGAAACAACGAATTGCTTATCAATTTCACTCGAAAGAATTTGTTCAATATTTAACCTTTCGGTCTTATCCTCGTAATAGGTAGTGCTGGTGCCAATATCATAATTTGAAGTTTCTGGAGAAAGTTCAATAATAGGACTTTGTGCGATAACTGTGGCAGTTTTTAATAAAAATATTATCGTAATAATGCCTTTGAGAATAGGTTTTAACATCATATTTTCAAAAGTTTTTAGTGATTAGCCTTTTTGTATAAGCAACACAGTTACCGAGGTTTTCAAAGCTAAGGGCCGATGACGCATAAAATGTTTGATTCTGTCCTTGAATGGCTTCTATTTTATCATAAAAACCATTGGCAAGTGCTTCTTTTGTAACATGAGGAAAATATCTCCATCTTTTTTGTTGGATATTTTTTATCATGGCAGGTTGAACCCCATAATAGGGGGGGATTCTTGCAATCACCTTCCTAATTTCGTCTAAGATATATTCGCCAGTCATTTCAGGTTTGGCAAGTGATAAAAATAAAGCGACAGGTTCATCTGCAAAATCTTTGATAAAACCGGTGTATTCACCTTTCTGTAAATCATTAAGTGGAAGATTTGCTACAACACCAGTTGGTAGTCCTTGGATTTCGCACAATGTAGTATAAGCATCAATTGTTTGAAGTTGGTCAAACAAACTTTTCTCTACCTCAGTTAATTCGAGGTATTTTAAACTTATACTTGGAGCATCAAGTGGCGTAGATACAATTAGGTAGTCAAAAAAGATTGGATTGTCTTGATTTTCGAGAAATACTTTAATCCCATTCTGAGTTTCGGCGTTATTTCTTTCAATTCTTTGAATAGTTGAATTTAAGCGAACATCTGGCACTGTTGCGGCCAATCTTTCGCAAAAATTTTGAGCCCCATAAACAAATACACGAGGCCATTTTTTGGTGAGTCCAATGCCTGAAACTAACAATGAAAACCAATTTTTGAAGCCCATAAATTTTACAAGATAAGCAGCCGTGCCATCAGCATAGCCACCATATCCTTGAGCTTTGATTACAAAACTTAAAATATCGGATAATGCCAATAGATTGCGTTGTTTGAGCCATGCTTCTAAATCGACACAAAGTTCGGCTGGAACATTTTTGTAGCCAGTACTTGGCTGCGAAAAGCTATTAAATTCAATACCAACAATATACAAGTATTTTAAGGCAGCAAGCATTACCTCAAAAGTTGAGTATTTACCTGTAATTGAAGCAGCTTGATTGAAATTTAAGTATTTTTTTGTTATAGTATCATATACAAGCGGAGGGACACTTGTGCGAGTTGGCGTAGCTATTTCTTCGGCAATTTGTATCAAATCTCCATAACCTGCGAGCATTTCATGCCCACCTAAGTCGAAAGCTTTCCAATCGGTGATGTTTGTTAAGCATTTACCGCCTACTTTGTCGCTTTTTTCAAATACTGTTATATTAGAATACCCTTGTTTTTGAAGCTGATAAGCAGCAGTAAGACCTGAAATACCTCCACCAACGATGCAAATTTTTGTGTCTTTTTGTTTGGGTTGGTTCCAATCGAATAGATAGGAAAGTAGGAAAGTTAAAAATAGTGTAAACAACAAGATTTGTTGGACTTTCCCCCAATCATTGTAGGCTATAATAAAGCAAACCAACCACATGAGTGTTTTTCCACAGGTAAAGATTTTAGCTTTTTTTATATGAAGCGGAACACAAAGTGTGATTATACTGGCAAATAATCCAAAAAAGACTAAAGCGGCCCAAGAGTAATCATATCCAGCAAGTATTTGGTCCACTGTGTGTTCAGCACCAAATAAACTAATTTCATAGGTTCGCAATAATAATATTAATTCTCGACCTTCTCCATCTTTTGCTGGAATTGGCAGCCCATTTCTGAGAACATAGAGATGCCCTATGAATAGGACAATTTCAAGAAAAATTCCTAATTTAAAAAAAAATCGTTTCATAGGTTTATGTTTTAGGGTTTTGTAGGTATAGTTTAGGGCTAATTGCCAACTTTTGGAAAATTGGTTTCAATTAAATGCTTGGAATAATTCATAATTGTTTCCACTAATTCAAAATTCATCAATCCTCCTATATAAAATGTATTATTTTGACCTTGAAGTGCTTCCAAATTATCATAAAAACCATTAGCCATTGGAGTGGTCAATACATGAGGGAAATAAACAAAATCATTGAATGAATATGGTTCACATAAGTCTAAATTGACAGATCTTTTAATAAACTTAGCATTTTCTTCAAGGATTTTCTCTTTATTGACAGGCTCGCCAACAGCAGAACGAGTGTAAATAGAAATAAAATCAACACCTGCAAACTGACGAGTGATTACAAAAGGCTCATTTTTTGCTGGCTCAGGAAGCATGAAAGTTCCAGCTGTAAATACTTCACAATTAGCCATTTTATAGGTTGTAACGATGAAAGGGTCAAAAATCACTTGACTAAATATTTCTTTTTCAGCTGGTGTCATATCACTCATGAAGGGTTGTAATGCTTCTAAATACAATGGTACACCAATAAATAAATAGTCAAACTCAATGGTTTGTTTTACTATTTGGTTTTCATCACTGCTATTATCTATATATTCTACTTGAATATTATCGCCTCTTTTTACACTTGTCACTTTGGTATTTAATTTTATAGAGTCAGAGTCAAATGTCCAAGATAGCCTTTCCAAAAATCGTTGATACCCTTCCTTAAATCTTTTTGGATAACCCAAGATACTCGTACTTATTGAAGCAAGACATAACTCAATAAAAGTGCTATTGGGTAAATAGGTAAGAGCATAAGCAGTTGGTATATTGGCAAGTTTACTATAACCCATCAGCGATATAGGTACTTCAAAAAGAAGTAGAAGTTCGGTTAGATTATTTTCTTTTAACCAAGATTCAAATGATTGGCATAATTCGGGGTGGTTGGCAATGCCTTTATATCCTGGATTTTTAGGTGAAATAATATCATTCAGTTTCCATCTTTTATACATATAACATAGACATAACCAAGCAAATTTTATAAGAGAGGTATCTCCTAAGACGGTACTGAGTACAGACCTAAATTGATTAATCCGTAAATCGTAGGATTTATTATTGGCTTCTGTATATAGATCTGCTTTGAGTTCTCGTGCTAATTTCTTGACTATTTTGTAGTTTGATGTTACATAATTGGCACCAATATCAAAAGATTTGCCATCAATGGTTTTGGAAATACATTTTCCACCCACTTGTGGGTGTTGTTCGAGAATAGTAACATTTGAATAGCCTTGTTTTTTTAAAAAATGAGCAGCAGAAATGCCTGCGGGGCCTGCTCCAATGATACCAATGCGAGTTTTTGGGTTTTTAAAAGAACTCATGGTCAATGTTTTAGTGGTTAGTTTACTATACTTTGACCTTTACATTTTCCTACGGCAGTTTGACTTCTCTCAAAAAATGTTTGGAGAATCGTGGGATAAAAGATAATTCTATATACTTGACAAATGATTATTTGTAAGGTAGAATTTAGGGGAAAAGAAAAGGTTTCAACAGGTTGGATATAAACATAGGTAGAATTTTTAATGTTTCCTAAGAATTAAGTTTTTTTTGGTAAATTTCTCAGAAAAATTATGATTTAAAGGTGCTTTATTGAAAATTTTCACAAATAATAAGCTAAAAAGGAGGAAATAAAACACTTTCATCAGCACTCAGATAAAATTACAATTGGAGCCGTTTAATATTAAAAAAAAGAAAGGATTTTTAAGGTGAGACTGTTTGCAGAGGCAAATAATTCTAAAAATATTTTCAACTAAGCCCCAAATAATTGAGATAACTAACAAATTTGTTGGTTATTTTTTTACACAAAATAAGAATTATACATAGAAATTGATGGAGATTATCAGTTATTAATAGACTGATTGATTAAATATCTAAAGCAAAATGTTGTACTATTGTTGTACCACATAAAAAAAGCAGTTACGAATTTCTTCATAACTGCTTGATTATTAGGTGGTGATGGACGGGATCGAACCGCCGACACAAGGATTTTCAGTCCTTTGCTCTACCAACTGAGCTACATCACCTTATCACCACCATTTCCCTGCTACGTTGCCGTCGTTTGGGAGTGCAAAATTAGACAAAAACTTTTTAAGAACAAATATCTTGTAAAAAAAACTTAAAAAAAATTTTTTCTCTTGACTTCATTATCTTTTTTACGATATTTGTAATGTTATGCAAGCATACTATTATGATGAGTTCAACAACATCTCAGAATCATTTCAACCAATCGAAAATATGCAAATTCTTTCACAAATCTTATTCGTAGCTGCATTGGGCTTGGCAGCTTATTTCATTAGTCGCCGAGTGATACTCATCAAAAGCACTATTCAGTTGGGCAGGGCAGAAGACCGTTCCGATGATCCTTCCGAGCGACTTAAAACAATGCTATTGATAGCTTTTGGACAGAAAAAAATGTTCAATCGCCCAATTGTAGGATTCATGCACTTTATTATTTATGCAGGTTTTATCATCATTAATATTGAAGTGTTGGAAATAATGATTGATGGTGTTTTTGGAACACATCGAATTTTTGCCGAGCCTTTGGGTGGATTTTATAATTTTCTAATCAATTTCTTTGAAATTTTAGCATTAGGTGTGCTAGCAGTTTGTGTGGTTTTTTTAATAAGACGTAATGTTACAAAAGTACAACGTTTTCAAGAATCTCGCCATCGTGAGATGAAAGGCTGGGCAACGAAAGATGCTAACATTATTTTAATTACTGAAATTTTGTTAATGTGGGCTTTCTTGAGCATGAATGCTGTTGACACAATTTTACAAGATAGAGGCGTTGGCCATTATGCGGAAGCTGTTACTGGCAATTTTTGGATAAGTCAATTCCTACAACCTATTTTTATTAATTTATCTGACTCAGCTCTTGTGACTTATGAACGAGCAGCTTGGTGGTTTCATATTTTAGGTATTATGGCTTTTGCCACTTACGTAACTTACTCAAAACACTTGCATATTTTCTTGGCTTTTCCCAATACTTACTTTTCTAATCTCAAAGCCAAAGGCGAAATGGCAAATATGCCAACGGTTACAAAAGAAGTTAAAATCATGTTGGGGTTAGATGAAGCAGATGCCAACCCTGCTGAAGTAGGACGTTTTGGTGCAAAAGATGTAAAAGATTTATCTTGGAAAAATCTCATGGATGCTTACAGTTGCACCGAGTGTGGCCGTTGTACATCTTCATGTCCTGCAAATATCACAGGTAAACAGCTTTCGCCACGAAAAATCATGATGGATACTCGTGATCGATTAGAAGATATTCAAAAAGGTTGGTTAGCCTCTGATAAAAAAAATACAATTGCTGATTTTGATGATGGGAAAACCCTTTTGGGAGATTACATTTCGGAAGAAGAAATTTTAGCATGTACCACCTGTAATGCTTGCGTGCAAGAATGTCCAATTAACATTAGTCCATTAGATATTATTTTACAACTGCGACGTTATAAAGTAATGGAAGAAGCTCAAGCACCTGCTTCTTGGAATGGTATGTTTTCAAACCTCGAAAATAATATGGCTCCGTGGAAGTTTTCTCCAGCCGACCGTTTTAATTGGGTGGATGGTTTAAAATAAAAACTGTTCGTTTTAAGGGTGAAAAACATAAAAAAACTGCCTTCTTTCAAGGGGCAGTTTTTTTATGTGTCATACATACAATTTAATTCAAAATATTTTTGTACTTAAAGAATATTTTTTTTAATTTTACAAAGATTTAATATTGGTACACTATTTGTAATTGCTTTCATAAAATTACGTGTAGTAAGCTCAAACGTGCATATAGCACCCAACCACCCATGAAAAAGTTCAATTCATCGATGTTTATGCAATGGATAGTTTTTATGCCATTGTTGTTGCCATTAGCTATTGTTAGCGGAGCATTTGAAGGCGTTAAGCGAGTTTTAGAACAAGCAGCGGCTGATATTGTCGAAAAAGAAGCTATTTCTTAGTGAGTCTATTTTCAAAACACCCTATTTTTGGAGGAGTCCTTTCCCCAAACAGAAAAACTATTTCTTAGTTTAAACAAATTGCTCTACAACATTTTTCAGTTGTGGTAAGGATAGTACACCCGATTGTCGCCATTTTAATTCACTTTTCTTGAATAATATCAGTGTAGGAACACCCGAAACTCGGTATTTTGCCGCCAGTTTTGGATTCTGATCTACGTCTATTTTTACTATTCTTATTTTATCACCTTCTTCTTGAGCTAATTGTTGTAGTGTTGGTGCTAATGCTTTACACGGCCCACACCAAGTAGCAAAAAAATCTATTAAAATTGGCTTTTCAGAGGCTATTAATTCTTCAAATGTTCCAGTCATGGTTTTGAGATTTATGTTTTTATAATAAACAATGAAAATTTTGGTAGAGTTTCACTACTTTCTGTATTCGTAATTTTATCACCAATAAATTACTAATTTTGGCCATTCTGAAAAATTTGTAAATAAATGAGAAATAAAATATTTATATGCGGGCTATTACTTTCTCAGTTGGCTTATAGTCAATCAATTGTAGATATAAAGGAACGAATGAGAATTCGTTTAGCTTCGCAAGATAAGTGGCATACTGTAATAATGATGGAGGATTTAAGCCTTGAAGGTGACAATGGTATGACTTGGAGAAATAATACAGAATCATACATGATTGAAATAGAATTTGACCCTAATGGAGCAAGCGAGTTTGGTGTAAGAGTATTATTAAAAGAAAATTTAAATCAAGAAGCAATTGTTGGTTATCAGCTGAATAATGAACAATTGTATATCAATAGCATTCATGCAGGCAGAAATGACGCTGTGAATATTCTTGGAATGTGGGTAATTCCCATGAAAACAGACCGTGGTAGAGTAAAAATGCAAATTTTTGTTGATAAAACTTCGGTTGAAGTTTTTGGAAATGATGGTGAAGCCAGATTAATTAGTCGAGTCTTTCCCGAAGAAAATAGCACTGATTGGCAAGTTTTTAGTAATGGAAGAGCAAAAGTTACGAAATTAGTTGTTTGGGAGCAAAGCAATTAAACTTTATTTGAACTTTTTTTCTTCTGCTGAAACTTTACATAAACTAAGCCTAAACCAATGAGAAGTACCAAAATTGCCAAAATCAAATGCCCAATATTTACCATTTTTTGTACCTGTGGACTTGCATAATAGGTTGAAATTCCTTCAATTATGGTAGCTAACATCAAAAGCACGAGCATAAAAATTGGGAGTTTTTTCTGTAAATTCTCAGACATCAGTATAAATTTTAGTGTTTATGTTATATTTGCAAATATAATATACTTCAAAAACATTCAGCCTTATACATGGAAAATATTTCACGCCGACACCTACTCAAAACTTTTGGATTAACGGCAAGTAGTTTGTCTTTATTTAATACCGATTCTTTCGCAGAAGAGATTGATAATCAGAGTATTAGTGTTGAAGCGGATGAAAGATATATCGCATTAGACAGACCAGTAACGGCAATTGTATTGGGAGCAGGAAATCGAGGAAATGTATATGGACGTTTTTCTTTGGCTTTCCCAAATGAATTGGATATGGTTGGTGTTGCCGAGCCGATTCCTTTCCGCAATGACCGTTTTGCCAAGTCTCATAATATTGAAGAAAAAAATCGCTTCAAAACTTGGGAAGATGTTTTCAAAGTACCCAAGTTTGCCGATGCAATTATCATTTCTACGCCAGATTGGTTACATTATGGTCCAGCCATGAAAGCTCTCGCAATGGGCTATCATGTTTTGCTCGAAAAGCCAATCTCACCATCCATGCAAGAATGTTTAGATATTATGGCAATGGCCAAGAAAACGAAAGCAATTATTGCTGTTTGTCATGTGCTTCGTTATACGCCATATTTCAAAAAACTCAAAGAAATTACTGCCAGTGGGCAATTTGGTAAACTCATCAGTGTCAATCATTTAGAAGGTGTTGAATATGCACACATGGCACATTCGTATGTACGAGGCAATTGGCATATTTCTAAAGATACAAATCCAATTATTTTAGCAAAATCTTGCCATGATCTTGATATTTTACGTTGGATTATAGGAAAACCTTGCAAAAGTATTTCAGCTCATGGCTCTCTCACTTGGTTTAAGCGTGAAAATGCACCCGAAGGTAGCACAGATCGTTGTACAGATGGCTGTAAAGTAGAAGCAACCTGTCCGTTTTCAGCAATCAGAATTTACCAAAAAGAAAAGCAACGCATTAATGTTTTGGACGTAACTGATGATTTAACCAAACAAAGTGACGAAATTTACGAAAAATTGAAAACATCTCAGTACGGTAGATGTGTTTATAGAATGGACAACGACCAACCCGACCATTATACAACATCAATGGAGTTTGAAGGCGGGACAACGGTGAGTTTTGCTATGGAGGCATTTACCTCATTTGAGCATCGCAAGACTCGTTTGATGTTTTCACAAGGTGAAGTTTGGGGAGATATGAACCAAATACAAACCTATGATTTCAGAACAAAAGAAACGACTTCTTGGAAAGCAAACGAGCAGCCCGAATACAAAAATCAAGCATCAGGACATGGTGGTGGAGATTATGGTTTAGCTCGTAACTTTGTGCAGGCAGTTGCCCAAAACAAACCTGAACTTTTGACTTCAACCATCGAAGCCTCTATCGAAAGCCACGTAATGGGCTTCATGGCAGAAAAAAGTCGTTTAGGGAAAAAAATGATGGAAGTGAAAATATAAACTACCGCACCCAACCCGATAGGGAGGGCTTTTTACACCTCTTCTTTAGCCGCTCTCCTTTTTTGGAGAGGGGTTGGGATGAGGCAAAATAATAATAAAATATGCGTAAAATACTAATAATAAGCCTTTTAGCTTTAGCTTCTTGCCGAGACAAAAAAGTAGATTTTGGAAAATTTGATTTACAAAGTTTCAAAACTGATAGGGGAGGCTGTGAAGGAAAGCGAGTGAAATTGATTGAAGATTTAAAAGCAATCAAACCGAAGATTTTAGGTTTATCGGAAAATCAAATTTATGAAACTTTAGGCCGATATGACTTCCAGATTTTGAGTCGTCGGAATGAAAAAGTTTTTGTGTTTTTCTTAGAAAAAGGACCGCAATGTGAAAGCATCCAAAATGCTACACAAGCTCGATCAATGATACTTTATTTCAATGCTTCGAGTTTGGTAAAGGAAGTTTCTTTCCAATTTGGTAGTCCAGTTGATTAATTTCCTGTAGGACGGAGTTCCTACTCTGTCAAAAAACACTAAACTTTATTTATTTTATTTGCTGTTAAATTGTTGATAATCAGTTGATTAAACAATATTTTCATTTTAAAAACAAAAATATTTCAAAAAAATAATTTTGTTTTCTCAAATCAACTATTACTTTTGCATCAGTACAACAGCATTTCTAATGGTGTTAATTATAATTAAAAAATGACTCAGCAAAACAACATAGCAAAAATCTGGTGGTGGCGTTCTACACAAATAGGATGAACAGATTTGCTATGTAAAAAAACATACAAAAATTAAGCAAAGCGACTTACTGTTCATACCAGTAAGTCGCTTTTTATTTTGTCTCAATCCTTATAATTTATATTCTGAAATGCAAAAATATAAAATCTCAACTCGCCACAAACGCCTTCTTGCCGATACCCTTACCCCCGTAGGTATTTATATGCGTTTGCGTGGACAATATCCTAATTCTGTTATTCTTGAAAGTGCTGATTATCAAGCAATGCACAATAGTTTTAGTTATATTGCTTGTGATGAAGTAGCAAGTTTTTCGTTAGACAATGATATCGTTACACAAAAATTCCCAGATGGAACGAGTGAAACATTCCCTTTGAAAAGTAGAAAAGAGGGTGTGAGAGTGTTACAAGAATTTGCTGAACGTTTTGAAAACCCTAAAAGTGAATTTCCTTTTATCACCAATGGACTTTTTGGACATATCACCTATGATTCGGTTGAATATTTTGAAGATATTGAGATTCAAGAAAAAAGCCCTGAAACAACCATTCCACAGATTTTATATCGCGTTTATCGCTATGTGATTGCTATTAATCATTTCAAAAATGAGCTTTTTATTTTTGAACATACTTATACACCCGAAGGGCAAGAACCTAAGTTTTTACCTGAAGGATTGGAAACTTTAGAGTTTTTTGTAAGGAATCCAAAAATGACCAATACCAAGTTTAAATCTGATAGTCAGGAGCTTACAAATATTGCAGATGATGATATGCGAGTGATTATCAATAAGTGTATTGGTCATTGTTTGCGTGGCGATGTATTTCAGATTGTACCTTCTCGTAGGTTTTCAAAGAAATTTGAAGGTGATGATTTTAATGTTTACCGAGCTTTACGTTCAATCAATCCTTCACCTTATTTGTTTTATTTTGATGGGGGAGATTACCATATTTTTGGCTCTTCGCCCGAAAAACAAATTCTCATCAAAGATGGTCAGGCCGAAATTCATCCAATTGCTGGAACAATCAGACGAACAGGTGATGATGAACATGATACAGAACTTGCTCGCCAACTACTTGCCGACCCAAAAGAATCTGCCGAACATGTCATGTTGGTTGATTTAGCAAGAAATGACCTTTCTCGAAGTGCCGAAAATGTAAAGGTTGAAACATTCAAAGAAGTTCAATTTTATAGTCATGTGATTCATTTAGTATCGAAAGTGACTGGAAAAATGCACGAAGGTACCAATCCTTTGCAATTAGTCGCTGATACTTTCCCTGCTGGTACGCTTTCTGGAGCTCCAAAGCATAATGCCATGACAATTATCAATAAATATGAACCAACCAATCGTAGTATTTATGGTGGTGCTATCGGCTTTATGGATTTTAAAGGAAACTTTAACCATGCGATTGCGATTCGCACTTTTTTAAGTAAAAATAATACACTTTTTTATCAAGCGGGTATGGGAGTAGTTGCCAAGTCTGATGTTGAATCAGAAATGAAAGAAATTCATTTAAAACTGGCAGCCTTGCGAAAAGCAATTGAAATGGCAGCTGAGATTTGAAGTAAATAAAAAAATAAATAACATGAAAATATTAGTTCTCGATAATTACGATTCATTTGTCTATAATTTAGTCTATATTTTGAAAGAATTAGGCGGAGATGTGGACGTTTTTAGAAATGACAAAATTGCATTAGAGGCGGTTAAAAAGTATGATAAAATCTTGCTTTCTCCAGGCCCTGGCATTCCAGAAGAAGCAGGGATTATGCTTGATTTACTCAAAGAATATGCTACTACCAAGTCTATTTTTGGTGTTTGTTTAGGTCATCAAGCAATTGGAGAAGCTTTTGGGGCAAAATTACATAATATGGGGGATGTGTTACACGGTGTTACAACGCAATGTTTAATTACTGATCCCAATGAAGTTTTGTTTCAAGGAATTCCAGCGGCAATAGAAGTGTGTCGCTATCATTCATGGACAGTTGTTCCAGAAACGATGCCTGCTGATTTGAAAATCACTGCTATTGACGAAAAAGGGTATGTAATGGCCGAAGCTCACCAAAAGTATGATGTGAGGGGCGTACAGTTTCACCCAGAAGCTTATTTGACACAACATGGTGTGAAAATGGTTGAGAATTGGATGAAAAGTTAAAAAATAGATTCATTGCCGACTGTTTTAACTGACTGACGGTTGCATAAGATAAAATCCGTTCTTGGTTTTAATCAAAATTAATATTTAAACCAGATGAAGCAATATTTAAATTTACTTGTAGAAAAACAATCACTAACGAAACAACAAGCTCAAGAAGCACTCTTAAAAATCGGAAGTGGCGAAGCCAATAATTCCCAAATTGCCGCTTTTTTGATGGGGATTCAACAAAAAGGAATTACCGTTGACGAACTCGAAGGTTTTCGTGAAGCCATGCTTGACTTAGCAGTTCAAATAGATTTATCTGCATTTGATGCGATGGATATTGTTGGTACAGGTGGAGATGGAAAAGACACTTTTAATATTTCGACTACTTCGGCTTTTGTATTGGCAGGGGCTAGGCAAAATGTAGCCAAGCATGGCAATCATGGTGTTTCGTCTGCCGTTGGTTCGAGTACGGTTTTGGAGTACTTGGGTGTGAAATTTACCAATGATGAAAGTTATTTGAAACAAAAACTTGAAACAGCGGGTATTTGCTATATGCACGCACCTCTCTTTCACCCAGCCATGAAATATGTCGCTCCGATTCGCAAGGAATTAGGAATGAAAACATTCTTTAATATTTTGGGCCCATTGCTCAATCCTGCGAAAGTTCAGAAACAATTTTCAGGTGTTTATAATCTTGCTGTTTTTGATTTGTACGCTGAACTTTTTGGTAGAACATCTGCAAAATTTGGAATAATCTATGATTTAGCAGGTTATGATGAAATTTCTCTTACCGATGATTTTCAAATTTCTACGCATATTAATAAAGATAAAAATATTGTTTCGTCTAAAAGTTTTGGTTTTACACTCCAGCAGCAATCAGATATTTATGGTGGGGGTACAATCGAAGAGTCGGCAGCAATTTTATTGAATATATTAAAAAATGAAGCCACTGAAGCACAAACCAATGTAGTATTGGCAAATGCAGGTTTGGCTTTAAGCATAGCAAAAGACATCAGTTTAGAAGAGGGCATTGCTCAAGCCAAAGATTCATTATTGAGCGGAAAAGCCTTAAATTGTATGAAAAAATTAATAGAATAAATCTAATGATAGAATGATAGAGTGAACGAATGTTAGAATAAGTTTTGCATATTCCTAAACATTCACTCATTCATACATTCATTCATTAATTCACTCATCTCATTGTTCATGACCATTTTAGATAAAATAACAGCCCATAAAGCCATTGAAGTTGCAACAGCAAAAGCTGAAGTTTCTATACAAGATTTAGAAAAAAGTAATTCCTTTTCAAGGAAAACCAATTCGTTGGTTGCCAATCTTTTGTCCGAAAACTCAACTGGGATAATTGCCGAACATAAGCGAAAATCACCTTCAAAAGGAGTGATTAATGACTTGCTTTCAGTTGAGGAAATTACGCAAGGGTATGCCCAAGCAGGAGCAGCATGCCTTTCTGTTTTGACAGATTTTGATTTTTTTGGTGGAACAAAAGAAGATTTACTGAAAGCCCGTGCGGCAAACCCCGCAATACCTATTTTGCGAAAAGACTTTATGATTGACGAATACCAAATTTATGAAGCCAAAGCATGGGGAGCCGATGTAATTTTGTTGATAGCCGCTTGTCTAACACCAAATCAAATATCAGATTTGAGTAAAAAAGCCCATGAATTAGGTTTAGAGGTTTTATTAGAAATCCATGATGAAGAAGAGTTGGAACGAAGCCCTTTAGCAAATGTAGATGTGATAGGTGTGAATAATCGCAACTTAAAAAACTTTGCAGAAAATAATGTCAATGCATCTTTAGCATTGGCAGAAAAGATTCCAGCCAATCTTGTAAAAATCTCAGAAAGTTGTATTTCACAACCCGAAACGATCAAACAATTACAAGCAGTTGGGTATAAAGGTTTTTTGATTGGTGAAACTTTTATGAAAACTGATAATCCCGCTGGAGCATTGAAAAGTCTTATAGATTCCCTTGTTGCATAAACAATATCCTAATTACAAGTGATATAGGTTGCCAGATTGTCTTTTTTCCAATTATTATATGATTGAGCAAGCTGAGCAATCGCTAAATTGGAAACACAAATAGTTTGAAGGAGTGGATTATTGGTACAACTAAAATAATATAGCTTTATGTTATATTGAATATCTAATGTGCTTAGATTATTGAAATCACAATATAAATCGGATAAAGCCAAATTATAGCTGACATTTAAGGTACTTAATTTGTTAGAATCACAAAGCAAGATATTTAAGGCCGTATTTTTACTAATATCTAAGGTACTAAGATGGTTTTTAGAGCAAACCAAGACTGTTAAAGCAATATTTTTGCTAAGATCTAATTCGCTTAGGTTATTGCCAACGCAATGAAAAATCGATAAAGCAAGATTTTTACTGACATTTAGATTACTTAGATTATTATTAGAACAACGTAAGTCAACTAAAGAGAGATTTTTACTGACATCCAAACTGCTTAAAGCATTATTAGAGCAATCTAAAGTCCGTAAATTTTTGAAGTTTTCTATTCCTGTCAAATCTTTTATTGCTTTAGTAGTTGGTTTATTACTACCATTAAGATCTAATTTTGTTGCGTTCAAAGCATCTTGAGATTTTATTTGTCCATCAAGTTTGCCATCTGTATCAATTTTTTGGTCAATGAGGGTTTGTTCAAAATTGGCATCAGCTATCGTTACAAATGATAATGAAGGGTTAAGGTCAGTATTATCACTTT
The DNA here is from genome assembly GCF_051209875.1 of Emticicia sp. SJ17W-69. NCBI lineage: Bacteria > Pseudomonadati > Bacteroidota > Cytophagia > Cytophagales > Leadbetterellaceae > Emticicia > Emticicia sp. SJ17W-69. Next base: position 4,753,973 of record NZ_JBNTQY010000001.1, on the reverse strand, counting down.
TTTTACAAGACTCAAATGTGTATAAAAATGTACATAAACAAAGAGCGGTAAGCAGTAATTTCATAAAAATTTGATTTTATGTTTAATATGAGACTGTAAAGTTGCAAAAAAAGCACTGTAACAAAATGTGCATGGTGGTAAAATTTTAGAAAGGGCATTTTTTTAAGATTATAAATTGTTTTTTTGTTTGAATTAAAAGAAAAACTAAGATTTTTTATATCGGCACATTGTTAAGTAAATTGTTTTAGTTTCATCCTTGTTGCCAATTTTTATAAGATAAAAATATTGCTAAAATATAAGAAAAAGTGTTAATTTTGGTGGTTTTTTATGCGTTTTGCTAAAAATCGTACTATTACCCCAAGTATGAAATCAAAATAAACTCTCCTGTGGGGGCAGGCGTTTTTGTATGAAACTAAAAGTATGTGGAATGCGTGATGTGGAAAACATCAAAGCACTTAGTGAGTTGAAACCAGATTTTATAGGTTTTATTTTTTATGATAAATCGCCCCGTTTTGTGGGTACAGAAGCCTTTGATGCTGAATTTATCAATTCCTTGCCACGAGACATAAAAAAAGTAGGCGTTTTTGTCAATGCAACGATCGACTTTATCGTGCAAAATGTTAGGAAATATGGATTACATTATGTGCAATTACACGGCAATGAAATGCCAGATTTTTGTAGAAACCTCAAATTTAAAGGAGTAAATATTATCAAGGCTTTTAGAATAGATAACTCATTTATATTCAGTCAGTTAAATAACTATAAGCCACACGTTGACTTCTTTTTATTTGATGCAAAAGGAGATGGTTATGGTGGAAATGGCATTACTTTCGATTGGAGTATATTAAAAAAATATGACAACGAAAAACCTTACTTTTTGGCAGGTGGAATTAGTCTTGAGAATGTAGATGATTTGGAAAGCATTGTACCAAAGCCTTATGCAATGGATGTCAATAGCAAGTTTGAAATTTCGCCTGCGATAAAAGATATTGAAAAAATCGCCGAATTATTAGAGAAAATTCGACCAATTGAGGTTTAAAGAATGGATTTTGTTGAAAATACATTGAAAGTTTGGCGTTTTATTTTACCATGATAAGTTAGTATTTTGGACAAAAGTTATAATTTAAGTAATCAATCAATAGTTTTTGAAATTTAGTAAACCTTAGTAGTTTAAAATATGATAACCATAGAGAAATCACAACAGGCGGCAAACCGCTTTGCAGTTAATTCAAAAGGCTACTACGGTAAATTTGGTGGAGCATATATTCCTGAAATGTTATTTCCCAATATTGAAGAATTACAACAAAATTACTTGGAAATTATCTATCAGCCAGCTTTTCAAGCAGAATACCATGCTTTGCTAAAAGATTACGTTGGTCGTCCAACACCGCTATTTTATGCGAATCGCTTATCGGAAAAGTACAAGACCAATGTTTACCTAAAACGTGAAGATTTGTGCCATACTGGAGCTCATAAAGTAAATAATACCATTGGACAAATTTTATTAGCCCAAAAATTAGGTAAGAAAAAAATTGTAGCAGAAACAGGAGCAGGGCAACATGGTGTGGCAACAGCTACTGTGTGTGCTTTGATGGGTCTGGAATGTATCGTTTATATGGGTGAAATTGACATCAAACGCCAAGCACCCAATGTAGCACGTATGAAAATGTTAGGAGCTGAAGTTCGCCCAGCCATGAGTGGTTCAAAAACACTTAAAGATGCCACCAATGAGGCCATGCGTCATTGGATAAATAATCCTGTAGATACACATTACATTATAGGTTCGGTTGTGGGTCCACATCCATATCCTGACATGGTTGCTCGTTTTCAGGCTATTATTTCAGAAGAAATACGTTGGCAGTTACTCGAAAAAACAGGTTCTGAAAATCCAGATTATGTTATTGCTTGCGTTGGTGGAGGTTCAAATGCTGCAGGTGCTTTTTATCATTATCTTGACGAACCAAGCGTTAAACTCATTGCTGCCGAAGCTGGTGGACATGGTATCAACTCAGGTATGTCGGCTGCCACTACTTTCTTAGGAAAAATGGGTGTATTACATGGAAGCAAAAGTATTTTGATGCAAACTGAAGATGGACAAGTAGTAGAACCACATTCAATTTCGGCTGGACTTGATTATCCTGGAATTGGCCCACTTCATGCCCACTTGTGGGATTCGGGTAGAGCAAAGTTTTTTGCTATTACTGATGATGAGTCAATCAAAGCAGGGTTTGAGCTTTCAAAACTCGAAGGAATTATTCCCGCAATCGAGTCGGCTCATGCTTTGGCAGTACTGCCCTATTTGGGAGCGACTGATAATGAGACTGTTGTGATTAATCTTTCAGGTCGTGGAGATAAGGATTTGGATACTTATATGAAGTATTTATAAGTATAAACAGTCAAGAATACTATTCAACCAATATTAAAACAAAAATAAAAAATGAAAACCCTCTTTTTAGCAATTGCTTTACTATCTGTTTCATTTATGTCAAATGCCCAAACAAAGCCTGCGAGCAAAGAGCTACGCCACGCAGTATTATTCAAGTTTAAAGATTCAAGCAGCCCCGCTGATATCAAAAAAGTAGAAGATGCTTTCAGAGCATTGCCAAGTAAAATCAAAGAAATATCAGGGTTTGAATGGGGAACAAATAATAGCCCTGAAAACTTGAATCAAGGTTTTACTCACCTCTTTTTTGTGACATTCAAATCTGAAGAAGATAGAGCAGTTTATTTGCCACACCCAGCTCACAAAGCCTTCGTAGAAGTTTTAGGGCCACACCTTGATAAAGTTTTGGTACTTGATTATTGGGCAACAAAATAATGTGGAGCGAATCGGGCGGCGACCGCATCCAGATTCGCCGTAATCAATGGCAACAAACCTCAAACAAATATTACTCATTACAATCCTATTATCAATCGGAGCTTTTACTGTATTGATGTTTACGAAAGTAATACCTTATTTGAGTTTTGAGCCTGCCATCAATTTTCTAAGTACAAAAACCGACCAAGTATTACAAAAAAGTGTTTTTCAATGGTCGTTTTATATACATATTATTAGTAGTTGGTTTGTGATGGTAGCAGGTATTCTTCAATTTATTCCTTATATTTTGAAAAATTACCCTATCATTCACCGAATTTCTGGCAAAGTGTATGTTATTTTAGTCTTATTTTTAGCAGCACCTTCTGGACTTGGCTTGGCTTTTTATGCGAATGGGGGCTTATCAACCAAAGTTGGTTTCTCGTGTCAATGTATTGTTTGGTGGTTTATTACTTTTTTTGCTTGGCAAGAAATACGCCGTAAAAATTGGCTTTTGCATACCCAAGCAATGCTTAGAAGTTATGCAGTTACACTGGCAGCAATGAGTTTAAGAGTAGGAAGCTACGTAATGATTTATCATTTTGGTACCAAACCAATTGAAACATATCTAACAGTTACTTGGCTTTCATGGGTTGGAAATTTATTAATTGTCGAAGTACTTATTAAAGTTGGTTTAGCAAAATACTTACTTAAATACCATAAATAATTATGAAAAATACTCTTCTTGCTGTTGGTATTCTTTTGACTTTATCTATCACCTATTATTCATGTTCGAGAAATACACAAGATAAAACAAAAGTTGCTGCTAAATTGACAACGCACAAAGAAGCCATTGATAGCCTTCGTACAGAGAATATTGTTGAAAAACCTTTGAAATTGACATCATTGACTAATAAGCAAGTCAATGATTCATTATCGACTTTAGATTTATCGACCCTTTTTGCTACGAAAAACCCTGAAGATGGTTATAGTAATAGATTTGATGGCTTGTATGGCAAAGATAATTATCGCATAGAAATGTTCTTTTCAGAAGTAAGCAAAGACTTAAAGAATCCAAATACGTATCACATTAGAGGAAAAAGTCGTTTCAAAAAGAATATTATACCCTTTGATGGCATAATTATCATTGATTCTTTGACAGCTTTTGAAGATCCAAATATTGATACGGCTTACTTCGGTCAAGAGTCAATCAAACATAAAGTTGTTTATTCTACTGTTGGAAAGTTTATCCTTAAAGAAGATTCTACGTTGAAAGGCTCAGGTATTTTCTCAGGAAAAATTACAATGGATTTTTTAGTAAGAAATGATAATTCAACAGAACTTTGGTTTTTTTCGCCTCAAACCAAAAGCAAAGCAAGTGGATTTAGATTTATTGGTGAATGGCAAAGTTATTCTACCAAAGCAATTAAATCAGTGATTTGGGCAAAAGACCTCTTTAGTTTTGTTAATGAAATCATTAAAGATTTTAGTATTGGCGAACGTGATGTAGAAATAAACCCAAAATACCGCCATCTTGGCTGGGATAATTATTGGGAAATGGATGAGTGGTGGCATGAAACAAAACCAGTGCAATAATTTTGTTTGATGTATTTTTAATTTACCAAAGAAAAAAAGAATGAATCGTATAACTCAGTTATTTATTAATAAACCCAATAAGGTTTTAAATATATATTTTACCGCAGGCTTCCCAAATCTTGACGATACAGCTACGGTTTTGGAAGCTCTTCAAGAAGCAGGTGCAGATATTGCCGAAATCGGAATGCCGTATTCTGACCCAGTTGCCGATGGCGAGACCATTCAGCAATCAAATCAAGTTGCTTTAGAAAATGGCATGAGTTTGAAAGTACTCTTCCAGCAATTAGAGGGTATTCGAAGCAAGGTTTCAATTCCAATTGTTTTGATGGGTTATATTAATCCAGTCGTGCAATTTGGCATTGAAAATTTCTGTAAGAAATGTCAAGAAGTAGGAGTCGATGGATTAATCTTACCAGATTTACCAATGGATGAGTATTATGAAGATTATAAAGCTATTTTTGATAAATACGGACTACTCAATATATTCTTGATTACGCCACAAACATCAGAAGCTCGTATTCGTAGAATTGACGAAATCTCAGATGGCTTTATATATATGGTAAGCAGTGCGAGCGTTACAGGAGGTACATCAGGCATTACTGACACGATGGAAACTTATTTTAACCGTGTCAATGCTATGAATCTCAAAAACCCACGACTCATAGGTTTTGGAATAAAAGACAATGCTACTTTCATCAAAGCCAGCCAATATGCTGCAGGTGCCATCATTGGAAGCCAGTTTATCAGAGTGTTACAAAATGCCGCAGATAAAAGTAGTATATATAATGATATAGTAAGCTATGTTAAATCCGTTAAAGGATAAATAGTCCATAAACCAAAGAGGTGATGAAATTACTAAGAATATTATTTTTCGTTTTTATCAACTCTTTGGTTTTTTCACAAACTTCTTTTCGATCAAAATTAACGGTTTCACCGCATATTGGAATTGGCTGGGCAATTCCCCCTTTTATCACTGGAGGCAACAGTAATCTCATCCTTCAACCCAACTATTTCAAAAACGGACTCATTAATGTAATTGGCACATCTTCGGGTAATTCTCGTAGAGTATTTAAAATCACTAATACTTTTGGTATTGACGTAAATTATAGCATAAACAAAACATGGTCGCTAAATATTGGCATCAATCGAGCCCTGCACATTAATATCCTTAACGACCCCGACCCAATAAGGGTTTCCAGCACAACTCAATATAGTAAATGGCTATTTGCCAATAAATACACTTCTTTATTATTAGGTGCAAGATATACCCATAATTGGCAATTTTTTCAATGCAATATTCATTATGCAGGAGATACAAAAGCAGTAAGCGAAAATAACAATGGAACAGGTGGAAGAGGATTAATAACAAATGGTAATGGTTTGATCACAACAAATATCTCTAAGAAATCTAATACCATTATTATATCTCCCGAATATGGAGTCACCGGTGTAAGCTCATTCGATCTGCCAATGGAACTAAGCGTAGGACTACACATTCCAACTTCTGTATTTTCAAAAGACAAATCAACATTTATTAGGAACAATACAAATGCTGGAGAAAATACTTTGCGTTTTACACAAGCTGCACTTTGGCTGAGAGTAAGAGTTCCTATAACTATATGGACAAAGAACACAAGAAAAGCTAAACAGCCACTTGTCAATGACAACAAGCCTATTCCTATTCCCAATAAGTCGGTAGAGTATGAAGGCAAAAAAATGATAACAGGAGAAAAAGTTATTTTGAAAAATATTCAGTTTGAACAGTCAAAAGCAGTCATAACATCAATAGCGATGAATGAGCTTGATAATGTTCAAAAATTGATGGAACAATCGCCAAGTATGGTAATCGAAATCATTGGGCACACTTCTGATGAAGGTGATAGAAATAGTAATATCGAATTATCATTAAATAGAGCAAAAGCCTGCAAAGCCTACCTTGTAAAAAAAGGAATTAGATCTAATCGCATTCAAGTAAGAGGCATGGGGCCAGATTCTCCCATCTCAAAAACAGATAAATCCCAAAATCGTAGGGTAGAAATGCAAATTATTAGCATGTAACCCTGTATAACAACTTTTCGAAGTT
>NZ_JBNTQY010000001.1:0-4742500 GCF_051209875.1 Emticicia sp. SJ17W-69 | reverse complement strand
TAACGGAGGCTTCCAAAGGTGACCTCAGCACGCTTGGTAACCGTGCGTTGAGTGCAATAGCATAAGGTCGCTTGACAGTGAGACCAACAAGTCGAGCTGGATGGAAACATGGGTATAGTGATCCGGCGGTTCTGTATGGAAGGGCCGTCGCTCAAAGGATAAAAGGTACTCCGGGGATAACAGGCTGATCTCCCCCAAGAGCTCACATCGACGGGGAGGTTTGGCACCTCGATGTCGGCTCGTCACATCCTGGGGCTGGAGAAGGTCCCAAGGGTTCGGCTGTTCGCCGATTAAAGTGGCACGCGAGCTGGGTTCAGAACGTCGTGAGACAGTTCGGTCCCTATCTGTGGTGGGCGTAGGAAGATTGAGAGGTTCTGACTTTAGTACGAGAGGACCGAGTTGGACGTACCGCTGGTGCATCTGTTGTCTTGCCAAGGGCACGGCAGAGTAGCTAAGTACGGACGGGATAAACGCTGAAAGCATCTAAGTGTGAAACCCACCTCAAGATGAGTCTTCCATTGAGATTCGTAATAGACTATTACGTTGATAGGTTGTAGGTGTAGAAGTGGTAACACTAAGCCGAGCAATACTAATGAATCGAGGACTCTTTTTTATACTTTTTCTTATTATTTCTCTCTATCAAAGTCATTGTAGTTTTATTGGAATAACCAATTAAGACATGAAGAACTAAAAGATATTAAGTCCTAGTGGTTTTTAACCGAAATAGGCAGTCCTTCATGGCGTCCATTGGGCGGGTGTTCACCTCTTCCCATCTCGAACAGAGAAGTTAAGCCCCGCACCGCTGATGGTACTGAGTTCATACTCGGGAGAGTAAGTAGATGCCAGGATTTTATTTTAAAAACCTCAGCCCTTAAAGCTGAGGTTTTTTGCGTTTAAGACAAAATTATCTCTGAACATATTCAACAGAAATGTTAAGGAAGGTGTCAAGCAGGAAAGTTGGGGGAAAGGTAAAAAGTAATTTATTTTGTAGAAAATATATGCTTTGGATATTAAAAATATTCATTATTTTTCAGAAAAATAACTAAATATTGACATAATGATAAAGGTAAAAAAGCTTTTATTGTGGAGAGATTGCCATATAAATTCAAGTTTAATTCGAATTTATATGGCAATTTTTGTTATTATACTATTTGTTTCTAATATAGAAAATCTTGCAAATGAAGATTGGCCAGCGTATAATGGAGGGGATGATTGCAACCATTTTTCTAAACTTACACAAATAAATTCCTCAAATATTTCACAACTAAAATTAGCTTGGGAATATGCTTCTGGTGGAGCAGATACAATAAGAAATACAACACAAATTCAGTGTAATCCATTGATTATCAGAGGAATAATGTATGGTGTTTCGGCAGGTTCTCAAGCTTTTGCTTTAGATGCTGCTACAGGTCGTGAGCTTTGGAAAACCAATTTGAAAGATAATACTTTCAGCATGACAAGCCGTGGGGTTACTTATTGGACTGATGGAAAAGAAGCTCGAGTTTTCTTTGCTTATGGAGCTTTTTTATATGCCCTCAATGCCCAAACTGGACAAACGATTTTTTCATTTGGGACAAATGGGAAAATCAATCTGATTGATGGTATCAAACGCCCTGGTGCCGATGAATATGTTATTTCTAATACGCCAGCGGTTGTATTTAAAAATACATTGATTGTGGGTACACGTGTTTCTGAAAGTGCGACAGCATTGCTTGGCGATATCAGAGCTTTTGATGTAAGGACAGGTCGTAAAATTTGGACTTTTCATACAATTCCACGACCGAATGAATTTGGATATAGAACTTGGGAAAAACAAAATTATCAAAATTTAGGTGGAGCTAACAATTGGATGGGGATGGCAATTGATCAAAAACGAGGAATTGTTTATGCTCCAACAGGTTCGGCGGCTTTTGATTTTTATGGAGGTAATAGAAAAGGTAATAACTTATTCGCCAATTGCTTATTGGCATTGAATGCAACAACAGGTAAGCGAATTTGGCATTTCCAAACGGTTCATCATGATATTTGGGATCGAGATATTCCAGCACCACCTAATTTATTTACTATCATTAAAAATGGTCAAAAAATTGATGCTGTATCAGTTTTGAGTAAGCAAGGGTTTACCTTTGTATTTGACAGAGTTACTGGGAAACCACTTTTCCCGATTGAAGAAAGAGGGTTTCCATCTTCAACAATCAATGGCGAGCAAGCATCAGCGACACAACCTATTCCATTGCTTCCTGAACCTTTTACTCGACAAAGTTTTACCGAAAAAGATGTCAATGAATTTGCGTCTAACCGTGAAGAAATCATTGGCCAAGTTAGAAAAGCGACTACTGGACAGCCATTTACGCCATTAGGAAACAATCGCACCGTATTCTTTCCTGGTACTGATGGTGGAGCTCAATGGGGAGGGGCAGCTGTTGATGAAAATAGTATAATGTATGTTCCTGCCAAAGAAAATCCAGTTTATAGCTCATTAATTGAAGCACCAAAATCTCAAGAAACAAAACTAATTTTATCAGGGAAACAACTTTATCAGAACTATTGTAGGTCTTGTCATGGAGCAAATCGAGAAGGCAATGAAGATGGTACTTATCCCTCTTTACAAAAAATAAATTCAAAATATAATGAAACCTCAACACTTCAACTGTTGAATAAAGGCCGTGGGATGATGCCAGTTTTTACACAATTGAAAGAGGCAGAAAGTAAAGCAATTGTCGATTATCTATTTGGTAAAAATACTAATGTTGAGATGAATGATAAAGCAAATTTATCAAAATCTGATTATATACACACAGGATATAATCGCTGGTATGATAGTAAAGGATATCCAATTAACACACCGCCGTGGGGAACACTTACTGCAATTGATATGAACACAGGCAAACGTCGTTGGCAAATTCCATTGGGCGAATATCCAGAATTGACAGCAAAAGGGATACCGATTACTGGGACTGATAATTATGGTGGTGCTGCCGTAACAGCAGGTGGGATATTATTTATTGCAGCTACAAAAGATCAACAATTTCGTGCAATTGATCGTCAAACTGGCAAAGTTTTATGGCAAGTAGCACTTCCTGCTGCTGCTTATGCCTCACCGAGTGTGTATGCGGTGGATGGCAAACAGTATGTTGTAATTGCTTGTGGTGGTGGAAAGCTAAAAGCAAAATCAGGTGATAAATACTTGGCTTTTGCCTTACCTTAAATCAAAATGTTGAAGTAATAGATAATCGCTTTGAATCACTTTTCGTCTTTATGAAATCGTTTCTTATAGCTGTGGAACGATTATTAGCTATCATTGAAACCATATTTTAAAAATAGAAATTCAAGCTCTACCCTTCTTAACCTCTAATTCCTCAACGGTTAAAAATCGTCAATTTCCCATTTATTTAACCCAAACATCGAAAGCTAAGCTGCATCCACATTATTATTTACAACTTTGTACTGTAAATAGCGAATGTTATGTTACCGTTTAATAATTTAAGTATTCTTCTTTTTTTATCTCTCTTCAGTTGGACTATTTTTTGCTTGTGATTTAGCTAAATAAATAGGAATCTAAAAACTTTATCAATAATAATAACATGAATAATAATCCATTTACAAGTACGTTCAAAAGAAATAATTTTTATCATTTTCTATGGTGCTTGGGTATTGTCTTATGCCTTACAAGCTGTTTTAAAGCAGAAATTCCTAAGACAACAGAGATAGCTTCGCCAAAATTATTTCCAGTAGGAGTATCAATTCCATCAGATTTTAAATGGACAACAGTTAAGATCATGGATGTTCGTGTGACTGTTGATGATAAATTTGATGGTCAATATTTTTATCGTGTAGAGTTATATGATAATGACCCAAATCTTGGTGCAAAAGCCAATCTTTTAGGTGCAGGTATGGCTAAAAAAGGGCAGGATTTTGTTGGTAAAATTGCAGTCCCTACTATGCTGCAATATGTATATATTAAAAAGATTTCACCTGTTAAAATTCCTTCTGTTTCGATGGTGGCAGTAGCTAATGCCACTTCATTGAATGTTTCACTAAATGCTTCTACGAATGTTCTCAGGGCTAGTAGTATGCGTGTAGTCTCGGGTTTGTCGCAAGCTAATACATTTTCTCCATCATTTGATTCGAAGGTCTCGGGAATAGTTGTACCTGCAGATGCAATTCCAATCATTGGTAGCGGAAATATTTCTGTGGAATCTAATAAATCTTATGTGGTTAAATTAGGGACGACATTTATTGGTCAAATTGATGCAAATAATGGAACAAATAATGTAAAAATTTATATTGATGGGACATGGACAAATAAAAATTATACCTTGAATCTGGGAAGTAATAACACTATTTTTATTACAACTGAAGGAAATATAACGCTGAATAGTTTGACCCAAAATACAATGGGTTCGTTCACAAACTATGGTACAGCAGTGTTTTCAGATTTGAATACAACAAATGAAACCCAATATGCAAACTATGGTACATTGACGTCTAGCAAGGCTACATTCTCCAATGGAAGCTTTACAAATTTTGGTACGGCTAAATTTGAGACATTGACCAGTACTACTGCATCTACAAAGATTCGTAATGAAGGAAATTTGGCAGTGTCAACGGCTTCTCTTACAAATGCCACATTGGAAGCTGTGTGTCTTACCAAAATAGGAACGCTAGCTACTAATAATGCAATTGTGAATATTGCTGACAAGGCAATGTTAAGTATCGGTACTTTAGATGCGGGTGGAACACGATTTAACGTGTCATCTTCTGCTATATTGGAAGTTTCAGGTACAGCTAAGTTCAATAGTAACAGAAACTACATGAATGGTCCTGAAAAGGGCATAGCATTAGCACGGTTAAAAAAGGTAGATGTAAAAAACCAATATCAAGCCATCACTTATTCTGGCAACCTTGAGATTGCTTGCTCAGATCATACCGCTAATGAACAATGGAATACATTTTATATTGTAAATAGTCCTGCAAGTATAGTGCCGTATGATAAATCGACTGTTGTGATCGCTGGTACAGCATGTAATGCAGGCGGAAATAATGACCAAGGTGCTGGGACTGTTCCGACTGATCAGAATGTGACAGAGATTAATCTTGGTACATTTTCATACGCCTTTGAAGATAATTGGCCTGATCTTGGTGATTATGATATGAATGACGTTGTTATTGATATGAATATTAGTAAGTTCCAGAATTCAACTAATAAGATAACTAAGGTAGTTTTGAAAGGAAAATTGACCTCGGTAGGAGCTTCTAAGCGAGCATCTATTGCGGTACAATTGGATGGTATAACAGCAGGAAGTGTAAAATCAGTTAACTATTCACGCACAAACTTGGTTGGCTCAGTTTTAAAGCTGGGTTCAAATGGCGTGGAAACTGGGCAAACGTATGCAGTAGCAACGATTGTTGACGATGCACATAAAGCCTTTGGAGCATCAGATACACCAAATATATCTACTCAAAATGGTAGTTACAGTCCTGTTGAGGTAGTGGTTACAATTGAGTTTACTACACCTTTGGACAATTTTACCTATCAGAACTTAAATATGTTTATTGTTAATTCGAGCCTGAATAATAGCGGAAGAGGTGAAGTCCATTTGGTGGGATATGCTGCCACAGATAAGATAGACAAGGCACTCATCGAAAGTGTGACAGGTAGTAAACTATCAAAAACTGACGCGTTCAAATCGGTTAATAATGAGCCGTGGGGCTTGAGTGTTCCTGTATCTTTTATCTATCCGTTGGAATCAAAAAACATTAAAAGTGTATATCCTAAGTTTGAAAGTTGGGCAACAAGTGGTGGTACTAAAGATACAGATTGGTATTTAGCGAAGTGATAAAAATGTGTTAGTTAACGCTTATATGCTCTTTTTCTTCAATATGAAGGAAAAGAGCATATTTGTTTAATGCCTTACTGCCTATGCCGCTAAACGCTTCTTACTGTCGTGAGATTGCTTCTTACATAGCACTCGTGAAAGGATTTAAACTAAATTTAGGACGAAACCTATACACTACCGTCATTTTTTACTTACTTGTAGTAAGATAAATCTTTCTAATCGTAAGCACCATTAAAACATACATTTATGATGAATCCTGATAATAAATTATTTATCGGCTGTCCTGTTCAACATGCCAGACAGTTTCTCTCAGGTAAATGGCAAATGGGCATCCTATGGAATTTAAGGGATAAACCCCTAAGATTCGGTGAAATCAAAAATCTACTTCCAGGTATTTCAGATAAAACATTGATGGTAGAATTGGATTTTTTTGTTCAGAAAAAAATGATTGAGCGTAATAATTTTGTTTACCCATCTCCACGAATAGAATATGTACTTTCAAGTATTGGAAAGAGTTTAATACCAGTGATTAATTCAATAGTTGAATGGGGGTATTTGCATGTGCAAGATGAACGAGTTAATAAAGAAATGAATATGACTCCTATATCAGCGATTGAAACAATCGAGAATGAAATGGCTGAAATCATATAAACATTTAGCTATTTAGGTAATGAAAATTTTACTCCATACTTTGAAGCAGTTGCTATTAGTTTTGGAATATCTGGTGGACTATGTGGCAATGGTGGTAATTCTAATTCTTTAGCAGGTTCACTCATTTCAATAAAATAGTTTTCAAACCCTCCTGGCGTTAGTAAGATTAATGTTTCTATCATTTCTGATTCTATTTTAAAAGAGTGCTGAATGTTTTTTGGTAAAAACATAACATCTCCAGCTTTTGCCTGAAAAGTCTCATTACCCACAGTATAAGTTACCTCACCTTCTAATATTAAAAAAGTCTCATCTTCTTTCGTATGCGTATGCGGAGGTGGTTCAAATCCTCTACGTTCGGTTGAACGCAGCAGAGCATAACTACCGCCAGTTTGTTTGGAGGTAATTAGTAAAGACATTAAGTGTCCAATATACCAATAAGAATTTTTCTTGTTTCTGTTGGTCAGCAAGGGTACTACTGATGTTGCTTCAGGAGAAATATTTGCAAAAGAGTTGGGTATAACAAACATGCTACTTATTACTCCCATTGTATTTAAAAGCTTTCTTCTTGATACCATAATAGTTGATTTTTAAGGTAAATTTATAAGATTAATAAGAGTGAAAACTCCTCTACTTACCTTTTTGTAAGTAGAGGAATTTTTACGATTGCTGAAATAAATAAGGCAAATGCAAAAGAATCCTGAATGAATGATATGATTATAGAAAACATTTATAAACGTAGCGTTTGAATCCCGAAGGAATAATATTTTACTCGTTCTAAATTCTTACGACTAAACAACTCCCCATTTTCTATAATCATAACAGTATTTTGGTTTTTTATTCAATCCACCGTCTGAATAAGTTTTACATACCACCTATCAGGAAATCAATATTTGGCATTTGCTTTGCCTTGAATTTCTACGTAGTTTGTGCAATAAATTATAAAGAATATGAAAATCAAATTCTATGCTCCATTGTGGGGAAATACACTGCCTTTTGATACTTTTTGCCAAAATGTAAAAAATGCTGGTTATGATGGCGTTGAAATGGCATTGCCTTTTGAAACGAAAGAAAAAAGCGAAATTGTTCAAACTTTAAAAGGAAATAACCTTGAATTGATAGGGCAATATTGGCAATCTCATGAAAAAAACCTTGATGAACATGCCAAAAACTATGAAAAGTATCTTAGAAATTTAATCTCAGGTGAACCTGTTTTTATTAATTGCCAAACAGGTAAAGACTATTTTAGCTTTGAGCAAAACAAAAGGCTTTTTGATTTAGCAGCTCAAATTTCTAAGGAGACAGGGGTAAAAATCATTCATGAAACCCATCGAGGCAAAAGCCTTTTTGCAGCAAATATTACCCAAATTTATTTGAGCAAAATTCCTGACTTACGCATTTGTCTTGATATTTCTCATTGGTGCAATGTGCATGAATCATTATTAGATGATCAACCAGAAGCAATTGATTTGGCGATTGCTCATACTGACCATATTCATAGCCGAGTGGGGCATCAAGAAGGACCGCAAGTGAACGACCCTCGTGCTTCTGAATGGAAAGAAGCGTTGGATGCTCATTTAACATGGTGGGATAAGGTAGTTGAAACACATAAAAAGAATAGAACAAATCTGACTATTACTACCGAGTTTGGCCCTGCTAATTATATGCCAACCATTCCTTTTACTCAAATGCCCGTGGCTAATCAATGGGAAATTAATGTATATATGATGGATTTATTGAAGCAACGTTATGAGCAATAAACCACTTCTATAAAGCTCAAAGTAGTGTATTAGCTATTCTATTTCATAATATTTATGAATAATCAATGAAATAGGAAGCCCGACACAAATCATTAATATTGCCATGTTTTTCAAGACACCTTCTACTGTAAATGTGCGTGCTTGAATGTTAGTAAAAGGCAAAATACCCAAGTTCATCACAAGCCAAACAAAGATGCCATAAAGCAGACCGACAATGATTTTTTGATTTTTTAAAGGGATTTTTTTGAAAATAAAGAAGAAGAAAGTCGCAAAACTTAGAGCAATGGAGAAGTGGATAAAAATTCCATAAATAACCATTGGTGTGCCACCCTCGAATGCAGCTTTGCCAAAAAGCCCACTGGCCACATATTGAAAAAGAAACTGAAACTTCATTTTTGCAAGTAAAATGACAGCCGCCGAACCGTCTAAAAATCCTGCAAGTAATCCTGCTTTGAGGATAGTGTTGGTAGCATTTTTCATAAAATTTTAAGGGTTTACACTTTTGTTATATTTATTTCGATATTCAATAGGAGTCATGCCTGTTACTTTTTTAAATACATCCCTGAATGCCTTAGTGTCGGTATAGCCAACATTAAACATGACTTCATTAATGTTTTTTCTACTTGATTCAAAACTTTTCTTGGCCGCTTCAATCTTCACACGTTGCATATATTCTATTACGGTATTGTTGGTGGCTTTTTTAAATCTACGTTCAAAGCTCCTGCGTCCAATCGCAAGCATATCAGCCAATTGCTCGACTGTAATTTTATCTTGAAAATTTTCTTCAATAAAATCTTGTGCTTTTTTAATTTCTTCGTCTGAATGCTCTCTTTGCCCCTGAAACATCATAAATGACGACTGACTTTCACGGTCAATATCAATAGCAAAATATTTTGCTGCGAGAATCGCCGTTTCACGGTCAGTATATTTTTCGACCAAATGCAAAAGTAAATTCCAATAAGAATTGGCTCCTCCGCTCGAATAAATACCTTGTGCTTCGGTAATAATACTCCCATCAACCAATTCAACGGCTGGAAACATGGTTCTAAATTCATTGGCAGAATTCCAATGAGTAGAACACTTTTTGCCATTCAATAAGCCCGTTGAGGCCAATAAAAATGCTCCCACACAAAGCGAAGCTACTTCTGCTCCATTTTCATGCTGGTCAACAATCCATGGAATCAAGCCTTTATTTAGTTCAATGGCAGTTGACATATCGCCACTCAGGGCAGGTATAAAAATTAGGTCTGTGCTTTCAACTTCTTTTAATAGCCTATCAGTATGCACAGAAAATAAGCTATTTTCTAACTTTATTTCCTTGGAAAGCCCAACCAAATGAACATCAAATAGTGCAGATTTTCCCGACATTACTAAAAACTGATTGACAGCCTTGAATATATAATTAGGATCGGCTATGGCCTCAATCACAGCAGTTTCAGGGACAAGAATAGATACATGCTTCATTAATATAGTTGGTTTGATTTTAGAATTAAAGTAATGCCTTAAGCGGTTAGCTTTTAGCAATTAGCTCTGAAAAAAGTTTTTTCATATTTTTTTAACGCTATACTAGGTAGTAAAATATGCAATTGACTTCGCTAGAAATCTAAAAAATAATATGATTTTAAAGCTAATGGCTAAAAGCGAATCGCTAACAGCTTATTGAGAACTTTATTCAACAAAGATAAAAAAACTTCCTGTCGTAATCAACCCCTTAAATAGTCGTAATTACACATTTTCATTTATAAATAAGTAGCATACATTTGTATCGTAAAACAAAGTTTATTTTCAACCAATAAAATTGCAATTAAAATGGCAACAGTAGAAAAAACAATTATTACGGTAGAAACCACAGTCAATGCTCCTGTAGCAAAAGTTTGGGAATGTTGGACTTCTCCTGAACATGTTACTCAATGGAATAATGCCTCTGATGACTGGCACACACCTCATGCTGAAAATGATTTGCGTGTTGGCGGTAAATTTCTCTCAAGAATGGAAGCCAAAGATGGTAGTTTTGGATTTGATTTTATAGGTTTATACGAAGAAGTAGAAGAAAATAAATCAATAGTTTATACAATGGAGGATGGAAGAAAGGTGGCAATCGCTTTTATAAGTGAAGGAGGCTCAACAGAAGTGACAGAGTCTTTTGAAGCTGAAGCTACTAATTCAATAGAACTACAACAAGCAGGGTGGCAGGCGATTTTGAATAATTTCAAAAAATATGTAGAATCTTCTTTGTAAATTTTTGATAGAAAATGACACAAATAAATACATATTTAACATTTAATGGCAATTGTCGTGATGCAATGACATTTTATAAAGAATGTTTGGGTGGTGAGCTTTTTCTGCAAACCATTGGCGAGTCACCGTTGGCAGAACAAATGCCACTACCAATGAAAGATTGTATTTTACATGCAACATTAACCAAAGGAGCTTTGGTAATCATGGCTTCCGATATGGTTGGCGAAAATGGACTTACCATAGGAAATAATGTTTCTTTAATGCTCAATTGTAGCAATGAACAAGAAATAAAAACTTTCTATGAAAAACTATCAACTGGTGGAAAAGCCACCCACCCTTTGGAAAATACTTTTTGGGGAGCATTGTTTGGTGGTTTAACAGATAAATTTGGTAATTTGTGGTTATTGCAATTTGATAAAACTCAACAATAAAACCTATGATTCTTATGGAAAACTCTGTAAAAGATACTGACAGCTATATTGACACTCAACCAGAAAATATAAGACCGGTTTTGCAGCAATTACGCCAAATAATTAAAGAAATCGTTCCCGAAGCAGAAGAGGTAATCAGTTATCAAATGCCTGCTTTTAAGCAGAATGGAATGTTGGTCTGGTATGCTGGATACAAAAATCATATAGGGTTTTATCCATCATCAACACCCATTGTTTTTTTCAAAGAAGAATTAAAGGCTTATAAAACTTCAAAAGGGGCTATTCAATTGCCGCTTGATAAGCCTTTGCCGGTTGAATTAATTACCAAAATTGTGAAATTTAAGATTGAAGAAAATACGGTAAAGGCTCTTACTAAAACAAAAAAGAAATGACAAAACCAATGGTAACATGTTTGTGGTTTGATGGACAAGCCAAAACAGCAGCCGAGTTCTATTGTTCAGTTTTTAAAGATTCAAAAATTACTTCGGTATCGCCGATGGTTGTCACATTTGAATTGAATGGTAGTAAATTTATGGGTTTAAATGGTGGCCCTCAATACAAGTTCAACGAGGCTGTTTCATTTGTGATCAATTGTGATACACAAGAAGAAATTGATTATTACTGGGAAAAACTTACAGCAGATGGTGGACAAGAAGGTAGATGTGGATGGTTGAAAGACAAGTTTGGTGTTTCATGGCAAGTTGTTCCGTCAATGTTAGCTGAATTGATGAGCGACCGCACTAAAGCGGAGCGTACCATGAATGCGTTTATGTCTATGAAAAAATTTGATATTGAAGCATTGAAAAACGCATAAAATATTTTAAAACCATGAATACAATTGGGTATTTTGAAATACAATCATCAGTTCCTGTGAGAGATATTAAGTTTTATGAAGCAGTATTTGGTTGGAAGTTTTTTAAAGAGCCGTCTGTACCAATCGAATATTACAGAATAGAAACAAATAGTATCAACGGTGGACTTTTGCAAAGACTAGCACCATTGCCACCACCAGCAAGTGGTACAAATGCTTATGTATGCTCCATTCAAGTTGCTAATTTTGATAAAATAAGCGAGTCAATACTCGTAAATGGAGGTGAAATTGCTATGCCAAAATTTGCTATTTCAGGACGTTGTTGGCAAGGGTATTTTGTAGATTTAGATAATAATACTTTTGGCATTTTTGAAGTGGATGAAAATGCAGCTTAAGCGATACTTTTGAAGATGAAACAAATATTTATCAACTTACCTGTTGAAAATGTGGAAAAATCAATGGATTTCTACACACAATTAGGGTTTTCAAACAAAACCCTGTTCTCAGATGAACATCAAAAATGTATGGTCTGGAGCGAACAGATTTATGTGATGCTTATCGCACAAGAAAAATTCAAAACGTATAGCAGAAAGCCGATTTTAGGTAAAAAAAATAAGATAGATGCATATTTTACCCTTCCGGTTGAAAGCCTTGATGTCGTTAATGAAATCGTTGACAATGGATTAAAAGCGGGTGGCACAGAGCCAATTCCGATGATAGATGAAGGGTTTATGCAAATTAGAAAAATTGAAGACTTTGATGGACATACGTGGGATATAATCTATATGGATTTAAGTAAATTTCGACAAGAATAAATTTATTTGTAACAGCCCAATTTTTTTCTTCCTTGATGTCCAATTGTTTCTATCTCATTTGTTATTGGGTAAAATTTATTATTTAATAACAATAAAATTCAAAAAAATGGACGAATTCGTATTAATTATGCGACACCCAGATGGTAAAGCATTGGTTTCACCAGAACAAATGCAAATTTGGATGAAACAAACAATGGATTGGTTAGGTGGCATTGCTGCCCAAAACAAATTGGTTAGTCAGGGTAATGGCTTGTCTTTTGAAGATGCCAGAGTGGTCAGACCAAATAATGTTGTAACCAATGGCCCTTTTGGAGAAATCAAAGAAGCCATAGGCGGATATATTATTGTGAGGGCAGAATCAGTTGATGAAGCCGTTGAATTTGCCAAAGGTTGCCCAGTTTTACAGGGAGAAGGGAATAGCATGGAAGTGAGGAAAATCGCCAAATACAACCCTAAATAAATGTTTCAAAAGCCTCTATAAAAGGCGTTTATAGAGGCTTTTTACAAAAATGGAGCAGCAAGAATTAATACCACATTTATTTAGAATTGAGTTCAGGAAAATAACAACTGTTCTCTGTAAACTCTTTGGAATTGCTCATATTGAAGTGGCAGAAGACATCGCCAGTGAAACATTTCTATTAGCACTTGAAACATGGACTTTCAGAGGAATCCCCGAAAATCCAACCGCTTGGCTTTATTTGGTGGCCAAAAATAAAGCTAAAAATTATCTTGCTCGTAATCAGATTTTTGCAGAAAAAGTTGTTCAACAAATCAATTACTCAAATACTGAAACAGAAGAAATTGCAATTGATTTATCCGAAAAAAACATCCAAGATAGCCAATTACAAATGTTGTTTGCCTTATGTCATCCATCGATTTCAGTTGAGGCACAAATAGGTTTATCACTTCGTATTCTTTGTGGATTTGGGATTGATGAGATAGCAGACGCTTTCTTGACCAATAAAGAAACGATCAATAAGCGGCTTTTTAGAGCAAAAGAAAAACTTCGTTTGGAAAAAATTGCCATTGAGTTTCCAAGTAAAAAAGCCATCAATCAACGCTTAGATGCTGTGTTGAGAACGTTGTATTTGCTCTTTAATGAAGGGTATTATTCAGAAAGCCAAGATACGATATTGCGTAAAGACCTTTGTTTGGAAGCAATGCGATTGACTTATTTGCTCATCGAAAATGAATCAACAAATTTGCCTGCGGTCAATGCTTTGTTTGCTCTCATGTGTTTTCATTCTTCAAGATTTGAAGCCCGAAAAAACGAGAATGGAGAAGTGATTTTGTATGATAAGCAAGATGAAACACTTTGGAATAATGAATTAATAGCCCAAGGTATATATTATTTGCATCAGGCATCGCAAGGAGATAAAATTTCAAAATATAATGTCGAAGCGAGCATTGCCTATTGGTTGACTGTAAAAACCGATACAAAAGAAAAATGGGAGAGTGTTTTGATGCTTTATAATCAATTATTAATTATTGAATATTCACCCATTGCAGCCCTTAATCGAACTTATATTTTATCAAAAGTGTATGGTAATACGTTAGCCATTGTTGAGGCTGAAAAATTGAATCTATCTGATAATCATTTCTACTTTACATTGCTCGGTGAACTTTATAGAGAGATAGACCATAACAAAGCAAAAATGAATTATGAAAAAGCATTAATATTGGCAAAAACAAAGACTGATAAACAGACAATTCAAAGTAAAATTGATAAGTTATCCATTAAATAGATGTAAATGGTGTTCTGATGAAATCCATTGAATTGAAAGATGAAACAAACCTAAAATTTAACCATAAATATTCATACAAATGATAAATAATAGTGACGATAATTCATTGGAGAAGGCTAAGGTATATGCTTCAGAGCAATTCTATCACGGGACAAAGGCAAATCTAAAACAAGGTGATTTGATTGAAATAGGCTTTAATTCAAACTATGGAAAAAGAAATAAAGCAAAATATATCTATTTATCAGCCACGTTAGAGGCTGCCATTTGGGGAGCTGAACTTGCCTTGGGCGAAGGCTCAGAAAGAATTTATATAGTAGAACCAACAGGGCCAATTGAGGATGACCCCAATTTGACTGATAAAAAATTCCCAGGAAATCCAACAAAGTCATATCGTTCGCTTCATCCGTTTAAAGTTATAGGTGAAATTACAGAATGGCAGGGGCACGCTCCTGAACAACTTAAAACAATGAAGGAGAATCTTGAACGACTCAAACAACAGGGTATTGAGGCGATTGAATAATAAATAAAGGAATATGATCTTTTGAGTATGTGAATGTTTATTGCCTTTTTGGTAGATAGCTGGTTGATGTCGAACACAATTTTATTCTAAACCTAAAAAAATGGTGGAGATATTTAAAACAAATGTTATAAAAATAAAGCAATCGAAAATGCTTATAAAGCAACTTAATAACAGTTTGCCTAAAAGTAAAATAAATTTTGATTTGCACGATTGTGACAAAATTTTAAGAGTCGAAGGCGAAGCTATCGAGCCCGAAGCAATCATTGAATTTTTAAACTTAAATGGTTTTCAATGCCAAATTTTGAACTAAAAAAGTAATCTTATGCTCACTGAACCAAAGTTAGTACACCGTGAAAAACTTCATTTTGTGGCTATCCAAGCTAAGGTTAGAAGAGAAGATATTCCTGTTACTCTTCCTCAACTTATTCCAGAAATAATTAATTGGCTGGTAGATAACAACATTTTATCTTATGGTAGGCCGTTTTTTGAATATTTGCAAATAGAAAATAACCAATTGTTAGTCAATGTGGGTGTGCTTTTACAAAATGAAATAAAAGGCAATCAACGTATCATTGGAGGATATTTTGAGACAGGAACTTATGCAATAATCACTTATATTGGTAATTATAGTCATCTTTTTAATGCTCATATAGCATTAGAATCTTGGATAGAAAAAAATAATTTGCAAGAAAAAAAAGAGATTCTTACAAATGGTTTAAAATGGGGAAGTAGAACGGAGTTTTACATAACCGACCCTCAAAAAGAGCTAAATCCTGATAATTGGGTAACCGATGTCGTGTTTTTACTTAATGATTAAGCTCAAATTTTATTAAATTAATTATTTTATTAACCTCAAACCCTAAATCAAAATGAACACAAAAACAACAAAAATTATTTTTTGGGTAACAACAACTCTCATTTTTCTTTTTGAAGGCGTACTGCCAGCATTTACTTCTCAAACTGAGCTGGCAAAAGAAGGAATTAGACACTTAGGCTATCCTGAATATTTTGGAACAATGTTGGTAGTATTTAAAGTAATGGGCACCCTTTCTTTAATTATTCCACAAGTGCCAGCTCGTATAAAAGAATGGGCGTATGCAGGTTTTGTATTCGATTTTATCTTCGCTTGCGGAAGCCATTGGGCAGTAGATGGTTTTGGAGGACAAACCATTTTTCCATTGATTGTTTTGGCAATTTTATTGATTTCTTACGTTACTTACCACAAATTACAAGGAACTAAAATATTCTAATTTGATAATATTCAGTGAGAAACCATGTATTCCTTGTAAAGGAATGATTCAATAAAAATTATTCATAACCAACTAACTTATAAAGGTTTTAAATCATTTGTAATAAATTTCACATACACTCATATTAAAAGAAAATTATTACTAAAAAGCTTCATTCTTTAAAAAGATTGGAGCTTTTTATGTTTTTTTCTTTTTGCTTGTTACTTTTTTCTTTAAATACAGTCAAAAGTTGGATATTACGAAGTTCTCAACCAACAAACAACACAATATAATGGACTTGCTTAGTCTTGTAAATCGACAACTTACTGCTACAACTATTGCTAAGATAAGTGCTTTCTTAGGTGAATCAAATGAAAATACCACTACAGCATTGAAGAGTGCTATACCCGTAGTTTTCGGTGGAGTGATACAGAAGGCTTCTACTAATCAAGGTGTTATTGAGCTTCAGAACCTGATTAAAATAAATCAATACGATGGTGGAATACTTGAAAAGTTTTCTAATTTGTTTGAAGATGAAGAGACAGTTTCAGACTTTATTTCGACAGGTGCGAGCGTATTAGAAAGCATTTTTGGAGACAAAGTAGCATCATTAGGTAATAGTATATCAGGAATATCAGGAATAAAGGCAGGCTCAGCATCAACACTTTTAAGTATGATTACGCCAATCTTCATGAGTGTACTGGGCAAAGAAATTAACTCACAAAGGATGGGTGTTTCGAAATTAGCAAAATTTTTAATAAGCCAAAAAAATTCAGTAACGGCAATGCTTCCTACTGAAATTAGTAAGGTTTTAAATGAAGATAATTTAGGCGATTTTTTGGGGCAAACCCAAAATACAGCACTTGATGATATAACAGAAGAGCCAAAGGAAGGGAAATCTTGGCTTTCATGGGTATTAGTAGGCTGTCTATTATTGGGAGCTTTATATTATTGGCAAAGCTGTCGAAATATGGTTTCAGAAATGATTAGCACACCAAATGCAGATACTACTTCTATAAATTCTATAAAAGCAGATAGCGTCGTTCTTCCATCTGTTGGAGTTGTGAACAAGATACTTTCTACAGGTGCTAAATTGAGTTTTGATGAAAAAAGTATTGAAAATGAATTGATTGAGTTTATTGAAGACTCATCGAAAGCAATTGATAAAACCATATGGTTCAATTTCCGTTATTTGAGATTTGAAACAGGTAGTGCAAAGATTGACTCAACCTCCATGCAGGAAGTTAAAAATATTGCTGAAATTATGAAAGCATATCCAATCAATTTAAGAATTGGAGGATATACTGATAATGTTGGCCAAGAAGAACTCAATATGAAACTCTCAGCCGACCGTGCTGCAAATGTAAGGAAGGCTTTGTTAAGTATGGGAATTGATGGTACCCGTTTAACTTCTGAAGGATATGGTTCGCAACATCCAGTTGCAACAAACGATACCGAAGAAGGTAGAGCTCAAAACCGCCGAATTGCTGTGAGAGTTACGAAAAAATAACTCCTCGTTGACCCAAAATGTAAAAAAGTGAGCCTCATCTGTGACATAACGCAGGTGGGGCTTTTTAGTATTCCCAACTTTTAGGGAGATTCATCTGTCGAGCGTAATAAGCAGGACAATATCTATGAACTCTTTCGAGTAATTTATTCATATCACGTTCAAATTCAACATAATAATCTTCATGTAATTTGGGTAATTTATTCAAAACAAACTCAGTTCGCTTCGCAATATATAACGAAATTGTATCTGTTTTTCCTGTATAGTGTTCTAAATGAGTGATTTGATTATCAAAAAAAGTATTCAATAGAAAGAGTGTTAGCTCAACTTCTCCATATTTATCTTTTGTTACTTTTACATGATTCGTGATACGCCCATTCAAATCTCGCATGTCCATCATCATCCAACCTGCGGTATCATGGTACATTTTTGAAACTTTCAGAATGCTATTTTTGATTTCTTCTCGCTTTTGTTTTAAATCAGACTCATCTTCTAATAATTGAAAAGTTAGTTGTTGAATCAATAGCTCGCTTTTCGCTACAAGTTTCATCAACAACTTGTCTTTGTCTTTTGATGGTAGGCTCAAAATCGCTTTTTCGAGTTCTTTTGATACTTTAGGCATTTTTTAATAAAGTTTTGTTAATCGTCAAATAACAGTGATTAGGTCTGTACTGATACTCATTAAACGCCAAAGCCTCCGAAAAGTTCAGAGGCTTTGAGTGTTCTTGTCGCAAAAAAATGAAGATTTTATTTTGCACTTACAACTTCAACATTAAATATAAGTGGTGCATAAGGTGGAATTTTGCTACCACTTCCATTTTTTGAATATCCAATGGCTGATGGAAAAACTAAAGTAGCTTTTTCGCCTACTTTCATTTTTAAAAGACCTTCTTCAAAACCTTTTACAACCGCACCATCGCCTAAAGCTACATCTAGTTGCCCTGTATCAAATTGACTACCATTACTTACCAAATAGCCTGTATATTTTACAGTGGCTAACAAACCAGCTTTCAACTGTGTTCCGTTGGTGGTCACAGTTCTGATAAATCGTAAACCAGAGGCAGTTGTTTCAGTAATAGGTAGTTTGGTTGCTTTGATATAATCGTCCATTTGTTGTTCTTCAGAACGATATTTAACTGCTTCCAAATCTACTTTCAAAACAGAATTAGCCGGAATATTTGCACTCGATTGCGTTCCGAAAGCTAAGATAGATGGAATAATAAAAGTACCTTTTTCTCCATCTTTTAGTAAGCTAATTGCCTCGGCCAAACCTTGAATAATTGATAATCCACCATAAGGAAATTTTAGTGGTTCATTTTTCAATCTTGATGTACTGTCAACTCTAATTCCACTCAATAAAGAAACTACATAGTGAAGCGATACCTCATCTCCAATCTGAACGTCTCTTCCATTGATGTTGTTGCGAGTAATTACATAACGAAGACCTGTTTGGGTCTTAATCATTTGTAAATTGTTTTTACTGATGTAATCAAGAATATCTTGTTCATCTTTTTTTGCTGTTTGATCAATGTCATTTTCAAGAAATTTACTACAAGAAACACCAAAAAGGGATACTCCTAAAATCAATAATAACGCAATTTTTTTCATTTGTTTTTTTAAGCTATTTATTTTACATCTACAATTTCCATTTCAAAAATCAATGGACTGAAAGGTTCAATGATGCCACCTGCACCTTGTTCGCCATAAGCCAAACTTGATGGAATAAAAAAGATACTTTTTTCACCTTTTTTCATCATAGCCAATGCTTGTTCCCAACCCGGAATAACAGCTCCTTGTCCAACAGTGAGTTCAAATGGATCTTTACCAATTGAGCTATCAAATACTTTCCCGTTCATTAATTTGCCAGTATAGTGTACTTTAGCTGTACTACCTGCTTTAAGCAACTCACCAGCACCTTCTTTAACAACGACACGATACATGCCATATTGTGTTTTTGTTGCAGTTGGGAAGTTTTTCTTAGCAAATTCTTCCATTAATTTTGCCTCATTCCCTTTTTTAGCATCTTGTGCTTTTTGGAAATCTTCACGTGTTTGAATTGATTGTATTTTTACAATAAATTTCATATCCGAACCTTTGGCTACACCAGGAGGAAGCGGTTGTTGTACTCTTGCAAAAAGAGAATCAGAATTTACAAAAACTGTGGCACTATCTCCTTCGGTTAGGTGCATCAAAGCATTTTCAAAAGAGCCTTTGTAAGTACCTTTCTGAGCTACCAAAACAACTGGTTGATGGCGTTTGTAGGTGTTTTCAAAAGTAGAGTCGTTTGGAGCTTTGATTACCAAATCAAAGGTGATCATATCACCCATTTTTACTTTTTTACCTTTTCCTTCGGTATGGATTTGGTATTTCGATCCATCTGGGTCTTGAGTCACTTTAAATTGGTCGCAAGAAAAAAGCAAACTTGTTGCTACTACTACACTGAGTGTAGTTTTTAAAAAATTTGTCATTGAAATTGATTGATTAATTTAAAAATTCTTTTTTTGATAAAAGGTTGGGGTAAAATGTTTATGTTCAAATCATGAATAGAAATCTATTAATAGCGTGTTTTTTTAATCTGTTGATTATCAGTGAAAATTGTTGTATTGATAATTTATGCCTTGAAAATACATTTATTAATAATCTAATCCTGTTAAGGATTGTTGGTATTGAGGCAATAATGTCAAAAAGTATTCAACGGTTTTTTCCAAAGTTTCATGCGAACGCCCACCAGCAGCATTTTTATGCCCACCACCATTAAAATGTTTTCTCGAAAATTCACTGACTGAAAAATTATCTACCGAGCGAAATGAAATTCTAATCATATCATCTCTTTCCGTAAAAATAGCGGCCATGACAACTCCTTTTATTGAAAGTCCATAATTGACAATACCTTCTGTATCACCATTTTTTGAACTAAATTTTGCTAAATCTTCTTTTGATATCGCCATGTAAGAAACATTGTATTCAGGTAAATAAACTAACTTCTCACCCAAAGCAAAGCCTAAAAACTTCATGCGTTCAAAAGTATTACTATCAAATATTTTGCGATGGATTTGATTGGTTTGGATACCCATCGCTATCAATTCTCCAGCAATTCGGTGAACTTCTTGTGTGGTGCTATCAAACCTAAACGAACCAGTATCTGTTACTAAACCAGCGTAAAGGCACTCAGCCAATGGCATGTCAATCAAATCTTTGTCGCCGAGTTTTTCGATTAATTCATAGATAAGTTCGCAAGTAGCCGCCGATTTTTCACTCCAATAAACAAAGTCGGCAAAGTTTTCGGGTTGTTGGTGGTGGTCAATTAAAACCTTTTTTGCGGTAGAATTTTTTACAAATTCTTCCATGTGTTTGATGCGATTAAGTGCCGAAAAATCAAGACAAAATATTATATCAGCTTCTGAAATAAGTGTTTTTGATAATTCTTGTTTATCACTTTCAAAATTTATTACCTCTTTTTCTCCTGACATCCAGCGTAGGAAATCAGGGTAATCGGTTGGGGTGATGACAGTTGGGAAATGCCCTTTTTTCTTTAAATAAGCGGCTAAACCCAACGATGAGCCGAGTGCATCGGCATCTGGGTTTTGGTGCGTCGTGATGACGATTTTTTTGGGTAAAGCCAAAAAATCGTTAAATTCTTGTAGCTTTTGACTCGATTCTGTAAAAAATTCCTGCATAACTCTACAAAGGTACAAAGGAATGATGGGAAAACAAAAATGGAATACTGGTTGAGTGAAATCAAGGTTTTTATTCGCAATTTAAAGAAAAAAAACACTTAATTATTAGGTTTCATCTACTCAAAAAATATTATCTTTACATAGATAGCGTCAATATGCAAAAACATCTTCTATTTTTTGTCTATTTTTTTACAGGTGCGTTAGGCATTTGTCAATCGCCTTTACGCTTGTCGTTTCATCATCTTACTCGTGAAAATGGACTTTCAAATAATAATATTCTCTATCTCTATAGTGATTCCCGTGGCTTTCTGTGGTTAGGGTCGCACAATGGACTTAATCGTTTTGATGGTATCAATTGTAAGGTTTATAAAACCTCAAATTCAACTATAAAAGGGACACAAATAAAAAATATCATCGAAGATAAAGAAGGAAATCTTTGGATAGGCAGTGATGTTGGTTTGAATTTTTATGACCGAAAAAAAGATATTTTTACAGCCATTCCTTCACCAAATAATGAAAAAACATTCTCCTCATTTCCACACGCAATTGATGACAAAGGATTAATTTGGGTAGTGTTACACCACATCAATCAAGTTGGACTTTATACCTATGATCCAATTTTAAAGAAATATACTTTTATTACAGATAAGGTATCTGAGCAGCTTTCAACCAAACAAAATACTGATTTTCAAGCAATAAAGACTATCTATTGCGGTGGAGAAAATGATATAGGTCTTCGGAAAGTTTCTATTAAAAACAATAAAGTGACGAAAATTGAAGATTTTTTTGATGGAAAAAAACAAAGTTTGCCAATTTTTAAAAATATAAAGGAATATATCTTAGCTGAAAATGATTCAACATTATGGATTACGGGTGATAATCAAGGACTTGGCTTGATGAAGTTTAATCCATTGAAAAATACTTTCCAGTCATTTACAAGTTATGAAAAAAACAAAATCCCTATTCTTACTCAAGCAGTGAGTTATAAAAACTATTTACTCATTGGTGCGACAGAAGGCCTATATGTTTTTGATAAAAAAGAACTAAAATTTGTTCAACTTATTCAACATTCTTCTACCAATGTTAATAGTTTAATGGCAAACTGGAACGAGATTCTCTATATTGATAAAAATGACAATTTATTTCTTTCTCAGCTTGGTTTTGGTGTTGATTATACAAATCTCAATCGTGTCATTGCCGAGAATTGGGTGACACCTGATGAGGGTTTTAGTGATAATCATGTTGCTTATATTAAAAAAAGAGGTAATACCGTTTGGGCAAAATTACAAAATGGTGGCACTATCGTATTAAATGAGAATGGGCGGGTGATAAATAAATATAATGAAGTATTGCTTTTAATCGACACGGATAACAGAGTTTGGTTGACAAACGGCCAATATTTTTTAATAGTGAATTCCATTGGAAAACAAACTAAAAAAATACTTTTTAAAGAATTAGCAGGAAAGCTGGGTTGGCAGCCTTTGATGATAGAAATTAATCGTGGGAGTTATTTAATAGCCACAGAAAATGGACTTTATGAATATAATGAACAGGCAAATAAACTACATCCACTTGAAGATTTTAATCAAGAAAAGACCATCGCTAACTCACCTATTTTTTTTGATAAAAATACCAATCAACTCTTTGTTTCGGCCAATTGGTGGTCGGTTTTTTATGTATTAGAGAAAAAATCGAATAATTGGGAAGTAAAAAAGCAATTCAAGTTTCCATTTACGGTTGTGGCCATTAGACCTTCAAATAAACCACAAAAATTATGGTTAGGTACGAATAAAGGCTTAGTGCTTTTTGATACAAAAACATTTGATTATCAAGTGTTTACGGAAAATGAAGGTTTGCCAGATAATTCTGTAACTGATATAGTCGAAGAAGCAAACGGAAATTATTGGCTTGTAACAAACCGAGGTATTGCATACTACAATAATTTTAAAAAAACATACCAGAGTTTTACTTCAAAAGATGGAGCTTATTCAAATGAATATGATTGGAATTGTGCCTTCAAACTTTCGGATGGACGAATGGTTTTTGGTGGAACGAGTGGAATTACCCTTATCAACCAAGATGCTATCAAACGTTATGGTGTGAAACCTAAAATACAGATCACACAATTGATGGTCAATGAAAAACCTTTGAAAACTGAAAGATATATTGGTGAAACTAACGAAATAGAACTCGAAGCCAACCAAAATTCTTTTGCTTTTGATTTAGTAGGTATTGAATATGGTTTTCCTCAAAAAGTTAAAATTCAATATCAATTGCAAGGGTCTGATAGGCAATGGATTATGGTAAATAATCCGGCAACTGTGCGTTATAGCAATGTAGCTGAAGGAACACATCAATTGATGGTTAAGGCTATTGATGAAGATGAAAGAGTGAGTTCGGAAATTAGAACCCTGACGGTAGTTGTCAATGCTCCTTTTTATCGGACAATGTGGTTCCGTTTTTTATTATTAACTGGTTTATTAAGTCTTGGTTATTTATTGTATCACCTCACAATCAAACAAATTCAAGAAGAAACACAGAAAAAAGAAGAAATTCGACGTATAAGGGCAGAAGCAGAAATCAATGCTTTGCGAAGTCAAATGAATCCACATTTTATTTTCAATTGTTTAAATACCATTGATTCCTATATACTATTGAATAAAACTGACGAAGCGAGCGAATTTTTAAATAAATTTTCAAAATTGATTCGCATGATTCTTGAAAATTCAAGACAGGAATTTGTGCCACTCGAACAAGATTTAAAAGCATTAGAGCTTTATATCAAACTCGAACAAGAGCGAAGTTATCAACAGTTTACTTATGACATTACGCTTGATAAAAAACTACAAGAAGAAGAGTTTTACATTCCTTCGATGATATTGCAACCTTTCGTAGAAAATGCCATTTTGCATGGGCTAAGGCATAAAAAAGATGCCATCGGCGAGCTTTTTATCAATGTGCAAATGGCTGATATTCAAGAATCTAATAAGTCGGTGGTAATACATATCATTGATAACGGCATCGGGCGAGAAGCATCGCAAAAAATTAATAGCTTGACAAGCATAAACAAACACTCGGTTGGAATTAAATTGACAGAAGAACGGATTCAAAAATTGAGTGAAATTTACCCAAATATGGCTTATTTGAAAGTTAAAGATATCAACGAACCCAATGATAAGGGAACGATTATAGAAATTGGCTTACCATTATTGACACAGCAGAATATTTATTAATAAAGCAAAAGTGTATGACATATACAATACAATAAAGCCTAACCTAAAAATATGATAACTGCCCTAATTATTGATGATGAGCCTTCGAGCTTAGAAGCCCTCAAATTAAAGATTCAGAAAGTGACCTCTGACATCGAAATTATTGGCACATTTTATTCGGCAAAAGAAGCCTTAAATTTTATGGAAGACCTTGCTCCTGACTTGATTTTTTTAGATGTTGAGATGCCAGAAATGGATGGATTTAGTTTTTTGGAACAATTCTCGACCCGAAGTTTTGAAGTGATTATCACAACCGCACATGACGAATATGCCATCAAAGCTGTTAGACAAAGTGTAATAGATTTTTTGCTTAAACCAGTGAATATCAGTGAATTAAAAGACGCAATTGAACGCTTGAAACAAAAGTTAAAGGCAAAACAAAAAAATGAAAAATCATCTTATCAGAAACTAAATGCACAGTTTGATAAGATTCCTATTCCTTCGATGCGAGGTTTATTGTTTGTCCCTGTAAAAGAGATTTTGTATTTAATTTCGGAAGGAAATTATACGACAATTTTGATGGAAAATAGTCAAAAAATCGTTTCTTCTCGCAATTTAGGTGACTATGAAAGTTTACTTGAAAACCTCCATTTTTTTAGGATTCACCATTCTACAATTATCAATTTGAGTCAAATTAAAGAATATTTAAAAGGAGAGGGAGGTAGTGTAATTCTTTCAGATGGTACAGAACTTGACGTATCCAAACGTAAGAAAAAGGAATTTTTGGAACTGATTGGTTTTTAATTTGCCATTTATACACTCATCACGCCCACTTAGACAATCGAGTGAGTGGATGATTGTTTTAAATCTCATTTTTAGGGTAGCAACTAAAACATGATGAAGCGAGATTACCTCAAAAAATTTCAATATAAAATATTGATTTGGCTAATTTTCTTATTGATGATCTTGGCAGGCATTGGGCTGGTTATTTTGTAGATTTTTTCAAATTTTAATATAATAACTATGAAACCTAAAAACATTGGAGTAATAATAGTCTATATTATTGCTTTGTTAGGATTAGTCATTGCTCTTCTATTGTGGGGAAGAGTTCATCAATGGTTTGTAGGAGAGTGGGTAAAAAAAGCAAAAGAAAATTTTTATGTCAAAGGACAAGATTTGTTTTCTCCAACCCACGAAAAAGTCGTATTAAGAGGTGTGAATTTAGCTTTTAACCCATCTGACAAAGCAAAAGCTCTAAACATGATTCGTTCAATTGACTCTACAAAAGCGAATTGCATCCGTCTGGTTTTAAATACTGACTTTATATCCACAAATCCATCATTTTTTGACGATTTAATTACTGAAACTGCCAAGTTCAAGATGATTCCGATTGTTGAGTTGCATGATAAAACTTGTCAAGCTCTTACTAAAGCGAATATTGATTTTTTGGTCAACTTTTGGTTAAATAACCCTACATTACTTAATATTTTAACAAAACATAAAAAATATTTGATACTCAATATTGGAAATGAAGTAGGTGATTTTGAAGATAAGCCAAATACCGTTATAGCCGATAGCTTGTTTAATGCTTATAAAAGTGGCATCACAAGGCTCAGACAAGCAGGCCTAAAAATGCCAATTATGATTGATGCTCCGTTCTGTGGAATAAACATAGATGCTGTTGAGTTAGCGGCTACCAATCTCATCAATCATGATAGTGAAAAAAATATCCTTTTTTCACTTCATTTGTATGATGACGATGCTGTAAATAGTAGTTATGTTGAAAATACAATTTTGTTAGATACGTACAATAAAAAAGTACCTTTTGTAATAGGTGAGTTTTCTATTGCAAAAGATTGTGACCCTGCTGCACCAGCTTTAGATTATCAGACAATGTTAAGGGTTTGTCAAGAAAAACAAATCGGTTGGCTTGCTTGGACATGGTCAAATGTCGGACTTAGCAATAGTAATAATCAAGACTGTGCGGTAGATGCTGACAATAGTACACGCACAAACATGACTAAATTATCGGGCAATTACAAAGATTTGCGAGGTTGGGGCGAAATTGTAGCGAAAACCAGCCCATATAGTATTCAAAAAACGGCTATTCGTCCTCAATTTTAAGAAAAAAATGCTTCTTTAGATGGTTTTTTCTTTCATGTACAGACATAACTGTGCCAATTATACATGTTTGTTAGAATGATATGATAGAAACCAATATTTTTTATAGTGGTTTTTTATATCAAAGTACGATAAGAGAGTTTAGAAAACTAAAGCTTAGTTCATGAAAACCACATCGGAGGTTGAATTAAAATTTATCCAAATGAGATAATGATATTGGAAGCAAATGCTAACTGTACTTTGCTTTACTTGCAAGGTATTTTATCAGACTTTCAGAGCTGTGATGAATATGCTTTCTATCAGGTTTGAAGTCTAAAATACATAAATAGAAAAGTGACATAAAACTGTAATTTATTCAATATCAAGAAATTTATTTACTTTAGTAGATTGTTTTTTTGATAGTTATATCCCTAATTTCTGATATAAATTTCTTGTTTTGAAAAATATAAAAATCCTTTTGGCCGATGATCATCAAATGTTTCTTGAAAGTATGAGTTTATTGCTCAATACTATCGACGGCTTTGAATTAGTTACAACGGCTGCCAATGGACGTGAAGTTTTACGATTGCTCGACCTTCACCAGATTGATATAGTATTGTGTGATTTGCACATGCCTCTCATGGGTGGGATAGAAGTGGTTTTGCAAATACGCCAGCAATTTCCTTCGGTGAAAGTGCTTATTCTTACCATGTCTGATGCCGCTCCTGATATTCGGGCAGCGTTGCAGGCAGGTGCAGGTGGTTATTTATTAAAAACTTCTAATAAAAATGAACTTGAAAGTGCCATTATAGGCATTACGAATGGTTTACCATATTTTAGTAATTCTGTGATAACGAGTCTTGCCAAAACACCTATGGGGAATGATTCGTATAATCAGCTCGAAAATGATAAAAATATGACTTTGTCGGACCGTGAATTAGAAATATTAAAGTTAATTGTGGCCGAAAACTCAAGTACCCAAATAGCCGAAAAACTTTTTATTAGCTTCAATACGGTTGAAACGCATCGCAAGCATATTTATAAAAAATTGGGGATTAATTCTTCGCTTGGGTTGCTGAGGTATGCTCTTCGAAATGGCTTGGTAGAGTAATAACATCTTAAAAATCACGTAAATAAAGTCAGGTTTTTAAAATCAAATAAACGGTTGTTCCTTCACTAATTTCGGACTGTACACGTAAATCAGCTCCAATAGATTTGGCTCGATGGCGAATGTTTTTTAAGCCCATTCCTTCAATAACTTTGTTTTTATCAAAACCTTTCCCATTATCAGATACAAACATAATTAATTGATTACCAGTGGTTTGTATTTCGATTTGTGCTTGAGTTGCTTCTGCGTGTTTTTGTATGTTTTGACATAATTCTAAGCAAATTGTGTAAAGATTAAAGGCAATTGCTGCATCCATTTTTCTACGAGTGGTATTTTGCTCAAATCCATTTAGATTTAATTCAAATTGTGTTTGTTTACCTAAATTTAAGCGAATAACAAGTGCTTGCAGGGCATGCTCCAAACCTTCTTTTTCAAGTTCGACAGGTAGCATATTATGCGAAATTTTACGAACTTCTCGGGTGGCATTATCCATCATTTTCAAGACATTTTCATACATCTTATTTTCCTTGTCTGTTTGGGGTTGAATGGTCTGTAAGCTAACCTTCACAGAAGCTAAAATACTGTTTACGTTATTATGCAGTTCGGAAGCAACTCGTTGTCTTTCATTAATTTGTCCTTTCATAAGTGCTTCTTTTTCCAAAAAACGACCTTTTTGACTCAATGCAAGCATAAAAAATAATAGTTCAATTGTGGTGCCTATGCACATATAAACCGACGGGATATTCCAAAAATTGTATGAAAAATCATACCGAATGCGATTGATAAAAAACATAATAGCATAGCCTAAAAACATAAAAAAATAACCATAAATGATATATTTTTTATACGAATTGCTGGTTTTTAATAACGAAAGTACAATCCCAGTCGTACTCAATAAAATAAAAATTGTCGTAGCTCCGAGGACACTAAATGAATGTCTAAAGACAATCCGTTGATGTAAAACCAGAAATGTTCCGAATGTAAAACCAATAAATAATAAGATGTAAATGGCTAATAATATTCTTGAAATTTGATAAAGTCTTGGTTTTTGGGTTCGTAAATCGAACATTGTTGAGAAAAAAAGCAAATATCCACAGGCTAAAACCAGTTCAAGAGTTAATTGAAATGGATGCAAAAGTGGCATAGAATTAGGCAATATTTTAAAGTCTAAATTGAGCTCAGCTACTCTAAGAACTATTAAGAGGGAGGGAATAATTACAATAAGGTAATATAAAATAGCTTTATCTTGATAAGAATAAAATTGCAAAAAGCCATAAAATAAACCAAAAAGCAAAAAACAAATCGTAAGAAAATACATCAAAAAGAGAGGTATTTGATTAGAAAAAGCCTCGTTTTTTAGTAGAATAGCAGTTTTTGTAGAAAATAACTTTAAAAACAAAAGTTTATGCTGTAAGTGAAAAGTATCAAAAACAACCCTAATGAAAATTTGACAAGAATCCTGAGGTAAAATGCTTATAGGTAAACTGTAAGCCGAAGAGGAGGTAAAAGATTGCGAAAATCCACCCCCTTTTTCGGACCTAATTACCTTATTTAATCTAACTTGGTATAAATCTAAAAAAAACTGCTTTTGGAGATTTACAGTCAAATGGATGGTATCTACTTTCTTATTAATTATTTTAAATTTCAACCAACATACATCTGAATAGGAAATAGTATCAAGGATGTTTTTCTTAAAAGGTGTAAAAATTTTAGTTTGAATCGCTTCGAGTGTTAGTGACTTGGTTTTATCCTTATACACTTCTGAATATTGACTAATATCTCCTTTATCCAAGTTATCATCTTCTGCAAAAACAATGGATTTTTGAGAAAAGGATACTTCGACAATCATCATCCACAATGTACAGAATAAAATAACTTTCATGGGGCTGATCTATAAATTTCTATAAATCTACTCAAGTTTTTTTATAAAAATCAAACTATTTGCTTCAAAATCACCGAATTCGGTGATGCGAAATCACGGAGTTAGGTGATTTTATTAGATATTTTTTAGGTGGAAATTTGTCGAAGTAAAGTAAGGTAATTTACCATTGATGTACCCAACTCAACTACTTTCATACCCACCCATTTACATAAACTCATAAAAAGTGAATGATATTGAGCAAATAATTTTATGATAATTTTTGAATTTAATCTATGAAACTCATGAAGATAATCTACAAAATCCTGATTTTTAATTTATTAGTTCAAATCAGTTTTGGGCAATCTGTAACGATTGACCCACGTAATTCAAAGATTATTGATAATAAATCTTCCATTGGAGGAGTATTAGTCCCACGAATGACAACTACCCAACGCAATGCGATTCAAGGTACAGTAGAAGGGCTTTTAGTTTATGATACTGATGCAAAAACATTTTTCTATATAAGAAATGGTATATGGAAAAGCATTAATGGGGAAATAACATTGCCATTTTCTGGGGCTTATAGCAATGCTATCACAAGTGCCTTCTCGCTTCTAAATAACGATAACTCAACAACTGCAAATGCAGGGAAATTTGAAGCACCGTATGGAATTGGTGTGCATGGTATAGGTGGTGATATTGGAGGGAAATTTATATCCGCAGCTGGCAGGGGTATTTATGCCGAATCTGGAGGTGGAGGTTTCGCTGGTGAGTTTTATGGGGGAAATGGTATAGGGGTAAAGATAGATGTAAATGGAAATATCTATAACTCTTTGGTTATTCCAAGAGGTAAGGTTGGTATTGGTACACTTACACCCTCAGCTCTTTTTCAGGTCAAAGGAAGTATTAATGATTATTTGTGGGAAACCACTGCCAAAGAAGCTCCAAATACCAGTGATATTACGGTTGGATTAAGAGTAAACCAACAATATGTCAATAGTCCTGAAACCGCTAAAGTAATGCTTGGAACAAAAAGTAATCATGCCTTCAATTTATTTACTAATGATAACCATGCTTCGCCTGATATGACAATATTTAATGGAAAAGTAGGTATCGGTACAGAAACCCCAACGCATCCATTAAGCTTTTCAAATACGTTTGGTAATAAAATCAGTTTTTGGAAAGATGCAAATTCAACTGACCACTATGGTGTAGGTATTGAAGAGGGTTTATTAAAATTTTATACATCAGGACAAGATAGAGTCGGAATGGGCTATCACACAGGGAATAGTTTTATTGAAAAATTCACTTTTAAATCAGGTGATGGTAGAATTGGAATTGATAACACAGACCCCATTGCTCCATTGAGTTTTTCGAATGTTTCGGGTAATAAAATCAGTTTTTTGAAAAATGAAGACTCAAATAAATATTTTGGACTCGGTATAGAAAATAGCACGTTGAGGATTCATACGGCTGGTGAAGACAAAATTGCTATGGGTTTTTATACAAATTCAAATAATTTTTGGGAGAGCCTCACAATAAAAACAGGTTTTGAAACCAAAGTTGGAATTAATAATGATAATCCAATAGCTCCTCTTAGCTTTAATCATTTGGAGGGGGAGAAAATAAATTTATCTTACTATAGTCCAGAAAGGCAGAAGGGGATAACTTCCTCTTACTATGCTTTAGAGTTTTATTCTCAAAATCCTAATGATGAAGGCGAAATAGCTTTTGGTTATAAAAATGAAAATAACTTTGAGCCAACCATGACATTGTTTTCACAGACCGGACAACTTGGAATCGGAACAGATAATATATCAGATTTAACAGGATATAAATTGGGTGTAAACGGAGCAATACGGGCCAAAGAGATAGTTGTAAACTCTAATTGGGCAGATTTTGTATTCGAGAAAGACTATAAACTACCCAATCTACACGAAGTTGAACGATTTATTGCTAATAATCAGCACCTTCCAAATATTCCATCGGCAAAAGAAATACAAAAAAATGGCGTAGCATTGGGTGAAACACAAACACTCATGATGCAAAAAATTGAAGAGCTGACTTTGTATATCATTGAATTAAATAAGAAAATAGAGCTATTAGAAAACAATCAAAAACGATAAGAAAATGAAAAAAATACTATTCTTTCAAATCTTTTTTTGGGTGTTTATTTTTTGTTCGTTCAATATAATAGCTCAAAGAAATATTCCTGTTGATTTAGCTCAACAGCTTTCTGGCAAAAAAAAGTTTGCAGATATTGAGAAAACAGTAAAAGATTATTATTCTGAAAAGATTAACCAAAGAAATACAAGACAGCAACCTATAACTGAAGAAAACCGTGCATTAAAGCGTTGGAACAGGTACTTTTGGTATGCTTCTCGTCACCTTAATAACGATGGCGAAGTTGAAGATATAGCCAAAAGAACCTATGAATTTATAGAACAAGAGAGGAAAAATAATCAAAATAAAAGAGCTACGGGAATAGCTAATGGCAATTGGACATCCTATGGACCACATTTTATTGATAAAGGGAGTGGGAGAGTTGATCGTATTTCTTTTCACCCAACTAACCCAAACACAATGTATCTAAGCACCCCAGCAGGAGGAATTTTTAAGTCTTTTGATGCTGATGGCACTCAAGGTGAATCAATAACCGACTATTTCCCTGTTTTAGGATTTTCGGGTGTAGTTGTTGATTATAACAACCCTGAAATTTTATATGCACTCTCAGGTGATGGTGATTCATTTACCGGTGGATTCGTTAAGGACTTTGGATTTTTAAAGTATTCACAAGGCATTTTTAAAAGTACGGATGGAGGTAGCACGTGGTTTTTAACGGACACTTTATCCAAAAGTAAGTATGTCGGCTGGCAACTGAAACAACATCCTGCAAACCCTAATATTCTTTTTGCATGTACGAGTAAGGGGCTTTATAAAACTATTGATGGAGGAAATATTTGGAAAGTAATACCCATACAACATGGAACAAATAAGATTGATAGTGCATTTGTTTGGGATTTAGAGTTTAAGCCAAATGACCCTAATACAATTTATATTTCTTACAACAATGACACAGGATTTGCAAAATCAACAGATGAAGGAGAAACTTTCACCAATGTCAATACCCATGTCGATTGTGTGGGATTTCTTCGAATAGAATTAGCTGTAACGAATACTGCACCAAACAATGTTTATCTTTTGGCTGGAAAAGGGGAACAAGAAACTAATCCCAATTGGAATCCATTTATCGGTTTATTTATTTCTACAACTTCAGGAAATAGTTTTGATAAAAAAAGCAACTCACCAAATATTTTTGGCACAAATAAAGGCTCTGGTGGTTTAGCTCGTAGTCAAGCAGATTATGATATGACTTTGTTTGTTAATCCATTAAATATTAATCAAATATTAGTAGGTGGCATTACAATATGGCGGTCGGATGATGGAGGAAGTACATGGCAAGAAAAAACAGATTGGACAGGAGAATTTGGAGATAGTGATTTTGTTCATGCCGATATACACAGCATTATTCAAAGCCCTATTAACCAACGTATTTATGTTGCTTCGGATGGTGGTATGTCATATTCAGAAGATATGGGTGATACTTGGATACAAAAACATAATATCAATGCCTCTCAATTTTATAATATAGAAGGTAATAATCAATTTAATCAACTTTGGGGGGGATTGCAAGATAATGGAATCGTTCAATTTAACGATGATGAAAGCGATAATATATATAATTATTACACTTTTGATGGGGGCGACGGTTATGATGTTCTAACAGACCATACCAATGGGGATAATAAATATTGGACTACAAATAAATCGGTATATACGAATGGACCGAATTTTACCAAAACTATTACCCCCCCTGGTGATGCCACGTTTTTCAAAATACTTGCGATGAACCCTGTTAATGAAAACGTGATATATGTAGGTAGTGGAATGGGGTGTTATAAATCTATCGATAAAGGAGAAAATTGGGTAACTTTGTTAGGTAGTAACAATTGTGCAGGGGTACTAATAGCTTGTCCTAATCTTCAAAGTAGAATTTATACAGGAGGGGGGCGTCAACTTTTTAGGATTGATAATACTACTGTAACGACACTATCAATAACAGATTCCTCTGATTTAGCCTTTCCAAGAAACGATGTATTAATTTCAGGAATAACAGTAGATCCTAATAATGCTAATAAAATTTGGGTGACCATAGCTGGTTATTACAATCACCAAAAGGTATTTTACTCTGCCGATGCAGGAGCAACTTGGCAAAATATCAGTGGTTCATTGCCTAATTTACCTGTTTTTTGTATAAAATCAGATGGAACTGACAATCTTTATATAGGTACTGATACAGGTGTATATTATAGAAATGTTATTAATGGGAAGGACTG
Organism: Emticicia sp. SJ17W-69; assembly: GCF_051209875.1. NCBI lineage: Bacteria > Pseudomonadati > Bacteroidota > Cytophagia > Cytophagales > Leadbetterellaceae > Emticicia > Emticicia sp. SJ17W-69. Next base: position 4,708,601 of record NZ_JBNTQY010000001.1, on the reverse strand, counting down.
GATACCATTCTTTAATGGTTTACCAAAACTCTCTGTAACTGATTTAGAGATACGGTTAAATTCACAACTTAATTACAAAAAAGAAATTCTTGCATCCACGTTTGGTAGAGGTATTTGGCGTTCAGACACTTACTCAAATTGTGTTACAACCTTAACTTTAACAGATAGTCCAAATGGACAATTTGGCTATTCCGCAAGTCAAACTATCCATTCAAGCCAAAACCTAAAAGGGACAATTGGAACAGATGTAATTTATAAAGCTGGAACTGAAATTAGATTGACAGATGGCTTTAAGGTAACATCTGGAGCTAATCTCAATGCAAAAATATCACCCTGTAATTAATTTTACTATGCAAAAAATCTATCCCTTCCTTATCCTAAATCTATTATCCCAAATTGCTTACGCTCAATCTATTACGATTGACCCCAATGCAAGTACAGGTTTGTTAGATGCAAAATCGACAACAAAAGGTATTTTGATACCTAAAATGAGTACAAGCCAAAAGTTAGCAATAGTAAATCCAGTGGAAGGATTGATGGTTTATGATACTGATGCCAAACAGTTCAGTTATTGTTTGAGTCCTTCTTCAGGTTTTCCTATTTTAGTAAATTGTAGTTGGGTAAATTTTGGAAATGTCCAAGTCCCAAGTACTGGTTGGATACTCGATGGAAATGATGTGAGAAACACAAATGCAGGTAATATTGGCATAGGCACGCCCAACCCTGTTCAAAAACTTGAAGTGAATGGCAATATTAAGGCTAAAGGGCTATTTATGCCAATAAAATATATTCCAAAAAATGTAAATTACTTTGTAGCTGATGGCGATTACACCATACTTGTCGATGGAGAAGGTGCTTGCATTTTTATGGAAGTGACCTTGCCTAATGCGGCATTAAACTTAGGGCGAATATTAAATTTTTCAATGCTCAATTATATTAATTTTTGTAACAAGCCCAACTCCATCTCATTTAAAGACCATTTAGGTAATTTATTAACAAGCATTTCAATATATGATAATGTTTCATCATACAGAAACAACATGACGCTTCAAAGTACAGGAACAACGTGGGTAATTATATCTGATAATTGGGTACGTTAAATATTGGACTAATCTCCCACTTATTCAAAAAAATGATACATATATACATTCTTTTCATAGGAAAATACTTTTAATAATATTTTTGAGCAATTTATAATCTATAGAATAAACATGGAAAAAACACTCCAAAACCGAATCGTTTATTTTTTTATATTTCTTCTGTTCATCAGCTTTGGTGGGTTTTATAAAACCTACCTTATTAAATTTCCTGATTTTGAGGGCTTTAACTCAGCTCATCATTTTCATGGAGCAGTGATGCTGATATGGATTCTAATGTTAATCGCCCAGCCAATTTTTATCAGAACCAAAAATCTGGAATGGCATAGATTAGTGGGTAAAGCTTCCTATCTCGTGTTTCCGTTATTAGTTCTTTCTTTTTTTCTCGTTGCTCGGGCAGGTTATTTAAGAAATATTAAAACCATCAGCGAAGCCGATGCTTTAGCAGGTATGACAAATGGTATTCCTGATATGATTTTTATAAGCATTTTATATGGCTTAGGTATTTATTACAAAAAGAAGACAACTTTTCATCTAAGATTTTTTGCAGCTATCGGCTTGATGATCATGGGGCCAGGTTTAGGAAGATTTTTAATCGTTTTTTGTAGTTTACCTTTTCAAATAGCGATACCTATTATGATTGGACTCACCAGCGGAGTTGCCCTGATTTGGATGATAATTGATATAAAAAACAAAAAATCCTTTTTCCCAATGGCTGTTTTCCTTTTAATTGGATTTATGGCAATGTTTATCGGAGTAAACAATCATTCACTCTGGTGGCAATCTTTTGCAAAATGGTTTGCCCATACTTTTTTCTAAATCAAAATTATACCCATGAAAACTCAATACCTTTCTAATCTCACCCCTTTAAGGGGCATTGCTGCTTTATTGACAGTCATTTTTCACGTTGACTTAATGCTTGGCGGAGGAGGTTTTCTGCTAAAGCTCAAAGATTCATTGCTACTTACCAGAATGTACCTGATGGTAGATTTCTTTTTTGTATTAAGTGGTTTTATCATGTTGCATGTGTATGGACAATGGTTTAAAGTATCGACCCAAAGCTCTGATTTTAAACGATTTACCATTGCTCGTTTTGCCAGAGTTTACCCATTACATTTTGTTACGCTTGTCTATTGCATATTATTAAAAGTAGTTTTTACAATGGCAGGGGGCATTGATAATAGCCCAATTTCAGCCATTAGTAATAATTATGCAGCTATTCCGAGTCATTTATTATTGATTCATAGCATGAATGTGAATGAATGGTTTACATGGAACAATGCTTCTTGGTCAATCAGTACTGAATGGTGGATGTACATGATTTTTCCTTTTTTAGTCAAACCATTTTCAAAATTGACTACATTAGGTCGAGTGATTGTAGTTTTGGCCTGTTTGGCGGGGTACTTGTTGATTACTTTTTATATTGTTCCCATTGTAACAGTTCCCGCATCTATTTTCTTCACTCAGGTCAATCCATTAGATTATGGCATAAATGTGTCATATCAATATGGTTTTTTACGTTGTGTTTTTGGTTTTGTATTGGGAATGATAATGTATCAGGCTTATAATGAGGCATTTGTAAAAAAAAATCTTAGGAAATGGCTACACCTTATTAGTACTGACTTTGGGCTTCTTTTTATGCTTGCATTTTGCAGTACCAGATATTTTTTCAGTTAGTTTCTTTCCATTTATCTTGCTTTCTGCAGCGTATGGAAGTAAAAATATGGATGCATTATTTGGTACAAAACCCTTACAACTAATCGGTGATTGGTCGTTTTCAATCTATTTGGTTCATCAGCCGCTTCTTTATACTATTGGTTCGGTTTTCGCTTATCTGAACCCACCACAAAAAGACGGAAGCCCGGCTTCTCCACCACCACAATTTGACATATTTACAGCTTGGTTGATTTGCTTGGTTTTTATCGCTATTACCTTAGTTATTTCCTACTTAACTTATCGTTTTGTCGAAGTACCTGCTCGGAAAAAAATTAATCAACAGTTTGGTGATGTCAAAGTTTCTTTGGTTTAATAAGATTTAAAATAGAAGCAATTATCAATTTATTTATTCAATAATAGAATCATGGAAAAATCTTATAAAAATATCAGCTATCTTTTTATACTTATTTTAGGAGTTATATTCTTGGGTTTCTTCAAAACTTACTTTGGGCTTTTTCCCAACTTCAAAGGAATTCCAACGCTTCTTCATATTCATTCCTTTGTAATATTATTATGGATAGTCATGTTGATAGTGCAGCCTTTTTTGATTCGCTATAAAAAATATGAATGGCATAGAATGGTAGGCAAAGCATCTTATTTTCTTGTGCCACTCTTGGTTTTTGTAGTTATTTTGGTAGTCAGGGCCTCACAAACAAAAATAATGAATTTAGCTATTTTTGCCTTTGCTTGGTCAGATATGACGTTCTTTGTTTTAACCTATACTTTGGCTATTTTCTATCGAAAAAAAGTATCTTATCATGCTCGATTTATGATAATGACGGTATTACCTTTTATCAACCCTGCCATTGGGCGTTTGCCACAATCGCCACTACCTGGGCCTGCTATCGGACTTCTGATAATTGTGAGTTTACTCGTTTATGAAAGATTTAAGGCTAAAATTTATAAGCCATATTTATTTAGTTTAGTAGGTTTTTTAGCAATCTACCTTTTCTTTAATCTGATGATTACCAATCCCCTGTGGGAGCAATTTTGGGGATTGTTTTTCAAATAATCATTTGAAGATATCATTATAAGCAAACTGTTTCCAAACATTGCCAAGAAAATGTCTTGGCAATGTTTGGAAAATAATCGTATTTATGCCAACTGTGGTTCTTTTATTGCCAACTGCCCACAAGCAGCATCAATATCTTTGCCTCGACTACGGCGAATATTGACGATTACGCCTTTATCTTCTAAAAACTTGGCAAATTTCGTTAATTTATCTTCCGACGTATTTACATAATCAGCTTCGGCAATCGGATTATATTCTATGATATTGACTTTTGCAGGTACTTTCTTAGTAAATTCCCACAACTCTTTCGCATCTTGCAATGAATCGTTGAAATCATTGAATACGATGTATTCAAAAGTGATTCTATTGCCTGTTTTTTTATAGAAATAATTCAATGCTGTTGCTAAGTTTTGTAAAGTGTTGCTTTCGTTGATAGGCATAATTTCATTGCGTTTCACATCATTGGCAGCGTGAAGCGACAAAGCCAGATTGAACTTCACTCCATCATCACCCAATTTTTGAATCATTTTTGCAATACCTGCCGTGCTGACCGTGATTCGCTTAGGCGACCAATTTAGCCCATCAGGAGAAGTAATATAATTTACCGATTCGATAAGTCCAGCATAATTGAGCAGTGGCTCTCCCATACCCATATACACGATGTTGGTCAATGGCTGACCATAATGCTCTTCGGCTTGTTGTTTTATCAAAACTACTTGGTCATAAATTTCTGCTGCGTCAAGGTTTCGCTTACGGGCCATGTAGCCCGTTGCACAAAATTTACAAGTCAGCGAACAGCCAACTTGCGATGAAACACATGCTGTCATGCGGTCATCGGCAGGAATAAGAACACCTTCAACCAGATTCCCATCAAAAAGTTTGAAGCCCGATTTGATGGTTCGGTCATTGCTTACTTGTTTTTTTAGTACTGAAACAGCTCTAATCTCAAAGTTTTCTTTTAGTAATTCACGAGTTTTCAATGAAAGGTTTGTCATTTCATCAAAATTCGTGGCTGATTTCTTCCAAAGCCATTCTGAAATCTGTTTTGCTCGAAAACCCTGTTCGCCATTTGCCGAAAGCCAAATTTTAATTTGGTCGGTTTTGAGTTTTCTTATATCTTGTTTGTCCATTTGCTACTAACGATTACACATCTCGCCCAAAGGGAGATATTAATATATTATGCAAAGTTCCGAAATATTCGTTGGTTTTACCAAGAATAATGAATTATCATAGAAAAATAGTAGTTTTGCCCTCCTAAACCGTATAAAGATTTAGAAATTGTTAGATAAAACATGAAAAAATTCGAAAATAAAGTAGTTTGGATTACAGGAGCATCGTCAGGTATTGGCGAAGCCACAGCTTATCAGTTTGCCAAAGAAGGAGCCAAATTGATTCTTTCCGCAAGACGTGAAGACGAACTTTTAAGGGTAAAACAAAATACAGGCTTACCAACAGATGCAGTATTTATTTTGCCAATTGATGTGGAGAAAATTGAAGAAATTCCACAAAAAGCCAAGCAAGCCGTCGAATATTTTGGTAAAATTGATGTACTTTTCAATAATGCGGGTATTTCGCAGCGAGGGTCTGTTTTGGATACCGATATGGCGGTTTATCAAAAAATAATGAATCTCAATTTCTTTGGAGTGATTGCCCTTACAAAAGCTGTTTTGCCATTTATGCAGCAACAGAAAAGTGGAAGTATTGCCGTTACGAGCAGTATTTCAGGAAAATTAGCAACGCCCATGCGTTCAGGCTATTGTGCTTCTAAACATGCTCTTCATGGTTTCTTTGATGCCTTACGTTCAGAAGTTTATCAAGATAATATAAGTGTAACATTGATTTGTCCAGGTTATATTCATACCAATATTTCGTTCAATGCAGTGGCGGCAGATGGAAGTAAATTTGGTAAGATGGATGAAAACCAAGCCAATGGTATGTCGCCAGAAGACTGTGCTAGTCGAATTGTGGAAGCAATTTATAAGCAAAAAGAAGAGGTTTATATGGGCGGTAAAGAGGTTTTGGGTATTTATTTAAAAAGATTTTTTCCAAGATTATTATCAAAAATTGTACGTGGTCAAATGCCGAGGTGATAAACTATTGTTTTTTTGGTTTGGAAATATATTGATAGCCATTAAGAACAATAATAAATAGCGAATATTCTAATCATAGAAAATAATGGAAATTTTAATTTCGATTATCAAAAAGGAGAGATTTCTATTTGTAAGTACACTCATTAATATCATAGAGATTGTTAAAATTTGTTTGTGATTTTTCTTATATTGATTATTTATGTGAATGTTTAAAACAAAAATATGCTAACAATTGTATTTTAAGTATTAAAAGCCATCCAATTATATTAAATGGGATGGCTTTTTGATTTTAATAACAACTTGGTTTTCTCTTTGATTTCTTGTGAAAATAAATAGCAAAAGCAAAGAAAAGGTATGAATATAGTGATAAAAATACTTGTAAAAGATTGGTTTTCTTTAATAAGAACTATAATGTATAATCTTTTTTTTATTATATTTCGTCTATTTGTTTTTGTCCTTTTTTTGTCAAAAAAAAGTAATGTATGTTATTGATAATCAAGTGTTTATATTAATACAAATAGGCCTTTAATTTATCGCACAAATCTTGATTTTGGTCATATTTTTATAAATCTTTATTCCTTTTTTTTGCATAATATATTTTTTATCAATAACTTTATTTTCGCAATTAAGGGAATTGCGGAACAAACTAAACTAAAAACTAACAACAAACTGTATGAGGAAACTTCTACTCGCTGGCATCATGCTAGTGTGGGCTAGCTTCGCTATGGCCCAAGAAAAAACGATTTCAGGGAAGATTACTTCTTCTGATGATGGCTCTCCACTTCCAGGTGTGAGTGTATTAATTAAAGGCTCTACTAAAGGAGTTTCTACGGATGGAAATGGTGTTTACAAAATCACAGCTCCAGCCAATGCAACATTAAATTTCAGCTTTATTGGCTTCGCTACTCAGTCAGTAGCAATCAACAACCGTACAATTGTTGATGTGCAATTGAAAGCAGATGCCGCAGCTTTTAATGAAGTTGTTGTAACAGCACAAGGTATTCGTAAGAATGTGAGAGAAATTGGGTACGCTTACTCAAAAGTAGCTACAGAAGACATTACTGTTGGGCGTTCACCTCAATTGGCACAAGCCCTTTCAGGAAAAGTTACAGGTTTGGCTGTTTACAATGTAAACAACAGTGTTGACCCTTCGGTTAAAATCGTATTGCGTGGTTTCCGTTCATTAACAGGTAATAACGAAGCTTTAGTGGTATTAGATGGTATGCAAACTACTTCTACAGTATTGGCTTTGATTAACCCTAATGACATCGAAAGTGTATCTATTTTGAAAGGTGGTCAAGCTGCAACTTTGTATGGTTCGGCTGGTATCAACGGTGCTTTAGTTATCACAACTAAGAAAGGTGAAAAAGGTAAAGTAAAAGTTGGTTATTCAAATAGTACTAACTTTGAACAAATTAGCTTCCTTCCTGCTTTTCAAGATAAATATGGTTCTGGTTCTCAATATTATCCGGAAGTATTTGGCACGCCTGCTTATAGCAATGACTATTTGGTTAGAATGAAAGGTAACTGGAGACCTTATGAAAACCAACAATATGGTGATGCTTTTGATGGCTCAATCAGACTTTTAGGTAGAGTTGCAGAAGATGGTAGTAAATTAGAATTACCTTATTCTCCTGTAAAAAATAGCAGAAGAAATACTTTCGATACAGGTGTTTCTACAAATAATCAAGTAAATGTTCAAGGTGGAGATGATAAAAGTACTTTTTATCTATCTATCGAAAATCAAAAAATCAAGGGTATTGTACCGCATGATAAAAGTGAAAGAACTGGTGTAAGATTATCAGCTACAAGAGAATATAACAAATTGACTGCTGGTTTCACAGCAAGTTATACACAAGCAGCTTATGACAGAACATCATCAGATTTTTATAATGATGTTATCAATCAGCCAGGTAATTTGCCTTTAACTGAATTTAGAGATTGGAAAAATAATCCATTGGCAAATCCAAATGGTTACTATAATGACTATTATAATAACCCATATTTCAATGCCGATAATAACCGTATGGTTTATAAAGATGCCAACATTTCTGGTAACTTTAATTTGGTTTATAAAGCTCTTTCGTGGTTACAATTTACTAACCGTTTAGGGGTACTTAATAACTCACGTACAGGGAAAAATACAACTGGTAAGTTTTTGTATTCAGACTGGGCAAAAAACAAAGCATATATTCCTGAGCCTTACACGCACGATGATGATTATGATGGAATTTATAGAGCGATTACTGACAACTTAGGATCGGTTACAGATTATTCAGGAACTGAGAATGTTATCAATAATGAATTCCAAATTCAATTAACTAAAGACCTTGGTGCATTTACAAATAAATTGATTTTGGGTAGTAGCGTTTACCAAAGATACCTTAAAAATATTACTGTAGGTTCAAGCTCAATTGTTGTTCCTGAAGTTTATAACGTTTCAAACAGACAAGGAGAATTAACTGGTGGTGAAGCAAATAGCATGGAGCGTAAATATGGCTACTATGGTGATTTAACTACTAATTACAAAAACTGGTTGATTCTTAATGGTACTTTCCGTTATGATGCTACTTCACGTTTCTACAAACCAACACGTGACAAGAGCTACTGGTCATATCCATATTATGGTGCAGCCATTTCATTTATTGCAACAGATGCTCTTCCTTCGATTAAAGGTAATATCTTGAATTATGCAAAAATCCGTGTAAACTATAATAAAAATGCCAATGACAATATTCCATTGTATGGCTTAGACTTAGTTTACAGCAATGGTGCAAACTTCCCTTATGGTAATACTGTAGGTTTGACAGTTGGTAATACGCTTCCTGATGCAAACTTGAAACCTGAAAATGTATATTCAGGAGAAATTGGTGGTGAGTTCCAATTGTTTAATAACAGAATCAACTTAGACGTTTCGGCATATACCCAAACTTCAAAAGGTCAAGTAATTACAGTAGGTGTGCCACGTACTACAGGGTTCAGTAACTTGCTTATCAACGTAGGTGAAACTAAAAACTGGGGTTATGAAGCAGACTTTAAATACCTAATATTGAGAGGTAAAAAAGTTGACTGGGATTTCAGTTTGAGATACTCATATAACGATAATAAAGTTGTTGACTTATATCCAGGAATTAACGAATTCCAATATGGTGGCTATGCTTATGCTAATACAAGTGTTGTAAAAGGCGAGCGTTTCCCAATGTTGAAAACTGATGGATACCAATATGCTCCAGATGGCTCTGGCTTAAGATTAGTTAATGGTACAACAGGTTATCCATTAAGACAAACTACGTTATCAAACAGAGGTGGTACTTTACCTCGTCACATTGTTGGTTTAGGTTCGAGAGCATCTTACAATGGTTTTGCATTTACATTTAACTTCGAATATCGTGGTGGTAATGTAATGTATAGCGATTTAGGACGTCAAATGACCTTTACTGGTGCTGGTAAATGGACAGAAAACAGAGCTCCTCAAATCTTCCCTAATTCTGCTGTATTGGGTGCTGATGGTAAAACAGTTACACCAAACACAACAGTTTTTGTACGTGAGCCTGAGTATGCTTTGTGGGTAAATAACTATCGTTTGATTTCTGAAAACTTTGTAAATAGTGCTTGGTTTATCAAATTGAGAGACATTAATTTATCATATAGCATCCCATCTAAAATTATTTCAAAAACAAAAGTATTCTCTGCTGCAAGTATTGCTTTGTATGGTAGAAACTTGCTTACTATTGTTGACAAAATGAATTATTACACTGACCCTGAATTTAGTTTCACCACAGGTAATGGTTTAGGTATCAACAATACTTCGCAAACTCCACCTGTGCGTCAGTATGGTGTGAATATCAATATTGCATTTTAATTACAATTAAAATAGACTGAAAAATGAAAATAAAATCAATAATAATAATCGCATTTATTGCTTTTGTTGGAAGCGGGTGTAAGGAGTCTTTTTTAGATATCAACACTAACCCCAACACTTTACCTACGGCTTCGCCCAACTATGTGTTTACAAATGCTTTAAACACATCGGCAGCTAACATGGTAAGTCCCAACGAAACAGGTTCTTACTGGGCAGGACAATGGTCACAGTCGAATGGTTATATCCTTTCTACGACTATTTTTTCTTATAACTTCACCAATGCAGACTTTAACTATTGGGATGGTTATTATGATAATTTACAAGATTATCAATTTGTGATTGAAAATGCAGATACCTACAGCCAAAAGTATTTGAAAGGACCTGCAAAAATCATGAAGGCTTTGTTGTTTCAACAATTGGTTGATATGTATGGCAATGTGCCTTATTCAGATGCTTTACAAGGTTCAAAGGTATTAGCACCAAAGTTTGATGACCAAAAAGCAGTATATGAAACATTGATCGCATTATTGGACGACGGAATTAAAGATGTAAAAGCAAATCCTTTTGCGAGTGCATTTGCCAGTTCTGATATTGTTTTCAAAGGTAATACTACCAAATGGGCTAAGTTTGCTAACTCTCTTAAATTGAGAATTTTGATACACCAAGCTAAAATAGCTGGAAGAGATAGCTATATCACAACCGAAATCAATAAAATTGTATCAGAAGGCTCTGGCTTTATTACTGGTGAAGATGTTGGCGTAGGTGGTAGTGGTTTCTTTTTGGCAACTGCTGGTAAATTGAACCCTGTTTATGACAGATGGGGATATGATGCCAATGGAGCTAAAAGAGCATTGAACAATTATCCAAGATTGACTCAATACTTTGTTAATAGCCTCAAAGCTGGTGGCGATACACTTCGCTTGAAAAGAATTGGTTATGCTAATGGTGGAGAATCTTCAGCTACACCTGGTGTAAGTTCAGCGAAAGAAATTGCAGCAAACTATGCGGGTGTTCCTTTTGGACAAAGCTCTGGATTTTTACCATCGGCTTGTTCTTCACTCGGACCAAGTTTATTAGTTAAAGGTGAGTATAATAGACCTTACTTAATTATGACTGCTGCTGAAGTACAATTACTTTTGGCAGAAGCAAAGCAACGTTTCAGCGGTGTAACATTGACAGGAACAGCTCAATCATATTTTGAAGAGGGTATCGCTCAATCTTTCAGAGCTTTTGGTGCGAATGTGAGTGCTGCCGCAGCTTTCAAAGGAAGCAAAGTTAACAATTATGATTGGGAAGCATCTACTGATAAATTGGCTGCCATTGCAACTCAAAAATGGATTGCATTAGCTAATTTCAACGGTTTAGAAGCATGGACTGAATACAGAAGAACTAACTTACCAACAACTCCACAAACAGTTCAGGTAGTGGATAGTAAAAGACCACTTCGATTCTATTATCCAAATACAGAATCGGGTTCTAACTCAGCGAATGTAACCGCACAAGGTACAATTGATGCGTTATCAACAAGATTATTCTGGGATGTTGATTAATTCTTCTCAATAGATCTTAAAGAATAAAATAGTACCAAAAGAGTCACCTTCAAAAGAGGTGGCTCTTTTGTTTTTATGAACATTATTTACGCATAAATATACCGTTAAATCGAAAGATATACCTTTAAATAGAATTTTTGAGTGATGTTGATATTTTCTTTTAAAATTTGCAAACTCTTGAATATCAACCATTTGAGTGACCTATTTATTCAATCAAGAATGCTAATAAATTCATCAATGCGGCAAGGTATTTATTATTTTCAAACCTAAAACAATATACAATATGAAACGTTCAACATTTATGCTCATTTCTTCTATTTATGGATTATTACTTGGTGCTATTTTAGTCATTTCTCCCTCGGAAGCCATGAAAACCTATGGCTACACCTCTCTTGATTTTCTGCATAACGACCTTTCAATTCACCTTGGATTGTTGGTACTTATTATTGCAGCTTACCTTTTGATCAAACGAAATTCTGAAAATCAAGAATTGGTGAATACCATTTTATGGATGAATTTTATTGCAACAATAACAGGAGCCTTATATGATATATATGCCCTCAAGCATATAACAGAAATGCCAACACTTGGTTATTTTGATATAGGTTTGAGACTAGTGATAGGAATAACGACTGCATTTTATTTGAAGAAACCATAATTGCTGGATAACAAATAATAAAAAGAGTCAAGGCATAAAAATCTGATAATCAGTTTTCTAAGCCTTGACTCTTTATTTATAAAACAATCTTTAGATGCTCTTAGTATCTATTACGGTTGTTGTCACGGTCATAACCGCCACCACCACCGCCGCCACGGTTGTAACCACCGCCGCCGCCACCACCGTAGCCGCCACGATCACCACCACCACCACGGTTGTAGCCACCACCGCCGCCACCGCCACGATTATCTCTTTCTTTTTTCTCTTCAGCTTGATTAACCACTGCTGAACGTCCGCCAATGTCAGAGCCATTCAATGCGTCAATTGCTTTTTGGGCTGAGGCATCGTCTGGCATTTCTACGAATGCAAACCCTTTGCTTCTTCCTGTGTACTTGTCAGTAATGATTTTTACTGAACTTACTTCGCCATACTCTTCAAAATATTGCTTTAATTCGCTTTCTTCGATTTTAAAAGGCAGACTTCCAACAAAAATGTTCATGGTAACTTTATGATTTGAATGATAAATTTTTACAAAAGTATAGGTATTTTATTAATTACCTACGATTATTCATTTTTTTGATGAGAAAAGATGAAAAATAGTTGAGATTGAGGATTAGGTGTCAGGAAATAGGTTTTAGGATGATGGATTTTAGGTTAGAGAGATAAGTGAAAAACTCAACATACATAAAATATATTCAGTTTTTTTCCAAAGCCTAACTCCTAAAATCTATTTCCTAATTCTTAATTCGCCATTTCTGATAAAAACTTAATCCTCATTAATCTTAATTCCTCTTCACTGATGTCTTCACTTTCAAATTCTTTCTGAGCGGCACGAATATTGTCAGTTTCGGCTGCCATAAAGTACTCATATATCTCATCTTGGCGGTCTTCATCAATGACTTGGTTGATGTAATAGTCGAGATTAAGTCGTGTACCCGAATAGCAGATATGCTCAATTTCTTCAATCAACTCCGACATGGTTAAATCTTTGGCCTCAACGATTTCATCTAAATTAATCTTACGGTCAATTTGCTGAATGATGAAAATCTTGATTTTTGATTTATTTACGGCAGATTTGACTACCAAATCTTGCGTAGTTTCGATTTCATTATCATCTACATATTTGGTAATCAAATCAAGGAATGGTTTACCAAACTTCTGTACTTTACCCAAACCTACACCATTAATATTGGCCAAGTCTTGCGAAGTAGTAGGGTAGGTGGTTGCCATCTCCTCTAATGAAGGATCTTGGAAAACCACATAAGGTGGTACATTTTTCTCTTTAGCGATTTTCTTACGTAATGCCTTTAATAGCTCGAAAAGGGCAGCATCAAAAGCTCCACCGCCTCCCGAACTACTATTCATACTTATATCATCGTCATCACTGCTTTCAGTATTTTCGTAGTTATGGTCTTCCGATATAGTAATTGGGTGAGAATCCTCAATAAAGCTTTTACCCTTAGCGGTTAATTTTACAACACCATAGGCATTTTCAATATCTTTTTCAAGAAAACCTAATACCATTAATTGACGCAAGACCGAAACCCAATAATCATTTGAAGTTTTTTTGTTGTCTTGTTTCTTAGGAGATTTTTCTGCTTTTTTTGCAGGAGTTGACGATTTTGCAGCAACTGGTTTGGCATCATCCTCGTCATCATCATCTGAAATGTCTAATTCAACCTCTTCTTCTTCTTCCTCATCATCATCGTCTTCTTCTTCATGCGAAACAAACATGCCTTTGCCTTTACCATATACTTCCAATTTATCATGCTCATGGCTTCTGATGTAAGCATTTGAAGTATTGGCTGTCAGAATATCGGCAATGTGCTGTATATCAAATCTTTCCCCAGCTTGTAAAACTGCTTTCAGACCTAAAACTGCTTCGTCTTCTATTTTGGTTTTTTTAGTAGGTTTCAAGCAATTGTCGCAAAAACCACAATCTTTTTCAGCATACTCGCCAAAATAGCTTAATAACTGTCTTCTACGACAAACCCCAAGATTTGAGTATGCCACCATTTCCATGAGCAATGCACGGGCATTGTCTCGCTCGGTAACGGTTTTATCTTTATTAAATTTCTCTAATTTAAGAATATCGTCATACGCATAAAACATCAAGCAATTTCCTTCCAAACCATCTCTTCCTGCACGACCCGTTTCTTGATAATATCCTTCGAGTGATTTAGGAGCATCATAGTGTATTACAAAACGGACATCGGGTTTATCAATACCCATTCCGAAGGCAATTGTGGCTACGATTACGTCAGATTCTTCATTCAAGAAAGCATCTTGGTTTTTCATGCGAGTATCTGCATCCAAGCCAGCATGATAAGGCAAAGCTTTGATACCATTGACACTTAATAAGCTCGCAATTTCTTCTACTTTTTTGCGACTCAAGCAATAAATAATGCCCGATTTACCTTTATTATTGGCTATATAGCGAATGAGTTGCTTTTTAGAATCAATCTTTGGACGAATTTCGTAATAAAGATTTTTTCTATTAAACGACGATTTGAAGATATGAGACTCCTCCATATTGAGGTTTTTCTGAATATCTTGCTGAACCTTTGGCGTGGCGGTGGCCGTCAGAGCGATGATTGGTAATTTTGGGTCAATATCATCAATAATTCCTCTGATTCGGCGATATTCTGGGCGAAAATCATGTCCCCACTCTGAAATACAGTGGGCTTCATCGACTGCAATAAACGAAAGTTTTGCTTTTTTCAAGAAAACCAAATTATCCTCTTTTGTCAATGACTCAGGAGCAATGTATAGTAAACGACACTCGCCACTTAGTACGTCATTCTTAACTCTTGTCATCTCCGACTTATTAAGAGTCGAATTGAGAAATTGAGCATTAATACCGAAGGCAGTCATTTGATCTACCTGATTTTTCATTAAAGCAATGAGTGGAGAAATCACAATCGCTGTACCATCTAAAACCATCGCTGGTAATTGGTAACAAAGTGATTTCCCTGCTCCAGTTGGCATAATGACAAAGGTATTATTTCCACTAACAATATTATTGATAATGGTTTCTTGTTCGCCCCTAAAGGCATCAAAGCCAAAAATTTCTTTGAGTTTTTCTTTTAGTGATTGTTGTATTGATGCTTCTACCATAAATGCAATGTTGCTGTACGGAAACTTTAAATCTAAATGTGATAATAGGTAAGTATTATGCTAAGTTACTACATTTTTTGAATTTGTATTGAAATTTATTTTTTCTTCACCATCATTAATAAAGTCATTCGTGTTTGGTTTTTGTAAACACAAAAAATTTCGCATTATCATTTCTGCTAATTTAAGAAACACATCAAAAAAATAAAAGCCATCCTAAAAACTTATTTTATCTTTTTAAAAATCTTAGGTGATTTTATCAAATTACGAATCAACCAAAAAGATACTTT
Organism: Emticicia sp. SJ17W-69; assembly: GCF_051209875.1. Classification (NCBI taxonomy): domain Bacteria; kingdom Pseudomonadati; phylum Bacteroidota; class Cytophagia; order Cytophagales; family Leadbetterellaceae; genus Emticicia; species Emticicia sp. SJ17W-69. Next base: position 4,693,212 of record NZ_JBNTQY010000001.1, on the reverse strand, counting down.
TTTTGTATCCTTACCAAACATCAGTTACTTTTGTTCAAAAATCAAGTTCTGAAAAGTGAATACGAAGTTAGAAAAAAAAATACAAAGCGTTGCTAAAAAAGTCTTACAAGATGAGGCAGAGGCAATTCTTTCTTTGAAAAATTATATTGATGAGCAATTTGAGGCCTGCGTTGATGCGATTCTGGTTTGTGAAGGTAGGCTCGTTGTAACAGGAATTGGCAAAAGTGCGATTATCGCACAAAAAATTGTTGCTACTTTAAATTCTACTGGCACTCCTGCCATTTTTATGCACGCCGCTGATGCGATTCATGGTGATCTGGGGATGATTCAGAAGGATGATATTATATTGTGCATTTCTAAAAGTGGTGATACACCTGAAATTAAAATATTAGTGCCACTCTTGAAACGATACGGAAATCGTTTGATAGCGATGGTGAGTAATATACATTCGTATCTCGCCAAAAATGCTGATTTTGTATTGAATGCTCACGTAGAACAAGAGGCTTGTCCACTAAATCTTGCCCCTACAACCTCAACTACAGCTGCTCTGGCTCTGGGCGATGCCTTGGCCATGTGCTTGCTCGAAGGGCGAGATTTTACAAGTCAAGATTTTGCACAATACCACCCTGGTGGAAGTTTGGGTAAAAAATTGTATTTAAAGGTAAGAGATATTTTTCCACAAAATGCGGTGCCAAGAGTAGCTAAAGATGCTGATATTCAGACGGTTATCTTAGAGATGACGTCCAAGCGTCTTGGAGCTACCGCCGTAGTGAATGATGAAAATGAGCTTTTAGGTATTATTACCGATGGAGATTTAAGAAGAATGTTGAATAAACAACAAGATTTTTCTATTTTGCAAGCGAAAGATATTATGAACTCATCGCCAAAAGCTATTGAAGCTGATGAATATGCAGCCAATGCACTGGCACTAATGCAAGGAAAAAGCATTACTCAGTTGGTGGTAATTGATAATAATAAAGTTGAGGGATTTATCCACATGCACGATTTATTGAGAGAAGGGCTGGTTTAAATCAATGAGAGAATGTTCGAATGAGTGAATCAATTCAATCGTCTAAAATATAATTTTCATCACCTATTGTAGAAATAAATTATTATTATTCAAATTCTATCATTCACTCATTCATTAATTCTATCATTGTAACAACTATGCCCGAAAATCTACCAGAAGAAGAAAAACCATTGAACCCAAATTTAGGAGAAGAATCTTCACAACCGATTGAAAACATTGAACCATCAGATGAAATAATTACTGCTGATAATTTGATGGAAGAAAGCACTTCCATTCCACCAAACCAACCAACTGAGCCTGTGTCAGTTGTAGCCAAACTTCCCATCAAACCTTGGATTCCGTCTTTTCATGGCGAAGGTTCGAAGTATTTTGTTATTCGACTGATTAATGCTCTTTTACAAGTTGTCACATTCAATTTTTATTATCCTTGGGCAAAAGCGGCCAAATTGGATTATCTCTATGAGCAGACTGAATTTGCAGGAAGTCGGTTCAAATTTCATGGTTCGGGGAAAGAAATGTTTATTGGTTACCTAAAAATGCTTTTTATTGTCGCTGTCATTTACGGTGGATTTTATTGGGCAAATGCCGAGCAAAAAGCTATTTTAGGTTTTCTGATTTTATATGGAGGTTTGATTTTGGTTTATCCATTGGCGATTCATGGAACAGTAAAGTATCGTCTTTCAAGAACTTCTTGGCGAGGGATTTTCTTCGGTTATCGTGGTGAATTGGGTGAATTGTTTGCCAAATTTTTCATTGGCATTTTGCTTTCTGTTGTTACGTTTAGTATTTATTGGTCATGGGTGCAAGTTGATTTAAGAAAATACGTTACTCAACGCATCAGATTTGGCGATGTAGAATTTGATTTTACAGGAAAAGGGCTTGATTTGTTTCTAATTAAACTCAAATACATGGCGTTTTTCTTTATAGGGTATTTGGTTTGTTTCTTTATAATATTAGTTTTGGCAGGAATTGGTTTTGGTTTAGGCACTATTTTTAGTGTTGATATGAAAGGTGGTTTTAGAGAGTTTTCAGCGGGTATCATTGTTGGAGTGATTATTCTCTATTTATTAATCATTGCTATTATGGGAACTATCGCTTTGATGCGTCAGCGAGAAATTTTCCAGTTTTATGCCGACCATACTTTTGCTTGGCAGAATGAAAAATGGCATGGCGTAAAACTCAATATGACTTTTGGTGACCTGTTCAGATTAAGCGTAGGAAATATGTTTTTATTGATTTTTACACTTGGCATAGCCACTCCTTATGTAGAGGTGAGAAACTTACATTTTATTATGCCACGCTTGGAAATTGATGGAACATTCGATCCTGATATTCTTACACAAACTGAAAGTGATTACAGAGATGCTACTGGTGAAGACGTAGGCGATTGGTTGGATATTGATTTGGCGTAAATTTTCAAGGCTGTTAGCGATTAGCTCTTGGCTGTTAGTTAAAATTTATAAAAATAAAGATAATTTTGAAAGCTAATATCGGACAGCCGAAGCGACTAAACGCCAAAAGCTAAAAGCAAATAAAAATGGAACACTCGGCAATATATTATGACGGTAAAACCAGCCAACCTTATGATGCTCAAATAATCATTTCGGGAAACGCATTGACTATTAATTACGGAAATGGGCAAGTGGTTTGGGCAATTTCACAAATTGATTATAGTTCTTTTACAGGTAAGGGAAAAACCATGCTCAAATACGGTGAGTTTCCGCACCAATATCTTGAATTTCCACTGGATTCTTCACTTTTTCATGCCTTAGAAAACTATTTGCCAAAACGAAGAGAAGGTTTTTGGGCATTTTCTAATGAGTTGGCCAATTCAGGATTTAGAGGTGTATTGATTGGATTAGCTATTTTTATGGCTATTACAGCAAGCTTTTATTTTTTGGTTTTACCCAAAGTGGCTGAATATGTGGCAGATAAAATTCCAATTGAAACAGAAATAGATTTAGGTAAACAGTTTTATGACAGTTTTGTGGGAGATATGGAAGTTGATAAAGGAAAAACAAAATTGCTAAATGATTTTGCCAAGAAAATAGATTTTGAGACTGAATATCCATTGACATTTACAGTCGTGAAATCGGAGCAAGTCAACGCTTTTGCTTTGCCTGGAGGAAATGTAGTGGTTTTTGATGCTATTTTAAAGAAAATTAAAACGCCAGAAGAATTAGTAGCCTTACTTTCACACGAAGTTACGCATGTAAAAGAACGCCATTCATTGAAAGGCTTAGCTCGGAACTTGACAGGTTCTTTAGTGATTTCTGTTATTATTGGAGATATGAATACCATCGGCAATATTTTGGTTAGTCAGGCCAATAATATTTATCAATTAGGCTTTACGAGAGATATGGAAAAACAAGCTGATTTGGAAGGTTTGGAGATCATGTATCTTAATAAACTCGACCCACAGGGAATGATACACCTGATGGAACGATTGAACGAAGAAGAGAAAAAATACGGTGTTGATAAAATGCCAGCCTACCTAAATTCTCATCCAATGACCAAAGAGCGAATCGCGTATATTACTGAAGAATCAAAAGGTAGAAAAGGACAGAGAAATGAACAATTAGAAGAGATTTGGAAGAAGATAGAAACTGAAAAATGATATATTGAAGCACGAGTGCTTCAATATATCATTTTAAAAAATCTACTCCTCCAAAAAGTCTAAATCCTTTCCATGTGTTTCTGGAATGGTGAGGGTCGAGTAAAAACCTATCGCAAAGCAGATAAGGCCCACGATTGCTCCTGCTATAATTACACCTTGTGTAGGTTTGAAGAATTTGTACATGGTTGTCATCAAAACCACAGTTCCACGTACCATATTTGGTACTGTAGTTGCAGCGGTGGCTCTTAGATTTGTACCAAATTGTTCTGCTCCTACTGTTACGAACATGGCCCAATATCCAGTTCCAAGACCTAACCAGCAGCATAAACCATAAAGTATATTCGCACTTTTGACACTCCCTGAAAATAGAAATACAAATACACCAATTAATGCAAATGCCATCATGGCTGCAATGGCTTTTTTACGAGAATGAAATAAATGACTAATAAATCCACTACCAAAATCACCAATCGAAATACCGATATAAGCCCACATAATGGCCAAGCCTGGGTCAACTTTTTCAGCAATTCCTAAGGCTTCGCCAAACTCATTGCTCAAATAAGTCAAGATACCTATACAAAACCAAGTTGGCAAACCAATTCCAATACACTTCATATAAATCGAAAAACGATTCCAGTCAGTAAAAAAGGCAAAGAAATTACCTCTTTCCACGTGTTTTTTGCCAACAATGTCTTTGAAAATTCCAGACTCGATGACACCTACTCGAAGAAGTAAAAGAGCAATGCCTAATCCTCCACCGATGAAATAGGCAATAGTCCAATCGCCTGAAAGTTTGACTGTAAAAGTTGCAACAACAGCCCCTAATAAACCAATACCCGCTACTAACGAAGTACCGATTGCTCTTAATTGTTTAGGCAAAATCTCAGAAACAAGCGTAATACCCGCACCTAATTCACCTGCTAAACCAATTCCGGCTATAAAACGCAACCATTTATAGGCTTCAATTTTATCTATAAATTCAATATGCGGAATCATTCCACAACAAATATTTGCTAATGAGTAGGTAATAATCGAACCAAAAAGGACAGAAAGTCGGCCTTTTTTATCGCCCAAAATCCCCCAAAAGATACCACCAATAAGCAAACCAATCATTTGGAAATTAATAATTGTCGTGCCTACCGATGAAACAGCTTCTTTGGTATTCAAACCAAGACTTTCGAGACTTTGTACCCGAACGATTCCAAAGAGCTGAAGATCATAAATGTCAACAAAATAGCCTAATGCGGCTACAATGACAGGTAAACTAAAAAGGTGCTGAAAAGTAGTTTTTTCTTGAGTCATATATTTTTAGGTTTAGGGTGTTTTTTAGTCCACTGCCGATAGTCCACAGAATTATGCCGAAAAGTAGCTATCGTCTGTGGACTATCGACTGTGGACTGTATTATAATTCTTTTACTTTAATTTTACGCCATTTTACTTTAATTCCACCGCCACTGTGAATTTGCAGAGCAATGATGCCATTTACTGAGCCAATAGCACTATCATCTAAAGTAATCATTTGTGTACCATTCAAGTAGCTTGTTACGACATTGTTTTCTACCACAATTCTCATTTTATTCCATTCGCCCATTTTCAAGGCTTTGTCTTTTTCAGGCTCAGGTTTTATCAACCAACCTCTTTTGTAAGATTCATAAACCCCACCTGTTGAGTGTCCTGGCGGGGCAACTTCTACTTGCCATCCAGAAATTTTAGTACCTTCAATAGAAGAATGAAAAAATACACCACTGTTGCCATTGGCTTCTTGCTTGAATTCAAGTGTTAATTCAAAATTCTTAAAAGATTTTTCAGTACCAAGATAGCCGTATTCTTTGTCAGGACCACTTTCACAAATCAATAAGCCATCTTCTACATACCATTTTTCAGTACCATAGATTTTCCAGCCTGAAAGGTCTTTTCCATTAAAAAGCGTTTGTTTTTTGCCTTTTTGAGCAAAAACTATTGTCGAAAATAGCATGACAAAAAGAAAGAGCAGACTTTGTTTAATTTTCATTTTTTGTTAGCGTTGATAAGTTTGGTTATGGAAGAATAATTTTTTTTACAAAGAAAAGCTAAAATCTTTATCTTGCATCGTTTAAACAAAAAAATGCTATGAAAAAAAATGTCTTGATACTTATTATTTTGTGGTCTTTTTTGTGGATAGGGAGCTTAGAGTTAAGTTTTGCCCAATCTAAAGTATCACAACAAAGTTTTGATGGATACATTAATAACAAAATTCCAATTAATTTATCATTAACCTTTGAGGACAATTTGGTCTATGGTATTTTAACTTATACAAAGGTAGGCCAACCTATCAAAGTAATAGGTAGCCTTGAGAAAGATGATTTTTTGCTGCATGAATTTGCTGCAAAAGCTGATATTACAGGTATTTATTATGGCGAAAAAAAAGGTGACGAAATCAAAGGCTCATGGTCAAATCCAACTGGGAAAGAGATGCCATTTAGTATCAAAAAAACAGCAGTAGTTGCGATTGAAAAACCTGAAGTAAAATCTGTAACTGGCTCTTATGCGTATAGTTTTGGAAAGGATGGAGGTACTGGAAACTTGTATGTTCAACAAGTTGGAAAAGATAAAATTATCGTAGAAATGCAGGCAGTAAAAGGCCCACCGAGTTATAATCAAGCAATTATTACAAAAACGAGTTTGAAATTAGCCAGAAATGAAGCCATTTATGAGAATAAGGAATTTGGTAAATGCAAACTAAAAATCAGCTTCTTTGAAGGAGGAGCTAACATTATTTATTTGGATGAAGCGTATGAATGTGGATTTGGAAATGCTGCTTCGGTAGTAGGCAGTTATTTGAAATTTGATACCAAAGCTCCTAAATTTGAACAAAATTAAGGTGTCAATGTTTTGTAATTTAACCTAAACTCAATATCAATGAAAAATTTATTAATGATTCTTTTATTATTCTCTACGTTTCCAATTTTTGCCCAAACCGACGAGGAACAAATCAAAGCAAGCATCAATCAGGTATTTGATGGTATGCGTAAAAACGATACCACATTGGTACGCCAAGTCCTGCACCCGTCTTGTTTTTTGAAATCAATTGGTAAAAGCAAAACAGGCGAAGTTCGTTTGCAAGAAGATGCGATTATCGATTGGTTGAAATCAATTGGAACAAAGCGTGAAGGTGTACTTTTAGATGAAAGATTGACCAGTTATGACATCAAAATTGATGGAGAAATGGCAATGGCTTGGACACCTTATGAGTTTTATGTCAATGATAAATTTAATCATTGTGGTGTAGATGTGTTTACAATGATGAAAACAGATAAAGGTTGGAAAATTGTCGGTATTGTGGATACTCGCAGAAAAGACAACTGCAAAAAATAAGTTGATAAAGTAAAACCATTAACAAACCTATCAAACAATGAAAAAACTATTATTGGGGCTTATTGCCTTAACTATCATTTCTTGTACTTCAAAAAAAGCCGAGCAAACAGCTTCGACTTCACAAAACAAAGACTTAGCCAAAGTTTTTGATGATTACTATGAAGAAAGCCTCAAACTTTCGCCTATCTCTGCTACCAATCAAGGTGATAATCGTTATAATGATTTATTACCAAATGATATTTCACAAGAATTTATTGCCAAGACAAAAGTAGTTTATACCGATTATCTTGAAAAAGTTTCAAAGTTTGACCGAGAATCATTGAGTGATGAAGATAAAATCGCTTATGATATTTTCAAGCGTCAGATGGAAATTCAATTGGAAGGACTTAAATTCCATACTGAATATATACCTTTTCAGCAATTTTATGGCTTGCCTCTTACAATGGGGCAGTTGGGAAGTGGTGAAGGTAGTCAGCCTTTCAAAACAGTGAAAGATTATGAAGATTGGTTAAAACGTATTTCAGCTTTTAAAGTTTGGAGCGATACTGCCGTAGTAAATTTCCGTAAAGGAATTGCTACTGGAATAGTTTTGCCCAAATCGTTGGTTGTAAAAATGATTCCACAAATGAATGATTTGGTTGTTGCCGACCCAACTAAAAGTCTTTTTTATGGCCCAATCAATAAATTGCCAAAAGATTTTAGTGATGTCGATAAAACTCGTTTGACAGATGCTTATAAAAAAGCAATTATGGATGAATTAGTACCAACTTATAAAAAATTGGGTGATTTTCTCAAAACTGAGTATCTTCCCAAAGCTCGCCTAAGTTCGGGTATTGGTGAGATGCCAGAAGGCAAAGAATTATATACCTATTTAGCAAAAGTAATGACAACCACTGATAAAGCTCCCGATGAAATTTATGAAACGGGTCTTTCAGAAGTGGCTCGTATCAGAGGAGAAATGGAGAAAGTGAAAGAGCAAGTGGGTTTCAAGGGAACTTTAGCTGAATTTTTCACCCATCTAAAAACCGATAAGAAATTTTATCCTTATAAAACTCCTAAAGAAGTATTAGATGCTTTTGGAACTATTTTGGCGAAAATTGAACCAAATCTAAAGACAATGTTTTCAAAAACGCCTAAAACGAAGTTTGAAATTCGGGAAACTGAAAAGTTTAGAGAAGCATCGGCCAGTGCCGAATACAACGCTGGCTCGGCTGATGGCAGTCGCCCTGGGATTTTCTACGTGCCAATTCCTGATGCTACCAAATTCAATTTTACTTCAGGAATGGAATCTTTGTTTTTGCACGAAGCTATTCCTGGACATCATTATCAGGTTTCTTTGCAACAAGAAAATACTTCTTTATATAAATTCCAACGATTTGGTGGCACTTCAGCTTATGCAGAAGGATGGGCTTTATATTGTGAATCTTTGGGCAAAGAATTAGGGCTTTACACCGACCCATATCAATATATTGGTGCATTAGGTGATGAAATCCATCGTGCCATTCGATTAGTAGTTGATGTGGCAATTCATACAAAAGGATGGTCACGTGAGCAAGCAATCAAGTATATGATGGACAATGAGCCTATTTCCGAACAAGGAGCAACTGCCGAAATTGAGCGTTATATGGCAATACCTGGGCAAGCATTATCCTATAAAATTGGTGCATTGAAAATCAGAGAGTTACGTACAAAATACGAAAAACAACTGGGTTCGAAATTTAGTTTAGCGGCTTTTCACGATGAGTTTTTGAAAGATGGCGATATGCCTTTGAGCGTTTTAGAGCGTAAAATGGATGCTTGGGCAGCAAAACAGTAACAAAAAATTAAACTCCTGAAAGAATATTTTCAGGAGTTTAATTTTTCTGAAAATAAAGCCTCATTTTCAGAAATAATCCTTCAAAACCACAGGTGCAGGGAAAGTCATTTCAAAATCTTTTACTGCTAAAATACTCAAAGGTTTGAGTTGTGAAATTGGAGGAAAGAAAGTGCTATCAACTTCGATATCTATTATTTTGGCAAATGAAGCCTTGCCCTTAGCAGGAGAATTGGTAATCAACAAATCTTTGCTTTGTTTTTGTGCAAGTTTTAGTGGAAAAAATTTTGTTGTAATTGGAAAACTAAAGGAGTGATTACGAAGATGTACCTTGAAAAATTTTTTTCCTTCAATTATTACCTCAATAATTGACTCCTTTTCGTTTGGTTTTGTAATTTTGAAATCAGCTAACTCTTTCGGAATACCCCAATTTTTATTACCATTCCATACACTATCATCACTCGAAACATATATTTTAGAAATCGAAAAAAGCTTTTTATTGCTGAAATTCATCCTTCCAGGTACGAACAATAACTCTCGGTAAGGCCCAACCGCCGAAGTTTCATAATCGACCAACATCACTGTTCCAACAAAATCTCCCTTAAAGCTATCTCGTTGATATTCAGCCAAAAAACCAAACTTCTCAACAAATTCTTTTGGAAAATGATATATAAAAATATACCCATTTCCTTTCAATGTCCATGGTGGAGGAGCTTGCATTTTTTAGTTATCAATTATGAGTGAATAATTAAATATTTTGTGTGAAATTATTAAAAAGAAGCTAAAGCCTTCGCTTGCTTTTCAAGAAAATTTCGGTAAACGTCAAAAGTGAAGTCCTCACCATTGAAATGTGCTTTCATATTACCTAATTTCATGCGTAAGCCAAGTACGTCTGTTCCCATATAACTCAAAATATCATTGAGATGTCCTAAGCCAACTGCATTTCCCAATACACCAGCCGAAATGCCTACAAGAGCCGCTTTTTTATTATTAAAACTATCGGGATAACGGAGGCCATCAAAAAAAGTTTTTAGAACTCCGGGGAATGAACCGTTATATTCGGGTACAATAAAGACAAATTTTTTAGTTTCATCAACGATTTTTTGAAAAGTATTAAAAGTCTCGTTTTTTCCTGAATTATGATACAATGCCGAAAATGCAAAATCATGTGGAAGTTCAGACAAATCAATGATTTGACTCTCTTGATCAAGCGTTTTTAGTAAATTTTGGTAATAAATACCAACTTTTCTTGAAAGTGAATTGTGGCGATTTGTGCCTATGATAATACCAATCATTACAATAAGTTTTGGTTTGATTCTTTGTAACCTAACAAAAAATAAGGCAAAATGTTCCTCATTAGAAGAAATCTAAACGCTCTTGCATCAAATCTCGTATCTTTGTTAAAAACCAAAAAACTTTATGCTTAATACTACTTTAGGAAAATTTAGGGTAATTGCTTTTTTAGAAGGGTGTTCTTTTATTCTCTTTGGCATCACAATGCCACTCAAATACATGATGGGAATGCCTAAACCCAATTATTTTGTAGGTATGGCACATGGCATACTTTTTATCAGTTATGTGATTTTGTTAGCTTTAGTAGCATTTCAAGATAAATGGTCATTAAAAAAGGTCATTTTGGCATTTTTAGCTTCTTTTGTACCTTTTGGTACTTTTTATGCCGATAAAAAATTATTCAGGTAGGATGCGATTATTAACGTAGAGACGCAATGCATTGCGTCTCTACATAAATATTTAAATAATTTATTGAACGATTAATTGTCCTCTAATTTCGCCACTTGGAGCGATTTTACTATGAATATTGACATAATATAGACCTGCCAATAGATCAGCCTCTTGATCAGAAGTAAGTGCTACAGTAGAAAAATTGAATGGGCTAACAAAGGTTGTTCCCATATCTAATACAACTGGGCCTGAAGTTCCTGCTGCTCCTTTATGAATATGCCAAGCCGTTGGTGTGATACCTGCATAATTCACAGAAAGTGTCAAAATCTTTGTCCCTTTGTTATAAGTTCCCGAAATTGAGCCAGTCGCTTTAGTCGCTGCTAATGCCAGTTGTCCTCTGATTTCACCACTTGGAGAAATTTTACTATGAATATTGACGTAGTTTAATCCGCCAACCAAATCAGCTTCTTGTGCTGCTGTGAAAGCAGGAGAAGTATAAGTAAATGGGCTTTTGAACTCTGTACCGAAATTAAAAATCACACCACCTGTTACCCCAGTAGCAGCTTTATGGATATGCCATGCTGTAGGAGTGATACCATTATACGTGATATTAAGCGTTAAGATTTTGGTAGTTTTATCAAAAGAGCCAAGTACATCGCCTGTGGCTGTAGTTGTAACGGCAGGAACCTCATTACTACCTGCCAATGTCGTAGTAGCATAAAGTATATTACTATCGCCTGCAAGTGTCCCTGATACAACTTGGTCTGGAATAGTTTCGTCTTTCTTGCAAGCTATCGCTAAAGCAAATACGAGGGTAAATGATAATAATAAGTTTTTTTTCATTGAGTTATAAGGTATTTTAAATTTGAAAAAAGGTCTAATGATTCTAAATCAGTTAACACTTTGTGAATACGTGCGAAACCAGGTAATGGTTGTAAGACAAATAAAGTTTTTTTTGATTAAAAAATGATTGTTATCATATATTCTCCGATGGAATGATAACTTTTACCTCAAATCTTTCAAAATCTTTTTTATTCGTTTACTTTAATACCAAATTTGTAAATAATGAAAGAGAAGTATCGACAAATATTGATTCACGTTGTTGGCTGTTTGAGCTTTTTAGCATTGGCTTTTATACCGCTTTTTCAAGGTAAAACCAATACTATTTTTAATCCAATGGCGGTGCGAGAGTTTTTAGGATATGGGGTATTGCTCTTGATTTTTTATTTTAATTATTTCATTCTTGTTCCACGTCTCTATTTTTTCAAGAAATACTTATTATATTTTCTTTCGATAGGACTTATTTATTTGGGTTTTAGAAATACCACGAGTTTCGTGATTACTCAAAGCGAATTCCTTCATCAAGCCCCGCCCAATATGTCGATGAATAGAAGGTCACCGCCACCCAGAGAAAATTTTACACCCCAATTTGATAAACCCAATAACAATCATCCTCCCGAGAATGATATGTTTATTGATGTTAATCAAAAAGTTTTTCCATTTTTGGTGGTGATTTTTTTCTCTTTAATGCTCCGACTCAGCAGCAGATGGCAACAAACCGAGCGAGAAAAAACGAATGCAGAATTGGCTTATTTGAAAGCTCAAATAAATCCTCATTTTTTATTTAATACATTGAATAGTATTTATTCATTAGCCATTCAAAAATCTGATGAGACACCTACCGCAGTGGTAAAGCTTTCGGGAATGATGCGTTATGTTCTAAGCGAATCTTCCAATGATTTTGTGCCTTTAGAAAGAGAAATAACATATATTCAAAATTATATAGATTTACAGAAAATACGCTTTGAAGATGCTATTTCCTTAGATTTTGTAGTGAATGGAGATATGAAAGGTAAAAAAATAGCCCCATTAATGTTGATTCCTTTTATCGAAAATGCCTTTAAACATGGTGTAAATGCAGAGGAAGAATCAGTCATAAAAATACACATTGCTACTGCAGAAAATGAGCTGTATCTATCTGTTTTCAATAAAAAAGTTACTGTTCATATTTCCGAAGAAAACAAAAGTGGTTTGGGGGTTGAAAATACAAAAAATAGACTTGAGCATTTGTATCCTGAAAAGCATAAACTTGCTATTTATGATACAAAAGATGAATATTTAGTTGAACTTTTGATGAAATTGTAGGGAAAACGAGGAAATGTGGCACATCTTAAAAGTGAACCTAATACATAAATAAAATGTCAGATGTGCCACATTTGTTGGTCAATCGTAATTTTTTAATATGATAAAAGCCATTGCCATTGATGATGAATTGCTTGCCTTGAAAGTCATAGAAAACTTTTGTGGGAAAGTTGATTTCATTGATTTAGAGAAAACTTTTCATAAACCCAAAGAAGCCCTCAAATTTTTGGAAGAATACCCCGTTGATTTGCTTTTTCTTGATATTAATATGCCCTCCATGACGGGTATAGAATTGTTTAAAAGTATTAATCAAAATACGATGGTCATTTTCACAACCGCTTATAGTGAATATGCAGTGGAGGGCTTTAACCTCAATGCAATTGATTATCTTTTGAAACCATTTACCTATGAGCGTTTTTTGCAAGGAGTAAACAAAGCCAATGAATATTATAAAAGCCAGCAACCAAGAGATACTGAAAATACGTCTTATTTATATATTCGTGCTGATTATCGTTTGCATAAAATTGCGTTAAATGAAATTCTATTCATCGAAGGTTTAGATGATTATTTGAAAATTCATATCGAAAAAAGCAAACCAATTGTTGCTCGAATGACCATGAAAACGATGCTCGAAAAGCTCCCTTCACAAGAGTTTATGAGAGTGCATCGCTCTTATATAGTGCCATTTCGTAAAATAGAAAATGTGAGGAATAAGATATTAACCATTGCAGAAGAAGAAATCCCAATTGGTATAAGTTACGAAAAGGTTTTTTTTGAAAATTTTGGAAAATAATGTAAAAGTACGACGGATTTTCTAATTCGTCTGGTTTCATTTTGGGCGGATTAGAAAATCCGTCGTACAAATTATGACACAAACTGAAGCAAAAATATATTTATCAGAACAAAGAGGCAAAACCGAGTTTTCATGGTTTCGCAGCCTTCATACTTTTAATTTTGGCAATTATTTTGATGAAAATAAAGCCTCATTTGGGATAATAAAGTCGTTTAATGATAATACACTCGCCGCACGAAAAAGCAACAAAAGACGAGTAGAAAATCCTACGGAAGTGTTGATTCTGCCTTTGGTTGGTGGCATTGAATTCAAAAATAGCATGGGTTTTCATGACTTTTTGGAAGTTGGACAAATACAGATTTTTTCAGCCCAAGCTGGGATGGAATATGAAGTAATAAATCCTTATGAGTCAGAACAGAACGCCTCTCGACTAATTAATTATTTGGAAATTTGGATTGAAAAAGAACAAATTAATACATCAGAAGTTGAACAAATTACTTTTGATATTGAGCAAAGAAATGAGCTTTTGCCCATTTTTACCCAAGAAGATATATTTATTTATTTTGGAAAATTTGGCGGTAGAGAAGATAGCATTTACCAATTACGAAATTCCCAAAATGGTATTTTTGCATTTGTAATTGAAGGGGCTTTTGAATTTCAAAATCGCTTGCTTCACCCTCGTGATGGTTTGGCATTATGGCAGGTTGCGGAGTTAGATTTTGAAGCACTTTCCAATGATGCAATGCTTTTAGTTTTTGAAATCCCGCAATCATAAATCTGCTCGTTTACCTCATAAAATTTCCTATTTACCTCAATTCTAAGAATACAGACAACTTTTATAAGTCTGTTTTCGTCTAAAGCATATCAGAAACAAAATCTTTCAAGCAAAACCCAGATAGATATTCTATGGTAAACGTATCCGATAATTAATTTTTCACTTAACAAATACAAAATAATGAAAAAAATAATCGGAATGCTGGTTTTCCTTTTAGGAACAATCGTTTTCACTGCTTGTTCAACAACCGATTCAACTGTTACGCCATCAACTGCGGTTACAACAATTACACCTAACTCGGACGGTAAAATTACTTTTGCTTCTGTAAATCCAATTTTTATTGCGAGTTGCTCGGGTTCAAGTTGTCACACAGGAAAACAAGGCCCATTATTGGTAAGCAATTACACCGTAGCCAAAGCCAATGGTGCATTAATCGTATCAGAAGTAGTAAGTAAAAAAATGCCTGAAAATGGAAGCCTAACAAGTGCCGAAATAGCCGCAATCAAACAATGGCAAACCGATGGTTTTCTCGAAAAATAATATGAAATTCTAAAGCAAAAAACAATATAAACATGAAAAGAGAAGATTTTTTAAAGAAAGGCTTAGGCTCATTAGGGCTATTTGCTGTCATTCCTGCCCTTAATGCTTGTGCAAAAGACGAAGTAGCGGCAGATGCCACAGCCACAAATACGATCACTTCTGACCCAACTACTACTCCATCAAGTTGTTCGGTCACAAATGCTGAAACAGAAGGGCCATTTCCTACAAAATCACCTGCTACTTTAGCTATTTCAAATATTGTTTCCGACCGAAAAGGAACACCCTTGACAATTAAAGTTTATATCAGAAATGTCAATGCAAGTTGTGCGATTATTCAAGATGCCATTGTTGATATTTGGCATTGCGATGCAGCAGGATTATATTCAGAATACGGTGGCACAGGTATGCAAAGTGCAGATATGACGGCAGTTCACTTTCTGAGAGGTCGTCAAACAACTGATGCTAATGGAATGGCCGCTTGGACAAGTATTTACCCAGGTTGGTATTCGGGAAGAGCCCCACACATTCATGTACACGTGTATAATAGTGCAGGGAAATCATTACTTGTTACTCAAATTGCGTTCCCCGAAGATGTGAGCGAAGTGGTTTATGCACAAGGTGTTTATGCCAGCCACGGACAAGCAGATACTACAAATGCAAGAGATAATGTTTTTAGTGATGGCGTGACCAACGAAATGTCAACCGTTACTGGTAGTGTTTCGGCAGGTTATGTGCTTACACATACTGTTTATGTAAAAGCGTAAGTTTTGAAAATATCAATTATGAGATATGAATTATTTTTAAATCATATCTCATTTTTTAATTTTATGGCAAAAGCACAAATTAAACTCGCATTCAGAATTGTAATTAACAAGGATTCTCAATCTCGTTGGGAAAAATTTGTTTGGGAAAGCACCTATCAAGAGTTTTTGATGCAATCACAATTGTATAATGATGCAGAAAATCCTTCTTTGACTTTCAAACAATTGTTGAGAAAAAACGGAAAAGCCGAGAAATTACACTTCTTGGTAAGTATGGCAGCACATCCTTATCTTTTACAATGGAAAGGCTTGGTTTATCCTATGCCTGACACTTTAGGTAATGATTATCTTCCGTTCAATAATTATAGATTTGACATTATTGACTCAAATATAAAAGATAGAAATGCTCATGAAATTGGCATTACATTTTACTCGCCTTTGTTGACTTTGATTGATATTTGGGATGGGCATTATTTGGTAAGTTCTGATGAAAATATTGCTGAAGGTGTAGAGACACAGATGTTTAAAATGCAACCTCGACTTTCGGTAGTTTATTATAAACCGATTTAATTAATTGATAATGGAAGACTATTTTTTTAAAACTGTCCATTGAAGACTACTGAATAACTAATTTCCCTTCGGACTTTTTGCTTGAAATACCCATCGGTAATTCTTTGATTTCTTTCTTTTTAAAGATTGTATTGAAGCTACGAGTATGTTGCAAACTCACACCATTAACCGAAACGTTACTATTGAAGTTATAATAATAGTTTGGTACGTTGCGGCTATATGCTTTCAATCGCCACGAACCATCTTGGTTGAGCATCCATTCTACTTCGCCACCATAAAAATAATTACTGGCTGTTTGGTCTTGGTTTTGAAGAATGGTATTATTGACACTCACCTTGATATTATTACCAAATTTATAAGAAAAATTGACCTGCATATTGTTCAATAAATTCTGACGAACATTACTAAGATTGCCCAGTTGTACGCCCACTTCAAGATTCGGGTCAATCTTTGATGCAATATTTCCCAATTGATTTGTCAAAATTCCGCTCACATTATCTAGTAAAAGTTGCGAATCAAGGGCATCTTTGAAACTATTATCAGAAAAAAGACGATTGAGAGCAGTAATGCCCACAAAGTTATTATTCAAAAGCTGTTCGTCATCGTGAAGGCGTTGCTCGAAGGCAATTACTTGTGGTTGAAGATTGAGTGGAATTTGTCTTTGGTTAAACTTAATATCAAATTTGGTAGTTGGCTTCATCAATTTGTCGGTAAGCATGATATAAGCAACCACTGGATAAGCACTTCTTAACTCTGCCGCATTTGTTCCTGATACAATCCCATTTAATAATACTTTAGCTGTATAATTCGCATTAATATTAATATCAGCATCATAAGGGTCGCCAGTCCAAAGAATTCTACTACCTTCGGCAATATCAAATTTCCTTAGTTTCGAGATATTCTGCAAGCTAAAGTCATATTTCCCGCTTTTGATTGTATAAGGCCCAGACATGGTAAAACCGCCACGTGTATCATACTCAATACTAATATTTCCGTTACCAACAGCGTTGAGTTGGTCTTGATTGCTACGGTCGAAAATAACGATACATTCGGCATCAGGTGTGATGGTAAAATTAAATGACATCTTCAATCCCCCCGAATTTTTTACTAAAAATTTGTTTTGAACAGTATCTTTTTTTGCTGTTTTGTCAAGTTCTTGATTGTCAAGGGTTTGATTTTTTTTAGTTACAAAAGTGATACCCTGTTCTTCTGTATCAACGGTTGTTTCTCCATCGAGAGGAATGGTTATTTTAGTGCCTTTTTTACTTGTTAAATTGGCTGAAATATTCACATTGTTAAAATCACCCGTAATGTGTAAATCCCCCGTCGTTATACCAACACCATAAAAACTTTCATTGTCTCTAATGCCGGTATTCATGATTTTAAAGCCATCACGACCCTTCATATAAGCATGAATACCCAACATGAAATTACCTCCACCGCCATTAAAAATCCCACCTTCCAATTCAGCTACATTGCCATTTGGAAAAGCATCTCTTACTTTGAAACCTTTCTCGGCAACAAATCCTTCTTCATTGAAATTTATTTTATCTTCAAAATATAAATAAGAATTCAAGGCATTTAATCGCAAAACGCCTTTCTCAAAATCAATGCCGCCACGAATGATCGGGTCTTTTGCTGTGCCTCTGACGGTGAGTGTTCCTGTGGCATAACCGCCCAAGTTTGAAAAAATATCATCCACAAATGACTCGAAAATTTCTAAGTTAGTCTTCTTCAAAGTCGCTTTCAAATTCATCGGATTTACATCATCTTTAGGGTCGTAAGTCCCCGATAAACGGAAGATTTCATTATTGATCCTAATAATATTTCCGTTGATATTGAGTTTTTGTTTGAGGTTGTCCCAGAGTACTTCACTTGCTACCGTACCAATCAAAATATTCTTATAAATCAACTCATCAATATTAAAATCACTTGTAATGACAGCGTCATCATAAATATCTCTCAACATCATTTTTCCATTAACAATCCCTTTTAGGTCAAGGTCTGAAAGTGGCTTTAAGGTCTGCAAATCAAAATCATGAATTTCTATAAGTGATTCTTTGGTAGAATCTTCTGAAAATGAGCCATTGAGTGATATACTTTGATTGAGACTGGAAAGAGCTACATCTTGAAAACAAATATCAGTTTTATGAATGTTAATTAAATTGTTTTTCCCCAACATCCATTGGCTACCGAGTAGGTCAAGTTTAGTGTTTTTAGGGTTGAATGTAATATCGAGTCCTTCTGATAAAAATGTCAACTTCCCAAAAGCCTGTGCTTTATTTTGACTATCCTGTTGTCTGATTCTTCCATCAAACTCAATCACATTCCCTTGTCCCCAAGCACCCGAAACTTCCATTTTTTCAGTGGGAGTCATGTCACCTAATTTTTGTTTTTCAGAATTAAAAATCAAGGAGGTCAAAATCTTAGGCGAAATGGCTTCTTTTGAAGTATTAAAATCTAATTCATTGTTATAAAATGCCAAATTTCCATGTCGAAGCGTGTCGATTTTTCCTGATAAAGAAAGTTCTGCTGTATTTCTGATATTGAGATTTCCACTTAATTCTGTACCATGTGAAATATATAAATCTGGGTAGAAATAAGCAAAAAATGGCTCTGGTTTTTTGAAAGTGACTTTATAGCCTAACTGGTATTTATTGGCTACATCTGCATAGGGTAATTGAGCATAATAATCTAAACGAATTTGCTCTTTGTCGAAGAAATATTGGGTGTATTCTTTTGATAAACGAGTTAAGTCGGAAATTACCCTACTTGGTGTAAATCTGCCTGAAATGTCAATATTGAAAAATTCGGAAAGTAAACTTATATTTCTGGAATTGTTTGATAGCGAGGAGGTTACAAATACTGAGTCAATTCCAAGGAATCGTTTATCATACTGTAAAACGGTACGCAAAAACTTTGCTTCACCAAGCCAATTGTCTAACTCATTTCCTTGAAAATCAAGGTCAATTTCCGAACGGAGTTTTACATCATTTTTGGAATAACCTAAGGGTTTCAAGTTGGCATTTTGAACAATACCATGTATATCAAACTTGTTTAATGCTTTAGCAAAATCAACTTTACCTCCTACGTTAAATGATAAATTGGTATCTTTCACACTCACTCGGCCATCAAAAAGTGATTGGCTCATTCTGCCATCAACAGTGATATTTTTGAAATCATACCCATTGAACCAAATATGCTGGACTTTACCATCAAAGTCTAAAGCAGCATCTTTTATGGTAAATCCCTGTCCTTCTATTTTACCAGAAAACGACAGTTTCTGTAAGAAATCAGACTCATCAACCAATTTTCCTAACTCTAAATTATCAACCATTATTGAGCCTGAGTAGGTCGGTAATGCTTTTCCCATTGGAATCTTTATCTTAATATTCCCCCCCACATTACCCATCGCCGATTTTACAAAAGCATCTGTTGTAAAATCATTGTAAACCCCTTTGAAATTTCCTGCAAAATTGACAACGCCAAATTTGTATACGTGCTGCAAATACAAAGAATCTCCCACGTATTGTCGGGCATCTGAAGCATCAATTTGACTCAGTTTCCAATTAAGAATCATGTCTGCTTTTTCCAAATCAGGTAGGTTTTTGAAAGCAATATCTCCATCAAGATAGCTGTTTTTGCCAAATTTTAGGTTAAACTCTTTCACCCGAAAATTATGGACAGTACCTTCAAAATCACCATTTAGCAAATATTTTTCTTTGTAAGCATACATTTCTGGAGCAAATCTTCCGAGATCCTGAGCATCAATTTCGCAGTCTTTCAAGTCGCCCTTCATTACTACTTTTTCATTGAAATCACCAAAATCTCTTGGACTAAAATACGTAAATCGAACTGAATTTTTGAGCGTTGAATTATTTATTTTGGCATTCAGTTCATTGAGCTGCATGGCCTTTCGAGAATAAAAGAATTTTGTATCTAACTGTTTGATAGCCAAGTCGCTGCGACGGTCAATTCCTTTCATGTTTTTCAATCCAAACGTAATCGTATCGCCTTGAATGAAAAAGTTTTTGATGTTGCCATCAACATTATTAAAGGTAAAGTTATTGTAGTCAAACTCTTCCTTTGGAAAACGTTTTTTATCGGGGTCTTCAAGTGTAAAAGTACCATCTTGGATATAGGCTTCATCAATCGTAAATGGAATATTATGCTCGCCTTTGAGTCGGTTTGTTGTATCTGCCGAGGCTGTAAGTTCATCAATTTTTGCGAGCCATTTATCAATATTTAAATCTCCGTCTGGTTCATAAATCAACTTGACTCGGGGATTTCGAATCATGACATAATCAAGGTTATTATCGAAAGTCAGAATTTTTTCCCAATTAAATGAAAAATTGGTTTTACAATTGACATACAGTTCTTTCACAAAAATCATTTCACGGTCTTTTTGGTCATAAATCGTGATGTTTTCGAGTGTAATTTCATCAAACCACGTCATGCGTGCCTTTTCGATTTTAACTTTTGAACCTAATTTTTTTGATAATAATTCTGTTGCTTTTTGAAGTGAACTGGTCTGAAATTGAGGTAATTGCATGGCATAAAATACCAAACCAAAACCCAAAATAAGAATAAGTATTAAGGTAGAAATCGCTCGTTTGGAATAATAAGCCAATACCAAACAAAGCAATAAGAGGGAGATAAGAATTAATAAAGAATTCGGCACCGGCGTAAACATCAACAAACCACTCATCATAGCAATAACGACAAGAGAAATGAGTGTTAGGGTGAATATTTTTAGTGCCTTTCGCATGATGAAGAACAAGTGATAGACTTGCTGCTTAATTTATTTTATTAGCCACAATTTAGAAAATTGTGTTACAATAGTGTTAATTTTGTACTTTTTAATAATAAAGGGTTAACTTTGAATATTTTAGCAATCGAATCTTCATGCGACGATACGTCAGCGGCCGTAATTTCTAACGGAAAAATAGGCTCCAACATTGTTGCTGGACAACTAATTCACGAACTTTATGGGGGCGTTGTTCCCGAACTTGCCTCCCGTGCTCATCAACAACACATTGTTAGGGTCGTTGAAAAAGCTATAGAAGTTGCGAAGATAACAAAAAAAGAACTAAATGCCATAGCTTTTACTCGTGGGCCTGGGCTTCTTGGCTCATTATTGGTAGGAACATCGTTTGCTAAAGCAATGGCATTGGCTCTACACATTCCTTTGATTGAAGTCAATCACATGCAAGCTCATGTGTTGGCACATTTTATAGATGAACCAAAGCCCGCTTTTCCCTTTCTTTGTTTGACTGTCAGTGGTGGTCATACTCAAATTGTCTTAATCAAAGATTATGATCAAATGGAGGTTTTGGGTGAAACCCAAGATGATGCCGTAGGTGAAGCATTTGATAAAACTGCCAAATTATTAGGTTTACCTTATCCTGGGGGGCCTTTGGTAGATAAATATGCACAATTGGGTAATCCATTGGCATACGAATTTCCTTTGTCAGAAATGCCACAATATAACTTTTCATTTAGCGGAATCAAGACTTCTATCTTGTATTTTTTAAAGAAAAGAGTTGCCGAAAATCCAAACTTTATTGAAGAAAACCTCAACGATATTTGTGCCAGTGTGCAGCACACTTTGGTACGAATGGTACTACAAAAACTACGCCGAGCGGCACGTGACCTGAACATCAAAGAGGTGGCTATTGCAGGAGGAGTTTCTGCAAATTCGGGTTTAAGAAAAACGCTACAAGAGATGGGCGAAAAAGAAAATTGGAACGTTTATATTCCCGCATTTCAATATTGTACCGACAATGCTGGCATGATTGCTATGGCTGCACATTTTAAATATTTAAAAGGCGATTTTTCAAGCCAAGAAGTGAGTCCTTTGCCAAGGATGGAATGGTGATGAAATTTTGGATGAGTGAAGGTAATGTAAAACTTACTTCTGTTTTGCGAAGTTTGTTGCTTCGAGGAGAATAATGAGCATTTAGTGAAAAAAGTATGTTTATTCAACAGTTTTTTGTAAATTTATAATCAAATACACACAAAACTATAATGAAAGAAATAGATATTGAGATAGATAAACTAACAAATTCAATTGAGAATATTATTTCTGGAGAAACATTTAGTACACTTATTTTGCCATTTAAAAAAGGAGAAAAGGGTTTCTCATCAAATAAATGGGTCTTTAATTGGATAAAAGAATTGAGTTATTCAGAAAGAAACGTTTATTAATTAGTTACTGAAGAAAATACAAAAGTCATTCAGGGATTACTTTCTATAGAAGATAAGAATGACCATATTTACATGCACCTAATAGAAAGTTCATTTTTTAATAAAGGACCTGAAAAATTATACGCAGGTGTGGCTGGGAATTTAATTGCTTTTGCATGTAAAAAATCTTTGGAATTGGGTTACGATGGTATCGTATCATTTGTTTCAAAAACTAAATTAATAGACCATTATGAAAAGACTTTAGGAGCTAAACAATTTAGAGGAAATCAAATGTTTATTGATACTCCCGAAGCAATAAAATTAATTAAAAGGTATTTTAAAGATGAAAACAAAGATTGATTTCAAGATCTTGGACTATGTCGATATTGAGTTTGATACACACAAGCCAAGCATAGAAGACCAAAAAGCATTTAGTGATTTTTTAGCAAAAAGAAAAAATGCCAAAGCTAAAATTACCCAGCCGCTTGTTGTAAGAGTCTGATAAGGAGTAAATTATAGAATCGATATGAGCTGAACTCAGCAGTCGCTCACTTCATAGCGAGTGACTATTATTAAAAACTTCTCAAATCCTTAATATAAGCCACGCCACCCAAAAACTCTGTTGCTGAGAATAGAGTAGGAAAAGAAACGCTACTCAAATATTTCTTTTACAGCTATTTTAAAACCCGTTATAACTTCTGAATCTATCATGCCATCTTTTAGCTTTTGAGCTAATTCAAAAGTTTTGTTTTTCAATAGATATTGCTCAACTGTGTGATTATCAGTGTCTATAATCCAATACTCTTTTACCTCATGAAGAGCGTAGTCTGTCATTTTTATACCATAATCACGCTCTTTTGTACTATCAGAAAGGATTTCTATAATAAAATCGGGTGGCGGAAATGCCGACTGTTTTTGCTGAAAATCTTTAGCACGCTCTTTTGTCCAAAAACAAATATCGGGTTCGTAGTCGTTGCGAGTTAGTCGAACCATTACTTTTTCGTAGGCGATTTTACCTAAATCATTATTATAAACGTATGGTAGAAGATGTCTCGAAAGGTTACTTGAAGCCATCCAATGACGACCATACACAGGCGAATGGTAAATTATTTCGCCCATGATGAATTCTGCTTTTTGGTTTTCATCAACATCTGCCCAAAACTCATGTCTTTTCTTCTGCTCTTCATTCCAAGCAGTTTCTAATTCATCTAATATTGCCCGTAAATCAGGGGCGTGCATTAATTCTGAAATAGACATTTCTTTAAAATATTTTTACGAAGTTAATGATTTGTTGAAATTTCATAGCTTTTTCATCAAAAACTCCTCAAATCCTTAATATAAGCCACGCCACCCAAAGCTCGCATTTGACGAACGATTTGTGCCGTACGGCGATTGACATAAGGGCCAGGCTTAGCAACCGACCATTTGATAGGGCTTGGCAAAACAGCCGCTATGCGAGCCGCTTGTTCACGGCTGATATTTTGAGCAGATTTTCCGTAGTATCTTTTAGATGCTTCTTCTACACCAAAAGTCATTTTTCCCATTTCGGCAACATTGAGATAAACTTCCAAAATGCGTTCTTTTCCCCAAATCACTTCTATCAAAAAAGTAAAGTAAACTTCAAAGATTTTTCTGATATAACTCCTTGATTGCCAAAGGAATACATTTTTGGCAACTTGTTGTGAAAGTGTACTTGCTCCACGTAATTTTTTACCTTTTTGGTTACGGTTAAAAGCATTGGCCATTGCTTCAAAATCGAATCCAAAATGTTCGGGGAAAAGTTGGTCTTCGGCAGCAACAACTGCTAAAGGAGCTTCTTTTGAAATATTTTCGTAGGATGTCCAATCGTAATAAATCTCGCTATCTTCGCCATTGATGATAGCTGACATTTTACGAGAAATCATGGTAGAAGTAATCGGAACAGGCACAAACTTATATAAAACAACCAAGCCAATAGAAATAGCCAAAAAATACAAAGTGATTTTGATTAACCAACGTTTGATTTTACTTTTCAAGGCCTCTGATTTCTTTTGAGCAGCAGCAGAAGGTTTAGTGTTTTTTGTTCTGAATGTATTTTTATTGTCACGGGAATCTTTCATAGCCATCGGGTCATAGTTTTTGCAAAAGTCGTAAACTTTTTTTTATCACACAAACCATTATTCATTTACTCTTGCACCTCTTGAAACTCCACAAATTCACTTAATTCTTTAGGTTTTGATTGGGGCAATTGTTTAAACTCAACTTCCCAATTCATCGAAGCTGCCAGTTGTGTCATCATCAATCCTACTTGGCGGTTGGCAACTTTAGGTAAATCGCTTGTGAGTGCTTTGTCTTGCATTACTTTTTTAGCTTCATTCAAGATATTCGTATAATCTTCATGGTTGAATTTATTGAGCCAACCTTGGTTGATGTCATAAAATTTATAATCAGTATCAATCGAAAGTACTTCGGCTTCTGGAAATTCTTCAATTATCAATTTACGAGAAGTTTCATCTCGTTTGACTTTCATTCTACCAAAATCAAATCCTACTGAAACTTTAGCTCTTGAAATAACCAAGGCTTTTTTATTGACATTGAAAAAGCCTAAAAATTCTTTTCGGCTATTATGATCATAGATTTCGGTGAAATAACCTTCTGCTACGACCACTTTAAAGACTTTTTCGATGCGTTCGAGTAGGAGTGTTGATTCTTGGCGAAGTTGGTCTTTGTTATCACGGAGTTTTTTGCCGTACATCCAATTGAAAATCTGCCAAGCGGCAATTCCGCCGATGGCGATTGATACGAGAAAAAGCAAAATATCCATGTTTTTTTATAGTTGAATGAGAGAATGAATAAATTTAGAACAAATTTCTTGAAAAAGTCTTAATTTTAGGCAAATTCATTATTTTGTAAATACAGTAATTTGGAGATTTGTTGATTTGAAAATTTGGAAGTTATTTTTATAATTAGCTGATTATTAGTGAATTAACTACCATTTTCAAATTTTCAAATCTTCAAATCAATAAAATTGTAGTATATTCATTAGACTAAGTAAAATGCTCGTTTCTGAAAATTTGACTTCAAACCCTATAAAAAGTAACTTAATTATTATTGCTGGGCCAACTGCTGTTGGCAAAACCGAACTGTGTGTAAAGCTGGCTAAACTATTAAATACCGAAATTATTTCGTCAGATTCTCGACAATTTTACACAGAATTGAGCATTGGTACGGCTAAACCTACTTCACAAGAAATGGCTGGAGTGGTGCATCATTTCGTTGACTCACACCATATCAATGAGTATTATAGTGCAGGAGATTTTGAAAGAGATGCCATTAAGTTATTAGAAAATGATATTTTTCAAAGAAAGCAAGTGGCAATTATGACAGGCGGCTCGGGGCTTTTCATCAAAGCTATTACCGATGGACTCGACGAAATGCCAGAAGCACCTTTAGCATTGCGTGAAGCATTGATGCAAAGATTAAATAATGGAGAACTTGATGTTTTAGCTCAAGAGTTAAGAGAATTAGATCCAGAATATTGTCAAACTGCCGATTTACAAAATTCACAACGAGTAGTACGGGCATTGGAGGTTTGTTTAAGTACGGGCAAGCCTTTTTCCTCATTTCATAAAAAAGAGCCAGTTAAGCGAAGTTTTAATATCATAAAAATAGGAATCGAACGACCACGAGAAGAATTGTATGAGCGAATCAATCAGCGAATGGACTTGATGTTGAAAAATGGTTTGTTGGAAGAGGTAAAAAGTTTACTCGATTACCGACACCATAATGCTTTGCAAACAGTAGGTTATAAAGAGGTTTTTGATTATTTGAATGGAAGTTATGACTATACCACGATGGTAGATTTACTGAAACGTAATTCAAGAAGATATGCCAAACGACAAATGACTTGGTTTAAAAATCAAGATGCATTTCAATGGTTTCATAGCAATGATTTTGATGGAATAAAAACATATATTTTTTCAAATTTGAAATGAAATGTAGTGTTTTCATACTTTTTTTCTTTGTTTTTCTACAAAGTTCCTTCGGACAAACGTTTGAAGAAATGAGGTATTTGACAGAAGATAACACTATTTATAAGCAATATCGACAGTTTTTTTATAAATATTACTTCCTTCAAAATAAAGATACTTTGTTGGTGAAACTTTATACAAAACCCGAGCATATTGTACCTTATGAAGAAAGTTGGAAACTCGAATCGAAATCAAGATTAACTTTTGAGCAAGATTATACGGCCGTTCATCAATTGGCTTTGACCGTAAAAGTAGGCGATTATTTTGGTAAAGAGTCATTGCTACAATACGATTATTTGAACAAAGAGCGTCGTGGAATTAAACATGAGCAGACGGGTTTGGTAGAAGTTTGTAAAGATGTGACGATTCATTTGCCACGAGAAAATCATTTTTTGATAACCGAACTCAATCCATTTCCTGAAATAAAAGAGCCTTTTGTGAAGGGTAATTTTTGGCAAAGTATGACCACTACGAGCGATATTGGTGGAAGTCAGAAATGGAAAACTTGGCAAGGAAGTGTAGAAGTAAATTCAAATTATCGCATTAGAGATATACAGATAATCAAAACCAATATTGGTTATTTAAAATGCTTTGTTGTTGAAGCAAACGCTCAAAGTGTTATTGGAGAAACCCGCTTGGTTGCCTATTTCAATGAAGAATATGGTTTCGTAAAACTCAATTTTACGAATATTGATGGCAGTTATTTGGTGATGGATATTTATTCGGTTAAGAAGTATTAAATATAATATAACGCAACTTTATTTCTATTACTTAGTTTTTCTCTTACTAATTTTGCCATTTAATAAAATATTAAATGGATTGTCTGGCATATTTATCATTGCCATTGCTTTATTATTATCTTTGAATAAGATTCTCCTAAAGTTTTTCTGTATGTCAACTAACCATTTTTTCTTATGAAAAATAATGAGACTATTCTAACCAGAATGGCTATTTTCTATTGTTTATTATTTGTTAATAGCGTATTTGCTCAGAATATAAAAGAAACAAAAGCTCTGCCCAAACCAGCAACTTCTACTTACAA
The DNA here is from genome assembly GCF_051209875.1 of Emticicia sp. SJ17W-69. Classification (NCBI taxonomy): domain Bacteria; kingdom Pseudomonadati; phylum Bacteroidota; class Cytophagia; order Cytophagales; family Leadbetterellaceae; genus Emticicia; species Emticicia sp. SJ17W-69. The sequence continues at coordinate 4,665,896 of NZ_JBNTQY010000001.1, read as the reverse complement.
AACAAAGGCATATACCCAAAAGCAATCACCTCAACAATTTTTGTTAGATCAACAAAAGAACACTCAATTGCAAAAAAGTATCGCAGATGTGGTAGTACCTGATGACCAGATTGTACAAGGTAGCGAATGTGTTGGTATAGACTGTGTCAATAACGAATCTTTTGGCTTTGATACCCAAAGGTATAAAGAAAATAATACTCGAATAAAATTTGAAGATACAAGTACAGGGGTAGGTTTTCCGACCAATGATTGGCAAATAGAAGCCAACGAAAGTGCCAGTGGTGGTACAAATTCATTTTCAATTCTTGATGTTGACGGTTCAAAAACTCCCTTTAAAATTATTGCAGGAGCCCCAACTAATTCATTTTTTTTAAGTTCTGTTGGTAATTTAGGTTTAGGAAATAATAACCCAATTTTAGACATTCACGTGACTACTGGAGATACGCCAGCTATGAGACTTGAGCAAAATTCAAATTTAGGATTTGCTGCTCAAACTTGGGATGTGGCTGGAAATGAGGCTAATTTTTTTGTTAGAGATATAACAAGTGGAAGTAGGTTACCATTTCGTATCAGACCAGGGGCTCCTACAAGTAGTATTGATATTCAAGCTGATGGAAGAATTTGGGTGAAAAATGCCATTGTTCCCGCTTCTGATATTCGCCTCAAACATAATTTTGAACAAATTAATGATGCTTTAGGGGTCATCAAAAAATTAAACCCTTTGAAATATGATTTTCGATATGATGAATTGAAAGAAATGGGTTTGCCAAAAGAACGCCAAATCGGGTTAATAGCTCAAGAAGTTGAAAAGGTTTTGCCTGAACTGGTGTCAGAAATATCAGAGGCAAAAGACAAAACAAAGTATAAAGGTTTGAATTATACAGGCTTGATTCCTATCTTAATAAAAGCCATACAAGAGCAACAAAGCGAGATAGAAACATTAAAAGCAAAAATATCGCACTACGAAGAACTAAACGCACGAATGGAACGTATAGAAGCCCTGCTAAATAAAGAAGAAAAAGAAAGAAAAGCTGAGAAGAAATAAATTAAGGCTTTGGTAAATAGCTTTTAATCAGTTAGTTATGAATTTAATAAACATTATAGAAAATGAAAACAACTTGTATATTTATAGCTTTATCAATGTTTTATTTTTCAGCATTTTGTCAAGAAATTGACGAAAATGGCCGAACACCCGCTCAACAAAAGGCCGTTTCAACAATAATTTCGACGCCTGCTGTTTATCTTCAAGAAGATCCTACTGTTAAATCTGCCTCGATGTTTACAATGAAATTTTCGTTGCCAGAGGGAAAAACTACTGGTGAGATAATAGTTTTCCATCCCAAAATTGATCAAGAACTAAAGAAAATTAGTTTGATGCAAAGGCAAGGTGCAGTACAGATTTCTACTAAAGACCTACCTAATGGTGCTGTAATTGGACTTTATGCAGATGGCATTTTACTCGAAACCCAAAGAGTCAAATTGTAGAAAACTTATACTGAGTTTTAAAAAATTCAAAGAACGAGAAAAAGCATAATTCTCGTTCTTTGTCTAAGTTTTTACTTCCAATAATCATACTGAATATATGTAGCTGTATCATCAGCAACAACTTTCCCATGTAGTTTTGAAACAACATACAAAGACATATCTATTCCTGCTGAAACTCCTGCAGATAAAATAATTCTACCATTATCAACCCATCGTTTTTCAGGAAAAAGTGTTGTATTTGGAGCCGCTTGTCTCATTTGTTCAACTGCTTTGAAATGCGTAGTTGCCGAAAGTCCTTCGAGTAAACCTGCTTTTGCCAAAATTAATGAACCCGTACAAACCGATAGTAATAATTCTACTTTTTCATTCATTTCCCGTACCCAATTCAATACTTTTTCATTATTCATTTCTCGTCGAGTGCCAAAAGGTGTGCCATCAGCCTTAAAACCTCCACCACCTGGAATGAGTAAAATATCTGGCGTAGGGCAGTTTTCAAAAGTATAAGTTGGTGTTACCACTAAATTATTGCGAGCGGCAATGCTTGATTTTTCGGCTACCGTAAAAACATCAAAAAGCCCTTCGCCACCACCTTGCTTTCCAGTTACACCAAAAATCTCGAATGGCCCAGTGAAGTCTAAAACTTCTACATCATCAAAAATAAAAATTGCAACTGTACGCATGAGAAAATAGTTTTGGGTGTTTTTTATAATAACTTGATGAATTGAAATGTAGAACAATTCTCCGAATTGTTAACAATTTAGAAAATTGTTCTACATTATTTTTATTACAAATTTCCTTTCTTGAACTCTTTTACAGCATAGTCTGCTGCACGAGCGGTAATTGCCATAAATGTCAACGAAGGGTTTTGTGTAGAATTGGAAGTCATACAAGCTCCATCAGTGACAAATACATTTTTACAATTGTGCAATTGATTCCACTTATTAAGCATAGAAGTTTTTGGATCTTTACCCATTCTTACACCACCCATTTCGTGAATATCAAGACCAGGAGCTTTTTTAGGGTTATCATGTGTTTTGATATTGGTAAAACCTGCTTTGGTGTACATTTCGGTCAATTGCTCATGAAAATCTTTAATCATTTTCTCATCATTATCATCATAAGCTACCGAAACTTTCAATTGAGGAATTCCCCATTGGTCAGTCAAAGTTTTATCTAAAGTGGCGTAATTACTCTCTTTTGGAATCGTTTCGCCCATCATGTGAGAGCCAACTCGCCAATTACCGTATTTTTTGTTGGCTAAACTATTTTTCAAATCTTCGCCAATACCCGAAGTATCATTATAAGTCATACGGCTTGTACCAAAACCTGCTGCATAACCCCGCAAAAAGTCGGTCTCTTGTTTGAATACATTACGAAAACGAGGAATATAACTACCATTTGGACGAATGCCTTCGGTAGTACTATCCAAAAATCCTTCGTATTCTCCCGAAATTGTTGTTCGGAAATTATGAAATGCAATGTATTTTCCTAATAAACCATTGTCATTTCCTAAGCCATTCTGAAAACGATTGGAGGTTGAATTTAATAAAATTAAGTTGGTATTGAGCGTTGACGCATTTACAAAAATGACTCTTGCATAGTATTCGGTCATTTCTTTGGTGTGAGCATCAATCACTCGTACGCCCGTAGCTTTGCCCTTTTTCTCATCATAAATAATTGAATGAACAACCGAATCAGGCTTTAAAGTTAGCTTTCCTGTACGCTGTGCCCAAGGAATTGTTGATGAATTACTGCTAAAATATCCACCATAAGGACAACCACGCTGGCATAAATCACGGTTTTGGCATTGTCCACGTCCTTGTTGAAAGTGAATTTCCTTGGGTTTTGTTAAGTGGGCACAACGACCAATAATAATTGGGCGACTCCCATTATAATGCTTTGCCATTTGTTGCGTAAAATGCTTTTCAACGCATGATTGCTCATGTGGAGGTAAAAACTCACCATCGGGCAATTGTGGTAAACCATCTTTATTGCCAGAAATTCCCGCAAATTTCTCTACATAACTATACCACGGAGCAATATCGGCATAGCCAATTGGCCATTCAACGGCAAAACCATCACGAGCGGGGCCATCAAAATCATACTGTGACCAACGCTGTGTTCCTCTTGCCCACATCAAAGATTTACCACCAACTTGGTAGCCACGAATCCAGTCAAATGGTTTTTCTTGAACATAAGGATGTTCGGCATCTTTTACAAAAAAATGTGAGGCATCTTCGCCAAAAGCATAACATCTACTTGCAATTGGATTGGCATCTCTTAACTCTTTGGTGATTTGCCCTGCATGGTCAAATTCCCAAGGGTTTTTTAGCGTTGTTGGATAATCAACAATGTGCTTTACATCTCGACCACGTTCCAACAATAAAGTGCGTAACCCTTTGCCTGTCAACTCTTTAGCTGACCAACCGCCACTGATTCCTGAGCCAACAACAATGGCATCAAAAGTGCGGTCTTTTATTGAATCTATATTAAAATATGACATTTTCTTAGTGAGTTTTGAATGATAGAATTTTGAATTCTCAATGTAAAAATTTTAACTTTTTACAGGAACACAACCATGATAAAAACCTGGAGCCATGGTATATTTTTGAATATTGACCATGTAATATTCAGAATTTGTATAGCCCCGAATGGTTAGATTTTTAATCATATCTACAAACTTTTTGCTGGCATCATCAGCTTTGCTCAATTGTAAAATAATATCGGTGCGTTGTTTGGCATCACATTCCATAAATGATTTATTATTGCTTTGCTTGGCCAAATCTTCTATTTTCACAAGTCCTTGTTTCAAACTTTTTTGTGCTGCTTCACCATAACAATCGTTTATCATTCTTAGGGCAAACTGATGTACTTTGAGCGATTTTGCTCCTGGCGTATTTGTTTCAGGAATAATCGTTTCTACGATTTCTGCTAACAGAGATTCATCACTAACTGATAATGTTGTAGTAGTGCCAATAGAGTCTGGTGTCCAACTTGAAGCCCAAGCAGGAAGAGTCATTAAGCTACCAAAAGCTATGGACAGGTTTTTCAGTGCGGAGCGTCTTTTCATAGTTTTGTTGTTTTTAAGGTTGAATAAATACTGATGCTTAAACCTGTAAGGTCTTTTCAGACCTTGCAGGTTTTTAAAAGGTCTGTTAAAACTGCTTCAAATAGCTAATTTTGGCAATGACATGATTTTCGGTTTGAGTAGCTCGTTGCATATTTGGTTGCAAAACATTATCAAAGCCTCGGCGATTATAAACAAAGTAAATATACGATAAAGGTTGATATTCCCACGAAAGACGGATGTTATAATTTTGGGAACTATTTTCCGAGTTTTTTTGATAAAAACTAATCAATTGCACACGAGGATTCAAAGCAAAACGTCCTTCGATGGCATATAAATCGACAGCTTTATTGCCTATGACATCACCAACGCCTTTAAAATTATTACGATTATACGTTCCAACGATTGAAACATGCGGGATAGGTGCAAATTGTAATTTAAAATTATTACCAACCAATTTTCCATCAAAATAGCTTCCCCAGTTGTAATCAAGTGATATATTAATAATTTTTGAAGGGTCGGTACTGGCGTAAATTTGGTGTCTGACATAGTTATAATCTCCTAAAGGAATGCTAACACCGAGTGGCTCGAAAGGCTCGGTTAAACGTTGGAAAGTTGGATTAACTAAATAACCCAAAAAACCACCATTTTGAAAATTGAACCAAACTGGATTGATGTTTAACTGCCTTTCTATCAATTTCCCAGTTGAGGCCTGGTGGTAAAATTCAGTCATGATGCCTGGTTCAAAAGCACGAATATATTTTTTAAATGGTAACCATCTACCTCGATTATACCAAAAAATCCCAGGTGTAGTACCGACTACATCGCTTCGAGAAACAAAACCCATTTCAGGATTAAAGTTTTTTGTTACGACGGATTCTGTCCACCAAATTTTGAATTGATTATTGGTATAATAATATTGAGCAAAGCCCGAAAAACCTTGCTTTCCACCATGAGTAGAAGTCGAATAAACCGCCATCGTATTGAGCGAGTGTGATTGACTCAAACGGAAAAAGCCATCAATTGTACCAACAATATTTGAACCGTCAGGACGATTTTTTACTGTCAAAAGCCCACCAATACGATTTTGTTTGCCAAAGTTTTCAGAAAATCTTCCTACAAAAAAGTTGGTTGCTGGCGTATCACCCACGCCTCGTTGACGCATTACAATTGCTCCATAATTTCTCTTCAATGAGCGATATACAAATCGCCCTCCCGCATCAATCGGAATTGGATTACCTGCATCATCGAGACCGATTCTTCTACTAAAAAAAGGCTGTACCCTCATTGTACCGCCCGATAAATCTTGATTTGGCCCAACACCTACACCAAAAAGCGAGGCATTTTCAAGAAAAAATTGCCGTCTTTCAGGGAAAAACACCGAAAAACGAGTGACATTATTTACTTGACGGTCGGCATCCGCTTGGGCAAAATCCGTATTGGTAGTTAAGTCTAAAACAGCATTTGGGTTGATTGCCCATTTTAATTCACCACCCAATTTAAAATTAGTTTGAGTGGGCTTAGGTGAAATTCCACCATTATAATTATCATAAGATGTCAAAAAATAAGGTTGAATTCTGACATTAGGAGAGGGTGGTGGAGGCTGCAAGTTTTTCAAAACACCTGCATAAGTCATTCTTAAATTAGAAAACGATCGAGGATAAGGCGAAAAAGCTGTTTGCTCGTTGGTCATTCGGCGACTACGAAAAACATTTAAACCCCAATTTTGAATGGCTTCGGTAGTTTTTGGATAACGTAGGGTTTGCCACGGAATCGCTATTTCAGCTACCCAGCCAGAATCGGTTCGTGTGGTGCGTACTCGCCAAAGTCCGTCCCAATCGGTATCATAATATAGGTCATCAAATGATAGCAAATCTCGTTGCACGCCATACGGATTGGTTACCAAAACCATTGAGTTACGTTTATCATTGAAACCATCGAATGATAACGCTACCATATCGTGTTGTCTTACATTAAAATCTCTTTTGAAATCGGTAGCTCTAATGGCTTTTTTGCCAAGAGAATCATGTGCAAAAATGCCAAAATAAAGATATTGTTTATTATAAAGTACCCTGACTTCTGTATTTTGGGTAGCATTTTTTCCTTGAAATGGCTCAATTTGTATAAATCCTGATGTAGGTTTGATTTTTTTCCATTCTACATCATTCATCGCCCCATCAATTCGAAGCGAAGAGTTAATTTGAGTAGCTTCAATGACTTTTTTGATAGAATCGGGTTTAAAAATATCGGCATCTTGGGCGAAGGATATAGAAGTAGTGGTAACTAAAAGTAATAGTAGTTTTTTTATCATTTTGTCGATGAGCTTTTTCAGTACAAAACTAATTAAAAAATTTTAATATGAATTTTATTGTCTGACTAAATGTTTCTTTCACAAGCAATTTTATAATTTTGCAACTCTTTTAGATGATTTAAAATTATCCCATTTCAAATCATTCGTAAATCGTAATTCTAAAATCGTAAATTCTATCAAATGTTAATCAATATTTTCAAATCAAAAATCCACCGAGTGAAGGTTACTCAAGCCGAACTCAATTACGTAGGAAGTATTACAATCGACGAAGACTTGCTTGATGCAGCTGGAATCATTGAAAATGAACGAGTACAAGTAGTCAATAATAATAATGGTGAACGATTAGAAACTTACGCAATCAAAGGTAAGCGTGGGTCAGGAATTATATGTCTCAACGGAGCGGCTGCTCGTAAAGCCGAAGTTGGTGATATTGTAATTATTATTTCTTATGGTTGGATGACACAAGAAGAGGCAAAAACGCACAAACCATTGGTTGTTTTTCCAGACGAAAATAATCTTGTTGTAAAATAAATTGTAACACAATTTTCCAAATTGTGAGAAAAGAACTAACTCCAACTAATGAAAAAAATACTCCAGTACCTCATTTCGCTTACAGTTGCCGCCGTTTTGATTTGGTTTACATTCAAAGACATTGACCTCAACACGCTTTGGGAAAAAATCAAACAAGCAGATTATCGTTGGGTTGCACTATCAGCAGTGTTGGCATTGGTGGCTCATTGGAGTCGTGCTTACCGATGGGTTTTGATGCTTGAGCCAATGGGATATAAACCTTCTGTTTTTCGTACAACATTGGCAGTTTTGGTTGGTTATGGAGCCAATTTGATTTTTCCCAGAGCTGGCGAAGTTGCCCGCTGTGGCACGCTCAACAAACTTGAAGATATTCCCTTTGAAAAGTCATTTGGTGCAGTAATCGCTGAGCGATTAATAGATGTTATTGTACTTTTATTATTGATATTTTTGAATTTTGTTTTAGAATTTGACCGATTAAAAGAAGTTTTTTTTAATTTTTTTGGTGAAAAATTCAAGAATCCACTCTTACTTGGAAGTTACGCATTTGCAGGATTAGTATTGCTGGCAATTGCTTATTTCTTATTCAAGAAATATCAGCAAAGAATTATTGAACTGCCTTTTTATCAAAAGATTAGCAAAATTATCGGTGGTTTTGCGAGTGGTTTTATGAGTGTCCGAAATCTCAAAAATCCTACGGCATTTATTTTTCATACCATACTCATTTGGAGTATGTATTTTGTGATGACTTATGTTCTTTGCTTTGCACTTCCCGAAACAGCCAATCTCTCGCCTTTGGCCGCACTTTCAATATTTGTGATGGGTTCGATAGGTATGGCTGCTCCTACGCAAGGAGGCATCGGAAGCTATCATTTCTTGGTAGGAAGTATTGTTGTTCTCTACGGCCTTTCGCAACAAGACGGCATTACATTAGCTACATTCTTGCATGCCATGCAAGGAATGGTTTTTGTAGCTATTTTTGGCGTAATTGCCTTTTTATTGACACTTGTTTTACCGAAAAGAGGTGTTAGGAATTAGGTTTTAGGACTTAGGAAATAGGTATTAGGATTTAGGAATGAGGAATTAGGTTTTAGCTATTTACCTTATTCTCATACCAAAAGCAATTCTAATCTCTAATTCCACAAACCTATCCTAATTTTCTAATTCCTATGTCCTAAAACCTAAAAAATGACTGAATCAAAAATACTTAGCCGAGAAGCAGCAAAAAAACAAGTTGAACAATGGCAATCGGAAGGCAAGAAAATAGTTTTTACCAATGGCTGTTTCGATATTGTACATCTTGGGCATATTGATTATTTAGAAAAAGCACAGGCTTTAGGTGATAAACTCGTGCTTGGCTTAAATACTGATGCTTCTGTCCAACGCCTAAAAGGAGAAACCCGTCCTGTGGTGAATGAATATGCTCGTGCCAGAATGATGTCGGCCATGAGCTTTATTGATGCTGTTACCTTATTTGATGAAGAAACTCCTAAAGAATTAATCGAGACGCTTTGCCCCAATATTTTGGTGAAAGGCGATGATTATTCTGTTGAAAATATCGTTGGAGCTGATTTTGTAATGGCAAATGGAGGTGAAGTAAAAACCATTTCATTGGTGAAAGGGTATTCTACAAGTGCCATTATTCAGAAAATAAAAAATAGCTAAAAATAGATATAATTAGAGCCTATTTTTAGCTATTAAAAATTGATATTTTCTCTTATTTCTTAGCGTGTTCCAGTTCGTAATGCCTTCTAAGCATATCTTCGCCGAAGTCATTGGTAAAATCACGTACGACTGTATGGACATGATTAGCATTGTTTTGAGTATTGTCATATTCAATCAAAAGCACATCATTTTGAATTCTATAATAATGTCCTTTGCCACCCCATTGTTTTTCTCCCATCCATACAAAATGTAATTTATCAAGCCCTGCTTTTTCGATTTTTTGCATAAATTCATTGGCAAAACCAAAAGGATAGTTTTTTACATAAAGGCTTATCAATCGCATCAATTGTACTTGTTGGTCTTTGGTCATATCATTGTAAGCGATGCCATCAGCAGGCAACATACCAAATTTTCTACTATTGAAAGTAATCATATCTGGTGGAGCAATGGGCGAAAGAATGGCTCTTCTCAGTTGTTTTTCATCAAATGAGTTCAATAGTTCAAAAGCAAAATTTGCTTCATCTTTCAATATTTGATAGCCTTTTTTATCACCACTTGGTACAATGGCAGGGTTATTTCCCAAAAAAAGTGGCGTTGCCGAAACAATTTTATTATTTTCAGAAGTAAAATTGAGTGATAAATGATGCCCTTCTACTCGCCATCCCCAAAATTTCTTTGCATCAGGTGTACCAAAAATAGTAAAATAAAATTTCAAAGGGTCACGGCGTTCGCTATTAGGCACATTTTCTAATTCTTTCAAGATAATTTCTAATTGCATAATGGCAATGGCTTTATCTTGTCCTTGTTCACTCAAAGTTGATTTTAATAAATTCATGGCCGCAACTCTTTGAGCATCACTCATAGATTTTAGCCATAAACCAGCTCGTTCTTTCGGGATAAAATACCAATTGCTTCGCTCTTCCGATTCATAAGGAAAACTGACTTTGGTAAGTTGGTCTTTATCTAATGTGGCAAGAAATGCTTTGGCAGCTGCCAAAGAACCTGCACTACTATTTTGTGTATTTTGTGCATGAGAACTTTGGAATAAAAAAAAGGAAATGAGAAGAAAAAAAAAGTTTTTCATGAGTCTTATTGTTATAGGTTGAATTTTATATAAAGGTCAATCTATAAAAGCAGAAAAACTATATCTTAAGTGAATTTTAATACACCTTGAGGATTCTAAAATAAGTTAGGCTGTTTGTACTTTTTTGGAAGAAAAAGTTTGATTTTCTAATAATTTTATAGAACCACCGATTTCGACAGGTAGTTCTATAAAATGAATTTTGCTTAAAGGTCTCAATATTAATAAGTGTCAACTCTCCAACTCCAATTTTTTACCCTTCCCAGCACCTTTTGATTGCTTAATTCGATAATTGAGTGTCAAGTTAAATTGTCTTTTTCTGGCTTGGAAATTACTTTCATTGTGGAAATTTGCTCCTTCTGTAATTGAACGGAAGCGGCGAGTATTAAAAATATCTAATACACTAAAATTGAGTGTTCCATTGCCTTTCAAAATATCTTTGCTTGCCGACAAATCGAAATAATAGAGTGGCAAACGACTTCCTTGAACGGTTTTTTGTTTGGCTTCATAATTGGCCCTTAACTGCACATCTAAGCCTTTTGGCAAGGAAAATTTAGAAGTTTGTCGAACAAACCAACTGTTTGTTTCACGAATATATGTTTTGTCGATATTACTACCGTCGATATTGGCATGAAAAAGGTTGAAGTTGAAATCTAATTTCCACCATTTAACAGGAGAATATTGGCTCATAAATTCTACTCCATAAGCCTGCTCTGACAATAAGTTTTCGGGGCGAGTAGTAGCAAATCCTAAAGCATTCACTTGGCGAATACGTTCGATTTTATTATCGGTGTCACGGTAATATATTGAAGAACCAATTGAGCCTTTATTGAAATATTTGATATGACCGAGTTCATAAACATTACTAAACTCAGGATTAAGATTTGGATTGCCACTATTGAAATTTCTGTTGTCAGAAAAAGTAGAAAATGGGCTTAAATCATTATAAAAAGGCCTTCTTACTCGGCGACTAAAACTCAATTGTAAAGCATTTTCTTTAGGCAATTCATAGCTAAAATGTACACTTGGGAACAAATTTGCATATTTTCGAGGATTGACTTCGTTGGTTTCTCGTAGTGTCGTTTTTACGTTAGTCCACTCAGCACGAAGGCCTGCTTGGTATGAAATCTTCTTGGTTTTATTACCTAAAATGGCATAAGCTGCATGAATATCTTCGTTGTAAATGAAATAATTTTTCAAACCTGGCACAACCACAAATTGCCCCGACTCATTTTTCTGATTTACCACATAATCATTGACCATATCTCTGAAGCTGCTTCTTGCACCAGTCTCAAATTTACCTTCTTTTCCAATCGGATGTACATAGTCAATTTGCAATAAATATTGTTTCTCGAACTCGTCATTGAGCGAGTTTTGTAGTAAAGACTTTGTTGTAATTGGAGTTTCGCTTGGTGTAAAATATTCTTGCGTGAAAAGTTGGTCAGAACTTTCCCAATTGTCTAAAAAACGCACTTCAGCATTGAATTCTTGCCCTTTTTTTGCATAAGTTTTTTTATAACTCAATACATACTCCGAATTTGGTTCAGTTTCTTTTTCATCTTGTTGGCGTTTGCTGATTCCTGTCAAGTTATTGCTTGTAAAAAGATAATCTTCGTATCTTAAATTCGTGATCCTTCTTGCCTTGCTTCTGCGGTACAAATATGATGCAGTAAGGGTATTTTTATCATTGAAAAAATAATCAAGTCCGCCTCTAATATTAGTGTTAAAACCTGTAAGCGTACCATTATTATTTTGTTTCAAGAAAAATGTAGAATCACCACTTTGGCGTTCTTGGTAAATCGAACCACGCCCAGGGCGAATATTATAAGCGATGCTATAATTGACAAAAAAGTTAACTTTTTTATGGCGATAATTGATATTGGCTGCTCCACCATAGTTGACTGGCTGCCCTGTAATAATATCAAAAGAGCCATTAAATCCTTGTTTTTGGTCTTTTTTTAAGATAATATTGATGATTCCAGCCATACCTTCGGCTTCATAGCGTGCAGAAGGATTCGTGATGATTTCAACTCGCTCAATCATGCTTGCTTGTAGTGATTGCAAACCAGCACCACCTTTGAAACTCACCAAACCAGACGGTTTTCCATCAATCAAAATCTTTACATTATCACTACCTCGAAGTTTGATTCCACCTTCGGGGTCAACAGAAACTGATGGAATATTTGTCAGAATATCAGAGGCCGAACCACCTGCATTGGCAAGGTCTTTTCCAACATTAAAAACCCGTTTGTCGAGCTTCATTTCCATCGTGCTTTTTTCAGCTTGTACTACTACTTCTTTCAGTGCATTGGCCGAAGATTCTAATTTTATCGTACCAAAATCATAACTTGAATTGTCTTTTGAGAGAGAAAAGGCTGCTATTTTTAAGTTTTTATAGCCCATGTATTCTATTTCTGCAACAAAATTTCCGAAAGGAGCAGGAATTGAAAATTCACCTTTTTCATTTGTAATATTTCCAGTAATGAGCTTATTGTCAACACTATTGGAGATTCGGATACTGGCAAAACTCAGCGGCTCGTTAGTGATGGCATCAATGATTTTTCCTTTTACTTGGGCTTTGCCGCCAGTTTGGGCAAAAAGAAGATTTTGACAGAAAAAAGTAATGCTTAAAAAGAGTAAAAATGATTTCATTAAAAGTATGTTTTGAATAGAGATGGTAAGTAGATTGACGAATTTAGATTGACGAATAACGAATGTAAAAATCTTATTATCAATCATTTACAAATTGTAATATTTTAAATAAATTAGTTCTTTTACTTAATACAAATCTAATGATCAAAGGCGATATTTCACTAATAAATATACATCCGATACTCAAAATACTATAAATCAGTAGATTTACTCGACTATTAATTAGACATGAGAAAAAAGACGTGAGACATAAGAAAAAAAAATAACTATTTAGACTCTCTTGTCTTTTGTCTCAATTCTCTTGTCTTTTTGCCAATTCTACCAAGAAAAAGACGTAATTTTGGGCATTATGCAAAAAGTCAGACCAAAAAAACATCTTGGGCAACATTTCTTACGAGATTTGGACGCCGCCCAACAAATTGTCAATTTACAATCGCTTCACCGAGGCTATCACAAAGTCTTGGAAATTGGCCCTGGTATGGGTGTATTGACACAATATTTATTGAAAAGAACTGATTGTGAGACTTTTGTAGTGGAAATCGACCGTGAATCAGTGGCTTATTTGAAAGAGCATTTTCCTGCTTTAGAAGACCGAATTTTCTCGCAGGATTTTTTGCAAATGAATCTCGCAACTCTTTTTCAAAGTGAAAATGAGCCTTTTGGCATCATAGGAAACTTGCCTTATAATATTTCATCACAGATATTTTTTAAGGTTTTGGAGCATAAAGATTTGGTGATGGAAATTGTGTGTATGCTTCAAAAAGAAGTAGCTCAACGCATTGCCTCACCACCTGGGAAGAAAGATTATGGTATTTTAAGTGTATTTTTACAGGCTTATTATGACATTGAATATAGCTTTACGGTTTATCCTGATGCTTTTATTCCACCACCCAAAGTTGATTCGGGTGTAATTCGCTTGAAGAGAAATAATGTGGAGAAACTCGACTGCAACGAAAAGAAATTTTTCCAAGTGGTAAAAGCAGGGTTTAACCAAAGACGCAAAACATTACGTAATGCTTTAAAGCCTGTTGGTTTGAATTTTGAGCATGATTTACTCAACAAAAGAGCCGAACAATTGGGTGTAGCAGAGTTTGTATTATTGACAAATTTGTTTGAAGAGGCAGGGGTTAGGGTTTAGGTATTAGGAGATAGGATTTAGGTTTTAGAGGTTAAGTGAAAATATCAAACTTATCTAATGCCTAAAAACTCTTAACTCTTAATACCTAAGTCCTAATACCTAATCGCACGGGCGACCCCGTCCTAATTCCTATAAAAATGACAACTTTCGAGCTAACCAAAGAGTATTTAGAGAAATTAGAAACAGCTATTGAGCAAAAAGACGAAACTTTGCTCAAGGCCGAGATGGAAGAGTTGTATCCTGCTGATATTGCCAGTATCCTGCTCGAACTTGATGGTGAACCTGCTCATTATCTACTGACACTTGTAGATACAGAAACAGGTGCCGAAATCTTGTCGCATATAGAGCCAGACGACCGAAAACGTTTTATAAAAGAGCGTTTTACAGTCGAAGAAATTGCCAAATATGTCAATCTTTTCGACTCTGATGATGCGGTCGATTTGCTCAATGAGCAAACAATTGAGGTGCGAGAAAAAGTTATTGCTCTTATTGAAGACCGAGAGCAAGCACGTTTTATTTTGGATATGTTACATTATCCTGAAGATGTGGCGGGCGGTTTGATGCAAAAAGAATTAATCAAAGTAAATGCCAGTTGGACAGTAAGCGAGTGCGTCGAGGAAATTCGTAGGCAGGCCGAAGATGTTGAGAAAGTTTATGCCGTATATGTAGTTGATGATGAGCAAAAACTCATGGGGATTGTTTCTTTGAAACGCATTATTTTGGCTCGAAAAAACACCAAAATTGAAAATATTGTAGATGAGGAAATTGTTTATGTAGAAACCACCCGCCCTGCGGAAGAAGTTGCTGAAATCATGCAGCGATATGACTTAGATGCCATTCCTGTTGTGAATACTTTGGGGCGATTGCTCGGCCGAATTACGATTGATGATGTGGTCGATTTTATTACCGACAAAGCCGAAGAAGACATTCAAGTAATGGCGGGTATCACGGGAGAGGCAGAGGAAGATGATAGCGTTTGGCAGTTGGCCAAAGCTCGTTTACCGTGGTTGATTGTGGGGGTAATTGGTAGTTTGTTAGCTGCAACTGTAATCGGACATTTTGAAGGTGAATTTCAAAAAGTGTCGGCATTGGCTGCCTTTATTCCCATCATGGGTTCGACAGGGGGAAATGTGGGTATTCAAACTTCGTCTTTGATTGTTCAAAGTTTGGCCGAAAAATCTGGAATTACCACCAGTTTGGGGCAACGTTTATTTAAAATTATTTTGGTTGCTCTTGTAAATGGTTTGATAATAGGCTCATTAGCAGGACTTTACATTTATATCAGTGGCGAAACACAACTATTTTTTGTGGTGTGCTGTTCGTTGATTTCGGTGGTAGTTTTGGCTTCATTTACAGGAACTGTTACACCACTTTTACTTGATAGATTAGGTATTAATCCTGCAATTGCTTCAGGACCATTTATCACAACAGCCAATGATATTATTGGCATCGGTACTTATCTGATGATTGCCAATTTGCTGTTGCATTTGTAGAGGAGATTCGAGATACAAGATTTGAGATACGAAAAATTTAATTGATAAACTATCGACTATCGTCGGTGGACAGTGGACTAAAAAAAATCATGATTGCAGTAATACAACGAGTAAGTCAAGCATCTGTGACGATTGATGAAAAAATTAATGGGCAGATTGGACTGGGTTTTATGATACTTCTGGGAATTACTCACACCGATACGCAAGAAGACTTGGAATGGCTTTCTAAGAAAATTGTAGGTTTGCGAGTTTTTGGCGATGAAGATGGAAAGATGAATCTCGACTTAAAATCAGTTGATGGAAATATTCTATTGATAAGCCAATTTACACTTCATGCCAGTACAAAAAAAGGTAATCGACCTTCGTTTATTGAAGCAGCTCGTCCCGAAATAGCGATTCCACTCTACGAAAAAATGATTGCACAATTAGAATTTGATTTAGGAAAACCTATCGAAACAGGTGTTTTTGGAGCAGACATGAAGGTTTCATTGCTAAATGATGGCCCCGTAACGATTATTATTGATTCTAAGAATAGGATTTAATCTACTTCTTGACCTTCATCATATTATCCATTTCCACAAGCCCCGTCATATATAAATCAAATCCTCCCTTTCCTTGAGGTCGATTAGAAGAAAAAATCATTAATGGATAACTGAAATGGACTAAATTAGGCAGAATTGGTCGATATTCGTCATATTGGGTATTGATGCGTGGACCAGCATTGATAGGCGAACTCCAAGTCCCATTTTCTAATACTGAATAATAAATATCATATCCTCCAAAACCTCCTGCCCTATTTGAAGTAAAAACCATCAAATTTTCTCCCCAAAGATAAGGACATTTATCGTCGGCATTGTTAGAAGAAAGAGGTATAATCTTTTCATTAAAAACTTCTTTTGGACTAATAATCTGATCAATCATTGAAGTAGTATAGGGGGCATTTTTATCTCCAATTGTAGCTTGGTAAATATCAAAATTGCCATCTTTATTTGAGCAATAGAAAATTTTATCACCAAAATATGTAATATATGGATAAGCATCATCGGCTTTGGAGTTGAGATAATTGATGGGAATTGGGCCAATTTCTTTTCCATCCTTATCATTATAAATCACTTTAATATCAAGGTTTTTGTCTTGATCATCGGCAAAAAATAGAAATTGATATTTAGGTGAAGTACCATAAGAAATTAAATTATTTTGACTCAAAACATAAGGACCCAACACATTAAAATTTCCATTGATTTTACTCATAAATGTACTTACAAATGTAGTCGATGAATAAGAGTCTAAACCATAATTCGATTTTGAAAGTACAGGAATATTCTTCTTGCTATCATAATCTATTTTAGTAGGGAAACCTACCAAATTAAAAAAATCTCGGTTGTCTCGTTTAGAAGAAAAAATCAAAAAAGACTCACCATACTTGTTTTGAGGTAAATTAGAGTTATAATCATCGAATTGGGAGTTGAATTCGGCGAGGTTTACAACATCGTTCATAAATTTGCCCTCTTGATGTTTTTCGTCAAGCCAGCAGCCCCACATTGTGATGCTCGTCAATATTGTAAGAATTAAAGTTGGGATTCGTTTCATAGCAAGGCTTTTAATAGCTAACGAATGTCTTGATTCGATATTTTAATTGCAAAGTTCTACTTTCTAAAGAAGTTTCCTATTTCACTAAAAATTGTTATTTTTGAGGGTACTATCAGCAAACTCCAATCTAAAACATGAAAAACAAAATACTTTTCCTGCTCACTTTCTCGCTTTTTGTCAATTTTGTAAAAGCTCAACAAATTAAGTGGAGCAAAGATGGCAATGCTTACACACGTGTAGAGGGTGGTGAAATAGTGTCTTATGCTCTACCATCTCAACAAAAATCAGTTTTAATAACAAAAACTCAATTAACACCCAAAGGTGCCGAAAAATCATTGGCTGTACGCAGTTATACGCTCAGCGAAGATGGTGCAAAGATGTTGATTTATACCAATTCAAAAAGAGTTTGGCGATACGAAACTCGTGGCGATTATTGGCTTTTGGATCTCAAAACTAATGTTTTGTCTCAATTGGGCTTAGGGAAACCGATGTCGTCTTTGATGTTTGCCAAGTTTTCACCCGATGGATCGAAAGTGGCTTATGTAAGCGAACATAATTTGTTTGTAGAGGATTTGACAACACACAAAATCAAAGCTTTAACTACTAACGGCACTCGTCGAATGATCAATGGTACTTTCGATTGGGTTTACGAAGAAGAATTTGCTTGTCGAGATGGTTTTCGTTGGAGTCCTGATGGAAAAAGTATTGCTTTTTGGCAAATTGATGCAACCAAAATAAGAGACTTTTTGATGATAAATAATACGGATTCTATTTATTCGTACAATGTGCCAGTTGAGTACCCTAAAGTGGGTGAAAGTCCTTCGCCGTATAAAATTTTGGTGGCAAATGTAGCTACTGGCAAAACCTTACAAATGAATATCGAAGGCGACCCACAACAAACCTATGTGCCACGTATGGAGTGGATCCCCAATACCAATGAAATAATTTTGCAGCAACTCAACCGCAAGCAAAATCAGAGTAAAATTATTGTCTGCCAAGCACTTACAGGAAAAACAAAAACGATTCAGACCGAAACAGACGAAGCTTGGATTGACACCAAAGAACGTTGGGCTGACAGTCCTGAAGGCTGGGAATGGTTGAATGGCGGCAAAGAGTTTTTATGGGTAAGTGAAAAAGACGGCTGGAGGCATATCTACAAAATGGATTTGAACGGCAAAGAAACGCTTTTGACTAAAGGTGATTATGACATAGTCCACATTCCGTTAATTGACGAGGCTAATGGTTACGTTTATTTTACTGGTTCGCCTCAAAATGCCTTACAAAGCTATTTGTATCGCATCAAATTAGATGGCTCGTCGGGTATGCAAGCTGTAAGCGAAAGTGCTCCTAAAGGCACTAATACTTATACTCTTTCGCCTAATGGAAAATTTGCTCGCCATACTTATTCGAGTGCCAATGTTCCAACCATGATGGAGTGGATAAATTTAGCTGATCATTCTCCACTGACCGAAAAAGAAAGTATTCAAAGAAAACTTTCAACAGCAGAAATCAATAAAAAAGTAGAGTTTTTCAAAGTAAAAACCGAGGACGGCATTGACATTGAAGGTTGGATGGTAAAACCTGCTAATTTTGACGAAAATAAACGCTATCCGATTGTATTTAATGTTTATGGCGAACCTGCAGCCGCTACAGTTTTGGATGCTTACGGCACTGGTTTTAATGGACTTTATAATGGTGATATGTCAAAAGATGGTTATATCTACGCTTCGGTTGATAATCGTGGAACTCCACTACCTCGTGGACGTGCTTGGCGAAAAGCAATTTATCGTAAAATTGGCATTGTGAATATCCGTGACCAAGCGATGGCCGTAAAGGAAATTAGAAAATGGAAGTTTATTGATACTACTCGTGTGGCGGTACATGGATGGAGTGGGGGAGGGTCATCTACATTAAACTTACTTTTCCAATATCCGCAGTTTTACCAAACAGGTATTGCCGTAGCAGCCGTTGGCAATCAACTTTGTTATGATAATATTTATCAAGAACGCTATATGGGACTTCCGCAAGAAAACCGTGAAGATTTTGTGAATGGTTCACCCATTACGTATGCCAAAAATTTAGTTGGAAATTTACTTTACATTCATGGGACAGGTGATGATAATGTGCATTACCAGAATGCTGAAATGTTGCTCAACGAATTGATTAAGCATAATCGCCAATTTCAGTTTATGCCTTACCCTAATCGCAGTCATGGTATTTATGAAGGAGAAGGGACAAGAAAGCACTTGAATACACTTTTTACAAATTATCTCAAACAAAATTGCCCACCTGGGGGAAAATAAGACAAATATAGAACGCAGATTTGGCGGATTTTTATGATTAATTATGATTTGTTTACATCATAATTAATCATAAAAATCTGCGTTCTATATTTAAAACTGCTTAAAAAAATCAAAAATTAAATCATTAGCCTTGATAACAGTCGAGGGTTCATCGGCAGCAGCACGAACTTTCACTGCTCCAGGCCACGAATGACCGCCATCTTTGGTCAAATAATAAGTAATGATGGCATTGTTTTTACAATCAAGCCATTGGGTGAGTTTGTATTTTGAATCATCTTTGATGACTTTGGCGAGGGTTTTACATTCATTGAGTTTGCTCCAAGTATTTAAACCAGCAGTAACAGCAGGAAAAGTATTGCCTGCAATACCTGTTCCACCATTGACTGGTACTTTTTGATCAAGCACTGAATGAAGGTGTAAAATTGGAATAGGTTTTGTTGATTTACATTCGTCTTTTAAAGACATTGGCCCACTTACGGCTGCAATAGCAGTAATTTTATTCGGAATTTCACAAGCCAATTTGTAAGAGAGAATCGCACCATTCGACATACCTGTTGCATAAACTTTTTTGGGATTTATCTTATAATTTTTTAAGATTTCATCAATCATTACACTAATGAAATGTACATCGTCGATGTTTTTTTCAAGAGCGTAATCGCAGCAAGTTCCTGCATTCCATGTTCGTAATCTTAGAAGTCCATCGCTTTGTACGCCATCGGGGTAAACGATCGCAAAGTTTTCAGCATTTGCTTTTTCTGTGAGATTATAATCTTTTTCGCATTGCTCTCCACTTCCACCGCCGCCATGTAAGGCAATTACTAAGGGTAAATTACTGTTTTCGTAGTAATTTGGCGGTAAATTGAGTGTAAAAGTTCGATTAAGACCATCGACACTTATTGTTTTTTCATATCTAAAAATAGGCTGAGTACCCAATTTATCTCGAAATTGACAACAAAAAAAAAGTAATGAAATTGAAAGAATAAAGGAAAATTTCAAAGGCTTTTTCATACTAAAAATTGTGATTTTAAGCTGTTGGATTGGAAATTATAAACATGGTTTAATAAAATATCTAAACTTATTCTACCAAGCCACTTGCTCTTACATTTTTACCTTTTCTATCAGTTAAATCATCACCAAGGTCTTCACGAGCTTCTTCAGCTATTTTTTGAAGTTGAGCTACAATTTCGGGGTAAAGTTTTTGGACATCATACTGTTCTGAGGGGTCACGGCGAAGGTCATAAAGTGCCATTGGCGTAAGTATATCTTCAGGAGCTTTGCCAGCAAAACCGTCATTACCAGGTAATTGATTCATATATGAACGCCCTTTATGTTCAAAAACTAATTTCCAATTTTCCATTCGTACGGCCTCTAAAGCATTTTTTCTATAATAATAATAGAAGGTCTTTCGTGGACTTTCGCTTACATTTCCTTTGATTAAAGAAAGAATATCCACACCATCAATCTTATTTTTTGGAAGTTCAGCACCAGAAATACGAGCAATTGTCGGAAAAATATCAATAGTTGAGGTGAGTTGGTTGCAAACCAAACCTTCGGGCGTGGTGCCTTTCCAACGCACAATGCAAGGAACTCGTTGTCCTCCTTCAAAGCTTGTGCCTTTCCCTTCTCGAAATCCTCCAGATGAACCTGCGTGATTACCAAAATTCAACCAAGGGCCATTATCGCTGGTGAAAATTACTAAAGTGTTTTTATCTAAGCCATTTTCTTTTAAAGTTTTCATTATTTCACCCACCGACCAATCAATTTCCATCATCAAATCGGCGTAAAGGCCTTGTTTACTTTTTCCTTTAAATTTAGATGAAACTGCAATCGGGACATGAGGCATTGAGTGAGGCAAATACAAGAAAAATGGACTTCTTTTGTTTCTTTTGATAAAATCTACTGCTTTTTCGGTGTAAAGCGTTGTAAGTTTTGCTTGGTCATCGAGCGTTTTTATTTCTTCTTTTTTATCATTGTTTTGAATCAATGGCAAAACTGGGTAGGTACTTGCATTTTGATTGGAGGTAGCAGGTTTTCCATCATAATATACAGGCCACATATCGTTAGAATAAGGCAAACCCACATATTCATCGAAACCATGTTGCAAGGGTAAAAATGCTTTTTGATGTCCTAAGTGCCATTTGCCAAAAATACCTGTTGCATAGCCTTTCGCTTTAAGCATTTCGGCAATGGTGGTTTCACTGCTGTTGATACCATTTTTGCTGTAAGGCATCAATGCTCCTGAAATACCAATGCGATTAGGGTAACAACCTGTCAATAAAGCTGCTCTTGAAGCACTACAAACGGCTTGTGCAGCCAAAAAATTAGTAAATCTGATGCCTTCTGCTGCCATTTTATCAATGTTGGGTGTTCGATAATTCACCGCACCAAAACAACTCAAATCACCATAACCCATATCATCCATAAAAATTATAATGATATTGGGCAATTGTTCTTTTTTAGGGCTACTGCTCTGTAAAATCACAAGTGCTAAGAAGCAGAAAATGAGTTTTTTCATTGATAAAATGGATAGATATAGGGGAATTGAGTGTAATGTAATTTGATAATTTGGTAATTTGAAGATTTGGAAATGTAAAGAGGATAGCGAATTAATTAAAAAAATAATTTTCAAATTGCCACATTTCCAAATCTTCAAATTAACTTGTAGTATTAAGTCTATTTCTTCAAATATTTATTGAACCAAGCAATATAACGTTCAAAACGGTCTTTTTGGAAACTTGGATTCGTAATTCCATGAAATTGACCAGGGTAAATAATCAATTCTGTTGGCGTTCCTAATGAGCGAAGTGCTTGATACATTTGCTCACTTCCTGGTGATGGAACATTGAAATCACTTTCACCCACCATAAATTGTGTAGGTGTTTTGATACGGTCAGCTTTTAGGAATGGGTAAGAAAGTGCAATATATTTATCGAAGTTTTTCCAAGGTGAACCTAGTTCATTATCATATTGCAAAATATATTGGTCAACACCATAGAGTGAAGAAATCAAGGCCACTCCCGCACCACTCGAAGCAGCTTTAAAACGAGTATCTGAAGCGATTGTATAATCCGTTAAGATTCCGCCATAACTCCAGCCTCCAATACCTAATTTTTCAGAATCTGCAATGCCATTTTGAACGAGATAGTCTGTTGCTCCTAAAATATCTAATACCTCCTTATTACCCCAATCAGCAGAAATGATTTTACAAAAATCTAAACCACGACCATTTGAACCACGATAATTGACTGCTGCTACGGCATAGCCTGCTGCCGCCAACATTTGGCGAGACATATCAAAACTAAATTCATCCTGAGCAACTGGCCCACCATGAATAAACATAATAGTTGGCAATTTTTCTCCTTTTGTAGCACTGGCTGGACGGTATAAAATATTAGAAACACTCGCTCCATCTTTACTTTTTGAAGTAAATCCTTCAACGGTTGCCAAAGCTAAAGGACCAAGGAAATTATCTTGATGTTTGGTCAATTTTCGGGTATTGCCTCCTTCGATGGCATAAATTTCGGCAGGAGTTTGTGGGTCAGTCATGGTGGCTAATAAATTGCCCGACGGATGTTTCTCAATGGTTGTAAAACTCCTATTTCCTCCCAAAACTTTCGTCATTTTTCCATCAACAACCGCAAATTGAGCAATATATCGAGTACGGTCGTCTGTCACTAAAGCATTGATTGCAAGACCATCTTTTGTCCAACGAGGTGTACTAACGGGTCTATCTAATGATTTTGTTAGGAGTTTTGGCTCGCCTCCATCTTTCGACACTACACATAAAATCGACTGGTCGTACATGATATAATTTTCAGAAGAAGTGGTACGGAGATAAGCGATTTGCTTGCCATCAGGACTCCATTCTGGCGAATAATCTCGACCTGTCCAGGTAGTTATTTGTTTCATAGTAGCATTTGGCTTGGCATCAATTACCCAAATGTCAGTATTTGAATTACGGTCTGGGTCTTCAGTACGATTGCTTTCAAAGGCAATTTGTGTACCATCAGGTGACCATTTTGGAGAAGTTTCGTCATAAATTCCTTTGGTCAAGGTATCTATTTTTTTTGTAGCAATATCGAATAAATACAAATGTATCGGAGCTTTGGTCAAATAGCCCTCTACATCTTGCTTAAATTGATAACGGTCAAGAACAATAGGTTTTGGTGTTTTAACTTTTGAGGTATCGGCTGGAGTTTTAATGACCAAAGCTATTTTTTTGCCATCGGGCGACCATGCGTATCCGGTCAAATCTCCTTTTTTTAAATCTGTCAATTGCTTTGCTTCTCCACCACGTCTGTCCATGAGCCAAATTTGACTTCCTGTTAACCCTCCTCTTGAAGAAGTAAATGATAAATATTTTCCATCTGGACTCCAACGAGCTTGCGATTCGCCATCTGGGCTATGAGTTAATTGAATGGACTCTTTTCCATCCCAAGAATTCATCCAAATATCAGCATTTCGTTTGTTTTTTACCGAATCAACACTTGAAAGGGTATAAGAAACCCAATTGCCTTCGGGCGAAATTTGAGGATCGCTCAAACTTTGTAAACGGTAAACGTCAGATGGTTTTAATGATCTTTTTGCAGGAGTTTGAGCAAAAAGGCTTGTTGTTGATGCCAGTAAGCATAATAAGAGCGTTTTTTTCATGTTTAGGGTATAATTGTTTGTTGAGAAATTAGTTTACCACCGCATCGGCGGTTTGATAAAACACTAAGAAACAGCGTGTATTTTTGTGTTTCTTAGTGCCTTAGTGGTTGAAAAGAATTCAATAATCGTAAATCGTACCTCGTTATTCGCACCTCAAAATCACCCCCTCAAATGCCAAGCTTTAGGTTTCACAAATGCCCGAATACCAGCATGCGAAAGCGTAGCCCCAAAACCCGAATTTTTGCGTCCACTCCAAGGCAAAGGA
Organism: Emticicia sp. SJ17W-69; assembly: GCF_051209875.1. NCBI lineage: Bacteria > Pseudomonadati > Bacteroidota > Cytophagia > Cytophagales > Leadbetterellaceae > Emticicia > Emticicia sp. SJ17W-69. Next base: position 4,641,668 of record NZ_JBNTQY010000001.1, on the reverse strand, counting down.
GCAGAAACACGGTCGCAACAATTCCAATAACCACTTCCAGCATCAACTTGTTTTAATATTTTTTCTGCTCGTTTTTTGTCGGTAGTATAAACAGCAGCCGTTAAGCCATATTCAGTGTCTTGCATCAATTTGGTTGCTTCTTTGTCGTCTTTTACTTTCATAATGCCAATAATTGGTCCGAAAGATTCTTCACGCATCACATCCATTTTATGCGTAACGTTTGTCAAAACTGTTGGCTCGAAGAAATAGCCATCGCCCTCAATCGCTTTTCCTCCACTTAGCAAAGTCGCTCCTTTTTTGACAGCATCCTGCACTTGTTTTTCAAGGAAATCTAATTGCGATTTTCGGCTCAAAGCACCAATGTAAATGCCATCGGCAGTTGGTTGACCAATTTTATAAGATTTTACTTCTTTTACAAATTCCTCTACGTATCGGTCATAAACTTTTTCATGTACATAAATTCGTTCTACTGCACAGCAACTTTGTCCGTTATTATAGAAAGCTCCATCGGCCGTTCCTGCCGCAACTGCTTGAATATCAGCAACATCCTCAGCTACATAAAGCGGGTCTTTTCCACCCAATTCGAGTTGACAAGGAACCATTTTTGGAGCAACTTTCTCATAAATATACAAGCCAGTTCGATAAGAACCTGTGAAGAAATAGCCATCTAAAGGCATTTTTAATAATTGCTCGCCGACTTCTTTCGCTCCAACTGCAACTGCAAAAATATCGTCTGGAATGCCTGCTTCTTTCAAATATTTTTCAATTTTTAGGCCTGTCAAAGTTGAAAATTCGGAAGGTTTGTATAAAACAGCATTTCCACCAATCAGAGCAGGAATAAAAACATTGACACCGACCAAAAAAGGATAATTCCACGCCGAAATATTGCAAACAACGCCTAAAGGTTCATAAGAAATTCGTTCTGTCAAGCCTTCTTGGCGAGTCATTATTTCATCTTTGAGGTATTTTTGCGAATTTTCAACAAAGTATTTGATTCGTCCTTTTGCTCCATTTATTTCATTGCGAGCCTGTTGAAGTGGTTTCCCCATTTCGGATGTAAGCGTTGCCGCCAATTCTTCAATATTTTCAGCCAATAATTCTGAAAATTTTTCGATGATGGCAATACGTTTTTTCAGTGCAGTTTTCGCCCAAGATTTTTGTCCTTTTTGTAGCGTTTTTAACTTTTTTTGAAGACTTTCAGCCGAATCTTCTTGTAATGTTGTAATAATTTCTTCGGTAGCTGGATTGATGATTTGCATATACTGAATTTTTTACTCCCCTCCCAATTGGGAGGGGCAGGGGGTGGGCTACAAAAATAAACATTCAAACCGATAAACTTTACAAATTTTCCTAAAACTCAAGCAATGTTCGTTAATTTTGTTGCTCATATCGAAAACCCACAAATGAAAAAGACATATCAAGATAAAATAGCCACATTACTGACAGAAACTATCCAATTAAAAAAGAAAAGTGACCAGATTTCGATGCTGCGATTATTTTTGATCATCGGACTATTGATAGTGGTTTATCAACTTTTCAAAATTCATGCAATTGTGGGTTCGATCTCCATTGTAGTAGGCATACTTTCTTTTTATTATTTAGTAAAAAAACACGAAAAAATTGATGCTGAAATTGATCTGAAAGAAACCACGCTTGCAGTAATTAAAAATGAGTTGGCATGTTTGGATGGACTTCTAAATGCCTACTATAATGGTCAAGAATATGCCAAGCCAACACATGCCTTTAGTGATGATTTGGATATTTTTGGTGGTGGATCATTATTCCATTTGATTAATCGTGCTAAAAGTAAATCGGGGAATGATGCTTTAGCAGCTCAATTGTTGGGTGAAGATGCTACTTTTTCAGTCATTGAAAAGCAAGAAGCAGGCAAAGAAATTGCCGATAAAACTGATTGGCGATTGAAATTTTTTGCATCAATGTTTAAAATTTCTAACGAAGAGCGAGGTGTTAGCGAAGTTTTAAACCAAATTGAACATCCTCCGCATCTTAAATTTGAAGCATTTATTGCTATTTATAGTAAAATTCTACCTTTGTTATGGTTGGGAGTTTTGTTTTCTGCCTATTTCGTTTCGCCCTCATTTGCAGGCTATTGTGTGGCTGGTTTGGCAATAGTCAATTTTCGATTAACAGGGATGAATCGAAATCATACGGAAGAATACTTCAACACTGTTGCAGGTGCTGGGCGATTGATGGAGAAATTTGGCGTGGCAACTGGACTTATTGCCCAAGAAAACTGGGAATCAAAAATCTTAAAAAATGCCCACGAACGTTTGCCAATTTCAAAGCTCAATACCAAAAATCCGATTGATGATTTTGTGGTGATTTTGAAAAAATTGGATATGCGGAAAAATATGCTTGCTTCGCTCTTTCTCACAATTGCTTCTCCTTTTGAGCCAGTTCAGTTAATTAAATTAAGACGTTGGCTACACGAAAATCCTGAGTTTTTTGAAAAAATATTTGATACTATCGGTGTTTTTGAATGTTATGCTAGCTTTGCGACTTTGCATTTTAATCAACCAACTTGGAGTTTTCCTGTCATAAATACGCAAGAAAACTTTAGTTTGCATGGAATAGGATTAGGACATCCGCTTATTAATACCCAAAATATAGTAAGCAATGATTTTAATTTTGATGAAAAAAATCGACTAACACTCATTACTGGCTCAAATATGTCAGGTAAAAGTACTTTTCTACGAACAGTTGGTTTAAATATCGTTTTGGCGTATGCAGGTTGTCCAGTTTTTGCCAAGAAAATGAGTGTGAGTTTGGGTATAAAATTGATTTGTTATATGCGAATCAAAGATTCAATTCAGCAAAATGCCTCGACTTTTAAAGCTGAAATTGAGCGAATTAAGTTGGTTTTGGCGGCCATTAATAAGCATGAAAATTCACTTTTTTTGATTGATGAAATGCTCAGAGGGACAAATTCGGAAGATAAATTGGCAGGTTCGATGGCATTGTTAGAGAAAATCGTCAATTCAAAAGCTTATGCAATGGTAGCTACCCACGACCTCCGCATGACCGAAATATCAGAGAAATATCCTGATTCAGTCAAAAATTATTATTTTGAATATGCCACAGAAAATGGCGAATTATTATTCGATTACTTGATAAAAGAAGGTGTTTGTAGGAGTTTTAATGCTTCACTTTTGCTAAAATCAATTGGCTTGCCAATTGGAGAGAAATTCTAAGGGAACAAAGGATACTAATATGTTTGTGTTTTGTGATTCAAAAGTGAAAATTTAATTATCCTTTGTTCCTTTAGACACCTATTTCAATGGGTAAAATATGAAGATAATTATTTGCTAATTAAAGCATTACCTTCAAACGCAATTCCGTCCCAGCCAGTTTTCATAAAGTTTCTGATATTCTGGTGATTGTTTGCTTCAGGATTTTCAAGTACATCAATTCTGTAAAATGCACCAAAACAACTCAATGTTTGTTCGACCGTAAAGTTTTGAAGTTTGGCAAATGAAAACAATTTGCAAGAACCAGAATTTTGTCCTGCCTCGTTACGTAAATCGCCATTTTGAAAAGCCGTTGGTGTAAAATCGTACAAGGCATCTATGGTAGCGATAGTATCATTAAATTCGATTTGATTGGGTGTTTCGTTGAGTTTTGTAAGAAATGAATCGAGTGTCATTATTGAATTTTTGATTGAATATTTTCGACAAAGTTTTGTCGAATTTTATATGAAAAATTATTTTGCTCGGTATTAGTGATACGTTCAGGATGCCACTGCACAAGCATTAAATATTGGTTTTGGTGGCTGAGCGAAGCCCATTCCAATCCTTCTACAATTCCATCCTCTGATAAAGCATTGATTTGCAGTGAATTAGCTATTATATCTGCTGATTGATGATGAGCAGAGTTTATCTCACCAATGGGTGTATTGATAATCTTCGCTAAGGTTGAATCAGTCAAAATATCAACAGTATGGTAGCGGTCTTTTCCTTCGTGAAATTTAGAGTGATTGTTCTTTCCTGCAGTTGGAATATCAGGTATGAGTGTACCTCCCAAGAATACATTGACCAATTGTAAACCTCGACAAATACCCAATACAGGAATTTGATTTTTGAAGGTATATTCACAAACTTTCCATTCAAATTCATCTCGGCGTGCATCCATGAAATTTGGATTACAAAGACTTAAATACTCAGGTTTGTTATAAAACTGAGGATGAATGTCTTCGCCACCAGTCAAAACAATGCCATCGCATTGATTGATTTGGTCTAAATTATTGTGTTTATATCCAAGTTTAATCGTTTCTATTTTACCTACATTCTGTGATAAAACCCATTGTTCATAAATCGGATATTTTTCTCCGCAGTCGGTTATACCTATTTTCATTGAGGATTTTCCAAAGAATTGTAATATTTGAAGATATTCACAATTCCATTTTCTGATTTTAAATTGATTTTGTTGACTTTCGCATAGTCTTCAACCAAAGGTTTTTTATCTCCAAAAAGATTAAAAAGTTGCTTACCTTTTGGTAGTTGAACTACTTCATCCTGCTTGAGCATCATTAGTTTAGAAGATTTTATAAATTCACCTTCAAATTCGCCTACACCACCCGAAGCTTCATAACCTGTTTTTTCAGTCGTTCCATTGCCTGTCAATGTACAAGAATGTTCCTTCAAAATGGTATTTTTACTGATATAAATTACCTCATAATAGGCTTTATTGAATTGACTAAAATGATGTCCCTCGATTGTAAATGCTTCAGGTTTAATGGTAATGGCATCTTTTTGTGGGTCTTCTACCACATAAAGTTCATTTTTTTGAACATTAAATGCCATTAAAAACTCCATATCTCTACTACTTTCTGTGCTTATCGTGCCTTTATACCAACCATTCTTAAAGAAAGGTGTTCCTTTATAAATCTTCATAAAGTCTTGATGTGTATTATTTACAACATCCCTCGAATTATAATAGGCTTGTAAAGTAGTATCTCCATTTTTATTAACAACAATTTTTGTGTCACTACTGCCAGGAATTTGTAATTTTCTTAGAAAATAATCATATTTATTGTTTGAAATTTGTCCGAAAATTTCGCACGAAAAAAGCAAGACAGAGAGTAGAGCTAAGTAAGTTTTCATAGTTTTATAGGTTTATTGCTAAACAAATATAAACATTTTTCCAAATTACAAAGCTTCTAAGTATAAATTTTTAAAGTCTTCTCTTGAAACAGGCTTTGGATTATTTGGATGAGCAAAATCTGCAATGGCTAAATCGGCCAAAGTTTCGATATGTTCTGATTTTACACCAATATCTCGCAAACGATGCGGAATATTAATTTGCGAATTCAAATCAAATAAATATTGAACTACTGCTTCACCTGATTCATCTTTTAAGTCTAATGTACGGGCAATTCTCCTAAATTTATCTTCAAATCCTGCGATATTGAATTTCATACCATAAGGAATATTGACAGCATTGGCCAAGCCATGATGAGTATCAAGTAAAGAAGAGAGTGGGTGAGCTAATGAGTGTACAACCCCTAATCCTTTCTGAAAAGCTACTGCTCCCATTAATGAAGCAATCAACATATTGCTACGAGATTCTAAATCTGGCTTATTTACTGCTTTTTCTAAAGATTTGTGTATCAATGAAATGCCTTCGAGAGCAATTCCTTCGCACATGGGGTGCCAGTTTTTTGCTACATAAGCCTCCATATTATGTGTAAGTGCATCCATGCCTGTAGCTGCAGTGATAAATGCGGGCAAATCCATCGTAAGTAATGGGTCGGCAAAGATAATTTTTGCTAAAAGTTTGGGTGAGAAAAGGATCTTTTTTTGATGTGTTTCATCGTCGGCAATGATGGCACTTCTACCCACTTCACTACCTGTTCCTGCGGTAGTTGGGATGGTAATAAAATGCGGAACGTCATTGGTAACAAAAACATCACCACCTATCAAATCATCATATTTGAATAAATCTTCTCTATGATTGATTCTCAATAAAATAGCTCTTGCCACATCAATTGCGGCACCTCCACCAATACCAATGATACAATCTCGGTCTGTTGCATAATAAGCTTCATCACCTTTATAAACATCTGATTTTACTGGGTTTTTATGAATATTACTGAAAACTTCAGTGCTAATACCTTTTGCTTGTAAATCCTGTAAAATTTGCTTAAAAAAGGGCAAATTGGCTACATTGGGGTCGGTAACAACCAATGGTTTTGACAGACTATTATCTTTTAAATAAGCAGGAAGTTCAGCAACTACACCTGCTCCGAATCGGATTTTTGTAGGAAAATTGAATTGAGAAATCACGTTGAATGTGTTTGTTAAATGATGGTGACGAATATACAACAAAAACCACGAACTCAACAAAATCTTATTGTTAAATTCGTGGCTTTGTAGAACAATCGCTTGTGCTGTTGCCCTACAATTAATCTCTTCTACCTAAATACATACTCAAATAATAAAGCAAATTGGCGACTGCACCTGCGGCGGCCACTACGTATGTCAATGCGGCCCATTTGAGAGCATCTTTTGCCATATCGTGTTCACCAGTGGTAACTACAGCTTTCGCTTCCATCCATTTCAAGGCACGATTGCTGGCATCATATTCTACTGGCAATGTAATAAGTGAAAACAAAGCGATAACGGCATTAGCCAGTACTAAAGCTAATAGCACTGTTTGGGCCATTGGCGTATTTCTTGAAAAAATATAACCCATAAACATAAATCCAAACATATAGAAAAGATTCATGCCTTTGGTAGCGATATTAACGATTGGCACTAATGAAGAACGCATTTTTAATGGTGCATAAGCCATTGCATGTTGTACAGCGTGTCCACATTCATGGGCAGCAACTGCTGCTGAAGCGGCACTATTTCCAGTGTAAACATCGTAACTTAAATTAACCGTTTTGCTCATTGGGTCATAATGGTCAGTCAATTGCCCATCAACTTGAATGATTCTTACGTCATAAATGCCATTGTCATGGAGCATTTTTTGAGCAACTTCCGCTCCAGTCATACCATTTCTTAAACGTATTTGGGAATATTCTTCAAATTTACTTTTCAAACGTCTCGAAACAAACAGTCCGAGTAGCATAAAGACAATACTAATAACAAAAATCATAGCTTTTGTGTTTTTTAATTTTATAAACCACCTTTTTAGCGTGAGTGGACGAATCAATGAATAAAACGATATTCAATATTATTCAGTTCCAAGAAATAAATTTTGTACAGTGTCGAATCGTATTTTTAACCTTATATTTAATGGTGATATTTTTGCTTATTCTTTTATAAAGGCCCATTTGTAGCTTATATTTGTCATAAAACTTTATGAAAATAGCTTTTTAATAAAATTTATAAAATACAATGAACCCAAACACAGGTAAATATGTCATTTTTATAGGTATTGGCCTTGTTTTAATAGGTATTATTATATACTTCTTTGCTGATAAATTTCAATGGTTGGGTCGTTTGCCAGGAGACATTCATTATGAAACGAAAAATACTCGATTTTATTTTCCTATAGTAACGATGCTCATCATCAGTCTTTTACTAAATCTTATAATATATTTAATGAAGAAATTTTTATAAATTTATCTTTTTAATGGACTGATTATCAGTGTATTATGTGTATGTTTTTATATGTTAATAATTGACAATTCCTGAGATGCAACCAAATTTTATTTGGTCTCGTCTTTAAAACATATAGCGAAGTAAAAATAAATAGAGATGAAAAATATATACATTCTCTTGTTGGCTTTGGGATGGATTTTTTCCGCATGTGATAGCGTAAAAGATTTACAGCCTCAGCAAAATATGAATGAAGCAGTACCACAAGCAACGGTTAATGCTATCAGACAAGCATTTCCAGAAGCAACTAAAATAAGATTTTCGACCATTGAGAAAAATAAAATTTGGCAGTCGGATTTTGAAGTGAAAGTTGAACCCATGTCTGCGATTGTAAATAATTTGGGGGTTATTACTGAAACTTATAAAGTAACAGGTGAAGTAACATTGCCAGATAATATAAAGAGCTACATCTCTACAAATTATGCAGGAGCAACCATCAAGAATGCTTCTCAACAAATTGGAAAAGATGGAAAGGTAGAAGGGTATAAAGTTTTTATTAAAACCAAAGAAGGTAAAGATAATATATTGGTTTTTGATGCCACTGGTACATTGACTTTGCTCATTACCGATGATAGAAATGGAAACACGCCCGCTCTAAATCCGCCAAAAATTTATTTTATTGAGAAAAATCAATTGCCTGATGCAATTAATACTTATCTCAATAACAAACATCCAGGTTACAACTGTATCAAAGCAGCTGTAATTGTAGATGGTGAAACAAAAACATATTCGGTAGTTGTAAGTAAAGACTTGACTTCGTTTGAATATTTATTTGATGAAAAAGGGAATGTACTCAAATCAAGTTCTTTTGGGGTGAATGCTCCCCCTAATCGAATGGAAGATAAACCATTGATAAGTACTGATTTACCCGCTGTTATTAAAGCATATTTAGATAAGGAGTTTAAAGGATGGACTTATGAAAAGGGAATTACTATTTCTCAAAATGGGGCTTTATTGGGCTATAATATCTTAATTACATTCGATAAAAAACAATTTTCATTGCAGTTTGATGCAACTGGTACACTGATACGTAAAGAACAAGTAGGAGGGGTGAGTGGCAATTCTAATAAATATCAAATACAACCAATCCAACCAAAAGATTTACCTAAAGTAATTGTTGATTTTTTAAACGAAAAACACAAGGAATTTAGGTATGTTCAAGTTTCCATTATTACAGATAAAAATGTAAAATCTTATTGGGTAACGATTTTGAAAGATAATGTTACGTATAATTATACCTTTGACGAGAAAGGGAAAGTATTACAAGTAACAGAAATTATGATAAAATTGCCCGATAATAAAGTAATTGAAGCTCCGCTTGAAGCTAAGGATATTCCGATAAAAGCAAAGGAGTTCCTTAATAAAAACTATGCGGGATGGGTTTTTCAGAAAGGCATAATAGCTTATAAAGACAATAAAATTTTCGGCTATTTGATAGCTATTAAAGTCGGAAACAATGACTATTACATTAATTTTGATGCAGATTCTAACTTCTTATTAGCAAGAAGAGGATAGTTTTTGCGTCGTTCCACACGAAAATACTAAACTTTTATACGTTAATACTAACACAGCAACCCTTTTCGGATGCGGAATGAAATTGAATTAGTTCTTGGCTGTCAGCGTAATGACCCGAGAGCCCAAGCCGCCTTTTATAACTTATATAAAGGTCGCCTTTTGGGTGTCTGTCGTCGCTATGCCCGAACGGTAATGGAAGCCGAAGATATTTTCCAAGAAGCATTTATCAAGATTTTCAATAAAATCAACGATTTACAAAAACCAGAATCGGTTGAGTACTGGGTGAAATCTTTGGTGGTTCGTACTGCTATCGACCACTATCGACAAAATTCAAACGAAAGGCAATTTGTTGATTATCAGGCAATTGAGAATCTTAGTGAGCCTGATATAGGTATTATTTCGCAGCTTAGCCATGAGGAAATAGTTGGTGTAATTAATCAACTACCTGATGGTTATCGTATGGTTGTTAATATGTATTTAATAGATGGTTATGAGCATAACGAAATTGCCAAAATTTTAGGTATCTCGGAAGGAACATCGAAATCTCAATTATCAAGAGCAAAAGTACATTTAAGAAAAACTTTACAAGAAATGGGGGTTTATTAATGAGTGAATGATTGAGTGAGTGAATGAGCGAATACACTTTCTTTTTCTTTAAGAAAATAAAAGAGATAATAATTTAATAGGAATATACCCTGTTGGGGATAATGAAATCAAAAGATCACATAAGACAGCAACTTTCGGAGAAGTTTAAGGATTACGAAGCTGAACCCCAAGAGGACACTTGGGCTAAGATTCGTTTTGGCCTTGACCTCAAAGAAAAATTTAGTGCTTATGAGGCCGAGCCAGAAGATGATACTTGGTCGAAGATTCAATTAGCAACCCAACTTTCTGAAAAATTCCGAAATTATGAAGTTGAGCCACAAGGTGAATCTTGGGCAAAAATTCAGTTGGCTACTCAACTTGCAGAGAAGTTCCGTCACTATGAAGCAGAACCGCAAGATGAATCTTGGAAAATAATTAAAGCAGCAATTCAGCCTGAGAAAAAGCGTCGCTTGGTTATTCTTCCAATTTTTTATCGTGCAGGTATTGCGGCAAGTATTGCCTTGCTTTTGGGCTTTGGTTGGTTTTTGATTAAAAGTAAACAAGGAGACCTGAATGGAGTTTCATTGAATAAAAACATACAAAATCAAGCTAATACTTCAATAAATAAGACTTATAGACCTACTAATCAACCTCAAGAAAAATTGCCAGTAAATAACCATTTGGATGAAAGCTTGTCAAATAATAATGTTCTTGAAAACCCTATCAATAATGATTTGGCTGGAAAACGAAAACCTATTCCGATTCAAGTCAAAGGTCGAAATAAAAACATTGATGAGATTCTGAAAAAAGAAACTTTCGCCCAAAATAAAGTTAAAATTAGACAGCATAAAGAGAAGAACAATTTACCAATTATAGAAGAAGATAATAAACCTAACGAAACAAATACCATTGCAGAGAATAAAAAAGTAATAATACCTCAAACTGAATCGGATGATAAAACTTTGACTTTCAATATTTTAAGTAGTAAATCATTCAAAGAAAAACTTATCAGAAAACCATTTGGTGCTATAGCTTATAATAATGAAGCTCCGATGATGGAAGAAGAAGGAGTCATTAAAAGAAAATTGATTTTCAGTACCAGTTTGATGCCTTTACAGGCTTATCAAGCTCTAACGATTTTACCGCAAACCAATACTTATATTCAACAAGTTGGTACATTGAATGCACTTGATGCACAACGTTTGGGTATTCAATTTAGGATCGGTGCAATGAAACCGCTTTCAAATCGTTTCTCGACGGGTGCTTCGCTTACGTATTCGGGAATTCAGCAGAGGGTAAGTTATGAAGTAAATAATGGCGAATATGAAATACAAACTACTGATAGTCAGAGTTATACATTGGTTGGTGTAAATGAAAGTATCAATCAAAGTAAGTTTTTGCAAACAGTTGGTTTAAAAATTGATAACTCATTTTTAATTTCTAAAAAGAAAAATGAAGTCTATGTTTCGGGTGGGGGAGAAGCCGTTAGAGTGATTAATGACAAAGAATATGCTTATTATCTCAATGCTTCTGTAGGCGTTTCGTACCCAACCAAAGGTGGTAAATCAATTTGGATAGAACCAACTTTCAGATACAGCCTTTCACAATCGCTTGATGCCTATAATTACCTACAAATTAGACCTTATAATGTTGGCTTGAATGTTCGGGTTAATTTTATGTGAGGATGTAAATTAATTACATCCTCCAATTTCGGCTTTGAAAACTCTATTGTTAGTAACCTGAAAGCCGGGCAATAATTCAACAGATTTGCCTCCTGAATATATAGTGCCATTTGAAATTAGTGCTGATGAACTAATTTTATTTGTAGCTCTAAAAGTTCCATTTGTTTGATTGATATGCCCAAAAGTTTGATTTTGAAGACAGCCAGATACGATAATTTGCCCTTCAGTTGGCACTAAATTTTCACAACCATTATAAAAGCATGTCGCAAAATAGCTACGAGATATGTCTAAAGCTGGAGTAATCAAAGTATTACCTGTTAAAATTACTGTATTTAATGAATTTGAATTATACCACTTGATAAGGCCATTTGAACATCCAATAGCAGATAATAATGCGGACTGTCCTTGTGCAGCTGTTATAGGTTGAATAGTTATACTACCACCACCTTTGTTTATAATGACTGAATTAGAAGAAATACTACACCCAGCGTTGTTATTATATTCTACGGAGTATGTACCCGCTTTATCGGTATAAAGCCACCCTAATTTTTCATTGGTTAATATATTTCCGTTCAGCTTCCAGATAAAATTATCAAGATTATTATTGTTTGATATTCCTGATATTTCAATTTTAGCACTTCTATTAGTACAAGCTAAATCAAAATCTAAAGATTTTAGCTTTATATCGTTGTTATTATTTCCAACAATTATTGCGTTAGATGTTGCAGTACAAGAGCCATTTGTAACTCTCAATGAATATGTGCCAGAAGTATTAATGTAAAGTTGACTTCCAGTACCATTTGTAATTTCAATACCATTTTTTAACCATTGATAAGTAAAGCCTGTGTAGGAATTTGCAAAATCAAAATTGAGGAATAAATAATCATTTGTGCCACATAGATTCTGCTTACGAATATCAGAATAAGTAATTTTAGGGCTAAAATTACTACCTATTGAGATATTAATAGGGTCTGACTCATTCTGACAGGTTTCATTTGCATCAACAACATATTTGTAAACTCCACTATTATACGCTGTATAAAAACTGCCACTGGATACTTTAGAATTGTCTTTATACCAATCACCAGGTGTTAGAAAACCTGCATATAAACCAACACTTCCTGAGCATACCGCCAAAGTAGATTTATAATCTATGATTGGTTTGGGTCTAATTGTGCTTTCTGAAATAGTAATTGGTTTGCTGTAAGATGTACAAGATGCTTGTTTTTTAAGTAATCTATATGTGCCTAAACCATTATTTAAGTAATCATGATAACCAAAATCCAGATAGTTTTTGGTCTCATTAGGTATATCTACTCCATTTTTTTGCCATTGATATTGGTAGTCATTCAAGATTGCCAGTCCATTGCCAAATGAATCTTCTAAACGAATATCATTGCCATATTTTAAACCAAATATTACATTAGTAATACAGATGGTGGTGTCATTGTTATTTGAAAAAATACTTACTGGCAGAGCTTTTAAAAAAACAATATTTACGTCTTTATTTTTATTAATTGTACAACCTGCATCTTGTACAATTACATTATAGTTGCCTGATTGTGTCGCAATAAAGTTACTTTGATTTGCATTTGATATATTTGTGCCGTCTTTTTGCCATTGATAAGTTGCGGTGGTACTTATATAATCGGAGAATAATTCCTTGTTTGTGCCTTCACATGAATATTCAGGCCCAATAATTTTTGGAGAGTTATTAATGTAGCTATTTGTAGATAAATATAGTGAAGAAGAACTCCCTATACAGCCTGCTTGATTGACATCAAAAGTATATGTTCCTGCTTGATTTACAGTAATTTGATTTGTAGTGGTTGTACCAATGGATGTTCCATTTCTTTTCCAATTAAATGTCAACCCATCAGTAGTAAGTGATTTTCCTCCAAAACTTACTACCTGTGCATAATACGTTTTACTTTTTCCTGTACATAAGTAATCACTATAAGAGTATTTATTTATATCATATATTTCATTAGGATTGTCAATAATTCTATGACCGTTTTCAATGGCACCTATATTCAAACTTACAACATTACTAAGTAACTTTTTGTTTGTGTAGATATCAATTGTTTCTAATTGAATATTATAATCATTTCCATAAGTAAGAAACTCATACGGACCACCTATGTAATTAGTAAATTGAAAAGGAATTTTAAACGAAAGAGAGTTAGTTTTTTGAATGACCTTAGAGCTTATTATATTATTGCCTTTCCTAAAGTTTATAAGTATCGTATTATTTGTCAAAGTTGTTGTAATAGGAATATTAATTGTATTGTTAACACAAAGATTATTACTACTTAAAGCTCCTATGCTAAGTGTTTGAATGACTTCAATTTTGATGTTTTTTGCTAAACTCTCACACCCATTAACAACACATGTTGCTTGATAGTAAGTGTCTTTATTCAAGGTTGGTGTTGTATAGTTGCCCCCAGTACTCAATGATTCTCCTTTGCTATACCATTTTGTTTGTCCAAAACAATTTGTTGATGTCAAGGTAGCTGATTGCCCAAAGTTTATTATTTGATTAGATACAGTTGGAGAGGTTGGTTTAATACAATTAGGTAATACTTTTATTGAAAAATCCATTGCATTTCCCAATCCGTTGGTATTACAATTGGTGTATGAGCCATCATTTGTTCTGATTAATCTCATTCTTAACCATGAATTCTGAATAGAATTAAGGGGTACTATAAAATTGCCTGAGATTGGTTGAATTGTTATGGTAGTAGTTTTTTGACCTGATAAAATCTCTTCCCCATTATCATTAAAATCACCGTCATTGTTAAAGTCAATCAATAATTTGTAATAAATTGTGCCTGTATTATAGTCGTTAAAGTAAAAATTATAATTGTTACCGGCAGTTAATTCTGTTTTTAAGGCACATGAGTAATCAATATAGTTTAAGGATTTTTCATAATAATTTTTGTACGAAATACTTCCTAAATTAAAATCTACGCTGTAAACAAAGTCTGTGGATGGTTGAGCTCCTGAAAAAGTGCATGCATTTATAGGAATTCCTTTTGTTGCAGGGGAGCTAAAAACGGGTAGCAAACCTTGTACAAACTCTGGATAATGGAAGTTTATGGTTTCTCTCATTTTATCACGTTGCATGATAGTGAAGTTATTTTGATAAGAGCCATAGCTCATAAAATTGTAAATTACTTTACCTTTTCTCCTTCCTGTACAAACATTAATATCATCGGGATAGAAAATGTCATTTATTTGATGTGGGTCTGTATCACTTAACCCATCTCCATCATTACAATTAATAATATCGTTAGAGAAGAATGTATGGAGGAGCCCACAGGCATGACCTATTTCATGAGCGAATACAGAAGAACCTTCCTTGTCTGTAATTGTATTTGACCTTAGGACAACATCCTCTAAATCACCAATTGAAACAAATCCTTGTTTATCGGTTATTACAGGAATTAATCTTATGTTTAAACATTTAATTGTAGGATTCGGGCTAAGTTGTAAAATATCTTTTTCAAAATATTGGTAAATTCCTGTACTTAGGCCTTGTTGAAAATATGATTGAGCTAAATAAGGAGGCAAATCATACATACTTGCTCTTTTTATCCCATTTGAAATACCAAATGGCTGACAAGAAATACTGTCAGTAAGTAAATAAAATTCGATTTTTGTATTTACGGATTCTTTAAAACCTCCTTTAGCACTATAAGCTAAATTCAAATTAAAGAGTGCTTTCTTTAATGTGTCTTCATGGTAATTATACCCATAACCTTGTGCTTCACCATGATGATAAACATGAAAAACTACAGGGATTCTAATAATGAGATTAGAATCTGGGATTGAATTGACACTATTAATTTTAAATTTACTTTGGTTTTCGATGTTAACTTTTCTCTGAATTCCACAATCGACAGCTTTTTGAGCCTTCATGGAATGCTGTATGAAAGCTAAAAGTAAAATAATCAGTAGTTGTTTTCTCATCACAAATGTTATTTAAGAGAAGGTGTTATCAAAATTATCAAATCTTACGCCTTCTTCTAGCCAAAGGCAAAATCGCTCCAGAAATTAAAACTACATTCAAGTGTTTGATTTCCCGAATGAAATTTTTATTAACCAAAAATGATCGATGTATGCGAATGAATGAAGGATTTGAAGCAAGTTGTTGCTCAAATTTCTTTAGCGTATAAGGAGATATTTCTTTACTGCCATCAGCAAAATAAATATTGGTATAATTGATTTGAGCTTCAAGTAGATAAGCCTCTTTCAATAAGTTAGGTGGTCGCATAGCAAAAGTGTTTTGGGTGTTTTTATACCTCAAAATTATCTGCTATGCCACCGTCATGCAAAGATTTTCAAATAGCTTGTGTTTTTTTCAAATAATTGGTTTCAAAGGCCAAAAACCTTTTTTATTTTCTCAAGTAATGTTTTCTTTTCTATTCTAGTTTCTTCGCCCATTTCTTTCATAAAAGCATAGTATTTTTTACAAAAATCTCTTGATCCTTGCAAAACTTTACCATTTTTCATGGTCATTTCAAATGTCGAATGATTGTAATCGGCTTTTTGGTCGAGGTTTACACAGATACTATTTTTGATAGAAAAGAAATTGTGGTCAAGTTCTAAAATCTGACGATACTGCCCCAAATTCTTAAAAGCAATTATTTTTTCTCCGTTAGTCAAATAAAAATTGGTCATTACAGTATCTGCTTCTAAATAAATAATTTGGTCGATTGGAATTCTACGAATCTTCTTATTTGCCAAATGGACAGCAATAAAATCACTGACTGAACCTTCTTTTTTGATAACAAGCATCAATCCATCTAAAACTTCTCGTGCTTCTTTCATCGACATTATTTTTTCGACCTTACTTATCGCAGTAATTAATTCATTGTATCCAAATGGTTTAGAAAAATAATAGATAGCTGAGTATTTGAAAGCTTTGGCGGCATAATCATATTCAAGATGGCCCGTCATGAAAATTACCTCAAATGTAATATCAATGTTATTATCTAATAATTGCTGAATAATATCGAAGCCTGTGCCATTGACAATCTGAATATCACTCAAAACCAAATCTGGTTTTTTTTCAAGAATAAGCTCGTAGCCAGCGTTCACCTCTCCAGCTACGCCCACTACCTCAACCGTCGGACAATGTTTCTCGAAAATCTCTAAGATAGATTTTACCGTTTTTTCTAAATCCTCAATGAGTACTACCCTAATTTTTCCCGTTTTCATTTCCTTCAAATCTTATCGACATGGTTATTTTTGTTCCTTGTATTTTGTCATATATTTTTATATCAATCAAGTATCCGATTTTCCTCAAAACTTCTATCCGATTGAAAACCAACTCAGTACCAAGTGACTTATATTTGGCTATTGATTTTTTTTGTAACTCTCTGGATTTCTCTCGTCCAATGCCGTTGTCATCAATTTCGCATACCAAATAATCGTCAATTTCTGAAAAAGTAATGGTCAGTTTGCCCCTTTCTTGCAGTTCGTTGAAGCCATGTTTGATGGCATTTTCTACAAAAGGCTGAATAAGCATTGTTTGAATTTTGTAGTTTGAAGAATCAACAGGAGGAATTTCAATGATTTCGTAATCAAAGTTATCTCTTTGTAATTTCTCGAATTCGATATAAGAGCGAAGCAAAGCAATTTCTTTCTCCAAGATAATTTCGAGTTTGATTATTGAACTGATTGTTTTGTTATCAAAAGCTGAAGCACTCAAAAAACTTCTAATCAAATGTGAGAGTTTTACAATATTTTCACTTGCTTCCTGCGATTGATTTTCATTAATTTGGCTTTGAAGCGTTACCAGCACATTGAATATAAAATGTGGATTGAGTTGTGCTTGAGTAGTCTGAATCTGTAAGATATTCATTTGTCGCTCTTGTTCTTCTGCAAGGCGTTTTTGTTGACTAATTTTTTTGTTTTGAGAATAACTTCTGTTAAAAATATAGCCTAAACCGCCTAAAAGAATCAAAAACCCAAAAAAAGCATATTGATAAAAGTCAGGAGATTTCCAAAATGGTATGTTTACCTTAAATTTTAGGTGCGTAATTGGATGTTTATCACCTTCCCAAATATTTCTCCTACTCCGCACTTCAATCGTAAATACGCCAGCAGGCATATTGGTCAAATAAATGGTACGGTCGGTTTGCCATTCTGACCAGCCTTCTTTAAAACCCTTGATTCTGTAACTAAATTGGGCATTAGCACTTTTATCTTCGCCCACTGACTCTACTTCTAGTCGCACTTCATTTTTGTTATTTTCTAACTCAATTGGTGCCATATCTTCGTACTGAAATGGTAATCTTTGGCCATTTATTTTACGGATATAGGTTTGTAATGAAACTTGTTGGAAGTTGAGAAGTTTTGGGTCGAAGTAGGAGAGAACCGTCCCCGAGCAAACCCAAATTTTAC
This sequence comes from Emticicia sp. SJ17W-69, assembly GCF_051209875.1. NCBI lineage: Bacteria > Pseudomonadati > Bacteroidota > Cytophagia > Cytophagales > Leadbetterellaceae > Emticicia > Emticicia sp. SJ17W-69. The sequence continues at coordinate 4,623,850 of NZ_JBNTQY010000001.1, read as the reverse complement.
CTTCAGAATCTTTAAAAAAGCCATTTTGACCAGGTTCAATGCCAACCAAACCATTGTGATAATTCAGTACTTTTACAACCTTTTCTTCATTCGATTTATAAAGGGCATCGAGGTCAATGATATAAATATTGAGGTTGTCGCTGATGGCAAAATATTTCTCAGAAATTTGACCTAAAAAAACCGTTTGTTTATCTTTCAAGTACTTTTCAAAAACAGCATCAAATTTATCGGTTTTAGCATTATATTTACTCAATCCATCATTAAATGTACCTGCCCAAAGCCCACCACGACTATCGAAAGTCAGGTTGACATTGACCAATTTCATGAGTTTTTTGTTGGTATTTGTATAGTATTTAAAACTTCCCTTGTCTGGATTATACTTTACAATATTTCTTCCACCCAGCCAATAATTACCATCAGCATCAACAGCAGCAGAAAAAATGAGCCTTGGCTGCAGAAACATTTGGGCTGTGTCGCTAATTATTTTGTAGTGATAGGGAGGTTTATTATCAATTATTGCAAATGCACCTACCCCACAACCAATGATTTTATTGCGTTGACGGTCTTCGGCAATATTGAAAAAAAAGACCGTGTCTTTTTTGGGGGAAAAATACTCAAACTTGCCCTTTTCTACCATTAAAGCTCCATCGAATCTTGGAAACCACAGCTTATTATACTTATCTCTCAGTGGAGAATAGTACCATGAGTTTATGCTTCCCTTATCATAATTATAGCCATTCTTTTTGAATACTTTTGCCATAATCGGCTCATGTTGAGTGATGGTTTGTAGCTTTTTTCCATCATATTTTTGAAGGTTTACCTGAAAATTACTTATCCAAATATTCTTTTTGTGGTCTTCTACCACACCCCAAGCATACGGAACTTCCGAACGAGTAAAATATTTGAAGCCATTTAAAAATAGGCAAAAAAGACCTCTTTCAGTGCCTATATATAACTTTTGACTTTCTTTTTTTGCATTTGATTCAGAGGAATATCCACTTAATTCATCTGAAATCTTAGCTATGTTTTTTTCTATTTTATCATAAATCCAAGTTTTTCCTTCAAAGCTGAAATTAAAGTTAAAGGTTGGATAATAATAAAATTGAGTCTTGGTAGGAGACAAAGAAAAGCATAAAACAACTTGCTTGTTTTTCAAGAGATAAACGTGGGTGGTGCTTCCGGAATTAACTTTTAATAGTAGATTGTCTCTTATTTTACCTAAATAAATTACAGCATTCTTATCTTCGCTTTGAAAGATACTAACAAATTTCCTTTTCTTTTCATCAAAACAATAAAGTTCACTACCAATTACGGCATATAAAATACCATTATCGCTACGAAAATTGGGAATAGCACCTTTATTATCTAATGTGATACCTTCAAAAATAAATTTTTCTTTAGAAATACTAAAAAGAGAATCATTTCGCATAAAAATCATTTTGCCTTTATGCTCAACTATATTTGTGGAGTTTGTTTGGGTGAAAGTATAATTGGTAAAAGATTTTCCGTCAAACTTGGCATATCCACGATAATCATAAGTAAGCCAAATATTTCCTTTTGAATCTTCGGTTAGATTACTAAAATTGACAAATTTGAGGCTATCTTGCTTATAAAAATTCTCAAATTTTTCACCATCAAATTTGCTCAAACCGAATTTTGTTGCCGCCCAAATATAGCCCCTGCTATCTTCAAAAACTCCCGTTACCTGCATTTGAGCAAGTCCTTCTTTTACGGTATATTCTATTATAGGGTAGTGCTGAGCAAACCCACTGAAAGAAACAAAAAATAATAAAAAGTTTATGAGATATTTCAAGAAAAAAGAATTTTATGGGAAGTTATAAGTAAAAACGAATAGCACCAAAAACTATGTAATAGTTGGTAGAAATTAAAAATAGTTGGTTTAAATAGAACTACTTTTTCACCTTAAATAACTCAGATTCTGTTCTTGCCTCACTCATAATTTTTTCCATTTCAGCAACAATAGTTGGGTGTTTTAAGGCGAGATCGCTTGTCTCGGAAATATCTTTACTTAAATCGTACAACTCAATTCTATTGCCTTTTTCTCTTTGCTTAACTGCTTTCCAATTACCTTTTCTTACTGCTTGGTCAAATCCGTTCTCAAAAAATTCCCAATAAAGATAATCATGTTTTTGGTTTGCTTTTTTTCCAAATAAAGTATTCACAAAAGAGATTCCATCAATATTTTTGGGTGATTTTGCTTTGGTTAATTCCGACAAAGTTGGAAAAACGTCCCAATTGGCTAAAGGTTCATTGGTAATTTTTCCTTTAGGAACATTGGCTCCCCAAGCTATCATCGGCACTCTGATTCCTCCCTCATATAAATCTCTTTTAAAACCTCGCAACTTTCCATTACTATCAAAAAACTCCATTTCTCGCCCTCCTTCATTGTGTGGACCATTATCAGATGTAAAGAAAACGTAAGTATTTTTGTCTAAACCCAATTCTTTTAGCAAGACCATCAATCGCCCAATATCACTATCTAAATGCTCAATCATGGCGGCAGTATTGGCATTTGCTTTGTCTTGTGATCGATACGAGCGTGCCGCAAGATTTTTCTGAACAAAAGGTTTATTTTCAGGAAAAATACTACTTCCATCAGGCTTTAGATATTTCTTTAAAGTTTCCTCTGGAGCATACATTTCTGCGTGAGGCATCGTGATTGCCCAATACATAAAAAATGGACTTTTCTGATTTTTTTTCACGAAATCGAATGCTGCATTGGTGATTACAGGATGAGAATGTTGCAAAGAATCCATTTTGTATGGTACACATTTGCCTGATTTTATTTCCCATAAATTATTGGTATAGTAGCGATGAGCATGTCCTTGAGTGGTATAACCAAAAAACTCATCCCAACCTTGTTTTTCTGGTGAACCAGTATTGTGGCTTTGGCCAAGCCCCCATTTCCCGTACATTCCTGTATGGTAACCATTCTCTTTCAAGGTTTTTGGTAATGTTTTTTCTTCTGCTCTAATAGGAAATTCTCCATTACCTCTGATATAGGCGTGTCCCATGTGTAGCCCTGTCATCAAAGCATAGCGAGAAGGAGCACAAACAGTGTTTCCTGAGTAAAAATCTGTAAATCGTATGCCTTCCGCTGCCATTTTATCAAGATTTGGCGTTGGAATGATCTTTTGTCCATAGCAACCCAAATCACCATAACCTAAATCATCGGCCATGATATAGATGATATTAGGCTTTACATTAGTTATTTCGCTTTCGTTTTTTGCCGAAATCAATGATATAAAAGTCACAAAAATAAACAAGCGTAAAATATTACTTTTCATACTAAGGCTGAATGTTTTTAGAGAACGAAAGATAGGCGTTTTTTCTAAAAGTTTCAAGATTTGAGAGGGTAATTGGCTTGGATAAATATAAACCAATGAAAAACAAAAGCCTCTTTACAATCATTGTAAAGAGACTTTTGTTTTATGAAACTAAATCTTTAAGTTTTTGATTTTCGGTTTGTAGTGAGCTATTTTGTTTTCTTAGTAGATCGATATATTCTTGATAAAGTTTTCGTTCGTTTTCTGTTAAAGTCTGATTTGATATATGCTTATCATTGCTGTTAGGGTTTTGTGAAACATTAAAAAAAATGCTGTCATCAAAATTCTCTAAACTTTCTTTTTCTAAACCAAAATATTTGGCGATTGTTTCAATATTTTTTGGAGTAATATCTACTTTGCCATTCTCCATTTTGCTAATAAATAGTTGAGTTTTGTTTAATAAACGTGCGATTTCTGCTTGTTTAATTCCTTTCATCTCACGAATTGTGCGAATGTTTTTTGCTAGGTTACTCATTTTTTTATAGTTGAAGTGAAAAATAAATAGGTGTTATTTTTGTTTATTTCACTTTTTGGGATGTAGTAAATATAATTAAGCGGTATTTATTCAAATCGTATGCTCAAACCTATTAATAAAAGTGTAAAAAACAATGATTTAGTTGTATTTTACAACCAAAAACTTTTGATTCTCTCTATTCTTCCTCATAGATTTGTTCCATCAAAACTACTAAACGCCGGCAAATAGTGGTAATGAAAGGCGGTTTCTGAAAAGCCTGTGAGAGAGTAAGGAAAATGTTATTTCAAATTTGTAATGATGAAGAAATTAGAAATTAAAGAAATGGGAAATTATAGTGGCGGATCAATGTCTTATGGAGCTGGAGCTGTTTGCGGTTTAGCACTTGTTGGGACATTTGTTTCAATAGCAGCGGGTCCAGCAGGCGTAATAGCCATGGGGAGTGTCACGGGTAGCTTATGTGCAGGATCAATTTGGGCAGCTTGGAATGAGTAATTTAATGGAACATTATAAATTATTTTTACAAGGTAAAATCCCACTAAATTATAGTTACATTTCCTTTTACAATAAATTTATTTAATTTTTTAAACTTTAATGAAAATGAAAAAAATAGAAGAAAATGAAATGCTTCTTATAAATGGAGGTATTAAATGGGCTGATTTTGTAGATGGTTTTTGTGATGGGTTAGTAATTGGGGAGTTAATAACGGGACAATGGGTTGCTGGCCTCATAACAGATAGAGCTTGTTCTGCATGGGGACTTGGTACAAAATGGTTCTCTTAACCCAAGTGTTTTTTTGAAAATAACTTATCAAAAGGTTTCTATTTTTTACACAAATAATGTAGCATATAGAAATCTTTTGATGCAAAAAGCTTAAATGATGAAGAAAATAAATATACTATTCTCATTTTTAGTAGCTATTCCAGTTGCTATTCGTGTATATAGAAAAGCAAATAATGAGGCTTTATCTACTAATGAAGAGGTCTTTTTTTTTATATATGGCATTGTTATATTGCTTATATACTATTTTTTTGTATATAAAAAGAAAAAACAGAGAGAAAATTAAAGCCATCGTATTGATAGAATTATTAAAATTAAAACTATCCATTGAATTTTAATAATTTCATGTTTGTTAGTGTATTTTTATATATAAAAATGTTCCGACTTTGATAATTTAGTCAGTCTATCATAGGGTTTTGCATGTAGTGTTTTGGGTTTTCTTATAGTTTATTTATCATCTATGGTATTGAAGAAAAGAGAATAAACACTGATTTAGGAGTAATAATGTCTTTCTGATATATAGCTAAACTGAACACTCAAAATATATGAGAAATAAATTACTTTATAATTTTATTCCTTTAATCATTCTACTGACAGGGTTTATATTTTTCTATGTTGTCAAGTATATTTTGAGGCATCAGACTTACAACTTATTAATAGGAGTTCTTCCTAATTTTATTGTTGGACTTATATACCCATATTCTATATTAGTGAATCCAAAGAATATCAAAAAAAATAATGCTCAATTGTTTTTTCCTTTAGTGTGTGTCGTATTACTGATAGGGCTAATTTTTGAAGAGTATTATCCCATACTCTCAAATAACAAAACTTTCGATTATATGGACATAATTGCCTCTGTTGTTGGCGTTTGCTTATCGTATGCTTTTTTTAAGTATTTTTTGTTTGAAAAATTACGCTATAAGAAGTTATCAAACTAAAAGACTGTTTTTCATTAATGAAATGAAAGAATAGACAGAAAATAGAAGTTTTCCTTAGACATGAAAAATAGAATCACACATCGAGTCTCAATAATAGCATCTTTTGCATTGGCTATTTTACAGAAAAATCATTCAATATCATGTTTAATAAATGTGTTTTTTTTCTCAACATTAAAAATATGCAAAATATAGGAAAAATACCATATAGAATATTAATATTTCTATTTGTAGTTCTATCAATATATTTTTTAAACAGCCCGAAAAAGCCAGTTGATAGCCTTTTGGATATTGAAAGTATGCTTACTAATGGCAGTGGCTTTGTTATAGGATTATTGACTGTCTATATTTTTAGAGAGAAGAAATAGTTCAATATTTAATAGGCATTATTCTGGCAAGATATTCAATTTTGTATAAGCAGTTTGTTTTGGATTGTTGAAGATGGAATTTTTGGGTTTTTCACAGCTAATTTATCAAATAAATTTGAAAAGAAAAATGAGCAATTAAAACGCAATAACTATGGCTTTCTTCTTAAAAAAATACATTTGGCACATATTTGCAATAGTTCTTTGGGGTATTTATTTTATTACTTATTCCGAAAGGTTTGATGATGAAAACAGCCCAATTATTATATCATTTATTGTGTGGGTTTTAATGATTATTGCTTTAGGTTGGAAGTTTTATGAATTTCGCAAGAAATAAACGATGTAAAATATGAAAAATCCATCAAAACTTATTAAAAAATATATTCTAAGTAAATTCTCGATTTTAGTAGTTGTTAGTTTGTTAACAAGCTACTTATCCAAAAGTTTGCTTATTAGTGATACACTATTATTTAATTTCTACTCAGATATTTTGAGCTACGAAAAAATTCAAGCATTAATAGAACAAGGAAAAAAATGGGAATGGTTTGGCTATCTCTTTATTCCAATCATCTATGGTATTAAGTTTTCTTTAGTTACCTTATGTCTAAGTTTAGGATTGTTCTTTTTAAATACCTCTCATAAGCTCAAACAATTATTTGAGTTAGCTATCAAAGCAGAGTTAGTTTTCATTGTAGCAGGCTTATTTAAAATTCTTTGGTTTCTTTATATAAGGACAGATTATACGCTTCTTGATTTACAATATTTTTCACCATTATCGCTTCAAAATATTATTTCTATTCCGAAATCAGATATTTGGTTACTTTATCCTTTACAAGTTACTAATCTTTTTGAGATGACTTATTGGTTTGTTTTAGCTTGGGGGTTAAAGGAAATTATTCAGAAAAACATTGGAGAATCTTTGAAAATAGTTGCCTTATCCTACGGAAGTGGCTTAATTGTATGGGTCGCATTTATAGTATTTTTAACACTGAATAATTCATGAGAAAATACCTAAAAATATTGATAGCTATAATCTTATTAGGTGGTATCTGTATTTTATCTTTTGGTATTATGAAGAGCATCCAAAAGAAAAAAGAAGTATTTGAAAAGATAAAAAACTTGCCAATTTTTTCTTTTCAAACACTTGATAATAAGATATTTAGCAAGAAGGATGTTTTAGAAGATAAAAATATTTTACTCATAGCTTTTAATCCAGATTGTGATTTTTGTCAAGCAGAAGCTGAACATATCAAGAATGACTTATCTATATTAAAACCTTTCCAAATTTTAATGGTCTCACCAGCAAAAGCAGATAGCATCAAAAAATTTGCCTTGAAATATGGTTTGGCAGATCAAGAAAATATTCAATTTTTAATTGATACTCACAATGAACTACTTAAAAATTTTGGTATATCTTCTTTCCCTACTTCTTTCGTATATTCTTCCGAGCAAGTTTTATTAAAAAACTATAAAGGAGTAGTCAAGCCCCAAGTATTATTAAAAGATTTGGCAAATCAGCAGAAATAATTCTTTAATACCTTGTTAGATGAATCAAAAAGTATTCGAAAAAACATTAGTCCGCCAGCAAGACCAGTCGGATTGTGGCGTAGCTTGTTTACAATGGCTTGTTCGTTATTACAGAGGTGAAATTTCCCTTGAAAAACTCCGAGAATTAAGTGGTACAAGTAAACAAGGCACTACACTTTTAGGATTATACCAAGCAGCTAATCAAATTGGTTTTGTAGCAGAGGGTTGCGAAGCAGATATAAATGCTCTTATTGAGCATGACGAACCAACAATATTACACGTACAACTCGAAAACAATTTGCAGCATTATATTATTTGCTTTTCTTATCTCAAAGAAGGAGGTTTTGTTATTGGTGACCCATCAGGCAAAATCCAAAATTATTCACAAGAGGAATTGGACAAAATTTGGATGTCAAAGAAATGCCTTACACTCAAACCTACTGAGCAGTTTCAACAATATGAGTCGATTTGGCGAGCGAAAAAAAAATGGTTATTCAATTTAATACGTGATGATGCCAATATCTTAATTGCAAGCATTGCGATTGGTTTATCCATTGCAGTTTTGGGTTTAGTAATGTCTGTTTTCTCTCAAAAACTGATAGATGAAATATTACCTACAAAAAACTTTAAAAAGTTATATTTAGGAGTTGCTTTAGTTTTCTTTTTACTCTTAATAAGGGTAGGATTTGTAGCTTTACATCAATATATATTGCTTAAACAGGGCAAAGATTTTAACAGTAGAATTGTTGGTTCATTTTATGATTCACTACTTTTCTTGCCAAAATCATTCTTCGATACTCGAAAAATTGGCGATTTGGTTGCTCGTATGAATGATACAGCACGTATTCAGCGTGTTATTAGTCAAATTGTAGGAAATGTTATGATTGATGTATTAGTTGTATTTGTGTCGTTGGGATTTTTGTTTTCTTATCAATGGCAAATAGGACTTTTTGCTTTAATCGTTTTACCCTTTTACTTCCTCTTAATATATCGTTTTAATAAACCCGTTATTGAAGCACAACGCAACCTTATGAGTGCTTATGCTTTACGAGAAAGTAATTATATCAGTACTTTGCAGGGAATTAGAACGATTAAAAACTTCAATAAACAACCATTTTTTAGCCAACTAAACCGTGCTTTTTACGGTAATTTTCAAGATAAAGTATTTAGTCTTGGAAAAATAGATATACGTATCAGTATTATTTCTTCCATAGCAAGTGTAATATTTTTAGTAAGTATCTTAGCTTATTTATGCTATGAAGTGTTACACGGAAAAATGAAAATAGGTGAAATGATGGCAGTATTAGGAATGGCTTCATCCTTAATGCCTTCTATATCAAATTTAGCTTTATTAGCTATTCCAATAAATGAAGCAAAAATTGCTTTTGACCGAATGTTTGAATTTGTGAGTATCCCATCAGAAAAAGAAGAGGGTGTTGAAATAAAAGAATTTAAATCATTGATAGTCAATAATTTGTCGTTTCGTTTTGCAGGAAGAAAACAGTTGTTTAATAATATTTCTTTTGAAATCAGGAAAGGTGAATGTGTTGCCATTATAGGTGAAAGTGGTAGTGGAAAAAGTACATTATCTCAAATTTTAGAGAAATTCTATGAGCCAGAAAATGGACAAATTTTAATAAATAATAAAAGTGAACTGTCTAAAATTCAAACAAATTCATGGCGAAAAATTTTAGGAATTATTCCACAAGAAATTCATTTATTTAATGGAACTGTTATTGAAAATATTTGTATAGGTGAAATTCCCAAGGATTTGAGTGAGTTTATGGCATTTTGTAAAGAATACGGTTTTGAAGATTTTATAAATAATCTTCCACAAGGAATCATGACAATTGTTGGCGAAGAGGGTATTAATCTTTCGGGAGGTCAAAAACAGATAATTGCCTTACTTAGAGTGCTTTATAAGAAACCACAGTTGTTGATTCTTGATGAAGCTACTTCAGCATTAGATAGAAATATCGAAAAAATTTTAATGAATTTGTTAAAAAAACTAAAGTCTGAGATTGGTATTTTATTTATTTCACATCGTTTGAATACATTAAAGAATGTGGCTGATAGTATTTATATTTTAGAAAATGGAGAAATTACTCATTCAGGTAATCACGAACAACTTCTTTTGAGTGAGAATATTTATAGCCAATATTGGTTAGAAATGGCTTAAAATAGTGACTCCAAAAGTTCTTTCTTTTGAATCATCAAGTGGTAGTAGTACTGTTTGTAATCCATTCTATTAAAAATAATTAATAATATGAAAACAAAAACAATAATAATCATTTTTATACTTGCTTATTTTGTAAGATATGACTGGTGTTGCGATTTTCATCACTAAAGGAATTTCTAAAGATACTGGTAGATTTGTAATGGTAATTGGACTAATTCTACATGCTACATGGTTTATTGGGCTTGCTATGAATCTTTATAAAAGATATTTCAAATAACTTATTTTGCCCTTTATAGGTAGATATAGGTTATGTTTGGTCGATTATAAAATGAGTTGGTGTGTCAAATGTTTGGTACAACTGTATTTAATCGTTCATTTTTGATTGATAATGTATTTAATCCACTGTCTTTCTATACGAATTTTGCAAACTTTGTATAGAAGGAAGAAATAAATGGCTTATTCATATTGGTCAGAAATGGCTTAAAATAGATGCTTGAAAAATACTTACTTCCTTCGAAAATGACATATTCTTTGCATTTTTCTAAAAAATCCTTTCTTTTGTACCAGAAAACTCATTTAAACATTTTGACCAATGAAATTTAAAATCTTCCTTTTCATTTTATTAGTATTGCTTATTGGTATTGGTTATTATTTAACAGCAGGCTATTACTCAAAAGGCGAAAGAGCTGGTACTATTTCAAAACTAAGTGAAAGAGGCTATGTTTTTAAAACTTATGAAGGAGTATTGAATGAAGGAGGCTATTCGGGCGAAACAGGTTCACTTACCCCTCGTTATTTTGAATTTTCATGTAAAGTAGATTCAACAATTACTAAGTTACAAAAAGGCTTAAAAACGGGCGAACGTGTAACATTAAAATATTCAGAGAAATTCTTCCAATTTCCGTGGAATGGTGATACCAAATATTTTATTGATGATGTTGAATTTATCACTCCTCCTCCAGCACCCATCGAAGTATTAAAACCTAAAGTTGATACAGTTAGGGTGCAAGCAGCCAAAAGTGACTCTACTTTATAAATATAAAAAAAAGGACTGCCTAAAAGGCAGCCTTTTTTCAATTTTAACTTATTTCCTATAATCTAATATTATTCTTCTTCTACAACACCATCTTGGTCGCCAGGTTTGGTATCCATGAGAGCGTCAGCATTAGTTGCTACTGTAGCTTTGATTTTTGATTCTAATTCGGCCATTAACTCTGGATTGTCTTTCAACATATCACGCACACCATCACGTCCTTGTCCTAATTTACTTGTACCATAAGAGAACCATGAACCTGATTTTTTGACAATATCCAAATCAACTGCTAAGTCAAGCACTTCTCCTGCTTTTGATACACCTTGTCCATAAAGAATATCAAATTCTACTACTTTAAATGGAGGAGCTAATTTGTTTTTAACTACTTTCACACGAGTACGGTTTCCTAAAATATCATCACCATCTTTGATTGCTCCAATTCGGCGAATATCAATACGAATAGATGCGTAGAATTTCAAAGCATTACCACCCGTAGTTGTTTCGGGACTACCAAACATCACGCCAATTTTATCACGCAATTGGTTGATGAAAATAACACAACAGCCAGTTTTATTGATAGTTCCCGTGAGTTTACGCATGGCTTGTGACATCATACGTGCTTGCAAACCCATTTTACTATCACCCATGTCGCCTTCTAATTCGGCTTTTGGTACAAGGGCAGCAACTGAATCGACTACTACAATATCAACCGCTCCAGAACTAATCAAATGTTCAGCAATTTCGAGTGCTTGCTCACCGTAGTCAGGTTGTGAGATAAGTAAGTTTTTGGTATCAATACCTAATTTCTCGGCATAAGTGCGGTCAAAAGCATGTTCAGCATCAATAAAGGCTGCAATACCACCTGCTTTTTGTGCTTCAGCAATTGCTTGCATGGCAAGCGTTGTTTTACCAGAAGATTCAGGTCCATAGATTTCAACGATACGGGCTTTTGGAAAACCACCCACACCTAAAGCAAGGTCAAGTCCGAGTGAACCAGTTGAGATAACAGGAACCTCCATTACTTTCGTATCGCTCAAACGCATGACTGTACCTTTACCATAGGTTTTATCTAATTTCTCCATGGTGGTTTGGAGACTTTTTAATTTTTCTGCTTTGTTGTCGCCTTTTACTTCTTTTTCTGCTGCCATTTTATTTTTAAAATTGAATTTTAATGATATTACTGCAAACTACTATTTTTTAGGTAAATTTTACTTATATTATCAGATAATTTGAGTTTACTATTGATACTTGCTTTGATGTATATTAAAAAAGTACAATTAATTTTATGAAAAAATAGTTTAAAAATTAATGTCTTTTTTAATAATGTTTTATTTTTAATTTTTACCCGTGTTCCTATTTTGAACGCTACAAAGGTAACATAAATTTCACCTATAATGCAAAATAATTTTGACAAACGGTTTTTTTTAGTGATGAATGGTTTTTTAAATCAGCAAAAATTTTGTATATGTTGCCTTCTGCTTCTAACCACCCAATTGATGGCTCAAGTAGATATAAAAAGCCTTGAAAATGAATATGTTTTTAATAGAGATAAACTTAAAAAAGTGCAATTTATGTTTAGCTCAATGAATTATGTAAAAAATAATGAATATTTCGATCAAATAGCTGATGGATATACTCTTTTTGGCTATTATTTAAACCCTAAAGTAGCATATCAACCTCACGAAAAAATACAAATAGAAGCAGGTGTATTTGTAAGAAAAGAATTTGGAACTTCGGGTTTGAAAGAAGTGGAGCCTACCTTTACAGTACAAGTCAAACACGCCGACTGGCGGTTTTTATTTGGCAATATTGAAGGGACAGCAAGCCACCGAATGATCGAACCTTTGGCAGGTTTTGAACGCTTATTAAGCAGGCCGCTTGAGCATGGAATTCAGGCAAAATATCAGTACAAAGAAGCTTTTTTTGATGCTTGGATTGATTGGCAACGAAGCACTCTGCCTGGGCAAACAAATCAAGAGTATATTTGGAATGGTGTGTCGTTTTATTCAAAACCCCTGAAAATCAAAGATCTTAAGTTTCAAGCACTTGCCCAAACCAGTATTTATCACAAAGGAGGACAAAATATTCAAAGCCTTCTACCCGTGCGAACGTTGATAAATCCTGCTTTTGGCTTGAGAATGCAGAAAGAATTAGGCAATGAACAAGTCTTTACTATTGATAATTATTATGTAGCTTATTTTGAATCACCTAAACAAGGTACGGCTTATTATTTGAATACTTTTTGGAAGAATCCGAAATATCAAATTGGATTTAGTTATTGGCTTGGGCATTATTTTAATTCGCCAATGGGTGGAGATTTATTTCAGTCAACCTCAAGAAAATTCGACACAGATTATTATGAAGAGTATCGTAATATATTGATAATGAGACTTGTACGTGATTGGAAAATTGCTAAAGGAATTACTGCATCGCTCAGATTAGAGCCACATTATGATTTTCAAAATCGCATTTTTGAACATGCAGAAGGACTTTATTTGAAGTGTAGCTTGTGAGATAGTAAATCCTGTAAGGTTTTGTTTTAACCTTACAGGATTTTGTTTGAATATCAAAATCGTGCCTTTGTTTTTCCTGAGAAAGAAAGGAAGTTTTCGAAGTCTATTTCGTCAAATATAAAATCATCGGGTACTTTGTCTTCCGCACTATGATTAACAATCATATTATAGTATTTGAAACTACTCACAGGCACTGATAAACGATAAATTACACCGTGATCAAAACTCGTGTCTTCAATCTTCCAAACAGCTAATTTAGTCTTTTCATCAAGTATTCTTACCGTAAACTTAGCTCCCTGAAAACATTCGATGATAATGGAATTTTGAAACTTCTTAACTGATTTTATAAAATATGTATTAGGCCCTTCTCCTTTACTGACAATAATTGTTGAGTCGGTCAAATGAAAATAATAATGACCTTTTAGTACTTTTGGACAGAAAATATAGGTTTTTCCATTAAGTTCTTGTGCTTCAAACCATTTTTTGGGAAGCATACTATAAAGAGGGTCATCTTTGAATGACCAAAGTTCATTCAATTTTTTTGAAGCCTTAAAGTCTCTACATGCCCTAAAGATGAGTGATTGATGATAATCGTCGAACTCAGTTCGTTCGATAAGATTTTTACAAAAAACTGAATTTTGAGTCGTATCAATAAATACTCCATAACGCTTTTTTATCACTTTGTCAGGATTATCAGGACGAATAGTGATAGTTTCGTTATAAAAACTGCGATAGATAGATTCCGAAAGCTTATCATTTGACTGAGCAAATGATTGGCTAATCAAAAAATATAGTATTAGGCTTGTAGCAATTTTTTTCATAAATAGACGAAAGTCGGTTTCGTTTTCATAAAAAAAGCAAAAATCATGCTAAAATGAATTGTAATACCGTACTTTTATTTTTAAATATAATTAACTGATAGACAGTAGTTTATCAGTTAATTGGAACCGCTTAGTAATAAATTGACACTTTAGGAATGATTATTGATAGATTGAGTTTAGCTGTTTTCTAAAAAAAAGGTGTAAATCTTTTTTAGAAATACACCTTAGGAGAGTAGAGAATTGAATAGTCGGTAATTATTCTCTTTGTTTTGGTTCGTATTTTTCTGGTGCATATAAAAATCCAAATGCTTCTGCACCTTCTTTCGTATGTACTTTGTGATGGATGTAGTGGGCGTGCATGATTCGTTTCATGTATTTGCTTTTTGCCACGAATTTTATTTTCACTCGACGATGTACAATAATATCATGGAAAATAAAATAGGCAATTCCATAGCAAGTCACACCTGCTCCAAACCAAGTTAAATACCAAAAATCAGTGTGGGTATTTCCATAAATGATTGTTGAGGAAGCAACGATGCTAAAAACAATTGCATAGTAGTCATTTTTCTCAAAAAAACCTTTGTGGTGGTTGTGGTGGTCGGCGTGCCATGCCCAGCCAAAACCGTGCATGATATATTTATGGGCAAACCAAGCCATGAATTCCATAAATGCAAATGTGCCAATTACTATTAAAAACTTGATAACCATGATACTTTGAATATTTGATTTAGTTCTATATTCTTAACACAAAGTTACAAATGATTGTTTGAGATAAAATATGATTTTAGCATGTTTGTCATAAAAAAAGTCTCTGCTTTCAAAACAGAGACTTTGGAACGGTACTTTTTTAATTTACTTTTTCGCAAAAGAAAAGGTAGTCAAATACGAAATACGTACAGTTGGATTGCTTTCTTCAATAGTATCAGAGAAGTTCCAAATATTTTGATGGATATAGCTTAACTGAATTTGGTGATGTGGATTAATCACATAGCCCAAACCAACAATGACACGATTTTGGTTCATGAAAGTTTTACCGACATTATTCTTAGTAATATCCGTTCCTAAAGGCCCAATATTCATGAAGGCTTCGTCGCCAACAAAGGCATTAAGTACAGGTTTTTTATCTTTTTTCAAGATAGGATACGTTGCCAAAACCATATAACGAACACGGTCACGAAATTTATAGTCGGTAATAGCATAGTCGTTTTGACTTGTTGGAGGAGTCACGGTACTCGTAGCAATTCCTACAAAACGGAATTCGTTACGCAAGCGATTGGTTAGTTTCAAATCACCAAATTGATGATTAAAAGTACCTTGAACCCAAGGATGATTTTCTGGAATCGGGCGTTTATTGATGGCAGGGCTTCCATAAACATAAGTATTATAATGGCTATAACCCACACTTCCGATAAAATGCTTTGTAAATTGATAATCAAATGATGGACGAATAAAATACTGTTGCTTTTCGCTAAAACCATTGGCATAACGCATCGTTGCTTCGAGAGTAAATGAGAGTTTTTTTGTAAGCATATTTTTACCAACATAATGTAACCAAATGTCATTATTTTGACTTTTGGTTTGGGCTTGTGTAGATAATATGCCAAAGGTAATAATTAGTAAAAATACTTTTACAATGGTGTTTTTGAATGGTTTCATAATTTTCTTTGATTTTTAATTGTAATGATAAAGTTAAACCTTAAAACTCTGCATGAGCTCTTATACTAAATACATGAACAGGCCCTCTATCTTTATTGTAAGCTGGATTTACTACAAATTGATAATTAGGAGTGATCCAAAAATGGCGGTCGTGTAAATGAATGGCATAATAAGTTTCAAATATTTTTTCTAAGCCATAGCTCAATTTTCCATCGCCAACAATAAAGCCGTAGCCTCCACTTGCCAAATAATTGCGATGTTCAGTCGAAAGTCCATTGGCTACGACAGCTACGCCAAAGGTATCGTTTGGTCTTTTCCATTTTGTTCCAGCATTTGAGTAGCCAAGACTTATCGAACGGTCGATTTCTGTAAAAGCCCAAGTTTCATTTTTTCCGTCGTTCCAACTTGTTCTAAAAAATAAACCAGAATTTTCATTTAATTTTTGCTCGATATTCAAACCTAAGCCTTTTTTTGTTCGGCCGTCAAGGCGAGTTTGGGTAATGTCTTTGTCACTCCTTTTGATGGCTTCGGTATAGCTACCCATGTAAGTTTTGGTGAAATATCCTAATAGTCGAATCGTGGTTTCTTTATTGAATTTTCCAAAACTTTTGTTAATTTCAGCAGAATGAGAATAGTTTTTTGCAAAATTATAATTCAAATCTGGCCCATTTGCGGTTGTAGGTACTGCTGTGGTACTGAATCTTGCCCCAAAATCGGGGCTTCCATATTCGACCACATAGCCCGAAGTATAGCCTCTTACGTTGGCCGCATAATCCCAGGCCCCATGGCTCATCAAAGACCAATTCATAAACTGTGAACGTGGGTCGTGGCTATAAGAATTTAGATCGAAAAAATCAGATAGACAAAACTTCCCAACAATAAACCGCAAATACTTGGTGGGGTCTTTGGTTTCTACTTGATTCAAACCGTCTTCAACATCTACATATTTTTTACTTAAAGCGATGGTTTGTTTCAAATAAAGTCTTGCCAAATAAATTTTGGGTGCAGCGTCTCCAATTCGGAAAGCTTCTCCATTAGTAAAACCACCTATCCCTTTTGCTCCACTTAGACCACTTCCTCCCGATAATTCAGCATTGAAATAACCCTCTGCACCCTTCCAAAGTTTTGCCCCTGTAAAAAGTGTTGCTGTAATAGAAGCTTGTGTCTCTTTTTCTGGAATTAAACTATTTGTTCCTGAATATGGGGCATTAATTTGGGGTTTAGTCTGCGAAACAACAGTCTGTTGAAAGTGAAATGTGAAAGGACTTTGTGCTTTCAACTCACCTAAAAGTAAGAGAAAAGTTAAGAAAAATACGCTTTTTCTTAACTTTTCAAAGTTAATGCTATACAATTTCCTCATGTTTGGTTCGGTTGAAAATCCAGAAGATAATAGGAAAAACGAGTAAAGTCAGAATAGTAGCAGTTATCAAGCCTCCAATGATAACAATAGCCAATGGTTTTTGAGATTCTGAACCGATACCAGTTGAAATAGCCGCTGGTAAAAGCCCAATAGAGGCCATGAGGGCTGTCATTACAACTGGGCGAGTACGAACCTTTACCGCTTCAGCAATGGCATCATTGAGTGTCATTTTGAATTTAATATTATTATGGAATTCGGAAATCAGAATAACACCATTTTGGATACAAATGCCAAGTAAAGCAATGAATCCAACACCTGCCGAAATGCCAAAGTTCATGCCTGTAACGTGCAAAGCAATAATACCCCCTATGATCGCAAAAGGCACATTGGCCAATACCAAAAGTGAGTCTTTTACATTGCCAAACATAATAAACAGTAACACAAAAATACCAATCAAACTAATAGGTACAACTTGCCCCAAGCGACCACTGGCACGTACTTGATTTTCAAATTCGCCAGTCCAACCAATCGAATAACCTGTAGGAAGTTTTACATTTTTTTCAACTTGTGCTTGAGCGTCAGCAATGGTACTTCCTAAATCTCTATCCCTTACAGAAAATTTTACACCGATAAATCGCTTGGTATTGTCTCTATAAATAAAAGCAGGGCCAGTAATTTTCTTGACAGCTGCAATCTCTTTCAATGGAATTTTCGCTCCACTGATGGTTGGTACTTTTAGATTAATGATGTCATTTTCATCTTTTCTGTACTCTTTTTGATAACGAACTCTAATGTCAAACTTTTTCTCTCCTTCATACTTTTGTGTAGCAGTTTTTCCTCCATAGGCCAATTCCAAAACAGCTTGTGCGTCGGCAGGATTTACGCCATACGCTGCCATTTTTTCACGGTCAAGCACGACACTTATTTCTGGTTGTCCAACATTTCGGAGAATACCCACATCTTTGATACCATCAACATGTTTGATTTGGTCAAGCACTTTATTGGCAATTTCGTCCAATTTATCTAAGTTATCACCATAAATTTTTACCGCATTTGAAGCATTGATACCCGCTACCGATTCTGCAACATTATCAATAATTGGTTGTGAATAATTATAACCAATACCTTGATATTTTTTCATTTTCTTGTCCATTTCTTCAACCAAACCATCCATCGAAATCTTACGTTTCCATTCTTCTTTTGGCTTGAGGTTTACTTGCATTTGTACATAGTAAAAGCCACTTGGGTCAGTACCATCGTTGCTTCTACCTACTTGCGATAACACACCATTTACCTCTGGAAAACTTTGAAGTTCTTTTCTAAGCGTAGCCGTAGTTTTGACAGTTTCTGTCAAACTTGTACTCATAGGCAATTTAGCTTCTACCCACAAAGCACCTTCATTAAGTTGAGGTAAGAATTCAGTTCCGAGAAAAGTAGCTGAAAAAAACGAACCTGCTAAAATAATAAGTGAACCAACTAATGTTATAATTTTGTGCTTGAATGTCCAACGGAAGCCTTTTTCTACAATTCTATTCCAAAAATTAACAAAGGGGTTGTTTACTTCTTTTACGTTTTTATTGAGTAAAAGATGCGACATGACAGGTACGAAAGTAAGTGTAAATAGCAATGCACCCATCAAGGCGAAACCAAGGGTATAAGCCAAAGGCGAAAACATCTTTCCCTCAACTTTTTGGAAAGCGAAGATTGGGAGCAAGGCAGTAATGATGATTAGTTTTGAGAAGAAAATGGCTTTACCCATTTCTGTACCTGTTTTCTTAATCATGCTACCTTTGGCAATTTTATTGAAAGCAGGTATACCCATTTTATGGGCTTTGTGGTCTAAAGCCACAAAAAGTCCTTCGACCATCACTACCGCTCCGTCGATAATGATACCAAAGTCAACTGCACCAAGACTTAGCAAATTGGCACTCATTCCTTTCAATTTTAAGCATAAAAAGGCAAAAAGTAAGGCCAAAGGAATGATAATTGACACAATCAACGTCGTTCGCCAATCGGCCATGAATAGAAAAACGATGACTGTAACCAAAATAATTCCTTCAAAAAGATTGTGCATTACCGTGCCAGTTGTATAATTCATGAGGTTGTCACGGTCGTAAAATGTTTCCATTTTTACGTCTTTAGGTAAAATCTTTTCGTTCAATTCACCAATTTTTAGTTTCACTCTTTCCAAAACCTCTTTTGGGTTTTCGCCTTTTCGCATGACCACGATTCCCTCTACTACATCATCATTGCTATTCAGCCCTACTTGTCCCACTCGTGGCATAGAACTTTCACGCACATCAGCAACGTTTTTTACCAAAATTGGATTCCCACCCGCATCATCAACAATAATATTTTCAATATCTTGAATTGATTGTATCAAACCTATACCACGAACAACATAAGCCTGTCCGTTTTTTTCAATTACATCTCCGCCTACGTTGAGGTTACTTTTACTCGTTGCTTCAAATACTTGAAGAGGTGTTAAATTATATTTTGAAAGACGATTAGGGTCAACACTTATCTCGTAAGTTTTCTCTTGTCCACCAAAAGCAACTAAATCTGCTACGCCTGGAACTGCCCTTAATTGACGGTCAATTACCCAGTTTTGGATGGTCAATAAATCACGCGTATCACGAGAATCACTTTTCAAAACATATCTAAAAATCTCACCCGTTGGCCCATAAGGAGGTTGTACATCAGGTTCAACTCCATCGGGCAAGGTTACATTTCTAAGTAAATTGTTGACTTGTTGGCGAGCAAAAAAGTCCTCTACATCGTCATCAAAAATAATTTTAATGACTGATAAACCAAACATAGTGATACTACGAACACTGGTTTTCTTTTGAACAGAATTCATCGAAATTTCGATGGGGGTTGTTACAAAACGCTCAATTTCTTCCGCACTTCTTCCATTCCATTCAGTGACAATTATTATTTGTGTGTTAGTAACATCGGGAAAGGCTTCGATGGGCATATTGCGGAAGGCAATAAACCCTGAAACAGCCAAAAGACCTACCCAAAAGAAGGTAAAACCCTTGTTTTTTAAGGAAAAGGCAATAATATTTTTAATGAATTTATTCATAGTATAATTGATAATTGAGAATGGGAAATTGATAACGGAGAATTGATATTTTAGTCAAGACAAGAGGTGATTCCTAATTCATTTCATTGTATATTGACCATTAACAATTTTTGATCATCAATTAAAATCAGTCGTTAATTGCATCATAAATCAATAGTTGATTATGATTAATTACCTTTTCGTTTTCTTTCAAACCACTTGAGATATAAGTGATGTTATCAACTTGGCGGAATACTTCAACTTGTCGAGTTTCAATATTACTTTTATCATGAAAAATCATGATGTAGTTTTTACTTTTATCGAAAATGATGGCTTCTGAGGGAATCGCAATCATTGATTTGTCTTCGGTGTATGACAACTTAATAGTTGCACGCATTTCGGGTTTTAATAAATAATTAGGATTTTGAAGAATGATACGCACCTTCATTGCCTTTGTTTCGGGGTCGATAATATTGAAGATTTTATCTACTTTTCCATTGTATATTTTATCGGGATCACTCAGGGTAGTTATAGAGGCACTTTCCCCTAATTTTACTTGATTAATGTCACTTTCATTGACATTGGCAATGGCCCACACCTCATTGATTTGAGCAATATCGAAGATATTATCAGTCTTGTCACTTCTCAAAAGCATATCTTGGTTGATATGCTTTTCAATGATAAAACCACTAATCGGAGCTTTTACCTCATACAAAGAACCAGCTTTAATATTATAAACCTTGTAGGTTTCTTCCATACGATTGAGTTGTGAAGTTGCTTTATCGACCAATCCTTTTGCTTCAATTACATCACGTTCGGCATTGAGTTTACCTTCATACAATTCCTGTGTTACTTTCAGATTGTTTTTTGCAATTAGTAAGTCGTTTTTGGCGTCAATGAGTTGTTTTTCAAAATCAGCGACTTCGGTACTTCTGATAACTGCCAATACTTGCCCTTTATTCACATAATCGCCTAACTCGACATTTACTTGAATAACATTTCCTCCTACAATCGGAAAAACTTCAATGAGTTTATTGTTATCGGCTGTTATTTTTCCATAAAAGTTCAATTGATTTTTCAGTGGAATTAGCTTTGCAGGCGTTGTTGTTGTTGTATTTAACATTGTATCTGTCAGTGTAAAACCTTCAGTTTTTTGTTCAGCTTCTTTTTTCTCTGCACAAGCAAAGGTTAATACCGATAACACCAATAACACGTAATATTTATTTTTCATATCTTTTAGAATACATTATAATTTAAAACACTATTCAATTCTTCTGCGGTTAGGGCTACTCTTTTTTTCGATTCGTTTACTTGCAAAGACATCACATTATAGCTTTCCATAAAATCAGTAAACTCTAAAATGCTTATATTTCGTTTTTGAAAATTTTGCAAAACACCATTATAGACTTCTTCAAAACCCGAAATTATACTCGGTGATAATTGCCGATAGTTGATTTTCGCTTCATTCCACTTATTCAGATTTGTGGCAATTTCGGTTTGAAGTTTTTGTGAGAAAGTCTCTTTATCAGCTTTTGCTTGTTGCAGAATTATTTGTGAAAACTTAATATTTCCTTGATTACGATTCCAAAAAGCAAGTGGAATACCGAAGGTTATATTGACTTGATTGTTGAAAGCTCCGCCACGCTGATCATATGAAAGACCAAGATTAATATCTGGTTTGGCAAGCGATTGCTGCCATTTTACATTCCATTCGTTTGCTTCAATATTTTTTTTCATCAATGAGTAATCTGGACGATTTTCTACCGCAATTCCCTCTAAAGTTTTTATGTCACCAACCGTCTCTCGGATATACCTATTGAAGCTTGTTTCATCATAAACAGGAATGATATTTTCGACTTCGTTGAGCAGTAATTTTAAATTATTTTGTTCTTCAAAATTGCTATTAACAATCTCAGTTCTTTCATTTCTGAAAGTAATCAATAGCGATTGCAATCGAATAAGCTCTTTCAATGATACATTGGCTTTTTGAACTTGCTCAGTATAGGCATTTACTAAATCATTGATATGATTGATTTGTAAATCAGTTGTTTCAATTTTTTTATTATTGAAATAGAGTGTAAAAAAGCTTTTGCGGAGTTGAAACTTCAAATTCCTCAATAAATCTTGAAAATCAAGTTCGGCTATTTGCTCGTTGACTTTGGCAAGTGCGACTTCATTCTTTCTCTTTCCACCCAAATAAATTAACTGCTGAATGGCAAGTGCTTTTTGCCCTCTACCACCCACGTCCAAAACTCTTCCATTGGGTGGATTGATTGCATTGAATTCGCCTGATAGATAGGGTAAATCCCAAATTTTAGCCTGCATCGTAAGAGCTTTGCTGGCATCAATGTTATAGTGTTTGGCAAGTAATAATAGGTTGTTTTTCAGAAATTGTTCTTCACAGTTACTCAAATCGAGTTTTTTCTGTGCAAAAGTTATGTAACTAAAAAATAGCAGTACTCCGAGTCCTATAAGTTTAACTTTCATTATAATTTACCTTGTTTATATACGTTCTTTATGAATAATTATAAGAAAATAGTATTACCAAATGAGTATTTTTTAATCTTTAATTGGTTGATTATCAGCTTTTTGAACAGGATAAAACTTATTTTGTAGCTCTCAAAGGTGCGTTATTTAATACGTATGAATCTTACGTAATTATCACAGGAATTTATATCATTCAACCAACATGAATGAAAAGAAAAAAATGAGAGCAAGCAGCGTATTTAAATCAAATTAAGAAGGAACAGTTCAAAATATTGAGTTTGTTCTTGAATGAAGTAGAAAATCTAACTTTGAGTTTAGTAAGAGCAATTTTTTGGAAAGCCCTATTGATATTATTATATGAACTTGAAGGTATAAATCCTAAATTGGAATGTGAGGTATTATCTTCTTTTTTTTCGTTTTCTTCAATTAAATTGAAGACAGAGATAATGTCAATTTTTTTAGTAGGATTTGATGGAAGTGACTTAGAAAGTTGAGATGAAAAAGAAAATAATTGAATATTTGGGGCAAAAACATAACTTCCACTTATTATCCATGCAGATAACATGAGTGTTAGACTGAAGTTAAGGAAGTTTTTAAATTTCATTATTGTTGCCGATTCAATTGGTTGTTTTTTCAATTGGTGGAATAAAATATGGCGTAAAGATAATAGATTTTATCTTTAATATCTGAACAAAATTAGAGAAACAAGATGAAATTTAGCTAAATAATAAATTAAAAAATGGTTAAAACAAGGTACATTTTACTTAAAATTGAATGTTTTTTGTAAAAAAAAGGTAAATTTTTGCTTGAATATCCAAGCAAAAATTTACCTTAAAAAACTTCTTATTTTTTCTTACGAGCTGCTAGCTTATGTTCTGAAACAGGTGTATGTGTTTCTAATCCAAGAATGGTAACATTGCCACCATTGATATGGTAATCATGCTCGAAATGGTGCAAATTCTCCATTACTGAGTGGTCAATTAGTTTAGTGTTTTTCAAATCAATGATTACATTAAACCCAGGAGGAATCGCTTCCAATTTACTTTTAATTCCTAAATAATTGGTAAATACTGCTGCTTTGTCAATTTCAACTAAATAAGTATCATCAGTAAACGAAACAATAACAGGAGCTTTAAATAATGCTAAAACAGGAGCTCCATGATAGACGTGAATAATGATTTTTAACAACATACCAGCACCAATTCCTACCAATAAATCTTCAAACAATGTAAAGAAAATTGTCACTAAAAATATCGCTAATTGTTCTTTTCCGATTTTGAAAGTTTGAATAAATTCTCTTGGGTGAGCTAATTTTATACCGACCGTAATAAGCATAGCAGCTAATGCTGTATTAGGAATTAATTCGATAAGGTGAGCAGCTAATAATACAAAACCTAAGATAAAAAATCCGTGGAAGAAGTTTGCCCAGCGAGTTCTTGCTCCATTATTAACGTTAGATGAACTACGTGCTACTTCTGAAATCATTGGTAAACCACCTAAAATTGCAGCCAAAGTATTTCCAATTCCAACTGCTATCAAATCTTTGTTGGTATCTGATTTACGACGGAATGGGTCAAGCATGTCAATTGCTTTTACAGTTAGCAACGACTCTAATGTACCGACAAGTGCAAACATAATAACATATTTAATAAAAACACCTGTTTGAGCAATTCCACCGAAATCAACATTGATTTTTATATTTTCTAATAAATTTCCAATATGTACCAACGCATAAGCCGGTTCAGTTGTCTGAAAATCTAACATCAACTCGGCAGGTACGGCAAACAATAATACCATCAAAGGTGCTGGGATTTTTTTGATTGGATGATTGATAAATGGCCAAATCAACATAATGGTCAAACTCACTAAGCCAACGAGCGTAGCTTTAGGATCCATATTCATGATGAAGGTCGGTATTGATGCAAGCAATTCGATAGGACCTTTGCCTTTCACTAAGGCAGGAGCAACATCTAACAAAACAGGGATTTGTTTGGCAATGATAATTAAACCAATAGCAGCCAACATACCATGAATAGCTGATAAAGGAAAGAAGTCAGCTAATTTACCCAATTTAAAAACACCAAACAAAATCTGAACGATACCCGCTACAACCATTGCTCCAAGTGCTAAGTGCCAGCCAATTTCTCCACCGCCAAATTCGCCAACTGCACCTGCTACAATGACAATTAAGCCAGCAGCAGGACCTTTAATTGTTAGACGAGAACCCATGAAAAGACTGACAACTATACCACCAATAATGGCAGTTATCAGACCCATGATTGGCGGGAATTCTGATGCTTTGGCAATACCCAAACTTAGTGGGAGTGCCAATAAAAATACAATAAAGCCAGAAATGGCATCAGTTGAGAAATTTTCCTTCAGACCAGCTAAGCCGTCGAGAGGGAGTTTAAGTTTTTTGTTTTCTGTTTCCATTTTTAATAATTTTCTTCGTTAATGTGCTTAAAATCTTGATAAATTATGATGACTTGTACGGTGTTTCGTGATAGGTTTTTACGTGAGGCCCAAGGAATAATCGAGAATAGAGTCTGATTAATGAAATTCCCGCCAAAATAAAGCTGGAGGCGGCGGCATAAGCCAACACAAATTGGTTTTCGTGGATATGGCTGAATACCAAATCAAGCCCAATAAAAGTAGGAGTAATAGGAAATCCAGCTAAACCTAAACATGAAAGTAAAAAAACAAGGGCAAGCTTTGGATGTTCAAATGAATGTCCATGAAATTGTTCTAAATCAATTGCTTCAAATGATTTTAGTCGATTGAGTACCCAATATCCAATAATTCCTGAAATAGCTACACCACTTAGATAAAATAAGACTTCTTCAAGTTCAAATTTCTCGTTGAATGATATCGCCAATGCTATCCATAAATGATTCATAATTAAGAGTAACCAACTCATTAATGGACTTTTTCTCTCAGAATATGATTTTATTATCATTAATAAACCTATCAATGCAAATAAGCCTGGCAAGTATTCGTGGTGTTGATTGACTGAAGAGTCGCTCATAAATAAGAATATCAAACCAATAACATAAGCTGGAATAAATAAGAGTAAAAGTCGATTGACAGTTAGAAAGTCTAATTTTCTACCAACATCTTTTAATGGTCTCCAAACAATATAATTCATGAATAATTCGAGATTCCACTCTTTAAGACTCAATTGGAAAATAGAATATTCAATCTTTTTAGGAAGTGAGTCTTCAAAAGTATGTTGGTGTGGCTCAAAATTATAAAACTGCTCACGAATCATATAGCTCACCACAGATGGTGAAACCAATAATTGATAAGTTCTAAAGAAGGCATTTCCTGCAAAGTGAAACAAGGCAAATTTTTCAAAACCTAAGGCAATTTCTATAAAAATGATACCGATTTGAGCTACTGAAGCATACGCAATTTGGCTTTTTACCGATGATTGTACCCTCGCAATAAGCGAAGCAACAATACTGGTTGCTAAACCAAGTAAGGCAATAAGTACTCGTACCGAAATTTGATGTTCCCAAAAAGGATAAGTTCTTAATAAAAGAAAAACACCTAAATGCACCGAAAGAGAGCCATAAAAAATGGCACTCGAAGGAGTTGGCCCTTCCATCGCACGAGGCAACCAAGAAGAAAAGGGTAATTGTGCTGATTTCGCAGCCGCTGCAACCAAAATCATTAGCGAAATAAAAACGCCTGTATAGCTATGACTTAGTAAATGTTCATGTACCAATTCATAATTATTGAGTTTCAAAAAAGTGATATTTTCGTGCCATAAATGGTGGCTTGCCCACATCGCCAAAATCAAACCCACATCACCAATTCGATAAACTGAAAACACTTTAATGGCATTTTTTACTGGTAAATATCGATCTCGGTAAAATGAGATGAGTAGAAATGAGCAGATGCCTAATATTTCCCAGCCGATGAATAAAGTTTCAAAATTGCCTGATAAAATGGCAATATTGTAGCCTAAATAAAAGAAGAGAATGGTGTTAAAAAAACGTTTATAACCACTTTCACGATGTAAATAATATCGGCTATAAATTGTGATCAAGAATGTAATAAAAGACCCTACTAAAAGATAAACAACTGTGATTTTATCGAAGTATAAATCCAATAAAAATTCATATTCTTTTGATTTGAAAATATCGACTTCTTTCAAATTGAGAACAGGATATTGGTTTAGCAGCCAATAAATAACAAAAGCGACTACACTGAGTAAGTTGATACCGACCGTCAAAAATGCAACCCAAGAAAGGGCGGATTCTTTTTTGGCAGGAATAAACAAGCTAATGATTAATCCTAAAAGAGGTATGAAAATAAAAAGCTGAATGATTGAAACCATATTTTTACGCTTTAAACAAAGTATTACTTGATTAAATAAACAGGAAAGTTTTCTTGGTGTGATTCTAATAAAGTAGCAATATCATGCACCGAATCAAGTGATTTTTGGAGCGGTTGATAAATGCTGAAACCACCATTTTTGAAATAATAAAGCTCTCGTGTTTCAGGATTTACAACCATTAAATGAATCCATTCATTTTGAAACCACTCATACGTTTGTTCTGATTTTTTTATTGATGCCAACACAACCTCAGGGAAATGCTCAACAATGACCATTAAACGAATAGGATCGTGTACTTCAATCATTTGGCTTGGTAAGCCAGGTCTTAAATCTCCATCAATACCATTGGCTACACCAAAAAGTCCCATCACATTGTGTGGAAGTTTTGAGCCAGCTCCTAATTTATGGTTATCAACTCTTGAAAAATAATATTCAAGATTGATACCACCACACACTGGAGCAACAGCATTCATGATATTTACAAGGTATTTTCCTTCGGGGTCAACTTGATAGTCGAACGAATTCATAAATGAACGTCGGTCTAAAAATAAACCTTTCGACAACTCTCTTTTCCCAACTATACAAAGGGCATTTGTGGCATGATTTAGCTCAGGACGAGGCTCAAATAATGAGACAGCTCTTGTTCGTATTTGCTCATGAATTTGCTCAGGACTTAGTTTTGTGTCAATAGATTCAAATCTTCTTGATCGTTCTTTTGCGTTGAAATCTAAGGATTTGGTAAAAAGTGCTTCGTTTTTTGCATGATTTTTTTGGTTTTCCGAAGTAAGAATTTCCAAATCATAAAATGCAATTTCATCTCTGGTTGTATCGTGCAACGAACCAATAAACTGTGTTTTTGAGGGAATATCAATACCTTTTGTACGCAAGATTTCTCTGACTTTTGGATGATTTGCCATAAAGCTAATGACTCTTGCATTAACAGACCCTGGTCTGCCCGAACACGCACCGCAGTCGTATCCTGCGTAATGGGTGTTATTCACACTGCTTGCTCCGTGTCCAACCACATAAACAATTGGAGCAAAGTCTTTCACTAAACCAATGCTATTCAAAAGGTTTTCAACCCTTTGTACCATTTCAGGAACGGTGAAACCTACTTGTAGGTCAAATTCTCTATGATTTGGATCGGTATTTTCAATAGAGAGAACCGATGCTTTATCCATGTGCCTAAATGATGAAACAGAAGCTGTACTCATTGAAGGCCTGAAAATATTTAGGAATAAACGGAAAGCCGACCAAAAACCAAGCGTTTGAGAAATAAGCCAACCACTGAAAAGTGCATGGCTTTGTTTTCTAAAATGTATGTCTTGTTGCTTTTTTGACTTACCAATTACCGATTCATTAGAAAGTTCTTTGATTAAATATTTGGGTGTTACAGGAGCGGGGCATTGTTTGGTATAAGAATTGGCAAATTCTGGTTGAAAAAAGAATTCAACTCCAAAGAAACCTGCAGTTCCGAAGGTTTCACAGTTTTCATCAAACTTTTCAAGATAACGTCGCAATGAGCATTCTCTGTCATCAATACAAAACAATGCTTGAAAACTTTGTTCTTGTGTTTGGCGTCTATCACCCAAATTTCGTTCGGTTGGGAGCGTTTCTTTAATTCCTGCAAATACTTGGTCATAGTAGCTCCACTCAAAAGCATCTTGCCAAATATTAAGTACCTCGTGAAGTTGGGTTTTTGGTACATTTGCAAAAAGATCATCGGCTTTGCCTTCAATATCTCCAACGGCAATTGGAACCCATTTTTCACCAAACTTATTATCAAGAGCATCAATTTCAAGTAGAAGTTCAAATACTATCAATTCATGGATTGAAATTTTCTTTGTATCTAAAAGCGTCTGAGGAAAATCTTCTATGGCAGATACAATTCCCGACCAGCCTTGATGAGCAAATTGTTGGTCAAAAATATATTGTTTGTAAAGCGATTCATCGCCAACGACAATTTTTAGTAATTCCTCAATTTTATAATCACCTTTAAGAAGAAGATCTTTTGCTCTCTGGGTTTTAAAGAAACTTGTGAAAGTATTCAATTCCATTTCTCGAAGTGAATCAAGAAAACCTTTATGCGAAACAGGGAATCCCCAAATGGCAATACCTTGATCAAGATAACTGCATAAAATGCGAAACAAAATTGGATGAACTAATAAATCTAAGTCAATATAATATTTCTTTTTCCAATTAGCTCTTAATTGACCAATTCTTGGCTGATTCGATTCATCATATTTGCCATAAAGTGCTTTTGCTTTCCATTCTTCAAGTAATTCCACTCCTTTTTTTTCTGAAATTATCTTGTCTAAAATCAAAGGGTTGATACGTTTTGTATCGTATAGTGATCTATACTCTTCGAGTGAGAGCGAGACCTTATATCCAAATATTTTTGAAGCATTACGAATGGCATCATAAAATTTGAGATTCTGAAAAGCATGTAATGTATTATGATGAACAAAGTCTTTTAGCGGAGCTTGTGCTGGCAAAAAATGCTTCAAATCATGCAATACTTCATGTTCATCAAACTGTGGCGACAATTTTTCTGAATTGTGTGCTTTCATAAAAGTTATAGTTTTATTGACAGAAATATAAATACCGTTTTTTGATAAAATGATTAATATTTAGCCATTTTAGATACAATAAATCTAATAGCCATCATATAAATAATACTACCAAAAATTTTAATGAGGAGTGGAGATTTGTTCAAAACAAATAAGCAAAACTGGGAATATTTGAGGAGTATCAAATACGAAAATTGGAATAAAGCCTATATAGCTGTTGATCAGAATTGAGTTGTGGAGAATATACCCAACTGATATTATTTCTTTGTACGAGTAAAGAAGAGAAGATATCTTCAAAATTGAAACTTAATTTCTCAGTAACTATTGGTGTAGAATCATGTTCTGATTCTTTTTTTTCGGTCAATTCTTCATCAAAAGATGCTATATTGACAGCGTTTTGGTACTCTTTAAGATGTGTACTTTTAGTGTCTGATGCAAACATAGCTTTGCCATCGCCTATTGGAAAGGCAAGGAGCTTAAAGCTAATCAATATCAAGACAAAAAAAGTTTTCATATTTTTTTTTGATTTCCCGAGTAATAATAAAATACTCTTTGAGATTTCTTTTCACAAGATTACTACTTTTGAGCAAAACAAAACAAAATTGGGGGGTTAAAATTCAATTAAAGTTGTACTATTCCGTGATTATTCCAATAAAATATTGAAATCAGTACAAATACATCTCTCATATTAAGGCGTTTTTATCTAATTTTTTAATTAATTAATCTTGTTTACCAATGATTTCAAAAGAAGATAACTATTTTTGGACCATCAATCATCTTTCAAACATCAATATGAAATATCTATCTTATTTGTTTCTCTTAATAATTCTACCACTGAGCGGCACTCCGCTTTTTGCACAAAAAAATAAAAATATCGTTTATGCCGCTAAACCAAAATTGGTTTTGGGAATCATGATTGACCAAATGCGTTATGACTATCTCTATCGTTATTATGCTAAGTATAGCGAAGGTGGCTTTAAAAGATTGATGAATCAAGGCTTTAATTGCAAAAACAACCATTATCATTATGCAAGTACCATTACTGGTCCTGGACACGCTGCTGTTTATACTGGCTCAATTCCTGCAGTAAATGGGATCATTGGCAATGAGTGGTATGATCCTTTGGCAAATCGCTCAGTTTATGTAGCCGAAGATACAACTGCTCGTGCCGTTGGGACTGAAGCCACGGCCACTGAAGGCAAGCGTTCACCTGTAAATATGCACACAAGTACCATAACCGATCAACTCAAATTAGCAACTTCATTTCGATCAAAAGTTATCGGGATTGCTGTAAAAGATAGAGGTGGTATTTTACCTGCAGGTCACTCAGCAGATGCTGCTTATTGGTTTGATTCTAAATCGGGCAACTGGATTAGTAGTACTTATTACATGAAAGAATTGCCTAAATGGTTACAAGATTTTAATGCACAAAAACTGCCAGAAAAATTAATGGCAAAAAAGTGGGAAACGCTACTGCCAATTGAGCAATATACCGAAAGTGAAGAAGATAATCAGGAATATGAAAATGTTTTGTCTGGAGAAAAATTACCAGTTTTTCCTCATACTGTCAGTAATAATGGTGCTTTATTGACTTCGCCTTATGGGAATACCATTACCAAAGAATTGACTTTGGCAACGCTAAAAAATGAGGCGATGGGGAAAGGAAAAGAAACTGATTTCTTGTGTGTAAGTTTCTCAACACCCGACTATGTTGGTCATGCAACAGGCACTCATTCGATAGAGATTGAAGATACATACCTTCGCCTTGATCGTGATATTGCTGAGATTCTTAATAACTTAGATGCTACTTTAGGGAAAAACAATTATTTGGTTTTCTTAACCGCTGATCACGGAGTGACCGATATTGCAGGTTTCTTGAAAAAGCATAAAATTCCATCAGGGGTATTAGAACTGACAAAGGAAATTAACTATTTGAATGGGCAAATGGTAGAAAAATTTGGTGAAGGAAAATGGATAAAAGCACAAGACAATTATCAGTTATATCTTGATCACGAATTGATGGCAAAGAAGAATGTTACTATGTCGCAAGTATATGATTTGGTAAAAGAAAAGATGTTTGTACTCGGTTCTTCTATTTACCAAGTCGTCAATTTACATGACATCAATTCAGCTTCAATTCCACCGTTTTATAAGCCACTCATTGAGAATATTTATAATCCAAAACGTAGTGGAGATATCATGCTTTTGTTTGAACCTTCGTGGTATAGTGGCTCTAAAAAAGGAACAACACATGGCACAATGTGGCAAAGCGACCGCCATGTACCTTTACTTTGGTATGGCTGGAAAATACCTCAAGGCGAAACCGTCGAACAAACGTATATTTCAGATATTGCAGCTACTTTGGCAGCTTTATTGAATATCTTAGAGCCAAATGGCTGTGTTGGGAAGCCAATAAAAGATATTTTTGTGAAATAGGTGTTAGGAATTAGGTGTTAGGGAGTAGGAATAAGGTTTTGAGAAGTAAGTATTTTTTTAGTATATTATTCTCAAAACTTTCGCCTAATATCTCTATTCTTAAATCCACCCTTACCTAAATCCTAATACCAAAAAAAATGATATTAATTAAAGGAATTCCATTCAAAAAAATACAAGGAATTACGCTTTTTCCATTTATTATCGTAAAACCAAAAATGCCGAGTATGGTTTTGCTCAATCATGAGCGAATCCATATTCGGCAACAGTTGGAATTATTGATCATACCTTTTTATATATGGTATTTATCGGAATGGCTATATCACTTTAGCAAATGCCGTCATACTTGGATAGCTTATCGAAGAATCAGTTTTGAGCGTGAAGCATACGATAATGAAACCGATTTCACCTACTTAAAAAACAGAAAAATTTGGGGCTTTTGGAAGTATATGAAATAAGTTGATGGCTATCTTATTATTTATCAAATCTTTACATTTGCCCAGTTTTTTCCAGTTTTCAAGCGATAAATAGCCATTTCAGATAAACCAAACTGTTTTGCTAAAATAGATTGTTTAGTTTTTCCTTCCGCAATTTTCTTTTTGATAAGTCTTACTTTTTCAACAGTCAATTTTTGACCTTTTGTCCTTTCTTTATAAAATGGACTCTTTTTTAAATGAGCCAAGGCATCATCAAGCGTTCCCCACTTCAAATTTGTTACTTGATTATTGGCTTTATCGTGATCAATGTGTAGAACTTTTACATGATCAGGATCAGTTTTTTCCATAAAGTTCTCAGCAACGAGGTAGTGGACTGGATAAGACTGATTTTCAGAGATGGTTTTACCATTTTCGTCTTTGAAATATTTTTTCAGCGAAATTTTCAGACCACTTTTTAAATCACCAAGTGACAATTTCAAGAGATACCCATCTTTATTAATATCTGTATAAAACGATGCTACCCTCCCCATATTGGACACCATATATCGTCTTTTTTGGCCTTCTGGAAAAAATTCTTTCCAAATTTCAGAGGGGTATGAATTAAATCTAATAGTTGCCCTTATCGGGGGTATTCTTTTTTTTACTTCCTGATTTTTTTCCATTTGGTATAAATTTAATATTCATCATTAATGAATAAAAAACCTTTTTACAGTCATTAGCAAAAAGTTGCTCAATTATTTTCAAAATTCAAGTTACGACTTGTTTTTGATTTTGATGATAAAATTATGTTTTAAAAAATGATTTTACCTGAAAAAGACTTTTAAACTATAATTTTATCATCAGTAGTACTATGGCTATTGAAAAGTTTTATTTTTATTCAAATGCTTTCTTAAATTGTGAAAGCAAGCCTGACCATGAATTGTCTTCTTTTACTTGCGAAATAACCTTTACTTTCGGGAATTCTTCTTGGACATCCTTAGCCAAAACATCGGCTGCTAACTTTGCTAAATCAATGCCTCCAAATGTTCCAGAAGACATCATTAAAAGGTTAGTTTGATACCAGTTTTGACTTAATAAAAAGTCAATAAGTTGTTGACTATCAGTAAATACAAGCAAGTTTTTGTCCCCAAAAGCCTTTTTAATATCTTCTGGCGAAATCATCGCCAAGCGTTTCATTTCAAGGGTATGTGGCGAATAAAAGACAATAGACAAATCAGCATCGTCCATTTTATGCTCGTATTGTGGCAAGAAATCTTTATTTAAGCTACTAAAAGTATGCAATTCGTAGCAGGCAATCAATCGACGACTTGGGTACAAAGATTTGGTAGCATTGGTGGTAGCTTCAAGTTTTGAAGGTGCATGAGCAAAATCTTTATAAATCAATGTATTGGTATTTTCACCCAGCTTTTCCAAACGCTTTGATGCTCCAGTAAAATGTTGGATTGCTATATAAAATTCTTCATCACTTATTCCCAAACGGTCAAGAATGAGTCTTGCACCATTCAAATTTTTCATATTATGCTCTCCAAAAATCTCTAATGGTACGTCGCCTTTGCTGGTTAATAATACACATTTGCCATTTTCGACTTTGTACGGATGAGCTTTATAAGGAAACTTAGCCACATCAGCACGGTCTTTTTCCCCAATAACTTTGGCAATGTCATCGGTTTCATCATAAATGATGCTTCCTGCTTTTGGCAAACCATCGGCCAATTCTTCAAAAGTTTGTACATAACTCTCGAAAGTTGGGAAAATATTAAAATGGTCCCAAGCTACGCCACTAATCAAACAAATATGTGGGTGATAAAATAAAAATTTTGATTTGAGATGAATTTTTGATTCTGGATATTCATCACCTTCGATGATAATAACTGGTGAATCATCATTGAGTTCGACCATTATATCAAAGCCTTCAATTTGAGCACCAACCAAATAATCAAATTTTCGTTTATAAAACTTTAAAACATGAAGAATGATGCTTGTAATGCTTGTTTTGCCATGACTTCCTGCAATTACCACTCTTTGTTTATTAAGGCTTTGCTCATAAATATATTCTGGGAAAGAGTATATTTTTAGACCAAGCTCTTGTGCTTTTGCCAACTCCGGATTATCAACAAAGGCGTGCATCCCCAAAATCACGGCATCTAAATCGGCAGTTATTTTTTCAGGAAACCAACCTAATTCAGTAGGTAAGATACCTACTGCAGCCAAGCGGCTTTTCGATGGGTCATTGATTTCATCATCTGAACCAGTAACTTGATAACCCTTTTTGTGTAAGGCAAGTGCAAGGTTGTGCATCACAGCACCACCAACAGCTATAAAATGTATTTTTTTGCTCATAAAGAAAAGCTAGTAGCCTTTAGCGTTTGGCTTTTAAATTTTTATAGAAAACTTTCGTTTCTCTAATGGAGGGAAACGTTTTTTAGCTAAATGCTAATAGCTAATTGCTAAAAGCCAAAAGAAGCTAATAATTTCATTGCAAAGTTCTTAATTTAATATGACATTTGCACATATTTTTCAATTTTACACTTAATATGAAACGTTACATAGATCTAATCGAACAAACATTTGAGTTTCCAACTCGTGAATTTGGTGTCGATGATAGCCATACACTCCTTTTTAACAACGTTCGCCTAACTGATATTATCAAGCAATATGGTACACCGCTTAAGATAAGCTATTTGCCAAAAATAGCAGAGCATATTGACAATGCCAAATTGCTTTTCAGAAATGCGATGAAAAAGTATAATTATAAAGGCAATTATACGTATTGTTATTGTACAAAGTCATCACATTTTAAATTTGTGATCGAAACTGCCTTGAAAAGTAATGTGCATTTAGAAACTTCGTCGGCTTTTGATATCAATATCATCAGAGCTTTGTATGAAGATGGAAAAATAAATAAAAATACTTATATCATTTCAAATGGATATAAGCGTCCGAAGTATTTAGAGGATATTTCGGCTTTGCATAACGATGGCTTTGTAAACTGTATTCCAATTTTGGATAATCTGAAAGAAATTGATTATTATCTCGAAAATTCTACCGCCGAAACTGTAAGTGTTGGCATAAGAATTGCAACTGATGAAGAACCAAACTTTGCTTTTTATACCTCACGTTTGGGTGTGCGTTATAATGATATTAATAGCTTGTATTTAGAGAAAATAAAGCCAAATTCTCGCTTTAAACTCAAAATGTTGCACTTTTTTATCAACGCAGGTATCAAAGACAATGCTTATTATTGGTCTGAGCTTACTCGTTTTATGTTCAAGTATTGCGAGATGAAGAAACTTTGTCCAGAACTTGATTCGATTGATATTGGTGGAGGTTTGCCGATTCAAACATCATTGGTTTTTAATTATGATTATCAAGCAATGATTGATGAAATTATAGAAAATATTCAGTGGATTTGTAATAAAAATAACGTACCAGTTCCACATATTTTTACAGAGTTTGGTAGTTATACTGTGGGTGAAAGTGGGGCAGTTATTTACAAGGTAATTGATAAAAAACAGCAAAATGACCGTGAGTTATGGTACATGATTGATGGCTCATTTATTACACAATTGCCAGATTCTTGGGGAATTGGTCAGAAATATATCATGATGCCTGTCAATAACTGGGATAGTCCTTATGAAAAAGTAAATTTGGGAGGATTGACCTGTGATTCTGCTGATTTTTATAATACAGAGGCTCACTCAGAAGACTTATATTTACCAGTTTTTGACATTGACAACGAAGACCAATATATTGGATTTTTCCATACAGGAGCTTACCAAGAATCTTTGGGTGGCTACGGTGGTATTCAACATTGTTTGATTCCAGCTCCACAGCACGTTTTGGTTAATTTGGATGATGAAGGAAATATTACGACCGAATTGTTTTCACCCGAACAAGACAGTGACTCAATGATGAAAATTTTAGGTTATAAGTCAGATAAAAAAACAGAGCCACAAAAATTGATCAATAATAGTATTAGCAAAAAGAGCAAAAAGACCACAGAAGAGTTACAGGAAGAGGCGGTGCTATAAAATAAATTTTGCGATATTTGCGTTTAGAAATTAAACATTGTGAACTTGAAAAAAATTACTCATGTCCTGATTCTTTCGATAGACTCAGGACATGAATAAAGATATTAAAACAACCAATAAAATATTTACTAATGAAGTCTAAATTATTGATATTAAGCCTTTTGATGATTGTAGGAATGGCATCATGTCGCCGTCAACAATGCCCTGCTTATGGCAAAGTTGCTCCGAAAACACCTGTAGAAAAAAGACACGCTTGATTTTACTATATTGAGTTAGTAATAAATTTTGAAGCTTCCAACAGACTGCCAAATTGCCAGTCGGCTAAATCGGTTGTTTCTTTACCTCCCGTAATGTGAATTGTTTTTACACCAGCTTTTTTTCCTGCTTTTACGTCACGCTCGGCATCACCAATCATAAATGACTGGGTAGAATCTATATGGTATTTTGCCATCGCTTTTTCAAGCATGAGCGAATCAGGTTTACGAAGAAGCGAATCTGAAGTATATTTTGGATGATGTTTGGCAAAATAAAGGTCGTCAATAATGCCACCACATTTATTTTGAAGAATATTGTGTAAATCCCTGACAAGGCTTTCGGTGTACATTCCTTTGGCTATTCCAGCTTGATTTGTTACTACGATGAGTAAATAACCTGCGTTTTTTAATAAAACCAGTCCTTCAACTACGCCATCTCGAATCACAAAATCTTCCTCACGACTTACATAGTCATGCTGTTCTTCATTTAATACACCGTCACGATCAAGGAAAACACATTTTTTCATGTAAAATCAATTAAACACCTTCAAAAAAACTAAAATAGATAAACAAAAGTTATTATATCACAAATTAAAGAAAAAATATAAATATTTGTAATTTTTTCGCATAAAAAAAATATTAATATCTCGTTCTTCTCTCTAACTTTATGCCAAGAAACTAAAAACCTATAAACTTATGCAACAAATAGTAGATTATTTTGCAACGATACCTTCATTGCACCGAAGTATTATTTTAGTTGGTGGAATTGCTTTTTTTTGGATGGTGGAATACGCAGTTCCGTTGTTCAATTTTAAATACAACAAAATTCAACATGCAGGAATCAATATTTTCTTTACCATTACTTCAATTATTGTCAATTTTGCTTTGGCCTTTATTTTACTTAAATCGGCTGATTGGGCTGTACAAAATCACTTTGGCATTCTACAATGGTTGCCCGAAATGCCGCTTTGGGCTTTTACAATTGTAGGATTACTATTATTAGATTTGATAGGGGCGTGGTTTGTACATTGGACAGAACATAAAGTGAAATGGATGTGGAAATTTCATTTGGTACATCATTCGGACACAAACGTGGACACAACCTCGGCCAATCGCCATCACCCAGGCGAAAGTGTTTTTCGTTTTATCTTTACGACAATGGGTATTGTAATAGCAGGAGCTCCGATGTGGATGGTTTTTATGTATCAAGCGATTTCAGTATTACTTTCTCAGTTCAATCATGCTAATATTGTGATTCCTAAATGGCTAGACAATGCTATGAGTTGGGTGCTTGTTTCACCTGATATGCACAAAGTACATCATCATTATGTATTGCCTTATACAGACTCAAATTACGGAAATATCTTTTCGATTTGGGATAGAATTTTTGGGACATTTATGATTCTCGACCGTGACAAAATCATTTATGGCATTGATACACACATGAAACCTGAAGAAAATGCCCGATTGGGAAGTTTACTGAAAATCCCTTTTGAGCAATATCGTAAGCCAGTAGGGGTGAAGTTTGATGAGTAAAACTTTGGAAGTATTTGTGAAAATAACTAACTTAGTGCTATTAAAAAGCAAATGAATGTTCCACCAAAATCTTTTAGAACAGATCTTAGATTTACCTGATGCTCCTTTGTTGATTCAAGAAGTAAGTAGTAAATTGAATGAAGAGCGAGTACGTAGGGAGATATTCTATAACGAAATTGATGAATCAATGAAAGTTGAATTCATTAATGGTGAAATTGTTGTGCATTCACCTGTAATGAAAAGACATAATCAGGCTACAGGTTTGCTGTACAAATTATTGGATACCCACTGCTATAAATACAAGTTGGGTTTTGTAGGTTTTGAGAAAATAATGACAGTTTTTACTCGAAATGATTATGAACCAGATATTGTTTTTTTCGGAAATGAAAAAGCAAAAGATTTCAAGGAAGTTCAAACATTATTCCCTGTTCCTGATTTTGTGGTAGAAATTCTTTCAAAAAGTACAGCAAAGAATGATAGAGGGGTTAAATTTGATGATTATGAAACTCATAAAGTAGCTGAATATTGGATAATAGACCCTGATAGTGAGGTAATTGAGCAATATTTATTAAACGAAAAACGCTATGAATTAAATCTAAAATCGAGTAATGGAACGATTAAAAGTAGTGTGATAAAAGGCTTTGAAATCCCAATTCGGGCGATTTTTGATGAAAAACTGAATTTTGAAACTTTGCAGGATTTACTGAAATAAATGAAGGAGTCAATAAAATGATTAGTCTTATTTTATTGACTTTTTTCTTTTCTTATCTACCAAAAACTAAAATAAACCCAAGTCCCTTTAAAAAACAATAAAGTTATGTTGCTTAATGTGTGAACAAAAAGCTTTTTTAATAATAGATGTATGGCTATAAATGCCTTTCTTTTAAAAAGAAAAGCATAAGTATTGATGATTTTTTGAAAAGACAATCAATCTTTTTTTGAATTTATGCTACCTTTGTAAACGATCTAATTATCAAAAAATATAAATTAAAATAATGCCAAAAGAACAATTAGAAGACTGGTTCAAAGAAAACTTGGCCTCAGAATTAGCATTAAAACCACATCAAATTTCTCTCAATTCACCCATTGAAGATTACCGATTAGACTCTCTTTCTTCAGTTTCCCTTTCTTATTCATTAGAAGAATTTCTTGGTTATGAAATCGAACCTACAATATTTAATGAGTTTGAAACAGTAAACGAATTAATAGAATGGCTATTGAAGAAAAACAATTAATTAAATGGAACCCAACATCGAGCGAATATATCCAAGACCCTTATCCGCAATTTTCTAAATGTTTAGAATTTAACCCCGTTCAAAAAGGAAATTTTAGCGAGTGGATATTGTTTAGACACAGCGATATAAAGCAAATTTTACGTTCTGATGAGTTTTATACTACTGATTTATCTGGTTATTTTGAAATCAAAGAACCCATTATTTTTAAAAATACAGCACAATGTCCATACTTAGCCAAAAGCTCTAAAAAATGGTTAATGTATTTGAATGATGAGATGCATTTGATTGGTAGGGCCTTGTTAGAACAAACGTTAAAAGAGTACGATTATGATGAGATTGTGAGTACCAACGTTAAGCATTGGTTAGATCAAAATTTTAAGGATGAAAATTTGGATTTAGGGCATGTTGCTTCAATACTTCCCATTTTAATTTTTTCTTCATTTTATCAGCCAAATGATTTTAAAGATGTTTGGAATAATTATGAAAAACTTAGGAATACTTCCCATCATTTAGCAATGTCTCAGGGGATTTATGTTCCTATTAAAACATATCAAGCTATAAATAAAGAAGCAGAATGGCTTTTTGAGTTGATATCCGACGATTTTGATAACCCAGATTTACCTAAGAACTCATTTATTAGGCAAATTTGCAAGCATAATTCAGCATTGGCAAATCCTCTGTCTAAAGATGAACTTATCTCTCTTATTTCTTTAGTTTTTTTTGCATCCATTGAAACGACTGTGGATACTTTGACCATGAGTATGCTTGAGATGTTAAAACAACCTAAGTTACTTGATTTTATTGAAAAAGCCAACGAAAGACAAGTTAATGTTTTAGTCGAAGAGTTATTCCGTTTTGCCTCACCTCAACAATATACCATCAGGATTAATAAAAATCCGATTGAAATTGGAGGGCATGAAATCCCGAGTGGCTCGAAGCTTTTTTTGTGTTTAGCTTCTGCTAATAGAGACCCATCAGTATTTGAAAATGCCCAACAAATTGTTCCTGAAAGGGGATATAATCCACACTTAGCATTTGGAAGTGGCTCACATTCATGTATTGGTGCAAAATTAGCCCGTTTAGAACTTCGAGGATTATTAAAACCATTAGCTCTTTGCTTGAAAAAATATCGTTTGAGTGAACAGGATGAAGTAGTTTGGCAAAAATCGGTCTTTATGCGTGGTATCAAAAACTTGTATGTTACCAAGAAATAGAACATTCTATGTCAATCAATCTTTCGATTACGATAGTTATTGCCTTTATCGCTCTTGTAAGTGTTAGTATTCTACAAAAAAAAATAAAAGCATGGAGAATACTTTTATTTGGGAGCCTGATATTTTATGCTTTTAATGCTGGGTTAACTGGATTAATCTTTATTCTTTTTTACACTTTATTTGTTTTTTTTGC
Source organism: Emticicia sp. SJ17W-69 (assembly GCF_051209875.1). NCBI lineage: Bacteria > Pseudomonadati > Bacteroidota > Cytophagia > Cytophagales > Leadbetterellaceae > Emticicia > Emticicia sp. SJ17W-69. Next base: position 4,583,066 of record NZ_JBNTQY010000001.1, on the reverse strand, counting down.
AGGAAAAAACGTTGAAAAAAAAGCTTTCAAAGCTCAGTATTTTGTACTTATTATCTGTACACTACTTCCACTTTTATTTTTAAAATTTTCTTTCTTATTTGTTCAAAATCGAACAAAAACGCTTGAAATACTTGGTATTTCATACATAACATTTAATGCTTTAAGTTATCTTTTTGACATTAAGAAGAGTTATATTGTGGCAGAAAATAGCTACGAACGCCTTCTACTATATTTAAGTTATTTTCCATACGTAAGTGCAGGACCTTTGCAACGGTATAAAAAAACTATCCGACAATTTACAGATAGAATCGAATTTTCAAATGAAAATTTCTCGGCGGGTTTTAGGTTAGTTTTGTGGGGTATATTTAAAAATCTTGTATTAGCTCAAAAGCTTAAGGTCGTTGTTGATAGAATTATGGATGAGCCAAGTACCTATCAAGGAATAATAGTATTGATAGGTGGACTGTTGTTTTTTTTACAACTTTATTGTGATTTTAGTTCTTATATAGATATTTATCAAGGTATTTCTCGCATTTTTGGGATTCGTCTCAATCCTAATTTTGGGAATCGAGTTTATTTGTCAAATTCAAGACAAAACTTTTGGAAAGGGTGGCATATTACACTAAATCATTGGTTTAGAGATTATTTCTTTTTTGCTATTGCAAAGAATATAAAGTCTAAAAACGCAAATAATATAGCTACTTTTATCACTTTTTTGCTCATTGGATTATGGCATGAAATATCTATTAAATTTTTGATTTGGTCAATACTTAATGCCACATGGATATTATTAGAAAGAAATTATCAACAATATTTTGAGGTTTTTTCAACTAATTTTAGAAAAATAGCTGGTGTTTTCTATCACTTAATTATTGCTGCTTTTCTTGCTATTTTTTTTAGGTCTAATGACTTTAAAAGCTCAATAAATGCACTATTTTTAAGTTCTAACTTTAGATTTTTGAATGAAACAACGTTAATAAAACAATTCATTTTTATACCACCTCTTTTCTTATTTATGGATTTTATCAATCGGAAAGCAAATCAACAAAGTATAGATGAATATATAGCGACACTTTCTTTCACAAAACGTTGGTTGATTTATATACTTTTGACCATTCTTATCCTTTTCTTTGGTTTAACTCCTCAACAGAATTTTTATTACACCCGTTTCTAAATATGCTTAGCTCAACAAAGCCATCTCTTTTGAAATTCACAAGCTATGTTTTTATAGTTGTTTTGTTTAGTATCGGATGTAGAACTGTCGTTAATATGATTAATACTGCTGATGAACTTAAAAAACAAATTGATTTTGCAAATAAATCACCAAAAATATATTTTGTTGGTACAAGTAGGGTTCGACGAAGTGTTAATACCGACCAATTGCAAAAAACGTTTAAATTGAAAGGAATTTATAACCTTGGATTATCTAAATCAAGTTTTTTGTATAACTACTTATTAGCAAAAAGACTTATTAAGATTTCTCCACCTCAAAGTACTATATTTATAGAACTTTGCAGCAGCCAACCAACTCCTCCAGTCTCCTATAAATATTTTTTTTCAGAAACTGATTGCATAAATTTATTGAAATTACATTTGACACTCAGTGAAAAAATTGAAAAAATAGATAACATAATATTTCATTTTCTGAGCTTAAAGGAATCAATCAAGATACTATTTGAATCAAATTTGACGCTTAAACCTGAAATAGGATATGTCAACGATTCTTCAATTTATAAAGGAAGTAATAAGACAGTTATTACTTTTCAAGAAATAGCAAATGTAAATAAAGAATTAAATCCTGTCCAGCATAAATATCTTCATTTCATTGAAGAATTAATTAATGAGGGTAAAGAAAATAATATTAATATCATTTTCTTTGTGCCTACAACGATTAAAGATATAAAAGAAAAAACGCTTACTTTTCCAATTTTCAATAAGATACTTCCTGAGAATAGATGGTTTTATTCACCTTTGTTTCTAAACAATATGAAAAAAAGAAGCTACTTGTTTGATGAGAACCATCTGAATAAGTATGGTGCTAAAATTTATACCGATGAATTAATAAAAAAAATAAGGACTATGGATAAATCCCCTTACATCCACTCCCAAGCACTCTGATAAGCTTCAATTTCCTGTGAAAAAGCAATGAAATCGGCATAAAAAGCTGAACTTGCCAGTGTAGCACTATCACCAATCACAACTAATTTCTTTCTGGCACGGGTCATGGCCACATTCATACGACGGATGTCAGACAAGAAGCCAATCGCTCCTTCGGCGTTGCTTCGAGTAAGACTTATATAGACAATATCTCGCTCTTGTCCTTGAAAACTATCAATGGTATTTACTGAAATCTTGCTAAGATAATCTTGTAAATCGGGTGAATGTTCGAGTTGCTCTTTTAGAATATTGATTTGCTGTTTATAAGGCGAAATAATAGCAATCGTTGGGAAGTTTTCTTTTGAAAAATATGTTTTTAACTCAGTCGTAAATAAACTTAAATGTTTGAATAAAAATGCTGCTTCTTCGGGGTTTGTCGAACTTGTACCGTCGAGTTTTTCATCGAAGCTGCATCCTGCTGTATCAATAAATAGTAATGGTAAATCATTATCAAAAAGCAAATGTTTAGCTACCGAATCATGGGCTTTTAGTTGATTATTATAGAAAACTTTTGAAGAATGTGCCATGATTTGCTCATTCATGCGGTATTGTTCTTCTAAAAGCGTAACCGCTTCGGGGTGAAGAGCTACACATTTTTCAAGCAAAGTAGTACTTAAACCATTTTTTGCTGCTTCGTTTGACTTAATCGTTGGTGATAATTGACAATGGTCACCAGCTAAGACTACTTTTTGAGCTTTTAGAATAGGAATCCAGCAGGCTGGTTCTAAGGCTTGTCCAGCTTCGTCAATTACTACTGTATGATATTTTAGGTTTCGGACTGTATAATGATTTGAACCAACCAAAGTTGCTGTTATCACCTGAGCTTTTGTAACTAAATCATTAATGATATACTGCTCGGTATTATCAACTTCCTTCATGATTTTATGAGCTTCTTCAAACAATAATTTTCGCTGATCACGCTCCGACTTTCCAAAATTTCGCTTGTATTTATGAGCCATGCTTTTGTATTCATTGGCTTGTTTTTTTAGCATTTTGGCATTTTTTATCATTGGATGTTCGGATATTTTACTATCTAAAGTTAATGACATCAAACGCTCGCTTACTCTTGCAGGGTTGCCTACTCTCAATACATTTAAGCCTTCTTCCGAAAGTTTCTCACTCAATAAATCTACTGCGGTATTACTTGGTGCAACAACCAAAATTTTAGCATTATCTTGCTTGATTAAAGCCTTGATGGCTTGTACCAAAGTAGTGGTTTTTCCAGTACCTGGAGGGCCATGAACGATGGCTAATTCAGTGGCTGACAGTATTTTGTCAACTGCATTGTTTTGGGAAGAATTGAGTTTTGGTAATGTGATTTTATATAAATCTTTATTAAATGTTGGCTGTCGTTCACCCGTTAAAATTTTTATTAAATTACCTTCAGGTTTTTCCGAAAGTTCATTAGCGAGCTTGAGAGCCGTTTGCATTTCATCATAAGAATTATCATCAAAAAGTACATCAATTCCTAATTTGCCATCACGAGCAAAATCAGGCAATTCATCGGTACGAAGTGTGATTTTTAATCTATTGCCATTTTGGTGCGTAATCGTGCCTTCAATACGATCTTTTTGTGGATCGTGGTTGCCAAAAAAAACGGCAGGCATCCCAGTACGTAATTGATGTGAAATATCTTGATGTGTAGTTCGTTCGACCTCGACTGTAATGTAATCTCCACGACTCATTTCTGAGCCTCTGATAGCAATTGGATACCAAGTTAGTCCATTGGCTCGACGCTCGGCAACAGATGATTGTTCGGTAAGTTTTTGATACTGAGCGTGGTCTTCCTCACGCTCAGTCTTAAGCAAATCAAGTAATTTTTTGAAATAATCCATACACAAAGGTACGGAATTTTTAAGAAGTGGGCATTTGTGCTTAGCAATAGTCAAATACTATTTGGAATAATTTTGCTTAAATCGTTCATAAGCAGCTTTAGCCAATGCTTCACGATGAGCAGGGTGAGCAATTTTGATGAGTTCTTTAGCTCTTTCTACTAAATTTTTTCCATAAAGATAAGCGATGCCGAATTCTGTTACAACATAATGCACATGGGCCCGAGTTGTTACTACCCCAGCTCCATCTTTCAGATGAGATACAATTTTAGATAAACCATTAGAAGTAGTTGCATTCAAGGCAATGATGGGTTTACCACCTTCTGAAAGTGCTGCCCCTCTGATAAAATCCATTTGCCCACCAACGCCTGAGTACATATAATCACCAATGCTATCGGCACAAATCTGACCTGTGATGTCAATTTCGATAGCACTATTAATAGCAGTTACTTTAGGGTTTTGGCGAATGATTGAAGTATCGTTCACATAGTCGACTCGCATCATTGTAACCAATGGATTATCATCAACAAAATCATACAAATCTTTTGTACCACAAAGAAATGTTGATACGATTTTGCCTTTGTTGCGTTTTTTGTATTTTCCAGTAATCACACCTTTCTCTATCAGAGGAATGATACCATCAGAAAACATTTCAGTATGAATACCTAAGTCTTTATGGTGTTCTAAAGCTGCCAAAACAGCATTTGGGATACTTCCGATGCCCATCTGTAGTGTGGCTCCATCTTCTACTAAAGATGCTACATTATTGCCAATTTTTTGCTGTTCAATGGTCGGATTTCCCCAAGAAACTTCGTGTAAAGGCTCATCAAAAGGAACGCCATAATGAATTCGACTGGTATGAATTTGGCTATCTCCCAGCGTACGAGGAATATATTTGTTGATTTGTGCAATGACAATATCGGCAGCATCAATGGCAGCCAAAGTGGCATCGACCGAAGTACCTAATGAACAAAAACCACTTTTTTCGGGTGGAGAAACTGAAATCAGTGCAACATTTAACTTAATAATATTCTGACGAAATAAACTTGGTATTTCAGACAAAAAAATGGGGATGTAGCTTCCTCGTCCTTCGGCAATTGCTTGACGAGTATTTTTTGCAATAAAAAATGCATTGGTATGAAATATACCAGCATATTCAGGTTTGGTGTAAGGAGCTTCGCCTTCGGTGTGAAGATGATATAAGCCAACATTTGTTAGAGAATCGGCTCTTTTTACTAAAATATCAGTTAAATGATGCGGAGTAGCAGCTACACTATGTACAAAAATGTTATCGCCTGACTTTACTAATTTAAGAGCTTCTTCGGCTGTGGTAATAAGCATAATAATCTGTGGGTAATTTTTATGCAAAGGAAGTGCTTTTTTGAGAAGCTTTGTATGATAATTGTCAGGAAAATGGAGATTTTAGGGAAAGTTACTAATTTTTGTCATTAATTTGTCACTAACGCAAAACACAAGTGTCTAAAAACACGTAAAGCCTTGATAATCAAGGCTTTACGGTTGTACCGAGGACGGGTACTAATTAGTGTGCATAAATAACTTATAATCAAATGTTTATATAATTTCATTTATTGAATTTCTACAATTTTTCTACAATTTCCTCCATTAGTTTCGTTTCTTCCACACTTTTTTTAACTTTACAAAGTGTAGAAAAACAAAGATAAAAAAACAGAATTAAAAATGGAAATACAATCTACCAAACAACGTATCTCTATAAAGGGAAAAATTACTTCTGATAATAAAGAGAGGCTCTATCTTGTATGGTATCAAAACAATAAACGTAAATGGGAATCAACAAATGAATTTCTTTTTATTACACCAAAAGGCGTACTTGAGAAGCAGCATAATAAAGAAGTAAAAATCAAAGTCGAAGCTCTTAGAAATGATAGAGAAAGACAGTTTTTTAATAATGAGATTGATGATATAGTAGAGCAAAAGAAAACAAAAAACCAAGACTTCTATACATATTTCGATAGTTATCTAAATAATTATAAGCAGAAAGATAAAAGAGTTATGCTGGCAGTTTATCAGCAGTTTAAAGAATTTGCACCACCACCACTTTCCACTAAGCAAGTTGATGAAACGCTGTGCCTTAAGTTCAAGTCCTACCTTGATAAAAAACTAAATGGTGAAACCCCTCACACATATTTTGCACGCTTCAAAAAATTTATAACGTACTCAAGTAAAGGTACAAATCGAATTTTCAAGCAAAACCCAACCGAAGATGTAAAAAATACAAAACAAGAGAAGAGTATAGAAAAAGATGTATTGAATATTGATGAGTTGAAATTACTAACAGCAAGCTATTGTGGTAATGAAAATGTAAAAAATGCTTTCTTATTTGCTTGTAATACAGGATTACGGTTCGTTGATATCAAAGCCTTAAAATGGAAATACATCAAGGGTGACTCATTGCAAATGAATCAAGCTAAAACAGATATAGCAGTCAACCTATTTTTGAATGCAAATGCAAAGAAATTTTTACCTGAGCGTAGAAACGATGATGATTTTGTATTTAATTTACCAAGCCACAATGCAACAATTAAGAATCTTGAGAACTGGGCAAAAGTATCAGGGGTGGATAAACACATCACATTCCATTGTGCAAGGCATACATTTGGAACTTTGTTAGCATTTTATGGAAGTGATGTTGCTACCGTAAGTAAACTCATGGGGCACACCTCGTTGAAACATACAATGAAGTATATAAGGATAGCCGATGAGATGAAAAAGAAGGCTGTGAACTCTATTCCTAATTATTAATTTTGCGATAAATTAACCCTATTCTTTTAATGGAAGAAAAACAATCAATAGATTTTCAATCTTTTTTAAAAGACACATATTTTGCCAATGCAGATATTTCTTTTAAAAGAATGAAGGAATTCTGTGAAAATCCTTCTGATACCATTGAAATTATTCTTTTTGATAATTCAATCATTCAAGAGTTAGATACATTTTTTCCTGTTTTGAATATAAGAGAAGTATTAGGCGTAAAATTTGATAAAATCTGTAGGTTGGCAGTTTCAAGAGTTTTGTATAATAAAATGGATAGCCTATTAAAAAAGAAATATCCAATTCTACTTTCAAATAAAATCGAACTTCTATTGATAGTCTGCTTGGGCATGTATGAAAATAATAAACCAAAATTTCACAATGCAGGTAAAATATCAAAAATTCAAAGCGAATTATCAAGATTAAAGAGATTACTCCAAGAGCAAGTTGAGCAAGAATTAGATTTTATAGACCCAGACTACTACAATAACGACGATGAGCCTAAAGAAGATGAGCCTAAAAAAGTTATCGTTTCTCATCATAAGTACATCATTGATAAAATTATAGTAGAACTAAAAGATGATGAAGGTAAATCAAAACCCATAAAAATGAACATTTATGATAAAAATGAGGATAGTTTACTTTGGGAAAAAGCAAAACTTGACATTTTTTTTATGGAGACATTTGAAAAAGCCTTAGACAAACTCAATGTAGCTTCGGAGTATAAAAAAATCAATACTAACCATTTATTTTGCCAACAATTTTTTAATTACATCAATAACTGTACAGCATACTCTACAATACAAGGCTATTCTGAAAGACAAATACTCTTATTGTTTACAGATATTTATGAAATGTCTGGTCACAAATTCCCAAAAACATCCGATAGAATAGAAATGGTTGAAAAATGGCTAAAACCTATCCATAAATAACTGATAATCAATGGGATAAAAACATTCAACATCCACACAAAAACTTCCCATTTTTTATATTCATTTTACTTTTTTTATATCACACTTTTGCATCGTCATTTGAGAAAATCATAGCCAAATGACAAAAAGATAATGCAAAATAATCTGGTGTTAACCACCCCCCAAGAACTCCAGACACTCATCACCGATGCAGTGAATGTAGCAGTTCGACAGATTTCTCTTCCGCAAAAAATTGACTCATTACCTGAATTTTTAACGATTCAGGAAGCCGCTGCTTTTTTGAATCTGGCAGTGCCAACGCTCTATTCGATGGTGAATCGAGGAGATATTTCTTATATAAAGAAAGCAAAAAAATTGTATTTTTTAAGAGAAAATCTCTCTATGTTTTTGCTGTCAGGGCAACGAGAAACAAAAAAATCAATTATTAAAAAATCATTAAAACTAAAAAAAAACAATGAAATTACACAGATATAGTTTCGCACACCTCGACAGATATGTCGCAACAGAGTTAAATATGTCAACTCTCAAATTTCGAATGATTTTAGAACGATACGGCATTACAAAAAGGGGTTGGGTAATGTATGAGTTTAAGTTGCGAGGTTTGATTGATAATGAGAAAATAACAAATAGTGAAACGGGAACAACTAAAGAAGTGTTGGTATTCTCTGATAAAGGGAAAAGATGGGTGAAAAAATTGATTCCATTGCTTGATTCCGATATTACAACTAGTGATTGGGTTGAATAGCCTCACAAAAGAAAATATTCTAAGCATTACTTACGGTGGCTTAGAAATTTTCAAGTTTTATGCCACTGAGTTTAAAGAAATCGGAAAAGCTTTTAATTCGCCTTTTCGCACTGATAAAAAACCATCGGTGAGCATTTTTAAATCAACCTCAGGAATATACTTATATAAGGATTTTGCAGAAGGGTTGGTTTTTAATGCGATAGATTTTGTGATGAAGCTGAAGAATATTGACTTTTATGTAGCAATGAGCCTAATAAATGATGACCTTATGTTAGGACTATCGAGTACGGAGCGGAAGGTTGAATTTGAAATCGGTGGTTCTTTCGACTACTGGAATGATTATGGCATAAGTAAGGAAGTATTAAGTAAATACAAGGTAGAGAGTTGGTTAGGATTTAAAACAAAAAATGGAAAACAAGTTTATTCAAATAAGTTAAATCCTATTTTTTCTTTTGAGATTGACGATAATTCCTACAAGATATATATGCCATTGGTAAAAGATAAAAAATTTAAACATCAATGGGTTGGGCAAAAGCCGAGCGGATATAATGGTGTTTTCGGTGTTTATCAATTACCTGAAAATTGTACTACGATATTAATTGTTGAGGGGTTGAAAGATTGTCTGGTTTCAAATGGTAATCTGAATGATGATGGAATTTGGTCTGTGGGCATTGATAATGTTTCTACCGAAATAAACGCTGAAACCTTGGAGTTACTGAAAAGTAAGTGCAGAAATTTGGTTTTGTGTTTAGATATTGATGGAAAAGGCTTGGAAGGAAGTAGTAAGAAGTCCCAAAGTTTGGGCATACGAAATTTTATTCTGCCATCAATATTGAAAGATTCTGGTGGGAAAGATATAGCCGATTGGTTTCAACTAAAATTGGATAAACAAGTACTCTTGAGTGAATTGGAAAAGGTTCTGGCAAGTCCAGAACCACCAATCATAAGAGAAAAAACTTTGAAAAGTACAATTTTGGTGAAGCTTTTGGAAAGTGAACAATTGATTTCAAAATATGCATCGGAAGAAATAGTTTATTCACCACCTCTGATAGTTTTGGGAGATACTCCAGTAGTTCGTAAGTGTACTATTAATCTGCTACAGGGAAAATATGGTAGTCATAAAACACGACTTGGAGAATTATTTTGTAGTTTATTGTTGAGTGAATCAAGTTGTTCGAGTGATTTTTTAGGTTTTCAAAAATCTGATAATGAGGTAGTTACGGTTTGTTATATTGATACTGAGAGAAATTTGAAAGAAGAGTTGCCGATGGGAATTCAATCAATCAAAAATAAATCTTGTATTGATAAATCTATTCAAACCTCAAACTTTAGATTTACCTCTATAAAAGCAATTAACAGGCATAAAAGGCTTGAGGCGGTGAAAGAGTTTATCAATGATGTAAAGTCAGAAACACAGAATCCGTTATTTGTTTTGTTGGATGTTGCAACCGATTGCGTTGGAGATTTTAATTCTGCATCAGAAAGCATGAAGTTGTTTGATTACTTAGGGAATCTATGCGATAACTATAACGCAACGTTTATGTTGATTCTTCATGAGAATCCTAACTCGGAGAAAGCTCGTGGACACACGGGAACGGAGGGAGGTAACAAGGCTTCATCAGTTATCCATATTGGATTTGAAAGGGATGCAAAAAATCAAGATACTGAACTCATAAAATTGAAATTCCTGAAGAGTAGAAGTGGTAAAAGACATGAGCCTTTGTATTTAGTTTATTCTGATATCGCAAAAGGTTTAATTTTAGCAGATAGAGAATTAGTAAGACAGAAGACGGCAGAACGTCGTCAGGTAGCAGATGTTGAGATGGTAGCTGAAAAAATAGGTGATATTTTTAAAGAAGCAACTATGGCTCAGCAAGAACTGATTGAAATATTAAAGATTGAATTTGAGTGTTCAGATAATACTTTGAAAGAAAGGTTGAAGGAAATCGAAGAACTACAAATTGAAATCACTAATATAAGGTCAGAGCCTTGTACGCTTAAAATTCATACCGCTGCTGGTAAGCCAACAAAATATGAATTAGTGGTACAAGATATTGAATAATAATTTTTTAATTACCCAACCATTACAAACCCTTATAATGGTAATTGTTTTGGTTGGGTCAAAACAAACACTCCAATGTATTTCAGTGGACAAATCACAGAAGTCCTTCCAATAGTGGAAGTGACTATAAACAATGAATCGAGTAAAAAAGTAGAGTTTTTACTTGAAATTGAAGCTGGCAAATTCCCTAAATCTATTGTTATAGAAGTATGGAATGATAAAGTAAATAATCCGAACATAGCTGTCGGAAATCATGTATCGGTGCAAGCTAATGTCAAATCAAGAAAAGTTGGGGATAGATATTTCAATAATATCACTGCTCAAAAAATTGATTTAGCTAAGTAGAAAGCCACATTATGAAGGAAAGTGTCTAATTTTAATTCACGAGTTAGGCATTTTCCTCATAATACATAAATTCAAAGTTGAAGAACGATGACAGAGCTTAATGAAAATCAAAAAAAAGCGGTGGAGTTTGGTGGAAAACACCTACTATTATTGGCTGGGGCAGGTACTGGAAAGACTAAGACAATTATTGCTCGTGCTATTGACTTGATTTCTAAAGGAGTACCCTCTAACAAAATCCTTATTCTTACTTTTACCAAGCGTTCGGCTCAAGAAATCGTAACCAGAGTTGAATCTGCTTTGGGGGTTAGTCAGTCGAAAAGTTTATCTGGTAGTACTTTCCATTCTTGGTGTAATCATCTATTACTTGCACATCCGAATGTATTTGGAATCAAAGACTTTATTATCATAGATGAAGATGACCAAATAAATATTATGAAGCTGATTTGCGGCAAGAATAGTCTACATTTTGAAAATCTTAGAATAAAACCCCAAGAATTGGTTGATATGTATTCTTTTGCACGGAATACTAAGTTGAATCTTACTGAGACTATCAAAATCAAGTTATTATCTGACCTCAAGGGTGAAGAAGCTGAAAAAATGTTGCTACAAATAAAACCAAGTATTGAGGCAATTCTAAGGGGTTACGAAGCTAAGAAAAGAGAGAGAAACTATCTTGATTATGACGATATTTTGCAAATCGTAGCTAAAACACTGCAAAAAGATGAAAATGCGAGAAAAATTATTTGTCGTAAGTATGAGCATATTTTAGTGGACGAAATGCAAGATACGAACCCATTACAGTGGGATTTACTCAGCCCATTTCAAGAGTTTTGCCATTTGTTTTGTGTAGGCGATGATGCACAATCAATTTATTCTTTTAGAGGCGCTGATTTTAAAAATATCCACAATTTCAAAGATAATGTGAAAGAATCGGAAGTGTATAAACTCGAAGATAATTACCGTTCTACACAAGAGATTCTGGACTTGTCAAACTGGCTCTTAGAAAAATCACCACTCAATTATGATAAAAAATTAAGAGCCGTAAGGGGAGCAGGTATTATTCCACAATTAATAAATGTTGAAAGCGACTGGGAAGAAGCGTATTTTATTGCAGATAAAATTTTAGATAATTTTCATCATAAAAATAAAGAATTTAAGAGCCATTTGGTATTATCAAGGTCTCAATTTTACACTCGAAGCTTGCAAGCGGTTTTTATTGAAAAGAAAATTCCATTTATTACTTATGGTGGTAGGGGGTTTATGGAATCAGCACATTTAAAAGATTTATTTGCAGCTTTAAGGGTGGTTAATAATAAAAATGATGAAATCGCATGGATTAGGTTTCTTACTCTTTGGAAGGGGATTGGAGATGTACGAGCATCAACTTATCTTGAAAAAATGCTTGGCTTAAGTAATATGGAGGAATGTATCAGTTGGTTGCAAACATTATCTGGTTTAAGCGAACAAAAACTTACGAAAACCTTAAAAAGTATTTTTGATAATAGGCATAATTTAGTACAAGCCGTACATCAAGGGTATGAGGAGTTAAAAGAGCAATTATCTGTTAAATACTTAGAAGATTGGGAAAACAAGAGAAAGCCAGATTTCCCAGTATTAGAGGTATTAGCAAGTAAATATTCTAATCTGGGTGAATTTATTACTGAATGTTTGTTGGATAATTCAGTGAAAATCAATAATTCCCCAACATTACAAAAAGCAACAATTGAGCAAAGTGAAAATAAAGATAAGGTCATCATTTCCACCATACACTCAGCCAAAGGTTTAGAAGCCGATACATGTTTTGTGCTAAATGTTTCACCAGCACAATTTCCACTAACTTATTCCATAGGCAACTTGGATGAAGTGGAGGAAGAGCGAAGGATTTTGTATGTTGCTTTAACAAGAGCCAAAGATGAATTGATAGTAACACGTACAAAAAAATCAATCTATGCTGAAAATTATCAACTTGAAAATCAGACCGTTGAGAGTTATTTCCTTAATGAATTACCTGAAAATTTAGTCGAACAAAAAACAATCGGAATAAGAAGTTGGAGTGTCGAAGCCACTGATAATCAGCAAAATAATGTAGTAGATTTCGGCATGGATTTTTCATGAAAAAAGTTATACATATAGTAACCCAACCAAGCTAATTGCGTATTTAAGCTATTATTTTGGTTGGGTCAAAAACAATTATGACCTATGGGACACAGAATATGTCTTTTATGAATAAAAAACAAGGGCAAAATAAAGGTAGCTCTGTAAAATTAAAAATATTTTAAAACCTTGGGAAAAGTGTTTATTAGTTGATAAGTTTGTGTAAAAAAATTAGATATGCAATTTGTCCACGAAAATATTGGTACAGCTAAGGATAATTTAAAATCTCCTATTCACAGTTGGTATAAATTTACCGCAGGATTTTCGTATAAATTGATAGATACATTAATTGATAGCAACCTTTTAAAACAAGATGACATGATTTTTGAGCCATTTGCTGGTTGTGGGACAACATTAGTGCAGGCTCAAAAAAGACAGATTAGAGCGATTGGGAATGAAGGGCAGTCGTTTATGTACGATGTTATTAAAGCAAAATTGAATTGGAATTTCGATGATTCCATCATGCAGAAAAGACTGGTCAATATTATAGATTTTGTTCAGAAGAATGAGAGTACACTCACAACCCAATTTATCAACCCTCTCTTATATACACTTTACACCTCAGAAAATTTAGCACAGTTATATTCTATTAAAAGTTATATTGAGGGAATAGAAGATGAAGAAATTTATTTGTTTTTTAAATTAGCACTAAGTCAAACGTTACATAAATGTAGTATAAACCCAATATCTACTCCTTATATATCAAGAAGTAAGGTTCTACAAGATGTTAAATGTTTGGATGCTTTCTATAAGATAGCAACTACAATGTTATCAGATTTAAAAACTTACAGTTCGTTAGAAAGAACATCTAAAATTTATTTACAAGACTCTCGAAATATTAATTCAGAGATACCATCGAATTCTTGTGATACGTGTATTACATCGCCACCATACCTTAATAATTTAGATTACGGAGAAGTATCAAAAGTACAATCTCATTTTTTTGGAATTACATCTAACTGGAACGATATAACTCAAAAAGTTAGAAAAAATTTAGTAACTGCATCAACTACACATTATGCAGAAAATAAATTTTCTCTTGAAGAATGGAAAAGTTCTGAGTTTTATCAAAAAAACAACAAAGTTGCTGAACAATTAATAGAATACTATCATCAAATTATTGACAACAGAAATGAACGCAAAGGGAATAAAAGTTTCGATATAATGATGTTACTTTATTTTCAAGATATGTATAACGTAATTAAAGAAATTAGACGTGTTTTGAAAACAGGAGGTAAAACCTTTATGGTACTTGGTGATTCCGCTCCATACGGCATTTTTATTCCAACTACTGACATTTTAGGTGATATTGCCAAAAATGCAGGCTTCAATTCTTATGAAAAGATTAAGATTAGAACCAGAGGGACTAAATGGAAAACACTAAAGCATCGTCATAGTTTGGAACTTTCTGAAAACATTTTGATTTTGGAATAGTCTTAAATATCAGTTAGCTTGAAAACTATTGTATATCTAAACCAGTCTAAAGGATAAATAGTGTTGCCCGGAGGTAAAGCTACTGTCACTTTTTTACCTTGTTGAACATTAGTATTAGTTTGATAATCTCTTAAACAATTTTGACCGATTTGGAAGACTATTTTCTGTAATTCATTATTGTCACCGAATTTCACAAGTAATAAATAATTGCCTAAACAAACTTCTTCTTTAAGGTCCAATGCAATAACTCTATTTTGATAGTAATTAATACATTTTCCAATAGCTGCTTTTTTTTGGAGTCTATCTTTGAACCACTCCATATATTGTAAATTCGATGGATTATTAATTTTGTTTATTTTAATGAAGCAAATTTGTTTTAATTTATCAGGTAATAATGAATTATCTAATGAAAGTTCCAAGTTTGTAACTTCTCCATTAAATCTACTATCTCTACTTAAAAGGGCTGATGATTGAGTAGAATATGCCGACAATAGTATCAATATATCTTTACTTGCAATTCGAGTATTTATTTGCAAATATTGAACAAAAGCAAAAAAGTCACTTTCTAACGTTGCATTATCCATTAAATTATAGTTTATAATTCCTAACTCTTCTGCCTTTTCAGAAGCAACAGTAATCATTTTTTCAACTTTTCTTCTAAGCTTTTTAGTGTTTTTGATACTGTGTTTTTGAGCTTCTTTGTACGAGCGATTGTTTTTTACACAGTCTGTAATCCACGTTTGTTGCCTAATAAACTCGTTTTGCTCCCACAAAGCATAATCAGATGTTACTAACTCTATTTGAGGATGAGAAGATAGGTCTGACAAAAAATTTTTAACTATATTGTCAGGGGTGATAAAAGCATCAATCAAAACATTTGTATCAACAAAAACTCTTAATTTTAAATCAGTTAGTTGGATAGATGGCATTTTGTTAAAAGTTTATATCAGCAAGTATTTCACTTTGAATAGGAATCTGAAAATTTTTACTATCGGCAGCTTTTTCTATTACTTTATTACAAAGTTTTATGAGTCCTCTTGCATTTCCCTCTGTTTTTCGAATCATTTCTGTTAGTAGTAATTCTGAAAATACATTAGGCGTTTCGACTTCGGATGACTTTTTTGCAAAGTTTAAATAGTTGTCTATCATTCTTTTTCCCGTTTCCATATTGAGTGAATTTAATTTTATTTCTACACTTACCAATCTGTCGAACAATTGAGGTGATTCTGGTTTTATGGCTTGAAGGGCATCTTGAGTTATTGAGGTAATAACCGCCCAATTTCTCTCCTTATTTATCATAGTACTCAGCGTATTGATATAATTTGTTAGTTTTGCACCTTTCAATGTTGCAAAATTCTCAAATTCATCAATGAAAACATATAACATACCATATCCATTTTTCTGTAAAATTTTAACGAGGCTTTTCAGAAATAAAAATTCTTTATTTTGGACATCTTTCGTTGTAACATAACCCGTTAATACTTCCCAATTATGATTTGGAGCTTTTTCAGGAAAAATCAATCCAAGATACCTTTGAGCAATTGAAATATCATTAGTGATTTGAAAATCATGATTTGAATGTGTAAGTATATTTTGACAGTCCTCAAATAGCTTATTTATATTTCCACGAAGACGTTTAACTTTTTCATAAAAGACCAAAGGATTGCCTAAAATTTCAGGTCTAAACAATTCTTCCTTGTCTGTATCAGTAAATAGAGATGTTTTGAAATACGTTTCAAAAAAGGAGTCTTTATTTGATATTAAATAGGGGTAAATACAATACCAAATCATTCTCCGTAAATTATCTGGCTGCAAATCCTCAATGATTTTAGTAATAATGTTTAGTGGCTTTTCTTCGGGTCTATCTATGAATGCGGTTAGTGAACTAAAATCTACTGATTTGTTTATAGAGATGTCATTTATTTGACGTTCTATATATTTCATTAAGTGTGTTTTACCAGAACCATAAGAACCAACTATTGTTAAGCCTGCATAATCCCCTATATTGCCATCGTTAACATTTTTTTTGTAAGTATTGGTAATGAAATAACCTATTTTTTCAAAAATGTCACTATCAACAGGGTCTAAATGCGTAAACTGTGCGATTGCAGCAGCGGGAAAAGGATTAAATTTCAATCCTAATTTAGCATACCTGTCTTCAGGATTTTCATTCAGTTTACCAATTAAACTTTGCTGAAAAGTATTCATATCTTTTTGTTATTAATTGTTAAATAGGTTCTTAGAAAATCATTATAAATTATGAAAAGTTCTTGGTGAAAATTATCACTTCGCCTTTGCGATTCGGCGGAGTATCTCAATACTTGATACGAACTTCTCTCCAAGGTAAATTCTTGTCTTTTTTCTTCAAACAATCGAATTATTAGTTTTTTTATTACTTCTGTTGGCAATCGATATTTAAGAGCAGTTTTGTATATTATTTGCGGAATCCATATTGCATTATAAGATTTAGAATTGTCTCCAAATGTCGTTTTAATAAATATTTCAAACTCTTCAAGGGATATTTCTACTAACGATATAGGATAATGCATCTCCCAGTTCCCCTTTTTAAAACCAAACTCTTTCAAAATAGGGATTCTATTTATTACTTCTAATTCACAAAACCAACTCGGCAAAACAAATGTTACTAACCTACTATAATCATTGGTCAAGGTTAATTTTCCTTTTTTATTGATTTTCTCTTCTTCGTATGGAATAGTCCAATCTTTATTATCTATAGTTCTATGTAATATTCTTGCACCTTTAGATGTATTGTCTTTCATCAGATAGAAAGGTTTTCCCTCTCTTTGAATGTATTCTACTGTAATATCGGAGATTTCTTGTGTTTCAAAATTTGTAAACCACCATAAGTAATCTTTTGCTCTACTGTAGGAGAAAATTATAGACAAAAACTCTTTTTTCTCAATATCATTTAACTCTAAAGATTGTTTTTCAGTAGAAAAATC
Source organism: Emticicia sp. SJ17W-69 (assembly GCF_051209875.1). Classification (NCBI taxonomy): domain Bacteria; kingdom Pseudomonadati; phylum Bacteroidota; class Cytophagia; order Cytophagales; family Leadbetterellaceae; genus Emticicia; species Emticicia sp. SJ17W-69. Next base: position 4,565,652 of record NZ_JBNTQY010000001.1, on the reverse strand, counting down.
TCTTTTTTCATTTTCTTTAATGAGATTTTTTTTTTCCTTACTAAAACTATCAAAATTAACACTTAGCAGAAAGTTATTGTCTTGAGAAATTAATCCAAGAAAAATAGACGCATGTAAATATTCAAGTTTTAATCTATCTTTCTTCTTGTTTTTATCATCACTCCATTGTTTTTTTGGTGGTTTGATGATATTTTGCTCCATTTTTTCATAGAGTTCTTTTTTAGTAATAGGTTGCCTATTAACATAGATGAAGATATCTCTAATCGTTTTTAGATTAAAAGAATACAGAAAAGTCCATTTTTTGTCTGAAACTTTTGTAAAAGGTAGTGGTTTTATTTCTTTCAATTTAGTTTATTCACGTTAATCTACTACATATAGCAAATTTATATTTTATCTACCACATAGCCAGTATGTCATTCGCCAAATTTGTTGTCCGTTGATTTATTTTTTGCTCATTCCAAACTTTGTCACCATTATCATAATTGTCTAAAATGTCAAAACGAGTAATTCCCAAATCTGCATAATGTCTGATTCCTCTTTTTCTTCCTTCGCCCTCAATCTTTCTACTGAACTCATAGTTTCTTAGTGATGTATTTAAAGAACTGTTTAGTAAAGTCAGATTTCCAATTGAGTAGATTTTTGAATATCGTTCTCTTTTAGCAGCTTCCTTGTCCATAATAATATTTGAATTAGAATCAAGGATATCAACATCGCCCCAATACTCTTCCCATTTTTGAGGCATGATATGTTCTAATGAATAATTGTATTTTAGTTCTTTAACTGATTGTTTACTGTCATTTGCTCTACGATAAAGCTCAACCCAAAATAAAAGTAGTGTTGCGTTTTTGTTGGAAATGCTGGAAAGTCCATTTAAAATCTCATCTTTGGTGTGTTCTGAAATTTTGATGTCAATATTTGAATTGTCTTTTATAAACTCCTTACACATTTTATTGTAGCTCTTCGTTTCTGATTTTGTAATCATCCGTCTTATGATTAGCGATTCAATCTTGTGTAATTCCTCATTTAGCTTACTTTCATTTTTGTCATACTTGTAAAATAATGAGAGAATATAAGGATGGAAAGTTGAAATTTCACACACACTCAAAATATGAAAAAGTCGCGAACTGTCTTGGTAACTAAACAAGCTACTACTATTAAACACAAGGATTTTTTCTCTAAATAGTTTCGCATATTTTGAAATTTCTTCTATAAATGCTTCTAAATCAACCTTGCTGATTTTCAGAATGAATGACTTATACAAACTGGAAAGGTCTGACAAGGTATGTTTGTCTGGGTCGAAAAACCCTTTTATCACAGAAATAGAGTGAAGCAAAATTTCTATATTATCTCTCATCAATCTACCTGTTGCTCTTGGAGTGTCCCAAAAGTTAATTGCATCCTCATCCATCAAAAATACATTTTCCCAATGGTCTTTGTATAAAGCTTCTACCTCTTCAATACTATCAAAGAGGTCTAAAGCTTTCTGAAATAATGCATTCTTAATAATATCAGCACTACTCAGCCTAACACCAGCACTATTAATTGTGTCAAAAATAGCTTGCTCGTCTTCTTTTTCAGACAAGTCAATCACTACTAATATTTTATTTTCTTGGTCAAGAAGTCGATTAAATAACTCTAAACGATTTTCAACTGAAGTTTCTTTTAGTTTATCAGAGAAGTATTTAAAGCATTGTAAAACTTTATTTGATTTTGAAGTTGTCTTGGTGGCAGGATTTTCAACAACAATAGCATCATATTCATCTTGAGGAATTTCGTTATTAATAACTTTCTGATAATATTTTTTGTCAATTTTTGAGTGTTCAATTTTTACAAAAAAGTTTTTGTCGGTTTGATTCTTTTTAAAGAACAAATAATTTCTGATTGATGAGTCACAATTATTTTGTGTTTCTTCATCAAAGCTATTGTATAGTGCTCTTAACAAAATGCTCAATGTTGTAAGCCTTTGTTGTCCATCAATTACAAGAACTTCTTTGGGCTTACCTGTTTGTTTTTCAAGTTGTTTTAATATAAGGGAACCTAAAAAGTGGCTCTTTTTAAAGTCTAATAAATCACTTATAATATCTTCCCAATTTTCTATGTTCCAGACATAGCCTCTTTGAAAAAAAGGGATTCTAACCAGTCCTTCATTACCTAAAAAGGTTAATGACATTGCTTCTGCTTTCATCTATGATTGATTTTTGTAATAACATGATTTTTGTGCTACAAGGTATAGTCATAACCTTGCCACTTACGGTTTAGGACTTGACTTTGTAAGTGTAATAGATTTTTTTCATCTCAACTATAACAAAAGTCAGATTTAAAAACTAAAGATAAGGATTTGCTCGTATGTCACTATAATGCCAAACCCCTAAAAGCTGTAGTCTTATTTCCAAAATGTTTTTGAATAAAAGGTTCCGTCTTTATGTTTTTGGAAATGTACTTCATAGGATTTACCAAGTGTTATGCCGTAAAATACCTCAATTTCAGTATTTCTACAGACTGAAAATATTTTATTCTCTATCTCTTTATCAACTCTCGCACCTATATAAACAGACTTGATATATTTTTTGTGTATTGGAATAAACTCTGTGTCTTTGTCGCTTAAGAAAACAATTCGATACTCTTTTTCATATTTCCATTCTGATTGCTTGTTAAACATAACTTTTCTAACTTTCGAATTGACATCCTCAAGTGCTTTAATAGTTGGTGGTTCATCAGAATAATTTACTTTACTAAAAACAACGTAACCTTTTAATGTTTTTAAGTATTCAAATAACTCTGGTTTATACTCGATACAAATGCCTTTGTGATTATTGGTGTAATGTGACCACATTAAATTGTTCTTATTTTCTTCCGTAAACGAGCATAGAGCTATTGTTTGAGCCACTGCATTTCTTAGTTGTTGTTCTATGTACCAAGTGTAACCATCGTGTTCCAACGTGTGTTTCTGCCAACTTTTAAAATCTTCGAATGTGCTACCTGGATTATTTCTGTAATATTGTTCTTCATGTCCCTCTGCTAATGGGTCTAAGTCCAAATTAAACTTAAGTTCATACGGGTCATTAAGATTAAAGGCTGATGACAATTTTATTGTTGCTTGTTCACCAACAAGTTTGTCAATAATGTCGTCTGATGGTATTGTATAAAATTTAAACATTGTTTGCTGTGTGTTAATATTACTGCTCACAGAAAAGGCTTGACGTTGTTAGGGAATTCGAGTCCCGTTAGCCCATAATCAGAGTTGATAATTGCAATATTGCTGATGTTTTATTCATAAGCTAAATTAATAACTTGAAGCAAAATAAAGTATAAATATTGAACCCATATCCGTCTGTCCTAATAATGCCAAACCTAATGTTGGTTGCTGGACTCTTTCGGTCAAGAACTAAATTAAGTATTCAAAATTTGGGATGATAAGTTATAAGGTCCTTCGTTAAAAGTTCTAAGAATGTCTTGGAAATAAATTTATGCCAACTCTCTGTAAATCCTTTAATTGTTTGGTATGAATAAACAAAGACTGGGCTTACTGCTTGACCTTTTTCCTTTATTAACCTTTCATTGTAGTGAACTGGAATGTCTCCCTGAATTTCACTATTAAATTCATAGTAGATTCCTAAGTCGTTGTAATGAGTAATTGTGTCTCTCGGTGCCACAGCAATTTTTATCCAATCAAAATATTCGGCGTGTATGAAAGCCATCAAAGAGTCTTTTTCTTTTTTAGCATTAACAATATACATAAAGCCATCATATTTATCTTTTTCTTTTTTATAACGTCCAAAAGTTGTGTGTGGTGAAATACCATTAAAGTAGTATGAAAAGAAACTTACAAATCTATCAAGTCCAGCTTTTATTGACATTAACAATGCTTGAATTTCAATTTGATATTTAATTTTCCGCAAAGTATTAGAATCTCTTGGTTCATCTTCGTCTAAGTCATATTTTATATCGTCCCAAAGAAAGTCTTTACAGTAAAAGTCAATGTAATTATTGTAATGGTGAAAAGGGGCAATAAGTGATGGATACATCGTATCGATTAAAGTAATTAAATCCACATAAATATTATTATCAATTGGTATTTTTACTTCTTGTCCATTGATACGTGTAGAAAATTCTTTTTTGGGAAATTTCTTTTGCTCTTCTGGCGTCATTCCTTTATCATAATAAGACATAGAAATACGTCTAAATTCTGTTAGTAAAGAGTCAAGGTCATACTTGCTTGCAGTTATATCGTCAGAAAATTTCTTTCTGTTTTGTTCTGCTTGTTCAATATCGCTAAAAATGTCATTCATGATTTAAGTAAGTGTCTTTTTACCCTTGCAGCCAACTCCTAAATATGCGAAAGTTTTATCGTACTTTTTGTATTTATTAGGACTATTACAATATTGTATTATACTTTTGATGTAATATTTTATAGTATTATAATAGTGACTATATCACAAAAATTAGTATTATCAGCAATACTACAAATTAAAAGTGAATCAGCATTTATTATTTTGATAAGTTTATTATTCGGTAATAAAACTTCATAATCCTATGATTTTGTACCACTAAACAGGTTTTCTCATTTCTTAGAACAATACAATTTAGAATCCTGTAAGTAACGGCGATTATGTAGTAGAATGGGTAATATGATAACCTTAAAGTAGCTCCATTCGTTGTAACTGGAGACAAGTTTAGTTTACAAGTGACCCAATTTCCATTAGATTATCAGATTAGTTGATGCTATTGAAACGGAACAAAATATTGAAGAAGTGATGATTATACCTACCCAACCAAAACAATGCCCGTATAGGGGGGGGGGGCTGGCTTAGTTGGGTAGGTTTTATTAGGGTTTGAAGAAATATATAACTGTTGCAAGCCACCTAAAATTTAAAGCAATCAACAAAAAGACCTCGGGATGTCAATATATTTGTTTTTTGGAAATTTTGGATTTTTGGAAGTAGTTGTGCAACAGTTACCTGTGTTACCTGCTGCCTTTTTTCAATATTGTCTCAAATGATGGTGTTCTCTTTAGTCAACTTCGGTGTCGCCATTTTTTTTAATTCGTTATGTAGTTCTTCGGTTAAGAGTGCATCTTTTTCCTCAATGTCAAAATGATATTCATAAAACTTTTTCATTTCGCATCGGTCCTTTAAATAGTCAGTTAAAAGCGAGATAAGCTGTATAGCGTCCAATTCTTTTATTTGTGTTGGCAAAGATATTTTACCATTAACATCAATAACCTTTTTGGTTTTCTTAAGCCCAACATACGTTGCTTTTTGTTTCTTTAACTTTAACTCTCCTTTTTCAATCATTGTTATAAACTTTGAACTGTATTCCCTTGAAATGCCCCACCCAAAAAAGGCTTTCTGTTTTCTTGGATGAAAATATAATAGGTTCAACCATTCTTGTTCAAATTCCTTATCAGGAAAACCCTCATTTGAAATTGAATAATAATAGCGTTCCACCCAATAAGATTTAATAAATTCTTCAAGAGCTAAAACAGCTAATTGGAAAGCTGATGGACAGGATTTGTTATTATACAGCAAAATTGAATCAAAGTATAACCTCAAGCCATTTTTGAATGATTCCGCTGCATTTTTTAAAACTTATATGTGGATAGTTGTTCTCTCATCATTTTTTTTTAGATATTTGTTCTGTTATCCTTAACATTTAAAACTAATAGTTCCAAATCAGTCTTATATGTGTGTCCAATTTTTTCAAAGCCAAATTTCGTAAGAATATGAGCCATCGAAGGTTTGCGTGTAGTTGCAAACATTTGTTTTTCTCCTATGATTTTAAAAAACTCTGTTAATAAACTCTGACAAAGCTTTTGCCCTTCATGTTCAGGGTTTGTAATTATGTAACCTAACTCTTTAAGACTGTCAATATTCAATTTGTTAGCTCGTGCTAACTGAAACACGCTGTCTTTGTATGATTTCAATGGATTTTTCAAAGTGACAGAACTAAGTATAATACCATTTAAAACGTATAATGCAATTAAGTCGGCTGTTTCAATTCCTCTCTCTATATAATGTCTTTGAACTTGGGCACCCTCTTCAACCAAATTGATAAGTTGATTTAACAAGTCTTTGTTTATATTGGTTGGTTTGTCAATTATCGTCTTCATTAATTTGTAACTAATTCCTAAAAATACGAATGTTTTGTTGTACTTTTTGTATTATTATAATAGTGTCTATATCTCAAAAATTAATATTTTCAGCAATAGTACAAATTAAAAGCGAATCATTTTAGTAATTTTATTATTCGGTTATGTAACGGTATAATTCTATGAATGTGTACTATAAAACAGGTCTCCGTATGTCTTAGAATAAAACAATTTACAGTTCAGCTTGGCTTTGGTGAATACTTTAATAACTCATCACGAAGCTTATACCACACCCAAGCAAAACAATTCCCATATATGGGTTCTGGATTGGTTGAGCTTTTTAAAATAGGTTTTGAAGAAATGTTTATGTTCCGCTTCACTAAATCAACTCAAAGTTTTAGTTTGAAATACACTAAAAAATAAGACCTTCCGACAGAAGGCCTTAATAGATTTAATATTTAGTGTTTTCAAGAATTTGGAATTTTGGAGACAGTTATACAAGAGAGACTTTGTGAACGGCAGTTGCTATGAGGTCGCAATATTTTATGCTCTATTTTATTTAAAATAGGGTCATTCAATATGAAAAAACTTTTAACAAGATGATTAATGACTATTTCTATGATTTTGGATAATAAAATACATTATAAAATACTTTCAGTAAAGCATATAAATTTGTCCGTTAATCCCTGAAGCAAGTGGACTTACTAAAAAAATTACAAGATTTGCAACTTCATCTACAGACAGCCACCTTTTGATTTTTGAATTAGGCCTATCAATTTTGAAGAAATTTTGTTTTGTATCTTCAAAACTTTCATTTCGTTGGGTGGCAAGTTTTTTAATAAAAATTCTTGCCCCTTCTGTCCAAGTAGGTCCTGGTGCAACTACATTCACTGTAACCCCTGTGTATATCGTAGTCTTTGCAAGTCCTTCTGAAACTGTTAATTGTGCAGCTTTGGCTGCTCCATAAGGTAAAAGATTTGGTTGTATATGAATTCCAGAAGCACTTGAAATAAATATAATTCTCCCCCAGCCGTTTGATAGCATATCTTTTACATAGTGTTTTGACAATTTTTCGCTACATCTAAAATTTACATTAAATGAATCATTCCAATCAGATTCTGTCAAATCAGAATAGCTTTTTGGCTCAAAAAAACCAACATTATTAATAAGTATATCAATTTTAGGCAACATTTTAATTACTTTTTCAACTCCGTCAACTTTTGATAAGTCTGCAATAATTCCATTAATTGGGATATTTGGATATTCCGATTTCAGAGATGAAAGTACATCCTTCATCTTCTGTTCATCCCTTCCATTAATATAAATAATGGCTTTTTCATCAAGTAATTTTTTCGCAATCGCAAGCCCAATTCCGCTGGTAGAACCTGTAATTAAGCAAATTTTATTCTTTAAATCTAATTGCATTTAAGTAGTTTTATCTTTTAGACAACAAAATTAATGCCTTGTAATACAATTAGCTAAAAAATAAGAAAAAATAAGATTTCTACTAAAATTTATCCGCAACTTGCTTGCATTATTTTACTAAACTTATAAATCTATGGAAAATAAAAAAATGACTCGAAAAATGTGGTTTATTGTTTTAATAGCATCATTTGGATATTTTGTGGACTTGTATGACCTAACCATTTTTGCTAATGTTAGAGTTGAAAGTCTACTGGAATTGAATATCCCAGAGACTGAGTTAGGTACTTTTGCTATTTCGTTAATGAATTGGACAGTTGTTGGCTTTTTTATTGGTGGAATTTTTTGGGGTAGAATTTCAGATATTTACGGCAGAAAAATAGCACTTATAGGCATAATTCTTACTTTTTCAATAGCAACCATTGCAAATGCATTTATTCAAGATATAGCTTGGTACAAAGCCCTTAGATTTTTCTCAGGCTTTGGTTTAGCTGGAGAGATGGGAGTTGGGTTAGCATTGATAAAAGAAGTCGTACCTCCAAATAAGACTACTTTAACAAACATGATATTTTTAGTAATTGGAATGTTTGGAGCCGTAATAGCTGGAGTTGTAGCGTTATCACTGGAACATACAACTTATTTGAGTTTAAGTGGGTGGCGCTGGGCATTTATTATAGGCGGAGTCTTGGGTATTATTCTATTATTTTTCCGTTCTGCAATTTCGGAGTCTATTTTATTTGAAAAAACATCCGAAAATGAAGCCGACACAAGTTTATTATACCTTTTGTCAGATAAGAATAGAAGATTGAAAATGCTTTACTGTATTTTAGCTGGTTTACCAGCATACTATATAATGGGTTTTTTAATCCCACTTTCAAAAGAGTTTGGGGAAGTTAAACTACTTTCTGAAATCAAACCAGCAATTGCTGTTATGATTGCATATTTTAGTTTAGCTATTTTTGATATTTTTGCTAGTATGATAAGCATATTTATAGCCAAAAGAATTAGGGTAATACAATATTACTTAGCTTTTCAATTTCTTGCTATTTCAATATATCTATATGTTCCTATTTTTTCTTCGATTGACTTTTACTTTAGGTGTGCATTACTTGGTGCAAGTGTTGGTTTTTGGGGGTTAATCGTAATGAATGCAACTGAACAATTTGGAACCAATTTAAGAGGTACAGTTGCCTCTATTGTACCAAATGTAGTTAGAGGCTTATTATTCCCTTTAACTGAGTTTGGTTATATGCCATTGAAAAATTTGGGATTTAGTTTGTTACATAGTGCATTTATTGTCGCTTTTTTTTCAATTGGGATAGCTTTTTACGCTACAACTCAGCTTAAAGATAAATTTGAAAACAATGCCGATTATATTGAGTAGTAATTTTTTTTAATATGTCATTAACTAACTTCAAAACTAGAAAATATATCCAAGAGCAGCAAAAACTGTTTCATGGAGGAGCAATAAATGAAGAAATATTTGTTTCCAGATGTTTCGATTTTAGTTGTGAAAGTATAATATCTTACTTTAAAGAAATATATCTCTACCATACAGTTCTTTTCATTAGTGACTATAAGAAAGTCCGTACCATAGATATCAATAATATTGACGAATTCTTAAAAAAACATAGTAATAATGATGAAAAAAGAATTAGTAAAATGGATAAAGTCAGAAAAAGTATTGAAGGTGCAGCAACATTGGTCAAAGAAGATAAAGCTGTTAGCATTACAGAGTTTATCTTGGAATCTAACGATGTTATGGGTTTGGTGCTAAAAGGAAATGGTAACGCAGAAGCATTACATCATTATTCAGACTCATTTGCTGTATATAATTTACTTCTCGAAAGTAGTAATTCTGAAAATAGTAAATTCATTGAAAAAATTAATACGTACTTTGAGGGTAATGAAGCTAAAATAAATGAAATGATGAATTATTACTCAGATTTTGTAAGAAATTATGATAATGATTTTTTTGCTTATTTTTTACGACCTGAAACCAATGGAACATATAACGGAATATTATTCTTTATTGTTGAACGTGCATTAGAAGAAGATGAACTTTGTAATTTATTTGCTTTGATTGAAAAAATACTATCACAGACTGCATTGATTAAAGTAAAAGATGCTGAATGGAAAAAAATCAACGATGAACAATCGCATAGCTTTGTTCATCAATTGAATGCACTTGTTAGTTATAACAAAAAAGGGCTTGAGTTTTTAGAAGAAAATAATCAATACAAGGGTAGTTACTTAGAAACAAATTTGTTAAAATCTGAGTCAGCATTAAGTTGGTTAAAACAGGCAAATGAATTTAATTTAGCTATTATGAGAGTGGGTGAGATGTACCTTGATACAGGGAAAATAGATGAAAGAGGTGCTATTTTTTTAGAAAATGATACTAAGACTTTCTGTTTACTGGAATTAATAACAGAATCAATAGAAGTCATTAAAAATAGTATTGAATCTTTATCTCTTTCTCAAAAGGAACATAAAGAAACTATTTTACAACTAATTGAAAGCCTTCCTTCATCTAACGAAATTGTAGTTAGAAAAGATTATGAAGTTACAGGATTGAATACGGGTGTCAGATTAGTTATATTAGAGCTGCTTAAAAATACTTTTAAGTATACAAATTATAAAAATCCCAAGATAAAAATACAATTAGTAGAATCAAGCGGATATGATTATTTAATTTTTGAAAATAATAAATTTATGACCAAGGAGGCGTTTGATTTTTGGGTACATGATATTGAAACAGAATCTTTTTCTACTAAAATAACAGCTGGTATTCGTACTATAAAAAGATATTTATCATTGCCTTACTTTGTTGGTTGGAATAAAAGGAATTATGAACCGAAGCAGTTTTGGAGACTTGAAGTTGATGCCGAAAGTAAAAATACAGAAAATAATGTAACAAAAATTAGTCTAAAAATACCAAAACCATGAATATTTCAGATGAAAAAGAATACCAATTGGATATTTTGGTTTCTGATGATTTAGAGGAAGAATTAGAAGTAACAACAGGTTCGTTAATTTTTGAACCTAAAAATTATTTTATCGAAGATAGAAGATTAATTGCATTAAGTTTTTTTAATGTGTATGAACGACAAATTGTTGGGCAAGTTATAGAAGAAATCACACAAAAGAGAAAATTGATAACTTTAGCAATAATTGACCATAATTATGCAGAATTAGATAGTGATTTTGTTAGAGAATCAGGGTTTGATGTAAAAATTGAATGCACCAAAACGAGAGGTAGGGATTTGCAATCATTTTTAAATGAGCTTAATCCTAAACCTGTAATATGGTATCATACAGCGTATTCAAGAGACCCCGATGTAAAACCATCTTTCAAAGGGAAGATAGAAGATTTAGATTTTTCACAAAAAGCTTTAGTCGCCACGAAAGGAGACCAAGGTCTTTATCTAACCGAGGGTATGCCTAAAATATTAAAAAATTGTACCAAGCTGATATTAAGCCAACTGTCAAAATCTGGATTAAAATCTTTAAAAAAAGCAATTAAAGAAAAAGACTATGAACATATAATTACGATTGAGAATATAAATAAGAAATATAAACTTAAATATTTATTAGGTTTTGCTCTTCGTTACAATAAAAATTCAAGTAATAATGAAATACTTAGTCTAAATATTCCACGACTTGAATTTGATGAAAATCAAGTGGATTTATTTTTTAATGAATATTTTGAAATTCAAAACTATAAGCCCAAAGGAGTGTTTGCTAGTCCACATTTATTAGAAATAATGGACGACTATGTTGGATTGAAGAATTTTGAGTTCTGGGAGGAAGAAATAAAAAAAGAGGTTATAAAGCGAGTTATTGAAATATGTAAAGATGAGCAACACACAATAGGATTTAATTTTGATTTAACCAAAAATTTTCAAAAAGTAAATTTTGATTTAGATAATGAAGTAAGGAATATATTTATTAATAGCTTGATAGCTCGTAGGGTTTCAATTTTAATTTACAAACTTCGAACTACAGTAAAATCACTTCAAAGGGTTGATTTGTTAAATATTGTTTTAGCAAATCTCAAACTGGGTTTTTCTGTAGATACAGTATTATCATCAGAAAGTTATACAAGTTATTTTACTACAATGTTAGGTATGAGGTTAAAATCTAATAAAAAGGAAACGATTGTTGCCCAAATGAAGGGTAAAAATAAGGCAGAAACTTTATTAATTTGGACAGATGGAGACCATATTCACCCTATTGAAAAAGCATCTTTGACGAATATACTGTCTGAAATTAAATCATTACTGTACTAACATATACAAGTTCTACTATTTTAAAAAGATGTCGAAAGACATCTTTTTTTTATACATCCCATATGAATAAATAAGTTTTTCTAAAGTATTGAACAATAAATTATATAGAAATTTACAGAAAAACTAAGATATGGAACCTTTTCAAAATCATTTATCAATATCTTATCATATAAAGAAAGTTGATAAATCGAAATATGCTATTGAAGAACTACATTCTCAACAAATTGAGATTAAGTTTACTGAGAAAACTACACAAGAAAGTATCTATGAAGACTATTTTTTTATGGATGGGTCAGTAAAGGATATTTCTAAAATAAATATTTAAACAGAATGAAGAATTTACATTTACTGTATCGTCCTCCACCATTATAAATAACCTCGTTCGAGCCGTCTGGAAAACATTACGAACAAGGTTTTTTTACAATCTTATGATTGAGAACCCAAATATATGAGTTTTCAATCATAAAAAAAACTATTGATTTTTAACTCAAATATTTATTAAAATGAAACATTTTGCAAAAGGTTTTACTATTACCTTATTAATAGTCTTCGGTTCAGTAAGTTGTAAAGATGCAATCGAACAACCTGTACCAAATATTGCTTTTATGCAAAAATCTGAAAACTCTATGAGTCATTCGAAGGAACGGTTAGCGGTAGCTTCTGTTACTACAGCTACTGAAGGTTGGGCATCTTTAACTGGTTATCAAGCAGCAACAACAACGGTACAAAAAAATGTTGTTCGCCTCGCCAACTCTGCTATTGGTGGATTGTCTGGTGGTTCAGTAATTGATAATCAAAGTAAATGGCTAACAGACATAGCAGGCGGTGATGGTTCACGAATGAGAAGTGCCATTTCAAAATATGATAATTGGTATCGTTCAAATGTAAAAAATAGATGTTCTACACCAGTTGTACCCACAAGTGTACGTAATGATATGGTAACTTCTTTTATTGGTTCTGGCTATGATGCAACCCGTAAAACTGCATTGGTGAATCAAATTATTTCTCGTTACAATTTATTTGCTTGCAATGGTTCTGTAGCTGTTCCAACTTCTGATAATGCTACACTTAGTTTTTTGAGTATTCAAAAACAATGTCTTGAATGGGCTGAAACAATCGGACGAAGTGCTGGAGGAATTGCAAAGGGGTATTATGCAACAGGGGTATCTTCTACAAAGTCATATCGTCCTGGCATGGCATTTTATAAGACAGACCGTACCCATGCTACTATATTAATTGACATTTATTGGTCAAAAACTGGTGAAATACTTAAAGTAAAAGTAGCTGAAAGTAATTGGGCAACTGGCTGGATAAATCCAAATGGAGCTATTCCTTGGGAGCGTCGTGTAGCTACTCGTGAACTTTCGTCGCTTTCTGAATATAAAGCAATTAGTTTCGAATAGCTTTGTTAACGCTGATATTTTTAAAGCTATCCGGTTGTTCTGGATAGCTTTTTTAGTTATACTCATGCATGATGGAATGATATAAGTTTTAGTGCGATTGATATTTTGAAGGATTATTAACAATAATTGTAAATTTAGCACGATTAGGATACTTGATGGGATAGAAACCAAAAACATAGATAAATCAGACAGTGAAAAGAAGAAGATAATAATGACGATATAGGTAGTTTATACCTACTCAACCAAAACCTAACTCATATACAGGTTTTAGATTAGATGAGTTTTAGTTATTCACTTTTTCAAGCATTGATTTTAATAATTTGTTTTCTTCTCGTAGTTGCTCAATGAGTTGTTCATATAATTTTTTCTCATTATCTGAAATAGAATTATTGTTAACAACGTATCCATTGTTACTGGTGTTATTATTCATGATATTGAAAACCATTTTCTCATTGAAATTAACAATATCCTCAATCTTGATACCCAAGACCTCAGCAATTTTTTCTAATTTCTGATAAGTAACCTCAGATTCATTTCTCTCTATCTTCCCATACCCTGAAGGTGTCATTTCTAAAGAAGCTGCCATAAACTCCTGTGTGAAGTTTCTTAACTCCCTCAATTTCTTAACTTTTGTTCCTATTTCCATATCTTAAATTATTGTATCCCTCAAAGTTCAAAATTAATCCCCACAGTACCAAAATCAGACTTGAAAATCTGTGTATTGTAGTTAGTTTTGAACTCGAAATTTAACCTAAATATCATGAATATTAAACAAACCTCCTTAGTTTTTTTAAGCATTTTTTCAATAACTTTTTTTGGATGTGAATCAAAAAAACAAAACAATCCTAACGTTAGTAATTCACCAAATGAAGAAATAACCAAACCATTAGAAGACCCAGATTATCTATATGCTGTAAATGCAACTAAAGAAAGTTTTGATTCCAATGACTTGGTAGCCTCTTATGATGGATATGGTGTTTTCAGAGTTCCTACACAATCTGCCAATTTTGGCACTAATGATAGAACTACGATTACATATAATTATGCTAAAAATACTGTTAAGAAAGTGCAATTTATTTATGTCAATAGTGATGAAAAGGCTAAAAATAAAATGTTTTTTAAAGTTCTTGGTTTGCTTCAAAGGAAGCATGGCAAGTTTAACATTGCAGAAAATCAGAATTTAACAGTTTACAAATATCATTATAACCCCAACTATACAATTAGATTAGAAACAATAGAAAGCCTTCCTGAAATTTATCTAAATTATGAATTTGAGTAAATTAATCAATTTATAAATAAAGTTAAAGTATATTAACTGATGTATCTCAAAGGGCTATTCATAATTTACTTGTGAATAGTCCTTGCTTTTTCACATCAATTTTAGGAAAACACCCACAGATTTAACCATTTTTCATTTATAAACATTTAAAATCATGCAATTCTCACATTTATTTAAAAAAGTAACAGTAGTAGTTTTGATAGTTCAATTACAGCTACACGTTTATGCACAAGATGGATTAGCTGGAGACCAAGACTCTGATAGTCCATCTCCAATAATTACCATTATCTCTTGGGCTCTTATTCTATATGCAGCCTACAAAATGTACTATCATAATGACAGAAATGATAGAAAGTGATTATTAATCTTTCCTACCCCACATCTTGATAACTTCATTTTATCCCCCTCTGATTCAAGTCATATAAACAGCCCCCCATATCCTTCTCCAAAGGAAAATTATACCTATAAATGATAAAGGCAGGTTACATTTCTATTCCCCCACTTATCCAAGGCAGTGGTCTTACTCCCCATAAAATGAATTGATAGATATGAGAAACAACCAATCCAAATCTTGACTTTTTCTTGGAGTTACCTCATTAATAAATTCAATAGCTATAAATATAATATAGCTTAACTTAAAGTGTACCACATACTGCCAATCAAAAATCATTCTTCAATTAAAACCTTTATCAATTATGGTAACTGTAACAGCTTATCAAGAACGTACCTCAACTGAGGGAAAACCCTACATTGCCCTTGAACTTCAATCTGATGATATGGAGTTTGTTGTTTCTAAAATCACTGGCAGACACTATGTCACAGTTAGAAAATGCTGGATTTCTTCTACCTTCAATGAAGTCTTAGCCAAGAAAATGCTTGGTAAAGAAATGCAAGGAAGTATTGTAAAAACTGCCTGTGAGCCTTATGAGTTTAATATTCCAGATACAGGGGAAATCATTACAAGACATCATCGCTATGATTATTGTCCTTTAGAAAATGGTACTATGGAAGAAGTGGTAAATCAAACCAATGAGCCAGCCTTTGTATAATCTTTCATTTATCTGCAACCAACCAAGGGCAGTGTCAGTAGGCACTGCTTTTTTATTTTCTAACCAACCAATTTTCAATCATGCAATTACAACAAGCAGAAAGAAAAAAAGCCTTTATCAAGATGGCTTTACAATCTTGTGCAGGTGGAGGAAAGAGTTATTCAGCACTTCTTCTTGCTCATGGATTATGTAATAACTGGCAAAAGATTGCTGTCATTGATGCTGAAAATAATTCAGCCAGTTTGTATGCACACTTAGGAGCTTATAATGTCCTTGACCTGCAACCACCTTTTTCTCCTGAAAGATACATTCAAGCCATTCAAACTTGTATTGAAGCAGAAATGGAGGTTATCATCATAGATGGCATAAGTCAAGAATGGGATTACATCATCGAGGAGCATTCTAAACTTACAGGTAATAGTTTCACTAATTGGAGTAAGTTCACTCCAAGACATAATGCCTTTATTCAGAAAATGCTTCAAACAAAGGCTCATATCATTGCTGCCATCAGAACCAAACAAGATTATGTCTTGAATGAAAAGAATGGTAAGATGGTACCTGAGAAGGTTGGTTTAAAGGGTGTTATGAGAGATTCTACTGATTATGAGTTTACTCTTGTGTTTGATTTGGATGTCAAGCACTATGCCACTGCTTCCAAAGACAGAACCAGTTTGTTCATGGATTTGCCTGCTTTTCAAATTAGTCAAGACACAGGCAAAATTTTAGCTGCATGGTGTAATCAGGGAAAAGCACAGGTGCAAGAGAGGGAAGACACCTATATTGAACCAGATGCTCTTTTGGAGCAGATTTATGCTTGCCAAGATGTAGATACCTTGAAAGATTTGTATATGTCTTTGGATGTCATTACTCAAAAAGAGTATAATGTAGATTTCAGCACCAGAAAAAACCAATTAGTTTATGTCCCACCTCAAACCTACTCTACCAATGGAACTCATCGCAGTTAATAAACAGCCAATCATTAGTCTTGAGGAAACTATCTTTGAAGGTACAATTTCCACTGCCAAACCCTTCATTGAGGCAAATACAATTCCTGTATCACTTCAAGAAATGCAACATAAGCACATCATTCCTGTATTTGTCAAAGATAATGAACCTTTGATTTCTCATATTGATTTCATTGAATCTGTTGAACAAGTGGTTCACCACCTCTACTCCAAGGAAAGTATATTAGTGCCAAGCATTAGGGTTTCACATCCCATCAAAGGCAGAATTCCAGAAGCAAGACACAAACCTGCCAAGGAGTTATTAGAGCATGAGCAAACACTTTACTATGAAAGAATGGCTTTTGTTATTGAAATTCCTACCATCCATGAAACCATTGATGGAAACCTACTAACTCTTACAGTTGGTGGAGTGAAGGCTTATAATTTAGACAACATCTATTCTAAAAAAGGAGCAGAGGAAGTTTTCAAGATTTTCATTGGTTTTCAAAATAAAGTTTGTACTAATCTCTGTGTTTGGTCTGATGGTTACACTGGAAATATTAAAGTGAGGTCCATGAAAGAACTCAGTGATAAGATTTTCCAAGCCATTTGTCAATTCAAAGCAGAAAGTTACCTCAAAGCTATGGCATCATTCACACAGTTTAGTTTGACTGAAAGGCAATTTGCTCAAATGTTGGGTAAGTGTAGATTGTATCCATTTTTAGGGAGTGAACAAAAGAAGGAATTGCCAACACTTTTATTTGGAGATACCCAAACTGGATTCATAGCAAGAGACTACTACAAAGATGATTCATTTTGTAGAAATGAAGATGGTAGTATTTCACTTTGGAAGGTGTACAACTTATTTACAGGTGCAAACAAAAGCAGTTACATTGATACCTTTATTGATAGGGGTGTCAATGCTTTTGATTTTACCAACACACTTGTAAACACATTGCAGACAGGCTCAGAAAGTTGGTTTTTGAATTAGTAGAACAAAATGGGGTAGTCAAGCGGCTACCCTTAAATTTTTATGCAAATGGCAAAGAGTTTTGAACCAAGAATAATCATAGACCCATTTTCAATTTTAGTAGTAAATGCCAGAGGAGAATTGAAACGAGTGTATTGTCCTTTTTTGGCAAGATGTATGATTCCAAGGGATGATTTAGTAGAAAATCAAATTTATTCTGTGGAGATGGTGAAAACTGAAATTGCAGAAGAAATCTTTTTTATTATCAGAGGAAAGGTTTATTCACACCACAGATTTGTATTAGTGTTGTAGCTACAATGGGGTTATGCTGAATTTTTTACACTTTTTTTGAGACGGTTTTACCCAAATCAAAACCACTGAAAAAAAGTGAACCAATATTTATTTCTACACCGAGAGAAATTTCTACAATAAAATTTCTACAATTTTTCTACAGTTTTGTTACAAAATATCAATAAATAAAAAGAAGTAAAAATAAAAAAGAGAATATAAAACGCTGATAATCAGCTATTTACATTCTCTTTGTTTTTGGTTTTTTATCCTTTTTTACCAGGATTTGTACCGAGGACGGGAATCGAACCCGTACGAGTTTAAAAGCTCACAGGATTTTAAGTCCTGCGTGTCTACCAGTTCCACCACCTCGGCGAATAGGCTTTCACTTATTCTTGAAAAAAAAAGCACCGCTGAGGTGCTTAATTTCGAGCGAAAGACGAGTCTCGAACTCGCGACCTTAACCTTGGCAAGGTTACGCTCTACCAACTGAGCTACTTTCGCTTATTACTCTCACATTCTTTGGTGGTGAATGTTTTGCAAAGGTAAGGCGTTTTTTTTTACCTGTCAAGTCTATTATGAAAAAAAAACTTAAAAAAATATTTTAATACCCTCTAAGTGACTGATTATAAGACCTTTCACAATCAGATTTATTTTGAAAAAATTTTATGAGAACTGTCATGTAACAACGCAAAGGCTTCCAATTACTATATTTATTGATTCCACCCGCTTCCCATTTCGGCATTGACTTTATTACTCTGAGAGCTTCGGTATCGCATTCGTCGTTGATACCTCGTATAATTTCGGGGTAGGAAACCGAGCCATCTTTTTCAACAACAAATCGTACTATTACACTGTTAATTTTATCTTTATTTGGAATAAATTTGGGAACAACAGTATTCTCACAAAAATATTGATACAATGCTTTAAGTCCATTCGGAAATGATGGTGCTATTTCAACAGTAGTATAAATTGCATTATCTTCATTCGATTTTTGAGCATTTACACCAAATCCAAAGATTAGTAATGCTAATAAAAGAACTTTTTTCATGTTTTTGTAAATTTAAGTTTTGAACATCCGTACTTTTGTAAAAATATATGCAATTTAATTAACAAAAAAATATTTAGCTAAGTATTTAAATGTACTCATTTGCAAATGGAGTAAAAAATAAATTTTAATGGAAAGAACTATTGATTTCGATAAATCGCCTGATGGCTTGATTCCTGCCGTAATTCAAGATGCCCTTACGGGGAAAGTATTAATGTTGGGTTATATGAATGCAGAAGCCTACCAAAAAACCCAATACGAGAAGATTGTTACTTTTTTTAGTAGAAGTAAACAAAGGCTTTGGACAAAAGGAGAAACTTCTAATAATTTCTTGCATGTAAAAAAAATACTTATTGATTGCGATGGTGATACAATTTTGATTCATGCATCGCCAGATGGCCCTACTTGCCACACAGGTGCAGATACTTGTTTTGAAGAAACGAATGACGGAAAAGTGTTGTTTATCAATCGTTTACGTGCCGTAATTAAAGATAGAAAGGTCAATCCTTCGAGTAAGTCTTATACCAGTGAGCTATTTGGACTTGGTGTCAATAAGGTTGCTCAGAAAGTAGGAGAGGAGGCCGTTGAATTGGTTATTGAAGCAAAAGACGACAACAAAGAGTTGTTTCTGGGCGAAGCTGCCGATTTATTTTACCACTACTTGGTGCTTTTAGAACAAAAAAACTATGAGTTCGATGAAGTGCTTGATGTTTTGATAAAGAGACATAAATAAATTAGTGAATGAGTAATTGTGCGAATGAGTGATGATTTTTAGATATTGTATTTGATTTAGTATAAAAAATATACTTCATTAGCTTGAATTTTAAAGTTTACTCATTATATTTATCACTCATTCACTCATTTAAAATTTACTCATTAGATTATGATAAACTATCTCATTCGTTTGGCATGTTGTGGAGCTGCGGTTTATTTCATGCCACAATTTCTTCATGATATTAGAGTAGATACATCTACTTTCACCACTTCAATTATTGTGGCTTTGGTGATGAGTTTTTTAAATACTTTCGTGAAGCCTGTGCTACAATTTTTGTCTATTCCGATTACAATTTTGACCTTAGGAATTTTCTATTTGGTAGTCAATGTTGGAATTGTTTATCTATGTGCTTATTTGGTCAATGGATTTAGTGTTTCTGGTTTCATTCAACCTTTGATTTTTGGCTTTGTACTTTCGATTGTCAATAGTATTGTTGGTGGTTTTCAAGATTAAATCTTAAATGAGAGATTTTAAACATGAGACAATAGAAATTGATAGTTTTAAAATAAATGTGCCACAACTTATTATCAAAGACAATGAGTTGTGGCACATCTGATATTTGCAACATCATAAACTCTCCAAAGTCGTTTTTACAGCATCAAAATTTGGCACATCAGAGGCTTTTTCAAGTACTTCAGCGTATTGGATAACGCCATCTTTATCAACCACAAAAGCCGAACGTTTTGATACACCTTGCATACCAAATACAAAGGTTTCATAAAAAGAACCGTAAGCTTGTGATATTTCTTTATTAAAATCTGACAATAATGGAAAAGGAAGCTTTTGTTCTTCTTTGAATTTTCCTAAAGTGAAGATTGAATCAACAGAAATTCCTAAAATTTCTGCATTCAAATTAGAATAAGTAGCAATATCATCACGCATTTGACATAATTCTGCTGTACAAACGCCTGTAAATGCCATTGGAAAAAATAATACAACTACGTTTTTACCACGATAATCTGATAAATTTACTTCTTGTTTATCGCTACTGAATAGCTTAAAATCAGGGGCTTGGTCGCCTACTTTTAATGACATAATGTAAGATTTTATAGTTTTTAATTGTTTTAATAACTGATAAAGTAAGTAGAAAGTTTATTAGTTTACAAAATTATTCATGTGCATTCATTCATTTTAATGATTATTATCAATGCTATTTTTATGAAAAATTGTATTTTGCAAGCTATTGGGGCTTTTAAAAGTTACTTAAACCTTCATCATCAAACATTATGCTAAAAGAAGCGATTAAAACCTCGATTTTTGATTTATTCAAAATCGGACCTGGCCCATCAAGCTCTCATACGATTGGCCCTATGAAAGCTGCATATGATTTCTTACAAAGAGCCAACCTAATGACTGATTTAACTGATAATCAACAAGTAATGATTCATTTATATGGTTCACTTAGTGCAACTGGCAAAGGACACGGCACTGACCGAGCCGTTATTGCCGGACTATTAGGTTGGCTTCCAGAAACTTGTGACCCCAATGAATTTACAACCTTACTTAAAAATGAAGATGATATTTATTTGATTAAAATTCAAGAAAAACAAATTTCTATCCATGCCAAAAACATCGTATTTGAGAAGGGAAGATATGACTCTCCGCACCCAAATACATTGGTGTTTAAGCTATTATCTGATCATAAAATTATTTTAGAAGAAGAATATTATTCTGTAGGAGGAGGTTTTATTCAAAGAAAAGGAGAGAATTTGCAAGCTCAAAATGACAAAACCCCCACTTTCGAATTTTCGACAATGAAAGAGTTTAAAGAACATTTGTTGAAAAATAAAATGACCCTAACCGACTTGATGATTGCCAATGAAATGTCGCTTACAGGGCTTTCTCGTAGAGCAATATACCAAAAAATTGATGATGTATTGGAAGCTATGAATAAAGCTGTGAAAAGAGGGTTAAGACATAAAGGTATTTTACCAGGTACAATAAAATTACGTAGGAAAGCTCCAATTTTATATAATCAAGCAAAAAGCTTGGCTTCAGCAAGTGATAGTTTTATGATTTTTTTGAATGCATACTGTATGGCCGCATCCGAAGAAAATGCCGCAGGAAGTATTGTGGTAACAGCTCCAACTTCTGGAGCTTCGGGCGTGATTCCCGGGATTTTCTTTTTGCTCAGAAATCATTATCATTATGATAAACAAAAACTTCGTGAAGGAATGTTGGCAGCAGCGGCAGTTGGTTTTTTGATCAAGCACAATGCAAGCATTTCGGGAGCGGAAATGGGTTGTATGGGCGAAATCGGTTCGGCGTCGGCGATGGCAGCAGCAATGTTGTCGTATTGTGCAGGAAAATCAATCGAAACGGTAGAAGCGGCTGCCGAAATTGCTATTGAACATCATTTGGGCATGACCTGTGATCCAATTGGTGGATATGTACAAATTCCGTGCATCGAACGAAATGCTATGGGGGCAATAAAGGCATACAATGCTTATTTATTGGCATCTTCAGGTAATACAGCCCATCAAAAAATATCGTTAGATAGTGTCATTAAAGTGATGCGTGCCACAGGTAAAGATATGTCTAAAAAATATAAAGAGACCTCCCAAGCAGGCTTGGCTTTAAGTGCAACAGAATGTTAAGTGTCATTTTTCCATAATATAGGATTTAATTTGTGCTTTTTCCAAAAAACTGTAAATTTGTCGAAAGTTATTCCCATTCAGGCTCTTTTTAGAAACCTTTTATAAGTTACTTTCGATACTATAAAGCAGTCTAATAAAGACAAATTGCTGGATTTCGTAGAAACTAAAAATACTGACCAATGAAAGTGCTTTTCAAAAAAAACATTCACAAATCTTTACTTATTATATGTCTTTTAACAATGGGTATTGTTATGATAAATAGCTGTAATAAGAAAACTGAAGAACCAATACCGGTAGTTGAAATTACTGCTGATGTGCCAGTTCGATGGGTTGCAATGACCTTAAAAATTGCAGAAAAAACACCAGGCAATTCGCCCACCTACGCTTCTCGAAGTTTTGGTTATTTAGGACTGACTATGTATGAAACCGTTGTGAATGGTTACCCTGAATATCAGTCCCTGGCTGGGCAATTAAGTGATTTAAAGACTTTGCCAAAACCTACAGTTGGTCTGAAATATAATTATGTACTAAGTCTAAATGCAGGAGAAGCCTATATGCTTAAAAACATTTATGAACAAACTTCAAGTGTAAACAAAGCAAGTATTGATTCTTTAGAAAAAGTTGTTTTGACCGAGATTTCAAAAACAGAAGATGCTGAGGTAGTTACTCGTTCGGTTGCTTATGGTCAAGATGTGGCAAAAGCGATTTTTGAATGGTCGAAAACAGATTTAGGCTATCAAGGATATAAAAATAACTTTACGACCGATTATAAGCTACCAGTAGCTGCTGGCACATGGTCTCCGCCTACTTTTAGCCAATCGGCAAGTCAATTACCTTTGCATCCCTATTGGGGTAAAAATCGTACTTTTGTGGCAAGTGATGCTGCATTACCGATTCCCAAGCCGATTCCTTATAGTACCGATCCACGGTCACAATATTATGCACAGTTTTTGGAAGTTTACGCTAAAAATAAGATATTAACACAGGAAGAAAAAGAAACAGCTCTATGGTGGGGCGACGACCCAAGTCGTACGTTTACACCTCCAGGTCATGCCTATAGTTTGGCAAATGTTGCTGTAAAAACTGCCAAACCTAATTTGATAAAAGCTGCCCAAACGTATGCTGCAGTAGGGATGAGTATTGCTGATGCTTTTATTAATTGCTGGAAAACAAAATATACTTTTGTTGTTGAGCGACCTTCAACCTTCATTCGACGATATATTGATGCCAGTTTCATTCAGTTTTGGCCTGAACCACCATTTCCTGCATTTTATTCTGGACACTCTGTCCAATCGGGAGCTGCTGCAACAGTTTTGACGGCACTTTATGGAACAGATTTTAAATTTATTGATAATTCTCATGAAGGCCGAGAAAGAGACCCGCTAACGCTAATAGAATTTAAAAATCGGTCATATAATTCATTTTGGGAGGCTGCCGAAGAGGCAGCTTATTCAAGATTTTTGGGTGGTATACATAGCCGTAGTGATAATGATGTTGGGCTTGCAGAAGGTCGTAAAATTGGGCAGAACGTGAATGCGTTGAAGTGGAAAAAATAGAATTACTGTATCTTTCATTGAAAGTGGTATTGACTTTTTTAGAAGTGAATACCACTTTTTTTGTTGAATAAAACA
Source organism: Emticicia sp. SJ17W-69 (assembly GCF_051209875.1). Lineage (NCBI taxonomy): Bacteria > Pseudomonadati > Bacteroidota > Cytophagia > Cytophagales > Leadbetterellaceae > Emticicia > Emticicia sp. SJ17W-69. The sequence goes on along the minus strand of NZ_JBNTQY010000001.1, from coordinate 4,541,866 downwards.
AACATTATCTGATTCCAATACCAAATAATAATAATGGTTTTGACAAATATATTATTTCTTATAAATTTAATCAAAACTTATACTTAACAACCATAAAACCTATTAAACTCATGGATAATAATGCAAATACCCCTCATCTAATTTCTTATTTATATCTGAGGAGAGCAGTTGGTTTTTTGGGATTTGCTCTACCAATTATTTTAGTTTTAGGTTCAGTATTGATAGGAAATTGTCAAGAAATACAGAGTTCTATAAGTAGCTATTATCATACCTTGATGCGAGATGTTTTTGTTGGTACTCTTTGTGCAATTGCTTTGTTTCTTTTTTCGTATAAAGGATATGCAAATGATAAACGTGACAATATAGCTGGCACTTTTGCCAGTTTTTTTGCAATAGGAGTTGCTTTTTTTCCAACCGCTCCAGATATGCCTTTACCGCCTTGTGATAGTTTTTTATGTAATATACCATCTGTCATTACAAATCCTTTTATTAGTAAATTGCATTTTGTGTTTGCTACCTTATTTTTTTTAGTGCTAACATATTTTTCGCTTGTACTTTTCACAGAAACAAAAAACAAAAAGACACAGACCGAACAGAAAAAGCAGAGAAATAGGATATACAGAATTTGTGGCTATATAATGCTAGTTTGCATTATTTTGATAGCAATCTATTTTTTTGTTCTTGAAAAAAAATACCCAGACCTTGCCAAATATACTCCAGTTTTTTGGCTCGAAACAATTGCACTTTGGGCATTTGCTACATCTTGGTTAATCAAAGGAGAATTATTACTAAAAGATAAATGATATAAACAAAAAAACCAGTCCTTAGACTGGTTTTTTGCACTGTTTTCATAAAAGGTATCACTATCAATTCTTTATAGATGCGTTGGCACTATCATTATCTTTTTGTACTTCGACAGTTGAAACATTTGTTGATGCACAACCATTTTTTAAAACTCGGAGCACATAAATATATTTACCAACTGTTAAACCACTTAGGTTTGCTATTTTCTCTTTAATCGTATCAATAAACGGGCCTTTCCAAATGTATTCAGCATCGCTTCCCGCATCATGAGCTTCTAATTTGGCCGTTTGCCCAACCTTAATAGAAGCGTTATTAGCAATTGCCACTGGCACTTGCCTTATTTCAACCTTTGCTGTATCTACTGATTTACATCCATTTTTAGAAACACTCAAATAATAGGTATAATGACCAATCGCTAAGTTTTCAACCGAAATTTCTGGTGTATAGGCAACAAAGTCAGTAGGTGGGAGTGTCCAACGATAAACTACCCCTATACCAGCCTCGGCCGAAGTCAATTTGATAGGTTCGCCCAAACAAAATTTGCCGCCAATAGCGATTGCTTTTGGTTTTTCCTTAACCATCAACTTTATTTTGCCGATGGTGGTTGAACCATTTTTTCTGATAGTAAAATTATAAAAACCTGCTTGAAAAGGTGTTACTTTGTCAAGCCTGATTTGTTGAGAAATAGATGAAAATCCCGAAGGCCCCTTCCAAGAATAAATCGCATCTTGCCCAAAATCAGGAGTTGAAAGGACTACGCTATTATTTTCACAAACATAAACAGTTGAGGTTTTTGAATCTTCAGTATTGACAAATTTACGGTGATAAGGTACTGCTCTTCCTTCTTCAAATGAGAAAAATGCTAATTCAGATGTATCAGCTTCAATTTCGGTGTTATTCATTGCTAATAACTCATCAGGCTTATCTATTTTTTTAAATAATAAACTTATATTTTGTGCGTATAGAGATGTTTCATGCAAAACAATCGTAAAAGTTATCAGACATAGGAAAATGGTTTTTTTGATCGCCATGATAAATGTAAATAATATAAAAAGATAGTCGTATGCTGGCACCAAAAGAATTGATGCACAGACCATTATGATAAATACAAAGTACAATGAAGTATCTTTGTTTTGAATTCAATCGAATTTGTTGAGTCTAAAACAACAACCGTGCTAAATCTTTTTTTTGTTTTAAAAAAATGAAAATAAAAAGAAAAAAGTTTGTACTTTGTTGATAATCAATGTGTTGAATAGTAAATGGAAAATAGGAGACATGTATATGTATTTATAGCGAGTTTTATTCTTAGCTTTAAGTCATTAAAAATTTATGCGGTAAATATTTGAACATTGTCAAATGATAGCTAATTATCAATGAGTGTATAGGTTATTGTTGTAGAATAGATATTGACAGGTAGTAAAACTGAAATGCCACCGATTTCATATTGAATGGGTATATTTATACGGGGGGTAGTTCCATAATTATTACCGTCAAAGAAATATTGGTTACTAATAGTAATTGGTAGAGGAGAAGTCCCTCCAGTAATCATACTTGTTCCCAAAATACTTGAACCGCCGCCTGTACCATTTCCAGTACGTGTTGCCGAAATCGTTAAACCTACTGTATCCCAATTAAGCCCACTGTCAGTTCTTTTGATTTGAACTGTATAATGATTGGCTGTAGCATCAGAGCCTGAATATATACCTGGCATAGTAATATAAATGTATGTTATATAACTTGCATTTGTGATAGTGGAAGATGTATAATTATTACCAGCCTCGGTAATAGCATTGGGTGTTGGGGTCCAAGTACTATTTATTATTGTCATGATTTGAGCATGACAATTTAGGCTAAGTACGAGACCCAAAATCAATAATATTATTTGCCGTATCATTTCTTTAATAATTTTATAGTAGTGAATGGATAATTATCAATTATCAACCAAAGTGAATAATACTGAAAAAGTATAAGAACCACTCCTCAAAAGACTATACGTTTGGATATCTAATGAATATGTAAGGTTATATCCATTGCCCGAACCAGTATTTGTATAAGATCCACCAATGCCACTGACAATAGTCTGTGGCGATGATGTCAAAAAAATCGGGCTGCTTGCCGTGCCTCTTGTGCCAGCCCCTGTACTTGCATTGGCTGTTTGGAGTTTTAATCGCACACCATTTGGCTGAGTACCTGAAATTTGGACTGTAACATTACGAGTGAGTCCACTACTAACTGCCGAGCTAATGTTAATCCATTTTGTGTTATTGGTGGCAATGCTACCTAAAACTGATCCTGCTTCTGTGGGAGCTGTAAAATTGAGATTAATTATTCCAGCTGGTTCGATATCAAGAAGAGCTACCGATGGCAAACTCAAACTTACGTTGACTGTGCCACTTGTTTGGGCTTGGCTCAAATGAGCAAGAATCCATAGGAAGATAAATAAATAGCTATTCATTTTTTTGAATTCAATAAAAAGTTTTGGTTTGAGAAATATATTTTTCGCTCTTTCGATACTACCGAAAATGATAACGTTTTAAGCTTTTCTGACTCAATAATGATATTTTGAGAAAGATTTTCAATGACAAAACTGTCTTTGTTGCCATGAATAATGGCTTCAATATTCCATTGCCCAGGTTTTATTTCTCTGAACGAAAATTCACCTTTGTCATTAACTTTGGTCATAAATGTATCTTGTTCATTAAATAATTTAATCAAAACAACAAGGGCTTTCTTGTTTTCTTGGGTTGCTTCATCATTTGTTTTGAAATGAATCTTTCCAACAACTCCTCCTGAACGGACTAATGGTATTGAAACATCATGGATAGTTTTTGGATTTACTTGCACTTCTATTGGCGTTTTAGTTTCACTAATAACTCCGGTTTCAATCGTTGATTTTTCTAAAGTAATATAATATTTATCGGGTACTAAATCATTAAAATAAAAATTGCCATTAGCATCAGTCATAAATTTTTGCGAACCTATGCTAACTAATATTCCTTCTTTTTTTAGCTTATTTATGCTTGAAATATGCCCTTTTATTGAACCTAATTGGTTGTTTTTTGCAATCGGTACATTTAATTTTAGCGAATATTTTAACATAAAAAACAAAGTATTCTCATTGGTTTGATTGTAATTTGGTATAAATGTACGTCCACCCATAAGGCTTAATTTATGGTGTTTTGTGTTGAGTTCAGCGGTTAAATCTACAAAGCTTCTTTTCTGAATAAGTTCATCAGGAGCATAATTGTTTCTATATGAAAATGACAGATTAAATGTACTGCCCACTGTAATTCGACTTGTACCGCCATAATAATAGTAATTGGTTAACTGATTGATAGTTGAAAATTTGGACGTTTGTTGATATTCAAAAAATGTTCCTAACCACAGGCATGGAAAGACTCGTACTAATGGCTGAATAATCGTCTGAATGCTTTGCGTATTTTTTACATCATCGGAAGCTGATAAGTAATTTTGGGTATAACCCAGCCTATTTTCAAACCATAAATTAAATTTTTGTTTATTTACTAAATAGGCCAGCCTTCCATAATTTTCACGGAAATGAAATTGTTTTATTTCTTTTTTGTCTTCTTTTTCTTCCAAATTATAGCTTAAAATAAGTCTATTGCTTGGTTTTATATCATAATTCAAGAGAATACTATTGTTAGAAAAGTAAGGCGATGAATTGAAAGCATAGAAGTCAAAACTTGGATTTACTCTTGTAAAATTACTTTGTAAACCAATACTGATTTTCTTGGAAATATTATAATTAATGGCATTGATTGCTTGCCAACTGTTATGATAAAATCCATAAAAGTTTTTTCCAGCATAAACAATATCGCTATTGAGATGAATTTTTTTGTAATGGTAGTAAACCCTATTAAAAAAGCCAAAATCAAGTTTGTTTTGAGCAGAACTCATAGCAGCTTCACTGTTTAGAAAAAAAGAATTGGTGCGATAATTGGCTGTTACACCAATAAAATTAGCGATAAACCATTGTTGATTATACTGTGTCTGCTTTGATAAAAAATCAAGTGAATATTTGAGATTTTGTTTTGGTTTTACATAAAAACTCAAGCCATAAGTATCTTTTTGAAAGGGATAAAACCTTGGACTTGTATAAAATGTACTAAATCCCATCCGTTTGAAATTTTGATCAAACCGAAAACCTCTGCCAAATCGACCAAACTCCATTAAATTGTTGAAAGAAAGCAAATAGTCTCCTAAAGAAAGATTTATTTGTTTTTTATAGGAATAACTCAGAAAATATTGGTCATAATTACCCAAAACAGGTAAATGTATTTGGTTAGGGCCGTGTACGATGAAATCAAGATAATGTGTTTGTTTAAAATCTAAAAATCCATGTCCACGAGCGTCATACTGATAAGAACTTCGAACGCCTTTATCAGTAACAAAATAGCTATACCAAACCCCTGTTTCTATTGGAAAACGTAAATAAGGGTCACTTTTTTTATTTTGATTTGAGTAAACAGGTACTGAATTAAAATGAATAATGGGGGTAAGTGAATCATGCAAGGTAACAAATAAGTCGTTTGACATCAACCAAAAATTGCTTTGACTTTTGGGTACAAGCTTGTTCACTCGCACTTGCATACTTTTGTTTGGTGCTATGGTTAGCGAGTCATTTTTTAATTCGATTTTGCCACTGGAAGTTTTTATACTTACTTTTTCACTACTATTTCCTAAATTTTGAATTAAATAATCTAAATGTAAGCTATCACCTTCTTTTACGTATTCGTATGACGACAATGGAATGATTTCGATTTTTCGAAAATTACTCACTTCAATAGTGAGTTTTTTTGAAGCTTCTTTACCATCACTATTGGCCAAAGATAATATTAATGGATATGCTCCTGCATTCGATGTTGATGAGGTAGCAACTGTATAAATATACTTTGGATTTGCGAGATCTTTGTCCAACTTTTTGGAAAGAATTAATTGCCAATTTTTAGGCAAAACCAACGATTCTTCAGCAATAGATTGATTTGTTTCTAAGCCAATAATTTCAAAAAATAGAGTAAAATGCCCTCCTGGAGAAACTTTCTTCGGCGGATTTAAAACATTGATACTCAATTCTTTTTGAGAGAAAACATGGCTTAGTGTCAATGTATTGATTAGCAGTAGGATGACCTTAATCATGTTCATAACTAATTTGTAATTAAAGTGATATTTGCTCCATAGAGATCTTTGCCATTATCGGCAATCAACACACCATTGTATTTACCTTTGGGTAAACCATTTATGATAATTTCAAAAGTATTACACTTATTTGGATAGATTTTTCGTAGAGATGATTCAAATGTGCTTAAGTTTTTACCCGAATCATCATATACTTCAAGACTTAACTTTGCTTTTGAAATATAAATGCCTTCGTTTTTTAACTTTACATTCAAGACTTGTACTGAATTGTCTTTTGTGGTCAAATCAATGTTTTCAAAATTAATTTTAGAACTCTCTACTGTACCAACATTTACCATCACCTGAATGGCATACCTTACTTTTGAATCAATTTTAACGCCTTTCTCTTCATCTTCTTTAATTGGGTCAGCTCCTTCAATCATAATAACTGACCAATATGAACCCAACTGTTTTAGGTTTTGAGGAATGCTAACGCTATAAGTAATATCATAGATTTCATCACTTTGTAGGAGCTTTTCTTCTACATTTGATTTTATCCAATGACCCAACGATCGAGTATGACTGTTAATAGTATCATATTCAATTTGACTGTTGCATGAAACCTTCAAATCTTGATGATAAATCATGATTCTTGCTTCCTTTTTGCCATTGTTTTGAACTTTGATTTTGCCAATGATTGTATTTCCTTGGGTAACATCATGTTGATGTGTGAGACCATTCAGGATAACAATTCCTGCAAAAGATTTCACATTTAACAATAGACAAAGAAAAATGAATGAGATTGTTTTCATAAAAATAGTTGAATAAAACTGTGTGATTGTTAAAATTGGGTGAGTTGTATGGTGATACAACTCACCTAATATGGAATTAATTGTCCGACAAAGTGTAGGTAACAGTAATCGTGTTTGATCCGCTAACGATATTACTATACGTAGCTGCTGAAGTAGGACCAACTGCGTAAGTAAGCTGATGTCCTTTACTTATGCCTGTGTCGGTCCAACAACTGCCTACACTTGTAATGATTGCTTGGTCAGATGTAGTAAGTGTGAGTCCGCTTGCCACAGGTGTACCTTTTGTTCCAGCTCCAGCTCCTGCATCAGCCGCTGCTGTGAGTTTAATATCAACCCCAGGAATAGTAGCATTCGCTTTTACACTGACCGATCGTGAAGCATCAGCACCCGAAGCCGTTACAATCGAAGAGTAGTTCAACCAAAGGCTTGTATTATTAGCGGGTGGTACAAGCGAGTTTCCAGCTTCGACAGGAGCTGTAAAATTCATAGAAATGTTTTTGCTTGTCGATAATTCAAGGTCTAACAGAGCTACTTCGGGAATGTTAATGATAATCGTATGGTTATCGGTTTTTGTATCTTGAGCTATGGAATTAGTTAGCCCTAAAACAATAATGGAAATAACCATAATCGAGAGTTTTTGAATTGTAGTTTTCATTTTTTTGTTGGTTTTTTAATTGAAAATTGAAATTTTTACTGTAAACTTTTTTAAGATTTGGAACAAGAAGTTTTGGTTTTTTAATGAAAAAAAAGAGTATTTTCATCAAAATAGTTGTAATAAAATTGTGTGATTTTTAAAATTGTAAAAGTTATGTGGTGGTATATCTATAGGAAATTAATTATCCGACAATGTGTATGTAATCGTAACAGAAGTGATTCCAGAAAATAGGCTACTATACGTAGCCGCCGAAGCAAGTCCAACCGCATAAGTTAGTTGATGACCTTTATTTATCCCAGTATCTGTCCAACAACTGCCTATCCCCGAAATGATTGTTTGGTCAGCAGTGGTAAGTGTGACTGCACTTGCCACAGGTGTACCCTTTGTTCCAGCCCCAGCTCCAGCATCAGCTCCTGCTGTAACTTTAATATCAATTCCAGGAATAGTAAGATTTGCCTTTACACTTACCAATCGTGTGGCATCAGCACCAGAAGCCGTTACAATCGAAGAGTAGTTTAACCAAATGCTTGTACTATTACCAGGTGCTGTAATCTGCTTTCCAGCCTCAGTTGGAGCTATTAAAAAAAAATTAAGGTTTTTAGATACAAAAGATTCCATGTCTAACAGAGCTACTTCAGGAATGTTAATGCCAACATTATGGTTGTCAGTTTTTGTATCGGTTTGTGCAATAGTGCTACTTAACCCTAAACCAATCATGAAAATAGCCATAATCGAAAGTATTTGAATGGTAGCTTTCATGTTTTTATTTGATGGTTAAAACTGTAATTTTATATTTATTAAAATTTGGAATAACAAAAATCTAAGCTATTTGAGGAGTTATATTTTGTTATCCTGAATTCATTTCAAAGATAAAAGCTTCTTTTTGAATGGTGTTAAGGCTAAATACCAGTAGAATAAAGTTTTAGTATTTCTACTAGGTTAAGAGAGGGGTAGGCAAATTTGAGTAAAACAGCTTGGAGATATTGCGTCGATGATAAAATGGTTTTGCCTTAATTTGCCAATATTTGTGAAGTTTTGAATTTTCAAACTAGCTTTTATAGTTCTAAAACTTTTGAGTAGATATAATAAATCAGGAGCAGATACATATCAAGATTAATGATTTTTTAAGAAGAAGTAGAGAAACAACAAAAAAACTCGCAAGTATTATATATATCTGCGAGTTTTTTACTAAAAAATCTTAACTTTTCTATTTCATTTTTCCTCGTTTTACTAAGAAAGCTGATAAAATTTGATCAAAGCCTTGTGCAATATCAGCTTCAATGAAATCAATTTTGTATTGCCCACATTTTAGTTTTAAATCATGATAAAATTCTTTGATTGAGGCCTGATATTGCTCTTTTACTTGCGAAGGTTGAACCCTTACTTTTTCGCCCGATTCTAAATCCACAAATTCATAAGGACGCTCTTCAAAATTAAAATCTTCTTCTGTATTTCTGTCAGTCACATGAAAAAGCAAAACCTCATGCAAATTATGACGCAAATGTTGCATGGCTGAAAATAATCTTTCAGAATTGTTGATGTCATCAAACATATCGCTAAAAATGATGACCAACGATCTTTTATGAATTTTTTCAGCAATTTCATGTAGTGTTTCTACCACCGAAGTCCTTTTTTGAGGCTTAGGCTTTTGTAGAAGTGTGGATAAATCTAAAAATATTTTATGTATATGTGATGGTGTTGATTTGATGGGTGTCTGAATCTCAATGCCATCAGAGAAAGTAATGAGGCTTACCGCATCACGTTGTCGTTGTAGTGTGTATGCCAATGCTCCAGCCGCCATGGTACTAAACGTAATTTTGCCATTCGTTTTCTCAGGATAATACATCGATGAAGAAGTATCGATCAATAAATGGCAACGAAGGTTGGTTTCTTCTTCATAGCGTTTTACATACAAACGATCAGTTTTTGCAAAAACCTTCCAATCAATATAGCGTGTACTTTCGCCCGTATTATAAAGACGATGCTCGGCAAATTCGACCGAAAAGCCGTGAAATGGCGATTTATGTAATCCTGTAATAAACCCTTCAACCAACTGCTTGGCAAGAAATTCAATATTACCGTATTCTCGTATTTTTGCTAAATCAAGCATTTTTTCAGTTATCAATTATCAGTTATTAATTATCAAATATTGATAATTAAGTAAAAGAACTAATTTTTTTTAAATTTGACAGAGAACAACTCTTTTTATATTCGTCATTCAATTTATTTATGTTTTTTCTTTCGAGCTGCTCTCTTTTTTTTGATGTTTTTATTGGGTTTTATTTTAACAACATGTTTTTTTTGCTTTAATGGAATCTGAGGTTGTTCTGTATCTTCATCTTTCACTAAATCTGTTGAATTTTCAAAAACAAATTGTGGTCTTCCAATATATATAGTACTATGATCACCCACAACAGTTATTTTCACTTTAATAATACCACTGCCAAACATTCCCAGATGTCTTGCTGCTTTGTGAGTGACATCAATGACTCGCCCATGAGCATAAGGCCCTCTATCATTAACCCGAACAATACACCATTTATTGTTTGCCAAGTTAGTTACTTCAAGCATCGTACCAAAAGGCAAAGTTGGATGAGCACAGGTGAACTCGTCTCTATTCAAAATATCTCCACTGGCTGTTTTTTTGCCATAAAATTTACTGCTATAATATGAGGCTGCACCGAAAACTTCAGCCCCTAAAGGTACTTGCTGGCTATATAATGGAACATATTTGATTAAAAAAAAGATTAGTAAAAAACGTACTTTTCTAATGATCATCATAGGTTAGGTTTTTGTTCTGAAGTGCATAGATACGAAATTTTTTGCAACGATTAAAACAATCAAAAATTTCGTGCCAAAATCAAAATAATTGATAATTGTTGGTTTAATCGTATTTGAAATAAAAATAATGTAACTATTCACTAAAAAACATAATATTTTTTTTTTCATAAAATAATAAAATCTTATATTTGGCAATCATTCTAAACCCCTAAAACATAACAGGATTGTGGAAAGAGAAGACAGAGACAAAATTTACTCTAAGCGTGTAAGAGCAGGTAAAAGAACTTACTTTTTTGATGTCAGAAGCACCCGTTCGAGTGACTACTATTTAACTATCACTGAAAGCCGTCGTTTTCAAAAAGATGGTGGATTTGTGTTTGAGAAGAGCAAAATGTTTATCTACAAGGAAGATTTTAACAAATTTCTTGAAGCTCTTCAAGAAACAGTTGATCATATCAAAACCGAGCTAATGCCCGATTATGATTTTGATCAATTTAAACATGATGACCAATTCGCAAACGGCGAAAGCGTTGATTCAAGTGATACTACTGTCATAGAAGATTATGCAAGTAGTGGCTCAGATCTTAAATGGGAATAGTTTTTTGGTGAGTTAGCATCAGTAAACTTTATTGCATTTACTCCTAATAAGTATGAATATCTTTCTGGACACCCATTAATTTGGGCGTTTGGAAAGATATTTTTTTGTAAATCCATCAAACTTATATTGACCGATAAAGAAAAGACTTTGCGGTTTTGAGGCTTTTATGTTACTTTTGCACCCTAAAATAAGTAACTCGTTAAATAACGAACCATTCGTAATTCTAAATTCTAAATTCTTAATTGTGCTTTAGCACTTCAAAATATGGCTTTACAGGTCGGTATCGTAGGACTTCCCAATGTCGGAAAATCAACACTTTTTAATGCAGTATCTAATAGTGCAAAAGCTCAGGCGAGCAATTATCGTTTTTGTACAATCGACCCAAATGTAGGTTTGGTTGATGTGCCTGACCAGCGTTTGAACAAATTATCAGAACTCGTAAAACCCAATAGAATTGTACCTACACAAATCGAAATCGTTGATATTGCAGGCTTGGTGCGTGGGGCAAGTAAAGGCGAGGGTTTAGGAAATAAATTTTTAGGAAATATTCGTGAAGTAGATGCCATCATTCATGTGGTAAGATGCTTTGAAGACGAAAATATCTTGCGTGAAGAGGGTGATATTAATCCTGTAAGTGATAAGGAAATTATTGATACTGAGCTACAATTGAAAGATTTGGAAAGTATTGAAAAGAAAATTCAAAAGATAGAAAAACAAGCAAGAGTAGGGGGCGATGTCAAAGCAAAAGCTGAATTTGAAATCTTAAAACGTTGCCAAGAATGGCTTTTACAAGGTAAAAACGTACGTGAATTGGGTTTAGCAAAAGAAGAATTGCCTGCAATTGCCGATTTATGCTTGCTTTCTATTAAACCTGTGCTTTATGTAGCTAATGTCGATGAAGCTTCGATGCACACGGGCAATAAATATTCAGAAGTTTTACAAAAAGCAGCCGATGCAGAAAATGCTCAACTGATTGTTTTGAATAATTCGGTAGAAGCACAAATTACTGAAATGGAAGACCCTGATGACAAAGCCATGTTTTTGGAAGAATATGGTTTAGCCGAACCAGGGCTTAATCGTTTGATTCGTTCGGCATATAAATTGTTAGATTTACGTACTTATTTTACCGCAGGTGTACAAGAAGTACGTGCATGGACAATCCAACAAGGTTGGAAAGCTCCGCAAGCAGCAAGCGTGATTCATACTGATTTTGAAAAAGGATTTATCAAAGCTGAAGTAATTGCTTATGCTGATTTCGTAAAGTATGGCTCAGAAGCGGCTTGCCGTGAAGTTGGGCGTTTACGCATCGAGGGTAAAGAATATGTAGTAGCTGATGGTGACGTAATGCACTTTAGATTTAATGTGTAATCAATATCAATCACTGGACGCAGATTTTTGGGTTTTTAAAATAAGCAAAGCTTCATTTTACTTACTACAAAAATCTGCGTTTCGCTTTCTAAAAAGCACTTCTGAAATAGCAAATCCAAATTTCTGCTCAAACCTACCAAATTTCCCACAAAACCTACCAAATAATAATTGTGGCTTTCTACATTAAATCTATATGAATAGATTTGGTGTAATAGCTAACCCTTAGATGAAAATATACCTCCATGCAATGCTGTTAATGCTCTCCGACATTTTCTGGTATGGAGCGATGTTAGTATTGTTTTTCATCAGCCTGTTTTTGAGTTTATTAAAATATTACAAGAAAAAATCTGAATCGAGTATCTTGGAACGAATCCAAGAACTGGAGGGAATTATGGGCAATCAACAATTCTTATATGGCAATCTACATTCCATTAAGCAATATATTTTGCTACATAGCCCTATGGAAGCTGCTCAGTATCTGACCGAGTTTACCAATTTATTGAAATCTTTATCAAACAGTTCTAAGCAAAAACATATTTCATTATCGCAAGAAATAGAAACACTACTATTATACCTTCAATTAGAAAAAAAACGCTTAGGCGAGACCTTTGTTTTTTTTCATGAAATAGAAGAAAATCTCAATACCGAGCAGATTCAAGTAAAACCACTCTTTGCTTTTAAGATTTTAGAAGAATTGATTCATAATCAAACTAACCAAATGCAATTGCATTTGATTATAAAAAAAGAAGGAGAAAAACTTAAATGTAAGGTAGAAAATACGGCTATGGCTACTAATTTTATTATTGAGATTCCAACAAAATAAGGCGATTTACTTCCGTTTCACAGGAGCTTTATTAACTTGTATTTTCACAAAAGCATCAGCAGTATCTCCTTGATTATCAGTTACTTGCAGCTTAACTTCATAAACTCCCAATTTAGTAAATGTAAATTCAGGATTAGGTTCGGTGGAGGTATTTTTACCATCGAAATTCCATGCAAACTTTAGCATATCATTTGGGTCATTGTCTATTGAACCAGCCGATGAAAACTTTACTTTTAATGGAAAATTACCAGTTTGTACATCAGCCGATGCAATAGCAAAAGGCTTACGATTTGTTTCAGAATAATCGATTTTTAATAGTTGATTATCTTCTAAAAAATATAAAGCTCCATCAGCTCCGAATGCCATATCTTTGATAAAATTGAAGCGGATGTTTGGCAAAAAAGGTTCAATATTCTTGATATTTCCATCATCATCAAAAGTTTCAATAGTTAAGCCTTTTTCATTATCATATCGAAAAGATTTTCCATCATAATATTTTGGGAAATGATAAGGTGCTTTTTCACTCTTAGCAAAACTATAAACAATGGTTTTTGTCAAAGCTGTTGAAGATTGACTCGAAAAATCGGTCAAAATAGCCGAACTATCGCCAATCATTTGAAAACGTCCAATTTTATAGTCATCTTTGCCCATTTCAGAAAAAGTGTAAACATAATTGTTTTGAGTAAATTCAGGGTCGAGTTTTATAGCTTTAAGGTTTGATACATCTATTTTTCCAATCAACTTTGTTAGTCTTTTCTGAGAATGGTATAGTTTTATTTGACCACTTTGTTCGGCCATCAAGACATTGCCCTCAGGAGTTGTAGCTAAAGCAACAGGATTTTCTAAACTTTCTGATAGTTTTAACTTCAAAAAACTACTTTCTTTGGGTAAAGCACTGTCAGCAATCTTGCTGTAATCAGGTAAGTTTTTTGCCGAAACTTCCTCAATTCCTGCCCATAAATGATTAATAAAATTGGAGTTTTCATAAACAGAGATTTCTCCTCCTAATGCGGTATAGAACATTTTTCCACCCTCTTCTGTAGTGTAGTACCAAGCCCAAGTTTTACCCATCACATCTAATAATATTGGCTTACATTTAACGGGTAGTGCATTGATTATTAGGGGTTTATCTTCTATTTTCCAGAGTGGAGGCAATTCGGTTTTTCCAATAGAGGCATTGGTAATGACACTCAACTGAATTTTGTTATCTAATTGATTTTCTGATAAAACACCACCCAGCATTTTATTATACCACAGCCATTTATGCGATTTTTCGATGGCTGTATTGATACCAACAAATCCCCCTCCAGCTTGCATAAAACGTTGAAATTCAGCCGATTGTCGATAATCTAAACGATTGATAGAAGTCGAAAGAAAAACTACTGCTGTATAGTGTTTAAGATGCGATTCAGTGAATTTTGTTGGGTTTGAGGTTGTGTCTAAAACTATCTTTTTTTCTTGAGCTTTATTCAATAAAATGGATACTTCAGCCGATTGATTTATATCATAAAAAACCAAAGTCCTACTTTGCCCAAAAACAATGTTTGTGATAAAAAAAGCAAAAGTTAAAGAAGTTATTTTTTTCATTACTTTGGTTCAAGTATTCAGTAAAAAGAGATAACATGACAAACTTTATAAATTTATTACTTTGTCTTAAACACAATTTGAAAAATTGTGCTGCACTGCAAATATAAGTTTTGTACAATTATCAAACATCATTCCTTTCATTTTTAATGAAATTCAATATTTGGTCGGTTAGTATTTCAATGGATAGTAACCCATCTAACCAATTGATTTTCAGGTTTTTACGTTCCATGCTTCTAAAAAAAGTCATTTGACGTTTAGCAAATTGATGAATGGCGATTTCTAGGCGTTTTACCATTTCATCATAACCTAACTGACCCATGAGGTATTCCGTAATGAACTTATATTCAAGCCCATAGAATATTAGTTTTTCAGGTGGAACTCCTTTTTCAAGCAAATTTTTCACCTCTTCAATCATGCCATTTTCAAGGCGTTCATTTAAACGTTTGGTGATTCTCGCACGCCGAACTTCAACAGGAATAGAAATTCCAAAGATTATTGAATGCTTTATGCTGAACGGAATGTTGTTGGATTCTGATTGATTGATTTCTCTTTCCAACATCCAATCACCAATCTCAATCGCCCGAATCAATCTCTTGCGAGTAGAAGTATCGGGCTTTTGGTTGTCGTTTTTGTACTTTTCTTTAAATAATGCTTGTAATTGCTCGTCAGTTTTTTGCTCTAAATTGTCTCTAAGTAATTGATTGATAGGGACTTGTGTATTTTCATAATTTTGCAAAATAGCTTCGATATACATTCCTGAGCCACCACAAAGAATAGGCGTGCGTTGGCGAGCAATAATAGCCTTATACGCTTGCTGAAAATCTCTTTGAAACCAAGCTACGTTGTAGCTTTCTCCTGCTTCAATAATATCTACCAAATGAAGTCTTTCAATTCCCGAAGTTGATTTTTCATCTTGTGCAAAAAAAGGGAGATAATCAGCAAAGTCTTTGCCTGTGCCAATATCCATTCCTCGATAAACTTGTCGGCTATCCGCACTGATAATTTCTCCATCAATTTTTGTTGCTAAATCGATAGCCAATTTAGTTTTCCCCGATGCAGTTGGTCCTAAAATTACAACCAAAGGAATGTCGTCAGAAGGACTTGTATTTTTAGCATCAATCATGTTTTAGCTTCATTAAAAACTTCCAATTTCCTGAGTTATAAATAATTGCTCTCGCCTCTGAGGAGAAGGGTAGGGAGTGAGGATTACTAATCAAATTTCTCATAAATGTCTGATTATCAATAGAAAATGCTAATGGGGGTGTTTGTTCAATTCTTTCAAAACCTATTTTTTCATAGTTTGATCCATCCGACCAATCGCTGTCTGCGTATGTCATAATATCATCAGGATTTTGTTCATGAATAAAGTTTTTCAGCAACTTATTTAATCCCCCTACTATCGTAAAACCTTTCAGGTTTGCGAACCGAATCAATTCATAAGAACGAAATTCTTTACCTTCACGCACAATTTTTTTTGCATTGCTAAAGGAAGCGACTGCTACCAAAAGTTCTTTTGAATGATTGAGCGATTGCGTGATTGATTGATTGGTCGTATTTGTATCAATCACCCGAAAATAGCGTTCAGGTAAAAATAAACCATACTTGAGTTTTGCTCCAACTGTGCCTTGTAAATGATTAACTGTCAGGAAATTATCCAACGTTGGTTTGTCAATTCTTCTCACTTGTGTGAGGCGAGCAGGAATCGTTTCAGATTTTCCAAGCAACGAAAGTATCCTTGATTTTACAATGTCCTGTTTGCTTAGCCAAACGTCTTCCCAAAGATGTATTAGTTTAATTTTTTTTTTGGCAAAAAAATTGCTTAATTCTTGAAAGAATAAAGGTTGAATTACTTCAATATCCAATGAAATACAGTGAAAAAGTAGTTTTTTTTCTGGTAAAAATAGATAATCAAAAGGAGTTTCTATAAACCCTTTGTGACTTTGAATGATGGTAGTTTCGCTATTTTTGGAAATAAATGATTGTATTTCTGAAGATAATTTTTGCAAAGTTTAATTCGTTTTTAATGAAAAAAATCAATATTTTTACATTCTTTTTCGTTATAAAATAGCTAAATAAAAATTTATTTAATCTAACGCCTAATTTATTGACACCAAACCTTTACTTATACTATTTTTGTTTAATTATTAGCTTAAATCTATTATAAAGGTATGAAACTGCTTCGTTTTATTGCACTCAACTCTTGGGTTATTTTACTACCCATATCAAGCAATGCTCAATCAAGGGCTTATTTGCTTGATGAAGCTGATACTTATTTTAAAGCAGGACGTTATTTTGACGCTTTTTTTCGCTACCGTGAATGTGCAAAGTTACCAGAATTTGAAGCTTCAAGTCAAATTACTGAACAAATTAAGAATAGCTCTCATGCTTTGTATCTTACGCAAAAATTTAAAGATTATTTTGCCTTACAGCGATTTCAGCCTGCCAAAGAGAATTTGGTTGAATTGATTAGCTTAAATGCCAATGATCCTAATCGTGGTCAACTCGCTCATATTACCCTTGCTCAAGGTGCAGAACTTCAACGCTTGGCTTGGAGACAGCGAACACCTGCGGCTACTGCCGATATGCTTAAAAGAGCGATGTCATTTTATTATCAAGCAGCTAAAGAAGGATTAATGGAAGAATCAGTTGCAGCCATTAAGCAATGTGAGGCATCAATTAAAGATACAAAAGTACCGATGGATGATACAACGCAACCAAATATAGAGTCGATTCAACCGAGTGTAGCACCGATTGTTTCTCCGTCAGTAGCTCATCCAAGAAAACCAGCAGAAGTAATTATCAATCCTGCACCAAAGGCGAATTAATATCCCTTCTACTTCTAAAGAGGAGCTAAAAATATTTCATTAAAAAACGAGGCAGCCATTATTTAGCTGCCTCGTTTTTTAAATCTATCCTGTTAAGTCAATAAACCAGTATCACTGTTGGATTCATTGGATAGCGGCCAAATTTATCGCCGTAAATAGCTAAACCACCAGCCAAACTTTCATCCACTTCAAGTCTGATAACCAATTCACCACTTAAACGAGCTTGTTCAAGTGCTTTTTGAGGAATACTTACACCTAAACGATAGCCATAAGAACCTGCTTCGTAAAGTTTACGGTCTTGTGGTTGATAATGCCATGATAAAATACCACGATGGTCGGCTGGGTCATTTGGTAAGTCATATCTTCCAGCAAAAATACCATTGATTTTTACGCTTACAGCAGTTGGGTACCTTGAAGCATCAGTCATTGGGTATGCGTTTTTGTTTTGACTTGGTTCGGCTTTTGCTCCCAACATATAATCAGTATTTTTTATTTGTGAATTTTCCAGGTCTTTCACAAAAAGTTGTTTGGCTGAAACTTCTGCTACGAATGAAGCACTTATAACATTAGCCAAGTTTGCATCAGTTGGCACTTTGATTTTATATTCAAAATAACCAGCACCAGCACCATTTACTTTTGCACCATTTAATACATTCCATTGCTTTTTGCTCCAATGTGCATCACTAAAGTTTTTTGGCTCAATGTTTATTAATTTAGCTTTTTTGCCACTTAAAAGCGTTATTTCGGTTGGACTGTTACCTTCAATAATAAAAGTTGTAAAATTTCGATGAACAATATTTCCTGCGTTATCTTCTAAAATTAAGGCAGCAATTACAACCGCTTTTTCATCTGGCATTGTGAGTTTGAGTGGTTCAAGTTCCTTTTGAGACCATGCTTGGTAAGGAATAGTTTTGCTTGTGTTTCCCCAAGATTTCTTTTGCCCCAAAGCATCATAGCCATAGAGTTGAATTTTCAGATTGAGACTCTTGCCCAAATCTTTGTCAGTCATAACTGATAAATAAAGTGGTACAGAAACCTCTTCTTTGGGCTTCACACTACGACTGATTTCATTGCCCGTTGATAAATAAATATCTGAATGAAAATCTTTGATTGCCATGCCTTCTACTAGCTCGCCAACACCCGTTTCTTTTTCACTGCGGTCAAATCGGAAATAGCCATTCCATTCATTAATTACATCGTGATGCTCGGTATAAAGCCAACCAGCAATTTTAGGATATTTCCTAAAAGTATTGATCATTCGATGATAATCCCAACTCCAATCTACATCACCTGTGCTACCTTCATAGCCCCAAACATTGCCACATTCTGAGTTGATGTTGGGTACATCAGTTTGTTTATAGCCTTTTTCGTAATGAAATTCACTACCTACAAAAGTGTTTTCATCAATTGTTTTTAAGTGTTTTTCCCAGCCTTCTCCTGGCAAATATTCATGCCACGAATTTATATCTGTTTCGGTATGACCTGCACCACAGCAAATCGAATTATCTTCTACTAAGCGAGTAGCATCCAAAGATTTGGCTAAACGATAAACAGAAGCTACCCATTTTTGGGTTTCAGGCAAATAGATACTCTGCTTTTTACCATCAATTTCTTTTTTTGTTTTCAACCCCCATGTTTCATTGAAAGTGATCCAAGAGAAAATTGCGGGGTGGTTATAATCTCTTTTGATCATTTCTTTGAGCGTGTATTCTGATTCTTGTTGGGCGTTTTTATCAGGCTCTCCCCAGAAATTCGGTAGGTCAGACATCACCAAAACGCCTAATTTATCAGCCCAATAAAGTTTTCGAGGAACATCAACTTTGATGTGTGTACGAATACCATTCAAGCCAATATTTCGAGCCAAAAGAATTTCATTCTTCATAAATTCATCGCTTGGGAAAGTATAAAAACCCGTAGGATGATAAGATTGGTCGAGAGCTAATTGTAGGTAAATCGGCTTATTGTTAAGAGCGACATACATATAATTGGTATTTGGCAAATAAGCTGTAGAAATCTTACGCATACCAAAATAGGATTTGACTTCATCATCACCTAATTTGACAGTAGCCGAATATAAATAAGGATCATCAAGCGTCCATAAACGTGGAGAGGAAATTGGAATGATAAATGAGTACTCAGTTGTATTTTTTGGAAAAGTTTCATGAACTGAAACCTTTTGATTTCCACCAATTTCTACATTCAAATCAAGGTCTTTGCTTGAAGGACTCGCCAAATAAGCTGTAATTTTTACTTGATTTTTATCAACATCAGGTGTAAAATGTAGGGTTTCTAAGAAGTTTTGTCCACGAGCCTCCACATAAATTGTTTGCCAAAGTCCACGAGCATTACCATAACCTTGTTTACCATACAAAGTAAAATCACGTCGTTTGTCATCAACTCTTATGACCAAATTTTGTTTGGTTCCGTATTTTAAATTAGTTAGTTCAAACGAAAAAGGTGTATATCCTCCTTGATGAGTTCCTAATTCTTTCCCATCGAGCCAAACGGTTGTTTTCCAGTCCGAAGCCCCGATGGTTACAAAAACACGTTTGCCTTTCCATTCAGGTTTTATAGTGATACTTTTGCTATACCACGCAATATCAGCTTCGTCTTTTACGCCTGATAAAGGTGAACCCCACGGAAAAGGAACACTGATGGTTTTTGTAAATTTCTTTGTGCCTTTATACCATTGTGTCTTTTCTCCTTCATCATTTTTATCAAATTCAAATGCCCAATTGCCATTGAGATTCAGCCATTCTGACCGCTCAAAATCTGGTCTTGGATGTTCGGGAAGAGGAATGTTTTCTTGAGAATAAGATTGCTTAAAAATAAGCAAACAGAATAGCATAAAGCCAAGCCGTTTGAGGGTTGTCATTGTTTTCTTAGTTTTAGATTGAATAGTTTTTTATAAAAGATTTATGAATATCATTCAAACAAGTGTATTTGTTTGATAAATGATTCTTTGAATAATTTTATACTCAAAAATAGTGTTTTTGTGCTTAACTTTTCTGTTTAATAATATTGAAGCCTATAAAAACCTCCATGCAATCGTTTGAAAAATTGTTTAATCATAATTGTTGGTAATTGCAAACGATTGTCCATATTGAAGAAAGGTAGTTTTTTATGAGTTTTTAGAATGATTTGTTACTTTATTTTCAATCTTATGTCTAAAAACAAAAATTTATTATTCTTAAAAATATGGAAAAATACATCGCACAATTTTCTTCAATGGCCGTAAGCTATGCACCAAAAATCTTATTGGCAGTTTTAACGCTGATTATCGGTTTAAAAATCATTAGTTGGATTTCAAATTTACTGCAAAATGTTTTGCGTAATCGTCATGTTGACGAAAGCATTATTCCCTTTTTGGGGTCTGTTGTAAGCGTATTATTAAAAGTGGTATTGCTTATTACTGTTGCTGGAATGTTTGGTATAGAAACTACCTCCTTTGTTGCTTTGATTGGAGGTGCTGGTTTGGCAGTAGGTTTAGCTTTGCAAGGAAGTCTTGGACATTTTGCAAGTGGAGTTTTAGTATTGATATTCAAACCTTACAAAGTTGGTGACTTGGTTTCAGTAGCTGGTTTTACAGGAGAAGTAGAAGAAATTCAAGTTTTTACAACTGTATTGAAAACCTTAGATAACAAAAGAATTATTATTCCAAATGGCTCAATTACTGCTGGACCTATTACAAATATCTCTGGTCAAGGTGTAATAAGGGTTGATATGCAATACAATGTTTCGAGTAAAGAAAGTATTGATAAAGTAAAACAAGTTGTCAAGCAAGTGGCTGATAGCTGCCCACTTGTATTGAAAGATAGGGAAACAGATGTATTGGTTAATTGTTTAGAAACTGGAATTACAAAGTTTGATGTACGCCCATGGTGTAAAAGTGAATACTATTGGGATGTATATTATTTCATGCAAGAAAATATCAAACGCCAATTCGATGCACAGGGTGTTATTGCTCCAATGCCAGCAATGGATGTTAATTTGACGAAATAAGTAGTTTTCATACACAAAATATCATCTCTAAAATCTTTGTTTTAAGACACTCATCTAATCTCATTCATAATTGATATTGTAATAAAAAATGCTATCTCATTCTTGAGGTAGCATTTTTTGCTTAATTTTGGCAATTATTCAAGAAAAATACACCGATTATGCTCTTAGAAATAGGCGATACCCACCGTCATGAATTTCGTTTTTCACAAGAAGACGTTATCAAATTTGCCGAAGTAACAGGCGATAAAAATCCTTTACATTTAGATGCTGAATATGCAGCAACCACTCGCTTCAAGCGTCCGATTATTCATGGGCATCTGAGTAGCAGTGTTTTTACTCGCATTTTAGGAATGGAATTTCCTGGAGAAGGCTCAATTTATATGAAACAAGAAACAGAGTATTTGTTTCCAATGTTTGTTGACACAGATTATGAGGTGATTTTTACGGTAATGACCATTGACCGAGAAAAACATATTGCTGAAATCACAGGTGAAGTATATATTAAAGGCACTTCTCGCCGAACTATCAGAGGCTTGGCAACTTTGATGCACTTGACTAAAATTTAATACAAACAAAAGAGAAATTGAAAAATAAGAGGGTCTCGAAAAAATTCGAGACCCTCTTCAATGATAAAGTAGTTTATATGTACCATCCTTTCGAATGTATAATTTCTGGTAATCCTCTAAATTTTGGAAATAAGAAATATACTAACCTACTGACATAAAGACTACTTGGCAAGATTAGTTTTATGCTTTGCCAGCATTTTTCTTAGCCTGTACTTCGGCTCTTGTAGCTTTTGCCCAAGCCGCCAAAGTAGCCATTCCAGCCCTTACACGAGTACCTGCAGCATTATTTCCTTTGTCATAAAACTTGTCAAAATCACTTGAAAGTGAAGCAACAAGGTCGGTTAGTTCTTTGTACTTATTCATGATAATAATTTAAGGGTTTGAATGAATTGAATTATTTTAAGTTTTTGAATTACTAAACCGTGATAAACTGCATGCAATTTAGAGAAATTGATAGTTTTTACAAATTTTTAAGATGAAAATGCTTAATAAACGATAGTTTTTAGGTAAAAAAATAAAAAAGCCTGACTAAAGCCAGACTTTTTTAATTGTAATAGTATAAAACAGTTATCGAGTACCTTTCATTTCAATGGTATCTGCAACAATTATTTTGATACAAAAATATATTAATGAGTATCTATAAGAAAAATCTCTTATCAAATTAAAATCGAATTCCCATGTTTATTCCCGCTCTGAAATCAATAGGTCCATGATCTGGATAATAGCCAGAATTATTCAATACACGCCCAATATCAGTTGTGAAACTAAATGATAACTTTCTTTTCCAAACCAATTTATATCCTAATCCAAAACCAGCAATTAGAGCATTCACATTTTCTGTTCTATAAATAGTTTGATAGCTATTATCAACAAAATCAAGTCCATAACTGTATTTGTACTTTCCTTTTGTGAATTTCATAAAAGGAGATACAAAAAAGCCTGCGTTCTGTTTTTTTTCTGAAAAATAAAAATTGTACTGTGTTTGTAAACTAAAGAGCTGATTATTTTCAGAAAAATCACCATAGTTGGTGTCAAGGAAAAACGTTTTTACAGTTATGGATTGATTGTTATCAATAAATCTTTCATAACTAATTGGCAAAACGCCTCCGATGACTAATTCGAAGGCGTTTATGCAAATTTCGTTTTTATTTACTTTTACTAATTTGGTTGTATCGATTTGAGCGAAAACCAATGATGGTACTAACATCATTATTAAAATGGTTTCTTTCATAATAGAACTACGATTGACAAATTAAGTAAAAAGACTTATCTATATTAAATTTGGTAATTCGTAAATACTTGATAAAGAATTGTTTTCATTTCAACCACAAAGCCCTCTAAATCAGTTATTTATTTAGCACCGTATTAAGCTAATGTCATTGGTGCATATTCGCCCGCTTGTAATTTGGCTTGTACTTGTTCAAAACAATTCATTGTATATTCTACATCTTCAAGCGTATGAACAGCCGTTGGGATAATTCTGAGCATAATTACACCTTTTGGAACAACAGGATAGATAATTACCGAACAGAAAATACCCATGTTTTCACGCATATCACGAATCAAGTTTGTGACAGTTGGAAGGTCATAATTGCCATGTAAGAATACAGGTGTTACAGGAGAAGTAGTTTCGCCAATATCAAAACCACGATTACGGAAACCTTCTTGTAAAGCGTTTGCTATTTTCCAAAGATTGTCTTTCAACTCAGGGTGTTTTTTTATTAATTCCAAACGCTTCATTCCTCCCAATACATAAGGCATAGGCAATGCCTTAGCGTATGTTTGTGAACGCATATTATATTTTAAATACATTACTACATCAGGATCGGCTGCAATAAACGCACCGATAGCTGCCATTGATTTAGCAAACGTACAGAAATGTAAATCTACTTGATCTTGTACTCCAAAATGTTCAGGAACTCCTGCACCTGTTTCGCCCATTGTACCGAATCCGTGAGCATCGTCAACCAAAAGGCGGAAATTAAATTTCTCTTTGAAAGCTACAATTTTATCTAAACTTCCAACTTTACCTGACATTCCAAATACACCTTCAGTAATTACCAAAATACCGCCGCCTTGTTCGTCAGCTAATTTTGTGGCTCTCACCAAGTTTTTTTCAAAACTTTCCATGTCATTATGGGCAAATTGGTAATATTGTCCACCTTTGGCTTTATGTAAACGAATACCATCAATCAAACAAGCATGGCATTCAGCATCAAATACAATCACATCTTTTCTATCAACGATACACTCAATAACAGACATGACACCTTGATAGCCATAATTCAACAAAAAAGAATCTTTTTTTCCTACATATTCAGCCAACTGCTTTTCAAACTGTTCATGTAAATCAGTATTTCCTGTCATCATTCTCGCCCCCATTGGATAAGCCAAACCATATTCAGCAGCAGCTTCTGCATCTGCCTGACGAACTTCTGGGTGATTTGCCAAGCCAAGATAATTGTTCAATGACCAGTTGAGTGTTCTTTTCCCGTTGAAATCCATATAAGGACCAAGTTCACCCGTCAATCTTGGAAATGAATAATAGTGATGTGAGTTTAGCAGTTTTGCTTGCGTTCCGATTGGACCTAAATTGTTGAGAGCTTTATCAAAAATATCTTGTGCCATTATAATAAAGGGTGTTTTATAAGTAGTCCACGGACAATGGTCAGCAGTCCACAATATTTGACTATAATTTTGTGCAAAAATAAGGTTTTTTTAGTAGGAAAACAAATGATAAAGGTGCATCAAAAGAGTAGAGAAATTAAAATTATAGGGAGTAATGGCATATTTTGTAACACAATTCTCTGAATTGTGTTATTGATTAAATTACAATTCAGAGAATTGTTTTACAAAGTTGCAAGGAAATTTGTATGTTTGTTCAACAAACTCATCAATCAAACCCTTATGAAAGCACTGCTTCTATTAACCATATTTTCTTTTTCATTATCAGCTCAAAAAGCAATAAGATTTACGCCAACCGAAATCACTCGCTATCAACAACAAGCCAAACGTGTGAATATTATTCGAGATAATTGGGGAATCCCACACGTTTATGGAAAATCAGATGCAGATGCAGTTTTTGGATTGTTATATGCTCAATGCGAAGATGATTTTAAGCGTGTAGAGATGAATTATATTGAAAAATTAGGCAGAATGGCTGAAGTAAAAGGCGAATCAAGCCTTTATGATGATTTACAAATCAGATTATTGATTGATACCACCGAGGCAATTGCCGACTATAATAAAGCCGAACCTTGGATGAAAAAATTATTGAATGCCTACGCTGATGGTATCAATTATTATTTATATACGCATTCAAGTACAAAGCCAGCGATGCTTACTCGATTCAAACCGTGGTATCCACTTTTATGGACTGATGGAAGTATTGGTGCAATCAACACAGCTGATATCACAACTGCTGAGTTAAAGAATTTTTATTCGGGAGATAAAATTACTTACACTACCGAACCAAAAGATCCTGAAAATCAAACTGGCTCAAATGGTTTTGCCTTTTCACCTAAAATTACTGCTTCTGGCAATGCAATTTTGTATATAAATCCGCATGTAACATTTTATTTCAGACCAGAAGTACAAGTAACAAGCGAAGAAGGCTTGAATGCTTATGGTGCAGTAACTTGGGGACAAATGTTTGTCTATCAAGGTTTTAACGAGTTTTGCGGTTGGATGCACACTTCGTGCAATGTTGATGTGTCAGACGTTTATGCTGAGAAAATTACGCAGAAAGGAGAGAAGTATTTTTATGAATATGACAAACAATTAAAGCCAGTTACCCAGAAAAAAATAAGTATTAGCTACAAAGAAGGTGAAGTTTTGAAAACCAAAACTTTCACGACATATTTTACGCATCATGGTCCAATCATGGCTAAACGCAATGATCAATGGATTAGCTTGAAATCGTATAATCGTTCGATGACAAGTTTGATTCAAAGTTGGAAACGGACAAAAGCGAAAGGTTTCGAGGATTATAAAAAAGTGATGGATTTGCGAGCGAATACATCAAATAGTACTGTTTTTGCCGATAATAAAGGGAATATAGCTTATTGGCATGGAAATTTTGTGCCTGTGCGTGACCGTAAATTAAATTGGGCGAAAGTAATCGACGGAAGTACATCAACTACTGAATGGAAAGGTTTGCATACTGTGAATGAAACGGTTCATGTTTATAATCCTGCGAATGGTTGGTTACAAAACTGTAATTCTACACCATTTTCGGCAGCAGGGGAAATGAGCCCGAAGAAGACAGATTTTCCACCTTATATGGCTCCTGATGGTGAAAATTTTAGAGGGGTGAATGCCGTGAAAGTTTTAGACAAAGAAAAAAGTTATACCATTGAGAAAGTAATTGCAGCGGGATATGATACCAATTTGGCTGCTTTTGAAGTTTTGATTCCTGCATTAGTTAATGTTTTTGAGAAAAATGTAAAATCTACTGATACGCTTTATGCAGCATTGAACGAGCCAATTGCTGAATTGAAAAAATGGAATTATCATTCGTCAGAGACTTCGGTGGCTACCACTTTGGCGATTGAATGGGCAGGTAAATTAAGTTCAATTTTACAAAAGCTATACATTGATGAAGGTGAAACTGACCAAGTAGAAAACACGAAACGATTTGCCGCTTCAGCCACGGCAGAGCAAGTTTTGCCGCCATTATTGGCCGTAGTAAATGATTTAAAAAAGAAATATGGGAAATGGCAAATGCCTTGGGGAGAAATCAATCGTTATCAAAGGGTTTCATCAGATATTCAACAAAAATATGATGATACCCAACCAAGTGTGCCAGTGGGTTTTGCTTCTGCATTATGGGGAATGTTGCCTTCTTATAATAGTCGCTATTATCCATCTACTCAAAAACGCTACGGTGTAAGCGGTAATAGTTTTATATGTGCAGTTGAATTTGGACCAAAAATCAAAGCAAAGTCATTGTTGGCAGGTGGCGAAAGTGGCGATGTTACGTCTAAACATTTTAATGACCAACTAGAAATGTACACCAAAGGCAAATTCAAAGATGTACTTTTCTACAAAGAAGATGTGCTGAAAAATGCCGAACGCACTTATCATCCTGGGGAGTAAGATTAAAGGGAAATAGTTCATTAAATATCGAAGAAAATGAAAGACCAAATCGGAACAAAAGAAAGCCCAATGGCATTAAAAACGCCGCCTTTAACATCGTCATACACCATGCACGTAGCCGAAAAAGATGGTAAAGAAATTTTGGTTTGCACGGTTGGCTCAACGATTTTGCATTATGATATTCGTTGTATCCATGATTTGCACGAAATGCTCAAGCAGTACGGTGATTGGATGGAACTTGGCTCGGCTGATGAGCAAAAGCCAGCCAAAGAAGGTACAGTTGAGGCATGGGGACGCTCGGAGTCGAATCCCGTTGGTGGTTGGTATGGCTTGAAAAAAGGCTTTCGTGGGCGTTTTGGAATGTATGTGCCGCCTTTAATGGAAGCCTTAGGCTTAGTAGAATTAGAGCATAATCCAAAGAATAATCGAATGCGTGCCAAGTAATATTTTTGAGCGAAAACAAAGAAAAATATATTCTTTTTTTTCGCTTTTTTGGTAGATTTAACCCAAAACCTTAAAAAGCAAATCTTCTAAGTAATTAGTGGTAAATTCTTTGCTATTTTCGGTATTTATATCGGTAAGTTTTGGTAAAAAATCACTGAAAAATTGCTGGTGATGTGCCGTTTCAATAAGTGTACTGCTCAATGACTTTGGATATTGATAGTTTGAGTTGTATGCACTTATGACCTCTCCAATCTTTGCACATAAATCTTTATAAGGTTTAAAAACTTCATTTTTATTTATTTCGGAAACTTCTTTTACCAAATAAACTTTGCTACTTTCGGTAATAACAATTTGGTTCAAAAACTTCTTATTATAATCGAGTTTGCCTACACTTTCAGGCAATTCATGCGTAAGCAATTGAATAATTGCTTTTAATTTTGCTTTAGTATCATTTACATTTTGTAGCTGAAATAATACTAAAAACTCCATATACGACCAATACCAATTTAAAATATAAAGTAATAGACGGTGTTTATTTTCAAAATAGCGGTAAATTGTAGCCTCAGTGGTTTTCATTTCCACAGCTAACTTTTTGAATGTAAAATGCTCAAAACCAAGCTCATAGATGAGGTCAATGGCATTTTTTACTATTTGCTTACCTAGCTCGCTACTTTCGGGGTCACGTAAATAAATCTTTTCGTTTACCTTAAATGTTACATGAAAATCCATCCTTACAATATTTTTTGGCAAAAGTAGTAAATGTTTTGTTAATAATAGTAATATATTTATTTACATTAGAATTACATTAGAATGTGATAGTAATACTATTATATAGAAAAGTGTTCGTATCTTTGTATCAACAAATAAAAATAATATGGCAGAAAAAACAAATCCAATCAAGCGACTTTGGGATTTAATCTATATCGAAAAGAAAGAAATTACATCAATCTACTTTTATGCAATATTGAGTGGATTAGTGCAACTGAGTGTGCCAATTGGTGTTCAAGCAATCATTGGTTTTGTGTTGGGGGCTTCGATGGTTACATCTATTTATGTTCTAATTTTTGTGGTTGTGCTTGGTGTACTGATGGTGGGTATTATGCAAATGAACCAAATGAAGATTATTGAGAAGATTCAGCAAAATATTTTTACTCGATATGCTTTCGAGTTTGCCGAAACCATTCCACGATTCGATTTAAAAAAAGTAGATAACTATTATTTGCCAGAAAAAGTCAATCGCTTTTTTGATACATTAAATGTACAAAAAGGTATCTCAAAACTCTTATTAGATATTCCTATAGCCAGTATTCAAATCATTTTTGGTCTTGTTTTATTGTCATTATACCATCCAATATTCATTGTTTTTGGACTTTTACTATTGTTTATTTTGTGGTTTATTCTGAGTTTTACAAGTAAAAAAGGATGGTCAACGAGTTTGGAAGAGAGTGCCTATAAATATGAAGTGGTAGCTTGGCTGGAGGAAATTGCGAGGGTAATCAAATCTTTCAAGTTTAGCCAAGGGACACACTTAAACTTACAGAAAACTGATAAAAATGTATTAGGTTATCTCAAAGCACGTACGGCACATTTCAATGTACTCTTAGTTCAATACCGGACTTTAGTGTTTTTTAAAGTGGCAATTACCACTACGATGCTCACCGTTGGTACCTATTTATTGCTGAGCCAACAATTAAATATTGGGGAGTTTATTGCTGCTGAAATCGTTATTTTGAGTGTGATTGCTGCTGTTGAGAAGCTAATAGGAAGCTTAGATAGTGTTTATGACGTAATTACAGGTTTAGAGAAATTAGCTTCTGTAACTGAAACTCCCTTAGAAAAAGAAGGTACTTTGCCTTTGAATACCTTAAATAATGGAGTAAGTATCAAAATATCAGATTTTAATTTTCAATACCTTGATGGTAAAAAAGCTCTCACTAATATTAATCTGACAATTCCTGCCAATAGTAAAGTATGTATTTCGGGGCATGAAGGTTCGGGTAAATCTTCACTTTTGAGGGTTATAAGTGGCAATTTTAGTGACTTTTCTGGGTCAATTCTCATCAATAATATTCCTATCGGTAATTATCAATTGGAAACTTTACGCAACAAAATTGGCATATATCTCAATCAACAAGATATTTTTAGAGGTACAGTTTGGGAAAATATTAGTTTGAACAGATATAAGATTGTACCTGAGAATGTAACTAAAATAGCTGAAAATCTCGGTATTCAGAGTTATTTGGACACCTTACAGCAAGGATTTGAAACCCAAATAGATTCAGCAGGAAAAAAATTGCCCAGTACCATTGTGAAAAAAATCTTGTTGCTGAGAGCATTTGCTAATGAACCGAATTTGTTGCTTTTAGAAGAACCATGGCAAGGGTTGGAAGAAACTGAAAAAGAAAAGATGATTAATCATTTACTAAATATGGTTCCCAACACCACAATCATAGTAGTAAGCAATGATGAAGCTTTTGCTCAAAAATGTGATTATCATTTTCATTTAGAAAATGGGAAAATAGTATAAAATATACAGCTAAAAAAATCCTCCATTAGGGCAGTCCGATGGGTCGGTTAAGGATATTATGAAATATAAAATACAATCATTCGACAATGTTTATCGCAGCGATAGACAAAGTACAGTAAAATATTGGTTTACGGGTATCATGCTGTTTTTGGCGGTGATACTTTTTTTACCGTGGACTCAAAATATTAAGGCAAAAGGCACCATCACAACGCTATATCAAGAGCAACGCCCGCAAGATATAAACTCTCCGATTCCTGGAAAAATCATGAAATGGTGGGTAAAAGAAGGTGATTTTGTAAAAAAAGGTGATACAATCTTACAAATTTCTGAAATAAAAGAAGATTATCTAGATCCAAACTTAGTTGGCCGAACACAACAACAAGTTGAAGCCAAGAAAGGAACAATCAACTATTACCAAAGTAAAATTGCGACAGTTGCCTCTCAAATTGAAGCATTGAATAGTGCAAAAAAACTAAAAATTGAGCAACTTAATAACAAATTAAGGCAATTGGATAATAAGCTTGCTGGCGAACGTGCCGAGCTACAAGCAGCAAACAACGAGTTTGTTTTGGCAAAAGACCAGTACGAGAGACAACAGAAAATGTTTGATGATGGGTTGGTATCACAGACTCAATTACAGCAACGCAATTTGTCTTATCAGAATGCCCTTGCTAAGAAGATAATGGTAGAAAACAAATTGGCTCAAACCCAACAAGAAGTGACCAATGTGAAAATTGAGCAAAATAGTGTTGAACAGGAATATACAGAGAAAATAAGCAAAGCTGAAGGTGAAAGATTTCAAAGTATGAGCCAAATAGCCACTGGACAAGGCGATGTGGCAAAACTCGAAAACCAAGTAACCAACTATACAATACGTAACGGAATGTATGTGATTCTTGCTCCGCAAGATGGACAAATCATTCAAGCAAAAAAATCAGGTATTGGTGAAATTTTAAAAGATGGCGAACGCATCGTGGTCATTGTACCAACACGTGTGAATTATGCCGTTGAAATGTATGTTCGTCCAGTGGACTTACCGCTGATAAATGTTGGGCAAAAAGTAAGGTTTATGTTTGATGGTTTTCCTGCAATCGTTTTTAGTGGTTGGCCCAATACCAGTTATGGTACTTTTGGTGGTAAAATCGTAGCTTTTGAGAATAATATTAGTCCAAATGGCTTATTTAGAGTGTTGGTTGCTGAAGACACCACAGATAGACAATGGCCAGCCCAAATCAAAATTGGTAGTGGAGCTTCGGCAATTTCATTGCTAAAAGATGTGCCGATTTGGTACGAGTTATGGCGAAATATCAATGGCTTTCCACCCGATTATTACACTTTAGAAGAGCCAATATCGAAAGATGGTGACAAAGCAAAAACCAAATAAATTCTATGCTAAAAAAACAGTTTTTAATATATTTCATGTGGTTTATCGCACTTAGTAGCCAAGCTCAGGATGCGATCAAAACTTTAAATGCTGAGCAAGTTTTGGCTTTGGTAAGGGAGTATCACCCCATTGTAAAGCAAACGAGTATCGAAATCGAGAAATCAAAAGCCGAAATTACTGTAGCCCGTGGAGCTTTTGACCCGATTTTGAGTAATTACGTAGCCAGTAAAACTTTCAGTGGTACTAATTATTACAACGATTTTTTACCAGAAATAAAGATTCCGACTTGGTATGGCATTGAATTATCGGGTGGTTTAGAAAACTTGACGGGAAATCGCCTTGATCCTTCTTCAACTGCTGGAAAAACCAGTTATTTAGGTGTAAGTATTCCATTAGCAAAGAATTTAGTGATTGATAAGAGAAGGGCATTTTTGCAGCAAGCAAAAATATTCAATACGATGGCCGAAGTCGAGCAGCGTGCTATAATTAATGATTTATTGATGAGTGCCGTTGAATCTTATTGGAATTGGGTAAAAGCATATCAAACCTTTGTAGTTGTTCGGAATAATGTCGAAATTAACCAAAAACGGGTAGAATTTGTCAAAAAGTCATTTATTAATGGTGAACGAGCTGCCATCGATACTGTCGAAGCAGTGGCACAATTACAGAGTTTTCAATACCAACAAAACCAACATTGGGTAGAATTTCAAAATGCAGGTTTACAACTTTCGGCCTATTTATGGAAAAGCAATAATGAACCATATATGTTGCCCGAAACTGTAATTCCGCAAGATGGATGGGAAAACGAAACGAATATTCTAAATTTCAATCTAATCTTGCCAGATTTGCTTACTTTGGCAGAAAATAATCATCCAGATTTAAGATTATATGATTTCAAATTAGATGTTTTGGGCATAGATAAGAAACTGAAATTTCAGGAATTATTACCCAAAATTGATTTCCGATATAATCAGTTAAATAAAGGATTTAATTTTTTAGAAACAGCTTCGGCAGGACCATTATTTCAGAATAATTTTCAGTATGGCTTAAAAATGGAAGTTCCGCTACGCTTTTCTCAAGGGCGAGGTGAATACAAAAAAGCAAAACTTAAAATCGAAGAAACAACCCTCGACCAAAATCAAAAAAAGCTGCAAATTGCATTAAAAGTAAAGAGTTATTATAATGAATTTTTGAATTTAAAGGCTCAAATAGCTCTGCAAAGTAATAATTATAGCAATTATCAAGCTTTAGTTCGAGCTGAAGAAACCAAACTTTTGAATGGAGAAAGTTCACTTTTTTTAGTCAATAGTCGAGAAAATAAAGCTTTGGATGCTTTAGAGAAATTGGTAGAATTGAAAACCAAATATTATAAAACTATTTACTCTTTACAATGGAGTGCAGGTTTATTGCAATAATTTAGCAAGTGAGCTTATCTTTGTGAAAAAAAACATCAGAAAAATTAGCCTCACTCATGCAAGAAAAACTCGAAGATGCACACAAATTTAAACTTTGGAAAAATAATTTAATAGCCAATGGTTTGAAAATCAATAAGATAGACGAACATTTTACTCGCCGACGTTACAATGGGGAAGTGCTTTTTTCGCTTCTTATGCTTGATGCCGAAACACCTGAAGGCGATAAAATTCCACCAATATGTTTTCTTAAAGGCGAAGTAGTATGTGTTTTGATTTGCTTAGTTGATAAAGCTACCAGAGAAAAGTACTTACTTTTAGTCAAACAACGTAGAATTGCCGAAGGAGGATTTACCTACGAACACCCTGCTGGAATGGTTGATGGCACAATGACTCCATTGGCTATTGCCGTGCAAGAAGTTAGAGAAGAGACAGGATTAGAAATTTCAGAGAATCAGCTCATGGATTTGTCAGGAAAAAGAACTTTTCCAGCAACAGGTACAAGCGATGAGGCCGTTTATTTGTATGGATGTGAAATAGAAATGACGGGCGAAGAAATAGCCGCTATGAATAACAAAGAAATGGGTACTGAATATGAGTTTGAGCGAATCACAACACACGTAGTACCATTTTTAGAAGGACACCGATTGATTAATAATACGAATGCTCTATTATTAAATTACCTGTATTTGACCAAAGTTAGAGATTTTGAACTAATGAGTAAGCTATAAAAAATGAGTTCTGAGTTGAAAAACGACTCAGAACTCAGCACTCTAAACTCAGAACTAAACAAGTTTCCAACCTTCACGATACTGACGTTTCACAAATTGATTTGCTTCGTCGAAGTTTGTAATTTGCATATTTGGTCCATCCCAGATAAGTTTTTTACGACCATCGTAGTTAAAACCATTTTTGCCATTCGATTTTCTAAGCATATAACTACGAATCGCCAAATTACCCATAATAACCGTTTCAGTCAAAGGCCCTGAATAATCAAATGATGAAGATAAAGCTTTGTGAGCAGCACTGCCAAAGCCAGCTTTGCAAGCCTCAGCCCACGATGCTTGATGTCCGTGTTCAGGAAGTGGTTTAAAATCAGGATCTGGTTTTGGTGTATCTATTTTTTCACCATTTTTTAAGTAAATTTTTGGTGTATTTCCGTAGGTTCCGCAAGTCATTACACCTTTCGTTCCAATCATCAACACACCATTGCTACTATCAGCTTCAGCTAATGGTTCGTTGGCAGGAATCCATTCTGGGTGGAATGGTCTGATACCTCCATCAGTCCAAGTCATTGTTACTGGTGAGTTATTACGCTTTGTAGCTGGGAATTTCAACTGTACATTTGAAGATGGAGGACAGCCTTCTGGATTATATTCAGCTTGCCAATCTTTCAAAAATACTTGTCCAACACTACATTCTACTTCTGTTGGATAGCCTAAACCTAATACTCTGAAAGCAGGGTCAATCAAGTGACAACCCATATCGCCTAAAGCACCTGTACCGAAATTCCACCAGCCACGCCATTTGAATGGGTGATAAAGTGGGTGATAATCAACCCATTGAGCTGTTCCTACCCATAAATCCCAATCTTGGGGCGTCATTGATTCAATCAAAGGCGGTTTGTCGGTCGGAACAGGGGAACCTTGTGGCCAAACAGGGCGGTTAGTCCAAATATGTACATCGCTTACTTTACCAATCAAACCTTTATCTAGCCAATCCATCATAATTTTTTGTGTAGGATTAGATGAACCTTGATTTCCCATTTGTGACACGATTTTGTATTTTCTTGCACCTTCAGTCAGAGTACGTGCTTCGTAGATGTCGTGTGTTAATGGTTTTTGTACATAAACATGCTTGCCCAGTTGCATAGCAGCCATTGCTGCTACAGCATGTTGGTGATCAGGAGTTGAAATGGTTACGGCATCAATATCGCCTTTCATTTCCTCCAACATTACTCTAAAATCTTTGTAGCGTTTTGCATTAGGGAACTTATCAACACTTGCTTTTGCACGGGCAAAGTCAACATCGCAGAGAGCTACTACATTGTTTACCCCATTATTATAAGCATTTGCAATATCTGATGCTCCCTTGCCTCCTGCTCCAATCGAAGCGATATTCAATTTATCGCTTGGAGCAATAAAGCCTTTACCTAATACATGTCTTGGTACAATAAAAAAGCCACTGGCAGCAATCGCCGAGCTTTTAAGAAAATTTCTTCTGGTTGTTGATTTATCTTGCATTTTAAATAGAGTTGAATAATTGAATTCAAATTTAACAAAAAAAAAATTAATACTACATCAAGAAATTATACTAAAACTTAATGTACTTACAATAGATACTTAAAGGCATAATGTATAGACTATTGGTGAAAACAAAAAGATTTAAAAAATGGCATTTTTCCTCATCATTAAGCTTTTGTTTTATCCACAAAACATTTCTGAGCAAGAATACTTTTTGAATTTTGGTGAATGTTGAAGAGTTAATCTTACTGAAAAAAAAAACTATATAAGTATAAAATTGGTAGATTTTTGCAACAAAAAAGCGAACCACATCAATGGTTCGCTTTTTTGTCTAAGAATTTCTTATTTGCATGAAGTAGTATATTCTAATAAATGCTTGTCGAAATTTACCCAACGATGATCGTCTTTGATTTTCTTTAATAGCTCAGGACAACTTTTATAAAGGTTCAAATATTCGTCGTCATATTCTTTTTTCTTGATTCGTTTGGCTACATTATTACCTACTTGTACGTAGTATGATTTATCATCTCCGCCAGCCAATGTGAGACTACCAACACCAAATCTCATTGATTCTTGTGCCAATGGGTCATGAAAAACTTTGATTTTACTCGAAAACGAAGGGTTTACCATTTGCATCAATAGTTCTTCGGTATCTTTTTTGATTTTAACTTTTACTTTTTCAAAATACCCATAACCTTTATTGATAATGTCCATATTCACATCATTACTTTTCCATTTTTGAGCATTAAATGATTGTTCAAGCTGACTGTTTAATTTATTAAAACCGCTTGCTGGCAAATACATAGTTTTGATGTCTTTCGGCTCAAAAGTTTTCTTTTTCTTTTGTCCTGTTGGCAAAATGGTAACTTCTTCAATGAGACCTTTTTTGCGATCAAGGTCATCAATTGTACCTTCTACTTTTGTCCCATTTTCAAGATAAATATAAGCTATTTCTTTTCCTGAGAAGCGATCAAAGGCAGGAATGAATGTTTGGGCAAAAGAGGTCAATGAAAAACAACTAAATGAAGCAATACATAGTAAAGTTTTCTTCATAAATATAAAAGGTTTATTAATTTGAATTTTTAAAGTAAAAGTTTTTTTACAAAAATTTATTTGATAGCTTCAAATAAATTTTCTTTAGCCTCAATATCTGATAAAGCATAGCCAGTTTTGAGGTCATTGATGACAATCGTTACTGGCCCAAGTTTGTGTTGGGTAGCCATGCTTACACCAGTTTTAGTTTTTGTCCACTTTTCCCAAGTAGCTTCAACACCACCGATGGGAATAATTTTTACCCATAATTTATATTTTAATGGTACTCCAGTTTTATCCAAAAACCATAAATATGAATCACCTGGAGTGACGCCTCCCGAAGCATAAGTTACCAAAAGTGCTTCAGAATCGGCAGTTTTTACTATTTTTCTTGTAGTTCCTTCATCAAAAACCTTAAAGGGAGCTATCAACCAAAAAGAATCATTACAGAAAAATTTCCATGCTTGTCCTCTGAGTACATCTATTTCTGAATCGGTAATTTCCTTTTCTTGTTTATATGCTTTGCCTTTATTCCACTCTTTGAGGTTCAACAAAACTTTGTTTTCATTCCAAGTTATTTGCACCATTTCATTTTTTTTATCCCAAACATATTGATGCCCACCTTTATATCCCCAAGTTATTACATTTGTACTATCCCAAGCAGTTTTGTTGAGAGCAGTTTGCATATTTTTAGCCATCTCATCAGCTTTTGCAGGGTTTTCACCAATTGGCAATTTCTCATTCAAGAAAAAATAAGCACCCAATAATAAAAAGGCAAAAACTGCGATAATGTAAAGAAGGATTTTGATGATTTTCATTGGGGAGTGCCTGTTTAAAGATTTTTAATTATGATTTTTTTTAATACTGATTAGCTCCAAGCCTTTCTCAAAAAACTCAACCAATTACCATGGAAAATATTCTCAATATCAGTTGAAGAATAACCTCTTTTGGCAAGTAAACCTTGCAATTTTTGCAAATCGGCAATAGTTTCGAGGTCGGTTGGAGTTTGTTCTGTACCGAAACAACCATCCAAATCACTGCCTATGGCAATATGGTTAGTATTTCCTGCAATTTGGCAAATATGGTCGTAATTATCAATCAATTTATTGAGCGTAACGCCTCGTTCTTGTGGTGTATCTTTTCCTCTTGTCCAGTTTGGAACGAGCATCCAAGCATCCAAAACTCCGCCAATGACAGCCCCACGGTCAATCAAAATCTTGATTTGTTCATCAGTCAATTGTCTTTGATAATCAACCAATGAGCGGCAATTATGATGACTTGCCCACACATTTCCTTTGAATAAATCCAATGCTTCTGTAAAACCTTCATCAGTTAGGTGCGTAACGTCCAAAATCATATTGAGTTTGTCCATTTCCTGCACCAATTCACGTCCCATTTTGGTTAAACCGCCTGACATCGTTGTGCCTGGAGCATAACGTCCTGGCCCATAATGAGCTGGGCCACAGGCACGCAATCCATAAGCATACGCTTTTTCTAAATAAGAAAGATTGACCAAAGAATCGGCCCCTTCAAGACTTAAAATATAACCAACAGGTTTGGTTTCATTGGCAATACTTTCGTCATTCCAAAGTGCTAAATGCTTGTCAAGTGCTTGTAAATCAGTGATTTGAATCATTTCTCCCAAATCTTCCATTGCTTTATACCAAGCTAATTGAGCTTGTGTAATTCCCCAAGCAATTTCGGGAGAATTATATCCTGGTAAAACACTGTCAGGTGCTACGTAGCGAGCCAATTGCGTAGCAACTACCAAACCGATATTTCCTTTACGAAGTTCGGGAAGGGAAGCCACACCGTTGCCACGGTCGGGTTTGTCGGTCATTCCCTTTTCACGTTCTCGAATCTCGAAAACTGGTTTTCTATAATCACGATTCCACTCAATGGCATTCATCGCAATGTCTAAATGAGCATCTACTATTAGCATGGGTTTGTAGGTTTAAACCTGTAAGGTTTAAAAAAAACTTGCAGGTTTTGACAATGAGTTATTTCTCCAAATGATTCCAACCTTGTGCTTTGATAGCAGCAGTTCCGCCACTGGTCAAAGCCAATTCAACAGTTTTATTAGCAGTCATATAGCCAATAGGAAGTACATCTGACAAATTCTTTATTTTCTCAAAATCAGCTTGTTTTACTGTAAATAAAAGCTGATAATCTTCTCCGCCATTCAAGGCAGCAGTGATTGGACTAATATTAAATTCGGTAGCAGTAAGCATTGTTTGGTCTTCGATAGGTAGTTTGTCTTCGAAAACCATCGCACCCACGCCAGATTGTGTGCATAAGTGCATGAGTTCAGATGCTAAGCCATCTGAAATATCAATCATTGAAGTTGGCACAACGCCCAATTCATTGAGTTCATGAATTATATCAGTTCGGGCTTCTGGTTTAAGCAATTTTCCGACGATATATTCTTTTTCTTGCAATTCTGGCTGCATTTCAGGGTTGGCAAGATAAACCTGCTTTTCTCTTTCTAATACTTGTAAGCCAAAATAAGCTGCACCTAAGTCACCAGTTACGCACAAAATATCGTTTGGTTTTGCTCCATTTCTATAAGCAATTTTGTCTTTTTCAACAAAACCTGTTGCTGTTATTGAAATAACAAAGCCAGAGCGAGAAGCAGCAGTATCGCCTCCAACTAAATCTACTTTATAGTCTTCACAAGCGAAGCGAATTCCCTCATAAAGTTCATCAATGGCTTCAACTGAAATACGATTACTGAGTCCGATGCTCACAGTTATTTGTTTGGCGATGCCATTCATTGCCGCAATATCTGATACATTTACTGCCACAGCTTTATAACCCAAATGCCGTAAAGGTGTATAAGAAAGGTCGAAATGAATGCCTTCGAGTAGCATATCTGTCGAGACAAGCATGAATTTATCACCTACATCAATCACTGCTGCATCATCGCCAATGCCTTTGATTGTTTCGTGATTTTGTGATGTGAATTTTGAACTGATTCGGTCAATTAAGCCAAATTCGCCAAGAGTATTAAGTTCTGTTCTTTCCATGATGCAAAATAAACCATGATTTTTATGATTTTCACTAACGAATCTGAAATAATGTGTTAAAAACAAAAAAGGTGAACTTTTCAGCTCACCTTTTTATGAATATTTTCAGCGAAAATTAAGGATTTACCAATGAATACTCGTTGATAGTGCCACCTGTTTTTTGGCTGGCTGTGGTACGAGTTATTTTCAATTCAGTATCTGTTATCGAATTGATTGTAAAGGTAATTGTTCCACCTGTACCTGTTGGAACAGGGTTTAAGTTTTTTAAAACCAATTGGGTGTCGCCAACTAATTCATATTGACCAGTAAATGTATTTCCATCGGCTTCTTTTAAAGTAACAGAAGGAGCAATAAGTAAATTAAGTGTAAAACTTGAATACCCTGGTTTGGTATTAGATGCAGCTCCTTTGGTATAAACAGTTGCACTTCCTTCTTTAACGATATTAGCTGTCCAAGTTTTTTTTATTTTTTCAGAAACAGGTACAGTTTTGTCTTTACAAGAAAGGGCAAAAAAACTAAATGAGACAAGGAGTATGGCAATTTTTTTCATAGAAAATATATGATTAATAAAATGTTTAACGATAAAATTAAAACAACTATATAGAGCCGTTTTATAGGCAGTTTGACAGATTGTCAGCAAATATGGTTTAAATATAAAAGAAAAAAAAATCTTGTATAATAGTATTGACGTTTTTTTTCTTGAAAACGTTGCTAAAGCTTTCAAGAAAAACGATTTTGTGCCAAACTTTGTTGTTTATTTTCCGTTAAACTTTACGACCTTTGTCATAAAATAAAAAAAATGATAAGATGAATAGTATTTGAGTTCTAATAACTTCATCAACTCAATCGGCATTTAACATAATTATCAAACTTTGAAAGAATATACAAGAAATCAGCTTGCATTAAGAAATGGCCAAGACAAAGATGATATTTGGGTAGCCTACAAAGGCATTATTTATGATGTCACTCAGTCGAGATTGTGGCGAAATGGAAAGCATTATGAGCATTGGGCAGGACAAGATTTGACCGAAGAAATTGGCGATGCTCCACACAATGAAAATGTTTTTGAGAAGTTTAAAATTATTGGAAAATTAGCCAATCGTGTATAGACGAAAGGCTAAAGATATTTCAATATTAGCACATTAAAATTTTAAATATAACAACAAAATTATCTAACGTCGTTTGTTGACTATTGACTTACTATTATGAAACTCATCGAATCTCTTATACTTTTTGCAAGTTTAGCATTACTTATTATGTTTGTTGACCAAGCACTATACAAGCATGTTTCTCTCAAAGATAGTTATTTCTTTTTAATGTTTTCGGTCGCAGGATTTTTCTATTACACCTATCGCCGTGGACTTAGGATTATGAAAGAAAAGAAAGAAGAAGAAACAAACAAAGAAGTAAAATCTAAGAAAATCGAAGATAGACTTAAAAGAAAATAAGTAGTATCGGTAACCAAAACACCATTTCGCCAATCCAGCGATAACTTTCATTTTTGGTAAGTTTGGCTTGGAAAATATAAGTCAAAACCGAGCAAATTGTCATGAGCGTTTCGATAAATAGTACTTTCTTCGTTATCAATGAAGCGTCAAAAATATTACAAAAGATAATGAAACTACAGATGCTTATGATTAGATAAGTACAATTTTTACTACCCAATTTGCTTGCTAAATTCTTTGTTTCTGGATATAATTTTGCTTCATGAAATGAAAAGATCAAAATGCTTTGATGTACAAGCAAAAAGAAGTTGAAACCAACTAAATAGTCAATTACCCCTAAATTTTGCTTCATACTAAATGCACTCCCGACAACTGATAGTGTATAAAGAATGGCCGTAAAAATTTCTTTAAAATACTGATAGTTAGCTTTTTGCGAAGTTTCCTTTAGTATAATAAAGTAAATTATTAGAAAAACTGACAAACCAATTCCGAAGTAAATAACTCTAATGGGTAAAAAGAAAACTAAAATAAAAGCAATAATGAAAAGTATAATGATTGTTATTTGAAGATAGTATTGATATTGAAAATGAAATTGATGTCGAGTATCTTTTGGGTTAGATTTGATATTATCGAGTAAACGATCTAATATATAAATAATCCAAGTGCAGATCCCTAAAATTAATAGAGCTGGCAAATTGGGTTTTGTCATCCCATCGGGTATTTGCCAAAACATCCAACTGCTAATAACAGCTCCCACAACCACATCAAGACTCAGATAATGGAGGTTTTTTAGAAAATTATTTTTGTATTTACTCATTCGTTTTTGTTATTCATAATTGAATGAATAACCTTTTTTAGACTCAGAACTCAAGACTCAGCATTTAGAACTTAATTAGGTCTCCCACAGAAATTTTTCCTGTTTCCACTACTAACAAATTTTGACCAAATAAAATTTTATTACCAAAATTACGATATTGATTCAAAGTTTTAAGTGGCTCTTTTCCTTTTTCGGCCGTTTCGGGGTTGATGGTCGTCATCACACATCTGGCACATGGCTTGACGCCAACTAATTTTGCTTCACCCACTGTAAAATATTTCCAATCGTCTTCTTCGTGTGCTTGACCGCCTGAAAAAACCAAATTTGGACGAAAACGTTTCATTTCAACCTTTTCATCCAAGCGTTCATTCAAATTATCTAAACTTGCCTGGCCGATAATTAGAATAGGATAGCCATCTGAAAAACTCGTATGCTCTTCTTTTGTGATGGAATAACGTGGATCGGTCAATCGAATAGAATCGTCAGGCTGATAAAATAAATGACATTTTTTACCTAAAATCACCGAAAACCAAGCATCAACTTCATCACTTACTCTCACAGCATTTACAATATCATCCCAAATGGTGATTTTTTGATAGTCAGATGTTTGTGGTGAAAATGGAACCGTTAGCGGAGTATTTTCTTTAAGACGATGGCTCACATGCAATCCATCAGATTCAATGCTTACGTCAATCAATGCCATTTGTTCGTTTTCTCTTTGTGTGATAAAACGATTCTCTTCGTCGGCAAGTACCCAACGACGGTCATGTTGGAGTCCACGCTCCTCAACAATAACACTTTGGAGTGAAATTCCCCCTAAAGATTTTATAGGATAAATAGTGATTTCTGAGATGATTAAAGGCATAATTTAAAGCATTTTATAGAAATACAACAATTCTATTAAAAAAACGTTTGACTTATTAGGTTAATCTCATAAATTGGTGCTGATATTCAAGCAGAGAAGTAATTATTTTTGATAGATTTTGATTTACAAATAGCTTATTATCAGTCTTTTATAGATAATATTTTCATATTCTAACCCACGAAGGGCTGAAAATAGCTCGTCTCAACATAAAAATTAAACAATGAAACGATTTTTTAATATTATTGCCTTTTTAGTTCTCTCAAACACTGTTTTTGGGCAAATTCAACTTTATAAACGTGGACTTGCGAGTTTTGACAAAGGGCAATATGATTTAGCCATCAAAGATTTGGCGAAGGTAACGAATATTGCCGAAAGTGAAAAAGCTAATTTGTATCATAAAATTGCGGAATCTTATCGTTTGTCCAATCGCTGGGTTGAGGCAGTGCCTTATTACGAAAAAGCATTTGAAGCAAAACTATCTGCACCTGAAGCACATTTTCATTATGCTTTTGCTTTGAAAGCTGCAGGAAATTATGACATGGCTTTGAAAGAATTACAGCAATTTATTGACTCAAAAAGTACCATAAAAGCTTTTAATGAGAAGGCATATCGTGAAGTAAATACCCTAAAAACAATTGAAGAAATTAAGAAAAAACAAAATACGGTTGAGTTTAAAAACCTTTCGCAAGTCAATACCAAAGGCTCAGAATTTGCACCAATGGTGCGTGGTGATGAATTGATTTTTACTGCTTCTCGCAAAAGTAAAACTTACTCAAATGGCTTGCCTTATGTAGGTCTTTACAAAGTAAAAATCGATAAGACTATTGCTGAAATGAGTAAAATTGAGAAATTTAGCGATGCTGTTTTTGATGAAGAACGCAATGAAGGTACACCAACTTTCTCGCCAGATGGCAAAACGATGATTTATGCAAGAGGAAATACAGGTAAGAGAAAAGATCTTTCGCCTGATATGGATTTATACATTTGTCGCTATGTTGATGGGAGTGGTTGGACAGAGCCACGTTACGTAAGTGCCTCAGATTCAGCTAGTTGGGATGGAAGTCCAGCATTTTCTCGTGACGGCAAAACGATATATTTTTCTTCCAATCGTCCTGGTGGTTTAGGTGGACTCGATCTTTATCGTGTCAATATGGATGCTTCAGGGCGTTTTGGCACACCGACAAATATGGGTAAAGAAATAAATACTGCGGGAGATGAAATGTTTCCCTATGTATCGGAAGATGGGAAATTGTATTTTGCTTCTGACGGACACCCAGGCTTAGGAAAATTAGACCTTTTCTTGGCTGTGCGTGCGGGTGGAAAAGTAACGGTTGAAAATATGGGTACTCCTTACAACTCAAATATGGATGATTTTGGCTTAGTGATGAGCAAACGTGGTGATGTATTCTTTTCGTCGAATAGGGCAGGGGGAATAGGGGATGATGATATTTATTATTATGAAGCTCCGCAAAAAACTGACTTAACTGAAAATGACCCATCGAAAAATCCATTGCTTGCTCCAAAACCAAGTGACCCAGATAGTACAACGAAAACTTTAGCGATAAAAACAGTCAATTATTATTTGAAAGGAACAATATATACTCAAAATAATGCGAATGAAAGTGTTCCGCTTGATTCTTCACGGGTAAGAATTCTAAATGCTGAAAATCAAGAATTACTTACAGAGTTTACAACTGGTAAAAATGGTCGTTTTGGCCCTGTTACGCTGAAAGAAGATGGTGATTATATTATTTTGGCAGATAAAAAGAACTTTTTAGCCAAGCGAGAAGATTTTTCAATGTCAGGACGAGCTATTCCACAATCTTTATTAAAGAAACCAGTTACTGATACTACATTCTATACTTCCATAGTGATAGACCAAGTTTTTGTAGGGAAAACCTTCCGTGTTGATAATATTTATTATGATTTAGATAAATGGGATATACGCCCAGACGCAGCTTTAGAGTTAGATAAATTGGTGCAAACACTTAATGATAATCCACAAATAAAAATTGAATTGGGCTCACACACCGATGCTCGTGCAACTGAAGTCTATAATCTTCGATTGTCACAAAAACGTGCAGAATCGGCTATTAATTATATTGTCAGTAAAGGTATTTCTCGTGAAAGATTATCAGCAAAAGGCTATGGCGAAAGTGTTTTGATAATACCAAATGCAAAAACAGAAAGCGAACACCAAACCAACCGTCGCACCGAGTTTAAGGTGGTTGAAATTCAATAAAGTTTGTTATGAGAAATGTTTTGTGGTAGAGATATTATTTTGTTCACAAATTGATTTTATATTCAAACCAAAAACAGTATTTTAACGTTTATTATATGAGCGTGTCATGCTTCAAAGTATGCCACGCTTTTCTTTAACAAAAACTTTTCAAACCATGAACAAGCCATTTTTTT
Source organism: Emticicia sp. SJ17W-69 (assembly GCF_051209875.1). NCBI lineage: Bacteria > Pseudomonadati > Bacteroidota > Cytophagia > Cytophagales > Leadbetterellaceae > Emticicia > Emticicia sp. SJ17W-69. The sequence goes on along the minus strand of NZ_JBNTQY010000001.1, from coordinate 4,497,202 downwards.
TGAGTCTAATATTAGGTGTTTTTATTACTGTGCTTTCGTGTAGCACCACAACCAAACCCGCTGAAAAAATCGTTGATAAAACTGTTTATGGACCATTAGAAAAGGCCTATTTTGCTGCTGGATGTTTCTGGTGTGTTGAAGCAATTTTTGAAAACCTAAAAGGGGTGAAAGAAGCAGTTTCGGGTTACAGTGGTGGACATACAAAAAATCCAACCTACGAAGATGTAAATACTGAAACGACTGGACACGCTGAGTCGGTAGAAGTGCAGTATGACCCGAAAATCATTACATACGCCACTCTTTTAAAAGTTTACTTTGCTTCATGTGATCCAACACAAGTAAAAGGACAAGGCCCCGACCACGGAGATTCGTATCGCTCGATAATTTTTTATCAAAATGAAAATGAAAAAACACTGGCAGAAAATTATAAAAATGAGCTAAATGCTTCGGGCAAATACAAAAAGCCTATTGCTGTTGAAATCGTGCCTTTCAAAGTTTTTTGGAAAGCAGAAGGCTATCATCAAGACTACGAAAGAAATCATCCTGAAAATCCTTATGTGCAGAATGTTTCAATCCCCCGAATTGAACGAATGAAAGCACAGTTTCCTGAGTTATTGAAAAAATAAGTTTATTGCGAATTTGGCCGTTCATTCTCAACTTTTTGATGGAATGAACGGCCTTTTTCTATAAAAATATTTTCAAAAATTTTTGAAAATATAAAAACTTCGATTTACATTTGTAAATCATTGAAATAATAACCCAAGAAGACCCAATAACAATTATGAAGCAATTAAGTGTTGCCTTTATCGGTGTACTTTTTAGTTGTGCTTATGCACATGGGCAAATATCTCCATCAGCTTTGCCTACATCTACACTTATCTTGGGGAGCGATGCCCCAAAGAAATTGTTCAATCCAAACGAACAAATTCTTACAAAATACTACGGAATCAATCGGAAAGAAGTAAAAAATATTCAAGAAGCAGCTTTTTATAGAGAATTTAAGCAAGTGGCAGAGAAACTCTATCAAGTTTGTGAATATCGAATGGACAAAAAACCTTCGATGGAATTATATGTTACCAATACCGCTTATGATATAAAAAATGGTCCCTTTCGTTTGTATTATGCCAATGGAACTATCATTGATAATGAAGGAATGTACAAAAATGATGTACAAGATGGTAAATGGTTTTATTATCATCCCAATGGTTTGTTGAGTGGCAGAGAAATATATGAAGATGGGCTTTTGGTTGATGCTGCGTATTTTAATGAAGATGGAAGTGCACTTAAAGATATTACATTGTCTGTGCGTGAAAAACCAAGTTTTCCGGGTGGTGTGGTAGAAATGGATCGGTTTGTACAAAAAGTAATTGAATTGCCAGAGGAAGTTGTTAAAAATAAAATAGTTGGCAAAATGGCCATAGGATTTTATGTTGAAACTGACGGGACATTAACAAATCCTAAGATTGAACTTTCGCTTAATCGTGCTTTAGATGAAGCTGCTTTTAAAGTTTTAGATGTGATGCCTAAATGGACTCCTGCAAAAGCACATAATCGGCTTGTAAGAGCCAAATATACGATGCCTATCGTGATAACTTTAAGAGCGAAATAAAGATCAAATTATTGGTGTTTTTATAATGTAATCATTACTAAGCAATTAAACAAATTTGATCATCATATTTGATGGTATGTTTCTGCTTGTAAGTTGCTGATAGTCAATTGTTTATATTGATAAATCGTCCAGTTCTCTATTTTCTTTCCCTATTTATAAAGCCCAAAATCGGTTGAGACTTAAATTTCTTTTTGGCATGGTATTTGAAAATTATTAAACGGATACAATTGTGTCCCGAAATTCTTTTCAATAAGAATTTACTTGTTGAATTATACACCCAAAAAGAATTAAAAATGAAAAAGGTCTTGACCCCTGCTGTAATTTTATGTTACGGGCTTTCTACTTATGCCCAAACCTCAGTTTCTGACGGTTCGCCAATCTATGCAAAAGCTTCAGAAAAGTTAAATTTACAAATAGATTTAACGGCTGCGGATATTTCAAAAAAGTATTTTAATGCCAATAGAGAAGAATTAAAATCACTTGATGGAGCAAAATTTATTCAAATCTCAAAGCAAAATACCAAAGGTCTTTGGGATGTTATTGAGTTTTATGCTGATGGTTTTCTTCGCATGGAAGGTACTTATTCAGATTTAAAATTAGAAGAAAGAACGGGTAGATTTAAGTTTTTCAGACCTAATGGAATCATTGATTATGAAGGAGTTTATGAAGAAAATATTCCTAATGGAGAGTGGAAGTTCTATTTTCCTTCGGGTCAGGTAAGTAGCATCGAAACTTACGAAAATGGAAATAGAGTAAAAGAAGAGTATTTTAATGAAGATGGAAGTATTTTGATCAATAAAAGTTTAGGAGAACGTTTATTGCCTTCCTTCAATGGTGGACAATTATTAATGGCAGATTATTTAAAGAAAAATTTACATTATCCTGCTGATGCCATTAAAAATAAAATTGCTGGGAAAGTAGTTGTAAGCTTTTGGGTTGGAGAAGATGGAACCATAAGTTCGCCAAAAATCGAAGAATCTCTTGGAGAAGCTTTTGATGGCGAAGTAATAAAAATGGTGAGCGAAATGCCTAAATGGATACCTGCCAAACATCATAATCGTCCTGCAAAACAAATGTATATTTTGCCAGTGGCATTTAGTTATAATTGATTTGTTGTTAAAAGAATAAAAAAGAGGAAACGTTAAATAAATCAACGTTTCCTCTTTTAGTATTTGACCAAAAATTAGAATAATTTTTCTTGTGGAGGTTTTGTGCCTGCTAAACGAATATATACCGTTGTTTGTCCACGGTGGTGCGTTTGATGTTCAAAACATTTACCCAAGGCAGTCAATCTTGTCATTTCATTGTTTCCAAACATCTTAATTGTTTCTCCCAACTGAGCAGGATTTGCTTTCTTGATGCTTTCGATTACAAAATCGTAACCAGCCATTACTTGTTTAATCGTATTTGCTTTCGACTTATCAGTGCTTTTTTCACTTGCACCTCTTTCCACTGGGCTTTTTACTCCAAGAGCGGCAGAAGTTAAACCATAGTTTCCATCTGTCAAGTGAAGCATTTGCTCAGCAAACGAACGCATATCAGGCGTAGGTTTTAATGCATAACCAGCTTCAGGCATGGTTTCAAGGTATTCTAAGGTATAAGCCTTCGCTCTTTTCCAATCTTTGATTAATTGGGTGGTGTCAGTTTGTCCAATGGCATTGATAGAAAGTAATAAAAATGCGATGAACGAAAATTTAGTAAATGTTTTCATTTATTATGAATTTATGAGGTTGAGAAACGAAAACAATTAAGTTAGCAATAAAATTCGTAAACAAGATTGGAGAAAAAGAAAAAAATTAATTTTTTTGGAATTCCCCAGTTGCACGAATGGAGATTTCATCTCCAACCATCACGGTTGCTAATTTTCCACCGATGCCAAAATCACTTCTTTTGATAGTTGTGGTAGCTTTTACCCCTAATTGTAATTTCTTATTTTGTGGGTTTGGATGTGCCGCTGGGCCGTTCATCGTAACATCTAAAGTTACAGGTTTTGTCACACCTTTGATTGTCAAATCACCTACCATTTTATATTTATTCCCACTGATTTTACTTAAAGAAGTACTTTTAAATGTCAACGTAGGAAATTTCTCAACATTAAACATATCTTCACTTTTCAGATGATTATCACGCATATCAAGGTCTGTATTGATACTGGCCGACTCAATTGTAATTTCAAAAACTGCGTCAGATAAATCATCTTTTGAAGCCGTGATTTTTCCATCAAATTTCTTGAAGTACCCATCTACTTCTGAAATACCGTGGTGTTCGGCAATGAATGTAAATTTAGAATGCCCTTTATCAATTGCCCATTGGCCGAATGAAGCAAAAGATGCCATAATAAATGAGAATACTAAGACTGTTTTTTTCATGTTTTTTGTTTAAAAAATAGGTTATTAATTAATTTACAGATTAACGGTACTTATTTTGATACTATTCTTTTTATTAGCTTGTTTCACTTCGTAAGCGACCAGTACTTGATTACCAAGTCCCAAAGCCACGGTGTTTGTTCCATTCGATGAATCATTCAACCAAACAGTTTCAGAAACTTTGCCATTATTGATTTTTCGGTATGCAATTTTAGAGGTATTGTTTTCACCGACGTTTTGCTCCCATAACATAAGCGATGTTTTGGGTGCATCAATTAAATAGGGATTTTTTGCCGACGCATCTGACAAAACAAGAAGTTTCTTGCCTTCATTGGTAACTAATCTAATACCTGATTCTTTTTCTGAACCAGAAAACCATGCAAACAATGCACTTTTAGCTGATATACTGGAAACAGCTCCACTATGTGGACAGCCATTGATTTTCCATTGATCGTTATATAAGATTTGAGATTTAGAAAAAGTTTCTGCATTATCTGTTGAAACAATTTTTGCCATATCTCTGATATTATCGTTGTTATCACGATAAACCACATTCAAAGCACCATCAGCATCAATGAGCATATTGATTGGACAGCAATCACACACAACAGGGTCGATTACTCTTTCAGGTAAAAACAAACCATTTTTGGTCGTTACCATGCGTAAATCCCTTTCCTCGTGCTTGGTACTATTGGCTACATCTTTGAGATAAACAACAGCAACTTCATCATTTGACATCACAATTGCATCAAAAAAACCTCGTACAATGCCTTGTTTTGGGTCTGAATCTACTGAAACTGGGGATGTCCAAGTAGAGCCACCATCTTTCGAAACACAATAGACAATGTTAGAGGAACGTCCACCACCTTCGCCTCTATTTGAGAAAACAGCTACAAAACTACCATCTCTCTTTGCAAGCACTTTCGCACGCATCATACGGCTATTGTTAATGCCTGTACCCGAATAGATTGTTTTCTTTTCACCAAAAGTTTTTCCTTTATCTTTTGAAAAAGCAAGACAAAAGGAAATAACACCTTGAGGGTCTTTTTCTGTCCAAGAAAGCATTACATCTCCTTTGGGTGTTTGGGCAAGCAAAGGCATCGAGTAGGCTTTTGTTGAATCATCAGGATTATAATTCAATGTTTCCTCTATACTCGAATGACAAATGGTAATATCCGAAATAGACGACTGTTTTTCTAATTTATTGGTATGGAAAAATGCCCAAAAGCTAACCAAAAATAGATGAAATGAAATAATTAACTTTATCATGATAATAGTTTTTTAAAATGATTTATCTGCTTTGACGATGTAAATATATAATCATCCAAAATAAATTGAATGGCTATTATACAATTTCCGCTTTTTACTCGACAATTGGGTTTTGCAAATAAATGTCATTCGACGGATTGATTATTTTAGTCTATCATTTGGCCTCTTTAGGTGGGGTTCTTCTTTTCATTTTTAGACTATCAGCAGGATATTGAGCTTTCAAAGAATCCATCTGAGTTCTTGCCCAATCAATAATGAGCGTTCGCTGCTCTTCAGTCAAATTGGCTTCTTTATGAAGTCCAAAATAAGTATATGATGCTAAAGGCATCTCTTTTTTCTCAACTTGTTCGGCAAGCTCCTCTAATTTATGGTTTTGAACAGCAATAGGCATTTTAGTAAAAGTTGAGAAGTTAAAATGTCTTTTACCATCTACCACGTGATGATTGAGCATCCAAGCTATTGGCTGAATATTATTATACCAAGGATAGACAGTTTTATTGCTATGGCAATCATTGCAAGCAACTTCAAATACCTGTTTTACATTTTCAGGTAAAGGATATTTTGTAGAAATATCATTGGTACGGTCATCAGAAAGGTTTTTTTCAGGATGAAAAAATTGGATAAGAATAAAGATAAATCCTAAGCCAAGTAGTGTTTTCTTTACCATTTTGTTTTCAAAATTTAGTTTAAATAATAGGTCAGTATTTGACAAAACAAATATATGTTTTACTTATGTTTCAGGCAGATTTATTATACATCTCGTTCTATTTATTCGACAGTTTGGATGGTTTTACGGTATTGATGAGATAATTATTTTATTTTAAACTATTCATTATAACAAGATAATATTCCGAAAAAAATTATGCGTTAAATATTCTATTAATAGTGATTTATCTGAAATCAGTATTTTCTTAACAAGAATACCAACAAAAATAATTTGTCTATACAAGTTTCGTGAAAATTGATTTTATTTGTACTATAAATTCAATTTTGACAACATGCAAAGACGTTCGGCAATAAAAAATCTTGCTCTTACGATCGGTGGGACTATCGTTTTACCTTCGTGGGCAAATGCTTGGAATAAGCAATCTTTACAAAATTCATCATTCAATATTTCTTCTTCACAAGAAAACCTTTTAGCTGAAATAGTTGAAACGATCATTCCAAAAACAGATACTCCAGGGGCAAAAGAACTTAATATTCATCAGTTTACGACTAAAATGGTTGCCGATTGTTATGATAAGAAATCACAAGAAACTTTTGCTAAAGGCTTCGATTTGGTAGATAATGCAGCGAAAAAAGACTTTTCAAAGATTTTTATTGAATGTGATGGCAAACAAAAACTAACCATTTTGAATAAAATGTCCATTTCAGAAAATGTTGATGAAAAATCCTTCATACGTTTAGTCAAAAACCTCACGATCCAGGGCTATCTTAATTCAGAATATGTCATGACAAATCTGCGAGTATATGAATTTGCTCCAGCTCGCTACCATGGTTGCGTACCAGTAAAGAAGTAGTTTTGGTAAAAAATCAATAGTAATATAATGAGTTGAAATAAAAATATTCACTCATTCACTCAATCATTTATTCTCTCATTAGATTTAAAAAATGTCAAATTTTAATATAGATTCAATCAAAGCACAGACATTTGATGCCATAGTTATTGGCTCAGGAATTAGTGGTGGATGGGCAGCTAAAGAGCTGACAGGTAAGGGATTACGAACACTCGTATTAGAGCGTGGACGTGAAGTGAAACACGTAGTTGATTACCCGACAACTATGATGCAGCCTTGGGAGTTTGAACATCGCAATCAACTAAAAAAGGAAGTGCGTGATGCCAATCCGATTGTGAGTAAATGCTATGCTTTTTATGAAGGAACAGAACAATTTTTTGTAAAAGATGCTGAACATCCGTATGTGCAAGAAAAACCTTTCGACTGGATTCGGGGCTATCAAACAGGAGGGAAGTCATTGCTTTGGGCAAGACAAACACAGCGTTGGTCGGAATTTGATTTTGATGGCCCAGCCCGTGATGGTTTTGCCGTGGATTGGCCAATTCGCTATGCTGATCTTGCACCGTGGTATAGTTATGTAGAAAAGTTTGCAGGAATTTCTGGCAATAAAGATGGTTTGGCTTCGCTACCAGATGGTGAGTTTTTGCCACCTCACGAGATGAACTGTGTCGAAAAATATTTTAGTCAAGAAGTAGCTAAAAATTACAAAGACCGCCATATTATTATGGGGCGTGCGGCTCACTTGACCGAACCTAAAAAAATACACACTGACCAAGGAAGAGCCACTTGTCAGCACCGCACGATTTGTGAGCGAGGTTGTCCTTATGGAGGTTATTTTAGTAGCAACGCTTCCACTTTACCTTGGGCAGCCAAAACTGGAAAAATGACTTTGCGACCACATTCGGTCGTACATTCGATTATTTTTGATGAGAAGAAAAATAAGGCTACTGGAGTAAGAGTGATTGATGCTAACACCAAAGAAATGACAGAATTTTATGCAAAAATCATTTTTGTCAATGCTGCTGCGTTGAACTCCAACTTAATTTTATTGAATTCTACCTCTAATCGTTTTCCGAATGGTCTTGGAAATGATAACGGTCTACTTGGAAAATATGTGGCTTTCCATAATTATCGTGCAACAATCAATGCCGATTATGAAGGATTTTTAGATAGCACAACCGATGGTCGTCGCCCTAATTCTCCTTATATTCCTCGTTTCCGTAATGTTTTTAAGCAAGAAACTGACTTTTTACGAGGCTATGCTTCTGGTTTCTCGGCTGGGCGTTATATGCACGATGATAGAAGTGGTATGGGCGAAGATTTGAAAAAAGGTTTATTAAACCCAAGTTTGAACAATGTTTGGAGCGTTGGTTCGCACATGATGGGAGAAACAATTCCAAAGGAAAGTAATTATGTAGCTTTGGATAAAAATCAAGTTGATCCTTGGGGAATTCCTCAATTAAAAATCTCAGTTGATTATGATGAGAATGATAGAAAAATGACCAAAGATTTCTTTGAGCAATTGACTGAAATGTACACAAAGGCAGGTTTTAAAAATATTAGAACTAATGATTCAAATCGTACACCTGGCTTAGATATTCACGAAATGGGTGGAGTAAGAATGGGTAAAGACCCAAAAACATCTTTATTGAATAAATGGAATGCCTTGCATCATTGTAAAAATGTATTTGTAACCGATGGAGCTTCGATGACTTCAACATCTACTCAAAATCCTTCATTGACATATATGGCTCTCACAGCTCGTGCTGTAGATTATGCTGTGAAAGAAATGAAAAAAGGGAATTTATAGTAGAACAATTTGGAAAATTGTTCTACAAAATCCGTCATTTCTATGAGAATTGACGGATTTTTAAATTTATGTTATTTTCAGTAAATTCTGAATAAATAATATATACATGAAATATGAGAATGTTAGAATATTCAATAAAATATATTTTAGCTTTTCAAGAATTTCATGCCTAATTTTGGTTTTTTAAAATTTGACCATAGAAAATGCAAAAACTCCTTTTTATAGACCGTGATGGTACAATCATTGACGAACCTAAAACGGATTTCCAAATTGACTCGCTCGAAAAATTAGAATTTCTTCCAAGAGTCCTTTCAAACCTTCGTAAAATTGCTGAAGAAACTGACTATCAATTAGTTATGGTTACAAATCAAGATGGTTTGGGTACAGAGTCATTTCCAGAAAATACTTTTTGGCCTGCACATAACAAAATGTTGAAAACCTTAGAAAATGAAAATATTCACTTTTCAGGTATTCATATTGACCGTAGTTTTCCGCATGAAAATCTACCGACTCGCAAGCCTGCTATTGGCTTGTTGACTGAATATTTGGATGCTGAAAAATATGACTTGACCAATTCTTATGTGATTGGCGATAGAGCTACCGATGTGCAATTAGCGGTAAATTTAGGTGCAAAGGCAATTTTCATTACCGATGGTTTAACCAATAATCTGGTTGATGGCTTTACTTCAGCTCAAAAAGAAGCAACAAAATTAATCAGCAATGATTGGGATGAAATCTATGAGTTTTTAAAACTTCCAGCAAGAATTGCTTCAATAGAAAGAAATACGAAAGAAACTAAGATAAAAATTGAACTCAACCTTGATGGAACAGGGAAATCAGAAATTCATACGGGACTTGGTTTTTATGACCACATGCTTGACCAAGTGGCAAAGCATTCAGGCTCAGATTTGAAGATTTGGGTAGAGGGTGATTTACATATTGACGAGCATCATACCATCGAAGATACAGCTTTAGCACTGGGAGAAGCTTATCTAAAAGCATTGGGCGACAAAAAAGGTACAAATCGTTATGGTTTTTTACTACCGATGGATGAAGCTCTGGCTCAAGTAGCCATCGACTTTTCGGGACGCCCGTGGTTAGTTTGGGATGCAGATTTCAAGCGTGAAAAAATCGGAGAAATGCCGACAGAAATGTTTTATCATTTCTTTAAATCATTTTCAGATACATCAAAATGTAACCTGAATATCAAATGTGAAGGGCAAAACGAACATCATAAAATTGAGGCAATCTTCAAAGCCTTTGCCAAATCGATCAAAATGGCAGTGAAGAGAAATTTGAATGAAATGAATTCTTTGCCAAGCACGAAGGGAGTTTTGTAATTTACTTTTAAACCTGTGAGGTTTCCAAAAACCTCGCAGGTTTTTCATCACAATTATTTCATTCTTTCAGGGTTTTCACTTACAAAGGCTGACCAACCTTTCTTTTTTGAGGAATTCCCAGTCAATGCCTTAGTTTTACCGTGCATATAATGACAAACAGCTACTCCCAAAGCATCCGTTGCATCCAAGAACTGTGTTTCTAATTTTGTTTTCAGTAAATGCTCCAACATATAAGCTACTTGTTCTTTGGTAGCATTTCCGTTTCCTGTCACTGATTGCTTTACTTTTTTTGGTAAATATTCAACAATCGGCACTTCACGACTCAAAGCTGCGGCAATGGCCACACCTTGAGCTCGACCTAGTTTTAGCATAGATTGCACATTTACACCATAAAATGGAGCCTCAATTGCCATTTCATCGGGTAGGTATTCAGTAATTAATTGTGTGATTCGTTCAAATATTTTCTTTAACTTCAATTCATGTGAACTATATTTGTCAAGTTTTATAACACCGTATTGAATAAGTGTTAGAAGACTTCCTTGCACAGAAATAATCCCATAGCCCATGATACGTGTTCCTGGGTCAACGCCTAATATTATTTTATCTTGATTCATAGATGCAAATTAACTCAAAAATCTCATATCTTACTTCAAAACGAGTGCTGTGGTGGATAAAAACAATTATTTTTTTGGTGATTTTATATGCTGTTTATTTATTGATTAGGAAAAAAGGTGGAGATATTCAAGCCATTGGAGAAAGTCTTCATTTAATCTATTCACCACAAAATATACCTTTTTTAGTAGTTGTTATATTGCTGACGCCAATTAATTGGGCATTTGAGGCTTGGAAATGGCAAAAATTGGCTTTGAAGATTGAAAATATTACTTTTTGGGAAGCGTATCGAGGGGTTTTAGTTGGGTTGACCTTTGCAACTGCTACACCAATGATGCTTGGTGATTATGCAGGAAAAATTTTGATGCTTAAAAGTGATAAACGCTTGCAAAGTATTGGGGCAATTTTATTGGGTAATGGTATGCAATTGTATGTTTCGCTACTATTTGGAGCGATTAGTTATGTATTTTTTATTATTTGGTCGCAACCCACGCCAATTTTTTTGCATTTTACTATCGTTTTTATCTTAATTATTGCTTTATTAACAGGGCTTTTGCTGAGCTTTCAGTTTCAAAAAATTGATAATCTATCCACGGAAAATAAGATTTTAAAATATATCTTGAAATATATTAGTATCTTGAAGTATTACAATATACAAGAGTTAAGAAATGTGTTTTTTATTGCATCAGCGAGGTATATAGTTTTTACAATACAATTTCTAATTGTTTTAAAAATCTTTGGTGTCAATTTATCAATAAGCATACTTTTAGCTGGAATCGGAATCATTTTTTTGGCGAAAACATTAGGCTCTGTTTTGAATTTCTTGGGAGATTTGAGTATTCGAGAGCTTACTTCCGTCTATTATTTTAGTTATTTTGGTTCTAATACCTCGCTTATTGCTTCTGCCACATTGATGATTTGGTTAATTAATGTATTACTACCTATTGTTGTGGGGAGTTTATTTATTTTACAACTGAAAATTACAATAAAAAAGATATAAAATGTTTATAATCAGTTTTTTAATAGTATCCGTTTATTTCTTAATGAATGTGACTTTGATAGTGATTTGGTTAAAACAACAAATTTCAACCTCTTCAAATAAAAGCTATAATAATGATACGCATGAGGTGCATATTTCTATCATTATCCCTGTAAGAAATGAAGCTGAAAATATTCTTTTTTTATTGCATGATTTAGAAAAACAAACATTATCCAAAGCACTTTTTGAAGTAATCGTTGCTGATGATGATTCGACGGATGAAACTTTAAAAATTGTTCAAAGTTTTCAAAAAAATACTTCCATTAATCTGATAATTAATCAATTACCTCCAAAAGTCAATAATACATCACCGAAAAAAAGAGCGATTGACTCATCTATTCAGTTGGCTAAAGGTCAACTCATTGCAACAACCGATGGTGATTGTCGAGTAGAAGAGAAATGGTTGGAAACGATTGTTAATTTTCAATCAGAAACGGGTGCATATTTGGTGAGCGGTGCAGTGACTTTTTTTGAGAATCAAGCAATACAATCAAAATCCCTTATCCAAAGAATCATTCATTCATTCATTGAAAAAGCTCAAATCATTGAGTTTGGAAGTTTAGTTGGTTCGGGGGCGTGTGCTATGTTTATTCAAAAACCCAATATGTGCAATGGAGCGAATTTGACCTATTTGAAATCTGTTTTCTATGAAGTAGGTGGTTTTGCAGGAAATGAGAATTTAGCATCTGGAGATGATGAGTTTTTAATGCACAAAATTGCTGCGAAGTATCCTGAAAAAGTGCAATTTTTGAAAAATTCAGATGTGATAGTTGCGACACACGCTCATGCTACTTGGCGGTCATTTTACAATCAGCGTAAACGTTGGGCAAGCAAGTGGCGTCATTATGATAATTGGAATACAACTGCATTAGCCGTTTTTATTTTCTCAGCAAATTTTATTTTGCTTTTAGCTTTTAGCTCTTGGCTGTTGGCTTTTCTTTCAGTACAATATTTTGTGGCAATACTTTTAATTAAATTTTCAGCAGAATTTGTGTTTTTAACACTAATAGTCAGTTTTTTACGTAAAAAATATTTAATTTGGTTCATTCCTTTCGTACAAATTATTTATCCTTTATATGTGGTGTTTTTTGGGCTTGCAGCTCAGAAGCAAGGCGAATATATTTGGAAAGGGAGAAAATTGAGTTGATTAAAGTCTTCATCAAAGTAAACTACTTAAATAAACTAAATAATGAAATACTTTCTACTATTTCTTTTGATTCCTTTTGCTATTTTTTCTCAGGATAAAGTCGAAAAACGACTATTGAAAAAAGCCGATAAAATCCATGCTCGTGCTTATACGGTAGATACGCATGCCGATGCCCCAATCAATATGATGGATATGGAAGGTTTTGATGTGGGAGCAAAACATAAATATGAAGAAGATGGAACCCAAATAGACTTTCCTCGCATGAAAGAAGGAGGGATGGATGCTATGTTTTTTGCAGTTTATTTAGGACAAGGTAAACGTACACCTGAAGCTAATGCCGAAGCCAAAGAAAAAGCTTTAAAGATTTTTCAGAAAATACATGAGAGTGTCAAACAAAATTCTGATAAGGTAGCATTAGTGACAACAGCTAAGGAAGGTTTTGCTGCCCATAAAGCTGGAAAATTAGGCGTTTTTATAGGGATGGAAAATGGCTGGCCCGTAGGCACAGATTTAACCAATCTACAAACGTTTTATGATTTAGGATTACGATACATCACATTAGCTCATTCGTTTAATAATGATTTGAGTGATTCGTCAGGTGATCCTGAAGGTGCAGAACATGGAGGTGTGAGTAAGCTGGGAGAAGCATGTATTGCTGAGATGAATCGTTTAGGAATTGTAGTAGATGTTTCGCATTTATCTGATTCGGCATTTTATGATGTGATGCGTTTGAGTAAAGCACCTGTTTTTGCTTCACATTCGTCTTGTCGTGCATTATGTGATGTAAAGCGTAATATGACTGATGATATGATAAAAGTTTTGGCTTCGAAAGGTGGAGTTATTCAAATAAATTTTGTGGCAGATTTCTTAAAGAAGCCTTCAGCCGAAGTAGCTGTTTCGATAAAGACTATCAGAATGCAAACCATGAAGGCTGAAACTACACCCGAAGAAAAGAAAAGATTGAATGCGGAACTTCGTCAAATCAAATATAAATACCCAAGCGATGTTCCCACAGTAAAAGATGTAGTAAACCATATTGATCATGTAGTACAACTTGTGGGTATCGACCATGTAGGTATTGGTATGGATATGGATGGGGGTAGCGATGTAATTGGTATAGAAGATGTAAGTAAAATAAAAAATGTTACAATCGAATTGCTCAGAAGAGGCTATTCAGCCAAAGATATTAGGAAAATTTGGGGAGAAAATACTATGAGAGTTTTATCGCAAGCTGAAAAAATTGCCCAAATGAAATAATTTTTTCTGTATTATTATAATATGTTAATAAGCTGCTTAAGCCAACTTTTACTCGTTGAAAGTTAGCTTAAGCAGCTTATTTTTGTATCTCACATCTGATAGGATTTCTTTACTCTAATTTTAATAAAAGATAGTACTAATTTATCCATTTTTTTAAAAAGATGCAAATAGCGATTGACAATAATTAAACTTTTGTATATTTGCACCTGAATATGATATTTTTAATATTTAATGTAAAATAATCCTGTTCTTAATTTTTAATACTAAAAAAAATAGAAACATTTTGAAAATTTATATAAAGTAACTAATATTGCATCAAATTGATACAATATCATAATATGAGTAAAATATTGTATTAAAACAATACATCTTCATCGAAAAATATAAAAATATACAGAAATATTTGGAACAATTAAAGCTAATGTTTATAATTGTAACTTATACACTTATTAGGGTAATAATTCAATAAAAACTTAGTAAGTTGATAAATATTAAAAACCTAATCAATTTTTTTTTCTTAATTTTTTAACTTAATCAAAACTATGAAACAAAACTACTTTGTTCCTATAAGAGGGACTCTGTTTTGTGGGCTACTTTGGCTGATGTCAGTTGTAGCGTTTGCACAAAAATCCGTTACTGGTAAAGTAAGTGATTCAAAAGGCGAAGGTGTTCCTGGAGCAAGTATCACAGTAAAAGGTACTACAACTGGTACTATTAGTGATGCAGCTGGTAGCTTTAAAATTAACGTTCCTAATACTGGTGGTGCGTTAGTAATTAGCTCAATCGGGTATAAGGCTCAAGAAGTTAAATTAACTGGACAAAGTACAGTTAATGTAACTTTAGAAGATGATGCTGCAAGTTTGGATGAGGTTGTTGTAACGGGTTATTCTGTTGATAAAAGACGTGAGTCAACTGGTGCGATTTCAACTGTAAAATCAAAAGACCTTACAGCAGTACCATCAGGTAACGTTGAGCAACAATTGCAAGGTAGAGTAGCTGGTCTTACTGTTGTAACTAACGGTCAACCAGGTACAGCCAGTCAAATCCGTGTACGTGGATTTGGTGCATTTGGTGGTAACGAGCCTCTTTATGTAGTAGATGGTGTGCCTGTTGGTTCAACTGATTTCTTGAACCCTGATGACATCGAGTCAACTACTGTATTGAAAGATGCTTCTGCTGCTTCAATCTATGGTGCTCGTGCTGCCAATGGTGTAATCGTATATACTACTAAAAAAGGCACAAAAAATGCTAAAAAATTAAGTGTAACTTATGATGGCATGTATGGTGTAACTGACCCAGGTAATGGTCAACCAATGATGAATCCTACTGATTTTGCTACTTGGACTTGGAATGCTAAAAGAAACTCAGGTGAGGCTTTTGGACACCCACAATTTGGTTCAGGTTCAACTCCAGTAATTCCTGACTATTTAAGTGTAGGTGGTACTCCTGGTGTAATTGGTACAGTTGATTTGGCTGCTCAAAAATTAAAATACAATATTGACCCAGCTGCTGGTGCAATCTACCAAGTAATCAAAGCTAACAAAGAAGGTACTGACTGGTATGCTGCAATCACTCGCAAAGCTCCAATTCAAAGACATACTTTAGGCTTTAGTGGTGGTGGAGACAATAGCCGTTTTTATGTTGGATTCTCTGCTCAAGATCAAAAAGGTATCTTGATTAGTAACTCTTTGAAACGTTATGCTTTCCGTATCAATACTGAATTCAATGTATTGAAAAACTTACGTATCGGTGAAAACATCCAATTGACTTACCGTCAAGTATTAGGACAAACTGGTGGTGCTGGTGGTAATGGTATCGCTGCTGATGAAAATGACATCTTGCAAGCATTCCGTATGCCATCTATCATTCCTATCTATGATGAGTTTGGTGGATATGCAGGTACTGCAGCTAAAGGTTTCAACAATCCACGTAACCCTGTTGCTAACCAAAAAGGTTTGTTGAATAACCGTAACTTTACTGCTATTGGTACTGGTAATATTTATGTAGAATACGATCCAATTCCAGGTTTGACACTTCGTTCTTCAATTGCAGGTAACTATAACAATAGTTATAACTGGAACTATGGTCGTTGGCAGTATGAAAACTCTGAAAACAACTCAGCTTTCTCTTATAGCGAAGGAAGTGGTTTCTCATTTGGTTGGACATTTACTAACACTGCCAGCTACAAAAAAGCATTTGGAAAACATAGCATTGAAGTGTTAGCTGGTCAAGAAGCATTGAATACAGGTAGAGGTAGAAATATGAATGCTAATGGCTTAAATCCATTCTCACAAGACCTTGATTATATCACAATCACTACATTAGGTAGCAAAAACCCACCATCAAGTAACCAATTTAAAGGTATAAACTTTAATTCTTACTTTGGTAGAGCTATCTATACTTTCAATGATAAATATATCGTTACTGGTGTGATTCGTCGTGATGGTTCTTCAAGATTCGGTGTGAATAGCCGTTATGGTGTATTCCCAGCGGTATCAGCTGCTTGGCGTTTATCTTCAGAATCATTCATGAAAAACTTACCTTGGGTACAAGATTTGAAAATTCGTGGAGGTTACGGAACAATGGGTAACTCTAATAGTGTTGACCCTAACAACCAATTCAGTTTGTATGCTGCAAGTGTAAGCAACTCTGGTTATGACATCAACGGATCAAACTCAAGCATTGTTGATGGTTATTATCGTACACGTATCGGAAACCCTGATACTAAATGGGAAACAAGTATCACTAAAAACATCGGTTTTGACGGTTCATTCTTGAAAGGTAAATTAGATGTAATCTTAGACTTGTGGCAAAAAGATACTAAAGACTTATTATATCAATTACCAATTACTGCAACTGCTGGTTTCCAAGCTTCTGCTCCTTCAGTAAACATTGGTCAAATGGTAAATAAAGGTATTGATGTTCAAGTAATCAACCGTGGTAAAATCAACAAAGATTTTGGTTATGAATTAAACGTAACGGGTAGTTTCTTGAAAAATGAAATTGTTAAAATTGCTGATGGTTTAACTTACTTGACTAACGTTGACCCTGGTTTCCGTGGTATCAATCCAATTCGTAATCAATTGGGTTATGGCTTGTCATCTTTCTATGGTTTACAAGTATTAGGTTTATTCCAAACTAAAGAAGAAGTAGCTGCAGCTCCAGCACAAGATGGAAAAGGTGTAGGTCGTTTCCGTTATGCTGATATTAATAATGATGGCAAAATTGATGCAAAAGACCGTACTTATTTAGGAAGTCCAATCCCTAAATTTACTGGTGGTGTAAACTTCACTGTTACATACAAAAACTTTGATGTATCAGCTTATATGTACACTTCGCTTGGTAACAAGATTTTCAACGTATCGAAATGGTTCACAGATTTCTATCCTTCATTCTCAGGTGCTGCTATCTCAGAACGTGTGAAAAACTCTTGGTCACCAACCAACACAGGTGCAACAACACCAATATTTGAAACAGCTTCAAACTTCAGTACAAATACTCAATCAAGCTCTTTCTATGTTGAAAATGGTTCGTACCTAAGACTACAAAATATTTCATTAGGTTATAGTGTTCCTAAAGACGTATTAGAGAAATTGAAAATTGCAAGATTACACCTCTATGCTTCAACTAATAACTTGTTTACTATCACTAAATACCAAGGCTTAGATCCTCAAGTTGGTGGTAATGCTGATACAAACTTTGGTATCGACGTAGGTAACTATCCTTTGACTAAGAGCTTCACTGTAGGTCTTAATCTTGGATTCTAATATTAGTTTAAAAGCGTAGTTTTTAACATTTAAACAAATTCATTTTAAAATGAAAAAATATATTTTTAACAAATTAACATTAGCAGTATCCTTGCTAACCTTGATAGGATACTCATGTAAGGAGGACTTCCTTACAGTCCTTCCGACTGGAGCGATTGCTAAAACGCAGTTGACAACCAAGAAAGGACTTGAAGGTGCGTTGATTTCTGCTTATGGGCAGATGAGTGGTTATGGTACTCGTATGGTTCACCCAAATAACTGGGTTTGGGGTAGTATTCGTGGTGGAGATGCCAACAAAGGTACTGACCCAGGTGACTTCTCTGACATCAACCCAATCCAACGTTTTGAGTATATCACAACACAAGGCGTTATCAATGATAACTACCGTGGATTGTATGAAGGTGTGGCTCGTTCAAACAACGTTTTAGGTTTATTAAAAGATGCACAAGCTGATGTAAGTGCTGATGATAAAAAACGTATTGAAGCTGAAGCTAAATTCTTGAGAGGACACTTCTACTTCTCATTGAAGAAAAATTACAACAATACGCCTTATGTTGATGAAAATGTTGACGTAGGTTCAGGTATTGAAAAAGTAAAAAACGATGTTGATTTGTATCCTAAAATCGAAGCAGATTTCAAATTTGCTTATGATAACTTGCCTGCAACTCAAGGTCAAGTAGGTCGTGCTAACAAATGGGCTGCTGCTTCATACTTAGCTAAAGTATATATGTTCCAAAAGAAATATGCTGAAGCAAAAACATTGTTTGATGCAATCATTGCTAATGGTGTGACAACTGGTGGTAAAAAATATGCTTTAGTTCCAAGTTTCCCAGATTTGTACAAAGCATCTAATGATAACAACTCTGAGTCAATCTTTGCTGTACAAGCTGCTGCAAATACAGGTAGCGTTAATAACGCTAATGGTGAATTGGATTTGAACTGGCCTTACAATACTGGTCCTGATGGTCCTGGTAACTGTTGTGGTTTCTTCCAACCAAGTTTTGAATTAGCTAACTCGTTCCGTACAAAAGATGGTTTACCATTATTGGATGGTTCTTATAACTTGCCAGCTAATGCTTTGAAAACTGATATGGGTATCCAATCTAGTGCTTCATTTACTCCAGATGCTGGTGAACTTGATCCTCGTCTTGACCATACTATCGGTCGTCGTGGTATCCAATTCTTAGACTGGAAAAAGCACCCTGGTTTTGACTGGATTCGTAACCAACCAAACGGTGGTCCATATTCTCCTAAAAAATATTCTTACTACAAAACTGATAAAGGTTCATTGCAAGATAATAGCTCTTGGACTCCAGGTTATACTGCATTGAACGTTACTGTAATGCGTTTTGCTGATATTTTATTGATGGCGGCAGAAGCTGAGGTTGAAGTAGGTAGCTTATCAAAAGCTCAAGAGTATGTAAATATGATTCGTAATCGTGCAGCCAACACTGTTGTTATGCAAGATGGTGGCCCAGCTGCAAATTATGTAATTAAACCTTACACTGCTGCTTGGACAGACAAAGCTGCTGCTCGTACTGCTGTTCGTTTTGAGCGTAAATTAGAGTTAGCAATGGAAGGACACCGTTTCTTCGACTTAGTACGTTGGGGAACTGATGTTACTGACATCAATGCTTACTTGAAATATGAAAGCCAATTCTTGCCTAATACATTAGGTGCTGGTGCAACGTACCAAGCGAAACATGCTTTATTACCAATTCCACAAGCACAAATCGACTTGACTGGAGCTGATATTTTGAAGCAAAATCCAGGGTATTAATATTTAATGGTAAGTTATTAATGAGAAATAATAAACAGTTTTCCTTGATGGCATTCTGCTAAATTTCAAAATTATAATTCTCCAGAAATACAAAAAACGTCATGCGGGAATACTTCTGCATGACGTTTTTAGTTTATCTTTGTTGTAGAAAAGCTAAAAAAAATAATGCAAAAAAAATATCTTTATTTCGCACTCTTATTAAATATCTTTACTATATCGTGTAAAGAAAAGAAACTCTTTACAGAGCTTGACTCAGCAAAAACAGGAATTACCTTTTCAAATAGAATTGCTGAGAATGATACACTTAGTATTCTTACTTTTGAGTATATCTATAATGGTGGTGGAGTAGCTATGGGAGACTTTAATAATGATAATTTAACAGATATATACTTCACAGGAAATACCACACCCAACAAACTATATCTCAATAAAAGCAAGGCAGGTGAGTCTTTACATTTTGAAGATATTACACAAAAAGCTGGTGTTTCTGGAGAAAATCGTTGGTCTTCTGGTGTTGCATTGATTGATGTGAATAATGATAAATTGCTTGATATTTATGTATGTGCAACTGCTCGAAAAACAGCCAGTCAACGAGCAAATATGCTTTATGTTAATCAAGGAGTTGGGAAAGACGGTATTCCAACATTTAAAGAATTGGCAAATGATTATGGCATTGCTGATACAACCCATACCACCAATGCTGCTTTTTTTGATTATGATAATGACGGAGATTTGGATCTTTATCTCTTGGTTAATGAAATGGAGGATAATCGTTTTCCGAATAAATATAACGATAAAGGGAAAGTTGTTGCCTCAAGAAAGAGTGATAAACTTTACAGAAATGATTTTGACAAAACAAAAAACCACCCAATCTATACCGATGTATCGAAAGCCGCAGGAATTATTGACGACGCATTTGGCTTAGGAATTAATATTACTGACATCAATCAAGATGGCTGGAAAGATATTTACATAACTAATGACTTTTTAACTAACGACTTGCTTTATATCAATAATAAAAATGGTACTTTTTCTGAGCAAGCAAAAGAGTATTTTAAGCATACCTCATATTCTGCTATGGGGAATGATGTTGCCGATATCAATAATGATGGTTTGATGGATATTATTGCCTTAGATATGATGCCAGCAACCAATTATCGAAAGAAAATGATGACTCCTGCCAATAGCTATGTTACTTACCAAAACAATGACCGATTTGGCTATATTTACCAATATGCACGTAATACACTTCAAGTTAATCAAGGTAAAAATCCTCTGACTGGAAAAGCTATTTTTAGTGAAATTAGCTTGTTGGCTGGTGTGGCTCAAACTGACTGGAGTTGGACACCTATGGTTACTGATTTTGATAATGATGGTTTTAGAGATATTATCATTACGAATGGTTTTCCAAGAGATATTACAGACCAAGATTTTTTGGCTTATCGCAATGAAGTGAACGCCTTGATGCCTAGAAATATGCTTTTGGAATATGTACCTGTGGTGAAACTTAAAAACTTTGCTTTTCATAACAAAGGAAATAATGGCTCGGCTGCGTTACAATTTGAGGATGTAGGAGATAAGTGGGGAATAGAAAGACCAACTTCATCGAATGGGGCGGCTTATGCCGACCTTGATAATGATGGAGATTTGGATTATGTGGTCAATAATATCAATGATTCTGCTTCGGTTTATCAGAATAATGCCATGCAGTTGAAACCTGATGAAAGTAATTTCTTGAAGGTGAAATTTAAAGGAAATACTACAAATTTAGCTGGTTTGGGTGCTTACGTTGAAATCCAATATGCGAATGGACAAAAACAAGTCTATGAAAATTCTCCTTATCGAGGCTATTTATCAACAGTTGAACCAGTTGCACATTTTGGTTTAGGGAAAAACAAAAATGTTTTGCAACTAAAAGTTATCTGGCAAGGTGGAAAAATGCAAATTATTACTGATATAAAGTCAAACCAAACCATTACATTGGAAGAAAAAAATGCCGCATTACCTTTACCTGATGTAAATTTAGCGAAGCAAAACCCACTATTTAATGATATTTCTGAAATCCTCAATGTAGGTTATAAACACGAGGAAGAAGACTATATTGACTTTAATGTTCAGAAATTGATACCACATAAGTTCTCACAATTTGGCCCAGCATTGGCGGTTGGAGATGTAAATGGAGATGGCATAGAAGATATATTCGTTGGTGGCTCAAATCATCATAAAGGTAAGTTTTTGATTCAGAATAAGGAAGGAAAATTTAGTGTACAAGATTTATTATCTGGCAATGATGGGGCAGAAAAGATTACAGAAGACATGGGCGTTTTGTTATTTGATACTGAAAATGATGGTGATTTAGACTTATATATTGTTAGTGGAAGTTCTGAGTTTCAGGTGAATACCCCCTCATTACAA
Source organism: Emticicia sp. SJ17W-69 (assembly GCF_051209875.1). NCBI lineage: Bacteria > Pseudomonadati > Bacteroidota > Cytophagia > Cytophagales > Leadbetterellaceae > Emticicia > Emticicia sp. SJ17W-69. The sequence continues at coordinate 4,475,274 of NZ_JBNTQY010000001.1, read as the reverse complement.
GATAAATTATATATAAATGACGGAAAGGGACATTTTCAATTAAACGAAAAAGCCTTACCAGTATTTTTGAAAAGTGGCTCTTGTGTAAAAGCAGCCGATTATGATCACGATGGTGATTTGGATCTTTTTGTAGGTGGGCGTGTTGAACCATCAGCCTATCCCAAACCTGTTTCGAGCTATATCCTTCGCAATGACAAAGGTAAATTCACGGACGTGACAGCTCAAATTGCTCCACAATTAAAAAATATTGGGTTAATTTGTGATGTACTTTGGTCAGATTTTGACAATGATGGCTGGCAAGATTTAGTGTTGGCAGGAGAATTTATGCCAATTACATTCTTGAAAAATGAGAAAGGGGTCTTTGGGTTGGCTCAGGCATCAAATTCGTCTATCGCAAATCAAATCGGTTGGTGGAGTAGCATTACTTCAGGAGATTTTGATAACGATGGAGATACAGACTACATTGCAGGGAATTTAGGAATCAATACCTTATTCCAAGCTTCAAATGAACAACCTGTGAGTGTTTATGCTAAAGATTTTAATAATGATGGTTTTTTTGATGCCATTCCAACGGTATATTACAAGGACTTGGATGAAAAGTATAAAGAATTCCCTTATAATACCCGTGATGATTTAGCTAAACAATTTGTTCAAACTCGCCAACGTTTTCAGAATTATGCCAAGTTTTCGCAGGCTACAATCAAGGAAATCTTGAAACCAGAAGAACTGAAAAATGCCTTGATTTTGAAGGCAAATTGGCTCAAAAGTAGTTATATAGAAAATAAAGGCAATGGAAATTTTGAAGTTAAAGAATTACCGATTCAGGCACAATTTGCTCCAATCTTTGGAATGATTACTCAAGATTTTGACCAAGATGGCAACTTGGATGTCTTACTCACAGGAAATGATTTTGGGGCTGAAATATCTGTGGGACGACAAGATGCTTTCAATGGATTATTACTAAAAGGCAAAGGAAATGGTGCCTTTACAGCGGTTTCACTCGATAAAAGTGGTTATTTTGTTACAGGAGATGCAAAAAGTTTGGTAAAAATCATGAATCCTAAAGGGCAATTATTGACTATAACTTCTCAAAATAAAAATTCATTAAGATTTTTTGAATATCATTTTCCAGTAAAATCATACCCTTTGAAAACCAATGAAACGACAGCTTTATTGAAACTCAAAAATGGTAAAATCCGAAGAGAAGAAGTTGGTTTTGGTTCATCATTTTTGTCACAATCTGCTCATAACTTAATCATCAGTTCGGATATACAAAGTGCTGAAATTATTGATATTAAAGGAGTAAAACGAGTGCTTAAATAAATGTATAAATGAAATATATCTTCACAATACTCATATTAGTCTTATTTCCGACTTTGCTTTTTTCGCAAAGCAATTGGCAAATAAGCGGAAAAGTATTGGAAAAGAATAATTTGGCAGTGCCATTTGCGAATGTCTTTGTCAATAATACGAGTATTGGTACAACTACCAATATTAATGGAGAATTTGTATTGAATATACCAGCTAGAATTCAGAAAATTGAATTGGTAATTTCATTTGTTGGCTATATGACTTTAAAGCAAAGTATTACTAAAAATGTCACTAAATACCAAAATTTGACTTTTATTCTTCAGAATGGGGTAGAACTAAACGAAGTCAAGGTAACTGCCAAGCACGATAATGAATGGAAAAGAAAGTGGCGAATTTTTAGTAGAGGCTTATTAGGCGAATCTGACTTTTATAAAGATTGCACCATTCTCAATCCTGAAGTGATTAGGTTGGAATATGACAAAGATAAGAAAGTTATCGCTACTGCAAACGAACCTATTATTATTCAAAATGATGCCTTTGGATTAAAGATTTATTTTCAAATGGAAAAATTTGAATCAGATGGAGATAAGACTTTTTATGCAGGGTTTAAATTTTTTGAAAATATAGATTCAAGTACTGCAAGCCAACAAAAAAAATGGATAAAAAATCGAAAAAGAGCCTATAATGATTCGTTTAGAAATTTTTTAGTTTCATTAGCCCAGAAGAATAATAATTCCAATAGATTTGCAATTTTTAAGGTATTAAGACCTAAAGAAATGTACTATGGACGAACGACTGTCGCTAATGAAATCGCTAATGGCTCATTGGCAGATTGTAAAATGGAGGAAATAGTTGGTTATGATGAAAAAACAGACCAATATATTATTTTTTCTACGGTACCTTTGATGGTTTTTGTCACAAAAAGCTATACACCTTTAAGGGTATTTAACGATTATCCGCATCCGTATTCAATTATTAATCTTGTGCATTCGTATGCTGGTTTTACCAAAAACGGTTGGTTGGCAAAGCCAAATGGTATTTTGATTCAAGGGTATTGGGGGCGTGAAGGTTTTTCTAACATGTTGCCTGAAGATTATTTTCCTGATAATTTTGAGCAAAAAGATAGTACTGATATCGAGAGTAAAGTTCTGGAAATTCCCCTACAAGCAATAGCTCCCAAAGTTTATAAAACTGACTCTGTTGCAAAGACAATAATTGCACAAGATATACTATATGACAAGTCACCAATTGCTGAAATAAAAGAAGAAAAGAAAGAATTTGCCATTGTTTCTAATGATATTGATGTAAAAATTAGTGATAGTGATATTAATTTAAGTATTTTTGACTTGTTAAGACGTATTCCAGGATTGATGGTAACAAATGTTTTGGGAAGTTATCAAATACATTTTAGAGGAACTAATAGCAGTCTCGGTGGACCGAGTGGACCACTAACACCAGCTCTTGTGTTAGATGGTACGTTTATGGATGATGAAGGAACCGTTATGAATATACTTAATAGCTTAAATGTAAGCGATATAAAATCATTAGGTGCGGTAAAATATGGCAACAGTGCTGCTTTTGGCTCAAGAGGTGGAAATGGTGTAATAGTAATCAATACAAAAAAATAAAATCTTATTGAAAATATAGTACAGTAACAAAATATTAAAATATGATAGTAACTGATAGACTCATTTTAGTGCCTTTAACTTACGACCAACTTATAAAATATATTAAAACTGATAATACTTTAGAAGAAGAATTAGATTTGAATGAAACTTTGAGGGAAATTTCTCCCGAACTAAAAGAAGCCCTCGAATTAACAATATTGCCTAATGTGGCAAACCCTAAGAAAAACTACCTTTTTCATACTCTTTGGACTATGATTTGGAAAGAGAAAAATAAGATGGTTGGGGATTTATGTTTTGTTGGTGAACCCAATAATTTGGGAGAGATTGAAATTGGTTATGGTACGTATAATGAATTCAGGAGAAAAGGCTTTATGACTGAGGCTGTTGGAGGAATGATAAAATGGGCGAATGAGCAACCAGAAGTTAAAGCAATAGTGGCTGCAACCGAGAAAGTGAATATTGCCTCATCAACTATTCTTGAAAAAAACAATTTTAAAAGAGTTGGAGAAACAGGGGCTATCTATCATTGGAAGATAGTATTAAAACCTTGATAATAAAGAATTGAATGCTATCCAATAAAACGATATAAATAGGGAGCTTTGTTAGCAGCTCCCGTCATTTTTTTCTCGATACGTTCTAAAATACCTAAACCTAACATCTTTCGTTGGAAATTTGAGCGAATCATTTTTTCTCCTAAAATTGTTTCATAGAGGCTTTGTAACTCGTTCATTGTAAATGTTTCGGGGAGTAAGTTAAAACCAATCAGCTTTCCATCAAGACCAGAACGTAAATTTTCTAAGGCTTTTTGAAAAATTTCATTATGGTCAAACATCAAAGATGGAATTTTGTCTAAATCATACCATTGACATGAATCCGAGAAATCATCAGGGCTTGGATTTGCTTTAGAAAAATCAATCAAAGCATAGTATCCGATAGAAATAAAGCGATTTAATAAAAAATGGTTTGGCTTTAGTAATATACCACACTCTGCCATAATTTCTAAGTGTGTAGTATCATTTCTTCGATTTTTACTGCCAAACACATGAAATTGCTCCAAATAAATGTCTTTTAACCCCGTTCTATCTTCTAATACTCTTTGAGCAGCATCTTCTAAATCTTCTTCAATATTAATGAAGCCGCCTGGTAAAGCGTAGTAATTAGTATTTTTATACTTGAGTAATAAAATCTTGAGTTGATTATCGTGAAAACCAAATATGACACAATCTATCGAAACACTCGGAAGCATCTTGGGTCTATTTTTCCAATAATCTTTTAGGTTAGTAGTTTCAGTCATATAAGTTTGGATTTATACAAAAATAAAGAAAATTTTGTATAATTCAAAGAATCATTTTTCTGATATGGCTCAGTTTTGAAGAAAATAAAACTATTGAGTTTGTATTTTGTCAATTAGATTTACTTAAATTTGAAAAGTATAAAATAATAATAATGACCTCAGAAAATAACTCTCTCTTTATTTCTTCCATAGAAATGCAAGCTACTTTTGAAGCTATTTTATTGAAAAATGGCTTTGAACAAGAAAAAGCAAGCAAATGTGCTGCAATTTTCACAACCAATAGTATGGATGGTATTTACACACATGGAGTAAATCGCTTTCCAAGATTTATTAAATATTTGAAAGAAGGTTATGTGAAAGCAGATGAAGCACCAAGTTTAATCTCTAAATTTGGTGGAATTGAACAGTGGAATGGTAATCTTGGACCCGGCCCGTTGAATGCGATTCATGCTACTGAAACGGTGATGAAATTGGCAGAACAACATGGGATTGGTTGTGTAGGTTTATCCAAAACTAATCATTGGATGCGTGGAGGTACTTATGGTTGGCAAGCGGCTAAGGCAGGTTTTGTATTTATTGGTTGGACAAATACGATTGCCAATATGCCGGCTTGGGGTGCCACTGATGCAAAATTAGGAAATAACCCTTTAGTGATGGCGATTCCCTATAAAGATGAAGCGATAGTATTAGACATGGCTATGTCGCAGTATTCATTTGGAGCAATGGAATTGGCTGCTATGAAAAATGAAAAACTGTCGGTTCCTGGGGGCTATGACAAAGAAGGAAACCTGACCGATGATCCAAATCTGATACTTGAATCTTGGCGTTCAATTCCTGTTGGTTATTGGAAAGGGGCAGGCTTGTCACTTTTATTAGACTTATTGGCTGCGATTCTGTCGGGAGGATGGTCAACACATGAAATTACACAAGAAAAAGTAGAGTATAGTGTTTCACAAGTTTTTATTGCAATTGATTTAAAAAAATTGGGTAACCACTCAAGTATTGCTCAAATAATTGATAATATCATTAATGATTATCATCAGTCAATTGCAATAGATGATTCAAGGAAAATAACGTTTCCAGGTGAAAGAGTCTTGCAAACAAGACAAAAGAATACCACACAAGGAATCCCCGTTTTAAAGAGTGTTTGGGAGGAAATTTTGTTATTGAATGAATAACAGATTACGACGGCTTTCCTAATCCGTCATTATCAAAGAGAATAAAATGACGGATTAGAAATTTATGTTTTTAATCCGTCATAATTTTCTACAAATAAACAACTTGCCCTGTTTTGACAGATTCATCGCAAGCGAAAGCAATTTTTAAGCTATTAACTGCATCTTGAACATGATCTGTAAGGTCGATATTTTCTTGAATCGCCTTTAAGAAATATCGTTGTTCACGGTTACAAAGTTCTTGATGGTCTGGCTCATCGCTGAGATTAAACCATGTATCTTGCTTGATAAATTGATTGTTTTCGTCTAAATCTGCATGGTGAAAACGCAAAGATTCTGTTTTTGTATGGGCATCAACATTATCAGATTTTCCACTTGAACCAGCATCTTTTGCAACAATTGAAACACAGCCTTTAGGTCCAATTACATCTTTTACAAAAAAGGCAGTTTCGCTCATCATTGGTCCCCAACCTGCTTCATACCAACCTACGGACCCATCTTCAAAACGTATCTGTAATTGTCCATAATTATAATTCGATTCGGCAATATCATTGGTCAATCTTGCACCAATAGCTGTTACTTGGAGTGGTTTTGAACGTGTCATTTGGCACATGACATCAATGTAATGTACTCCACAATCCACTATTGGACTGAGGCTTTTCATTAAATTTCGGTGAACATCCCACATCACTCCATGACTTTGTTGATTCAAATTCATTCGCATGACCAAAGGTTTTCCTAATTCATGCGAAAGTTCAACAAATTTTTCCCAAGAAGGATGATGTCTGAGAATATAGCCTACCACTACTTTTTTGCCAGTCTCTTTTGCTTTTGCAGCTACTCGTTCTGCTCCCTCCACAGTATCAGCCAAAGGTTTTTCGATGAACACATGACAACCATTTTCAAGTGCCTTAATGGCAAAAGCTTCGTGGGTATCAGGATAAGTTGAGATACAAACAGCATCAGGTTTGGTCTCAGCCAATGCAATTTCGTAATCAGAAAATAGCGGGTAGCCACCGCCTAATTTTTCATTCAAAACTTCCTTACTTTTTCCTGTAGAAACAATTCCACAAATTTCAAAACCATCCAATAATTGATAAGCTTGTGCATGAGATGCTCCCATATTTCCACAACCAACTACTAATACTTTTATAGGGTTTGTTGATATTGACATTTTATGATTAAATAATTTAGTTGATAATCAAATAGTTATACTTTATTTTTTAGAAATTCCATCAATTTTACTATTGATTTCTTCGAGTATTTTAAATTGTTTGGCTTGTGTATCGAATAAAGTTTTAATTTGTTCTTCCAACAACAAATCTATTTTTTGATGTAAACTTCTGATTTCCATTTCGGCTTTCAGATTTATCAAATAGTCATTTTCACTTCTCATTCTATCTTTTTCTTCCTGTCTATTTTGACTCATCATAATGATAGGTGCTTGTAATGCAGCAATAGTTGAAAGAACCAAATTCATTAAAATAAAAGGATAGGGGTCAAATCTATCTTTTATTGGAACAACGACATTGATAATAATCCAGACAGTCAAAATAACGCCAAACATGATAATAAACTGCCAACTTCCACCAAAACGAGCTACTTTATCAGAAATCGCTTGTCCACGTGACAAGACTTCGTCAGGTGGATTTAAGAGATTATTGACAATCAACTGTTCCTCCTTCATCGTATCTTTTACAATTTGATGAAGCTTGGTAAGATGCTCTTTTTCATCAATTAATAAATTGTCAATTGTTTTATTATCCATTTTTATATTTTTTACTGATGAAACAAGTTAAAAACTTGAGTTACTCTCTAATAATTTTTCTTGATACACTTCCATGTGAAGTTTCAATTTTAATTGAATACATTCCTTTTTCTAATTGACTGATATTCAGTGAATTATTTCCTGAAAGTTTGTCAAAATTCATCACATTGCTACCAGCATTTGAATAAAATTTGGCTTCTTTAAAAATAATTCCAGCGGGTAATTCGATGCGTAATTCATCGGCTGTTGGGTTAGGATAAATACTTACTTTAATGCTTTCATCTAACTCAGTACCCAACACTTTTGCAGCTACCGCAATACTATTGGAAGCTAAACTTTGACAGCCATCGTCAGTAATTGCTCGGACAGTATAATTTCCTCCTGTCACATCAATAGCTATACTAGAATTGGTTGTTTGTCCACCAACCGCATTACCATTGATATACCATTGATAATTTTTCCCGCCTGATGCGACCAAATTATTTCCACTCGTAACAATCTTAGGAGCAGTAGGAATGATACAAAAAGTTTGAGTAAGACTAATGGCATTAAATTGTGAGTTTCCTACTTGGAATGCCTTTATTTTAGCTTTTCCTGCTGTGGTGCCTACCGTAACTTTATTTCCATTCAAGGTGATGTCTCCACCATCAACAGTAAACTGAACAGCTAAGTTTGAACTTGAAGTAGCTGAAATAATGAAATTTTCGCCTTGATTTTTATCGGAAATAGCTGAAAAATTGATAGTTTGGTCAGTTTTTGTTGGAATGGCTCTTGCCCCTTGTGCATACCAAACCGCCCAACTTGCATCGGTAAATAATTCTTTGGCAGTGCCCAATGGTGAGATTTTATTTTTATCAACGCCAATAAAATTGACATTTTGTTGTTTACCACTGAGTGTATTGAAAAGTATTTTATCATCCAATCGAGAGTAGCCAGGATACCCAATATCATTGTTGGTATTGAAAACATCTAAATCGTTATTGGCAATATCCACCCCGATTTGATAATAAGTGTCAGGTTCATCTTCGGTATAATAATCAAAAGCGATGATATTTTGGGTATTTTTAGAAAACGAAGGATTTCCAATACTTTCCCCTGCTTCCAAATCAGTGAAAAGTTTTTCAATTTTGCCACTACCAAAAGTCTTTTTTGTCAAATCCCAAGCTTGTATCATTCCCACATCCCAAAACTCAATATTGCCTGAAATACTTTTTACACTATTAAAAGCATCATAAATAACTGTTTCACCAGTATAATCCCATTCAAATGAATCAGCATATTGCACTTCCCCAGTACTTACACCTGCCGAGTAAGTTGGGTTATATAGTGTAAATTTGGAGCCTTTTCCGTCTTCCAAATTGTAGATATACATATATTTATCTCCTGCTTCAGTCAATGCAGCTAAACGTTTACCATCTTTTGATACGGCAGCATTTCCCCAAACACCATCACTTGTGATTTTGGTTTCTGTATAAGCTCCTGTCAATCCAATTTTATGAATATTCTTATCTTTTCCTACAAAATAGGCAAACAGACCATCATCCGTAACACTTGGCTTACTCAAACATCCGCTTGATGAAATGGCTTTAAAAGTAGAAGCTGCCGCATTTGCTTGTCCAGTATATAATTTACCCGTAGAAGGTTCAAAAACTAAGATAAAATCACTACCGTTATTAACTGGAATTGTTTGTTGAGGTGCTGGAGTAGGAGCAGGTGCTGGTGTAGTAGTTGGCGTTGTTGGAGTGCCACCATTAGGGTCAGCAATACCTACTGCATCAAAAGCAGTTTTGGCAGCAACTACAACGGCTGAATTTTCGCCGTAGAGGTCAGCTGAAGCTCTTACAACTGCCAAACGTGCATCTACAAATTTAGAGGTGCGAGTCATATACTTAGTTAAAGCTCTGTAATAAACCTGTTCGGCTTTATCTTTCGTAACATTGGCATTAGAGGCAAACAAATAAAAGGCATAATTGGGAATCCCACTATTGACATGTACGCCACCATTGTCTTCATCTTCAGTATTACTTAAAAAAGCATATTGTGACATAGTTTTTGGTTGATAGCCAGGGTCACTTTTACCACCCTGATTAGGATTTGCCAAACTTCTTAAAGCACCCGAAGGAAAAGCTGATGCTTTTACAATCCCTTCTCCCATCGTCCAGTTATCACGGTCAATCATAGCCCCAAAAATATCTGCAAACGACTCGTTCAATGCACCCGATTGATTCTCATACTCCAAACGTGCTGTTGCCTCCACTACGCCGTGCGTCATCTCGTGTCCACCCACATCTAATGCACCAGCCAAAGGCTTAAAAGCCTCTCGACCATTGCCATATCCCATAAATTCACCATTCCAGTAGGCATTATCCATGCCTTTTCCATCATCATCGGCAATGTTAATAACTGAAATAATACTACCGCCTTTGCCATCTAAAGAATTTCGACCAAATTTAGTGCGATAATATTCGTAACAAAGTCCCGCGTTATAATGTGCCGAAACAGCCGTTGCATTCCAATTTGTATTATTAGTTGAAGTATTCTGTGCATATGACATATTATCAGATGTGGTGTTTTTTGCATCAATCGTCCAAATAGCTCCAATCGGGTCATCTGGTAGTTTTGAGCTTGCTTTATTATACATTGGGCGTTGAGTGTCTAACATATAATAAGTGCCACCAATTTGCTGAACATTAAAAGCCCGAGAGATATTATTCAAATCTTTAGCTGTGGCAGTAAAAGGACCATCTAAAGCACAAGTATTATTGAATTTTTTTAAGACTTCACCCGTATTAGCATCAATAAAATAGGTCCAACGCTCAAGAAGATTTGGACGAATTGTTAATAAATAAGTAAGTCGCTCATTATCAAACTTTGCGTCTTTGTGATAAACAATCAGTTCAGCCGTATTTTGTTGTTTGACCAGTAGGCCTGCAATTCCTGCTCTTTGTACAACTGATTTTTTTGCCACATCTTTCATTGCAAATTCAATGGCGTTTTCTTCTGAAATACTTGGATTTGTAGAACTTAACTTAGGCGTTGGAAAGTTTCTACCATTCAAAATATTAATTTTTTCTCCTTTGGTATGTAGCCAAATTTCACCCCCATAAACAGGGAGATTTTTATATTTTTGCTGGATTTTGATGTGGGTCATGCCAACCTCATCGGTTTCCATATTTATCATTTCCAGTTCTTGGTCAGCATCATCAATTTTTAAGGCAGATTTCACTTCTCCCAAAAAATCAGTAGCCATCATTTGTGTACTTTTACGAGCTTTTGGTGTGGCTTTTGAAAGGTTTTCAATCATCAATACACCGCCAGTTTCTGTATCACGAGTTACTTTAAACTTGCTGATAAATTTCGTAGAAAGGCTTGGAATACTAGATTGGCGTGTATTTTTATCATATTTTTCGCCTTGTATTTCAATAAATTGACCTTGTGGAGCATCATTTTTACCAGCTATAGGCTTTCCTTTTTTGCCAAATCCTTTTTGGGCAAAAGAGGTAGTAATTGCCGCAAAAAAAAGAAAAATAAAAGTTAATCTCATAACATTAGGTTTTAAATTTTTATAGGATGGGGTTTCTTATTTCGTCTTTCTGTGCAAGCGTTTAGAAATCCTTTGTACTGTTATTTGTTCAAATTTACTAAATTCATTAATTCTTTATACAAATCTTTTGCTTTTTGAACAATTTCATCTGTAGCAACATTATTTCCCCATATCATTTCTTGAGTTTTATTACCTTTCTGCAATTTGATGAAATAATAAGTATTTCCAGGTTGATGAAATAGGGTTGTATCTGCAAACAAAGCTCTTGTTTTAGCAAACAATAATTTCGTTGTATCTGCATTTTGTTTGCCCAAGTCAGTAAAAACAGAATCACGGTTTTGCTTATAAAATAATTTTGTGTTTTCTAATAAATGATATTCATTGACCAAATTGGTAAAACCGCCACCTCGACCAAAGAGTATTTGGCTTTTTTTATAGCTATCTGGAGTCATTTTATGTGAGCAAGATAAAAATAATAGGAATATCGATAATATAGAAAAAGTATTTTTCAATTTATTTTGAAAATATTGGATGTTTGGTATATTTTTGATAGTTTACGATTATTGAAAATTCAATTTATTCAGTTTTAAAAATTGATAAATTCTTATGTAAGATAGCAATAAAATGCTTCCAAAAATCATCGCAGTATATTCAGGTTTGAATGGATTTAGCTCAAAATATTTATTCATCCCATCAATGTTCATCAAATGTGCTAAAGATGTGAGGGCAAAAAGAGCAAAACGATTACTAAGTAAAGAATACGCAAAGTATAAAGCAATGGCAGGATAAGAATAGCGTTCGTGCATTTGTGTATTGACAAAAAAGAATAAAATAGCTATTGTGCCTGCTGTGAGCCACAAAAGAGCATAATAATCTTTATCTAAATCTTTATTATTTTTCAATTTTGTTAATGTGTTGACTATCAGTGGAATAAGTCCTATTGCCGAAAAAACAAAGAATAAAATAAATCCCCATTTTTTGTATGTGAGTCCAGCAAAGATCAATGTATCATTGAGTAATGTTGGATCTTTTTTTAATAATAAATACCAAATATTGTAAGCATTCCATGAAACTCTTGGGAAAAAACCAACCGATTCTCGTACAACCTTTATAAAATTCCAGAATGTTCCACCATAAATAAATGGACTTAAAAGCCAAAGTTGTGTCAGAATAGATATTACTATCATTTTTAATAGTAGCCATTTATTAAAGTTCCTGCCTAATTGAAAGACCAATAAAATGCCAAAAAAAGGCAAAAAAATGATTGTTTGGAGCTTTATATAAACTGATAATGTACAGAAAAATGCAGCCCAAAGTAGTTTTCTTTCAAAAAGGCTGATGATTGACAAAACAACAATCGCGGTAGGAACACCATCTAATTGTCCCCAAATGACGGTACAGTATAAATAACCCATGTTGAAAAGCAACATATATTCGGCAAACGGGCGAGTATAATATCTTCGTAAAGACCAAGCGATAGCTATTGCTCCACCAAAATCAAAGAGCAAAAAGAAGTATTTGAGTTGATAACTATTGGCATAAATCAACTCTTTGCTGCCTTGTAATTTTCCAAACCAATAAAGCCAATGCAAATAAAAAGGCATATAATTGGTGTCAGAATTATAAATTTGACTTAAACCGTGTTCAAAAGCATAACTCGACCAACGTGGCCAATCATTATTGAGGTCGAGCCAAAAGCCTGTATGAGGGATAATGGCGACCAATAGACTATAAAAAAGCAAATGATGCCACTTGACTGGCAAATCAGAAATTTTTTGTAACATATAAAAGAATCATATTACTTGCCGTTTGGCAACAGAAATACAAAATACTGCAAAATTTCTGTATTTCATGCCAAAAATTATAATCGTAATTGAAGAAACTTTATATTTAATTAGACACAAACGTAATTTTAAGGTATATCTAATATTTTTAAATTGTAGTTTTACCGAAAATGAGACAAGTAGATTTTATGAATAAAAAGAGTGAAAACTAAAATAACTTTGCATTTTTGATTGTTTTATTTCGATGCAATTTTTTTGTTTGATGATTTGACAATTTTGACTAATGAAGTTTAGTATTTAAGTAGTCACTTGGAGGAGGATTATTATTTGTCGGCATATGATTCTTTAAGTAGAGCCCTAAATTTATAGCAATTTTGCTGTAGCGATAAGATGAAAATAAAATACTTGATTAACTGATATTTTAAATTACCCCATTTAAAATATATCGGAAATATACTTTATTTGCTTTTTCTTAAAAGACTTGGAGAACGAATAATAACCAAATAAGCAAATACAAATAATCCTATTGGCAAAGAACTCCAAAAAATAGCACTTTTTATATTACCACTCATAAAAGTTGACCATGCCCACCAATAGCTTCCACCAATAATAAAAGGATAAGAAAAGACAGAGAATATAAACAACCAAGGTATCAATTTTTTTGTAGCTTTTGGAGTATCAAAAGACATAAAAGAGAGACCTGCCAATCCAAACCAAGGAATAAGCGTACAGCCACCAATTAGTTGTATGATGATAATCATCGTTTGCATTAATCTCTTCTTTTTTTGTTAAAATTCAATCAATAATTTGCTAAAAACAACATTTTTATACAAATCTTATCTAATGGTAAAGCAACAAAAAAGATGCCATAAAGGCATTAAAGAAGGGTGTTTCCAGTAAGTGGTAGGAAATAAGAAGTATGTGGTAGGAAATGTTTACTTTATGGTAATTTAGGCCAATAGGCGATGGTAATTTTATTACCATCGTCTATTGAACTGCTGTTATAAATTTATTGGCTAAGTTCTCGAATAGCCAACCAAGACATCAAGCCAGGACCTATTTCAAGTGCAGTTTCATCAATATCAAAAGTAGGGGTATGCACACCCGAAATGATTCCACGTGCTTCATTGCGTGTGCCGAGTCGATAAAAACAAGAATCAACTACTTGGGAGTAAAATGCAAAATCTTCACCTGCCATCCAAAGGTCAAGGTCAATGATGTTTTCTTTACCCATATAGTTTGTGGCTTCACTTTTTACTCGTCGAGTCAGTTCTGGGTGATTTTTCAAGAAAGGGTAACCTTTTACAACCTCAAAATCACAAACACCTCCCATAGCTTCAGTAATTCCTTCGGCCATTTTTTTCATTCTTTTTAACCCATCTTCTCTCCATTCTTCGTCCATACAACGAAATGTTCCCTGAATAGTCACTTCATTTGGAATAACGTTTGTTACACCATCAGCGATAAATCTGCCAAAAGAAAGTACAGACGGATTTGCTGGCTTTTTATTACGAGAAATAATTTGTTGCAAGGATACGATTACATGTGAAGCAATCAATACAGGGTCAATTAATTGGTCTGGCATCGCTCCATGTCCTCCTTTACCTTTGATTGTCAAATATAATTCATCTGTACTTGCCATATACATTCCTTCTCGAAAACCAATTTTTCCAACTGGAATATTAGGTGCTACGTGCTGCCCAAGCATACTATTAGGAGCAGGGTTTTCCAAGACACCTTCCTTAATCATAATAGAAGCACCACCAGGAGCTTTTTCTTCAGCTGGCTGAAAAACTAATTTAACTGTGCCTTCAAATTCTTCTCGTAATTGATATAAAATTTTGGCAGTTCCAAGTAATGAGGAGGTGTGAGCATCGTGTCCACAAGCGTGCATTACCCCCTCATTTTGAGATTTATATGAGACTTCGTTCTGCTCAAAAATAGGCAATGCGTCCATGTCGGCACGAAGACCAATAACTTTGCTTTGAGGATTTCTCCCTTCAATCAATGCCACAACACCTGTATTTGCAATTCCTTCTTGTGGGTGTAGACCAATATCTCGGAGTTTTTTGGCAACAAATTTGGCAGTATTGAATTCTTGGAAAGATAATTCTGGATTTATATGCAAATGACGGCGATTTGCAACTACTTCGGAAGCATAGTCTTTAGCTAATTGCTTTATTTTTAGGTCTAATGACATTCGATGATAATGAATAATTATAAATGACTCTTTTGCAAAAATACAACTGAATTAGTCAATTTCAACTTATTTAAGTTTACATAATATCAAATCCTTCTAAATTTGATATTTTCCATGTATTATTTATTTTTTTGAGTTTTACTTTGTACTCAAAATCATCTTTCCAAATCCATGTCCATTTGGTACTGGCATCATTATTATTAATTATTAAGTCTTTTATTTTGATGGTTTCCCAAAATTTATCAGGGTTATCCTGACAATTGCACCAAGGACTGCCGTCTAAATAGTTAAGTTCCAAGCCATCACCTTCATAATATTTAGTAGTATCAGCCTTGATTTCTTTGTCCATTTTTTTGAGAATCCTCTCATAATTATTAAAGAAATCATCTGTAAAGAAACCAGTTTTCCTTAATTCAGCCATGCGATTTTTATTGGCCTCCTTGTCAATTCCTGTACATGAACCTTTTTCTGGATAGGCCAATGTGAAGTCCACTAAAGTACTTTTGGTTTCTTCCCATGCGTACATATCCTTGATAACCTGTAAAATTTGAGTGCTATCGAGTGAAGTAGTGTTGAGGGTATTTTGGGTATCTTCTTGTTTACTATTAGTGCAATTAGTGAAAAAAATATTGATTAAGATAATAATAAAAGTGCTTAGTATGTAAATATTTTTCATGTTGATGATGAAGGGGTTAGGATTTTAAATACAAAGCAATGTAGCATTTATTTCCTAAAAACTCACTTCTTTTCTGTAATTTTAAGCATATCTGGTGTTGGTATTAGGTAATTGGAAGTTCCCCAGAAACGTTGGTCATAACGTCCACCTTTGGGGAAATTGTCTGTCGTAAGAAGTTCTTCATCAAACCTTATGGCTGTTCGATTTCCAAGTTTACTATGTTCGTTTGCCATAAATTGAATAGTCATCGTAGCCTCATTACTGAATTTTTTTTCAAGTTTATCTTCAAATTTTGCTTCAAAGGTCAGTTTACAATCTTGTAAATGCCAAAAACCATTGATAGGCAAAAATTGCGTATAACCTTTTACCATTTTACCCTCTTTTTTTGTATTATCTGTAAAATTCCCCTTTATTACATCCTTTACGCCTTCGGGAGTCATTTCGTATTCGATTCTGACAATAGCTCTGCTGTTTTGGGTAAGGAAAATTTTGCCATTGCGAGCTGCTTTTATTTTTTTATTAATAGGTTTAAAACTTATCGAAAAAACAAGACTATCGTTGAAGTAAGTCATCAATGAATCAACCTTAAAATCATAATCATTGATATTTCCTTTATCTAAATATTCTGGAATACCCCCTTCAAGCGAACGAGTGACAATAGCTGCACCGTTGACAAATCCCCAACCATTCAGTTTGGCAGATTGACCAACCCATTCAAATTTTCGGGCTTTCAAGAGTTTGATTTTTTCAATACCAATTTCTTTTGGCGTATGCGGACGTTCGACCCGAATGATGCCTTCATTGATTTTTACATAGCCCAATTTAGCCATTTCGATGGTTTCTAAATAAAAACCAGTTTGATAAGTTGGAAAAGAGGGATTATTTTTTTTTATTAATCCAAAGGCTTCCTTTAATAATACTTTGGGGTCGCCACCTTGCACAGAAGCCAATATTTCGGCTGGCTCTAAAGCAATGACATTGGTAGAGTCAAAATCAGATGCTTTCTTGGTAAAATGTTTATAACCAATGCTTGAAATCACGACCATAGAATCAAGGTCAATTTTTGGGAAGAAAAATTTAAACTCTCCTAATGTATTAGTTTCGCTTGAAAATCCTTTGCTTGGAATACTCAAATAGGCATTTGGAATAGGATTTTGTGTAACTTTATCAATGATTTTGCCAGTAATAAAAGCATAACCTTGAGAAAAAACAACTGTTGGAAACAATAATAGAATTAAAATGGAGTTAAATTTCATAAATTTATATGACGATTCTTTTTTTATTAACGTTTAATATTAAAATTTGCTAAAAACTATTGCATCTTTTTTTATACTTTACTTACATTTGACAAATTTATAGCTGAATTAAAGTAATTTATCTGATTTGTTGATTTTAATTACAGTTATACATTTTAACACTAAACATTTTCACCCAAAACAAACCAATTACCGCAATGAAAAAATTGTTGTCACTATTATTTATGTTCTCTTTGAGCTTGGCTGTTTTAACTACAACAGCTCAAGATGAGAAAAAAAGCGGATCTAAAGGCAAAGCTAAGACCGAGAAAAAAGAAAAATCTGAGAAAAAAGAAAAAGTAGAAAAACCGTCGGATAAGAAAGAAAAAGCCGAGAAAAAAGAGAAATCAGAGAAAAAAGAGAAGGCTGATAAAACAGAGAAAAAGGAAAAAATCGAAAAAGTTGACAAAAAAGAAAAAGTAGAGAAAAAAGAAAAAGCTGATAAAACAGAAAAGAAAGAGAAAACTGAAAAATCAGATAAGAAAGCGGCAGACAAAGACAATACAATCAAACCTGCTCCGAAACCTAAAGATGATGGTAAAGAAGCAGATGCTACAACGAAAAAGAAAGTTGCTGGCCCTGACAAACAAATTGGAAAAGATGAAAAAGGTCGTTCTATTTTCCAAGGCCCACGTGGTGGACAGTATTATATCAACTCAAATGGTAACAAAACTTATTTGAAAGCTGATAGTAAGTTATAATTAGCCCACTGTCAATAGCTGGCGGCGTTCCGCTCAATAGACGACAGAAAAAAGCCCCGATTTTCTTAGAATTGGGGCTTTTTTCTGTCAATTTTTTATGTGGACTATTTCGGTCTAAACTCTTTCATAACCTCTTGATTACAAACCAAATAAGGCCCTTCAATCAAGTCTATGCAGTAAGGAATCGCAGGAAAAACAGCATCAAGACATTGTCTGATAGCTTTAGGTTTTCCTGGGAGATTAACAATTAATGTATGATTTCTAATGCCTGCCGTTTGGCGAGAAAGAATAGCCGTTGGTACATATTTGAGACTTTCTTGACGCATAAGTTCTCCGAATCCAGGCATCATTTTCTGACAAACTGCTTCGGTTGCTTCGGGTGTAACATCTCGTAAGGCTGGGCCCGTTCCTCCCGTAGTTACAACTAAGCAGCAACCATGAATATCTGCCATTTCGATGAGCGTTTGCGAGATTAACTCCTGTTCATCAGGGATTACCTTGTAAACGGTTTCAAATTCAGAAATCAAATATTCCTTCAATGTTTCAACTACAGCTTTTCCTGGAATATCTTCGTAAATTCCTGCACTCGCTCGGTCAGAAACATTGATTACGCCTATTTTTATCATGATATTAAGTTAAAAAAAACCTGTAAGGTCTGAAAAAGACCTTGCAGGTTTTATACACTAATCTAAATATATTAAACTCCCTCAGCCACCACTTCTTTCACTTCAGGAACCATTGTTTTTAGTAAACGTTCAATTCCATCTTTTAAGGTAACAGTTGATGATGGACAGCCACTGCATGAACCTTGCAAATACACTTTTACTTGTCCCGAAATTTCATCGAAAGAAGCAAAATTGATAGCTCCTCCGTCAGATTCTACTGCTGGACGTACATATTCGTCTAATGCTTTTTTAATTTTCCCAACTACAGCCGAATCATTAACATCAACAATAAAAGTATTGCTATCAATTGTTTTTTGAGCAAAAACAGGGTGATTTTGTTCAAAATATATTTTCAAGAATTTTTTTACATCATATACTACGTCTTCCCATTCTGTTTCATCGTCTTTAGTAAGTGTAATAAAATTGACTGCGATGAAAATTCTTCTTACAAAAGGAAACTGGAATAAATCAGTAGCTAATGGTGATGCTTTTCCTTCTTCGAGTGTAGCCGCCACAGTTGGATAATCGAATGTTAGTCCATCAGGAGCTAATTCAAAATTCAATACAAATTTCATTGAATTTGGATTTGGGCTTAGCTCGGTATAAATCATTGTTTGGCGTTGCAACATGGTTTTTTTGAGTTCTGAATGCTGAGTTCTGAGTTCTGAGTTTTAATTTAGTGATTTAAAATGCTCATTATCAGTATTTACTCATGTGAAAATTAGGTAAATATTTTATGACTTTCTTTATTTCTAACAAATATACAACTAAATAAGTTTGATTGAGACATAAAAAAAGCCTGTCACAAATGACGGGCTTTTTTTAATATTTTTATAAGTATAGCGATATGTAGCGTATTTAACAGTGTAAACAACTCATAACTCATAACTCATAATTCAGAACTCTATTAAGCTTCAGCAGCAACGCTCACGAAAGATTTTCCGTCACGTCCTTTTTTGAATTGTACAACACCAGCCGTAAGAGCAAACAAAGTATGGTCTTTGCCAATACCTACGTTTACACCTGGATTGTGTTTTGTACCACGTTGACGAACAATGATATTGCCAGCAATCGCTGTTTGACCACCGAATAATTTTACGCCTAAACGCTTACTTTCTGATTCACGTCCGTTTCTCGACGAACCAACACCTTTTTTGTGTGCCATGATTTCTTAAAATATTGACCAGTTTTGCTGGTACGATGAATGAATATTTTTAATTAGAAAATTTGTGAATTTGGAGACTTGGAAATCTTTAAAATAGATGAATTAATTAAATTAATTTTAAAATCATCAAATCTTCAAATTGATTTACGCTGCGATTTCGTCGATTTGAATTTTAGTCAAATATTGACGGTGACCGTTTTTCTTAACGTAGCCTTTACGACGTTTTTTCTTGAAAACGATAACTTTTTCGCCTTTCAAGTGTTCTAAAATGGTTACTTTTACTGAAGCACCACTAACGGTCGGTGTACCTACTGATACTGCTCCGCCGTTGTCAACAAGGAGAACCTTGTCGAATACAAGTGCAGCGTTCACATCACCTTCCAATCTGTTGGTATAAAGTGTGCGACCCTTTTCAACTTTAAATTGCTGCCCTGCGATTTCTACGATTGCGTACATGATTTTGAGTTATAATTAACAATTATCGAATTAAATACCCGAATTTCGCTTTTTGCTTAAATAAGCATACTATTTCGGGCTGCAAAGATAAGTATATAATTTTATTTTTCAAACTATTGTTTTATACGTTTTTTTTTATCAAATTGTATTCGATTTATTATTCGTACCTACTTAACTATTAAACCTATGAAAATCCGTCAAATTTTACAAGGAAAGAAAATCAATGCCCTATTTTCGGTTACTTCCGACACTACTGTTTATAATGCCTTGGTGGAAATGGCAAATAAAAATATCGGAGCCGTATTGGTGATTGATGATGGAAAGCTATCGGGGATTTTCTCAGAGCGTGATTACGCTCGAAAGATTGTTTTAAAAGGCTTACATTCTGATGATACTTTAGTAAAAGATGTTATGACAGCCAACGTGATTACTATCAAAATGGAAGATAAATTGGAGGTTGCTATGCAGATTATGTCAGAGAAGCACATTCGCCATTTACCAGTAATGGACGGTGAAGTATTGGCAGGAATTATTTCAATTAATGATGTTGTTTCTTCTATTATTCAAGAACAAAAATCTCATATTGATTCACTACAAGGGTATATTTCAGGAAATTATGCTTGATAATAAGCCAAGATATTGATATTTAGCTGTATGAGTCAATCATACAGCTTTTTTTCTGCCCAAAAGTACACCTTCTACAATTAAATACTGGGCTATGATATAAGTTGCCATTATCCAAACATCAGAAAGCGATATTTTGAATGCAAATTTATTGATAGCGATCAACGAATCAGATGCAATAAAAGTAATCGCTCCAATTAATACATATTGATAGCTTTTGGCATTACTTTGTCTTTCAACTGCTCCAATTCCCATCATCAAAATGGCAAAAGAATAAAGTATTATTGCTCCTAAAAAAGCAGCGGGAATTTTATCCCAAAGTATGAAAAGTAAGCCTACTGTGTATATAGCAAAAGGCACGCTTTTAAGATATGCTGTCTTCCTTGATTTTCTGAAAATTGTTGTGTAAGAAATTTGAGCCAGTAAAAACGACCCCAAACCAAATAAAAAGAAATTGGGGTTTTGACCTTGAAACATCAAAAAAGTATCACCAAAACAAGAAAATAGCAAAGCCGCAAGCATAATTTTATCTTGCGAAGTAAGATTGTTTTTTGTTTTTTGAAAATATAAAACGCCCAAAGTAATCATCAATAAAGGCTTTGTAAGATAGTTGAGCCAATCAATATTAGTTACGCCTGCGATAATATTTACCGCTCCAAGAATAAAATAAGCCAGTGTTTCTTTGCGAGACATGATGAATTGATAATTAAAAATTAATAATTGGAAATTACTTGTGTCTGATTATCACTTAGTTAGAGAGATATTATTGGAAAGAATTATCAATTATCCATTTTCAATTCTCCATTAAGTTTAGTTTTTCTCCTATTTTTTCTGCTAATAGAATTGCCTTTTCCATCGGTCTAAAATCAACATTTTCGAGCGTATCAGTGGGGCGGTGAATATTGGGCATTCGACCATTTTTATCAAGAGCTGCCAAGGTTAATGAAGGAATTCCCGCTCTTTGAAACCATACTGAATCAAAGTCGGCTGTGTGCCATGCTCCAGTGCTAATATCCTTTAAATCTGCTGTTTGTGTAGTGGCTTCTTTAGCTTTTTTTACTAAAACATTGTCATACACAATATTCGACCATGAGCCGGTTTGGGTAATTATTTTTAAATCTCCACTACCCAATGTATCAAAATTTATGAGATAGGTTTCTTTAGTAAATTCTTGGTAATGGGCTTTCATATATGCTCTTGCTCCAATCATGCCTACTTCTTCTGCACCTGTGATAACTAAATCAATATCAAGATTTTGTAAGTTTTTTGACCAAAGATTTTGGGCTGTTTCGATAGCCGCTGCTACACCTGTGGCATTGTCAGAAGCACCATTGGAATAACCTAATCTAACAAAATCGATTGTAGCGGTGATTCCTTGCAAAATAAAATAAAAAGCTAAGATATTGGCTACCAAAAGAAGGAATGTATTTGGTAAAAGAAATTGCGAAATTGCTAAAAATTGAGCCAAGAGCATTAAAATTAGACTTAACCGTAATGATTTACGAAAATTCCCAACCATTTCTGGACGATAAAGCAAAGATATAGGAGCAGTATCCCAATGAGCCATTAGTATAAGTTTTTTTGCTTTGGGAGTCGATACGTTTTTTTTTATGACAAGATTATTTGACGTAACAAATGGAGGAAAACTTGTAACTGGCGAGGCATACCAGTTGAAGTAGAGTAAAGCCATCGTAACGAAAATAAACGTCAGTACAAGTCCTAAAATCGGAGAAAAATTTAAACAAATTAGGCCCGTTGCTAAACCTAAAATTAACCACCAAACAACAGATACATACGTTTTTGGTGTCCGAAAAGATTCTCGACTCACTGTCTGATTAGTAAATAATTGTGTTAAAAAATCAAGAACTTGAATCTCGTTTGGTGTAGCCACTCCTCGATTGGGGAATGAAGCTAATTTTTCTACGATTTGTTTGGATGTCATTTTATTAGGTTTTAGGAGTTAGGATTTAGATGGTAGGGGTTAAGATTGATTAATGTAAAGAATAAAACTTCTAATTTCTAAGCCCTAAAACCTACTTCCTAAATCCTATTTACTGCTCTTCAAAAAAAGCCTCAATTTCACGCCAAGATTTAAAACGCTGATAACCTTCAATTTTTTGATTATGGATGGCATCAAACATTAAAGTTTTTCCTTTGAATGTTTTGAGATTTTTCTCGTGATCGTCAATTAAATAATCAGCAGAAATGATACTTTTATCGCCGCAAAGTACAATATTTCTCCAAGAAATAAAGGGGAAATGTTCTTCCAACCATTCGATTTTTTCTTTCAATGAATTAGGGAATTCGGTTGCTGCCGAAACGATAAAAATATCAAATCTTTCATGTAATTTTTTGATTACTTCAACTGCGTCTGGCATCACTTCCATGTTTCTGAAAAAGCCAGGTTTGAAAATCTCTTCCCTCACCACATGATAATTCTCTTCTTTCAATACATCATAATAAGCTTTTCCTTCAAAATGATGCTCTTTAAAATCTGTTCCAATAATACTGTTATAAGTAAATAAAATCTTTTTACCTGCGGCCGCCATTACGTCGTCCATGTCAATTGCAATTCTTTTTTTCTTCATTGTTATTATTTGAATGTAGCACAATTCTCTGAATTGTGACAAGTTAGAAACTTGTTTTACAGAGGTAGAAACTTCGTTTTGCGAAGGTAATTATTTAATGGAGAATGTGAAATTGAAAATTGTTGTTTTTTTACACAAAAACGGACTACATCAAAAGTAATTTTGTATCACTTTTTCAAACCTAAAACATTTATTATAAAAACTACTATCAAGCCAATCACTACTCCTATGCTATCGGCCAAAGCATCATACCAGTCAAAACTGCGATGAAATGATATTGGTAGAGAACCTTGCCAAAATTCAATTAAAATTCCATAAATTATTCCTAATAAGATTGTTTTTTTATAATCTTTAAAAGCAAATTGCCAACAAAAAGCCCACCCTGCAAAAACTATAAAATGAGCAGTTTTATCATTAAAATCTTCACTTTTAGGCAATTGATCACTGGGAACGGTACATAAAACAAAAATGATAAGCGTAATAGCAAAAGCTAAATATTTATTTTCAAGAAATCTGAGTGCCAATGTTTTCAACTTCATCTAAAAGTGCGTTTAAGTCTGTTTCAGTAGTTAATGGATTCATTAATGAAACACGAAGATAGATGTTTTCTTTTAGACTCGTCTGAACAATATAAAATTTTCCATCTTCTAAAAGTTGTTTTCTGATGGCTGAATTGAGTTCATTTAAGTCTTTTGAGAAGTGATTGTTTAGTCGAAAACAAACAATATTGCTTTCTGGCTCAACAGCTAATTCAAAATTTGGTCGAGATTTGACCATCGCTGCAAATGTTTTCCCTAAATCATACAGATAATCTACATTTTCACCGAAAATTTGTTCGCCATGAGCTTTTAAAATGGAATAAATCTTTACGCTCATCATCAATTTTGTACATTCAAAAGTACGTTTCCCAGAATTAAACCAATCTTTTGAATGTTGATTTGCCCACAAATATTGTGCTTTTTGCTGGAAAGTTTTGAACGCATCTTCATCTCGTTTAAAAATCAAGGCAGTTGCTAAGGCGGGTGTCATTAGCATTTTGTGCCAGTCAATGACAACCGAATCAGCTTGGTCTAATCCTTTTACTTTATGTTTGTATTTTTCTGAGAAAACCACTGCTCCCCCATGAGCTCCATCAGCATGAAACCAAAGTTGGTACTTTTGTGCAAAAGCAGCGATTTCTTCTAAATTATCATAACTTCCAGTAGAAGTGGAGCAAGCACTTCCTACAATACAAATGACTTTGAAGCCTTTTTCAGTGGCTTCTTGATAGTATTTTTCTAAAAAATCAGTACGAATTTGGAGCTTATCGTTGGTTGGAACTTTGATGATTCCTTCACTTCCCATGCCCATAATTCTGGCGGCACGGTCAATGCAATAATGAGCTTCTTCCGAAACCATTACGGCTAATTTTGTAGTATTTCCATCTTCCCAAACATCCGTTTTGGCGGCACGGGCAGCCAATAATGCTGTAAGATTGGCCAATGTTCCACCAGAAGTGAGTAAACCACTGGCATTTTTATCAAAACCAATACGTTTTGCCAATAATTCAGATAAAATTCTTTCTAAAGGATTGGATACTAATCCCATTTCATATACCGCCATGCCATTGTTGAGCAAGTTTGTCAACATACCTGCTACTGCTGTAATTGGTAGCGGAGGCGTAACCTGGTGCCCCATATAGCGGGGATGATGCAAATGTGTAGATTTCTCAATGGTTTTCTTGAAAAAATCATTGATATCAGTCTTGCCTTGCTCATAATCTGCTTGCCAAAAAGACAAAGCTTTATCGGGTTCTTGATAAGGAATAACACTCCTAAGTGTCTGATTATGAGATGCTTCTAAATAATCGGCTAATAAATCTACTAAATTATGTGCATCTTGACGAAAGTTTTCGGACGAAAATGCTTGTTGTAAGTTTGTCATATAGATATGATTAGAAGTCAAAATTTAAGCCGACATTCCAACTAAAATTACTTTTAGGCTGAGTTTGAATAGGTTCTACTCCTTGAACAGATATTGATAGTGGAAAGTTTTTATAAGAAAATACTGCAATACCCGAAACAAATGTTCCTTTAAAAGGAATCGCATTATTGAGATAAAACAAGTTTGGACGCAATGCTAAATTGACAGATTTTGATAATCGAATTTTATCAATATTGGCCGAAATGCTATAAAAATTACCAAAATTCACTGCATCAATATCAATTCCTTCATCGTGCCACCAGATTGCTTGAATGGTTATTTTATCGGAAACTTGATAAAAAACAGCAGCTTCTAATTCTAAATATTTGTTTGCTCTTTGAACCTCAAAAGTTCGGTTATTTTCAGAAACATTTGTTCGTTTGAAAAACAGTGACCAATTGATGCCAGTCCGAAAAGTAAATTTTTTATATGGAAATTTTACTCTCAGCCAATTATTAGATGACCACGGCTTACCATCTATGCCATAATTGAATGTTGGTGTGAATGAAAAATTGCCTTTTTTGATGCTAAATGCAGTCATTATAGCTGGTTTTCCTAATGAAAAGGCTGGTACTGGCGAAATTCCATTATTTGTAATTTGAACATTTCCTGAAACTTGGATAGGCTTTTTTTGAAGTGTATCTTTTTTTTCTTGTGAAAATGCCATAAGTGAAATAAACAAAAAGAAAGTAAATAGTGAAGTTTTCATCTTTTTATTTTTTGAGAAAATAGGTAAATAAAACTTTGACAAAAGAGGGCTGTTTTTCACGCTAAGATTTCCAATAGAAATAATGGTTTTCTTCAAGTTTCCAGCCAAAGCTTTCGTAGAGTTTTTGGGCTTTTCTATTTTCAGGAGTCGTTTCTAAAAGGAGTCCTTTATGACCTAATTGGCGAACAAAATTTTGTGCAGTTTCAAGAATCGCCTTTCCAACGCCCAAATTTCGTGCATTTTCATACACAAAGAGATCATTTAATACCCATTGACGCTCCATCGAAACGGATGAGAATGTAGGATACAATTGTGTAAAACCAAGAGGCTTCTCGCCTTCCAAAGCTAAAAAGATGACCGATTCGTTGAGAAAAAGCCTTTCTGAAAGAAACCTTTTTGCCCCAATTAAGTCAGCTTTTTGACCATAATATTGGCGATAGGCATCAAATAATGGTGCTACTGCATCTAAATGCTCTTTTTGAACTTGGATAACTTTCATTGTGAAATTTGTTTTCACAAAACAATGACTTATTTTTGATAACAAAAAATACTTAATTTTGATTATTTGATGCTTAAAATGAATCAATGATGGATTTACGAACGATTGAAAATTTCTTAAAACTTGCCGAAACGCTTAATTTTAGAAAGACTGCTGAGGAAATTTATATTGCTCAACCAGCACTTAGTCGACAAATTATGGCTTTGGAAGAAGAACTCAAGGTGGTATTATTTAAAAGAAATAAAAGAAATGTAGCATTAAGCGAAGCAGGAGAATATTTTAGAGAAGAATGTCAACGAATTTTGGAAGATTTTGAGCGAGTTCGGCAACGAACATATCAGATTTATAGTGGCGAAGGTGGCGAAATAAAAATTGCTCATTCGAGTTCATCAATGCAATTTTTATTGCCTAATATTTTGGCAAAAATTCAGTCAAAAATGCCTTCTATGAAAACGATTTTGAATGAATCAACGAATGTTTTTGGAATAAATTCCCTCATTCATCGAACAATTGATGTGGCTTTTGGCCCAAATATGATTGTACCTAAAGAACTGAGTACTAAGGTACTTTATGCAGAAAACTTTGTCATTTTATTACCACAAAACCATTGGTTATTGGAAGAAAACTTTACTTCATTAGCTCAATTAGCTGATGAAAGTTTCATTTTACCACCACGAAGCGAGAGTTCGGGCTATGTAGAAAGTATTGAGTCTTTATGTCAAACGCATGGCTTTATTCCCAAAGTTGCCTACCAGTCGGGCAATTCAAATACAGTTTTGCGTTTGGTTGAGGCGGGTGTTGGGATATCAATTGAGCCAAAATCTGCATTAAGTGGACAAAATATGAATGTAAGACACATTGAATTGCGTAATATTTCTACAAAATCAGAAATGCGAATGGTTTGGCTTCGTGGACGAGAAAAAGAACTGGCTCGCTTTTTTGAGATTGTGGAGGAAGTGGTGAATTCTATTGAAGTCAATTCACCACTTCCCTGAAATCTACTGACATCCAACAATATTTGCTTTAAAAACACTTTGACTATCAGCCAAAAATCCACTATTTAAGATAATAGATTTTCCTGCTCTATATTCAATTTGACTGATAGCTCCAATACTTTGAGTGCTATTGATTGTTGTGGCATTATAGACCTGAGTTACTCCTGCTATGTTTCCATTGAGCGTTATAGGAGCATTTTGCACATTTAAAGTAACAACATTTGTTTCAACTGTGCTGCAAGCTCCAATGACCAAACATTTATATTTATAGTTATTTAGCGTTGCATTAGCAACGATTTTGAGTGTATCAGTAGTGACTCCATTGTAAGGAAGTGTATTTGATACATTATTAAAAGTTACACCATTATCAGTACTTACCTTCCATTGATAATTTAAGCCCAAGCCCGATGCAAAGACAGGAAAAAAAATCTGCGTAGCATCACAAGTAGCTTTATCAGTTGGAGAAGTTGTTATGGAAGGTCCATTGATGATATTAACAGTCAGGGTAGAAGTAGAAGTTTTATTGAAATTATCTGTAACCGAAATGGAAAATGTAGTATTAGTTGCCGAGCAATTTGCTGAAACATCAGCAATAATATTTCCATTGGCATTAACCGATAGATTTGCAATGGTAATACCATTTTGTGTTGCTGAAGTTGCACCATTAACTTTAGGAATCAATGTGTTGGCAACTTGATTTCCATCAAATGCTGTTAGGATTTTGGTTTGTGTTGCTAAACCTATACCTTGATTTAAGTTATAATTGGAAGTTACTGGCGGACAATTATTGAGCAAAACTGACAAACTTCCTGTATTTCCATTGCTCCCTATATTAGCAGTAATAAAATCTAAAGAACCATCTTGATTAAAATCTCCAGCTATTAATGAGCCAGGTTGTAAGCCTACTGAAAAATAATCAGTGCCTAAAGTGCTTGGAGTCGTGAAAGAACCACTCCCATTATTATAGAGTAAATAAGTATATGATTGCGTGTTGCTGGGTGGAACAATAAGTTGAGAAGTAGCCAAAATATCATGAAATCCATCGGCATTGAAATCATTTATTAAGATACCATTCATTTTTGAAGCAACTGGTTTAGCCGTAACACCAAAAACACCACTTCCATTATTTGTAAGAATTGAAAGAGTGCTTTCTCCATAATTGGCTGTCACCAAGTCAAAATCACCATCGTTATCCAAATCGCCAGTAGCAATGTCACGGCAATTTAAACCAACAGTATATTCAGTTGCTACTGAGAAAGAGCCTGTACCTGTGCCAAAAGCCACACTTACATTATTACTTGTATAATTGGCAGTTGCAATGTCTAAAAAATCATCATTATTGAACTTGCCAACAACTATACTTCGAGGTAAAAGTGCAGTATTGACAGCCACCAAATTACTGAAACTTATTACGCCGCCAACAGTTGTATTGATGAAAATCTGAACCCGATTACTATTTGCCATTGTAATCGCTAAATCAGGTTTTCCATCTTGGTTGAAATCTCCAGTAGTTGCCGAAGTCGGAATTCTTATGGTATTGAAAGAAATGGTACTTACCGTAAAATTCCCTAAGCCATCATTGACCAAAATAATCAGTCCATTGAAATCGACTTCTGCTAAGACTACGTCTTTATCTCCATCATTATCAAAATCAGCAGCAGTAATAGCAATATTATTGCCTAAAGAGACTCTTGTTGCAATTGGTGTACCTCCTGTAAAACCACTACTTCCATTTCCCAAAAACAAGCTAAAAGATGCAGTATTTGAAGCATTTTTTGAAGGTAAAATAACATCAAGTATGCCATCATTATTGAAATCAGCACTAACTAAATGATAATCGCCTGCTGCTGATTGGGGTGAGAATGCTTGAGGGACACTTCCTGTTGAAATCGGTGAACTGCTCGATATGTCAAAATGTCGACCAGTACAGTTATTTCCCATAATTTTCAAGATAACTTCTTTGCTTTTTGAACAAAAAATACCATTTTTTGCTACAATTGTAAAATTAAAAATACCAGCTTCGCTTGGAGTTCCACTCAATTGTCCTGTTGTTGGGTTGAGTGTTAAGCCTCGGGGTATTTGCCCAATCGGAACTGAAAAAATATAAGCATCTGCTGGACTGATGCTAAAAGTTTGATTATAAGCTACATTCATTGTGCCGGTAGCAATATTTCCAATCGTTATCACTGGACAAACCGTGTTAGTTACAGTACTTGAAAGACTGCTTAATTGATTTACACTGCCACTATAACTTGCAAAAATCGAATGAATTCCTACTGTAAAATTGTTGATAGTGAGCGATGCAACACCTACATTATTGACGTTGATTGGAGCTTGGGCAACGCCATCAATTGTATAAATTACCGTTCCAGTGGGGATACAGGTTTTATTTGCACCAATGCTTGCATTGAAAGTAACAGATTGACCAACAAGTATATTACTGCTTGACTGCGTAAGGGTAACAGTTGTAGGTGATTTATCAACGAGAAGTGAGCCACTCACATAGCTTATGGCATAATTGGGGCTGCTTAAAGTACTTGTTGATAAATCATTAATATATGAACCAGCAGGAGCTGGAGCAGATGTGCCATAATCACAAATTAAAGAGCCTGTTAAAACACCAGCATTCTCATTGTTTTTAAAGCCATTATAACCTGCAGCACAGGTAGGAAAGGGATCACAAAATACGATAGTTTTGTTTTGTCCAGTAATGGTCAATGGTGCTTTATTAATGGTGAGTGTGAAACTTGCATCGGTAAATCCAGAAATATCAGTGGCTCTATTAGTAATTGTATAAATTCCTGCAGGAGCGGTTGACTGAACAGTTATATCGCCATTATTTACATTAACTGCAATCTGACCTACCAAAGCTGCAGGAATATTTTGTAAGGCATAAGTGCTATTTTGACTTGTGGCTGTAGCACGAATGCGAGTAAGATCTCCATAAACAATGCTTGTATTTTGATAACTCAAGGTAGGTAAAAAGGAAAATGAAAGCAAAGGAAAAAATAAAAGTGTAAAAAAGACAAGTGTTTTTTTCATTTTTATATAGAGGAAATTTTTAGAATAATAGGTTTATAATTTATACGGAGAAACAGGCGAAAAGGTTGTTTATAAATAAATTATTATTAGTTATTATAATGAATTTGAAGAGTAGATTTATAACCGAAATATAGATCTTGAAGACTAAAAATCATATTAAATGGAAGACTATCCCAAATATGATTAGAAACATTGAATTTTTGAATTGAAACCTACTTTAGTGACTAAAGAAAATCAATCATCGTAATGGAAAGAGACGATTACTTAGGTATTAAACTCTTCTAAAGGGGAGAAGCTATAATTTGAAATGAATAAAGTATTCTCATAATAACTAAAAAGTTAAGATTGAGAATACTTTTAAGCATCATTAGAATGATGTTTTATTTTTCATAAGATTTAATACTTTTTCAAGGCCTCAATTAAAATTTCATTTTCTTTTTTAGTACCAACTGAAATACGAATACAATCTTCACATAAAATGACATTTGAGCGATTGCGGGTAATTATTTTTTGTCCAATTAAATAATGAAAAATGGCATTTGCATCACTAAATCTTACCAATAATTGATTAGAATCGGAAGGGAAAATATGTTTTACAATGCTCAGTTTCGCTAATTCTTTTTGTAAATGCTGGCGTTCTTTCAAAATTTGTTTGACATATTTATTCTTTTTGTCTTCTTTTCCTAAAGCTTCAAAAAGTAATTTTTGTGTTACACCATTCAAATTATATGGATACTTAATTTTGTTCAAAATCTTAATAAAATCTTCCGAAGCAAAAGCCATCCCTAAACGCAAAGCCGCCAAACCCCAAGCCTTTGAAAAAGTCTGTAAAACCACTAAATTTGGGTATTTATCAAGCATTTTTGTAAAAGATTCTTCCGTAGCAAAATCAATGTATGCTTCATCAACAACTACTAAACCCGTCTTGAAATTATCTAAAATATGTAGAATCGAACTTCGCTCAATGATATTGCCCGAAGGATTATTTGGCGAACAAATCCAAATAATTTTTGTATGTTCATCAGCCGTTTCTAACACTTTTTTCGTATCTACTTGAAAGTCGGGCGTAAGTGGCACTTGTTTTACCAAAACATTCTGAACATCGGCACATACTTTATACATACCATAAGTTGGAGGTAAAATCAGGATATTGTCTTGCTGAGGTTCACAAGTGGCACGAATAACTAAGTCAATGGCTTCATCTGAGCCATTTCCTAAGAAAATTTGCTTGGCATCAACACCTTTGATTATACCTAATTTTTCTTTGACAACCCATTGATAAGGGTCGGGATAACGGTTATAATTACCTGAAATAACCGAGCCGAAAGAATTTTCATTGGCATCTAAAAACGTACCTTCTTTGCCTGAATACTCGTCACGAGCAGAAGCATAAGGTGTAAGCGAAAGAATGTGTGGACGAATGACTTTATTTAAAGAAAACATGAGGCGATTTATGATTTATTATTTACGAATAACGATTTACGAATGACGATTTTATGAATGACGATTTACAAATAGCAATTTGCGAATGATATTCTACAAAAAAAGTAACTAAAGTTTAGCTAAAGTGCTGATAATTAGTTCTTTGAGAATTCGTCATTCGTCATTTGTAACTCGTAATTACAATAATCTTGCAAAATTGTTCAATCTTAGTCTAACTTTGATGCAAAATTTGAAAAGAATCTTATGTTATCCAAAGAAAATATTGCCGAATACTTCAAAACGCTTCAAGATAATATTTGTCAAGCCTTAGAATTCACCGATGGAAAAGCCAAATTTCAAGAAGATAATTGGCAACATCATAGCGGCGGCGGTGGCCGAACTCGTGTCATAACCAACGGAAATATCATTGAAAAAGGTGGTGTGAATTTCTCAGTTGTAACGGGCGAAACCTCAGATGCCCTTCAAAAACAACTTACATTGACTGAAAAAGCAGACTATTTTGCGACTGGTGTGAGTATTGTCCAGCATCCTATCAGTCCGATGGTGCCGATTATTCACATGAATGTTCGTTATTTTGAAATGTCAAATGGTATTTCTTGGTTTGGAGGCGGCATTGACTTAACGCCCCATTATGTAGTTGATGAGGATGCTCGTTGGTTTCATCAGCAATTAAAGGATGCTTGTGATAAACACGGAACTGATTTTTATGCCAAATACAAAGAGTGGGCAGATAATTATTTTTATATTCCTCATCGCCAAGAAACACGTGGGGTAGGGGGAATTTTCTTTGATTATTTAAAACCACAAGATGCGATAGAAAAAGAACGCACATTTGATTTTGTAAAGTCAGTAGGAGAGTCATTTGCTCCAATTTATACACATTTGATGGCAAAAAATGCTCAGATTTCTTATGGAGAAGAGGAAAAAACTTGGCAAATGCTTCGACGTGGAAGATATGTAGAGTTTAATTTAGCTTGGGACAGAGGTACAAAGTTTGGCTTAGAAACCAACGGTCGCACCGAGTCAATCTTGATGAGTCTTCCTCCTGTTGCCAATTGGGTATATGATTACAAACCCCAAGCCAATAGCCCCGAAGAACGAACTTTGAGTTTATTGAAGAAAGGAATTGATTGGGTTTAGTGTAGTGTAGGGTGAAAAGTGTAGAGTAAAATTAACCCTGAACTTTTCACTCTACACTTTTCACTCAATTAGCTTTTCCTCCCAGATAGGGGCTTTCCAATAATTGTTTCAAACCTCCAAATTTTACAGGTGTTTTTTGGTATTGATAGGTTGTTCGGAGAGACTGTGTTCGGTTATTGTCACCCATAGCTACATCTACATCATCCATCATAAATTGACTTGGGTGTTCGTAACCACAAGCATGACAAATATCAAGAATTTCTTTTGTCAAGGTTTTTACATAATTATAAAAACGTTCGCTTTTCAAGGCTGGGTCGATGCCTCCTTGTAGCCATTTGTTTTGAGTAGCCACACCACTCGGACAACGGTTAGTATGACAAACCTGTGCTTGAATACAACCAATAGACATCATTGACTCTCTACCAACATTGATCACATCAACGCCCATCGAAAAAGCCATAATAGCAGTATCAGGTAAACCTAATTTTCCTGAACCAATGAAAGTGATTTTATCATTTAGTTCTCGCTTTTGAAAAATTCGGTAAATAGAAGAAAAAGCATAAACAAATGGCAGAGAAACATGGTCGGCAAAACTTGGTGGAGCTGCTCCTGTGCCACCTTCACCACCATCAATTGTTATAAAATCAGGGCCTTTTCCTGTCTTTTTCATCAAATCAGCTAATTCGTCCCACATTTCTAATTTCCCGACTGCTGATTTTATTCCTACTGGTAAGCCTGTCGCCTTTGCCATTAATTCTATAAAATCAACCATTTCTTTGATATTAGAAAACGCACTGTGATAAGCTGGCGAAATCACATCTTTTCCCATTGGGACATGGCGAATATCGGCTAATTCTTGAGTCAGTTTTGATGCAGGTAAAACACCTCCTTTGCCAGGCTTTGCTCCTTGTGAAAGTTTCAACTCTATCATTTTTATACAAGGATTTTCTTGACAAAGTTTAACCAACTTTTCTAAAACAAAATTGCCATCATCATCTCTAATTCCAAAATAGGCAGTTCCGATATTTAGCACAACATCTGAGCCGTTTTTATGATAATTTGAAAGCCCACCTTCTCCTGTATTATGATAGCAACCAAATTTGGTAGCACCTTTATTCATCGAATCAATGGCAGTTGCTGATAATGAACCAAAACTCATCCCCGAAATATTGACAACTGATTTGGGTAAATAAGGGTGCTTGCGTTTGTGATATTCACCAATGACTTTTGCCGAAGGGCAGATGTATGGATTTGCGATGTTTGGATGGTCTTTTGGTAACTTAAATGGTAGCATAGCAGGTTTAATAAAATTATAACCTGCACTGTTAATATCTTGATCAGTACCAAAACCTTGAAAATTGTTCTCTTTCTTGGAGGACGCATAAATCCATGAACGTTGACGACGATTGAAGGGTAACTCTTCACGGTTATTTGCTACAATATATTGTCGAAATTCTGGGCCGACACTTTCAAGAAAATAACGTAAATGACCTACGATTGGGAAATTATGTTGAACAGTATGTGATTTTTGGAAAATATCACGAATGGCAATCACTATGAGAATAATAAGCAAATAGCCCCACCAGGCAATATTGCCCAAAAATTGTGAAATGGACTCCATAAGGTATTAGATTGAATGTTAATGGGGCTAAGTTAAGCGATATTTTGATTGAAACAAAAAAAATTGAATTCTTAAGAAAGTTTAATTTATGACTGTTGTAGGATGAGAGTTGGGGTATAAATTTTAGGATTTGATTCTCACTTACCGATTATTTTATTCCAAAAAGGTTGTGATTTTTACAGTTTATCGAAAATGATATTAGAGAAGATATTTTTTGATGAGATTTACTTCATCAAACGTAGAACAAAACAAATTAATTGTATAACAATAACTCGTCAAACTACTTAAATTTAAACATATAGAAACACATTACATCGCTGTAGAATTAGGATTAAATTAAGAAAATCTTTTTGATACAAAAAGCGATACAGTAGAATGAAAAATTGCTAAATTGAGTGAAACACAAAAAAAACCTATTCACTAAAAAAAAGAAATATGGGGCTAAAAATAACCCCATATTTACTGACAAATTGCTATTGAGTGAATATTTTTAACATTTTCTATTGAGTGACTATAAACATGCGGTGTCCCAATTTTAATCCGCATTGATTACTACTATAAGAAAATTGTTTGTTGATTATAAGAGAGTAAAAAACAAATAGTAGAGTACTTGTAATATCAGATTGAAAAATAAACGCTAACCACAATAATTAAATCACTTCCAACACCCCCCAATAATAAACCCTTTACTTGTTATTAGGAAAGCAGAGGTATATTATCGGAGGGGTTGGAGTGACCATTACGATGTCCCACTTTTTAGCGTGAAATAATCGTACCAAATAGCAATTTGGCCAAATAGTTGATATGAAGCTTACTGTTAATTATAGTTGTTTTTTTTAACAGTTTTTTTTGCAAAAATTAAGCTCGAATATCAGAAAAAGCATATGATACCATTCAATAATTTTTTATGTTTTTTGAAAAATTGATTATGTAATTCATTCAAAAAAAAGGTAGATTTCGGCAGAATAAATAAATAATGATTAATCGGTATCATTATTTATTTTTGAAATGAATGGCATAAAATTTGTTAAAGGCTAAACTTTTTAAAATTGAGAGACTACACTTTTCTAATAAACTGACCATTAAGTAAAAATGAAAACATCTACAAAAACGACCCTAAATTCGATAGAAGAAGTATTAAATGAAATTAATGCTTTAGTTGCCCAAAAAGAAAAAGAAGAATATGCGAGAATTTTTCTCAAAAAAAGCAATCTAAGTACAACTTATGATTCAAATCAATATTTGGAAATAATGGAGGTTTCAACAACGCTTAATTCACGACCAAATGTATGGAGAGCAAATTTTAATTTATAAAAAACTAAATAAGCCTCAATTCCATTTCATCGTTAGTTAAACGAAAGCCAAATTTCTCATATATTGGCCTTCCTTCGTCGGTAGCATGAAGCGATATGCGTTTGTAACCACGACTGACTGCTTCTTGTAGAATATGACTAAAAACTTGCTTAGCTACTCCTTTTCCTCGCCATGTAGGAACAGTATAAATATTTAAGATGTAAGCAATTTTACCATCAATAAGTGTAAAACCTGGGGTAATTTGAAAAAAACAAAGTCCACTCGTGGCAACAATCACATTATCTGAAATGGCTAACCACGCTACAAACTCATCGTTATTCATACTTTTAGACAAATATTCATGAAGAGAAAGGCTTAATTCTTCTTCGCTGTATTGTCGTGTTTCAACTTGCTGAACTTCTTTTAAAAAGTCAATTCGCAACCGCACCAATTCATCAATGTCATGAATGGTTGCTTTTCGGTATGTGATGTTTGTATTATTCAAGATCTTATTATTTGTAATTGTCGATAAGAACTTAGGGAAATTTATGATATAATTCGTTTATAATTAGGGAATTACTAATTCTTCAATCATTCGTCATTCAAAACTCTTGATTGTTTAAATATACCAAGTTCCTTCCGAAATCAATTTACTTCTGCCGCCAACATTTATCTGATATGTTTCATTTTCTCTTACGCCATCCAAATAAATATACGATTTTCTATTGATTTGGAAGCCCTGCTCTATTGTTGCAGTGATTTTTGGATTGATATATTTTAATAAATAAGCCAAAAAACAACCATTGGCACTCCCAGTTGCAGCATCTTCAGAAAGCCTGTTATTTTCCAGTAGAAGCATCCGTGTGTTGTAATTGCTTGTGGCTTCATAGGTTTCTTTAGTAAAAAAGAAGAATGAAGTTGAATGTCCTGTGCTACTATTTGTTTTATATTTAAATCTTTTTTCTAAAAAATACTGAATTGTTGAATATTGAAATTTAAGGTTCTCTATAGCCTTTAAACTATTTAGAGGAATTAGGATATAGGGTAAGCCCGTACTAATTTCTTGAATTGGAAGTGAAATGTCTAAATTTCCTAAACTAATTCCCAGTTCATCAGCAACTTCTTCATGCGTAAAAATTTCTCGAAATTCGGGTTGAGCTTGACGCATATTGAAAACACTTTCGTCAATCGAATCAGGTTGCTCAATCGTCATTTCAATATCGCAATGAGCCAAGGCTAAAGTTAGTTTTTGCTTAATTTCGGGTAATATAAATTTAGCAATAATATAACTTGTACCGATCGAAGGATGTCCAGCAAATGGAACTTCGTGTTCGGGTGTAAAAATTCTCACCACAAATCGTTCATTTCCTTCATTTGCTTTGATAAATGTTGTTTCGGCAAAGTTGATTTCTCGGGCAATTTGCTGCATTTCGCTATCAGATATTTGGTTATCAAAATCTACAAAAACAGCTAATTGATTGCCCTGATATTTATTATTGGCAAAAACATCTAAAATATAATACTTGATTGGTTTCATCGCTTAGTTTGTGTGTAAAGCAATTCTCCGAATTGTTAGCGAGCAATTCGGAGAATTACTATAAATTAGTAGGCATTAGATAATTTCTGCAAAGCCTCCATGACAGTTGGTTTGTCTTCTGGGTAAGTTACACCAAACCATTCTGATTCATTAGAAAATACCTTACATTTGCCCAAATTGTGTTGAATTAGGTAAGTCATCACATTGGGAATATAAAATTCAGCTTTGGGTGAATGAAGGTTTTTAGTCGAATATTCTTTAAACATTTCGTTGATAACTGGAAAAACATTAGGCATAAATCCCCAAAAGTTCATCGAAACTGGCGTATTTTCTTCTAATTTTGTTAAAACATCACCCTCTTCAAAAACAATTTCTCCGCTTTCTTTTCGATATATTTTTGTGCGTTCTGTCACTACTTTCAAATAGCCATTTTCATCCAATTCACAAACACCTCTTGAAACAGACCCATTTTCTGATAATGTATTTTTGATTTGATAACCCACCATTGCTTGGCAAGTTTCATCAGTATTATTTGTCAAGAAATCGGCCATAATTTTGAAGCCCTCAAAGCCATAAAAATCATCAGCATTGATAACAGCAAAAGGAGTACTTGTTTGCTCCCAAGCACAAAGTACGGCATGACCTGTTCCCCAAGGCTTAACTCTTTCAACTTTACCTAATTCATCAGGAACATAACTTTGAATATCTTGAATCGCAAAATCATATTCAATCTTGCCATCTAATTTTGGCCCAAATATTTCTTGAAAATCAGCTTTTAATTCTTCACGAATAATAAAAACAACCTTGCCGAAACCAGCTTTAATGGCATCGTGCAGTGAGTAATCAATGATTGTTTCGCCGTTTGGCCCGAATTTATCTAATTGCTTGATGCCTCCGTAGCGGCTACCCATTCCTGCGGCTAAAATAAGAAGTGTTGGTTTCGACATTAAATTCTTTGGTTTATTATAGCTATTAGCAATTAGGCTATTAGCTTTTAGCTTGAAATTTTTTAAGTTTTTTTGTTTTCCTAAAGTGTTCCAATTTTTGAAAACAAATATTTTACTAAAATAAAGCTAATAGCTAATTGCTAAAAGCCAATATTTTTCCACAAATTTACAAAACAGTTTTCGTTCTGTTAAAAAAAGTTTTATGCGATTAATTGTAAAAAATACACTTAATCATGTAATTTTGTATAAATTCAAACATATTCAACCATGTATTTACGTTTTTTAACAATTCTACTCGCCTTTGGCTTGTCTTTACAATCGTTTGCCCAAGACTTTCCGATGAATAAATTGCCCCTTGATAATTGGGAATTAGGCAATTGGAAACAAGTCGATAATGTTGATAATCCTTTCAAAAAGAAGCCAAGCTTTACAGCGGGAAACAAACTTTTGTTTTCAAATACCCCAGGTAAAATAACTTCTAAACTTTCTACGGCTGATGCGAAACTCAAGTTTGAGTTTATGTTGGGAAATGGCAGCGAAGCAGTTTTTTATGTGCAAGGCAAACATGCCATCTTGCTTAATAGCGGAGCAATTCAAACAAAAGATGGAGGACTGAAATTGCCAAATCAAAATGCAAGCAGAGCTGCTGGATTATGGCAAACCTTAGAATTGACTTTTTCGGAGGCTTCTTTTGGTAATGCCCTTACGCTTGAAAAAGTTGTATTGAATGATGTTTTGATACATCAAGGGTACGTTTTCCCGAATGAAGGAAAAAATGAAGGCCCAATTGTTTTTGAAAATAAAATAGGCTCAGTAGCTATTAGAAATGTGGAATATTTGAAATATAATAAAGAAACACCCTTGAAATTGAGTGGTTTGAGTTATGAACTTTACGAAACATTTGATTGGGATAAACAGTTTGCCAAAAAGAAAGACAAACCTAATGAGTCAGGCCCAGCTACCGAATTAAGTAAAAACTATGGGGTTGGATTAAGTCGTTTTTTATTAGTTTTCAAAGGAAATCTTGATGTAGAAAAAGATGGAAGTTATTCATTAATAGCTGATTATGCAGGAAAAATGGCATTGAGTGTTGATGGAAAAGAGCTTCTATCGAATGAAGGTGAACAATACCGCAAACCACGCATCACTTATTTAGACTTAAAAAAAGGTAAACATTCGATAGAAATCAATTATATCAAAGTTTGGTGGAGACCTGAATTGGGACTTTTTGCCGCAGGCCCAGAAATTAGACCTTATGCTTTGCACGCTGAAAATTCTTTGCCAACTCCTCAAGCTGTTGGTGAGATTTCGATAAAACCCAAAAGTGATGTCGAATTGGTTCGTTCTTTCATTATGTTTGATGGTAAAAAGCGTACACATGTGATTTCGGTAGGAAGTCCAGTTGGTGTACATTATTCGTTCGATTTAAACCAAGGGGCTTTACTTTATGCTTGGAGAGGCAATTTTGCTGATGCGACTGAGATGTGGCATGAGCGAGGAGAACCACAAATTTTACAACCAGAAGGCGTACAAACTAAGTTTTCAGGAAAACCTTCGGTAGCTGTTCTTTCTGACCTTAATGTAGCAATGCCCGATTCTTTGGATGAGTATAAAACATTGGTTTTTAAGGGCTATTCGATTGACGGTCAAGGTTTTCCTACGTATAAATATCAATACAGTGGAGCTGAAATTACGCAGAAAGTTATTCCGAATAATGGTGGTATATCTGCAACTATTTCCGCCAATGGTGGTGATAATCTTTACTGTAAATTAGCCGAAGGTAAAAGCATTTCGATGATTGATAAAGGGCGTTATTTGATTGATAATCAATATATTATTGTAGATGCTAAAGCAAAACCTATTATTAGAAATACAAAAATTGGACAGGAGATAATTATGCCACTTGCAGGAACAGTTAGCTACTCGGTTGAGTGGTAGAGGGATGAATTAATTGATTTTTTCTTTCAAGAATTCATTCATCGTTTTTCTGAAAACCTAAATTTTCTATCAACCTATCTATGGTTTAATAAAATTATTCAACTAAAATTAACAATGAAAAAAATATTCATTCTATTAACAATATTAAGTTTTTCGGCTGGGCTACCATTCACAACCTTTGCCCAAAAACCTGCAACCGAAGATGATTTTTATCGCATCGTTACACTACCTATTCCCGAGGATCTGAAACTTGAAGTAGGCGGTTTAGCAGTTATGCCCGATGGCCGTTTAGGCGTATCTACTCGTCGTGGCGATGTGTGGATTGTGTCAAATCCTTATATGAAAAACGGTACTGCTCCTACTTATAAGCGTTTTGCTTCTGGTTTACATGAATCTTTGGGATTGGCTTATATCAAGGGCAATCTTTGGGCAACACAACGTGGAGAAGTGACAATTTTGAAAGATACGAATGGAGATGAAGTGGCTGATGAATATCAGGCTTTTTATAAATTTCCGTTGGCAGGTAATTACCACGAATATACTTATGGCCCAGTGCAATTACCTGATAATGATATGATTTTCACCTTGAACCTCGGTTGGGAAGGGAAGGGGGTAAGTTTATCGAAATGGCGTGGTTGGATGTTGAAAATTTCACCAGAAGGTAAAATGACTCCGTGGGCAACGGGTTTGCGTTCACCAGCAGGAATGGGAGCATTAAAAAATGGCGATATTTTTTATACTGAAAATCAAGGAGATTGGGTTGGTTCGGGGCGTATGACGCATCTTGAAAAAGGTGATTTTGCAGGAAATCCATCAGGTTTAAGATGGACTTCAGAAGAAGGCTCGCCTCTCACTACCAAAATAAGTGATATTCCAGATACCCATGAGCCACTTTATGAAGTTGCCAAACGAGTGCCAAGTATCAAAGTGCCTGCGGTTTGGTTTCCACACACTTTAATGGGAATTTCGACAGCCGATATTATTGAAGATACTTTTGGTGGAAAATTTGGACCATTTGAAGGTCAATTATTTGTTGGTGACCAAGGACATAGCAAAATTATGCGTGTTTTTCTTGAAAAAATTAATGGCAAATACCAAGGTATATGTTTTCCTTTTCGTGAAGGTTTTCAATCAGGAATTTTGCGTATGCGTTGGGGACTAGATGCCTCGATGTTTGTGGGTATGACAAGCCGTGGTTGGTCTTCAACGGGCAAAGATGAGTTTGGTTTACAGCGTTTGGAATGGACTGGAAAAACACCTTTTGAAATGAAAACAGTGAAATCAATGCCAGATGGTTTTTTGATTGAATTCACACAGCCTGTTAATAAAGAAACTGCAAATGACCTTGATTCTTATAAAATCAATAGTTTTACTTACCAATATCATCATAATTATGGAAGCCCAATTATTAATACTAAAGCATTGAAAATCAAGGCAATACAAGTGGCAGAAGATGGTATGTCTGTGCGTCTGGCAATTGATTCTTTGCGTTTAGGATACATTCATGAATTACGCTTAGAAGGTGTTCAAAATACAGAGAAACGTTCACTTTTGCATGCTTTTGGTTATTATACTTTGAATAATATCAATTCAGAAGCACCCAAAATGGATGTTGTGAAATATGCGGTTGTTGAGAAAAAAGAAGAACATGCTCATGATATGTCAGCAATGCCAACAAAGGTGGGGAATGTAGTATCTGCCAAAAGAGTCAATGAAATGCCAGCCGATTGGAATGGAAAATCTGACCAAACACTCATGATAGGTACAAAGCCAGGTTTGAAGTTTGATGTAGCAAAATTTCAAGTGAAAGCAGGTAGCAAAATTCGTTTAGTATTCAATAATAATGACGATATGTTACATAATTTGGTTATCGTAAAACCAAAAGCAGTTGATAAAGTAGGGCAAGCGGCAATCGGTATGGGCTTAGATGGGGCAGAAAAAGCGTATGTTCCGGCCTTAGATGAAGTACTTTTTCATACAGGACTGATGCAACCTGAAAGTCAAGAAACCATCTATTTTATAGCACCAAGCACACCTGGAGACTATACGTTTGTTTGTACCTATCCTGGACATTATACCTTGATGCAAGGGGTAATTAAAGTGACTAAGTAAATAAAAAACTTCGGCAAACTTAAACGACGGCAAGGTTTTAAACCTTGCCGTCGTTAGTATTACGAAGATGTTAAAATAACATAAAATGCCCCAAACAATCTCTGAATATGGAACGATCAAAAAAGCGAGTGATTTCGACTTGCCAGAAGATTCATTTTTAGAGATTTTTGTTTCAGATAATACCTTTTCTTATCTTAAATCATTGGCTTTTTCTGGAGCTAATGATTTGATTTTAAGTTATTTAACGCAAAAAGGAAAAGAACAAATAAAAGTAAAAAACTACGTTGGTTTAATCCAAACCGCCGACGGTTCACAGATTGAGATTTTACCCAAATCTTCAACAAATGCTACTAAAGAAGCCCGCAGATTATTGCTCAATATGCTTCGAGTATTGCCCAACTCACCTTATCAATCTTTATCAAAAGCACACCTTGAAAATTGTCATTTACCAATTTTAGAGATTTTTGTCAATGTGTTTTTAGACGAATTGGAAAAACTATTATCACAAGGTTTAGGAAAAAACTATGAAAGTAAATCAGCCAACCAAACTTTTGTAAAAGGTAAGATTTTAATAACCGAAAATATTCGTCAAAATTATATCAAGCGAGAACGTTTTTTTGTGATTTACGATGAGTTTTTAGAAGATATTCCACAAAATAGAGTTTTAAAAACCTGCCTTCAA
The DNA here is from genome assembly GCF_051209875.1 of Emticicia sp. SJ17W-69. Lineage (NCBI taxonomy): Bacteria > Pseudomonadati > Bacteroidota > Cytophagia > Cytophagales > Leadbetterellaceae > Emticicia > Emticicia sp. SJ17W-69. The sequence continues at coordinate 4,432,480 of NZ_JBNTQY010000001.1, read as the reverse complement.
TTACTTTATAATCAGCATTTTACGAATAAAACTCAACAACGAATCCTAAAGAATTTAACAGTTTTTGACGAAGTAGATATTTCAAAAAATATTCAACAAGATTTAGTAAAAAGTGAGGCTAAAAACCGTGTTTTTGACCCTTACGAGATTATCTTAACGTGGTCAAAAATTTTCTTGAATCATCAAACTTTTTCTCCTTTTTCAGGAAAAACATTGCAGTTAGCTTTACTATTTCCGATGGAGATTTTATTTGAAAACTATATTGGAAAATCTTTTAAAAAATATTTCTCCCAAAATTACGAAGTCAAATTACAAGACAAAGGTAAATACTTGATAGATAGGCATTTGGATGCTCCGAAGTTCCGCTTGATTCCTGATATTGTAGTAAAAGATGAAGCAGAAATTTTTATCTTTGATATGAAATGGAAATTATTGGATACCTCAAAAAAGAACCAAAATTATGGAATTGAGCAAGCTGATTTATATCAAATGTATGCTTATGCCAAAAAATATGGTTCAACTCAACTTTTTTTAATTTATCCAGCCACCGAAAACTTTAAAACAGTACTCAAATTCGAGTATGAAAACGGAATTACATTGCAAGCGTTACCCTTTGACTTGCGTAATTTGATTAGTGATGAAATCAAGAAAATAGAGGCTTTGATTTTGAAGTGAAAGTTCAAATTTCATCACTGACTGATTATGAAAGTGAAAAATTGATGAAAATCATTATCTTGCATCATCAAAATTCAACCCCTCTATAAAAATGCCTATTTTACTTACTTTTTTTGCGATTTTAGCACTTGTGCTACTGGTAGCTTTTGTCAAACTTGATACCTTTATTTCGTTTATTTTAATAGCGATTGCTTTGGGATTTGCTACTGGAATGGAAATTCCTGCAATCGGGAAATCTATTCAAACGGGTATTGGTGGCACACTTGGTGATTTAATTCTGATTATCGGTTTTGGTGCAATGCTAGGCAAATTGGTAGCCGAAAGTGGTGCTGCTCAACGGATTACCGATGCTTTGATTAATGTTTTTGGTGAAAAGTACTTGCAATGGGGCTTGGCTTTGGCGGGTTTTATCATTGGAATTCCATTATTTTATAATGCAGGTTTTATCATCGTTGTACCACTTATCTTCACAATTGCAGCTTCTACAAAATTGCCCTTACTTTATGTAGGTATTCCGATGCTTTCTGCCTTATCGGTAGCACATGGTTTTTTACCACCACATCCGTCACCCGCTGCTATAGCTTTACAATTGAAAGCAGATGTAGGCCAAACTTTGATTTATGGTATCATTATATCAATTCCTGCTATTGCCATTGCAGGTCCAATTTTTGGTAGAACTTTAAAAAAGTATAAACCTCAAATAGATGGTAATTTATTTGTAATAAAAGATATTCCAAAAGAAAAACAACCTACTTTAGGCATCAGCTTATTGGTAGCTTTGATGCCAGTTTTTTTATTGACTTTTAGTTCATTCACCAAAAAATATTTTCCTGATAGTCAGCTAATTAAACTTGTTTCTGAGCCTTATATTGGAATGTTAATTTCATTATTATTGGCGATGTATTTACTCGGAATCCGACAAGGTGATAGTATAAAAACAGTGAGTAAACAATTGGAAGAAGCTTTCAAAAGTAGTGCAGGTATTTTGTTGATTATTGGTGGAGCGGGAGCATTAAAACAAATATTGAAAGATAGCGGAACAAGCGATTATATTGGTCAACAATTGCAAGGTTTGGATATTAATCCATTAATTTTGGGCTGGACAATTGCCGCTGTCTTGCGTCTTTGTGTAGGTTCGGCAACAGTGGCAGGCTTGACAGCAGTAGGTATTTTAGCTCCACTAATTCAAAACCAAGTAGGTATAAAACCCGAGCTTATGGTGCTTTCAATTGGAGCAGGAAGTTTATTGTTCTCACACCTCAATGATGGTGGCTTTTGGCTTTTCAAAGAATATTTTAATCTTTCAATCAAGGATACCATCAAAACGTGGTCAGTCATGGAAACCATCGTTTCAGTAGTTGGCCTGATTGGGGTTTTGATTTTGAATTTATTTGTGTAAAAAAGGCAAAGAAGAGTAAAACAACAGAGGAATATAAAATTTAGACCTAAATTGATTTAGAGAATTTTTAATTTATTATTGACAATATTCTATAATTTGCACTTACTACTCTGTGCCAATGTGCCTTTGTTACTAAGTGCCTTAAAACGTATGACAGCAGAAGAAAATTTCGCAAAACTAAACCTTGAATTACCTCCCGCACCAACGCCAATGGGAGTTTATAAACCTTGCTTAATCGTAGATAATTTTATCTATGTTTCAGGACATGGAACTGTACAACTGGATGGCTCTCGCATCATCGGTAGAATAGGAGAGGACATGGATATCGAAGCAGGAAAATTGGCTGCCAGACAAGTTGGTTTGGCAATCTTATCAACTTTGAAAGCTAATTTAGGTAGCCTTGATCGCATCAAAAGAGTAATAAAAGTGCTTGGAATGGTCAATTGTACATCTGATTTTGAACGCCACCCTTATGTAATCAATGGTTGTAGTGAACTATTTGCCGCCGTTTGGGGAACCGAAAATGGCATTGGTGTGCGTTCGGCCGTTGGATTTGGCTCACTTCCTGAAAATATTCCTGTAGAGATTGAAGCGATGTTTGAGTTGGCTTAGAAAAAGTCCACAGTCAATCGACCACAGTCCACAGAAAAACGTAAAAGGAGACTTGATAAAATCACTTCTCAAATCATTTTTTTTCAAAATCAAATGTTAAAAATCAATAAAGTTCACCATATCGCTATTATCGCTTCTAACTACGAAAAGTCTAAGCATTTTTATACACAAGTACTTGGTTTACAGGTAATTAGAGAAGTATATCGTGAAGCAAGAGATTCGTACAAATTAGATTTGGCGATTGGAGAAAACTATGTTATCGAACTGTTTTCATTTCCCAATCCACCCGCTCGGCCTTCTCGACCAGAGTCTTGCGGTTTAAGACATTTGGCATTTGAAGTAGAAAATGTGGCAGAAGCCAAACAAAACCTCGAACAGAAAGGAATTGAAGTTGAGCCTATCAGAATTGATGAATTTACAGGTAAAAAATTCACCTTCTTTGCCGACCCAGATGATTTACCAATAGAATTTTATGAACAATAGCTTTTAGGAGTTAGGGTTTAGGAATTAGACTTGGATTACATCCCAAAGAATATTCACACATTCACTAAATCACTCATTCATTAAATATGTGGTATAAAGTTAACAACGAAAAAGAATTAGATTCTCCTTCACTGCTTATTTATCAAGAGAGGGTGAAGCAAAATATTGAAAAAATGATTGCCATTGCTGGTTCGGCCGAGCGTTTATTTACGCATGTGAAAACCAATAAAATGCCCGAAGTCGTGAAAATGATGTTGGAAGCAGGAATCACAAAATTCAAATGTGCCACAATAGCTGAAGCGGAAATGACAGCTATTGCAGGTGGAAAATACATCTTGATTTCTCACCAATTGGTTGGCCCAAAAATCGAACGTTTGATTCGTCTTCGTCAAAAATATCCCGATGTTTTTTTTGCTTCACTCATTGATTGTTCGGAAAATGCGGATGCTCATCAAGCTGCTTTTTCTAAAAATAACCTTATTTCTGATGTTTTTTTAGATGTAAACAATGGAATGGATAGGTCGGGACATCCTTTAAATGAAGAGATTTTAGGATTGTATAAAAAACTTAATAGCTTACCAAATCTGAAAATTCATGGTTTACATGTGTATGATGGACATTTGCGAGCAATTGATTTTGAAGAACGTAAACATCAAATTGATGCAGGTTTTATTGATGTAAAGCATTTCCTCGAAGCCATCGAAAGTGAAGGTTTTCCGAAGCCAATGGTTATTGCGGGAGGTACGCCCGCATTTACTTCTCATGCCTTGCGTGAAGCAACCTTTTGTAGTCCAGGTACTTGTGTTTTGTGGGATTGGGGCTATGGTGATAAACTACCAGAACAACCATTTGAATACGCAGCTTTAATATTGACTCGTGTGATTTCAAAACCAACCAAAGGCTTAGTAACAATTGATATGGGACATAAAGCCGTTGCTGCTGAAAATCTAATTGATAAACGCATCAGGTTTTTGAATTTAGATGGATATGAACTCCTCAGCCAAAGTGAAGAACATGGTGTTTTAGCTGTAAAAGAATGGGATTCTGTGAAAGTGGGAGATGTTTTATATGGCGTGCCGTACCATGTTTGTCCGACTGTAAACTTGTATGATGAAGCTTATGTGGTTAAAAATAAAAATGTGAATGAAACTTGGCAAGTTTTGGGAAGGAAAAGAAAGATTAATGTCTAATATGAATTTTAATTTTAATAAATTACGAATAGCTATCCTGCACTTATCATTTTATTCAATTTTTTATTAAAAAAATGATAAAGAATTTGGAAAAGATAAGTATTCATTCAATATTTACATAGTATTCGTTTATAATATTAACCCCCAAAATAACTAAGAAAATGAGTAAATTTGCAGAAGCAGTAGAAACTTATGTAGCACAATCAAACGAACTTGGTTTAGGTCTTAGTGAAGAATTAATCACTGCGGTAGCTAAAGGCCTTGGTCCATCAATCTACAACAATGACTCTTCAAAAGTGTCTGGTTCAGATCCTGATGAATTAGCTCGTGTCAAAAATAACTATTTGATTGGTAAGTTAGGCTTGACTGATGGCCCAGAACTTGACGCAGCAATCGCTGAAGTATTGGCACAAATGGGAACTTCTAATAAAAGTAAATATCGTGCTAATGTATATGCACTACTTTGTAAGAAATTTGGAAAAGAAGGTATTTACGCTTAATTTTCGAAACAATACATCAAAAGGCTGTCTCAAAAAGATAGCCTTTTTTTATGAGTGATTGTCATGTCCTGAAATAACGATACCAATAAAAGCCGTCTCAAAGTATTCTTAAAAAAGGCTTTTATTGGCACTTTGTAAATGCTTATATCCTATAATTTATAAAAATTTACTTTGAAGCATATAAAGTTTTTGCTTGTTCTACATTAGAAGCGATTATTTCTTTTCCATTTGAATTGATATAACCTAATTTACCTCCTTGACGATAAATTGCAACTCCTTCTGTAAAGGAATCAAGCATATCAAACTTTGGAGCTACAATTTCTTTTCCATTTTGATTTAAAACACCATATTTCCCATCTTGTAAAATTACTGCAATTCCTTTTTCAAATGACCTTACATCGTCATATTTAGGTAGTGTAATCATTTTACCTGCTTTGTTGATTACTGCAAATTTTTCACCAATGCGAACCGTCGCCAAGTTTTCTTTAAATGCACTCGCCATACTATATTTTAAAGACAAAACTTCCTTACCAAACTTGTCAATATAACCATATTGGGCATTATTCATCACCACAGCTAATCCTTCTGAAAATGGCAGAGCAAAATCATATTTAGGTGAGATGATTTGTTCGCCTTGTTTGTCGATGTAACCATTTTTACCTCTGACACTAATGAGTGCCAATCCTTCATTAAAACTCATAGCAAATTCATAAGAAGGTGTTATTACTTCCTCTCCAGACTCATTTACAAAACCATATTTTGTTCCAAGACGTACCAAAGCCATACCATCAGAAAAAGATTCACACATATCATATTTTATTGAAACAAGCTCTGATCCATCTTTTCGGATAATACCATACTTGTTTTGTAATCTTACAATGGCAAATTCATTTTCAAAATCATGAACATAGTCGTAGATACATGGAACTTGAATTTTTCCTGTTTTATCAATAAAACCAAATTTTCCTTGATTGGAAACTTTTGCATAACCTTCATGGAATTGGAGAGATTCGGATTGCCCAAACACCAGTGCATAGGCGAAAAATAAACTAATTACTAGTAATATGTCTTTTTTATGACTTAAGAGTGAGTTGAGAATAGTTTTTAAATTCATAGCTATAGTTAGATTTTCTTCATGTAATGAAGTTCAAACTACATGCCAAATAAATTTCAAAAAGTTAAAAAATGCTTTTTGAAATTATAATTGACTCAGAACTTGAAACCAAATAATATCTTAAGTGCCTTTTTAGTCTATTAAGTATGTCGATAATTTAAAGTTTTATAGATTTTTTTTGAAACACACCTTTGATAAAAGTGATAAAGTATATTAAATCAGTGCGAAAATGACTTTTGGTGCAGTTTTTGATGAGAAGGATTTTTTAATTTTAAAGCCTTTTAGGAAGAGAAATAATTACTCTGTATCAGCATAGAATATGATTTACTTGGATTGATAAACGACTACATCAATATATTTTCTTGTAAGTATAGTATGGTATTTTAAGAAGAGATAGTAGGATGAATAGCGACACTTTCTATGTATTTTCGTAAAAAGTTGTAGAAAAAAGTAAAATTTGTTTGATTATAAATTAATTTACCTACATTTGCATTTTTAAAGTACATAATACAATTACAAAATGTCTAACGGAACAGTAAAGTTTTTCAATGAAACCAAAGGATTTGGTTTTATCAAAGTAAATGGCTCAAACCAAGAAGTATTCGTTCATGTGTCTGAATTAAAAGACCAAATCCGTCAGGATGACGAAGTTACTTTCGACATCCAAGAAGGAAAAAGAGGTTTGAACGCCGTTAACGTGAAATTAGCATAATTATATCATCACCTCGGTGAGTAGAATATATAATTAGCACAAAAGCTCCCGATTAGTCGTGAGCTTTTTTTATGTCTTTCATTTGCTTGTAACTACACCAACATCTCTTTATACTGCATATTGTACAAATTGGCATAGAAGCCATCAAGTTTCAACAACTCTTCGTGGTTGCCTTCTTCCATGATTTGACCTTTGTCAAGTACGATTATTTTGTTAGCTTTCTGAATGGTGCTTAGTCGGTGAGCGATGACAATAGAAGTTCGTCCACGCATGAGTTTATCAATCGCACTCTGAATTAATTCTTCGGTCTCAGTATCGACCGATGAAGTGGCTTCATCTAAAATAATGATTTTAGGGTCATGCACCATTGCACGTACAAATGAAATCAATTGTCGTTGCCCCACTGAGAGCGTTGCTCCACGTTCTTGTACGTTGTAGTCATAGCCATTAGGAAGTTGCATAATAAAGTCGTGTACGCCTACTAATTTGGCAGCTTCTACAATTTTTTCTCTTGAAATGTTTTCATCTCCAAGCGTAATGTTTTTTTCAATCGTATCCGAAAATAAGAAAACATCTTGCAAAACGACGCCGATTTGCTCACGCAGGCTGCGAAGTTCGTATTCTTTTACATCTACGCCATCAATCAGAATTTGACCTTTGTTTATATCATAAAATCTTGATAATAAGTTGATTATAGAAGATTTACCCGCACCCGTTGCTCCTACAAAAGCAACACTTTCGCCATGCTGGGCATTGAAAGAAATATCTTTCAGTACATAGTTTTCATCATTATAGGCAAACCAAACATTCTTAAATTCAACTTCTCCTTTGAGGTTAGTTTTTTTATTTCCATCATTGGCAGTATAATCATCACTATCCAATAGTTTCAAGATTCGATCCGTACTCACGATTCCCATTTGTAGTGTATTCATTCTATCCGCAATCATTCTAATTGGGCGAAAGAAGATATTGATAAACATAATGAATGCCGTAACTGTACCGTAAGTAACTTCGGCATTGAGCATTTGTTTCGCACCAAACCATACGACCAAGCCAGTACCCAAAGCGGCAATTACCTCTGCTACAGGATAATAGATGGAATAGTACATGATAGATTTGATATTTTCATCTCGGTGTTTGGTATTGATTGCGTAGAATTTCTGAAACTCAATTTTTTCAGAATTAAAAATCTGTACAATGCTCATGCCTGTAATGTGTTCTTGTACAAAAGAATTAAGATTTGAAACCGCATTACGTACTTCGTTGAAGGATTTCTTAACTTTTTCTTTGAAAATATAAGTGCTGATGAGCATAAATGGAATCGTACAGAGACTGATAAGTGAAAGTCTCCAATCGGTATAAAACATGACCGAAATAATCAAAATCAACTGCAAAATATCGCCTGCAATAGCAGCAATCCCATCACTAAAAACATCAGCTAAAGTCTCAATATCTGAAATAGTGCGTGTAACCAATCGCCCGATGGGTGTATCATCGAAGAATTTGAGACGTAAATGCAAGATTTTGTGGTAAAGCTGTACTCTGATATCACGAATGATATTCTGTCCCAGCCAACCTGCCAAGTAAGTATTTGTAAATTGAATAAGTGACTGAACAACCAAAACGCCAATCATAATTGCCATCATTTGGGCAAGACCACTATAATTTCCTGCCGAAACTGGACCATCAATGGTTTGGCGAATCAATAGTGGGAGGACAGGAGCTAAAACCGCCCCAAGCATGATGCTTAAAACAAGGCTATAAAACTTAAAATTATAAGGCTTGATGAATTGGAAAAGCCGTTTCAGAATTTCCAAATCGAAGATTTTGCCAGAGGGTGAAGTTTCGTTTTTTTGTATTTCCGCCACAGAACGTATAATTTTGTTGAGACTAACGTATATTTAACTAAAATTACATTTCAATAGTTTCAAAAATATATTTCTAAGCTTGAAATTATATCTCTAAAAATCCTTTTTTAAACATTTAACCTTAAATGACCGAAATCTTCATCAGCTTGGCTATAGGAATTGCCTTGAGTGCTTGCTCGGGTTTTCGGGTATTTGTACCAATGTTGGTCGCAAATTTGGCTACTCGTTTTGAACTTTTACATTTGTCTAATAATGGTTTTGAGTGGTTGAGCAGTCCAATGGCAACTTATATTTTAGCTGCTGCTACGGTTGGAGAAATTTTGGCATATTACGTTCCAGTCATAGATAATTTACTTGATACGATTGCTATGCCAGCATCTTTTATAGCAGGAACAATCTTGACAACTTCTTTCTTGAAAATTGATTCTCCCGAATTGCAATGGACACTCGGAATCTTGGCAGGTGGAGGTATGGCAGGAACGATTCAAGCAGGGACTGGGCTATTGCGTTTGGCTTCTACAAAATTTACCGGTGGATTTGGCAATGCTTTTTTCGCTACTTTTGAAAACTCCGTTTCTATTATTTTTTCTATTCTCACACTTTGGCTACCTCTTTTCGTAGCTATTCTTGGGGTGTTACTTTTTACCTTTCTGCTTAGAAAGGTTTTAAAACGTTTTCAGGCAAAGAAAAAGTAAATTATTTATTGAAATAATTACAAATTCTCTTCAAAAAAGTTTAACTTTCCTGTCAATCTAAACCCTATCCTTTCATCAACCTTTTTTATGGAAACTAAACCTTCGTTGCGTTATGCGTGGTACGTTGTGGGCGTACTATTGTTGGCTTATATCTCATCATTTATCGACCGTCAAATCTTATCTCTTTTGGTGAAGCCTATCAAATCTTCGTTTGGTATTACAGATACGCAAATGGGTGTTTTGATGGGATTAAGTTTTGCGGTACTTTATACCCTTTTGGGAATTCCCATTGGCTTGATGGCCGACCGAATGAATCGCAAACGCATTATTGGATGGGGAATTATGATTTGGAGTATAATGACGGTATTTTGTGGTTTAGCTGGTAGTTATTCATTGTTTTTTCTTGCACGGGTAGGCGTTGGTATTGGTGAAGCAGCACTTTCACCAGCAGCATATTCTATCATTTCTGATTATTTTCCTAAGAAAAAACTGGCAACAGCCTTGAGTGTTTATAATATGGGAATTTATTTGGGTTCGGGTTTATCAATTTTAATTGGTGCTGCACTCAAATCTATGATTGGGAAAGAAAATATTGTGCTACCTTTTTTCGGAGAGATTTTTTCTTGGCAAATGATTTTCTTTTATATCGGTTTGCCAGGAATTTTAATTGTTTTGCTTGTGCAAACAATCAAAGAACCCAAGCGAATTGAATTTGACACCGTAAAAGAAATAACTGAAACCAGTAATTTTCGGGAAATTATAGCTTATTTTAAAGCCAATCGTCAAACTTTTATGTATCTCAATTTTAGTATGGCCTTTATGTCATTTGCTACTTATGCAGGTGTTTATTGGATTCCAACCATGCTTGGCCGAGTGCATGGCTGGGCGGATACAAAAGCAGGTGTAACATTTGGGCTTTTAATTACAGTTTTTTCTACATTGGGCGTAATTACTGGTGGAAGGTATGCAGATTATTTAACCAAAAAAGGCATAGTACAAGCAAAAATGTTGTCAGGATTTAGAGGGATGGTTGCCGCATTATGTTGCACTGGTGGTTTAATCATGTCTGATATGAATATTGGAATATATTTTATTGCGGGATATTGCTTTTTTAGTTCATTTCCTTTTGGTTCGGCAACGGCAGCCATTCAAGAAATTGTGCCAAATAAAATGCGGGCAATTTTCTCGGCTTTTTTCTTATTTGTGGTGAATATCATTGGTTTGGGCTTTGGTCCGCTCTTCGTTGGGGTATTGACCGATAAATTTTTTTATGACCCAAACAAAATTCATTTTTCGATCTTCATTACACAATTCTTGGGGTGTGTTTTGTCGGCTTTGTGCTTATATTTAGGGATGAAACCTTTTGTGCAAAGTGTAGGATATTTGAAAAAATATCTGACACTTTCAAACCAAAATTAAGTGTTTTATGTTGGTGAGTTTGATGGTCTTTTGAAAAAAACTATGGACTGTTGACCATCGTCCGTTGACTATTAAAATGAGCGAAATAAAGATTTGTTGCCCAAAATGCAAATGGGAACCCGATGGTGGCGAATATTGGCAATGTGATTGTGGACATATTTGGGATACTTTCAAGACAATTGCCCGTTGTCCAGCCTGTCACAAACAACACCAATATACTGCTTGCGTACCTCATGCGGGAGGCTGTGAAGCACATTCACCACACCTCGATTGGTATGAAGGTTTAGATAAAATTATTGAAGATCTGAAAGAAGAAGTGCTTGAAAATCAAGAGGTTTTTATTTGAGGAATTTCTCTTGCATAAAGCCCATACCGTAAGCAAAAAGCTGGATAAAACAGGCAAAAATACTTAGAAAGCCTACTTTTATACTTTTGTTTTGAATGGATGAATCTGCAAAAATCAGGAGTTTATAGATGGCAAATAAGGAAGCAGCTATAAAAAAAAGAGGTTTTGAGATAAAAAATAAAAGCGGCGTAATGATAACTCCAAGTGTAAAAACCATCGGGAAAAAGTGAACTAATTTTAGTTCCGAAGGAAACATACGAGAAAGGTTGATGCGACCACGACCAAAAAAATGCAATTGTTTGAAGAACTGACCGAAGTCAGTTCTTCTTTTATGATAAATGAAGGCTTCTTCAATCAAGCCAACTTTGAATCCTTTTGATAAAATTCTGATACTAAATTCAATGTCTTCTGCCATGCGTGTCATGGTATAACCGCCAGTTGCCTCCCAAACTTTTCGAGAAATACCAAAATTGAAACTTCGTGGATGAAACTGTCCGCCCGCATTATTTTTCTTCCCTCTGATTCCTCCAGTTGTAAAGACCGAAGTCATGGCATAATTGATTGCTTTCTGAATATCAGTGAAACTTTCATGAGCGGCATCTGGACCTCCATAAGCATCCAACCAATTGATTTTCAATGAATTATCTACAATCTCGAAGTATCTTTCAGGAATAATTGCGTCAGAATCTAATTGCACAAAGTAATCACCAGTAGCTCTTTCGAAGCCGTAATTACGAGAAAAACCTTGCCCAGAGTTAGGTTTGTAGAAATATTTTATATCGAGTTTTGATTGAAAACTTGCACAAACTTCTTCACATTTCAAAGTCGAACCATCTTCAATAATGATTACTTCAAGGTTTTTGAAAGTTTGTTTGCTCAAGCTTTCCAGCAATTCTCTTACTTCTTCTGGGCGATTATATACTGGGGTTATTACTGAATATTTCATACTACTTTTTCTTTACCACAATAGACACAATGGAGACACGATAGGCACAAGGCTGTTACAATATTACTCTTTTCACACCATCTTTTAGTTTTGCTACGTTGAAATTCATTAGCAATCCTAATTTGCATTTTGACAATTTTAGGTAAGTTAATAATTGAGCAAGATGAACAGGATTTAAGGCATCAACTGCTTTAATTTCAAGTATTAATTTATTTTCAACTAATAAATCAAGTCTATAACCAACTTCTAATTTTACTTCTTCATAAACTAATGGTAAAGGTTTTTGCTTTTCAACAAATAATCCATCTTTCTGAATTTCATAAAACAAACACTCTTCGTAGGCACTTTCGAGCAAACCTGGTCCTAAATTTTGATGAACCTTCAAAGCACAAAAATATACTTTCCTCGCAAGTTCATTCAATAGTTCCAAATCTTGTGCCAATTGTGTTTCCATTGTGTCTATCGTGGTTAAATTAATGAAGACAAAATAGACTCATTCGCCGCTAAAACCTCAGAAATATGCTCCGATGTAAGAGCAGTAGAAAGAAATAAAGCCTCATATTGAGAAGGAGCAAGATAAATACCTCTGTCAAGCATTCCATGAAAATATTTGCCAAATTTAGTAGTATCAGAAGTCTTAGCTGTTTCAAAATCTACTACTGGTGTATCAGTAAAAAACAAACTATACATCGAACCAATATGATTGATTTGATAGTTGAGATTTAATTTGTCCAAAATTCCACGAATGCCACTAACTATTTGATTACCAGTATTTTCTAATTGCGTATAAACCTCAGGATGTTCATTTAGGTAATGTAACATCGTTAAACCAGCCGCCATTGCAATCGGATTGCCTGACAATGTTCCTGCTTGATAAACAGGGCCTTGTGGCGATACACAATTCATGATTTCAGCTTTTCCACCATACGCACCAACGGGCATTCCGCCACCGATGATTTTACCCAAAGTTGTCATGTCAGGCATTACTCCGAAACGCTCTTGGGCTCCACCTTTTGCTAAACGGAAACCAGTCATTACCTCGTCAAAAATTAGCACGATTCCTTCTTTGGTGCAAATATCACGCAAGCCTTGTAAATAACCTTCTTTGGGCAAAACACAACCCATGTTTCCAACAACAGGCTCAAGAATTAATGCCGCAATTTGCCCTTTATTAGCATCACAAAGTGTTTGAACAGCTTCTAAGTTATTGTATGGAGCAGTCAAAGTATCATTTGCTACACCTTTCGTAACGCCTGGACTATCAGGAACGCCCATCGTAACTGCTCCACTGCCTGCGGCAATCAAAAACGAATCACCATGCCCATGATAGCAACCTTCAAATTTAATGATTTTGTCTCGACCAGTATAACCACGTGCCACACGGACAGCCGCCATTGTGGCTTCTGTGCCTGAATTGACCATTCTTACCTTTTCGATAGAAGGCACCATTGATATAATTAATTCGGCCATTTCAACTTCTCGACGGGTAGGAGCTCCAAACGAAAAAGAGTTTTTGATGGCTTCGCTAACGGCTTTTTCGACTGGCTCAAAAGCATGTCCTAAAATCATTGGCCCCCAAGAATTGATCAATTCAATGTATTGATTATCGTCTTCGTCAAAAATATAAGCACCTTTGGCTCTTTTGATAAAAATTGGATTTCCACCTACTGAGCGGAATGCTCTTACTGGCGAGTTGACGCCTCCTGGAATGAAGTTTTTGGCTTTTGCGAAAAGCTCTTCGCTTGTATTTGTAGTCATTATTAGTAAAATTTATGGAATAGGTTTTATCCTATTTAATTTTAATGAAAAAAACATGAACCAAAAGTGTTCATGTTTATATAACGTTTATAAAAGTATTTTGGATGAAAGAAAATCTGTTTTAAGCAAATTACTCAACTATAATTCCCTTCTTATCAAGAAACTTACCTATGTTAAAACTTTGACTATTGATTAACTCAATATCTTTGTTCCAACTAAAAGTCTCAATTTTTTCAGAAGTAGCCACAATCACAACCTGAGCAGTGGTTAATACCCAAAACACCTTTTCTGTGCCGAAATTGAGTAATTTTTGCGTTTTTTTGTAAATATATCCAGACTCTCCTAAATCTTCAATATCGGCTACAATATCAACCTCAATAGCTATTTTAGGTGGAACATCGGCATATTTCTTATTAATTTTATCGGGAGTTAAAACTAAATTATCAAAAATAGCAATATCATTTGCCAAATTATTTTTGTGGTCTAAATGCAAACCAGCTTCACCTGTAAGAACAGTATATTGGTCTTCATTAATAAATTTACCAATAAAACTCACCAAATAATAGATAATAATAGACTGCAAGCTACTCGCTCCCCTAATTTCTTCAAAAGTCTTTTTTTGTAATAACACATCTCGAAACCCTTTGTAATAGATAGGTTTTCCATCCATGATTTCATAAACCAAGTAAGGAGGGATGTTTCGAGGCTGACGCTTGACTGGTTTTGGTTCTCGTAATGCAATCATTTCTGCCAAAATTTTTCTCAAAATTAACTATTAAAACAATACATTAAAAACTAACTCCCGACTTAATTGGCAAATAAACCCTAAATCCAGTATGAGCATAAGTATTTTGATTAAAGACGCTGTAAACTTCAGCATTGAAAGCTCCGAAAAGTCCTTTTAAACCATAGCCCAATTCGTAGTGTTTGATTTGATTGGTGAGTAAAATATTAGCAAAAAGTCGTTCTTCCCAACCTTTTCGCTGTAAATATGGAATATAGGTCAGGAATAATCTTTTGAAATCAATTTTAGAGAAAAATTGGATATAGCTGCCATCTGTGCTATATTGATAATAAGGTAAATCTCTGAAATCTTGATGTGTTTGAATGAAAGTTTGATTGCCGTTAAAATGCTTATAATCAAGGAAATATATTGGTTTGTTGCCGTAGAAAGTTCCAATTTCTGCTCTTAATGAAACGTCACGGAGTTTCCATTTGAAATCATGATTCATACCCAACTCAATGCGATTGAAGGCATTACTACCAAAAGCAGAAAGGTTTTCAAGTCGGAAAGTTGGGCCATAAGCTTGCACTCGACGATTACCATTATAAATCCTGATTCTTGAAAATGGTCGATAAGTCAGCACAGCATTGAATCGAGTTTGAGTATTTGTCTCAAAAGTAGTAGTTTTGAAATTTGGGTGAATGGGGTCATTGGGTTCGTAAAATTGTTCTGCTTTTTTTCGGAAACCTTGATTCAAAATATTATCTAAATGATAGCGTTCCATAAATTGAAGCGATGTGTGAAGCGTAAACTGGTCGTTGATGCGTGGACTGAAATTGAATCTTACATATTTTTGTTCATAAAACTTTCCAAAATGTCGATTATCCAATAATGCATACGCCGCATTGACCAAATTATTAATAGGCTCTTCATTATTGATTTGATAAACTTTTCGCCCAGCTTCTGCCCCAATACTAAAAGTTTTTTTGCTATAACCTATTGATATTGAGCCATTTACTCGTTCTCTTTGAATGGAATAATGCGGTTTTAACGCAGTATTAAACGAACTCAAAGAATCAATTCTATGTCGATAGGAAAGTCGAGGAAAACCTATATTTATTCCTTCTACTGCATCATAGCGAGTATCTTCTTTCCAATCGCCTACAGTGAAATAGTCTTTATAACCTTTATCTTTATTCTTTATATCGACGCGATGATAAGGATATGTGTTACCAGTTAAAAGATGATTTGCTTTAAATCTGGCAGGCCGAGTACGGTCGAGTGAATCTTCTTTTAGCTTAATATTTATCTTTTTTGCTTCAACTACATACAGACTATCGGCTTGTTTATATCCTTTGGTTTCGATTTCGGTCAATGGCACTTGGCGTTCTTCTTCCCAAAAATCTTCTGTACGTTTGCGAGCTAAAGTATCTTCTGAGCGAGAAAAATTTGATGCAATTATTTCTTCGTTTTTATCCTTTTTTTCTTTAATTTCTTCTTTTTCGAGGTCTTTTGAGAGCTTTTTGAGTTGTTTTACTGTTATCTCTTTTTGTGCTGTAATGGCTTTTGTGGATAGTTTTTGTCTGTTCAAATCCTTTGCTTCGGTCTTAAATATCTTATCATCAAGCACTTGTGGCTTAATTGTAGCATATTTAGGATTTTTGGTCAATTGATAGTTTTTGAAGGAAGTAACAATTCGTGCAGAACCTTCAAGCCCAAGAATATCAATTTTGCTTAAAACATCTGCTTGAACGGGCATCCAAATATCATCAATTGGCGAATAAATAACTTTCATCGTAATATCGCCAACTTCTTCTTTAAACTTAAAATCGACACTGTGTAAACTCCAAATTCCATCAATAATATTGATTGTGCCACTAAAAAGCCCTGGCGATTTTACTTTTGGAATGACTCGTATCTTGTTGATATACAGTCCTTTGTCTTGAAAGAAGCCTTCGTAAACATATTTATAGTTGACAGCACCTTTAGCTGTAATTGGCGAGTCTTCATTTTGAGGATTATAGAAATTGATGCGACTAAATGAAATTCCTTCACTGCCTTTCATCGTAGGCGGAATATTTGAACGAACTGAAAGAACTTTCTCTGAAAATGTATTAGGTTGTTTGAACTTTATCTCATTGACTGACTCTAAAACGTATGTTTGGCCCTCTTTAATGAAGTTTTTTTCTAATTCTTTCTTGAAAAGAAAAGGCACGTCGTCCACCCGAAAAGAGCCTCTTACATAATTTCTAAGCGAATAACTTTCAACTTCTTTGTGATGAATCGGCGACATGGCAATCGTCTTTCGCATAATTGTGAGAGCAGGGTCTTCTTTATTGTTGGAAACCCTCACTCCGCCCAGTTCGATGCTGATTTCTTTCATGACGATATTGAGCGTTTGAATATTTTCGCCAATATCTACTTTTTTGGTAAGAGCTTGATAACCAACGTATTGAAAAATAACTTCATACTGCCCAGCTTTGAGTTTGACTTCGTAAGCCCCTTCTTGGTTGGCCATTGTGCCAATATCTGTTCCTTTGACCAACACCGAAGCAAAAGGCATCACTTCTCCTTTTTCATTTTTGATTACGCCTTTAATGCCAGCAGCAAATATATTTTGAGAAATAAATAATAGCAGAAGTAGTTTTTTTAGCATAAAATTTGGGTTTTTCTGTGGAATGGATACTGTTAATAATACTACGGTCAGAAAAGAGTAATATTGTAGTATAGATGCAGAAAGAGGTAGTAAAGTTGTTTATAAAAAAAAGATACCAATAAGAACACAAAAAAACACTAAGTTTCACCGAGATTTTCATAGTGAAACTTAGTGCCAATGAGGTAAAATTATTTTTTTAAAAAGTTATTTTCAAAATAACCTTTTCTGCCCCACGTTTTACTTCTGCATCAATGGTTTGTCCTTTTTCAAATTTTCCGAGTGCTTTCATGTATTCTTGTACATCGGTAGTTGCGTTTTCTCCTAATTTCATGATTACATCTCCGGCTTGCAAGCCTGCTTTTTCTGCTGGTCGTCCTTTAGTTACACCGTCGATTCTTACACCGCCTTTGTCGTAAGCATAATCAGGAATAATACCCATTGTTACTTTGAAACTGCTACGAGCATTGCCTGCATGAGGATTATTAGCCACTTGTATAAAATCAAGTTTTGGTGACTCTTCAATTTTCTGAATAACACTGGTTGCTAAAGCTAAAACCTTTGCTTCTCCTTCATAATTAATCAGGTTGGCATCGTCACTTGGTTTATGGTATTCTTGATGAGCTCCCGTAAAGAAAAACATCACTGGAAGATTTTTTAGATAAAATGAAGTATGGTCAGAAGGCCCAATTCCTGCAGAATCGACATTGTATTTAACTGATTGATTGTTAGCCAATTGTGGGATTTCTTTTCCCCAAAAGCTACTTGTTCCCCAACCGCCAATGGTCAATCCTTTATCATCACGGTAGCGACCAATCATATCCATATTTAGCATACAATTCACTGTTTTTAAGTCGATTGTAGCATTATCGGCATAATATTTAGAGCCAATCAAACCTAATTCTTCACCTGAAAATCCAATGAATAAGAAATTGTGTTTTTCCTTGATTTTGTTTTTTGCATAATATTTAGCCAACTCAATTAAACCTGCTGTTCCTGAGGCATTATCATCAGCACCGTTATGAATGCTTCCAACCGAATTTGCTTCGAGCGAGCTTCCTTGATCGCCTTTACCGAGGTGGTCATAGTGAGCTCCAATAATAATAGTTTTGTCAGACCCATTATCCAAAAAGCCAACAACATTGGCAGCTTGTACATAACTTACATTAGGTGGTAAACCTTTTTTTGCTGGAAATTCTTGCAAGAAGGAGCCTTTATCACCATAAGGTTTCAAACCAATTTTTTTGAATTGTTTTACTAAATATTCAGCCGCTTTTTTGCCGCCTTCAGTACCTGTGCCACGTCCTTCGAGATTATCAGAAGCTAAATATTCGATGTGTTTTTTGATATTATTTGCCTTAATATCAGGACTTTGTGCAAAAACGATGGTTTGAGAAAGTAATAAGAAGAATACTATTTTTTTCATTGATAGATGTTTTATTTGGTAAATATGAAGTGAATTTGTGTAACTTTTTTGAAATTCAATAGTTACATCTTGGGAATCTTAAAAATCTTTATAATCGTGCTAAAATCTGACGGCTAATATACTCACAAAATAGTTGTAATGATAAAAAGATAAAACGCATTTTTTTCAAGCACATATTTTTACTAAATTGTAACTCAAACTCATCAACAGAAATGAAGAAACTTATCCTACCAATTGCCTGTATTATTTCCCTAGCACTCGGTGCATTTATTTCAAAAGTAGCTGATATTCAACCGATTACCGTTGAAGTCGTTAATCAAGCTGAAAAAATTCTTGGCTTAGACTTTAGCAATGCCGAAGCAGATTCGATGCTTGTTGGGTTGACCAATAATAGAAAAGATTTTGAGTCAATCAGTAAAATTACATTAGATAACAGTGTTGCACCGGCTCTATATTTCAATCCTTTACCTATTGGTTTTGAGTTTGAAAAGACGTATTTGCCTTTCAAAGTTTCAAAAATTAATGCTGTAAAATTACCTGTCAATCGTGATGATTTGGCATTTTATTCGGTGAGAGAATTGGGAGAATTACTTCGTACAAAACAAATTTCATCGCTTGAACTAACTAAGTTTTTCTTGGAAAGGCTAAAAAAATATGATTCGCAGTTACATTGTGTGGTTTCGCTCACCGAGGATTTAGCTCTAAAACAAGCAGCTAAAGCCGATGCTGAGATAAAAGCAGGGAAATATCGTGGCTTTTTGCACGGAATTCCCTACGGAGCAAAAGATTTGTTGGCAGTAAAAGGCTACAAAACTACTTGGGGTTCTGTTGCTTACAAAGACCAAATAATTGACCAAGATGCTACTGTTATTCAACGTTTAGAGAAGGCAGGGGCGGTACTTTGTGCAAAACTTACTTTGGGAGAATTGGCTTCAGGTGATATTTGGTTTGGTGGAAGAACACTCAATCCGTGGGACTTAAAGCGTGGGTCAAGTGGCTCGTCGGCGGGAGTCGCTTCATCTGTTTCGGCTGGGCTTTTACCTTTTGGCATTGGTAGCGAAACCCATGGTTCGATTGTGTCACCTTCAAGCGAATGTGGCACCACGGGACTACGCCCAACTTTTGGACGTGTACCACGCACAGGAGCAATGACTTTGAGTTGGAGTATGGATAAATTAGGGCCAATTTGTAGAACCGTAGAAGATTGTGCTATTGTGCAAAATATTATACAAGGTGCTGATAATAAAGACTTAACGTGTATGGAAGCTCCATTTAATTACGATGGAACAAAAGGATTGAAAGGAATGAAAATTGCCTATTTGAAAAATGATTTCGAGAGTAAATACCCTAATAAAAAGACCGATTCGCTTACTTTGCTTACGCTACAAAAACTTGGTGCAGAGCTTATTCCCATCGAATTACCTACTTTATTATTGAACGAAATTCGGTTTATATTGAGAGTAGAAGCTGCCGCAGCTTTTGATGAATTGACTCGCACAGGTAAAGATGATTTATTGTTGCGACAAGGTAAAGCTGGGTGGCCCAATACATTTCGCACGGCAAGATTTGTGCCTGCCGTAGAATACTTACAAGCCAACCGACACCGTTCAATACTGATTCAGGAAATGGAAAAAACACTGAAAGAAATTGATGTTTATATTTCACCATCTTTTGGAAACAACCTACTTCTAACCAACCTTACGGGGCATCCATGTGTGGTTTTACCCAATGGCTTTATGCCAGAAGGACGACCTACAAGTATCACTTTTATGGGTAAATTATTTGGTGAAGCAAAATTATTAGAAGTTGCCAAAGTCTATCAAGATGCTACCGATTTTCATAAAAAGCATCCGAAATTGATTTAATTGATAATGAATAATTGATAATGAGAAATGATGGTGCAAATTTCTCATTATCAATTATTAATAAAATTTTTCAAATATTCTTAGAAATCTAATAATTGCTTAATCCTGTTTAAAGAAGGGTTGAAGTTTTTCTAAAATTTCTTTTGGGCAAATGGTGATGCGATTATTGGCTGTTTTAAGAAAAACCAAAGTTGTTTCTCCGGTATGAAGAAGTGTTTGTTCTTCGTTATAAATTTCGTAGTGAAAAATAATTCTGACTTTAGGTATTTCTTTGATAATCACTCGAATCATTACCAAATCATCATATTTTGCAGGAATGATGTACCTTGATTTATTTTCATAAACAGGCATAATCACTCCAGTTTCTTCCAAATCTCGGTAACGTAAACCCAACGAACGCAAGGCTTCTACACGACCAATTTCGTAAAGTTTGGCATAATTGCCATAATACATATAGCCCATTTGGTCAATATCGGCATAGCGGACTCGGTAATTGCAATCGAAAGAATACATGCTTAAAATAGTGCTGAGTTATGAGTTCTGAGTTTTTGTAAAAGTATAAAAGTATTTTTTACAAATTGTCTTTTTTTACCGTTTCTAACTTTACTAAATTATCATCATTTCTAACTATTTGTAAATCAATGAATTGTAGATAAGAATTGAGTAAATTAAAAAGGGAATCTTTTCCTAAAATACATTTTTCAAAGTACCAATCTAAGTTTTCTTCTGCTATTTCCTCACAAATATTTTTGTAATCTTGCATTGTATAGCCCAAAAGTGGTGTACCGTTTTTCGATTTTCCGAAACGTTGCCACATCAATCGCATGATGTTATCAAAAGAACGAGTCTTATCAAACTTTTTTTGGATGTGTAAATCTAAAATCTGTGTTGCTATTGCACCTTTATGGTAAACCGAAACTTTTCGATTGGGAATTCCTTGTGCATAGCCATCGAGCCACAAATCCCACGAAGATTCGACCAAAGATTGTGAAGCATGGTCGGCGTTGTCGAAATGACGTTTGTAACAAGCCTCCAATTCCTTTAAATATTGTGTTTTATCAAAAACGCCTGAACGATAGAGCATCAAATCGCCATAATAGGTGGTTACTCCTTCTGCTACAAAACACGTTTGGAAATAATTTTCTTTAGTGAAATCATAAGGTAAAAGCTCAACAGGACGAATTTTGCAAATATTCCAAGTATGAAAAAGTTCGTGCGAAGCTAAACCGAGCAAATCAATGTATAATTCTGCAAAATCTTGATTATCTGGGCCTAAAACCTGCATTGTAGAATTGCGATGCTCAACACCGTGATAGTAGGGAATAGGCAAAATCCAAGTAATAAAATGGTATTCTTTTTCAGGGAAATTACCAAAAACATTGATTTGCTCTTTACTGAATTTCTTAAAATCGGTTTTGATTTTTTTGAAATGTTCTCTCGAAATAACTCCCTCAAACCAAAGATTAAATTTAACTTTTCCAATGCTATACGAATCATGCTTTAGACTAGAGCTGATAATAAAAGGAGAGTCAGCCAAATGATAAAAATCATTAAATAAAACTGTATTTTTATTTTCAGATGAAAGGTTTAATCCTGCAATGACTTCATTATCAGTTGTTTGTAATTCTAATAAGCACTTTTCATTGATTTTGCCTTCTACATAGATACATAAATTTACAGGATTAACGTAAAGTACTTTTTCATCTATATAGCTACTTCCTGCATTGATGATACTAGCGTAATAATTGTATTTTGCTGTGATTGTTTTTGCTCCATTGCTTATTACTTGCCAGCGGTCTTTACTAATTTTTACAGTTTTTAATTGCTGATTATTTTCATCAAAAACCTCAAAAGTTTGAATATTTTTAGCAAAGTTTTGTAATTCATAACGCCCAGGACGCCATGAGGGTAATTGTAGTTCGAGCGTGGCTGAACTGATATTTTCTATTTCACATTCAACATCAATAAAGTGCGAAGATTTATTTTTTGAATATATTTTGTAATTCATGCAAGTTTTTTTTGTAAGGATTTTGTCATTTTAAAAATTAGTCGTACTTTTGCACTCCCTAACGGAACAAATAACCGCAGGAACTCCAACATTTAAGATTCAAAGAACAAAAATAACAAAAATATAATGAAAAGGACATTCCAACCATCAAATAGAAAGCGTCGTAACAAACACGGATTCCGTGAGCGTATGGAATCTGCTAATGGCAGACGAGTTTTGGCAGCACGTCGTGCAAGAGGCAGAAAGAAATTGACTGTTTCTGACGAAAGCAAACACAAATGATGCTTTGCCAGTAAATAGCTTTTATCACTAACGTAATCGTTTGATAATAAAGATATTTGAGCCACCTTTTGGTGGCTTTTTTTTGTATGACGGAATTCTTACCGCTGCGGTGAGGCATTCCGTCTATCATTGACGGAGTGTAGGAACTCCCTCTTACGGAAGTCTTGAAAAAAACATTTAAAAAAGACGAGCGTCTTTGCAGTCTGAAGCTAATCAATGACCTTTTTGACAGAAAAAATTCTGCCAATGGAGGTGTTTTTGCTTACCCTATGAGGATTGTTTTTCAGCCTCATACAGCATTGGGATCCCCCGAAATTTCTGTTATAAAACCTACACAAGTTTTATTCTCAGTTCCTAAGCGTCAATTCAAACATGCAGTTGATCGAAATCTTATTCGACGACGTATGAAAGAAGCCTATCGTTTGCATAAAAACCTACTTACAGGTACATTTAGTATCGCTTTTATCTACATTGGGAAGGAAATTGAGAAGTATGAAGTGATTGAGAAAGGGATGAAAGGGGCTTTGAAGAAAATAAAATAGCTATTTTGTTTGATTTACCAACCTTTTCCATCAATATTGAATCATGGTATAAACAATAAATTTTCTACTCAATGAAAACGTATTTAAGTTATATATGTTTACCTATCATTTTCTTGATGGCTTGTGCAAGCGAAGCGGTTGCTCCAGAAATGGGGGCATTAGATGTAAAAGTAACGATTGGCCCCCTTTGCCCTGTTGAGCCGTGCAATAAAACAATCGAGGAATTGAAATCAATCTATGCTTCATACAGCTTGGTTCTTACAAATTCAGACTCAAAGGCTATAGTTTTGGATCAGAAACTGACCTATAATGGCACAAATGGATTAATAAAAAGTACAAATATTGCGGTTGGACAATATGAAATGAGTATTAAACCTGAGAATATTTTTACAAAAAGAGGTTTCCCAAAAACAATCATCATAGAAAAAAATAAAACAGCAAGCCTTGAAATTGAAGTAGATACTGGAATTAGATAAGATTTAGTTTTTCCCGAATCTCAGATAATTTTTCTTCGTAAGAAGCTCCAATTGATATTTCATTACCCGCTACCCATACCGATTGACGGGTAATTTTTTGAATTTTATTGATGGCTACAATATACGAACGATGAACTCTAATGAATTGGCTGTGCAAATCGCCGTTCGTAGTGAGTTGACTCAAAGCATCGTTGATGTTTTGCCTACTTAAGAGTTTTCGATTAGAAAAGACATAAGCCATATAATTCCCTTCTGCTTCCACATAAAGTATTTCATCTAATAATACCTTTTCTTCATCATAGCCTGTTTTCAAGAATATAAAGTTTGGTCTTTCTTCACCTCGTAAACTTTTGATTTCTAATGCTTTATTGCAGGCTTTGGTGAATCGCACCAGTGAAAAAGGCTTCATCAGATAATCAATAGCATCTAACTCAAAGCCATTAACTGCATATTCTGAGTAGGCTGTGGTGAAGATGATCATAGGTGTTTTTTGCAAGATATGAACAAACTCAATGCCCGAAATATCAGGCATTTTTATATCCAAAAATATCAAATCAACTTTGTTTTGTTGCAAATAGGGTATCGCCTCAAAAGCATCAGTAAAAGTTGCTTTTAGTTCGAGAAAAGGCACTTTTTGGGCGTGTATTTGCACGACTTCCAAAGCACGTGGTTCGTCGTCGATAGCGATGGCTGTTAAATTCATGCAATTTTTTAGTAAATTCCTAAAATCAAAGATACAAAATAATCATTATCTGAAGACTGAATATCAAGTGTATAACGATTTGGATAAATTAATTCAAGGCGTTTTCTGACATTTTCTAAGCCAATTCCATTGTTTTCTTGTTCGGGCGAATGCTCCTGTTTAGGATGTAAACTATTATGAACTTTGAAATACAATTTCTGAGCATCGTGCGTAAGCGTAATATATATCCAAGAAGGATTTCGGAAACTGATTCCATGCTTAAAGGCATTTTCTACAAAAGGATTGAGTAACATCGGAGCAATGAAAATTTCACGATCTGAATTTTGGATATTTACTTTGATTTCAATGTGATGGTTTTCGTCAATTCTCATGCGTTGAATATCAATATAGTTATTCAAATACTCAATCTCTTTGCTCAGCGGAATGCGGTCTTGATGGTTTTCATTCAGCATAAATCGCATCATATCGCCCAGTTTTTGAATGCCATCAGCCGTTTTTTCAGCATTTTCTTTCAACGAAACCGAATACAGTGTGTTTAAGGCATTGAATAAAAAATGTGGATTTATTTGTGAGCGAAGGTTGGAAAGTTCGGCAACTTTTGAAACGATTTGTGTTTGTAGTTGTACTTTTTCTTTTGTCAGTACTTTTCTCAAAAAAGCAATTACTATTGATGGGAAAAAGCAGAATGCAAATAGAATAAATACCCACTCAAAGTGAAATCCGAAGTTTATGAAACTGTAAGAAACCCAATAAATATATTGGAAAATATAAGTGATAAAACTTCCAATGAAATTAATAATAGCGAAGATGGTAAGTCCAAGAACAAATTCTTTTGATTGTATATTTGAAAAATAAGGTAATACTTTTTTGTAAAAATAATCTTGTGAGTAATAAATGGTTAATGAACAGATAGTTATCATTGTTAATTCCCGTATTGAGCCATACCAGTAGTCTTTTTGAGGAATATTGCCTGCAAAACCGATAAAAAGTATGAATAATATGATAGCACTATTAAATAAATAGTCTAAATACTCAAAACTTTCTTCTTTTTCTTCTTTTAGTTTAGTATGCACAAAATAATAGAATTGAGCAAAAACTTCATAAAAGATAATGATAATCAAAACGGCAATTGTATCAGTAACTAAGTAAAATTTACGGAAAAGTGAGTAGATTTTTACGCCAATAATATGCTCTTGTCTGTCATAACGGAGCCTAAAATGAAGTTTAAAATAGTCAAAAAGAAAAACACAAATGAAGGTAGAAAAGATAGTAACAGCTATGAAAGCAAATAATTTACTATCAATATTCTTTTCTTTCATGCGTGGATAAACCAAATAATGAAATACATACCATGCACCAAAAAGAAAAATAGCTCCCGCAATCGTAGGAAAAATGGTGTTGTAGAAATGATTATAACCGATTAGCCCTTGCCAAATTATTTTGTTAGGAACGCCATTGAGTTCGGCAGTAGTAACCATTCTATCGAAGCTATGTGCTTCTTGAAAAAGACGGCGGATTACATAGATTGTAATCGAAATAAAAATAAGAAAAAATTCGTAGCGTCTAAATTTTTGAAGCGTTTGCATAGTGTTCGTGATTTTTGAACAAAACTATGCTTTGTGGCAGAGCTAAAATAAAAAATGTTGTGAAAGTATAGAAAAATGTGTTCAATTTTTTAATACTGGGTAGTGGACTTTCGTCTTTCGGCAGTTGACTTCTCAATCAAAATCCAATTTTTCTACGCTCAGGCTCTTCGGTAATGATTCGTAATACATTTCCCGAAAAGCGATTTTCATATTTTTCACGCCAATAAGCAGCCGTTACTTGCCATTTTTCGACTTCGGCTTTTAGCTTTTCATTTTCGAGATTAAGTTTTTCCATCGAAAAATCAACAGGATGAAGTTCAATATCTAATAAATCTACAATTCCGACACTTAAAACTTTCGCAATTTCAGTTGCTCTTGAAATTGTCAATTCGGTCTTATTGCGTTCAATATCGCCATAAGCAGTTGTAGAAATACTGAGCATATCAGCCAAGTTTTCTTGTGAGTAGCCTTTCATCAGGCGTATTTGACGTATTTTTTCTCCTGTACTCATCATTAAAAGGTCTTTATTCATCATTCATCAATCGAATAATTCGTCATTTCTACTCAAAATCGCTTTTTCTGAGAAAATATCTGAAATTCTGACTACAAATTTCTAAAAGAAATGACATCTTTGTATCGAACAAAACGTACTTATAGAAAGTTCTACTTTTGAACCTAGATAGTTAAAGTTGTGTTTTATTTATTGATAGTATATAGTTTAAAAAAAGATTTACCAGTAACTGATAACAAATAACTAATAACAAAAGAATATGAATTTTGGAGAAGAATTTCGTAAGTATGCCGTACATCATCGTGGCATGAGTGGTTTAGGAATTGATGATTATATGAAACACAACGTTCAGAACATGACTCCAAATATCATCGAAGAGCGTCCGATGCGTTTTGCTGCCATCGACGTATTTTCTCGATTGATTATGGATAGAATCATCTTCTTAGGTACGGGTGTTGATGATTATGTAGCCAATGTTGTGGTAGCACAATTACTATTTTTAGAGTCTGTCGATGCAAAAAAAGATGTTTTGATGTACATCAATAGCCCTGGTGGTTCGGTTTATGCAGGTTTAGGTATGTATGATACCATGCAATACGTACGTCCCGACGTAGCAACTATTTGTACTTCATTGGCAGCTTCGATGGGTGCTGTGTTGTTGGCAGGTGGAGCAGCTGGTAAGCGTTCTGCATTGCCACACGCTCGTGTGATGATTCACCAACCAAGCGGTGGAGCTCAAGGACAATCTCGTGATATGGAAATTACGGTGAAAGAAATTATCAAATTGCGTCATGAGTTATATGAAATTTTAGCCAATCATACAGGTAAAAGTATCGAACAAGTAGAAACTGATTCAGACCGTGATTATTGGATGAAGGCAGAGGAGGCAAAAACTTATGGTTTGATTGATGAGGTTTTGTATCGTGATAAATAATGCGTAACACAATTTTCTAAATTGTGAAAACGAAAGATGAGAAAAGTCTGTGTAATTCATTACACAGACTTTTTTGTTGGAATTTATTTGATTGATTATCAGCATAATAAGTACATTTGGACGAAATAAAATTTCGTCCCACAACTTTTAACCCTAACTTTGTAAAAAATCAATACAATTTATGAGTTCACTTCCAAGTGGGGCAATTATCGCTCCATCAGTTTTAGCAGCCGATTTTGCTAATCTTCAACGAGATTGCGAAATGATAAATGCGTCACAAGCCGATTGGTTTCATATCGACATCATGGATGGTATTTTTGTGCCAAATATTTCGTTTGGAATGCCAGTTTTAGAAGCAATTCAGCGTCATGCAAAAAAGCTACTCGATGTACATTTAATGATTGTACAACCCGAACGCTATTTAGAAACTTTCAAAAAGTTAGGTGCAGAAATTATCACGGTACATTATGAAGCTTGCCCACATTTGCACCGTACCATACAACAGATAAAAGATTTAGGTTGTAAGGCGGGTGTTGCACTCAATCCACATACACCAGTAAACGTGCTTGAAGATATTATTCAAGATATTGATATGGTTTTGATAATGTCGGTGAACCCAGGTTTTGGAGGACAAAAATTTATCGAACATACTTATCAAAAAGTACAGAAAACTCGGCAAATGTGTGAAAGTAGAGGACTTAGCACTCTGATTGAAATTGATGGAGGAGTTAATCAAAATAATGCAAAATTATTGATTGAGGCGGGAGCAAATGCACTTGTTGCAGGTAATTTTGTCTTTAGTTCTGAAAACCCAATTCAAACCATTCAAGGTTTAAAAAATATTTAATGAATGCAAGTAAGACATTTTTTAAAGAAAAATATTAAACTGATTCTTTTAGGAATTTTGTTGGTAGCTTTTGGTTTAAGGTTCTATAAAATAGGCGAACATGGACTTGCAGGAGATGAAAAATACTCTTTGTTTGTAAGTCAATTTGTTACTTATGAAGGGAATAATCAGCATGATTCGGTCAGAAAGCCCAATAACAAATATTTTACCCCTAAAGAATTTTGGTCTGAAAAGTCACTACATGATTTTTTTGATGCGATAGCAAGATTAGATACTGGCAATGGAGCTTTATATACTTACTCATTACATCTCTGGACAAAATGCTTTGGTGTGTCTGATTTGAGTTTGCGATTGCCTTCTTTGTTGTTTAATTTGCTAACTATCAGTTTATTGTTTGTTTTTGTAAAAAGACATTTTCGTTCCGAAAATTTAGCTTTATTGGCAGTGTTTTTAGCGGCTATTTCACCTTTCTATATTGCTTTTTCGCAAGTAGCTCGCAATTATTGTCTCAATATGTTTTTTGCACTTTTATCTACTCATTTATTGCTAATTATCATTGAAAATGAAGAAAGAGATAAAAAGCCATTTTGGATATATATATTCTACGGATTTTGTGCAACGGCTTGTGAAATGTGCCATTTTTCAACATTTCCCTTGTTTTTTATTCATGCAATTTTCGTTTTGATATACTTTAGAAAACTTAGAGGCTACATTGGTTTGTCATTGTCAATGCTGATTCCGTTGCTTATGGTGGGCTTATGGCTGAAATCAGATGGGGGAGCTTGGGTATTTGAGTATATTCAGAATAGCACAAAAGTATATAATGAAATGGCACGCTTAAATCCTGATGAGTATTTGAGTAT
Source organism: Emticicia sp. SJ17W-69 (assembly GCF_051209875.1). Lineage (NCBI taxonomy): Bacteria > Pseudomonadati > Bacteroidota > Cytophagia > Cytophagales > Leadbetterellaceae > Emticicia > Emticicia sp. SJ17W-69. The sequence continues at coordinate 4,403,343 of NZ_JBNTQY010000001.1, read as the reverse complement.
TGCAACTGCAAAAAGTGTATTAAAACAAATCAGACATGTTATTTCAGCTATGTTTTTGCTGATTGATGGTTTTCCTAATTTACTTCCTTCACATAAAAAAGTATATTTTTTAGTGCTGTTTACCTCTCTTGTATCATTTGCATTATTTATTCGCAATGCCATAAAATTAAGCGATAAACAACAGAAAAAATTGCGAGTTTTTATGCTTTTATTGTCGTTCTTGCCAATTATTTCATTAGTTGCTTTTGCATTTCAAGATGGAAATACCTTTAGAATTATGCCACGTTATGTTGCATACGCATATGGATTTAATTTAGTGCTTATTGCCTTGATTATCAAAGATATATGGGTTGAAGTTGCTTGGAAAAAATACCCAATATTGGGTGTTTTTATGATGCAGTTTCTAATCGTTAATTATTTTACTTATAGTGTTTGGCAAGATAATCCTCCGAGGTATTTTATGGGTTTTTCACAGCCAAGAAAACCCAATCCATATCAGTTGGTGGCTGATAAAATTCAATGCATTTATGCCAAAGGCGATACAATAATCTATCCATCAACTTATTTTACAAAGGAGGGTAGAGGTGATATGCCAAGTTATTCAGTAGTAGATGCACAATTGACTAATTTTTATTTACCTAAAAACTCAGAAATCATTCAACGAGTTGAACCATCCGAACCTAATAAAATTATTTTAAGAAAAGTCAATGGTGAAGACGAAGTGATTTTTGATTTTGAAGGTACGAAATATAGGTATTAAGCTTTGATAAAATAAAATCGGCGTTGCATTGCAACGCCGATTTTATTATGCCCAATATGTTTGTTGATTAGTATTTATACACACGCTTCGTTATTTGTTGCGTAGTAGTACGAAGACTAATCGTGTAAGTTCCTTCTGTGAAATTACTTAAATCAAGACGATATTCTGATTGATTGTTCAAAATTGTTCTTGAAACCTCTCTGTTCATTCTATCTGTGATAGTAATTACACCAGACTCAGTTTGCATATTTTCAGAAAGTGAAACCTTTACACCGTCAGCAGTTGGATTTGGATATACTTGGAATATATTCTCAGTTACCAACTCAATTGCTGCTGATACTTTAGCTGCTGTTGTAATCTCTACTACATTTGTATAGTCTGAATTACCTTTTATATTAGTAGCTCTTACACGATAGAAATATTTAGTTTTTTCTTTGACAGTTTTATCAGAATATGTCACCTCATTGCGAGCTGTTGTCCCAATTTTAGTAAATGTTTTACCATCATCCGAACGCTCGATTTCAAATGCAGTTTCTTTATTTGAGTCATCGCCCCATGTTAAAGCCACTTCCGATGCTGTTGCACTTCCTTTCAAACCATAAGGGGCATTAGGAGCAACGGTAACGATGGTAGTAAGTGTTGAGATTGCTGAATATTTAGAGTTACCATAAATATTTGATGCTTTCACTCTATAATAATAAGTTACCCCTTCTTCGATTGGAATACTAGTAGCAGCAACTGTATTTGAATCAAAATCTGCTCTCAGTACTTCTTTGGTGAAAGTGCTATCTAATGCTCTTTCCAAAGAGAAGCCCCACTCATCATTTGAGTTGTCTTTCCATGTTGCTTTAATAATGGTATTACCAACTGCATCATTGGCCAATGTAGTTGTCAAATCAGATGGTGCAAATGGAGGCCCAAGCGTTGTTGCTGTTGCTACATTTGAAAAAGGTGATTGACCTTGATAATTTACAGATACTACTTTGTACCAATATTTTGTTTTTGGTTTTCCAGTCTTATCAGAATAAGTACCAAAATAAGGGTCAATAACAGCAATTTGGAGGAAACCGTCAGTAGCACTTTGTGATGAACGATAAATCTCTTGCGAAACACGAATGTTAGTAACACCATCTTCCACACCATTATTCCATGCTAAATCAATTTGAGTTGTTGAAATTGTCTTAGCAGTAAGATTGGTAGGACCATTTGGAGCTACACGTTTCAATGTTGTGGCCTGTAATATATTTGTATAACCACTACTTCCACCCGAATTCACTGCTTTAACACGGAAGAAGTATTTCTGTCCTTCAAGTAAATTATTAACGATATAACCTGGGTCGTTTGGGGGAATAGTTGCTGCAACAAACCAAGAATTATTATCAACAGAATATTCAATTACAAATGTTTCAACTTCACCTGAGTTATTTTTCCAAAACAATGGAACAGAGTTTAAACCTATACCCTTTGATTGAACTTGTAATCCACTCGGTGCAATTGGAGGATCTTTAGGTGTTTGAACAATGCCAGTTGTTGTACTTATTAGGCTATAAACACCGCCATTAATTGCCCATATTTGGTAAGAATATCTTCCTGTAGGGAAAACCGTGTAATCAATATATGTACGAGGGCCTGTTCCTGCAATACCTGGAATAGTCGCTAATAACGTGGTAGGATTGCCGTCAATACCTCTTCTAATTTCAAAATTGGTCTCATTAGTTGAATTATCAGTCCAGTTGACAGTAATAGATCTTTGTAAAACATTAGACAAAAAAGCACCAGTTGGTGATTCAGGAGCTATTGGATTGGTACTAACAGTAATTACATTACTCCAGCAAGAAACCGTTTTACCAGTTGGAGCTGGATTCGTAGGAGCGTTTGGATTAGGTCCACAAGTTGGGGTACTTAAATCAGAGGTTTTAATTGCTCTAACTGCAATATAATAAGTTGTTGAGCCACTTAATCCAGTTAATTGAAATGTGCTAGTACTACCAGTGCCTAAACTACCTACTCCAGTCAATACTGTTTGATATCCTGAAGGTGTTGTTGAATAAGCAATTTCAAATTCTTCCTCATCACTTGCATTATCAATCCAATTTAGGTTGATTCTTGTACCAGTTCCGCCAACAGGTGTGCCATTCAAACCGCTTGGATTACCTGGAGGTGCTAAAACCGTCGTCTCAAAATTTAGAGCGGTGTTTGTTGACTTACTTCCATCTTTTGCCTCAACATTCCAAAATGCTGTCATCAACAAAAATAGGGATAGAAAATAATTTTTTCTCATAGCTAAACTATCAGTTTTAGTTATTAATATTGGGAGGGAAACTTGTTTTTTGTAAATATATATGTTTTTATTTATTGTTGAAGCATACTTACCTATGAAAATTATTTTACGGTAAAAATTTATTTATTAGGCTTTTGACTTACCTAAAACTTTTGATAAGCATTGAGAAGAAAGCCTTTAACAATCTTTCAACAACTTATAATATTTACAGTATTTGGCTTCTGATCTACTTGACGGCAATTACCGAAATTTCAATATTGACATCTTTTGGTAGGCGAGCTACTTGTACTGTTTCTCTTGCAGGTGGAGCCGCTGTGAAGTAACTGCCATAAATTTCATTCACTAATCCAAAATCATCCATATTTTTTAGGAAAATACTTGTTTTTACAATGTTGGTATAGTCCATATTGGCTTCAGAAAGAATACTTCCTATATTTTCCATTATTTTATGAGCTTCCGCTTTTAAATCGCCGGTTGTTGATAATTCAAAAGCAATTTGCCCAGATACGTAAAGTGTGTTTCCTGCCAAAACAGCTTGACTATAAGGACCAATAGGGGCAGGTGCATTGTCTGAAAAAATAATTTGTTTCATGTGTGTTTGTGTAAGTAATTATTGATAAATATGCTAAGTAGAAATTTAGTTTTCTTTATAAAAAGACCTTAATTCTTTCTAATTTCGTATGTTTGAAAAACAAAAATCTAAATAAATCATACAATAAACAATTTTCAAAGAATAAATTATTGATAATAAATCACTGAAAATAAACTTAAGATATGCACACTCAACTACAAAAAATACAAAATGCTCTGATTATTTTTATTAAAAATCCGCAATTAGGAAAGGTTAAAACCCGATTAGCTGCTACGGTGGGTAATGAAAAAGCTTTAGAGATTTATCAGGTTTTGATGTCACATACGCACAGAATCACCAATGATTTAAACATTGAAAAATATTTATATTACTCTGATTTTATTGATCATAATGATATTTGGTCGAACGATAATTATCATAAATATGTACAGCAACAAGGACAAGATCTAGGCCTAAAAATGGCTTCTGCTTTTCGAGATACTTTACAGAATAATTGTTCAAAGGTAATTATTATTGGTAGTGATTGCTTAGAACTGACTGATGAAATTATAAACGATGGATATGAGCAACTAATTGATAATGAAGTAGTTATTGGGCCAGCAACTGATGGAGGATATTATTTAATAGGATTTAATTTTGAAACAGTTGGTGAGCGTTGTGGAGAAGTTTTAAAACGAGTTTTTCTTGAAAAACAATGGAGTCATGTCAATGTTTGTGATGAAGCAATCAAGGCCTGTAATGATCTAAAATTAAAAATTTCAAAGCTTCCCATTTTAACAGATGTTGATGAAGAGAAAGACTTTTTGCAAAGCATCCACTTGGTTGAAGATTTACCCTTGAAAAATTTTATGAAGTGATAAAATCTGTGGTATTAAAAGTTCTTTTTCGTTATTAATAATTTGATAATCTGCTATCTTTTGAAATTCTTCTTCAGTTTTTTGTCTGGCAATTATCGCCCGAATTTCGGCTTCATTTCGTTGTGGGTCACGCTTTTTTATTCTTGCAATACGTAAATCCATAGGTGAACTGACAACAATCAGTTTGCTTAAATCATTGCCATTTCCTGCCGCATTTGTCAATGCAGCTTCTCTTAGCACATAAGCTTTGTCTTGATTTTGTTGCAGCCATTGTTTGGTGTCTTCATACACCCGTGGATGAATCAAACTATTGAGTATTTTTAATAAGGCAGGGTTTTCAAAAACTTGGCTCGCCACCCACTTTCTATTATACTGCCCATTGCTATCATAAGCTTCACGACCAAGTAATTCTTTTATTTCTTTTCTTAATTGTAAATCATTGTTAGTCAGCCACTTAGCTCGCTCATCTGCGTAATAGACAGGTACACCCAAAACCTCAAAAATTTTGCAAATTATACTTTTTCCAGAACCAATTCCGCCACTGATCCCAATGATACGTCTGCTTTCTCCAAGTTCTAAAGAGCTATTAATATGATTATTGCTATCATTCATTTTTAGACCTTTGGGGTGGTTTTAGATACAAAATATTCAAAAACAATACTTTTTTGATAGATTAAGCTGACTTCTTTAGGAGATTTTCTTTCTAATTTAGGAATCATGGCATAGAAGGCAAAATGAGCTTTGATAACTGCCCAAAAATCAGCAAATGAACCATCGAGTAATAATTTTATACCCGAAATACCATCTAAAATTAACCTTAAAAATATCGTAGACACTAATTTGTTGGCAGGTAAGTTTTTATAAAGCATTGCCAAACCATTGCGGTAATTAAGAAAAGTTTTCCGAGGGTTAGATTTATGTAAAGTGCCACCTCCTACATGAAAAACGGCCGAATTGGAGCAGTAGAAAATTTTGTATCCATTATTTTTCATACGCCAACATAAATCAATTTCCTCCATGTGAGCAAAAAACTGAGCATCAAAACCGCCCAATTGATGAAAAACTGAAGCTCGTACAAATATACAAGCACCAGTGGCCCAAAAGACTTCTTTGGTATCATTATATTGTCCTAAATCTTCTTCATAGGAATCAAAAACTCGGCCTCGGCAGAAGGGGTAGCCAATCCAATCAATATAGCCACCTGCTGCACCCGCATACTCAAAATGGGTCTTTTGCCCAAAACTCTTGATTTTGGGCTGACAAGCGGCAATCTCCAAATTAGCGGACATTAAATCAATTATTGGTCGAATCCACTGAGGTGTTACTTCTACATCTGAGTTGAGTAATATGTAATATTCGGCAGTGATTTGCTTTAAAGCAGTATTGTATCCACCTGCAAATCCTTGATTATCAGGCAATTGTATAAGCCTGACTTGAGGGTAATTATTTTTTAGAAATACAATTGAATCATCACTCGAGGCATTATCGGCCACAATTATTTCGCTACCATCGGCATTATTAACAACCGATGGTAAGAATTTTTCAAGGAAATTTCGTCCGTTATAATTTAAAATAACTACGGCAACATTTGTCATGGATTATTATTTGAACATTTTTTCTAAATCCATTCCTGGAATATTGGGCATCATTCCTTCGGTTGATTTTTGAAGTTCTGTTTTTGCTCTTTCTTCTACTTTTTCTAATGCTTTATTGGTGGCTGCTACAATTAAATCTTGCAAGATTTCACGGTCACTAGATTTCATCAAATCTTCATCAATTTCTATGCTAACTAACTGTTTTTTTCCATTTGCAACAGCTTTCACCATTCCAGCACCAGCTTCGCCCGTTTCTGTGATTTTACCTAAACTTTCCTGTACTTCTTGCATTCGAGCTTGCATCTCTTTCATTTTTCCTGCCAACCCGAAAATATCGCCCATGTTCATAATTTTATGATTTTGATTTGAAGTACAAATATACAAAAAAAGACAGTTGGATTAGAACTGCCTTTTAGAATATTTACGATTGATGAATGACGATTGACGAATTGTAACTTACAAGTGTTTTTATTGTAAATGATTGACTATTAGTGTTTTGTATTTTTTTTTACTTATTTTAAAGTTTTAGAAATTCGTCAATCGTTATCGCACTGGCGACCCCGTCCAAAATCATCATTCGTAAATTATCTTATCAAAGTAATAGAGCCTACTTTTTCAAATTTTTGCCCTGCGGGGTCTAAACCATAAATTTTATATCCATAATTACCGGGAGGGGCAGGTGTCACACCGTCAGATGTTGTGCCATTCCATCCTGTCTCTAAGTCTTTCGATTCGAAAATTGTATTTCCCCAACGGTCATAAATTACTAAATTATACTCAACAATAAACCTTCCTTTTGCCACAAATGTATCATTGTTTGAATCGTCATTTGGCGAAAAAGCCGTAGGAACATATATTTGAGCGGGTGTAATAAATGTGTAGGTGTTTGAATATGAACTAAAAGGGAAAGGAGTAGCTACTCCTCCAATAATTAGCGTTACCTTTTGCCGAGCAAGAATTCTGAAAGTAACTTGTCCTCTTGCGGCTGGATCACTCAAAATTTGGTCTATCACATCTTTCACATTCGACTTTGTATCTGGAGTTGTATCCACTGGTTTTACAACCGAACCATTGGCATCGAGCAATTCAACATAATATTCTACTGGTTGTGCATTTTGTAAAGCATTATTAGGGTCTGGGATAATGAATTGCGTCCAATTTAAAGTATTTGCTTGGGCTGAAGTTAAAAATACACTACAAAAAGCAGGCGATAAGACAGAGGTATTACCACATCTATCTTGGTATTCTACTTTATAGCAATATTGTTGTTTATCTGGTTCTACATTCTTATCATCATATCGATTGTCAGGAGTTTCTTTTACTTGTGTATACGTCGAAGACCCACCTTCAGCACGATAGAAAATGTATTTTGGAGCAGTATAGCCCGAAGGCTCGAAGGTATTTACCTGAATAATATCTTTAGAGATAGTCGAAACTGTACCAATGCTGATAGCGGGAAGTTTAAAACTAACTGATGGATCAACCAAAATATTTGGGGACTTAATGACAACTTTATCTGCTGCGGTAGTTCCTAAAAATGCTGTTATATTAAAGTTGTATTTTTTGCTACAATCTAAAAGGTCAAAAACATAACTTGTTCCTGTAATGGGGCTTGGAGCTCCAGTATTAGGATTAGCCCCTGAAGGTGATTCACTGTAGCCAACGCTATAACGTGTTACATTTGGGGTAGCTGTAAGGTCAGCATCTGGATTGTTCCATTCAATTTTTGCTTCCGTTGGTGAAGAAACCGTCGCTTTAGGTATAATTGTGCAAGCTTCGTTTGAGAATATGTCATTGTTACAACCATCTTTTGTTTGTAAACGGAAACAATATTCTTGTTTACCATCCAAACCATCAATGGTTTGATTAGCAGTAGTAGTACCACTATTACGAGTGATTTTTTTTCCAGTATCCACCCAATTTCCACCTTTAGGTTTTTGTTGGATAGTATAAGCTGTGCCGTCCGAGCCATCTGATAAAGTAATTTTATTGCTTGCTCCACCATTCAAGCCCTCTAACTCACTAATACGAGGTTTGCCATTTGACCCTACAGGAAAACTAATAGGCTGGCTTGTACATACTGTAAAGTTGGATGCACCTCGGGTATAAGCAGCTACAATTTGAGGCATACCCGTTGGCGTATTGATATAAGTATGCTGCATTTGATGAGGCCAAACTGTAATTTGTGCTGAAAAATCTTGATTACCATCTCCCCAAACAATTCTATACTTACCGTGTTTTCTATTTTTAGGTGTATCTCTAAATGTTACAGTAACACTTTTATCGCCACAAGATGTAATATCAAAATCAGGTTGCTCGGTTTGGAGAATTTCGGATACCCTACAAGTAATATAAGCGGTTCCACCAACATTACCTCCTTGCATTACCCAGTATTTTCCAGGAGTTGTGACGACTGTTGAGGTTTGAAGCACCGTCGGAAATACAGGTAGAGCAAGTGGAGTTACGTCTTTAAAATCAAAGATATAACCCAACTGACTTAAAGCTCCCCCAGTAGGAGATGCAGAATTAGAAACTTCAATTCTTGCTGAGGTTCTAGTATAATCTAAACAACCATAATCAGGGCTAATAGTAAATTTGCTATCCTTTACAAATCCAAAAATTGAAGGATCTTTGCATAGGGCGGGTTCAGCATCTTGCTGCCCAAAAGAAAGGGTGGATAGACATATAGCCATCAACCCAAACAAAAAAGATTTGATACGGGACATAGAAATAATCGTTTCATGTGTTCACTCACTCACTGAAATAAAGCAAAAATCATGCCCGACAAGGTGGGTATCGGTTATCTAACGAACGTATAGTATAGAATATTTAGTAAAATTTAGAAAAAATAGTGAGAATTACAAATTTTCAAGAAAATTAATTTTTGCTATCTTGTTGATAATCAATCAATTGACTTGTACTTGCAATAAATCAGAATTTGGCTTGAAAATTGCTTGGAAATGAAAAACATAAAAAGAGATGCTAAAGCAATGATAAGAGACAGTACCTTTTAATCATTTATTTTGAAGGGGTTTTCTCCTCTAATGCTACCAAAGGTTTCGACCGGAATAAACCGTGCAAACAGTTCTTCTGAATACCAATTTTCAGCGTGTGTTTTTTTGATTACTTCTGCGTGTTCTCGTTGGCGATATGCAAATTTCTTGACATCATTTACACTTTCCCAAATCGAAAAAGTGGCTTGTCGTACAAAAGGAGCTTCTCCAATACCAATCGATGTGATGAATCCTTCAGCATGACTCATTGTGGCCGCAACTGTTGGTACATTTTCCCAAAAACTTGATAATTTTGATAATCGGATACTTGCTCTTGTAAGGATTGCTATTGGTCCAGAATAATTTTTATCTGATAAAGGACTTCCAAATGGCTCTTTGTTATTCCATTTCCCATGCGATTCATAAGGTTTACAAAGAATAGTCCATTGTTCAGTAGTGAAAAAATGCCACCATTTCCAAACCAATGATGTTTTTTTGAAATCTTCAAAATCTGCTTTATTAGTCCAAACGGCCATCATTCCCCACTGTTGCCAATCAGGATTGATGTCAAAAGTGCCATTTTTTCCACAACCCAAAAGTTTCCAAAAAGTACTTTTACTAAAAATCAAAGGCAAACGTAAAATGGCCATTGAAATAAAGGCAAACGGAACAAAATACTTGGGGTAACGTACAATTGTGAGCGAAACCAGCATATTAACGATTTAAAGATTTGATTTGTGAATGACGAATTAAGAATGACGATTTTCGAGTATTATGAATTAATTTATATATAGATTATTGCTAAAGAATAACGATTCGTCATTCGTAAATCGTTATTCTTAATTATTTTGTTTTTTATTTTTCCACCAAAATCAACCACCGAAATGCCCATTTCCATTTAATTTTATATTTTTTAATACCTGCTTTTTTTAATAAAATCTCCCATTCTTTTCTTGTAAAACCTCTCAAAACTGACAGAGGAGCATCATTTTTGACTAAATATGATTTAGAAAAAAGCTTCGTTAGTAATTTGATAGAATAATAAGCCAACGGATGTCGGTGCAAATCAGCAATTATAAAACCCACTTCAGCATTTTTATACATCCATAGTAGCATTTCCACCAGTGATTCATCTCTGAAATGATGACAAAAAAGAGAGTTAAAAATAATATGCGGCTTACCATTTGGGAAAGTAGCAAGCTGATAATCAGCGATTTGATAATTGATTTTTGAGGAGTTGGAATTGAAACTTTCTGCAAATCTCACACAATCTTCCTTTAAATCAACACCACCTAATTGATGTGCGATTGACTTTTTACTAAGAAATTGGCCAATAGCTCTCAAATTATCGCCACCACCACTTCCAATTTCATAAATAAATATATTTTCAGAAATATTTGAATTATCTATATATTTAGAATTTATAGGTAATTTATTATTTTCAGTATTTATTTTAAATATTAAATTTATAAAATATCTAATTCCATCTAAAATAACTGAATGACCTCCCAATGTACGATTAATAAAGTCTAATTCACGAAGGTTTTGGTAAAGGTCTTCGGTAGGTATATCTTCATTATCAAGGAGTTCGGCTTGATAGGAACGAGTTGTAAAGGTCATTTGGGAATTACGATTAACGATGGGTTGCCTGTATGATGACGATTTTTAACTATTTTTCTAAAATAACGCTTTCCATTGTAATACCTGGTCCAAAGGCAACCGCAAAAATATTACCTTGTGAAGATTTTTTCTCTAATATTTCTTTCAAAACGAATAAGATTGTTGGCGATGACATATTGCCATAATTTTTAAGTATTTCATAAGATTTTGACAAATCTTCATGCTTTAAGCCAAGTGAATGCTCGACTGCCTCTAAGATATTTTTGCCACCTGGGTGAATTGCCCAATCAGTGATTTTATCAATTGTAAGATTGAGCTTAGTAAGCGAGCTTTCGAGCAGATTTCGTATCTCTTCTTTAATTAATTTTGGTACATGATTGCTCAAGGTCATCAAAAAACCACTGCTTGAAAGTTGCCAAGCCATGTCTTCTTGTCCTCCAAGAGCAACTTTTGAGTAAAATTGTTTGATTTCTAAACCTTCAACATCTTTTTCGGCTGTTACCAAACAAGCTGCCGAACCATCGGCAAAAAGGGTAGAAGACAAAATCGCATCAACATCATTCGATTTTTGGAAGTGCAAAGTACATAATTCAGTACAAACTATCAGAACTTTTGCCGAGGCATCAGCACGACAAAAAGCATCGGCTATTTTGAGTGCGTGAAGTGCTGCATAACAGCCCATAAAGTTGACCGAAGTGCGGGTAATATTAGGCGAAAGACTGAGTTTTTGCATCAGTAAAATATCTAACCCTGGAGCAGAAATGCCTGTGCATGTAACAGTAATTAAATGTGTAATAGATTGATTATCAATGTCTTTTAAACAATCAGAAATAGCATTGACTGATAAATCAACAGCTTTTTGATTATATAAAATCATTCGTTTTTCGAGCGAAGGAACAGTACAATTATTGCCGAAAAAATCCCATTGCCCACGAGCTAAAGAAAAATCAGGAAAGACCGAATATCGGGTTTCGATGCCACTTCTTCGATATAAAATTGGGAGTAATTTTCGATTTTTTTCGTCAGGGGTATTAGCATCAAGCATAAATTGCATGATGTCTTCCTGCCGATGTCGGTAAGTTGGTGTAGCGGTGCCGATGGCAGTTATTTTTGGCATGGAAAATTTAAGGTAAAATAAACTTAAATTTACAGAATACACTCCGTAAAAACTCTATATACGAAGTTTTTATCTTTTTGGAGGTCTTGGTATTGAACAACGAAGTTTTCATTATCAACTACAAATTGTGTAACACTCAAAGTCTTCAATTTGTTTTCACGATTCATTTTAATATCATTTCTAATATCTCCTTTACCACCAAAATGGTGAAATCGTAATATATCTTCAGCTGTATAATTGGGGTTTTCTTGTAGAAAATTTTCAAACCAATATTCCCTTTCTTGTATTATTTCAGGAGAATACAGTGTAACGGATGACCAAATCTTTGGATTGTTAGCTGCATGTTTTTTATAGAAAATATCCTTTCCTGTCCAACGTATTTCATTGATAGTTAGAGAGTTATTTCTATCTATAATCACTAAAGTAAATGGCTCAATATTATTGAAATCGTAGTTTTGAAGAAAATTTTCGACATTCAGAAATTTGTAAAAATCTAAAATGACTTTTCCTCGGCTATGACGATAGGGAGGAGAAGGTATGTGCTTTATTAAACCTCCATTGAGCAAACAAAGCGTAAATACATCATCGCCTCCAATCCAAGTGCCACTGCTTACAGGGTCTTTTGGAAAAAAAACATAATGCCCTTCGATTTCATATTTTCGAGGAGGAATGGCCGATGCACGAACCACACTTTCATCTCGGTTTGAGGTGAAAATAAAGCCGTTTGCAGTAGGGAGATAGGTAAGGACACACATTTTAAGAGTTCTGAATGCTGAGTTAAGAATATTATAAATCACTAAAATAAATAAAAGTTACGACAACCCACTCAGAATTCAGCACTCAGAATTCAAAACTTCTTCACGATGTTTGACAGTCGAGTAGGCTACGCCAAAGTTTTTGGGAATCAAAATATTGAAAAAATTCTCCTGTAAACCTATGCGAATGAGAGCATAATGATGAATCGAATGCTCGACTAAATAAACCATTTCTCGCATGAAATTAGTTTCTATAAAACTTTGAATATCAGAACAATAACTCACTGCTAATAGTAGAGGTTCGTTAGGGTTTTTGATAGTTTCTATACTATTTTCAATTGCTTGTAAACAATCTATTGTAAAATTTAGGTCATTTTCGAGCATTAAATTTCGTTCACGAGCATCATAATCTACTACCCCGCCATGTATGCCTTTGAGCAAACATTGATAAAATTCTACCACATGACGGGTGTGTTGACCAATGCTACTCCCGTTAAGAACGGCAAGTGATTGACAGTATTCATTGGGTCTGAGTTGCTTAAGTAAATCAGTTAATTGTCTGACTACTGTTGTATAGACATTGTTTTTCATTGTTGCGTATTGACTATGATTGTGATTGTGATGGTTGCAGTATCGCCAAGTAAGGCACTTTTTTCACCTACGCCATACTCGGTTCGGTTGATGGCAAAACTACCTTTGAAGCTTGCTTGTGTACCATTTTGTGTAAAAACAAAAGGAATTTTGAGGTTTTTTGTTATGTTTTTGATGGTAAGATTGAAATATCCTATGTATTCATTTTCTTTGATATTTTTTTCAATTTTAGTCGAAATTATCGAAATTTTTGGGTATTTTTCTACATCAAAATAATCACCGCTACGCATCGTATTGTCTCTTAAATGAATGCCAGTATCAATACTTTTCGCATCAACTGTAGCCTTGATTGAAGCGGTAGAAAGATTCATTACATCAAAAAATATTGTTCCAGAAAAACCTTTAAAAGAGCCTTCGGCCGTTGCTCCTAATGAGTGTTTTATTTTGAATGTGATAGCTGCCGTAACTGGTTTCCAATTTTGTGCTTTAGTTTTTAAACTTAATAGGCTGATTATCACTAAAGTATAAATGATTGATTGACGTTTCATTGGATAATCAAGATTAAAGTTTATAAGAAATGGCAATCATTGGTAAAAGATTTTTTGTGCGAAATCGGTCATTTTCAAAAGTTAGAACTTTGTTGGTTGTATATTCTATGAATTGAAAACTTAAGCCTGCTCTAAGACCAATTTTATCATTGAGCCAATAACGAGCATAAAGTTCAGAATTCAGACTCCCCCAATCATTATCACTCACCAAAAGAAGATTAAAAACAGTAGGATTTGCCGATTGTGTACTTTTATTGAGGCTTTTTGAATCGCTGGCGTAAAAGGTGCCATTTTGCTTGTTTCCGAAACTCAAACCTACAGCATCAATGTTAAAACCGACTTCCAATTTTTTACTAAAACTATATTGTAAATGAATCGGAATATTGATGTAACCTACACTTACTTTAGCTACTTTTAAGGTGTCAAAATTGCTTAGAATATTTTCTGTAAAAAGTACTTGTGGTCCTTTTTCACCAGAAGTCAATGTGGCAGGGGCTGTAATTAAATCTCTTTTCCCCGATGAAAAATAAGTAAATCGAATACCCGTGCCGATTTTAAATTTTCCCTTTTTGCCGATTCCCCAATGATAATTATAAGAGAGGGCTGGAGAAAAGCCGCTAACTGCTGCAATTGACAAATCGGCATAGCGTTGATTTCTGCTTTGAGCATATATTAATTGATTGATAATCAATAGAATAAGTGATAAAAAAACTGTTTTTTTCATGAGTATTTGAAGGTAATTGTAGCACAATTTTCTAAATTGTGCTGGATGAATATGATTGTCAGTTTTGGAAATTGTGCCGTAAATAGTATGTTAATTTAATGCAGCACTACCAAATAGCACAGAAAATGCCCTGCACCAAACAATAACAGTGCTTTGTTTCTTTAAATCTACGTTACTTGGAATAGACAGAATGTAGCTTCCGTTGGTATTAACTTTATCGGTGATTTGTGTAAAATTGCTCAGAGCCTTGTCTTCGGCCATATAGATTCTCAGATCTGGCCCAGCATCGGTCTTGAAATTTTCAAATACAAGGCTACGGTTTTTGCTTTTGTCTTCATAAACTTTCACAGTGCCACTTGTGTTATGTACACCATTGACGAATGTACCTTCTAATACCAATGTTTGATTTTGGAGGTCGGTCAAACTAACTGTTGGAGAGGTAGGTGCAGGAGTTGTAAGTACATTTGTTTCTAAACTTGGTGTAGTAGCCAGTGTCGAAGGAAAAGCAATATTTTCTTTTTGACAGGCTATTATTCCGATGATTAAAGCTAAAATGCAGATGCGTTTTTTCATAATGCTTTTCGTTTTGTTGATACAAAAGTAGAAAGCCTATAAAAAAACAAATGTCGGCTGGATGACCAAAACCGATAGTTATATTATAAGTAGCTGATTATCAATAAATTATTGATTTAGAGCAGCTATGTTTTTGATGATAATTTCGGTGCGAGAGTAATCTAAAATGCCGTTTTCTTTCAATTCATTGAATAATTGAGTTACCGTCTGACGAGTGCTACAAATCAAACTGGCAATATCTTGATGTGTAAGATAGTTTTTAAGAGTAATTTCATTTTGGTTTGGAATACCTTCTTTTAAAGTCCAATCTTTCAAGAAACCTATAAATCGGGAACGTACATCTTTGAAAACCAAATTGGCATATTTATTCTCCATTCGCTTGAGTCTAAGACCAACCCACTTGGTATATTGCAATGCAAGTGTTGGATTTCTCTCAATGACTTTTTCAAAATCATCCATTCTGAAACTACAACAAGTAACATAATCAGAAACGGCCACAGCATATTCATCCAAATTTGAGTCAGCAAGTGTAAATTGTCCAAATAAGTCGCCTTCTTGGAGAATATCTTTTACAATTTCGTTGCCTTTTGGGTCGATTTCCACAATTTTGATTGTACCTCGTTTAAGCGTATAAACTCGGCTGGATTCATCATGTGAAAAATAAATAATTTCACCCTTTTTTGCAGTTTTGAAGTTGGTAATCAAACAAATTTCTTTGAGTTCAGCCGAACTTAAAACACTCATTAGCTTGTGATTATGCAAATGCCAATATTTTGTTTCGAGATTCATTATTGATGTAGAAGGTAAGCTTTGCTTAAATATACGTAAAAAACGAAGGTTTTGTTCTAAAAGTTTTGGAATGAGGATTTAAATTAACAATAATGATGAATCAGCAGGAAGTTTTTTTGCTATTCAAAAATAGACAAATCCCAGTTTTTTTGTAGTTGATAATGCAGCTTTCCTTCAGCTACCACTAATGGACTTTCGATATTATTGTGGTACAAAGCACCCGTACCGAGTCCTTGTGGAACAGTATTTTTATATTCAGCAGTAAATTGTGCGATTGCGTTGAGTCCAATATTTGATTCGAGTGCGGAAGTCATCCACCAACCGATATGCAAGCGAGAAGCAATTTCAATCCATTCACGGCAATGTTGCAATCCACCCAACAGCGTAGGTTTCAAAATAATGTATTTTGGCTTGATTTTTTTAAGCAATAGCATTTTCTGAACATAGTCTGTTACGCCAATGAGTTCTTCGTCTAAAGCAATAGGCACAGGACTATTTTCGCACAACTCCATCATCTCATCAACTTGTTTTTGCTTGATTGGTTGTTCGATGCTATGTATTTGATAGTCAGATAATTGTGTTATTTTTTCAAGAGATTCTTTCACAGAGAAAGCACCGTTGGCATCAACCCTCAGCGTGATTTTTTCGATAGAAAAACGTTCTCGAATATTGGCTAAAATACTTAATTCTTCCTCAAAATTGATTGCTCCGATTTTCATTTTGATGGTGTTGAATCCTTTCGCAATTTTTTCTTCAACTTGTTCCATCATGAATGCTTTGCTACCCATCCAAACCAAACCATTGATTGTGATAGATTTTTGCCCTTTCACAAAATCATTGTCGAAAATGATTCTTTTACCACCATTCATATAGTCGAGTAGGGCAGTTTCAAAGCCAAATTTGATAGAAGGCAGTCGGTCGTCGATGAGTTGAGAAAGAATGATATTGATATTCCATTCAAAAACCTCTAAATCTAAGCTATTGAAAGTATCACAAGCCCCTTGTAGAATATCTTGATAATTAGGAAAATCATCAATGCTTAATCCTTTCAATGGGGCAGCCTCTCCCAAACCAAAAACTGCTGGGTTTTCGGAATCGAAGATTTTTAAGAAAAAAGTATCTTTTTCAGTATAAACCCCACGAGAAGTTCCTGCTTCAAACTTGAACTTTAGTGTGTGTTTAAACCATTTGACTTTCAGACCCATTGAAAAATGCTTAGTTTTGGCAAAAATACAGAAACTTTTGTTTTTTATGCCACAGTTCGACTGATTTGTGTAATTTTCGGCAAATAGCTCAAACTTTGATATAAGATTTAATCTTTTTATACTTCATCTTACTTGATATTTAAACTTATCTCATGCTCACACTTATCATCTTTTTACGAAACTGGTTATATGACAAAAAGATATTAAAATCAACCAAGCCTGATGTTTTTTGTATTAATGTTGGCAATCTGAATTTAGGTGGTACAGGAAAAACGCCACATGTAGAATATTTGGTGCGTTTGTTGTCAGATAATTACAAAACCACCATTTTGAGCAGAGGGTATAAGCGAAAAACAAAAGGGTTTATTCGGGCAAATATGGAATCAACGGCCCAAACTATTGGTGATGAGCCCATGCAATATTACATGAAATTTGGTGAAAAAATTAATGTTGTTGTTTGTGAAAATAGGGTAGCTGGCGTAAGAGAGATTCAAAAGCAAATACCTAATAATCAAATAGTTATATTAGATGATGCTTTTCAGCATCGAAAAATTGCTCCTCAATTGAACCTTCTTTTATGTGATTATAATCGTCCTTTTTATACAGATAGTTTAGTGCCTTTTGGAAAGCTAAGAGATTTACGACAAAGTGCCAAACGAGCCAATGCGGTGATTGTAACCAAATGTCCAAAAAATATTTCTTCTCAAAAATACACAGAGATTTTTGCTGGCATAAAAAAATATATTTTATCAGAAACCCCTATCTTTTTTTCAAGAATTAGCTATCAATCGCTTTTAGGTTATTCTCCTAAAAACAATTTTAAGCCTGAGCAAAAAAGTAATATCGTTACAGCAATTGCCAAACCAGAAGTTTTTGAAAAATACCTTTTGGAGCAAGGTTTAAGTATTGATTTTGTTCACGATTTCCCTGACCATTTTTCTTTTTCACGAAAAGAAATTGATGGAATTATTAAAAAAACAGTACAGTTTAAAGAAGTTTCACAAATCATTACAACTGAAAAAGACATGGTAAAAATCAAACCTTTGTTGAATGAGGAAGAAATGAAGTACTTTTTTTATGTACCTATTGAAATTGAGTTGGAAGATAAAAAAGCTTTTGATGATTTTATTTATAAACATTTAAAGGATTTGCCATGAAAAATATAATTTTATGTTTTCTTTTACTACTCTCAAATTTATCGGTAATCGCCCAAACAAAAACAGGTTTTAGCCGAACTTGGGTTTTTATGGTGGGTGTATTGGAATGGGCAGATGCGAATAGTTTTGCATCATTTGAGAAAAAAGAGCGTGTCGATGCTAAAATCATGCGTTTTTTTCAAAACAATGGCGTTCCAAGTAATCAAATAAAGTATCTAAAAGACCAACAAGCTACCACAAAATCTGTTAGAGCTGCTTTTGTTTCATTCTTGAAACAAGCCCAAAAAGGTGATAGATTATTTTTCTACTATTGTGGACATGGTTACAAAAATGAGGGTGAAAAAGTTTGTTTTGCCAATTATCAGGGCGAAGATTGGTCGGCAGAAGAAATTGTGAGAACAGTCAATGAGAATTTTGCAGGAAATCAAGCCTTTTTTACAGCAGATTGTTGTAATTCTGGCGGTTTGGTAAAAGAAGTTCAGAAATATCCTTTACGAGAATATGTAGCTCTTAGTTCAGTCGTTCCAACTGATGTTTCTACAGGAAATTGGACTTTTTCAAATGCCTTACTTTATGGACTTCAAGGAAAAAACTTTATTGATATTAACAACAATGGTAGTATTACATTAGACGAACTTTCAAAATATATTGATGAAGAAATGGCGGTAGTTGAAGGACAAAAAGCTGCCTACTTTGTGCCAAAAAGTATGAAAAATTGGGAAGTTTCGAGTAATATTTCTTTGAAGAAAAACCAACGCATCGGCGAGCGTGTAATGGTTGATTATGGTGGAGAAGATTATATGGGTTTTATAGAAGGAGCCGATGCCAACAACAAATTTAATGTGCGTTTTTATAGCTATACCAATAACGAAACCGATTGGGTAGAAGCCGCTCGCTTGAAGTCTTTTTCATGTGCCAAAGATTTGCCGATTGGCACTAAAGTACAAGCCCTGAGTGGCGTAGATAAAAAATGGTATCCAGCCAAGGTTATTCAAAAATTTTCGTGTTTGCACTATATTCACTACGATGGTTATGGTAGTGAGTGGGATGAATGGATTTCGCCCGAAAATATTAAAAAAAATTGGTAAATAACTTCTTTAAAATACCATTTTCTTGCTATTTACTGCTTTTTTGACATATTTATCCTACTAAATTTAGTAGGTGTTTTGCTTACCTCATAGATTTATCTTTGTTTAAGTTTTAAAACCTTACAAAGTTTAAGCCCATGAAAAATCACATTTTAAGTTTATCGCTTTTATTCTCTATCAATGCTTTTGGGCAAGGTAGCCTAACACTTACGCCAGTTTCGAGTTCAGAATTTTTGATGACTACTTTTTCACAAGACCCTGAAATCATTACAAGAAGGTCATCGGGTCTAAACCTAAATAATTTAGCTGCAAACATTGTTGGTATAAATCTGGGTGTTTTTGGTGCAGCAGGTGATAATGGAACTTCATTTACCAATCCACGTGCAACAATCATTATGACTACTACCGAAAATTGGACAACTACCGCCAACGGAACAAAAATGTCTTTTTTTACAACAGCAAATGGTACAACTATTACATCAGAAAAATTCACAATAAATCATGATGGAAAAATTGGTATTGGTAATGGATTCCCATTACGAAAACTTCATGTGGCAGATGGTTTTTCAGGAGCAACACCTTTAAGCTCTGAAGATTTTTTCTTTGAAAACAATGCCACCTCCTATATTGGAATTGCTGTTCCGAATGCTTCTGAAACTGGTATTCTTTTTGGAAAGGCTGCTACTGCAGCCAGCGGAGGGGTGATTTATTCTCCAACAAATGATATGTCGTTCAGAACTGGGGGTAATAATACTCGAATGCTAATTACAAGTGCAGGAAATGTAAGCATAGGAACAGGAGCTGCCCCTACCGAAAAATTAGAAATAAATGGCACAAGTAAAATAGGTATCAATGGCACACCAATTACTGAAATAATAAAAGTAACTCGAACTGCCAATATTTTCAGCACACCCGCAGGTACTGAAAGTACCCTAACTTTTCAAATTCCTAATGTGCAAGTAGGTTCTACTGTCTATATTTCGCCAAGTATAAATCTACCTGATGGTTTAATTATTGCTCATTCCTTGAGTGGATTGAATTTTGTTGAAGTAAAATTTTTTAATGCCTCAGCGGTAACTGTTGACCCCCCATCAATGGATTTTTATATAACTGTAATTAGGTAAAAGACTTACATTTCGTAAATTTGCTTCATGCAAATTTCACTTCGCCAAAAATATGCTCAATTAATCAAATCCAAAGCTACAGAATTGGGTTTTGATGCTTGTGGTATCTCAACAGCTGATTTTTTGGAAGAAGAAGCCCCACGATTAGATGCTTGGCTTAACCAAAATTATCATGGAAAAATGGGCTACATGGCAAATCATTTTGATAAACGCCTCGACCCAAGAAAATTGGTTGATGGAGCAAAATCTGTCATTACGGTCATTCTGAACTACTTCCCTGAGCAAACTTTGCCCCAAAATGATGATAATTATAAACTTTCAAAATACGCTTATGGAACCGACTATCATTTTGTACTGAAAGACAAACTGAAAGATTTAATGAGTTATATTTCGGAGGAAATTGGCGAAGTAAATGGACGAGTTTTTGTAGATTCAGCCCCTGTGATGGACAAGGTTTGGGCAAAAAAAAGTGGAATAGGTTGGGTCGGAAAGCATACGAATTTGATTACAAGAGAAATCGGAAGCTTCTTTTTTATTGGTGAAATTATTTGTGATTTAGCACTCGAACCCGATGGTGCAATCAAAGATTATTGTGGTACTTGTACTCGTTGTGTAGATGCTTGTCCGACTGATGCCATAACAGAACCTTATGTGGTTGATGGTTCAAAATGTATTTCTTATTTTACGATTGAACTCAAGGAAGCTATTCCTCAAGAAGTAAAAGGGAAATTTGAAAACTGGATTTTTGGCTGTGATATTTGCCAAGATGTATGTCCTTGGAATAGTTTTTCTCGTCCTCATGCTACACCAGAATTTACACAAAATGCTCATTTACAAGGATTTACCAAAAAAGATTGGGAAGAAATTTCAGAAGAAGTTTTTCAAGAAATATTCAAACGCAGTGCAGTAAAACGTACAAAATTGGAAGGGATAAGAAGAAATATTGCTTTTGTGAAATCTTAAAAAATGTCTATTTTTTACCACTAATGATCTTGAAATAAAATCAAACTTTGCATCAGAAATTTATTTTTTAACTTAAGAAAAGCAAAAAATGCAACGTAGAAAATTTGTTCAAGCAGCATTTGCAGGTGCTTCTGCAATGATGGTGGCTGATACCTTTGGAAAAACACGCTCCAAAAAAGGTTTTAAAGTTGATTCGGGAAAAGATAGATTTAACGAGCCTATCAAATACCGAGGAGTGAATCCCAACGACGTGAAAATTTCTGCAAAAGACACCGATGGGCAGCTTTCGGTATTTGAGTATGTTGGTTTTCAGAAAATTGGCCCTCCGTTACACGTACATTTCAATCAAGATGAAATTTTTTATGTGGTTGAGGGTGAGTATTTATTCCAAGTAGATACAGAAAAGTCAACTTTGAAAGCTGGGGATACCATATTCTTACCACAGAATGTGCCTCATACATGGCTACAACTTTCTGATAAAGGGAAATTGGTTTATTTCCTCCAACCGGCAGGCCAGATGGAAGAATTTTTCAAGAAAATGAATGAATTAAAAGGCCCTCCATCAGAAGAACTCGTGCAACAGATTCATCATGCACATGGAATGAAAATTGTTGGCCCTCCAATTTCCTTATAAAAAATCATTATATTTGTTTAACAACAAATCATAATATGCCATTCTTTCATAATTTACAGCCTACTTATGCTTTGCGAGATTATGTGAAAATGTACAGGTTTTTGTATTTTTCTTTTACAGATTCTACATTGCCGCCTGCAAAAGCATACCCACCTCGACCAGAAGTTACTTTGAGTTTTTATCCGCGTGATACCGAAACCACAAAGTACGATGATGGACGAGTAATTGCTCCTGTACGTTCGGCTCTGATTGGGCAACCGAGTGTAGTGAGTCATCGACATGTTGGGAAAGAATTTGTGTTGTTTCAGGTAGTTTTTCAACCTGGTGGTTTATTCAGAATGACTGGTATTCCAAATCATGAACTTACCGATCAATATTTTGATGCTGAATCAGTTTTTGGTAATGAGATTGTTTTAGTCAATCAACGCTTGAATAGTACGGCAAATTTTGGGGAAATGAAGCATATCATTGAAGGATTTTTATTGGATCTGGCTTCAAAATCAAAATATGAATCAAGACCGATTGATAAAGTAGGGATGGTAATGCTTGATGGTAAAAATAATTTCTCTCTTGATTGGTTGGCCAAAGAATCATGTTTAAGCAACAAGCAGTTTGAACGAAATTTCAATGAACGCATCGGCATAAATCCTAAGTATTTTGCTCGAATTATCAGATTTGACAAGGCTTTTCGACTTAAAAATGCCTTTCCAAACAAAGATTGGTTAAGTATAGCCTTAGAATGTGGGTATTACGATTATCAGCATTTGGTCAGAGACTATAAAGAATTTACTGGTATGACTCCAGCTAATTTTTATTCGCAAGATATTAAAGCCCCTGAAAGAAAATTTGGAATTATCGAGGTGTAAATTAGTCAATATGTATGCTTAAAAAATGTCTGTTATTCGTCTTTATTTTTTCAGGATTTAACTAAATTTGTAAAGAATAAAACAATAACATGGTTTTTCTTCCCAATATTTTGCCGCATATAGCTCTTCGTCCTTATATTAGACACTATATGTTGTTGCATGTGACATTGAAAGGAATTCCAACCGAGCTACGTATCAAGCCTTTTCCTCCAGATGCCGACCAGTCGCTTTACTTTTATCCACGAGATACCGTTCAAGCAATTGTGCACAGTTCTTCCGACAACCGAGCTACTGCAGCGAGTATTTTTGTTGGACAACAGACCTCACGCATCAATCTACAATTTGGCGAAGACCATCTGATTATACAAGTTTGTTTTAGAGGCGGTTTTATGCACCATTTATTAGGTAAAATGCCTATGAGCGAGTTTCATGAAAGAGAAATAGATGCTGAATATTTGTCTGATGTAGAGATGAGAATATTGAACGAACGATTGAGAGAAACGAATGATTATTCTCAAATGATTGCATTGATTGAAAGCTATTTATTAAAAAGAGTTTTTGCGTTAAAGGTTGAAAATCATGCCATTGATAAAGTAATTGCCTATATGAAAGACTCCGAAAAACCTCTTTCACTTGATTGGTTGGCCGATAATGCTTGTTTGAGTACGAGGCAGTTTGAACGTAAATTTCATGAGCGAATGGGAATGTCGCCCAAATATTATAGCCGAATTATTCGCTTCAATCGTGCTTATCAAATGAAATTGCAACAACCCAATTTAGATTGGCTCGATATTGCTTTTGCTTGTAATTACTTCGACTTTGCCCATTTGATGCGTGATTTTCGAGAGTTTGCCGAGGTAAGTCCTTCAATGCTTTTGGCTCAAGAAGTGGCTTCACCAGATTGGAAACGAATGATAATTAAATAGCCTACTTCACCTTTTTGTCGTTTTTTTACATTCAAAACGCTAATTGAGCATTTTACATTTGTCTTGAAATCTAAAAACGCAAGACGAATGGAAAAAACACCTCAATACTCTCGTAGAGATTTAATGCAAAAATTGGCACTTTCGGTGCTTGGAATAGGGACATTGCCAGTAGCTTCTTTGGCAAAAAATGAAGAAATATATAGCTCTAACGATACCCCAAAAGCTCTTTTACTGAAAAAAGATACTGGTAAAATGGTGAATTTTGGCGGCTTAACTACCGAATTCAAACTTTCAAAATCAACTACGAATGGTTTGATAGGTTCTGATATTACCTTACTGAAAGCAGGGCATTTGGGAGCTCCTCCTCACCTTCATAAAAACATTGATGAGATTTGCTATGTGCTGGAAGGTACAGTGCATATTTTGGTGGGTGAAGAAGTTTTTGAAGTAAACGCAGGCGATTGGCATTTACGTCCTCATGGTGTGATGCACACTTTTTGGAATGCTTCTAATGAAACAGCGAAAATTATTGACATTTATCTACCTGCTGGACATGAAGACTATTTACAAGACCTTGCCAAATTATTTGAGAATAATCAAAGACCAAAACCTGCTGATTTTGCTGATTTAGAAAAGAAACATGACATCGTGTACTTTTGGCCAAAACTCCCCGAAATCATGCAAAAATTTAAAGTGCATTTATAGATAAGCCAAATAAATACTCTCTCAAAACGAATTGAAAGAAAGATTGTCAAAAATAGACGTAAAAATTCAAAACCATGAAAAAACAAACATTGTTACTTATTTTAAGCCTTTTTATTCTTAAAAGCCACGCACAAGTACCGCAGACAAAATCTGTAACTATTTCGCCATTGGCAGGAAATGTTGAAGAAGTAAAAGGCAATATTAAAGCAACAGGAATGATCGAAAGTAATTCTTTGAAGGCAAGTGGGCTTGCTTCGGGGAATCCTTATGTTGCCAATCCAGTCTATGCCAATTTAGATGGAACACTCGTAACGGGTTATAAAACTGGGTATTTAAGTATTCCACCTTCGGCATTTATGATAGCAGACAATATGTACTACAACAGATATGATTTAGATAATGGATTATATCACCAAAGTTATGAGGGGACATATAAAGATAAAGAAGTAGAGTTGTCGTTAAGTTCAGATAAAGTATTTGCACCCATTCAAATACCACATAAAAGTAAGTTAGTTTCAATAAAATTAAACCTACATGCTTTTACACCAACAAGTATTGCTATTTTTATTTTTGGCTATGACATCAATAATACAGAAACTGCTCCCATTATCATTTCATTTCAATATTTTGAAAATCAGTCAGTAGGTACAAAAATTTTAGCCTACGATCTTAATTTGGCTGAACTGGATAATTCAAAATACCTATACAGTTTACAAATCCTTAATGTAAGCTATCCTTATGAAAATCATTTTGCTGTAAGAGGTGCAATTATCGAATACCGAGATCTTTGAAAACAAAAAAACTCAAAAACAAGCTTTTTTGGTAAGTTTAAGGGTCGAATGATTATGCAAAGTGGCATCCTGAAGCAGGAATAGATAGTAAAAGCTAACCTGAATTAAAGCATTTCATTTATACCTTCTTCATCGAGTAAATGTTGAAGGTTTAAAACAACTCCTTCTATCAAATGAATGTCGTTGTTCCATTCCAAAACTTGGGTCGTTTCATTTTTTGAAAACACCATGATTTTTTTATTCTTGGTAAGCACCCAAAGAATTTTTTGCGTACCAAAATTCATCATTTCCTCAGATTTTGAGAAAACATATTCTATATCATTGGTGTCAATTTTTATATCAACTTCTATTGCTACTTCGGGAGCTATTTCAAAATATTTATCAGTCAATACTACTTTTTCTTTCAAAAAAATGCCAATGTCGGTTGCAATATTATTTTTAGTTCCTAAGTGCAGACCCGCTTCGTTGGTTGCAAGTAAATATTTAGATTTATCAAGTTTAGATTTTACAAAAAAACCTAAAATCATTACCAAAATAGATTGTAAAGAACTACTTCCGATAATTTCTTCTATTTGTTTAGTGCCATTTATGACACTTTTATAGCCCTTATAGTAGTAAGGCTTGCCATTTACTTCTTCTCTAATAAACTTTGCAGGTATTTTGCGACTCCTACGTTTTGGAATATCACTAATTTGAGCAACCATCATCTTGTTTTTTTTACGAAAGTAAATAAATTTACTGATAATTTGCAATACATTTTAAATTCTGTTCAGCAATGATAAAAGACAATTTTTCTAACCAAGCAAGCACTTATGCGAAGTTTCGACCGACTTATCCTAAGGAGGTTTTTGAGTATTTAAACTCGGTCGTGAAAAACAAAAATACAGTATGGGATTGTGCCACTGGCAATGGACAAATGGCAAGAGAATTAGCAAAGAATTTTGAACAGGTTTATGCAACTGACATCAGCCAAAAACAATTAGACCATGCTTTTCAAGCAGAAAACATTCATTATTCAATTGCAAAAGCAGAAGAAACGACTTTTGCAGATAACACTTTTGATTTGATAACAGTAGCTCAAGCAATTCACTGGTTCAATTTTGATAAGTTTTATACAGAAGTAAATCGAGTAGCGAAAAACGGAGCAGTTTTATTCGTAATCGGTTATTCGATGCCTTGTTTTGAAGGAAAAATTGATGAAATTTTGCAAGATTTTTACTGGAATGTAACAGGCCCATACTGGGACGCTGAACGAAAACATTTAGATAATAGACTGGAAAGTATTCCTTTTCCTCTCAAAGAAATCGAATGCCCAACTTTTAAAAATGAATATCGCTGGACACTCGAAATGGCAGAAGGGTATTTTAATTCATGGTCTTCGATTCAGCATTATATCAAAAAAAATGGAGAGAATCCTGTCAATCAAGTAATTAGTGATTTAAAAGATCTTTGGCAAGGATTTGAAAAAGTAGATTTTCCATTGTTTACCAGAGTGGGAGTTATCCAAAAATAATTATCCAGCAACTACGAGTATATAACCATCAATTTTTTCTATAAAAATGGTATAGTTTTCATCAATTTCATTGATTTGTAACTTTCCAATGATTTCGGTAGCATCATTTTCAAATGGAAAAACATGTAAGTTTTCATTGAAAATAACTTTACGTTTGCCATAAAGTTTGTACAATGATTCTTTGGCAGACCAATAAATACAGAGTTTTTCTAAGTCATTATTAGCAGCAATTACCTCATTTTCTGATAAAAATTTATGGGCAATTCTGCGAATTTTTTCAGAAGGTTTTTCCATATCCATTCCCAATGCTTTAGTTGGGTGCATGACGGCCGCCACATAGTTAGATGTATGTGTAAGCGACATTTGCCACGTTGAACCAACCAAGTAAGGTTTGCCAAACTCGTCTTTTTTTATTCCGAGGTATTTTATGCCAAGAAAATCAGCTAAGGATTTGATAGCAAGGCGACTACAAAAAAACTCGATTTGTTTTTGAGGATGATGAATGCTTGCTAATTCGGCATCGGTCAAGATTTCAGAAGGCAACATTGCTTGTAATTCATCATGCGATTCGGTGATTTGCCAAACTGCTAAATGAATATCATATTGGTTTGCTCGTTCGTATTTTTTTTGTAGAATAATAGGCATAAATGAGTGGGGATTTTCATGTTCTACTCTAAAATCTACTCATCTTTCAAAACATAGCCCATACCAGTTTTGGTATGAATGAGTTTAGGTTCAAAGTCTTTGTCTATTTTTTTACGGAGAAAATTGATATAAACTTCTATGACATTTAGGCTATTTTCGGCATTATTTCCCTCCCAAATTTTCTCGGCAATTTCAGCTTTTGAAATGACTTTTCCTTTGTTTCTGATGAGGTATTCGAGCAATGAAAACTCTTTTGGTGTCAAATCAATGGTTTTGCCTTGACGAGAAGCCATTTTGCTTTCGAGGTTTATTTCGAGGTCGGCAATTCGTAGTAAATTGGCGTTGTTTTCGTTTTCGGCATAAGCACGTTTCAAGAAAACATTGACCCGAGCAATGAGTTCACGGTACTCAAAAGGTTTTACAATATAATCATCTGCACCTTTTTCAAAACCTGTGATTTTATCGTCAGTTTCGCCCAAAGCCGTAAGCATAATAATTGGAATTTGACTGTCTTTTTCCCTGATTTTTCCACAAACCTCATAGCCATTCATCACAGGTAGATTGACATCTAACAATATCAAATCGAACCTTCCACTGAGGGCAAGGCGAAGACCAATTTGCCCATCATACGCAACTTCTGTATCAAAGCCTTTTTCTTGGAGACCTTTGGTAAGATTTTCAGTGATTCGCTGATCATCTTCTATGATGAGTATTCTTTTCTTTTCCATATTTTTTAGGTTTTAGGAAGTAGGGGTTAGGATTTAGGATATAGGATTTAGAGGTTAATAATTGAGTAGTTTACTTAGCATTTTAGAACTCATAATAGAAGTGGTACACATACGACTTCTTCAATTCCTAAAATCTAATTTCTAAATCCTAACACCTAATTCCTACGACCTAATTCCTATTCTTTTCTGCAAAATCCATGCAATGCCAATGACCAAAAAACAACCAATTGGATTAAACCAAAGGTAAGCAATCCATTCTTTTTTGATAATGACTTGTGGAATTCCAATTCCTAAAATGATAGTTTGACTAATAACCGCCGCCCAGAAAGTGGCTGTCCCTCCGATGTTTTTAAAGTAGAAAGCTACCAAAAATACACCTAAAATGATTCCATAAAACAATGAGCCAAGCACATTCACAACTTCAATCATATTGCCAAGCTCATTGGCGTATTGTGCAACAAATATACAAAAAAGACCCCATAAAATTGTTGAAACTTTAGAAGCATTCAATTCTGACTTTTCTGTTGGTGTTTTAGATGAGAACTTTCGATAAACATCCACGACTGTAGTAGCTGCTAAAGAATTATATGCCGAAGCAATTGAACCCATTGAAGCAGCAAAAATAACAGCAATCAAAAGTCCAATGAGCCCATGTGGAAGGTAATCTAAGACAAATCTTAAAAAAACAAAATCACGGTCGTTAGTACTGGCGGCTGGGTTATTTTTCTTGATTAAATCTACCACTTGCCCTTTCAATCCTTTGGCAATGGAATCAGATTCGGCTAAACTATTTTTATAAATTTCTAATTGTTCATTACTGAGATTTGCCGAGACAATTAGTAGGTTTTTTCGTTTTTCTGCAACTTCATTATAGCGTTTTTCTAAACTTTCAAATTGAGGGGCGTATTGACTTGTGCGAAGTTTATCGGTTTCAACTTTATTAAAGAAAACAGGCGAAGTATTGAATTGATAAAACACAAAAACAAGTACACCAACCAATAATATCAGAAATTGCATTGGTATTTTCAGCAAGCCGTTCATGACTAAGCCAAGGCGACCTTGTGTGATGCTTTCTCCCGTGAGATACCGCCCTACTTGCGACTGGTCAGTTCCAAAATAGGAAAGTTGTAAGAAAAATCCACCAATAAGCCCTGACCATAAATTATAGCGGTCTTTGGGGTTAAAATCAAAACTAACAACTTTTGTATGATTGGCTTTTCCAGCAATTTTGAGAGCTTTTACAAGTCCAATACTTTCAGGTAGCATCATCACCACAATTACTCCAGCTAAAACCATCGCTACAGTAATGACAATCATTTGTTGAAGATGTGTGTAAGAAATAGCTTTTGTGCCACCTACCACAGTATAAGTAAGCACCATGCCACCCATCAGAATATTTGTCCAGTAAATATCCCAACCAAAAATAGTTGAAAGGATGATTGAAGGAGCGTAAATCGAAATCCCTGTAGATAAGCCTCTTTGAATAAGAAACAAAAAAGCAGTAAATACTCTTACTTTTCCATCAAAACGATTCTCCAAGTATTCGTAAGCCGTATAGACTTTTAAACGATGAAAAATAGGGACGAATGTGATACACAAAACTATCATAGCCAATGGAAGCCCAAAATAGAACTGTACAAACCTCATCCCATCGTCAAAACCTTGTCCAGTTGTTGAAAGGAATGTGATTGCACTTGCTTGAGTTGCCATAGCCGATAGCCCGACGTGATACCATGGAAGTGATTGATCACCAAGTAAATAGCCATTAATATTTTTATCTTTGTGGTTTTTGTAAACTCCGTAAACAATGATAAAAAGTAAGGTAAAGGTTAGTAGAGTCCAGTCAAGATTGGTCATGTGAAGTATAAGGTGAAAGCATAGAATAATACAATTAATAAAACCAAAGATCCTGCCACTAAGGCATAAACATTTTGCCAAGTGCCAAGAATTGGAGATTTTTCATCATCGTCTTCTAATGGTATATTTTTTTTCATTTTATAGTTTTGGGTTATATTTTTAAAGTCATAATTTTTTATCAACAACAGCCATCATCTCTTTGGCTCTATTTATTAAACTACTGGATGGGTATCCTTGTATAAACTCGTTGAGGGCTTGTTTATAAGCATCTTTTTGCTCTGTTTTGGCAAATAAAAAGATACGTAACATCGCAAACTTATCTTCAATGCTTGTACCTGTATAAGTAATCAGACCATCCTCTGCTAATTTCAGTGCTGATTCGTAACTTTCATTGCTGTATAAATTAAATGCCTGTGAATAGACAACACCAGCTTTTGATTCAGTATCTCCTGTGATTTGCACATTCCCACGCAATAACTGACGAGCATAGGTTGAAGCAGGGTATTTATCAATCAGCATTTTGCGATATGGGCTCGTAGCTTGATTTTCCGAAAGTAAAGTAAGTAAATACAAAACTTCAACTTCATGTATGGTGTTTGGAAACTTTGCTAATAAAGTTTGAAAAGTTTCGGTAGCATTTTGCGGTTCGTTGAATTGGAATTTATAAATTTTCCCAACTTGATAATACGCTTCTTCTTGTTTGCGTTTTGATGCAATTAGTTTTTCGGGCGTAGTTGGGATTTTGTCATAAAGTTCTTTTTTCTTGACTTCCAAAGCCAAGGCATCTTTGCTTTCTTGCTGCTTTTTGATTTCTTCGGGACTTAATCTTGGCGGTCCTTGTTTACTTGGTTGTTCTTGTCCAACAATACCCCTTTCAACCTTAAAACTTATCGAACCAGCTTCTTTGTCTTTTCTACGCCAATTGTCTTCCAAAGGTCGGTTTCCCCACAATTGTTGAAAATCACTTTTATTGCGAGAAATCACTAAAGGGTCGTACAATGCCCAGCGTTTGAAATCGGCATCTTTGTCAGAAAGACGTTCCACAGGTAGGCTATTTTGAGAAACAATTTTTTGTGCCATTTCCTGCATTTTGCGTTCATCATCATCTTTTTGCTTAATTACTCGCTCTAAAGTTTTGTCTAAAGCCACAGGATTCATAGCTGCCAAACGTTGTAAACTATCTTCTACAATTAATACTTTTTGGTATTTTACAAAATCTCCCAAAGAAATGGCACGTTTGGCAATTCGTTCATAGTCAGTTGAAGTTTTTGGTAAAGCCGTCAGTGTACTATCATAATACATACTTGCCAAATCGTATTTTAGCAATTGATTGTAATGTAACTCGGCCAGCTCTAAGTAAGTATAGGCGTTTTGGGTGCTGTTTCCTTTTGAATTCCGAAGTGAGGCATTGAAATATTCGATAGCTTTTGGATAGTTTTGTTTCTTCACTTCCAAACTACCCATCGTGAAATAAATTTTATCTTTTAAGTCAGCGTTTTTTCGGTCATTCAGCATTTTCTTGAAATTTTCCTGCACCGCCACCGTACTACCTCTTTGGGCAGCAGCTTCATCCAAGAGTGTATTCATGCGAGCATAAAACTCCATGTCATAATTTGGACGATTTTTAGCGACAGCCCGAAAGTGCGGTAAGGCTTTGGCTGGTTGGCCAAGCATATCGTACATCTGACCCACAGCAAAATGCACTCGTGCAG
This sequence comes from Emticicia sp. SJ17W-69, assembly GCF_051209875.1. NCBI lineage: Bacteria > Pseudomonadati > Bacteroidota > Cytophagia > Cytophagales > Leadbetterellaceae > Emticicia > Emticicia sp. SJ17W-69. Next base: position 4,371,634 of record NZ_JBNTQY010000001.1, on the reverse strand, counting down.
TTTGCTCACTTTTTGACATGAATTTCAGTGCTTCTTCACCAATGGCTGCCGATATAGCAAATTCTTCACGTTTTTGATGTAAATATGCTTTGGTTAAGTAGAAATCTCGTGTATTTTCTTTGTTCAAATCGAGTGTGCGAAGTACTTCTGAAACTTTTAAAGCGGTATCATACTCTTTCTGCTCGGTATAAGCTCTCATCAGCCATATTAACGCTGAGTGTTTGCCTACTTCATTGCTACTGGTTGTATTGATAAATTTAAAGACTTCGATGGCATTGATGTAATCTTCTTTCAAAAGGCGAGATTTTCCTAATAGAATATAAGCTTCTGCTAAATATTTTGAATTGGAATGACGTTCGGCAATCAATGAGGTTTTTTCGATAACTTCTTTTAAATTGGTTGCTACTGTTTGACTTTTTACGGAGTCAATCGGAACAAAAATAGTCATCAAAGCACTATAATTTTCTTCACGCTTATCGAATAAGTCTTTTTCGGCTTGCTTCATGTTATCACGAGCAATGATGAGCGAGTTGAAACGGGCATTGGTGTTGTGCCAAGCCTTGCTCATAGGAGAGCTGCTAAACTGTGAGCAAGCAGTTGTTAGCAAACATAATGCTATAAATATAGATAGTTTTTGCACTTAATCTTCTAAAGTTATGATAGGTATTCTTCTTTTTAACGCCGTTCTGCGTAAAAAATTATCTAATTTGATGCCAAAAATAGATTCGAGATACAGGATGTGAGATATGAGATGCCAGATATAAGATTTTTTATTCAAAAATACGCTGTTTCTGATTCATATTCTTAATCTTTCCTCTCGAATCTTATATCTCATATCTCGAATCTTATATCTCATATCTCGAATCTCATATCCTGTATCTCATAATACCTGCGATAATTTCCCTTCCGCTTCTCGCATTGCATTTTCGTAGCCAAGTTTGTAAATCTCTTTGGCTTTTGACATACTTAGCCCATTATAATTATAAATTTCATGAGGTTCGATAGCAATATTACAACGTTTTAGCTTTTCACCAGATGTATTTCTGATGGCTAAATAAAGGCTTTTCATTAATACATCTCGTGCCGAATTGATAGGCATATTATTACCCGCAGGTGTGACATTTATACCAATAATAAAATCACATATACCTTCTAATGGCTCTGTGGGGAGGTTATTGACAACTCCACCATCAACCAGCACACGACCATCAAACTTGATGGGTTCAAAAATGCCAGGAATACTGCTTGAGGCTATGATGGCTTTTATCAATTCACCTTGGCTGAAATAAACTGCTTCCCCTTTTTCTATATCAGTGGCACAAATGGTGAGCGGAATTTTAAGATTTTCAAACGAATTATGCGGAATATATTTCAAGAAAATCTCCTCCACTTTTTCCATTTTAAATAAACCAAAGCGATTGAAGGCAAATTTCAAGGAATTTAAGATTCCTAAAGATTGAATTGTTTCAAAAATAAAGTCTGGTGAATAGCCTGCGGCTGTCAAAGCACCCACAATCGAACCTGCACTTGTTCCAGTAATCATACTCGGTTGAATGCCTAATTCATTGAGTGCTTTTAATGCTCCTAAATGAGCCAGCCCTCGGCTACCACCTCCCGAAAGTGCTAATCCTATTTTCATACGTAACTACAACTCCTAAGAGGGTATTTTATTTGTGAATTTAATCTTCAAAAGTAGTAAAAAATGCTCATAAAAAGTTTAAGCTCAAATTTTTTGTGAATAAAACCAAATAGTAATCAAAATAAATCTCACGGCAAACAGGTATTTCTTTCAAGAAAAAATCTTTTCACATTTGTAGAAAAATCGCAGCTATCGAAATTTAATCTATTATAAAATGTCAATAAAAGTACTAATCGCCGATGACCATGAGTTATTCCTTGAAAGTCTTGCTTCTCTTATCCGTGATTTTGATGGGATAGAAGTAGTGGATAAAGCAAGAGATGGAGAAGATGCTCTAAGGAGACTTATGTACAATGAAGTGGATGTATTGATAGCCGATTATAATATGCCTTTGATGGATGGTATAGCACTTACGCAACAAGCCAAATTGCGACAACCTAAGCTTCAAATATTGATGCTCACGATGGTAGAAACAACCGAAACGATCAAAGCGGCAATCAAAGCAGGAGCGATTGGCTATATGTTGAAAAATTCAAAAAGAGCAGAATTTGAAAAAGCCATTCGTAATGTTGCTAAGGGAAAACGTTTTTTTAATGAAACAGTTTTTCAAAAATTGATTAGTGATGAAACATTTGAATATCCAACCGAACGAGAAATAGAAATCATCAAGCTAATTGCTAATGAAAAATCGAGTCAAGAAATTGCAAAAGCCCTTTCCATTTCACTCAATACAGTAGAAACGCACCGAAAGAATATCTTCCGAAAAATAGGTGTAAAAAATGCTTTTGGATTACTCAAATATGCTCTTACTCATCATTTAATTGAACTGTGAGCTATGATAACTTTCAATTTATTGGGGTCTGAGCGAAGCCGAAGAGAAATATCACGGTAAACCGTGATTTACAAGTCTTAGTATTTTGTTGAAATTTGTTTGTAAAACATTTATCAACAAAATTTCTATGAAAATTTTTTTAAACTACCTCATTATCAGCTTTTTAGCTTTCAATGCTTTCAGTCAAAATACAAAAGTAATTGATTCGTCCAATGGAACGGTGATTAGTAATGCAGGCGGAACTGATATTCCGTATTCTGCTTCTATTTTAGATATTCGTAGTACAACAAAGGGTATTTTGATTCCACGAATGTCCACCACTAATAGAGATGCCATAGCTTCTCCGCAAGCAGGTTTATTGGTTTATAATCAAACGACCAGCCAATTTAATTATCATAATGGTTCAAGTTGGCAACAACTTTTCATAGGAAATCAGTGGAATGTAACAGGTGCAAATTATTATTATAATGGAGGAAATGTAGGTATTGGTGATGCAACACCCGAATACAAATTAGATGTGGTAGGTACGACCTCTACCACTGATTTATATGTCAGTAATACTATTGACACCTATAATATGAATAGTTCAAATATTACGGGAAATGAAGCTGCTTTTAGTTATCGACTTAGATTAAATGGTCCTACTCAACCTGCATTACTTTCGCTTAAAGGAGATGATGTTAATTTCGGAAATTGGGGACAACATATCATTTTAGAAAATGCTGACGATACTAATTACGGAGGTATTTTGCACGATACAGAAGGAATGAAGTTTAGAAATTTTGGAGCAAATGATAAATTTTATTTTAGGAATAGTTCAAATGCGACAATTGCCCTTATTGACCCTTCTGGAAATGCAACTCTTAATGGAGGTTTGACTGTTGGTGGAAATACAACTCTTGATGGCTCAATGACCGTAAATAATGGTGGTGGAGTAGCCTATAATCCAGCTTCTGGCACTAATCTTAAAATTGTGCCTTTTACAACGGCTACATTTTTTGCTATTCTTGGACCACATGGTATTTCTGGCGAAGGCTCCATTGCATTACCAGCAGGTTTCACAAGCAAACCACGAGTTTTTGTTGGAGATATTGATGTAACTGGTGGCTCTGCGGGAGAATTATATATGGTTGAGTTGCAACTTTATGGCTGTACTACAATGTCATGTAAAGCAAGGCTTATCAACAGAAGTGCTGGCTCAGTAAATTATAGCATTACTTGGAATTGTGTAGCTATTGGAAACTAATCTCTAATTAAGAGGCACAGAGCAAATAACCTTTGTGCCTTTATTTTTCATGCTTTTTATCTGTATTTTGCCACTTATCTCTTGTAAACGAGCTTCAACATTCTTCAAACCAAAGCCTTTTTCTTTATTTTCAAAGCCTTTGCCATTGTCCGAAATCTCTAAAATTATACTTTCGTTTTTCTCAAAAAGATTCACTTTTGCTTCGTCAGCCTCGGCGTGTTTCAAAATATTATTGCAGATTTCTAAGGCAATCGAATAGAGATTTAACTCTATTTTCTTGTTGTATTTCTTTAAATGATTAATTTTTAGTGAAAAATAAGTCCTGTTTTGCGTATTCAACTTATCCACTAAGGTGGCAAAAGCATCTCCCAAATTACCTTTTTCAAGTGCTTCGGGAAGCAGGTTATGAGAAAGTAGGCGAATTTCAAAATAAGCATTTTCAATCATTTCGCTCACATTTTCATATACTTTCTTTTCATTTTCGCTTAAATGTGTCGGATTTATCGCCTCCATACTTATCGAAACTGCCGAAAGTAAACTTCCTAAATTATCATGTAAATCAGCCGCCATTCGTTTTCTTTCAAGCGTCTGTCCACGTTGCATTGCTTCCTTGATTTCATTAAAGGCCTGTTGCAATTCAGCAGTACGAATTTTAACTTTTTCTTCTAAACTTACATTCAATTCCTCAATCGTAAGTTTCTGGTTTTCAATTTCTTGTTTCTGTTTTTTCAAAAGCCGTCGATTAAAAAATAAACCTATCGAAACGATTGATAATAGCACTGCACCAAGAATAAAATAATTACGATAGGTCTTTTGTGTGGCAACTTCTTGCTTTTGTATATTTAACAAAACCGTCGATTTATCTTCAATGAATCGTTTCTCAAGAGCAGATTTTTCATTGGCAACTTTGGCATTGAACAATTGACTCAAAAATTCATGGTATTTTTCAAAGGCAACAAGAGCCTCGGTCATTAGCCCCTTTGCTTTATAAGAGCGATATTGGCTTTCGTAGCAATGGTACAAAATTCTTGGATTAGTGATTTTTCCAATAGGTTTTTTACTAAATTCAATAGATTTATTATATTCTTTTTGAGCCAAATAAATTCTTCCAAGCAACATTTGGATTTCTGCTAAACCACGATCAGAAGGGATTTTTTCAAAAAAATGAAGACATTCTAAAGCCATTGGTAATGCTTCATTACCACGGTTAAGTTCTATTTTGTTACTTACAATATCGTTGAATAGGTAATGTTTTTTTACTTTTTCAGAAGTTTTATTGATGTAAACAAGTGAAGAGTCCAAGAAAATATTTCCGATTTCAAACATTTGAGAATAGCCATAAGCACGGGCTTTTGTCAAAAAAAGTTGTGATAATTGAGCATTATAAAGACCATTTTTATTCTCTTTTTTAAGAGCAGCAATGCTTTGGTTTGTATAGAAATTGACATTTTCTAAATCTGTTAAAAAAATATATCCATATACCATTTCATCGGTTATGAGGCTTAATTGATAAGCAGAAGCAGGGATTTTGAGTTTTTTAATTGTTTCTAATGAGCTTTTTCCTGTTTTTATTAATTCAATCCATTTTACTTGGTACCTCAAGGCATTTACTTTTCGATAATAAGCATCCAAAATTGATTCATTGAGTTTATTTTGAATAGTAAATTGAATGTATAAATCGCAGTATTTGTTGAGAGAATCACTTTGAATTTGATTATCGAAGTAATAAATAATAATATTTTTTAAAGCTTGGGCTTTTTGAATAACCTTAGTTCGTGGATTTTGAAAATGAGTTTTGTGAAGAAGCAATGAGTCATTTTCAATAGGTTTATTTTGGGCAAACACCCAAAATAAACTTAAACAATAAATGATTATGAATAGAATTACCCTCACTTTGAATCGAATTTAAATGAAAATCTGATTTTAAAAGAAATACGGTAATTGGCTTGATAAAGTTAGCAAGACTTTGAAATAAAAATTTGAATACTTGCCAAATGAACACTTTTTAAATCGTAACAAAATCTGCTATACGATAACCTTTTTCGGTTAATTGAATAGTAGCTGCTTCGTGGATAGGGTCATGGTCGAAAACGATAATCCAATTATTTTCAACTGCCTGTTTCAATAATAATTCTTTTTCACTCATGGTTTGGAGGGGTCGAACATCGTAGCCCATTACATAAGGTACAGGAATGTGGGCGTGCGATGGAATCGTGTCGGCAATAAACAAATAGGTATTGTCGCCATTTGTGATTTTGGGCATAATCATTTTTTCGGTGTGTCCATCGGCGTAAAGTAAGTCTATATTTTTGCCAAAAGGGTTTACGATTTTATCAGTGAAATGTAAAGCACCAGTTTCATGCATAGGCATAATATTTTCTTTCAAGAAAGTCGCTTTTTCACGAGCATTGGGTTGTATTGCCGACTCCCAATGTGCTGAATGCGTCCAATATTTAGCATTTGGAAAAGTCAATTCTAAAGCATCTTTTGCGGAATTCCATTGCACAGCACCACCACAGTGGTCGAAATGTAGATGAGTGGAAAGTACATCAGTTATTTCATTTGGCGAATACCCAGCTTTTTTGATAGAAGTGATCAAATCACCTTCGCCATGACGAAAATAAAAACCTTGCCAACGGGCGTCTTGTTTACTGCCCATGCCGCTATCAATTAAGATCAATTGTTGACCAGTATCAATTAATAAGCATCGCATAGCCCAGCTACAAAGATTATTATCATCGGCAGGCATTTGTTTGTTCCAAATCGTTTTTGGTACAACTCCAAACATTGCTCCACCGTCTAATTTAAAATGTCCCGCATCAATTACATGAATTTGCATAAAGATTTGTTAATTGTTTCTTAAATTTCGGTCGAAATATACAAAAAATATAAAAGATATTCACCGAGCGTCGGTCACTGATTCGCTCACTCACTCATTTACCCATTGAGTTTTCATGCAAATACGTACAAAAATAGCGATACAATTTACAATAATCATTGCTGCGATTTTAATCATATTTTCGTTAGCAATTTATTATACCTCCGAAAATTTCAGGAAACAGGAATTTTATAACCGCCTTAACGACCGAGCGGTATTGACTGCTGGACTTTTGAAAGAGTTGAAAATTACGGAAAAAGATAAGAAAAAGCTCCGAGATGTCAATAGAACATTTTTGGCAAAATTGAATATTGAAAAAGTATTGATGTTTAATAAGAAAAATGAGTTGGTTTATGCCAGTTATGAAGCAGATTCTATTTTGTTTAGTCCTGATTTCTTAAATCAGGTTCGCAAACAAAAATATGTTGAAACCAGCGATTGGGAGAATCAAGTGATAGGTACAATGTACACCGATGAAGAAAAAGAATCGTATGTAGTGGTCGCTTCGGCAAGTGATAAATATGGCAGAGATAAACTGAAAAATATCACTAACGCATTGATTATTAGCTTTTTAATTGGTATATCATTGACTATTTTTCTCGGAATTATCTTTGCTGGTCAGTCGCTGAAACCAATTGCTGAAATTAATAAAGAGATTACAAATATTACTGCTTATAACCTTAAACAGAAACTGAGTACAGGTAATAATAAAGATGAAATAGCCCAATTAGCAATCAATTTCAACCAGATGTTGGAGCGTTTGGAAAAATCATTTGAACTACAAAAAAGTTTTGTTTCTAATGCTTCACATGAACTTCGGACGCCATTAGCTGCTATCAAATCAGAGATTCAGATTGCTTTAGAAAACAACCGTTCAATTGATGAATATAAAAGTATATTACGCTCATTATTGATTGATAATCAACGACTTATTCAGCTTACGAACGGTTTATTGCAATTAGCAAAATCAGAAAATAGAGACAATAATTTGGTTTTAAAACCAACAAGGATTGATGAATTATTATTTAAAGCACAAGAAGAAGTTTTAAGTCAAAACACTGATTATCATATATTGATAGATTTTGATGATATACCCGATGACGACGCATGGGTTACGGTCAATGGAAGTGAAGCTTTATTGTTGACAGTTTTTACCAATTTACTTGATAATGCCTGTAAATATTCTTCCGAACACCAAGCTGAGGTAAAAATTCGTTTAAATATTAAATCTTGTATTGTTGCGGTAAAAGATAATGGTATTGGTATTCCACAGGGTGAATTGAGTAAGATTTTTGAGCCGTTTTATCGTACGCAAAATGCCTCGAAATACCGTGGTCATGGCATCGGTTTATCGGTTTGCCGACGAATAATTGATATGCACCAAGGGAAAATTGAAGTGCAAAGCGAAGAAGGAAAAGGGAGTGTTTTTGAAGTTACTTTACCACATTTATAGACCTAAAATGAGAAGTTTTTACTTAATTATTTTCCTTATTTCGTCATTAATTCTTAGTGCCGCACCTACACCGTCGGTAAAATTTATCCGAAATGAAGGTCAATGGGAAAGCTCGATACGATTCCGAGCAGATATTCCTGGAGGATATTTGTTGGTAAAAAATACAGGTATTCAATATGTTTTTTTTGATACCGAGGCATTAGCTGCCATTCATACGGGAAGTTTAGACAATAAATCGGGTAGAAAAACCATCGAACCTATCAAAGCTCATGCCTATGAAATGACTTTTGAAGAAGCTAATCTTACACCAAGAATAGAAACTGCCGCTCAAAACCAAGCTACTTATAACTATTTTATTGGCAACAATCCTTCCAAATGGAAAAGCAATGTAGTGGCTTTTGATGAAGTGTATTTACGAGATATTTATCCAAATATTGATTTCAAATTGTATAGTTATGACCAATCATTGAAGTACGAATATATTGTGAAACCACAAGCTGATGCTTCAAAAATTAGAATGAAATATGTTGGTTTGGATAGTTTAAGTATTGATAATCAGCAACTTAATTATAAAACATCGGTGAATGTTGTCAAAGAATTTGAACCTTATTCTTTTCAAGTTTTGAATGGAAAAACGATTGATGTAAAGTCTAATTTTCGAGTAAAAAACAATGAAGTACAATTTGAGTTTCCAGAAAATTATGACAAAAAACAAGCTTTAATTATTGATCCTGAATTAGTTTTTTCAACTTACTCTGGTTCAAGGTCTGATAACTGGGCCCAAACAGCTACTTATGATGCTGATGGGAATTTATTTGCTGGAGGCTCTGTCTTTGGTGGAGATTTTACTGTGACCAACGGTGCTTTTCAGGTCAAAGGAAGTTCAACAAATGCCACAGGTAGTGAAAATATAGCTGGTTATGGTGTAACTGATGTGGTGATTATGAAGTTTAGTTCTGATGGTTCGCAGTTATTATATTCAACTTTTTTAGGAGGAAATGCTTCCGAAGTTCCTCATAGTTTAGTTGCTAATTCTAAAGGAGAATTAGTAATTTTTGGGACAACTTCTTCTACCAATTTTCCAACAAATGCCTCTTCTTATCAGAAGACTTTTGCAGGTGGAAGTATCATTGGTATTTACTCTTCTTTTTCTGGCCCCGACCAAGATCCTAACTTTACAGGAATCGGTTTTGAGCGTGGTACTGATATTTTTGTAGCGGTTCTCAGTACTGATGGAAAAAACTTAGTTGGAAGCTCCTACATCGGAGGAAAGGCCAACGACGGTTTTAATGATACACGTGCTTTGAATATCAAAAATTATGGTGATGAGTTTAGAGGAGAGGTGGTAGTTGATAAAGATGATAATATTTATTTTGCTTCTATTACAGCCTCCGTAGATTTCCCTTTGGTGAAACAATCACAAGGAGTAAAAGGAACTGGCTTTGATGGAGTCGTATGTAAATTGAATCGAACTTGTTCACAACTACTTTGGAGTACCTATTTAGGTGGGAATAACTTTGATGCAGCTTATGGAATCAAAGTAACTGATACGGGAAAAGTGTATGTTTGTGGGCAAACATTTAGTGCAAATATGGCTGTAAAAGAGGGAGCATTTCAAAAAATATATAGTGGTAGTGGAGATGGTTTCATCGCAAAATTCAATACCGATTATGCCATTGAACAACTTACGTATGTAGGAACAAACGAAGCGGATGTGAATTTCTTATTGGACATTGACAAAGAAGAAAATGTCTATGTTTTTGGGCTAACACAGGGCGATTATCCAGTGTCAGGTGATGTTTATAGAAATACAAAAAGTGGACAATTTGTTCATAGTTTCGATAAAGATTTAAGTAAAACGATTTTCTCGACCGTTGTGGGTACGGGTAGGGGAGTGGGAAAAATTGATATTGTACCAACTGCCTTTTTGGTCAATGATTGTGGCAATATTTATTTAGCTGGTTGGGGTGGAAAAGTCAATTCGTCACCAAGTCGAAATCTTAACCGAAACAGTACCACAACAGGCTTACCGATTACATCTGATGCTTATCAGAATACTACGACAGGCAGCAATTATTACTTCATGATTCTTGAAAAAGGAGCAAAATCATTGCTTTATGCAACGTATTTTGGTTCTGAAGCTCCTCCCATACCTGCTGGCGAAGTTGGTGACCATTTGGACGGTGGCACTTGCCGTTTCGATAAGAATGGTATTATTTATCATACAGCCTGCACGTGTTTGTCTCGACAAGGGACACCTACGGTAACATTCCCAACAAAAAATGCTTACTCAGCACACCGAAGTGGTAATTGCAATATGGCTGCTTTTAAGTTTAGCATTGATGCCTTACGAGCTGATTTTGAAATAAAAAATGAAGCAAACCGAGTTATTACCGAAGTTTGTGCTCCTGCAAAAGTGAATTTCAATAATTTAAGTGTAGGTGCAAAAACCTACGAATGGGAATTCAATGGTACAGTTGTTTCTCGTACTAAAGACATTGTTTTTAACTTTACTACACCAGGAGAATATACCGTGAAAATGCGTATTTTCAATAAAATTACTTGTAGAACTACCGACTCAACAACCAAAAAAATCTTAGTAAAAGGATTTATAGCAAAAACAAACAGAGATACGTTGGTTTGCCCTGAATCACCTGTACAATTGCTTGCTGAGGGTGGTGATAAATATACTTGGTCGCCTGCAACAGATTTGAGTAGTACGAGTATAGCCAATCCAATAGCAAAACCAAAATCTACTACCAAATACTCAGTTTTGATTGAAAAAGAAGGCTGTTCGGTCAATAAAGATGTTACGATAAAAGTAGAAGACAATAAAGCTGATTTTATCGTAAATTCAGGAAAAGAGATTTGTGCAGGACAAAGTGCCACGCTTATGGTTACAGGAAAAGCCACGAAATTTACATGGTCTGCTCCTAATATGAAAGATACTTCGGCAACTCAAATCGTTGTAAATCCTACACAAACAACTACTTATACCGTAAGGGGAGAATATCCTGATGGATGTAAACCTCTCAGAACTGTTACAATAACCATTGATAATTCATTCAAGCCCGATTTTGACTATCATATTATACAAGAATGTGATAAACCTTATCAACTTGTTTTTACTAACAAAACCACTAATGCCAGTAATTTTATTTGGGATTTGGGAAATACTGAAACTTTGAAAGCCGCTGTTCCTGAAAACTATCGTTTTGTAAGAGGTGGGGCATATAACGTAACGCTGAAAGCTTATAATAAAATAGGTTGTGAGCTAACAGTAACCAAAAGTATAGATATTCCTGAAAATGATGGAAAAGTTCCTAACGTAATTACGCCAAATAATGATGGAAAAAATGATAACTTTGTCATTGGATTTAAAAGTGCAACTGTCGAAATTTACAATCGCTACGGAAAACAGATTTTCGTGTCAAAAGATTACCAAAATGATTGGGGAAAAGACATTTCAACAGGAACATATTATTATATAATCACCACACCCACAGGCGTAGATTGTAAAGGCTGGGTTACAGTGGTAAATTGAGTGAATTTGTGATTTAGTGAATTAGTGTAATTCGCAAATCGCTCAATCATTAATCACACATTCGCAAATCATTCATTCACTAAATAATATATATATATATCAACAAAATGAAAAAAGTAATAACACTTCTCGCAATTATCTTTGCTATAAACATCTCTTTTGGTCAAAAATATGATAGTTTCGGCGAAAAAATCAAACCTAATGGTGCAATTACAACGGCTGAATTAGCACAAAAAGCGACTGAAAAAGGTGCAGTTGAAGCCAAAGTTTCAGGCGTAGTAGAATCAGTTTGTCAAGTAAAAGGTTGTTGGATGAAAGTTAAGTTGAACGACGGCCAAACCATGCGGGTAACTTTCAAAGATTATGGATTCTTTGTTCCAAAAGACATTGCAGGAAAAACCATTGTTTTTGAAGGCAATGCAAAAACAAAAACTACTTCTGTTGAGGAGCTTCGCCATTATGCAGAAGATGCAGGCAAAAGTAAAGATGAAATCGCTAAAATCAATGAGCCGAAAACTGAACTTGCTTTTGAAGCAAATGGGGTTTTAGTGCCTAAGAATTAATACCTCCCTAAAACCTGTAAGGTCTGGGCGACCCCGTTTTTCAAACCTTGCAGGTTTTAACACTCACTACCCCTCAAACTTAAAACATCAATGAAAAAAACTTACCTTTTAACTCTTTCCATCGGGCTTTCACTTTCTTCGTATGCCCAACGAACACTCATTCACTGCGGTACTTTGATTGATGGTATCAGCAATTCACCCAAAACTCAAATGACAATTGTTGTTGAGAAAAATCGAATAACTGATGTGCAAAGTGGCTATGCTACTGCCCAAGCTACCGACAAAGTGGTTGATATGAAAACCAAGACTGTTACCCCAGGTTGGATTGATATGCACGTTCATATTGAAAGCGAAACCAGCAAAGATCAATACCTCAAACGTATGAGTTATAATATGGCTGATGTGGCTTATGAAGCTCAAAAACACGCTAATACGACGCTTATGGCAGGATTTACCACAGTACGTGATTGTGGAGGTAGCGGAGTAAATATTTCTATTCGCAATGCCATCAACAAAGGTTTAGTTATTGGGCCAAGAATCTTTACTTCTGGCAAAACCATTGCGACAACTGGCGGACACGGTGATCCAACCAATGGAATTAGTTCAAAATATTCAGTTCCTGAAGAAGTGACCGATGGTATTGTAAATAGTCCTGATGAAGGCCGTCAAGCCGTACGTCAGCGTTACAAAGATGGTGCAGATTGTATCAAAATTACGGCTACAGGTGGTGTTTTGAGTGTGGCTAAAAATGGTAAAGGACCACAATTTACTGAAGATGAAATTTCAGCAATCGTTTCTACGGCAAAAGATTATGGTTTTATTGTAGCTGCTCATGCACATGGAGCCGAAGGTATGAAACGTGCGATACGTGCGGGTGTAACTACCATCGAGCATGGTTCGTTTATGGATGATGAGGCGATTGATTTGTTTAAGAAATATGGGACCTATTATGTGCCAACTATCATTGCAGGGAAATCTGTTTTAGATTCTGTAAAAGTGCCAGGGTATTATCACCCATTAGTTGTTCCAAAGATTTTAGAAACGGGTAAGCAAACAGCTATTACTTTTGCAAAAGCCTATAAAGCTGGTGTAAAAGTGGCTTTTGGTACAGATGCTGGCGTATTTCCACATGGTTATAATGCCAAAGAATTTATGTACATGGTAGAAGGCGGAATGCCTATGATGGAGGCAATCAAATCGGCAACGATTGTAAATGCTGAGATTTTGGGTATGAAAGATGATCTTGGCTCAATAGAAAAAGGTAAATTAGCCGATATTGTTGCTATTGATGGAGATCCTTTGCAAGATGCTAAAGCGATGATGAATGTAGTATTGGTAATGAAAGAAGGGAAGATTTATAAACAGAAGTAAGCAATTAATTTAGTAATATTTGGAGGCTGGTGCATTTTGCATCAGCCTCTTTTTTTTGCTAAACATTCAACTTATCTCATTTAAATTATTCTTAGCTTTGATATGCTTTGGGCGTCATGCCTGTATGATTCTTGAAAAAACGAGCAAAATTACTTGAAGTTTGATTACAAAGTTTGACAGCAATTTCAGAAATATGCAAATTTGAGTACTTTAGCAATGATTTTGCTTCCATAATCAACATTTCATTGAGCAAATCTTGGGCGGTCTTATTAGTTGTTTGTTTAATACATTTATTGAGATGATTGGCCGTTACATTTAATAGATCGGCATATTCACTTACTTTTTGTTTTTGTTGAATATGTTGTGTCAAGAGGTTTTTATATTGGTGAGTTAAAATAGCAGAAGAATTTTTATTTGTATGTTTTTCTATAATGGCATATTTTTTTACTTCCGTCAGCAAAACCAATAAGTAATAACCTACTAAGCCCAATTCTTGTTTTTTTAAATCTTTATATAATTCATCTAAACGTTCAAAAATATTTAAGAAAGTTTTTTGAGTTTTTAAAGGTACTGCAACAATTGGATTAGCCAAGAAATCAAGAAAAGGAAAATCTTTTAAGACATGACTTAGCGATAATGTACGAAATATTTCATCATCAAAATGCAAAAAAAATCCTTCTGCATCTTCACTCATACATTCATGTGAAGTAATTTGGTTGGCAGGGAGAAAGAAAAATTGATTTTCACCAAAGGTATATCGGTTAAGCCCTTTGCTTCGTGTCGAAGTACCTTTGGTTAAAAAAATTAAATCAAATACTGTTTTGCGATGAGGAGGCAACGGAAAAGTTAGTTTTTCGTGCATTCCATCTAAACGATTGATATGAAATAAACTATGACTATCTGAAAAAGGGAATTCCCATTTTGTATTACCAAAATGAAAATCGTCGAGACTGCTTATCTCAAGCAATGGCACTTTTTCTGGCTTATTCATTTTTTAGTCTATTATTTTGACAAGCAAATTAGTCTTCAATAATCGCTACGGCTCTTGTCCAACCCGCACTTGCTGCTTTGATTTTTGCAGGAAAACAAGCTACTTTAAAACCAAAAGGAGGCAATTGGTCAAGATTTGCTAATTTTTCGATTTGACAATATTCTTTCTCAATACCCACATAATGTGCTTGCCAAATCACTCCTGGGCGTGGATTGGCTTTATAATCGGCGGCCTGAATATGCAAGGGAATATCCCAACCCCAGCCATCAGTTCCCATTACTTTGATGCCTTGGTCAATTAGCCAATGGGTAGCTTTTGCCGATGCTCCCACATGGATTTTTACAAAATCTGCATCATGGATTCGTTTGTCGGCATCGCAACGAATCAAGACAATATCGAAAGGTTTTAGCGTGTAATTGATAGCGGCAAGTTTTTCAATTAAGTCTTCTGGCTCAAACATATAGCCATCAGGTTTATCAGTAAAATCAAGTACTACTCCATCATGAAAAAACCAATCAAGAGGCATTTCATCAATCGTACGTGAAGGTTTTCCTTCGCAAGTTGGATAATAATGGTATGGAGCATCTACGTGTGTTCCACAGTGTGAAGTTACGGTCAATACTTCGCCCGCAGGGCCATTATCGTTCACAAAGCAATCGGTCATGCCTCCAAAAAGCATCGCACCTATTTTTTTTGCACCATCTTTATGTCCTTCATATTCAATTTTAGTGGACATTGGCTCTTTTATTTCTTCCGAAATTGTTACTGATATATCTATTATTTTCATTTTGAATTTGGGGTTGCGGATTTCAGATTGATTTTTTCAGAAACCCAATTAATTTATTATTATTCCTAATTCGTAAATCCGAATTCCGAAATTATTTCAATAGTCTTCCGCCATCAACAGTAATAATATTTCCAGTGGAAAAAGTAAGTTGTGTTGCTACTGAAAAAACGGCATTAGCCACATCTTCGCCCATTGCAAAACGCCCCAAAGGCGTATTATCCATTTGATTTTTCAAGAATGCGGGGTCAAAGTTTTTAGTATATTCTCCTTCAACAAAACCTGGAGAAACAGACACGACCCTGATTTTAGGTGCTAAAGCCCTTGCCAATGAGCGAGTCATAGAATCAATCGCGGCTTTTGAAGCACAATAGGCAACATTTGAACCGATTCCGTAAATACCTGCAATGGATGAAATATTCACTATTAAGGCTGATTTTTCAGTACTTTGCATCAACAAATCTTTCATCGCTCTGCACATTGCAAACGAACCTCTGAAGTTGGTTTGCATGATTTTATCAATCCATTCATCAGTCAAAGCATCTAAGTCATGGTGTGGCACTGGCGTGGTGATTCCTGCGTTATTTACTAAAATATCTAATTTTCCGTACTTTTCTGCCACAAATGCCTTCAGTTCTGCTACTTTCTGGGCATCAGTTGTTGGGGCATGAAAAATACTATGATTGGATTTACGATTTTGTTTTGACTCATTAGTCGTTCGTAATTCATCATTAGTAATTTCATTTAGTTCAGCTAATAACTTTTCAGCTTTTTTAGCATCCGAATTATAAGTAATAATCACATCAAAACCATTCTCAGCAAATCTTCGGCAAATAGCCGAGCCTATTTCTCCTGCTCCTCCCGTGACGAGTACTGATTTGGGGCTTGGGATTTGGGATTTTTCGTTCATTCTTAAATATTTTTATGAAATTTGAAATCAGAGCTGTAAGAGAACAATTCCCCATTCATCATTCCAAACTCCGAATTAACTATACCTTCTCACTCTAATATCAGCCTGTTCTTTATGTCCTGCGAAGTTTTCAATTTCACAAAGACGAGAGCAATATTCACCAATCATAGCACTCGCTTCAGGTGTTCTGATTTCTTGATAAGTACAAGTTTTCATGAATTTACCCACCCAAAGTCCGCCTGTATATTTGGCTCCATGCTTGGTTGGTAAGGTGTGATTTGTACCAATGACTTTATCTCCGTAGGCAACATTTGTATATTGTCCGAGAAATAAACCACCATAATTTGTCATTTTTTCTAAAAAATAACGTGGATTTTCGGTCATTACTTGAACGTGTTCACTGGCGATTGCATCAGCTTCTGCTACCAATTCATCAACGGTATCCACCAAAATCACTTGTCCATAATCTCTCCACGAAATACTGGCAATATCAGCCGTAGGCAAAATAGTTAGCTGTCTTTCTACTTCTTTGATTGTATCATAGGCTAACTTTTCTGAATTTGTCAATAAAATTGCTGGAGAAGTAGGCCCATGTTCGGCTTGACCGAGTAAGTCGGTTGCACAAATTTCAGCATCGCTTGTTTCGTCGGCAATCACCAATGTTTCAGTTGGGCCGGCCAGTAAATCTATGCCAATTTTTCCAAACAATTGTCTTTTTGCTTCGGCAACGTATGCATTACCAGGGCCAACAATCATATCCACTGCTCCGATGGTTTCAGTTCCTAAAGCCATTGCTGCAATAGCTTGAACACCACCGAGTAAATAAATTTCGTCAGCACCCGCCATGTACATGGCTGCCACAGTAGCCGCAGGGATTTCCCCCTTGATTGGTGGGGTACAAGCAATGACACGCTTTACCCCCGCAACTTTTGCTGTAAGCACACTCATGTGAGCGGAGGCTACCATTGGATAACGACCACCTGGCACATAGCACCCAACGCTATTGACAGGAATATTTTTATGTCCTAAAAAAACACCAGGCAATGTTTCTACTTCAATATCTTTCAAAGCATTTTTTTGGTGTTGAGCAAAATTTCGGATTTGCGTTTGAGCAAACTTTATATCTTCGATTACTTGGTTTGGTAAACTACCGATAATTTCTTGGATTTGGTCTTCTGATAATTTGAAACTTTCGGGCGACCATTTATCCAATTTTTCAGAAATTGCTCGTACGGCAGCATCACCACCATCTTTTATTTCTTGAATAAAACTTTCAACAGTTTCTCGTACTTTTTTATCGTTTGATTCTGCCTCGAAAAGGGCAATGGCTCCTTTGATTATTCTTTTCATTGTTTTGTTATAATCAAACCTATAAGCTCTGAGAGACCTTGCAGGTTTTTCTACGTTATCTAAATTATTTCAAAATGTTCAGCAACTGGTGCTTGATTGAAGTGGGGCGATAAAATTGCTCGCCATTCGGTAAATAATGTTGATTGACGAAATCCAATTGTATGGTCTTCGAGGGTTTCCCAATGAATCAAAACCTTGTATTTTGTAGGAATTTCGATGCAATGATGAAATTTTAGACTAATAAAACCTTTGGATTGTGAAACGACGGCTTCGGCTGCTGCAAAAGTTTGTTCAAATGCCGCTTGGTATCCTTCTTTAATATCGAATGTTGCTATTTCTAAAATCATGTTTTGTTATTGGGGAATTGGTTATTGGTTGATTGGGGAATTAGTTAATTGGGAACTGGTTATTGGTTAGCTGCTGAATTAATAAACTAATTTTCTAATAACCAGTAACAAATTTCCCAGTAACAACTACACTACTTTATTTCTCAAAACCCCAATTCCTTCAATTTCTAATTCTACCACATCTCCTGGCTCAAGTGGACGATGAACAGTGAAATTATTTTCAATTAAACTTCCCCAACCAACTGTTCCTGAACCTAAAATATCACCTGGCATTATGTTTACGCCATTTTCAGAAGCTCTTTCGAGCATTTGTCCAAAAGTATAATGAACGGTTTTGTAATTTCCTTCACAAATTGTTTCACCATTGATTCTTGAAGTCATCTTTATATCAAATCTGGCATCTTGTACTGTTGGAACTTTCAGAGGTGATTCAAAATAACTTTCTGCAAACGGTACTTCGTATTGTTCAAATTCATCGGCGGTAACTATGCAAGGTCCAAAAGCATTAGCAAAATCTTTGCCTTTGTGTGGCCCAAGAGGAATGGTCATTTCTACTTTTTGAATAGCTCTTGCCGTCCAATCGTTGAAAATGGTGTATCCAAAAATATAGTCTTTGGCTTCTTCCATCTTAATATCAGAGCCTTTTTTGCCAATTATGCAAGCGATTTCAAGCTCAATATCCAGTTTTGTTTCCTTTGCAGGTCTTTTTATCTCGTCATTTGGTCCAAAAACATTGTGGTGATTGGTAAAATAAAAAATAGGCATTTCGTACCAAGCCGCTCCGACTGTATGTCCAAAAGATTTTGAAGCATTGAGCATGTGCATTTCGAAACCAATATAATCTCTTATGCTTCGAGGATTTGGTAATGGAGCTAAAAGTTTGATTTCTTCGATTGAATAATGAGCTTCAACTTCACCTAAATCTTTAATAATATTGAAATATTCTTCATGATTATCAATGAAAGTGAGCATATCGGTTGGCAGTTTTTCACTTGCCAATTGCATATCTACTACTTTTTCTCCTTGTAGCCAACCGATGCGGCTTTCTTGGTTTTTATTTAAAAATGTTATTAATTTCATTTTGAATGACGATTTACGAATAACGATTTACGAATTCGTCATTCGTAAATCGAAACTCGTCATTGAGTAATTATATTTCCGCAGTCAATGCCATACCAGTTTTGCCCATGAGCATACCCATATTTGCACCTTCTGGAAGTGGTTGGTCATTGTATTCGAGTAGTTCCCAAGCTCCTAAAGTTTCTGAAACATCAACAACCATCATGCAGCGTTCGTAGCGGCGTTTCATGTATCTCTCAAAAACTTCTGATACTTCCCCTTCTTTTTGCAATTCTTCTATCAAAACAACGGCATCTTCGATGGCTAATGCAGCACCAGACCCTAATTGTGGAATGGTAGTATGAGCAGCATCTCCCAAAACTACGACTCGGTTTTTATACCAAGGAGCAGGCATTTTGAGGGTCTCTAATGTTCGATAATTGACTAACTTAGCATCAGTTACTTGCGGAATTAGCTCCTGAACAATAGGCACAGGATAAGCCGACATATAAGTTTTTAGTTTTTCTACCAATTGGTCTTCTGGAATGATAGGATTTTCACCTTCGGCAGAATTTAAAAATATGTAACACGAATCGGCTGTCATCGGAATAACTCCCAATTTGTGTTTTTTATTGAAGAAAATGTAACCAGTATCTAAGTTGGCAGGACGCTTGAAAGCATAACGCCAAACAGATAAACCAACGTAATTTGTTTTGAACTCTCCAAAAATAAGTTTTCGTACTTTTGAATTGACACCATCAGCCGCAATCACAATATCATAGCTGTCTGCTGTGCCATCAGTAAATGTTACATTAACAATATCAGGCTGATTATCAATGTTTTCGACGGATAAGCCCATTCGGTAATTTAAACCAACTTTCTGTGCTTCTTCAAATAATACTTCGTGGAGTATTTTCCGAGAAATACCATTATGACTTGGAAATCTGCCTATCGGTGGTGTCCCCGCTTCTCCGATTTGAATACCATGAGGTAAACATAATTTTACTTTTCCATAAGGCGAACCTCTACGCATTGCTTCGTCGGCTACACCAATGGCATCTAAGGCTCTGAGAGCATTGGCTTGCTGAATGATACCTACTCCATACACATTAAATTCTTTATGTAATTCTATGAGATCTACTTCAAAGCCAGCCTTTTTTAAGCCAATAGCAACTGATTGCCCACCAATGCCAGCCCCAACTACTAAGATTTTTTTTATATTGCTCATTTTATTTAAGGTTGAATATTAAGTAATAATGAATTATTAAGGATAAATTATTAATGTAAAACTCCGTAAAACTCTTTCAATCAATACATTACAATAATCAAAAATATCCCATCTACTTAAATGATTATGCTTTTATTTTTTTCTCAATCCAATCATACATATTGAAAGATTTTGTAAAGTCATCTACCGAGCAATGTGCCGACCCACTTTCATCTTTTGGCACTATCTCCATCACATGCTCGCAGGTTAAAGCATCATTGACTTTATAAGCATTTTCAACAAAATTCTGGCGGTCATCTTCACCATGCAAAATATACGTAGGGCATTGAATTTTCTCTGCCACACCTTCTAAGGTAAAGTCTTTTAGCCTTTCACGAGCTTCGGTCATGTTCTCAGCTCCGACAATATGTTGTACAATTTCTGCTAAAGGATGATTGTCTGGACGATTTTTCCAAATATCATAATAAGACCAAACAGCCCCGAATATCATACACACTTTAAAGCGTGGCTCAAATGCAGCACAACGTGCAGCCATATATCCGCCCATCGAAACAGCCCCTATGCCTACACGAGAAGTATCAACATATTCTCCAAGATTGGCTATAATATAATCCAAAACAGCAGTTCCAGGTACATTATAATCATATCTTGTATGAATATGATTTAGCCTTAATGCTGCTCCTTGACCTGGCCCATCAACACACAACATAGCAATCCCACGTTCGTTGAGATGTTGAGCGATACCAAAATAAAGCTCTTCAGCTAAACTATCTAAACCTCCAAACATGACCATTACGGGAGGATTCTTAACACCAGTTGGTGTAAATAAATAAGCGGGTAAAGATGAACCTTCGAACGGAATTTCAATTTGCAAAGGTTTTTCATCGAAGAGATGAATGGCTTTAATAAAAGCATCTCGACATTTGAGATAATAAGGAATCTTACGCTCATCGTGCAAATTCATGAAGAATTCACTTGTACGTAAATAATTAAAGGCTCTCAAATACGTTCTGCGAGCAGAAACTTTTTGCCCATTTGCAGCATATTGTTCTGCTTTTTCATATACTTTATCACCCATTTTAACCCACGCTTTATTAAAGCTTTCACGGTCAGATGGGTCGATTTCGCTTGCAACTTCTAATATTTCAGCAAATTCGCCACCACCGTAGTGTGCTTGCGTCAATGCTCTATTTACTTGATAAGAGGGCATATATTGCCCAGGAAAATAATGCCACATTTTGATTTTGAATTTACGATTTTAGATTTACGATTGAGAAAATTTATGTTACTATCGAATGACTTTACAAAATCGTAAATCGTCATTCGATAAATCGTAAATTAATCAAATATCAACTGGCTTGTCCAATCCACCAACTTTGCCTTTTGCCATTTCAGCAAAAGGATTGGTTAAACCCCAAGCATCATTTGGATTGTCTTTTAAATAATGAACATCTGGGCCGTGGTCAGGAGCAAAAATTAGTCTTGCACAAGCATAAATTTCGAGCAAAATTCCTGTGTGTGGCTCCATGATGTAGAAGAAAAAGCCTTCATCGGCTTTGTGACGAGTAGGAGCCCCCCAAACTGATTTATAACCTTTTTCAGTAAACCAATCAAGTGCTAAAAGTACCTCTTCACGGCTATCAAGATTATAACAAATATGATTGGCTATACCTTGACCAGGTTCAAGATTCGGGTCAGAGAAAACAGCTATGTCATGCGAAAGATTACCAATTGTCCATAGACCTCCGATGGGTGGAATATGGTCTTCCATTCTGATTTCGTCAGGATTTTTTAAACCCATTCCTTGCCAAAATGCTTTTTCTTTGGCATATTGGAATTTAGCAACTAAGTAAGTGAAATGGTCAATCCGACGTGGATTGGCTCCTTTACGGCGATTACTTGAATAGCGGTCGGCATAAATACTGGCTTTTTCGCCTGTTTCTCTGAGCCATTTGACATCCCAAAAAACTTCATGTTTGTGACCATCAGGCGATTGAAATTTGAATGCTTTTCCTCGTCCGAGGTCGGCATCTCTCCAGCCTTTTCCAGCACCAATGTTTTCTAAATGTGCCACACATTCTTCCAGAGCTTCAGCACTGTCAGCTCTCCAACCTACAGCACCAAGTCCTTTGGTGTCAGATTGTGTAATTTTGAGTGTATGAAAGAAATAATCCCCCCAAGCTCTCAGATAAACAGAGTTTTCATCACGACCTGTTTCGTCCATACCAACTATATCGGTATAAAATCTTACGGTTTCAGCAAGGTTCGTACTCAATAGTTCAACATAAGCCAATTGGGATAAATAATGAGGATTCTTTGCCATTTTTTATATCGTTTCTTTTTATTATAATATTCAAAGTAAATTTTATACAAAACTAAGTTTTAATTTAATATGATGTGAATCATAATTAATCCAAAAACATTCAAAATCAATCCATTTTATTGTAATTGAATAAAAATCAGAGTTTATGATATTCCTAAATACAAAAAAATCAAGTTGATTATCTTTATTCAGAAGATTGTATGCCTATTTGCGATTTGAAGAAGGTGGCAAAATCACTAATTTCGTTTTTGCCGATTTTATTGAGGATAAACGCATTAAAATATGTGACATAACTACGATAGAGAAGGAAGTATTTATAAATCTTTTCAATTTATTTGTTCTTTTAATGCGTTTATCCTGAACTTTATATGTTATTTCACTAAAACCATGCGGCGTTCGCCTTTTGTATCAAAATAGCCCGTGTCAATGGCTGGTGGGAGGTAGGATGCACTAAGGTCATAAGCGACTTTTACATCGTAGACATCGGGAACAAGTCCACCTTCCTTTCTTATGGTGAGTGTGGCACTTTCCATGCTGCTCCAATGTATATCTGTACAATTTCCTAAGTCGGTTTGCTCAATATGCTGACCGTTGATTGTCCAGAAAATTTGGTCACCTTCAAATTTGTCCTCATTGACGAAAACTGTTGCCGCTCGTAATTGTGATACCCAAATTCCTCTATAATATTTGAGTCGGATAGGTACTTGAAAGCCTATTGTTTTTTCTGCGGTCTTTACATTCCGAAAACCCCTTAATTGTATTAAGTTCTGTTCTAAAAGTCTCATGTTATTGCATTTATTTGCTTAAATATCTGTTGATCATTACGTGGTGTTTACGCACTTGGTCGCAGGCATACCCTGCTATTTCTTTGTTTTTGCCTTCATATTCACTCAGCATATAACCATTCCAATGATTATCTTTCAAAACTTTGATAATTGCCTCGTAAGGATGGGTTGGTTCAATAAAATCCTCGGTCATGTGGATAAACTTGGCATGGCAAGCATGGGTGTATTTCAAATAAGGGATTAATTCTTCTGGCTTGCTTGGTTCATTGTCAAATCCTGGAATAACCATTCTTTCCGAAGTCTGGAATATGCCAAAATCAATGTTTAGTCCAAAATGCTTGGTACCTGTTTTTTCAATAAATTCCACATAATCATTCACCATTTTTGAGTTTAACTCGGTCGGTTGATGAATTTCTGGACACATTACCACACCATACTCTTCGGCAACTGGCAAAGCTTTTTTGATAAACTCTCGCCAATTATTTACAGGATTTAAGTCAAAATCAATAACGCCTAACTTGGTTCGTAAAACAGTAAAGCCTAATTTATTCGCCAATTCGATGTCTTTTACCAAGCTATCATAAGACTCTTGGGTTGTTAATTCTCTTCCAGGAAATCTTCTTGAATCTACCCAATGACCATATTCTACAGGAATTATCTCATACATTTTCAAAAGTCTGTGCCATTCTTCGAGCCAAATATCACTTGGGTTTGGATAATCTTGAATATGACCATTGGCAAGAATTTCTAAGCCATTTGTGCCTAAATCGTACATTTCGGCAAAGCAATCTTCAAGGGTCATCGAAACCCCAAATTCGCCTGAATAAGAGTAAAGCGAAACGCCAGTTTTTGGAATATTTTGTAACATATTTTTTGTTTTTTTAATCAGTAAAAAGAATACGAGGAAAGACTTTGGTGAGTTTTGTACTAAATTTTACTAATTCTATACTCACTCGGGGGCAATCCAGTTTTGGATTTAAAGAATCGAGTGAAATCACTCAATGAGTTTTTTCCAATCTTGTATGAGATTTCGGTAACATTCAGATTGGTTTGTTTTAAAAGCACTTTTGCTTCAATCAATAGCATATCATCCAATAAATCGTGTGCCGATTTATTGGTGGTCATTTTCACACATTTATTAAGATGATTGGGCGTAACATTAAGCATCTCAGCGTACGCTGAAATTTTAAATTTCTCCGAAATGTTATTCGCCAAAGCTTTTTTATATTGCTCTGTTATTTTGTTCATGGCATTGGTCGTAATTGGTTTTGAAATCTCCACAAAAGGCTTCAATTCACTAAACAAAGCTTTTAGATATACGCTTAAAATATCGATTCTGCAATCTTCATCGGCATTGTATTCTTGAATCAACCTATCCAATACATTCTCAGAATTTTTGCGAGCTTTTTCACTAATTTTTACCAAAGGGTAACTATTAAATTGCAAAAAAGGGAATTCTTGCAGCACATCTTGGAGAGGTGTTTCACGGGTAAGTAACTCCAAACTGAAATGGCAATAATAACCTTCTACGTCTTTGAGCGAAGAATTGAAAATCGTAATCTGATAGGCAGGAATAAAATAAAAGGTATTTTCGCCAAATTCATAAGTGTCCAATCCATTGCTACGGATACTTTTGCCTTTGGTAAGAAAGAAAAAACTGTAAATATTGATTCTTCTCGGTTGTGAATCTGACTTTAATGAATGTCCTCCTATCTTATGATATTCTTCCAAACGATTGATATGAAAATATTTGTTTGAATAGCGATTTAGTTCAGCCACAGGCACACCATCATCAAGCAAAACTTTTTCAAGTTGCTGCGTATCAATAGTTGGAACGACCTTATTTAAATTATTTTCGAGCATTTTTCAGAGAAATCATTTGTTTTTTAAGAAATATTCTATGCTATTTTGTCTTTAAATCATGGCTTTTTTTCTGTCAAAAAACCATTAGATGCGGCCACCAATAAACAAATAACTCCGAATACAACAAAGGCGTTTAACATATTTCCTGTAAGGTTTCGCATTCCAGAAACCGCCAGTGGAGAGAGAAATTGACCCAAAAAGAACCCACAAGTCCAAAAACCCATGCCTCGCCCTCTGAATTCAACAGGAACTTCTTTGATAGCCCATGCAATGAGAATAGGAATAGCCATGCCAACACCCAATTGCTGTACCCAAGCAAACAAAATGGTGACCTCAATCATGGACGATAAACCTATGCCTATCAAGCCAATACCAATCAATGCAAACAATAATGTGAATTGAAAACGAGGACTTCTATTGGAAAAATACTTAAAAATCATAGCACCAATAGGCACTGCCAGACTGGCAATGGCACTATAATTACCGATTTTCTGCTGGTCAGCAATTCCCATTGCATTGAGAGCCATCGAAAAATGGATAATGTAAACATTGTAAAGTATAGCTGCCAGCATAGTTAAAATTATGATGCGAAGTATCAATTTCAATGGGAATGTAGCTTTGTTTTCAGTAACAAAATCTGTCTTTTTTAAGGTACTTTTTGGCTCAAAAATAAAGAAATAGGTGCCGATGGTAACGATAAAAGCGATGCTATAAACCAAAAATGGAAAGTTCCAGCCCAGACTTGAGAGATAGCCACTCGCCGAAAGAAGCATAAAACCACTCACCGCACCAGCGATACTTTGCCACATGAGCCATTTTGCACGGTCGGATTCTTCAAAATAATCACCCAAAAGTGTATTGGCAATGGTAAGAATAAAAGCTTCACCAATACCCAACAATAAACGTCCAGCCATTAGAGAAGAAAAATCTTGTAAAAAGAAAGGCAAAATACCCCCAAAGCCATAGAATAATGTAAAAATCAGCAACAATTTTCTTCTTCCCAATTTATCAGTTAAATACCCTGCATACGGCGAAAGCAAGGCTACACAAATCCCAGGTGCCGCCACTATCAATGGGGCGAGCGTCATGATATTGGATACATCGTGAAAATGCTGAATAATGACAGGAATCACAGGCATGAGTGCCACAATTGCCATCATTGGTAAAATACTGATAATGAGAATGATAATGGCTTGCGGAAGTCCCGCTTTGGGAGTTTGGGTTGACTTCATTTTTGATGTATTTACAATGTTAATAACCTCACATTAGCAATTGCTTATAAAAATTGTTTTCTATGCTTAGTAGAAGCAGTTTTTTTATTGAATTTTGATGATAATCGGTTGAACAAAGTTAATATATGAATAATACAATTTATTGTCAATAATATTCTATTGTTATACATATTCAATCATTTTATGTTAAAATATGGAAGAATTAGGTAAATGTTTTGATATTTGAAATTATATGACTTGAAATTGCCTTAGTATAAGGCAAAAAAAACGCCGCCATTTTGATTTAACTGGCAACGTTTTTACATCAATCTATTAGAAACTATTTACTTCAAATCTGAAAAATAAACGGATAAAAGACAATAACTGTAAGTTTTTGATTTTATGTAAATGAACAATGTTGCTTATTTCAAAAGCTGTACGAAGAAAAATATCTGGCTTGAAAATCATCCTAAAGTTTTTTTTTCTAACTTGCAAAAACAACTATTGAAGCCTACATTCAAAAATCTTAAAATTAGAATTAAACACATTTCATGGAAAACTCTACACAAGATAGAAGCAATTGGTTACAAGAATTATCGAATCAAAGCTGGAATTTGGAATTTGTGGTTTCAGGAGCAGCCATTTTTTCAACCTCATTTCTTCCTGACTTAATCGAGCAAGCGATTTCGTATTACTTTGAAAATTATCAGGCAAAAGATTCTCTTAGCAATGTATTACTCCCAACTTTGGCCTATAGCTTTGCTAAGGCCTCAGCTTATTTATTGATAACCACTTTCTTTGTTCATTTTATTCTCAGAGCTTTCTGGATTGCAATGGTAGGGCTGCGGGCAGTGTTCCCACAAGGAATTGTTTTTGAAAAACTGCCCAATACTAATACAGAATTAAGGGAAAGTATCAAAAAGACATTTGGCAAATTAGACGATTTCATCATTCGATTAGACAGAAGGTGTAGTCAGATATTTTCGATAGCATTCATTTTGGTATTGTTTAGTGTTATGATTGCATTGATATATATATTATCGTTTTTGTTAATTGTTGGGGTTAAAACATATATTCCAGAATATTATGTAAAAGTTATGTACTTTCTTAGAATTATTTTGATAGCTTGGTTCTGTTTGAGTGCATTCGGTTTTATTATTGGAACTAAAGAGAAATACCGAGAGCATCCTATTTTAGGAAAATGGTTAAAAATAATAGTACAAAGTAGCTCCTTGCTGTATTTTGGTATGTATAAACCTATCAATTATATCAATTTAGTATTTGCTTCAAATTTGCCTCGCAAAAAATACTACCTGTATATGAGTTCGTTTGCAATTACTTTTATGGTGTTAGCAATGTCCATTTATACTAAAAAATTGTTTGAACATAACGGATTGCCATTTTTAGAATCTCGCAATTTTTATTCAAGCGGTTCCACCGATTATCAATTGAAATCAAGTTTTTATGATAACCAACGAGCTGATGGAGAAATAGCAGAAGCCAGTATTCAGGCTGATGTGATTCAAGAGCCATTCATTAAGCTATTTATCAACTATGGAAAAGTGCTTGATGCTGATTTGTCGAAGATTTGTAAAGTGCCAAAAATACCCGAAAATTTGGAAAGACATGAAAAACGTTCACTGAAAGATAAGGCTCGTCTGGAATGCTTTGGCGAATATTTTCAAATCGCTTTAAATGATTCGACTTTACACCCAGTTGAGTTTTTGTATGAGGAGCATGGCTCTGAAAGAACAAAAGGCATAAGTACCTATTTGAGTACCGAAAAGTGCATAATTGGACGTAATCAACTATATATAAGGGCATTAGAAACAGATAGTTTACCCAAGAAAGTGTGGACTAAATATGTTACTATTCCATTTTGGTATGCAAAAGATTAAGGGAAAATAACACAATAAAGCACAATTTTGTAGATTTTCTCTACGAAATTGTGCCTCATGTTCCATCACTTCTCAACAAAATATTGAACGGCTTCAACTTTTTTAGTAATGTCAACACCTACTTTGATATGCTTTTGGTGTTCTGGCGAAGTTGCGTATTTATCTAAATCTTCTAAAGATGCAAAAGTGAAAGCATACGTATGCTTAATTTCTTTGTTTCGGTCGGTGATAGGAGCGATACCCCATTCATATCCTTTCACAACTTTTAGTTTTGTCAAACCTTTGAAAGAAGTATCCACTTCTTCAATTTCTTTTTGAGAAGCATTTTCAGTGAAAGTGACCGTTACAATATGCTTGAAGGCTTTTGTTGGTTTGGTTTGTGCATGAGCATTGAAAGTGCAGGTTGCCAATAAAATAGTGATTATTAAAAAGAGATTTTTCATAGTATTCATTAAACGTTTAAATTTTATGCAAAAGCTCCACCATCGACTGCCATACAATGACCTGTAATAAAACTTGACTGGTCGGAGCAAAGCCATAGAACTACATCGGCTACTTCTTGAGGTTGTCCCATGCGTTTCATTCTTTGATGATTTTTGGCTTGCTCTAATGCAATAGGATTTTCTGCCAAATTTCTACGACCGTGCATAATCATTGGCGTTTCGATGGCAGTTGGACAAATAGCGTTTATTCTGATATTTTTGGTAGCATACTCTATGGCGGCTGATTTCACTAAGCCATTCACACCGTGCTTAGAAGCGGCATAAGGCGAGTTTTCTGGTTGTCCAACCAAACCTGCGGCCGAAGAAACACAAACGATATTTCCACCACCTTGTTTCATCATTTGTTCTAACTGAAACTTCACACAATACCAAGTTCCAATCAGATTTATTTGAATTTGATTCAACCAATCTTCTTCAGGATATTCATGTACTGGTAATGATACTTTTCCTGCAATTCCAGCACAATTGACGGCATAATCAATTCTTTCAAAAATGTGAATGGTTGTGTTTATCAAATTAGCAATATCTTCTCTTTTCCCAATATTACATTGCACAAAAATAGCTTCTTGTCCTTTATTTTTTATTTCATCAACTACTAAATTTCCTGCCTCTTCATTGATATCTGAAACGACAACTTTTGCACCTTCATTGGCAAAAGACAAGGCGGTTGCTTTCCCAATTCCTGATGCTGCACCCGTTACTAAGCATATTTTGTTGTTAAATCTCATTTTATTTATTCAATTTTAATTGCTACGAATAGATTGATTCCACACCCCCAAATCGTAATTTCCAATTCTTATCAATTTCCATCACTAATCGTAGTTCCGCCATCAACTATAATATTTTGCCCTGTAATAAAACCACCTGCTTTTGAGGCAAGCATGACGGCTACACCAGCAATTTCCTCAACTTCTCCAACTTTTCGGAGCGGAGTTTGTACCAAACGTTTTTTCATAAATTCTTCATTTTTCATTAAAGATTCCGAAAAAGGTGTATTGATCATGCCTGGCGAAATGGTATTTACTCTAATATTATCTGGACCAAACTCAACGGCTAAATTTCTGGCTAATTCGATTAGCCCAGCTTTTGAAATGCCATAAAGTCCTAAATATCTGTTGCCACGAACCCCAGCGATACTTGCTAAATAGATAATTACCCCATCTTTTTGAGCTTGCATGGGTGGGAGAACCAATTTGGTAAGATAAATAGCCGCTTGCAGATTAATGTTCATTGTTTTCTCGAAATTCTCTTGATTTATTTCTAAAAAACCACCGATTGAAGCGATACCTACACAGTTTACTAAAATATCAATCTTCCCAAAAGTGCTAATTGCTTGCTGAAAAAGAACATCAATGTCACTTTTATTGCCCATGTCACACTCAACTCCAATAGCTTCGATATTTGCCGAACGAAATTCCTCAACAGTTTGTATTACACCTGCTGTATCATTGCTCGAAACTACGATTTTTGCACCAAAAACACCCATTGCATGAGCAATAGCTTTGCCCATACCTGAGGTTGAGCCAGTGATGAGAGCAGTTTTACCAGTTAAATCAAATAAATCTTTCATAGTTAATTGGGAATTGAGCGTTTGGAATTGGGAATTTTTTAATTCCAAACTCCCACTTCCTTATTCCAAATTCAATGTATCATACATTCTTCCAAAGCTACGCCATTTACTTCATACGGTTTTGCTTCTGTTAGTACAAAAACGATTCGGCAAATTTCGTCACTACTCGGATTTCTCCATTGATGAATGGTACCTCGTTGCACGATGATTCCTCCAGCTTCGATTGTTTTAAATACTTGATGATCAAGTTCTAATTCAATTTTTCCACTTAGCACAATGCCATAATCAATACTATTCGTTCGGTGTAAAGGCGATGAAGCATTAGGTAGCATATCTACTACTCGAATTACCGAACCACCTTTGAGAGTTGTTCCTGCATCTCTATTTCTACCGTCAATTTCGTCATTACAATCGGCTGGCACTGTGGCAGTTGTCCAGATAGTTGCCATTGCAGCATCTCCTGTTGGAATCACAATGGTTTCATAAGATTCATCAGAAGTAAAAATGGCTGTGCCATCATTAGTGTGACCTGTAACTACTCTCCTAATCGGATTTTCCATTTTACTTTTTGAATTTTGTAACTCTACCATCGTGTATCACACCTTTCCAGTTCATTCCAAAGCCGAAATCATATTTATTTCCTTCTGAATCTTTGTGAGGAATCATATCATAAGGCACATCCTCAGCTTGTTTTTCAACTGTAATCATGTTGGCAGGCATTTGCATTGGCAAAAGAGCCGAAGGTTCTGTTTTTCCAGAAATTATTTCAAATAGAGCTTGGTCTTGCACCCCAAAATTGACTAAAATAGCTGAAGCATCTTTCTCAATTTCACTAAAAATCATAGGATTTGATGTGAAAATTGACACAATCATGGGCTTACCTTTCATCTTTGCTTTTGTTTCTGCAACCAATTGAGCATCAGCGATATTGGCAGTTTTTGTTGATTTATTTTTATAACCTCTATCATTTGATTTTTCTAATGGATCGCCACCCGCAATACTTTTTTCACGGGCTTCGGTAGCGGTATAATCGCCATATTGTAGGCTTATCGGAAAATAACCATTGCCACCAGCTTTTAAATCATCTTTGTTATAGCCAATCGTTGCAGCAGGATTTTGGATAAAAACTAAGGCAAAATCAGCTTCATCGGCATTGTCGGTTACATTGTAATATTTTTTTACTAAATCAACACTTACAGGATAGTCAGTAGAAGCAGGCGTTTCAACACCTAAGAAATTACGACTGGCTGGCGTGAAACGTTTTGGAACATAAACGGTCTTTTTTGAAGTAATTGGCAACGTTTGCTTCTGATTTTTAAGTAATACAACCGATTTTAATTGAGCTTCGTAACCTGCTTTCATAAATGCAGGTTTTCCAACTATTGACTGGGTTTCGTCAGGATTTAAGTAAGGGTTTTCAAAAACACCTACTCTAAAGATATTTTTCAATAATCTAACAGCCGATTGCTCCATTCTGGCTCTCATTTTAGCTTCGCCAAATTCAGCAACGCCTTTTTTGTAAGCTTCAATGATAGGTTTTGCATCGTTATTTCCTCCAAATTGATCAACACCATTCATTAAGATTTTATAATGACGGTCAACTTCGCTTAGATTTTCAACACCCCAAGAACGCCCATCTAAAAACTGGTCAAGTACTTTGTGTTCGCCAGTAATTCCCCAGTCAGTACAAACTACCCCATCATATTTATATTTGGTACGTAGCAAATCGTTGATTAGGTATTTATTATAGCTATTACCTACATTTTCTTTATTTTTTGTGTCTTGATTCCAAGAAATAGTGTAGTAAGGCATTACGGCAGAGGCTGTTTGTGTTTTTCCTTTCAATTTGAAAGCACCTTGTAAAAATGGAATTAGGTGAGCATTGAAATTATTGCCTGGATAAACTGCATATTTACCTGAACCGTAGTGAGCATCTCTACCGCCTTCTCCTGAACCACCGCCAGGCCAATGTTTCACCATTGCATTTACACTTCCAGCACCCCAACCTGTGAGTGAGTTTTTGGTCGTTTGAAAACCATCACAGTAAGCCTGTCCCATCGCTGCCGAAAGCAAAGGACTTTCACCAAAAGTTCCGTTGAATCTTGCCCAACGAGGTTCGGTAGCAATGTCAACTTGTGGAGAAAGTGCTGTTGTGATACCCAAAGCACGGTATTCAGTAGCTGCAATTTCACCAAACTTTTGTACCAAAGTTGGATCAAACGTAGCTGCCATACCTAAGGAGTTAGGCCACATCGAAATCTCTCCACCTGAAGCGGCATCATATTCGGCTTTTGCTCTTGTACCGTGGCGAGGGTCGGTGCTATTATTGGCGGGAATTCCAAAACCTACGCTTTCACAAAAAGCCTGTAATTTATTGTTCCATTGAGCAGCAATAGCTGGTGTTTGTACGGTCGTAATTAATACATGACGAAGATTATCTTCTTTCAAAAATTTCTTCTGCTGGTCTGTCAAATCGCTGGGGTCAGTTTCGCCTGCTTTGAATGGTTTACCATTATATGTTCCTGCAAAATACCCTCCCGCACGTGCAGGAATAGATTGATGAGCAGAATATAACATCAAACCTGCAATTTCTTCTACACTAAGTTTTGATGATAAATCTTTTGCACGTTGGTCGGCTGGTAAACGCCAATCTTCAAACTTATCAAGTTTGCCATTTTTGTTTAAATCTTTGAATGCCAAACAATTAACTGTCAATATTTTTACACCAGAAGTTGGTGAATAACCAAGGGTTTGTCCGCCTTGATTTTTGATAAGATTAAATGTGCCCTTAGGGGTTTCGTCCCATTTTTTTTGAGCTGAAACCGACATTGATGCACAAAGCATGAGTGCCGAAACAAAATATGTTATTTTCATTTTTTATTAAGATTTAAGAATTCTTTCTTGTAAAACTATTCTTTTAAAGCGTTATTTTCTAATTTAAATATAAACAATAAACCCACTAAAGCCAATGCTGCCGAAACCCATAAAAATGCAGAAGGATCGATTTTATCGGAAAGGATACCAGCTAATGCTGGAACAAGTACACCGCCTACAATTTCTCCTATCGCTGTTATTAAGCCGATGGCTTTGGCTTTCAAATGTTCAGGAACAGATTCGGATGGAATTACGGCTGCCACCAAAGGAATGCTACCCATCATAAAATAAGTAACAAACATAGCAGGCAAATGAATGGTAGAACCAGCCAAATAATATACTGCAAAAGGGAATAATGCTCCCATAATCATAAAAATAATGAGGACTTTTTTACGACCGATTTTATCAGAAAGTGCAGGGACAATAATGGAAGACACAAGACCCGAAACACCCAAAAGTCCCATAGTTTTACCCATATCGTCAGCAGACATTCCCTGAACATTGACGAAGTAATTGGAGATAAATGGTAAAGTAGCAAACCACCAACCGAAAATACAACAAGCTGCTCCGATTCCCCACTTAATATTATTATACTGTAAAAGTTCTGAAATATTAATAGTTGATTTGTCTTTAACCTCAACACTTTCTGCAGTTGATTTCTTGACAAATTTCCAAGCTAACAAGCCTAATAATAAGCCTGGAGCACCAGCTACAAAAAAAGCACTTCGCCAACCGATGTTTTCAGCAATTTGCACTAAAAGTACGGGGGCTAAAATTGATCCAAATAATGCCGAACCAAATGCTTGTAATATACCAGCATTTAAGCCTAAACGATTTGGTGAAGATTCTCGCTCAACAAAGTTCTGTGCCAAAGGAATAACTGGACCTTCAGCAAAGCCCATTACTAAGCGTGCAAGTAATAATGTAATGAAAGATGTAGCCAAGCCCGAACCAAATGAACAAACCGAAAATATAAAGACCGCTATGATGAAAACGGTTTTCTTCTTGTTGTTTGTTTCCGCCCAAGCGGTTGAGAAAAAACTCGAAAATGCCCAAGCCAATGACAAAGCTCCAGCTAAAAGCCCGATTTGAGTATTATTTAAGTTTAAATCTTTGGCTACATAGGGCATCAAAAAATTAAGTGCCAATCGATCGAAAAATAAGCATCCAAATGTAAGTGCCATGAGAAGCACAATGCCGTTTTCGTATGTAAAAAAGCCTTTTTTCATTGTATAAATTAGAGGTTAGGGTTAATTTTCAAAATCTATTTATTCACTGTAAAAGCATTTTGCAATTTAATATGCTGCGATGAACTGCCTACCAAAACTTTTACAGAACCGCTTTCTACTTCCCAAGCAGCAGTTTTATCATTCCACCAAGCCAACGATTCAGCATCAATTTTAAATGTAACCTTTTTAGTTTCTCCCGCCTTTAAATTGATTCTTTCAAAACCTTTTAATGCCTTGATAGGACGAACTATTTTTGATTGAGGATGTTGGATGTACAATTGAACTACTTCATCGCCATCACGACTTCCTGTATTTTTAATGTCCGCTGTTATTGTAATGCTTCCGTTCTTTGACATGGTTGCACTACTTAACTTCAGGTTTGCGTAATCAAATGTACTATAGCTTAACCCATAACCAAAATGATAAAGTGGCTCACCTTTGAAGTACATATAAGTACGCCCGTTGGTAATATCATAATCCATCATGCGAGGCAGTTGGTCAAGTGATTTTGGCCAAGTTTGCACCAATCTTCCTGCTGGATTATAATCTCCAAATAAAACATCTGCAATGGCAGTACCTTGTTCCTGAGCAGCGTGTGTAATGTGCATAATGGCTGGCACATGAGCTTGACTCCAATTGATGGCATAAGGAAAACTGGAGGTAAGCACAACGATGGCTTTGGGATTTACAGCGAAAACTTCTTTTACTAAATCTTCGGCAGGTAGGTCGAGTGATTGTCTGTCACGGCCTTCTCTTCCTTCTCCACATTCTTTGCATTCTTTGGTAGAGCTATCAAAGTTAAAAGCTTCACCAAGGTTTTTTGTTCCACACATTGGATCGTTTCCTATGACTACAATGACATAATCGGCTGATTTTGCAGCATTTACCGCAGCATTGTATTCATTATTAGGAACAAATTTAATATTTACATTCGACCCCAATTTGTTTTTCAAGCCTTGCAAAATACTGATTGCATAAGGAGTAGCTCCGCTGTAAAAATCAAATAAAACAGAGTCGGCATGAGGTCCAATTACAGCAATTGTTTTTATGTTTCCTTTATTTAATGGCAAAGTATGATTAGTATTTTTGAGCAAAACTACCGACTCACGAGCTACTTGAAGTGCTACTGCTTTGTGTTTTTCCGAGTTCCAAGGCTCAGATTCTCCATTAGTGCCAATCGTTTTATAAGGGTTTTTATCAGAATTATCAAGTAAGCCTAACTTCAATGATGCTTTTACTTTACCTCTAATCGCTTTTTCAATATCTGTTTCTGTAAGCAACTTATCGGTCAAAGCCTTATTGATATTTTTGCTTAAACCACCAAAATCAAGAAACTGATTCATCCCCAACTTAATAGCAGCAGCGACTGTCTCTTCTTTAGTTTTGAAATACTTATGCTGATTTGATACATGGTCAACGGCAAGAAAATCGGAAGATATAATCCAATCGGCTCCCCATTCTTTTGCTACCACATCTCTCAACATTGGATGAACTGTCATTGGGATACCATTCCAAGCATTGTAAGAAGCCATGTATGATTTTGCACCGCCTTTAGTAAAAACCATTTGGAATGGGGCTGCATAATATTCTCTCATGAGTCTGTTGTCAAAATTCGATGATGACCTCCCACGAGTAGTTTCGTTGCTATTGGCAAAGAAGTGTTTGAGTAATGAACCAGCCATCCAATAATTAGGATTATCACCTTGAATACCTTTGCTAACTGCTGTTGCCATCGTTCCAACCAAAAATGAGTCTTCACTATAACTTTCATCATTTCTTCCCCAGCGAGGATCACGGGCAAGGTCAGTGGTTGGTCCCCAAAGTACCAATGATGATAGTTTGTATTTTTCATTTTGTGTAGCATACCGAGCTTCGTAAGCCATTACATTGCCCGCCCTTTTCATTAAAGCAGGATTCCAAGTAGCTCCCATGCCATAGACTTGAGCAAAAGATGTAGTAGGAATTGGCTTTGCACCCATCTGAGGCGGTTTTACTAATGCTTGGTGAATTCCTTCAGCACTACCAGGCGAAGCGATATTCAAGCGAGGAACTTTATAATCAAAAATAAAAGCAACTTTCTCTTCAAGTGTCATCAAAGAAATTACATTATCTACTCTTTGCTCCATCGGCAAATCTACGTTTTGGAAAGGATAAGTTTGTTGTGCTTTTAAACTAAAAATGCTACTGAATAGCAGAGCAAAGGATATAAATATGTTGTTTTTCATGATGTTTCGCTATTAGAATCTGTATAGTCTGATTTTTAATGTTGTAATTTTATCTCCTGCCAAACTAACTTTTTGTTCATCACCATTCCAGCGTTTGGTGGCTACGAATTTGTCATTTTCAAAATGGCCTTCATCAATCGAAAGAAAACCGAGATGATTAAATTTTATTCCATCCTTTAAAGCAAAGTCAAGTTTTACTCCATAACCAACTATATAGAATTCATCAGAAGCATTTTGGATGACGATGGCCGAGCCGATTTCTTCTGGAAGCGGCCCAAATGGCCCTGCTGGCATAGCCTTAGCTTTGTCTTCTTTTGTCTCAGTACTTGGTGGCCCAAAAGACATTTTAGCTTTTCCTGCCTCCTCTAAAGATTTACCAAAATCAATACTAAAACCTGGTTTTCGAGAGCTACTTGCCACCAATTTGTAATCACCCAAGTTTAGTTCTTGTTTTTCTTTAATAGGATTAAGATAAACACCTTTCATTTTATCACTTCCATAGTTTTGAGCTATGACATTGGTCATTTGTGAAATGGCTTTGTAAGTGCTTTTCAGTAGATTCAAATTATTGATATTTTCTTTACTTTTCATTCTTTCGCCATCAATTCCAAATGGGGCAAAACCCAAAGCATTATATTTTCCAATAGCATAGAATGCTCCTGCGGGCATTAGCGAACTTTCTGGAATAAAAAGGGTGTTGCCATTGGAAGTGTAAGCATCAAAAAGTTCGTCGTATTCAATCGTATAGACATTGGGCGAGTAAAAATCTAAAGCCTTGCCACCAGCTCTGTAAGCATCCAAAACATGTGGATTGATGGTAGCATGTGGGTAAAAGCCTCTTTTATTGTATAACCAACCATTGCAAAAAGCAGGAAGATTATATATTTTTCTGCCTTTTTCAGCTATATAATTGATGTACTTTGAATAGTAGTACGACATGAACAACTCCTCCGTGTAGAATTTGTACTCACCTTGCTCAGTACTTTTGCCCAATATTTCTTCCCAAGTGCCTTGGGTCTTGTTGCCATTTGCTGCCCACGCTTTTTCGAGTGCAGGAAAAAGTTTTCCTTTATTCGCTTTTAAATAGTTGAGCATTTCAACAGGCATTGGACTTTGCCAAGCTTTTAAGGCATCTGTAGACAAATCACGATAGTTTTCAAAACAACCTGGCTCATTTTCAACTTGGGTCATGATAATGGTATGTTGTTTGTCCACCTCTTTGATGTGTTGCATCAAGGCAGCGTAAGCTTTTGCGTCAGCGTTGCGGTTTTCGTCACTAAAAGGCGACAGCATCTCTAATGTTTTTCCATTTTCGAGAGTGTATCGTTGGAAGCGTTTAGGGTTAGTTTTTACCCATTCAGGTACATAAGTAGAGGCGGTACTTTTCCATGCACCAAACCAAACTAAAACCACCTTGATATTTTCTTTTTTAGCACCAGTAATCACCTCATCTACCAATTGAAAATTATATTGTCCCTCTTTTGGTTCTAATAATTCCCAGTAAGCGTAAGCCAAAACTGTGTTGAGGTTTAAGTCTTTCATTTCCTTCCAAACTTTGCTCAAGGCTACTTTGTCCGAGCCTGTGGAATTGTGCAATTCTCCACCTAAAATGATAAATGGTTTGCCATCCACCATTAGTTTGACAGCATTACCTGTTTTATCTAAATGAGGAAGTTGAGCATGAGAGATGACTGAAATGATAGTCAACAAGCAAGTGATTGTTACTTTAAGTTTAGTTTTCATTGGTTGAATTTTTTTGTCAAATTTATCTAATAAGTAAAGGTGCAAAATAGGTCAAATGCTTGTGTTAAAAATGCCTGTTTTTTTCATAGTTTTATTTGGCTAAAAACCACCTTGCTTTTGACAAGGTGGTTTTTGGCATTGTTTTTATCAATCAAAACTTATAGCTCAGTGTCAAGAAATAAGCCCTTGGCATCGAACCTTGCGTTGAATAAACGGCATTTTGATTAGCAGCTACAAACTCTTTGGTGAATCCTTGTCGATTTAAGGCAGCAGGGAAACCACCTGGACCAGACCAACCCAACACCCCATAAACATTTGTAAGGTTATTGATATTGGCTTGTAATCTTAGTTTTTTGCTTAAATCATAACCAATACTTAAATCTAATTGACCAAAAGCTGGCATTTTGAAAGCATTTGGGACATTTGCTTGACGAGCCCCCATATAATAATAGTTGAACAAAGCATTGAATTTACCTTTTTGATACATTGGCGTAATACCAAACATCAACTGAGCATTGTTATCAGTTTCATTTCCTGAAAAATCAAGTAATACATCTTTGCTGGCACTCACACCACTGGCAATCCAAGTTTTGTATTCTACAGCTTTTGAATTTTGAATAGTCGCTTGAGCTCTTACACTAAAATTAGGGTTAACTATATAAGTACCTTCCAATTCTACACCAAAGGTTCTGAATTTTCCATATTGTGTAGTAGGGTTATACGTTTGCCCGTTTGCATCTTGAAATCCAAATTGTAAGTTTGGAACATTAGATAAAAGACTATAAAAAGGCGTAACATTTAAAGAATATTTTGATTTTTTAAGCTTCAATGCTCCTTCAATTTGTTGAATATTCTGAGCTTCTGTATTCAAGCTATTAATCAGGAACTGACTTGTGGCCGAAAAGAACTGACCAATTTCAGGGGCTTTATTTCCATTGGCATAGCGAACATAAACTGCTGCTCCTTCATTAATTTTATAGTTTAAACCCGCTGAAAATGATACTGTTTTGATAGTTTTATTAAATGGAAGAGGGGTACCTACACTTCCACCACCATTATCATAAACCGTCAGAGGATTACCATCTGTACCACCCCATGTTGGATTGAATTCGTTAGGATTGCGAGTAACAGGTACATTTGAACCAGCATAATTGGTATGTTCATAGCGTAAACCCCAATCAAGATTCAATGCTGGAGTAATCGCCCAATTGTGACCAAAAAATAAAGCAAGCTGAGATTTTTTAGCATTTGAAGTAGTAATACCTCCTCTGCCTAAGTCCATGAAACCATTTGGGTCGGTAATTTGATATGTTTTACCATCTAAACCTTTAAGCTGAATATCAACCAAATGTGGTTGGTCTTGCATGGTACCGACACCTACGCCCGAATCTTCTTGTCCACCTACTCGGTCAACTTTTGAATTGGCATAAAAAGCACCAAAATTGAAGCTCATTTTATCTAATTTCTTTGAAACAGCAAACTGATTCATGAATTCGTTGATGGCAATATCTTGGTAGAATAAAGGCAAGAAGAATAATGAATTTTTCTGAATATTTGCCCCTGGGAAATTGTTGTTTGCTCCAGGAATAAAGTTAAATCCAGCAAAATTTCCATTGATAATATTTGGTACCATCGTAATTGTGCCGAGGTTTTGACCCGTTACCTTATCATTGAAAATATAAGTACCCAAATGCCCTGTTTGTAATAAATGTGGTAAAGCATAAAAAATAATACCATCTGTTGCATAAGGTGTAACAACGGCTGGCACATTACCAGTCATATTTTTGACAGAGTATTTACCATCATTTTTGATTGTCCAACCATTTCCTAAGTCTTGTACCCAGTTCAAACCAAAGGTTTTATCTCGGTTATAATATTTGTCTTTTGAATTGAAAGTAGCAGAACCAGTATTATTGATAGGAATTTGCATTGAAAAAGCAGGCAAATTATAAGAATCAGTAATTGATAGTCCAGACATCACTTTTGGGTTATCCCAGCCTTGTGAAGGTATAAATTCAGATTGTGCATTGTGGTCGTCAAGCACTTTTACAAATAACTTCAAACTTCCCGATGAATAGTTTTTAAGAATATTGGCCTTGATTTGACCACCATTATTGCTGGCATAACCAGGGTATCTTGCTCCATTTGACGTTCTATAAAAGCCTCCAATATTATAAGTGAGCGAACCATCTTTGCTCAACGGCCCACCGATATTGGCATCAACACGATAGAACGGATTTTTACCATTACCTTCTAAACCATATTTTGCTCTTACCTCGCCTTGTGTGGTTTTTCCACCTGTTTTTGAAACATAATTAAAGATTCCACCTGGAGCATTAGCTCCTAAAATCGAAGCAGTTCCACCACGAACAGCCTCCAAACGTTCCGTTGTAATATCGGCTCTTAGATAATTATCTGTTCCATAATTTACATTCATCAATGGTAAACCATCTTCTTGCATTGATACATAATAATAGCCCGAAGCATTATCAATAGAGTTAGCGGCAATACCTCTTGAATAAACTGTATTGGCAATTTCTCCACGGGCATTATTGACATAAACCCCAGGAATATTTCTCAGTAAATCGGCGGCACTGGTCGGTGCTAAAACTGACATTTGTTTGGCGTTTAATGTTGAGATAGCCACTGATGATTCCATCTTTGTACGTTTATCAAAAACCCCTGTAACGACAACTTCATCCAAATCAGCTTGATTCTCTTGCATTTGGATAGTCAAACTACCCGTTTGTGGCACATTTACTTCAATTTCTCTTGAAGAATAACCCAAAAATGAGATGCTTAATTTATAAGCACCATTGGCTACATTATCAATCGAAAATTCACCGTTTGCATTTGCTGTTGTACCTTTGGTTGTACCTTTAATTACGATTGATGTACCTACCAAAGCCTCATTCTTAGCATCTGTAACTTTACCTGAAATTTTGTTCTGGGCAAAAGCCATATTGCCAATTAAGACCAGTACCAAGACTGACCAGATTTTTGTTGAAGGTAGTAATGTTTTCATCTTTGAAATAGAATTGGTATTATTTTACTAAATAGTAGTACAAATTTCAGTTTAATTTGATGAACTTGTGAATCAAAAAAAAGCCAATTTGATTCAAAATCAATCAATATGATTTTTATCATTTTATTTTGTACAAAAAAATGTAATCTATTTTCAGATGATGAAGAAAAACAAAAGGGTTTGGGAGCTGTTCTAAGACAAATGAAGAGATTCAAAGAACCAATATTTATTCAATAATATTCAAAAAGAAGGAAACTTGTGTAAGAAGGAAAAACGTAATAAGCTTTATAAATTTGTTACTCGTTTAGATTATTTTTTAGACTGCTTATTTTAAAAAGCAGTATTGATAGCAATTGGTTTTGTTTGTTGCTCATTAAAATTTCTAACTATTCAAATATTTGTTAGGGATATTTGCAGGCTGATAGTCGATATGATAGGTAGCTTTGAGCAATAATGAAACAACCGCATAGACATCCTGCTCTGTTCTTTGAAATTGCCGAAGAAGACCCATCATCGCATAACTTATTGGATTCACCGAAGGAATAAATGTTTCCCATTCATAGCTTTTACCCCAAACAAGCCCCTTAACGATGAGAGTTAAATCAGCTTTTTGAGAAATAAAATAATTTAGCATATCAATAGATAAATTCTCATGTTGATTGACCGTATGAAAAATCGGTGTATGTCCACCAAAACCATTTTTATCTAAGCCTGCTTTGGCATTAATATCGGCACCGTGTTTTACAAGAATCTTAGCACAGGATAAATGATTATATTCAGCACAAATATGCAATAGCGAGACTCTGTATAAGGGCGTGAAAGTAGAATTAAATGAATATTTTTTTAGTAATGCTTCTTTATTGATAAACAATTGAGCGTCCAAAGCAGTAGCGTCATCTAATAAGACTGCCAATAATACTTTATCTTCAAACTCCAAATTATTGTTTACAAATACTTTGATACATTCTTTAAATAATGGCCCACGAGCATACATATTTATCAAACCATCAATCAATGGTTTGCCATTGACGATAGCATTTGGATTAACACCATTGTCAAAGCACTCTTGTATTCCTTCCACTGAGTGCAATTCAAAATCAATTAATATTTTTTGTAAATAGTCCATGTTATCACGATTTTACTAATTTTATATTAGTAAAAAGCTGATAAATTTACGATAAAAATTGGAGATAATGGCAAAAGGCTTGATAAAATGCTGGCCATAATTTTACACTTGAATCTATTTTTTTGATAGAAAAACACTTAGGTATAACCTTAATTAAGTTGTATGAGGAGGTGATAGTTTGATGTTTTATGAATTTGAATAAAATGTTTCCCAAACCCACAAAAAAAGCGAAGCAAAAGTCTCGAAAAACTTTCACTTCGCTTTTATAAATCTCAAAAGCTGTTACTTAATATCTTTAAGTCTTTCTTTCAGCTCTTTATCGCTGATGTTTTCCATCTCTGATTTATCGTAAATAGCAATCAAATATACTTTTTCTTTGACAACTTTAACATTTGTAATGAGCCTCGCTCCTCCACTTTTTCCCTGTCCTTTACTCGAAATAGACATTCTAATTTTGTAACAGTCTTTGCCAAGTGGTTCGCCTTGTTGGGGATTGGCAAGTAAACTATATAACATATCTTCGTAATCCTTTTTAAGCGAAGGGTATTTTTTTGAAAGTTGCTTTAAATCTTTCTCGAACGCTGCAATAGCTTCAATTTTAAAGTTCATTGAGTAAATCAAAAGCATTTTTTAATTTAATTTCACCAGCCAAATCTTGATTTACTTGCTCTACTCGTCTTTCAAATGAATCAAGAAATTCCTTTTTTAGCTGTTTTTTTTTGTTTTGCTCCTTCACTTCAGACTTAATTCTCATTTTAGTGAGCATCGTTTGCACAAAATGAAGCTCTTCAATATTTTTAGGTTTAACAATGAGCGTTTCCATTAGTTTGTTTTTTTTACAAATTAAATAAATAAACACGTAGAATTCAATAAGAAATTTGTAACAAAAAAAGCGAAGCAAAAGTATCGAAAAACTTTCACTTCGCTTTTTTACTATCGTCTATTGACTTATTTATTACTTAGCAACTTCCATGCTCACTTGGCGAGCATTGATAGTTTTGCCTTGCATTCCGTCCAGTACACGTTTTACGTCTGCTTGTGGTACTTCAACAAAGCTAAATTTGTCATAAATATCAATTTGTCCAATCGCACGACCAGCAATACTTGTTTCAGAAGTAATAGCACCTACAATATGATTGGGAGCAACATTATCTTTGCGACCTAAGCTCAAAAACAAACGTACCATGTCGGCATTGCCCGAGCCACGAGTACCTGTTTCACGTCTTTCTCTTGGTTCAAAACGACGTTCACGTGGAGCAAAATCACGGCTTCCATTCTCTTCACGGCGACTTCCTTCACTTCTAAATCCACCTGGAGCTCCTTCACGGTTGAATCCACCTTCACGACGGCCATAAGCTGGAGCTGGTCTTGAATCTCTGCTA
Organism: Emticicia sp. SJ17W-69; assembly: GCF_051209875.1. NCBI lineage: Bacteria > Pseudomonadati > Bacteroidota > Cytophagia > Cytophagales > Leadbetterellaceae > Emticicia > Emticicia sp. SJ17W-69. Next base: position 4,327,682 of record NZ_JBNTQY010000001.1, on the reverse strand, counting down.
TTTCCACCAAAACGACCATCTCTGTCATTGCTTCTTGGCTCACGGTAGCTATCAGATAATTGATGGTCAGCAAAATCGCTTTTCACTGCACCAACTTGCATTTTGATTAAAGCAGCCATTATCTGAGCATCAGAATAACCTTCTTCGCTCAATTGAGCAATAATTCCATCGAAAGAAGCATCAACACCTGCTGTAAGGGTTTCTTTTACTTGCTCAACAAAACGGTTGTGGCGAGTTTTTACTAATTCGTTGAAAGTAGGAATAGTTCCTTGCTCAATTTTAACTTTCGTATAGTTTTCGATGTTACGTAAAGCCCCTCTATCACGAGCTGAAATAAACATAAATGCTTTTCCAGTTTTTCCTGCACGGCCAGTACGGCCAATACGGTGAACGTAATATTCTAAATCTTGTGGTACATCAAAATTGAAAACAGCATCAACACCCGATACGTCAATTCCACGAGCCGCAACGTCAGTTGCAACCAAGATAGTGGTTGTTCCTGCACGGAATTTACTCATTACTTGCGTACGTACTTGTTGACGCATATCACCGTGTAAGCCTTCAGCAGCATAGCCACGGATCTGCAAATCACTTACGATTTCATCAACTTTTGATTTGGTATTAGCAAAAACCAACATTAATTTTAAGTTATGCACGTCAATCAAACGTGTCATTACTTCCATTTTCGCTTCTCTACGAACTGAGAAGTAGAATTGCTCAATGTTTGCATTTGAAACCTCTGTTTTCAAAGTACGAACAATCTCAGGATTTTTCTGGAAACGTTTCGCAATTGAAAGGATTTCTGGTGACATAGTTGCCGAGAACAATACTGTTTGACGTTCTGTTGGAGCAAAAGACAAGATTTTTTCAATATCTTCTCTGAAACCCATATTCAACATCTCATCAGCCTCATCCAAAATCGCCAATTTAATATCACTCAATATTAAGGTTTTGCGGTCGATGTGGTCCATAATACGACCAGGCGTACCAACCACAATTTGTGAACCTTTTTTCAAAGCCAAAAACTGACGCTCGTACGATTCTCCACCATAAATGGCAGCTACGTTGAGGCCTCTTTTGTACTTTGCTAATTTTTGGATTTGTTCTTTTACTTGAAGAGCCAACTCACGAGTTGGACACATAACTAATACTTGTGTACTTTTACTATCTACATCTACTGCTTCGATGGCAGGAATACCAAAGGCAGCTGTTTTACCTGTACCAGTCTGAGCTTGTCCTATGAAATCGCCACCACGCATTACAACGGGAATAGCTTGAGCTTGAATAGGTGTTGCATCTGAAAAACCCATTTCTTCAACTGCACGAAGGATGTACTCTGAGACCGGAAGGTCAGAAAATTTTACTTGTTCCATTAAGGATAAAATGTTTTAGTCGGAACGTCACTGTCGTCCTCACGCAAAACCGTGGATTGCCCCGATAGCCGAAAAAAATGATAAAGCGAACGATGAGAACCATCCGTTGCTGCCCTGAAAGGAAATAGAATGAAAGAGAAAAACACTCTTTGAAACGATTTTATTGACGCAGAGGCTCCAATACGGATGTGCCTTTTTTAATACAGGTGCAAAATTAAGACCAATATTTTACATTGTCAAGTAAATATTAAATATTTTGTATTTTTTTTAGACAGTTACTTGAAGTGTGTAGCTTTAAACCATAAATCTAATGACGAAAATGAAGTAATAAATGCCAATTTATAGTAAGTTTTTAAGAAAAATCAATAGTCTTAGAATTATATTATATATAACTATTCCAAGATTTAGTAATTGTATTTTGAGCAATCAAAGATTGACAAAATTCTGTCTTGGAATTGTGAGAAAATGAAGTAGAAAATTTGGGAGATTTTTATGCAATTGCTCGTGATATACATTTAGAGTATTCACTATTAAACAAAAACTCTTAGAATGGGTTAAATCTACATATAAATATCATTATCATGCCCGAACTCCCTGAAGTAGAAACCTACCGTCGTTTTTTTGAAGAAACAAGTTTGTATCAATCCATCAGTGATGTTTATGTAGAAGATACCAAACTGCTCACAACTGATTATGATACGCTTGTTCATCAACTTAAAAACAAACAATTTATTGGAACAAAGCGAGTGGGTAAAAACCTATTTGCACAATTAGATGCACCTTATTGGCTACATTTTCATTTTGGTATGACGGGTGATTTGGCCTATTTTAAAGATGAAGAAGATACACCACGTTTTGCTCGAATCATCTTTCGTTTTGCGAATGGTTTTAAATTAGGATTTCTATGCCCAAGAAAGTTTGAACGAATTGGTATTGTAGAAGATATCGAAGCATATTTATCTCGCAAGAAAATAAATAAAGATGCTTTAGAAATTACTCTTGAAGAATTGAAGAAAAGTTTGGTCAAAAAGAAATCTCCCATCAAATCGGCATTACTCGACCAATCAACAGTGGCAGGAATTGGTAATTGGATTGTTGATGAAGTATTGTTTCAAGCGAAGATTCATCCCGAGAAAGTGTCAAGCCAATTATCTGAAAATGAAATAATTATGATTTACGAAGCGATGCGTTTGGTGATACAAACAGCGATTGATTCACAAGCCAATTATGATGATTTTCCCAAAAACTTTCTGATACACGCACGGGGTTGGGGAATCCAAAATATCGAAATTTTAATAGGAAAATGCCCCGAATGTGGTGAAAAAATTGAGATTACAAAAGTAGGTGGGCGAACGACTTTTTTCTGTGCGAATCGTCAGGTTTTGTAAAAAAAATACTCCTTAGGCAGATTATCTGCCTAAGGAGTATTTTTTTTATTTCCCTAATAAGCCAACCGCTAAATCAATCTGAGCAGTAAAATTATCTAATACTTTTGCCGTAATTTCTACGCCATTTTCAGTATCCTTCCATTTTCTTTGCTCAATTGATTCACGAATCAATGGCATTGTTTTTACACCGTAACCTGTATAATATCCTGGAGCATAAATTTGATGTTTATACCACGGACGCATCGGTAAACCTTCAGGTAATAATAGCGAACGTTCGGCTTTATATAAAATTTCGTTTAAGCGTTTCATTTGTTCAGCACTCAGTTTGTCAGCATTTTTACTTGCAGCTGCATAGTCATTGGCACTTTTTTCTAATCTTTGTAAAGCATTTTTTAAAGGAGCAAAATTAATAAAAGGTACTTCGTCTAATAACTTTACCGTGTAGGGTTTTGTAGGGTCAGTGGCAGCAGCAAAGCGTCCGTCTTTCACTAACTGGTTATTTTCATCGGTTTTACTACGTTGTGATTCAAGTAATTTTTCTACCTCATCGCTATAAATTTGCATGGTATTGGCAAAACTTTGAAATTCAAATGGCAATATTTCTGCATTAGCTAAGCGTAGAACCGTTCTTCCCATTGTTTTTGCTAAAGCTACACCATAAGAAAAATCAGGATCTTTGAATCTAACAAACATATCATAAGAATCATAAATCGAATGGTATTCTCCACCTTCTCCTTCTCCACCAAAGCCAACATTCATAGCAGAAATACCCAAATGCTGTAAGAAAGGTGTAAAATCTGACCCCGAGCCTAAAGCACCAATACGTAAATCGTTACGTGTTTTCGCTTCTTTTTTTCCATCAGGCGAGCCATTTACCAAGATACTTGAACGTAAACGCTCAGAAACACTGATATTTGTTTGTGGGTCAGTTACATTACGAGAAATTTGATTAAAGAATTTTTCTAATGTATGTGAACCACCCGCATATAAAAAACCACGCTCGTTTCCATCAGAATTGAGATAAACAACCGCCTTTTTTTGTAATTCTTCTTGAAAAGTCTCCGCCCACTCGGTTGAACCTAATAAACCAGGTTCTTCGCCATCCCAAGCACAATACACAATTGTTCTTTTTGGTTTCCAACCAGTTTTGACTAATTCTCCTACCGCTCTTGCTTCTTCCATCACAGCCACCATGCCGCTCAATGGGTCGGCAGCACCAAAAACCCATCCATCATGGTGATTACCACGCAAAATCCATTGGTCAGGCGATTCCGAACCTTTCATTACAGCAATTACATTGAAAAGTGGTTCTACTTTGAAATCAAACTCTAATTTTAAATGTACTTTTGCCGGCCCTGGCCCAATATGATAGGCAATGGGCAACTGCCCAGCCCAAGATTCTGGTGCGAGTCTGCCACCGATTGCTTTGAGTAAAGGCAAAGCATCAGCGTAAGAAATTGGCAGCACTGGTATTTTCATGATAGTGGTGGCATCTTTATAATCTAATCTTTTGGCGTTTTTAGTGTTGCCATAGCCTGGAGTCAATGGGTCGCCAGGTTGTACGGGCATATCTAAAACCGAACCTCGCTGCACCCCATTTTCATTGCGGAATGGCCCAGCTGGATAGACATCACCTTGTCCGTAACCGTCATCTTTTGGGTCGGAGTAAATGAGACAACCGATTGCTCCTTTTTCGGCAGCCAATTTAGGTTTTAATCCACGCCAAGAATTGCCATATTTTGCAATCGCAATTTTCCCTTTGATACTGATACCCATTTTTTCCAATACTTCGTAGTCGGCAGGTGTACCATAATTGACAAAAACTAACTCAGCCGTCACATCTCCATCACCGGAAAAACAGTTATAAGTAGGCAAATGGTCTTTCAGTTGGCTTGAAGTAGCATCTTCTTTCAGGGCTGGTTCAACCAATGATGCTTTAAAAACTGTTGGACTAACTAACTCTAATTGGCGAACTTTAGGTGTTGGAAAAAGTGTATATGAAGTATCTATTCTTGCTTCATAACCCCATGAACGAAACAAATCACGCATAAAAACTGCGTTGTCACGGTCATGTGGAGAGCCCACAAAATGAGGTTTTGATGACATTCGCTTAAGCCATTCTTGTAGATTTTTGGCATTTAAACGAGCATCAAACTCGGTTTCTAAATCTAATTGTTTTTGAATACTTTTGGCATCAAAGCCAAGTAAACTTTGCGAAAAAGTTTGATTACCGCTCAATATAAAAAGAGCAGCAATTAAAAATAAGGCTTTTTTCATAGCAATATTAATGAAGAAGTTTAGGTAAATAAAGAAGTAATCACAAGCAGTAAATATAAGTAATGTGCTTGGGATTTTGTAGAAATAATGGTGAAAAATTGAGATAAAGGAGATGTTTCTGCGAGAATATTTAGTATGAGAGGTTTATGATTTACATCACCTTAACTCCCTCCAACAAATCTCAGCTAAATCGCCAATGGCTTGCTCGGCGGCGGTTTCATCATTAAAACCCTCAATAAAAATAGAAATAATGAAAGGTTTAGTAGTATAAATAATCGCTGCATCGCCTCGTACATAAGGTAAACCACCTGTTTTATGAGCGATAATGAGGTCTTTTGGTAAATTTCTTGGAATTGTGGCGGTATCGGCACAGTTTTTCAGCATGCTTATCATTTCATCGCATAGGGTAGGAGTGGCCACCTTTTTATTATAAATCAGTCGCATCAAGGCATTGATTTCTACTACATTTACATAGTTTTCTCGGCCTTGTTTTACAGCTTCGGTGTCCATCATCACTCGGTTGAGGCGAGTTTTCATCATACCTAATTGGGCTAAATTTTGATTGATGGCTTCCATACCGATTTCATGAATCAAGATATTAGTCGCTGTATTGTCACTTGACCGAATCATTTCTTGAGCAATATCTCTGATAGTCAGTTGTTTGCCTTCTGCAATATTTGCTAAAATACCCGAACCACCCGTTTTTTCTGCATTGGTTAGCGTATGAATTTTATCTAAACTTAGCTCATGTTTTTTTACTTTTTCCATCAATTCTATCAAAATCGGAATCTTGATAACACTTGCGGATGGCACACGTTCGTCGGCTCTATGGCTAAAATATACTTTCCCCTCAATACTTTCCACCAACATTGTTACCTTAAACGTAGCAGGGAGTTTAGATAAATACTCTTCAATTTTAACTTTATTTACCTGCTTAAAAGAAGATTGAGCAAATGTAGAAACAACTAATAGGCTCATTATCAATGAATTGAAAATATTTTTCATTTTATATTGAAAATTCAAAATATACAACTTGTTTAATATTGTTTGTTTTTATTGAATAAGTTGTATAAAATATAAATATAGTTTATTTTGTACGTTCAATAGAAAATTGCACCAAGTCGTGTAGAGATTTACGAAAGGCAGAATCAGGGAAAGTAAATAGAATTTCATTAGCTTCTTGAACAAAGCGTTTCATTACTTCAGTTGTATATTGAATACCTCCTGATTTTTTAACAAAATCAATCACTTCTGTTACTTTTTTAGGGTTTTCAGAGTGATTTTTTACAAGATTAATGATATTGCGTTTTTCCGACCAAGAGGCATGATTTAAGGCGTAAATCAATGGCAATGTCATTTTCTTCTCTTTGATGTCAATGCCTGTTGGTTTTCCAATTTCAGCATCGCCATAGTCAAAAAGGTCATCTTTTATCTGAAAAGCCATACCAATTTTCTCGCCTAGAAGCTTGGCTTTTGCAACAATTTCAGCTGATACACCAACTGATGCTGCTCCAACTGCACAGCAAGAGGCCATTAATGATGCAGTTTTTTGACGAATTACTTCGTAATAAACATCTTCAGTAATATCGAGCTTGCGGGCTTTTTCTATTTGTAATAATTCACCTTCACTCAATTCTTTTACGGCAGTGGAAACAATTTTGAGCAAATCAAAATCTCCATTATCAACGCTCAATAGCAGCCCTCTTGATAATAAATAATCACCTACTAAAACAGCAATTTTGTTTTTCCAAAGAGCTTTGATAGAGAAAAAACCTCGTCTATAATTAGAGTCATCTACTACATCATCGTGTACGAGTGTAGCGGTATGAAGCAATTCAATTAAAGCTGCACCACGATAGGTGGCCTCATTGATTGTTCCGAGCGTACCAGCCGTTAAAAATACAAACATGGGTCTTACCTGCTTGCCTTTTCGGTGAATAATGTACTTCATTATTTGGTCGAGTAGCATTACATCGGTCTTCATTGACTGACGAAATTTCTTCTCGAAAATTTCCAAATCTTGCTCGATCGGGGCTTGTATTTGATTAATATCTAATGGCATGAAGAAGTGAGCAAAAAGTCGTTTTGCTCCGAGGGTACAATTTTACAACTGAATTCTGATTTATTGAGCAGAATTAATGAAAATAATATATTTTTAGTGTTATTGTTCAAAATATTCTTGGATTATACCAATTTTATAAATATTTTTTTATCTATCATTTGAGAAGTTTTCTAAATTTTTTTTCAAAAATAGCTAATTTCATCGTATAATTGAGAAAAGAATAAAAGGATTTAAATGTTTAGTGCAATTTTTAGTCTGATCTTTCTTTTTTTTAAGTGATAGGCTAATTTTTTAGGGATGTAAAGAGCGTTTTAATATAAATATTTTACAATGAAGGCATTAGTTTTGGGTGGTGGTTCGCTAAAAGGAGCTTGGCAAGTAGGTGTGATTCATGCGATTTTAGATACTGGATTTAAACCAGAAATGATTTATGGAATATCAGCAGGGGCATTGAATGGATCGTTTATGGTGAATGAAGCTGGAAAGCAATTTATCGAAAATGGAACAATTGATTGGGATTTAGTCAATAAAAAACTCCTGAAGTTTTGGTTAGAAAACATTACACAACCTTCTGATATTGGCGTCTTGAAATCGAAATTTTCACTTGGCATTGACACACTTTTAAGCAGATTTGATGGTTTGATTGATACAAATCCACTTCATGATAAGCTCAAGAAGCATTTGGATATGACCATTTTGCGTAGAAGCCCAATAAAGTTAAAAGTCGGTACTGTTAATATCAATACAGGGCAAATGCACTATGCAGACCCCTTAGAACAACATTTTTTAGATTATCTTCGAGCAAGTAGTTCTTTGCCGTTTATTATGCCAGCTATTCAAATTGGAGGCGATCATCGTGAGGCTTATATGGATGGTGGTTTGCGAGAAGTTGTACCGCTACGAAAAGCAATTGAAGATGGTGCGACTGAGATTTATTGTGTAGCTACGCATCCTAAAAATCGCCCTTTAGAACATTTCAACTATCGTAGTTTTTTTAGCTTAATAGAACGAATAAAAGATATCACAGTCAACCAATTTGAAAATAGTGATATTGAATGGGCAGAGAATTACGCCAAAAGCTATGGAAGTATTGGTTCGTTTAATATTACAAAAAAAGTTAAATTAACAGTTATTCGCCCAGAAGAACCGCTACATATCGAACTAACAGATTTTACAATTAAAGACATCAAAGAGATTATCAAACAGGGCTATGAGTATGGGCATGGAAAATTGTTCCCAAACCTGTAAGGTCTGAAAAGACGGGGTCGCCCAGACCTTACAGGTTTTTTTATGAAAATGCCATTTTCTCTTTTTCTCCACGAATTTCAAACCATACAAAATAAGCGGTAATGACTGTTGAAAGTAGAAAATAAGCCATCATTACGCTTGTAATCCAAGGATATTGCAAGCTGCTACCAAACCAATCTCCCATCGAATAAATGAGTGCAAAACCGATGATATTTTTAATAATTTCCCAAACAATTGCCTTCGGGTTTCTGTCCATTAACTCTGTGTAGGCAAAAATATTTAAGTAAATAAATCCACCATAAACAAACATATTGGGAACGCCAAATTTGGCAATATTACCATAGAAATAAAAAAGCATCCCGAAAGTGAAAATAAACTGAAACCAAACCCAAATTAGCATTGATATTGAGCTTTTTGGGGCATATTTTTCAAAATTATACGGATTTTCAATCTTTTTTTCAGGGAAGCGTACTTCTACATCAGCTGGCCTCCAGCCTGTGGGCATGAACCAAATACGGAGTTTATCTTTCCAACTGTTGGCATGATAGGCGTCTTTTATAAGTAGCCATAAGTGCTGAAAATTTATTTTTATCGGATTCCAAGTACTGGCTGGGCGAGTGATACCATAAACAGGTGGAACGTTGGGCAATTCTTCTTGAAAGGTACCGAAAAGTTTATCCCAAATAATAAAAATTTGTCCATGATTTTTATCTAAATATTCTGGATTGATGGCGTGATGTACTCGGTGGTGCGAGGGTGTAACGATGATTTTTTCGAGAATCCCCATTCTACCAATATAAACGGTATGGTACCAAAATTGAGCAAAAAGATGCAAGGGTGCTACAATAGCAATGACTTTTGGTTCTACACCCAACAAAGCAGCAGGCAATAAAAATATCGTGAATAAACTCACAAACGAAGAAATACTTTGACGTAAAGCACAAGCTAAATTGAATTCTTCACTGCTATGGTGGATAGCGTGCTTGTTCCAAAAAAAGTTGATTTCATGGGCCATTCTATGAACCAAATAGCCAGTTAAATCTAAAGAAATAAAAGCAATCATATAAACCCAAATTGTTGATTCAACTTTATAAATAGTCCAATGGCTAACCATCCATTCGTAAGAAAGAATAGAAACACTTAAGCCTAATACATCTTTAACAGAATTGGTGAAGCCCGAAGTAAGACTCGAAATCATGTCCATTGCCTTGAATGAATCTTTTTTGACAAAATATCCGTAAGCTTTTTCAAGTAGTACTAATGCCAAAAATATTGGACTGGCAATCATCAAAATTTTTCCGTAGGTTTCCATAATAGTATGCTTGCATAATGATATGGTACAAATTTATGAAAAAGTATTTTGATTTTTATGAAAGTGCAAAATTTTGCAAATAAAAAGTCCTACTGAAATACCAGTAGGACTTGAATAAACAAAAAAATATGTCTCAGAAACGATATTGTACTCGGCAAGTGAAGTTATTATCTTTTAAGTCAGAGGTATAATCTGTTAAAGTGGTCTTTTCATTTTTAGGCATTTCATACCAAAATGTCACTTTTAGATTATCATTTGGATAAATGACATAACCTAAACCTAATGTATTAAATCTAATATCTGCTGCTGTAAAAGCTTTACTGATTTCTGTACCTTTTACTTTTTTATTAGGGTCATACCAATCATATTTTGCTACAAATTGATGTTTTTTGCTACCTAAATGTTGTAAGAAATAAAAATAAGCACCATCAAAATTACGAATGTATAAGGGAGCATTTTTGCCATTAGCAGTTGGTATAACCCCAGGAGTTTCTGTTGTACTTTGTGTAGCAGTTTGTGTTCCTCTAATATACTCAGCTCTAAATTCGGTTTGCCCTACTTTGTTTGGTATTTTTATCTGCACATCAGCACCGTAGTAAGTACGTGGTGCAATTTTACCTACATTTGAAGCAGAAGAATCAACTACAAAAGATTGATTTCCTGACATTTTGTAGATATATTTAGTAAATTGCTCCATCCCACCAAATAAGCCTGAAACACTACCGCTGAAGATTAATTTACGAGAAACCTTGTAAGGTTTTAACGAAAGCCTTGTAATGACATCTTTATGGCTATCATAATCTGCTGTTCCTGCCAGACCTTGCCCATTAAAAACACCTATATCAAATTTAATATTTTTCATAAAATTCTTGATAACTCGGCTATCAAAAGTTGTCATAACACCAATATCACGCTCAGTTTTCATTAAAAGTTGAGACATCCTTCCACGTTCAGGAGCTTCACGATCACTAGAAGAATAGTTGACTTCAAAACCAAACGGTCGGGCAAACATTCCAGTTGTGAGAGAAAACATATTTAGTTTATTTTCGTAGATCCGACCCCAAAAATCTCTAATTACAACACCTCTTTCTGTGCCGTCAAACTGAAATACAAAATTTATTTGTGGCATATTATTCTTATCAAATCGAGCATAGTCGAAACGAATACGCCCACGGCGAAGCATGAAGCGATTATTAACATTTGCTGCATAATCTCCTCCATTAAAAGATTTAGCTCCTTCAGACTGAATAAACTGAAATTGAGGTTGCATATAACCGCTTATACCGACATATTCATACTTTTTGATTGTGAGTAACAGCCTTTTAACCATTGAAGTATCAAATTCCATCAAAGCTCCTTTTTGCTGCCCATGAACAACTGAAATGCTAAGACATAGCATAGCAAGAATCACCCCTCTCGTGAAGAGTGTTTTTGAGAAGATTTTCATATTGGTGTTTTTGTTAAATACGAGGTGTTAAGTCGTAAATTAAATAAGTTAGTACAATCCTAAATTATATTGCAGATAGATAAATTTAGGCAAAGGAATACTAGAGATAGTACTCAAGTACTATCTCTAATATTTTATTTAATCTTGAAATGATGTGTGTATGATTCTCAGAAGGTTATAACAACCAACGGAAGAATACGAATAATGAAGCCGAAAGAATAATCGCCACAGGTAAGGTCAAGACCCAAGCTAAAAGGATATTTTTGATTGTTCCAGCTTGCAAATTCTTGATACCTTTGCTTGCCACCATCGTACCTGCAATACCAGAAGATAAGGCGTGGGTAGTACTTACTGGAAGCTTGAACCAAGAAGCTAAACCAATGGTTGTAGCTGCAACTAATTCAGCCGAAGCACCTTGTGCGTATGTAAGATGAGATTTACCGATTTTTTCACCGACAGTTACTACAATACGTTTCCAGCCAATCATTGTTCCAAGACCAAGAGACAAAGAAATCATCAAAATTACCCACATAGGAGCATGGTCAGTAAATCTTCTGATACCTTTTTCTTCTTTAGTTGCGATGTCTTTTAAAATTGATTTGTTTGTATCGCTTAAAACAACATCTTCATCTTCAACCAATTTTTTAGTGTTGCTACTGATTGTCAAAAGAGCTTTACGAATATCTAAAGCATTCGCTTTCTCAACTTTGCCACTATCAGCAACATTATTCAAGAAAGCAATACTTTTGTTAATTTTAGCAATTTTTTCTTTCTCAGCGATATTGGCATGAGTTGTATCAATCAAAGCAATTTGCTTAGAAATCGTAGCTAATTCTGGTTGTAATGTTTTGAAATCAATGGTTTTGTTAATAGCAAAGTAAGTTGGTAAAATACCAATCAAGATTAACATTACTAAACCAATTCCTTTTTGACCATCATTTCTGCCGTGGAAAAAACTCACCAATGTACAGGTTGTTATCAATATAGCACGAATCCAGAATGGTGGGGCTTCATCTTTATTTGGTTCGTCAAAGACTTGTTTTCTGATAGATTTGCTTAGTAATCTACGTAGGGCAAACATCAAGAAAACAGCTAAAGCAAAACCTACCATAGGCGAAAGTAGAAGTGCTGAAAAAATTTCTTTTGCTTTATCCCAGTTTACTGCAGCCATACCCATTTTGTTGTCAGGAAGTAGTGCATAGCCCAATCCTACGCCCAAAATTGCACCAATCAAGGTGTGTGAGCTTGAAGCTGGAATACCAAAATACCAAGTTCCGAAGTTCCAAATAATGGCACTAAACAATAATGCAAGCACCATTGCGATACTATGGTAAACATTTTGGTCAATTAGTAGTTCTACAGGAAGCAAATTTACAATACTCATACCTACTCCAACACCGCCTGTTACAACTCCTACAAAGTTGATTAGGCCAGACCAAACAACAGCTTGTGTTGGCTTGAGTGAATTGGTATAAATTACGGTTGCAACAGCGTTGGCGGTATCATGAAATCCATTGATAAACTCAAAGGCACAAGCAGCCAAAAGGCAGAATGACAATAGCAGGAAAATGTCGGTTTCTAATCCAAACATAAGGTTTTAGTTTTTTTTATTAGTAATTGATTCTATTGGTGTCTGTAATTTTGATACAAAAGTGAGTATTTTTCATTAATCTTAGAAAAATACAATGTTATGAAATTGTTAAGTCTTAATAAACTTAAATTGTTTTTATCATATTTTTGCAAAAAACATTAAAAATACACAAAATGCCCATTATTTCATTAATTGCTGCTATGAGCCAGAATCGAGCGATAGGCTTGAATAATGCATTGCCTTGGACTCCCATTCCTGCCGACTGGGATAATTTGAAAGAAGTAACCAAAGGAAAAAAAATGATTATGGGGCGAAAAAGCTACGATAATCCACATAGAATTTGGTCCGAATTTGGTAATTTTGTTATTACACGGCAAGTTGATTACATAGTTGATGAGGGTTTTGAGGTGGTAGATAGTTTGGAAAAAGCCTTTGAAAAATGCAAAAATGAAGATGAAGTTTTTGTATTGGGTGGTGAAGAAATCTTTCGTTTAGCATTGCCATTTGCTGATAAAATTTACTTGACGCTTGTGCATGAAACCTTTGAGGGAGATGCTTTTTTTCCTGAATTTGATGAAACCCTTTTTGATATTATTGAGCAAAAAGATTTTAAAGTAGGTGAAAATACTCCTTATACAATTACTATTTTTACTTATCAGCGGAAGCCTATCTAAGTAAGGTAATTGCACCTTCATTTTTTATTAGTTTGCCATCATTGAGTTCGATAAATAAGCGATAAGTATAAATTCCTGTATCAACGATTTGTCCTTGAAAAGTACCATCCCAGCCATATTTTGGGTTGGATGGTGGAAAGTTTTCCCCAAAGAAAATATTTTCGCCCCAACGATTAAAAATACTCATTTCTTTGATTTGTTTGACACATTTCGCTCCGTAAACGAAAAATACGTCATTTTCTTGGTCATTGTTAGGCGAAAAAGCCTCAGGAGCGTAAACAGTGCTACACTGTAATACTTTTATAGTGATAAATTTACTTTTTGAGCAGACAGATTTTGTTACCAAAACAGTGTATTTGGTAGTTTCAGTGGGCTTTATCCAAGTTTCGGGGCATGAAGCACACGAAAGACCAACGGGTGAACTCCATTGATAACTAAAAGTTCCTGCAGGAGTAATCAAGGCATTGAGTTTTAAGCTATCACCTAAAGTGATGAGTGAGTCTTTGCTTGCAATTGAGATATCAAAATCGTGTACAGTTAAGTTAGTTGTGACAATACTATCACATTTGGCAGGTCGCTTGATGATAGTATTATATATGCCAGACGAATTATAAGTTTCATCTCCAACTTTAAAGTTTTCTCCCGCACAAATTGAAATCGTTTGACTATGTTTAATAATGGGGTTTACAGTCAAATTGAGCGTAACTGTACTATCACAAACTCCCGCCCGATTGATGACTTTGACATATTTCCCTGTTTTTTGATAGGTTTCATCGCCAACCACAATTTTTTCGCCTTCACAAAGTGTTGTTGTTATTGTGCTTGCTGTGTTTTGGTATTTTAGGGTGTAGTCTAATTGTAGTTCGCATTGGTCGTTGAGGCTTCCGATAGGTAATAATTTTACAAAATATTTATCGCCTAATTTTGCTTTAACTTTTAGCGTTGGTGTAGTTTCTCCTGTATTCCAAGTATATTTTCCAAAACCATCGGGAGCTTTTAGTGTCAAATAGCCATCTGCATCTGGACAAGTATAAGGTTGTTCTACTTCTGATTTAAGACATTGAGCATCAAAATAAGCATATCCAAAATGACTTTGCTTAGTACAACCATGAGCTGAAACTTCAATATTGATTGTTTGCCCAATATAATTCCGAAGGTCAATTGCTCCTTTAGTCCAATTTCTGTATTCTAAATCACCTTGGATTTTAAAACCTGTAACAGATCCTGATGACAAAAGTTGTACATCAAAGAAACTACAAGTCAACTCTTTGCCATTTTTGTCGGTTATTTGAATGCTAAAGCCAGGTTTTTGATAAGATTCATGGCCACGAGTATCGTTTTGTAGTACAACAGCAAATTGATATTGAAATAAAGTATTATCAGGCGTTACAAGAAAGGAAGTTTTGATGCGGTCGAAACGAGTCCCTCTTGTGGTATTGCCAATCCTTATTGAATAATTGCTACCAGGAGCAACCATCGGAATTTGTTCGGTGGTGATTTTAGGGTCGTTTCCATCACTTAATTTGGTAATTAAATGTTCGTTTTCAATCGAACCTACTCTTTCGGCAGAATAGATTGTTTTTGAGTTGGCATCGGTAACAGTTCCGTTAGTGAGTACCCAACCGAGCGTTGAACCTAACTCAAAACCGATATTACTACAATCTGTTTGTTGAGAACGCCCCGAAACCCATACAAACACCACAAAGAAAACAGAAAAGGCTATTTTTTTCATGAATATGAAACCACTTTTGAGAAAACAATATGAACGTATTGAAAAATGATAAAGTAAGCAAAATGCTTATAATCAAATAGTTATATTGGCTAAATTTTAAGTAAAACTTTATAAGAGTATCCAATGGCAGAGAGTGATAATATTCAGTAGGAAAGTATTCTATGAAATATTTGCACAGTATTTATAATGAGGGCAATTTTATAGATTTGGTTGGCTGGGCTGAAATTTTAATGAATAGGTTCAACAAATATGAGTAAAAATAATAATAAAATGAACAGAATTTATGTAATTTTTTAAGATATGTAATTTTTTAATTAAAACCAAAGCCTCAAGATGTAAATCTTGAGGCTTTGGTAAGGATTTTTTTTGATTAAAATCCTGTACCAATTGTAAATGCACGAACTGTATTTGGTAAATCGGCTACTTTGGTTGCTAAACCCGACATTAAATTGATGCTATATATAGCAGGTTTATCGCCAACTTTCAATGCTGCATATCCGATGCCACTTCGACTTGTAATATCAAACCCACCTGTGGCTTCAACATTGATTCCTAAAGTACCTACTTCTACTTGTGTACCGTTATTTGGAGGGTCTTGCTTATTAAGTTTATCTGTCATATTATCAATATTATATAATATTGTTGACGTGGTACCTGCAAAATTATTTGTATAAGCTGAAGCTGTGACACTTGGAGTATTTGGATTTAAAATGCCATCAACGGCGGCAATTGCCCCAGTTTCTGGGTGTAAACGAAGGTTTTGACCTGTATTACTAATGCAACGAATGCGGTCAACGGTTGGATTAAAATCAAAACCAAAAGATGTTCCTGACAATAATGTTGTAAATGGCGTTGTACCAACCACTGTTGCTGCTCCTGATGAAGTATTCAGTACATATAAGCGACTGCTACTACCCAAGGCGTATAATTGTCCAGTTGCCGGACGAATATCTATTCCTAAAATGGTTTCACCACTCTGCAAGCCTGTAATGGCTTTGCTGACAGGTGTACCTACATTCATAAAGTTAAAAATCAAGAGATTATTTGTTTCATCAACTGCATAAGAAACTGGTGAAGTTGGAATAGCCAATCCATTGATATTTCCAGCGGGTAAGTTACCTAATTTGGTTAATTTTCCATTCATTAAATCTACTTGGTGGAGTTCCCATTTTCCACCAACCATTACAGCTGTTAGAGCGGCATCGCCTGTTGGATTAATGTCAAAACCTGCTGACATGGTGATATCAGTGCCTAATGAACCGACTTCAACCAAAGTCCCATTGTTTGGAGGATCTTGTTTATAAAGTTTATCAGATTTTGCATCAATATCATACAAAACTGTACTTGTGGCACCAGCAGTATTATTTGTGTAAGCGACCGACTCTATGCTTGAGTTTGCTCCTCCATTGATACTTCCATCGGTGGCTGCAACTGCTCCTGTTTCAGGGTGTAAACGCAAATTTTGACCTGTATTAGTTACTAATCTGATTCTATCTACTGTTGGATTGAAATCAAGAGCGACTGAAGTACCATTAATTGTCGGATTGAGGGTAGTCGTTCCGATTACTCTTGCAACACCTGTTTCTTGATTAATAACATACAAACGATTTTGTGTACTTACTCCGTACAATTCACCTGTTGCAGGACGGAAATCAATAGCTGTTAAAGCATCGCTTGCAAGCAAACCTGTAATTGGAGTTGTTGCAGTTGCCATTTCTGAATTCATGGCATTGACTTTAATAAGTTGCTTACCATCGACGAGAGCAAAAAATGTCACATCAGGTTTTACTATATTCACGGTTTCTTCTTTACAAGAAAACATTGTAAAACCTAGAGCGATGAGCGATGCCATAACAAGCACCTTGAGTTTTGGAGTGTGCATATAAAATAAAGTTTTGTTTATTTTATATACGATACCATCAACTACTCGGTTTTATGGGTTTTATAATTTTTGGAATTGTTTAGGAGAAAATATATTTTTGAATCTATTTCTTTTCCTTACTATAAGCAATGCCATCTATCGAAAATCCTGTCACTTTTCCTTCAATATCAAGTGTAAAATGTACAATTGATTTTCCCCACCACCAATTGATGCTGCTTCCCATAAAAGTATCATAATGCCAATGTTGTAAAGGGAAATTGAAATGATTAGGCTGCTTTACAGTGAGGACATCATTTATTAAAGTTACTTCAGCATTGCCATAAACTTTATTGGCATACTTCCCTGAATATGCTTCTAATGCTAACGAGGGATGAGTATTTAATACTCGTTTAGCCAACTGCTCAGTTTCTTTTTTGCGTGCTTCATCGCTCAAGCCTTTGTATAAATGAAAGAAATCATTACTCCAATCATTGGTATTATCATGAAAACTCCATAAATCGAAAGCTTTATACATCAAGGCATGACGAATCTCGGTATGGTCGAGGTTTCCGAAAACATAAATAGAAATGCGTTCTTCTGGAATCATTCCATAAATTGCCACTAAACCATCTAAACTTCCTGTATGGAATTGCACCATTTTTCCACGATAATCATGCTGAAACCAACCAAGACCATAGCTTGTCCAATGAGGTTTGGTTAGCTTAGTAGTTGGATAAAAATCGTTAGGTGGAATAAGTGCTTGTGGCTTGAATAATTCGGCAAAAGTTTCGGCTTTTAGTAAGCGATTTTTGTTGATTTTGGTGCTGTCTTGAATAAATTGTAACCATTTGCTGATGTCATCGGCAGACGACCAAACACCACCTGCAGCACCTACATTATCGCCATCTAAATAACTAATGGTTCTTACTTCGTCTTGCTTTTCTTTGTCTTTGAAATGCGGTGTTGTTTTGCTGGCACTTGTTGGAATTTTTGAATAATCAGCATAAGTATTATTCATCCCAATAGGTTTGAAAAGTCTTTCTGTTATAAAATCATCCCAAGTTTTACCGCTAACTTTTTTTATCACTTCGCCCGCCACCATATACATCAAATTTTGATAAGTGTAAGAAGAACGTAGCGAATATGATAATGGAATAGCTTGCATTCGTTGTAAGATTTCTTCACGGGAATAACCTAAAACCCATAGCATATCGGCATTTCCGAGGCCTGTATTATGTGTAAAAAGGTCTTTTACAGTAATTTCAGCAGTTACGTACGGATTCGATAATTTAAATTCGGGAAGAATGTTAGTGACAATATCGCTCCATTTTACTTTGCCTTCATCGACTAAAATAGCCATACAAATAGCCGTCATAGCCTTGGTTGTAGAGGCACAAGTGGATAGTGTAGCGGTCGTATAAGGCGTTTTATCGGTGATATTTTGTACACCAAAACCTTTCTTTAAAACCACATTCCCATCTTTCACAACTACTACCGAAAGTCCAGGTGTTTTCCAAGTAGATAAGGAATTTTGGATATAGTTGTCAAGGATTTCTGGGAGTTGAGCATCAGTAAGTGTTTTTTTTTCGACTATTGCTTTTTGAGCAAATATTGAAGAAGAAAACATCAAAAAACTACATAAAATAAAGAATCGTTTCATAGGAAAAGTGGTTTTAAGGAGAAAACAAATCTAATCAATTATTTAGAAAATGTTATAGGTAATTTTATAATAAAAGTACTTCCTTCTCCCTCAAATGAATTAACTTCAATTGTGCCTGCATGCCCTTTGGTAATAATATCATAAGCTAATGAAAGTCCTAAACCTGTGCCTTGCCCAGTAGGTTTGGTGGTGAAAAACGGTTGAAAGATTTTAGCTTTGGTAGCTTCTGACATTCCTATGCCATTATCCTTTACTTTTATAGTCAATTGATTATCAATGTTTTCTGTACTAATTATAACTTTTGGTTCATAAATATCCAAACCTGTAAGGTCTTGCAGACCTTGCAGGTTTTTTCGCTGCGAAACAGCATAAAAAGCATTATTAATCAAATTCAACAAAACCCGACCAATATCTTGAGTGACAACTTCGATTTTAGGTAAGTTTTCATCAAAATGCGTTTCTAAAGTTGCATTGAAATCTTTGTCTTTTGCTCGTAGTCCATGATATGCCAGTCTTAAATATTCATCTGCCAAAGCATTCATGTCAGTCAATTCTTTCACACCAGAGCTTGTGCGAGCATGTTCGAGCATACCTTTTACAATATTACTTGCTCGTTTGCCATGATAGTTGATTTTTTCTTGGTTTTGACTTAAATCATTTGCTAAATCATCAATTAATTCCCAATCTTTTTCAGGCTTTTTGATTTCTTCTTTTAACTCTTTTGCTAAATCGACACTCAATTCTGAGAAATTATTGACGAAATTTAATGGGTTTTGAATTTCATGGGCAATCCCTGCCGTAAGTTCGCCTAAAGAAGCTAACTTTTCAGATTGGATGAGTTGAGCTTCAGTAGCTTTGAGTTGGATAAGAGCCTTTTCTGCTTTTTCTCTTTGAAGATTTATCTCTTCTTTTTGGCGAGAGAGTAAATTATTTGCTTTTTGTTTATGTTGATTATTCCTCCACAAAAGAAATACTACTCCTAGAGAAGCGATGATAATGACGAGTAAAACATACAACTTTATTTTATTTTGATTTTCCTGTATTTGTGTAGATAATTTTTGCTGGTGTAATTTTTCATTAAAGGCAAATGCTTGTGCTTCTCTAATTTTTTGTCGATTAAATAAATTATTTCTTAACGTTTCAGATATTTTTAGGTATTTTATGGTACTGTCTTTGATACCTTTTTTTTCATAAAGTTTTGCTAATTGTGTTGAAGCCCGCAACTTACCTTCAGCATAGGAATTTACACCTTCTACATCAATAGATTTTCGTGCATAATAAATAGATGAATCTCTTTTGCCCGCCAATTCATATTCTATTGACATTTTATTATAAATGTCCACTAAGTCTATATAAACGAAATACTTGATAGCAACTGGAATTCCCTTTCTATAATAATCAAATGCCAAATCTCTCTGTTTCAGTTTTAGATATATATTCCCAAGTATCAAATATAGTCCGCTCCATATTTTTGTAAGTTTATTTGCTTTAAGCCCATAATAAAGTGCTGAATCAAGTTGATTACTTCTTTCATAAATTGAGCTAACAAGACCTAATGCATTGGGTTCTAACCTTAAGTTTTTAGAATAATTCAAACCTTTATAAGCAAATTTTAGAGCTTCTTTATAATCTTCTTGTTCTCTATAACAAACTCCGAGCATCATATAAGCTATACAAATAGATAGCGAATCTTGTAGCTTTTCGCTGACAGCTATGTTTTCAAATCCATAGTACAAAGCAGATGTAAAATTACCCGAAATTGTTAAAGCCGTACTTATCTCTGCTAAACTAATTACTTCTCCTTTTTTATCATTAAGTTTTTTTGAAAGTTCTAATTTTTGTTTAGCATAGACCAACCCTGTATCTACATTATTATAAAGGTATGAATCTACCAATTCACCAAGCAGACGGAACTTAGTTGTATCGGCTTGGGCAGTTACTAATTGTTGTTTCAATGTTAATCTTACATCTTGCTTATTTTGGGCAAAGCCAACACCATAAGTAAGTGCGAGAAGAAGAGTAAAGGTCATTATTTTCATGCAGAAGACGTTCCATTTTGGTTAGTAAATGGAAATAAAGATATAAATTTTTATTCTGTTTGTGCAAATACAGACCTTTAACTTTATTGAACGGAAGGAAGACGAAGGCTAACCAAAAGAGAAGAGAAAAGAATTTTAGAAGAGATGGTTGTTTTGTAGTAAATTACATTTGAAAAATTGCTCACTCATCACAAGGATTGGCACTAATTTCAGCTTTGAAAATGGCACCACTATTTACTTTAAATCCAGGTTGTAGAAGAATCGTTTGACCTGTTTGATAATGGGTAGAAGCATTGGATATTTTGTTATTGGCATCAATCAATATTTTCGATTTAATCGTAGCATTTACTGATAAGTCATCATTTTTACTGCTTAATGCAATCACATTATCGCAGGGATTATTTTGCTTCTGATAGGCAAACTGACGGATTTCACTTACCGTACCAGCCAAAAAGCTAAAATTAAGTGTGGTCGAATTATTAGGAGTTGTACAAGGTTCGCCACACGGGAAACCATAAGTGCTAAAAGAAAAAGTGCCGAATGAATATTTTTGTTCATCACTACAAGTAAGTAGAGGTAAAGGACACTCATTTTTATATTGTTTTTCAGCATATAAAAACCTAAAACGAGTATCAGTTGTATAAATTCCCATGCCAAAATCATCTTGGTTGGTCATCATCACCCAATTTTCAGTAGGAATATCCCATACATTGCTTTGATTTCGAGAAAAATTAGTACCTGATTGAACTGCTTGATTGGTAAAAGGATTTGCCTCGTTATAAGTTTGCCATTTATTAGCAAAAGGGTAGTTGATATTGGCAAATAAATGTAACGAAACTCCTGTATTGGTATTACTGACAAAATAAGGAATATTTCGAACTTGTTTTGCTGTAAAATTTGCTGAAATGCCAGACAAACTCACCCAATATTCGTTATATGCTCCAGCATCAATTTTTTTATATATACTATTTTCATTATTTATAAATCCCCATTCCCAAAGCTTTGACTTGATATATAAAATACCTTTTTGCTTATTAAAAATAATTTTTTCGGGTAATCCGCCTAAATTTTCTAAGTTATTAAAATGTTGGTTATAGAAATTTCCCTGAGGAAGACCGTTCCATTCTCTTGAACCGCCCCCTGCTTCGAGATAAACTTCTGATAAATATTTTGCAGTAGGGTAGGGTCTCCAAGTAGATGGAGCATCGGGATAAATTCTTGCTTCAAAACCTGCTTGTCGGCCAGCATCATGGTTGTTGATAATATTTATTCCATTCGTTTTTCTTTCAAAATAACTGACAACACCCCCCATTCGTTTATCAAAACCAATACGGATGATACCATTGTCTAAAAAATAATGCACACTATCTTCTAAGAAAATAGTAGAGTCTGTTTTTGAGAAAACAACCGATGATTGAAAACAATAAATAAGGAAAAATAGTATCTTTATAGTACTGAAACTTGTTTTCATAAATAAAGTTGCTTGGGTCAAGTAAACTGACAAATATACTATTCAAATGATTAGTCTAAAATTAATAAGTAATAGAATACTTAAATCTTACGCCACGAAGAGCCAAGGCATTATTACCCCAGTTTGCTCCTCCCGAACTAATATCAACTAAAATATAATAATAAAAATTAGCGTTATCCACGGTGATTACAGGAGACATAGATAAGGTAGCTGCCTGAACATTGGCACTTGAAGTTAGTGATGCTGTATTTACCGTAGCAATAATTGTTTGACTGGTAGGAGTCCCTATTCTTGGAACTCTTATTAGGCTTGCTTCTAAAAAATCAGTGCTTACATTATCAACAGCATGAATAGCCATTTCGCCCAAAATGGCATCATCAGGAAACTCCACTGGCATTACGATTTGTCCATCACCTTTTTTTACAGCACTCGAAAAATAAGCCAAGCAAGCAGTAGCCATGTAGGTAAAATTTGTTGAAGGTGTTGATCCGATATTTCTGGCATTGGCAGCAGATACATTATGGTATTTTGAGTAGGTATTAGTTGATGTGACTGCTGTTCCTTCCACCAAAAAACCATTGGCATCAACATGAACAGGTCGCAAACCCGTACCAGCTAAGCTATTAATTAGTACATTTCCTATAATGGCAGTAGAGCCATTTACATATAACTTATAACTAAGCGTATTATTTACGCCGATTCCAACATTTCCAGTACTTGAAATATTGATACGTTCTGTATTATTAGTCCCAATTGATAAACTTCCATTTTCATAATTCCAAAGCCTTGCATTAGCGACATTGGGCTCAAAACCAATATCTAAGCCATCAGTAGCTGTAATTCCTGACAATGAATTGGTCAATTTCATGATACCTTTTGAGCTATTGTTGGTTTGATGGCTATGAAATAGAGCAACTGGAGATACACCAATGCCAACATTGCCGTTTTTCAGAATCATCATAGCATTGCTTCGAGCAGCATTACTTTGTCCATTTCCAATGGTGAAAAGAGGGTCAGTAGCCACCCAAGAAGTAGCATTTGCTACTGGAATAACATTATAATAGCCCATAGCCACCGAATAATAGGAATTGGCATTTATACCTGTGCCGATAGCAACGCCATTTGTGCCAGAAGCATTGGCTAATTCTCCAAAAGCAAGTGTATTGGAAGTACCGTCGGCAATGGAGTTATTGCCAATAGCCACGCCATATTGAGCATTTACTCTTGCACCATAGCCCATTGCCAAACCATTAGTACCTATCGCTCGTGTATTTTCTCCAAAAGCAATAGTGTTTGAAGTACCATCGGAGATGGCATTTGTGCCAAAGGCAATACATCCTAAACCTGTTGCTCTTGAGTTATAACCCGAAGCGAAAGAATGTAATCCTACATTGGCAGCATCCCAAGCATCACCGTTTACAGTGCCACAGCGAAAAGCACTTCTGGAAGATACCCACATTAGACGTGTGCCAGCACCAGAAGTTGGTGCAGTTTGTGATAGACCGTTGTCTTCAATAAAAGGCAAAATCGTTGGATTACTCGACCAAAAACCACCCGCATTTGTATTTCTTATTTCATTTCCTGCTAAACCATTGACGCTCCACAAGCTATTTTTTGGTAGTTCAGTCCATACACCATTTTGACTATACCAAAAACCATTTGTATCAGTATCATAAACTAATAAACCATTGGCTGGACTAACAATGTTTGTTCTTTGAGTAGAGTTCATTCTTGGGAAAAGTACTCCTTGCGTTGTGCTATTGGCATCAATCATACTTTGAGTATTGGGAGTCAATGTAATACTTTGACTGAATGCCGACTTACAGAAAATAATCAATAAAAGATAAATTGTGATAGTTTTCATAGCTTTTGAATTTTTGTTCAAAACTATGGAATAGAAAGATGGAAGGGTACTACTAAATATAGTAGGATAATGCAAACATGCTTCAATTCCCTTTATAATAAAGCAATTTCTTGCCTGTATTTACGTCAGTGAGCAATAATGCACCTCGCTCAATGTAGTATTTTGAGTTGGCAACATCGGTAGTTTTGCCATTGACTGTAACTCTCCAATACAAAATATTGCCTTTCGTAAACCACTTTGCCCCAGCAGCTTTTACTTGGGCAATGGCAGAGTTTCCTCCACCCGAAGAATTTCCCGAACTATTTGGACCGCTCACATACGAACTTGAACCGCCATCATCAATCGTTCCATCAGCATTCAAAATAATGGAAGTGCTACTTCCACCATAAAACCCACCATTGCTTGAATAATTCTCTTGGTTTGTCCATTTTCCAACTAAATTTGGGTCTCGATAAAGCCCGTCAGGTTTATTGTTTGGAGTATTTTGTATCGTTATTTTTGCTTCTTTTGTATAATTTCCCTGTAAAATCACTTGACCATTATAGTTTATATTTTGCTGAATTTTTCCCTTATTTAGCTGCATCGAAAAGTTGAATATTGTACCATCTTTATAGGCCAATGTTCCTGTAACGGTGCTACTATTCATGTTGCCTCTAAGAGTATAAAGTTCTTTCGCACCATTTGATGATACTATCACTTGTCCATTTACTTGATTTGTTGAAGTTTTTAAATTCATTTCGGCTTGTAGAGTTCCGTTAGTACCTTGCACTTGACCGTACCAATTCCCATCGAAAGATTGTGCCATAGCCGTCAGCTTTGAAAAGATAAAAAGGGTGTAGATAATAAGCGTTTTTTTCATTGTTTGTAGTGTTTACAAAAAGGTAATTTATAATCAAATAAGTACAACTGTTGAATTATTTTTTAAAATCAACCTTTTTCTTCGCCTTGCCAAACCAAGCGAAGTACCATCATTTAGCACTACTAATGTATCGGAAAAAGAGGCGATAAAAGTGCGATTGATGATATGCTCTTTATGAATCCTGACAAATGTGTTATCTGCTAAAACTTGTTCCAAGTTTTTAAGCGTTTTGGTCAAAACGATAGGTTTTCCTTCGGCTAAATGTAGTACACAATAATTTTGCTGACCTTCAATCCAAATGATGTTTGCGTGAGGCAACTGTTCTTGTGGACGATGCTTTGATAGTGAGAGAGTTTTCATGGTTTTTAGTTTTTTGAATGTCCAAAATTAATTACAGAATAAGCATAGAAAAACTACTAAATATAGTAGGATATTACTCTTTTCATCATGCATGATGAAAAGAGTAATATCCTACTGAGAAAGTTTTAGAAAGATTTAATATTTACTGACAGCCGCCAATTTCAGCCTTGAAAATAGAACCACTTGCTACCCTAAAACCACCATTTGCAGGTGTTAAAAGTATTGACTTTGCAGAGCGAAATATTACATTTGAAGAACCTGATATTTTATTATTAGCAGTAATTATATTGTTGGTTTGCTTGATAGTACTTACAGATATGAAATCATCAGTTGGGCTTTGTAAATTAATAGCATCTGCACATTGCGGGGAAGGTGCTCGTACGATTATTTCAAAAACTTGTTGTAAACTCCATAGGTTTTTCCCATTTTTTACTCTAACTGAAAATAAATGTTGACCTACTGGAAAAGAGGGCTGAATACTGATTGCCTGATTTACTATTTCACCTGCCTGAGTAACCGAAAGCTTTATTCCATTTCCAATGCCAGGGTCATTATCAAAAAAGTATTCAGCAGCTACAATTTCGCTTGGTGCATTGACTGATTCAACCACATAAAAATTTTGTTGTTGAAATAGACTCCATTCATTGTTTGCGTTTTTGACTCTCACGGCCAGAAGATGGTATCCAACAGGCAAATTGCTCGGAATAGCAATGCTTTTAGATAAGATTTCACCTTGAACAGCCGAAATCTGTATTCCATTTCCAATGCCAGGGTCGCTGTCAAAAAAGTATTCTGCAGCCACAATTTCGCTTAGAGCATTGACTGATTTAACCACATAAAAATTTTGTTGTTGAAATAAACTCCATTCATTGTTTGCGTTTTTGACTCTCACAGCCAGAAGATGGTATCCAACAGGTAAATTGTTCGGAATAACAATATTTTTCGTTACTATGTCACCTTGAACAGCCGAAATCTGTATTCCATTTCCAATGCCAGGGTCATTGTCAAAAAAGTATTCAGCAGCTACAATTGGTTCATTATTATTGATTTGTGCTACAACTATTTGTGACAGAAAAAGAGTGATTATTAGTAATAAATTTTGTTTTTTCATAATGTTGATGAATTTAGTTGGCACGTCTGGTTGTTAGTTGCAATTGGAGTGTTCCTCCTTGGGTAACCGTAGTGTTATTTATTGTTATAGTTCGAATATAAGGTATGCGACTATTTCTGCCATTCGTCCAGTTCATGTAAGTGTTAGTGTCAAATAATACCCCTAAGTCTTTTCCATCTGTACCTGCATTATTCGCCACACCCGTAGCAATGGTAAAATTTAGTAATGAGCTACCAACTGCATTATTTATATCAGTTTGACTTACCATTTGAGGGCTTTGGTTTGTAATGTTTCCTCCTAAATTGGCATTATTTCCTAACAACCACGGACTATTATCAGCACAGTTGAATGTGATGTTATTGAGAAAACTACAATTAAAAATGTTTGCCCCTCCGTTATGGGGAGTAACATTATTTAATAGTTTGGAAAAAACATTATTCTTAAATATAACATTATTGATTGTACTGAAAAATAGAGGACTGTTAGTGTTATCATTTGAATAAAACACGTTGTGATCAAATACCACATTGCTACAATTGGCAAAACCGTATAAAAAATAACTATTACTGTTATTGCGGCACATGATGTTATTTATAAAAATACAATTCAAAATAGGATTATTGCTTGGCACATCTATTGTGCTATTTAGAAAGAAGTTTCCTTCTACCAAGTGTCCTGAAATGAATCCAATGCCATTATCAAAGACTAATTTTGCATTTTGAAACCTGTTTCGGACAATCTTGAGATTTTTTACGATTGGATTTGCATAGGCAGTATTGCTTCTTAGCGAGCCTTCAAAATTTAAACCCATGATAACACAGCCATTACTATTTTCATCGTCGATATTCAAAATTCTAAGGTTGCCAATGGTTGCTCGAAAAGAGGGTGTTACGTCTGGTTCCATGCCAGGGCCAATAACTGTTAATTTTTTGCCTATAATTGTGGCATCACCATAAGAAGTTGTGCTACCGTGTACATAAATTGTATCGCCGTACGCTGCGGCATCTATCGCTCCTTGTAAGCTGCTGTACATTGCACCACCTGGGTTATTATTTACTGTAAATATTGCGGCACGAGAAGCTAAAGATAATAAGAGAAAAAGTGTAAAATTGAGTTTTTTCATGGTGTTTTCTTAGTTTTAATGATATTTATTTAGAATTTTTGAATAGGCAAAGTGTGAAAACTAAAGCTTTTAGCTTTAAAATTCCACATGGCTCATAGCCACAATTTTCCAGCCGTCGAGTCTTTCCAAAATACGTAATTCACGAGTTTTATTGAATGGCTTGCCATCAGCATTGAATACCTCCTGCGTATAAGTTACCCAAGCGTTGGTAGTACCAACATGAGCTTCATAATCTGAGATTTTGTAGGTTTGTCCAGTAGGTTTATGTACTTTCTTAAACTCTTCGCCGAAGGCTCTTAATTGTTCGCCTTTGAGATAGACAGGCATACCGAGTGTTTTGAGATAAGCTTGCTGACGTTCCACATATTGGGCATTATAAGCCCATTGTTTATTCATAGTTTCAACGTCACCAGCATGATAAGCGTTAGTTTCTGCTTCAATGGTTTTTTTTACGTTTCCTTGCTCAAAGGCATTGCCTGAATAGTCCCAAAGAGCTATTAACCCTGCAATTTTCCAGCTACCATTTACTTTTTCGAGCATTCTCATTTCTTTTGAAGGAGCTTGTTCTTTACCATACAAATATTGGTCGTAGGTTACTAAAACAGCATTTGAGCTATAAAATTTGAATGTGAAATTCTCATTGATTGGATTCATTTCACGAGGTCTATTACCAAATGTTGCATCATTTTCTTTTTTGATTTCGGCAAAACCAAATTTTGTTGAGTAACCTGTGCGTGTATTCCAGCCTCTGAAGGTTGTTGGTGAGTCAAGAAAATAACCGTTTACATCTTTTGTAGCATAAACATCAATGGTTTCTTGTTTGAGCATTTTTTTGATACTTTCTTGTTCAGTTAAGGTATTTTCTGCGGCAAGATAAGTATGTTGACCATTCAGGTACATCAAATTATTTCCCTTGATTTCGTAAACATAAGTAGAGGCATAATCTGATATTAGGTCGGGAGTTCCATCATTATAATGTCGTATTGAATGTTCAATACCTATTGCTATCACGGTATTACCCGATTGCCGAATCTTTAAATCTTTAAAACTGATATCTACATTTCTTACATTTTTGAATAAACCCATAATTTGAGTCTTATTGGCAATGTAGCCGCTTCCCGATACTAATACATAATTTTCTACTGCTCGTTCCTGAATGGCTTTATGGGGGTTTGCCTCAAACTCTTTTTTCATGGCAGCAAAAAGTTTTTCGGCTTGCGTTTGACAAAATGCTATCTGAAAAGATAGTAGTAAACAAATGAAGGTTGTGATTGTTTTTTTCATGGCTTTAAAATTTAAGATTTTGATGTTTTTGTAAAATGAAAACTACCAATCGAATGATTGGTGCTACCGTTAAAAAAATACTTTATCAAAATTATGTTATCTAAAAATTGCTTCAAATAGGGATTTATCCCTATATTGTCTTATGAATTAGATAACTTTTGCATGATTTTTAATAGAAAAACACTCCAACCTGTCAAAAGAGACGATTTTTTTACAATTGTCAATAGAGATGCCGTCATCAATGAGCCGATTCAACCAGAAGCCTATTTTTCTCCTTTAATAGAACACATAAAAAAGTTTGCCGTCGGACAATACTTTTGGTTTGTTGCCAATCTTTTGGAAGGCAAAACGTGTTTGTCGGCAGGAATGTCTCAGCAAATTATTGGAGTTCCCCTCGACACCTTAGTTTCTACTACTTTTGATACAATACTTAACCGAATACATCCCGACGACCTTTCTCAGATGTTTGCCTTTACCAATCAATGGATTCAAATACTAAATAATGTGTCGTTGGAACAAAAAAGGCAACTGCATCCTACCATTTATATCAGACAAAGAAACCATGAGGAACGCTACAAATGGACGATGGTGAAGTATGCTGACCATATTTTTGATGAGGAAGGAAACGTTATTTATGCTTTTACATTGGTTACTGATATTTCGCATATAAAAACCGAAGGCCCCGCTATGATGAGTATTATAGACTCAGAAGATGAGGTTTGTCAGCATTTTTTCTGTTCTACCGAAAATGGTTTGTTCGAAGCCCAAGAATATACTACTTCTCTAACAAAAAGAGAGATTGAAATTTTAAATCAATTATCAATTGGGCTTAGTAGCAAACAAATAGCAAGCGAATTGAATATTTCGATAAAAACAGTTGATAACCATCGCCAAAATATGTTGCAAAAAACCAATTCAAAATCTACTGGTGAATTGATAAGTTATGCTATCAAATCGGGGTATTTGTAGTATTTTACTTGAAGAAATGAGTACTTTTTGAACCAAATTTTTCAACCGACCTCAAATGTTAAGTTTAGATTACAAAAGTTATTTAAATTATTTTACATGATTTTTAATAGAAAAACACTCCAACCTGTCAATAGAGACGACTTCTCTCCAATTGTCAATAGAAATGCCGTCATCAATAAGCAGATTCAGCCAGAAGTCTATTTTTCTCCTTTAATAGAACACATAAAAAAGTTTGCTGTTGGACAATACTTTTGGTTTATTGCCAATCTTGTAGAAGGAAGAACGTGTCTGGCTGGAGGTATGTCTCAGCAAATTATTGGGGTCTCGCTCGATAACCTAGTTTCTACTCCTCCCGATACATTATTTAATAGAGCCCACCCCGATGATATTTCTCAAATGTTTGCTTTTACTAACCAATGGATTCATATAATGAATAGTGTTTCATTGGAGCAAAAAAAACAATTGCATCCTACTATTTATATTAGGTTAAAAAACCACGAGGAACGCTACAAATGGACGATGGTAAAATACATTGACCATATTTTCGATGAGGAAGGAAACGTTACTTATGCTTTCACATTGGTTACAGATATTTCTCATATCAAAACCGAAGGCCCCGCCATGATGAGTATCGTAGACTCAGAAGATGAAGTCTGTCAGCATTTTTTCTGTTCTACCGAAAATGGATTATTTGAAGTCCAAGGCTATACTATTGCATTAACAAAAAGAGAAATTGAAGTATTAAATCAATTATCCATTGGGCTAAGTAGCAAACAAATTGCAAGCGAATTGAATATTTCGATAAAAACAGTGGATAACCACAGGCAAAATATGTTGCAGAAAACTAACTCGAAATCTACTGGAGAGTTGATAAGTTATGCCATAAAATCGGGGTATTTGTAGAATTAAACCAATTTATTCTGTAAAGCCTTAGAAATAGCTTCGGTTGCCGAATTTACATGAAGTTTACGGTAGATATTTTTTAAATGAAAATTGACCGTCGGATAAGAGATTTTTAATTCATCGGCTATCAGCTTATAGCTGAGTCCACGTACCAAAAGTTCCAAAACTTTTTGTTCGCTATCGGTCAATTCAATAAAATCATTGATTTTTTGATTTTGGTTTTGAAACATCGTCAGCACCTTACGGGCAATGCTCGGAGTCATGGGTGAGCCGCCTTGATAGGCATCAATTATTGCCGAAACATAACGTTCGGGCGAAGAGGCTTTCAGAATATAACCGCTTGCACCTGCACAAATCGCCGCAAAAATACGAGTATTGTCTTCAAAAACCGTTTGCATCAACATCTGTACTTCTGGATATTTTTGTTTCACGAGTTGCACCGCCTCAATACCCGAAATGCCAGGCATTTGAATATCCATCAAAATCACATCTGGCTTATCTCTACGGGTATTTTCCAAGATATTCTTCGCATTTGGGTACGCATTTACGAATAGCAATTCTGGCACACTCCGAACAGTTTCAGTGAGCAATTCTCGCAAATCAGGTATATCTTCGTAAATACAAACTCGTATCATAGCAGTTTTTTCTTGCAAAGATTTGATATTTATTTTTCTAAAAAAACTATTAGATTTAGTAGGTAAGAGGAATGTCGATTTATGAATGACGATTTACGAATTTGGGTCTAAATTTTAATGAAAATTCTTCAATAATTCAAAATTAGCTTTACTTCTGTACCTTCATTTTCTTTTGATTTGATTGCCAATTTCGCATTGATTTTGTCGGCTCTTTTTTGGAGATTTTCTAAACCATTTCCTTTCTGAATGGCTTCTTTATCAAAGCCTTTACCATTGTCTAAAATGCTGATAATAAGAATTTTGTCAGAAGTTTTAGCCGAAATATTTACATCCGTAGCTTCTGAATGGCGAGCAATATTATTGATGGCTTCTTTGAAAATTAGATAAACTTCTCGCCGCTCAAGTACAGGCAAAATAATTTGGTAAGCAGCGGCATCAACATCAATTTGTAGCTCGATTTGTTTTGAATCAAAAACATCTCTTGCGAAAGCGATAATGCGTTCGAGCCATTCTTCTGACTGGTCATTGGAAGGATTGATATCCCAAACAACTTCTCGCACCAATCGCAAAATATCTCTTGATTTTTGGCTAATTGTATCAAATCTATTGGCAATTTCCGAATTTTGTTTTGATGCCCTTTGCCTACTTAATTCCGAATACATCGTCAGGCTACTCAATGAAGCTGCCAAATCGTCATGCAGATTGGTTGAAATTTCGTTTCTAATGCTTTGTTGTCGTTGCTGTTCTTTCTGACTTTGCCGTAGTTTATCGCCAAAAGCGACTGAAAACAAGACAATTTCGAGCATTGAGCCAACCATTAAGTAATATTCTTGGTTCATAGCCGAGATAAGATTGAGGTTCTTTAACGCAACAATAATTCCAGCTAACGAAATGCTCACCATAGCCAAAGCATAGTAACGAATGATACGGATTTTTCGTAAAAAATAAGTGTAAACTACCCATGATTGTAGCACCAACAAAAAGAAAGTAAGGGCAATACCTATGAAATTTGAGTACCAATCATAGTGTATAAGCAAACTACAACTAAACAGTAAAAATACTAATGAAAAAGCTTTAACGGGTATAATTATTTGTGGAATATAGGTTTTGAAATTCAAGAATTCTATGGTGAAATAAATCATAAAAAATGAAGAGAAATTCAAGAAAACTAAATGAAAGCAATCATTTAACCAAGAATTTGACCAAATATATTGGTAAAAAAAGCCATAAAGAACGGCTTGTAATGCCCCGAAGCACAGCACATAAAAAATATAATAAATCAAAGAATTATCTCGAATGACGATCCATAAAAATAAGTTGTAGAGAGCAATCAATAAAATGAAACCAAAGTAAATGCCCCAAATAATTTTACGAGTAGAAATTTGTTGAAAGAGTTCGGACTCTTGCCAAAAATTGATGGGAAATTTCAAGTCTTCGGTACTTTTAAAACGCAAGAAAATCAAGTATTCTTGGTTTTCAATCATGTCAATTTTGAAAATCGGATTGGCATCTTTAATCGGACTGAGTTGATAAGGAAAATGGTCGCCTTGTTTCTTGGAATGGATGATTCTGTTATGCTCCAAAACAAATAACTCAACTTCATTGATTCGACTGTTTTCGATTTCTAAAAACCATTTTTTATCAGCCAAATTCATCACCCGCATCATCAGCCAAACAGGTTTATTGACATAACCATAATTTGGAATATCATTTATAATGGGCTTAAAACTGCTCATAAACTGAGCGTTTTCGACATTTGGGCGTTTAAAAATTTCTCTTTCATCTACAAAACCTAGGCACTGATTGGCAACAAATTGATGCGTCATTTCTTTAGTCAAAACAAAATTTGGTGTTTGTTTACTCTTCGTTATATCATCAGAAAAAAAGCGATTGAGTCCATTCACACCACCAAAAAACAATTCTCCATTAGTCGATTGCAAGGAGCTATAACCATTGAATTCATAAGCTTGCAGCCCATCATTCAAGTTGAATGAAGTGAAGCGTCTTTGTTGGGCATCGTAACGAGCCAGTCCACGATTGGTACTTACCCAAATCTGTTGATTTTTGTCAATTTCACAAGCATAAATAAAGTTATTGGGCAAGCCATCTTCTGTTGTGAAAAAATCTTTTTTATTCTTTTTAGGGAAGTAATGATAAAGCCCGTTGCTTGTGCCAATCCACCAAGAAAAATCTACTTTTGATTGCTTGACACAAATCGGGATCCCATCTTGAATGATTTGTTTAACAGTATAATTATCGAAATTATTTGTTGTAGTTAATTCCCATAATCCGCCATTATAAAATCCAATAAAGTATTGATTATCAGTTATTTTTTTTAGCAAAGAAATGCGTTTATCTTGAAAAATTACTTTGTTTTTGATAACTTTTTTCTGCTTATCCAAAAAATAAATCCCAGCTTCTGTACCTAATAATAAGTCATTTTTATCCTCTTCTATATATCGAATAAAATTGGACAAAGAGCGGTCTTTTCCATAAAGATTACTGATTTTTTTGATGTTGTGATTTTGTAAAAAAGCCAAGCCTTGTGAAGTGCCAATCCAAATGTTTTTTGCAGAATCTTGCTTCAAAAACCGAATGGTATTAGAGGGCAATGGATTATGTTTTTCATCATTATAAAAACTTTTTTCGATACTGAGGTTTTTATCATTGATAATCCAAAGTCCGCTTTGTTGTGTGCCTAAAATGAGTTGATTTTTAGCCTCATCTTTCAAAATAAATCTGACCGAATAATTGAGCAAATCTTTCGGGAAATTTTCAGGAAAAGGAATTCTGAAACTACTCAAATTGCCAGGCAAAAGTTGGATACGATCGATACCATAAGGGTCAGTATTTGCCCAAATAATACCGTCATAGTCAACATATACTTGACTAACTTCGTTAATAAAAAGGTTGTTTTTGCCTAAAAAACTTTCATTTTTTATTTGTATAAAGTTTTGATTATCAGTAGAATAACGTAATACTCCATGCTTTTCTGTGGCCAACCATAAATTTCCTTTATGGTCGGTATCTACATCAAATACCAATTGAATCAGTTTGTTTTTTTCAAATTCGTTGATATACTTTATTTCATTTGAAAGAAAATCAAATGAAACTAAGCCATCAGAAGTGGCAATCCAAAGTAGCTTGCCGACGGGCAATATTTTAATAATTTCAAGTGGTTTTCCTGCTTTGTTTTTAGGATGATTGGAAAAGAAATAATCAATTTTTTTATTAGAAGTATCAAGTCTAATAACAGCATCGGTTGTATGAATCCAAAGTTTGCCAAAAGTATCAAATTGTGTAGAATTGATAGTTCGAAAATAATTGGTGTTGAAAGAGGTATTGGAAAGAATAATCTGTTTTTTCTGAGATTTTAGAAATAATTTTACTAATCCTTCTGCATCCGACCAATACCATACAATACCACTGGTGGCTTTGATGGGAAATACCTCATTTTTGACAATTTCGTTTTTATTATTTTTAGTAAAAAAAGTCTCAAAATCATTGCTGATATATCGGTAGTGATTCAATGAATTTTCTGTACCAATCCATAAATCACCCTTGTCATCCTCAATGATTTTTTTAATTTCTATGCCATTTATACTATTTTTATGACTTTTTGAAGGTCTGAAAGTTGTAAAATTTTCTCCATCCCATCTGTTCAAACCATCTTGTGTACCAAACCACATCGTACCTCTTGAGTCTCGCAACATAGCAAAAACAGAGCCTTGCGAAAGTCCCATTTCCGTACCGTAATGGTCAATTCGATAGTTTAGTTTTTGGGCTTTCGAGAAAAAAAAACAGCAAATAAATAGCCCAACCAAAATGCTTTTTACTAAGAACTTTTGTTGGTAAGACATAAAGGTTTTTTTTACTATTGGAGTGTATAATTTCCCCTCCTTTTTTCAAGGAGGGGTGTCCTGACGATAGTCGGACGGGGTGGTTTTAGGGCAATAAATGCTTGAAAATATGCAAAATTGGAGTGAACCACCCCGTCAAAATTCGACTTCGTCAGAATTTTGCCACCGAGCGTCGGTCGCCCCTCCTTGAAAAAAGGAGGGGAAATAAATGAAAAGTACATAATTTTGAATTTTCAAATCAAATCCCAGGGCTTGCGATATTCTCTTGAAAGAAAAGCGTTGGCTTCGGCATCGTGACGAAACTTCTCTTTCTTGGCATTCCAATGTAATTCTTTTCCGCCTAAACGATAAGAAATAAGCCCCAAGTGCATCGGCATGGTCATTTGACGAGCATATTCCAGATTCGATTGTGGTTGGGTACGGTTTTTTACAGCCGTTACAAAATTTTGCTGATGCCCCGACGAGCGTTCGATGATTTTTGGTATTTCGGGAATATCACTCATCGTCACGCCATTGATTGTAATTTCTTTGGTGGTATAATCACAAATCAAAGTGCCTTTTTCTCCTTCAAAATATGCTCCGATGCCACGTTTTTCTGCACCTGGAACATTCGGTGGAGTTGATGTCCAATAAAGTTTTAGGTCTTCAAAATCATATTCAATGTCAATCCATTTTGGTGCATCGCCAGTGCCTTCGGGAGCTTCGCCTTTGGCTTTCACTCTCGTAAGGTTTTTTGGTGAAATAGACCACCAAACAATATCAGCAATATGACACCAAAAATCTTGAAAAACGCCGCCCGAATAATCAAGAAAATAACGATAGCTGAAATGACAACGCTCAGGCGTATATTGTGAGTAGGGGGCAGGCCCGAGCCACATATCCCAATTCAAATTGGCAGGTGGTGTTTGATAATTGGCAGGACCCAGCACTGGCGGAAAACCAGTTTTCCAAAGTCTGACAGTTTTCACTTTTCCGATTGCTCCTGATTGAATAATTTCGGCTACTCGGTGATAATTTTCACCCGCGTGAATTTGTGTGCCGAGCTGAAAAATTCGGTCGTGCTTTTTCATCGCCTTTAGCATCTGTTGGCCTTCACGTACATTATAAGAGAGTGGTTTTTCCCCATAAACGTCTTTACCAGCTTGAAACGCCATGATGGCAATTTGTGCGTGCCAATGGTCGGGCGTAGCACAGGTGATGGCATCAATGTCTTTTCTATCTAAAATTCTTCTAAAATCATCATAAGTTTGAGCTTTTGTATCGGGATGTAGCTCGGTGAGTAAATTCTTAGCTTTGGCTAAATGGTCTTTATCTAAATCGCAAAGGCCAACAATCTCCACTTCGGGCAAAGCTGCAAACCATTTCAAATGCTGTGTTCCCATGCCATTGATTCCTATGTGTGCCACTCGCAAGCGGTCGCTGGGAGCTACTTTTTTGAGAAAACTGGGCGTAATGGCAAGTCCCAGAGCAGCAAGGCTACTTTGGCGAATAAAATCACGGCGATTGAGTTGGTTTTGCATTTAGATAAGGTAAAGTTTTAGCGTTGAAGATTGACAAGCAATTTATAAAGAATTGAGGTATTTCTTTCTTTTTAGATGCTTAATTTATTTAAAATAAACTTTTCAAATAAACAAAAAGATAATTTATTTTTTACATACAAACGATAATTGTCATAAAATTCGTTGTAAACTAAGTTTGAATAAAATTTGAGAATTTATTAAATCCACATAAAAACCTATGAAAAAACAAATAAAATTTATAGGAATTGCTTTCTTTTTTATGAATTGTTTTTTTGCAAAAGCTCAATCGAAAGTTTTTGATAATTATGAAATGCTGAGAAGCAATGACAAACGAATTTCTCAAATTGATAGTTTTGTCAAAAAATGTCTGAGTACAAATGAAGGCAGTTCCACACTTGGAATGAGAGGTTGCTATTATGAGGGTACTGTTAAAATGGATTCTTTATTGAATATTGTATATAAAGAAGCACTTCAAATGCTCAAAAAAGAAGACCAAGAAAAACTAAGAATAAGCCAAAGAACTTGGCTTAAATTTTTTGAAGCAGAGACAGGTTTTACAAATGAAGTTTTCAGAAGTTGGTCTAACTATTCCAAATATGGTTATGGTTCACAAATAAATATTACAGAATCAGTCATGACTTACACATTAATAAGTGAAAGAGTCAATCGTTTATGCTATTATTTGACGGCAGAATGATATAAACCTCCCTTCAAAACACAATCGGCTTAAATTGAATATCAACTCTACGGTTTCGTTCACGGCCTTCCCATGTATTATTATCGTAAGCAGGAGCCTCGAAGGCAAAATCTTTAAATCGTAGCTTTTCTTGAGAAATTTCCATCGCTCTTAGTAGGTCGATTACTGATTTACTTCTCATTCTGCTCAAATATTCGTTGTATTCCCTACCACCAATATTATCGGTGTGGCTCATGATATTGATTTCGTAGTATTCAAGGTGTTTGATGCTTTTTACAAAATCATATAGCTCTTGGGCTTGTTGTCTGTCGATATATGCACTGCCACCACCAAAATAAATACTTCGTACAATCTCTTTCACTTCCTGCCCGAAAGAGGTGTTAAAAGAAAAAAGAAATAATACAAAAAGAATCTTCATGTGAGTTATTGTTTATCAAATTTATAAAAAAAACTTCACAATCTTCCAATATTTTCATCAATCCATAAGGCATGAGTTTTTAGCCAAGATTTCATTCTGACAATTTCTTTTTCGTGCGAACCTTTGGTCGAATTTGGCGTAATTCTTTCATCTAAAATATCCCATCTTTCAAAATTTCGAGCCACCATTCCGCTTTCAGTGATTTGTTTTGAAAAATCATCAATCGTTTTATCTAATTGATTATCAGATAGTTGTGTTACTCGAAGACTTTTCCATCTTGCAATCAATTTATTTTTAAAAGTTTCATCGGCCATCAAGCGTTTCCACCAAAAAGGTACGAGCCAAGTATCGCCCCCGCAATATTGATTGTATTGAAACACCCAAGCATGGCGATTCATGCCATCACAAAAACCGTTATCCGAACCAAAAGCAATATCAAAATCCCATATTGGACCCATTTGCAGTTTTTTGCCTCGGTCTTTTTGCAAATATGTGCTAAGTCGATAGCCATCATGGTTTTGCATAAGTTCGGTCAAGATAAAAAAATCAATAAAACTATCAACATCAATATAGTTTTGATAACCTTTTACTTCATCTTTGAAGTTTTCAGAGGCTAAGGCATTTTCAAATTCAGCCATATAATTTTGAATGTATCGTTGCTGAATCGGCGAAATATTCTTTGGTTTTGGATATTCATATAAAAAATGTATAATATTTCGCTTACTAAGTCTGCCTTTGGTATCGTAGCGAGATGGAAATGCATTTTCGCTCGAATAATTTGTTTGGTCATTACTATTGCCTGCTGTTTTATCAATTTTCAAGATATACCCGCCTGTAATTTTCTCGGCAATAGTATCGTTTTTGCTCAATTTGGTAATTTTTATTCGGTCGTTGTCTTGTTTGAGCTTTTCCATCAAAACATAAAATCCGAGATATTCACCATTGATTTCTAATTCTACAAACTTAGTTCGAGCGGCATATCGCCCAATGTCATTCGAGATTTTGTAGGCAACTGTATTTCGCAAAAGTGTTTTATCACCATAAGGGCCGTGTAGTATCCAAGCCGAGTTTTTTGGTAAACCTAAAAGCGGAGCTGCCAAAGATTCATTTTTAGCATCTCGAAGCTCAAAACCATAAGATTTTTTATCATAAAACATTTGAGAAACTG
Source organism: Emticicia sp. SJ17W-69 (assembly GCF_051209875.1). Taxonomy (NCBI): domain Bacteria; kingdom Pseudomonadati; phylum Bacteroidota; class Cytophagia; order Cytophagales; family Leadbetterellaceae; genus Emticicia; species Emticicia sp. SJ17W-69. Next base: position 4,288,776 of record NZ_JBNTQY010000001.1, on the reverse strand, counting down.
CTCCTCGTAGCTCAATTCCAATGTCTGAATTAAATATAGTACTATCTTTTAGCACGATACTCAAACTTGCTTTTCTTTTTGGGGAATCAATGATCTCTTTAGCAGATTTAATAATAAGGTAGGGAACATTTTTGTTCTTAGGGGTTTTGATGACATAATGGCTTTTGTTCGAACTATTACACGTCAAAAACCCAAACACAATGAATGTGTAGATGGTCAGTTTAAATTTCATTTTTTATAGCTTTTTCAATTTTGTGGTAATTTATCAATTTACAACGGATGCACAAAAAAAGCGATGTAAATATTGAAATATTTACATCGCTTTTTAATGTTAAAACGTGACATTTTGTTAAATGCACTAAAAACAGCTTTACTGTTTGTTATTTGGCTCGTCAAAATTATCAAAATAGGTAAAATCCTTTGTAATTATACCGTTTTCGATAGTGAAAATAGTACAGATGGGTAGTTCAAACTTTGAATTATCTGGTGCTGTGCCACTCGAAATAAATTCTACAATTATATGGTTTTCGCCTGAAGGATAAATGTTTGTTATTTTATCATTGAGATCAGGAAATATTTGATTGAGTTCACTGTATTTTTTGATTGTTTGTTCACGAGATTGCTTCACAATTCCCTGCCCGAGCGAAGGGTCTTTAAATTCGGTAGTTTCGGCATACATTGCGGCCATTTTATTCCAATCGTGCTTATTAAAATGCTCGAAATATTGTCTAATGAGTTTTTCATTTTTGTTTTTGTCTTCCTCTTTCTTGCAAGAAATCAAGGCGAAACTTGCAAGAAAGATTGTTAGTAGTTTTTTCATTAGTTTAGCAAAAGATTAGTAATTATTTATCAAGTTTTTTCTGATTCAGTTGGTTGAACGAAGTCGAAACCAAATGTACTATTTTACATACTTTTCCTTAACAGCCATCTCCCAATCGCCCCAATTTCCGTATAAAATAAAAGAACCAAAGCGAAATTTATCAATAATTTCAGTGCCTTCAGAAACTGAGTCATAAAAGTCTTTATCAACGGGTAGCTCAAACTCTATGGCATTTATAGCATCCTTTACATGTTTTTTTATACTTAAAGAAAGATGTGATTGCTTCAATCGAAGCTTCAAAAAGTATTTGGGTGATTTTGCATAAGTGCCTGCTTTTAAGGCATTTATTTGTTCTACTAAAGCGGCATTTTCTTTTTTTAAGTTTTCTATTTCAGCGTTATTCCCACAGGAAGCGGCAAAAAAAGCGATGGCAAATAGAAGAATAAGTTGTTTTTTCATGTTATTCCTTTCGTTTTTATATCAAGATTAAAGCCTTATTCTTCAAAATAATACCCAAAAATAATTCCCATTTCGTCTTCGGTGGTTAAACCAAATCTTACTGTTTTATCAGTAAAGTTATTGTAAGTAATTCTTGAGGTCAAACCTTCGCCTTTTTTCAAGGAAATATAGGTAGGATAATCAGTTTTTTCAGGATGTTCCCAATTAGTCGAAGTATAAACCAGCTCGCCATTTCTTGCCCCACCTTTAATCAAAATCTCAAACTTTTCACCCAATTTATGTGTATGCGAGAAAAGGGTTACAATCTTTACGTTTTTGTCGAAAGTAAAATCTTTTGAAATTACAGTTCGTTGTTTTGGTGGAATGGTAAGGTTTTGATTGCCAAAATCAATCACTTTTAAGATATTTTTGACATTTTCTTTCTTAGTAGTGTATAAATTGATATTGACTTCTCCAGGTAGTGGTTTGGTGCCTTTGTTATAGTAGTGAGAATTCATATCAAAAGTTGCATTGGCTGGGACTTCCACCGCTGTACCAGTAGGAAAAGTATAATCAAGACTTGATTCGCTCCCACCAAAATTAAAAATATGATTGTTCATTTGAGCAAAAGTAACGAGGTTATATGTTCCATCAGCATTTCGCAAATCACGCACTTGGTTGAGCGGAGCTAAGTTGGTTTGGTCTCGAAAACCATATAAAATGAAATGGTGACTGCCCGTACGCATAGCTATTTGTATGCGATTGACATAGACAGTTTCAGTATTTCCAAGAGCCTTTCTAACAAAAAATTCACGCTCGAAATTTGGGGCTACATCAAATTTGTCTAAAGTCATTTGAAAACCAGTTCCCGGGTTAGGCTTAAGCAAACTTATAAACAGTGCATCACTTGGTGTGGTATCATTGAGTAATGAGACATCTGCAACACTTCCTTTTTCGGGAGCTCCCGCTTCTATCCAACGCCTAATAAACTCCAATTGACCATAAGAAAGTAAATCTCCTCCCAATGGCATTACTGCTCCATAACTTTTGCCGCCATGATGACTTGCATCATAGAAAAGTTTATTGAAAAACAAACTTTCTAAAGATTTGAATGGTTTGACACGTTTTAAGCCATCTTGCTTTGCTCCAACATTACTTGGGTCAATATTATACAAATTTTTATAAGCTTTGCCTTTTGCCAAAATTAATCCATGTTGTCCAAATGTGCCATCTGTTTCGGAAGAATGGCAACCCGAAATTGCACAACTTTTTGTTAAAATTTTATCTTGAATCAAATCAAAACTTGCCGCATCGGCCGTCACTTGTTCTTGCTCTTGTTTGGTACAAGAATTCATCAAAGTAGCACAAAGCAAAATTGCCGTTGAAAAAGCGATAAGGAGAGAATATTTCATAGGAATGGTTGATAGCTTTGATTTTAACGAAAATTCATCATTAAACGTTTATTTTTTAATAAAAATTATACTTTCTGTTTCTCTCGCTGTCCTACATAAAGTCCTATGATTACTAAAGCTGTACCCAAAAAAGTATGATAAGTAATAGGTTCATCGAGCAAAAAATAAGAATAAGTAAAACCAAATATTGGACATAAAAACAAGAAAAAGGAAGCTTTTACAGCATCAATTTTAAGTAAATATAACCATAAATTAACAGCAATAATGGAAACTGGAACGATAAGCCAAATTTCTGATAATAAGAAAGTCAGGTCGTAATTATTAGGTGCTTTATGTAGTAAAAAAGTAAGTGGAAGCATCAAAATTCCACCCAAAAAAACTTGCCAACCATTGATGGAAGTCCGTGAAAGTTTCCAGTTGATATTTGAGTAATAAATTGTTCCGACCGAATAAGAAAGCATACAAAGGAACATGTAAAAAAGTCCCAAAGGTGTTGCAAAACTATTTTGAATAAGTGGATAACAAGCAATTCCTACGCCAAACATTCCTAAAAATACAGCAATCCATTCTGAAAACTTTACATTTTTACCTAACCAAAATGCAGATAAAATGCTGATAAACAGAGGATTGGTTGCTGTAGAAAGGCTGCCAATACCTGCAGCTACTTCTTTGACACCGAGTACAAAAAAACTCAAATAAAGTGTTACGTTGAGTAAGCCAAAAATGGTTAATTCTTTCCATTCTTTGCCTTGTGGAAGGCGGTCTTTTTGAACAAAAAAAGAATAAGCAAGCATCCCAACTCCTGCCACTAAAAAGCGAACTTGGAAAAGCACCAAAGGCTCAACCGAATGAAGTCCGATTTTTGCTGCCGCTGATGCGGATGCCCAGAGTGCAGCGAATATAATACCGAGGAAAATGGTTTTTAAATTCAATGTTTTATATAATTTTTTTCGATTGATGATTTTCTTCTTGCGACAGATACTTCAATGATATTTTATACCATAGGCAATCGTCTGCCGACTGAATTAATCTATTTCTCTTTCAAATATTTTACCAATTTACCCAAACTTAAACCTTGTACTAAAACTGCAAACAAAACTACAATATAAGTGATGCTGATTATTAAAGGTTTATACTCAAAATCTGGCAACGAGAGTGCAAGTGCAATAGAAATGCCTCCACGCAAACCTCCCCAAGTCATAATTAAAGGGAAGTTTCGGTTTAATAGTTTCTTAAAATCCAATAATTTGAAAGGAATAATAATAGACAAATATCTGATTATTAACACAATAAAAACAACGCTTATTCCTAAAAAAATATGTTGTTCTAAGTTTGGAATGCTCACAATAGCAAATCCAATTAATACGAAAAGAAATGCATTGAGAAGATCATCTATCAACCCCCAAAAAGTATCAACTTGTTGTTTGGTGATGTCCGACATCGCTACTTCACGCCCAATATTACCAATGTAAAGCCCAGCTACTACCATTGCCAGAGGCCCAGATGTATGTAGGTATTTTGCTAGAGTATAGCCTCCCATCACCATTGCGAGGGTAATCATCACTTCAGTTTGATAATGGTCAATACTTTTGAGTAGTTTATTCCCGAGATAACCAACCATAAATCCAAGCAATAATCCGCCACCAACTTCTACCAAAAATGTTTTCCAAATGGCTTGAAAAGAAAGTGTTTCTGCACTATTTCCTTCTAAAGAATGCAGTATTGTTAAGAAAACTACTACACCCACGCCATCATTAAAAAGTGATTCTCCTGTAATGATCACTTCCTCATTCTTAGGCACTTTGGCTTCTTTCAAAATGCCCAAAACTGCAATTGGGTCGGTTGGAGAAATCAAAGCCCCAAATAAAAAACAATAAACCAAAGGAATCTTGAATCCAAACAAAGGTGCTATCCAGAAAAGAGCATAACCAATAAGCAATGTGGCAAGTATAACACCTAATATAGTGAAGATAATTATAGGTTTTCGCTGTTGATTAAGTTGCTGAATATCAACATGTAATGAACCTGCAAAGAGCAAAAAGCATAACATGTATTCCAGTAAAAATTCCGAAAAATTGAAACTATTCACAAATTCCTTGAAGAGGGCAACTTCGGCATAGTTTCTTCCCAAAACTAAAATACATAAGGACATGAACACGGCGATCAACATCAAACCAATACTATTAGGTAGCTTCAAAAACTTGATGTTGATATATGAAAATATCGAACAAAAAATGATAAGCCATGTGAGCGTAACAAAAATATTCATGCTTGCTTTTTTAAATCATTTCAATCAAAGATAAAGCATTTTGGGTAGTTTGCCGTAAAACTTCACTCAATTCTATTTGTTTTAATTCAGCAATTCGTTTAGCAACTAATTCAAGATACATGACTTCATTTCTTTTACCTCGATGTGGCACTGGAGCAAGATAGGGCGAGTCGGTTTCAAGAACAATACTTTTTAAGTCAATGAAAGGCAGTACATTTTCCATTCCGCCATTTTTGAAAGTAGCTACTCCACCGATGCCAAGCATAAAATTCAGTTCAACAACTTGTTGTGCTTCAGCCAAATTTCCAGAAAAACAATGAAAAATACCTCTTAAATCTTTCCATCCAAACTTTTTGATGAGCTCAACACAACGAAGAATTGCGTTATGCTCATTGTTTTTCGAGTTGCGTGAATGAATACAAATGGGCAAATTATACTTTTTAGCTAATGCCAGTTGTCGCAAAAAGACCTCTTCTTGTTGGTCAACAAAAGTTAAATCCCAATAAAAATCAATGCCAATTTCACCAATCATAATAAATTTTCTTTGTTCGAGCCATTGCTCAATAATAGCTAACTCTTCTTCAAAGTTTTCTTTTACATAACAAGGGTGCAAACCCATCATGGCATGACAAACATTGGGGTATTGATGCTCCAAAGTAAGCATTCCATTAATGGTTTCATGGTCGCAGTTTGGCATCCAAATTTGCTTGATTCCAGCCGAAAATGCCCTTTCAAGCATCGCATCTCGGTCGGTGTCAAATTGCTCATCGTAAATATGTGCGTGGGTTTCTATCATTTTTTTATGGTTTTCGCAAAACCTGTAAGGTCAAAAAAAGACCTTACAGGTTTTAAATTAACAACAAAATTACAATTCAAAAACCAAAAATCTTAACTTTGGAACTTAAAACCCTAATTATGAAAGTTTCTGTTGTAATTATTACCCTCAATAATCGTCGAACCATCAAAGAAGTTTTAGCAGCCGTAGCTGGCTGGGCTGATGAAATTGTGGTAGTTGATAGTGGAAGTAAAGACGAAACTTTGACAGTTGCTTGTGAGTTTGGATGTAAAACAATGTACCGTCAATTTGATGGTTTTGGAACTCAAAAACATTTTGCTGTTGACCAAGCAAAAAACGATTGGATTTTTATTGTGGATGCTGATGAGGTTGTAACGTTAGAATTAAAAAAAGAAATTGATGATGTATTGCAAAATACTGAATATCAGGGTTTTATGATTCCGAATACCTTGATGTTTTTGGGTGGAATGATGCGATACGGGCGTGAGTATAAAATGCCTCATCTCAGACTTTTCAATCGAAAATTTGGAAATTATAATGACAGAGAAGTACATGAAGATATTATATTGAACGGCAAAACATTGACACTCAAAAACCATGTTTTACATTATAGTTATGCTGATTTGTCAGAATGTTTTCAGAAAATCAATAATTACTCTTCTCGTGGAGCAAAAGAGCTACATAAACGAGGAAAGAAGGCATCTTTATTCAAAATTATTACTAAATTTCCGATCGCGTTTTTTACAGAATATTTCATTAGATTAAATTTCCTGAATGGTTATCGAGGTTTTGTATGGGCATTTTCACAAGCCGTTTATGCGACTTTGAAGTATATAAAACTAAGAGAATTGGCGAATGAGTGATTGGTGAATGTATGATTAGATAAGTAAAAATTAAGTACACGTTAAAAAAATCACTAAATCGCACATTCACCAATCACTCATTCACTCAATATTATATGACTAAAATCGGCCTCATATCAGATACACACGGGTTTTTAGACGAAACCGTATTTGAGCATTTTAAAGATTGTGACGAGATTTGGCATGCAGGTGATATTGGTTCGATCGAGATTATTGATAAACTGCAAGCATTTAAGCCAACAAAATTTGTTTTTGGAAATATTGATGCCAAAGAGATTCAATGGTTAGTGCCTGAAAATCAACATTTTACGATAGAAGGGCTGAATGTTTGGATGACTCACATAGGAGGGTATCCACCAAATTATAATTCTTTGGTGAAAAAACAATTTAAAATACAAATACCCGATGTTTTTGTCTGTGGGCATTCGCACATGCTGAAAGCCATGCGTGATGCAAAACATAATAATTTAATTTATCTAAATCCAGGGGCTGCAGGAAAAGTGGGATGGCATCAAATGAAAACTTTACTTAGATTTACGCTTGATTCTGGAAAAATGTCTAACTTAGAGGTTATTGAATTAGGTTTGCGAGGGAAGTGATTATTTTTTAGTATTATTTTTATGAAAAAGCACCCATATCAGACACTTATCTTTTTTATTTTGCTAATGTCATTTTCTGCTTCTGCTCAATTGACGCAAGGAAAACGTATAGAATTTGAACAAAATAGTAATTTAGAAGAAGAAAATCTCCTTATTCCATTGAAAGAAAATGGAGTGGTTTTGCTTCAATCAAAAAAAGAAGCATATCGACGAAAATTTACCCTTGATTTCTATAAATATGATAGTACGCTCACCCAAATTTGGAAAACTACATTTTTGCCAGATGAAGGCTATGATCTTGAAAAAACCTATTACAACGAGCGTTTTTTATATGCTTTATTTAAGAAAGATGATAAAATTGAGATTGGGGTTTTGAGGATAGATTTTGAAACTGGTGATAAAACTTATGTGGAAGGGAATTTACTCACCAATGTTGAAATTGAACACTTTGTGGTTTTATCAAGTAAGGCTTTTATAGGTGGAAAATACAACGAACGCCCCGTTGTAGTGATGTTTAGTTTTTTTGATAAATCTTCAAAAGTATTACCAGAAATACACAATAACTACCTGTTAATCAATGATTTAGATGTTGATGAGCAAAACGGAAAAGTTTATTTGATGCTTAAAAATGAACGAAATTGTCAGTTTATTTTGAAAACCTATTCTTATGAAGGGAAATTAATCAATTCATTGGCACTGGGAGATAAACAAACTGCCCCAATTTCAGGAGAGTTATTGAAAATAGATTCTCAAAAACCTATTTTAATGGGTAATTATGCCGAGGGATGTTCGCAACTTTCGCTCGGAATTTACTTACAAAACCTATCGGACGATTCAAAAACACAATATATCAACTTTGCTGATTTACAAAACTTTTTTCGATTCATGACCCCTAAAAGAGAAGAAAAAATAAAGACCAGAATCAGCCAAAAAAAGAAAAAAGGGAAAGAAATCAAACTGAGGTATAGATTATTGTTGCACGACCTCATTCCAACGAATGATGGATGGGTGGTTTTGGCTGAGATTTTTTATCCTGAATATAAATCCAATACAAATGCCACGACTTGGGGTTCATGGCGAAACTACCGCATCGGTAATGATATTTATAATAATTTCCGCTATTCACACGCTATTATTTGTGGTTTTGATAAAAACGGAAAAATGCTTTGGGATAACAGTGTTTCCTTGAAAGAGATTGAAAGTAGTGAACTGAATGCAAAAGTACAACTCACACAGCAAGATGATTTTCAAATATTGGCCTATCCTGACGAAAGCTTAATCAGAACAGTGGTGATTCGGGGCAATGAAAAAGCAAAAGAATTAGAAACTTTCGATTTGAAAAAAGGCACAGATGTTGAAAAAATTACGAATGCTGAACAAACAAACTTAGCGGCTTGGTATGGCCATAGTTTTTTAGCTTATGGCTATCAAAGTATCAGAAAAAACAATGATTTATTGAATCGTGAAGTTTTTTATATGACAAAATTAACTTACGCCTTGAAAGAAGATAAAAGAGATTGATTTTAGAAAGCTCTTACTTTCAGTTTTTTGATTAATTTTTCTCCATCTTTTTGTTTCATTAAGTAGAGTGCCGTTGAAAGCCAATCAGAACTTGTTCCATCTTTGGCAACAACGCTTATTTGTCGAGGTTCGGTAAAGCCAATACCAGTTTTTGGGTCGAGAATATGAGCATATTTTTTACCTTCGATCTCAACAAATTGATACAAATCTCCTGATGTAGAAATGCCACAATTTTTCAAGAAGTATTTTTTATCTTTAATAGCTATTTCCCAACCATTTGGTGAGTCAGTTGGTGAATCACCAACCACTATATTTCCACCAGCTTCAATCAAGACAGATTTGATGCCATTTTTTTGCAACACTTTGATCATTTTATCTTCGGCAAAGCCTTTACCAATCCCGCCAAAATCGATTCTCATTCCTTGTTTTTTTAGCATAATTGATTGTTTTTTTGCATTGAAGCTAATATTTTCTATGCCAATTTTGGCTCGTGCTTCATCAATTTGTTGTTGACTGGGCAATTGTTTTTGACGTTTCATTCTTCGCCAAAGTTGCGTCATTGGGCCAATGGTTACGTCAAAATATCCCTTAGATAGTTTCGCAGCTTTAGTAGATTCTTGTAAAATTTCCCATAAATCATTGCTTACTTTGATGTATTCATTTGTTCCTGATGTGCGACACAAACGATTGATTTCACTATCTTCTCTGTAATCACTCAATATAAGATTTAATTCATCAAGGCGAGAAAATGCTTTTTGAGAAGCATGGATGGCTGATAACGAGTCGGTGGAATAAAGGATAATTTTGAACATCGTACCCATTTGAGGGTGCGTAAATTCATACCTATTTTGCCCTGATGCCCATAAAGACAAAAAGAGGAATAGCCCTAAGAAGCTATTCCTCAAATCTATCATTCTTGAAAAGAAAATTTTCATTGAAAGAAATCAAATTATAAATCAATTAGTCTTACTTGATTACAAATAAAGCATCAGCTAAATTAGTATTTGCTTCGATTTTTGAAGCGGTCAATGCCAATTGCATCATGCCTAAATCTTGGCTCATTTTGTAAGGTAATTTTACGCCATTGACAGCTCTATAATCTGCATAATCAGATGTTATCGTTTGCGAACCCATTGGTGTTTCAGCAGTAATCACTTGGCGAATTTTTAAGCCACTTGCTACTGAATAAAACTCTGTCAATTTAGTTTCGCCTACTTCTACCGAAATTTTGTATGCTTCTTCATCACCCACTTTTTCTTTACCAACCAAAACAAGTTTTGCACCAGCAGCTATGTATTCAGCTTCAGGAACAATCATTGCTTGCATTGAAATAGATTTTACCTTTGCTGCATCAGTAATATCCTGAGAACCTTGCATACCACCGATTTGTGCTTTTGTTCCATCACAAACAGTTTTTGAAACTTCACCCATACCAGTTACACTGACAGTTTGAATAAACTTATTAGATGGCTTTTTCTGAATGACAATTTCTAATGATGCACCTTGTGCTTCGCCAGTAAAGGTAACAGTCAAATCTTTGATTTGGGCGATTGCTTGAATGCCGCCTACTGCTTTTACATAATTACCTACCACTTCTTCGGCAGTTTGTGCAAAAGATATAGTACTTATTAATAGTGCAGAAAATACAAAACTGATTTTTTTCATCGGTTTATTAATATTTGTTAAAGTTTAAAATTGTAACAAAGGTGTAAAACCCTCGAATATATTCCAAATATTTTTGTGACAATTGGTTGTTTTAGGAGTTAGGGGGTAGGAATTGGGTTTTAGGAGGTAGGTTTTAGGAATTAGAGGCTGGGAATTAGGAGTTGGGGTAGTTTTTGTAGGTAAGAGAGATGCTTTCAATCAAGATACTGACTAAATTTCTGAAAACTTCATTTTCTAAACCTTAATATCTTCTAATTTTTACCTCTTAAAACCTACAACCTAACTCCTCACAACTAAAAAAATAAATAAACTGCAGCTCCTGCAAAGTAGCCTAAAAGTGCTAAAAGAGATATTCTTTTCAAATACCAAACAAAATCTATTTTTTCCATGCCCATAACCGCCACACCTGCTGCTGAACCAATGATGAGAATACTTCCACCTGTTCCAGCACAATAAGCCAAAAATTCCCAAATTTTGTGGTCTGTTGGAAATAAGCTCAAATCATACATACCCATTGTAGCTGCTACCAAAGGTACATTATCAACAATCGCCGAAGCCAAACCAATGAGTAAAACTATAATATCCTGATTTCCGATGTTTTCATTCATACTTGCCGCTAAATCGTGTAAAAGATTCGATGATTCTAAGCAAGAAATGGCCAATAAAATACCCAAAAAGAACAAAATACTACTCGAATCAATGCGACTGAGAGCATAAGAGGCTGTAAGGGGTTTACGTTCTTCTTCGTCTTTTTCGCTGTGTAAAACTTCTCCCACAAGCCAAACTATACCCAAACCAAGCATCATGCCCATGTAAGGTGGTAGGTGAGTAATAGTTTTAAAGATTGGCACAAAAAGTAATGTTCCAAGACCCACAAAGAACATAATATTTCGCTCTTTTGGTGTTGTTTCTGTGAAAGTGTCTTCATTAACAACTTGACTATCAATAATTTGACCTTTCATTTTAAAACTTAAATAAATCAAAGGAATCGCTAATGAAACAAAGCTTGGTAAGAATAATTGTTTCATAATGCCTATTGCACTGATTTGACCGCCAATCCAAAGCATGGTGGTAGTTACATCTCCAATTGGTGACCACGCTCCACCCGCATTGGCAGCGATGATGACTATTCCCGCAAAAAATTTACGTTGGTCGGCATTAGAAATGATTTTTCGTAAGAGTGAAACCATTACAATAGATGTCGTAAGATTATCAAGAATGGCGGAGAGGAAAAAAGCAATGAGACCAATTGTCCAAAGTAAAGAAACAGATTTTTTACTTGAAATTTGGTCAGTAATGAGCTTAAAACCTTGATGAGCATCTATTAGCTCAACGATAGTCATTGCTCCAAGTAAGAAAAAAAGTATTTCTGCAATGCCTGAAAGATGATGCGAAAGTTGTTCTTGAATAGATGTAATTTCTTGATTATCAAGTACATAAAAAGTCCAACAGACTGTGCCAACAAGTAGGGCGGAGGCTGTTTTATTGATTTTGATTTGATGCTCAAAAGCAATAGCTGCGTAGCCAATTATGAAAATGAGAGTAATGAGCATGGTGATAAACTTTTCGTCTAAAATACTTTTTTGTAAAAATAGATAGCGTAAGTTTATGAAGCAATGAGAAATGTCTAAAAGAAAATTAGTGAGTTGAATGTTTTACAAAGTTTTTGATATTGTAATAACTTAACGATAATTCTGACTTTGCCAAATAGGAATGCTCTCAAATATTCACTACTTTTTTCTATTTAACTGTTATTTTTCATCGCAATAGCTTTTTTTGTCGATTGCCATGTATTGTCTGCCCCATTGATACATACTATCAATTATTGGCAATAGGCTGCTGCCATAAGAAGTAATCTTGTATTCAACTCTTGGTGGAATCTCTGGGTAAATTATTCTTTCAATGATACCGTCGGCTTCTAACTCTCGTAACTGATTGGTCAAAGTTTGTTTACTAATTTCAGTAATATTTTTCAATAAAATGCTATATCTGTTTCTGTCGGTTCGTATCATGTGAATGATGCTTGGCTTCCATTTTCCTCCAATAATATTCATACAATATACCACTGGACAATTCCCTGGTGTAAAATCTTTTGTCTTTCTAATTGTCGTATTTTCCATTAGTCTAAAATTTTAGTCTATATACATAAATATTGTCTATGCTATATTAATAGACAAAGGTAATACTTTTGCCAAGACATTAATTTTAACAAGTAATAAAATGAAAAGAATCACAGTATTAATTACGATGCACTTTGATAACTCAAAAGGAAATTTTGAAGAACTAAGAAAACAAGAAATGGCTCATATCATGCATTGGAAGGAGGCTGGTATTTTAGAGAATTTCTATATCAAATCTGAAAAAGATGGTGCAATGCTAGTTTTTAAGGATACTGAAATGCAAGAAGTAGTTAAAAATATTGAACACCTCCCTCTATTCCCTTTCATGGAAAAAGTGGAGTATTTGAGTTTCGATAAAATGTTCTAATTTTTGATACAGCTTGAAAGCAATAAAATACTTGAATCAAGATTATTTTAATGCTTTCAAGCTGTCTTAAACTAATTTATTATTTTTTTATCAATGTCCATCCACAGGTATGCAACTTTTAACCGACTGGACACCATAAATTCTTTTATTTTTAATAAAATAGTTTGAAATCAATTTACTGTTTTCATCCCAAACCCTTTGTGTTCCTTCTTTTTCGCCCATTAAATAATTGCTTTCTTCTCTTACTTTTCCATTCGGGAAATAAACCAATTGTTTGCCATCGAATTGGTCATTTTTATAATGAAATAAATATCTTAGCTTACCGTTTGGCCACCATTGTTTGAAAACTCCTTCTTTTTTTCCATTAATAAAGATTCGCTCTAAGAGCTTTTCACCACTATTATACCAACCTTTTGCCAAGCCTTGCTCATTTCCTTCCGCAATGGGTAATTGATAAACTACCCTATTTTCTTCCTTTTCAAGCATAAAGCCCGAAAAAGGCAGACCTTTATAAAGCCAGCCTTTATCAGTTTTTTTTAGGTTTTTATCAATATTTAGTACATGAAGTGTTGCTTTTCTTTCTTGGCATGAGGCAATTAGAAAAGCAAACAGTAAACTTATTAGTAGCTTATAATTCAAAATATCAATATTTATTGAGTTACTAAAAACTGCCCCATCAAACCAGCATCTTCATGGTTTGGGAAATGGCAGTGATACATATATGGATTGGTACCACTGGCAAAATCATCATATTTTGCCACCACCGAAACTGTTTCGCCAGTTCGGATATAAAATGTATCTTTCCAACCTGATTCATAATCGGCAATTGCTCCAGAGCTTCGAGAAACAATTTTAAATTGGATATCATGAATATGAAATGAATGACCGAATATATTATTATTGACAATCGTCCATTTTTCAATGGCATTTAGTTTCACAGTTTGATTCATCGTTGTGAAGCCATAGGTGTTATTATCAAATGTAAATGCCGACCCTGCTTGTCCACCAGTTATTTTGATTGTTCGGGTGGTAGTCGCATCTGATTCTTTCCAGTAAGTATTTGTAGTCAACTTTGCTGGCACGGCCACAATCGCATTTGCAGTAGCAGCTTTTACATTGATATGCAGTACATTAAAATCTTTGTTATTTAATAAACTCCCAAATTGGCCAGAGGTTTGCGGCTCACTACCGCCAAAGCCAAATTCTTGGTTGGCATTATAGGCTTTCATATCTAAGCTTGCTCCAACTGCATCTTTACTTAAATCCACTAAAATTTCGGCACGCTCGCCAACAGCTAATTTTACACGTGTAACGGCAACAGGTGCATCGAGCAAGCCACCATCATTAGTGATGACATAAAAACTTCGGTTATCACTAAATCCAAGATTATAGCCACGTTCGGTTTCTGCATTTAAAATTCTGAAACGTACCAATTGCTTAGGTAAACTAATTTGAGCATCATGCGTGCCATTTGCCATCGCATAATCTCCATAAGCATGTTCGGTTGTGGTAAATGAATTATCAGAGTTATATCTACGGCTTGTTAATACTAATGGGATATCATCAGTACCATAAGTTCTGGGCAAAGCCAAAGCCGATTCAATTGGGTCTTTGATGATAATGAGCCCACCTGCACCATAAGTTAATTGCTGAAAGGTTTTTTCATGTAAATGAGGGTGATACCAATAAGTACCTGCATTGTTTTTTATCTCGAAAGATGGTTTCCAAGTGGTATTGGGTTCAATCATTTGGTGTGGACCACCATCCATAATTGCAGGAATATGAAAACCATGCCAATGCGTAGTGGTGGTTTCAGAGAGGTTATTGGTTACGTTCATTTGAACAAAGTCGCCTTTGTTCATAATCAAGGTTGGCCCCCAAAACTCTGAGCCATTATAGCTATAAGTTGCAGTTTTAGCACCTGTACGAAGTTGTTTGCTCGATTTTGACAATGTCAAATCAAAGGTTTTGCCCGTAATAGTAGGCGGAATCCAGAGATCATTGTAAGAAGCATTCGTGGTGGTAGTGGTTGTACTCGGAATAACTGTTGTATCATCTGATTTACTGCAACCGTAAATAAAGATGAAAATTAGTGAGGCTAAAAAAAGTGCTACTTTGGTCATGAAGTTTTTCTTTGAGTTAATTTACTCTTTTGGATGCAAAAATCTTCATAAACTTGCACGTGCCTTAAAATTATTTTACAGAATTATAAATCAATTCCGAAACCTCGGCCAAAACTTTTACACCAGCATCGGCATTTTTTAGTTTTTTTGAGAGTAAAACCAATACATATTTTCGGCCATCAGGCAAGTAAACAATGCCCGAATCATGCTGAACACCTGTGATAGAACCAGTTTTATGAGCTACTTTTACATCTTTCGGAAGTTTTTCGGGAATAATTTCATTGAATTTTTGGTCGAACAAAATCTTACGCATTTCATCGCACGATTTTTTATCAATCACTTTATTTTGTGCAATTTTCTCAAAAATCAACATCAAATCGAAAGCTGTTACGGAATTATTAAGACCTTTCTCAAAAGCTTTTTTGTCTTCTACGCCTCTTAAAACTTGAATATCCTTTGCACCTAATTTTCTCATACTTTCATTCGCATTTTTAGCATCGACCAAATCAATTAAAATGTTAGTTGCCAAATTGCTACTTACAATAATCATCTGATAAGTGAGGTCATAAATCGTCATTTTTTTGCCAATTTGTTTATACATGCCATCCGCACTATCATCATTGATATCCATCCCATACAAACTGCCATCAACAATACTTTTAAATTCATTTTTTACCAAAATCGAGTCAGTTAGCTTGAATTTACCTGCATTGGCCTGCTTAAAAACTTCAATCATCACTGGTGTTTTCATGGTACTGGCAGCATGAAAATTTTCTTTTTCATTGATAAATAATGTTTTACCCGTTTGTAAATCTTTGAAAGCAACGGCAAAATCTCCTTCAACGCTTTTTAGTTTGGTTTCAATGGCAGTTTTCAAGTTTTCGCTTGTTGTTTGTTGTGCAAAAATTGACATACAAATACTAAGAAAGAAAAATAGGTATAAATGTTTCATACAAAAAGATGATTTGATCGAATCAATGATATTTTGATAAAATTAATCATAAAACTTAATTGTACAGAAAAAAATAAACAAACACCCGCAAGTTTTTTTTATCTTCAACATCTAATTATTCAAATACGAACTTAAAACCACCTTTTGGACGAAAAACAACTCATCATCGACCTGCAAAATGGCTCTGAAAGTGCCTTTCGTCATCTTGTTGAATTATTTCAAAACAAGGTGTATAATACGGTTGTGGCCATAGTGCAAAATAATGAGGAGGCCGAAGATTTGTCGCAGGAAGTTTTTATTGAGGTCTATGAGTCTGTCAAGAAATTTAGAGGAGATTCAAAACTTTCGACTTGGATTTATAGAATAGCAAGTACCAAAGCTTTGGAAGCTTACCGTAAGAAAAGAGCATCTAAACGTTTTGCATTTTTGACGAGTTTGTTTGGTGATGATAATGAAATAGTGCATCATCCTGCAACTTTTGAACATCCGGGCGTAGTATTAGAAAATAAAGAAAGAAGTAAGTTGTTGTTTGCTCATATCAATCAATTGCCTGATAATCAGAAAGTTGCATTTACATTGTGTAATATTGAAGGACTGAGTTACCAAGAAATTACCGAAGTCATGCAATTATCTTTATCATCAGTAGAGTCATTATTATTTAGGGCAAAAAATAATTTAAGAAAAACACTGAAAGACTATTATATGAGCCAAAATTTATAAATTAAAAAACGATAGTTATGAAAAATACAGAAAAAGTAGAAGAAGAAATAGCTAAAACATTAGCATCTTTTGAAGGCTCACAAAGAGCAACCCCCAAACCTTTTTTTTATACACGTCTCGAAGCGAAATTACAACAACGCTATACCCCGATGCCTAAATTTGTGTTGAACCCTACTTTTATTTGGTCATTTTTAGCTCTGATTGTCATTTTAAATATAAGTGTAGTGATACGTTATTCGCAAAATAATAAAGTATCAGAAGAGCAAAATGCCAATGCTTTTGCACAAGAATATGGACTAAGTTCGCTTGAAACAAATTTGTAATGTGATGAAAGAAATTAATAAATATCGAATATTTTGGGTTGTCATTGGCTTGCTTTTGGTACTCAATATTGGTTTGCTTGCATGGTTTACTTTTTTTGCTCAAAATAATCCTTTTCAGCCTAAAAGACTTTTTTTGGAAAAAGAATTACAGTTTGACCAAAAACAGTCAGAAGTATATAAGGTTTTACGTCAAGAACATGCACAACAAATGAGAGCTTTGAGAGAGGATGTGAAAACAATGAAAACAGCGTATTATCAAGAATTAGCTCTTCCAAATATTTCTGATGATTCGCTTCGTGCAAAAGCTGTAGCCATTGAATCAAAAATGGTTGATGCGGATGTGCTTACATTCAGACATTTTCAAAAAGTACGTCAAATGTGTACACCTCAACAACAAAAACGTTTTGATGAAGTGGTGATAGATTTGATTCGTTCAATTGAGCGTCCAGGTGGAGGACCACCACCACGAAATGCTCGACCACCATTTGATGGCCCACCACCAGCGGGGGGTATGCCACCACCACCAGAAAATATGCCACCACCAAACTAAAAAAAAGTGATTTTAGCCGCAAGTTTTTTTTTGAGTTTACATCTAAATACCTATAAACAAAAACAATCAGTATTTTATGAATTGAACTTTACAAGTAAAACCTACTTACCTTTTTAATGTTTCACTTTAAAATCAATTCAAGATGAAGAAACTAAGCACAACCATCGGGATTTTAACAATTGTTGTTGCAATTTTCATGGCATGTAGTAAAGAAGAGACCGCTACTCCAAGCTCTTCTCAAAATACTACCCCAAGCAATGTTACTACATCGCTTGAAATATTCAAGAATATTTATGGAGCTACCGAGGTTTATATTGATGGCAATTATGCCGTAATCAAAACCAATGGTTTACCCGACCACAAATCGCCTTATTATAAAGATACGCAGTGGGCAAATACCATGTATGAAGCATATAATGGTACAAATACCAAATTTGGGTTAAATCCTAATCGGATTGCAACACAAAGTTTAGTTTTTAAAATTCCAATAAGTCCTGTTAAAGCAGCAAAATCAAGTGCTACTCCACTTGGTCCAATTGGTGTTTCATTAAATGGAGTACCTTTTTTTAACCAATATGCTGCCATGAATGCTCCTTTGACTAACGAAGTCAATGGTTTTGACCAATATGGTGGGCATCCTCAACAACAAGGCCAGTACCACTACCACGTCGAGCCAACATATTTGACTACCAAAAAAGGAAAAGATGCTTTGCTTGGTTTTTTGTTAGATGGATTCCCAGTGTATGGCCCAATGGAAAAAGGGAAAACAGTTACAAATGCTGACTTGGATGGCTATCATGGACATTCTCATGCTACAACAGAATATCCCAACGGCATTTATCATTATCATATTACTGATGCAGACCCCTATCTCAATGGCAATGGCTTCTATGGCACGGCAGGTACTGTTTCTAAGTAGTTTTTTCTGGATGATGCTTGCTTGCCAGCATTCTAAGACCCAAACGTCAATGCTTTGGGTCTTAGAGAATGATCCGTCTTTTACTCACAATGAGGGTAGATTATTCTATAATGAAATGCCTTTTTCGGGCAAGCAATATGCTTTATATACTAATGGCGATACTGCAAAAATTGTATCTTTTGTATCAGGAAAGCAAGATGACTGGAGCAAAATTTGGTATGAAAATGGGCTTTTAGCTGAGCAGCGTTATTTTAAAAATGGAAAAAAAGAAGGCGAACACAAAGCTTGGTGGCCAGATGAAAAACCAAAATTTTTGTATCATTTCAAGAATGATGAGCATGAAGGAATTCAGCAAGATTGGTTTCCAAATGGTAAACTCGCAGAAATATTTAATTATCATAATGGCCATGAAGAAGGTCAACAGCAAATGTGGTTTGACGACGGTTCTTTGAAAGCTAATTATATCATTAAAAATGGTAGAAGATATGGCCTTCCTGGGGTAAAAAATTGTGTCTCAGTGGTGGAAAATAACACTTTTCGAGCAAAAAAATGACATTAAATTATCGAAATAAAATTTCTTCTTTGAAGAGGATGGAGGTTTATAGAACAGCTCCATTATTATTATTGGCATTACTGATGATAGGTGTTTTTGCAATAAGTTGCCAAACTAAAAAACAAACCTCCAAAGAAACCTTACCCTATTATAATTCAGCCGATTTTACACCAAATTGGTATAGTGAAAAGCAGTTAGATACTGTGAAATTGCATAAAATAGCAACTTTTCAGTTTACTGACCAAGATGGAAATTTAGTTTCAAATGAAACTGTAAAAGGCAAAATATACGTTGCTAACTTTTTCTTTACAATTTGTCCGAGTATTTGCCCAACAATGACTCAAAATTTGCTTGTAGTTCAAAAAGCATTCAAAGATGATGCTTGCATTCTGATGCTTTCACATTCGGTCATGCCAGCTACTGATACCGTAGCCCAATTAAAAAAATATGCCAATCGCTGGAAGATTAACTCTCAGCGATGGCATTTATTAACTGGCTCAAAAGAACAGATTTATACTTTGGCTCGACAGTCTTATTTTGCTGAGAAAGAAATTGGTTTACAAAAAGAAAAAAATGAATTTCTTCACACTGAAAATGCGTTTTTGATTGATCAACAAGGCTACATTCGAGGTGTTTATAACGCTACATTAGCCCTTGATGTCGAAAACTTAATTAATGACATAAGAGTTTTACAATCGGTTCAGTAAAATTCATAACTTTGTTAGTTTGCAATCGGTCTTCATCAAACTAACACTTATGAAAAAAACATTCCTTGTAGGAGCTATCGCTTTATGCTCAAGCTTTTTTTTAAAAGCACAAAATTCTCTTTTACTTCGACACCCCGCTATTAATTATAATGGTTCTTTGGTCGCTTTCTCCTTTCAAGGTGATATTTGGACAGTACCAAGTGCGGGCGGAAAAGCTACTCGATTGACTATCCATGAAGCTTATGAAGGTAATCCAGTTTTTAGTCCAGATGGCAACCAAATTGCTTTTTCGGGGGCAAGATTTGGCAATAATGACATTTTTGTGATGCCTACAGAGGGTGGATTGCCAAAAAGATTGACTTATCATTCGGGAGCAGACAATATTTCGAGTTGGACAAAAGCTGACAAAATTTTCTTTTCGACCAATCGAGAATTTAAACAAATCGAACGCCCAAATGAAGTTTATGTGATTAACCCTAAAGGCGGAACAGAATCTCGCTTTTTGGATGCTGTTGGACATGAACCAATCCTCTCGCCCGATGGTCGTTTCCTTGCTTTTGTGCGTGGAGATATTAATCCGGTGGCTCGTCAGGAATACAAAGGAAGTTCTGATAGAGATATTTGGATTTATGATACAAAAAACAAAACTTATCAGCAATTGCCAGGTTTTGAAACCAACGACGTTTTGCCACAATGGGGTGGAAATAATACACTTTATTTTTTGAGTAGCATTGATGGTGCGTATAATGTTTATCGCCTAAAAATTGATGGTAGTGGCAAAGCCACTAATAAACCTGAAAAATTGACAAATTATAAAGATGAGTCTATTCGTACTTTTAGTGTTTCGACTGATGGAAACTCAATCGTTTTTGAGAAAGATATGAATCTTTATACCATGAAGACGACGGGTGGCTCTGCTCAGAAATTGAATGTTCAAATCAGTGCTGACGACCGCCTTGATGCCAGTGAACAAAAAACATTGACAACGGGTGCAAGCCAATATGCAGTTTCGCCCAATGGTAAATTATTAGCTTATTCGATTCGTGGAGAAGTATTTGTGAAAGAAGCCGACAAAGAAAAATCAAGAAGTATCAATGTGTCGGAGCATCCATTTAGAGATGTAGAACCAACTTGGTTGAATGACTCAACACTATTGTTTAGCAGTGACTGTGCCAATGGAAATTTTGATATTTATATGGCTCGTTCTTCTGATACTACCCAACGGAATATCTTCAAATCTTTAAAGCACGAAATCGTACAAATTACTAAAACTCCTGGTGATGAAACGGCCATGACTATTTCATCGGATGGTAAAAAGATTGCCTACGTGCGTGGCAGAGGCACTTTTGTAGTAGCAGATATGAGTGCTGATGGAAAATTATCTAACGAAAAAATATTAAGCGATACTTGGGATGCACCCAATGGCATTGCTTGGAGTCCAGATAATAAGTGGTTGGCGTATGCCATCAGCGATTTGTATTTCAACCAAGAAATTTTTATTCAGGCTGCTGATAATTCTTCAAAACCTGTCAATGTGACGATGCACCCACGTACCGACGGTCGTCCGTTTTGGAGTGCGGATGGTTCAAAATTAGGCTTTATTTCGGAGCGAAGTGTTGGTCGTAGTGCAGATGTTTGGTTTGTATGGCTCAAAAAAGAAGATTGGGAAAAAGAAACCCAAGATTGGCAAGACAGAGAAACGCCAGCTACAGAAGCTGCACCAGCAAGAAACGATAAAAAAGAAAAAGCACCAAAACCTATCAAGATTGATTTTGATAAAATTCATGAACGTATCGTGCAAGTGACCAATTTTACTGGTGATGAAAGCGACCTCGTTATTTCGAAAGATGGAGAAACTTTTTATTATACAACCAACAGTAGCAATGCCAAAGGAAGAGATTTATACAGCATCAAATGGGATGGCAAAGATTTGAAAGAAATCACCAAAGGCGGTGCCAATCCAAATAGTGTAACAATGGATAAAGATGGTAAATATCTATATTATGCGAAGCAAGGGGCTTTGGCAAGAATTGATATAAAAACAAGTGTTTCCGAGAATCTGCCTTTCGTATCAAAAATGAAGATTGATTATAATGGAGAGCGTACACAAGTATTTGAAGAAGCATGGCGAACCATCCGTGATGGCTTTTATGATCCAAAATTTCATGGCCATGATTGGGTAAAATTGCACGATAAATACAAAGAACGTTGTATCAATGCTAGTACAAGCAATGACTTTAGAGATATGTTCAACTTACTTTTAGGTGAACTCAATTCAAGTCACATGGGCTTGACTGTTGCGGATAGAACAGAAACACAAAGAGAAACAACAGGTTTATTAGGTGCTGAGATTTCGCCAGTGAGTGGGGGTGTAAAAATCAACCACGTTGTGCCAGAAACACCTGCCGACAAAGAAAAAAGCAAACTCAATGAAGGCGATATTATTACGGCCGTCAATGGTGAGGCTGTCAGCGACAATGAAAATTTTCACAATCTTTTGAATGGTTTAGTGAATGAAAAAGTTTTATTGAGCGTCAAAGCTGCCGATGGTAAAACAAGAGAAGTAGCTATCAGATTGACAGCCAGTATTACTAATAATTTGTATGAAGAATGGGTAGAAAATCGCAAGAAGTTAGTGGAGAAATTCTCGAATGGTCGTTTGGGTTATATTCACATCAGAGGAATGGATTTTCCGAGTTTTGAAGTGGTAGAAAGAGAATTTACTGCAGCAGGATTTGGCAAAGAAGGTTTGATAATTGATGTGCGTTATAATGGCGGAGGCTCTACTACTGACTATTTAATGACGATTTTGAACTACAAACAACATGCCTACACTGTTCCAAGAGGAGCAAGTGAAGATTTGGAAAAAGATAAATTGAAGTTTAAAGATTACTATCCAATTGGTGAGCGTTTGGTTTATGCAGCATGGACAAAACCTTCGATTGCTCTTTGTAATGAGGGAAGTTATTCAAATGCTGAAATCTTCTCGCATGCCTATAAAACACTTGGAATAGGAAAATTAGTTGGTGTTCCGACCAATGGCTCAGTAATTTCGACAGGAGGTAAAGGCTTGATGGACGGTTCGTTTGTGCGTTTGCCAGGCCGTGGATGGTTCACAAAAACTACTGACAAAAATCAGGAACTTGGGCCAGCCGTACCAGATATTATTGTAGAAAATCAACCCGATTGGATTTCAAAAGGTACTGACGACCAGCTAAAAGCAGCAGTAGATGAGTTATTGAAAGAAATTGGAGCGAAGAAATAAGGGTTTTATTTTTTTCAGGAAAGTGTAGTTGTGAAAACAGCTATACTTTTTTTGTTGATTAAAAAACGGCAACGTTAATTATTATGTTAACAATGAAATAACCGACTATTAATCATTTATTCCTCTTCCATGGAGGATGTGCTGTCTATATTTTTCAATCCTTTCTTGTCGAGTTTTGGATTGTTTGGGAGCAGAAAAATATAGACAATAGGCTCTTTGTCTGCCTAATGTCAGTTTTTCAAAAGCAGCTTTCAAAGTAGGGTCTGTTTCTAATTTATTTTGAAATTCTTCAGGAAAAATCAATTCCGTTTTCTCTTTTAAATCGACTTTCAAGCCAAGTTTTTCTACCTCAATCGCTTCAAAAATATAGGCTTTCAAGAGGTGTTCCATTTCAATTATTTCATGAACATTGGTAAAACGAATGATGCGTGCCGATTGTGTATTTTCCCCAGGTTTTGATAAAATATGATTAGCATCGTTAAGCAAAGCACCTTTGAAAAAACTCAATGCACAATATTCTTTGAATGCTGCCAGTATTAGGATGTTATTTTTCTGAAAAGTGTACACAGGAACACCCCATTTCAATTCTTCGTTTAGTCCCAATTTAAGAATAATCATTCTTAAGGTCGCTAATTCTTCTTTCCAGTTATTGACTTTACAGTTGGGAGTTCCCCCCAAAGGACAACGCCCACAACCTACGGCTAAATAATCATCTACTAAAGAGTTCATTTTACTGATTTATAGATTAATGAAGATTTTTTAAATAATAGCTAAAATAGCAAGATGTAGGCTTTAGATAATGGTTAAATTGTTCATTATCAATCATCTAAGCCTTTGCCATCGAGTATTTGCTGCATATATTTTTCAACCCTTGCTTCCCGAGTTTTTGCTTGCTTTGGAGCAGAAAAATGAAGAAGATATGCTCTTTGCCGCCCTGGGGTCAATGTTTCAAAAGCTGTTTTCAAAGTTGGATTTTCATCCAATTTGCATTGAAATTCTTCAGCAACTTTATATGCCGAGGGCTTTTTTAGCTCTACTTTCAAACCTGCTTTTTCTACCTCAATGGCTTCATAGATATAGGCTTTCAAAGTAGCTTCCATCTCAACTATTTGCTGAATACTTGTAAACCGAATCTGGCGAGCCGCCTGCACATTCTCTGTTTGTTGGATTAAAATACCATTGGTATCAGCCAATAAAGCACCTTTGAAAAACAATACAGCACAGTATTCTTTAAAATCGTGGATTAAAACGATGTTATTTTTCTGAAAAGTATAGCAGGGTACACCCCATTTTAATTCTTCGTTCAGCCCACAATCAAGCATGATTATTCTCAATTTTTCTAATTCTTCTTGCCATTTTTTGGCTTTATTGAAGTAAAAATCAACCTTAGGATTCATTTTTTTTATTGGTTTATGGTAGTGATTTTTCTATCATTGGTTCTGAAATACCACGATACTATTGTCAAAGTTAATAATAGTAAGGAAGGTAAAATTTCAGTTATAGGGTTTCTTGATGCAATGTGTGAAAAGGCAGCTCCTGTCATTGCAAAGAAAAAGCCTGCATAAGCCCATTCTTTCAAGATTGGAAATTTAGGAATAAGCACTGCTATCACTCCCAAAATCTTCCAGCCACCAAGCAATGTGAGAAAATAGATTGGATAACCTAAATGTGCCATTTTATCTACCTCTTCTTTCATTTTGATTAACTGCACTATGCCTGTTGATAGCATTCCTAATGCAAGCCATAGCGTAGCAATCCAATAGATAATTTTATTTCTCTTTTCCATAATATTGTATTATAATTTACTAACGATGCTTTCTAAACGATTATGTGCCATGTTGATACCTTGAGCAAAGGGTAGTTGTAACATTTGGTCACGCAGGGCTACAGATTTATAAATGATATGTATGCTCAATTTACTGGTATTGTCAGTGAGTTTTTCAAATTCCAAAAATTCAAGCTGTACAGCAAAAGGAGTGTTTTCCATCTCAAATGTCCTTGTAATTTTCTGATTCAGACTAAATTCATGGATTACGCCATTAAAAAGATGTTTGTTTCCTTTTGGGTCAGTTGTTTCAAATTGGTAGCTACCATGTCGTTTGTTTTCAAGTTTCAGCACTTTTGTTCCCATCCATTGCTCCACAATTTCAGGTTCTACGTAGGCTTTAAACAGTAATTCTAAAGGCAAATCAAACTCCCTTATAATCACCAATTCTTGTTTGTTGTCGTCAGCATTGATTTTTGTTTTTAGCTCCATCTCATTCTGTTGTTTTGGATTGGTAAGTTTTCATAATTGTTTCCAATTTATTAAATCTATCATCCCACATTTGGCGGAATGGCTCAATAAACTCAGCTACTTCTTTCATCTTTTTTGCATTGATATGATAGAAAATTTCTCTGCCGTTTTGCTTTTGTTCCAGCAATTCGCACTCGGTGAGAATTTGCAAATGTTTTGAAACTGTTGGTCTCGCAGTATCAAAATTAGAAGCTATTGCACCTGCGGTCATCGATTGCGTAGCAACCAACAGAAGGATGGTTCTTCTTGTTGGGTCGGCAATGGCTTGAAATACATCTCGTCTTAAATTCATTATGTAGTCATTTGGCTACAAATATATATGTAGTTATTTGACTACGCAAATTTTTCTTGTTTTTTTTGAAAAATTTTAGTGTTTTTATTTGAGTAAGGGATTAGTAAAAACACCTAAAGTGCTTATAGTGAAAGATTTATAATTTAAAAAGACACTTTAGAGATGTGAAATATCATCTCGTCGGGGTTTAAACGAGGGTATTCTTATGGTTTTCTATAATCATATTATCCTCTCAGAATTTTCATGTGTTTGACTTACAGCGGCATAGCGTTTCATAAAACTTAAAATCTTTTTACGTATTTATGGCAATAAGGCGTACCACCTTCTTTTGCATAATATCTCTGATGATATTCTTCTGCTGTCCAAAACTTATTGGCAGGTTTTATTTGAGTAGCTATTTTATACCCTTTTTTCTTTAAGGTATTGATTAATTTTTCGGTAATAGCTTTTTGGCTTTCATCTAAATAAAAAACCATTGATTGGTATTGTTGACCAATATCATTGCCTTGTCCATTTACTTGTGTTGGGTCATGAATCTCAAAGAATAGCTTGGCTAAAGCTTCGTAATTTGTCTGTTTAGGGTCGTAAGTAATTTCGATGGCTTCGTAATGCCCAGTTGTATGACTACTTACAGCCTCATAAGTCGGGTTTTCTGAATTCCCGCCAGTATAACCTACGCTTGTACTCTTAACCCCTTTTTCATTTTGGAAATAATATTCAACACCCCAAAAACACCCACCTGCAAATATCGCTTTTGCATTTTTGGGCGTTTCAACAAAAACTAATGAAGTGGTATTTACACAATGACGGGCATTGGTAGCAGTAAAGCCTTCTCCATAAAAAACATGACCTAAATGCCCATGACATCTATTACATGTAATTTCTGTGCGTTCTCCATCGGCATCTAATGTTTTCTTGACAGCACCTTTGATTTCATCATCAAAACTTGGCCAACCACAATTTGAATGAAATTTTGAGGTAGAATGATAGAGTGGAGCGTTGCACTGACGGCAAAAATAAGTGCCAGATTTGAAATTATCTGTGAGTTCGCCTGTAAAAGGCATATCTGTTCCTTTATTCAAAATTACGTACTTTTCTTCATCTGTAAGTTCGTTGAGGCGAAGGCCTTCTTTGGTAGTATTGCTTGAACTTTTTTTATTCTTTGCACTTTGGCTTTGGCAACTGAAAAAGCAAAATAGAAAAAGAGCGATTAAAGCAAAAGCAACTATTGAAATTTTCATTTTTTTGTTTAATTAGAAATCGAATATTTGTAAATTCACGATAATATAAAATTGTACCAATTCAAATTACCGTGTAGTAAATAAATACGTGATAGTATTCTTAAAAGATTTATGGTTTAGCTAAAGTTAAGTATTAACTTCCGCTTGCAGAAAGCGAAATACTTACTCATATTTCATTTCAATAGTTTTTACCTCTCCTTTACCCAATGTCTTTCCCGAAACATTAAGTCCGACTCTTGGAGCTCTATCCCAGCGAGGTAGCCAAAGTGTTTCTGTTTGTGAAGACTTGTTTGCAACATCCATTTTCTCTCCTTTTTCTACCCAACTAAATTCATAAAAACGGCCATTATAGCTTTGTAATTTTAGTATGATGCCTTTCTCGGTTGCTGGAATTTCCTGTGTTTTGATGGTTTCGTATGTACCATCTTTTATCCGCCATAACTCCACTGTACGCTGGCGAACCCCATAACCAATGGCATTTTGAGCATCGCCATAGATAACAATGTTTTGTATGATGTCAGTCTTCGGCATTATCTCTGCTGTGAAAGTATAAGAACCTTTTTTGATATTAAATCCAATGAAATTTCCTGTTTCTGTCTGGTTTTTGTTTTCAATTTGTAGTGTTCCGTTCTGAACGATATAAATAGGTTTCGGCTGACGGACATCATGTATCCAACGTAGATTTGGCATATTTTTACTAAAGTCGATGGCAAAACCATCATGGTTAACTATGCTTATGCCTGCTGGAGATTCTGCTTGTG
The DNA here is from genome assembly GCF_051209875.1 of Emticicia sp. SJ17W-69. NCBI lineage: Bacteria > Pseudomonadati > Bacteroidota > Cytophagia > Cytophagales > Leadbetterellaceae > Emticicia > Emticicia sp. SJ17W-69. The sequence continues at coordinate 4,261,204 of NZ_JBNTQY010000001.1, read as the reverse complement.
CTGGAGTGGTTTTGCCATACCTGAAAGTAGGCCATTGGGTGGCTTCATTCCAAACCATTTCGCTAAGCACCCCTTGTCTGCCGACAAAGGTAAAATCGGATGCACTATAAGCATGATGCAAATAAAAATAACGATTATCGGGGGTAGTTACAACCGTACCATGTCCCGGACATTTCCAAGTGTCATCACTCACAAGAATGGGATTGCCCGAATACTTTGTCCAAGGACCTTGTAGTTTTTCAGCCCTTGCCAACCCAACCATATAGTTGCATTTGCTCCCACAGCATGAATTGCCCGAATAGAGCATAAACCAGTAATTGCCTCTTTTAAAAATGGACTGACCTTCGGTACCACCGCCTTCCCAGTCAGTAGTGTTGGCTTTAATCAAAGTAAAAGCTTCACCTGTTACTTTTAAGCCATCGGGCGATAGTTCTGCTCCTAATAATTCTATGACTCTGCCTTTGTCCAGGCCGTAGGCTTTCCATGTAATAAATAATTTTCCTCTGTCTTCTACTACATAAGCATCAATGGCTTCTGATGTCCATTCAATAAGCAAACCGTGGTCTGTAAAACCTTTTTTTAAATCAGTTGTAGTAGCTACACCAATAAAAGATTGCTTGTCAGATTTCCGTCGAGCAGTATAATAAGCATAAAAAATACCATTTCGGTAGAATAATTCTGGGGCCCAAAAACTACCCATTGTCCACTCAGGTAATTCGTTAAATATTGGGCCGACATATTCCCAGTCAACCAGATTTTTTGAGGTATAAATTGGATAAGCTGGCCCCCATTCTGATGATGTTCCAGCAGCATAATAGGTGTCGCCCACACGAATAACCGAAGGGTCGGCAAAATCTCCAGCAATAACAGGATTTCTATAAGTATTCACCTGAGTAGGCATTGGCTTTTGAGCGAGGGCATTCTCAGTAAGAACAAATGTTAGTACAAAAAGGATTGATAGGATTCTCATTAGGTCGTAGATTGATTGATAGGACGAAGAAAAGGCTTTTTTTCGATATAATAAATCCTATTAGATGAATTATCGAAAAACTGAGGCAAACAACCTATCTTTATATCATCACTATCAACCTTTTACATAAGCCAGTTTTTCCAACACCTTACCATCTCTGACCTTGAAAACATCTACTCCCCTCAAATGCCAAGGTTTTCCATCTTTTGTCTTACGATAAATCCATCTGACAACACAGCGGTCACCACTGGCAAATACATCTTCTGCCTCAAAAAAAGCATCTGGATTATTAGCAAAGAACTTTGTCCAATATGCCCTGACTTCAACAGCACCCACTAAACGAGTACCATCTGGTTGAGGATTCGTATTTTCAAAAATACAATCTTCCGTCATTGCATTCATTACGGCATCAACATCGTGGCGATTGAACGCTTCATTGAACTTTTCTACTGCGGCAAGAGTAAGACTTTCCTTACTATTTTTTGTTTCAGTTACCATAGCTGTTTGTGTTTGCTTTTTGCTAAAACTGTTTTTGCATGATGTCAAAATGAATGATGCAAAGATAAAAAGTATCAATAGTTTATTCATTTGATTTATTGTTTACGAATAAGTTCGCTTGGGAATCATCAAATGTGTAGATTGTCTGATATAGACGTTTAAAGCCTAATGCTTGACTTGAAGTGCGTTAGCTCTATTGGCACGCAACGTATAATTGAATGAAAAAAAATAATTGCAAAACGTTGGCTATCAGCCAGTTATGTTGTTTAATTTTCTCTAAATATTATTTAAAATAACTTGCTTAAAATCAAAAAAACAAATTTATTATTGATTTTTTTATCAAACCCCAACTTCAAAATTCCTTTTTAAAAAGTGAAATGACAAAACAGATTCATTTGTGAGTTCGGGATTAGTTTAAAATACATAAAATCCAACTTGTTTTAAGCCCGAACTCACGTTAATTTGTCTATTTATTTATCATTTTTTGCTCTAAAACTTTCATATAATACCCCGCCACTACGCTTCTTGCTTGGAAACCACGCATCAATCCAGTAGTGGTCCAATGCCAATCTGAGAGCGGTACTCTTGATTTTGTTGCCGTAGCAAAATGATAAATAGGATTGATAAGGGCATCGAAGTCTTTTTTGTCACTTGCCAACACCGAAGTCCAAATCACCCAATCAGATTTGGTATAATCTGCTCTGCTATCTAAAGGTAAACCATACTCTTTTTGCTGCGTGAGGTAATATTGGATTTCCAAATCATACACTTCTTTAGGAAATAAATTCAATTTTAATACTTTATCCCAAACCAAATTGTATTTCTGACTCCAAGTACCTTTTTTATCAAAAGCAAGTGAATAATGGTTGCCATCTTTGCCCATTTCTATCCATTTTGCTGTAAATCCTTTTGCCAATTGTTTGAATTTTTCGGCAGTTTGTTGTTCACCCATTTGCTCGGCTAAAGTACCAAAACAAGCCAATGCCACGATGGCTTTGGCAGAAAGATTAATATTATGTGCTAAATGCCCAGCAAAATCATCAGTACAAAGTTGATTGGCTGGGTCAAAGCCTTCTTTACTTAGGTAATCTGCCCAAATTGAGAGTGTTTTCCAATGTTTTTTTGCATAATCAATATTTCCTTCGGCTTTGCAGATGGCTGCCGTCAAGATAATCATATTGCCACTTTCTTCTACGGGCATGTCTTCAGAATAGGTTTGTCCATTGGCAATTGGATAAGTACCTAAATCATGAGCAGCAAATGGTTTGGCAAACTTTCCACTTTCACTATAATAAAAAATACCATTCAACATTCCTTTGAGTAAATCGGGATTATAGGTCAAAAATAAAGGAGCAGAAGGATAGGTCACATCAACAGTATTGATTGAGCCATTGCTGAAATTTTCTTTTGAAAGAAATAAAATATCTCCTTCAGGACTTTTAACCAATTTATGAGCGGCAATACTTTGACGATAAGCTAATTCACAGAGTTTTGCATATTTTTCGCCTCCAGCATTCAAAGCATCTTGATAAATCTTTTGGTTAAGGATTGTACATTTTTTGATAATAGTGTTGTAATCTTTAGCTGCAAGCGACAATTGCTGTTCGATGTTATTTTTACCTGAGTTATTCCACCAAGGAAGAAGATTATTATTGAAATATTGAACGGAATACAAGTCATCATATCCTATCAAAAATAAGCCTTCTTTTTCAGAGCTATTAACATTTCCAATATTTAAAACCGTATTAAGTAGTAGATTTCTCCCCTCTAAAATATCACCTTTTTGTATTTCAAATGGATTGATAGGCAAAGATTTGCTGATACTTTGATTGACAGATTTGTTGAGTGCGGTGGCCACATACATATAACCCCAATCAATTCGTATATCGTCGCCTTTTTTCTGTAAAACAGCTTGTTCAGTCGTTCCTGCTCGTAAGATAGCAAGTTGGTTATTAACACTTTTTTGTGCTTTTACAATTTGTCCAGGTTCATTAATGGCAATATCAGAAGATGCTCCTAAATAAATTTTTACTTGATGGTTTTTTCCGTCATTAGATTTTACTTTCGCACTGATGTATGAAACTGGTCGAGACATTATTGCTAAATCATCAATCAAAAGAGGTGAGGTAAAAGTCAGATTAAGATTAGTTTTCCCACATTCAAAATGATAGATGGTTTGAGTAGCATTGACCGAAACACTTTTCTGGATAGCTTCTTGAATTGGCGTTGAATTTTTAGGTACAATTTTCTCTACGATGCCAACATCGAAAAAACCAAGTCCTGCCGTATTTTCTACATGCAATGCTAAAGTATTTTTGCCTAATTTTAGATTACTTTTCAATAGTTTATCCAAAGCTAAAATACTATAACGACTGGCACAGCAGCCTTTTTCATAAATCAGTTTGCCATTCAAATAGACCCAAACATTATCATCATGTTTAAGTTTGAGGAAAAGTTCTTGAAAGTTTAATGATTGAAGCTCGAAAGTGCGTCGTACCCAAATATTTCGACTTTTCCAGAGTGTTATCGCATTTTTGGGATTATCAGTAAAGGGTGCTTTACCAACTTTCCATTGGCTATCATCAAAAGTTTCTTTTGACCAATCATCAGATGGTTCTGTTTCAGTATAATTTGCCTCAAAATTTGAAATATCACTTGCTGGAAGTATAGATTCAAAACGAGGAGATTCCTCTCCTAAAAAACGGTAAATTTCATTGTCAACTTTTATCATTCCAATCAAAGAATGGTCTGCTCCAGTCCAATGCTTAGTAGATGATTTTGTTAATTCATCAGTATTTGACCAAATACTAAAATAAGGGTCATGTGTGATGAGTGGATACGAAGGTGCTTTGGTGCTTTGAGCTAAAGACAAAAAACAATAAAGGATTGAAAATAAAGAAATGACAATTTTTTTCATGCTCATTTTTGTTCTAAAATATTTGGCTTAAAAAGAGTTTTTATCTCCCCTAAAAATTCTAAAAAGAGTTATTCTTAATCGGATTAACAAAAAAGTTTTACTTTAAGAAGTAATAGTACAAATTTACTTTAAAATGTTAGAGAATAAATAGGTTGTGATTTTTATTTATGGGATATTATTTGTCATATCTTCAATAGTTTTTTTCAAAGAATGAACTTTTAAAGTCAATTAGAAATTCTTTCAAACATTTTAGCCACATCTAAACCAAAAACAATATTAATTTCGTTATTTAATAATAAAATCAACACTTTTATGAAAAAAACAATTGCTTTAATAGGAATATTTAGTTCAGTAGCTTTAGTGGCTTTCAATTGCAAAGTTCCTGCTGACGAACAACCGACGGTTACTCCAACTACCGTAGTGACCACACCAATCGTCACACCCATAGAAGCTGCTTCTTACAAAGCAGTTTTGGCTTTCCCAAATTTATCTTTTTCCGATCCAGTTGATTTTACGCATGCCAATGATGGCACTAATCGGCTTTTTGTTGTAGAACAAAAAGGCATTATTCGAGTATTTGAAAACATTGCGTCCACAGAAAAGTCATCAATTTTTTTAGATATTGATGCAAGAGTAGCCTCGGGTGGTGAAATGGGTTTACTTGGACTAACTTTTCATCCTGATTTCAAGAAAAATGGTTACTTTTTTGTTAATTATACAAGAGATTCTCCTCGCCGACAAACGGTGGTTTCAAGATTTAAAGCAAATGGACAAGTGGCCGACCCCAACAGTGAGGCAATTTTATTTACTTTCGACCAACCTTATTCTAATCATAACGGCGGTCAAGTTGCTTTTGGAGCAGATGGTTTTTTATATGTTTCAACTGGCGATGGTGGAAGTGGGGGAGACCCACAAAATAATGCCCAAAATAGGAAAAGTCTTTTGGGAAAAATACTAAGAGTCGATGTAAATTCGACCGAAAAGGGGAATTATGGTATTCCAAAAGACAATCCTTATGTGGGAAATACGGAAGATTTTAGAGAAGAGATTTATGCGTATGGACTCCGAAATCCATGGCGTTTTAGCTTTGACTCTGAAACAAAAAATCTTTGGACCGGAGATGTCGGACAAAATAGAGTCGAAGAAATTGATGTGGTAACAAAGGGTGGGAACTATGGTTGGCGAATCAGAGAGGCAAATAATTGCTATGGTACAAGTAGCGATTGTAATAAAGCAACTGATTTAATTCCACCAGTTTGGAGCTATGAACAAGGAGATGATGGACGCTCGGTAACAGGTGGTAAAGTTTATAGAGGCAAAAAACTACCAGAATTGAATGGGAAATATATTTGCGGAGATTATGTAAGTGGCAAAATTTGGGCATTGACTTATGATGGAAAAACCGTCACAAAAAGCGACCAAATCACCAATGTAAGCACCGTTTCAAGCTTTGGAGAAGATGCTAATGGCGAATTATACATTTGCGATTATTCAGGCGGGAAAATTTATAGTTTGGCTAAGAAGTAAAGTCTTTTGTTTCCTCCATTATGTTGAAATTTTCACTCTTTCAAAAGCATCAATATAGCTTTTTGTACTTGCATTATAAACTTTAATGCCTTGATAATCAGCGTATTGTTTTAAAATACTGTATCCATAGAATGCTTTATAAAGCGATAAGAAGGTGGCTTGCATATTAGAATGAATGTTTGTATTAACATCTAATACTTTTTGGTGTTTTACTTCGGCAGGATTATCATAAAAGTGGACTTGTTTTATTTCGATGTCATTGGTTTCAGTAACTCTGATTTCTTCGTGCCATGAGTGGTCTGCTCCAAAGATATAAATTTCATCATATTTACGGCGTATGGCTAAAAATAAAGCACAAGCCAAGATATTTTGGCATTGCGACATCCCCCAATTGAGATTAAAGATTCTATGTCGGAACCATGCAAAACCTTCGACAATCGTATAATTATAATAACAAAACTGAATATTTTGATTGGTTTTACTTATTTGCTGCACAAAATATGACTTTCTTGCTTTATAAGGCACAAAAAGTTTCATTTCCCAAATGGTATTTTTAATCAAACAATCAAGGGTTTTCTTAATATCTTCTCTTCCATTATTTGTTGGACTAAACAAGAAAAAGGCAGGGTCAAGAATGACGTAGTTTTGCGGTTTTATTTCTGTAAATTCTTTAGAGGAAGCAAAAAGATTAACCGCATAAATATCGGTAGTCTTGATAAAATCCAAATCATTGGCCAACGTCGTTTTCAGAGAAGGTCCATTGCCCAAAATAGATGCTTTTTTGAGCGTAGCTTTAGGAAGTTTTAATGAAAATTTTGATAATAAAAGTACTTTCAAAATAGATAAAAAACTACCGAAAAGATTCTTGAAAAATGCTCCAATTTGAAGATATATAGCAAGTGTTTTTTGCATAAAAATCTGTTTTACTTTTTGCCATAAGCTTATGCTTTAGGCTTTTTTTGAAAATATTGATGGGTAATAAACTAAAATGTATAACCTAAATTTGAAAATAAAATGCCCCCTAAAACCTAACCCCTAACTCCTAAAACCTAAACCTAATACCTTTCTCACTCCCTCCCACGCATTCCGCATTGCACCGTTGAGTTCAGGTGAAACTTTGCTCCAATAAATAACAATTCCGTAAAGCAATGTCAGTGTTATGGAGCGATAAGCCATATCCATCGTAGCCAAAACTTTATTTCCTTCAAGGTTGGGTAATACTTTGATAATCAAGCCAATAATGATTGAAAAAACAATAATTTTAACTAAATCAATTGAGAAAGGTTGCATGCCTAATTTCCACCATACTAATAAATAACGAACAAGGTTATAGTAAATCGTAGCAATAGCTAAAGCAAAGGCCGCTCCATTCATGCCGTAAATGGGAATTAGGAAATAGTTTAATGAAACTGTAATGATAATCAAGCTGACCATGACGTAAGTATCATAAATATAATATTTTGAGAGCGTTAAGATTGTCCCATTTAAGCCTGTTGCCAAGTCAAATAATTTACCCAAACAAATAATAATCACAACCATTTTTCCTGCTGAATATTCGGGTTTTAGAAACAAAAAAAGATTATCAAGGTTTAGAAATATACCAAGAAAAATCCAGCAGCCAACTATCAAAGATGTGGTACAACTTTTTCGATAAATAGTAGAAATATTTGCTAAGTCTTTCTTTGCAAAAGAATCGGCAATCAGTGGTTGTGCCGCTTTATTGACTGCCAAAAGAGACATGCCCATCACACTACCAAAAAATGAGGCAGTATTATAAATACCTGTATCTGTAAAAGTAGTGATGCCTGCCAACATGATTTTATCAATATATAAAATCACCATCGACGAAAACCCTGTAAGAATGGTAAGAAAACTATAAAAACCAAATTCTTTGCTAAACTTCGGCGTCATGACAGAAAAGTTAGGTTTTAGCGAAAAACCTTCTAATTTACTTGCTTTCCACAGCATTGGAACAACATAAAATGATACCGCCAAAACCCACAAATACATAAATTGTTGAAAGTCAACAATTTGAAAAATGATAAAAAGAATCGCCACTAATTGGAGCAACCGTTGTAGAAATTGTGCCAAAAATGTGCCTGTAACTGTATCGTAGAGGTTTTTGGCATAATTATCTAATAAATTAAAAAGAAGCGTAGCAAAAGTAAGAGGCAATAAGAAGTAAAAATTGTCAGCAAAAAGAGTTGAGTTTTCTTCATTTTTGATGATAATGTCTTTCAATAAAAATAGCCCAGTACTTGTCAGTACAAACCCAGCTATACCAATAGAAAGGCCTAAAAATAAATAGCCGTTATGCCCTTTTTCGGCATTCCTAAAATGTGGAAAAAAACGACTTCCTGCGGCATTAAACCCCAGCGATGAAAGCTGAACTAAAACATACATATAGGAAAGTAAAACAGCTAAAAGTCCATTTTGGGCTGGTTCAAGAAAATTGCCAATTAAGAAAAACTGCGTGACAAAACCCACCAACACGCCCCCATAAGAGAAAATCGTACTAAGAAAAGCTTGTTTTTTTATGACATTCATTTATAAACGTACGACGGGTTTCCTAACCCGTCTAATGATAGATGCGTTTGAAAAAAACTTGATAATGAGCTAATTATTATAAATCAACAAAAGATTAGCATACATTTTGCAAAGTTAATCATCAAAATAGATAATATTTGCAGTAAAATTGATTTGTTTGTAAGATGAATGTTTCTGAAGTGACAAAAGCTCCCCAATTAGTACTTGATAAAAATGAAATTTGGCAAGCCTCTCATGCCGAAAAAATGTCGTATCCCGAAGAAGGAAATAATTATTGTTTTGCGGTAGAAGACAATAGTTTTTGGTTCAAACACCGAAATGACGTGATTTTTGAATTAACCAAACGCTTTACCTATGCCAAAAATTTCGCCGACGTTGGTGGAGGAAATGGTTTTCAGGTCAAGTTTTTGTCAGAAAAATACCCCCAAAAACAAATCTTTTTGATTGAACCAGGTTATGCTGGTTGCCTCAATGCCAAGAAAAGAGGTGTAAAAGATGCCTATAATATATTTTTTCAAGATTTTCCTTTTGAAGAAAAACAAATTGATGCCGTTGGACTTTTTGATGTGATTGAACATATCGAAGACGATAAAAGTTTTTTGACTGATTTAGCCAAATATCTTCCATCCAAGGCACATATTTATATCACAGTTCCGGCTCATCAATGGCTATGGTCGGAAGTAGATGATGAAAGTGGACATTTCAGAAGACATAACCTTGCTTCGCTCGAAAAATTAGCTAAAGAATGTGGTTTGGAATATGCTTACGGAAGTTATATTTTTTCGTATTTGCCACCAATAATGGGCATTTTGCGTGCAATTCCTTATCGCTTGGCAAGACTTCTTGGCAAAACCAGAAAAAATACTTTAGATGCTGAATTTGACAATCACACGCCTTCAAAATTGGCTATTTCAATATTTAATTTACTGCACAATTGGGAGCTTAAGCGTTTAAGTAAAAGCAAAATTCCATTCGGAGCAAGTTGTGCAGTTGTTTTTAAAACCAAATGATTGAATGCCTCAATGATAGAATGATTGAATGTTTTTTCTTAATCAATTCACTCATTCACTCATTCACTCATTCACTCATTCACTCATTCATCATTAACTAACCGTGATACCTTTTAATAAACCCTATCTTACTGGCAAAGAATTGCAATACATCGGAGAAGCGGTTCAGTCAGGAAAAATCTCTGGAAATGGACATTTTACCAAGAAATGTCAGCATTTTTTTGAAGAAAAATATCATTTTCGCCGTTGTTTACTAACTACGTCTTGTACAGATGCCCTTGAAATGGCGGCTATTCTGTGCGATATTCAAGTCGGTGATGAAGTAATTATTCCTTCTTATACTTTTGTTTCGACAGCCAATGCTTTTGTATTGCGTGGTGCAAAGATAGTTTTTGCCGATAGCTCAGTTGAAAATCCCAATATTGATGCCGATAAATTAAAGGATTTAATAACGCCTAAAACCAAAGCAATTGTGGTGGTGCATTATGCAGGCATTGCTTGCGATATGGACAAAATCATAGCAATCGCAGAGGCAAATAAGCTCTTTGTGATCGAAGATGCTGCCCAAGCCGTTGATTCATTTTACAAAGGTCGTCCATTAGGAAGCATTGGACATTTGTCGGCTTTTAGTTTTCATGAAACAAAGAATATTATCTCTGGCGAGGGTGGTATGTTGTTCATCAATGATGAACGTTTTGAAAAACGTGCAGAAATTATTTGGGAAAAAGGCACTAATCGTTCGGCGTTTTGGCGTGGCGAAGTTGATAAATATAATTGGGTGGATATTGGTTCATCGTTTTTACCTTCCGAAATTGTGGCTGCGTATTTGTATGCACAGTTAGAAAATTTAGATAAAATTCAATCTAAAAGGAAGCAAATTTGGGAGCGATATTACCAATCTTTCGAGGTTTTAGAGCAAGAAAATAAGCTAAAACTTCCCTTTGTGCCAACGTATGCAACTAATAATGCCCACATGTTTTACATACTTACCAAGTCTGTTGAACAGCGAGATAAGTTGATCGCTTTCTTGAAGGTAAATAATATTTATGCTGTATTTCATTATATTTCGCTGCATAGTAGTCCATTTTATAAAGAAAAAGCTGGCGATATATCTTTGCCAATAAGTGATAATTATTCTGATTGTTTGGTTCGACTTCCTCTTTTTTATGAATTACAAGAAAATGAACAACACCAAATAATTGATAAAGTTTTAGAATTTTTCAAATAAAATTGAATGCTTGTTACCTCAAATAAATTCCTTACTATCGGCACTTTCGTGCTAGTTTGTTTTTTAGTTTTTCTTTGGATTTTAGGGCAAGATGCTTCTATCAGAATCCATGATAACCTTGAAGCAAATATTGCTTGGTATAAGTCATTAGCTGACCAACATTTACTTTTGGCGAGTTCATATACGCCTAACGAAACCGTGATGCAAGCTCCTCGGATTGCCTTTGGCTCGGAATGGAGTTTGATTGCATGGCTATTTGTTTGGTTCAAGCCAATCGTAGCTTATAATATCAATGTAACTTTGATGAGCTTGGTGGCATTTATCGGTACTTATTTATTTGCCAAAGATACCCTTAAACTTTCACCCAAAATTGCCCCAATAATTGCTCTAACTTTTGCTTTTTTGCCGTTTTGGTTCTCAGCAGGACTTAGTGCAGCGGGACAGCCTTTGCTTTTTTGGAGTTTTTATAGAATCACAAAAAAGCAATCTTCTTGGATAGATTGGCTATTACTTTCACTTTTTCCATTTTACTCGTCTTTCATTATTGCTGGACTTTTTATGTTGGCTTTGATGGTGGGTTATTTGCTTTATAATTTCCTAAAAAAAGAAAAAAATATAGCTTATGGAGCAGGAGTTTTATGTTTAGCGATACTTTCGATATTGTATGTTTTTGTAGAATATCGTTTGTTTTTAGATATTTTAAAATTGGGTAGTACTCCTCCCGATTTTATTCCGCACCGAGTAGAATTTGTGCAAGGAAATACGTTTGCTGAATGTGTGAAAGCTGCAAAGAATTCATTTATTGGTGGACAAAATCATTTTCCTGTTTTTCATACTTACTTGATTTTGCCTGCGGTTTTTCTTTATTTGATTTATGCTTTGATAAAATCAAAACCAATTAAACTGATTTTACTTTGCCTTATTCTTTTGGCAGGAATTGCCATTATTGATGGCTTCTGGAATTATACTGCATTTGAATCATTCAAAGATAAATTACCTATATTAAAAGCGATTCAATTAGACCGTTTTTATTCGCTCTACCCCATCCTTTGGACAATAGTTTTTATGCTGATAATCAAAGAGATAGATGTTAAAATTGGACTTACATTAGCCATAATTCAAGCAATTGTCGTTTTGTTTTCTTTTCAAGCAGTCAATGATTTAGCCAAGAAAAATTTATTCAAAAAAGATTATATTTCTTACCGAGAATTTTATGCAGAAGACCTTTTTTCTAAAGTAAAAAAAGTTTTGAATCAAGATAAAGAGACACAAATAAGGGTTGGTATGATTGGCCTTCATCCTGCAATGGCTCAATACAATGGAATTCCAACCATTGATGGCTATGTAGTGCTTTATTCGTTGGCTTATAAGCATAAAATACAAGCGATTATTCAATCAGAATTGAATCAAAATAAATTTAATAAAACTTATTTTGAACAATGGGGGAATCGATGTTATTTATTTGATAATGAGGCTATTATCGTTGGAAATGGCATTGAAAAAAATCAGCAATGCTGCACTGATCAATTGGATTTTGATTTTACAAAACTCAAAGAATTGAATTGTAATTATTTACTTTCAGCCGTTGAAGTAAAGCATCTTTCCCCTCAAATTCAATTGCTTTCAAAAGTGGAAGATGCCAACTGGCGAATTTGGATATATAAAATTCTATAATTTAGTAACACAATTTTCCAAATTGTAATAGAGCAATTTGGAAAATTGCTCTACAGTATCATTGAAAAGCTCAATGCTGTTCCTGCTTCAATAGCTATGCTGGCTTTTTTGCCTAAAATTTCTTCATAATACCTCGTATGTAGGCCATTTGATGGACGTATAGAACGGACATTTTGTTCATTAAAAATGTCACCTGCTTTCATTGGTTCAACTACATACAAAGAGCGTTTGTACTGTAAACTTTTCTGTTCTTTTTCTGAAAGTATATAATTGACTTTTCCCATTGCCAAAAATGCTCTTTCAGATTCTATCACAAGATTTTTGAGCTCTTCTGGCTCTAATGAAAACGCTGAGTCAACGCCACCATCAGCACGGCGAAGCGTGAAGTGTTTTTCTAAAACTCTTGCACCTAAAGCGACTGCGGCAATGCCTGCTCCAATACCCATCGTATGGTCAGAAAGTCCAATTTGACAATCAAAAAGCTCTCTCATATGTGGTATTGTGAGTAAATTAGTGCTTTCTGGAGTGGCAGGGTAGGTGCTTGTGCATTTCAATAAAACCAAATCTTTACAGCCATGTTTTCGCAAAACCTCGACCGATTCTTGTATGTCGGCAATGCTTGCAACTCCCGTGCTCATAATGACGGGTTTGCCAGTTTGAGCAACTTTTTTGAGCAGAATATGGTCGGTATTTTCAAAAGAAGCAATTTTATAGCAAGGAACATCCAAACTTTCAAGAAAATCAACGGCCGTTGTATCGAATGGACTACTAAAAGCCAACATTCCATGTGCTTTAGCTCTATCGAAAATAGGTTTGTGCCATTCCCACGGCGTATAAGCCAATTGATAAAGTTTATGTAAGTTTTGGTTTTTCCAAAGCGAGTTTTGGTCTTTGATGATAAACTCGTCTGAAGAACCATTAAAAGTAATCGTATCAGCCGTATAAGTTTGTAATTTGAGGGCATGAACGCCCGCTTCGGCAGCAGCATCTACAATGGCAAATGCTCGGTCGAGTGACTGATTATGGTTTCCTGACATTTCAGCAATGACAAATGGCTTATGGTCGGGACTTATGATTGTATTTGCTATTTTAAACATTATTGAATTTACGAATGACGATTTATTAATGACGATTTACGAATTAGGCTGTCATAATATATATTAATTTGGTTATAGTCAGTATTTTATGTGATAATATTAGAAAACAAATTTACTTTTTTGCTAATTCTCTTACTATTTTCTTCAATTCTTTCAACTCATTTTCGAGATTGTCAATTCTTTGGTTTTGGGTTGAAATGATTTGTTGTTGTGCTTTTACTGCTTCTGTTAGTACGGGAATAATGGCATTATAATTCAAGAAAAATGTGCCTTCTTGGTTTTGACTAACAGCTTCGGGTAGCACTTTTGCTACTTCTTGGGCAAGTAAACCAATTTCTGTGTTTGTACCAACATTTGCCATGCCTTTTTGCCAATTATAAAAATAACCATTGATATTTTTTATAACATCTAAAGCATTATTAATTGGATGAATATTTGTCTTGAAACGTTTATCAGAAAGAGTATTTACCACACCATAAACAGTAACTTTTGCATTTGCTGCGGGGCTGCCACCAATACCAATGTTGGTACCATTATCAAAAATTTGACTATTCACTAATACATTCGAAGAATTAAATCTTGGTAGTGAATAAGTAGTAGGTGAAGAGGTAGTAACTGCCATAAACGAACTTGAAGGTAAAGCATAACGAGAGATATTTCCCCAATAATCAGACATGATAACCGAATTGCCTATGTTTGAAGAAAGTCCCTCAAATCTTACACTGCCAGTTGTATGGAGTTGTGCTTGTGGAGCTTCCGTTCCAATACCAAGTGAGCCGTTGGCTGAGAGAGTCATATAATTTGTAACATAATTTCTCCATTGGAATAATGATCTATTATAAACAGATGATCCACCAGCAAGTGAGGAACTGGGATCATAGTATTTTCGAGCATCGAAAACGATGAGGGGTGCATTCCCAATATCGTTATTGTAATTTGTTACACCTGAAATAAATAAAGATACCCTAGAATCTGTTTGATTATGACCAAAAATCCATGGGATAAAAATATTATCAGTTACAGTGGCATTTCTTATACTTAAAAAATCATATTGAGCATCTGAGACTCTAAACCTTTTAAACTCTTCTAAAGCATAACTATTTTCGGCATCTTTAGATACATTTATACGTCCATTAATGGGAATATTGATATTAGTATTATCTCCATAGTCATACCATCTATCAGAAGATGGATCTTGTGAATATCCTGAAAATTGTACGGAAATAGAAAAAAAGATTGAAAGGGACAGCAAATTTTTCATTTTGGTAAAAGTTTAGTTTATGTGCGATATATTAATTTTTGCATGAATTCTTTTTGTTTGTTCCATTCTTCACTCAAGATAGCAAGCCCAACTGTATCTATCCATTTGCCATTTTTTTTGACATGTTGACGATAGTAAGCCTCTCTTCTAAAACCAAATTTTTCGTGCATAGAAATAACTTTGTCGTTAAAAATCATTACCTCGCAGCGTAGTTTATTTAATTTTAATTCATTGAATACATATTCAAGTATGTTAAATTCGATTTTTGAACCAATTCCTCCACCTCTTGGCACATCAGTTCCGAGATAAAATGCCCAATAACAACTTTTCAAAACTTTACTAATTCCTGTAATAGATGCTAGACCAATTTTCTTATTATCGTATTCAATTATCCAATATCTACAACTATCATCATTTTTAACTTTATCAAACCACGCTTCTTGTTGCTCAATAGTAATTTCATCTTCTGTGTACATGTATTGGGCAACTTCTGGTGAGTTTCTCCAAACACGTACTAATTCAATATCATTTTTAGTCAATGGTGTTAATACTATATCCATAATTTATATTCATTTATTAATTTTCCGTGTAATAAAGAGTCAACCATTTTCTCTTCGATGAAAATATGATTTCTTAATCGACCTTCTAACAAGAAACCACATTTTTCAAGAATATCAACATGGTGCTGTCGAGTATCATATACTTCAGTATGTAATCGATTTAATTTTAGCTCTTCAAAAGCAACCTTTTGAATCAAATGTAGGTAATTTTCAAAATATAAATCATGTATTGTAGAATCATTTACAAATTTTGTATCAAGAAGAAATGATATTTCAGCTCTTTTATCAAGCCAACTAAAATGAACTAATCCCCCATAGCCAATCAGCTCATTATTTTTGAAGTAACTGAATAAAAGTTGTTTGGGTTGTTCGGCATTAAAATTTGGAACAATTTGATTCGCATAATATTGGAGTTGCTTTTCCTCTGTAATAAATTCATTTTGGCGTAAAATTTTCATTTGCTCATTTCGCCAAATCCTAATTTTTAAAATATCTTCACTCCTAATCGGAATCAAAGAAAATTCACCATATTCAAAACGCTGTTTTTCTAAACATTTATATTGATTTTCCATTGATAAAACGAATCACATTTATAATTAACTATTGACCCATCGACCTCAACCGATATTTAAACTCTGCGATTTTCCAATCTTCTTCATTATCAATATCGTGGGCATCCATTTCTGATATAACAATCCCGCTTGTGTTTTGGGTCAAAATGCTACGATTTTTTAATAATTTTTCGGTTTTGAAGAAATAAAATTGCCCAGCATCATGGTAGATTGGCGTTAGGTCTTGCGAGCGAATTTGTGCATTTTCAGGATTTTGCCAACGTAGTTTTTTGGCATCAAAAACTACGCCTCGTTGCGGTGGAAAAGAAAATTTTTGAATAGGATAAATAGAGTCAAGTTTCTCATTATCAAGTATTTGGAAACTTTTTTGCAATATTTCGGCTGAAACAAAAGGAGCCGTAGGATAGATGCAACAACCTGTCTCGAAAGTACGGTTGAGGGCTTTATAGCTTTCTAAAACTTCCACTAAAACATCGACTGTGGTTGCATAATCATTGGCATTTTCGCTGCTTCTGGCGAACGGGACTTTCGCCCCACATTGGCGTGCAATTGCAGCAATTTCCTCATCATCAGTTGAAACCATCACTTCGTCAAAAAGCTTACTTTCAATCGCAGCTTCAATCGAATACGCAATAATGGGTTTCCCTAAAAAATCTTTGATATTTTTTCTTGGAATACGCTTGCTTCCGCCCCTTGCGGGTATAATGGCGATAGTCATTTATCAATTATCTGTTAAATAGAGAGCCGAATTTCATGAATCAAAAACTTAGCACTCAGAATTTAGCACTTTCCAGCTCTGTTTTTTGGCGTAAATGATGGCGATAGTGCATTTCATGAAGAAAGAACCACTCTTGAGCATCGAGCCAACCCATCGCAGGTTGCAGAGCTTTATAAGATCCATCATCATTGTTAACTGCCTCAATTAAATTCTTAGTATCAACTAATATTTTTTCTAAAATCTGTTGGTATTCTTGCTTTGTTTTTGCTACTGGTTCTGGCCCACGAATCGCATCTGGAATTTTTAATTTTACAGGAGGGAAACTACCTTTCATAAAAAGTTTTGTGCCAAATTCATTCTTTTCACCTCCTTCTTGTCCTTTGCGTTTTTCTAAACACCGAACACAATTGGCTAAAAAGAAAAAATTTGAAGAACTCGTCAAATGCTCATACATCTGCCCTAAAGACCAAGTTTCTTCATCTTTTTTGTAAAAAAACTGTTCGTCAGTATAAGCATTGAGGCTGCTAATATACTGACGAACAATTATTTCAAGGTTTTTGTAAATTTCGGTTGGAACCATTTTTAGTGAATTTTATCAGTAAAACCCAATAACTCAAGCCTTATACATTTTCTCGTAGTATTTGGTATAATCGCCACTTGTTACATTTTGTAACCATTCTTTATTTGCCAAATACCATTCAACGGTTTGAGTAAGTCCTTCTTCAAATTGTAGAGATGGTTTCCAGCCCAATTCATTCATTAATTTGGTAGCATCAATCGCATAACGTAAGTCATGTCCCGCACGGTCAGTTACATAATGAATCAACTTTGCTGAAGTACCTTCTGGGCGTTCTAATTTTTCGTCCATGATTTTGCACAAAAGATGTACTAAATCAATGTTTTTCCACTCATTGAAACCTCCAATATTATAAGTTTCACCATTTTTGCCATTGTGAAAAATTACATCGATAGCACGGGCGTGGTCTTTTACAAAAAGCCAGTCACGTACATTTTCGCCTTTGCCATAAACAGGTAATGCAAAATTATGAATGATATTATTAATCATCAAAGGGATCAATTTCTCAGGAAAATGATTAGGCCCATAATTATTTGAACAATTGGAAATAACAACAGGCAATTTATAAGTATTGTTATAAGCTCTCACAAAATGGTCAGAAGAAGCCTTCGATGCCGAATAAGGCGAACGAGGATCATAACTGGTAGTTTCTAAGAAAAACTCTTCTGGATTGTGCAATTCTCCATAAACTTCATCGGTGGAAACATGGTAGAAACGGTGGTTTGCCATGTCTTCTTTCCAAGCTGTTTTGGCTGCATTGAGCAAATTTACTGTGCCTATTACATTGGTCATAACGAATGCCATTGGGTCCGTAATCGACCTATCAACGTGCGACTCGGCGGCCAAGTGAATAACGCCATCAAATTTGTACTTTTCAAATAAACCATTGATATAATCAGCATCGGTTATATCACCATGTTCAAATGTATAATTGGGCAAAGACTCAATATCAGTAAGGTTTTCGAGATTGCCTGCATACGTCAATTTATCAAGGTTAACTATTTGATAATTAGGATATTTCGTTACAAAAAGTCTGACAACATGAGAGCCAATAAAGCCCGCTCCACCAGTAATTAAGATTGTTTTGTCTGCGTTCATTTTTTAGTTTTTCTAAATTGTATATTTACAAATCTGACGATAAAATTGCATACCCAAAATTATCAGACCAACCAGTTTTAAGTGGTCAGTGCTGTCTTTTTCTTCCCTCCAAATTCATACCAACTTTTTCGATTACAACAATTGAAACCATATTGTTATTATACGGTATCAGTTGATTTATTTCATGAAGAATTTTAGAAATATTGACTTTATTTCTTCATCAATTTTTTCTCCCAACGCCAAGCATCTTTAAGACTATCAGCCAATGTTTTTTCAACTTTCCAACCTAAGATTTTTTCTGCTTTTTCTACACTACCATAAATTTTCTCAACATCGCCTGCTCGTCTTGGTCCTATTTCGTAGTTGAGTTTTAGCTTGTTTACCTTTTCAAAAGTTTTAATAATTTCTAAAACTGTATTGCCTGTTCCAGTACCAATATTGAAAACATTGTAATAGTTATCTGCTTGTTTATCAAGTAGTTGTATTGATGAAACATGGGCTTTGGCTAAATCAACCACGTGTATGAAATCTCGTATATTTGTGCCGTCGGGTGTATTATAGTCACTACCAAAAACCGTTAACTTTTGTCTAATTCCAGCTGCAGTTTGTGTAATAAAAGGGACTAAGTTTCCTGGGACGCCACTTGGCAATTCGCCAATATATGCTGATGGATGAGCTCCAATTGGATTGAAATAGCGAAGTGAGATAATTTTAAGTGGATTTCCTGCGGTGATTGTGTCTCGCAAAATATCTTCACAGATTGTTTTGGTATTTCCATAGGGTGAGGTAGCAGGTTGGCGAGGTGTATCTTCAGTTACGGGAATCGCATCGGGCTGACCATAAACAGTACAAGAAGAAGAAAAAACTAAGTTTTTGATACCTAATTTGAGCATTACCTTCAGCACTGTCAATGTTGAGCCAATGTTATTTTCATAATATTTTAAAGGTTTTTGAACAGATTCACCAACAGCTTTATAAGCAGCAAAGTGAATCACACCTTCAATATTTTCTTTTACACATATTTGTTCCAAAACTTTAGCATCATTACAATCTTTATCGTAGCACTTAATGGGCTTTTTTAGTATTTTTCGGAGTCCTTTCAATACTGCTTTCTCCGAATTATTAAAATTATCAATAATAATTGGTTCGTGTCCTGCATTTACTAATTCGACAACAGTATGCGAACCGATGAAACCTGCACCACCTGTAACTAAAATTTTCATATTAAAGATGTTTGTTTTTTTTACAAAAGTATGAATTTAGGGGAGAAATTGAAAAATATTCACGTATGTCTGATGAAGAATTAATTGTAAAAAACGAATATTTTCTTTTCATTTATATTTAATAGGCTTATTATCAATGTTTTATCAATTTTATAGTATAAAAATTTGTTTCTGAATGTAAAAAAAAACTATTTTTACAGCTAAAAGTGGCTATTGAAAAATGAATGAATCAGAAATAAAAGCTTTAGTGACGCTTCTTGATGATGATGATAGAGAGGTGGTTCAACATGTAGAAAAACACTTACGAACACTTGGGCGTACGGTTATTCCACTTTTGGAAGACCGTTGGCAAGAGAATGGATTAAATCCAAATTTACAGAAAAAAATCGAAGACTTGATTCACGATTTGCAATATAATTTGGTACGTGAGCGACTACTTACATGGAAAAATAATGGGCATCAAGATTTGCTTGAAGGAATGTGGATTATCGCTACTTATCAATATCCAGACTTAAATATTGATAAACTCAAAGAGTATATCAATGATATGTATTTTGATACGTGGTTGGAGTTTCGGGATGATATGCACCCTCATGACCAAGTACGGGTTTTAAACCAAATTTTCTTTGATAAATATAAGTTTTTACCCAATACTAAAAATTTTCATGCAGCAGCCAATTCAATGCTTAATCAAGTATTTGATTTGAGAAAAGGGAATCCGATTTCTTTATGTGTGGTATATTTATTGGTTGCCAAGCGTTTGGGCATGCCTGTGAGCGGAGTTAATCTGCCAAGTTTGTTTGTACTGACCTACAAAACGCCGCAATTGCAGTTTTATATCAATATTTTCAACCGTGGATTGATTTTTTCGAAAATTGACATCGGCAATTATATCAAACAAATGCACCTCCAACCACAAGACTCATTTTATCAACCTTGTAGTAATCTTGATATTGTTTGTAGGGTGTTAAGAAATTTAGTTGTTGCTTTTGAAAAAGTAGCCGATATTGAACGAGCAAAAGAAGTAGATGAAATTTTGAAATTGCTTATAGATTAAAATAGATGTGGCACACCTATCAGGTGTGCCACATCTATTTTAATATTCGTGAGGCAATACACCATTTATCTGTTCATGCCAAGGTAAACCTTGTGTATTAAGCAAATCCATAAATGGGTCTGGGTTTAACTCTTCACAATTCCAAACACCAGCTTTTTGCCAATCTGGATTTGTGAGCATCAACATTGCCCCAATCATTGCAGGTACGCCTGTGGTATATGATACTGCCTGAGCTTTTACTTCTTTATAACATTCAGCATGGTCACAATTATTCCAAACATAATATGTTTTATCATTACCACCTTCAATTCCTTTAATTTGGCAACCAATTGAGGTTTGTCCAGTGTAATTTTCGCCCAAAGTATCAGGTGCAGGTAAAACCGCTTTCAAAAATTCTAAAGGAACAATATCCATTCCATTAAATTTTACAGGGTCAATTCTGGTCATTCCAACATTTTGAAGCACTTCAAGATGTGTCAAATATGCTTGACCGAATGTCATCCAAAATCTTGCACGCTTGAGTGTTGGAAAGTTTTTAACCAAAGATTCTAATTCTTCGTGATACAGTACATAAGATTCTTTTGGTCCAATGCCAGGGTAATCAATGGCCTTGTGAATTGACATAGGTTCAATTTCGATCCACTCTCCATTTTCCCAATAACGGCCGTTTTGAGTAATTTCTCTAATATTGATTTCAGGATTGAAGTTAGTTGCAAAGGCTTTGCCATGATTTCCTGCATTACAATCAATGATATCGAGGTAGTGCATTTCATCGAAATGGTGTTTATTCGCATAGCTACAATACACTTGCGTGACACCTGGGTCAAATCCACAACCAAGCAAGGCCATCAAACCTGCTTCTTTGAAACGGTCTTGATAAGCCCATTGCCAGCTATATTCAAACTTGGCTACATCTTTTGGCTCGTAATTGGCAGTATCGAGGTAGTGAACACCTGTTTCTAAACAAGCATCCATGATGGTTAAATCTTGGTATGGAAGAGCGACATTGATAACCATTTTTGGCTGAAAACTTTTAATTAGTTCAACCAATTCAGGTACATTATCGGCATCAACTTTGGCCGTTTGAATCTTTACTCCGTGCATTTCTTCAATGTCATTTGCAATTTTATCGCATTTCGATTTTGTTCGACTTGCCAATAAAATTTCTGTAAAAACTGAAGAGTTCATTGCACACTTATGAGCAACAACACTGCCGACTCCACCGGCACCTATAATAATAACTTTCGACATTCTGGAATAATGAGTGAATGATTGATTAAGTGAATACTTTTAATTCACTATAAAATATAATACAAAGATACGACTTGAAATAGAATTGGAGGAATAAAGTAGGGTGGTTTTTTGAAAATATAATGTACCGTTAAATAAATATTGTTGATTTTAGTAATCTTTTACAAATAAATTCGTTTAATTCATACAAAGTTTAGTAAAATAAGTGTCTTTTATATCTAATTTACGTCTAAAGTAAGAATATAAATAAACTCCATATAAACTAAATATTCCGCCATGAACAAAACAGTAAAATCAAACTCTCAAATGAAATACGCTGAATTATTATTAATTAGCGTTTTGGCCTTAGCAGTTGCTATTGGGCTGTATTTTACTAACATTAAACTTTGGTAAAAAAATATACGTGTCCATAAAATAGAAAGTCCCTGTTCTGCAACAGGGACTTTTTTGTATAAAGGCCTATTGTTTTTTTATTCTAAAGCAGCTACACCTGGCAAAGTTTTTCCTTCCATGTATTCTAATAAAGCACCACCACCTGTTGATACATAAGAAACACGGTCGCCATAGCCAGCATTATTGATTGCTGATGCCGAATCGCCACCACCAATCAATGAAAACGCTTCATTCTCTTCGGTTGCTTTTACTACTGCTTCTGCGATAGCATTGGTTCCGTTAGCGAAATTAGGGAATTCAAAAACGCCCATCGGACCATTCCAAAGAATTGTCTTTGATTTTTCAAGAATTTCAGTGAAGAGTTTAATTGTATCTGGGCCAATGTCAAGTCCTTGAAAATCTTCAGGAATTTCACCAGTTTTTACCACTTTTCTATTAGCATCATTTGAGAATGCATCAGCACAAAGATTATCAACTGGCATAATCAAGTTTACACCTTTTTCTTTAGCTTTTGCAATTAATTCTAAAGCAAGAGGCATTTTATCGGCTTCCAAAAGCGATTTCCCAATGCTTCCACCCAGAGCTTTAGTAAATGTATAGGTCATACCACCACCAATGATAAGGTTATCAACTTTATCAAGTAGGCGTTCTATCAACAAAATCTTGTCTGATATTTTTGCTCCACCCATAATTGCAGTAAAAGGTCGCTCGGCATGATTCAATATTTTTTGAGCGTTTACTACTTCGGCTTGCATCACGTATCCACACACTCTATCTTCAAAAAACTGACCAATGACAGCCGTAGAAGCATGAGCACGGTGTGCTGTTCCGAAAGCGTCATTTACCCAAACATTGCCTAATTTCGATAGTTTTTCTGCAAATGTAACATCGCCTTTTTCTTCTTCTTTATAAAAACGTAGGTTTTCAAGCAATAGCACTTCACCTGGCTTTAAGCTGGCAGCTTGCTCAGAAGCCGAAGCTCCGATACAGTCATCAGCAAATTTCACTTGTAAACCCAAGATTACTGAAAGTGGATTTACTAAGTGTTTTAATGAATATTTTTCGGTTGGACCATCTTTTGGTCTTCCCAGGTGCGACATTAAAATACACGAACCGCCATCTTTCAAGATCTTTTTGATGGTTGGGATAGTCGCCGTGATACGTGTGTCATCCGTAATTTCGTACTTATCATTTAAAGGTACGTTAAAATCTACACGGATGAGGGCTTTTTTGCCCGAAAAATCGTAAGTATCTAATGTTTTCATTCAATAATGAATAGTGAGTGAGTGATGATTGAGCAAATGAGTACATTTACTCATTTTTTTTCCGCTCAAACATTTGTAAGCTTTTTGGATTTCTTTTACAAAGATAAATTTTCTTTTCTCTATAATCATGAAATTTTACAATGATTCTTTCATAATTAATTAAAAAATCAACGAATAGTTATATTATTTCTTGGCTAATGAAAATCTCGTTTTTTTTACTGGCAACTTTTCTTTCATAGCTTTCGTCTTTTGAATAGATTTGAAAATAATTTTTGCCGATGAAATCATTCTTATATTTTACGAGCGTACTTTTAATGATTGCCTTTGATTTATTTAGTCAAGAAACAGATGAGTATTATAAGCTACCAAGTCAACGAAATGATGTTCGGAATAACGCATATCCAAATCTCAATAGAAAAGCATTGAGTTTATATGTTGGGATAGAAGGTGGATTTAAACAAAATTACTTTAGCCAAAGTAATTATTTCAATAACTTAGCTTCAGGGCAAAAAAATAATGATTTGTTTTGGGGAGTAGAGTTGGGTTATAATATGAATGACCAATGGGCGGTAGAAACAGGCTATTATAAAAACCCAAGTTTTTTTGTTCAAACGATTAGCTCAGGTAGGGGATTGCCATTCATTTATCGCTTGGGAACAAATCTTCAAACTATTCCACTTCGCTATAAGTATAAAATTTTGACACTTGATGCCATTACTAAAACCGCTGCTATTTATGTAGGGGCTGGTGTTTTGCTTGCGACTAATGCTAAAAATCAGCAGCTACTTTTAAGAAACTTTACAGGTGTTACTGGCCCCCAAAGAGATAGTATAAAACTTAAAAGTGAGACTTTTTTAAAGAGCAAAGGGATCGCTCAACTCGAACTTTCGCTTGAATTGCGTGGGAAAATTTCAAATTCTCTTTCTGTTGCTATCTTTGGTCGTGGAAATTTTGGAGCCAATGGAATTGTTCAATCTAATTTAATATATTCTATTAATGCCAATAAAATTGCTGAAACACAGCAACTTTTGAAAGGAATTAGTTATAATTTTGGACTTGTATTAAGATATGATTTAGCACGTGGCTACAAATACAAAAGTTTAAAAGATTAGAGAATTTACGTTTTATACCTTTCAATGCCCAAAGCAAGCAACAAAACTCTCACAATTATCAACCGTCATTATCCACCTAATCCTGGAATTACGGGAGAATCTGCTTGGGATTTGGCTAAGTATTTGATTGAAAAACATCAATTCGAAGTTCATATTGTACATATCAATGGGAGTGACGATGGTGGTGGACAAGTACGTGAACCCGTTGGTGTACTACATTCATTATCAAGTATTTATGGAGGAGAAAACAAGATATTTCGCTTGATAGCAAGTTTTTTAGATGGTTATTTTTTGATTCAAAAAGCTAAAATAATTGCCGTTGATTCGCCAATTATTTGCATGACCAGCCCGCCACTTTTGCCTTTTTGGGCATCCCTTTTCTTAAATAAAAAAAAATGGGCTTTGTGGTCGATGGATTTATTTCCAGAGGCTTTTGTGGCAATAGGTATGATTGCTGAGAAGAACTTTATCTATAGCTGGATTCTAAAAAAAACATACCAAAACCCACCTCAAAAACTCATCGCTTTGGGAAGAAAACAGGCTGAGTTTATTAGAGAAAAGTATAATAATACAACTTACCTTAAACCTCTGCTACAGGGAGAGAGGCAGGAGGGGAGCTATAATTGGCAAACTATCCTTCCTTGTGGTGTAATTTTTCATCAAACTTATGAAAATGAGTTTCCTGCATGGCGAAAAGTGGATGATGACAAAATCTATTTTGGTTATTGCGGAAACTTGAATGATGCACATAATGAAGATTTTCTGATTGAATTTATAAAAGCTTTGAATCCTGCAAAGCATCATTTGATTTTGGCTTTGTATGGTAAAAAAGCCGAAAAAGTGCTTGAATTTTCTAAAAAATATGAAGGAATTACTGTTTTGCCAAATGTGCCACGTAGCCAACTCAATTTTATTGATGTGCATTTAGTGAGTTTACTTTCAAAATACACCCATTTGATGATTCCATCGAAAGCAGTGAGTGCGGTAGCGGCGGGTGGAGCGATTTTGTTCTGTGGAAGTCAAGAAAGTGATAATTGGGATATGCTGCAAGAAGCAGCTTGGTTGATCAATGAGCACGATAACTTAGGCATCCAAATCCAATATTATTTAGCGAAATTAACGAAAGAAGAATTATCTATTAGAAAACAAAATGCTCAAAAACTGAATGTTCATCTTCAAAAAATGGTAATTGAGGCTTATGAAGAAATTGCGGAGTTCGTAGCACAAGTTTCCTAACTTGTGCCTTGCATACAAACAAGTTAGGAAACTTGTGCTACAACAGATTTATAAACTTCCAAATACTGCTCAATCACTACTTTCTCAGAATAATTATCAACTACTTTTTGGCGAGCGTTTTTTGATAATTCAGCATAATTTGCTTCGTAGAGAGCCCATTTCATCCCTTCGGCCAAACTTTCGGCAGATTTGTACTTTGCCAAGAAACCATTAGTTTTGTTTTCAATCATTTCAGGAATTCCACCCACTTCAAAACCTACTGATGGTGTGCCACAAGACATCGCTTCCATGATGGTATTTGGTAAATTTTCTTGTATGGACGAAGTAACAAAAATATCAGCAGCCGAATAAATCGAAACGATTTGATTGACATCGGAAATTCGTCCTAAAGTATAAGCTTTAAATGAGAGCTTATTAATTGTTTCTTCATCACTTTCTCCTAAAACCACTAACTCAATGTCTTGGCTTTGCGATTTAGTAGCTATTTGCGACTTTAAAATTTCTAAAGATTCTTGAAAATAACTGAAACCTTTCCAAATGACCGATACTTTTGCAGCCACAAAGAGAATGAGCTTTTTATCAATTGGCAAACCTAATTTTTGCCTTGCCTCAATTTTATTTTGAGGTAGAAAAAGGTTGATGTCCAATGGATTAGGAATAGCTTTGACTGAAAAATCTTTTAATAAACTACTCTTTTTAGCTCGATTTGCAAGCCACTGACTGCAGCCAATGATTCTAACTCCCTCCCTATTGGGGAGGGTTGGGGTAGGGTTAAAAATTGTATTTTTCTTGTGCCAAATTTGATTCGACAAGTCATTTAAGGAAGGATTTTTCAGGTACTGTAAACAGTTACCACAAGCAACTTGGTAATTTTCACAATCTCCGCTATGATGGCAACCGCCCGTAAAAGCCCACATATCGTGAAGTGTCCAAACTATTGGTTTATTGAGCTTAAAAAGTTTTTCGAGTGAGCTAATAGATAAAAAGCCAAAATTTACCCAGTGTAAATGGATAATATCGGCCTCTTTTACTAAAGGGTGTTCGGAAATATCAATACCCGTATTGGCTGGTGAAAAAGCAAAGCGAATTTGCTTGCTTTTTTCATAAAATTGAAAATATAGTCGCTCTCTGACAAATCGCTCGAAAGCCAGTTTTTTCTGCAACCAAGTATTTGCTATTGCCTTGACATTCAAATGATTACGTTTTTTTTCTTGCACCAACATATTTACTTCAATACCTTCGGTACGTTCTAAAGCAGTAAGTAAACGCAAGCAAGCGATGGCTGCTCCGCCCATTGAATCGTCGGTATTGATCAGGAGAATTTTCAAGAAAAATAAGTGTATTTGAATGCGAATTAAGCAAAAATTTGCGAGATAAATAAAAAGTACGATGGGTTTCCTAACCCGCCTGTCTTAAAAATAGGTCAGGAAATTCATTTTACTGTAAAAAATATTTATAGTTCTGTAAGTTTTTATATCTTTTTTCGACTAATTGTTCAAACAAAATGGAAATTAGATGGAAAAAGATTTTGTCGAGATGATAAATGTAAATCGAGGGATTATTTACAAAGTTTGCAATTTGTACTGTCATGATGAGGAAGATAAAAAAGATTTGTTTCAAGAAATTGTTTTGCAATTATGGAAAGCATTCCCAAGTTTCAAGAATGAATCTCTAAATACGTCTTGGATGTATCGGGTGGCACTGAATACTGCTATTTCAAATTTCAGAAAAGAAAGCAAAAAACCTGAAAAAAAATCAATTTCTGATGCAGATTTTCAGATTCCTGATATCAATTTTTCTGCTGATGAAAATGAAAAGTTGTATTTATTGAAACAAGCCATCGAAAAACTATCTGAAATAGAAAAAGCTATTATTATGCTTTACTTAGAAGATAAAAGTTATGATGAAATCGCTGAAATTATTGGTATTAGTAATTCAAATGTAGGAGTGAGGTTGAATAGAATCAAAATAAAATTGGAAAAAATCATTAAATCAAACGAATTATGAACTTAGAAGAACTAAAATCTGCATGGCAGGTTTACGATCAAAAATTACAATCGTCTCAAGCAATCGACGAAAAAATAATCATAAGTATGATTAAAGAAAGGTCGAAGTCGAGGGTTGCAAGACTTAGACGTGAAAATGCCTTATTATCCGCTATTTTATTTGTTGAATTATTACTTTTAGGAGCTATTTTTATGGGAAATCCATTTGATTTTAAATATAAGGTGCAATTTGTGCCATTTATATTTTTAGTTATTGGAATAATTATGGCTTTAGCAGTACTTTTGAAAAACTATAAAATGTTAGATACGGATATAAGTAATACCAATTTGAATGCATTTCTTAAAAAAATTATTGGTGAATATGAAAAAAGTAAGCAAGCTGAAAAATGGTTTGGTATCATTATTTTATCTTCAGGTTGCTTGACAGTTCTTTCATTTTTGCCAAATAAATTGGATAAAAAAGGTGTATGGCCTGCAATGATTGACACAGCTATTCCGATGATGATTTGTCTTGCTATTTATTTTTTAGCCTTCAAAGTTGGTGCTTTTAAAAATCGTAAGGCTGATGGTTTCAAGGATGATTTAAGGGAATTAGAAGAATTATCATTGGAATTGATTAAGAATTGAAGTTTTTTCACTACAATCAAATGCTTTCAATAGTTTAATTTTTCAATCTATTGTTTATATTTGTGTTACAACTTGATAGAAATGACAAAAACAGAGATCTTATTTAATGCTATTTCGGTAGCAAGAAAAAATTACCTTGAAAAGGTAAGTCAATTAACTGAGCAACAAGCACAGTGGAAGCCTGCCCCCGATGTTTGGAATGCTGTTCAGATTACAGAACATTTGTTTTGGGCAGAACAAGGTGGAATCTTAAGTATTTGGAAAGCATTGCACGCCAAAAGCGAAGGTAAAGTTGTTTGGGAAGGAGAAAGAATTCATGCAGGAAAAACAATGGAAACGATTATCGAGCAAACGTGGAAAGAGAAAGAAGAAGTTCCTGCAGTTGCTGCTCCCCGTTTAGGGGGACCCATTTCTTATTGGAAAACCATGCTTTTGAGCCTTGAACAAGTATTATCAGTATTAGAAAAAGAACTTTCAGATGATGATTTATCTATAATGACACCACCCCATCCGATTTCTGGCCCTTTTGATATTCATCAAAGATTAGAATTTCTAAGGTTTCATCTTGAAAGGCATTTGAGGCAATTATTGGAAATTTATCAAGGTATTATTTAGGGTTTTTCAGCTTGAGAATGATTAAATATCGAATTAATCAGGAAGATTTCGTAAAAAGAAATCTCTAATGTTTCCACCCATAATTTTTTCTATATCAGATTTTGTAAAGCCTTCTTTTTCTAAAGCTGTTACAATTAGCGGTAATCCCGTCACGTCAAAATGTGTTCCGATGGCTCCGTCAAAATCTGAACCTAATCCTACCTTGTCAACGCCAATTTTATCGGCAACGTAGCGAATGCTTTTGGCAGTAGCAGCAGCATCTGTCCCACAAACTGCTGTTTCCCATAAGCCAATTCCAACCAAACCATTATGCTTGCCAATTTCAATTAATTGTTCATCGCTTAAGTTACGATTGTTATCACAAACACCTTTTATACCTGTGTGGGAAACTAATACAGGGCCGTTATGGTATTTTAAAACATCGCTGATAGTTTTTTGAGAAGCATGAGCCAAGTCAATGGTGATGTGCAAATCGGTCATTTTTTTTATCAATTGTTTCCCTTTTTCTGTCAAACCTCCTTTTTTCATGCCGTGTGCCGAGCCTGCCCAATCATTATCGAAGAAATGTGTCAATCCAATATATCTAACTCCTGCTTTGCTAAATTCATCTAAATTATTTAAATCATTTTCTAAACAATGGGCTCCTTCTATGCCCAACATTCCAGCAGTAAAAGCATGGCTTTTTTGTCGGTCAGAAATGTATTGTTGTAATTCTTTTTTGTTAGTAATTACTCTAAATTTTCCGTCAGAGTTTTTAGCGAAATTATGCAAATCCTCGCATTGATGTAAGGCACGAGTTTTGACGCTAAACCAATCGGCAGGATTTCTTAACTGAGCAAAACTCAATAAAGCTACCTGATCAGTGTGGTCATCATTTTTTTCGATATTAATGCCTCGTGGTGTTTTACTTACAATCGTAAAAACCTGAAATGCCATATTGCCTTCAATCATTCTTGGTAAATCAACGTGCCCATAGTCATGTTTTTTGAAGAAATTTCTGTCCCAAAGCAAAGCGTCGCAGTGCAAATCAGCAATAAAAGGAATAGAATCATAATAGCTATTTTTAGAAAAATCTCCTTTTAAAGCCACTTTATTCATGGATTTATCAATATATTGAGGAACGAATCCAAAAAAAACAATGGCAATTGCAACGAGAATAAATAAGGTTATTTTAATCAACTTTTTCATTTTTATAGATGGCTTGTTGTTGAAGTGTTTTGAAAGAAAAATTAGGCAAAAAACATTTTAACCAAAACAAACAGAATAGAAGGACACAGCAAACATCCCAAACCAGTATAAAATGTGGCAGTCATAGCTCCGTAAGGCACGAGTTTTGGGTCGGTTGCAGCCAAACCTGCCGCAGTTCCGCTGGTTGTTCCCATCAAACCACCATAAATCATGGCTGCTTGTGGATTATTTAAACCAATATATTTTGCAATAAAAGGCGTACCAATAGTTACTATTATAGACTTAACTACTCCAGCAGCAATACTTATTGCTACGACATCAGACGAAGCTCCAACTGCTGCACCTGTAACTGGGCCAACCACAAATGTACAAGCTCCTGCACCAATCGTTGTGATACTTTGAGCATCGACATACCCTAAACCAACAGCAACTGCTGCCCCGCAAAGAAATGATAAAATGACTCCGACAAAAAGCGAGGTAATACCTGCCAAACCTGTTTTTTTGATGACTGCAAAACTTGCTCCCATTGCAGTTGAGACGATGGCAAAATCTCGAAACATCGCTCCACCCATCAGGCCAAAACCTGAAAGTTGTTCAATATCGGCAATACCTTTGCTACCGCCTGTGATACTTCCGCCAATGTATGCCAATACAAGACCCGAAAAAATAGCAATAGCAGAGCCTGGAAGTTTATTGTTTGTTAGTTTTTTAGAAAGCCAATCTGATAAAAATACTACGATTCCTGTAACCAAGAAAGCTACAACTAAGCCATTTTTAGATAATAGGGTAGAGATATAATCCATTTGAGGAGTTTAGAATTTAGAATTGGGAATTAAGAATTACAGTTTTTTGTTTGTAAATCTATTCATTCTCTGTTTTGTGTTTAGTGAGTTTTGAAATAAAAGGCATTGTTGCTAAACAAATAACAACAGGTATAATTCCTGCCAGTAAAGCTACCATACCACTTGAAATTGCCACTTTTACATTTTGAATAGCCGACATCGCAACGATAACAGGGATGTACATTTTACTCCAAAACATAACACCACTCTCCATTTCTGGGTTGAAAAGTCCACGTTTTTCTAAGTAATTTTGAGAAAAAATAAGCAAAATCATAGCAAAACCAACGCCACCCACATTGGCATCAATATGCAAAATCCGCCCTAAAGTTTCGCCGATAAGCTGCCCTAAAATAAAACAACCCGACAATAATGCAACTCCTTTTAATAACATGTTTTTGTATTTTAATTTTTCCGCAAGATAAAATAGTTTTTCAAAAAAGTACATTAAAATCATTTTTTAATACAAAAAAAAACCTGTAAGGATTTTTTGGAATCCTTACAGGTTTTATGAAATTCGAGTCGATTCTTACGAAACGCTCTCAAACATTTTTTCGTCTTGCTCGATAAATGGTTGGTTGCGAAGGCGTTTGCCTGTTGCTTTAAAAATGGCATTAGCAACCGAACCGCCAGTAGGAGGGAGTGCAGGTTCGCCCAAACCAGTTGGGTCGATGCCGTTATCAACAAAACTTACTTCAATGGCAGGGATCTCGTTCATTTTTATCAATCTAAACGCATTGAAATTTTGTTGGTCAGGTTTGCCCTCTTTGAAAGTTAGATTACCATACATGGCATGTCCAATACCATCTATGATTCCACCCATTATTTGGTTTCTTGCTCCGCTTTGGTTTACGACTACACCACAGTCAACAGCAGCATAAATTTTTTGTAAAACGGGTTTACCTTTTTTCATTACTACTTCTGCCACTTGAGCAACATAAGAAGCGTGTGAGAAATAAACACTAAAACCTAAACTCACCCCTTTTTTCTTCTTGCCCCAACCCGATTTTTCGGCCGCCAATTCAATGACTGCTTTCATGCGGTCTATGTTATATTTAATCTCCCCAGTTGGAGCAGTTTTGGCTTTTTCTAATAATTCTAACCTAAATTGTACAGCATCTTTACCAGCGGCAGTTGCTACTTCATCAATAAAAGATTGTTCGGCAAATGCCAAGAAATTAGTAATGGGAGCTCTCCAAGGGCCAGTCGTAATCGCAGATTTATGTTCGGCCGAGTCTATCAAAAGATTAGGTACTGCTCCCGCTGGGAAATTATCTTGGCGAGTTGAATTTCCTGCATTGATTCCTGCTCCACGAAGCGAATATCCAATCATATTGCCTTGTTTGTCGAGAGCAGCACGGAAACGATAGCGTACCGCTGGGCGATAACTTCCGCCTGTCATATCATCTTCACGAGTCCACATGACTTTTACAGGAGCTTTCATAATACTTGAAACTTCTACAGCTTCCAATACATAATCTGTGCCTAAACGACGACCAAAACCACCACCCATACGAGTAAGTTCAACGGTGACTTTATCAGCAGGGATATTTAATAATTTTGCCGTTTGGTTTTGGGCATTTTGTGGGGTTTGTGTTGGACCAATTAATTCTACTCCATCAGCTCGTACATGAGCAAAGAAGTTCATCGGCTCCATTGGGTTGTGCGGCAAAAACGGACATTGGTATTCTGCCTCTACAATTTTAGCAGCGTCTTTAAAAGCTGTTTCTACATCACCATCTTTGCGACGAACTTCTGTTTTTCCGTCAAGAAGTTCTTTAAAAATACGATTATGGTCATCGCTACTTTCAAGCGTGGCTGATTTCTCCCATTCTATTTTTACTAAATCTCTGGCTTTTTTTACTTCCCAAGTCGATTTCCCGACGATGGCAACTTTATCTTTGAATGAAATCACATCAACAATTCCTGGCAAAGCCTTCGCTGCGGTTGCATCAAAAGATTTGAGTTTCAAGCCAAATGCAGGTGGACGTTGAATCATCGAGAATAACATTCCTTCACGATAGAAATCAATACCGAAAAGGGGTTTTCCAGTCAAAATTGCTTGATTATCAACGCCTTTGACTGTCGAACCAATCAATTTGAAATCTTTAATGTCTTTCAATTTAACATCGGTCGGAGGTGTCAATTGAGCTGCTTCGGTAGCTAATTCTCCATAACCTAATTTTTTGCCTGATGTATGAATGACAAAGCTTTTGTTTGTCGAACATTCGTTTGTAGGAACGCCCCAATGTTTGGCTGCCGCTCCTATAAGCATTTGGCGAGCGGTTGCCCCTGCTTTGCGGAGACGTTGCCAAGAATGAGGAATCGAGCCACTGCCACCCGCTACTTGACGTTCAAATTTTTTGGTGTCTAATGGAGCTTGCACCACTTTGACATTTGCCCAATCAACGTCTAACTCTTCGGCAACGATTATTGGAAAAGCAGTTTTGATACCTTGTCCGATTTCTGGATTTGGTGAAAAAATCGTGACTATACCATTGCTTTGGATAGATAAGAACGCATTGAATGTGGTATTTCCTTCGGCTGGAATATGATTGATGACTTTGGCGGCTAAAGCGTCATTGCCAAACCAATTGAAACCCAAAATCAAGCCTCCACTGGTGAGTGCCGCAGATTTTAAAAAATCTCGACGGCTATTATTTTTTGTCATTGTTAGTATCTGTTTTTATTGCTGTATGCTTTAAGCGATACGCTTTAGGCATCTTGAAGCAAATTTTAAATTTTTATTACAGAAATTTCAGCATAAAGCATTTTTACATTTTGCTAGCAGCCAACTGTACTGCCTCTTTGATGCGATGATAAGTTCCACAACGGCACAAATGCGTTGACATTGTAGCTTCAATTTCTTCCAAACTTGGTTTTGCATTCTTTTTCAAGAAAGCCGCCGCTGTCATCATTTGCCCTGCTTGGCAATAGCCACACTGAGGCACATCAATTGCGTCCCAAGCCTGTTGTACGGGGTGGTCACCTTTCTCAGAAAGCCCTTCGATGGTAGTGATTTTAGCATCAGCTACTGTTGAAACGGGCAATACACACGAACGAGTCGCTTCACCGTTGATATGTACGGTACAAGCTCCGCATTGTGCCATTCCGCAACCATATTTAGTGCCTACGAGGCCTAAATTATCTCGTAAAACCCATAGTAGAGGGGTATCTGGCGAGGCATCAGTTTTGTACTCTCGACCATTGATTTTAAGGTTGTAATTTGCCATTATTGAAATGTTTATTGAATATCTGAATCTATAACTAAAATTAGACAAAAAGTTCTTGAAAATGATAAAAAAGTATGTTTTTTTATAAATATTTTCGACCAAAAGAATGTTTTTAGCGATTATCTCAAGGCTTCAAAATTAATGTTCCTGTTTTTACTTTTTCAATCTCTGCACGATTCATCAATTCTGGGCGAGAGCCACCCTTCACAAACATTTCAGCTTGGTCGTTATAATGCTTGCTCATAAAGTTCCCTGATTGCCCAGTTGGAAGCACGCTTCGACTATGGTCAGTATCGGAAAAATCAATAATTCTACGTAACGCAGGCCCGTAAGTTACTTTATATGTACCACTCGAATCGACAGAAAAATCAAGGTTATTGATGGTTTCTCGTCCACCTGGAGCAGCGAGTGGGCCAACGCTAAAGTATTTCCCGACAACTGGCAAAATGCCCAATGGATGATTATGCGTAAGTGTATGTACTTTTTCCCATTTCCAAGCAGTCATATCATTTCCTAATTGCTTTTCTAAACTCTCCAATGCTTCGTTCATTGATTTTGTTAATATTTCTGTACGAGTTTCTTTGTTTTTTGTCGAAATATTGTCCCACCAAGGTGAAGCATCATTTCGCATCAAAGAGGCCATGTTTCGTTTGAAATTACCATTATGTTCAAAAGCCTTGAAAACTTCATTACCTAATTCATCTTTGATGGTATTGACAAAGAAATGATACAAAAAACGATAATAAATCGTTGGCTCGATGTCTTCCAAGTCGTGAGAACCGTCCCATTTACTTAGTTTTTCTAAGCCAATTTTTGCTGAGGGAGTCAATTTATCTACTTGAATCACTGGCAAAATATCTTTCAAAAGCCCCTTAAACGAAGAAGAAGTTACATCATTGATAACTGCTCGTACACTTTCTTGTGTCCAATCTTTTTTATCTGTAAAAATCAATTCTTCGATTCTACTTGCTCGATTTCCAGGTACATAATAGCCTGCTACTAGGCCATTTCCCATATCGGCAGGTTGATTATTTGCTGTATAAAGCACGCCACGTTTTGGATTCAAAATTTGAGGATTCAATGAAAAATCGTACCAACCTTGTGGTTCGTCATTTCCTGTCGAGCCATCCAAAATTACCATCGGATTTACATGAGCAGGGCGTTTAGGCAATTTTCCTGCTGCCCACCAAGCAATATTTCCTTCGGTATCTCCCCACATTATATTTAAACCAGGTGAAGTGAGTTTACTTACTGCTTTGCCAACTTCAGCAGCATTTTTTGCGTGAGCCATGTTATAGAAAGCCTCTAAGTGATAACTTGGAAATTGATTGAAAACCCACCATAAAGCTATCGGGTCTTTTTGATCAGTCATTTTATCAAAGCTATCATTCATCAAAATACCATGACGCGAGGTTTTTACATTTATTTTTACATCAGCTGCATCTTTCACTTTGATAAATTCTTCTCGAATTTTCAAATCTTCCCAGTGATCTTTGTACCAAACTTGGTTGGCATTGGCAGGATTGGCTTTTTCACGGAAAAAATCAACATCATCATTTTCAAACATAGTCAGACCCCAGCCGCCATATTGCGAATGTCCCAAAGCTCCGACAGGCGTTCCTGCCAAGAAATTCCCATAAAATTTGAAATTTGGACATTCTAAATGTGCTTCGTACCAAACTGATGGTTGCGAGAAAGCAATATGTGTATCATTTGATAAAATGGGCTTGCCCGATTTGGTTTTAGAACCAGCAATTACCCAACCATTTGATCCATGATAAGGAGGAAAAGGAGCATTGGTTTCGATAGAAGTCAACTGATTGGACATTTTAGCCAAAGCCACCGAAGAAGCAATTGATTCTTGGGCCTGCACGGGAATTTTTGGTTCAGTCGCTGGCCAAGCAGACATTACATCTTTTAGGTATTCAGGACCATATTTATTTTGAATCATGGTAGAAATAGCTTCAGAACGAAACGCTTCAGCAAAAGTAAAACCCATATAACCCATGATTATTTGCATATCGGCCATTTCAAAAGGCGTTTTTTTGATGCCAATAATTGAAAACTCAATAGGCGTTTTTCCATTTTGTATGTACTCATTGACCCCCTTGATATAAGCCTGAGCTGCTTTTACAAAAGGTGCTTCTGGGTTTTTCATCAAAACTGAGTCGATTGTCCACTGAGCGTGCTTACGAAAACTTAGAGTACGGAAAAATTTATCAGAAGCGAGTGCTTTATCACCAAAAAGTTCGGACAAACGGCCATCGGCCAAGCGGCGAACCAACTCCATTTGAAAAAGGCGGTCTTGGGCATGTACATAGCCAAATGCATGAAACAAATCTTCTTCGTTTTGGGCATATATGTGAGGCACTCCGTAGTCATCATAAATTACTTCGACAGGTGCTTTTAAGCCTTTGATTTGGAGTTCGGTGTTGAGGTTAGGTTTGGTACTTTGTAGCCAGAAATAAATGCCAATCGCTGCGATAACAAGTAAGACAAGCAATCCAAGCAAGATTTTCTTGAAGATTTTCATCGAATAACAGTTTTTAGGGTTGAAGAAACGCTGTAAAAATAGGAAGAATAAATTGAAGTTTTTTGAAAAGTTTTAACAGAAATATTACATCCCATTTATCAATGTTTTTTTACCGTTTATCAAATTTATTGTTTTACTATATACTGTGCATTGCAAAGTACAATGTATCACACTATATTTGTTCTGCTATCACTTTTAAAATAAAAATCACATGAAAAAGGCTTATTTAATCCTCGCTATTGGTTTGCTTGCGGCAATTGCCAGTTTCCCATTTCTAAAAAAAGAAATGAACGGAGATAACATTCGTGTTTCAGTAAAAGAATCTACTGATGAGTACAAATTTTCGGCAGACTTTAATGAAAAACAAAGTAAGAAAGTTCAACAATTTATGGATGATTTTTTAGAGCAAAATACTTTTAGAAATGCTGAAATAGATGCTGACATTACTTTAGATGACAGAACAAAATTTTATATTCAATTACATCCTGGAGAAGTAAAAATCAAACTTAATAAACGAGCAAATTCTTTTGAGTCATATCAAAGAATTAAAAGAATGGGTGTAGGAATAAAAGAGCTTTTGGCTGGAAAATAATTCAAAAACTCAATACAAAATTATGAAAAAGGAAAAAAAAATATTCTTATTTGTTGGCTTTATATTGTTGATTATCAATAATTTAATTGCTCAAGAAAATAAAGCAAAACAAATTGATACTTTGATGAAAAGATCCCATCAATTGGGCATTTTTAATGGAAATGTGTTGGTAATTGAAAAAGGAAAAACTATTTATCAGTCATCTTTTGGTTATGCGAATGCCAGTAAAACAACCAAACTCAATGCTGATTATATTTTCAATATCGGCTCAATAAGCAAAGAGTTTAACGCCGTTGGAATAATGATGCTGAAAGAGCAAGGTAAGTTAATTTTAGATGACAAAGTGTCGAAATATTTGCCTGAATTACCTAATTGGGCGACCAAAATAAGTATCAAAAATCTACTACAATATACTAGTGGTTTGCCCGATATTAACTGGAAAACTATCAAAAGCGATGCCGATATTTTAAGCGATATGAAGCAAGTTACGAAGTTAGATTTTGAGCCAGGAACTAACTATGCCTATAACAATAGTAATGTATTTCTACAACGACGCATCATTGAAAAAATAACAAATGTACCTTTTCATACATTTGTCGAAATCCAAATGCTTCAACCTTGTGGCATGAAATCATCGGTAGTTGACCCCGATATGAGGGGTAAAAATATTGCCATATCATTCAACAATGATTTGATAGAATCTCCTCGACAATTTCAGTATGTAATGTCAGGGTGGACTGCCGTTACTACCCAGGATTTGTATCGGTGGACACAATGTTTGCATCATTTCAAAATCATTAACAAGGCCTCATTTAATGAAATATTAGTGCCTGTTTTTGCCAATAAACAATCAGGCTTAGGAGCTGGAAGCATTGATGGTGATGGAATAAAAGAACATTATCATCACGGGTCAAGTACTGACTTTGAAGCATTGATGTTTACAGAGCCAACAACCGATATTAGCATTATATTGCTGACCAACAATATGAATTTTAAGCTTTTTGAAATCAAAGATGCCATCAAATCAATTCTCAATGGGGTGACATATAAAACGCCAAAAAAGTCATTGCTAATGGCAATGAGGAAAAATATTGATACCCAAAATATTGAAGAATTATTGACTCAATATAATCATTTAAAAACAAGTCAAGCAAATGACTTTAATTTTGAAGATGAGAATGATTTGAATCAAATAGGATATTATTTGATGAACAAAAAACGTTTCGATGATGCCATTCAAATATTTGAATTGAATGTGAAATTATTTCCACAATCCGGTAATGCTTATGATAGTTTAGGCGAAGCATACCTCAATAAAGGCAACAAACCTTTGGCTTTATTGAATTATAAAAAAGCCTTGGCATTAGACCCGAAAAATGCAGGTGCAAAAGAAATTATTGAAAAAATGGCGAAAGAGTAATGTATTATTTATTGGGTTTAGTTGATAAAGATGTATCATTGCATTGATTTATGTCAATACAAAAAAATATCCAAATGAAAATCTTACCAAACAAAATAATTGGCTTTTTCTTACTTTTTTTGAGCCTTACTATTGTGGTTAAGGCTCAAAATTCTAAACCTAAATTCAAAGTCATCGCTTTTTATACAGCCATTAACGACCAAGCACACATAAGTTTTGTGCATGAAGCCAATCGTTCGTTTCCTGAAATTGCACAAAAATATCATTTTTCTTATGACTCAACTAATAATTGGGAAAACCTCAACACTGAATTTCTATCGAAATATCAAATTGTACTTTTTTTAGATACTCGACCTGAAGAACCTGCTCAAAGGGCAGCTTTTCAACAATACATAGAAAAGGGTGGAGCTTGGATTGGTTTTCATTTTGCAGGATTTGCTCTAAATAATTCAAAATTTAATCAAGATTGGGACTGGTATCATAATCAATTTTTAGGCTCGGGACAGTACAAAAGCAACACTTGGCGACCTACTTCAGCCGTCTTGCGAGTAGAAGACCGAAAACATCCTGCAACCAAAAAACTTCCAGAAACTTTCAAATCGTCACCCAATGAATGGTATAGGTGGGAAAATGATTTAAGGAAAAATACCGATATCAAAATCCTACTTTCTATTGATTCTACAAGTTTCCCTTTGGGAACTGGCCCCAAAGCTCACGAAATTTGGCATAGTGGTTATTACCCAGTTGTTTGGACAAATAAAAAATACCGAATGTTGTACCTAAATATGGGTCATAATGATATTGATTACGAACACAAAACCAACAAAGAATTATCGTTTCAGTTTGTCAACGAAATTCAAAATCAGTTAATTATTAACAGTTTGCTTTGGCTTGGAACAAAGAAGAAAAGATGAAAAACTGATTAGAAAAATCGTAATTATTTTTTTATCGTATTGATTTAATCCTATTTAATTGTAGTTTTTTTAAACTTATTTGTATTATATAAAGTTTTGTCTTAAAAATGAAGATTTTTATTTCAATTCTAAAGGATTTGTAAGAGTTAATTATCTAAATTTAAACCTTTATAAATACTAATCAATAAACAAACTACAACAAAGAATGAACAAACTTCTACGAGTTTCGTTGGCTTGTCTGTTTCTCACTGTTTCTTTTTTGGGAAATGCACAAAACATTGTAACAGGAAAAGTTACATCCAGCGATGATGGTAGTCCACTTCCAGGAGTATCAATCACAATCAAAGGCACAACTAAAGGCACAAGTACAGATGACAAAGGGGTCTATAAACTCTCTGTACCTGCAAATGCAACGCTTCAAGCCAGTTTTATTGGCTTTGCCGATCTTGAGCAAGCAGTAGGTAATCGTAGTATCGTTGACTTTACGCTCAGTTCGGATGTTAAATCTCTTAATGAGGTCGTGGTAACTGGATATGGCTCTCAAATCAAACGTGATTTGACGGGAAATATCGTTAAGATTAAAGCAAGTGAGATTCAAGATATGCCAGTGACTACTTTTGAACAAAGTATTCAAGGAAAAGCAGCTGGTGTTCAGATTAATCAAGGAACGGGTAAATTGGCACAAGGGATTCAAGTTCGTGTGCGTGGACAATCTTCAGTTTCTGCTTCAAATGAACCGTTATATGTATTAGATGGAATTCCTTTAACTCAAGGAGACCTTGGAATCAATGGTGGAGATACTAACCCATTGGTTGATATTAACCCACAAGATATTGAATCAATCGAAATCTTGAAAGATGCTTCGGCAGGAGCAATTTATGGAGCTCGTGCAGCCAATGGTGTGGTTTTGATTACTACCAAAAAAGGAAAAGTAGGAAAAACCAAAATTACATTTGGCATGCAATATGGTAAAAGTAAACCTACTAAAGTCTTGAAGTTTTTGAATACTCAACAGTATATTGATTTTTATAAGATAGCTGCTGCTAATTCAGATGCGATTGATGGCTATGATGCCAAAGACCCAGATTCATATACTTCGTATATGGAAAGTTTCTTTCAAACACAAAGTTTAGGTACACTCGGAACAGCCAACCAAGCCGACACTGATTGGGGTAGTTTGGCATTTCAAGATGCCCCTTCTAAACAATATGATTTAAATTTAAGCGGTGGTACAGACAAAACTACTTTCTTTATTTCGGGACAATTGCTTGACCAAACAGGTATTCTTTTGGGAAATGCTTTTAATCGTTATACAGGCCGCATGAACCTAACGCATAAAGTTACTGAACGCCTAAGTATCGGTATGAATATGAGTATTGCTCGTTCGCTTAATGAGCGTGTATCAGGAGACCGCCAATTTGATAACCCTTTGCAATTGGTTGCTTTGCCACCGATGACGCCTAAAAATGACCCAGAAACTGGACTACCAGTGGGCACACCTCCAGGTGATATTTCAATTCCAGTGTACTATAATGGTATGATTAATATCGGTAATGCTTATTATAATACTACGGTACATCGTAATATCAGTAATGTATTTGGTGAATATGCCATCTTCAAAGGACTTCGTTTCCGTACAGAGTTTGCTTTAGATTTGTTGAATCAACAAGAAGAGCAATATTATAATAGCAAAACCCAACGTAATTTTGGAGCTCCATTGGGCTATGGTTTCAACCGTTTTGTGAGAGTTGAAAACTACAATACCAACAACTATTTTGTATATGACAATACATTCGACAAGCATACGATTAATGCAACGGCTGGTTTGTCTTATCAAAATTCACAAACCAAAACCAACGCTGCCGAAGGAAAAGATTTCCCATCAGATGCCTATCGTATGATTGCAAGTGCTGCTCGTAAAACTGATGCCAGCTCGACGCAATCTGACTACCGTTTTGCTTCTTATTTCACACGTGTTAACTATAAATTTAATGAAAAATATTTGTTAGGTTTAAGTGCTCGTATTGATGGTTCATCACGTTTTGGAGCGGACAATCGTTATGGTTTCTTCCCTGCTGTTTCGGCTGGTTGGGTACTTTCAGAAGAAAGTTTCTTGAAAAAAATTGAATTAATTAGTTTCTTGAAATTACGTGCAAGCTGGGGTAAAACTGGTAATGCAGAAGTTGGAAACTTCCCGCAGTTAGGTTTATTTACAGGTGATGCTGGTTATGGTGCTATTCCTGGACAACGCCCTTCTCAATTAGCAAATCCTTCATTGGGTTGGGAATCAACGCAACAAATTGATATTGGTTTAGATTTTGGTTTATTGAATAATCGTATCAATGGTGAAATTGATTATTATGAGAAAAACACTACTGGTTTGTTATTAAATGTGAACGTTCCAGGAACAACAGGTTTTGCAACACAAGTGAAAAACGTTGGTTCGTTGACAAACAAAGGTTTTGAGTTTGTGCTGAATACTGATAACCTTGTAGGTGATTTCAAATGGAAAACAAGCTTGAATGCTTCTACTAATAAAAACAAAATCACTGATTTGCAAGGGCAAATCATCGAAGGTGGTTTGAGTAATATGAGCCGTGCC
Organism: Emticicia sp. SJ17W-69; assembly: GCF_051209875.1. Taxonomy (NCBI): domain Bacteria; kingdom Pseudomonadati; phylum Bacteroidota; class Cytophagia; order Cytophagales; family Leadbetterellaceae; genus Emticicia; species Emticicia sp. SJ17W-69. The sequence continues at coordinate 4,218,844 of NZ_JBNTQY010000001.1, read as the reverse complement.
GTAGAAGGTCAGCCTCTTGGTACATTCTTCACTGTAGAATATGCTGGTGTTGACCCAGCCAATGGCGATGCTCTTTTCTATAAAAATACTAAAAATAGTGATGGAACAATTGACCGTTCTACAACTAAAACATACAGCCAGGCACAACGTGTTGTAATTGGTAGCCCACTACCAAAATGGACTGCTGGTGTAACCAATACTTTTAGCTATAAAGGTGTTGAACTAAGCGTGTTTTTCAATGGAGTATTCGGAAACAAACTTAATTTCTATGGTGTAGGACGTTTCTCTTCTGCTAATGGTCGTTTTGAAGATAACCAAACAGTAAATCAATTAGCTGCATGGACTCCTCAAAATACCGATACGAAAGTGCCACAAGCTCGTTTATTCTTCAATAATGGAGCTCAAGCATCAAGCCGTTTTATTGAAGATGGATCTTATGTACGTTTGCGTAATGTAACTTTGGCTTATAACTTACCAAAAACGCTGGTTAGTAAAATAAAACTAAGTAATGTAAGAGTATTCTTTACAGGACAAAACCTTTTGACCTTTACAAAGTACTCTGGTTGGGATCCTGAAGTAAATGCCGATGATGTGGTAACAAATATTGCTTTGGGTTATGACTTTTATACAACACCACAAGCAAAAACCTTTATGGGTGGTTTAAATATCAGTTTCTAATAGCAGTACTCTTTATTAATTACTAAAAGCAATTGGATAAAATGAATAAAAATATAAAAAACTGGCTATTTGTTGGAACAACTGTCGCATTGATGGCAGGTTGTGATAGCCGCTTAGATGTAAAGCCAACACAATCAATTGATGAGTCAACAGCACTTGCTACTTCGCAAGATGTAGAAGTAACGCTGATTGGTGCGTATGATGGATTGAGTAGTATTAATCTTTATGGTGGTGCTGTTCAATATTCTGGTGATTTGTTAGGCGATGATGCTGAAGTAAGATTTGGTGGTACTTTCGCCACTTTAGATGAATTATGGCGTAAAACCATGACTACTACCAATGGACAAACCCAAGCTACTTGGTTGCAAGCCTATAATACTATCAACCGTGCCAATAACGTGTTGGCATCGCTTGACAAAGTAGAGGCTGCTAAGAAAAGCACAGTAGAAGGTGAAGCTCGTTTTATACGTGGTTTAGTTTATTTCGATTTGGTAAGACTTTGGGCAAAAGCATGGGGCGATGGCGATAACAATACTAACTTGGGTGTGCCGATTGTTACAACACCTACTCGTGTTGTTAGTGAAGCCGATAGTCGTTCGAGAGCAAGTGTAGCGGCCGTTTATACGCAAGTATTGGAAGATTTGACTAAAGCAGAGTCATTGTTGGGCAATATAACAGACGCTGGTTTTGCTTCAAAAAATGCAGCACAAGCTATTTTAGCGAGAGTTTATTTGCAACAAGGCAATTATGCGGCTGCTCGTGATGCAGCCAACAAAGTTATCACAAGTTCGCAATTTGCTTTAGCACCAACATTTGAAGAAGTGTTTGATGATGCTTCTAATGATGGTGAAATGATTTTCAAAATCAAAGTAAGCGACCAAGACGGCGGAAACGATTTGAATACATTTTATGCCCCATCTACTTACCAAGGTCGTGGTGATATTCGTATTCAAGCAAAACATTTGGCCTTGTATGCCGCTGGTGATACAAGAGGAACTTTCTTTGTGAGAGCATCAAATAATAACTATACTGCCAAATTCTTAGACCAATATGGCGATGTACCAGTTGTGCGTTTGGCAGAAATGTATTTGATTCGTGCGGAAGCTAATCAACGTTTATCAACATCAATTGGTGCTACACCACTTGATGACGTTAATATTGTTCGTTCAAGATCAGGTGCAAAGCCGTTACCTTTAGTTGATTTGAATGCAATCTTAGCTGAACGTAAGTTAGAGCTATCTTTTGAAGGATTGCAAGTACACGATGCCAAACGTTTGAAAAGAAACGTTGGTGCATTGGCATTCAGTGATAATAAATTAGTTATTCCGATTCCGCAAAGAGAAATAGATACAAATAAATCTCTTGTGCAAAATCCAGGATATTGATTTTAATAAAATATAGTAAACAAAAGCGACGAGTCAATATTGGCTCGTCGCTTTTATTTTGATCAAAAGTTTTAGAAAAATATTACTATATTAGTTGGTAAAATCATAAACCACTATCCTGATGAGCGAAATAGAAACCCTAAAATATACTTTGCAAGCTTTTGCTAATTTGACTGAAGAAGATTTTAAGCTGTCTTTGCCTTACTGGCATTTCAAAGAATATAAAAAAGGTGACTTTTATAACCAACACAAAACGGTGTGTAAATATCTGGCGTTTATTACCGATGGTGTTTTTAGGTCATACATTATCGATGAAAAAACTGCTGAAGAAAAAAATATCTTTTTCTATTCAAAAAATCATTTTGTGGTTACTTTCAAAAGTTTCATCAATCAACTTCCTTGCGATTATCATACGCAGGCAATGACAGATGCCAAAGTGATTTATATTAATATTGCTGATTTATTGAATCTTTATCAACAATCACATCAATGGGAGCGTTTTGGTAGGCTTTTGGCACAGGAAGCGTTTAATTTATTAATCGACCGAACTGAAAGTTTTCTCTTCAAAACTCCCGAAGACCGTTATCTTGATTTGATAAAACATCATCCCGACATCATCAATACTATTCCTCTTTATCATATTTCTTCTTATTTGGGTATTCAAGGGCCTTCATTAAGCCGCATTAGAAAAAGAATGATTGGAAAATAATGCGATTTTAACTTGGGTTAAAATTTCTTTTGTTTTTAGTATTGACCTTTGTGTCATCAAGAACTTAAAAACAATTTTAAAACATACCAATCATGGCAGCAATTCAATCAAAACCCGCAATCGTTTTTATTCATGGTTTATTTGTCAATCCTAAAAGTTGGGAAGGATGGAAAGCTTATTTTGAGGCGAAAGGATATATTTGTTATACTCCAGCAAATCCTTCACACGAAGGTGATCCAAAAAAACTCAGAGAAAACATCAATCCAGAGTTGACTAAAGTCAATTTTAAAGATGTGGTAATGAACATTGCCAATTTCATTGACACTTTACCTGAAAAACCAATCATTATTGGACATTCATTGGGCGGTTTAGTTGTTCAAAAACTTATTTCGATGGACAAAGCCATTGCCGGAATTACCATTGATGGAGCTGCTCCACAAGGTATTATTACCACTGAATGGAGTTTCTGGAAGTCGAATTTGACAGTGATTAATTTCTTGAAAGGCAATTCAGCTTTTGAACCTACCAAAGACTGGTTTCATTATACTTTTTGTAATACCATGTCGAGGGCAGCATCTGACAAAGTATTCGACGAATTGGTTGTGCCAGAAAGTCGTAATATTGCCAGAGGTACATTGAAGAATTTTGCAAAAATTGATTTTAAAAAACCACATAATCCATTGTTGATTATTGCAGGAGAAAAAGACCACATTATTCCAGCATCCTTGAATAAAAAGAATTTTGAAGCATATTCCGACAAAAATAGTATCACAACTTTTAAAGAATTCAAAGGTAGAGGACACTATACTTGTGGCGAACAAAATTGGGAGGAAGTAGCCGATTATATCTTGGATTGGTTGCAGCAAATATAAGTTTAGACAATGGAAATATCTCATACGTTTGAGGTATTTCCATTTCATTTTATATTCTTTGATTTTTTCTGCTAAATTTGGAAAAAGATACAAACTGCCTCGCATGGAATTAGATAATTTAGTAGAATTCAAATCTTCGCCCGAAGTAAGAAAAAAACTTTCGGCTTATGGCATTGTCAAGAAATTTTCAGAAGGAGATATTATTTTAAATGAAAATGCCTACATCCGAGCTATACCGATTGTATTGAGTGGATGTATTGGCGTCATGCGAACAGATGACGATGGCAGAGAAATTCTACTCTATTATATCAATCCTGGTGAAAGTTGTATCATGTCTTTTTTAGGGGGTATTCATAATGACACCAGCAAAGTAAAGGCGATTGTGGAGGAAGAAACCGAAATTATTTTTATTCCCATCGACAAAGTAAATCTACTTATCAAAGAATATCCTGAATGGCTTGATTATATTTTCCGTTTGTATCACAAGCGTTTTGAAGAATTGTTAGAAGTTGTCAATGACGTGGCTTTCAAGAAAATGGATGAAAGATTATTGAATTTTATCAAAAAAAGGTGTGAATTGACCAAAAATAAAACCCTTCAAATCACTCACGAACATCTCGCAAACGAACTCGGTACTGCCCGAGTGGTGGTTTCTCGACTCCTCAAACAAATGGAAGACAGAGGGCTATTGAAACTCGGCAGAAATAAAATTTCTCTTGTGTAACAAAAGTAGCTGTACGCTCATTTTTTATGTTTGACATTTGCATCATCAATTTACCTTTAAACCTCAAGCAAATGAAACCAAACATGGGAACTGTTGACAAAGTAGTGAGAATACTTGTCGCAATTGTTATCGCAGGATTATATTTTACTAATCAAATTTCAGGCACAGTTGCCATTGTACTTTTAGTATTGGCGGCAGTCTTTATCCTGACAAGTTTTATGAGTTTCTGCCCATTATACCTACCATTTGGTATTTCGACAAGAAAAAAAGAGAAGTAAAATCGTAATTTTAGTCTTATTAATATCCTTGTTTTTACTTGGGTAGAATTACTATTGCCTTAAAAAAATGAATTTTATAAACAAACATAAACTTACCATTATTGGAGTTACGATTGGAGCAATCGGTGGTTATCTCTACTACCATTTTGTGGGTTGTGCAAGTGGTACATGTCCGATTACCTCTAAGCCACTCAATAGTACAATTTATGGTGCTGTGATGGGAAGTTTATTGTTCAATGCTTTTAAAAAAGAAGCATGAAAAATTACTTGAAAAATATATTAAAACAGTTTAAAAATGAATATCGATCAAATAATTCAAGAAAACAAAGGTACAATTGTAGATGTACGAACGCCCGAAGAATATAGAGGCAGACACGTGGCAGGCTCAATCAATATTCCTTTACAGGAAATTGTTCAACGAATGGATGAAGTAAAAAATCTTAAAATGCCATTGATTCTCTGCTGTGCATCGGGCAATCGAAGTGGACAAGCACATCATTATTTGTCGCAGAAGGGTATCGAGTGTTACAATGGTGGCTCATGGTTAGACGTAAATTATTATAAATCTCAAGCAATCGCATAAAATGTTAGATACACTCAAAAATTTATTTGGATTCGGTCCAAAAGTAGATTACGCAGCATTAGTAAAGCAAGGGGCAATTATTTTGGATGTGAGAAGCAAAGGCGAATATGCTGGTGGACATATCAAAGGTTCAATCAATATTTCGGTTGACACTTTAGCCAATAATTTGAGCAAACTCAAAGACAAAAATCAGCCTATCATCACTTGTTGTGCTTCGGGTATGCGTAGTGCTTCGGCGAAAAGTATTTTAGCCTCAAATGGTTATACACAAGTTTATAATGGCGGAGGCTGGGGAAGTCTCCAATACAAATTATGATAACAAAAGAAACAATACTCTCAGGCTGGCACTTGATGCGTTGGCTAAGACTCGGAATGGGACTTTATGCCGCCACCGTAGCTTTTCAACTACATGATCCGCTTTCGGGTTTTATTGCAGCTATTTTTCTTTTTCAAGCAATTAGCAATACGGGTTGCTGCGGAGCAAATGGTTGTGCTGTGCCTACTTCGACTAAACGAAGTACAAGAGAAATAGAAAATGTGGAGTTTGAAGAAATAAAAACAAAATAACAATGGAACCACACTATTTTAATGTAAACCTCAATTGGCTTACAGACCGCAAAGGAGAAATTTCATCTCCTGAACTAAATGATAAAATTGAGATAGCCACACCACCGCCTTTTCCGAAAGGAATTGAGGGCATTTGGTCGCCCGAACATCTGTTGACGGCCGCAGTAAATAGCTGTTTTATGACAACTTTTTTAGCCGTTGCCGAAAACTCTAAACTCGAATTTATGAGTTTTGATTGCAATGCCAAAGGGAAATTGGAGCAAATTGAAGGAAAATACTTAATGACCGAAGTATTGCTCGAACCAACTTTGCTGATTAAGAATGAAGCCGACAAAGACCGAGCAGAAAGAATATTACAGAAAACCGAAGCAGCTTGTTTGATTGCAAATTCAATCAAGTCGAAAGTTTCAATAATAAGCACTATAAAATATTAGGATGAAAAAATATATCGTTATCGGTTTTGCAACTTTTGCCATTTTACTGAAAAGTTGTACAAATAGCCAGTCACAAAATACCAAAACCAACCTTCCTGCGAGCGAGTTTTCGGAGAAAATAAAAGCGATGCCAACAACTCCAATTATTGATGTTCGCACGCCAGAAGAGTTTGTAAAAGGACATTTGCCAAATGCCAAAAATATAGATTGGCGAGGCAATGATTTTGACAAACAAGTGGCATCGCTTGATAAATCAAAACCTGTTTTTGTATATTGTTTGAGCGGGGGAAGAAGTGCGTTGGCAGCGAGTGCCATGCGAGCCAGTGGTTTTAAAGAAGTCTATGAATTGGAAGGTGGTATCATGAAATGGCGAGGTGCAAATTTGCCAGAAACGACTGCCAACACTGTGGCATCAACGAGTATGAATAAGCAACAATTTGAGGCGATGCTCAATTCCGACAAAATGGTTTTAGTAGATTTTTATGCCGATTGGTGTGCCCCATGCTTGAAAATGAAGCCATATTTAGACGAAATTACTAAAGAGATGGCCGATAAAGTTGTGGTGATTCGTGTAAATGCTGATGAAAACCAAGCTTTGTGCAAAGAACTACAAATTGATGCTTTGCCAGTTTTACAGTTGTATAAAAACAAAACTCTCACTTGGACGAATGTTGGTTTTATCGAAAAAGCTGAGGTATTAAAACAGCTTCAATAAAAAAAACTCGTAAATTCCTTTTGGATAGGTATTTACGAGTTTTTAAAATTATAAAATTCATTATCCTTTTAAAATATAATCTTCTAATTTTTCTTTGTCCTCCTCTTTCATTTTTATTCCTTCATAAATATCTGATAATGAAAGTTTTAAGCTTAATTTGTCAAAGTTGATTATATCTGTTTCGTTTTCATAAACATCATACAGCCAAGAAGAAGAATCATCAAAACGACTGTATAACTCAACCAAACATTCGTACTGCGATACTATCAAATAGTATTGAAGTGATGGAATATTCTTGTATCTTCTCAACTTAATGTTCTTATCTTGAAGTATTGTAGATTTTGATAAAACTTCTACAATTAAAGTAGGATTTTTGATGATATATTCAGCATTAATATCGTCAGTATCGCAAGTAAGCATCAAGTCTGGATATGGATAATAAAAGTTCTTGATGGCTTCTAATTTGACACTTTCAACTAAAACTTTACAGCCTTTTGGACGAAAAATTGAACGCATATAATTACCTATATTCTGTACAATTTCATTATGATTTAAAGATGTGCCTGCCATCGCAAAAATTTCACCATCGTAATATTCATGGCGAATTTCGCTTTGCTCTTCCATTTCAAAGTATTCTTCGACTGAAATATAATGTTTTTTGATTTTTTCTGCAGCACTCATGTATTTAGTATTTTTATCAAAATTAAATACTTTCTAAGCAAAAACAAATGCTCATTTTAAAAATATTAGAAGAGATAGATTCTTTATAAAATTTGATAAACTTTTTTCTAAAGAAACTTCTCACATATAAAAAAGCTCTTAAATCAAAGATTTAAGAGCTTTTTTATGATTTCCCTACTTAAATTACCAAACCGTAATACGGTCTTTTTCAGGTTTATACATTTTATCTCCAGGCTGAACATTAAATGCCTTATAAAAAGGTGTAAAATTCATCAAAGGGCCATTCACACGCCATTGGGCAGGCGAGTGTGGGTTAGTGTTTACATACATCCTCATAAATGCGTCTTTGGTTTTTACTCGCCATATTCTTGCAATCGAAATAAAGAAACGTTGCTCTGGCGTAAAACCATCTATTTTTACACCACTTTGTCCTTGCTGGGTCAATTTAAAGGCATCAAAGGCAATGGCTATTCCTGCAATGTCTGCTGTATTTTCGCCAACTGTCAAAGCTCCTTTTACATGTAGCGAATCAAGTACAGTAAATTGATTATACTGGTCAATTACTTGTTGAGTTTTGGCTTTGAACTTCTTAAAATCATCTTCTTTCCACCAATTTTTGACATTCCCTACTTTGTCATATTGAGCACCTTGGTCATCGAATGAGTGCGTAATCTCATGTCCAATCACCATGCCTATTCCGCCGTAATTGAGAGCATCATCGGCATTCAAATCAAAATATGGTGGTTGTAAAATACCAGCAGGAAAAACAATTTCATTCAATGGTGGATTATTGTACGCCGTAACTGTCGGTGGAGTTGTTCCCCATTCGGTACGGTCAACTACTTTACCAACTTTTGAGATGGCATAATTAAAATCGTTTTGATTGGTAGCCAAACGATTTTCAAAGTAGGTTGAACGATTGATTGTTACCTTCGAGTAATCTCTCCATTTATCTGGATAACCAATTTTTTCACTGAATGCGTACAGTTTTTCTTTTGCCTTTGCTTTTGTCGAATCGCTCATCCATTCCAGATTATTGATTCTGTTTTCAAAAGCTTTTTTCAAATTATCGACCAACACTCGCATACGTTTCTTTGCTTCTTCAGGAAAGTACTTTTTTACATACAATTGTGCCAAACCATGCCCAAGCGACTTATCTACAGCATCGGTAATTTCTTCGCCACGTGGTTTTTGAATAGATTGTCCTGTCAAAATCTTTGAATACTCAAAGGCCGCAGAGGTAAAATTTTTGCTTAGAAAATCGGCATAAGTAATAAGCGATTTTGCTTTTAAATAAGCTTTCCAATCGGCAATAGAAACAGAAGCCAGCAATGCGTTCAAACGCTCGTAGTAGGCTGGTTGTTGCATATTCAACGAGTCTATCTTCACGCCCAAACCATTAAAATAAGCTATCCAACCGATGTTTGGTTGTTTGGTGGCAATAGCCGATAGTGCCATTTTATTATAATTGGCCTGCACATTTCTACGCTCAATATTGGTTTTGTGTGAAGCCGCCAGTTCTTTCTCAATCGCATAAGCGGCCGATGCCATTTTAGCCGCCGCCGATGCTTCTGTACCCGATAGTTTCAGCAAAGTAATCACGTACGCTACATAAGCCTTCTGAATACCAATGGTTGAAGAGTCAGTTTTGAAATAATAATCTCTTTCGGGTAATCCGATACCCGTTTGCCCTAAATTCACAATATTGATAGAGCTATTTTTCATATCGGGGCCAACTCGAAACCCAATAATAGAAGCATTATTGAACTTTTGTTGTTCGGTTACAAATTTCATCAAGGAAGCAATATCCGTTATACCATCAATGCTTTTAAGCAAAGGCTTGATAGGTTCATAACCTCGCTTGTTGATAGTAGCGATGTCTAAGCCTGAAGCATAAAAATCTCCAACTTTTTGTTCGATACTTCCAACTGGATTTTTAGCGGTAGAAATACTGTCTAAAATGCCTTGCATACGCACACGTTGTGGGAAATTCATGAATGAATATGCACCCACGCCCGTTTGGGTAGATGGAATCTCTACGGAATCGTACCATGTTTTGTTTACATACATAAAGAAATTGTCACCAGGTTTGATACTTGGGTCAATTCCTGTAATGCTTATATGTTGAGCCAAAGAGACTTGTGTACCAAGCAAAGCAAGGCAAACGACTAAAGAAAGAGGAAAGATTTTTTTCATGTTTTATTTTAGGATGTTGGTATAAGTGATTTTTATGGAAAAATACAAGAAATATTCTTCTATCACAAAAAACAAATGGTATTTTGAGACGATTGCAAGGGGATTGGAGACTAAGGTTGGGTTTTTGAGTGAATGACACAATGGTGAATTAGAATTCAGTATAGTAGAAGGACTATAATTATTATCTCCTTTTTATATAAGTCATATTTCTCTTTGAATTGGTATAATACTAGTTTGCCTTAATTTTGCCGATTAATTGAAAGCGTTAGGCTAATTTTAAAATCGTATCAGAACTATCAGTCTGAGTATCAGCCGTTGTTACAACGGCATCGGAGAGAAGGTTTATTTTTTGTAATCTTAGAACGAACATAAAACACAATGACTTAATCAAAAATTCTGCCGAAGAGGAGGTCTGCAAATGTACGGCGAGGCAATTTTCCTTGACTAATTTGCTTCACTTCTTTCAAACCATGTGTAATTGCTTCCATCGAAACTTCCACAGTTTCATCATTGTCTTGTTCAATGAGAAGTTTTACTTCTTTCTGCACTTTTTTCGGCAATGTCTTGTAAACCTCATAGAATCCTTGTGCTGCACTCATGATTTTTGTTAGTAAGAATGTTAGCTATATCGCTTTTATTTGATTCGAATCTATGAAAATTTCAACTAAAACCAATAAAAAAGCACTTAAATCAATGATTTAAGTGCTTTAAGTACCCGGAGCCGGAGTCGAACCGGCACGAGTGTAACCTCATTGGTGTTTGAGACCAACGCGTCTACCAATTCCGCCATCCGGGCAAATCACTTTGGGAGTGCAAAGGTAGAATTTTAAGTTTAAAATCCAAAACTCTGCAATGAAAAATTTTATTTTTTTTTGCGATTAGCTGTTAGCTTTTAGCTATTAGTTTGATAGTCAAGTTTTTAACGGAGTTATTTACTAACGGCTAAAAGCTAACAGCTCAGAACTAAATTCTCACAATATCGGCACCAATCGCATTTAAGCGTTTGTCAATATCTTGGTAGCCTCTATCAATTTGTTCGATATTATCAATTACACTCACGCCGTCGGCCGACATGGCAGCAATCAATAAAGAAACACCTGCACGAATATCAGGCGAAGTCATTCTGATTCCTCTCAAATTATGCTCGCGGTTCAAACCAATTACATTGGCACGGTGTGGGTCGCACAAAATGATTTGAGCCCCCATTTCAATCAATTTATCAACAAAAAACAAACGACTTTCAAACATCTTTTGGTGCATCAATACCGCACCTTTGGCTTGAATAGCAGTTACCAAGATAATCGAAATCAAATCGGGTGTAAAACCTGGCCACGGAGCATCATAAATCGTCAAAATTGACCCATCAATCAATGAACTGATTTCGTAATGTTTTTGGGCAGGAATATGAATATCATCACCACGGAATTCCATCTGAATGCCCAATTTCTTGAATACATCAGGAATAATTCCTAATTGTGGAATCTGACAATTTTTTATCGTAATCTCCGATTGTGTCATGGCAGCCATACCAATGAAACTTCCAATCTCAATCATATCAGGAAGCATCGTATGTTCGCAACCATGCAATTCTTTTACTCCTTTGATTGTGAGCAAGTTAGAGCCTACACCCGTGATTTTTGCACCCATGCTATTGAGCATTTTGCAAAGTTGTTGAAGGTAAGGTTCGCAAGCAGCATTATAGATAGTGGTTGTTCCTTCTGCCATTGCGGCTGCCATCAAAACATTGGCAGTTCCTGTTACCGAAATCTCGTCCATCCAAACATACGCACCTTTTAATCTTGAACCATCAACGGTATAAAAAGCATCGTTTGCATCATAAATAAACTCTGCACCGAGCTTCTGAAAACCAGTAAAGTGCGTATCTAAAGGTCGGCGACCGATTTTATCTCCACCTGGGCGAGGAGCTTTCCCTTTGCCAAAACGAGCTAACATTGGCCCTAAAAGCATAATCGAACCACGCAACGAGGCCGCTTTTTCTTTATAGGCTTCAGTTTCAAAATAATCGAAATTTACTTCGTCTGCTTGAAAACGGTACGAACCTTCGCCTATTTTGCTGCGACGTACGCCCATATCTTCGAGCAATTCCATGAGTTTATTTACGTCACGGATATTTGGAATATTATGAATCGTTACAGGTTCTTTGGTCATCAAAACCGCACAAACGATTTGTAATGCTTCGTTTTTTGCTCCCTGTGGAACAATTTCACCTTGTAGTTTTTTGCCTCCTGTTATTTTAAAAGATGCCATGCTTAGAGTTCTGAATTCTGAGTTTTGAGTTATGAGTTTTTATACTCTGAACGGTTTGCAGTTGCAATTTTGGGTTCTGTAATTATTTTGGTGCTGAATTCAAAGAATGAGTTAATTCGACTTAGAATTCATAATTCAGAACTCAAAATTATTTACCTTCTTCGTTTATTATTATTGTTATTATTTCGATCGTTGTTTTGTTTGTAGCCACCGCTGAAATTTCTGTTGCGGTCGCCATTGTTTCTATCACCACGATTACGGTCTCTGTCGTTGTTTCTGTCGCCTCGGTCATTACCGCCACGATTATCGTTGCCACGATGGTCTCTAAACTGACCGCCTTGAGATTGGTTTTGCTGCGAACGCTGACGATTGCTACTACCATCCCTCGGTGATGATTCCATCAAGCCATCACGGCGAAGGTCGTCAATTTCTTTTTGGAGTTTAAATCCTGAAAGTTCCAAAATTTGTTGCAAACAATCGCTGGTTTCGATGGTGTCTTTATTCCAAACTTGATAGAAACTCTTCATCAAACGCACCATGTACGAAACAAAAGCCTTACGCTCGTCATAATCTTGCGTAATCATGGCTTTTACTACCAAAAGCTCCAAATTACGTCCATAAAGACGGTGTTTCAATTGCTGTTGGTTGTAAGGAACAGTCATAGGTTTTTTACCTAAGATTTCCTTCGGAGGAGGAGGGAAAGGACTATCAACATCCAAATCGAAATTGGCGATGACATATAAATCATCCCACAATTTTTTTGAATAATCAATACCTTCTCGCATATTTGGGTGAATCTGACGCATCAACTCAATCAAAATATGTGCATATTTTGTGCGTTGCTCACGGTCAGGCAGACTAACTATATAGTCTGTTAATTTTTGAATGTTACTTCCGTATTCTTTCACAGGATATGATGAATGAGTGAATGAGTGAATGAGTGAATTTTAACTCAAAACACCTTTCTAAATATTTAGTTTTAAAGCTAATTGCTAAAAGCTAATCGCTAAAAGCTAAATGAACATAGCAAAAGTAACAAAAAATAACCTTTGGGTTAAATTTTTCTCTAATTTTGAACAAAATTTACAAAATAGTATTTCGATGTACTTCAAAAAAGCTGCTTTTTGCCTAATAATCTATGCTTTCCTGAGTGGTTGTAGTAAAAAAGTTACACAACAAGCGATTTCAAAACCCGTCGGCCCGAAGCGTGAGTTTCGTGCTGTTTGGGTGGCTACTATTGATAATATTGATTGGCCTTCTCGTAAGGGTCTTAGCTCAGAAATACAACAACAAGATTTTAGAACTTTGCTCGATAAACAAAAAAGCTATGGAATGAATGCTGTTTTGGTACAAGTTCGTGCGGCTGCCGATGCTTTTTATGCACGAAGCAAAGAGCCGTGGTCGGAATGGCTCACAGGCGAACAAGGTAAAGCTCCCGAACCTTATTACGACCCAATGACATTTATGATTCAAGAATCTCACCAACGTGGACTTGAATTTCATGCTTGGCTGAATATGAACCGCGGAGCTCATAGAGTTTCTAAAAGTATTATGGACGACCACATTACGAAAACCAAACCTGAATGGTTTTTGACTTATAGTGGCTATAAATTATTCAATTTGGGTATTCCAGAAGTAAGAGCATATATAACTGATATTGTGGTAAATATTGTCAAAAACTATGATGTGGATGGCATTCATTTTGATGATTATTTTTATCCATATACTGAGCCAAATGAAAAATTGCGTGATGAAGCCACTTTCAAAAAATACAATGATGGGTATAAAAATATTGAAGATTGGCGAAGACATAATGTTGATTTAGTCGTTAAAAATGTGAGTGAAGCCATCAGACGTGAAAAACCGAAAGTGAAGTTTGGTATTAGTCCATCAGGTGTTTGGAGAAATGCCTCGACTGATCCAATGGGTTCGGCTACACAAGGCGGACAGCCTTCCTACGATAATCTTTATGCAGATACCCGAAAATGGGTAAAAGAAGGCTGGCTCGACTATATTACACCTCAGATTTATTTTAGTTTCGAGTTTGATAAAGTACCTTATAAAGTAATGACCGATTGGTGGACAAAAAATTCTTTTGGACGACATCTTTATATTGGACATGGAGCTTATCGAGTAAAAGCAGGAAGCAAAGAAATCGGTTGGGAAAATGCTAATCAAATTCCACGTCAGATTCGTTATAATAGAACAAAACCTCAAATCTCAGGAAGTATTTTCTTTAGTTCTAAATCATTGATTAACAATGAATTATCTGTCAATGATTCTTTGAAGAAAATCTATTATTATCCAGCATTAACACCCACCATGCCGTGGAAAGATAAGATTCCTCCCAATGCTCCACAAAATGTAAAAGTACAAAAAGTAGCAGATTTTGGTGTCGCAATTACATGGGAATTGCCTGCCTCATTACCGAAAGATGGTGATGAAGTACAAGGGTTTGTTATTTATCGTTTTGATGAAAATGAGCCAATTAATCTCGAAAATCCTTCTAAAATCTTACAGATTGTACGTAATGAGGGAATTTTAAGTTATACCGACAAAAATCATAATAGAGAGAATTCATACATTTATGTAGTAACTGCTCTCGACCGCTTACAAAACGAAAGTGTTATGAGCAATGTGGCAAAGTTGAAGTAATCTTTCAGTGCCTTAGACTTCGCTCAGGCACTGAAAGGTTAGGAAACTCTTCGATGTTTCAGTGGTTAAGCGTAGCCAAATCCACCGAAGTCGAATTTACTGAAACCACTCAGAACTCTCAACTCAGCACTCCTTCAAGGTTTTTTCTTGCTCCAAAAACTTGCTAAAAGTGAACCATTTACATTCATAATTGGCCCAAATAGGGCAGGAGCAATGCCGACGGTGGCTAATTTACCCATTGCTTTTGCTAAACCTGAGGCTAAACCAGCATTTTGCAGACCTACTTCAATCGCTACTGTTCGGCAGTCTTGTTCGGGCAGTTTAAATAATCTTGCTCCCCAATAGCCTAATATGAAACCTCCAACATTATGAAGTAAAGTGGCAAAAACCAAAGCTAATCCAACAGTTTGTAATGATTTTTGCCCTGTTGCCGTAATAATGACAATGATGAGTGCAATTCCTGCCATCGAAATAATGGGTAAAACTTGCTGTAACCATGCTCCACGTTCTTTCAATAATTTATTCAACAAAAAACCAATACCGACTGGAATAATAATCATTTTGGAAATATCAAGCGTCATTCCCCAAAAATCAATTTCAATGAATTGTCCACCGAGCATTTTCATTAAAAATGGTGTCAAAATAGGAGCTAAAAGTGTTGCAAATGACGTAATAGTGATTGAGAGAGCCACATTTGCCTTTGCAATGTATGACATCACATTTGAGGCTAAACCACTTGGTGAGCAACCGACCAAGATAATTCCCGCAGCAATTTCAGGTGGAAAGTTAAAAGTATTCGCAATCGCAAATCCTAAAAATGGCATAATGGTAAATTGACAAATCAAGCCAACAATGACTGCCTTTGGCATTTTGATAACACCCAGAAAATCATCATAGCTCATGGTTGTTCCCATGCCAAACATAATGATTTGTAGCAAAGGAATAATTAATTCCTTCAGTTGAAAATCTCCAATTGAAATAAAATACTGAGGAAAAATATAGGCAACGGTAGCTGCAATGATGATACTGAGCGTGTAAAGGTAGTTTTTCATTGTATAGGGTAGGTAGGTTATAGCGGTTGAATATTGTATGCAATCTTATAAAGTTCTAAGCTTTCGGATGTGCTTGTTGAAAGACTTTCTTCAATTTTTCTATCGAATTATGGGTATAAACTTGTGTTGCTGCCAAGCTCGAATGGCCTAATAAATCTTTAATGGCATTCAAATCTGCCCCACGATTGAGTAAATGCGTGGCAAATGTATGCCGTAATACGTGTGGACTGCGTTGCTCAAGTGATGTAACCAATGACAAATATTTTTTTACCAAACGCTGAATAAACATCGGGTAGGCCTGTGTGCCATTGTCGGTAATGATAAGAAACTGATTGGTAGTATCTTGTGTAATATCCTCTCTTGTTTTTAAGTAGTTTTTGATGGCTTCCACCAACGATTTATTGATCGGAATAATTCGATGTT
This sequence comes from Emticicia sp. SJ17W-69, assembly GCF_051209875.1. NCBI lineage: Bacteria > Pseudomonadati > Bacteroidota > Cytophagia > Cytophagales > Leadbetterellaceae > Emticicia > Emticicia sp. SJ17W-69. Next base: position 4,202,624 of record NZ_JBNTQY010000001.1, on the reverse strand, counting down.
TGTTTCTTTTTCCAAGAACAGTCAGTGTATTATTATAGAGATTTAAGTCAGAAATTTTAAGCCCAATCAATTCTGCTAAACGCATGCCTGTGCCGTATAGTAATTCGAGAACTAATTTATCACGCAAACCAACAAAATCATTGGAAAACTCAATATCATCAAGTAGGTTTTCCATTGGTTTTTCTTCAATATATTTTGGAAGCGTTTTATCGGTTTTTAATGCTTTTATTTTCAGCATTGGGTCGTTCGTGATGACCTTGTGGCGGAGCAGGAAATTAAAATAACTTCGCAAAGTGGCGATTTTGCGATTGATACTTCGGTTTTCTATTTTTTCTTCAACCATGCTTACAATCCAAGACCTAATCATCTGAAAATCAGCTTTTTCAGGTTCTTTAAGTTCGTATTGAAAATGAAGAAAAAGTGAAAATTGCTTCAAATCCCCTTCATACGCTGTAATGGTATGATGGCTGAGGCGTTTTTCGTATTGTATATGTTGTAGAAAATAAGAAACCATATTCAGTGAATAGTTATCAATTAAAAGTTATCAACGAAATAACTTAAAAAGACAATATTCAGCGAATATGGTTTAAAATATATTAGATTGCAATATTTGTACGAAACAATTTAAATTGCTTTCTCAATATTACATTTCTTCGTTGCTTCTCAATTTACCTACATAAGTAGCGTGAATGATTTCGTTACGACGAGCTACAGAAGGTTTCTCAAATGCTTGACGCTTGCGTAGTTGACGCAAAACACCCGTTTTTTCAAATTTCTTCTTGAAACGTTTCAAAGCTTTATCAATTGATTCGTTTTCTTTAACGTTGATTACTAACATATAAAATACACCTCCTTTTGTTTGGGGTTGCAAAATTAGGAAATTATATTTTAATTTTCAAGTATTTTGTCGTAAAACCTGCAAGGTTTAGAAAAAACCTTACAGGTTTAAAGTCGGAATTGGCTACATTTGCGAAATAATTTCAAATTAAATACTTCCCTTTAGGGAATGAGGTCTATGAAAACCGCCATTATAGATTTAGGTACAAATACTTTTCACTTACTGATTGTCGAAGAAAAGGAAGTTTTTTTTAAGGAATCAATTCCTGCAAAAATTGGAAAAGGAGGCATTAGCGATGGCGTGATTTCGGAAGAAGGCATTCAGCGGGCTTTGGTTGTTTTGAAATATTTTCGAGAAATGATTGATAATCAAGGTGTTAGCTTAGATACAGTGTTTGCTATGGGAACAAGTGCGATTCGTAATGCTGGCAATAAAGATGCGTTTGTACAAAGAGTTTTTGACGAAACAGGAATAAAAATTCAAGTAATTTCGGGTGATGAGGAAGCGGAATTGATAGCTTTGGGTGTCAAACAAGCAATGGAGATTCCTGAAACTTCGATGATTATGGATATTGGCGGTGGAAGTGTAGAATTTATCATCTGCAATGACGAAAAGATTTTTTGGAAACAAAGTTTCGAAATTGGTGGTCAAAGATTGATGGATAAATTTATGAAATCTGACCCGATTTCGATGCGTTCTGTACAAACGATGGATGATTTTTTTCGTGAAAAACTCTTGCCTTTGGCAAATGCCTGTCATCAATATGCCCCAAAAGTATTGATTGGTTCATCGGGTACATTTGATACTTTGATTGATATGCGATACATGAAAGAAAAGGGGCAACTTCCTGCGAGTGATGAAGTAAGTTTTGACTACGAAATTAAAGAATTTTATAGAGCTTATGACGAACTTATATTCAAAAATCATCTTGAAAGAATGGCAATTCCTGGTATGATTGAGCTGCGAGTTGATATGATTGTCGTAGCAATGTGCTTGATTCGGTTTGTTGTTCAAACGCTTGATATTCAACGAATTAGAGTTTCGAGTTTTGCTTTGAAAGAGGGAGTGATGGCAAAAGTTTTATCATGAAAATTTACAAAAAATCCCTCTTCGACGTGAGGAAGGATTTTTTGTATTTGTAGATATATTATCTTGTTTTAGTCTTAGTGATTTTGTAAGGAATGCAAATATCTCCCTTACATGCACAAACACGTTTCATTAATTCAACTGTCACGTCTTTATAGCAATCATTGTTATTATAAACCCTAATAGTATAAGTTTGAGAATTTCCAATTGGATTTGATAAACCATTGGTTAAAATACCTGCGGTTGGAATAGCCATTGCAACGGCAGGACTCGCACTACCTGCATTGAAGGTTCCACCCAATGAATATTGATACTTTACGCCGTTTACAATGTTTGAAATGCTTAGTTTTCCATCATTATTGGCTGTACCTGCCGAACAAGTGACCATAGTAGCTGTAGCATTGAATATTGGCTTGGTAGTATCTGCTACTGTAATAGCAGCAGTTGCAGTTCCGATACAAGAGTTTGCATCTTTAGCTGTAATCGTATATGTTCCACCATTTAGATTGGTGAAGTTTCCTGAAGGCTGGAAATTTATTCCATCAATGGCAAATTGATAAGTAGGGGTACCGCCTGTAACGGTGGCTTTAACTACACCTTTTGGAGTTGCACAATCAATTGTTGAACCAGCTGCAATAGTCTCAATTTTCGTTGCTTGGGTCACAGTTGTTGTTGTTGTGATAATACAGCCACCATTATCAATCACTGAAATTGTATAGGTACCTGCCGTCAAATTATTAAAAATATTTGAAGACTGAGGCAGACCATCATTAATTGCAAATTGGTAGGCAGGTGTTCCACCCGATGCCGTTGCCGTAATTTTTCCGCTATTGCTTCCAAAACATTTGGCGTTTGTTGGTGAAACAGCAAAGTTCAAAGGATTTAAAGGTTCATTGACCACAACATTGACTGAAGCTGTACAGCCCCCCGCATCTTTAATTGATACGGCATAAGTCCCTTTTACAAGATTACCAAATACATTAGCTGATTGAAACGAGCCATTATTCAATTTGAATTGATAAGGTGAAATTCCGTCGAAACCCTTTATCGTAATCGTTCCAGAATTTCCTCCTTTACAGAGTACAGGTCTCACATCAACTTGTGCAGTTACTGTATTAAATTCTTTAATTATAATTGATGCACTTGCTTTACAACCGTTTGTAGCGGTAGCGACTACCGAATAAGTACCAGCATCATAAACAGTAATGTTTGAAAATGTGGTGTTATTACTCCATAAATATGTATAAGTTCCCGCTATTGAAGGTGTTGCAGTCAAAACAGATTGCGTTTTTGCACAAGTAAGTGTATCAGCAGTTGCCACAATTTTAAGTGAAGGAACACCAACATCGGTACCAACTACAGTCGTAGCAGTGGCAGTACAACCATTTGCAGCCGAGACTGTGACAGTATAGGTACCTGCATTAGAAATATTAACACTTGCTGATGTGCCAAGTCCATTCGACCAAAGATAAGTACCTCCGCCACTTGCAATTCTTGAGACAGGTGTATTCGCACAAGGTAGAGTTGCACTTCCTGTAATTGTAGCTGTTGGTGCTATTGGAGGCGTATTTACAGTGTAAGTACCTAATAATTTTTCGCAAGATATATCACTTGCATCTTGTATATAGATATTATAATTTCCTGGAGCAAGTCCACTAAAGCTATTTCCACTTTGCCAAATACCACTTACGCCATTTTTATATCGGTAATTAGCTGCTCCTGTTGGATTTGTAACAGAAATACTACCAGTTGTTTGTCCGCAACTTGGTTGTGTTACATTTACTGTTGCAGATAAATTACAGGCTAAAACGTATGTAGAAGGCGTTTTTTCATCTATTAAAGAGGCCTTAGCATAAGATTCCGACAATAAAACTATGGATAAGGTAGCTATGAAAGATCTTATGAAAAACAGGTTAGTGTTTTGATTGCAAGTTTGATAGAGAGTTTTCATAAGGTAACTGTAAATTTAATTATACGGGAAACAGTACCGTTTAGTAATGATTGGCAAAAAATATGCCATAAATACATTTATTATGCGTGTAATATTTAAAATTTAGATGATTAAAGTCGCGAATAAGTGAAAAGACGGGCAAAACAGATAAATTTATTTCAATGAACAGTCAGTATGCCCATAAAAAAACATCTATTTCTTTTAAAAAATAGATGTTTTTTTTATTTTTTTAATTATTTCTATAATTCTTTTATACGAATTTTTCTAAAAGAAACAGCGTCACCGTGGTCTTGTAAACCAATATTTCCTTTCGAAAATTTACCAAAACCGTCCCATCCTTTAAATTTACTAACAGCTACCATTGAGTCCCATTCTGGTCCTTCTGATTTATACTTTACTGAAAGCGTACCATTCTGGAAAATGCTTACTTCGCCTTTATTTTTAACAATTTTTACGTGATTCCATTCACCTGCAGGTTTTGTTACTGATGCCGAAGGAATCATATCATACAATGAGCCAGCCTTGTGATTACCGTCTTTTCCTGCTTTTGCATCAGGATGACGCTCGTTATCAAGCACTTGTATTTCAGGGGCTGTCAAATAGGGAACACTGTATTTAGCATCTTCGTGAATACCATAAAAAATGCCACTATTACCACCTTCAGCAATTTTCCAGTCGAGTTCTAATTCAAAATTTTCATATTCTTTATTAGTAACTAAATCATCACCATGTTTCTCGCCTTTAGCTTTTCCTGCGTAGTTTATTACACCATCTTTTACTGTCCATTTGTCAGAAATGGGTTGTCCAGCTTTGTTATAAACGTGCCAGTTGTTTAATGTTTTTCCGTCGAATAGCACTACCCATTTACCTTTTTGTGCAAAACTTGTTGAGGCTAATAATAAGACAAGAACGAGAATTTTTGAAACTGTTTTCATTGTAAGATTGAGGTTGATTTGTTTAAAATACTTGCGACTCACGTTTTTCAAGCAAATTAGAGAGAAAAGTTAATTTTTTGAGTAAATGATTAGAAAAAGCGACAAAAGGGTAAATAATAGATACAAAATAGAGACATAAATTTTATGTCTCTATTTTATTCAAATATTGACTTTATTATAAATATCATCAAGCAATACTTCACAAGTACCGATTTTGACAAGGTTATCCTTTTCAGAATAAATATGTAAAATCCATTCGTTTTCATTGAATCGTTTGAAAACTTCCACATGTTTCTTTTTTGATGCTACCAGCACATATTCTTTTAAAGATTGTAGTGTTTGATAGCACTCGAACTTTTCAGTTCTATCATAAAGTTCGGTACTATCTGACGAAATTTCAATAATAATTTCAGGATTTTCCAAAGCATCCAAACCATTCGGTGATTTTTCATAAACTGGTTCTTGACAAACAATTACTAAGTCAGGAAAGGTATATTTTTCACAGGCTTCAACTTTTATAAGTTGGTCACTCCGTATAATCGTGCAACCTGCTTTTTTTAAGCAAGAAAATAATTCTCCAAGTAAATTGCTTGAGATAATATTATGAGGAGCTTGAGCTCCCGCCATAGCCACTATTTCGCCTGCATGATATTCGAGTTTTACCTCTGATTTAAGTAATTCCTCAAAGTATTCTTCCTTCGATACTAAAGTTGTTGTCAGCATTGATTCTTGAATTTATTACTAAATTTAGCAAAAACTATCAAATTCCCAAAGCTTTACGATTTACTTTTTCATCGGCTCCCGTAGCGGCAAAATCGTCAAAAGCACGCGTAGCTACTTGAATAATATGATTTTGAATGAAAGGAGCTCCTTCGGCAGCACCTTGCTCTGACGATTTTACACAACATTCCCATTCTAAAACTGCCCAAGAATCATAATCATACTGAGATAATTTCGAGAAGATTCCTTTGAAATCTACCTGACCGTCGCCTAATGAACGGAAACGTCCTGCACGATTTGCCCAGCCAGCATAACCACTATAAACACCTTGTTTGCCCGAAGGATTAAACTCCGCATCTTTTACGTGGAAAGCCTTGATTCTATCATGGTATAAATCTATAAATGCCAGATAATCAAGACATTGTAATACAAAGTGACTTGGGTCATAGTTGATACAAGCACGAGGATGCCCTTTCAAATAATCGACAAACATCTCGAAAGTTGTACCATCATACAAATCTTCACCAGGGTGAAGTTCGTAGCAGTAATCAACGCCACATTCGTCGTAATAGTTTAATATAGGTTTCCAACGACGAGCTAATTCTTTGAAGGCCGTTTCTATCAAACCACTCGGACGTTGTGGCCAAGGATACAAAAATGGCCAAGCCAATGCACCCGAAAATCCAACAGATGTTTTCAAGCCTAAGTTTTGTGATGCTTTTGCTGCCCAACGTAGTTGTTGCTCTGCCCATTTACGACGAGCAGGCTCTTTACCATGTACTTCAGCTGGAGCAAAAGCATCATACATTGCATTATAGGTTGGATGTGAAGCTATCAATTGTCCTTGAAGGTGAGAAGATAACTCGGTGATTTCTAAGCCTTTATCTTTCAATTTGCCTTTTAATTCATCACAATAAGTTTGACTTTCGGCAGCTTTTTGTAAGTCAATAACTCGTGAATCCCACGAATTGAGTTGAATACCTTTATAGCCCAAACCTGCCATGTAGTCGGCAATGGTATCTAATGAATTGAATGGAGCTTCATCGCCCATAAATTGAGCAAGAAATATTGCTGGTCCTTTGATTGTTTTCATACTCCTAAGATTATTCATCCCGCCGTTAAGGGGAATTATATTTATTGAAAATTATTTTTATTTTTTTTAATATGTATTGGTAAACTAAGGTGTTATCCTTTAAACTTCACCCATTTAGAGGAAGATTTGCCCGAAGCAATTACCGTTTCCACAAACTGCATCCCTCTGATTCCATCATCAATTGTTGGGAAATCTAAGTCAAATTCATTTGGTGCTTCTCCATTCATTCTTTTACGAACTGTTCTTGCAAAATTTTTGTAAATATTAGCAAAAGCCTCTAAATAACCTTCAGGATGACCAAAAGGTATGCGAGAGCTTACTTTAGCACTTTCATATAAATCACCTACCGAAGGCTCAAAAATTCTTTGCCCGTCGAGCGACTTGTGCTTCAAATATTGTGGTGTTTCTTGGTGCCAATGCAAACTTCCAAGTTCACCATAAACTCTGAAATTTAAACCATTTTGCTCGCCATTTGAAATCTGACTGCACATCAAAACGCCTTTTGCACCATTGTCAAAATGTAGCAATACGTTGGCATCATCATCCAATTGTCGTCCTTCTACGATTGTGCTTACATCGGCACAAAGTTCAGTGATTTTCAAACCTGTAACATATTCTGCCAAGTTTTCAGCGTGAGTACCTATATCACCCACAGCCCCAGCAATGCCTGATCGTTTTGGGTCAGTACGCCATTCTGCTTGCTTGTTTGTACCTTTTTGTTCTTCAGGAAAAGACAACCAACCTTGTGGATATTCTACGACAACTTTACGGATTTTGCCAATAGCACCTGCATTGATCATCGCTTTGGCTTGCTTTACCATTGGATAACCAGTGTAATTATGAGTAAGAGCAAATGTTAAACCTGTTTTTTCGACCAATTCTTTTAGTTTTTTTGCTTCCGAAAGTGTGAAACAAACAGGTTTATCACAAATCACATGAAAACCATTCTCCAAAGCCATTTTAGCAGGAGCAAAGTGCATGTGGTTGGGCGTAACAATCGCAATGGCGTCCATGCGGTCTTTGCGACGTTTTTCTTTTTGAATCATTTCTTTGAAATCGCCATAACAACGAGCCGGGTCAAGCATGAGGTCTTCTCCCGATGCTTTTGATTTTTCGGGAGTTGAGCTAAATGCTCCACCAACTAATTCGATTTCGCCATCAATGGCAGCAGCAATACGATGGACACCTCCAATAAATGCTCCACGTCCACCACCAACCATTCCTATTCGGATTTTACGAGCCATAGTTTAATAATGATAAATGTATAATGATTAATGTTGAATTTCTTCTCTTTGTACCTTTGTAACTCAATGCTTATTTTCCTCCAAATTTCTGAAAAAGTGTCGAACCAACAATTAAAAATAGAATTTTCTTTTGAGAAAATTTTAAATAACCTATTTTTACGCTTCAATCTATTCAAACTATTCAAAACCCTTAAACCTCTTTAATATTATGGTTAATCAAAATCGTCTTTTTCTTGGAAGTTGTTTTGCACTTATCACGACTGCTTTTTCATTCAGTATTCGTGCAGGTATTCTTCCACAATTAGCCACTGACTTTAACTTGTCGGCCGAACAACTTGGATTTATCAATTCAATGTGGTTTTTAGGTTTCCCAATTGCCATGATTGTTGGTGGACTTGTTTATCATACGGTAGGCCCTAAAAAAATCATGATGATTGCTTTTGTTTGTCATGCTTTGGGTATTATTCTAACACTTTACCCACAGATTTTAGGCGGATATACTGGTCTTTTAGTTTCTACTTTTTTAATTGGAATTGGTAATGGCTGTACAGAAGCTGCTTGTAATCCAATGATTGCTGATGCGTATTCTGGTTCAAAAATGAGTACTATGCTTAACCGTTTTCACATGTGGTTCCCTGGTGGAATTGTAGTAGGTAGCTTATTATCAAAATTCATGACCGATGCAGGTTTAGGTTGGCAGCCACAAATTTGGTTGATTTTAGTTCCTACATTGGTTTATGCTTACTTATTTTGGGGTCAAGAGTTTCCAAAACCAAAAACAGAAGGTGTTACTTCGATTGGTGAGAACTTGAAAGCTATGGTCACACCTTTATATATTTTTATGTTTGCTTGTATGGCTCTTACTGCCATTTCAGAGTTTGGTCCTCAACAATGGACTGGCTTAATCATGAGTAAATCAGGTGCAAGTCCAATGCTTATTTTGGCATTAGTAACTGGTTTAATGGCAGTAATTAGATATTTTGCAGGCCCAATCGTTGCGAAATTCGACCAAACGGGTGTTTTGTTAGGTTCAGCAGTTTTAGCAACTATTGGTATATATTTGTTTAGTACACAAACAGGTCCGATGGCTTATGTAGCTGCTATTTTCTTTGCATGTGGTGTGGCTTTATTTTGGCCAAATATGATTGGTTTCATTGCTGAGAAAGTGCCTTTGAGCGGTGCTTTAGGAATGTCAATTTTAGGTGGTGTTGGTATGTTTTCAACTTCTATTTTCCAACCAATCATTGGTAAATGGATTGATACTGCAAAAGCAGAACAAACTGCCGCAGGTCTAACTGGCGATGCCATGGAATTGGCTGCTGGACAGGCAACGCTTAGTACAATGACTCTTTTTCCTGGAATATTGATTGTTGCTTTTCTTATTTTATTTTTCTGGCAAAAAGGAAAAACTGCAAAAGCATAATTTATAAGATTTTTTTGACACAAAGCCTTGTAAGAAAATCTTGCAAGGCTTTGTTTTTAGTATTATATTTGTAATATCAAAAAAGTAATACTCAAATGATTAGTCTTTCTCTTAAACTTGACGAACTTATTTTTCAAGAAACGGAAGCGTTGTTAAAAGAACAAAAGCAGTCCCGTAATTCGTATATCAACGAAGCAATAGATTATTATAATAAAGCAAAAAAGCGTAAGAAAATTGCTCAACAACTTTCTTACGAATCAGCTTTGGTACGTGCATCATCTCAAGAAGTATTGAGCGAATTTGAAGACTTAGAAGATGATTTTGAACAATAAAAAATGGGAAATCTGGCTCGCTGACCTTAATCCACGCTTTGGCACTGAGGCTGGGAAAACTCGTCCTGTGGTAGTTTTTCAATCTAATTTCCTTAACAAAATACATAATTCTACCATAATTTTACCAATTACTACAAATGTAACGTTTGAAGCAAAAATATTAAGAGTTAATCTTGATGAAATTGCTGAGGAAACAGGTTTGAAGGAACCTTCTGATATATTAATTGACCAAATTAGGACAATTGATAATAGCCGTTTCATTAAAAAAATTGGGAAAATTAACGATTTATTAATTCGAAAAACTATAAATGATAATTTGAAAATTGTTTTAGATTTTATTTAAAAATATGTTGGGAATTATTCTCACAATTACTCATTGACAATTAATGCTTACTATCTCAACCCCTGGAAGAATTTGTCTTTTTGGTGAACACCAAGATTATCTAGGCTTACCTGTTATTGCAGCAGCCATTTCACGTCGTGTAGAAATGACTGGAGAACATCGCACCGACAAGCAAATCATTATTCATTTACCTGATATTGAATCTGAACTTAGAATGGAAGTTTCTGAAAATAGAATGGCTTATGAACAAAAAAGAGATTATTTTAGAAGTGGATATAATGTATTGATTGATAAGGGTTTAACTTTCTCAAAAGGCTTGGAATGTACCGTCAGAGGAAATATTCCAATCAATTCTGGAACATCGAGTTCGTCGGCATTATTGGTAACTTGGATACATTTTTTAGCTAAAATCGCTGATATTCCAAGAGAATTTTCTGCTAAAGAATTAGGAGAAATGGCATTTCAAGCAGAAGTTGTAGAATTTGGCGAACCAGGAGGTATGATGGATCATCTTTCTACTGCAATAGGCAAAGCAGTTTATTTAGAATTTGACCCAAAAACTACCGCCGAGGCTTTACAACCTAATCTTGGAACTTTCGTTTTGGCCGATTCTTGTGAACCAAAAGATACGATTGGTGTACTCAAACGAGCAAAATTTGACCGTTTGGCATTGATTGATAAAATTAGATTGCATTTACCAACTTTCTCATTGCATGATTTTAATTCAACTGAAAAGGAAAGCTTGAAAGCTATTTTAAGTGAAGATGATTATACTTTATTAGTAGGAACACTTCGTAACCGAGATATTCTAAGAGAAGCTTTGCAACTTTTTAAAACCAATCAAATGACGGATGAAATTTTAGGCAACCTTCTGACCGAGCATCATAGTATTTTAAGAGATGTTTTGCAGATTTCTACTACAAAAATTGAAAAAATGCTTGCAGCGGCGACAGATGCAGGTGCTTTAGGTGGAAAAATCAACGGCTCAGGTGGGGGAGGGTGTATGTTTGTTTATGCACCAAATAATCCTCAAAAAGTAGTTGATGCCATCAATCATGTTGGTGGAAAAAGCTATATTATCGAAATTGACAAAGGGACATATTTTTCGTAAAACTAAGTTCCTACCGTTACAGCGAACTGTTCTATATTTTTAATACTTCAAATTCAAACTAAAGGAAACATGAAAAAACACTTTATTTATTTACTTTTATTCTCATTTTCTGCTTTTTCACAAGAAAGTGATTCATTGGTTATCAAAAAAATTTATGATGCGGTTTTGGCTAAAGGTGAAGCTTATAAAACATTGACTTATCTTACAAAATCAATTGGCCCAAGATTAAGTGGCTCAGAAGGGGCAGCCAAAGCTGTGCAATACACCAAAAAAGTAATGGAAGATTATCAATTTGATAAAGTTTTCTTGCAAGACGTAATGGTGCCACATTGGGTTCGAGGGAAAAAAGAAGAAGCCTATATTGAAAGCGGTAAACAAAAAATAAAAGTGCCGATTGCTGCTTTGGGTGGCTCGGTTGCCACGCCACTTGCAGGTATTAAAGCAGAAATAGTCGAAGTTAAAAACTTTGAAGAACTGAAAGCCCTCGGTACTGAAAAAGTAAAAGGGAAAATAGTTTTGTTTAATCGCCCGATGGATCCTACACAAATCAATACTTTTGCAGCTTATGGCGGAGCAAATAATCAACGTGGAGCTGGTGCTTCGGAAGCTGCGAAATATGGTGCAGTAGGGGCAATTGTTCGCTCAATGACAACTGTGCAAGATGATAACCCGCATACTGGTGGCATGCGTTATGCTACTGGTGTTCCGATGATTCCAGCAGCAGCGATTAGTACAAATGGAGCAAATTTATTGAGTAAAATACTAAAAGATGATCCTAAAGCTCAGTTTTATTTTAAACAAAATTGCGAAACATTACCAGACGCACCTTCGCATAATGTTGTAGGTGAAATCAAAGGGAGTGAAAAACCCGATGAAATCATTGTAGTAGGCGGACACCTTGACTCTTGGGATTTGGCTGAAGGAGCTCAAGATGATGGAGCGGGTTGTGTACAATCAATCGAAGTTTTGAGAGTCTTGAAAGCTTTGGGAATTAAACCGAAGCGTACAATTAGAGCTGTGATGTTTATGAATGAAGAAAATGGACTTCGTGGAGGTACGAAATATGCAGATTTAGCAAAACAAAACAACGAAAAACATATTGCTGCCGTAGAGTCTGATAATGGTGGATTTACACCAAGAGGTTTCGGATTAGTAGGAACAGAAGCTCAAATTTCTAAAATTACAGTTTATAAAAAATTGCTTGCTGAATATGGTTTGAACGAAATTGGAAAAGGAGGCGGTGGTGCAGATATTGGTCCATTGGGTCAACAAGGGACGTTGTTGATAGGTTTCAAGCCTGATTCACAACGTTATTTTGATTTTCATCATGCTCAAACCGATAAATTGGAGGCTGTAAACGAAAGAGAACTTAACCTCGGTGCAGCATCAATGGCAGCTTTGATTTATTTGATTGATAAATATGGATTGTAGAGGAAATAACGAATTACGATTTACGAATATTTTCCAATTATTATTACTGGGGGAAAAAGTCTTTATAGAATGAGACAATTCGTAAATCGTCATTCGTAAATCGTAATTTTCAAAGATATCCTTCAACACCCAAACCAAACAGAGCAAAATCATATTTGACAGGGTCGATTGGGTCGAGTTGCTTGAGGTTTTGAGTGAGTTCTATGGCAGTTTGCCAATCAGCTTTCGGGCGAGTAATTAATCCTAATTTTCGAGCTACACGCTCAACATGAACATCGCAAGGACAAACCAATTGCGATGTTTTTATTTTATCCCAAATGCCAAAGTCCACACCTTTATTATCTTTTCGAACCATCCAACGTAAAAACATATTAATGCGTTTACAAGAGGAATTCCGAGCGGGCGTAGCCACGTGTTTGCGAGTGCGTGTTGGATAATTTTCTAAACTAAAAAATACTTGCTGGAAGTTTTCTAACCCAATCTTAATGTCTTGATTATCAGCAGTTAAGCCAACTATAAAAGCATTTTCTAACGAATCATTTTTAGCATAAAATTCTTTAAAAAATTCAAGGAAATAGAGCGTGTCCGTAGCGTTGAAAGTTCGGTGTTTGAAGCTAAGAAAACGTTTGAGATCAGAATCTTGGTGATTTTTGATGAAATCGTAAGGAGTATTGTCCATCAAACTGATTAACTCATTACACTTATTGATGATAGTTTTTCGCTGTCCCCAAGCGAGGGTTGCTGCTATAAAACCAGTAATTTCGATGTCCTGCTTTTTGCTAAATTGGTGCGGAATACAAATGGGGTCGTGCGAAATAAAGTTAGGTTGATTAAACAACTCGTATTTTTCATTGAGCAAATCAACAACTAATTGGGACATTTTTTGATGGGAAATTGATGATATTATCTATATAATTTATAAATCTACTTTTTTATCTTTTTCAACAAAAAAACTAAAGCATTTGAAATCCAAGAAAAAACAGCCAAGATTGCTGTAAATAAAAAGCCAAAGACAGTAATAAAAGGATATAAAATGGCAAAAACAACAGTCCAAATTTTTGATTTTGTTTGCATAATTCTTTAGCCATAAGCATTAGGCTTTGAGCTATTTACTTTTTTGTATATTTTGAAAATTGTTAATCGTACGAGCGATTTCGACCTAAATCCCCATCACCTAATTACTCACACTATAACTCAAATCAGCCCTGATTCGTTTATCTTTTGGAGATAACTTTTCAAATGCTTTTGGAGAAATCTTGATAATAACATCGCCCGAACTGCTCAATTTTCCGATTACTTTTACCCAAACACTTTGTCCATTGGCTTGATTGGCAACTTTGATGAGTGTTCCAATAGGAGCTGAACGATGCAATGCTAAAAATTTATTGGTTGTTGAGCCTGCATCAATCACTTCTGCAATGCCTTGTTCTGAAAACTTCTTTCCACCTGGAGCATTCGGTACAGGTGCTTGAGGTTTGATAGTTGTGACAGGCTTATTGACAATTGGTGTATTTTTTTCTTTACTGATATCGCCTGCTGGAGCTTGCACTTGCACAGATTTTGGTTTTAAAGTGTCTTTTTTTACTGCTTTTGCAACAAAATTGACAGGTTTTTCTACAATTAATACTTGATTGATGCGTAAAGCATCGGTTTTAAGATTATTCCATTCTCTGAGTTGCCAAGCTTTTAATCCATAGCTTTTAGCAATCGAAAATAGATTTTCGCCAGAGCTAACGACATGATTTTTTCCTTTAATTGGCGTTTTGGCAACGATTACTTTTTTTGAAGAATCTTTTTTTATCAAATCCCCTTTTGGAATAATAGGTTTGGTTGGTGGAGTGCTAATCGGCTGCTCTTTTGGAGTAGCTTCTGGAATATCAACAACTTCAATACCATTTTCGTCAATAGTTCCTTTGGAGAGCGTTTCAGTAGTTGGAGCTGGAATGATTTCTACTACCCTTGGGCGTGGAACACTTTTACCTTTAATTTTGATGGGTATCTCAATTACTTGGTCAGCACCAATCGTATTCCCTTTTTTAAATGTAGTATTAGCATCAAAAAAATCTTTTTCCGAGCAATTATACCTTTTTAAGATTGAATAAAGTGTTTCGCCTTGTTCAACTCTATATTGAACAAAAATCTTTCCATTTTTTTTCTCAATTCCAAGCGAATCAAGGGGGGTACTAAAAGCATCTGTCAGGAAAAGCACAAAAACTGCCGTTAGGCAAAAATATCTTAACATAATAGTCAAGTGATTGTAAATGAATTGTTGTAAAGATATGAAATTTGAGGAGTGCAAAGTTGAAGTTTGGATCAAAAAATCATTTCAAAACTGCACATTTGAATTCAAATTCATGCAAATTTAATGATTCTGTGACAGATTAACGTATATATTTTTTTTTTCGTGTAAATTCGCCCAATCATTATAACAAAACCCATGAAAATTCTTGGAATTATTCCAGCAAGATTTGCATCAAGCCGCTTTCCAGGCAAGCCGTTGGCTGATATTGGAGGCAAAAGTATGATTCAGCGAGTTTATGAACAGGCACTGAAAGCTAAAAGCCTAAGTAAAGTTGTGGTCGCTACTGATGATGCTCGGATTTTAAGTCATGTTATGTCGTTTGGAGGCGATGCCGTGATGACCGCAGAAAACCACCCAAGTGGTACAGACCGCTGCTTTGAGGCGTTTCAGAAGGCAGGAGGGACAAGTAAATATGATTATGTTGTCAATATACAAGGCGATGAACCTTTCATTGAGCCTGAGATTATTGACCAATTAACCACCTTGCTGGATTTCAAAACCGAGATTGCAACGGCAGTGAAAAAAATTAAAGACTATCAAACACTTTTCGACCCAAATGTTGTAAAAGCAGTACTTACTATGCGAAAGCAATGTTTGTATTTTAGTCGCCAAACTGTTCCTTATGTCAGAGGTTTTGAACCAGAAACGTGGCTCGACCATGCCGATTTTTATAAACATATTGGTCTTTATGCTTATCGAAGCGATGTTTTAGAGCAAATTTCACATATTCCGACTTCTCCATTAGAAAATACTGAAAAACTGGAACAATTGAGATGGTTAGGTTATGGATATAAGATTTATGCTATTGTAACAGAATATGAAAGCATTGGTGTTGACACAGTTGAAGATTTAGAAAAATTGAAAGAGATTATTTAAATTTTAATTGTATTAAGTTTCGTTTGCAATATGGACAGTTGCAAATATATTTGTGGGTATATGAAATTTAAGTGACTTGTTTTTTGCTGGATATTTTATAAAATTTGTTAAAAACGATTATGATAAAATATTGCCTATCAATGTTTTATCATAATAATATATTTATTCGGGAATTCTTCAATTCATAAAAAGCAACAAACTTGCCTTTCTTCCGTTAGATTAAAATATTTAGTTTTACATCTAAACTTGGTGTTAAAACAAATGTTATTTTATAATTCTTCATTCTAAATTGTGTAAAAACACACTATCTTATGCGATATAATATTCTCTGGGCCGACGACGAAATTGATTTATTGAAACCATATATAATATTTTTACAAGCCAAAGGGTATGATGTTACCCCTGTTCCAAGTGGTGCTGACGCCCTCGATAAGGTCGAAACCGAGAGATTTGATGTAGTGTTTTTAGATGAAATGATGCCTGGAATGACAGGTTTGGAAACACTTTCAAAAATTAAGGTTTTGAAACCCAATTTACCAGTAGTGATGATTACAAAGTCAGAAGAAGAGCGAATCATGGAAGATGCCATTGGTTCACAAATCGCTGATTATTTGATAAAACCTATCAATCCAAACCAAATTTTATTATCAGTTAAGAAAATATTGGATAATAAACGCTTGATTTCAGAGAAAACGAATTTAGGCTACCAACAAGATTTTCGTAATCTTGCCATGCAATATAATGACAGGATTGGACATGAAGAATGGTCAGAAATTTATAAAAAACTGATATTCTGGGAGTTACAGCTTGATAAATCAGATGATAAAAGCATGGAAGAGGTTTTTTCTATGCAAAAAGCAGAAGCCAATTCAAATTTTTGTAAGTTTATAGAGGAAAACTACGAAGATTGGCTCAGCGATCCTAAAGCTGATAAACCTCTGCTTTCTCATCAATTAATGAAAACCAAAGTATTTCCTTTGGTAAAAAATGATTCTCCCCTTTTCTTTTTACTGATTGATAACTTACGTTATGACCAATGGAAGGTAATCGAAGAAGTCATAACTGATTACTTTAATGTTGAAGAAGAAAGTGATTATTATGCTATTTTACCAACAGCTACTTCTTATGCACGAAATGCCATTTTTTCAGGAATGATGCCTTCAGACATGGCTAAGTTTCATCCTGATATTTGGGTAAATGATGAAGGAGAAAACGAAGATGCCTTGAATAATCACGAGGCTGATTTCTTGAAACGTCAAATTGATAAAAATCGCTTGAATATCACGTTCTCTTACAACAAGATTTTAAATATCAATCAAGGGAAAAGTTTGGTAGATAATTTCAATAATCTATTGAAAAACCAGTTGAATGTGGTGGTTTATAATTTTGTTGATATGCTTTCACATTCACGTACCGAAATGGGTATGATAAAGGAATTAGCTCCTGATGAATCGGCTTACCGTTCGATTACTAAATCTTGGCTCGAACATTCACCTTTATTAGATTTATTGAAGAAAATTGCTGAGAAAAAAGGACGCTTAGTGATTACTACCGATCACGGAATGATTAGGGTGAAACATCCAAAAAGAATTGTTGGCGATAGAAATGTGAATACAAATCTAAGATATAAGCAGGGAAAAAATCTGAACCTTGATGATAAAGCTGACCATATTTTGGTGGTAAGAAAACCCGAAACATTTATGCTTCCAAAGCCCAATATTTCGACCGCTTATTTCTTTACAATGGAAGATTATTTCTTCGCTTACCCCAATAATTATAATCATTATGTGAGTCATTACCGTGATACTTTTCAGCATGGAGGAATTTCCATCGAAGAAATGATTGTGCCATTTGCTTATTTAACAGCTAAGTAGGTTTTAGGAATTAGAATGTAGGTATTAGGTATTAGGGATGTAGGAATTTGGTTTTATTTACTATTCATTTGGTAATAGCTAAGGTTTTCTAAAGCGAGTTTTAATTGCAAACAAAAATTTTCACACAATCCTTAAAACCTAATTCCTACATCCTAAATCCTATACCCAAACTTATACTCTCTTTAAACATGAAAAGACTTTTAAGTTTAATAATTATAGTCAACCTGTTTGCTATTAGGTCATTTGCTCAAGAAAAAACACCAAAATATCTCGAAGATCAATATTCATGGTATCTTTCACTCAATCTTGGAAATGCGATTGGTAAATACCAAACTGTTCTGAAAGATGCCAATAAAGGCGGTACAAAAGGAGGTTTAGTTTTGGGAGGATTGATGAACCCATATAAAAGAAAAAGAGCCTCGCCAGTGTTTTATGGAGCAGAAGTAGGTTTTCAATCTGATGGGAGAGATGAACTAACCCTCAATGCTCAAGGCAATTTTTTTGTCACTAATAACTCTTATTGGTTGAATGGAGTTGCTCGTTATCGTCCAATTTTATGGAGTTCAAAATTTAACCCTTATGCAGATGCTTTTTTGGGAGGGAAATTGATAAAAACGAATGTGATAGAACAGATTAGTCAGGACGAAAGACAAACCTATGAAGGCTTTAGTAAAATCGTCCCGAACTATGGTTTTGGTGTGGGTCTCGGTATAAAGTTATTTGGACAGCTAAAAAATAGTTATCTTGATATAGGTTTATACTACCAGCAAGCCGACCCTACGAAATTAATCAAACGAAACTCTGTCATTATTAATAGTGCTTATGTAGTTTCCTACAAACAAATTGTTACACCTACCAACCAGATTGTTATAAAAATTGGTCTCACTGGATTTATGTAAAATTGATGAAATACATATAATTTATACCTTTCAATATTTTATACAACTGCCTCAGCCAACATTTTATAACTATATGCCAAACCCATAGCTACACTATTAAAATTATCTCCTGATTTAATATTGTTTTCGCCAAATCGCTTCATGAAAATATTTCTTAATGGCCTTACCATTGAGGTACCACCTGTCATAAAAACTACGTCAATATCTTTGTTGTTAATCTTATTTAGGTCTAAAAACTCTTGGAGGTAATTTTCAATTTTTTCTACATTTTTATCAATGATTTCATCTTGGAGCTCTTGGATAGAAATTGGTTCATTGATACTAATTTCATGTTCATTAAATTCAAAAACTGCATTATCAATAACAGTAAGGTCAATTTTAACTTTTTCTATTTGCTTAAAAAGTACATATCCTAAATTATCTTCAATGAGCGTTTGAAGGTTTTTTACACGATAATCTTTTCCTGAAAAATTATAAGACTTGGCGATACTGATTCGCATACGCAAAGAATCTAAAAAGTTCATTCTTTCCCATGAACAAATATTATGGAAGTAAGAAAGTGGTAAATCTAATGGTTTGCCAGGGGTAAATTCTTCTTTTACACCTCTACCAAAATGTGGCGTTCCTTTAGTCCACATAATATCTGAATCAAAACTATCACCACCGATATAAATACCACCTTGTGCAAGCATATCGGCCTGTCTATCGGCTTTATGAATGGCGTCTGGATTTAATTGCATTAATGAAAAATCAGAAGTTCCACCCCCAAAATCGGCAACCAAGACCAACTCTTGTTTTGTGATCTGCCGCTCATAAGTAAATGCTGCACCAATAGGCTCCATTTGAAAAAAGAAATCTTCAAAGCCTGCAATTTTTGCTGCTTTCGATAAGCGTTCTTGTGCCAAAGCATCTTTTTCTGGATTTTCGTCAAAAACAACAGGCCTACCAATCACTGCCGTAGTAATGTTTTCTCCAATAAAATCATCAGCCATTTTTTTCAAATGTATCAATATCAATGCTACTAAATCTTCTGCACGATAACTTTTCGACCCAATTTTTGTATCTATAAAACTTTTGTTAGGTAAAACCTTTTTGATAGATTTCATAAATCTGCCTCGCATCCGATTTTGCACATAGAGAGAAATGGCATCATTACCAACAGTTGGAATGACGATTTCTTTAGGCTTGGTTGGCTCAGGGAAAAATAATAAAGAAGGTATTGTGAAAAGTTTGACTAAATGATTGGAATCGGTATCAAGGATAGCTAAGGCTGAATTGGTAGTGCCAAAGTCAATCCCATAAATAAATTTACTCATGCTTTATTTTTAATAGTGGCTTGATATAACAGACGACAAGCAGAAATGGTTTCAGCTTGAAACCAATAAATCAATGATTAGTTGAAATAATTAGGTAAAGCTAAAAACGCCAAGTTTGGGTAGTAATTTCAAAAAAAATAATTATAAACTTTCAGTTAAATCTCGTAGTTCGCCTTTGTCACAATAGAGTGTGCGATGAGGGAAGCGTTCAATCAATTCAAAATCATGCGTTGCCATCAACACAGCAGTATTTGATTTCTTATTGATATCGAGGAAAAGTTTTAGAATTTCGACTGACATTTCGGGGTCAAGATTACCCGTTGGTTCATCTGCAAGAATAATGTCTGGTTTATTAAGCAAGGCTCTTGCAATACCTACTCGTTGTTGCTCACCACCAGAAAGCTGATGAGGCATTTTTTCAAGAATATGAGGTAAACTTACTAAATTCAATACTTCCAAAATTCGCTCATCCATCTCGCTTTTTTCTTTCCAACCCATTGCTTTAAGATAGAAACGAAGATTATTTTCAATATTTCTATCACTTAGTAATTGAAAGTCTTGAAAGACAATGCCAATATTTCTTCTCAGATAAGGTATTTGTGAACGCTTAAGGGCATGAAGTTCATAACCAGCCACTATGCCACTACCTTTTTCCAGCCATAGGTCGGCGTAGAGTGTTTGTAATAGAGAAGATTTACCACTACCCGTTCGTCCAATTAAATAAACGAATTCACCTTTTTGGATACTAAAACTTACACCTGATAATACCAATTGTTCACGTTGGTAAATAAAAGCATTTTGAAGTGAAATAACGGAATCCATGGAGTTCTGAATTATAAGTTCTGAGTTCTGAGTTAAAAATACCAAATCTTCTCAGAATTATTTTTAGAAAACTATTCAAAATTCATTACTTGAGCGGAGAATAACTCAGAATTCAGAACTCAGAACTAAAAAAATTATTTTTCGTTTGCTTTAGCAAAATCGGCTAAGAATTTAGCTAAGCCTGTATCAGTTAAAGGATGATTCAATAAGGCAAGAATAGCTGAAAGTGGGCCTGTCATTACATCAGCACCTAATTTTGCACACTGAATGATATGTAATGGATGACGAACAGAAGCAGCTAAAATCTGTGTTTCGAAGCCATAATTATCATAAATTTGTCGGATGTCTTCAATCAAAATCATACCGTCAGATGAAATATCATCCAAACGGCCTACAAAAGGGGAAACGTATGTAGCACCAGCTTTAGCAGCTAAAAGAGCTTGGCCTGCCGAAAATACTAAAGTACAGTTTGTTTTAATCCCTCTTTCTGAAAAATATTTGATCGCTTTGATCCCGTCTTTAATCATCGGCACTTTTACAACGATTTGCTCATCAATTTCTGCCAATTCTTCACCTTCGGCAATCATTCCTGCAAAATCAGTTGAGATAACTTCAGCACTTACATCGCCATCAACAATTTCACAAATAGCTTTATAATGACGTAAGATATTGTTTTTACCTGCAATGCCTTCCTTTGCCATAAGCGAAGGATTGGTTGTAACACCATCAAGAACACCAAGGTCTTGTGCTTCTTGAATGTCTTTGAGCGAAGCAGTATCAATAAAAAATTTCATGGAATTAGACACACCCCCAGCCCCTTAAAGGGGATTTTTGTTAGGAGTTTTCAAGTTTTGGGGTATATTAAAAACAAGAAAACTGCTTTATATTTAGATGCAGAAATATCAAAAAAAAAGGCAAATTCACCGCTCAACCACAGTACCCTTGCTTCGGTCAAGACCTGGGGGATTCAGCAGGAGCTGGTAATTTGCCAGTACAAAGGTAAGAAAAATTTGATACGACAGCAAAGGTTTTTTTTAAATTAAGTAATTTATTACTCTCTTTAGGATTTTTAAGTATTATCTTTGAATAATAAAAAAGTGATTCAAATCATTTTTATATTGTTTTAAAAAAGCTTCTTTTGCGAAAATAAAGAACTTATAACCAGTGAGTTATAGGAACGAAAAATCAAGAAAAATAAATAAAGAATTGATGTATTTGTCTCAAAACTTTTTTTGATTTGCGTTGAAAAATATTCCTAACCTCAATCTAATATATTATGATACAAAAAGTTGTTCTTTGGTTTTTTATTATTGTGTTTTTGTATTTTACAGGTGTTCAATACAATGACCCAGACCCCTATGTTTGGATTCCCACCTATTTGATTCCAGTTTTTTTATGTTATTATAAATTACAAGGGAAAGGCGAAAAGGTAATGTATTTTACAGTCGGCTTGTTGTTTTTGATGTGGGCCATTAATCAATTTCCGCCAGCATGGGAAGGCGTTTTGTTGAATCAATTAGGCATGAAAACCCTAAATATTGAATTGGGAAGAGAGTCGCTCGGATTGGGTTGTTGCACAATTGCAATGTGGGTTTGTGCTGCTTTAAAGAATTAATATTACTTTATAAAACCTTGCAGGTCTTTTTCAGACCTGTAAGGTTTTAACTTTAAAAAATCACCCTAACATCGCCAAAAACTCATCTTCAGAAATCATTTTTACATTGAGTTTTTTTGCTTTTTCAATTTTAGAAGATCCAGGTTTCTCTCCGACAATTAAGAAATCTAATTTTCCTGAAACACCACTGACTACTTTTCCGCCATTGGCTTCAATTTTTTGTTCGAGGGCTTCACGTTCAAAATTGGCAAAAGTACCAGTATAAAGAAAAGTTTTACCAATTAAACTATCACCTTCAATTTCTTTGACTTCATCTTGAGCAGAGAATTGTAATCCAGCTAATCTTAGTTTTTCTATAAATAATTGATTATCAGGATTTTGAAAGTATTCTACCACACTCAGAGCAATTTTATCTCCAATTTCTGGAGCAGTCCGGAGCGTTTCATAATCGGCATTTTTAATATTATCAATATTCTTGAAAAAACTGGCTAATTTCTCGGCAACAGTTGCTCCAACATAGCGAATACCAATACCAAATAGTACTTGTTTGAATGGCACTTGTTTTGATTTTTCGATGCCTTCCAGAATGTTTTGAACTGTTTTTTCTTTGAATCCAATCTTTCTGACCTTTCCAGTTATTTCATCTTCGGTTACTTTTTCGAGTCCAAATAATTTTTCGTAGGTCAAATCGTAAAGGTCGGTTACATCTTTAACCAAACCTTTGTCATAAAGTAATTCGATTTTCCCTTCGCCTAAACTATCTATATTCATAGCTTTGCGATGTATAAAATGCTCAATTTTACCACGAATTTGAGGTGGGCAACCTTTATCATTAGGACAGTAATGATTGGCTTCGCCTTCTTTTCGAGTAAGTTCGGCACCACATTCTGGACATTGGGTTGGATAGACAATCGGCTGGGCAAACATATCTCTTTTAGAAATATCAACACCTGTCACTTTTGGAATGATTTCACCACCTTTTTCCACAAAAACAGTATCCCCAATTCTTAAATCAAGTCGTTCAATTTCGTTGGCATTGTGTAAAGAGGCACGTTTAACAGTCGTTCCAGATAAGTGGATGCCTTTATTATTTCGCTTTTCATTATCTAACTCAGCCACAGGCGTGATGGCTCCAGTGCGACCCACCTGATAAGTTACGGCTTTTAAAATCGCAGGTTTAGATTCAGCTTTATATTTATAAGCAATTGCCCAACGAGGACTTTTAGCAGTATAACCTAATTCTTCTCTTTGTGTAAATGAATTTAGCTTAATAACGATACCATCTGTAGCCAATGGAAGCGAAAAACGCTTTTCATCCCAATGCTGGATATACGCCATAACAGCCTCAATATCAGTACATTTTTGCCAAGTTTGTGAAACATTAAAGCCTAAATTTTTAAGGGCTACCAGACTTTCTTCGTGCGTAGTAAAAACTTCCTCATCAGACAAGAATTGATAAACATAAGCGTCTAATCCACGGCGGGCAACTTCGGCAGAGTCTTGCAATTTGAAACTTCCAGATGCCGCATTTCGGGCATTAGCATAGCTTTCTTCACCTGCGGCTTCGGCATCTGCATTCATTTTTTCAAATGATGTATAAGGAAGAAAACCTTCGCCACGCACTTCAAAAATTCCTGTGATTGGTGTTTTTACTTTTAACGGAATCGTTCGAATTGTTTTTACATTATTGGTTATATCATCACCTCTAACACCATCACCACGAGTGACACCACGCACAAAAACACCATTTTCATAAGTCAAGGAAAGTGAAATACCATCAAATTTTAGTTCACAGATATATTCATAAGCTTCGCCATTCAATCCTTTTCTTACTCTTTCATCAAAATCAATGAGTTCTTGTTCGTTATACGTATTTGCTAAGGAAAGCATGGGAAACCGATGCTCAACGCTGACAAAGTTTTTGGTAATCGTTCCTCCAACTCGATGCGTCGGTGATTCGGGTAATTTTAGATCTGGATATTGTGATTCGAGACTTTCTAATTCTTTCAATAATAAATCAAATTCTTGGTCAGAAATCTCAGAAACACTATCCATATAATAGCGTTGATTGAAGTAATTGAGCTTTTCGGTCAATTCGATGATTCTTTCGGCAGGGTTCATATATAAGTATGTCGGTTGTATAGCCAACAGGTTATAGAGTTTTTTTTATTCAAAGTTAAAAATAAGCACCGAATTTTCAGCAAAAAAGCCCACTTTTGAGAGCAGGCTTTTTGTATTATCACCACAAAGCTGGAGCTTCGAGTTACTTTATACGCTCATAATATCTTTTTCTTTGTCAGCCATTAATTGTTCAGCTTTTTGAATATAACTGTCAGTTATCTTTTGTACTCGTTCTTCAGCTTTTTTTACTTCATCTTCAGAACCGCCATCTTTTTGAATTTTTCTAAGTTCATCGTTTGCTTCTTGGCGAACTTTACGAATATTGACACGAGCCACTTCTATTTCGTTTTTAGCTTTTTTTACTAATTCTCGACGACGCTCTTCTGTAAGTGGAGGGATATTCAAACGAATAGTATCACCATCATTCGCAGGAGAAAGGCCAATATTAGAGTTAATGATGGCACGTTCGATATCACTAATGAGTTTTCGCTCAAAAGGCTTGATTGAAATTGTTCGAGCATCAGGTGTGCTAATTGATGAAACTTGAGACAAAGGGGTTGGTGAACCATAATATTCAACCATAATACCATCAAGCATTTGACCAGAGGCACGTCCTGCTCTGATTTTCGAGAGTTCAATTTGCGTATGTTTCAAGGCACGATCCATCGTATCTTTCGACATATCTAGAACTAATTCTATTTCTTCCATTTGTTAAAATGTTTCTAAAATCAATTAATTGTTTTGATTTATAAACGTCTTATTTGTATTTATAATTTGCTGATAATCAATCTCCTACCAAAGTTCCAACATCTTCGCCTTTCACTACTTTCATCAAATTCCCTTCTACATTCATATCAAAAACGATGATTGGCATTTTGTTTTCTTTGCAAAGTGCAAAAGCCGTCAAATCCATTACTTTTAAGTTTTTGTTGATGGCTTCGTCATATCCAATTTTGCTATATTTGGTAGCAGTTGGGTCTTTCTTTGGGTCGGCTGTATAAACACCATCGACACTTGTTCCTTTCAAGAGTACATCAACGCCTAATTCGTTGGCTCTCAAAGCTCCACCCGAATCAGTCGAGAAATAAGGATTTCCTGTACCTGCTCCTAAAATTACAATCCTACCTTTTTCTAAATGTCTGATGGCTCGGCGACGAATAAAAGGTTCGGCAACTTGTTCCATTTTTATTGCTGACATCAATCGAGTGATAAGTCCAGCTTTTTCTAAAGAACTTTGGACTGCCATGCCATTGATTACAGTAGCAATCATGCCCATGTAATCGCCTTGCTCACGGTCAATACCTGAACTTTTGCTTGCTCCACGAAAAATATTTCCACCACCAATCACAATTGCCACTTGGCAACCTGCATCTACAATGGCTTTAATTTCTTGAGCGTATTGCGAAAGAATATCGGAGTTAATGATTTGGCTTTTGTCGCCACCGTTGAGGGCTTCGCCACTGAGTTTGAGTAGAATTCTTTTGTATTTGAGTTCAGACATTAGGCTATTTATTTTGTGGCAAAGTTATGTTTAAAATTTTAAGTTTAGAAAATTTTGTAAAACAATTCTCAGAATTGTTGTTTGGGTGAGGGACAACTTGAAAAATTATTTTACTCAAATTCCATAATCAATTGCCCTTTTTCTACACTCTCGCCGATAGTCACTTTGATACTTTTTACTATGCCATCCCCTGCTGCTTTGATAGCATTTTCCATTTTCATGGCTACCAAAATAAGTAAAATATCTCCTTTTTTTACTTCATCACCCACTTTTACTTTCATCTCAAAAATCAAACCAGGCATAGGAGCTTTCAAATTATTTAGCTTGTTGGATGCCGTATTATTAATACCCATTTTTTCTAAAAGTAAATCAGTACGATCTTTCAGATTAACAGTATGAATTGTACCATTGACTTTCAGTTTGAAGATTTTTTCAGCATAATTTGCCTCTACCAGTTCGGCATTATATGATTTATTATCTTTTAAAATATGAAAATCTTTTTCAGAAATCTTGCGTAAATCCCAAGAAAATGGCTCGTTATTCACTAATATTTGATTTTTTTCTTCCGAAATTTCAAAATTACTGTCGTTGATGATTGCTTTCATTTGATAGATGTTTGATGTTGGAGGTTCGATGTTTGATGAAAATATATTTCAGTTGTCAATTCTCGAATCCAAAACCTCGAGCATCGAATCTCAAACATCTATTTTTTATTGATCAAATATACGCCAACCAAAATGATTGTCATACCAAAATAATGCAAAAATGATATAGACTCTCCATCAATGAAGCCCATGAGTGTTGCTACGACTGGTATCAAATAGGTAACAGATGATGCAAAAACAGGTGAAGAAATCTGTAAAATATAATTAAAGATAATCGCAGCAAGCCCCGAATTAATTGCTCCCAAGAGGATAAGCAACAACAAAGGACTTAAAGTATCTGCATTGATTCGTGATAAAAAATCAGTAGAAAAAAGAATAATTCCTGCCAAAATAGCAACACTAAAAAGTGTCCAAGCACTTAATAAAATGGCATTAATTCCACTTAAATGTTTGCCTACAATATTGACATTGAAACCATACATCAAAGAAGCTAAAATGATTAAAAGAGCATAAGGATTATTGAATGAAAGCCCATCTTTGCTCGAAGATAGCACCAAAATAACGCTTCCAATAAATCCTAAAGTAAGACCAACTACTTGCCAACGCTTGATGATTTGATGAAAAAAGATAGCACCAACAATTAATACAAATAGGGGAGTAGCTGAGTTTAAAGTGCCTGATAATGAACTGTTTATCTTACTTCCTGCAAAAGCAAATAAGAAAGCGGGTAAAAAATAACCAAGTAAACCTGACCAAAGGAAATATTTAGTTTTTTCTTTAGGATACTTTTTTCTGGAAGAAATTATCCACGGCAAAAAAACAATGCCTGCCGCCATAATTCTGACGGTTCCAATTTGAATGGGGGTGAAAGCATCAAGACTTTTTTTGATAATAATAAACGATGAACCCCACATAATGGCAAGTAAACATAGCAATAACCACGAAACGAGGGTTTTATTTTCTGAGCTGGTAAATGTGTTTTTATTCACTTATTTGGTTTTTGAAGTGTATTTGTACGACGGAGTTCCTACTCCGTCAGCGTTGTCTTTGACGGAGTAGGAACTCCGTCGTACGTTTAATCTACTCCTGCATATTCAACTTTGACAATTTGTTTTTCAAGCAAATAGCCATCAAAGACATGGGCAATTTCATCAAGAATTTCTGAAATTTCTTGAAAATCAAGCGAATAAACCAATCGCATTCGGTATTCTTTAAAATTAGGTAAACCTTTGAAATAATTGCTATAATGCCTTCTCATCTCTAAAATTCCGAGTCGATCACCTTTCCATTTGATTGAAAAAGTCAAATGCTTACGAGTTGCTTCTACTCGTTGAGAAATACTTGGTGGAGGCAAATGTTCACCTGTTTTGAAAAAATGTTTGATTTCATTAAAAATCCAAGGATAGCCAATAGCAGCTCGCCCAATCATGATTCCATCAATCCCAAAACGATTTTTGTAATCTAAAGCTTTTTCGGGCGAATCAATGTCTCCATTGCCAAAAATTGGAATATGGATGCGAGGATTTTCTTTGATTTTGGCAATCAATGTCCAATCGGCTTCACCTTTATACATTTGGGCACGAGTGCGACCATGAACTGTAAGTGCTTTTATACCAACATCTTGCAAGCGTTCGGCAACTTCGCCTACATTTTTGGTTTCTTCATTCCAACCCAAACGAGTTTTTACCGTAACAGGCAAATGCGTAGCTTTTACGACAGCTGAAGTCATAGCCGCCATTTTGGGAATATCTTGTAGCAATGCAGCACCTGCACCTTTGCAAGCAACATTTTTTACTGGGCAACCATAATTAATATCAATTAAATCTGGTTTTGCACGAGTGGCAATACGTGAACACTCACCCATCGTTTCAACATCACTCCCAAAAAGTTGTATCCCAATGGGGCGTTCGTACTCGAAAATATCTAATTTATGGACACTTTTAGCAGCATTACGAATCAATCCCTCCGAAGAAATAAATTCTGTGTACATCAAATCTGCTCCGTTTTCTTTACAAACTAAACGAAAAGGTGGGTCACTCACATCTTCCATCGGTGCGAGTAAAAGAGGAAAATCACCCAGTTCTATATTGCCTATTTTTACCATTTTTTTACTGTTGATTCTCTTGTAGGACAAGTTTTTAACTTGTCTATTTGTAGTAGAACAAGTTAGAACCTTGTTTTACAATTTTTCTTAAAATATTAACTATAAAAAACGTCTAATAATTCCCTCTTCAGAAAGCTAAAAGCTAATAGCCAATCGCTAAAAGCCCTAAAAACATTGCGATTAACAGAATTCCTCAATATTTTTACCACAAAATTACATAAAAATAAAGTATGAAACTTCTTGATTCTCGTGAAAACCCTGCGACCTCGTCGCTTTTAATCATTATTGGACTTTTTTTAGTGGGTTTTCTTTTTGTTGGAAGTCTTATTCAGATTTTGGTTATGGTAGCGGCTGGTGCGTCCTTACAAGACATGATGAACAGTGGAGGTGATTTTAGTAAATTACCTCATGCTTGGTTGTCAATGATTTTGGGGCAAGGCTTAGGTTCTTTTGCAGGTTTTGTTGGCACAGCATGGTTTTATTGGAGAATCATTGAAAAAAAGCAATGGAAAGACTTGAATTTCAAACCCATCCCTCATCTTCAAGTTTTTGGGACGGTAGTTTTAATTCAAATAGCCTTCATGGGTTTTAATGGTTGGTTACAGGAAATTAACCAAAATATTGTATTTCCAGAAGCCTTGAAAGGTTTAGAAGAAGTTTTGAAGGGTATGGAAGATAAATTGGCAGAGGCAACTAAGTTTTTTACAAATTTTACTTCATTCTGGCAATTTTTATTGGCTTTTTTAGTAATTGCTATGATTGCGGGAATCGGTGAAGAATTGGTTTTTAGAGGATTAATTATGCGAAAATTGTTTCTTGGTACTAAAAATATTCATGTAGCGATTTGGGTAGCAGCATTTATTTTTGCAGCGATTCACTTCCAATTTTACGGGATTTTGCCCCGAATGATGCTTGGCGTAATATTTGGATATTTATATTACTGGACAGGAAATATTTGGGTGCCGATATTTGCTCATATTTTCAACAATGGATTGGCTGTAAGCGTTATGTATTTATATAATTTAAAAATCATTAAGACAGACCCTGAAAACATGGATGATGTTCCGATGTCGATTGTTATTTTTTCTTTGGTCGCAACTATTGGATTGATGTTTTTGTTCAAGAATTATATGCAGCAAAAAGAATTGGATTCACAGAACTCGTAAGATTTTGTAATGGAAAATCAAAGTAAATTTAAGCAATGGTTCAAGCGGCTCGGTTGGGCTGGTTTTTTCTTTTTTTTGATAAAGGGTTTGCTTTGGTTGATTATACCGTATTTAATAGCGAAAGGAATAATTAAATAGAGTTCTGAACGGTCCGCCGTGCGGTTTAAAGTTCTGAATTCTGAGTTATTTTTTTTTTACTCCTCAGAACTTTAAACCGCACGGCGGACCGTTCAGAACTCTAAACTCTCAATATCCCACACTTGTATTATCGGCACGTGGGTCAGAGGCACCTTCGAGTGTTCCATCAGGGCGGAGCATGATACAATCCATTCTACCGAGCGTACCTTTTTGAGCATCAATAATATATCCTCTTGATTTTAAGGCATTTACAGTTTTTTCATTAAACGCATTTGGTTCATAAACCGTGCGGTCTGGTAGCCATTGATGGTGAAATTTCAGGGCATTTACTGCTTGTTGCATGGTCATTCCATGTTCGATTACATTCAAAATTGTTTGATAAACCGACGTAATAATCGTTGAACCACCAGGTGTGCCTACTGCCATCAAAAATTTTCCGTCTTTTTCTACGATTGTAGGTGTCATCGACGAAAGCATCCGTTTTTCGGGCTGTATTTCATTGGCTTTATTACCAATCAAACCAAACATATTTGGTACGCCAGCTTTGATACTAAAATCATCCATTTCATTATTCATCAAAAATCCAGCACCAGCAACTACCACTTTGCTACCATAACCACCATTGAGTGTTGTTGTTATCGAAACAGCATTCCCTTCTTTGTCCACTACCGAATAATGCGTGGTTTCGTTTGACTCATAGCCTGGCACAGTTCCACCATCAATGGCTTTACTATCGGTTGCTTTGGCAAAATCAAAATCTGACCAACGTTTCTTCAAGTATTCTCTACTCATTAATTCTTTCATTGGCACTTTTACAAAATCCATATCGCCCATCCATTTAGCACGGTCGGCATATACACGACGTTCGGCTTCTATCATTACTTGTACGGTCGAGTCAGAGTTAAAACCCCATTTACGTAAAGGGTATTTTTCAACACTTCTTAAAAGCTGCACCAACGCCACGCCACCACTTGAAGAAGGAGGCATAGTAATGATTTTGTAGTTTTTATAATCTGCTATGATTGGTTCACGCCATGCAGAATGGTATTTTTTTAGGTCTTGGTGAGAAATAATTCCGCCGCCTTTTTCCATTTCTTTGACTAATAAATCGGCAACTTCTCCTTCATAAAAGCCGTTTCTACCTTTTTGTTGAATAGCTCGTAAGGTTTTTGCCAAATCTTTTTGAACCAATAAATCACCTTTTACCCAATCTCTATTCTCAGGATTGATGAAATAAGGTGTATTTTCACCATTTACCTTTTTGAAATTTATCTTATTGTTATTCAAACCAAGAGCCTCACGTTCGGTGAGAACAACACCTTTCTCAGCTAAATCAATGGCAGGTTGTATGACTTTCTCCCAAGATAATTTTCCGAATTTTTTGTGAATTTCCACCATCCCATCGACTGCACCAGGTACGCCACTTGCCAAATGTCCGAGCAAACTTAAACCTTGAATGACATCACCTTTGGCATCTAAATACATATCTCGATTAGCTTTTAAAGGAGCTTTTTCTCTGAAATCCAAAGTATAAGCTTTGCCATTTTTATCACGAATGACAGCAAAGCCTCCACCGCCCAAGTTTCCTGCAAACGGAAAAACTACGGCCAATGCAAAATGTGTAGCTACTGCAGCATCAATGGCATTTCCTCCCATTTTCATAATTTCTACGCCCACTTTCGAAGCTTCTGGATGGGCAGATGCCACCATACCGTTTTGTCCAATTACACCTTTTCGGTCAGAAAAAAAAGTTTTTTGATTGGGGTCTTCTTCAAAAAGTACAAATAAATCTTTTGATTTATTAGAAGAGCCATCAGTTGTTTGGGCTGGTTTATTGGTGCAGGAAAATGCAAAAAATAGTAAAAGGAGGGTAATTAGGGAAATGTTTTTTTTCATGTTTATTGATGATTTTTTGTGGGGCGAACTTTCAGTTCGCCATTTGTGATAAATAAGCAATTAGAACTAAAACGAATGAAAGAATAGCGAAAAGAATGTTCGCTCCACACCCACATATCCTTGAAATTTGCCGTTAAATTACTAAAAACTACTGATTAGAGAAATTCATTTCGAAAACTAATTTTAGATTACTATTTTCGTAAAATTATTACCTTCAATTAATTGCCCTTTGGGGTCTTAAGCATTTATGAAATTTTTCTTTCTCACATTCGAGAGTTTTCGTTTTGCAGGGCAAGCTTTGCGAGAGAATTTACTCCGAACCGTTCTATCGCTTTTGGGCGTAACGATTGGTATTTTTTCTATCATTGGTGTATATACGATGGTTGATTCACTCGAATCTAATATTAAAGGAAGTTTAAGTTCTATTGGGAGTAATGTAATTTATGTCCAAAAATGGCCCTGGCTTTTTGGTAATGGTGATTATCCATGGTGGAAATATTTTAGAAGACCAGAGCCGAAATATGAGGAATTTAAGTATTTGAAAGAAAACCTTGAGCATACCCATGCTGTAGCAATGATGGATTTTGCAGGAGGAGTTTCGTGCAAGAAAGGTAATAATAGCATTGATGCCTTATGTCAGGGAATTACTTATGATTTTACTGAAATTACGGAAGTTCCTGTGGTAAATGGGCGTTATTTTGCTCCACAAGAAGTAGAATCTGGCAGAAATGTCGGTATTTTAGGTGCTGATATTGCAGAGGCTTTGTTTCCAGATTCAGACCCAATTGGGCAGACTTTCAAAATGAAAGGTCAAAATATTACTGTGATTGGAGTTCAAGAGAAAAAAGGTAAACAAATTGCTGACTTTGGTGGCGAACCTGACCAAAAAGTGTTTATTCCTTTTCTTGCACACAAACGAATTTTTTCTTCGGGCGAACCTTATGGCGATATTGTACTAAAAGGCATGGAAGATGACGAAGGCCTACTTGAATTGGAAGGTGAAACGACAGGTTTGATGCGAACAAAAAGAGGGTTACGCCCATCAGAGGAAGATAATTTTGCTTTGAATCGCCCAGAAGCTGCTGCTGCTGCTCTCGGTCAATTGTTTAGCACCATTCGTGGAGGAGGGTTTATTATTGGACTATTTTCCTTGTTAATTGGTGGTTTTGGTATTGCTAATATTATGTTTGTATCAGTCAAAGAAAGAACAAATATCATTGGTATTCAGAAGTCTTTGGGTGCAAAAAACTTCTTTATTCTCTTCCAATTTTTGTTTGAATCAGTATTTCTTTGCTTGATTGGAGGTTTTTTTGGTATATTCTTAGTTTATCTTATGAGTTTTATGCCACTTGGCTCTCTTGATATTGTATTAAGTTCAGGAAATATTGTTTTTGGAATCATTATAGCCAGTATTATTGGTGTAGTTTCAGGTATCATTCCAGCATGGCAAGCTGCTCGCCTTGATCCTGTGATTGCGATTCGTAGTAAATAAATTTATGAATGAATGAATGAGTGAATGCGTGAATGATTAATTTTGGGCGATGAAATTGATTATGAAATAGAAAAAAATAATCATTCACTCATTCAAAAATCACCGAGCGACGGTCGCTCATTCACTCATTTGTTTTCAATGCCCATAATTCTCAGTATCGAAACTTCTACAAAAGCTTGTTCGGCCGCAATTCACCAAGATGGTAAATTGCTGTCGGTCAGCGAATTATATCACGAAAAATCTTCTTCGGGAATGCTTACAACACTCATTGAGCATGTTGTAAAAATCGCCAGTTTGACTCTTCAAGACCTTGATGCGATAGCAGTTGCCAAAGGTCCAGGCTCATACACAGGCTTACGCATTGGTGTTTCTACGGCAAAAGGTTTATGTTTTACTCTTGAAAAACCTTTGATTGCGATTAATACTTTGGAAGCGATGGCACGTTCGATTTACGATTTACGATTTACGAATGATGATTTACGAATGACGAATGATGAATTAAAACTTGCTATTGACAATATTTCAATCGTAAATCGTAAATCCGAAATCGTAAATCTTTTATTGTGTCCGATGCTCGATGCTCGTCGAATGGAAGTTTATTGTGCTGTTTATCAAGCAGATACGATGGAAGTAATAGAACCAACTCAAGCAAAAATCATTGACGAAACCTCATTTGCAGATTTGTTCCAAAACCATAAAATTATCTTTTTTGGCGATGGTGCAGAAAAATGTAAAGCTACTTTAGGTAAAAATCCTAATGCTATATTTTTGAATGAAACCCTTTTTCCTTCGGCAAAAAGTGTGGGCATTTTGGCAACTCGTGCCTTTGAAAATAATCAATTTGAAAATGTTGCTGACTTCGAACCTTATTATTTAAAGGAATTTGTGGGAACTACACCAAAGAAAAAATAAGTTACTGATTTTTAATATATGCAATCAAATCGGCCATTTGTTTCTTAGAAATAGCATTTTCGAGTCCGTTTGGCATGGGCGAAGTACCTGATTTCTCTAATTTAGCAATATCTATTCGTTGAATAGTTGTTTGTTTTCCACCCATTTCTTTGATAGTCAGTGTATTGGCATTTTCGGTAACAATGATTCCATTGATGATATTGCCATTTTTAAAACTGATTTTCCATAAATCATACTTATCGGCAATTGAATTATTTGGATTGATGATTTCAGTCAATATAGAAAAAGTATTCCGACTTCTTAATGTCGTAAGATTTGGCCCAAAATCTGTTCCTGAGTTGCCCATTTGGTGACAGATTTTACAATTTTGTTCAAACACTTTTTCTCCTTCAATCTTATTTCCTTTCTGTTCCACAACAACCATGTATTGTTGTAAAACAGCTTTTCTATCTTCATTCAAGGAAAGCACTTTTCGTGCATGACTACGGACATCGGTATCATAATAATTCATCATTTCGACGGTTCTTCCCCAACCCACTTCATTGCGATTGACTATTTTTTCATCAATCGCATTAAGTAATAAATGAATACGTTTTGGGTCAGCCAAGAATAGATTGACTGCATCATTTTTCACCTTTGGCGAAAACAGATTCCATTGCTTCAAAATAAATGCACAGGTCTGATTATCAGCCGTTTTACTTAATGTTTTAATGGCAGCTTCTTGTATGATTTCGGGTTCTTTATTGACTAAAATTCGCTGTATCATACCTTGATATGCTATTAGATTTGACAAAGCCAATAGCGAAATCATATCAGCTCGTAAATCTTCTTTTTGCTTTGGGTCTAAAGCAATTTTTGAAGCATTTTTGAGCGTTTCATTCAACAAATTCCCATTAGGTAAACCTGTGATGGCTAATAATTCTAAAGAAGATTTTCGTAATTCAGATGAATTTGATGAGAGATTTGTCAATAAATTTGACTTGAAAGAATCATCAATTGGAACCGTAATGCCTTTATATGACCATAATTGGGTAATGCCAGAAAGAATGGCGGCTTTGCCTTCTGATGGTGTGTTAATCATTTCTTCAAAAGCTTTTTTATCTTTACTGTTTGCAATGGTGGCTCCGAGATAAGCAAAAAAGTCAAGAGATTTAAGCATTTTTTCTTCTTTTGAAGCAAATTTCAGTAGCTCGACTTCACTACCTTTAGAAGCTGCAACGGCAGCGATTCCAACCCATTTATCAGCAAAATCTTGCTTTAAAATGGCTAAACGAGCTTTTTCTGCTTCAAGCGTTTTTATTTGCCCTAAAGCGTTGAGCAATTGAAAACGGACTTTTGGAGAAGGGTCATTTTGGAGAGTAAGTAAAGCATTTGAGGATTGACCTAATTTAATCGCACATTCTCTCACACCTGCTTCTTTGTCTTTTAAGGCAACTTCAATTAATTGATTATCAAGTCCTTTGAAATGATTTAAAAGCCATAAAGCATTGATTTTTGCTTCTGGATTTTGTCCTCTTTCAACTAATGTTTTTAATGCTGGAACAACACCTTTTGCATTGCGATGGAGTAGTAATCTTTGTATTGTTCGGCGATACCAAATGTTTTGATTATCAAGTAATTGTGCTAATTCAGTGTCACTTTTTTTTGATAAATTGAGCTTGCCCAACCAATCCATACTTAAACCACCTTTAGGCGTAATACGGTAAATTCTGCCTTTATCTTTGCCATTATACAAAGCTCCTGACTTATTCACTTCATCTGACATCCATTCAGGGTGTTCGATTAATTGACGGTAATAATCAATGACATATAAAGCTCCATCTGGGCCAATATAAAAATTAACAGGACGAAACCACGCATCTTTTGAAGCTAAAAATTCTTTTTTTTCGAGTAACCTTTTTGCTGTAAAAGTCGCTCTATTTTCTTCAATAATATCTGCATGAACGAGGTTATGAACTGGTTCGGCAATGAAAGATACATTTTTGAATTTATCGCCAAAAGCTCCACCCAAATACCAAGTTACACCACAAGATGAAGTAATTACGCCCACATCAGTCAGTAATTGATGGTTTGGATTTTCTGTAATAGGAAAAACTTCGCAAGCATCACCGTGGTCAGGAATATTTTGTGTTGCATTTGAGACGAGTAGATTTGGGTTATTATCAATGTATTTCTTGTCTAAAACTTCATGGAAAAGGTGATTGGCATTGCTTGTGTAAATGCGATGTCCCCAAGCGTCTTGCGTGTGTCCGTATTGCGTTTCGCCCGATAACTCCTCTAATTCGTAGGTATCTGGTTTAAATCGCACCATTCTGCCATTGGCATTGATGCCCAATTTTGGAGAATTAGGTTTATCAGGAAAAGTTATGACTCGTCCATTATCACCAAACTCTTTTGTATAGACAAATGGTGTTACAACGCCTTCATGTCCTAAATAAATCCAATTATCTGACTCAAAACGAGGCGTATTTAAGTTATGTTGAGGGTTTGATAAAGCAAAACCAGTCAATATTTTTTTACGAATGTCAGCCACACCGTCGCCATTTGAATCTTCCAAATAAAGTACATCAGGCGTATCGGTTACGATAAAACCATTTTTCCAACGTTGAATTCCGTTGGGTAGTCGTAAACTATCGGCAAAAATGGTGGCTTTATCGGGGTAGCCATCATCATCTGTATCTTTCAATAATTTTATTTTTCCAGTATTCGATAAATCTAAAGGATAACCGTGCATTTCGACGACATACATATTGCCATCTTCGTCAATTTCCATCGCTACGGGGTCGGCAACCAATGGCTCGGCAGCGACCATTTCTATTTCAAAACCATCCATTACTTGCATCGAAGCCAATGCTTTTTGGTGTTCGAGTGAAAGTGTTCGTGCTTTTTTTGTTTGACAAGCAAGCAAAGAAGTTAGAATGAAACAATAGATAATATTTTTCATAGAAAAACAGAGGGTTTGAAATACTAAAATTTAAGAAAAGCATTTGCTTTCAAGTGACCAAAATCTAAACTTGATAAATATCATAAATTGTTAGAAATCAGATAAATAACTTGCAGCTTTCTTAACCAAAATATTTATCGCAATGTCAACGTTTACTAATACTAAAAATTTATCAACGGATACTATTGGTATCTCTACAAATATTATTTGGTGGAATCGGCTTGCACTATTTGTAGTGTTCTTTTGGTTTGGCTTTTTGAAAGTTATTCATATTTCCCCAGCCGAAGGTTTAGTTACGCGTTTGCACGAAGCTACTATTTCATCAATTATTTCAATTGATAAATTTCTGGTTTTGTTAGGAATCATCGAATGTGCCATTGGTATTTTATGGCTAATTCCAAAACTAACGAAAGTGGCTTTTGGTGTCTTTATTCTTCAAATGTTTACCACTTTTTTGCCATTATTGTTTCTACCCAAAGACACATGGCAAAATATGATGGTTTTGACTTTGACTGGTCAATATATTATCAAAAATGTGGTATTAATAGCCAGTGCCTTGACAATTTATAAGGCATTTGGAAAGGAATCAGTGAGGTAAGAGTCCATAAATGACCATTCCTGACATAATAGCTACAACTAACCAACCAATAATCTGTAAAAATAATGAGTGTTTATAATTGCCCACTAATCTTGATTTTCTACTCGCTACTAACATAATTGATAAAGCGATTGGGAGAATAAAACCGTTTAAAGTCCCAACAAAAACCAATGTTTTGACTGGTTTTCCAACAAAAATAAAGATAATCGTAGAAAAAATGATAAAGCCAATAATGATTTGTCGATTGTATTTTTCGAAGTTTGGGTGAAAAGTGCGTAAGAAAGAAACCGAAGTATAAGCTGCCCCAACAACTGAAGTAATGGCTGCACACCAAATAACCACGCCAAAGATTTTATAGCCAATTTCGCCTGCTGCACTCTGAAATACAGATGCTGGTGGGTTTTCTTTGGTCAAAGTATAACCTGCAACAACTACACCCAAAGAAGCTAAAAAAAGCAAATATCGCACAACAGCAGTAACTAAAATACCCGTTGTAGCACTTCGATTGATTTGTGGAAGATTTTCTTCTCCACTGATGCCTGCATCAATGAGGCGATGCACACCAGCAAAAGTAATATAACCACCAACCGTACCTCCCACGAGTGTAACAGTTGCTAAAGCATCAAATTTTTGTGGAATGATTGTTCGTTGAATGGCGTCAAAAATTGGTGGATGTGATACAAAAACTACGTAGAGAATTAAAATTATCATTAAAAAGCCAAGAATTTTAGCGAAATTATCCATTGCCTTACCTGCTTCTTTCGATGAAAAAATACCAATTGCAATCGCAGAACTGATAATAGCACCAATTTTTACATCAATGCCAAAAAGTACCTCAAAACCTAAACCTGCACCAGCAACATTACCAATATTGAAAGCCAAACCTCCAATGACAATTAAGAAAGCCAATAAATAACCAAGCCCAGGAAGAAGTTCATTAGCTAAATCTTGGGCAGGTTTTCTACTGACCGAAACTACTCGCCAAATATTGAGTTGTGTACCGATATCCAACAAAATCGAAAGCAAAATGACAAAGCCAAAACTGGCAGTCAATTGCTGGGTAAAAACAGTAGTTTGAGTTAAAAAACCTGGGCCAATGGCAGAAGTTGCCATCAAGAATGCTGCCCCGATAATGGCGTTTTTGTTTTTCATAGGGTCTGGTTTGTCAATGAATTACAAAGAAAACAAATCGTCAGAGTTTTTTGCAAAATAAAAGAAATAATATATAAATTGGGGCAAATTGGGGAAAACAGATGTGGCACACCTCAAAGGTGTGCCACATCAACCGTGCCACATCAACTTTAACGAATATAAACCACCATGCAATTTCAAAAAAACAAGCTTTTTCACATCTATAATCGAGGAAACAATAGGCAAACTATCTTTTTTGAAAGGGGAAATTATGTTTATTTTCTTTTCAAAATACGCAATTATTTGCTTCCACATTGTGAAATCTTGACTTATTGTCTCATGCCAAACCATTTTCATTTACTCATTTATGCAGATGAACGTACGATTCAAACAGTAAAAATTGGCAATAAAGATGTAAATGTATTTAGTTATGGTTTTCAGAATCTGTTAAGTTCATATACGAAAGCCATTAATAAAAAATTTAATCGCACAGGCTCTTTATTTACTCAAAATACTAAAGCCAAAGCTCTTGTACCAGTGCCAGATGGCTCAATTTGCTTTAAATATATTCATCAAAATCCACTAAAGGCTAATTTGGTAAAAGATATGAAAGATTGGGAGTTTTCTTCTTTTCAAGATTATGTAGGTATTCGCAATGGTTCGCTATGCAATCAAACTTTGGCTAAACAGGTTTTAAGTTTTGATAAAGTTCAATATTTCAAAACTGCTTATGAGATGGTTTTGGAAGATGATGCGAAGCGGTTATTTTGAACTAAAAAAGTTGTGGCACACCTCAAAGGTGTGCCACAACTAATAGCTCAATTAGAATAAACTCTCTTAAGCATACGCTTCAATAGGCTCGCAAGCACAAACCAAATTCCTATCGCCATAAGCAGAGTCGATGCGGCTAACCGTTGCCCAGAATTTATTGGCTTTTACATAAGGAAGCGGATATGCAGCTTTTTCTCTCGAATAAGCTTTTGTCCAATTTTCTACCAAAACAACTGCTGTTGTATGTGGAGCATTTTTCAGCACATTATCAGCTTTATCAGCATTGCCAGTTTCTACTTCACGAATTTCTTCACGAATACTCAACAAAGCATCACAGAAGCGGTCAAGTTCGGCTTTAGATTCTGATTCAGTTGGCTCAATCATCAATGTTCCAGCCACTGGGAACGAAAGCGTTGGAGCGTGGAAATTATAATCCATCAAACGCTTTGCTACGTCTTCTGCCTCAACACCTGCCGATGCTTTGAATGGACGCAAATCAACAATCATTTCATGAGCACAACGTCCGCTATCGGCTGTATAAAGAATTTGGTATTCTCCTTCCAAACGAGATTTGATGTAATTGGCATTCAAAATCGCATTTTTTGTGGCAT
The DNA here is from genome assembly GCF_051209875.1 of Emticicia sp. SJ17W-69. Lineage (NCBI taxonomy): Bacteria > Pseudomonadati > Bacteroidota > Cytophagia > Cytophagales > Leadbetterellaceae > Emticicia > Emticicia sp. SJ17W-69. Next base: position 4,162,423 of record NZ_JBNTQY010000001.1, on the reverse strand, counting down.
TTGTTAAGCCATCACCGCCCATCATGGCAATATAAGCGTAAGAAATCGTCAAGATACTCGCACTTCCATAAGGAGCAGCCGAGATTCCGTGAATACCCGATTTTCCGCCCATATCAACAACAGCATTCGATGGTAAAAACTCAGCTAAATGCTGTGCTACACCAATTGGCCCCATTCCTGGACCACCACCACCGTGAGGAATACAGAATGTTTTGTGTAAGTTGAGATGGCAAACATCAGCTCCAATGGTTGCAGGTGAAGTCAAACCAACTTGGGCATTCATGTTTGCTCCATCCATATAGACTTGTCCACCGTGTTCGTGAATCAAAGCACAAATTTCTTTGATAGATTCTTCAAAAACACCATGAGTTGATGGGTAAGTGACCATTAAACAAGCTAAGTTTGCCGAATATTGCTCGGCTTTTGCTTTTAAATCTGCCACATCAATGTTTCCTTTCTCATCACATTTACTTACAACCACCTGCATTCCTGCCATTACAGCCGATGCTGGGTTTGTACCGTGAGCCGACGATGGAATTAAGGCAATATTACGGTTCGAATCGCCACGACTTTCGTGATAAGCACGAATCACCATCAAACCAGCGTATTCGCCTTGAGCTCCCGAATTTGGTTGCAATGACATTTGGGCAAAACCTGTTACTTCACAAAGCCAATCATTTAAGTTTGTGAATAATTCTTGATAACCTTCCGTTTGATCTTTTGGAGCAAATGGGTGAATATTACCAAATTCTGGCCAAGTTACAGGAATCATCTCGGCTGTTGCATTGAGTTTCATGGTGCAACTTCCTAAAGAAATCATCGAATGAACCAACGATAAATCTTTGTTTTCCAAAGACTTCAAGTAACGCAACATTTCGTGTTCGGTGTGATAGCTACTAAATACTGGGTGAGTCATAAAATCAGAAGTGCGGTTTAGACCTACACCAAAACCAATTTCGATTTCAGATTTTAAGTTGATATTTGTGCTTTTTCCACCTGCTTCGGCAAAAATATTTATTAATTGCTCAACATCTTTGATAGTTTTTCTTTCATCAAAAGAAACACCTACATTACCATTGGCATAATAACGAAGATTTACCTCATATTTCTCGGCAATTGTCTTGATTTTGCTGTTATCTTCGGTATGAATCGTTACGGTATCGAAATAGTTTTTATTTAATACTTGATAATCAAGTCCTTCAACCGACTCGGCAAAAAGTTTGGTTAAGCCATTGATTTTAGCAGCAATATTTGTCAAACCTTTTGGCCCATGATAAACACCATAAGCCGAAGCCATTACTGACAATAAAACTTGGGCAGTACAAATATTTGAAGTCGCTTTTTCACGGCGGATATGTTGCTCACGAGTTTGCAAAGCCATACGCAAAGCACGATTGCCTTGTGCATCGACCGAAACCCCTATGATACGACCTGGGATTTGGCGTTTGAAGCTATCTTTTGTTGCAAAAAAAGCTGCATGAGGCCCACCATAACCCATTGGTACTCCCAAACGTTGAGCAGAACCCACTACCACATCAGCACCCATTTCGCCTGGAGGAGTGAGCAGTGTTAATGAAAGTAAATCGGCAGCTACGGCTGTAAACACATTCAATTCATGAGCCGCAGCAATCAAATCAGTATAATCATATACCTCGCCATTTGTGGCAGGATATTGCAATAAAATTCCGTATAGCTCTTCGTTGGTCAAATCGTAAGTTGCGTGATTGCCCACTACAACATTGATTCCCAAAGGTTTTGCACGACCAATCACCAAATCAATGGTTTGTGGGTGACAAAGTTCCGAAACAAAAAAAGTTTGAGCGTTTTTCTTAGCAGCAGGACGTACACTATGAAGCATCGTCATGGCTTCGGCAGCGGCAGTACCTTCATCAAGCAAAGAAGCGTTGGCAATTTCCATTCCTGTTAGCTCAATAACCATTGTTTGGAAATTCAACAACATTTCTAAACGTCCTTGGGCAATTTCAGCCTGATAAGGTGTATAAGCTGTGTACCAAGCTGGATTTTCTAATATATTTCTCAAAATCACATTTGGCACTACGGTATCATAATAGCCTGTACCAATATATGATTTATAAATTTTATTTTTTTGAGCTAATGTCTTGAAATCGTTCAAAAAATCAACTTCTGACTTTGATTTTGGCAAATTAAGTGGATTTTTCAAACGAATTCCAGCTGGAACGGTTTGGTTGATGAGTGTTTCAAGCGAATCTACACCTATTTTTTGTAACATTGATTGTAGTTCGATTTCACTTTTGCCGTGGTGACGACTTTCAAAGGATTCTTGCGTAATAAGGTTTACTTTCATCGGTGAAAAAACCCCCTGCCCCTGAAGGGGAGTTTATTTTTTGAATTGATTCATGCTTTGGGGTATGAAACTGCATGAATTGTTTGTTAAGATGAGCGTGCAAATATACAAAAATTATAAATTAGTTGTTGAAACAAATTGTTAGAAATTTAGAGAAATTTTACTGAATATTTTTTTTATACAGTATATTTAATCTACAAGGGTGATATATTTTAGATAAAATATCTATTTTTCTTAAAATAATTGCTTTAATTCATTTTTAGTGACTTTTCCCATTGCATTGCGAGGAAGTTCATCAACGATTTTATAACGTCGAGGCACTCTATAAGAAGGCATTCTTTCTCTCATCCAAGTGTTTAAAGCATTGATATCCAAAGAACTATCATTGACGATGATCGCAGCAACTACCAATTCACCCCATTCTTCATTGTCGATTCCTACTACACTACAATCAGAAATGGCCGAATGTGTACGCAATACTTCTTCAATTTCAAGTGCCGAAATTTTGTATCCACCTGATTTAATAATGTCTATCGAGCTTCTACCTAAAATTTTATAATATCCATCTTCATCAACAGCTACATCGCCTGTTTTAAACCATCCATCTTCAGTAAAAGTATTTTCTGTGGCCTCCTTTTTTTGCCAATACTCTTGAAAAACATTTGCACCTTTTATCTGAATTTCACCTGCTTCTCCTTTTGGAACAATATTATTTTCTTCATCAACTAAGCGAACATCTACACCTGGAAGAGCTTGTCCAATATGACCCGCTCTGCGTTCACCATGATATGGATTACTGATAGCCATACCGATTTCGGTCATTCCATAGCGTTCGAGTAAGCGGTGTCCACTAATTGTTTCCCATTTCTCCATAACAGAAACTGGTAATGCAGCCGAACCCGAAACCATCAAACGAAAGCGTTTCATATCCTTGCTTAATGCTCTTTGTTCTTCATTAGATAGGCTTTCAAAGTGAGCAATTAGTTTGAAATAAATGGTTGGAACTGCCATAAATACCAAGTTCTCATCTTCGGTTGTTTTACTTGAAAAAAACTTGAAAACACCTTCAGCTGAGAAATTAGGTAAAAATTCTACCTTACCACCTGCCCAAAGTGTACAAGAAATAACATTGATGATCCCATGTACATGGTGGAGCGGTAAAATACACAAAATATGGTCTTTTGGGGTGTATTCCCATGCGTTTACAAGCGTCGAAATTTGAGCTTCAAGATTGTTATGAGTTGTCACAACACCTTTAGGTAAATTTGTTGTGCCACTGGTATAAAGAATCATCGCACGGCGAGTAGAAGCAATTGGGGGCAAAGATTTGATGGAAATGGTTGGTAAGTTTCCTAAAACAATCAATCTTATGCCTTTTTCCGTTGCTAAATCTTTCAAAATAGCTTCATATTCAGGAGAAACTACAATGATTTCGGTAGCGGTATCTTCAATTACATATTGCAAAGATGCCAATGGATGCGTCGTACAAAGTGGTACAGCAATACCACCTGCTTGCCAAATTCCCCATTGAACTTTCACATAGTCAAAACCAGCAACTACCATAAAAGCCACTCGGCTTTCTGATAAATCTGCTTGATTTGCTAAAAGAATTGAAGCAAAAGCTTGAGATTCATCCAATAAGGCTTGATAAGAATAAGATTTTCCCGCAGAAACAATTGCAGTATTATTTGGATTTTGATGGGCTTGGTTAATGATTTTTAACATGGTTTTTTTCGGTTTGTACGACGGAGTTCCTACTCCGTCATTGCTGAGAAAAACGGACGGAGTAGGAACTCCGTCGTACAATTAAATTAAACTTCTTCTAAAAGGGTACTAAAAAGCACAAACTTTCCTCTAAAGAGCATATTATGTCTATCTAAAAGTTGTTCTTTATAATTCAATTCAAAACTCATATAATCCTCCATTTCTTTGAAATAAAACTGGAATGAATAAGTATTCCCTCCATTTTCAACCTCAGTCAATAGTTTAAAAGTTAAATATTTAGTTGGAAGTTTTGTTTCCATCACAGCAGGAATAAAATTGGTTTTCATCCATTTCAGCCATTGGTCGTGAATCCTATTTTCGATATTGAAGGTAATATTAAAAAGCAGCATTTGTTTTAGGTTTTTAGCTATTAGCGGTTGGCTATTAGCTTTTTTTTAAGAAAAATTGTTTGTTTTTAACTAAAAGCTAAGCTCTAATAGCTAAATGCTTCAAAGTTCGGAAAGATTTTTGGTCTTGTTCCTACCGAGTTTAATTTTTCTTTGCGTTCTTTGTAAGATATTGTAACACGATTTTTCAAATTGTGCCTAATTCAATAACGCAATTTAGATAATTGTGTTACCAAGATTATATCATTTAATATCATATTTGTTCAAACAATGTTCAAAAAATTCATTCCTCAACTCATTGCAATTGCTGGTTTTGTACTTGTTAGTTTTATTTATGCTTCGCCACTTTTACAAGGCAAGCGGTTAGCTATGCACGATACACAAATGGCTGCGGCTTCAGCTAAAGAAGTAAACGATTTTCATAGTCAAACAGGCGAATGGGCTTGGTGGACAAATTCAATGTTTGGCGGAATGCCTAGTTATATGGTGGCTGGAGATTATGAGAATAGCCTATCAACCAAAATTGGCTCGTTTTATATGAATCTTATTCCCTCGCCAGCCAATGTCTTGATATTGTTGATGCTTGGTTTTTTTGTGTTAATGAGGGTTCTGAAAGTAAATCATTGGTTAGCATTTTTTGGTTCAGTTGCTTATGCTTTCAATACATACAGTTTACTTTTTATTGAAGCTGGACATATCTCAAAAATCATTGCTGTGGCTTTTGCACCAGCAGTTTTAGCTTCTTTTATTGCAGTTTTTCGAGGAAGATATTTGCTCGGAATTGCCATGACAACTTTTTTTATGGCAATGGAGTTCTACGCAAATCACCCACAAATCACTTACTATTTATTCTTTTTACTTGGAATTTATGTGCTTTTTGAAAGTTATTTACACGTAAAAAAAGGTAATTTTTCAGGACTTTTGAAGGCCTATGCCATTGTTCTTGTGGGTTCGCTTATTGGAATTGGAACGCATGGAATGCACCTTTGGAATAATTTTGTTTACTCAAAAGAAACCACTCGTGGCAAATCAGAATTGACCTTAGGAAACCTTAATCAATCGGCAGATGGCTTGGGAAGAGATTACGCATTTTCTTATAGCCCAGGTAAGATTGAGAGTTTGACATTATTAGCTCCAAATTTTGTAGGAGGTACTTCGGCTGGAAATTTGGGTGAAAAGTCAGAAACCTATAAAATGCTCATCAATAAAGGTGTTGATGCTTCAATGGCTTTACAGTTTAGTTCAAATTTGCCGCTTTATTTTGGCCCTCAAGGTTCTACTTCGGGTCCCAATTATTCGGGAATTGTGATTTTGTTTTTATTTGTTTTAGGTATGATTATTTTGCGAGATGGCCTACGATATGTACTTTTATTGACAGCAATTTTGTACTTATTTATTGGTTGGGGAAGTAGTTTTAGTGGTTTTAATTTCTTTATGTTTGATTATTTTCCTTACTACAATAAGTTTCGAGATAGCAAAATGATAGTTACGCTTTTGCATCTATGTTTTGTGATGGGAGGGATGCTGGGCATCAAGAAAATCATGGACGATAAACTTACTTTTAATGATTTAAAGAAACCATTAATATATAGTTTGGGTAGCATTTTGTTGGTGATATTAGTAGGGTATTTCTCTCTTGATTTTCAAGCAGTTACAGATGCGGCTATGCTAAAAGATATGGCTCAGTCGAATGGACAAGACTTTGCAAATGCCTTTTCTGCTTCGATTATTGCCGACCGCCAATCGGCGGTGATGAGCGATTTACTTCGTTCAGTTTTTCTTCTAATGCTTTCAGCAGGTTTGATTTGGGCATACACAACTCAAAAAATTAAAACAAATGTTTTTGTAGCTGTTTTGGGCTTGTTGTCGATTTTGGATTTGATTTTAGTGGACAAACGTTATTTCAATAATGATGATTACCAACCCAAATCAAGAGTTGCTCAATCATTTACTCCTTCCCCTGCCAATGAGCAGATTTTGCAAGACAAAGACCCTGATTTTAGAGTAGTAGATATGGCAACTAACCAAGGCTTTTTTGCTGATGCAACAGCTTCGTATTTTCATAAATCTGTTGGTGGCTATCATGGAGCAAAGTTGAAAAGGATTCAAGAATTGTATGATAATGCCATGACAAAGGATGGAAAGTACAATATTCCGATTTTCAATATGCTGAATACTAAATACTTTATTACACCAACGCAAGATGGAGGCGTGGCTGCTCAACGCAACCCTGATGCTTTGGGAAATGCCTGGTTTGTAAATGAAGTAAAAATTGTAAAAAATGCGGATGAAGAAATTAAATCTGTAGGGAATTTTAACCCACGAATGGTTGCTTTCGTGGATCAAAGATTTGAGCCTTATCTCAAAGAAAAACCTATCAAACAAGATACTACGGCAAGTATCAAATTGACGGAGTATAAACCGAATTTCTTGTCTTACGAATCGAACTCAGCTTCTAATCAAGTGGCGATATTTTCAGAAATCTATTATCGTGGAAACGAAGATTGGAAATCGTATGTAGATGGCCAAGAAACACCGCATTTTAGAGCCAATTATGTGTTGCGTGCAATGGTTGTACCAGCAGGAAAACATAAAATAGAGTTCAAGTTTCAGCCAAAATCTGTTGTAATCGGTGCAAAAATAGATTTATTTGCTTCAATAGCGATGGTTCTGCTGGTGATTGGTGCTTTAGTGATAGAATTAAGAGGGGGGAAGAAGTAAAATAATAATGAATCAAAAAGTAATTTTAGTGGGTATTTTATGAATAATAATGAATTAACAACACCATCTTTTTGGAAAAGTTATTGGGAATCGAAAGATAACCTTGTTTTTAAGATTGAAAAAAAATACGAATTAGGTGATTTAGTTGAAAAAATTTTAGAGGGAAAAAATATTCAATCTGCTATCGAAATAGGTGGTTTTCCAGGATATTATGCCATATTGTTAAAGAAATATTATCAAATCAATACAACACTATTAGATTATTTTGTCCATTTCGGAATCATTAATAGTTTACTGGAGAAAAATGAGTTAAAACAAGATGCCATAAATATCATACAGACGGATCTTTTTAAATATATTCCCGAAAAAAAATATGATTTAGTGCTTTCTTGTGGGTTTATTGAGCATTTTGAAGATACAAAAGATGTAATTAAGCGTCATGTCCAATTTTTGGAAGATAATGGCACATTGCTCATCACACTCCCCAATTTTAGAGGCGTAAATGGTTGGATTCAAAAAACTTTTGATCCTCTAAATTATAGCAAACATAATATCCAAATGATGGATATTGATTTGCTCTATAAAATTTCTAAAGAATTGGATCTAAAAGATGTCAAATGTTATTATTATAGAAAATTTAGTGTTTGGTTAGAAAACAAAGATGAGAAATCTGTTTTTACAAATATTTTTGTCAAATCTATTTGGGTTTTAGGGAAGATTTTTACCAGAATTATTCCAATAGAAAGTCGATTTTTATCCCCTTATATAGTTTTGGAAGCTAAGAAGTAAATCTTCCCTAAAAACAACTATTTTCCAACCCAACCAGGTCCACGAACAAATCGGCCAGATTTTACGCCTGTATGTACGCCATCTTTCAGCACTTGTTGCCCATTGACCAAGACATGAATCATGCCTTCTGAAAGTTGGTGGGGCTTTTCAAAAGTGGCTTTGTCTTGAATCTTTTGAGGGTCGAAAATAACGATGTCGGCATAATTCCCAGCTTTTAAACGACCTCTTTTTTGGATTTTTAAATTATCACAAGGTAAAGATGTGAGTTTTCTCACTGCTTCTTGAAGTGTGATTACTTTTTCATCACGAACATATTTTCCGAGTAGTCGTGCAAAATTTCCATATGCACGAGGGTGATTGCTCGACTTTAAAAACACCCCTTCAGGAGCCATTGAAGCTGCATCTGAGCAAAAACTCATATATGGAAGCTGTAATTGCTTTTTAATATTTTCTTCACTCATCAAAAAATAAACAACATCCACACGAGAATCGTCAGAAATAATTAATTCCATTGCTGTATCATACCATGTTTTCTTTTTGATTGCAGCAACTTCGGCGAGCGTTTTACCAATATATTTTTTTAGTGAATCTTGCTTGAAACCTATCAAAAGCGTCTTATCAGCTCCTGCCGCCAAGCAAAGATTTTCCCAGTCGTTTTGAGGTGTACGCATTTCTTTGCCTACTTGTGTACTGATGGTACCTGACTTCAAGCGTCTTCTCCATTCTTGTAAACCACCTTCTTGTACCCAAGGTGGCATCGCAGCATCCAAGCCAGTTGCTCCCGCAATATAATTATACATATCAGTTGTTACATTGATACCAGCTTTTCTTGCACTATCAATTTTGGCAATCACTTTATCCATTTTTGGCCAGTTATTCTTACCAGCAACCTTTAAATGATAGATTTCTGCATGAATATTAGCTTCTTTTGCAATCGTAACTACCTCATTGATAGCTTCTTCTAAGCGATTTCCCTCACTTCTAATATGAGAAATATACATACCACCATATTCTGCAGCTACTTTTGATAACTCAATTAGCTCATTGGTATTTGCATAAGTTCCAGGAACATAAATTAAAGCTGAACCCACACCCATTGCCCCTTCTTGCATGGCTTTTCTGACGTGCTGCTTCATTCGTTCCAATTCTTCTGCTTTTGGTGGGCGATTGGCATAGCCTAATTCATTGGCTCTTACAGTAGCAGCACCCACAAATGAGGCAACATTGGTAGAAACTCCTCTTTTTTCTAAATAATTGAGATATTCACTCAAACTATTCCATTCTACTTTATATTTAATATCACCTTGTGCATTTTGAAAATCCTTTTTCATCGACTCGCTCAGGGGCCCCATCGAATCACCTTCGCCCATTACTTCGAGTGTTACACCTTGTGTTATTTCGCCCATAGAGCGGCCATCTTGAATCAAACTTTCAGTACTCCAACTCAGCATATTCACAAAGCCTGGAGCAACCGCCATCCCTTTGGCATCAATGATTTGTTTAGTATTTGTTTCATTCGATAAATCGCCAATGAAAGCAATTGTATCAGCTTTGATAGCGATGTCGATTTTTTGAGGTTCACCACCATTTCCATCGTAAACTATGCCATTTTTTATAATGATATCATAGTTTAAGTCTTTTTTGCAAGAAATAAGTAAGGATAAACAAAGAAAAGAGGGAATGATAAAAAATTTCATTTGTTAGCAGCTTTTGATGAAAAAAGGTTTGGCAAATATAAAAACAAAGATGCCACAAACTATTATTTTTGATAATAAGTTGTGGCATCTTGAAGCTTTAATAAATATTACTTAGGCATTGTTGGCCTTACTTCAATTTTACTTGGCAAAGTGCGAGCAGGCATTTTTATTAAATCCGAAACGATTTGTCCAATATCTTCTGGTTGAATTTTCCAAGCATCTTTTTCGCTTGGCTCGTGGTTATTGAAATGGGTAGCAACTGAGCCAGGCATAATCGTTGAAACTTTGATACCTTCATTTCTCAAGTCAAGCATGATTGCCTGTGTGAAACCAACTAAACCAAATTTGCTGGCATTATAGCCACTTGCACTGGCAAAGAAATTTGTTCCAGCCAAACTTGCGATACTGATAAAATAACCTTTTGTAGCTTTTAAGGCTTCTAAAGACGCTTTTATGCTATAAAATACACCAGTTAAATTAATGTCAATCATTTCGTGCCATTGCTCTGTCGAAAGCGTTTGGATAGGAGCGAAGTGACCTACACCTGCATTGGCAATGAAATAATCGAGTCTTCCCCAAGTGTTGATGACAGCATCAACAGCACTTTGTTGTGATGTTAAATTTCTAACATCTGAAACAATTCCAAGTGCATAACCTTCTTTAATTTTGTTTAATTCTGCCGCAGCTTCATCGGCTGCTGCTTGCGAACGGCTGGTGATGGCAACTTTTATGCCTTCTTTTATTAAAGTTTCGGCAACGCCATAGCCAATTCCTTTTGAGCCACCTGTGATAAGGGCTGTTTTTATTTCTGACATCTATTTGAATGGTTTATTTCATTGAAATAACAGGAATTATCAATAGATAGTTTGTATAAGTATCAAGAAAAGTTTTTTGATTTTATTTTAACTCACCTGCTAATACTGATACTTTTTTACTGATGCCACCACGAAGTATATTCACTATCACAACTTTGTTGATTAATTCATCATTGAGTATGCGATGCAAATCTTCTATGGAAGCAGTCGAAATATCATTGATACCAATAATGATGTCAGCTCTTCTTAATTCATCATTTTTAGCATTTGCATCGGGAATAACATCACTGATATAAACACCCGTTGATTTAGTAAGCTTATTATAGGCAATCATTCGCTCAGATAAATTGACAACTTGCCCCGCTATACCTAATTGAGCTCTTTTTACTTTTCCTTCAAGAATAAGTTTGCCCGCAACATATTTGGTGATATTGGCTGATACTGCGAAGCAAATCCCTTGGGCTTGGGCGATAACTGCTGTATTTACGCCAATGACTTCACCACGAGAATTGACCAATGGTCCACCTGAATTTCCTGGATTTAAAGAAGCGTCGGTTTGAATGACATCATCAATCATCCTTCCGGTTTCACTTCTCAAGGTACGTCCCAATGCACTGACTACTCCTGCTGTCACTGTATATTGAAATCCTAAAGGATTACCAATGGCGACGGCAATTTGTCCAACTTTTAGTTTATCAGAATCACTAAATGCAAGTGGTTTTAATGAATCACCATAGATTTTCAAGACGGCAATATCGGTGTAAGGGTCTGTGCCAATCACATAAGCTTCATAAATTTTACCGTCCATCATGCCAACTTCTACCTTCAAGGCATTACTAACCACATGATTATTAGTTATCACAAAACCATCGCTTGAGATAATGAAGCCAGAGCCACCAGCTTCTTGTCCTTGTCTTAATCTTGGGTTGGCATTTTGAACTGGCTTTTTCAGCACTTTAATCTGAACTACCGAATTACTTGTTTTATCGACTACTTTTGTAATGGTCTTTGAATAAGCATCCAAAAGGTCATCATCATTTGCAGGATTTTGAAAGGTATTTTCTTCGCTAATGGAAGAAGTTAAAAACGACAGCATTATGTCTCCTTTTTGTATAAAATTATAAATAATTTTGAGGCTTTTTTTAATCTCCCTTTAATCAATAATTTTGCCAATAAAGAATTGCTGTCAAAATGGCGTATTTCTATCCATATAGTACTATTTTTTGTCAAAATGGCTTTTTCAAAGGCTTTAATAAATATTCTAAACCATTCAATTTAATTTCATACATGGTCGAGAGCAACATCCCTAATTTTCCTTCGGGAAAACCTTTGTTTTGAAACCAAATCAGGTAGTATTCTGGTAAATCACAGATCAAAGTGCCTTTGTATTTACCAAACGGCATTTGCATTTTAACTAAATCTTGGAGTATTTGTGAATTCATTAGAGCTATTTAATAAGAAAAATCGCTTCGATTATCAATAAAAGCTACAATTTCAATGTGATTATTATTGATTCTATAAATCAAAGAATTTTGTTTATTGATGACGCATTTATGGTAGTTTACAACAATTTTTGAAGGAGGGCAAAGTTGGTCAAAATATTTAAGACGATTGATTAAATCATTCACTTTATCGTCAAAATTGATAGCAATTTCGGAAGGGTAATTATCTAACAAATATTTTAAAAGTTCAGAATATGTATCTTTCGCTAAGGCAGACCAATAAATTTCTTTCGCTTGATTCATTTTCGCTTCAACAATTTATTGACTTCTATACGAACTTCATCGTTAGAGAATTTCTGCCTGTTTTCTAACTGTTGCGTGCCAATCTCTACATTATTTTTTTGTTGTGAAGTAAGCGAATGCCACCAGTCTTCTTTGTTTTTTAATTCGGTAAAATATTCCTTTACACGAAGCAAAACATCTTCATCATTCGTATTACTTACCAATGCGTGAAGATCATTTTTAAGTTCAAGTGTATTTAATTCCATAAAAAATATTTTTAATGCTAAATTATATATCTTTTTCAGAATAACAACTTTATGTACTCAATTATTCTTGAAAGGGAATTGTTTTTTAGCAAAGCACCAAAGTTTCAAAAAGGCAATCGAGGGTTTCTTGTGCATTTTTACAATAACCAGGGTGTGTCTTGGAGGTTTGAATAATGGTACTTCGTGTAGCAGTAAGCCAACGAAAACGTGAGGCAATGGGCAATAGTCCGATTGGGCCACCATCTTTTCCACCAATACAAATTTTCTCCCAAGTTTGGAGGTATTTTTCTAATTCTTCAAAGTCCAATTCTTTATTAAAAACTCCGAGCCTGTGTTTGTCTAAAATAAATTTTGCCTGTAAAAAACCTTGTTTTTTGCAATAGAGAATGATGCCAACGTTTAGGAATTCTTCACGCTCAACTCTTGGCACAACCCTAATGACGGCATACTCATATAGTTGATTTTCTTGCATTTTCAATGTCTTTTATTACAAAATCGATCATTTTTACTCTTGTTTCAATAAATTGAGCATATACTTGACGGCGTTCTTCTGGAGAATCTGCGACTGAATAATCGCTCAACCATTCATCGGGAATCAGACTTACCACCTCATTAATGAGTTTTGGCGTAATTGTGGCACAAAACTCTTCAAAAATCGCATCTATTTCAGTGGCTTGGCTTAGAAGTACGTGGTCTTTAATTGCGGCAAATGGTCTTTTTGACTGTTCTTCCCAATTTTCCCATGAATGGTGAAAATAAAGAGATGCACCATGATCAATCAACCATAATTCTTTGTGCCAAACGAGCATATTTGTATTACGTGCTGTGCGGTCAACATTGGTCAAAATATAGTCGAGCAACACAATTTTTGAAGCAATTTTGGGCTCAATCGTTTTTACAATTGGGTCATAAGTAATTGAACCAGAAAGGTAATGGACACCCAAATTTAAACCAACACTGGCTTGCAGTAAATCTTGGATTTCTTCATCGGGTTCGGTTTTGCTAAAAGAATCATCAAGTGTAGCAAATACAATTTCGGGCATTTTCAAACCCAAAGCACGTGCCAGTTCTCCACCGATAAGCTCGGCAATTAATGCTTTTACGCCTTGACCAGCCCCACGAAATTTAAGTACATATAAAAAACCATCATCAGCCTCGACAATAGCGGGCAGCGAACCACCTTCACGCAAAGGCGTGACATAGCGGGTAATATTTACAGTTCGGAGATGTGGCATAAAACAATGTAGAATTTGACTAAATGCAAAATTACACCAATTTTTGATAGCGAAATATTATTTATCATTAGGCAAGGCACTTTATGATTCGAGTGAAATGAAATTTTGCTTCACAGGCATTACTATAAAAATTATTTCATAAATTGAATTTTAAAATCAAGCATAAATTCAAATGCAGCTATTTAGGTTCTTATTCGGAAAAAATGTTCTTATGAAAAATACCTTTTACTTACTATTTATTTTTCTTAGTTTTTCAGGTCAATTGTTCGGTCAAACGCTTGAAAATAAGGCTATTAAAGAATCAAAATGGCATGGTTTCGTGCGTCAAGATTTTACTTTTGAGGGAAGAGAAGTAAGCATAATTTTGCCAAATAAAACTCATTCAGAAAATCCGTGGATTTGGAAGGCTCAATTTCTTGATTGGCACACTGATGCTGATAGTTTGTTAATTGCACAAGGATTTTATCTGGTTTTTATTAATGTAGATAATCAATATGGTAGTCCTAAAGCAATGGCAATTTGGGATAAATTTTATGATTTTATTACGCATAAATACAATCTAAAGAAGCATGTAGCTTTAGAAGGAATCAGTAGAGGTGGTTTATATGTCTATAATTGGGCAAAAAGAAACCCAGAAAAAGTAGCTTGTATTTATACCGAAGCTCCTGTTTGTGATTTTAAAAGTTGGCCCGCAGGTTTTGGAAAAGGGATGGGTAGTAAAACAGATTGGGAAATGCTAAAAAAAGAGTATGGTTTTGCAAATGATGAAGAAGCTAAGCGTTTTTCAAATAATCCAATTGATAATTTGGAGGCATTAGCAAAAGCAAAAGTGCCAGTTTTACATGCCATTGGTTTGAATGATGAGATTGTGCCAGTGGAAGAAAATACATTTCTCTTGGTCAATAAATACATTCGATTGGGCGGTATTGCCACTGTAATACCCTGTACAAAAGGAGAACAAACATTAAATGGACATCATTTCGATATTGAAACGCCTCAAATGGTGGCAGATTTTATCAAATATCATACTATTAATAGTAGCATTCTCAATTCATCTGATTTCCAACAATTTCATAAAGGATTGCCTAATAGTAAAATCAGTTTTAATCAAAATAAGCAAAATCGTGTAGCTTTTTTAGGAGGTTCGATAACCTTTAATCATGGTTGGCGTGATAGCGTGACTGCTTATCTTAAAAATCGTTTCAAAGAAACTACTTTTGATTTTGTAACGGCAGGAATACCTTCGTTTGGCAGTGTACCTGATGCTTTTAGATTGGAAAAAGATGTACTTTCAAAAGGGAAAATTGATTTATTGTTTGTGGAGGCTGCCGTTAATGACCAAACAAATGGAACCAGTTCGGATGAACAAATAATGGCAATGGAAGGAATTGTGCGACATATTAGAACTGAAAATCCTGCAGTTGAAATTGTTTTTATGCACTTTGTTGACCCCGAAAAAATAGAGCGGTATAATAAAGGTGAAATTCCACAAGTGATACTGAATCATGAAAAAGTTGCCAATTATTACCAAATTCCAACAATAAATTTAGCGAAAGAAGTAACCGAAAGAATCAATAATAAGGAATTTACTTGGGAAAATGATTTTAAAAATCTCCATCCATCGCCTTTTGGACAAGGTATTTATGCTAAGTCAATCATTGCATTACTTGATAAAGCATTTGCTGGACACCTTGACCCAGATGATAAAATCATCAACTATTCATTACCTGAAAAACTAAATCAGTTTTCTTATACTAATGGCCATTTTTTAGATATTTCTTTGGCAAAAAAAGATAAAAATTGGTCAATTATTGAAAAATGGAATCCGAATGATGGGACAGGTACTCGCAATGATTTTGTAGATGTGCCAATGTTGGTTAGTGAAAAAATGGGCAGTACTTTAAAGCTAAAATTCAATGGAAATGTAATTGGAATTGCAGTTGCGGCAGGCCAAGATGCAGGTATTGTTGAATACCGAGTTGATGGGAAAAACTGGAAAAAGTATGATTTATTTACCCAATGGAGTAAATCCCTGCATTTACCATGGTTTTGCACGCTTGAAAACACCTTAGCAAATGGTGAACATACTTTGGAATTAAAGATTTCCAAAGAAAAAAATACCCAAAGTGTGGGACATACTTGCCGAATACGTTATTTCTACGTCAATAATAAATGATTGATTTTTGAGGAGAATGTTTTTATTTCTCCTCAAAAATGCTGTTCCAAATGACATTATAAACATCAGTGGCTGCGATTTCATTCGGTTGATTTTGACTGCTTATCAAAACAGGATAAAATTCTTTACCAATATCAAGCGTTCCATGTGAGCCTTTGATAAGAGTGGCGTCCAAAGGAATTACATCCATTCGATATCTAAATCCGAGAAGTTTTCGAGCTAATTTATAGGCTGCACGTAATTTTATAAAAGGATTGGCAGGATTCATAAACATTTCCACAGGGTCATAGCCAGGTTTGTTATGAATATCCACACTGCGAGCAAAATCAGGAGCTAATTTATCGTCATTCCAATAATAATAGGTAAACCAACTATCTGCTTTTGCCATCACAACCAAATCTCCTGCCCTGTCATGATTGATATGATTTTCTTGCTTTTCTGCTTCATCCATTACCACAGCAACACCATCAATTTTTTCTAAAATACTTTTTATACGTGCTTTTTCTGCCAAATCATTGATATAAACGTGAGCGATTTGATGATCGGCAGCGGCAAAGGCTTTCGATGCTCCGCAATCAAGTAATTCATGACCGCTTTCGACTCTGACAGAAAGTAAACCATTTTCTCTTAGAATTCTGTTAATATGAATCGGACGACTCACATTATTAATGCCATATTCAGAAAGCAAAATAATGTTGGCACTTTTTTGCTCGTAATAATTCACTATTTCTTCCACTAAAGCATCAATTTCAAGCAAATCTTTCCTGATTTTGCTAAAATCAACACCAAATTTTTGTAAACAATAATCTAAATGGGGTAAATAAATAAGCGTGAGTGTAGGGTCATTTTCTTTATCAACTTCTAAAGCAGCATCGGCAATCCATTTAGAACAATCAATGCTTGTATTAGGTCCCCAAAATTTGAATAAGGGAAAAGTACCAAATTTTGCTTGTAATTTCTCTCTCAAATCAGCAGGAAAAGTATAACAATCAGGCATTTTCACACCATCTGAATGATACTGTGGTCGAGGAGTAGCTGAAAAATCAACCGAAGAATACATATTATACCACCAAAACATTTTGGAACTTGTAAATTTTGGATTCTTTCGCTTTGCAGCTTCCCAAATTTTTTCTGCATGAACCAACTTGTTCGATTGCTTCCAAAATTTCATTTCACATGCTTCACGATCGTACCAACCGTTGCCCACAATGCCATGCACATCAGGATTTTTTCCTGTAATATAACAACTTTGAGCGGTAGTCGTTACGGCTGGAAAGGCAGGTTTGATATGGGTAAGGCGATTTTTGGCAATATATTTTTGCAGGAAAGGCGTAAATTCACCAATCACACTTGTGCTAAGACCTACGATATCAATAACTACTGTTTTCTTCATTTTTTGAGTTTTGGAAAAAGTTAACCACAGAGTTTTATGAGTTTAGCACGGAGTTACACAGAGCTAAAAACTCTCTGCTAAACTTTGTTTAAGTCAGCGGTTAAAAAATTATAAAAGCCCTTTTACCCAATTAATCTCACGAATAATTGAATCATTTAAAGGAACTTGAAACTCATGCGGCAATACGCCCCAAGTATATGTCTCTATTTCGAGATGATTGGTAAATGGTTTTTGTTTATGAACATTGATTGTATCAACAATATCTGATTGTGTCGAACCTAATAAACCATATTGTTCTAAAAAGAGAGGTACGTGAAAATGCACTCGCCACGAACTGATATTCGAATCAAATCCATCAATGGCTTCGGTCAAATCTTGGAATTTTTGAAAACTTCCATCTTTTCTCTGAGCTACCACTTGGTGTAAATACGTTGGTTCGTTGTATTGAGCAATCACTTTGAGTTTCTCTTCGGCATCGCTTGAAAAATCGACTTTCAAAGCCGAACTGATTTGTATTTTTCCAACTTTAAGTTCTTCTCTTTCCAAGCTATCAATGACATCTTGTGGAGCTTCAAAACCGACAGCAAAATGACAAACATCATAGCATAATTGAATATGCGTTTTGATTGCTTCGATGGCTTTTTCTCTTGAAAAACCTTTGTTTTTCAGTTGTTCAATTCCCATTGGAATCAAGAAATTCTTGTACCATTCAATAAACTCTTGTGAATTTTCTAAAATTCCATCAGGCTCAGGCTCGATGTCAAGATGAAGTGTTTTACCAGTTTTTTCCTTTAAATCAATTAAAGATTCTACTACTAAAAGAATGTTTTTTGTGGCAATTTTAGTAGTGTCTTCTAATAATTCAGGAGTTTCCCACCAAAAACGATAGGAAAGAGGAGAAGTTGAAATACCGCCTTCTTCTAAATTTTCGGGAAGTAATTTCGCTAATAAACCAAAAATTCTGATGGTATAATCTGTTCGTTCGGTAGTTGTCCAGTCAGGAGCATGAACTTGGTCTTTCACCACCACATTATGAAAATTTCCATAAGGAAAACCATTCATCGTAAATACATAACAATTGTTGGTGTCAAGCCAATTTTTGAATTCCTCAAAATTAGATTTTTCCGATAAATCAATGCTTGCTTGATTAGCCAATCTTAGGCCAATTCCCATAGTTTCCTGCGGACATACTGCGGCTTTTATTTCAGGAATACTGCTTTTTAAAACCGAAAAATGTTCCTTCCAATCTTGTCCAGGATGAATATTACTACAATAGGTGAGATGTCCGAATACAGTTTTCATAATTTCTAAATCGTTTTTTCAAGTTCGTCAACGGCAAGTTTCATGATTTCAAAATCAACCTCGTGGATTTCTTTTCCTTTGCCTAATTGTTCTAAAATGGTGATGGTCAATTGTCCACCCAAATGCTCTCTAAACTCATTCAAACCTTCCCAAAGATTCAACTTGTCATTTTCGCCAAGTGATGGGTGGTAAAGTGTAAATCCTAAATTTTTGAGCAGAGAAATGATTCTATTAACATCCGCTTGCGAAATAAGTCCAATAAGTTGTGAATAAATAGAATCAAGGGCTATACCGATTGCTACCGCTTCGCCATGACGAATCTCAAAATTGGTCAAATATTCTAATTTATGAGCAGCCCAATGTCCAAAATCTAAAGGTCGAGCAGAGCCCATTTCAAAAGGGTCACCACTTGAAATATGGTTGGTATGCAATGCTGCCGAACGAAAAATTTGTTCATTCATCACCTTCATATCTCGTGAAGTCATTGCCTCAGCATTGGCTTCCAACCATTCAAAAAAAGGTAAATCTTTTATCAAAGCTACTTTTACTGCTTCTGAAATACCCGAACGCCAATCTCGGTCAGAGAGTGATGTTAGAAAATTTGAATCATTGAAAACAGCTACTGGGGGAGAAAAAGTACCTAAAAAATTCTTTTTTCCTAAGAAATTCACTCCGTTCTTTACTCCCACACCAGAGTCATTTTGCGAAAGGACGGTTGTTGGAATTCTGATGTGTTTTACACCCCGATGAGCAATGCATGAAGCATAACCTACCATATCTAAAAAAGCTCCGCCACCAATCGCCGCTACGAAAGAATGTCGGTCAATACCGTATTTATTGATTGCTAAAAGTGTTTGATCTAAGTAAGAATTGTCATTTTTCACAAGTTCGCCACCGGGCATCACTAAGATTTCATCAACCAAAGTAATGACTGTATTATTATTAAAATACCCTTTGATTGATGCGATCAGCGAAGGATGGTTTTCTGCAACACCTGCGTCGATTAAAAATAGTATTTTCTTTTGAAAGCGGGTATCACCAAAATTGCTCAAAAAAACATTAAACTCTTGATTATCAGTCGAAAAAAGGTCTTTTGTAAAAACTATATTGAATGAATAAGGTACTTGAAAGGCTTGTTGAATAATGTTCATTTTAAGGGTTGAATCAAGAAAATAGATAATATTGTTTTTGAAAAGCTAAGTTACTGCAAAAATCTTTGCTATTTTTATTGAAATGGGTAGTAAAATTAAAACTCCGATTGCCAAATTAATATTGCCTGAAACGCTTACCCAAGCAGCGTCCATGACTATGAGCGATAGTACACCAGCTTTTACCGCTTTTCCGATATTTGGGCCAATTGGGTTTGATATCGCATTAATTAATGGTTTAAAAATCAAGAAAATATGTAAAGCAACAAATGCTGCTGTGACCAATAAATGATTAAGTTGAAAAGCAATCAATAACTGGCAAGTACTGACGATAACGTAGAGCAATGCTGCAAAATAAAGCGTATTTTTATTGCCGCCATGTACTTCGCCTCGACTAATCATCGTAATCGCTGCAATATAGCAAACAGGTAAAATTCCTAACCACCACCATTGCGGAATACTATTTTCGATGATACTCATTCCCAAAATCAAATTCCCTCCTCGACAAAGACCCATATTGATTGGGCCAAAAAAAGAATGATATTTACCAAATTTGTCGTAAACTAAAGCACAAATGGCTATAAATAAGGCAATTGCACTACTAAATAGGCTATTACTCATTGCCGAAAATACCCCTAAAGTTAACAGCAAAATACCAAAAATGATTGCATTTTTTTTACTAATTTTTCCACTCGGAATTACTCTTTCGGGGCGTTCAATTTTGTCTAATTCTAAGTCAAAAATGTCATTGAAAACAATTCCACCACCATATAATCCTATGGTAGAAATACATAAAAAAACGACTTTTGTTGGATTGATGTCTTCTATCGAAAAAGAAAAGGTTGCAATGGCAACTCCTGCCAAAATATCAGCAATAGCCGTAATAATATTGGCAGGTCTGGTTAGTTGTAAGTATGCTTTTAGGTTCAATGCTTTATTCAATTGTTGTAATGATTGAAAAGTATCACTTAATTAATAAAAATCGAATTTTTATCAACTCTTGGAATTTGTCCGCCACGTAAAACAGTATTTCCGTTGAACTTCAAACTTTGGTCAATCACTACTGGTGTTTCAAAGTCAGCCACATTTATTTGTCCACTTTGAGCAAAAGCATCAATAGCATTTTGATAAGTTACCAATTTAATATCTGCGTCAGAAATACCTTTAATTTTCATCAAAGCAGCAGTTTTTGGAACTGCCAGTGGATCACTAATTCCCCAATCGGCTGCTGAATTTACCATTATTCTTTCCGAACCGTATTTTTTTACGATTTCTACCATACGTTCGTTGCCCATTTTTGTAAATGGATATATCGTAAATGCTGCCCAGAAGCCTTTTTCAAGCACACTTTCTACTGTTTCTTCATTATTATGATCAATAATTACCATACTGGGGTCGATTCCGTGTTCTAAAGCAATCGACATACTCAATTCGGTTCCTTTCTTTTTATCACGATGAGGCGTATGAACTTGCACAGGTAAACCTGCTTCTTTCGATAATTCGAGCTGCAAACGATAATACTTTTCTTCGGCAGCAGTTTGATCATCAAAACCAATTTCCCCTACACCAACTACTCCTTCTTTATAAAGAAATAAAGGTAAAATTTCCATCACTTGCTCTGCCAATGCTTCATTGTTTGCTTCTCGTGAATTTAAGCCAATGGTACAATAATGCTTAATTCCAAATTGTGATGAACGAAAGCGTTCCCAACCAACTAAACTACTGAAATAGTCTTTGAAAGAAGCCAAACCCGTGCGAGGCTGACCCAACCAGAAAGCAGGTTCTATGATTGCCACCACACCTGCGTCAATTAAAGCGGTATAATCGTCGGTTGTTCGAGAGGTCATGTGAATATGTGGGTCAAAGAATTTCATATCTTTGATGTAGTCAGTATAGTTTGCCTGTACTGTCTTTGACAATTCGAGTTCTTCGGCCGTACCTTCAAAATGTGAAGGATTTTGTGATATTTCTGTATGTTTTTGACACATTGTCTTAATGCGATTTCGATTCGGTGTTAAATTTTTTTCTAAGCCTCAAGCATTTGCCAGCTAAAGGCTTTACTATTCAATTCGTGATATTTTTTAAGTTCTTCTTTGGCTGGAAGAAAATCAGTTTCACTGCAAACCAAAACTGCGGCAATTGAGTCATTTGGTTTTTGAGATACAAATAAGGTACAAATATCTTTAAAAATCGTTTCATTCATAAATCTACTAACCAAACGCCATGCCTGAGCGGGTATTGTTCGACCTGCTGCCCAACGCTCATGGGCAAGGTAAGAAATCGAATTTGCCAATTCTTGGTTAGCTCGCACATTCAAGCCTTGAATACGGTGAATAGGTTTATCATTAAAGATACATTTCAAAACTAATTGATTCCATGCCAATTCAGAGAAATTTTGCATAGGATAGGGGTTTTGAAATGCAATGGCATCGAAAACCAAACCAATATTTGATCTCACCGCATCGGTTGCTCGTAAAAGCCAATAGTCAGGATAAGCAAAAAATGGAAGTGCGGAAATTAAGGCAACTGCTTCGTTATTTTCGGCAGTTTCAAAGAGTGTATCAAGCGTTTTGGTATAAATATCTTTATCAGTACTATCTAAGAGTGATAATAAATAAACCCTTACTAATCTATCTAAAGACCAGTTGTTGATAGAAACATCATTGATGATATCGGTCGATTGAATAGGTGTTTTGCTAACAAATCTTGGTGTGGCAACAAATGCCGTTTGCAGTGATTGCAAATTTCCATTGACTTTACTTTCTATCCAACTGATTTCTTTTGGTGACGAAAAATCTTTTATTTGTTCGAATAATTGTTCTGAAAAACTCATGTGTTTACTTTGGTGAATTATCGATTATATGTAAAAATTTATAAATAATCGTAAATATTTAACAATGATTTCACTCATGCTATGAGATAAATCACTTTCCAATGCAGAAAGTAATTAGTCCTGACTATCAGTTAGTTATGGGTTTAAGGTACAAATAAGGTACAGAAGTTCCAAAAAACTGATTATAAATAAACTTGTCTGATTTAATTTAATACAAACTAATCTACAAAAATAACTATTGATGTTGAAACAATTTCTATTAATGTGTAAACAATTAGAAGATTTTAGTTTATACCTCAAAATTTTAATCTTTGGACAGTAAATTAAGTTATAATTATTGAATCATGTGTGGAAATTATAATACATGATAAAATGGTTACTTTTTTTTCAGTGGTTTTGATTAGAGGGTAAAACCGTCTCAAAAAAAAGTATAAAAAAATACAGCATAAACCCAATGTAGCACTACGGTAAAATATTGAAGTAAGAATGCAAGTATGGCTTCCCCTGAATGATAAAAATAATCTCTTCACTCATTTCTGTCTTTACCATATCTATTGCATACGCTTCATTTAGGAGGAGGTTTTTTATGGGAATCATGCACCTCGCCAAAAATGGACAATAAATCCTCTTTAACTCTCCTTTGGAGTTGACCACTAATAAAGAAAATGGGTCAATGATTATTCTTGGTTCTAATTTATCCTCCATCATCATAAAATTTAAAAGAGCTGATATTGCTACCAGCCCCTTGTACTTAATTCAAAAACCAACTATTTGTTTTACTCTCAATTGACTGTGCTAAATTTTCTACAAACTCAAAAGCATTTACACCTCGGTCAAGAAATGTATCTATGTAGCTTTGCTTATTTGCACCTGTAAATAGATTGTACACATTCCACAAGTTGATACTTCCATCATCTCTACGGCAGAAACTTTTATCTTGGTAATAATCTTTGGCAACCATTCCAATTTGAGTATCACCGAATGATAATGGCTGTATTTGCTTTTTCTCCATCAAAGGAAGATATTGGTATAACTTCGCCCTTCCTATCAAGGTAGCAAATTCATGCTCGGTCAGACTATAATGCAGCAGATTTTGTAAGGCAAAAAGTTGCTTCTCTGCTTTGTACGTTGCGACCAAATCGTAGATGCCTTTCATTAGTTGAGCAGTATTTTTTACCTTGAGGTCACCTGAATATCCATCAGTCCAAACACAGAGGTTACAACACACTTTATTTTGAAAGCCGATGAAAACTTTGAAATGTTCATCTGAACCTTTCCTATTGTAGAGGTTATCTAAACTATAACTTTTTACTCCGCCGATTGTCAACGATAACTCATTTCCATTGATGGTATCTTTAATGCTTGGAATTTCAATCACAAAAGCCATTCTTTCATAGTAAATGGTTTTCTCGTGTTCCAATAGGTCTTTTGCTGGTTTATCCTTTGCTTCTGGCGTTCTTCCTTTAATTGGGTGTGAAACTCTAATGCTTGGCTGTAATACTTGCTCACTCCGATACAACTGATGTACAATTTCCTGTGTACAACTGATAAAATCTTGATGTGAGATAACAGGCTCATTATCCTTTACATAGACAGGTATTAGATGTGTATCGGCTAACTCTTGTTGCCTAACCACAACTGTATTGGCTTGTATAAAAGGAATATCAGTTGAATCAAATACAGATTCAGGGAGAATTATGGGAGGTTTAGACACGACTTGTAGTTCCATTTTGACTATAATTTTGAGGGTTTAATGAATTTGCAATGGGTACTTGAAGGAGATATTTCTTTTGATTGAACTGATTCCGATACTTACTTTGAATCTCTTCTGTGGAGTTCATATACAGGTCTCTCAATTCATCAACGGTCTGACAAGCATCAATAAATGGCTGATAATCAGGTTCAATTACAATTCCTTTTTTACACCAATCAGAAATTTCTTTACCAGTTGCGGCACTGATTTTAAATTCAGTTTTTCCAACAAAGAGTTCGGTTCTATCCTTTGTCGCCGTAGCATTGTGCTTGATGTCAATTTCAAAGACAATAGTTAACTCATAATCAAGTCCATCACGTTGAATTGCTTTTAATCCAACTTTTTCTGGAACAAACTTTCCATTCTTTTCATTGAGTACATAATCTTGTTTAGCCCGTAGCGTGCAAATTACATGAGCATTGACCTGCAAAAGCGATTGTACAAATGAATGATGTCGAGGAGTAAACTTTGCCCAATTGGTGTAGGAATTTCCTGCCAACTGAGAATGTTGCTCTAAAACATAATCCCATTCCATGCTTATGCTGTCTATGATTATAACTTCCATTTGAGCCTTTTTACAAACTTCAATAGCCTCTTTGTACCTCTCTGGTGAAAAAGGTGGTTCAAGGCTTAGAACATTGTAAGCTCCAAGATGGCTGTACAATTCGGCTGAATGATTTTCAGTATCAATGATGGCTATTTTTGACCAGTCATTAGTCAAACCGTAAGCTAATAGCAAAGCTGAATACGTTTTGCCGCTGCCACTCGACCCTTGCAAACCAAGTTTGATTTTGACATTTTTTCTTTCTGCTTGTTGTAATCGCATGATTGAAATTGATTTAAGGTGAAATAAAAAAGGAGTAAAGCCAATAAGACTCTACTCCTCAAAATGTTTTTGATGGTTTGTTTAGGCAAATACTAGTTCTTGATTTTGCAATACGACAGCTTCCATAGAACCTTGTTCAGTAGGTGAATAATCATAGCGATGTTGTCTTGTAATAACTTCACCAGTCTCAGGAATTGTAAATTCGTAAGGCTCGCATTGTACTTTAGCAATTGAACCAACCATTGATTTACCAATCATTTTTTTGCATATTTCTTCGTTGAAGGTGGTAGAAATCCAGCATTTTCTGGCAGTAACATAATATCTGCCTGTGGCTTGGGAAATCACAAATTCTAAATCATCCGATTGCAGCTCAAGTGCAAAATAAGTTTTTTCTTCCTTTGAAGAACGTTGTTGATAATTGGTTACAGTTAACATAATTGATAAAATGTTTAAGTGAAAAATGGTTTTTGAACGATTGGTTGTGAGTCTCTTTTGTAGTTTAAGCTATATATTTATTCATAGCTTGCAGAAAAACAGAAATTAATCCTCATTGAAAATACCAATGATTGAATGAGTCTATTAATTTACCTGTCATTTTGCTTATACGGGCGGAGCCACACCTCTCCTTATGCAGGCAGGGGGCTAATGAATGAGACCTGTATTACTCTTATATGGATATTTAGATTTTTTGGAGAAGTATTTCTAACCTATGGGGGTATTGATATTAAAATTAGTTATGGGGGATATGTTTTGTAGATACTATAGGTAGGGGTATCTAAATAATTCAGAAGATGCTGTGGAAGAGGATTCTAATAGAAAGCTTAAATCTTTAATTTTGACTCTTTTTTGATGAAAAGTAGGCAGGTTTCTTTGAATTCATTACAGTTTTTCAAGTTACTGTACTTACCTTTTGCATCGTTCATAATACAATTTTTATGTTCACAATGGGGTAATCCTCTACCATGTGAAAATTCGTGGGTCAGTAATTTGACCACATTTTTATCTGTCATGCTTTTGATGGTTATAACAGACATATTACCCTTCAAATAGGATAAACCTTTGATTCTATAATTTTCAATACCATGAATGTCATGTAACAAATCAGTATTTACCAAGTAAATTTTATAGGTTTTAGCCTCATAGTTGGTACGCAGTATAATATGGTTAGCACGATTTGAATGATGTTCAAAATGCACAAATTTTATAGGATAGTTTGAGAAGTTGGCGAACCACTCTTTTTTGTAGAAATCATCATAATAAACTGTAATCCTCTCCGGTTTACTGGTAGAAAAAGCATCGTTAAGGTTTAGGATTGCCCAAATGACGTAATAATAGTAGAATATCATAGAATTGATAGGTTTGTTTCTTAACGGTTAGAATAGGCATAATATTAAAAAATTGTGGCAGATGTATTTTTACATATTTTTTTTGTGAGTTTCTAGTGTTTTTAATAGAAAAATTATGAAGACGTATTAATTCGGTGTGGTCGTTTATTTAATAATATAGGGACTCAACTACGCCAATGACCATATACAGGCAATGTTTTGGTTGGGTGGGTATGAGCTTAATTATAAGTTATTAGGATAATCACCAAACTACAATTTGTATTATTCTCAGACATACGCAGAACTGTTTAATAGGATACATTCATATAATTATATTACCGAATAATAAACATGTTAAAATTAAAAGTGTTGATTCATTTTTAATTTGTACTATTGCTGATAATATTTAATGCTGATATGTTAACTATTTGATTAAAAATATAAAAAGTGCCACACATAAAGTACAATATATTGTCGAAATAGTCCTAATTAATACAGAACATACGACAAAACTTTCGTATATTTAGGAGTTAGGCGAAATGAAGTCTTTTTTGCCTCAAAAACCTTCGCCTAACACGTATTGCCGCAATAAACAGCGTTGCTAACTACTGCGGCAATACAATCATTATGCGTCATTGTAGAACAAACCATCAAACTACATAGGACACAAAAAAGAATTTAACTTGATTAAACTTAAACAACTACTGACTGACCTCAAAAGAACTAATTTACAACATGAAATTTTTGGACGAAGACTATTTTAATAAATTAATTAAAAAAAGCAAAATAAAACTTGAACAACAATTCTATTTTTCAATATTTCAATCCTCTAATTTTAATATTGTAAACACATTTATTATACATTCAGTATTACAATCTGAACGGAGTATTCTTCAAATTACAACACCCCATAATAGCAAATTTCCACTTTATTTCATTCCTACAATCCTACCAACCTTACTTCACTGTATTGACAAAAATATAAAAGCTGAAATAAATTTAAACGTAAACGATATAGTTATCAATAAAAACGATGGTCGAATTTCGACTATTAAAAAGATTGAAAACGAACAAATTTTTATACTTCCTTTGGGTACAACAAAAAGGGTTATATTGAAAAATATAAATGATTATATTCTATTGTCATCGAAATACTCTGATAAATTAGAAGAAGTAAGATTCAATCAAACGAGGGTACAAAAATTTGAAAACAGAATGTTTCAACTTTATAAGCAATTTGAAGCCATTCTTACTCAAATTTCAATTAAAGACAACTGTTTACCATTAAAACAGCCAACAAAAACTATAATCGTAGCTTCAAAAAATGATATTTTAAATAAAATACCCGACTATATCCCATTTATTTATATGAATAAAAGCGGTCAGATTTACCCAGATTCTCCATTTGACCCAATACTAATTGTGGTTAATGATTTTGGAACTATCAAAGACCATTTTATTTCTCATGATATACCGATTGATACAATTATTTTCATCGGAGATAATAAATATCTGCAATCCATTTCTGCAATATCAAAAAGCTATCGACAAAAGAAATTTAACTATTGCATTTTTATTGGAACACAGGATATGGAATCAGATGAAAACTTTGAGGTATTAAAATGGAAATGGACACTACCTGAACTGAAATTATTTGAAAATAATAATTACCAAAATATAGAATTAGAAACCATTTTGCATTCAGATTTAAGTCTGGAAATTGCAAATTTCACGACATTTGTTACTCAAAAAGAATTTCAATATAATAACCTTATAAACTTAAAGTCGCTTTTAAAATATATTCGTAAAATTTACCCAATTACTGCATTTAATAACGAAAATCGTATTCGAGCAAGAGCAAACGAAATATTATCGGCTTTTGAAAAGGAAGCAGAAGAAGTGTTTCAAGATGAATATTACAACATTGAAATCCCCTATAAAGATGATTTTGAAAAGCTAAGAAATATATATAAGAAAATAATTATTCTAATAAAGACGACTAACCAAAAGGCTAATTATTTCAAAAACAATGAAGCCTTTGATTTTATTGTAGTTCCAAGGTCAATTAAATCTGATTGTGAAAGAGAGATTCAAAAATGTATGCAGTTAGAAGATAAACAGCAAGGAATAAAGGTAAATAACCTGCAAAATCTTTCTCATTTATTTAATCAGCCTAAGTCTGAACAACCATATTCAGGTTTGAAACAAACAAAAGTAATAACATTAAAAGAATATACAAATAGAGAAGCGGATGATAAAAAGTATTTATTTTTGTCCTTATTTGGCAATGGAATTTATCCTGATGTGTTACTTCAAAAGATACTTTTTAGCAACCTTCAAACAAAAATATTATGTTATAACGAGGAAGCAAAATCTCTTAATTATTATCTTCATAATTTTAAAAAGAGAGATGAGATTGACCTTCGTTCAATTCAAAGAGAAAAAATTTGTGGTTTACATTATCCAGAAACGCAACAAATAAATATTGAAAACATCGACGACTGGATTAAATATTTAATTGATACTGAAAACTTCAACTTTTCAAAGAGAGAAGAAATATTTTACGAGATTACATTTGAGGAAGAAACGAAAAAAATAAAGGAAAGAGAATCTAAAAATGTTTATGTTGAAGGTTACGAAGAGTATCATAAAGAGGTAAATCAGCTAATAAAAGGCGATAAAGTGCGTATTTATCAAAACCCTGACAAAGAAACTTTACATGATATTATAAAAATAACAGATGAAAAAGAGCTTTTTTCAAGAGTTGATTACTATTCTTTACTTTGGAAAAACTCTTTGCGAGAATATTTTACTTCAAAAGGATTTGGGTATCTTATTGACAACCTTTACGATGAAGTAAAACTTAATGGGCTAACTGTTGACAAAAATAGATTAGAAAATTGGCTAAAATTAGATAATAAAACTAAATTTCCGATGAAAAAATTGGATTTAGTTGCAATTATTAAAACTGTAAACAATATTGAACTGAATCAAAATATAAAAGATATTTTAGCTATAAAAACAGAGTATTCAGGCAGGATTATAAAGGCAGGTGTTGAATTGAGTGAGGAAATAAACACCTATATATTAACTAATGAAAAAGGTAAAATGCTTGATTGGCTTGGTGATAATCAAATTAAAGAAATTATTCAAGTTGGAGCCCCAATGAGAACTATTAAGAGTATTAAAATTTTGGAAGAAATTATAGACTAATTATGCAAAGAGATATATTTCAAAACCGTATTTATAAAGGATTAATTGGACCTGGTTCTGATAGTTTTGGTTTGCTCGAAAATGAAGAAATCATTTCAGATTATCCATTACAACGCTATTATTCAGCGATAATTTTTCCAGAGAAAACCTTATGCGATACCTTAGAAATTGAAGATGATAACCAAGTAAGAGAAGAAACAGAAGAAGCAAATAATTCAATAGCAGATGATAATAATTTGGATGTTCAAAACAATGGAGATATTGAACCACCAAAAGAACACCATACAAGTGCAGACGAAAATAAAGTTAGTCAAAATCATTTTAATCCAAATAATCTTGGTTTAACATTCTGCATTGACAAATCTATTGAAACCATTGAAGTTGAATTTAGTGGAGGATTTTACTATACACCTGAAAATCAAATAGATATTAAAATCAAAATATCGGAAAATGAATATTATACTTTTGTAGATGATAATGCACGATTTCCATTTAAAGATATTTTAAAATTTGAAGATGGATATTTATCGCTTATAAGGGAATTAAAAGGTGATAAAGGGGGTAGGAATACACCAAGAAGTGGTGAGTTTTTACAATTTGACGACTACAAAAAAACTGAAAGTTTTAAAGAAAGACCAATAAAGGAAAATATTTCAATTTTCGCCAAATTAATTGGTAGAATTTGGAAAAGAAAAAGCTTTGAATATTCAACAATTATTAAAATAATTGATACAGAATCACCTATCGAATTACCTATTTTAGATAAATCACATAAGGATTTGAAACTTGGTTATAATATTAAAACATATTTTGCAAAAGGAAATAAATACGTTAAAATTCAATTAGTAAATTTATCTGCCAAACAATCTTCAAAAAGGTTTACGACAAAAACACCTGAATTGAATTCCAAATGCTTATTTCAAGTTGGTATCAGTATAAAATCCAACAAATTACTTCCTTATAAATCTAATGAAGAATTAAATCCATTTGACATTGAAGCTGAGGAATTGAACTTCCTTTATAAAGATGTTAAAAGTTATGGTATTGGTCATAATTGTTCAGTAAAATGGAATGAAGAATTAAATTTATTACAGACAACCTTTGCACCAGAATATAACGTAAAGGAAACAAAAAACGATTTTACTGAAATAGATTTTGAAAATCCAAAAGATTTTCAACTACTTGATAAATCGCTTAATATTAAGAATCTATCCTTATTCAGCGGCATAAGTAAAGAAGAAGTAATAAAACAATTATATGGTTTTGTTGAATTGTACGGAAATTGGATTGGTGGACAAAAATTAAAAAATGAAGCAAATTCTGAAAATGGGAAACAAATTGGTAATAGAATTATTGCAAGACTGGATAGCAATTACAACCGTTTAAAATCAAATATTAAATGTTTAGAAAATGATACCGTTTTTCGTGCTTTTCAATTTGCAAATACTGCAATGCTTATTCAAATCATAATTTCCAATGATAACGACTTTACTAAAAAAGAAAAAGATATTTCAGAAATAAACTCATCAATACCTTATGATAGTTTAGTTTTTTTTCAAAATTATGATTACAAAAAGCTTGATAGCAAAGGCTTAACTGAAAAAACACCAAAATATAGACCATTTCAGTTAGCTTTTCTTTTGTTAAGCATAAGAGGTATTACAGAAACCCAATCAGAAGATAGAAAAGAAATCGTAGATTTAATTTGGTTTCCAACAGGTGGCGGGAAGACCGAAGCATATTTAGCTGTTACTGCATTTACAATTGTTTGGAGGCGAATGATGAACGATGAAAACGCTTCAAAAGGTGTTTCAGTTATTATGCGTTATACTTTAAGATTATTAACAGCACAACAATTTGAAAGAGCTTCAAAGTTAATTGCTTCATTAGAATTTTTGAGAAAAAACTACACCTCTGAACTCAAAAATGAGCCTATCAGCATTGGCTTATGGGTGGGTAATCAATTAACTCCGGGAAAACTTTCAGACGCAGAAAAAATTGTTGATGAAATAGAAAGTGAATGTAGAAAACAAAATGGTAAACCTGAAAATAAAAATACATTTCAAATTTCGGCTTGCCCTTGGTGTGGTACAAAACTCATTTCCGAAGGTGATTATGGTTTTGATGCAGACAGCAGGAAATTTAAAATGAGATGCTTAAATAAAAAATGTTCGTGCCATAAGGAAATTCCAGTTCAAGTTGTGGATGAAATGCTATTTCAACACCCACCCACTCTTTTATTTGCAACTGTTGATAAGTTTGCTCAAATAGCATGGAAAGGAGAAGCCCACAGATTTTTTAATAGTTTAGATGATGATAAACTTCCTCCTGATTTAATTATTCAAGATGAATTACACTTATTAAGTGGTCCATTAGGTTCAATCGTTGGAATATTTGAAAGTGCAGTTGAAAAACTTTGTACAAAAGAAGTTAAAAATTTGACTCCCAAAATTATAGCTTCCACAGCAACAACAAGAAATACAAAACAGCAAATTGAACAACTATATGGAGGAAGAAAAGTAAATATTTTCCCTCCATCGGGCATTGGATATAACGATAGTTTTTTTGCAAAAGAAGCTAAGGAAATAAGCAAAAGAAAATATGTTGGTTTTATGCCCGTTGGCAAAACAGCTATTGATACACAATTACAACTTTTAGCTCATTTGTTGGAAGCCCGAATTGAAAATGGCGAACCGCTTGATGATTATTGGACGGTTGTTTCTTATTATAATTCTTTAAAAGATGTAGGTAAAATTAGAAACAAAGTAGGTGATGAAATTATTGTAAATACGGCAACTTTGCAGACAAGATTATTTGGAAGAAACAATCAATTTATATATAATCATATTGGTTTAGAGGACAGAACAGAAGAACTTACTGCAAGAATAGAAAGTAGCAAAATTAAAGCGGTATTAAAACAGTTAGAAAATAAATTTGAATTAGAAAATAGAGATAGTAAAAAAGGAACAAAATATAAAGCCGTAAATTCAAATTCGATTGATTTAGTGCTTGCAACCAATATGTTTTCGGTTGGAATTGACATTGGCAGACTAAATTTGATGCTCGTTAATGGAATGCCAAAAAATATTGCGGAATATATTCAGGCTTCCAGCCGTGTTGGTAGAAAAGTTGAAGGTTTGGTAATTACATTTTTAGACCCAAACAGAGCAAGAGATAAATCATATTTTGAACATTATATCCCTTTCCATCAGGCATTTTACAAAGGAATTGAGCCACTAAGTGTAACACCTTTTACAGAGAACACAATAGATAAAATGCTTACAACATTAATGGTAACATTTGTAAGGCATAAAATACCAGGTCTTAATCAAAATAATGACGCACAATATTTTCAAAAGGAACATATTAATGAATTGAAATCATTTTTGAAAAAACGATTTGAAAATTATACCAATGAATATACTTTTTTTGAAAATAGAATTGATTTTTTAGCAAATGATTGGATTGAAAGAGTACAAAATATTGGTCTTAAAAAATATGACGAATTAATGAAGCGACCTACCCAAGTGGGCGTATCTGATGTTGATGATTGGATTGTGATGCAATCAATGCGAGAAGTAGATGCTGACACATTTATTCAGATTAAAGAATCATTTCAATATATCCCTAATAACTAAAAATTATGGCAAAATATATTCAATCACAAACAAGAAAAATGTTAAGTGCCTATGGCGGAGTAGGTTCTATTTTAGAAACGTCAAAAGGTGCATTGATAGTTGAAGAATTTGACAAATGGAAATATTTTTTCGATAATTCAAGAATTTTTGACCAAGATGAATACATAATTGAAGATAATCGTTTGTTGAAACGGCTTCAAGTGCATTTTAAAAGTCTTCAAAAGTTTGTTCGAGTGCCGACTAATATTGCAAATCCATATATTCCAAATGATAGTATTCCATTAGAAACAAAGAGAGTTGCCAGTGCTAAATACTTTCCTGAATGGATGTATTGCCCTAATTGTGAACGATTTAAAAATATTCGTGATTGGTGGAAAAACTGGCATCAAACTTTAGAAAAATTCAAAGAAAATGATGCAGGAATAAAATTCATTAAACCAAAATGTTATCATTGTTTTGAAAAAGCCAAAACAGAAAATAGAAAGAAAAAATATTTTGAATTAGAACAAGTTCGTTTTATAATGACATCACCCAATGGAGGAATTAGAGATATACCTTGGGAATTCTGGAATATTGCCGAGAAAAATGTTAAAGAAGAGGATGCAGACGGTGGAAATATTAAAATAGATTACACCGAAAAATGCTGTGAAAAACAAGATTTAAGATACTTGCGTTCAGAAACATTTGCCGACTTAGCAGGCATTAGGGTTAAATGTGCAAGTGCTGATTGTAAAACAAAAGGTAGAGAAGTTACCCTTGCAGGTTTATTTGGTTTGCGAATTAATAAAGACAAAACGAAGCAATTCAAACCAGTAATAAGAACAAGTAATAGTGTTTATTACCCGCTTTGCATTAATAGCATATATCTACCAAAGAAAATTCAAGAAATTAAGCAAGAAGAAAAAGTTACAATTAGAAATTTGCTATCAAGTGGTGTCAGTAAAGAAATAATTTATACAGCTTTCAGTAAATACGAAAAACAAACTTTAGACGAATTTATAGACGAAAAAATAGAAGAGGCTTTTGAAGCTGAAATACAATACCGATTAAAAGAATTTAACTTTATTTTGGAAAATCCAAACTATATTGATGAGCTACAAAATAGTCTAACGTATGAAAATCAAGAAACTGAAACACTTTCTGAATTAGGAATATCCACACTTATTAAGGTGAAACGTTTAAAGCTAACAACTGTACAAACGGCATTTACAAGGCAAGAACCGTTTGACAAAGATTTATTTATTGCTGAAGGCGACACACAATCTAACATAAAAGTTAAATATACATCATCACAAGCAATTAATACTCCGCACTTGTTAGCAACAGAAAGTTTCGGAGAAGGAATTTTCATTAACCTTGATAAAGACAAAATTGAAGCATGGTTTCATAAATATTATGGTGAAAGTAATAAATTCAAATCAAGAATAGACAAAATTTCAGAACGAATTATAACATCTGAAATATTACAGAATGATAAATTTAGCAATCCTAAACATTTAGCTAAATTCATATTAATTCATACACTTTCTCACTTGATAATTAAAGAGTTAGAGTTTTTATGTGGTTATGCTTCAACTTCATTAAATGAAAGACTTTTCGTAGATAGTGATAATATGCAAGGTGTTTTACTTTATACAGTTGCAGGGGCAGAAGGTAGTTATGGAGGAATTATTACACAATCAAATCCATCATCATTTGAAAAGATTTTAAATTCAGCACTATTCCGAAGTCAAGACTGTGCTTCTGACCCAGTTTGTTATCATTCGGACGGACAAGGAATTGGAGGAACAAATTTAGCTTCGTGTTATTCTTGTTCGCTTTTACCCGAAACTTCATGTGAAGAATTTAATAGTTTTTTAGACAGAGCATTACTCATTGACCCAGAATTTGGATTTTTCAATAAACCCTTTTAATAAAAAAACTGAGAACAACAGTAAACAAAAGTACCGTGCCAGACAAAACAACGACGCACAACATAGGTAACTGTTGCACAACTACTTTCTAAATACCAAATTCTCAAAAATTCTAAAATATTGACCCCATAAATGCATAATGATTTCAAACTAAAATTTGTGGGTATCTTAGAATAGAAATATATGAAAACCATACCCAACCAACCCAAACCCCATATATAGCCATTGTTTTGGTTGGGTTACAAAACCTCTTACTTCATACTCAATGAAGCCATGATTCCTCTGAAACTTTCTAAGCCTGCTTCTAAGTTTTCTATAATATCCTCGGCGATAATATCTGGGTCAGGGAGGTTATCAAGGTCAGCTAATGACTTGTCTTTGAGCCAAGAAATATCCAAGCTGGTTTTGTCTCTTGCTATAATTTTCTCATAAGTAAACTTCCGCCATCTACCTTCTGGATTAGTTTCGGCGTTAAATGTTTCTTTTCGTTTGAATCTGTTTGATGGATTATAACACGCCACAAAGTCTTTCAAAACTTCAAGGTTTAATGGATTTTTCTTGAGTGTATGATGAATGTTGGTGCGGTAGTCGTACACCCAAACTTCTTTTGTCCAAGGGTCTTTGCTGGCAGGTTTATTATCAAAAAATACAACATTTGCCTTTACTCCGTGGGCATAGAAAATACCCGTTGGCAATCTAAGAATAGTATGTAAATCTGTTGTTTCAAGCAGTTTTTTACGAATGGTTTCACCCACTCCACCTTCAAACAAAACATTATCGGGCAACACTACTGCTGCCATGCCTGTGGTTTTGAGCATAGTACGAATATGCTGCACAAAATTCAATTGCTTGTTACTGGTTGTTGCCCAAAAGTCCTGACGATTATAGGTTAAATCATCTCTCTCCTGTTCTCCATCATCATTAGTGAATGTTTGGCTACTCTTTTTACCAAATGGTGGATTGGCTAAAATATAGTCATAAGTTGTCGGCGAAGCTGCAATAAGAGCATCAGCAGGTGAAATAAAATTATCGCTGTCAATATCACCAATATTATGAAGAAATAAGTTCATTAAAGCCAATCGCCTTGTTCCTGCTACGATTTCATTTCCGAAAAAGGTGGAGTGTTTCAGAAAAATGTTTTGGTCTTTATCTAATTTATTATTGGCTACCAAAAAATCATAGGCTGCCAAAAAGAAACCACCCGTGCCACAAGCTGGGTCAGCGATGGTTTTCATTGGCTGAGGCTGAATACATTCTACCATTGCCCGAATCAATGGACGTGGTGTAAAGTATTGACCTGCACCACTTTTTACATCTTGTGCATTCTGCTCCAACAGCTTTTCATAAATATCACCTTTTACGTCGGCACCCATTACCAACCATTGTTCACTATCAATCATATCAATGATTTTGGCAAGCATGGCAGGGTCTTGAATTTTGTTTTGACTTTTGGTGAAAATCTGTCCTAAAATACCTTTTTGGGTGCTTAATTCTCTTAAAAGTGTTGCATAGTGCAGTTCTAAAGCTGCTCCTTTGATGGAGGTCAAACTTTCCCAGTTATACTCCGTTGGTATGTTTAGTTGACGATTATGTGGTGGCTTGCTATATTCGTCAGCCATTTTCAAAAACAACAAATAGGTAAGTTGCTCCAAATAATCTCCATAACTTACACCTACATCCCGTAAAGGATTGCAGAAACTCCATACTTTACTTACTATACTTGATGTGTTTTGTGTCATATTATTATACCTTCTTTTCTAATTTTGATTTCATATACTCAGTTAATTCATAACCAAGTTTAGGGCCTCTATTCTTAACTAATTTGTTTATTTTTTGTATATCTCTTCTTATTGTAACCGCCTCTACACCAAATGCTTTTGCTAAATCATTAGAATTAATACCTGTTTCAACTGCAAGTCGTTTAATAATAGATACCATTCTAATTTTTATTGTATTACTTACTGTATCATTTACTGTATCATTTACTGTATCATTTATTATATCATTTGTACTATCAGTAGCTTCTCCACCCTCATTTGTTTCGTCAATTAGTGTTTTTTGTACAGTTGCATCAAAAGGAATAATTGTTTTGAAAACTTCACCTTCAATAAATTGTACTTTCCCTGCTTTGGAGTATGATTTGATGAGGCGATTGACATTTATTACACCAGAACCTAACTCATCACCTCTCCCAAGTTGAATGAAAAATTTGGCAATGGAAGGATTTTTAGTGAATGGAGCAAAATTATTAGGGTCAATAACTCCATCGCCATGTGGGTTATTGGCATTTATGGCTTCAATTCTGTCGGCATAAATTGTGAAAGAACAAGGCTGAGCATTGACATATTCTCTATGGACAATAAGATTGGCAACGATTTCTCTGAAAATCTTATTACGCAAACTTACTCGTTGGTCATCTTCCATATAAAATTTATCGGGCAAGTGCTTAGCTACAAATGCCATCAGTTGCTCATAGGCATCAATCAGATTGGTTTGGATATACTCACGGTCGTCGTAGCGATAAATATCTTGAATTCTGACCAAAGCATCAATTTTGTACTGTGGCAAAATCTGCTGAATGACTGTATCTTTACCAAGCAACAATGCCGCCGCCAAAGTATAACCTTCTTTTCCACTTAGAAAATCTTGTCTCCATAAACCTGCTGTTTCGAGCAACTGTTTATCGCTTAATGTGAGCCAAGGATGGTTGTAATTTTGACTACGAATTAAGTTCCTAATTTTAGGAAATAAGGCTTCATTAAAATCTTCAAAACGCAAGGCTGGATAGATGATTCCCTCAGTAAAATAGTTGTTTTTGCGGTTGTATATCTGAGCGATTTGATTGGCTTGTGTTACCTTAAAATCACCATCATGGCTACGGTCATAGACAATATTGACTGTTTTATGGATTTGTGAACTCGACGGAACTTGGATATGAATAAGCCATTGTCCATCTATTTCGTAGGTTTCTGGAAATAGGATAAATGGTGGGTCGAGTTTTTGAGGATTATTTGATAAATTGACCAAATCTTTAGTCATACTATCTATTTGGGTTTGTTCAATGCCCGTAATGCTACCATTATCATTTGCTCCCAAGATAACATCTCCACCCTCACGATTGAGCATGGCACAGATGGTTTCAAACAAACTTTTGGGCAAAGCAGTTTTAGCCTCCTTGAATTCAAGACGGATATTTTCTTTTTCTTTCAGTAAACGTTGCACTCTTTCGATACTCATACTTTTAAAAAAATCGGTAAGCGTCAAATAATTAATTCCACCATACATCCCAAAGAATGTCACCTAAATTTCCTTCAATTACTTGAAAAGCCTACCGAATTATTTTTCATATTATCTTATGATTTTATCCAGAATTATTACAGTCTATACCTTAACATTGTACAAATCCCAAACTTCTCCCTTTTTTGGTGCTTCTTTCATTTGTGCCATAACAATTTCAACGCCATTAGACCTTAAATTTATCATACCATATTTTATTTCATCAGTCTTGACATTTGATGAACGAGCCAATTCTGTTGAAAATACCAAAGGACGTTTTGAGCGTGAATACTTACCCGCACAGCCAATGGCATCTGCACGTGGATGAGAATAGGACTCATTATCTCCCGATGATATTACAGTAGCCAGTGGATTGACGTGTGCCATAAATTCAGTTGTAAATTCGGAAGCACCGTGATGACACGATTTTGCTACATCAACTTCAAAGGGGCTATTTCCACCATAATGTGCTATTAAATGCTCTTCTGCTGGGATATTTAAATCACCTCCAAAAAGAAATGAGTTGTTCCCAAATTTTAGTTTCAAAACAATACTATGTCCATTAATAGTATGAGCTTCATCACCGAAATATTTATAAACACGACCTTCTGAGATTTGTGATGGTACAGGTGCTAAAACATCTATTGCAAACGTTTTGCCATTAATTTGTCTTGAAGGAATAGAAGAACTAAAATCCAAGCGACCAAAATTTTGCAAACGCCCCTGATTGTTTGCATTATTTACGGCTGACAAAAACTTTTCCAATAAATCTAACATTCCACCTTTTTCTTTGAGAGCATTAAACTCTGCTAATGTATCAAATTGGGTTGTTAGATAGTATTTTGTACCAACTTTTACTTTATTACCTAATTCTGTTTCATATTCGTCTTTAGGAAATGATGCCTTATCAGAGTTGAACTTTGCAATTCCTGCATGATAAATAGTACCAAAAGTATAGTGAGGGTCATTGATAATATCTATCAAACCATTATAGTGGTCTTTATCAAAATGACTTATAAAGACATAATCAAAATGTACTTTTATATCATTATTTAGATAATATCTGTATTGCCATTTATTGAGGTATCTACCTAAATTATCTGATGGACCGCCATCAATCAAAATTTTCATTCCATTTACGTCATTACCAACTTCTATCAATGCTGCATCTCCTTGACCCACATCTACAAAGAAACACTTGAAGTCGGGCGAATCACCGAGGCTGTTTTTGTCTATCCAACCTTCAATACTAAATGCTTGTACCTTCTGCCAATTCCCATTTTCTTCGTTGAGCATTTTTACATACGACCCCATCAAGATAGTATTGTTTTTTGATTTACCCTTGCCATTTTCATCAATTCTTCCGAAAGTTTCGGCGTAAAGGCTGGTTACAACTTTGTAAGTATCTGCCATAATTGTAGATGTTTGAGGTTTGAAAATATGTAATTATAATTAGCGAATTTATTTATACTCTAACTTTATTTTACACCAACTTCCCCTCAAATGCCTTCTTCAAGATACTTTGCCGTAGGGTTTCGGCTTGGGCAAGACTTTGGCTGATGGTTTCTTCGATTTTATCACAAACCGTTAGCTTACTTTCTAATTCTTCTACAATGCGTTGTTGTTCGGCGAGTGGTGGGAGAGGAAAAGGAATAGTTTTTATTATTCCCAAATTCAAAACATCCATAGTTGTTCCTTGTGCTTTTGAACCATAAAAATTCTTTACATAAGAACTTTCAAAGTAATATTTGAAAAACTTATGCAAATAAATGTCCTTGTTTAGTGTAATTTTGATAAGCCGTGGATTAATAACTCCTGCTTCACAATTTCCTGGTAGAATCAAAACTTTACCAACAGTTCCAACTAAGCTTATCAGAATATCAAAGGGTTTTATTTTACAAGATTTTAATTCTTCGTATTTTTCTTCATTGATAAAATAATCACCAAAAAAAGCATTATCACTTATTACTTGCTCTTGACCATATATTTTGTATCCTGCGTTTACATAAAACTCTTTTTTTAGCGATGAACCAAAAGGACCAGCTTTTAAAGAGTGTTTATTATTTTCTGCAATATCAGTAATCTTTACCCACTTCCACCCCTTTGGCAACTCACCTTCTTTTACATTTTTATTGGTCAATTTGCCTTCAAAAGCCCATTTTAATAAACTTTGACGATAGACTTTTAGTTGTGCTTGTACCGTAAGTAATTGCTGTTTCCCATTTTCTAAATCGCTCAACAATTCTTCTATTTTGGCTACAATGGCGGCTTGTTCGGCGAGGGGTGGGAGGGGAAATATAAAACTTTTAATTGAGGAAATACCAACATTTGCTTGAGTTGTTTCTACCGTGTATTTTCTAATTTCTTCAGTAATCTTTGGAGAAAGAGAATAAAGATAAATATATTTTGATAGCACTAAATTATGATTTGGTTTAATGACTGCACAGGAATATGATACCAAAAACTCTTTATCGAAGTTAACAAGTATATTTTTGCCAATTGTCCCATATCTTGGAAAAATAATATCGCCCTTTTCTGGTTTAATTTTTCTTGAAAGATTCAAGTAATCTTCTTTAGATATATATTTAACATTATCAAAAGAGATTTTTAAATCGTCAGTGAAATCTTTAGTTGAAACATAAGGATAGCCAGATGAGAGTTGTACAGGCATTTTATGGTCAATATCTCCAATTTTATTGCAAACGTCTTTAAATTCAACTATTTTCCACCCTTTCGGTAATTTTATTTCTTCATTCATTATGCTGCCAATACTTCGTTTAATTCATTAATAATCAACTCGTAATCATTTTTAAAT
This sequence comes from Emticicia sp. SJ17W-69, assembly GCF_051209875.1. Classification (NCBI taxonomy): domain Bacteria; kingdom Pseudomonadati; phylum Bacteroidota; class Cytophagia; order Cytophagales; family Leadbetterellaceae; genus Emticicia; species Emticicia sp. SJ17W-69. The sequence goes on along the minus strand of NZ_JBNTQY010000001.1, from coordinate 4,121,128 downwards.
AACTGGTAAAACTTACCCAAACCACCATTTCTGTTGAATGGGTCGAGGTCAAAATCATCTTTTTCAATATGAAAACTACTGCTTACGTAGTCTTTTATCATACGTAGCCATGTCATTTGCTCTTCATTAAATTTGGTTGCTCCTGCTTGCTTGCGAAACACCCAATCTTGAAAATTCTTGTCCACTGTTTTATCAAAAATAGTGAGGGTTTCATCAATACCGCTCACTTTTCGTAGCAAAGAAACAATGGCTGTGAGTTCGTTTTTGGCAGAGCCGTTGCATTGCTCCAAGGCTTCATAAGCTCGCCAAACACTCATTGGTGCAAGTGCAGGTTTATCATTTTGGAGTTTTTCAAGCACTTCCTTAATCATGCTGTATGTAAGCTCACGACGACGATAGGGCTGATTGTAGAAAATCTGCAATGCTACCAACTCATCTTTGTGTTGCTGCATCCATGCCTCAAAATCCTTTATGAGTTCATTTGCTTTATCTTTGTTGTCTTTGTCCCAACCTATTTTTATGACCTCATCGGGGTTCATTAGGTCTATTTTCTGCTCATGGGCTTTTCTTACATTTTCAATATATTCATTGAGTTCGCCAGTAAAAACTCTGGCAGCTTCGTTGAGCATTAACGAATGTTGAGCAATAAATGCTGAATGTTTCTCTTCTGGACTTTCGCCAGCCATTTCTATCTCAATCTTATCTTTTATAGCCTCAATCACATCAGGATTAAAGGCATTGAGTAGTTCATGCACTACCTGCGAAACTGTTTTTCCGTCGGCTTTTTCAGCAAACTTCTTTTTCTCTTTTTCAGTAATTTGTTTGTCTAATCTTGTGAGTCGGTTAGCGAGTGAAGTAAACAAATCTTCTTCTCTTGCACCAACGGCAATGGCTTGAAGCAAGTCTTTGAGTGGTACACCTGGTCTTTTTTCTAATGGTCTGCTATCAGTTTTCAAACTCTTGGTAACACCGATGGCATCAACAATCACAAAATGGTCTTTGGTGTGTTTGGCTGTGGGCGTAACTTTCCTCAAACTATCTAAATCAATGGTACGAGTACCTCTGCCCTTCATTTGCTCGAAGTAGTTTCGGCTCTTCACATCACGCATAAAAAGCAAACATTCCAAAGGTTTTACATCAGTACCAGTGGCAATCATATCAACCGTTACTGCTATACGTGGATTGTAGTCGTTGCGAAACTGTGCTAATGTACTTTTGGGGTCTTCACCTTTCTCAATTACCTTATCATCAGCATCTTTTCTATCTTTGTCTGAGCCATAAGTTATCTTTTTGCAGAAGCGATTTTCCTCAGCAAACTCTTCTCTCACAAGCTGAATGATGTCGTCGGCGTGACTATCAGTTTTAGCAAAAATAAGGGTCTTGGGTACTTCAAAATTACCATCTTTGTCAAATCTATCTTTGAAGATATGTGGCAAATTCTCCTTAAATGACCTGATAATGGTTCTTATTTGATTAGGATTAACAATATCCTTGTCTAATTGTTGTGATGAATAATGCTCGTCTTCATCCTGCAATTCTCTTCTTTTCTTGCGGCTCAGTCGCTCACGATGCTCAATGTACTCACCCTTCCAAAGTGTTGCTCCTTGTTGGGTTACTTTGGTATCAATGATAAAGACATCATAGCCCACATTTACACCATCGGCAACTGCCATTTCGTGAGAATATTCACTTACTAAATTTTGGTCAAAATAGCCAATAGTGCGTTTATCAGGCGTGGCAGTTAAACCCACCTCAAAAGCATCATAATATTCTAATACTTGTTTCCATAGATTGTAAATGCTGCGGTGGCATTCATCAATCACAATGAAGTCAAAAAACTCGATAGGCATTTTGCCATCATACTCAATCGGTGGAATTGTTTTGGGTTGTCCCGATAGCCATCGGGACTCATTAGGGTTTTCTTCCTCCGCTTTTTCATCCAATTCCGTACCTTTCAAAACAGAATAAAGCCTTTGAATGGTACTGATACAAACTTGGCTATCAGTGGCTATGTAGCTTGATTTTAAGCGTTGAACACTATACAGCTCAGTAAATTTACGATTATCGTCATTAGGTACAAATGACATAAATTCCTGTTCTGCTTGTTCACCAAGATTTTTTGTATCTACCAAAAATAGCACACGTTTGGCTTTGGCGTACTTCAAAAGCCTATAAATAAATGTAATTGCTGTAAAAGTCTTACCCGAACCAGTAGCCATTTGTATCAAGGCTCTTGGTCTATTTTGCTTGAATGAAGTTTCTAATTGGGTGATAGCACTGATTTGGCAATCTCTCAAGCCTTCTGTCGGCAAGGCTGGCAAATCCAATAATCTTTTTCTGAGGGATTTACCTTTTTTTAGCCATTCTCGCAAAGTTTCGGGGCGATGAAAGCTAAAAATTTCTCTTGCTCTTGGTTTCGGGTCGGTGAAATCTGTAAACCGAGTTATTTCTCCTGTACTAATATATACAAAAGGAAGCGGCTCATTTTTTAGATGTTTGAGTTTGGCATTGGCATAATCTTCACCTTGCTCTTCATGGACATTCATCCGATGTCCTTCTTCCTCTCGTTTGGCTTCAATAACTCCACAAGGCTTGCCATCTACAAACAATACATAGTCAGCAGGACCAACATCGGTCAAATATTCCTTCACAGCAACGCCGACATTTGCATAAAGATTAACTTGCTTGATACCTTGAATAATCCAGCCACAAGCAATCAAAGCTTTGTCGATATTATCTCTTGCGATTTGTTCTGGATTTTGATTTGCCATCAAGGTTAGGATGTTATTAACAGCGTCGTAGTATTTACTTTATTTTGCAATATACCAAGAAAAAATGTTTTCAGAAAAGGTGATTTATTTAGCGGTAATTAACCCAACCAAAACAATTGTCTAAATATGAGTTTGTAGTGGTTGGGTAAGTAAGCGTTTTACTCGCATTGCTATTTAACATTGCCTTCTCTTTATACTTTTCCATATTTGAATACCTAACAATTGAAGTATTTAATTTCAATTTTAACCAAATTTACAGATTCAGTTTTGCTTTGTCATACAAAATCTTGTCCCTCATCAAAGTATTTAGCATGTTTTCGACTTACCTTTTAATATCTCAATGTATAAAGATATAATAATATCTGTATGGGTAAGAAAAAAGGTTAAGATAAACAGATTGGCTATCCAAAATTTAATATTTTTGGGTATTAATTCTACTTCTCTTAATAAAACTCAATATGGATTTTTCTAATAATCGTGTTTTTTATGAAGCTTTGCAAAAAAGAGACTCTCTTGCCTACGATTATTTATATAAAAATTTGTTACGCTCCTTTTCTCATTGGGTCAATTCTAATAAAGGCTCCGAAATGGATGCAGAAGATGCATTTCAAAAAGGATTAATGAATTTTCTAATTAATATTGAAACTGGAAGGTTTCAATTTCAGGAAAATGTTAAACTTACAACTGTAATTTTTGATTACTGTAAGAAAGTTTGGTTAAATGAGTTGAATTCGTATCGAGTGAAAAATAGCACTCAAATTTCTGATAACCCTAACTTTGCCGATACTTACAATATCCAAGAAGATTTAGAAAAAGCTGAAATTATTAAGGCTGTTAGATTAGCTGTAAATAGGCTTAAAAACGATTGTCAGAATGTGATAGAATGGTTTTATATTGAAGAATTATCATTGAAAGACATTGCAGAAAAATTAGGTATGAAAGAAAGTTCAACTAAGCAAAAACGTTTCGACTGTACAGAAAAGTTAAAAGCCTTGTATATCAACCATACAAAAAACATGTAATTATGAAAATGACAGTAGAGCAATTTATATTGATTGAGGCTTATTTAGAGGATAAGTTATCGGAAGCTGATAGTTTGGATTTTGAGAATGAAATGAACCATAATAGTGAGTTAGCCGATGAAGTCAAATTACAAAAGGAACTACGTTTTGGTTTAAAAATGCTTAGTATTGAAAATCAACTTGATGTTGCATTGAAAAGACATAAAAGCAAATATTTTGAAGAAGAAAGCGTAAAAACAGGTAAATTTGTACAAATGCCTGTTATAAATCAGAATAGATACTCTAAAATAAAAATTTGGTCTATTGCAGCGTCAATACTATTAATTTTAAGTGTAACTATTTTTTTTCTAAAATTCAACATAACAAACTCTCAACAGGCTTTTGAGGAAAATTATCGACCTAATTTGGATGATGGTTTTCAAGTAAAAAGTATTCCATTTGAACTAAAATCTAATACTAAAAATGGTATTGATTCTTATCATGATGGAAAATATGATGAAGCCCTGCATTATTTGGAACAGGTTAATTCTAAGAATAGCGACGAATTAGCTATTAAAAATTATTACTTAGGTGTTTCTTTTTTAGCTAAAAATGATGCAAATAGTGCTATTAGAGCTCTATTAAAATCAAAAATATGTACCTTGAAAATAATAAGAGATAATTCTGATTGGTACCTTGCCTTGGCTTATTTGAAAAAGAATGATAGGAGTAAAATGAAAATAGCATTTGAAACTATGGCATCTAATCCTAATCATCCCTATAATTTAAAGGCAAAGTCTTTACTAAAATTATTATTTTAATAGTAATCACAATTTACTTAATTTTCACAATCCAAAAATCTTTTTGCCCATAATTTGGAGCAGTCTTATTTCCAGAAATTGGTGAATCAGATTTTCCACCCAGATAGATTTCTTTTTGAGGGGAAATAAATAAATGAGAAAGGTCATCATAACCACTTCCTCCAAATGTATTATCTGCTAATTTATTACCATTTGCATCTACTTTTACTATCCAATAATCATAATCCCCATAGCCAACGGTAGTTTTATTACCAGATTGGTTAGAGGTAGAATATCCACCTAATATATATGTATTCTCTGATGTTACTGCGAGTGTACTTATTGATTCACCACCACTTCCTCCATAACGTTTCTCCCATTGAGAATTACCATTGGCATCAATTTTAGCTAACCAAAAGTCACTTTCAGTGGCCACCGAACCAGAAGTAGTTGAACCCGTAATACCACCTAAGAGAACATATCCATCATTAGTATAAGAGATAGCATTAATCGCTTCGTTTCCTGCACCACCAAAGCTTTTCTCCCAAATTTTAGTTCCTTGGGAATTAAGTTTTATTACCCATGAGTCTGCTCCACCACCCGCATTTGATGTTTTATTTCCAGAGATACCTGAAAATGATAAGCCACCAAGTAATATGCTTCCATCTGAAGTTGTATAAACTGAGTTTAAATCGTCAAATCCTGAGCCACCAAAACTTTTATCCCATAATTTGTTACCATTTCCGTCAATTTTAACCACCCAATAATCACCACCAGAGTAATCAGAAGCTGTTTTACTTCCTGATATACTTGAATTAGAAAATCCTCCTAAAATAGCTCCACCATCAGAAGTTACCACAATAGATTTCAAATAGTCTGTTTGACTTCCTCCAAATGTTTTATCCCAAAGTTTATTCCCACTTGCATCAATTTTCATAACCCAATAATCATAATCTCCACTGTTTCCAGATGTCTTATTACCTGATGCCGCAGAATTTGATAAACCTCCAATTAAAGCTCCTCCATCTGAGGTACTTGTTATGGTAGATAACAATTCATTGCTTGTACCCCCAAAACCTTTTTGCCAAACCATTGACCACGACGCATCCACTTTAATAACCCAAAAGTCATTTAGTCCTCCATTATAAGATACAGTTTTGACACCCGACGGTTGGGAATCTGACCACCCTGCAATCAATGTCCCTCCATCAGAAATAACAGTCATAGCTGCTATTCCATCATTTCCATTTCCACCAAAACTCTTATCCCAAACTTTTTCAAGAGAAAATGCAGGTGCAACGTAAGTATAATCCACTTTGTATGATAATTTATTACCACATGCGGTAAATATATCTGCACTAATTGTATATGTACCACTTTCTGAGAAAACTGTTTCAAAATCATCAGCATTATTATTTGTTAATTGATTAATAACGCTTCCTATTGCATTCGTAGTTTTCCATGAAACATAAGCTACATCTGTTGTATTTCCGGAAATTCTGAAAGTATATTTAGAACTGGTGTTAGACAAAAGTATAATATTTGTCGGTTTTTGACACTGCTTAGAAACTAAAATATTATTAGCTAATAATGTTGTTTCATCACAGATTGTTATAATTTCAGCACTCACGTGATATGAGCCTTCATTAGTTAGCGTAAATACATAGGGATTATAGGTTTTAACTGTTGTTTGATTAACACTTACTCCCGCTAATGTTGTAATCTTCCATGTAATTGAGACTATATCGTCTGTTACACCACCAAGTGAAAAAGTGTACATTTTTGGATTAGTAACATCAACAACTGAAGATAGAGAACTTGGATTTTGACAGGTTTTTAAAGTTTTAAGAATAGGTAATTCTAATTGGCATCCCAAAAGAAAAAATATTAGAAATAGATTTAATATCTTTATTAAGTATTTATTTAATATGCTCATATTTTTTTATTTTTGGAAATCGTATCTAATAGCTAATCCAACATTGTGAGGATTTGCACGAAAAGATAAGCCTTTTTTGGTTTTTGGTTTCTTTAATAATAAAATTGTTTCTACGATTAATGCTGTAGCTGAAATTCCAAGACATGTATTAATAATCATTTGTTTACTTTTTTGTGATGTTTTTAGAACATCGTATTTTTTTTGCCATTCTTGATAACTATCACTATTTCTAATAAAACCATCACCATCAGGGTCATAAGCACTTTCAAATGTTTTAAAGTCTGATAATTCTTTTGAATACTTACTATTAGTAAGATAGGCATAAGTCCCTGTTCCAACCCCTATTATGCCAACTAAAATTTTAGGAAAAGTCTTATTTTTCACTTTGACAATTGTACCATCAGATATTTCTTTTTTTAATATGATAGGTGTCTCGTTCTTTTGTGGAATTTGCTCTTGCTTTACTGTACTGATTTCATCTTGTTTTTTTTGAAGCAATTCTTTTTCTTTATTTAATTTATCTTCACAGTTTTGAATAAGAATTGCCAATGTATATTTGTCTTCGGCATAGTTTAGAGCTTCTTTGTAGCTATTTTGAGCGTCTTGAAATTTTTCTATACCATAATACTTGTTACCATTAGACTTCCAATAATCAGTTAGTTTTTTTTTTGTTTCAATATCTTCTGGATTTTTACCTAAAACTTCTTTCAAAAGTGGAACTCCTTTGGTAGCATTATCTTTCTGTAATAGACTCTCCGCTTGTTCTTTCAAAGCAATACATTCATCCGATAAAACAATTTTTTTACGGGCATATTCATCATTTTCAAAACCTGGTACTTCTAAACAATTTTTATATTGCTTTTTTGCATTGATATAATCGCCTTTTTTTAAATATTCATCGCCTTTCTTTTTATAACGGTCATATTCATCATCTATAGCTACAATATTTACAAGTGATTTTGCTGCACTATATCTTGGATGAATGACCAATAGTAGCAGACTACAAAAAATAAATACTGATTTTAGTAGATGTAATTTCATAATTAATTTTTGCATACATTTATTTATAAATTGTTATTACATTCTTTTATTTTTTTACTTACATCAGGTGTGCTTATTAGGGATTGGGCTACTAAAAACCATGATAATGCACCACTATATTCGTCGGTTTCAAAAATTCGATTACCTTTACTATAATATACATTATAGGCATTTTCTGCCTTATTTTTTTTGATTTTAGGGTTTAAATCGGCTTTTTGCCTTGCAAGACTAAATGTATTTATTGCCAATGTTTTATTATTACCATTATTAATAGCATTGATACCCTTATCAATCAATATATCGTATTCTTCTTGTAATTTTTGCAATTCTAAGGCTGAATTGTCCGATACATTTATTTCAACATGGGGTTTTATGGGTAAAGATGTTACAATTTGCTCCTGCGGTATTGGTAAATTGTCATTTTTCTTTTTTGTGTTTGGTTGAATAATTTTATTTGTTTTTATAGCTGAACTTGACGAGAGTTGATTAGTATTGGGAACCTCCAAAACTGGGTTTAATGAGGTTGTTGATTGTTCTGTTTGAGTGGTTTTTGAATCCGATTTATTAGATGACCAATAAAATCCAATAGATAGAAGAGCCACTAATCCTATAATTGAAAAGACCACATTCGAATTATAATTGGCATTTTTTTGATTAGGTAATACTTTTTTGCTATTTGGAATTATTGGAGTATTTTGTTGTATCGCTGGCTTAGAATCAATGTATATGTCAGTTGATTCTTCCCAAATATCTGTCAATTCTTCATTGGATAACTTAGGTTGAGGAAGGCGTTCATTCTCGCATTTTTTTATTCCATCTAAAGCTATCAAATTATTTGGTTCTAAAATCCTTACTTCATTGTATTTCGCCTCAGCTATGTCATATTCTTTTCTATTCAAGAAATCATTAGCATCAGATAATAGTTTTTGGATAGTATATTCGTAAATATACTTTTGACAATTTTTAACCCCTTCGATAGCCTTTTTATCGTGTTCTCTCTTTTTTAAAATATCATTATAAACAAAAATTGCATCTTCATACTTATGAGTAGCCATCAATAATTCGGCTTCTTGTTTTAGTTGAGCTACTCCATCTAAAATATCTAATAATTCTTCTACTTTTCTCGCCCTAATATGAATGTCTTTTACTAAACATCGCCTTATCATCAATTGAAATGGCTGTGGAATATTATTAATTTTATGTGGAATTTCAACAGTAACTATTTTATGTTCAATTTCCCTTTTGAGTGACTGATCACTTCCCGTTTTAGAGTTTATAATAAAGGGTTTTTCCCCTACAAAAACTTCATATAAAATAACTCCAAAAGCCCAAATATCTAAATTAAAGCTTACTTTTCCACCTTCAATTTGCTCAGGTGCTTTGTACGATGGTGTACCTCGACCATCACTTAAATCAAAATCAGAACTCTCAATTTCTTCTTCTTGTACCAATTTACTTAATCCAAAATCAGCAATTTTAGGAATAATTTTACCACTTGTATCTCTCGAAATTAAAATATTCGCAGGCTTAAAATCACGATGGACAATTCTGTGTTTATGCAGGTGTTGCAACCCCAATAAAATACCTCTTATAAGCTCCTCTTTTTGATGATTATTTAATTGGGTATTTTTGAGTAAATGTAGAAGATTCCCTTCTGGATAGAACTTCATTATTGCAAAATCACAGATATTTGTAGTCGTTTCTAAACGATAACAAGTGTCGTATCTTGCAATATTTACTTGACGAGGGATTTTTTGTGCTATTTCAACTTCGGATTTCAAAGACTTGGTATCATTGCCTTTGAACTCGCTTATTTTAACAGCAACCCATTCTGTCTCCACTTGGTCTTCAACCTTTATTACCTTTCCATAAGTTCCACTTCCTAAGACATAAGAATCGTCATTAGGTTTTATCGGGTAACGTTTATAGAATTCTGCAAAGGTTGTTATACTCATTTATACAATTTTTTAGGGTTTCAAAGATACGACATTGGTAAGTCATTAGAAAATTTGCCGTAAAAAACTGGCGATTGTGCATTGGGCGTACTTTTTTGAATTCTTGGTGACATATATGTGTATAACTCTCTTATGGTAACGATATAATTACTATTTTTATCTGCTCCACCATTTAGTCCTTTCAATAAAAAATAAGTAAAAACACCTCCCTTAGTTGCATTACTTTCAAGGGAATTTTGTGAAGAGCGAGAGGAAAGAATCATGGCAACATTACTATCATTTTTATCCACCGATTTATCATCTGATTTCGTTGTATTACTTAATGTTTTCATACTTCCTGATAGACAAGCGTCTGCAAAACAAATCTTGATGCTGGCATCACAATCTTTAAAAGCATTCTTAATTTCATCATGCCATAAAATAGAATTGCTATTCGTTGCAGAAACATCATAGGGTACAAAGCCCTTATCAATTCCATGACCTGAAAAGTAAAAAATTACCTTGTCATTTTTATGTGCTTTCCTAAACAGATTTAATGAAGTCATTATCTTGGCTTTAGTCGCATCGCTATTGCTCAAAAAAATAATGTTTGAAGCTGGTATGTTTCCACCTTTTGGGGTTTTAAGAAATTGTAAAAATTTTAAGGCATCATACTTAGCATAGATTAAATCACCTGATTTATTGGTCAATATCTTGTAATCCGAAATACCAACTATTACTGCGTAACTTTGGGAAGGTTGTGCGTTTATTGTAAGAGTTATCAACAAAAGGTAGATATTAAAATAAAAAGAATTCATAGTAGTATTTATATGCTATTAGGTAATATCTATTTGTATGAGGTGTCCTGAATAGTTATCCTTTGATTGATTTTTACAAATATCTAAAATTTCATTTACTTTTATTTGATTTTCTTTATCAGAATTCAAAATTATTGTAAGTATTTGGTCATCAATTCCTTCCAAGACACCATCGCTACACAAGAAAAAATAATCATCTTTTTGTATATCACTAATAAAATTAATTTCAGGTGTAGCAATACGACTTTTTTCAACGCTTTGGCAAATAATAGCTTTACTCAATTTATTTCGCCAAGGGTGAGTCTTCGCTTGTTCAGATGTTATGACACCCGCTTTGACCATTTCATTTACCTGTTTATGGTCATTAGTTTTAAATATTATTTTTCCTTTTCTTATTTGATATACTCTACTGTCTCCGATATGTACCACCGTAGTGTCATTTTCATCCAACTTTAATAGTGCAAGCGTTGTTCCCATTCTGTTCACAAATGGATTTTGATGCAGATATTCCTTCATTTTCTCATGTATAGAATTTAATGCCTCAACTACAAATTCAATACTGATTTTTGCTTTTCTATTTTGAGAAAAAATGTCGACGATTCCATCACAAACTATTTTACTTGCCACTTCACCTTGGTCAGCTCCACCCATTCCATCACAAACAACAAACAATCGGTTCGATTTTTCATTAAAGATTTGATTAGGAAATAAGCTATCTTCATTATTACTCCTTTGACCTATTTCTGAAAATGAAATAGGTGTCTTTATTGCGACTTCCATATTATATTTTTTGTATTTTGGTGGAATATGAAGTTCATAAAAATAATTTTTATAAGAGAACTATTGAGTGCTATCTTCATCAAAAGTGACATTAACCCTGTAGTTATTTAATATTTTTTCTGGGATAATATAAGGAGATACTTCAAATTTATCCATACCTCCTATATTAATAATTCCTTTATTCGGCACATCAACAATTTCATTTTCTTTCAATGATAGGTCATTTATTTTTGTACCATTTAGACTCTTTTTATAGGCGTTGGAAAGAGTATCGTTAGCACCGTCGCTTATTCTGTATCTAAACAATCCATTCCACTTATCAAAAATAACCTCTATTGTGCTGTGTCGTCGACTTATAAAACATTTATTATTGTGAATGAATCGTTCTAATTTTACATCACAGTCGTCCGCCACACCAATAACATTTTTACCCAATTTGAGAAAATACTCATAAGATGGGTCATTTTTATATACTAACTTACCAAATTCGGATAAATTCTGTGTGATGTTTTCACTATAATAATAATGAGAACTTAGTATATTGACATAGCCGCAACCTATATGTGAGCATTGTATTTTTCCGTTGCTCCAATCAGATGTCTTGACCATTATTAACTTGTTACAGTTTTGGCATGTCATTAAGGTGTTTTTAAAATTATTCATTCTAAATTTGATAATTAACCGAGCTAATATTAATTCATATCATCTATATTTCCATTGTTGATATAATCACTATCATTGACAAAATCATTGTCATCATCATTTACGAAGTTCGTGTTATCAACTTCCACCTCATCATTATCTTCATTATTATCATCGTCTGATGTAATACCTTCATAATCCACACTATCTTCAATTGCTTTGCCAAAATCATCCGAAATATTCATTTCGTCAATCATTGTTTGAAACTGTAAATTTGTCAAAATTTCTGGATTTTCAATAGCCTCAACTTTTATTGTTTCATTTGTAATCGAATCAATGGTTATGATTGTATCTAAAGCCTCATTTCCATGTGAATCAACAATCATTATTTTTGTTCCATCTACAGTTGCATAGACGATTGAGTCAATAATACCATCGTTATCAACATCAACCCCAACTACTCTATGCCCATTAAGGGTAGTTTCAATAAAGTGTGTAGGTTCTTCTACAATGCTTAAATCATTATTAGTATTTTGCAAATGATTTATAGGAGAAAATCCAATATCATGTAGAAAATCTTGACGTTGTTCTAACGATAAACTCATCCATTCTTCTTTGTAATAGGTATTATAAACATTTCCATTCCACGAAAAAACGCCACCGGGTCCTACTTCTGTGCGGGCAGTATTAAATGCTGTTTCAAAGTCCATACCATCATTTACTATTGCTATACACACGTTTTCCGAAGGCTTTATAATGCCATCCTTCACTGGTACTTCCAATGCAGCTTGTAATACTTGTGTGCTATCTGTATTTACAGACGTTGAATCTGTGGTTATTGTTGGATTAACGGGTGCAGTATGTGTTTCATCTTTTGCCAATCCCCAAGTAAAAGCGGCAACTCCGCCTCCAGAAAGAATTCCTGCTGTAATGATAGCATTGGCTTTTCTATTTGAAAATACTTTAGATAGTTTCGATTTAGTTTCTTGAGTAGTATTCTCTAAAACGTCTGTACTTTCAGTTAAATTTGACATGATTTGTTTTATTTAAAATTGGATAAATTTCGTTTTCATTAATTAATCAAATTGGTATGAGAAAGGTAAGTCTTTTTTTGAAATTTATTTTATCCATATCGCTTTACAACGATTACACACTTTCATTCTCGCAAGAAGTTCCCATTCTTTGTTCCCAAATGGTTCTTGACAATTAGGATTTGGGCACCGGTATTTTTCTCGATATTCTTTTTCAATAAGTTCTATTTTTTCTTCTGTTGAAAGAATAGTTGAACTTAATGTAGGAATAAGCATTCCTAAACCAGCACCTGACAAAACTGACAATATTGGTATGCTCCCCCCACCAGTAAGGACAGCACTAATACCTATTACAGAAGACAGGATAATACTCCCTGTTCTAATAGTCTTATCTCTATTTTTTACCTCTTTTTTTAGTTTAGGGTACTGCTCATAGACTTGTTTTAATGCACTGAACTCTTCCGTAAAATCTAAAGGATTCGTTTTTTTAGAAATAATAGGATTCGCTTTAGGAATATATAATGAAAGTAAGTCATTCAATTGATAATTACTTTCTGCAAATCTAATTTTTGTATTTGCATCAATTATTTTTCGTGTTATCCTCAAATCATTTATAAATGTCCCATTTTTACTATCTAAATCTTCTAAGAGGAAGGTATTTGTACTACATTGTGTAAGTCTTGCATGACTCTTACTTATTTTATCGTTTTGAATTCGTATCTCATTATCAATAGACCGTCCAACGTTTAATTGAGGTATTTTATACTCTCTCAAAGCTTTTTCAATATCATTTAATAAATTAGGATTTTCCATTAGTCAAAGATTTTATCATTGAAATATCATACTGATAGGGTTATTTTATGGGCTTTTTTTTTCCAAATACTATATCAATTAGGTCACCAAAATATAATTTTATTCTTTCTCTAACTTGGACTCATGGGTCATGATTTAATAATTCCTTATTTTGATATTGAATTGCCTAAATCTACCAAAATTTATTGAATTGTAATTTTTTAGACTTAAATTTTGTGATAAATTTGGTAAAATAATCATTTAACTATACAATCAGAGGGTAATTTTTACCTCAGTTATTTGACAGTCTCAATCTTGCAAGCTCTAATTTTGTTATATATACATCACAAAAGAATAATCTAATTTAAACAAATAACCCAACCAAAACAATAGTCTAAATACGCAATTAGCTTGGTTGGGTTGCTTCATTTAGAGCTTTTCATGAAAAATCCATTCCGAAATCTACTGCATTATTTTGCTGATTATCAGATTTTTCTATTCCCCATTGCTTTGTGCCGAGTGATTTTTGTTCGACTAAATTATCTGGTAACTCATTCAGAAAATAGCTTTCAACTGTTTGATTTTCCACCTGATAATTTTCTGCATAAATTGATTTCTTGCTACGTGTTACAATCAATTCATCCTTTGCTCTGGTTAAGGCAACATACAAGATTCGTCGCTCTTCCTCCACTTCATCAAGATTACCAATCGAGTAGCTTAGAGGATATTGCATTGGCGACACATTCAGCACAAAACAAGTATCAGCTTCTAATCCCTTGGCTGAGTGAATGGTCGAAATTATAACTTTATCTTTATTCTCGCTTTGCTCAATTTTAGACTTTTGTAGAGTTGGCGAATTGTTTATTTTAGGTGAATTGTCCAATAAGCATTCTGTAATAAATTCACTTAAATTAGAGTATTTACTTGCCAAAATTTCTAAAACAGGAAAATCAGGCTTTCTTTTATTTTCCCAGTCTTCTACGTATTTTACAGATAATCTTTCCTTCAATTCTTCATACGCCACATGCACCGCTTGCACTAAATCTTGCTTATTATCAAAAATGCTCTTGATGGTCTGAGCCAGTTTTTGTTCACTCGCACCAGTTAACGATTGCAACCATGATAAGCATTCTTCCATGCTATTAAAGCCTAAAATCTGCTCAAGATATTTGGAGGCTCTTACATCCCCAATACCCTGCCAAAGGGTTAAAAACCTCATCCAAGCAATTTCATCGTTCTTGTTATTAACAACTCTTAAAGCTGCAAATAAGTCTTTCAAATGAGCCGATTCCATAAAACCTCTACCACCATAAGTAACAAATGGAATTTTCTTTTCAATGAATACCGCTTGCAAACTTCTCGTGTAGAATTGTGAACGTGATAATACTAAATGGTGCCTAAATTCTTTATTTTTATGATGGTAATTGTCTAAAATTTTATCTGCTACAAAATACCCCTCTTCCCATTCACTTTCAACATTGACCAATTGTGGTATAATCCCAACACCTCTTACTGCTTTTAGTTTTTTATCATATTTGAGTGGAGATTTCTCCAAAAGCCAGTTAGATAAATCTAAAATCTCTTGTGTCGAGCGATAATTATCTTCGAGTTTATATACCTCTGAATCCTTCACATTTTCTTTGAAATGATGGATATTCTTAAAATCCGCCCCTCGAAATGAATAAATTGATTGTGCATCGTCGCCCACACAAAAGAGATGGCAATAATCTTGAAAAGGATTTAGCAAATCCCATTGTAAAGGGTTAGTGTCCTGCATTTCATCCACTAAAATGTGTTCATATTTACTGCCAATAATTTTTCTTGCATTTTCGTCTTTTTGCAGGGTTTTAGCCACTATTTGCAATATATCATCATAATCTAAGTAGTTTCGCTCTTTCTTCTTCGCTTCGTAACTTCTCAAAATTACTTCTATATTCGGCTTGATTTCTTGCAAGGCTTTTTCAAGTTCTCCATCCTTTAGGTCTGCCAACAACTTGATTTTTATAGTTTCTGTAAGATTTTTCTTAGTGTTGCGTGCAAAGGAATACATATCAACCAAGTTTTGGGGTTTAATCCTCAGATTTTCAAATTGAAGGTTATTTTTTCCACATATCAACTTCATTATATTTACTTGGTCATCTTCATCTATAATAGTAAAATCTTTCAACCCAAATTCGTTCGGATGGGAAAGTAGTAGATGATTACACCAAGAATGAAAAGTGCTTCCCGATAGATTCCTTGCTTGATTAGGTCCCAATGAAGATTCAATCCTTGTTACAATTTCTTGGGCAGAACGCTTTGTAAAAGTTAGGATTAAAATTTTGTTTGGAGAAACACCTTTGGAAATTAAATCGACAGCACGAGCAATGATGGTTTTAGTTTTGCCAGTCCCAGCTCCTGCCAGTAGAAGCAGATGTTTGCCACTAAATTCTACTGCCTTCCTTTGATTTTCATTAAGTTCTGTCATAATCTCTATATTTTGAGACATCAAAAATTCTTATTAAACACATAGGCTTTTGCCTAACGTTACACAATAATAGATAAGTTTAAAGGGTAACATTAGGCATTTTCCTATGTTTTGGTATCAGCTACTAAGCTACCTTATCTTCTACTAAATCAATGCGATTGGCTGTGATATTATTGAAATATCTATCCCCCATTTTTCTTGATTTTAAGTTGACCTCTACCGCTACTCTATTCCCAACAATAATATTAGGATTATCAACTTTATCATTCCAGACCTCAACCACTATATTTTTAGGCCACTGTCCTGACTCATACTCAAGTAGAAATTCTACTTTTTTACTCGGTTTTTCATTAATTGTCATTTCCATTAATGGAAATACTTCTGTTATTGTTCCACAAAATTTCATTGGAAAATTCGGTTTATACCCAACCAAAACAATTGCCTGTATAAGGGTTTGGATTGGTTGGGTGGTAATAAAATTTATTCTTCTATTGTTTGTACGACTAATTCATAGTAAGTTGCTTTACCAGGGGCACTATGAGTTTTGATTGTACATGGTTCTGACCTTATATTTGTAATCTCAATTTGCTGCTCCTCGATATCTTTCAACCTTTCTTTCAAGGTATTATCTGAACATTCAAACTCAGTTTTTAATATTTCAATCAGTTCTTTTTGAGGCATGGTCGCTTCTTTAAAAATATCTCCTATTTTTTCAGCTACCATCTCAACATCCGCTACCTGACGACGCTCTGCCGTCTTCTGTCTTACCAGTTCCTTATCTGCCAAAATCAACCCTTTAGCTATATCTGAATACACCAAATATAAAGGTTCAGCACGCTTTGCACTTCTAATCTTCAAGAACTTCAACTTGATAAGTTCAGTGTCTTGATTCTTACCATCTTTCTCAAATCCTATATGGATAACGGTTGAGGCCTTGTTTGCACCTTCAGTTCCTGTATGCCCACGAGCTTTTTCCGAGTTTGGGTTCTCGTGAAGTATTAACAGGAACGTTGCATTAAAGTTATCACATAGATTACCAAGATAATCAAATAACTTCATGCTTTCAGAAGGAGAATTAAAGTCTGCCACACAATCGGTTGCAACATCTAACACTACCAGTATATGGTTGTCAGTTTCTGCCCTAACTGCATTTACAAAATCTTTCACTGCATCCAACCTCTTACTTCTTTCAATGGATTTGATAGATGTAAACCTAAACGTTGAAGTCTTTGTATTTATATCAATACAAGCCTTGTTTTTTATCGACAGAATCCCTGTAGGAAATTCTTCTTTTAGGTTACGTTCGGTATCAATGTAAATAATTGTAACTTGCTTACTATCAGTCTTTTGTAATCCAAGAAAATCACTCGTACAGTTAGGCTCACTTAATAATAAGCTGCAACATAGTTCTACAATTCTTGTCTTATGGCTTCCATATTTTCCTTGGACAATATTAATTGTACCCTCCCGAATTACTGGTGTTTCGCCATGTGAAATCAAAGGAGGTGAATAAATTATTTCCTCTGATGCATACTTAGCTATCAATTGTTCACTCTCTAAAAGTTTCATCAAAATTGGACTTCTTCCAACTTTTTCCTTTGAAATAGGCGGTTCTGAACTCGCCAGAACTCTTCCTAATTCATCAAGGAGCGTTTGTTTTTCCAACTTCAATTGAAACCAATCGGAGATGTCTTTCCCACCAGAATCCTTCAATATTGATGGTAGAATAAAATTTCGTAATCCATACATTGTGGACTTTTTACTACTTCCTTCTAATCCTTTTTCGTCAATATCAAGAGATAACACTAAGTTATCGCACTTACTTTTCAGTAATCCCAAGGTTTTTGAGTCAATTCCTGTTGCAACGTTGTCGATGCCAACTGCCCAAATTCCATCATCATTCAGATTTGAATTTGCTACGATACAATCTTTCAATCCTTCAGTAATCAAAATCGTAGTACAATGCTCAGGCAGTTGAGATATTCCAAAAACATTACAATATTCTTTCGATTTTTGTCCAACCCATTGATGCTTAAATTTCTTATCTCTTGCCAGTGGCATATAAATTTTATAAGCATCAGCAATTTTGAAAGAGAAAATTGGATTTGTTTTGGTTGCACGAACCTCAATTCCATTATTTGTCTTAAATTTTTCCCAAGATTTAACTTCATACTTATTTAAGACTTCACTTGTTACATTATATTGTTCCCAATATTCAAGTGTTCCTCCTTCAAAATCTACTTTTTTTACTGCTTCTGACAAACCCAACTGGAGGTCCTGATTTATAAGTTTCATTGCCCCATAAAAGTCAATATTCTTAAGAATCATTACAAAATCAATAGCATTTAAAACCTTTCCTTCTGCGAAGTCCTTAATCAAGTACATTCCTGAATCGGATTTAAAAATACTTGCTGATGGATTTGTATCTGCTCGCAGTGGCGAGGAAAACGTTTTTCCAATCTTGTTATATTCGGGGATATAAAATCTAAAAATTTCTTCGCCTTCATTAGTTATACTGAAGATACTTTCTTTAGTTATAGTATTCAATCCAAGGGTCAGGTTTATCAGTGTTAAGTAATACTATTAATTTTTTCACCCACTTTCGACCCGCTTCGGAAAATACGACCTCTCGTTCACCCGGCAATTCTGGTGTTCTGAAATTATGCACTATAATATTTTTCATATAGCCCATAATCATAAATTCAGTGGTTGCCCATCCTTTTCGAGTGATATTATGTTTATCTAACATCTCATGAAACTTGTCAGTGGGCATTTTTAAGTCCTTTGCAATTTGACATTCATGATGAATGAATGTATATTCGTTTATCATTGTTTTTTGTAATTTAAAGTATTATTAATGATGTTGTTCTTCGCCCAGAGTTTTCCCGATGTCAAATATTTAACAAGGCTTGTTCTTGAGAAGTAAAGTTTTTTGACTTTTTAAAGAAAATCAAATCACCTCGACTTACTTTCGTGTACATAGTTGGCACAGCCAAATTCAAAAAAGCAGCGGCTTGTTGAATCGATAGGAATTAGGGCAATGGGTCAACCTTTTGAGGGAATAAAATTTGCTGAACTGCTACACTCACGGCTTCATTAGGAGGGGCTTTTCCGTACCGATTTTTGGTTTTACGTCTCAATAGATATGCGTCTGCTTCGCTTGCCGATTCTGCCAAAGTCTTCTTTCTATTTTGCAACAACCAATTATCGATTTCTGTTTTTAGAAATCGTAATTTTTTTCCGCCTTTGTGGACTGGTACCATACCCGTGTGAATCCATCCGTACACAGTTGATTTTTTGGGTTTATCAGGCAGGTAATTGCATAACTCGTTGATGTCGAACCATTGGTCGGACTGGGCGGGTGATTGAGGGATTAGCTTTTGCTTTAATTCTAATAAGAGGTCTTCGATGGAGTTAAGTCTTAACTCTAAAACTTCGAAGGGATTAAATGATTGTGCCATGTACTTGTTTTAAGTTTATGGCAGTAAAACTAAAAATAGTGAAGTGGTGCAACTGGTTGCAACTGGTTGACTATTTTGTAAGTGTTTGATTATAAGTAGTTTATTTTTTTATTAGCTTGGCGCCTTGTAAATCCTTTTCAGCTTTTGCTTTTGCTTTTGGATTATCATTTAGTAATTTTAAAACGTTTTCAATGTTTTTTACCGCAAATCTATGGTTGGTAATATTCAAATCACTTGTACAAATTAGATTGTAATGTTCCAGTAATTTTATGCCACTACTATGTCCAGATTTCTCAGCTATAGCTTTGGCGTTATTTGCATTAATTTTTTTATCTGTATAATAGTAAAGTAAGGCGATTTCTCTATGTCCTAAATTTGAAACTGGAAGTTCTTCTTGGTTTGTGTCTAAAACATTTTTTGAAGATTCAATACTTGATTTTCCTTCTATTGTTTCCAACAATTCTATTAACATTTCTTTCTTTTTTTCTTCTACAGAAAGGACTAATTGTTGAATCAATGGCTGAAATTGTTTATTTAATATTAAATCCTTTATTTCTAGTGTATCTGCTTCACTATAATTTATTTTCATAACTTCCCTGAGCTTCTCAAAGTTAGAGAGCTCTTTTTGGTTTATTTCAAAAAGTTTATATAGAAGGTAATATTGGTGAGAAAATATTAAAGATGGAAGGTTTAGGGAATATGTACTAATATAATTTTTGATAATTTCTAAAGCATCATCTCTCGTAATTTGTTCTTTATTCATTAGAATTTTTAACTCAATGATTTTATTCCGATAATGGAATGGAAAATCTACCTTGTATTCTGTTGTTAGTTTATTGAAAATATCTGGATGTAAAGTTAAATTGTAATTAACACCATTGATATTAATTATAGGTTCAGACTCAATCGCCAGCGAATATTGAAGTTGGCTAATGAAGTGTTCCGCTTTTTCTAAAAATCCCATAAATTCCAATTATTTAAAGTGTAATTAAAAATCTAATTGTATCGTGTCGGCTGCTTTACGCTTGGTTTTATCAATTATTTTGGCATAAATTTGGGTGGTCTTCAAGTCTCGATGCCCCAGCATTTTGCTAACGGTATAAATATCAGTTCCTTTGCTTAGTTGTATTACAGCGTATGTATGGCGAAAACAATGAAAGGAAATATCTTTTGATATCCCAGCATTTAGTATCCATTCTTTCAAAAGTTGATTTTCATACGCTGAATATTTCAAACCTTCAAATACTTTGCTCGTCTCTTCTTTTCGATTACCCAACAAGTTATACGCTTGTTCTGATATTGGCATCATTTCGGCTCCTTTTGTTTTTTGCTGCATGAATTGAATAAAATATCCATTCCCTTCTATATACTCAAGTTCCTTCCAAATTAACTTTTTTATATCACTGTGTCGTATCCCTGTAAGTGCCGAAAATATTGCCGCCTTTTTGAGAAGAGGGTTTTTACAGTCGGTCTTTACAAGTTGGTTGAGTTCTTCAATTGTCAGAAAGTTTCTTTGAGTTTCTGCTGTTTTGATTGACTCTATTTTTGTGTTGAGGTCAGTTTGTAGAATACCATCTTTGAAAGCCTGTTTCAACGCTGCTTTCACCTTACTAAAATACGATACTGCCGAATTTTGTGAAAGAATGGCTTTTTCACTTTTGTTGCTTGGTGTGCTCAGTAGATATTCCTTGAATTCATAGAAAAACTTTTCGTTGAGGTCATTTACTCGTAACGTACCTTTAGTAAAAGCGTTGAGATATTTATAAGCTGAAATCCAGTTATCGTGGTTCGATGCTTTTCGCTTATCGACTAACTTTTTGAAATATTCAATAAAATTTTGTTCCCCCTGCTCTTTCAACCTCAACTGCTCCTGCTCGTAGCCTGTGTATATTTCGGGTTTATCCAAAATATTTTGTCGCTTCTGTCTGATACTTTCTGCTACAGCCAAGGTTTCTTTATTGTGGTGTTTTTCAGTAGGGCTTTTAGGCTTATCAAAAAGGTAAAAGCCTAAGAACTCTCTTCGAGTTGGCTTGCCTGTGTTGAGGTCAATAATTGGAGGGTAAAAGTCTAAATACAAGCTATGTCTGTTTTTAGAAATTGCCTTTTGTCGAAGTGTTACTTTCGTAGCCATTTTGTCCTTTATTATTTAATATCAACTCAATAGTTTATCAATAATTACTTTCGGTACGTATGTATATTTACCATTCCTTATTTTTGGTACGTGGTTTCGCTTAGTAATATTATTGAGTGCAGAATCTGATATTCCAAATTTGTTTTGTACTTCCGTAATTGTGTAACAGTCCTCAATATTATACTTAATAAGCTGTTGAAGTTTTTGTGGTGGTTTTGGTTGCTCAAATAGTTTATCAATGTCTGAACGTCTAATAATGGTTTTCTTTTTTAATAAATTTATTGCCTTCAATTTGTCAATATTGATAAGCGTATAAATTGTTTGTCGAGAACAGCCAATAAGTTTGGCAACGTCCCGAACACTTAAAAACTCCTTAGCCTTCAAGTCCTCAATAGGTTTGTTTTTAATCTGCTTCGTTTCTTTGTCGCTTACCTCAACTTTTCCTGCTCTTATTTTTGCTTTGTATGCTTTACTATTACATTGCTTTGAACAGTAAGCTGTGGCGGTTGTTTTGGCTGTAAATTCATTACCGCATTGCTGGCATATCCTTTGTAGCTTGATATTTGAACTCATTAGTATTTATTTGTTAATAAGTGTTTAAAAGTGTCCAGTTATTTCGCCTAAAAAATGGATTCGAGGTACAAAATTCCGTTGAGGTACAAATGAGGTACAAATATAAACAAAATAAACCAATAACAAAACAAAACAAACAGGCAACAAAAAACAGCTAAATACCTAAATATTAGGCGTTTAGCTGTCTTTTTTATGTGTTTACTATTTGCTTCTTTTGGTCGGTTACTTTCCAATGCAAAATTTGCTAAAAATATTTGCTAATAAATCATCGCTGGTGATACTACCCGTAATTTCCCCTAAATGATGCAAAGAAAGTCGAATGTCTTGGGCAAGAAAATCACCTGTAATACCTATATCTAAACCATTTAAAACCTCAGTTAAAGCTTCATTTGCTTTTACCAAGTGTTCATAATGCCTTAGATTTGTCAGCATGGTATCAGCTTGTTTTTTTACTCGTGCTTTGGCAACAATTGCTGATTTTAATTCTTCAATTCCTATATTGTTTTTAGCTGAAATGTTTAACTGTTGAATGTTTTTGTTTACCTCGTTCTGCCCATTTTCCTCGTTAGAGATAGACTTTACTTTTTCATTCCCCTCTCCTCGTAGGAGAGGGGTTAGGGGTGAGGTCATACTCACTATTTCATTCAATACAAAATCAATGTTATTTAGAATATCTTCATTTGTAAATCGAATAATTCTTATTCCATAAGCCAAACCAATATCCATTGACCGAACAGTATCATAATTCTTTTGTTTTTTTTGATTATGATATCCACCATCTAATTCAATTCCCAGTTTTGCTTCATGGCAATAAAAATCTAAAATATATCCTTCTTCAAGTGGATGCTGCCTTCTGAATTTTAGATTATTTAATTGTCTATTTCTCAATATTTTCCAAAGTAATTCTTCTGCTTCTGTCAAATTCTGTCTCAATTCTCTTGCTTTTTTGAGTAAATCAGTGGAAACAGATATGAAAGGAGACTTTAAGTTGGAGAGGTTTACCTCACCCCAACCCCTCTCCTCATAGGAGAGGGGCTTGACTTTTTTATCCCCATCTCCTTGTAGAAGAGGGGTTAGGAGAGAGGTGGAACTACCTAATAAATCAATTTTATTCCTAACTTTAATAATCTTAGCTTCGTCAAAATCTGCAATAAAGTCCTCGTTAATTGCCTGATTATCAGTCAATAATAGCACAATCTCAGCTCTTCGCATCGCTTCTTTCGAGCGTTCAATTCCGATTGATTCCACTACATCTTTTGTTGCTCTGATTCCTGCCGTATCAATAAATCTAAATTTGATTCCTTCAATAAAAAGTACATCTTCAATCACATCACGGGTGGTGCCTGCAATTTCGGTGACGATGGCTTTTTCTTCATTCAACAAGACATTTAATAAAGTTGATTTTCCTGCATTAGGTGGCCCAATAATTGCCACAGGCACTCCTTCTTTGATGACATTTCCTGCGTCAAAAGAGTCTATTAAATTTTTCAGAAAATTCTGAATTTTCAATATTAAAGATTTTAAATCATCTCTTTCAGCAAATTCTACATCTTCTTCCCCAAAATCTAATTCTAATTCTACTAAACTGGCAAAATGAATCAACTCTTCTCGTAAAACTTTCAATTGATTTGAGAAACCGCCTCTCATCAAATTCATGGCAGTTTTATGGGCAGCTTCCGAATCGGCGGCAATCAAATCGGCCACGGCTTCGGCTTGCACCAAATCAAACTGTCCATTCAAAAAAGCTCGTTGCGTAAACTCACCGGCTTGAGCCATTCGGCAGCCATTTTGTAGTAAAAGTTTCAGAATATATCTAATAATATAGTCACTCCCATGACAAGAAATTTCTACGACATCCTCTTTTGTAAAACTTTTAGGAGTTTTAAAAACTGCTATCAAAACTTCATCGACAATCACATTTCCATCTCTAATCGTACCAAAATGAATCGTGTGTGAATCAACTTTACTTAGATCTTTGCTTCGAGAACCTCCTTTGAAAATTTTATTGACAATCTCAAAAGTACGCTCACCCGAAACACGAATTACTCCGATTGCTCCAATGCCTTGTGGGGTCGATAACGCACATATTGTATCTAATTGTATCATTTTTATTTATCAAGTTTAAACTTTGGACTTTAAACCTTGAACATTACATCTTTAATTACTTATTTTTGCAAATCTACCAACTAAAAATTTAAAATCAGACATTGTAGATAATCAGTCGATAATTTATCCAAAACCATCGACTTACAAGCCTTGACTTTCGACTTTTGATTATGATAAAAGCTAAATATCTGTGGTATATCAATGGAGTATTATCGCTTGTGGCGATATTTATAGCCTATAAAATTTGGTTTGCTCCCCTCAACGATGCTTGGAATTATGTGCCTGATAACGCTTTTTTAGTTGTCGAAAGCTCCCAAATTCAACAATCTTTATTTGATAAAAAGCATAACGACCCAACTCAACTATCAGATGTTCCAGTTTTTTATGATGCTCTTGCCCAACTCACTGCCCTTGTGGGAAGCGTTGATAATGAAGAAACAGCAAAGAAATTTATAGAGAAAAAACTTATTACATATTCACTTCACCGAGAAAATAAAAAGAACCTTGAATATATCATTTATGTTCCAGCAGGAGCTTTTGGTGACGGAAATTTCTTGAATGCTCTTATGCAACCTGATGTTTCTAAAAGAAAAATCTATGGTCGTACTTATAAAGGTATTCATATCAACGAATTGTATGGAAATAATAGTCGTTTACTATTTAATTTTTTTGTTCATGACGATTTTTTGATTAGCAGTGGTTCAAAAGTTCTGTTAGAAGAAGTGATCAATCGAATCAAATCGGGAGTAGCTATTGAGAGAGTACCATTCAAAGAAAGTCGCCGAGGAACGGCTCATATTTATTTCAAAAGTAGAAGTTTACAAGATGTTGCAGATATTTTGCCTTCTCAATTGTCACCCAATTTGATTGAATTTTTTGGAAACATCACACCTCGCAACCCCGATATTGTATTCGAGAAACAAAAAGTGCCAAATATAGTTTCGGCCTATATTTATTCACGTGGCACCAATAATATTCCATTTCTGGGTATTTTTGGACGACAAAAGCCACTACCATTTACTTGTACCGACCTGATTCCAGAAAACACTGCGATTACTTTTCGCATGAGTTTTCATAATAAACTAAGACTTGCACAGGATTTTAATAATTATATGCAAAGGAACGAGCAAGAACTTTTGGCCGAACGAGATAGTGTTAATCGTCTCTTAAATGCCAATTTGAATAGTTTTTATTCAATTTTGAAAGACGAAGTAGTGATGTGTGAAATGGAAACCTCAGCCGATGAACCTTCAAAGAAAATATTGCTAATCAAAACCGAAGATTCGGCTGAGGCCTTGACATTGTTTGAAGATTTTGCCAATTCTTCCGAAAAATTATCTTCTTATTTCAAGCCCAAACCTTTTACTTATTTGAATAATTATGTACGAAAAATTGAAATTAGTCAATTGCCAGCGATGCTTTTCGGCTCAATTTTTAGAGGTTTTTCCGACTGTTATTACACACAAAAAGATGATTATATTATTCTTGCCAGTAGCGATGATGCCATGCGAGAGTACTTAAATAATCTGAACACTGGTCAAACTTGGGCAAAGTTAGGTATTTATCGAGATTTTATTGAGAAATTAAGTCCACAAGCTCAGTTTACAGGAATCATTAGTCCACAAAGAGTTTGGAATAATATCTATTATTCATTACCTCCTAAATGGCAAAGTGCTACGATTAAACATGAAGCGAGAGCCAAAGCGATTCGATTCATGGCTTTTGAAAACTTTGTCATCAACAGCACCTTCGGGACAAAGTTTTTGATTGAAAAAATCCCTCAAACTCGACGTGAAATATTAGTTAATAAATACTTCCTGCAAGATAGCCTCACAAGCAATGCCGCTTTTGTGGGTTATCCAAACGTCATTAAAAATCCATTAAATGCAGCCGACGAAATATTATTGCAGCAGGCTGATAATCAAGTTCTTATGGTTAGCAATGCTGCCAAAGCAATCAATAAAGTAGCTGTCAATCAGCCACTGACAAGTAGTTATTTAATCCCTACGGATTATTTTCAAAATGGTTTGTTACATTATTTAAGTACCACGCCCAACAATTTAGTGTTTTTTACTCGTGATAATGCTACGGGTTTGGTCGCAAACTTTCCGAATGTACCTGTTAGTGGAGGTGTAAAAGCCGTTGCAGCCAGTGAAACAAAGATTTATGTAGCAGATGGTACAGGCAATATCTTTATGATTAATGAAGAAACGCAGAAAATTAGTAAAATAAATACCTCGGGAAATTTCAATGACATTATACAAATTTTGCCCGTAAAATTCAAAAATAATACTTATTTGGCTGTTTTACAGAAAGACGGCACTTTGGATATTATCTATGAGCAAGGGCATAGTTTGAAAGGGTTTCCGAAGGTGCCACTTACGGCTCGTCCCGTTTCGATGGTCATTGAAGAAGGCAAAGACCAAAATTCTATCTTAACATTAGTTTCGGAAATTGGTGAAATCAAAAAGGTAGATATGGCGGGAAATAATCGTGAGAATGAAAATATTCAAATAGAACGCCCCGATAAAGCAACTGTTTTTGAAGTATTATTTGACCAAAATCGCCGAGATTGGTTTATCGTTCGTCGAACACCAACTTCTTTGGTTGTTTTCAATAAACAAGGCAATTCGGTCATTAAAATCGAAAGCACCAATTTTATGAAATCGCAATTACGTTATTTCGATTTGGGTAATGATTTAAGATTAATTGCTGTTTTTGATGGGAAAAACAATACAGTTTTCGATATAAAAGGAAATACTTTAGGCGATAAACCCTTGAAAGCCAGTGGACTACCAGCCATTTCTTATTTGGAGGCTTATAATAAACTATTTATCTATAGTCCGAATAAGACTCGTTTTGAGGTTTGGACGGTGAAGTTGAAGTAGGGTCAGGATAGAAGTTGATATTGTATAAAATTTATGAAATCCACATTCACGTATTTAATAATATTAACTTCATGTTTATTATCTTGTAATAAAACAACAAATGGCGATGGAAGATATTCATTTTACTATTGGAAGACTTCAGTTTCTTTAACTAAGAATGAAACTGACTTATTGACTAATGTACGTACTATCTATGTTAGGTATTTTGATATTAAATGGGACAAGAAACCAATACCAGTAGCTAAAGTTGATTTTACAAATTTCTCCTTCAAAAACACTTCAATAACTCCAGTTATCTATATTAAAAATGAGGTTTTTACAAATATTTCTGAGAAAGAAATAAGAGACCTTTCTAATCGAACACTCGAATTGCTAGATAAAATTAATACAATAATTGGCATTAAGAGTAACAAAGAAATTCAGATAGATTGTGACTGGAGCGATGAAACAAAGTCTAAATATTTTGATTTCTTGAAGAATTTAAAAGAGAAATATGAGCATACTATTTCTGTCACTATTCGATTACATCAAATAAAATATTACTCAAAAACTGGAATTCCTCCTTGCGATAAAGGAGTCCTAATGTTTTATAATATGGGTAAACTCGGAAATCTTGATAGAAATTCGATTTATAATAACTATGATGCAAGCCAATATGTCAAATATGTTAAAAATTACCCATTGTTTTTGGATGTTGCTTTACCAATTTTTCGTTGGGGATATGTTTTGAGAAATCGTAGAATTATTAATTTACTTTCAAAAATTGATGATGAAGAATTAAAGCGACAAATTTTTATAAAACAAATTGATAAACAACATTTTCAATTTTTAGAAGGGATGTATTGGAAAGGGATTTATTTTCAAAAAAATGATGAAATTGTTATTGAAAAAATCACCCAAAAAGAGCTTTTCCACGCGGCAAATTTGCTTTCAAAATATATAAAACATCCTTCAAATACTATATTTTTTGACTTAGACTCTGCAAATATTTCACATTTTTCACATGAAGAATTTTTTCAAGTCAGTTCTCTTTTCCGTTAGTGTCGTTTTATTTTTTGCATTTTGTGCCGATGGTGATTTTTTTAGTAATGGATATGGTCGAGATTATGATAATTCTCTATTTGCACCAGAACTTATTCAAGAAAAAAAACTTGAGCCTTTTTTCAGAACACCAACATCCTCATATTATGGTGATACTGAAAGAATTCAAGGATTTTATGAACAAAACACTACTGATTGGTATAATTATTTTGATAAACAACTTGATACTACAACTATCAAAAAAATGTTGTATTCAAGCACATTACCTCAAATAGATACACTGATTTTTTTCTTAAAAAATCCCAATATTCAAATTAGTGAACATTTAAGGAAAAATGCTATTTTGACTTATGATGATAAAGATAAAAGCCTTGATTTTTTGTTTTATTTGGGCTTTGCTCTTCGTTGTGAAATATTTTCTAATCATGCTAATAGCAATTGGAATTACGAACCTCTTACATTTAAAAACAATGATTTGCTTTTAAAATTGATTAAGGGAGGCAGTAGGCAAGAAGCAAATGTTAAATCTGTTTTTATCAAAGAACGTTATCTTTTTCAAGTAATACGTTTATTGTATTTCAATGAAGATTATAAAGGATGTGAGGCTTTTTTCATAAAAAACAAAGCTATTTTTAGCTCTAATAGTAACACTTATTATAGAGCATTGGGGTATGTAGCTGCTGCATTATATAAAAGGAAAGAGTATGCTACTTCAAATTATTATTATTCATTAATCTTTGAAAATTGCCAATTGATGCAAGAAACTGCTTTGTGGAGTTTTCATCCTCAAGAGGAAGCCGATTTTAAGTTATCATTGCTTTTAGCAAAAAACAATAAAGAAAAATCCACTCTGCTATTTATGATGGGCTATATAAACGACGAGGTTCGTGCAATTAAAGAAATAGCATCACTAAATATTGATAGTCCTTATCTTGATGTATTACTAACTCGTGCTATAAATAAAGAAGAGGAACGAATTTTAAATGGCTCAGCAATAGCGTTGGTAGATGAAAAGCTCAGTGTTGATTTAATACAGACAATTCAAAAAGGATTATTATATCAACAAAATAAAAAAGTAGCTATTTGGCATTTGGCTTTAGGCTATCTATTTAGTCTATCAAATGATTTGAAAAATGCAGAAATACAATTTGCACAAGCAGAAAGCAAATCATCTAATACACTTCTGAAAAATAGTATAACATTATATCGGGCTATTAATAAGATAAAAGCCCAAACAGTGTTAAATGAAAAAACAGAAATAGAATTATTACCTGCAATTCAATTAATATTAAAGGATGAAGCAGATATTTATTTAAGAAAAACTACAGCTAAACAGTGGTTAAGTAGTCGTTTTTCAATGATTTATAAAAAACAAAAAGAATATTTGAAAGCAGAATGCTGGGAAACTCATTGTGTAAAGTTTTTTTATGAAGACTATAACAATCTTGAGAAAACTATAAAATTTATCAATACACCTGCTAAGAATGAATATGAAAAACTCTTAAAAAAGCAATATGCTTATTCAGAAGATAGACTATTAGAAACCCAAGCTATTATCAATGTTTATGATGATAATATATCAGAAGGAATAATAAAACTCGAAAGAAATCCAAAAGCTGGAAATGA
Source organism: Emticicia sp. SJ17W-69 (assembly GCF_051209875.1). Taxonomy (NCBI): domain Bacteria; kingdom Pseudomonadati; phylum Bacteroidota; class Cytophagia; order Cytophagales; family Leadbetterellaceae; genus Emticicia; species Emticicia sp. SJ17W-69. The sequence goes on along the minus strand of NZ_JBNTQY010000001.1, from coordinate 4,091,289 downwards.
TATTTTATTAGGCGACCCATTTCTTATACATATCAACGATTGTCATGATTGTGACCATGAAGCAGAACAAAAAGAGAAATTTACGATTTTATCTTTTTTGAAAAGAATGGATAATAAAAAAAGGGAGAGTAATAGACTTACAAATGCGGAAGAAAAAGCACGCTTATTATTTGAAGTGGCTAATGGTTATTACAATATTACGAATTTTGGTAATGCTCGAATATTTTATGAAACAGGCATTGCCTTTAATTATGACGTTAATTTCGACTATTTAGACTATCAGTCTGACGAAGAACGGAGTAGGTTAAATAGTAGGATATATGATTGTCAATTAGCCTCTAATTATTACAAAAAAGCCCTCGTAACAAGTAATAATATTGAATTTAAAGCAATGTGTACATTTATGCTTGCAAAATGCGAGCAAAATGAGTTTTATCGGATCAGACCTAAAAACTATAAAGGTGATTTTAAAGCAGGGAAATACTTTGCTGAATTAAAAACCAATTTTAAATCAACTAAATACTATCAAGAAATTATACATGAATGTGGTTATTTTACCACTTATTTAAATAAGAAGTAAAATGGTTTTAAGGAAAATATATTTAGTGTCACTTACAAGTTTTATTATACAAGTAAGTTCTTTTTCACAAGAAATAGATAGCGAATTTATTCTCAACGAAATAAAAGTATCAGTACAAAATGACCCAAAAAAGCATCTAAAAGAAAAGTTTGATGACATTCTTGATTTCAAAGGACATTATGATTTAAAAGAAAGAGCAGAATATTCAGACAATGAATTAAAGAAATATTTAGGTGATTTATGGGTTCTAAAGTACCAATATAAAATATCAGAAGATAAAACATTACTAAAACCTATTTTAGTGAAAAGTTTAGCAATAAATGAATCAATCTATGATTTTGCCAATAGAGAAAATGATTATCTGATAAATTATTTGAAAGTAATGCCTGAAGATTCTATTTTTTCAGAGAGTTTTCTGCCAATTATAATAACTTGGTCAAGAGATGTAAATGATTTATGTTTTCAATATTTTAAAAATATGTCATTAAAATCTTCTAAAAATAAGTATTTTCGAGATATGATTACTTATAGAAGATTTTTACAAAGTATTGAAAATTTGTATTTAAGTGATTTTTGTACTCAACAGTGGAATGATTTGAAAGGACTCGATTTGGATATAGAATCAAATGCAGATTTATTTGGGAGATTGACCTCTTTAGAAAATGATAAAATTTATGAATTATTAGAAGATAATAGTTATTATGATGGTAAATGCAGAGACTCGCTTTTAGTCAAATACACAAATAAATTATTATCACTTGATAAGCAAAAAATAGAAGAGATTTCGATCACTTTTTTTAAAAGACTCCTTACGATTTATGGAATAAAAAACTTGCCTGAAAAAGAACTTGAAAAATATCTTATCACAAGAGTAAAATGGCGTGTTATTAATTACATGAATAATATTTCATGGAATATCTATCAGGAAGACATGTACACTGACCTTTCGCTTAAATTAATAAATACAGCAATTAAAATAAAAGAAGAACCAGAATATTTTGACACAAAAGCACACATTTTGAACAGATTGAAAAAATATGATGAGGCAATTCAAGCGGAAGAAAGGGCGATTTTACTCTGTGGGAAATGTAAAAACATAGAAGAGTATAAAAAAACACTCAGAACAAAACTTCAAAAAAAATAGAATAGAGATATCCCGTAAATAATTTAAAAAATATTTTCACACAATATTTGCATATAAAAAAACAAAATCCTACCTTTGCATCCTCATTAAGAAACGGAGTAATCTTCTGTGGTCAAATGAAGTCTTGAATCATTCAGGAAACCAATTTGACTATTGACTGTTGAGAGTAAAATAAAGGGCATTGCTCTTTCAGAATTCACTCATTTGAAACGGTCTCCGAAAGCTATTGAACATTTACAGGAATCACAACAAGGCAACAAGGAATCATCCTGCACCTTATTACGACCTTACCCAAGTGGTTTGTTGTGCAAAGTTTAAGTTGATGAAAATCAACCTCTGAAAAAAAGTAAATTATTTTTGGCCTATAATTTGTTATCAAGCAAAATTTTTACGAATTTTGCACCCCAGTTCAGAAAGACTGTGCCGGAACGATTAGATTTATAGGTTACATTAGCAAAATAAAGCGTAAAATACCATGTCTGGAATTATTGGAAAGAAGGTTGGAATGACAACTATCTTCAACGCAGAAGGTCAAGCAGTACCTTGTACTTTGATAGAAGCAGGTCCTTGTGTTGTAACTCAGGTTCGTACCGAAGAGAAAGATGGCTACACTGCCATTCAATTAGGTTACGGCGAAAAGAAAGAGAAAAACACGAGCCGTCCACTTGTTGGTCACTTCAAAAAAGCGGGTACAACACCTAAGCGTAAATTGATTGAGTTCAAAGAATTTGAAAAACAATATAGTCTTGGAGAAACAATTCGTGTAGAAGATGTTTTTGCAGAAGGAGATTTCTTAGATGTATCTGGAAACTCTAAAGGACGTGGTTTTCAAGGGGTTGTGAAACGTCATGGATTTGCTGGGGTTGGTGGTCAAACACACGGTCAGCACAACAGAGGTCGTCACCCAGGTTCGATTGGAGCTTGTTCATTCCCATCACGTGTATTTAAAGGTGTTAGAATGGGTGGTCGTATGGGTAATACTCGTACTACAATTCAAAACTTGAAAGTATTGAAAGTGATGACAGAGCAAAATTTGATCATTGTGAATGGTTCAATTCCAGGAGCAAAGAACTCTTACATTACATTACATAAATAATACCCAAACTGATTTTCTATTTATTTAGAAATTAAGGGCTAAAGGTCGAAACTGAACGACATCGAAAAAATGCAGTAGATACCAATGAATTTATCAGTAATAAACAAAGACGGAAAAGAAACAGGTCGCACGGCAACGTTGGCAGACGATGTTTTCGGAATCGAGCCAAACCAACACGTAGTTTACTTAGATGTAAAACACTATTTGGCTAACCAACGTCAAGGTACGCACAAGGCAAAACAAAGAGCAGAAGTCAATCGTTCTACTAAGAAGATTGTTCGTCAAAAAGGTTCAGGCGGTGCTCGTCACGGCTCAACCAAAGCTCCAATTTTCGTAGGTGGTGGTCGTGTATTCGGTCCAACTCCACGTGATTACGACTTCAAATTGAATAAAAAAATCAAGGTTTTAGCTCGTAAATCAGTTCTTTCTTCAAGAGTAAAAGAAAATAATGTTTCAATCATTGAAGACTTTACTTTCTCTGCTCCAAAAACAAAATCATACTTAACATTTCTTGGTGCATTGTCATTGACAGGTAGCAAAACATTGTTTATCATTCCAACTTATGATGATAATGTTTACTTATCGGCTCGTAATATCCCAAAAACAAAAGTATTAAGTGCAGACGAAGTAAGTACGTATGACTTGATTAATGCTGACAAAATCTTAATCAGCGAAGGTGCAATATCAAAAATTGAATCAATATTGAACTAAGCTTTAGTCTTAATTCATAAATTATACAGAAATGAGCGTACTCAAAAGACCAATCGTTACCGAAAAATCACAAAAGCTTACCACAACTGGTAAATTTGTGTTCGAGGTGGACATGAACGCAAACAAAATCGAAATCGGAAAAGCAGTTGAGAAAATGTATGGTGTTAGCGTTACAGACGTAAACACTGTTCGTCAAATCGGCAAAAAGAAATCGAGAATGACACGTGGAAGAGCATCATCAGGTTTAACATCAACCTTCAAAAAAGCAATCGTTACGCTTAAAGAAGGAGATATGATTGACTTCTACGAAAATTTGTAAGCCTACTCTTTTAAAGGAGTAAAATAATAAGAGCTTAGAAAAAAGTATATCTACTTTAAGTAGGTGCAAAATTTCAAACGCAAATTAAAATTCCCTTACTGTCTTTAAGACACAAGGTATTGAAACAATGGGTATCAAGAAAATTAAACCAAACACACCCGGTCAACGTCACCGCATTGCTCCTGATTTCTCTGAAATCACGGCAAGCAAGCCTGAAAGAAGTTTGATCGTATCAATCAAAAAGTCGGGTGGACGTAACAACGAAGGACACCGTACAGCTCGCTATATCGGTGGAGGCCACAAACGCAAATATCGTTTGATTGACTTCAAAAGAAATAAATTTGATGTTTCGGCTGAAGTAAAGACTATTGAGTATGATCCAAACCGTACGGCTCGTATCGCTTTAGTACAATATACAGACGGCGAAAAAGCTTATATCATTGCTCCTCAAGGTTTGAAAGTAGGTCAATCAATCATCTCAGGTTCATCAGTTGCTCCTGAAATTGGTAACTCACTTCCAATCGGCAATATGCCACTTGGTACAATCATTCACAATATCGAGTTACAACCTGGCAAAGGTGCTCAAATGGCACGTAGTGCAGGTACATACGCTCAAGTATTGGCGAAAGATGGCAAATATGTTACTTTGAAAATGCCATCAGGCGAAATGAGAATGGTTTTAGCAACTTGTATCGCAACTGTTGGAACTGTTTCAAATGCAGACCACATGAACGTAACCTACGGAAAGGCAGGTCGTAAGCGTTGGTTAGGTGTTCGTCCAAGAGTTCGTGGTGTAGCTATGAACCCAGTTGATCACCCGATGGGTGGTGGTGAAGGTCGTGCTTCGGGAGGTCATCCACGTTCACGTAACGGTTTATTAGCGAAAGGTAAGAAGACTCGTGACAAAACTAAGCCTTCAACTCAGTTAATCATTTCAAGAAGAAGTAAATAATCATTAAGCAGTTTTAAAGTTTTGATTTCTTTAGAATTCAGAACTCAAAACTCAGAACTTAGAACTATAAAATGGCTCGTTCACTCAAAAAAGGACCATATATTGATTTTCGCCTCGACAAGAAAATTGTTGATATGAATAACTCAGGCAAAAAATCAGTAATCAAAACGTGGTCACGTCGCTCAATGATTTCTCCAGATTTCATTGGTCACACCTTCGCAGTACACAACGGAAATAAATTTATTCCTGTTTATGTAACTGATAACATGGTAGGACACAAACTTGGTGAGTTTTCACCAACCCGTAACTTCCGTGGTCACGTAGCAAAGAAAGATAAAGGTAAAAGATAGTTATGAGTTATGAGTTATGAATTATGAGTTTTTGAATTCTTGTTCATAATACTCTTTTCATTCATAATTCATAATTCAAAATTCATAATTCAAAAAATGGAAGCAGTAGCAAAACTTAGTGATTACCCTACCACACCTCGTAAGGCAAGATTAGTAATCGACCTTATCAGAGGCATGAAGGTAAGTCAGGCTTTAGGGATTTTGACATTTCAACCTCAACATTCCGCACCAGTCATTAAAAAAGTCTTATTATCAGCTGTAGCCAACTGGCAACAAAAGAACGAAGACACGAAAATTGAAGACGCCGATTTAATCGTAAAAACAATTTTCATTGATGGTGGTCGTATGTTGAAGCGTATGAGACCAGCTCCGCAAGGACGTGGACATCGTATCCGCAAGCGTTCACATCACCTGACAATCGTTGTAGATAGTGCAGTTTAATTCATCAAATAGCAAACGATATACTACTCGTATTGCTTAATAAAGTAAAGAAAATTACCAATGGGACAAAAAATAAATCCTGTAAGTTTTAGACTTGGCTATATCAGAGGTTGGGATTCCAATTGGTATGGTGGCAAAACATTTGCCGAGAAACTCGTCGAGGATCAAGAAATTCGTAAGTACGTTTCAGCTCGTATTCCAAAAGGTGCCATTTCGAAAGTAGTTATCGAGCGTACCTTAAAACGTATCACGCTTACTATCCATACTGCACGCCCAGGCGTTGTCATTGGAAAAGGTGGTAACGAGGTCGATAAGATCAAGGAAGAGCTTAAAAAATTGACGAGTAAAGATGTGCAAATTAACATCTACGAAATTAAACGTCCAGAATTGGATGCGAAATTAATCGGAGAATCAATTGCACAACAACTCGAAGCTCGTATCTCTTACCGCCGTGCCATGAAACAAGCTATCCAAGCCGCTGTTCGTGTAGGTGCTCAAGGTATTAAAGTTAAATTAGGTGGTCGTTTGGCAGGTGCCGAAATGGCTCGTAATGAAATGTATAAAGAAGGTCGTATTCCTTTGCATACAATTCGTGCAGACATCGACTACGCTATCTCAGAAGCTTTAACTGTTTACGGAAAAATCGGTATTAAAGTTTGGGTTTTCAAAGGAGAAGTTTTTGGAAAACGTGATTTGACTCCAGCAGGTGGTGGTACTGCCCAAGCTAACTCTGAAAGAGGAAACGAAGGCGGTGGAAATCGTGGCGGACGTGATGACCGTAGAGGCGGCGGACGTGATGGAGGTCGTGATGATCGCAGAGGTGGTCGTGATGACAAAGGTGGAGATAGAGGCGGTCGCAACAATAATCGTGGCGGTGGTCAAGGCGGTAACAACCGTAACAATAACAATAGAGGTACAGGTCCAAATAAGAGATAAACAGACTAAATGGTTTCAAGTGACGAATTTCGAATTTTCGAGTTTACCATTGAAACTTTAAAATCTGAAACTTGAAACTAAGCACAAAGTGCTGAAAATATAATAGCGTCATGTTACAACCAAGAAGAACCAAATTCCGTAAGCAACAAAAAGGCAGAATCAAAGGTCTTGCCACTCGTGGACACGAGATCGCTTTCGGAACATTCGCTATCAAATCTTTGGAGCCAGGTAGAATTACCTCTCGTCAGATTGAAGCAGCACGTATCGGTGTTACCCGTGCAATGAAGCGTGAAGGACAAGTATGGATTCGTATTTTTCCTGACAAACCTATCACAAAGAAACCTTTAGAGGTTCGTATGGGTAAAGGTAAAGGTGCTCCTGAATACTGGGTAGCCAGTGTTAAACCAGGTACAATTTTATTTGAAGCAACAGGTGTATCAGTTGAATTAGCAAGCGAAGCACTTCGTTTAGCTGCTCAAAAGCTACCTGTTCAAACAAAATTCATTGTACGCAGAGACTACCAAGAAGAAGCAGAATAATAATAATAGTTCTGAGTTCTGAGTTCTGAGTATAGGTAAAAGGCAATAGGTTTAAAATCCTAAATCCTAAATCCTAATTCCTAATTCCTGACTCAGTTAAGTTTAAATAATCAAATGAAACAGTCAGAAATCAAAGCATTGTCGTCTGAGCAGCTTGAGCAAAATATCTCTCTTGAAAAAGACAGAATTTTAAAATTACAATTTGCTCATGCAATTACACCCATCGAAAATCCGATGCGTATTCGTCAATCTCGCCGATTGATAGCTCAATTGATGACCGAATTGAACGCAAGATAAATTATAGAAATCCCTGATAAATCAGGAAATTAAGTATCTGAACAATGGAAAGAAATCTTAGAAAAGAGCGTATCGGAACGGTAGTAAGCAACAAGATGGACAAATCTGGTGTTGTAACTGTTGTTCGTAAATTGAAGCATCCGAAATACGGAAAGTTTATGCTCAAAACCAAGAAGTTTATGTTCCATGACGAAAAGAATGAAGCTGGTATCGGTGATACTGTTAAGATTCAGGAAACTCGTCCATTGAGCAAAAACAAGAATTGGAGATTAGTAGAAATCGTAGAAAAAGCGAAGTAATTATTTTGCTTTTAGCGATTAGCCTTTAGTATTTGACTTTCATTAATGATGGTTAATATCTAATTGCCAATAGCTAACAGCCCAAAAGCAATAAAACAATGTTACAGCAAGAATCAAGAGCAGGTGTTGCCGATAATAGTGGTGCAAAAGAAGTGCTTGTCATCCGTGTATTGGGTGGCACACGCAAACGTTATGCCTCAATCGGTGATAAAGTTGTCGTTACTGTGAAATCAGCCCTATCTTCTTCTAATATGAAGAAAGGTACTGTGTCGAAAGCTGTTGTTGTGAGAACAACGAAAGAAGTTCGTCGCAAGGATGGTACATATATTCGATTTGAAGACAACGCAGTCGTACTATTAAACAACCAAGATGAGCCACGTGGCACTCGTATTTTTGGACCTGTTGCTCGCGAATTGCGTGAGAAACAATTCATGAAAATCGTTTCTCTGGCTCCTGAAGTTCTTTAATTTGAATTAATTGAGATTGGGAAATTTATGTTTCCACTATTTCATTCTCAAATTATAAAATTTCAAAATTTTCAAATTCAAAAGTAATGGAAAGAAAATTCAATAAGCAGCAGAAACAACATGTACGCTCAGGCGATACTGTTGAAGTTATCGCTGGTAACGCAAAAGGAAAGCGTGGTCGCATCATCGAGGTGATCTCTGAAAAACAACGTGTTGTTGTTGATGGTGTAAACATCCACAAAAAACACGTAAAACCTTCTGCTTCAACACCACAAGGCGAAATCCGTGAATTCCCTGGTTCGATTCACATCAGTAATGTAATGGTAGTTGATCCTTCAACAGGCAATGCTACACGTACAGGACGTAAAGAAAACGACAAAGGTAAATTACAAAGATTCTCGAAAGAGACAGGTAAATTTATATAATAATTTCTCCTAAATGTTTGAATTAATTTTACTTCTATTTCGGAAGTATCTATTAAATTAAGCATAGGGGTGAGGGTCGGAAATCCTCAGTAAAAAACCAAGTAAAAATGGCACGTTTAAGAGAAAAATACACAAAAGAAGTAGTTCCAGCTTTGAAAGAGAAGTTTGGCTACAAATCAGTGATGCAAGTTCCGGTAATACAAAAAATTGTAGTTAACCGTGGCGTTGGTGCAGCAACTGGAGACAAGAAATTAATTGATAGTAGCTTGGAAGAAATTACCACGATTACTGGTCAAAAAGCAGTAGCAACCCTTTCAAAGAAAGCCGTATCAAACTTCAAACTTCGTGAAAATATGCCAATCGGTGTAAAAGTAACTTTGCGTGGAGATAAAATGTACGAATTCCTTGATCGTTTGACAGCCATTGCTCTTCCACGTGTACGTGACTTCAAAGGTATCAGTGATAAAGGATTTGATGGTCGTGGAAATTATACCTTTGGTGTAAAAGAACAAATCATTTTCCCTGAGATTTCAATTGATAAAATTTCAAAAATCCAAGGGATGGATATAACGTTTGTAACGACAGCAACAACTGATGCAGAAGGATACGAACTATTGAAAGCAATGGGTATGCCATTTGCAAGCATTAAGAAATAATATTCAGATTTCGATATTTATAATTTAGTCATACAATGGCAAAAGAATCAATAAAAGCAAGAGATAGAAAAAAAGCGGCTTGTGTAGCAAAATATGCTGCCAAACGTGCTGCCTTGAAAGAAGCAGGTGATCTTATTGGCTTAGACAAATTACCCCGCAACGCATCACCAGTTCGTTTACACAATCGTTGTCAACTCACAGGTCGTCCGAGAGGTTATATGCGTAAATTTGGAATCAACCGTGTTACCTTCCGTGAAATGGCTGGTAAAGGGTTAATCCCTGGCGTTACCAAAGCATCTTGGTAATAATGATTTAATTGTTGCTGCTCAATATTAATATTCTTTGAAAATATTATGTTTATTCAAGAATATTTATTTTTTAGCAATAATAAAGTTTCATTATAATACTATTTATAAAAATATTCTCTAATTTTGCAGCCCAATTAAGAAAGTCGTGCTCACGATACTACTTAATGTTGGCTTAGGTATCCAAAATTAAATATCAAAAATGATTACAACGGATCCAATAGCAGACTTCCTTACCAGAATCAGAAATGCCATAAAGGCACGTCATAGAGTGGTAGAAATTCCTGCTTCGAACATCAAAAAAGCGATTACTCAAGTACTTTACGATAAAGGCTTTATTCAAAGTTATAAATTCGAAGAAGTTGCTCCTCAAGGTGTAATCAAAATCGCATTAAAGTATAATCCAGTTACGAAACAATCTGCAATCGTAGAATTGAAGCGTGTTTCAAAACCAGGTTTACGTAAATATGCTGGTACAACCGAAATTCCACGTGTAATCAATGGCTTAGGCATTGCTATCGTTTCGACTTCAAAAGGAGTAATGACAGACAAAGAAGCTCGTGCATTGAAAGTAGGTGGTGAAGTATTGTGCTACGTGTATTAATCCATTAAAATAGTTCTTTTTCGTTGACCGCTCTTAATAACTCGTCATTTCGACGAAAGTGTTCTGAAGCCTTAAACTATCAAAAAATGTCAAGAATTGGTAAAAAACCAGTTACCCTTCCAGGTGGTGTAACAATCTCAGTAGATGCACAAAACATCGTTACTGTAAAAGGACCGAAGGGAGAACTAACACAAAAAGTTGATCCAGATATGTCAATTGCTATCGAAGGTAGCGAATTGAAAGTTGACAGACCAACTGAACAAAAACGTCACAAAGCTCTTCATGGGTTGTATCGTTCTTTAATTAATAACATGGTTATTGGTGTAAGTACAGGTTACAAAACTGAAATGGAGATTGTTGGGGTAGGGTATAAGGCTACTAATAATGGTAATGTCCTTGATCTTAGCTTAGGTTTTTCTCACAACGTTTATTTCGTTGTACCATCAGAGTTGAAAGTAACAACTGCAATGGAAAAAGGTAAAAACCCGATGGTTACGCTTGAAGGTACAGACAAACAACTGATTGGTTTGGTAGCTTCAAAAATCAAATCACTTCGTAAAGTTGAGCCATACAAAGGAAAAGGTATTCGTTTTGTTGGTGAAGTTATACGTCGTAAGGCTGGTAAAACCTCAGGTAAGAAGAAATAATCATTAGACACAAGACGAAAGAAATAATTCGATTATTTCTGAAAATCTCAAAATAGCAAAAACAATGTCAAGTGTAAAAACTGATAGAAGACAAAAGATAAAATGGAGTATCCGTCGCAAAGTTTCAGGTACATCTGAGAGACCTCGCTTGTCGGTATTCCGCTCAAATACTGCCATCTACGCCCAATTAATTGATGATTCAAAAGGTGTTACTTTGGCTGCTACTTCAACTACGGAGTTGGGTTTGAAAGGTGTGAAAGTTGATAACTCTAAAGAAGTTGGCAAAAAAATAGCTGAAAAGGCTACTGAAAAAGGTATTTTAGCTTGTGTATTTGACCGTAACGGTTATTTATATCATGGTAACGTGAAGGCTGTGGCAGAAGGTGCCAGAGAAGGCGGTTTAAAATTCTAATCTTGAAATTCTGAATCAATGAACAAAGCAAAAGTAAACGAGGCAGAACTCAAAGAAAGAGTAGTCGCCATTAATCGTGTAGCAAAAGTAGTAAAAGGTGGACGTCGTTTTAGTTTCTCTGCAATTGTCGTTTTAGGTGATGGCAAAGGAGTTGTAGGACAAGGCCTTGGTAAAGCAAATGAGGTAACTGACGCAATTGCAAAAGCAATTGAAGATGCTAAGAAAAACTTAGTTTCTGTGCCAATTATCAATGATACTGTGCCTCATGAAATCCACGGTAAATTCTCAGGTGGATTTGTGTTCGTAAAACCAGCAGCTCCTGGTACAGGTATTATTGCAGGTGGTGCGATGCGTGCAGTTTTAGAAGCAGCCGGTGTACACAATGTATTGGCAAAATCTAAAGGCTCATCAAATCCTCATAACGTTGTAAAAGCAACAATTGATGCACTTAGTCAAATGCGTGCACCACATACAATTGCTTTCCAACGTAGTGTGAAAATGAATAAAGTATTTAACGGATAATTTATTAGTTCAAAGTTCAGTCTTCAACGTTCGATGTTTACATCGAGCATCGAACATCGAATTTTGAACCTTTGAATAAATAATAAAATGGCAAAGGTAAAAATTACTCAAGTAAGAAGTACAATTGGCAGACCAGAAGTTCAAAAACGCACGATTGCTGCTTTAGGACTTGGAAAACTGAACCGTACAATAGAAAAAGAACTGAATCCTGCAATGCAAGGGATGATTAACTCAGTGAAACACTTGTTAGTCATTGAAGAAGCGTAAGCTATTCAAAGTTTTATTCTTAAAATTGGTAATTATAAAAGAGTTCTATCATTTTAGATTTTTCTAATAAAATGATAATTACTAATTAATAATTACCAAAGGCATAGCCGAGTAGTTCCGAAAATCGGAATTGCGTATTTAATAACCGATTAAAATAATCGTATTACAATGAAATTAGAGTCATTACAACCCGCAAAAGGTTCAGTAAAAGCAAATGATAGAGTAGGACGTGGACATGGTTCTGGCGGTGGCGGAACAGCAAAACGTGGTCATAAAGGAGCAAAATCTCGCTCAGGATATAGCCAAAAACGTGGTTTTGAAGGTGGTCAAATGCCTTTACAACGTCGTGTTCCTAAGTTTGGTTTCAAAAATATCAATCGTGTAGAATACAAAGCGATTAACTTAGATACAATCCAAGCTCTTTTTGATAAAACAGGTATTAATAATATAGATTTAGGAGTATTGTACAACAATGGTCTTACTTCAAAATCAGATTTAGTTAAAATCTTAGGTCGTGGTGAATTGACAGCAGTTGTTAACTTACGTGCCAATGCTTTTTCAACATCTGCTATCGCAGCCATTGAAAAATTAGGTGGTTCTGCAACTGTAGATGCTACTTTCAATAAGGAAGCATCTGCTCCTGTTGCTAAAGTTGCTGCACCGATAGTTGAAGAAGCAGTTGTTGAAGCAAAACCTAAAAAAGCAAAGAAAGTAGCAGAAGGAGATGATTTGAAATTAATCGAAGGTGTTGGTCCAAAAATTGCAGATTTGCTAATTAACGCAGGAGTTATTACTTTTGCAGATTTAGCAGCAACACCAGCAGAGAAAGTTAAAGAAATTCTTGATGCAGCAGGTTCAAAATTTGCTATGCACGACCCAACTACTTGGGCATCTCAAGCTGAATTAGCTCGTGATGGTAAGTGGGATGAGTTGAAGGAATTGCAAGACAAACTCAACGCAGGTAAAGCTGAGTAATTTCACTTAAACGCCTTGTTTTTCCTAAAAAAATGAACAAATTCATTACGACACTCCGAAACATTTGGTCAATTGAAGAATTAAGAAATCGTATTCTTCAAACCATTTTGATTATTCTTATTTTCCGAATTGGTTCACACGTGGTTTTACCGGGTGTTGATGTAGCTAAACTCAAAGACCTTACCGAAAGCAATGGCTTATTAGGTCTTTTGAATACTTTAGTTGGTGGTGCTTTTAAGAATGCCTCAATTATGGCATTGGGTATTATGCCCTATATTTCAGCGTCAATCGCTATTCAATTATTAACGCTTGCATTGCCTTATTTTAGTAAATTACAAAAAGAAGGTGAGTCAGGTCGTAGAAAATTGAATCAAATTACTCGCTGGTTAACAATTGCGGTTGCTGCGGCTCAAGCACTTACTTACGTACGTGCAACGATCCCAACTGATGCAATTATGATTGGTCAAGGCCTTTTCTATGTAAGTTCAGTATTACTTATTGTTGCAGGCACAGTGATGTGTATGTGGTTAGGTGAAAGAATGACAGAAAAGGGCGTCGGAAATGGAATATCAATGATGATTATGATTGGTATTGTTTCAAGATTTCCTGGAGCAATTATTGGTGAGGCACAATCAAGAGGTGGAAATGGTCAAATCTTATTTTTTATTCTTGAAATTGTAGCTTTATTTATGGTTGTTTTGTTTGCTGTGGCCATTACACAAGCAACCCGCAGAATTCCTGTTCAGTATGCTAAACAAATCGTTGGGAATAAAGTAGTGACAGGTCAGCGTCAATATTTACCACTAAAATTAAATATCGCAGGTGTAATGCCAATCATTTTTGGTCAAGCATTGATGTTTATACCAGGTTTAGTTCTGACTTATTTAGCTGACAGTACAAAAAGTGATACTTTTCAAAGCTGGGCAATTATCATGAATAGCCCTACCTCTTGGCAATATTGTATCATTTATGCTATTTTGATTATTGGTTTTACATTCTTCTATACAGCGATTTCGATTAATCCAAATCAAATTGCTGACGACATGAAGAGAGGTGGTGGATTTATTCCAGGAGTTAAACCTGGACAACCAACATCAGACTTTATCGCTAATATTTTAGATAGAATTACTTTACCTGGCGGTGTTTTATTAGCAGTAATAGCAATCTTACCAGCATTAGCAGGTTTATTAGGAATGACACAAGGATTTGCATCGTTCTTCGGTGGTACCTCTTTGTTAATCTTAGTAGGTGTTGTATTAGATACATTACAACAAATTGAAAGTTATCTATTGATGAAACGTTACGAAGGTCTGATGGAATCAGGAAGGATTCAAGGTCGTCAGACTGTTTCAAATATACCAGTCTAAGGTAAATAACATGAGCAAAAAAGATAATATAATTTATCTAAAGTCGGAAGAGGAGTTAGAAATTATTCGTAAGAATGGAGAAATTTTAGGTAAAGCTCATGCTGAAGTAGCTAAATTGATAGAACCTGGAGTTACGACTAAAGCATTAGATAAAGTAGCTTTCGATTATATTAAAGATAACGGTGGAGAGCCTTCATTCTTAGGATTATACGGATTTCCAGCAAGTCTTTGCATCTCTTTAAATGATGTGGTGGTACATGGAATACCAAGTAATCGAGTTTTGAAAGATGGAGACATCGTTTCAGTTGATGGTGGTGTTTTCAAAAATGGTTATCACGCTGATAGTGCTTATACCTACACAGTAGGAGAAGTAAATAATGAAGTGTTAGAGTTGCTTAAACAAACATATCAATCACTTTTCAAAGGAATTGAGCAAGCAAGAACAGGTAACAGAGTTGGAGATATTAGTTTTGCGGTTCAATCTTATGCGGAAAAGTTTAGGTATGGTGTGGTAAGAGAATTAGTAGGACATGGAGTTGGAAGACATTTACACGAATCGCCTGAAGTACCTAATTTTGGTAAGCGTGGAAACGGGCCAAGATTACAAGAAGGAATGGTAATAGCAATAGAGCCAATGATTACTTTAGGAAGAAGAGGAGTTGTACAAGAAAACGATGGTTGGACAATTCGTACTGAAGATCGTAAGCAAGCAGCTCATTATGAGCACACAGTAGTTGTAAGAAAAGGAAAAGCTGAAATATTGACTACCTTTCAATACATCGAAGAAGTTTTAAAAAGTAAAAATTTATTTATTGCATAATTAAAATAATTTGAAAATTTGGAGACGGTTCGCCGTAGTGATGTGTCAACGGTTCGCCGTTGCGATTTGAGTATTAAAAGTTTCAAATCACCGAATATCCACTTTCAAATAACCAAAAAATTATTTAATGGCAAAACAATCAAATATCGAAGTTGACGGCATTATCACTGAGGCTCTTTCAAACGCCATGTTTCGTGTGCGTTTAGAGAATCAACATGAGTTAATTGCCCATATTTCAGGTAAAATGCGAATGAATTATATCCGTATTTTGCCAGGTGACAAAGTTAGATTAGAAATGTCACCCTATGATTTAAGTAAAGCAAGAATTACGTATCGTTATAAGTAATTTTGATAGGATGAGTGAATTATTTTAAAGTTATTTTGCTCATTCGATCTTTCACTCATTCATTAATTTAATTTTGAAATGAAAGTAAAAGCGTCGGTAAAGAAGCGTAGTGCTGATTGTAAAGTTATCCGCAGAAAGGGTAAGATTTACGTTATTAACAAAAAGAATCCTAAGTTTAAACAAAGACAAGGCTAATTTCTATGAGGATTGCAGGTGTTGATATCCCAGACAAAAAAAGAGGCGAAATCGCCCTTACGTACATCTACGGTATTGGTCGTAGTGCGTCACAAAAGATTTTAACAAAAGCTAATATCAGTTTTGATAAAAAAGCTGGCGAATGGAATGACAGTGAAGCAAATGCCATCCGTGGTATTATTACGGAAGAAATGACTGTTGAAGGTCAATTGCGTTCAGAAGTCCAATTGGCTATCAAGCGATTGATGGACATTGGTTGTTACCGTGGTGTTCGTCACCGTAAAGGTTTACCACTTCGTGGACAACGTACCAAAAACAACTCACGTACCCGTAAAGGTAAACGTAAGACTGTAGCAAACAAAAAGAAAGCTACTAAGTAAGAGACCCCAATTCCTAAATGGGATTAAAATTTGGATTTTCACTATTTTTAGGGGAAGAAAATCGAACAGAGTACAGGTTTTTCTGTACTGCCAATCATTTAACAATGTTTTGTCACAATGGCACAAGCAAAAAGAAAAGATAAAGCAAAAAAAAGAATTGTCGTAGTTGAACCCGTAGGTCAAGTACACATCAGAGCTTCTTTCAACAACATCATTATTTCTGTAACCAACAGCCAAGGTCAAGTAATTTCTTGGGGTTCAGCAGGTAAAATGGGTTTCAAAGGTTCAAAGAAAAATACACCTTATGCTGCACAAATGGCAGCTCAGAGTTGTGCTCAAGTAGCTTACGAAGCAGGAATGCGTAAAGCTGAAGTTTTTGTTAAAGGGCCGGGTTCAGGACGTGAGTCTGCTATCCGTACTATTCAAAACTCAGGTATCGAAGTTACTACAATTACTGACGTAACGCCACTTCCACACAATGGATGTCGCCCGCCTAAGCGTAGAAGAGTTTAATAAATAATAGAAGAATGTAAATGATAAGCTTAAATCTAATGTTTTTACATTAAATTTACGTTTTAAAGTTTTCATTCTTTTATTGTCTTAGTATATAATAATTCAAAACGTCTCTCGTTTACCAACGAGATTAGAGATAGAAAACGGTTCGCCGTTGTTTCATTGCTGAAAATCAGCTTATTGAAGCGATTGATAGTTTGGACATTGGGGCTAATCAATCTCTATTTCATTTAAAAATCAATTAAAATGGCAAGATACACAGGTCCAAAGGTAAGGATTTCAAGAAAATTTGGAGAGCCAGTAATGGGTCCAAGTAAAGCATTAACAAAAAAAGCGTACCCTCCAGGACAACACGGAAAAGGTCGTAAAAGTAAAAAATCAGAGTACGGTCAACAATTGATTGAGAAGCAAAAAGTGAAATATACTTATGGTATATTAGAACGTCAATTTGCACGTTTCTTTCACCTTGCTTCAGTGAAAGAAGGACGTACTGGTGATAACTTGTTGAAACTTTGTGAAGGTCGTTTAGATAACACAGTTTATCGTTTAGGTATTGCTCCTACACGTCGTGCTGCTCGTCAATTAGTAACTCACTGTCATATTACGGTTGATGGTGATGTATTAAATGTGCCTTCTTTAATTTTAAAACCAGGCCAAATTGTTGGTGTGCGTGAAAAATCAAAGGCCTTATTGACTATCGCTGATAGTTTGAAAGCACGCAATACAAAACGTTACAATTGGTTAGAGTGGGATGCAACAGAAATGGTTGGTAAATTTATCAGCTATCCTGAGCGTGACCAAATACCTGAAAACTTCAACGAGCAGGCAATCGTCGAGTTATATAACAAATAATATTTGTCTTGTGGTTGTGCCATTGTCGAAAAAAACGACAGTGGCACAGCTACGTTTTTTTATTGGTGGTGTAGCTAACCACCTTTTAGTTAACGAAAACAAACACACTGCATACGTATGTCAATATTAGCATTTCAAATGCCTGACAAGGTTGTCATGGAAAAAGCTGACGACTTCCATGGCTTTTTCGAGTTTAAACCACTCGAAAGAGGGTATGGTGTGACCATCGGAAACGCACTTCGTCGTATTTTGTTATCTTCTTTAGAAGGTTACGCAATTACTTCTGTAAGATTTCCGGGGGTATTACACGAATTTTCGAGCATTGAAGGGGTTGTAGATGATGTAACTGAAATCATCTTGAATCTTAAAATGGTTCGTTTCAAAAAAGTTTCTGACTATGTAGATAATAAATTTACAGTTAGAATCAAAAATCAAAGTGTTTTAACTGCGGGAGACCTCGGTAAATTCACTCAAAGTTTTCAGATTTTAAATCCTGACTTAGTAATCGCTCGTTTGGACGACCAAAAGGAGGTTGAGATCGAAATCATTGTTGACAAAGGACGTGGTTACGTAGCTGCTGATGAGCAAAAACAAAATGATTTGCCTATCGGTTTTATCTCTGTAGATTCAATTTATACTCCGATCAAAAATGTGAAGTATAGCATTGAAAATACTCGTGTAGAACAACGTACTGACTACGAAAAATTATTGCTTGAAATCAAAACTGATGGTTCAATCCATCCTGAGAGAGCTTTGCAAGAAGCTGCTCATATTTTGATTCAACACTTCTTGAAGTTTACGGACGAAAACATGGTATTTGATACCAAGAAAGACGACGAAGACAATATTGTTGATGAAGAATTCTTACACATGCGTAAGTTATTGAAAACTTCATTGCAAGACCTTGATTTGTCGGTTCGTGCTTACAACTGTTTGAAATCTGCTGATATTCGTACATTAGGCGATTTGGCAAGACTTGAAGTAGCTGATATGATGAAATTCCGTAACTTCGGTAAGAAGTCATTAACGGAGTTAGAACAATTGGTTGCTGATAAAGGCTTACATTTCGGAATGGATGTAATGAAATACAAGTTAGACGAAGATTGATATTAAATCATCTCCTCGCCGTAAAAAGTGAGGAGATATTTTTTTATATTATCGTACCGCAGTAATCGAGTAAATTAATTAATAATCGTGATAGGTGGAATTGCTGAGACTGCGTTAGGCTTTTTTGACCGTTACTTACGAAAAAATAACAATGAGACACGGAAATACAATCAACCATTTAGGGAGAACTCATTCTCACAGAGAGGCGATGTTGCAAAACATGGCGATTTCATTAATTCAATACAAACGTATCGAAACAACTTTGGCGAAAGCAAAAGAATTGCGTAAATATGTTGAGCCTTTGATTACGAAATCGAAAAATGATAGCACTCACTCACGTAGAACTGTTTTCTCTTACTTGCAAGACAAAGAGGCTGTAAAAACATTATTCGGTGAAATTGCTGAGAAAGTAGCTAATCGTAATGGGGGTTATACTCGTATTATCAAATTAGGAACTCGTTTCGGTGATAATGCTGAAGTTGCCTTGATTGAATTGGTTGATTATAACGAAGCATTATTGACTTCAGTAGAAGAAAAATCTACTAAAACTCGTCGTAGCCGTCGTGGTGGTAAAAAAGCTGAAGGTACTACTGAAACTGCTACTATTGCTGATGAATCATCAGCAGTGGTTGTAGAAGAAGCTCCAATAGCCGAAGTTGCTCCAGTAGAAACTGTTGCTGACGTAGTTGAGCCATCTCAAGACGAAACTCCATCAGTTGAAGGAGAAGAAGCGAAAGAAGCATAAGAATAGTTTAAGTTCTTGCAAAAAGCCTCAAATGAAAGTTTGGGGCTTTTTGTATTTAGTTACTGTCCCGCCCTAAAATAAGTTGTCACACAACCGACTTATCAAATAAAAAACCTGTAAGGATTTTTTTAATCCTTACAGGTTTTGAAATCATAGAATACATAGTTTAATTTCCAGTTCTTACTCTACCTTGTTCTGCTTCAGTGGCAGTACTACGACGACGAGCAGCTTTTACATTTTGATTTCCAAATTTATAGGTGAAAGTTAAGCGAGCATTACGACTATCCCAACGATTGCGGATGTTCAGTTTTACGTTAGCAAAATCGGTTTTTCCACCCCAGAAACTTGTCAAGAAGAGGTCGTTTATGTTGAGTTTAAGGCTGGCTTTTTTATTCCAAAAACTTTTTTGTAAACCTGCGTTGACAGCATATTGGGCTCTTCCTTGCATCATCCCATAAATATTGGGAGAGTTATACCACATAGATACTTCGGCCGATAATTCTTTCGGTAGTTTCAAGTTTTGACTGGTATAAAAATTATAAGCCCATTGTCCAGTATTGAGATTTTGACCTAACAATGCTCCTGAATATTTATTATAAAATACCGATACATTATTTTGTGACGACCACCATTTAGTAATTGGAATTGGAAAACTAAAATTCGCATTAATGTTTTCAAATTTTGCAATATTGTCTCTTGTTGCAAAAGTTATTTTCTCAGGATCAATGCCTTCAATATTATTGTATTTTTTGATTTTTGCTAAGATTAAAGGTTCGTTTACTGCATTTTTAATTACTTCTGTCATAAAATCGGTCGTAACACTATAACCGACACTTGTTACAAAAGCTTGTTTGAAACTATGAGTCAATTCAAATGAATTGGTATATTGTGGCTTTAAATATTCATTTCCTAATTGATAGGTATAAGGGTCAAGGAAATTAATAAAAGGATTCAAAGAACCATAATCTGGGCGTTCGATGCGGCGACTATATGAGTACGAAAGTTGGTTGTTTTTGTTAATTGTTTGTGTTAAAAATACGCTTGGGAAAAGCTTTACGTAATTACGTTCACGACTTTCATTAAGTGTAACCGACTCGCCTTTAGAATGTGTATGTTCCATACGTAAACCAGCTTGTAAACTCAATTTTTTGCTCAATTCTTTATTGAAATTGACATAGGCTGCATTGATATTTTCTTGATAAATAAAGAAATTTGTTCGTCCTTTATCAGCTAAGCCATTTTGGAAAAATTGAATATCATTGTCAGACCTTACCCAGCTACTTTTTGCTCCGATTTCCAAACGAGCCTTTGCTTTTGCCAAAGGGTGTACATAATCAGTTTTTAATGCAAAAATATTGTATTTATTAGGAATATGACTGGTGATGTTTAGTGGCAAAGCATATTCAGTTTCTTTATTATCAATATATTTATAGAAACGAGTATCCATGCCTCTTTCACGGCTCAAATTACTATAAATTGAATAATCCACATCGGCAGTTAATTCTTTACCAGTTGAATCAAACGTATGCTTGAAGTTTGTATTGAGCGTTACATTTTTCCAAGTTTGATAACTACTGGCAGTTGTACGAAGACTTGAATCAGGAATTGTACTACCAGCATGTTTGATGTAAGTAGTGTTTATAACAGGCGTATTTGGATTATTTTGCCAGATTCCAGCACTACCATTTACCAAGAATCCAATCGTAGTTTTTTTGTTGGCATAGTAATCAGAGCCAATTTTATAACTGAAGTTCTGACTTTCATTGTAACGAACGGCGTATTGCTCAAATATTTTGCCACCAATATCACGAGTCAAAACATTGTTATTGAAACGTTGATTGTCTGAAAAAGTCAAGTTTGCAAAAGTATTTACTTTTCCTTGACGGTTATTGAGGTTTAAACTCGAATTGTATTTTGGCATCATACCAGGTTTAACAGTTTCAGTTTTACTGAAGTCATTGCTTAGTCCAGACTCTAATACTGGTGGAAAACTTGCCGAAAATCCTGCTGAAATACTGCCATTTGTACCATAATTTTTGTTTTTCTTGGTTACGATATTGATTACGGCCTTCCCAGCAGCATCGTATCGTGCCGAAGGATTTGAGATAATTTCAATTTTCTCAATTTGATCGCTACTCATGTTTTTGAGCAAGGTTGCCAAATCACTCTGTGACATATACGTTTGCTTACCATCCATCAAAACAAGTACGCCTTGTTTGCCTTTTACACTGATATTATCATTGTTATCAACCGATACACCAGGTGATTTTTGCAACACTTCTAAGGCCGTATTGCCAGTTGCTACCAAACTTCCTTCGACATTGACAACCAATTTATCTGCTCTTTGTTCTATGAATGGTTTTTTTGCCGTAACGCTGACTTCTTTTAGATTTTTTGTGTCTAATTCAAGTTGAATGGTTGATAATTTTACTTCTAAATTTTCATCGCTTAAAGCAATTTTTGGTGAAAAATATTTCTTATAGCCAACCATTGATACAGAAACGATATATTGAGATTCATTCCCGACGGCAACTTGGTCAAAATTGAATTTCCCATCTAAATCACTCACAACACCTTTAGTGAGCGTTGAGTCTTTTACCTTTAAAAGTAGAACATTGGCAAAAGGCAGAGCTTGTTTTTTTTCATCGAAGAGGCTTCCCGAAATTTTTCCTTTGTATGAAACTTGAGAGTTTTGAGCAAAGGAAAGTAGGCTCGCACTTGCGAGTAACATTGTTAGTAATAGCTTTTTCATTAAAGTAATTGTTTTGTAATAGCTTTTAGTTTTAGAAATGAGTATAGAAATTAAGAATTAGTGAAATAGCTTTTTTCACGAATTACCTTTTATCTCGTATCTCATCCTCAATTTTTTCTTTGGTTTTATAGATACTGTGTAAATTCAAATATTAGATGCAAAAATTAAACGCTGAGTTACAGATTTTGATAGATAAAACTATCTCAAAATGAGATAGTTTTATGTTTTACTTTATTATTAACTCTTCTTTTTCATAATTTATGATACAAATATATCGGTACTTTGTAATACAAGGTAATAGTTATTACACAAGTGGTTTTTATTTTGTGATGAGCGGTTTGACACGCAAAAATTAGCAGTTTATAGTTAGATGCAAATCTTGAGAAGAGGGTTGCGTCTATTTTAAAATTATTTAATATCTTCTGCAACAAACTCTAAAATATCGCCTGGTTGGCAATGGAGGACTTCACAAATGGCTTCTAAAGTAGAAAAACGAACAGCTTTCGCTTTGCCAGTCTTTAGAATAGAAAGATTTGCTAAGGTGATGTCTACTTTTTCGGCCAATTCTGACAATGGCATTTTGCGTTTGGCAAGCATCACATCAAGGTTTACGATTATAGGCATGGTAGTTGGTTTTAAACGGTTAATTCATTTTCTTCTTGTAATTCTACGCCACGTTTGAAAATCTGTGAAATGATGTAAACAATTCCTGCCATGAAGAAATATTCACCATGATTGAAATGATTGGCTAAATCAATACCTGATTCTTTACTTACAAAACCAATATAACTATTGCCAATAAATGAAATGACCCAAAGTTCGAATAGCAAATAACTAATTTTTTGAATCTTTGCTGAGATTTCAATAGTGAAAGGATTTTTCAAGCTCAATTTATTTAGAAAATCAAAGAGATAATACCAAATGTAGGACTTCATGGCGGAGAAACTAATAATCAAGGTTATAGTGAAACCAAAATGCCGTAGGTCAAAATTTCTTAATTCATAGATTTTTGGACTTACTTTATAAAATTTTGCGGCTACTTCAGGCTTAAAAAAACTGATTATCAATGAAAAAATTTGACTTCCACATTCAATCGAGAAGCCAATTGCACCTATGAGGGCTAAATATTTGATTATTTCTAAAATTGTTTTGGTTTGTGCTTTCATAATATTTATGTTTTTAAATGATTGATGACACAAATGTAAAAATTATTTATTGATAAACAATAAATATATTCTGTTTTTTAATAAATATATATTGATAAGCATTTTTTTATCTTGTAAGATGAATTTCTAACTTGTTCCTTTTCTTATTACAATTTGGAAAATTGTGTTACAAACAAAGTGTTTGCAAACTTAGCCCTCACAGTTTTTGTTATCTTTGTAGCGATAATCAGATAAGGCTAAGTTCATATTTTATAAACCTGAGTATTTAATGAGAATTGCGATTAATTCACTCATTCAATTATTCACTCATACACTCATTATTTAATGAAACTCATAAAAGTAGCGGCAGGAACACTCAACCAAACACCTTTGGCTTGGGAACAAAACCAAAAAAATATTATTGATTGTATCAAGGAAGCTGATAAACAGGATATTAGTTTATTATGCTTACCCGAGTTATGTATCACGGGTTATGGGTGTGAAGATGCTTTCTATTCATGGGATTTGGTTGAACAAGCCAAAGAAAGCCTGCTTGAAATCGTTCAGCATACTTCGGGTATGATTGTTTCGGTAGGCTTACCAATTCGATATAATAATAAGGTATATAACACAGCTTGTTTGATAGCTAATAAAAAAATATTAGGTTTTGTTTGTAAGCAACATTTGCCAAATTATGGCGTATTTTACGAAGACCGTTGGTTTCATCGTTGGCAGGCGGGTGTGCGAGACGAAATCGAAATTGACGAATTCAAGTATCCAATTGGTGATTTGGTTTTTGAATTGAGTGGGGTTCGAATTGGCTTTGAGATTTGTGAGGATGCTTGGGTAGCCAATCGTCCTGGACGTGCGATGTTTGATAGGGGAGTTGATATTATACTTAATCCAAGTGCAAGCCCATTTTCGTTTTCAAAATTTGTGACTCGTGAGCGATTTGTCATTGATGGAAGCCGTTCGTTTGCTTGTAGTTATATTTATACCAATTTACTTGGTAACGAATCTGGTCGTTTGATTTTTGATGGAGATGCCATGATTGCTTCTGACGGAAATTTGTTGGTGTCTTCACCTCGATTTGGTTATGCTGATTTCTATGTAACAAGTGCCGTGATAGATGTAGAAATGCCCAAAGTCAATCACTCGCAAGTAAAATCGCCAATAACGCAAGGGAATTGGAAAGTGCCAGCTTTATTTGATTTTCCAGAAATCAAGCCAGTTTTTCCACAAGTTGCTGAACTTGAAAAGTTTGAAAGAGGAGGATTTTTAAAAGAAGAAGAATTTGCTCGTGCGGTGAGTTTGGCCTTGTTTGATTATCTTCGTAAATCTCGTTCACAAGGTTTCACCGTTTCGCTTTCGGGTGGAGCAGATTCTTGTGCGTGTGTAGCTTTATGTGGTCTGATGATTCGTTTGGCTGATGAGAGTATTGGTTTGGAAGCATTCAAGAAAAAACTTTTTTTCATTAAAAAAATACAAGATTGCACAACAGTTGAGCAAATTGCCGAAAAAATGATTCATAGCATTTATCAAGGCACTGAAAATAGCTCGACAGATACTTATGAATCGGCAGAAAGTTTAGCAAAAAATATCGGTGCAACTTTTTATAATGTCAATATCAATGGATTGGTAGAAACATATAAAGACCTTATTGAAAAACAAATAGGAAGAGATTTAACTTGGGAAACCGACGATTTAGCATTACAAAATATTCAAGCCAGGGTTCGAGCTCCAAGTGTTTGGTTGTTAACAAATTTACATAATCATTTATTAATTGCTACTTCAAATCGTTCAGAAGTTGCGGTGGGGTATTGTACAATGGACGGCGACACTGCTGGAAGTATCAATCCGATTGCAGGAATTGATAAATTTTGGCTAAAAAAATGGTTGGTTTGGCTCGAAACTGTTGGATGTGATGTAAAAGGAAAACATATCAAGATTGAGGGTTTAAATAAAGTAAACAGCCTTCAACCAACTGCCGAGTTACGACCATTGGAGACCAAACAAACAGATGAAAAAGATTTGATGCCTTATGAAGTGCTGAATTCAATCGAAGGAGTGGCTATCAGAGATAAAAAGCCTCCATTGGAATGTTTATTGTTTATGGAAGCTCAATATGCTGGGCGTTTCGATCAAGCAACTTTGGCCAATTGGGTAGAAAAATTCTTTAGAATGTGGAGTAGAAACCAATGGAAACGTGAGCGTTATGCACCGAGTTTTCACTTAGATAGCTATAATCTCGACCCACGAGGCTGGTGTCGCTTCCCGATTTTATCAGGGGGATTTGAAAAAGAATTAACCGATATGCGAGAATACATCGAAAAAGGGGATAGAAGAAAATCGAGAGGAAGAATTGGGTTTTGATCAAAATGCCGCCGTTGAAACAAAAACGACGGCATTTTAATTTTACATTTTCACAAACTCCACTCTTCTATTTTCAGCTTTTCCTTCAAAAGTTTTGTTATCTGCAATAGGTCTGGTTTCGCCATAGCCTTTGGTTGTCAGTCGACCTGTGTCAATTCCCAAGGTTACTAACTGAGCCTTTACTGCATTGGCTCTTGCTTCTGACAATTTTATGTTACTTGCATCATCGCCATCCGTATCTGTATGCCCACCTACTTCAAATTTCAAGGTTGGATTATCTTTCAATATTTTAGCAATAGCATTGATTTCTCCCATCGAAGCAGGTTTAATGGTAGATTTGTTTACATCAAAATTAATTCCGTGCGAAATATACTTTCCATCAGTAAATGCTTTGCCAATCATATTCATATCACCTCCTGAAGCTAATTTAAAATTCTTAAACATCATATTCATGCCATCACTTGCATCTCCCAAAACAGCTATTGTGGTGGCTTTGAAGGCGACTTCGGGTACTACCAAGACCCTATATTGGTCACAATAAATTTTGATTTGCCCACCTTTGACTGCAATGGCAACATGATGCCATTTATTGAAATAATCTTCATTTACAATACCTTTAGGCAACTCGCCAGTTAGTTTACCTTCTGGGTTTTCGCAAACCCACTGGCTATTATTTGTGATGATTCTTACAGGACAATCTTCTCCATTTTTGAAACAAATGCTTAATCCATTATTTGAATCATAAGCAGCATCAAGCCAAGTATCAAACTCAATTGTAAATTCTTTGGGTAGGTAGTTGGGCGTTTTAACCCTTGGCGAAAGAGCTGTATAGTATTTTGTAATAAAAAAGGCTTTTTCTTCTCCTGCCATATTGACTACACCCTGCCCGCCATTGAGTTTCCAATGTGTACTAAATTCTCCAGTTTGTGAATCTGATAAATCATCAGAAAAAATGATTTTATCACCAGCCACAAAATCATAATTTTGGTAGGCTTTAATGTCTTGGGCAAAAAGTTCCCCAGTTGAAATGCCGATCCACCCTAAAGGAGAAGTAAAAATTAAAAACAGAATAAGTTTTTTCATGATATTTATAAGTATAAATTTTTGTTAGTTAAATTCGAATTCCCAAATCCAAATTCAGTTGGCTTTCATTGCTTTAAATTTACCTTGTAATCGACCTCGAACAACATGCCCATTACCATCGTCTGAAAAAATAACTGTGTTAAATTTTCCTTCAATAGTTTTGCTGTCATCTTTTGTAATTGCTATTTTTCCTGTGCAGTTATATATTTCATCGTCAGAATAAGCATCACGACTACACCCACAGCCTTTTTGCATAAAGCTCATCACTACTCCAATATTTTCTCCTTTTTGCTCTACTGCCAAAGGGAAGCTGCCTACACCTTTCCCTTTATAGGATATTCCCAATATTCCTGCGTTCGGAATAGCCTCTTTATTTCCCCCATCAATGCCCTCAAGAGTTAATCCAGAGAATGTAATAGCCGAAGTATTTTCGCTGGCATTATAGATATACATAGCATTATTGGTAAGTGCATTGAGGTCGTATCCTTTAGATTTTGCTACGTCATAAGCCATTTGTGGAATATTACCTTTTGCTAATCCCGCAACTCCACCATTGCTGGTATTAGTAAATTTTGCATTGATGATGCCAATAACAGGAATATTAAGCGTAAAAGAACTTTCGTTTTCTACAAAAAAAAGGGTTTTTAGTAATTGTACTTTGGGAAGATTTGAGCTATTAGGTACTAAATCAACCGAAATAAGCATTTTACCTGCCGTAGGTCTGTTTTTGGGAGCGGTATAACTGATAGTATTATTGTCTATTCCGACTATATTCCCACCACCTTCTACTATTCTCCAATTGCTAATTGTATATGGATTTGCTTCGCCAAGAGGCAAATCAAGATATTGATACTCTTTTTGTAGCGAAGGCGTTTCATTGTTTGGATCAGCATTCGGAATTTTGATTAACTGAATTTTAATCATGCAGGCTTCTGATGCCTCCAACAAATCTTTGTCTGAGTATAAATACAACTTTGAGGCTTTTCCTGCAACGGCTTCGTCCCATTGTTCTTTGGTCCAGCCTTCAGGGGTTTGGGCATAAATATGCTCATCAACAAAGATGCTTATGAGCAGTAGTAGAATAAGTTTTTTCATAGTTTAAATCTAAATAAATAAATTTTCAATACCTGTCTTCTTTTCGATGGACTTTAAATCTCCCTTTGATTTGTGCATTTGGACGTTTTTTTTGGTCATTATCAAGTGGTTGATTTATTTTGTATCCCACAGTCACTTCTCCTTCAAACGTTCCTTCAATAAAACCACCAACTGCATCATATCTCGAAACATTAACTTTCATACCATCGGCATCGAAACTATATTCACACCCATCCCAGCAATTTATTCCACCAGTAAACGAGGCTTTTTCTGCCCCTTTAAAAACCTCAAATTCTCCTGTTTTTCTAATGAACGGAATGGTAATATCAAGAAAGCCCGTTTTGTTTTTGGTCGCAAAATCGTCGTCTTCTTGAATCAAAATTCTTGTGATAGCATTATCTGTAATCGCTGGATTTGGATGGTTGTTAAGTAGATATCCAAATTCGCCATCTTTTGAATGTCTTAGCTTGAAAGCTCGATTGTTAAAATCACCTCCGTTGAGTGTAAATTCAATTTCATTGTTCCCTTCGAGTGGTTTGGCGAGTGGTTTTTCTTTTATAACTAACTGATTATTAGTTGGTTGGATGATTTTGTTTTGTCCAACTAGAGCTTGTATTGCTTTTAAATCAGTATTTTTTAGAAAGAAATCAATAACAGTCGGTGAGCCAGTACAATCTAAGTGAATGGTTTGAATTTGAGTCATCGGAACAGTCTTATTAATTGCAGCTTCTACTACATAATTTCTGCGATTCTCTTCTAAAGTTTCATTTTTGCTTAATTTCCACCCATTTCCCACGAAGTATTTGGCCTCAAATGGGCCTACCATGCTAAGATTAAATGGCGATACGGCTTTTGTTTGTAGATTTTCGGCCTCAAATTCTGTAAAAAAAGTATTGACTGTAACAACTATTTCGCATTCGGTCTCTGCCATCATTTTTTGAATGCCAAGCACATCAACGGCTACTTTCTTCCACTTTTCGCGTTCTTGCTCACTTACGTTTTTACGTTTATAATTAATTTTATATTGGTGTATAAATGGGCTATTAGCCGCTTCTCCACCATTATGAAACCATGTGATTCCATCGGTTTTGGATTCGTCTTCGACTTCCCAATTTTCTAAATCGTGTGGGAAAGCCTTTTTGATAATATTTTTTACTCTTTCATCCTCGTTTGTCTCCGAAGCCAATGCAGGGCGACCTTCTTGGGCTGAAGTTTTGCTAAGAAGTGCAATAAAAAATACAATATATAAGATTGTTTTCATTGTAATTAAGGGGCTTTATTTATAATTTGATTGCTTTAGCTAATGCCTTTACGGCATCAATATTTGGTTGATTGGCTCCATTTACATCAATAATTATTTTGTCGTCAATAGCCATTGAAGCAGTGGCCATTTTGCTACTTTTCATAAATGTGATGCTTCCTTTTGCTTTTCCGACTATAATTTTTTCGTAAGAATATGAGCCTGCTGAAGGGTCATCTCCTTGGTCATTTCCACCGACATTGACAATAGTTGGATTGCCTTTAGGGTATTCAGTCAGAGTAATAGTAATTGTCAGTTTTCCATTACTATATTTTTGTGAACAAGTATTCATGGGTGGAATGCCTGCCATATTGAGCGAATTGCAATCTGCTTTATCAACAGGTTTATAACCCATTGTTTCGGGTGGGAATTTATTTGATAATTGAGCAAACCCTAAATGGCTAATAATCAATGCGATAGGTATAAAAAGTAGTTTTCTCATGTCTATTCTTCAATATATTGTTCGTTTTTCTTAAACATTGTTTTATTACAGACCAAAGTGGCATCTATCTTTACGCCATCGCTTGTTTCCCCAACAATATGAGCATCGTAACTTTTACCATGTTTGGTTAGTGTACAAATACCTTTTCCCATTTTTTTAGTAAATCCAATTCCGCTGTTTCTTCCATCAATTTCATATTTTTTGCCAACTAGAATTTTTCCAAAAGCAACCTTAATATAAAAATTGTTTGTGCCTTTTAGAGCAGCATCTTTATCATCAACAATTAATTGAAGGCTCGAAAAATCATTGTCTTTAGCAACTTTTTGGGAAAACTGATTCCCAAAAGATTTTTCACCTGTAAGTCCACAACTGCAAGTAGTTTTATCTGAATTTGCTGTATAATTTCCAGCATTTGGCCCACTAACCATAATCAGTTTAATAATTGAATTTTGTGCATTTGTGAGTATTGAAAAAAATAGCAGAGCAATAGAAAGTAGTATTTTCATGGTTGATTCGATTTTTTTATTGATGGGTCAAAATTATAGGGTGAAAAATTATTTTTTTTCCACCAAAAGGGGGAATTTTAATAGTTGATAAACCCCTATCTTTGAAATATTATTCAGAAGCTGAATCTTGAAACTATGAAGCTGATAGACAGAGTTTTATATGTCTTTTTTATTTCGTTTTTGTGCTTTGAATCAATGGCACAAACAGGCGAGCCGGCTCCGCTGCTCGAAAAACTAAAATCCTCGAAACCCGATACGAATCGAGTGAAATTGTTGAATAAAATTGGAGATGAATATGCCTATAATGACATAAAAACGGCACGTAAATATTACCTCGAAGGCTATGAGTTGAGTAAGAAATTGTCATTTTTACGAGGAATTGTTCGATATTTTTCGAGCGAAGGAGAATTGCTAAACCTCGAAGGTAAATATGACCAAACCTTGGTTTTGCTGCGAGAAGGAGTAAGGCTTAGTGTCGAGAAAAAAGATAAAATGCGTGAAGGAATTATGTACGAAAACATGGGGAATACATTTGCTTTGATGCAAAAACTTGATTCGGCAACAAATTACTATTTTAAATCTTTAAAGATTTTTGAGGCTGTCAATGATAGTGTGAAAATTGCCAACGTATATAATGACCTAAGTTCTATTTTTACCCAAACTGATAAACAAGAGACTGCCCTAAAATATATCAATCATGCAATAGACATCAGTAAAATGTTTGAAGATGGCTTTTATTTGAGTCATTTGATAAACAAAGAAGGCATTTTGTGGAAACTTAAACGAAGAAAAGAAGCCGAAACGGTTAATAATCAGATAATTGCGTTGGCAAAAAAACTCAATGATGCAATCGCAATGGCTGATGCTTTACAGAATTTTTGTTACCACGATGTCGAAACCCAACATTATGAAAGCCTGCTAAAACACGCTACTGAATTGGCTAAATTAAGTCCACAACTCCAATCGGCCGAGCGAACTTCTTTAGCCGATTATTGGCTCTCGGTGGCACATTACTATAACCATAACTATCCATTATCACTCAGTTATATCAAAAAAGCCGTTGAAAAAGACGAAAAACTTAAAAATATCAACCATTTACAGCAATATTATACACAATATGCCAAGTTGCTTTTGATCAATAATCAAGACCCAATTTTGGCTGAAAGATATAATTTATTGGCTGATTCACTGCGAAATATCAGTCTGAACAACGCTATTCTGAAAAATACTAAAGAACTTGAAACCAAATATGAAACCGAAAAAAAGGAAGTTGCTTTGCATCAATTATCTGATGAAAACCAATACAGAAAGCGACTGAATAGCCTGCTTATTTTCTCGATTGTTATTTTGGTAGGGGCTTTAATATTCTTTGGTCTGTGGATACATAACCGCAATCGCATACGTAAACAAGAACAGATTTTACACGAACAAAAACTTCGGCAACTTGAAAATGAAAAACAAATTTTGGCTGGACGAGCAGTTTTGCAAGGACAAGACGAAGAAAGAAGTCGATTGGCGAAGGACTTGCACGATGGCCTTGGCGGTATATTATCAAGTGTAAAATACTCATTTCAAAACATGAAAACATCATTTATCTTACAACACGAACACGCTGTAGCTTTTGAGCGAAGCATGAGTCTATTAGATGAATCGCTGTCAGAATTAAGGCGGGTTTCGCACAATATGATGCCAGAAAGTTTAGTAAAATTGGGACTTGAAGAGGCTCTCAAAGATTATATACAAACTATTTCTGAAAATTCGGGTGTTGTATTTACCTATCAAAGTTTTGGTTTGGATACGATTGAATTAGAAAATATCTATAAAACTACTATATTTAGGGTTATTCAAGAATTGACAACGAATATTATTCGTCATGCAAAGGCAAAAGAAGCCTTGGTGCAGGTGATAGCAGAAAATAATCAGATTAATATTACGATTGAGGACAATGGTATTGGTTTTGATGTACATCAGGTAAATAAAACAAAGAGTATGGGAATTCAGAATCTTTATAACCGTATTGATTACCTCAAAGGTAAAATTGATTTGCAAACCAAACCCAATGATGGTTGTTCGTATTACATCGAAATTCCACTAAGTCATGATTAATTTATTTTTGGTAGAAGACCACCCGCTTGTTACTGAAGGCATCAAAGCGATTTTTGAACGTGAAAAAGAAATAAACTGCACAGATTATTTTGATAATGGGAAGGATTTTTTAGCAAAACTGAATCATATTCAGCCAGATGTGATTGTGATGGATATTAATTTGCCTGACATCAATGGAATAGAGTTATGCAAGATGGTCAAAGAAAAATTTCCGACTATTCATGTGATTGCTTTGAGTATCAATAATGAAAAAAGCATTATCAAAAAAATGATGGATAACGGTGCAAGTGGTTATATTCTGAAAGATGCCGCTAAATACGAAATCGTTGATGCCATTAAGGCGGTTGTTCAGCGAAAAACTTATTTTAGTATTTCTGCCTCACAAGCTCTCAAAAAACAAGATAAAGCTCCGATACCTACGCTCACACGCAGAGAAAAAGAAATTCTCATCAAAATTGCTGATGGTCTCACTAATCAGCAAATTGCCGATTTAATTTTTGTTGATGTCAGCACTGTAAGCAGTCATCGTAAAAATATGCTTGCTAAATATGATGTTCAGAATACTGCTCAGTTGATTAAGTTGGCTATTACTGAGAGGTTGATATGAAAAAAGCGTACATCTCTTTCGAAATGTACGCTTTTTATATTTTCTTGGTAAGAATCTTACGCTTCAGAAACTACGCTCACAGCAACTTTGTGTTTCACTTCTTTGTGAAGATCAAGAATTGCTGAGAAATCACCTACAAATTTCACATCTTCCATAGCAATTTTCTTGCGGTCGATATCGAAACCTTTATCTTTTAGGTAATCAGAAATTTGAGTGTTAGTCACACGTCCGAAAATTTTACCGCTTTCGCCAGTTTTCATCGGAATCGTGATAACCATATCTCCAATTTCTTCTGCCAATGTCAAGGCAGCAGTTTTGATTTTTTCTGCTTTGTGAGCAGCTTGTTTAAGATTTTCTGCTAAAATCTTGCGATTTGACTCAGAAGCCATCTGAGCAAAACCTTGTGGAATAAGATAGTTACGAGCATAACCTGGTTTTACAGAAATCATGTCGTTTTTATATCCAAGACCAACAATATCAGTTTTTAATATTATGTCCATTTCAATTTGAATTATGAATGATAAATTATGAATTAGAAATTTTGAGTAAAAAACTCAGAACTCAGAATTCAAAACTCAGAACTATTTAAGTCCATCAGCTACGAAAGGCAATAATGCCAAGTGTCTTGCACGCTTGATAGCGACAGCCACTTTACGCTGAAATTTAAGGCTATTGCCAGTAAGACGACGAGGAAGAATTTTTCCTTGCTCATTTACAAATTTCAATAAGAAGTTTGCGTCTTTATAATCTACATATTTAATACCTGCTTTTTTGAAGCGACAATATTTTTTGCGAGCCTGATCTTTTCTATCTACAGGGTCGTTTACGAGTGACATTGCGTTGTTTCTCATCTTAGTCATTAGTTTCGTTTG
This sequence comes from Emticicia sp. SJ17W-69, assembly GCF_051209875.1. NCBI lineage: Bacteria > Pseudomonadati > Bacteroidota > Cytophagia > Cytophagales > Leadbetterellaceae > Emticicia > Emticicia sp. SJ17W-69. Next base: position 4,057,739 of record NZ_JBNTQY010000001.1, on the reverse strand, counting down.
ATGCCGCTGCTTTTTCTGCAGGAGCTGATTCTACATTTTTTCTGCCAACTAAGCCTTTGCTACGGCGGTCGCTATAATCAATGGCATATTTGTCTAATTTCGTAGTCAAATAACGCATTACACGCTCATCACGTTTGTATTCAGTTTCTAAAGTAGCTACTGTAGTAGGAGCTGCTTTAAATTGAATCAACTCATAGTACCCCGTGTTCTTGTGCTGAATGGTGTAAGTTAATTTACGAAGACCCCAATGCTCTTCATGAACTATCTCTGCACCTGTATCAGTCAATGTTTTTTTGAATTTTTCGACAGCTTCCTTTATCTGAGTTTCAGATAAAACGGGAGTTAGAATGAAAACCGTCTCATACTGGTTTTGAAACATACTAAAACAGTGTTTAATGATAAAATTTATTTTCCTCAAAAATGAGGGTGCAAAGGTAAGAAAAATAATGTATAATGCAGAATGTAGAATGAAAAATTTATAAAAAAACTTAAAAATTAGCTTTATTAGCTTCGTTCTATCGTTGGAAGGTCTTTTAATTGAATAAATTTTTCTGTTTCAAAGTCTATTTCAAAGCAAAAAGTGTTTAAACCATTAGTAACTACTACAAAAGGACATCGTAAAGTAAGGTTATAGCGTGAAGCTTGCTCAATCACAGACTGATTGATTTTTACTTCTGGAGCCTTACATTCCACCAATAAAAATGGTTTTCCATCTCTGTCAAAAACCACAATATCTGAACGTTTTTGCAGACGATTGTAGGCAAGTCCTCCTTCGAGACGAATCAGACTTTTAGCATAGCCATAATGTGTTACGAGTAAATGAATAAAATGTTGCCTAACCCACTCTTCTGGAGTCAGAACCAAATATTTTTTTCTGATGGCATCATGGATATAGGTTTTTCCATCAATTTCTTTAGTTTTGTAATCATAAGATGGGAGATTGAGCGGAGTCATCTGGGAAATATTTTAGTGGTAGGAACTATTTAATGAGTTTTTGGCTTTAAATCTCTAATATGCTCTTTGCTAAGATTAAGCAAAACACAGCATTTTACAACAAATTTACGTCATTAAGATTATGCAAACAAAAGAAGAAATTGTAAAAAACTGGTTACCACGATACACAGGTACGCCTTTAGATGAATTTAAACCTTATATTTTATTAACAAATTTTGGCAATTACGTTGATATGTTTGCCAAAATGTATGGTGTAGAAGTAAAAGGCAAAGACCGAGCAATGCAAACAGCATCAGCAGGCAATATTACCATTATTAATTTCGGAATGGGCAGTGCAGTAGCCGCTACGATAATGGATTTGCTGACGGCAGTTTCTCCAAAAGCAGTGCTTTTTTTAGGAAAAGTGGGAGGGTTGAAGAAATCAACAAAATTGGGAGATTTGATTTTACCCATTGCCGCTATCAGAGGTGAAGGAACAAGTAATGATTATGCTCGACCAGAGATACCAGCTCTACCATCGTTTCGTTTACAGAGAGCAGTGAGTTCGATGATAAAAAAACATGAGCTTGACTATCAAACAGGTACTGTCTATACCACTAACCGTCGAGTTTGGGAGCATGATGAAACTTTCAAAGATTATCTTCGTGAACTTCGGGCAATGGCCATTGATATGGAAACCGCTACGATTTTTATAGTTGGCTTCGTCAATGCTATTCCTCATGGAGCCTTATTATTAGTTTCTGACAATCCGATGATACCAGATGGAGTAAAAACCGAAGAGAGTGATAAAAAAGTAACAGGGGCTTTTGTGGAAAGACACTTGCAAATCGGTATTGATTCGTTGAATGAATTGGCCAATTCGGGTGAGTCAGTGAAGCACTTGAGGTTTGAATAAAGCCAATGATTGAATGAGTAATTGATAGAAATGAATTTTAAAAATACCAACAATTTTTTATGAAAAAAGCTATACTTTGGGGAATTAGTTTTCTTTTTATTTTTTTAAGTTTCTCACTATCAGTAACTTTTGCACAACGAAAATTTACACTTTCAGGAGTGATACGGCAAACAAGCAACGAAAAACCATTGCCCAGAGCAGCTATTTATATTGACGAAACTGGCTATGGCTCGTTGTCAGACACACTTGGACGTTATCAATTGCTCATTCCAAAAGGCACTTTCAATATTACTGTTACGTATCAAGGTTTTTTTACAAAACATCAGCGAGTTGATATTAGTAATAATTTATCCTTAGATATTTTGATGGATGAAAGGGCCAATGATTTAGATGAAGTGGTAGTTTCGGCCAATAGTGCTTCCCAAAATGTTAAACGTTTGGAGACAGGCGTAACGAATTTGAGCATTAAAAATATCAAAAAATTACCGACACTTTTGGGTGAATTAGACATTATTAAAAGTCTTTTTTCATTACCAGGAGTGGCAAGTGTGGGGGAAGGAGCCTCGGGATTTAATGTTAGAGGAGGGAATGTTGACCAAAATCTTATTTTGATGGACAATGCTCCAGTTTTCAATTCTTCGCATTTGATGGGTTTTTTCTCAGTATTTAACCCAGATGCTTTGCGAGATATGAATTTTTACCGAGGTGGTATTCCTGCACAATATGGCGGACGAACGGCATCGGTACTGAATATCAATCTAAAAGATGCCAATGCTCAACAATTTTCGATGCAAGGGGGTGTGGGTTTGGTGAGTAGCCGATTGATGGTTGAAGCTCCGATAATTAAAGATAAAATGTCCTTCTTCGTAGCAAGTCGTTTTTCTTATGTTGGGTATTTATTTAAATTATTGCCTCAAGAAAATATTAAAAATACAAAGGCAGATTTTTATGACATTACGGCGAAACTGGAGTTTCGCCCCACGAAAAAAGATAAAATAGCCCTTACTGCTTTTACAGGTTTTGATAAATTTAAAGTCGCAGGCGACTCACTGGCAAATCTTGAGGTGAATGCTTCTTCATCGCTTTTTAACTGGCGTACAACTAATGCTACTTTAGCTTGGGTTCATTCATATAATGCAAAATTGACTTCAAAAATTTCTGGTGTATTAAGCCGTTATGATGCCAATATCATTAACCCAGATACTGCTTTAGCCTTCAAATTGGCTTCAAATATTGTTTATAAAAACTTCAAAGTTGATTACAATTATTTGCCTTCTGAAAAACAAAAAATTGATTTTGGGGTCAGTGTCATTGATTACCAAATTCAACCAGGAAAATTGACACCTAATGGTTCTGCTTCGCAAATAAATGCAATTACTTTACGCAATGAAAGAGCCTTAGAGTCAGCCATTTATGCTAATGATGAGATTGAAATAAGCAAAAAGTTTTCAATTTTACTGGGTTTACGGTATTCATATTTTGGTAATAATGGTACTGGTTATAGTTATAAATACCAAGAGGGTGTACCCAAAAGTAAAGAAACGATTATTGATTCTACACTTAATGGAAAAGGCTTTTCACAAACTTATGGAGGTTTAGAACCACGTTTTTCGGCAAAATATTCATTGAATGAAAACGCTTCTATCAAATTTAGTTTGAACCGTATGAGGCAATATATTCAATTGATTTCAAATACCACCGCTGCTTTACCAACTGCTCGTTGGAAGTCGTCGGATAATTATATGAAACCACAAATTGCTGACCAAATTTCGATAGGCTATTTCCAAAATTTGCAGGATAATAAGATTGAAGCTTCGATAGAATTTTTCTATAAAAAACTAACGAATGTGAGTGATTATAAGGATGGAGCAAACTTACTACTTGACAAATTTCCAGAAGCATCTATTTTGCAAGGAACAGGGCGTGCTTATGGTGCAGAATTATATGTAAAGAAAAATATTGGTTTGGTAACGGGTTGGTTGAGTTATACTTATTCACAAACAGAATTTTTAGTGAAAGGGAAATATGACGAAGAAACCATCAATAATGGCGAGTATTTTCCACCAAACTATAATAAACCACATATTTTGAATATGATTGCGAGTTATCAAGTTACTAAGCGGCTATCATTTTCTACCAATTTTACTTATAGTACAGGGCGTCCGATAACTTATCCTGCTGCAAAGATTTATGTAGGAGGATTGGTTGTACCTTATTATGCCAATCGCAATCAAAATAATATCCCAAACTATGTCCGCTTAGATTTGGCAATGAATATTGATGCAAATCCTTATAAAACACAACGTTTTAAAGGCAGTTGGAATTTTTCGCTCTACAATGCACTCAATACTCGAAATGCTTATTCGATTTTCTTTCGAACTAAAAGTCGATATGCCCAATACTATAATCGGGTAGATATTTACAAACTTTCGATCTTAGGCTCAATGATTCCTTCGATTTCTTATAATTTTAAGTTTTGAATAGGAATTAGGGAATAGAAGTTGAATATTAACAGATTTTGATTTAGACAAGCATGAAAACTTATTTGAAATGATATAAAAAGTAAATTGTATGCTAAAAAATAGGAGTATTTTTAGCTTAAGAATTTTACCTTAATTTTAAAAAATGAAATTCACCTCTCGGCTTTTCATAGCAATTTTGAGTGTATGCTTAACAGCTTGCATTGATAATTATGACCCAAAATTGACAGGAGGAAAACCTAAAATAGTTTTTGAAGGAATTTTAACCGACCAAGCTATTCCTCAATACTTTCAGTTGAGTTTTTCGGCTGGTTATAACAGTAAAGAAAGTGTTTTCGATAAATTTGTGAATGCAGCAAAAGTTTGGATTACTGATGAAAAAAATGTGCGTATAGATTTGATTGACCTCAACAAAGGGCAATTTAGTACGCCAGAGGGTTTTCGTGGGCAAGTTGGTAAAACTTACCAAGTGCATATTCAATTGAGCGATGGAACAAGCTATGCAAGCAAAGCAGAAACCATGCGGTATTCGCCACCCATCGATAAAGTTTATACAGAATTCAAACTTACAACCACACTGCAACCAAAATATAGAGGAAATTTTAATGTTTATCTTGATGTAAAAGACCCAGCGACCGAAGGAGATTTTTACCGTTGGAAATGGTCACATTACGAAAAAGCGAATTTTTGTGCAGCCTACGTAGTAAATGGAGAAGGGAGTTTGTCTTATAAAAAATGTTGTGGAGATTGTTGGAATGTGAATACTTGCTTGGGTTGCATTATTTTGGCATCTGATAATTTTGTTAATGGTAAAACCTTACCAAGGCAGTACATTGCTCAAATACCATTCGATAATATCACTTCTTACTATATGCTGATTGAGCAAATGAGTTTGTCAAGAGAAGCGTATAATTTTTGGAAAAGTGTTGATGAACAAGCCAATAATTCAGGCGGTATTTTTGATACAGCACCTGCAACGATTAGAGGTAATATCAAAAATGTGAATGATGAAACAGATGGAATGCTTGGCTATTTTCAAGTTTCGGCAGTTACTCAGAAAGTAGTTTACATTCAAAGAAATAATATCGGAATAATACCATTTGGATTTTATGTAGGTGGAAATTATAATTATTTATCAGAATGCGAAGAATGTAAAGAAAGCCCATATAGAACCGCCAAACGGCCACTCAATTGGATAGATTAATAAAGAAAATTCATGAAATTCATTACTCAAATCGTTATTGCCCTTTTAAGTGTAATTTTTATTGCTTGTGTCGATGTTTTCGACCCACAACTCACTGGGAAAGATGTTCAAATTGTCTTTGAAGGTACACTAACCGATCAACCTGGACCGCATTATTTTGTATTGAGTTTTTCGGCAGGATATAATAGTAAAGAAAGTGTATTTGATAGATTTGTAAATGCAGCAAAGGTTTGGATAACTGATGAAAAAAATGTGCGAACAGATTTATTGGATTTGAATCGTGGGCAATTTAGTACACCTGATGGTTTTCAGGGGCAAATAGGTAAATCTTATACCTTACATATTCGTACCAGCGATGGCGTAGAATACGCAAGTACTACCGAAACGATGCGACCTTCACCGCCAATTGATAGAGTATATAGTGAATTTAAGCTAACAACAACTCCAAGACCAAAATATAGAGGTAATTTCAATATTTATATTGATGTAAAAGACCCTGCAACAGAGGGCGATTTTTATCGTTGGAACTGGAAAAATTATCAAAAAGCCAGTAATTGCGAACTATATACAGTTCCACGAACCGACCCACCTGTTCGGTTTTATAAAAAATGTTGCGAAGATTGCTGGAATATTACACAATGTATAGGATGTGTAAAGGTCGCATCCGACAATTTAGTGAATGGTCGTATATTGGCAAAACAAAATATTGCCCAAATTCCTTATGATGATATTACACCTTATTATTTGTTAATTGAACAAATGAGTTTGTCGAGGGAAGCCTATAACTTTTGGAAAAGTATTGATGCACAAGCCAACAATTCAGGCGGCATTTTTGATACTGCACCCGCTACTATTCGGGGCAATATCAAAAATCTTTCCGATGATACAAAGCCTATGTTGGGCTTTTTTCAAGTATCGGCAGTAACACAAAAAGTAGCATATATTCAACGCAACGGTGTTGGAGTTCAGCCATTTGTTGAATTAGCACCTAATTATCCATTCCATCCAGATTGTGCGGTTTGTAATGAAAGTGCCTATCGCACAGCCAAACGACCAATCGAATGGAAAGATTGAGTATAGTATAGGAAACAAGTCTAATGCCGTTGTTATTTATTATTAACCAATTTTCTAATCACTAATACCCAAACTTTTTAGCTTTCCTCCTGGAAACGATAATTTTATCGCCTGTGGTAAGATGTGCGAAATGTTCTTCGCCATTTGATTCGAAATGTTTTAAATACTGAAGATTTAGCATGAATTTTCTATGAACACGGGCAAAACATCCTTTTTCTAAAAGTTGTACTTCATGAATTTTTAAGGTGCGAGAAGAAATTACTTTTTTACCACATCTAAGGTGAAATTCAGTATAATTTTCAAGGCTACTCAAATAAACTACTTCTTCAGGCTGAATGCAAGTTTTTCCGTGATCAAACCAAATCATGTGTGGGTCGCAAACTAAGGGTTTTGTATAATATGTTTTCATGTCTATTTTTTTGGCTGTTTATTGATACCCAAAATTGAACAGAAAGCATTTATAAAAATAGTCAGAATTATTATTTGGTAGGTTTACTTGATATTTGGTAGGTTTGATTGAGTATTTGGAAATCCTAAAATTTTTAAAAAGGGTTTTTACTCAATCGGTATTTGTATTACTACGCATGTCCCTTCGGTTTTTCCAGTAGCTGATTTTTTATCTATAATTTCTATTTCAATGTGTAAATCATTTGTTTGGCTTAGTAAATGAATTCTCTCATTATTAATGTGCATACCCATTGATTGATACTTGGGTGTATTTACTCTTAACAAAGAGGATTGCTCTCTTCCAATACCATTATCTTCAATCCTAATAATGATTTTCTGAGATTGCTCAATTTTTAAAATTAAACGTTTTGTGCCTTCTTTATTCATCAGTCCATGTTTGATAGCATTTTCTATATATGGTTGCAAAAGCATAGGCGGAATGAGTATTTCATTGGTTCTGATATTGACATCTAAGTCATAAATGAATTCAAAATTATCTTCAAACCTTAACTGTTCTAATCTAATATAAAGTAAGGTTGTTTCGAGTTCATCTCTTAAAGAAATGAGTTGTTCTTTTGAATTCTGTAAAATCGACCGCATCAAGGTTGAAAAATCAGTCAAATATTCAGCCGCTTCAACTGAGCGATGGGTGAGAATATAACTTTTGATAGAATTCAAGCTATTAAACACAAAATGTGGATTAATTTGGGAACGAAGTGTGCGAAGCTCTGATTCTTTGACCGCCTTGAATAAAGAATTTTTCTCTTTTTGAACTTGATAACTCCTAATTCCTATCGCAATTGAGAAGAAAAATACTTCGAGAAGTGTACCAAATACAAACAAGATACTCGGGTCGATGCGTAGTAAGACAAATGGTGTATTATTAAACCAATGAGTCAGAAAACCAGCTAAACCACCCAACATTAAAAAACTACTCCCAATCTGAATATTTCGAGCAACACGCCCTTTTGCTCGAAATATCATCACTAATAAGAAAATATTGAGGATTGGGAAAATATTTTGGAAAAGCTCATAAAGCCACATGCTCCAATCTAAACGTTTGATAATAAACAAGATAATAATATCAGCGAATAACGTTATTGTCAAAAAAACAATGACCCATTGAAAGATTTTTGCTATTCGAGGAAAAGTTTGGTTGAGTCCGAGAAATTCAAAAATGAATAAAAAATAAAAAATGTGAGTCAAAAAAGCATAAATATTACTATTTCCTGTAAATTTCAAGAAAGGTAAATAACTAAAAATAAAATGAAAATAGGGCGAATGTTCATATTCCCAAAGATTAAATAATGCGATTGATATGGTATAAAAACCATAAAATAAATAATATTTTTGACGGTCAAGCACGTAGAACATCAACACAAAAAAAGCTACAAAAAATAATACTGCAATCAAGAAACCATAAGCAATAATGTATATATATTCCTCATAAAATGCCCGAACTTGGTGATGATTCTGCCAAAATCGACTCACTAAAAGTGGTTTAAGAATAAATTTTTCTTTAGGATAATCGTTTACTTTTATAAAAAATAACCTTTGGGTTTTAGGAAAAAAACGAATTGGAAAATATTGATCATCTGCTCTAAATAAACGTTGGTCAGTCAATCGTTTTTCTTGTGTTTGGGCAATTGCAACTATGTGATTATTTATACTTTGGAAAAGTGTACTTGATTGATGTACTCCTGTTGTGAATAATAAATCAAGCGTATCAATGGTAGGGTTTTCGATTGTAATTTTTAACCAATAATCATAACGATATTCACTTAAAAAGTTTTTTGGAGGTTTAACTTTCTCCAAATCAACAAATTTCTTTTGTGGGATATGTTGAATAGGAGCTTTAGCGGTAGAATCTACCCAAAGCATTGTATTGTTGGAACAATCTAAAAATCCTTTTTTTTCAAGAGTAGAATAAAGTTTGACTTGTGCCGAAGCTGAGTAAGTATTAAGAAATATAAAGAATGCGTAAAACATAATCTTTAGTAAAAGACGATTGCTTATCAGATTCAATATGATTTCTCGTTTATTCATTTAGCAAATGAAGGTTTTTAAAAAGGTAAATAAATTATCACTTTTGTTCCAGCCGCATTTCCATCGGGTAATTTCTTATCAATAATATTAATATGGATATGCAAATCATTAGTCAAACTCAATAATTCAATTCTTTCTTTATTGATATTAATACCCATAGATTGGTGTTTAGGGGAGTTTTTTATTAATAAAGATGCACGTTCACGTCCAATTCCATTATCATCAATACTTATAACTACTTGATGGTTCTCTAAAGTTACGCTTAATGTCAGGCTTCTATTTCCTTCTTTATTCATGAGACCGTGTTTGATGGCATTTTCTATATAAGGCTGTAAAAGCATTGGAGGAATTAGAATTTCGTCAGTATCAATACCTTCTTGAAGTTCATAATGAAAATCAAAACCTTCTTCAAACCTTAGTTTTTCTAACTTTATATAAAGTACTGCGGTTTCTAATTCATCACTCAATGAAATAAATTTCTCTTTAGAAAACTGTAAAATCGAACGCATCAAAGTCGCAAAGTCAGTCAAGTATTCGGAGGCTTCTAATGAACGGTCTTGTAAAATCTGGCTTTTAATGGAATTAAGGCTATTGAATACAAAATGAGGATTTATTTGCGAACGTAGCGTTCTTAACTCTGATTCTTTTACAGATTTCATCAAGTGATTTCGGTCACGTTGCGTAAGCCAAGTCTTATAACCCAAAGCTGTTGAAAAGCAGAATAGTTCGATCAAAACACCGATGTTGAATGGAATACTCGGAGCTAATCGCATGATGACATTATTAGCCGGCTTTATCAATAATAATTGTTCAAGAAAACCAAAAATAGCACCAAGAACCAATACGGTACTACCAATCTGAATGTAGCGGAGCAAAGGTCCTTTCAGTTTATAAAGCTGGATAGTGCCATAAATACCAAATATGGCAATAATTGGTTGGGTTAAAATCCAGATTTTTCCCCCTAAAGAATAATCTTCCAAAACAAAATTGACAAAAGTGTCAACGATTAATAGGCTAATGAGAACCTTGATATAAAAGACCAAAACTTTGCTAAATTTTGGAGCAATTTTTGGTAGTTCAAGAAATTCGTAATGAAAAAGGAAATAGAAAATATTGGTAATGAGCAAATAGGTGTTGTTGTTGCCAGAAAATTTGAGAGCAGGAAAATAACTAAAAATGATGATGGTATATGGCGAGTGTTCAATGGCCCAAAAAGAAAATAAAACCAAGAAAAAAAGGTAAAAACCATAATAAACATAATATTTTTTCCCTTCCACAAAAAACATGATGAACATATATATAGCCACAAACACCAACACCGAAATGTACAAACCATCCTGGGTCAAGATGAAATATTCATCGAAGAATGCTCTAACTTTATCTTCATATTCCCAATCATAGCTCACAAACGTGGGATTTAACTTGAAATATAATTGAGGATGCTCTCTCACTTTTATAAGTAATTGATAAGTTTTATTTGGCTGGAATGTCAGTGGAACATATTTTTCATCAAATCGAAAAGGTCGCTTATCTGGTAGCCATTCTTGTTTGACTTCTTGGATTTTTTGATATTGACCCCTCACTTTCATAAAAACGTCCATACTTTTATGTATCCCAGTAGTAAATAAAATGTTTATTAATGAGTCGGTAGGGTTGATTACTGTCAATTTAAGCCAAAAATTATATTGACTATAAGAAAATGAAAATTGCTCAAATTTGAAATTTGATAAGTTTGTAAATACTTGATTATCAATATTTTCTAAAGAGATTTTACTTGTAGAGTCAATAAAAAGTGTCGTTTTTTTTGAAGCATCAATGAAGCCCTCATCATTTAGCTTTTGGGAAAGAAAAATAGTATCAGTTTTTTGTGCAAAACTGAGTGTAAGACCAATTAATTGGTAAAATATGAGCAGTGAAAATAATCGCAAATGCAAATTTGTTATCTAACTAAGTCCATTAATTTTATACGATTAGCTCTTGAAACCTGTAAGCTTGTTCCATTATTCATTACAACATAGCCCCCTTCTCCTTTTACGTATTTTTTGATATAGGTCAAATTAACCAAATATGATTGATGAATACGTACAAAAGGATGATTCGATAACAGCGATTCTAAATCTTTAAGGGTGCGAGAAATCAAAGTTTTTTCTTTATTAACCATATAAATTCTGGAATAATTGCCATCCGCCTCGGCATAAACGATGTCTGTAATGGCGATAAACTCCAAACCTTCGGGAGTAGGTACAGCGATATTGGGCTTGTGATGTACGCCGCCTCGCATATTAGCCAGCAGTAAGTCTAAATTTTGTAAATCAACTTGCTTATGTTGCTTCTGACGAACCTTATCAACCGCCCGAATCAACTTATCTTTGGATACAGGCTTTAATAAATAATCGATGGCACAAAATTCAAAGGCTGTGAGAGCAAAGGCATCATAAGCAGTGCAGAAAATAACTTCAAAATTTATTTTAGGTATTTTTAATAAAAAATCAAAACCATTCATTTGGGGCATACTAATATCCAAAAAAATCATATCAGGTATTAGCGTTTCCAACACTTCAAGTGCCTTTTCGGCTGATTGGCATTTAGCTAAAATTTTTACATCAGGGCAATAATTGAGTAGTTCAATTTCGAGGGAATCCAGGCACCCTTTTTCATCGTCAATTAAGATTACGGTAAGCATAGTTTGGCTATTTTTCTGAAAAGTGAAACTACGAATATTTATTGAAATATAAAATCATTCCTAATAAATTCTAAACTTTTTTACGGATTAAGTGGTTATAAAAGTATCAGAATTTGTAAAAAAATAAGAGAAATTGGTGGTACAAAATTAAATCATTGTTGTTACAACAAATATTTTTCGGCTGATGGTATATTTTAGAGTTTTTTTACTATTATTGTCACTGAATTGCAAAATAATTCATCAGTAAACTCAGTAATTTCAAAATAATTTTAATGTTTCTTATGGCTGGTACAGCAGAAATAATACTTGACGGTAAAACATACCAATATCCAACCATCGAAGGTTCGGAAGGTGAGAAAGCAATTGATATTGCCAAGCTTCGTGATGAAACGGGCTACATTACTATTGATAGCGGTTACAAAAACACAGGTGCAACGAAAAGTGCCATTACTTTTTTGGATGGTGAGTTGGGAATCTTACACTATCGTGGCTATTCGATAGAAGATCTTGCCGAAAAAGCCAATTTTTTGGAAGTTGCTTATCTACTTATTTATGGAGAATTGCCAAACAAAGAGCAGTATGGCAAATTTGAACATGATATTCGTACCCACACAATGGTCAACGAAGATATGCGTAGAATTTTCGATGGCTTCCCAGTTAATGCTCACCCAATGGGTGTAATGTCTTCATTGGTGAGTGCGATGAGTGGCTTTTACCCTGATTCTTATGATGACAAAGCTCCAGACCGTACTGAGTTACATATCATTCGATTGTTGGCAAAATTCCCAACTTTGGCAACATGGTGTTATAAAAAATCACATGGACATCCAATCAATTATCCTAAAAACTCTTTGGATTATTGCTCGAATTTCTTGAGTATGATGTTTTCATTGCCTGTCGAGGATTATCATGTTGACCCAGTTGTTTCAGCAGCAATCAATAAATTACTGATTCTTCATGCCGACCACGAGCAAAACTGTTCAACCTCAACTGTTCGTTTAGTTGGTTCATCGAAGGCAAATTTATATTCTTCTATTTCAGCAGGTATTTCAGCACTTTGGGGTCCACTTCATGGTGGGGCAAACCAAGAAGTGATTGAAATGTTGGAAGATATCAAAGCTGATGGTGGCGATGTAATGAAGTTTGTTAATAAAGCAAAAGACAAAAATTCAGGTTTCCGATTGATGGGCTTTGGACATAGAGTTTATAAAAACTTCGACCCACGTGCCAAAATCATCAAAAAAGCGGCTGATGATATTTTAGGTAAGTTAGGTGTAAATGATCCAGTATTGGAAATAGCTAAAGGTTTAGAAGAAGCAGCTTTACACGATGATTATTTCGTTTCAAGAAAACTTTATCCAAACGTAGATTTTTATTCTGGAATCATTTACCGTGCTTTAGGCATCCCTACCAATATGTTTACGGTAATGTTTGCAATTGGTCGTTTGCCAGGTTGGATTGGTCAATGGAAAGAAATGAGAGCCAACAAAGAGCCAATTGGTCGTCCTCGTCAGATTTATACTGGTGCAACGCTTCGTCCATTTGTGCCGATAGAAAATCGTTAATTTCTAACGCTGGCAGGGTTTAGAACCCTGCCAGTATTAATACTATATCATCTTCTCGCCAATATCTTCTGCATATATTTTCCAAGAATATCAAATTCTAAATTCACAATACTTCCAACTTTCAATTGATGAAAATTAGTATGTTCCCAGGTATAAGGGATTATGGCTACACTAAAACCATTATCTTTTGAATTGACTACGGTTAGACTTATACCATTGACACAAATAGAACCTTTTTCGACTGTTATATTTTTGTTTGTTGTATCATATTCAAACGAAATTAACCAACTTCCATTTTGATCTTCAATAGCGGTACAAATACCTGTTTGGTCAACATGACCTTGTACAATATGGCCGTCAAAACGTCCATTGGCAGGCATACAACGCTCTAAATTTACTTTATCACCGATTTTCAGTTTTCCTAAATTTGTCTTTTTCAAAGTTTCATCAATGGCAGTAACCTTATAGAGTTCTGAGTTTTGAGTTCTGAGTTTTGAGTTTGGTGATTTAATAACTGTTGACTGTTGACCGTGGACTGTGGACTCTGATAAACTGACAACTGTCAAACTGACAACTGTCAAACAAACTCCATTATGTGAGACACTTTGGTCAATCTTTAGTTCGTTAGCAATGGATGACTCGAAGGTAAAAGTTAGGTTTGTCCCTTCTGAATGAATATCAATAACTTGGGCTACAGCCTCTACAATTCCTGTAAACATAATTTTTATTTTTTTGAGGTGCGAATAACGTAAATTCTGTTGGGAAAAGAAAAGACGAATAAACAAAATTTATGAAGTCGTAGATGTTTATTAGTACAATAAACTCTTCCAGGGTTGAAAATAGTAAAGCACACTAATACACAAGTTAAACTAATAAAGGATATTTATTCTATACTCTCAAGTAGGAGAGAGGAGAACAAATATCCTTCAATATTTAAACGGTAATCTTGATAGATCTATCAAACCAAGGTCGCCTTCAAATGCTTTGGTGTTACCCAATCTGGTTTGGTGGTATTTATTTCTGCTTTCAAATCATTCAAAATGGTATATAGACCAAAATACGTTCGATTGACATACAAGCCATGTTGCGAACCACGAGCCGCTTTTGAATCTTTCAGTTCGGGAAGTTTTGAAACATATTCAAAGAAATTATAAATTTCATCAACATATCCAGTTTGACCAAAATCAAAGGTATTGACATTGAAAGGTCGCCCTAATAATTCAATCATTTTCTTGAATAAATCTGAAAAAAAGACTCGTTTCGAAGGAGAGTCTTCTTCAACAATAAATTCTAAAGTCCAAAAAATACGTTGGATTTCAGCTTCATCTTGCAGTGTATCAGGGTTAATTAAGGCAAAATAATTCGTATAATAATCTTCAGGTATCACTTTTACACAACCGAAATCAATCACACCTAAACGACCATCTTGAGTCATCAAGAAATTGCCTGGATGTGGATCGGCATGTACCTGACGCAGCGTGTGCATCTGAAAATCATAGAAATCCCACATCGCTTGTCCAATTTTATTGCGTACTTCTTGTGAAGGATTTGTATCTAAAAATTCTTTCAAATGTTGGCCTTCAATCCAATCCATCGTCAAGATTCTTTTGGATGAATATTGAGGATAATATTTAGGAAAAAACAAATCAGGAATATGACTACAAGCATTCGTGATTTCTACGGAACGTTGTAATTCTAAATCATAGTTTGATTCTTCGAGTAATTTATCTTCAACTTCTCTAAAATATCTATCAATTTCAGCATCATTCAAATTTAATAACTGAACAGCCAAAGGACGAGCCATTTTCAAATCTGAACTGATACTGTCAGCAATGCCAGGATATTGAATTTTAACGGCTAAATTTTTGCCATCTTTGGTCGCTTTGTGTACTTGACCGATAGAGGCAGCATTTTCAGCTTTTAAATCAAATGTATCAAAAATTTCAGTAGGAGATTTGTCGAAATATTTTTTGAAAGTTTTGATAACCAAAGGGGCAGACAAGGGCGGAGCAGAATATTGCGACATAGCAAATTTGTCGGTATAGGCTCTCGGAAGTAGATTTTTGTCCATGCTCATCATTTGAGCTACTTTCAATGCACTCCCTTTCAAATTGCTGAGGGTATCGTAAACATCAGCGGCATTATCTTGGTGTAATTGCTCTTTGGTAAGTGAAGAATCAAAGATTTTTTTGCTATAATGTTTAATATAATTACCACCAACTTTTACACCAGCTTTAGCAAACTGCGTTGCACGAGCAACTTTCGATGTGGGGATACTTTCTTGTGAGTTCATATTTATTTGTAGAACAAATCTAAGACTTGTTTTTTTTATTGAGTAGAAAAAGTTTGAAACTTGTTCTACTTACGATTCTGAAATATAAATTTACCTAAATCAAATAAGGAATCAAGTGGCGAACGACCTAATAAATCGAAAGCCGTATTGACTGTTTTTTCAATCATTGTGTCTGTTTTTTCAAATGATTTACTGGTATCTTTAATCCAAAAATCTAAAATAAAGAGCGTTTTTGCCCAAAATAAATCTGGATAACGTTGCAATAATTGTGGAATTGCCCGCTGTTCTACCTCACGCGTTTCTTTAGCCTCCATCAAAAGTTCATTGATAAAGTCATAGAATGAAGCCTTAAAATCCACTAATTGTGCATTACGTTTGGCATAGATTGGTTTATCAAAACCTTCGTAAGATTTTAATATATAACTACGATTTTTCTTCAAAACCTCTATCCAAGTATATAAAAATGCTAATAATTTCTCTCTTACCGAGTAGTTTTGATAGACTTCCTCTTGTTCGGCAGAGCTACGAGCTTCGATGAATAATACTTTCCAAATTTCGCTTTCTATTTGTGGAAATGAAGAATACTCTTGATAAAAATCAACTTCTTTGATTTTTAACTTTTTGCAAAACGTATAAACTGATTCAGGTTGTTTGCCATTTTCGAGCAAATATTCAGTATAGGCTTGTCTTATTTTTTCTTGTGTCATGATTTTTCGTATGATGGAGTTCCTACTCCGTCAATTTAAACTAAGCTATCAGACGGAGCGGTCCGCCGCAGCGGTAGAAACTCCGTCGTATTTTTAAAATATTTTTGCTATTAAAGCCGATGTTGTGTTATATACTTTCAACAAAGTGTTGGGGATATTTGTTTCGGCAATGCCAAGCATTTTAGCATATTTTTCGCCAAGTAACATCCGTGATTGTTCTTGCAATAAATCAGCAGTTAATGAGTTAGGTGCAAAACCTCGAATAACATGAAGCAGAGATGACATAAGTTCCTGACTTTCAGTTGATTGCCTAAATTGTCGATTGGCAATTTGTTTATCAACTTTCACAGCTTCAAGGTAGTTTTTGGGCAAAATTTCGGCTTTCACTCCCAACAAAAAACCAATCACATTCCAAGTATTTAAATAAGCAGTTTCATAAGAATGATCAACTGGATAACTTAGTTTTTCCATTCCACGCAAAACAATGAGCGAAAAAGCCAAATTTGTCCCTAACATATCTTCTTGATTGATTGGGTAGCCCCAATCTATGTTCCAACGGTTGCTGTGTAATGTAAAATATCGAATAGCTGCATGTAAAAGTCTGACTTTCAGGCAAATAGCAAAAATGCGTTGCTCCGACCAATGATCATAATTCATTACAGCTTTCAAAAAATTACCCGTTTCAAGCAATCGCTTGTAAGTATCATTCCTTATACGTTCCGAAAAATAGAGTACCTTTGCCCCATCAGCACCTAAATAGCAATAGGGGAGTGAGTAAAGCCCTAAAATCAAACCTATATTTTGTTGATTCTCACGATAAAAGTCTGTTGCTCGAATGAGCATTTTTTTATCATAAAAAGATGGGTAAGAATTATTGTTGGCTAAAAAACTTTGAAGAATTGCTGGCTGATTTAGAAAGTTAGTATCTTGAAAATCAGACAAAAAAGGCATTAATTGACGTAAAAAAGTAACACCTTCGATTTCAACTAATTTCCGTATAATTTCGTCGGCATCACCATCACCTATTGTACGGTACTTTGCTAAATCTAAACTTACGGTCATGCTCATTAAATCATTGGATACTTATTCAACAGTTAAATACCAAAAAATGTTTGATGGATGGACAATTAATTGAATAGGCATTTATATTTTTCCAATATAACATCGGTAATTAAGTTTTTTGCACGATTTTTGTTTCAGATAAATCTTATCTTGAGTCATTAGAACTAAGCTCAATAACCAAAATTCAAGAATGATATTTTCAAAAAATGTTTACCTCAGGGCGATATTTTGCTCACTTTTTATAGTGGTTCTACTTTTCGCATGTGGTAAAAATGAAATAAAGCTGTTAAAAGATCAGGAGGTAATAGTCAAAGAAAAATTATGTTATCTAAAAAGTGCAAACCAAGGACATGGCATTATTTATAACTTTAGTTATGATGTTAAAAATCAGTTAACTCAAATAGAAGGATTTCCTGATTTCGATTTTATTACTTATGAAAATGGTTTGCCAAAGAAAGCGACAAATTCATTGGATAAATCATATTATGTAGGTTTTGATTATGATGCCAAAGGAGCATTATCACAAATCAGTTTTGTTGGGAAAGATAGCCGAGGAAAAGCATTTGAATTTAAGAGCAAGGTTTATACGAATACAAAAAAACAGATTGAGAAAATAGACCTATTATTGCCAGTTTTTGATGAGGTAGTAGTAACTAAAATAGAATATGATGCCATTGGCAATACAAAAAAAATCAGTTTAATAGAAGGTACAAAAACTCGAACGGTATTAGAAAACTTAACATTTGATGATAAGAAATCTCCTTATTTGAATACCCCTTTTGCCAATGTTATGGCCTATTTTATTATTTTTTCATCTACGATAGGAGCTGAAAATACCACTTATTTCTCTAATAGAAATAATGTCACTTCTGCAAAAATTTATTCTGACAACGGAGATATTCTCTATAATTACAAGCATGAATACAATCCTGAGGGTTATGTTATAAAAACAAAAGTTACTCGTAAAGGTGATGGGCAAGAACAAAACTACGAAGAAACTTATGTCTATGATTGTAAATAAAAAAGTAATTTTAAAATCAAATATATCAATTAACTAATTGGTAATAAGCTACTTAGTAGAAAAGTCAAAAAACTTCTAAAACTTTAACACAGAGATTTCATCAAAATTCCGTACCTTTGTATCCCGTAATCAAAGACAACAAACCTCATGTCAGTAAACGGGCAAACACGCAACCCAAAGTATATTTTCGTTACGGGCGGCGTAACATCTTCACTCGGAAAAGGCATTATCGCCTCCTCACTTGCCAAATTGCTGCAAGCCAGAGGTTTATCAGTAACCATCCAAAAATTTGATCCTTACATCAATGTTGACCCAGGAACACTCAATCCTTACGAACATGGCGAATGTTATGTAACCGATGATGGTGCAGAAACTGACCTTGACTTAGGCCATTATGAGCGTTTCTTGAACGTTCCTACTTCACAAGCTAATAACGTTACCACAGGTCGCATTTATTATAATGTAATCACTAACGAACGTAAAGGCAATTATTTAGGAAAAACTGTTCAAGTAATTCCCCATATTACTGACGAAATTAAAAGAAATATCCTTCAATTGGGTGAAACGGGCAATTTTGACATAATAATCACCGAACTCGGCGGTTGTGTTGGCGATATAGAATCACTTCCATTTGTGGAAGCTGTACGCCAATTGAAATGGGATTTAGGCTCTGATAATCTCCTAACAATACATTTGACACTTATTCCATATTTGAGTTCGGCAGGTGAGTTAAAAACCAAGCCTACACAACACTCCGTAAAAATGTTGCAGGAATCTGGCGTTCAACCTGATATTATTGTTTGTCGTACAGAACATTCTTTACCTGCCGAAATTCGTAGGAAAATAGCACTTTTCTGTAATGTTGAGCAGAATTCGGTTATCGAGGCGATGGATGCTGAAACGATTTATGATGTCCCTTTGTTGATGCAAAAAGAAAGACTTGATACGAGAGTTTTATATATGCTTGACATATATAATGACCAAGATGCCGACATGGAAGCATGGAAAGGCTTTTTAGATAGATTTAAAAATCCTGTCGAGCAAGTAAAAATTGGTTTAGTAGGTAAATATATTGAATTGAAAGATGCCTATAAATCAATTATTGAGTCCTTTATTCACGCTGGAGCAGCCAACAAATGTAAGGTTGTTTTGGAGTGGATTCATTCAGAAAGTTTAGAATTAGATAATATAGCAGAAAAATTTGCAGGATTAGATGGTGTATTAGTAGCACCAGGTTTTGGTGAGCGTGGTATTGAAGGAAAAATTGAAGCCGTGCGATATGTACGTGAAAATAATATTCCTTTTTTCGGTATCTGCTTAGGAATGCAAATGGCATGTATCGAATTTGCCAGAAATGTCATTGGCTTGAAAGAAGCACATTCAACAGAAATGTATCCAGAAACGCAATTTCCAGTAATTGACTTAATGGAAGCACAAAAAACAATCACAGATAAAGGTGGCACGATGCGTTTAGGAGCATACGGTTGTAAAGTAAAAGATAAGACCCTTGCTCGTAAAATTTATGGAAAAGCCAATATTAGCGAGCGTCATCGCCATCGTTGGGAATTTAACAATAAATATTTGAAAGATTATGAAGCAGCAGGAATGGTAGTTTCTGGTATAAACCCAGAAAGTGGCTTAGTTGAAATCATAGAATTACCTAATCATCCTTATTTTATTGGTGTACAGTTTCACCCCGAATTGAAAAGTACTGTAATGAATCCTCATCCTCTTTTTGTCAATTTTGTAAAGGCAGCAATTGAGTATTCATCAAACAAAAAATAGCCATTAGGAATTATAATGAATCTTTGCGAATTTTGTAGTGTTTTTAGTATAAAAATCAATTTATCACAAATTTAGAATTATTTAGGATTAAACAAATTACTATCTTTTATCAAAAGACTATCAGTTTAATCACAGTATTTTTAAGTATTACAAAAATTAATGGAAAAATTAGTAGATAGAAATCAACTTATCGGCATAGTGTTGTTGATGTGTATGTGGGCAGGGTATATGTATTTTATGCCTCAGACTCCTCCCGAAAAGCCTACACCAGTTGCCCCAAAAGCTGCCGTTAAAACCATAGCTGCTCCCAACGTCATCAATGATACACTTGCTCTGAAAGCTGCGTTTGGTGATTTTGCCACTGCTGCAACTGGAACTTCGCAAGATATTGTCATAGAAAACCAAGATACTAAATTTACTTTTAGTACACTTGGTGGCTCAATCAAAGAAGTGGTTTTGAAAAACTACTCAACTTATGCTGATTTCAAAGCAGGTGTAAAAAAGCCTTTGGTATTGATTGATGATAAAAACTCATCAATGAATCTTGAGATTCAGACAAACAAAGGTAAAGTTGACTTGAAAAAACTTTATTATACTACTACCAATCAGTCAACTATCATCAAAGAAGGTGATTCTACTAAAGTGATTTTTAAATTAGCTTTGGCAGATAATCAATATATTGAGCAAATCTACACGATTCAAAGCAAAGGCTATACAGTTGATTATGATGTTAATTTAGTCGGAATGGATGCTATTGTGCAGAACCAACCTGCACATTTTTATTGGCAAGATAATCTGAAAGTATTGGAACACGATATTGCTGAAAATAGGAAATCTGCTCAAATCAACTTTTGGAATGCTAAAGATGATGAATTTGATGATTTAGGAGCAAATAAATCTGGTAATGAAGATTTGAATGTGGCAGACCCAGTTAAATGGTTTTCATTCAAACAAAAATACTTTGTAACAGGATTTGTGGCTAAAAATCAGCCTTTGAGCACGGTTAATTTGAAATTGGCTACTCCTGAAACTGATAGTAGTATTGTAAAAACAGTAGAAGTGAATGCTAACTTAGCCATTTCTGACTTGAAAACAGGTAAAGGAAATTTTCGTTTTTATTTTGGTCCAAATGATTATAATTTGGTTAAAAATGTCACTGATGGCTTTCATAGAAACGTTTATTTAGGGTATGATTTTGTAAAGCCAATCAACCGATTTGTTTTTGTGCCTTTATTCAATTTGGCAGAATCATTCATTAGTAATTATGGATTACTAATCATTGTGGTGGTAATTGTTTTAAAAACATTGCTTACTCCGTTGATTTATAAGTCGTATATTAGTTCTGCTAAAATGCGTGTAATGGCACCTGAGCTTGCTGAATTGAAAGAAAAAGTAGGTGACGACCAAGTAAAAATGCAACAAGAACAAATGAAATTGTATCAACAAGTAGGAGTAAACCCGCTGAGTGGTTGTGTGCCAATGTTGTTACAAATGCCTATCTTAATGTCGGTTTTCTTCTTGTTTCCTAATATGATTATGTTCCGTCAGAAAAACTTTTTATGGGCTTCTGACCTTTCAACCTACGATTACCCTATCAGTTGGGCAACAAATTTACCAATTGTTGGTAATCACATTAGTTTATTTGTGGTATTGATGACATTATCCAGTCTAGCGTTTACTTATTACAATAATCAAATCACCCCTGACCAACCAGGGCCGATTGATATGAAGAAAATGAGTTATGTATTTCCAATCGTTTTCTTCTTTGTGTTAAATAGTTTTCCAGCGGCATTGAGTTTTTATTATTTGGTTTCAAATGTTGTGACCATCGCTCAACAACAAATTGTGCGTCGTTTCGTTGATGAAGATAAGATTCGTAAGATTTTGGACGACAATAAAGTGAAATACCATGCTAATCCGCAAGCTGCTAAAAAAGGTAAGTTTGCTCAATTCATGGAAAAACAAGTGAAGTTGGCTGAGGAAAATCGTCAGTTGCAAAATAACGATAAGAAAAA
This sequence comes from Emticicia sp. SJ17W-69, assembly GCF_051209875.1. Taxonomy (NCBI): domain Bacteria; kingdom Pseudomonadati; phylum Bacteroidota; class Cytophagia; order Cytophagales; family Leadbetterellaceae; genus Emticicia; species Emticicia sp. SJ17W-69. The sequence continues at coordinate 4,035,508 of NZ_JBNTQY010000001.1, read as the reverse complement.
GAAAAAATAATTCAACACCGTCCATAAGACTTTTTAAAGGCTTATGGACGGGTTTACTAACCTTAAACTAAACCCATGAAGAGGAACGCCAGTGGAAAACCACTTGCCCGAAGGTATTCTAATCTTCTTATTCTTTTGTTGTTATCATACGCATCAGTAGCACAACAAGTTGCCCTGAGTGAAAAAGACTATGCACTAAAATACAAAAAAGCGGTTCAACTCTATGCCGACCAAAAGTATTTTGAAGCAAAAGATGAACTTACCCCTCTAACCAGTCGAAAATATCAAAATTCGATGGTGCCTTATGTGCTTTATTATCATGCCTTATGTTCATTCAAGTTGCTGCGTAATTTTGAATCACGCAATTCGCTCCGCCAACTTTTTGAACGTTTCCCTGATTGGAAAAAAATTGATGAGGCTTACTATTTATTCGCCAATGTTTGTTTTTTTGAAAATTACATTGATGAAGGAATGCAATATATCAATCGGATTTCAGCAGGTGTTTCGAGACAAGATGTTGAAAATATGGAGTATTTTTATTTCAGCAAATACAAAGACCCAACTCAACTTAAAGTTCTCAATCAGAAATTCCCCAATAATGCTATTATTGCTCAATTATTGGTAGATAATATTCAAAAAAATAAGTACGCCAGTAAGGAAGATTTAGAATTATCAGACCGCCTTACTAATCAGTTCAATTTGGGCGAAATAAGTGGCTCTCCAAAACGAACAACTACAATCAAAAAAGAAAATAATGGAGCGATAGACGTGGCCGTTCTCCTGCCTTTTCGCCTTTTTGAATTTGACCCTTCCAAAAGTTCTCGTGCCAATCAGTACATTTATGATATGTATGCTGGTATGAAATTGGCAAAGGAAAAGTTAGAAACAGAACAAATTAATATCAATTTATATACTTTTGATATAGACAGAGATGCCCGGTTAATTTCAGAATTGATAAATAATGGTACTTTTTCACAAATAGATTTATTGATTGGCCCTTTATATCCAGAAGCCAATAAAGTTGTTAATACCTTTGTCAAATCAAATGAAGTAGTACAAGTACATCCGCTATCAAATAATCGTCAATTGATTGTTAATGATAAAACTACTTTTTTGGCATCACCATCTTATGAAATACAAGCTTCAAAAGCATTAGACTATATTAATTCACAAAACGCTCCTCGTTCTGTGGCTATTTATTTCGGAAATACGCGTAAAGATTCGACTTTTGCCTATATTTATCGTGATAAAGCTCTTGAAAGTGGGATAGAAGTTACAACCATTAAACGGTTTTCAACGATAGAAGATATTGATACAAAACGTAAGCCAGGACATATTTTTCTTTCGGGTAGCGATAATACATTTGGTTCAAAAGTAATCAATGCTTTAGATAAAAAGAAAGTATCTGCACCTATAATGGCCGCTTCTTCTGCATTTGATTTTGAAGGGTCATCGCTTGGCATTTTCAATCGTCAATTGTATCTCATCCAATTAGATTATATTAACCGAGAAAAAGATGAAGTGAAAAACTTCAGGAGTAGTTATTTCAATAGTCAGAATATTGCTCCCTCATATTATGGCTGTTGGGGCTATGATATGTTACTTTTTTATGCAAGAATGCTGAATGCAGGTAAAACCAAATTTCGTAATAATTTGGATGCTATCGAATACACACAAGGATATGTTCTTGATGGTTTTGATTATACCAACGGTTCTAATGAAAATAAAATTGTTCCTATTATCAGGTATCAAGATGGAAAGTTTATTGAAGTAGCAAGATGATTTTCCCAAATTTAAAATACCAACTCCAAACCCAGTTTTTCTCTTAATTCTAATAAAGCAGGATTTTTGTTTGCCAAATATTCAAATTTTTCTTGGGCTGTATATGGACGACGTTCGGTGGCTGATTCGACTATAGTTGCCACAATCTGAATATTCGAATTGCGTAGCTTTTGTCTAATATAAGCTGCCAAATCTTGTTTGATTTGGTTCAATGTGTCCAATTGTATCTGATTATCTAATTGCAACTTTAAAGTTGTTCCCTCCAATTCAAAATCACGTTTAAGCATTACTTTTAGTGTTTCATTGTCACGAGAATCGGCAAAATAATGCAATTCTTGTTGTAATGCATCGAAGGTAAAAGATTCACTATAATTTGGTAAGATTGCTTGATTATCAACACTTTGTGCTACATCCTCTTTAGGATTTAGTACTGAAGTTTCCAAACCAACTGTAGATCTTAGTTTAGAAGAACTCAAAGCTGGACGAGCGACAGGCTGCAGAATTGAAACGGGATTTTCTTTTGCTTGCAGTACATTTGTAGCAGCCTGTGGTGTATAGACGGCTGTCGTTTTTGTTACAACTGGAGTTGTATTTTGAGTAGCATCATTTTTGTCAATTGAGCTACTTTTATCGCTTATTTCATAATTCTTTTTTTTTTCATCCCCATTATTGGGTAGCTCACTCAAATGCAGTACTTGTTCAATTTGGGAAAGTTTCATCAAGCCAATTTCAATATGTAATCGCTGATTTTTAGCCGATTTATAGTTAATATCAAGTTGGCTTCCAATACTTAATGATGAAAAAATATAAGCTAAAGATAACTTTGAGGCTTGTTCTAAATATCGTTTCTGAATTGATTCGGCTACTTGTAGTAATTTAACCGTTTGGGGGTCTTTACTTACCATCAAATTTCTGAAATGTTCATTCAACCCAACAGCAAACTGATGCCCATCAAAGCCTTTTTCTAAGATTTCATCGTATAATAAAAACGCTTCCGAAACATTTCCTGCAAATAATGAATCTACCATTCGGAAATAATAATCATAATCAAGAATATGTAAATTTTCTAAGACTGCTTGATAAGTGATGCCCGTACCCGACGAAAACGTAACATTTAAATCAAACATTGAAAGGGCATCACGCAACCCCCCATCAGCTTTCTGAGCGATGAGTTCAAGTGCTTGATAATCAACACTTACACCTTCTTTTTGAGCCACATTTGCTAAGTGATCAGCAATGTCTTTTATCTGAATTCGATTAAAATCAAAAATTTGACAACGGCTTAGAATCGTAGGTAAAATCTTGTGTTTTTCTGTGGTTGCTAAAATAAAAACTGCATAACTTGGAGGCTCTTCTAAAGTCTTCAAAAAGGCATTGAATGCCGCTTGTGATAACATGTGAACCTCATCAATGATATAAACTTTATATTTGCCATGCTGAGGTGGAAATCTAACTTGGTCGGTCAAATTCCTAATGTCTTCAACTGAGTTGTTGGATGCTGCATCTAATTCATGAATGTTAAATGACGCATTGTTATTAAAACTTTTGCAAGATTCACATTCATTACAAGGTGAAATATCTTCAGCAAGATTTTGACAGTTAATTGTTTTGGCTAAAATCCTTGCACAAGTTGTTTTACCCACACCACGAGGGCCACAAAATAAAAATGCTTGAGCCAAATGATTGGTACGGATAGCATTTTGAAGTGTAGTCGTGATGTGTGATTGCCCTACTACAGTATCAAAGGTAATTGGGCGGTATTTTCGTGCTGAAACCACAAATTTTTCCATGACGCAAGTTACAAAAAAAATAGAATATTGCCTTTATTCATTTACAGATTCGTATGATTTGTTTAGCTTTGTGGCAACAGATTTTGAATTTCAATGAAAAATAAATTAGGCATAAAAAACCTCAATCACGTAGCTTTACAAATAACTGATATTGAGAGGAGCAGAGCGTTTTATTCACAAATACTTGGTTTACAAGAGATTAAACCTCCTGCATTCGATTATCCTGTTCTTTGGTTTGATTTGGGAGAAGGGCGTGAACTACATTTGATTGGGCGAGAAGCAGAGTCTGCTTGGACTCCCATTCGAAGCAATCATTTTGCCTTAGAAGTGATTGAAATGACAATTGTTGAACAATATTTAAAAGAAAAAAACATTAAACATTTGCCAATCAAATTACGCCCTGATGGAGCAATCCAATTATTTTTAAATGATCCAGATGGCCATTTTATCGAGTTATTCCAATTAGTTTAGTTGTCAAACATCAATTTTAAGGCTACCCATAGGCTTCTTTTTAAATTGAGATCAGCTTCAACGATTCTAAGTTCATCGGAAAGTAGATAATCTATTTGATCAACATTTTTGACTTGATATAGATTTAATAATATATTCCAGTTTAATTTACCTAAGCCTACGCCAAAACTGATAAATTTTTTGGTGACTTTTTGTGCGATAAAAAACTGATAATCAATTGTTTGTACTTTATTCAATTCTACCAAATCTACTTGTGATAAAGTCAAACCTACTGCATTAAGTATCTTGGATAGAAAAGCTTTTTCATTTTCAGAGATAGATTCCGTTAGAATCAAGACTTTATGTTTGAGCCTTAATGGAGAAGGCAATGGTACTATTTTATCCTTTGAGATTGGCGTATTTTCATGAACTACCAATGGCTTTTTGGTAACAATTACTTGCTTTTCTTCAATCTCTCTTTTCTCCTGAATTATAGGATTTAAATAGAGTGTTTCTTTCTCAAAAAGATAGTTGGCTAAATTGACATTCATGAGTTTATGCAAAATAAATGTGGCACACCTAAGAGGTGTGCCACATTTTCAATTAGATTACAACCGCTTCACGCAGAATCACTGCTTCACGGTCTGGACCTGTTGAAATAAAGCTAATCGGCACTTCGAGTACTTCTTCTAAATAATTTACGTAAGTTGCCAATTCCGCTGGAATTTGGTCGAAAGTACGCATACCTTCCAATGAACATTCCCAACCTTTGAAAGATTGATAGATTGGTTCAACATCAGTATCAGTCAAATCAAAAGGCATTTGTTCAGTAATTGTTCCATCTGGCAATCGATAGTGGGTACAAATTTTAACTTCATCCAAGAAGTTTAAAACGTCCACTTTCATCATAATCAACTGAGTAACACCGTTGAGCATGATGCTATATTTCAAAGCTGGTAAATCTAACCAACCCGTGCGACGTGGGCGACCTGTTGTAGCACCAAACTCACGACCTTCTTGGCGGATTTTTTCGCCTAAGTCATTATTCAACTCAGTTGGAAAAGGACCACTTCCTACACGAGTGCAATAGGCTTTAAAAATACCAAAGACTTCGCCTACAGTATTAGGTGCAACACCAAGACCTGAACAAACACCTGCTGCTGTGGTATTAGAACTTGTTACGAATGGATAAGAACCAAAATCTATATCAAGCAAAGAACCTTGAGCTCCTTCAGCTAATACTCTTTGTCCACTTTTAAGTGAAGCATTGACAACATATTCAGTATCTTCTAAATCAAATTCTTTGATAAATTCAATGGCCGAGAAAAATTCTTTTTCAGCTTCAGTTAAATCATATTCAAAATGATAAAAATCTAAGATTTGTTTATGTTTAGCAACCAATTCTTGGTATTTTGTCTTGAAATTTGGTGATAAAATATCTCCTAAACGTAAACCCTGACGAGCCACTTTGTCTGAATAAGCTGGGCCAATTCCTTTCAATGTTGAGCCAATTTTTGCATCTCCTTTGGCTTTTTCATAAGCTGCATCTAACAAACGGTGCGTAGGAATAATCACCGCAGTTTTCTTAGAAATAACTAAGTTTTTGTGTAATTCGAGATTATACTTAGCTAAAGCATCAATTTCTTTTCTGAAAATAATTGGGTCAAGCACTACGCCATTTCCAATAATATTTAAGCAATCAGAACGAAAAATACCTGATGGGATTTGATGTAAAACATGCTTATTGCCATTAAACTCAAGTGTATGACCTGCATTTGGCCCGCCTTGAAAACGTGCAACTACTTGATAATCAGGAGCAAGTACATCTACAATTTTGCCTTTGCCTTCATCACCCCATTGTAAACCTAAAAGAATATCAATCATCTATTTATTAAAGTTGAGCCATAAGTTTTTAAGCTATTGGCAATTATCATTCAAAAATATTTTATTTTATTGTACTAATTTATTCTCACAATTTTCACGTTGGCATGAGCCATAAAAAATCAAAGAATGGTGCATTACTTTAAATTTGAGCATATCACCAACCATTGATTGAATATTCTGCACACGAGGGTCACAAAACTCTGATACTTTATGACAATCAACACATATCAGGTGGTCATGTTGACGATTGCCATAAGATTTTTCGTATTGAGCTAGGTTTTTACCAAATTGATGTTTGGTCACTAAATCACATTCTGTTAATAAATCTAAGGTATTATAAACAGTTGCTCTACTTACTTGATATTTCTTATTTTTCATTGAAATATACAAGTCTTCAACCTCGAAATGGTCGTCACGAGAATATATTTCTTCTAAAATGGCATATCTTTCTGGTGTTTTTCGGAGCTGCTTGGTCTCTAAATATGCAGTAAAAATACTTTTTGCCGAATCAAAGTTTGATGCGTTTGGAACCATTTTATTTGCTGGGTTTCACTATGATTTTCGAGTAAAATTACGAAGAAAAAAGCTAAGTACCAATTTATTTTAAACCTACAAAACCTGCAAGGTCTGTAAAGACCTTACAGGTTTTATGGCGAATTGATCCAAAATAATGTTTTATTATTTTAACGAGACAGAAAAACCGATGGCATTGCTCTGTGTTATTCCAAATTTTATTTTATCAACATAACCTACTTTTTTAGTAGTTTTTGACATTGAATTATATATATCAACTGAATGTTGAGCAAGTTCATTAGAGGATTCAATCATACTCAGACCTCCCACCACAAGACCCAAACCCATTAATAACTTAGGTAAGCTTCTTATTTTATAATCAATCGTTTGTCCATCTATTATGGCTGTTGCATTTACACCTTTAAGAGCAATTGCGGCTAATCCAATCCCTCCAATAATTACGACTGGACCAATTGGTTTCAATATATTAGACCATTTATATTTAATTTGTGACTGTTCACTATTTTTATAAAGTATTGTTACTTTACTATTCGTTAATTTTAAGCCATCTTTATAAATATATGTAGAAATAAACACTCGTTTTGCGTGCAAAGAATCATTTTTTTGGGCAAAAGAGTAATTAAAACTAAATAATAGGATAATCAAAAAGAATAGATATTGCTTCATTTGAAAATTTTTCAACGGAACAACGCCCGTAAATAATTGTTTACTGTTCCGAATCTACACGAATCACTTGGTTCATGCCCTCGATGGCTTCCAACTGAAGCATTAGGGTTTCCAAATGTCTGGTATCCATTACATATAATTTTATATCGCCCGTAAAGATACCATCATTTGTATCAACTGCCAAAGAACGCATGTTAATATGTAGTTCGCTGGAAATGACTTTTGAAATATCTTGAATCATACCCATTCTGTCGAGTCCATCAAGGTGAATGCTGGCTACAAAAGCTTTTGCTACTTGCGACGACCAACGAGCTTTGATCACACGATTGCCGTATTGAGAAAGTAATTGTTGGGCGTTTGGACATGAATTTCGATGAATTTTGATGCCTTCATTGACTGTCAAAAAGCCAAAAACATCATCACCTGGAATTGGACTACAACATCTTGCCAAAGTAAAATCAATTTCCTGTAAATCATCTCCAATAAAAAGTGTGTCAACACCCTTGACTTTTTTGATCGCTTTTTCAAAACTTTTAGCATCTATAAAAGCTTTGTTATCAATCTCAATTTTAGCTTGTTTATTGATTCTTGCATCACGGTCAGATTTAAACTTTTTGATTTCATCAGAATGAATATAACCTTTGCCGAAACTATAATAAAGGTCATTATAATCTTTCTTATTGAAATAAGCTCTAAGCTGATTTAGTGTTTCAAGATTATTATCCAGACCTAAAATCTTGAAACGTTTGGCAATGATTTCTTTACCATCACTGAAATAAACCTTATTTTCTTCTTTTAAAAGGTCTTTGATACGAGCTTTGGCTTTAGAAGTTGTTACAAATCTTAGCCAATCTTCCGAAGGTTTTTGGTTTTTGGTTGTTAGGATTTCTACTTGGTCGCCATTTTGCATGACATAACTAATAGGCACTAACTGATTATTTACTTTACCAGCGGTACAGCGTTTACCTATATCGGTATGAATTTCAAAAGCAAAATCTAGCACTGTTGCACCTTTTCGTAATACTTTCAAATCACCTTTAGGTGTAAAAACAAAAACTTCTTCGTTATAAAAATTTCCTCTGAAATCTTCTAAAAACTCAATGGCTGACTTATCTCCTGATTCGAGGGTTTCTCGTACTTGATTGATCCAACGGTCAAGTGGGGCTTCCATCGAAGTATCATTGCCTTTGTACTTGAAGTGAGCAGCATAACCTCTCTCCGAAATTTCGTCCATGCGTTCAGTTCGAATTTGCACTTCTACCCATTGTCCAGTTTGACTCATGACTGTGGTGTGCAAAGACTCATAACCATTTGCTTTAGGAATCGAAATCCAATCCTTCAATCTGTCAGGATTGGGTTTATATTCGTCTGTGACAATCGAATAAGCTTGCCAGCAAGCAGATTTTTCCTTTTCTGGGGAAATTCCTTGTAAAATTACCCGAATAGCAAACAAATCGAAAATATCTTCAAAGGCAGTATGTTGTACTTTAACTTTATTCCAAATTGAATAAATGTGTTTAGGACGACCTTTGATAATAAAGTTCAAGCCGGCATCATTGAGTTTCTTTTGAAGGGGTTTAATAAAATTATCAATGAAGCGGTCACGGGTAGCTTTGGTACTTTTAAGTTTATGGGCAATATCCTTATAAACTTCAGGCTCAGTATATTTAAGGTAAAGGTCTTCGAGTTCAGATTTTATTTTATATAGTCCCAAACGGTGAGCAAGAGGGGCATAGATAAAGATAGTTTCGTGAGCAATTTTGAGTTGTGAATTACGAGCCATACTACCCAAAGTACGCATATTATGCAAACGATCGGCAAGTTTAATCAATATCACACGTACATCTTCCGACAAGGTGAGCAACATTTTTCTGAAATTTTCTGCTTGGGCAGAAGTTCCTTGTTCAAAATTTCCTCCAATTTTAGTTAAACCATCAATGATTCGAGAAACTTTTGGTCCAAAATCTTGCTCAATATCTTTGAGAGTCATATCCGTATCTTCCACCACATCATGCAATAAGGCACAAATCACAGAAGTAGCTCCCAAACCGATTTCTTCCACACAAATCTGAGCGACTTCTAATGGATGAAAAATATAAGGTTCGCCCGATTTTCGCCTCATATCTTTATGGGCTTCCATCGAAATCTCAAAGGCTTTTTTTATCAATTTGGCATCGTTATCCTTCAAAACAGGTTTTGCTGCTTTGAGTAATTGCCGATATTTTGCCAAAATCTCTGCTTTTTCTTTTTCTAAATCAATCATTGATTCTTTCGGGTGGCGTTCTTCCGCCGTACTTCCAATTTGCTCAATCGCTGCTTCCACTGTATCTTGTTTGTATAGACTATATTTTGTTGTATTCTTAACACTAAGTTAATAAAAGCGGTTGGAGGAACAAATATTTTTACTGGATAAAAACAAAAATAAAATTTAAAAATCGGCTTTTAGGTGAAAGATAAGGTAAAAGACAAAGAAACCAGAATGCAAATAAAATATTTTTCGTTTTTCGATTGACAGATAAAGAAAAACTCATTACCTTTGCAGCCCAATTAGTAGTTATTTGCATTAACAGAATTTCAGCGTTAGTTAAAATACTACAAAATTGAAATGCGGGCGTGGCGAAATTGGTAGACGTGCCAGACTTAGGATCTGGTGCCGCAAGGTGTGGGGGTTCGAGTCCCTTCGCCCGTACGAAAAAACCCTCTGAACCTTGCTTGGTTAGGGGGTTTTTTAAGTTATAGCTTTTAGCTATTAGTGTCTAGCAATTAGCTTAAATAGAATGGAGGTTTGTTTTTTTAAGAACCTTTCTTAAATTCTCAACAAAAAGCTAACAGCTAATAGCTAAGTGCTAACCGCTTACAAAGTAAAAATTCTCGTTTTTTTAAGCTAAAAGCTATTAGCTAAGTGCTAAAAGCTTCAAAATCAAATTATCCTAAATGGAAACTACATTAGATAGAATTTCTTCTACCGAAGGCAGATTAAAAGTAACACTTACTGAGGCAGACTACAAGCCCGAAGTTGATAAGAAAATCAAACAATACAGCAAAACCGCTCAAGTAAAAGGCTTCCGCCCAGGAATGGTTCCAAAAGAATATATTCAAAAATTACACGGCAAAAGTATTTTGGTCGATGAGGTTATCAACATGGTTTCAAAAACTGTTAATGATTACATCACTACTAATAAATTACGTGTAGTTGGCGACCCATTGCCCGACAACGAAGCAGCAAAAGATATTGATTGGGATAATCAAAAAGAGTTTTCGTTTGAATACGAAATTGGTACAGCTTCTGATTTTTCAGTAGATTTATCAAGTATTCCTGCTATTAAAACCTACGATATTCAACCTTCGGAAGATAAAGTTACTGAGGCGATTGAAGATGTTCGTAAGCGTTTTGGAAAAGATACTGAAGTTGAAGAAGTAGAAAAAGAAGATATGATTTTTGGTACTTTGAAGCAAGAATCAAGCGAATTTGAAGTAAAAGATGCGTCAATTCCTACTGGACGTGTTGCAGAAGAAGCTTTTCATATTTTCAAAGGTTTGGAGAAAGGCAGTAGTGTGAAGTTTGATATTCAAACAATTTTTACAAATGCAAAAGACTTGGGCTTTGCTACTGGTAAAACAGAAGAAGAGGCAGCGGCTTTGAGTGGTGAATTTGAATTGACTGTTGAGAAAATCACACGTACTACACCATTAGAAATCGGACAAGAATTGTTTGATAAAGCTCTTGGAGAAGGGAAAGCAAGCAACGAAGAAGAATTTAGAACTGAAATTAGCAAAATTATCAAGGAAAACTACGCTCGTGAAAGTGATTATTTGCTTGATTTTGAAGTAGAAAAAACACTTTTAGATAATATACATATTGAATTGCCAAATGAGTTCTTGAAAAAATGGTTATTCAATATCAATGAAGGTAAATTTACACAAGAAGACATCGAAAAAGATTTTGATGCTTTTGCGAAAGGTTTACGTATGGATTTGATCCGTAATGAAGTTTCAGCTCAAAATGATGTAAAATTAGAATATAATGACATCGTTGAAGAAGTAAAAGCTGAAATGCGTAATTATTTTGGAGCTTATTCTTACGAAGGTTTAGAAGAAATGATTGATCAAATGGCTCGCAAGACTTTGAAAGAAAACAAAGACAATGCTGTTCGTCGTTATACTGATCGTGCTTATGGCAAGAAAATTCGTGAGTTTTTGAAAGCAAATATCACTATTGAAAAACAAAGTATTCCTGTTGAAGAATTTAACAAAATTGCAGAAACAGTTTATGCGTAAAATTAATTTTGAATGAGTGATTGGTTGAATGAGTGAATATACTTTTCTATCCATCATAAAACTCAATATTTATACAATAAAAAATCCCCCTTGAGTAATCTTGGGGGATTTTTTATTGCACAAAAAACAGTATTTTTTGCAGAAAAAATACGCAATGCTACCGCTTATCGATTTTTTTTTATTTTTAAAAAAGTTTTTTTCAATTTTGGATACAAATTTAAAACTCCGATGAAAAAACTACTATTCACTTTTGTGTTTTTGTTTTTACAGGTAAGCAATATCGTTGCTCAAAATATTATTACCAAGGATAGCTTAGAAAAAAGCGAATTTTCAATAGAAAAATCTCCCCAAGTAAAGTTTGATAATCAACGAAAAATTGAAAAGTTTGAAATTTCAAACGAGTTTAAAAACGTTCTTTTTAGACGCAAAATGAGAGCCAAACGTAAATATAAATCTAATTTATTACCTCTCAATTGTGCGGAAAATAGTTTACGCAATGTAACCTGCTGAGTTGATTTGTTTGACTTCTCCGAAGTTTCTTTTTTGCTGAGAAGTCAAACAAAGTAAAATGTTTAGACTTTTATTTTAGATAGGAATTTGGCAATTAGAAAAATGTTAAATCTCAGTTGATACTATTTTCCTTTTCTCTCAATTTCCCTCAAATTCTCCATCTTTTTATTGCGTAAAAAGCCTGTAATGTCCTCAAAATGTTCTTTTACACGCTTATTGCCAAACTCAAAAACTTTGGTTGCTAAGCCTTCCAAGAAATCACGGTCGTGAGAAATCAAGATAATTGTACCTTCAAATGCTCGAAGAGCATCTTTTAAAATATCTTTGGTTTTTAAATCTAAATGATTGGTAGGCTCATCTAATATCAACAAATTGACGGGTTCGAGTAGTAATTTCACCATTGCCAATCGAGTTTTTTCTCCTCCCGATAACACCCTCACTTTCTTGTTGATTTCTTCACCTCGAAACATGAATGCTCCTAAAATATCTTTGATTTTAGTTCTGACATCACCTACCGCAATATTATCAATCGTCTGAAAAACTGTCAAATCTTCATCTAATAGTGAGGCTTGGTTTTGTGCAAAATAACCAATCATTGAATTATGCCCTAATTTCAAATCACCTTGAAATTCGATTTCTGACATAATTGCTTTAACTAACGTCGATTTTCCTTCACCATTTCGACCTACAAAAGCCACTTTTTGTCCACGTTCAATGGTCAGCGAAACATCTTTAAAAACTACATAATCATCGTAGCTTTTACTTACATTTTCGATAATTACTGGATAATTTCCTGAACGGGGTGCAGGCGGAAATTTCAAACTTAAAGCTGATGTATCAATTTCATCTACTTCAACAATATCCAATTTCTCCAACATTTTCACCCTCGATTGCACTTGCAAAGTTTTTGAGTAAGTGCCTTTAAAGCGGTCAATAAATTCTTGCGTTTCAGCAATCATTTTTTGTTGGTCATTATATTGCTTTTGCTGTTGTTCTTGGCGTTCTTTTCTAAGTTGTTGGTATTGTGTATAATTTACTTTGTAGTCATAAATACGACCCATTGTTACTTCTATGGTGCGATTGGTTATACTATCTACAAAAGCTCTATCGTGCGAAATAACAATTACGGCTTTAGCATTGTTTTTCAAGAAATCCTCTAACCACTGAATTGATTCAATATCTAAGTGGTTAGTTGGCTCATCAAGCAATATCAAATCTGGACTTTGCAATAAAATTTTGCATAATTCAATTCTCATACGCCATCCTCCACTAAATTCACTGGTGGAACGAGTAAAATCAGAACGTAAAAAACCCATACCCAAAAGCGTTTTTTCTACTTCTGCATCATAATTTACTTCTTCAACAGAATAGTATTTTTCACTTAGCTCGGATACTCTTTCAATGATATTCATGTAGGCATCCGATTCATAATCGGTACGAGTTTCGAGCTGATGATTCAGTTCTTCCATCTCTTTTTTCATATCCAAAACCACCGAAAAAGCCTTTGATGCTTCTTCAAAAACCGTACTATCATCTTCGGTGAGTAAATGCTGGGGAAGGTAAGCAATGACGGCATCGTTTGGAGCTGAAATTTTACCACGAGTAGGCTTATCGACACCCGCTATAATTTTCAATAAAGTCGATTTTCCTGCTCCATTTTTGCCCATAAGGGCTATTTTGTCTTTTTCGTTGATATTGAATGTTATATCACTAAACAGCGTTCTTCCGCTGAACTCAACTGCTACGTTATCTACTGAAATCATCCTACTTTTTTTAAAATGAGGTGCAAAGATACGGTGCTTATGGACAATTAAAAATTAAGAATGTAGAATTGAGAATGAAAACAATGGAATTGTCATTAATAATTCTTAATTCTCAATTCTCAATTCAATATTCCTTCCACACATCTCAACCACATCCGCCATTTCTTCTACTGAATCGCCCGTATATAGGTATTTGGCGATTTTTATTAAATAAGCATTATAATGTTCAGGTTTGCTTTCTTTGAAGATTGATTCATAAATACGGGAACAGAGAATGAGGTGATATTGATTTTCACACACATCATAAATAAGCATCGGAATAAATAGAGAATCGTCGAGCTGAGAACAAAATAAAAAAACTGGATAATCGAAAAGATCCAAACCGTTCAAACTACTAATCATATCAGCATCAAAAAAGTCGTAATATAGAAATTGGTAATGGATATTTCTTTTATCTAATTGATCTCCTAATTCTCGCAATTTTGTACACATTATCTCTAAGGGTATTTGAGTTGGAGAATAGGCTTCAAAAGGTAGCCACGCATCGGCGATTAAATCGAGGTATTGGAGTGAGGATTTTGCTAAATCTAACTTATAATCAAATAAACGATAGCCTGGTGAAAAGTATCCTGGGTAAAAAAAAGTACAACCTTGCTTTTTGCAAAAGTCCATTTTTAAATACATCAAATATTTGCCGAGGCTGTATTTTTTATAATCAGGGTCATAGAAACATGAAATGCCCGCAGCACTTTTTTGGCCCAAATCAAAAAAACCTACGGCGATTAGTTTTTCTTCGTCATATATATTTATTTCATAGGTGTCATAAATATATTTGGTTGGTCTTTCTCCAAAAAGTAAGCTTTGCACAGAGGGTGCTGCTTCAAAAGCTACATAATTTTTGTATTTATAAAATAATGATTCTTGTTCATCAGTGAGGGTCAATGGCTGAATTTGTACCTCAAACTTAGCATTGGCTTTAAGCATTTTTTGTTGAAATTTGCTTGTTTCAAAAGTCAATAAATCAATACGTAGCCAGATAGCACTATGAATAACATCATTAAACTTCAGGAAATTTGTAGTAAATATAGATTGCCCCATTCTAAACCACCCATTGGCAAGGTAAATATCAAGTTCTTCGCTACTGATTGACTCAGGATAATAGGATTCTACAAACATTTGATTGGGTAAGAGGTAAAAAACAAAAGTGATAAAAAAACCTTAAAAAGCAATAAAATTTTTTATTTAAAAACCTTGCATGGGTTTGAAAATTGTACTCGTTTAGCACAAAAGATATCATGATTTTTACATATTTTGAACATAATTTTTTATGAATTTAAGAGTCAATTAACTGATTTCTAGAAAATTTGTTTGTTAATCACATTTGTTTTAATATTTTTGTGGAGTGATTAGTCAATCTATTATGAATAAAGAACAAAAAATACTTGAAACAGCTCTCAAACTTTTCGTTGAATTTGGCTTTCAAGGAACACCAACCAGCAAAATTGCCAAAGAAGCAGGTGTGGCCAATGGGACACTATTTCACTATTTTCCTACAAAAGAAGCTTTAATCGGGGCATTGTATGTCATAATTAAAACAGAGTTAAATCAACTTTTAGTAAGTAAAACTGACATGAATAGTGGGATCAAACCTGCGTTTGAACAAGTCTATAGTCATACAATCAATTGGGCTTTAAACAATAAAGAAAAGTATCATTACATACAGCAAGTACAATTTTCGCCTCATTTAGCACAAATCCCTACGGAAATCCTACACGAGCAAACACAGATACATTTTGATTTTATCGAACATGCAAAAGCAAGTGGAGCAATTAAAATAATGCCTACCGATTTGATTTTTACATTGGTGAATAGCCAAATCATGGGGATATATCAATATATTTTAACACAACCAACCGAGCATCAACAAACAATTATCACTCAAGGTTTTGAAATGATTTGGGAATTAATCGCATTAAAAAAATGAAAATAAAAGCAATAATTACAGGGGCAACAGGCATGGTAGGAGAAGGCGTACTTCACGAGGCTTTACAACACCCTGATGTTGAAGAAGTACTGGTTATCAGTCGAAAACCTTGTGGAGTAAATCATTCAAAATTGAAAGAAATCATTCATTCAGATTTTTATGACATTTCGCCAATTGTAGGTCAATTATCGGGTTATAATACTTGTTATTTTTGTTTGGGTGTTTCGTCTGTTGGCATGAAAGAACCTGAATATTTCAAACTAACGCACACGCTTACACTCAATTTTGCAGAAAAATTAAGTTCGGTCAATCCTGAAATGACATTTTGTTACATTTCGGGTTCGGCAACTGATAGTACTGAACAAGGAAAAAGTATGTGGGCAAGGGTAAAAGGCAAAACAGAAAATGATTTAATGAAATTACCTTTCAAGGCTGTTTATAATTTTCGACCAGCCTTTATGTTGCCGACTAAAGGCCTGAAAAATACACTTTCTTATTATAAATATATTTCATGGATGTATCCACTTGGCCATCGTCTATTTCCTGATTATTTCAGCACTTTGGCAGAATTGGGCTTAGCAATGATTCATACTTCCATTAAAGGTTACTCTAAACAAATTTTTGAAGTAAGAGATATTTTGGTGATGAGTAAGTAGAGTAATTTCTAAAAAACATTGTGCAATTTCAAACTTACAAAATATAAAACGAATGAAAATAGACTTTAAAATAAATGGTAAGCCAACGAGTATTGACGTTGACCCTGCGATGCCTTTACTTTGGGTTGTCAGAGACGAACTCAAACTTACAGGTACAAAATTTGGTTGCGGAATGGCTATGTGTGGAGCTTGCACACTTCATGTGGATGGTGAAGCAATGCGTTCATGTTCTGTTCCTGTAGAAACTATTGCAGGAAAAGACATTACAACACTTGAAGGACTTTCGGAAAGTGAGGAAAAGTTGCATCCAATTCAGCAAGCATGGATGGAAGAGCAAGTGCCACAATGTGGTTATTGTCAGTCAGGATTTATGATGGCCGCCGCCAAACTTATCAAAGATAATCCTAATCCAAGTGATGAAGATATTAAGAATGGCATTACGAATATCTGCCGTTGCGGTACACATCCACGCATCATGAAAGCTATCAAAAGAGCAGCCGAACTTCAACATTCTAAAATCTAAAAAGACATGACACAAGATAATTCAAAGAAAACTTTCTCTCGAAGAAAATTTTTACAAAGAGGTGCAATCGTTTTGGGTGGCTCGGTTGTGGCAAGCTATTTAAGTTGCTCGCCAGTGCGACGTTTTACTGCACAAAAAGTTGAAAGCATGGATTTCCCTGCAATGCTGAGTTCATTACAGCCTGATTTTTGGTTTGAGGTACTTCCCGATAATACTATTTTGCTAAAATCTCCAAAAATAGAAATAGGGCAGGGTGTTTTTACTGGACTTGCGATGCTTGCAGCCGAAGAATTAGATGTACCTTATGAGCAAATAAAAGTAGAACACTCTAATACAAAAAGTGGCTTGTATGACGAAATGAATACAGGAGGAAGTAGCTCTACATCAAGCCTTTATGAGCCAATCAGAGAAGTGGCAGCTACCATGAGAGAAATGTTGAAAGAAGCTGTAGCCAAGAAATGGGGAGTAAAGGCAAGCGAAATTAAGACCGAAAATGGCACATTAATTTCAGGAAGCAAAAAAATAACTTATGCCGAAATTGCAAAAGAAACCAAAGAATGGAAGATACCAAAGACGCCCGAATTAAGACCAAAATCAGCTTTTAAAATAGTAGGAAAGCCAGTAAAACGTAGCGATTTGAAAGCAAAAGTAATGGGAACTGCTAAATATACGCTTGATAGTGAGTTGCCAGATATGCTCTATGCAGTTTTGCTACAATCACCTTATTTAGATGGCACGATTAAGACAATTGATACAAAAGAAGCTGAAAAATCGGTAGGTGTAGTAAAAGTTATACATGAAGGAGAATTAGTTGCAGTTGTTGCCAAAACATTCTATGCGGCCGATAGTGCTTTCAAAAAAATAGTAGTTGAATGGAATACCCCAAATAAAGTTCAGCAAGCAGATTTGATAAAATCAGTAACAGTTGGCAATGGTAAGGAAGTAAATATTCAGAAAGAAGGCAATGCTCGAAGCATCATTGAAGATAATAAAGCGACCGTTTTCAAACAAGAATACCGTACACCAATGGCTGCACACGCCCAAATGGAAGTCAATGCAGCTATTGCTCATGTTGAAGCCAATAAAGTAGTAATTATTGCAGGAACACAAGGGCCTAAGATTGTCATCGATTCAGTTTCAAAAGCACTCGACATCGACAAAGATAAGATAGAAGTACAAACGCCATTTGTGGGTGGAGGTTTTGGGAGAAAAGCTGTTAAAGGTCTTTACGTTGAAGCTGCCTTGATTTCTAAGGCGGTAGGAAAACCTGTAAAATTATACAATTCTCGTCAACAAGAATTCCAAAATAGTTTGTATCGTCCAAATACCCACCATGTTTTGCAAGCAAAAATTGGTCAAAATGGTGTGATTGAAGCCATTACACACGACCAAGCTACACCAGATATGCTGAAAAATTTGATGGGCACAGACTTACCAATAAAAATATTGGGAGCAGATTTTATTTCAGCTGGTCATGGAGCGAGTTTGATGTATAATTTCAAACATAAATCTGTTTCTGTTTGGAATACAGAAGTACCAATTCCGATAGGTATTTGGCGTGGAGTTGGAATGTTTCCGAATGCTTTTGCCATTGAAAGTTTCATGAATGAATTGGCACATCAAACAAAAAAAGACCCTATCGCTTTCAGAATTGGTTTATTACAAAAGGATGATAAAATAAGTGTACGTAGTAAGAAAGTATTAGAAACACTTATCGAAAAAAGTGGGTGGAATACGCCAAAAGCCGAAGGGGTTGGTAGAGGAATTGCTATCGGGAATGACCGAAAAACCATCGCAGCCGCAGCTATTGAATTGGCAGTAATTGATGGAAAAGTCATAGTTAAAAAAGTTACGCAAGTAATGGATGTTGGTATATGTATTAATCCTGAAGGTATTAAGCAACAAATTGAAGGAGCAACCATGATGGGGATTGGTGCAGCACTTTATGAAGAAGCAACTGTAAAAGACGGGCAAATAGAGCAAGCATATTTTAGTCAGTATCCTATGGTTTCATTAGCAGATGTACCTGAAATTCAGTCATTTATACTTGAAGGAGATGATATTCCTTACGGTGTTGGTGAGCCTCCACTTGCACCTATCGCTCCAGCTATTGCAGGTGCAATTTTAGATTTAACTGGCAAAGCTGTGCGTTCATTACCGCTGAGATTGAGTTAATTTTTACTGGAAAACTAGTTACTGGTTAATTAGTTATTCGTTACTGGGGCAAATCAAAGTAACGAATATACCAATAATGAGTCCACCAGTAACCAATCACTAAAAATAGATTTGTGACATGTTTGAAAAAAGGTTATTTTGCAATGCGAAATAACCTTTTTTTCGGTTTTTAAATATCCTCTATTCAATTTATAATGAAAAAAACTACGACGAGTGTGCTTATTTTATTACTTTTTGCCTTAACGGGATTTGCCCAAGAAACAAAAAGCAAAATCATTGCCAAAGGAGCAGTGCTAACTAAACTTTCAGGCGAATATGCTTTCACAGAAGGCCCTGCTGCTGATGCGGCTGGAAATGTTTTCTTTACCGACCAACCAAATGACAAAATCTACAAATGGTCAGCAAGTGATGGAACAATTTCTGTTTATATGGAAAAAACCGGCCGCTCGAATGGCCTTTATTTTGACCGTGAAGGCAATCTGCTTGCCTGTGCTGATTTAGAAAATCAACTTTGGAAAATTGATAAAAACCAAAAAGTTACAGTTTTGGTGAATGATTTTGAAGGAAAGAAATTTAATGGCCCAAATGACCTTTGGATTGCTCCTAATGGTGGTATTTACTTTACCGACCCATTTTATCAAAGAAACTATTGGACTCGTACAACTATGGAATTGCCTGAAAAACGGGTTTATTATTTATCACCAGACAAAAAAACGGTGACAATTGCAGCACGAGAATTAGTAGCTCCTAATGGTATAATCGGTACTCCCGATGGAAAAACTTTATATGTAGCTGATATTGGTGGTAGGAAAACTTATTCTTATACAATCAATGCTGACGGTACTTTAAGCGATAGAAAACCATTTACAGCTATGGGGTCAGATGGTATGACGATAGACCGCAAGGGAAATGTTTATTTAGTAGGCAAAGGCGTAACCGTTTTTGACAAAACAGGTACACAAATCGAACATATTGATGTAAATGAACCTTGGACAGCCAACATTACTTTTGGTGGAAAAGACCGAAAAACATTATTTATTACTGCATCAAAATCGGTTTATACACTTAAAATGAAAGTAAAAGGCATTTAAAAAGTCAAAGTTTTTTAGTAAAAAAATAGCAACCTCATCTTAAAATCTATTCAAAAACCTCATGAAATCTTCCAATATTTCTCGTAGAAATCTTCTAAAATCATCATTGACAGTCGGAGCGGGTTTGGCTCTTGGAGTCGAAAATGTCATAGCTAAGCCACAAAATACAGCGAAGCATAATTTTACTTTTTGTTTGAATACCAGCACTATTCGTAAGCAAAAAATTGGTTTGATTGCTGAAATCGAAACTGCAGCGAAAGCAGGTTATGATGCTATCGAAATTTGGATAAATACTTTAGAAGAATATGTTGCAAAGGGTGGAAGTTTAAAGGATGTCAAACAAAGAGCCAAAGATTTAGGTATCACCATCGAAGATGCTATTGGTTTTGCTTCTTGGATAGTGGATGACCCGAATCAACGTGCTAAAGCTCTCGACCAAACTAAACGAGAAATGGGAATGTTGGCAGAAATTGGTTGTAAACGCATAGCAGCTCCACCTTTTGGAGCAACTAACAAGTCAGGAATCAACCTCCAAAACGCAGCAGCAAGATATCGTCAAATGCTCGATTTAGGTGACGAAATGGGTGTTTTACCACAATTAGAAATGTGGGGGTTTTCGGCAAATCTCCATCTTTTTGGCGAAGCCTTATTTGTAGCTTCTGAAAGTGGGCATCCAAAAGCAGTTGTATTATCCGATGTTTACCATTTATTTAAAGGTGGCTCTGATTTTAATGCTTTAAAAATGCTGAATGGAGAATGTATGCAGATGTTTCATGTGAATGACTATCCTGCAAATGTATCAAAAGAGGTAATTAATGACAGTTATCGGGTTTTCCCTGGTGATGGCGTGGCTCCACTGGACCAAATATTTCAGATTTTGAATAAAAAAAACACACCAATTGTGCTTTCTTTGGAAGTTTTCAATGAAGAATACTGGAAAATGAAACCTTTAGATGCTGCCAAAATCGGCCTCGAAAAAATGAAGGCATCAGTGGCAAAGGCAGTAGGTGCATGATTTAAAAATAATCAAATTCAACGTAGAGACGCCATGCATGGCGTCTCTACAATCAATAATGGCAACAAATTTGCTCCACAGTCAAAAAATTTAGCCTCAATTGTACGTGGCTTCAAATCATCTGTTACAACATACCCACGAAAAATAGGGAATAGAGATTTTAATTGGCAAACTCGCTATCATTCGAGATACGCAATCATTTGAGGGAATACAAAATTATATTGCCGATAATATATTGAATTGGGAAGATGATAGGTTTAATACCAATAACGCACGGTAGAGACGCCATGCATAGCGTCTCTACCACAACAAACAGATGAAAGGCAGGCCACCAATGATTTTTGTATTAATCTATTCAAAAATGTTATTTTTCAAGGTTTTTTGGATTTTTATTATAAACTGCTATAAAATTTCTGTTTTTTTCTTAATATTTACATAGTTGATTCTAAGTTTCTAAAATACACTATGTCTATAAAAGTTGCCATTTCTCATAAAACAGCCTATAAATTTGATAGGAGTGTTAGTTTGTCGCCTCATATCTTTCGATTAAGACCTGCTGCCCATTCTCGGACGCAAATTGAGGGTTACTCTTTCAAAATTTTCCCTGAAAACCATTTTATTAATTGGCAACAAGACCCTTTCGGTAATTATCAAGCAAGGGTTGTTTTTCCTGATAAAGCCACCGAACTACGCATCGAAGTTGAAGTGATTGCTAAATTACAAGTAATTAATCCTTTTGATTTTTTCGTAGAAGAGTATGCTGAAAAATTTCCTTTTAAATATGAAACGACTCTTCAAAAAGAGCTTGTGCCGTATTTAGAAACAAAAGATATTGGCGAAAAAACGAAGCATTTTATTGAACAAATGTCAATCAAGGAAGGCATTAATACTGTTGATTTTTTGGTTTATGCCAATCAGCAGGTTTATAATGCTCTCAAATATAATATCCGTTTAGAAACCGGTGTTCAGAATTGCGAAGAAACTTTGACACTTGGGAGTGGCTCTTGCCGAGATTTTGCATGGCTATTGGTTCAAGTTTTACGTAGTTTTGGTTTAGCTACCAGATTCGTTTCTGGATATTTGGTTCAACTTACATCTGATGTAAAATCTTTAGATGGCCCATCTGGTCCTGAAAAAGACTTCACTGATTTACACGCTTGGGTAGAAACTTACGTGCCAGGTGCAGGTTGGATAGGTCTTGACCCAACATCTGGACTTTTTGCAAGCGAAGGACATATTCCACTGAGCTGTACACCTGATTATGCCAGTGCAGCACCAATTACAGGAGCAACAGATGTTTGTAATGTCACTTTTGAGTTTGATAATAGTGTTTTTCGTATCCATGAAGATCCACGAGTGACTAAACCATATTCAGAGAAACAATGGTATAAGGTGATGGAAGTAGGAAATGTAGTGGAAAAAGACTTAATCGAAGGCGATGTAAGACTTACAATGGGTGGCGAACCAACGTTTGTTTCGATTGATGATTTTGAATCGCCCGAATGGAATTCAACTGCCGATGGCCCACTCAAAAGAAAACTTGCTTATGATTTGGCACTTCGCCTAAAACAACGTTTTGCACATGGTGGCTTACTACATTTTGGACAAGGTAAATGGTATCCTGGTGAATTATTCCCACGTTGGCAATATGCACTTTATTGGAGAAAAGATGGTCTTCCGATATGGAAGAATGATGAATTGGTTGCCAAAGAGGGAGAAACCAAATTTACATTCCACGATGCCGAACGCTTTGCGATTGAACTAACTAAGTATTTGGGAATTGACATAAAAAATATAACACCGACCTATGAAGACCCAATCTACTGGGCTTTAGAAGAAGGTAAATTGCCTGTCAATCTTGATCCTTTAGCCGTTAATCTAAAAGATTCAATCCAGCGACATACTTTAGCAAAACTCTTAGAAAAAGGCTTAAATAATCCTTCTGGCTTTGTTTTGCCTCTGAAATGGGTGCATGAATCAGCCAATTGGACAAGTTGTGTTTGGGAATTCCGTCGCCAACAATGTTATTTGATTCCAGGAAATTCACCAATTGGATTGCGTTTGCCTTTAGACTCTTTACCTAAAACTTCAAAACTCAAACGTGAGCATCCTGTTGATAGAAGTTTGTTTGAAGAATTACCTCCTTTGGGAGATTATGCTCAAACGGTCGAAGAGAGATATGGTTCTGTATCTGCTTCATATAAATCTCCAGAAAAGAAAAAAGTAGAAGCGGAGGAAAGTGAAGAAAAAGAAAACTTACTTTTTGAAATTGATACCTTTGCCACAGCACTTTGTGTTGAAGAACGAGATGGAATAATTTATGTTTTCCTTCCTCCAACTGATTATTTAGAAACTTATCTTGATTTGGTTGCTTCGGTAGAATCTACGGCTGAAAAGCTACAAATGCCAGTTAGAATCGAAGGGTATCAACCAAAATCTGATTATAGAATTGAAAAAATGATGGTTACACCTGATCCTGGTGTAATTGAAGTGAATGTGCATCCAGCTAAATCTTGGCAAGAAATTGTTGATAATACAACAGCTTTGTATGAAGAAGCATTTTTTGCTCGCTTAGGTACTGATAAATTCATGGTAGATGGAAGACACACTGGCACAGGTGGAGGTAATCACGTAACCATTGGAGCATCAAAACCTGAAGATAGTCCCCTTCTAAGAAGACCAGACTTATTGCGTAGTTTGATTACCTATTGGCAGCATCATCCTGCTTTAAGTTACCTTTTTGCTGGGCCATTTATTGGACCAACAAGTCAAGCTCCTCGAATTGATGAAGGGCGTGATGAACGTCTTTATGAAATGGAAATCGCTTTCGAGCAAATTCCAGAAGATAAAGAAGTGCCTTTCTGGATGGTTGATAGAATTTTCAGAAATTTATTAACAGATATTACAGGAAATACACACCGTACCGAATTTTGTATAGACAAATTATATTCACCTGATTCGTCAACAGGGCGTTTGGGGATTTTGGAGCTGAGGGCATTTGATATGCCACCTCACAAGCACATGAATTTGGTGCAAACTTTATTGGTGCGTGCATTAGTAGCTAAATTCTGGAAAAATCCTTACAAGAAAAAACTGATTAGATGGGGAACTGAGCTGCATGATAAGTTTTTGCTGCCGCATTTTGCTTATTTAGATATGGTTGATGTGGTGAATGACTTAAAAGATGCAGGTTATGACTTTGATATTTCATGGTTCGATCCATTCTTTGAGTTTAGATTCCCGCATCATGGAGGTATTACTGTTGATAATATCCAATTAGAAATTCGTCTGGGCATTGAACCGTGGCACGTTTTGGGTGAAGAATTATCTAATTCTGGAACAGCTCGATTTGTTGATTCATCGCTCGAAAGATTACAAGTAAAAGTTTCTGGAATCATTCCTGAACGCCATATTTTATTATGTAAAGGTTGTCGAATTCCGCTCCGAAGTACTGGGACAAAAGGCGAATATGTAGCAGGAATTCGTTACAAAGCATGGAATCCACCTTCTGCATTACATCCTAATATTGGAGTTGATGTTCCTTTAGTTTTTGATATTGTTGATACCTGGAATGACAGAGTTTTAGGTGGTTGTACTTATTTTGTTTCACACCCCGGTGGTAGAAGTTTTGATACTTATCCTGTCAATAGTTATGAAGCGGAGTCTCGAAAAATTAGCCGTTTCTGGGATTTTGGACATACGCCATCGAGTACAATTGAGCAAACAGCACCAGTGATTAATACGCCAACAGTTTCGAGATTTGTGGCTCAAAATAAATCAGACCTCAAGCCAGATACACCAATTGAATTGGTCAATCCTGAATATCCGAGTACACTTGATTTACGGCATTATTGGGTTGCAAAAAAATAAAAATGATGTCAAGTGGTTTTGAGTAGAAATACTTAGACCACTTGACCATTAAGTTTTAAGCTAAATTCAAGATTTTATTGGGTTTTTCCAGTTAAAAACAACTATTTTTGCTAAACAGGAGCTATTCCCCTATAAAATCAACAAATGACGAAAGATATATCTTTGAGACTGCTCGATTCATACAAAAAAGCTATCAATTCTTATGATGAAGTAATCGACCAAAATGGTCAGGTAAAACCTTATTGGCAAAGCCTTTTTGATACGCTAGAGTCAGTCGGGATGACTGAATTAGAATTGAGAAATCAAGAAATTATCAATAAGCTTAAAGAAAATGGTGTAACTTATAATGTTTATGAGTCGAACAATGCCATGAATCGGCCTTGGAAACTCGACCCAATTCCGTTCTTGATTCATCAAAAAGAATGGCAAAGTATTGAAAAAGGTCTCAAACAAAGAGCTCATTTGTTAGATTTGATTCTAAAAGATATTTACGGCCCTCAGTTATTAATCAAAAAATCAATTATTCCTGCCGAATTAGTATTTGATAACGCTGGTTTTTCTCTTCCTTGTACTGATATTAAACAAAAATTACAAAATCAATTACTTTTGTATGCTTGTGATATGGCACGAGGCCCTGATGGAAAAATGTGGCTTTTGGATAACCGTACCCAATCTCCTTCTGGTTCGGGCTATGCTCTCGAAAATAGAACCGTGATGGCAAAAGTATTTCCAGAACTCAATAAAAATATTTATCGCAGTAAACTTTCACCTTATTTTAATCATTTACAACAAACTGTTGCGACACTTGGCAATATTTCCAACGAAAATCCCAATGTAGTTTTCCTAACCCCTGGCCCAGGAAATGAAACTTATTTTGAGCATGTCTATTTGTCTTCTTATTTAGGCTATACACTTGTTCAAGGGAGTGATCTATTAGTAAGAGATGGCTTTGTTTGGCTAAAATCAATTGACCAATTAGAGCGAGTTGATGTAATTATCAGACGTGTAGATGATGAATGGTGCGACCCACTCGAACTCAAAGAAGACTCACTTTTGGGAGTACCAGGCTTATTGCAAGTGATGCGATTGGGAAATGTAGCAGTATTAAATCCCCCAGGTACAAGCGTTGTCGAAAACTATGGTTTGATGGCATTCATGCAAAATGCGTGTAAATTTTTGTTGGATGAACCATTATTGATGAATTCAGTAGCAACTTGGTGGTGTGGACAAGCAAAAGAATTAGACTATGTTTTGAATAATTTACCCAAATTAATCATCAAAAAAGCTAATCGTAAACAAGGTTTTCGCTCCATCTATGGACGAATGCTCAATAGAGAACAAATTGTAGAACTACAAAATATCATTCGTAGAAGTCCAAAGGATTTTGTGGCTCAACAGGAAGTGAGTTTATCAACCACACCTTCGCTTATTGATGGGAAATTGGTGCCAAGATTTGCAGCTATTAGAGCTTTCTTGGTTTCAGATGGAAATGATTACAAAGTGATGCAAGGCGGACTTACACGCAGTTCACCAGTAAAAGACAAATTTGTCATTTCTAATCAATTAGGTGGATTATCAAAAGATACTTGGATTGTAACTGATACGCCCAATGAGTATTATGAGCGAATTGTTGTACGTAAAAGTACAAATAACCAACACAGTAATTCACTAACCAGTCGCAATGCTGAGAATCTTTTTTGGGTAGGTAGGCTGGGCGAGCGAACAATGGCATTGACGAGTTTTTTGAAAATCATTTTGAATCGCCTCAATGAAAATGTCAATTATAAAGGTCATAAGCAACCTGAATATTTAATTGTTTTACTCAAATCGCTTACGCACCTTACTTTGACCTATCCTGGATTTACTGAAGAAAATGATGAATTAATTTTTGAAAATCCAAATGCCGAACTTTTGACATTAATCAGTGATTCCAAGAAAAGAGGTTCAGTAGCCTATAATATTAGGTCATTAGTCAATACGATCAACCAAATAAGTGAAAAATGGAATCACGATACTCGCCGCATCATTAATTTATTAGAAGATAGCCTTCATACACTCAAAGATTCTAATTCAAGCAGCCTCAATCATGTCAATCATGGACTTGACATGCTTTATACTCGACTCTTTGCTTTTTATGGAAATATCTTCGAAACATTACCTCGTGACAATGGATTTTATCTTTGGGAAGCAGGAAAAAATATCGAACGAATTTTATCGCTCATTTCAATTTTACGCTCATCATTTAGCTTCAAAAACAATGATGAGGTAGAAAATGTATTGATGGAGGCTGTATTAGAAAACCACCATTTATTGGCTCAGTATCGTAATATTTACAAGTCACATTTGAATTTGGTGGCAGTTTTAAACATGATTTTCTTAGAGAAAAACCTACCTTATACACTTTCATACTTATTAGATACTTTGTCCAATTGTTTATCTAAATTGCCAAAAAGTATTGATCCAAATCGTTTGAATTTAGCAGAAAAAACTGTTTTAGAAGCAAGTACTAAAATAAAATTAATGGATGCTGAAAATTTAATAAAAGCAGACGAAGAAAATCAATATAGAGCTGAATTAGACCAAACATTAGAACAAGTTTTTGGTCTTATTGCAAATGTCACGAGTAATCTTACAAGTTTGTATTTTAATCATTCAGTTATTCAGCATTCTTTTTTAGACACAATAGAAAAAATAAATTCTGATGAGATATAAGCTAAGGCATCAAACCATCTATACTTATGTCAATTCTGTTGATAATTACCAGAGTGTGCTATGTTTGCAACCTCGAACGTTACCTACGCAAATTTGTCACAGTTTTGATTTGACAATTGAGCCAAGTCCAACCAAAGTTTATTCCAGAGTTGATTATTTTGGGAATACTCAATGCTATTTTTCTTTACATGAATCTCACAATATTTTGAAAGTTGTGGCAACTAGTGATATAGAAGTATTACCTAAAGTCTTACCACCAATTAGCACAATTTCTTGTGGTGACGCTGCCAAATTATTCAGTACAAATCAAGATTTAAAAATAGAATTATTGCAATACCAATTGCCCAGTCATTTTATAGATTGGGATGAAGAAATAAGGTCATTTGCCCAAACCTGTCTCCAACCTAATACATCACTTTTTGAGGGGGTCAAGCAATTATCAACCAAAATTTTTACTGAATTTCAATTCAAATCTGGTTTTACAAGTGTCAATACCCCGCTCAAAACTGTACTGAAAGAAAGGAAAGGTGTTTGTCAAGACTTCTCACATTTAGCTATTGCTTGTTTACGTAGTATGGGTTTGGCTGCACGTTATATGAGTGGTTATCTCGAAACAATTCCTCCAAAAGGAAAGCAAAAACTACAAGGCTCGGATGCCTCTCATGCTTGGATTTCAGTCTATATTCCTAATATGGGTTGGTGTGAATTTGACCCAACCAATAATATAATTCCACAAGAAAGACATATTATTACTGCTTATGGAAGAGATTATGCCGATGTTGCACCTTTGAAAGGAATCATTTTTAGTTCGGGCGAACACAAAGTAAGCGTTGAAGTAGATGTGGTTGCAGTTTAATGTTTTTTTATAAAAAAACACAACATATACGTACCGTAGAGACGCAATGTATTGCGTCTCCTCCAACGATGAAACAAATCAATTTTATTAAAATTTGGGGCGGAAATTCAAATAGGAAAATAGGTGCGACAATAGACGCAATGCATTGCGTCTCTACCAACGATGAAACAAATCAATTTATTAAAATTTGGGGCGGAAATTCAAATAGGAAAATAGGTGCGACAATAGACGCAATGCATTGCGTCTCTACCCATAAACGATTTGAAATTTGATAATCAATCAAAAAAACATTATCTATGTTT
Organism: Emticicia sp. SJ17W-69; assembly: GCF_051209875.1. Classification (NCBI taxonomy): domain Bacteria; kingdom Pseudomonadati; phylum Bacteroidota; class Cytophagia; order Cytophagales; family Leadbetterellaceae; genus Emticicia; species Emticicia sp. SJ17W-69. Next base: position 4,006,667 of record NZ_JBNTQY010000001.1, on the reverse strand, counting down.
TAAAATATTAAAAATAATAAAACATGGCAACCTCAACAAAACTCTCTGACCTAGAACAAGTAAGCCAACACATTGCTAAACTTCAACCTGAATTCGGTAAAATCATCGAAGCCATTAGACAAATTATTTTAAGCACAAATACCGAAATTGGCGAAAGAATCAAGTGGAATAATCCAAGTTTTTACTATACCGGAGAAATGAAACCATTTAACCCGAAAGAATATAAGAGAGAAATAATTGTATTGAATCTTCACAAAAACAGAATCATGTTGGTTTTTCCAAGTGGGGCAAAAATAAATGATATCTCAGGTTTTTTGGAGGGTGATTATAGTGATGGAAGAAGATTGGTAATCTTCAAAGATATGGCTGATGTCAAATCTAAGGAGCAAAGCTTGCGAAACATTATCAACCAATGGTTGGCATTAGTAGATAGATAATTAGCTCATTTTTCATATTCATAAATTACAAAAGCTATGAACGACGATAATTCTTACGACAAAATTGCCGAGCAATACAAAAAATCGAAACAATTGGGTTTTAGAAAATATGTTGAAGAATTTACTCTTTTAAAATTAGCAGGCGATGTTTCTGGTAAACAAGTATTAGACTTGGCTTGTGGAGAAGGTATTTACACACGAAAAATAAAGCAATTAGGTGCATCAGCCATTGTTGGTGTTGATTTATCCTCAGAAATGATAAAATTGGCAGAAGCTGAGGAAAGAAAAAATCCAATTGGATGCCAATATTTAGTAAATGATGCTCTAAATTTGGGAAAAATTGGAGACTTTGATATGGTAATGTGTATGTATCTTTTGAATTATGCTCGTAATAAGGAAGAATTATTGCAGATGTGTGAATCTATATACATCAATTTAAAACCTAAGGGAAAACTCTTCGGATTTAATGATAACCCAATGAATAATTTGGAAAATTATGCTACTTACAAAGAGTATGGTTTTATCAAAGAGAGTACCATAAACCGAGAAGAGGGTGACTTTGTGAAGTATATTATTTATAATCCAGATGGTAAAGAGTTTAGTTTTAATAATTATTACCTAAGTCCTCAAACTTACGAAGCTTGCTTTTTAGCAGCAGGGTTCAAAAATTTCCAATGGGAAGGCCCATTTTTGGACGAAAAAGTAAGAGAAACAGACTATTGGGACGTTTTTTTTAACGATCCACCTTTGATTGGCTTTTCAGCATCTAAATAGAACAAAACAATAAATTCATTCATGAAAAGAATCATTCTCTTTTGCTTTTTAGCAAATTTAGCTTTTGCCCAAACACCAAAACCTTATGGAGCAACTCCCACAGCCGACCAAGTAAAATGGCACAATATGGAATATTATGCTTTTATTCACTTCGGCCCTAATGCGTTTACAGATAAAGAATGGGGTGATGGCACAGAAAAGGAAGAAATTTTTAATCCTACGCAATTGGACTGTCGTCAATGGGCGAGAATTTGTAAAGCAGCGGGTATGAAAGGGATCATCATTACTGCAAAACACCACGATGGTTTTGCATTGTACCCCAGTAAATATTCAAAACATACCGTGAGAGAATCGAAATGGAAAGATGGTAAAGGAGATGTTTTGAAAGAGCTTTCAGCAGCTTGTAAGGAGTATGGTTTAAAAATGGGGATTTATATATCTCCTTGGGATAGAAATCATCCAGCTTATGGCACGCCCGAATATAATCAAGTATATGTGAATATGCTGAAAGAAGTAACTACGCAGTATGGTGACTTATTTGAAGTTTGGTTTGATGGAGCTAATGGAGAAGGCCCAAATGGCAAAAAACAAGTATATGATTTTCCACTTTTCAATAAAACTGTCAAAACTTACCAACCTCATGCTTTGATTTTTAGCGATGCGGGGCCTGATATTCGTTGGGTAGGCAATGAAAATGGTTTTGCAGGTGAAACTTGTTGGGCAACTATTAATGGAAATCAACTTTTTCCTGCTTATGATAAACCTGCCCATCTCAATGTAGGAGATGAAAACGGTACACATTGGATTCCTGCGGAATGCGATGTTTCGATTCGTCCAGGTTGGTTTTATCATAAAAATGAAGATAATAAAGTAAAATCTGATAAAGATTTGATGAATATTTGGAATAAATCAGTTGGACGTGGTTCTAATCTTTTGTTGAATATTCCTGTTGATTATCGTGGTTTGATTCATGAAAATGATGAAAAAGCCTTGATGGATTTTAAAAAACTAAGAAATGAATACTTCAAGAAAAATTTATTGACAGCGGGTACTTTTACCATGCGTTTAAGCCAAGATTCTTATGATATTACACTCACAAAACCTCAGACTTTCAATTGTGTGGTTATACAAGAGGACATCAAATATGGACAGAGAGTGAAGAAGTTTTCAGTACAAGTAAAAGAAGATGGCTCATGGAAAAATATCGCCACAGCCACTACGATTAGTCACAAAAGAATTGTTTATTTTGAAAAAACAACTTCTAAAGAACTGAGAATCGTTTTTGAAGAGGCTTTGGCTAAACCAATTATTTCAAAAGTAGAATTATTTAATGTGCCTGATTGATACTCTCGTTAGAGATTTTGTAGCACAATTTTCTAAATTCTGCCATTTTATGGAACACAATTTGGAAAATTGTGCTACAATTATTTCCTAAATCACACAAAAAAATAATACTTTTGGATTTAAACCCAATTAAACAGATAATAATGAAAAAACTCCTCCTATTATTTTTATGCTCAAGTGTTTTTATGGCTTGCCAAAGCAACAAAGAGACACAAACTGCTGCAATTATTAAAGTCGATAGTGTTACTTATAAACTGGCAACTCAACCCCAAATTTCGAAAGAAGGTGATACTACAATTTCCAAGATTTCCATCAACTATCCAAAACTTTCAGGTGGTGATGAGGCCGTGATGACAAAAATCAATGCTCAGATTGAACAATTAGTTAAAAATCAAATGTTTAGTATGGAGGATACCGTCGCCACAACAAAATCTGGCTCGGTGGAGTCACTTGCTCAAGGATTTTTAAAAGAATACGAAGACTTTACCAAAGAAAATGAAGATATGCCATCAATGGGGTGGGAATTTGATGGGTCAGGTGATACTCTTTTGATTTCGCCAAAAGTTATTTCTATTTATTACCAAGTTTATTCATTTACTGGCGGAGCTCATGGTAATTCAAATATTTCGTACTTGAATTTCAATGCACAAACGGGAGATTTATTGAAACTAACAGATATTGTTTCGGATACAACAGCTTTGAAGAAAATAGCTGAGTTAAAATTTGAAAAAACACAAAAAATATTCGCTAAAGACAATGACTTTGAATTTAACAAATCGGATTATTTTTGGGGTAATCCATTTTTCTTACCCGCCAATATTGCAGTAACAAAAACAGGTTTATTGTTTATGTATAATCCTTATGAGGCAGCGGCTTACGCACTTGGCCCGATTTCATTTGATTTAACTTGGGAAGAATTAGGAGCAATTGCAAAGAAAGAAATTAGGTAAATTGGAATTGAAACGAAAAAGCGTTCAGAATTTTGTTCTGAACGCTTTTTCGTTTTTGAGACTTACCATTCACAATCAACCTCTAACCAATCATAACCAGAGTCAATTGGCTGACCGTCTGGCGGTGTAAGTGCATTAGAAGAAATTGTTGCTTCAGGATTTTCTTCAAATTGTGTTATTTTCAACAAAGTCAAACGAGCGAAGCCCGCACCATCAACATTTGAAGATTTTATCCAATTTTTAATATCATCAATCGCTCCATACGCATTAGATCTCACATCCATTGTTACTTCTTTATTATTAGCGAGTTTCATTAAATGGTCAAGATACTGCATAGCTACCATTCTATCAATTTGAGCATAATAGCTGTTATTGCTAAACATTGCTGCTTTTTTCCATAATCTTTTGGTCATTTCACTCGAAATTTCAGCAAAAGTTGGCAAATCAGCTTTTAATACTTTTTGGCTAATCAACCTCGAACAACGTTCAGGATTTAAGATTAATCTCAAAGTCAAACCTGCTGCTGCTTCAGCAGGAGCCAATGGGTCAAAAGCAAGCCCAGTATGACGTTTAAAAGTTTCTCTTGGATTAGGGTCATATCGGAATGCTCTTGGTGGAATCAATTTTAAAATATGGTCAGGAACGGCCAAAAACTCAGGAGAAAGCGTACTCATAAGTGTATTAAAAGCTTCACGTTGTTTAATTGCTGGTACAGGTTCATAGACCATTTGTCCATCCCCACGCAATGCAAAATTATAATCTGCTCCACCTAAGACTTTGGCAGTAGCTTCAGTTTGAAAACGATGAAACATATACATTGGCACTAAAACTTCTTCCAAATTGGCCATTGGCGTAGCCTTTGTAATTCTCTTTTCTGTAAATTCTTTCAAGGCAATTCTACGTAATTCCATTACTCTTTTTAACTCAGCAATTGGGTCAGCTCCATTATCCCATAAGTGTGTTGTTGGACTTACAGAACCTTCTGGACGAGCATCTTGATCGGTCAAAAAGCGTAAACCTTTGCGGAGCGTATTTTGTACAATTTTTTCTAATTCTGCTTTTTCATTGACACTTGAAGGGAAATCTTGGTAACCCCAAGTGATTGACGCTTTATCATAATCGCCTATTCCCATAGCATAGGCACGAGAAAGATCAAATTTACCATTAGCATAATCAACCAAAGGGTGTGGATAATCCATTACAGAAGCTCGGCCTTCGGTACTCGAAATGTAATTATGTGGCAGACCTAAGGTATGACCCACTTCATGAGCAGCTAATTGCTTCAATCGGTCAATCGACATTTGGGTAATTTCCTTTACTTTTGATGAATCTGTTTCATAATTTCCAAGAAAACCTTGAGCAATCAAAAAATCTTGACGAACCCTTAATGAACCTAAAGTAACCTTTCCTTTCAAAATTTCTCCTGTGCGTGGGTCAATAATACTTGCCCCATACGACCATCCACGTGTGCTGCGATGTACCCATTGAATGAGGTTATAACGAATATCCATAGGGTCGGCATCAGCAGGTAATAATTTTACCTGAAAAGCATTTTTATAACCAGCAGCTTCATAAGCCTGATTCCACCATGAAGCTCCTTCCATTAATGCTGAACGAATAGGTTCGGGAGCACCTGGGTCCATGTAATAAATAATCGGTTGAACAGCTTCGCTCATGATTGAAGTTGGGTCTTTTTTCTTCAAACGATGACGAGAGATATAACGCTTCATAATTGGCTCACTGATAGGCGTTGCATAATCGAAATATTCAATGCCACCATAGCCAATTCTTGGGTCAAATTCTCTGGCTTTGAACTCATTTTTTGTTAAATCTGGTAATTCTACAAAAGAATGATGTTGGTGCATTGTCACAATCGAAGGTGTAGGCACTACTTCTCTCAAATATTGTCCTGCATTTTCGCCAGTGAGTGTAATGATTGTTTCGAACTCAGTATTTTTAGGAAAACTTTTAGAATGTGGCAAATAAACCACACTTCTTGAAGCATCCAAACGATAGGAACCTTGTCGAGTACGAGCGATATCTTGTGCTGCACCCACGGCATCTTGCAATAAAAAAGGCGTCAAATCAACCAAAACTTTACTATTACTTTCGGCTTTTATTTCAAATCCAAAATGAACAGACTTAGCAAAAGATTCTTCAACTGCACGTTTTTCTAAAGGGTCATTTGAAATAGCTCGATAAGCATAATTTGGCTCAATCATTAAAACTTTATTGCCTGAACGCTGAAATTTCACCACATGTTCTTGTCCCAAACGACCTCGATCAAGTCCAATATCATTTGAACCTACGCCTTGAGCCAACGATGGATAATATAATAATTCAGTATCGAATTTATCAATTTCAAGCCATATTTTTCCTTCTTTGGCATTCCAATAATAGTTTAAGAATCCCTCTTTTTTTTCCATTCCTGCTGTAAAGGCTTCGATGGTCTTTAACTCTTGCGAAAAAGTTAAAGTGGTGATAAATAGTAAGATAAAAGTTTTGATAAAGTGTTTTTTCATTTGCTTTTATGGTTTTTAGTTTGATGAAAATGATTGGTACTATATTTTCAATTAAGGCAGAAAAGGATATTTATTTATGCTTTAAATCATAAATAAATCATTCCTTTGTTCCCTTAGTCGGTGATTTCAATCACTGATATTACTCCAATAATAATTCTTATTTTTATCCCCTTGACAATCGCAATCTCTCGAATATGCTCTAACAACGGATAGCGAATCTTTGCTTCTAATAATGGCTGCCTATTTTTAGTTGTCCAAATCAAATGAATATGCAGAGCAATGTAATTACGTTTCATTTTTTACAAATTAAACACAATAAAAATACGTCTATGCTCAGTTCAGCGAATAAATTCGCCGACTAAGGTAACAAAGGAATAAATACTTTTTAATTGTCTGACTTAAGTCAGACAGTTACTAATAATAAGCATTCCTTTGTTACCTTAGTCGGTGATTTCAATCACAGACTGACTGAAATAATTTATTCTTTATATTTTTTTTCTCCAGCCCTGATTTCTGCCGCAATAAAATTTTCTTTCGGAGGAATTGGACAAATGAAACTTTCATTATAAGCACAGTAAAAATTATGAGCATTATTAAAATCAATTTCGATTGTATTCTCTTTTAATTTATCTTTTGGAATATTGATAAATCGCCCACCACCATAAGTTTCCTTGCTGCTTGTTAAATCTCTGAACGGCAATAAAAAGAATTCACCCTCATCAAAAAGGCTTACTGTAAATGATTTACCATCAATCGAAAACGTTGCGTTCCCAACTTTCTCAATTTCGCTTTGAGTGCTATCAGTCATCAAAATCATCCCTTTTTCAGAGGAGGCAATTGCCTGAAAATCAGCATCAATGATAAAACTTTTATCAGCTTCAAAATACTTAATTCCTGAAAAATCCTTTAAATTAGCAATCGGCGAATCTTTTTCTGCCTTTAAATTTTGTTCGAAAGTCTCTCTTTGTTTTTTGACAATATCAACATAGCTTTCCGAACCACTCAATGAATAAAATACAATGCCGATAATGACGACAACTATGGTAAATAATATAAATTTGTTTTTAAACATAAATCATACAATTTTAATACAATTTCAAAACCTCTGCTAAGATAGTAAATATTCTATTAGACCTTTTAAGAAAATCAAATCAAAGACTCAATTTTCATTATTTCATTCATATAATCTTTGAATATTTTGAAATAATAGCATGTAAATAAAGCTGTAATTTATAAGAAAATTATGCAAAATCATTGCATAATTCCACAAATTGGATTTAGTTTGTTAGACTTTTATTTCCTATAATTAATAAAAGGCGAAAATACTTCTTTTAACCTATTAGACTTCACCTATGAAAGCCTCGAGACTTTTTTTAAGCCTTATTTTATGTTATTTTCCGCTGTTTCTCGTAGCACAAAAAAACACATCCATTACTTCTCCAAATAGAGCTGTTTCTCTAAAAGTCAATCTTTTAGAAAATGGGAATGTTTCCTATCAAGTAGCTTATAAAAATAAAATTATTATTGAATCTTCAACCCTTGGGTTTTCATTGAAACGACCTGAAATTTTACTTAATAAATTTCAAATAGTTGGTGTTGATTCGTCAAACTTTGATGAAACATGGAAACCTGTTTGGGGAGAAGTAAATAATATTCGCAATAATTATAAACAGTTGATAATCAGGTTAAAAGATAAAGCAAAAGCAGAGAATTTAGTCAATGTTATATTTCGAGTTTTTGATGATGGTGTGGGTTTTCGTTATGATTTTCCTCAAGAATCTGCTATTAAACACTTTATTGTTAAAGATGAATTGACGCAGTTTAATTTAGCAGGAAATCATAAAACTTTCTGGATTCCAGGCGATTATGATACCAATGAATATTTGTATAATACCACTAAATTGAGCGAAATTGATGCAGTAAAAGCAGCAAAAAAAGAAACAGATATTGCCTTACAGGCTGTAATTGGTGCAAATACTGTTCAAACCCCTTTAATGATGAAAACTGCCGATGGAATCTACATTAATATTCACGAAGCGGCTTTGATTAATTATCCAGCCATGAATCTGACACTTGAGAAGTCAACTTTTACGCTTACCTCTCATTTAGTCCCTGATGCAGTTGGAAATAAAGCCTATTTGCAAGCACCTTTCCAAACACCTTGGCGAACCATTATTGTGAGCGATAAAGCAACCGATGTTTTGGCATCAAAAACGATTTTAAATTTGAATGAGCCTTCCAAAATAAGTGATGTTTCTTGGATAAAACCACAGAAGTTTATCGGCATGTGGTGGGAAATGCACGTTGGAAAATCTAATTGGTATAAAGAAGGAGGGAAGCATGGAGCCAATACTGAAAATGTAAAAAAGTATATTGATTTTGCTGCAAAACACGCTTTTGATGGCGTTTTAGTGGAAGGTTGGAATGAAGGTTGGGAAGACTGGTTTGGAAATTGGAAAGAAGATGTTTTTGATTTTGTGACACCTTATAGCGATTACAATATTGATGAATTGACAACTTACGCCAAGCAAAGAGGTGTTCGACTAATCATGCACCACGAAACTTCGGGTTCAGCAACAAACTACGAACGTCATTTTGATAAGGCATACCAATTTATGAACGATCACAATATGAATACCGTAAAAACTGGTTATGTTGGTCGAATCATTCCGAGAGGAGAACACCACGATAGCCAGTGGATGGTCAATCATTATCAAAGAGTTGCTGAAAAAGCGGCTGAGTACAAAATTATGGTAGAGGCTCACGAACCTGTGCATCCAACTGGTTTGCACCGTACTTATCCAAATTGGCTTGCCAATGAAGCGGCTCGTGGGAATGAATTTAATAACGCTCCAAATTTAGGACTTGTGCCTGAACATGAAACAATCCTGCCATTTACAAGGCTCATGGGTGGGCCAATGGATTATACACCTGGATTTTTTCATTTTCAGTTAAATCAATATGATGCTTCACGAAAAACGAGGGTCAAAACAACTTTAGCAAAGCAGTTGGCTTTGTATGTAACAGTATATAGCCCGCTACAAATGGCAGGAGATTTCCCCGAAAATTTTAATCAACATTTGGATGCTTTTCAATTTATCAAAGATGTTCCAGTAGATTGGGACGACACCAAAGTTTTAGAGGCCGAACCAGGGGATTTTATCACAATCGCACGTAAGCAAAAAGGTAAAGAAAATTGGTTTTTAGGGGCAATAACAGATGAAAATGCTCGAAAAAGTACAGTGAAATTAGACTTTTTAGAAGGAAATGCTAAATACGAAGCTACGATTTATCAAGATGCTACAAATGCTGATTGGCAAACAAATCCAGAAGCATATAAAATTGAGAAAAGAATCGTTAGTAATAAAGATATAATTGAGTTGAAATTAGCAAAAGGTGGTGGATGTGCGATTAGTTTGATGAAATTGTAATCAATTGTCGGCAAGGTTAAAAACCTTGCCGACCTTAAAATATAAAATCTTACTGACCTTAATAAAGGTATTGATTTTAATTAATTATATTTTAAATTACTTTTGCAAACTGATTTGACTCCTATTTTAACACTTTAAAATTACCCATGAAAAAACTAATCATTTTTTTTGCAATTACACTAGTTTTTGGAGCTTGTAAAACGACAAAAAACGCTAAAAATTCCCAAAATGAAATAAATATTACGTTCCTTCATTTGAATGATGTCTATGAAATTTCACCATTGGATAATGGAAAAGTAGGAGGGATGGCTCGTGTGGCTACTGTCCGACAAGGTTTATTGCAAGAAAACCCCAATACAATTACAGTGCTTGCAGGCGATTTTTTGAGTCCATCGGTTATTGGTACGCTTCGCTATGAAGGCAAAGGTATCAAAGGCCGCCAGATGGTTGACGTGATGAATGCAGTTGGTGTAGATTGGGTATGTTTTGGCAATCATGAGTTTGATTTAGATGAAAAAGATTTGCAAGAACGTATCAATGAATCTAAGTTTAATTGGTTGAATACTAATGCTTTAGAGAAAATAAATGGTGAACTTCTGCCATTTGGGAAAGTAATAAATGGAGCTAAAAATCCTTTTGTAAAAACAACTATTTTTACTTTCAAAAATGCACAAGGCGATGCCGTGAAGGTGGGAATGTTTGGCGTTGTTTTACCTTCAAACCCAAAAGATTATGTGTGGTATGATGATTTCTTTGAATCGGCAAAAAAGGCATTTAACGAGTTAAAACCTCAATGCGATTTTGTTGTTGGACTAACTCATCTCAATAAAGTTGATGATGCAAAATTAGCTGAGATGATTCCTGATTTAAAGCTGATAATGGGTGGTCATGACCACGATAACATGATACAGAAAATTGGCAATGTTACGCTCGCAAAAGCAGATGCAAATGCCAAAAGTGCATACATCCATAAAATTGTATTTAACAAAGATACTAAAGAAGTCAAAGTTAGTTCTGAATTGAAAAAAATAAACGAACAAATTGTTGATAATCAAGAAGTTGCAGGTGTTGTAAAGAAATGGGAAGATATTGAAGATGGAGCTTTTAAAGCTTTAGGATTGAACAAAAATGAGATAATTGCTGATTTAAAAGAGCCGCTTGATGGTCATGAAACAGTCGTACGGAATATGCAAGGAAATATGGGAGCAATGATTGCGAGTGCCATGCTTTCCGCTTCTTCGACAAATGTAGATTGTGCTTTTTTTAATGGAGGCTCTATCCGTATTGATGATAATGTTTCAGGAAAAATTACGCAATTAGATGTATTAAGAATTTTGCCATTTGGTGGGAAATTAGTGGAGATAAAAATGCGTGGAAGACTATTGGAAAGAATCTTGGAAACAGGCTTAGTAAATAAAGGAAGTGGCGGATATTTGCAATGGAAAAATATTGCTTATGATGAAGCAAAAAAAGAATGGAAAGTCAATGGGAAACTGCTTGATATAAACCAAGATTATACCATTGTCACAAGTGATTTCTTGTTGACAGGTAAAGAACGTAATTTAAGTTTTTTTACCAAACAAAATCCTGATATTCAGTCAGTTATAGAAACTTTTCCAGATGGAGATGTGAGAAATGATATACGTAAGGCAGTGATTGCTTTTTTAAAGAAAAAATAAAAAACAGAAAGGGTCTGTCCGAGAATGAAAATTTTGGACAGACCTGACAATATGCGAATCTTAGTTTTCATAATTATTAGTTGTATTGCTGCATTTTCTTCAAATGCTCAGAACAGTTTTTCATTTCTAAATATTGCAAATAATGCCCGAATCAATGCACTGGGTGGGGTAAATGTTTCGCTTATTGATACTGATGTCAATCTTTTTACATCCAATCCTGCATTATTAGATTCTTCTCAGCAAGGACAATTAGGGATTAATTTTTCGCCTTATCTGGCTTCGAGTAAGTTTATTTCATTGAATTATGCACCTAATTTCAAGAATGGTACTTGGGGTGTTGCTCTTCAAAACCTCAATTATGGGACTTTTCAAGGAACAGATGCGGTTGGAAATGTAACCAACGATTTTACTGCTAATGATTTTTCGTTAGGATTGACACACGCTCGAAAAATTAATCATATTTCGTTTGGAATTACTGCAAAATTGGTTGGTTCGCTGCTTGAATCTTATAGTTCGGTAGCCTTCCTTACCGATTGGGGTGGAACTTTTACGCACCCAAAACATGATTTAAGCTTTGGGATAGTAGCAAAAAACGTAGGGTTTGTCCTGAAAAGTTACGGAAATATTCGTCCAGAAATTCCTTTTGATTTACAGATTGGGGCTTCTTTTAAACCCAAATATATGCCAGTCCGTTTTTCGTTAACGGCACATCATTTGTATGCTTTTGATATTGCTTATAATGACCCATCTATCAATTATACCTTTGATAATCAAGGCAATAAAATTGCTAAAAATATCTCTATCACTGATAAAATCCTTCGACATTTTACTGTTGGTACAACCATCTTGATTCATAGAAATGTCAATCTTTTCTTAGGCTATCATCATCTTCGTAGGAAAGAGTTACTTGCTGCGTCTTTAGGTGGAGCAGCAGGTTTATCATTTGGTGCAATGCTTAGGAACAAGCAATACAATATTTCCATTTCACGTGCCACCTTCGCTTCTGGCAACGGTCAAACAAGCTTCAGTTTTCTTTGGAATTTTAGAAAGAAATAGTGCTTTTTTTTCAAAAAACATTATCAAAAGTTCAAATTATTATAAGTTTTAATGTTTTAACTCCTTCTTTGTTTAATACCAATAGAATCAATGCCTTAGCTTTTCGATGATACCTCTCAATAACTTTTGGCATCAAATTTGCTTTTAATATATTAAAGTATAATCGGAGTTTTTAGATTATCGTGTTTGTTTGTCCCAATTTTAATGGATCTTATATCGAAAATAGGTGTACTTTTTTACCATAAATACCTACACATCTCACATTTTTTTTGCTGCAAAAAGATGTTTTACTTGGCTTACTTATTCACATAAGTTTGTCAAGGCTCCTTTATTTTTTGTCTTATTTTTAATAAAATATCAAGTATTTTCTCAAAATCCAATTACTGGAAATCAAGGTTTTCAGGTACTTACCGAAGGGAATTTTACCTCAACGGGGTCTCATCATATTCATGGACCATTGGCAGTTGGAGGAAATTTGGTTATAAATTCGAGTGTTGGTGAAATAAACATGGATGCAACTGGAAGTTATGTTTTTCCAGGCGATGGCTCTACTACAACAGGTTTGTTAGTAAAGGGCGGTATTACATGGACTGCTGGGTATCTCAGAGTGTTAAACAGTAAATATATTCATATAGGAAGTAGCACTGGTTCGCTTTCAGGAGATAACGGTACCAATAGTGCCACTCAGGTATATCCTACGAGTACAGCATATAATAATGCTAAACGGATAGAAGGTACAATAGACCAAACTCCAAGCCCCGCAGTTTTTCAGACCATTGGATTTGATTTTACTACTTTATTTAATACTTATCGCACTAAAGCTTCAACAATGGCAGCGAGTGCAAATAATGTTCAACTTTACAATACAAGTAATGTTGCAATTTCAGGCAACAATGTTACTTCCTCACAAAGTGTTAGGATAAACTCATTGATAACTGGGATAAATTATTTGGATTTAACTACTACTTCATTAACGAATATTTCAGAATTAGTTTTTAATGAACAACCAAGTGCATCGCAAATACTTATCATAAGCGTACCGATTTCAGCAAATTATACGTGGAATAATGTAAATATGACTGGCTTAGGTGGTTCAACTAATGGTCCATATATTCTTTGGAATTTTTATGGTACTACAAGTTATAATTTAACAATTAATCAGGCATCTTTAGTGGTGGGAACAGTGTTCGCACCAAATATGAATGTCATCAAAACAGGTACAGGAGATATTGATGGGAATTTGATTGCTAAAACGGCACAGTTAGGAACAGGAGAAATTCATAATTATCAGTTTGAAGGAAACCTGAGTTGTGTAGCACCTATAATTGCAGCAAGCTCAAACTCACCCGTAGTGACAGGAAGTCCTCTTAATTTAGTTTCAGGTTCAAATTCTGGCACCTCTTATGCTTGGACAGGGCCTTCGAGTTTTACGTCTGCTTCTCAAAACCCAACTCTTTCGAGTGCTACTACTGCCATGAGTGGTATTTATACCGTAACTGTGTCGGTGACAGGTGGTTGTACAGCAACAGCAACTACGAGTGTAACGGTTTCAAGTTCAACGACTGGTGTTTGTTTAACAGCTAATTCAAGTTTTGAAAATGGGATTTTTGCTAATTTCACAACATCCAATACTAATATTAATGGTGTTTTAACAACTTATGGCGGGAGTCAGGCAGTATATTTAACAGGAGACCCAGGTGGAAATAATATCCCTAATTTGCCATTACCCAACTATACTTTTGATACAGGATATTGGGTTGATGCCACAACAAATGGTGGCTTGGGAGCTAAAGATGGCAATCGTTTGTTTGCTTTTCCATCCGATGCAGGTGAAGGAAGGTGTTTGTTTCCTAATTCAGGAATGGGCTTTACCCATGCAACCAATAGTTGTTATAGAGTTTGCTTGTGGGTGGCACAATTTGACCCAACTAATCCGAATGCCAATGTATCTTCAGAATATCGTTTTGAGTATGAAGATAGCTATGGAAGTACAGACCCTGGTATTACGTCCAATTATTCAATTACTCCAAGTTCCATTTCCGAAAGTGGTTCATTTAATTCTATTTCTTGGAATCTTCCAGCATCAACCAATGTAAAAACTACTACAGGGGTTACCTATACAGGTGCTGCCGGGCAAGTTGTTGATTGGAAGACGCTTAATTGGCAACAGATCTGTTTAAATTTTACTGCTTATGTTGATATTTCTCGTTTAAAAATTTATAATTCTTCAGGAAATCCCTACAATGGTATTGCACTTGATGGTTTTTGTATTACTCAAACTTGTATCGTCTGCTCTAACGTAACAGCTGGAGGTACAATTGGCTCAAATCAGACGATTTGTACTTCTGGAAATCCAGCTGCATTTACAAGTTCAGTTGCTGCCTCTGGTGGTTCGGGTACTATTCAATATCAATGGGAAAAAAGTATTGATGGTGGTATAACGTGGGTAGATATTGTAGGTGCTACAAGTGCTACTTATGACGAACCTAACACAGTTACAATAACTACACAATACAGAAGAAAAGCAATGAGTAGCACTTGTACAACATATGGAGCTACTTCAAATACGATAACTGTAACAATCGTTTCAAGTAATGCAGCAACTGCGAGTTCTAATTCTCCAATAACAGCTGGTGGCACAATCAATTTAACATCAATTGGTGGAGGAACTTATGCTTGGTCGGGGCCATCAAGTTTTACTTCAACCCAACAAAACCCAAGTCTTTCAAGTGCAACAACTGCAATGGCAGGGGTATATACTGTGACTGTAACAAATAGTGGTTGTACGTCAACCGCTACAACTAATGTTGTTGTTAATGTAGCTTTTAGTTGTTCGGGTGGTTGTACCTCTTCAAATATGGTAGTAAACTCTCATTTTGAAAATGATATGAGTGGTTGGACAGCATCAAATGGACAATTAACAATTGGTGGTGGTGGAACATATGGTGATTTTTTGGAAGTGAATGTTGGAGATTTGACAGGAACATATACTGCCTATCAAGATGTTGCCTTCGGTGCTAATGCACCTTATAAATTTACTGCTTATGTTGCAAAACATGGTGTGAATAACTTGCCAAAAATGTATTTAGAGTTTTATAATGGAACAACATATCTCTCTAAAACGGCTGATTTTAATGTTACAAAAAATTATGATGGGACTTTCCAGCTTGCAAGTTTTGAAGGAAATACACCTGCTAATACAACTAAGATTCGTATTGTTGGTTGGACACAAAATAATGCTCTAAAATTTGACAATTTGAGTCTTGTTGGGTGTACAACTTGTTTTTTAATGACGCCAGCATCATCAAGCATTTGTGTTGGCCAAAGTGCGACACTTACAGTTAGTAATTGTACAGGAACTGTTACATGGAATACAGGAGCAACTGGGACAACTATTACGGTTAATCCAACCACAACGACAACCTATACTGCAACTTGTAATAATACGACAAACTTACTTACAAACCCAGGATTTGAGACAGGTAGTTTATCGTCTTGGACTAACTGGAACTATACAACTATTACCTCGACAGCAAGCGAAAAATATAATGGAACTTATGGTGCAAAAATAACTGCTTCATCGGCTGGAGGTGGTTTTGCTCAAAATTATTCGGCTGTTGCTGGAGAAAGCTTTACACTGAAAGCCTGGGCAAAAGTGAGTAGTACTACACCTTGGTCTGGGTTTGGTGTTAAATTTCTTAACTCTTCAGGAACAAGCCTATCTGACGTAAGCACTGAAGTAAATACTACAACATTTCAAGAGTTTACAGTAAACAATACTGCTCCGGCTGGAACAACTACTGTACAGATTTATGCTTGGACAGACCCTTCGACAATACTGTACATTGATAATTTTACCTTAATTAAAAGTTCAGATGTTACGACTGCTACTGCAACTGTAACAGTCAATACAGCCCCAACAATCACAGCTACTGGTGATACAGAGTGTGTTGGAGGAACGATTACTTTAGGTACAACAGGCGGTGGTACGTACTCGTGGGTTGGCCCAGCTTCTTTCACTTCGACTCTTCAGAACCCCACCAGAGCATCAGCGACTTCGGGAATGGCGGGAATTTATACGGTTACTGTTACTGCTGCCAATGGTTGTACAGCTTCGGCAACAGCAAATGTTATAATTAATAGTGGAACTACACCAACAGCTACGGTAGTAAGTACTGGTTGTACAGGTTCAACGGGAAGTATAACAGTAACAAATTTGCCAGATGGATATTCCACAAATATCAATGGTGGTGCATGGACACAATATAAAAATAGCTATGTTGATTTAGCTGCAGGAACATATTCAATTGGCTATCAAGGAGGAGGGTGTAATATCTATGCTAACTTTACGGTTGCAACTTCTACTGACAATCCTTTATTGAGTTTGGCTAAAACTGACCCTACTTGTTCGACAACTGGGAGCATCACAGTAACTGGTAGTGGAGGAACTACAGGCTTAGGTGATGCAACTTATCAACTATGGTATGGGATTACTGGTACTAGTGTTTCAAATTTAACATCAAATGCTAATTATCCGAATAGCCCTTCACTGTCAACATTTGTAGGTATTGCAGAAGGATATGAAAATTCAATTGATAATTTTGGTGGAAAAATCTCAGGTTATATTGTTCCACCAACAACAGGAACATATTATTTTTGGGTAGCTTCTGACGATTATAGCGAATTTTGGGGAAGTGGAGATGCCAATCCTGCTAATAAAACACTGTTAGCAAGTGTTTCTGGATATACAGGTTATAGAGAATGGAATAAATATGCCTCTCAAAAATCAGTAGCGGTTAGCCTTAATGCAGGGCAAATTTATTATTTTGAGGTTTTGTATAAAGAAGGCGGTGGCGGTGATAATATCTCATTAGGTTGGTCAAAGCCTGGTGAAGCAACAACTGCTCCGAGTGAAGTTATACCAGGTAAATACCTCAGACCGAATATTGCAAGTTCGACAACTACTCCAGTCTATCAATACAAACTGAATAGCGGAGCTTTCCAAACAAGTAATACTTTTACTGGCTTATCGGCTGGAACATATACAGTTACAATTCAAGATGCAGGAGGTTGTACAGCTACTACTTCAATTACTTTGGCTGTTACTGGTGGTATTACAGCACCAACAGGTACTGGAGCGAGCCGTTGTGGCACAGGAACATTGACTTTATCTGCTTCGGGTTGTACTGGTACTTACAATTGGTACTCGGCAACTACAGGAGGAACAAGTCTTGGTACTGGTTCAACATACACAACACCAAGTATTTCAGCTACAACAACTTACTACGTTGATTGTACAGTAAGTACATGTATAAGTACTCGTGCATCCGTAATAGCGACTATCAATGCCACCCCATCAGCCCCAACAGGTACAGGAGCAAGTCGTTGTGGTACAGGAACAGTATCATTGTCAGCATCTGGCTGTCCAGGAACTTATAACTGGTACGCTACTTCCACTGGAGGAACAAGCCTTGGTACAGGAACGACTTATACAACACCAAGTATTTCGGCTACGACAACATACTATGTAGATTGTACTGTAAGTACTTGTACAGGCACTCGTGCATCCGTAGTGGCGACTATCAATACGCCGCCGTCGGCCCCAATAGGTACAGGAGGAAGTCTTTGTGGAACAGGAACGGTGACATTATCAGCATCTGGCTGTACAGGAACTTATAACTGGTATTCAGCCTCAACAGGAGGGACAAGTCTTGGTACTGGTTCAACATATACAACTCCAAGTATTTCATCTACAACTACATATTATGTTGATTGTACTGTAAGTACTTGTATAAGTACAAGAGCATCAGTGGTAGCGACTATCAATACCACACCATCAGCACCAACAGGTACAGGAACAAGTCTTTGTGGAACAGGAACAGCAACATTATCAGCATCAGGATGTACAGGCACCTACAATTGGTATTCAGCCTCAACAGGAGGAACAAGTCTTGGTACTGGTTCAACATACTCAACACCTAATATTTCATCTACAACAACTTATTATGTTGATTGTACAGTAGGTGCTTGTTTAAGTACTCGAACATCAGTTGTAGCTACTGTCAATGTCACCCCATCAGTACCAACAGGTACAGGAGGAAGTCGCTGTGGTACAGGAACAGTATCATTGTCAGCATCTGGCTGTGCAGGAACTTATAACTGGTACGCTGCTTCCACTGGAGGAACAAGCCTTGGTACAGGAACGACTTATACAACACCAAGTATTTCGGCTACGACAACTTACTATGTAGATTGTAATGTAAGTGGATGTATCAGCTCACGAGCATCGGCAGTTGCTACAATTAATACTCAAATCGACCCCACTGGAGGAGGCAGTCGTTGTGGTATTGGAACAGTTGTACTTACAGGAAGTGGCTGTTCAGGAACATACAATTGGTATAATGTAGCATCAGGAGGTACAAGTTTAGGGTCGAGTGCTACTTATACAACTCCAAGTTTGTCGACCACTACAAACTACTATGTTTCTTGTACAATTGGTAGTTGTACAGGTAATCGTGTGGTGGCTACAGCAACAATTAATCCTGTCCCTACAGCAACAGCCTCATCAAATAGTCCAATTATTGTTGGAGGAACACTGAATTTGTTTTCAGATGGTGGAGATACCTACGCTTGGTCTGGACCAAATAGCTTTTACTCTGTTCAGCAAAATATTTCTATGGAATCAGTCGTGAGTACAATGGCTGGTATTTATAGTGTGACAGTTACTTCTAATGGTTGTTCAGCTACAGCAACCACAAGTGTTGTAATGAATAATTATGATCCAGGTGATATTGATTGTAGCTTAGTATCGACATTAAATTTTGCTAATCCGACTCTTATCTCAGGGACTGCTTTAGCCGATAATGCAAAGTATCGTTTCAGTAATGTTACCTCAGGAACCGATGCAATTGTTACAATTGTAAGTAGAACGCATTCAGATATAGCGATTGTTGATTTCGATATTCCAGCAGCAAGTTATGGAGGATATGATGCAGCTTTTCAGCCAATGATTGATTATAACTGGATAAATAGTAATGGTACTTTTGATACTCCAGGTGAAAAGTCAATAACTTTTAAATTTGATTTTGTCGTAGCTGGAACAAATACACCAAAATCAATTCCCAACCTTCTTGCCACAGGATTAGATATTGATGGAAGTACTGATGAGGTAAGAGAGTTTATACAAGCAGGTGGCTACCAAAGCTATCAAGTACAAACACCGTCTTCATTGACTTTAAGTGGTGCTTTGAAGGCAAAAGGACCTTTGACAACTTATACAGGTATCAATGAGTTAGCTCTTGATGCCATGATTTCTTATGGCTATATCAACTCATCAAGTATAACAGTTACTTATGGTGGTGATTGGAATGGTAGTACCGCTGGCTTTGGGGATACTGCCCCTGGAAATAGTGATGAAAAACGTTTAAACTCACTATATTTTAAATGTTATAACTTTAATACAACGGTGTGTGCGTTACCATTAGCAGCACCGACAACTACGGGAGCAACTCGTTGTGGAAATGGAACAGTAACACTTACAGCAAGTGGTTGCACAGGAAATTATTATTGGTATACTGCCAGTACAGGGGGCTTAGCTGTTGGTATTGGCAGCAGTTTCACAACTCCAAGTTTATCTACAACTACTACTTATTATGTAGAATGTAATGCGGTTGGTTGTACAAGCCCTCGTACCTCGGCCGTTGCTACTGTCAACGCAAATCCTGTTGTAACAATTACTGGTGATACAGAGTGTGTTGGAAAAACAATCAATCTTGCGTCAACTGGTGGGGGAACATATTCTTGGAGTGGGCCAAATTCATTTACTTCATCAGTACAAAATCCGATACTTACCAATGCTATTGCATCAATGGCTGGAGTTTATACGCTGACTGTAACAAATGCTAATGCTTGTACTACAACGGCTACAACCAATGTAATAGTAAATAGTTTACCAACTCTTACTGTCACAGGTGATACAGAGTGTGTTGGTGGTACAATTAATCTTGCCTCGACTGGTGGAGGGACTTATGCTTGGAGTGGGCCAAATGCGTTTTCTTCTGCGTTACAAAATCCTATAATTACGAATGCCACCACTGCGATGGCAGGTATTTATACCCTCACTGTAACAAATGCAAGTGGCTGTACTGCTACCATAACTACAAATGTAATCGTAAATACAATACCATCAGCACCAACTACAACCAGTAATGGTCGATGTGGAACAGGAACTGTAACTTTATCAGCAAGTGGTTGCAGTGGTACTTATACTTGGTATAGTGCTGCTACTGGTGGAACAAACTTAGGCACAGGAGCAACATATACGACACCAAGTATTTCGACAACTACTAATTATTATGTAGATTGTACAGTGAATAATTGCTCAAGTTCTACTCGTAGTACAGCTATTGCTACCGTGGCATCAGCTATTTCTATAAATACTTCTCCTACAAGTTTTTCAGAATGTATTGGAGGTACCGGTTCTCTAAGCGTAATTGCTTCTGGTGGAAGCCCAAGTTTGACCTATCAATGGCAATCAAGTTCGGATAATGTTACTTTTACAAATATTTCTGGGCAAACATCAACAGTTTATGTCCCATCTTCATCAAGTGCAGGAACAAACTATTATAAAGTTATAGTTAGTGCAAGTAGCACTGGTTGCTCGAGTGTAACAAGTTCAGTCGCAATAGTTAATATCATTGCCGCACCAACAGTAAGTGTAACGGCAAGTAATGGGACGATTTGTGCAGGCGGTACTTCAATCTTGACAGCCAATGTGGTTGGAGGTACAGGCACGACAAGTTATCAATGGCAATTAAGTAGTGATAATATAAGTTTTACTAATATTTCAGGAGCAACCTCAGTAAGCTATACAACTCCCGCATTAAGTTCAACGACATATTATAAAGTAATTATTACCCAAACAGGAAATGGTTGTGGCAGTGTAACAAGTACAGCCTCAACGATCACCGTAGTAGCCGCACCAACAATAAGTGTATCAGCAAGCAATGGAACCATTTGTACAGGTGGTACTTCAATCTTGACAGCCAATGTGGTTGGAGGCACAGGCACGACAAGTTATCAATGGCAATTAAGTAGTGATAATGTAAATTTTTCAAATATATCAGGAGCGACTTCAGTAACATATACAACTTCAGCATTAAGTTCAACGACATATTATAAAGTAATTATTACTCAAACAGGAAATGGTTGTGGCAGTGTAACAAGTAGTGCTTCAACTATAACAGTAGTGGCAGCACCAACAGTAAGTGTATCAGCGAGTAATGGGACGATTTGTACAGGTGGTACTTCAGTTTTGACAGCCAATGTGGTTGGAGGTACAGGCACGACAAGTTATCAATGGCAATTAAGTAGTGATAATATAAGTTTTACTAATATTTCAGGAGCAACCTCAGTAACATATACAACTTCAGCATTAAGTTCAACGACATATTATAAAGTAATTATTACTCAAACAGGAAATGGATGTGGTAGTGTAACAAGTAGTGCTTCAACAATAACCGTAGTAGCCGCACCAACAGTAAGTGTCACAGCAAGTAATGGAGCAATTTGTACAGGTGGTACCTCAATCTTGACAGCCAATGTGGTTGGAGGTACAGGCACGACAAGTTATCAATGGCAATTAAGTAGTGATAATATAAGTTTTACTAATATTTCAGGAGCAACTTCAGTAACATATACAACACCATCATTAAGTTCGACAACATATTATAAAGTAATTATTACCCAAACAGGGAATGGTTGTGGCAGTGTAACAAGTACAGCGTCAACGATAACTGTAGTGGCACCACCAACAGTGAGTGTTTCAGCAAGTAATGGGACGATTTGTATTGGTGGTACTTCAATCTTGACAGCCAATGTAGTTGGTGGTTCAGGTACAACGACTTATCAATGGCAATCAAGTAGTGATAATGTAAGTTTTACTAATATATCAGGGGCGACATCTGTAACATATACAACTTCAGCATTAAGTTCAACGACATATTATAAAGTAATTATTACTCAAACAGGAAATGGTTGTGGCAGTGTAACAAGTGCAGCTTCAACGATAACTGTATTACCAGCACCAACAGTAAGTGTCACAGTAAGCAATGGAACCATTTGTACAGGTGGTACTTCAATCTTGACAGCCAATGTAGTTGGTGGTTCAGGTACAACGACTTATCAATGGCAATCAAGTAGTGATAATATAAGTTTTTCAAATATTTCAGGAGCAACTTCAGTAACATATACAACTTCAACATTAAGTTCAACGACATATTACAAAGTAATTATTACCCAAACAGGGAATGGATGTGGTAGTGTAACAAGTAGTGCTTCAACGATAACAGTAGTGGCAGCACCAACAGTAAGTGTCACAGCAAGTAATGGAACCATTTGTGCAGGTGGTACCTCGGTCTTAACAGCAACTGTAGTAGGTGGGACAGGTACAACGACTTATCAATGGCAATCAAGTAGTGATAATGTAAGTTTTTCAAATATATCAGGGGCGACATCAGTAACATATATAACCCCAGTATTAAGTTCGACGACTTACTATAAAGTTATTATTACCCAAACAGGTAGCGGTTGTGGTTCAGTTACATCCAGTGCCTCAACGATAACAGTATTACCAGACCCGACAGTAAGTGTCACAGTAAGCAATGGAACCATTTGTACAGGTGGTACTTCAATCTTGACAGCCAATGTGGTTGGAGGTACAGGTACAACGACTTACCAATGGCAATCAAGTAATGATAATGTAAGTTTTACTAATATTTCAGGAGCAACTTCAGTAACATACACAACACCATCATTAAGTTCGACAACATATTATAAAGTAATTATTACTCAAACAGGGAATGGTTGTGGCAGTGTAACAAGTACAGCTTCAACGATAACTGTATTACCAGATCCGACAGTAAGTGTAACGGCAAGTAATGGGACGATTTGTGTAAGTGGTACCTCAGTCTTGACAGCCAATGTGGTTGGTGGGACAGGTACAACGACTTACCAATGGCAATCAAGTAGTGATAATGTAAGTTTTTCAAATATTTCAGGAGCAACCTCAGTAACATATACAACTTCAACATTAAGTTCAACGACATATTACAAAGTAATTATTACCCAAACAGGGAATGGATGTGGTAGTGTAACAAGTACAGCTTCAACGATAACAGTAGTGGCAGCACCAACAGTAAGTGTATCAGCGAGTAATGGGACCATTTGTGCAGGTGGTACTTCAGTTTTGACAGCCAATGTGGTTGGTGGGACAGGTACAACGACTTATCAATGGCAATCAAGTAGTGATAATGTAAGTTTTTCAAATATTTCAGGAGCAACCTCAGTAACATATACAACTTCAGCATTAAGTTCAACGACATATTACAAAGTAATTATTACCCAAACAGGGAATGGATGTGGTAGTGTAACAAGTACAGCTTCAACGATAACAGTAGTGGCAGCACCAACAGTAAGTGTATCAGCAAGTAATGGAACCATTTGTGCAGGTGGTACCTCGGTCTTAACAGCAACTGTAGTAGGAGGTACAGGTACAACGACTTACCAATGGCAATCAAGTAATGATAATGTAAGTTTTACTAATATTTCAGGAGCAACTTCAGTAACATACACAACACCATCATTAAGTTCGACAACATATTATAAAGTAATTATTACCCAAACAGGGAATGGTTGTGGCAGTGTAACAAGTAGTGCTTCAACGATAACAGTAGTGGCAGCACCAACAGTAAGTGTCACAGCAAGTAATGGAACAATTTGTACAGGTGGTACTTCAATCTTGACAGCCAATGTGGTTGGAGGCACAGGTACAACGACTTATCAATGGCAATCAAGTAGTGATAATATAAGTTTTTCAAATATTTCAGGAGCAACTTCAGTAACATATACAACTTCAACATTAAGTTCAACGACATATTACAAAGTAATTATTACCCAAACAGGGAATGGTTGTGGCAGTGTAACAAGTACAGCTTCAACGATAACAGTAGTGGCAGCACCAACAGTAAGTGTTTCAGCAAGTAATGGAACAATTTGTATTGGTGGTACCTCAGTCTTGACAGCCAATGTGGTTGGAGGTACAGGTACAACGACTTACCAATGGCAATCAAGTAATGATAATGTAAGTTTTACTAATATTTCAGGAGCAACTTCAGTAACATACACAACACCATCATTAAGTTCGACAACATATTATAAAGTAATTATTACTCAAACAGGGAATGGTTGTGGCAGTGTAACAAGTACAGCTTCAACGATAACTGTATTACCAGATCCGACAGTAAGTGTAACGGCAAGTAATGGGACGATTTGTGTAAGTGGTACTTCAGTTTTGACAGCCAATGTGGTTGGAGGTACAGGTACAACGACTTACCAATGGCAATCAAGTAGTGATAATGTAAGTTTTTCAAATATTTCAGGAGCAACTTCAGTAACATATACAACTTCAACATTAAGTTCAACGACATATTACAAAGTAATTATTACCCAAACAGGGAATGGATGTGGTAGTGTAACAAGTAGTGCTTCAACGATAACAGTAGTGGCAGCACCAACAGTAAGTGTCACAGCAAGTAATGGAACCATTTGTGCAGGTGGTACCTCGGTCTTAACAGCAACTGTAGTAGGTGGGACAGGTACAACGACTTATCAATGGCAATCAAGTAGTGATAATGTAAGTTTTACTAATATTTCAGGAGCAACCTCTGTAAGCTATACAACTTCATCATTAAGTTCGACAACATATTATAAAGTAATTATTACCCAAACAGGGAATGGTTGTGGTAGTGTAACAAGTGCAGCTTCAACAATAATTGTTAATGCCTTTCCATCAGCACCAGTTACAACATCAGCTAATCGTTGTGGCACTGGTACTGTTGTTTTAACGACTTCTGGCTGTGTGGGTGGAACTGTTTCTTGGTATAATTCAGCAACTGGTGGAAGTGCTTTTGCAACAGGTTTAAGTTATACAACACCTTCTTTAACGGCTCCAAGTTCTGTTAGTTACTATGTAGAATGTTCCACAAATGGTTGTGTAAGTACCTCACGTAATATTGTTACAGCAACAGCTAACATAATACCAACTGCGACTGCTATTTCTAATTATCCAATTTTGGGAGGAACACTTAATCTATCTGCTACTGGTGGTGATACTTATTCTTGGAGTGGACCAAATAATTTCACTTCTACTTTGCAAGAGGAGTCTATTGCTCCAGTAACTGCTTCAATGCAAGGAACGTATACTGTTACAGTAACCGTTAATGGATGTACCGCAACAGCGACTACCAGTATGACAATTTCATCAAGCAATAACCCTGGTGGAATTGATTGTAGTTTGATTCCAACACTCTCTTTTACAAACCCTACACTTATTTCTGGCACTGCTGGGGCAGATAATGCTCAATATCGCTTTAGTAATGTTACAGGTGGAACTGATGCGATTGTGACGATCGTAAGTAGGACACATTCAGATATTACAGTGGTAGATTTAGATATTCCTGCGTCCACTTATGGAGGTTATGATGCTGCCATGCAGCCAATAATTGATTATAACTGGATAAATAGTAATGGTACGTTTGATGCTTCGGGTGAAAGATCAGTTACTTTTAAAATTGATTTTGTGGTTTCAGGAACAACCACCCCTAAAGTTATTCCAAATGTTGTTGCAACAGGATTAGATATTGATGGTAGTGGTACTGAAGTAAGAGAATTTATACAGTCGTCAGGATTTCAAAGCCATGAAGTGCAAAACCCTACATCTTTGACTTTGAGTGGTTCTTTAAAAGCAAAAGGGCCGTTAACTACTTATACAGGAATCAATGAACTGGCATATGATGCTATGATTTCTTATGCTTACATCAATACAAGTAGTATTACAATCACTTATGGTGCAGATTGGAATGGTAGTACATCTGGTTTTGCAGATAATACAAACCCAACTTTAAGTGATGAAAGACGTTTAAATTCACTTTATTTTAAGTGTTATGATTTAAATAATAGTACTTGTGATTTAGTACTTGCTCCGCCTACACCCAATGCAGGAAATAGATGTGGTACAGGAACTGTTACGCTTTCAGCGAGTGGATGTACAGGTACTTATACATGGTATAATGTTTCTACAGGAGGAGCATCCATTGCTACTGGAAGTAGTTTTATTACACCAAGTATCTCAAGTTCTACAACTTATTATGTTGAATGTACTGCGGTTGGATGTACCAGTTCACGTGCATCTGTAATTGCTACGGTTTATGTAATTCCTTCCGCACCAACTGTTACAGGTGGCAGTAATTGTGGAACAGGATCAGTTACACTTTCAGCAAGTGGCTGTTCTGGCGGAACAGTTCAATGGTATTCATCGCAAACAGGCACGACGTTGTTAGCCTCAGGTACAAGTTTTAGTGTAGCATCATTGGCAAATAGCACTGTTTATTTCGCCGCATGTACTAATTCAAATGGGTGTGTTAGTACAAGTCGAAATTATGGCGTTGCAACCATCAATCCTATTCCACAAGCTGAATTATCAAGTGTCAACCCTACTTGCTTGGGTATGCAGTCAGTTAGTAATGGGAAATTGCTACTCAATAAATTTGAAGGATCTGATTTATTTTCATATAACGTTGGCTCAACTTATAACTCAAGTTCTGCCACTGCTTTTACTTCAATTCCGACGAATGGAGAACTTCTAACTGGAATTTCAGACCCAGGTACCAGTATTAGTTATACCGTAAGAATTAAAAATGCCGAAAATTGTACAATTGATAGAACCTTAACAATTGTAAAACAATGTGGCGTCTGCCCAGTCAGTTACTGCGAACCTCCTACCAATATAGTGAAAACTAAGTAATAAATGCTCAAAAATGTGCCCTAAAAAAGAATTATCGAGCGATATTTCTTTTTTGGCATAATGATTGCAGTGTAAAAATTATTAAGCGGTAACGTTTTTGCTTTCTACTAATAAAACATAAATATTAAGACAAAGAAATGACTTTGTTGAATAAATATTGGATTTATAGCTCTATTACAGAACTTCTTGTGAATAGTCGCATACGAATGAGTATCGCTGCTATTCTTTCTTTGTTTAAACGCATCTCTACACAATTTTTTTTAAAAACAATTATAAATGTTTCAAATTATCACAATCAGTTGAGAAGGGTGATTTTAAAACATAGTGGCATACAAGCAACCAACCCATATATAATAAATTAGGAATCATGAAAAGAAGTGTCCAAAATTTGATTGTAAGGAGGGAATTTTGCAAAAAGACACTATTCTTTTTACCAATTTTCTTGTTCCTTACCATCCACCAGGTTTTTTCCCAAGCTACCCCTTGTGCAAGTCCGATAGTCTATTTTCTTTCAACTGAAAGTGTAAGTAGTTCATCTACAAGCGATGGAAAGATAAAACTTTATGGCGATGTCACTGCGAGTCATAAAATTGTCGTTTCGACTACGGCCCTTGCTGCACCTTCAGGGAATACAGAATTTACTAATGCAGCTTTATTTTCCACATTTACAAATGGCTATATTAAAACCAATGCTCCCAATACAACGCAGACTTACTATATAAGAGTCTATTCGCCTGATGGGACTTGTTATACCGATAAAAGCATTAGTTTTGAGAAAATCAATTTTACTTCAACTCCAACCAAGCCAGATATAGATGTAATCGTAGCTCATAATGGTGGGCAATTTGTAACTAAAAATACAGCTTTTACAACAACTGTTTCTGTCCGAAACCAAGGTACAGCAACTGCAACAGGTCTTGAAGTAACTATCACGATACCTTCTGGAATAACTGTTGGAACAGCAACTGCCTCAGTAGGTACTTATAATGCTGGAACAGGAAAATGGATTATTCCTTCATTAGCAACAGGTACAACTGTTTCATTGACATTTGCTAATACTCAATCTACTACAGAAGGCTTGAAATTTATCACAGCGAATTTAACAGCAGAAACTGAGACAGATTTAGATTCAAGTCCAACGACAACAAATGTAGGTGAGGATGATCAAAGTACAGCCTGTGTTTCCACACCTTATGAATATTGTAATGGAAACACCATTGCTATTACACTGCCTTCTTATACAGGAATAAAATGGTATAAAAATGGTACGCTCATCACAGGCAGTAACAGTGAATATACGCTTAATGCCAATGGCTCATTAACAATTCTTTCAATTGGTGATTATACCTATGAAGTTAATATTAGTGGCACTTCCTGTCCAAGTGGTGGGTGTTGTCCAATTAGAGTAATTGCAGCTCCGCTACCAATTTTAACATTGACACCCTCTCCTGTAAGTTGTTATGGAGGAAGCAATGGTTCAATTGCTGCATCGGCTACAAGTGGTACGACACCTTATGAATTTAGTAAAAATGGAACAACTTTTCAATCAACTGGAGCATTTGGTTCTTTAACTGCAGGAAATTACACAATTACAGCAAAAGATTATTTAGGTTGTACTGCGACTGCAACAACTGTTGTAACACAACCAGCTCTTTTAACTGTTAATGTTACACCAGCAAGTCCATCAATTTGTAATGGTAACTCAACTACGCTTAATGCTTCAGCTACGGGAGGTACAAATCCATATTCATATTTATGGAGTCCAGCAACTGGTTTATCATCAACAACGACTGCCAACCCGACTGCCAATCCAACAACAACTACATTATACACAGTTACTGTAACTGATGGGAATGGTTGTAGTGCAACTTCAACAGTTAATGTAACTGTGAATCCATTAGCAACGATTACGGCCTCGAATGCTACAATCTGTAGTGGAACAGCTCCATCGATAGGAATAAGTTCAAGTGTAGCGAGTACTTATAGTTGGACTGTAGGTACAATTACAGGAGGTATCACAGGAGCGAGTGCAGGCACAGGAGCAACGATCGCACAAACCTTGACCAATCCAAGCAATACATCATCAGGTACAGTTCAATATATAATAACTGCAACAACAACGACAGGCGGATGTACGACAACTGCGAGTGTATTGGTTACAGTCAATCCATTACCAACGATTACAGCCTCGAATGCTACAATCTGTAGTGGGACAGCTCCATCGATAGGCATAAGTTCAAGTGTAGCGAGTACATATAGTTGGACAGTAGGTACAATAACTGGAGGCATCACAGGAGCGAGTGCAGGCACAGGAGCAACGATCGCACAGACTTTGACTAATCCAAGTAGCACAGTAGCAGGCACAGTACAATATATCATTACAGCAACGGCAGGAACAGGCGGATGTACCACAACAGCAAGTGTATTGGTTACAGTAAATCCATTACCAACGATTACAGCCTCGAATGCTGCAATTTGTAGCGGGACAGCTCCATCGATAGGAATAAGTTCAAGTGTAGCGAGTACATATAGTTGGACAGTAGGTACAATTACAGGAGGCATCACAGGAGCGAGTGCAGGCACAGGAGCAACGATCGCACAGACTTTGACTAATCCAAGTAGCACAGTAGCAGGTACAGTACAATATATCATTACAGCAACGGCAGGAACAGGCGGATGTACGACAACTGCGAGTGTATTGGTTACAGTCAATCCAAAACCAACCGTTAGTTTAACAAACCAAACAGTGTGTCAAAATACAAGTTTGACATTGATACCAACAGTGAGTAATGGATCAAGTTTCTTGTGGAGTACAGGAGCAACAAGTTCTACTTTGAGTGTACCCACAGGTACAGTAGGTACAATTAATTATACAGTAACCGTAACAGGTACACCAGGCGGATGTACAGCAACGGCGAGTGCCAGTGTAACTGTAAATCCATTACCAACGATTACAGCCTCGAATGCTGCAATTTGTAGTGGGACAGCCCCATCGATAGGAATAAGTTCAAGTGTAGCGAGTACATATAGTTGGACAGTAGGTACAATAACTGGAGGCATCACAGGAGCGAGTGCAGGCACAGGAGCAACGATCGCACAGACTTTGACTAATCCAAGTAGCACAGTAGCAGGCACAGTACAATATATCATTACAGCAACGGCAGGAACAGGCGGATGTACCACAACAGCAAGTGTATTGGTTACAGTAAATCCATTACCAACGATTACAGCCTCGAATGCTGCAATTTGTAGCGGGACAGCCCCATCGATAGGCATAAGTTCAAGTGTAGCGAGTACATATAGTTGGACAGTAGGTACAATTACAGGAGGCATCACAGGAGCGAGTGCAGGCACAGGAGCAACGATCGCACAGACTTTGACTAATCCAAGTAGCACAGTAGCAGGCACAGTACAATATATCATTACAGCAACGGCAGGAACAGGCGGATGTACGACAACAGCGAGTGTTTTGGTAACCGTGAATCCATTACCAACGATTACAGCCTCGAATGCTGCAATTTGTAGCGGGACAGCTCCATCGATAGGTATAAGTTCAAGTGTAGCGAGTACTTATAGTTGGACAGTAGGTACAATTACAGGAGGCATCACAGGAGCGAGTGCAGGCACAGGAGCAACGATCGCACAGACTTTGACTAATCCAAGTAGCACAGTAGCAGGCACAGTACAATATATCATTACAGCAACGGCAGGAACAGGCGGATGTACGACAACAGCAAGTGTATTGGTTACAGTAAATCCATTACCAACGATTACAGCCTCGAATGCTGCAATTTGTAGCGGGACAGCTCCATCGATAGGAATAAGTTCAAGTGTAGCGAGTACATATAGTTGGACAGTAGGTACAATAACTGGAGGCATCACAGGAGCGAGTGCAGGCACAGGAGCAACGATCGCACAGACTTTGACTAATCCAAGTAGCACAGTAGCAGGCACAGTACAATATATCATTACAGCAACGGCAGGAACAGGCGGATGTACCACAACAGCAAGTGTATTGGTTACAGTAAATCCATTACCAACGATTACAGCCTCGAATGCTGCAATTTGTAGCGGGACAGCTCCATCGATAGGAATAAGTTCAAGTGTAGCGAGTACATATAGTTGGACAGTAGGTACAATTACAGGAGGCATCACAGGAGCGAGTGCAGGCACAGGAGCAACGATCGCACAGACTTTGACTAATCCAAGTAGCACAGTAGCAGGTACAGTACAATATATCATTACAGCAACGGCAGGAACAGGCGGATGTACGACAACTGCGAGTGTATTGGTTACAGTCAATCCAAAACCAACCGTTAGTTTAACAAACCAAACAGTGTGTCAAAATACAAGTTTGACATTGATACCAACAGTGAGTAATGGATCAAGTTTCTTGTGGAGTACAGGAGCAACAAGTTCTACTTTGAGTGTACCCACAGGTACAGTAGGTACAATTAATTATACAGTAACCGTAACAGGTACACCAGGCGGATGTACAGCAACGGCGAGTGCCAGTGTAACTGTAAATCCATTACCAACGATTACAGCCTCGAATGCTGCAATTTGTAGTGGGACAGCCCCATCGATAGGAATAAGTTCAAGTGTAGCGAGTACATATAGTTGGACAGTAGGTACAATAACTGGAGGCATCACAGGAGCGAGTGCAGGCACAGGAGCAACGATCGCACAGACTTTGACTAATCCAAGTAGCACAGTAGCAGGCACAGTACAATATATCATTACAGCAACGGCAGGAACAGGCGGATGTACCACAACAGCAAGTGTATTGGTTACAGTAAATCCATTACCAACGATTACAGCCTCGAATGCTGCAATTTGTAGCGGGACAGCCCCATCGATAGGCATAAGTTCAAGTGTAGCGAGTACATATAGTTGGACATTAGGTACAATAACTGGAGGCATCACAGGGGCGAGTGCAGGCACAGGAGCAACGATCGCACAGACTTTGACTAATCCAAGTAGCACAGTAGCAGGCACAGTACAATATATCATTACAGCAACGGCAGGAACAGGCGGATGTACCACAACATCGAGTGTATTGGTTACAGTCAATCCAATGCCAACAGCTACCCTTACATCTCCAACGATTTGTGCAGGCCAATCAACAACATTAACACCAACTGGATTAAATAGTGCTGCAACATTCTCTTGGAGTACGGGAGCAACAACATCATCAATTACAGTTAATCCAACCGTAACAACATTATATACACTGACTATCAACTCTGGTGCTTCATGTAGTATTACAAAAAGTGTTTGGGTAGAAGTGAATCCAATTCCTAATGCAGAAGTAATCGTTGTAAATGCTGTTTGTTTGGCGAGCGTTTCGAGAGATAATGGAATGCTTATTTTAAATAAATATCGTGATACAGATACAGTAGCTTATGGTTCTCCAATCTCGACAACACCAACCTTTAATAGCATTCCTGCTGGGGGCGTTTTTGCAAATGGTTTATCAAATACTACTACTTCTTATACTGTTCGTGTAAAAAATATATATGGCTGTACGGCTGATATAAATGCACAGACAACGCAAGTGATTTGTGCTTGTCCAGAAGGTTATTGTGAGCCAGCAACGATTACTAAAACGAAGTAATATTTTTTATTTTAATTTTTTTTATAAAAAAATGATTAAGTGGTACAGTTTTTGTCAAATGGATAGAATAGAACACAAAAACAATCAATAAAGCACTCAAATTCAATTATTAATACTCAATTACTCAATTACTCAATTGTCAAATGAAAGAAAATTTACCAAACATGCTAAAAGTCAATCATAGATGGCTTTATAGATGGGGTAATCTGTTGATTATTAGCGTTTTGACGCTTTTCTTAGAGCAGGTTGCTTTCGCACAAACACCATGTACTTCTCCTATTCCCTTCACAGTAGTAAGTGAAGATGCGAGTACTGCAACTTCTAATGATGCAAAAATCAGAATTTCTGGTGCATTATCAGGAGATAATAGAGTAGGTTACTCAGAAGGTTCAACTTATACTGGTCCTGCTTATGCAGCCGCACCTAAATTTTCGACACTTACAGGTGGCTATATCTCACAGACCTTAGCTACACCAACACTTACTGAAACAGCAGGAAGGGTTTATACCATTAGGGTTTTTTCAGAAGATGGTTCTTGTTATACCGACAAGCAATTTACTTTAGAATATGTAAACTTTAACTCTGCTCCATTAACCCCTGATATTGAAGTAACAGTAGCCAAAACGCCTGCTGGCTTTGTTGCTTTAGGAACAGTTGTTTCAATCACAATAACAGTTCAAAATAAAGGAACAGGACCTGCTTCTGGAGTTGAATATACCGTAGGTATTCCTGCAGGTCTTACTGGTGTTACTGGAACAACCGCTAATGGTACTTATGATAATACCACTAAAAAATGGACTATTGGAAATGTTCCTGTGTATGTAGCAAATGATGGTTCTACAACAAAAACTTTAACTTTAACAGGAACAGTAAGCACAAGAGGTGTAAAATATTTAACTGCTGACTTAACTGGAGAAACAGAAACGGATTTTGACTCAAGAGCAACCTCAGTTACTAATCCTTCAAATAGTGCAGGTGAAGATGATTTTGGTTCAGTGTGTATTTCTACACCATTTGATTACTGTACAAATGATGAATACACTATTACATTACCAAGCTATACAGGCATTAAATGGTTTAAAGGTACAACAGAGCTGACAGCTGGTAATGCTGCTGGCAATGGCGTAAGATTGAATGGTGATGGCTCAATGACTGTATTTGCCGTTGGTGAATATTCATATAGCATGACTGTTGGACCAAATGCTTGTGCAAGTGGTGGATGTTGCCCTATTAGTGTTGAAGCTGGTAAGCCACCTGTTTTGGTTGCTCCAACTGCTCAATCAATTTGTTTCAATGCAACTTTTGCGGCAGTTACTGTTTCAAATACCGAAACATCACCTAATGGTACTTATGTATATCAATGGTACAACGATAACGGAGCTGCAAATCCAACAACAACAGCTATTGCAGGACAAACTTCACTTTCATTTACTGCATTCCCAACAGCGGTTGGTGTTTATCAATATAAGTTGAAAGCGTATGAAAATGGACATGAGAATTGCGAAGCTTCTGTAACATTGACTTTAGAAATCAAAGATTTGCCGACTCCAACTCTCGCATCAAACAGTCCAGTTTGTGAAGAAAGTCCAATTAACTTCACAGCAACCCCAGCAGGTGCTACTGCTTATGCTTGGAGTGGCCCTAATGGATTTACTGGAAGTACAGCTACACCTATTATTGCAAGTGCATTACTTACAAGTGCAGGCACTTACGTAGTAACAGTAACAAATGGTGTAGGATGTTCTGCTACTGCAACTACATCAGTTGTTGTTAATCCTAAACCATCTGCTCCTAAGGTAGTTGCTTTAGAATTCTGTGCTGAAGATGCACAAGTAACTCTTACAGCAACCATTGCAGGTGCTGATTTCCTACAATGGTATGGAAATAGCTCAACTGGTGGTAGTGGTAGTACGACACCAGATGTAGTTAATCCAACAACTGCAGGAGTAACAAGATATTATGTTAGTCAAAAAGTAAACACAACTGGTTGTGAGTCAAATCGTTCGGAATTGGTTGTAACTGTTAATCCTAAACCTGCTGCTCCAAAAGTACTACCAGTATCTGCTTGTAAAGATTCAGCACCAATCACTTTGGATATTAATGAAAGTAGCACAGGATACACAGTATTATGGTATGGCTTAAACTCAACTGGTGGAACGGGTTCAACAGCGAAGGACATAGCTCCAACCAATACAGCTGGAACAACCAATTATTATGTTAGTTGGAAAGAAGATGAACACAAATGTGAATCAAACCGTTCTACTATCCCAGTTGAGATTCGTGCAACACCAGTACCAACACTTGCATCTAATAGCCCTGTTTGTGCAGAAGGAACAATTGAGTTGACTGCAACGCCTACTGGTGCTACAAATTATGTTTGGAGTGGTCCTGCTGGTTTCACAGGAGGCAATATAGCTAATCCTACTATTGCAAATGCAATTGCTGGCAATACTGGTAACGGAAACGGTGGTACATATAATGTAACTATCACGAATGGTGTAGGTTGTTCGGCAAGTACATCAGTAGTGGTAATAGTGAATCCATTACCAGATGTTCCTACAGTACTTGCAAGAACATTCTGTGCTGGAGACCCTCAAGTAACACTTACAGCAGAACTTTCAGGGGCTGATTTCCTACAATGGTATGGTAATCTCTCAACAGGTGGTAATGGTAGTACAACAGCAGAAATTGTGAATCCAACAACTGCAGGAGTAACAAGATATTATGTTAGTCAAAAAATAACCTCAACAGGTTGTGAGTCTCATCGTAGTGAATTGGTAGTGACGGTTAATGAGAAACCAGCAGCACCAAAAGCAGAAGACAAAACTTATTGCCAGGGTGTAGCTGCTGAAGCTCTTAAAGTTACAGGTGTAGATCAATATACATTCCTATGGTATGGCACAAACTCAACGGGTGGAACAACAACAACAACACCGGTTCCTTTGACGAATACAACAGGTACAACCATTTATTATGTAAGTCAGAAAAACAATGTAACTGGTTGCGAATCGAATCGTGATGATGCTATCGTAATCGTAAACCGTACACCAGGTGCACCAACAGTTGATGCAATAGCTTATTGCCAAACAGAACAAGGAAAAACTTCATCAGCAATTGCACTTACGGCAGGAACTGAAAATGGAAATACAGTTATTTGGTATTATGGAGGTTCAACATCAACAACTGCTCCGACGCCAACAACTACAACGGCTGGTTTGACTTACTACTATGTATCTCAATCCATTCCAGGAACTGGTTGCGAGTCAGGAATGTCAGGAATACCTGTCACAGTTAATCCACTTCCAGTAGCAACTGTTATCCCAGTAAACTCACTTTGTATCGGAACCGTGTCTCAAAACAATGCTAAATTGATTTTGACAAGATATCGTAACTCAGATGAAGTTTCGTATAGCATAGGTAATCCTTATGTTGCACCACCAACAGCAACTGCTTATGCAACTGTCCCAGCTGGTGGCGTATTTGCAAGTAATTTGAATAACCCAACAACAGCATCACAAGATTATACAGTTAGAATCAAAAACTCATTTGGTTGTACTATTGACCGTGTAGCAACACTTACAAAAACCGATTGTGGTTGTCCAGGAGGTTATTGCGAACCAGCAACAGTTACCAAAACGAAGTAACATAAATAATACTCGATATGTGAGTTAGTCTTTTAGTAAAAGTAAAGTTCACACATCCTATAAATATCTTATCCAGCTTATGGCTTAAAGGCTGTAAGCTGGATATAGATTAAAATAAAAATGAGTTTTTTTTTTACACTTTTAGAACTTACCTCTTGGAGTAAACTTTTACCATTACATACTTTTTTTGTTAAGTAGTAAAATACTTGAAATTGTTAAGTCGATGTATTTTTTTTGTTAAATAGTTGATAATAAGTGTTTTATGTTTTTTTATTAAAATAATTTTAGCAATTAGCTATCGACTTCTTAGGTTTTTCTATACCTTATTTTTGTCCAAAAAAGTTACAAATTAAGCAGTTTATCGAAAACTACACTTGTAACGTTTTTCTTTTACGATTTTTGTATAGGCTTAATGATTAAAGCACTTTTTTGAATAACAGCCATTGTTTTTCAAATTAAAACAAAATTCGATTAAACCTCTGATTTCAAGGGGTTTGAATTAAAAAGAAAGTTTGGGCAGAAAAATACCAGTGCTTTTCAAGAGAACAGAGCTTTAAAAATTCCCAAATTATTTATTGAATTTTATAAAAAATTCTTTTTAAGAAAATAAAACAACTTTGAGCAATCAAAAAACGACACCTTTTAATCATTTTTTCTAAAAAAATACTTATCTTTCGGTATCATTTGTGATCAATACTAAATGTCCCCTTTTTTTTTAATTATGTCCCAACCATATTAAAAAGGCACTATTGCCAAATTGCTATTGAGTTTTACTATTGCTGTGAATTTACTATAACGCTATTGAGTTTCTATAAACGCTATTGAGTTTTCTATATGCAAAATTTTCAAGGTTTACTAAAGCGTACCTTTGGTAATCTACTTGTAATGTTGTTGTTATTTTCGGGTTTTATATTATTAAGCTCAAATAACTACGATTTACAAGCACGATTCAATCCAAGCAAAGGTCGAGTCAAATTGACGAAAGCAGCGTGTATGCCACCTGTATTCACACTGAGAAGTGTTGATGTTACATTGCCAAATGTGAGCGATGCTAAATTAATCATCTCAAACATTCAGAATGCTAAACGCTATACTTTTTTTGAAAAAGGAGCTAAACCTGCGGCTTATGCGAATGCAACATTAATTGACCCAATCAAAAAAGAAATCGAGATCAAAGGCTTAGCAAATCCTGAAAGTTATACCTCTTATACAGTCAGAATGTATAATTCGGAAACTTGTTTTGCCGAACAAACAATCACTTTAGAGCATGTCAATTTTGCCACACTTGCTGAGTATTCTCTATTAGAATTAATTCAAGCAGTAGATAATCATAATCCTCAAGTTGATGAAACGGTGACTTTCACAACCATCATCATGAATAAGGGAAGCAAAGTTGCCACAGGTGTTGATATTCAAACTTTGCTTAGTAGTAGTTTAAAAATTGTTTATTATTATTCCGACAAAGGGGCGTATGATTCTAATGGAGGGCTTTGGAGTATTGGAGCTATTAATGGAGGCGAAACCATCAAATTGGTTGTTAAGGCAAAAGTAACACAACAAGGTTTGTCGTATTTAACTTCTTATATCTGGAAACAAAATGGTAAAGAAAGAGATATTAAGGCTCGTAATTCAGCAGAAGGGGGTGATGACTATGGCGTAAGTTGTGTAAGTGTGCCAATATCATTGAAAAGAGGAGAAAATTATAAAGTAGCTCTTAAATCGTATGCAGGGGTAAAATGGTATTATAAAAATGTTTCTTCGGGTGTGTATGAAGAAATTAACAAAAATACTTCGCCTGATATTGCCACTGTTAATTCGGATAGTTCTTTGAATATTTTAAGAGGAGGTGAATATACTTTTTCCAAACTCGTTGGTTCTTGTAATGTGGGAAGTTGTTGTCCAATTACAGTTGAAGGTTGTTCTGGCCCTAAAATCATCATTGATTCAATTTATTGTAATAAAAAAGTTGACAGCTATAATATCAGGGTAAAATTATTGGATGACGATTGGAGTATTGTTCAGCAAATTTATGCTGCTACCAGCAACATAGGTTTCCCGACAACAATTGATTATCTCAAACGTTTGAATCGTTTACCTTTACAATCGAGTGCTGGATATGTTGTTGCCAATGGAAATAGCTTTTATACCATTGAAAACATTCCTGCATTTATGCCAAACGTAACTTTGGTAGCGACGGATATTTCAGGAAAATGTAGTAGCAATAAGATTGTAAATGCTCCAAATTGTAATTTACCAGGGGTACAAACACCTTTAGTTTTGAACCAAGTTGAAACATTTACAAGCGGAGCAGCCATACCAACTTTTAATGTAATAAGCTCGGCAAAAGGTACAGATGTTGTTTGGTTTGATGATGAAAATGCTACTAAACCTATTGCCACAGGCAGTGTATTTACACCAACACAAGCAGGAACGTATTTTGTAGCTGCTCGTGATCGTAAAACCAAAGCTTTGAGTACAAAAAGAGAACTGACAATGACTGAAATTATACCACAAAAAGATGGTAAATTCAAAGACAACATTTGTAAATGTGAAAGTGTGACTATTTTGCCTGATGATGATTTCAGCAAAGTGACGATTACTGCACTTTACCCAAATCCAGCAGATGACCACCTAACCCTTGATTACAA
Source organism: Emticicia sp. SJ17W-69 (assembly GCF_051209875.1). Lineage (NCBI taxonomy): Bacteria > Pseudomonadati > Bacteroidota > Cytophagia > Cytophagales > Leadbetterellaceae > Emticicia > Emticicia sp. SJ17W-69. The sequence continues at coordinate 3,967,705 of NZ_JBNTQY010000001.1, read as the reverse complement.
TTTACCTGAAAGTTTACCGATAGCCAAATTGGTTTTTTTCAATCTTTCAGGAACAGTAGTTGCGTCTTTTGGCTTAGAAAACAATGACAAAACTATCAAAGTGAGTACCTTGACTTGGAATGAAGGCACTTATTTTTACCAACTTTCGGTCAATGGCCGAAAAATGGCAAGCAATAAGTTCTTAGTAATGCACAACTAAACGCAATTTTCAAAATTGTGCTATAAAAATACAAATTGAGTATCTCCCTTGTCTGTTGAGTGGACTGCGAGGAGGCACTTAGGCGTGGGTGGCCTTCTTGTAAAAGGGAATTTTAATTGAGAAGAAGTGACGGCTTATGGAATAAAATAAGTCACACTTTATTAATTTAGAAATCGGAATCACAATTTGTGGTTCCTTTTTTTGTTTTCTCCAAACGAAAGCTACCTTTGTAATTCAATTTGGAGATTTGGAAATTTGTTAATTTGAAAATTATCTCATAATCTGTTGATTGTTAAGATATTATGTCAAAAATTGCACCTGCAAATTTTTAAATCACCACGACGAACTTTCGAGTCGTTAAACCAACGAATCGTACTCAAATCCTCAAATTAATTTTAGATGTCGAAAAAGATAGAAAACCTCACACCGCAACAAATCGTACAAGAACTTGATAAATACATTATTGGTCAAAAAGATGCCAAACGTAATGTAGCTATTGCTTTAAGAAATCGCTGGCGTAGAATGAATGCTACTGCTGAAATGGTTTCTGAAATCATTCCAAATAATATTTTAATGATTGGTACAACGGGTGTAGGTAAGACAGAAATTGCCCGTCGTTTAGCAAAAATTGCTGATGCTCCCTTTATCAAAGTAGAAGCCTCAAAATTTACCGAAGTTGGTTATGTAGGGCGTGATTGTGAAAGTATGGTAAGAGATTTGGTTGAACAATCGGTCAATATGGTAAAATTGGCAAAGAAAGAAGAAGTAAAAGCCAAAGCTTTGGATGTAGTAGAAGATATGCTTTTGGATATTCTCATTCCCCCTGTAAAAGACCAAAAAGATACAGGGTTTATTCCTGCTGAAACCAAAAAAGAAATTGAAGATTATACCGAAACTCTACTTAACGAAAAAACTCGTGAAGCTTTTAGAGGCAAACTTCGCAATGGCGAACTCGACCACAGAAAAGTAGAAATTGATGTTCAAAGCAGCGGAATGCCTAATATTGGTGTGATGGGCGGGCCTATTGATGATATGTCGATGATGAATATCCAAGAAATGATAGGTGGAATGATGCCAAAACGTGGCAAAAAACGTAAATTGACTATTGCCGAAGCTCGAAAAATATTATTGGAAGAAGAAGCCTCAAAACTGATAGACATGGATGAAGTAAAGGAAGAGGCAATATGGAAAGCTGAAAATTTAGGGATTATTTTTATTGACGAAATTGATAAAATTGCAAATGCAAGTGGTAAGTCGGGTGGAGCAGATGTGAGCCGTGAAGGTGTGCAGCGAGATTTACTACCAATTGTTGAAGGAAGTGCAGTCAATACAAAACATGGAACGGTGAAAACTGACCATATTTTATTTGTGGCAGCGGGTGCATTTCATGTGTCAAAACCTTCAGATTTGATTCCTGAATTGCAAGGTCGTTTCCCAATAAGAGTAGAATTGGAAAGTTTGACCGAAGATAATTTTTATCAAATTTTGAAAGCTCCCAAAAATGCTTTGACCAAGCAATATGAAGCCATGCTTGAAGCGGAAGGCGTAACGCTCAGTTTTGATGATGAAGCTCTTCGTGAACTTGCCAGAATAGCATTTCAAGCCAATAGCGACGTAGAAAATATCGGTGCAAGACGACTCCAAACGGTTATGAGTCATTTGCTCAATGAAATCATGTTTGATGTTCCTGATAAAATAGAAATTGGTTCTAAAATATTGATAACCAAAGAATTAGTTTCGGAAAGACTTTCAGGATTAGTAAAAAATAGAGATTTAAGCCAGTATATTTTATAATGTATTGATTCCTTCTTTCTCCAAAAGAACAATAAAAATAGGAAGAAAAAGGGAATGTTTTTAAAGAGAATTAGGGTATGTATTATATTGAAAATGAATTTTTAGAAGTTGGGATTGATGCCAAAGGAGCTGAATTAGTGAGTCTTTTTCATAAAGATCATGAAATCGAATACATGTGGGGAGCAGACCCTCTTTTTTGGGGAAAATCTTCACCTGTATTATTTCCAATTGTGGGTGGTCTAAAAGACAATAGCTATACTTTTGAAGGTGAAAAATACAATTTACCTCGACATGGTTTTGCTCGTGATTATGTATTTGAAGTAGAAGACCATTGGGACGATGGGATTAGCTTTTTACTTCGTTCTGATGAAAATACTTTGAAAATTTACCCTTTTACCTTTGAATTTCGCATCGTTTACGAACTTTATGCAAATCTATTGAGCGTAACATATCATGTAACTAACTTGAGTGAAAAAGATATGTACTTCTCGGTTGGTGGACATCCAGCATTTGCTGTTCCTTTGACTGATGATTTAACTTATGAAGATTTTTATTTAGAATTTGAAGAAGATGAAATATTCCATCGTTGGCCATTGAGCGAACAAGGATTGATTTTGGAAGAACCTGAGCCTTTATTTGGGGAGAAAATCGTTGATGAAGAATCTGTAGTTGAAGAAACCAAGATTGTGCCATTGACCAAAGAGCTTTTTCATCAAGATGCCTTGGTTTTTAAGCAGTTAAACTCTACAAATGTTATTTTGAAATCAGATAAAAGTGAACATTCACTTCGATTTGATTTTGCTGGATTCCCTTTTTTAGGAATTTGGGCTGCAAAAAATGCTGACTTTATTTGTATCGAACCTTGGTGCGGTATTGCCGATTCGGTAAACCATACACAAGAACTTACAGAGAAAGAAGGAATAAATGTTCTTGCGGCAGGCGATGTTTTTGAACGTGCTTGGGCGGTGAAGTTGACTTAGTAGAACAATTTGAAAAATTGTTCTACTATTCATAATTCTTAAAACTGTTACTCATATTCTTACAAAGTTTCTGAAACTTTGCCATTCCAATCTTCTAAAGTCAATTATGGTGATTTTTAAACAAATACCTTATACAGTTGGCAAAACAATCATCAGATTTGTACCTTCACCCACTTTCGATTCAATTGAGATTTTCCCAAGATGAATTTCAATGATACGTTTCGTAAGTGGTAACCCTATCCCATGTCCAGATACTTCTTTGGTAGTTAAGGAACGGAAAAAAGGTTCGAAAATATGCTCTAAATCTTTCTCAGAAATACCAAATCCATTATCCACAAATCTTATTTCTACTTCCTTTTTTCGGATATGGATAAACACGCTCACATGAGGCTCGTCGCTATATTTACAAGCATTTTCCATCAAATTCATAAATGCCATTTTGAGTAAAGCGGCATTTCCATTGACAGTTATTTCTTCCGAATCAGGAAATTCATCAAAGCCTACTTCAATCGTATATTTTGGTTTTTTTTGTAATAATTGTCCACGAGCCTGCCAAAGTAGGTCATCGACTCTCACTGGTTCTAAATCAACTAAATGTGCATCAGCATTTGCTCTTACCAATTCTAATAGTTCATTCACTAATTTAATCATATCTTGCACTTCCGCTTTCACCGATTCCAAAGCCTCTTTGTATTCAGCTTCACTTCTATCCTTCATCAAAGTTACTTCCGTTTGTCCTTGCATGATGGTGAGCGGCGTACGAAGTTCGTGGGTTACATAAGACACAAAATTTCGTTGTTGGGAATATGCAAATTCCAAACGGTCGAGTAAATCGTTAAATGTTCGAGCCATTTGCCCAACTTCATCGGGAAGGGAAGCTTGTGGTAGTCTTTGATTGAGTTCGTGAGCGGTAATTTGCTCCATTTTGTCGGCAATCTGCCCGATTGGTTTTACATCTCTTTTTACAAAAATTCGCATCACAGCCACCAACACTACAATGGCAATCAAAGTGCCAACGAGCAATAAATCTCGTAATCTATCTTGTTTTGCGTAGCCAAAATCATCCAAAGCAACTGCCATCAAAATTACCTTTTGATTGGTTTCGGGTATTTCATAGAGAAAAACAATTTTATCATAATAACCATTTTCAATTGAAATACTTTTGTTTTTCAAAACACGTTTGACTAAGTTTTTATCCAAAGAAGGTTCTGCAAAAGAGGCATAAATTGCTTTTCCAGTAGTATCATAAATTGCAGAAGTCTCGTCGGTCATTTGAGTTTTTGACTTTTCTTCAATGTGTTTTAATACTTGAGGAGAAAAATTAGCTGTATCAGCCAATAGCCGCTCATGAGAAATAGCATTTTGTTTCAGAATTTTGAGGAATTCTTTTTGGCGAAAGTCAGCATAAAAATTATAGATAACAACTGAGAATACTCCAAAAAGAATAGACACAATAAGCGATGCTCGAAGCGGTTGTCGATCTACAATTTTCATGTTTTAGATGGGGATTTGTTTAGAAAAAACAACGACTTACGAATTATTTAATCAATATTAATTCGTAAGTCGCCATTTCCCATTTATTACTTTTTTATTCTTCCTTCAAAATATAACCCATACCTACTACGGTATGAATCAATTTAGTATTGAAATCTTTATCTATTTTTTTGCGTAAAAAATTAATGTAAACATCAATTGTATTGGTTCCAGTATCGAAATGGATGTCCCAAACTTTCTCTGAAATATCAATACGTGAAACAACACGACCACGATTTCTAATCAAATATTCGAGTAAAGCAAATTCTCTGGCTGTTAGTTCGATATTATGACCGCCTCTGCGTGCTACTTTTTCGTTCAAATCTAACTCTAAATCAGCAATTTTTAAAATATTTTGTTGAGGCATTAAATCATTTGAACGTCTTTGTAAGGCACGCAAGCGAGCCAATAACTCCCTAAATTCAAAAGGTTTTACCAAATAATCATCAGCTCCAGATTCAAAGCCAATCAACTTATCATTAATACTACCCATTGCGGTGAGTAATAAAATAGGTGTACTCATTTGCTCAGTTCTTAGTTGATGAGCTAAGTCAAATCCATTGATTTTAGGCAAATTTACATCCAAAATCAAAACATCATAAGAATTGCTCAATGCCATATTTTTGCCAATCTGACCATCATAAGCCACGTCCACTGTACAGGCATTTTCTTCTAATCCTTTTTTGACAAATTCAGCTAATTTGGGCTCATCTTCAACAACTAATATTTTCATATTTTTATTCCTTTTTTTCTAATAAAAAACAATGTAACAAAGCTATAACGATAAATGTGAATTGCCTACATTTCATAAGCAAAGATGAGACTACAAGATGAACATAGCTTTAATTTGAGATTAAAATGTAGTTAAAGAGTAGAAAGTGCTTAAAAAAAAGCTGGGTCAAGATGCCCAGCCTTTATCCTATTGAATCCACACAACTTTTATGAAAAAACTATACTAATTCTTTTTTTAAACAATACAAATTTAGCTTAATGGTTTATAGGAAACATTAATGCTAAATTAAAAAGTAATTAAAACTATATATACAAAAAAAAAAGGACTGGAGTAAATAACTCCAGCCTTTCCCGCTACTAAATCCACACAACTTTTATCTTTGATATTTTTATTTTCTATAAGAAATGACGTTTGAAATGTGCAAAAGGTTGCATCTTTTTTTTATTTTTTATTTAACGATACAAATATAAAAATAAATTATATGTAGTTACAACTATTTTTAAAAAATACTTTTTTTATGATGGAGCAAATATAAAAAAGTTTTCAAGGTAAAAGCAAGTAATTTTACAATTTTCTTCAATTAGATTCGTTGCTGTATTATTTGTTTTTTATAAACTGAGTTGCAAGTTAAACTTAACTTGCTTATAATCAGATTTTTATGAATGGCGTTTGTAAGTTGTTGCCTAATAAAATTCGTATATTATTTTTTAGAATTTTTCTTTTTGAAAATCCAATGATAGGTATCTTTAAAAATAGCAGATTGCAGCTCGGCACCTACACTAAAATATAAACCATTATAATTTTCTTCCACATGTCTTTGTATCAAAGCATAGCGATAGCCACCGCACACTGCCAATCCAACCCAGCGTGTTGCTTTCCATCCAATATAAAGCCCTGCTTGGACAGGCATAAAATAATCTTTTCTTTTCCAAATTTGAATTTCATTCAAAAGGTTCACTTCTTGATTTTTTGTTGCACCAATACCAATTTCTATTGGAACACTAATTCGCCAACGTTTATTATTGACAAAATTTTTCCAATACATTAGGCTAAAGAAATACAGGTCTGTTTTGGTATAATAATCGAGATTTACTCTTTTGGCAGTATTTTTACGTAGATCAAGGAGGCGTAAGTAGGAATTAAAATTCATCCAATAATAGCCAACTGTAATTTGATTTCTTTTTCGACCAACAGTGATGCCCGAGTTAACTCCCCAAATATTTACTCGTTTGTTAGCAACAAATGAGCTTCGGGCATCCCAGTTGATAGCATAGCTTAATTTTGCTCGTAAACTATCGGGATACCGAACAACCACAGTATCAGCTTCTTGAGCGAAGATTTTTGTGCAAAAAAGTGTCAAAAACAAACAGTAAGCTGTAGTTTTTGGCTGTTTAAAAATTGTAAGTAGATATATTTTTATCACTGGAAGAATAAAACTAATAAACGTTTTTTTACGCAAGATATTTCATTAAAACATCTTTGCAACAAAGAAAGCAGCAGCAGCAGCTACAGCTCCGATGGTTGTTACCTTTATCGCACCCCAAAGTGGAGGCTGTCCAGTGACCTTACTTTTGAAAAAGCCAAATATAAATAAGCAAATCAAAGTAGCGACACAAGAGTATTTTAAACCATCAGCAGGTGACTCTGAAAAAAAATAAGGTGATAGTGGAATTAATCCTCCAACAATATAAGCAATACCAATCGTTGCAGCACTTTTTGAAGCTCTATTGACATCTGGTTTTTCAAGACCTAACTCAAATTTCATCATAAAATGGACCCATTTGTCTTTATCTTTGGCCAATTCTTCTGCAATTTCATCTTGTAGATGAGGGCTAAGTCCATATTCAGCAAAAACGTCTTTTACCTCTTGTTTTTCACGCTCAGGCACACGCTCTACCTCGTCATATTCTCGTTTGAGTTCAGCATCGTAATGTTCAATTTCTGTTCGTCCAGCTAAATATCCTCCCAAACCCATCGCAATTGATCCTGCTACGATTTCTGCGATTCCAGCAGTAGCAATGATGGAATTTGAAGCAACCGCACCGCTAAGACCAGCCGCTAAAGCAAATGGAACGGTTAATCCATCAGACATTCCGATGACAATATCAGTAATAAATTCAGAACTTTGGAGATGATGTTCGTGGTGAGGGTCGTGCATAAAAAATCCTTATTTTTTCAACAAAAATAAGGATTTTTATATAATTATTCGTATTTTACAATTATTAACTTTCAATAAATACTTATCTCAACTCTTATTGGTTTTTTGTTTTTGGGTCTTTACCACCACCACTTTGTTTGAGCATTTTTGCTTTCATTTCTTGATAAGTTTTAAATTGTTCGGGAGTCAACAATTTTTCTAATTCTTTATCTTTTCTTGCTTCCAAAGCTGCCATTTTCTCTTTGGCGTTATCAATTTGCTCGGGAGTAGGTCGAGTATTACCAAAATCTTTTTTAATTAAATCGTATAAATCTTTGCGTTGGTAAGCATAGTCTTCATTGAGAGAAGAAATCAATATTTCTTGTTCTTCGTTTAATTTAAGTTTTTTTACCATTATTTTGGTTTCTTCTTTCGCCACCTCATCTGGGTCGGGTGGGGGTTTAGGTTTGCCATTACCGAAATCTTGTCCACCGAATTGGCTGCCATAACCACCATAACCACCACGGCCATAACCGCCACCTCCATAACCACCATATCCTCCGCCATAACCGCCACCATATTGGGCATAAGACGTAGAAACTCCAAATGCTAAACAGCAGAGTAGCATGAAAGAAATTTTTAAAATATATGGACGATTTCTCATAAGAGATGTTTAGAAATAGGTTTTAAAGAGAAATTTTATTAAAAATCTATCAAAATTAATAATAATATTGAATTATTGCATTAAAAAATATTTCTTTATTAGTTATCCAATGCTCCTGCATCAATCCAATTTTTAAAAGCTTCAATTTGACACACCCCCAATTTTCTATTTTCAGGCATACCTACATAGCCTACATGATAGTTAATTACATGCCAAAGTTTTCTATTATCAACATAGTTTTTGACATAATTATAACTATCTAAAATCACACCTGATTGGGCAGATTTTGCTTGATGACAGCCCACACAATTCACATCAAGAATGGGTTTAATTGTTTTTGAGAAGGTTGGATTGGAAGCGTCTGTAACGATAGCCCCACAAGTGGTATTTTTTGCTCCTTCTTCAATCCATTGCTTAATAATTGCGATTTGTGAACTTGCCATTTTGCGTGGTGATTCGGGCATTTTACCATTTGCCATTTCTGAGTAAATCTTACTGTTTTTTGAATTTCCTGCACTTACACCTTTCATGATACCACTGTAGCTGGTAAGATCATACCCTTCTGCCTTTCTCCTTGAATCATGGCAACCACTTTCAGCACAATTGGCATATATAATCGGTAATACTTGGCTGTCAAAACAGATGGTGGTAGGGGGGGGATTTGAGGTTGCACAAGCCAATTGTGAAGGAGGTGTTGTTTCAGGTGCAGTTGCTGTTGGCTCAGTGTCTGTCGGTATTTCTGTGTTAGTTGTTGGAACAACAAGCGTTGCCTTTTTATAGGTACAAGAGCCAATTATTCCAAGAACAAGTACAAAAAGAGTTAATTTTTTCATTTTAGCGTTAGGTTTATTCTATAGTTTGCCTTAGCAAAAACTGAATTGACCTAATTGGCTAATTCAGTTTTTGCAAGATTGCTTTCAATGTCTTATTTTTTTAAAGGGGTGAAAACAAATTTGTTTTTTACGGAAATATTTTCGGCGATTTTTGCAACAACAAGTGTTGGAACATCAATTTTATGGTCAACAAGTGGCACATTAAAATCAGAAACTAAAGTCAGCTTATCGCCTTCAATAGTTATTTTTCCTTTCAAAATACGCTCTTTCGGAACACCGTGCATGGTGAGCGTACCTTTGGCTGTAACATCATAAACGCCATTTTTTTTCCAATCAATTGCCTCATTGATTTTTCCTTTGAAAACACCATTTGGGAATTTACTTGATTCCATATAGTTTTCATTGAAATGTTCTTCCATTAAATGATTTTTAAACTTAAACTCAGTCATTGTCATTTTTACTGCAATTTCATTGGTGGAAATATTTAAGACCGAAGTGACGGTTTTATTTAGAGCTGCAATATTCTCAAGGGGTGTTTCCGAAAAAAAACTTGTTTCACCACTTTGGCAAATGAAGTTTTGTGCCATCGTACTGTTTGAAATTAAGAAACTTAAAAACAATATTTTTACTATATTTTTCATGATAATTGGCTTTTAATGAATTTAAATTTGTAATTAGTTTTCATGCTAAAAGTTGAGATTTAATTATTTTAAATGGCATTGTTTATTAGTTTTCATGCTAAAAGTTGAGCTTTTTTCTTACCAGGTCTTCTTTTTCTTTTCTCTATCAAAACTAAATGTTCTTGAAAGATTGAAACCCCAATGAATACCACCGTTTGTCCATTTTTCGGTGTTTTCTGCAATGAATTGTTTCTCAATCATACCTAAAGAATTGGTAAAATGTAATTGAAAAACATGGCCTCCTGTTTCAATATCAACACCAACTGATAAGGAATTATGATAATTAGCATTCAAAGCATATTGACTGTTTAATGAAGGGAGCCTGTAAAAATATTCGGCATTGATTGAAGTTCGTTTATTGATTTTATAACGACCACCCAATCCAATAGCAAAAATATCATTAGGTTCAAGTATTTCACTTCCATCTGAAGAGTTTATTCTAAAGACTTTATTACGATGCAAATAGGTTGGACTAATCTGTAAGGAGAAATCATCAGAAAATTTGCGAGCAATTAAGAGTTGGCTGCAATACGTCCATCTTTCGATATTATTATCAAATAAAGGTGATGAAGCAGAGTTTTCGGCATTAGAACTAAGAGAAACTGCTGCAAGACTTGCAAAAAGTGTTACACTCACAGGCATCGTTTTGGCTCCACTTGATTGTTTGAGTAATTTGTATTTGCCAAAATAATCGAATGTTTTTTGTGTACTACTTCTTCCAATTCCTATCATCAAATCATTGGTTATGCCATATTCAAAACCCATTCTCATGGTGGCTTGGTCTAATCCAAAATAATTATAAGCACCAGTATTTAATGCACCAAAACGGTGAGAAATACGGAAGTCTAAATGCTTCTTAGCTATGGTCTCAACCGATTGCCCATTGATTACCCTCGTTGATTTAAAAGTAGCGGTAGCAACAGTAGTTGTTGGCTTCGTATTATTATTGAGAATATCCATTGGGTCATCTTGGGCAGAGACTTTTATAGTTGTTAGGAATAAAATAAAGAAAAAAATATTTTTCATGATTGAGGAACATTTGATGGTGAAAGCAAAGGAAGAAATCATATAAAATGACGCTCCCTTTTTCATATACGTTGGTAATAAAACTTTGGTTGCTTACTATTTATGAAATGGTTAGTGTAGTACCATTTACCAAAGTATTATATTTGGTAAGGCTTTTGGTGGCTGGTCCAAGTGTTACAGCACCACTTGTATTATATTCAGCACCATGATTGGGACAATGAAACTTTCCACTACTTTGATATACAACTGAGGTTCCTTCATGTGTACAAGCCTGAGCAACGGCTGCAAAAGATGTAGAGGCATTACCAGCAGCAATACGAGCAATGATGATACCATTACTATAAATAAAACTCCCTACTGTTAATAATTTAGTCGATAAATCTACAGTAATTCCGCCTGATGGTAAAACAACATCTACGGTATTCTTGCATGATGTAAGTACTGCCATCAAGGCCGCTCCGCCTAAACCCATACTTCTTAAAAAGTCTTTTCGTGAAATTGATTCTTGTGTTAACATGATAAGTTGTTAAAAATTGGAATAAATAAAGTAAAATATTGCTTAAGTAATGTTTGATTAATTTTTCAACTTTTTATTAATCATAGAATAAAGGTATTAGAATCTGAATGCTCAAGCTTTCCATAATTAGAAAAATGAGTTATATATTTATCACATTGCATTACTTTATCTTAGATACGCATTACTCTATAAAAAGGTTGGCTACTGCATGTATATTCTACGAACGATTATTATATTAAGTTGTGAGAGGACAAATGTTTATTTGTTTTTAAGACAAAATATATAAAAAAGACTGTCTTAAATTATGACATTTAGGACAGTCTTTGAGATTGTAACTTTTATAAATATAGATTAATTATCTACTTATTCGGTAAAAACCATTAGCCTTGAAACCAAAAATAAAATCTTCTTTTCGATAAGAAACCGGTTTGATTTGGTAGCTCAAATATGGACTTAGCTGTACCGAAAAATGTTTCCAACGTTTTTCAATTCCTGCCGAAATCATCCAATTATTGAAGAGTGGTACTGGGATTTTTTCTTGAATTCCTTCTTGTCTTTCATCTCTTACCAAATCGTGATGTGAAAAGGATGTAATCTGATTTAAGTGAAAATCTAAATCAGTACCAGTCGAAAATAGAACTGTATAATCTTTTCTGAGTGGTAAGCGATAGTTTAAGTAAATAGGCAAACGCAACAAAACTTGGTGTGCATCAATGTTTTCAATTGAGTTGCTCAATGGTAGCACTACATCATGTTCATCTCTAAAATCTTTGTCGGTTCGTCGTTTAAAATCATCTTCATCACCAAAGTGTTCAAAACCTAAAAAGGACATATTTACCCCAGTAGTCATGCTCCATCGCTTAGCAAATAATATATCGGTCAATATGCTCGTTCCTAATTGCCCGAAGTCAGCGTTAGCTCCTATACCTACACGATATTTCAGATTTGGCATTGATATACTTGGTAACTTAAATGATTTTCGTGTTTTGGGATTTGCTACATAATGGGGTGAATGTAATTTCTTGTTTGATAAATCAAATGCAAATTTCAAATCAATAGGGCTAAATGCTTTTCTTTTTAAATCATTGATAGTCAGTATTTTATTTTTATTTTCTTGAGATGTATTTTCAGATAAATTGGAAAGTTTTTCTGTATTATTAGCCAAATTATCTACTGTTACAGCATTTGATTGTATTGGCTTTGATAAGTTAGAATTTTGTTTGAAATCGTTTTTTTCTAAAGTTTTCTTAGCATTTGGCTGACTATCAATGATGTTTCCTTCAGCCATCTTTTCAGTAGATTTTGTATCATTCGACAACTTGGAAACTTGTCGAACTCCATCTGTTTTCGTAGACGATATTACTGACTTTCTTGCATTGGTAAGTATAGTTTTTTCTTGTTTGCTAGCAATTGCTACTTCGTTCAGTTTTGCTGAATTTGTTAGATTGAAATCTTCTTGCGTATTGTCTTTCGTTGTTTCATTGGAGCTTAAAGTGCCATTGATATTTTCTTTAGAAACGACAGCAGGTGATGAGTCTTTTGTTGCTGAAAGTTGATTGTCAGAACTGGCTTCTTCTAAATTAGGAATTTCTTTCCTAATATGTTTCACTACATAGACTGTATCAGTTTTTTCAATAATGATGCTCTTTGGAGCATTTTCCATCGCAACAACTGCTTGTTTTTGCTCCAATTTATTATTCAAATCAGCTACTTTATTTAGTAAATTTTTATTTTCATTCGCCTGATAAATTATAGTTGTCAATAAGGAAACAATGATAACGGTACCTAAAGAATAAGTAAAAGTATGACCAAAACGTTGCCAGAAACTCATAGGAATATGCTTGTTTACATACCCTTGAATTCGGTCAATTTCATCATCTCGGAACGGTGGGTGGAAGCTCTCAACTTTACGTCTAAATGCTTCATCAAAATCTTCAGTTTTCATTTAATTTATTTTTTCGAACTGAGTAAATATCAAATAAATGAGGGTAATGAATGCGAATCATTTCTTGTAATTTTATTCTTGCATCTTGCAAATTTGACTTTGAAGTGCCTTCTTGAATACCTAATCTTTCGGCGATTTCTCGGTGTTTGTAGCCCTCTACTACATACAACATAAAAACCATTCGATAAGTAGGAGAAAGTTTTTGAACCAATCCCATGATTTCTTCAACTGATAACTTACTAATAATATCATCGTCAAAATCTGTAACTTCTATCTCATCAACAGCAATTTGGAGGTGATGTTTTTTATTACTTCTATAATAATCAATGGCCGTATTAACCATGATTGTACGTAGCCATGCCTTGAATGGTTGCGATGTATCATATTTTGAAAGATTAGTAAAAACTTTCAAAAAACCATCATTGATAATTTCTTCTACTTCTTGCTCATTACTCGAATAACGTGTACAGATACTTTTTGAAAAACCCAAAAAAAGTTTGATAAGCGTTCGCTGTGCTTGACTGTTTTGGTCAATACAAGCAGCAATAACGCTTTCAAGGTTATCTTCTGAAAATGTTTTTTTCTTGAAAAACAAGATGAGTATAGTTAGTTATTAGGTGATCTATTATGTATTACGCAAGGTTTTCAAAAAGGGTGGGGTGGGGTTAATAATTTTTAACTGTCAATTATTAATTTAAGAACTCTATTTTCTCCCTATTCCAAATTGGTCACCTTTGATAATTGCTTTATTGTTTAATACGTGTACTTCAACTACTTTCTCACTATGAACAGGGTTGCCGTTCTCATCTTTCAAAGTAGCTACAATTTGTTTGGTTTTTAAATCAATGATTTCTCCAGTTGACGGGAAAGCGTATTTTCCATCCAAACTAAAAGTTATCCAACCTGGTTGGTCTCTGACTGCAATACTTCCCATTTGCACAGGAGGCATTTTGGTAGCATCAAAATAATGGAAGCGTTGATTATACGCATCAGCTACCCAAAGTTCTTTTTCGTTAGGGGTAAGTCCTATGCCATGACTTGGGCAACCATGCCTTTTTACAGGGCCTTTTTCAAAGCCATTGATTTTGACAGTATGTAACTTTTTGCCAGTTTTCAAATCTCCAACTTCAAATCCTAATAAATCATTGACATTAGCAAAGCAAATTTTTTGATTATGCGTAATCGTAAAAGGTCTTATACTTGCCGAAAATGGGCCTACTGTTCGAGTTTCTTGTGGGTTTTTGGCATTTACGACTGTTAAAAATGGAGATTTTAAACCTTCTAAATAGACTTCTTTCCCATCAGGGCCAAAAATAGTATTGTGAGCTCCTGATTTTGGAATCACTTGACCAATGATTTCTCCATCTACAGCATTGATAATGTTCCAATTATCTTTTTCAAATGAGGGTTGATAAATCGTTAATCCATCTGGAGAAATAGCCATTCTATCGCAGCCTCCTTCATAAGTTTTTTCCCATTTTATTTTTTCTGTTTGAAGGTCGATACACTGTAAAGTATGAATTGTGCTGATATAAACCGATTGCGTTGCAAGGCTTACACAAATGCCTTTTACATTCGAGGGTGTACCATCAGTAGCCAGTCCAGTTGTAGGGATTCTTTTAACCAAATTAAAATTATGGTCAATATCATAAATCAATAAGCCATGTCCACCATACTCTAAATAATTTCTTATTCCTGGCACTGCCACATAGAGATAACGATGTTGCTCCACTTTCGGAGGATGAGGAAAAATCGATAATACGAAAGCCATCACCGACAATCCTATCGTTTTCAAGAGTATTAATACTGTTTTGAACATAGTAATTGATATTTTAGGTTGAATAATTTTTGACGATATCTAAAAAGATAGGATCGTTTTTTTGAGATAAATAAAAAATTTACCCCACGCTTTTTGAAAACCAAGCGTAATGGTCAATGAAGTCAAATTTATCAAACAAATATACAAAACATGAGACATTTCAGCAGATTAATTATTTTTATGGCAAGTTTAGTGTTGGTTATTTCAACTAGCGTGATGGCACAAGACTCAACAAAGTCTTCGATTAGGACTGTTTTTGGTGGAAAAAAAGTAAATACAAAAATTCACTATTTAGGAGTTTATTTAGCACCAGAATATCAATTTGGACAATTAGGTGGAGCATTTACTTCATTAGGAGGAGCTTCTTTTATGTTGCAATTCAACAAAAAATTGGCAGTAGGTTTCACTGGCTATGGCAGCTTTAGAAATGAACAAAACAATTCAAACATTAATGGGAGTTTTGCGGGTTTAAAAGTAGAATATACTGTAAAACCCGATGCTGCAATACATGTTTCATTTCCGTTAATGGTTGGAGTTGGTGGTAGAGGTTTCCATTTTGGAGAATTTGGTGAACACCACGATGGTTTTAGAGGAAATCGTGATGGCGGTGTTTTGCCTGATGGAACACCAGATCCTAATGCTACGCCAATTGATAATAGAAATTTTAGAAATGATGTTTATCAAGTGATTCAACCAGGAGTAGTTGCCGAGGCAAACTTAGCTCGATTTGCTAAACTTTTTGTAGGGGCAAATTATCGTTTTGCTTTTAGTTCAGCTGGTTATAGTTCTGATTATCAAGGCTTTTCAGCCAATGTAGGTC
Organism: Emticicia sp. SJ17W-69; assembly: GCF_051209875.1. NCBI lineage: Bacteria > Pseudomonadati > Bacteroidota > Cytophagia > Cytophagales > Leadbetterellaceae > Emticicia > Emticicia sp. SJ17W-69. Next base: position 3,952,025 of record NZ_JBNTQY010000001.1, on the reverse strand, counting down.
TTAAATTAGGTATTTTTGATTATGCTGTGAAGAGTAAAAAAACAAAAACTAAAAGCCATTTAAGTGAGTAATTATTTTTTAATTTGACTTAGTGCAACCATTTTAAATTGTATTACCGTCATTAGTTTATATTTCAGTTGAGGCCTCGACTATTTACAGAAATTTTATTTCCGTGTAAATTTATTCACCTATTTAAACAAGTATATTGAATGAAAAAAATAGTCGTATTGATTTTTTTTGCTCTGGGGAGCATCTATTTTGTAGCGTGTAATAAAGAGAGTTTGAGTCCAGACTCTTTGGCTGTCGATGGCACTTCAGCAGCTACTGCAGATTCAACTAAACACAAACATAAAGGGCCGCATGGCGATTCTTTAGGAGTAAAACCTCCTCACGATTCACTTGGACATAAACCTCCAAGACTTGACTCACTTGGACATAAACCACCAAAAGATTCATTGGGTGTAAAGCCTCCAAAACTTGATTCGTTGGGACATAAACCTAAGAAAGGTCCAAAGAAAAATTAATTTTTTTTCATGGTTATAATTATTTGGTTTAACTTCCTGGGCATTGCTCAGGAAGTTTTTTTATTGATGAAGTCAAATTTGGGTTCTTTCATCCCACATTAATGATTTAAAATTCTTGAAAAAATCAAATCTCTTTTGCGTTCCTACTTTTTATAAAAGGTTTTTTGAACAAAAATACCCTGATAAAAAAGCACCTTCTACATTACCTATTCCAAAGCCATCACCTGATAAATAAATGGGCTGGTTTTCGAGTTGATAAAAAGGTTCTTCAAAACGCTTAATGGCATTGCTATATCGCCAACGATGTACTTGCCAAGAAACAAGATTTTTAGGCTTAATCCATTGTCTGACAGATGTTAATATTTCTATTGCTACTAATTGTAAATCATCTTCCAAATACTTTTTGCTAAATTCTGCTGAAGCATGCAAAGTAACCGTAGGGACTGATGTAATGCCTTTTTGAAAATTGTCAGCAATCCAAGCGACAGTTTGATTTTCTAAAATAATTCCTCCTGTTGGAATCTCAGTTGGACTTTTCAAAACTGCCATCACAGCAATACAAGGAGCATATTCGATTTTATCAATGATTTTTTCGTCATTTTTAGAAAAAATTATCTCTGAGTTGTCAAAAAGTTCAATTACCTGTGGAATTGGAATCGTAATTATTAAATTATCAAATGAATAGCTATTTCCCGACTCGGTTTTTACTTCATTTTTTTTAATTAAAACTACCTTTTCATTTAAATGAATATTTAGGTTTTCTGCCAATTTTTTTGGAATTGTATTCATGCCTTTTGCTCCGATATAACGCACATTTTCACGTTGAGCAAGTTGCCACTTAGTTGTAATATTTTCAGCTTGAAGTTGATTGATAAGTGCTTGGAATTCAGATGATTTGACAGAGAAATATTGAGCTCCGTGGTCGGCTTTACCTTGCTCGATGGTTCGAGTGGACATTCGGCCGCCTACACCACGACCTTTGTCTAAGATAATAACTTCGTGTCCTTTTTGACTTAAATTTTTGGCCGCTGAAAGGCCTGCCATGCCTGCTCCGATGATAATTGTTTTCAAAATATCGTTTAGTTTTTACTAAAATTATAACTCAATTTCAGTGAAAGATGTTTAGATAATTATTTCACAAACCACTTTCTTATTAAAATAACAAACAACCCAAAAATACTATACCAAGCAAAGAATGGGAGTAGGATTTCTATCAATCCTGAACAGAGCAACAGACAAATAAGTAGTAATTGAAATCCAAGCCCAAGCAAAGAGCTTAAACTCATAAACCACTTGGGGAAATTTTTTACAGAAACAGCTTTTTTATCTAAAAAGACTACAAAAACATCAAAAATAAAATATAAACTCAAGAATATTGCATGCAAAAAATTGACTGTTTTTTGACTTTCATATTGGTAAGCAACAGGTTTTCGATATTCAATGATGCGACTGGTTTCCTCATTATTTAATCGCCTTCTTAGGATTACATAGTAATAATTATAAATAGAACATTGAAACTCTACGCCCAAAAAAGCCAATATAAAAATGTAAATTGAGGCATTAGTTATACTAAAAACAATGATAAAAATAAGTAAGTTGATAGCAAAATCAAAAATGGAATCAAGATAACGTCCAATGATAGAAGGGTGTTTGGTGATTCGAGCGATTTCACCATCTACGGCATCCAAAATATTTTTTATCATCAAGAAAATTGCAGCCCAAACCCAGTGACCAGTGTAAATAGCATAAACACAGGCAAAACCAGCTAAAAGAAAAACAAGCGTAACTTGAATTGCATTAATTTTAATTTTTGAAAGATAGTGAGCTAAAAATGTGGCAATTGGACGAGCATAATCAGAAAAATCAATAAATTTATCTTCGTTAGAGAGTTTTGGCATTCGTGAGGGGTGTTATTTCGACTAATTGTTTTAAGGTAGTAATTGTTTTTACTAATTCATAACTTACTTGTGAAGAAAGATGTTTTAATTTTCTAATTCTCAAAGTTTTTATATCATCAAACAAAGTCATTGCAACCAATCTTTTTTGACTTTCGTCTATTAAATTAGATGTACGAATGACACCTTAAAAAAAACATGTCAAACAATCATTTCAATATTCTACCGCTATTGATAAACTTTTCCCCTTTTACCCCACGATATTATTGGTTTTAACGTATAGTTAAATAGCGTTTCATTAAACATCATTTTTTCATGCACGAACAACAATCATTGCTCGGTTTTCTTTCTGTAGCTTTTTTGGCAGGAGTTGCCAATTTATTTATGCCTTGCATTTATCCAATTATGCCGATGACAGTCAGTTTTTTTACAAAGCAGACTGATGGCTCTCGAAAAGCGATGTTTTATGGTTTTTCTATCATGTTTGTTTTTGCCTTGATTGGATTTGTTACAATGGCATTTGGAGCTCCTTTTCTAAATTTTATCAGTACACATTGGTTGCCAAATTTAATTTTCTTTGTTATTTTCATTGTCTTTGGTATTTCCCTTTTAGGTGCATTTGAAATTGTTTTACCTCATCAGTGTGTCAACCGCATTGACGGAATGTCAGAAAGTGGTGGTTGGTTAGGTATCTTCTTTATGGCACTTACTTTGGTGGTTGTTTCATTTTCTTGTACAGCTCCTTTTGTTGGTTCATTGTTGATTTTGGCGGCACAAGGTGAGGTTTGGCGACCACTTTGGGGAATGTTAGCTTTTGGATTGCCATTCGGTTTGGTTTTTACACTATTAGCGATGTTTCCTCAATGGCTCAAAAGTATGCCAAAATCTGGTGGTTGGATGAACGAAATGAAGGCGGTCATGGGTTTTGCTGAATTTGCTTTAGCACTCAAATTTTTAAGTAATATCGACCAAGCTTATCATTTTAATTGGTTGCATCGCAATATATTTTTAAGCTTTTGGATTGTTATTTTTGGCTTAATTGCAATTTATATCAGTGGCATCATTCGTTTACCGAAAGATATGAAAGTAAAAACTTATCATTGGTCACGTATTGCTTTTAGTGCATTGTTTTTGGGATTTACAGCATATCTGATTCCAGGCGTTGTGCAAGGAAAATCATTGGAATTGCTTTCAGGAATCTTACCTCCACAAGATAATAAGTCATTATTGGCTGGTGTTTCGGCCGATAAACTTCGCTCAATGCCACATGGTTTGTCAGGTTTTAGCGATTATGATGATGCTTTGGCTTATGCAAAAGAAGTAAATAAACCACTATTACTTGATTTTACAGGCTATGCTTGTGCCAATTGCCGTAAGATGGAAGAAAATGTTTGGGTAAAACCAGAAGTTTTAGAAAGGTTGAAACAAGATTATGTGATAGCGTCGCTTTATGTTGATGATAAGAAAGAATTGCCAAAAGAAAAGCATTATAAATCAGAATATGATGATGAAGTAAAAACAACTATTGGCGACAAAAATATGGATTTTGAAATCACTAAATTTAATAATAATGCTCAGCCATATTATGCGGTTGTGGATGCCAGTGGTAAAACAATTGTCAATCCAATTGGCTATTCGAGTGTAGAAGATTTTGTGAAATTTCTAGAGGAAGGCAAAAAGAAATAAATATGTAGAGTCAACCATTCATATAAGAATTTCGTCTTTAATGTATCAAGTAGATACAATAAAAAAAACAACCCCACCCTTTTGAGTAGTTTTACGTAATAGAAAGTACAAACCATTATTTAAGAAAAGAATATAATTATGACACGCTACGAATTTTTGAAATCAGCAGGTTTTAGTGGTGGAGCTTTGATGGCTCTTCTAACATCTTGTGTGAGAGAAAGTGACAAGTATGTGGATGCTTTGACTGTTGCACCAGAAGCAACCGCCACTGGAACTGCAACGACGGGTACAACTACTACTGTAACCACAGGAACTGCTACTGGCACAGGAACTGCTACCAATACTGGTACTGCAACTTCCAATGTTGTTGGAGTAATTACTACTGAAGAATTGAATAAAATTACCAGTACAAAATTGAAAATTGATCTTACATCAACGACTTATGCTAAGTTAAAAACGGTTGGTGGGTATGTAGTTGTAAGTGGAGTTGTTGTAGCACTCTCGAAAGCGAATACTTATGTGGCTGCAACAGTAACCTGCTCGCATGAACCAAAAAACAGAATCATTTATAGTAATAATGAATGGTATTGTACTGATCATGGAGCAAGATTTTCGCTGACTGGAACTGGCTTGAACAATAATGGCAGAAAAGGTTTAGCTGTGTATAAAGTAGCAACTGATGGAAAAACATTAGTGGTTTATTGATTGCAGTTTTTGATTAAATTGTTTGCTCATTCAATCATTAGATTTAAATATGAAATTTTTAAGCATTTTTCTGACATTTTTCCTTTTGGAAGGCTCGCCTCAATGGGGATTAGATTTTGATAAAGCAAAAACTGATGCCATACAAAATCATAAATTTATAGTTATTAATTTTTCGGGTTCGGATTGGTGTGGGCCATGTATCAAGCTCAAAAGAGATGTATTAGACACACCAGAGTTTTTGGAATATGCCAATAAAAACTTAGCCTTAGTTAGAGCTGACTTCCCAAGATTAAAGAAAAATCAGTTAGATAAAAAACAAACCGCTCTTAACGAAGCTCTTGCAGAAAAATATAACCAAGAAGGCAAATTTCCATTTACAGTTTTGGTGGGTGCTGATGGAAAAGTTTTAAAAGAATGGGATGGTTATCCATCAGGCATTTCTACTGAATCTTTTGTTCAGGAAATTCAAGCAATTATCAATGCCCGAAAATAAGGTTTATTCAAAAACGCTTCGATTGATGGGTAATCGCTTTACGATCAGCGTAGTAAGTGATGAAGAAACTTGGGCAAAAAAACAAATTGATGTAGCAATTGCTGAAATTAGTCGAATCGAAAAGCTATTGACAACTTTCAGTGATGACAGCCAAACTAACCAAATCAACCAAAATGCAGGTATTAAACCTATAAAAGTTGACAAAGAGGTTTTTGAACTAATCAGTCGCTCACTCCGAATTTCAACCCTTACCGATGGAGCGTTTGATATTACTTATGGCTCAATTGATAAGCGTTTTTGGAATTTCGATAAGGAAATGACTTCATTGCCCGATGCCGAAACAGCCAAGCAAACCGTGAAGTTAATTAATTTCAAGAATGTACTTTTAGACGCTGAAAATCAATCAGTTTTCTTAAAAGAAAAAGGTATGCGAATTGGCTTTGGAGGAATCGGTAAAGGTTATGCCGCCGAACAAACTAAAAGAGTTTTGATACAAAATGGCGTAAAAAGTGGCATCGTAAATGCTGCTGGAGATTTAACTACTTGGGGGAATCAACCTAATGGTAAACCTTGGACAATCGCCATTGCCGACCCTGATACTCAAAATACTGCCTTTTCTTATCTCAATATCAGTGGCGTAGCAGTTGCTACTTCAGGAAGTTATGAGAAATATGTGATGATTGAAGGCAAAAAGTATTCACATACAATTGATCCAAAAACAGGTTTCCCTGTTTCGGGTATTAAAAGCGTAACGATTATTTGTCCGAATGCTGAAATTGCTGATGCAATGGCAACACCAGTAACTGTTATGGGCGTTGAGGCCGGTTTGAGCCTGATTAATCAAATGCAACAAATCGCTTGTATCATCATTGATGATGAAAACAATGTTTTCACCTCGAATAACATCAAAATATCATGAAAAAAACAATCAAAATAGTAGCTATTCTTGCTTTTATGCTAAGCTCAATGGCTTCATGTGTGACTGTCAAAGAGTACCAAAAAAGCCGAATCAATGATTCTGAAATGGAATTGGCTGCCAGAAAAGCAGAAAAATTTGAAACAAGTTTTTATCTCTATCGAGAGGGTGCTTCAGGAGCAAATGGTGGAAAGAGTGGCGGTGGATGCGGATGTAATTAATAAAAATGTAAAATTGAGATTTCAAAATGCTAATGTAAAGCATCTCTTATGAAGAAAACAATCATCACAATTGGTTTATATGCAAGTTTGTTGAGCGGAGCGTTTGCTCAGTATGACAATACTAAATATTTGTTTAAAACAAAACCAAAAGTTGACTCAAAACCAACATCAAGTAAAGAATATAAATTAAGTTCGAATCCAAATGCAGAAGCAAAATCTGGTTTCCGCACATTGAAATTGGAAGAAGTCAATTTGGTTTCGGCATATTATAATCAAGACGGAAATCATTCTGCTGTAACTGGTGGGATTGGTACAGAGAAATTGATTGATTTTGCCAATTCATTAGATATTAAACTATCTTTTATTGACAAAAAAGCAAGAAAACACACCCTTATTGGTGAAGCGGCTATTGATTATTATTCTTCAGCTTCATCTGATAAAATTGACCCACGTTCAGTTTCTTCGGCTTCGATGTCAGATGTCCATTTTTACCCAACACTTTCTTGGAGTAGAAAAGATGATAAAAAACACTCAACTGTTGGAGCAAGTTTTTCATATTCAACCGAATGGGATTACCAATCACATGGAGTAAACCTGAGCTACTCGAAATCTTCAAAGGATAATAATACCGAATTTAGCTTAAAAGCAGGTGCATTTTTTGATACTTGGTCGGTTATTCTTCCGTATGAACTTCGTCCAGATGGATATGGTTCTGGTGCCGAAGGTGATAATAATATTGATTTTAAAAGACGTAATTCTTACAACGCCTCGATTGGCGTTTCACAGGTAATTAATAAGCGTTTACAATTGATGGCCGTAATTGAGCCATCATATCAAGAAGGGCTTTTGAGTACACCTTACCACCGTGTTTACTTTACTGACGGAACATTAAAAGTTGAAAAATTGCCCGGCACTCGTGCTAAATTACCAATGGGATTACGTGCAAGTTATTTCTTAGGTGATCGCTTTATTATCCGTACTTTCTATCGCTACTACCAAGATAATTGGGGTATGACTGCTCATACGGCAAGTATCGAAGTACCGATTAAAATTACGTCATTTGTGTCAATTACACCACATTATCGTTTCAATAGTCAAACTGCTGTTAAATATTTTGCTCCAATCAATAGCCATAAATTAACAGAAACCTATTATACATCTGATTTTGATATTTCAGATTTTAAGAGTGCTTTTTGGGGAGCTGGTATCAGAATTGCCCCACCAGATGGTGTCTTGGGAATCAAACATTGGAATACCGCCGAGCTTCGTTATGGACATTATAACCGAAGCAATGGTATGGTAGCAAATATTATTACTTTAAGTGCTAAATTTAAATAAAAACCTTGTTTTTGAATCATTTTTTATAGATGATTAGAAGAAAGAAGTATTTATTTCTCAGTCTTTTTTGCCTTTTTCAAGGTAAATCATTTTCACAAACAGCAACAAAAAACGCTGTCAAGAATGTGATTTATCTTGAAGCATTAGGCATTGGTGGTTATGCTTCAATTAATTATGAAAGATTGCTTTTATATAAAAATAAAAGCCCATCGCCAACGTTTAATATTGGTTTGAGAGTTGGACTTAGTACTTTACATATCAGGGATTTTGAGGATAATTTCAATCCTGATATTATCGTTCCAATTTCGGTCAATGCATTTTATGGCAAAATCCATCATATAGAAGTTGGATTTGGACAAACGATTTCTAATGTTGTTCAGGCAAATGCTACCACTTTTGAAGCAACAAGAAAAACCACACTTAACTCTAATTTTACTGCTGGTTATCGTTATCAAAAAAATGAGCGAGGGGTTATTTTTCGCTTAAACTATTCACCTATTATTTCTTCAAACAAGGTATTCACCAATTGGTTTGGTGTATCAATAGGTTATGGTTTTTAAAAATAATTTCATGAAAAACATCTCGTTTATTTTAGTTTTACTATTGTTTTCTTGCCAGAAAGAAGATGAAATTTTCAATATTGTCAATCTTAATCGCAATAATATTACCGTTTTGGGGCATGGAGGCATGGGAATAGCCTCTACTTATCCGATTGATACTTATGAATCAATTGTCAATTGTTTAAATTTGGGCACTGATGGAAGTGAAATTGATGTTCAGATGACCAAAGATAGCTTTTTAGTAGCTTTTCATGATTCTGATTTAGATACAAAAACTAACCTCAGCGGAATGATTAGTCAGCACAATTATGACGAAATCAAAGACGCGTATTATGACGAAACGCCTTATATGACATATTCGTTGGTTTCATTAGACCAACTGTTTTCAAATATTGAAGATTTGGCTTCTTATAAATTCACATTCGATTGCAAACTCTATAATGCTGATGCCAGCAATGATGCGTATTTGACTACTTTTGCTGATGCAATTGTGAAGATTTCAAAGAAATACAATTTGCAAAGAAGAATTTACATTGAGTCTAATGATAAGAATTTCCTAAGTCTTTTAGCCAACAAAAACGAAAGATTTAAACTTTTCATTTATCCACAAACTTTTGAAGAAGGGCTTGCAACGGCCACCGAACTAAATTTATATGGTATTACCATTTCTAATGATGATATTTCAGCTGAGCAGATGTTAGTGGCTCATAATCAAGGCTTTAGAGTGGCAGTTTGGAATGTTGAAACTGAACAGAATAACTTAGATGCAATCAGAAAAAATCCTGATTTTATACAAACTGATAAGGTGAAATATTTGGTTTCGGCACTGAGTGCAACGGATGATGTTATTCAACCTTTGTCGAAACAAATGTATAAAATTGATTCATTAAAAAATTGCAAGTCAGACTCTACAAGTAAAGTACAACGAGTCACAAAAACAGCCATTGCTACTGAATAAATACCCTTTATACTTTCCAGATTTGCTTAAAAGCATCTAAAAACGCCTTCATTTCATCCATTGTGCCAATACTTACACGTCCCCATTTATTGCCATTTAATTCTTTAAAATCATCACGCAACAAGATTTTTTTACTTGCCATATCTTTCGCAAATGTTCCTTTGTAGCTATCTATCGGAAACATGACAAAATTGGCTTGAGAAGGCACAGCTCCGATGCCCAAATCATTGAGAGCTTTGCAAGTATAGTCGGCGGATTCTCGGTTTTTTTTGAGATACATGGCTAAAAAATCCTTATCATCCAGTGCCGCAATAGCGGCATTCATCGAAATCCTTGATACTCCCAATGAACCTGATGCTTGGTATTTTGCCATGTCTTTGATGGTATCGGCATGACCAATAATATACCCAACCCGTAGCCCAGCAAAACCATAGACCTTTGAAAATGTGCGGCTTATCAATACATTTTTATTTTCTTTTACCATATCAGATACCGACTGGTTTAAGAATTCAAAATATGCTTCGTCCACCATCACCATTGTTTTTTGGCTCACTTCTTCAACAAAATTTCTAAGGATTTTAGCATCCAAAATTGTTCCTGTAGGATTATTCGGATTGCACAAATAAACCAATTTTGTATCGGCTTTTATCTTGCTTTTCATGGCTTCTAAGTCAATGATTTTATCGCCTGTTATTGGCACATTGATTAATTCCATGCCTAAATTTTTACAATTATTGGGCAATGTGGCAAAAGTAGGGTAGGGGCAAACCACGCTTCCGCCATTACGAGAAACATAAATACTGGTAAGTCCTAAAACTTCTACTGAACCAGCTGTTATTAAAAAGTTATTAGGATTAAGTTTTTCTCTTTCGGCTAATTTTTGGTAAAGATTGGCAGTAATGGTAGAAACCAGATAACGATTGCCTTCAGGTAAGGTTTCTTTCAAAGCTTTAAGTGCCATTGGGGAAACGCCATAAGGATTTTCATTTTTATCCAAATGAATCATCCCATCATCTGATGGACGAATTTTGTCAGAAAATGCAAAAGTAGAGGCAGCAGTCGAAACCCCAGCAAGAGTTAATCCACTAATTTTTAACCAATCACGGCGTTCCATAACTTTAGATTTAAGTGAAAACCAAAGTTATGAAAATTTTGTATTATTTTTTGTATTTATTGAATTATTACTTTAAATTCTTTCGTGTTTTTGGCTTTGGTAGCCGTTGCATTGCTTCTGTTGGTTGTAACCTGACCCCCTGTTTGTCTTGGTTCTTGCCATTTGTTTACATATTTTTGTGTAAACCTATTTCAGGACAAGACATAGCTAGTCGTTCCCTCAGAGTCTCCGTTTTTCACGGGACTCTGAGGCATTGGTCTATATTTTTGGGTGAATATTTTAATCTCCTTTTTCGCATAAACCCTCGCCCTCAGAGTCCCCTACGTGCCTTCGGGAGACTCTGAGGGAACTAATGTAACAAATTCTTCTTCGCCATGAAATCCATTTGTAAGGGCGTGAATTGCACCTTGAAAATCGGGATTTCCCCAAGTTGTTCTTAATTCTGCTTTTTGGGTTTGTTCGTTAATAATATTGTCTGGAAATTCAGTCCATTTTGCAATTTCTTTTGCATTGGTTAGTCCAAGCATTAAACCAATTAAATAAACAGTTCCAAAGTGTCCATCAGTTTGATATAATAGCGATTTTTTGTAGTTTTTCAACCATTCTTCATCTGTTATTTTTCTTAACATACATACAATCCCATCATTTACTACCACCGAAGTCTTAGTCTTCTCATTATAATCCTTTATCAGAATATCATCCTCATAAGTATCAGCCAATAACTCCGCTGCATTTCCATAGTTGCATTGGGTAATGTCTCCATTTACTATCGCATTAATGACTTCTTGTGTATTTTTAGGCAATTGATAACTTCCTATTGTATTTAAAGCAGATTCTAATTTAGGGAGAAATAGAGCTACTTTCTCAGCAGAAACCTTTCCATCGTTATCTTTTAAAAGATTAATATCAGCACATATTAGGCTGGCAATATAGCCTGCCATTGCTTGTTTGAGTTGTACCTTAGTTTCGTTGCAAGTATTTGTAGTTCTTCCACCTGCAAGAGGTGCTTCTGTTTGAGCATCAATGGTCGCATTTACTTTAGGTTTGATTGTATAACTCAAGGAGCCTTTATAATTCTTTACTTATCCAAATAAAAGATAGCTTTCTATTTACATATTGTAAGACCACACCATTATATCCATAATTATTGTTTTCAATACCAAGACTAATTGATAAACAACACCTGTTTTTTTCTATTTCCTTAATTTTCTGATTAAATTCATTTGTTTTTGACTTTCTAAAAGTGCTATCTGTTTCAAATTCCTTAAATTGTTTTATTTTTTCAAATTTTTGTAAAATATCCTTTGTCCTTTCTTTAATATAACCTTCAACCCATTGTCTTGCTTTATAATATTTCATCGGAGCAATATTTTTTAACTCTATCGTATCTTGGTTGATATAAAACTGTTTTTCTTTACCAAAAATGTAAGCAGGATGTTGTACGTTTTTAAAATCTATTATTATACCTTTTTTACCTACGATATTTTCACTGAATTGAAAATATTTATTTTCATCATTTCCACTATAATATCTGTAATGTATGAAGATATATTCTCTACCATCAACAGGTTCAATTATCTTTTCAGTGATAATTTCATTAGGTTTACCAAATACTTTCAATGCAGACGATAGACTATCAAACAAGCAAACCCCATTAAAACAAACGTCTTTTACTTTAATAGAAGTTTGGAATCTATCAGTAACAGTATTTGCGTTTTGGGCATTGCAACCGAATAATATAAATAAGCATATTAATGTTAAAATCGTTTTCATTTTTTTATTCCATTTTTAAATAATGACTCAGGATTTATTTTTCTTGCACCAGTACTTGTGCTAAAACTATTAATTGTATTTGTTTCGAGATGTAAATGAAATTCTTCTTTGCTATCTACTCCTCCAGCATTACCAGAACATCCACATGTACCTAATCTATTGCCCACTTCAATCTTTTCACCTACTTGAATAGTAGCATCTACTTCATCCAAATGGCAAAATTTTGCATAAATAGTATTGTATTTTTTTCCATCTATTCCTATAAGTCCATCCTTAAATTCATACTTCATAACCACTATGTTCCCAAAACTATTCGCATTATAATCACATCCAAAGTAACTATCAGTATCCTCTTTCTTTTTTGCATAGCTTCTTATTACCTCAACGACTTCACCTTTATACATAGACTTTAACTCTGTACCAACTGATGCCAAAATATCTAATCCATGATGAGATTTATTTCCCATGACAAGTTCTGGATAATCATCATAACTACAAGTAGCACCAGATATGGTTCTTGGACATCCAAATTTACCAACATTAGAGTTATTGCTATTCTTCCTCAAGGTTGGATTTGGAAAGGGGTCGCTATAAGTGATTTCAGCACTTTCCTTTTCCCAAAACAAATAGTTTTTTAAATCTTTTTTAGTTGAACTGTTGTTGTCATCATAAGAAATAACAATTTTTATAACTGCTTCACCATTTTGCTTAATCATAAATCCAGTTTCTGTAACCTCATATTCAGCCATTGTCAATTGGTAGTCTTTATTTGCTTCTCCCAAATATAGAATGTTCATTCTCTCAACATCAATTCCATCAATTGTAAAGTTTGTTCCTGTAAAGGTTTTGCCTGTTTGTTTAAACTTAAATTTGCCAAAAAGTTTGCCTTCACTCAATTTTATTTCGTGCATCCTTTTAAGCAAAAGTATAATGTCGTCACAGTCATCAAATATCCCAAAACATGGAAGCAAAGAAGTCATTTCCTTTACCAATCCTTCATTAACCTTTTCCGAAGTCTTAGTCGTCTCATTATAATCTTTTATAAGAATCTCACCTTCATAAGTATCGGCTAATAATTCTGCTGCATTTCCATAATCACAACTTTCACCATTGCCATTGACAATCGCATTAATAATTGCATCTGTATTTTCAGGCAATTGATAGCCCCCTATTGTATTTAAAGCAGCTTCTAATTTAGGCAAAAAGATGGCTACTTTCTCAGCAGAAACCTTTCCATCGTTATTTTTTAAAAGATTAATATCAGCACATATTAGGCTGGCAATATAGCCTGCCATTGCTTGTTTGAGTTGTACCTTCGTTTCATTGCAAGTAATAATCTCTGGGAATTTACCTATCAAACATTTTGTCAATACTTCTAAAAAAGAAATAATCTAAGAAACAAAATAATAAATTCAAGATTACTCCAAAAACATACATTTTTATTATGTCATTTTGTAAATGAACTTTATCCAGCAACATAACATTAAATATGACAATATTCTGTAGAAGCAATATTATTGTACTGACTATTTTAAAATTTTGAAGAAATATTCTTAAGATTAAGGATATAGGTATAAAATAAATTGCAAACAATCCTTCAAAGATATTTGTAGGCTGTTTATAGCTTACAAAATCACGCAAATGATTTTTCATGATATACTTATGGAAAAATAAAATTAATGCTACTTCGACTATATAAAATAGTAATTTTATTAGATGTTTATATTCTTTTTTCATTTTTATTTAGTTAAATAGATTTCAACTAATTATCTATTTATTCTGCCATTGAATCTATCATTTTAACACAAAAACCATCTACATAGTAGAAAATTAAATTTAAGATGGCACCAAAAAGATACAATTTCATCAAGCTGTCTCCATCATTTATACTACTTAAAAGAAACACAGTAAACATATAGACATTTTGTAAAATGAATACGGGTTTATTAATATTATTGATTTTTTGAAATAATAATCTTATTAGTAAAAAAAATGGAGATATATAAACGATATAAAGTAAACTACTCATTACATCAATAGAACCACTTGTGACTTTTACAAATTTTGATAACGCATGGTCTCTTAAATATATATGGAAAACAAGAATTAGTATCCATTCAATAACAAACAAGGCTGATTTTAAAGCTATTTTTTTCATTGTTTTATTCTATTATTTGCATTTGTTGTGAAATATAAATCGTGTAAAATCACCCAAGGAGTTTGTTTCATTTACTATTTCTTTATTTTTTACATTTATTAAATAATCTCTGGTTCTATTTACATCATTTTGATATTGTAAATCTAATGATTCTTGTGTTATTACTGCTGTTGCTATCATGTGGGCTTGCCAATTCTTTAAGAATTTATATATATCAATATTATTTTTTTTATTATGCAAGGCTATTTCAACATCAATCACTCCTCTCATCGAGCATTTATTTTTAGTAACATAATCAACCATTCGCCGAAATACACCAATATTTAGTTGACCAGATAAATTAAATTTAGATTTTAGTAGTGCAGCTAAATTCTTCACATAAGAGAGATACCAATCACCTCTAATAAAAATATAATCTGCATTTGCTTTATCCACTGTAGCATGCTCCCAAGTCATAAAACAATCCGAACAGCCGTATAATCTCAAATTGCCGTTTTTAGTAGGGTTTTGAGCATATGCTTTATAAACATCTATAAGAAAATCTGAAAGTTTAACTCTTTCTCCTCTTGAATTTACCCAAACACTACTTTTATAAACTAAGCCATAATCAAGATTCCCTCCATATTTTCGTACATATTCATTGATTAATTGCATCCATTCAGGCACTTTGTTTTCTATCATTCCACTACTCACATTTTGCCAAGATAGCATTAGTTTTTGTAAAATATCAGCTTCTGCTTCAGATATACCATCTTCCACATTTACCCCCTTAATATCTAATTTCTTCAAATCACTGGGGTTTATACTTCTTAGTCTTGTATGTGCATAGGTATCTCCAAATCTATGAATTAAAAATCCTAAAGTTTTCAAATCAGAAGTGGGTGTACTCATAATACCAATAGCAGTAAGAAATTCTTCTACTCCATGAAATCCTCCATTTAAAGTATGATATATCTTTTGTAATGTACCTTTAGACCAAGTATCATCTACTGTGTAATCTCTATTTTTAAAATTAATATCAGTATCAGGGTCTTCTGTTGCAATTGCTAACTTTCTTGCTTCATTGTCACTCATTCCTAACTGTAACGCAATAAGATAAACAGTAGAAAAGTGTCCATCTGTTTCCCAAAGTGGCTTTACTTTAAGACAGTCGTTTATTTCTTCAATAGTCTCTTTAACAATCCTCTCATTTACGTCTGATGAAGTCTTAGTCTTCTCATTATAATCCTTTATAAGAATTTCACCCTCATAAGTATTTGCCAATAATTCTGCTGCATTTCCATAATCACAACTTTCAATATTGCCATTGAGAATAGCATTAATAACTTCCTGCTTATTCTCGGGCAGTTTATAGCTACCTATGGTATTTAAAGCAGATTCTAATTTCGGCAAGAATATAGCTACTTTTTCAGCAGATATTTTTCCATCTGTATCTTTTAAAAGATTAATATCGGCACATATTAGACTGGCAATATAGCCAGCCATTGCTTGTTTGAGTTGCACCTTCGTTTCGTTGCAAGTATTCGTAGTTCTTGCACTTGCAAGAGAGGCTTCTGTTTGAGCAATTACTTTAGGTTTGATTGTATAACTTAACGAACAATCAGTGCCATCAATGCTACAAACTGCTTTATAAGTAGTGGGTTTATTGTTTACTCGAATAGCAATTCCTCCTAGTTCATTTTCTTCTACGCCATAATAACTAAATCCAGCACCATCATTTTTATACCAATTCACTACCACAGGGCAAGGTACATTGGGTTTTAGGTCGAGTTGTTCATTGATAAGCCATGTTTCCTCTTTTGTGGTATTTTGCCAACCCTCGCAGTCAAAAGCAATAACGCCAATAAATGCACTGCAATTACTCCCACACTTGACTGTATAAAAAGTTGTTCGGTCATTTTGTTTGGTTTTAATGACCGTATTTGCACTAAATTGATTATCCCACGACCAAATAGGATTACTACACCCTACGACTTCTACTTTGATTTCTTGTCCAGGTTTTACCACAGGAAAACCATAATATGGCTTTTTATCGGAGGAGTTTTTGTAGAAATTGATACCAAAGTTTTTAGGGCAATTGCCAGTGCTACCAGCCAACACCGCCCCAGAACCTATTAATTGAACCTTAATTGTCAGGGTTTTGCTTGCTTCAAAATCATCTCCTTTACAAATAGCCTCGAATGTTTGAGGTGGACTAACACTAAGTGTGCGAGATGCTTCTCCTTGAGCATTTCCATCAGACCAATAAACCGTTCCACCGACACATCCGCTTGCATTAAGGGTAACTAAGTCAGTCTTGCCAAAAGGAATTTGAGTTTTATTGGCTGTTAGTTGGAAATTCTTTAATGTAGCCCCAACTGTCACTTCTATCTCTGTTGGTGAAAAACCTATTTTTTTACAAGTAGCAATGAAAACTGCCGAAGTATTTAAGACAATTGAAGCATCAGTCGCTGAATGATTAGGTATTATTTCTCCTGTATTTTTGTTTTTCCAAGTAACTGTTCCATTCGTACAGCCTTGTCCGAGTAGTTTTACAGGCGTGTTTTCATTTTTATAAACTATACTTGGCGAAGCTATTGGTTGAAAATCTTCACAAATAAGCGTCGGAGCAACAGTTTTAATAATCTTAATCTCTTGCGAAGCCTTTTCACCCATACATAATGCCTCATAAGTGCTTGTTTCTGTGGGCTGTACTTGAATAGATTGTCCTGTTTCTCCTGTACTCCAAGTCACTTTATCGGCACAGCCTTGTGCTATTAGCGTCAACTCATCTGCTATTTTATAAGATTCTTTTGAGGGTTGTACGATAATTTTAAATGGATTTACTGTAAGCTTTATTATATCTCCGCAAGAGGTCAAAGGGCTTCGGCTACATAAAGCAAGGTAAGTAAAGGTCTTTTTAGGCTTTTCAATGATTGTATTGCCTGTTTTTCCTACATTCCAAGTAACAGTAGTTGGGCAACCAGTAGCAGTAAGTGTAATTTCTTCACCAATATCAATATTATTTGTCTTAGAACTGCTGACAGAAAAAGGAGTACCAAAATAATTTTCACAGGGTAAATACACATCTACTGTTACTTCACTTTGGCAGGTTTTAGTATATGCAGTATTGTAGCCACAAATACCACCATACTTGCCTGTACAAGATAAAGTAAATGTTGTTTTTGAATCAATTTTGCTTGGATTATTTGCCTCTCCAGAAATGCCATTCACATTGATGAATTTCAATGAAACATTTGTATATTCACTTGCCATTGTGCAAGATGTTGTCAAATGAACATCTTCTATAGATGTTTTTACAATTTCAGAAGAAGCAGTAATAGCAGCAGTACATTCAGGTGGATTTACATTGATAGTCAAGGGCATAGCTTCACAGCCATCTTTGCAGAGACCTATATAGGTAGTGCTTTTTGAGGGACATATAGAAGGTTGAGTTTCATTGATTAGCTCGTCATCGTGTTTCCATGTCACAGCACCATTGCATCCTTGTAATTGTAGCGTAATTCCATCTCCTTGAATAATAGAAATAGCTTTACTCGACCAAACGTTTTTGCGTTGTATTCTATCATAGTACAATACACTTGCTGCTGTTTGGCAAGTAGTAAAACTACCCGAATTAGCATCGCTTGTTAGATTAGTGCCAAAAGCAACTAATTCATACTGATAAACTTGTTCGGGGTCTAATTCTTTAAGTGTTACTGTATTTCCCTTGTCAATTGGTACAAACTTTTCTGTTCCACTGATGTCTTTATAGGCTAATTTATATCCTTTATGCAGTTTGTTTTTGTCCCAAGCAAGGGTGAGGGTATTTTTATCAATTTTGGTTATTTTAACATTTTCAGGAATGGGTAGTTTACGTTCTAATGTTGTAAACTCATTGGTATAAGTATCGACCAATTTATCACCTATATATCCTTCAATTTTAAACTTATACAAACTATTTTCTTGTAGTTTTTTAAGGTCTAAGCGATTACTGTTAGTAATTTCTATTAGTTCACCACCAGATGAAGTTTTATAACTGACCACATATTTGGTAAATCTTGGGTCATTTTCCCAAATAATGGTTGATTCGTTTGCTGTTATATCCGCAACAATGACATTCTGTATTTTCGGCAGTTTAGGCTTTTGCTCTTCCTGCAATGCTTTGATTTTCTCAATAATAACATCAATCTTTTCTTTTAAATGAGGGATGATAGGATAAGCATTCCCATTATCAATGGTTTGCTTATCAGCTTTGAGTTGAGAAATGATGGCTTTCATATCGTCCATTATTTCTGCTAATTTTGGGCTACTTTCATTAGAAAAAGTTTCAGTAAACTTATCTTTCCAAGTGTTAATAGCCACTTCAATTCCTTTGGTATAAGTTAATAAATCTTGCTTTTCTTGTGGTATGGCTGTTCCTTTTGTAGCTATTTCTTCGCCTTTTTCTTTGTATTTAAGCAAAGTAGCCTCTAAATCTCCATGAAATATCGTTGGGTCGGTCAACTTGATGATGTCGGCAATGGTTTTGATTTGCTCGTTTTGTAGTTCACTTTGACCAATGTTTCGATTACGGAAATAACCCGTATCAGGAACTTCATAAACACAACCACCATGCGTACCGTCTTCACCTTTTTTGATTTTTATTCCTGCAAACTCAACTGCCATAAAAGCATCATCCAGAAAAGGGAGTTTCACTAAACCTTTACCCGAAAAAGCATTTTTAGGACTTACTTCTGTCACCAAAACTGCAAAATCATAAATACCCAATACATCACCAATAGCTAAAGAAGTCAAATCCTCACCTGTTGGAATTGGGATTTTTGGATGGTCAATGCTACATTCTTCATAAGAACTGGCATTATTGGCACATTTAGGTTTGATTATTTTTTCAAAAATATCAGCTACGCTCTTGGGTTTTATTGAAGTTCCATCGCTCAACAATTCAACTTTGATGCTGAATGGATCAAGAATGGCGGGGTGGAACGCCACCCGGTCTAATTCTTCAAGCTTTTCATCAAAAATAGAGTCGTCAACAAGAAACTCAGTAATATCAGAACTTGGCCCGCCAATAACAGGATTGCTATTATCTAAAGCACCAAAGGCATTGGTATTTGCTCCACAGTTGGAACTAACTTTAAATTCATAAGCAGTTTTGTCTTTCAAATTAGAAATAACCGTACTTTTTCCATCAACAGTTAAATTATTCCAAACATTACTTTGGCTTTGTTTGTACCAAACTGTTGTCGATGTTTCATCATTTTGTTCCCAAGTAAGTTCTACTCTTCCTTTCTCAATTGGATTGATAGTCAAACCTTCAGGAGCGATACAAGGCTTGCCAAAACTAAAACTTACGACCTGACTTTTGCCTTCATTTTCATAATCATCAAAACCATTTATGTCTGATTCCTGTACTTGAACGGCATAACGTTTACCTTTTTCTAAGGCGATATTGGCAGCCCCATAGTTGAAATAAGGAGTAGTGGTAGTTATTTCAATGGGTTGAATGCCACTATTGGCTACCATATTTGGGTCTTCTCCAGCATTTAAGGGATAAATGCGAAGTTTATAAGTTTTTCCTTGAGCAGTATTCAATGAAGCTGTGCTTCGACTTGTCCAAGAAAATAAGATATTTTGAGGATTTGTAACAGGAAGAATAGCCCCTTCCTGCGGAATATTGATGATGGGAGGATAATTTTTGAAAACATTCATCAAAGCCATTCCAGTATTGGAGACTTGTCTATGTCTATCAATTTCATAAGCTTCTACCGTCCAAGTATAAAGTCCTTCGGGTAATCTTCCACCTGCATACAAAGCACTTATGTCAATTCCATCTACCACCAAATTTGAAATATTAAAATACTCTGCCAAGTCTGCCGAAGTAAGTAGCATTGCACTACCAGGATGTAAGAGAATCGTTTTACTTGGAATAAACCCATCAACTGTACGAATATCCACACCAACACCCGACAAACGGATTTTCAGATAAACATCGACCGAAGGTTTTGTTAAATCTTTGAGCAATAAATGCACCTTAAACATCTCGGTACTGGTACTAATTTCTGACCATTTCAAAGAGAAACTTGGCTTAACGATGGGTGTACACGTAACGGGATAGTTTTGGGCAAAAAGTATATTGGATATTAGTAAAAATACCAATAGTAGCAAATGGTGTGAGATTCGTGTGTGCATAGTCTTTTAAATATCACTTCTACTATTTTCAATAGAAGTTCTTAGCAATTGTGTGGGAGATTATATGCCATTTATTATCAAGGATAAAAAAGATTAACCTAAAAAAAGATAAATGGCATATATCATAAACAAGGGGGGAACTGAACTGCCTTAGGGTTTTAAATTAGCCGAACTATTACTTTCAATTTTATTGGTTTCTCTTTGTCGGTTAGAAAGTAAAGAATTATATTGCTCAATGAGGGCATTCAATTCTTTAATAGTTTTAGCATATTCCGCTGTATTTTTTATTATTTCAAAGGCTTCTAACAACTTGCGTAGCTCAAAATAACACTCATTTGTTTCATATCTTTTGGCTCTAAGCGTTTCTGTTGAGGCTGTTCCATATTCTTGTGTACGAACGATATATTTTTCATTAAATAATTGATTAGCAACTTTCAATTCATCTTTCCAAGAGATTAAGTTCAGAGTTGATAAAGCACTATTGAATTCAGGTTTATTCTCCCAATCATTGATAATATTATTTAATATGGCTGTTTCACTTTGGTAGTTTTCTCGGGCAATACTCGAATTATATAGCTTTAAATTATTTTGAAGTACCGAAGCTGCATTACTAATACTCGCTTCAAAATGAGAAGAATAACCATTGATAATAGCTACCAAACCATTAATGGCTCGGTCTCTACGTAAGTCTAAAGCTTCTATTTCTGGTGTAATAGCACTTGAAGTAGTTTGCTTGAATAATGTTTCTAATTCACTAATCTTTCCTAAGAAAGTCTCATATTGAGGCTGAATCGACAAAGCAACTGGATTGTTTGCTTGTATTAAAGTAGCAAAGTTTTTGCAAAATTGTATGTATTCTGCATTTCTAAGTTTTGGTAAATCAATTGAAATAATCATTGTATATAAAATTAAAAGTTTGTTTGGTTTATATTATTTATTTTTCCGCAAAGGTTCTCGCACTTTGTAGCAAGGTTGCGGAAGGTTCCGCAAGGTTCTCACACCTTGCAGCAAGGTTGCGGAAGATTCCGCAAGGTTCTCGCACTTTGCAGCAAGGTTGCGGAAGATTCCGCACGGTTCTCGCACATTGCAGCAAGGTTGCGGGAAGTTCCGCAAGGTTGTCGCACCATTGCAGCAAGCTTTCAGGAAGTCTCGAAAGGTTCTTGCACTATCACAATCAATTATATGTAGCAATGAAAGGTTCTTATGCATCAATCTCAAGGTTGTGTAGTAAATTAGTTATAAATTAACTGCTGTCTATTGTAGGGAAGGGTAAAGTTATTGATAGTTAAAGTGGCTTCGTTTTACCAAAAATACAATAAATGAAATGATAAAATCAAATGAAAAATGTACTTAAATTAGATTATGTATGATTATATTTATATTTTAAGCTAATTACGAAGTAGGAAATTTTTGAAGCATGAAAATTTAGCAACAAAAAAGCCATCTCAATATGAGACGGCATTGTTTGATAATACTATCATTATTTCGAAGATTCCTATTAATTCAAATGCTTAATTTGGACTTTTGTCTTAACTATCATAAGCTAGTAATCAACTCACCTGTTTTTTCTCAATAAATTCTTTGAACGCTTTGCGGTAAGTATCGCTGATTGGGAGGAAGTTTTTGCCGATTTGTACTTTTTCTTTGTCAATGGCATCAATTGCATCGAAGGCAATGATGAAGGAATTATGAATTCTAATAAATTGATTATCAGGTAATTGTGTTTCCAAACTTTTCATGGTTTGAAGCGTAACTACTTTTTTATCTTTGGTATGAATGCTTACGTAATCCTTCAATCCTTCGATGTATAAGATTTCATTCAAACGAATTTTAACCAATTTTGTACCATCTTTTACAAAAATAAAAGCCTGACTACCTTCTGAACTTACAGTGATTTCCTGTACGATTTTTTCTTGTACAACTGGCTGTGAAGCAGTAAGTCGAATGGTAGCTTTTTCTACGGCTTTAAGAAAACGCTCCAAACTAATAGGTTTCAATAAATAATCAAAAACTTCCAATTCATAGCCTTCTAAGGCATATTCAGAATAAGCGGTTGTGAGAATAACCAAAGGCTTTTTTTGAAGAATTTTAAGTAAAGTGATACCCGTAATCTCAGGCATTTGGATATCAGAAAACATAATATCAACCGAATTTTCTCGCAAGAAATCTAAGGCAGCCAATGGACTCGAAAATGACTTGACCAAAGTCAATTGTGGCACTTTCTTGACATAAGCCTCCATTAAATTACGAGCCAATGGCTCATCTTCGATGATGATACAAGTAAACAATTGAATAATGATTAATTATTAATGGTTAATTATAAATTGTTAATGTAATAAGTAAAGTGTTAATTATTAGGTATTTATAAATTCTGTACTTCCAAAATCTAACTCCTAATCCCTAACTCCTAAAACCTAACTCCTAATTCCTACCCTAAATTCAACTTCAATACAATTTTATAATCTTTTTCGTCTTCGTTTACAATTAACTCATAATTGTTTGGATAACTTAAATCTAACCTACGATTAACATTTTGTAAGCCTATTCCTGATTTTTCATTCGTGTTTTCCATATTTTGAGGCAATTTACTATTTTCTACACTATAGGTGCAAGCCTTGCCTTCAATATCAATCAGAATATTTACATAGGCATTAATTGAATTATTACTTACGCCATGTTTAAACGCATTTTCGAGAAAGGTAATAAATATCAATGGTACAATCTGAACTTCGTTAGGATTTCCCTTTATTTCAAAGTTGATAGGCACTTGATTATCCAATCGTAGTTTTTCGAGACTAATATAGTTTTTCATGTATTCAATCTCTTTACTCAACGAAACTTTCGGATGATTTGAGTCATAGAGCATATAACGCATCATTTGCGAGAGTTTTTCAATCACCTCCGTTGTATTCGGAGAATTAATCATGGCAAGGTAATACAAATTATTAAGTGTATTGAACAAAAAATGTGGATTTATTTGGGCTTTCAAAAAACGTAATTCAGCAGTCAATCTTTCATTTTCAATTTCTCTTTTCTTAGCTTCTAATTCAAACCAATCTTGAGCAAATCTCAGCATACCAACAAAAATCGCAATGAATAGCGTTATCATGCTATGTTGCACAATAAACTTTGTAGAATAAAGAAATCCTTTAGCCTCTTTCAAATCAATATATATATACCTTTTAAAATAGATATGAAGTGCAATAATGATTGCAAAAGGAATAAAAAATTCTAATAAATATCGGCCGATGTTTTTGTGTAAAAGAAAGCGAGGAAGCCAATAAAAATAATTCAAATAACTAACACTGGCTGTAAAAAGTATTTGAGTTGAGGCATCCAAAAAAGCTCTTCCATAATCAGTTTCTTCGCCATGACGGGAGAAGGTGATTTGATAGAAAAAGAATGAAAAATATAAGCACCAAAAAGAAAAGTGCAACAAAAATATCCTATTACGCTGAATGAAAGCTTGCATATTTTTTGAGTATAAATATTAGGTAATGATTTTCCTTAGCAACCGTTAATCATCTTTCAAAAATAGATTGCTAAAACTTAAATAAACGATTCTAAAAGCAAAAGTCGAGAGCTAATGGCTGATTACCAAGTATCAAAGTTTGCTAAAAAACACTTTTAAAAGCAAACATTTTGTATCAAAATGCTTCGTTTTTGCCCTTTTTTCTACATTTCGGCATTTTTATCCGATAATTCAGCTGATCTATTCTACACTTCGGTATTGTCGAGTTATTGACCTAATTGTCGAGCCGTAAAGCCTAATTATCTATTTATAAAATGTATGTCAAAATTTACCCTTTGATTTGTAGCATAATTCAAACAAAAAGAATTTAAAGACAAGACATTCTAAACAAATTAAAATATTACAATTTAAAAAATACTACAATGAAAAAGTTAATCTCAATACTCAGCCTTATCATATTTACCACTGGATTGGTATCGGCACAGTTTGGCCCTGGTGGCCCAGGAGGTATGGGTGGACAAAGAGGGGACGGCAATGGCAGGCCTCAATCTAACACTCAAGCTCCAACACTTAATCTTGATGGAAATGCTCCAAAAGGAAATTCAAAAATATTTGGTTTCGTAATAGATGAAACAGTGACAACTGCCGTAGAATTTGCTAACGTGGCATTATATAATAAAGCTACAAAAAAAGTAGTTGACGGAACAGTAGCTGATGAAAAAGGAAAATTCTCAATGAACAGAGTTGCCGCAGGTGAATATAATTTAGTCATTACTTTTATTGGTTTTACTGATAAAACAATTGAAGTAAAAGTAGAAAAAGGCAAAGACAATGATTTAGGTGTAATTAAATTAGCTCAAAGTGTAAAACAATTAGATGAAGTAACGGTAACTGCAGAAAAATCAATGATTGAAGAAAAAGTAGATAGATTGGTTTATAATGCTGAAAAAGATCTTACTTCAAGAGGTGGCGATGCTGCTGATGTACTTCGCAAAGTGCCCATGTTATCGGTTGATTTAGATGGAAATTTAAGCCTTCGTGGCACGTCAAACTTAAAAGTTTTGATTAATAACAAACCTTCAACAATCGTTGCGAGCAGTATTGCTGATGCCTTGAAAATGATTCCAGCCGATTTGATTAAAACTGTTGAGGTTATTACTTCACCTTCAGCTAAATATGATGCAGAAGGCTCGGGTGGTATCATTAATATCATCTTGAAAAAATCAACTTTACAAGGCTTAACTTTAAATCTTGACTCGGGAGTTGGTATTCGTGGCTCTAACTTGAGTTTAAATGGAAATTATCGTCAAGGTAAATTAGGTGTTACGCTTGGTGGATTTGGTCGTGCATTCTACAATAAATCTTATACAACATTAGACCAAAGTACAATCAGAGGTGGCAATACAATTTTGACAAACCAAACTGCTAATGCTTTTGATAATGGTTTATTTGGTCGTTATAACTTAGGTTTTGATTATGATTTAGCTAAAAATCAATCATTAACAGCCTCGGTTGCATTTGGTACTCGTAACTTTACCCGTACGCAAGATTATACAATCAATCAATTTACCAACAATCTCTTGAATTCGACATCATTTCGTGATGTAACCAGTAGAGACTTATCGAACTCGGTTGATATTAACTTAGATTATATACGTACTTTCAAACCTTCTCAAGAATGGTCAATTTCTGGTCAATTTAGCCAAAATAAATTAACTAATAACTTCGATGCAGATTTATTGAATAATTCACAAGAATTGTTGAGTCGTCAGAAAAACTTGAATACGAACTTTAACAACGAGATTACTTTACAAACAGATTACCAAACACCAATCAAAACAAACCAAATGTTTGAAGTTGGATTGAAAACGGTGATTCGTCAAGTAAACAGTGATTATGAATACCGTATTGCAGGTGCAACAGGTTCGTTTGCTTCTGATGCGAAAAATCCAGCAGGTTTATTGAATTATAGTCAGAATATTGCGGCAGGATACGTATCATATACATATTCTACTAAAAATAAGATTACTTTCAAAGCTGGTACTCGTTATGAATACACAAAAATTGATGCAAACGATCAAAACAAAGCAATTGTGATTCCTGCTTACGGAAATTTAGTGCCAAGTGTGAATATTTCAAAACCATTAGGTAAATCTTCAACTTTGAAATTGGCTTATAATAACCGTATTCAACGCCCAGGTTTGCAACAATTGAATCCAAATTATAATGCTGCCAACCCTCAAAGTATTTCAATTGGAAATCCAAGTTTGAAACCTGAAATTTCAAACAACGTAGAATTGAGTTTAAGTACAAACATCAAGAAAACATATTTGAATATGTCAGTGTTTACTCGTCAGACCAACAACTCAATTACTCGTATTACCATGCCATCAGATACTTTGCCAGGAGCAGTTATTTCAACTTTCCAGAACATTGGTAAAGAGCAAACCATCGGTACAAATATTTTTGGTAACTTTTTTATCACTTCAAAATGGACAGTTAATGGTGGAATTGATTTATTCTACAACTATTTGGAAGGACAACAAGTTGGCTTAGATGGTATTTCTTCTAAAATCAGTAATGATGGTATCGTGATAGGTGGACGTTTACAATCACAACTTTCTCTTAAAAATGGTTGGGCAATTCAAGCATTCGGTGGATACAGAGGAAACCGTGTACAATTACAAGGAACACAAGGTGGAATGGGGATGTACTCGGTTGGTGCAAGAAAAGATTTCAAAAACAAAAAAGGAAGCCTTGGTTTAGCTGTTGATAATATTTTTGGTGGAATGACCATGAGAAGCACATTAACTTCACCACAATTCAACCAAGTAAGTGTTAATAATATTTATAACCAAAATATCAAATTGACATTCAGCTATAAAATTGGTAAAATGAAATTTACCGAGACTAAAAAATCTAAAGTGAAAAATGATGATGTGAAGTCAGGTGGGGATAATAATAATAATTAAGACTTTATAAATTGTAAGATTAGGTTTCAAATGGCTTGCGGCTTTGCTGCAAGCTAATTTTTAAATATTAAAATGATGTTTGTGACTATTTTAGGCGAGGAGAATTTCAAATAATTTTTTAAATCTTTACTAAGATGAAAAATAGGTTTATAATACTTTCAATTTTAATGGCAATAATCTTTTCTGGATTTGCAACTAAGAAAACAGCAAAAGAATCCATTGATAATAATAATGTACTAAAAACTAATAAAATTGTCTCCCTTGCCAATGACTTTAAAGCGGCACTTTCTCCGATTCAAATCACCGAATTGGAATTTGCCTACACAATGGACAATATTAAAGTTTGGTCAAATCTTCCTGCTTCTTTATTTCCAAGATTAGGAATTAGAATTGGCGATTTAAATGAAACACAATTAAAAGCGTTGAAAAATCTCATAAAAGAAATGACTGGTTCAGCTCCTAATGAAGGCTGGGATGAAATTCAACAAGTTTGGTTAGCCGATGATTTTCTGAATACAAAGGAAGCTGGTGGAAAATATGGTGCTGGTAATTATTACCTTGCATTTTTAGGAAAACCATCAATGACAAGTACCTTTGAAATAATATTGACTGGCCACCATTATACAATTGCCAATACTTACAAAGATGGGAAATTGATCGGTGCAACC
Organism: Emticicia sp. SJ17W-69; assembly: GCF_051209875.1. Classification (NCBI taxonomy): domain Bacteria; kingdom Pseudomonadati; phylum Bacteroidota; class Cytophagia; order Cytophagales; family Leadbetterellaceae; genus Emticicia; species Emticicia sp. SJ17W-69. Next base: position 3,924,401 of record NZ_JBNTQY010000001.1, on the reverse strand, counting down.
CCTCGCTTTGAAGCGGTTGAACCATACGTTTTTCAAACAAATGGTAAAGTTTATTCACCTATTAGTCAAGAAAGAGATGCCATGTCGGCTTTATTAAAAGGACTGACTGAAGCACAATTGAGCCTTGCAAAATCTCCAAATACATTTACAAATATACTTTTAACACCTTCAAAAAATTGGGTTTTTCCCGAAAAACATACAGGATTACAATTAGTTGACTTGACAGCCTTACAGAAAAAATTAGTAATTGATGCCATTAAAACGTACACAGCTGATATCAATGATGATGATGCTGCCTTGATATTGGCAAAATATGTTAGTGAATTAGACAATACCTACATTACATTTAGTGGAACTACTTCATTGACAAATCAGAACGATTATATACGAATTGATGGGCCTAGTATTTGGCTCGAATTTAGTGTGCAACGGGGACAAGTGCTCCCTAATGAACCCTACCATTTTCATTCAATTTGGCGTGACAGAGAAAGTGATTATGGGGGAACCCGTAATTAGTTAGCTGAAGAACTAAATGTTCTTCCAATACATTATTTTAGTGCAACAAGGAGGACAGGTTTCTAAACTCCATTATTCATAAATACTTTGACAAAATGTGTTACATTTTTTTATTATATTGTAATTTTAGAAAATCAACCTTTTAAATTGAAATTTTATGAATCAAGAAATTATCAACCTATTTGACGAATATACTCATAAGCCGCTCAGTCGGAATGAGTTTATGAAACGTTTGGCTAAACTGACAGGTGGTACTGCCGCAGCTATTGCCATTTTACCTTTGTTAGAAGTAAATTATGCCAATGCAGCTACAATTGCTGAAAATGATGAAGATTTAATTACCGAAGACATCACTTATGAAGGCGATGGCTCAACCATGAAAGCATACTTTGCTAAACCTAAAGCAGCAACAGGAAAATTAGGTGCAGTACTTGTGATTCATGAAAATCGAGGACTCAATCCTCACATCAAAGATGTAACACGTAGAGTTGCCAAAGCAGGCTATTTAGCTCTTGGTGTCGATGCTTTATCTCCTTTAGGTGGAACCCCAGCCAATGAAGACGAAGCTCGTGGATTATTTGCTAAATTAGATGCTCCAAAAAATATCAATAATTTCTTGAAAGGTTTTGATTATTTGCGTTCACGCTCCGACTGTAATGGAAAAACTGCCTGTGTTGGTTTTTGTTGGGGTGGAGGATTAGCCAATCAATTGGCCGTCAATTCACCAGACTTGAAAGCGGCAGTGGCATATTATGGTCGTCAAGCTGATGCTGTTGATGTACCAAAAATAAAAGCAAAACTTCTACTTCATTATGGAGGTTTGGATGAAAGAGTCAATGCTGGAATTCCGGCTTACGAAGCTGCCCTTAAAGAAGCAGGTAAAAAGTATGAAATCTTTGTCTATGATGGAGCAAATCATGCGTTCAATAATGATACTGCACCGACCCGTTACAATGCCGAAGTTGCAAAATTAGCTTGGGAGCGTACACTAAAATTATTTAAAGAAACGTTGTAGGGTGCATTAACAATTATTAAGTTTAATGATAGTGTTCTGTATTATTAAAATGTTTGGCTCAACCTATCAAGTCTATCAATTTTATTCGTTAATGATTTGTTAAAGAATATTTATTAGTTTGTCGGAACATTATATGTTGTTACATTTGTTAAAGAATTAGTCTAATTATTCATAAGTATTAACCAAAAAAAACAATTAAAATGAAAAAAATTACCGTTCTCGCTATTGCTTTATTAGTATCAGCAGCTTCTTATGCTCAAAAATGGACAGTTGACAAAGCTCACGCAAAAATGACTTTCACTGTGACTCACTTATTGATGTCAGAAGTTGATGGCGTTTTCAAAAGTTTTGATGCAAGTATCACTTCTTCAAAAGAAGATTTCTCGGATGCAGTTTTTGAATTAACTGCTGATACAAAGCAAATTACAACCAACCAAGAAATGAGAGATGGCCATTTGCAAAAAGCTGATATGTTTGATACTGAGAAGTTTCCAACGATGACTTTCAAAAGTACTTCAATCTCACCAGCAGGAGCAAAAAAATACGTTTTAAAAGGTGATTTGACATTGAAAGGTGTTACAAAACCAGTTACTTTAGACCTTACTTTGATTGGAACAGGTACAAACCGTCAAGGTAAAAAATTAGTTGGTTTCAAAGCATCTGGTACTGTAAAACGTACTGATTTTGGCGTAGGTGCAATGCCATCAGCAGTTGTTAGCGAAGAAGTTGAGCTAAGAGCAAGTGGTGAGTTTGTAGCGAACTAATAATCATAGTCAATGGATAATACGTCCACGATTATATAAAAGCATTCCGAAAGTTTCATCTTTCGGAATGCTTTTTTGTTTATTTCGATTTTCAACTCCCCTTTCTCTTGATTTATGATTTTCATCATATTTTACATAAACTCATTTCCATAGGTTTGTAGAATAAATAGTATTAAAAATCAGTACATTTGATAATGAAATTTTATCATCAGTCGTTATTCATTTTAAATTTCCAATTATTCCTATGACTTCCGTAAACGACCTCATTGATAACTCAAAAATGCTTCAGTTGATAACTGAAAGATTAGACAATACACCAAAGACTAAAGCAATTAATCATTTGGAAATGAATCATGAGTTGATTGAGCTAATCTTAGATTTGTACAATGATGATGAAGATTTTCCTTTCGAGAAAATGCGAAAGTTTTCGGTTGAAGATATATTGGATTATTTGCAAGTAACACACCAATATTATTTGAGCAAAAAATTGCCTGAAATTGAACAGTCATTATTGCATATTTTTAGTAAATATGGTCAAAGTCATCAACTATTGGCAAGTTTAGCCATTTTCTTTAATGACTATAAAAACAAATTAGTTGACCACATTCGGATGGAAGAAAAACAACTTTTTCCCTATATCAGAAAGGTGATTGTTGCCTCGAAGGTTAAGACTGTATGTGCTGGAAGTTTGGAAATTGACCCTAATTTTTCAATCGAAAAGTTTATTTCGAGTCACTCGCCGATTGAAGATGAATTGAAAGAAGTGAGTCAAATTATCAAGAATTATTCGAGTAATGAAGCCATTCCGTTGCCATATAAAATATTCTTAAATCAAGTCGAACTTTTTGAACTTGAGCTAAGAAAACACGCTATCATCGAAGACCATATTTTAGTTCCAATGGTCATAGAACTAGAGCAAAAATTAAAAATGCCTTTGAGAAATTAAAACCATCTTTCCTCTAAAAAGCAAGCCTCGACTCTCAGTTGGGGTTTTTGTTTTTTAATCAATTATAATAAATAGGCCTTTTAAAGGAGATGTTAAAAACTAAATAGGGTATTAAAATCAATAATTTTATCAATAAATGGCTAATTATCAATATTTTATAAAACTATCGGCTATCGTTTATTGACCATTAGCTACTTAATGGTATATTTGTAAATAATAATGCTTTGATAATCCTATTAATTTACTGAAAACAATTGCAATTTAACGAACTTAACCTTCATGAAAGCGTCCTAAACGGAGTGGATGCCATGAATTATCTACAAACTACACCTATTCAGGAACAAGCGATTCCAATAATTCTTGAAGGAAAAGACTTAATTGCTTCTGCTCAAACAGGTACTGGAAAAACAGCAGCTTATTTGATTCCCCTGCTTGACCAAATCAGCCGTGAACAAAGTAATCAGACATCGGCTTTGGTGCTTGTACCTACTCGTGAGTTGGCTAAACAAATTGATGAACAAATCGAAGGTTTTAGTTATTTTATCAATGCAACCAGCATTGCCATCTATGGTGGAGGAAAAGGTGAAGATTGGGACCAACAAAGGAAAGCCCTTGTAAAAGGAGCCGATATTATCATTGCAACACCAGGACGTTTGATGGCTCACATGAATTCGGGCGAAGTAAATTTTAAACATATCAAGTGTTTGGTTTTAGATGAGGCTGACAAAATGCTCGATATGGGTTTTTCTGATGATATTCTTTTTGTGCTAAAACATCTCCCACAAAAACGCCAAAATCTAATGTTTTCGGCAACAATGCCTAAGAAAATAAGAGATTTCGCTAATAAAATACTCAATAATCCCGAAGAAATTAGGTTGGCCGTTTCAAAACCTGCGGCAGGAATTGATCAACAATTTTACTTAGCATCGGATGAACAAAAATTGCCTTTGTTGATACATTTGATGAAAAATACGGACGCACAATCGGTGATTATTTTTTCTTCACAAAAAATGATGATTGAGCGAATTGTGAGAGCCTTAGCAAAAGCTAAATTTGAAGCTAAAGGTATTTCGTCAGATAATTCTCAAGAAGAAAGGGAAGAATATTTGAGAGGATTTAAGAATAAACAATTCAAAATATTGGTTGCAACTGATGTACTTTCAAGGGGAATTGATATTAATAATTTGAATTTAGTCATTAACTTCGATGTGCCACGAGATGCTGAGGATTATATTCACCGCATTGGACGTACCGCACGAGCTGAAACTACTGGCACAGCCTTTACTTTTATTAATGAAAAAGACCAATATCGCATTGCAAGCATCGAAAAATTACTTGAAAGGGAAGTAGAAAAGCAAAACATTACCGAAAGCTTAGGTTTGGGTAAAGCTCCTGAATACAAGGCTTCATCTCTTCCAAGAAAACCTTTTAGAAAACCTGAAGGCGGCAGTAAAAAGAAGTTTTATAATAAAAAAAGCAACGGGAATGAAAAAAGTGCTCCTAAAAGTGGAGAAAAATGATAGAAATCGAAGGGGCTGTTTTTATGATAGCCCCAAGTATTAAATTTACTATATCAACCTTTCTATTGCAAGAAATTTACTTTATTAAGCTTACATTTCTATCGGAAAATATCACGCCTCCTTTTTCTTCTAAAATACCTTTTGAAACCCAAATAAAGAAGGATAATTGATGCCACACCAAAAAGCAATGATAGAGAATTGAGCGAAACTAAGGCAAGTAGCACCGCAATACCCAAAATGATAAACCCTGTATAGATTGTTGAATTGAAAGGAACTGCTTTTCGTCGCTTTTTTACATGTTTATTTTCATGATGAGACTGATTTGGGAATATTTTTTGAAAAAATTTGCCTTCTTTTTTATTGATTTTTGATTGCTTCTTTTGCCTTTTTCTGTCATCCCATGATGCATATTTATTTAATGCAATATCTTCTGTCGATTGAGGTGAAAAAGACTCATTTTTATCTAAATCAAAAGCAAAAGTATCAGCTGAAACCATTAAATTAAGTTTGGTGAAATTTGTCAGAATTTCGGATTTAGGACTATTTTTCTTAGGAGAATAGCTGAGATTAGTCGATTTTTGAAAGTAGGCAAAATCTTTTCGACAGGATGAAAAGACAAGCAATGAAAGAAATAAAAAAATCAGTTGCTTCATTAAAAGTTTATTTGAGTTAAGATATTTTTAGACTAACAAAACGATGTAGTGGCGTATTTGTTGCAAGCATAATACCTTCGATTGGGAAAGTTTTATCTTTAAATACATACTAACTTGAAACCAAAGGCTTACCTTATTAGTTTATCTAAGCAGAATTTGCTTAATTTTGTAAAAAGTTGATAAGATTGAATAATCAAGAATACAACTAAATAGCTTTTGGGGAGCATTTGGCAATGACTGCCGACGGTGAACCAAAGAATATAAACTATTTTATGATAGAAAGACCAATAACCGACTGGTTGCCGCTTACCAAAAAAGAGGTTGAAAAAAGAGGCTGGAATGATGTAGATGTAGTATTGATTTCGGGCGATGCCTACGTTGACCACCCTGCTTTTGGTACTGCCGTAATCGGGCGGATTATAGAAAGTGAAGGTTTTAGAATTGCGATTGTAGCTCAACCCAATTGGCAAGACGATTTACGTGATTTTAAAAAATTTGGCAAGCCAAAATACTTCTTCGGGGTCACAGCAGGTTGCATGGATTCGATGGTGAATCATTATACAGCCAACAAACGCTTACGCTCCAATGATTCTTATACTCCTGGGGGTGAAGCAGGTTTTAGACCTGATTATGCCACAACTGTTTACTCCAAAATATTAAAACAACTGTATCCTGATGTTCCTGTTTTGATTGGAGGAATCGAGGCATCTCTTCGCCGTGTAACACACTATGATTATTGGAAAGATGAGCTAATGCCAACGATTTTGGCAGATTCACAGGCCGATATGTTGGTGTACGGCATGGGTGAGCAACCTTTGCGTGAAATGCTCAATTTACTGAAAGCAGGAGTGCCATTTAATGAAATCAGAGATGTAAATCAGATTGCTTATTTACATGATTCGCATGAAGGATTGCCCGACTATAAAGGTTGGAATACTGTCGAATTAGCAAGCCATGAAGTTTGTTTGCAAGATAAAATCAAATATGCCTCCAATTTTAAGATTGTAGAAGTTGAATCGAATAAATGGCAAGCCAATAGAATTATTCAGAAGGTAGGAGAGAAGACCTTGGTGATAAATCCACCTTTCAAAATTATGGATGAAAAGGAAATTGACCAATCATTTGATTTACCTTATACTCGTTTGCCACATCCAAAGTATAAAAATCGTGGGCCAATTCCTGCCTACGATATGATTAAGTTTTCGATAAATATGCACCGTGGATGCTTTGGCGGCTGTAGTTTTTGTACAATCTCGGCACATCAAGGGAAATTTATTGCTTCTCGTTCTGAAACTTCAATTATGAAGGAAGTTGAACAAATTGTAAAACATCCTGAGTTCAAAGGCTATATTTCAGATTTGGGAGGGCCGTCGGCAAATATGTATAAAATGAAGGGCAAAGACGAAGATATTTGTAATCGTTGTCAAAGTCCAAGTTGTATTCATCCAGTTATTTGTTCTAACCTTGATACTTCTCATAAGCCCTTGACAAAGATTTATCAGCAAGTAGATGCTCATCCAGAAGTGAAAAAGGCTTTTGTTGGTTCGGGTGTGCGATATGATTTATTGGTTGATGATTTCAATAAAAATAATAAAGATGGCAATCACGACGAATACATGGAACAGTTGGTAACTCGCCATGTTTCGGGACGTTTGAAAGTTGCTCCTGAGCATACATCTGATGATACGCTTCGTGTGATGCGTAAGCCTTCGTTTAAGTATTTTAGAAAATTTAAAGACAAATACGATAAGATTCAAGAAAAACATAATTTAAAGCAGCCTTTAATTCCTTATTTTATTTCATCACACCCAGGTTGTGAAGAAGCTGATATGGCAAATCTCGCTGCTGAAACCAAAGATTTAGGTTTTCAGTTGGAGCAAGTACAGGATTTTACACCTACGCCAATGACAGTTGCCGAGGTGATTTATTATTCGGGAGTTCATCCATATACTTTACAACCCATCAAAACAGCCAAAACTCGTGAAGAGAAATTGGCACAAAATCGATTCTTTTTTTGGTATAAACCTGAATTTAGAACTTGGATTCGTAGTCGTTTGCACAAACTCAATCGCCCCGATTTAGCAGAAAGATTATTGGCAAGCCCTAAGAAAAAAGAACAAGATTCTGTAGCTATTGGTGATAAGAAGAAGAAAAAGAAGAAATGGTAGAATATTTTTAACGACGGCAAGCAGTTCCACTGAGGGTTAAACCTTGCCGTCGTTTATTATAAGCTGAGTTAGCACCGATTTACTGTTTCTGATAAACCCTCACATAATCAACTTCATACTTAATTAGCTTAGTTTCGTGCTTTGGTTCACCGCCATTTTGCCCACCAATAGCCAAATTTAGCAACAGAAAATGTGGCTGTAAAAAAGGGTTTTTCCCATCTGGATTAATCGTTTCTGAAAGGGAGGTTGAATTCAAAAGTTCATCATCTAAATATAAATTAATGCTTTCAGGTGTCCAATCCATTCGCCAAATATGGAATTGTTTTACCCAATCTTCATTTTTATCAGTAAGATACTTCAAATTAGTTTTTGAATCATCCCATTTAGCAACATATTGCTTTTCTGTTCCGTGAGCTACATTGGCCAATATTGTTGGTTCAGATTTTACTCGATAAAATTCCATAATGTCGATTTCGCCATTTGATGGCCATTGCCCCGAACTTCCTAAAGTCCAGATGGCTGGCCACGAACCAAGTGTTGTATCAATTCTTGCTCTGATGAGAAATGTACCAAATTGCCATTCTTGCAAACCTTTGGTCTGAATACTTGCCGATGTAAAGTTAATTTCTTTTCTATTTTTTCGCCAATTTTGACTATTAGCTTCATAATTTGGATTAGCTATTTGTACTCTTTTTCCTTCAATTAATAAAACACCATTACTGCAATTGGCATTTTCTTCTTGATACCATTGTAATTCTTCGTTGCGTACAAAGCCTTTTTCATACTTCCAAAATTTTGGATTGGGCTTGCCGTTTTCATTAAACTCATCTTGCCAAACGAGCTTCATGCCTGCAATGGGTTTCGCTTCGCTGAAATCTGAGATTTGAGGGTTTGTTTTTTGCCCAAAAGCAGTTGAAATGCTTAAAAAGAGTAAAAAAAAGAAGTTTTTGTTCATTTTGTTTCAAATATTTATAAAACATAAATATCAGATTATTTACGATTATTACAAAAAAAATAAGGCTTTTAAAGTGGAATAAAGCAAAAAGCCCTCACTTTAATGAGGGCTTTTTTTGACTATTCTAATACGAAATTGTTTGTCGTTGAAAGTGTGCCCTGCCAAACTATTCATAAGCCATTACAATAAGTATTTACCTTTATAGTAACTTTACCACCCGCAGCAGGACTAAATTTTGTTCCTCGCTTCATCACTATTTTTTTTGATTGAATATGATGAATTGCAGTGCCATTTACTATATATTGATTAGAAGCGTATGGACTAAGAGTTAACAAATCTCTTGCAGTTTGTTGAGTTTCGCCGCTACTAAAAGTTGGCGTAAAAACGCCAGCACTATTAGGATTCGCAACAACATCTTCGTTGACATAAGCCATTACAGTTGGATTTGTTCGCATCATGGCATTCATTCGCAGGCCTTGTCCATTCGTAAATGTTGTGCGACAAGCTCTGTTGCCGTATGCCATTATATTGTTAGTCATAGGAGCATACGATTCAGCAGGCGAACAATCATCGAATCGGCCTCCAGTATAGACACAACTCTCATCTACGCTATTTGGGTCAATATTATCATCGGCTGGGGTATCGCATATTAAATCTCCCTTGGTTTCACAATTATAGCATGGATTGCTTGTAACTCTGGTTACATTTTCTCTACCTGCTCCCGTGTCAAATGTATGTGCCAATCCGAGGCTATGCCCAACTTCATGACTTAAAGTTGTTAAATTTGTTGTACTGCCAATAGCTCCACTCCACATACTAAGGATACCCCCATAAGACACACCATTTAGCCCTGGAAGATTTTTATGAATAAAAATATTTATGCAGCCAGGTACTGTATAGGGTATTAGTTCATCAACCTCGGTATCTGCATTTTGGTCGTTGAGGTCTGTACTATTTATTTGTCTTAGATTGATAAGCATAAAGCATATTGATTGTGGACTATAATGATTCCTCATATTCTGAAATTGCGACATAATTTCGGCATCTGTGTTGGCTCTGTTAGTTCCGTTATCATCAGCAAAAACCGTTATGTATATTCTGACACAGAGGGGTTCATTAATTGCGGTTATTGTTCTGATATTTTCTAACTGTGCTTTCGTAAAAACAATAGGATTTTTTTCAGATTTAGTGCCACAATCAATCTGTGCTTGAGCTATAAAACTTCCCAATAATATATTGATTAATAAGGATAATTTTTTCATTATTTTAGATGTTTTTGATAATTACTTTTTTTGCTCAAAACGTTTTTCCAAATCTTCTATTTTCTTTTCTTGCTGAATACTATAAAGCGTTAATTCTTCTATTTTTTGCATCATTTTTGTCATTAATTCAGAAACTTTGCCTCCATTTTCCTGTAAATACTTCGCCGAAGGAACATCAGGTAAATGTTTGTTAGTTTTGATAAAATTCTCCACTTCATTGAGGGGTTTTAACTTGAATTTTTCATCAAAAACATAATCTGCCCAGCCAATTTCAACTACCATTTCATAAGCTCTAATCGTTCCTAAAACGTCTAATTTATTGACAGGATTTGCTGTGCCAATACCTACATTTCCATTGCCTTTGATTCGCATGGTCTCAGTAAATGAAGCACTATTGCCATAACCAAACAAAATATTTGATGCAGCTAAGTCAGTATGAATTTGTAAGGCATTTCCTTGAATACCAAAGCCATAGTGATTGCCAGAATTACCAAACAGTGAGATTTTATCACCTGTTGATGAAGCAAAGTTTAGTGGAAAGCCTGGCGTAGCATTTCCAATTCCTACATTTCCATTGCCTTTGATTCGCATCAGCTCATTTGAAGTAGTTGTATTTACACCAGCATAAAAAACATGGCTTGAGGTAGTATTTTCTATTTGGTATCTAAATGTACCAGGATTTATACCAAAACCAGCAAAAGTATTATCATTATCACCATCGTCATAAAGCACTATTTTTCGGGTTCTTAGGCCGTCATCGAAGTGTAAAAGACCTGATGGGTTATTATTAAAAATTCCAACTTTGCCATTTTTCACAGTCATAACTTCAGTATTATTTGAATATAGATGTAATGAACTTGTACCTCCGCTTCCATAACCCATGTATATATCTTTATCTGCTGTTCCATTAGTATTTTGCAAAACTCTTACATTGGCATATTGGTCAGCCGTTGATAAATCAAGACCTTGGCTTGCCGCTGTACCACCAATTACTAATTTTGCAGTTGTTGGATTTGAGTTTCCAATACCTACATTGCCATCACCTTTGATTCGCATCAATTCTTTCGAGCTTGTCGAATTTATTGCAGAATAAAATACATGACTCGTTCCAGGTCGATTTGATTGATACCTGAATTCTCCAGAGGTACTGCCCAAACCGACATATTGATGGTCATCGTTTGCCGTTTCATAAAGAACAATTTTTCTATTTGCAAGGGTATTCGCCAATTGCAGAGGTGCATTTGGAGTGGTTGAACCAATACCTACATTGCCATCACTATTTATTCTCATTCTTTCTGTTGGCAAACTCACAGTCCCTTTGGTTATGGTTGAAAATCTTAAATAAGTTCCATTGGCTGTTGGTGTAAAGTTTTCATCAGCTACTATCTGAATGGCAGTGTTGCCTCCACCACCAGCGTTTGAATAAACACTTCCATTATAACCAGAGCCATCAATTGATAATAACCAATTATCTTTATTGACTGCTATTGGAGCGGCAGATGTTCCGAGTGACCTATATCCGATGATACTGGGCCAATATCCACCATTACCATTTCCACGTAATTTTAATTGATTATTTGTGGTTGGTTCTATCGTAATGCTACTTTGAGCAAAACCAGAAAAACAAGCGATACAAAAAATAATGACGAGAATAAAGTGTTTTTTCATGGGTAAAAATAAGTTTTTGATTGGTAAATATGAATGCCTTAAAATATAGTGGGATACGTTTCTCTAATCTTATTAAGCCTACGACGGGAGATATTGATTTGGTCGCCATTGACCAATTGAACAGCATAAACATTATTTGTCATCAATGTCTTTTTGATAAAAGCTACATTGACAATTTTAGAGCGATTGACTTTTATGAAATCGTCTTTGTGAAATATTTTCTCAAAAACTTTTATATTGTAGCCTGAAACGATACTTTTACCATCTTGCAAATAAAGCAAAGTATAATTGATAGAAGATTCAAGATAGCAGATGCTTTCTTGGCTGAGGTCATTTAAGATTTTGGGTGTTTTCATGGTGTATGTATGCCAGTTGTTTCTACAAATTTGCTACAAAAAAAAAACTCAAAAAATAACCCTTAAAGGTGAAATTTCATGTAATTTTTTGCCAACTATCACCCGACAGGGTGATAGGAAAAGAAAGCCTTTAAAGGTATTTTTGTAGAAATTTTTTGATTATGGAAAAGACAAAAATCAGTATTATAGAAGATAATAAGGTAATCAGAGATAATGTATCCAAGTTTATTGGCTTTCACGAAGAGTTTGAATTAGCCATGATTCATGGCTCTGTTGAGTCTTTTTTGTATGAAATTGAAGCAAATCCTAAGAAAAACACGGACATTTTACTTTTAGATATAGGTTTGCCAGGAATGTCTGGTATTGATGCTTTACCTATATTGCTTGAAAGAAAACCCGAGATGAATATCATCATTTTGTCAACTTATGAAGAAGAAGACATGATTTTGAAAGCTCTTTGTTCAGGAGCTTGTTCGTATGTATCAAAGAAAGCGAGTTTGACAGAAATAGTTGAGGCTATCAGGATAGTAGTTAATGGTGGCTCATATATGTCGCCGAGCATTGCCCGTGAGATTATCAACCATTTGATGGGGGGAAGAGTCAGTAAAGCTACCATACTTTCTGAACGGCAGAAAGAGATTTTGGAGAAATTAGTTGATGGTAAAAGCTATAATGCAATTTCAGAAGAGCTATTTATTTCAATAGAAACGGTACGCTCGCACATCAAAAAAATGTATAAAGTTCTTCATGTAAATAATAAAACGGAGGCCATTACAAAATACATGAAGGGGCATATTGGTTAGTATTTGACTCAAAAAATAAATATTTGCCTAAAATTGAAAACTAATAAACTTCGCACTTTTGCTGTGAGAACTTGGCTGATTTGTATTCCTATAAGTCTATTGTTTGCATGTAGTCAACAGGGTAATTCACAAAGAGAGCAAACATCCTTAAAAATCTTAGCCGCCAATGGTTATCAGATTGCACTGGATACCATGCCACCATTGGAAACTCTTCCTATTGGAAAAATGGAGACGATTCCACTTGGAAAACCCACCGAATCACCAATTCCAAGTTATACAAAGCCAATTGAATGGAAAACTACAAAAGCAGGTAATCCAAAAGTTTATACTTTAGGCTTAGATTCTGTACCATTTCCTAAATCTGTGCCAGCTATTCATCAGCCTTTGCGTGCAGGAAGTCCCCAAATCAATGTCGCTAAACAGTTTTATAGCAAAGATTATAATCCATTTAATTTAAGAATTTTTGGACTGAATGAAGGGCTGATAGAAAGCCAAGTACATAACCTTTTTCAAGATAAAAAAGGAAATATTTGGTTGGGCACTTTCAATGGTATTTCAAAGTATAATGGACATACTTTTGAAAATTATACTCGAAAAGAAGGCTTAGTTGATAATTTTTATCAATGTGGTCTGGAAGACCAAGAAGGAAATATTTGGCTGGGTTTTCGAGGAGGGGTAACGAAATATGATGGGGTAAATTTTACAAATTATACAACAAACGAAGGATTGAGTAATAATAATATCGAATCAATCATCGAAGATAGAAAAGGTAATATATGGTTCGCAACCTTAGGCGGCGGTGTTACGATGTTTACTCCCAAAAACAATACTTTTACTCATTTTGGAATGAAACAGGGGATGCCGCCTAATGTATTGAGTATCTTAGAAGATACAAAAGGGAATCTTTGGTTTACTACTCAAGATTATGGACTAGTAAAATATGATTCAAAAAGTTTTTCAAGATTTAGTTATTATGAAGGACTTACTTATAATACAATTATAGATGTAAAAGAAGACCACTCTGGTAATATTTGGTTGGCCATGTGGACGGGTGTAACAAGATTTGACGGTAATAACTTTTATCATTTAACAGGAAATCAGAATAGTTATGCAAGTAAAATCTCGATAGATATGAAAGGTGATATTTGGTTTGGAGCAATGCCAGGAGGGGTTTATAAAATTGACAAAACTTTTGCAACGATTACATCAATAACGAGCAATGAAGGTTTGCCCGATAATCAAGTAATATCTTCAATGATTGATATTAATGATAATCTTTGGTTTGGAACTGGAAATGGTGTGGTAAAACACAGTAAAATGGTAAACAACCTTAGCAAGAAAGATGGCTTAGTTGGATTTCAAGTAAATTGTGTATTGAAAGATAAAAAACAAAATATTTGGGTGGGTACTCATGCAGGAGGAATTTCAAAAATTGATTTTGAAGCAAATAAAATTAAAAACTACACACCTAAAGAAGGCTTGAGTAATGAAAACATTACGAGTATGTTGCAAGACAAAGCCGGTAATATTTGGTGCGGAACACAAGACTTTAATATGTTCCGACTCAATGCTGATGGAAAAACCCTGACACATTTCAGAGATAGTGGAAGTTACGTGGTTTGTATATTTGAAGACAAGGATGGAAATATATGGTATAGCTCAAGACAAAAAGGAGAAGTTCTACGAATCAATAAAAAAGATAGTACGGTTACTCATTTTACAACAAAACAAGGTTTGCCTCACAGCCAAGTTATTAGGATTTGGCAAGATAGTGGTGGCAATATTTGGTTTTGCACCTTCAATGGCGTATCAAGACTTGATAAAAATGGCAAGCAACTGACCAATTTTACTGAAAAAGAAGGAATGAAGCTAAGTATTGTGGAAAGTGTGTTTGAAGACAAATATGGGAATTTTTGGTTTAGTAATTTAGCAGATGGAATTACTCATCTCAATTATAAAAATAAGACTTTTATTCATTTTACAGAAAAAGATGGCTTGAGTAATAATTCTGCTTTTGGTATTTTGAATGATAAAGTGGGTAATCTATGGTTTAATACTCGAAATGGTCTAAGCAAACTATCAAGCGATGTATTGCAGCAACTTGCTTCCAAAGAACCACTTTCAAAGCCGATTTATTTCAAAAATTACACAGCCGAACAAGGTTATTTAGGTTTTGGTGGTGGAAGATTTGATATTGTTGAAGACTCAACTGGCAGAATATGGATTCCGATGACTGATAGATTAACCATTTTTGACCCGAGCCAAGAATTGATAAAAAAAGAGAAACCTGTGATGCAGTTAACCAATATAAAATTATTTAACGAACCTATTACTTGGAAAAAAGATACAAGTTTTGTTTTGAAAAATGGCTTGGAAGTTGGTGATTTTCATTTTGAGGGCTTATCTCAATGGTATAATCTCCCAGAAAAACTACAACTTGCCTACAATAATAGTTATCTCAATTTTGAATTTGTGGGCATCAATACCAATACCCCACAAAAACTGATTTACCAATACACATTAGAAGGACTCGAAAAAACTTGGAGCGTTCCGTCAGCACGTTCGGAGGCTTCCTACGGGAATTTGCCTACAGGCAATTATGTTTTTAAGGTGAAAGGGATGAATAGTGATGGTAATTGGAGTGAAATTTATTCATACCAATTTTCGATTCGTCCACCTTTTTGGAAAACTTGGTGGGCATATTTGATTTATATTTTGTGTATTGGCTATACTATTTATCGACTCATTAATTATAGGGTGGAACAAGGTATCAACAGAATAAGAGCCTTAGAAGCAATTCGTACCAAAATATCAGTTGATTTGCATGATGATGTTGGCTCAGTTTTATCGGGGCTTGCCATGCAGTCGCAAATGTTGGCTTTTTCGGCCAAAGAAGAACAAAAAGAGTCATTACTAGAAATCAGTAGCATGAGCCATGATGCCATGGAACGAATGCGAGATACTGTTTGGGCAATTGATTCAAGAAAGGATAAATACGAAAACTTGATTGACCGAATGAGGGCTTTTGCTGAGAAAAACCTCAATATGAAGCAAATCAAACATATATTCAAGGTCGAAGTCGAAGACTCGAAGAAATTTATCAACCCTGAAAAAAGGCAGAATGTTTACTTGATATTGAAAGAAGCTATCATTAATATTTGTAAACATTCTGACGCAAAAAACGTAACTATTGTTTTTAGACAAGAAAAAAACTCCTTGTATTTATTGATTCATGACGATGGTTCTAAAAAAAATACAATCAATAGCGATGGTTTGGGGCTAAATAATATGAAAATGCGAGCCAAAAATATTGGTGCAACTTTAAACATATTTTACGAAAATGGCTTTTCTGTTGAACTAAGCATTGATTAATAGTTCAACTAAAACAAGCCACATTCGCCACAATCTGTGCCTTGAAAAAACTACTCATTCCATGTATCTCGAGTCCTGGGTTGAGAGTTATCGAATTTGGTGCTTTAAAATCTATTGCTCCTGCAGGGGTTAAGATTTTGGCTTTTGAAGTGATAGTTTGAATTGACCTGCCTGCATAATCAGGAAAATCTATAGTGCCTGTGATGTTGCTATTTTTAACTTGTGATGGCAGATTGCCTACATACTCATACGCACCCATGTCATAGGGACTTCAAATGGAGCGGGGGTTCGGTCCAAATCCGACGGCAAGTGCCTCCCATTATTACCTGTTATAGGATTGATGCCTGTATTGATAACTTTGGAACCCCATTTGACGTAAAAATCATCCGCTGTGGTGGGTGCCGAAGAAAACCTCGGCAGATCTATAAAGTTGGGGTTGATCGTATTGCAGTTGAGGTTGCCCGTTCTAGGAGTGACGCCTTGCACTAAACTGTATGTGATGGTAGTAGGGGTACTTCCGCCATTGAAATTGTTGGTAGTGATACCGCTTCCGTTGCCGTACATCAACACATTCTTTAGGGTCAAGTTAACAATGCCCGAAGTTTGGCCTTCAATTGTCATTGCCTGCGGGGCAGTACCTGCAATGGTGCAATTGGTGTAGGTAATGTGTCATACCTACAGCATCTACCAATATAGTATGGTGCTACTTGTTATCATCAATTGAAACCGATGACAAAATTGTCGGGTTGGCAATTCCATTGTAGCGTGCGACTATTATTTTGCTTACATTAGGTCCACCATTGTATTTCCAATCGTAATTACATTGGTCGAGTCACTTACATATCTTACTTTTACCGAATCTATGTACTGTAGCTACCAAGCCCATCCAAGTAATAGAAGAATTGCTAAAAATATAAGACTGCCCAATGCCTTGAATGGTGTAAACGCTCAAAATCATTGCTTCACCAGTGATAAATGTTCCATCAGGAGTTCTTGTGATTACATTTGCACTAAATTTTCTGATATTGTTGGTTTTCATTTTGAGCGTAATACCAGTGCTAACATTGGTCGTAGAAATGGCATCGTTTAGGTTTTTGATGCAGTCTGGCAGTGGCTACATACATAAAATCATTTTGTGGCGTAGGCCCCATACGGACGTTGGGCGTTGCTTGCACACCCGAAGGCAAATTTTGCTCGGTATAAGAATAACTTCCAAGTTTATAGAAATTTAGTTCATTACCATTGCTATTGAAGTACTGAACTATCTGAGCCAGTGCTGTCTACGAGCAAACAAGGAGTAGGAAAAGGATTAGATTTTTCATGGTTTTTTGGGAGAATACTCAATACAATTTATGCATATTTTGTTATTTTAATAGTTAGATTTTTTTGATTTTACTTTCTAAACTCCTTCAAAATACCTTCCAATCTCTCCTAAATTTTTTAAATCATGATTTAGGAAAAATGATTAATAAACTGTTTTTTATCAATCAAAAATCACAAGTATCTGAGCGATAAATCCGAAACTTATCGCTCAAATATTGGGTTTATTAATCTAAAAATCAACTTCCATTCCAAGCTGCATAAGTCAAGAAATCCCAACCGTAGTTTATTGGAGGGTCTAATTGCCCTGTGGTGGGGTTGGTAGGTCTGTAAAAAATAAATACCTTTGGCATTAGCAACTCTATGGTTTCGGTAAAATCTCCATTATCTTTGATAGACAAAACCCGCACATTCTTTGCTTTGAAATTGAGATAGGTATGATAGCTATTTGGAATAAATTTCGCAAAGGCAATTTCAACATCTGTAAAGCCGTCACTTACGCTCCCTCGCATTATATCAAAAAAAATCTGACTATTTTTTGATTTTATTTTTTTAAACGACAAAACCCCTGTCTGGGCTTTTTCATTGGGTTTATTGAGTACAGGTTGTGTTGTTATCAGCCTATCATTGGTAGTTGAGTAGCTGACATTAAAGATTTCTATGTACACAGCGAAGCCAGATGTTGGAGTTTCGCCTACTATGTTTGTACCTTTGATAAAAGTCCTTGCCGACTGTGCGTACAGTATTTGTCCGATAAATAGCAATACGAATGATATTTTTAATGTTTTGTTTTTCATTTTGATAAATTTTTAGAATGAATAAGAATATGGCGATACTGTAAGAAAATTCCAACCATAAGAAGTTCCTTTTGTTACTACTCCCACTCCATTGATATTATGCTCTATGATAGAGACTTTTTCAAATTTCAATTTCATGTAGTATTGAGGTATTTCTGCACTGGTCAGGCTGAGTTCACTTATCGTAACGCCCTCCATCCGTATGCGTTTGATTTCGGTTTGAGGTGTTGGTATATTGGCAGGTTTATCAATAAACAAATCTATAATAGGCACGTTGGTATTGTTGACCAATCTATCAAACAAAGCAATGACCGATTTATCTATCTGAAAATTCACCGTCATTTCTCCAAAAAGATTCACTTTCCCATTTTTCACGGTTGAAGTAGTAGTGCCTTTCACAATCCTGGTATCATTTACCCAGCTAAATGAGTAGTTGCTAATCAAAAGGTTGCTTGTTTTTGTAGGTGCGGGCGTTACGGTAGTACGGTTAGCATTGACTATGACATACTCACCATCGACTGTTGGAATATCCAAAAACATGACTGTGGTTATCTGTGCAAAACCTTTTTGGCACAGTAGGAGGAGTAATATGAGTATTGTTTTTTTCATTTTTTTTAGATTTTTTTTTTCCCCTCCTTTTTTCAAGGGGGAAATTTCAGAAAGTGTATAACATGAGTTAATTTACCCTTTACTGCTTCTCAAATGCCTCTGGGTATAGGTATTTTCCTTTTTCGGAGGCAGATTTTTCTACTGTATTGGGTATTCTGAATTTTTTAGCATAAGCATCATTTCTGATACCTGTTACTTGCCAACTGATTTCGATGTTTGGTTTGTCGGTTTGGATAATAAATTGATTGTCTTTTACCTTTTTTGCTACCATCGCCTGTGCAAAAGAGCCGATTGGCGTGAGTTGATAGCGAAAATCTTTGTTTAGTGCCTCAAAATAATCGGGCAATGTGATGGTGGCAAAGCCTTTTTCGTCAGTAACTACATTGCCATTATAGACATTCATCATGTCGGGGCTTTCTACGAAGCTATGGTAAAGCAACTTGTTTTCGGGGTCGAGCGGATGGTCAATTTTGAACGAACCACTGCCTTTTGAAACAGACCCACTTACATTTAGATTACCAGTAATGGCTACTGAACCATTAAATGTCCCTTGTTGTGCATTAAGGGCGTTTTGAATATTGGTTACTCCCTCAATTATCGTTAGCCCTTGTAAGCGGGTAGTGCCATCAACATTTAGGGCAAATCCACCAGGGTTAAAAGGCGAAGTAATCAAAACGCCATGCTGAAAATTGGTATTATTCACTACCAATTTGGCATTTGTCAAATTGGTAGAGCCAATCTGCACATTGGAAGAATCAGATGTTTCGCTCAAAATCGTACTGCCGTTTACATGAAAAAATCGACTTGGGGCAGTCTGATTGATGCCTATATAACCATTTGGCAATATTCTTAGAACGTTTTTGTTATTGACATTGAAATTTAGCATACTCGAATTATAAGTGCTTAATTGAAACATACTTGGATAAGTAGAGATAGCACCAATCTGAGTGCCAGCAATACCGATACCATTGGTAGGCTCACTTATTCTAAAAAATAAGTCTGCCCCAGAGGCATCTGTGGTAGAAATATTTCCATAGACATATTGCGTACTTTTAATAAGCAAATTGCCATTATTACCCGTATTTGGCTGTAATGTTATTGATTGGGCTTGGATAAGCTGATTTGCTCCAAACAATAAATAGATGATGGGAATAAGTTTTTTCATGGGGATTGTTTTTTGTTTACGAAGTAAAAAAAGCAATAAATAGCTACATTCTATTTGCAAAATGACTTTTGCAAATGAATTTTATTTGCAAAAACTTTTGCAAAACACTATTTTTATGAAATATTCTTTTGCCTAAAACTAAAATGAAAATCAAAGACAAAATCTTTCTGCAAGAACTCCGAGAGCAATTTCTTCAAAAGATAATTGATGAGTGGAATGAAAAATGGCAGTCAGATTTTAATGAATTTGAAAGTTTTGAAGCCATCAAAAACAAAAATGCTTTTCTGGAAGCACTCTTGGCCGATATTGAAGTGTGTCTTTATCAAAAACTTAACGGACAAAGCAGTAAATATTTATTCAGTAAAGATTTTCTACGACGATTTATCTACGAATACGGAAGTAAGGAGGCTCGTATTCAGAGTCATTCTCGCTCAGGTATAGCAATATATTTAGTTTATGATGGTTGGGAGGATTTTATCGAAAAAAATCAACTAAACGATTCTCAGAATATTAATATTAACTATGTCAATATTGATGAAAGCCTTTTGCCAATTTTGCTGAAAAATCAAAGTTTAGTTCTTGATAATCAAGGATTTGTTAATTATCAAGAATTAAAGCCCAAACGAAATCTCAAAAAGTACTTATTTGCTTTTCTTGGAATAGTTTTAATTGGTGTTATTTCATATTTTACCTTTAATTGGTGGCAAAACCGACCCTTCACCGAAGAAGATTTGAATGGAATTAAGTTTGAAATCATCAAAACTGTAGGAAAATATCCACAGGCAGTCAGAATTAAATACGATGTTTCGAGCTTGCCTAATGTGAAAAATATAGAAATAGAAACTGGAGTAGGAAAAATTGTTACAGGGACTCATTTTGAAGGCTTTACGGTGGTTTCCAATAAAAAAAATGATACACTAGCTCAAACCTATTTTTTTCCTGGTATTTATCATCTGACACTATCTGTCAATAATAAAGTAGTAAAGCACCTTTACCATACAGTTTACTCTAAACGCAATCTATGGACGGCTTGGGGCTTTGGTGTGGCTTACGGAAAAGACTGGATTACGAATATCAACCCAACAAGCAATTACATCAAAGGTGGGATTTTTCATTTCGACCCAAACGAATTGCCGAAAGAAATTAAACAAGAAGATGATTTGAAAAATACGACTCATGTGCTTGTTCAAGATTTTGGTTTGAATTTAGACAGTACGCAAATGGAAGCCCGAATGAAAAACCCTCAAAACGAAGGTGGAGAAAGCTGCTATGATATGCAAATAATCTTTTTTGATAAGAATTTCAACTCAGTCGGTGCTAAATTTACAACAGAAGGTTGCACCGATTTTGCTTCCTTAATTGTAGGGAAAACATATTTCAGGATTCAAAATAACAAACGAAAGAACATTGATTTAGATAGTTTTGGCGTAAATCAAGATGAATGGAATGTTTTCAAATTGGTCGTAAAAGGTAAAATTTTGGAGGTGTTTGTAAATGATAAATTAGCGTTTAAAGGTGCGTTTGAAACATATGAAGCCTGTTTGGGCATAGTAGATGCACGTCTTGTTTTCAAAGGTGCTGGCTCAATAGATTGGGTAAAAGTTTCTAATTCATATACAGGTAAAGTTGTTTATAAGACTGATTTTAATGAATAATCCAATCTAATATTTTTCAAGTATTGACATAAAAACTATCGATAATCTCTTTGTTCAAAACCTACCAAATAGCTGATTTTCTTAACACAAATAAGAAAAATGTTCATTTCCATATAAATAGATTGGAAGGCACTCCTCCTGCAAAAAATATTATCAGACCACATAAACATCAATTTTGTGAGGTTTTTTTAATCAAAAAAGGTAAAATCAAACAAAGTGTTGATTACAAGGAATTTGATATTGAAGAAAATATGCTTTTTTTTATTTCAGAAGGCCAACTTCATCAATGGGAACGTAATAATACTGTTTTTGAAGGCTATCGATTGATGTTTACTGAAGAGTTTTTGTTGCTCAATCAGACTAATAAAAATATTCTTTTTGAACTCATTTATTTGAATAATTTATATCATAATCCATGCCTCAAACTCTCAAACAATAGTGCCAATCAAATCAATAAATGTTTTGATTTGATGCTGGAAGAATTTCAATTAGAAGATAAAAGTGAAGATGCTTTACGTTCCCTTTTGTTTGTATTGCTAATCAATATCCAACGTCTGTTTAATACCCAAAATTGCTCTAATTCCTCAAAGCATCAAATGGTTGTTTTCAAGCAATTTATTAGTCTGCTTGAAAAGCATTTTACTGAAAATCATTCAGCCAGCTTCTATGCTGATAGTCTTGCGGTTTCTACTCGGCATCTCAATAGAATTATTCAAAATATAGCAAATAAAAGTATTACAGATGTGATTCAAGAAAGAATAGTCTTAGAAGCTAAACGCTTACTTACTTATACTAACTTTACAATTAGTCAAATAACTGACCAATTAGGCTTTGAAGATACTTCCTATTTTGCTAGATATTTTCGTAAAATTACCCATCTTTCTCCAAGTGACTTCAGAAATAAAGAGTCCGAAAAGTACCTAAACTTGCCTTGATTGTCCTATTTGATTTCTCACAAAAAAATGTAATTTTGCAAAAGCCATAAAATCCAAAAATGGCTTCTAAGCAAAATGAATTCAACCCTAAAGACTTCTTCAAGTCCAAGCAGTGTATTTAGTGTACAACTGTTAACTATTTTCGTCTGTTTTTTAATGAACATGCTCGATGGCATGGACGTAATGGTGGTATCTTATGCCGCTCCGAATATCTCAAAAGATTGGTCTGTTAGTCCACAATCTTTGGGTGTCGTTTTTAGTGCAGGTTTACTAGGTATGGCCATTGGTGCAATATTTCTTGCCTCAAGAGCGGATAAAATTGGCCGTAAAGGCATCATTTTGATTAGCAATGTGCTAATGAGTGTAAGTGTTTTTGCCACAGCTTGGGCAAATTCAGTAGAAATGCTTACAATAATGCGTGTAGTCAGTGGAATTGGTATTGGTGGAATGTTGGCCAGTACGGCAACTTTAACTTCCGAAAATGCACCACAAAAAACCAAAGATTTTTGGGTGAGTTTTGTAATGGCAGGCTACCCCATCGGTGCGGTACTTTCGGGTTTGGTGGCTGCGAGCGTAATTCCTCAATATGGTTGGCCTGCAATTTTTAAAATTGCTGGATTTGCTTCCTTTGTTACACTTCCGATTGGTTATTTCTTCTTGAAGGAATCGAAAGAATTTTTAAATAAATCAGCGTCAAGAGAAAGACCTGCTTTGACAGCATTATTAGCTGAAAAGTATAAAAAGGCCACGATTGGACTTTGGGTGGCCATTTTTATGGCATTTGCAACATTATATTTTCTTACTACTTGGATTCCTAAATTGGCTTCTGTTACTGGTCTTTCTGTCGAACTGGCAATTTATGCAGGAACGGTTTTTAACTTAGGTGCATTTTTTGGAATTATTTCACAAGGCTATTTATCGAGCATATTTGGATTACAGAAAACCATCTTTGGCTATCTTATTTTTACTGCCTTTTTAATGCTTATTTTTGGGCAATTTGCAGGTTCTGTAATGGTGTTGGTCTTGTTTGGCTTAATTGGATTCGGTATTCAGGGTGGCTTTGTTGGAATGTATAGTTTGGCTGCAAGACTTTATCCAACTGAAATAAGAGCAACTGGGGTTGGCGGAGCTGTGGGTATTGGTAGAATTGGAGCGATTGTAGGACCACTTTTAGGAGGCGTTTTAATTGGAGCTGGCTTATCAATGACTACTAATTTTATAGTATTTGCTGTTCCTACAGTCATAAGTGGTATAGCAATGCTTTATATATCTACGAAGGATAGCAGATAAGTGAGTTTAACACATCAATTATTTAAAAAATGAAGATTACTTGGGAACTTGCTCACCTGGCTCATGTAGAGTTATTAACACCAAAATTAGATGAAAGTATTCGCTTTTTTACTGAAATTTTGGGAATGTACATCTCCGGTATTGAAGGTGACTCTGCTTACTTACGAGCCTACGATGATTATGAACATCATACTTTGAAACTTACCGCTCATCGGCATTCAGGTATGGGGCATTTTGCTTGGCGTACTCGTAGTCAAGATTCACTTGAAACACGTGTAATGGCGATTGAAGCAACTGGCTTAGGTATTGGTTGGGAAGACCATGAATGTGGCTATGGGAGAGCTTATAAATTTTATTATCCTGATGGACATCAATGTGAACTTTATTTTGATTCTCATAAATTTAAGGCTGAAGGTGACCAGAAATCTGCTTTAAAAAATACGGCAAGTAGATTTCCAGGGAAAGGAATGAATGTTAGAAGGATTGACCACTTAAATCTCTTGGCCAAAGATATTGTAGCTTTCAGAGATTTTCAATTTGGCATTGTAGGCGGTAGAATGACAGAAACGATTATTTTTGATGAGCAACCGAAAGGAGTTTGGGTTTCTGTCAATAATAAATCTTATGATTTGGCAATTACAGAAGACCATTCGGGCATGAATGGTCGTTTTCATCACCTCACTTATGCTGTTAATAGTCGTGAAGAAGTACTTTTAGCGGCCGATATTGCACTTGAAAATGGTGTTTTTATCGAGACAGGGCCGCACAAACACGCTATTCAGCAAACCTTTTTCTTGTATTTATATGAACCAGGAGGCAATCGCATAGAAATTGCAAATCCTACTGCTCGCCTTATTCTTGACCCCGATTACGAAACCATCGTTTGGAACAAAGAAGAACGCATGAAAGGACAAGCATGGGGACTAAAAACTGTGGAAAGTTTTCATACAAGAGGAACTCCTATGCCAGAAGAACTGCTTTGATTTTGGAATTGGGATTTTGGAATTATAATTTTTCAAATGCAGAAATTTCTGTTCGAATATCTGAGAATTTAGTGTTCGATTTTCGAGAAGTAAAGATTTAAAGATAAAAAACTACAAGATGAAATTGATAAAAGAAGAATGGAGTAGAAGGAAATTTATTGCTTCGTTGGCTGGGGCGAGTTCATTGACATTGCTTAATAATTCATTTGGATTGGGCAATAAATTCCCAATTCAAAACTACATATTCCAAACGAAACTCGATCCACGAGTAGAGCAAATTGTTGCTAAAACTTTGGCAATTGATACACATAATCATGTGGATGTAAGAATTTATCCTGACCAACCATTGCCCAAATACGATTTATTGGCAGATTTCAAAAAGTCAGGTTTAGCAGCTATCGTCTTGACTTTTGCGGTTGATTATCAAAAACTTCAAAATGAAGGTGATGCGTATAATCGTTTCATGGCTGGATTAGATGCGGCAGATGAACTTCTCAAAGCAAATGATTTGAAGCATTCTTTGAATTTATCAGGTCTAAAATCGTCATTTAAAAAGAAGAAACCTGCTATTATTCAATCAGTTGAAGGAGGGCATTTTCTCGAAGGAAAAATTGATAGACTCAAAATGGCTTATGACAGAGGGCTAAGAGTTCTTGGATTATTACATGATAACGATGCTGTTGTGCCGTTGGGCGATATTTATACAAAAGAACCAGTATTTGGAGGTTTAAGCCCTTTTGGGAAGGAAGTTTTAATCGCATGTAATAAACTTGGAATTTTGGTTGACCTTACACATTGTAGCAACAAAGCTATTGATGATGCCTTACAAATTGCTACTAAACCAGTCATCATTACCCATACAAGTTTGGATACGCAATTGGGTAAAAATGAAAAAATGGCTGCCATGATGAAACCAAGACTTCTCAGTAAAGAGCAAGCTAAAATTGTAGCAAATGCAGGTGGTGTAATTGGCGTATGGCGACATTTGACCGATAACTCATTAGATTATGCACAAAATATCCTTGCAATGGTTGATGTCATCGGAGTAGATAATGTCTGTATCGGTACTGATACTAAAATAACTCGTGCCGTCAAACCAAATGATAATAGTACTCCTCGACAGGGAGAATTTACCAACGGAATTTGGCAAAATCAGGAAACTGGATTTTTCTACGAAGTTGTTGATGCGATGCTAAAAACTGGATTTTCTGAAAATGATATTGTTAAAATTGGAGGCGGAAATTTCTGTCGAGTTTTTGAGGCATCAACGAAGTGATAAATTCTGTTTTGTATAAATTACTAAACTTAATGAATGATGAATAAACTATTAGTAATCTCTGCTCACTCAGCCGACTTTGTTTGGAGAAGTGGAGGCACAATTGCCAAGAGTGTAGAACAAGGAGCAGAAACCTTAGTGATTTGCCTTTCTTTTGGTGAAAGAGGTGAATCTGGGGAACTTTGGAAAGAAGACCCAAATCGTAGTGAAGAAAGTGTAAAAATTATTCGAAAAGAGCAAGCCCAACAAGCTGCTGATATTTTTGGAACACCCATTCAGTTTTTAGATTGGGGTGATTATCCAATGTTGATTTCGGATGAAAGAATAGCACAATTGACCAAAATAATCGGTGAATTTGAACCAACCGTTATTTTGACACATACTGCAAAAGATCCTTTCAATCCTGACCATCCTTTGGCTTATCAAGCCACCGAACGTGCGAGATTGCTTTCGTGTGGAGCGGGTGTTGCCAGTGCCTTCAAAAATATTGACCCACCTGCTTGGTATTCTTTCGAGCCGCACCAGCCTGAGATTTGTGAGTTCAAACCCGATACTTTTATTGATATTTCTTCTGTTTTTGACAAAAAAATAGCTGCCATGAATTGTATGGGTGCTCAAAAGTATTTGGTAGATTATTATACTGAATTAGGCGGAAGAAGAGCCAATCACGCAAGGAGAATCTCAGGTAAAAAAGAAGTGAAATATGCTGAAGCATTCCAAAGTCATTTGCCGAGAGTAACAAATTCGATATTTTAGTTAATGCTTATTTGTAAAAAAACATTTTTCTAATAACTAGTAATGTAAGTTGTAATTTATTTAGAAGATAAATATAGAACGCAGATTCTTATGATAATTATGGTTTTTATGATGAAAAGTAACCTAAAAAATCATAATTTATCTTAAAAATCATAAAAATCTGCGTTCTATATTTTTTGCTTACTACTTAAGTTAACCTGTAACTAATTACCAATAAATCATTTCCAAAAATGTATAAAGAACTTTCAAAGTTTTCTGCTGCTACTATCTGCGAAGCTTTGGGTAATCAAGGTTTTTTGCCTTCTGGTATCAAACCAATTGCTAAAGAAATGAAAGTATGTGGACCAGCTTATACGATTCAAACGATGCCAAGAGATAACGTACTTTTGCATCGTGCGTATGCTTATGCCCAAGCTGGTGATGTATTGATAGCCAATTGTTCAGGCTTTTATGAAGCGGGTTATTGGGGCGATTTGATGAGCTTAGGTGCTAAAACTAAAGGTATAAATGGCTTAGTAATAGATGCGTGTGTGCGAGATGCTGATGATATTGAAGCGATGGGATTTCCTGTTTTTTCAAGAGGTTTATGTATTCGTGGTACATCCAATCATGGTGATGGCACATTGAATGAACCAATCATCATTGGTGATGTTTTGATCAATCCAGGTGATATTGTGGTTGGTGACCGTGATGGAGTAGTGGTTGTACCTCAAAATAAAATGGAAGAAACCATAGAAAAAGCAATGGCTCGGGAAGCCAAAGAAGAGCGTACTCGTGCCGAACTCCGTAAAGGCAGAGTTTCGATTGATATTTATGGCTGGAGAGAAAAATTTGGTTGGTAATACATTAATAAAGAATGTTTAATGAATAATGAAAAATTAAAAATAGCCATTTTAGGACTTGGCGAAGCAGGGTCGCACTTTGCTAATGATTTAATAAAATTAGGCGTAGAAGTGACAGGTTTTGACCCAAATCCTGTGAGAAAACTTCATGACAATATGATTCTAGCTCAAAGTAATGCTGAGGCTGTAAAACAAGCCGATATTGTATTTAGTGCTAACCTTTCGTCGGTTTCGATAGAGATTGCTGAAGAATTGAAGGATGTTCTGAAATCCAACCAATTTTTCTGTGAAATGAATACTTCGGGGCCAGAAAAAAAGATTAAAATTGCTGAAATATTAAAAACTTCGGGTGTAAAAGTAATTGATTTGGCCATTATGGCTCCAGTTCCCCCAAAGGGAATAATGACGCCCTTTTTGGCTTCGGGTGAAAATGCCACTGAATTTCTTGAAAAAGTAAAACCGCTAAATCTTGACATAAAACAAGTAGATAATGGAAATATAGGCGATGCTGCCACTCGAAAATTATTACGCTCTATTGTTTATAAGGGTATAGCCGCAGTTGTTTGTGAAGCGATGGAAGCAGGCGAAGCATTTGGAATGGAATCATATATTCGTGGTCAAATAGGTTCACTTATTGGTGGAAATGATGACTTAATTGATCGTTTTGTAGAAGGAAGTCGCACGCACGCTCTTCGTCGAATGCACGAAATGGAGGCGGTAATAGAAATGCTCGAAGCAAAAGGGTTAGATCCAATCGTGACTCGTGGTACCAGAAATAATCTTGAAAAATTGATCAAATAAATGCAAAAGTCGATTCCTTTTATGCAAATACGTGGAGGAAGTTCAAAAGGGCTTTTCTTCAATGCTAAAGATTTGCCATCTGATGAAAAACTTCGTAATGAAACTATTTTATTAGCAATGGAAGGAACTTTGGCAGGCGACCCTCGTCAAATTGATGGTTTAGGTGGGGCAAGTTCGTTGACCAGTAAAGTAGCTATCATTAGTGAATCAGAAAATCCAGCATCTGATTTAGATTATAATTTTGTGCAGGTCGTCGTTGGGAAAGGAAAGATTTCAACAACTCAGACTTGTGGCAATATTTTGGCTGGAATTGTGCCTTTTGCCATCGAAACAGGTATGATTAAAGCGACTCATCCAACTACTTCTGCTAAGATAAGTATTATCAATACTGGTGGCATTTGCGAGGTAGTTGTGCAGACGCCCAACGGAAAAATTGAAACCAAAGGTAATGCTAAAGTGGATGGTGTAGTAGGTACTGCCGCTCCAATCATTTGTAATTATTTAGAGACTGTAGGTTCAACATGTGGTGCATTGCTACCGACAGGCAATTCTATTGATATGATTAATGACATAGAAGTGACTTGTATTGACAATGGAATGCCAGTAGTAATCATGCGGGCAAAAGATTTTGGATTAGTTGGTAATGAAAGTAAAGAAATATTAGAAGCCAATGAGCCACTTAGACAAAGAATAGAAGCAATAAGATTGAAAGCGGGGCAATTAATGAATTTAGGTGATGTAAAAGAGCAAACTATTCCTAAAATGTGTTTGGTTTCTCCTCCAGAAAATGGTGGAGTCGTGAATACCCGAATGTTTATTCCTCATGTAGTACATGAAGCGATTGGGGTTTTGGCAGCGGTTTCGGTTGCTACGGCGTGTATTTTACCTAATTCTGTTTGTGAAAAAATTATGATTAGTGAGCAGTTTGTCACTGAGATAGAAGATACGTATAGTTTGAACTCAGAATTTAGCATCGCACGGCGTACCGCTCAAAACTCAGAACTTTCCATAGAACATCCTTCAGGTGAATTCACCGTAAATCTTGAATACGAATTTCAAAATGATAAAATGATTATTCATAAATCTGGTGTTATTCGCACTGCTCGGATTTTGAGTAAAGGAGAGCTTTTTATTCCAGAATTATAAAATCAAAACACTAAACTTCTATTGTAGTTTTCTGATTCACAATATTTGTTTATATTTAAAAATTAATTAAACCTATCCTCAATGAAAAAGAAGAATATCATTAGTCTCTCAGTTGCGTTTGCATTTTTAGCATTATCAATCACAGGTATTTTGTTGTATATCAAGCAGAAAGCCCATGCTGTTGAAATGACCCACACTATTTTTGGGTTGATTTTCGTTGGCTTTGCTATTTTCCATATCATCAATAACTGGTCTTCGATTACTGGTTATTCAAAAGAACGCAAGAGCGGCAAATATCAAAAGGAGTTTATCATTGCAGGAATTGCTTTTTTAGTGATTTTGGCTGGAGCTGTCACTGAATTATTAGAGCCAG
The DNA here is from genome assembly GCF_051209875.1 of Emticicia sp. SJ17W-69. Classification (NCBI taxonomy): domain Bacteria; kingdom Pseudomonadati; phylum Bacteroidota; class Cytophagia; order Cytophagales; family Leadbetterellaceae; genus Emticicia; species Emticicia sp. SJ17W-69. The sequence continues at coordinate 3,894,455 of NZ_JBNTQY010000001.1, read as the reverse complement.
TTGCCGAAGCAGGTAGAATCTTTGCTGGAAAAAGACCACCAAGACCAGAACAATTGAGTTTTAATGAAGTAACAACCAATAAAGATGTAAAAGGAACAGCTTTGAGCATCATGGTACAAAAAGCTAAGGAGACCGAATTGCCTGTTACCGCTATATGGGTAGAAGATTCTGCTCATAATTTCGTAGAAAATTTATTTGTACCTGCAAAAATAGCTGCCATGCCAGAAGACGAAGAAGAAGCACGTGAAGGACATTTTGATATGAGTGATTTCAAAACTGAAACTTTAGCAACTTGGGCTGGAAAAGCAAAAACAAAAACGCCAAATTTTGAGCAAGAAACCCCTCATGATAACTTCATTGTAAAGACTAATACTGCAGCAAAAGGCCAATTTTTTGTTATACTTGAAGTAAAAAGTAAAGAAAAAACCGAACTTTATGAGGCAGCAGTCAATCAAGCAACAGGGGATGTTTTTAAGTTGAAATCGAAAGATGGGGGCTTAATTAAAAGTGCTTTAGTTGAGTTTTAAATAGATTCGAGATAGGAGAGAATAGATGTTTGTATTTTTCTCCTATCTCGAAACCAGTCTCTCAAATCTAAAATAAACCCCAAGCCACCAAATGTTTAGTGATACACTCTCAATATTGGCAGTCTTGTGCCTAAATATTGTAATCTCAGAATGGCTTTGCGAAAAGCCTTTTTTTAGACATGTTGGCACAGGCTTAATGGTAATAATCATTACTGCTATTGTTGCCAATTTGGGTATTATTCCTGCTTCATCACCAGCTACGCCATTGTATGATGGCATTTTTGCTTATATAGCCCCACTTTCTATATTTCTGATGTTGCTGAACGTCAATCTTAATAGCCTCAAAAAAGCGGGTAAACCTATGCTAATAATGTTTTTGATTGGCTCAATAGCCACCATGACTGGTGCTTTGGTGGCGATGTGGTTGGTTGACGGGAAAAGTCAAATAGGGGAGTTTTATTATGCACTCGGTGGGATGTACACAGGTACTTATATAGGTGGAAGTATCAACTTTAATGCCGTCGCCCTCCACTATGGAGTTTCACAGCAAGGTGGACTTTTCTCAGCAGCAACTGTTGCCGATAATATTATCACGGCGATTTGGGTGATTGCCACTTTGGCATTGCCACAAATACTGAATCGAAAGTTTCCAAGAAAAAAAGTCATGGAAATTTCAGAAGAAAATAAAGTCGAAACACATAAATATACGAGTGATATTGAAAGTGTTCGACCATTTGATTTAGCCTTTTTACTTTTAATAAGCTTTGCAGGAATCCGAACCTCAACTTGGCTAAGTAGCCAAATTCCTCAGATTCCAACGATTTTATGGTTGACAACGATTGCCCTGATTTTAGCTCAAGTTCCAGCTGTAAATCGTTTAAAAGGTCATAAATTATTGGGTTTATTAGGCGTTTATTTGTTTTTAGCAGTGATAGGGGCCTATTGTGATGTACCAGCTTTGATAAAAGATGGGAAGTTGGCCGTCGTTTTATTGGCTTTTGTGACAATTCTTGTTGGTATTCATGGACTTATTATTTATGGTTTGGGGGCTTTAATGAAACAAGACTGGGATATTGTATCAATTGCTTCTCAAGCAAATGTGGGTGGCTCGGCCTCAGCAATGGCTCTTTCTCGAAGTCTTGATAGGAATGATTTAACTTTGCCTGGAATTTTGGTAGGTGCATTAGGGAATGCCACTGGCACTTACTGGGGAATTTTAATAGCAGAATTAATCAAGAATTCAGGCTGGTTTTAGTAGCTGAATAAAATGAAAGATTGAAGAAATGTATTTAAAAATAAAGAAATCAGCATGTTTTTGAAAAATCTTTTAACTATTATCTGCAATCTCATTTCTAACTTTCCTTAATTTTGCAAAAAAACTTCATCTTATGGAACAGCAAACACTACTTGACACAATCCCATCGCTCGACTTAGCGGATTTTACTTCTGGAGATGACGCAAGAAAAAGTAAATTTGTACAAGAACTTGGCAATGCTTTCAATACAATTGGCTTTGTAGCAATTAAAAATCACGGACTATCTGATGAACTCCGTGAAAAACTATATGAAGCCGTAAAAACGTTCTTTTATCAATCAGATGAACTTAAACAAAAGTATGAGTTTCCTGAACTTCTGGGACAACGTGGTTATGTTGGCAAAGGTAAAGAAACTGCTAAAGGTTTTACTAAACCTGATTTAAAGGAGTTCTATCATGTTGGACAGCCTGTAATTGAAGGCAATATGCCATCGAATATTTTTCCTTCCGAAGTGCCAGCGTTTGAAAAATATACAACCGAAGTTTATAAAACTTTTGAAAATACAGGAAAGACACTTTTGCGGGCTATTGCTCTTTATTTGGGACTTTCAGAAGACTTTTTTGAAGAAAAAGTTCGTAATGGAGATAGTATTTTAAGAGCTTTACACTATTTTCCAATTGAAAACCCTGAAGCCCTTCCAGAAGGAGCAGTACGTGCGGCAGCTCATGGAGATATTAATTTGATTACGTTATTGATGGGGGCGTCGGCTGAAGGTTTGGAAGTATTACGTTTAGACGGAAAATGGATTGCAGTAACGGCTTTGCCTGAGCAAATTATCATCAATGTAGGTGATATGCTCGACCGTTTGACCAATCATAAATTAAAATCAACGATTCACAGAGTTGTTAACCCGCCACGTGAGAAAATGAAAACCTCTCGTTTCTCGATTCCTTTCTTTATGCACCCACGTAGTGATATGGATTTAACTTGTTTGGATTCTTGTATTGATGCTGAAAATCCACGTCGATATGAAAATATGACAGCGGGTGAGTTTTTAGCTGAAAGATTGACAGAATTAGGATTTAAAAAATAATATAAATTTTGACCACCTCTTCGGAGGGGCTGATTAGACACTAGGCTCATAAAGTTGCACTAAGCATTTTCTCAGTGTAACTTTATGTTTCTTTGTTTCTTAGTGGTACAATAATAACCCAAAAGCATGGCAAAAACCCGTCAGATTCGTTATATCATTTTCTTGAAAGACGTGCTGATACTTGCTCTCACTTGTTTTGGTGGGCCGCAAGTGCATCTGACAATGTTTTTAGACAGACTCGTAAAAAAACATAACTACATCACTGAAGCTGAAATAATGGAGCTTCAAGCTCTTTGTCAGATATTACCAGGCCCAACTTCTACTCAAACTATCACTGCTATTGGTTTTCGTTTAGGAGGGCCAAGTTTGGCCTATTTGACACTTTTTGTATGGATTCTTCCAGGAACATTGATCATGACTTTGGCTGCTCTTGGTGTTACTTATGTTGAAAAAGATCAGCTTGCGAATATCACTCGATTCATCAAACCGATGGGTGTGGCATTTATCATTTTTGCAACTTTTTCTATCGGGATAAAGGTAATTAAGACTAAAACAAGCGTAGTTTTGATGCTTTTGGCTGCGATTGCTGCCTATTTTTTTCGTTCGCCATATATTACACCTATTTGGATTTTACTAGGTGGATTGGCTACTTCTTTGAAGTTTGGGCAACAAGAAAAAATGCAAAAACAGCCAATCAAAATAGAATGGGGTAACTTTTTTTTATGGATAGGAGTATTGGTTTTTTCGGCAGGTTTAGGAGCTATCACTCATAATTTACCTGTACGTCTTTTTGAAAATTTTTATCGAAATGGTAGTTTAGCATTTGGCGGTGGACATATCTTGAAACCTTTACTCTATAATGAGTTTGTTGAGTTTAAACATTATCTTTCTGCGGATGAATTTCTCTCAGGATTGGCAATAGTGGAGGTTGCTCCTGGGCCAGTTTTTTCAATTTCGGCATTCGTAGGAGCTTTATCAATGAGAGATTTGGGGACAAGTGGCGAAGTTTTAGGTAGTATAGTTGCCACAGTTGGTATTTTTCTTCCAGGTACTTTTTTAATATTTTTTGTGATTCGTTTTTGGAATGAATTAAAAAAATATCGTGGTATTCGTGCTTCACTCGAAGGGATCAATGCTGCCAGTACTGGCCTAACGGGTGCTGCTGCTCTTTCTTTATTTCAGCCAATGTCAAGCGATTTAGTTGCTATTTTGACAATTATATTTACTTTGATCTTACTTCAAACTCGTCTTGTACCTACGTATTTAATTATTTTTGGAGGTTTGTTCTTGGGGTGGGTGATTACATGAAAAGTCAATTAAACATGGTTTGTAATCCAGCGAATTTTTTCTTTACTATATAATCTAGGTGAGTTCATTAACAACAATTAACACCTATTTCATAAATCTCTTTCAAAGTTTTGCCGTAAATTGCGTTATAATTAAATCGTACGACGGAGTTCCTACTTCGTCTTTGCTTAGAATAGAAAAAAACAGAGCAGGAAATCTGTTGTATCGCATCCCAATGAATTTTAGAAAAATACTCATAATATTCTTATTATCAATTGTTTATGGCTTTTCTTATGCCCAAATTCTTGATGATTCTACCAAACAAGTTTATAGTACAAAGACTGTTCGCTATATCCTCGAAGAAGATATTCTGAATAATAGGAAGACCCTTTACAATCCAGATACCACGCTTGATGGCTTTCATTTATTTGATTTTAACTTTCGTAGTGGACTACTTTATCAAGATTTGGGTAATATTGGAACGGCTATCAAACCATTATTTTATGAGTCTTCTGAAGATATTGGGAAACAGTTAGGGTATTCTGCCTACGCTCGTTATGCTTTTGATGCTCGAAAAACTAAATACTACAATACAAAATCACCTTATACTAATATGTATTATGTGCAGTCAGGTGGAGGAACGGGACTTTTACATTTTACACATTCTCAAAATATCAAACCTCGATTGAATGCTACCGTTGAAGTCAGGAGGCTATCATCCTCGCAACAATACGGAGCTCCTCGAACCCGTGAAACTCGCTTGATTGATAGTTGGGCATTTATGTTGCACAGCAATTATGAGTCGAAAGATGGAAAATATATTGTATTGGGAACCTACAATCACTTCAATCATGCTCCGATTGAGCAAGGAGGAATCAAACCTTTGGCAGATACAACTGCTTTTATCGCAGCAAATGATTTAGGAAATTACCGAGATTTTCTTTCAAAATTGACTGGAGCAACTTCTCGTGATTGGCGAAATGAACTTCATTTGTATCATCAATATAAGCTCACCAATGGTTTTCAGGTTTATCATATTTTAGATTATCAAAAACGCAGAGATTTTTACACTGACTTAAACTTCGGATCAGATTCTGCAGGTAGATCTACTTATTATCAAGTAAGACCTGCCAACTCACTTGATACGCTTTCGATGAACTTTCGTTATCGTTTATTAGAAAATAAGTTTGGTGTCAAAGGCATTTATAGAGGTTTTGCTTATCGTTTATATTTACGTCAGCGTTTGTATGGTTTGCAATCAAAAGGGGAAACCTATCTAGATAAAAAACTAAAATCAGAAACCTTGGTAGGTGGTTGGGCAAATTACTTTTTTCCTGATAGTGTTCGTAGAGCTTATGCAGAAGCAGAAATTGGCTCCAATGGTAATTTTAGATTACAAGCCGAATACATAAGTCCAAGAATAAAAGCAAGTTTTTCGCAACTTTCGATACCTGCAACTATTTTGGATGAGCGTTTCTTGAGTGCAGCTTATAACTGGAATAAAGGACTGAAAAATACTTTTTCCAATAATCTTTCAGCTTCTACAAATCTTAAAAGTGGACGTTTTTTAATTTCTCCAAGTGTAAATTATTCATTGATAAAAAATTATATTTATTATAATCAAACTGCCCAAGTTGCTCAAACTTCGTTGCCTATCAGTATTTTTAAAGTAGCCCTTGGTGCAGAATTTCGTTGGCGTAAATTATTGATAGCTAATCAGTTATATTTTATAGCTAATTCAGAGCCGAATTTGATTCGTATGCCCAAACTGGCAAACAATACCAAAATTTCTTATGAATTTATTTATGCAAAAGTACTGCATATCAATACTGGCGTAGAAATTTATTATCGCTCGGCTTACAAAGCTGATAATTATATGCCGCTCACTCGACAGTTTTATTTGCAAGATTATCAACAAGTGTGGGGAACGCCAGTTGCCGATGTTTTTGCCGATTTAAAAATCAGTAAAGTCAGACTTTTCTTTAAATTTGCACATGTAAATCAAGGTTTTCCAAGCACTGGCTATTATGTGAGTTCCACTTACCCAGGCTTGCAGCGAACGTTCTTTTTAGGAGTAAATTGGCCACTTTTTGATTGAGATACAAAAACGTAACCTTACCATGAAGGTACAAAGAACATGTAGTTTCACCAAGAGCGGCTAAGTGTAACTTTACGTTTCTTAGTGGCAAATAAAAAAAATGAAAAATTGTGTCATTCTAATTATTGGTATCTTTCTTTTCTCCTGCAATTCCGAAAAAAAAGCAGAACGAACTTCCTTTGATTTCTCGCCAACAGTAAAAATACTAAAAAAAGCTCCGAAAACTTTTCCAAAGCAAGAAATCCCCAAAAACTTTGTCATTCCCGAAGGAATGGTTTATGTGCCAGGTGGATATACACAAATCGGTACAACTGATGGAATGCCTTTTGAGCAACCTATGTTTTGGGTGGAAGTGAAACCATTTTTTATGGATATTTCGCCCGTAACGGTGGCACAATTTCGCAAATTTATTCAAGCCACGCATTACAAAACTTATGCAGAAAACTTTGGTGATGGTGGTTTTTTTGACTACAAAACCAAAGAATGGCTTTTGAAAAAAGGGGCAACTTGGGAATATCCGCAAGGAAAAGATTTTCCTAAAGCTCCTGATAATCATCCAGTTACACAGGTTTCTTGGTACGATGCCGTAGCTTACACCAAATGGGCAGGAAAACGTTTGCCCTCAGAAATTGAATGGGAGCATGCTGCAAGAAATGCTATAAACGATCGAAATATTTACCCATTTGGTAATGAAATCGAAAAAGGAGGGAAAGCCCTTGCCAATACTTGGAATGGCGTTTTTCCAGATTTTAATAAAAATACCGATGGTTTCCTTTATACTTCACCCGTAGGATATTTTGGCAAAACAAAACTTGGCTTAACCGACATGACAGGAAATGTATGGCAATGGTGCGATAATTGGAAACTCAATTATGCCGATATTGCCAACGGAATCATGCCAAGCGATACCATCGAAAAATCTGAAAAAGGTGGTTCATTTCTCTGTGAGCCAGGTTGGTGTCATGGCTACCGAGTTTCTGGTCGCTCTTTTACTTCACCCGAAACCTCATTGATGCACGTTGGATTTCGTTGTGTGAAATGAAATTTTAATTATGCCAATGAAAAATGAGGATTATAAATAATTCCCAAAACATTATCCCAAGGGTCTTTCACAGCAGCAACAATGATTCCTCCGCCAACTTCGTTTGGTTCTTCATAAGATTTTGCTCCAGAAGAAAGTAAGTTCTGAAAAACCTCCTGCACCTCATTTACGCCCCAATAAGTAATCACACCATCAACTTTCGCTTCATTTTTTGCATCTGGTTGAAGACCCAGTTCATAGCCAGCTACATTGTATCCCACATAAAAAGGCTCATCAAAATAGGGTTCAATTCCTAAAAAATCACTGTACCAAATTTTAGCTTTTTCAATATCAGCAACTCTGTAAATTGTGGTTCTTAGACCAAGTAATGGCTGGCTCATGGGAGGAAATTTTATTAAAAATTGAATGATAAAACAAACATAAAACATTTTTATAAATTCTCGAAAGGCTTGTTCGTGTTTCTTTTCTTTCACAAATTTCGGCTTCATTTTTGCATTATCGCTTTTAAGGTTGGATATTTGCAAAAAAGACCCGCTATTGGATGTCAGCAGAAAGAGTCATTTTAATCAATTTATTATTATATATATTCGGTTTTTCGTTTTTACTCTACAAACGAAACAAACTGAGCGAGCAGTCTATTGGCTTGCTTTCCATAATAATTAACTTCATTGGTGTATTGTTTTCAATGGGTATTCGCCTAAGTGATATTACAGGCGATGTCATCTCTTATCATTGGTTTTATATAGGAGAAAGACTCTTTACGATTGATATATTGGTCAATGAGCTGACTTTTTTGATGTATTTTTTAGTACAATTTATAGCTTTGTGGGTGCAGGTTTTTTCAATGGAATATATGAAAAATGACCCCAGTTATGGACGATATTTTGCCTACATCAATTTGTTTGTGGCGTCAATGATTGGTATTGTTGTTTCGGGTAATTTGCTGATGATTTATATGTTTTGGGAATTAGTAGGTCTGTGTTCTTACCTACTCATTGGATTTTGGTACGAAAAAAAATCTGCCACCAATGCTGCCATGAAAGCATTTTGGGTAAATAGGGTAGGAGATATTGGTTTTTTGATTGGTATTATCTTGATTTATCGCTATTTCGGTACATTTGAAATTACTCAAATAATTGATAAGACGAACCTTATCCCTTCAGCTCTGCATAATAGCCCAATGATGACTACAATGGGGCTTTTGATTTTTTGTGGTTGTATAGCAAAATCAGCTCAATTGCCATTGCAGATTTGGTTGCCAGATGCCATGGAAGGGCCAACGCCCGTTTCAGCATTGATTCATGCAGCTACAATGGTTGCTGCAGGTATTTTTCTGATGGCAAGAATGTTTCCGATGCTTTCGCCTGATGCACTTTTAGTGATGGCAATTATTGGTACTCTTACTATGTTTTTTGGAGCTTGTTCGGCATTGGTACAATATGATATTAAGAAGCTTTTGGCATTTTCAACTATCTCACAGTTAGGTTTGATGGTTGTTGGTATTGGCGTTGGAGCGGTAAATACAGCACTTTTTCATTTAGTAACACACGCTTTTTTCAAAGCAGGTCTTTTTTTATCAGCAGGAGCGGTCATTCATCATTTGCATCACGAACAAGATATGCGTAAAATGGGTAATCTTCGAAGAGAAATTCCCATTATTTATTACACATTTACGATTTGTGCAGCTGCTTTAGCAGGAATTCCTTTGTTTTCTGGTTTCTTGTCGAAAGATGCTATTGTAGTGGCTGCTTTTGAATGGGCTGCAAGCCAACCCAAACAGATCTATTTTGTTATTCCAGCAGTATGTTTGGTAGTGTCGGGTATGAGTGCTTATTACATGATGCGACAAGTATTTTTGATTTTTTTGGAAAGAGAAGACAATCCACTTGAACTTATTTCATCAAGTGCGAAAAATATCTATAAAAATGTAGCCAAACGTATTGAAGGCATTGTGAATGTTGAAGATGATGAACAAAGAAGAAAGGCGGCAAAGGCTCATGAAGACGAAGTAACAATTGCTGATTTTCTCTCGGAACTCGGAGCTATGGAGCTTTCAGTGATTGTAATGGCAACTGCTTCCATAGGTTTTGTTTTTTCAATGAATCCATTTTCAGCCGAAAGTAGCTGGTTTTTTCATATATTTCATTATGAATCAAAAAGTTATCAATGGATTGCGTATGTAGCTATTTTGATTGCTCTCAATGGTGTTTTATTAGGCTATATTTTTACAAAAGAAGAAAGTTATCGTCTTGATAATGAGCAAGTCGAACCAAAAGGCCTTTTGGCAAGAATCATTTTTCATAATTATTATTTGAGTGAAATCTTTCACACTATTTTTGTGAAACCTATACTTTGGATAAGTCCAAAAGTTTTCTATTTTGACAGAATGGTGATTGATGGTGTAGTGAATGGTATTGCCAAATTAACTATCCTTTTTTCCATAGTGAATAGTTGGGTAGAAAGAGAAATAATTGACAAATTTGTAAATTTGGCAGCAATGCTAACTGGCAAAGCGGGTTCATATACTCGACAAATCCAAAATGGTAAAGCCCAGACATATATCATCACAATTTTTGTCTGTTTGATTTTGATAATGATTTTATTGATGTTGTAAGAAAATGATGAATTATTCGATTTACGAATGACTAATAGGCAAATAATCGTTGCTTATTATGATTTTGAGATGAAAATAAACACTTTTTCTTAAAAAATTTATGTGAGTAATTTTACAAATGAGAATGGTTTAACTAAATGATAAATATTTGATAATCATTGTATGATTAAATATTCATCATTCGTCATTCTAGTAATTCGTCATTCAAAAAATATGAATAATTTTTTACTTTCAACACTTATCTTTTTGCCGCTTGCAGGAGCTGCAATGGTTTTGTTGTTGCCAAGTGCTTACCGAGATTCTTTCAAATGGATTTCTCTGTTGGTAAGTATCATTAATTTACTTAATATCTTCACATTGTATAATTCATTTGACCGACAAATAACTGATTTTCAGTTTGTTGAGCAACACGAATGGATTCGTATGAGTTTGGGTAATTTAGGTATTCTTTCCATTGACTATCTTTTAGGGGTTGATGGCATCAATATGCCTATGATTTTACTTTCAGGTATTGTATTGATGGTTGGTTCACTTGCTTCATTTAGCATCGAACACCGCCAAAAAGCTTATCATTCACTCTATTTATTGCTTTCAGGAAGTATTATTGGTTGTTTTGCAGCTCTTGATTTCTTCTTGTTCTTCTTGTTTTTTGAGTTTATGTTATTGCCAATGTATTTTTTGATTGGCATTTGGGGTGGCGAAAGAAGAGAATATGCAGCCATTAAGTTTTTTATTTATACGCTTGTTGGTTCGATTTTTATTTTGGTCGTTATGATTGGCTTGTCGATGTCTGTTCAGGACTCATTTTTTTCGCAGGAAACCGGTAGTATCGTACATACTTTTGACTTTAGACAATTAAGCGATTTTAAGAATTATATCCCCAATACATTGCTTCATCCTGTGCAGAAACAATTGATTTTTGGTGTACCAGCACGACTTTTTGCTTTTGTTTTGCTTATTATTGGTTTTGGAATAAAACTGCCTTCTGTTCCTTTTCATACATGGTTGCCTGATGCTCACGTCGAAGCACCTACCCCTGTTTCTGTAGTTTTAGCAGGTATTTTATTGAAAGTTGGGGCCTATGGTTTTATTAGAATTGCCTATGGGTTTTTCCCTGATGCCGCTTATCAATTTACTTATATAGTGGCAGGAGCAGGAGTTATTTCTATTATTTATGGAGCATTTAATGCTCTTGCACAAGAAGACTTGAAGAAAATGATTGCTTATTCTTCTATTTCTCACATGGGCTTTGTGTTGTTAGGATTAGCATCGATGACTGCCGAGGGTGTCAATGGTGCGATTTATCAAATGTTTGGACACGGTATTTTATCAGCGATGCTTTTCTTGATAGCAGGTGTCATCTATGACCGAACACATAACCGTCTCATCGAAAATTTTAGAGGGCTTTCAAGTGTCATGCCATTATTTACATTAGCAGTTACCATTGCTTTTTTTGGTTCATTAGGCTTACCTGCTTTACCTGGTTTTATTGGTGAATTCTTTACTTTGATGGGAGGCTTTCAGTCGAAAGTCTTACCAGATTGGTTTTCGATGTTAGCTATGTTGGGGATTATCTTGTCAGCAGCCTATTTTCTGTGGACTTTGCAAAAAATGTTTTTTGGTACATTTTGGGCAAATCGTAATCAAGAAGAAAACCTCAAAGACTTAAATTTACGTGAAATGATTATGCTATATTCATTAGCACTTTTGGCTGTCATATTTGGCATTTTCCCAAGCCTGATATTCGATATTTCTGGAGAATCGGTCAAATTATTTTTAGAAAAATTTTAGAAAGCTATTCATTTTCAAATTTTGTAACATTTTATTTTTTCGCTAAAAGCTAAGCGGAACGCCGTCCGTAGCTAATAGCCAACAGCTATTTATAATGCTTGAAAAATTAACACATATTCTTTTCAGTGCTAATGTGCTATTACCTGATTTTCTGTTTGGATTTTCTTTTTTGGTGATAGTAGCAATAATTGCTTTTTCAAAGAAATTGGATAGCGAGAATATCTATAATTTTTTTAATGTATTGATAATAAGTATTTTAATCAGCATTGGTTATGTGTTTTATTCATACTTAGGTATTCAAGAGCAAAATTTAGAATCAGGAAACTCATTATTTGGCGACCTAATTTATCTTGATAGCAAAAGTATATTTTTCAAACTCTTAATCACTATTGCAGCTATCGGAGTTTTGCTCCATGTTTGGATAGTCGGTTATAAAGTAATGGGGGAGTTTTATGCAATTTTTGTTGCTCTGATACTTGGTCTTTACATATTGACAATGACAAACAATCTGTTGATGCTTTATGTATCGATAGAAATGGTTTCAATTTGTTCTTATATCTTAGTTGTTATGAATAAAGGGAAATCGAATGCTGAAGCTGGTATCAAATATTTGCTTTTTGGTGCAACAAGTTCGGCAGTTATGCTTTATGGTATTTCTTTATTATATGGAATGACAGGCACGCTGAACTTTGTTGGGCAAGAGTTTGCTGCTTTTCTTGGACAAAATCCTGCGTGGACTGCTAATGTTGCTATCTTTATGACAATAGGGGGGCTACTTTTCAAACTTTCGGCTGCTCCATTTCATAGTTGGACTCCCGATGTATATGAAGCTACGCCAACACCAGTAGTGGCATTTTTGTCAATCGCTCCTAAAGCGGCGGTTGTTTTGATTTTGATACGCTTATTTAGCTCATTGAGCATTGATTTTAAATTGATAACGGCAGTCATTATTTTGGCATCTTTGACTATTGGAAACTTTTCTGCACTTTGGCAAACAAACACCAAACGAATGCTTGGTTATTCAACCATCGCTCATGCGGGTTTTATGCTTGTCGGACTTTTAGCTACTAATATGCTGGGATTGCAGGCAACAATCTTTTATGTTACAACCTATCTTTTCATTACACTTGCTGCTTTCTTATTGGTTGATTTATTGGCACTAAAAACAGAAAGTTACGAATTAGAGAGCCTGAAAGGTTTAGGGCAGGAAAATATCTTCTTAGGCTTGGCGGCTGTTACAATTATGGTCGCTTTGGTAGGACTACCACCCACGGTTGGTTTTACCGCTAAATTGCTGATTTTCACGGCATTATGGGAAGGATATCAAACTTCAGGTAGCTCAATTTTACTAATCGTTTTACTTTTTGGATTACTTAATACAGCTATTTCAATTTTCTATTATTTGAAAATTCCATTTTATATGATTTTCAAAGAAGCCAAAATAGGTGTAAAGTTCTACCATGTCGGCATTCTTCGAAAAGCCTTTTTACTTTTTTTTCTTTGTGTCATTATTTACTTGTTCTTTAGCCCTGCTAAGCTATTGGAAGTAATTGGCAAACTCTAAGAAATTTGGGCTAATTATATTTATTTTAGCCTTTTAAGTTTCATTACCAATGAATCTTTCATGTATTTTCCATTTAATACCATCGTACTGTCTTTAATTTGGTAGTTAAGTAGAAGAGAATCTCCTTTACTTCCATCTTCTTTATAAAAATTGACAGTCAACTCTTTTTTTGCTTCATTGACTTTATAATCACCATTTAAATCTTTTTTATCATTAAATTTATCTGGATTATATTTAAAAATACAGCCATAACGCCATTCAAAATAGATTTTTGACCAAACAGAATCTCGAACAACGGTTGGAATGATGGTTTTATTTTTTTGTGTAATTTCTTCTACTTTCCACACGCCATTAATGGCTGTTTTTGGCTGAAATTCATTTCTTAATTTACTTATTTGCCAAAATGCTCCACCAATTACTAAAACTCGTAATAGGTTCAAGCCAATACTTTTCCAATTGATTACCCAAGATTCTTGATAGGAGAAAAAAGCTTCTTTAAGTTTCTCATAATCAAGAAATAGTAAGAAAGTCAGCATGAATGTATAATGTAAAGCATTATAATATGCCAAAGGAGATATTTTGTAAAAATGGTCGATCAAATCAATATTTACCATTACTGGCAATAAAATCATGATGGCAAGCGAACGGGTTTTACGGAAAAGTAATAATATACAACCACTTACTTGGATAAGACCTAATATCAAAGCAAGGGTTTGGGAATAACCAAAATAAGTCCATGTAATCCAAAAGCCATTTAAATCTCCAATTGGGGTGTCCAAAATATAATTTGGTGCTTGGAACTGTGTTTTTAAAATTTTTGCGGAGCCATAAGTTGTTATTTCAAATGCCACATAAAAAGTAATAATTGTTTGGAGCCAAATGTGGAGTTTAGGATTTTGAATAAATTTTTGCCATAAAAATGCTAAAATACCACTCAATAAAAGTATTCCACCACAAAAACGCCAAATCAAGGTGGCATCATTGACCACTTTCCATTGGTATTGACCTGCTGCATTAGAGATTTGACTCAGACCAATAAGCACAAGAATAGTGAAAAATACTTCAAAGAATTTGAGAAAAAAACTATTTGATTCTTTCATTTTTGGCAGGAATTTTATGAATTTTCTAATGCAAAATACTACAATTCGAGTACTTTTTCAAATATCTAAAAAAAACATTGTAACGCTCCTATATTCTTCACAACTTTGTATTATAAAATCTCCAAAAAACTCCAAATGAGCGACGCAATTAAACACGAATGTGGCATTGCCCTTGTTCGTCTTCGCAAACCACTCCAATACTATATTGATAAATACGGCACACCTCTTTATGGCATTAAGCGTCTTTACGTTTTGATGGAAAAACAATCAAATCGTGGGCAAGATGGTGCAGGTGTTGGTAATGTAAAATTAGATGTGCCACCAGGCCATCGTTATATTAGCCGTTATCGTTCTGTTGAAAATCGTCCGATTACTGACATTTTCAATAAAATCAATGAGAAATATAAGGAGGTATTACGAAATAATCCTGATAAATTCAAAGATGCCAAATGGCTACAAGAAAACCTTGCTTACTCAGGTGAAGTATGGTTGGGGCATCTTCGATATGGAACACATGGTAAAAACGAAATTGAAAATTGCCATCCGATGCTTCGTCAAAGTAACTGGCGTAGTAGAAATATGTTGGTAGCAGGGAATTTCAATATGACCAACGCCGATGAACTTTTCCATAAATTGGTAAAACTTGGACAGCATCCCAAAGATTTGGGCGATACTGTCACGGTAATGGAAAAAATTGGGCACTTTTTGGATGAAGAAAATCAAAGAGTTTTCGACCGTTTCAAAGGTATTTATGAAAATCCTGCTTTGTCTGACATCATTGAAGATAACATGGATTTGCCACGTGTGCTTCACCGTGCTTGCCGTGATTTTGATGGAGGCTACGCAATGGCTGGAGTAACAGGATTTGGAGCTTCATTTGTGGTACGTGACCCATCAGGTATTCGTCCTGCATACTATTGGGCCGATGATGAAGTTGTGATTGTGGCTTCTGAAAAAACAGCCATTAAAGCAGCTTTCAATGCCAATTATGATGACATTAAAGAAGTTCAACCTGGTCACGCTTTAATTATCGACAAACATGGCGAGTACAATGAGTTTCAGATTATGAAACCTTTAGAAAAGAAATCTTGTAGTTTTGAGCGTATTTATTTCTCTCGTGGCTCTGATCCTCAAATTTATGAAGAACGCAAACAATTGGGTCGTTTGTTGATTCCACAAATTTTAGAAGAAATTGATTACGACCTCGAAAATACCGTTTTTTCTTATATTCCAAATACTGCCGAAACTGCTTTCTTTGGTATGGTAGAAGGTTTGGAGCAGTATTTAGCCGATTGGCGTTTAAGAAGAATTACACAAGATAATTTAGCTCCAGACGAAATCAAACGAGTGCTCTCTTTCCGTCCGAGAATTGAGAAATTGGTTTCAAAAGATGTGAAATTGCGTACTTTTATTACCAATGACGACGAACGAGATGAGATGGTATCTCATGTATATGAGATGACTTATGAAGTGATTCGTAAAGGCATTGATACCGTAGTTTTGATTGATGATTCAATTGTGAGAGGGACAACTTTAGAGAAAAGCATTTTGAAAATGCTCGACCGTTTGAGTCCAAAACGAATTATTATCGTTTCATCTGCACCGCAAATACGTTATCCTGACTGTTATGGTATTGATATGTCGAAGATGAAAGAATTTGTGGCATTTAGAGCAATGCTTGATTTATTGCGTAAAAATGGCATTGAATATATGAAACATGAGGTTTATGCCCAAAGTGTGGGAGCATTACAAACCGATAATGCTTATGAGGAAAACTTCGTAAAACAATTGTACGATAAATTTACTGACGAAGAAATTTCTCAGAAAATTGCTGAAATTGTAACACCTGAAAATATGAAAGCTGAAGTTTCGATGATTTATCAAACCGTTGAAAACTTACATAAAGCATGTCCAAATCATACGGGTGACTGGTATTTCACAGGAAATTACCCAACTCGTGGAGGTAATCGAGTGGTCAACCGTGCTTTTGTGAATTTTATGGAAGGAAAATTGGTGAGAGCTTATTGAGAATGACGAGGTACGAATAACGATTGACGAATGAATTTTTCGCAGAGATGACGATTGATGAATTCGCCAATCGTTATTCGTTACTCATAATTCGACATTCGTACCTCGTCATTGGTATTATTTTTTCTTCTTCGTTGGTATGCTAAAAACATTATTGGTAACTTCTTGCATGCCTATTACTCTTAACAAATCAAGGAGATTTACTGTTTCATTAGAAATTGGCATAGTACTTGTCGACGAGATTGTAGAAGTTTTCATGTTATTATTTGGAGTTTTGTACATTTTAGTTTAGCAAATTTAATACAAAAAGCGAATATTCGCAAAATTTTATTTAATAAATTTGTTGAAAAATTTATTATACGGTAACACTTGAAATTTCTTGAAAATGTATCAGCGGGACACATTAAATCAAGCAAAATTTATGCCTAATATCTTTCAACCCTTTAATATAAATTTAATGAAAAAAGTAATTATTTTCTGCATTTTAGCATTATCTACGCTAAATCTTAGAGCTCAAGAAGCATCTGACCCCAAAGCTATTGAAATTGCTGATAAAGTAATGGAAGCGATGGGTGGCAAGAAAGCTTGGGACGAAACTCGTCATATCACATGGAATTTTTTCGGTGCAAGAAGACTCACTTGGGACAAATGGACTGGTAATGTAAGAATTGATAATTTGCGTGACAACTCGGTGATTTTAATGAACATCAATACCGAAACAGGCAAACTTTTTAAGTATGGAGCTGAACAAACCAATGCTGATTCATTAAAAAAATACATGAAACAAGGCAAAGGTGCTTGGATAAATGATTCGTATTGGTTGACAATGCCATTTAAATTGAGAGATAACGGTGTAACATTAAAATATCTTGGAGAAGCAAAAACCGATGCAGGTAAAGATGCGTATCTATTACAAATGACTTTCAAAGAAGTTGGCAATACACCAAACAATATGTATAAAATTTTGGTTGAGAAAGATACAAACTTAATGACGCAATGGTCATACTTTGCAAAGTCAACTGATGAAAAGCCTGGATTTACTCGCCCATGGACTGAATATAAGCCTTATGGAAAAATCATTCTTTCAGGTGAGCGTGGTGATCGTGATTTGACAGAAATCAAAGTTTTTGAGGCTTTACCAGAATCAATTTATACAGATTTCAAAAAGCCAGATTTTAGCAAAGCAAAAGATTTTAATAAGAAAAAAGATAAACTTGAATTGTAAAATTAGGGGTTTGGAATTAGGAATGAGGAATTTAATGCAGAATTCTACATTCCCAATTCAAAATTCCACATTCTAAGAAAAATGGTTGGAAAAACTGGTGTTTTGATAGTAAATTTAGGTACGCCCGATAGTCCGAGTGTACCAGATGTAAGGAAATATCTGCGAGAATTTTTGATGGATGGTCGAGTGATTGATTATCCTACTATTCCTCGCTGGATGTTGGTGAATCTGATTATTGCACCATTTCGTTCGCCAAAATCTGCCAAAATTTATCAAGAATTATGGACAGAAAAAGGCTCACCATTAAAAATCTATGGAGAAGCAAATGAAAAACAACTTCAAGCAGCCTTGGGAGATGAATACGTTGTGAAATTGGCAATGCGTTATCAAAGTCCAAGTATTGAGTCCGGTTTGAAAGCTTTTCAGCAAATGGGATTGAATAATATCATTGTGATTCCATTCTTCCCGCAATATGCCTCGGCTACAACGGGTTCGGTTTATGAGGAAGTTATGCGGATTATAACTAAGTGGCAAGTAATTCCCGAAATTAAGTTTTTAAATTATTTTTATAATCACCCAAAATTCACCAATGCTTTTGCCGAAATGGGCAAAAAACATCTGGATGCTCAGGATTATGAACATGTGATTTTTAGTTATCACGGAATTCCTGCTCGACAGATTCGCAAAGGAGATTGCACTGGAAACACTTGTAAACTTGGTTCTTGCTGTGACTCAATCACTGACATGAATCAGCATTGTTATCGTGCTGAATGTTTTGAAACAACTCGCCTTTTAGTCAAAGAATTAGGCTTGAAAGAAGGAACATATACAACTTGTTTTCAATCAAGATTAGGCAGAGAAACTTGGATTCAGCCTTATACTGAAGATGTGGTTAAAGATTTAGCCAAGAAAGGTATTAAGAAAGTTTTGGCATTTTCACCAGCTTTTGTAGCAGATTGTTTAGAAACTACTCTTGAAGTAGGAGAGGAATACAAAGAATTATTTGAAGAAAATGGTGGTGAACATTGGCAATTAGTAGAAAGCTTGAATGATTCTGATGCTTGGATTGAATTATTGGTTGATTTGGTTAAAGAAAAACAAGGGGTAATTGCATAGAAAAATGGAAATAGGAATTGATAGTTTTGCGGCGGTTTTGAAAAACAACCAAGGTGAAACAATAAGTAGTGAACAGGCAATAAGAGAGTTATTGGAAAGAATAGAAAGAGCGGATGTAGTTGGTCTTGATGTTTTTGGCATTGGTGAACACCATCGTAAAGAATTTCTTGACTCGGCTCCAACAATGATTTTAGCTGCTGCTGCTGCCCGTACAAAACGTATAAAATTGACAAGTGCTGTAACGGTACTTAGTGCCATTGACCCTGTAAGAGCATTTCAGAATTTTGCTACACTTGATTTAATTTCACAGGGCCGTGCCGAAATGGTTGTTGGTCGAGGCTCATTTACTGATGCTTTTCCGTTATTTGGTCTGAGATTAGAAGATTATGACGAGCTTTTTACGGAAAAATTAGATCTTTTACTAAAAATTAGAGAGAATGAGGTTTTAAGTTGGAAAGGAAAATTCCGCCCAGCACTTTATAATCAAGCAATTTATCCGAGACCTCTGCAAGAAAAATTACCAATTTGGATTGGTGTAGGAGGTACACCACAGTCATTTGTTCGTGCAGGAATGTTGGGATTACCCTTAATGGTTGCCATTATTGGTGGAGAAACGCACCGTTTCAGACCATTAATTGACCTGTATCGAAATGCAGGTTTGAAAGCAGGATATTCTCTCGATCAATTGCAAGTAGGCTTACATTCATTAGGCTATGTAGCTGAAACTACTGAAGATGCCCATGAAGAATTTTATCCAGGTTATGCCGAAATGTTTACCAATATTGGTAAAGAGAGAGGATGGCCACCAGTTAGGCGTTCACATTTCGACTCACAAACTGGTGAGTTAGGTGCATTTTTAATTGGCAATCCAGAAGAAGTTGCTGAGAAAATACTTCGTCACAGCGAGGCACTCGGCGGAATCACAAGGGTGACATTCCAGATGGATAATGCAGGTCTGACTCACGAAAAATTAATGAAGGCTATTGAATTAATTGGTACAAAAGTATCACCGATTGTTAATCGGAAGAATTAATTTTTTAAATAAAAATATCTAAAAGCAGCCTTATTTATTTCAAAATAAGGCTGCTTTTTATTTAGAAAATATTATTACTTCTATCAATTCCCACACCCACCAATCCTTGCCATAAAATTTGATCCACTTTTGGCTTCAAAACCTGGATTAAAAGTCAGTGAATTTCCTGCTTTATAAGTTACACTTGCAGGCGAGAATATTTTATTGCTCGCTGTGATGGTTGTATTGGCTATTTGTAAGGTACTTGTTGTAAAATTTGTAGTTAAATTTAATACGGTAGAAGGTGTGCCTACTAAAACCAATTTACTCGCAACTCTTGGAGGCAAGTGATTGGTACTTTCACAACCAACATAATACACTGTATTGACTGTTGGGTTTAGGCTTACGCTACTTCCACTCGCTACTACGAAACCGCCTGTAAATGAGGTGTACCAATTGGTGGTATAATTGACTGGGCAGGTTGCTGTCAATGTAACTGATGAACCAGAGCAAATAGCGGTGTTATTAGTGGTTACAACGGCTGCTGGCGGTGCAGCAAAACTAACATTGGCAATAATACTTGATTTGATGCTCGGCTCACAAGCTGAGTATAATTCAAGTTCAAGATTTGAAAAATTTACATTACTGGATGGAAATCTTCTCGCAATATTTACATCGTAGTTCTGTACTTTACAACTATTGGCAGGTACTGTGAAAGGACCAAATTGAGAACCTGTACTTCCTGCGGCCGAAATCAATAAATCGTTTAAATTTGTCTGCGGCACAAAGCCCAAATTGTAAGTACGCTCTTCGGTAGTATTATTATTACAAAGTTTGATTTGAAACGAAGCTGGAGTTCCCAAAGTTACATTCGGAATCGTGATATTGCTTTGATTGCTACCAACGATTTCTAAGCGAGGTTGGTCTCTTTGATAGCCACTTTCGTAAGGGCATGAGGTTCTACTACCACTTTGTAACTTAAATAGCGGTGTACCAAACATAGGGTCACGGTAGATATTAATTTTTAACAAATCTCCTGGATCGTTATCTTCTAAGTGCATAGTCATGGTTTGAGTATTGCTGCTTGTGGCACTATTGGTTTGTCCATAACTTTTGCTGGTGCGTAAATTATAGCCAAGTGAAAACCCAGAGCCTCCAATATTTACAACGGCTTGTACACCAACATTCCCTTCAATATAATTATCTACTATAATTGTGTTGGTTTGACTGGTACTTACGCTGGTGGTTCGATCTAAATAAGGAGCTCCACCTGATAGATTTATTAGACCATAGTCAGGATTTGGTATAGTTGCATTAGCAACATTGGCATCATTGATGGCTATGAGTTGCTTCCAAACACTCAATTGATTCTTTGCATCTATTCGTTGCTTTAGGCTAAGGGCGTTATTAAGGGTATCTAACGCAAGTGAATTAATTTCATTTATAATACCACTACGTGTAAAGAAATTGAGCCTTTTGGAGTTATCAATGGGTACCATAGCAAGCCCCTTTTTCACATAGGTACCGTAATTGGAGGATGGGTCAATGACCAATAAATCATAGACGGCATAATTAAAATCAAGTCCTTCACATATAAATATATCTTCACCCGAACCTGGTGTTGCTCCAAATCCTGTCGTGGAGGATATACAGGTTTCAGTATTTTTCATCCTTACATTCGAGCTTCCTGCCGTTACAGACGCTGTAAATTCAACATATGCTTCAATATCAATCGTAGCGACAAAGCCAACACTACCTTTGAATCCAAGTTTGACCGAACCACTACCTGTATTGGCCAAACTTTCTGTAATACTATTTTCTACAGATTGGCAAGATGTTTTGTTTATTTCAAACTTGCTATAACTTTGGTCGCCTGGAGGAGCATGAAGTACAGTAACTGGTAGTGATGGTTGGGTAATGATTCGTGGCTGCCCTGAATCGTTCAAAACTAATGGTACATTTGGCTCTTTTACGCCATCTACGATAAAAGGTAATACCATAGTGTATTGTTGTAAACCGTTATTTTGTTGAATTTCAAAACCAAATACTAACCATGCTTGCGAACGAGCGTTTGTAAAAGTATAAGTGCCTTGATATTTGTAAGTTCTGGGTTCATTAATAAATTCAACAAAAGGTAGGTTAATATAGGCATCATAGGCATAATTTTGCTCATTTTTCCCTATTCCTCCTGATAGATTTTGGTAATTGGTAATGTGCGAATCAAAATATGGTGCGTACATATTTAGATTGAATTCAACACTAATCGTGACGGGTTTGCCAGCGGTGGCTTTGAATCGGGAAAATGGACCCAGAGCATTTAAGGTATTCCCTATCCATCCATTGTTTGCTGCTTGTATAATGTCATTAGTACCAAAGTTGGCTGAGCCATAATAAGTATTATTTCCAGCCACACTACCACCTGAACTGGTTACTTTGAGGGTGCCAACCGCTCCATTTATACCCAAGGGTTGAATCCATTGACTAAAACTTGTTACTGTGTTAAGTAGTATGAATAAAATTGTAATGATGCCAAAAATGTTTTTTACAAAATATCTTTTCATAGTAGTTATTATTTGGGAGAATAGTTTGAGAGTTTGAGTTTCTACTGAAAAATTTTTAAAAAAGCTTCACTTTTTCTTCTTGAAAGAGCTATTTTTTCATTGTTTTTTAGTGAAATCCTTCCATAGCCCGATTGGGCTTTATTTTCATAGTCAGCCATAAATTCAAGATTAAAAATGGTTGAGCGATTGGGTCGGAAAAAACCAAAATCTTTCAAACGTTTTTCGATTATTCCTAAAGTAGTAGATGACATAATTTTACTACCATCATTCAAATAAATGATGGTATAATTGCTGTCTGATTTAAGCATCAGAATATTAGCTGGCGAGATATTCTTTCTACTGCCGAGGTGAATGAGCTTATTAGTTTTCATGGTTTTGATGCTTGTTCGTCTGAATTGAGAAACCCACAACATTTCACTAAACTATCCCAAAAAGTTTATTTTGGAAATACATCATGGACGAAGACCGTTAGAAACTGTCCGAAAGTATTGAATTATTTACCGAAGACGAGTAGTAAAAAACCTTATAGATTTCGAGAATCTAAAAGGGGTGAAAGAAAGGTAAAAAAGGCTTAAATAGTTTGTAGTTTTGCCAATAATTCTGGTCGTAGTTCTTTGCTTAAAGGTAAAATTTTATTACCGATGGTGATGTTATTATGGTTAAACTCATTGATTTCTTTGAGATTTACGATATATGAACGATGAACTCTTTGGAAACTCTTAGTTGGCAACTTTTCTTCCATATTTTTAAGAGTATTTACCAAAAGATAGTTTTTGTCTTTCGTAAAAACTTGACAATAATTGCGGTCGGCTTCAAGATAGAGTATGTCGGCAATGAGAATTTTGCACATGAGGTCGTTTTGTTTTACAAAAATTCGGTCTTCTAATTTAAAAACATTTTGTTCGACTTTTGGCTCACTATTTTCTTGTAAGATTCGTACAGCTGCCAATTCTAAAGACCGTTGTAAATCTATTTTTTTGAAAGGTTTTGATATAAAAGCATAAGGATTGGTTTCTTTTGCTCGATTAAAATGGGCATCGTCACTATTAGCTGTCAAGTAAATAATTGGAATTGGTACTTCTTGTTGTAGTTTTTTTGCAGTGTCTATACCATCCAATTCTCCTTTTAAATTAATATCCATCAACACCAAATCAGGTTTCTCATTTTGAACTACTTTTATTGCTTCTTCGCCTCTTGGAATTATTCCAATTATTTCATAACCAAAAGATTCTAACTGATTCGCTAAGTTGGCTGCAATCAACATTTCGTCTTCAATAATTAATATTTTGAGTGGACTTTGCATAGTTTAAGTTGCTTTTTGACGTTTAAAATTAATTGAAATCATCGTGCCATTATCATTTTTTTCATGAAAACTTCCTTCAATTTGGCGAGTAAGTAATTCTACCAATTGAGTGCCAAAACCCGTACCAATTGTTTTTGTATTCGGGCTTTTACCAATGCCATTATCGCTAATTTTCAAACTTAAATTATCTTTATCTAAATTTTCTAAGCTTAATTTTATATTGCCTTTTTTCTCATTCGGGAAGGCATATTTTAAGGAATTTGTGAGTAATTCATTGATTATCAAACCCACAGAAACAGCAGTATCAACATCTAATTCGATTTCTTCCATGTTAATATCAACTTCAATTCTATCGGTTTGGTTATAAGAATCGAGTATATTTTCAGAAAGATTTTGAAAGTAGTTTTTCATTTCGATAAAGCCCAAATGTTCACTTTGATAAAGCTTTTGGTGTAGAATTCCCATACTTTGTACTCGATTTTGACTCGCAAGCATCGCATCTTGTATTTCAGGGTCATTAATTTTGGCAGATTGTAGTGCTATTAAGCTTGCTACGACTTCCAAATTATTTTTTACTCGGTGGTGAATTTCTTTCAAGAGCAACTCATTTTCGGCGTTTTTGGCTCTCAATGATACTTGTGTAGCTTTAAGCTGTGCTACAGTTTCTTCTATTTCTTCATTTTTATCTTTTAATATTTTATTGGCTTGTTGTTTTTGTTTGTTATTCTTATACAATATTAAGGCAATACCTATCATGATAGTTATTATGCCAATAAGAATCGAAAGCCTGATTTTATTTTTATTAAGAATATTTTCCGCTTCTATTTGTTGAGCTTTTTCTTTTTCTTCGAAATTGATGGAAAGTAATTGACGAACTTTGTCTTGGCTGTATAAACTGTCTTTTGCAGTTACTGCAATGGTATAGTATTTCAAGGCTTCAGTATCGTTTTTGCCCTTATACAATTTCGCTAAATATTCACTACTTTTCAATATTCCACCCAAATAAGCTCCTTTTTGAGCAAAAACTAATGACTGTTTTGCAAAATATAAAGCCGAGTCTGACTTTTTCGTTTTTTGAAATAATTTTGCCATTCTAATAGAGCTTTCAAACAAATCAGAAAACCTATTTTCAGTGACGGCATTGCTTATGCTTTTTTTGTAAAATGAGTAGGCTTGCTTAAGATTGTTTTCGGCTAAAGCCATATCCCCCAACAAATAGTAAATGGTTGTTAATATACTTTCTTTAGTTGCCTCTGCCAATGGCAAGGCTTGGGTGAAATAGAATTTGGCTGAGTCTAATTGATTCAAATTTAAAAAACATTCACCCATGTTGGAAAAATACACAGGTTTTGAGCCCGCTGGAGGGTTGGGGAGTGTATTATAAATCACAAAACACTCCTTCATGGTTTTTAATGCTTTTGGCCAATCGCCTTGCTGCATAAAGAGGTCGGCTTTATTGTTTAGAATAACCGTTTTTCGGTAATCATCACCCAATTTTGAGTTTAATTCAAATGCTTGATTATACATTTTCAAAGATTTTGCATAATCGCCTAAAAACTTAAAAGCAGCAGCTTTGGTACCCAAAGCCCGAGCTTCTCCACCTAAAAATTTAAGTTTTTGTGCTAATTCAACGGCTTGTTGAGCTAATATATAGGTCGAGTCTGGCTTGGTATGTCGATATTCAAAACCAAGTTCATTAAGTACTATTACCCGATTCGTATCATTAGGAAGTTTTTTTAGCAGTTGTAAAAGACTGTCTTTTAGTGATATTGACTGTGCATTTACAGTAAATACAGATTGAAAGATGAAAAAAACGAATAGAACATATTTTCTCATGAATAATCTGTGTTTTTTGAATATTTTTTCTGTGTAAATTAGACAAAACTTTTTATAAATAGCTTTCACAGAATCTTACTTTTTTGGAAGTTAATTTATCCGTAAAATGAACCAACATTTTTATATCATTTATTTCATCAAAATTGCATTGCAATGATTGATTTTAGTTGATTCTTCTTAATGATTTTGAAAAAGAAAAATACTAAAAGGTTGATTCAAAGGTAGGAGATAAGAAGTTTTGTATGTTTGTCCTTTTGACCAATCATTTAGTCTATTGGGTCAAAACTTAGCTTATTGTTGCAAGAACGAAGTTTTAGCTATTTAATTTACAATAGCTTTACATAAGCCTCTCAAATAAACTGAGTTTAGATAATAATTGTAAATTAAATAAAATTCTCTGCTTTATATGAATCTACTCTTGAATCTTAGTAAATAGGTTTTATAAAACTCCCTTCAATACCTCAACTAAAGCCCATAAATCCACTTCGGAATTATAGACATTTTGCGAAACACGAATGGCAACCCCTCGATTAGAAACAAAAATTTTATTGGCCGAAAGTTTTTCTGTAAAAGTTTGATTATTAATTGATTGTGGTAAGGAAATACCCAATAAATGATTAGCTCTGTTTGTTGAATCTTCAGCCCAACAACCTAACTCTTGAAGTGCTTTTAAGGGTTTTTTGATGATTTCAGCACAGTAGTTTTGCATATTTATAACGCCCCAATTTAAGATTTGAGTAAGTGAATCTTCCAGCATCGGTACTTGAATAAACTGCGTATGTTCTCCCATATTGTAGCGTTGGGCTTTAGGCCTGTAAGCTCGCTCGTAACGTATCAGTTGAGCAAAATTATCGCTTTCGGCTCGATGCATCCAAGATTCTTCAACGGGTACACCTTCATCAAAAAACTCTCCAAAATATGCTACCCCGATGCTGTATGGGCCCAAAAGCCATTTATAACCTGCACAAATAAGGGCATCTGGCTGAATTTTCTGAATATCAAAATCAAGAATCCCCACTGATTGAGTGCCATCAATTACCAACAATGCACCTACTTCTTTACAACGTTTCGAAATAGCTTCCAAATCAAACTTTACTCCGTATATCCAATGGATATTTGGCATGACAACCATTGCCGTTTCTGCATTGATACCTTCCAAAATTGCATGATTCCAAAGACCACCACGATTTTCAAGAATATCAGGTTTGGCGATTGTTTTGTAGGTTAAATTATGTTTTTGACAAATACGGTCAAAAGCATAAACATTATTCGGAAACTCATCTTGAATCTGAATAATATGTTTTTTAGTTGAAAGATGAGGGAGTCGATGAAAATTATTGGCAACAACCGCCATTCCATAAGAAACAGATGATATAACGGCAATTCGCTCATAATCAGGCTCGTTAATGAGCTGAGCAAAAAGTTTTTGTACTTTCTGAGGTAGAGTAAAATGGTCGCTACCTTTGATGAGGTGTGTATGTGAAGCTTTTAGCTGAATTCCCTCAATCCCTCGTTCGACCGAACTTTTTAGGGTAGGAGAGTAGGCCGCACCATTTAGATAGGTAACACCATCTTCGATTGAGAATAGATGTTTTTGGTTGTTTAAAATCATATTTTTTGTTTGCAGATGATGATTAGTAAACAACTGTGGCACACTTCAAAGTGTGCCACAGTATATCATGCTACAAAAATAATCAAATTAATCATACCTTTCGGGTTTGTAAAGACCAATGTCTATACTATTTTTTTGATTTTCAATAATCTCTTGTACTAATTTGCCAGTGGCAGGAGCAAGGCTCAGACCCATCATGGCATGACCAGATGCTATTACAAGATTTTTATATTTGTTAGTTCGGCCAATATAAGGTAAGCCGTCAGGCGAGCATGGGCGTAAACCATACCAAACCTGTTCTTTTTGTGGCACAGCTATCTGATAATCAGGAAAGTAATTTGGCACTGATTTGATTATTCCTCGCACACGATTCATATTAATTTCATCATTCAAGCCCCCAATTTCCATTGTTCCGCCAAAGCGAATTAGGTTATCAGACATGGGTGTGATAGCTACTCTCGCTTCCAACAAAATTGATGGGATATTGAGTTTTTTGCCTTCGTTTTGCTCATAAGTTACACTATAACCCTTTCCAGCTTGCATCGGCAAACCGATGTTGAGCATATCAGCTAAGAGCGGAGACCATGAGCCAGTAGCGATGATTAAGTTCTGAGTTTTGAGTTCTGAACGGTTCGCCGTGCGATTCTGAGTTGCTTCGCCTACTGATTGTTTTATTTTAATACTTTTTATCTCATTTTTTTCAAATTCAAAGCCTGTTACTTCAGTATTGTAGAGGAATTTTACCCCTTTGTTTTCGAGGTGTTTTTTTAGGTTTTTTACTAATTGATTTGGATACAAATGAGCATCACCCTCATAAAAAACAGCTCCTGCTACATCGGGCTTTACTTCTGGTTCAAATTCGTGTAATTCTTTGGTAGAAAGAATTTTAGTTTTTAAACCAAGTTCGTTGGCTTGGTGTGCCACTTCAACTTCCTCTTCAAAAGTATGCTGGGTTTTGCATAGCATCATCAAGCCTTTTTCTTCAAAAGCAAAATCGAAATCTGCGGTTTTTGCCAAATCTTGATATAAAGCTTTGCTTAACAAACTAATATCTCGAAGTGCTGGCATGGCTTGTTCGACTTGCTTTTTGTTAGCAGCTTGATAAAATTTCAAACCCCAAGAAATTAAGTCGAGATTTAAGCGGGGTTTTACATAAAATGGACTTTCAGCATTAAACATCCATCGAATACCTTTTTCAATCATTCCAGGAACTGCCAATGGAATAAAATGACTTGGAACAATCATACCTGCATTGCCCATTGAGCAACTATCATCGCCATTTGAGCGTTCGATAATTGTCACTTCGTATCCTTGTTTATTGAGGTAATAGGCTGAAAATAAGCCAATTACTCCGCTACCTATGATGGTTGTTTTCATTTTTATATTTGTTAATTAAATCACCTGAAACCCAAACGCATAAGGGTCGTCTTGGTCGTCAATAGTGATAGTATTATTGCCATAAATCCTTGCCCAACCTTCGATGCTTGGATAAATTGCATCAAACTCTCCAACTTTAGTTGTGCCTTCAATTCTACCGATAAACTTACTTCCAATAATACTTTCGTGAATAAATTCATCGCCTTGTTTGAGTTTACCTTTAGCTGCCCATTGAGCCATACGTGCCGAAGTTCCTGTACCGCAAGGTGAGCGGTCGATGGCTTTATCTCCGTAGAAAACTGCATTTCGAGCGGTTGATGTTGGATCAATCACTTTTCCTGTCCATTCAATATGGCTAAGACCATTAATCGTTGGATTTTCAGGATGGATAAAAGTATGTTTTTCATTGATTCTTTCACGCAAAACTTTTGCCCATGTGATTAATTGATCAGCTCGGTAATTTTCCAAACCTGCAAAATTCTCCTGTACATCCACAATTGCATAGAAATTTCCACCGTAAGCAACATCAACTTTCAAAGTCCCCAAATCTGGACATTCAACTTCAATATTTTCAGCCGCTAAAAATGAAGCAACATTGGTTAACTTTACCGATTTTACTTTATTGCCTTCTTGTTTATATTCTATCATAACTAAGCCCGCAGGTGCTTCCATTCGCACAAAACCTGGCTTTTTGGGTTGAATAAGCCCGTGTTCAATAGCAATTGTAATTGTGCCAATCGTCCCATGTCCGCACATAGGAAGGCAACCCGATGTTTCGATAAATAAAACTGCTACATCGTTTTGTGGGTCATGTGGTGGGTATAAAATACTTCCCGACATCATGTCGTGTCCTCGTGGCTCAAACATTAAACCTTTACGAATCCAGTCATATTCACGCAGAAAATGCTGACGTTTTTCAGACATATTTTTACCTTCTAAATTTGGCCCTCCACCAGCTACCAAACGAACTGGATTCCCACAAGTATGGGCATCTATGCAAAAGAATGATTTATTCATGATTAAATCTGCGGTAAAAAAGGTCTTGTTGCCAAAGAATCATTGATTATTTTCAAAATTCGCTCTCTTTCTTCACCAGCCAAAGGTAATCTTGGTTCACGTACCCATTCAGTGCCAAGTCCAGTTGCTACTTGTGCAAGTTTGATATTTTGTATAAATTTAGTCGAAACATCTAAGTGCATCAACGGGAAGTGCCAACGATAAATAGCACGAGCTTCTTCGTAGCGACCTTGTTTTACTAATTCATAAATTACAACCGTTTCACGAGGAAAAGCATCAACCAAACCTGCTACCCAGCCATCAGCACCCATCACGAGGCTTTCATAAGCTAAATCATCAACACCTGACATGATTTTAAAACGTCCGCCAAACTCATTGATAATATCAGTCATGTATCGCACATCTCCAGTAGATTCCTTCATAGCCTCAAAATGAGGATTCGCTGCCAAATCATGGAACATTGGAATCGAAATAAAGTTTTTATAAGCCAAAGGATTGTTATAAGCCAAAACTGGTAAATCAGTAGAATCAGCGACACGGTGTAAATAATGAAGAATCTCACGTTCATCAGCTGAATAACGCATCGGTGGTAATAGCATAAAACCATCAGCACCCGCTTGTTCATAAGTTTTAGCGAGAGCCACAGCCTCACGAGTGATACATTCTGCTATACAAATCACTAATGGCACACGCCCAGCGATTGTTTTTTTAGCTGAATCAAGAAGTGTTAGTTTTTCGTCATTTGTAAGCGTTCCATTTTCGCCTAATGAACCACAAATAATGATACCATGTACTCCAGCTTCGATTTGTTTTTCGATGTTGAAATTGAACATGTCTAAATCAAGGCTTTCGTCTTGGAAAAAAGGAGTTGTTACGGCAGGATAAACGCCAGTCCATGTTGGTTTCATTTGCTAATTTTGAATGAGTGAATGATACAAGCGGAACGCCGCCCGTTTTTGAATGTAGTGCAAAAGTAATAGTCAGAAAAATCAAAAACTTATCCTAATTTCGCTAATAGTTGTACTAAATTATTCAAAAAATAAAATTGTACTTTAATATTGAGGTAAATTAGTATTTAATTTGTGTTTTTTATTCAATCATTTAAAATTAGCTTTGAAACCCCTATTATTTCGAATACCAAAAACTGAAACAGAGTCATTCAGAGTGCAGGTTGATGATTTGCCATATTTTTATGATACACTGCATTTTCATCCCGAATGGCAAATAACGCTTGTTTTGGAGAGTACAGGGACGCAGTTTGTGGGTGATAATGTTGAGCGTTTTCAGCCTTTTGATGTTTATTTCTTGGGAAGTAACTTACCGCATGTTTTTAGAAATGATTCGGAGTATTATTCCGAAAATCAACGAGCGTATTCCATTTCTGTCTATTTTCGTGGTGATTTATTGGGTGAAAATTTCTTTGATATTCCCGAAACTTTGCATTTAAAAACACTATTATCCGAAGCATCAAGAGGGATTCGTATAAGAAATAATGAACCAAATGCCTTGACAGTTTTAATAAAATCAATAGCAAACAAGCAAGGTTTTGAAAAGTTGTTAACTTTTTTGCAGATTTTAAATGAAATAGATATTTCGCCTAATAAAGAATTTTTATCAAGCATTACTTATCAATCTCCACAGAAAGAAGTTGATAATCAACGGATTAATGCAACATTTGAGTTTTTGATGAAAAATTTTGAGCGAGAAATTTCATTAGAAGAAGTGGCCGAAATTGCCAACCTGACACCTAATGCTTTTTGTAGATTTTTTAAAGTTCGTACGCGTAAAACTTTTTCTGATTTTTTGAATGATATCCGAATTGGTCACGCTTGCCGAATGCTACAAAACAATGAAAAAAGCGTACTGGAAATCTGTTTTTCAAGTGGTTTTAATAATGTTTCTAACTTCAACCGACAATTTAAGCGACGAATGAAAATGTCGCCGAGTGCCTATTTGAGGCAATTTTAATTCTACGCAGCGAAAACCTGTAAGGTCTAAAAAAGACCTCGCAGGTTTTGTTATCGAAAATATTACTGCTTCACTTTCGGCTTAATAATCAATCTCAACGATTGGTCATAAGTAACATAATTCCAAAGCCAGTTGATAAATACCATTACTTTGTTTTTAACGCCTAAAATCGCCATTAAATGCACAAACATCCATACATACCATGCAAAAGCCCCTTGAAATTTCCAAAAAGGTAGGTCAACTACGGCCAAATGCCTTCCAACTGTTGCCATCGAACCTAAATCTTTGTATTCAAAGCCAATAGGCTCTTCTTTTCTCAGAATTTTCAAAAGGTTTTTAGCCAATAATTCGCCTTGTTGAATCGCAGGTTGTGCCACTTGTGGGTGTCCATTCGGGAACTTCGGGTCGCCACTCATCAAAGCAATATCACCCACTGCAAATACATTTGGTAAATCTTCTACTTGATTAAAAGCATTGACTTTCAGTCGATTACCACCACCATATACCTCTTTTGGAAAACCCTCAATTGAATTACCTTTGATTCCTGCTGCCCAAACGACATTATTTGTCCTGATTTTTTCGCCCGATTGCGTGTAAGCATATTTTCCATCAAAATCTGTGATTCGTACACCATTACGAACGATTACACCCAAGCGTTCGAGATACTCTTTACTTTTAGCCGATGCTTCGTCAGACATTACTTCCAAAACTTCAGGAGATGAACCAAATAAATAGATTTTCATCAGATTGAAATCCAATTCTGGATAATCTTTAGGCAAAATGAGGCGTTTCATTTCGGCCAAAGTTCCTGAAACTTCAACACCAGTTGGACCTGTTCCGACCACAACCATATTCATCAAACCTTCACGAGTATCTGCATCGGTGGCTGTGAGTGCATCTTCTAAATTTTGTAAAACCTTGTTTCTCAGATAAATAGCTTCCGAAACAGACTTCATTGGCATTGCATTTTCAATAATATTCTGCATTCCAAAGAAATTGGTGTCAGCCCCCATTGCCATCACCAAATAATCATAGCTGAGTTCGCCCAACTCCGTTTCTAAAGTTTGCTGGTCGGTATTCACTTTTAGCACTTTCGTAATACGAATATGCACATTAGGTTTATTTTGAAAAATTTTGCGAAGTGGAAACGAAATGGAACTTGGTTCGAGTCCAGCCATTGCAACTTGATAAAAAAGCGGTTGAAATTGGTGGTAATTATTTTTATCAATCAACACAATCTGTAAATCACGTTTGGCGAGTTTTTGTGCAAGAGCTAAACCACCAAAACCTGCACCTACAATCACGATGCGAGTTTGGTTAGTTTCAGGAATATTTGGAGTCATATTTCAATTATTAATTATGTTAGATTTGACTACTTTTTAAAAGTTGACAAATCTGTTCAAAAGTAAGCCTTTTTGCTTGGTTTTCCGCAATATTCTTACTGAAATTGTTTAGGTCTTCAATCCTTTGTACCTTTGTATTTTAAAATAAATTGAACTGAGGCAAGGGTTCAAACCCCCTCCTCAGTTATTGACCATTGACGAATTTTGAATTTCAAAGAAAATTTACAAAACGAACCCATTTTTGAACTGATTGCACGCTCGGCAGCCGAAATAAATGTTGATGCTTATGTGATTGGAGGCTATGTTCGTGACCTTATATTAAGCCGTCCAAACAAAGATATTGATGTTGTTTGTGTTGGAAGTGGTATTATGTTGGCTGAAAAAGTTGCTAAAAATCTTGAGACTTTTGAGGGGCGTGAGCATGTCTATGTCAGTTTTTTCAAAAATTTTGGTACCGCCCAAATCAAATCAGGAGATATAGAGATTGAGTTTGTTGGAGCAAGACGTGAATCTTATAGGCATGATTCCCGCAAACCATTGGTTGAGGATGGCACACTTGAAGACGACCAAAATCGCCGTGATTTTACCATCAATGCTCTTGGTATTTCGCTTAATAAAAATAATTTTGGTGAATTAATCGACCCTTTTGGTGGCGTCGCTGACATTAAAAGAAAGCTCATTCGCACACCCCTCGAACCAGAGATTACTTTCTCTGATGATCCTCTCCGCATGATGCGTGCTATCCGATTTGCATCTCAATTAGGATTTGATATTGATGGAAAAACTTTTGATGCCATTTCAGCAATGAAAGACCGCATCAGTATTGTTTCACAGGAACGCATTACAGATGAATTGAATAAAATCGTGCTATCTAAAGTTCCTTCTTATGGATTTAAATTACTTTATTATACGGGGCTTTTACAACTCATTTTTCCTGAATTTTGTGAACTACAAGGAGTAGAAACAATGGATGGAAAAGGCCATAAGGATAACTTTTATCACACCCTGCAAGTGCTTGATAATGTGGCTGTAAAATCAGGTGATTTATGGCTAAGGTGGGCAGCTATCTTGCATGATATTGCCAAACCTGCCACTAAACGATTCCATCCAAAAGTAGGTTGGTCTTTTCATGGACACGAAGAATTAGGTGGAAAAATGACACCTATCATTTTCCGAAAGCTAAAACTACCTTTAGATGGAAAAATGAGAATGGTGAAGAAATTAGTTCGTTTACATCTTCGTCCGATTGCTTTGGCAAAAGAAAGCATCACTGATTCTGCTCTGAGAAGATTGTTGTTTGAAGCAGGTGAAGATTTAGAATATTTGATGATTCTTTGTCGAGCCGATATTACTTCTAAAGACCCAAATAGGGTACGAAAGTATCTCGCAAACTTTGATAAAGTAGAAGAAATGCTTGTGGAGTTGGAAGAAAAAGATAAACTTCGTAATTTTCAGCCAATAATCACAGGTGAGTTAATCATGGAAGTATTTGATTTGAAGCCTTCTAAAGAAGTTGGAACAATAAAATTAGCTTTACGAGAAGCAGTTTTAGAGGGCATTATTCCAAATGAATTTGAGCCGTCTTTTGAATATGTACTAAAAGAGGGTGAAAAATTGAATCTAAAACCTGTTAAAAGTAAGAAAGAAATTGAGTCATTGATGAATCAATCAATTTGACTTTTTCAATACAACACCTAAACTAAAAAAGATGTAATTATATGAATGACGGAACAAAATTTAAAAGAATGCTCGGTGGCATTTTAGCTGGGATTGGTTTATTATTGCTTTTATTCGCTTGTGTAGCATTTATGTCGGCCAATGATACTGTGATGGGTTTGGCAGTAAAAGGTGCAAGGAAAATTGCCCCTGCGGTATTAGGGCTAATTTTATTAGTATCAGGGATTTCTATGGTAAATCGTACATAGGTTTTGGTATTTTTACATTCGTAGAGACGCCATGCATGGCGTCTCTACATCGAAATTTAATTCTTTATGTAATTATAATCGTCGCAAACAAACACAAAGCATTGCGTCTCTACGCTGCAAAAATTATTTCTTCAAAATTTCAATTCCTACACTACACTGCAAACATTTTTTTTGTGTACAAAAATTGTTAAACAATTCAATGCTTGCTTGTGAATCAAATGCTGTTTTTATAACTAATCCTAAAGTTTCCCAAGTATCTGTAATATGATTTTTTTCGGCAGGTAATGCTTCCAAAAATTGCACACACCTATCCATAAAGTGGTGATTATTAGTTTTTTGTGAGTAAAAAGCTAATAAAGGTATGACCGTATTGATTAAAATATTATTGATAGAATCGACGCCCAAACCTTGTGATGGTTTACTGGCCAACTTACCAAAATGATAATGTGTTTGCCAATAAGATGATTGCTCAATTTTAAGAACATTTCGCAAATTTTCAATTGTTTCTGTTTGAGTAAACAGTGAAAAAAAACTTTGTTGTTGAGTAATTAATTGAGCAAATTGTGATAGGCGAATCGTCGGAAAATTGGCTGGACGAGTACGTAAAAACTTCCATTCTTGTGGTTTTAAACGATTTTCTTTTAGCGAGAATTTTGTAGCTAAAAAATCATATTCTTTTATCATTTTTTCGGAATATTCATCCGCCATTTCAAGTAAACCAGCTTGACCAAAAAGCATGGTTTCTATTTGAAAAAGATTATCCCTATGTTTTTGCAAAATCTTTAAAGGGAGATTTTGTGAGAGCCTTAAAAATGTATCAGAATTGAGTTTAAATCCAAAGTTTTTTGCCAAAAATTGATAGGCAGTTTCTTCCCAATCACCATTGTTTTGTTCAAAAATTTCTTCAACAATTTGTGCTTTTTGCTGTAAACGCTTGGCTAATACTTTATCTAAAACAGCAAATTTTGATAAATCAGAAACATTTGAGAAATGTTCTTTGCATGGTATAATCAATTGATTATCAACTAGATATTTGTATTTTTCAAATAAAAAAATATCAGTAATAGATTTCAATTCAAGAGTTGGAATTAAGCTCCCATCTTGTCTGATTATAGATTGATCATTCTCCCAAACTACATGCAAAATTACATTATTATATGCTTCATTTTGTTGGTGTTTATGTAATTTCCAATCTGAAGATTTTATGTGAATTTCAACATTTCCAACCCATTCTATTTCATTGATTTGGAGACGAGCATTCGTGAAGTCGGGACCTGCATCCGTATTCAAAATGCCTGTTTTCAAAACAATAATATTTTCACCAGTGATGGTTTTTAAGTTTAATTTATCAAATTGCTGGAATTGCCATAAATAATATAGAAATGCTTCGCTCATTTTTTTGTGTGGATTATTGAAAAGAATAAATTCTTACAATTATAAATATTGTTGCAGATACTGCTCCATTTCTTGCTGTACTTTTTGAGCTTCTTGTTTAGCTTTTTGAGCAAAATCTTCGTTGGATGAAGCATAAATAATTGCTCTCGAAGAATTTACTAACAAACCACATTGTTTGTTCATACCGTATTTTGAAACTTCCTCTAAACTTCCTCCCTGAGCTCCAACACCTGGAACTAATAAGAAATTGTCAGGAGCTAATTCTCTGATTTTTAATAATTTATCAGCTTTCGTTGCACCTACAACGTACATCATTCGCTCGCTATCAGCCCATTTTTGCGAAGTCAAAATCACCTGTTCATAAAGACTTATTATTTGAGATTGAGAGTCTGTTTTATAATTATTGACAGCCAACTGTTGAAAATCATCACTGCCAACATTGGAAGTAAGGGCCAATAGAATGACCCATTTTCCTTCAAAGTCAAGAAAAGGCTCAACTGAATCTCGACCCATATAAGGAGCTACTGTCACTGAATCAAAATCAAGTCCAGATGAAGATTTATCGAAAAAAGTGCGGGCATAAAGTCCAGATGTATTGCCAATATCACCACGTTTGGCATCAGCAATCGTGAAACATTCTTTAGGAATATATTCGATAGTTTTTTGCAAACTTTCCCAACCTCTTGCCCCTAATGCTTCATAAAAAGCAATATTGGGTTTGTATGCGACTGAAAATTCAAAAGTGGCATCAATAATTTGGCGATTAAACTCAAATATTGGGTCTTTTTCTATTAATAAATGCGACGGGATTTTCTTAATGTCGGTATCCAAACCTACACACAAATAAGATTTTTTCTGAGTAATTTGCTCGAAAAGCTGTTGTTTTGTCATGAGTCATATTTTTATTACAAAGGCAAATTTCCAGAATTTATACGATTTAATCAGATAAATTGTGGTAAATTATTTCGTATATGCTACTTTTGTCACTTAGTAATTAATTATATTATACTTGTAGCCTTCACTAATAGAAGTAAATAAATACTAACCTCAGCTATTAATAAACAATAAAAATGATTTTTAAACAAACGAGTATCGAAGGATTGATTGAAATTTATCCAAGAATTTTTAAAGATGAAAGAGGACTCTTTTTTGAGTCTTATCAAAGAGATGTTTTTACCCAAAATGGTATCCCATTTGAATTTGTTCAAGATAATCAGTCTTTTTCTTCAGCAGGTGTTTTACGAGGATTACACTTTCAAAATCAACCCTTTGCTCAGGGTAAATTGGTAAGAGTTGTCATGGGCAAAGTTGTAGATGTCGCGGTTGATTTGAGACCAAATTCACCTACTTTTGGTAAACATCAAAAATTTATATTGGATGCTTCTTTACAAAACATGTTATATATTCCTGAAGGGTTTGCCCATGGATTTGCCGCTATTGAAGACAGTATTTTTACATATAAATGTACAAATGTATATAATAAAGTATCAGAAGGTGGTATTATTTGGAATGACCCAGACTTAGCGATTGACTGGGGAGTAACAAACCCAAATGTTTCGCAAAAGGATATAGAATTACCTACATTCCAACAATTATTTGGCAAATAACTAGTGTTTTGTTTTGTCATAAATTGTACCAAATTTTTCTAATGTAGGATAAATTTCCCAAAAAAAAATATTATTAAGTATTTGCTACCGTTTACTATTTTTCTATGATAAACGGTTACAGTTGGCACGGTCTTGGTTCGAAAAAAAATATAAAAAAACTGAAATTCAGTAGGTTTTGATTGAATCCATTTATGCCACAAAAACTATTTAATACAATGTTTGATGCATTGTTCAAAAAGCGTGATTTGGGAGAGCAGCTTGCTTCCTCTAAATATTCGATTGCTGTTGATGTGCATGCACATATACTTCCTCAATTAGATGATGGAGCGGCTAATATTGAACAAAGCATTGAGATGATAAAATCTTTGTCTGCCTTAGGCTATCGTAAGATTATTGCTACCCCTCATGTGATGAATGGGTATTATAATAATGCTTCTGAAGATATTTTACAAGCACTTTACATCTTAAAAAGTGTTTTGCGAAGGAAGAATATTGATATAGAAATTGAAGCAGCAGCCGAATACTATTTGGATGATGAGTTATTCAGATTGATTGATCGAAATGATGTTTTGACTTTTGGAGGTGAAAAAAAATATCTACTATTTGAAACTTCTTTTGTCACTCGTCCATCTTATATACTCGAATCGACATTAAAAATCAAAAAAGCAGGTTATACTCCTGTGCTTGCTCATCCTGAGCGATATACCAATCTAAATGATATAGAAGTTTTAAATCGTTTGTCATTTAATGGACTTCTTTTTCAAATCAATATTGGTTCGCTTACAGGTAGTAATTCAAAACAATCGCAAGAATTTGCTGAACTACTAATAAACCAAAAATTAGTGTCTTTTTTGGGAACAAATTGCCATAATGAAGCACAATTGAAAAATGTGAAGGCGGCTATGAATTTGCCTTTTTATGAAGCTGTTCTTAAACAAAACTTACGCAATAACTCCTTACTTGAAACAAAAAAGAAGGAATTGATAAGTATTTAGGATTCCCTAAATACAAATTTTATGATAAACAATTATTCAATAAAACATCAACTTTATTGAAATGCTTTTATAGCCATATTTTTACCATCAAATATGGCATAACTATAATGCCATATCCAATCACCTAAGTTGATATAACGAGCTGTTGCTGTGAGATTCATATCAACTACATTATGCCTATGTCCAAATACATAGAAATCATGGTGTTTTGAAGCTTCTATATCTTTGGAATACATTACTAAATGCTCTTTTTCATCGCCTAAATAGAGTTCTTTTGTACGTTTTTTTCGCCAACTATGTTTTGTCCAAATTCTTCCAAGAAGCATTCCCAAATTTGGATGCAAAATCCTGCCAAACAAAAATCTTGGAATTTTACCTTCAAACACAATCTTTAACATTTTATAACCAAAATCATCCGCTCCGAGACCATCACCGTGACCAATGTAGAAGGTTTTGTCGTTGAAGGTAAAAGTTTTTGGACGACGAATAGTTTTGATATTTAATTCCTTTTCAAAATAATCGGTCATCCACATATCTCTATTTCCCATAAAAACGATAATCTCAATACCTGAATCTGATAATTCGGCTAATTTTCCAAAAAAACGAACAAAACCTTTTGGAACAACACGACGGTATTCAAACCAAAAATCAAATAAATCACCCACCAAAAAAATTATCTCGGCATCATGTCGGATACTTTCAAGCCAAGTTATTATTTTTCGTTCACGTATCAAACTTTTTTCGTGGTCGGGACCTCCCAAATGGAAGTCAGAAGCAAAATATATTTTTTTTCCAGCGGGAATTTGACGATTCATTAAAAACTAAAAGACTTATGAAGTAAAAAACAGAATACAAATGACACCAATTTTAAGAATTATCACAAATTTTATTTAATATTCGTGTAAATTTTGTTATTTGCAAAACATACTTTTAAAATTATGCAAAATTTTGGTTTTGATAAAAACCTTCTTTCCTTATCTTTACGTCGAAATATCTAAGATAAATTTTTTTAAACAATATGCCTTCAATGAAACGAGTATTAATTGCCGAAGATAGCTCTGTGATTCAGAACTTAGCCAAAAAGATTTTAGAATTCCAAAATTTTGAAATTACTGCCGTCAAAAATGGCGAGCAAGTCATGCAATTGCTCGATAAAGAAGATTTCGACATTTTGTTGCTTGACATCAATATGCCAATCATGGACGGAATGGAATGTGTGAAGGCGATTCGTGAGCTAAAAGACAAGAAAAAAGCAACACTGCCTGTGGTAGCGATTACGGGGAATGCCAAAAACTACTCAGAAACCGATTTCAAAGAAGCAGGTTTTAATGATGCTTTGATGAAACCACTGAATTTTGATAAGTTAGTAAATGTCGTAAAAGGACTAACTGAATAGCAATTAATGTGTGATTGAGTGATTTGTGAATGAGTGATTAAGGAAAATTTATTCAAAAAAATCACTAAATCGCCCAATCACTCAATCACTCAATTAAAATGCAAGTAACTTTTCTCGGAACTGGTACTTCGGGCGGAATACCCGTACTGACATGTGGATGTGAAATTTGTAATTCCTTAGATTATAGAGATAAACGCCTACGAGTATCTGTTTGGATTGAAATTGAAAATAAGAGTTTTATCATTGATACTGGCCCCGATTTTAGGCAACAAGCTCTGCGAGAACGTATTCCAAATATTGATGGAATAATCTACACCCACGAACACAAAGACCATACTGCGGGTCTCGACGATATTCGGCCATATAATTATCTGCATGGGATTCAACATTTAGACCTTTATGGAAACCCAAGGGTTTTGAATCAGCTAAAACGTGAGTTTGCTTATGCTTTTGAAGAGCAAAAATATCCTGGTGTTCCATTGTTGAATCTGCATGAGATTAGTAATCAGCCATTTACGATTAAAGATGTATTGTTTACACCTATCGAAGTACTTCATCATCGACTTCCCGTTTTAGGGTTCAGAGTCCAAGATTTTACTTATATCACTGATGTGAATTTTGTCGCTGAACAAGAATTAGAAAAGGTTTATGGCACGAAAGTTTTGGTTTTAGGAGCTTTACAAAGGCAAAAACACATTTCACATTTTACGCTTGATGAAGCCATCGAAGTGGCTCAAAAAGTCAATGCCGAAATGACTTACTTGACGCACATCAGCCATAAAATGGGACTTCATAGCGATGTGGAAAAAGACCTACCACCAAATATTCGCTTGGCTTATGATGGTTTAAAGATTAGGTTGTAAATGATTAATATTCGCCAAGAAAATATTTATCCATGGCTAAATATTTTTCATAGATTTGTGTTATGAAAATACATAGTTATAATTTTGAAAGTTCACCAGATGCCCTGAGATTTGAATTTGATAGTATAAGCTCTCAGAAACAAATACGGAAAGTAGTTGAATATACACCATTACCTCAAAATCCTAATATCTATAATTTAGGTTTTGACGATTTGAAAGAAGATGGCAATATTGATGATTTAGTTGTGAGTGATAATAAGGATATGGAAAGAGTTCTTGCTACTGTGATTCAAACAATATTTAAGTTTTTTGAATCTCGTCCTAAAAATACAATATTATTTTTAGGAAGTACAGAAAGTAGAACAAGGTTGTATCAAATTGTTATTGCAAGAAATATAGACGAAATGGGTGGAGTGTTACAAATTAGAGGAATCAGGAACGGAGAAATCGAAGAATTTGTTAAGGGAATAAATTATGAAGGCTTTTTAATAAATCTTAGCTTAGAAAGGAAATAAAAATATGAAAACTGCAAAAGTATTAACTCCAAAAGTTACAATTAATCCTAAATTAAAAAGTAACCCAAGCGACCCATTTATTCAAAAAAAAATAGAAAAAGCTACTGCATTACTGAATAGCCTAAAAAAACCTATACAATTTTAGTGTTTTCTTCAAAATAACCATTTGTAAGTTATCTTTATTATTACTTGCTAACCCAAAACTGCCAACTATAGACTCAAATAAAGTGGCACAAAACGAACTTCCTCCAAAATATTACCTCGAATACTTCAATTATGTACTGGATTTTGTTCAGGAAAAATACCGGCATATCTTGAATGAAAACGAATGGCGTTTCTTGAGAAAATACTATTGTTTGAGTGAAGATGCTCAGTGTCTTTTTATTCGTTTTTCTAATC
Organism: Emticicia sp. SJ17W-69; assembly: GCF_051209875.1. NCBI lineage: Bacteria > Pseudomonadati > Bacteroidota > Cytophagia > Cytophagales > Leadbetterellaceae > Emticicia > Emticicia sp. SJ17W-69. The sequence continues at coordinate 3,852,591 of NZ_JBNTQY010000001.1, read as the reverse complement.
GTCGTGGACTTTTTTTTAGAGTTAATAAGCTGTCTTACAGTGAGTTAAAAGATATTCCTGCCTTGCTCAATGAATTACTCGAAAGAGAGTTTATTGAAAGCCTCAACCCGGAAAAACACCAAACATTTAGTAAAGAAATGCTAAATGTGCTAAACACAAAAGAGATTGTAGCACAATTCTCCGAATTGTCTAAGGAGAAAACTGCACAATACAGAAAACTCAAAAAAGACGAACTTGTAGAAGTAATTTTGCAAGATTTTTCTTTGGAAGAAATCACCAAAAAACTTAATGCTTTTGAGCCAATTATAAAGGTTTGCTTTGAGTATGAGGCGACTTTTATGAAGTTTTTATTTTTTGGTAATCGCTATCTTGACATGACAGAATTTGTGATGCGAGATATGGGATTAGTACAATTTGAAAATTATGATGATGACAAACTTGTGGCTCGGTTTAATACCCGTAAAGATGCCGAAGATAAATGGTTGATAACTGACCAAAATGACCTTTTTAATCAACTAAAAGATACAGCTCCGCCAGTAGAAATTTATGACTGGTTTATGAATTTTGCTGATACGGTTGGTGAACTAAGTGAAGTAGCCAAGCCATCTTATGAGCGATTAATTATAAAAATTGCTACATTTCTTGAAAAAAACAAGCAATTAGATGAAGCCTTGACGATTTACCGTCTAACAGAGCAAGTGCCTTCACGTGAACGTCAGGTGCGAACTTTACAAAAATTGAATCATATTGATGAAGCGTTTTCACTTTGTCAACAAATGATTGAATTTCCAAAAAATGCTGATGAAAAATTTTATGCAATTGACTTTCTGAATAAACTCAATACTAAGAAACGAACAAAGAAAAGTACAACTTCGTGGCTACATCAAGCGGAGTCAATTACGATTTCGATTGATTTTAGGCATCAAGTAGAAATGGGCGTAGTTGATTATTACCATAATGAAGGGAAACTGGCTGTTTTTGCCGAAAATCATTTGTGGCGGGCTTTTTTTGGTCTAGTTTTTTGGGATATTGTTTTTGACCCAAGTTTGGTTGCTTTTCATCATCCATTCCAACGCCGCCCTTCCGATCTGTATTTGCCTGATTTCTACGAAAAGCGTAAAGATATGATAATCAGTCATTTAGAAAGTTTTGCTGATGTGCAAGATTTGCTTACTTACATGGGTGAGCGTTATGAATCTAAGTTTGGTATTGCTAATCCCTTTGTGGTTTGGTTGGAAGAGATTTGGATGATTGTCAGAAAAGCAGTTGAGGTGGTAGAATTTGAAGCGATGAAAAAAATCTTGCATGAAATGTCCAAAAATTTGGTCGAAAATCTTCGTGGTTTTCCTGACCTTTTTATGTGGGATGATATTGCGGACGAATATTGTTTTGTAGAGGTAAAATCTCCAACCGATAATTTATCTAATCAGCAATTATCGTGGCTGCAATATTTTGAAGAAATTGGTGTAAAAGCAAAAGTTTTAAGAGTTTATTGGAGAGAAAATGATAATTTAGAAATTGAGGATTGATAAATATTAGTTAGTTTTTTTCAATAAAACTCAAACCCCATAAACGTTCATTTATGAGGTTTGGAATATCTAAAATCAAGATTTTACCCTACTCTGCTCACTTTCTGAACCGCCCGATTTTCAAGCATTAAGCGATTTACCTTTGTTGAATCTGTATGAAAATAGGTAAGTTATATTGTTGATTTTCAACAACAAAAGCCTCTAAGACAAAGATAAATATCGCTCCTCAATGATTTTAAAATGCCAACGCTGATGCCCAATAGTGATAAATCCAATCGCTAAGACTGAATACAGACCTTTAAATCCAAGTCCAGTTCGGAGCAAAACTTCGGGAGTGAATGACTCATAAAGCTTAATAAATGAGGTTCGTACGAGTAGTAATTCTTCGATTAAATCCTCCAGCGTTCGGTGTTTGGTACTGCCATTTTTGGCATAACTTTCTTCGTCGAAAGATGGTAATTGAGCTTTTTCTCCACGAGCAAAACACAATGCACGATAAGTGAAAATGCGTTCGGTATCAATGATGTGTTGCACAATATCCTTGATTGTCCATTTACCTTCAGCATAAACTTTATCACCAATTGCTTTCCAGCGTTCTATAGGCAAATTTTTTAATTCTTCAACACTAATTTTTAGTGCTTCGCTGAGTTCAATATCATCAGTAAGATTGATATATCTATCAAAATACTCAGGCATTGGATTGATGTCAGATTTTCTCATATTTTTTTTTATGCAAAAATAGGGTTTTTATTGAACCTTAATTAGTAAAACAAATGACATTTTAAAGCAATTTTTTATACACAAATCTCATAACATACAAGCTATGAGATTTGTGTTAGGTAAATTATTTAGACTCTTCTTTTTTCTGAATTTTGGGTTGACCTTGGATTGGAGTTTTCTCCAACTTTTTTCCCATTTCATCCATTAACTTCATTCCTAATAGTCCACTTAAAGCCCCATTTTGGTCATTTGCTCCACCTGTAATCAGAATATCAGGCATAACTTTAATTTTTTCTTTACCAATACTTTCTGTAATTTTCAATTGTGTAAAGTTTCCTTCGCCCATTGCCGAAACGGCTAATTTGTAAGCTTCGGCATCTGCTTTACCAATTGCTAAAATCTTTTCAGCTTCGGCAGCACCAGTTTTACTAATTTTTTCAGCTTCAGCGTTGGCAATTAATTTGATGCGTTCTGATTCGGCACTTGCTTGCAATTTTACTCTTTCGGCCTCGGCACCTGCTTGAAGTTTCAAACTTTGAGCTTCACCTTGTGCTTTTTTTACTGAGGCATCAGCCACACGTTCGGCAATGACAACACCTTGGTCAGCTTTTACAATATCCTTCTGAATTTCGGCAATGGCTGTCTCTTTTTCCAAAGCCTGACGAGTTTCTTGTGCCATTTTTTGGGTTTCATAAGTCACTTTTTGTTCTTCAGCCAATTTTCGATCGGTCAAAGTTTTCATCAATGATTCGGGTGGAACAATATCACCAATCAAAGTATCAACAGCATTGACATTGTATTGAGAAAGTACCTCCGAAATATATCTACGAGCTGTTTCTTGTCTTTCTTTTCTCGAACCCAAAAACGATATTACATCAGAATCTTGGGCAGAATTTCGGAAATAGTTTCCAATGGTAGGTTCAAGCACTTGACTTACTAAGTTGTGCATATTCCCAAATCGAGCAATCACCTTTGGTGCTTCATAATTTGGAATGTGTATGATTTGGGAAACATCCAAATTAAAAGGGAAACCATCTTTTGAACGTACCGTAATTGTTGAAAGGTTTTTATCTAATTGATGCGATTCTGACCTCGCACTTGCCCAGTTTAAGACCAAATTGGTAGTTGGTACAATCTCAATTCGTTGGATATAAGTATTGATTGGGTATTTTCCTGGACCAAGAGGCTCGGCCCAAACACCTTTAAAACCTTTAGTGAAAATATTGCCGTGTTTAAATTCTGTTCCGCTAACATCAACCCCTTCTTCGCCTACGTAAGAGATAACAACGCCTACATTTCCAATCGGAATTTCAGTCATGTGAATTTCTTCGATTTTAACAAACCAAGGGTTGAGGTTATACGAACCTGCCAAAATTACTTGTTGTTGAAGTCCTTTATTACCACCTTTGCTCAAGAAAGCATCAGCATCTTGAAAATTATTGTGTCCATCGACGGTTTTACCTGCTATTTGCCCTACTTCGATAGAAGCTCCGTCCATTGTTGTGATAATTCCGACCATATTTTCATGAATTTCGGTCATATCAGTAATTTCTATCTCAAACAAGAATGTATTGATACGATACGAACCCGCAGTAATTACTGCTGATTGACGACCTTTACGTCCTCCATTCTTCAAAAAAGCCTCAGTATCTTGGAACCCATCACATTCAACTTTACGCCCTAAAATAAAACCAGTTTCTAATTCTTTACCATCTTTGGCAAGCACCAATCCGATTTTGCCTGTTGGAATTATAGTAAGAGGTTGTAGCGTAATATCAAATTGCCAAATCCAGTACCAAAAATAGATACCAGGAGCTAAAGGTTTGGCTTGAAAGCCTGCTTCACCTTCAGTAGCAATAATACGCCCTTCGGGAAGTGATTTCTTATCGCCAAAGAGTACAAATTTTTTAGTAACAAGACCGATTTTGTCTTCGGGAATGATAATGATGCCTAATAGGCGAAATATAAATTTGTAGAAAACTAAGCATAGTAAAGGCACGCCAATACTAATGATTGTGGTAATTGTAAATTCCATTGTGTTTTATATTTGGTTTAATTAATGAGCCAAATATTGCGAGTTTGGAATAAACTTATTTGAAAATGTGAAGAATGGATTTTAAATTATTTGAATGGAAATTTCGCCTTGAAGAGTTTTTTTGATACAAGAAGAGGATAGATTTGATGAATCAAAGTCTATCCTCCATATATTTGATGAATTATAAATTGATTCCGCCAGAAACCTCGATTCTTTGTCCATTTATCCAACGACTTTGCTCCGAACATAAAAAAGCAACGACACTACCAATATCTTCAGCTTCACCAACTCTGCCTAAGGCAGTTACAGAGGCTAAATAGCCTTTCAATTGAGCATTGCTCCTGATGCCTGCATTGTTAAAGTCAGTTTCGATTGGGCCAGGTGCAACAACATTAGCTCTAATACCTCTTGGCCCTAATTCTTTGGCAATATATCGAGTTAGGGTCTCGATTGCACTTTTCATGGAGGCGTAAATGCTATATCCTGGATTGGCAAAACGAGTAGTTCCTGATGAAATATTGACAATTCCACCACCATCGTTGAGGTAGGGTAATAGTTTTTGAGTCAAGAAATAAACGCCTTTAAAATGCACATTTGTAAAATTGTCAAAATCTGCTTCGGTGGCATTTGCGAAGCTAATAGTAGCTCCCATTCCTGCATTATTCACTAAATAATCTATTTTTCGACCTTCAAAAGTACTTGAAAGCGTGTTTGAAACAGAGTCAATAAATCCATCAATAGAACTAAAAACCGATAAATTTAATTGAATGGCTTCGGCTTTTTTGCCCATTGCTTTTATTTGAGCTACAACATCTTGTGCATCGCTCTGATTGCTATTGTAGGTAAGAATAATATCTTTTCCTTGTTCGGCTAAACGCAAAGCCATGTCTTTTCCTAAACCACGACTTCCGCCAGTTACTAATGCAATTTTTGTATTGTCCATTTAATATTTGTTGAATTACTTTTTGTAGAATCTTTCATTAGAAGAACCACTTTAATTGAGTGATAGTTTCGTTTAGAGTTTAATTCGTTCCGAAATTTTACAAATATCATACGCTACTTTTTGGATATTCATAAACTGTTCGGGAATTAGAACTTTACTTTCTTCATCTTGAGCATTCGTATTTTTATGTTTTAAAATATAGATTCTTTCGTTATCCACAAAATCACTTTTTTCGATGATTTTGATGGCTTCTTTGAGCATATTTTCTGTATTTTGAGCGATTTCTTCCAAATTGTCAAATTCGGTAAGTTCTTCAAAATGCTCTCTTGAATACAATGCCAGCGTAGCCACATACGATGAAAGTAAATGATTTAAGACCGAAAACTTATGGATTTCATTGATGTTTTTTTGCTTATTTTTTGGTTCAGAAAACATTCGCTGAAAACCCGAAGCCAGATTGGCACTCCTAACAAAAACCTCTTTTCGGACAATTTTATAAGGTATTCGTTGATAATCTTCACCAAAATACATTTGCGAAACCTGATGATAGTATGCCAAATTGGCTTCCAACATTTCGATTAGCGTATTTTTGAGTTTTTCATGCTCCCAATGAGGCAACAGAACATAACTTCCAACGAAAGCAAGTCCACCGCCAATGGCAGTATCATATACTCGTTCGATGAGCAAAGCTCTACTTCCCATTCCCAGAAATTCAAATAGAATTAGAATAAATGGAGTCATAAAAACCACACTTACAAGGTAAGTTTTTCGTTGGAAACTATAAGTTCCGAGCATACAAAATAGCAAAATACCAAAAAGCCAGCGATTGTCTGTCACAAAATTGAGAATAATCATACCAATCAAAGCTCCTGCGATTGTACCAATCAATCGGTCAAGATTACGTTCTTTGGTAAGGCTGTAAGCTGGTTTCATAATTACCATGATGGTCAAGAGAATCCAATTACTATGCAAAAGATGCGTTGATTGAGCAATAATAAAACCAATCAACATCATACCCGAAACCCGCAGTGCGTGCCTAAAATTTTCAGATTTTAAGTTTAGGTTTTCTAAAAAAACTTCTAAAGTATAGGCTTGATGTGAAGTAAAAGCGGTTGTTTTTAGGTCGTTTCTTGATAATTTTTCTAATTCTTTTGCTTTAAAATAGCCATTTATTTTCTTGATTCGAAGAAAAATATTTTCAATATTCACTTCAATATTTCTGAGTGCTTGCAAGCCAATTGTCGAGAAAGATGCTTCCTGTTGCGTGCTGAGGGCATCAATACTTTCTTTTAATGTTTGCAGTTTTCGAGCTAATAACAAGTTACTATCTGGCTTGCTACCATCTTTCAATGATTCACTTATATCTTCAATTTGCTCGGCTAATAGATTTAAAACATACTCAAAATCTTTGAGGATGCCTGTATGGTCAAATTGTTTATGAAGCTTCTGATAATTATAAAATGTGGACATGATTTGCTCATATAAGTCAACCATATCGACAAAAATCACGAGAAGAAAACGCCCTTCTTGGGTATTTTCACGCACAATTTTTTGACTTTTAAAAAGCTGTTCACGTACCGCATCTATCTTTTCATTGACCGTAATTTGAGCTTCGATGAGTTTTTTGTAATTTTCGTCATAATCCATGTTTTCTTTATAAAAACCTGCCTTTATTCGCATAAAAATGGCAATTTCCATAACCGATTCAGCTAAAGAAAGTGTTGCCAAACGATAAGGCATAATGCGATAAAGTGATAAACTAAGTGCAGCATACCAAAGCCCGCCAAGCAGAATATAAAGCGAATAAAACAAAATCTCATTGAGTGGACGAATATCATCAATGCCTAAAATCATAACCAATAAAGCTGCTACTCCAACAGAAGCTGCTCTATTGCCATAAACATAAAACATTGAAAACAAGAAACTTAGTACAACAATTAAGCCTCCTAAAAGGTAAACGGATACACTGCAAAGACTGGTCAATAAAGAAATAATCGTAACAAGCCCTATTGTTAAAAACATGGCGTTTCGCCGATGAGTGATAGGGCCAGGAGCATCAGCAATACTGGCACATACAGCACCCAGAGAAATAGAAATACCGATTTTAAGCAAATCGAATTGAGCCAGTAACAAACTCGGAAAAACTACGCCAAAAGTTATCCGAAGCCCATCACCGAAGTATTGGCTCAGAACGAAGTTTTTGACTTCGCTGGGTATTTTTTTTGGTGAAATACTTAGTTCCATGTTTTAAATCAAATTGCTACCAAAATGCCAAAATAATGCAAAATAGCTGCAAAAAACACAAATAAATGCCAAATAAAATGATTATATGGTATTTTTTGGTTTTGGTAAAAAATCGTGCCAATCAAGTAGAATAATCCACCTGCAGTAAGCAAATATATTGATTTATCGGGTAATTGTTTCCAAAAATCAGTTCCGAGGAAGAAAACCAAACAACCAATAAAAATATAAATCAAGGTAGATAATAGCCTAAATTTTCCTGTATAAAATATTTTTTTAACAACGCCCAAAGCAATGAGTGTCCATTGAATAATGAAAAACCAAAAAGCAGTTTGTGGCGGTGTAAACAGCACAATAAATGGTGCATAAGTGCCGCCAATTAAAAAGAAAATACTGATATGATCGAAAATTCTAAGTGTTTTTTTGACTAAAGGGTTGGCAAATGCGTGGTAAAGCGTAGAAAAAGTAAACATCAAAAGTATGGTAAAACAATAAAATGCAACAGCAAAAATAAGTGTAGGATTTCTACTCTGAACTGTCATCGAAATCAAAACAGGTGATGCAATTATTGTAAATAAAATGCCCAAACCATGCGAAAGTGCATTGGCTAATTCTGTTTTTATTTCTGAAGGTGTGTTCATATTTGTTTTTTTACAATAATCATTTTCAATACTCACTTCCAGCACCACCGCCACCAAAATTTCCTTCTCCAAACTTCATTTTATCTGATTGGCTTGGTTGCTGAATTGCTTGATTGACGATAAAAGCTTCCAAATTCTGAAATTTATTAGAACCCAAAGCCATATAAGTTAAACCAAATTTTTGTGTTTTTAATGCCCGAATAGTGAAAATTATTAGTAAAACAAGTAGGCCTCCGCCAATAGTCAATGCCAATTCGAGAGGTAAAACTGAAAAATAGGTTCGGTAAGTAAAAACCGAAAAGGCAATAGCGAGGATACCGACAATTAATAATTTGCGGTTGTGCTTTTGTAAGCCACGCACCATGTAAAATACAGGGATAGCTGCTGTAAGTAAATAAAATAGTGGAGCAAAAGAAATTTGTATCGAGTCAGATAAGCCATTAAGCATGGCATTCCCTTCTCGCACAACCAAATAATTGCCTCCTAAGTAGAAAGTTGCTAAAGCTAATATTTCAATAATGTCTTGACAGTCAGTGTAATACGGTGTATTTTCTTGCTTTCTCCAAAATTGAATAAAGAAATAACTCGCTGCCGAAACGAGCATAATCACAAAAGGAATGATTAGTTTACCAATTGGAAATTTGGTAACGATAATAAACCAAAGAGCTATCCAAGTAAGATAAAGGCTGATGGCTACCAATGGGTCGGCATAGCGGAGTAGGGCGGGTAAAAGTATGATTAAAGCAATTGAACAATAGATCCAAGCTGGTAATTCAAAATCACTGATTGCAATAAAAAAAGCAAAAACTGCTCCGAGCATGGCATAAAGTAAGGCATTATCTGCTCCTGAGCGGTAAAAATTATTTTTTTTGATGAAATATTCGAGGAAGAAAAATAGGATTCCTGCATAAATTAAACTGATTATGCCCAAACCTATGGATGATTCTGAAAGTACCCCTGCAAGAAATAAGGATAGAAATCCAAAACTTGCCGAGCCAACAATATTAGTAAATAAAAACAGTCCGATTTTCACAAAAATATTGGAGCGATGAAATCCAACTGGAAATGCGTTTTGGGCGGCATTAAATTGTTCATCGCTTAACATTTTTTGTTCATGCCAATTTTTGATAATCGCCTGATTACCAATGTTCTCGATCCAAGTTTCGTTATATGCTTTTTTCATTTTTTTAGCCCTATAATTTCTTTGATTTTGATTAAAAACAGAATGATGCCCGCACCCGAAAGCATGAAATAAAGCATAAAAAAGAACGGATCTAATTGCTCTGGAAGTACTTTAAATACACTGTATGTAAATGCTATATAGCCATAAACAACTCCAATGAGCAGAAAAAGATAAGAGTGTTTCTGACGAGCATAAGCGATGCTTAAATAAGATAAAATAGCTACGATGAAAAAGTAAATAATTTTCCAATCGAATGCAAAAAGCCCTGACAAAGCAGCCACAAAAGCTAAATTTCCGCCTAAAAGAAAGTAGGTAAACGAAAAGTGTTTTTTGAAATCTCTTTGTTCTGAAATCCAACCGACAAAAATCAAGAAAATGCCTAATAATAAAGCAGTAATGGCGAGATTTTGACTATTAAAGTTATTTGTTTCCCAAAGCTTTACAGGTGCAATACTTACACCAACGCCCGAGGCTAATGCTGTTATTGCCATCGAAAGTACCCCTCGGTGGTCGAAACGGTAAGCACAAAGGAAAAACAAGAGGGCTGGAATAAAAGCCGCCAAACCATAGCGAGTACCAAAAATAGTATGTTGGTATTGTAAATATCCTTCAAGCGTCAAAAAAGTAAGGCAGCCACCCAATAATGCAAAATCATCAAGATTTGTCGAGCCTTCAATTTCTTGCCAAGAAAATGTTTTTCGGTGCATAAACGCATAGTAAAAGCACCCTAAGCACAGCAAGGCAATGAGTCCAATGAGAATATTGTGCCCAATTGTATCAATGTTTTTATAAATCAAAATTCCTAATCCTGTGCTTAGAAATGTGATTCCGAGATAGAGTAATGAGCGTAATTCCCAATGGATTGAAAATGGTCGATTGGCATCATAAGAGCTAATTTGTATTGATTGCTTTTCTGAAATAATGGACTTTTCAGTCAAAATTTCAAGTAAATATTGAGGTTTCATGGTTGATAGGGCTTTTATAGGAATTAAGTAAATGTAATAAAGTTTTTTTAATGTGGAATCTCTTTGCAGTAAAATTTGATAAATGTTAAATTTATTTTTTCTTAGATCAAAATATTTATCTTTACTGTAAAAACCTTCTATCAATTCAAACCTCAAAAAAATGAAACTTAAAAATATTACAACCTGTCTGTTATTAATACTTAATTTCAGTCTTTTTGCTCAAAATTCAACAAAAAATGATTTAAACACACCCGAAAGTGTCGGTATTTCGAGCGAAAGACTCAAACGAATTGATGCTCATTTGAAAGATCATTTAGACAAAAAATGGATTCCAGGAGCTGTGGCGATGGTAGCTCGAAAAGGGAAAGTTGTCTATTCGACTGTCATCGGAACGAGTGGAATTAACAATCAGAAATTGAAATTCGATGATGTTTTTCGTTTGGCGTCAATGACGAAGCCTATCGTTACCACAGCCATCATGATTTTGGTAGAAGAGGGCAAATGTACTTTGGAAGAACCTCTCTCAAAATACATTCCTGAATTCAAAAACCCCACTATTTTAAAAGAAATTAATAGCAACGATTCTACCTATACTTCCGAACCATCCCCCTCTGAAATTACTATTCGACAACTACTTTCGCATACTTCGGGTATTGGTTATGGTTTTACAAACCCTAAACTTTCGGGCGTAATTTATGGGAAAGCGAAAATTCCAGATGGAGCAACCTTAGATAATATAACGATTGGTGAAAAAATGAAAATATTAGCAAAACAGCCTTTATTGCACGCTCCAGGTACGAAATGGACTTATGGTTTAGGAATTGATGTTGCAGGATATTTAGTAGAAGTACTTTCAGGTAAAAATCTTTCGGATTTTTGTGAAGAACGAATTTTGAAACCTTTGGGTATGGTTGATACACATTTTTATCGACCAGAAAGCGATGAAAGCAGAGTTGTGCATCTTTATACCGAAATCAATGGAAACTTGATGGATGCGATGTCTTTCCCGCAAGCAAAAAACCAATATTACCCCACTCGTGGTGCAAAATCCTACTTCTCAGGCGGTGGAGGTTTATCAGGTACGGCTCCTGATTATATGAAATTTATGCAAATGATTCTAAATGGAGGTACGCTGAATGGCACAAGAATTTTAAGCAGAAAGAGTATTGAAGCGATGAGTAATAATCAAATTGGTGACCTTTCGATCAATACATCAGGTACAAAATTTGGCTTGGGTTTTTCAATCGAAGTTGCACAAAGTTCTTATAGAAAATTAGGTTCAGTCGGTCGATTAGGTTGGGGCGGTTTATACAATACAACCTTTTGGATAGACCCCAAAGAGCAAGTTGTGGCGGTTTTATTGACTCAAATTTACCCATCTTCACACCAAAGAGAATTATATGATAAATTTGAAAACTTAGTGTACCAAGCAATTGTTGATTAGATAAAAGAGTAGTAGTATAGTATTGCAAAAGCTTTGATAAACTATCAAAGCTTTTGTTGTTTTATATGACTATGAGCGATAAATAAAGAGAATATTTGTCTAATTGGTAAAAATATTGGTTTTGTTAAATTATTTCTAAATATCATACAACCATTTTGGCACGAAGGGCATTCTATACATAAATGGTTGCAACCCATCATTTACCAATTAAGATACTTTAACTTTATTTTTTTTCACATCAGCCACATATTTCTACATTTGCAAAAACAACTTACGTACATGAAAAAAACACTCACCTTCGTATTTGCGGCCTTCATATTAGTTAGCTGTGACAAAAAAATGGACGAAACCGTCCCAAGTTCAAATGTTGTTTCTACAAGCAAGAATGTAGAAGATTTAAACAAGCTCATCATTCCGATGCAACAGCAAGAACCCTTAAAACTGACCGATGCTGAATTGACTTATTTTGATGATTTAAAATCTGCTCAAGTCATTGGTTTGGGTGAGGCAACGCATGGTTCAAAAGAGTTTTTTCAAATGAAACATCGACTCTTTAAGTACTTTGTAGAACATTTTAACCATAAAATTTTTGCTTTTGAAATGGATTTCTCAGAAGCTTTGATTTTTGATGATTATTTACAAACAGGTAAAGGAGATATTGTACAATTGATGAAAGATAAAATGTATTTCTGGACTTGGAATACTTCAGAAGTCAAAGATTTATTGGTGTGGATGAAAGATTATAACATCGGGAAGCCAGAAAAAGATAGGTTACATATTTATGGTGTTGACTGTCAAACTTTCAAATATAATGTTCCTGAATTAATCAAAAGAGTATCAGCAATTGACCCAAAAATGGGACAAGATATTACTAATCTACTCACCGATTTAGCATCAGATAAATTTGAAGGAAAGAAAGCTAATATATTGGTAGTCAATAGTCTGATTAAAAATAATAAAACTAATCTAATTGCACAAAGCTCACCCATAGCTTATGATTTTATCGAACATATCGCCGATATTATTGTTCAGACAGAGACAGTTGTAGCTGACAACAATGCAGCGACTTCTTATACTAATAGAGATTTATTTATGGGAGAAAATGCGGTTTGGCTAAAGAAGCATAGTGATTTTCCGATGTCTGTTTGGGCTCACAATGCACATGTTAAAAATGCAGATAGCGATAATGCAAATGATAGAGCGATGGGGTATTATATCAACAATAAATTACAAGGAGGCTATATGACCGTTGGATTTTCGTTTGCAAAAGGCAGTGTCACGGCCGTTGATACAGAAAAGAATGGTTTAGGATATTATAATTTCTTAGACAATACAGTAGTTGGTTATTCAAATGAACTGCTTTCACAAGCAAAAACTACCAATTTCTTTTATAAACCTTCGGTTGTTTATAGAAATACAAATCTTCGTGAATATTTTACAAAAACACCATTTTATCAAATTGGGGCAGTTTTTTATTCAAGTGCGGCCGCTCAAGCTAAAGTTAGTTTTTCACCTTTGTCAGAAGCCAATTTCAATTATATGATTCATATCAATAAAACACAAAATTCAGAAAATTATTGGTTAAAATAATAACTTTGATTGTTGCCAACAGCATTTTGTTCATGTTGAAATGCTGTTGGCTAATATTTTTTATCCCAATTTATTCATTTCAAAATAGCGTTTTACAAGCAAATTGATGAAACGTTTCAGATACAATTCATTTAAAAACGTATTCGACCAATTATCAAATCTTTGACATTGAATACCAATATAGAAGAAATAAAGACTTATACCCAGCATTGGTAAAATTCGCTTTTCTTCGTCCGAAATAGGCGTAAGGGATTCATAACCAGCCAAAAAGCTGTCTATTTTTGATTGGCATTCTGCTTCGTTTTTTTCAATGCTATAAACTTGCAAAATATAATAGGCAATATCTAAGCATAGCCAACCATTTCCACAGAAATCAAAATCAAAGATTGTAATTTGTCCATTTGGTTTGATATTCAGATTATCAAACCAAATATCTAAATGTACTGCTCCACTACGAATTTTGTTAATATCAACTTTGTCAAATTCATTAAACAAATATGTTTGAGTGGATTTCATAAATGCCATTTCTTCAGTATCGCTTGAAAGAAATTTTGGCAAATAATCGAATAAATTACCTAACAAAACCTGAGGTGTATAATTAACTCTTTCCAAAGGTAGATTTTGTGTTATTTGATGAATTTGAGCCATTAAAACTCCAATTTTAAAATGAATTTCTTCCGAAAAATTGAGTAATTTATTTCCGTCTGCAAATGAGAACATTACTGCAAAACGCTCACCTTCGGGGGCATTCAGCGATTGGATATAATTCTCATTTTTATCAAAAATTGGGTAAGAAATAGAAATATTGTGTGTTTTAAGTATATTTAACAGCCGAATTTCTTCTAAAATCTCATTTTTAGTTCGCCAGTTTAGGCTGTAAACTCTGAAAATTAATTGATTATTTTCATCTTTTACCAAATAAGTATGATTGATTCCTGCTTTTAATAAACGACATTGAGTATTTTCACCAAAACCATATTTTTCTTGAAGAAATAGTGCAAGATGTGCAGTGGAGAGATTAGAGCTGATTACTGGAAAATGCGTCATTTTATTCCTTGTTTTGATATAAAAAGTTAATTCAAAAAAGCGTGCCATACCTTCAAGGTATGGCACGCTTTAATACGGGGATTATTGTATATTAACCATCAAATATCCTCAATTCTAAACAAATGGAATGGGAGAATAGTTGGGTCGAGTTCTACATAATTTGTGTCACCTTTCCAGTTATATGTTGCTCCTGAAAGCAAGTCATGCACACGATAGCTTTCCCATTCGTTTTTACCAATTTTCCAAAGTGGAATCTTCACAAAACCACCTTGGCGATTATACCCATCTAAACTTGTGATACACAAAATTCTGTTACCATTACTTGCGGTTTTCAGATATGCCAGCAATTGTTCATTATCAATTTGGCAAAAATCAATATTATTGGTACTATGAAAAGCTGTATTTTCTTTACGAATTTTATTGACTTGCGAAATCACATAAGTCAATTTATTGCGATGTTCCCAATTCCACCATTTGATTTCGTATTTTTCCGAAAAAGCATATTCCTCTTTTCCTGGATAGGGAGCATGGTATAAATATTCATAAGTTGGGCCAAAAATTCCGTAATTCCCTACAAGTGTAGCCGCCATGAAATAACGAATCAAAAACAAAGGCTCATGGCCAGTTTGGAGCATATAGGGGTCAATGTCATGTGTATTTGGCCAAAAGTTTGGTCTGAAATAATCTTTCATTTCACTTTTGGTCAACTGTGTCATATACTCGGTTATTTCAGCCTTACTTGTTCTCCAAACATAATAAGTATAAGATTGGGTATAGCCTAATTTTGCCAATTGTTGCATTACTTTTGGCTTTGTGAAAGCTTCTGCCAAGAATATCATATCAGGATAGTCTTTCTTGATTTCAGCAATAACCCATTCCCAAAACACAAATGATTTGGTATGTGGATTATCAACACGAATGATTTTTACGCCCCATTCAGCCCACGTTTGCATCACTGACTTTAATTCTTGCCATAGATTTTTCCAATCTTCGGTTTCAAAATTTACAGGATAAATATCTTGGTATTTTTTTGGTGGATTTTCGGCATATTTAATCGTACCATCAGGCAGAATTTTGAACCAATCTGGATGTTCTTTTACCCAAGGGTGGTCGGGCGAACATTGTATTGCCAAATCCATTGCAATTTCAATATCATATTTTTTGCATTCTTCAATTAAATGTTTGAAATCAGCTAAATTTCCTAATTCAGAATGTATAGCTGTATGTCCACCTTCTTCCGAACCAATTCCGTAAGGTACACCTGCATCACCTTCTTGAGCATTGACAGTATTGTTTTTTCCTTTGCGATGTGTTTTACCGATGGGGTGAATAGGAGGAAGGTAAAGCACATCGAAACCCAGTTCGGCGATGCGAGGCAATAAAGCCTCTACATCTTTAAAAGTACCGTGTTTCCCAACTTCACGTGCAGCCGAGCGAGGAAACATCGAATACCATGCAGAAAATCCTGCTTTTTGACGGTCAACATAAAGTTTTAGTTCTTTATAACGAAATGCTGACTGACGCTCTGGGTATTTTGTTAGCCATTCGTGCATTTGTTCACTCATGGCAATGGTAATTGCTTCATTATAACGATTTTCATCTTTAAAGGCCTTGGCAGCTTCTTGAATTGCTTTTCTATCATCATCTTTGGCGAGTTTTGCCATGCCATTCAAAAAAAGCTCACCTTGCATTATTTCTACCTTCAGATGCTGGCCATCTCGTACTTTTAAGTCAACTTCATGTTGCCAACTTGCAATGTGGTCAACCCATGCTTCAACGGTATAAGTATAAAAACCTTGTTTTTCGGCAATGAAGCGACCAACCCAGCGATCGTTGCCCATATCTGACATGATTACTTCATGCCAATCTTTTTCTGTTTCATGTTTGAAAAGTAATCGAGCGGCAAGATTATCATGTCCATCAATTACGATGTCAGCCTCAACGGTGATTAGGTCATTTACAATGCTTTTGACTGCAAATCGTCCACCATCAATTTCAGGTGAAACTCGTTCAACAACTGCTCGACATTGTCCAGAGGCAGGGAAGGGGAAGTGATTTTTCATAAATTAATAGAGCATCGACAAAGGCATCAATACTTTTGAGTATTTGCGAACAAAATCATCAGTTTTGTTTTACGAAAAACAAAAAAATATGAACACATTTGCTTCAAAGGTTTCATCAAATCGCTTAAGGCGATATCGTTAGGTTAAAGAATTATGCTCCAAATTTCATTTTTTTTCTTTTAAGAAACAAGTTTAGCATGGAATTTGCTACCTTTTAATAGTATTCAAATAAAAAAAATATGAAAATAATTTTGTTATCAACAATTATGATGGTTAGTAGCTTAGGCTTCACTTATGCAAATAATGATTTAAACCGTTCAAATTTAGTTAAAAGTTTCACCCCGAAAGAGAATATTGATAAAATTACAATTATCACAAAAACTGCAAGTAATCAGTCAAATTCGGTACAAATTGTAAGAGCTCGTGTGACAGTTGAGGAGATTGAAAACGACAATTTGGGGATGGATGACGCTTCGAACATAAAAGAAGTTGAGATATCAAGTACTGAGTTTGCCGATGATAATTTTGTATATGTCAAAGAAAGAAAGGATTTAGTTGGCTATGCTTTACAATTAGCTTCTTTTTCTGATTTATCATCAGCAAAAGATTTCGCTCTGTCAATTGCTCACAAAGGTGATGCTGAAAAAAGACAACTATTTATTTATACAGTAAGCAGCCTTGAAAAAACTTATTATAAAGTTTATTTTGGGCTTTTAAAGTCTGATGATTTGGCTCGTGCAAAGCAGAGAACATTACTCTCGTTGGGGTATTCACCTTTTGTTAGAGAATTTAGATAAATACAGCTAATATTAAAATAAAAAAACTCATGAAAATTACCTTCATGAGTTTTTTTTTGCCTTATGAATTATTTGGCACGCTATTTGACGCCGCTTAATTGTAAAAAAATAACTCATAAAGTATAAAATATGAAAGCACCTTTTATTTATTTGTTTGGAGCGATTCTCGCAAGTGTGATGATGAATCAAGCTCAAGCCCAAGAAGTTACTGCCAGCCTTTCGGATGACCTAAACAGGGTATCTGTTGAAAATACCTCATTGTCATTTAATAAAAAAGTGAAACTTACTAATGTTGACAATGGAAAATCGGTAGTTGTGCGTATTAATGACCGTGTAAAAACTACTGAGAATAATAAAGTCGCCAATATTTCAAAAAGTACCATCGAAGAATTAGGAATCAAGTCAAACAAAACGAAGGTTAAAGTACAAGAATTACAAGTTGATGACGACGTAGAGCGTTTTTGGGCGACTGCCGATGCTTCAACTTCTACAAATGCTTCACCAGCGTTTAAAAAAGTTGTGAAAGAGAAGGAAATACAAGTAGAAACAAGTAGAGTTGAAGGTTTTGAAATAAATCATGTGTATGATTTGAACGGAACTATAAAAGAATTAGCAGGCTATGGACTACAATTAGCTGCTTTTGGTCAATTGAAAGCCGCAAGAGATTTTGCTGCAAAATTGACAAAAAATGGAGAAGCTGAAATCGAAAAAATATTTATCCAAGTAAGTAAATCCGCTGATAAACCTATGGTTTATCGTGTCATCTATGGTTTATTTAATGATGAAATTGATGCCAAAGATAGCCAAAAGAAAATGGAAACTTTAGGTCATAATGCTCTTGTGAAAGGGTTCTAACTAAATTTGTCAGGTAAGACAATTTTCACAAATCCTTTTGTTTTGACGGCGAAGGGATAAAAAAAAACTACAAATTGGTGGATTTGTAGTTTACTCCCCTTGAAAAAGGGGAGTTTTTTGTTTTATGTGCAATCTTTTCATGCTAATTTTCGTCTATCATTAAGTAATTTTGCCATTTATGAAGTCATAATATGATACGTTTTTCGATATTCCTTAGTTTAATTCTTGTTGCTCAACAAATAGTCTTTTCTCAGGAATCAATGCCTGCAAAGTCTGTGATATGCACTTTTTCTGATGAAAATAGTTTTACACAAATTTTGCCCGAAATAAACACCCATACTAACGCACGACTAATTGCTACTTCCAACATAGAAGTCACTTACATTGACTTTCCAGATCAAGCCAAAACCGCCTTTGAACAAGCTGTCTTACTTTGGGAAAACTATTTAATTTCGTCACAAACGATTCGAATAAAAGCTACTTGGACCACAACCCTCACAAGTAGTACTTTGGCAGTTTCGGGTACAACTCGCATCTATAAAAACTTTTTAAACGCACCGTATTCAAATGTTTGGTATCCAACTGCTTTAGCTGAAGCCTTGTCGGGTAAAGACCTTAATTCGGGAGATTATGATATTAATGTTTCGCTTAATGGGAATATTAATTGGTATTATGGCATAGATGCAAAAGCACAAGCTGGTAAATATGATTTGATTACTGTCACAATGCACGAAATTGCACATGGATTAGGCATTTCATCATCAATGGAAGTAGTTAATAGCGATACGCAAGGCCAATATGGGCAGTCGGGAAGTGCGTATGTTTATGATGTTTTTATGCAAGATACTCAAAAAATAAAATTAACAAATACGGGTGTTTACGGAAATCCATCGCAAGATTTAAAAAAGACTTTGACAAGTAATGCCCTTTACTTTGGCTTGAGAAATACTAAATTTTCAAACGCTTTACCCAGATTGTATGCCCCAACAACTTTCAAAAGTGGTGTGAGTTTTTCACATTTTGACGAAACAACCTATCCTTCTGGGAATAATAATTCATTAATGTCGCCAAATGTCAGAGCGGCAGAGGTAAACCAAAATCCCGGAGAGTTATTGTTAAACTGTTTGAATGAAATGGGTTGGCAAATAAATGGGTTGCTTGGCTATGTTGTAACTGATACGGAGTCAATTCCCGAACAAAATCTTGAAGTCAAAGTTTTTCCAAACCCTGTTGAAGATGTTTTAAATGTTGCTTTTCCTCCACTAAATCAACCAAGAAAGATAAAAATTACTTTACTGAATTTAAATGGACAATTGATTGACTCTCAATTAGCTACAAGTGAAACCTATTCGATGAATGTTTCAAATTTGCCTGAAGGGGTATATTTGCTTCAAATATTGGTTGGTGAAAAACTGACAATTAAAAAAATTGTGAAATAAAGTAGAAAATTAAAGTTTGATAATTTTAGATTTTACTCAATATCCAAATTTCTCCTTCCATTGATTAATTGGCTTTTCAATCAAAAACCACGAAATAGTTGCAACAGCCACAGTAATTAAATACAAAAATATTATCTTGAAAGAGATATTTTCAGCAATTACAGGAAGTTTACCCAATAATTTAACCACTGGATGTGAAGGCGAAGAATGATAAGCATTGAAAATAAATTTATGATAAATATAAATCCCATAGCTGATTCGACCCAAATAAACGCTTAAATTATTCTCTAAAAAACGCTTCGTTACTCCGTCAAAGCCATAAGCTGCATTCCCAACCATAAAGAGTGAGAAAAATGATTCAAAAAGTCTCAGGAAAACGACCGTAATGATATTATGTCCTTCGGGAAATTGTTTTCCCCAAATGACGATTCCAATGTATAAAATCAGACTTATGCCCAACCATACCTTATTGGTGATGAATGATTTTACTTGTTCGTTTTTATTAAAGAAGAAATAGGCGAGCAAACCTCCCATTCCAAAAGCATCTAAACAGCTTGGCATTAGTACGTAGGGTGTCATCCAAGCTGTTCCATTGAGAAAGAAAAACAAACGTAAAAGCACTGAAAAAGCAATAAAACCGTATAAGATTTTGGTTAAATAGCGAGTAGAAGTGAAGAAAATGATAAAAGGGAAGAATAAATAAAATTGTTCTTCTACTGCCAAAGACCATAAATGGTCGCTTGAACCCATCCAAGTTTGCTTGATGGCAATATATATATTGGTTGAATAACTAAGGTACCACCAAATTTTTTCTCGTATTGGGGGTTCATTTAGTAGAAATAAAACAAAAATCGTTAGATAATAAATCGGAAAAATTCTGATTGTTCTACGAATAAAGAACTGTTTCAACGAAAAACTATTAGAGCGTTGCAAAGTTTCATCTTTTTGCTTGGCTTGCAATAGAATTCGGGTAATGAGAAAACCACTTAGAACAAAAAACATGCAAACTCCCAAATAACTTATCGGAAACCCTAAAGCATCACCCGACCAATGATCAATCAATACAAGCGTAACAGCAATGAATCGAAGCCCGTCTAATTGTTTTAAATAGGAAGTATTTGGTGTTTTTGACATTATAAAAGTTTAAAGTAGTAAGTGCTTAATAGTTAAGTGTTTATAAAAAAAGACAAAAGTTCTATTAAATTATTGAACCAAAATATAGAAAAAAGTTTTTCCTCTAATTCCTAATTCCTAATTCCTAATTCCTAATTCCTAATTCCTAATTCCTAATTCCTAAAATCACCAATTCTGCTTAGGTTTTTCTTTTGCAACCGATTGAATATCAATACTTTGATTAGTAAATATTACAGTTTTAGAATTATTCTCAACCAATATTTTACCAATTTGATATTTGCCTGATTGTATATAAAATTTAGTAATTTCGGCTACAAAGCTACCAATAGGCAAACGATTTTCAAGTAGAAATTTACTGTTTAAATATGCTTTTCTATTAATTGGGACTGTTTGTGAAGGAAATAAATAAACTTTTTGAGGAGATTTTAATATAAAAAATAGCCCTGCGTCCGCTGAAGAGAAATCCAAAATTTTACCATTTTGTTTTTCTTCTAATCTAAAACTTGTTTCATTTTCGATAATACTAATGTTTGTTTTTACAGAATCACTCGCTTGTAAAACTTTATTACCGATATCGTCATAAAATGTTTTGGCTGGTTGCTGTAAAGCTAATGAAAGTCCCCCCACAGGAAAGTCATGATCGCTATACTGCTGTTTAAATTGATCAGTGATTCGCTCATGTCTCAAATTTATAATTTTCTGATAGTCAGCTATGTATGTATAGAAATTTAAAAATATGCTACCTAAGATTAGTACCGAAATAAAACTGGTTTTTCGACTTTCAGAAACTGACTGAAGGGCAGCCAAATAAAAAATAGATAGCACCAAAATTGAATAAATTTTATATTTACTTGTAAGTAAAGTTCCGAAGCCAAAAGAGATACGTGCCAACACAATACCTATGCAAGTTATGACTAAAAATGTCAAACAAGCCAGAAGAAATAAGTCATTTGTTTTGCTTTCTAAATTGTACTTTTTAAAGACTACTTGATAACTAAATATAACGATAAAACAAACTAAAAATACACCTAAAGTTATTGATAAATCTGTTTGTTTATTAGGCGAAATAAACGATGAATCAATCACATTACCTATAGTAGCAAAAAAACCTTTTAGTAATAGTTGAGGGTGAGAAAAATCTGTTTCAGAAGTTTTTTCTGGATTTTTAACAAAATCATAAAAGTAACTCATCAAAAGGATAAAACAAGCAATAGACCATTTAAAAATAGCCGATTTTCTTTGCTGAAACAACAAAATTAATAAACCAATGACTGGAATAATAATTCCATTATAACTTGTAAAAACGCCTAAAAAACAGGAGAAAATTGCGAAATAGAAATAGTAGGATTTGGTTTTTTCAATAGAAAAAGTAAGCCAATAAAATGTTAAAAAAGCAAAAAAAATGACACCAAAGTTTTGGATTGAGGCCATTCCCCAAAAAGTATTTTCATATAATGCAGAAGTGAAAATAAGGAATGAAATTGGGACTATTGAAATTATACTATAATTATACTTTTCTGATATTTTGTAAAATAAATAAAGAATACCAACTAGGCTTAGATTTCCCAAAAACATTAAGCTTTTTAAATCAAGTGTTCCTTCGACTTTATATATCAAAAGTGCTAATAACCGAGTTAGAAAAATACGATGTTCGTTGTGTTGAGCAAATAGAATTTTAATTTTTTCAATAAAAGAATCAGTATCATAATAACTAAGGAGTGAATTTCTTACAGCGAAGTCGTCCCAATGCGGGATATTGATAGCATATTTGTTGAATATAACCCCAAAAATTACTATTGGAATTAGAATGATGAAAAATGAAAAGATGTTTTTTGCCAATGAACGATATAACACTTTTTTTATAATTTAAATATTGAGAATTCTACCCTACGATTTTTCTTTCGGGTTTCTTCGGTTGCATTACTTGCTATCGGTTTTGATGGTCCCCATCCTTTGGTTTGAATGCGTTTTGCATCAATACCACCTTTGGAAACCAAGTATTTTTTTACTTCATTAGCTCTTTCTTGTGATAGTTTTACATTCAGCATCAGATTGTCATCACTACCATCGGTATGCCCTTCAATGATTACTTCCATTGAAGGATATTCTTGCATGAGTTCAATAATTCTATTTAATTCAGGAAATGAAACAGGCAAAATATCATATTTACTTTGATTAAAAAATAAATTATTTAATACCATTGTTTGCCCTTCTTTGACAGGAATAAGATTTATGTTCTTCCTAATTTCCCTAAAACGGTTGTCTTTTGTTAAATCAAGGTTTTCACTGAGGCTCATAAAACCTTTTTTTGAAGCATTTAAGCTATAGGACCTTTTGAGCGGCACAACCATCTTGTACTCGCCCGTTTCGGGGTCAAATTCAGCTACGATTCTATCTTTAGAAGTGCTATCATTCAATAATTCCATGACCACATTTGCCGCCATAGGTTTTTTGTCAATGGCATTGACTACTGTTCCAGAAATAATGGCAACGGGTTCAGGTTTGATCGATGGAAAGAGTTTAATTCTGAAAATATCTTCTTCCCCAATCGAGCGTTCTTCTGAACTTAAATAAGCATACTCGCCAGAGGCTGGAATTGTAAAGTAACCATCCCATTTAGCTGTATTTATCAAATTTCCAAGATTTTCGGGTTCGCTCCAATTAGTCCAAGTGCTGTCCAAACGACGAGTTAGGAAAATATCACTATCTCCATATCCTGCAAAACCAGGTGTCGAAAAGTAAAGAGTTTTTGAATCAGCCGCTATAAAAGGGGAACTTTCACTTTCGGCAGTATTGATACTTCTCCCCATATTAATGGGTTTCGACCAAACATTATTTTCTTTCAGGAATGAGACATATAGATCTTTCCATCCACGAGTATCATTTCGTTGACAAGCCATGACCAAAACTTTTCCATTGGGAGCTAAAGAAAATTCAGTAAAATCACTGGTATTGTAGTAGTCTAATATCTTGACTTCCTTCGGAAATTCCCAGCCGAGACGAGTACGAGTCGATTTAGAAAGACCAGGGCGGTAGGTACCATCAGGCATATAAATATTGACTAAGTACAGCGATTTTCCATCTGCTGAGATAGTTGAAACAGCATTATTTTCCGCTGTATTTATCGGAGAATTGATATTTTCCGATTCTCCCCAAGTGCCATCAGGTTGAATCTTCGAAAACCAAACATCTTGTGCTTTATCTTTTCCAATATTTAAATCATGCCTAATTCTGGTAAAATAAAGTGTTTTGCCATCAGGTGTAATGATGGGGGCAACCTCACCAAATCTGGAATTAACTCCTTTACCCAAATTTTCTTTTAAGATTTCTTTGGGCATATTTTTGGCAACATTTATTTTAGCTTCATAAGGAAAATCTACTTCTGAAATTCCAATCGCATCAATTTGATTATACCCAGGTATTTTGGCTGGTGCGACAATGATTTTTATGGCATAAACTGAATACGTTGTTTGAGGAACAATAACATTCCACATTCGCCCTTTTACAGTTGGACCATCTTCTTTATTTTCATGAATCAAATATTCTTTATCAGTTGAGTCATAAGCTAAAACCCGTACAACAGCTCCTGGATTAAAGTTTTCGGCAATACATACTTGTCTAATTTTGATGGGCTTTTCAAAACCTACTTTAATGAATTCTTCGGCATAAGTATCAGCTCCAGAAGGAGACCATGCACATTTGCTGTCACCGATTTGTGGTAGTTTATTAGGAATACCTAAAATTTGAGTAGCACGATACTGAGGGCCTTGGTTAATAGCCTCTGTTCTTTCAGATGAAAACCCTAATACCTTATTTGCCCAATGCACCGTTTGAGCTTGGGCATTAAAAAACAAAAAGTTAATAAAGAAAATATATACTTTTTTCATAACAAACGAAACAAAACACTTGGTTTCTACTTTTCTGTTGTGCGAAAGCGAAAGTAATGGAAATTTGTTAAACTATCAAAAATTTGATGGTTTTCGTTAGATAAATTGAATTTTTCTAATGAATTTACAGAAACAATTACGTTATTTAAAGATACATATTTTCATGAAATTTCGATTTAACGTTTCGTTAACAAATAATTATTCCAAAAATTCAACAAAAACTTTCATTCTTACGTTTTGTTTACGAATTTAGCGGAAGAATTCTTCTACGGCTTGTAATTATTTTTAAACATCGAATAGTAAAATGAAAAAAACACTCTTAACCTTTGCGGTTGTTTTGGCCATCGCTTCTGCATCAAATGCTCAAACAAAGATTCCACCAAATATTGAGAAATTGTTACAAAAAAATACTTGTTTAGCTTGTCATAAGGTGGATGTTAAGTTAATTGGGCCTGCATACAAAGACGTTGCTAAGAAAAAATATAAGCCTGAACAAATTGTTGAATTGATTAAGAAACCAGTTCCTTCAAACTGGCCAGGCTATATTCCAATGGCGGCATTACCAAACGTTCCAGCAGATGAAGCTCTTACAATCGCAAAATGGATAACTACTTTGAAATAAGTATTTGTTCAAAGTTTTGTAAACTAAAAAAACTCTGTAAAATTAAATTTTACAGAGTTTTTTTAGTTATCTACTCCATCACTCTCACTTTTAAAGAGCTGGCATTCTTTTTTTCGTGATAAATTTTATGAGTAGCCGACTGAAAATCTGATGGTTCGGCATAAAAAATATTTGGTACAAATTTCTGTGGATTTCTATCAATAATTGGGAAAAATGTACTTTGTACTTGTACCATGATTCGGTGCCCTTTTTGGAAAGTATGTAATATATCTTGGAGTTCAAAATTTACTTCTTCAACTTTATTTGGCTTGAAAGGCACAGGGTTTTCTATACTTTTACGAAATTTTCCTCTCATCGCTTCACTTCTAATCATTTGTTGGTAACCAGACATTTTCATTTTCTTTTCTGTATTTGGATTATCTTTCGCATCATCAGGATAAACATCGATGACTTTTACTATAAAATCAGCATCCGTTCCAGTAGTAGAAACTTTTAAATTGGCTAAAATATTACCTGCAAGTGTTACATCTTTTTCTAAGACTTCAGTTTGAAAAGTAAGTACATCTGGGCGACGACTTGCAAAACGTTGATCATCAACCATATACTCACGTGGCATGCCAGAAGTGATATAGTCAGAAGAAGGAACAGGCTTATTTGGGTCTGAAATGTACTCACTAAAACTCTTTTTTTCAGTGGGTGCATCAAAAGATAATTTCCCATTTGATAATAAGTATAAATCCTTTTCTTTCGCTATTTTTGGAGGCCATTCGCTAAAGTTTCTCCATTTATTAGTACCAGTTTCATACATCAATGCTTCTGCAAACACATTATCTCCTTGTCCTTTTAAATAGTAATTGAAAAACTTTCTCTCGATATTCTCACGATAATAAACACTCGTTTTTTGCCCAAAATTAACATTTCCAAGTGTTTCTCCATCACCTCTGGCCCAACCACCATGCACCCAAGGTCCCACAACAAAAGTGTTGCTTATACCTGGATTTTTTTCTTCTACCGATTTATATGTTTTAAATGTTCCATATAAATCTTCTGCATCATACCAACCCCCAACAATCATCACAGCGTGTTTGATATTTTTATGATGGTTCAAAATATTATGTGATTTCCAGAAGTCATCGTAGTTGGGATGTTCCAAATTGGCCTGCCAATATGGGTCTTTTCCATGGTGCTCGGTGAATTTTAAAGAGTTTTTGAGCGGACCAAGATTCAAATAATATTTATAACCATCTGGTGTGCCGTATGTGAAAGGCTTGTTGAAGTTCTGAGTGGGTTTATCATCTGTTCGATTCGTAAATGAAGGATAAAAACCAAAATTATGAGGTAACATGAATGCTCCATTATGAAAACTATCATCTCGCCATAAATCTGCCATTGGTGCTTGTGGAGAAGAAGCTACCAGAGCAGGATGTCCAGCCATTAATCCAGCAGAAGCATAAAATCCAGGATAACTGATACCCCACATACCGACCTTTCCTGAATTATTTGTAATATTATTTATTAACCAGTCAATGGTGTCGTATGTATCAGTTGACTCGTCAATATCAGTAGTGTTTTTTTTATCGTCAAGATGTGGTCTCATTTCTACAAATATACCTTCCGACATCCAACGACCTCTTACATCTTGATAAACAAAAATATATCCATCACGCATCAGTTCTGAACTTGGCCCGAGCGAGTTTTTTATTTTTCCATCACCATAAGGAGCAACCGAGTAGGGAGTTCGTTGCAGCATTATAGGATATTTTTTTGTTGAATCTTTTGGGAGATAAATAGAGGTGAATAAACGCACACCATCACGCATTTTGACGTAAATCTCCTTTTTTTGATAATTGGCACGTACATAATCTACGTCAGTAGTTTGCGAAAAAGCAATAAACGAGTAGCAAATGAGTATGCAGCATATTAAACTTTTCATGAGTTTGCTGAAGGTTTTTATTGAAGGAATGATAAAAAACAAAAATAGCTGAAAACTTCGGAATTGTTTGATATGCAAGGATTTTTGATTCGTAAGTTAATATTTATTAAATCAAATGATAGTGAAATATTGAATTGGTCAAGATAGGAGTCAAACTTTGAAATAACAAAGTTGGCATAAAGAAGATATAGAACATTTTGACCCTATTTAAATACTTTTGGGGGGCCAGTAAAATTTGAGAGATAAACTCAAACTTACCTAAATTGACCCCTCCAAAAGATGTAAAAGTTTGTGGTTTAGTAATTAATTTTTGATATATTCATTTGCTAATTATATATTTCTTGTGCTTTTGTAGATCTTTTTGCGATCAACTCACATTGCTAAACACAATGAACGCTGAACTTATTTTCAATACTAACTTCAAAAGTAGTTCCTATTATTTTTGCCTATCTGAAGCTATATATATTGTTAAATTCAACTCTTTTGAAATGTTTCCTCTTTAAATTTTAAGTGATGGCTATATAACTCGGTAAGATAAAAGGAAAAGTAAATATGATTTCTTTATCATATTTACTTGAATTATTTGTAATGTTTTTAAGACTTCTAATACAATAGAGAAGACACAAAAAAAGGTGATATATGACCTGTAATGGTGATGAAGTTCGAAAATTTATTTTTAAAATGTAGATTTAAAGAAATTGAAAGAGAATCTTTTCTAATTGCAGAAACTGATAATTTAAGGACATTGTATCAATTTTAATTTCTAAATAAGGATACTCGAATAGTAAACCCTGTATTTTATCACCATCGCATGTTGGATGTCACCTTTGAATAATTTTTAGAACAGATCTCGCTATATCTTTACAGTTGAGGTTTAATGAGTAGTTTGTTAGACTTAAAAGTTAATGAGTAGGTTGGGCAACCAACCTTTTTGGGTAATGACCAAATAACTCAAGTCTATTGGACTTGAGTTATTTTTTTGACAATTCTATTTCCAGTAATAATTTTTATATCAACCTTTAATATTTTTAAACCACAATAAAATCATCATATGTTTTAAGTAATTTGATAATAAACTGTCAAGAACAAGATAAAAAAGGAAATACTATTAATTGCAAGAGCGGCTGATAATTGTCTTTTTAGTATCAGATTTTAGAAAAACATTACGTTTATAGAGAAAATACATGAGTAGGTTTCCACTTCGGCGAATTGAACTGCAGATGTAGTTGTATGTTAAAACTATTTAATTGGAAAGTTGGTTATTAAAAAAGATTTTAGAAAGTATCTTTCGACTAAAATCTAGTACTTTGTCAACCCTTCTTAGGTACAATTCCTGTACTCTAAATGATAGAGATAAAAAATCTATGTTATAAGTAATGGTTTTATTTACATAGACTTTTTTACAGTTCTATATAAGCCTTCTATAAATTAATATAAGTGTGTGGAAATAGCATTTATAGATAGGAAAGCACGATAAGCTGTCTATTTTGTAGTTATTTGGAAAGTTTGATTATTTAATAGTGCAAATCAAGTAATTCCTCAAGTTCATCACGATAATGACGACCTAAGGGTAGCTCAGTTTCTCCAACAAGAATTGATTGATTACCTAAATCAATCCTTTTTACAAAGTCTTTATTTACAATATATGCTTTATGAACTCTGATAAACCGTGAATCTAATTCTTCGGCAAATGATTTAAGCGTTTTTTTGCGTGCATATTTTTTGTTTGTAGCAGTATGAATAAAACTATAGTTTCCTTCAGCTTGAATCCAAACGATTCCACTAAACATTACTTTTTTTACTTGCTGTTGTTTACCTCTGACGGTAATGAATTGCTCAGATTCCTTATTTTCAATAGGATATTTGCTTAATAATAAATCTAATGTAGCCAATAAGGTATATTTGTGGAATGGTTTTGCTAAATAAGTACTTTTGGGGAAATTCAATGCCGATTGATACATTTCACCCTCTAAGTGGTTAGTCATAAAAACAACTGGAATATTTACATAAGTATTATCAGATAAAAATTGAAAAATAGTTGAATCTTGTATCCTGATATCACTTATCAAAACATCTGGCTCAAGTCCATCTATCATTGCTTTCGCTTTTACTAATGTATTTGTCGAACCAATTAGTTGATAATTTGACTCGACAATTATTGATTCTACGAAAATCGACCACATTGGGTCATCTTCAATAATTAGAATTTTTGTTTTTTTCATTGGCTTCATGGTTTCACAGGTTTCAATTTTATAAGTTTAAAATATATCGTCCGTTTTGTATAATACTCAAAGATGTTGCAATGTAAAAAAGCTTGGATTGATGATTTTTATTGTATTATTTAATGAAAAATAGAACATTACACCACCTAAATGGTGTAATGTCATATTAGAAGCAATGTGGTATTTAAAGTTAAACAGCGTTTATGTAATATTTATGTGAATTTAAAATGCAAGATTGTGAGGATGTGTTATTTTCGATAGAAATAACAAAATAGTTAATATTTACTTTTGGATTACGATTTAACTTATCTATCGTCAAGAATAGACTAAGGTAACTTTATTAAGATTCTATCATAAGCACACGAATGATTTATACCTACATTAATTTAATATAAGGAATGATTTTCTTGAATGATTGCAAATTTCTCCTTGAAATAGAGAAAACATTTGATTCAATACTAATTTCTCCCGTCTTGTTTTTTTTATTTATTTGATAATGATTCAAGTAAGCCGTGTTGATGATGCAGTCTCGTCTAACCCGAATAAACGTATGTTCATTGGATAGAAGTTTATCAAAATATTTTAAAGTTTGGTAAAAACTACGTTGGGTGCCATCTTGGTATGTTATTTTAGTCAGAGAACCTTCTCTTACCAAAAATCTAATGTTTTTTGTATCAAGTTGAATAATATTATTGTTTTTTAAATATTTCCCTTTGAAATTAGGTATTTCTTTTGAATTTTTTAGCAAAATGTTCTTTCTGAAAGCTGATTTAGTTTTTTTAAGGTATCTCGTTGTAATGATGTAAATTTTACCTGCTAAAACCAAAAAGTCTTTTGAAATGTTTGATAACTCTTCATTTATATAGTTTAAATTAACGATTGTGTCTAAATTTATTTGGACAAAGTCATTATGTTGAGCCAAAAAACTTTCAATATCTTCGAAATCAATCATCGGTATATTAAAATCAGTATCATTTATATACCAGCCATTTTTCTTTCTGATCAATACCTGAATAGTATCAAAATTGTCAAAGTCTTGTGTGTTAATATCCATTTTTTTTAAAGATTATGGTTATTTTTATTTGATATTACGATTTATAATAAAGTTTTTTATTGTGTGTTTTGTGAATGTTTTAGTAAATATCAAAAGGAAATTGCAAAATTTATACATTTTGAAAGGTTAAGGTATGTAAACAACAGACGATGGTGATGAACGTTTTTTATCGTTCTTAGTTATAAATATTGACTTGGAATAAGGACCACTCATAGCGATATGATTCTTAGCATTGCTTTGACTTATAAAGATTGATTTCATCACCGACAATAGTTGTTTGTAACCATGTTAAGTTACTATTTGATAGGCTAATGTGTCTATATTTTTAAGGAAAACACTATTCTTAATAATAGCGATTCCTAAAGAAACAGTAGTTTAAAAATTAAGATTTAGTAGTTAATAGAGGATAATTTTAATATCCTCTATTCTTTTTACTATTGATTTGACCACTTTTGTATTGAATTCGAGTCCAAGAGTTCTATAAATAATTCTACTATTGACCACTATATTAAAATATTGATTTGAAGTATTTTGAATAGGTGGTTATTTCTGACTTTTCCATAAAGTTACACCTTACTGTAGCTAAAAATTTAGTTTTGTCACCATCCGATGCTATTCATCACCAAATTTGGTGACTTTGGCATGTAAGATAATTCTTATTAAAAGGTAACATAATGCACTATTTGAATATTAGTGCTTTTGTTTGAGTTAATTGGATTATGTCTTACAGAGGGGTAAATACTAAATTTATTTACCCCTATTGTTTTTGATGGAATACTTATGCAATTGTGAACAACATAAAGGTTTAAAAAAAGAGAG
The DNA here is from genome assembly GCF_051209875.1 of Emticicia sp. SJ17W-69. Classification (NCBI taxonomy): domain Bacteria; kingdom Pseudomonadati; phylum Bacteroidota; class Cytophagia; order Cytophagales; family Leadbetterellaceae; genus Emticicia; species Emticicia sp. SJ17W-69. The sequence continues at coordinate 3,821,428 of NZ_JBNTQY010000001.1, read as the reverse complement.
GTTCAATTTTGGCATCAGAAAATGAACAAAATTGAATAATGAGATTTAGGTAAAAAAATAAATTAATCCTGGTTTATGAGAAAAATAAATTATGTTTACTTGTACAGCATAAAAAAACAAATTCTGAAACAGCTATTGATAATTTTGGTTTTGAGTGCCTTTTATATGGAATCAATTGCACAAGAAAAAACTAACTTTGCTCACTATACTTATCTTATTAATTCTAATTGTTCTCAGAAGTTTTTTTTACAAAACATCAAAATTACTCCGATTATCTCTATTGGGAAAGTAAGGTTAAATCAACTATATGCGAATACTTATAGCTATTTTTATCAAATGCTTGATGATCAAAAAATGAGCATTAGGCATTATAATTACTACATCATGAATCTTCAGATTTATGATGTAGTAAAAGAAGTAGATATACTAAAAAAACAGCGGTCAATCTACTTACGTAGCCGTTTGATTTTGATTGTTTTATTTTTAACACTTAGCATAACTATTATTATAAGTGTACTTGCCTTTCGTCTTCGAAGTTCGAATATCATTCTTGAAAAACTAACAAAAAATAGAGATAAATTATTTACTATTATTTCACATGACCTTCGTAGTCCATTAAATTCATATCAGCGATATGCTGAAATAGTAGCCTATTTAATCAAAACCAAACAATTTGATAGATTAGATGAGGCATTAAAAAAAATTGATGAAATAGGCTTGAATTTAGCAGCTTTACTTAATAATTTGTTAGACTGGAGTTTGTTTAAGCAAATACCGAATACATCAATTATAAATATTCAAGTTTTTTTTAATGAATTGTTGCCTATCTATCGTGATATGGCAAATTTAAAAGGGTTAGTGTTAGTAGAGACTTTTCAAGACAAAGTGGTTAGAGCCGACCCACATCTTCTTTCACTTATTACTCGAAATCTCTTGGATAATGCAATAAAATATACACACGTAAATAATGAGGTAATCATCGGAACCCATAGAGATGACAACGATTTGATATTGATGGTAAGTAATAGAGAGGACTCTATGTCTGATATTCAAAAAGAAAAAATCAGTGCTTTATTTAATAATAATTATGATTATGAATTTGGCGAGGAGGGCTTGGGTATTGGTTTAATATTAATTAAAGAATTCGCACAATCTCAAAATATAAAAATAACATTTTATCATAACCCTGATAATCTCACTACTTTTGAGGTACGTATATTGCAAGCGTTTGTTTGAAAAATATGTTTTGGCCTTAGAAAATCTATTATTTGGATATTTTAAAAATCTTTGTAATTTTAATCTATTCAATCTGAAAATAAGTCCATGAAAAAAATTATACTTCTTCTAATATTCTTTAATTTCGTTTCTTTTGCTCAGCAAAAAACCTTTACTACATTTCGAGATTATCAAGTATTCTCCAATATTGATAGTCTTCAAAAAGTAGTTGATTCTCAAATGGATAAATCATCCCTTGTTTATTTAAATAGTTTGATTGATTTAGAAATGAGCAGAGTTTATTATTCTAATGATTTTGGTAAAGATTTAGAGAAGATTAAAACTATAGCTTTACGAAACAATAATCAATTGGCGTTGGCTATGTTTTACTATTTGGAAGCTAAGAAACTTGTAAGTACAGATATTGAACTCTCTGTTAATTATATCTCAAAAGCAAGAAAATACTTTGAACAACAAAAAGATACTTCAGGTATCATACAAAGCAGTTTCAGATTGTTTGATCTAGTGGGTCATGATTATACGTACATAGACGAGAATAAAAAAAAAATAGGTTCTATTTTTGCAAATATTTTAAGTTATTATTCAAATCTAAAAGACGTAGGTGATAAACTGATGATTATTACAGTGATTTTAAGTGACGGACACCTTTTTGGAATAAGCATTGAGAAACAACTAAATTTATATGAAACAGGTTTAAAGTTATTAAATGAAAATCCACAGTTCAAATATCTTAGTTCAAGATTTTATTTTGCGATTGCCAATGTTTATTTTAGAATTCATGATAAGAAAGGAGATTACTTGAAAAAGATTCAATGGTGTTATTTAAAAGCTTATGAGAGCCTTTCTCCAAATCTTACGAGAGCAACTGTAATAGCTTTGACTAACTTAGGTGAAAGTTATTTAAATACGAAAGAATTTAAAAAAAGCGAAATTTATCTTAAAAAAGGAATTACAGTATATAATAAAATAAAATTAGATGAACCGATGATATTGTATCTATTGTATTCCTCTTTATCGTCTGTACAATATGAACAAAAGGATTATAAAAATGCTTATGAATCAAGGTTAATATTAGAAGAGGCACAAAAAAACATGAATGATAAGCTAAAAACGAAGGAGATGAGAGAGCTTCTAACAAAATATGAAACGGAAAAAAAAGATATAGCTATCAAAAACTTAGAGTTACAAAAGCAAGTGACTGAAGCTCGCACCCGTACGATTTTATTCATATTAGGTTTAACATGTTTAATCATCATAGCTATTAGCTTTTTAGCCATTAGACTTCGTAATGCTAATGATAGTCTAAAAAAATTGACAAAAAGTAGAGATAAATTATTTACAATTATCTCACATGATCTTCGAAGCCCATTTAATTCTTATCAACGGTATTCGGAAATAGTTGGTTATTTAATCAAAACCAAGCAGTTTGGAAGATTGGAAGAAGTCTTAAAAAAAATAGATATTGTAGGCTTAAATCTATCAGCTTTATTGAATAATTTATTAGAATGGAGTATTGTTCAGCAAAAGCAAATAAAAATAAGCCTCTCAGAAGTTAACATTCAAGAATTTTTCAATGCTTTATTGCCCCTTTACCGAGATTTAGCACAATTGAAAAATGTAGTAATTATAGAAGACTTTCAAGACCAAATAATTATGGTAGATAGGCAATTATTATCACTCATATCTCGCAACCTCCTTGATAATGCCATCAAATACACACCAGAGGGAAATGAGATACTATTAAAAACTGAATTGCAAGAAAATGACTTTGTAATGAGGATTAGTAATAGGGGAGATGCAATGACTAATAGACAAAAAGAAAAAATTAGTGCCTTATTTAATAATAATTACGATTATGAATTTGGCGAGGAGGGTTTAGGTATTGGTTTGATATTGATCAAAGAGTTTGCTCAGGCGAATTGTGTGAGCATACGTTTTGACCATTCAGATGATCATTTAACTACTTTTGAGGTAATAATACCACAGGCGTTTGTATAAATAATATATTTGGGGTTCAGTAAATATATAAATTTGAATATTTTAAAAATCTTTGTAATTTTAATCTATTCAACCTGAAAACAGGATACTGCCATGAAAAATTTATTTCTACTCCCAATATTCTTTAATTTCGTTTCATTTGCTCAGCAGAAAACCTATACTTCATTTCGAGATTATCATGTATTGTCCAATATTGATAGCCTTCAAAAAGTAGTTGATTCTCAGAGAGATAAATCATCAATTTCTTATATAAATAGTTTAATCGAATTAGAAATGAGTAGAAGATTCTATTCCAATGATTTTGGCAAAGATTTAGAAAAGATTAAAACTATAGCCTTACTAAACAAGAATCAACAGATATTAGCGATCTATAATTTATTAGAAGCTACAAAATCTAAAGATACAGACAAGGAACTTTCTTTTAAATATGCCTTAAAAGCAATGAATTACTTCGAGCGGCTAAAAGATACTTCAGGTATGATCCAATGTAATTTTATAATTCTTTCAACATCAAATGAATATCCCGCTCTTTTTCATGAAAAAAATAATAAAAAAAACTTCTTTTTTGAAAATATTTTAACATTTTATTCAAAAATTAATGATATTGGTGACAAACTGTCAATTATAATATTGAGTTTAAATTATGGGTGGCATTTTGGAATGACTATTCAAAAACAATTAGACTTATACAAAGCAGGTATCAAGTTAATTAATGAAAATCCCAAATATCACTATCTCACCTTTATTCTTTATAATAGCCTTGCCAATGTTTATTTTAGAATACATGATAAGAAAGGAGACTATTTGAAAAAGATACAATGGTGTTATTTAATGTCATACCAGCATTTACCTTCGAAAGTTACCAGAGCAGCTGTTGCAGTACTGTGTAATTTAACAGGAAGTTATTTTAATACCAAAGAATATAAACAAAGTGAACTTTACATTAAAGAAGCGTTGGCTATATATGAAAAGCAAAAAATGGATGATAAAGTATTGTTTTTTGTGTTATATACTCATCTTTCAAATATACAATGTGAACTAAAGGATTATAAAAATGCCTATGAGTCAAGGTTAATATTAGAAGAGTCCGAAAGAAACCTCAATGATAAGCTAAAGACAAAAGAACTTAGAGAACTCCTAACAAAATATGAAACAGTAAAAAAAGATATAGCCATTAAAAACTTAGAGTTACAAAAGCAAGTGACTGAAGCTCGTACTCGTTTGGTTTTATTCATATTAGGTTTAACATGTTTAATCATCATAGCTATTAGCTTTTTAGCGATTAGACTTCGTAATGCTAATGATAGTCTAAAAAAATTGACAAAAAGTAGAGATAAATTATTTACAATTATCTCACATGATCTTCGAAGCCCATTTAATTCTTATCAACGGTATTCGGAAATAGTTGGTTATCTGATCAAAACCAAGCAGTTTGGAAGATTGGAAGAAGTCTTAAAAAAAATAGATATTGTAGGCCTAAATCTATCAGCTTTATTGAATAATTTATTAGAATGGAGTATTGTCCAGCAAAAGCAAATAAAAATAAGCCTCTCAGAAGTTAACATTCAAGAATTTTTTAATGCTTTATTGCCCCTCTACCGAGATATAGCACAATTGAAAAATGTAGTAATTATAGAAGATTTTCAAGACCAAATAATTATGGTAGATAGGCAATTATTATCACTCATATCTCGCAACCTCCTTGATAATGCCATCAAATACACACCAGAGGGAAATGAGATACTATTAAAAACTGAATTGCAAGAAAATGACTTTGTAATGAGGATTAGTAATAGGGGAGATGCAATGACTGATAGACAAAAAGAAAAAATTAGTGCTTTATTTAATAATAATTACGATTATGAATTTGGCGAGGAGGGTTTAGGTATTGGTTTGATATTGATCAAAGAGTTTGCTCAGGCGAATTGTGTGAGCATACGTTTTGATCATTCGGATGATCATCTAACTACTTTTGAAGTAACAGTACCACAACCCCCAAAATTATCTCTAAAATAATTTTTTTAAATAATCCCTCACTTCTATCACCCTTATATGTTGTACATCACCATTAGTCTTTTAGATATGATTATTGCATTCTAAATTTGATTGGTTTTCTGTATTTAGGTAATTTTATAGAAAACTGTCTTTTTTTAATGAAGAGACTCACTCAATAATTAGAACTTACATGGGGATAGACACAGGATAAAACTTGTTTATCCCCAATGTTTTTATTTTGATTTAGATAATAAAAATCAGATAATTTTGCCAGTCCGTTTAAAATAGTTAATGGCAAAGAATAGATTTGGAAATAGATATAAAGTGTTAATTATCAGCTGTTTGAGAATAGGATAGTATTGTTTTTTTACTCGATAATAAATATTTTGTCTCAAAATATTTTGATAAAATGATAGTTTATTAGATTTTTATTTTTTTTGGCATAGTATTTGTTAAGGGCGGCAATTGGCTTCATAAATAAAAAATTAGTTGAGTTAGAATCATTTCAACACCTTAGTCTGTTGTTCATCACCATTTAAAGTGTCTATTTATTGATATTGGATTCAAAATGGCATAGAAATAATTATACTTTAGTTCAACATCTGAGCTTAGGTTTAATTCAATAGCAAAAGATATTTTTTACAGTGGGGTAATCACTGCACCAAAAACTTGTTTACCCCAATTGTTTTAAAGCTTTCAATAAAGTAAAAACCTTTGCTCTTGAAATAAGTGATAAGATGAAAATATTATATGCTCAATAATTTCAACATAATATTTTCAAACTGATTTAGCATATCGTTAGGGTTCGAACATAAAACCCAAAATATAAACCAAAAAGTAAATATAAACCAAAAGAGTGAAATGACTAAACTATTTACAAAGGCCTCACTTTGTATGATCTTCATGTTGTTGAAGAGACGGGGGAATGGCAACAGAACTATTTTTAATGGTTTTACGGATTCAAGATTTTTGAATTCTTCTACTAATCATGACATTCGACTAAAGAATGATGTATTTGTATTGTCTATTAAAACAAATACATCGCTTTTGCTTTCGTTGTGTCACAAATTTCTTCAATTCTTTTTATTATATCCATCAGTTTTTTTGAGGCAGCTTACTTTTAGGTTACGAAGAGCTTATACATGTAGCTTATCAGATTGGCGTTGGGATGACAATAGATTGTTATCGTCATCGCAAAGACATTTACCTTTACTACTTTAGAGGTACGTTAGCCGCCAATTTATCATTAATCAAATGGATTAGGATTATGTATGTGCCAGTGCCTTTAAAAAAAAAGGTACTGTGGAAAGGATTGTAGTGTCAATTTAAAATGCTTATGGGTATTTATTATGTTATTACAGTACGATGATGTACGGCTGCTATGCCTTTGTCAAATTTTGGAAACCTTTTAGCATTAGATTTTTAACTCTAACTGGTCAATTTAATAGCCATAGTTAATCTTGTAAATGATATGAAACAACTTATATTTTTATCAATGATGATACTTCTCCAAATGAATCATTGGAGTTTGACAAATATTGGGATTCTAACCAAAGTATTCAAGGGGTCTCCAAAAAAGTATGCTAAATCTACTATTATTTTTAATAATATACTAATAAAAAGTGTGACAGTTTGGGACACTGGTTGATGAAGATTTTTAATTAATAGGGGTGATGATAAAACTTTTAAACCAATCTATTGGTCACCTATACTACTTAATTGTGGATATAATATTACTATGAAAATTAATGAGGCTCTCAAAAATTTCATTTTGAAACTACACTTATACCTAAGTAAAACGAATTCATGAAAACAATAAAAATAATTTTATCAGCACTGATTACAGTATTGACAATTAATGCCAATGCTCAACTAAAAGTAGGAGATAATCCAGCGGTTATAAACTCATCGGCAATGTTAGAAATAGAAACAACTAATAAAGGTTTTTTACCCCCAAGAGTTGCTCTAACAAGCATTACGGATCAAACTACAATACCATCACCTGCCATAGGTCTTGTAGTGTTTAATACTGCTACAGCAGGAACAGCTCCTAATGATGTAGTCGCAAACAACCTGTATGTATGGGATGGTACCCAGTGGGCTAAACTATATAAACAATCGTCTTCGTCTTCTTTGGTAGGATGGACGATTGGTGAAGAACGAGCATTTGTCGGAGAAGCTCCAGCTACAGTTTTTCAAGCTGCGGGTACAGTCAAGACATACATGTCAAACAAAGTAGGAGGCACCGCAAACAATAACAATAATAAGTTTTTATCTGAAGCACAAGGTAGTACTGAGGGATATTTGGTCATTAATGGTTTAAGACTCGACTTTTGGGGTGCAAATAACCGACCAATTCTATATAATACAACCAATCAGGTTATCACATACAGTATTGCCACTATTAGTACAGGTAATTCTTATTCGGGAGGTACAAAAACAATAATTAACCCAGGTGCAGCTTCCTATATTGTTGATGGAGATAATAATCTGTCCTTATCTGATAACGGTGCTGGAGAATATGATACTGGCTATTTAGTATTTCCTAATGGCGAATGGTACTCATTTACCTACTATTTAATACAAATTGATGGAGTAGTAAAGGGGCATTTTACAGCACGGCGATTACGATAAATTTTAATAAAATTATTCACAATAATAAATCGGTAACAATGAAATTCATTAATAACTTAAAATCTTGTCTCTTAATTGTGGCAGGAATTATTTTCTCACAAAATGTTAATGCACAATTAAAAGTTGGTAGTAATCCAACGAATTTGGCTTCTTCGGCGGTTTTAGAGGTTGAATCAACTAATAAAGGGGTGCTATTGCCAAGAATAGCTTTAACGAGTATAACTGATCAAGTGACAATTCCTACACCAGCTACCGGACTATTAGTGTATAATACTGGTGCTGCTGGACTAACATACAAAGGTTATGTTTTTTGGGATGGTTCCAAGTGGATTAAGTTAGATGGTTCAGAGATTAATACCAATAATAATTCTAATGCTGATATTACTTCTTCTGCAACGGTCGGACCATTATTCCTATCTAATGAAAATATTTCAACAAGTACTAATGTTCCTGGAACTGGGTATGTGAGAGAGGTAACATCTCCTGATGGTAAATTCTCAGTTAGAGTTAAAGTTGAAGCAGGTGTTACAATTGCTAATTCAGACCTACAAATTAGAAGTAATATCGGTACACCAACAATTATTTGGAACAATGAAACGCACTGGATTGATGGAATAAAACATAATGGGAATAATGCTACGACAATTGCGGCATCGGGGATATGGTATGGAAATGGCGGTGCCAATGGCACCAGTTTAAACGATGTGACTTATGGTTCGGGTTGGGGGGATGAGGATGTTTATTTTGGTGGGGCACCAGAGTTTAGAAGATATACATGGACAACTACAGATGCGAATGATAAGACGATTTATAATTTGTACTTCTTTTTAGCTGCTCCCAATAACTCTTTAGTAGCAAATGCTATAAACTGTCCGAATGGAACATGTTCATCAACCAAGACGTACTTAAAAATCGAGCAAATAAAGGCAAGTAACTAATTGTGTTTAGTATCTAATTGAATTAAGTTATAAATGTGAAAAGTAATATTTTCTTTGACTAATAACAGAGATTAGTATTAAAAGAGGTAAGCTTTCGCAGTCTTTTATATCCATAGATAAAATAATTATTAACAATAAAACATTTATCACCAATGAAATTTATTTATCAATTGAAATATTATTCCCTAATTGTAATAGGAGTAATTTTATCGCAAAATGTCAATGCTCAATTAAAAGTAGGTAGCAACTCTACTACGCTTAATTCTTCGGCAATACTTGAAGTAGAAGCAACCAATAAAGGCTTCTTGCCTCCAAGAGTAGCTTTAACAGCCTTAACGTCAGCCAGCCCATTACCTTCACATGTACAAGGGATGGTAGTTTATAATACGGCAACGACATCTGAATTAACACCAGGCATTTATGTAAATGATGGTACAAAATGGGGCCGTATGAAGGTGAATGGAGATGTGGGTGATAATGCTGGAGATTTTGCATCTAAAGGTGCTGTCATTGATGCAAGTACACCTCTAACTTCTGTTTTGAATCTTGGTCCTGTTTCTCTCCGTTTTAACACAACTACCGGTGCTGGCAATATAGAATTGAAACATTCTCTTCCTAATGAACAATACTATCATTCTTATAGATTCTGGGGGCTAACTACTAATTCTGGTACAGACTACAAGACAGGTTCACTTCTTGCAGGGTCATGGGCTCCCGTTGTTTTTTTTGGAGTAGCAAACACGGAAGGCTCAACCACTCAAGTAATTTTGGTTGATAAAACAACCGCTGACGTGCGTTATTACACAATTAATGCTCATGTTGTAGTTCAGGCACAATCTGGTGCTAGTCCTATTTACTTCATGAGGGTTTATAAAAACTAATCTCAAGCAGCAAACGATGTTGTTAATTTAATGAGTCGTAAGGTCTCTAAAGCCTTGCTTCTTTAAGGTCATCATTTATATATAAAAAATATGTTATATAATAAAACTATACCAACTCAAAGGCCGTGGTTCTCCTTTTTGTGGCTTTGTTATTTCCTCTTGGGTTTTACAATAGCTTATGCACAAACAGGCAATTATGTACCAACAGGAGCCGAGGCTGTCAATTATGGCAGCATAAGCCTCAGCACCAGTACTAACTGGGCTACAGCACGCACCGCCACGCCAGGCTATTTTGCAGCCTACGGTACTGCTATATATACAGAAGCAGATGATACACATAATATTAATGGTTATGTAAAGCACTACGTAACTGCAGCCAATCAAGGTTTTACGTTTCCCGTTGGTACAGGTACTGATCTACGTACCTTGACCACAAGTGGCACAGTTCCGAACGGTGCGGCTTATGGTGCAGCATGGATATTAGGAAATCCAGGTACTACTACTGACCCAACAGATAATGCAACACACAGCCTTACAGCTTTAGGTACGGGCGTAAGTTCAGTAAGTTCAGTGGGGCAGTGGGATTGGATAGAAATTACTGGTTCAACAGCAGGAATTACTGTTACAGTCTCTATTCCAGATTTAAGTAGTTTTGGCCCTGCTTCTCAACTGCGTTTGGTAGGATGGGATGGCAGCAAGTGGGTAAATCTATCAGGCACAACAGGAGCAAGTGGTAATACTGAAAATAGTACTTTAAGTGGTACTATGGTAAGTGGAATTAAAGCACTTGGAGTTGGTATTGGGTGTTCGGCTGGTACAACAGCACCAATACTTAGTTTGTCAACGAAAAGTAATGTATGTCCTGCGACAACGGCAGATTTATCAACAATTACAGCAAGTAATACACCTAATGGAAGTATAATTACATGGCATACAGCTACACCTGCATCAGCAGCCAATAAAGTTGCAAACCCATCAGCAGTTGCTGCTGGTACTTATTATGCGGTTTTTTATGATGCGATAGCCAATTGTTATGGTGGTTCACCAGCAGGTTCAGCAACTTCTACAGTTGTAGTAACAATTATTGCTTGTGATGCAGATGGTGATGGAGTAGCAGACGGAAATGAACCAGTAGGGGGAGTTAATAATCCATGTTTGCCTGCACAACCTGCGGGATACACTGGTTATAATGCAAGTAATTCAATTTGGGGAGCAGCCGATTGTGATGGAGATGGATTTACCAATGGAACAGAAGCAGCGGCAGGCTCAGACCCATATGACCCAGCTTCAAAGCCAGCAGATTCCGATGGTGATGGAGTGCTCGATATAAACGAACCAGCAGGGGGAATTAATAATCCATGTCTGCCTGCACAACCTGCGGGATACACAGGGTATAATGCAAATAATTCAATTTGGGCAGCAGCCGATTGTGATGGTGATGGATTTACCAATGGAACAGAAGCAGCAGCAGGTTCAGATCCTTATAGTGCAACTTCTAAGCCGTTAGATACAGATGGGGATGGAATACCAGATTCGACAGATACTGACGATGATAACGATGGATTGGCAGATACAGTGGATAGATATCCATTGGATACAGACAATGACGGCACACCAAATGCAACTGATCCAGATGATGATGGCGATGGCATTGCTGATACATCAGAACAAGCAGGTAAGGCATTGGATACCGACAATGATGGCACACCAAATGTGACCGATACCGATGATGACAATGATGGTATTCCAGATACAACAGAGCAAGGTACTTTGGGGCCAGATGGTAAGTACACTTTACCAGACAGTGATGGAGATGGATTGCCAGATTTGGCAGATGTCTTAGACACAGATGGCGATGGTACACCAGATTCGACAGATACAGATGATGATAATGATGGATTGGCAGATACAGTGGATAAATATCCATTGGATACAGACAATGACGGCACACCAAATGCAACTGATACAGATGATGATGGCGATGGCATTGCTGATACATCAGAACAAGCAGGTAAGGCATTGGATACCGACAATGATGGCACACCAAATGCGACAGATACCGATGATGACAATGATGGAGTATTGGATAATTCAGAAATTGGTACTTTGGGGCCAGATGGTAAGTACACTTTACCAGATAGTGATGGAGATGGTTTGCCAGATTTAGCAGATGTCTTAGATACAGATGGAGATGGCACACCAGATTCAACTGATACAGATGATGATAATGATGGATTGGCAGATACAGTTGATAAATATCCATTGGACACTGATAATGATGGCACCCCAAATGCGACAGACCCAGATGATGATGGAGATGGTATTGCCGATACATCAGAACAACCAGGTAAGGCATTGGATACCGACAATGATGGTACTCCAAATGTGACAGATACAGATGATGATAATGACGGAATTCCAGATACAACAGAGCAAGGCACTTTGGGGCCAGATGGTAAGTACACTTTGCCAGATAGTGATGGAGATGGATTGCCAGATTTGGCAGATGTCTTAGACACAGATGGCGATGGAATACCAGATTCGACGGATACAGATGATGATAATGATGGATTGGCAGATACAGTGGATAAATATCCATTGGATACAGACAATGACGGTACACCAAATGCAACTGATCCAGATGATGATGGAGATGGCATTGCTGATGCATCAGAACAAGCAGGTAAGGCATTGGATACCGACAATGATGGCACACCAAATGTGACCGATACCGATGATGACAATGATGGAGTATTGGATAATTCAGAAATTGGTACTTTGGGGCCAGATGGTAAGTACACTTTACCAGATAGTGATGGAGATGGTTTGCCAGATTTAGCAGATGTCTTAGATACAGATGGAGATGGCACACCAGATTCAACTGATACAGATGATGATAATGATGGATTGGCAGATACAGTTGATAAATATCCATTGGACACTGATAATGATGGCACCCCAAATGCGACAGACCCAGATGATGATGGAGATGGTATTGCCGATACATCAGAACAACCAGGTAAGGCATTGGATACCGACAATGATGGTACTCCAAATGTGACAGATACAGATGATGATAATGACGGAATTCCAGATACAACAGAGCAAGGCACTTTGGGGCCAGATGGTAAGTACACTTTGCCAGATAGTGATGGAGATGGATTGCCAGATTTGGCAGATGTCTTAGACACAGATGGCGATGGAATACCAGATTCGACAGATACAGATGATGATAATGATGGATTGGCAGATACAGTGGATAAATATCCATTGGATACCGACAATGACGGTACACCAAATGCAACTGATCCAGATGATGATGGAGATGGCATTGCTGATACATCAGAACAAGCAGGTAAGGCATTGGATACCGACAATGATGGCACACCAAATGTGACCGATACCGATGATGACAATGATGGAGTATTGGATAATTCAGAAATTGGTACTTTGGGGCCAGATGGTAAGTACACTTTGCCAGACAGTGATGGAGATGGATTACCAGATTTAGTAGATGTCTTAGATACAGATGGAGATGGTACACCAGATTCAACTGATACAGATGATGATAATGATGGATTGGCAGATACAGTGGATAGATATCCATTGGATACAGACAATGACGGCACACCAAATGCAACTGATCCAGATGATGATGGCGATGGCATTGCTGATACATCAGAACAAGCAGGTAAGGCATTGGATACCGACAATGATGGCACTCCAAATGTGACCGATACCGATGATGATAATGATGGTATTCCAGATACAACAGAGCAAGGCACTTTGGGGCCAGATGGTAAGTACACTTTGCCAGATAGTGATGGAGATGGATTACCAGATTTAGTAGATGTCTTAGACACAGATGGCGATGGAATACCAGATTCGACAGATACAGATGATGATAACGATGGGATATTAGATTCAAATGATAAATATCCATTGGATACAGACAATGACGGCACACCAAATGCAACTGATACAGATGATGATGGCGATGGCATTGCTGATACATCAGAACAAGCAGGTAAGGCATTGGATACCGACAATGATGGCACACCAAATGTGACAGATACCGATGATGATAATGACGGAATTCCAGATACAACAGAACGAGGTACTTTAGGACCAGATGATAAGTTTACCTTACCAGATAGTGATGGCGATGGATTACCAGATTTAGCTGATGCAGCTAACTCAGTAGTCATAAATGCAAAAGTATTTTTACAAGGTCCATTGTCTGGAACAAACATGACAACTGTATTGAATACTCAAAATCTAATACCATTAACAGACCCTTATGGTAAAGGTGCATCAACAACAGGTAGTACATTGGCTGCTAACTCAGTAACAGATTGGGTATTAGTAGAATTAAGAAATGGCACTGGTGGTTCTAACATTATTGAAAGCATAGCCGCTTTATTATCGAGTGATGGAACTTTACGAAATCCAGATGGTTCAACACCGTTGAAGTTTGCAACAGCATCAGGTAACTATTATGTAGCAATACGCCACCGCAATCATATTGGTGTGATGGCACAAAACCCAATTGCTTTAAATACAACAGCTCAAACAATTGACTTTACATTGCCAAGTACTGCGACCTATGGTACAAATGGCCAAAAAACAGTAGGCTCTGTAAAAGCAATGTGGGCAGGTAATGCAACAGGTATTGGAAGCTCTCTTCCAGCAGATGATGTAAGGCAAACAACGACGAAAAGTGATGCTGTACCAATTACTAATCGCATTGCACCAACTGGAAACACTACTTCTCAGGTACCAGGTTATTATTCAACAGATACTAATATGGATGGAGTAACTCGCCAAACGACATTAGCATCAGATAGATTAGTTATCACGAATAATATTGCTACGCACCCAAGTAATACATCTGGAGCGAAAACATTTGTTATTCAGCAGTCATTTTAATTAATTAAACTTTGGTAGTCTGATTGTATAATCAGGCTACCTTTTCTCTCAAAACAATTAGGAAAATGAAAAACGGTATATTATTTTTAAGAAGGATAGCTATAGTAGCTATTCTATTCTTGACATCTTTTATAGCAGATGCACAAACAGTGGGTTCATTGTCGGTTACTCGTGATGTTAATGGTATATATCATGTTTACTTCAAAGCTCCATCTGATATTTCATTTCAGATTTTACAAGATGCTACAATTACAATAGTAGGGCCATCTGGTACTTGGTCACCTTCCAATGTTATAACTGTTAATAGTCCAGGTAATAATTGGGGGCTTGGAAATTCAAAATATACTAATGGAGGAAGTGATTATATTTCATTTGTGCCAGGGAATGGCCCATCAAGTGCTACTAATTATTTAGCTAATACCGCAACGGAATTATTTAATTTTTCCCTTTCAGGTGCTTGTGCAGGAGGAAGTTTGAATATCTATACTGGTTCAGAGATGTTAAACGCTGGTGTTTCTTATGTTACTTCTTTAGTAGTACAAGATACTCCAACTTCTTCAGCCCGTGAAGGGTGGGATGGAAGCTCTTACGACCTAAATACTGCTGCTTGTGAAGTCATTCCTTCACTATCTTGTTCAGGTATAACATTAAATCCAAATACATTTACAGCAGGAACTACGGCATCAGCAAGTATTACAGTTTCGCTTACAGGAATCTCTGCTGGGGCATATAATTTTTCAGAAACAACTGCTGCAAATTTTGCAACTAATCCAACTACTTACAGTACCAATTTAATAGCAGGACAAACCTCAGTTAATATTCCAATAAATTATGATGGTGGTGGTTCGGGTTCACAGACCTTAACAATAAGCATGTCTGGCAATAATGCTTCTACAATAACCTGCCCTGTTTCTGCCATAATCAACGCTGCTGCAGTAATTTCAGTATCAAATCCAACTATTCCAAAAACAGGGAATACCAATGGTGGGACACAAACTGGTACAGCATCAACGGAGATGAATCCAACTGGAGCAACTTCTTATATTTATAGTACAACAGTTTGTTCGCCAACTCCAGCAGGTACAACTCCCTTGCCAGCAAGTAGTAATTTAACAATTACAAATGCAAGTACAGGAGCGTATTCATATATAACGCCAACAACAACAGGAACATATTCCTACTGTATTAAAGTATGTGATGCCAATAATGCAAATAATTGTGCAACAAGTACATATACACTAAATGTATCTGCGGTTTGTAATGCAGGAAGTGTTGCACCATCGGTTCATTAATGAATTGACTATCATGCTGAGTGATTTTGATTCGTATAAAATCATTTGCAAAATATGATATGGTAGAACATCTCATAATACTTTGATTATTAATTCATTAAATTTTATTATGGAAAGAATATGAATACTTTGACAACAAATATCAAAATAGCTCGCCTATTGAGGAATGCTCTTGTGCTGTTTCTGATTTTTGTGCGGATGTACTCTTATGGACAGTTAGTTGTAACCAATGATTGTAGTAATATTTCAAGCCCTACAACCATTGATTTAACTAAACATGTAGTAGATAGTCATCCCGCAGGAACAACATTGACATGGCATACAGCAACGCCAGCTACTTCGAGCAATAAATACCTTGGTGACCCTACGAAGGCTCCAACCTCATCCGCTGGTATAGATTATTATGCAGCTTATGAAGATGTGACACCAGGTACGCCTTGTTACAGTCCTACAAGTGGAGCAATTCGAGCAGTTTTAGTGAGCTGCTCAGGGATACCTGTATCCAATGTATGTCCTACTACATTCGTTGATTTGACGAGCCACGTTACTGGTACAGCACCAGCAGGGACTACTTTAGTATGGATAAAAGGCTTACCACTAAATATTTCAAATAAAGTGAGTAATCCTTCCCAGGTGGCAGAAAATGGAGACTATTACGCAACATATTATGATGCTTCAAATAATTGTTTTAGCCCAGTCGGTGCTCCAATATCAGTTACTATCAATTCTTGCGGGAATATAACCATTTCAAACGTATGTCCATCAGCGTTAGTTGATTTAACATCGCATGCAAGTCCACTCACAAGTGCGGATGGAGCTCCATTGAAGTGGTTTACGTCAAGTACTCCATCAGTTACAAATATGGTAACTGACCCAACGGCAGTCAGTACTTCAGGTACATATTATCCAGCCTACTATGATGCAGTGAATAACTGTTTTAGTCCCTCTGGAGCTGGTGTAGTAGTAACAATATCAACATGCTGTCCAATACTTACAAATACTATTAACAATAATGTAAATCCATCTACCTGTGGGGCAAGTGATGGTAGTATTAAAATATGTGGATTGCCAGCCAATAGCTCAGGATGGACAATTAATTATGATAAAAACGGAGTATCAGCCAGTTCATTAATATCGCAAACTTCCGATGCAAGTGGTTGTATAATTATTAGTGGTTTAACAGCAGGTATTTATACAAATATTAAAGCGAGTAGTGTAACATGTGTAAATGGCAGTAATGGAATAGATGTTACTTTAACAGATCCTATTGCTCCAGAAGCACCACTCAGTGCGAATGCAAGTCCAAGTAGCATTTGTTCAGGTGGAAGTACCACATTGTCAGCGACTTGTTCAACAGGGACAATGTCATGGTACACTGATGCCGTCCTAACTACAGTTGTAAGTAACATAGTAAGTCCAACAGTAACAACTACCTATTATGGGGCGTGTGTAACAGGAACTTGTAAAAGCTCAGCAGTTAGTATTATCGTCAATGTAAATCCATTAATTACATTGACAAGTAGTAACTTTACAAAAACAAACCCTACAAGTTGTGCAGGAACTGAAGGAACCATTAAACTTTGTGGATTGGATGCAAATACAAGTTATGTGGTAGTTTACAATAAGAATGGTGCATCACAAACACCAGTTACTTCAAGTTCAGATGCCAATGGTTGTCTTATGTTAAGTACTTTAACTGCAGGGACTTATGATAATTTCATTATTACAAATTCAACCACCACTTGTTCGATTGATGTTTTAACGTCAGTGTCGATGATATTATCTGATCCTACAAGTACAACTATAACTTTAGGTGCAAGCCAGAACCCAAGCGTTTGTGGTTTGAATGATGGATTTATTCAAATTGATGGTTTAACTCCTGGTACTCAGTATATTGTAAACTATCTTCAAAATGGAATACAACAGACAACAGGACTGTTTACTGCATCAAGTTCAATTTACACATTAACTGACTTGACAGCAGCAAACTATACCAATATTGTAGCTACAAATAATAGCTGTATATCAAATACTTTAAGTAAAGCATTGTCGGATCCAATCACCGCTATTATTTCTTTAGGAACAAAAACTGATCCGACGACTTGTTCTGGAAATGATGGAACGTTTACCATAAGTGGGTTAGCACCAAATACTGAATATGTTTTGTACTATAGTAAAGATGGGTTTGTACAAACACCAATCTCATTTACTTCGATAGGTACTTCATATCAGGTAGCAGGTTTATTAAGTGGTACTTATTCTAACATTAGGGTAACAAATTCTGGATGTACTTCCAATAGCTTATCTGTGACTTTGAGTGACCCAGGAGGATCAGTTATTTCAATGACATCGAATAACCCGAGTACTTGTAAAGGTTCAGATGGCTCGATAACAATTACAGGACTAATACCTGGTACCACTTATGAGATTAAGTATAAAAAAGATGGTATTTGGCAAACTTCAATAAATCATAATGCTACTGGAGGTTCATATACAATTAATGGTTTAACAGCTGGTGCATATAGCAATATTACTGCTTCAAATGGTGGATGTATGTCAAATAGTTTATCACAAATACTTGTTGATCCAGAACCAGCAGTGATTGGGTTTGGTACAATTACTCAACCAACATTTTGTGGAGCTAACAACGGATCGATAATAATTACTGGTTTGACTTCAGGTTTAAGTTATATCCTTAATTATGTAAAGGATGGCGTACAACAAGCGAGTACAACATTTATAGCATCAGGAACGTCATTTACTTTGTCAGGCTTAGTAGCTGCAAACTACACAGGTATAAATGTAAATCAAGCAGGATGTATATCCAATACATTAAATACTTCATTGTCAAATCCTGGTGGTGCAATTATTGATGTAGTTGGAATTGATCCAATTTCCTGCTTGCCAGGAAATGAAGGTAAACTTTTAGTGACAGGTTTGGCACAGGGTTTAAACTATATATTGAACTATACTAAAAATGGAATATCACAAACTCCGATTCCATTTAATGCAACAACGACTTCATATATTGTTGATGGATTGACTGCTGCAGCATATAGCAATATTACTGTAATGCAAGCAAGTTGTGTATCAAATGCGGTTAATGTAACTTTACTAAGCCCAAGTTTATTAGCAAAACCAACGTTGAGTTTATCAGCATTGAATACAAATTGTTCAATAGGAACGGCCGATTTAACGGAAATTAAAGCAAGCAATCTACCAGCAGGAACAATACTTGAGTGGCACACAGCAACTCCAGCAACAGCAGGGAATAAAGTAGCAGATCCAACAGTTGTTGGTGGAGGTACATACTATGCAGTTTTCTATAATGGAACGACGAAGTGTTATAGCGAAACTACTCCAGTGAATGTCATTAAAGTTCCGTGTGCAATTCCTGATTATGCAAGTTTAACAGTAGGTACATCAAAAATTATACAAGTGTTGGCGAATGACAAAAATCCTGATGGCACATCAGCGGTATTGACAGAAGTAACGAAGCCATTGGTAACAACAGCTCCAAATAAAGGAACTGTAAATGTAAATCCAGATGGTACAATTACTTACACCCCTAATGCAAACGCATCGGGAACCGATACATTTATCTATCAAATATGTGATAAAGCAAATCCGACTGTCTGCGATACTGCATTAGTGACTGTGAATATCAACTGTATTAAACCAGTTTTGACAATAGAGAATATCTTATGTGCAGGAACAGGTAGTTACAGTGTAACTTTCAGTAGTGATGGAGCAGTAACAAGTGATCAAGGAACAATAGTTGGGACAACAGTTACTAATATTCCAGTAGGGGTAAAGGTACGCTTAACTTCAACGAGTAATTGCGGAGAAACCAGTGCTTTAGAAGTAAATTCTCCTACCTGTCCGCCATTAGTAACTTGTACTACACCTGTTAGTTTAAGTGTAGGACAGCCTGTCTGTACAGGTAATGGAACATATTTAGTTGCATATTCAATAAGTAATGGAACTTTGAGTGTAAGCTTTGGTACGATTAATCAAAAATCGAATAGTGGAACAACTTCGAGTGGAACAATAACTGTGTCATCATTGGTGAATATCATAATTACTGGAAATCCATTGAGTGGAAGTACATGTACCTCTCAAGAAATAACAGTAATTGCTCCATTGGATTGCCAAACACCAAGTTGTGAAGATGGAGATAAAGGTTTGTCTTATAGTACAGTTTGTAATGGCAATGGTAGCTTTAATATCAATATTGCAACTGTACCAGAGACAACTGTAACATCAAGTACTGGTAGTTTTGTGAATTTGACAGGAGCGGTAAGTTTGACAATAACCGAAAAAGGTTGCGTACCAAGAGTGATAGAAGTAACTGCACCAGCATGTATAGTGAATACCGATGCCAAATTACAAGCGAAGGTGTTTTTACAAGGAGCATTCTTTTCTCCAAGTACAGGTACAGAAGCCTTTATGCGTGATGACTTACGTTCATTAGGAATTATTCCAACTATAGAACCTTACACAGCCATGAACAATAGCCGTTTCAACAAAGTTTCTGATACAGGTGGACAAACTATTGGTTCGGGAGTGCTTGATGTTACTGGTGTCAATGCGATTGTAGATTGGGTTTTTGTAGAATTGAGAGATGCAACTAATCCAGCAACGGTTCTTAAAACAAGAGCGGCTCTTGTCCAAAGAGATGGTGATGTAGTAGAAGCAAATGATGGTATGACTCCTGTAACCTTTATTGGTGCTGCTGGAACAAGCTATTATGTATCTATTAAACATCGTAATCACTTAGGTGCAATGACTGCAACTCCAATTATGTTGACTACGACAGGAACTTTAGTTGATTTCACAAGCATGACAGCTGCTCAATTATGGGATAAAGGTGTTGTTTTAGGAGACAATAGTCTTGGATCATACAATGGTTCTGAAGAAGTACTTCTTGATAATGGTAAAATGGGACTTTGGGCAGGTAATGCCATAAATACAGATATCAAAGTGAAATATTCTGGCGTAAATCCAGACCCAACAATGATATTAAACCAAGTGCTTAATCATCAAGGTAATAGTTCCAAAAATTATAATTATGATTTTGCAACTCCAGTATATCAGGTAGGTGATATTAATATGGATGGTAAAGTAAAATATCAAGGAAAAAGTACTGATGCTGCATTCATCTTGTTTAACATCATCAATAAGTTCCCAAATAACTTTATAAATAAAACTTATAATTTCGACTTTATGGTCGAGCAGATTCCTTAAATAAATAATTTAATTAAGTATAGGCGGGAGTTTTACTTACCGTCTATACTTACAAAAGCAAATTTTTAAACAAATACGCTCATGAAAAAAGTTTTTTTAATTGCAATTTTAGGGTTGATAGCAATGACCTCATTTGCACAAAATAAGATTGATTTGACAGTTAAGTGGAATACTTCACTGAGTCGTTATGAAGTCTATGCAAAACCGAACTTTACAGACCCCTCTTTTACATGGGGGCAATCACAAATAACAGTAGTCGTACCAGCAACAGCTCCAGATAATACATTATCAATTACTTCTGTAAATGCTGGTGGTTGGTCAGCCTTAGCAAACAATGTGGTTTATGCTCCAGCTTCAGATTTAAACCATGATTTCCATGCAGTCCAATCAAGTGGTCAACCTGTTGCTTTGACGGCAAACTCAGAAACTTTATTGTATTCATTTACTTTTTCAGACGGTCAATGTAGAGATGGTGTTCGTTTATTTGTGAATGGCTCAGATCCATCATCGTCTGCATCGGGTATGAACCTTAGTGATTTTAGTAATACCATTGATAATGGTGCATTAAAAGATGTGTATAATGTAAATTATAGTAATTCTGGTACAAGTTGTTTTACGTGTAATATCACTGCACCTGAACTTATCAAATGAGTGTTCAACGTCAAATAATAAATATTACATTCATGAAAAATAAACACAAAATATTTCAAAAAGTAATAATGTTTAGCATGGTAATTGTGTATTCTTTTGTGTCAAAAGCTCAAACTAATTGCGATTATAATTCATCCAATATTACTTTTAATATAGGGACTGCCGGGGTACTGCCCAGTAATAGTTTGACATCATACTTACTGGTTGACCATAACACAGGAATTATAAATCAAATATCATCAACACAAGGTTTTACGGGTATCACACAGTCGAAAACATACGATATCTATGCCTTTAGCTATATCAATGATAATACGGTCACTGGTTTATTTGCTGGGGGACTTTTATCATCATTAACAGCATCATGCAGCGATTTATCAAATCCGCTAACTGTAAGCGTTTGTTTGCCATCTAATAATGGACAGTGCGATTTTACTACTTCAAGTTTTACTTTGAATCCAGCAACACCGCCACCAACAGATGGAACTACCCAGTATATACTGACCAACATAAATGGAACAATTTTGCAGATAGCTTCAACACCAACTTTTAGTGGATTTTCAGGAACTCAATCATTTAATGTATTTGCGGTAAGCTATACTGGGAATATTTCAAATTTAGCAATTGGTAATAATTATAACACTATTACTGGTTCTTGTTTTGATTTATCCAACCCTTTTCCAGTGAATGTATGTGTTTGTAAGCCAATTTGTTTGCCAGTTGTCTTAACAAAAATAAAATAATTTAATGTGCTTTTGACAAAATAGTATGTTTTTAAATCGTAATCTACAATACAATGAAAAAAAAGAAAATAGCATCTTTAATATTTGCCTTATTTATTGTCAGCAAGGCAACATTTGCTCAAAAAGGTTTAGAACTTACTTTGAAATATAATGTTGATTCAGATAAATATGAAGTATATGCAAGGCCCAACTTCACAAAGAAGGATTTTTTGTTAGGACCATCTCAAATAACTGTTGTACTTCCTACATCGGCTGTTGATGAAAAATTAAGAATAATTCCTTCTGATGGAGGCTCTTGGGAAGATAATACCCACGTTTTTGCACCAAAAGCAAATCCATTGGTTGATTATCATGCTATAAATACAATGGGAGCGAAAACTGATTTAATCGATGGTAATGAATCTTTAGTTTTTTATTTCTCATTATCTAAAGATATTAATCCATTAGATGTGAAACTGTTTGAAAATAGCAAAGACCCCAATTCAGCCGCTCCTGGAATGAAAGGAGGTGATTTTTCAAATACAATTAATGATGAGAATGCCAATGAAGTTTATTTGCGTAACTATACCAATGAGTTCAAGAACAATGCTAAAGTATTAGCAGTTGAAACGACTTTAGTAGAATCTTCTGAAGGGGAAAAATTGATACTTTATCCAAATACAACAGAAGAAGACTTCAAAGTTAATTTAACAGGAGTGAATGACTCTGAGGAAGTTGATCTAATTGTTTCAACAGAATTGGGTAAAGAAATATTGAAATTCAAAACCACCAAAAGAGAGTTAGAAAAAAAGATAATTAAAGTCCCTTTAGAGGTTCCAAGTCAAAGTTTGGTGGTGAGAGTCAAAATAGGCAAGAATGTTTTTGGTAGAAAATTAATACTACATCGTAATTAGGGAAGTCAAAAATTAAGAATTATTACGAAAATTATTAAGTATTTGGAAACAGATACCTTACTATCGTTTTGCCAAATTATTAAATGATTGATTCAATATGTAAGTGTAACCCAGCAGTAAAAGGAATGTCTAAATTCACGCAGCTTGAATTTGCAAAGCAAACATCTGATAATCAATTTCTTTTTTATGATACTTACCTACTAAATCCATACAATATTGTATTACTAAAAACTAATGATAGTTCAGTAAATACATATCATCGACAAACAAAAAGATTGGTTTAATCAAAGCACCTAGCCAACTTATAAACTAACTATAGCATAAATCTATCCTTAAACAATAGAAAATACTATTTTTTAAGGTGTAAATACATAATTGAGATGAAAAACTTCTTTACAAAAAATTTGTTAATTGTTATACTTTCTATACTTTTTTTTACAAATAGTATAGTTGTCTATGCAATGAATGAATCAATGATTGGTTCATTCGAAAGAAGATATAATAAAAAAAATGTCTTTGATAAGACTCCAATCTCAATTCTTGCAGGATTTGCAGATATTTCCCTAACTCAATCTGTGAATGCCACCTCAATTAGTGAAGGTAATAATGCAACTTTCACACTTACATTAAGTAATGAGGGGCAGACCAATGTTTCAGGTGTAATAGTAACAGATACCTTACCGCTTGGAATAACATTAGTTAGTGTGAATCCCAGTGTTGGAACAACCAGTGTTAATGGAAATACATTAACTTGGGACGTTGGTGCAATTCATTCATCTACTTCTTTAATAACCTTGACATTTGTTGTTAAAGTAAATGATTCGGGTATTTTTTATAATTCAGCAGAAATAACTGCAATGAACGAATTAGATATTGATAGCACCCCAAAAAATAACAAATTAAATGAAGATGACATTTCAATGTCTTGTATAAGTGTACCTTATAAATATTGTTCTAAGGATTTAATAGAAATCAAAGCAGAAGCACCGGCAGGCTATACAAATTATCAATGGTTTAAAGATGGGGTATTAATAGAAGGAGCAACTGGGCAGATTTATACAATAGTAAATGAAGGAAGTTATACCTTTACTGCTGATACTATTTTAGGGAACTCAACTTGTAGTAGTTCATTGTGTTGTCCGATTATGGTAGAACGTTATCCTGCTATTACTTTAGTAGCTGATACAAAACAACCAAGTTGTGGATTATCCAATGGAGTTGTAAATTTGCACACTACGGGAGGGATAAATCCTTTTACGTATAGTATAGATGGTGTAGTTTTTTCCAATGACAGTCTATTTTCAAATTTAGCAGCTGGAACATATAATTTTATTGTGAAAGATTCTAAAGGTTGCACGTCGAATATTGATGTAACATTAGAACCATCAAGTGGACCATTATTGAGCATAAATACATCAACAGCACCAAGCTGTGGTTTATCGAATGGAAGTGTGACTTTAACAGTAACAGGAGGCATAAGTCCTTTTACGTATAGTATTGGTAGTGGAGGTTTTAGGTCAAGTAATGTATTTTCAAACTTAGGTTCAGGCGTACATACATTTTCAGTGATAGACTCCAAGGGTTGTTCAGCCAGTTCAACAGTAACATTGGTAAATGAAGGGAGTAATTTAATAGTAACGAATGGGGTTGTTTGTGATGTTTTAGGCAATGGTAAAGTGAGTTTGCAAGCGACCGGCGGAAAGATTCCATACGAATATAGCGATGGAACGGGCTTTGTTTCGACGAATGAATTTGATCATGTTTCACTGGGGACATACACCTACACAGTTAAGGATGCAGCTGGATGTATTGCTACCACGGCTGTAGATGTAACGTGTAATGTAGTATGTCAAACAGATCCTTATAAGTATTGTTTTGGAGATTTGATAGAAATTAGAGCGGAGGCACCAGAAGGCTATACAAATTATCAATGGTTTAAGGATGGGGTATTAATAGCAGGGGCAAGTGATCATGTTTATACAATAGTGAGTGAAGGGAGTTATAGCTTTACTGTTGACATTGTATCAGGGAATTCAACTTGCAGTGGTTCATTGTGTTGTCCAATTGTAGTGGAGCGTTTTCCTGAACTTACATTGGCAGTGACATCAATGCAGCCCGTTTGTGGCAGTTCAAGTGGTATTGTGACCCTGACAGCGAGTAATGGATCTGGTTCGTATGTTTATAGTATGGATGGGGTGAATTATGGTAGTTCGAATGTATTCAGTGGATTAAGTGCCAGTACTTATGTATTTTATGTGAAGGATGGGAATGGCTGTGTGAAGTCGGTAGCAATGGTTTTGACAAGTTCACCATCTAATTTAAGTTTAAGTGCCACATCAACGGAGCCAATGTGTGGCAGTTCGAGTGGTATTGTGACCCTGACAGCGAGCAATGGATCTGGTTCGTATGTTTATAGTAAGGATGGGGTGAATTATGGTAGTTCGAATGTATTCAGTGGATTAAGTGCCAGTACTTATGTATTTTATGTGAAGGATGGGAATGGCTGTGTGAAAACAACAAGTATAATTTTAACAAACCAAAATAGTAATTTATCTCTAACAGGTAAATCCGATTGCGATGTTACCTTAGGAAATGGGACTGTAACGCTGACAGCGAGTGGAGGAACATATCCTTATGAATATAGTAATGGGTCAGGCTTTGTTAGTAATAATATATTTGATAATTTATCAACTGGGACATATAGTTATACGGTTAAAGATCAGAAAGGCTGTACATCAACAACGAATGTGGAAGTAAATTGTAGTGTGGTATGTAATAGTGTTGTATATAAGTATTGTTATGGAGAATTGATAGAAATCAAAGCAGAAGCACCAGCCGGCTATAAAAATTATCAATGGTTTAAAGATGGGGTTTTAATTGTAGGAGCAAATGAGCAGGTTTATACAATAGTAAGTGAAGGGAACTACACATTTACAGCAGATCTTGTAGCATCAAACACAAATTCAGTATGTAGTGGCTGGTTGTGTTGTCCTATCAAAGTTGAGCGTTTTCCAGAAGTTATATTGACAGCCACATCAACGGAGCCAACGTGTGGCAGTTCGAGTGGTATTGTGACCCTGACAGCGAGCAATGGTTCGGGCTCTTATGTCTATAGTAAGGATGGGGTGAATTATGGTAGTTCGAATGTATTCAGTGGATTAAGTGCCAGTTCTTATGTATTTTATGTGAAAGATGGGAATGGCTGTGTGAAGTCGGTAGCAGTGGTTTTGACAAGTTTGCCATCAGATTTAAGTTTAAGTGCCACATCATTGGAGCCAACGTGTGGCAGTTCGAGTGGTATTGTGACCTTGACAGCGAGTAATGGATCTGGTTCTTATGTTTATAGTAAGGATGGGGTGAATTATGGTAGTTCGAATGTATTCAGTGGATTAAGTGCCAGTTCTTATGTATTTTATGTGAAGGATGGGAATGGCTGTGTGAAGTCGGTAGCAGTGGTTTTGACAAGTTCACCATCAGATTTAAGTTTAAGTGCCAGATCAACGGAGCCAACGTGTGGCAGCTCAAGTGGTATTGTGACCTTGATAGCGAGTAATGGATCTGGTTCTTATGTTTATAGTAAGGATGGAATGAATTATGGTAGTTCGAATGTATTTAGTGGATTAAGTGCCAGTACTTATGTATTTTATGTGAAGGATGGGAATGGCTGTGTGAAGTCGGTAGCAGTGGTTTTGACGAGTTTGCCATCAGATTTAAGTTTAAGTGCCAGATCAACGGAGCCAACGTGTGGCAGTTCGAGTGGTATTGTGACCTTGACAGCGAGCAATGGTTCGGGCTCTTATGTCTATAGTAAGGATGGGGTGAATTATGGTAATTCGAATGTATTTAGTGGATTAAGTGCCAGTTCTTATGTATTTTATGTGAAGGATGGGAATGGCTGTGTGAAGTCGGTAGCAGTGGTTTTGACAAGTTCGCCATCAGATTTAAGTTTAAGTGCCACATCAACGGAGCCAACGTGTGGCAGTTCGAGTGGTATTGTGACCTTGACAGCGAGTAATGGATCTGGTTCGTATGTTTATAGTATGGATGGGGTGAATTATGGTAGTTCGAATGTATTTAGTGGATTAAGTGCCAGTTCTTATGTATTTTATGTAAAGGATGGGAATGGCTGTGTGAAGTCGGTAGCAGTGGTTTTGACAAGTTCGCCATCAGATTTAAGTTTAAGTGCCAGATCAACGGAGCCAACGTGTGGCAGTTCGAGTGGTATTGTGACCTTGACAGCGAGTAATGGATCTGGTTCGTATGTTTATAGTAAGGATGGGGTGAATTATGGTAGTTCGAATGTATTCAGTGGATTAAGTGCCAGTTCTTATGTATTTTATGTGAAGGATGGGAATGGCTGTGTGAAGTCGATAGCAGTGGTTTTGACGAGTTCTCCATCGAACTTAAGTTTAAGTGCCACATCAACGGAGCCAACGTGTGGCAGCTCAAGTGGTAGTGTGACCTTGACAGCGAGCAATGGTTCGGGTTCGTATGTTTATAGTAAGGATGGAATGAATTATGGTAGTTCGAATGTATTTAGTGGGTTAAGTGCCAGTTCTTATGTATTTTATGTAAAGGATGGGAATGGCTGTGTGAAGTCGGTAGCAGTGGTTTTGACAAGTTCACCATCGAACTTAAGTTTAAGTGCCAGATTAACGGAGCCAATGTGTGGCAGTTCGAGTGGTATTGTGACCTTGATAGCGAGCAATGGTTCGGGCTCTTATGTCTATAGTAAGGATGGAATGAATTATGGTAGTTCGAATGTATTCAGTGGATTAAGTGCCAGTACTTATGTATTTTATGTGAAGGATGGGAATGGCTGTGTGAAGTCGGTAGCAGTGGTTTTGACAAGTTCTCCATCAGATTTAAGTTTAAGTGCCACATCAACTGAGCCAATGTGTGGCAGTTCGAGTGGTAGTGTGAGCCTGACAGCGAGCAATGGTTCGGGCTCTTATGTCTATAGTAAGGATGGAGTGAATTATGGTAGTTCGAATGTATTTAGTGGGTTAAGTGCCAGTTCTTATGTATTTTATGTGAAGGATGGGAATGGCTGTGTGAAGTCGGTAGCAGTGGTTTTGACAAGTTCACCATCGAACTTAAGTTTAAGTGTCACATCAACTGAGCCAACGTGTGGTAGTTCGAGTGGTATTGTGACCTTGACAGCAAGCAATGGTTCTGGCTCTTATGTTTATAGTAAGGATGGGGTGAATTATGTTAGTTCGAATGTATTCAGTGGATTAAGTGCCAGTACTTATGTATTTTATGTAAAGGATGAGAATGGCTGTGTGAAATCGGTAAGTTTGGAGCTTATAAATTCTTTAATATTTAAACCTACCATTGGAGTTAACTCTCCATTATGTGAAAACGAAACAATTATTTTAACATCTAGTGGTGGTAAGAATTATTTCTGGACAGGTCCCAACAACTTTACATCAAGCTTACAGAATCCGACTATCCCGTTATCCTCTAAGGAAATGGAGGGAGTTTATAAAGTTATAGTCTCTGATATTAATGGATGTGTTGGAACAGCTACTACAAATGTAATAATCAATAATATCCCGAAAATTATACCTACAAACACTATTGTTTGTGAAGGGCAAAATATAACATTAGCAGCACCTGAATATGGAATCGGAGCAACTTATGAATGGAAAGGCCCAAATAATCTATTTTCAGTTGATAGAATTGTTGATATTAAAAATGCTACTCAATTAAATGTAGGTCTTTATTTATTAAAAGTAACTAAAAATAATTGTACTACTACTGGAACTGTAATAGTTGATGTAAACGCTAAGCCATCTTCTCCAGTTATTTCAGGCGACGCAATTGTTTGTAATGGCTCGTCAGCTATTTTAAATGCTGAAGGGTGTAATAATGGCGAAGTAATTTGGTCAAATAATACTACAGGAAAATCCATTATAATAAACAAAGTTGGCACTTATTCTGCAAAATGTAAAGTAGGTGATTGT
Organism: Emticicia sp. SJ17W-69; assembly: GCF_051209875.1. Classification (NCBI taxonomy): domain Bacteria; kingdom Pseudomonadati; phylum Bacteroidota; class Cytophagia; order Cytophagales; family Leadbetterellaceae; genus Emticicia; species Emticicia sp. SJ17W-69. The sequence goes on along the minus strand of NZ_JBNTQY010000001.1, from coordinate 3,792,022 downwards.
TTAAGTGACGTTTCAAATATTTTGAATATTGTTAATAGTCAAATCCCTGCCACACCGATAATTAGTACGATTAATCTTAATTTATGTGATAAGGAGAGTACAGTCTTGACAGCTATTGGATGTGGTGGAACTATCAAATGGAATACAGGAGAGACAGGAAATAATTTGACTGTTTATGTTTCAGGAACTTATACAGCAATTTGTTATAATATTTGTGGTGTAAGTGGTATCTCAAATCAAATCATAATTAATAAAGGAATAAGTCCAACTTCACCATTATTGAGTACTAACAAAAACAAATTGTGTAACAATGAAAGTGCTATCTTGAGTGCAACAGGCTGTTCGGGCATTATTAAGTGGAGTACAGGAGCGACAATAGCGAGTATCAGTGTAAGTACAGCAGGAAGCTACACAGCAATTTGTAGTAATTCATGTGGAGAAAGTGGCATAAGCAATGCAGTGATAATCAGCACAGGTAACAGTCCAGCCACACCTGTGATTAGTACAACAAAGAATAGTTTGTGTAACAACGAAAGTGCTATCTTGAGTGCAACAGGCTGTTCGGGCATTATTAAGTGGAGTACAGGAGCAACAACAGCGAGTATCAGTGTAAGTACAGCAGGAAGCTACACAGCAACTTGCAGTAATTCATGTGGAGAAAGTGGCATAAGCAATGCAGTGATAATTAGCACAGGTAATAATCCTGCCACACCAGTGATTAGTACGACAAAGAATAGTTTGTGTAACAATGAAAGTGCTATTTTGAGTGCAACAGGCTGTTCGGGCATTATTAAGTGGAGTACAGGAGCAACAACAGCGAGTATCAGTGTAAGTACAGCAGGAAGCTACACAGCAATTTGTAGTAATTCATGTGGAGAAAGTGGCATAAGCAATGCAGTGATAATCAGCACAGGTAACAGTCCAGCCACACCTGTGATTAGTACAACTAAAAATAGTTTGTGTAACAACGAAAGTGCTATCTTGAGTGCAACAGGCTGTTCGGGCATTATTAAGTGGAGTACAGGAGCAACAACAGCGAGTATCAGTGTAAGTACAGCAGGAAGCTACACGGCAACTTGTAGTAATTCATGTGGAGAAAGTGGCATAAGCAATGCAGTGATAATCAGCACAGGTAACAGTCCAGCCACACCAGTGATTAGTACAACAAAGAATAGTTTGTGTAACAACGAAAGTGCTATCTTGAGTGCAACAGGCTGTTCGGGCATTATTAAGTGGAGTACAGGAGCGACAATAGCGAGTATCAGTGTAAGTACAGCAGGAAGCTACACAGCAATTTGTAGTAATTCATGTGGAGAAAGTGGCATAAGCAATGCAGTGATAATCAGCACAGGTAACAGTCCAGCCACACCTGTGATTAGTACAACAAAGAATAGTTTGTGTAACAACGAAAGTGCTATCTTGAGTGCAACAGGCTGTTCGGGCATTATTAAGTGGAGTACAGGAGCAACAACAGCGAGTATCAGTGTAAGTACAGCAGGAAGCTACACAGCAACTTGCAGTAATTCATGTGGAGAAAGTGGCATAAGCAATGCAGTGATAATTAGCACAGGTAATAATCCTGCCACACCAGTGATTAGTACGACAAAGAATAGTTTGTGTAACAATGAAAGTGCTATTTTGAGTGCAACAGGCTGTTCGGGCATTATTAAGTGGAGTACAGGAGCAACAACAGCGAGTATCAGTGTAAGTACAGCAGGAAGCTACACGGCAACTTGCAGTAATTCATGTGGAGAAAGTGGCGTAAGCAATGCAGTGATAATTAGCACAGGAAACAGTCCAGCCACACCAGTGATCAGTACAACTAAAAATAGTTTGTGTAACAACGAAAGTGCTATCTTGAGTGCAACAGGCTGTTCGGGCATTATTAAGTGGAGTACAGGAGCAACAACAGCGAGTATCAGTGTAAGTACAGCAGGAAGCTACACGGTAACTTGTAGTAATTCATGTGGAGAAAGTGGCATAAGCAATGCAGTGATAATCAGCACAGGTAACAGTCCAGCCACACCAGTGATTAGTACAACAAAGAATAGTTTGTGTAACAACGAAAGTGCTATCTTGAGTGCAACAGGCTGTTCGGGCATTATTAAGTGGAGTACAGGAGCAACAACAGCGAGTATCAGTGTAAGTACAGCAGGAAGCTACACGGCAACTTGTAGTAATTCATGTGGAGAAAGTGGCATAAGCAATGCAGTGATAATCAGCACAGGTAATAATCCTGCCACACCAGTGATTAGTACAACAAAGAATAGTTTGTGTAACAACGAAAGTGCTATCTTGAGTGCAACAGGCTGTTCGGGCATTATTAAGTGGAGTACAGGAGCGACAATAGCGAGTATCAGTGTAAGTACAGCAGGAAGCTACACAGCAATTTGTAGTAATTCATGTGGAGAAAGTGGCATAAGCAATGCAGTGATAATCAGCACAGGTAACAGTCCAGCCACACCAGTGATTAGTACGACAAAGAATAGTTTGTGTAACAACGAAAGTGCTATCTTGAGTGCAACAGGCTGTTCGGGTATTATTAAGTGGAGTACAGGAGCGACAACAGCGAGTATCAGTGTAAGTACAGCAGGAAGCTACACGGCAACTTGTAGTAATTCATGTGGAGAAAGTGGCATAAGCAATGCAGTTATTATCAGCACAGGTAACAATCCAGCCACACCAGTGATTAGTACAACAAAGAATAGTTTGTGTAACAACGAAAGTGCTATCTTGAGTGCAACAGGCTGTTCGGGCATTATTAAGTGGAGTACAGGAGCGACAATAGCGAGTATCAGTGTAAGTACAGCAGGAAGCTACACAGCAATTTGTAGTAATTCATGTGGAGAAAGTGGCATAAGCAATGCAGTGATAATCAGCACAGGTAACAGTCCAGCCACACCAGTGATTAGTACGACAAAGAATAGTTTGTGTAACAACGAAAGTGCTATCTTGAGTGCAACAGGCTGTTCGGGTATTATTAAGTGGAGTACAGGAGCGACAACAGCGAGTATCAGTGTAAGTACAGCAGGAAGCTACACGGCAACTTGTAGTAATTCATGTGGAGAAAGTGGCATAAGCAATGCAGTTATTATCAGCACAGGTAACAATCCAGCCACACCAGTGATCAGTACGACAAAGAATAGTTTGTGTAATAACGAAAGTGCTATCTTGAGTGCAACAGGCTGTTCGGGTATTATTAAGTGGAGTACAGGAGCGACAACAGCGAGTATCAGTGTAAGTACAGCAGGAAGCTACACGGCAACTTGTAGTAATTCATGTGGAGAAAGTGGCATAAGCAATGCAGTGATAATCAGCACCGGCAGCATTCCTGCCACACCAGTGATTAGTACGACAAAGAATAGTTTGTGTAATAACGAAAGTGCTATCTTGAGTGCAACAGGCTGTTCGGGAAGTATCAAATGGAGTACAGGAGCAACAACAGCGAGTATCAGTGTAAGTACAGCAGGAAGCTACACAGCAACTTGCAGTAATTCATGTGGAGAAAGTGGCATAAGCAATGCAGTGATAATTAGCACAGGTAATAATCCTGCCACACCAGTGATTAGTACGACAAAGAATAGTTTGTGTAACAATGAAAGTGCTATTTTGAGTGCAACAGGCTGTTCGGGCATTATTAAGTGGAGTACAGGAGCAACAACAGCGAGTATCAGTGTAAGTACAGCAGGAAGCTACACGGCAACTTGCAGTAATTCATGTGGAGAAAGTGGCGTAAGCAATGCAGTGATAATTAGCACAGGAAACAGTCCAGCCACACCAGTGATCAGTACAACTAAAAATAGTTTGTGTAACAACGAAAGTGCTATCTTGAGTGCAACAGGCTGTTCGGGCATTATTAAGTGGAGTACAGGAGCAACAACAGCGAGTATCAGTGTAAGTACAGCAGGAAGCTACACGGTAACTTGTAGTAATTCATGTGGAGAAAGTGGCATAAGCAATGCAGTGATAATCAGCACAGGTAACAGTCCAGCCACACCAGTGATTAGTACAACAAAGAATAGTTTGTGTAACAACGAAAGTGCTATCTTGAGTGCAACAGGCTGTTCGGGAAGTATCAAATGGAGTACAGGAGCAACAACAGCGAGTATCAGTGTAAGTACAGCAGGAAGCTACACGGCAACTTGTAGTAATTCATGTGGAGAAAGTGGCATAAGCAATGCAGTGATAATCAGCACAGGTAATAATCCTGCCACACCAGTGATTAGTACAACAAAGAATAGTTTGTGTAACAACGAAAGTGCTATCTTGAGTGCAACAGGCTGTTCGGGCATTATTAAGTGGAGTACAGGAGCGACAATAGCGAGTATCAGTGTAAGTACAGCAGGAAGCTACACAGCAATTTGTAGTAATTCATGTGGAGAAAGTGGCATAAGCAATGCAGTGATAATCAGCACAGGTAACAGTCCAGCCACACCAGTGATTAGTACGACAAAGAATAGTTTGTGTAACAACGAAAGTGCTATCTTGAGTGCAACAGGCTGTTCGGGTATTATTAAGTGGAGTACAGGAGCGACAACAGCGAGTATCAGTGTAAGTACAGCAGGAAGCTACACGGCAACTTGTAGTAATTCATGTGGAGAAAGTGGCATAAGCAATGCAGTTATTATCAGCACAGGTAACAATCCAGCCACACCAGTGATTAGTACAACAAAGAATAGTTTGTGTAACAACGAAAGTGCTATCTTGAGTGCAACAGGCTGTTCGGGCATTATTAAGTGGAGTACAGGAGCGACAATAGCGAGTATCAGTGTAAGTACAGCAGGAAGCTACACAGCAATTTGTAGTAATTCATGTGGAGAAAGTGGCATAAGCAATGCAGTGATAATCAGCACAGGTAACAGTCCAGCCACACCTGTGATTAGTACAACAAAGAATAGTTTGTGTAATAACGAAAGTGCTATCTTGAGTGCAACAGGCTGTTCGGGAAGTATCAAATGGAGTACAGGAGCAACAACAGCGAGTATCAGTGTAAGTACAGCAGGAAGCTACACGGCAACTTGTAGTAATTCATGTGGAGAAAGTGGCATAAGCAATGCAGTGATAATCAGCACAGGTAATAATCCTGCCACACCAGTGATCAGTACAACAAAGAATAGTTTGTGTAACAATGAAAGTGCTATCTTGAGTGCAACAGGCTGTTCGGGCATTATTAAGTGGAGTACAGGAGCAACAACAGCGAGTATCAGTGTAAGTACAGCAGGAAGCTACACGGTAACTTGTAGTAATTCATGTGGAGAAAGTGGCATAAGCAATGCGGTGATAATCAGCACAGGTAATAATCCTGCCACACCAGTGATTAGTACGACAAAGAATAGTTTGTGTAACAATGAAAGTGCTATTTTGAGTGCAACAGGCTGTTCGGGCATTATTAAGTGGAGTACAGGAGCAACAACAGCGAGTATCAGTGTAAGTACAGCAGGAAGCTACACGGCAACTTGTAGTAATTCATGTGGAGAAAGTGGCATAAGCAATGCAGTGATAATTAGCACAGGTAATAATCCTGCCACACCAGTGATTAGTACAACAAAGAATAGTTTGTGTAACAATGAAAGTGCTATCTTGAGTGCAACAGGCTGTTCGGGCATTATTAAGTGGAGTACAGGAGCAACAACAGCGAGTATCAGTGTAAGTACAGCAGGAAGCTATACGGCAATTTGTAGTAATTCATGTGGAGAAAGTGGCATAAGCAATGCAGTGATAATCAGCACCGGCAGCATTCCTGCCACACCAGTGATTAGTACGACAAAGAATAGTTTGTGTAATAACGAAAGTGCTATCTTGAGTGCAACAGGCTGTTCGGGAAGTATCAAATGGAGTACAGGAGCAACAACAGCGAGTATCAGTGTAAGTACAGCAGGAAGCTACACAGCAACTTGCAGTAATTCATGTGGAGAAAGTGGCATAAGCAATGCAGTGATAATCAGCACAGGTAATAATCCAGCCACACCAGTGATTAGTACAACAAAGAATAGTTTGTGTAACAACGAAAGTGCTATCTTGAGTGCAACAGGCTGTTCGGGCATTATTAAGTGGAGTACAGGAGCGACAATAGCGAGTATCAGTGTAAGTACAGCAGGAAGCTACACAGCAATTTGTAGTAATTCATGTGGAGAAAGTGGCATAAGCAATGCAGTGATAATCAGCACAGGTAACAGTCCAGCCACACCAGTGATTAGTACGACAAAGAATAGTTTGTGTAACAACGAAAGTGCTATCTTGAGTGCAACAGGCTGTTCGGGTATTATTAAGTGGAGTACAGGAGCGACAACAGCGAGTATCAGTGTAAGTACAGCAGGAAGCTACACGGCAACTTGTAGTAATTCATGTGGAGAAAGTGGCATAAGCAATGCAGTTATTATCAGCACAGGTAACAATCCAGCCACACCAGTGATCAGTACGACAAAGAATAGTTTGTGTAATAACGAAAGTGCTATCTTGAGTGCAACAGGCTGTTCGGGTATTATTAAGTGGAGTACAGGAGCGACAACAGCGAGTATCAGTGTAAGTACAGCAGGAAGCTACACGGCAACTTGTAGTAATTCATGTGGAGAAAGTGGCATAAGCAATGCAGTGATAATCAGCACCGGCAGCATTCCTGCCACACCAGTGATTAGTACGACAAAGAATAGTTTGTGTAATAACGAAAGTGCTATCTTGAGTGCAACAGGCTGTTCGGGAAGTATCAAATGGAGTACAGGAGCAACAACAGCGAGTATCAGTGTAAGTACAGCAGGAAGCTACACGGCAACTTGTAGTAATTCATGTGGAGAAAGTGGCATAAGCAATGCAGTGATAATCAGCACAGGTAATAATCCTGCCACACCAGTGATCAGTACAACAAAGAATAGTTTGTGTAATAACGAAAGTGCTATCTTGAGTGCAACAGGCTGTTCGGGCATTATTAAGTGGAGTACAGGAGCAACAACAGCGAGTATCAGTGTAAGTACAGCAGGAAGCTACACGGCAACTTGTAGTAATTCATGTGGAGAAAGTGGCATAAGCAATGCAGTGATAATCAGCACAGGTAATAATCCTGCCACACCAGTGATCAGTACAACAAAGAATAGTTTGTGTAACAATGAAAGTGCTATCTTGAGTGCAACAGGCTGTTCGGGCATTATTAAGTGGAGTACAGGAGCAACAACAGCGAGTATCAGTGTAAGTACAGCAGGAAGCTACACGGTAACTTGTAGTAATTCATGTGGAGAAAGTGGCATAAGCAATGCAGTGATAATCAGCACAGGTAATAATCCTGCCACACCAGTGATTAGTACAACAAAGAATAGTTTGTGTAACAATGAAAGTGCTATCTTGAGTGCAACAGGCTGTTCGGGCATTATTAAGTGGAGTACAGGAGCAACAACAGCGAGTATCAGTGTAAGTACAGCAGGAAGCTATACGGCAATTTGTAGTAATTCATGTGGAGAAAGTGGCATAAGCAATGCAGTGATAATCAGCACCGGCAGCATTCCTGCCACACCAGTGATTAGTACAACAAAGAATAGTTTGTGTAATAACGAAAGTGCTATCTTGAGTGCAACAGGCTGTTCGGGAAGTATCAAATGGAGTACAGGAGCAACAACAGCGAGTATCAGTGTAAGTACAGCAGGAAGCTACACGGCAACTTGCAGTAATTCATGTGGAGAAAGTGGCATAAGCAATGCAGTGATAATCAGCACAGGTAACAGTCCAGCCACACCTGTGATTAGTACAACAAAGAATAGTTTGTGTAACAACGAAAGTGCTATCTTGAGTGCAACAGGCTGTTCGGGCATTATTAAGTGGAGTACAGGAGCAACAACAGCGAGTATCAGTGTAAGTACAGCAGGAAGCTACACAGCAACTTGCAGTAATTCATGTGGAGAAAGTGGCATAAGCAATGCAGTGATAATTAGCACAGGTAATAATCCTGCCACACCAGTGATTAGTACGACAAAGAATAGTTTGTGTAACAATGAAAGTGCTATTTTGAGTGCAACAGGCTGTTCGGGCATTATTAAGTGGAGTACAGGAGCAACAACAGCGAGTATCAGTGTAAGTACAGCAGGCACCTACACAGCAATTTGTAGTAATTCATGTGGAGAAAGTGGCGTAAGCAATGCAGTGATAATTAGCACAGGAAACAGTCCAGCCACACCAGTGATCAGTACAACTAAAAATAGTTTGTGTAACAACGAAAGTGCTATCTTGAGTGCAACAGGCTGTTCGGGCATTATTAAGTGGAGTACAGGAGCAACAACAGCGAGTATCAGTGTAAGTACAGCAGGAAGCTACACGGCAACTTGTAGTAATTCATGTGGAGAAAGTGGCATAAGCAATGCAGTGATAATCAGCACAGGTAACAGTCCAGCCACACCAGTGATTAGTACAACAAAGAATAGTTTGTGTAACAACGAAAGTGCTATCTTGAGTGCAACAGGCTGTTCGGGTATTATTAAGTGGAGTACAGGAGCGACAATAGCGAGTATCAGTGTAAGTACAGCAGGAAGCTACACGGCAACTTGTAGTAATTCATGTGGAGAAAGTGGCATAAGCAATGCAGTGATAATCAGCACAGGTAACAGTCCAGCCACACCAGTGATTAGTACGACAAAGAATAGTTTGTGTAACAACGAAAGTGCTATCTTGAGTGCAACAGGCTGTTCGGGCATTATTAAGTGGAGTACAGGAGCGACAACAGCGAGTATCAGTGTAAGTACAGCAGGAAGCTACACGGCAACTTGTAGTAATTCATGTGGAGAAAGTGGCATAAGCAATGCAGTGATAATCAGCACAGGTAACAGTCCAGCCACACCTGTGATTAGTACAACAAAGAATAGTTTGTGTAACAACGAAAGTGCTATCTTGAGTGCAACAGGCTGTTCGGGCATTATTAAGTGGAGTACAGGAGCAACAACAGCGAGTATCAGTGTAAGTACAGCAGGAAGCTACACGGCAACTTGCAGTAATTCATGTGGAGAAAGTGGCATAAGCAATGCAGTGATAATTAGCACAGGTAACAATCCTGCCACACCAGTGATTAGTACGACAAAGAATAGTTTGTGTAACAATGAAAGTGCTATCTTGAGTGCAACAGGCTGTTCGGGAAGTATCAAATGGAGTACAGGAGCAACAACAGCGAGTATCAGTGTAAGTACAGCAGGCACCTACACAGCAATTTGTAGTAATTCATGTGGAGAAAGTGGCATAAGCAATGCAGTGATAATCAGCACCGGCAGCATTCCTGCCACACCAGTGATCAGTACAACTAAAAATAGTTTGTGTAACAACGAAAGTGCTATCTTGAGTGCAACAGGCTGTTCGGGAAGTATCAAATGGAGTACAGGAGCAACAACAGCGAGTATCAGTGTAAGTACAGCAGGAAGCTACACAGCAATTTGTAGTAATTCATGTGGAGAAAGTGGCATAAGCAATGCAGTGATTATCAGCACAGGTAACAATCCTGCCACACCAGTGATTAGTACGACAAAGAATAGTTTGTGTAACAACGAAAGTGCTATCTTGAGTGCAACAGGCTGTTCGGGCATTATTAAGTGGAGTACAGGAGCAACAACAGCGAGTATCAGTGTAAGTACAGCAGGAAGCTACACGGCAACTTGTAGTAATTCATGTGGAGAAAGTGGCATAAGCAATGCAGTGATAATTAGCACAGGTAATAATCCTGCCACACCAGTGATCAGTACGACAAAGAATAGTTTGTGTAACAACGAAAGTGCTATCTTGAGTGCGACAGGTTGTTCGGGCATTATTAAGTGGAGTACAGGAGCAACAACAGCGAGTATCAGTGTAAGTACAGCAGGAAGCTACACGGCAACTTGTAGTAATTCATGTGGAGAAAGTGCTATTTCTAATCCTATTTCAATAACTAATAATACTATTCCCAATGCTCCATTATTAAGTATTGATAAAACAATATGTTGCGAAGGATCTAATGCGAATCTAACTGCTTCAAATTGTAACGGGACATTAATCTGGAATACCCAAGAAACAACAGCAACAATTAAAGTTTATACAAGTGGAACCTATACTGCAATTTGTAACAATAGTTGCGGATCTTCATCATCTTCAAAGATAGTAACGATAACCAGTATACCACCAGTTAATACTCCAGTTCTTAATAGTGATAATACGAGTTTATGTGGTACAGAAAAAGCAATAATTGCAGCAAGTGGATGTAATGGAAATCTTTTATGGAGTACAGGAGAAACGACCACTACTATTTCAGTGAGTATATCGGGAACCTATACTGCAATTTGTACAAATATTTGTGGACAAAGTGGTGTAAGTAATGCCATAATTGTAACAGCAGGAGGGTTGCCATTAGCACCAGTTCTTAATAGCGATAATACAAGTTTATGTGGTACAGAAAAAGCAACAATTACAGCGAGTGGCTGTAATGGAAATCTTTTATGGAATACAGGAGAAACGACCACTACTATTTCAGTGAGTATATCGGGAACTTATACTGCAATTTGTAGTAATACTTGTGGACAAAGTGGTATTAGTAATGGAGTAGTAATCAGTTCAGGAATAGTTCCTTCTCCCCCAAGAATTGATTCAGATAATCTAATATTATGTGGAACAGAAACTACAATTATTAAAGCAAGTGGTTGTAGCGGACAGTTGAAGTGGAATACTGGAGCGATAAGTACAAGCATATCGGTTAGTAGTTCAGGCACATACGCTGCGGTTTGTACTAATGCTTGCGGAGAAAGCGGAGTAAGTAATGAAGTTGTAATCACAAATGGCACAATGGCAATACCATTATTAAAAGCCGATAAATCAATCGTTTGTGGAGGTGAAGAAGTAATTCTTTACGCCACAGGATGTACAGGGTCAGTTATTTGGATTAATACAAATCAAATAGGTACAAGTATTAAAGTAATTCCTTCTGTAACAACAACTTATTCAGCCAAATGTGTTGATGGTGCTTGTGAAAGTTCTGTAAGTGATATTACGATTACTGTAACACCAAACTCAGGAAGCCTTACTGTAACTGGGCCAACAGTAGCTTGCTTAGGAAGCGAAGTTGTTTTAAAAGCAGGCGGCTGCACAGGAAAAATCACTTGGTCGAATGGAGCAACAGGTAGTGAGATAAAAGTTATTGTAACGGAAACAAAAACTTATTTAGCAAATTGTGGATCAAATCAATCTTCATGTGATTTTAATGAGGGGACGATTCGTTTTAAGACTTCTGGAGGTTCATCAGGAACAGGTATAACAACCCGTTATTTATTATTGGGACTTAGTGGAAATATTTTGCAAATAGCTGATACGCCAACATTTGAAAATGTTTCTGCTGGTAGTTACAATGTGTTAGCAATTACGTTTAGGGAAACCATTCAAGGTCTTATAGTTGGTGAAAACATTTCAAATGTAAAATCAAATTGTTTGGCTCGTACTGAAAAAACAATTTCGGTTTGTAGTTCTAATGGATCAGGATGTCAATCGAGTGGACAAATACAAGTTACTTTACAGCAAAAACCTTCAGCACCAACAGTTTCACCAGAAACAATAAATGTTTGTGGTACTGATCAAACCTTGACAGCTTCAGGTTGTGATGGAATAATCACTTGGAATGTAGGAGCAACAAGTAGCAGTATTATAATTAGTTCAGCGGGAACGTATGTGGCAACTTGTTCAAATAGTTGTGGATTTAGCTCAAAATCTGTAATTGTTACTTCAAATTGTGGATGTAATGTTTCAATTATAGAGATTAAAGCCTCTAAAACAGCTATTTGCAAATCAGAGACTATTACATTAACAGCATTAGGTTGTACTTCAGGTACAGTGATATGGTCAACAGGGCAAGCAGGGACAAGTATTTCTGTAAGGCCTTTAACTACATCAAATTATACTGCTGTTTGTAAGGTATCTGATAATTGTTTGAGTAAACTTTCAAACAACATTCAAATTAAAGTAGGCCATATTGCTCCACCAGTGTTAGCTTGTAGTTCTACATTAGTATGTTTAGGAGAAACTGCAACGTTGAAAGCTTATGGTTGCGATGGAATCGTAATTTGGTCGAATGGTAGCACAGGTAGCTCAATGATTGTTAATCCTGACGGAACAACAATGTATAGTGCTAAGTGTAGAATTGATGATTGTGAAAGTATAAGTTCGGAACATGTTGCTATTCCAATTGGAAAACCAAATCAACCATTTGTATCTTGTAAAAATAGTGTAATTTGCTTAGGTGGTGTAGCTACTTTGACTGCTTCTGGTTGCACAGGTATAATCTTATGGTCTGATGGACAAACAGGCGGAGTAATTAAAGTTTCTCCACTCACTGAAAAAACAACATATTCAGCGATTTGTCAATCATTTGGGGGTAAATGTGAAAGCGAAAAATCAAATGAAGTAACAGTAATTGTAGGGAGAAAGGTAGATGCACCAAAAGTAATTGCTGAAATTTCAAATATTTGCCCATATAATACTTCAGATCTTAATACAGCTGTTTTAAGTGAACTATCAACTAATGAAGGACAATTTGAGTTTCATACAACAAGTTCGATAAACTCACCATTGGTTACAAATCCAAGTGCAGTGTCAGCAGGGGAATACTATGTATTTGAAAGGAGTAGTGTAGGTTGTTATTCTGATTTCGCCTCTGTCAAAGTTAAAACTAAGTTTTGTGAAGGAAATGGAATAAATCAAAATGAAGGATTTGTTGATATTTCAGTGAAGAAAGTAGCATCAGCATCAATTGTCCCAATCAACGAATCAGTAAATTATAAAGTTGTTGTTAAAAATGTAGGTCAGAATAAAGCAACAGGGCTTATCGTAAGAGATATATTACCTAATAGTCTTTCTTTCGAAAGAGTTAGTAATAATGCAACTTTTGAAAATGGAATTATCACAGCAAAAATAGATACCTTAAAAGCAGGTGATAGTACCACATTTACCTATACAACAAAGGTGATATCAGCGGGTAAAATTGTGAATAAAGTAGAGTTATTTAAAATAAATGAAACAGATAATGTCCTCTCAAATAATTCGAGCGAATATACAATTAATGACTTGTCATTGGGTAAATTATTAGGTATTAGTAAAGTCTGCGAACCTGCTATTTGGGTAAGGGATAAGGTTTATAAAGTGCCATTCGTCATTTATATTACAAATTTAGGTAGCGAGGATATTAATAACCTACAAGTAAAAGATGATCTTGACCGTGCATTTGGTAATGGTGCGAAAATTTTGAACGATACTATTCAAATAACAACAGATGCAAGCTTAGCAGCAAACACTAATTACACAGGACGTGGTTTGAATACGAATCTATTAATTGATTCTTTAAGTAGCATTAAAAAAGGCCAGAAATTAACGCTAAGATTTACTGTAAAAGTAGATTTGAAAGACGCAACTGTTAATAATTTCTTCAATATTGCTGAAGTTAATTATCATGGAAAGAAAGATATATCCACAACTGGGATAAATGCAGATCCAGATGATGATGGAGACCCAAGTAATAATGAAGAACCAACAAAAGTGCAGTTTAAAGAAGATATCCCTACTGGTCGTCCTGCTATTGGTATTGCTTTATCGGTTTGGAATTTGGCTAAAGTTGATAGTAAATGCCATAATGTAACATACTTAGCACTTGTAAAAAACTTCGGTAATACTAAATTGATAAATGTACAGGTAGTTGATAGTCTAAGTAAAACATTTGGTGATAGTGTCACTTATGAAGTGGTTGGAACACCAACAATTGGCCAACACGGAACATTGAAAGTAAATCCTAATTTTAATGGTAAAGAAGATGTCAATCTATTAATTGCTGATACAAGCAGTGTATTGAAAATAAGTCAAATGGATTCGGTATTTTTCACAGTGCGAGTATGCCATAATGAACACCTTGGCCCGTACATAAATTATGCTCATACGAAAGCAATTAGTAATGGAAATATTGTATCCGATACCTCAAATACAGGTTTAGAAATTAAAATGAATGAAACTTCGCCAACTGTGGTTACTTTTCCTTCAATCGTGGGGGAACTGGTTATTCCAGAAGGATTCTCACCAAATGGGGATGGAAAAAATGATAAATTTATTATCTCAATTCCTACGGGTGTGATAGTTGAATCTATTGAAATCTATAATCGCTGGGGGCAATTGGTTTTCAAAGATACGAGTGGATTGATTACTTCTCAAGGATGGGATGGAACAAGCAACCAAGGGCTTAAATTAAGTGGAGATGGAGTCCCAGATGGCACATACTACTATTCGCTCAAACTTAGTAATGAGACAGATCATAGAATTCACTTCATTACATTAGTAAGATGATATAACTTTTAAGGGGCTATAAAAACAATTTATAGCTCCTTAAAATGATTTTTAATTATGAATGCCATTAAAACATATATTCAACAGCTATTAATAATATATTTTATCATAAATATATCAAGTATTGCTGTATATTCTCAAAGAACACTTGATGTTGGATTTGTGTCTGTAACAACTGATTTTAAAAATATTAAAGTCATTGTTCTAAGAACTGATGAAATAAAAGCCTCTCAATATATTTTTTATAGAGCAGATGGTGACTCAAATAATTATAAAGAAATTGCAAAAACCACAGACAATTTCTTTACTGATAAAAATGTTGACCCTAATAAACAAACCTATTGTTATCGAGTATCATATATAGGTGATGATGGTGTACAATCTGAAATTTCAGCTCCATTTTGTAGCATTTTTCTGAGCTCCAATGAGCCAAATACAATCAATTGGACACCCTTTTTGAAGTTGCCAAACGCTGAACCAGTGGAATATTATATTGATATAATCAATAATGATGGTTCGATAAATCGAGTTAATTCATATAGAACTACCATGTTATCAGCTAATATCAAAGATGTAAATGGTGTAAAAAAAGAAATGGATGATTTTGATCAAGCTGTTATTAGAGTAAGAGCCGTTCAACGCACAACATTTAATTTGAATAGTCAAAGATTTATTAATTATCCTATTGAAATTTATTCAAATTCTTTTACAATAATTCCACCTCCAAATATCTTTGTACCTAATGCTTTTACCCCTGATGGAAATGGCATCAATGAAATTTTTGAAGCCAAAGGTAAAAGAATAGTTGAATTCAAAATGACTATTTTCAATAAGTGGGGAGATATAGTTTTTGAAAGTTTTGATATGAATTCAGGATGGGATGGAACTCAATTTGACCGAATTACACCAAGCCCTTCAGGCAATTATGCCTACAAAATCACTGCCAAAGATAAATTTAATCAGCCTTTTGAAAAGATTGGTACAATTTTCTTGATTAGATAATGTATTAAAAATGATAATAAGGTATTAAATAC
This sequence comes from Emticicia sp. SJ17W-69, assembly GCF_051209875.1. Lineage (NCBI taxonomy): Bacteria > Pseudomonadati > Bacteroidota > Cytophagia > Cytophagales > Leadbetterellaceae > Emticicia > Emticicia sp. SJ17W-69. Next base: position 3,776,684 of record NZ_JBNTQY010000001.1, on the reverse strand, counting down.
AATTATCAATTACTTAGAATAATCTCCATCCTCTTCGCCAATAAAAGTTTATACATTTGAGTTGACTTTCTCTAAAAATCGTCTCATTTAATTATCCTAAGAATATAAGAATATGTTGAATTATATATTGATTTTTTAATCTACATTTGTAGTACAATTCAAATATATAATATAAAAAAATAATGAAGGTCTTTTGTGAAATTTTAACAATTATTTTTATTAGTTTTGGATCAATGGCACAAACATTTAAAGTTAGTGCCAACAAAAGATATATTTTAAAGGACAATCAACCATTCTTTTGGATGGGAGATACCGCTTGGGAACTGTTTCATGTTTTGGATCGAGAATCTGCAACATATTATTTCAGTAAACGTGCAAGTCAAGGTTTTACTTTGATTCAAGCTGTTGCGTTGGCAGAAATGGATGGACTAAATTTACCTAATGCTTATGGTGAAAAGCCATTAATTGATAATGACCCTACAAAACCCAACGAAGCATACTTCAAACACGTTGATTTTATTATTGATAAAGCAGCAGAATATGACTTAACCATTGGTTTTTTACCAACTTGGGGAGATAAAATAAGCAAAGAACGTTGGGGGAAAGGCCCTGAAATTTTCAATATTGAAAATGCTAAAATTTATGGTAAATGGATAGCCAATCGTTATAAAAATCGTAAAAATATTATTTGGATTTTGGGTGGAGATAGAAATCCAAGAGCAGGGACGAATGATGTAGAAATTTGGCGTTCGATGGCGGCTGGAATGGCAGAAGCAGCCGGAAATGATAATTTGATGATGACATTTCATCCTCAACCTAATCATGAAGGGTCGAGTGAATGGTTTCATAATGATGAATGGTTTGACTTTAATATGTTTCAAACAGGTCATTGTCGTGATAATAATGTGTATGATAAAATAAAAGGCTCTTATGACCGTCTGCCAACTAAACCAACAGTTGATGGAGAACCGATTTATGAAGATCACCCTGTTTGTTTCAATGCCAATGAATTTGGTTCAACTAATGCTTATGACGTTCGAAAATCGCTTTATTTAGACCTCTTTGCAGGAGCATTTGGCTGTACTTATGGGTGTCATGATATTTGGCAAATGTATTCACCTAATAGAGAGGGGGTGAATGGCCCCCATGTTTTTTGGCAACAGGCATTAGATTTGCCTGCCGCTAAACAAGTAAAATTGATTAAACGTTTGATGGAATCACGCCCGATGCTTGAGCGAATTCCAGATCAATCAATTGTCTTGGAAAATAATCTTTCAGCCTACGAACGTATTCAAGCTACCAGAGGCAATGATTATCTCTTTGTTTATACGGCTTTGGGAAAATCAATGACAATAAATTTAGGAAAAATACTAGGTAATCAATTAGTTGGCTACTGGTTTAATCCAAAAAATGGTGATGTAAAAGATCTTGGAATTTTCGAAAATAAAGGAACTAAACAATTTACACCACCAACATCAGGCTATGGACAAGATTGGGTATTAATACTTGATGATGCTTCAAAAAAATATCCAAAGCCATAATTAAAAAATATTAATCAAACATTATTAAAAGTAAAAATATGAAATTAACAATTGGCATTTTTTTAATCTCTATGGTTGTTTTTTCTTGCGAAAATAAGCAAAATCAACCATCAATTATTGGCACGTGGGAATTGGTTTCAGCCACAAGTACTGAAAAGGATTCGACCGTTTCGACATTTAATCCAAAACTTAAAATGATAAAAATTATTAATCCGACCCATTTTGCTTTCCTAAGTCATGACCTAAGCATGGGAAAAGATTCTGTTACAGCCGCCTATAGTGCTGGAGGTGGTCAATACACATTAAAAGATAGTATTTACACAGAACATTTAGAATATTTTAGTAGCCGTGAATGGGAAAATAATAAATTTGAATTTGTAGTAAAGATTGTCAATGATACTTTAATTCAAAAAGGTATTGAAAAGGTTGAAAAATTGGGTGTTGATCATATAATTATTGAGAAATATAGAAGGGTAAAAAATTAAGACAGAAGATAGTACGACTCAATTAATATGAAATTCAAGAAATAGAAACATTTATATAGAAACCTAAACTTTTACACTCAAGAGCGATAGTTTTTTGAAGCACCAAAAGGTAATTTTAGATTTATAATTACTATAAATGAGTATTTTAAACCATTGAAAAAATGGTAATTAATATCAAGTAGAAAATATATTTACGCAAATATTTAACCCAAAATACTTATAATATGTCAGGATTATCTAAAAAAAGAGCTTTATATGGCTTTAGCAATACAATCGTTTTAATTGCACTAGTTTATAGCCATTTTGGTTGTAAAAATATTAAAAATGAAATGCAAAGTATGACGGACTCTACGCAAAATGTTTCATCAGCTCCTGGTTCTTTTGGTTATGATTTGACATTTTTAGAAAAGCAAAAGCCACTAATTGTACTTCAGGCTGAAGATAACCCTGATGCACAAATTATTGTAATTGGTGATTATCAGGGCCGAGTGATGACAAGTACCGCTGATGGATTAAATGGTAATAGCTATGGTTGGATCAATTATGATTTAATTGAATCAGGGAAATTAAAACCTCACATGAATGCTTTTGGCGGAGAAGAACGCCTTTGGTTATCACCTGAAGGTGGGCAATTCTCAATATTTTTCAAAAAAGGAGCAAAGTTTGATTTTGAAAATTGGCAAACACCCTCCTTGATTGACACAGAAAGTTATGAAAACGTAGAATCTAATAAATCACAAGCTACTTTTAAGAAGAGAGGAACGCTTGAAAATTATTCAGGAACAGATTTTGACATTGAAATTACCCGCAAAATATCTGTTTTGAGTAGAAAGGACATTGAAAAGTATTTGAAAGTTACACCGTCTCTTTCCCTAAAATATGTAGGTTTCGAGAGCGAAAACATAATAAAGAATATAGGAAAAGATTGGTCGAAAGATAAAGGAACTTTAGGCATTTGGATTTTAGGAATGTATAATCCAAGTGAAGAAACAACGATGATTGCCCCATTTACAAATACAAAAAAGGTATTGTTAACAGATGACTATTTTGGAAAAATACCTGATAACCGATTGAAAATAGTAGATTCCGTTGCTTATTTTAAAGGAGATGGTAAAAGTCGAGGAAAAATTGGTTTAGCTCCTCCTTCTGCAAAACCTTTTGCTGGTGCTTATGACGCTGAAAGAGGAATTTTAACCATCGTCCAATTTGACCTTGATACAGAGGGCGACTATCTTAAATCTACTTGGGAAAGACACTCGGAACCTTATAAAGGAGATGCTTTCAATGCTTATAATGACGGAAAAACGCCTGATGGTAGTCAATTAGGTCCTTTTATAGAATTAGAATCAAATTCTTCGACTAAAGCTTTGAAAACCAGTGAAAGTATCACCCATCATCATCGAACATTCCATTTTGAAGGAGATAAAAAGGCATTGAATGATTTATCTAAAGTAGTATTGGGAGTGAATCTTAGCGAAATAGAAGGGACATTGAAGTAAGTAAAATGCTTGTTTTTATTGAAAATGAAGTACGTTGTACTAACTTTTGAATAAATATTAAGATGGAATAAATTATAAATATTTGATGGTCAGTTATTTATGGTAAAATTCGGAAGTTCGTAGAATCTATTAGATTCTACGAACGGGTTATTTGGTAGGTATTTTTGCAGTGAATATTTCACTTAGTTTTGTTTCACTACCATCTTCAAAAATTGCCATTAATCGGTAATAATAGCTAATATTGGATTCAATATTAGTGTCAGTAAAGGAAGCATATTTGCCTTCAAATTGTTTGTAAACAGAAATATATTCATTTTCTCCTCTTTTTCGGTACAAGATATATTTTCTAACTTTTTGTTTGGGAGCTAACCACGTAATCTTAGTGCTTCTTGCCGTAGTATCAAATTCAAAAGTTATTGGTGATATAGCTTTACGAACGCCTGTAAACAATTTCGATAATTGAATAGTTGTAGGTTTGGAAGCTAAACCACTTTCATCATAAGCAACCAAACTATATTCATACGTAATATTATCTTCTGCGGTTACTTCTAAAAATGAAGTTTGAGTATTAATTTCATTTAACGTACTTTTCAGATTGTTATTCCTAAAACCATGTACTAAACAAGCAATAGAATCACTTATAGGGCGTCTTAACAAAACTGTATAGATTACATCTTCACTAAAACTATTGACCCATTCTAAATAAATAGTGCTATCACTAACATTGAATGAAGTAAAATTTGGCGATGAGGGAGGAATAATGTCTGGTCTTTTAATAATAATTGTATCTGAGTGTATCGAAGCATTTAATCGTTTATCGTAAGCGATAATGGTATAAAGAACTTTTTTGTTGAGCAAAACCAAAGAAAGTGTATCGGTTAAAACAGTATCTTTTGAAATTTCTTTACTAATAATACTGAATTCTTGTTTTGGATTTTCACCTCTAAATATACTATATCCTTGAAAATCACTTTCTTTGTTTGCTGACCATTTAAGTGTAACAACTCCCTTTTCATTGATTCTTTTAATCTTAATAATAGGTTTGATTGGAGGAATTGTATCGTCCATTTGTACAAATTCAGGATAAGAAGTATGCTCTTTTCCCGCCCAATCGATGGCAACCACACGATAATAGCCTTCTGAAAGTGGAAGAGAATCAACAAATATTCTTGCATTACGAGTGATTCGTTTTTTGGATAAGAGTTCATATTTTTGGTCTAATTTTGCTGAACGATAAATTTCAAATCCAAGCATTTCATTTTGAAGAGAATCAGGAAAAGTCCAATTGATTAAGACCCTATTTTTAGGCAAAAATTGATAAGAGACTTTGGGTAAAGGCAATTTATCACGATAACCCATTACTTTGACGATTGATGATGCTTGGCTAAGCTCTCCAAATGGTGTAATTGCCTTAACTCGATAATAGTAATTTTGGTAAAAACGTTGCAATTTATCTGATTTTGTGCCAAAAAATCGACCTAATGAATCTGGTTCTGTGGAAATTAGAATTGGATTAACATCAATGCTTTTAAAAGAAACCCCACCATCATCTGAGCGTTCAACAACAAATGCACTGTGAAGTAAAGAATCTGTTACTTGCCAACGAATAAAAACTGTACTATCAGAAAACTCAGCATAGATATTTCGAGGTGGTAAAAGTATCGTTTTTTTTGAGGTATTGATAATAGTTTTTGCGAAAATTGAGCTATCCACAATTTTAGTAGTGTATTCATACACTTCACCTTTGTTTGTGGTTTTGTCTTCATATAACATGCCCATCCCACTTGAAATCCCAGGAGACATATTACTCATTAGCATAGACATAGCAAATTGAAGATTTTGTGTAGTAGTATCTGAACTTGTTTCTTGATATAGTAATTTTCCAGCTACTTCAGCAAACTTGTTAGTTTTACCGAAACGAGTCCAGAAGTCTTCTTTTAATGGTTTTAAAGGCTTTTTTGTTAATAATATTGAAGATTCATTTACTTTGATATTATTTCGAGTAATAGTTCTTCGTTCTAATAGATAGCCATTTAAATTCCCTAATTTCCATGTTTGATAATCTAAAGGCATCCATCGTACTACTATTTTATTATCTTGCACTTTGGCGATTATACCTAAGTGTGTTTCTTGTGCAAACGTATTCCATGCACAAATAATCATTAATATTAAGAAGTATTGTTTCATTTTGATTATCAGTATTCGTAATAATAGGGAGTGAAAATATAAACAGGCTCATCAACCAATCTTCTATTACGTTCTTCTTCGTCTCTTAAAAATCGTAACCTATTTGCCTCTTGCTCAGCTTCATAAGCAATACGTCTTTTTTCAGCATAAAAGGCTTGTTGTTCAGCTATTCGTTGCTGTTCTTCTGCTAATCGGCGTTGCTCAGCTTCGTAAGTTTCTCGTTCTCTTCGTATTTGTTCTTCGTAGATTCTTTTTTGTTCAGCTTGGTAAGTTTCCATTGCTATTCTTTGCTCTTCTTGTATTCGTTCTTGCTCGACTCTGTTTATTTCTGCTTGTTTTTCGTATTCTTTTCTTCGTTGCTCATTTTCTTCGGCAGCTTGCCTTTCTTGGTAAGCTCTATTCCATTCTTCTTGCTGGCGTTGTTCTCTTTCTTGTTCTTCTCTCCGTTCTTGCTCTTTTCTTTGATTTTCTTCACGAATCATTGCTTCTTGCAAGCGTTGGTTTTCTTCCTCAATTTTCGCTTGTTTTTGTTGTTCTGATTCTTGTGAAAATGGATTTTCTGATAAATCTTCTTCTTGAAAAGCATCGGCAACACCTTCATCAGATTCATCATAATTAGCTGCATTATCATACCTCATTTTTGCAAAAACTGATATATCTGTGTTTGGCGTATTGTTAATAATGTTATTGCATTGTTTTTCAGCTTCATCCATTATTTGTTTAGCCAATTCACGAGCATTTTGCATGACTGCATCGGCTTTATTGGCAGCAGCATTCATTATCTCTTCTGCTCTTGCTTTCGCATTTGCCATGATTTCTTTACTTTTGCGTTGAGCTTCTGCCATTTCTGCATCACTTTGAGTTTTAATTGCTTCATAGACTTGCTCCATTTTTATTTGAGTAGCATTTTGGGCAGCGATTACTCGGTTTTTATAGTCTTCTTTGATTCTATTTCTTCTACTTCTACCCATCCACCATTTGATTTCATTTCGTCTTTCTCTTTCTAAATTATTGATTGTTGCATTCAATTGGCGTGCAATTTCTTCTATTTGTCTTTTACCATCATTGCTGAAGTTATTCACATTAGCAAGAGCAGTAGTGACTGTATTATTAACCTCATTTACAGCATTTGAGGTATTGATCTTGACATCTTCAACAGCTTTATCAGTTATTTGTTTCACTTTCGCCTGTGCATCTTCGGTCACTTTTTTGACAGTTTCAATGGCAACGGTTACTATTTCTATTACTTCTTTCTTTTTTTCTTCTGGTAAATCTATCGCTTTTTCTATGATTTTATTACCTCGTTCTTTTGCTTCGTCATTTATTTCTTTCGCTTCTTTAGTCGCTTTTTCATTAATTCCTTCTGCACGTTGTTCGGCATATTCATTTATTTGAGTGGCCGTTTCTTTTGTTTCTTCAATAATATCTTTGGCTTTTTCTTGAGCTACGTCTTTAATAATTTCAATGTCTTTTTTATACTCTTCTGGAGATTTTCCTGTAATGAAAGAGAACTGTCTTACTTCTTCAACAACTTCGCCATTTTCTAAAAATGGTTGCCAACTACCACCTGATTGTTTTTGTAATTGTATTTTTCCATAAGCTACAATTTTGGTAGCTGCGGGAAGGGTAGAGGAGGGGTAAAAAGCAATTTTCTTTGCATTATTTCTATCAATGCCCCATGAACCATCAATCGGACTGCCTGATTCCGTTTTAAGATTAAATGCCAAAACTTTGATTTTATAAGAGCCATTTAAACCATCAACAGCAACCTCCGATTCTACTTTTTCTATAAAATCGATGAAAGGATTGATACTTTTATCAATATTTTGGTCGCCGTCATTTGGATAATTACCTTCTATCACTTGAATAGTTTCGGTAGTCATGTCTCCGCCAACCACTTTACAATTTTCTCCGACTTGAAAACCTGCATTAATATGATAATTTTTCATCAAAACCCTGAAATTGAGAGCAACTTGCCCTTCTCCATAAGTTGGATTTGGGGCAGATCCTTTCAATAATGCTCCTAATTCAAGACTCAAAACATCAAATCCAAAAGCAGAAACACCTGCTTGTCCAATCACATATAATTGCCCAGCCGCTCGCCAATGATTGATGCCAATACCTTGCCCTTCTCTGCCTTCGCAATATGCTCCATCTCCATAATGCGTTAGCATCATATCCAATCCTGCTCGTGCTTCAGCACTAATTCTCACAATATTTTTATACCCACCAGAAACACCTACACTAAGAGCTGCCCCAAAAGCAATGCCTCTACCATCAATAATAGCTGAACTACTAATGCCAGTATTTCGCTTACCATTTTTTTGTGGGTATTTTGTGAAAATATTTGGTTCAGGCGTAGGCAATTCAATAATTCCATGCCCAAGCATAATATAAGCATCAACCGTCGGAAAAGCAGGGAGTTGAACAAGAATTCTACTATTTCTCGGCGGTTCTCCAAGATGAACAAACCATTTATTAGGAGCGAATAAGAATGCTCCAACTGCTTGTAAGCCGATAGAAGTTGTATGAACATTTGCACCTATTTTTCCATAGAAACTGCGGTCATCATAATTTAATTTCAATATTATAGATGCTCCAAAACCACTTTCTGAACCTGAAGAAAACTTGTTTGACGAATTTTTTATGTCACCAGTATTTGGGTCTCCGTCAACTCGATTGGTGATGCCTCCAGGTTGTGTCATATCACTATCCGATGACATCTGTTGGTACATCTGTTTGGCTGATTCTGGTGATTGCCCACTGCCACTTCCTGCAACTGAGATTGCTCCTAAAATGCCAATTTTATTTAAAGTACCATCAGCATGAGTGGCAATTTCTAAACCAGCTAAACCACTTAAAGCTTCTCCAACACTTAGTCCGATGGCAAATCGTCCACCCCAACCGACACCAAAGTCGGGAACATAATTAACGCCAGTAATTGATTTGCTGCCACCTCTTCCCATCGGTGACATTCTTTTATAAAAACATCCAGCTAATATATTGATAGAAAGTCCACTTCCTCCACCTCCACTTGATAATTCGCCGTCAACGAACCAATATCTTTCAGTAGTTCTTCCAAATAAACCTGCGGCTCTTACCCCCAAAGTACTACTTGCCTTGAGTGTCATTTCTAAATCGCCAGAAAAACCTTTTCCATAAACAGGGTCGTTCTTGAAAAAAGCTACATTTCCTCTAAAAGTACCAACATTTAGGTCTGCATTGATAGCCAATTGAGAAACTTCAAATCTTTTATTTTCCCAAAAGTGTCTATTATTTTTATTAACAAAAGCTCCTTCGACAACAAAGCCACCTTTGGCAGAAATACCAATATTGTCTAAATTTACACCTAATCCAAATTCGATAAAGGCAACGTTATTTTGAACAGAAACATAAGGAGCAATGAGCGTAACAGGGAAATTTCCTAATAGATGCTCTTGATTTGAGCCACCACCAAAATATCCGATAGACAAATAAGGAGCTTTGGTAGAAACGAAAAGTTGCTCAAAAGTATATTGTTGAAGTTTAATTCCATCTTCTTTTGAAGTAATATCTAATTTGCCATGAAGCATAGCAGATGCTGAAAATTCACCATTTTCAAGCGTTAAAGCTACGGTAGAAGAGGGACTAAGGGTGACCTGAGAAGCCTTTAAAAAACTAAATTCGAGAGCATCGACAGTTGCAACAGAAAAATTATAGTACTCACGAGTAGGGTCAATGATCGCTTTGTAAGCCATTGTTCGGTCTTCGTCAGCAATGGCAATTCTCATTTTCCCTCCTAAACTTCCTGCTTTGACTTTACTTTTGACCAAAACAATACTTGCTGCATCTAAAGAGTAATCCCAACCATTCAAATCACCGTCTTTGAGAGCCATGAGGTTTTCACCAAAAACCTCCCCCGAAACACCAAATCTGTCGATTAATAAATTACTTACGCCAACTACTATACGTTGCGGATTAGAACGGTTTTTAAAGTGTTTTGGGAAATGAACGGACACGTTTCCGATATAAACCCCTTGCCACAAATTATCGGTTTCGGCAGCTATATAACCAATTGGAAAAATACAATTTGGTGAGTTTTTGAAATCACTTACATCAATCACGGCATTACTTACTTCAAAACCATACCCTTTCATATTAGGCAATTGGAATGGTTGCATAGATATTTCTATCATCATATTATTCCAATCTTTTACCTCATTCAATACAAAAGCAGATTTTACATTTCCAGCTATCACTTCGCCATCAGATGTATTTTCAGGAACAATTAACGATCGATCAAAAATGACATTTCCAGCAATCGAAAAGCTATCATAGCCGTTACAGTCGAACTTTAAAGAACCACCTGTAAGCTCCAAGTCAATTTTGCTTAATTTTAATAATTGGATGGTATTTTTCTCCCCTAAAACTAATTTTAAAGTGCCTTCTTTTATCCCTCCTTGACCAGTAAAACCTACCTGTTCACCTGCAAAACATAGTTGATTTCCATCAGGAGTTGTAATCAAGGCAAACAATGAAAGGGTATTTTCAGCAGGTGTGAAAATTAAATTACTAAGACCAATTTCATAACTTACGCCTTGAATTTCTTTTTGGAGAATGATAGGCATATCGCTTACATACTGTAAACTTAGAAGGTCGTGGACGATTTTACCAGCACTCCGAGCTTTCTCAAAAAAAGCAATTACTTGTTCTGGCGTAACCTGAGCAGTAGCGGGTTTATTTTCTAAACCTACAAAAAACCTTTCGCCATCATGGGTTGGCATCAAAACTTCACCATTAGGAAAATTAATTGGCTGTAAACCCAATATCTGGCATTGCTCTTTTGTATAAACTTTAGGTTTAAGATCTTTGGCAAAAGTTACAAAAGAAAAAGGGAAAGCTATGAGAAACAAGATGTAAAAACGTAGTTTCATAGGTTAGTATTAGTTTATTTTTGTGTGTCTTTTCCCAGCCTTCGCTTGTTTTTCAACTTTAGACTGTTTTTTATGTTTTTTGTCTCAAACTATTTTATTAAAAAATAGCTTTTATCGAGAATGGATGAAATTTAATTATCTTCCACATCGCTTTTCTTTATCCATCCTTCGACAGTTTTTTTGCCGTAGTATCGAATTTTTAACCATTCATCTTTTTCATCTATTATTTCTACTTCGTCACCTTTTAGAAGGTACATTTTAGTTAGTGTGTTGGGAGTTGTATTCAAAAACACTTTATCTTTTATTTTCTTAGTAGAAAAAACAATACTATTTAAATTGTTAAAATTATTCTCTATTTTAACCCAAAATTTATCATCTATACATCTTATATAATCCAAATCCAATAATCCTTTCCATATCAAAACTAAAAACTGGTTTTTCTGAATTTGAATAATGGTCCTATTCAAATTAGCTTGATCAAATATTTTACATTGAGGTAATTGTTGTTCAATTATTTGTTGAATTTTTGCATTATTTTCTTTATAAAAATAACGTTTTTCAAAGAAAATAGCTTGACTATCAATAAGTTTGAAATTAAAAATTTCATAGAAAAAATCCTCAAGTCCTGGGGTTGCATTTTCTTCATTAACTTTGTAAACAATTGAAATGATATCGTTATATCTTAACAAAGTATCTACTTGATATGTAGTGACATAAGGGAAATATTCTCTCTTGTTTTTTTTGTATTTTTTTTGATAATTTAAAATTACCTTTACTTTACTTTGAAATAATTTAAAAATTTCTTTATTTAATTTTTGATTTGTAATAGTATTATTCGTCTGAATCTTTTCAAACAATAATTCAAAATGATAAATTGAATCATTATGCTGATAGTATCTATTATCAGAGGGTTGTGATTTAACTGTCAAATTAAAAAACAATAGAATTAATATAGCTATTTTATTTTTTAAGGTTTTCATATTTTTCTTTTATTGTTTTGTCGTATCCATGAACATAATAAGTAGGACCATTATAAATACTGGCTGCAGTAGCCCAATCTTCTTTATTTATTGCGTTTTGTAAGTCTTTATCAGATTTAATAAAGTTTGCCATTATTGAAATTTGCGACATTGAACCACCCTTCATTATTTCATTTTCCATTTCATCAATATTTTTGTATGAATCTCTAAAGTTATATCCCATGACTTGTCCAAGCCCCCATGAAGTTGACATAAAAGCACACTCTTTGTTAATGTTTTTAGCAACTAAAAACTGTTTTTCATATACTTCAACTTGGGAAGATGGGTAACAAGTCGAAATAAACCATTTATAGTCATGTTTGTTATCCTCAACACAACAATCCTTACCCCGAAGTACATAAGAATTCTTATCTTCACATTTATCCTTTCTTGCAGGTAAGTTTTTACAAGATGAACAATAAACATAGTCTAAATTTTTGACAACCTCTGGAAAGTTTTCTTCTAATTCAGAAAGTTTATCTTTTGGTGAGGTAACTACACTTTCAAAAACTTTGCCTTTAGAGGAAAATTTGCCATTTTTTATACAACGATAAAATTCTTGACGTTCAAACAACATCTTTGGTATTTCCTGACCCTTATATTCAAAAAAACCATTACCGCCAGATTCTACAAGAGCGAAAGCTTTAAATGCTAAAAAATCATTGACACCCGCAATTTTTGCATATTTTTTATATGCTTCATCATCCAATATCTCTACTTTTTTATCTCCCTCACTTTTTTCTTCCTCAACTTCCTTCACCTCTTCAAATAAATACTTTCTTAATAACTCAACTTTCATTTTTCTATCGTCAGGTTCAGTAATATTGAATTTTAATACATTTTTAAAAGTAATTCCATCGGAGTTAATTTCAAATTTCTTCGGGTCGAGACTTCCTTGTATTGAAATAACTTGTAAATCTGTATAACAAACACTTCCAATTAATATCTGCCCCTGAATACTCAAATCAGTTGTTGGGAGTGATTTGCCAGTTTTAATGGCATTTTTTACCATTTCTACTTTATTAATAACCTCTTCACATTTTTTATTAAAATGACCAAAATCTTGAAGAAAATTCCCCAATTTAAAACAACCACATTGCATCTTTACTATCAAAATCTTCTGCACTTTCTTTATGACCTGTGCCGCTTGTTCTTGCTTTTTCTTTTGTTCTTCTAAGCACTTTTTGCAATCATCATCAAAAGAAAAATAGAATTCTGCGTTTGGCCCTTTTTTGGGTTTTTCTATATCTGCACTACATACACAACTTTCAGTAGTAGATTTGAGAAAAGCAATAAACTCTTCTGAGCCTTCTGATCCAAATTTTGTTTTCAAGGCTTCAATCATTTTATCTGTTGCAACAGTGGCTTGTTTTTTCATTTCTTCCAGAGCCTTGGCATCTCTTTGTGAAATTTTCTCACCATTGTTGAGCTTATCCAACATTGCTTGTGTTTTCTTTGCCATACCGTTGTACAACTCCGCAATGTCGTTATAGGTCTCTGCAATCGCACCAGCATTGACAATTCCAGCATCAATTATTTGGTTAAATGTAGTATATGCCTTTTCTAAATTGACTCTTTGTTGTTCGGTAAGCACCGATGCACTGATACCACTTAATTCTGCTCTTCCTGCAACCACACAGCCTCCTTCTGCTACTTGGATGCCACTTAAAGTTACACCCAATTTGACATTATTCATCATCGGTATTTTTATCAAACCACTGCCATTGCCAGAGCCATCAATACTTACGATACTTAAAACTAATGAGTTCATGGCAACTTCATCTCCTGTATTGACTTGAATTATTGTTCCATTGTAGGTTGGAGTTGTATCATGATTACCACAACTGTATGAGCATACAATGCCTGAACAAGTAGGCTTTTTGGTTTTTAAAGCAGCTTGTAATTGCTCTACCGTTGCATTTTGAGGTAAAATAGGCAAAGATGCAGGAATGCCTTCGGGCAAGTTTTCTTCACCTTCGGCAGGAATAAATATTTGGATTGGTGTGTTTAATAGAGCGTTTACATTTTCTATTTCCTTGCTTGTTGTTTCATTATTTTCCACTTCATCCTCTTTAGTTCTCATCACATCAGGGTCAGCTTTGGGAGTGGGTTCTTCTTGGTAACTTAGGTTTGGGTCGCTGTACCAACTTTCTGGTTCGGGTGACGGAATATTAAATGTTTCTATTGATGTAAAAGAACTTTTATCTCCTACACCACAAACACTTTGTACTTTCCATTCGTAGTTTTTGCCTGCTTCTTGTTGTAAAAGTAGATGCTCAGGTTTTGTTGTACGTACTTCGGTCGGAAGACTACCTTCTTGGTTATATGTCAAAATGTAAGCAATAGGCTTTGCATCTTGTACATCTTTCCAAGAGAATCTCACTGCTCCAGTGGGTTTGTCATCTTCCGTTTCGATTTCACTCATTAAATTTTCAGGAGCAAGACATGGTGGTTTTCCATAACTAAAGCTTTGAATATTACTATATCCATCATTTTGAAATGCCTCTTTTCCTTGTAAATCTTCAACTTTTACTTGCCAAGCATATCGTTTACCAGCTTGGAGTGGCACTTCGGTTGCTCCATACAAATAATTAGGCTGTGAAGATTCGATAATTCTGTACGGCGAGATACCGCTGTTGACCACTGCTTGTATGTTATCATCATCTGAAATTTCATATAAAAATAGAGTATATTTTACACCCAAAGAGGGGGAAGCTGTATGTCGAGGTGTCCAAGAGAATAAGATATTTTGTGGCTGAGATGGCATTAAAACTGCCTCATTTCGAGGCAAATTGAGTAGCGGGGCATAATTGGCATTAATGGTCATTCGGGCAGAACCAATATTAGAAACTTGTCGATTTCGATACAATTCTATTGCCAAAACCTCCCATTGATAAGGTCCAACAGGCAGGACTTCACCTTGATAAAGAGCCTTAAGGTCAATACCTTGAGCTTCGAGATTGTTTGGATTGAAATTATCAAAAAGTTCAACTCCCGAAATAATTCGAGGCACACCTGGACTAAGGGTAATAGGATTGGAGGTAATGAAACCTTCGGGGTTTTCAATCCAAACGCCAGCGACACTTTTAAGCCTGATTCTGAGACTGACTTCAAGTGAGGGTTTGGTTAAATCTCTAAGTAAAAGTTGTACCCTAAATTTAGTTGGACTATTGGCATAATCAGTCCAATTGCCACTATAAGGAGGCGAGAGCAAAATTCGGCAATCAACAGGGTATGCTTGCCCACTCAATAGCAAGGGTGAAAGTAAAAGACAGTAACAAAGAAATATTGTTTGATGCTGCTTTTGAAGTTTGTGGAAAATGTTATTTACTAAATATCGTATAAGTTGTGGCATAGAATAAATTTTTAAAAGTTGTTCTATATAAATTTGGTGTCAGAAAATATCACTCAAGGCATGGTGTCTGAGCGAAGCCGAAGACACCGTGACATCTAAAATTTCAAATCAACCAATTGAAAATGATAATTGTACCCAACATTGAATGTCAGCTCTGAAAAATCTTCGCTAATCATCAATTTTTGTAATGGATTTTGTGTTTTTAAATACATTGTTGTAAAAGAAACTTTATGCTTTTTCCAAAGTGTTGTTTGAATAGCGATACTGGTCAGTAAAACTTGTTTTTTTATACTTTTTGAGCTTTCGGCAATTTGATTATTTGAAAAAGTATAAGAAATATTAGTATTTAGTTGAGCCTTATTTTTTAAAATAGGCTTGCTTATTGCCATCAATGGGCCATAAAGAAAATCACGTGTAGAAGCGATTTGGTTATGAATGATATTCAAACCTACGCTGTATGAACTTTTGGTAGTTTCATTAGAAATACCATAATTAATTGAGACATTAGTGAGTTTACTTATATTGGGTATTTGTCCTTGTTGGTCTATTCCAGCTTGATAAACCACATTTCCAGTAATCATTTTTTTAGTTTTTCCACTTATCGGAAGCACGAAAAGGTAATTTGTACTTAAACTTTGGTTGATTTGCCTATAGTTGAGTGTATCAGCTTGTTGAAAAGGGTCGATTGCCGTCAGGTAACGAAAATTATTTTGAAAGTTAGAATAGCTTGAAAAAGTAGAATAATTCAAACTTAGATTCACTTTATCATTGGGTGCGTATGCCGCATCAAATGCCCAAACCCATTGCTTTAATGTCTGTGGAATAGTATGGTCTAAATTATGTCTCTGATAACCAATGTCACCATTGAGTGAAAGTTTCCCGTCTAAAACTTGCATCCCTGATTTTAAAGCCAAAGATTCTAAATCATTGATGAAAAAATAACCTCCGAAAGTTTTGTAGTTGGGAGCGATTCGATTATACTCAAATCCTATGAATGAATTATCCTTTTTATAGTCAACTCCTGCTTTAATTGCTTGTTTTGGCTTATTTTCCTTATTTAAGCCTATTACTCGACTTAGTTTTTTAGCAAAAGATAAATTCGAGTTAAATTCATTCTTTTCAGCGAAAATCTGTGTACTTGCAATTTCGGTTTTAATGAAAATTTTATTGAGAAATACTTTCTGAAAATTGGCTGAAAGCACCAAGTTTGACTCAGGATAAATATTTCTATCATCTAATAAATATGTTAATGAATTAGTTTTGTCTGCTGCATTAAACAAAATGAGTTCAATGAAATCTTGTTCTTTTTTATAACCAATTTTACCACCCATTCCTATTCTTTTATAAGCAGGTTTATTATTAGGAAAATCAGCGTATATTGGTATGGGTTTTAATAATGTACCATACATCAGACTTCCATAAATAGGAAATTTTGCAGATTTATATTCATAACCAACCCCTTGATAACGGTAACCCGCTAAGGTAAAAGGTGAAAAAAGTAGCGTACATGTGCCAAGATGCAATGTTGAACCTTTATAAGTTGGCTTTAAAGAAAGCCGATTGAATGGTTGTGCTGCTGGTAAATTTCTACGAAGCGATACTCCCGCAAAATTTTTGCCTTGATTCGTAAAACTAAATGATATAGGCATTTTGATTTTGCCTAAAAAATCAAAAATTAACCTTCCTGAATAAAGATACTGATAGCTTATTTGTCGATTAGGTATATTGAAGGGAATATAATATCTATTATTTGCATTAACCGAGCCTCCAATGGCTAAACCTTTACCTTTTAGTAAATCTGTAGGTTTTGTGTTGATGAGCTTCTCGATGTCTTGCCCAATAACTTTCAAACTTTGTACTATAAGTAACACAAAAAATAGTAGTTGTAATCGCATAAGTTGTGGTATAAATTAAAATAAATTTATTACGGTCATTGCAAAGCGGTTGTAAAAAACTGATAAAATAATGCTATAGGAGCATCCTAATTCAGTAATTTCAGTACACATTTCTATTTTTGGGTAATTTATACTTTGTTATTTTGAGGAGGCTTTTGGGTATTATCGATACATAATGTAAAAGACTTTTTACATTAAGATTTTATGTTTTGACTACAAATTTGTCAATAGTAACATTTTAGAGAAAAATTTATAAAATCATTGATGGAGTTTAATAGTCTTTGAAATATTGATAAGTAGATTGACAAGAAAATATGATTTAAAAATGTTCAATTCAAGTGATAATTCCTTAAAAATGGACTAAGTTGGGAGTGGTAAAGTAGAATTTTTATACAAACAATAATGTGATTATATTTGTATAAAATCAAGAAAAAAGCTTTGCATCAAACGATACAAAGCTTTTTTACATTCAGTAAGGTACAAAAAAATATTTACTTGAATAAGAAAGTCATCAACTGCCTATTGGTTTTAAAAGATGATTCAATTCATGGCCATTAATATCAAAAAATAGCACTTTTCTTTTTATACCCTCAGACAGTTTTACCTTTATGTAATCTGGTTTACGACTTTCACTATTGAAAACCTCAATGTTACCAAGCACTTTCCATGAATTATATTTCGTATTGATGACATCAGTTGCTGACTGGGGCAAGGGTTGATTAATGATGACCTCTTTGAGTTTTACTAATTCTCCTTTTGTATTATAAACAGCTGTCAAGGTTTCATTATCAGCTTTGGTTGTAACCTCTGTGAAAGTTGTTTCATCGCTTTTGCCATAAGCCTCCAATTGTTCTTGTGAAATTTTCCAACGAGTTGGGTAGGTTTTCATAAAAGCCAAACCTTTTTCAATTGGTTTTACTTCATTTAAATCGTTTTCTACCTTTGTAATTACAGCTGAAGCGTTTTCTCCATTTTTGCTTGGAGCAATAGTAACTTGAGAAATTCCTTGTGCCATTGAGCCGAATGATAGCAGTAATAAAGCTGATACGAGTGGTGTTTTTAACGTTTTCATTTTTTTGTTATTTAGTTTTAAAAATTAAAGTGTTTTTTACATCGATTAAGTACTTGTGTAGATTTAATTAATGAGTTTGTTTTTTGTAAAAAAACTGATAGACAGTATTTTACGTTGCAATATTGAGGTGACTTGGTTGTTTTATGCTATTGACTAATTAATCTGTTCAACTGGGTACTTTCGCATAATTTTATTGACTACTTTATAAATTATTTTGTCAAGTTTGCGTGGGTTTATACTACCCGAAACCCCTCCTTGCCAAACTAATTCTTTGGTTTTGGTATCTATCGCATCAATAACCAAAGTACCTTGGTTATAGGTAGCACCTCCACCATAAGGACCGTAGCCAAAACCTAATGGCATAAATCTTCCAAAACCAACCATTGGATACATTGATGAATAGCCTCCGTTCATTACTCTTTCGGTATAAGTATGAAACCTGAAAAACAAATCTGGGGCTTGTTCATTTTTTTGTAATCCTCTTGCAAGTAGCGATTGATCAACACTTGATTCGATACTTTTGGTGACTAAATCGCTATTCAACATTGGATTTCTGGTCTGAATATCAGGACTTACCCAGTTGTAAGTATGATATTGACGAAAATTTACTGCATGGTTAGCATTGGTTATTACCTGTGCTTTTACCTTTGTTGTGCCAAGCCCTATCATCCCGATGAGCAAGGCTTTTTGAAATAGATTATTCATTTTTTTTGATAGTTTAAAATGAGTAAAATTGGCCATAACTCTTACGTTTTATTGATGATTCAAAATAAATATTACTGACTAAAAATGGCTTAAAAGGAAAATTAAATTCTGATTATAAAAAACCAAAGCCATTCCTTGAAAGGAACGGCTTTGGTTTGAAATGATAGGTATATGGTAGAAATTATGCTTTTTTTATATAAATACGTGTATTAATCTTTTTCTTTGAGCATATAACCCATACCCACAACAGTATGAATAAGTTTGACTGGAAAACCATGGTCAATTTTTTTTCTTAAAAAATTGATATAGGTATCAATCGTATTGCTAAATGAATCAAGGTCGGAGTCCCAAACTTTTTCTGCAATATCAACCCTTGATACTACACGATTATGATTGACCATTAGATATTCAAGCAAAGCATATTCTTTTGCAGTAAGTGTGATTGATTTTTGTCCTCTACTCACTGTTCGAGCTGATAAGTCTAATATTAAATCAGCTACTTTAATACTATTATGTCTGATTTGATTTTTTACAATTGAACTCCTGCGGTGCAGAGCATTGATCCGCATCAATAGTTCTTGAAACTGAAATGGCTTTACTAAAAAGTCATCAATTCCAGCATCAAAACCTAATGCTTTATCATTCAGCGTACCCATGGCTGTCAACATCAAAATGGGGGTAAACTGCTTTTCATCTCTGATACCTTTAGTCACATCATAACCATTCAATTTAGGCATGTTGATATCCATAATGATGATGTCATAGTCATTATCAAAAGCCATTCGAAGCCCTTTTTCTCCATCATTAGCAACCTCTACATGGTGAGCATTTTCTTCCAAGCCTTTCTTGATAAATTCAGATAAGCGAGCTTCGTCTTCTACGAGTAAAATTTTCATAAGAAAATATAAAATCTATTGATATAACTTAATTAATTCGACTTTTATTGGTAAATATTACGGTGAAAGTAGTACCAACATTTTCGGTAGAATTTACTAATATTTCACCACCATGCAAATCTACGATACGTTTGGTAAGCGGCAAACCAATACCATGTCCCGATATTGCTTTGGTCTTTTGCGTACGATAAAAAGGTTCAAAAATATGTTCAATTTCATTCAGTGGAATTCCAACTCCTTCATCAGCGAAATCTAATAGTATTTTGTTTTTATCAAAGTTTATTTTTACATCTACTTTATTGTTTTCGCTGTATTTACAGCCATTTTCTATTAGATTTCTGAAAACTAAAATTAATAGTTCAGCATTACCATTGACGATTAAGGATTCATCATTTTCGGGTATTTCTTCAAATATGATATTAATTTTATACATCGGAGTTTTACTTTTGATCATATTTTCTGTTTGCCAAAGCAACTCATCAATACGCACATCGGCAAATGGTATAGATTGAGAATCTGCATTCATACGTGCCAATTCGAGTAAACCACTGATCAAATTAACCATACTATTGATGTCTTGCTCAAAGTTTTTTAATGTTGAAATATATTCTTCTGCACTGCGAGTTTTCATTAATGCTACTTGCGTATTTCCAAGTAAGATGGCAAGAGGTGTGCGGAGTTCGTGCGTGGCATACGAAACAAAATTTCTTTGTTGTGAATAAGAAGCATCAAGGCGGTCTAATAAATCATTAAAAGTATGAGCCATTTCGCCAATTTCATTGTCTAAGTTAGCCTCTGGAATACGTTGTTGGAGATTTTTTGTTGTAATACTACGCATTCTTTTAGAAATTACGCCTACTGGTTTGAGGTCTTTCCAAATATAAAAACGACTGATAAATACCATTAAGGTAATTAGAATAACATTGCTTATAATAAGATTGATAAATAATTTCTCTTGTTTATCAAAACCTGCTAAATCATAACCAGAAGCTTCAATGATGAATGTTCTATGTTTTTTATTTTCTTTATTGGCAAAAATAATTCGCTCAAAACCGTCTTTTTGTGCAGTAATCTTTGCTTTCAAAACTGTTTGTTTTAATTTTTCATTGAGATGTGGTACTGAATATTTCGATTTATAGATAACATTGCCTGTTGAATCATAAATAATATAATGCTCTTGTAAATAGGGTGATTCTTTTAAATCGACATCAATACTATTGAAATGCTCAGCACTAATGCCTTCATCAAATAGCATTTTCGAGCGATTTATACCCGTACTTTGCAGATAGGCATAAAACTCATTTTCTCTAAAATAAGAGAAAAACAGATAAATGTTTATCGAGAAAATTATTAGAGCAAAGCTCAAAATCAATGGAACTCTGATGGTTTGCTTATCGACTATTTTCATAAGATTTGACTATCTTTTTTTTTAATAATTAGGGCAAATAAATCTAGCATGAATGCAACAAATAATCGAAGGTTTGAATACCTAAGGCATTTTGAAAACTGACTCCACCTTCGGTTTTACCAATATTGAAGTCCTTCGGACTAAGGATTTATATAATTTAATTAAAAACTTGCCATAATAGTGCAAGAATCTTTCAGGTCTTCCCACAACCTTGCCGCAGTAGTGCAAGAAGTATTCGAGACTTCCCGCAACCTTGCCGCAGTAGTGCAGGAAGCTTTCGGGACTTTCCGCAACCTTGCCGCATTAGTGCAAGAAGCTTTCGAGACTTTCCGCAACCTTGCCGCAATAGTGCAGGAAGGTTGCGGGACTTTCCGCAACCTTGCCGCAGTAGTGCAAGAAGCTTTCGAGACTTCCCGCAACCTGGTTTACAATATAATTAGTAATATTAGACATTAATAATTTAATAATCTAAAACGATAACTATCCATTTTATATGATAATTTCATTCAATGCAATATCAGTCGAAGGTCTTATAAATACTTTTAAATATTTTAAGTTATAAATAATGAAATATGGAACCGCCACAGCGGTTCCATAAAAGAAATTTGAATTTTTAAATTAATTTTCAATATCACTAAATTTGTGTTGGTAGAAAACATGAAAGAAAATGGGGAAAACCAACAAAGTTAGTATCGTAGCTGAAATCAAGCCACCAATCACTACAATAGCTAATGGTTTTGATGTTTCAGAACCAATTCCTTTTGAAATGGCTGCGGGTATTAGCCCGATGGCTGCCATCATGGCTGTCATCATTACTGGACGGATGCGAGAGGTTACTCCTTTCAAAATGGCATCTCGAAGTGTCATTTTTTCATGCAAGTTTTTCTTGAAAACCGAAATCAGAATCACACCGTTTTGAATACAAATACCAAACAGTGCAATAAATCCAATTCCTGCCGAAATACTGAAATTTGTATGTGTAATCAGCAAAGATGCAATACCACCAATAATCGCAAACGGAACATTGATCAAGACAATTCCTGCGTCTTTTATGTTTCCAAATAATACAAAGAGAATCAAGAAAATCAATAATAAACTGATGGGTACAACTTGTGCCAAACGAGCAGTGGCACGTTGTTGATTTTCAAAATCGCCCGCCCATTTCATCGAATAGCCAGCGGGTAATTTTACATGAGCATTTACTTTTTGTTGTGCCTCGGCAATGGCACTACCCATATCTCGCCCACGAACTGAAAATTTGACAGCATTGAAACGTTGGTTGGCTTCTCTAAAAACTAAAATTGGACCTGTATGATTATAGATTTGGGCAATTTCTTTCAAAGGTATCTCGGTATTATTCATTGTTGGAATCAATAAATCACCAATTTCAGTTTCAGATTTTCGATATTCTGCTTGAAATCTTATTCTCAAATCAAATTTTCGCTCGCCTTCATATATTTGTGTAGCAGCTTTTCCGCCAATGGCCATTTCGATAACTGCCTGAGCATCACCCTTTTGTATGCCATACAAAGCCAATTTATCTTCGTCTAATTCGATTCTAAGCTCTGGTTGACCAATGTTTTTTATTACTCCCAAATCTTCAATGCCACGAACAGTCGCCAATTGTTTCTGAATTTCATCTGCCTTTTTTTCCATTAATGCCAAATCTTGTCCATATATTTTTACCGCAATGCTTCCTTTTACACCCGAAACGGCTTCTTCCACATTGTCCATGATTGGTTGTGAAAAATTAAAGTTAACTCCTGCAAATACCTTTAATCTTTCTTGCATTTGACTGATCAGTTGCTCTTTTGTTATATCTCGTTTCCATTCATCTTTTGGAAAAATATCGACTAAAAACTCAATATTATAAAAACCCGTTGGGTCAGTGCCATCATTTGGTCGACCTGTCTGCGACATCACAGCATGAACTTCAGGAAAACTTCTAAATACTTGACGCATTTCGTTGGTATATTTTATTGACTCATTGAGCGATATATTCATAGGCATACTTGCACGTACATAAATCGACCCTTCGTTGAGTTCGGGTAAGAATTCAGAACCCAAAAAGTTGAAATTAAATAATCCTGCAATGACAATCAAGAGTGTGATAATCAGTGTTTTACGTTTATGAGAATAAGTAAAGTTAAAAGCCCTCATTACCCATTTTTCTATAAAAATGACAAATGGATTATGTTTTTCCTTGACATTTTTATTTAATAAAATACTTGCCAAGACAGGCACGAGTGTCAAGGTAAATGTCAACGCTCCGAGTAAGGCAAAACCAAGTGTCCAAGCCAAAGGTGAGAACATTTTTCCTTCCACTTTTTGGAATGAGAATATCGGAATCAAGCATGTGATAATAATAAGTTTTGAAAAGAAGATGGCTTTGCCCATCTCAGTTCCTGTTTTACGAATCAAGCCTAATTTTGATAATTTATTAAACTTTTCCATTCCAACTTGATGAGCATACGCATCAAGCACAACAAAAATCCCTTCAACCATTACAACTGCCCCATCAACGATAATTCCAAAATCAATGGCACCCATCGAAAGCAAATTGGCTGACATGCCCTTCAGATAAAGACAAATAAAAGAAAACAGCAAGGCTAACGGTATGACGATAGAGACTGTAACAGTTGTACGCCAGTCTGCCATGAAAAGGAAGACAATACAGGTAACAAACAAAATCCCTTCGAGCAAATTGTGCGTGACGGTATGCGTCGAAAAATTAATGAGTGTTTCTCTGTTATAGAAAGTATTGAGTTTTACATCTTTTGGCAAAATTGAAGTATTTAATTCATCAATTTTTGCTTTAACTTTTTCAATCACTTGACTCGGATTTTCACCTTTTCGCATCACTACTATACATTCTAACACATCATTTTGGGCATCTCTGCCTGCTTGACCCAAGCGAGGAAGAGCAGATTCAGTAACGGTAGCTACATTTTTAACCGTAATAGGAACACCATTTGCCGACTTGATGATGATTTTTTCTATATCATCGATATTTTTCAATAAGCCAATACCACGTACTACGTATGCTTCGGCATTCTTTTCAATCACATCGCCACCAACATTCATATTGGAATTGGCTACTGCTTGGTAAAGTTGTAAGGCAGAAATATTATAATCGGCCAATAGATGAGGGTTGGCACTAATTTCATAAGTTTTTACTTCACCACCAAAACTCACCACGTCTGCTACGCCAGCAACGCCTTTCAATTGGCGTTCCACCACCCAATCTTGTAAAGTTTTGAGTTCTTTGACAGTTTTTATTTTACTTTCAAGTGTATATCTAAAAATCTCTCCAGTTGGACCATACGGTGGTTCGATTTCAGGATCGGCACCTTCGGGCAAATTAACTGCTCCTATCAAGTTATTGATTTGTTGGCGAGCAAAAGCATCATCAACACCATCTTCAAACATTACTTTTACTACCGATAGTCCAAATACGGTAGTTGAGCGGATGTCAGTTTTTTTCTGAACAGGATTCAAGCCTATTTCAAGTGGAATCGAAACAAATTTTTCTACTTCTTCAGCACTTCTACCAGGCCATTGGGTAATGATGGTAATCTGTGTATTTGTTACATCAGGAAATGCCTCAATAGGTGTATTTTTATAGGCTAACCAACCACCAATGGCAGCTAAAATTGTAGCAAAAAAGATAAAATATTTGTTTTTGAGCGAGAATGTTAAAATCCCTTTGATGAACTTATTCATAAATTTGCCTTGTTTAATTTGATAGTACAAAGCTGACTTTATGAACTATATAGAGGTTTAAGCTTAGATTAAAATAGGGTTAAAAAGTCGTAATAAATGAAAATTATTCGCACCTACTTTCAAAATAAAAGCAGTACAAGTTGCTTGTAATCAATTGATTATAAGTAACTTGTACTGCAAACTTGCGGTATTTATCATTCTGCTGAAATCTTTAATCCAACACCAGCAGCTTCAAAAAAACTAATTTAATAAGGCTTGAAAAAGTGTTAATTGATTTTCAATCACAACTTCTTGGTTAGCTTCTAAGCCACCATCGATGAAAGTTTTATCACCTACAACTTTATAAATTGAAATAGGTTTAACAACTAAGTTTTTACCTTCTTTTGCAACGACATAATTTTGATTATTATCAAAAATGACCGATTTACTCGCAATCGCCAGTTTTTGTTCATTGCCACCATACTCAATCGAAATATTGGCAAACATCTCAGGTTTTAAGCTATAATCTTTGTTGGAGAGTTGAATTCTTACTTTTTCTGTTTTACTTTCCGCATCCAATGTATTGAATATTTTATCAATTTTTCCTGTGTAAATTTTATCAGGAAAAGAAATGGTGGTAATTCTTCCCTCTTGTCCTAAGTGAACCTTCGCAATATCGGATTCATAAACATTTGCTAAAATCCAAACATTATCTAAATTACTTATAGTGAAAAGGTCAGCAGGGTCATCGTTTCGCAATTCCATACCAGTTGCTGCGGCTTTTTCAACAATAAAACCACTTGAAGGGGCTTTTACAATGTATAAAGTACCTTTTCCACCTAAAATGCCTTTTCTTTCGGCAACTCTATCAACTTCGGCTTTAGCAGTTTCTACTCCTTCTTTGGCAGCAACCAAATCTTTTTGTGAAGAAAGTCCCGATTTTGTCATATCATCGGCCACTTGTAAGTTTTTTTGTGCCACTGAAAGGTTGCTTTTGGCAGCAATGGTTTGTTGCTCTAAATCTGCCAAATCACCACTTCTAATAATAGCCAGTACTTGCCCTTTGGTTACATAATCGCCTAATTCAACTTTCACTTCCTCTAAATGTCCGCCCACCAAAGGGAATACTTTCACCACGCCATCTTGGTCATAAGTGATTTTTCCAGTTAAGTTAAGAGCTTGATTGACAGTTTTTAGGCGTACAGTATCTGTTTTGAGGTTTTTAAAAGCAACTTCATCAAGACTGAAAGGCTTTTTTTCTGATGAATTTTCGTCTTGTTTGGCTTGACTTTCGCCACAACCTGTCATTGATGTTGATACAATCAATGTCATGAAAAGACTTATACTTAATGTTTTGACTGAATTTTTCATATGATTATCCATTTAAAATGTTTTTGCCCACTACAAAGTTTAAATTTTCAAAAGCTGAAATTCTGTCATTTTGTAGTTGATTATATTGTAAAATTGTTTGTTTGTAGGAGTCGAAAAAATCAATAAATTCGACTACTGAAATATTTTGTTTCTTATAATTATCCAATACCCCACTGATCAATCGGGAGAAATCATCACTAAATTTATGGTCGATGGTTTGAGCGGTTTGATCCGCTTGTCGAGCTTTGAAATAGGCATTTTGAACTTCTTTTTCAAGCCTTAACTGACAAGCGTTTTGAAGCTTTTCTGCTTCTTGTATTCTGATTTGTGCTGCTTGAATATTTCCTTGATTTTTGTTGAAAAATGGTAAATTCATTCCCACACCAACGCCCAAATAATTGGCAACATAGCCAGCATTTCTATCATAAGTCATTTGCAAAGTAAGGTCAGGTTTACGAAGAGCATTTTGTAATTGCCAATTACTTTCTTCGATTTTTCTTTGGGTGAATGCAGCCTTCAAATCGTAACGATTTTCGGTGGCCATATCGAATAAGTTACTAATAGTCAATGTTTTAAAATCTGCTTGATTGCTTATTTGATTAACAATTGGCTGAAGTGCGTAATTTTTTGCACCTATTAGCATTCCTAAATCTCGTTCGTCATCCATTTTTTGTTGAATGAGTTGTTGCTTTTCAGTTGTCAAACTCACCAAGTAAGCCTTCAAGCGTGTGAGGTCTTTGAGCGGTACATTGCCTTTATCAAATTGTTCTTGATAAGAGATGAGTGTTTGCTGCAAAGTATTAATTTCTTGGTCATACACAGAAAGTGCTTGATTGACAAAATATAAATTGTAGAAAGTAGAACGAAGCTGGAATTGGAGATTTCGGAGTAATTCACGGAAGCTATTTTCGGCTTGTTCGGTATTGGCTTTTGCCAACGAAACAGCCTTTTGACGTTTCTGTGCAACTTGTACCAAATATTGGAATTGTACCAATTGTTCAGCATTATTTTGATTGATGCCGCCCAATTCTTTTTTCTGAGAATTGTAAGGCATGTGTTCGATATACAAATTAGGATTTACTCGAAGTCCTGCTTGAATTTCATAAGCTTTGCTTTCCGAAATCCCTAATTTTGAGGCAATCAGCTGTAGATTTTCATGTATAAATGATTCTTCTGCTTGTGGAAGCGTAAGTTTTAATGTGTCGCCTTGAGCCGAGACTTTGATGCTAAACATTAATAAAACGATAATCAATTTTTTCATTGCATGTAATTGTTTTGTTGATGCAAAATTGTTTATCGAGTATCAAGTCTAATTTAAAGAAGTATTAAAAAAGGATTAAAAGGAAGTTTAGTGAATGTGGAATGTAAAAGGTAGAATGTAAAATGTGGAATGTAGAATGTAAAATGTGGAATGTAGAATGTAAAATGTGGAATGTAAAATGTGGAATGTAAAAATGTAGAATGTAAAATGTGGAATGTAAAATGTGGAATGTAAAATGTGGAATGTAAAAGGCAGGGAGAATTATTTTATTAAGATGCTTGAAATGAGTGATATTACTATTGTAGAAATGGTGTTTTTGGGAATAAAAATAGGAATTTTTGATAAAAGAGCAAGTAAAAAGAAGATTCTTACTTGCTCTTTTTGATTTTTTATCCTTTTCTTGCAATTACTTTCAATGCTTTTTCAACAATTGTTGCAGCATTTAAGCCATATTTTTCCATCAATTGAGCAGGTGTACCCGACTCACCGAATGAATTATCAACGGCAATATATTCTTGTGGTGCTAAGAAGTTTTTTGCTAAAGTTTGTGCAATCGCATCGCCCAAACCACCATTCATTTGGTGTTCTTCGCAAGAAACTACACATTTGGTTTTACGAACTGATTTTAAAATCGCTTTTTCGTCTAAAGGCTTGATAGTGTGGATATTAACAATTTCCGCACTGATGCCTTGTGCTTCCAAAATCTCACACGCTTGAATGGCTTCCCAAACTAAATGACCTGTGGCGAAGATACTTACATCTTTTCCTTCTGAAACCATCCACGCTTTTCCGATTTCAAATTTTTGGTCTGGTGCAGTGAAAACAGGAACAACAGGGCGGCCAAAACGAAGATAAACAGGACCTTCGTGGTTAGCTGCTGCGATTGTCGCCGCTTTTGTTTGGTTAAAATCACAAGGATTAATTACTGTCATATTTGGCAATGAACGCATCATGGCTAAATCTTCCAAGATTTGGTGGGTTGCACCATCTTCTCCCAAAGTAAGACCAGCGTGAGAAACAGCAATCTTTACATTTTTATCAGAATAAGCAACAGATTGGCGAATTTGGTCATAAACACGGCTTGAACCAAAGTTAGCAAAAGTAGTAGCAAACGGAATTTTACCTCCGATTGTCAAACCTGCTGCTACGCCTATCATATTTGCCTCAGCGATACCACATTGGATAAAACGCTCAGGGTTTTCTTTGATAAAAGTATCAATTTTCAATGAACCCACTAAGTCGGCACAAAGTGTTACGACATTAGGATTTGTGCGACCAAGCTCGGTCATGCCAGCTCCGAATCCAGAGCGTGTATCTTTTTTCTCGGTAAATGGATATTTTGTCATTTTTATAATATCGTTTATCAAACAGTTTTTTTTTAATGTTTGATTTGAGAGTTATTCTTGAAATAATCTTAATGATTTGAATGGACTTAATAATCACCCAAAGTCTCAGGCAATTGAGCTAATGCTGCGGCTAATTGCTCATCATTTGGAGCTACACCATGCCATTTGTGGCTTCCCATCATGAAGTCAACGCCAGCACCCATTTCAGTTTTCAACAAAATCATGATTGGTTGGCCTTTGCCTGACAAACGTTTAGCTTTACGAAGTCCAGTAATTACTTGCTCCATATCGTTACCATCAGCAATTTCCATTACGTTCCAACCGAAAGCTTTGTACTTAGCTTTCAAGTCACGGTTATCCATTACTTTTTTTGTTGGGCCGTCAATTTGTTGTCCGTTTAGGTCGATTACAGCAATCAAGTTATCGAGTTTGTGGTGTGGAGCTGCTTGTGCTGCTTCCCAAACTTGTCCTTCTTGTTGTTCGCCATCACCCATCAAGCAATAAACAGTCGTTTTTTCGCCATTCAAACGCTTCGCCAATGCAGCACCAATGGCTACTGACAAGCCTTGTCCAAGTGAACCCGATGCAATACGAATGGCTGGAAGATGTTCGTGAGTTGTTGGGTGCCCTTGCAAGCGAGAATTTAATTTACGGAAAGTTACCAATTCTGCTTTATCAAAATAGCCTCTATGTGCCAAAACACTATAAAAAACAGGGGAAATATGTCCGTTCGAAAGGAAAAATAAGTCTTCGTTTGTTCCGTCCATATTAAAAGTAAGGAATCCTCCTTTGCCTTTACGGTTATTGATTTTCATTTGTTGGAAATATAATCCAACCAATAAATCGGTACAACCTAATGAACCGCCTGGATGCCCTGATTGACAGCCATGAACCATCCTTACGATGTCTCGGCGAACTTGCGAAGCGATGTCTTGTAATTCTTTGGTTTGCATTTAAAAATAATTATTAAGTGTCAAATATACAATTAATACAAAAGTAGATGAAAAAATATAAAAAATGAAGGTTTATATAAATATTCTGCAAAAGTACGGAATACATCTTGCTTTAAAAACATAAAAACCTCACGAAAGCGAGGTTTTTATTGAAATCTGCATAATTTATACAAAAAAATCAAAATAACTTTGGAAAGAATGCTGGAACACTTTTGATGTAGTCAGTATATTGTGGTTTTGTTTCTTGCAATTTCGTTTCTAACAGAACTACTCCCGAAACTTTCATCAATAAAAAAGTCATGAGAATAGGACTATACATAAAAATATAGCCACTATTTGTTATGGCAAATAAATAGAATCCCCACCAAAGCAACGAATCTCCGAAATAATTAGGGTGACGAGTCAAAGCCCAAAAACCAGTTTGTAAAACTTTACCTTTATTGTCAGGATTTTTCTTAAATTGAACAAGTTGCCAATCACCACCAGCCTCAAATATGAAACCTATTGTCCAAAGTATAATGCCAAAATAATCAAAAATACTGAATGTTGATTCTAACTTTGAGATTACAGGTACAAAAACCGATGAAATAATCCATAAAATGATGCCTTGCAATAGAAAAACTCTGAAAAATGAAATCCACCACCAATTTTGTTTGTATTGGCTTCTCCATTCTTGGTAACGATAATCTTCACCTTTCCCAATATTCCGTAATGCTAAATGAATACTCAATCTTAGTCCCCAAATGCTTATCAAAATACAATAAATAAGTGAGCGAGTATCAGAAAGGTTTAGTTTTGTTCGGTAAAACCATGCTACCACCACAAAACCCAGTCCCCAAAAAATATCAATAATACTGGCGTCTTTGAGATACAAACTCAGAAGCCATACAAGTGTCAGACAAGTCATTATGACCAAGAAACCTTGCCCAAAAACTTCACTTTGGAAAGATAAAAAGATGGTAATTACGATCAATGAAATGAGTAATAGAATCCGAGCCATGTTTTGAACTATGTGTAAATAATTATCCTAAAATCTGTTCATGATGTCTTTTTGATTCTACTTTGCTTATAATCTCTTCAATTATCCCTTTTTCATCGATGATAAATGTTGTGCGTACTACACCCATATACGTTTTCCCAAATGTCGTTTTTTCTGCCCAAACACCATAATCGTTGCAGATTTTCAAGTCTTCATCTGCCAATAAATCGAAAGGTAGCTGATATTTTTCGATAAATTTCTTATGTTTCTTTTCACTGTCTGGGCTTACGCCCAAAACCACATAGCCTTTTGCTTGTAATGAATGATAGTTATCTCTCAAATTACAAGCCTCAGTGGTGCAAGTTGGGGTGTCGTCTTGTGGATAAAAATACAAGACTACCTTTTTGCCAAGAAAATCTGAAAGATTAACGACGCTTCCGTTTTGATTTTTTGCTTGAATTTTTGGTGCTGGATTTCCTACTTTTAGAGACATGTTTTTTCTTAGATGATTTCTTTTTTGATACTTTTTTTGAACTTTTCTTTACTAATTTTTGGGTTGCTATGTATTCATCAATATTAACCTCATAAACGGCCAAATTGCCTACATTATCTGTTACTTCCAACTTTAAATCGCCTGAAAATGTTTGTGATTCATCTAATTTTATTGACCAAATCCTGTTTGACTTATATTCATAGTCCATCAAAACCCATTGACCATTCACGTAGCAATTAAAGTTCTTGATACCTGAAAGTCCATCAGAAATAGAAAAACGTAATTCGGTTGAATCAATTTTTACAGGTCGAATTGCTGGAGCTTCATAATCACTAATGATTTGGAAATCACCTAATTCTTTGGTTTTAAATTGAATTCGGTTTCCCGACCAAGTTCCACCCAAATATTTTCGCCCATCATTGACATAATAAACCCCCGTTTTAGGTGAAATCGCCATGCCGGTAGGCGTCCAAGAGACATTGATAAAGTCTTTTAAAGGAATTTTCTCAGAATTGAGGGAAATTCGATTAGCATTGACTGAGGTGCGTAAATATAAAGTATCATACAAAGCATCTGCAAAATCAATTTGAAGATTAGGCTCAGCATAGAATTGCCCTTTTTTAGGTAAAATTTCTTGTTTAATACCTATTTTCTCAGAGCTACTTTCAACTTGTACAAAATCAGCAATTCCTTTGTTTAAATCATATAAATAGACTGATTCTTTGCCTCTTTTATAGGATAATGGAACTGATTTTGGAATGCCTTTGTATTGCAAAATAGCTGTCGTTGTTTTGGCGTTTTTGGCTCTAATGGCAAGGGTGTTTTCGGTAATTGAAGTAGCAATATTTCCAACGAAATTACTCTCATCAGCCAATTCTTCTTCAAAGTTTTCGTTTGGTTGGTCACCTTGAATCGAAAAATTCAGATTAGTTGAATTGCCATAAGAATCTTTTACTCTAATATAAACTTGGTGTAATTGACCATCTTTTACATAGATTTTGCCCTGATTTTGGTCAGTTTCATAAATCGAAAGGCGATTGCCGTCAGAAACATAACATTTCTGAATTCGTACGCCATTTGTTTCAGCTATTTCATAGTCGATATGTACGTTAATATCTTTGGAAATATCAAAAGGCATTTTTTCTAAGTTCAGCTTATAGGTAGTAATACCATCAACCTGTACTTCTAATTCTGTAATACCCATTCTGAAAGGCGAAGTTTGACTGCGGTCATAAGTATTGAGTTCGAGACCAACAATTCCATGAGCTTTAATGACCGTTGGAAGCGAATAATTTCCTTCTGAAACACGAGTAGGAGCAACCGAAACTCGTCCAAACTCTCCATTCACACGAGAATAAGCATTCAAGGTTTTCAAGATAACTCGCTCAATTACAGGCGATTGCGAATCTTGTACTTCCCAAAAACCAAACTTCATTGGATTAATGGCATTTTCAAATTGATCACGAATCTCGAAATGCAAATGTGGCCCGCCTGATGCACCAGTATTGCCAGAAATGGCAACAATTTCACCTTTTTTGATTAGAATTTCATCGGAAGAGGGCGTTAATTCAATGTCCCATGTTTGTTGATTATATTCTTGTTGGCGTAAGTATTGTTCAATACGGCTATTATAATTTTTTAAGTGACCATAAACAGTTGTATAACCGTTGGGGTGTGTAATATAAAGCACATTTCCATAGCCACCTCGCATAACCCTGATTCGTGAAACATAACCTTCGGCAGCAGCATAGATAGGTAAGCCTTCAGCTCCCCCGGTTCTAATGTCCAGTCCGGCATGGAAGTGATTCGTTCGTAAATCTCCAAACCCACCAGATAATGAGGCCTGTTGACCTGGTTGGATTGGAAACATAAAATAGCCTTTTGGATATTCCTGGTTTTGATTTGACGACCTTCTTTGGGCAAAAGCAAAATTAGAAGAAGTATCCGAAACCAAATATGTAATAAGCAAAAGTGAACTTAAAAAGCGTGTAATTATCATGTGTTCTATTTGGAAAAATTACCAAATTCGTTTTATTATTGTATCTTTATAAATATTCATCAAAAACTTCATCTTTACTTAATAGATTCATATTTTCAACAATAGCTTGTGATATAATCATTCTATCGAAAGGGTCTTTGTGAATTAGTTGTAGTTTATTTTGAGCAGAAATGTGATTAAAACTCAATTGGAGGCAAATAATTACCTGCTACGTCTTTTAAAATGTCATTAAAATTACTTTTGAAGTTTAGTTTTCGTAAAGAATTTTTGATTGAAACTTCCCATAACGGAACTAAACTAACAAAACACTTATTAACTGGATTTTCTATCAAATCAATTAATTTTTTAGGTACTTCTTCAGAGCCAGATGTAAACCAAAGAAATGTATGTGTATCTAAAAGTAAGTTCATTACATATAATCCTTAAATTCATCTAATGGCTCGTCAAAATCAGCCGACATTACATATTTACCTTTAGCATAGCCAAATACGGGGCCTTTCTTTTCATCAGATTGTTTTTTCTGGATTTCTGATGCCTTTTTATATTCTAAAAACTCAACAAAATCTAAAACCTCAACTTTTAAATAGTCAGGTAATTTGCTGAATTTTTCAAATAAAATAGCATTTGACACAGCTTTAATGACTTATTATTTATCAAAAATACTTCATTTCACTTCAAACTCCAGCATTTTCTCGCCTTCTATAAAACAACTCAAAGTATCACCTACTTTTACGGGTGCCACGCCTGCTGGTGTACCAGTAAAGATGATATCGCCAGTTTTTAATGTAAAATACCTTGAAATAAAGGCAATGATGGTATCAATTGGATAAAGCATCATTGAAGTGTTCCCTTCTTGGCGAAGGCTACCATTGACATCCAAATGAAAATTAAGATTGGTTAAATCTGTAAATTTTGATTTTGGAACAAAGTTTGAAATTGGAGCCGAGCCATTGAATCCTTTGGCTAAATCCCAAGGTAAGCCCTTCGCTTTAAGTTTAGATTGAATATCTCTTGCCGTAAAATCTATACCAATACCAATTTCGTCATAATATTTATGGGCAAATTTTTCTTCAATATTTTTCCCCATTTTACTGATTTTGACAATAATTTCTACTTCGTGATGCACATCTTGCGAAAAATCAGGGTAATAAAATGCTTCTCCATCCTTCAAAATGGCTGTTTCTGGTTTTGTGAAAATAACAGGTTCGTCAGGACGTTCGTTGTTCAATTCTTTGATATGTTCAGCGTAATTTCGGCCAATAGCGATGATTTTCATTGAAAAATTAGAGTAAATTTGAAGAAAAAGTTTTTATGAAATTGCCAATATTTCTATTCTTTTAAGCAATATTGTTTACAAAAATACGTAATTAATCCTTTGGAAGTAATGATTAAATACTATAATTTTCACTAACTCCGATTTATTAAGGTATATTTGTAACACTATAAGACAAATATTTTGTCTAAAGCACATCTAAATAAAAATTAAAATGAAAACTTTTTTTAAATCTTCTATTGCTGCCATTGTACTGGTAATATTGATTTGGGCTTGTCAAAGAGTGCCACTGACAGGGCGTAAACAATTTGTAGGTTTGGTATCGAACGAACAAATGATTCAGATGAGTTTTACTGAATATAAGGGTTTTATGGATACATCCAAAGTGGTATCGTCAGGTGCAAAAGATGCTGAAATGGTTGCTCGTGTGGGTGGAAGAATTAAAACGGCCGTTGAGAACTATCTAATTCAGAACAATTATAGCCAAGTTATTGATGGCTATCAATGGGAATTTAAATTGGTACAAAGTAAAGAACTAAACGCTTGGTGTATGCCAGGTGGAAAAGTTTGTTTTTATACTGGAATTTTGCCTATTTGTAAAGATGAAGCTGGTGTGGCAGTAGTAATGGGTCACGAAATTGCACACGCAATCGCCAGTCACGGTCGTGAGCGAATGAGCCAAGCAATGGCTGCTCAGGGTATCACACAATTAGGTGCAATTGGTGCTGGTGTGGCAACAGGGAATCAGCAAGTGATGGAAATAGCTGGTCAAGTTTTAGGTGTTGGTTCGCAGCTTGGGTTTGTGCTTCCTAATAGCCGAAATCAAGAATCAGAAGCTGATAAATTAGGCTTGATTTTTATGTCAATGGCAGGTTATAATCCTCAGAATGCTGTAGATTTTTGGAAAAGAATGGCCGAAGCAGGTTCCAAGTCTCAAAAACCACCAAAATTACTATCTACTCACCCTGCTGACGAGACTCGTATTGCCGATTTACAAGCACAATTGCCACAAGCACAAAAGTATTATCAAGCATATTTAAAAAAGTGATCCTTCTTTTTTAAGATTGTGAAAGGTGTTGAAAATTCTTCAACACCTTTTTTGTTGTAAAATTTGGAAACAAGTTTTCTTTATATACATTTGTGCTTGTATAGACAAGTTGTAATTTTAGAATGTTAAAAGATAAGAAAATAGTAATCATTGGTGGTACAACAGGTTTAGGAATATCTGCTGCCAAAGCGTTTATCAAGAACGGTGCAAAAGTGGTGGTTGTTGGAAGAAATCCAGAAAGTTGTGTCGCTGCTGAAATAGAATTAGGCGAAAATGCTCGTGCGATGAGCGGTGATGCAGCAAATGAAAATACAGCAATAAATGCTATTGAGTTGATAATCAGTGAGTTTGGTAGTTTTGATGGGCTTTTTCATGTGGCAGGAGGTAGTGGGCGAAAATTTGGTGATGGGCCATTACATGAATTAACTTTAGATGCTTGGAATAAAACATTTGAATTGAATCTGACCAGCTTGATGTTGTCTAATCAGGCAGCAGTGAAAAAATTTTTGGAATTGGGTAGGGGAGGTTCTATCTTAAATATGAGTTCAGTTTTAGGACAATTTCCTTCTCCAAAATATTTTTCGACTCATGCTTATGCTGCTACAAAATCGGCTGTGACAGGGTTCTCAAAATCTATTGCAGCTTATTATGCTCCAAATAATATTCGCATCAATGTTTTAGCACCAGCTTTGGTCGAAACACCGATGTCTCAACGTGCATCAAAAGATGAAACAATTTTGAATTTTATAAAAACTAAACAGCCACTTGATGGCGGTAGAAATGGACAAGTTAATGACTTAGATGGAGCGGCAGTTTATTTTATGTCTGACGCCTCAAAATTTACTACTGGTCAGACACTTTTTGTTGATGGTGGCTGGGGAATAAGCTAATTAAGAATGTAGAATTATGAATTAAGAATGTAGAATTATAAATGTTATAATTTGTTCATTATCAGTTAAATGAGGAATTTATAAAAAATTAAAATCAATAAAAACCTCATTTGGGGGCAAGAGATTTATGTTCATCGGAATAGATTTAGGAGGAACAAATATTAAGGGTATCATCATCAATAAAAATGGTGATGTGTTGAAGCAGCACTATATCCCTACACAAGATACTGGAGATGGCTCTTGGCGTGAAAATGTCAAGGAAATGGTCATTTATCTAAAAGATTTCTTGAAAGAACCGATTTTAGGTATTGGGCTTTCTGCTCCAGGTTTACCCAATGAGCAAAATCAATGTATTGCTTACCTTCCTAATCGTTTGAATGGTTTAGAAAATTTTATGTGGGGCGAATATTTGGGTGAGGCAACTTATATATTAAACGACGCTCACTCGGCTTTGATGGCAGAAGTGAAATTTGGTGTAGCAAAAGACAAGAAAAATGTAGTTTTACTCACACTCGGCACAGGCGTTGGTGGTGGAATTTTGATTAATGGACAATTATATCAAGGACTTTCACAAATGGCAGGACATTTAGGACATATTTCTGTAAATGCTACTGATAACAATACAAGTATTGTGGGCATGGTTGGAAGTTTAGAATATGCCATTGGTAATTATTCGATTGAAGCCCGAACACATGGAAGATTTACTTCAACATGGGCATTAGTGGAAGCCCATCGCAAAGGTGATTATTTTGCTACATATACATGGCTTTCTTCCATACAAAAATTGGCCATAGGTATTAGTTCAATTTCAAATGCACTTTCTCCCGAAATGGTGGTTTTGGCAGGAGGACTTACACTCGCCGATGATGCACTTTATGAGCCTTTGAAGACATTCATGGATTTATATGAATGGCGACCAGGTGGTAAAAAAACAGAAATTGTTCAGGCATATTTTGGTGATATGGCAGGAGCAATTGGAGCAGCAGCGTTTGTTCAATCAAAGTTGATGTAATTAGCGAAATTAATAGAATTATATAATAACATTTACCAAACAATTGAATTCAATGAAGTGGGTTTTGTCAATAGTTTAGACATTCTCAATTTTTAATTATCAATTCTCCATTAGTCTCTATGAGTGTTATCCAAGAATACATCTATAAATCTCGTCAAATCATTGACGTTGTTGAAAAACAAGAAGAACAAATTAAAATTGCGGCTCGATGGTTTTCGGATTCGATTTTGGCAGGAAGAATGGTGCATGTTTTTGGTTCTGGCCATAGTAGAATCATGGTTGAGGAAATGTGGCCACGCTATGGCTCTTTTGCAGGTTTTAACCCAATTGTTGAACTTTCTTTGACTTTTCATAACCTCGTTGTGGGAGCAAATGGTCAGCGACAAGCCATGTTTCTCGAAAATGTGTCAGGTTTAGCAGATAGAATTCTAAGAAATTTTGACATAAACGAAATTGATACTGCTCTTGTTATTTCGTCTTCAGGCTGTAATGTTGTACCTATTGAAATGGCTGAAATTTTTCAGAAAAAAGGTATCAAAGTAGTGGCTCTGGTTACAAAACAGCATTTAGAAGCAAGTACCAGTAAGCGAACTGATGGAAAAAAACTTTCTGATTTTGCCGACTTAGTACTTGATACAGGAGCTCCAGTTGGTGATGCGATGGTTTATGTACCAAATTTAGATACACCTGTTTCGCCTGGTTCAACAATAGGGGGAGCATTACTTGTTAACAGCATCAAAGCTCAAGTTGCAGAATATTTAACACTTGCAGGCAAGCCACCTAAAGTGCTGACCGCAGGTGTATTGGTTGGTACTCAAAAAGCTACTGAATTATTTGAAGCAG
Organism: Emticicia sp. SJ17W-69; assembly: GCF_051209875.1. Taxonomy (NCBI): domain Bacteria; kingdom Pseudomonadati; phylum Bacteroidota; class Cytophagia; order Cytophagales; family Leadbetterellaceae; genus Emticicia; species Emticicia sp. SJ17W-69. The sequence goes on along the minus strand of NZ_JBNTQY010000001.1, from coordinate 3,738,539 downwards.
CTTATGATGAACATGCCCATCGAATCGCTAAAATGTATGAGAAAAATGGTATTCAGTCTTACATTTCTAAAAAAAATGATTGAAATAAAAGAAATCACTGCGGCAGAAACTTGGCCATTGAGACACAAAGTAATGTGGCCTAATAAACCATTTGAGTTTGTGATTTTACCAGAAGATGAAGATGGGTTACACTATGGTTTGTACGAAAAAGAACGCTTAGTTTCAGTGATTTCATTATTTAAATTTGGAAATGAAGGGCAGTTTAGAAAATTTGCAACTGACAAAGATTTTCAAGGAAAAGGCTATGGGTCTAAACTACTCAATTATTTAATGAAAGAAGCTAAATTATTGAATATCAAATATCTATTTTGTAGTGCAAGAGTAAATGCCATAAGTTTATACGAAAAATTTGGTATGAAGGTAGTGTCTGATGTTGTTCGAAAAAATGGGAAAGATTACGTAAAAATGGAAATTGTTTTGAATGAATAAATTTTGAAAATGCTACAATCATTAATAAAATTATACGACCGAGATTTACAAAATCTCAGAAAAGAAATCGAAGCTTACGAAGACGAAAACGATTTGTGGATGATTCGTGGTGAAATCAAAAATTCTGCAGGAAATCTTTGTTTGCATCTAATGGGAAATCTCAACCATTACATCGGGCATCAGTTGGGGAAAACTGATTATGTTCGTAATCGCCCTTTGGAGTTTTCAGATAAGAATGTACCAAGAGCCGAAGTAATTGCTAAAATTGAAGCTACAAGAATCATGTTGAAAGCTATTTTACCAACACTTTCAGACGAAATTTTAGCACAAAATCATACAGAAGAATTCTATGGTGGACACGATTCCAATGAATATTTTCTGATTCATCTTTTTGGACATTTTAATTATCATTTAGGGCAAATCAATTATCATCGAAGACTTATTTCAAATTAAGAGTTAATTCAAAAAATATGCAACCTATACCTATTCGTACTACAGTAGTAGGAAGTTATCCTTTTCCAGGATGGCTTGAATTTGCTTCTCAAAATTTGGATAAATTTGGAGCAGCCGACATTGAAGAAATGATTGAAGATGCAGTCATTGCTGCCATTCATGACCAAACTACTGCTGGTTTGGACGTGATTACCGATGGCGAGCAAACTCGCCTAGATTTCAATTTATCATTTTATGGCTTCATCAAAGGGCTTGAACCCAATCATTCAGAAACTCGGAAATTTGGTCCACCCGCTCATGACCAACGAGGAAAACATTCAATTATTGAACCTTTAACCGCCCCTAAAGGCTTAGGTGCTGTGAAAGAATTTGAAAGATTAAAACGACTTGCTCCTGCTGGATATACTTTAAAAGCCTCAGTTCCAGGCCCTTACACTCTTTCAGGCAGAATGTTGCCCGATGGTAAAATCTACAAAGACCGTTTTGATGTGACTGAAGGACTATTACCTTATGTCAAAAAAGAATTAGAAGATTTGGTTGCCGCAGGTTGTACCGAAATTACAGTAGATGAGCCTTCCATGTCTTGTTATGCTTACAAAGAAGATACTAAGCGTTTTGTTGATATTTTTAATAGAACCATTGAGGGGGTTGTAGGAAAAGCAAGGGTTTCTACACATTTATGCTTCGGAAATTTTAAAGGGCGACCAGTTGGCTATCGAAAATTGCACCCAATGTTACCTGATTTTTTAGATATGAATGTTGACGAAATTCATATTGAAATGGCTAATCGAGAATTTGATGAAGTAGAATTATTGGCAGCATTTGCTGAAAAAATGGATGTAGCTGTAGGTATAATTGACGTTAAAAATTATTACTGTGAAAGTGTAAAAGATGTAATTGAAAGAATAGAATTATGCTTAAAATATGTCCCAGCCGAAAAATTGGCAGTTGCTCCCGACTGTGGATTAAGTCAAACTGCTCGTTGGGCTTCTCGTCAAAAATTAATCAATATGTGTGCTGGAGCAAAAGAAGTAAGAAGAAGACTTTTTGAATGATAAATGATTAATTGTGAATGATAAATTTGGCATTAATGACGCTCTAATAAAGATACTTTAAAGGGTGTGTAATTAACCATTTATCATTCACAATTCACAAAAATTATCTTCCAAAATCATCTTGTACACGTACAATATCGTCTTCATCTGAAGGGTTTTGTGGGTCGGTGTGTTGCCAGATTTCTGCAATAATTCCCCATTCACCTAAACCAATCAAACGATGTCTTTCGCCTTGTTTTAAGTTAATAATCGTTCCCAAAGGCAATGTTTGTAATTCATTTTCCTCATCGGTTTCGCTCGTCACAACGCCAGCAACTCCGCCAACTACTTTCCAAATCTCAGCACGTCGGAAATGATATTGCCAAGATAAACGTTTGTTGGGAGCAACAACCAATATTTTTGGGCTTAATTTTCGGCCAATACCAAAATCATTGACTGATAAATGCGGGAAATAAGTTTCGATAAATTTAGGAGCTTGCGACTCATCTAATACAAAAAAACCTCCCCAGGGGCGGCTTTGGTCTTGTTTGTCGATGTTAAATCCTAAATCAGTAATAACTTTTTCTACTTGGCTAAATACGACTTCTTTTGCAGTTTCGGCTGAAAATTTCATGGATTATATGCGTATGAAAGTTTAATGAATTACATTTGTGAACAAAAATAGTATTTTAAATTGCGATTGGCAAATCTTTTATACTTGAAACACAATTTTATGAATTTTGCTAAATTAATATGATTAAAGTCGAGAAAATTGATTCGTTTACAGGACACAGAGATTGTGTTTATGCTTTAGAAAAATCGGGTGAAAAGCACCGTTTTTTTTCGGCTGCAGGTGATGGATTTGTGGTTAGATGGAATCTTCAAAAACCTGATGTGGGCGAATTGATAGCAAAAATTGCACATTCTGTGTACGCATTGGCATATTTACCTCATATAAATCATTTATGGATTGCCGAAAATTTTGAAGGAATTCATGTAATCGATATTGAAACCAAACAAGAACTTCGTTCGTTAAAATTAGCTCCAACCAATTATTTTGATATTCAGATTTACCAAAACCAAGCTTTTGTAGCAGGCGGAGATGGTGTAATTTCTGTGATTGATGTAGAAAGTTTTGTTTTTCGTAAACACATCAAAGCATCAGAAATGAGTGTACGCTGTTTGGCGATTAATCCAGTTGATCGAGAATTGGCGGCGGGATTTAGTGATAATACAATTAAAATATTTGACTTACTAACGCTTGAATTGAAGCAAGTAATTGCAGCACACAGCAATTCGGTTTTTGCTTTAAAATACGCTCCTGATTTTAGATTTTTGCTTTCGGGAAGCCGTGACGCTCGCTTGAAAATATGGAATATTGAACAAAATTATGCTTTGGAAAAGGAAATTGTAGCCCATACTTTTGCTATTAATCACATTGCATATCGCCCTGATAATAGGCTGTTTGCAACGTGCAGTATGGATAAGTCAGTAAAGATTTGGGATGCAGAAACATTCAAACTATTAAAAGTGATTGATCGAGCCAGACACGCTGGACATGGAACATCTGTAAATAAGTTGCTTTGGACAGATTTTGATGACCAAATTGTGTCAGGAAGCGATGATAGAACGATTTCAATATGGAAGCTATACGAAGAAAAATAGTCTAAGTGTAAGCATTAAACCTCCTTTTTTTCTTATTTTTGCTAATTAAAATAATATTTTTGAAATTTGGCAATATGATTGCTTAGAGAGTATTAGAATATTACAATTACTGAATGTGAAAGTTGCATTTTTTTAATAAAAGAAAAAAAATAGATTATTTGTTCGAAAAATATCGTTAGACAAATATCATTTCAAATTATTTTTCTTGAAAGCTTACAAAAAAATCTTTAAAAAATTAAATCAAAACATATATAACATAATACGAGTATCATCGAAAATTGATTGAAAAATATGTGTTTTTCAAATCTCTAAACGAAATCCAGTTTTGCTAACTTCCTAAAACAATTGTTTAAAATGAAAATTACACCCCTCGAAATACGCCAACATGAATTTGAAAAAACTTTCAGAGGATATAATATTGAAGAAGTTGATAGTTTTTTAGCTAATCTTTCACAAGAATGGGAGCGTGTACTTAATGAAAGCAAGATGCTTCGGATGCAACTGGAAATTGCTGAAAAGGAAGCAAATAAGTTGCGTGAAATTGAAATGACGCTTTTCAAGACATTGAAAACGGCCGAGGATACGAGTACAATGATTACCGAACAAGCAAGCCAACAGGCTGATAAGCATGTTCAAGAAGCAAAAATACTGGGAGAAAAAACATTAATTGATGCTCAGCATAAAGCAGCCGAGATCATTCGCCAGGCTGAAAGCAGAGCAAAATATATTAAAGAAGAGGTTTTAGGTGATGTGAAGGTATTGGAACGAGATTTTCGTGCAATGGATCATTATAAAACCAATTTGCTTGTGCAAATGCGTAGTCTTTCTAATGCAACACTTGAGCATGTACAGCGTTTTGAAGAGAAATTTGACAAAGAAGGTGTTGATGCTAAATTTAAAGAAGCAACTTCGATGTTGACCGATACCGATAAACCTGAAATCGTTGAAGAGCCAATTGAAACATTAACAAGTACAACGCCCGTTGAAGAGTTTGAAACTGAAATTTCAAATATCGAGTCGGATGATATTGAAGAATATGATGATATTGATACAGAAGAAATAGCTGCTGAAAATACTGCTGATGAAACATTATTGGAAGAGATAAATGAGATAGCTGTAGAAGCTGATGAACCAATAATTGAAGAGCTTGAAATAGAAACGCCTGTTGCTGAGGAGCAAGAATTCTCTTTGGACGAAGAAGTGATTACTTCTGCAGCTAATAATTTTGAGGAAATAAGCGAACTTGAAGTGGAATCAGAACCAGTTAAATCTAATGTGCCAAAAACAGATGAATTAGATATAATTGAAGGGATTGGCCCTAAAATTTCTATGTTGCTTTATGATGCAGGCATCTTTACTTTCCGTGATTTAGCAATAACCCCAGTTTATAAAATTGAAGAAATTTTAGAAGCTGCTGGCCCTCAATATGCAAGACACGATCCAAGTACTTGGACTCAACAAGCCAAACTTGCTGCCGAAGGGCGTTGGGACGACTTAGAGGCATTGAAGGGCTTTTTGATAAGAGGAAAGGAGCCAGAGTTGGTAGATGAACAAAAAGAGGAAAGAGAAGAGCCAGTTATCGAAGTAGTTGTAGAAGATACCGTAACAAAAGTAGAGGAAACGATAGAAGCAATTATTCCTTTAGAAAAGCAGGTGAGTGAAGAAATATCACCAGCAACTGCTGTGGTGCAGTCGCCAGTAGAAAACAACCTTGATTCGATTACAGAAGAAATGTTAGAGAAAGTCAACAAGGTAAAAGCAGCCATTCGTAAAGCTATGGTTGAAAAAAGTGACTCAACAGTAAAAGATAATTCACCGTTGCCAACTGTCAATGATGTGATTGGAAAGCCTAACGAAAGTAGTGGTGGCTCGTTTTTTGATAATATTTAATATAGTACAAAGAAAAAGGTTCAGGTTTTACTTGAACCTTTTTTCTTTATCATTCATCATTTATCAGTAATTTTATGGGAATAGTTTCATTGGAAGGAGTTGAATTTTTTGCCTATCATGGCTATTATGACGAAGAACAAAAAATCGGCAATAAATATTCGATTGATATAGCCATCACGGCGGATTTGAGCCGTGCAGCTCAAGAAGACAAATTAAAATTGACAATAAATTACGAGGTAGTTTATAAAATCATTGCTGATGTAATGAAAGAAAAACATCGACTATTGGAACATATCGCTTATAAAATTATTGAAGTTGTAAAGTTTCAATTTCCTGATATTCAGGCTGTTACGGTAAGTGTTTCAAAATTTAATCCTCCCATTGGAGGTGTTTGTGAACGTTCAAAAGTAACGATTGCTGTGCCCTGAGCTATTTAACATAGGCTTCATATTTTACAAAAATTATAAATTAATAGTAAAATTGAAAATTGAGATAAAAAGCGAGTTGTGTATGGTAACTCTTTACTATTTTTGTAAAAAATAATGAATTATGCCCGCAAGAACCGTTTATTTGGTAAAAAGAATAGAAACAGAAATTACACTTCAAATGAATAAAGCTTTGGCTGAATATGGTGTGACGCTGGCACAATATATCATACTTAATTTTGTCAATGATAACCAAAAAGACTTATCGTCAGCTCAATTATCACGTAGGTTTAAGATGACACCTCAATCAATGAACGAAACTGTGACGATGCTACAAAAAAAAGAGATGGTTGTGAAAAATGTTGATGCTGAAAATAAAAGAATTTTACGTATAAGTTTGACCGAAAACGGAATTGAAGTATTAGGTTTTTGCAATGCAGCCATTGATACATTAGAACAAAAACTTTTTGGTAATATTTCAAGTGAAGAACTTTCAGTTTTTCGCAAAGTGATTGGTACGGTGCTTGAAACGACACGACAAAATTAGTTTAATTTTGCTCTTCTAAAGTAAAGTTGCTGGGTCGAGTAAATTGTTTTTGATTGAAAAAACTACCAAACCTGCGGTGTTTCTCATACCCGTTTTTTCGAGAAGATTATTCCGATGACCATCTACTGTCCGAACACTGATAAATAATTTATCGGCAATTTCCTGAGCAGTAAATTGTTTACAAATCAAATCTAAAACATCCAATTCTCGCTGTGTAAGCGTTGAGGGAATATCATCTTGAATTAAAAGTCGAGGTTTTTTTCCAGTTTGGCGGTTTTTCATAGCAGCTAAAAATGCCTCATTGAAATAAAAATCTTTATCTACTACTGCCCAAATTGCTTTTTCAACTTCAACTGGCTCAACGTTTTTAAAAAGATAAGCATTGACACCTAATTCCATCAAATGAGTTACAAAACGATCTTCACCATAGACTGAAAGTATAATGATTTTGATGTCAGGGTATTGTTGGTGAAGAATTTTTGTTGTTTCTACGCCGTTCAGCTCAGGCATTGATAAATCGAGTAAAATGACATCCGGTTTTATCTCTGCTATTTCAATGGCTTGAAGCAATTCTTTGCCATTATTGACCTCAATCGAAATATGTATGTTTTTGAAGGTATTCACAATTGAAACCATTCCTCGTCTGAACAAAACTTGGTCGTCGGCAATAGCTACGTTGATAGTTTTCATAAAAGAATCAAATTAATGGAATACGCACTTCTAATTTCAAGCCTTCATTTGGTTTTGTTTTGAACTTGGTTGTGCCATTAATCATTTTAGTTCGTGTTTCAATATTTTTTAGTCCTAAACTTCTTTTTTCATAAGCATCTACAAAATTAAAGCCTATACCATCATCAGAGTAGTTCAAGATTAATTCATTTTGTTCATTTTTCAGAGATAAAGCAATAACTGTTGCTTCTGAGTGCTTGATTGCATTATTCAATAATTCCTGGACGAGTCGATAAATGATTAAATTAATTTTTGAATTGTTAGAATCAATCTGATCAATTTTTAAATGAATATCAATTTTTGAAATTTCTACAAACTTTTCGCATAAATCTTCAATAGCATAAGGAAGACCAAATTCTTCCAAACCATGAGGTAATAAATCATTGGATATGCGACGAACGTTATCTATTGTGCTATCTATCAGTAATTTACATTTATTGCTAATATCATCTATATATGCTAAATCAGAAGATTGATGTTGCATTTGTCCGACCAAAAGCCTCATAGCTGAAAGCGAAGCACCAACTTCGTCATGCAGGTCTCTTGCTAATCGTTTTCGTTCACTTTCGATGGCTTCAAGGGTGCCATGATAAAGATTTTGTTGGTGTTGAGCTTCTGCTTCTTTAAAGGCTAAATCTTGTTTTATGATTCGACGTTGGTATAACATTACAAAACTAACAATCCCTGATGCTAAAAGAATCATGGCAATTGTACCACCATACAATAAAACGTATAAATCTAACGGCGATGACTTTGCCATAAACCGACTCCTATAAAAATGTGTAAGATAAGCATCAAAAATGCGTGCATGCCCCATGCGAGCGATAATAAGTGATTATCTTCTTTAATAAAATTACTTAAAATGAAGATAAAAATGTTGCCCGCAAAGTAAAACAAAAAACCTGAATTTATCCAAAACGTAGGCTGTTTTGTGGGGCTTCGAGTATCTAACTCTATCAACATTTTATAAAAGCATAAAATTGATAGTCCAATCACTAAAATGCCTTCTAAACCACTGGCATAAGTATTAAAATTATTGAGTTTTTGAATGAAAAAAGCATTAATAATGGCAAAACCCACAAACATACTAATGACAATTGGAAGTAGTTTTCTTGGAAAAAAACTGCCAAAATATCGATGGTAAAAAAGACCTATAATAATAAATTCAAGGGTAGTATAGAGGTGTAGGAAAGGAAGTGTATTTCGAACCTTCATATAAAGTAATGTTCGAGATAAAATCTCAAAAAAAGTACCTAAAAGAATGAAATACCAAATATATTTTAACTCATTTGTCAAATATTTCAATCTAATAAGGGCTATTGTAATTGTAAATATCAGAACGTATTGTACATAATCAAGCAGCCATATTAAAAATTTATCTATCATTTGCAGTACATGAATTTGGGTAAACTAATGTTTAGACTAATCACTTTGTATGAATTCTTATGAGAAGAAAAATAATATTTTAGAATCTTATAACAAAGATAATTTTTTAATAAGAGGTCTAAATACGTAAAAATACCTGTTTTTGTAAGGATAAAAAAATAGGGATTCAAAAAAGAATCCCTATCAATATGAATCTTTTTTTAAATTAATGTCCTTTCCCGCCGGCTTTAACTACTTCTTTATCGAAATCAATACCTTGTTTACGTAAAACCGCTTGCACTACAAGTCCAAAAACAAATAGGTAAGCAAAGCATGCCACAGCTAATAGATAAGATTGTTGAATACCAAAAATATCAGCAATTCTGCCTTGTACAACTGGTATGATAGAACCCCCTAAAATCATCATAATTAAAAATGCTGCTCCTTGATTGGTGAATTTTCCGAGACCTGCTGTTCCTAAAGAGAAAATACTTGGCCAAAGCACCGAACAAAATAATCCACCAGAAATCAATGAGAATAAAGCAACTTTACCAGTGGTCATTACGCCAATAATAGACATGATTGCTCCTAAGGCAGTAAAAATTAATAATAAGCGAACTGGCTTTTCATTGCTGGCAAAATAGGCCAAAATCATCACTAAAACACAAGCAGCATACGGTAATAGATCTGTTACATCGCCACTATAAAGTGCATTGACAAATAAAACAATGGCAAAAGCAACAAATGGAATAATTGCTATCAATATTTTTTTGAGTGAGGGTGAAGGATTAAAGTTGCCAATCGAAGCTGTCCAACGACCAATCATCATACTGCCCCAAAATAAAGATACATATTTGGAGATTTGAGATGAATCCAAGTTTTGTGTGTGTTTGAGATATTCTCCGAGATTTGAGCCAATGGTTACTTCTACACCTACATACACAAAAATTCCAGTCATTCCTAAAACGGCTTGTGGGTAACTTAATACTGAACCAGCATTTTTTATTTCACCAGCTTTGCTTGCAAGTGAGTAAATTAAATATCCAAACATCAAAACTACCATTAAAGCAAAAGTAAATAGAATGGCTGTTTGAATAGAAAAAGTAACTGCTACACCAACACATAAGACCAAGAAAGTAACTGGTAAACCAATGACAATATTGCTAACTTGCACATCTTCATCATTCTTGATACGAGGCAAACTTGAACGCCAGAAAAACAAGGCCATCAAGGCAAATAAAGCACCTAAGATTAAATATGGTACTTTTACATCTTCAATAGACGCATTTGCTGCGGCATCTTTTGAGATTGAACCAAAAATGGCATAAGATACCAAAGCTGGCCCGATTGTACCGCCAAGATTATTGACAGCACCACCTAAATTGATACGTTGAGCACCTGTTTCTGGTGGCCCAAGAGCAATCATAAAAGGTTGAGTAGCAGTTTGTTGCAAGGAGAACCCAAGTCCAACAATGAATAATCCTGATAATAAAAGATTATAAGATTTTAACTCAGCAGCAGGATAGAAGAGTAATGTGCCAAGAGCTGAAATCAATAGACCAATGACAATACCATTTTTATAACCGATTTTATTGAGAATATCGCCTCCCATGATGCGAGAGAAAATCAAATAAAGCACCGAACCAATAAAATATGCTGCATAGAAAGCAAAATCAACCAATTGAGCTTGTGTTTGGGTTAGTGTGAATTTTTCTTTAAATAGTGGAATTAAAATTCCGTTTGATGCTGCCACAAAACTCCAAAAGAACCAAACGGTCATGAGGGTATAAAGATGTGAACGATTATTGTTTTGCATAACTTGATGTTTAGGGTGATAATTAATTTACAAATAACTAAATATATGCAGTATTTTCAAAACATTTTAATAGAAGTTCTTATGATTTTTTATAAAAATTATCCAATCATTTAGAAAGTTTTATTTATCAGAATAAGTGTTTATGAAATAGAAAATTGATTCTAAGAAAACAAAAATTAAGTAAGCCAAAAGGCTTATAATCAATCGTTGAGAAGAAATTAAAAATAGCATTCATTGCGTACAAATGAATGCTATTTTTAGTAAAATTATAAGTTTAAGCATAAGAATATCAACAAAACAAATCAAAATCCGAAAGGTATTCGTCGTTTAATTGAATCTTGATTAAATCACACCATGCCCTAAATTATGTAACATCCTAATATGTGAATTTAAGCCTTTAATGAAAGAAGTTTTATTGTTGTAAGGAATATTAAAATCTTGAGCGGTTTTGCTCACAATGGCTGAAATGGCGGGGTAATGAATATGGGAAATATTTGGAAACAAATGATGTTCAATTTGATAGTCGAGGCCACCAATGTACCAAGATAGTACCTTATTATTCCCTGCGAAATTTGAAGTAGTAAGAAGCTGATGGATTGCCCAAGCATTTTCAAGATTTCCTTTTTCGTCAGGACTTGGTTGATGAGCTCCTTCAACAACGTGAGCCAGTTGAAAAACAGTACTTAAAATCAAACCTGCGGTGCAGTGCATAGCCAAGAAACCTAATACCCATTGACCGAAAGTAATGTCAAGCATCATCATTGGAACTCCACAAATCAACAAAGCGTAAGCAACTTTGCTGATAATCAATATGACTAATTCTTTTTTAGGAAAAGGCTTTACTAAACCAGTTTTAGCCATTTTATTATAAAGAGAAATTTCTTTGAAATCTTTCCACAAAAACGAAATAGTCATTAAACTATACAAGAAAAACGCATAAATATGCTGAAAGCGATGAATAGATTTAAGTTTGTCACCTACCGATAATCGTAGCAAGAACTTACCCGTAATATCTTCATCAATTTCATGGATATTTGTATAAGTATGATGCAGTTTATTATGCTGAACATCCCAATTATAAACATTGCCACCAAGTAGATAGATACTCCAACCAAAGAACTTATTGGTTGTAGAAGAGCATGAAAAAGAACCATGAATAGCATCGTGCATGACCGACATTCCCACACCAGCAACGCCGATACCCATCACAACACATAAAAACAGCATTTGAAAATGCGAGAAATTACCTGTTAAGATTAAACCAAAAGGGATGAGGTAAAGACTCAACATGAAGATTGCTTTGATCAGTAATTTTCTTCCACCCGTCTTGACGAGTTGATTTTCGTCGAAATAAGCATCAATATTTTCTCGGAGTGCAGAAAAGAATAGTGATTTATCCTTGTTTAGGAATTTCACTTTTGCATACTTGGCAGGCTTCATGTAGGGTTAGGTTAGATGATACTACAAAAATACTTAGAATTTATGAGTATATTATATAGAACTTAAAAAAAGTAATATTTGTTGTAGAAATCGTCTAAAAATAATCGCCAAAATAGTGCAAATTTGGAGCGAAAATTGTACTTTAATTATAAATATTTATTTTTTTTATGCACGCATCAATTGCTCCATCAAGTTTTTTACAAAACATTTATTAATCATTTCACGAGTAAGTTTATAATAATCAAAGGCTCCGTTTGAATCAGGGTCATATCCAAAAATGTCTTTGTGGTGTGATTGGGCTTCAGGAATTGCTACATTGTCCCTTATATAGGTTTCTAAGAATTGTCCTTGTAATTGCAGTTTAATAGATTTTACAAGATCATTACTTAATTTTTTACGATTTCGTGGGTTATACCTTGTCGCAAAAACTCCACCAAGAGCTAAATGTGGGCAAATCATTGAAAGTTGACTCGCAAAACTGAGGAAATTTCGTAATCCTTCATAACTAAGGTATTCGGCTTGTAATGGGACAAAATATAGATCGGAAGCAACCAAAGCGATTCGAGCCGAGGTTGATAGGCTTGGCGGGCAATCAATAATGATAAAATCATAGCGATGACTGATTTTATCAAGAGCGATTTTAAGATTAAAAGGAAAAAGTGGGCTTGCTTTAATTCGGTCTTCGGCAACAATATATCCCATTGAAGCAGGAAGTAAATCTCCTACATCAGTTGAGACTACGATTTCATCAAATGTTTTATCGTTTAAAATAAAACTGCCGCTATCGGCATTGAAGAAATCTAAATTATTATAACCAAAACAGCGAGTTAAACTTGCTTGGGCGTCGAGGTCAATGAAAAGCACTTTGCTGCCAGTAAACCTGTGAAGAGCCACTCCAACATTTTGGGCAGAAGTAGTTTTTCCGACGCCACCTTTGTTGTTTACAAAACTGAGCGTTTTCAATTAGATTATTGGGATAGATCGTAAATGTGAAGCAAATATATACAAAAAGAAATGCAATCCAAGTGTATGATGTGTTTTATAAGTGTTTGATAATCAAGTAGTTATTGAGCGGTATCATTTTATGCATCTATATGAAATATTATTTTTTGGTTTTTTATTTTTATGTTTGATGAATTAAAAATATGAAATTTTTGAAGAGATTATGAAAGGAGTTTTAGACAAAATGTTCTGAAATAAAAATAAATTTCTATCTTTATATGGCTTATGATGAGGAATCGAAATTCAAATCATTAGATTTGCTTCATTGTTTTCTAATATTCAACCATCTATTTTTAATTCTCAATTGTAATGAAACTTTGGCTTAAAATATCAATCGTATTACTTACTATTATTCTCATTTTCGTAGGCAGAACACTTTTGAATGCAGGCTTTTTTACGAAAATTGACCCGCATTTCAATGGAAGTGTTTCTGAAATTGCTGGTTTTCATGGAGCCGAAGATATTACTATTGATAAAGCCAAAGGATTAGCATTAATCTCATCAAGTGATTTTTCTACTGATATGCCTAATGGAGCAATTTATTTGCTTAATCTCAATGAAATCGCACCCAAACCAATCAAATTAACTGAAAAGTTACCATTTGATGATTTTCATCCTCATGGAATAAGTTTATTCAAAGCTATAAATGGGACTAAAAAACTATTTGTAGTCAATCATCGAAAAACTGGTAATTTCATAGAAATATTTCAATTTACAGATAGCACATTGGTCCATCTCGAAAGTATCACAGATCCATTGTTTGTAAGTCCAAATGACATTGTAGGAGTGGGAGAACGAACTTTTTATTTGACCAATGACCACGATGAAGTAAAGTCTGACTGGCGATCGAAGAAAGATTTATTACAAATCCCAATGGGGAATGCATGCTATTTTGATGGTAAAAAGGCAAGTATTTTAGCTAAAGGTTTTTTATATGCAAATGGTATAAACACAAGTTTGGATGGAAGAAAACTTTTTGTTGCGGCTACTTCTGGACAAAAAATCAAAGTTTTTGACCGTGATGTCAGCACGGGCAGCTTGACGGAATCTGATGAAATTGCGATCAACGGTGCTGACAATATCGAGCTTGATGAAGTAGGAAATCTTTGGGTGGGTTGTCACCCCAAATTATTAGCTTATTTGGCACATTCAAAAGACCATTCAAAGCCATCTCCTTCAGAAATTATTAAAATTAACTACCAATCAAAAGGAAAAGTTAGTTTAGAAAGCGTTTATTTAAATGATGGAAAACCAGTTTCAGGCTCAAGTGTGGGTGCTGTTTTTGGTGATAAATTATTAATTGGAAGTGTTTTTGGGAATAAAGTTCTTCTTTGTACGTTGAAAAAGTGATAATAATCATTGGTTTCATAAAAATCATGGCATAGTTTTGCACCATGAATTTAATGTCAAAAAGTAAACGCAGTTTAGCAGTTTTTCTGCTATTACTTACCAGTGTACGCATACTGGTAGTGCCTGTGGTTTATCTTGATTTTGAATTGAACAAAGATTATATCATCAAAAACCTTTGCGAAAATCGCTTCAAGCCTGAGCTAAAATGTAATGGTCAATGTTATTTGGCCAAACAACTCCACAAAGTTGCCGAAGACAAAGCCAACAAAGAAGCAGGAAGGCAAGAACAAAATTTCAAAAAACTTTTAGAAGAAACATTTCATCATGACAATTTTGTTTTTTCGCAAACATTTGAAGGTGTAATTAGTACTGTTCAAAACAATTTTTCATACAAGACGAGCCACTATTCTACGCTCACGATTGCTCTTTTTCGTCCTCCTTGTTTGGGCTAAGCTTCATTTTATTTGTTTTTTCAGTTTAATACAATTGGTTTTTGCAACTTGTTGTATCAATATCTTGTATTCCATTTTACAAGCCAATTGTATATCTGCACAAGATTGACTGAAAAAATGCATCATTTTAATTGTATCTCCAAAGACTAAATCGTAATTGTAAATTATTGATTATCAATACATTATACTTTTTGATAATTGATAATTGCAAAAAATAATAAAATTTTAATAAAAAAAATATGAAAAATATTTTTCTGGTAATCATACTCTTCATGGGGGTAAACACCTTATTTGCCCAAAATATCAAAGGCAAAATATTTGATGCTACTACAAAAGAGCCAATTGTTGGTGCGAGCATTAAAAATATAGGAACAGCAGAAGGTGCAATTACAAATTCTACGGGTGCTTTTGAATTGAAAAACTCTCAAAAAATCGATAAAATTGCAGTTAGCTCAATTGGCTTTCAGACACAAGAGTTTTCTATAAATAGTAAGCAAGAAATTAGGATTTCACTCGAACCATCAGTCCAAAATTTGCAGCAAATTATAGTAACAGGTAATCGTGAGGCTGTTTTAAGAACCGAAACGCCCATTGCTATTTCAAAAATTACTCCAAAAATGATTGATGAAGCCAAAGTTTCATCGGTTTATGAAGTTGTGAACAAAACACCGGGCGTTTTGATGGTAAATTTGGGTAATGAGCAGCACATGATGTCGATTCGTCAACCAATGACCACCAACGCCTATTATTTATACATGGAAGATGGGGTGCCGATTCGCCCGATGGGTGTTTTCAATCATAACGCATTACTCGAAATGAACCAGTTTACTGTGAGTTCAATAGAGATAGTAAAAGGCCCAGTTTCGTCGATTTATGGCCCAGAAGCGGTGGGTGGTGCCGTTAATTTTATTACTCAACGCCCAACTGCTGTGCCAACGGCTCGTGTCGGCGTGCAAGTTGACCAATATGGTTTTCGTATAGTTCAGTATGGAGCTGGTGCAACCATTGGTAAGTTTGGTATTTATTTAGGTGGTTTGGTTGGTGAGCAAAAAGATTCTTGGATGGCAAGTTCAGACTATACAAAAAATGCTCAATATGCACGTTTGGAGTATAATTTTACACCAAGTAGCCGCTTGATTTATACTTTGTCTTATTCTAAATATAATTCTCAAACCAGCGGAAGTATCGATAGTGTAGTATTTTATAGTCGTCAATACGTGAGTACAACTGATTTTACTTACCGAAAAGCATACTCACTTCGTACTCGTTTAACTTTTGAAAAAGATTGGGCAAATGGTTCTCAATCTTTCGTAACAGTTTTTGCCCGTGATAACAAACATGGACAAAATCCAAGTTACGGTATTCGTTGGACTTCGGGAACGGCGACTGCAAGAGGTGAAATTAACTCTAATGACTTTAGAAGTTTTGGCGTAATTGCACAACAAACGCAGAGATTTAAGTTTTTAAACTCGAAAGTTACTATTGGTACAACAGTTGATTTTTCGCCCAATGATTATTGGTCTTATCAAATCGACTTAGCTGCCCAATTGCGTCCTGATAAAAAATCTGTTGAGAAATATACCATTTTAAAAGAGCGTCCAGATATTAAGATTGCCGATTATAATGCTAATATTCATAATACAGCAGTGTATTTGCAATATGATTTCGAGCCAATCAAAAAATTGAGAGTCTCAGCAGGACTTCGTTATGATAATATGTCATTTGATTTTGTTAATAATCTTGACATAGACAAAACAACTGGATTGGGTATCGGAGGTTCAAAAACTTATACTAAAACTACGCCTAAGATTGGTATCACCTATGATTTGGGTAAAGGAAAAGGCATTTATGCCAATTATTCAAAAGGTTTTGCTCCTTCTGGTTTAACAGCAATTTTTCGCAAAAGACCAACGCCTGCTGCAAATGGTGACTTGTTTTACTATAACCTCGTACCAGCAACTTTCAATAATGCCGAAATTGGGGGTTGGGCATCGCTCCTGAAGAATGAACTTTATATAGATGCAACTTTCTATCAGATGTCTGGAACAAACGAATTATTGAGTATTCGTCAACCTGATAATTCTACCGATTATCAAGCTGCAGGCAAAACGCTTCATAAAGGTTTAGAATATGGCATAAGTTACAAACCATCAAAAGAAATTTTCTTCCGTTTTGGTGGAGCATATTCTATTCACCAATTCGTAGAATTTACATTGAGTCAAAAAGCATCGGATGCAATAAAAGATGTGAATGGAAATGATATGCCTTCTGCTCCTCGTTGGATTTGGAACTCAGAAATTAGTTATTATCCTAAATGGGCAAAAGGTTTGCGTACTTCGGTCGAGTGGCAGCATGTAAGTAAATGGTATCAAAACCAAGTAAATACTATCAGTTACAAAGGCTATGAAGTATTAAATTTCAGAGCGGGCTATCATTGGAAAGGTATTGAGGTATTTACTAATGTAATGAACTTGACAGATGCACTTTATGCCTATAACGCTACTCGTGGTAATGCTACAACCGACCGTACAACATTTACTGCTGCTGCTCCTCGTACTTTTGTTTTGGGTTTGCAATACAAATTTGTTGGAAAGAAATAAATCAATAAAGCACTTACCAAATTTCGATAAGTGCTTTAACCTATCAAAAACATGAAAATATTCTTAATTATTTTGCTCATCCCATTTTTATCGTTCATTAAAAGTATAGAAGAGGGGGTTATTTCAAATGTGGTAAATAGTGCCGCAGTGCCATCATTTACCAATTCGCCCGATGGGAAAATTATTTTAAGTTGGGTTGAAACTGAAAAGATAAGTAAAAAAGTGTCTTTTTTTTACAGTATTTATGATGGTTATTTGTTTGGCGAGAAAATCAAAGTTCCAATTGTAGATTCAGCATCTACGCATGCCGAAGGAATGCCACGATTAGCAATAAAAAAAGATGGAAGCATGATTGTAACTTTTGAATTAAAAAAAGACAATCCAACATCTCGTTTTGGCTCTGATTTATTATATGTTTACTCAAAAGATGGTAAAAATTGGTCAGCTCCAGATTACGTACAATCTGATAGAAATCCTAATAAAAGTCATTCATTTAGCCGAACGGTGAGGTTAGCCGATGGCGAAATTGGTGTTGTTTGGCTTGACGAAAAACTAACTTCAAAGGGCAGAAGCGTAAAATTTGCTAAGACTTCAGTAGGAAAAGGCTTTGGAGAGCCTAAAGTAATTGATAACCAAGCTTGTGAATGTTGCAGAATTGAAGCAATAATTGACCCTAAAGGTGTTTTACATATTTTTTATCGAGATGTATATGAAGATGAATCTCGTGACATGAGTTATATTTTTTCCAAAGACGATGGCGAAAGTTTTTCAGAACCTCGTAATGTTTATCCCGATAAATGGCAAGTGAATGCTTGTCCGCATGCTGGGCCTTCGGCAACTGTAAATACTAAAGGAATTTGGATGACTTGGTTTACAGGCAAAGAAAACGCTGCAGGAATCAAAGTTTGTGATGTAGAAACTGGAAAAATTATCAATACCGCCTTATCGACTAAAGTACGCTCTCCTCAAATAACAAGCACAAAATCAGGAAATAGTTATTTGACTTATTCAGAAATAAAAAATCAAGGTGAAGAATATTTCAAAAGTATTGCACTTCGTAAATTAAGTGGAAATGCTCAAACCATTTATTTAAGTAAAAGTTTGGAAGATTGTAGTTATCCAAGCATCATATCATTCGAAAATGATTTAATACTTGCCTATGAAAGAAAAATTGGTGAGCAAAATACAGTCATTACTTGGAAGAAAGTCAAATTTTAAACCCAAATTTGCATAGAGAAATAAATTGATGAATACGCTCTAATGAATAAATTTAAACGCTTACTTTTTAGCATCCATAGTTGGTTCGGACTCATCACAGGAGTATTTCTACTCCTGTTGGGTCTGAGTGGTTCGATTTTGATTTTCAAAGATGAACTTGATGAATGGATTTATCATAAAACATTGACAATTAAACCCGAAACAAAGGTTTTACCTCTTGATAGTTTGTACAAAATAATTACAAATAAATACCCAAACTTAGATGGAATAGCTTGGATAAACCCTTTGGCTGCCAAAGACCAATCGTATCATTTTCGATTGTACTTGAACGACGCTCGCTTAGAATCGTATGATTTAGGAGCAATAAATATTAACCAATACACAGGTGAAATTTTGCGTTCAGGACGAAGCGATGATTTGGAGGTAGGTTGGATTGAATGGATTTTTGAATTCCATTTTTCTTTTCATCTCGGAATGCCCGGGGCAGCACTCACTGCTATTTTTGGTCTGACGATGCTTATTTCAATTATTACAGGTTTTATCATTTATCGAAAATTTATTTGGAAAGTGCTGACTTTCAAAGTAAAAATAAAAACCAAAAACTGGCGAATGTTAAGCTCAGATTTACATAGAGTAGTGGGAGTGTGGTCGCTATTGCTCAACACCATTGTTTTTTTTACTGGATTTTGGATGAATTTATTTGCTTTTGAGGCTGAAACGTGGAAAAAAGAAACAATTCCGACACCAAATAATACTTTGGTGAAAGCATCGCTTGATAAAATGTATGCTGAAAGTCTTCAAAAAATGCATGATTTAATGCCAAGTTATGTGTATTTGCCTACACAACCTGAGAAAAAATTCAGTGTACGTGGAAATTTGAAAGGCCAAAATCCGATGTTTGCGGGTGGGAATTGTATTAGATTTGATGCCAATACTGGAGATTTTTTGAGTCTTAGTCGCTTTGAAAATTTTAATTTTTGGGAAAAAGTAGAAGCCTTATTTTTTCCTTTGCACGTAGGTAATTATGGCGGAATTCCGATTAAAATTCTTTACATCATTCTTGGCCTTACTCCTGGATTATTAGCTATTACAGGTTTTATGCTATGGTTGAGACGCAAAATGAGAGTAATTCATGATTGAATTACTCTCATATAATTAATGTTGGACTTGTTTACTATCAAAAAAACTACTCTCCCAAAACTTCCCAGCCATCAGCTTGTGGGTCATATTTTGCGTATTCCCCTGTGTCAGCTAATTCGGATGCTATGATACCAATTTCAAAAGCATCGTCGAAACTTGAACGCAAGTATAAGGCATTTGAGGTGAGAATAGCTCTCATGCCTTCAAAATTATCATTTTTAAAGGTAATCCCTTTTTTATCTTCTTTTGCTATTTCAAAATTTTGCTGCAAAAGACGATTTTTCAAGGCTTGTATTTGTTTCTCTGAAAATGGAATCAGATTTTTATCATTATCAAAAAACTCTTCTGATTCTGATTCCATTTCAGCCATCATCGTTTGGGCAGTATAGACTTGAATATTATAACTCATCGTTTTGATGTTGGATGATCGATGTTTGATACTCAATGTTGCGGGTTTGGATTTTAAGATAAACCAAGCTTCAAATATCGAGTATCTAACATCTTATATCGTTTTATAAATATTTTCTCAATAAATCAACACTTTTTTGAACGCCAGTTTTTGGATCTTCTTTTCCTTCAAACTCAATCGAAATATAGCCTTGATAATTTACTTTTTTCAAAATATCAATAATGCGTTTGTAGTCCAAATCAAGGCTGTACCATTCGCCACCGCCATAGTAAGTTTTCGCTTGTACAAAACTTGTCTGTGGAGCAATTTTCTCTAATTTATCATAAGGGTTTTCTAAAAAATTGCCCGTATCCATTAATAATCCTAACCACGGCGAATCAATTGCATTTTTGATACGAAGCATTCCTTCGGGCGTTGAACCAAGCCCCCAATGATTTTCGAGAGCCAGCAAAATGCCACATTCTTCGGCTTTTTTCATACATTGTTGAATGCTATCAATGCACCATTTGAATGCTTCATCTTCGGTATAGCCAGCAATTGCAGGTTCGATGCCACGTTTGGCCATAAAATCATCAAAAGATTTGATTGTTCCCCAACGGCCAGTATTCAAACGCATACAAGGAATACCCATATTGTAGGCTAACTCAATACAATGAATGGTATGATCGATGTGTTCTTTCAAGACTGCTTTGTCAGGTGAAACAAAACCTTGATGAATTGATAAACAAGTCATGGCAATTCCATTCACAAAAGCATGCTTTTTGAGTTTTTGTAGATAAGCATTGTCTTCGCCATCCATTTGGCGATGGAGAACATCAATGCCATCTAAACCCAATTTCGCTGCCTCATCAATTACTTTCTCAATTGGAAATTTATCACCCTTGAAATGCCAATACGAATAACTCGATACACTGAGTTTGATTCGACTGGCTGTTTTGATTGGAGCTTGTTGGATTTCAGCAAAAGTAGGATTTGTGAAAGCGGCAGCACCTACCAATGGAACTGATTTTAGAAATGAGCGTCGGGTATTATTCATAGTTTTATTGAGTTGAGATTTTAGATATTGGATTTGAGATACGTAATTTGACTTTTTTTCATCTCGAATCACGTATCTTCAAAAATTAATTTACTGTAAAGAGAGCATTTCCAAAAATCAATTTACCCGAATACCAAAAACCTCTAAAAAGTGGTGAATCAGCCATATAAATGATTTTTCCTCGTCCCAACTCTTGTACCCCAAAAGTCAAGGTATTTTTCATTTTTTCCTTCGCAATTTTCCCAGCAAAACCAGTAATAAGAGCGTTATCTTTGATATAACCAACATTCCAGCCGTCTTTCAAATAATCATAATTATAGACATCTCTTACAAGAGCATAATACGAACCGTCTGTGCCGTAGCCAAGTGGATGAGTTTTGTCAATATCAACTTTATAAATGGCTCCTTGAATTTGTTCCATTAATGCTTCACGCTCACGAATACCGTAGGTTTTCAGTTCGGCTTTATCACTTGTTGAACTATCTTTCTTACGTTTCAATCCATAGCCATCTTTATCGGCAAAATAGCCAGTTGCCCCTTCGAGAGCAATTACTTTTCCACCGCCTTGAATCCATTTTTTGAGTGCATCGCCATTTCCGAAAATCTTTTCATAATTTCCATCAGCCAAAACAATGACATCTAATTGGTCAAGTGGTATTCGTGAAAACGAACTTCCTTCAATAACAGTAATCGGATATTTGATTTGTTGTTCAAAGAAATGCCAAACTTCGCCAAAAGCAGTTGAAACCACTCCATCACCTGCAATCAAAGCAACTCTTGGATTTTTCAAGACATTGACCGAACCAGAGCCGAAATCATTTCCACTTAAAACCATTCCAGAGGTAGTTCCTAAAAGATTGATATTGAATTCTTTAGCGGCAGCTTGTATGGTTTTATCAAATTTATCCCCCAAACGTTCGTTATTCGTGCGAGTAATAATCAATGAACCTGCATCAAATTTTCGGCCTTCGGTTTCAAATGGATTTTCGTTGAAACGCACTTTTATGCCAGCAGCCAATATTTTTGATAAAAACTTAACATCCTCAAATGATTTCCACGCAGCCACATAAGCATACGGTTTCCCTTCAATATTTGAAGTTTTGTTGGCTATTAACAGTGAACTGCCCAAAGCCAGCTTTTCCTTTGTTGCATAAGCTTTCAAGCCATAAGCATAAGCCAATGACCAAGAGGTAAGATCATAAGTTACCGAATCTTCAAGAGCTGTTTTAGGTTCAAATAATATCTTCACAAAAGTGCCTTTTGGTTGATAAGTGCTGATAATCAAATCATTAGATTCTACTTTGAAGCTTTCTTCTTTTAAACTTTGGTATCCAAAACCAGTGATGGTTACATCTTTCGTTGCATAACCATAAGAGATTTGAAGTTTATCCAAAAGACCTGTTAATGCGTGTGCTTTTGCTTCATCACCTTTGGTTTTCATCACAAATGATTTATATGTCCCGTAGCCATTGGTTGTTTTATCAGTAAAAAACTTTGTAAATTCTTCAACAGTTTTATCAGCACGACTTGAAATTGCTTCCAACGAACCCATACTTGTTGCGAAATGATGTGAAATCCGTTGAGAAAGTGTCAGCGTGTCTCCGTCTTCTTTAGCAATAGCCAAACCAGCACGTCCACCACCACCTTGTTCATAAGTCATACCGATGGCACCGTTGTAGGAAGGATAAGTATCTCCATAGCTTGGATAAAGCAAATCATAGTTTTCTTTCGAGAAATACAGCCAATAATTTTTATCAAAATATTTTTTATTGAATTCACCCAAAGTCTGTTGGAACTCACGTTGCCATTTGGTAAGGTCTTCGTGATATGGTTTTGCCGATGGAGCGAAATAATAGGGTGTATTATACCCCATTTCGTGAAAATCAGCATGGAGATGTGGCATCCACTGATTATAAAGTTTCACACGTTGCTGTGAAATCTCTTGTGTTTGCCAAGCCCAGTCACGATTAGGGTCGAAAATATAATGCGTGAAACGCCCACCTGGCCACGGTTCATTATGTTCGATAGCAAAAGGCGAAGGATTCCCTCCTTGATTAGCCACTCGGTTGTACCATTGTGCATAGCGGTCACGTCCATCAGGATTAATACATGGGTCAAGGATTACAACTGTATTTTTCAATACATTTTGTGTTGTTGGGTTATTCTTATTCAATAGCTCATATAAAACCTGTAATACAGCTTCTGAGCTAACAGCTTCGTTTCCATGAACATTATAGCTGAGCCAAGCGATGGCAGGAACTTTACCAGTTGGCTTTCCTTCTATGAGACCGATACTCTTCAGATTGTTGGTACGTATCTCTTCAATTTTTGCTAAATTTTCGGGAGAAGCAATAACAGCTACCATCAAGGGACGACCTTCGAATGTCATTCCATAATCAATGGTTTTTACCTGTGAAGGATTTTGTGTTGCTACATATCGCACATAATCTACAATGCGATGATGAAAACTAAATTTTGTTCCGAGACGATAACCAAGAAATTCTTCGGGAGTTTTAGTGGTTTGAGCGGATAGACTTAATAGGGTAATGGAGAGAAACAAGGTTGCAATAATTCTTCTCATTATGGTAATGGCTGTTTTTGAAGTGTAAGATAAACATTTTTCAAAGATATGATTTTTCCTTGAAAATTTTGTTTGAAAAAAGAAACTTGAAAATATTTTACTTTTTTTTTGGTTAGGTATTGTGGATTAAAAAAATTGTTGTACTTTTGCACCACGATTTACAAACGCAGACGATAAATGGAACCAGCCGGCCCTATCGTCTAGCGGTTAGGACAAGTCCCTTTCACGGATTAAACAGGGGTTCGATTCCCCTTAGGGTCACAATTGAATGCGTTCTGCAAATCGTAAATGCCTGATAATCAACCGATTGTCAGGCATTTTTGTTTTCTATCCCTCTGTGAGGGACAGATTCAAGGTTAATCGTAAAAGTTGGGGTCAAGCTAAAAAGTTATTTATTTTGTAGAAAAGATAAATGATGTGGATTCAAACCTACTATAATTTATATTACCCGAAGAATTGCTGGAATATTTTGAACTTACTGATATTCAAAAAATAGTGTTTCTTAATATTTTTTACTTATCTGAAAAGAATATCCACATACAAGAATACAGGAATCAAAAACTACAATCCAAGCAGACCGTCGCCTGAGGTTTCTTTGATGAGGAAACAGTGAGAGATTTTCCATTACATCGTTCAGAAATATTGCTCAAACTATTGAAAATAATTATGAAAAAATCTTGAATTTCTTTGACAATAGAAGTACAAATGCTTCTGCCGAATCGTTCAATCGCAGCGGCGAACCGTGCAAAGATAAAGGCTTTTAGAAATCAGTTTAGAGGAGTTAGAAATGTAAATTTTTTCCTGTTTAGATTATAAAAAATTTATACTTAATCCTTCAACTTTTACGATTGACGCCTAAATTGTGATTAAGTCTAAATTAAACGAGTTGAAGATATACGCTAAAAGTAGCTTTGAAAAACGACTATTGCTTTGAATTATTTTGCCGGACTTCATCAACAAACTTAAGCACTCTATCCAAAACTATCTGTTGATTCGATCCTTCTTTGTACATTTCTAAATGATTAAATGTAAATATTTCTGAAGTCAGGTTAGGTAAAAAATATTGCCAACCCATCATGTTATTTGAGTAGGCGTGTTCATATGAAATCAATAAATGAGCCTTAATATCCATTAATTTGAAAGGGTGACGCTCTAAAACGACTTTCATTTGAGCAAAATCGTGGGGTTTTTCTTTACCAATATTTCTTCTTAATCTAGTGCTAAAAAAACTTTTTATAGCTCTCCAAAATCCTTGCCATTTTAATTTATTCCAAAATCTCTCAATACGGCGGTGGGGAGCCTCATAGAGTGTATAACTGAGATTCCAAGAATCCATAATGAGAAAGTTAAGTGATTTTGGATATTTTTCTTCCAGTTGATTGAGAATATAAAAAGCAACATGATCACCTGAGCAATGTCCAATAAAGACTTTATGTGTTCCTTTCTCAAATATTCTTGTGTCGATTGTTTTACTAATATTTTCAAGACAAATATCTTCTTTTTTCCATTCCTCCAATTTTGGATAGTTAATTAATGTTAATGGAACATGTTGACCCAATACTCGAAAAAATTCGCGAGTCTGCGGAATCATTCCCTTTAAGGGAGGAAAAGCATATACATGTATTAACTCATTTACTGCTTCATTTGAATAGGAAGTTTTACAACCTAAAAGTTGTTTGATTTGATTTTCAATAATACTTGGCTTCATCGCTTCATTAACCCAACTATCAGGAAATTCTACTTTAAACTCCTGCTCCAACGATACAATAAAGTTGATGGCTTCTAATGAACTCCCACCACCCATTTTCCAAGTCCTATCATTTTTAAAGGATTCATAGGAAGCGTACTGACACCATAAATTAAGGAGTCGTTCTTTAATGAATAATGACCCTTCGTTGACAACCTTCTTTCTTTGATATTTCACGCTACTTTCGTATTCAATATTTTGCTTGTCAAGTGCTTGCAAGGCTTGATAATCTATTTTAAAGTTACTCAAATAGGGGACCTTTTCGATGGTATAGAAATATGAAGGAAACATGTGTGCAGATAATATTTTTGCTAATTTTAGCTTTATTTCCTCTAATGAAGCATATTTTTGTAATAAAATATATGCTACAATCTTACTACTTTTATGCAGATTTCTAACTAAAATAGCCGCATCTTCAACTCCTTCTAAGGTTCTTATATTAGCTTCGATTTCACCGATTTCAACTCGGAAACCATTGATTTTAACCTGCCCATCTTGACGACCTTTGAATTCTAATAAACCCTTGGTGTTGACAAGTCCCCAATCTCCAGTTTTTACAGTTCGGCTACCATCCGTATGTAAGATAAAATGTTTTTTTGTGAGTTCTTCGTCCAACCAATATCCTAAAGCACAATACTTACTTCTCACATGAATTTCGCCTAAAAACTCAGATTGAACCTCTTTGCCTTCAGAATCTACTAAAGTCATTGCACGGTCATCAACCGCATACCCAACAGGAACTACTCCTGAAGTTACTTGTGTATTTTTATCAATAAACCATTGACAATAAATTGTTGCATTTTCAGTAGAACCTATGCCTATATACAACTTACAAGCATCTGAAAATACTTGTTTATATAAGTCAACATCTTGTTTGAAAATTTTATCTCCAGCGAGATAAATCAATCTCACTGTATTGAATGATTGTGTTGTTTTGCAAACCAATCCTGTTCTAAAAATACTGGGTATCGAATGGTAAATACTTAGCTTATTATCGTCTATAAAATCTGGAATGGATGCTACTCCATGTTTTTGTAAGTTATTGATATACAAGGTGGCACCAGTTAATAATGCTCCATAAATATCTCTAATTGCTCCATTTACACTTGGGGAATAAAGTAAACTCAACCTGTCCTCTGCTGTAATTTCTGCAACATTTATGTATTGCATCACATCATGCAAAAGATTTTGTTGATTTTGAAAAACACCTTTAGGTTGCCCTGTTGAACCTGAAGTATAAATAATGTATGCTAAGCTTTGTGGGTTTTTATTGAACTCATTAGGTAAAACTGCTGTCAGATCTGGATTAAATTCTATAAGATGTATAGAACTATCAAGATTGTATTCTTTTACTAAAGTAGCTTGGCTAATAATTACTTTTGCCTGTGAATGCGTGATGATTTGTTGATTTCTTTGATGGGAATATGAAGCATCTAATGGAATATAACCCCTGCCTTCAACCAAACATGCGAGCATCGCACATATATATATAGCATTGTTTTCTAATAAAATTATAACAGGGCTATCGCTTTCTTCTGATGCTTGTATTTTTTTTGCAAGACAGTAGGCGAGGGTTTTTACTTCGTGATAAGTTAATATATTTTCGCCATCGTCTAAAGCAATTTTTTGAGGGAATTTTAGTGCAATTTCCTCAAAATGCTCGAAAACTGAGGCATTAATCCAAGAAATGGGTAAACGCTTAAATATCTCTTTCATAAGAGTTAAGAAAAGTCAATAAGTAAATGCAGTGATATTTAAGACTATTTACATGCTTTTTTCCAGAAATTTATTTTCTCATTTGGAAAATCTAAAGGTAAAACGCACTCACAAGTAAGTAAGGTGTTTAACGGAAAATTTTCAAGAATCTCTTTACAATCTTGTTCGTTATTGACCTTACTCAAGGTATTAGCTGGTAACCCATAAATGATAGGATAACCAGATTCTTCTATAGATTTGCTATTAATTGTTTGAATTTGATTATAAGTACAATGAATACTTAATTTGGGGATATTCTCGGATATACAAGCAAAACAATCATTGCCATGTAAATGAAAAATGATGGAATCGAAAAAATCGGCTGCTTTGAGCAAACAAGTTTCATCCGAAGATTTACCAAACTGCTTATAAATTTCAAGCGAAAGGATATCTGGTTGCATATGTTGTGTAACATAGTATAGTCCTTTTACACCAATTTCTGAGGCTTTTTCTATAACTTTTTTTGTATTGTAAATAATAACATCAAGAGCAGCATCAATAGCTTCTGGATCTGTCTGTGCAGTTTTTAGAAAAAGGTCTATTCCTGAAATTTGAATCAATTGAGATAAAGGGCAAAAAATTGTAGCATATACAGGCACTTTTACTTGAGTACAGCAAATTTGCAAAGCTTTAAAAATTTCGACGAGTAATTTTTCTTGGAAAGAAAAGTTTTTAAGGTTGTAAAAATCTTTGTTTTCTTTTAATGGAAAACTTGTAATCTTACGTCTGCCGACAGGATCGTTTTCCCAAACTTCATCTTTTGCTCCGTAGCAAACAGCAAGCCAGTCACCAGCAGGAGTTAACTTTAGAAAATCAAATTGAAAAGTATTTTGAAAAGCAAGTGCTTCTTGTGCAAGTTGATAGCCGTGTTGATCTGAAACTGGATGGTGTTTCCAAAAAGAAATATCCATAATAGTTTACTTTTGTGATGTTAGATTAGAAATAAAGATAATTAAATTGTTCCAAAATCGAAAGAAATGAACGCTGTGCAGAGTATGAGTAAGAAGAGGTAATTTAAAATTCAAACTACCTCTTTTACAAAATCTAAAACTTCATTTCTATGACATCATCAGCAATAATCAATTTTCCCTCTGTGGCTTTTTGAACATCTTCTATTGAAATGCCAGGAGCCGTTTCCAATAATTTGAAACCACCCTCAGCCATTACTTCTAAAACTGCCAATTCAGTAACAATCTTTTTTACACAACGTAAGCCAGTAATGGGCAAACTACAACTTTTCAATAATTTAGATTCTCCCGCTTTATTGACATGCTGCATGGCTACAATAATATTTTCGGCAGAAGCTACTAAATCCATGGCTCCACCCATACCTTTGACCATTTTTCCTGGAATCTTCCAGTTGGCAATGTCTCCGTTTTCAGAAACTTCCATTGCTCCCAAAATGGTTAAATCAACATGACCGCCACGAATCATGGCAAAGCTTTCGGCCGAACTAAACAAGGCCGAACCAGCCGTCATGGTTACTGTCTGTTTGCCTGCATTGATTAGGTCTGCGTCAACATTTTCTTCAGTAGGAAATGGTCCGATGCCCAAAAGTCCATTTTCAGACTGTAAAACCACATTGATTCCTTCTGGAATATAATTCGCCACCAAAGTAGGTATTCCAATACCCAAATTTACATAATAGCCATCTTTTAGCTCCTGAGCAATGCGTTGAGCGATTTGATTTTTATCAAGACCTTGACCTTTTTGTAATGCTGCTATAGTATTTTTTTCAGAAATATCATCGGGCTTACTAATGGTTCTCTGCTCGATTCTTTTTTCATAATTTTTCCCTTGAAAAATTCTTTGAACATAAATGCCAGGTGTATGAATTTGTGCAGGGTCGAGGCTACCTGCAGGGACTAATTCTTCCACCTCTGCAATGGTGATTTTTCCCGCCGCTGCCATCATTGGACTGAAATTTTGAGCAGTGCCTTTAAAAATCAAATTGCCTTGTGTATCACCTTTCCATGCTTTTATGATAGCAAAATCAGCTTTTAGCCAGTTTTCACGCACATATTTTTTACCGTCAAATTCTTCAATTTCTTTACCTTCTGCTACTTCTGTACCTACCCCTGCGGGAGTATAAAAGGCAGGGATTCCTGCACCACCTGAACGAATTCGCTCAGCAAGCGTACCTTGTGGGATGAGTTCGACTTCTAATTCACCTGACAATAATTGTCGTTCAAATTCTTTATTTTCTCCAACATACGACGAAATCATTTTTCGAACTTGACGAGTTTTAAGCATTAAACCAATACCAAAATCATCAACACCGGCATTGTTTGAGATGCAAGTTAGCCCTTTCACTCCTTTACGAAGAAGAGCTGAAATTGAATTTTCGGGAATCCCGCATAAACCAAATCCGCCCAACATAAGCGTTGCTCCGTCTGGAATATCAGCCACTGCTTCATCAGCTCCTGTAATAACTTTATTTATCATTTTTTTAATAGGTTTTGCTGTAATTTCTCTATTATCAATGGTTTTAAGAGGGTTTTAGCGATTAGCCCTTAGATTTTTGGCTTTTAAATTTCAGTTGATGTCATAAAAAAGAGTAAAGTAGAAGCTGTTTATAAACCATTTCTGCTAAAACTCCATTTTCTGAATTCTTACTGCATTTAAAATGGCCAAAAGTGCCACACCAACATCGGCAAAAACAGCCTCCCACATGGTAGCTAAACCACCAGCCCCCAAAGTTAAGACTATTGCTTTTACTACAAAAGCTAAACCAATGTTTTGCCACACAATTTGCTTTGTTTTTTTGCTGATATTGATAGCTGTTGCAATTTTTGAAGGTTGGTCGGTTTGAATGACTACATCGGCCGTTTCGATTGCAACATCACTACCTAAACCTCCCATTGCAATGCCCACATCTGACAAAGCGAGTACAGGAGCATCATTGATACCATCGCCTACAAATGCAATGATTCTTGCCCCGTCTCGTTTTAAATCTTGTACTTTTTCTACTTTATTTTCTGGTAATAAGTCGCCAAAAGCTTTAGAAATCCCTAATATTGATGCCACTTTTTGCGTAATACTTGATTTATCGCCCGAAAGCATAATCGTTTCCTTGATACCAATTTCTTGCATTTTTTTGATGGCTAATTGAGCATCTTCTTTTAGTTGGTCTGCAATCAAAACATATCCAACTACTTGATTATCAATCGACATAACCACAATCGTTTCAATGATATTTTCGAGTTGGGTTTCATAACTTACGTCAAACTTTTTTAATAACTTTAAACTTCCCACTAAAATACTTTGATCTTCAATTTTGCCTTTCATTCCATGACCAGAAATCTCTTCAAAATCTTCTAAATTAATAGAAAAAGCTTCAATTTTCTTTTCATTTGTATAATTTCCTATGGCTTTTGCAATTGGATGTGTTGAATGAGATTCAATCGTTTTGAGGTATTTTAGAAACAAACTTTCATCAATTGTTGTATTGATTTCTTGAACTTTAAAAACACCTTCTGTCAACGTACCTGTTTTATCCATCACAACCGTCGTTACTTTCGCCATTAAATCAAGATAATTTGAACCTTTAAACAAGATTCCATTGCGAGATGCAGCCCCGATTCCCCCAAAATAGCCCAAAGGAATGGAAATAACCAAAGCACAAGGGCAAGAAATAACCAAGAAAATCAAAGCCCGATAAAGCCAATCATTAAATACATAATTTTCGACAAAAAAGTAGGGCAGAAATACCAATCCAAGGGCTAAAAATACGACGATTGGCGTATAAATTTTAGCAAATTTTCTGATAAAAAGTTCGGTTGGAGCTTTTTTTGAAGTGGCATTCTGGACTAATTCTAAAATTCTTGCGATAGAGCTTTCTTTAAAAAGCTTTGTTACTTCTACTTCAATAATTTTTTCAAGATTGATCATTCCAGCTAAAACAGTTTCGCCTTTTTTGAGACTTTGAGGTTTGCTTTCACCAGTCAGGGCTGACGTATTGAAGCTACTATTTTCTGATAAAATAACACCATCTAAAGGTACTTTTTCTCCAACTTTTACTAAGATTTTCTCGCCAATTTGTACCATTTCTGGATTGATAGTTTGCCAAGTATTCCCTTGGAAAACATTCGCAATATTGGGCCTAACATCTAACAATGCTTTGATATTTCGTTTTGCTCGATTGACAGCTGCTTCTTGAAATAATTCGCCAATGGCATAAAAAAGCATCACCGCTACTCCTTCGGGGTATTCACCAATATAAAATGCACCTAAAGTGGCAATGGACATCAATAAAAATTCAGTAAAAATCTGCCCTTTTATAAGGTTTTGAAATGCCATTTTCAAGACATCCCAGCCTACTAAAAGGAAGGCAATACCAAATAAAACTAATCGAGTTGATTTATTCCAAAAAGCAAAGTTTTGAGTTTCATTAAAATAATCTAAACCAATACCCAATAGGAGTATAATCAATGAAATGATTGGAAAAAGATATGGACTTGATTCGGTCGGATTGCCATGAGAATGGCCATGATCATGCTCGTGGTCATGTTCTGCTAAATGTGCATGATCATGTTCCTCATGTTTATGAATTGCTGTATTTGCCATTTTTTATGAAAAATATTTAATTTTAGCAAATATCAATATTTTATTCATGCAACAGGTAGTCAAAAAGTATTTACTTAGAATTAGTCTAAACAATAACTCACTGTTGCATTTGCAACAAACGATCAGGAATAAAGTTTTATTTTAGAAAAAACTCCATCTTAGACCTATAAAGCCTCTGATACCTTGCATAGGGGCGTAATTATAACTCGGGTCAAATTGCTCGCTAAAAGGAGCATCTGCTCTAAAAATTGGCTCTTTTGGAAGGAAATTACTTAGGTTTTTGATGCCACCATACATTTGTAAACCATTGGCGAAGCGTTTAGTCGCTTGAATATTATGAATACCAAACCATGGCGAATATTCGGGACGGGTGTCACCATAGGCACGAACCACAGGTAGCCGCATTGGGCTGTACAAATTACCCGTAAGGTCGAAAGTAACTTGTGCTTTATTGATTGTATAGCTGATAGCATAATTTCCCGTAAAATGTGGCGTTTGGATTTGGGTAACTTTTAAGTCATTTTCTTTGCGATAAACATCCATCAACGTTGCTCCTGCAAATATTTTGAGACTTGATAGAAAAGCAAATTCGGCATTTAGGGCTATCCCTTTTGAAATACCATAACCTTTTAGATTGTCGAATACAATCAACTCAGGATTTTGGTCATAATCAGCAATGATTTTATTTGAAAAATAGGTGTAAAAACCATTGAGTTGAATATTACCATAGCCTTGCCCAAATGTAAAAAACTTTTGGTAATCAAGGTTAGCATTATACGAGCGTTCAGGTTTTAAATTATTCATTATCAGTACTTTACGAGAACCAGTGAGTGCAGCATGGTCTTCCGAGAATAAGTTTACAACCCGATATCCATTGCCGAAACTTAATCTAAAAATATTATCTTTATTAGGTGAAAACTTCCAGTTTAATCGTGGTGATGCGATGCCACCATGTTTTGAATTGTAGTCATAGCGAATCCCCAATAAAACCTTGTTTTGTGCGTTCAATGTTACTTCATCTTGGGCAAAAAGTCCAGGCAACCAAATCAAATCAGGGGCGTTTTGAAGGTTAGGCTTTTGAGTTACTGGTGTATTATCATCATAGTATGTATTGCGAATCGTAAGACCTAATAGAGCATCATGGTTTTTACTTAATTTTTTATCCCAAAGCAATTGACCAAAACCAATCCGTTGGGTAGCAAGATAAGCTGTTGTGCCATAAAATGAGTTTTGTTGGTGCTGATTGAACGAAAAATTAAGTGTAATTTTTTCCTTATCAATGGGTAATTGATAGCTGCCAAGCATTTCCCAGCGTTTTGTATAAATAGATTCACCATAAATTTCAGTGCCACCTCGATTACTTTTTTGCCATTGCATCTCTCCACCGAAACGGTCTTCGTAAACATAACGAGCGGCTAAATTGAATACGCGATTATTTCTTCTCTGAAAAGACCACTTATTGAATAGCGAGACCCGATTTTGAAGGGTAATATCTGTAAAATTATCGTTATTGATGTCCCAGCGTTTACCAAAAACGAAATAATTTCCTGAAAAAAGTACATTTGCTTTCCCGATTTGTGCTTTTGCACTGGCATCAAAATTATTTTCTAAATAACTGGTCGTATTCCAATCAAAATTGAATTTGGGTGCTTTTGCAGGATTTTTTGTAATAACATTTATCAAACCACCGACAGCCTCTGAGCCGTAAAGCGTCGAAGCTGGCCCTTTCATTATTTCGATTCTCTCCACCATTGAATTTGGAATTCCACTTAATCCATAAACTGTTGAGAGAGCCGAAACTATTGGCATTCCATCAATTAGTACCAATGTATAAGGACCTTCCATGCCATTGATATGAATATCGCCCGTACTACACACATTGCAATTGAGTTGTGGACGAACACCATTGACCATTGATAGCGATTCGAATAAATTTGGGGTTGGGTTTTTTCTAAAAAATGTAGGGTTTAATATTTGGATAGGGGCAGGAGACTCATTAACTGTCGTTTCTTTCATTGTTCCAGTTACTACTACTTCATTTAGCTGGGCATTTTCTTCTTCGATTTCAATGTTTAAGTTATTTGTTTTCCCTTCTAATATATTAATAATCAATTGCTTGGTTTTATATCCAACACTTGTAACTTGAATCGTTTGCTTACCAATTGGTGCATTCCGAATAATAAATTTCCCATTTTCATCTGCTTGAGTACCAATTTTTGTTCCTAAAACCGTAATACTTGCAAAACTAACTGCTTTGTCTTTGCATACGACTATGCCGTGAATTTCACCAGCATGAGCTGTAAAAAAGCTTAATAGACTGATTATAAATGCTTTAGTAAATATATTTTTCATGCTAATTTAATTTCTGATACAAAGTTTGATGAATAAAATTATATTTCAAAATTATTCTAAATATATTTTTAGATTAATCTAAAAATATGAATAAATATTTGGCATTTTGTTTGTATTGATATTTACAAAAATCATCCTAATCTCTGAACGAACAGGATGTTCGTTCCACATTTTATGGCAAATATTATACTTGGAATTGGCTCACGTGTAAAACACCCAGAGTATGGTGTTGGAGTCGTAATTAACTTTAAATCAGATGTTTATGTGATTACTTTCGTAGAAATCGGAACAAAGAATATCAAAATTGATTTTCCTGTTGAAGTGTTAGAAGCTGTCGAACCATCGCATGATATGGTAAGTTTATTTGATGTAGAAAGAAACTTATCAAAGATCTTACAACGTTGGATGGATGCTACCGAGATTGTTCCTTTAGGCGACCGTTGGAAAGGAGGGAAGATGATTTTGCAGCCTGGCCGCAGAGATTTACAGTCGAAAGAAGTTTCGATTGATGTTTTTTTTCATAAAATAGTGATGATGCGTGACCGCTTACGAGTATTAGAACAGCGAGTAAACGCCAGCAGCATTGATGATGAAGAAAAGGTAAATATCCAACAATATATCACACGTTGCTATGGCTCGATGACAACTTTTAATATTTTATTCAAAGAACCTCAACATCAATTTTCGGGAGAAAAATTGACAGAAGCTTGATTGTTTTTGAATTAAGAATTGGGAATGTGAAATTTGGAATTTGGAATGACGAATTGTGAATGACGAGGTACAAATAAAAATAAATAATCAAATTATTTGTGTTTTTTGGAACTTAGTAATAGTTAAACAGCATTTTCAATTCCTAATTCCTAATTCCTAATTCCTAATTCCTAATTCCTAATTCCTAATTCCTAATTCCTAATTCCTAATTCCTAATTCCTAATTCCTAATTCCTAATTCCTAATTCCTAATTCCTAATTCCTATATCTTTACTGTTCCGCCAGACTTAGCTGCTTGGTAAATTGCTTCAACCACTTTTATATCACGCAAACCTTCTTCGCCTGGAGCTGTTAATTGTGTCGAATTCATTAATGCAGTACAATCCTCATCCATTTGTCGAGCTTGTTGGTTCTTTAATGGAAAATCAATGATTCCATTAGAATGACTGCCTTTATTGTTTAAATAAGATGAGAAAGGCTCCATTTTTAACCAACCTTTTTCATAATTTACCTGCAAATAATTCATATTTATTCCAAAACTCGTATGGCAAGCTGCCAAAGCCCCACTCGGAAATTGTAATTGAAACATCATGGTTTCTTCTACTTCTTTATAAATTTCAGGTCGAGTTGTACTTGACTGGGCTGTTACGGCAATCGGTTCTTCGCCAGTTGCTAACCTTGCACCTTGTAGTGCATACACACCCATATCACCCATGACGCCTCCACCGAGAGCTTTGCTTTGCTTCCAATGTGTTGTCCTTGCATCAAAATAACCAGCTCCACAAGAAACCATGCGTACTTTTCCATAAAGTTTTTCTTTCGTAATACGCATGTATTCTTGTGTATTTGGATCATGTTGACAGCGGTAGCCGATGGCGAGATTTACTTTGTTATCTTTACAAACCTTTATCATAGCCATACAATCGTTGATTGACGGAGCCATTGGCTTTTCGCAAAAAACGTGTTTTCCGGCTTTTGCTGCACGAATCACATATTCTTTGTGCATCGAAGGGGGTAAAACAACATATACAATATCTATATCAGGATTATTGGCAATTGTATCGAAATTCTGATAATTGTATATATTTTTATCAGGAATATTGTATTTCTGTTTCCATTTTTCAGCCTTTTCAGGTGTGCCAGTTACAATTCCTGCCAAATAACACTTTTCAGTCATTTGTAAGGCTGGGGCAAGTAAATCCGTACTATAATAACCCAAGCCAACTAAGGCAATACCTAACTTATCCTTCTTTTTTGCTGTACCAGCCAGTAAAACATTGGGTGAAAAGATGCTTGCAGCACCGCCAATTACTAAAGATTTGAGAGCTTCACGACGATTGAACATTTTGTGTAAATATTTAAAGTTGTTATTTAGGATTGAAAATGGATAATTGTAATTTTTCATTCATTATTAATTATCCATTTTCAATTAATATCAATATTTTTCGTAAAAACGTTTGATTCTCGAAGTTACTTGGTCATAAATAGGCTTAGTAAATTCGATGAATAATTGTTGTGGTGGTGGAGGGAGTTGTTCGCGATTTCTCGTCATATTCAATTCCGCAGTTGTCAATGCCCTTTCATCGCCATTAAAACTTGCCCACTCGTTCACCCAAGTATATTCGCCAGGAATTTCTTCACGAGAAAGCACTTTATTTGTTTGAAAATCATATATTTCCATTGAAAGTATTCCTCTTGATCTAACGGCTTTGCGTGATTTTGTAATCTGAGCATTGACTTTACCATAAACAGGTACTTTTTTGCCATTAATATTGGCTTCACCAGTTTTTACACTATCTCTGCTTGTAACAGTTTGACGGTCAGTTTGAATATTTGTTTCTCCTACCACAAAATCAATAAATTCAAGTCTTACCACTTGGTCGGGTTTAAGTTTTACAGTTTTAGCTTCTTCTGGAGAGTAAAAGCGAATAAATTTATTCATTCTTCTGTTGGTACGTAAAAACTCATCCACTTTTCCTTGAAAATATTCATTACTATATTGATAAAGACGGGAGTTAATTTTTGGTTGTTCAAGCACTACATGATAAGAACCCATATTAAGAGCATCTTCCATTCGCTCATTGACATCTTTATAATTAGGAGC
The DNA here is from genome assembly GCF_051209875.1 of Emticicia sp. SJ17W-69. Taxonomy (NCBI): domain Bacteria; kingdom Pseudomonadati; phylum Bacteroidota; class Cytophagia; order Cytophagales; family Leadbetterellaceae; genus Emticicia; species Emticicia sp. SJ17W-69. Next base: position 3,701,664 of record NZ_JBNTQY010000001.1, on the reverse strand, counting down.
AAAAATCGAAATTTGCTCAAAGTGATCAAAGGCCATTCGTGCAGTTTCTCTTGATGGTCTGCCTTTCATCAAATCTATGCCTAAAGCATATCTTTCAGAAGCGGCATTTTCACGAGCATTTGCTGCTTCTTTGAAATAGGATTGGGGACTAACCAATCTTCTGCAAGCTGTACATCTATCAATTGCCTCCTGCATATTATTGAGCTTTGTATAATAGTCTAAAACAGCTTCCCATCTAAACTGCTGATTGGCGTTTTGACTACGCTCGATGTCTCGCAAAAATTCATTTTGAGCATTTTTATAAGCAATAGGTAAAACTTCAGATGCTTTACTATTGTCAGAATCTTTTCTTAATTTTTCAACTGCTTGATTGACTGCTTCATAATAATTACCTTTTTCAAGTGCTTTTGTGCCACTTTTTGAGCAAGAAACTGTAAAAAAGATAAAACCAATTACTAAAAACTTTAATGTTGTTTTCATGAAGAATTTTTGTTTCGTGTACTTATTTGATGTATAGAGATTGCGTCGCAATATAACAGTTTTTGATTGTTTTTTTATTCTACTTACCTTATGCTTAACAAATTATTAAGATTTACTCAAAAAAAAATGTGATACACAACTTATGAGTATCACATTTTTTTTGTTTTTAGGTATATACAAATTACTCTTCACTTTTCTCAGTCCATTTTCCCCAACGATTTTTCATTTTTGCACGGAAATGTTCCTTTTCTTCGGGTGACATTTTTTCCATGCGTTCGGCCATTCTTTGTTTCCAAAAGTGATGTCCACCACCACCATAACCTCCGCAATGTCCACGACCTCGGAAACCTCCAAAAAGAATTTTAGATAAAACCAATAAGCCTAATGCTTGTACCCACGTAATCGTAGTGAGTCCGAAAATACTTGGAATTAACCAATTCCAAAGACTCATCACGGCAAATCCGCCAATGAAAATAAATGCTGCCACGATGGCAAAACCCTTTAAAAACCAAAACTTTTTCATGTATTTCTTAATTTATTTGATGATTGAATTAGTTTTTCTAACTAACTTGTAATCAATCAGTTGTTCATTTAATCTCTTATTTTTTTTCAGAAGGAGTCATTCTCCATTCTTTGCATTGTTCATTTTTCATGTTGTGATGAAAACCATGATGTCGGCCATGCCAACCTCCAAAACCTCCGAAGAGTAGTTTACTTAAAATTAATAAACCCAAAGCATGCTTAAACTTGATCGTTGGCAATTTGAAAACGATTGGAGCTAACCAATTCCATAAATACATTACTGCCAAACTCATTCCAACTCCTGCTACGACTGCGATAGCAATGCCGCCTAAAATCCATATTGTTGTCATTTTTTTAATATTTATATTGTTAAAAACGAATATGTTTATTCAAATAAATCTTCGTACAGATACCGTAATTTGTCTCGCAAAAACAGAATGGCTTGTCTTTTTTCAGCAATTAAGACATTTACTTTTGCCCCAGTGATTTCTGAAATTTCTTTGAAAGATTTGTCTTCCAGTTCGTGCAATTCAAAAACCAATCTTTGGTGGGTTGGTAATTCTTCCAAAGCTTCCGAAAGGGCCTCCAAGATGGTTTCTTGCATCATTGGATCTTGGCTTGAGCTATCAGGCAAAATATCAAAAAGTGATAAACCTTCATCATCATTTATACTCGCCGTAATTTCTTCCAGTGCGTCCACTTTTTTTCGGCGGTAAAAATCATTGATTTTATTGCGAGCTACTGTAAACATCCAAGCTACCGTTTGGTCGATTGGCTTTGTCAATCTGTACATTTCTACCAACTCATAAAACACTTCTTGTAGCACATCTTCAGCATCGGGCAAAGAAGGCATCCGCTGACGGATAAATCCTAAAAGTCGATTTCTTTCACCGCTGATGGTTTCTTGAATATGTTTATTTTGCTCGATAGTGTTCATTAATTGAAAAACATTTGCTATTTGATTTGAAGACGATTTGAGATGTTTTTTATTGATATTTAGTGAAGAAAGGAATAAATTATGGATAAGTGGTAAATTTTAAAAACAAAAAAGCCATTAGAAATAATAGCTAATGGCTTTGAATTATTTAGTTAAAAAAATAAATATGGTACACCTACAAAAGTTCAATGGTGTGCCACATTTGGGCTTCTGAGAGTTCGTCGCTCTAAAAATAGTACAATAAGAATTATTTGATGGTAAATTATTATTCAATCAATTTCAATTATAAAATAAATGTGTCACACCTCCTTTGCAGTCGATTAAAGGTGTATCACATTTATTATCCAAATAAATTACTTGATAAATACCTATCGCCTCGGTCGCAACAGATGAAAACGATTACACCAGATTCTAATTCTTGTGCTAATCGAATGGCTGCTGATGCTGCTCCACCCGAACTCATTCCTGCGAAAATACCTTCTACTTTTGCCAATTTTTGTGCCATTTCTGTCGCTTCTGCTTCGGCAATATCCATTACTCTATCCACTCGACTTGGGTCGAATATTCTTGGTAAATATTCCGTTGGCCATCTTCTAATGCCAGGAATTGAAGAACCTTCCGTTGGCTGACAACCTACAATTTGTATCGCTGGATTTACTTCTTTTAAATACATCGAAGTACCCATAATTGTACCAGTTGTTCCCATTGAACTCACAAAATGAGTTACTTTTTGTTCGGTATCTCGCCAAATCTCTGGACCAGTTGTTTTGTAATGAGCTAAATAATTATCAGGATTAGCAAATTGGTCAAGCATGAAATATTCATCTTTTGCTGCTTGTTCTTCTGCATAATCTCGACATTTTTCAATATTTTCGAGTAAAATAACTTTTGCACCAAAAGCTTCCATTGTCAGTGTCCGTTCACGAGTCGAATTGGATGGCATGATTAATTCAATCTCCAAGTCGAATAATCTCGCAATCATGGCTAAAGCAATACCAGTATTGCCGCTTGTTGCTTCAATGAGTTTCATGCCTTTTTTTATATCGCCACGCTCAACGGCACTGCGAATCATATTTAATGCTGGGCGGTCTTTTACACTTCCCGCAGGATTATTCCCTTCGAGTTTACCGTAAATTTTTACATTTGGATTAGGGTTAAGTTTTTGTAACTCAACCAAGGGCGTATTGCCAACAAGGTCAATGATTGATGCCATTTTTAATGAATAATTGATAATGGGTTATTCCATTACACGTTCTACAACTTTGATTTCTGGTTTGTGATAAACGGTTGAGTAGGAGGGGACTGAGCGGGTAAGCCAAACATTTCCGCCAATAATTGAATGTTCTCCAATGGTTGTTTTTCCACCTAAAATTGTTGCTCCAGAATAAATCACAACATTGTTTTCAACCGTCGGATGTCGTTTTGTATTGGCCATTGTTTTTTCTACGCTTAATGCACCTAAAGTGACTCCTTGATACAATTTCACATGTTTACCAATGATACAAGATTCGCCAATAACGATTCCAGTGCCATGGTCTATGAAAAAGTATTCATCAATTTTAGCACCGGGGTGAATATCAATGCCAGTTTTTGAGTGAGCGTATTCAGTCAGGATTCTTGGTAAGAGTGGAATACCCAAATCATACAATTCATGGGCAAGTCTGTAAAATGTAATGGCAAAGAAACCAGGGTAAGCTCTGATGACTTCAAATTCACTTTTAGCAGCAGGGTCACCTTCAATAATGGCTTGAATATCGGTTTTTAGAATTCGATAAACCTCAGGAATTCGTTCAATAAATTCATTGGCTTTCCATTCAGGATTACAGCCTTTGCATTGATAGGTTGAAATTAAAATATTTCTTAAATCCAATTCAAGGTTTTTAAACTGAATTTCAATTTCTTCTTCCGAACGAAAGTATTCTTTTGTTTGCTCAGGAAATAACAAACGAATAATTCGTAAAGCCCAAGTTGCAATTTCCTTGGTAGGTGGAACAGGTTCGGCTTGTTGATGTTTATCAAAAATATGCTGGAAAAAGTCCTTATTCATAAATGCTTCTTTTGATTTCTAAATGATAACACCCAAAATTATACCACCGTTCAGTGGAGAGAGAAAAATAATTATTTAAGTTAATTTTGTGTCAATAAGTAGTATAATTTTCCAAATTGTATAATTTTACAATTTGGAAAATTGTGTTACAAAATGATGCTTACACTGAATGTACCAGTTGCGGTCATTCTTCTGCTTACACTACCAACAGCTGCTCCTTCAAAATTGAATTTTCCTTCGACTATTTTATTGTCAGTAAACTTTGTAATTTCTAATAAACCAGTATTTGGAACATAGTATGTCCCATCGTTTAGAAAAGTGAAAAAACCAGTTGAACCTTTCAAATCATAGGTTTTCCCAACTTTAATATCAGATTTATTTAAGATTAATGTAAAACCGTTTTTATCTTTTAAGGCTTCAACTGTTACAACACCTAAAACTGTAACGGCTGTGGGTGTGCCTAAAGTCACTGTTGTGCCATTGGCGGTAATGCTTGCAGAGCCAGCCGGAGTAAGATCTTCTTTAATTTTTTTTAAACACGAAGTGGCTAAAACTGAAACTAAGAGCAAAATAAGGACTTTTGTGGTGTTTTTCATTGGTTAGTATATTGATATTTTAAAAAAATGTAAAAGCACGATAAAACTTTCACAACCCAATTACGCTGAAATATGATATTTATTATATTTAGATTCAAATTTGAGTAGAATGTTATTGATAATAGTTTTTTTTGATTAAAATTACTCAAATTTTTAAATACACTATTTTAATTTTCAAAACACCCTTTAGGGAAGACATTTATTCTAATGGAAAATAATACTTCTCGCCGAAACGCTATGAAAAAAATTGTAGGAGGAGCAGCAGCAATCGCTCTCACTGGAGCAATTGCTTCACGTATTAATGCAGCCGATGATGAAATGGGAACTGCACTCAAAGGCCGTATCAATCATTCTGTTTGTCGTTGGTGCTATAATTCAATTGATTTGGATGAACTTTGTAAAGCTGCTCGAAACATTGGTATTCAATCAATAGAATTATTGACAGTTGAGGAATTTAATACCGTAAAAAAGCACGACCTCACTTGTGCTATGGTGTCTGGTATTGGTAAAGATTGGGGAATAACGAAGGGTTGGAATAAAAAAGAAAACCACGATGGCTTAGAAGAATGGTACAAATATTTGATTGATGAAACATCAAAAGCAGGATTTAAAAACTTGATCTGTTTCTCAGGGAATCGTGAAAAAAACTTGGATGATGAAGATGGCTTAAAGACTTGTGCCAAAGGTCTAAAAAAAATCATGAGTTATGCCGAAAAGAAAAAAGTTAATATTGTAATGGAATTACTCAATAGTCGAGTTGATCATCCAGACTATATGTGTGACCACACAGATTGGGGAGTAGAATTATGTAAAAAGATAGATTCTGATAATTTTAAGTTGCTTTATGACATCTACCACATGCAAATCATGGAAGGAGACATCATTAGCCGTATTCGTGAAAATCATAAATACATCGCTCATTATCATACAGGAGGCGTACCTGGCCGCCATGAGATTGATGAAACCCAAGAAATTTATTATCCAGCAATCATGAATGCAATTGCTGAAACAGGTTATAAAGGTTTTGTTGCCCAAGAATTTATTCCTGCTCGTGCCGACAAATTGGCTTCGCTGAAACAAGGGGTGAATATTTGTGATATTTAATCTTGATAAAGTGAAAGTCTTTTAACTTACAAAATCAAAAAAGTTTAAGTAATTTATTTGAATGGAAAGTAATAGAACAAATGTAATTTATGCAGAAATTACAAAAGATGACTTTGATTCGTGGTTAAATATGGCCAAATTATTATGGCAAGATTCTGAAATTGATGAGTTAAAAGAAGAATTGAATACAATTTTGTATTCAACTACTGAAAAAGCCTTTATTGCAAAAAATAGTAATCATGAACCAATTGGTTTTGCCAATATTTCTATAAGAGTTGATTATGTTGAAGGGGCTGAAAAATCACCTACGGGATATTTGGAAGGAATTTTTGTTAATAAAAGATATAGGAGGCAAGGAATTGCTCAAGGTTTATTAAAGATTGGAGAGGCATGGTTGAGACAGAATAATTGTACACAAATTGGCTCTGATACTTGGCTTACAAATATTGAATCTCAAAAATTTCATACAAGTATTGGTTTTAGAGAAGAAGAAAGGTTAGTCCATTTCTTAAAAAATATATAATTTTCATAAGGAAGAAGATCTCTTTAATAAAAAACGCAACTTAACAAAAGTTGCGTTTTCAATTCAATACATTAAATCAAGTTTAAAAATACCTTTTCAATTGTATCAATTGTTCTGGAATAGGTTGATTATTCCAATGCTCATTAATCACCAAGGCTGCACCTAAAGCTGAGGCTTGAGCGATTTCTGAAGCAAAAACTTGCTTATTGAAATAAGTTTCGGCAAGCAAACTCATGTAGATTTCATTTTTAGAAAAACCACCATCTACAAATATCTTTTTAGGATTTGTACGACCCATCACCAAGCTCAATGATGCAACTTGTTGAGCAACCAAATCAAGCATGAATTGATGGTATGCTTCTTCATAAGTCTTAAATAAATTGATATTACGCTCCACAAATGGGCAGTCTTTCAATAAACCTACATCAGCGGTATCGGGGGTAGCTTGTTTGAATTTATTACGTAGCAACCAAACCAAATCGTGGTCGAATTTCACTTGTTTGTAGTAATCGACCTCTTTTTCAAAATATTCTGCTAAATGTTTTGTTTGTCTTTCATGTTCATTTCCTGCAAAAAGTCGTGATGCTTTTACGGGTTTTCCTTCATAATTGAGAAAACATAAGCAATCTTTTTCTAATTCAGCGGCTGTCAATGGTTCATCATTGAATGGATTGAGGCTAATGGCCCATGTGCCTGTTGAAAGTAAAATAAATTTTTCGTCGAATGATTTTAAATAGGGTACTAAGGCTGCCGAACTATCGTGCATACCAATACCCATTGCTATATTATTATCTGTTAAACCAATGGTATTAGATGCAAGTGGTTTTTGTTGAACCGAATGTAAATGCTCGGCCTCAACCCAAGCATGATAATCGTTTTTCTGAAAGTCCCATAACAACGTATGACAACCTACACTTGTTCTTTCAGAAACAGGATTATTGGTGAAAATAAAACTACAATATTGAGGTAAATGCAAAGAATAACGTATCTGATGAAAAATTTCAGGCTTAACATATTTCAACCAATATAATTGTAGTCCTGAGTTGAGCATACCTAATTCAGGCGAAGCCGTTGCTGTAAAAACATCATTCCCATGATTTTCAACAAACTGCTGGCGAAGAGCTTTAGGGAAGTCTTTTAGATAATTATAAAGTGGTGTAAGGGGTTTTCCTTCGGCATTTAATTGAACAAAACTTGCTCCATAAGCTGAAATGTTTAATCCAACTACCTCAAAGTCTGTGTTTTGCAAAATATTTTCAAAACTACTTTTTAACCAATTATTGAGTCGAATCAAATCATCACAAGGGAAGCCATCATCATCTAATGTTTCTTCAAACTTGGTTTGTTCTTCTTTAATTATTTGATAGTTTTGGTCAAAAACAAGTAGTTTTTTGTTGGTTTTACCAATATCGAAAACAGCACAGACACGTAGTTTTTCTTTCATCTTTCTAAATTGTAGCTTGCTTGAGTTTTACATTCGACTTCTTATGAAAGTTTCAACAGGAGTAATTTCATAAGAAGCCTATTATTATCGTAACCCAAAGTTAAGGCTTAAAAGTTTTACAATCTAAAATTTCTCAAACTATAAGTAAAAGTAATCATGTAATAGCGTCCTAAAACTTGATTACGGGCATCTTCGATGTACGCAGTATTGATGTTTCGACTGATGCTATTGTTTTGCTTCAATAAATCAAAGACATTTAAACGTAACTCACCCGCTTGTTTTTTCAAGAATTTGTAGCCGAAGCCTGCATTCCAAAGTGTGAAGTTTTGATTAAAACCACTACCTAAACCAGAATAAGCTTGATTGACTGCTTCTGACTGAAACAAAAAGCCTTTGCCAAATAGCCAATTTACTTTTACAGAAGTAGTTTGGAAAATATAATTACTGTTGAGTGTTGTTTGAGCGGTGTTTCGTACAATATTATAGGTAGGAGAGTAAGAAATAGTAAAATCTAATTTTTCGCTCATATTGCTACTCAATACCATTCCGCCATTGATGCCATAATTATTTGTAAAACTTTTGACGTTGTTTATCAAATTTGGATTTTTAGCATAACTTACCCCAGCATTAAAATTTAAATTCGATTTTAACTTCGATACAGGAAGGCCGTAGCTAATAAAAGTACGAATATTCATCATCCCATCAAGATTAATCGGTTTGGTCAATTGAGATCCTCTAAAAAGTGTAATGCCTGGAGCCAATGTATAATCTTTGTCGGCAATGAAAGTCGATTGAACAATGGCATTATTTGAATAAGCCAAATTAAGAAAAGCATTAAAGCTTTGAGCTGTTTTGGCATTTGTAGCTCCATAACGAAGCGAAACTGAGTGACTATAATCTTGCTTTAAATCAGGATTTCCAGTTGAAAGTTGTGTTGGATTACTATTATTAATTACACCTTGTAACTGATTTACTGAAGGAGCATTGGTATTGGTTCTATAAAAAAGTCGTAGGTTAGCTTTATTTTCAAAGCGATAATTGAACATCGCATTTGGCAAAATGCTATTAAATGAATATTTTACATTTTGTGCTGTTGGATATGTTTGTTCGCTTGCTAATAGTGCATTTTGATAAGTAAGTCCTACTGTCAAAAATGATTGTTTGTCACGAATACGGTAGCTGACGCCCGTCCGATTGGTCAAATAATCATTGTTAAAAACGCTACTGAGTGAAGGTTTGAGAAGAGAATATGTTTGTATTTTTTCATCGAAAGCATTTACTTTTTTATCTGAATTACTCAAATTATAGGAGATATTATGGTCAAACTGTACTTGACCTGTTTTTCCAACAGGTTCGGTATAGGTAAGTCCAGCAGAAATTCGATTGCTATTGGTTATGGAATTGGTTTGTTGATTTACAATTTGAATCGTATCTCTTGGAGAAAAATAATGACTTTTTGAAAATTGTGTACTCAAACCAGTACGGTCGCTTATGTTTTCGCCGATATTGAAAGAAAATGTGCGGCCGTTTTTAGCAAAACGATGTCTAAAAAGTAATTCTCCAGAGAAATTAAAGCCATTATTTTCAGAAGAATTATTGGTGCGATTAGTGTTCAACAATTGACTGCCTAAGTTAGTCTGACTGATGAGAGAAGAGATAGCGTTATTGCCCTGCCAACTGATTCGAGGTGTGAAAACAATTGAATTATCCTTGTCAATCGTATATTCCAGTCTTACATTGGCACGATGATTTAGGTTTTTATTACTTGTTGCACTGGTGTCATTATAAGTTTGCGGTAATGTGCCGAGGTAGTCACGTTGTGTGATTCCAGTGTTTCCATTATTAGCAGCATTAAAAAAATAGCTACTACTGATTTTTACTTTTTTTCCTAAATTATCACTATAATTCATACCAATAGAAGTGGTTTTAGCTATTCCAGGCTGTTGACCAACCATAAAATTACTGGCATCACCACCACCACCTTGGCCACCGCCGCCACCGCCTCTTGGAGTTCCGCCGCCACCACCTGCACCACGATTTCCACCTGCGGCTGCACCGCCACCACCGCCGCCAAAGCCACCGCCACCAGAAGAGCCGAGTACGCCCAAAATATCTTGGTTAGAAAAATTTTGTTGGTTAATATTGTTGGATAAACCAATGATAGTCAATCGTTTAGCTTTTTTGAAAAAGTTAACACTCACACCTGACTGATAACGTTCATTTTCGCCATATCCACCATAAATTTTCCCAAATTGTCCATTGTTTTTATTTTGACGAGTGGTGATATTAATGGTTTTTACTGAATTTCCATCATCAAAACCAGTAAATTGTGACTGCTCACTTAGACGGTCAAAAACCTGTACTTTATCAATCACTTCTGCAGGTAGATTTTTGAGTGCTAACGCAGCGTCATCGCCAAAGAACTCTTGTCCATCAACCGTTACTTTTTTAACTTCTTCGCCTTGGGCTTTAACTACGCCATTTTCAATTGTTACACCTGGCATTTTCTTAACTAAATCTTCTGCCGTAGCATCTGGATTTGTTTTGAAAGCATCTGCATTGTATTGAACTGTATCGCCTTTTTGTTCAACTCTTATCTGTTTTTCTCTGACAGTTACCTCCCCTAATTGATTATCATTTTCAGAAAGCTTCAGAATGCCTAAGTTTTTAGCTGTATTTCCAACTAAAACTCTTGTTTCGAGATTGCCATACCCAATTGATGTTACACGCAGACGATAATTTCCTGATTTAACATTTAATAAGGTGAATTTTCCGTCGGCATTTGCCAAAACTCCTTTTCGTTGTGTACTATCACGTGCATTTATTAATAGGATACTTGCCCCCGAAACGGCAACATTACTTTTTGCGTCTTGAACCACGCCCGAAACTTCAACTGTTTGGGCATTTGCATTGATTGTTACAGCAAAGAATATAATTGTTTGTAGAAATAGTTTTTTCATTCGTAAGTAAATTATTGGGTGTAATTGACCTTAGACTTACTAAATCTATTCATAGTTTAGTCGTATTTAAGGAATTAACGACCAATTAGATACTTGTGTAGATGAATATCAGTTTCTTAATCGTCAATAGATTGATAAATTAATCTTGTAAATATAGCTTCCGATCCGCCATCTGGAGCAGCTTGGGTTTGTTTCATCAAAACCATGATCATTTTTTCTTTTGGGTCGGCCCAATAATTAGTATTGAAATAACCGCCCCAGCTAAATCTTCCAATGCTTCCCAATCCTTTAGCATTGCCATATTGATTAACCACACTGAATCCTAAACTAAAATAAGCATCTCCTTTTGGTCCACCAAAAAGTTCACCTGTTTGATTGGTGGCTGTTAATAAATCAACCGTTGTACGACTTAAAAAACGCTTTCCATTCATTGCACCACCATTCAGCAACATTTGTAAAAAAGTAGCGTAATCCTTTGCAGTTGATGATAGACCAGCACCACCCGAAAAGAATGTTTTTGCACCCGAAATTGGATAATTTGGGTCATAGAAAGTGACAGGATAACGTACCCATTTTTGAATACTATCAGGTTTTTGGACATAAACTAAGCGGTCTTTTTTTGCATCAGGCAAATAGAAGTAAGTATCATTCATGGCCAAAGGCTCGAATAAGCGAGTGCGTAGAAACTCGTCAAAAGGCATTCCAGAAATAATTTCAATAAAATATCCCAATACATCAAGTCCTTCAGAATAAGAATATTTTTCGCCAGGATGAAAATGCAGGGGTAATTTTGCTAATTTTTTGATGTTTTCACCAATTTTTACATTTTGGGTCGTGTATAAATCAGTTATTCCAGCTTTTTTGTAAATGGCTTTGAAATTATCATCGCCGTCAATAACCCCATAACCTAAACCAGAAGTGTGTGTCAATAATTGACGAATAGTTATTTCTGATTTAGCAGGTTCGGTTGTATATGTTGTATCCGAAAATCTAAAAGATTTTAGTACTCTCGGGTTTTTGAATTCAGGAATAAACTTAGAAATGGGGTCATCTAAGGAAAATTTACCTTCTTCATAAAGCATCATGACAGCCGTTGAAGTGATGGCCTTTGACATGGAAGCAATGCGAAAAATATCATCTGTTTTCATTAATTTTTTGGTTTGAAAATCAGCATAGCCAAAGGCTTTGTGATAAACAATTTGGCCATTTTTAACAAAAAGTGCTACCATTCCAGGTAATTTATCTTGCTTAATGAGATCGTTTAGGGCAATATCAATGCGTTTTAGTCTTTCAGAAGAAATTCCGACAGCTTCAGGAGAACTGGCTACTGAAAGAGATTTAGCTGTTACTGATGAAGTTAAAATAGTTTGAGCTTCACTATTAACAATTATTAAGGAAGCGACTAACAATAGAAGAAAGTTTTTCATAGGGGGTAGAATAGAATTTTTTCTGCAATGATACAAAATAATAATATCTTTATAGAGCGTAATCAAATAAAAAGAATCAATTTTAATACAGACTCAAAGATTACTGCATTCAGAAAAATGTATATCTTTTATGAGGAAAGATAACTATTAATAGATCATTTTTGCAATTGTAAATGAACCGTTCAATAAATTTTTAATCTATTAAATAACCTACAAACTTTTATTTGCTAAGTTTAATCTAAAATGTAGTGAAAGTATACTATTAAATCAATCAATTTTTTTAAGATGAAAAAAATATGCTCTTTAATTTTCTTTATAATCCTTAGTCAAATAGGTTTTTCTCAGCAAAGCCCAACGAGTATAAGTATTGGAAAAATGATTAAAATAAGTCCCAAATTAACCGATATTAAATATACTGGGCCTGTACCAAGGAATAAGAAAGCAAGACAATTTAATGAAAAGGATAAAGCTAATAAAAGAGTCCGTTTTCCAATTGAAAGTGAAAAGTTAAATAGTTTTGATGAAGCGATTCAAGGAGTTACCAATAGTTTTATTACAGCAACTTTACCACTTTCTAATTCATTTGATGGTTGTTCGGCCAATGATAATGTGCCGCTTTATGGTTCTACGTTTGCACCACCCGACCCCAATATGTGTGTTGGACCCAATCATATTGTACAGATGGTGAATTCGGCACATAAAGTTTTTGATAAATCAGGTAATTTACTTTCTGGACCAATTAAATTCAGTTCAATTGCTTCAACATCACAAGATGATGGAGATCCTATTGTTTTATATGATCAGTTGGCAGATAGATGGATGCTATTACAATTTAATTTACCTGCGGGAAGTGAGTCGATTATCTTTTGTATTTCACAAACTCCTGACCCAACTGGTGCATATTTTGTTTATGAGTTTCCTACCGTTGGTGTATTTCCAGATTATCCTCACGTGGGTATTTGGAACAATAGTTATGTAATAACAACCCATGAGTTCAACCAAGCGGGAACATCTTATTTAGGACAAGGATTTTATGCAGTTGACAGAACAAAAATGGTCAATGGTGAAGCAACTTCAACGCTTATCAGATTTCAAGATACTGCAGAAGGTGGATATTTGCCCGCAAGTATGGAAGGTTTTAAAACACCTGAATCAAGTTCGGATGCGATTTTTACTTCATTTAATGCGAATGAATTTGGTGGAAATGATGAATTATGGATTCGAACTTTACATGCAAATTTTACAAATCCTGCTTCCTCAACTTTAAGTGTTAGAGGAACAATACCAGTGGCAGCGTTTGATGGCAGGTCACCAAGCTCAAGGTCAGCTATTGAACAACCTGGAACAACTGATGGACTAGATGCAATTACTGACCGTATGATGAGTAGGGTTGTCTATCGCCGTTTTGATAATTCCGAATCTTTAATAATGAACTATGGTGTAAACGTCAGTGGAGCCAATCCTACTACAAAAGCTACTTTTCAAGCGGCTATGCGTTGGTATGAACTAAGCCGAGCCAACCCAGCAAGTTCCTGGACAATTAATCAACAATCAACGTATGCACCAAGTGCTATTAGTGGTACAACAGGTGAAAATCGTTGGATGGGAAGTGTTGGAATTGACCAAAAGGGTAATATCGCTTTGGCATATAGCAAGTCAAGTGCAACCACATTTCCTAGTATTAATTATGCTGAAAGAAAAAAAACAGACCCACTGAATACATTGGGAGCCGAACAGATATTTTTTGATGGTACTGGCTCGCAGACGGGTTCAGGTAATAGGTGGGGAGACTACACATCAATGGCAACTGACCCTTCAGACGAAGAAACATTATGGTACACTAATGAATATTACCAAACAACATCCTCATATAATTGGAAAACAAGAATAGGAAGTTTTAAAATAAATGACCCACAGACGACTCCTACGGTACATTTTAAAAAAGGTGGAACAATTACTCGTCAAGTAGAATCGGTCACTCCCGCATCTGGTCCTCCTAATTTACCTTATAAAGATTATATGATTAGTGTTGTTATTGACCAAGCACCTACTCAACCTGTAAATATTACCTTTAATAAGTCTGGTACAGCTACAGAGGGCGTGGATTATGATTTACTAATTCCAACACCATTTGTCTTGAATGCAGGAACAACGAGTAAAGATTTTACATTAAGAGTTTATGACAATGCTTTTGGAGAATCAGATGAATTTATTAATATTGATTATGTACTTAATGTAAATGGCGGAAGTGCCATCGCAGGAAGTTATAATCAAAAGCATAGAATAACTATTATTGGTAAATCATCCTGCCCTACGCTTAATGTATCTTTTATTAGACCAACAACATTTTGTGAAGGAGATTCTACCACTCTGAGTGCAAATACCGACCCTAATTATTCTTTTCAGTGGTATAAAAATGATGTCGCTATACCATCAGCAACACAAGCACAATTAGTTGTTAAACAAAGTGGTAGCTATTATGTTGAAATTACCAGTTTTGGTTGTTCATTGCCATCAGCACCAATTCTTGTGACGGCTAATTTAGGAGTTCAGCCACCGACTACGATCAGCCGAACCATTACTTTTGGTACCACATTAACTCCTGGAAATGGACTTCAAGCAAGTGCTTCATGTGCAGGTCAAAATACTGTGACTTATGCTGGCCCAACAATTGGCTATGATGGTGGAACAAAAAGTGGAGACGACCCTCAAGTGACAGTTTCGGGAGTAGGTACAAATTTAGGCAAAGTAAAAGTAGCTATTACTTGGAGAAAAAGAAGTGGTGGTACTATTAATGATTGTGGTACTGAAGGAGGAACGGCTAAACCATACTACAATGAAGTTTCATTTAAAATTCAAGCACCTAATGGTGCAACCATAAATTTGCTCAATTCAGGTGTTTATGGACAAGGAACTACAACTTTAGGTTCTCTTACTACAACATTTGAAGATGGAGGTAGCACCATTGGTGCTTTACCAGCAGCTGGTACATTTGCTCCTGCTCAACTACTGGCTATCTTAAGTGGAATTAATCCAAATGGTGTTTGGAAACTTATTGCGAATGACAATGAAGCTATTGATCCCCTTTGTGTGGAATCATTCTCTATCACTGTATTTACAAGCGGGACTGGTGTAGCAAGTACGATAAAATGGTATAGTAATGCAACGGGTGGTTCTCCAATTGCTACCAACACAGAATATATACCAACTGACACCGCCCCTGGAAATTATACATATTATGCTGAAGCTGGTTGTGCTGTGCCTGGTTTAATTTGTAACACAAGTATTCGTAAACCAGCAACATTGACTATTACAGGTACATGTGTCAGTATTGGGGGTATTGTCACTAATAATGCTACTGTTTGTGCAGGTACGAATGCAGGAATACTGACTTTGAGTGGACATACAGGGACTATATTGAGATGGGAATCATCAACAGATGACTTTTTAAATATAACTACAATAGCAAAAACTACCACTACTTTAAATTATTTAAATCTCACTCAAACAACTAAATTTAGAGCAGTGGTTCAAAATGGAAGTTGTTTGCCTGCTAATTCTTCTGCTGCAACGATAAATGTGACTACAATGAATGCAACAGCAACAAATACAGGCCCTTATATTACTGGACAAACCATCCAATTAAGTGCTACTGGAGGTACAACATATAGTTGGTCGGGGCCAAATTCATTTGTTAGCACCTCTAATCCTGTCAATATTTCAGGTGCAACGCTTACAATGGCAGGCACATACGCAGTTACAGTGAAACAAGGGTCTTGTACAGCAACAGCTACTACGAATGTAATTATTACAGAGAGTGATCCATGTCTGACTGTTGTTGATTATGATTATGTTCAAGCTGGTAATCCATTTGCTTTTAAATTCCCATTAACCAATAATATGGTGATTGCTGAAGTACCAGAAGAAACATCGATATTAGTAAATCCTATTTGCCCGAGTGTTAAAATATTAAGTTTTAGAATGAAAATTGTTGGAATGCCTTATTTACATGAAGTGGTCGAAAGTATTCCTTACTTTGCATTGTTTAATAATACTGGAGACTATATACTAGGCAGGCACCTTTTGCCAGGAAACTATGTTTTGACTATTACAGGTTATGAAAACGACAATGCTCAAGGGAATATTACTTATGGGCCAGTTTTGACAAACTTTACAGTTGTTTCAAATTCAGCAAGTATTTCTGCACCAACATTTAGTATTAATTCTTTGTGTGCAGGTACTAAATTTAATGTAAATTTTACTACAATGGGGGTGTTTACTTCAACGAATATGTTTGAGGTGCAACTTTCAGATGCCAATGGAACATTTGATAATCCAATAATTATAGGAAGTACAGAATCAGCAGGTGTGGTGCTTTGTACAGTTCCTTTGAATATTACATCCGGTTCAAAATATAAAATAAGGGTGGTTTCTACTAATCAAGTTCTATCAGGCGATACCAATAGTTCAAATCTTGTATCTACAACTGCTTCTTTGAATTTAAATAGTCCAACTAACGACATAAGCAGTGGGGTAAGTACTAAACAAGCTTCTCAAATCATAACAGCAACAAATAAAGTGTTCTCGCCTGCTAATGTTATTTATAAAGCTGGTAATGCAATTTTACTTAGTGCAGGATTTCAAGCCAATGCAAATGCTGTATTTAAGGCAGAAATAAGTGGTTGTAATTGATTATTGCTTATGATATAAAGTTTAATTGTTAGGGTGGGTGAATTTGTTATTCACCCATTATTTTTTTTAAGAATCATCTGATAAGATTCTTTTTTCTTAATTTCTCGATTTTCGTATAAATACTAAGAAGTCATCGAAAAATTTATTAAACTTGAATGTTCATAAAATTTCAACCATTTATCTATAATGAATAACCTTACTATTAATCGCCGTCGTTTTATTCAAGGAACTGCGGCATCGCTGGCATTGACAACATTGAGTGTCAGCGGTATGGATGAAATAATTCAGCCAGCCAAAACCTATCGTGTTGCCTTAATTGGGACTGGATGGTATGGGAAAAGTGATTTATTTCGCCTCATACAAGTTGCCGATGTTGATGTTGTGGCTTTATGCGATGTTGATAAAAACATGCTTATAGCAGCAGGTAATTTAGTAGCAAAACGTCAAAAATCAGGCAAAATACCTACGCTTTATGGCGATTACAGAAAAATGCTCGCCGAAAACCAATTAGATATCGTATTGATAGGTAGCCCCGATCACTGGCATGCCTTGATGGCAATAGATTGTGTAAAAGCAGGAGCCAATGTTTATGTGCAAAAACCCATTAGTGTTGATGTGATCGAAGGTGAAGCGATGGTAGCTGCGGCTCGTAAATACAATAAAGTAGTACAGGTTGGAACGCAACGCAAAAGTACGCCACATTTGATTGAAGCAAAGAAAAACATCGTTGATGCGGGATTGCTTGGCAAAATATCTCATGTAGAAATGTGTTGCTACTATCACATGCGAAATAATGGAAATCCTCCAGCAGAGCCTGTACCCGATTTTTTTGATTATGAAATGTGGACAGGCCCAGCACCCTTGCGTCCTTATGATGGTTTACCGCACATTCGTTGGTGGCGTACATTTGAAGAATATGGCAATGGAGTTATGGGCGATATGTGTATCCACATGTTTGATACTGTGCGTTGGATGTTGAAATTAGGTTGGCCAAAAAGAATTAGCTCTCAAGGTGGAATTTATGTTCAAAAAGAAGGTAAGTCAAATATTCCAGATACACAATCTGCCGTTTTTGAATATGATGAACTCAATTGTGTTTGGCAACATCGCACTTGGGGAACACCAGCTAATCCAGATTATCCTTGGTCATTTACACTTTTTGGCGAAAAAGGTACTTTGTTTGCCAGTACAATGGCCTATGATTTTGTGCCTCAAGGCAAAGGCGATAAAATTCATAAAGATGTAGTTTACGAAAAAGAAAAGTATCCAGAAGACTTGACCGAAGAGCGTATCGAACTCAATGCAGCTCCTGCAACGAGGCTTCACATGCTTGATTTCTTAGCTGCCATAGAAAATAAAAGCAAACCAGTGGCCGATATTGAGCAAGGACATATTTCGACTGCAAGTTGTATTTTGGCAAATGTTTCGATGAAGGTTGGACGCCCTTTAGTATATGACCCTCAAAAAAGAGTAGTAGTAGGCGATGCCGAAGCAACAAAATTACTCAAACGCCCTTATAGAAAAGGTTGGGTACATCCTGAGCCTGATAAGGTTTGATACTAACCTCTATAACAATTTTCCAAATTGTTCAATTTCTGTAACAATTTGGAAAATTGTTTTACAATCAAACACCCCATTTATCAGGATTTCTTCTCCATTTTTTCAACGAATCAAGTGATTCTGCCGAAATATAGTTTTGTTCAATGGCTTGGTCAATTAATGAATTATAATGACCTAAAGTAACTAATTTTACACCTTTGTCAGCAAAATTCTCATCAGCAACTTTGAATCCATAAGTAAAAATTGCTACCATTCCGATTACTTCAATTCCAGCCTCACGAAGGGCATCCACTGCTTTTAATGAACTTCCACCCGTTGAAATTAAATCTTCAATTACCACTACTTTTTGTCCTTTTTCAATACGCCCTTCAATTTGATTCCCCATGCCATGTTCTTTCGGTTTAGGACGGACATACGCAAATGGTAATCCTAAAGCATCAGCTACCAATGCTCCTTGAGGAATACCTGCTGTAGCTACACCAGCAACTAATTCTGCCTCTGGAAAATGTTTTTTAATGGCTTTTGCTAATGCTTTCTTGATGAAAGTACGTGCATCAGGATAAGAAAGTGTTACACGATTATCGCAATAGATTGGAGAATTCCAGCCAGAACTCCATTTGAATGGTTGCTCTGGACTTAATTTGACAGCTTTTGTTTCTAATAAAAAAGAAGCAATTTTTTGTGAAACAGTCATAAAATAGAGTTACCCCCCGCCTCAAAGGGGAGCTGTAATTTTAGTTATCAGAATAGAGGCAATTGATTAATGGAAGTAATTTTTTTTTATTTGAGCCAATGAATGTTTGAGTTTTACTCACTATCTTTTTTCTTCAATAAAATCTTGTCGATGCGATTTTTATCCATGTCGATAATCTCAAATTGATAATCTTCCCACTCAAATGTATCTCCTGTATCAGGAATTTCTTGAAGTATATGTAAGGCAAAACCACCAAGTGTATCAAAACCTGTATATTCTTTACGATTATTGATGACAATTTCAAAATGATTCAAGAAGTCATCGAATGGAAGTGAAGCATCCACTAAAAAACTACCATCTTCTCGTTCATGAATATCATAGCCAAACTCATCATCTACCGAAATATCACCCACCAAGGCATCTAAAATGTCATTTAAAGTAATAATTCCCATTACACTACCATATTCATCCAAAATAATACCCATGTGAATGCGTTCTTCACGGAATTTTTCCAATGCTTGATATGCTTGGTTATTTTCTGGAATAAATAGTGGCTCTTTACCAAATTCTTTAAGATTTTCGAGTTCGATATTCAAATCTTTTCCCAATAAATCTTTGATATAAAGCAAACCAATTATGTTGTCAATATCACCTTCACAAATAGGATATACAGAATGTTTTGACTCAATAATTTTTTCTTTATTCTCTTTGACGGAATCTTCAATATCTAAAAATGTTACATCACTACGATTGGTCATCAGAGATGTAATTTTCCTATCACCCAAGTGAAAAACATTTTGCACAATTTCTTGCTCAATTTCATCAATTGCCCCTCCGCTCGTTCCTTCTTGAATCATTGATTTTATTTCTTCTTCTGTTACGGAGTTGTCAGAAACTTCAATTCCTAAAATCTTGATAATGAGGTCGCTACATTTAGTCAAAAGCCAAATAAATGGAGAAGTGATTTTTGATAGCACATTCATTGGAGCCACCATCACTTTTGCAATCGCTTCTGGATTTGACATCCCAATACGCTTGGGAACTAATTCACCCAAAACTAATTGTACAAAACCGAGCATCAATACTACCAAACCGACAGCGACATTACTGGAATATTTAGTATCAAGACCTAAATTTGTTAAGAAATTCTGAACACTTATGGTAATGGTATCACCCGAAAATATACCAGTTAAAATACTGATAAGTGTGATGCCAATTTGAACAGTTGAAAGAAATCTATTTGGAGAATTGGCAAGTTCGAGGGCTGAAGCAGCACGACGATCGCCATTTTTGCTTGCAATTTCAAGTTTGGTTTTTCGGGAAGAGATTAGAGCAATCTCCGACATGGAGAATACACCATTGATTATGACTAAAATAAGGATTATTAAAATTTCCATTTAAAATTTTTAGACACTCAATTCGAGGGTCTGATGGTTATTAAGATGCAAAATAAAATATTTTAAGTAGATTTTATGCAAAAACAATATTATAATTTTTTTATCTATCTAATTACTACCAAAAAATTTCCGAACTTTGCCATAAATTAAACTTTCTTCTACAAACCTTATGGTTATTTTTATTAATGACAAATTAGTTAGAATCGTAAATAAAAAAGATTTTAAAGACCTACATGGACAAGATTTTGATTCGATGTTAGATGCTCGATTGGAACAAGTAAGTAACAAAAAACTACGAGGACACGTAGTGATTTTAAACGCTTCAAGTGCTACAATAGACAAGTTTTTTAAATTGATTCAAAGTTCAGAAGATGTTGATTATCAGTCTGTTACTGTAGTTGTTGAAGATAAAGGTGCAGCTGAAACGCATATTCGAAATCTTTATAAAGTTGTGAAAGCTGCCGGTGGAGTGGTATTTAATTCAGAAGGTAAAATACTGTTGATGCACCGATTAGGTAAGTGGGATTTACCAAAAGGGAAGCGTGATGACGGCGAAAAAGCCAAACAAACTGCTGTGCGTGAAGTTGAAGAAGAATGCAATGTAAAGGTTAAATTAGGCGAGAAACTTTGCACAACATGGCATACATATACGATGGGAAATAATAAAATCCTCAAACGTACGAAATGGTACAGAATGGAGTGTTTGGACGATTCTGCAATGAAGCCTCAAAAAGAAGAAGGTATTGATGAATTATGTTGGATGGACGAAAAAGAAATTCAGAAAGCATTATTGAATTCTTACAGCTCGATTCGTTTTGTATTTGACCAACTTGGAAAAGAAAATGAGAATATTATTGAATAAATATCTATTGTCAATATTATTACTTGGTTTTTTTACAAAAATCAATGCCCAAAACTCATGCCAGCCAAGTGCTTTTCAACTGACACCAACTACCAAAAATAGAACTATTGAATGGCAAAAATTTCCAGAGTTTTCATTGCCTTTTTCAATCGTTTATGGTGGACCAAGATTTGGTGATGCTCAAAAATTGCCATTAAAACATGGTTTTAGTCATTTGGCAACTTCTGATGGTAATGATGCAGATTTACCAAGAAATCAAAGAGCGATGGTCTGGTATGGTGCTGGTTATCCTTCTGCCAATCAACCTTGGGAAACGATAAAAAGCCCGTGGGGAAATAATATCGAATTGTACAAAAATAAGTGGCGTAATGATTTAACAGGCTTTGCCAATTCCTTCACAAATTCATTTGGGACAGGTAAAGCTGATATTGATTTTTTTGTTCCAGATATTGAGTTACAAATAAAATCTAATGATTCGATCTTGGTACTAAAGAATCACCCAACAACCCCCGCTGCTTATAAGAGTCTTGATAATCAATCATTTATCACACAATATAAAAAAGATATTCAAGCTTTATATGCTCAGGTTTTTGCAGAAACTAAAAATAATGCTACTCAAAATACAAAAATTGGTGGCTATGCCGATGCTCCAATTTTAAATACGTATATCAATATAGCAGGAAATTCATGGCAAAAATGGACTTCTGATGCGTCTTTACTAAATTATATCAATTATGATTTTTCAAAGAATGCTTTAGGTGGACAAGCATACGCTAACCAAGATTTTTTTAGTCCAGCAGCTTATTATTATTATGATTATCCCAGTCCACTTGCCCCTGATTATTTAGCCTATATGCTTTTTCAAATTGAGGTAAATCGTGCATGGACAAGCAAGCCGATTATACCCTTTGTTTGGTTGCGATTTAGTTATACAACACAGTTTGTAAAGAAATTTATCAGACCATTTATGGCTGAAGCAACGGCTATTTTTCCTTTCTTTTCGGGAGCCAATGGCCTTTGGCTTTGGGACGACCCAGGCACATTTAATTCCGATGAAAATTATGTAACGTACGAGCATTTCATCAATGGACTTTACCGTCTTTCGCAATACAAAGATATGTTTTCGGGCAATTATGAGTTGGTCATTCCAACACCTGCTCGTGAGTATGTTGATACTCGAAAACCGATTTGGCGAGCAGTTGCCAAAGGAAATGATTTATTAGTAGCTGCCCATAATCCTTATGCAAAAGATGAGAATGAGGTTGTAACGGTAGAAATTGCCTATAAAAATTATCGTCAAAATATTTCCTTGAAAGGTTACGATGTGTTTTTATGTAAATTTGATATGACACTTTTAGGTAATGAACCAGAAATTTTATCTTTTGAGGTTTCGCCTAATCCAGTAAGTGAAGATATTTCTATCAAAATATTTAGTCCTAAAGCACAAGAAGCTCCTATTGAAATTTTTGATATTGGTGGAAGAAAAGTTATCCAACAAAGACACTCTTTTATACAAGGAGAAAATTGTAAAATATTGAATATAAGTGAGTTAGCTAATGGAATTTACTTTGTTCGAGTTTTAGGACTTAACAAAAAGATTGTTTTTAATAAATAAATCTGAACCAACAAAACCTGTAAGGTCTTTTTAGACCTTGCAGGTTTTTTCACAACAAAAATATGCAAAATAGCCTCATCAACGAAACCAGTCCATATTTACTTCAACACGCTCACAATCCAGTTGAATGGTATCCGTGGGGAGAAGCAGCCTTACAAAAAGCCAAAGTTGAGGATAAACCAATTTTGGTGAGCATCGGTTATTCGGCGTGCCATTGGTGTCATGTGATGGAGCGAGAATCTTTCGAGAATGAAGCAATTGCTGCCATCATGAATGAGCATTTGGTTTGTATCAAAGTTGACCGTGAAGAACGCCCCGATGTAGATGCTATTTATATGGATGCTTTGCAAGCGATGGGTTTGAGAGGTGGGTGGCCGCTCAATGTTTTTCTGATGCCTGATGCCAAACCTTTTTATGGTGGAACATATTTCCCTCCCAAGAACTGGGTAAATTTGGTCGAAAGTATAAGTAATGCCTTTAAAAATGACCGTGAAAAACTTCAAAAATCTGCTGAAGGATTCACCCAAAACATGCTCGCCAAAGAAAGTGAAAAATATCAAATGGATATTGGTGATGATTCTTTAAAGATTTCAACAGGAGAGTTGACCGCAATTTTTAATCGCTTACACCGAGATTTTGATTTTGAAAAGGGCGGAATGAATCGCAGCCCTAAATTTCCGATGCCAAGTATTTGGAAGTTTTTGTTAAGATATTATGCTGCTACGAAAGATGAACGAGCTTTGAATCATTTAAAGCTTACGCTTGATAGAATTGCTTTGGGAGGAATTTATGACACCATTGGTGGTGGATGGACTCGTTATTCGACTGATGAAGATTGGAAAGTGCCACATTTTGAAAAAATGTTGTATGATAATGGACAGTTAACTTCCTTATATGCAGAGGCTTATGCTCTTATAAAAGATGAATTTTATAAAGAAAAAGTAACAGAAACCATTGATTGGCTCGAAAGAGAAATGATGAGTGAAGAAGGTGGTTTTTATTCAGCTTTGGATGCCGATAGTGAAGGAGAAGAAGGTAAATTTTATATTTGGACAAAAGCAGAAATCGAGGCGATTTTAGGCGAAGATGCAGCTGAATTTTGTGAAACTTTCGAATTTTCTGAAGATGGTAACTGGGAACATGGAAACAATGTAGTGCATCTTGAAAGCCGTGATTTTATAGATGGAGGTTTTCCTTTAACACAGGAAATTAAACAAAAACTTTTTGATTATCGAGCAAAAAGAATTCATCCAGGCTTGGATGATAAAATTCTTTGTTCGTGGAATGGCTTGATGCTCAAAGGTTTAATTGATGCGTATCGCTATATTGGCTCACCCAAATTTTTGGATTTAGCTTTACAAAATGCTCATTTTTTACTCGAAAAAATGACAATCAAAGTAACAAATGAAGATGGTCAAGAGGGTAGAGGGCTTTGGCACAATTATAAAAACGGCAAAGCAAATTTAGTAGCTTATCTCGAAGACTATGCAAGTGTAATTGACTCATATACAGCACTTTATCAAGTAACTTTTGATGAAAAATGGTTGAATGAGGCAGAAATGCTCAGTGATTATGTTCTTAGCAATTTTTATGATGTCGAAGATGAGTTTTTCTATTTTACCGATGTTCAAGGAGAAGAATTAATTGCTCGCAAGAAAGAAATTTTTGATAATGTAATTCCTGCCTCCAACTCAATGATGGCAACCAATCTTTATAATCTCGGAACAATTCTTGGCAGAAATGATTTCATAAAAATCAGTAATTTGATGTTGGCAAAAATGAAACGCATTATTTTGTCTGATGCTCAGTGGGTTACACAATGGGCTTGTTTGGCAACTCAACACGCCAATCCAATTGTAGAAATTGCCATTGTTGGTGATAATTTGTTGAATATCAGGGCTTTAATTGATTTGAAGTATTTACCAAATAAAGTTTTTGTAGGAACAAAAGATACTGCTGACCTTCCATTGTTATTAAATAGAAAAGCCATTAATGGCGATACAACAATTTATGTATGTTTTGATAAAACTTGTCAATTACCTACATCCGATGTAGAAAAAGCTTTAAGTTTGATGATATAGTGCAATTTTCTAAATTGCACCATTTGAGAACAATCATTTAAAAATAAAACAAATCATCAATGAAAAACAATTATCTATTATTAGCCTTAACGCTAATGTTATTTGGAGCAAATGCCCAAAAAATTAGCAAGTTACCTGAATACAGTTTATCAAAAAAGGAAATCGAAGCTCACATTCGTTTTATCGCCTCTGATGAAATGTTGGGTCGTGCAACTGGTGAAGTGACAAATAATGTAACAGCTCGCTACATTGCAGAACAGTTTCGTTTACAGGGTTTAAAAACCGTTAATGACCAAAAAGATTATTTACAACCCGTTCCTTTTGAAAATACTAAACCTGTTAAAAAAGGGGAAGTTTATGTAGGGAATGACACGCTTAAATGGACGAAAGATTTTATTATGCTATCGGGGAAAGCAACTAAATTGGAAAACCTTCCTGTAGTTTTTGTTGGTTATGGTTGGATTGATGAAAAACAAAACGACTATAAAGACCTCGATGTAAAGGGTAAAGTTGTGATTGCTCAATTTGGAGTTCCAAATAGTGATGACCCTTATGCAAATATCGTTGGCTCTGCAAAGAAAGGTGAATTTGCTGCCAAAAATGGTGCAGCCGCTTTTGTTCAATTATATAATTTGAAGTTTCCTTGGGGAGCAATTACTAACTTTATGGGTGGAGAAAAATTAAGTTTAGCTCCTGAAAGTCAAGCTAATGCAGAAATGCCACAGATTTGGGTAAGTAATGCTCATTTGAAAAAATTTGCCAAAGAAACACTTACAACTTTGAGTATGAATGTAAGTGAAGTGGCAAAAAAGACGGTAATGTCACAGAATGTCATAGGTGTTTTGGAAGGAACAGACCCTGTTTTAAAAAATGAATACATTGTACTAACTGCTCATTTCGACCATGTGGGAACTGGTAAAAAAAATGGGAAAGTGACAGCAAGCGATACGATTTTCAATGGTGCAAGAGATAATGCTTTCGGCACAACTGCACTTTTATCGGCTGTAAAATCTTTTACAGCGAAAAGAACCAAACGTTCGATTCTTTTCATTGCTTATACAGGCGAAGAAATTGGTTTATTAGGTAGTAAATATTATGCCGAACACCCACTTTTGCCATTGAAACAATGTGTATTTAATCTTGATTGCGATGGTGCAGGTTATAATGATACAACCAAAGTTACTGTGATTGGGCTTGATCGCACTGATGCCCAAGCACAAATTGAAGCTGGTTCAAAAGCCTATGGTTTGACTGCTATTAACGACCCAGCTCCGGAACAAAATCTTTTCGATCGCTCAGATAATGTAAATTTAGCAGCCAAAGGTATTCCTGCTCCAGATTTTGCTCCAGGGTTTACTGCTTTCGATGCTGAAATCAATAAATTTTATCACCAAGTGAGTGATAGCCCAGAAACTGTTAATTATAATTATTTGCTAAAATTTTGTCAAGCTTATATTTATTCTGCCCGATTGATAGGCGATAGACCAACGGCACCAAAATGGAAAGCAGGTGATAAATATGAGAAGGCATTTAATGAGTTATACGGAAAGTAATTTATTAGTTACGATTTCTTATTAGTTAAGTATTATACTCGTATTTGATTTTTACTATTTTATGTATGTAAAATGAAAAATATACATTAATTTAGGAGATTAATACTATATAAAATGAGGAAAGTATATTTTTGGATGCTATTCTTTTTGACAATTACTTATTGCCAAGCACAAAATAAAGTATATAAAGAAGTTTTGACTGCTCAAAAAAATAATGTGGCAGTCAAAACTTCTTCTATTTTTACTCTTTCTACAAGACCTTTATTTGATAGTACTTTTAAGGCTGGAAGTGAAGTGATGGAGTTTTCAGTCAATAATCTCGAATTAAATAATATACAAAAGCAAAACCCTAAACTTTTGAATTTATCAGTACCGTTTTCAAATAATATGCATTTTGATTTGGTGCTTATACCGATTGATATTTTTAGCCCGACTTATAAAGTTGTTAATTCAAAAAATGAAGAAATCAAGATAGAAAAAGGTATTTATTATCAAGGTATCATTGATGGAGATAGCTTATCTTTAGTTGCATTAAGCATAAATAACGGCGAAATTAGTGGAATAATAGCCAATAAAGATGGTAATTATAATTTAGGTAAATTAAAAAACTCCAGCCGTTATGTTTTATATAATGACAAAGATTTAGCTAAAAAAAATAATTTTTCGTGCGAAACAAGCGATATAGGACTAAAAAATATTCTTTCTTCGGAAGTAAAAAATAACTTAAACACTAATACTATCAATTGTAGTACGATTCAAATTTATTTTGAAGCTGATTCTACAATTTTTGCCGCAAATGGCTTCTCAATAAATACAACTGCCAATTTTGTGAATAGGCTTTTTTCTCAGGTGGTGATATTGTATAATAATGAGAATATTGCAGTTCAAATGTCAGAACTAAAAATTTGGGATACAACCGATCCTTACTTTTATCTTTATCCCAATACGGGAACATTCCTGAATACATTTAAAAACCAAATCGGAACTACATTTAATGGTGATATAGCACACTTATTATCAGGTAGAAGTAATGGTGGAAGAGCTGACGAAATAGACGGATTGTTTTCTAAAGGTGCAGCAGTTAGTGCTGGTATTACAAATACTATAGACAATGTACCTATTTATTCATACAATGTTGAGGTAGTTACACACGAAATCGGGCATCATTTTGGTTCTCCGCACACGCATAGTTGTTCATGGCCTGGCGGACCTCTTGACAATTGTTTATATCCAGAAGGGAATTGTGGCTTTTATGGACCTCCTATAGTTAATGGCGGAACAATTATGAGTTATTGCCATATTTTTTATACAATCAACTTTAATAATGGTTTTGGCCCACTTCCCGGAAATTTAGTTAGAAATCATACAAAAATATTTCTAGGTGGAGGTGTTCATATACCAGTAACTCTAGCCATAAATGATATTTACAACTCAAGAGCAACCATTTCTTGGGAACATACTGGTGGAGGAACTTATATTGTTGAATATAAACCAACTAACTCAAATGTTTGGACTTCAGACACAACGACTGAAAATTACTCATTACTGACAGAATTATCGCCTAATACAATTTATAATCTTAGAATAAATGTTTATGACCCACAAGTAAAAGCTGGGTGTGCCAGTTTTACAGATACAACTTTTTCTACAAACAATACTCCTCCCGTAAATTATTGTACACCTACATTTGTCAGTGCTTGTGGTATTTTTGAGGTAATTATTAATGGTATAACTTTAGAATCTTCTGGACTTTGTTTGACTGAACCTTTTAAGTTTTTCCCCTCCAGAAGTTTATCAATTGGTCAAAATACATTTTCAATTAAAATTTTTAGTGAACCCCAAACTGAATTAGGTGTATGGGTTGATTTTAATAAAGATGGCGTATTTGCAGAGAATGAAAAAGTTTTTTTTGCTCCTGGTTCCCGCACAACTCCAGGTCATGAAATTTTTGCATCTTCATTTTTGATACCTAATACAGTTGTGCCACAACAAAATACCCGACTAAGAATAGTTACAACTAATTATAATTTTGAAGGAACTCCGTTAACACCATGTGGTGATTTTACCTACGGACAGATGAAAGATTATTTAGTAAATATCACAGGAAACTGTGAACCATTGGTGAGTTTAGAAAACCCAATAAATAATATTTCTGCAGGAAGGCAAATAATAAAAGCCTCAAGCCAGAATGGAGTAATTAATGCTTCAAATCTTGTTGAGGGTACTAATACAAATGCAGTATATCAATCAAAAAAAATTCATCTTAAACCAGGCTTTAAAGTAAGTGCAGGTGCTTTTTTTAAAGCTCAAGTTGGAGGATGTAATTAAATAATTATGACAATAAATGGCTTTAAGTTACAAAATATTTTCTCTAAGCGACTCAGCAGTTACGATTGATTTTGGCAATGTCATTGATGAAAAAGTCAATAATTTTGTAATGAGATTATATCGTTTTTGTAGAGACAACCCTTTTTTAGGTATGATAGAAGTGATGCCAGCTTACGCCTCACTTACTGTTTTTTATGATGTATTAAAAGTAAGAAAAACAAATATAGAAGTAAAAACTGCTTTTGATTTTACAAAAAAATATTTAGAAAATAGTCTGCAAAATCTTAATAATGAGCAAGTTATAGAGCCAAATTTAGTTAATATTCCAGTAATTTATGATGGTGAAGATTTAAATTTTGTAGCCGAATATAATCAATTAAGTATTGGGGAAGTAATTAAAATTCATACTTCCCCAATTTATCGTGTTTATATGATGGGTTTTTTGCCTGGATTTGCTTATATGGGCGGTTTAGATGCTCGCATTGCAACACCTCGTAAATCCACACCACGCACAAAAGTTGCCGCAGGGAGTGTTGGCATTGCAGGAAATCAAACAGGTATTTATCCTTCCGAAAGCCCCGGTGGCTGGCAATTGATTGGTCGAACTGAGCTTCAACTTTATACACCAAATTCCACTAATCTTACTCTTTTAAAAGCAGGTGATTTGGTGAAGTTTTTTGAAATTTAACTTAGTTCAAAGGCGTCAAATCTACTTTTCTAAATTCAACTTCTGCACCTTCAGCTTGTAAGGCAATTTGCCCCTTTTGAGCGGTCGCACCAAATCCATCATTGACCACATCTCCATTTACCCAAACCTTAATTTTGTCAGCTCGGCATTCAATCACCATTCTATTCCATTCACCCAAAGGTTTTTCAGAATTATCAGTTAGATTCTTCACTCTTCTCTCTTTTCCTTCTGTAATCCCCCATTTTTCTTTTGGCCCCCTTCTTTTTTCCATGTCAGGTACTTGGATGTCCTCTACGATACACCAAAAATCTCCCGCATTTTCGTGCATCATTTGTACTTCAATTGATTTAGGAAACATGCCATACAAAGCTCGTGGCGTAGAAGCATGTACCAAAACACCACAATTACCAGGCTTTCCAGCAAAGCGATATTCTACTTCAAGACGATAATTTTCGTACTTTTCTTTACTCATCAAATGTCCTTCAGGAGTTCCCATACTTACTAACAGTCCATTGCGAATGATAAAAGATTGTCTTAAAGTCGAATCTTTATCTTTTGCAGGAACATCACTATACCAATTACTCAAATCTTTTCCATTGAAAAGATGAATTGTTTGAGAAAATATATTTGCTGAAAAAAGATTCAATAAAATGAAAATTAAGATACGTTTCATGTATTTATTTTGTTAAAAAAGTTTTTTAATAGGTTACATCATTGCTAAAACTCCTCTGAGATAACCAACAGATTCTGATAAACCACCTTCGGCATTATCTGCATCTTTTTCATATTCAATGCTCATAACTCCTTGATAATTAATCTCTTTCAAGGTTTTTAGAACTTTTGGAATATCAATCACACCTCTACCAATTTGAATAGATTCGCTCTTTGCAACCACACCATCCACATCTTTCATGTGCATATCGTACATACGATGCCCGTATTTTTTGATTGCCTCAATCGGATTCATACCAAGTCGTACTACGTGACCAATATCAATACAAAGTCCGATTCTTTTATCCAATTTTTCTATTTTCTCATAGACAGTTGCTGGTGTTGGATATACGTTATCACCAGGTCCATGATTATGAATCGCCAAACTAATATCAGTTTCTTTGACATATTTTTCAACCAAAGGAAGTAGTTCATGATTTGGTACACCAATAATCAATTTCATGCCTGCGGCTTTGGCATATCTAAACGCATTTTTTACTTCATCTTCATTTTTCATGTAAATCACACCACCTCCATAAGGATTTAAACCTGCCTCTTTCAGCTTGGCTATGGTTGTTTGTATTTCAGTATCGCTGGCATCTAATGGTAAATGAAAGTTTTTGAGAGCTACATCTTTGATATTCAAACGTTTACAGATTTCGATAAGCTGTGTTACGCTATATTTTCTTAAAGTATATGAAGCAAGACCAATCGTAAGTTTAGGTGCTGGTGCAACACTTGATTTTTGCATAGAAAACATTGGTAAAGCTAAAGCTGTTAGCCCCAAGTGTTTTAAAAAAGTTTTTCTTGATTGAGTCATAATAAGAGGTTGAAGTTAAAATTTGATTATTATTTCCAGTCTTTCAATGTTAATATTTTTGGGTTAGCACTTACTTTCGCTCCTTCGGGAATTAGAAAAACATCCAACGAAGTGCTGCTATTCGCAGGAATTGAAACTTCAAAACCCACTAAAGTAGTACCATTATTTGGTGCATCATAATCATGTGTTGGTTGAGTTGACCAAGTTTTGATAGTAATATTTGAAGGTTTAGCTACTTTTAGATACAATTTTTTACCATTTTGACTCAATTCTGCCGTACCATCTTTGGTAATTTTAACGCTTGCTGAAGTCATCATAGCCCATCTTACCGTTGTTGCTTTTTCAGAGGTTTTTATTTCATCTTTTACGATAACATATTTTTGATCAACAATGGCAATACCACGATTTAGAGAAGAAACTTTATCCTTATAAACTGGACTAATATCACTCGTTACACTCAAAAAGTTAGGGTTTTTAGTGAAATTTGTGATGGGAGCGTAGCCTTCAACTCGTTGAAAAGCGTTGTCAAATGCCAATGTACTATGGGCTAAATTATTGTATCGATAAACCTGCCAACGCTCCGAATCTTGCGTCATTCCCCATAATTTTACGCCTTTCGATTCGAGAGACTCATATTCTTGCATACCTAAATCCATCGACCAACGCTCGCCATTGGCATCCATCACAAACGAACCAATATCCATGTGTCCATGATTGACCGAAGGTGAGCCACCTTTTAGTCCAACAAAAATAGCATCGGGCTTTGTCCAAGAAGTTCGCATCAATGCTACGGGATTTTTTCCTTGTCCAACCCAAATTTGTTGTGTAGGCTCGCTTACTTTTGCTAAACTAATTCCTTTCCCCCAAATCATGGTAGCAGGAAGTAGCCTATCTTTTTCCATTGAATTGTCTTTCCCTTGTAAGTATTGTTTTTCCAAAAACAGGAGGCTATTATTTTGAGTTTGATTAGCAAACCAAAACATGGCTGGGCTGAGTCCACTTCCACCTCCCGCATCCGAATAATTAAAGGTTTTTCCTGAAGAGCCTACCATGTTTTGAAAATATCCTGCGGTTTTCAAGAAACCTTCGGTTTGAGATAAGCCAAAATCAGTTTTATAAATCTGCTGAATTGCATCTAAAAACATCACATTGAAGCTCGTACCGTAGCCCCAATAACTATAACCTTCTGGGTATGCACCTTCTGGTTTGTAGTCTTCCATTGGCAATTTGATTGACTCAATCGCTCGGTCGATTACTTGTTGGGCAAGTGTTTGATTTTCTTCAAAAATAGCTAAAGCTCCATAACTCATACCTGCATTACAAACTTGATTCCAGTTGTGAGAAGCTTTTAGCCAAGAATTATATTTTGTGTCAAATGAAGGTTCAATGCCTTTTTTTAAAATAGCATCTTTGATAATTTCTTTGGAAGAATTGGTTAAATCGTCGTAAAGCCAGTCGTAACCTATAGCTACACCCATTGTCATCTCGGCAACATCCAAAAAATGCGAAGGATTCCAGTCATTAAATTGTGAAACTTTTATTAATTCTTTTTCTGCCCTATCAAGGTATTTTTTGTCTTTTGAGATTCTGTAAGAATAAGAAAGAAAGAATATTCTTCGCAGACATTCTCTCGAAACGCTAAGCAAGCGTCGCCCGATTTGAATTCTCTCTAAGGTTGGGAAAGCTATGATTTTATCACTTTCATTCATAATGACTTCATTGAGTTTTGCCCAATTTTGGTCGGAAGAAATATTTTTTAAAATCGCATTTTCTTCTCCTTTAAGCAATAGAATTCGAGGATGACCAGTGACTTTCATCTCGTTATTCAAATACTTTAATTGGGCTTTAGTAGAAGTTGAAAATAAAAAAAATATTAAAAAACAAAGACATATTCGTTTCATGAGATGGATGATTTAAAATAATTTCTTTTTGTTTTTCAAAGCATCATAACGTAATAAACCTTCTAAATAATAATAATCGGCATAAACAAGCGGTACATCAATTTCAGAATTGCCAGGTTTATGACCAGTACTGTGCATCAAAATAAAGTAATTATTTTTACCCAATTCTGCTTTATAGGCAGGTGTTGAAAGACTTTCGAGCATTTTTACTGCCGAATCATAGAATTTTTTAGCATCTTTTCCTCCATAAGTACTCAATTCTAAAAGTGCTGAGGCACAAATGGCGGCGGCCGAAGCATCACGCTCTTCGCCCACTTTGCTGAAATCCCAATAAGGTACTTTATCAGCAGGAAGATTGGGGTTATTCAGATAAAAATTGGCAATATTACGAGCAAAATCTAAGTATTTTTTGTCTTTTGTTTCTCGGTACATCACTGTATAACCATATAAGCCCCATGATTGTCCTCTTGCCCAAGCTGACTCATCGGCAGCTCCTTGATGCGTTTTTTTAGCTAAAACTTCTCCATTGGGGCCATAACAAAGTACATGATAACTACTAAAATCTGGGCGGTAATGATTTTTCATGGTGTTGTCGGCGTGCGTAACACTCAAATTATAAAAGTCTTTGTTGCCAGATTCTTTAGCTGCCCAAAACAAAAACTCCAAATTCATCATATTATCAATAATCACAGGATATTTATAGCCACCTGCAAAACTTTCCCAAGATTTGATTAAACCCACTTTTGGGTCAAATCTTGTAGCTAAGGATTTTGCTCCTGTGAGCATAATGTCTTTATATTCAGGTTTTTTAGTTAAGCGATAGCCATTACCAAAAGGACAATAAAGCATAAAGCCCAAATCGTGGGTGCGAGTATTGAATTTTTCTTTCTCAACGGCCATTGTCCATTTGTCGGCAGCTTCTTTCCATTTTGGGTCATGGTTATATTGATAAATATACCAGAGCGAGCCACCAAAAAAACCACTGCACCACCAATCAGATTTCATGTTTCGGGGAGAGCCATTTGGTAAGGTTGATTGCGGAAATTGCGTAAGATCGGGATGAGAAGCAAGCATGCCTTCGTATTGCTTGGCTGCCAAATCAAATTCTTTTTTTACATCAAGTTTTGATTGGCAAAATGCTGAAAACGTCAAAATACTAAAACACACAATTAATGTCTTTTTCATTAGGCTTTATAAAGGTTGAATTTTTTGGTTAAATTGTTTTCTACAAATTTAGAGAAAATTGGCAATACTACTCAACAAATGTAAAGTTATTGAAATCAAAATTAAAACTGTTTTGGTGCTTATTGTAAATGATTTATTTTTGAGAAAACATATTGACATTTGAAATTTATAAAAAAAGGCATATTAACTACTTTTCAAGATTTAGGAAAAAATGGTTTACGGCATTTGGGCGTAAATCCAAGCGGTGCAATGGATAAATTGGCTGTTAGTTTATTGAATATTTTACTACAAAATCATGAAAATGAGCCAGTTCTCGAAATCCATTTTCCTGCACCCGAAATACTTTTTGAAGAAGATTGTATCATCATTATTGGTGGAGCCGATTTTATGCCAATGCTTGATAATCAAGTAATTGTTAATTGGAAGGCGATTCATGTGAAAGTTGGAAGTAGTTTAAAATTCAAGAAAAGAGTTTCAGGGAATAGAGCATATTTAGCTAAAAAATCATTGAATGAAAATCAATTTTTGCCTTATCTTGGAAATAGTTTTGTACGACAAGTTCCCAACTTGTCAAAGAGCGTAGAAGTAAGATTTATCAAAGGAAACGAATACGAACTGTTGACTGAAAAAAGTATGCAAAGTCTTGAAAGTCAAATGTTTACGATTTCTCAAAATTCCAATCGCATGGGTTTTAGAATGAATGCTGAACCATTGGAAGTTGAACAAAAATTGGAATTAGTTTCCTCAGCAGTAGATTTTGGTACCATGCAACTTTTACCCAATGGACAAGTTATTGTATTAATGGCTGACCATCAAACCAGTGGAGGGTATCCACGTATCGGAAATATAATTTCGGTAGATTTATCAATATTGGCTCAGTGTGGAGCAAATGATATAGTTTCATTTAAAGCAGTTTCTGTTGAAATAGCAGAAGAATTGCTTATTTTGCAAGAAAAAGAAATTCAAAAACTAAAAGCAAGTATCCGATTTTTTAATGAAAAATAAGCAAATTGATCTCAATTGCGACATGGGCGAGTCGTTTGGAGCATGGACGATTGGAAGCGATGAAGCCCTGATGGATATGATTTCTTCGGCAAATATTGCTTGTGGTTTTCATGCAGGTGATGCAAGTATTATGCGTCAAACGGCCAGTTTGGCTTTGCAGAAAAATGTAGCTATTGGAGCTCACCCAGCATTTCCAGATTTACAAGGTTTTGGCCGTCGGAATATGCAGCTCTCATCGCAAGAAGTTTATGATATTTGTGTCTATCAAATTGGGGCAATGTTTGGTACGGTGCGTGCTTTGGGTGGCAAACTGCATCATGTAAAACCTCATGGAGCTTTATATAATATGGCTGCCAAAGACCCAAATTTGGCAAAAGCGATTGCCGAAGCTACCAAAGCCATTCATCCAGATTTGATTTTATATGGACTTTCAGGTAGTCATTTGATTAGTGAAGCAGAAAAAATAGGACTTAAAACAGCTTCCGAAGTATTTGCAGACCGAACCTATCAAAATGATGGAAGCCTGACGCCCAGAACCCAAGCAAATGCTATGATTGAGCATACACAAGATGCTATTAATCAAGTAATTATGATGATTGAAAAACAATGTGTAATTTCAACCGATGGGAGGGAAGTGCCACTAAAAGCCGAGACAATTTGTATTCATGGTGATGGTGTGCATGCGGTAGAGTTTGCTACTGAACTTCGTAAAGCATTATTCTTACGTAATATTCAGATTAGTACAGTTTGACAAAAATCAATAATCTTTATGAAAAGGCGTATCATTCAATTCATCTTTTTTTATACAATTTTTCCTTTGGTTTATGGCCAAACGCTTATTCGTTTTGTACCCAATCAATTTTTAAGAAATAAACAAAATAATTTAATAGGTAAAATTGAACAATTGGGAAGTAAATTTGGAGAGAAAGTAAGGATAGAATTGCCAAACAAAATTTTGAATCTGAATCTAACACGAAGCAATATTAAGCAGTACAATACAATCATTACCTCTGATGGCGAAATACCAAGTAAAGTTGAGATTTATCAAGACTATGGTCAAAATGAAAAATACTTTATAGCCACTTTAGACAAACAGTTTTATAGCTTATATATAATTGATAATGAGCATTTTAGTAGCTTGGAAAAAACGAATGATTTGCAAGCAACTTATATTGAAAATGAAGCGATTGAGCAGAATATTTCGGGGAAAATAATAGATGAAGATATAAACAAAACGAAAGGGATTCCGCAAAAAAACATTCGAAATAGTTTGGTAAATGGCTGTATTGAGATTCCGATTGCTTTTGTTTGCGATTATGCTCATGTTCAAAAAAATTTGTTAGATAAGAGCATTGCTGAAATAGAGGCTGATAATTTATTGAAATTGGCTGCTTCGCAAGAGCTATTTGGGTATTATGCTTTTGATGCTAAAATAAATTTCAAGGTAATTGGACAAATGCTGTATGATAAGCCAGACCAAGCTACTTGGGAAGAAGATGATTTAGAAATTCCGCTTGGACGTCTTGCAACTTCAATCTCAAATTTTTTAAAAAAACCTGCGGGTTGGGAAAAACAAAAATTATTGACTTATATAGCGATAACTGGTAGAGATTACGGTGACACAAACATTTGGGGGGTAGGAGCAAGCACTCTCAAAGAATTTGAAATGGGAATAGCTGTTGTAAAAGGTTTTTTTACAGGAAGTAAATTTTTATGGATATTGACACACGAGTTAGGACACGTTTTTGGTGCAAGTCATGATGATCTGAATAGTTCAATTATGTTTCCATTTTTTTATGGGTATGGTCTGAATTGGAGTTTTAAAAGTAAAACCGAAATTAACAAAACCTTAAATGACTTAAATGAGAAAAAATGGCTCCGGGTTTGTCCCGAATTACAATTAAGTTGGGACGTTGAAAAAGATAGTTTAACTTTATTTTGTCAAACTAATTATGAAGATATAAATGATGTTTTTACGCTTGAATTGAGTTCGGATAATTCAAAAACTTGGCAAAAAATTCAAGAAAAGAAGTCCAAAACATCCTTTAAATATCAATTCAGAATACCACAAAAACAAGAATATATCACTGGTTTGCCACTCCGAATTCGTCAGTCTGGAGTAAATGAAATAATTTCTAATACCATTAATATCATCATTACAGCTACTGAAACAAACTCAACATTTACAAAGCCAACAGTTTATATTGATAATATTGATAATAGGCTGGTAATTAAACCCTTAGAGCAGTCATT
Source organism: Emticicia sp. SJ17W-69 (assembly GCF_051209875.1). NCBI lineage: Bacteria > Pseudomonadati > Bacteroidota > Cytophagia > Cytophagales > Leadbetterellaceae > Emticicia > Emticicia sp. SJ17W-69. Next base: position 3,664,279 of record NZ_JBNTQY010000001.1, on the reverse strand, counting down.
CGTGGAGGTCTTTGATATTAATGGTAGATTAATGACGCAATTGGAATTAGCAAATCAGGAAAATTTAATTGACATAAAAGAATGGATGCGAGGGGTTTATTTTGTAAAAATACTATCTAATCCTATGATAGTTTATAAAGTTTTGAAGGATAATTAATTCAATAACTCATTTAAAGAAAATGCTTTTACCAGATAAAGTAACACAAATGTTTATGGTCATTACTGCGGCAAGCTTTGTCCGATATTTTGTCATTGCTGGAGCGGCATACTTGATTTGGTATATTTTATTAAAAAATAAAGTTTCAAATAAAAAAATACAAATAAAGTTTCCCAAAAACACTGATTATCAGCGAGAAATTCTTTATTCGATGCTAACTTTTTTGATTTTTGGAGTCGTTGGCGTTGCTTTGTATAATACCAAAGTAAGACCATACACTTTGACTTATTATAAGATTTCTGATTATGGTTGGGGTTATTACATATTGTCTTTTTTCCTGACACTTATCATTCATGACACCTATTTTTATTGGATGCACCGCCTTATGCACCACCCTAAACTTTTTAAATATTTTCATAAAATCCATCACCAATCAACTAACCCAAGTCCGTGGACTTCTTTTTCATTTCAACCCTTAGAGGGTTTTGTAGAAGCAGGAATTTTTATCATCTTTGCGTTTGTGCTACCTTTGCACCCGAGCATGATACTAATTTTCCTTCTTTTTATGACAACCTATAATGTTTATGGACATTTAGGCTGGGAATTGATTCCTAAAGGTGGAAATACCCATTGGTTTTGGAAATGGCTCAATAGCTCGGTGATGCACAACCAACATCACCATTATTTCAAAAATAATTATGGTCTATATTTTAGTTTTTGGGATCGAACGATGAAAACGATTGATGAAAGATATGATGCTGAATTTACTGAATTAAAAGAAAGACCTAAAAAGACTGTATTATCTGTCTGATTTATAGCCAAAATTTTATAAAGCCAAACCTACCATTAAAAACATGTTTGAAAAAAATCAAAAGAAAGTCCTGAATGCTTGGACAATGTACGACTGGGCCAATTCAGTGCATAATCTTGTCATTACGACTGTCGTATTTCCAATGTATTTTTTGGCAACTACTTCTGTGAAAGATGCAGATGGAAAAATTATCAATGATATTGTCGATTTTTTTGGCTTAAAAGTTCAAAATTCGGTTTTATACTCTTATACGATTTCGGTTGCCACACTTTTATTGGTAATTCTCAACCCAATTCTTACTCCTTTAGCCGATTCAAGTGGACGAAGAAAGTTTTTTATGAAGCTTTTTTGTTATTTAGGAGCAGCGAGCTGTGCCTATTTTTATTTTTTTACGAGAGATAATGTCAATTCTGCGGTCATTGCTTTTGGACTTTCAATCATGGGTTGGGGCGGAAGTATTGTTTTTTACAACTCATTTTTGCCAGAAATAGCCACTGAAGACCGCTTCGATAATTTAAGTGCCAAAGGCTTTACAATGGGCTATATCGGAAGTGTTATTTTGTTGGTAATCAATTTGTTAATGATTATGAAACCAACATTGTTTGGACTTACTCAAGCTGACTCTGACTCAGGTTTTACAGCCCGAATTTCTTTCTTAACAGTTGGTGTTTGGTGGGCTTTATTTGCTCAAATTCCATTTTATTTTCTTCCAAAAGATCAACCGAAATCATTTAAGACAGGGCGTTTAACGACTGGTTTCCAAGAACTAAAAAAAGTGCTTCTTGAAGTTAGAAAAAATAAGCTAATCACAAAGTTTTTATTAGCTTTTTTCTTTTATGACATGGGTGTAATGACGGTTATCTATGTAGCAACTATCTTTGCTGACAAAGAATTACATATCGAAAAACAAGGTTTAATTGTCACACTATTATTAATTCAATTAATAGCTATTCCTGGTTCATACTTAGCTTCGGGACTTTCGAGCAAATATGGTAATACAAAAGCTCTTTTGGTCTTTATTTTTATTTGGTCATTGATGCCTTTGGCAGCTTACTTTACAACAACCCAAAACGAATTTTATGTCATTGCGGCCGTTGTAGGTCTAGTCATGGGCGGAATTCAATCGCTTTCTCGCTCGACTTTTGCCAAACTTTTGCCTGATGATACCACCGACACAGCCTCGTATTTTGGATTCTATGATATTATCGAAAAATTAGCTATTACCATTGGTACACTTGTTTTTGGCTTGGTTGGGCAACTGACAGGCAACATGCGTAATTCAGTTTTGACTATTTTAGTTTTCTTTATTGTTGGATTTTTGCTTTTGATGCGAATACCATCTAAGAAAATTTACCATTAATTTCCTTCGTAAGCGTTGGCAAAAGTAATTAAAACACGTACATTTGCAGCATTATTTTAATTTGGTAGTTATAAAAGTACCATATTTGCTTGTTGAGTAATCTATTTATTGCAGTTGGGCAGTGTCCCAAGTTTTTTGCCTAAAAGCCTAACCTGTTGATTTACAGGATGTTAGCTCAGTTGGTTTAGAGCGTCGCCTCGACAAGGCGAAGGTCATCGGTTCGAGCCCGATACGTCCTACTTATCTTATTGTTATGAAGGTTCTTTATGATCATCAATCATTTTCTGGAGCAAAATACGGGGGTATAGCAAGATATTTCTATGATCTCATGTACAACCTTAAGTTTCACCAGCATGTTGATGTTGATTTAGCACTCTTGTTTTCGAACAATCATTATCTACAAAATGCCGATATAAAAAAAGTAATCCCTTTCAGCTTTTTTTTAGGATATGCGAAAACAAATATGATGTTTTCACACATCAATCGTTTCAATAGTGCTTTAAAAATCGCCCGACAAGACTTTGATGTTTTTCATCCTACATATTTCAAAGATTACTTTCAGCCTTTTCTTGGAAAAAAGCCTTTTGTCATTACCCATCACGATGTAATTCCTGAAAAATTTTCAACACAATATGCTTCATTAGATGGTTTTGACAAACCTCAAAAGCAGAAAATACTTGATAAAGCAGCAAAAATTATTGCTGTTTCAGAAAATACCAAGCAAGATTTGCTCGAAATTTTTAGTGTTGCTCCCGAAAAGATAGAAGTAATCTATCATTCTACTCATTTTGCAACTTATCAAATTACACCAGGATTTGATATTATAACACCCGAAAAATATTTGCTTTATATTGGAAACCGAGAAAATTATAAAAACTTTGATTTTTTTGTTAAGGCAATTACACCTCTACTAAAAAAAGACAAAGATTTATATTTGGTCTGTGGTGGCAATGGTAGTTTCAGCGATTTGGAACAAAAGATGTTTGCTGAACTCAAGGTTGGTGAAAAAATTATTCATCAAGAAATTGAGAATGATGATGTACTGTATCGATTATATCAAAAAGCCATCGGTTTTGTATATCCTTCTTTATATGAAGGCTTTGGTATTCCCATTTTAGAAGCATTTGCCTGCGGCTGCCCAGTAGCATTGAGTGATTGCTCATGTTTTCCTGAAGTGGCTCAAGACGCTGCATTGTATTTCAAGCCAGATGATGAAGAGCAGATTCTTTACCAAATTGAACAGTTAGTGAATAACGCTGAACTGCGTTTTGATTTGATAAAAAAGGGTTATCTAAGATTAAAAGATTTTTCACCAGAAATTACCGCTCAAAAAACACTTGAAGTGTATAAAAGTGTTGTTAAAAAGGCATAGTTTTGGCGTTAATTAACCATTTTTTTCTTTTTGCACATTTTAAATTATTTACCTTTTTTATAACTAACCCATTTTTAGCTATAACCAATAGCCAAAAACTCAAAAGATGCGAATTGTAATTTGTGATATATATGTTAAGTTAGTCGGTCATAATTTAGGTCATATCCAAAATATACTCCGTTATTTAGAACAGCATCCTTCATCAAATGAATATGTGTTTTTACTAAATCCAGAAGCAAAAACAATTCCTTCGGTCAAGACTTCTGCGTCAAATATTCAAATCATTTTCTTTACAGATGAAGAGTTTGTTTCATTTAATTCGGGATACAATATTGTTAAATCAACCCATCTTCTATGGAAACACTTAGTTAAGTATGTGGCTGATTATAAGGCAGATAAACTTATAATGATGATGTTGGATATGTTTCAACATACCATTGGTAGTAGTCGATTGCCCTGTGAGATGAATGGTATTTTGTTCACTCCTTATCCAAGAGTTATTCCTCCAAATGATACGTTAAGAGGGAAACAAAAAGCAGCAATTACAAAAGCTCGCAAAATTTTTACAACTTGGTGGATGTGCCGAAATAGTCGTTTGAAAAAGGTATTTATTTTCAATGATAGAGAAACTATCAAAACCATGAACGAAACTTTGGGGACGGATGTATTTACTTATTTGCCCGACCCAATTTATGATTATCCAACTCGTCAAGGACTTGATATTCGAGAAAAATACAATATTTCATCTGACAAAAAAATTCTATTAGCCTTTGGATTTATTGATGAAAAGAAAAATGTTGTGAATATTCTCAAAGCCATGCAACAACTTTCAGCCGACGAGGCTTCAAAATCTTGTTTGTTGATTGTAGGGAAAATTCACGAAGCCTATCAAAGTCAACTGACGCAAACTTTGGAAGAAACCAGAGCTATACGCCCTGAACTCCAAATTGTTCTAGAAAGTCGCTTTGTGGATGATGATGAAATGGAAAGTTATGTTGGTCAAAGTGATGTCGTTTCAGTTGCTTATATCAATTTTTATTCTTCAAGTGGAGTACTTGGATTAACAGCTCGCCACAATAAGCCTGTAATTGCAACAAAATTTGGCGTAGTAGGAGACTTAACTCGTGCTTATCAATTAGGACTGACGGTTGATGGGTATAATACAACCGAAATAAAAGATGCAATTCAATATTTTCTTCATACGCCAAATTCATTTCCAGAAAAAGCAGCTCTCTTTGTCCAAAATCATAGTAGTGAAAGTTTTATAAAGACTTTGTTAGATTTGGAGTAAAATTATTGGATACTAAACTCATATTTTAACTACCGAAATAAAAAATGCTTACTCTTTTCAAGTAAGCATTTTTGTTATTCAATGAAAATTTAAATACTATTAAGCCATTTCTACTTCTTTGGCCGCTTGTTCGGCAATCCAATGATATGTTTTAGTAATTCCTTCTCTCAATGTATGTGATGGAGCCCAGCCTAATTTTTCTTGAATCAAAGCATTATCAGAATTTCTTCCACGAACACCTTCAGGTCCTTTAATATTGTTAATTGTAATATTTTTGCCTGAGATTTCAGCTATTAATTGAGCAAAATCATTAATTGAAATCATTTCTTCCGAACCAATATTTACTGGGCCAGAGAAATCTGACTCCATCAAACGACGAACGCCTTCTAAACATTCATCCACATATAAGAATGAGCGAGTTTGTTTGCCATCTCCCCAAATTTCGATTGTTCCTCCATCTTCTGCTTCAATAACTTTACGGCAAATGGCTGCTGGAGCTTTTTCTTTTCCACCTCTCCAAGTACCTTGAGGGCCAAAAATATTATGAAAACGAGCGATTTTTACGGTAATACCCAAGTTGCGTTGGTATGCTAAAAAAAGACGCTCGCTGAAAAGTTTTTCCCACCCATATTCGCTATCAGGAGCAGCAGGATAAGCCGATTCTTCAGAGCATTTTGGATTTTCAGGGTCAAGTTGGTTGTACTCAGGATACATACAAGCTGAAGAAGAATAGAAAATCTTTTTCACACCTGCCAATTGTGCTGCATGAAGCATGTTTAGGTTACAAAGTGCCGAATTGTGCATAACTGCAGCATCATTTTCGCCAGTAAAAATATATCCTGCACCGCCCATATCGGCAGCTAATTGATAAACTTCATCAAATCCACCTTCAGTTACTTGTCGGCAAATAACAGGGTCAGTCAAATCTCCAATCACAAAATCATCAGCATTCCCATTCCCATATTCATTATATTTTAAATCTACCCCTCTTACCCAATAACCTTCACTTTTTAAGCGATTGACCAAATGACCACCAATAAAGCCACCCGCACCACAGACTAATGCTCTTTTCATAAATATCAACAATAAAATTTATAAGACTATTCTAAATAAAGTACAAATTTAACGAATGAAATTTGTAAAAAAAAATCATAATTTATGATTTACTTCATCTAACCAAATTTGTTTACCCCTACAATTCCAATGTGTATCTCCTATATCGTAAAATTGCTCTTTAATAAGCTTTGCTGGTGCATAAACATCAAAATATGGCATCTTTAGGCTACTATTTTGCTGTACACGTTCAATTAAGTGATTATATTGACCCAAGTCAGATGCTAAAATTGAAGTTTTGTTGGGGATAATTGACAAATAGATTTCGTCAAATCCTAAATTCTTGTAATAGTTATATGTTGTATTGACATTTTGAACCAAAATATTAATCTCTTCCTCTGAAATTTTGTCGAAACTTGAGTTAATTCCACTGGCCTGAGCGTCTAAATAGTATAAAATATGCTTGCCATCTTTTGATAAAACAACTTTCTCATCAATTTTATCAAATAGTTTCCAATTGATCCAAGCCTTCCATTCTTTGAATTTCAAGAAAAAATCTGAAGAAAAAAGTAGCGTTTCGTGGCGTTCAGTATTATAAGGGACTTGGTAGTCTAAAGCTGTTTGTAAAAGAGTTTTATCTTGTATTTTGTTTTTAAAAGGTTGATTATCAGCAATATGTAAGTTTGTATATGGTTTTGCAAACCTTTCTCTAAAATGTCTTTCAACGGTTTGGATAATCAAAATATTCTTTCGATTTGACTCTAATTTTATAAAACTTGTATCAGCTATAAAAAATCTTTTATAGTTCTCTGCTTTAAAATTAGTTGAGTCGATTCGTCCTTTGTCTGTAAAGCTATCGCCTAATAAAATGAGTGAAACATTGGGCGTTTTAGTCATTTTTGATGGTGTACACTTCTCAAGTGGAACCCTAAATTGAGCCAAATTTGATAAACGGTAAAGGTCACCATAACGGTAATCATCTTGGGTAATATGTTTATCGAAAAGCCATTTGGTAAGGTCTTTTGAAAAGCCTAAATACCAAAGGAAAGCGAATATTAATAAGAAAAAATATTTCATTTTAAAAACTCCTCTAAAGGGGCTAGGGGTTTAGAACTGGAAATAGATAAATTGATTAGACGTAAAAACGCCAAAGAAATAACACAAAACAAGTAAAAAACTAAAAGAGAGATAGAATTGTAGCGTGTTTTGTGTAGGAATTATCTTTAAAAACTTATCTTTTAACAGTAATATGATGATTAAAATTAAGCAAAAAATCATTTCATTGAAATGAAAGGGTGTTGCGATTGCACCGTAATTTGAAAAATTAAAAATCTTCATGAAAATTACTTTAGCATTGCTCATGCCTTTTGCACGGAAAAATACCCATGTAAGCATGACCAATAAGAATGTAATAAGCAGATTAATCATTTGGGAAATCAAATGATTGCTTTGTGAGAAACGAAAATATTTATCACGAATTTGAGCAAAAACCAAGTAAATTCCGTGCAAAGCTCCCCAAACAATATATGTCCAAGCTGCACCATGCCACAAACCACTCATCATAAAAACAAAGAATAGATTAAAGTATTTACGATATTCTCCTGCCCGATTTCCACCCAGGGGAATATATAAATAATCTCTGAACCAACCCGATAATGAAATATGCCAACGTCTCCAAAATTCACTAATTGATTTTGAAAAATAAGGAGCATCAAAATTTTCCATTAGATTGAAGCCCATCACTCTTGCAGAACCAATGGCGATATCAGAATAACCCGAGAAATCACAATAAATCTGAAAAGTAAAAAAGATGGTTGCCAATAAAAGTGTTGCACCATTATGTTGGAGTGGCTTATCATAAGAATAATCAACCAACATGGCTAATCTGTCAGCAATCACTACTTTTTTAAACATTCCCCAAGCAATTCTCATCAAACCTGCCTTGATATTTTCAAAATCATATTTAAAATTTGAATGAAATTGCCAAAGTAAGTTTTGTGGGCGTTCGATAGGGCCAGCTACCAATTGTGGGTAAAACATCACATAAAGAGCATATATTGTAAAGTCTTTTTCAGCTGTTTGATTACCTCGATATACCTCAATGGTGTAGCTCATTGCTTGAAAAGTGTGAAATGACAAGCCAATTGGCAGTATTATATCAAGTAAATCAATATGTGTTTTTGATCCTATATTAAAAAAGACGTTATTAAGATTTTCTATGAAGAAGTTGTAATACTTGAAATAAGCTAAAAAGCCGATATTTGAGATTAAACTCAAAACTAATATCCATTTTCGTTTGACTCCTGTGGAATTTGCAATCCAAATTCCTGCAAAATAATCTACAATGATTGTAATAAATAGAATAAGTATGTAAATCGGTTTAAAAACTGCGTAAAAATAACAACTGGCTAAGAGTAAAAGCCAAATTCGCCCTCGGTGAGGCAAACAGTAATACGCCAACGTTACGACTATAAAAAAGAAAATGAATTGTAATGAATTGAATAACATTTAAAATTGAAGGGGAATTTGACACACCCAATTGATTTGTAAGGTCAAATTTCTATGGAAATCTTTAAGAATCAAAATCAAATTTTCAAATTTGAATCTTATTCTTTGAATTTTTAAATCTTACCTGCTATATTTGCAAAACCAAATCGGCCCCGTAGCTCAGCTGGATAGAGCAACAGATTTCTAATCTGTGGGTCACAGGTTCGAATCCTGTCGGGGTCACCAAATTGCTGAAAGTCTCTCAAATTATATTCTGAGGGACTTTTTTGGTTTATTTACCTCAAAAATGAGTCAAATCAAATCCAATTGGATGCAATAAGATGAAAGCACGGTTTTTTCTTTTTTATGTTTTTTTGACTAATATAAATCCCTGCTTTTGTCAGAAGAATGACGGCATTACTGTTGAAACAAGTCAAAAATATTTTATTGGAGCAATAAAATATTTAGTTCAAAGTCAATCAGATACCACTATTCAAGGAAAACAATACCAAGGAGAATGGGAAGTTTTCATGGAATTAACCGAACCTTTCTTTTTTCTTGGATTAAAACAAAAAAAAAGAGATTCTAATTGTTTTACGATTTCGGCTATCCATAATTTTCTTGCCGAAATGTATATTGCTGATACAACTTTACAATTATTAAAACCAACAATTTCGAAAGCATTTAAAGAAATTCAATCTTTTAGGAATAATCAAAGGTTTAATTTTTGGAAAGCTTTGCCACCACAAAGAGATTTGAAATTGGGAAAAGAACCCCAACCAATACAATTAGTTAGAAGACCAACTAATTTCATATTAAAATCAAGGTTTGTTGGTAAAACAACGAATGTTGCCGATGATGCTGATGATACTTCTTTGGGTAATTTAGCTTCTTTATATCACAACAAAATATTTGAAGATACTTTAAGCCTTATCTCATCAAAATCGTATGACGAATACATTGATTTAAATAGAAAAAATAGGAATTGGTTTAATATACTTTTTCACGGACTGCCAAATTCAGGTGCTTTTTTGACTTGGCATTGGACAGAACACCAATTCAAATACTGGAACAAACTAAGGTCGGCCTTAAATGGGGCATTTGTTTTTGTACCAATAAGTCCTTCATATCCTAAAGCTTATAAACCTTGGATACCTTTTGGAGCCAATGAAGTGGATGTGGTCGTAAATGCCAATGTATTGACATATTTGGCTATGACAGATCAGCTCGACAAAAGTGCTGGCAAAAAAGGTGCGATTTTTGTTATTAATGAGTTGCTCAAAAGAGAACGTTGGGAAAATACAGCTATTTATTATCCAAATTCTTTTCATATTCATTATGCAGTAGCAAGAGCTTATGCAGCAGGTTTGACTGAATTGAAAATATCATGTGAAACCATATTAGCACATTTGTTACATTCACAAAAAAGTGATGGGAGTTTTGCAAGTAGCTTATGGTTGAATCATGGAGATTTGATTCAATCTACCGCTTATGCACTTCATGCCTTGTTGGATTTACAAAGTAAAGGGATGAAGGTTCCTAAAACATGTATTGAAAAAGCGATAGCTTATCTATTATCAAATGCAAAGTTTGAAGATAATAAAGTAAGTTGGAGTGGGGGTGTTTATTTTTCAGGAGGCACTTTTGTGAGGGGAATTATGGTATGGAAGTCTGACGCTTACACCACTGCTATGATTGCCAAGTGCTTGCAAAAATGGATGTTCCTGACTAAATAATTAAATTTTTTAGAAAGTACTCAATATTAATTATGCGGAATAAGATTGCTATTTATATGTAGTATCTCATTTTTGAATGACAAAACCACTATTTTAATTATAAAGCAACCATGAATACAAAGAGGATTTTCTTCATCCTTATTTTTATTGCTCAAAATCTCTATGCCCAACAAATCATTACTTTGGGTAAAGGTAATACTCAGAGAATCAATGTTTCTTCAAGCACTTCGAGTGCATCTGGTGCGGCGACAATTTCAGGTATTGGTTTTCTACCAAACCCTAATGCTGCATCAAGGTTTCTCTCACAAGCAACTTTTGGAGCAACTTATACAGAGATTCAAAAAGTAACTACACAGGGTATCGAAAAATGGTTGGATGACCAATTGGCATTACCCAATAACTTCAAAATACAAACGTATCTGCAAAGCCTTCATCAATCTATTGTTGATTCATTGAACAAAGTAAATAAAGTTCAGACTTATAATTTGTCTAATGTATATTTAGATGATTGGCATTTTGATATTTCATGGTTTCAAGGAAGCATGACAGCTCCTGACTTGTTGAGATGGAGAGTGGCTTTTGCTTTGAGTGAAATATTTGTTGCCTCAAGAGTTTCACCATTAAATGGAAACCCTTACGCACTTGCGAGTTATTATGATGTTTTGATGGATAATTCATTTAGTAATTATCGAACCTTGATTGATAGAATTACTTATCATCCCACGATGGGGGTTTATTTAACCTATATGAATAATCATGCAACAGATAATAATAATGGAAAACAAATTTACCCTGATGAAAACTATGCGAGAGAAATCATGCAACTATTTTCAATTGGTCTTTACGAATTAAATATTGATGGTACAGAGAAAAAAGATGCCAATAATAAGCCGATTCCAACTTATAATAATGATGATATTGCCAATTTAGCCAAAGTTTTTACTGGTTTATCGTGGGGTGATGGCAATTACTTGGGTATTTCAAGTAAAAATTATTGGAGTTATACAAAGAGAATGAAGTTTTATGGCAAAGATTCGAGTGATGCGGTAAGAAATCCACTAAAAGTTAATCCAAGAATTGTCGATGGTCATGAATATGGAGCAAAGACATTTCTAAAAACGACAATACCAGTAAGACCTGTTGCACAAGGGAATCAAGACATTCAAGATGCTTTAAATATCCTCTTCAACCATCCAAATGTAGGCCCCTTTATTTCCAGAAGGCTTATTCAACGTTTAGTTACCTCTAATCCAAGTCCAGCTTATATTAAGCGAATCGCAACGGTTTTTAATAATAATGGTAGCGGTGTCAGAGGTGATTTGAAAGCAGTGATAAGAGCCATCTTGTTAGACCCTGATGCAAGACAATGTTGTGGAGACAATACTGAATATTATGGGACACTTAAAGAACCTTTTTTAAGATATATGAACTTGGTAAAAGGGCTAAATCTGCAAGCACAAGGAAATGTTTTTAGGAATGTAATGGCGAGGGTTTATGATGAAACCGAACAAAGACCACTCAATTCAAATAGTGTTTTTAATTTCTTCTCACCAGATTATAGGCCTGATGGGGAATTAAAAGAGGCAGGGAAAGTAGCTCCAGAATTCCAATTATTGAGTTCACAAACCCTTACAGGGTATTTTAATGCTCTCAATGATTGGTTAATAAAGGATGACCCTACTGAATATTATGGTTTTTTTGGTGGAGAAACCTACAAACCTAATCAAAATCCAAATTTTAATACAGAAATAGATTATACACTTACAAGAAACGACAAAGTACCTCAACTTTTGGATAAATACAATCATATTTTGGCTCATGGTAAATTATCAGTCGAAAGTTTAAATATTATTGCAAAAGCTATTAAAAGTATGCCTTATGCTGAAGATGCTAATGGAGTACCTGAAACTACCGAAGCGTATCGAAGAGTTAGAATGGCAATTTACCTAATTATGACCTCACCAGATTATTTAATCAACAGATAAGCCATGAATAGACGAGATTTTATTAAGCAAGCTGGTTGTTCGGCTATGGGTTCAACAACTTTATTAAGTACATTAACCAGTCTGGGTGCAGTGAATGGTGCAGTTAGCGGTAATTTATCAAACACAAAAAGTAGTGAAGATTATAAAGCATTGGTTTGTATTTTGTTTTCGGGAGGAATGGATTCATTTAATACTTTGATTCCTTATGGAACTACTGTAGGAGGTGATAATGGATTTAATGAGTATAAAGCAGTAAGATCGGATCTTGCTATTCAAACCGTTTCAAGTTTGTGGAAGCTAAATAGTACTCAATGTACTGGTTTTAGAGGATTACCTTGTAATTATTCTTCTTTTGGAGTGCACCCTTCAATGCAAGGTGTTAGTCAGCTCTTTAATACAGGGAAACTCGCATTTATGTCAAATATTGGTACATTAGTTGAACCGGTGATGAACAAAACTGAGTATGAAAGCGGTTTAAAAAAACTTCCCTTAGGTATTTATTCACACTCTGACCAAATTATGCAATGGCAGACTTCAGTACCTCAAAGTAGAGATGCTTTGGGTGTGGGAGGTAGGTTAGCTGATTTATTGAATGCTTCAAATACGCACCAAGAAGTTTCAATGAATATTTCTTTAAATGGAAAAAATACTTTTCAACGAGGGAAAAATGTAGCAGAATATGCCATTAGTAATAATGTTGACCCGGGTAATGTAGGTGTTTCACCGCTTCCAAGTTGGTGGAGTAATACTGGGTCAATAACAGATTTGCGAAACTCCTCAGTTGATAGTTTAGTGTCTAAAGTTTATGCCAATCTCTTACAGAAAACATATAGTACCACAACCAAAAATACTATTGCTTCTTTCGATATTTTTAAAGAAGCACTCAAAAGAGTACCAAGTATAACCACTGCGTTTCCAACAACAAATTTGGCAAAAGATTTATTAGCTGTTGCCAAAGTAATGAGTGTTAGAAATGATTTAGGAGCAAAAAGACAGACTTTCTTTATAAACTACGGTGGTTGGGACATGCACGATAACCTTGTCAATGGTATGACTAATCAATTGACAGTTGTCAGTCAAGCATTAAAAGCATTTTATGATGCAACCACTGAACTTGGTATCGCAGACAATGTAACTACTTTTACCATATCAGATTTTGGTCGTACTATCACATCCAATGGTTTAGGTGCAGATCATGCATGGGGAGGAAATACAATGGTAATGGGTGGTGCAGTCAAAGGAGGGAAAATTTATGGAGCATTTCCTAAGATGAATGTGACATCAAATCCTCAAAATATTTCTTTTAGAGGAAATTTTATCCCATCCATTTCTACTGATGAAATGTACGCAGAACTGGCTCTTTGGTATGGAGTAAGTCCTTATGATCTTTGTTATGTTTTACCCAATTTGCGTAATTTTTATACATATTCGCCTAATAATTACCCAGTTGGTTTTATGAATTTTAGTGCTACAGCTATTTCCAATATTGATAGACCTCAGTCGTGCCTAACCTATTAAAATATCAATGAAAACAGTGATAAAATATATTTTTTGTGTCTTATTCTTTCTAATTCTAAGTAATCTTACGAATGCTCAAAACTGCATTGGCACTGCTGGACAGGTGAAGTGGAGTTATTGGACAGGTTTTACAAGTTGGCCAGATAGTACTGATTTAAAAGCATTAGAGAATTTTCCCAGCCGACCAGATGGTTATCAAATTTTGGGTTCATTGAAAACACCTATCAATTATGCCGATTATTTTGCCTCAATCATTAGAGGCTATATCAAAGTTCCTGTAACAGATAATTACATTTTTAATATTACTGGAGATGATCAATCTTTTTTCTATCTAAGTACTACCCAATCGCCTGCCAATAAAGTCAAAAGAGCAGAAGTGACCACTTTTACAGACTTAAATCAATATGATAAAGAACCAGGCCAAACATCACAAACCATACGATTAGTTGGAGGACAATATTATTATTTCGAAATTCTTAATTTTGAAGCTGGTGGTGATGATTTTGTGAGTTTACAATGGAGAAAAGCATCTCAAACAACGGTCTCTTGGTCAGTTATTGATTACAATTATATTTATGATTATGCTTGTGGCCAAGTTTGTCCTACTAGAGGAACTGCTTGTGATGATGGAAATAGCCTTACCACAAACGATCAGCAAGATGGCTTTTGTAATTGTGTAGGAACATACCCAACTACTAATGCTTGTGTCGGAACACGTGGACTTGCAGAAGCGTATTATTTTGATAATATCACAGGTAATTATGTCGAAAATGATTTAATAAATGCTCCAAAATTCCCTTTATTACCTGATAGAAAAGAAAAACTGAATGGTGCTTATGGCCCACTTGTGCCTTATGCTAATGATAATTATGGTACTTTGGTACAAGGTTTTTTAACAGTACCTGTGTCGGGAATCTATGAATTTAATATTACTGGTGATAATCAAACTTTTTTTTTCCTAAGCAAAAATGATTCAATTCAATATAAGCAATATCATCAAGCAGTGGTGATAATTGGTGTGGGCGAAACAGAACATAATAATTCGGTTTTGCAATCAATTTCTCCAATTTATATGGAAAAAGGCAAGTATTATTATTATGAGTTTCGGCACAAAGAAAACGGTTGGCGAGATCATTTCAATTTATATTGGAAAACACCGTTTCACGAAGTTAAAGATTGGAAAAGAGTCCCCAGCTTTTATTTATTTGATTATAAATGTGAGATTTCCTGTATAGCTCAAGGAACATTGTGTGATGATGGTAACCCATTTACTAATAAGGATAAAATCAATGGGCAATGTGAATGTGTAGGAACTCCATGTTCTGGTCCTGATTGTGATGATTCTGCAGCAAGGTATAAAACTTATGATTCTTGTAGTCCGACAGATAATATCACAACTTCAAAAGAGGGAGGGTGGGTTTCATGTGCCAATACTAACCCTAATCCAAATCCTGCCAGAGCAACTAATGCTAATTGGGTATTATATGATTTTACGGATAGATATAAATTTAGTACTTCAAGAATATGGAACTATAATGTTGTTGGTGAAACTGATAGAGGATTTAAAAATGTTACGGTCGATTATTCATTAGATGGCAAAAGCTGGCAAGCATTGGGAATAAGCTATTTGTGGCAAAAGGCCCCTGGTGTTGCCGATTATTCAGGTTTTGCTGGGCCAAATTTTAATGACATAAAAGCTCGCTACATACTTGTTTCCGCCATTGATAATTGGGGAGCTGGTTGTTCAGGATTTAGTAAAATTACATTTAACGCCACTCTTTGTAATCCAAGCGGAACACCTTGTGATGACAACGATCCACTTACTTCTTATGATAAATTCGATGATAATTGTAACTGTAAGGGGATTGACTTAAATTGTGCAACCGATACACTTAAATTAGGGAAAATTTCATTGGCTGATGGTGCTTTCAAAGCAAAAAAACGCATCGAAGCAGAATCGCTTGTTCCCGTTACAAAAGATATTACATTTACCGCAGGAAATAGTATCGTGTTATTACCAGGGTTTGAAGTGAAAAATGATGCGGTTTTTATGGCAAATATTGCTGATTGCTTACAAGCTGCATTTGTCCAAAATAAAAATCCAAAAACAACAAATACTACCGCTTCAACTGACTCAACAGGATTGGCTACTAACAATACAGAAATCGCTCAATTGAAGGAGATTATTTTTAAATTGAGTAAACCAGCTTATGTCAAGCTTTCTTTAAATGATGCAAATAATAATACAGTAGTTTTACTAATCGACCATTATTTTGAAAATTTAGGCACTCAGACGAAGTTATTACCAACCAATAAATTAGCGAAAGGTGTTTATTGGGTAGTACTCGAAGTAGATGGGAAATTATTAAAGGAGCAAGTTTTGATTGAGTAATTTGATTAGGTATTTAATAAAAATTAATAGAATAATGGCTTTAATATTACCAGTTCAAGGAAAAATGCCACAGCATGGCGAAAACTGTTGGTTTGCACCCAATTCAACGATTGTGGGTGATGTCACGATGGGTAAAGATTGTACCGTTTGGTTCAACGCCGTGGTTCGGGGCGATGTAAACTCGATAATCATGGGCGACCGTGTAAATATCCAAGACGGAGCCGTTATTCATTGTACGTATCAAAAATCAAAAACTATCATTGGTAATAATGTTAGTATTGCCCATAATGCAGTAGTGCACGGATGTAAAATCGAAGACCAAGTTTTGGTGGGAATGGGAGCAATTATTATGGATGGGGCAGTGATTGGTACAGGTTCAATTATTGCTGCTGGAGCAATTGTCACACAAAATACAATTGTGCCTCCAAACAGTATTTATGCAGGAAATCCAGCCAAATTCTTGAAAAATGTAAGCCCTGAATTAGGCGAAGTTTTTATGCGAACTGCCAATAATTACGTAATGTATGCAGGTTGGTTTAAAGAAGGTGAAGTTTAATTAATTACTTCACCTTCTTTTATTCTTTACTCAACTCTTTCTTGGCATTTAAATATCCACGAATGACAGTAAAGGTTGTGATTGCTAAGAAAAAGAAAATAATGTATTGTACATAATCTACAATCCATGGAAATTTTTCGCCAAAATAAAAACCTCCACCTACCAACACAAGTGTCCATATCGCACCACCTAAGATATTGAAAAGCATAAATTTGTAAAATTTCATATTCACAATTCCTGCTAAAATAGGAGAAAAAGTACGAATAACTGGTAGAAAACGAGCAATTACAAGTGTTTGACTACCATATTTTTCAAAATATTTTTGTGTATTTTCAATGTATTTTTGCTTAAAAAACAATGAATCTGGTCGATTTTGAATGCCATCACCAAAATATCGCCCAGTGACATAACCTAAAAGAGAGCCTAATACGGCTGCTAAAAATATACAAATCAACAAAAGTGAAACTGGAACATCGAGTAGTTTTGTACCACAAAAAACTCCTGAGAGAAAAAGTAGATAATCTCCAGGAAGAAAGAAACCGAAAAAAATGCCGTTTTCAATGAAAATAATGAGCGTAATTGTAATCAACCCACCCGTGCGGATGAGTTCTTCCGAATTCATTAAATATTGAAACCACTCAGTTAATGTTTCCATTCTTTTGATAATGTAAAAAGTGTAATTGCAAGAGAATAATGTTTGATTGATTCTGAAGTATTTTGAATGGTTGGAAACAAAATTACATTTTAATCATTTTACATTATTCTTAATATCTACTGTACTTTTGGCTCATTTAGCTCGATCACATATCCGTCAGGGTCAGTTACATATATTTGATACGCTCCATCAAAACGTTTTTGACGAACATAAGGCAAACCTTTTTCTTTCAAAAAAGCTTCAATTGCATCGGCCGAATCTTTTGGAATAGTCAATGAAAAATGCCCACCGTTTTTATCATTATTTGTTACGGGTTCATTTCTTCCTAAAAGCAAATGTAATTGTTGATCTGGTGTAATCTGAAACCAACGTCTGATGGCAACTAAATTATCAGGAACATCGACTGGTTTTAACCCAATAATTTCTCTGTAAAATTTGGCACTCGCCTGTAAATCTTTTACATATAAGCCTACATGATTATAGCCCAAAATAGTAATTGCTGATGGTTTTTGAGTTTGTGCAAAAACATTGGCTGTGATCAACAAAAAGAAAACGGTACTTAGACGAAAATAATTCATAGTTATAATTTAATGTAGGTTGAATATCTATTGAGTTTGGCAAAATACGTCAAATAGTGTTGATTATGCAAACTCTGCTAATTCTAACCAACGCAATTCTTTCTCCGAAATCTGATTTCCTACTGCTTCAAATTCTTTTGCCCAATTGGCCAATTCTTCATGCGATGCATTACCTGAATTCATTTTTTCGACCAGATTAGCTTTGATTTTTTCTAATTTCTCAATTTCTATGCCTAAACCTTCATATTCTTTCTGCTCTTTGAAAGTAAATTTTCTTTTATTTTCAACAATAACAGGTGTAGGCGGAGAAATCTGAGCCACTATCTGCTTTTTACTTTCGGTGGACTGTGGAATATTGGCTGTTGACTCGCTCTCTTCTTTCCAAGTTCGGTAATCAGTATAATTTCCAGGGAAATCTCTGATATTACCATTACCTTCAAACACAAAAAGATGGTCAACTAATTTATCCATGAAATATCTATCGTGAGAAACAACTAATAGACAGCCACCAAAATTCAATAAGAAATCTTCCAAAACGTTTAATGTAGCAATATCTAAATCATTGGTTGGCTCATCAAGAATTAAGAAATTGGGGTTTTGAACCAAAATTTTCAATAATTGCAAACGCCTTTTTTCACCACCACTTAGTTTTTTAACAAAACTATATTGCATTGCTGGAGGGAATAAGAAAAGAGTCAAGAAATTGGTAATCGACATTTCAGTTCCGTCAGCCATTTTCACATATTCTGCAATATCTCTCACAACCTCAATTACACGTTGGTTTTCGTCAAAATCTAAGCCACTTTGAGAATAATACCCTATTTTAATGGTATCACCTTTGACCACTCGACCCATATCAGGTTTAAGTTTTTCGGTGATAATTTCGAGCATGGTGCTTTTTCCCATGCCATTTTTGCCTACAATGCCAATTCTATCGCCCCTTTTGAAAGTATAATTGAATTCAGAAATGACTTTTTTACCATCAAAAGATTTACTAATATGCTGAATTTCAATGATTTTACTACCCATTCGCTCCATTTTCATGCTCAATTCGAGCTTGTCATCTGGCCCTTTTTTGATGGTTTTTTCTTTTAAATCATAAAAAGCATCAATTCGGCTTTGTGATTTTGTCCCACGAGCTTTCGGCTGGCGACGCATCCATTCTAATTCTTTTTTTAGAAGATTGCGGTAATTTTTCTGAGTAGCAGCATTGACAGCTTCTTGTTCTTCCTTTTTTTCTAAGTAATAAGCATAGTTTCCTGAATATTTAAAAACCTTACTGTCAGCCAATTCCAAAATTCTGTTGCAAGCTTTATCCAAGAAATAACGGTCGTGAGTGACCAATAAAAGTGTGATATTTGAAGAAGAAAGATAGCCTTCGAGCCACTCGATTGTATCAAGGTCGAGGTGGTTGGTTGGCTCATCAAGAATCAAAAAATCAGGTTCTTCAATCAAAACTCTTGCAAGAGCCACCCGTTTTTTTTGTCCACCAGAAAGATTACCAATCAATTTGTCGAAATCTTCAATGCCTAATTTCGCTAAAATTTGCTTTACGGTAGCCTCATAATCCCATGCTTTGAGTGTATCTACTCTTTCAATCGCATCAGCAATTCTGTAATCATCTCCCGAATTCATGGCCAATTCGTATTCCTTAATTGCCATTGTAAGCGAGTTTTCAGAAGCAAAAATTGTTTCTAAAACGGTTTTTCCAGCGGGCAAATCTGGATTTTGCCCGAGATAGCCATAACGAATATCTTTTCTGATACTAATTTCACCAGCATCAATGTCGGCTTGTCCAGTAATCATGTCAAGCATTGAAGATTTACCTGAGCCATTTGAGCCAATAAGAGCTACTTTTTCGCCCTGTAAGATACCAAATGTTAGATTTTTGAAAAGCCAGCGTTCCCCTAAATTTCGACCAATATTCTCTGCGGATAAGTAGTTCATTGCAATTTTATAATGAAAAATGGATAATTGAAAATGGATAATAGAGAAGCCTTTTGTTACAGAAGAAACTTTCTGCATTTTAAATTCTTCATTCTACATTCTTCATTTTACATTAACTTCCCCCAAAATTACGCCTTTTTTTCGGAAAAACGTTGAACTAAAATCTCCCACTCTTCGTCTAATGAGATTTTAGGCATATCTTCGCCACAACGGCGATACCAATAATTAGCATTAAAGCGATCACCTTCTTTACGATGTAGATAGGCGTGTAGTTGGTCATAAGTAAGAGTTCCTTCCTTGCTTTGTGCGATGTTATGAGCAGCTTCCCAATTGCCTTTGGCATCATGCCAAAGGGCTTGTAGTAAAACAGGAATATTCTTCGGAATAGCAGATTCTGAAAGTGTATTTTTGAAGTTTTCGATGGTCATGATATTTGAATGTAACACAATTCTCTGAATTGTGAATAGTAACAAAGCATAATTCAGAGAATTGTGCTACAAAAGAATTAATTTTACACAAATTTAATAATAAATGTGTTTAGGTCTATGAATTTATTGCTTTGGTTGAAACGAATGTCGTGGTTGATAGTTATCTATTTTTTACTACGTATTTTGTTTTTTATTTTTAATTTTAAATCATTTCAAAATGTTGATTATCAGCAAATTATCTTTGCTTTTTTGTATGGATTAAAGTTCGATTTATCAGCTATTTTTATTAGTAATTCTCTATTAACGATTTGCTCTTTACTTCCATTTCGATTTGTCGAAAAAGTAAGTTATCAAAACTTTCTAAAATATCTTTATTGGATTCCTAATAGTATCTTTTTTTGGACAAATATAGCTGATTTTGAGTATTATAAATTTATTGGCAGACGAACAATTTTTGAGATTTTTAGCATCATGGCTGATGCGTTGGAGCAGTCGGGTAGTTTGATAGGAAGTTATTGGTATTTGATTTTGATTTGGATAGTAATTATTGGGCTTTTTGTGAAGTTTACACCCAATAAAGTTGTTAATAAAAAAGTTTTTCATCCAATCATTGGTTCGCTGATTTGGCTTTTTTCTTTAGGATTAACAATCCTAATTTTTAGAGGTGGATTTCAAGAAAAGCCTTTGAGAATCAATCAAGCTTTTGTTCAAAATAATGGACATTTAGGGAATTTAACGCTCAATACAACCTTTACTTTTCTAACAACAATTGATGCCAAAGGAACAGAAAAAGTTGCTTATTTTGCTGATAATCAGGAAGTTATTAGTTTGATAAAAAGAGATAGAAGTAATAACTTTGAACCAAATCCTACAAAACAAAACGTGGTTGTTATTATTTTAGAAAGTTTTGGTCGAGAATATATGGGTTATCAAAATCCCTATAAAGGTTATACACCTTTTTTGGATTCTCTTTCAAAATCAGGGGTTTTTATGAATAATTGCTTTGCCAATGGTCGTGAATCAATCATTGCAGTGCCTGCCATAACTTCTGCTATTCCACAGTTGATTGATGAGCCTTTTATTACTTCAAGTTATCAATCCAATAAATTTATTGGACTTGGTTCGTTTGTAAAGCAAAAAGATTATGTATCATCTTTTTTTCATGGAGCAAGAAATGGTTCAATGGGTTTTGAAGGTTTTTCTCAATTGGCAGGTTTTGATAAGTATTTTGGATTGAATGAATATCCTAAAGGCCTGATAGATAATGACTTTGATAAAAATTGGGGAATTTTTGATGAACCATATTTACAATACTTCGCCAATGAACTATCAAAAGAAACAAAGCCTTTTGTTAGTTGTATTTTTACATTAAGTTCACATCATCCATACCCAATTCCTGCTCAGTATAAAGGTAAATTTCCTAAAGGAAATGCTCAAATTCATGAAAGTATTGGCTATACCGATTTTGCCTTAAAACGTTTCTTTGAAACTGCTTCCAAACAAGCGTGGTTTAAAAATACTCTTTTTGTGATTACGGCAGATCATACCCAAATGAATACAGAGCCTTGTTATGCCACACCAACAGGGGCTTATCGTGTGCCTTTTCTCTTCTATCATGCTGATAATCAAGTGCTTAGTTTAGTGAAATCTAAAGTAAATACTTTAAAAATTTGTCAACATACGGATATTTTACCAACAATTTTAGACTTTTTATCGATTGATCAAAAACAAGTTTTACCATTTGGGGAATCGATTTTTGAGAAAAATGCAGGTACAGCGATGCACTTTAATTCAGGTGTTTTTACCTTAATTTCTGAAAACAATTATGTAGAAATGAACCTTGATAGACAATCAAAAACTTTCAATTTAAAAACTAATCTACCAAGAAAGAATGACGAAAATGAAATCAGTCAACTCAAGGCGTATATTCAATTTTATAGAAATGGCTTAATTGAAAATTCATGGATAAAGTAGAACAAGTTTCTAACTTGTTCTGCCTTCTCGATACTTACGATAAGCCCTTGCTGAGAAAAATAGCGTAACACCAAAAGCAATTACTCCTAAAAATAGATAGATGAAATTGAGTAAATCCTTCACAACTGCCAATAAAACAATTGTGACCAAAAACAGCGTTGGAAGCTCATTCAATAATCGGAATTGGAACGAAGTAAATGTTGTTTTCCCACTTTCTTGTTTAGAAATAATACCTTTACAGTAGAGATGATATGTCGTCAATAGAACCAAAAATACTAATTTTACTTGCATCCAACCTTGTTCTAAGAAAGCAGGCGTATTGACAAGCATTAAAATTCCACAAGTCCAAGTAATCATCATGGCAGGATTACAAATAATTTTATACACTCGCCACTGCATAGCAGTATATTGTTTTTTCCAATCTTCTCGAATTGACTCAGGTTTATCAGCAGATTCAGCATGATAAACAAACATCCTAACCAAGTAAAACAAGCCAGCAAACCAAGATACAAAACCAATAATATGAAGTGATTTTAAATATAAATGAAGCATTTTTCTTTGAATTAAGAATGTAAAATGAAAAATTAGAAATGAATGGTTAGATTAAAATTAATGATTTTGAAAGCTAGTAGTTAATTGTTTATAATTTGCAATTTGTTGATAGACAACTGTTTAAGCAAAAAAATGTTTTTTCAATGCCTTATCCATAATTGTTTTATTGTTGCAAAGATAACAAAGAAAAGGCATCGAACGTTTTAAAATAAATTTATATGAAGCTAAAAATTATGCAAAGAGTATTTACGGTTTTATTCCTTTTTATATCTCTTAATATTATCGCTCAGCATACGAAACAAGATGCCACCCGAGCCATTGAGTTTTACAATAAAGCGATTAAAAATCTTGCCGAAAGAAAATCTGCTGAAGCAAGCGAAAATTTTTTTAAAGCCATCAACTATGATTCAACGTATGCGGATGCATATTTTAAATTAGGGCAATTTTATGAATCAACTCGAAACCAAGAAAATGCTTTAAAATATTATGGTAAAGCCATTGAAATAAAACCTAATGAACTAACCTTTACACAAGGTTATACCTATATCGGGACACGTTTGATGCGTGCAGGAAGTTATGAAAAAGCAAAAGAATATTTGTCATTTTCACTAAAAAATTCTCCGCCTAATAGCCAGATAGTCAAGCAGTTAACTAAACAACTTGAACAATGTTCTTTTGCTATTGAAACTAAGAAAAAGGCGATGACATTTAAGGCTGATGAAATGGGAAGCACAATTAATTTCAAGAATAAACAATATTTTCCAGTATTAACGGCAGATAACGAAACGCTCATTTTTACAGCTCGTTCTGACGAAGGTGATGAAAATTTATACACTTCTGAATTGAAAGATGGCAAGTGGACAGAACCCACCAGTATTTCTTCTAAAATCAATTCTCCATTCAATGAAGGCACATGCAGTATTTCGGCTGATGGACATACGTTGGTTTTTACGAGTTGTGATGGAAAAGATAGTTTTGGTAGTTGTGATTTGTATATTTCCAAGAAAGTGGGGGAGGAGTGGAGTACACCTCAAAATTTAGGAGAAAGTATCAATTCACCTTTTTGGGATGCACAGCCGAGCCTTTCAAATGATGGTAGAGTATTGTATTTTTCCTCGGAAAGACCCAAAGGTTATGGCCATAAAGACTTGTGGATGAGTGAATTAAACGAAAATAGTGTTTGGACAAAAGCAATAAATTTAGGAAATACAATTAATACGCTAAATGACGAGATTTCTCCATTTATTCATGCCAACGGACATACACTTTTCTTTGCATCGGATGGGTTGATAGGCATGGGAGGCTTAGATTTATTCATGACCGAACAAAAAGCTGGTACTTATACAAAACCTGAAAATTTAGGCTATCCAATCAATACTTATGAAGACCAAGTTGCCCTTTTTATCACATCAGATGGAAAAAAAGGTTATTATTCATCAGATTTAAAATCGACTATCAAGTTATTTCAGTTTGATATTCCTAAAGAGCTTTCAGAAAAAATAACGAGAGTTAATATTGTTAAAGGCATAGTTCAAGATGCTAATACTAAAAAAAGTATTTCGGCAGAAATAGAATTAGTAGATTTAAAAAACAATAGCGTTTTACAAAAAGTAAAATCTGATTCAGTTTCAGGTGAATATACGGCTGTTTTGCCCAATGGTAGTAAATATGGCCTTTTTATCAACAAAAAAAACTATTTTTTCAAAAGTCTAACTTTTGATTTTTCTGAAAAATTAGATGTGGGTGGAAAAGTAGTAAATGTTCTTTTAGAACCGATCAGAAAAGATGTGAAAGAAGTCTTGAATAATATCTTTTTTGATTCCGGGAAAGCTGATTTACGACCTGAATCTTATGCCGAATTAGACAAATTACAGAAACTTTTGAAAGAGAATCCTTCTCTACAAGTAGAAATATCAGGTCATACAGATAATGTTGGAAAAGAGTCTGAAAATCAAATTTTATCAGAAAAAAGAGCATTGTCTGTTTTAAATTATTTGACAAAAAACGGTGTGAATCCACTCAATATCAAATCAGTAGGCTATGGAGCAACTAAACCCATCTTGCCTAATGACTCAGATGAAAATCGACAAATCAATCGCCGAATCGAAATGAAAATTTTGTAAGCTTGGCTATTACCGCTTTTTTGCCGAACTTTGCAGCACAAATCCTTTAAAGTTTTTTTCAAACCTTGCAGGATTATCGAACTATAATTTAAAAAAAGTCCCCTTTAGGGGCGGAGGTGTGTTATGACACAAGAAAAAGCAGAAGTATTGATTTTGGGTTCAGGCCCAGCAGGTTATACAGCAGCAATTTATGCAGCAAGAGCAGGACTAAAACCTTTGATGTATCAAGGCGGACAACCTGGTGGACAATTAACAATTACGACCGATGTTGAAAACTTTCCTGGTTATCCAGAAGGTATTCAAGGTCCGGAAATGATGGAAGATTTCAGAAAGCAGGCAGAGCGTTTTGGTTTAGACAATCGCTATGGTATGGCCACAAAAGTAGATTTCTCTACTCCAATGGCTCATAAAGTAATCATTGACGATTCACACGAAATCACCGCTTCAACCGTTATTATAGCTACTGGTGCTTCGGCAAAATGGCTTGGTTTAGAATCTGAACAACGCTTAAATGGTTATGGTGTTTCAGCATGTGCAGTATGCGATGGCTTTTTCTTTAGAGGCCAAGAAGTGGCCATTGTTGGAGCGGGAGATACTGCTTGTGAAGAAGCACATTATTTATCTAAACTTTGTAAAAAAGTATATATGTTGGTGCGTAGAGATGAGTTTAGAGCCTCATTAATTATGCAAAATAGGGTAAAATCAACACCAAATATTGAAATACTTTTTAATACTGAAACCGTTGAAGTCTTAGGTGGAGATGGGGTTACAGGAGCAAAAATTAGAAATACAGTTACTAAAGAAGAGAAAACTATAGATGTAACAGGCTTTTTTGTTGCCATTGGACATCAGCCCAATACTCAAATTTTCGATGGTTACTTGACAATGGATGAAGCTGGTTATCTTGAAACAGAAAAAGGTAGCAGTAGAACCAATATTGAAGGGGTTTTTGCTTGTGGTGATGCACAAGACAAAATCTACCGCCAAGCAGTGACTGCGGCTGGTTCAGGCTGTATGGCTGCTCTTGATGCAGAGAGATATTTAGCAGGCAAAGGCTTGCATTAATCGATAAAAAATGCTAAAATTGTTACTAATTGTACCCAATTCCTTAGTTTTGGCATACTTTTAGTAACATTTTGCGTATTGGCTTCCATTCAAACCAATTTAAGCATGAAAAAGGTTCTATTACCAATTATTTTTTTTGTATCAATTTCGAGTGTAACTTTTGCACAAAGAGAAAGAGGAATAAGGCTTAACAAACCTAATATTCCTTCTAATCAGAAGGACTCGAAAGCTAAAGACAAAAATTTTAATAAAACAACGAAAGAGGATGATGAATTTAGTTTTGAAGAAGAACCAAAGTTAAGATTTGTCAATGAATTTGAAACACCGAAAGTTGCTGAATCACTCCCAGCTCCTAAGATTGAGCCAATCAAAGAGCTTAATACTGCCGTACATGAAGATACTTCAACAATTGATGAGGGACAAGTACAAATTGTAGAAATTGAAGATGAGGCTCAATTTCAAGGCAGTGAAGATATGGTTAAAATTGCCAGTTATTTTTCGGTTTGGGACACCGACACCGTTGATCCTTATGGAATTGATGCCAAAGAATATGATGATGTAGTACCCATTCAATTATATGATATTTCGCAAGGAAGGTACTGGGCAGGCCCATTGAGTAAAGGAATTACTAACTCTCCTTTTGGCTGGCGATGGAAACGTTGGCATACAGGTCAAGATCTTGACCTCGAAACGGGAGATCCTGTTTATGCTGCATTTGATGGTATCATTCGTTTGGCTCGTGTACAAGGTGCATATGGGCGTTGTGTTGTGATAAGACATTATAATGGTCTTGAAACTCTATACGGACACTTATCAAAAATTAATTTTGAGCCGAATACCATTGTAAAAGCGGGCGATGAAATTGGTAAAGGAGGAAGTACTGGACGTAGCTCAGGTCCACACCTTCACTTTGAAACTCGTTATGAAGGCAATCCATTTGACCCAAGAAACATCTTTAATTTTACTCCATCTCAAATCAATATTATATCACAAGAGTTTTTAATGACATCTCGTGTGTATGATTATTTGAGAGGTGGAGCGGCCAAAGGTGATTTTGAGTTTGAGGAACCAGTAAAAATTAATAGAAAAGTATGGATCAGAGTTCCTTCAGGCAGTTCGCTTTCTGAAATAGCAACGAAAAACAATACGACAGTTGCGGAGCTTTGCAAGTTGAATCATATTAAATCTTATACTCGTTTGAGAGCTGGCTATCGTTTGAGGATAAGATAATGCTTTAAAGAAAAAAATTGTGGAAGTAATTGCAATTGATTCAAAGAAAAATAATAATTTAAGCGACGTGAAACTATTTACGTCGCTTTTTTTTTATACATAGAAGACTCATTTTAAGCAAAATTTTTAGATAAAAGTACAATGAAATTAGATATACTAATATTAGCCGCTCATCCAGACGATGCCGAAATGTCATGCGGTGGAACAATTGCATCAGCAATAGAAAAAGGCAGAAAAGTTGGAATTGTTGATTTTACAAGAGGAGAATTAGGAACTCGTGGTACTCCCGAAATCAGAGCTTCAGAGGCTGCTGCTGCTTCAGAAATATTAAAAATCTCGGTAAGAGAAAACCTTGGCTTTAGAGATGGCTTTTTTAGAAATGATGAAGAGCATCAGATGAAATTGATTGCTGCCATTCGTCGTTATCAACCAGAGATTGTCTTGGCAAATGCCATCGAAGACCGTCATCCTGACCACGGTAAAGGAGCTGCCTTGGCTGTAGATGCTTGTTTTTTGTCTGGTTTACGCATGATACAAACTTTTGATACTGATGGAAGTCCACAAGCTGCTTGGCGACCAAAAGCATTATATCATTATATTCAAGATGTTTTTATTACACCAGATGTAGTAGTTGATATTTCTAAACATTGGGATGAAAAAGAAGCCTCTATTCGTGCTTATAGAAGTCAGTTTTACGACCCTAATAGTACAGAACCTGAGTCATATCTAACAAGTCCTGCTTTCTTAGATTTTTTAAAAGCTCGTTCTCAAGAAATGGGACATAAGATTGGTGCGATTTATGGCGAAGGCTATACCAAAACCAAAATGATTGGTGTCAGAGATTTTTTTGATTTAATTTAGATACATTATTTGTGCCACACCTTCAAGGTGTGGCACAGATAAGCATTTATACAAAACTCAAAATCTCTTTGATAACAAAATCTTGTTCTTCTTGTGTCAAAGTTGGATACATTGGAATACTCAAGCAATGTTCGTAGTAGTTTTCTGCATTTGGGCAATCGCCTTTTTTTGAACCTAAACCTTTATAATAAGGCATCAAATGCACTGGTACATAATGTACTTGTGCAAAAATTTGCTTGGTTCGTAGGTAATCATATAAACCCTTGCGATCATCCACTTGAATGACGTAAAGATGGTAGGCATGACTGAATTTTTCCTTTGGAATGATTGTTTTTACTTTTGTATTGGCAAACGCCTCGTCATATCGTTTGGCAATTGCTTGACGTTGATTAAATCCTTCATTGGCACGTTTTAGTTGTGAAATACCTAAATTACACAGCACATCAGGCATACGGTAATTATATCCTAATTCTTGTAATTCCATATACCAGCCGCCATGATTTTCAATCAATGCTGAATCCCCTTGATAAACCATACCATGTGAACGATACTGCTTTAGTTTTTTATAAAGAGCCTCATCATTGGTTGTGACCATACCACCTTCTCCTGTAGCAATATGTTTTACTGGATGAAATGAAAAAATGGCCAAATCTGCCAAACTTCCATCACCACAATAATGTATGACTCCTTCATTATCAGTAAAGTTTCCGCCTGGGGCGTGGCACGCATCTTCCAAAATCCAAAGCCCATATTCGTCTGCTAATTTCCTAAATGCTTGCATATCAATAGGGTAACCAGCAAAATCAACTGGAATAATACCTTGAAAAGTGCCTATAGGATGACTTTCGAGCAATTTTCTAATTTTATTTATATCAATTAAAACGGTGTCAGCGTCCACATCAGCAAAATAAACTTTTCCGCCACAATAACGAACACAGTTGGCAGAAGCGGAAAATGTAATAGGTGAAGTAATAACTTTAGAAGAGGCATTTACTCCTAAAGCCATGCAAGAAATATGCAAAGCGGCTGTTCCATTGGCAACAGCAACCGCATATTTAGATCCAATATACTGAGCAAATGCAGCTTCAAATTCTGCAACTTTTGGCCCAGAAGTTAAAAAAGAAGATTTTAGCGTTTCAATAACCGCTGCAATATCTTCGTTAGTAATATGTTGTTTTCCGTAAGGGATTGGATTCATTTTTAAGCCAATTTTTTTTATGATCAATGCTACTAATTGCCTCAAAGTTACGAATTAGCAACGGAATCTTGAGTATGAATGAAAAGATGATTTTATCTAATAATATTTTGTGAATTTCTAAAAATCTTCATTATTTGTAAAAATATATTTATCCCTATTAACCTAACCTAAAAAATGCAAACCTTAGCTCTTGCAAGTTTTGGTAAACGCTTGTTAGCTTTTATCATAGATTTTATGATCGTAATATTTATCTCACTTTTCTTAACTGGATTAATTCTTAAACCTTTTGGTGGCATTTTAGGGGTAATGGGCTTAGAAAACTTTGAATTTGGTGAAGATTTGGTCAAAGGTGCTTCTATAATTTTTATGGCTTTTATTGGTGCTGCTGGGGTACTTTTATTAGCTTTTTTTGTTTGCCTATTCGTTGGTTTCTTATATGATTTTTTGATGATTTGTTTTGTAAATCAAGCAACTGTTGGGAAGAAAATATTGAATATTAAAGTGGTTCAGACTGATGGAGTATCATTAAGTTTTTTTGAAGTATTTATTCGTACAGTTGTCAAATTTATCACTGGGTTTATTTTTGTTTTTTTATGGCTAATTTGTCTCTTTACTGAACAAAGACAAACTTTACATGACAAAATAGCTAACTCATTGGTAGTTAATGATTTATAATTACATTTTAGGTGATTTATTTGTAAATGTCTAAAAAACTTTATTACTTGTAAAAGTATAAATACAATTCTAAACCCTAAACTATTTTTTTATGGAAAATGTAAAACTTGCAGGTTTTGGTAAACGCTTTCTTGCATACTTTATTGATGGTATTTTATTGAGTATTGTTTTCAGTATTGTGCTTATTCCTTTCGGTGGAATTTTAGGTTTTATGGGCATGAAAGCTGCTGAAAATGGTGGAGAAATGAGTGATGAAGCTGCCGTTGCAACTGCCGCTATGGCTGGGCTTAGTGTCGGTGGTATTATTTTAGTGGCATTAGTTGTGCCTATCATTTATGATGCACTGATGACCGCTTCTACCAAACAAGGCACTTTAGGTAAAATGGCAATGAAAATAAAAGTAGTCAAAGAAACAGGTGAGCCACTTAATACAAGTGATGCTTTTATTAGAGCAGTTTTGAAATCAATACTTGGCAGTGCTTGTGCTTTATTGTGGTTTGTATGTTTGTTCAATAAGCAAGAACAAAATTTGCACGATATGGCCGTAAAATCATTAGTTGTTAGTGCTGAATAAATGAATATTAGTAAGACTTATTATAAAATCTTATTGGCGGTAGTGGCCTTGGCTATTACCGCTTATTATTTTTTTAGTAATCCTACCGAATCTAATCTTGGTTTTCCTTGTCTATTTAATAAAACTACTGGGCTTTACTGCCCTGGATGCGGTGGACAACGAGCATTTCATTATTTACTGCATGGTGATTTTGCTCTGGCTTTTCAGAATAATTTATTGATATTCTTTGTTTTACCTTTAGTTGGTTTTAAGTTTTTTGAAGAAGTTTTTGAAAAAAAACTCATGCCTAAATTTATTTTTTCATCAAATTTTTTGATTTTTTTAACAGTTTTTGTTTTAATATTCACTGTTTTAAGAAATTTACCTAACGCGTCATTTAATCATATTAGGCCATAAAAAAGCCAGCATCATTCTAATCAATGGCACTGGCTATATAAAACAATTCTTATTTAACTACAAAAGTGTAGTTGGGCAAATATAAGTAGTCTTTGGAACATCAGTTTTAGCAATCGCTGCAAAACCACCGCTCACATCTACAAAATTATTCCACCCTCTTTGTTTTAAAATTGAGGCTGCAATCATGCTGCGATAACCACCTACACAATGTAAGATAAATGGCTTTTCTTTCGGAATTTCCGCCAAATGTTCATTAATGCTGTTAAGAGGAATGTTAATCGCATCAATGACATGTTCTGATGCAAACTCACTTTTTTTCCTTACATCAATAACTAAAGGGTGTTCGTTTGTATATTTATTGGCAAATTCTCCTGCCGAAATCCTGCCAATGGTTTCAAATTCTTTTCCAGTTGCTTTCCACGCATCAAACCCACCCTTTAAAAATCCAATGGCGTGGTCATAACCAACACGAGCCAAGCGAGTGATGGTTTCTTCTTCTTTTTCTTCATCTGTTACAAGTAAAATTTCTTGCTTAATATCAGGAATCAATTCACCAACCCACATGGCGAAGTTACTATCTAAGCCAATATTAATACTATTGGGAATAAATCCAGCTGCAAAAGTATCGCTTTGACGACTATCTAAAATCAAAGCATCGGTTTCGTTGGCAATCAACTCAAATTCAATTGGAGAAAGTGCTTTTTCTCCTCTTTCAATCACCGTATCAAAGCTTTCATAACCCTTGATATTCATCAAAACATTTTTAGGGAAATAAGCTGGTGGGGTAGTCAAACCTGTTAATACCTCTTTAATAAATTCATGTTTGGTCATATTTGGACGCAAAGTATAGTTGAATCGTTTTTGGTTGCCTAAAGTGTCAGTCGTTTCTTTGCTCATGTTTTTACCACATGCACTTCCTGCCCCGTGATTTGGATAAATGATTAAATCATCAGATAAAGGCATGATTTTATTGCGAAGTGAGTCGAATAAATACCCTGCTAATTTTTCTTCTGTTAATTCGGCAATGACATGTTGAGCTAAGTCAGGACGGCCTACATCTCCAATAAAAAGTGTATCCCCAGTAATTAAACCATGTTCATGGCCGTTTTCATCAATGAGCATATAAGTAGTACTTTCCATTGTATGACCAGGCGTGTGAATCGCTTTAACTTTATAATCGCCTACCTCAAAAATTTGATTGTCCTCTGCTATTGTTGCTTCAAAATTAGGTTTAGCAGTAGGACCATACACAATTTTGGCTCCTGTTTTTTTTGCTAAATCTAAATGTCCGCTTACAAAATCGGCATGGAAATGGGTTTCAAAAACATATTTTATTTTTGCATTGTCTTTTGTTGCTTTCTCGATATAGGGTTGTACCTCACGAAGTGGGTCAAAAATTGCAGCAACACCATTACTTTCAAGATAATATGCGGCGTGTGCCAAACAGCCAGTATAAATTTGTTCGATTTTCATTATTTTAATATTTTACAGTAGAAATGTTTATATGATACTATTTTCATGTTTGTAAGCAAGAAACATCTCAGGGGCATTTATTAGAGCAGAAACTTATCATTTGACTAATCAGTTTTTTTATTTTGGTCAAATTTGGTGCTTTTTATGAAGAGGAAAAATGACAAATATCATCTTAGCTGATTTATGCTATGATTGCAGTAAATTGTACTAAAATAGTTTGATATTAAATTTATTAAACAAAAAAAAATGAGGCTGTTTGCCTCATTTTGAATTTACTTCGCTCCACGTTTTTCGGGTTCGTAACTTTGAAAGAAGTTTATCCATATTACCCTTGAAAGGCGATAATAAACAGGTATCAGAATCACTGTAAGAGCTACATATATTGTCATTAGTAGCCAACCTTCAATGTATTGGTCTAAAAGAATAAAATAAGCCACTATACAAGTAACAAATAAAGCAATATTAAGCATATAACTTACATACATTGCACCAAAAAAGAAACCCATTTCTCTTTCAAAACGAAGTCCGCAATGCGGACATGTTTTGTGAATTGCCGACATCCTTTTATATGGATTTTTGGTTTCAAACATATCACCTTCATGGCATCGGGGGCATTTCATCGCTAAAATGCTATATAATCTTGAACTTTTTCCAAACATAATATAGTGTGATTATTAACACATTTTTTAGAATGCAAAGTTACGATTAAAAATACAATAAACTAATAGCACTTGCTATTACAATGATAGTACTTTTTACTTATTTTATATTTTTTAAATTACTATAACAATACATTTTATATCATTTTTTAAATTTACTGTTGAAAAACTCTCACATAATCAACTTCCATTTTTGTAGGAAAAATATTCTCATCAACACCTTTGGCTCCACCCCAATTTCCACCGACGGCCAAATTCAAAAGAATATACATTGGTTCATTAAAAGGCCATTCTTTCGTTGTTTTATGCTCATTTTTTACCGTCAAATACTTTTGTTCATCCAATAAAAAATCCATTTTTTCAGTATTCCATTCAATGGTATAAGTATGAAACTCGGTAGCAGGATTTTTTATAAATAGTCTTTTTGTTTTTTGTGTACCTTTCACATGATTATATGCTTCGGTGTGAATACTTCCAACAATCGTGTCAGGGTCGTAACCCACATGTTCTAAAATATCTATTTCGCCACATAGCGGCCAGCCTACTTTTTCTAAATTTGATCCTAACATCCATCCCGCAGGCCAGGTTCCACGCCCCTTTGGTAATTTTGCTCTAAACTCAACTCGTCCATTGCTCCAATCAGCTTTACCTCTCGTAACCATTCTGGCTGAAGTATATTCTCTATTTTCGTATTTTTGTTTCCGGGCAATAATTGAAAGTACACCGTTTTTGACTATGACATTGTTGGTATCAGCTTTTGTGTAATATTGTAGTTCATTATTTCCCCATCCTTGACCACCAACATCATAGCCCCATTTGGTTTCGTCGGGTAATCCTGCATAATTAAACTCATCACTCCAAACTAATTTCCAAGGGCTTGTTTTGTAGAATTCGGTCTTTTTTAATGCTTTTTCTGGTTCATCCGTTGTCAAATAATCAATATTTCTAGTTAATAAATAGTCCATTACAAGTGTATCATTGACAGTCCAAGCATTGGTAATAACTCCTAATTTTTGAGCATTTAATAGCCATTGTTCGTCTTTTAAGAAGTTACTGAAATGATAGTCAGCACCAGTAATCCCATCCGTTTTTAATTGATTTGCTGAAATTCCACCATTTAAATATTGTGTTTTTGCTTCTGGATCTAATTCAAGAACTTTTTTCAAAATATCATAATCGAAACTGATATAAACAATCCATTTTTGGACTTTCATTTTCTTTATTAATTCCACTGTTTTTTGAGCTAATAATAATGAACGCTCCTTACCTGCGGGCGAAGGTTTTATTTCGGTGACAAGTAAAGTTTTCTTTTGTTTTTTTCCAGCTTTCAGATATTCATCTAATGTTGGGATTTTTTCTCCATTTTTTAACGGTACTTTTCGTAGTTCTTCAAAAGTTGTTTTTTCGATGTCCATCCCTTCATAATGTGGATCATGATTAATGACAAGTACTTCATCTTTTGTCATTCTGACATCAAATTCAGATCCTGCACAGCCTAATTTGATAGCATTTTCTAAGGAAGCTATGGAATTTTGTGGCACATTTGTATTTTTCCAAGCACCACGATGGGCGACAACTTTATTTTGATGAAATGTTTGGGCTTCAGTATTCATAAAGCATGAAATACTGAGAATAATTGAAAGGAAATAAGGTATTTGCTTATTCATTTTAATCGTTTTGAGGTTGAATAATAAATTGGTTTAATAAATTTTAGTGGAATTTATGTGTTTTTTATTTAGAACTAAATGTAGAATTTAAACAAAAAAAATGATAACATACTAACGATTTAATAATCGAAATTGCTCTGGTGTATGCCCGACTTCTTTTTTGAAAACTCTGATAAAATAAGAACAATCATCATAACCTAAGTGATAAGCCATTTCGCAAACTGACAACGTTGAGTGTAATAAAAGCCTTTTCGCTTCCAAAATTACTCTGTCACGAATGAGTTCGCCAGCAGTTCTGCCCACAGTTTTGGTGCAAATGGCATTCAGGT
The DNA here is from genome assembly GCF_051209875.1 of Emticicia sp. SJ17W-69. NCBI lineage: Bacteria > Pseudomonadati > Bacteroidota > Cytophagia > Cytophagales > Leadbetterellaceae > Emticicia > Emticicia sp. SJ17W-69. The sequence continues at coordinate 3,629,177 of NZ_JBNTQY010000001.1, read as the reverse complement.
AATTAGCAGTAATATTAAGTTTTTCGGCAAAATCAGTGACAGATTTATATTCTTTGTAATGAATTTCAATAAGTTTTTCAAAATTACGAATTTTTGAAATATTCAAATCAGAACCAGCATTTACAAATTTGGGTTGATAGGCTCTTAATGAGTGAACTAAAATAGTTTTTAAAAGTGATTTGATAATCGTTTCGTGATGTGGAAGTTTTTTTTGAAACTCATTAAAAATATCTTCAAATATATTTTCAATGATGCGAGCCTCTTCTGGTTTAAAGGCGACCATTTGTGCTTCGTTGGCACTTGTATTGAAAAAAGGTAAGTTTGGAATAGAAAATGCAGTTTCTGCCACATTATAAAATTCTCTTTTGAAAAAAAGAGTGTATCCTTTAATGTCATCAGATAAAGTCCAGTCGTGAATTTGCCCATCATTCATAAAAAATAATTGATTGGGACGAACTTCAAACCTTCTAAAATCAATGTCGTGAGTGCCGCTACCTTGTGTAATATAAATAAGATTGTAAAAATCGTGTCGATGTGGAAAACGCACTGAATCAATATTTTTTGCATGAATTTCCAAACGCCTGATATCAACATTCATCATAATGCCTTTATCACAAGCGTTCAGTTGCTCAATGGTATATATCGGAATTGATTTGGGCATAAATCAACTATTTTTCTTTGCCTTTTCTTCTAAATCTTTCTTTTTCTTCTGTTCTTTCTTATAATCATCAATCGCCTTGAAAGGCCCAAACTTATGTTGATTTTCGGTGAATGGGTCAGCATAAGGGCCAAAAGGATGATCAATAGGCTTGCCAGAAATTTTAGGCCAGTCCTTGCTCAAATCTTTACTTGGGCGAGGTTGAGAATTGATATAAGCGGCAATATCCCAGGACTCTTCATCAGATAATTGTGGATTTTCATAAGTTGAGCCAAATGGCATATTGGTTTTGATATAGCCAGCCAATCTTGATAAACGAAATAACCCTGCTCCGATATTATAAGAATGTTGTCCCCATAGTGGAGGATAGACATAAACAATTCCGTCGGCATTTTTTACGCCTTCCCCATTCTTTCCATGACAACTTACACATTTTTGCTCATAAGCAAATTTACCTTTGCCAGAGTTGGCAGCACGATTCAAATATTTTAATTTCCAAATACCTGCTCCCGCAGGAATAGAGTCTTTAGGTACACACTGCCCGATAAATTTGATATAACTTACAATGGCTCTCATTTCTCGACTATTACTATCAAGCCCTCTGCCATTGAGGCTTCGTTCTAAACAGTCATTTACTCGTTTAATAATGCTCTCTTTTGTTCCAGAACGTTCTCGAAATTTTGGGTAAGTAGCTGCGACAGCACCATAATTATTACCCCAAACCTTAGAACCTGCTTCTAAATGACAATTTTGACAGTTCATGCCATTTGTTTGGTGCGAGATTTTTCCTTTAGGCCCTAAATAGTAAGCAGTATTTGCGATTAACTCACGCCCATATTTCACTAATGCAGGGTCTTTCTCATGTACTAACGCATCCATACTTATAAGTTTCCAAACAGGTTTTTCTTGTTTATACTCTTTATTGAATTTTGCAGAAACATCTTCCTTTTTCGTATTAAAAACGCCAATAAAACTAAGGAGTATGAAGATAGATACTACGGTGAAAGAACTCAGTAAAAAAAATATTGTTTTTAATAAACGGACGGCGGTAGCAATTTGCTTTTTATCTAAATTGTTCATTAATGTGGTAATTTTTCTTCGATTAAACCATAAATCCAAGTACCAGCAATAGCACTTAAAAATGTAACCGAAACAGCTAAGAAACCACTACCAATTTGAGCAAACAATGGGCCAGGACAAGCACCCGTAATGGCCCAGCCTAAGCCAAAAATGAATCCACCATAAATCTGTCCTTTATCGAATATTTTGTTTGGAATCTGAATAGTTTCACCACCCATTGTTTTGATTTTTAGTCGTTTAATGATTTGCACAGAAATCAATCCAACGATTACTGCAGTTCCAATCACTCCATACATGTGGAAAGATTGTAGGCGAAACATTTCTTGTATTCGAAACCAAGAAACAATTTCTGCTTTGACGAAAACTATTCCGAAAATAATTCCGACAATTAAATATTTAATATTACTTATCAAAGTTTCTGTTTTGGATAAGTTATTTTGTAAATCGTCGGGTACGTGAATTTTATCTTTATTTGAGTCCATTTTTTAGAAGAGTTTGAAAATGAAAGGGAAGATTATGAGTGTCATGACAAAACCACCAAGCATAAAGCAAATAGTAGCAACCAACGATGGCCATTGTAGATTTGATAAGCCCATAATTGAGTGACCAGATGTGCAACCGCCTGCATATCGAGTACCAAATCCCACCAAAAATCCTCCTAAAACAAAGAAAATTAAACCTTTTAAAGTGAAAATATTCTCAACACTAAAAATATCCATTGGTAAAAGTTGAGAAAAATCATTGACACCGAGGGTTTTTAAATCATGTACAGTGTTCTCACTGATCGCAATTGCATTTGGATTAGAAAGAAAATGATTAGCAATAAAGCCACCAATTAATACGCCAAAAACAAAGAATAAATTCCAAATTTCCTTTTTCCAATCATATTTAAAAAAGGGGATATTTGCTGGAAAACAAGCGGCACAAATATGTCGTAATGAAGAAGAAATTCCGAAAGATTTATTTCCAAGAATGAGTAAAATTGGCACTGTCAAACCAATCAGCGTACCTGCAATTGCCCAATGCCAAGGTTGTTTAATAATTTCTAACATTTATTGTCAAAATTTGAAAGTTTGTAATTACGCACAATTTAATAATTTTTTAAGTAAACTTTGTAGAATGTATATAAAAAAAGGCAGTATTATGGATAAACACTGCCTTTTGCCAAAAATGGTATTGAATTCTAAATTTTTAATTTTGATTGACACACAAAATTTGAGCGTGGAACTTCAGTTTTTGCAATCGCTGAAAAACCGCCATTAATATCAATAATATTGTCAAATCCACGAGATTTTAAGATTGATGCAGCAATCATTGAGCGATAACCACCAGCACAATGAATGTAATTTGTCTCATTTTTTGAGAATGCAGTCATATTATTGCTTAAATATGCCAATGTTACACATTCTGCTTCTTCGACGTGTTCGGCTCTGTATTCACTTTCCTTTCTTACATCTTTTACCAATAATTTGCCTTCTGAGATTTTATATTGTTTGGCAAATTCATCTGCTGAAATAGATTCAATTGTATCAATTTCTTTTCCAGCTGCTTTCCATGCTTCAATTCCGCCGTCCAAATATCCAACAATATTATCATACCCAACTCTTGATAAGCGAGTGATTACTTCATCAATATTTTTTTGCTCTGCAACAAACAAAATGGGTTGCTCAATATCAGTCAAAAGTGTACCAATCCAAGGTGCAAAATCACCTTTGATACCAATATTGATGGAGTTTGGAACAAAACCATCTTTGAAAACTTGTGCTTCTCTTGTATCAATCATCACTGCACTAAGTTCATTTACTGCTATTTCAAAAGCCTCAGGAGAAAGAGCTTGTACTGTTGTTTTTACTTTTTCAACAGACTTAGCTCCAGTTTTATTGATCATTACATTTTTAGGGAAATAATAAGGTGGAGGAGTTAGTCCATCAGTAACAGCCACTATAAATTGCTCTTTTGTCTGTGGTTGCAAGGCATAATTGACTTGTTTTTGATGTCCTAAGGTATCAAAAGTTTCTTTGCTCATGTTTTTACCGCAAGCCGAGCCAGCTCCGTGTGCAGGATATACAATCAATTCATCAGGTAAAACCATGATTTTTTCGTGGAGAGAAGTATAAAGAAAGCCAGCCAAATCTTGAATCGTGAGATTTGATTTTTGGGCTAAATCTGGACGACCAACGTCGCCAATAAATAATGTGTCTCCAGTGAAGATACAATTTTCTTTTCCTTCCTCATCAATCAATAAGAAGCAAGACGACTCCATTGTATGACCTGGTGTATGAAGCACTTTTATTCTGATTTTCCCAATTTCAAAAACTTGCCCATCTTCAGCAATAATACAATCAAAAGATGGATTTGCATTTGGCCCATATACAATTTTAGCACCCGTTTTTTGTGATAGTTCAAGATGTCCCGACACAAAATCTGCATGAAAATGTGTTTCAAAAATGTACTTTATTTTTGCATTATTTTTCTCGGCTTTATTGATGTAAGAGTGTACCTCACGAAGAGGATCAATGATTGCCACTTCTCCATCCGATTCGATATAATATGCTCCTTGAGCCAAGCATCCTGTATATATTTGTTCTACTATCATTGTTGTATTTTTTTGCTGAGTATTCGTCTATTTTTCTTGTAATATCTGATTTATTTTGCCGCTTCTATTTTCTTGAAAATACAAAAAATAAAATTTTGTATTGTTTTAAAAGGTGTGATGTGGTCAACAGTTAAACATTTTATTTTTTCAAAAAATGATTTTAATCGTTCACTCATTGACACTTCCGAATATTGTTTTACATCAATCCCACTGCATTTGCTTGGCCCTTGTTCTGAAAATGTTCCAATTACCAAAACTCCACTCGAATTAATGCTTTTGTAAATTATATCAATATAGTTATTTATTTCTGTATCTTGTGTAAGAAAATGAAAAGCAGCTCTGTCATGCCAAAAATCATATTTTTCTGTAGGTATGAAGTTCGCAGCATCAGCAACAATCCATTTTACACTTGATGCTCTCTTTCCCAAGCGTTGTTTTGCTTTTTCGAGTGCTGCCTCTGAAATGTCAAGAACTGTAATATTTTGATAGCCCAAATCAAGTAAATTATCAACTAAATAACTATCTCCACCACCAATATCGATAATTTTAGCTGTTTTTGAAATATTAAATCGTTCCAAAAAGTTAAGCGATGTTGTTGGTTTTGGTTGAAACCAGCTTACATTTTGTAAGTCTTTGGTTTGATATATTTTCTCCCAGTGTTGTTTTCTTTCTAAATCTTCCATCACAAAAAAACGGTTAGGTGTGTTGAAAAAACAATTCTTTGGTAATAATATAAATACCCATAATTAAGACAAAATAGCCAAAAGCAGGTTTTAATTTTTCATCTTCAACTTTCTTAGAAAGTAAACTTCCAATCAAAATACCAAGGATGGCAACCACCGAAAAATACGCTAAAAACTGCCAATCAATATGTTCTTTACCTTTCAAGTCGCCTGTAAAGCCAATGAGTGATTTCATCGCAATAATCACTAAAGATGTTCCAACGGCTTTTTTCATCGGCAATTTTGCTAATAAAACCAATGCAGGAATAATCAAAAAACCACCTCCTGCACCAACCAAACCTGTAATAGTACCAACGACCAACCCTTCAATCAAAATGAGTGGATAATTATACTTGATTTCACCAACTGTTTTTTCTTTACATGATTTATTTTCTCGAATCATTGTATAAGAAGCAAAAACCATCAGTAAGGCAAAAAACATCAATATCAAAAGCGATTTTGACATGACAAAATCACCAACTTGGAAAATTTGGGTAGGGATAAATGGGACTAAATAAAATCGAGTTAAATAAACACTAATAATTGATGGAACTCCAAAAACAAAAGCAGTTCGCCAATGAACATTTCCTTGCGAAATATGGCTAAATGAACCAATAAGACTTGTGAGTCCAACAATAAAAAGAGAGTAAGCTGTTGCCAAGACAGTGTCAATCGAAAATAAATACACTAAAATAGGCACTGTAAGAATGGAGCCACCACCACCAATCAAACCAAGAGTTAGACCCATCAACAACGCTCCAATATAGCCGAGAATTTCCATGTTATTTATCAATTTTTCCTAAAAATTTGCTACTCTATAAAGTCTATATACTAATATTAATATATGATAATTTATTCATATTGTTTTTGAAAAAAAATCACATATTGCAGCCGCAATTCTCTATACAAGTCAAAATTTTTGCAACTTCGTGTTCTTTTAGAGAATAATACATGTTCAAGCCATCCTTATGCGATTGCAAAATTCCACGTAATTTCATATTAATCAAATGATGTGAAATCAATGATTGCTCACATTCTAAAGCCTCACAAATTTCATTGACTGATAAACCATCCTCTTGTTCTAATAAGTGGATAATTGCCAAACGAGTAGGATGGGCAACTGCTTTCAAAATATAAGCTGCTTTTTCATATTTTTCTTTATTGATTTTTGTATTTTTTGCTTCTGCCATCATGAGATGAATTATTTGTTAATACAAATATATGATACTATTTTCATATACTTTTTCGAATAATTATAAATGAGTGAAATGTGCTACACTTGAAGTAAAAAGTGAGATTTATTGGTATGAGATACAGAAAAAAATCTACTGATTTTTTTACCAAACAAGTTTTTTTTTCTTTTTAAAATAAGTACTAATTGGCCAATTAACATTCAAAATAACCAACCGAGTTTTTAAGTTTTTTTAAACAATTGATATTGATTCCTTTTTACTAACCAAAAAGTGTAATTGTTATATTTAATCTTTACTAATTTATAAATATTGATTATAAATATAACATAAACTAATTTGGAGCCTTTAAATAATTTTTTAATGTTTTTTTTGTGAAAAAATGTGTAAATTTCGACTCATTTATTCATAAATAAACTTTTTGCTTCTAAAATGAATAAACTATTCTATTATTTAATAGTTACTTTAATTTGCTTATCTTGCTTTAGGAAAACAGAGGCTCAAACCTTTCACCCACCCAAAGTCGTAGCTCATCGAGGAGCATGGCTTAATACTGGAGTTCCACAAAATTCAATGGCTTCACTCACAAATGCTATCAAATTAGGTTGTGATGGCTCAGAATTTGATGTGCGGATGACAAAAGATGGGGTACTTATTATTAATCATGACGCAGACTACGTAGGCATTGACATAGAAAGCAGTACATATAATGACTTGCTAAAAGTACCGTTGGCAAACGGTGAAAATATTCCAAAGCTTAGTGATTTTATAAGTCTTGGTAAAACGCAAGAAAAAACAACACTTTTTATTGAAATAAAACCTTCACCTGCTGGAAAGAGTCGTTCTTTGTTTGTAGCTCAAAAAATTGTTGAAATGGTTCAACAAATGGATGCACAAAAATTGGTTGTATATATCAGTTTTGATTATGATGTTTTGAAGAAAGTGCATGAATTAGATACAAATGCAAAAACACAACTACTAAAAGAAGGCGTAGGTATTTCACCAAGTCAGCTAAAAGCTGATGGTATTACAGGTACTGTTTATCAATATAATGTTTATTTTAAAGATGAAAAGTTGTTGCTAGATGCTCAGAAGATCGGTTTAACAACAAATTCTTGGACTGTAAATGATCCCTTTATGATGGATTATTTTTTTATTCGTAATATTGATTATTTATTGACTGATGAGCCTGAAAAAGCATATAAAAAAATTGATATTTACAAAAAAAGTCCTTGGACATTAGTTTGGAGTGATGAGTTTAATTACGTAGGCTTACCAGATAGTACAAAGTGGAACTACGATGTAGGTGGTGATGGTTGGGGCAATAATGAATTACAATTTTATACTAAAGCTGATACTAACAATGCCATTGTAAAAAATGGATTTCTTTCAATTAAAGCAAAAAAAGAAAAATATCAAACTAATGAATACACTTCTGCACGATTGGTTACAAGGGGTAAAGCTGATTGGAACAATGGTCGAGTTGAGATTAGAGCGAAATTACCAAAAGTGCGTGGCACTTCTTCAGCTGTATGGATGTTAGGAACAAATTTTGATAAAGTCGGCTTACCTCAATGTGGGGAAGTAAAAATCTTTGAACAAGTCGGATATGCACCAGATACAATTGCTGGAAGCCTTCAAACAGATGTTTTTAATCAATTACAAGGGACACAGAAAATTAAAAGACAATTTGTTAATAATGCGACTGGTGTATTTCATATATATGCTGTAGAATGGGATACTGAAAAAATTAATTTCTTATTGGATGAAAAAGTGTATTTTACAGTGTTAAATGATCAGAATTCTGCAAAGGACTGGTCATTAAACAATCCCATGTATATCTTACTAAATTTGGCAGTTGGAGGTGATTGGGGTGGAGCCAAAGGCATTGATAATAGTATATTTCCCGCCCAAATGCAAGTAGATTATGTAAGGGTCTTTTTTAAACCTTGCCCACCAAGTTTAAATCTTTCAAGTTTCAATAATCCCTCTGATGATATATCAAATGGTACTATAGTTAAACAAACCAATGTTAATAATGGCTTTATTATCGCTAATAATCATATAACAGGTAGTGCAAATGTTACCTATCAGGCTGGTAGTTCAGTACTCCTTAACCCAGGTTTTAAGGCTGATATAGGTACAGTCTTTAAGGCTCAAATGGGCGGATGCCAATAGCAATAGATTATAATAAGCCATACAGGATTCCTGTATGGCTTTAAAACGAGTATATCTGTTTTATTTTCCTTGTGCTTCTACTACTGCAATGGCCACCATATCCACAATTTCACGTACGGTACTACCAAGTTGAAGTACATGAACAGGTTTTTTCAAACCTAAGAGAATGGGTCCAATTTTATCAATATTTGCTATTTCTTTAACAATATTATAGGCGATATTTGAAGAAGAAAGATTTGGGAATATCAAAGTATTGGCACGACCGTCTACTAAATCACTGAAAGGATGCTGTTCTTTTAGTAAATCAATATCAAAAGGTAAGTGAGCTTGCATTTCACCATCAACAACCATATTTGGGTGTTTATCTTTCAAAATAGCGACTGCTTTTTGCATTTTTAGAGCATCATCACCATCTGCACTACCGAAGTTTGAATAAGTTAATAAAGCGATTCTCGGCTTGATATTGAATTTCTCTACCTCTTTTGCAGCTAATTCAGTGATTTCAACGATTTCCTCAGCTGTTGGGTTGAAATTAACAGTTGTATCTGCCAAGAAAAGTGGGCCAAAACGACTCATTAAAATATACATTCCTGAAACTTTCTTTACGCTTTCTTGACGACCAATAATTTGTAATGCTGGACGAATGGTTTCAGGATAATTTCGAGTCATACCACCAATCATGGCATCAGCTTCGCCAGTTTCTACCATCATTGCACCAAAATAGTTGCGATTACGCATCAATTGTGTAGCTTCGAAATGATTATAGCCTTTTCGTTTACGTTTTTCATAGAAAATTGCTCCAAATTTAGCCAAATTTTCTTCTTGTTCAGGTGAACGAGAGTCTATGATTTCGGCATAAGGCAGGTCGATGTTGTTATCCTCTAATAACTTAGTAATTTTGGCAACATTTCCAAGCAAAATCGGTGTGGCAATTTTCTCATCTTGTACTTCTTGAGCTGCTTTTAGAACAGTCAAGTTTTCAGCATCAGCAAAAACTACTCGTTTTGGATTTAATTTAGCTTTATTAGTAATTACTTTTTTGAGTGAATTGTCCTGACCTAAGCGTTTTGATAATTGTGTATCATAAGCTTCCCAATCTGTAATAGGAAATTTTGCTACTCCACTATCCATTGCTGCTTTAGCTACAGCTGGAGCAACGGTTGTAAGTAGGCGAGGGTCAACTGGTTTTGGAATGATATAGGTTCGTCCAAATGAAAGGTTTGTTTCGCCATAAGCTAAATTAACAACATCAGGTACTGGTTTTTTAGCTAATTCAGCCAATGCACGCACAGCCGCCAGTTTCATTTCTTCATTGATAACTTTCGAACGAACATCTAAAGCTCCACGGAAAATATAAGGAAATCCTAAAACATTATTAACTTGATTAGGGTAATCTGAGCGACCAGTTGCCATGATAATGTCTTCACGAGCTTCAATAGCTTCTTCATAAGAAATCTCAGGGGTAGGGTTTGCCATCGCAAAAACAATGCAATCTTTTGCCATTGATTTTACCATGTCTTGCTTCAAGATATTACCTTTTGAAAGTCCAACGAAAACATCTGCTCCAACCAATGCTTCCGTAAGTGTTGTTTCGGCAGGCATATTATCATTAGCAAACTCAATTTTTTTGCCATCAAGATTGGTACGACTTGGGTGAATCAAGCCTTTACTATCGAACATGAAGATGTTTTTTTTATCTGCACCAAGCGAATGATATAAACGAGTACAAGAAATAGCAGAAGCACCTGCACCATTGATAATGATTTTTACGTTTGAAATATCTTTATTTACTAATTCCAAGGCATTCAGCAATGCTGCTGACGAAATAATGGCAGTTCCATGCTGGTCGTCGTGCATGACAGGAATATTCATTTCTGCCTTTAATCTTTCCTCAATTTCAAAACATTCAGGAGCAGAAATATCTTCTAAGTTTACGCCACCAAAAGTTGGTTCAAGAATCTTTACTGTACGTACAAATTCATCAACATCTTTGGTGTTTAGTTCTATGTCAAATACATCAATATCTGCATAAATTTTAAATAAAAGTCCTTTCCCTTCCATCACAGGCTTTCCTGCAGCTGGTCCAATATCTCCTAAGCCTAAAACTGCTGTTCCGTTTGAAATAACTGCTACGAGGTTTCCCTTAGCAGTATATTTATAGACATCTTCAGGGTTTTCAAAGATGGCCATACATGGGTCGGCAACACCAGGAGAATATGCTAATGATAAATCTCTTTGTGTTGCATATTCTTTGGTCGGAACAACCTCAATTTTGCCTGGACGACCCTTTGCGTGATAGTGAAGAGCGTCGTCTTTTAGATTTTGTTTACTCATTTTTCGAATAGGAGTTTGTTTGATGCCACGAAGGTAAGGCTGAAAGTTTTCAGAGTCATGGAAATATTTACTTTTTTTAAAAAATGGATTGATTTTGAATCAATTATTAGTTTTTGAGATTATCTTTTACAATATCCTCATAATCAGCTACATGAGCGAAGGCTGCTTGCATTTTAGCACGGTCAAATTCATTTTCATTATTTGAAATCCAGACAGTGGCAACTCCATTCCCTATAAAGTTAGTGATAGCACGGGCTTCTGACATAAACCTATCCACACCCAAAAGTAAAGCTAAACCCTCTACAGGAATAACTTTGAGTGCTGTAAGTGTACTTGCCAAAACGATAAAACCACTACCCGTTACACCAGCCGCACCTTTGGAAGTTACCATCAAAATACCAATAATTGTGAGCATCTGTTGCAAATCAAGATGCACATTAAAAACCTGTGCTAAGAAAATTACCGCCATTGAAAGATAAATTGTTGTTCCATCAAGATTGAAAGAATAGCCTGCGGGAACTACTAAACCTACAACAGATTTAGAGCAACCCATTCGTTCTAACTTTTCCATTAATGAAGGTAAAGCAGCTTCGGAAGAGGAAGTTCCAAGAACAATGAGTAATTCTTCTCGAATAAATTTCAGGAACGACCAAAGGCTAATTTTATAATATTTAAGAATGAAATAAAGCACAACAAATACAAAAATTGCCATTGTTGTATAAACTGTCCCCATGAGTTTGGCGAGTGGGAGGAGGGTTTTGATGCCATATTTGGCAATCGTAAATGCCATACCTCCAAAAGCTCCAATTGGTGCAAAAATCATCACTTTATGTAATGCCCAGAATACTTTTTTTGAAATAGGTGCAAGAAAATCGACTACTTTTTGGCGACCTGAATAATTACTTAAAACTATTCCTAAAACAATCGCAATGACCAAAACTTGGAGTGTTACATTATCCAAAAAGAATTTCATCCAACTAAATTCAGTAGCATTTTTAGTGTATTTTGAAATATCTCCACCTTTGATATTATCCGTTACAACACCATCGCCTGGGCGAATGATATTGGCTACCACTACTCCAACTATTAATGCAATGGTTGTCACTACTTCAAAATAAACTAAGGCTTTTGCTCCAACTTTACCAACTTTTTTTAAATCACCCATAGAGATAATCCCCAAAGTGATGGTCAAGAAAATAATTGGATTGATAAAAAGTTTGACTGTACTGATAAAAATACTACTCAAAAACTCACTAAAAGTGTTTTTTATTTCAAATTCAGAAATAAGTAGGTTTTGCTTAAAGCCTTTTTCAAAAAGTGTTTGTAAGGCAAATTCAGGATTGTAATGTCCCAATAGAACGCCACAAATAATAGCAGTAAGTACCCAGAATGTAAGGTTAGTAAAGATTTTTTTCATTAGAAATAGATATGAGATTCGAGATATGAGATTCGAGATATGAGTTTCGAGATATGAGATTCGAGATTATATAAAACTTAATCAATCTCTAATCTCGTATCTCCCATCTCATATCTTAATCAGTTTAAAAAATAATACCAAATCATGGTGGTAATGAGTGATAAAGGTATGCCCACTCCAACCATCAGACTTGCTAATGCAGGATTTAGGCGATGATTGATAGCGATAATGGTGGCAGTATTCATAGAACCAAGACCAGCACCCACTATACACATTTCACTAAGCCATGTTTTTTCATCAAGCAATATAAGATATATCAGATAGATTATCAATGGTGCGATGAATAGTTTGAAAAATAAACCTACCAATAATGGTTTTTGGGTGAAACTTTCTTTTTTGAAATTTATCTGTAAACCAACCGAAACTAAGGCTAAAATAGTAAATGGGCTGCCGATTTTTTGTAAAATTTCACCGGCAAAAACTGGAAAATGATAATTACTAATATTTAACAAAACAGCTATACAAAAGGCTAAAAAAGGAGGAAAAGAAAACATACTTCTCAACATTTTTTTGATTGATGGCTCTGACGATGAATAATAAGAGGCTGTCATCAAACCCAATGTTCCACACACAACAAACGAACCTGCTTGGCTCATCAAAACGCCCATTTTTAAGCCTTCTTTGCCATATAATAATTCAAAAATTGGAAAACCTACAAATGAAATACTGCTAATGCCTGCAGTAATTGTCAAAGCTCCAGTGGTACTTCTGTCGAAGTTTAGCAATGGGGCTAAAATTTTAAAAAAAACAAAGGAACTAATAAACAAAATGTAAGGCATTAGCACGGGTAAAGCCTGATTTGGCTGAAAACTAATTTCGCTTGTATAGAGTAATGTTAAAGCTGGTAAACAAACATAAATTATAAAGGCATTTAGAACTAAATGAGCCTCTTTTGGAAAACCCTTGATTCGTTGCAGGATGATTCCGAGTAATAGACAAGTAAAAAGTAATAGTAAGTTAGACATTGGCAAGACACATTTCCTTAACTTTTTGGGAAAGTTAAGGAAATGTCGGCGTTTTTTAAAAGTTTATCGTCAGATTGGCATAATAAAATGCTCCATTGAAACCAAATTGATTGGCATTTCGAGTATAAGGAATTTGTCCATTAGTATAACCTGCAAAATTGGGTAAGACTTTATCAGGATAAACATTTGTCACATTATTACTGCCTATTGAGAGTGAGAATTTAGGAGAAAAAGCATAAACTACTGCTACATCTATCAATGTTTTTCCTCCAAATGTTTGGGTAATATGCGGTTTTCCAGTTGGTTTTTCCCACACAGTTACTGAACCAAAATACGAACCTCTTACATTAAAATTCAATTTATTTAATTGATAACCTAATGAAACTAATACCTTTTGACGGGGCTGAGCTGTTTCTATCAAGCTAATACTGACGGTATCAATCATTAAAATTTTGGCGGCAGTTCCTGCTTGCAAAAGACTTGGCGTTACTTTCTGAGAAGTTAATTTGGTTTCATTGAAAGTTAAAGCTATGCTTGCGGTAAATTTATTTTTAGTATTGAATTTATGATTAAAAGTAGTCACAAAATCAATTCCTTTGGTGCGAGTATTGATGTGATTAGTAAAAAAACGAATTTCACTGATACCTGGAAAAAGTGGCTTTAATGAAGCAATACTACTTACAATCATACGCTCCGAAAGAATAATTCTGTCAGTAATGTCAATTTGATAAGCATCTAAAGTAAACAAAAATTTGTCACCAGCCTTTGCTGTAATACCCAAATTATAATTCAAGGAATTTTCAGCTTTAGGTTTTTCGATACCCAATTGAGCCAAACGAGGGTCGGCATTAGGCAATTGTTTTGTTTGAATAATCGCCCCAGCTTGCACAGTTGAAGTTGTTACACTATTATAAGTTTGTTGTAAAGACGGAGCTCTAAAACCTTTATTAATGGAGCCTCTGATTGAAATACTTTCATTGAGTTTCAGACGAGTTGCCAATTTTCCTGAAACATTACTGCCAAAATCGCTATAATTTTCATAACGAAGTGCCGCCGCTACCAAAAACTTATTGGTAATATCACTTTCAATGTCAGCATATACACCAATATTACTGCGTTTGGCATTTGTTTCATCAGCAGGAGCAATGCCTGGGCGACCACTTGAACCTGGAGCTTTGTTTTTGCTTGTTGCTAAGGGACCAACTTCATAAGATTCTTTGCTTCCTTGTCCTAAAATAAATTGTTCAGCTCTATATTGGCTACCAAATGCCACGTTCATGGCTTTTGTTCCTAACAAACCTTTGTAGTTTTTTGAAATATTAGCTTCAATGGTTGTTTGTCCAATGGCACTTCGTCCGACATAAAATTCTGTGGGAGAATTTGCTCCCATCGAAGGATTTACAGTATTATTTGCCCATAAATCTAAATAATTATGTCCGTAGCCTGCACTAAAATCAAGATTCCAACCATCTATTACTTTTTTGTTTAAGCCAACTACTGAAGAATAATCAATGGTTTTTCCTGGTAATTCAGGCGTAAACCCATCTGGAAAAATTTCAGGGTCAGAATTTGCATTAGTAGGGTTTGCAATTCTGAAAAAGCCATAAGCCAAAACTTTTTTGCTTGAAACGCCACCAAAACTATACAAATTCCATTTGTCATTAATAGGATAACCTAAATTATAAAATCCCTGATAGGCAGTATTTTGATTACTGCCATATTTGGTTACTTTAAATGTCCCATAATCTCCCCAAACACCACGAGTTTTTAGGGTTGCTTCGTCAGTTGCTTGTGTAGCAGAGTAAATTCCTGTATAAGTTCCACCAGTGACAGGTCTTGGATTGTAAAAGTCTGAGCGGTCAGTGCCTTCGGCATGCTGGTAATGTAAAGTCATATTTAAATAACTTTTTTCTTTACCCAATTTAAAACCGTAGTTCAAAGCTCCCATATAAGTGCCACCATCGCCCATTTTTGTTACACCATATTGGGTTTTGAAAGTGCCTTTTCCTACACTTTTATTCAAAGCCAAATTCACGATTCCTGCAATAGCATCTGAGCCATATTGTGCTGCTGCCCCATCTCTCAAAACCTCAACTCTATCAAGTGCCAATGAAGGAATCGAGTTCATATCAGTTACAACAGTACCCAAACCAACAGTAACATTGAGATTGAGAGCTGAAAATTGATGACGACGTTTGCCATCCACCAAAACCAAAACTTGGTCAGGTGAAAGCCCACGAAGGGTAGCGGGGTCGGCATAATTTGCTACTCCATTGATACCAGTTTTAGCAGAATTGAAAGATGGAGAGTTAAATTGTACCATCTGACCCAATTCGACTTGACCAGTTGC
Organism: Emticicia sp. SJ17W-69; assembly: GCF_051209875.1. NCBI lineage: Bacteria > Pseudomonadati > Bacteroidota > Cytophagia > Cytophagales > Leadbetterellaceae > Emticicia > Emticicia sp. SJ17W-69. The sequence goes on along the minus strand of NZ_JBNTQY010000001.1, from coordinate 3,613,627 downwards.
TTGCAATTCTTTGGCACTTAAAACATCCACAGGTACTGGACGCTCAACATCGGTACGAGGCTGCCCACGAGAGCCAATCACTACTACTTCGGTCAATTGAGAAGTCGATTCTACCAATACAATATTGAGATTATTGTTGTCGTCAACTGTAATTTCTTGATTTTGATAGCCAATAAACGAAAATTGTAAAACTTCTCCTTTGTCGGCATTTATCTTAAAATTACCATCAGGGTCAGTGCTTACTCCTCGTTTTGTGCCTTTTACTACTACATTTACTCCAGGCAATGTTTCCCCATTTGTTGCTTTTACTTTACCCGTAATTGGGTCTGCCACCAATGCAACTGGATTTTCAGTAAATGCTGGTTTTTCACTTCGATTTTGCTCAACTAATGTATTCAAAACAATTTGATTGCCATACACTTTGTAAGAAATATTCATCGGTGAGAACAAACGACTTAATACTTCTGAAAATTTTAGGTTTTGAGCTTGTAAGCTTACTTTTCGGTCGAGTTGAATGATTTTTGAACTATAAAAAAATTTGGCATCAGCCACTTTCCCAATTTCAGAAATAGCGTCTTGCATACTTACATTTTGCAGATTAACCGAAACATTTTTTTCGAGTAAATCTTGGGCTTTGCCATCATGGGCAAATGACTGCAACACAAGCATGAGTGCGAAAAAACATTGTGTTAGCGAAATTTTCATCATTTTAAGCAAAAATGCTTGATTGAATAGAGGTTTTTGCATAGGTTTACAAAGGTTTTTGTTAAAAAAACTAATTGAATTAATTTCCTCAGATGACATTTGGCGATGAAGCTGAGGCGATTTTATTGACCGATGATGTTTCGAGCATCATCGGTTTTTTTTGTAAAACAAGTTTCTAACTTGTTCTAAATGGAATTTGCTCTACATCTACTCGCATCCTCGGCCACTTACCAAAATACTTGTACCTTTGATTTGATAATTGGCATTTAATGAGCGAGTAATAATATCAAGTTTTGTATAAAGTGGCATATCGTCTAAGTTTCCATTGAGTGTACAATTTCCTAAAGATTCATTTTCCAAGACCATTTCAATACCATAGGCTTTTTCAAGCGTTTTGAGAACTTCATGTAAAGGGATATTTTGAAAATTGAAGCTCAATGATTCTTTTTTGATGGTTGGTAAAACTTCTGGTTTTTCGACCAAACCAGTAATAAAATGCTCTTCTTCATCAAAAAAAGTTACTTTTAAATTGGGAGTAAGAATAACGCCATTGTCTTTTTTATTGGCTTCTTCTTTTTCATAAACTGTTACTTTTCCTGATGCTACAGAAACTTCAAATTTTTGCATTTCAGGATAAGCCTTTATTCTGAAACTTGTACCCAAAACCTTTGTAGTAACTTTTCCAGTATAAATCATAAAAGGTCTTGTGGCATCTTTTTTCACATCAAAGAATGCTTCACCAATTAAATTTACTTCACGAAATTTTGTATCTGATTGATTATAAGTAATTTGTGTTTTTGGATTCATCGTTACAATGCTACCATCGGGCAAAGCTATTTTTAATTCTTTAGTAGAATTATTCTCATATTTTGTCCAATTTGAAGAAAGCACTTGTTGGTTAGTTTGACTATCTCCTTGAGGTATTTTGTAAAACCAAACACTAAAAGATATAAGTAGGACAGCCGCCGCAATACCTAAATACAATAGCCAAGGAATCGGTGTTTTTTGTATTTGTTCAAAAGGTCGAATTCGACGTTTGATTTTTAGATATAGTTCGTTTTCTAAAGTTATTTGCTCATCTTCAGGCATTTGGCTAATGCCATCAAGGTTTTTCTCAAAAGACAAATACCATGATTCTACTGCCTGACGTTCATTGTCGGTGCATTTATTTTGTAGAAAACGTTCAATTATTTCTTGATTAAGTCTCATTATTGTTATGCTTACAGAGACTAAGTGTAATTGATAAAAGTTTTCCCCTATATCCATTAAAAAATATTTTTAATGGCTATTATAATTAAGCCTAAAGAAGTATAATCTTTCAAAGCCTCACGCAGCATTTTGAGGGCTTTAGTCATTTGATTTTCGACGGTTTTCTCCGAAATATCTAATTTTTCAGAGATTTCTCTTTGTGAAAGTCCGCTTCGTTTGAGTAAAAAAACTTCACGGCAACGTTCAGGAATGGTGAGTAGAGCTTGTTGATAGGCTTCATTTAGTTCGTCGAAAGCAACTGTTTGTTCTGTAAAATTATCATCATTTTCAGTTTGATTGAGTGTGGATGAATATTTTTCAAAAAGACTGTTTTTCTTAAATTGAGCAATAACAAGGTATTTTACAGAAGAAAAAAGGTAATTTTCGATGTTTTCAATCGGTAAACTTTCACGGCGTTCCCAAAGAGAAACAAATAATTCTTGAACGATTTCTTCACTTAATTCTTTGCTTTGCAGGCGTTTGTAGGCTGCTCCGTAGAGTTTTGAAAAATACCTTCGATACAAAATCTCAAATGCTCGACTATCACCATTGGTAATATCGGCAAGTAATTCTTGGTCGCTATCGAAGGGTAGTTTTTTCATTATGGTACAAAAGAAAGATTTATTTAGAATAAAACATAGTGGAACAATAAAAAGAGGTAGTGAATGAAAATCAACTAAGCGTTTCTAACTGAACTCAAATGACCACTTTAGCTGTTGAAAAGAGAAATACCAATAAAAAAATTATGGCTCGTGTTATAATAGACCCCGACGAGAAGAAACCAAATATTCGTGAACGTGTACAAGCATTAGGCAATTTACCCTCTTTCTTGCGTGAAGTCTATCAAACTTCTCCTGCTTTGACTATTAGCAATACATTTCTTAGATTGCTACGTTCGGCAATTCCGATTTCCATTCTATATGTGGGTAAACTTATTATTGATGAAGTGCTTCATTTAAGTACAGGTAAATTGCTAACTTTTAATCATTTATATTTATTGATAGGTGCAGAATTTGGCTTAATGATCATCAGTGATTTATTGGCACGTGGCATTGGCTTAACAGATAGTCTTTTGGGCGACTTATTTGCCAATCGTACTTCCATTAAACTCATGGAACATGCAGCTTCATTAGATTTAGCACAATTTGAAGATGCTACTTTTTATGATAAACTTGAACGTGCCAGACAACAAACCAGCGGTCGAACGGCACTGCTTTCACAAATTTTGGCACAAGGACAAGACATTATCTCAATGGGTTTATTATTGGTTGGACTTATTACTTTCAATCCTTGGTTGATAGTGTTGCTTTTAGTTTCGGTTGTTCCTTCATTTATTGGTGAACTGCATTTCAATGCTAAAAGCTATTCATTGCAGCGTGGTTGGACTCCTCAACGCCGTGAATTAGATTATTATCGTTTTATTGGGGCGAGCGATGAAACCGCCAAAGAAGTCAAACTTTTTGGACTTTCTGATTTTATTATTGATCGATTCAGGAATTTATCCAATCGTTATTTTAAAGAAAATAAAAAGCTTTCTATCGAAAAAGCATCTTGGGGAAGTTTGTTGGTTGCAGTCGGAACGCTCGGTTATTTTGGTGCATATACAATGATTATTGTCGAAACTGTCAAAGGTATTGTTACCATTGGTAGTTTGACTTTCTTGGCTGGTTCTTTTCGACAGTTAAAGTCTTTATTGGAAGGCATTTTAGGCAGATTTAGCAGCATTTCACAAGGAGCTTTGTATTTAAACGATTTATTTGAATATTATCAAATTGAACCAAAGATTACTTCGCCAAAACAATCAAGACCTTTCCCTAATCCAATTCAAGAAGGTTTTCGTTTTGAAAATGTAGGATTCAAATATCCAAATTCTGATAAATGGGCCAATCGAAATTTGAGTTTTACACTAAAAGTAGGAGAGAAGTTAGCTTTAGTAGGTGAAAATGGCTCTGGAAAAACAACATTGGTAAAATTACTTGCTCGATTATATGACCCAGATGAAGGAAGAATTTTGTTGGATGGTTATGATTTAAAATCCTACAACCTTAATGAACTTCGAGAGCATATTGGGGTAATTTTCCAAGATTTTCAAAAATTTCAATTTACAGCAGGCGATAATATTGCAGTGGGTGATATTGATTCCCGTGAAGAAATGCCTCAACTTGCAAGAGCAGCTCAACAAAGTTTGGCAGATACCGTCATTGAGAAATTACCTTTAAAATATGAACAACCTTTAGGCCGACGTTTTGCGAAGGGTATTGAGCTTTCAGGTGGCGAATGGCAGAAAGTTGCTTTGGCAAGAGCTTATCTGCGAGAAGCTGACGTGTTGATTTTGGACGAACCTACCGCTGCATTGGATGCTCGTGCCGAATATGAAGTTTTTCGTCGTTTTGCCGAACTGACACGTGGAAAAACAGCCATCCTTATTTCTCATAGGTTTTCAACAGTAAGAATGGCTGATAGAATTTTAGTTTTAGATAAAGGGCAATTACTCGAAATCGGTACGCATGAAGAACTTTTGGAGAAAAAAGGTCGATATGCTGAGTTGTTTTATTTACAAGCGGAAGGATACAAGTAGCACAATTTTCCAAATTGTGTCATAATCTTATAGGCACAATTTGGAAAATTGTGCTACTTTTCCCAAATGGCTAAAGCTAAACGAAGTTTTCCATAATCATAAACGCCTTCAAGAGCTTCAAACAAAGGTTTAAGTGCATCGCCTTTCTGAACATTCATTTTCATCGCTTCTGCTATGATTTGATTATATTCATAAGTTGCAATATATTGTTTGAGGTCAATATTTTCACCATCTTGATGAAGTTTGACCAAATGACTAATAATCGTCACGGGATTTAATACTCGCTTGGCGGCCATTTGTTCAATCGAAAGCCCTGCTTTATACATCTCAAATGTTTCGAGAAAAGTCATGCCTTTTTCTTGCTTTGCACGTCCAATGCCAGGGTTTTCGCCAGTGAAAGATAAAATCTCATTGATAAACTCTTCCCCATATTGCCTAAATTTCTGTTCACCAACACCAGAAACAGCCATCATTTGAAAACGATTGATAGGGCGTTTTTGTGCCATATCTGAAAGTGAGGCATCTGAAAAAATAATAAAAGGAGGAACATTTTGCTCATCAGCAATTTTCTTACGTAAAATTCTAAGTTTTTCAAACAAAGCATCTTTGATGACTTCTCGCTTTGTTTTTTCTTTTGGAGCAGCCTCTTCCTGTCGAGCTTTTTTGATGTCATACGCCTCAAATCTTACCAAGTTTACTTTCTTTTCACCTTTCAAAACTTGCCAAGAAACTGAATTTAATTTTAACGCATGTCGCTCATCATAAGCAATATCAACTACACCAGAATTGAGCATTTGTGTAATATAATCTGCCCATTCTTCATATTTTAGCTCTTTTCCTACCCCAAAAGTCTTGAGACTTTGATAACCTTTCTCATAAATATTTCTATTTTGTGAACCCCTTAAAACATCAATCAACAAACCCATGGCTACTTTTTCTTCTGTTCGAGCAATAGCCGACAAGGCTTTTTGTGCAAAAACCGTTGCGTCAAATTTCTGCGGAGGATTGTGACAAACATCACAATTTCCGCAATCGTTTTGTGCCTCTTCGTTGAAATAACTCAACAAAATTCTTCTTCTGCAAATCTCTGCTTCAGCATATTGTTTCATTCGGTCGAGTTTGGCAAACTGAACATCTTTCATTTCCTGCGGTAACTCTGAGTTCTGAATCATGTCTTTTCGAGTCATGATATCAGCGAAACTATAAAACAATAAAGTATCTGATTTTACTCCATCACGCCCAGCACGACCAATTTCTTGATAAAAACTCTCCACATTTGAAGGTAAACTATAATGAATCACAAATCGCACATTCGACTTATCAATGCCCATTCCAAATGCAATCGTTGCAACAATTACCTGTACTTCATCTTTGATAAAAGCGTCTTGTACTTCTGAGCGGGTTTGCGAATCTACACCTGCATGATAGTGCATAGCTCTAATTCCCACTTTTCGCAGACCTTCTGCCACTTCCTCTGTGTTTTTACGACTTAAACAATAAATTATTCCTGATTGATTGGGCCTTTTGCCGATAAATTCTTGCATAATTTTCAATCTATTTCTGCCCCCTAAAACTGTCAAACTAAGATTAGGACGGTCGAAAGAAGAAATAAAAACTTTGGCATCAGGTACACCCAATTGTGTTAAAATATCTTTACGGGTAACACGGTCGGCAGTGGCAGTTAAAGCAACAACTGGTACATCAGGAAAGGTTTCTTTCAGAATATTTAGTTTGGTATATTCAGGTCTAAAATCATGCCCCCAAGTAGAAACGCAGTGCGATTCATCAATAGCTATTTGATTGATATTGAGTGTTTTGACAAAGCTTAAGTAGTTATTATAAAATAATTTCTCAGGAGAAATATATAGTAATTTCAATTCGCCCGATTGGCACTTTTCTTCAATGGTTCGTTGGTCAACAGTAGATTGAGAACTGTTTAAAAAAGCAGACGGAACGCCATTGGCTTGTAGCGACTGTACCTGGTCTTGCATCAAGGCAATCAAAGGTGAAATAACCAAAGTTATACCTTCCATCACCAAAGCAGGAACTTGAAAACAGATTGATTTTCCACCACCTGTGGGCATCAGTACCATACAATCTTGTTTTGCTAAAATTGTGTTAATTATTTCTGCTTGAAGTGGGCGGAATTTGTCGTAACCGAAGTATTTTTTTAAAACTTGTTCTTTTGTCATTGTTGGATGGTTAAAGTAATTAAAGCAAAATTATGAGTAAAAGATGATTTTTAAATTGAAAAGCTGTTATTTTTACTGAAATTATTTCTATTTCCAGTATGGACGAATATTATTTGCCATTTTTACACTAAAAATCATTTTCAACAAACAAACCTAATTGAATGAAAAAAAGTACACTAATTATTGCACTCATTACTATTTGCTCCTCGCTATACGGGCAAGATAAATCTACTGAATATGCTGCCACCATCACAGCTCAAGATTTAAAAAAACACCTAACTTATATAGCTTCCGATAGTTTGGAAGGAAGAGATACTGGCTCAGAAGGACAGAAAAAAGCCGCCATTTATATTTCTAATCATTTTGCTAAATTAGGTTTACAAGCAATTGTTCCTACAAAAGATGGAGGAAAAAGCTATTTTCAATACTTTAATTTATATAAGAAAGGTTGGAAAGATGCCTACATTAAAATAGGTAATAAGAAAAAAGAGTTTTTTAAAGATTATTATCCAAATGGTTTGACAAGTATTCCAGATGAGCAATCTATCGCAGTAGTTTTTGCAGGTTATGGTATTGAAACAGATACCTATAATGATTATAAAAAGATTGATGTAAAAGACAAAGCGGTAGTGTTTTTTGAAGGTGAACCAAAAGATGAGGCTGGTAATTACCTTATTACAAAATCGGGTGAAAAATCTGAATGGGTTGAGAAAAGTGGCGTTATGAAAAAAATGAATATTGCACTCAATCATGGAGCGAAAATGTTCTTTATTATTTCTGAGTCAGATGCAAGTCAATTTACCTCATTGGCGGCTGAAAGAAAGGTGGTATTATCAAGATTTAACCAACTGAATTTTAATCCATCAACTTCAGCTGAAAAAGCAACCTCAAATCCTACTTTTTTCGTCTCTAAAGAAATGGCTGCTGATATGTTGGGACTAAAACTTTCAAAATTACAAAAATTAGAAAGTGCCATTGCTAAAAAAGGAGAGAGTTCTACAGGAAATACCAAAGAATCAAGTATTTCTATTAAAGTTGAAAGAGGGGAAGTGCCAGTCGAAACACAAAATGTGCTTGGCTTTTTAGAAGGTACAGATAAAAAAGACGAAGTAGTATTAATCACTGCTCATTATGACCATGTTGGTATTCAGAATGGACAAATTTATAATGGGGCTGACGATGACGGTTCTGGTACTTGTACAGTTATGGAGCTTGCAGAAGCATTTGCTAAGGCAAAAGCAGAAGGGAATGGTCCACGTCGCAGTATCTTATTTATGACGGTAACAGGCGAAGAAAAAGGGCTTTTAGGGTCGCAGTATTATACAGATAAGAATCCAATTATTCCACTCGAAAAAACTGTTTGCGATTTGAATATTGATATGATAGGTCGGATTGATAAAGCACATGCACCTAAACAGGATTATGTTTACTTGATAGGTTCGGATAAGTTATCTTCTGAATTACACCAAATTAGTGAAGATGTTAATAAAAAATACATCAATTACCAATTAGATTATACCTTCAATGACCCCAAAGACCCTAATCGTTTCTATTATCGTTCAGACCATTACAATTTTGCTAAGCATAAAATTCCGGTAATTTTTTATTTTACAGGTGTTCACGAAGACTACCACCGTCCTGGTGATGATGTCGAAAAAATCTTATTCCCAAAGTATCAACAAATCGCTCGTTTGGTTTTTCAAACAGCATGGGAGTTAGCAAATCGTGAGGAAAGAATAAAAGTCGATAGCAATAAACCATAATTTAAAAAAGCGTAGATTCGCTTAAATAGGTAATTTTGTTAGAAAATAGATAATCAACGAAATTTTTAGTTTCGCTTTATTGCTAATGGCAAATATGTGAATGCTAATTACTTGATAATGAAAAAGTTAGGAAGGGCTTTTGTTTGTTTGTTTAGATTCTTTAATCTTGGAAAAATACAAATAATGTTTTAGTTCAAAAAAAAAAAAAACTGCCTATTCTTTTTTGTTTCAACGTTTTTCTATAAAATTGTCAAAGAATTAAAAAGTGTACGAAACGATTTTTTACAAAATTTTCTTTCAAAATTGTTCGTACTTGTAAAACTTTTCACTTTAATTTACCAAAAAATTAACTAATTCATTTTTTAAAACCCTAAAATTTTCAAATCTAATGGAAAAAAAGGCAACAGCCCCAGCCGCTAAAGCAGCAGCAAAACAATCAACAGGTGGTGGATTAAACCCGGCTCTTACAATCCCAGTTCTTCTTGCAATTGCAATCTTAACTTACGTTTTCATCTTAGGCGATGCAAGTCACTTTCTTGATGCAGAGAAACACAAACCAAAACCAGGTGATTTCTTTGGTCTAATCCATAGTGGTGGTGTGGTTGTACCTATCTTGATGACTTGTTTCCTTTGCGTATTAGTATTCTCAATTGAGCGTTTCTTTACAATCAACAAAGCAACCGGAACAGGTAATATTGATGCTTTTGTTCGTAAAGTTCGTTCGTTATTAGATTCAAACAACATTGCAGATGCAATCAAAGAATGTGACAAACAAAAAGGTTCAGTAGGTAATGTAGTAAAAACAGCTCTTGGAAAATACAGCCTTTTGACTACTGATACTTCAATGGACAAAGAACAAAAATTAGCAGCTCTTCAAAAAGAAGTTGAAGAAGCAACTTCATTAGAGCTTCCAATGTTAGAGAAAAACCTTACGATTCTTTCTACTTTGGCAACTGTATCAACTCTAATTGCCTTATTAGGAACTGTACTTGGTATGATTCGTGCGTTCTCAGCTCTTGGTGCTGGTGGTGGTGCTCCTGATGCAGCAGCTTTGGCAACTGGTATTTCTGAGGCCTTGATTAATACAGCCCTTGGTATCGGTACTTCTGCTATCTCAATCATCATGTATAACTTCTTTACATCAAAAATTGATGAATTGACTTATAAAATTGACGAAATCGGAATGAGCATCCAACAAAATTTTGCTGCTCATAACTAATTTTATTGACGAATGATGTTTGTTTGAAAAATATGTTATATATTTAGACAACATTCTAAATTTGTGTTCGTTAATTTAATATAATCTATAAAATTAGAAGTTATGCCAGCAATAAAACCAAAACGTAAAGGTCCTGTCATGGATATGACAGCGATGTGCGATGTGGCATTCTTGTTATTGTCTTTCTTTATTATGACCACCCAGTTTAAAGGTCAAGAGTCAGTAACTGTTGATACGCCTTCATCAATTTCTCAAACTAAAGTGCCTGATAGAGATGTAGCTACAATCAGTATTGACCGTGATGGAAAATACTATTTTGGAGTTACAAATCCTAAAGACCGTGGCGAACTTTTTCAAAGAATGGCTCAAAAATACGGTGTTACCGTGAATAATGGAGATTTAAAAAGCTTTGAAAAATTATCAGATTTTGGAATCAGTATTGCAGGATTAAAGCAATATTTAAATATGCCTCCTGAAGATCAATTAAATGTGAAAATGGCAGGTATTCCAAACGATTCTACAAAAAGCGAATTAGGTGATTGGGTTGCTACATATTTTAAAGAAGTTAATCCTTCGGCAAAATTAGCAGTTAGAGGGGATGCTGCAACGCAATACCCAGCTATCAAACAAGTACTTAACGAACTTGGTAAGAGAGATATTAATAAATTTCAGTTAATTACTGGAGTTGAAAATGCTCCTAATTAATTAGTTTTAACAATCTAAACATTGTAAATCAATGGCAGAAATAGACACCTCCGGTGGTGGTGGGAAAAAAGATGGTAAGGTACGGGCAAAGAAACATTCGGCAAGAGTTGATATGACTCCGATGGTGGACTTGGGCTTTTTACTGATAACATTCTTCGTTTTCACCACCACGTTCAGCAAACCTAACATGATGAAGTTGAACATGCCAGAGAAGGATAAGGACGAAAAGAAACCTGAAACGGCAGAAATCAAAGAATCTAATACGATTACGATCATCATGGGTAAAGATAATCGTATTTTCTATCATCAGAAATCATCAAAAAATTTGACACCTGAGTTATTGATAGAAAGCGATTATTCAAAAGAAGGTATCCGCACGGCAATTTTGAAAGGCAAAGTAAATGCTATCTCACCTGAGAAATTTACTGTCGTTATCAAACCAACCGATGACGCAACTTATAAGAATACTGTTGATATTTTGGATGAAATGTCAATTACGAAGTCTGAGCTTTATGCGATAGTTGACCCTTCAAAAGAAGAATTGGAAATTTATAAGCAAAAAATTGCTTCTCCAAAACAATAATTTAGTATAGATATTGCTTTTGATTGAATCCCGAATTCGCAAATGCAGTTTTATTTTAAAGTTTTAAAATTAAATTAATATGGACCCTAAAAATAATGTCAATGTTACCTTAGACGACATGGTTTTTGAAACCCGTAACAGGGCGTATGGAGCTTATGATCTAAGAAAGACATACAAAAAGACAGTTAACCGCTCTCTTTTGTATGGTTCAATTGCATTTTTGGCTGCTGTGGGTGCTCCTATGCTTTATGCTTCTATCGCTCCTAAAGCGAAAAAAGAAGTAGCGGTTGAAATTGATTTGACCAAGCTAAAGGAAGAAAAAACGGAGGAGAAGCCACCTGAGCTTCCACCACCACCACCACCTGAGCAAAAACCACCAGAAGTAGCAACTATCAAATTCTTGCCTCCTGAGCCTAAGCCAGATGAAGAGGTGAAAAATGAAGAGCCACCACCAAAAGTGGAAGAACTCGAAAAAGTAGTTATCTCAAATGTAACTAAAGAAGGGGTTGAATCTGATGAAGTAGCTGCGGCTCCACCACCAGTTGAAGCACCAAAAGCAGTTGAGATTGAGCAACCGAAGGAAGATGAAATCTTTACAACGGTTGAACAAAATCCAGAGTTTCCAGGTGGTATCAAAGAAATGTATAGTTTTATTGGTAAAAACCTTAAATATCCTTCTGCTGCTCAAAGAGCCAACGTATCTGGAAAAGTATTTGCCAAGTTCGTTGTTGAAAAAGACGGTAGTTTAGGTGATGTACAAATCTTAAAAGGAATTGGTTTTGGTTGTGATGAAGAAGCACAGCGTGTATTGAAGTCAATGCCAAAATGGAATCCTGGAAAACAAAATGGTCGTAATGTACGTGTATTCTTTACGATGCCAATATCATTCGTACTTGAATAATGTTACAGAAGCGTAAACCTCAAGGATATAATCAAATCACACCATATATAATGGCATTCACTGGCATTGCTTATGTTGTGATGGGTGGATTTGTGATAAAGAGAAGTTCTTTACTTCCAATCACTGAAACAATGGCAGATGTACTGGGTATTTTATTCATTATATATGGATTGTACAGAGGTTGGAGAGCATATAAAGCTTTTACAGACTCATCTCAAGATTAAAAACAATAAAAAATGCCACTTCAATCACGAAGTGGCATTTTTTATAATTGTATTTGAAACTTTTTGATTTATACATTTGTTATATATTTAGAAAACAATCTAAATACAAGAATTGTTAAATTCATTAAAATTGACCTCTAACACTTTTAAAAAATAGAATGAAAAAAACGCTTTTTTTAATTGTAATTTCTTTGTCCTTGTGGCAATGCACTTCATCCGAAAAACAAGATTTACCTAACGAAGGAGAGATAGTTATTGCAGCCGATGAATCGTTACAACCAATTGTCGATGCTGAAATGATGGCATATAATGCCCATTATCCAAAAGCGAAATTACATGTGGTTTATGTACCTGAACAAAGAGCAATGTCATTGATGATGAATGATTCAGCAAATATCGCAATCGTCACTCGTGAAGCTACTGCGAGTGAAAAAGAAGTATTTACAAGTAATAATATTCCATATTTACCAGCCAAAATGGCACTTGATGGTGTAGCTCTTATTACTAATCTGAACAGCGGAATCACAAACTTGACTGTTAATGAGTTGAAAGAAATGTTTGAAGGAAGCAATCGTTCTGATATTAAATTAGTTTTTGATAATAGTAGTTCGAGTAATTTAAACTATATGATTCAACGATTGAATATAAAAGATGTAAAAAAAGCCAACATTTTTGCAGCTAATGGAAATAAAGATGTCATTGATTATGTAAAGAAGAGTAAGAATGCCATTGGCATTATTGGAGGAAATTGGATTAGTGACATTGACGATTCAAAAAGCCAAGATTTTATCAATAGTGTAAGAGTGATTGGTATTTCAAATATTGATAAACCATCTGAAAAAGATTTTTATACTCCGACAACAGCCTCATTGAAATCAAGGAAATATCCATTTGAGAGGAAAGTGATTTTACACACTAAGAAAGGCTATGGATTAACAAGTGCTTTTATAAGATTTTGTTGTGCTTATATTGGTCAATTGGTCGTTGAAAAATCAGGTTTATTGCCTTATTATATATATGAAAGAGATATAATACTTGAGAAAAAGCCTATTGAAAAGTTACCTTAAAACAGTTTTTAGAAAAAAATAAAATAACTTCAATATTGAGATTAACGAAATATTAACATTGTATTTTATAACATTCCAAACAAAAATCCGTCTAATAATTAAAATGCAAAAGAATAAAATGTGAGTGGATTGAAAATATTTTTTTTAACTAAACGACATTTTCTTTAACTTTGCTTAATTTTTTATCAAAAGAATCTGTAAACCTAACTTTTAGAGTGAAAATGAACAAGATTTTGAAATCTTTGTCGGTATCAGCGGTGGCGGTACTGGCGTTGTCGTTCCAAACAATGGCACAAACTGTGCAGGACGGACTGAAAAATTTGGATGCTGAGCGATACAACGCTGCGGGTACAATTTTTAAACAATTAGTGGACTCTGCCCCAAGTGCAGAAAACTATTTTTATCAAGGATATTATTACCTTAATTTGCAAGATGGTCAGATGGACTTAGCTCAAGCGAAGGACGCTTTTGCTAAAGGTGCTGCCTTGGATGCTAAAAGACCTGATCCATTAAATCGTATAGGTTTAGCCGCAGTAAAATTATTTTCTGGAGATAAGGCAGGTGCGAAGGCGGATTTTGATTTGATCAAAAAAGATACTAAAAATAAAAATGCGGATGTATTTTTCCGTATAGGAGAGGCGTATGCACTTTCTGAAAAAATCAATGACCCTGCTGAAGCTGTAACAAACATTCAAGCTGGTTTGGATTTATTAAAAGTGAAAAATAATCCTGATTACTATATAGCATTAGCTAACGCATATTTGCTTAAAAATGATGGAGGTCCAGCTATGACTGCATTGGAAAATGCTTTAAATATGGGTCAAAAAGTAGCTAAAATTCGTACATTGATGGGAAGAGTTTGGTATCAAGGTAAAAACTATCCAAGAGCACAAACAGAATTTAATGAAGCTATCAAAGCAGATGCTGATTATGCACCAGCTTACTATTATTTAAGTTCATTATTTACAACTTTTGGTAAATTCCCACAAGCTGCTGAGAATGCAAAACAAGCATTAAGTAAGAGTGAAGCAACTCCTGCTGCTAAATTACGTTATATCAAATTGGCAACAGCGAGTAAGGATTATGATGGTGCAATGACAGTTTTAGGACAAATTTTTGATGCAGAAAAAGACCCAATCAAATATCGTTTGAAAGGATATATTCAAGTAGAGAAAGGTGACTGTGCAGATGGTGTGAAAAATATCCAAGAATTCTTGAACCAAGCAGCAAAAGAACGTCATTTAGCATCAGATTATGGAATGTTAGGGCGTGGGTTTGCTTGTATCAAAGATGATGCTGGTAAAAAATTGAACGATTCGCTGGCAGTTTATAACATGGAAAAAGCGATTGAATTGGGAGATACTGTAACAATCACAATCAATGATATAGCAAATATTTATAAGGGTGGTAAAAATTGGACTAAATTGGCGACTACGTTAGAGAAAAGTTTAGCAAAATCTAAAAAAGCAACAGCTGCTGATTATTACAATTTGGCTGATGCTTATATGAAAGCTAAAGACTATGTGAAAGCCGATACTACTTTGACTAAGACAATCGAATTGTATAAAGATACCTGGTTGATTCCTTATGTAATCAAAGCTCGTGCAAAACAATATGCTAATCCTGCAGATACAACGTTTATGGCAGCTCCTGTGTATGAGAAGTATCTTTTGTTGGTACCAGAAGCTGAAAAGGCAAAAGAGAATACCAAACGCTATTTAGCAGAGGCTTATGGATATTTAGGTATGAAAGCTTTATTGATAAACAAGGATACTGTTAAAGCAACGGAGTATATGAATTTTGTTTTGAAATATGATCCAACAAATACTAAAGCACAACAAGTGTTACAAAGTATTACAGGTGGAACACCAGCTCCAACAGGAACAACCCCACCACCAAATAATAACCAACCAAATGGAGGAGGCGGTACTGGTGCGGCAGGACAACCGAGAAATTAAAATATTTAAATAAGTATCATAAAACGCCTATTTTTACAAAAATAGGCGTTTTTGTTTGCCTTCAAATAAAATTATTTGCTCGAAAAGGTGCAATTGCTAAATTTTGCTTTTATTTTTGCCTTTTATCAATCAAATTTTATTTTTAAAAAGGAATTAATCCTATTATTTTAAAGCTAAAAGTCATATAGCGAACAGCTAATTTCTATGTTTAATCTCGTAATATTCGGACCGCCGGGGGCTGGTAAAGGAACTCAGTCAGCAAAAATTATTGACAAATACAAATTAGCTCATATATCAACGGGCGATATGTTCAGGATGCACATAAGCCAAGATACGGCTTTGGGTAAAAGAGTAAAACAAATTTTGGCCGATGGCTTGCTCGTACCTGATTCTATCACAATTGATATGCTTGAAGAAGAAGTGCAGCGAAATCCACATGCTACTGGATTTATTTTTGATGGTTTTCCTCGTACAGTAACCCAAGCCGAGGCTTTGGATACATTTTTGGAAGGAAAAGGCGAAAAAATTGATTTAGTTCTTCAATTAGATGTAACAGAAGAAGAAATCAAAAATCGCATTGCAGAACGAAAAAAAGTTAGTGGACGAGCTGACGATGATGAAGATAAGCTAATCAAAAGAATTGACGAGTATTTTAGCAAAACAATTCATGTGTTGCCATATTATCAAAATCAAGGTAAAGTAGTGAAAATAAACGGTATAGGACAGGTCGAAGGTATTTTCGGCATGATTTGTGCGGCAATTGATGCAGCGAAATAAAATGTAGATTTATGAGCGACCGAGTGTCGGCCACCGTCGCTACGGTGATGAGTTAGGGTACAAAAAACATATAACTAACTCAATTTTTTACTCATAATCAAAACAGAAAATGACTTCAAATTTTATAGATTACGTTAAAATAAATTGCATTTCAGGCAATGGTGGGGCTGGGGCAAGGCATTTTCGAAGAGAAAAACACGTGCCTAATGGTGGGCCTGATGGCGGTGATGGTGGTAGAGGAGGGCATATAGTTTTACGTGGAAATGCTCAATATTGGACACTTTTGCACTTAAAATACCAAAAGCATATCAAAGCTCAGCATGGTGTTGCAGGCGAAGGTGGTAAACGTTCAGGAAAACAAGGTCTTGATCATATTATTGAAGTACCACTTGGAACAATTGCCCGAGATGCTGAAACAGGAGAGAAGATAGGCGAAGTAACAGAAGATGGTCAAAAAGTTATCTTATTATCAGGTGGACGTGGTGGTTTAGGTAATTGTCATTTTACTAATTCAACCAATCAAGCTCCTGAGTATGCTCAACCTGGAGAATCAGGAATTGAATCTTGGATAATATTAGAATTAAAAGTTTTAGCAGACGTGGGTCTTGTAGGCTTTCCGAATGCTGGTAAATCAACACTGCTTTCCGCTGTGTCGGCTGCAAAACCAGAAATTGCCGACTATCCTTTTACAACCCTTGCACCTAACCTTGGCGTAGTTGCCTATCGTGACTTTAGATCTTTTGTAATGGCAGATATTCCTGGTATTATTGAAGGAGCTTCCGAAGGAAAAGGACTTGGACTTCGCTTTCTTAGACATATCGAAAGAAACTCAATTTTGCTGTTTGTTGTTTCGGCCGATTCTGAAAATCCCATGAAGGAGTACAAAACATTATTAAGGGAATTAAAACGCTATAACCCAGAGTTATTAGACAAAAAAAGAGTATTAGGTATTTCAAAATGTGACTTAGTTGATGAGAAACAAGTCAAAAAAATTCAAAAGAAAATACCAGAAGATTTGCCTCACGTATTTTTTTCAGCAGCCACTAATCAAGGAATTGATGCAGTGAAAGATATTATTTGGGCA
This sequence comes from Emticicia sp. SJ17W-69, assembly GCF_051209875.1. Lineage (NCBI taxonomy): Bacteria > Pseudomonadati > Bacteroidota > Cytophagia > Cytophagales > Leadbetterellaceae > Emticicia > Emticicia sp. SJ17W-69. The sequence goes on along the minus strand of NZ_JBNTQY010000001.1, from coordinate 3,596,623 downwards.
AATTTGTAATAAATACAATCAGAAGAGTGCTATTAAAACCAAGGTTTTGCTAAACAATGCTTTAGCATCACGATCAAACTGAGTTAAATCCAGCTCATTTATTGTTCATTAGGTTTTATACATACAACTTAAAAAAAGAGTGAACCTTTATTATAAGATTTTACGCCATGAAGAAAACTTTTCTAAGTTTACTATTCTTGGTGCATACGACTGTTTTTGCACAAGTAACAATTACTTTTCCAGTAAATAGAGCGATTTTTCAAAGAAATCAATCAAATACTGGAGTAATTCCGCTTGGTGGAACATTCCAAGCACGTGTGGATAGAATTGATGCCCGATTGATACCCATTAAGGGTGGTAATGCTGTTGACTGGACACCTGTTGCTGTAAATCCAAACTTTGGAACTTTTACTGGTGGGATTTATTCTCAGGCAGGATGGTACAAATTGGAAATTAGGGCCTTTAGAGGTGGCACGATTGTGGGAACTGCTTCCTTAGATAAAGTGGGTATTGGTGAAGTACTGATTATTGCAGGACAATCTAATGCACAAGGGTATGAGGGCAAAGGGAATCCTCCTGCCAATGATGAGAGAGTCAATTGTATCTCAAACTATTATTCATACGATAATACAGAACCTCCTTTTCCTGTTGTTTCTCAATTGTCTGAAAATGTCAAAATTGCTCCATTAGGTAATGGTTCTTGGTGTTGGGGTCGTTTGGGCGATTTATTAGCCCAAAAGTTGAATGTCCCCATCCTTTTTATAAATACTGCCTATGAAGCGATGGGTATTGAGGATTGGAGCAAAAGTGCTGATGGAGACAGAGGCTTTAATTATTATACAGGCAACTATGAAAGACCTGGTTATCCGTTCGAAAATCTAAAAAAATCACTCCATTATTATGCAAATATGTTTGGTGCAAGAGGTATTTTGTGGCATCAAGGAGAAACTGATAATGATAAAAAAACGTCAACGGCCAAGTACAAAGACGCATTGGAGTATCTTATTAGAAAAAGCAGAGGGGAAACAGGTAAAAACATCAGTTGGATGGTGAGTCGGGTTTCAAGAGTAAAAAGTGGTACTTATCAACCAGTGATAGAAGGGCAAAATGAAACAATACGAGAAGTAGCAAATGTTTTTGAAGGCCCTGAGACTGATGTTATTACCGCTCGACCTGATGGTGTTCATTTTGATGGCAATAGTCTAATTCAATTAGCTGAAGCTTGGAATAACAAATTTGACGCTAATTTTTTTGCGAAATCAAACCCTTTACCTGCCTCATTTCCATTATTTTTCTTCTTAAATTGTGATATTGAAAATAAAGATAAGCCTCTTAGGATTGTAATGCCCGATGGTTTCAAATCATATTATTGGACAAATGGTTTTAGCGATTTAAACAATTCTTCTGCAATTGAAACTGGAACTGGTTATTTTAGAGGCCGTGCAGTGGACTATCTTGGAAATGTATATTATACGCCTACTGTTAACTATTCGGCATTGGCTATTCCAGAGAAACCCAATCTTTCTGCTGAAGGAGCAACAAGTTTTTGCGAAGGTGGGAGTGTGAAATTGACTTCCTCTACCAATCTCGATATTACTTGGAATAATGGAGAACATAATCAATCTATTGTAGTGAATCAGCCAGGCAATTACAGTGTAAGTCAGTATAATTATTTAGGTTGCTCTACAAAGTCTAATGAAGTAAAAGTTTCGATTCTTCCAAAACCAGAAATCAGTATTGTGGCTGAAGGACCAACCACTTTTTGTTCGGATAAGTCATTGAATCTTCGCTCGAATATAGCATTAGGTAATAATTGGAATACGGGTGAAAATAAGCAATCTATTACAGTCAATAAGAGTGGAGAATATTTTGTAAGTGCTAAGAATGAATTTGGCTGTGAAAATACATCTCCAAAAATTAGTATTACTGTCAATCCTGTGCCCGAAAAACCTACAGTAATAGCTGATGGACCAACTGTTTTTTGTGCCGATAAATCAGTGAGATTATCTTCAAGTGTTGAAAAGAATATAGCTTGGAATACAGGAGAAAAAACAAATAGTTTGCTTATTGCCAGAACAGGAGATTATTTCGTAACTGCCCAAAATGAATTTGGCTGCCAAAATATTTCTAATATTACACCGATAAGAGTAAATCCTTTACCGCCAAAACCCACAATTACTGCCAGTGGCCCAACAACATTTTGTGAAGGAGAAAGTGTAACTTTAACAGCAACACCTAGTCAAGGTTATCAATGGAATAATGCTAAGACAACAAATAATCAAACGGTTAAATCTACTGGTTTTTTTTCAGTCAAAGTAATTGACCAAAATGGTTGTGTTTCTCCAACTTCCGATGAAACTTCAGTCCTTGTTAAAGCTGTTCCACAAGGTATCAATATATTACAAACAGGAACTTATACATTAGAGTCAGTTGCCAATGGTTTCTATGACCTTAAATACGAATGGTCGAAAGATGGCGTAAAATTACCCAATGATGTTTTTTATATAAAAGCCAAAGAATCAGGGAATTATACAGTCAGAGGCTCAATTTTATATCAATTAGGAGGAGGAAATACATTAAGATGTTTTTCAGCACCTTCGAATGGTTATAATTTTATTATTGATCCATCAAATAAAGGAGTTAGTATTTTTCCTAATCCTGCCCCAAAAAGTATCATAAATATTGAAACCTTAGATGACCTCGAAAATGCAGTGGTAAGTTTTTATGATTTTAGAGGCTTTTTATTAAGAGAATATACTGTCCCTAAATTTGATACTAGGAAAACATTTGATTTAAAAGATATGCCTAAGGGGATGTTTTTGATTGGTGTAAAAGCTAAAGATTTGAATGTAATTAAGCGAGCTTATATTGAATAGAATATATTTTAAGAAATGATTGAAAGTTTAAAAGATAAGAGTCTACTATCAAAGAGAAATTACAAAATTTAATTTTTCTATAAAAATTGTTCTTTACTGTGTAATATTAGTATAAATCAAAGATTCTTTCCATTAGATAAATTTTCAGTACAATAATGAGGTAGCAAATATTGCTATTATATAGATGCGTTGTAAATTTGTAAAATTTGAAGAACTTAAATCTATACTCTTAATGATGTTTAATCGAAATTGGATTGTTTTATTACTGTGTATTATTTCGATAGAAACTTATTCTCAAATTCAAATTACGTTTCCTGTATCGAGAATTGTGTTTCAACGTAACAATCAAAATCAAGCAAATGTAAATATTGCAGGAAGTTACTTCCAAATTCTCGATCGTATTGATGCACGTGCAGTACCAGTTTATGCTGGGCAAGGCTCTGGGACTGATTGGATTACTATTCAAAATAGCCTCACATCTGGTATTTTTAATGGCTCGCTTTTATTGAATGGAGGTTGGTATAATATTGAGTTGAGGGGTATCCTTAATGGGAATGTGGTAACTACTACAACTCTTGATAGAGTAGGGGTTGGTGAAGTATTTATCGTTGCGGGGCAATCAAATGCCCAAGGAGATCCAAGTTATTCAGGAGGGGCTATAGGAGCTTCGGATGACCGTGTTTCAACGATTGACTATTATGAGCCAGCATTAAATGAAGATGCTTTGCCATTTCAATTCTCGCACATGAGTAATTTTACAAAGATGTCACCCTACAATTATGTACCGTGGTTTTGGTCGAGATTAGGTGATAAACTTGCACAAAGACTTAATGTGCCAGTATTATTTTATGGAGCAGCATTAGGAGGAATTGGAAGTGATGTTTGGAGACGTTCGGTAGAGGGAGAAGATTTAAGACAAGAACTTCAAACGTTTATCAAAGTAAGCGGAATGCCTTACAGAGCTTTGAAAGCAGCGATACAAAGATATGTTACTCGAACAGGTGTACGTGCCATTTTATGGCAACATGGAGAAAGTGATTCAAATACAGGTGCGGAAAGTTATTATGGGAATTTAAGGTCAATTATTGATAAAAGCAGACAAGATGCAAAAAAGGGCGATTTGGCATGGGTGATTGCTCGGGCTTCTCGTAATCCAGTCACCTATCAAAATGTAATTGATGGACAAAATTTTACTATTCAACGAATCTCAAATGTGTTTACTGGCCCCGCAACTGATGATATTGTAGGCACAAATCTTAGAGCAGATGGTATTCATTTTCATAATGATGGTCTTATTCGTGCTGCTGAATACTGGAATACTTCACTCAATGACTCTTTTTTTAATAATTCTCAACCACTACTTGGAAAGGAACTACCAAAAGTGTATTTAACTTGTGATGTAAATAATAAAAGTAATAAGTTTGCGATTACAGCAGACGCTGGTTTTGCACGTTATAACTGGAGTAATGGAAGTACTTCTTCTACATTATTTGCCAATAATGGTAGTTATTCTTTAAAAGTGCAAGACGATGTTGGAAATATGTATTTCTCACAACCCATATTTATTTCCCCCAATAACCCATTGGTTCAGCCAAATATAAATATTGGAGGTCCCACAACTTTTTGTGAAGGTGGAACTGTACAACTAACCTCAAGCCTTATCGGAGGAAATATTTGGAGCAATGGTGAGCGAGGACAGTCAATTACTGCCAGAAATAGTGGTGCTTATACAGTTACTAATTACACACTGAATGGTTGTATGACCACATCCGCACCAGTTTCATTAAATGTAATGTCTGCACCCAAAAACAGTATTATTCCATCTAAGTCTATTCCTATTTGCCCTGATGACAGCGTTACACTCGTTACCAATAATTTTGATAAGGTTAGTTATCTTTGGAATAATAATTCATCAGATACTCGTATAACAGTAAAAAATGCCGGAAGTTATAGTTTAAAAATTAAAGGAGAAAATGGGTGTGAATCTCAAAGTTCGATTAATGTAACGCTTAGGCAACGCCCAGTGACAAATATTAATACAGATGGACCAACGACTTTTTGTTTGGGGAAAAGTGTAAATCTATCATCAAGTGATGATTTTGCAGCTTATTTTTGGAGCAACACTAATTATACAAAAGCTATAAATGTGCGTTCTTCGGGTAGCTATTCTTTAAAAGTGCAAGATTATTTTGGATGTTTATCAGATCCTGTAACAACAAACGTTGTGGTTAATCCATTACCTGACAATAAGATAGTAGCCATTGGACTTGATAGGTTCTGCGAAGGAAATACCGTCAAATTACAACCTTCATCAGTAGATAATTTAATCTACCAATGGAATACAGGAGAGAAAACAAAGGAGATTATAACAGGAAAGCCTGGACTTTATACGCTCGTTGTGAAAGATAATAATAATTGTGAGTCAAAACCAGATTCAATTACATTAAAATATATTCCTCCTCCAGCGGTGTCAATTATAACTGCTGGAAATTTAAATACGATTTGTCAGGGCAGTTCGATTACACTTAATAGCACGAATGCTGTGTCATATACTTGGAGTACAGGCTCAAATTCTAACAATATTTTAGTTGATAAGGCAGGAGTTTACACACTAAAAATCAGAGACGATAAAAACTGTGAGTCAAATACTGTTTCATTTGAGGTGTTTGTTAAAGAATCTCCACAAAAACCTTCAATTTTTATTGGAGGGGCTTATGAATTAGAGGCAATTCCAACTTCATTTATAAACGGCCAGTTTTTTGAATGGAAATTAGATGATACAAATTTAACTTCCAATAGCTCCATTATTAAAGCAACCTCAACTGGAAGCTATACTGTTCGTACAGTCTTAAAACATTCGATATCTAATAATGGTACTTTATTATGTTATTCACCTTATTCAACGAATGTTAATTTTACCATTTCTGAAGGAGATAATGGAATGAAGCTCTACCCAAATCCTAATCCAACTGGTATTTTTTATATTGAGACTATCAATGAGAATCCTGATGCTAAAATTTATGTATATACACTTTCAGGAAAAAGAGTATTGTCCTTAACAATGAGTGATATTAAAGAAAAACGAGTTTTAGATTTACGTTCACTTGAAAGTGGAAACTACATTATTCGACTAATAAGTAACGAATTTACAGCTTCGCAGAAAATAATTGTTAAATACTGATTGGTGTATAATATTTTCAAGCTCTTTTTATTTTGTTTCTAAACATAACAGTAGTAATTTTGGTGCAGAAAATATAAACATCTATTCAGGTGGATTAATGTGCATATTTTCTTAAAAACTCAGCTTTACACAATTGTTGTTGTATGAAAGAATACTTGCCTTCAGATTTCCTTCCAATTTTAGTGCAGTTATTAGCTGCCATAGGATTTATTGTTACTACCATGGTGGTAACCCATGCTATCGGGCCTAAGCGAAAAAGTGAATTAAAAGATGCTCCATTTGAATGTGGTATCGAAGCACAGGGCGATGCCAGAGCTCCTATTTCAATTAAATATTTTTTGACAGCTATTTTATTCGTATTATTTGATGTCGAAATTATATTTATGTATCCTTGGGCTGTCAATTTTATGAAATTAGGTTGGTTTGGATTTGTTGAAATGCTTACATTCGTAACTTTATTGATGGCTGGTTTCTACTACATCATTCGCAAAGGCGTTTTGAGTTGGGAAAGAGATTAAGGCTCTCAGCTTTGAAAACAATTGATCCAAACAAGTAGTTGTTAATTAGAAATATGCAGCATGTAATGCTGATAATTGATAAAATAAGTAATTCGATTGAGATAGCGATAGTTTTTAGAAAATCGTAAATCATCAATCATCAATCGTAAATACCACTTATGAGTAATCCAGTAAAATTAATTGAAGCACCCGAAGGACACGAAGGAACTGGCTTTTTCGCAACATCTTTTGATAAAGTAATTGGTATTGCTCGTAGCAATTCTCTTTGGCCATTACCTTTTGCTACCTCATGTTGTGGCATCGAATTCATGGCTACTATGGGTTCACATTATGATATTTCACGTTTTGGTTCAGAAAGACCTAGTTTCTCTCCAAGACAAGCTGATTTATTGATGGTAATGGGAACAATTGCTAAGAAAATGGCTCCAATTGTGAAGCAGGTTTATCTACAAATGGCCGAACCACGTTGGGTTATTGCTGTAGGTGCTTGTGCTTCAAGTGGAGGTGTTTTTGATACTTATTCTGTGCTTCAAGGTATAGATAGAGTAATACCAGTTGATGTGTATGTACCAGGTTGCCCACCACGTCCAGAACAAATTTTGGATGGCTTGATGCAAATCCAACAATTGGCCATAAATGAATCGCTTCGTCGTAGAAATACCGACGAATACCAAGCCTTATTAGAATCTTATAAAATTCAATAAGTAAAATTTACAAACTGGAATGACAAATCAAGAAATAGCTGAAGATTTATTGAGCCGTTTTGGTGAAAATGTAAGTGCCTTTGAAGAACCTTGGGGACTACTTACTTTTACAACCAATCGTCAAAATATTATTACTTTGCTTGACTACCTCAACAAGCATGAAACTTTTCGTTTCAAATTCTTAACCGACCTTACAGGTATCCATTTACCTGATAATCAAGGAGCTGAATTTGGTGTAATCTATCATTTACATAGCCTTGAAAATAATGTAAGGATACGTATTAAAGTATTTCTTTCACAAGATGATTTACATATACCAACAGCATCAACTGTTCATGCTTGTGCCAATTGGATGGAGCGTGAAACTTACGATTTCTTTGGAATTATTTTCGATGGTCACCCAAAATTAATTCGTATTCTTAATATTGAAGAAATGGATTATTTCCCGATGAGAAAAGAATATCCATTGGAAGATGCCACTCGTCAAGATAAAATTGATGCCTTGTTTGGAAGATAATTATTAGAGTAAAGAGCATGGCATATAAAATTTATTTACTCATTCAATCATTCGCTCATTCAGTCATTTAGAATGGAAGACTTACTCATACCAAAAAATACATCTGATGCGTTGGCCTTCAATCGCCCAATTGTTGAAGATACTGAATATACAACCCTTAATCTCGGCCCGACTCACCCCGCTACACATGGTATTTTTCAAAATATCTTGAAAATGGATGGTGAAAAAATTGTTTCGGGAGAGCAAACGATTGGATACATTCACCGTGCATTCGAAAAAATTGCAGAACGCCGTCCATTCTATCAAATCACTACACTTACTGACCGAATGAACTATTGTTCGTCACCTATCAATAATATGGGATGGCACATGACAGTAGAAAAATTATTAGGTGTAACGGTTCCAAAACGTGCCGAATATATCCGTGTGATCATGATGGAATTGGCTCGTATTGCTGACCATTTGATTTGTAATTCAATTTTGGGAGTTGATACTGGTGCTTATTCTGGATTTTTATATTTGTTTCAAGAAAGAGAGAAAATATATGAAATCTATGAGGAAATGTGTGGAGCAAGGCTTACGACAAATATGGGTCGTATTGGCGGTATGGAGCGTGATTTGTCTCCAACAGCAATCACTAAAATCAAGCAATTAATTTATCATGATTTGCCAAAAACATTGGCAGAATTTGAAAAATTATTCAACCGTAATAGGATTTTTATAGATAGAGTAGTAAATGTTGGGCCAATTACAGCCGAACGTGCTTTAGAATATGGATTTACAGGGCCAAATCTTCGTGCAGCAGGTGTTGATTATGATGTACGTGTAATGGAACCATATTCATCTTACCAAGATTTTGAGTTTGATATTCCAGTTGGACATAATGGTGATACTTATGACCGCTTTATGGTGCGTAACCAAGAAATGTGGGAAAGTATGAAAATTATCAAGCAAGCTCTTGAAAACTTACCTGCAGGTCCACATTATGCCAACGAAGACCATTATTATTTACCTCCAAAACATGATGTTTACAAAAACATGGAAGCACTCATTTATCACTTTAAAATTGTGATGGGTGAAATTGATGCTCCAGTTGGCGAAGTATATCATGCAGTTGAAGGTGGAAATGGAGAACTTGGTTTTTATTTGGTAAGTGATGGTGGTAGAGCTCCTTATCGTTTACATTTCCGCCGTCCAAGCTTTATCTATTATCAAGCTTATCCTGAAATGTGTAAAGGCGTTGCGATTTCTGATGCCATTGCCATCATGAGTAGTTTGAATGTAATTGCTGGAGAATTAGATGCGTAAAATTTGATTTAAAAATGACTGAAACAATAAATACAATAGCTTTTACACCTGAGCGTTTGGCAAAAGCCAAAGAAATGATTGCCCGTTATCCTGAAGGGAAACAAAAATCGGCAATTATGCCCATCATGCACTTAGCCCAAGAGCAATTCGCTTGGATGAGTCAAGAAGTAATGGATTATGTGGCTGAATTACTAGATATTACACCAATTGAGGTATATGAAGTAGCAACTTTTTATACCATGTTTCATCTTGAACCAGTTGGCAAACATGTCATAGAATATTGTCGGACAGGCCCTTGTGTATTAATGGGTGGCGAAGAGGTTTATGCTCATTTGCAACAAAAATTAGGCATAAAAAAAGGTCAAACAACTACTGACGGACTTTTTACACTGAAGGAAGTAGAGTGTTTAGCAGCTTGTGGTTGGGGACCATGTTTCCAAATTCGTGAAAAGTATTATATGCACCTCAATAATCAGAAAGTCGATGAAATAATTGATGACTTGTCTAAGTAAAAATATATGTCAACAAAAATATTAACCGAACACATCAACACACCAGGAATCGAAACTTTTGAGGTTTATCGAAAAAAAGGTGGTTATACAGCAGTCGAAAAAGCCATCAAAAAGATGACTCCAGATGAAGTTGTGGAAGAAGTAAAAAAATCTGGTGTACGTGGCCGTGGTGGGGCAGGTTTCCCGATGGGTATGAAATGGTCATTCTTGGCAAAACCAGAAGGCATTCCTCGCTATTTGGTTTGTAATGCTGACGAATCAGAACCTGGTACTTTCAAAGACCATTATTTGATGAAAAATCTTCCTCACTTGTTGATTGAAGGAATGATTATCTCAAGTTTTGCATTAGGTGCAAACAAATCATTTATATATGTTCGTGGCGAATTGATGTATGTCATTCGTATTCTCGAAAAAGCTATTGAAGAAGCAAAAGCGGCAGGCTTTCTTGGAAAAAATATTCTTGGAAGTGGCTATGACCTCGAATTAGTTGTTCATCCTGGTGGAGGTGCATATATTTGTGGAGAAGAAACTGCTCTTTTGGAGTCACTTGAAGGAAAACGAGGTAATCCAAGAAATAAACCACCTTTCCCAGCGGTAAAAGGACTTTATCAATCTCCAACGGTTGTTAATAATGTAGAATCAATAGCTACCGTATCTTGGATTATCAATAATGGTGGCGAGGCTTATGCCGCAGTTGGGATTGGTAAAAGCACAGGTACAAAACTGATTTCTGCTTCGGGACATATCAAAAATCCAGGCGTTTATGAAATCAATTTAGGCTTGTCTTGTGATGAGTTTTTGAATTCTGATGAATATTGTGGAGGGGTACGAGCAGGACATCAATTGAAAGCTGTGGTAGCAGGAGGGTCTTCGGTTCCAATTGTGCCAGGAGCTTTATTCTTGAAAAATATCAAAGGTGAAGATAGATTGATGTCTTATGAATCGCTTTCTGATGGAGGGTTCGTAAGTGGCACAATGCTTGGTTCAGGAGGTTTCATTGTTTTTGATGAAACCGCTTGTATTGTACGTAATACTTGGAATTTTTCTCGTTTTTACGAACACGAATCTTGTGGACAATGCTCGCCTTGCCGAGAAGGTACTGGTTGGATGCAAAAAGTATTGAATCGCATCGAGCATGGCAAAGGAAATATGAGTGATATTGATCTATTGGTTGATGTTTCTAAGAAAATAGAAGGTAATACAATCTGCCCATTAGGAGACGCTGCAGCTTGGCCAGTTGCCAGTGCAATTCGTCATTTCCGTGATGAGTTTGAATGGCACATCAAGCATCCTGTTGAAGCAACCAAGCCTGGTGCTGTTTACATGGGTGGTGTTTTAGTATAATTTGCCAGAGAAAACATAAAAATATAAGAACTGAGATTATTTATCAGAAAAACTGATGGAAGATATAAAACCAACATTGTTTAAAGTAACAGTTGATGGCGTAGAGGTGGAAGTTGCACCTGGCACAACCATCATGCAAGCGGCTCGAAAAATTGGTCCTGAAGTAGCACCCCCAGCCATGTGCTATTACGAACCATTGAAAGGAACAGGCGGTAAGTGCCGTGCTTGTTTGGTAAGAGTAGCTGCTGGTTCGGCAAAAGACCCTCGTCCAATGCCTAAATTAGTAGCTTCTTGTATTACACCTGTACAAGATGGCATGATTGTCGAAAACTTTTCAAGCCCTCAAGTAGTGGAGGCTCGTAAGGCGGTTGTTGAATTTTTGTTATTAAATCACCCCCTTGATTGTCCTGTATGCGATCAAGCAGGAGAATGTCATTTACAAGATTTTTCTTATGAAAATGGCGTTGGAACCACTCGTTATCAAGAAGAAAGACGTACTTTTGAGAAAGAAGATATTGGACCTTATATCCAACTTCACATGACACGCTGTGTGTTGTGTTATCGTTGTGTTTATACTGCTGATCAAATTACAGATAAACGTGTTCATGGTGTAATGGGTAGAGGTGACCATGCTGAAATCTCAACATATATCGGAAAAGCTATCGATAATGATTTTTCAGGAAACGTTATTGATGTATGTCCAGTTGGAGCATTGACCGATAAAACATATCGTTTTAAAAATCGTGTTTGGTTCTCAAAACCAGTTGATGCTCATTGTGATTGTGAAAAATGTAGTGGAAATGTACAACTTTGGTACAGAGGCGACGAGGTTATTCGTGTAACGGCACGTAAAAACGAATGGGGTGAGGTGAAAGAGTTTATCTGTAATACTTGTCGCTTTGAAAAGAAGAAAACGAGTGATTGGGTAATTGAAGGGCCTACAAAGGTAAATCGAGCTTCAGTAATTTCTGCCAATAAATATGGTAGCAATTTGATCAAAAAGCCTGATTTTGCTTTAAAATTAGCAGAATCACAATTTAAAAAGATTGAGGATAGCCGCTCATTTAACACTGATATGTCTGAAATTAAAAAATCAGAAGATTATCAAGCTTTAATGGAGCAAAATAAAAGCTATTTTCAAAAATAGTTAATTGTCATTAGACAATGTTTAGAAGTTATTTTGTAGAGAAAAAAGATTAAGTAATTCGGTGTACAGATACGAAATATAAACTCGTAATTCTTAAATCGTAAATCGTAAATACAATTTATGGGTTCTTTTATACAATGGTTAACCGAGAGTATGTACCTTTGGAAAACCTTAATTATTATAGTCATTTTTGCAGTAACATTAGGTATTGCAGCTTATTCAACATGGGCAGAGCGAAAAGTTGCTGCTTATATCCAAGACCGTGAAGGGCCAAACCGTGCGGGTTGGGGTGGTTTATTACAACCACTTGCCGATGCAGGTAAAATGTTTTTTAAAGAAGATTTTATTCCAGCACAAGCTGATAAATGGCTATTTATTTTAGGGCCTTGTCTTTCAATGTTTACAGCTTTGATGTCGAGTGCTGTTATCCCATTTGGTGATACTTTTATCGTGGATGGAAAAGCCTTGATGGTACAAGGAATTGAAATTAATATTGGAATTCTATATGTTTTTGGTGTTGTTTCATTGGGTGTGTATGGTGTAATGATTGGTGGTTGGGCATCAAACAACAAATTTTCATTGTTAGGAGCTATTCGTGCTGCGTCGCAAAATATTAGTTATGAATTGGCAATGGGGATGTCGATTATTGCTATTTTGATGATGTCAGGAACGCTATCTCTACGTGGAATAACAGAACAACAGCATGGGGGAAATTGGAATTTCTTCTACCAACCATTGGGTTGTTTAATTTTTATCGTTTGTGCATTTGCAGAATGTAATCGTACACCTTTTGACTTACCCGAATGTGAAACTGAATTAGTTGGAGGATACCACACTGAATATAGTTCGATGAAATTAGGTTTTTATCTTTTTGCCGAGTACATCAATATGTTTGCTTCATCAGCGGTAACTGCGTGCTTATTTTTTGGTGGATATAATTATCCTGGAATGGATTGGGTACAGACACAATTGATCGGAGTTTTTGGAAACAATGCGGGTCATAATGTTGCTACTTTGTTAGGTATTGGAGCAATGTTTACAAAAATTTTGTTTGGTATATTCTTCTTTATGTGGGTACGCTGGACAGTTCCAAGATTCCGTTATGACCAATTAATGAACCTTGGATGGAAAGGTTTAATACCTTTGGCAGTTGGAAATTTAATTGTTACGGCTGTTGCAATGTTATCTGGATATAAATTAATTGGAATTTGGGTAGGTTTAGCTATAATGCTTGCCATTATCTCAATCTTTTGGGCATTGCGTCCGAAAAAACAAAATGCTGTTTTGGGAGCTTAAATCAATTATGAAGGGTTTATACCCGTGCGAATAGAAATTATGAATTATGAGTGCAGAATTAGTGGATTAAAAATAACAGTTCAATTATTAAAGTCTAAATTTTTGAATAACTGGTATAAATTAATTTACGCATTCGCTCATTTACTCAATCACTCATTAGATTATGCAATTAACAAATAGAGCAAAAAAAACTGATAAATCTGAAATGAGCTTATTTGAAAGAAGTTATCTTCCTTCATTAGCTACGGGTTTGGGTATTACTATTAGGCACTTCTTCATGAAAAAGCCTACAATTCAGTATCCTGAGCAAAAACGTTATCTCGGCCCTGTTTTTCGTGGACATCATATTTTGAAACGTGATGAAGATGGACGTGAGCGTTGTACAGCTTGCGGGCTTTGTGCAGTAGCGTGTCCAGCAGAAGCAATTTCGATGGTGGCACAAGAGCGTGTAAAGGGAGAAGAACACCTTTATCGTGAAGAAAAATATGCTGCTGTTTATGAAATTAATATGCTTCGTTGTATTTTTTGCGGTCTTTGTGAGGAAGCCTGTCCGAAGCAAGCTGTTTATTTGCGACATGATAAATTTGTGCCAGTATTTACAGATCGTGCTGATGTAATTTATGGCAAAGATCAATTGGTCGAAGACATGAATCACCGCTATCATCGTGATGCTTGGACAAGAGAAGATGAAATGAAACTTTGGAAATAAGAAGGTGTTTAATTTTCAAGAACACATTCTAATAAAATAAAAAATATGGAGATTTTTAAAAATATACTACAGTTGCCGCCAATCTGGTACAGTTTTGCGATTCTTTCAGTGCTGACGCTTTTTGGAGCTCTAGGCACAATTATGTCGAAAAATCCAGTGCATAGTGTCATTTATTTGATTGTTACCTTCTTTTCGATTTCTGCTCATTACATCTTATTAAATGCTCAATTCTTGGCTGCAGTTAATATTATAGTTTATGCAGGTGCTATCATGGTACTTTTCTTATTTGTTATCATGTTTTTAAATATGAGAGAAGAAGCCGACGAAATGAAAAATAATAAAATAATTGGTGCGGCAATTACAACTGCTGTGCTAATGGGGGGGATTTTAGTTATTTTCTTGAGAAGATCAGAGCGAGAACCATTAAACACTCTAACTTTCAATTCACAAACAGGGATGGTTGAAGTTTTAGGTAAATCGCTGTATGGAGAATACTTATTGCCATTTGAATTAGTATCAGTGTTATTTTTAGTGGCAATGGCAGGTGCTGTGATGCTTGCTAAACGTGAGCCAGGTGAGAGACATTTCTAATGATCAAGTCATAAAAAGCAAAAGCCTTCGAGATTTCGAAGGCTTTTGCTTTTTATGAACTACCTACAATGAGTGCTCAATTAATCTCTTTGATTGATTGCCTTTTGTATTTGAATATTTACTAATAAATTCTTCAAATGTGGCGTTTTTCTTTAAGATATATCTATAAAACCAAATAATGGTTGCTGTTGGAATAATATCTGTAAAAGGAATAATTTCTTCTAAAAAACCAGCAATAGCTCCAAATGTAGTGCGATGGACGGCATAAATTAAGATTGAAATAATTGGGGCAATTATTAGATCCGCAACTTCACCGAGAGCAGGCACAATGAAAGTCGCCATTCCAATTGCATCAATTATAATGCTTGCTAATAAATCAAAGTTCTTTTTTTCTTTGAATTTTTTTAATAGTCTTTCTTTTTGATTTTCCACTTTGATAGATAGTATAAAGATTTTTTTACTCAATGATTGTAAACGAAAATATCAGTAAAATCTTATCTATACCAAAAAAAGAAAAAATTGATGAATGAAAAATTCAGCAAGAATATAGAATAGATGCAAATGCTCGCTTCTCAAATTCAGTGCCAAAATTAAAAACAATGAAAAATATTGTTAAAAAGTTATTTTTAGGTACTAAATTAAATAGAAATTAAGTCATACCATTTAATTTACATTTGGCATGATTTTGGATTTACTTGCTGTATCCGTGAAATATGCACACATAAAAATATCAAAATACAAATATGCGATAGCTCGCAACCCTGTATTACCCATATTCAAAAAGGTTCACTCAATAGATTTAAAGTCATCTGGTATTATCGGGTGACTTTTTTATTTAAATTACAGTACTTCATTATATTTTCTTCCGTTATTGCTTATAAATTATCTGCCTTAGTTATTCATTTTGATATTTCTTTATCTTGAAATGGTGATATTTAACGAAAAATCACTTAATTTACGAGCATAAATTTTCATAATATTCTGCTATGACTACTATTAGTGCCAATATTGTAAATGTTTTTGATAGTACAGTTGAGTATGGTGTGCTTACTATTGAAAATGGAAGAATCCAGCAAATAAGCTATCAAGGAGATGAAAAGAAAGGTGAAAAATACATTTTACCTGGATTGGTAGATTCTCATGTTCATATCGAAAGCTCGATGCTTACTCCTACACAATTTGCACGTTTGGCAGTAGTTCATGGAACAGTCGGCACCGTTTCTGACCCACACGAAATCGCTAATGTTTTAGGAGTAAAAGGCGTTGAATATATGATCAACGATGGCCGAAGAGTGCCATTCAAATTTTGTTTTGGAGCTCCATCATGTGTGCCAGCAACAACTTTTGAAACCGCAGGAGCTGAAATTACAAGTCAAGATATTGTACACCTTTTTGGCTATAAAGAGGTTGGGTATTTAGCCGAAATGATGAACTTTCCAGGTGTTTTGCATAATGACCCAATGGTCATGCAAAAAATAGAGTTAGCAAAAGCGTTTAATAAACCAATAGATGGCCATGCCCCAGGTCTAAAAGGTGCATCAGCAAAAAAATATATTGACGCAGGAATTGAAACAGACCACGAATGTTTTACAAAGAGTGAAGCATTGGAAAAGTTAAAATTGGGTATGAAAATCTTGATTCGAGAAGGAAGTGCCGCAAAGAACTTTGAAGAGTTAATTCCTCTCGCTGATCAGTATTTTGCAAATATGATGTTTTGTTCTGATGATAAGCACCCTGATAATTTGGTAGAAGGTCATATCAATCAATTGGTAAAACGAGCAATTGCCAAAGGAATTGATAAGTTTAAGGTATTAAGAATGGCCACAATCAATCCGGTTTTACACTATAGAATGAGTGTTGGCTTGCTACGTGAAGGAGACTGGGCTGATTTTATCTTAGTAGATAATTTAGACGATTTTAATGTTTTAGAAACCTACATTAATGGCAATAAAGTAGCAGAAAATGGTGTTTCATTAATTGAAAATTTAGCAAGTGAAATTATTAATAATTTTGATTGTGAACCCATTTCTCCAGCACAAATTCAAATCAATGCACCATCAGATTCTAAGAGACTTAGGGTAATACAAGTCATTGATGGTCAACTAATTACCAAAGAAATTTTTGTAGAACCAAAGATTGAAAATGGGTTGGTTATATCAAATTTAGCAAATGATGTCTTGAAAATTGTTGTTCTAAACCGCTATAGAACTGCTCCTCCAGCCATTGCATTTATCAATAATTATGGATTGAAAGAAGGAGCAATTGCTTCATCGGTTGGGCATGATTCACATAATATTATTGCGGTGGGTGTTGATGATGCTGCAATATGTGAGGCAATAAATTTAATTATCAGAGAAAAAGGAGGCGTTTCTGCTGTAAGTAATACAAAAAGAGGTGTTTTGGGCTTACCAGTGGCGGGCTTAATGAGTAATGAAGATGGTTATAAAATTGCAGAAAGTTATACAATGATCGACCGTTTTGTAAAAGAACAACTTAGTAGTACGCTTTTATCACCTTTTATGAGTTTATCTTTTATGGCATTATTGGTTATACCAGCTCTAAAATTGAGTGATTTGGGACTCTTTGATGGCGAAAAATTTGAATTTGTTGATTTATTTGAAAATTAGGTCTGAATAGTTTTACCATTCAGACCTAATTAACTATTAATCAAATTTTACAGTCTTAAATTTGATAATCTTATCCGTAGGTTTATCTCTTTTAACTGCAACGAAGTATAAATCTTGAAAAACGGCTTCGGGTTTTTCTAATTCACAAGTTACCCATTTCATCGTATCCCAATTTCCTGTTGCTTCAAATTTTACTTTGCCAATTATTGGCCCAGCTACCGAATTTTTTCTGATTTCTATTTCGCCATTTTTATCTTGCGAAGCATATTCAAAACTAATAGTTTTTATACCCGTTAAGTCAATATTTCTATATAAAAGATAGGCTTTTGAATCGCCTTGACGTAATTGTCCCCACTCAAATATAAAGCCTGGGTGCAAATCTGCATCCATCGCCCTTAGACTATTGTATTTCAATCGAAGCATATCTGAATTGGTTTGAGCAGCAGCATCAGGCGTTTTATTATCGGTATATTGTGATTTAATAGTATAAAATCCTTTAGGATTATCAGTTTTATGTTCAGTTAATGCCAAAGAACCTTTTTGTGGAATTGTTTTGAATAACTTTTTTGGGTCACTGAGCGATAATATATATTTTACCATTTCGTTGACATCCTGTTTGGCCAATTGTGGGTGAGCAGCCATCACATGAACCGTTCCCCAATTGCCACCACCACCTTCAATAATTTTGGTAGTTAATAATTGCAATGAACCTTCACGACCAGCATATTTTTTAGAAACATCAATAAAAGATGGGCCAACAGCTTTTTTATCAATTGTATGGCATGCTTTACAGTCACTTGCCTCCATCAATGTTTTTCCTATCGAACCTGACTCAACTGTCGAAATAGCTTTTGTTCCACCAGCAGGTTCGGCATCAGGACTATAAGGCTGTGGATTATAATTATATACAGTTTTTAACTTTTTAGAGTTAATGATTTTATCTTCTGCATCTTTTATATCAATTTCATAGTCGAATGTTTGATTTTCCCAATAAAAAGATTTGTTCTTACTTGACTTTATTATAATCATAGGTTTTTCATTACCAACAATAGCCAATAAAGTATCAATTGTCGAACTACCTTTTTTATCAGTTACTTTGAATAAGAGTTTATATTTACCAGATTTTGTAAATGTGTAGTCAGCACTTGGTTTATCAGAAATTATTTCGCCATTCAGTAACCATTGATAGCTTAATTGATCATCAAAATCAGGGTCAGAGCCTCGTCCTGTTACTTTTACAGTCAGCGGTGCTTTGCCAACAATCTCTTTGGGTTTAGGGAAATTTTTATTTTCTGAAGTGATAAAAGATTGTGCATTGACCTTTTCTATCAATTTTGAATCAGCAAAGTAGGCATCGGCTTTTGGCGATCTATTTTCACCATTATATTCGATTTTTACCAATCTCGCATCAATATTATCTGCTCCATAGACTGAGCCATATTCTAAAACATACATTACACCATCACTTCCAAAAGTCAAATCAATAGGGCGTCTGAAATCGCCGTTGGTTGGCATAAATTTTTCGCTACGTATATAATTTTCATTTTCATCCAAACGCAAGGCAAGCATCCAATTTCGCATCCAATCAAAAACAAATAATGCTCCATCATAATATTCAGGGATTTGTTTTTTTGAAGTGGCATTTTTATTAAATGTATAAAACTCACCTGCCATGGCACTACGACCACCTAAACCCAACTCAGGAAATTCAGGAGAAAGTGCATAAGGATACCAAATCATCGGAGCAACAGCTGGTGGAAGTTCGGTCAATCCAGTATTGTTTGGTGAATTATTAATAGGTTTTTTGGGGTCATATTTTGGCCCAGCTTTGCCATTTTCAAAATCCCACTCCGTATAAGCATAATTATTACCCACAAAATAAGGCCAGCCATAATATCCTGGCTTTTTAGCTTGATTAAATTCATCATAACCTCTTGGTCCTCGTTCTTTATCTTCACCAGCATCAGGGCCTATCTCACCCCAATAAACTGTCGAAGTTTTTGGATTTATAGCAATTCTATATGGATTTCTACATCCCATTGCAAATATTTCAGGCTTGGTTCGTTCCATACCTTTCGGAAACATATTTCCTTCGGGGATTGTGTAAGAACCATCTTTCTCTGGGTGTATTTTTAGAATTTTTCCTTTAAAATCATTGGTATTTGCCGCTGACCTTTGGGCATCCATGGGATAGTATTTTTCATCTTTTCTTTCATCAAGTGGAGCATAACCATCTGATGGAAAGGGAGTTGTACCATCACCAGTTGATAAAAACAAATTTCCCTTTTTATCAAAAGCCAACGAACCGCCATGATGAGCTCCACTATTGATTTGAACTGGAACTTGTAATAAAATTTTTTCCGAACTTAAATCAAGTGTATTGTTGGGATTGAGTTTGAATCTAGATAAATTAAACAAAATAGGCTCCCCTTCGATTGGGGGAGAATAATATAGGTAAATCCATTGATTTTGCTCAAAATTTGGGTCAAGAGTAATTCCAATAAGTCCAGTGCCACCTTTCATTACCAAAGGGAAACGATGAATAAGTTTATGCTCATTTGTTTTTGTATTAAAAACTGAAAGATTTCCAGCCAATTCTGTGAAAAATATTCTACCATCTTTGGCAATTGCCAATTCCATTGGGTTATTAAGGTCGTTTACCAAAACTGTTTTCTCAAAACGATTTTCTTCGGGAACAGCTTTTGCGTATGATTTTGAGTAATTCAGTGGTTTACCGTCGCCCAAAGCATACCTTATTCCTCCCAATAGATGTTGAAGATAAAGAGGTTCTGAATAACTTTCATCAGTATGTCCATTTGCTGTGTAGAAGGCTCTGCCGCCATCATATTCATGGTACCAAGTAATAGGGTGATTGCCTCCATTAGTTCCACCTTCATAAGTATTTTCATCTAAATAAGCTAAGGGTTTGATACCGTGATAGAGATATTTGAAATTATACCATTCATCAGTTCTTTCCCATGTTTTAGGTAGATGTGCCGAGGCAATATGTTGATTATCAACCACTTCGACGGTTGCTTTTCTCACGTTAGAATTATTAGGATGGCTACCAAAATAGGCTCCAACCAATTCGCCATACCAAGGCCAAGCATATTCGGTGTCGGTGGCCGAGTGAATTCCTACAAAGCCACCACCTGCTTGAATATATCTCTCAAATGCGGCTTGCTGTTCATTATTCAATATATCTCCAGTTGTATTATTGAAGATAACGGTTTGATAATTTTGTAAATATAGGTCAGTAAATAAAGTTGAGTTTGTAGTGGTATCAACACCAAAATTATTTTCTTGACCTAATTTTTGAATGGCTTTGATACCAAAAGGAATACTGCTATGATGCCAACCTTTTGTTTTTGAAAAAACCAAAACTTTGGGAGTTTGAGCAAAAAGTGTTGATTGAGTAGCTAAAAATAGAAATATTGCAAGAAATAGCCTTCTTGGTGGCAAGAATTGCAGATTCATGGGTGAGTTTTGTTATATTGGTTGAATAAATGAAGTGTAAATATACAAAACAAAAACCCTTATTTTTTAAGAAAAATAAGGGTTTTTATCAATAAAAAAAGAAGGCCTAAAATGGTAGTTTTCCTAAATCTACATTTCCGCCAGTGAGGATAATTCCTACTTTTTTACCAGCAAATCTTTCTTTTTGTTTCAAAAGAGCGGCAAAAGGTACTGCACAAGAAGGTTCAATAACAATTTTTAATCTTTCCCAAATCAAACGCATAGCAGCAATAATTTCTTCATCACTTACAGTAATGATGTCTTTGACATACATTCTGATAATTTCTAAAGTTTTGTCCCCCAAGCTTGTCATCAGTCCATCGGCAATAGTCTTTATATAAGGGGCTTTTTCGATTTTACCACTTTTAAAGGAAAGAATCGCATCAGCAGCTCCTTCGGGTTCACCAGCGATTATTGCTGCATTTGGTAACAAATAATGCGTTGCTAAAGCAGTACCACTCAATAAGCCACCACCACCAACTGGAGCCATAACTACTTGCAAATCAGGTATTTCTGCAATTAATTCAACAGTTGCAGTAGCTTGACCTGCAATGACATCATAATTATTGAATGGGTGAATAAACGTTGCTCCAGTTCTGTCAATTACCTGTTGGACAGTCGTTTCACGAGCCTCCAAAGTTGGTTCACACTCAATAATTTCACCTCCCAAAGCTAAAACACCTTTTTTCTTGATTTGTGGGGCATTATTTGGCATGACGATATAAGCTTTTGTACCAACAGTCTTTGCTGCTAAAGCAATCGCCTGAGCATGATTACCAGAAGAATGAGTGGTAATCCCTTTCTGTTGTTCTTTTTTTGATAATGACAAGACGGCATTCATCCCCCCACGAGCTTTAAATGCTCCAATTTTTTGAAAATTTTCGCATTTAAAATAAATTTCACAACCTGCCAATTCATTGATACTCTGGGAACTTAGCACTGGCGTTTGATGAATAAAAGGTTTTATTCGTTCATGAACCGCTTGTATATCTTGAAGACTCGGAATATGATTCATTGATTTTGTGGTACATTTTTCAAAATTGTACAAAAATTATCGGATGTAAAAAATATAATCGGTTGTGGGCAAACTATCAACTTGATTTTTTAAAAGTAAAACCACCTGCCCACGATGATAAGAGGCATGTAAAGCAAGGTGAGTTAGAATCTGATTGATAGTATTGGTAAAAGGCTCTCCTTGTGAATTTTGATAATTTATTAATTGGTTAATGTCTTGATTATCAAGTAATTTGTTAAGATCTGAATAATTTATTTCTAATAATTCAAGCATGATTTTAGTATCAAAAACTTCCCATACTTTTAGCTCAGTTTTATTGCCCATTATACGATCAAGCCAAATTCGTTGTGCAGCAATTGTATGAGAAAAAATCTCAATTGCTCGTTGTGGTGGCTCTTTCGTAAGAATTAAAGTTTCTAAAACTTTCAAATTTGCCCAATGTTCGTGTTCAAAAAGTTGTTTAAAATACGCTTTCATTACAGCTAAATTATTGCTTATCAGTATTTAATTGGAGAAATTTACCAAGCTCCATTTTCTAATCTCTATACCTAATTCCTAACCCTAATTCCTATTTCCCCACTCACCTTCTCAATTTTTCTACTTCAGCCAAAACCTCAGCAATACCCTTTAATGGAATTTTTACCCATGATGGACGATAATTTACTTCGTAACCAATTTCATAAACAGCTTTTTCGAGTAAGTGGAAAAGTAGTAAATAATTGATTTCGTTTGTATCTTTGAAAAGTGGGTGAGGAGTACCAAAAACGGCCAGATATTCTTCTAAATAAGTATCTTTGATGAGTTTATACCATCGGTCGGCTGCACGTTGCAATACGAAAGGGTCAATATCACTTGTTTCTGCCGAATTGAAAAGTTTTGCCGAAACTGCATAGTGATAAGAACGAATCATTCCTGCCACATCTTTCAATGGAGAATGTTTTATTTTGCGTTGTGTAATCGTACTTTCAGGTTCTCCTTCAAAATCAATGATTACTAAATCGTCCTCTGTTGCCAAAACTTGCCCCAAATGGTAATCTCCATGAATTCGTGTTCTGAAAGAAAATAATGGCCGAGTTAGTACTTGGTCAATAAAATCAAGTATTAAATCTTTGGCTTCCATGAAACGCCACGCCAAAGCCTGAGCTTGTTCATCAAGATTTAAGTAATTATCTGTAAGTAAATTATACCTTTTTTCGAGCAATATTTCAAATTTCTCATGTAAATATCGCCTATATTGACGGTCGAAAGGTTCGGCATTGAATGCTTCTGCTCCACGTAAAGCAAAAAGTGCTTTGTGCATTTCGGCAGTTCGAACCGCCAGTTGTGCCACTTTATCAAAAACTGACTCCTTTATTTGAAAATTTCCATCGACAAATGCCTCTAAAAAATCATTGAGGTAATCACCCGTCATGCTCCAATCATCTTTTAAACTTTCGATAACTTCAACCATCACGCCAAAAGTTATTTCTGGTTCGTCGGTGCGTTTCCATGTAATGCTTCCAGCAAAGCGAGGTATATTTTTAAAATCTGAATTTTGAGTAATAAACTCTACCATTTCAGCTTCGGGATTGGTCTCAGCAAAGATTTTACGATAAAGTTTGAGAAAATATTTGCCGCCAAAAATCATGGCAGAGTTGGAAGAATCGACATTTGGCAAAAAAGAATCAATTACCGCTGATTCAGCAATCAGTGCTTTGCCTTTTGCAAATACCAATTTATTTCCATTGACTTGCTTGACCTCATTTTGATTATAAATGCCTGAAAATAAGGCATTTCTGAAGTTTTTGTCATAGATAGCATCTACTAAAAAGCCATTTTTATCGTCCATGCTGGCTTTGCTCAAAATTCCTTTCTCTGGAATTTCTTGGGTACCATCAGCAATAAATGAGAGCGGTAAAAGATAAAACTCACTATCTCCTTCTTCGTATTTGGCTTCAAATATCATGAAAATAAATTCGCCCAAATGCACCGCATTTCGCACTTTCAATTGCTTAATTTGGCGAGCTTTTCCTGCAAACCATCGGCATTGAGCAATATAAGGGGGCAAAATATTATCTTCTAAAACTGTATGAACATACTTGTCTTTTTCAAAGCCATTCCATTCAATGGCTAATACAAACTCGGTCATTGTATTTTCGTTTATAAATTAGGTTGTCGAAAATTAGGAAGGTCTAACTGATTATGCAAACATTTGAGTTAAATGTTTTCAGAAGAATAAAAAAAGCCTTGACATCATGTAAAAATGTCAAGGCTTTTCGGAAAAATAGGATATGTTTTAAACTAAAGTTCCTTCAAAAACCCTTACAGCTGGGCCAATCAAATGAATATTTTGAAAATTTTCATCGAAAGAAACTTGTAAATTTCCTCCTTTAGTAATCACTTTTATTGGACTCTTCATTCCTAATCGAAGATTGGCTGATAGGGCAGAGGCAGTTACGCCTGTTCCGCATGAGTAAGTTTCATCTTCTACACCACGCTCATACGTACGAACATAAATTGTTTCTTCGTCAATCACTTCAACGAAATTTACGTTTGTACCTCCACGTTTGACCCATTCTTCAGAATATCTAATTTTCTTTCCTGCTGAATAAACATCAAATGACTCAATATCAGATACATACGCCACATAATGAGGCGAACCTGTATTCATAAAATCATATTCATCATGGCGTCCTAAACTATGTACTTCTCCCATTTTTAGAGAAATAACTTCTGTGTTTGCTTGAGCAGTATGCTCTCCATCAACAGCAATAAATTTTGTTTCATTTTTGAAAATTCCTAAATCTTCAGCAAAACGAACCGTGCAGCGACCACCATTTCCACACATACTTCCCTCACGACCGTCAGCATTGAAATATACCATTCTGAAGTCGTAATTGGGGTCATTTTGTAGCAATATTAATCCATCTGCTCCAATCCCAAAACGTCGGTGGCATAAATGCTCAATATATTTTTGACCTACTGGAAAGGTTTCATTACGATTATCAATCATCACGAAATCATTTCCAGTGCCTTGATATTTATAGAATTTATAACTCATTTTCTTTTTTATTAACAACTTTAATAGATAACATATTTTGTTTCGGAGAGTTCCGTTGCTGCTGAGTTTAGCATTGGCATATATAAAAAAAGCCGCTCCAATGGGGCGGCCTTTTCCTACACAAAATTATGAAAAAGCTATTACTTTTATCTTTAGACAATTTTGAATTAAAAAAGTTCTAAAAATTCCTAACTTTTTTTTCAAAACGCTTTTTATTTCTTCTTTAATTCTTTGATACGGGCAGCTTTACCTTGTTTGCCTCGTAGATAGAATAATCTTGCACGGCGTACTTTACCGTAACGTACTACTTCAATTTTATCAACACTTGGTGATAAGATTGGGAAAATACGCTCAACACCAATACCATTAGAAATCTTACGAACAGTGAAAGTTTCACCATTGGTGCCAGTATTACGGCGTTGAATTACTGTACCAGTGTAAACCTGAATACGTTCTTTATTACCTTCTGAAATCTTTACGTGAACGTTTACGGTATCACCTGCTTTGAAATCGGGTTGTGTTTGTCGTTTTCCGGCAAATTCAGCCTCGACCAATTTAATCAAATCCATTGTTTTGTTATTTACTTGATTATCAAATGTTTAATCGTTTAGTGAAGCGGCTGAACTGTACAAATCCAGCATTCTCCTAATCGGACTGCAAAGATAATAATTCTTATTTGTAAATCCCAAACAACGAATAAAATTTTACTTTGTTGTATTTGTAAGTGCTAATGTATAAAAAAAAATATTACTTGTATAATTTTGATAAAAAAAATTAAGAAAATATTTTTTGCCAACTCAAAGCAGCCAAAATTCCCCCCAAAATCGGAGCAAAAATATACAACCAAAGGGATCGTAAATTACCCGAAATCAAGGCAGGAGCAAGCGAACGAGCAGGATTCATTGAGGCTCCGCAAATTGGCCCAGCAAACATCGCTTCTAATAAAACTGTTGCCCCAATAATGATGCCAGCCAAATTTTGCACTTCTTTTTTACCTTGAGATGTATGAACAATCACCAGCATCAAGAAAAATGTAAGTATCAATTCTAAAATAAATGACTGCATTTCGCTACCAGCAGGTAGAGTTGCTCCAAGATTTTGGTTTGTGGGAAATAATAAATGTAATACCAATGAAGCCAATATCGCACCGATGATTTGACTAACGATATATTTGCTTGCTTCAACAACCTTAATCTTATGAATGAAAGCGAAAGCGATTGTTACGGCTGGGTTGAGATGTGAACCAGAAATACCTCCAAAAGTATAAATCATAGCCATTACAATTAATCCGAAAGTAATGGCTATGCCCACATGTGAAATAGAACCACTGCTTACTTCATTGATGACAATTGCTCCAGTACCACAAAAAACAAGCCCGAATGTACCAATAAGTTCGGCGAGGTATTTTCTCATAAATTTTGTTCTTTGACAAAGTTTTGAACATAAACTTTTATCATGTCTCGTACTCTTGCAAATTCAGCAACGATTTCTTCTTCTGTTCCTTTAAATTTGGGAGGATCTGGAAAATTATGGTGAAACTTGATTGATTTTCCAACCCAAACAGGACAACTTTCATTGGCATTGTCGCAGACAGTTAAAACATAATCAAAATCAATGTTTTCATATTCAGCTACATTGTTTGATGTGTGGTGTGAGATATCGATACCATCTTGTTTCATGGTTTCAATTGCTCTTGGATTGACACCGTGGGTAGTAATACCTGCACTATAAACTTTTACTTTTTTATCGTCGGTAAAATGTTCAAAGTATCCATGTGCGATTTGACTACGACAACTGTTGCCTGTGCATAATACTAAAATATTTTTCATTAATGAATATAAAGAATTGATTATTAGATGTTTATGTTTTAAAAGTATTTGTAGAAATATTTTTTAGCAGCAGCCACCACCAGGCGTACAACAAGCTGTTTGCGTTTGTAAATTTGATAGATTTACCTTTAACTTTTCAGCTGGAATACCGCATTTATCTTGGGCTAAACAATTAGTTTGTTTGCTCAACAACAAAAAATCTTTTCCATTAAAGCCCAACTCATATTTACCAATTGTTTCGGCTTGGTATTCTACTTCGATTTCTAAATCTTCCAAGCCTAAAACCTTTTCAGAAAGTGCAATAATATCAAGTAATTTTTTAGGTTTTAAACGGTGGTCGAAATCATTTGCATCCCACAATTGAAAATTAGCTACTTTTTCGTTGCGAACAGTGCCGCCACAATCAATGAAGTGTTTACTAATCACCCCAACTTCAGTAACGTGGAAATGCTCAGGTACGCTTGTACCATTTTCGAGTTCAAAATTTACACTTTCGGCAGTGCTTAAATGTTGTTTTATTTCTGACAGTTTCATATCTACTGATGTTTTAGTTTGTTTAAGATTTTTGCTTTTAATGACAATTTTAGCAACAATTACTTTTTAAAACTGGTGTTGTTGCAAACAATCCTTGAATTTTACTGAAAGTTTTTTCATCAATGCAATAACAAATGGCGTTTCCTTCGATATTTCCTTTGATTATTCCTGCATTTTTTAACTCTTTTAAATGCTGTGAAATCGTTGGTTGTGCCAAAGGCAATTCATTTACTATGTCATTACAAATGCAAGCATCTACTTTTAATAAATATTCAATGATTGCAACTCTTGCAGGATGGGCAATTGCTTTAGCGAGTGTTGCAATTTCATTTTGATTTTCGGTAAAAAGGTCTGTTTTTGTAATTCCCATTGAATTTAATATTTTTATATTGCAATATTACGATATAGTTTTAAATAAAAAAAGAAAAAATTTACTTTTCTCTTTTGATGAGTATAAACTTAGTTTTACCAACGTTTTTCTTGCCATTCTTTTTGTTGTTCAGGATTTAAGAATGTCCAAGCTATAATTCTGCTCACTTTTTGACCTTGTGCCATTTCGATTGTACGTACTTCAGTAGCTTTTGCTTGGCGAAGTGCATGATAAATACTGGGTAAATGTTCTTTTTTTGCAATTAAACTGGTAAACCAAAAACATTGTTTAGCTATTGTTTTACTCTCCAAAACTATTTTCCGAACAAAAGATTCTTCGCCTCCTTCACACCAAAGCTCAGTATTTTGTCCACCAAAATTCAGCTTGTTTGTATCTTTTAAACCTAAATTCTTATTTTTTCTTTGGGTACCAGCAGTAGCTTCTTCCGAAGATGAATGAAAAGGTGGATTACATATCGAAACATCGAAAATTTCATCGGGAGAGAGTATGCCTTTGAAAATATTGGAAGTCGATGTTTGTAAGCGACAATCAATTTTTCCCGTAAGAACTTTATTGGCAGAAATAATATTTTGAGCCGATTTGATTGCAATAGAGTCAATATCCGACCCTAGAAATTGCCAATCATAAGCCTGAGTACCAATGATTGGGTAAATACAATTTGCTCCAACCCCAATATCAAGTATTTTGACGGTTTTTCCTTTCGGAATTGTTTCATTATTACATGAAGCAAGTAAATCGGCAATATAATGAATATAATCAGCTCTACCTGGAATAGGTGGACAAAGATAGTTTTTGGGAATATCCCATAGATTAATATGATAGAAATGCTTTAAAATAGCTTTATTAAGCATTTTTACAGCCTCTGGATTGACAAAGTCAATGGTTTCGCTATTGTATTGATTAACAGAAACAAAAGGAGATAAGTCTGGGCAAGCAATGATCAATTGCTTAAAATCATAACGGAATCTATGTGGATTGCGAGGATGTAAGCTACTTTTTTCTGAGGTTACAAGATTTTTTATTGTTTTTGACTTATTTTTTGATTGCATGAAAAGTTACTTTTGTTAGCAAAAGTAAACCTATAATTGATAGAATCAAAAAAATAGCACACTCCCTAAGGTAGAGGTGTGCTATGAGTTTAACTAACCCTAAACTATATGAATTTTCAAATCTTTGTCTCAGTATTCCTAAAGAAAAGCAAGTAGGCTGACTTGGTTAGCCAGCCTTTCGGTCTTGCTGCTTTTTTCATGGCTATTAGTTGGGACAAAATTAAGACAATCTACATCCAAGTCAAAGCGTTAAAATACGATAATCACTAGGGGTTTTTACTTGATTTTTAAATTTAATGCGAAGAAATCTAACCAATTTTTGGGCAATAGTCATATATTCGTATATTCACAACAAAATAAATGGAAGCAACAAACAAAAATTAATCAATGAATATTCAAGGCAAAGCTAAAGAGCAAATGACGTATGATGCCATTGTGGTAGGTTCTGGAATTTCGGGAGGATGGTCGGCAAAAGAATTAGCTGAAAAAGGTTTAAAGGTATTGATGCTCGAAAGAGGGCGAATGATTGAACATGTAAAAGATTACCATACAGCCATGAAAGCTCCGTGGGAATTTGAACATCGAAATCTTCAATTATCAAAGAAAGAACTTGAAAAATATCCCATACAAAACCGCACTGGCTTTGCTATTACAGAGGCAACAGCCCATCATTTTGTGAATGATTTAGAAAATCCTTATATCGAAGAAAAGCCTTTTGATTGGATTCGTGGCTATCATGTTGGCGGTCGTTCCCTGATGTGGGGAAGATATTCGTTTCGTTTTTCAGATTTAGATTTTGAAGCAAATGCCAAAGAAGGCATTGCTGTAGATTGGCCAATTAGATATAAAGATATTGCTCCGTGGTATGACCATGTAGAACGTTTTGCAGGAATTGCTGGTAATCGTGATGGACTACACCAACTGCCAGATGGGATTTTTCAACCTGCTATGCCTGATAATTGTATTGAAAGCCATTTTAGGCAAACAGTGAATGGAAAATTTGATGATAGAAAAGTGATTTCGGCTCGTGCTGCACATTTGACTGAGCCAACAGAAGAACAATTGGCTTTGGGGCGTGGAAAGTGCCAATACCGTAACCTTTGTATGCGTGGTTGTCCATTTGGAGCCTATTTTAGTAGTCAATCAGCAACGATTCCTGCTGCTCGAAAGACTGGAAATTTAACCATAAGACCACATTCTATTGTCAATGCTATTGTTTATGATGAAAAAACTGGTAAAGCTTCGGGTGTTCGAGTGATTGATGAAAAAACCAATGAATGGCTCGAATTTCATGCAAAAGTGATTTTTTTGAATGCCTCTGCAATGGGTTCGACCTATATTTTGATGAATTCTAAATCAACACGTTTTCCTAATGGAATGGATGATAGTGGTCAGTTGGGACATAATTTGATGGATCATCATTTTCATGTGGGAGCTAATGCTGATTATGACGGAGATTTAGACAAAGTTTATTATGGTCGTCATCCTGCGGGACTTTATATACCACGTTTCAGAAATGTGAATGGAGATAAGCAAGGTTTCAAGCGTGGCTATGGTTTTGAGGTTTATACTTGGCGAGAGGGCTGGGGGAGTGCCGCAGAAATGCAAGGTTTTGGAGCTGATTATAAGGAAAAAAATACCCAATTTGGCAATTGGAAGATGATTTTGGATGCTTTTGGTGAATGTTTGCCATATTATGAAAATAAAGTTTCGCTTACTGATGAAGGGAAAGATAAATGGGGACAGCCCATTTTAAAGTTTGATGCACAGCACCGAGACAACGAAATCGCTATGCGAAAAGATGCCCAAGAACAAGCAGTAGCCATGATGGAAGCATCTGGTTTTAAAAATATAGAAGGTTTTGATGCCAAAGCAACCATTGGCTTGAGCATTCACGAAATGGGAACCGCTCGCATGGGAAATGACCCAAAAACCTCAGTTTTTAATAAATTTAACCAACACCATGTGGTGAAAAATGTCTTTTGTACTGATGGAGCTGCGATGACCTCTTCACCTTGCCAAAATCCATCATTGACATATATGGCTCTTTCGGCTCGGGCTGCCAATTATGCGGTGGAGGAATTGAAGAGGATGAATTTGTAAGCATAAAAAAACTCGTGGTAGAAAACGCCACGAGTTTTTTTTATTTAGAATTTTACGACTCTATAAGTTTGTAAAAATTTGTCACTTCGAATTTTTAGAAAATATACTCCCGTTGGATGTTGACTAAAATCCAAATTTTGTTTCTGTTGGATTTGGCTTTTATTAAACGATTGAGCATTGATTAATTGGCCATTCATATCTAAAACCTCAATATTTGTGTTTTCATTGAGACTTGTTAAATCAATGGTTATTTGGTTGGCAGTAGGATTTGGATAGATTTGAATTAATCTATTTACAGAGTTTTCGTTTGCTAAAACTAAATCTACCGAAAATTCACCTTGTAAGACCTTGCCAACTCCACAATTATTATATACTTGTGTAACTTTATAAGTATTTGATTTATCTGTCGATAATTCTAATTTAAATTCATTGGTATTTATGAATTTTGGCTCAAAGTTTTTAAATTTCTCTGTCGAGTCTTTTTTGGTTGGTATCGTGTTATAGATAAATTTATTGTCTTTATCAACAACGGATAATAGCCAAGGGGCATCACCTGTTAATTTGACAGTAGCATTGATTTTATCACCCATTGCTATTGAGGCATTTCCTGTAAGTAAAGCTGTGGCCAATTCACGAATTTCGATTGGATTAGAAAGTGGCGTACTCCAAATACTTTCATCTTCAGAAATACCTTTTATGCGATAATTATTACCAGTTGTTAAATTATCAGGTATTTCATGCCATAATCTGACAATTTTAAAAGTGGAAGTATCTGTCACTAATGCCGTTTTTGTGGTTTTTATGGCAGAATAATTTAATCCATCTTTATTTGAAAGTACGACTTTAAATTTTGAAAAATCAGTGGTATTATCAAATCCATATACTTTAATATCTAAAGAATCCTTACTTCCTGCACAATACCTGTAATTATTATCGTAATAGTAATTCAAATTAGATTCTTTGTAATAGAAATTTCTAAAATACCCGATACTTTCTATTCGTTTATCTGATTTTGGATAAACGGTAATTGTAGCCGAACCAGTTGATTTTCCCACTCCACAAGCATTTTTTACTGAGGTAATGGAGTATGTCGCCGATTTAAGAGGAGAAACAATTATACTTTTTCTGTTTGAAGCGTAGCTATTTCCATCACTAAGGTCATAATAATAAGGCATTCCTTCAATAAATAAAATCGTATCTTTAGAAATCGCAGGATCTACACCATCTTTATTTAGTAAATTTGTAATAAGTGTTGCTGACTCTCCAACAAAAATTTCTGTACTTCCGCTTAGGTTGATATTTAAAGGTGTTGAGATAATCAATGGGGTAAAATCAGAATCGAAATTAAGCTTAGCGTTGACTCGGGTGAGAGAGTCACTTTTAGAAACGGAATTATAAATCTTACTTCTACTTTTTTTACGAATTTGAATAGAATAATAGCCTGTGTTTACATCTTGGGGCAGTTTAACTTTTAAACTATTGGGATTATTTTTAAAAGTTACCAATTCTTGATTAAAAGATGCCTTGGCATTGGTATGGAGGTAAACACCCATTAAAGTATCTTTTGGGAAATCACCAATGTAGCTCAAATCGAGTGTTAGACTATCACCGCTACAAAAAGTACTGCTGAATTCTGAATTCTTTATCTTATTATAGATTGCTGGTTGAACTTTAATCGTGGCTGTTCCTTCAGCAGTTCCATAGCCACATTGGTTAAAAACTGACTTTATACTATATGTGGTGTTTTGTTTCGGTGCAAAATACCTTCCATCATTGATTAAATTCGTTTTTTCGACATTATAACTACTATCGTATTTAATGTAAGTTCTAATGCCAAAGTCAAAAGACGAAAATGAACTGCCATCATTTAAAACAACATTAAAGTCTGATGCTTTATCATAGTTTGAATCTAAATAAAGTGCTGCACCTGGAATCCCTAACACTTCTGATTTTGAAGTGTGTGTACTTAATTTTACTTGGGGTTTTTGACTTATGGCATATAATCCGTAATTAAAATTGGAAACTTGGCCACTGTTAAAAGACTTTATTCGATAAACATAATATCCTCCGAGTGTATCAGGTATAGTATAGCTGAGATCATTTTTATTTTTTTGCGTTGGAACATCAAAAAAAGATAGTTTTAGTGGCTCGACTTTGGAATACGGATTATATTTTGCCAATTGAACGGTTAATGAATCTTTGGCCGGTTTTTCACCATAATAATTATAAGTAATGATTCGTTTTGAGCCAGTACATTGAGTATTAGGAAGAAAATATTGCTCGGATTGGTCATACCCATAAATACCAGAGGTGACTTTAACAAACTTAACCTGTTTATTGATTTCAACGCTTCCACAAGTATTAGAAGCACTATTGAAGGTAATTAATGTATCTTTTTGAAAGCTGATAGGTTTCCAATATTCAGAAAAACTATTCGTGTTATAGGTATTGGCAAACTTTTTCCCATTCATCATAAAATTCAAATTGCCACCGTACCCATATATTCTAATATATGGGTTTTGATTATTTCTATCAATGACAGTATTGATGATCTCTAAATTATCTTGATAACTCCTTGTATAATTTTGCGACTCTATATAAAAGTTGTTTGGTTTGTATTCTATGTTAATGGTAACAACGTTTGATTTAATATTTTTACCTACCCCTTCAAGCCAAATTTCTACTTTTTTATAACTATTGCTACTACTTGATTTCAAAATAACTGGAGCAGTTACAAAAAGTTGTTCGGTATAAGTACCTGAACCATAATAGTAATATTTTTTATATAAAGTAAGTTGAGTATTTGCAGGAATGTTGAGCATCTTTTGAATGGGTATTTCAATATTTGTTCCACCACAAATCGTCGTTGGTATTTTGGATTCATCAATAACGAGAATTGGGTCGCTTGTGCTTGCGTTGATAGCAACATTTGTTTCTCCTGAAATGGATGCCAATGCACATTCATTTTCAGCTGAAACAACTCTAAAAGTTGTATTTTTATCAACAAATACACGGAGGGTATTTTCACCGCCATTAGCTGGCTGACAGCTTGAACAATTTAAGCGACTATGATTAATAACCCCTTTTTGCCCATTTGATAGTGTATAGCTAATTTCGCTTCCCCCTAAAAATTCAAGTGGAATATCAGTATAGCCTGGATTATTTAATGTTATTTTCGGAGTGGTTAGTTTTAATTCAGGTATCAATTTTAGTTCTGTTGAATTACCTTGATAACCAACTTTTACCTGATTACTATTACTATATGCGTTGGGTCTAACAAATAAAGTTTCGATATTGATTTTTCTTGAACCAAATAGCTTTTTTATTTGCTGATTCAAATCGGAAGGTATCGTTATCGAAATGGTTTTCTTTTCTTGATTGATGCTATATTTTAAGTTGAAAATTCCAAATGATTGACTTGTACCACTGTAAGACTTTGTTGCTTCGGAATATTCATAGCCATACACATAAATTGATGCCGACATGACAACATTATTTGCTCTGGAAGGATTGGATAATTCATAACTGTATTCAACAGTTTTTCCCTGACAAACTGATTCGTTTTTTGATTGAAAGTTTACAAATACATAATCATTCAGATTAATTGCTATCGAAGGCGTATTAATCGTTAGATTCCCACAGGAGTTACTGATTTTTGTAAAATTAAAAACAGTGTCTTTTTTGAGGACAGGAAGTCGCCAAGCACTTCCAACTAAATCTCCAGAACTAACAATATCTTTTCCATTCACAATTACCTGTGACAAGTTTGAATAATAATATTGTCTATCAGTTGAATTATAAGAGTCAAAACCTATATATATACCATTTGCGTCCAAAAATGTGTAGGTATAAACAATATCTGTTTTTTTAGTAAGGTAAAAATTAAGATAATTACTTGTTAATCGGGGTTGTTGACTGACAACTCGATAATACGTGTATTGTGATTCAAAAGCGTTAGAAGGAATATCAACTACTAAAACATTATTTTCCAATTTTGCATCAATAAATGTTGATTTACCAGAGGTAAAATTAGAATCTTGCGAAAACTCAACTTTAAAGGTGGTATTAGGTGTGAAGGATTTAGAACTTACATTGATACTAATTTTTGAGTTTTTACAAAATGTACTCTGATTAGGATCAGACTGAATAATAATTTTATCAATAAAATTTTTTCTTACAGCTTTTGCTTCACCAATAATTTCACCTTTTACACCACATTGATTAATCGCTTCGTCAATTTTATAAATGGAGATAGAGTCTTTTGGAGATACTGCAAAACTTGAGGAATAAGGAAGGCTATAGAGACTAAAATTATAATTAGCACTGTAATTAGCATTATCAGAAAGTTTTACATTCAACTGAAAGTTTTCATACAAATATTGATATACAGAATCTGTACTCGAATTTTTATCTTTTAATTTTAAACTGTAATTCAAATAAACTTTGGGTGAATCTCGATAGTAGGTAGTTTCTTGTTGAAAATCAATAACAAATGGTAAATTACCTAAACCGAATCTGATTGGAAAATCAGAATTTGTTATGGATGCTGGATTTGTAGAACTCATCCTCAAGAGATAAGTTCTACCTGCTTTTAATGTGTCAGGTAGTTGAAATTGAGCTTTACCCGAATTGCCAATATCAACCTTTTGGGCGAGAATTTTAGTGTATTTTTTTGAACCTACTGAAGCGATTTCAAGATAGAATTTGTTGTCTTCTGCATATACAACACTTGCTGAATTTCCATTTTGGTAATAGTTTTGGTAAAGCTGACCAATAATTGTCTTTCCACCACAAAGAAAACTTGAACCTTGCGGAGAATAAAAATTTGCATAAGCGTACTCTTGAGTTGTTTGTGCTTGAAGGATGGTATTGAGGCAGAAAAGAAAAAAGAATAGTGTAGAGTTTAATTTCATATTGTTGCTAAGTTGTTTATTTTAAATGCCAAAATTAAATATTTTTTTGAAGATAAAATTAAATCTTTCTCAATTTAAAATACGATATTGTTTCTTTTGTTTAGCCTGTTTAATTCTTCTCTTATCATCGTTTGAAATTTATAAATACAACTGTTTTGATTTAGTTTTTTTTAGTACAACATACTGTAAGGTGATCTTGAGGTGAACATAAATGAGATAAAACAACTAAATAAACTTATGTAGCACCAAGGATTCTTGATTGAAAAATATCTGACGATTTCAAAGAAAAAAGTATAATCTCTCTCAAATTCTAAGCAAAACTATCGTTGAGTAAGTTTTCCAAAAAGGATATTTTTTTAATTTGAAGTTTAATTTTCGGCGTTTATTTTGCCTGGACATCCATCAATGATAGCCTTAAATACACTTCCACTTTGTACCTCAAACCCTGGATTTAAAATGATTGTTTTACCACTATCAAAATTGATTTTGGATAGATTTTTTATTTTATTGGTTGATATGATCTCACCATTAACTTCAAAGTATCTCTGTTGATTTTCTATAATATTGGGTATTAAATCCGCATTATTTTTACAAAAAACTATTCTCGCCTTATTTGGATTTAAATTTGTACCTACTCCACAAATATTTGTTGCTGAGATAATTTGTAGTGAATCACTTTTTTCAAAATTATCAGGATAATAGAAATAACTAAATGTATTACTATAAACAGATGAGTAGGTAAGCACATTATTATGCTTAAAAATTAAATCTACGGGCAATGTGCCTGTTATTTTAATCGGAACTATTACATAGGACTGTTTTTGTTTCAGAATGACAGAATCTTCAAATGAAACTTGATTTGGGAAATAGAGGGCTACACCATTAGGACTTGAACTACTTTGTATATTATTATCATTCACTCTTACTCTAAAACGATAATTACTTCCAACCGCAAGATTCTGAGGAATGATAGCAGATATTGTATCTGTGAGCAGTTTCGAAGGAATAATTTGATAATTCTCGGAATTTTCATCGGACATTTCCGCCCAGTAGGTTAAGGTATTCGGTATATTTCCAATTTTTTGAAATGGTATTTTCAAGTTTTTTCCTGAACAGACTAAAGGTACACTTTTGGTGTTTATATAATTTCCTGTGGCGGTATTTACATTGATTACAGCTTGCCCTGAACCTATTCCATCACCGCAAATATTAGAAACCGATTTAACTTTATATACACTTGTAATCGTTGGAGCAAGTGGTTTTGAAATGCTTATAGGTTCATAATTAATAGAGTTATTATAGTAAGAAAGTGTAGCTTGGCTATTATCTTCAAAAGTAACTGTTATTGGAGATGTACCTTTAGAAACTTTAAAGATGATTTCGGAATTTTGACCAGGGTTTATGTATGTTGTACCAGTTAAATTAAGATTTGGAGGCTCCGAGAGGTAATGATAGCCTGAAAATGTGGTTGTCAGATTTGGGTTTGTTGCTCTTAAAAAAATTTGGTAGTACCCATGTCTAATATTATTTGGCGTATTAAAAACAATGTCACCATTGCTCTGCGTTGTTGTTGCTACTGTGTATTGATTATTATAAGTATCAACAAGTATAGCCTTTATTACATTATTTTTACCAAACTCTCCAGTTGTTTGAAAATTTATACTGACAGAAGATCCAACACAAAGGGACGAAAAAACAATATTATTAATTATGATGCTCGGACGTTCATATACTTTGACTATTCCTAATACATCACCATATCCGCAAGCACTATTTTGCACACTTTTTAGAGAATAAATATCGCCTGGCTTGGCTATAACTGGGAAATAGCCTACACTATCGCTAAATGGCACATATCGGTTCGAAGGATTGAAAACAACCCCTTTTCCATTATCTCCTTTTAGTTGTACTTTTAAAGATATACTTTCGCCACCTTTATAAACAAAAACCGAGTCGGTTCCATTTGCTGATACCAATTTTGCTGATGGTCTTTTATAAAGATATGTACTTGAGAATCGTGTACTTTCAAAGTCTGAGTAATTTGTGCAGATAACCCTAAAGTTGTAAGCAGCACCATCTTTGATGTCTTCGGGAATTTTTACAACCATTGGATTACCATTTTGCAAAGTTTCAATGGTTCTGAATTCTTCATTATTAGATTTCATTTGTACAGCAAAATTTGCATCAGTCGGAACTTCTCCTTCTAATCTATAGGTGACTGACAAGGCTCCACCAACACAATTTCTATAGGAAAGCAACTCGCTTGTATAGATCTTAAATTTTACAACTTTAACATTAAATGGTGGACTTGAATTTGTATTTATTCCACATTCATTTTTTACCTCAGTAATTGAGAATGTGGTATCTTTTTGGATTCTGATTAAATCGGATCCTCCATAAGTGGATAAATCATAAGTCTCCGCTCCAATTGTATAAATTTTACTATTGTTAATGCGGTAATACAGTGTGCCACTTCCATAAAAACTACTTATTAAGCTTATTTGCTGATTTTTTATCAATGATGCAATATTTGTATTTACCGATTCACCATAAGGTAATAAATCGTTATTATAAACATAAGCGGATGTTACACCTCCAACTGGAAAGGCGTTTAATTTTATATATGTACCGTACGTGCAACTCGCAGGAGAAGTAGAGCAAACTTTAACATAAAATGTTTCAGACATACTTATCTTATTTGTCATTCTTCCACTTAAATTGATACTTTTAGACTTACCGAGAAGAGAGTCACTTCGATAACTGGTTGCTAAGAATAATTGAAATTCATTGTCAGAATTATATTTCCCAATGGTATCTATTTGAACTATAATTGGGTCATTCAAGCAGAAGATATTCTTGTTTAGCGTAACTATTCTTAGACTATTCGGACGACTATATAAAGTATAATTATTTACTTCCTGACCAATAATTCCTACACCGCATTGGTTTTTAATAGATTGAAGTTTTATTGATACTGGATTTTTGATAAATGTGCTAAAACTCGAATTTCCTGACTCAATGATATTAGTTATTGTATCATTAGTTGATTTGACATAATAAGGCCATCCACCATTCAAATTCAAATAAATACTTACATACTCTGGATTCGAAATTTGGTAATTCCCCGTGTAAGAAATATTGGCAGAAGGAATACTCTTAATTCGTATATTGTTTGTTGTGAAATTACTTTGATATTCGTTATTGCTGGTTACTAACCTAAATTGAGTCCCATCTGAATAGTAATATTCACTCGGAATTTGAATTTCAAGTGAATCACCAATTATTGTGTGAGCAAATATTGTGTAGTTACTATGGGTATTGTAATTGTATGCTCGAACTTCAAGAGATGATAAATTTACGTATGATTTTGCTTTGAACCGAACTTTAAATTTTTCGCCAACACAAAATGACTTATTTGGTAAGTCAAAAAGTTCTAAATCGTCCTTGATTCTGATGTTGAACTCTCTATTTATTTCTTTATTACCACAATTTGATAGTACATTGGTAAATCTATAAATTCCCTGATAAGTTGGCTTGAATTGGTAATAGTAATTTAGACCTGTGTTGCCACCAAAAGGAACAACATGAAGACTATCATTAAGTATATAACTATTAGGTTTAGCTCCTGTATAATTGTAAACAAGTTGTACTTTTTCTTGAGGATATACTTCTAAATTTGGTGTAAATATTTGTATATCTGATTGCTCATAGATATTTAATTTACCAAAAATATTGCTGTAAATGTTTGGAGTAGAAGTTATTATTCTTGCGAAATACCCATTAGGAGTAATATCTGTTGGAATAATTGTTGATAATTGTGAATTTTCGTAAGCTAAATCAAGAGTCTTTACATTTATTCCTTCATTATTTAGTATTTCAAGTTTCCAGTTAGTATGGTCTTCAAATTTGTAACTTGAATTATAGTTGATGTAAATTTTTTGACCTTTACATATATCCATGCTTGAAAAGTTTGTAATTTCTAACCCATACGGCATCACATTTAAGGTATGTTCTGCTGGCTCAATTAGTCCATAACCACATTCGTTTCTTACAGAATCAACTTTGTAAGTGTAATTTTCCTGTTTAGGATTAAAATATATCTCGCCGTATGTAGGCTGAATAATTGCCCCTGAATTGAATATAACTTTTATGCTGTTAGAGCTAAAATTATAACCATTACTTTTGAGTCTTATAAATAAAGACTGATTAGGAGCAATATAATTTGTTTTTATGTATTCAGAATATTGAGTTATTACATATTGGTAAAAGCCCTCGAATTTTACTCGAGGTAAATACTTTATTAAAACATTAATTTCATTACTTACCTTGTATGGACTGGACGAATAAATACTAACATTTAAATAATTGAGATTCTCATTAGAAGCATATTTGACTGGTATTTCTACCTGAAAGGTGCCGTTTTCAAATCTTGCTGGCAGATCATAGTGGATAGAATCATTATAAACCTGTCGGAAACTTGCTCGAAAAACATTATTTGAATTAAAGCCACCATTAGAAAGATACCCTTGAATCGAAATTGTGGTTCCCACGCAATAGTTGGTGTACTGTGCTTGTGTCAAAGTGATATTTTGAGCAAATAAAACTTTGAAACCCCATATAAAAATAAAAGTTAGTAGAAATGATTTAGTATTGTATGTTTTTATTTTCCTTACATCGCTGTTTCTTTTCACACTGCATAAAAAACCAGATAAGAATGGAAACATTTCTTTAAATCTTGCATTTTCCCAATTCATAAATTTTTAAGTACTTACTATTATTAATGGTTTTAAGCTCGTTCTCTATCTCTCCAATCTAAGATAAGCTAATTTAAAATTATTCTAAAATAAATTGGCGAGTTTATTTTTCGGCTGACTTCAATTAGACAGAATGTATTTTTGATTTAACTTAAGTTAGGTAAGTTGTGGATTCCTGTGTTATTACAAATTTGTAAAAGATTTATATGAGATAAATGCTGTCTTTTAAATCAAGTTTGAAAAACAAATTTTCATCAAAGACTTAATATTGCAAAAGTAATGGCAGCAAAGAAACTAACAAATAAATATGTTATCTTGTTGTATTTTAGTTGTTTTTGTTCTATTAAAATCCATTGTTGTTGGTAGAATAAGAGAATGATGATTACATGAAATAATCGTTTTCTCAGTGTTCAAGATTAAAAAAGACGAGTTTGGTAATATTCTACAGTCACTGAGTCTTTTAATGATATTATGTTTAATGAAGATGTCTTTTTCACTTTCTTCTTTTTTTAACAGTTTTATTAGATAATGGAGATACATACTGTTGATCTACTTGATGTTTTGCAAACTTCTCCTCCTTGCAAACGAAATGGGTGAGTACATAGACTCTGTTTAAAAATAATTAAAAAAATACTTAAACTCATAATAGTATTTCTATGAAACTTGTCAGTATTTAGAATCGAATAAAAGATTTATATCATTAAATAAATTCATCTGTTCGCTACTATAACTTTTGCTGAAAAAGATGAAAATAAAATAATTTTTATGAATATAGGGGTTGATTTGGGCGGGACTAAAATAAGGGCTGGTATCGAACTAAATGGTTTGATTACAAAGCAAAATACGACTTTTCTACAACAAAAAGAATCATTAACATCCACTTTAGACCAATTAATTGAGCTTATAAGACCACTCATCTCTTATTCGGTCAATAGAATTGGTATTGGTGTTCCTTCGGTGGTTGATACTGAAAAAGGAATTGTCTATAATGTAACCAATATTCCATCTTGGAAAGAAGTGGCTCTAAAGGATATTCTGGAAGAGGAGTTTAACTTGCCAACATTTGTCAATAATGATGTCAATTGCTTTACATTAGGCGAACATCGTTTTGGTTTGGCTAAAGGCTTTAATTCAGTTGTTGGTGTTACAATCGGAACAGGGCTGGGGGCTGGAATTATCATCAACGATAAATTGTATGTCGGACACAATTGTGGAGCTGGAGAAATTGGACTTTTACCCTATTTAGACAAAAACTTTGAATATTTTGTCAGTAATAGTTTTTTTGAAACACAATTTGGTGTCAGTGCTTTAGCTACCAATGAAGCTGCAATTGATGGAAATTTTAAAGCATTGGAAATTTGGGATGAATTTGGCAGACATTTAGGTGCTGCTATCAAAGCAATTATGTATGTTTATGACCCAGAAACCATTATTTTAGGTGGTTCAATAAGCAAAGCTTACCCATATTTTCAAGCATCAATGTTTGAATCTTTGCGTGATTTTGCTTTTCCTGAATCTTTGAAACGCCTTAAAATCTTTCAATCTCAAGATAATAATATTTCGATTCTGGGAGCAGCAGCATTAAATTCATAAGAAAATTTTTTCTCTAAACC
Organism: Emticicia sp. SJ17W-69; assembly: GCF_051209875.1. Classification (NCBI taxonomy): domain Bacteria; kingdom Pseudomonadati; phylum Bacteroidota; class Cytophagia; order Cytophagales; family Leadbetterellaceae; genus Emticicia; species Emticicia sp. SJ17W-69. The sequence goes on along the minus strand of NZ_JBNTQY010000001.1, from coordinate 3,554,536 downwards.
ATATATGAAAAGCAATACTTTTATCGTAATTCTTATTTTTTTTATCTTTTTTGTCATTTCTTTTCTTAGCAATATTCTTGGACCAATCATTCCTGATATTCTCAATAGTTTTGATTTGAGCATAGGTTTGGCTGGTTTTCTACCATTTGCTTTCTTTGTCTCTTATGGTGTTGCGTCAATTCCATCGGGTGTTTTGGTTGAAAAATACCATGAAAAACGAATCCTTCTTTTAGCTTTTTCCTTGGCTTTTGTTGGAGCTTTACTTTTTGCCTTCATACCAACTTTTGCGGTTGCTTTGCTATCCTTATTTATCATCGGAATTGGTATGGCAATGCTACAAGTGGTAATTAATCCATTGTTGCGAGTAGCTGGCGGAGACACAAATTTTGCTTTCAATTCGGTTTTAGCTCAACTTTTCTTTGGCGGAGCCTCTTTTCTAAGTCCGATGCTGTATAGTTATTTTGTGATTAATGTTCATTCCGGAAAAACTTCCAATTTTATAATCGAAATAATGAATAAAATTGTACCACAATCTTTGAAATGGGTATCGCTTTATTGGGTATTTGCCTTAGTTGCTTTGTTGATGGTTTTGATTATAAAAATGGTGAAATTTCCAGAAGTAGAACTCAAAGAAGATGAACGCATCGACACAGGAAAATCATTCAGTGAATTGCTGAAAAACAAATACGTGCTTTTGTTTTTCCTCGGAATATTTGCTTATGTTGGGACAGAACAAGGCATTGCTAACTGGACATCAAAATTCTTACAAGTTTATCATGGCGTTGACCCAGCAACACTTGGAGCCTCAATCATTTCTTATTTTTGGGGTTTATTAACAATTGGTTGCTTTTTAGGGCTAATTCTACTAAAAATATTCGATAGCCGTTGGGTGCTAATTATATTTACCGTTGGAGCAATCATTTCTTTATTGATTGGTTTGTTTGGCTCTCTACAATTGGCTTTGATAGCTTTTCCTCTTACTGGCTTTTTTGCTTCTGTCATGTGGTCAATCATTGTTTCTTTAGCCCTCAATTCAGTAAAAAATCATCACGGAACATTTTCAGGAATCTTATGTACAGGCATCGCTGGCGGAGCTTTTGTGCCTTTGATTATTGGTGGTTTGGGTGAAATTTTCGGACTTAGGTTGGCAATGCTATTTTTATTGATAACTTTAGGTTATATATTGAGCATCGGAATTTGGGCAAAGCCTTTGGTAACAAATGCGACTATTAAAAGCTGGAAAGAGTTGTTTCAATAATTTCTAAAAAATGTACAAAATCATTTTACTCATTGATTTTGCTGAGGAATACAGCAAGGCTCTCTTGAAAGGTATCGCCAAATATTCAAAGGAACATGGCCCTTGGATATTCTGTCGAATGCCTCTTTTTCAGAGAGAAACCATTGGTTTGGATGGAATTTTGGAGTGGGCTTTGGAATGGGGGGCAGATGGAATCATCGGGCAGCTTTATAACGATGCAGGCATTGAAAAATTCATTGAAGCGGGTATTCCAGTGATTGCTCAAGATTTCAAAGAACGATTCAAGGAAGTACCTAATATTACAGGTGCTCATAAAGAAGCTGGCGAAATGGGTGCAGATTATTTTTTGAAGAAAGGCTTTAAAAACTTTGCCTTTTATGGATTCAAAGATATAGTTTGGTCGAGAGAGCGAGCAGAAGGTTTTGAAGAACGAATTGCTAAAGCAGGGCATAAAGTGCATTATTTTGAACATGTCATGGCTCGTTCGACTGAAATTTGGTACTATAAGCCAAGTTCACTAAGTCAATGGCTCAAATCATTGCCCAAACCTATTGCTTTGATGGCATGCGATGATAACCAAGGTCAGCATATCACTGAGGCTTGCCGTCATTCAAAAATCAGAATTCCCGAAGAAGTGGCTGTTTTGGGAGTTGATAATGACGAAATGGTTTGTGAATTTTCTGACCCACCCTTATCAAGTATTGGTCAAGATGCCGAAAAAGGTGGCTATGATGCTGCTAAATTGCTCCACGAAATGATTAAAAATGGCACAGCCGATTTTTATGACATTATTGTGCGACCTACGCAAGTCATTACAAGGCAATCGACCGATATTTATGCTACCAATGATGCTTATATTGCCACTTCATTGAAGTATATTCATCAGAATATTGATAAAAATCTTCAAGTTGATGATGTTGTCAAACAAGTCCCTCTTTCCAGAAGGGCTTTGGAAAAACGCTTTTTGGACATCACCGGTTACCCCATTTACAAATATATTTTCAATCTTCGTATCGAAAAATTGAGTCAAAAACTTTTAGAAACTGACTTGACAGTTTTTGAAATTGCCCTCGAAATGGGCTTGACCGATAGTAAAAATATTGCTCGGCAATTCAAACAAATCAAAGGTTGTACGCCTATCGAATATCGTAATCAATTTTTGGCTTAACCTTTCTACAACTTCATTTTCTCTGAAAGATTATAACCTCTAATTCTGATAATTGGCTCTTTATTTCCTGCATCTTTTTTAAAACATTTTACTGTCAATATTTTACTCTCATGTGGCAAAAGTGAAACATAATTATCTGACCAAAAAACAGGTAAAATAGCTGTGTCAGTACTTGAATTAGCTAATTCAGTTTCAATAAAAAATGTCATCTTTTCTGAAAAATTACTTAATTTTAAAGTGATTTCATACTCATTTTCTGATGATATTATACTTTTTTCAGCCTTGATTTTTGTAGTTGGTAAATGATTGAGCGGCGTAAAATCAGCGTATTGTTTTTGTGGTGTATAAAACCAAAAATACTTCGACCAATCTAATTTGTCTGTCTGGGTTGACAACCAATAAAAATTGTCGGCAATGATTGTTCCTGAAGTATTTTTAAGTTTTAAATCTAAGAAATATACTTGATTCTTGTCTTTCAATTGAGGAAGTTTTAACCATTCTTTGGTGGCGTTTTCTGCCAAATCAATGTTGGTAGTTTTCTCAAAAACTACTGTTGAATTTTGGTCGAGTAATTTGATTTCAGCTTTAAAATGCTTCAATTTTTCACGGGTATCGTTGCTCAAATGAACAGAATTATCAAAATAATTATAGATAATATTGATTGGATTTGCTGCTTTTTTAGTGCCATAATAGGCTCCAGTTGGCATTAAATAATAGTCGTACAATTGCCAATAAAACTCTGGCCACGGCGAATTGAGCATCCATTGAACTACGCCAGTTGAAGTTGGTCGATTAATAACGTGAGCTTCAAACATGGGTCTGATTGCTTCGTAATTCATCAATTGAGCTTTAAAAGCTAAATCTTCCAAGTCTTTAGGCGTGCCATATTTAGTATTTAAAGCTTTCAAATAAATACCCATTGTATTGAAATCCTTTCGTCCAGAGTGGTAATTCCAAGTTTTATTTTCAGGTGGCCAAAGTTCTGCGGTAGGAATCATTTTCTTGATGCCTTCTATCGGTGGAATTTGTGGGCCAGGCCCCGTTTCTGAATTAAAACCATAAGCTCCACCTAATTTTTTATCTTCATACCAATAAACTGGTGGTACATATTCATAAGGGCCGTTCATTTTCATCCCCGATTTGCCAGTTAAAGTACTTTCAAATTCCCCCGAAGAAGTCAAGAATGGCCGAGTAGGGTCATATTTTTGGAGCGTTTCTAAATAACGTTTTTCTAAAGAAGGTTTTGGCATGGCATCACTTCCACCAGCCCAAGTAAAAATACTTGGATGATTTCGCAACCATTTTACTTGATCCCTAAAATAGTCTGAAAGTAATGTTTCTTCTGAAGGCGTAAGTTTTACGGCATACAAATCTACGCCAACATTGATTGGTAAATTTTCATCGCCAGGTTTTATTTTGAGTTCTTGACCCAAATAATCTGGCCATTCCCATTGACAGCTCCAACCAATCATCAATAAAATGCCATTTTCATCACAAAGGTCATAAATGTGCTGATTATTGCCCCAAATACCTTCAAAACGCAAAGAATTAAGATTCATTTCTTTTACATATCGAATCTGTGCCGCATCTTTTTCAGGCATATATCGCAAGAAAAGGTCATCGACCCAGCCTGCACTTTTGATTAAAACTTCTCGCCCATTGAGTTTATACCCTCTGACATTTTTTGCGTTTAAATAAGTTTCTATCTTTCTGATTCCAAATTTTGTTGCTTGCCTATCTTGCGAAATATCATTTTCTCTTACTTCTAAATTTAAGGTATAAAGATTAGGTTTACCCAAACCATTTGACCACCATAATCTTGGATTTTTAATATTCAACTGTTTAAATTCAGAAGGAGAAAACTTAATCTCGATTTTTTGATGAGGAGCGATCGTAACTTTTTTAGAAAACTTAATTTCTTCAATTTGACCGATAATTTCCACAGTTTTGGTTTCATTGTGATGATTTGTAAGCTCGGTAGTGATAATTAAGGTAGCTTTCGTTAAATCTTTTGTATCGACATCAGGAGCAACAAAACTGGCATTTATTGATATTTTTCCAGACCTTTTTAAGCGAATTTCTCTATAAATTCCCATATAATGGTCGGGTGGGGTTGGAGCCCAATCCACAAAACCCATATAAAAATCTCTTACTTTTGGAGGAAAGACTTCTACTAAAAGGATGTTTTTGCCATTTTTTGCAGCATTTGTAATATTTAACTCAAATTGTCGGAAAGCACCAAAAACAGTATCTTTTGAAGCAATTTGTTTACCATTTAACCAAAAATTTGCCCGATAATTTACACCATCAATCAATAAACTCAGGTTTTCTTTAGCTTCATCAAAACCATCCATATCAAAACTATTTCTAAACCACCAAGTATTTTCAAAAGGCTTTCTTGGAATTTTCTCTAAATTATTCCCCATAAATGGGTCTTTATAAACACCTGCTTCAACCAAGGCTCCCAAGACGGTTGTAGGCACTGACGCTTTAGTCCATTTATCAAGATTGATGCTTTCTGATGAAATCATTTTTGCATCCTCTTTTAAGTCTTTCGATGAGGCAATCAGCCAATTTTGATTTAAAACTTGCTCTTCAACTTTTATCTTAGAGCTACAATTTGATAGTAACAAACTGATTATCAGGGTAATAAAAGCGGTTATAACTTTATTCATGTTAATTAAATTTCAAAAAAAGCGTAAATAATGTGGCAAGTCTTTTGGATTACTTGAATCTTGAATTAATATGTCAGAGGTGCCACATTTAATACTTAAAAAAGAAAACAACTGACTACTTCAAAAAATAAAATCTTAGATAAAAAATAGCCTTTCTAAAAGCAATCCAAGTAATATATCAAATGTAGGCTTGTCAAATGATATTCCCATATAAATTTTAATGAAAAATAGACAATTATATTTTAGTATGCTCATGGTAGCAATTTCGATGGGAACGGCTTGGGCGATTAGAGGTCAATTCGGACATGAGCAAGGAGCTGCTTGGGCAGGTGCAATTGGTTCTTTAAGCGTTTTATTGGTCGTAAAAAGAGCAGATTGGCTATCTAAAGCAATCAGTGTAACCTTAGCAGGAGCATTGGGTTGGGGCATAGGTGGCATTATGAGCTACGGAATGGTTGTAGGATATGGTCGAGCGTCCGATTTTGTAAATGTTTATTATGGCTTATTGATGTTGTTTGTCATTGGTGGATTATATGGTTTTATCGGTGGTGGTCTTTTTGGACTTTCATTGACAAATACTGCAAAAAATCCTATAAAATGGCATAGTTTGATAATAGAAATGGTCGTTGGTGGATTGATTTTCTATTATTTTTTGATTGAAGAATTTGAATGGTTAATGACACCTCCACGCTCGGAAGTATGGGCAGGCTGCTTCGGAATGGCCGTTGCACTTACTTGGAATATGATACGAAACAAGCACTTATCTGCTTTAAGAGTGGCCATTTTTTCAGGTATCGGTGGTGGATTTGGCTTTGCATTTGGTAATTTTTTACAAGTTTTAGGGCAAGTCTCAGAAATTCATTTCAATTTCTGGAATGTCATGGAATATTCCTTGGGATTTTTTGGCGGAATTGGAATGGCTTATGGAACACTCACTTCAAAATGGGAAGAGGATGTAAATTCTCAGCCTAAATTAAGCCAACTTTTCCCGCTATTGATGCTTGTTTTGATTATTCCTTTTATTGTTTGGCAACAAACATTTGAAGTTGAACGTATTACTGAAATGCTCAACAAAATTGAAGTTTTTAATGAAAACACTTTAAATTTTACTCGATGGGGAGCGTTGTTTTTAGTGGTTATTTTGGCAGGATTTTCTGTAATGAAATACAATAATGATAATGTCAATTCTTTAGTAGAAATACGAATGCTTTTTGTTGGACTTTTTTTACTTTACATTGTTTTTAGTTTCCTCATCACTGGAGCATTTTTAAGTACCTATCGTATCGAACAGTATTTATATGTGGTCAATTTTATCCTTATTCTCTATTTTATTAGAAAAACTGAGCCTAAGTTTTTAAATGTTAGTAGCTTACCAAAAAATTGGTCACTACATATGGCTGCTGTAATAGCAATAATTGCAATTTTAGCAATCATTGCTGTAAATTCTCATGGCGAACTAAAAGGAGCAAATAAGAGATTTAATAATGACATTGTTACACCCCAATAATAGACCCTAATCTTATGAAAACCCTTACTCGACAGCTATTGTTTGGTAGTGCTTTGACCACTGTTTTTTTGGTATTTTTTCTTTTTTTTAATTGGAAAGAATCCACCTGTGAGTTGTTGATTGCAACACCTTATTTTATTGTTATTTATTTTTTGATTTTCAATTTAGGGCAGCCTGAAGTTAATCAACATATCCGTGAATATTTGCATTTAGGCAATGAAAAAGTCTTGATTTTTCCTGTTTTTCTGCTTTTTTTATTGTTTTCTTACCTAATCATTCATGGAGAAACACCTTTTGAAGGTTCTGCTGGTTTGTTTGCCTTTCTATTATTGTTTCCAGTTTTAATGTTTCTTTCCTTCAAAAAAACAAAAATTGTTTGGTCAGATTTCGTGATTTTATTGCTTTTCTTGATTCCCGCAACAATTGTTTCTTACAAAGGAAATACAAGCCTTCCATACAAAGGCAATGGTTTCAGTTCGATTTACAAAATTACTTTGATACTTTCTGCCGCTTATGCTTTTGGGGTTGTCAGAAGAATTCAAGACATTGGATTTTATCCAATTTTTAATCTAAAATTTCTCGGAATTGCTGTTTTTTCATGGCTTTCTTTTTTAGGATTTGTCTTTATTATTGGCTTAGTCTATGATTTTATCGTCCCAAATCCTTTTGAGTCTTTTTCGGTCGGAGGCATTCCTTCTGCTGTGAAAGAGTTGATTAGAGTTTTTATCGGAACGGCCTTATTTGAAGAACTTTTTTTTAGAGGTTTGATACAAAATATGTTGGCAAAAAAGATTGGTCAACAAGGAAATTGGCAAAAATATTGGTTCGTAGGTTTAGGTATTTTTTTAATTTTATCATTGATTACTGGCTATGCCCTCAACAAAGAACTCTTTTGGTTTCCCAGTCTAATTTGCATCCTTTTATTTGCAGCAGCATACTTTATTGAGAAAAAACAAGTAAGTAACTATGGAATTTATACTGCAATGGCAATCACAAGTATCTTTTTTGGCTTGGTGCATTACCATGCAGGTTCGATTATTTTTGTAGGTTTAGCCAGTGTGGCCGGTTGGGCTTATGGTTTTACATATCTCAAGACAAAGAATGTTTTTTATGCTGCTTTGGTACATACTTTGGTCAATACCTGTGAGTTTTTATTTGTTTTGGATGGTTTGAAATAAGATTATTTTTCTTTCAAAAGCGTTTGATAAACTTTTCTTACATGATCCGTTTGAATGACATCAACTTTCATTTTTACTGCTTTTTGATAAGTTTGAGGAGTATCAATAAAGCCTAAAACATCTGAGAAAACTTTGATTTTTTGTTGGTGAATGACATTTACTAAAGAATCATTAATAATTGTCCAGCGTACATCAAAAGCATAAGGTTTTAGCTTTTCTACCTTTGTAATTATCTCTTTTGGACTATCAAGGGCAGGCAAAAGTTTTGCTTTTGAATAGATTTTTTTCAAAGAAAAAAGGAAATCATCCGAGCCATAAAAAACGGCATTTTTGAGCATTTGATGTTTTGAAAGTTGCTCAATTAGAGGTTTCGCTTGTACATCTTTGCAATCAACATATAAGTTTGTTTTTCTTTGATGCTTAGCATTCCACTCAGAAATTAGCACAAGTGTTTCCTCAAGCGTAGGTATCTTTTCATTTTGAAATGCTTCTCCAAAACCTTTTCCTGCAGATAAGTTTTTGAGTTCTGCCAAATTGAAATTCTTCATTGCTCCCATGCCATTTGTTGTTCGGTTGAGGGTTCCATCATGCAAAATAAGTAATTGTCCATCTTTGCTTGTACGTACATCAATTTCGATATAATCAACGCCTATTTCTAAAACTTTCTGAAAAGTAGCAAGCGTATTTTCTGGAGCAATTTTAGAGTTACCACGATGTGCCGAAACTGCGAGATGAAATTTTTCTTTTAATAAAGCGTTTGAATCGACTTTTGATTCAAAGCTGTTTTTATGAGAAAAAGAGGAACTTTTACAAGAAGATATTTCAATAAGTAAAATTGAAAGAATTAAAAAGTGTGAGGATTTTGTGTTAAATTTCATTGAAACAAATCTTTTTTTACAGAATTTTCTATTAATAATTGCTTAAAAAAACGCTCAAGAATTTCGGAATAATCGCTTGACATTTCATTTTCACCAATGCCCGCCAATAGTTCTTCCAACTCATCTTTCGTGAGCGTATTTTTGATTAATTTATCCATTAAATATTCAGGACGTGAGCTTGACATTTTAAATTTTAGGTAAGTATTTTCATCAAAATATGCTCAAAATTCCTAAAAATGCTAAAATTATAGCACTTTTCCTGTATCTGTTGTAAATACCCTTGTACTAACTGTATATGTGCCTCCATTTGGGTCTTTGTACTTTAAATCCACATAAAACGCTTGATAACCTTTAGCAGGAAATGCTTGTGAAATCTTAATTTGTGGTAAATCTTTCAATTTTATTCCTCTACTTAGCCATAAATTATTTCTAAAATCTCTATCTGAAGAAGTAGTTGTCCAAAGCGTTGCTTCTACCAAATCAGTGGTGTTGGCATTAATAGTTAGGTCAGCAGAGATTCTTGTTTCAACCATATTCCAAGTACAAACAGGGTATTCTTTGTTCATGATTGTATTTGCAAAAAAAGCACTCAAAGCTTCAAATGCTTGTTTTCCACCTGCTAAATTATGTCCAGCATTTGGTACATAATGAATCATATTTTTTCCAGGAATTTGGTCATAATAATGCTTAATAGCATCAACTGTCCAATATTCGTCATTTGTACCGATAAAAATAATTTTTGGTACGGTCAATTTACTGCGATACGAATATGGGTCAATCATGGCAGTAATGGCTTTTCCATCTTCGGTATCAGTACCTTGTGGAATACCTAATTTTACATAATCTTCAATCTGAATGCTGTATTCGCCATAAGTTGTATATTGATAATTGAGAGTTGCAGGCATATTTAGCATGTCAATTACCATTGGTCCGATAGCTTTTACACGTTTGTCATCAATCGCTGCTGAAAGCCAAGTTGTCCAACCACGTTTTGATGCACCCGAAATCACAAAACTATTAACATCATATTTGATTTTTTGTTTGGTAAATTCTTGCACAGCATCCATTGCCCTTACTGCACTTTTCACCATCGGGAAAAGCAAAGGCCAACTATAATCTTTGTCTTGTTTGAATTGATGAAGTGTATAAGAAATTAAAGCATCCTCAGTCAAATTGCCATACAATGGCTGATTAGGTGCTTGTTTAATTAAAGCTACAATTGCTTTGTTTTTCTTGGCGGCTCCAGCCAATGTTGGCCATAAACCATCTTCTTTACTCCAATTGGGTTGTTCGTTTTTGTTTGAACCACCAGTAATAAACAATAATGCACCGTCATAAATTTTTTCTTTCGGAACAAAAATGGTCAATTGATGTCTCCAAATTGATTCTCTCCATTTTTGGGAAGTGAGCAGTAAATGGTAGGCCATTACATCGCCCACCATCGTTGAATCTTTCAATTCCCATTGATAACTGGCATCCCCGTTTGAAATATAACTTTTCAAAGCCGTTTCGGGAGTGATGACAGTTTTTGAAACTGCTTTTGTTGGAGCTACCGATTTTTGAGCGAATGAATTTGTTACAAAAAAAGTTGCACAGATTATTACGAATTTTAATAGACTACTTTTCATAGATTTTGTATTTAGTTTTATTAAATGAAGTTGATTGCAACACTATTTTTTAATTATATTTTATTTAAATATCTGATTATCAGTAATTTGTAATTGATTTTTATATGTAATTCTATATTCGTCATTCCTAACTCATCATTCCAAATTCGTAATTTATTCAGGTTTTGGACTTTCTTTTACTAATTTCAGAGCTTGTTCCATATAAATTTCAGCAGTCATTTCTCCCAAACTTGTTCGACTTACATAGTCATATCTTTTAAAGCTATTGAAATCAACTTTGGTAAGCATATAGCCAAAAGCATCGTTGGTAAGCCCAAACAAGAAAGGAAATTTTGTTGGCATATTGCGTTTGACATAGAAACCAATATTGGGCAAAGCTTCCCCAGGAATTGTTAGAATTTGAGCAGGCCCAATATTCAACAAATTGAGTTGCGTAGTTACATAATTTTCTTTTTTGAATTCATATTTCAAAGGAGATTTTTTAAGAATATACCGCATAATCTCTGAATCAATAGGTAATTCAAGGTTGCGAGAAGTACAATAAATTGGTGGATTTTCAAGAATAGGTGCTTTTTCGATGATTCTCAGAGCTTCATCGGCCAATAATTCACCAATCCTGATACATTCATTCCATGTATTGTCTTCTTTACCGCCCATGCCTTCTTTACCCAATTCTAGTCGGGTGTCAGCAGTTACCATTCCACCTTGAGCTCCATTCATGAAAAGAGCAATACCACCTACTTTTGATTCAATTCTGTCGTATAATGGCCCAATTAGATCTGGACTTAGAATTCCTCTTCCCGAACCTAATACCTCTGGATGAATGGCATAATTGACTAAAGTAGCAATCGGCTTTCCTTTATTAATTCCACTTGTTGCCACTGCCTGTATGACACCACAACGAGGGTCGTAAAGCTGTGGAGCGTAATAGTTATAAGCTATTTTCCCTTTGGCCTCATCAACGGCAATTTTTAAAGAAGCTGGTTCTAATTTTGACGTGGCTTCATTAACTGCATCTGCAATTTGTTTGACACACCAATCTAAATAATTCAGATCTGCAAATGATTTGCCCGACATATCAGGAAAACCGTAAGCATCAGGAGCACTGTGTGTGTGCGTTGCTCCGATGAGAATGTTTTCAGGAGGAATACCTTTGATTAAAGCCCGTGATTTATTTCCTAAAATTGATGACCAACCTAAATTATCAACATTGACAATGGCAATTCGGGTATTACCTCGCTCAAAAACCATTGCTCTGGCAAATAAATCGCCTTTCTTTTCTTGCACGGCTTTGGGTGTTCCGATACCCCCAGATACAGGCAATAATGGATTGGGGGTGATGACTCGAATGGCTGCTCCGACTTTCAAAGTTTGAGCATAAGTAATTGATAATGTGGATATTAGTAGTGTAAGTAGTAAAACGACTTTTCTTTTCATGTTACAATCAGAGAGGGTTGAAAGAAAAAGGATACTTAAATAAATATCCTTTTTCTAATTGAAATTTATATTACCAAGGCTTACCAGTTCCTTGCAAAACCCAAGGTTTTGACCAAGGACTATTTTTGCCATCAGCTTCTGAATAAGTTGTTGTTTCAAGTTTTCCCATCGCTGCTTCGGCATTAATTCTGTTGAGGTTTCTTTCATCAAGCATGTAGTAGAATCTTACAGGAAGTACTTTTCTGATAGAAGCTGGCCCAGTTGTTAGCTCAGGAAAACCTGTTCGTCTGTAATCAAACCAAGCTTCAGCAGCGGCTGTCCAACTTGAAATCCATTTTTGTTCAATGATTTGTTTTTGTGTTCCGTTATAAACAACATCTTTTCCAGTGATATAACTTGCATAACTACTACCAACTCCCCATGTATCAAATGATGCTTTTATAGCTGCATCATAATGCGTTTTTGCATCACCTACTGCCCAGCCTTTCCAAGCTGCTTCGGCTAAGATGAAACGTACTTCTGCTGCTGACATCAAACGAGATTTTAATAAAGGGCCTTTGGCTTGTTTATAAATATCATTAAGCCACGAAACGTGCGGATTATTGGCTGCTTGTTCAGCCGTTGGACTCAAATTATACGTTGCTCCGCCAATAATAGCCACTGGAAGGCCCACATAATCAGGGTTTGTATTTACTTCTTTTCCAAGCACTTTATCGGGCGATAAATAACGCTTGCCATTTTCAATTTTGTCAGTTCCTTTGGGTAAATTCGCATCAATGACCAATGGGATTTGTACTTTATTCGCCCAAACGCCAATACGTGGGTCTTTCAAATCTAATAATTTATTGACAAAAGTTGCACACATTTTTAGTCTTCTATAATTGGTGGCACTGGCATCATAAACTGCATTGGCTGGCCAAGAATCGTCGTTACTATTTCCTGCAAATGGCATTGCAGCATCATCAGCAATGGCTGTTATGATTGGATATAATGTGGCATTACCAACAATTTTTTCAATACCTGCTTTGGCAACATCTGGCTTTTTGCTCGAAATTCTCATATAATAACGTAAGGCGAGCGAATTTGCCAATTTTCTCCATTTAGCTGGATTTCCTTGATAATATACATCGGCTGTACCTGGAGCTCCTGTATATTCGACTGCATTTTTTGAAAGCAAAGTATTTGCTTTTTCTAAATCTGCCAAAATACCTGTATAAATTGCTTCTTGCGAATCATAAGATGGGAATGTATTGTTTGCTCCACCTACCGCACCTTTCAATGCACTCGTATAGGGTGCATCGCCCCAAAGATCAGTGATGAGTCCAAACATCATTGATTTCATCACCAATGAAATTCCTTGATGCAATTCGAGGTTTAACTCAACTGCACGGTCATATACATATTGATTGTTACGCAAAATATCATAGTGCGTTGCCCAACTTTGACTGCCACCCCATTCATAGCTATTATGACTACCGCTAAAACCATCTTTTTGCGTATGCTGCATTACACCAGCCATGTCTTGATAACCTAAGGTAACAAACACTTTTCCAGCCTCAGTCAAAACTGTTGATAAAACTAAGTTTGGATTAGCTGTCAATGGGTTTACGCCATTGGGATTAGCGTTTAGTTCGGTTAAATCCTTGCAAGAAAAAACACTACAAGAAAAGAGAACAATTAAGCTGAATATTTTGAATTGATTATTCTTCATAAAATTATTTCGTTTAAAATTTCTTAAAAAGTTAAACCAAGTTTCACACCAACAGGGATAACCCAAGGAGTTACATTATATCGCTCGATTCCTTGTTTGAACTGCGAACCACCACCTTGCAAACTTGACTCTAATTGGAAAGCAGTTTCAGGGTCGATATTAATTTTTGCTTTTGTCCAAAGAATAAAGTTTCTACTATAAACTGAAAGATTACCACTCTGAATACCCAATTTTTTCATGAATTTTTGTGGTAAATCCATTCCCAAAGAAATTTCACGAAGCTTTAGATATGAAGCATCATAAGTAAAAGCTCTTGTAAACGACCAAGCGGTACTTCCTGCAAATGGCAATGTTGTTGTGCCAGGACCTCCTAAGTTTTCTTTATAACCAGTTGGTTTGCCTTGTGCATCAAAACCAGTCGCAATTACGCCTGGAATAAATACGCCACCATGAGGAAAAGTATAAGGGCCATAAACGAATCCATAAGGGCCATATTCAGGTGTAGGACCACCCACCAACGGGAAATAATTTCCTGTGATTTTGATTAGCTTTTCTTGATTTTCTACTAAATAATCACGAAGAGCTGCACCTGTTAAACCATTTGGATTGATGAGTTTATCTAAGAATAATTGTGAACGACCATCTTCTTCGCCATAACGGTAAGTTTGCGATACAAAATCACCACCGTTCCTCCAATCGAACGACATATTTAAGCTAAATCCTTTGTAAGAAATAGAAGTCTGCATACCCATTACAAATTTAGGATTGAAATTTCCAATCTTATTTTTTGTATTTATTGCATCAATTGATTGCCATTTACCTGTTTTATCCAAAATCGGATAACCATAGTAAGGTGATTCTTTGTCTTCAACTGTTACAATTTTTGCATCGTAAATGTCACCAATTTGGTCACCAACATAAGTCCAAGCTCCACCTTTGGCATCTTGCCAAAGTGTATAATAAGGAAGGTCGTCTGATAATTCTTTAATCGTTGTTCGGTTACGAGTTAAATTGGCATTGATATCCCATCGCCAATTGGGTGTACTAATTGGCGTACCACCTAAATTAAATTCCCAACCTTTGCTAACCAATAAACCAGCATTGATGTTTTTTAAAGAATACCCTGATGATGGCGGAAGTTTGGTGCTTAAAATCTGGTTTCTGTTCTCTACCATATAATATGTCCCTGAAAAGCGAAGACGATTTTTAAACATAGTTAAGTCTAAACCAGCCTCATAAGAAGTGACAATTTCAGGTTTTAAGTCTGGAATTAACAATGTCCCAGGTGTGGAAAGGCGAGGAATTCCATCCCAAGTTCCAGCATTACCGAGCGTTCCGAGCAATTGATAAGGATTCGCATCATTACCTACTTGTGCAATACCGCCTCTTAATTTCAGCATATTTACTTGATTAGGCAATTTGACCATTTCATTGACCAATAAACTCAAGGATGCAGATGGGTAAAAATAAGAGCGATTTGCCGCAGGAAGCGTGCTTGACCAGTCATTACGAGCAGTAACATCCAAAAATATCATGTCTTTGAAACCAAAATTGGCTAAACCATAAACACTATAAATAGCTCTTTGAAACCATGTGCTATTATAATCTAAATTGGCAGGAGCAATGTTTTGAATATTGAAACTTCCTGGAACGATAAGACCTGTGCCGCTTTTGCTTGCAGTTGTAATATTTGAACCCCTTTGATAACGAGCATTTCCACCAGCCGAGAGCGATACACTAAAATGACTAATATCTTTTTTATATGTTCCCAAGAAATCAGCATTGCTTTCAAAGTTGGCAAGTTTGATGATTCCATAAGCTCCACGTGGGTCATTGGTATAGCTATTGGCTATTTTCATTTCACGGGTTTCATTATACGTATCTAATGAATACCGTCCCATCAAGCTAAATGCAGGAGTAATTTGATAATCGGCTCTGATATTTCCAAAAATACGATCTCTTACAAAACTATTATTTACTTCATTTGCCAAGAAATAAGGGTTGTTATATACTCCTTTCGACTGGGTACGTTGTTGTAAACCTTCTTGACCAGGCAACCAATAATTTTTTAATTCAAGAATATCAATGTGTGGTGAAACATTGTATGCCCATTGCAATGGATTTGTTCCACGATTGCCAGCAGGACGATTGTTAGAGTTTGAACGGCTGAAATCAAGACTATTACTCAAGCGAAGTTTATTATTTACTTTGATGGATGTATTCAAATTGATGGTATTTCTGAATAAATCTGCATTAGGAATTATACCCTTATTTTGCATATTTGAGTATGACAAACGATATGAATAAATATCAGAACTATTGGCCAATGAAATACCGTTGGTGGTGGTGATACCCGTTTGAACAAAGTTTTTAACATTATTTGGATGAGAAACCAAAGGCATGGCGATGGGTTTACCATTGGCATCGAGTGGACTATTCCATTGTACTTCTGAATAGCCTTTGTCTAATTCAGCTCCGTAAGTGGCACCCACTTCTTCTTGAATCAATTTTCCAAAAGCATTCGATAATGGATTACCAGTAATAGAAACTGGAATTGCAGAAAATTGACCTGGCCCAAATTTGGTTTGCCATTTCAAAAACTTGTAAGGTTTATCAAAAACAGTACTTGAATTGACAGAAATTGTCATTTTTTTAGCTTTAGAACCATTTTTAGTAGTAATTAGCACCACGCCATTCCCTGCACGTGATCCGTATAAAGCGGCGGCACTTGGTCCTTTCAAAATTGAAACATTTTCAATGTCATCAGGATTTAGGTTGGAAATCGAGTTACCAAAGTCAGCTCGGTTATCATTTCCTACTTGACTAATATTATTGAGTGTATTGGCAATTGGTACACCATCAACCACAAAAAGTGGTTGGTTATCGCTACTCAATGAAGTTGCTCCACGAATAACCATACTCACTGAAGAGCCTGTTCCACCTGTCGAACTTATGCTAACGCCTGCCATTTTACCCGCCATCGCATTCAGAACGTTTTCTTGGGCAACACGATTCAGCTCTTTGCCCTCAACTTTTGCAACCGAATATCCAAGCGATTTTTCTTCTCTCTTGATACCAAGAGCAGTAACTACTACTTCGTTCAATGTTTCGGTACTCAAAGCCAATGAGACATCTACTACACTTCGAGCACCAACTGGCACTTCTTGAGCCTCAAAACCTACAAAAGAAAAAATCAAGACAGGATTAGTACCACTGACTTCAATTGTATAATTTCCCGAAGCATTGCTACCTGTACCTTTTTGTGAACCTTTTAACACAACATTGACACCTGGAATAGCAGAACCATCTTCTTTTGAGGTGATTCTACCTTTTACAGTTCGAGTTTGTGCCAAAACCGTTGAAAAACATAATCCTATCACTACAGCAGTTGTTAGTAAACGCCGCAGCATTCGATGAAGAGTAAAGCTTATTATCATGGTTTTTAATAATTAAAGGATTGTTTGTAATGCTAATACTAAAAGATTGAAAGAATAGGCTATTTCTTAGAAAAAATAAATCGTGTGGATTGTGAATGTAGATAGGTAAATTAATGTAAAATTGAATAATGTAAAGAAAAGCGGGTAATTAATTATTTGATTACAAGTGTCTTTTAATATTAAGTTTTTTTTAATATTATCAAATAAATACTTCCGCTTACTTACAGGAAATCAATTAAAACTTGGGAACTTACTTTTGAACGTTATTTTTTAAATTTATTTCAAAGTGTTAAAGATAAATCAACTCTACAACGCAAAAACTGCTTTGCTTTCACTAATTGATTTTTTACAGTATTTTTTGATATTCGCATCATTTCGGCTATTTCTTGGTATGATTTACCTTCTTCAACATTAAGTTTCAGAATCATTTTACGTTTTGCAGGAAGTGTTGCCATTGCTGTTCTGAGCAAAAGAATTTTTACTTCTTCAGCGTCAGACTCATGATCATCATGATTTTGCATTTGTTGTAAATAGTGAACCTGCATTTGTTGACTACGCTCTATTTTTTTCAAATGGTCGAATGCCATGTTTCTTAGACAGGTAAATAAATAAGAATTAAAATTTAATTCTGGTTTAATTTGTTCACGACGATTCCAAATCTTAATAAATACCTCATGAAGCATATTTTCAGCTTCTTCCTCATCTTTTACAATAGACATCGTGAATCTAATACCTGGCTCTTTATAATAATTGTATAGTTGAGTAAAGGCATTACTATCACCTTGGGCTACTTTTGCAATGATATTGTCTAATGCTTCCATGAGTAATATAAAATAGTTGGTTATTGAAAAAGAGAAATCGTTTAATAATTTAAATAAATCATCTAATAGTGCAAAAATTAAAATACTAAAATCCTTCCAATTCGTATTCGTTAATTTTTGAAAAAGCTTGATTGCTGGAAAACTGAATCTTTGATTGGAAGCAATTATATGCAAAAAATACATTTGTATATAATTATGAAATAAATATACAGGGATTTTATTTAGACAACATTCGCATATTACGTAAAATAATCCTCAAATCACGCAAAGGCTTAAAATATTAACTTTTAGCTTAAATTAGACCTTGAATTGGTAATGATTTGATAAAATCATATGCAAAAAAAACTGAATTTATTAAGATTTGCTTTTTTGACAGAAGTTTAGGAGAATATTATTTTGCAGGATAAACTTTTTCTAACCATTGACTCATTGTTGAAAATACACTCATTAAGCTTTTCTTCATTTCGTGGGTTTCATTGGGATATAATTCTATTTGGGTTTGGATTCCCAAAGAAGTTAGCTTTTGGTACAAAGCTTTAGCTTGATTGACATGCACAACTTCATCGTTCTCACCATGAAAAATGATAGTAGGAACACCTGATTCTTTACTTAATTGAAAAATGGGACTGGCATCATGGGCGATTTTGGCTTTTGGATTCGATTCTCCCAAAAATTTGGTAATTGTTATATTTGCCAACTCATTATTATTCCGAACAAGCGAATCAGACAAATCAGTTGGCCCAACAATATCTATAACTGTTTTGATTTGTTTCTTTGTATCAAACGCATAGGCATAAAGCAATGCCAAATGAGCTCCTGCACTTGCCCCCAATAAGGCAAATTCGTTTTGATTATAAGCTAAACTGTCTCCTTTTTTACTTAAAAACTCAATGGCTTTTGATACATCTTCGATTTGAGCAGGAAAACGGTTGTCATTTTCTTTCACTAAGCGATAATTGATTGAAACCATACCATATCCTTTTTGAGTAACTAACATATTTATCAACGGTTTGGGTAATTGATTTTTACCACCTTTACTCCAAAAACCACCATGAATGAATATAATAAGTTTTGTTGAAGAACTATGATTTTTAGGTAGATAAATGTCTAATAAATTAGCATTTTCTGAAGCATTTCCATAGGAAAGGTTGAGGTATGAATCATAAAGAGAATCTGGTAAACACTTATTTTTTAATGAAGTATTTAAACAATACGCCGAATTACTGAGAAAAAACAATACTAAGACGATAATTATTGCTACTTTGGATAAATTAATTTTCATAAGTCAATGCTCTAAATGAATTCAAAAATCATACTTACTAAATCTTACTTTGTACTACTGATGGCTCAGATTTATTTAATAAATTATTTTCACTCAATAGTACTGAATCATTAAAATTGAGTATTTATAAAAACACCTTACAATTTTAATCTTATAAACAGTTAATCAATGAAAAGCTTTAAATTACAATTATTAATAGTTGTTCTGTTTATTTTCAAATCTTGGCAAGTTCAAGCACAAACCGAACAAACCTATGCCGAAAAATTAGGTTTTCCTAAAGGAAAAAAGGTTGTCATTTTTCACGTAGATGATTGCGGAATGTCATATTCTTCTAATCAAGGTGCAATCAAATCGCTTGAAAAAGGCATCGCTACCTCATGTAGCATTATGATGCCTTGTCCGTGGGCAGCGAGTTTTATCAATTATATTCAAAAAAATAGACCTAATACCGATGCTGGACTTCATCTAACACTAACTTCTGAATGGAAAGAATATCGTTGGACGCCTCTTTCAGGTTTTATGAATGTGCCAGGACTTTGCGATAAAGAAGGTTGTATGTGGCGTGGAGTTGAAGAAGTTATCAAAAACTCGAATCCTGATGAAATTGAGAAAGAAATTAGAACGCAGGTAGAACGAGCTTTGCGAATGGGCCTAAAACCAACACACCTTGATTCGCACATGGGGACACTTTTTGCCTATCCACCTTTTGTTGAAAAATATATTAAAGTTGGCATTGAATATGGCATACCTGTGATGTTTCCCGGTGGAAATAATAAATTATTGTATGAATGTATCAATCAGCCTTTTATAAAAAAAATGAAAGCTGAAGGCAAATGGGTAGAAGGCATGAAATTGCCACAAACTTCTTATGGACTGACAAATATGGCTACGGA
The DNA here is from genome assembly GCF_051209875.1 of Emticicia sp. SJ17W-69. Taxonomy (NCBI): domain Bacteria; kingdom Pseudomonadati; phylum Bacteroidota; class Cytophagia; order Cytophagales; family Leadbetterellaceae; genus Emticicia; species Emticicia sp. SJ17W-69. Next base: position 3,534,663 of record NZ_JBNTQY010000001.1, on the reverse strand, counting down.
ATCAAAGAAAATTGGCGAAAGGTTATGGAATGCGGGTTTGCCAGTTCTCGATGATTTGCATTCGATTAGTGGAGATTGGAGACCAGAAGGAAATCCAACTCCCGAAGAATGGGGAAAATATAAAGCTCAAAAATTTATTGAAACACTCAAAAGTATGCAACCTGGTGTAGCAATGATGATTGTACATAGCAGCGATATTACCGAAGAATTCAAGCAAATCAGTGCTTCGGGAGGCTCACGATTGGCCGATATGAATTCGATGCTCAACCCTGAATTGAAAGCATATATTGAATCAGAAGGAATCATTCTTACAACTTTCCGTGAATTGATGGAAAGACGTAAAAACGTTAAATAAAGACATTATGAAGAAAATATTTTTAATTTTAATCATTCATTTGTTGACTTTACCAGTCATTTTTGCTCAAAACAAAGCAATTATTAATTCAATACTTATTTTTCCTGTCCAAGAAAAACATGTTCATGCCAGTAGTATTGTGAGTTTGCCTAATGGAGATTTTTTGACAGTTTGGTTTTATGGCAGTGGTGAACGAACTTCTGATGATGTAAAACTGATGGGAGCAAGACTCGAAAAAGGTAAAACTACTTGGAGTGAACCTTTTTTGATGGCCGATACACCCAATATTCCTGACTGTAATCCTGTACTTTTTTTGAATAAAGAAAATAAACTTTTCTTGGTTTGGATTGCTGTACAAGCAAATAAATGGGAACAATCTATTTTACGTTTCAGAACTTCAACTGATTATTTGAAATCAGGCTCCCCAGTTTGGAATTGGCAAGACAATATTTTGCTCAAACCCGAAGATAATTTTGGTAAGGAAGTAACCAAAAAATTCAAAGACTTACCAGAAAGCAAGAAAGGTTGGGCTGGTTATGCACAAAAATATGATGATATGATTATTACAGCTTCCAATGATGCAACCAAAAGAAGTATTGGTTGGATGACAAGAATAAAGCCTCTTTTAATGGAGAATGGAAGAATTGTTTTACCATTGTATTCTGATGGTTTTAATATGTCATTGATGGCCATTTCTGACGATAATGGAATTTCATGGCGACCAAGTTTACCTGTTGTTGGACGTGGCCCAATTCAGCCAGCAGTTGTTCAGAAAAAGAATGGGAATTTGGTTGCACTGATGCGAGACAGTGGTGATGAACCCTCTCGGGTACATTATAGTGAATCAAGCGATAAAGGTGAAAGTTGGTCGGCTACAACAAAAACAACAATTCCAAATACAGCGAGTGTAGAACTCTTAGTTTTACAAGATGGTCGTTGGGCTTTTCTGGGAAATGATATTGATGATGGACGTTATCGTTTGAGCCTTTTTCTTTCTGATGATGAAGGTAAAACGTGGAAATGGAAAACTCGTCTCGAAAATGTAGAGCCAAATAAGGGTAGTTTTTCTTACCCATGTTTGATTCAAACAAAAGATGGGTTGCTGCATATCACTTACTCGTATCATGCCGAAAAAGATAAAAAATCTATTAAATATGTCGTAGTAAATCCTCAAAAAATTGAAGTAGAATAATAAAGTAGAACGGATTTTCGAATCTGTTCAATTGCAAGATTTAAAAATACACTATCATCATAGCTACAAGAATGAAAACCGCTCAATACCAATTAATTATCTTATTATGTGTTGCTCTTAGTCAAACTTTCGGGCAAACCAAGCAACCCGTTTATCAAGATAAGCCATATTTACAAGATTTTAGCATAAAATACTACTCAAAAGATGTCAATACTCAATTAAATGAAGCCTATGCTGACCGAAATGGAAATATTAAAATCTATTCATCAGCAGGTTTATTAGTCCCGCATGATGGACAGTTTTTATATGCTGGTACTTTGCTTCCTGATAAAACTTATCGTACTATTCAGGACAAAAAAATAAGTTCGATTGGTAGTTATGAAAACCAATTTGTGTTTTTAGACAATAAAACAGTTTTTAGCAATGCTTGGGCAGGGACATTGTTTTCAAAGCATGAATTGCCCAGTGCAAAACTTTTTGTTGGTGGCGAAAACTTTACCTTTTTAATTTCAGATGGAAAAAGTATTCATTTATTAAAAGATTCTAAAACACTTTGGAATGGTGATTTGTCGGGCGATGAGATACAAGAAATTAGATTTCAAAAATCTGCTAATCTTTTCTGGGTTTTAGGAAAACAATCGCTTTACAGTTTTTCTCCAATTACTCAAAAAATCACAAAAGTGTTTGAAGGCTCAAATCTAACGGCATTTGACCTTTCTTTTGATAATAAAAAAGCACTTATAGGTACAAAAGATGGTTATTTAGAATTCGATATTACCACAAAAAAACAAATAGGGGAGAAGCATCTAAAACTTCCAGTGACCGAAATAACAGCTATAAAAACGATCAATGATAAAGTTTGGTTTGGCACAAGCAATGGTGCTTTTGCTTTGCGGACTGATGGCAAATTTGATTATTACAATGGCGAACGTTGGTTGCCAAGCAATAAAGTAAAACATATTTCAGAAGGACCAAATAATTCAGTTTTGATTTTGACAAAAGCAGGTTTGGCTCAAATTAACTTCAAAAGTATGACACTTCATGAAAAAGCAATGTTTTTTGAAGAACAGGTAAGAAGTAGGCATATCAGAAATGGATTCAATGCTTCTTTGGATAATATGGAAAAAGGGAATCTTTCAACAGGCTATTTGGCTGATTCGGACAATGATGGCCTTTGGACTTCCATGTACTTGGGTGGTGAAATTTTTAGATATGCTGTTACAAAAGAACCTGATGCCTTGCAAAATTGCCGTGAAGCTTTGGATGCGATGGAGCGACTTTATACTGTGAATGGCATTCCTGGCTTCCCTTCAAGGTCGTTTGAAAGAAGAGGATTTATTGAGAAACTTTCTGACCCTGAGCGTTGGCAACATTCACCTGAAGGCGAATGGGATTGGAAATCTACGACCAGTAGTGATGAGGTAATCGGACATATTTTTGCTTTTGGAGCAATGGCAGAATTAATCAATGACCCAACCATTAAAAAACGCTCGATTACTCTGATTGATACTTTGATGGCTCATATTGTCAAAAACAATTATTACATGATTGATTATGATGGAAAACCAACTACTTGGGGGCGTTGGAATCCTGAATATGTGAATGCTTTCCCAACCAACGTGGGCGACCGAAAACTCAATTCTTCTAATATTATTGCGATGCTCCAAACGGCCTATCATTTTACTAAAAAGCCAATTTATAAAGAGAAAGCTTTTGAATTAATGAAAAAATACGGCTATTTTGAAAACTTAATGCGTTCGATGAAACAAATTGGTTATGCTCCTGCCGACGCCGATGAACATAGCAAAAAAATGTCAGATGCTTGGAATCATTCTGATGATGAAATGTATTTTGTAGGCTATTGGGGCTTATATCGTTATGCTTTGAATGATACGCTCAAAGCACATTTCAAAAAAGCCATTATTGATCATTGGGAGGCTGAACGCCCAGAAAAAGAAGGGGCGTGGAATATTTTCACGGCATTGACAGGAACAAACAATTTTGATTTAAACGAAGCTGCTTGGTATTTGCGTGAGCATCCCCTCGATTTGATTGATTGGCAAATTATGAATAGCCATCGCAAAGATATTGATAAATTAGTCACTAATTTCCGTAGTCAAACCATCAGAGAAGTTTTGCCACCCGATGAAAGACCGATTCAGCGACATAATGGAAACATGTTTAATTTAGACCGTAAAGGAAGCAATGGTACTTCCGAACATAGTGCTGGTGATATTTGGCTTTTACCTTATTGGCTCGGAAGATATTTAGGTGTTATCAGTCCACCGATGAAATGATTTTTTTAATAAAACAATGAAATATGTACTTTTAGGTATCGCTTTTCAATTTTTGATTTTTGGCTGTAAAACAATGAAAGAGTTTCCAGAAAAGCAAATCACACATGATTTGACTTATAACCATGATTTAGATAATAATGATAATTTTTCGCCTGATAATCAATGGTTGGTCTATGATACTCGTACCGATGATGAGGGAATAGCTGCATCAGCTAAAATTGAGAAAGTAAACATCAAAACAGGTGAAAAAAAAGTACTTTATCAAATCAAAAACAATCAAATTTGGGGGCCAGGAGTAGGGGCGGTGAGTTATTCACCCGTTGAAAATGCGGTAGTTTTTATTCATGGATTAAAAAATATCACAGAGAAAAATCCTTATCAACAATGGCGACGTACAGGCGTAATTATTGATGAAACCAATATTGAAAAGCCTATTTTCATGGATGCTCGTGATATTGATTTTCCCTATATCAGAGGAGCTTTGCGTGGAGGTACGCACCGTCACGAATTTAGTGGAGATGGCAAATGGATTGGTTTTACCTACAATGATGCCATTATGAAAGCCTTGGAAGATTCTACTCGTGAAAAGCATAATTTACGAACCATTGGTGTTTCAAAAAAAATAAGCCAAGTCAATGTAAAATCAGACGAAAATGGTGAGAAAGTTTCAGGAGAATGGTTCAGTGCTTTGGTTGTTCGAGTTGTAGCAAATCCAAAATTAGGTTCGGATGAAATTAGCCATGCGGCAGGCGATAGTTGGGTTGGGAAAAATGGTTATTTAAAAGAAAATGGCACTCGACAAATAGCCAGAGCATTTATAGGAACAGTAAGAGATAAAAATGGCAAAAGTGTTGATGAAGTTTATATTGTTGACATTCCAGAAAAAATAGAAATTGAAGGCGATTTTGGAGCTTTGGAAGGAACAAAAACAGATTTGCCAATGCCACCCAAAGGTGCAAGTCAGCAAAGGCTTACTTTTACTGCCGAAACGCCACAAGCGGGTTGCGTAGGAATTGTTCGTTCATCACCTGATGGTGATTTGTTAGCTTTTCTTGCCAAAGACAAATATGGCATTCGGCAAGTATTTACAATATCTCCAAAAGGCGAAGGTTTAACTCAGCTTACTTTTCATCGAACTGATGTGGATGGAAGTATTCGTTGGCATCCAAATGGCAAAAGTGTATTTTATATTTGGAATGGGAGTATCAATCGTTGTGATATTGGAAACGAAACCTTTGAAAAAAGATTTAAGCAAATTACTAAGCCAAGCATTCCTGCTCCATCTAACTTAGTTGTTTCGCATGATGGTAAAATAATCGCATTTAATCGAGTTCTAACCATTGACAATAATAAAACATCAAAGCAAATCTTTGTTGTAGACGTGTCTAAATAGTACATTTTTAAAGTAGTAATATTCAGCCTTAATTATAAAAATTTATTACATGAACAAATTACCCAAAGGATTATGGCCGGTAATGATTACGCCTTTTACCACAAGTAATCACATTGACTTAGAAGGTTTAGAAAGCTTGACAAATATGTATTTGGAAGCAGGTGCTAATGGTATGTTTGCCAATTGTTTGTCGAGTGAAATGTACCAACTTACTTCCGAAGAACGCCTGTTTTTGACAAGTAATGTGGTAAAGTTATGTGAAGACAAAGTGCCAGTTGTTGCCACAGGGACATTCAGTAGAGATATTACTACAAATAGCGAATTTATTAAAAAAATTTACGATACAGGTGTAGATGCTGTTATTTTAATCACCAGTCTTTTAGTAGAACCTGATGAAAATGAGGATATTTTGAAGGCTCGTTTGGAGCAAATAATGGCCGAAACTGGCAATATTCCTTTAGGAGTTTATGAATGTCCTGTGCCTTATAAACGATTGTTAAGCCCAGCAATCATGCAATGGATGGCTTCTACTGAAAGATTTATTTACCATAAAGATACCAGTTGTAATTCTCTATCATTAGCAAAAAAAGCTTCTGCTGTTGAGGGTACTAACTTTGGTGTTTATAATGCCGATACTTCCACAGCACTTGATTCGCTGGATTCTGGTTCGAGGGGTATTTCACCCATTTCAGCAAATTTTTACCCTGAGCCTTATTCTTATTTATTGAAAGAATATTTTACTAATGGCCGAACAAAAGAATTGAATCGTTTACACGCATTTTTAACCATGATGGATAGGGTTACGCATTCATTTTACCCTTACGCTGCCAAGCTTTTCTTGCAAAAAAGAGGCTTAAAAATCGAAACAAATACTCGTATTCCAACGGAAACTTTGACCAATGTAGATAATATTCGAATAAATGCTTTGATGGATTCTTTCAAAGCATTGGCTGAAATGTATGATTTTAAGTTGGTTTTATAAAAGTAGGCTGATGAGATTGAGAAGAATATCTCGCAATATTCTTCTCAATTTCATCAACTTTTTTAACAACAGCCACCACCATCATAAAACCAAGTAGAATTGGAAATATAAATATCGTCACGGCTCAAAGCGGCTAATGCACCAGCGGTTTTATCACAAACTGCCAATGGTTGATTCTGAAGTAGTATATGCCCTTTTTGATCATCAAAACAATCTTCATTGCCGAAATAAATAGCGGTTTTACCAGTAAATACACAAGGGCCATCATCAGGCATTGGGTCTTTGATGGCACAAACTTCTACTGATTCGATAAATATCAACTCGTTAGTTGGATAATGATTAGGCGAAAGGACACGATAAGCACGTTTGGCCCGAATTTCAACTGTACCAAAGCCTACATCTGTAATCATTTTAATATAATCTTTTAAGGGAATTGAGCCAGTGAGGCACAAAGCTCGCAATCGTTCATCGTTGCGAAGTTCATCAGACATTTCATAGTCACAGATTGGGTCAGACATTACAAGCCTTCCTCGTGGCTTTAACACTCTGTACATTTCTGCTAAAGCTAATTTTAGATCTTCGGTCTTGAAAATATTGAATAAACAGTTTTGAGCTGCTACATCAATTGTTTCATCTTCTACTGGCAAATGAAGAGCATTTCCTTTGCGAATATCAATAAAATCTTTGCTAAACCAGTCGTTCAAACGTTCAGCCTCATTCATGTTCTCTTTGCAAGCCGCCAACATTTCGTCCACAATGTCAATTCCTACAACACCACCTTTTTGGCGACTAAAATAAGAAAATTGTAATAATTCCATCCCTCCGCCAATACCGACATATAATACAGTTGGGTTATTGACCAAATCACGAGGATTGACCGTGCTACCACAACCATAGTTCATTTGTTCCATAATTTTAGGCATTGTCAAACCTGGTAATGCCCAAACAGGAGTAGTAGTGCAACACAAACCTACATCTGGCTTTTCGGCTGCTTGTTTATAAACATCAATAGTTGTTTCTAAATAACTTTCCATTTTATTAGATTTAGGCTTTTAGCATTTAGCTATTAGCTTTTTTTAGAATAATAATTTATTTAAAGTGATTCAAATAGCCAATCGCTAAAAGCTAACAGCATTTAAGCTACTTCACCACCACAAGAACTTCCTGCTCCTGCCGTACAGGCATAACAATGTTGATTGATTATTACCGAACGATTACTAAGTTCATCGAAGTCAAAATCTCTTAAATGTTTGGCTTTTGCATCTACTTTCAAATCAAGCATTTGATTGAAATCACAATCGTAAAGATAGCCATCCCAACCAATTGAAAGGGTATTTCGGCACATCACATTTGCCGCTGCCACAGGATTGTAGGCTTCTACAAGTTTGTCCATATAAGCCCCATAATTGCCACTAACAAGCAAATAGTCGAGAAAACGACTGACAGGAATATTGGTAATTGCAAAAAGTGAATTGAACTCGATATTGAATTTGGTTTTCAAAACTCTTTTAAATTCCTTCTCCAAACCAGCTTGCCCAGAAGGTAAAAAAGCACCCGACGGATTATAAACTAAATTGAGAATCAACCCACTTCCTTCTTTGCCATAACCTACTTCGTTGAGCATTTGCAAAGCCTTAATTGAGTCATCAAAAACACCATCACCACGTTGAGAATCAGTACGAGAAGCACTTGTGGCAGGTAAAGAAGAAACCACTTCTATTTTGTGTTTTTTGAAGAATTGAGGTAAATCATGATACTTTGGATTTGCCAAAATAATAGTCAAATTACAACGAACAATAATTTTAATCTCATTATCAACCGCACGAATATTTTCAATAAACCAACGAAAATCATTGTTCATTTCAGGAGCTCCACCAGTCAAATCTAAGGTTGTAAACTTGTGTTTTTTCAAAATGTCAATGCAAAGTTGCATCGTTTCTTGTGTCATTATTTCCTTGCGGTCAGGCCCAGCATCTACGTGGCAGTGTTTGCAAACTTGGTTACACATTTTGCCAACGTTTATCTGAAAAATCTCCAGTTTTGTTGGTTTTAATGGAAATAAACCAATATCCTCTAATTTTTCACGAAAAAGCGGTAGTTTCTTGCCAATTTTTTCATCGTCATTCAATATTTTTAATTGAAATGCCGAGTCGCCCAATTCATTTTTTTGAGCTTTAAGTGATTTTACTGGATTCATTAATTAATGTTGAATGATAGAATAAGTGAAAACTTGAAATAGAATTGTTCTTTAACTGTGGCGAATTTTATTATTCATTCTATTACTGACTCATCAAAAAAATATTTTTTTACATCATCAATTCTTTAGCCTTGTTGATCATTTGGACGCTATGTACGAGTGTTACACCAGCAGCAAGTGCAGCGGTTACATGAACAGCTTCCATCAATTCATCTTCCGAGCAACCTTTTGAAATAGTGTCGGCTGTATAGGCATCAATACAATAAGGACATTTAAGAGCATGAGCTACGGCAAGGGCAATCAAAGATTTTTCTCGTTCGCTCAATGCTCCATCTTTGAAGGTTTCTCCATAGTAATTGAAAAATTTTGCTGCTAAATCCTTGCCACCAAATTCGCCAATTTTACCAAACTTCGCTAAATCTTCAGGGTTATAATATGTGTTCATAAGTGTTTTTTTTAGATATTTTTGAGTTATTTTAAATGCTTCTATTAAGCATTTGTTATGAGTGATTTTGCTTCTTTTAATAAATCAACTCTTTTCTCAAGAGAAAGAGTTAGTGGTAATTGTGCTATACCTATAATTCTTCGCATGATTTCTACTCCGATGAATTGATTTAGTAGTATTTCATTAAAATCATCCGATTTTTTATAATTAGTAATTGCCAATTCAATCGTTTTTTGGCTTTGTTCACTCATTTTTAAGTGAGCAATCAAAACACCTAAATCAAATTCTGCGTAGCCATAAAAACAAAATTCTGGGTCGATTATTTTTACTCCACGATTGGATCTCAAAAAACTTCCTAAATAATAATCGCCGTGCAATAAGTAATTGCCATCAGACAAATAAACTTCACCTAAATTCTTTACAATATTCTTAAAATCTCTATCGGTTTTATATTCCATTGCTACTTTTTGCAAGCCTTTTAATATATTATCAAGATCAAAACCATTTTCTTCCATCAATGGATAGATAAAAATATGTTCATGATTTAAGGCACGCATTGCCCGATTCGCAAATATCGGATTCGGAGTTTCACTTCTAAAACTGCGATGTAATTCACTGAGATATTCAATTATTGAAGTAATCTCATCTGTTGAAATTTGCTGCTTGGACTTGTATAAATTTGTAAAGTCATTTGCTAAACCAAGATCTTGCGTGACGATGATATTATTCACTTCATCTATGCCAAAAATGTCTGGCATAAAAGAATGTAGTTTTTTGTTCGTTTGAGTAAATTCATAGAATTTGCCTTCGGTTATGGCTCTTTCGACTGGAGCAGCAATCGAAGGATATTTTTCTACATAATCTCTTGATTGTTTGATAATAAAAGTTTTACCTGTTGATATATAAACCCGAAGTGTAAAGTTCATATTCCCATTGCCAGGCTTTTCTGCTTTGATCACTTCTTCATTTTCCGAAATCCAGTTTTTAGAATGAAGATATGTTTTGAGTATATTTAAATTATCGGATAGTAACATTAGAGGTATTTGTCAAAAAAATAAAACATACCACGCCTCAAACTGGAATAGGCAAGTTGTGCCTAACCAATAATGATCGAAAATTTTAAGAATTGTTAATCTAAAATATCAATAGGCCGGGGGAGCTCTAAGAGATGACAGTCTAATTACTTGATTGTCAAATAAGTAGGAGAATATGGATATTTTTTTTGCAGTAGATTTTTCAATAAGTTGAAGTAAAAATCTAATAAAATACCTTGATAAAGAATAGTTTTGTAATTCTTCAAAAGTATGAATATCAGAGAGGGATTCAAGAAAAAAGATTTTTTGTTGAGCAAATTGTTTGAGATAACTCGTCAACATCATTCCACTTTTCCAAGCAAGATTCTCAAAGACTTGGGCATCAAAAGTATTTTTTGATACAGCGAGTAGATATACACCACCACGTTGGTCGGGACCAAGAACAGTATTGACCGTTTTAAGTTTTTCGGCCGCATCTAGAATTTGTACTTTACTAAGTGCGGGGCAATCATTCCCTATACAAATTACATATTCAAAGCCTTTCTCAAAAACTGCTTGAATGGATAATGAAAGTTGCTTACCAAAGCCATTTTTATGATCATCAATTAATTGGTTGGAATAAAAAACTGACAAGCCTGTAGAACGAGCGGTTCGCCCAACAAAACTATTTAATTGATTGAATACCAAACGATTAACTCCTGTGTTTTTGGAAGGAGTAAGCGTTTTTAGAGAAGCATCTTTCGACACATCTTGGATAAAAATCAATATGGAAGTAGCGTTTTTCAAACAATTAGTAAGTTTTCACATATATACGATTATTAGCGTTATTTGGATGCAAATAAAAAATAATACATACAAAAATAAATTAACCTATATCTTCAACTTTCAGTATAGCTTCTTTATACAACCTCCCAAATAAATGTGGAAAAAGTTCATTGTTGGTTGCTAATTCGTATTTCAATTCAGCAGTCAATGCTTCTGTATTGACATGAAGTTTCAATAAATTGGTCTGGCCAGCATAATAACGTGCTAAGACACCATCCACTTGCTCGGCGGTACTTAGGTGAATAAATGTTTCTTGGTGGAGGGTTGGACTTTCATAATAATCGACATTTTCCCATTTTTGCCACCAATCTTTGCTCGTAATATGATAAATAATTGCCATTTTATTGTTTTTTATTCTTCAACGATGCACAAAATGGAGTTTTGTGTTACAAAAAAACGTCCAAAATGGACGTTTTTTTTCTTTTATCTCATAACTTCGGTTACGCTCAGTTACCAATAAGCTGTACCTTGTCATTCAAAATTCCCACTCATGCTTTCACTTTGCCCCAACCCATTGTTGATACCATCCAGTCGGGTAGTGGTCTTTGTGTCTTACGCTTTTTAAGGTTTAAATACCAACCAATTTTTTTCAAAATAGGCACTCTATGCGTTTCTACAAATTCAATGAGCGTACCATCAGGGTCTTCTAAATACGTGAATCTTCCGCCAGCTTCACCCATATCAAAGGTTTCACCATTCACTTTGCTATCAACAGTAAATGGAAAACCATTTTCAGTGCATTTTTGTTTCAAAGCATCCATGTCGAGTGTATCAAAACACACATGAATAAAACCTAAATCGCCCCAGCTTCTATCTTCAAATATTGTTTTTGGTGTACTGTCAAGTGCTTGGATAAGTTCAATTTCAACATTCCCAAGCAAACGGCTAAAAGCACCATTATTATTCATTGGTTTACGTAGTAAAACCCTACGAAAATGTTTTTTATCAGCGTTTAATTCTTTTAAATCTTCAAAAATGCCTGATTTATCATAAACCAACTCACTGATTTGTAACACATTTTGATACAAATTTAATGCTTTGTCAATATCACTTACGCCAATGACAACACCCAAAACACCACCTGTTATACTGCCTTTTGGACGAAACCATGAGTCGTCTTGTACGACTTGTAGTTGATTGCCGTAGCTATCTTTGATCCAAGAAAAAGTTTTATTTTCAGGTGAAATACTGGTCTTAATTTGTTGTTTATCAGCAAATTGTTCGATATTTGAGCATTTTATTTTTACAGCAAAGATTCCTAAATCGCCGATTTGAGGTTCAAAATTGGCTGCAAGAGGTGCTGGACTATTCGATTGCCAAATCTCTGCACCACCACCTCCAGCCATATTCAGTGCTAAAATTGCTCTTCTTTGACGAATATTTCCTTTGGTGTAGCGAGTCATTAAAGTTGCTTCGGCAACATCATCGAAAAGAGGCACATTTAAGCCAAATGTTCGATTATACCAACTAAATGCATCTTGTGCATTTTTTACACCAATTCCTACTTGCTGAATACCACTTATTAATTCTGACATATTTAATGTGTGTAATGATTTTTGGGATTTATTTTGACGACAATTTAAATCATATAAACCCCTATTTATAAAATTAAGGATTTAACATTTTGCGATAAGTTTCTACCATTTTTTGCTGAGAAACATTTCCTCTTAGAAACATTTGCATGATAGTAAAATTTGCTTTTTGAACCCGAAGATATGAATTTGTTTTGTATTTTCTGGCAGAAACAATTACATTTTTAGGTATTATCTTAAATTTTAAACTTTTGTTTGCTCTCATTATGAATTCATAATCTTCCATGATTTGAAAATCTTGCCGAAAACATCCTATCTTTATGAAATCTTTTTTCCGAATAAAGAGGGTTTGATCGCCACCCCTGCACCAAATAAATGGAAATCGAGTAAAAAAAGCATTTACTTTAAGTAAAAATTGAGCTGAATCGAATTGATAACGGTAACAACCAAAATCGTAACCTTGCTTTAACGCTTGCAAAATATCAAACGAATAATCAGGATGGATTTGAGTATCGGCGTGAACAAAATATAGAATATCGCCTTTAGCCATATCAGCTCCATAATTCATCTGAGTAGCCCGCCCAGTTTGGGGGGATTTTACAGCCTTAACACCTAAGTTTTCAGCGATAGTAAAGGTACGATCAATCGAATCGGGAGCATCAATGACGATGATTTCTTGCAAATTTGCACCACCATATTTTTTTAAAGATTCGATTAAAATAGCTATATTTTGAGCTTCATTCTTGGTAGGAATAATAACACTAATTTTCAATGATTTATATAATTTAAGTAAAACAATGACTTGAATGGTGTTATTTGTAAGTACAAATTATTTTTTTGAACAAATATATATGAAAATATTATCCGTTGAACAAATTCGAGAAGCAGATGCTTTTACGATTAAAAACGAACCAATTGCTTCGATTGTTTTGATGGAAAGGGCATCAAGGGCTTTTGTTGATTGGTTTTGTGAAAACTTCACAGATAGAAATCAGCTAATTAAAATCTTTTGTGGTCTTGGCGATAATGGTGGTGATGGTCTGGCAATTGCCCGAATGTTGCATCCATTAGGTTATGATTTGGAAGTTTTTGTAGTGAGGTACTCAGAAAAAAAATCAGAAAATTTTGAAATAAATCTTGGAAGATTAGAACGACAATTAAATGTGCAAGTAATTGATAGTGAGGCAATTGGGGTTGAATTATTGCCAAGTGATTTGATCATTGATGCTATTTTTGGTTCGGGTTTATCTCGGCCTTTAGAAGGTTTAGTAAAAAGGATTGTCGATCAATTAAATAGGAGTGAAGCTCAAATTATTTCAGTTGATATGCCAACAGGGTTATTTGCTGATCAATCAAATAATGTTGCTGATGTGATTATTCATGCTTCACATACGATTAGTTTTCAATTGCCCAAATTAGCTTTTATGCTTCCTCAAAATGCCGAATTTGTGGGTGATTGGCATCTTGTTGATATAGGTTTAGACCAAAATTTCATTCAAAATGCTGAAACAAAATACTTTTATTCTACACCAAAAGAAGTTGAGAAATTAGTTAGGCCTCGAAAAAAGTTTTCTCATAAAGGGACTTTTGGACATGGTTTACTGATTGCAGGAAGCTATGGAATGATGGGTGCAGCGGTGCTTGCGGCACGTGCATGTATGCGATCGGGGGTTGGCAAACTTACTGTTCATTCAGTTCCTACTGGTTTACAAATCATGCAAATGCTTTTGCCTGAAGCGATGTATTGGGAGTCTTTGGGAAATAATAATTTTATTGCCACAAAATCTTGGGATAGAGAAATACTTGCACCTTATCAGGCTGTTGGAATTGGCCCAGGAATAGGAGTACATCAAGATATAAAAATTGGTGTCGAAAAACTTTTTGAAGTTTGTTATGAATTGAAAATTCCCATGGTTATTGATGCAGATGCTCTTAATAATATTTCTAATGCAGAAAACAGAGATGTCATGAAGAAAATCCCTAAGAATGCTATCCTTACACCTCACCCAAAAGAATTCCAAAAGTTAATTAATAAAACTTGGAAAAATGACTACGAAAAGTTGTCCTTATTGGTGCAATTTGCTGTAAATCAGGAAGTTATTGTTTGCCTAAAAGGTGCAAATACAGCTATTGCTTTACCCGATGGAACAATACATTTTAATTCTTCAGGAAATGCCGGGATGGCCACTGCTGGAAGCGGTGATGTACTCACTGGTATGATATTAGCTCTTTTGGCTCAAGGATATGCACCACAAGAAGCAGCCATTTTTGGTGTTTATCAACATGGTTCGGCAGGTGATAAAGCTGCCGAAAATAGAAGTATAACGAATATGATTGCGAGTGATATTGTCGAGTATATAAGGTTTTGACTTCTGATATTATCTAATAATTGTACTTATTCTTTTAATTTGATGGGTATCCAAATTTCTTCTTCCGAACTTGGGTCATTATTCTTGTATTTTTCTCCTAAAATCTCAAAATGAGGTCTTTCATCTAAAGAATACTTTGAATTTGGTAGCCATGAAGTAAAGATATATTGAAAAATGCTAGTATCAGTATTTAAGCCTTTATAAAAAAAAACAGCGTATAAACCACTTTTTAATACAAAGGTTTCCATATCTGTCGGTACTATATCAAAGTTTGAAACCTCAATCAAAGCCCATTTTTCAAAATTTTTATTGGGATTAAAATTATCGAAATGTGATGTTTCAAAAACTTGTAATGAAAAAAGTTCTGTACCAATATTATTGCTAATTTCATTTCTTCTTGGCATAAAACTTCGCCATAACTCAGGCGTTTTATTATTAGCATAAGACATCTCCAGTTTTTTGCCAATCAGTTTTTTTTCGGTTAATAATTCAATTCTTGGGGTCATGGGCTAAAAAGGATAATTTAGTTGAAATAATAAAATTGACTGCTTTTTGTTTCTGTATCATAAATAAGAATGGCTTCTTCAAATTGCTCAAGTTGAGTCACTAAAACTCCCTCATTATTCCAAACGGCCGAATTTCCTACACTTAAAAAGTCATCTGCAATACCTATCGAATTTGACATCATAACGGTCATACTTAGATTCTTGGCAATTTCAGGATAATGCACCTTCGCTTTTTCAATACCTTTTGCCGATTTTGCCACACTTGCTAAATAAATATTTGCCCCATTTGCTGAAGCATTAGTTGAATGTGTCATTTGAAGTGATTCAAAACAAACTGCAGGAGCTATTTGATGATTATTGAAGGAAATAAAAACTTGATTATCTCCACCAACAAAATAAGGATATTCGTCGGAGTGCAGGATTTGTTTAGAATAAGTTTGCCTTGGAATATGTGGTTGAAAAATAACCATGCTTATAGCAATACCCATACTTTGCTTTGTTGGAACTCCAACACAAATAATTAGCTGTTTTGTGTCGCATATTTCTTGAAAAATATCAAAACGTTTATCTTCTTGCGTCGTTGCTAAGTTTTTAGCGAGTTTTGGTTCGTAGCCAGTTAATGAAAGTTCTGGAAAAAAGATTAGTTCAGCACCATTTTCCGCAGCTAAATTAATGAAATTAATATGTTTTTGAATATTACCTTCAATATCACCCTTGATTGCTTGTATTTGAGCAGAGCATAATTTCATTGTTCATAAGTTTATATAAAAAAGCTTCCCGAATAAATACATTCGGGAAGCTAAAGTAAAATATTATTTTAATTTTTACAAGATTACAAACTCAACTCGACGATTCATTTTGCGACCTTCTTCGGTGTTGTTGTCAGCAATAGGTTTCGTATCTCCATAACCTTTGAATTGAATTCGGAAGCCTGCAATACCTTTACTTATCAAATACTCACGAACATTATAGGCACGTTCAAGCGAAAGGCGTTTATTTTGTGTTGGATCGCCCACGTTATCGGTGTGTCCTTCAACTATGATAGTCATTTTTGGATCGTCTTTAAGCATTTTCAAAAGCCCATCAAGCTGTTCATACGAATCAGGCAAAAGTCTTGATTCACCGATTTCGAAGAAAACTTTATCAAGCCTAAATTTATTTTCTTCTATTTTGAGGGGTGAAGTTTCTGTTTTTATAATTTCTTTTTCTTTCTTTTCTTCTATCTTAGGCTCTTCTTTTTTTGCAGCAGGATTTAAGTAAATATTCTGCGAAAACTGCTGATTTTTACTGATTTTTGATAAATCCATACTTTCCTGAGAGTTTTCATAACCATTAGCAGAGGCAATAAATGTGTAGGCATCTGGCTTTATTTTAAATGAATATTCGCCTAAATTATTGGTTTTTACAGAATCAGTTTTTTGTACATCATAATCAAAACGATACAAAACTTTTCCAGCAATTGGTTTATTGGTTTTAGCATCTAAAATTTTACCTTTAATAGTCACCACTACTTCTTCATCGTTAGAAACTTCTTCTTTCTTCTCAACTGGAGGGGCTGTAATAGGTTTTTTTACTAAAGGATTATTGACATGAACACCATAAAAATTCCAATATTGGTGACGTTCTTCTGGGCGATTTTTGCCTTCAATCAAATTGAAAGTTTCGATGCCAGCATCTAACTTTTCAAAGTAAACCGTAAAACGATATTTTTCTTTAGGATAAACATTCATTTCCTCAGGAATTTCAGGAATACCTGTTGATTTGATATATTTGAATCGCTTCCCATTGCCATTCAAGTAACTTTTTGGATTAAATGAAATGGTATAAGTGGAGGCTGGTTGACTTTGATTTGGAAAAGGAAATTGGAATTGCAAAGCATTGTTTTTTCTTTCAGAAACTTGATAACTGAAAGATATGATAGTATAATTTCCCCGAATTTCGACTTTTGTTATATCAGTTTCATAACTTGTTTGGTCGTCAATTTCGGGCATTTTGGTTATTAATTGACCAAAACTATTCAAAAATGATAATGTAAAGAGAGTTATGAGTAGTTTTTTCATAGTATTTAAAATCTAAATTTATTGCACCCAAAAAACGAATGTAGTTATTTTTTAGTTTATTTGTGGTTGTTAATTTTTGTTAATTCTATGAAACATATAAATGACCTTCTCCAACTCGGCGACCCAAGATTATATGAAGTATGCGAGCCAGTTTACGAACACGAACTGCCTTTGGTAAAAGTATGGATAGCTGACTTGCACAATGTGATGGAAGAAATTCGGGCAAAGTACCAATTCGGAAGAGGTATTGCAGCTCCGCAACTCGGAGTTATGAAAAGATTGATTTATTTGAATCTTGACCGCCCTATTGTGATTATCAATCCAGTTTTTGAAAATTTAAGTGAAGAGATGTTTGAATTATGGGACGATTGTATGTCTTTTCCTAATCTATTGGTAAAAGTTAAACGTCATAAAGTGTTAACTATCAATTATTTAGACGAAAACTGGCAGCCACAAACTTGGCAAGTTGAAGATGCCATTTCAGAACTTCTTCAACATGAATATGACCATCTTGATGGAGTCCTTTGCACCATGCGAGCCATTGATAATCAATCATTTAAATGGCGACCAACGCCTGAAAACTAATGGATAATGAATCATTGAGTGAATCACGCATTTTCAAAGTTCTTTTTAGAGGATTGATGGGTGAGCTTGTAAAAGAAATAGCCAAGCCTCTTTTACTTTATTTTCATTCAATAATTTTGATGCTTCACTATGCAATAGATTGTCTAAAAATGCACAGCCGTAAAGCACTTGCTCGATGATTTCTTGCATGATTTGTGTATCTCGGAAAGCCATAATCTCTTCTTGACTTGGTAAAGTTTCAACATTACCCAATTGTCCTAAATGATTGCCAGTCAGGATTTTAGACAAACGGATTTTTTCTGGAATGGCATCATAGCCAATGCCGATTTTGCTTGTCGGTTTTTCAACTTCAAATATTGCTGATTCGTTAGCTCTTGCGTACCAATCTCCTCCCATTCGTGCTACCCAATCGGTTTTTTGCTGGTCAATTTTGCCATTTTTTCCAATAATCAGTTCTGAAAAATGAGCTAGAATAATCTCACAAATGACCAAATTCATTGTACCAATCTGCTTGATTTCCAATATTTTACATTCAAAATGAGCTTTTGATTCCTTTACTCTTGGCGGCTTAATAAGAATTGATTTTTCTTCAGTAAATCCTGATTTTACAAATTCATTTGTATCTCTTGGAAACTCAACACTTGACAATGACATTTGCTGAACCATGTTATAATCAACCATGTTGATGACAACTTCGGGAACTTCCTCAAGGTTTAGAATGGTATCTTTTTTCGAACCATCTCGGCCACGGTTATTGGGGGCAAAAACTAAAATTGGAGGATTGATACCCATGATATTAAAAAAGCTAAATGGACTCAAATTAACATTCCCAGATTTATCAATCGTACTCGCAAAAGCTATCGGACGAGGAGCAACTGTTCCTGTGAGATAGCTATAAAAAACTCTTGAATCTAATTCTTTTGGATTGAATGTAAGCATTAAATTAATGTAGAATGAAAAGTGTAAAATAGATAATTACAAGAAAAATCAGCCTTGTAACAATCAATAAATCAAAAAAAAGTTTAATCAAATTTATGAAATCTTCCCACTGACTTCCCCAAAACCAACTCTTATTCCATCTTTTTCAGAGAAACCACTTAACGTCAATTCATCGCCATCTTCAAGATAGGTGCGAGTTTCACCATTTGTTAATGTTATGGCATTTTTTCCCGCCCAAGTAAGTTCAAGTAACGAACCGTAAGTGCCAGATTCTGAGCCACTTACAGTGCCAGAGGCCAATAAATCGCCAATTTTTAGATTACATCCATTTACTGTATGATGAGCTACTTGTTGAGCAATATTCCAATACATCTGCTTGAAATTTGTTCGAGTGATTGTATTTCTATTTAAACTAACTTCTAAATTTATATCAAAATTCCGCTTACCTTCTACTGCTAAATAAGGCAATGGTGCAGGTTCTTGTAGAGGAGAATACACTCTAAAAGGTGCTAATGCTTCTAATGTAACTACCCAAGGGGAGATGGAAGATGCAAAATTTTTACCTAAAAAAGGCCCTAAAGGTTGTGTTTCCCAACGCTGAATGTCTCTTGCTGACCAATCATTAAAAAGTACTAATCCAAATACATAATCTTCTGATTCTGAAGTATTTATACTTTTTCCCTGTTCAGAGTTTTTGCCTATAATTGCCCCAATTTCCAACTCAAAATCCAGTTCTTTTGTTGCTTCAAAAATAGGCGTAGTAGCATTGGCTGGTTTATACTGTCCGTTGGGGCGATGAATAGGGGTTCCAGAAATGACTATCGAACTTGCTCGACCGTGATAAGCAATCGGTATATGTTTCCAATTCGGGAAAAGGGGATTGTCAGGTCGAAATATTTTGCCAGCATTGGTGGCATGCTCGATGCTTGAATAAAAATCAGTATAATCACCAATTTTCACTGGTAAGTGCATTTTTACATCATCAATTTTATGAAAAGCATGATTGAAATGCCTTTTTAGAGGAGATTTTTCATCACAAAGCCATTCTTGTATTTGAATCCTTATGGCATTTGTTCGTTTTTTGCCAAGTCCAATAAAAGAATTTAAACTTGATTGATTACAAATATTACGGGGAATTTCGAGTAAGCCAAGTTTGCGTAATTGTTCTAAATCAATTACATAATCACTAATTCGGATGCCTACTTGAGGTTTTTTTTTATGGGTACTAAAAATCCCAAAAGGAAGATTATAGATTGAAAAATCGCTATCTGACGATATATCGAGCCAAGAGATCATTATAAAATATATTTACAAAGTCAGTTTACAAAAAACAGTTTTGCAAACCGAATTTGTAAAACTTAAATTATTTTTCACTTACATTTTCATGAATCTTGTCCATGATTCTAACAAGATGTTCGTAGTCTTCGTCTGTTAGATTTCCCCACGATTTCCTACGAATTTCACCAATTACACCTAAAGCATTTTCATGTAATTTTTCACCTTCTTCAGTTAAATAAATATTGAATTTCCTTCGATCATCATCAGCCATTTGGCGTCTGACCAAGCCTTTTTCAACTAATAAATCTAATATTCTGGTAATTGTTGGTGCATCTTTAGCTGTATCAACTGCCAAATCATTTTGACTAATTCCTGCTTTGGGTTTGATGTGGTCGATTACAACCCATTGGTCAACAGTTAAATCAATTCCACCATCAGTAAGGCCTTTTTGCATAAAACTGCGAATCCTTTTGATGGTTGTATCAATTTTGAAATAGTACGAACGTTTGTCTGAGTGCGTCATTTATTTAATTTCAGTCTTAATCTACTTTGTTGGTTTTTAGTAATTTTCTTTTAGTATTATAAAATAACAGCTAAAAGCCTTTTTTATTACAAAAGTAGAAAAAACCTTCAATTATTGATACACTAATAATTGTAGTTCTAAAATTTCTTCAAATTTTGGTAATGATTGAAACAATTGTTCATAAGAATCTATCACAAAATACTTTTTCTGGTACGCATCGATTTTTACTTCTGTTTCTAAAATCTCTTCAATTGAGTAAGGGACTCTCATAGGTACACCGCTATTTAAACTATAAATGCTTTCACCGCTCGAAGAAATAATGCCTCCACCATAAATTTTCAATACGTTGGTTTCTTTAATTAGTCCAAATTCGACAGTAAACCAATAGAGTTTTTGCATGAGTTTTACTGCATAATCATCATTGATGTATTTCAAAGAAATTTTGCTAAACTCAGCCAAAAAATCACAAAATGCTTGATTGGTTAGCAGTGGAACATGACCAAAAGTATCATGAAACATATCAGGTTCTTCCAAATAGTCTAATTGCTCTATTTTACGAAGCCAAGTAGAGGCAGGAAACTTTTTGTTTGCCAAAAGTTCGAAAAACTCTTTGATTGGTACTAATCCTTCGACTGCCACCACCGACCAACCTGTCAGTGCTTGTAATCGAGGATTGGTTTCATTTTCAAAATCAGGTATATGGTGTGATACAAAACCTGCTTTTTCAATTCCTTCAAGATAAGCTACACTGGCTATTGAAGGTAATTTTTGCATTTGCCTTTCGTATAGCAATTGCCAAACTTCATGGTCGGCAGGGGTATATTTGTTATAATCTTGGTTCATTTTAATGAGTGATTGAGTGAATTGGTGATTGAGTAATTTGAGAATGAGTGATTTGTAAATTGGTGAATAACTATTCTTTATTGGAGAAATTTTTCATAATTACTCATTCGCAAATCACCCAATCACTAAATTTTACAAAGTCCCCCGCAAAATCTGCTCACGCTCAATTGCTTCAAAAAGTGCTTTAAAATTGCCTTTTCCGAAGGATTTAGCTCCTTTTCTTTGAATAATTTCAAAAAACATTGTCGGACGAGGTTCTATTGGCTTAGTGAAAATTTGGAGTAAATAGCCTTCTTCATCTCGGTCAACTAAAATACCGAGTTGACTTAATTGCTCTATTTCTTCTTCAATATCACCTATTCTACCTTTTAAGTCTTCGTAATAGCTATCAGGAACTTGCAGAAATTCAACACCATGTTCTCTCAAATGTGTAACAGTTGTGATGATGTCATCAGTAGCAACTGCTAAGTGTTGAACCCCAGCACCACCATAAAAGTCGAGATACTCTTCCACTTGCGAGCGTTTTTTCCCTTCTGCAGGTTCATTGATTGGAAACTTGATGCGGCCATTGCCATTCGACATTACTTTGCTCATCAAAGCAGTATATTCAGTCGAAATATCTTTATCATCAAAACTAACTAATTGATTAAATCCCATTACTTTTCCGTAGAAATTTACCCATTCATTCATGCCATTCCAACCAACATTTCCAACTATATGATCTATGTATTTTAATCCAACTGGAGAAGGGTGATAGCTTGGTTTCCACGAACGAAAGTTTGGTAGAAAAACACCTTTATATTGGTTTCTTTCTACAAAAATATGTACAGTATCACCATAAGTATGAATACCCGAACGTACCACTTTTCCAAATTCATCTGCTTCTTCGATTGGTTCAAAATAAGGTTTTGCTCCACGAGAAATAGTTTCATAATAGGCATCTCTTGCATCATCTACCCAGAGTGCAACAACCTTCACACCATCACCGTGCTGATCGATGTGTCGGCCAATTTCAGTTCCTCCATGAAGGGGAGAGGTAAGCATCAAACGAATTTTCCCTTGTTGTAAAACATAGCTTTCTCGGTCACGAAGTCCTGTTTCAAGTCCTGCATAAGCCAAAGGCTGAAAACCAAAAGCAGTTTGATAATAATGAGCTGCTTGCTTGCAATTGCCTACATACAACTCAATATAATCTGTACCGTTAATTGGTAGGAAATCACTTTTTTGTTCGATAATATTGTTTGTTTCTTGAAGTAACATATTATTTCCTTTTAGTTTGATGATTGTTTTACTCTTTGTGTAAATCTGTGTTCGCCTTGCTTATGTGGTAAATTTTATTTAATCTTCTCCCCAACTCTGAAAATACTTTCCATCATCATATTTTAAAGCATTTTCGGTAATCATTAAAGGATGAAAAGTATCAATCATTACAGCTAATTCTTTGGTCTGAGTCTTTCCGATGCTTCGTTCCATCGCCCCTGGGTGTGGGCCATGCGGAATTCCTCCTGGGTGCAATGTTATATGTCCTTGTGCAATGTCATTTCGGCTCATAAAATCTCCATCTACATAGTAAATTACCTCGTCAGAGTCAATATTTGAGTGATTATAAGGTGCTGGAATGGCCTTTGGATGATAATCATAAAGTCTTGGGCAAAATGAGCAAACGACAAAAGCATCACTTTGGAAAGTTTGATGCACTGGTGGTGGTTGATGAATGCGGCCTGTAATTGGTTCAAAATTATGAATCGAAAATCCCCAAGGAAAATTGTAACCATCAAACCCAACCACATCAAAAGGATGATATTGATAAACTAATTGATGTAATTTATTTTGTTTCTTGATTTTGATTAAAAATTCACCTTTTTGGTCATAAGTTTCTAAAATTTCAGGGAGTTTATAATCCCTTTCACAATAAGGCGAACTTTCCAAAAGTTGCCCAAAATGATTACGGTATCGTTTTGGCGTATAAATAGGTGAGTGAGATTCTACATAAAAAATACGATTATCGCTTGTGTTAAAATCAATTTGATAAATCATCCCCCGAGGAATAAGCAGATAATCACCATATTCAAAAGTAATATTGCCGAGTTGTGTGCGAAGTGTGCCTGAACCTTTGTGAATGAAAAGTAGCTCGTCGGAATCAGCATTTTTATAGAAATAGTCACGCAAAGATTGTGTCGGAGCCGCTAAACCAATTGTACAAGCCGCATTGGTCATCATTGGTACTCGACTTTCGAGAAAATCATCCGTAGGAATAACATTAAAACCAATAAATTTCCGCATCATCATGTTATGAGTATCTCCAATTTTTGGTGTAATATCTTTGCTATCAAGTATTTGCATGACTTGCGTAGGTCGATGAATATGATACATCAACGATGCCATACCGTCAAAGCCAATTGTTCCAAAAAGTTGTTCATAATACAATCCTCCATTCTCTGGCTTTTCAAATTGTGTATGTCGCTTTGCTGGAATTTTTCCAAGTTTATGGTAAATAGGCATTTTATATTAATGAATAATTGATAATGTAGAAAGGATAATTACTTTATAATCACTATTAATTGTTATACTAAATATTGTTGTGCGTACAAAATTATAAAAATTATTTGTTATGACAATTAAAATATAAATATTTTTTTATTTGATAGTATTAAATTGCGTTAAATGGTTTTTTTGAAGAAAGAAAACGAAAAAAGGCGTATCGAAATACGCCTTTTTAATTGAATGTCATTTTGAAATAATTGAATCAAGTAGTTTTGAATAACTAAATACCAATTAAATGATCAAGCCATAGGATGATTTTTTTGAAAACCACAAGTTTTTCAGGTTCGTTATGAGTTTCATGATATAGCCCTTCAAGTGAAATAAAAGTAACGAGTTTACCAGCTTTTTCGGCAAAAAGTTCACTGCCATGATGTGAAGTAAGTTGGTCGGCAGTTCCATGATAAACCAAAGTTGGGATAGTCAATTTTTCAGCATTATCAATCGCCCATTGACCAGTTTCTATCATTTCAATTCCCATTTTTGCCGAAACCTTATCATGTACTAATGGGTCATTATTGTATTTATTTACCTCCTCTGTATCTCTTGAAATGGCCGAAGAATCTAAACCGCTACTTAATGATAATGCGGGTAAAATCCCTTTCATTAATTTTCCGATTGCCAGCGTGACTTTTGAAGGCTGAAATGCTAATTGGAAATATGGTGATGACAGAATTGCCCCAGTAATTTTGGGCTGACGACGGAGTAAATAATTTGCTACTAAATTTCCACCCATGCTATGCCCATAAAGAATCTGTTTGGCATCTGGAAAATTTATGGAAGCCTGCATCAATAAACTATCAACATCATTTAAGAAAGTTTCAAAATCTGGGAAGTGACCACGTTTACCTTCTGATTTACCATGCCCACGTTGGTCGCAGCCAATGACAGCGTAGCCGTTGTTATTAAACATTTCAGCGACATGGTTGTAGCGATTGATATGTTCGCCCATGCCATGCATGAGGCAAATTACGGCTTTGATGGGCATTGCGGACTCCCATTTTTTGCCATAAATATTAATTCCGTCGGAGGTTTTCCAAGATAGTTCGGTAGCGTTCATTTTTATAGATTGAATAGATTTGAAACATAAATATAGATAAATATCATGATATATTGCATCAAGTTTGTGGCTTGGGTTGGTTTCTTTATCTTTGTGGGGTTTTGCATAAATATATTTTGATAACTTCAAATTTTGAGTTAAAGAGAATTTGGTTTCTTCCTCATCATAAAGAAAAGAATATATATGGAACTTTTGTGCCCTTTTTAATCATTTGAAAAAAAAACACTTCAAAAAACAACAAAACTAATGAAACAAGTATTAAAAACACTTAAAATCGAATCACTCAACAATGGGATTAGCACTGGCGTAGAAAGTTGGGCAGGTGGTGGAAGTTTACTGAGTTCTTATTCCCCAGTAGATGGTGAATTGATTGGACAAGTAAATCAAGCCAATAAGGAAGATTACGACAAAGTTATCGAAAAAGCCAAAGAAGCATTTAAAGTTTGGCGAACAGTTCCTGCTCCAAAACGTGGCGAAATTGTGCGACAAATGGGAGATGCTTTGCGTGAAAATAGAGATGCTTTAGGGCGTTTAGTAAGTTACGAAATGGGCAAAAGTTTGCAAGAAGGCTGGGGAGAAGTACAAGAAATGATTGATATTTGCGATTTTGCTGTTGGACTTTCTCGTCAACTTTATGGACTTACGATGCACTCAGAACGTCCGCAACACCGAATGTATGAGCAATGGCACCCGCTTGGCATAGTTGGAATCATTTCGGCTTTCAATTTTCCAGTGGCAGTTTGGTCTTGGAATACCATGTTGGCATGGATTTGTGGAGATGTTTGTGTCTGGAAACCTTCCGAAAAAACACCTTTGACAGCCATTGCTTGTCAAAATATTATTCAAGAAGTTTTACGCAAAAATGATATTCCTGAAGGTGTTTCGAGTATCATTATTGGTGATAGAAAAGTAGGTGAGTGGCTTTCAAACGACTCAAGTGTAGCCTTGATTTCAGCAACCGGTTCTACTCGCATGGGCAAAGCTGTTGGTCAAGCAGTAGCAGCTCGTTTTGGAAAAAGTTTATTAGAATTGGGTGGAAATAATGCCATTATTGTTACTCAAAATGCTGATTTAGAAGTAGTTATCCCTGCGGTTGTTTTTGGTGCGGTTGGCACGGCTGGGCAACGTTGCACAACCACTCGCCGTTTATTTTTGCAAGAAAGTTTGTTTGAAGAAGTAAAAAATCGCTTAGTAAAAATCTATGCCCAAATACGTATCGGTAACCCTTTGGACATGCACAACCATGTTGGCCCCTTGATTGATGTTGATGCCGTAAATAATTATAAAACAGCTATTACAAATATTCAGAATGAGGGTGGAAAAGTGCTTTGTGGCAATGAAGTTTTATCAGGAGAAGGCTACGAATCAGGGTGTTATGTAAAACCAACCATCGTTGAAGTTGAAAGCCAAACACCAACGGTTTGTCACGAAACATTTGCCCCTATTTTGTATTTAATGAAATTCAAAACACTTGATGAAGCGATTGCATTACAAAATGCTGTTCCACAAGGACTTTCATCATCCATATTTACATTAAATATGCGTGAATCTGAGCAGTTTTTGTCTTATGCTGGTTCAGATTGTGGCATTGCTAATGTGAATATTGGAACTTCTGGAGCTGAAATTGGCGGAGCTTTTGGTGGAGAAAAAGAAACTGGTGGCGGGCGTGAAAGTGGTTCAGATGCTTGGAGAAATTATATGAGAAGACAAACAAATACTATCAATTATAGTACACAACTGCCTTTGGCTCAAGGGATTAAGTTTGATTTGTAGTTGAGATATGAGATTTTAGATATGAGATTCGAGATTTTTTTCTTTAAAACTTTTCTCGAATCTCTTGTCCAGTATCTTGAATCTAAATCTCCAACTTAGTCTCATTTTTAATCTCACTCATCACAAATGTGCTATGTGTACTTCCAATATTTTCGAGTGATGCCAATTTATTCATCAAAAAACTTTGGTATTCACGCATATCTTCCACCACCACTTTCAGCATAAAGTCATATTCTCCCGAAATATTATGGCATTCGATTACTTCATTCAGTTTGACAATTTCCAAAACAAACTTTTTACCAGCCTCTTGAGCATGTTCTTTTAAGCGAATATTACAAAAAACCATTAAGTCTTTACCTACTTTTTCACGGTCAATCACCGCAACATATTTTTTAATTACGCCTTCATTTTCTAGCCTTCTTACACGCTCATAAACAGGCGTTGGTGAAAGATTCAATCGAGAAGCTAATTCTTTAGTTGTCAAATGTGCATTTTCTTGAAGTGACTTCAAAATCTCACGGTCGGTACTATCTAATTTTTGCATAGATAAAATGTCGTTTTTTACAAATATTTAGGTCAAAATTAAAAATAAAAACCGTAGCAAACAATTGAATTTTAGATAATTTATCTATTTTTTGTAAATTATTCAAATAATCAATCTTTAAATCGTACTTTTGTAAGATAAATTTTGTTATTATCCTGTAACACAATTTTCAAAATTGTGATTACTCTTTTTAATTAAAAATAAGGTAAGAAGTGGCTAACATCCGAGAAATACTAAAAGATAGAATCCTTGTGCTTGATGGTGCGATGGGTTCTTTGATTCAAGAATACAAATTATCTGATGCAGATTATAGAGGTGAACGTTTCAAAGATTTCCCGCATGAAGTAAAAGGTAATAACGATATGCTTTCAATCACGAAACCAGAAGTTATTAAAGAAATTCATGCAAAATACTTTGAAGCAGGTGCTGACATTGCCGAAACAAATACTTTTTCGGGAACGTCAATCGCAATGGCCGATTATCACATGGAAGATTATGTGTATGAATTGAATTATCAATCTGCCAAAATTGCTCGTGAGGTAGCTGACGAATTTACTGCAAAAAATCCCAATAAGCCTCGTTTTGTAGCAGGTTCGATTGGCCCAACGAATCGTACGCTTTCGTTATCACCTGATGTGAATGACCCAGGTTTTCGTGCTATCACATTTGATGAATTGGTTGAGGCTTACTATGAGCAAATTCAAGGTTTGGTTGATGGAGGTGCTGATGTACTTTTAGTCGAAACTATCTTTGATACGCTCAATGCTAAAGCTGCTCTTTTTGCCATTGATTTATTTGCTTTTGATGTAAAACACAATACAGTGAAACCATTGAAAAGTGGGTCAATGGCAAAGCAAACAAGAGAAAATTTGTTAAATTTCGTCGAAAGTAATATTCCAGTAATGGTTTCAGGAACTATCACCGATGCTTCTGGACGAACACTTTCTGGACAAACAACCGAGGCATTTTTGACTTCGGTTTCACACATAGATTTATTGTCTATTGGTTTAAACTGTGCTTTAGGAGCAGATTTAATGCGTCCTTATGTACAGATTTTGGCTAATGAAGCACCATTCATGGTATCGGCTCACCCAAATGCAGGCTTGCCAAACGAAATGGGAGAATACGACCAATCGCCAGCAGAAATGGCAGTGATCGTGGAAGATTTCTTGCAAAATAGTTTTATGAATATCATCGGAGGCTGTTGCGGAACAACGCCTGCTCACATAAAAGCCATTGCCGAAGTTTCGGCAAAATACAAGCCACGTGTTGTACCAACTTTTGAACCAATTCAAAAAGTATCAGGATTAGAACCTTTGAAAATGACGAAGGAAACTAATTTTGTGAATGTTGGTGAGCGTTGTAATGTAACTGGTTCAAAGGCTTTCGCAAGATTGATTCGAGAAGGAAAATATGATGATGCTCTTTCAGTTGCAAGAAATCAAGCTGAAAATGGAGCTCAAATCATTGATGTAAACCTTGATGAAGGAATGATTGATGGGGTAGAGGCAATGACAACTTTCTTGAATTTGATTGCTGCCGAACCTGATATTTCAAGATTACCTTTGATGATTGACTCATCTAAATGGGAAGTGATAGAAGCAGGTTTGAAATGTGTACAAGGAAAATCAATTGTAAATTCGATTTCTTTGAAAGAGGGTGAAGCAAAATTTATAGAATCTGCTCAAAAAGTGAAACGTTATGGAGCATCAACAGTCGTAATGGCTTTTGATGAAGATGGACAAGCAGATTCGTATGAGCGACGCATTGAAATTTGTAAAAGAGCTTACGATATTTTGGTCAATCAAGTTAATTTTCCTCCGCAAGATATTATTTTCGATCCAAATATTTTGACAGTTGCCACTGGTTTGGAAGAACATAATAATTATGCCGTTGACTTTATCAATGCAACTCGTTGGATAAAAGAAAATCTGCCTTATGCTAAAGTTTCTGGCGGAGTTTCTAATATTTCGTTCAGTTTTAGAGGAAATGAACCCGTTCGTGAAGCCATGCACACCATATTTTTATACCATGCTATCAAAGCAGGAATGGATATGGGAATTGTGAATGCAGGTCAATTGGGCGTTTATGACGATATTCCGAAAGATATGTTGGAACTTTGTGAAGATGTACTTTTGAACCGTCGCCCTGATGCTACCGAGCGATTGGTAACTTTTGCAGAAACTGTCAAATCTAAAGGGAAAGAGCAAGTTGTTGACAATGCTTGGCGAGAATTACCAGTTGGTAAACGCTTAGAACATGCTTTGATTAAAGGCTTGACCGAATTTATTGATGAAGATGTTGAAGAAGCACGTCAAGGTTGTGAGAAACCACTTCATGTAATCGAAGGGCCATTAATGGATGGAATGAATGTGGTTGGTGATTTGTTTGGTGAAGGGAAAATGTTCTTACCGCAAGTAGTAAAATCGGCAAGGGTAATGAAAAAAGCTGTCGCTTATTTATTGCCGTTTATTGAAGAAGAAAAATTACTAAATAAGGTGGAAGGTGAAGCTGAAACTTCATCAAATGCAGGTAAAATTTTGCTCGCAACAGTAAAAGGTGATGTACATGATATTGGTAAAAACATTGTTGGGGTAGTATTGGCTTGTAATAATTATGAAATCATAGATTTGGGTGTAATGGTTCCTACCAATAAAATTTTGGAAGAAGCCAAAAAACACAATGTTGACATCATTGGTTTAAGTGGTTTGATTACACCAAGTTTGGATGAAATGGTTGGGGTTGCCAAAGAAATGGAGCGTCAAGGTTTCAAAGTCCCTTTGTTGATTGGAGGAGCAACCACCTCACGTATTCATACCGCAGTGAAAATAGACCCTCACTATTCTGGTCCTGTAATTCATGTGTTGGATGCTTCGAAAAGTGTACCTGTGGCTGGACGTTTGATGCAAAATGAGCAAACTAATCAAGAAATTTTTGATGAAATCAAGACACAATATGCACAATTGAGAGTTGACCACGCCAGTCGTCAAAAAGATAAAAACTTTATTTCGATTGAAAAAGCAAGAGAGAATCATGTGAAAATTGATTGGTCAAATTATAAAGCCACAAAACCTAAGTTTTTAGGAACGAAAGTTTTTGAAGATTATGATTTGGCTGAAATTGCAAAGTATATAGACTGGACACCATTTTTTCAAACATGGCAATTATCTGGAAAATATCCTAAGATTTTTGATGATGCGGTAGTGGGAAATGAAGCAAAGAAACTTTATAATGATGCTCAAGCAATGCTCAAAAAAGTTATTAATGAAAAATCTTTGCAAGCAAAAGCGGTGATTGGTTTTTATCCTGCCAATTCAGTAGGTGATGATATTATATTGCACAATTTTGAATCGTATGAGTATAATGCTGCAGGTCAAGGTGCATTAAAAGGTACAGGTTATAGAGTTTTGGGTGAAACAGCAGTTTCAGAAAATGGTGATTTGATTGAAAATTCACCCTTAGCAATCTTACACCAACTTCGCCAACAAAACTTAAAAGCTCAAAACTTACCCAATTTGTGTTTGAGTGATTATATCTCACCTTTAGGAGCTGGTAGTGATGATTACATTGGCGGATTTGCTGTTACTGCTGGTTTAGGAATTGAGGCTCTGCTTGAACAATACGAAAAAGATAATGATGATTACAATTCTATTATGCTCAAAGCCATTGCTGACCGTTTGGCAGAAGCATTTACCGAATTGATGCACGAGCGAGTGCGTACCGAATTTTGGGGCTATGTTTCAAATGAAACTTTCACGAATGAAGAATTAATTTCTGAAAAATACCAAGGTATTCGTCCAGCACCAGGTTATCCTGCTTGCCCAGACCATACCGAAAAAACAGCTTTATTTGAATTACTACAAGCCAATAGAATAGGTATCGAATTGACTGAAAGTTTTGCTATGTATCCAGCAAGTTCGGTGAGTGGTTGGTATTTTTCTCATCCAGAAAGCAAATATTTTACTATCGGAAAAATTGGTAAAGACCAAGTTGTAGATTATGCCAAACGTAAAAATATGGAATTGGAGGAAATTGAGCGATGGCTTGCTCCTGTATTGAATTATGATTGATGAAATATCTTTAAAGTGTACAAAAAAAGAGAGTTATGATCATAACTCTCTTTTTTTATTGTCTAAATTATAACAAAATTCTAAGCCGTTTTCAAAACTTCAAAACGGCGTTGTAACAAAGCAAATCCACCAAAAAGGATACTTGAAAAGAATAAATCTCCTAAGATTTGATTTTTCAAGAAAGGAATTCCTGCTGTGTAAGAAGCAATGATTCCTGTTAAATTATGTGGGTAATTTCCCAAATTTGGGTCAGGAATTGCCGCTTCTGGATATAAAAATGCAAAGTTTGTAATCAAAAAGAAAATCAATGAACTTGCCACTGAAGCCGAAATTACTCGAACAGGGTTAACTGTTTTCAGTAAATTCATTCCAAGAACAGCAACCAAAGTAAAAGCTGCATAAATTATAAGCATGCCTGAATGAAATCCGTAACCAGTTGTAATTTCAAGAATGGTATCACTTAAAAGCATTGCTGCCATTGGTAACATTATCGCTTGCCAACGATTGGTAAAATATGCTCCACCAAATAGTGCGATTGCTGCGATAGGCGTAAAATTAAACGGATGTGGCAAAAATCTTGACAATGCTGCCAAAACAATGATTGCCACTAATGTCGAAAATCGTGTAATATTCATGTGAAAGAGTTCTGAATTCTAAGTTCTGAGTTCTGAATTGAAAACAAACTTGTTTCAGTGATACAAAAATACAACTCAGAACTCAGAACTCATAATTCAGGACTAAAAAAAGCTCATAACATATAACTATTTTAGTACCCAAGTATCCTTACTGCCTCCACCTTGTGAAGAGTTTACTACCAAAGAACCTTTTTTTAAGGCAACTCTTGTCAATCCACCAGGTGTTACATGAATACCATTGCCATATAAAATATAAGGTCGTAAGTCAATATGACGACCTTCTAAACCATCTTCCACTAAACAAGGGCTACGGGAGAGTGAAATGGTAGGTTGTGCAATATAATTTCTTGGATTTGCCTTGATTCGTTCTCTAAATAGATCATGTTCAGCTTTGTCAGCTTTTGGTCCAATCAACATGCCATATCCACCGGCCTCATTGGCTTCTTTCACAACCAATTTTTCGATATTCTCTAAGACATATTTCATTGAATCGGGCTCACCACAAAGATATGTGTCCACATTTGGAATAAGAGCATCTTCTCCAAGATAATATTTAATGATGCGTGGAACATAAGCATAAACCACTTTGTCATCAGCAACGCCTGTGCCTGGAGCATTGGCTAATCCAATATTCCCTTTTTTATACACATCAAATAAACCAGGAATACCTATTAATGAATGAGGATTAAATGTGAGTGGGTCTAAGAAAGTATCATCTATTCTGCGATAAAGTACATCAACGGTTTTGAACCCTGTGGTTGTTCGCATTTTTAAGTAATCTCCAACAACGACTAAATCTCTGTAATCTACCAATTCTACACCCATTTGTTGAGCTAAATATGAATGTTCAAAATAAGCAGAATTATAAATCCCTGGAGTCAAAACAGCCACAGTTGGATCAGGACGACCAGAGATATAACTTAAAACTTCAAGTAACTTGGCAGGATATTCAGAAATTGAACGGACATTTGATTGTGAGAGTACATCAGGAAAAGTTTGTTTCGATAACTCACGGTTTTCGAGCATATAAGAAACACCTGAGGGACAACGTAAATTATCTTCTAAGACTGTAAATACGCCATTATTGTCTCTAATTAAATCAGTCCCTGTAATATGAATCCAAACTTTCTTGGGTGGTGTAAGACCTATACATTCAGGTAAGAAACCTTTACTTGATTCGATTATTTCACGAGGAATAATGCCATCTTTGATAATTTTCTGCTCATTATAAATGTCTTGCAAAAAAAGATTTAAAGCAGTTATTCGCTGTACTAAACCTTTTTCTAAATTGTCCCATTCGGAAGAATCGATAATTCTTGGTATAACATCAATGGGAATGATTCGTTCTGTGCCACCTTCTTCCGAATAAACATTAAAAGTGATGCCAGCTGAAACCATTGAGCGTTCGGCAGCTTTTTGCTTTTTTGCAAGTTCGTTAAAAGCGAGGTGTTCAATTTTATCTTTCAAAAACTGATTCCCTGCACGAGGCGTACCGTTCTCAGTAACCATTTCATCGAAAAACTTCTCGGTTTTGTAGTTGTTGAAATCGTAATTCATAAGGTTTCTTTGGTATTTGTGTAAATGAAAGTCCAAAATATTATTATTCTGCTAAAATTCAAAGGTATTTATTTATAAATATTTAATTTTGTCCAAACTTACTAAGTTCAACAATCTAATTTAAGGTGAGTGAATTTAGTTTTAAAACTCAAAAATGCGATTATTTTTTTGCCTTTTTCTTCTTACTTATGCTACTTATGCTCAGCAATGGCTTGGCATTTCATCAAGCAATTATGCAGGAACTTATTCCATTTATTCCAATCCTGCAAACGTTGCTGATTCCCGATACAAGTTTTTCTTAAACATTGCAGGTGTAAATGCTGAAATGATAAATAACTATGCTTCGTGGGCAGCTCCATATTCATTTTTAGCTCTTTCGTCCAATACAGTTGCGGATAAATATAGAGGAACAAGCGGTTTAATAATTTTTAAAAATAGCTATTTCCAAGAAAATTTAGGTAAGCCAAATTCAAGTGCTTTCGCAGGTGCAGATATTCGAGGTCCGTCAATGATTTATACCTTTGAAAAGGCAAAGTTGGCTATAGGGCTGAGTTCAAGAGTGCGGACTCTAGCCAATTTAAACAATGTTTCTGCCGATATTGCTCATGTAATTGTAAGTGGTACTGTTTTGCCTAATTTGTATGGACAGGAGCAAAATAATAATCATTTTGCATTGAATTTGAATGCATATTCTGAATTAGGATTAACATTAGGTGCGGTCATTAGAGAACAAGACCAAACTTTTTTGAAAGTAGGCTTGACTGTGAAACGAGTCAATGCTTTAATCAATATTCACGCATTAGCTAATGATATTGATTTTACGATTACCCAAAATACTCAAAGGCCAAACCGCCAAGATGTGTTTTTAAAGAATGCAGAGGGTATTTTTGGGATAACAAAAATTGAAGCATTGAGGAGTGCTAAATTTTCAACCCAATGGCTTTTTGGAGACTTGGCTGCGGGTACAGGCTATGGATTTGACATTGGAGCAGTCTATGAATTTCGCCCTGATTTTGATAAATATGATGTAAGATTCAAAGGAAAATGGTTAACGGATGGGTCTAAAAATAAATACCTGTATCGAATTGGTGTTTCTTTGTTAGATATTGGTCAAATGAATTTTGTAAATCCGAAATACGTTTATGAAACAAACATTGCAGCCAGTAATACTTTGGTTGCTCCAGGTACATTTAATAAAATAGATTCACAAAATAGACTCTATAATCAAATGAACGCTGCATTTGGATTAACCGAATCAAATTACCACAATTCTTTTGTTTCATCATTACCTATGGCTTTTTCGGTAAATATTGATTATAAATTGAAGGAAAAAATATATGTGAATGCAATTTTGGTTCAGGGTTTACGGAATTCAAAAACCATCGGGATGTCACAACCATCGCTATTGGCTATTACTCCTCGTTTTGAATCAAAACATTTAGAAGTATCACTTCCAATTGCTTTAATTAATAATTATCGAAATTTTACGGTTGGATTAATGGGTAGATTTGGCCCTTTATTTATCGGAACAGATAATTTAGGCGGTGTATTAAATATTGCAAATCCGAAAGGAATTAGTACTTATTTTGGATTATTTCTACCTATTTTTAGAAAACTACCTGATTCGCCGAACGACTGCTATGTAGAACAAAAAACTTCATTAAGACAAAATTTAAGGAATATTTTCATTAAACACCAACAGCGTAAAAGATGGAAAGGGTTAAGATAGTTTTGAGTTCTAAGTTTTTTGATAAATGCTAATTTCTTTTCCATTTCAAAGTTTTTACTCAGAACTCAAAATTGAGATCTATTTCTCACTTATGTATCCTATCAAGTCTGCAACTAATCCAGTCCAGCCACATTGATGTGCTGCACCCATGCCTCCACCTGTATCACCATTGAAATATTCGTAGAATAAATGCAAATCTTTGAAATGAGGGTCAGCATCAAACTTTTCAATATTACTCATCACTGGTCGTTTGTTAGCTTCATTTAACTTGAAAATATTAATAAGCCTTTCAGCCACCAATAAAGCAGCTTCTTTGATAGACATAATATGACCTGAATCGGTTGGATATTCTATTTCAAAATCATCACCGTAATAGGCATAAAATTTTAATAAAGAATCAATCAATAAAAAGTTGATTGGAAACCAGATTGGTCCACGCCAATTGGAATTACCACCCATAATGCTCAAATCAGACTCGGCAGGTGTATAATTTACACTCAATATTTCGCCGTGAAGATTAAATCTATAAGGATTATCTTTATGGAATTTTGATAAAGAACGAATACCATAATCCGATAGAAACTCAGCTTCATCAAACATCCTTTTCACCACCATTTTCATACGATGTCCACGAAGAAGTGATAAAAGATGGGTTTCACCTTTACCTGGTTCATTCCATCGTGAAATTAATGAAGCCAAATCAGGTCTATTATTTAATACCCATTCTAACCTTCGTTTAAAATCAGGTAGTTTTGATAACATTTCATCATCAATAATTTCTACCGCAAACAAAGGAATTAAGCCCACGTAAGAGCGAATTTTCATAAAAATCGTTTCACCATTTGGAGCGTGTAGCTTGTCATAATAAAACTGGTCTGCTTCGTCCCAAAGCCCCAAATCATTTCCTTTAATTGGTTTGTTTATGGCGGCGGCAATATGCAAGAAATGCTCAAAAAACTTAGAAGCCATGTCTTGGTAAACAGGTTTTTCGAGAGAAATTTCACACGCAATACGTAGCATATTGAGTGTGTACATTGCCATCCAACCTGTGGCATCGGCTTGTTCAAGTTTTACTCCAGGAATTTGGGCATTTCTATCAAAAACGCCTATATTATCCAATCCTAAAAATCCACCGCCAAAAATATTATTTCCTTCTTCATCTTTCTGATTGACCCACCATGTAAAATTGATCAAAAGTTTATGAAAAACTTTCTCTAAAAAAGCTAAATCACCTTTACCATTATTTGCATTTTTATCAATTTCATACACTTTCCAAGTGGCCCAAGCGTGTACAGGAGGATTTACATCTGAGAAATTCCATTCATAGGCAGGAATTTGACCATTGGGGTGCATATAATATTCACGCAAAACTACAGCCAATTGTCTTTTGGCAAAATCAGCGTCAATGCGTGCTAAAGTAAGGGTATGAAAAGCCAAATCCCAAGCAGCAAACCAAGGGTATTCCCACTTATCAGGCATTGAAAGGATATTGGCCATGTAGGCATGTCTCCATGTGCTATTTCTTGGGAAAGCCCTGCCTTTAAACTCAAAAGGCATTTTTGGGTCTCCTTTGAGCCATTCATTGATATTATAATAATAAAACTGCTTGTTCCACATCATTCCAGCAAATGCTTGCCTTTGGATGTTTTTTAATTCTTCAGTTTTTATTTCTTTTTGTAAATCTGTATAAAAATCATCTGCTTCCTTTAGTCTAAGTGCAAATATGTCATCAAAATCAACAAAAGGATTATTATTATGAGTATTTTGACTAAATCTCAAGCGAATAGTAAAACTCTCACCACCTGCAATTTTTTTAGTATATTTAGCAGCAGCTTTTGTACCAATTCTATTAGGATTCAATACATTTTGCTTGCCACCAACTATATAATTATTAATTCCATCTTTTACATACATAGATGTATTTGGCTTGCCAAATACTCGCTCTATATTCGTTTCATTTTCGCAAAAAAGCAATTCATCAGCCCCTTCAACATACAGTTTGTATTTACCCAAAAGTTGATGATTGACTTCTATTTGGCTTTTGGCAATACCTGTCAACATTGGGCTTTTTTTATAGGCATCATAACCCCAAGACCAAGTATTACGAAACCATAATGTTGGTAAAATAGTAAGCGGGGCTGCTTTTTTATGACGATTATGAGCAGTTATTTTTATGAGAATGTCATTTTCATCAGCTTTTGCATATTCGATGAAAATATCAAAATACTCATTATTATCAAAAATTCCCGTCTCATTGATTTCAAATTCAGGGTCTTTTCTATTACGCTTTTGATTCTCTTCAATGATTTGTTTATATGGAAATTCATTTTGAGGGTATTTATATAGCATTTTCATGTATGAGTGTGTAGGAGTACTATCCAAATAATAGTACAATTCTTTCACATCCTCGCCATGATTTCCTTCTGAACCTGCTAATCCATATAAACGTTCTTTTAATATTTTATCTTGGTGATTCCAAAATGAAAATGCCAAGCAAATATGTTGTTTATTATCCGAAATCCCGCCAATGCCATCTTCTCCCCAACGATAAGCACGTGAGCGAGCCATATCATGAGGAATATAATCCCACGCATTGCCATAAACGCTATAGTCTTCTCTTACTGTTCCCCACTGCCGTTCTGATAGGTAAGGTCCCCATTTTTTCCAGCCTTTGTTGTCTTTTCTTTGGTTTAACCGAATTTTCTCTTGTATTTCCGTCATTTCCTCAATTATTTATTGTGGTATTTGCAAAAATATAAAAAAATATAAAGGAGAAAAGGCATAAACACGAATCACTTATAATAGTGATAAAAGTTGTTGAAATAGTTCTAAAAAAAGATAGACGATATAATTTATTACATTATCTATTTTACATAAAATATTTAACAAACTTTGAATCTCTATTTTATTCTTGTTTTTACTACACTTGCTGCTTTAATTTTTTCCTCAAGGGCTATTTTTGCATTTTCTTGGTCTTGTTTGTTAGAAATTTGGTCTTTTAGGAGTTTTTCAAGTTCAACTCTATTTTCTTCAATTTCTTTTAATAATTTTTCTTTTTCTCGCTTATTTTTCTCAATATCACGAGCAATCTTATCTCCCGTTTTGTTAACTC
Source organism: Emticicia sp. SJ17W-69 (assembly GCF_051209875.1). NCBI lineage: Bacteria > Pseudomonadati > Bacteroidota > Cytophagia > Cytophagales > Leadbetterellaceae > Emticicia > Emticicia sp. SJ17W-69. The sequence goes on along the minus strand of NZ_JBNTQY010000001.1, from coordinate 3,496,287 downwards.
GGTCAAGATTTTTTTGTGATTCTTCTGCATCACGGTCTGCCAAACGAACATCTTCATTTTGCATGGCAAACGCATAAAAATCCTTTAAAAGTTTTTCTACTCCATCATAATTTTTGCTGTTTTGAGATACCATATTGCCTCCACCAGTATCAAATGAGGCAAATACTTTAGTTTTTTGTTTTTGCTCCGATGTAACCTTGGTCATTAAATTAATGGGATCAGCTGAAATCTCAGGAAGATTGGCCGCAGCAATATTATATACCTCACGGCTCTGTGAAACACCACCAAATTTTGAAATAAATAGCGACCAGTCTTTTTCTATATATTTTTTATCAATGCTGAGGGTCATATAAAAACCTTCTTTACGGTCTTTTCCAAAAACTTCCGAACCACTTAGTATGGTTTGGGCAAAGCTACACTGACAGAAAATGAGTAGAGCAATCAAAATAAATGATTTTTTCATAAGATGTAATGTTTTTTATAATATTGGACGGTTAGAATTTTTATTTGTAACGTAATATACTTAAAAAATTTATGATTTAATATTTTGCATTTACACAAAATTTTAATTTTCAATGACTATTTTCTTACAAATCAAAACGATTTTCTGTTTTTCGTGGTTCTCTGTAGCAAACAAATAATAATCTCCGCCATCTCGTAAGCCCAATTTCTTTTTTATCTCTTCAGGCTTCATGGGGAAATTTCGGGTACTGATATTTGCCTTATTATCAGTTAATTTTGCTAAAATTTCTTTTTTATCAAACTTGCTTATGGCTTCGCAAATAAAACTCCTACCTGGGAAGTTTTCAAGCAAAGTTTCAGATGTATAAAGATGGCTACTTGGTGCTAATTTGTTGATATTGAGCTTGTTAGCAATGCTTTTAAAAGCTCCTGCTTTCAGAATTGACGCATTTGGCTCATAAATGTATTTTTGTGGTTTTGAGTAAATGATTTTGGCGTTTTGTTCAGAATCATAATCCAATTCAAATACTTGTTTTTGACCATTTGAAAGAAAATTGATGCAATGAATAGATACTTTTTCAATCGTTTTTTTTCCAAGAAACAGCAATTCTTTCACTTCATTTTCAACGGCAACAATATGTACTTCTGAAATATTTTGTAATTGCTCTAAAGCCAATTTTATATCAAGCATGGGTGAAAATTTTACCATGTAATTTTCAAATAAGTGCTTGATTTGCAGTATATTAGGTTCGCATTCTTCAATCTTGAAAACTTTATTTTTTGAAGCATCTCGGCGATGGGGATCAAGGTAATAATTTGTGAATGAATGACTATTTGAATGAGTGAATGAAACCGAATTTTCATTAATAGTTTCAATGTTTTTTTGACCTAAAACCTCAAAATTGTACTCAGCAATTTGAGCCAAGAGTGAGTTTTGTTCAATATAAGTTACTGATTCGAAAACTTGTGCTAAAGCATACGAATCCAAGCCCATTCCACCTGTAAGGTCGATACATTTTTTAGCTTTTACTTCATTAATAAAATTAAAGAATACCTTTGCTTTGTAGTTTGAAGTCGTTTCGGAAGAAGCTTGTTCAACTGAAAGAATAGGGGGGAAGATGACATTTTCATTAACAGACCAAGTCGGCAATTTGTCTTTTGATTTTTGTTTGGCGAGCCACTGGTCGGCAATTAATGGAAGTAGCGAAGCATCATATTTTTTTTGATTTTTTAAAATAAATGCTTGAATATTAGTTGTTTGTATGTCTTTCGCAATTTGACTTGCTTTAATAAGCCTTTCTAAATCCATTGAGATTTTTAAATTCAAATGTGTCACATCTCAAAGATGTGGCACATTTCTTTAATTAATTTGTATAAATTTGCATTTCATCAATTCAAAATTATGCTAAGTTTTTGGGAAAAAGATATTTTTTTAAAGAAATACGACATAATTATCATCGGTGCTGGATTTTCGGGACTGTGGCTAGCCTATTTTTTGAAAAAAGCAAAGCCCAACCTCGAAATATGTATCCTTGATTCGGGTATTTTACCTACTGGGGCTAGTACTAAAAATGCAGGTTTTTCCTGTTTTGGAAGCCCGACTGAATTACTTGAAAATATTAAAACAATGGGCAATGATGCAGCAATGTTTTGGGCTGAAGAGCGATTCAAAGGTATTGGTATAATTCATCAACATTTTGGCTCAGAAATTGATTATGAGCCATGTGGTGGAACAGAGCTTTTTGATGACCAAGCAATATTTAAAGAAACAAAAGACCAAATTTCTATATTAAATCATCATTTGAAAGAAATTACTGGTAAGACAGAGCATTTTTATGAAAACGATGAAGTCATTAGCTCATGTGGGTTTCAAGGTTTCTCCAACGCTATTTCAAATACTGCTGAGGGTTCTATTCATAGTGGGAAATTGATCAATGCTTTGCAGGAAACTCTTTATGCGATGAAAGTGAGAATTTTCTTTGGAGTAGCTGTCAAAAATTATGAAGTTGTCAATGATAGTGTGAGAGTTTTTGCTGAGAATGGACTTGAATTTAAAGCACGACATTTATCTATTGCTACTAATGCTTTCACCAAGAAATTGTTGCCCGAAGTAGATTTATATCCAGGTCGTGGGCAGGTTTTTATTACCGAACCTATTGATGGTTTAAACTGGAAAGGTACATTTCATTTTGATAAGGGTTATTATTATTTCAGAAATTATCAAAATCGTGTTTTATTCGGAGGAGGAAGAAATCTTAATTTTGAAATAGAAAATACAAATGAGTTTGGCTTGACAGATTTGGTTCAAAATATGCTTGAGAAATTATTATATGAAAATATTATTCCTAAATATAAAAGTATAAAAATTGACCAACGCTGGAGTGGAATCATGGCCTTTGACCAAACAAAAACACCAATAAGTAAATGCCTCAACCCACAAATTTCATTGAGTGTAAGAATGAATGGTATGGGTGTAGCTTTGGCTCCAACTTTGGCAGAAAAATTAGCAAAAGAAATTCAAATACACATATAATCTACAATATTATTTATAATTGTAAGTTTGATATAGGTATGCTATCAAGAAAATCAATGGTTAATGGACTTTAATACAATCCAAGTAAAATTATCAATGTGAAACCTTTTATTTTTAATTATCGTTTAATAAATTTCGTCTTAATATTATTTCTTTTCATCCTTCCTCTATGCTTCAACGCATCTTAGTCATTATTCTATTGATGTCAGTCGAATTTTCGACTATCAAAGAATATTTTAGTGACTTTAAAGAAAATGTTGAAGTAAATGATATTGAAGATCAGAATGAAAGCGAAGATTTTTCAAAAGAAATCATAGATAAGTTTTTTGTTGAAAAAACCATATTCCATTTTTCTATAATGGAAGTAATGATTAAAAATACTGTATGTGATGATGTGATTTCAATCATATCCAATCCCTTTAAGTCGATAGACTCTCCACCTCCTCAAATTCTTTTTGTTTAAAAACAGGCAATCATGGATTGGTGTGTCAAACACTCGATTTCCATTATTCTCTAAACTTTACTTACGGCATTATATAAGTTTTGCTGTAAGCCATATTGTTTATTCAACCAATATGGAAAGTTTTGCTATTAAAAACTAAAAGATAATCATGAAATCCTTATTGAATTTTAAACATATTAAATCGGACTTACCCTCTGGTTTAGTAGTCTTTTTGGTCGCTTTGCCACTTTGTTTAGGTGTAGCATTGGCTTCTGGAGCTCCACTTATTTCTGGTGTCATTGCTGGCGTGGTAGGTGGTATTTTAGTTGGAACTCTCAGTGGTTCACAGCTAGGTGTTAGTGGCCCAGCGGCAGGCCTTACTGTAATCGTGCTAAATGCCATTACCGAAATTGGAGCTTACGACTCGTTCTTATTAGCGGTTGTTTTGGCTGGCTTTTTTCAAATAGTTTTAGGGGCTGTAAAAGCTGGAGTAATAGGCTACTATTTCCCCTCTTCAGTAATCAAAGGAATGCTAACAGCTATCGGGATTATTATTATTTTGAAACAAATACCCCATGCAATGGGCATAGATTTAGACTATGAAGGAGATGAAGATTTTTTTCAAAAAGATGGTCAAAATACATTTACCGAATTAATGCGTGTGCGTGAACTTTTTAATGAAGGAGCTTTAATTATTGGATTGGTTTCCTTAGGAATTATGATTTTATGGGAACAATCATTTGTTAAAAAAAATAAGGTCTTAAATATGATTCCCGCTCCTTTGTTGGTGGTTGTTATTGGTATTATTCTGAATAACGGACTTACAATCTTGCCTTCATTCTTTCATCTCGAAAGTAGCCATTTGGTAACTTTACCCATAACCAATTCACTTTCAGACTTTTCAAATTTAATTCAATTACCTAATTTTTCGGCCATTTCAAATCCAATTATTTGGAAAACGGCGGGTGTAATAGCTATAATTGCAAGCCTTGAAACATTGCTTAGTGTTGAAGCTACTGATAAACTTGACCCAGATTCAAGAATTACGCCGACCAATCGAGAATTGCTTGCACAAGGGACTGGTAATATTGTTTCAGGACTTTTTGGTGGTTTACCATTAACACAGGTTATTGTGAGAAGTTCTGCAAATATCCAAGCTGGCGGAAAAACAAATCTTGCTACTGTATTTCATGGATTTATCTTACTGATTTGTACTTTGGCGATTCCAAGCATACTCAATCAAATTCCGTTGGCTTCACTGGCAATTGTATTGATTATGGTAGGGTATAAATTAGCAAAACCCAGCATTTTTAAACAAGTTTTTAAAGAAGGACAAGATCAATTTGTTCCGTTTGCCATAACTGTTGTTGCTGTTGTGTTTACTGATTTACTAAAAGGCATTGGTATCGGTGTTTTTGTGGCTATGATTTATATTCTTTATACCAATTATAAAGGGTCAATGTCATTTATGAGAGATGGCAACAATGTATTGATTCAATTTAATAAAGATATTTTTTACTTCAATAAATCAGAATTGAAGCAAAAGTTAGCCTCTTTACAAGAAGGAGATAATGTATTTATTGATGGGGTAAAAGCCTCATTTATCGACCATGATATTTATATCACGTTAGAGGAATTTCAACGTGAGGTAAAAGCAAGAAATATTGATGTAGAATTTAAAGGAATTTCACGTAAACAACTAAATTATGAAAAAAATAATGCAATCGTATCAAAAGCTCCTGTTAGCAAATAAAGCTTGGGCTGCTGAAAAATTAAGAATTGATGAATCTTATTTTGAGGATTTAGCCTCGCATCAAAATCCTGAATTTTTATGGATTGGCTGTGCAGATAGCCGTGTACCTGCCGACCAAGTGACAGGTACACAACCAGGCGAGATATTTGTGCATCGCAATGTAGCCAATTTAGTAGTGCATACCGATATTAATATGTTGAGTGTGCTGCAATATGCCGTTGAGGTACTGAAAGTTAAGCATGTATTGGTGGTAGGTCATTATAATTGTGGTGGTGTAAAGGCTTCAATGGATAATAAAGATTATGGATTGATCAATAAATGGCTTAGAAATATCAAAGATGTGTATGTAAAGCATCAATCTGAGCTTGATACGATTAGTGATGAGCATCAGAAATTTGACCGATTGGTAGAACTAAATGTGACAGAACAAGTAAGGAACTTGGCAAAAACAACCATTATTCAGAAAGCATGGGCGGCTGGAGATTATCCACATCTACACGGTTGGGTTCTTGACTTGAACACGGGTCTTATCAAGACCATCATGGAGATTTTGCCTGATGATTTGAATGCAATCGAAGAAGTTTATAGGTATGATTTACCTAAAAAAGAACTTTCAGAAGTAATGCACTGATTTATTTTCATAAATAAAAAAAAGCTATCAAACATCTAAGTTTTGATAGCTTTTTTTGTTTAAGCTATTCAAAAATTCAAACTTTTATTTGAAAAAAACTAAAGCCATTTTGTTTCAAAATATCAAATTTATTTCAAGAAAAAATAAAAAAAAATCTTGAAATAATCTATCTTTGCTAAGAAAGTATATCTTTGCTAAAAAAATATAGATAACATGAACCTACCAAACTGCCCTCAATGCAACTCTGATAACATCTCCAGAAACGGTATAATCAAAGAGCGTCAACGCTTCAAGTGTAAAGATTGTGGCTATAATTTTACGGTTGAAAAAATTGGTAAAAGTATTGAAAGTTATTATGTGATAAAAGCTTTACAACTGTATATTGAGGGTGTAAGTTATCGTGAAATCGAGCGAATATTAGGTGTTAGCCACGTTTCAGTGATGAATTGGGTCAAAAAGTATCAAGTTAAGATTCCAAAGCAAACACTTTATCATCCGACTTATAAAGTCATGAATCATAAAGAATTGGCCGAATTTTATGCCAATCGTGAGAACCTAAAAGGTGCTGGAATGATAGTCACGGAGCTGGGAGATAAATTTATGCTTATCAAATGGGAAAGATTTAAAAAGTAAATCAAAATTTTACTTTTTTAGCTGGGAAAGTAGGATAAATATTGGAAAAGTACAATCTAATAGCAAAATACTCTATCAATTCTATCTATTGGAAGAAATACTGTAATAGCAATCATGTAGTTATTAAATTCAAAATATAATTTTGAATTTAATAAAATAACAAAATATTGTTTTTATTTTTGTGCAATATGTTTACTTATGTTCTATTTTTTAAGAAAATTTAAAGTGCAATTATATCTATCGGTTTTTACCAAAGCTATATCAAGAATTAGTTTAGCATAGGATTTATTAAAAGTTTTGTGTCGTAAAACGTACAACAAAACCATAATAAAAGACCTATTGACATGAAAAAAGTAATTTACCCTTTAATGCTGAGTGGCTTGTTGCTCAATCAAGCGATTGCACAAGAGAAAAAAGTAGAAGAAAAAAAATCGGAAACAACTGCTCCAGTAGCAAAACCACAACCAGCTTTTGGTGCAGTAATTGGTGGATTTGTCAGAACAGACTACATTTGGGATTCAAGAAAAAGTGCTCAAGTAAGAGAGGATAACTTAAATCTTTATCCACTTGATGTTGCAAAAGATGCCAGTGGAAAAGATTTGAACGCAGTGCCTCAATCAAATTTTTTGTCGATAACCACTAGAATGAATTTGAAAATCACTGGTCCTGATGCTTTTGGAGCAAAAACTTCAGCTTTTTTAGAAGGAGATTTTTTTGGGAATTTTGAAGGAAGTATCGCTTTATTTCGTTTAAGACATGCCAATGCAAGTTTAGATTGGGCGAAAACAAAACTTACTTTAGGACAAACTTGGTATCCACAATTTATTCCTGAATGTTTTCCAGGAGTTGCTAATTTTAGTACAGGTATTTTATTTAATCCATTTGGTTGGGCTACCCAAGCACGTTTGACTCGCTCGCTTAGTAACAACACAAGTTTTGCTCTTTCAATTTACAAAGACCGGGAATTTGGAGCAGTCTCAGCTACTGGTATAAACAATGAGGCTTCATCAAATAGTGTCTTACCAACCATTCATGGAAATTTACAATTCAAAAATGCAAAAATATTGATGGGGATTGGAGCTGAATACCGTTCACTCAGACCAAGAATGACAATTTCAACTGGTACACCAGCAGTGACAGTTGAAAATCCAGGAAAAGTAAATAGTGTTACTATTAATGCTTATGCTAAATATACTGGTAAAAAAGCAACTTTGAAAGTTTATGGTATTTTAGGGCAAAATGTTACACACTTGGTGATGTTGGGAGGTTATTTAGGTTATAATTCAACAACTGACCCGGTTACAGAAATATACAAACCTACCAAAACAAATGCCTTTTGGTTTGAAATAATGAGCAATCATGCAAAAGTTGCTCCTGCTTTATTTGTAGGATATACGATCAATAACGGTGCTGATGTGCAAGGAAAAACGCCGTATGCAAGAGGATTGACTGTAGAAAAACGCACAGTTAAAGATGTTGTCAGGGCAGCTGGTAGAATTGATTTTAAATCAGGAAAGATGAGATTCTCTCCAGAATTGGAATACACAGGAGCCAATTGGGGTACATCTGACAAATCGGGTAAAGTAACAGGTACACTGACAAATGTAGGCAATGTGAGATTTTTATTTTCAACCGCTTTTAACTTTTAATAAAACGAATCATTTATCAAATATTCATTAAAATTATCAACCCTAAAATTTATTTTACAACCTTCTAACAATTAAAGTTTATGTCTGAAAAAAAACAAAGTCTTGGTTATATCATCGGAGCATCTTCGGTTGGTACGCTTATCGAATGGTACGATTTTTACATCTTTGGAAGTTTGGCTACAGTTTTAGCAACTAAGTTTTTTCCAAGTGATAATCAAGCAGCCGCATTTTTAAATACATTGGCAACTTTCGCCGCAGGTTTTGTCGTTCGTCCATTTGGAGCATTATTCTTTGGACGATTAGGTGACTTAATTGGCCGTAAATATACCTTCATGGTAACACTAATGCTAATGGGTGGAGCAACATTCGCCATTGGTTTGATTCCGAGTTATGAGACAATTGGTTATTTAGCACCTCTCTTGGTTTTGATATTGCGTTTATTGCAAGGCTTGGCTTTGGGTGGAGAATACGGTGGTGCAGCAACTTATGTTGCAGAACATTCACCAGCCGAAAAAAGAGGTTATTGGACCTCATGGATTCAGACAACAGCTACGGTAGGTTTGTTTATTTCACTTGGCGTAATCATGCTTACTCGTGCATCAATGAGCAAAGAAGCATTTGATGAATATGGTTGGAGAATTCCATTTTTGTTATCAAGTGTCATGGTTTTTGTCTCTTTCTTGATTCGTAGAAATATGGCAGAATCGCCTCTTTTTGCCAAAGCAAAAGCCGAAGGAAAAACTTCTTCTAACCCTCTAAAAGAATCATTTGGAAATAAATACAACTTTAAATTTGTGTTATTAGCACTCTTCGGTGCAACAATGGGACAAGGAGTTGTATGGTACACTGGGCAGTTTTATGCACAAACATTTTTACTGAAAATTTGTAATATTGATGACATCCAAGCCAATACCATTATGATGTGGGGTTTATTGTTAGGTACACCATTATTTATAATTTTTGGTTCACTTTCTGATAAAATTGGTAGAAAAGGTATTATGTTGGCAGGTATGTTATTGGCAGTTATCTGTTATCGACCAATTTTTGATAAAATTTACCAAACCGTCAATGTGAAAAATAAAGAAGTAGTGGCGGGTTCAGAAAAAATTGATATTGCCAAAAGCTTAGTACCAAATTCAACGGTAGATTCGCTTACAACCACCACAACAACTCGTGAATATGCTGATGGTACAAAATTCAAGGAAGTTAAAAAAGTAACAACTTTGGCCGATAAATCAAAAGAATCGCCGAAACCTGACGTAAAGAAAACGATTACCATTACCGATAGCGATAAATGGACTTTAGTATTGATGGTTTTTTGCTTGGTAGTGTTTGTAACAATGGCCTATGGTCCAATTGCAGCTTTCTTGGTTGAAATGTTCCCAACCAAAATCCGATATACATCAATGTCATTACCTTACCACGTAGGTAACGGTATCTTTGGTGGATTGCTCCCAGCTATTGCTACATTTTTGGTGACACAAGCAGGTGATGCAAACAAGAAAGCTGAAGAATTAGGTCAAGCTGCTACTTATGCTAAGCCTTATTTGGAAGGTTTAAATTACCCAATGCTCATCGCAGGAGTTTGTTTTGTGATTGGTTTAGTATTTATCAATGGTAAGGATAAAAGCGTAAATGACTAACAATCAGTTAATTATCAATTATTAATCTTCAATTATTAAGAAAATGAATATATTAAAAAAAGTTATCGGACTGTTAGCAATTTTGATTGGCATTGCTGCTGGATATTATTTGATCATTAATCAAGCAGTTCCGTTGTGGGTGAAAGGTGGAAATGATTTAGTACCTGCCATTATCTATACTTTTGTTTTGGCTCCAATTATTACTTTAGGAATGATTATTTTTGGGAAATACGCCCTGCAAGGAGAGTTTGACTCTTTAGACTAATGATTGGCTTATTTTGATTCAACTATCAAAAAGCCAGTTTTATCAAAGATAAGATTAAAATATCATAATTAAGGCTTAGGGTTTAAGAGCAATGTATGTCAGGAGAGGCAAAATGCCCACTGGCATACATTCTTAGTTTATAGGTTGAATTGTCTATATTTAATTAGCAAAAATAGCTAATATTGTCTTGGAAAAATACCATACTTGCCGTAGCTTAGTGCAATGATTGTAAATCAACTATGAAACAACAAAGACTGATAGCCATTACGATATTTTTGACCTGCTTGTTCAATTTTCCAATCTTATCGTTATTTAATAAGGCCAATTTTATTTTAGGGATTCCGATAATTTACGTCTATGTATTTACGGTTTGGTTGGTTGGAATTATTGTTGTGGCAGTCATTGCTGAATCTAAGAATGTAGAAGATACAACCGAGCATGAATAGCATAATATTGGGCATTATTTCAATTTATTATCTGGCTTTTTTGTTTTTTGTGGCTTATCAAGCTGAGCAAAGAACCAAAGCAGATAAAAGTGTGGTAAGCAATGCCAATATTTATTCGCTTTCATTGGCAGTTTATTGTACAGCATGGACTTTTTACGGGAGTGTAGGACGAGCGACTACTGATGGCATAGATTTTTTGGCTGTCTATATTGGGCCAACATTAGTGATGTTTTTGGCATTTCCGATACTTTTAAAGATTATCCGAATTTGCAAAACGCAACGTTTGACAAGTATCGCAGACTTTATTTCATCGAGGTATGGAAAAAATCGTTCTTTGGGCGTTTTAGTGACAATCATCTGTTTGCTTTCGGGCATTCCGTACATTGCTTTGCAATTAAAGGCGATTTCAAATAGCTTTGGTATTTTGACAAATAGTCTTAGAAACCCTAATGTATTAACCGATCATACCTTCTATATTGTTATATTATTGATAGTTTTTACGATACTTTTTGGTACCCGCAATGTAGAAGCAACCGAACGGCATGAGGGAATGGTAGCAGCAATTGCCACTGAGTCTATCATTAAATTAATTGCATTTTTTGCCATTGGAATTTTTGTGACCTATTGGCTTTTTGATGGATTTCAAGATATTTTTTCAAAAGCTAATGTTCTTGAATCTATCAATAAAAACTTTAAGATAGAGCCTATTAATGGTATGTCGATGTGGTTTTGGCACACTTTTTTGGCGATGATGGCATTTATATTTCTTCCTCGACAGTTTCAGGTGGCAGTAGTCGAAAATGTTGATGAAAAATATATAAATCGAGCAATGTGGTTGTTTCCATTATATATGCTGCTCATCAATATTTTTGTTTTGCCAATTACGCTTGCTGGAGAAATAATTTTTAGTGGAAAAACGTATAATTCTGACATGTTTGTTTTGTCAATTCCATTGCATTTTTCCAATGAATTGTTGGCCATTATTACCTATATCGGAGGATTTTCTGCGGCAACAGGAATGATTATCGTTGAAACAATCGCCATTAGTGTGATGGTAAGTAATAATTTATTAATGCCCATTTTTTTAGGAATTTCCCAATCAAAATCAATCATTAATAGAAATCCGAGTGCTTTTGTTCAAAATATACGACGATTGGCCATCGCAATTATTATTTTCTTGGGGTATTTTTATTTCAAATTTATCACTGAAAAATATTCATTGGTTTCGATTGGAATGACAGCATTCGTAGTAGTTGCACAATTTGCTCCTTCGGCTTTATGTGGAATTTTTTGGAAAAGAGGCACGCAAAAAGGAGCAATGGCTGGCTTGCTTGGTGGAACAATCATTTGGTTTTTTACGCTAATCATTCCTTCTTTGGTTAGTTCGGGAGTACTCGATGAGTCAATTATGCTTAAAGGTTTATGGGGAAATGAGCTATTAAAACCTTATGAATTATTTGGCATGACAGGAATGGATAATATTTCCCATGCGACATTTTGGTCTTTGTTTTTTAATACAACGCTCTATTTTTTGGGTTCATTGTGTACCAAACAAACTTCGATTGAGCATAACCAAGCAGTTCTTTTTGTCGATGTTTTTCAGTATTCAAAAGCAATCGAAAACTCAGTTGTTTGGAGAGGAAAAGCATTGGTTAGCGATATAAAATCTCTTTTAGAAAGCTTTTTAGGGATCAATCGTACTGAAAGAATCATCAGGATGTTTGCTGCCAGGAATAATGTTAATATTCAAACACGTTATGCTGACCCTCGTTTTGTGAATTATTCTGAAAAGCTTTTGGCTGGTATTGTGGGAACCGCCTCGGCTCGTATGATGGTTTCATCTGTTGCCAAAGAAGAGGAGATTTCATTAGATGAAGTAGTTGAAATTCTGAAAAAATCACAAGAGTTGATGGCTGTCAATAAAGAATTGGAGCAAAAATCGCAAGAATTGAAATTACTCACAGAGCAATTACAGGCAGCTAATGAGCAATTATTATTAACAGATAAACTAAAAGATGATTTTTTGTCAACTGTAACACATGAAATTCGTACGCCTTTGACATCAATCAAGGCTTTGTCCGAAATATTATTTGATAATGAAGATATTGAACATACAGAAAGGCAACATTTTTTGAATACAATTATCAAAGAATCTGACCGATTGACTCGACTCATCAATCAAGTATTAGATTTAGAGAAATTTGAATCTGGCAAAGTGCGGATTATGACTGAAACAATTGTAATTGAAGAAATCATTGAAGATGCGATTGAAACAATAGAGCAATTGGCAAAAGAGAAAGGAATTAAAATTAAGAAGCATATTGAGAAAAAACTACCAACTTTTCAAGGCGATAGAGACCGAATGATGCAAGTGATGGTGAATTTACTTTCAAACGCACTCAAATTTACTGAAATAGACAGAGGAATGATTGTTGTTTCAGCAATTAAAAATGACAATTATTTATGCGTTAGTGTGAAAGACGATGGGGCAGGCATTGCAAAAGAGTACCAAGAATTGATATTTGATAAATTCTATCAAGCCCATGATCAAACGATTAAAAAACCAAAAGGGAGTGGCCTTGGGCTGGCAATTTCAAAACGAATAATTGAGTTACATCAAGGAAAAATTTGGGTAGAAAGCGAAGTAGGGAAAGGTTCTGAATTTTCATTTTTAATTCCTTTTAATTAATTAAAAAATAGAACTAATTGGCATAAAATCTATTACAACAAATAATTAAGACCATGAATATTCAAAAAAACATTAAAGTACTCATCGTTGATGATGAGCCAAATATATTGCTTTCATTAGAGTTTTTAATGAAAAAAGAAGGCTTTATCGTTTTTATTGCCCGTGATGGAGAAGAAGCATTTGATATAATTAAACGAGAGCATCCAAAAATTGTTTTATTGGATATCATGATGCCGAAAGTGGATGGTTATGAAGTTTGTAAATTTATCAAGCAGAATAATGATACAAAACAAACGAAAGTGGTTTTTTTGAGTGCGAAGAGCAAGGAGGTAGATATTGAAAAAGGTTATAGTGTTGGGGCGGATTTATACATACCAAAGCCCTTTTCAACTCGTGATTTAGTAAAAAAAATAAACATGATGGCTGCGGGGGTTGTCGCCTAAATGGCACCGAAAAGATTGAACTTGTACAACAAAACTATAATAAATCAATGAATTATGACTCATTTTATAGGCGAAGCATTGACCATCCAGAAGAATTTTGGGCGGAACAAGCAGAAAAAATTGCATGGTTTGAAAAGCCTTCAACGGCATTATCTTTAGATGAAAATGGCTTTTATCGTTGGTTTAAGGGTGGTAAAATGAATACTTGCTATTTAGCTGTTGATTACCATATTGAGCAAGGCAGAGGCGAACAAACTGCTTTAATTTATGATTCAGCAGCCACCAAATCAGTCAAAAAATATACATTTTTAGAGATAAAAGAAGAGGTATCTAAAATCGCTGGTGCTTTGAAATCTTTAGGCGTGAATAAAGGTGATACCGTGGTGATTTATATGCCTATGGTGCCAGAAGCTGCTTTTTCAATGCTTGCGTGTGCCAGAATAGGGGCTGTTCATTCGGTTGTTTTTGGTGGATTTGCTCCGCATGAATTGGCGATCAGAATTGATGATGCCAAACCACAAGTTATCATTTCAGCTTCGTGTGGAATCGAATTTGATAAAGTTATTCCTTATAAACCTTTGCTCGATGAGGCTATTCATTTGGCTAATCATAAAATCTCGCATTGTTTGCTCTTGCAACGTCCAATGAAACTTGCAAGTATGGTAGAAGGGAGAGACATTGATTTTGCTTCTTATGTGAAAAATGCCATACCTGCTGATTGTGTATATGTCGATGCAACTGACCCACTTTATGTGCTTTATACCTCTGGAACTACTGGTAAGCCCAAAGGAATCGTAAGAGATAATGGTGGACATGCGGTGGCTCTTAACTTTTCAATGAAATATATTTATGATTTGAATCCTGCGGATGTTTTTTGGGCTGCTTCTGATGTTGGTTGGGTTGTTGGACATTCATATATAGTTTATGCCCCTTTGATTTATGGTTGTACTACGGTGTTTTTTGAAGGAAAACCCGTCAGAAACCCCGATGCAGGAACTTTTTGGAGAGTAATTGATGACCATAGAGTTAATGTTTTCTTTACTGCTCCGACAGCTTTTAGAGCCATAAAGAAAGAAGATGCAGAAGCAAAACTAAAAGAAAAGTATGACCTTAATAGTTTGAAATCTATCTTTGTGGCAGGCGAAAGATGTGACCCGCCAACTTTAGAATGGTTACAAAATATTACAAAAATACCCATCATCGACCATTGGTGGCAAACAGAAAGTGGCTGGGGAATTGTAGCAAATATGATGGGAGTGGAGCAGTTTACAGTAAAGGCAGGTTCTGCAACTAAGCCAGTTTGTGGATTTGATGTACAGATATTAGGAGAAAATGGTCAAAAATTAGGAGCTAATGAAGAAGGTTATGTATGCTTAAAATTGCCTTTACCACCCAGTTGCTTGCCAACTCTTTGGAATGATGATGAACGTTTTAGAAGTTCATATCTCAACAAGTTTGAAGGATATTATCTTACTGGTGATGGAGGCTACATTGATGAGGATGGTTATGTTTTTATCATGGGCAGGATTGATGATGTAATAAATGTTGCAGGACATCGACTTTCGACAGGAGAAATGGAAGAAATTGTTGGTTCACATGAAGCAGTCGCAGAATGTGCAGTTGTAGGAATTTCTGATGAATTACGTGGACAGAGACCCATTGGTTTGGTTGTATTAAAGGATGGTATTGCATACACCGAAGATGACATGGAAAGTGAATTAGTTAGCCTTATTCGTGACCAAATTGGAGCAGTCGCTTTTTTTCGTAATGCCATTGTAGTAAAGCGTTTACCAAAAACTCGTTCAGGTAAAATTTTACGTAAAACAATTCGCCAAATAGCTGATGGTGAGCAATATACAATACCTTCAACCATTGACGATCCCATGATTTTAACAGAAATTACCCATACTTTAATCAATCGAAAAGTAGGGAATGCTTTTCAATAAGTAAAAACAATAATCTATTAATACACTTGAGTTGAATTATAATAATATTCACTCATTCAAAAATTCATTCATTCACTCATTATATTTAACCAAATGAAAATCAACTCTTTCCAAGAATACGAAGAAGCGTACAAGAAAAGTGTAGAAAGTCCCGAAGATTTTTGGGGCGAAATTGCAGCTAACAATTTTGAATGGAGAAAACCATGGAGAAAGGTATTAAACTGGAATTTTAGCGAACCCAAAATTGAGTGGTTTGTAGGCGGAAAACTTAATATTACTGAAAACTGTCTTGACCGTCATGTAAAAGACAAACCAAATCAACCTGCCATTATTTGGGAACCAAACGACCCAAATGAAGAAAGTATTACACTTACTTACCGTCAATTATTTGAACGTGTTTGTCGTTTTGCCAATGTTTTAAAACGTAATGGTGTTAAAAAGGGCGAAAGAGTTTGTATCTATATGCCAATGATTCCTGAGTTATCAATTGCTGTATTGGCATGTGCAAGAATTGGTGCTATTCATTCAGTTGTTTTTGGTGGCTTTTCTGCTTCTTCTATTGCCGATCGTATCAATGACTCACAATGTGTTGCTGTGGTTACAACTGACGGTGCAGTACGTGGAAATAAAGCGATTCCGATGAAAGATACTGTGGATGATGCACTCATTGGCTGTCCGTCAGTGAAAAAAACAATTGTTGCCACTCGTACTCGTACAGCAGTAAGTATGATTAAAGGTCGTGATGTTTGGTGGGAAGAAGAAGAAAAGCACGTGACAAGCGATTGTCCTGCCGAAGAAATGGACTCTGAAGATCCACTTTTTATCCTTTATACTTCAGGGTCAACTGGTAAACCTAAGGGAGTTGTTCAAACTTGCGGTGGTTATATGGTTTATTCTGCCTACACATTCCAAAATGTATTCCAATATAAGCCTGGTATGATACATTTCTGTACAGCTGATATTGGTTGGATAACTGGACATTCATATATAGTTTATGGTCCACTGGCTTCAGGAGCGATTTCTGTATTGTTTGAAGGTGTACCAACTTATCCTGATGCGGGTCGTTTTTGGGATATTGTAGAAAAACATAAAGTGAATATTCTTTACACTGCTCCAACAGCCATTCGTTCTTTGATGGGTTTTGGCTTGGAATATGTGGAAGGAAAAGACCTAAGCTCTCTCAAAGTATTAGGTTCGGTAGGGGAACCAATCAATGAGGAGGCTTGGCAATGGTATTCTAAAAATATCGGTAAAGATAAATGCCCAGTAGTTGATACATGGTGGCAAACTGAAACGGGTGGAATAATGATTTCAGCTTTGGCGGGTATTACTCCTTTAAAACCTGCTTGGGCGTCATTACCGCTTCCTGGCGTACAAATGATGTTAGTAGATGAAAATGGGCATGAGATTTTGGGTGGAGATGTTAGCGGAAACCTCTGTATCAAATTCCCTTGGCCATCCATTTTGCGTACTACTTGGGGCGACCATGAGCGTTGTAGAACCAATTATTTTTCAGCATATCCAAACCTTTATTTCACAGGTGATGGTGCCATGCGTGATGAAAATGGTTTCTACCGAATCACTGGTCGGGTAGATGATGTCTTAAATGTTTCGGGTCATAGAATTGGTACTGCCGAAGTTGAAAATGCCATCAATATGCACACAGGTGTGGTAGAAAGTGCCATAGTTGGCTATCCGCACGACATCAAAGGTCAAGGAATTTATGCCTACGTAATTTGCGAAAGTTTTGTTCACGATGAAGAATTGACTCGCCGAGATATTTTGGCAACAGTATCTCGTGTAATTGGACCAATTGCAAAACCTGATAAAATTCAGTTCGTTACTGGTCTACCAAAAACTCGTTCTGGCAAAATCATGCGACGTATATTGCGTAAAATTGCCGAAGGCGAAACTTCAAGCTTAGGTGATACATCAACGCTTCTTGATCCAAGTGTAGTAGAAGATATTAAGAATGGAGCTGAAGCTTTAAGATAAAACTTCGCTTTTACATAAAATGGTTAGTTCATAATGAATTATGGGCTAACTATTTTTTTGTTTTTAATCTAATTTACTTATTTATTATTAGTTTTGCTTATAAAAATTTTGAAATTATGAGAATAGAAAGTCTTTATTTAAAAAATATTGGACCATTTTTAGAAGCAAATCTTGATTTTATAGGAAGCAGTGATAAAACTCCTGTAACAATTATTACTGGTGAAAATGGGACTGGAAAGACTATTGTTTTGGATGCTATTAGGGCAATAATATTGGGATTATCTAGTAAACTTCAAAGAAATATTGTTAGAGAAAAAGAAGACTTTCAAATTGATTTATTTTTGAATAATGGTCAACTCCCCATTAGACTATTTTCAGATACAATCACTTCAGACGATACAAAATTTAAACAAAACGAAATTTCAGCAAGAAGAAATAGGAATACTATATTTGGTGATGATTTTGGATTTAAGTTTAGTGATACAAATAAAGGGAAGGATATTTGGATTACAAACTATTGGACTTCAAAAATAAGTAATGAAAAATTAGAATTGAAAAGTTTAACAGCTTTAGACCCTAAGAATTATTTAATAGGTTCATTAGATGGAGAACAATCTAATGTTGAAGTATTAAAAATAATAACCTACTTTGATTATTTAAAAAGTAGTGATAATCCTAAAGAAAAAAAAGAAGGCGAGTTCTTATTTGAAACACTCAAAAAGATAATCAAACTAAGTTTATTTGAAGGAGAGTTTAGATATGTTGAACGAAAAACTTTAATGCCAATTGTTTCTCAAAATGGATTTGAGGTTTCTTTAGATAAATTAAGTAGTGGTAATTTGTATCTTATTCAAAGATTAGTTACTCTTTTGGGTCAGATGTATTCGGTTTACACACTGAATAATTTGAAATTAGAAGAAATGCTTATAACGCCAGGTTTACTCCTAATTGACGAAGCCGAAAATCATTTACACCCGAAATGGCAGAAGACTTTTCTTAAATCAATATTAGAAATCTTCCCTAATTTGCAAATTATTGTTACAACTCACTCTCCCTTTATTGTTTCCTCGGTTGAAAATGCAAGAGTGTATGTTTGTAAATCAATGAAAGACCACTCTGTAGTTGTTGATGAAACTGATTTGTATGCAAATATGCCAATTGAAGAAATTCTAAGTTCACCGATTTTTGAAACACTTTCATTTAACGAAACAATTTCTAAATTAATTGAAGAAAGAAAGATAGCAATTGAAGCTGGGGATTTAGAAAAATCTCATAAACTTGAAGAAAAATTAAAGGAGATAAACCCCGAATATTTTTCATATTTTGATGTTAATAAACTCTTGGAAAGTATTGCGGGATAAAGATGAGATATATAAATAGGCTACCAAAACCACAAATATTAGTAGAGAAGGAGCAGCATTGGACTTCTCAATTTCTCTCATCTACCAATAAAAGACCTGACAGTTCAAAATACAGGCATCCTGATATACTCGCTACTTTAAATTCGATGAGTTTTCATAAATGCTTTTATTGTGAGCAAAAGTTAAAGGGTGTTCCAAGTGAAATTGACCATTTTATTGAAGTTGACGAAAGAAGAGAATTGGCTTATAATTGGGATAATTTGTATCTTTCTTGTACTAATTGTAATAATAAACTACCCAATAAAAGTATTTCAGTTAAAGATGCTTTGGATGCTTGTTTTGATGCTGATGAAGTAATTGAAAAACACTTGTATTTTGAAAAAGAGTGCATAAAGGCGAGAGGTAATAGTAATATTGGGGCAAAAACCATTCAGAAATATAAGTTAGATACAATTCAATTAGACCTATTACGTTCAAGAAAACTAACTGATTTTTACAATGTTCTTCTCAAAATTAAAGACTTACAAATTAAGCAGAAAAGAAGTTCTTTGACTATTGACGAAAAAGAGAAATTACTTCAATTTGCTAATAATGATAGTTCATTTTCTTTGATGTTTAAATTGTTATTGAGGAAAATTGGTATTTAATATGACAGCTTCCAAACTTCTCCTCCAAAAAACCATCAATCACATTCATCCATTAAATGAAAAAGATTTTGAGGCATTTTATGCTTTATTTAAGCCTTTTTCTGCAAAAAGAAAAGAAATTTTGACTCACATAGGAACGACAGAAAAATATTTATACTTTGTAGTTGATGGTTTACAAAGAATGTATTATTCAGATGAGCAAAACCGTGAAGCTACCTTGTTGTTTTCATATACAGGTAACTTTGCAGGTGTTTTAGATTCAATGATGAATCAAAAACCTTCAAGATTTTACTACGAAACTCTCAGCCCTTCCAATTTTTTGCGTGCTTCATTTCAGCAAATTGAGGTTTTGACCCAAACCAATCCTGCCATCGAACTTTTGTTAAGAAAAGGTCTTACAAGTGCATTTTCAGGTGTTTTAGAAAGAATAATTGAGCTGCAATGCTATTCTTCTGAAGAAAAATTCAAGCAATTGTTATTTCGTAGTCCGCATATTTTGCAACTTGTTCCGCATAAATATTTGGCAAATTATATCGGCATTGATGCAAGTAATTTTAGCAAACTTATAAATAATATCAAGATATAAAGATTGGTTTTTACCAAGATTTTCTAAAATTTTATCGATCAATTTTGCAATCGAAATTGTTATTTAACTCTTAAAAAAATATAACAAATGCAGACAATCGATAAACTCTCCTTACTTGAAAATTTAGAAAATCAAGTAGAAAAACATTTACAAATAACCATTCGAATTTTTCAAAATCTTTCAGATGAAAATTTGTTAAAACCTTCATTGTCAGGAGGTTGGAGCATTGCTCAATGCCTTGAACATCTTAATTCTTATGGACAATATTATTTGCCTTTATTTGAAAGTGGTTTAGCAGGAAGCTCAGAAAATTTAGGAAATAAAATTATCAAAAGTTCATGGTTAGGTACAAAAGCCATTGATTCCATGGACTTATCTAAAAGTAAGAAAAAATTTAAAGCTTTCAAAGGACATATTCCTGCAAGTAATTTGGATGCCAAAGCTGTGGTAAGTGAATTTATCAATCAGCAAGAAAGATTATTGAAAATTTTACGAATTGCTCGATCAAAAGATGTTCAAAAAATCAAGATTCCGATTTCAATTGCTCAATTTTTGAAATTACATTTGGGCGATGCTTTACAGTTTTTGGTAATGCACAATGAACGCCATATTCAGCAAGCTAATTTCAATTTGTAAGTAATTTTTTGTTTGATTTTTATATTTTTTCATACATATTTGCGAATCTACTTGAAAGTTGATCATGAAGAAATTTACATTAACCGCACTGTTAATTACGCTTTTACAAGTTATCTTTTTTGTACAAACAAAATCAGTTGATTTACTTATAAAAGTTGCAAGTATCATCAATATCTATAAAGATAAAGTTGCTGATAATCAAGTAATTGTGGTTAAAAATGAAAGTTTTTTAGTGGTGGCTCAGTAAATAATTTAAGTAAAGTCATATTATTTTAGCAAATAAAAAAGCAGAATCAAACAACTTATATTATTCGATGAAAAAACATATACACTACGCTTTTTTAATTATTTTTTTATCTCTTCTATCTTCAAAAGTACAAAGTCAAAATATATACTTAGGTAGTGAAATCTTTTCCACTTGTGTTGATTCCATTAAAACAGTTTCTACAACTATCGAAGGCGAATTTGCCAATGATAATCAGTTTTTTATTGAATTTTACAGTATTGATGGCTCCAATAGATTGGTTTATTCTCAAGCGGTGCAGGTCGTGAACAAAAAAATAAGTTTTACCTATCCAATGAGTGTGTATCAATATCATAATTATGTGACTGTAAAGATGCGTTCAACAAATCCTGCAAATACCCGATATGTGGGCGATTTGCCGATTTATAGCAAACCCAGTTATGCCTATCTTTATGAGCAAAAAACAGCGATTGAAAGTGGGATTTTTAATAAAAATGATATCGTAGAATTACCCTTTAGGATTTATACGAATACAGATGTTAATATTGAAACTACATCTGGGATGAAGCTTTTAAGTGCTGGGGGAGGAGGTACTCGAATTTACAGCTATCGCGAAATAATGAATACTACTGGTGTTTATGGAATTAAGAAGGCCTCCAATTTTTGTGGCACAACTAATATTTTATTTGGGTATAGCTTAAAAGTTAATAGCGAACGTTTTAAACTTCACAAAACTGAACAAACAGAATATGTGTGCACTGGCAATAAGTTTGTGGTTGACTTACAAACCGACAATACCTTGCCCGAAACAGGGATAAGTTTCTTAGTAGATTTAACAAATACGAATGGGCAAAGTAGTGGACTCAATTTTTCAAGAAATAAGCAGCAATTAATTATTGATATTCCTGAGTATCAACAAGCTGGTGATTATACTTTACAGGTAAGAGTTGTTGAAAGTGAACTTTTAGCAACCATACCGATAAAAATTAAAGATACGCCCACATATTCTATAACTGGAACGTATGACGTAAAATACGGGGAAAGTTTCTTGATTACAGGTTTTAATGCCCCATTTCAGAATAATTTTAATTATGAATATTTAAATTTATACTTAAACAGTAAAGTTAAGTTAGAAATTAATCAACAACGAGAACTAAAATATAATTTTCCAAAGGAGTCTGGGATGTATTATTTATCAGGTGCTTTTAGTGCCGACTTATCTACATCATGTGTAAGCAAAATGACAGGAGGAATACAAGTAAATGTGAAACCAAGCATAAAAATCGAATCAATTTCAAATGAAGTTTTATGTAGAGGACAAGATTTTATTCTGAAGCTAAGTTCAAATCAAGTACTTTCTTCATCATACAATTATAAAGTGAGATTGGGGAAATATGCTACAACTGAATCATTTTCAAATAGGAAGTATTATTATTCAACTTTTGAGGAATTAAACGCTACATGGGTGTCGGAAAACACAATCAAATTCACAGTACCAGTAAATGCAACTTTAAATACTAAGCCAGCGTATTATATTTCAGTTGTGATAGATAACCCCAATACTGAAGGCATTATCTATCCAAACCCTATTCGGATTTTAGAACCTCCCAATGTCAGTTTTGTCAATTCAACCTATGTGATTTCACCAACATCTTATGTGGCCAACTACACCACAAATTCACATATTGGGTGGGTTGAGATGTCAGATGGTAGGACATATCCACTTGAAGAAAATATTGAAACTGGCCGAGAAAATGTTGGATTTATCCGTTCGATGGCTTATCAAAGTGGAACATATTTTCCAATAAAATCTTGGAATCAATGTGGTAATGGGACAGTGGCAGGAAGTTATAATGTTAGTAATACCAATCCATCAGGAGTAGCAATATTGTTTGCTCCATTGAAGAAAAAATATTATTGTGTTGGAGATACCATTTGGCTTGATTGGATAAAAAATGGAGTTTTTAATGCAAATAATAAGTTTTTTATAGAATTTTCTGAGCCTTACATCCCAAGTATAGAAATTTCGGCCAATCAACGGTTTATTATTTCAACCTTAAGTTCGGTAATAAATAGTCCGCTAATTAGAATAAAATCAACTTCTCCTGAAATCTATTCTTTATGGAGAGATTTAGGCGTTCAAGAAAAACCTATTTTGGCAAATATAAGCATGAAAAATGTGCAATATGGAGCTTACAACGTTTCGTTTGATACAGTAACTGTGAATAGCTATTCTCCTGTAGTTTTTTATGGACATGGAGGCACTTTTAAAAATACTTCTAATCAAATAATTCCATTAGATGTGCCAATCTCTTTCACAAAGGATACAGTCATCACTATTGCACAAGTATCTAATGGCTGTGTTAATCAAGTTTTCAATAAAACACTCAAAATAAATTATCGACCCTATTTATGTTATGTTAATGATATTCAAGCAAGCTGTAATAAAGGTAAAACATTGATACGTTTAAAGTATTTTTTCTATGGAGACTATTCATTGCCAATAAATTTAGCGGTTCAATTCTCAAATCCAGGTAGTGGTACTTGGACAACTCTTACGACAAAGGCTCAATACTCTGATGAGATTTGGGCCGAGTTAAATTCAGCAAGTGTAAATGGTACGTATTGTTATATCAGACTTGTAAAAATTGATGAACAAAATCGAGTGACTGATATTTTGAGTAGGAACTTTACAGAACTCATAAAAAAATATGAAGAAAACTATAGACTCACAACTTCACTTGGTAATAATGTTTCGGCAGCTACATACCCCTTTTACTTAACTTTAACCACAACTCCAGAATCACCCAATTTTTTTTATAATTTTTATAATCCTTATGGAATATTGAA
Source organism: Emticicia sp. SJ17W-69 (assembly GCF_051209875.1). Taxonomy (NCBI): domain Bacteria; kingdom Pseudomonadati; phylum Bacteroidota; class Cytophagia; order Cytophagales; family Leadbetterellaceae; genus Emticicia; species Emticicia sp. SJ17W-69. The sequence continues at coordinate 3,472,433 of NZ_JBNTQY010000001.1, read as the reverse complement.
TCAGACAATGACATTGTACAAAGACGAAGTTTTCACAGTTACAAATGCTTATTCAGACTGTGGTTTTGTCAATGTAACAGATACCGTTAAGGTTAAATTTGTTCCACAATTGATTTCAACACATATAAATACCCCTCCGTGTAAAAACAATCAGAATCCTCTAAGTTTTACGTATGAAGTTTTGAATTCTTTTCCAGTTGGTACAGTCATAAAATTTTATATTTTTAATAGTACAAATAAATATTACATTGGACAAGTAAATCAACTTGATGGCTGGTTTTCTACTATTTTGCCTATAAATATTCCGCTTGGGACATATAGCTTGGGTTATGAATCGGCTGATGGGGTATTTACTAAGACTATATATTGGGGTCTTGAATATGGAGATACAGGTAAGGCAAGAATTATTAGTGGCACTATTGATAAATATTATAACGACCCCTTTTATGTTCCGTTTGAACTTAAAGACGGATATAATTTTTATGATATTACACTCAATATATCTGACTATATCTCATTCCCAGTATATGATTATAGAAAAATAACAATTAATGAAGATGGTTTTAAACTTGGTAGCTTAGTGTCAAATCAAGCCCCTTCGGAAGTATTTATAACATCTTTAAGAACGCTTGCGGGAAGCTGCTCAAATCAAATTTTAGAAGGGAAATTAAAAGTGAATTATTTGACAGGATATTCAAATAGAATTTATGCTAACATTAATATAAATAATGGCAATTTGCCTATAAAATGTGTAGGTGCTGAGACTCTTCCAGTTTCTTTGACTTCACAAGGTTATTTCTACCCTGATAATCAATTTATTCCACAATTGTCAGATTCTACGGGGTTAAATTTTACTGATTTGGCTTATACCCAAAGTGGCAATAATTTTACAATAATACTTCCTGAAAATCTACCAACAGGTGAAGGTTATAGGATTAGGTTTCGCTCGACATCACCTGTTGAATATGGTGCATCAAGTGTTTCAAATATAGTAGTAAAAGCTCGGCCAAATGTACATCTTTTGGGTTCATATAGAATTAATGAAGGAGAAACTGTTACACTAAATGCAAACTTAACAGGAGTTCCTCCATTTAATATTACCTATAATAATGGTCAGACTATCATAAATTTATTGAACAACTCATTACAAACTGTATTTACACCCGTACAAGATTTTAGTTATTCCATCAGTAGTATTCGTGATAAATTTTGTGTGGGTAGTTCTTCAGGTAGTTTAAATGTAACTTTGAATTGTCCTCAAATAAAACAATTTAGCTTGATACATAACGAAAATAGGATATTTAAAGCGTATGAAATTAGAAGCAATGCAAGGATTGACCAGAATATAAATATCAGATACAAAGGAGGTAAATCTATATTATTAGAACCGGGCTTTAAAGTTGAGAATAATGCAGTATTCACTGCTGAAATGAATGGGTGCAACTAAATTTTTACTTTAATACAAAGAATGGAATTTGTAAGCAATCTTTTGTTTGATTTTGCTAATTTTTCATACATATTTGTGAATCTACAATAAAAGTCTTATGAGAAAATATACATTCACAGCACTGATAATAACGCTTTTACAAGCTACCGCATTTGCTCAAACAAATACAGTTGATTTACTTATAAAAGATGCAAGTATTATCAATATTAGCACAGGAAAAGTTGCTGATAATCAGGTAATTGCAGTAAAAAATGGAGAAATTATTAATGTTGGCACGGCAAATACATTATCAAAATATAAAGCAAAACAAACGATTTCTGCCAAAGGTAAATTTGTTATGCCAGCATTATGGGATATGCACGTACATTTTGGTGGAGGAGATAGTTTGATTCAAGAAAATAAAGATTTACTCAATCTTTATATCGCCAATGGAATTACTGCGGTGCGAGATGCTGCGGCCGATATTACACCAAGTGTATTGGAATGGCGAAAAGGAGTGAACGAAGGCAAACTTTTAGGGCCAACGATTTTTACTTCTGGCCCTAAGTTGGAGGGTTATAAATCTATTTGGCAAGGCGATATTGAAGTGGGGACAATGGATGAAGTAAATAAAGCTCTGGATTCATTACAAAAAATTAAAGTTGATTTTGTAAAAATTACCGATAATACAATCAAGCCCGAAATATATTTGGGAAGTATCAAAGAAGCAGGTAGAAGAGGTTATAAAACTTCAGCTCATATTCCTCCAGTTTTTACGATTGGACAGGTGAGTGAAGCGGGCTTGAGTAGCATCGAACATATTTCTTATTTATTAAGAGCAGGTTTAAAAAATGAAAAAGAATTAACCGAACAAGTTGCTAATGGCATACTCCCTGCTCGTGAATTGTCATTAAAAGCAATCAATGAATTTGATGAAGCCACTGCGGAAGCGACATTCAAAATTTTAGCCAAAAACAAAACTGCCGTAACTCCCACATTATCAATAAGTTATGCTACTGCATTTTTGGATGTAAATGATCATAAAAATGATGCTTTTTTGAAATATATTGGGCCTGGTTTACGTAAAACTTATGATTGGAGAGTACAAAGAGCCGCTAAAGACACAAAAGAAGCAATTGAAATTCGTCATAGAACCATCGAAAAAGCAGCTTCTTTACTGCCATTGTTGTGGCGTTCGGGTGTGAAAATTTTGGCAGGAACTGATGCTGGTTATTTGAATAGTTTTGATTATCCAGGTTTAGGATTACACCAAGAATTGGAATTAATGGTCAAGAATGGACTTACACCTTTGCAAGCATTACAAGCTTCAATCATTAATGGCCCTGAGTTTTTGAATAAATCTGATCAATACGGAAGTATTTCTATTGGTAAAAAAGCAGATATTTTGATTTTGAATGAAAATCCACTTCTCAATATTTCGGCAACTCAACAAATTCATGCTTTAGTTGTACATGGGAAATTAATGGATAGAAAACAATTAGATGCTCTATTGACAGTTAAAGAGTAATTTTTTTTAATTCACTTAGCAATATGTGGACTAAACTAAGTTTTGAATTCCCAAAATACCGTCAAAAAATTTCAGGATACCAATTGTCAAATCTATTAATTTATCCTTTTTCCATTAATAGCCAAAATAATTATTTAATTCAATGACTTTCCTTGTTAAGCCAGAAACTAATGCACATTTTTAGGCGTTTTAGAAGTATTGAATCAATCAAATGAGAAAATGAAAATAGCAATTATTGGGACGGGCAATGTAGGCGGAGCTTTGGCAACTAAATGGGCCAATGCAGGTCATCAAATTTTATTGGGAGTGCGAGATGTACAAAACTTTAAGGGCAAGGAATTGCTCATTAATCCGAATACTTCAGTTTATACAATTCAAGAGGCTGTCATTCAATCGGATGTGGTTTTAATCGCAACACCAGCTCCTTTGGCGGTGGAAGTCGTAAAATCTTTGGGCGACACCACTGATAAAGTAATTATTGATAGCATGAATATTGTGATGGGGCGTGGCCCTCTTGGATTTTCAAATACAACCGATGCTATTTTGGCAAATACAAATTCAAGAGATGTTGTAAAATGTTTTAATACAACGGGTTTCAATAATATGCTCGAACCCAATTATGGAGATATTGCCATTGATGCTTTTGTGGCAGGAGATTCAGAAAAAGGCAAGAAAATTGCCCAACAATTGGCATTAGATGCAGGCTTTGCCAATTGTTATAGCATTGGTGGAAATGATAAATTTCAATTGATGGAACAGTTTGCTTTCTTTTGGATTAACTTGGCAATGTTTCAAGGACAAGGCCGTGAGATTGGCTTCAAACTTTTAAAAAGACAATAAACTTTTGAAGGAAAGATAATAAAATCATCATTCCTTCAATTTTATTTAATTCTTCAATCTTTTTAATTTGTCCAAATCTAAAATTGTAATTTTCCCAGACTCGATTTCGATTAATTTTTCATCTTTAAAGTCAGAAAGGGTACGGATGGCTGTTTCGAGTGAAGTTCCTGCCACATTCGATAAATCTTCACGGCTTATCTTCATTTGATTTGTAGGCGTACCTTCTTTGGTTAAATGGCTATAGAATTTTAGTAATGCCTCAGAAATACGTTTTCTTACCGAATTATATGCTAACTTTAATAATTGGTCTTCGTTGGTTTTGATATTTTTTGAAAGTAATTGAATGAATTTTTGTGCAACTTGGCGATTACGAAGCACCAAATTATAAAAATCATTCTTTGGAATCAAGCATATTTCACAATCTTCCATTGCCGCTGCCGATTCATTATAATTGCTTTCTTGCAATAAATCAACATATCCAAGATAATCGTTTTTATCGTAAATATTGATAATCAATTCTTTTCCATCATCATTTGTTTTGAAAGTTTTGATTTTTCCTTTTACCACACAAAACAAATAGAGTGGATAATCTCCTTCACGATAAATCTCACTTTTCTTTTTATAATTTCTTACTTCACGGCTTTCAAGTAGTTTTTTTAGCTCTTGGTCACCACCTGCATCACTAATTAGCTCATCAAGACCAGTTAAGTCTTTCGAATAGTTTTTTTGTAATAATTCAACTTTTTTTAGACGACTTTCAATGGCATTGAGTAGTTCAACATCATCAAAAGGCTTCGTGATATAATCATCTGCTCCCATTTCCATTCCTTTTCTAAAATCAGAACGGTCGGCTTTAGCTGTTAGGAAAATAAATGGAATATTGGCAGTATCGGGCGTTTTTGAGAGCAAATGAAGCACACTATAGCCATCCATAATCGGCATCATGATGTCGCAAATGATTAAATCAGGTTTTTCAAGATGGGCTTTTTCTACACCGACTCTTCCATTTTCGGCAGTAATTACCTCATAATCAGCCAAATCAAGTATTTCAGCGGTATTTTCACGAATTTCTGTATTATCTTCTATAAGTAATATTTTCTTCATTATTCTTAAAAATTTCGGTGTAAATGGATATAAAATGTGGTACCTTCATTTTCCTTACTTTCAAATTGAATGGTACCTTTGAGTAAATTTATATAATGTGCAACAATACTTAAACCAAGTCCAGTTCCTTGAATTTCACCAGCGTTTCTCGACCTAAAAAAACGTTCAAATAAATGTTTTTGATCTGCTTCAGGAATGCCTATCCCTCGATCTTTTACACTGATAATTAATGTATTTTCGTCTAATTTTACATCAATATTGATGGTACTTTCCTCTGGCGAAAATTTTATGGCATTGGAAACCAAATTGATGAGAATGTTTCGGATTAATGTTTTATCAAGAGTCACCATACAGTTGCCATTATCGGCACATGAAAGTTCGATTCTTTGACTCTTTTTGGCAATACCTTGTAATTCTTGCCTGATTCCATCAATCAAGTCATGCAAATTAAATTGTTCGATATTGAGCATAACTTTACCCTCTTCGAGTTTATTCAAAGAAAGAAAATCATTCAAAATTTCAGTCAGGTTTCTAACCGATGATTTTATTCGATTGATATGTTTGTTGCGTTTTTCGTCTTCTTTTAGGTCAGAATATTTTTCAACTAAAGAAAGCGAAGATAATACCGTTGCCAAAGGTGTGCGAAACTCATGTGAAGCAATCGAAATAAATCTTGATTTCATCGAATTAACTTCACGCTCTCTTTTCAATGAATTATCAAGTTCATCTTTGGTTTGTTCTAATTTTTGAATCGCTTCTTTCAAAATCATCGTGCGTTCCTCAACTTCTCTTTCAAGCTCTGATTTATACGCAATCAATTGGTTTTCTGCTTTTTTTCTGATACTAATGTCAATGATAAAAGCAATAACAAAACTTCCTTGACTATTGGTATATGGACTTAAACTCACTTCAACCGGGAATTCACTATTGTCTTTTCGTTTGGCAAATAAATCAAAATTTGCCCCCATCGATCGAGCGTGAGGGTTGCTTTGAAAGCTTGTTCGATGATTCATATGCCTTTCCTTCAAACGATTAGGAATCAACATCTCGATGGTTTGATTAATAAACTCGCTTGCATTATATCCAAACATCACTTCTGTACTTGGATTTACTCTAATAATTTTACCCTGATTATCGGTGATAAGAATAGCTTCAGTGGCATATTGAAATATCGCCTCTACTTGATTCAGCATGTCATTTTCAGCAATTGAAATATTGGTTACAATCATTGGGCAAGTTAGTAAAATGATGATAAGCTAAAATATGACATTAATCAGGATTTTCAAAATAAGTTGATAAAGAAGCGTGAATATGATTTTTAAAATGCTTCACTCGTTCAATATCATATCAATATATGACAAAAGTCATAATAATCAACCTCAAAATAGGCAAAATTTGTACGGTTGAAAATGAACACAAAAATCAATATTTCAATGAAAACTATAGTCTTTGCAACTGATTTTTCGAAAGGATCACGAAAAGCAGCTTTAACAGCTGCTCAAATTGCTATCAAAGCTAAGGCAAAGTTAGTAATTTTTCATGCCTTTAGATACATTTTACCTTATGAATCTGAGTTGAGTGAAGTATCTATTACTTCGAAGGAATTACAAAAACATAGTTTGTTTGTAATGAAACGTCTGAAAACAAGATTGCTTAAAAAGTTTTCTGAAAAATTAGATATTGAATTACAAGTAAAAGAAGGTTTGGTCATTGATGTTTTGAAGCAAATGTTGGAAGAATCCCAAGCTGATTTATTAGTAATGGGTAGTGTGGGTGATGCTCCTGTAGGAGCTAAGTATTTTGGTAGTATTGCCACTGCAATGATTCATCAAACCAAAACCCCAATTTTATTGGTACCACCCAAAACTAAGTATTCCTTTTTTAGTAATGCTGTTTTAGGACTTGATTTTTTCTATGAACTTAATACACAAAGCTTGCAGAAAGCTGTCAGTTTATTGCGAGATTTTGATGCGGCAGTGAATATCATTACGATTGCTGAAGAATCTGCTGAAGCAAAAGCTAATGGACTGAAAGTGAGAGAAATGTTAAAGAATGTGCCTCACACATTTTCGGTAATTGAGGGTGATAATTTTAAGAAGTTAGCTTTAAAATTTGCCAAAGATAACCATGCTGATTTGATCATTACATTTCCTAAAAAGCACAATTTCTTTGAAAGAATTTTTACCGAAAGTAATACCGAGCGTCTAGCTTTCAATGATGAGATTCCAATTTTAGCTGTCGTTTGATTTTTTAAAAGTATATCCTATGGAACTATTTGTAGATGTCAACATGACAGCATCAGACTTGATAAAACAATTCAATAGTATTTATCCATTTTTACGCCTCGAAATTTATTATAAAGGTGAAGAAATGGGTGCGGTTAATAACCGACGTCTATTGAAGGATATAGTCAATAAAAAAATAGTGGAGAATTTTTTTATTACCCCAGAAATGAAGGTAATACAAGTGGAAGAGTTGTTTTGGGAAAATATGGGTTTACAAATATCAATATTCAGAAAATCTGGTAAAACATGGCTCGAATCATCCTTTACAAATTATTGGTCGCTCGAAAGACAAAACGGTTTAGGTAAAGAAATGAATGATTTTATGAATATTGAGACTAAAAGAATGGTAATATGAATCATACAATAGAGATTGAAGAAAAACTACTTTGTTATCACTGTGGCGATGAATGTGCCGATGAGTCAATTACGGTTGAAGATAAACATTTTTGTTGTCATGGTTGCCAAACTGTCTATGAAATTTTACAAGATAATAACCTTTGTGGCTATTATGATCTGAACTCAAATGCTGGAATAAGCCTAAAAGCAAAGAACTTTGAAGGTAAGTATAGTTACCTAAATGATAATGTTATTGTTTCTCAATTGCTTGATTATCAGTCGGATAACTTATCGAAAGTGACATTTTATATTCCTGCTGTACATTGCAGTTCGTGTGTTTGGTTATTAGAAAATTTCAATAAAATTAGAAAAGGTGTTATTACTTCACGTTTGAATTTTTTGAAAAAAGAATTGTCACTCAGTTATAATCCAGCCGAAGTCGGTCTTCAAGAAATTGTTGAACTTTTGGCAACGCTTGGATATGAACCATTACTTAATTTAGAAAGTACAACAAAACCACAAAAAGTTAATGCTCAGCAACGTTCTCTTATTTTAAAAATTGGTGTTGTAGGATTCTGTATGGGAAATATCATGATGATGAGTTTTCCAGAGTATTTTCATCTTGATCTCAAAAACAACATAGACGCAACGTATCAAAAGTTCTTTTTATACTTCAATTTTGTTCTTTCCTTACCAGTTTTTTTCTATGGAGCTTATGACTATTTGAATGGAGCTTACATTTCGATTCGTGAAAACATTAACAAAACAACCAATGTTTTTAGTGTTGATATTCCGATTGCAGTAGCTATTATAACACTTTATGGAAGAAGCATTTACGAAACTTTTATCAACCATTCTTCTGGTTATTATGATAGTTTAGCAGGTTTAATTTTTTTCCTTTTGGTTGGAAAATGGATGCAGCAAATAACCTATAATTATCTTTCTTTTGAACGAAACTACAAATCATACTTTCCTTTAGCTGTAAAAGTTTTGAGAGACCAATCTGAGCGTTTTTTGAATGTAATGGAGCTTAAAAAAGGTGACACAATTTTCATCCATCACCAAGAATTAATTCCTGCAGATGCTCTCATTAGTAAAGGTAAAGCCATGATTGACTACAGTTTTGTCACAGGCGAAACCGATCCTGTGAGCAAAAAAGTAGGCGAAATGATTTATGCAGGTGGACGACAAATAGGGGAGGGAATCGAACTGGTGGTACAAAAACCTGTTTCGCAAAGTTATTTAACTCAACTTTGGAACAATGAAGCTTTCCTCAAAGAAAAAGTAATGCCAACGACCGAATTAGCGAACCTATTTAGTAAATACTTTACAATCATTACGTTTCTGATTGCTTCATTTGCTGGTATTTATTGGGCATTTGTTGAACCAAGTCTATTTTGGAATTCGGTGACAGCTGTTTTAATGGTAGCATGCCCTTGTGCATTGACACTTTCAATGCCATTTACAATGTCGGCTACAATGGCAATCTTTGGAAGGAATAAATTTTATGTAAAAAATCAAGGTGTGATTCAATTATTGAATGAAGTAAATGAAATTGTTTTTGATAAAACAGGCACTTTAACTGAAAGTAATTCAGAAAAAATCCAATTCGTTGGCACAGCTAATCTTAGTGAATTTGAACAAAAATTAGTAAAAACACTTTGCTCTCAATCAATGCACCCTTTGAGTAAAATGATTGCAAAATCTATCACTTTACAAGATTTTTCACCTCTTAGAATTGATTATTTCCAAGAATTTCAAGGAGAAGGTATTGAAGCAAGTATTGACGGAAATTTAGTTAGAATTGGGAAAAGAGGATTTATTCAATCAGCTAATAAGTTGCAAGAAATCAATCATACGCATGCTTTAATTGAAATTAATGGACTTTATATTGGATATTTTGTTATACAAACTGCTTACCGCACGAATTGGCAAAATACCTTGACAAAATTGAATAAACAATTTCGATTGTTTTTACTATCTGGAGATAATGATGCAGATAGAGAAAAATTGGCTCCTTATTTTCAAAAAAACTCCCTATTCTTTAAGCAAAAACCACAAGATAAACTTAATTTTATTAGCAAAGAACAGAAAGCAGGAAACCATGTTTTGATGATTGGCGATGGCTTGAATGATGCTGGAGCTTTACGACAAAGTGATGTTGGGATTGCTATTAGTGAAGATATTAAAGTATTTTCACCTGCTTGCGATGCTATTTTGGATGCTTCAAAATTTAGTCAATTATCAGATTTTTTGAAATTTAGCAAAACCTCACTCAATATAGTAAAAGCCAGTTTTATTTTGTCTTTAGTTTATAATTTTATCGGTATTGGGTGGGCAGTCACGGGGCAACTCTCACCTGTTTTAGCTGCCATTTTTATGCCTTTGAGTTCGCTTTCAGTAGTACTTTTTGCTGTTGGTTTAACGCATTTATTTGCTTATTTTAGAAAATTATAATAGTAGAACAACAGAGTCGGCGGTCCGATTTCAAACTTGTTCCATAATCAGTATATATTTTTTCAATATAGTGAACAAGTTGGAAACTTGTTCTACAAAACAAATAATTTATGAATATCATATTGTTTTTAGCCATAGCTGCCATAACTGTAGCAGGAGGTTTTTTAGGAGCGTTTATTTGGGCAACAAAGGATGGTCAATATGATGATACATACACACCATCTGTTAGAATGTTATTTGATCATACGCCAAAGGAAAAAGAAGTTGGCTCAAAAGATGTTTAAAATCATGTTTTGAATTGCTCACAGTCAGATAAATTTCTTGCCATTTAAATTTACTTTGTTTCAAAATTAAGCCAATTTTATGAAACAAACGAAGAAAAGATGTCTTATACTTAAAACATCTGTAATATTAATTCTTTCTAATTTTCTTTTTTCAAGTAGAACTCAAGCTCAACCAAGTGCATTTTTGAATGTCCCTGAAATTCAATTTTTTAAGAATAAAAATGACATCATCACAGTCAAAAATGTAAAATATACAGAGTATTATAAAGAATATGATTGCAAATGGGAAACAACTCACGCAGTCGTAGGTGGTATAAAAGATACAACTGCACAAAACTATATCAATGATTGGTTATCAGGAATGACCTTTTTTGGTACTTGTGATGGTGATAAAGAATGTTTTGATATTGCTTCATTTCATTATTTTTATAAAATGACTTATGTAACCTATGTTCAGAACGATTTATTCGGCTTTTTTCTGAAAACAGGTAATTGTAAAAATGATGACAAGCCATGTTGCGAAAATCAAGACTGGGAATTATATGACTTGAAACAAAAAAGATTTTTATTAGAAGCGGATATTTTCAAACAAGATACAAAATCTCAAAATACATTATTTAGCTTAATTGCAAATAGAGTTGAACAAAAACACTTAAAACTTGTGCCAGATTGGAAAGCATTCGACCGACAAATTGGATTGGAGCGAAAACAAAGTGGTATTTTATATCTGGTTGTTTATTTACTTGAAGATGTAGTTGGTGTAAATAAAGGTCTAAAACTTGAATTTTCCGCTGAAGAAATCTTACCTACCTTAAAACCCGAAATAGCTAAGCGTATTTTTAAATAATTGCCTATTTTTTACCACACCTCGAACACTGTTTATCAATAATCTGACTTCTCTCATATTGTAATCAATCGTTTGTCATTCTTTCTTGGCATTGGGGTTTCTACATTTGTTTCATTAATTAATCAAACATTTCCAATGAAAAAGATTCTGCTTCCGACCGATTTTTCTAAAGCATCTGAAAAAGCGATTCATTATGCTTTAGCATTATTTAGTGATACAGCTTGTGAATTTACATTTCTTAATACTTACGGCACCACTGCTCAACCTGAAATTGCTCTGTATGTTTTAGATGATCTGAGAGTCAATGCAGAAAATTTAATGAAAGGTTTTTTGCAAGGAATTAAGCAGTTTGACAATGAATCAATCCATACTTATAAAACTGAGTTTATGCCTGTTTCGCCAGCGAGTGCGATTGAAATTTTGAATCAAACCAACCATTATGATTTGGTTGTAATTGGTGCCAGCGGTATTGGGAATAACTTGTTTTTTGGAAGTGTGGCTACTGATGTGATAAGAAATGTTCAAACTAATACACTTGTCATTCCATCAAATGCGATGATAAATACTGTGAAAAATGTTGTTTTAGCAGTTGATTATGGACAAGTGAGCGAGTTTGCGGTATTTAAAAATCTAAAAGAGTTGCTTACTCGTAAGGATGCTAAACTTACTTTTTTAACGGTTTTGAAAAACACTCAAACACCCGAGCAATTGGATGGTTTAGCAAAATTTGAGTATCATAATTACTTTGATAATATTGAAACTGAAGATTTTTATATTAAAAATGAAGATGTTGAAAAAGGAATCAAAGAGTTTTTGGAGTTTCATAGAGCCGATTTATTGGTAATGTTATCTCGCCATCATACATTTTTTGATGTGATTTTTAATAGAAGTACTACAAGAAAATTTGCTTTCCACCCAACAGTGCCTCTTTTGAGCATCTATGATAAGGTAAATGAAGAAGCTATTGACGAGGCAGAGGTTGTTACATTTTAATGATTAGTATTCAGCGATTAGCTTTTAGTAGTTAGATTAGATTTTGACTGTTGGAAATTAGTAGATTCAAAATCAATTGAGGCTTCTCGTTCATATTTATAAATTATATAATGCAATGAAGACATCAAAAATATATCAATTAAATCATGCTCATTTCGAGCATAAGCTCTGGAGAAATGAACTAGAAAGTATTGCTCAAGAATCCAATTTTTTCTTAAAAATTTTGGATGAGTATAAAATACTTACTTTAAATAATTCACATCAGTCATTGATAGTTGCTGAGTTTGTTAATCAATTTCATCATTACCAACGACTCATTAATCGTTTAATTCAAGAACTATCCGCGATTGAACGAGAACTTGCACAAGGAGTACTTAATGATAAACTTTTTGATAGTGAATTAAAGAAAGATCATCAATACCTGAATGAAGAGATGATTTATTTTGAATCAGATTACAGAGCAACAAAAGTAAAGTTCCGTGAATTTATTGCTTCGCAAGAAGAAGTGCCTATACTTAATTGATAGTATGATTTCTATCATATTTTTAGCAGACCTCAATCATGTTTTTGATTGGGGTCTGCTTGTAATTTTACAGCATGATAACGATTGAAAGTGTTGTAAATCTCTCATTATCAGTCTAATAGAATTTTTACTATCTACCATAAACCAAATCATATGCGATTATTTGCCAAACCTTTTTTTAATAGTGACTCTCAATCGGGGGGTGGGGGGTCATTAGAGGGCTTTTACTATGACAATAAAGTAGTGAAAGCCTTTATGATTGCTGCCGTAATTTTTGGAGTTGTCGGAATGTTGGTAGGCCTTACGGCTGCAACCCAACTTTTTTGGCCAACGGCTAATTTCGGAATTCCATATACAACTTTCGGACGTATTCGCCCACTACATACCAATGCAATCATTTTCGCTTTTGTGGGCAATGCCATGTTTGCAGGGGTTTATTATTCAATGCCCAGGTTATTAAAAACCGCAATGTTTAACCGATTTTTAAGTTGGACTCATTTTTGGGGTTGGCAATTAATTATCGTTGCTGCTGCACTTTCATTACCATTAGGATTGACAACTGGTAAAGAATATGCAGAGTTAGAATGGCCGATTGATATTGCAATTGCCTTAATATGGGTAGTTTTTGGTATCAATATGATCGGTACAATTATCAAGCGTCGTGAACGTCACATGTATGTAGCGGTTTGGTTTTATATTGCTACTTTCATTACTGTTGCCATGCTTCATATTGTTAATTCATTTGAATTACCAATTTCATGGACAAAAAGTTATTCACTTTATGCTGGCGTGCAAGATGCTCTTGTACAATGGTGGTATGGACATAATGCGGTTGCATTTTTCTTGACAACACCATTTTTAGGTTTAATGTATTATTTCATGCCTAAAGCTGCTAATCGCCCAGTTTTCTCTTACAAACTTTCGATTATTCACTTCTGGTCACTTATTTTCCTATATATATGGGCTGGGCCTCACCACTTACTTTATTCTTCTTTGCCTGATTGGGCTCAGAGTTTAGGTACAGTTTTCTCAATTATGCTGATTGCTCCATCTTGGGGTGGTATGTTGAATGGTCTCTTAACACTTCGTGGTGCTTGGGATAGAGTTCGTGAAGACCCAGTTTTAAAATTCTTTGTTGTGGCTGTTACTGCTTATGGTATGGCTACATTTGAAGGTCCATTGTTATCATTAAAAAATGTAAACGCCATCTCTCACTTTACCGATTGGACAATTGCACACGTACACGTAGGTGGTTTAGGTTGGAATGGATTCATGATTTTCGGTATGCTTTACTGGATGGTACCAAGAATGTGGAAAACAAAAATATACTCCATTTCTTTAGCTAATACACACTTTTGGGTAGGAACACTTGGAATTTTGTTTTGGACGCTGCCAATGTATTGGGCTGGTTTTACACAAAGTTTGATGTGGAAAGAATTTACAAAAGAAGGGTTTTTGGCTTACCCTAACTTCCTTGAAACTGTAACACAAATCGTTCCTTTATATGCGATGCGTGCCTTTGGGGGGTTGTTGTATTTGGTTGGTACTTTCATCATGATTTATAATTTAATCAAAACAGCAGGGCAAGGAAGTTTTGTAGCTGATGAATATGATGAAGCTCCAGCATTGGTGAAAAACGTAACAATTGCAGGCGAAGGTTGGCACGCAGTGATAGAACGTAAACCAGTTATGTTTATGATTTTAGCCTTGGTTGCTGTTATCATTGGTGGTGTAGTTGAATTTGTTCCAACGTGGTTGGTCGAATCTAATATTCCGACTATTGCTTCTGTAAAACCTTATACTCCACTTGAATTGGAAGGTCGTGATATTTATATCCGTGAAGGATGTTATACTTGTCACTCACAAATGATTCGACCATTCCGTTCGGAAACCGAGCGTTATGGAGAATATTCAAAAGCGGGAGAATTTGTTTATGACCATCCATTCCAATGGGGTTCAAAACGTACTGGTCCAGATTTGCACCGTATTGGAGGAAAGTACCCTGATAGTTGGCACTACAACCACATGATGGATCCACAAACAATGTCTCCAGGTTCAATTATGCCTACTTATCCTTGGTTATTATCAGATAAGTACAGTAAAAATCAGTTGCCAGATAAAATTAATGCCATGCGTAAATTGGGTGTACCTTACCCAGAAGGTTTTGAAGATGAGGCAATTGCCAAAGCAGAAGAACAAGCCAATGGTATTGTGAAATCTTTAGCAGATGCTAAAATCAAAGCAAATCCTGATAGAGAAATCATCGCCTTGATTGCCTACTTACAGCGTATGGGTACTGATATCAAAAAAGAACAAACAGCAGCTAAATAAAAATAAACCCATCCAACTCTCCAAAATGAGTAAGTCTGTAAAAAAACTTCTCAAAAGGAGGGTTGGAGAGGGGTTCAAAACAAATAAAACAATGTTTAAAAACGCATTATCCAGCATAGATGGCGTATCAGTTTTCCCCATCTTTTCATTAATTGTATTTTTTGTATTTTTTACTGCTTTGGGTTTTTGGGTTTTTAAAGCTGATAAAAAGTATGTAAAATACATGGAAAACCTGCCTTTTGACAAAGAAAAATAGGTTTTCTATAAAGGTCTGATAAATAATAAAAATCGACCATTGACTAAAAATATTTTATCAATCATAAAAATTGAAATAAATGAACTTATCATTTAAAACAGGAGATGAATTAATTCTATTCTTGGTATTGGTAACTCTCGTCATTTTCGCAATCGTTATTTTGTTTGTGGTTTTCGGAATTTTCCGTGCATTAAAACAAATTGATGCTGAGCGAAGCGGGAAATTAACCGAAGCATTTAGCTTTGATGTATGGTGGAAAAGCCTAACTGGTGCAGTTCCCCTTGAAAAAGAAGAAGTGATTTTATTGAATCACAATTACGATGGAATCAGGGAGTTGGATAATCACCTTCCACCTTGGTGGAAATACCTCTTCTACGCAACAATTGTCTTTGCTATCATTTATATGCTTGATTATCACGTTTGGAAATCAAGTCCTTTACAAGAAGATGAATATCAACAAGAAGTTGCTGTAGCACAAAAACAAATCGAAGAGTTTCAAGCAAAAAACGCCAATAGTATTGATGAAAATTCTGTCAAACTTTTGGCAACGGATTCAAAAGTTGTTGCGAAAGGAAAAGAAATTTTTACTGGAAAATGTGTGGCTTGTCACGGAGCTTTGGGTGAAGGTGGCGTAGGACCAAATTTAACCGATGAATATTGGTTACATGGCGGAACGATCAAGGATATTTTCAAAACCATTAAAAATGGTGTTCCTGAAAAAGGAATGATTTCTTGGAAAGCAACGTTGAAACCAAACGAAATTCAAGACGTTTCTAATTATATCGTATCTTTAGCTGGTACTAATCCTCCAAATGGTAAAGCTCCACAAGGAGACAAAGCCACGGCTGATTCGACTGCAACGAAGTAAATACTTATCTTTTGATAAAAAAATCCTTCACAACCTTTTTTTCGAGAAGGTTGTGAAGGTACAAAATTATGACTACCACAATACCCAATATTTCGGAGTTTTATGATGAAGAGTACCGTGACACAATAGCCACGGTAGATAAAAATGGGAAACGAATTTGGTTACATCCAAAGAAACCAAAAGGGAGTTTTCATAACAAAAGAATCATTGCTACGATTATATTTTTAGCAATCTTCTTTTCAGTACCTTTTATCAAGATTGGCGGTCAGCCTTTGTTGATGATGAATATTTTTGAAAGAAAGTTTGTGATTTTTGGACAACCATTCTTTCCACAAGATTTTGTGTTGTTTGGCATAGGAATGATTACCTTTTTTGTATTTATCATTCTCTTCACGGTAGTTTATGGACGTTTTTGGTGTGGATGGGCTTGCCCTCAAACAGTTTTCTTGGAAATGATTTTCCGTAAAATTGAATATTGGATTGAAGGAGATGCACGTCAACAACAAAAACTTGATAGTGGGCCATGGACTTCTGAAAAAATTAGGAAGAAGACACTCAAGCATTTTATATATATCGTTTTTTCTGTGATAATTGCCCATTTTACAATGGCTTATATCATTGGAATCGAAGAAACTATTAATATCGTTACTATTTCACCAGCATATCATTGGTCTGGTTTTATAGGTATTTTAGTTTTCACAGGTTTATTTTACTTTGTTTTTACTCGTTTACGAGAACAAGTTTGTATTGCAATTTGCCCTTACGGTCGTTTGCAGGGCGTTTTGATGGGACGTAGTACAATGGCAATTATGTATGATTTTGTTCGAGGTGAGCCAAGAGGAAAATTGAGCAAAACCCCTGAAAAATCAACTGTCCAAAAACATGGTGATTGTATAGATTGTGCTTTGTGCGTTCAAGTTTGTCCAACTGGAATTGATATTAGAAACGGCACTCAGCTTGAATGTGTCAATTGTACCGCTTGTATTGATGCTTGTGATGAAGTAATGATAAAAATTGATAAACCTAAAGGACTTATCAAATATGCTTCACAAGAGAGTATTGAAAAACGTACACCATTTAAAATGTCGCCAAGAGCCTATGCTTATTCGATAGTTTTGTTACTTTTAGTAGGCGTAGAGGCATTTTTATTAATGAGTCGTACAATGGTAGAAACGACGATTATGCGTGTGCCGGGGCAAATGTACCAAGAGCAACCAAACGGAGTTATCAGTAATTTATACAATGTGCAGTTTGTCAATAAAACATCTGAACCGATTGATTTAGTTTTAAAAGTTGCTGATAATAAAGGTGTTATCCGATTGCAAGGCAGTAAAATTCATGTACCAATGCAAGGTAGAGCAGATGCTGTTTTCTTTTTGGATATGCCAAGAAATAAGGTAACTGATATAAAAACGCCATTAAAAATTGAAGTTTACAACGGACAAGTTTTAGTCGAAACTGTAAAGACTAATTTCTTAGGGCCAGCAGAATAGTTTAATCAATTAAGAATTAAGAATGGAGAATTAAGAATTAAATTTTTAAAGTTTTATTCATCAATTCATCATTTTTAATTCTCCATTCTTAATTAAAAAAAAGATGAACTGGGGAAAAAAAATAGCAATCGTTTATTTAAGTTTTGTAGCATTCATGGGCTTTATGGTTTGGAAATGTTTACAACAAAAAGATATTAATTTAGTTAGCGAAGACTATTATCAGAAAGAAATCGCTTATCAAGATAATATCGATCAAATGAATAATACAAACCAACTTTCGTCTGAATTGAAATTTGGTTACAAACCAGAAAATCAAGTAGTGAAACTTGACTTTCCAAAAGAGTCGGTTGGTGCAACTGGTGAAGTGAACTTTTACAGACCAGCCGATGCTAAAAAAGACTTTGCCGTGAAACTTGAAATTGCCAATGTTGAAAGTCAATCAATTCCAGTAGCAAGTCTTGATAGAGGTTTGTGGGTTGTGAAAGTTTCATGGAAAAAAGATGGTAAAGGGTATTATAAAGAAGAAAAAATGGTTTTATAGAGTTCTGAATGTTGAGTTCTGAGTTATGAGTTAACAAAAACTCAACTCAGAACTCAGAACTCAGAACTCAGAACTTAAAAAAGACGTGTTTTACTCAGCATTCATCATGGGATTTATAGGAAGTCTGCACTGCGTAGGTATGTGCGGTCCAATTGCTATGATGTTACCAGCAGATACTTCTAAAAAGTGGAAGTTTATTACAGGAAGAATTCTTTACAATAGCGGTAGAATATTGACTTATGGCTTTTTGGGTCTTTTTGTAGGTTTTATTGGTGAAAGTACAAGCTATTTTATTTCACAAAAAACGCTTTCTATTGTACTCGGAATCTTGATTTTATTGGCAGTATTATTGCCCAAATCATTACAAAATAAAATTAGCTTAAATCCTCAAATATTTAGGTTTACTAATCTTATAAAATCTTCATTATCAGCACTTTTTAAGAAACATTCGTTTGTGACGCAGTTTTTGTTTGGGCTTTTAAATGGTTTTCTTCCTTGTGGATTGGTTTATGCGGCTCTAAGCGGAGCATTTCTAACCGAACACATTACCGACGGAATGACATTTATGTTTTTATTTGGACTCGGTACTTTGCCTATGATGTTAGGTATAAGTTTGGGAGCCACATGGCTTAGAAAAACCTTTGCCTTGAAACTCCCAAAACTTATTCCAATTACTTATTCAATTCTTGCTATTTGGCTGATAATCAGAGGTTTTAACGCTGCTTATCCTCATATTATCAAACAAAATATTGATTTATCAAATATTCCTTTTTGTCATTAAGAAAAGAGCTTATTTTTTAGAAGTATCCTGACCTACAGTTTTTAATCCTTCCAATGAAGCCATTCTTTTTTCAAAATCTTCTAATTTTTGTTTAAAACCATTTGCTTCTTGCAGTTGTTTTTTCAAATCATTGATTTGGATTTGTTGTTCCTTCACGGCATTTACTAAAGGCATTATAAAATCAGAATAAGCCAAAGAATACATTCCATTGTTTGATTTATTCAGTCCACTAAAGCTTACTCCTAATTTTTTCATCGTTTCTTCCACTTCCTGTGCGATGAAACCATCATGCCTAACCTTTGTTTTATCTGAAATATAATTATAACTTACGGGACTTAAATGCGTAATAAAATCTAATCCTAAACGATTATTGACTGTAATGTTTTCTTTTAATCGACGGTCAGATGGAGTTGTAAAAGGTACTTGACCTTCAATAACAGTAACCGAGGCATCCCCAATTCTAACTTTATTGCTTGCATCTACTTTAGCATTAGAACCAATGGCCATGGCATTGCTAAAATCGTCAGTGGCATCACTTGCATAGCCTAAAAATGTATTGTTATTACCAGTAATAATGCTATTACCTGATTGTTGCCCATCAGCAGTATTCATATAACCAGTTATGTTTTTTAGCAAAGCATTTTGTCCATTTGCAGTATTATTGTAACCAATAGTGTTTTCTTGAAGGCTACTTTTACCATTCGCAGTATTATTGATTCCAGTAGTGTTTTTTCGTAGAGCCCAGAATCCATTTGCGGTATTATTGTTACCAGTTGTATTGTATTCTAAACTGCCAACTCCATTTGATGTATTGGAATTGCCAGTTGTATTGGCATTAAGAGAATAAAAACCATTAGCAGTATTAGAATTACCTAATGTATTGTTTTGTAGACTACTACCTCCATTTGCAGTATTATAATTTCCTGTTGTATTTGCATTAAGAGACCAATTTCCAATTGCAGTATTATTGCTACCAGTTGTGGTTTTCATCAAAGAGCCTACACCTACTGCTGTATTAGCATTGCCAGTGGTATTTGATTGTAGAGACCAATTTCCATTTGCTGTATTAGAGTTTCCTTCTGTATTTTCTTGAAGACTGCCTTGCCCAGTTGCAGAATTAAAATTACCAATTGTATTGTTTAGCAAAGAAGCTTGTCCATTTGCAGTATTATCATGACCAGTTGTGTTGTTTTTCAACGAAATGTGTCCAGTAGCTGTATTATTGTTCGCAGTTGTATTGTTTTGAAGACTACCTTGCCCATATGCAGTATTAGCATTCCCAGTTGTATTCTTTAGCAAAGCATTTTGTCCATTTGCAGTATTATTGTAACCATTGGTGTTATTTAAAAGTGACCCATTTCCAGTAGCAGTATTAGCATTACCAGTCGTATTAAATTGTAAGGCCCAACTACCATTTGCAGTATTATAGTTCCCAATTGTATTTTTTTCTAGTGCAGAATTTCCTGTCGCCGTATTTCCAACCCCACTTGAATTCTCGTGAAGTGCCAAGTTGCCATCAGCCGTATTAAAACTTCCCGTGTTGTTGAAAGTTAAAGCACCTTGCCCATTAGCAGTATTATTGTTACCAATTGTATTACTTTGAAGAGACCAATTTCCATTAGCAGTATTATTGCTACCAGTAGTATTAGCATAAAGAGAATAAAATCCAATTGCAGTATTAGCCTGACCTGTGGTATTCAAACCCAATGCGTTTGAGCCGAGTGCTACATTATTAATGAGTGTTCCACTATTGGTATTTCCTTTTAGCCCTTTTGGCGTAATTGTAATTGAACCATCGTTTAAATTTTGTGTAAAAATTTGACCTTTGGAGATGAATGTACTTAATAATAAAAATAGTAAAAAATAATTTTTCATAAGCAGTTCCTTCTTACTCCTAAAGAAAGCATTGGTTTTAAGGTTGTTCATGATTAATAGAGTTTTTAAGCATGAATGATTAGAAAAAATTAGTAAAATATTTCTTAATTGAGAAGATGAATTGCCTACAATAATGTAGGTGGGAATTCATTTATGAATATTTGATATTAATTGTGGTCTTACTTTTATTCTCCTTCTTCTTGAAAATATCACTATCTTATTATCGTGAAGTAAAAGTTGATTATAGGTGCTACTGATGACATAAGCCCAATTAACGACTTGAGCTTTGTTTGTTCTAATAAATTGTCCATGGGCTTGCAATATTTTTTGTATTTTACCAATATTAGTTGCCACCATAAAATTTTTGCCACTGGCGAGAAAGATAGTTGTGTAGTTACTATCAGCAATGAGTATAATTACTTCTTCAGGTTGCACATGTTTACGTCCGCCCACGTGAACTAGGGTATTTGGAAGGTTATTTGAAGAATTCATAGGCTATTTTTAAATATCAAACAAAAGGGTATTAATAAGCAAAAATTCATTATTAAATATTAGTTTAATTTGAATTTTGCAAAGATTAAATATTATCACAGACCAGTAATTTTTGAAGGATAGCTTGTAACCAATTGAAAGTTAGAATTTATTTGGAGATCATGTTATCAGTGGTTTTTCATGGTAAGAATTAAATTCGGATAATGGAAATACCTATGCTGTAAAAAGATGCAAAGGCACCAAGAAGGTAAGTAGGTGTTTTTTTATCATATTTTTGATTATTCAGAGATCAGTTTTAATTTTTATAAATTATATTTTTCTAATATTTGAGAAACTTTTACGATATTCAAAATAGTAGATTAAATATGGTTTTAACTATCCATTTTTATTAAACGGTCATTTGTTGCCTTAGGGTGCTTTGAAATTCTTGCACCTTTTGGTTTGAAAGTAAACCATAAACGATCTTTTATTATCTTTTTGAAGTGAAATTGGTTGAAGCCTTAAAATACACACTAAAAAGATAGAGTGTTTCGTTTAGTTATTTGTTTAGACTTTATGCTGACTAATTGCTATTTTATCTTAAAATAGTTTTATGAAAGGGAAAAAAGCTAATTTTAAATGGGTATTTAGCAAATTTTACTTTAGTACTGTAAATAAAAAAACTAAATCTACACTTTAATTAGGTTGAGATTTTGGGTGCCATACACAGATCTCACAGAATTTTTTTTATATTAAGTATCGATAAATAATCGATACTCATAGAATTGGCCAATAAATTTGGGTAATAAACAAAAAGCATCAGATTCGATCCTGATGCTTTTTTGTTTAAAATAGAATATTTATTCAATTTTAGCTATTACTTCCTATAATCCAAAGCAGGTTTTCTGTCACCAACCATCGCCTGATACTTGAATTCTTTAGTGCCACGGGCTTTTTCAAATTCAGTTTTTGCATCTTTTATCAATTGTGGGTTTTCAAAAAGGTCAGTTGCTGTTAAGGCCAAAGTTTTTGCAGCGATTACCATTCCTTTTCTACCAATACTCATGCCACCCGCTGCAACGGCCTGCCAACTATGTGCTGGTGTTCCAGGAACCCAAGTTGCAGTTGACAGTCCAACGGTTGGTACTGTCCAACTAACATCACCTACATCGGTTGAACCACCCGCACCTTTTTCGGCCGATAATGGTTTTACACCTGTGGCATCATCATATTTTATGCTTTCTAAACCTAAGGTTTTTGAAATTTTTTCTGCAAATGCTTTTTCTTCAGCTGTGTAGGTCATTCCACCAACTTTAGTTAGGTTTGCGTGCATCACTTTTGCAAGGGTTTCATTAGGCAAAAGTTCGTAAGTTCCACCTGTCAATTCCCAATCTACTTGTGTGTCGGTTCCCATAGCTGCTCCTTTGGCTGCTTTTTCAATGCGAGACCACACATCCATCACATCAGTTCTACGTGGACTTCTTGCATAATAATAGACCTCAGCAAAATCGGGTACCACGTTAGGAGCTTTTCCGCCATTAGTAATTACATAATGAATACGAGTGTCAGAAGGTACATGTTCACGTAACATATTTACCATATTATCCATTGCTTCTACACCATCCAAAGCCGAACGGCCTTTTTCAGGAGAGGCAGCCGCATGAGCTGAAATACCATGAAAACGAAATTTTCCTGATTTATTTGCTAATGAAGTACCAAAACTTGCACTATTTGAAGAACCTGGATGCCAGTGAACAACTACATCAACATCATTGAATAAACCTTCACGCACCATATACACTTTACCAGAGCCACCTTCTTCGGCAGGTGTTCCATAAAAACGAAGCGTTCCTTTGATATTATTGGCTTTCATATACTCTTTTACTGCAATGGCTGCAGCTGCTGAGGCAGTGCCAAATAGATGATGCCCACAAGCATGGCCAGCGATTCCACCGACTGATTTTTGGTCGGCTGTTGAATCTTGTGACAATCCTGGCAAAGCATCAAACTCGCCCAAAATACCTATGATTGGTTTTCCTTCACCAAAACTTGCTGTAAATGCAGTGGGAATTCCTGCAACACCTTTTTCAATCTTAAAGCCTTCTTTGCTAAGTGTTTCTTGTAATAAATTAGAGCTTTTAGTTTCTTGATAACCGACTTCAGCATAGTTCCAGATTTGTTTGGCAATGCCGCCATAATACATTTCTTTTTTGCTGATACTTTCAAGCATTTTGTCTTTTGAGTTTTGGGCAAAAATACTCAAACTTACAAAGGAGAGTAATAAAAACAGGTGTTTCATGTTTTAGATGAAGTTTGGTTTATGATTAGTTTAGGTAATTTCTTTCCAATAGTGTCCACTGTAAAACAAGGATATAATAACTTCTTATCTACCAATATCTGTGGTCTGATTATTAATAAATAACTCTTTTTTTACCAAATCAGGCCTTGTTTTTGAAATCAAATGCCCTGATTCAGGAATAAATATAAATTTAGCATTTTTTCCAACAAGCATCCTTTTTGCAAAAGAAAAATTTGTTGTATCAACAATCCAATCTTGCCCACCGACCATTACAGTTACGTCAGATTTGATTTTTTGCCAGTCATTTTTCAAGATTCTTAACTCTTTTGTGTGAGCATACTTTTCATCAGTTGCAGTATTCATTCTTTCGGGTAAGAACCAACGTACTAAAAATACTTTCCCGAATTTTGAAAACCACCAAAATTTTTCAGTATCGGGGTCAATTGCTGGTGAAAGTAAAATAATCTTTTCAATTTTTTCTGGAAACAATGCTGCAATTTTGGCCGCTACTGGAGCTCCATACGAACGACCAATAATGATTGCTTTTTTATGCGAATGATTGTTTTTTAGTGCAAGAATAATGCTTTTTGCTTGTTGTTCGAGTGAATAAGTTCTTTTTTTAGGATGACCCAATGTACCAAATTTTTGAGATTTTCCGTAGCCTGGTCTATCTACCGAAATGAGATGAAAATTATGTTGCAGTAGGCTATCATCAAGCATATTCAGATAACCATCCCAAGAGCCAGGGGCTCCATGAATAAAAATGACTGGTTGAGCAGTATCCGACCCGAAAGTTACAAAATGCAATTTAATGGAGTCATTTTCAATAACGTGATAAAAAGGCTTGGCAAGTCGATTTTCATAATGTAATCTTAGCTCTTTATCTGTCATAATCCATTTATTAAAACAAGAAACCAGTACAACACTAAATGTAATAAATATTAATGTGAATTTTAACTGTGATTTCACTTGAATCTGTATTTATCTTCTAAAAAATATGAAACGTAATAAATAAACGTAGTTTCAAGATAAAACGTTTGAGAAAAAATAATTTTAATGCTACTTTAAGCCAAACTTTTTTCCAGGCATAGCTTTGATTATACCTTGAAATTCAAGATTGAGTAGGAGTGAAGCTACCCGATTAATGGAAATTTGTGTTTGCCAACTCAATTCATCAATTTGCATTTCTCCATGTTGGCGAAGATGAGCAATCACCTGACTTTCTTCGTTTGTAAATAAACTTAAATCTAATTCAGTGCTATTTGTCTTTTTAGACTGACTTTCGACATTCGATTCAATATTCCAATTTAAAATTTCTATAATATCATCAACTTTTGTATAAATATTAGCTTTATTTTGTTTGATAAGCTTATTGCACCCTTCCGAATATTTACTCGCTAAAGTGCCTGGTACAGCAAAAACCTCACGGTGATAATTATTGGCATACTCTGCAGTAACCATTGCCCCTCCTTTACTGGCAGATTCAATCACAACTGACGCATCGCTCAAACCAGCAATAATGCGATTTCTGGCAATAAATAAATTGCGTATAGGTTGCATTCCAAGTGGATTTTCAGAGATAATCCCACCTTCTTGACATATTTGCTCAATATATTTTTCGTGTTGTGAAGGATAAATAATATCTAATCCACTTGCTAAAACTGCAATAGTAGGAAGTTTATTTTCGAGGGCAGATTTATGGGCTGCTATGTCTATGCCATAAGCTAATCCACTCACTATCAGTGGATTGTATGGCTTGATTCCATGCACAAGTTCTTCAGTTATTTTTTTTCCATAATCAGTGGCCTGTCTTGTGCCAACAATACCTATTGTTCGGAAATGGCTTAAATCAGCATTCCCTTTATAATAAAGTACGGCTGGAGCATCATAAAGTAATTTTAGGCGTGAAGGATAATTTTTTTCGGTCGAAAAAAGTAGTGTTATTTGTTTCTTTTCAGCTTCAAGTAGGTGTTTTTCTGCATTAGCAAGCAAATTCTTACTTTTTAAACCTTCGATTATTGTTTGCCCAATCCCAGAAATTTTAAGAAGTTTATCAGTTTTTGCTTTAAAAACATTTTCTGCTGAACCAAAATGGCTAATTAGTTGCCTAAATGAAACTCCTCCGACACCTTCAACATGCGTTAAAGCAATCTGATAAAGTTTTTCCATAAACTTAAAGTGTGTTGATAATTTATATTAGTTTGTGGTATTTTAAATAAAAAACAAATAAAAAAAATCTTATAAAATCTATTCAAGTGGATAATCTATATTTTCTTAAAAATTGTATAGAATTTACATTTCCAATTCCTCATTCCGAAATCTACAATCACAATTCTTTATTTCTTATTATATATTCTCCCCAAATAGGATAATGGTCGGAATATGGTGTTTCTGAAAATGTTTTAAAACGTTTGATTTCAAAATACTTATTATCAAAGAATTGGTTATCAATTCTAATAAAACCTGGCTTTTTGTGATAAGTAAATCCAAATCCTCGACCTGCTTCTTCAAAAGCGTTTTCTAAATAATTACGTACTTTTCCATACGCAAAACCATAAGGTAATTCATTAAAGTCTCCACAAACAATCAAAGGGTAGGGGCTTTCTTGTATCCATTTTTCTAATTCTTTTACTTGAATCCCTCGGTCTTCAAAACCACCTTTCAATTGATGATAAATAGTTTTGGCTTCTTGTTTTGCTTTTTCTTTGTCTTGTTTTGCTGCAATTACACGCTGTACTCGAATACCCATTGAGCGGAGTTGAACATTGATGACTCGGATTGTATCTCTTTTGACAACAATATCAGCAGAAAGTAACCCGTTATGATTAATTGACCAATGTTTTTCTTGTTTTCTTATGATTGGGTATTTAGAAAAAATAGCTAATCCAATATCTCCCTGACCTTTGTCATTACCAGGAGTTGAATGAACATAAGTATAGTATTTATGTGTACCTCGAAGTTTTTTAATTGTTTGGAATTGCGGAAAACCATCCCAGTTATATAACTCTTGTACACATTTAATATCGGCATCAATATCAACAACTTTTTTTACTATATTGATAGCATTGGTGGTATCGTGTTGGTCAATGTAAGTAAAAGCATCGCACCACATAAGATTATAACTCAAAATTGTGAGTCCTTTACGAGTATCGTTACTATCAATATTATGCCAAGAAATGGTTCTTAAAATAAATGGAAAACCCAGAATAAGAATACCTAAAGAAAGAAATGTACGATAAGACTTACGAAAAATCCAAATTAAAACAAATAAGAAGTTACCCAACAAAACAAATGGCATTGAAAGCATTAAAAAACCGGCAAGCCAATGCTTTACACTTACTGAATAACTCAACTGATATACTAATAAAGTATATAAGGCCAGTAAAATATTCATTAAGAATAAAAAACGCTTTAAAAATTTTCTAATCAATACCATTTTTTGTGATTAAAATGACTCTCCGAACAAGTATTACTAAATAATAATACAGATAATTGATTGATGATAAGAGAGTTATGTATATAGTGGAATTTGATGTGTCAAAATCATTGCCTAAAAATAGTTCCTAAACTTGAAATTACGAAATATACACGATAGAATCTCATTTTGAATTACTTTTTTAATATTACCTTTACTCAAAAATGAGTTGTTTGATGATGAAATTTACACAACAATGAAAAGTGCTATGAAAAATAAAGTAATCGAATGGGCAAAGAGGTATATGCCTGCTGGAATTATTTCCAGCACGGCAACAATTTTGTCTTCGGTTTTTACATTTAAAATAACACAAAATCATCTGACTACAGCTTTGGTGGGAACGTGGGTTGGGAATATTGTTTATTTTGGGTACATGTTACTTGCTGATATTTTCGCTGCTAAGAAGGAATTAAGAAAGAAAAATAAAAAATATTCATTTCATACTTTCATTCAAAATATAAGAGCTTTGGTTGTGGAATTTGGATTTACAGAAGTTGCTGATAGTCTTTTTATTCGACCAACGCTCATGTATTATTTTCCAATTTGGGTAAATGATATATGGTTAGGAATCATTCTTGCTAAAATTGTTGCCGATATTACGTTCTATGTGCCAGCAATCATCGTATATGAATATTCGAAGCAGAAATTGAGAAATTTTCAATGATAAAGCAGAGAATACTATTTGAATTAATAATTCAAATAAAATATAGTAATCAAACTTGCAAAAACGGAAATAAATACCTACATTTGCGGTAGAATTGTGAAAAAGGAGGTGCGAAGCCCTCCTTTTTTTCTTGTCATTGCTATCGCAAAATATGAATACTGAAGTTAAATCAAAAATCGAACAACTTTTACAACCACTTCTCGAAAATGATAAGTTTTTTGTGGTTGATATTAAAGTGTCTTTATCGAAATTAAATAGTAAAGTTACCATTCTATTAGATTCTGATGAAGGAATTAAGATTGATGAATGTCGGGCGATTAGTCGTCAATTAGGCGAAAGCTTAGATGAAATAATGCCTGAAAAATATACTTTGGAAGTGTCGTCGCCTGGTGTTGATGTTTTGTTGAAGTCAGAAAGGATGTATCGAAAAAATATTGGACGTAGCTTACAAATAACACTCAAAAACGGAACGATTGTTAAAGGAAAATTGGAAGAGGTTGATAGCCAAAAGATTACCATTATTGAAGAAAAAAAACGTAAGAAAACAGAGGAAATAATACCAATGAGTATTGCGTTTGATACTATAAAAGAATCACAAGTAATTATATCATTCAAATAATATAAAGAGGTTTACGAGTTTTTTGGTCATAAAAATGTTAGCTAATTTAGAAATAAATAGCATTTTTACATTCAGCACTCAAAACTCAGAACTCAGAACTAATTCAAAATATGCACAGTGGAGAGTTAATAGCATCCTTTTCGGAATTTGCCCGTGAAAAAAACATCGACCGACCAACCATGATTAAAGTGTTGGAAGACGTTTTTCGCACAATGATTCGTAAAAAATTTGGCTCAGACCATAATTTTGATGTCATCATCAATGCCGATAGCGGTGACTTGGAGATGTGGCGTACAAGAGAAATCGTTGATGACAACTCGGAAGATATTTGGGATACTGATAAAATTATGCTTTCGGAGGCTCAAAAAATTCAACCCGATTTCGAAATTGGTGAAGAAGTAGCTGATGAAGTTAAATTAGAAGATTTCGGTCGTCGTGTAGTGCAAACAGCTCGCCAAACTTTGATTCAAAAAATCAAAGATTTGGAAAAAGAAATGCTTTATTTGAAGTATAAGGACTTGGTTGGTGAATTAATTATCGTGGAAGTATATCAAATTTTAGGAAAAGAATTTGTTTGCTTAGATAGCGAAAGCAACGAATTAGTTTTACCAAAAACTGAGCAAATACCAAAAGATAGACCAAGAAAGGGTTCAAGTATCAAAGCTGTTGTTCATAAAGTTGAAATGAACAATGGTACACCAAGAATTACACTTTCACGAACTTCACCAGTATTTTTGGAACGTTTGTTTGAGCAAGAAATTCCAGAAATTTTGGATGGACTTATTTCAGTTCGTAAAATTGTTCGTGAACCAGGCGAGAGAGCCAAAGTCGCAGTTGAGTCTTACGATGATCGTATCGATCCAGTGGGAGCTTGTGTTGGGATGAAAGGTTCAAGAATTCATACAATTGTTAGAGAATTGGAAAACGAAAATATTGACGTTATTCAATGGACCGATAATCTTAACTTGTTGATTTCAAGAGCATTAAGCCCTGCAAAGATTAGTAATATTCAGGTAGATAATGAGCGTAAGCGTGTAGCTGTTTACTTGAAACCAGATCAAGTTTCTTTGGCAATTGGTAAAGGCGGTATGAATATCAAATTGGCAGGGAAACTAGTGGGGATGGAATTAGACGTATTCAGAGACATTGAAGGTGAAGAAGACGAGGAAGATGTTGATTTGTCTGAATTCTCTGATGAAATCGAAGATTGGGTATTGGATGAATTCCGCAAAATCGGTCTTGATACAGCTAAATCTGTTTTGGCCATTTCAAAAGAAGATATTGCTCGCCGAACTGAATTAGAAGAAGAGACAATCGAAGAGGTAATGGAAGTATTACGCAGAGAATTTGAATAAATGAGTGTAGTTTATAAAACCTTTCTGTCAAATTATTCGTTGGAAAGGTTATTAAGTAGTAATTTAAAACTAATCGAGATGAAGAATGTAAAATAATAACCTGATAATCAGTTGATTATAAAATTCTGAAATGCCGATTGTTTGAATTTTGCTACTTATAGGTTTCTAACCTATCAAATAGTGATGTATATAGATTCCTGATTGTCTATTTCATCCGTTCACAATTAGTAAAGAAATAGTCCAGTAATGGATAACAAAAACCGATTTTTATAATCAATTTATGACAGAACAAAAAGAAATGCGACTCAGCCTTGCAGCTAAGAAACTCAACGTTGGTATCGTTACTATCGTCGAAAAGCTTGCCGTAAAAGGAATTCGTATTGAAAATAATCCAAACGCCAAACTCAACTCTGAGCAGTTAAATATTCTCTCAAAAGAATATAACAATACTTCTTTGCTTGAAGATGGTACAGCACCTAAATCTGTTGAGGAAAATAAAGCTTCATCGGGTAATTCTGATATACTTTATTTCCGTGATCAATCTAAAGTTGAAGAGAAAAAAGTAGAACCAGTTGTCGAAAAAACGCCAATTGTACAAGCTGAACCAGAAGTAATTCGTGTAGAAAACAAATTACAAGGGGTCACTATTCTTGGCAAAATTGATTTAGACAAAAAGCCAACTCCTCCACCTGTTGAGCCTGTGAAGGTCGAACCAGTTGTGGTTGCTCCTAAAGTTGAGCAAAAAATATCGGAAGTTGAAACGCCAAAACCAGTTGTTGTTGAACAACCAAAGGTAGTCGTTGAAACTCCTAAAGAACCTGTAAAAGCTGAGCCAGTTGTAGAAATTGCTAAAACACCGATTGTTGTTGAAGCACCAAAACCAGTGGTTGAAGCTCCAAAGGCAATTGTCGAAGAAGTAAAACCTGTGGCTGAAACGCCAAAACCAGTGGTTGAAGAGTCAAAGCCAGTTGTAGAGCTGCCGAAAGTAGAAGTTCCAAAAGTTGTTGTTGAGCCGCCAAAGTTTGAACAAAAACCAAATGAACAACGTCGTCAGCAAGAACCACAAAGACAAGATAATCGTCCTCCTTATCAGAAGCAGGATAATCAACAAAGACCTCAAGGTCAAGGACAACAGAGACCGCAAGGACAAGGTGGACAACCACAACAAAGAAATGACCAACGTCCTCCGCATAAAGCTGAGCAAAGACCAGTTCCACCACCACCACCTAAGAAAGAAATTCCTATCATTGAAGATTTCATCGAGCCTGAATTAATTCAAGCAAGAGGCGAAAAACTTCAAGGTTTAAAGGTCTTAGGTCGAATTGAATTGCCAGTTGAGAAAAAAGCATTGAGTAATGAAGAAAAACGCAAGCGTAAACGTAAGCGTGTGAAACGTGGAGAGAAAGTCAATAGTGCTAATGGAGATGTTGTAGTAAATAAACCAAAAACTTCAGGCCCAGCAGCGACTGGCGTAGCGAAAACTACCGAGTCACCTAAAAAAGCTGATGTTAAGAAGAAAAAAGAGCGTCGTGAAGAGGTTTCGCAAGTACAGGTAAAAGAGCAAATCAAACAAACGATGGCTCGTATGCAAACCAAAGGCCCTGACTTTGGAGCAAAATACCGTAAAGACAAACGTAAGTCTCGTGCCGACCAAGAAGAACAACGTGTACTTCAAGAGCAAGAAGAAAGCAATATCTTGAAAGTAACCGAATTTATCTCTGCTGCCGAATTGGCTTCATTGATGGATGTCTCAGTTACGGAGGTTATTTCTGCAGCCATGAAAATGGGTATGTTTGTATCAATCAACCAAAGACTTGATGCAGAAGCAATCCAAATGCTTGCTCTTGATTTTGATTATGATGTACAGTTTATCTCTGCCGAAGAAGAGATAAAAGTGGATACCATCGAAAAAGAAGATGCGGATGAAGATTTATTACCAAGAGCTCCAATTGTAACCATTATGGGTCACGTTGATCATGGTAAAACTTCATTACTTGATTATATTCGCCGTACGAAGGTAGCTTCAGGCGAGGCTGGAGGTATCACTCAGCATATCGGAGCTTATGATGTTGAAATCAATGAAGGTCCAAATAAAGGCAAGAAAATATCATTCCTTGATACACCTGGTCACGAAGCATTTACTGCCATGCGTGCCAGAGGTGCGAAAGTCACTGATATTGTAATAGTTGTAGTAGCTGCCGATGATAGTGTGATGCCTCAAACCCGTGAGGCTATCAACCATGCACAAAATGCTGGCGTGCCAATTGTATTTGCTATCAATAAAATTGATAAAGTAGGTGCAAATCCTGCAAAAATTCGTGAAGATTTAGCTAAAGAAAATATTTTAGTTGAAAGTTGGGGTGGTAAGTATCAAGAACAAGAAGTATCTGCCAAAAAAGGTATTGGTATCAATGAATTGCTTGATAAAGTTTTGCTTGAAGCCGAATTACTTGACTTGAAGGCGAACCCAGATAGAACTTCTGTAGGAACTGTAGTTGAAGCGTCTTTGGATAAAGGTCGTGGATATGTTACAACCGTTTTGGTTCAAAATGGAACCTTAAAAGTAGGTGATGTGATATTGGCAGGTCAATATTTTGGACGTGTAAAAGCAATGGTTGATGCAACTGGTGCAAGAATCAAGTCTGCCGGCCCATCAACACCAGTACAGGTGCTTGGATTACCAGGTGCTCCTCAAGCAGGTGATAGATTCAATGTAATGGATACTGAGCGTGAAGCTCGTGATATTGCAAACAAACGTGAGCAAATTCATCGTGAACAAAGTATTCGTGCTAAAAAGCATATTACATTGGAGGAAATCGGACGTAGAAAGGCTATTGGAACATTCCATCAATTAAACGTAATTGTGAAAGGTGACGTGGATGGTTCAGTAGAGGCACTTTCGGATTCATTATTGAAACTTTCAACCGATGAAGTTCAAGTAGCAATTATCCATAAAGGAGTTGGTCAAATTTCTGAATCTGATGTTTTGCTTGCTTCTACTGCTGATGCAATTGTGATTGGTTTCCAAGTTCGCCCTTCAACTAATGCTCGCAAGATTGCAGACCAAGAAGAAATTGAAATTCGCTTATATTCAATCATTTATGATGCGATAAACGAGATTCGTGATGCGATGGAAGGTTTATTAGCTCCGAAGGAAGAAGAAACAATTGTTGGTACAATTGAAGTTCGTGAAGTATTCAAAATCTCTAAAGTTGGTACAATCGCAGGTTGTTATGTGACTGATGGAAACTTCAAACGAAATAACAAAGTCAGATTGATACGTGACGGGATCGTTATTCATGAAGGTGAAATACAACAATTGAAACGTTTCAAAGATGATGTAAATGAAGTGAAATATGGCTTTGAATGTGGTATGAGCTTAAAAGGTTTCAATGAAATCGAAGTAGGTGATACACTTGAAAGCTTTGAAATCAAAGAAGTAAAACGTAAGTTGTAATTAACAACTTAGGAGATAATAAAAAGACCTTTCAGCAATGAAAGGTCTTTTTTTATAGTAAAAAAATTATTTGCTAATATGTTGTACTAAAGTTCGTTTGGCAACGGGCAATAATGTTTCTTCCAAAGGGAAAGACAATTCAGTTTCGATGGCATAAACGGCTGGATGAGGCATGTTTTTTTGAACTTTAATAAGATTTAGCTTGATATTTTCATAGCTATTTACAAAATTACGTTCCCATTCTGAAATAAATGTAGTGCTAAGAGATCTATATTTTTCACTATGTCTTTCAAAAAGAGTCAATCTGTAGGAATAGACTCTTGTACTATGCTTTTTCCCTGCACTCAAGAAGAAATATCCTTCATCGAGTTTGAGAGGCATTATGCCGATTGGATTGATTGCTAATTTACTTTCAACGAAACTACAAATTTCATTACCTACTGAAATGGCATTTTTAAATCTCTGAGTAGCATAGTGCATTATTTCTTCAATTTCAAGCATCAAAGTATTATCAGCAATCATCTCTTCATAGATTAATTCTAAATTCTCAATTTGAATTCCAGTTAAACGTTTAGGAAATTGTTCTTTAAGGTAGTTTTTGTTTGACTTTAGGGAAGTCAAATTATTGTAGTGAAAAAATAAGTCGGAAAGTTGAGGATAAATCTTATTTTCATCAAAACACTCTTTGACTTTTTGTAGATAAGCCAATAAGGTATATTTTTTTACTTCAAAATCAATAGTACCATCTACTATCCATGTTTCTGATAACTTGTTCATAGTATTAGCGTTTGTTGAGTAATCAAATTTAATAGACATTTTGAGATTTCAAAAAAAAATATGGAAATTTTGAAAAGGTCACTAATATTTTCTTGATTTTTTCTTAAAAAAACATGGATTTGTAATATTTGGAAAAATATTAGAATCGATCAATGGTTAAATATCTACTATTATGAGAAACTATGAACCATTTGACAATAAAAAAGGCGATACTGTGAAGTATCGCCTTAAAAAAATTATTTGAGTCTATTTAGCATAAGCTACGCTTCTCATTTCACGGATGACTGTTACTTTTATCTGCCCTGGATATTGCATTTCTTTCTCTATTTTTTGTGAAATATCAAAAGATAATTTTCCAGCAATTTCATCTGTCACATTTTCAGAATCTACAATCACACGTAATTCACGACCAGCTTGAATCGCGTAACACTTTTCAACACCATTAAACGCCAGAGCCAATTCCTCTAAATCTCTTAAACGTTGCACATAAGATTCCATCATTTCACGTCTTGCACCAGGTCGTGAACCAGAAATAGAGTCACAAATCTGAATGATTGGTGAAATCATCGAAGTCATTTCAATTTCATCGTGGTGAGCACCAATGGCATTGATAACTTCTGGATGTTCTTTGTATTTTTTTGCTAATTCCATTCCTAAAAGTGCATGAGGCAATTCTTGCTCTTCGTGCCATACTTTACCAATATCATGTAGCAATCCAGCACGTTTGGCTAACTTAGCGTTCAGTCCTAATTCTGATGCCATTGTCGCACACATTTTGGCAACTTCACGAGAGTGCTGAAGTAGATTTTGTCCATAAGAAGAGCGGAAACGCATTCTACCAATCATACGAATCAAATCCGGGTGCAAACCATGTACGCCCAAATCAATAACTGTACGTTCACCAATTTCATTGATTTCGTTCTCAATATCTTTTTTAGTTTTAGCAACCACCTCTTCAATTCTTGCAGGGTGGATACGTCCATCTTGCACCAAACGATGGAGAGAAAGACGTGCAATTTCACGACGAACAGGATCAAAACTTGAGATCACAATTGCTTCTGGTGTATCATCTACGATCACTTCAACACCTGTAGCAGCCTCTAAAGCTCGAATATTACGCCCTTCACGTCCAATCACTTTACCTTTAATTTCATCACCTTCTATATTAAATACCGAAACACAGTTTTCGATTGCTTGTTCTGCAGCGGTTCTCTGGATGGTTTCAATAATAATTTTCTTAGATTCTTTTGTTGCGGTTAACTTCGCTTCTTCAATAGTTTGTTTAATAAAACCAGAAGCTCTCGTTTCTGCCTCACCTTTGATGGCATCAATCAATTGTTGTTTTGCTTGGTCAGCAGTCAGATTAGCTATTTTTTCTAATTGCTCCACTTGTTGTTGGAGCATTTTGTCAGCTTCTTCTTTACGTTTGGTAGCTGCTTCTATTTGTTTTGTTGCAGCCTCAGTTTGCTCAGTAAGTTTTGCTTGAAGCAATTCTAATTCTTTTTCTCGGCGAATATTCTGTTGTTCTAATTGCTGAGCTTGTTGTTTGGTCTGAGCAGCTTGTTGCTCCATTTGTTTGACTCGTTGCTCATTTTGTAAAATAATGTTTTTACGTTTGTTCGACTCGTCTTCAAATTCAGTTTTCAGTTTCAAAAAATGTTCTTTTGCTTCCAACATTTTATCTTTTTTAATGTTTTCAGCCGTTTGTTGAGCAGTTTTTAAAAGTTCATTCGCACGCATTTCTCCGTCAGCTTCTTTGCTTTGGAATGTTTTTTTGAGTAAGGCTCTTCCCACAAAATAACCTACTACCAATGCCAGTAGGGCTGCGAAAAGAACGGGTATAATATTTGACATTTCGGAAAATTTTTTAAAAATTTTAAAAATAATTTAGACAATCCGCAGCAGCGGTTTGGTTTGAAACTAATGAAAAATCAATAGTCTCCGAGCGAAAAGCCAAGACAAATGAGGAGAAAAAGAGAAAACTGGAAGTGAATATTAATCAAAAATGAGTCTAATAATCGTAAGTTTGTTGATGTTATTAAGTTAAAAATTACGATATTTTATTCAATGATTTCTATTAATTTAGAGTTAGACGATTATCAAGGTCGTTGAGCCTCTTATCAAGTGATTGTTGCAAAAGTCTATATTTATCTTGATTTTTTTGTGATTCTACCATTCCTTCAATGGCAACGGTAATCAAAAAATCCCAAGAATCCATTTCCCCGCCACTGTGGTTTTTGGTAAACGAATTGATACGTTGGTTAACTAAAGTGGCTGCTTTACGAAAATAAGGCTCCATTTCGGGTTGAATCCGAAGAGTAATGACCCGACTCATTACTTTCAACCCTATTTCTAATTTCTCAGACTCGGCCATTTTTACTTTTCGTCATTAATTTACTTAGCTATTTACTTTTTCCAACTAATATTCGTCCAATAATGCAACGCACACATCAATCTCTTTTATTAATTCCGCAATCGTTTTCTTTAATTCTACGCTGTCTTTTGACTTTTGAATCTTATTCGATACAATTTTAACACTTTCTTTTTGAATTTCTTTACTTTTTTCAAGAAAATCTTGTTTTTTTAGTCTTTCTTGAAGTTTTTTTATTTCAAAGTCTTTTTCTTGTATTGTTTTGGTCAAATTACGTACCTGCGATTTTAATGCCAAAATTTCATCTTTCGCATGTGCATTGAAAGAAAATAGGTCATTATTCAGACGATTGAATCGTGAGAATAAAAGTTCATTTTCTTCTTTGACAATTCGGGCAGTATATGCTTCTTCAATGGACATTTTTTATTGAGTGATTGGTGATTGAATGAATGTGTGATTTATTTTTTATCATTTACAAATCACACATTCACTAAATCATGCATTCACAATTGATTTTTTTGCTGCTTGTTTGAAATCTGCAATTAAATCTCCAATATCCTCTAAACCCACCGAGGTACGAATCAAACCTTCTGTGATACCTAATTTAGCTTTATCTTCTTTTGGTAATTTTGAATGTGTTGTTGTATTCGGGTTCGTTATAATTGTACGTGAATCACCCAAATTTGATGAATTTGAGGCAATTTTTAATAGTTGAGTAAAGCGATTAACTCTCTCAAAACCACCTTCTAATTCAAAGGTAACCATTGCTCCACCAGCCGCCATTTGCTTTTTAGCTAAGGCATATTGAGGATGTGAAGGTAAATGAGGATATTTTACATTTTTTACTCCTTCCATTTTTTCTAATGCTTTGGCTAATTTTAAAGCATTTTCACAATGGCGTTGCATTCTGATTTCAAGTGTTTCCAAACTTTTCGATAAAACCCAAGCATTAAATGGAGACATTGAAGGCCCAGTATGACGACAGAAAAATCTAATCGGTGCAATCAATTCTTTAGTACCAGTGATGATTCCACCTAAGACTCGTCCCTGACCATCCATAAATTTGGTGGCTGAATGGACAATCAAATTTGCACCATAATCCGTTGGGGTATGAATGATTGGTGTAGCAAAACAATTATCTACATAATATATCAAGTGATGTTTTTTAGCTATTCTCCCAATCATCGCCATATCGACTAATTCTAAACCTGGATTGGAAGGAGTTTCCAAATAAATCATTTTGGTATGAGGCTGAATGGCCGCTTCCCAATCACTTTCTGGAGCTGTCGCATCTAAATAAGTATGTGTAATTCCCCATTTAGATAATATTTGTGTCAATATTTGATGAGCGGAACCAAACAATGCTCTTGAAGCAACTACATGATCGCCCGCTTTGAGGTGTGCAGCAAAGCCTGCAAAGACTGCTGCCATACCTGTAGCAGTAGCAATGCCTTCTTCACAATTTTCGAGCATACAAACTTTATCAACAAACTCTTGTACTGATGGATTTGAAAAACGGGTGTAAATATTGCCTTCAAGTGATTCGTCAAAAAGAGCTTTTCCTTGCTCGGCATCATCAAAACAAAAACTACTTGTCAAAAAAAGAGGGGTAGAATGTTCTCTATATTGAGAGCGTTTGGTTTGTATTCTTATAGATTTGGTTTGTTTTTTCATTCTAATTATTTCGAATTCTTTGAGAGAAATAATAATCTCTTCAAACTTAAATTATTAATTATTTGCTTGACAAATTTAAGACTTCTCTTATTTATTCATCAAATTTTCCTGCTTTATAATTTTTTATCCAGTCTTTTTTAAAACCACCAATTGTTTCAAAAAAAGGAACAAAATATTTGAGCATATCCTTTTCAAAATCTCCTGATGGATCAAATGGCTCGGCTATAATAACCGATTTACGTGGATAGTCGAAACCCACCATATAGATGGGAACTTTGGCCGAATAAGCCATGTAATAAAACCCAGTTTTGAGCTTACTTACATTTTTACGAGTTCCTTCGGGTGCAAGAGCTACCAAAAGTCTCTCATGCTTATTGAAAGTTTCGGCTACTTGCTGAACAAAATTAGTGCTTTTGGTGCGATAAACAGGCGTACCTCCTAAGCGTTTAAAAATCCAGCCAAAAGGAGGACGAAAGAGTTCTTCTTTACCTAAATAACCTATATTGAGTCCTAAAGTAGGACGAGTGCAAATGCCAACAAAGAAATCGGCAGTACGGTTATGCGGACTTACTGCAAATATAGCTTTCTTTAAATCTGGGGGTAAATTACTAACGATTTTCCAACCTGATAATTTAAAGCAAATTTTTAGTAGCCAGTTTAACATTGGAACAACGATTTATGAATGACGATTTACGAATAATAATTTTCAAAAGAAATTGCGTGAATGAAATGATTAAAAATGTAAAAATCCAATAATCAAATAAATATCGAAATCTTAATTCGGAAGATTCTGAATAATTACAAAAGGTTTCGGACTAAAGCATAAAATAAAGATGATTAGTGCCAGCCAACCTAAAACTTTCCTTTCAAGTGATAAAGGTTGACGGTCGTAGGTAGGAGGGTGATAAACACCCAAGAAACGCCCAATCATTAAACCAAAAGCTAAAAATCCTGAATATCCTTCAATTGTTGGGTAAAAATACGAGATTATTAGCTGAATCGCAACAACTGAGAGTGCAATAAGCCAATTACTTATTTGATTTTCAGTAATTCGTGAGAAACATAAATAATTGAAACCGATGAAAAGTATAAATTTACCTACTAATTCTAAATATGCTTTTGTGTCAGTTGTCGTAAATTCATGAGCATTGAAAAATCCTAAGCCCGCATAAAACACAAAAATTGAAAATAAAATTGGCGAAACAATATTAAAAGCTCGGTCGCCAATCAGTCCGTACAGAATATGTCCGCCATCTAATTGTCCAACTGGGAAAAGGTTTAATGCAGTAAAGAATAGCGATAAATAACCAGCAAAAATGATTGGATAATTGGTATAAAGGTAGGGGTGAGGAAGTTCACCAGTGGCTACATATTGTTCAAAAAAATTAAAAAGCAGGCTATCTCCTAACTTGATAGAAATATAATCTGGAGTTGTTTCAAGAAACTTCCCATAGTCGTTTCCATATTGTTTGAATATAGGAAAAAGATTAAATACGTAATCAAGATTAGGCAAATGTGTGAAGCCATACCAAAGTACAAACAAAGCCGCCACAAAACCAGCCAAAGGTCCTGCAATACCAATATCAAAATATTTTACACGAGATTGAATTCTTTCTTTGATACGTATGAATGCTCCTAAAGTGCCGAAGGTAGAAGATAATCCGCCTATCCATAAAGGAATATAATAGGGGAGTGTTACTTCTGTTTTGTGTTTTTTTGCAACAAAATAATGTCCAAATTCATGGATGGTGAGTACGCCCAAAAAAGGAATAGAATATTTAAAACCTTCAAAGAACTCCTGCCAACCTAATGGTGTTTCACCAAAAAAGAAAGGTCTTCCAAAAATCCATTCTGCACCTGTAATGGTGGTAGTTAAGAGTGTGACGACGAATAAAGCAATTTGTATAAGGAGAGTACGATTTTGATTCATGTTAATTTATTGTAAGCCACAAAGTAACTACTTAAAATATGTTTTTACAATATTCTAAGATAGAAGTTGGTGGTTCTACTAAAATTGTTTGGATGCCAATAGCATTTGCTGATTCAATATTTTTTTGATTGTCATCCAAAAACAAAACTTCATGCGGTTGCAATTTTAGTTTTTTAAGTACGTAATGATAAATTTCAGCATCGGGTTTCCACATACCCATTTCATAAGAAAGAAAAAGTTGGTCGAAAAGCTGGTCGAGGTGACTAATGTTATGGGCTTTTCGTAAATAATCATTGGAGGCTTTGATGTGAATATTGTTGGTATTGCTCAATAGATATACTGGATAATTTTGACGAATTTTTTTTATTAAAGCAATTCTTTCAGTAGGAATATCTAATAATATGGCATTCCAAGCTTTGTCCACTTCAATATCACTCAGAGGAAACCCAAGTGTTTGTCTGATAATTTCACGAAACTCATCATCGGTAAATTGACCAGACTCATAACGTCTAAATAGTTGATTATCAGTAATTTGCTTTTCAATATAAGCTTCGCTTTTGGAAGTAAATTGAGCAAAAGCTTGATAAATACGTTTTAATTCAATGTTAATAATAACGTTTCCGAAGTCGAAAATTACGGCTTTGAATTTCATACAGTAAGTTAGTAGGGTTTATACAAAAAATGATCGGACAGCTAATGAAAACGTCTGGCACGAAAGATTATTTTGTTTGTATAAAGCAATCCCTAACATTCGACAATTATTGTTTTTGTAAATTATTGATAATCAGCTATTTGTTTTAAAATAAAATTAGTAAACGGTACATTTTAAATGCGAAAAATGACTTCAGAATTATCAACTCGGGTGCGTGATGAATAAATACCTTCGGGTTTGCCAATTCCACAGGCCATTACCATACAAATCTCAGCATTGGCTGGTAAATGCAATATTTTTTTAATCATTCTTTCGTCAAAACCCTCCATTGGGCAAGTATCATAGCCTTCAGATTTCATACTTAGCATAAAAGTTTGTGCAGCTAATGCACATGATTTATGTAGTGAAACACGCTGGTCGGCATGTGAAACGAGGTGAATTATGGGCTTATTAATAATAGTATGATACGCAACTATGCCAAATCTAATCAAGGTGGCAATACCCAAAAAGTCATTGGTATAAAATAAAGGCATTAATTTTTTATAATAGTTTAATGCTCGTTTATCTTTCCCAGTAAGCGTCTTTCCTTCAAATTGCTTTTGCATATTTGCCAAATTCCATCTGGCTCGTTCTTTCCATTTGTCTTGGCGAGTGACGAAGATAATTAATTCCGAAGCAGTTCGGGCTGCAGATTGGTGCATACAAGCTTTTACAACTGCTTTTTTCTTATCTTCATTTGAAACTTGATAAAACTCCCAAAGCTGCATATTTGAACTATTGGCAGAAAGAACAGCTCTTTCCAAGCTTTTGGTAACTATTTTGCTGTCAAATTGAGCATTTTCGTCATATATTCTTACTGAACGACGGGCGTTGATGATTTGGTCGAAGGTCATAGGTTTAGGGATTGTTTATAAAAAAGGGCGAACATTTTGTTCGCCCCACAATATTAAATAAAACTTTTCCCTTTGTCAATGGCTCTTTCAAGTCCACTCAGGTCGCTGCCCCCAGCGGTGGCAAAATAAGGTTGGCCTCCTCCGCCGCCTTTCATTTCTTTGGCCAGTTCCTTAACGATATTTCCTGCATGTAAGTTTTTATCTTTCATGACAGTTTCATCAATGATTACAGCAATTTGTGGTTTCCCACCTATTTCTGCCCCTAAAACACCGTAGAAACTATTCAATTTGTTTTTTAAATCAAAACAAAGTTGTTTCAAGGCATCAGCCGATGGAACACTTACTTTTGCCGTAATTACATTTACACCGTTGATATTTTGAGCAGTTTTTGCTAATTCATTCTTTAATTCTTGTAATTTTTCGTTTTCTAAAGCCTCGACTTTTTTCTGTAGAGCCGCTTTTTCGGCTAAG
Source organism: Emticicia sp. SJ17W-69 (assembly GCF_051209875.1). Lineage (NCBI taxonomy): Bacteria > Pseudomonadati > Bacteroidota > Cytophagia > Cytophagales > Leadbetterellaceae > Emticicia > Emticicia sp. SJ17W-69. The sequence goes on along the minus strand of NZ_JBNTQY010000001.1, from coordinate 3,430,557 downwards.
AGATTTTCTACTGCTTTTACTAAATCGTTGTTTCTGAGAACTTCTTTTAATTGCGTATTTATTGATAACTGTTCATTGATAACAGCAATCGCTTTGCCACCCGTAATAGCCTCTACACGACGAACACCTGCGGCAACCGAACCTTCGGAAATGAATTTGAACAAACCAATTTTCCCTGTTGAAGAAGCGTGCGTTCCACCACAAAGTTCAACTGAGAATGTAGGGTCAAAAATGACAACTCTTACAAAATCCCCATATTTTTCACCAAAAGTTGCTGTTGCTCCTAAAGCAATCGCATCGGCAATCGGAATATTTACTTTAGTTTCTAAAGGAATATTTTCACGAATTTTTTCATTGACTATATCTTCAATTTTGCCTAATTCTTCGTCAGTAACTTTAGCAAAATGTGAAAAGTCAAAACGAGTCACGGTATCATCTTGGTAAGAACCTTTTTGAACAATGTGCGTGCCCAAAACTTTACGCATTGCCGCCAACATTAAGTGAGTAACGGTGTGGTTGGTTCTGATTTTATCACGACGATCTTCTTCAATATGAGCAACAACCGTAGTTGCATTTTGAAGAATTTCGTCTAAGTTTTTATCAGTTGAAATATGAATGAAAAGATCGTTTTCTTTCTTCGTATCCTTGATGTTGACCGAATGATTACCGATTGAAAGATGCCCTGTATCGCCCACTTGTCCACCCATTTCTGCATAAAAAGGCGTACGATCAAGTACAATGTGGTATTCTTCGCCAGCTTTGGTTTTTACTTTACGATATTTTAAAATTTGTGCTTCACAAGAAACCTCATCATACCCAACAAATTCAAAATCATTCCCTTCATTTAATTCAACCCAATCAGTTGCTTCTTTAGCCGAATCTTTTCTCGAACGTTCTTTTTGTTCTTGTAATGCTTTTTGGAAGCCTTCCTCATCAATTTTCAAACCTTTTTCACGAGCAATCAAAGCAGTCAAATCAGATGGAAAACCAAAAGTATCTGATAATTCAAATACGATTTCTCCCGAAATTGTTGAGAGTTGAGCGGCTTTTGTTTGTTCGAAAATGTCATCCAATTTTCTCAAACCTGTTTCCAAAGTTCTTAAAAACGATTTTTCTTCTTCTTCAACTACTCTTGTTACAAAATCTTGTTGAGCTTTTAATTCTGGGAAGACATCGGCAAATTGGTTGGCCAAAACTGGAACCAATTTGCTCATAAATGGTTCGTGGAAACCTAAATATGAATAACCATAACGCACAGCACGACGCAAAATACGACGGATAACATAACCCGCTTTGGCATTAGAAGGCAATTGTCCATCAGCAATGGTGAAAGCAACCGCACGAAGGTGGTCGGCAATGACACGCATGGCTACATCAACGTAGCTATTAGATGAAAGTGTGCCATTTTCGCCATATTTTTTACCTGACATTTGTTCAATTACTTGAATTGTATTTTGAAAAACATCAGTGTCATAATTTGATTTCTTGCCTTGAATCGCCATACAAAGACGCTCAAAGCCCATACCTGTATCAACGTGTTTGGCTGGCAATGGAATCAATGATTTATCAGCTTTACGCTCAAACTGCATAAATACGTTGTTCCAAATCTCGACAACTTGTGGATGATCATTATTCACCAATTCTTTTCCACCAATTTTATCTACTTCAGCTTGGTCACGTAAATCTATATGGATTTCAGAACAAGGCCCACAAGGCCCAGTATCGCCCATTTCCCAGAAATTATCTTTTTTATTGCCCAAGATAATGCGGTCTTCGCTGACCATCGATTTCCAAATATCATAAGCTTCTTGGTCGAAAGGCACGCCATCTTTCTCATCTCCTCCAAAAACAGATACATAAATTCTGTCTTTTGGAAGTTTATAAACTTCGGTCAATAATTCCCAAGACCATTCAAGAGCTTCTTTCTTAAAATAATCACCAAATGACCAGTTTCCAAGCATTTCAAACATGGTATGGTGATAAGTATCAAAACCAACATCTTCCAAATCATTATGCTTACCACTCACTCGAAGACATTTTTGTGTATCTGCTATTCGTTTTGAAGGTGGCGTTCCATTTCCTAAGAAAAAATCTTTGAACTGGGCCATTCCTGAATTATTGAACATCAGGGTTGGGTCATTTTTTGCCACAAGCGGTGCAGAAGGAACAATTAAATGTCCTTTACTCTTAAAAAAATCTAAAAAAGCCTTACGAATTTCGTGCGAAGTCATTACCAAGAATTATGAATGATGAATTATAAATTATGTATGAAAACCTTGGTTATTCTATAGAAAAGTGCTTTTCCAAATAACAAAATTTTCAAATGCTTATTTTCAAATGGCAAAATTAGCTTAAAAATTGGAGTTTTTGAAGGGATTTTGAAGAAAAAAGAACCCCAGCCAGCCCTCCCCGAAAGAGAGGGCTTAAGAGATAGAATAAATTATTTGTTTTTTGCCCCCTCTTCACTTTCAAGGTGGGGCTATTTTGTTAAACTTTCACATCAAAAACTCTCCCAAAGTAGTCGCTTATTTCGTTTACAAGCACTTTCTTTTGATTTTTATCGATACCTGCCAAAGTTTTTGCAAGTTGTTTCTTAAAATCTAACTGCATTTGTCTTGCAATCTGAATTCTTTGTGCTTGTGGACTGCCTGCTCCGTGCATGGATTCAGTCAAATAGCCAACAGCATTGCGTCCCATTGTCATATTTTCAATCAAACGAAGGATCCTAATGCGATATTCAGTTGGCACATCGGCTTTTCCTTTGAGATATTTATCAAGCAGATGACCCACTGTTTCGCTTTTAAAATCTTTTTCTGATGGTAAAGTCACAACAATTCCACCTGCTAAATCTTGAGCCAAACGACTTATTTCGTAAGGCATTTTTGTTACATGATGTTTACATACGTTGGCCAACATATCATCAGGAATAAATGCCCCCGAAAGCGTAGCTTTTGATTGATAAGAAGCGGCAATTCCTGTGGCATAAATGGTTTCATTGAGGTGAGTCATCTCAATCAATTTGTCTTTTATATGACTGGCTTTTTCAGCACCATTATATTCAGCAATGGTAGCAGCCGCTCCAATCAATACATCACCAACACCGCTTTTACAAACATAACTACGGCGATGATAGCAAGTAAATCGTTCGACAAGCATGGAAGCAAATTCAAACTCGCCATCCATAAAAATTAATTCATTGGGAATAAAAACATTATCCAAAATTACCATTGCTTCTTGACCACCATATTGTGCATTTCCAACATCAATATCGCCACCTTCCATACTGCGTGTATCGCAAGATTGACGGCCATAAATATAGGTAATTCCCTCAGCATCGACCGGAATAGCACCTACAATGGCATATTCTTTATCTTGTTCTGTCAAACGAATGGTTGGCATCACAAGCAACCAATGTGAATTTAAACACCCCGTTTGATGAGCTTTTGCTCCTGTAATATAGACCCCTTCGGAAGTACGCTTGGTAATATGCACAAATAAATCAGGGTCAGCTTGTTGATGTGGGGCAAGGCTACGGTCGCCTTTTACATCAGTCATTGCTCCACCAATCACCAAATTTTGTCTTTGCATTTTTGCTATGAAAGCCTTGAATTTGTGGTGATAATCGGTCGCATACTTTTTATCAATTTCAAAAGTGGTAGAAAAAAGTGAATTGAAAGCATCCATCCCAACACAACGTTGAAAGCAAGTACCAGTCAATTGTCCCAAACGTCTTTGCATTTTATTTTGTAGCACCACATCTTCTTTTGTTTGAGCAATATGCAGAAAACGATTGACTCGTGTTTCAGTAAATGGAGAAATAGCAGTAGCTAACTCAGGTTCTGAATTGGCCAAGTCAAATGTTTCAGCAACGGCATTGATCGAAGGACGAATCATTGGATGCTCTACAATATCATCTATTAATTCACCAAAAAGATAAACTTTTAATTGTCGATTTCGAAGACTATTAATGTAGTCATTACCCGTTATTATTTCCATATTATTGCTATTCATTCCTTCTGTGTTTTTCTACGTGACTGATTATTTGTGGTAAAACATCATCCAAAATTTCTTTTGATAATTCATGCCCCATTCCTTCTATGGTCAATAACCTTGCATTTGGAATGAGAGGTGCATAAATTTCGGCGTGTTTATAATTTACAAGCGGGTCGGCTGTACCATGTATTACTAAAGTTGGTGCTTTGATGAGGTGTAGCTTTTTGAGCCTTGATCCAGACGCTACTATGGCACAAAATTGCTGGTATCTTGCTCTTGGATTTTGTCCTTTTCTTTTATCTATACTTTCGGTAAAAATTGTCCTGAAATATTGTTCATTAAATGGAAAACGTTTGCCACTTAGCATTTTATAAGTAGCTACATAGTGATTGACTGTGACCCTATGTTCGGTATATTTATTTTTTATATAAAATCTTTTAATAAAAAATGGTAGAACCGACATAGCCAAACGAAGCTTGAAATTAGTAGCAATTTTAGGATTTAAAGTATAACCCGACGACATGATGGAAGTAAGGGATAGTACTTTTTCAGAATAATGAATGGCTATATTTTGTGCTATCATTCCACCCATTGAAACGCCTAAAATATGTGCTTGCGAAATATTTAAATAATCTAATAATTCCACACTATCTTTTGCCATATCTTCGAGTGTATAGGGCTTGCTTCGATGCCAAGTTTCATTCATCCACGTAGAAAGCCCAATATCTCGATTATCAAATCGAATAACATAGAAACCAGCCGAAATCAAAGGTTTAATAAAAATTTCACCAAACATAAGGCATTGGGCATCGAGTCCCATGATTAGTAATATCGCAGGATTTTGAGGATTACCGAAAGTTTCATAATAAATTTCTATACCATTGACAGGTGCTTTTCCAGCTTGTGAATAAACAAAATCAGACACTATTTTTAAGATTTATAAGTTTGCAGTTTCTTTAATCAATGAAAAATTAATAATGTAAATAATGAGTCAACTGCTTGATAATAATTAATAACTCATCATTAACCATTAATTCTATCTGTTTCTTCCCAATGCCTCATGGCTACTGACCCATTCATTTGCAACGATGGCAGAGGCTAATGATAGTTCCCCAGCCAATACAACTGCTGCCATTATTTCGGCTAATTTATAGACTTTATCAGCACCAAAACAGCCCAAGATTTCTAAACATTCTCGTTGCGTAGGTAGGGCAGTTCCACCGCCATAAGTTGCTATTATGAGCGAAGGAATAGTGATAGACATATAATAATCGCCATTTTCTTTCAACTCACTATAAGTCACTGCTGCCGAAGATTCGGCAATATTGGCTACATCTTGACCTGTTGCGATAAACATAGCTGTTAGACCATTGGCAGAATGAGCTCCATTATTGGAAGAATTGGATAAAATCGCACCCATATTCGACAATTGACGCTGTTTAAATAATGCATTGCCAGTTGTGTGCATGATTTTTTCAAGTAAATGTTTGGGAATTGTTGCTTCAGCAACTACCCTTTTGCCACGAGTTTGGAGAGTATTGAGGTGTGAATGCTTTTTATCAGTATCCATATTGGCGGCCATCGAAAAATGTTCCAATCCTTCAATATTTTGTTCAAGCATCCAATGACACGCTCGGTGTGTTGCTTTAGTAACCATATTTTGTCCAGCAGCATCTCCAGTAGTAAAGTTAAAGCGTAACCAATGAAGTTTCCCAACTATATATTGTTCAATATCTAACAATTTCCCTGAGTTAGTAGTTTCTTCGGCTTTTGCTTTGATTGCTCCAAAATTATTGTCAATCCACTTTCCAAAATTTCTTGAATAACGAGCATTTTCAAAAACAAATAGTGGAGCTCTTTGCATGGCATCATCCATAACGGTACAAGTGACTCCGCCAGACTCGCTTAAAAGCTTCATTCCTCGATTATAGCTTGCTACCAAAGTCCCTTCGGTAGTTGCCATTGGAATATAAAAATCACCTTGAGCATATTCACCCAATACCCTAATGGGTCCAGCTAAACCAATAGGAACTTGTGCAACACCAATGAAGTTTTCAATATTTCCTTGTAAAACCTTTGGATTAAATGAAAAATTTATGAGATGATTCAAGTCAACACCTGTTTGCTCTTCAACAAATTTTTGGCGTTCCTTAATAATATCATCTGAATAGTTGTCAGCTTTATTTAATGGAATTTTAGACATGGAGTTTGAATTGAAAATGAAAAATTGAAGGTATTTTCAATTTTAATAAATTCTTGTTCATTGATAACTTTTCACTCAACTACTTATTTTTTTCAAAGCCTCTCAAAAACTCGGTTCTGTCGTTTATATCAGTCAAAAAATCACTTTCAATTTTTAATCCTTCTGCCAAAGTTGTATTCATTCCTTCATTATATAAGTGCTTGAAAGCTGCAATGGTTTGTGCTGAATTTTGGAGGATTTCATTTGCCAGTTCCATACCTGTTTTTTCCAAATCTTCCAAAGGTACAGCTCGATTGACCAAACCAATACGTTCAGCCTCTTTGCCTGTGATGGGTTTACAAGTAAATGACATTTCTTTTGCTTTCAATATGCCGACTAATCTGGGCAGTCGTTGTGACATTCCCCATTTTGGTAAAATTCCCCATTTAGCATGAGTATCACCAATTTTGGCATCTTCAGCAGCGATGATCAAATCAAAAAACATCATGAGTTCTGTTGCACCTGTGTAGCAATGCCCATGCACGAGAGCGATGGCTGGTTGAGGCATGGTTCGTAAAATTTTAGCAATCTCAATACCATCTTGTAAAATCTCATCAGCTGTAAATTGTCCACCTACCAGTGATTCATTCATTGCTTTCAAGTCAACACCCGCTGAAAATGCTCGACCAGCACCTTTCAAAAGCAAAACTTTGCAAGAATTATCTTGAGAAAGTCCATAAAGTGCCGTTTTCAACTCTCTTATCATATTTGGGCTTAGGGCATTGAGTGCAGCAGGGCGATTAAGCGAAATGATAGCAATCGCTTCTTTTCGCTCAACAATAATGTCTTGATATGTCATTTGTGTAAGGTTTGAATAGAATAAACAAAAATAACCAAAAATATTATGCGTGCAGACTACCAATGGTGTTTTTTATAGAAATAATAAATTTTGAAAAAAATAAAATAATTAACTAAAAGATTAGTTATGTTTGTAACGCTAATTAACAAAACCTTTTGCTACTATGAAAAATCTATTATTTCTTTTGGTTTTTGTATCTTTTACTTCGTTTGGGCAACAGAAAGTTTACTCATCCAAAGAGTTTGAAGAAAAAGTAATGAGTATAAAAGAATCCAAGCATAGTTATCCAACTTTAGGGCTAATCAAATTAGAAGATACGAAAGCTCCACTGAATCTTTATGATGTTGAAAAAGTAAGATTGATATATGATTTTCTCAAATTTGCCCGAAGTAAAAATGTAAGATTTAATGAATTTGAATATAAAGTTAACCATTTTGTTCCTATCCAACTTTTGTTTAATGCAGATGGAGGCATTGATTTTTTTGTTTACGGATTTCAAAATGGTACTCAAAATAAATATCTCTCAGATAGTTTGAGTCCAGATCAAGAAAGTAAATTGATTGAAATTTCTGAAGAGTTTTGCAAGAATTATCAATTACCTTATAAAATCAATCAGAAATTTAACTTATTGACTAATATAAATTTAGGTAATCCGCCAAGAAAAATCAGTAAAAAGTATATTTCAACAATTGAAGTTGCAGAAAATTGCGACAAACCTGATACGGTTAAATCATTGATGCTGAATAAGTTATATCTTGAAAATTTTCCTCAAGTAGTTTTTAAATTTAAAAATTTAGAAAAGTTAGATTTGTCGGATAATTATATTGAAAAAGTGCCAAGTGAAATTTGGCAATTGAAAAAATTGAAGTTTTTGAGTTTAAGTGGAAATTATATTGATTATGAGCATTTTAAATTCAAAAGAAACAAACATTTAAAGGATTTGAATCTGCAATATACAAGCATGACCAAAATACCTAAATCTTTAAAAAAGAATCGTAGATTAGAAATTTTGTTTCTTGGAAATAACCGAATTGAGTTTGCAGACAGAGATTTTAGGCGAATGACAAATTTGAAAGCACTTAATTTATATAATGTTCAAAGCGGTAATTTACCAAAATCAATTGGGAAATTACAAAATTTAGAAGAATTGGATTTGTATCATAATAATTTACAATTTTTACCAAAAGAGGTTTGTAAATTAGCGAATCTAAAAACATTGGCTTTGTCAAATAACCAACTTTGGAATTTACCTGATGAAATGGCTCAAATGCCTAAATTACAAATTCTTTATGCCCATCATAATCGTTTGAATTCGTTGCCAAATTTACCAAATTTGAAATTACTTGACTTAGGTTATAATCTTTTCAAAGTTTTTCCCGAACAAGTATATGAATTAAAGGATTTAGAAGAATTTGATATTACAAATAACAAAGTTGAGGAAGTTCCTGAAAAATTACTTGCTTTGAAAAAATTGCAAAAAGTATATTTTAGAGGCAATGATTTTTATAATTTTGATAAAAAAAGCAAAGAAGTTTCTAAATTAGTGGCAGATTTGGAACAAAGACAGGTTTTGGTAAGATAAAATATTGAGTGAATGTGTGATTTTTTTATACATGATTTTAATGAAAATCACTCAATCACTCAATCACAAATTACTTAATATTTTTATGAAATTGTATTATAAAACTTCCGAAGCAGCAGAAATTTTGGGTATAGAAGACCACACTGTTCGTTATTATGAAAAGGAATTTAAGCTGAATTTTATTCGTCATGGGCGTGATAGGAAAATCACGATGAAGGACATTGAAAAATTACGTACCATTATTGATGAAAAAGCCAAAGGAAACCTCACACTGAAAGGAGCTTATCGCAAGCTGAATACCAAAACTGATTTTAATAAAAAAAAGAACTCTCTGAAAACCAAGTTGTTGACTATCAGAGAGTTTTTAGTGGAATTGAATTCCGAATTATAAGCTTTTTAGAAAATAAATCGAAGCTCGGAAATTTATAAACGCTGTCTAACGGCCTCATATAAAATTACACCTGTGGCCACTGAAACGTTTAACGAACCGATTTTACCAACCATTGGAATTTTAGTTGCAAAATCTGCTTGTTCGAGCAGGTTTTCAGAAATACCATCTTCTTCCGAACCCATCAAAATAGCTGTTGGTAAGCTGAAATCAATACTGTAAAGTTCTTCTGTTGCTTTTTCTGTACATGCAACTATCTGAATACCAGACTGTTGTAATTCTGAAATAACTTGCCAGAGGCTATTTTCACGACAAACGGGTAAGTGATTCAATGCACCAGAAGAAGTTTTCATCGCATCGGCATTGATTTGGGCTGCACCACGAGCCGCTACAACAATCGCATTGACACCTGCACATTCGGCAGTACGAGCAATTGCACCAAAATTACGGACGTCGGTGATTCTGTCTAATACTAATATCAAAGGTACTTCTCCTTTTTCAAAAACATCGGCAACGACATTTGAGATTTTTGCATAATTGACTGCCGAAACAAAGGCTATTACTCCTTGATGCACTTTCATCGTTACACGATTGAGTTTCTCAAGAGGTACTCTTTGCACTGGAATATCTCGCTCACGAGCCAGTTTTTCGACTTCTACATGACCGAATTCTCTTTGAAGTAATATTTTTTCAATTTCTTTTGTGCCTTTAAGGGTTTCCAAAACAGATTGTACACCAAATACAATATCTGGTTTTGAAGGTTTTTCATAGCCTGGCGGCAATGGTTTGGCAAAATATTTTTTCTTAAATCCGCCTTCTTTATCACCTTCTGACTTTCTATAGCCACCTTCAGATGAGCGATTATTTATTCCACTACGTTTCCTGTTCTCCATGCTTCTACAAACGGATACCAATATGCCTGATATTCGGGGTAACGAACCAGTTCATAATAGTTTTCCGTAAATTGGTTTGGTTTTCTATTAAATGTAAAGATTATTTCTGAAAAATTTTGACTTTGTGCATACATCCATACTTCACGATCCCGACTACGTTGCACTTTATTTGGTGGCCCCAACACTATGTAAACCATTCCCTTATCTGTTTTCCAACCTTCTTTATAAGTCGTAAAAAGACGATTGGCATCTTCAATGCGGTGGTAATAAGTTTTAATAATTTTCTTTGAAATCATCTGATTTCCACCAGTAATGGTCAAAAAGTAGCGATCCAATGCTTGTTTTGCATCTTTATTGTCATTAACAGCTTTTGTTTCTTGGCTACTACTGATATAAATCAAAGGTTTTGTTAATTTTTCAGGACGAGTAAATCGAGGAAAACGATCATCAACAATTAAAAAACCAAAACCATTTTTAGTTGCATTTGTATCTTCCACCGCTAAGTATAAGCCTTCATTCGGAAGAAAAATGGGTGAATTTGTTTTAATTTTAATAATTTCCTTTGTCTCTAAACTTTTGATGGCGGGGCGTATACTCGTAGCCATTGGCGATTGAGCTGCTTCAAATTCATTATTATATCTGATTAAAAATAATTCCTTAGGCTGCGGAATGACACTTCTTATTTGAAATGTATCTTTTTTACTAATATAGTTTTTGAAAGTAGGCATCGAAAAATCTTTGACAAAGACGCCAAATCTATCGTTTAAACGCTGACCATTGAAATCAATAATCAAATCATTGTTTGATTTTTTGCTGGTTTCAACATCAAAAATCTCGGTCAATAACAAACCTTTTGGCATATTTTTGGGCCGAGGAATCTCAAAATTTAACAATATTTTACCTTCATTTAATATTGCATTTTGACTTGAAATATCGACTTTTCCCGAAGCAATTCGGTCTCTAACACCATAGTCTGGTTGCAAAAGCCAACTAAATCGAAAATATTCTTGCAATTGAGTCAAAGCTTTTTCTGGTTTAAGATTTTCAATATCTAATTCCAAAAAGACACGAACTATTGTAGAATCTTTCAATAAAAAACGACTTTTGATGGCAACAACCGTAGGCTTTGCAACAACTTGTGGTGGTGGTGTTGTACTTTTTGCTATTTCACGTTGGGCTTTTTGGATTTTTTTATTGCTTACACAAGAGGCAAGAATGACCAAAAAACTGTAAAAAAATACTTTTTTCATTACATTTCTATTTCTTAGAGTCAAATTTAGGAAATTAAGCAACGATTCAAAACAAAAATTAAAGAATCCCTTTTATTATAACGAAGATAATGGCTTAATCGTTGTCATCTAACTCAAAAACTTCTTCAACAGACTTCCCAAATAGCCGTGCGATCTTCATTGCTAAAACTGCTGAAGGAACATATTTGTTGCTTTCTATTGCATTGATTGTTTGTCGGCTCACATTGATACGCTCAGCCAAATCAGCTTGAGTAATGTCTAATATGGCACGTTCGATTCTGATTCTATTTTTCATGGTTTTGTCGGTTCGTTGTTTTTAATGAAAAGTATATAATGAAACCTAATCACAAAAAATATTAATGGGGTAAACATATTATAGACAATAATACTATAATATGACATGCCATGAATAAAAATCGTAGCGATTATTAAAAGCCCAAAATTAAGATAAATAGCCCATTGTAATGACTCTAATCTAATTTTAGAAACAAATTCATCTTCAAATTTCACTTTGGCAAAAGCAATAATCATTAGACCGACAATTGACCCGATTGTTGCCACTTCATCAGTAAAGTTAAAAACTGAAAATTTATTTCCTCTATCATCTGAGGTCAAAAACTCATCGGCAAATAAATAGCTAAAAGGAATTTTAATAGTAAGAAAATCAAAATGAAAATCATCGAAAAGAACAAATAAACCTAAAACAAGTGACGGAAGTGCAATAAACCATCCAATGAGTTTGTAACGATGCGGAAATAAGAATCTTGGTTCCATGAGGTGAATATTGTTTAGTGTTTGACAATTATAACGGACTAAAAGTAAAGTATATTTTACATATTGTCAAAATAAATTTACTTTTTATTTTTTTATGAGTAAAATCATGTGTTTTTATTAGTTGTTAGATATTACTTTTGTTGCTAATAATTAAGTTTATAGTTAATCACACTAATTCACAATTTGGAATTCGGACGGCAGCGGCCGACCGTCGCCGAAGCGGTACTACTACAAAAATGGATGATATTCAAAACCGAGAAGATATAGAATTATTGGTCAATAATTTTTACGAAAGAGTACATAACGAACCCAACTTAGCTCCAGTTTTTGAGATGCCACAAGAACATTGGCAAACGCATATTTCAAGAGTTATAAATTTTTGGGAGAATTGGCTTTTTCAAACAGGAAGCTATAATGGCGGAATGATGTGGGTACATCTGCAAGCCAATGAAAAAAATAGTTTAACTACTGAAAGATTTGAGCAGTGGTTGGCCTTATGGTTTCTGACAACTGATTCACTATTTGCAGGTGAGAGAGCCGATTTTGTAAAAAGCAAAGCACTCGAAATCGGGCAAATTATGAACGCCAAGTTTAATTCTAAGTCCTAAATTATGAGTTCTGAGTGAAAAATGCAACCGCATAAAATATTCTTTTTTGCTTGAAAAACTCAGAACTCTAAACTCATAATTCAGAACTCTTTTAAATTTCAACCATCAATTTCATTATTTCTTCGAGATACTTTCTTACTTTTTTATCAGCACCATCGGTATAGCGATTGACAATCAGTGAAAAAGACATTAATTCACCGTTGGTAGCAGTGAAATAACCTGCAAATGCACGAGTATTACTAATAGAGCCACTTTTAGCTCTGATATTTCCAACAGCTTTTGAGCCTTTTGCCAAGTTTTGTACAGTCCCAGTTTGACCAACGATAGGTATGGAGGTATAGAAATCATTGAAAGCACTATCGCTTTTCATGGTATATAAAATATCCGTTAAGTTATTAGCGGTTAGTACTCCCGAAGGCGAAAGTCCGCTACCATCTCTAATCATAAAGCCTTGTAAATCAACCCCTTTCTGTGACCAAATCTGCTTTGTGGCATTGACAGAAGACTCAAAACTGGCATCTTTTGCAATAGAATAACCAACAGCTTTTAGTAAGGCGTCGGCATAAAGATTAATGCTATGAAAATTACATTCTTTGACTAAAGTTGAGATAGGAGGCGAATCATAAGAAAATATTTGAAATCTTTGTTTAGGATAATAACCACTGAGTGTTTTATAATTTTGAAGAGATATAGTTTGATTGGAAATATTGCCGCCCATTTCAATGAAGTTTTTTTGAATATGAAAAGCAAAAAAATAGGGTGGATCGGGTAGGGAGCCTTTGACAGAAAATTCACCATTACCTGCTGGAATTGTTCCCTGCGATAAGACCGTACTGCTCAATGGTGTATTATAAATGTTCACATTATCTCCCGTATTTCGCTCTGCCGTAGTTACTTTATTAACAAAAGTTAGATTAGGTAATTCTGGTGTAAATCTTGTAATGGGAGCATAATTTCCAACTGAATTGCTTTGTTTGAAATAAACTTGATACAGGTTTTCATTCACATTTAAACCATTGACACCAGCTCCATAATAATTACCTACATCGCCCCAAATCCAAGAATCAGCTAAGGTATTTTCAGGAAAAATCGTACCATCACCCAAAATGAACCCATCAATTTTTTTTATCCCAAAATTCTTTATTTTTTGAACAAAAAAGTTTGTCATTTGTTGAAAATTCATTCCCACTCTTGATGACCCAAACGAAGGGTCACCTGTACCTCTGATATAAAGATTTCCTTGTAAAACACTATCGACAATGTTTCCGTCATGTTCAAGGAATGTTTGAAAACGATAGTTTGGACTGAGAACCGACAAGGCTGTTGCGGTAGATATTAATTTCAAAGTTGAGGCTGAATTTACTGACTTTTGAGCATTATATTGAATTTTATATTCGCCAGTTTGAGTCGAACGAATAGAAGCAGCTACTATACCTGTGCGAATATCAGCATCATTTTGAACACTATCAATGAGTTTTTGAAGTCGTTCAAGCGGGGATGTAATTTGTAAAATAAAAAATAAAAGTAACTTCATGGTTCAAGCTTTTAGCAGTTAGCGTTTAGCAATTAGCTTTGTAATTAAGTTATGAAAAATGCCCTTTTTATTCCGAAAACATAGAAATTTTTCGCTTTTTTTAGTTGAAACTTAAAAGCTAATCGCTAATTGCTAAAAGCTAATTGCCAACATTCTACAATTTTAACGATAATTGTTTAGTTAAAAAAAGAATTCTTTCCGTAATTTGTAGCATGAATGCTATGCGAAGCACTTTTTGCGTTAACATTCTTTATAATTTGAAAACTTTTGTATGAAATTAACTTTTTGGGGAGCAGCGAGACAAGTTTCGGGTAGTATGTTTTTACTCGAATTTGACGACGAATATAGAGTTTTGATTGATTGCGGGACTGATTTGGAGCGAGACTATAGTGAAGAGAAAACCAAACCAGCATACGGAATTTTTCCTTTTGACCCCTCACTTATCAATTTAATCATACTTACACATGCCCATATCGACCATTCGGGGCAAATACCAAATTTATATAAAGAAGGCTTTGAAGGACAAGTATTATGCACCAAAGCAACAATGGATTTGGGCGAGATTTTATTGCTCGATTCAGCTTCTTTGAACCAACGAAAATTTAAAGCGATTCATGATAGTAAAAAACGATCTAAAAAGCGAAAAGATATAGATTCAAGAGAACTTTATTTGGAAAGACAAGTAAAAGAAGCTCTCGAAAATTTTGTTCCGATTCCTTTTGACCAGCGTTTTAAATTTAAAGACGATGGGTATCTAACATTTATTCCAGCAGGACATTTGCTCGGAGCAGCCCATGTTTATTTGGAGGTTTGGGAAAACGGAGAAAAGAAAACTTTGTGTTTTTCAGGTGATATTGGGCGTAAAAACTATCCTTTATTAATTGACCCTCAACCAGTTCCACAAGTAGATTATTTAATCACAGAAACTACTTATGGAGACCGCCATCACATCAGCGAAAACAAACCAGAAGAATTATTAGCTGAAATCATTCAAAAGGCTTGTATTGATATTCCAGGACGCTTAATTATTCCATCTTTTAGCGTAGGTCGTACGCAAGCGATGCTTTTTACGCTTAATAAACTTTATACAGATAAAGGTTTTACACCCATAAAAGTTTTTACTGATAGCCCTTTGGCGAAAGCAAGCACAAGAATTTACGAAAAAAGTGCAAAATTATTGAATAAAGCTGCTCGTGAATTTAGAGATGAAAATGAATCGCTTTTTGATTTTGAAAATTTAGTATATTTGGAGTCGAATCAGGCAAGTAAGGCAGTTTCAAATCATTCTGAGCCATGTATCATCATTTCAGCATCAGGAATGGTTACGGGTGGACGAATCGAACACCATATTCAAGCCAATATTAGTAACCCTTATGCCACCATTTTGATGGTTGGTTATGCCAGTGAAGGTACTTTAGGATGGAAATTACTCAATGGTGAAAGAAAGGAGTTGTCTATTAATGGTGAAAAATTGCCTGTGAATGCCAATATCGAAAAAATTGATGTTTTTTCAGGCCACGGTGATTTAGATGATTTGATTGACTTTGTAAAATCACAAGATAAAAATAAAACTAAGAAAATTTTTTTAGTACACGGTGAACTCAATACCATGCAAAATTTTAAAAATACCCTTGCAGGTATTGATTATAACCAAGTAGAAATCCCAGAAAAAGGAGAAACTTACGAGTTATAGATTTCTGAGCCTTCGCTATCAAACTTTTACTAATTTCTATTTATTTATAGTTAACTTAGATTTGTTTGAAAGTGTTTTTTGCTCAGATCTCAGCATTCAAAACTCAGAATTCATTTAAATATGAGAACACTTTTAGATTTTGAAAAACCCATTGCCGAGCTGGAATCGAAGCTCGAAGATATGAAGCGACTTGCCGCTGATAATAATGTCGATGTTAGTGCCGCTGCACGTACCTTGACTGATAGCATCGAAACTTTGAAAAAAGAAACTTTTGCTAATCTAACCAGATGGCAACGAGTACAACTTTCTCGTCACCCTGATAGACCATATACTTTAGATTATATCGAACGTATTTGTCAAGAATTTCATGAATTACACGGAGACCGTACCGTTCGAGATGATCCAGCTATCGTTGGTGGATTTGCATCTATTGACGGCAAGTCGGTAATGGTGATTGGTCAACAAAAAGGTAGAAAAACCAAAGAAAGACAGCACAGAAATTTTGGAATGCCTAATCCAGAAGGATACAGAAAAGCTCTTAGATTGATGAAATTGGCTGAAAAGTTTAATAAACCAATCGTTACTTTGATTGATACACCTGGGGCATTTCCTGGACTTGAGGCAGAAGAGCGTGGACAAGGTGAAGCTATTGCAAGGAATTTGAAAGAAATGATGCTTTTGAAAGTACCAGTGATTTGTATAATTATAGGTGAAGGAGCATCGGGTGGAGCTTTAGGAATAGCAATTGGCGATAAAGTTTTGATGCTCGAAAATACTTGGTATTCTGTTATTTCACCTGAATCTTGTTCATCTATTCTATGGAGAAGTTGGGACTACAAAGAGCAAGCAGCCGAAGCTTTGAAATTAACAGCACCAGATATGCTTCAAAATAAATTAATTGATGGCATCATTGATGAACCACTTGGTGGGGCTCAACTCGATTGGGATGATATGTCGAATCGTTTGAAAAATAGGATTTTAAATGAAATCACAAATTTAGAAAAAATGACCGCCCAGCAACGAATTGATGCTCGCATTGATAAGTTCTGTGCAATGGGGGTTTTTGAGGAAATTTGATCAAATTGTTGACTTAGATGTGATAAGATGAAAGATAATTCATTCGGAAAATTAACTAACTGATGAGTTTTTCAAAGTCTTTGAGAATAAGAAAATAATTTAGAATCTATTAAAAACAGTAGTAACCCATGTTACCACTGTTTTTTTTATATTTAGGAGACGCTTTGCTATTTTTGTATTTCTTCTATTCCTTTGTACTTTTTTTTGCACTTTTTCTATAAATCTCAGTCTTGCAATCTCACAACAAAAATATCACTACTCCCAGCCGAAGTTTTAGAGGTAGCACCAAAGTTTACTGTTCCACCGAAACCTCCAGTAATATATATATTGCCACTGGCATCGGTGGAAATACCGCTTCCACTCCCACCGTTTGCAGTGTTTACCCATTGCAAAGATCCTGCATTACTGTATTTTGCCACAAAAATATCGTAATCTCCAGCCGATGTTTTGGAAGTAACACCAAAGGTAGCTGTGCCATTAAAATTTCCAGTAAGATATACATTGCCACTTGCATCTAAAGCAATGCCATTTCCGCTTATACTGTTTGTCCCTCCTGCAGTATTTACCCATTGCAGAGTCCCTACATTATTGTACTTTGCCACAAAAATATCTCTACTTCCAACCGATGTTTTGGAAGTTGCACCAAAGTTTGCTGTTCCACTGAAATTGCCAATAATATAAACATTGCCATTGCCATCTACTGTAATTCTAACACCTCTATCAATATTGGTTCCTCCTGCTGTTTGCACCCATTGTACTGAGCCAGCATCATTATATTTTACCACAAAAATATCTTCTTGACCAGCCGAGAGTTTGGAGGTATTTCCAAAAGTGGCTGTACCATTGAAAAAACCAGTAACATAGACATATCCACTGGCATCTGTAGCAATACCTAGTCCAAAATCATCAGCTCCATCTCCAACTGTTTGTACCCATTGATAAGAGCCAGTAGTACTATATTTTACCACAAATATATCCGTATCACCTCCTCCAGGTGATGTTTTGGTAGTAGTACCAAATTTTGCTGTTCCAGTAAAATATCCAGTAACATACACATTGCCGTTTACATCCGCTGCTATATCGTATCCATAATCAATATCTCCTCCTCCTGCTGTTTGTAACCATTGCAAATCTCCTATATTATTGTATTTTGCCACAAAAATATCGTAACCTCCAGATGTTGTTTTAGTATTGACATCAAAGGTAGTCGTGCCACCGAAATATCCAGTAATATAAATATTGCCATTGGCATCTATGGTAATGCCTTTTACTTCTTCATAATCTGTACCCCCTGCTGTTTGTACCCATTCTAAAGAGCCTGCTTTATTGTATTTTGCTACGAAAATATCAATTTCTCCGGCCGATGTTTTGGTAGTAGCACCAAATTTTGCTGTTCCACTGAAAGATCCAGTGATATATATATATCCACTGGCATCAACGGCAATGCATTTTGCCGCTTCTAAACTTGTGCCTCCTTCTATTACAATAGCTGCCATATTAGGAGTGGAGTTGCTGGGGTTTTGGTAGGTACACACCCACTTACTACCATTATACACCCTAAGACATAAAAAGGTGGTATCATAAGCAATATCACCCACTTGTGGAATGGGTAGTTCAATAAGAGCATCGTAGCTCAATCTTGGGTAAGTTCCGTTTATTGTTGGGCTAATACCCGAAGGCAAAATAGTAACATTTTGAGCTGATGAATAGCCAAATATTACATAAGTGAGGCAAAAAGAAAAGAGATACTTTTTCATCAAATTGGATAAGTGTAATGAAACATGAAACAAATGGAGATAGAAATAATAGGTTTTTGTCGAGTTAGTAAACCTAAAACAACCAATCAAACGATTTGAATTTTGGTCGTTGAAATGTAAAGCAATTTAGTTATTCGTAAATGTAAATCAAGGAAATTGCATCCATTTTTATTATACGGTTCGGTCACAAAATGATTTGTTCTCAGCGGCACTATTTTGAAATAAATGAAGTTTTTTTATAAAAAAGTGAAAAAAAATGTAGATAGCGTTTAATGTGTGTTTTCAATGCTACTTTTCAGTCAAAAGTGCCTTTGTAGATTAAGGTGACACTGCCAGCTTAGCTCTATTTTTGGAAGTTAGTGTTGGTCATAAATATTACCTGTGGAAATATTCTTTTGTTAATCGTAAAATAATAATCATGAAAAAAGCAATTCTGCTCGAAGCAAAATTGCTTTTTTCATGATATTGTTACTAAGCAAATTCGGACTGCTGAAGCAGGGGAATGTAACAAAATTAGGTTTATTTCACAGCCACCAATTCAATTTCAAAAATCAAATCTTGTCCAGCTAAAGGATGGTTTCCATCAAGGATAACCTTAGTTGCTGTTACTTCACGTACAATAACAGGCATGGCTTGCTGTCCATTGTGCATATTGAGTGTTCCGCCAACTTCTAAAGGAATATCATCGGGAATATCTAAACGATTGAATGTAAAAAGCATTTCTTCGGATGCTGGGCCATAAGCCTCGTCAACTGGAATGAAAACAGTCTTTTTCTCTCCAATAACCATTCCAGTTACCCCAGAATCAAATCCTGCGATTACCATGCCGCTACCTACTTGAAACTCTAAAGGCTCACGCCCCTCTGAACTGTCGAACACCGTACCATCGGTTAGCGTTCCTTTATAATGTACCGCTACATTATCGCCTGATTTTACCATTATTTTATTTTTAAATTTAAGATTCGTGATATTAGATTTGAGTTATTAAACTCATAATTCAACACTCATAACTCTTTTAGTATGCTCTTGCAAAAACTACTCTTTTGGTAGACGGATTTCCAGAATATACACAAACCCCTGCTTCTTCAACTGCATCCATAGGAATGCAACGAATAGTTGCTTTTGTTAATTCTTTGATTTTTTCCTCTGTCTCTGAACTTCCATCCCAATGACAAAGCAAGAATCCGCCTTTTTCAATTTGTTCTTGAAACTCAGCCCAAGTATCAACTTTGTACGTATTTTCTTGACGGAAATTCAAAGCTTTTTGATAAATAGCTACTTGAATTTCATCCAACAAATCTTTGATATAAGTCACAATGCCTTCAATCGGACGAGTTTCTTTGGTCAAAGTATCACGGCGAGCCACTTCAATTTGTCCACTTTGTAAATCACGCATACCAATTGCCATTCTGATTGGCACACCTTTCAACTCATATTCAGCAAATTTCCAACCTGGACGATAAGCATCATTATCATCAAATTTGACAGTAATACCTAAAGATTTCAATTCTTTCACAATTGGCATAATCACTGCCTTGATTGCATCTAAATCTTCATCACCTTTATAGATTGGTACAATAACAACATGAATTGGAGCTAATTTTGGAGGTAGCACCAAGCCTAAATCATCAGAATGAGCCATAATCAAAGCACCCATCAATCGTGTACTTGCTCCCCAAGAAGTTCCCCATACATGGTCTAATTTACCTTCTTTTGATTGAAATTTTACATCAAATGCTTTAGCAAAATTTTGTCCTAAGAAATGCGAAGTTCCTGCTTGTAAGGCTTTACCATCTTGCATCATTGCCTCAATACAAAGTGTTTCTTCTGCACCAGCAAATCGCTCATTGGCAGTTTTGAATCCTTTGATAACAGGAACTGACATCCATTCTTCCGCAAATTTGGCATAAACTTCAAGCATTTGCTTGGTTTCGTCCATGGCTTCTTTTTCGGTAGCATGAGCAGTATGCCCTTCTTGCCACAAAAACTCAGTTGTACGTAAAAACATACGAGTACGCATTTCCCAACGCACAACATTCGCCCATTGATTAATCAAGATGGGCAAATCGCGGTATGACTGAATCCAGTTTTTATAGGTATTCCAAATGATAGCTTCGCTTGTAGGTCTTACCACCAATTCTTCTTCTAATTTTGCCTCTGGGTCAACAATCAATTTTCCTTTATTATTCGGGTCAGCTTTTAAACGATAATGCGTAACAACCGCACATTCCTTAGCAAAACCTTCTGCATTTTTTTCTTCGGCCTCAAATAAGCTTTTAGGCACAAATAGAGGGAAATAAGCATTTGTATGACCTGTTTCTTTAAACATATCGTCTAAGGCACGTTGCATTTTTTCCCAAATCGAAAAACCGTAGGGTTTGATAACCATGCAACCACGCACGGCAGAATTTTCAGCTAAATCAGCACGTTTGACCAGTTCGTTGTACCACTCCGAATAATTTTCACTACGTTTTGGAAGACCCTTACTCATAATTTTTAATGTAGAATGAAGAATGTAGAATGAAGAATGATTGAACATTTGTCATTCTAAAGACTAATTTGTTTTAGTTATTTGAATTTTATGCCTACAACATTCGTTCTATTCTTAGAAAAGAACAAAGGAACATTATTTTAATGAAACTTTAATATCAATTTTAATATTCAAAAGAGATTGCAAAGATAGGTTTTTATATTAAATTTGTAAAGATTATGTTTCTTTTCAGACTTTAATAGTGAGAATTTCGTATTTGTCTCATAAGCTTGTCATTTGGAAATAGGTTTTGCAAAATATTTTTCTGGAACGTACAACCTTTTCTTTTTCATTCGCATCCTATACATAGATTATTGGTTTTAACCACATTTAATAATTAATACAATGAATACTCTCAAATCTTTCAGGTATCTATCAATGGCAGTGCTTTTGGGTACATGGGGTTGTAGTCAAAAACAAATAGCTACCAAAGGCGAATATGACGATACTTATGGTTCATCGGCTGATGCACCTCAAGTAGTTTATAAGCCTCAAGTGAATAAATATCAAAACCCCGACTATGCAGAAAATCAACGCTACCAACCAGAAGAGCCAACACAACAAAATGCTGGTAGTGATGAATATTATGATGAAGACTATGTAAATTCTCGCAAAGTTTATCGTAATAACAATGGCGGAACTGGCTATGCCTCTGGTTTTGCTAATGGGTATCAATCAGGCTGGAATGATTATGCTTGGAGTCAACCAACAGGTTGGGCCAGTCCATTCAATAGATATGGTTATAATAGCCCGTTTGGTTATAATTCTTGGGGAAATAGTTGGGGAAGCTATGGTGGATATGGTGGTTTAGGTTTTGGCTTCGGTTTAGGAAGTATGTATGGGTATAATTCTTTTTATAGTCCATTTAGCTCTTGGTACAGCCCATATAGTGCTTTTTATAGCCCATATAGTTCATGGTATAGTCCATACGGGTCATGGTATAGCCCTTATAGTTCTTATTATAGTTATTATGACCCATATCGTTATGGTGGATATAGCAGCTACTATGGTAATAATTATTATGCTAATAATGTTACTTCTGGAGTTAATGGTGTTGCTGCAAAAAATCGTACTTATGGTCCACGTGATGGTGGTAGCGGTTCGAGCATTTACAACAAAGGATTTACCAATGCTGGATCAAGAAATGACGGTTTGAACAATAATGCTAATGCTCGTACTTACGGAAACGGCACTAACGCTACTAATGGTTCAAATGGAAATTATGCTACTCCAAGAAGAAATGGAAGCTGGACAGGTTCGGATACCTATAATACTAATAGCAGTAGAAATGTAGGTGGAAGTTCATCAAGCTCAAGCCGTTCAAATGATGAATATTATGCTCGTCCTCGTAGAAATGGCAGCTATGAAGGGGCAAGCAGCAGCAGTAATTCAAATAATTCTTCGGGAGGATATAATTATAGCCGTCCATCAACAAGTTCAAGCTCAGGCCGTTCGTCTGATAGCTGGTCAAATGGAAGCGGTAGTTCACAATCAAGAGGCTCTTCTTCTGACAGTTGGTCAAGAAGTTCTTCTCCTTCTTATACTCCATCATCAAGCTCATCAAGTAGTAGCTCAAGTCATTCAAGTGGTGGCGGTGGAGGCGGCGGTGGAAGTAGCCGTGGGCCAAGATAATTTATCTTTCAAGATTTGATAGTAAGTGATTGTTCATGCTCTTAAAGAGATTATAAAATGTATCAATTTGAAACCTCGCTGAAGCATAGCGTTTAGCGAGGTTTCTATGTAAAAAAGCTAAATTATTAGCATAATCAATTCGTTTATGAAGCAACTTGACTAAAGATTTTATTAACAAAACTCAATGAAATTAATTCATTATTTAAAATCTGGTTTTAATTCTTCAAAAAAAACAGTAAATTAAAATGAAAATCACACGAATTTTGATAGCAGGTGCTTTAGTTCTTGGAGGAATTGGAGCAAACGCCCAATTGAGTTTAGGCGGACATTTTTATGGCGAAGATGCTTTTAGATATTCTCAAGCAAAAACATCTGGCTCCGCACGCATGCAGGCATTAGGAGGAGGGTATTCAGCTCTTGGAGCTGATGCAACTAACGCTTCAACTAATCCAGCAGGTTTGGGCTTTTATAATCGCTCCGAATTGAGTATCACACCGATATTTAATTCGTTAAATACTTCTTCAAACTATATAGGTTCTACAACAAACACGAAAACCTCAAATGCCAATATTGGACAATTGGGTTTGATTTTGAGTAGTGGTGGTACTGGCACTCGTAAAAAACGTTCTTCTTTAGCCATTACTTATTCAAAACAGGCAAATCTTTTATCAGATTTTAGTTATGCTGGACAAAACAAGAAAAGCTCGATGATGGACTTCTTTGCTGAAAAAGCAACTCGTCGAGGTGTTGATTCAGGTACTTTAGATGGAGAATTTAATACCAATACAGGTAGTGCAGCTACTTCAACAGCAATGTATTATCAAGCATTTATGATTGACCCCGTTTCTGGAAGTGGGGCTCCCTATACAAAAATTGAAAAAAGTTTACCTGTGAATCAAACGGGTAGAAATTCAAGTACTGGGGCCGTTAGTCAATGGAACATTGGTTATGGAGCAAATTTTGATGATAAAACCTATTTAGGCTTTTCGGTAGGTTTTGTAAGAATGAATTACGAATATTTAGGAAATCATGATGAACAATTTCCTACTGGAAAAGTGTTCAACGGATTTCAATTTAATGATGATTTATCTACTCGTGGTGGTGGGATCAATCTTTCGGCTGGTGCAATTGTCAAATTGACTGAAAGTATAAGTTTAGGTGCAAATGTAACATCGCCTACATGGATTACATTGAATGAAATTTATAATTCAAGTATCACGGTTGACCAAAAACCAAATACGTTTACAACTGATTATAAGACAGTTACAACTGATGAAAACGTATTTACCTATTCTCTTACTACGCCATTAAGAGCTAGCGGTGGAGCAACATTCTTTTTGCCGAGCAAAAAAGGTTTTATTACTGCCGATGCTGAGTATGTTGGATATAGTAAAATGGGGGTTAAAGACCCAGAAGACAATTCTTGGGGTATTGATCAAAAACGTGTAATACAAAGCTATTACAAAGATGCTGTAAATTTGAAAGCTGGGGCCGAATATCGTATTGAAAATATTCGTTTGCGTGCTGGTGTTAAATTTATGCCTGATCCATACAAACAAAAAGTAGATAATTTAGATCGTTCTCA
Source organism: Emticicia sp. SJ17W-69 (assembly GCF_051209875.1). Classification (NCBI taxonomy): domain Bacteria; kingdom Pseudomonadati; phylum Bacteroidota; class Cytophagia; order Cytophagales; family Leadbetterellaceae; genus Emticicia; species Emticicia sp. SJ17W-69. The sequence goes on along the minus strand of NZ_JBNTQY010000001.1, from coordinate 3,406,220 downwards.
AATGCTTTTGTCAGGTGGAGTAGGCTATCGTTCTTCAAAATTCTTTGTTGATTTAGCGGGTGTTTATAATAAATTCACAAGTGCCTATACACCTTATGAATTGACAAATACAGCTAATTATGCCTCGGCAAATTTATCAAGTAATCAAACAAGTTTTGTAATATCAGTGGGAACGTTTTTTTAAAAAAAGAATTTTGTAGTTAAAACCTGCAAGGCCTTTTCAGACCTTGCAGGTTTTTTTATTTTCTTGCAAACTCAGCATCAATAATCCAAAGGATACTTTCTGGGTCGGTATCTCCTTCGATGGTAATGTCAGCTTGTTGGTAAAACTTTAGCCTATCGTTGTATTTTTCTGTGATTTGTGCTAATAAGTTTTTACTCTCTAAATCGAATAGTGGACGCTCATTCTTTTTTGATACTTTCATTCTCTCAACCAACATATCTGGTTTTACATCAAGAAATATACTAATACCATTACTTTTGATATATTCCATGCCATCATAGAAACAAGGCACACCCCCACCAGTAGCAACAATCATTTTGCTATCTTTTTGTATTTTTTTTAGTTGTTGGTTCTCTACTTTACGAAAGTATTCCTCTCCATTTAAAGCGAAAATTTCAGCTATTTTCTTTCCTTCTGTTGTCTCAATTCGGGCATCTAAGTCAATAAATTCATAACCAAGACTTTTTGCCAATTGCCGCCCGAGTGTACTTTTTCCAGAGGAAGGCATTCCAATTAGAAAAATATTTGTAGTCATTATTTGAGTTAAGTGTGTTTGTTATTTTAGTTTTTCAGCTAATATTTCTTTGTTTGGAATACTATGGTTGCCCCATTTTCCTTTCACTACACCATTTTGTAACAAAATCACACATGGATTTGTTCGTGCCATTGTTTTTAATACTGTAGCATCGGCTGAGAAATAGGGAGTTTTTATGCCATTGGTTTCACTAAATTTTTGATAATCAGATTGAATAACTGATGTTAAAACCATCGGTGTTATACCATTTTTTTCTGAATCTGCTATCAAAGATTTCAACTGTACCAATTGTTCATTTTCAATACCATTGACACCTTTTAAAATCACTAAGAGCTTATTTCCTATGAAAGTTGAATCAGTATAATTATTTCCTTGCGGGTCACTAATCGAATAATCGGTGATTTTTGGTTTTAATTTATCTTCATTTAAGGTTACCATCGACACATATTTATAAGTCAGTGTGTCCATCAAAAACTCTTTTGCAACTATTTCTTCTTTGGTTTTTTTATTCAAAAAAGTAAACTCCATGATAGGTTTTACGCCAGTAGGTTTCATTTGTTCTGGGATACTTTTGCCAATTGCATAAGGCAAGAAATCTATTGGAGGTAGGTAACGAATGGCATAAATACCAATTCCAAAAGATAGAATTGTGGTGACGAGCATCACTAAGTTTTGATTAGAATTAGTATATTTATTTCTATAAATAAATATAAAAATAATTAAAATTGTCAAGAAAATGTCTTTTTCAAATGAAGTCCAAGGCTTTAGTTTCAAGAAATCTCCAAAGCAGCCACAATCAGTAACTTTATTAAAATAAGCAGAATAAAAAGTCAAGAAAGTAAAGAAAACAATAATGCCCAATAAAAGCCATGAAGTAACTTTCATGCGGTAGGATAGGAGTGTAGCTACTCCCAAAATAACTTCTAAAGCACAAAAAATTAACGACAAGATAAGCGAATTATGTGCAAAAAACATAAAAAATCCTTCTAATGCTGGTAAATCTTGCGAAAAAACCTCGAAATATTCTTCAAGTTTGATGCCTGTTCCCACAGGATCAACGACTTTTACAAAGCCTGAAAAAATAAAAATGATACCAACAATGATGCGTGAGATTTGAAAAAATAATTTCATATTTTATTGAGTGATTTTCGATTTTTATTGGCAAAATTAATCTTGAAATTATCTAAAAAATGTTAATTGATTGTTAATCAAAAAAATGACTTTTTACTGCTGACCTTGTGCTTGTCCTAATTTAATTAAACAGAAAACGGCATAATTAATAATATCTTGATAACCCGATTTGATACCTTCAGATACAATTGTTTTACCTTGATTATCTTCAATTTGCTTGATTCTAAACAATTTCATCAAAATAATATCAGTCATCGAGCTCACACGCATATCTCGCCATGCTTCACCATAATCATGGTTTTTATTGAAAAGTAACTCCATTACTTCAGAAACTTGTTTATTGTACATTTCTTGAAGCTCTATAAATGGAATTTCCAGTTCGGAACTATCTTTTAAGTCAGCTTGAATCAAAGCCATTACACAATAATTGATGATGCCAATAAACTCAGGCACTTCGCCTTCATCAACTTTACTAAAACCGTTGTCTTGAATCGTACGGATGCGTTGAGCTTTGATGAAAATTTGATCAGTAATACTTGGTAAACGAAGGATACGCCAAGATGTACCATAATCCTTGTTCTTTTTCTCGAACAAATCTTGACAAATCCTGATTATATGTTTGTATTCTAATTCTGTATTATTCATATCGATTGGCTGTTAGCGTTTAGCTATTAGCATATATATTAAAATTTATTATGAAGTGAATTTTATAAAAATAATAGCAAAAGCTATAAATTTTAAAAAAAAAGTCTGTGCTTTGAAAGCTAAAAGCTAATCGCTAACAGCCAATAGCTTCTGTATTGCAAAATTATAAAACTTAGCTTCCAATAGCAAATGACATTGAAAAGTATTAATATAAACGGACATTTGATTGATTTTTCTATACCAAAAGTGATGGGTATTTTGAATATTACTCCTGATTCCTTTTACGAAAAAAGTAGATTTGAAGGTCATCTTATGCAATCTGTTATTGATAAAGCAGGGGAATTGTTAGATCAAGGAGCAACATTCATTGATATTGGAGGGTATTCAACTCGACCACATGCGATTGATATTAGTATTGCAGAAGAATTAGATAGGGTTGTACCAGTGATTGAATCATTTAACAAAAATTTCCCACAAATAGCGATTTCAATAGATACTTTTAGAAGCGAAGTGGCTCGCAAATCAATTGAAGCGGGAGCCAGTATGATCAATGATATTTCGGGTGGGAATTTGGACGAAAATATGTTTCAGACCGTAGCTGATTTGAATGTGCCATATATTTTGATGCACAGTAGAGGAAATCCTGAAACGATGAACAAACTTAATGATTATCAAGATCTTACGCTTGATGTAATTAATGAATTGCAACAAAAAGTTTATCAATTGCGTCAGTTGGGTGTAAAAGATATTATTATCGACCCAGGTTTTGGATTTGCTAAAAACGCCAAACAAGGCTTTGAAATGATGCGAAATTTAACAACTTTTCAAATAATGGAATTACCTCTTTTGGTTGGAATTTCAAGAAAATCTATGATATGGCGAACCTTGGGAATCACTGCTAATGAAGCCCTTAATGGCACAACTGCCTTGAATATGTTTGCATTAATGCAAGGAGCCAATATTCTTCGAGTACATGATGTAAAAGAAGCGATTGAAACGGTGAGGATTTTTGAAGAATTAGAAGATAGGGTTTAGGAATTAGGTGTTAGGAATTAGGGATAGGATTAGGGGTTTATAGGTGCTAACTCCTAACTCCTAATTCCTATTACCTATAACCTACACAACATTTCTGATTAATCTTATGACAATTCCATAGAAAATAACCAAACAAACAAATATTAGTCCCCAAGTTGTAAGGTTTTTTTGGTTGAAATACAAGAAAAAGATAGTACCAGCAATACCAACCCAGAAGAAAAATCGAGCATTAAATCGTTGAATCTGTCGCAGGTTTCGCTCTTCATAAGCTTGTTGGGCTTTATCTTTGAAATTGCTCCCTGCAAAAATACTTGTGGGATGAATATTTTGTCTAAAATTTCCACTCGCAAATAGAAATAAAGACAAAGCAACACCCATCAGACGAGGTTGATCGTTTTCGAGGTTATTGAGTAAATAGTAAAATAAAATAAATCCAAGAGCGGCTAAATAGGAAGACCAAATCAAGCGTATGCGTTTATCGCTTCTTATGAGCAATTCGGCATTGGGCTTTCGGCTATCTAAATATTGCATCAAAAGTGGAAAAATATAGAAGAAACTGATTGAAATTCCATATAAATAGATGCTGTTTTGAAGATTTAGCCTTGTTTCATCATTCCAATTGATACTTAAATATGCAAAAGGAGAAAGGATAATTGCTATTATACACAGCTCAAATGGAATGTGTTTTTTCATCGAATTTTTATCTAAATTGTAGCACAAGTTTCTGACTTGACAATTTCAATGAAATATTACTTTAACAAGTTGAAAACTTGTTTTACTTGTTTACCTGTAAGCGAATACGGGGTTTTTCTGTCTGAGCCGCAGGTTTAAATTGCATAAACCAAACCATAATTTCGTCCATAACAGTCAGATTGAGTGAATATAGTACAAATTGTCCTTTTTTCACTGACGCTACTAAATCGGCTTGTCGAAGGAGGTCTAAATGATGTGAAATACTTGGTTTACTCATTTCAAAGTGGTCAGCAATATCACCAGCAGTCATATCACCATCTTTTAAAAGCTCTAAAATTTCACGACGAGTAGCATCATTTAATGCCCTAAAAAGAATATTCATTGTGGTTCAAGTTTTAACTTTAATTATACAAATTTGTAAAACATTTTTTTGATAAACAAATAATATATTAAATATTTAGATAATCCTCTAATTGCTATATATTAATTAAAAACAATGCTATTTTATTATTGAAATGATTAAAATAAACTTTAAATTAGCCTTTATTAATGACGTTATACTTATAAAACTATGCAAACTATACTTGGAGCTGGTGGCATTATTGCCAATGAATTGGCTAAAGAATTACATAAAAATTATACAAAAGACATTCGCTTAGTTGGTCGAAATCCTAAAAAAGTGAATGAAACAGATGAACTTTTCAAGGCCGATTTACTGAATGCTCAACAAACAGCAGATGCAGTAAAAGGCAGTGAAATTGTTTATCTTACTGCTGGACTACCTTATAACTCCAAGATTTGGCATGAACAATGGCCAATTTTGATGCAAAATGTAATTGATGCGTGTAAGTTGCATCAAGCGAAATTAGTTTTTTTTGATAATGTCTATATGTACGGTCAAGTTTTAGGTACAATGACCGAAGAAACACCTTTTAAGGCAGTAAGTATCAAAGGCAAAGTGCGTGGTAAAATTGCTCAAATGCTGTTAAATGAGATTAATAATAAGCAACTCACAGCCATGATTTGCCGAGCTCCAGAGTTTTATGGCCCTAGAAATACCCTGAGTGGGACAAACGCTACTATTTTTGATAATATAAAAAAAGGCAAGAAACTACAAGTTTTAGTAAAAGATTCAACTTTGCGTACGATCATTTTTACACCAGATGCGGGTCGAGCCACCGCTTTACTCGGAAATACTCCTGACGCATATAATCAAACATGGCATTTACCATGCGATACAAATAGACTGACAACCAAAGAATTTATCTCATTGTGTTCGGAAGTAAAAGGTGAAGAGCTTAAATATACAGTCATGAAACCTTGGTTGATTAAAATAGTTGGTCTGTTTGTACCCTACATACAGGAAGTAGTTGAGTTGATTTACCAATGGGAGCAAGACTATGTTTTTGAATGTTCAAAGTTTAATAAACGCTTTACAGAATTCAAAACTACTTCGCTGAAAGATGGGATTACTGAGATTTTGAGTGAAAAATAGTGAAGTTTTTAAAAGCCGATTCTTAGAAAAACACAATTTTCTAATCAAAATGCTTACTTTGGTATATAAATTATTATATTTGCAGAAAGACACGCCGTTCATTTGAAAGGGGTGTCTTTTTCAAATAATTTCAATTATAATATTAGCTTCTCTTTAGGGGCTGGAGGTTTATGAAAGTATTAAAATTCGGAGGAACTTCGGTCGGAACTGTCGAAAGTATCAAGCAAGTCATTCAGATTTTGCAGGAAAATATTAATGAAGGGCGAAAAATTGCCGTTGTTTACTCAGCAATGGGTGGTGTAACCAATCGCCTTATCGAAATTGGGAAATTGGCTTCAACATCTGATTTGACTTATTTAGAGCAATTGAAATTAGTCGAAGAACGCCATTTTAATGCGGTCAGAGGCTTGATTGACATAAAAAATCAAAGTGGAAGTATTGCCAAAGTAAAGGGGCTTTTCAATGAATTAGAGGATTTATTGAGAGGTGTTTTCTTGATAAAAGAGCTTTCTCCACGTACAAATGATTTTATCGTAAGTTTTGGTGAAAGACTCTCGACTACAATTATTACCGAAGCACTTAAAAATCGTGGCATCGAAGCGGAATATTTGGATGCTCGAAAAGTGATTAAAACTGATGACCATTTCGGCTACGCTGATGTCAATTTCGATTTGACGAATGAATTGATTCGCAAGCATTTTGCTCAAACTAATAAATTGCAGTGTATTACTGGCTTTATTGCATCTACAATTGATGGTGTAACAACAACGCTCGGTCGTGGCGGTTCTGATTATACTGGTTCTATCTTTGGTGCAGCTCTCAATGCGTCTGTTATTGAGATTTGGACAGATGTTGATGGAATGCTTACGTCGGATCCACGTAAAGTAAAAAATGCTTTTACGATTCCAACCATTACTTATGCCGAAGCAATGGAATTGTCGCATTTTGGGGCAAAAGTTATTTATCCACCAAGTTTGACGCCTGCTTTTCAGAAAAATATTCCACTGAAAATCCTCAATACTTTTAATCATCATCATTCTGGGACTTTTATTAGTAAAACCGCTGAAATCAAAGAATATCCAATCACAGGAATTTCTTCGATTGATGACATTGCATTGGTGAATGTGCAAGGTGGAGGAATGATGGGAGTTGCTGGAGTTTCTGCAAAATTATTCTCGATTTTGGCAGCGAATAAAATAAGTGTGATTTTGATTTCGCAAGCTTCGTCCGAGCATTCGATTTGCTTTGCCGTTGATCCAAAATCAGCCTATGGTGTAAAAGAAATTTTGGAAGAGGGTTTTGCTTTGGAAATCTCACAAGGTTTAGTAGATAATATTTCGATTGAGCAAAATCTTTCGGTGCTTGCTGTTGTGGGTGAAGGAATGAAGTCAAGTACTGGAACTTCAGGGAAATTATTTACTGTTTTAGGCAAAAATGGAATCAATGTGGTGGCAACGGCACAAGGTTCGTCGGAGCTGAATATTTCGGTAGTTATTTATAAAAAAGATATTACGAAAGCCCTAAATGCCATCCACGAAACTTTTTTTCAAGTTGATGGTTTGACACTTAATCTTTATTTAGTAGGTGCAACAGGCTTGATTGGAAGCACGCTTCTGCGTCAAATTCAAGAACAAAAAGAGTATTTGAAACAACGTAAAAACCTCAATATCAGGTTGGTAGGTATGACAAATACTAAGAAAATGTTATTGAATGAAGGTGGCATTAGTTTAGATAATTGGAAAGAAGAATTGCTCGAAAACGGAGAAATTGCCAATATCGGAGCATTCGTTTCAGATGTGCAGGATTTGAATTTGCCTTATAGTGTTTTTGTAGATTGTACGGCTGATAAAAATATTGTTCAATATTATTATTCTTTGCTCAATAGCAGCGTTTCGATTGTCACGCCTAATAAAGTGGCTAATTCGGGCAAATATGAACAGTATTTTATGCTACAAAAAGCTGCTCAAAAACATGGTGTGAAATTTTTATATGAAACCAATGTGGGGGCAGGTTTGCCAATCATCAATACTTTACAGGGTTTGATTACAAGTGGAGATAAAATCAATAAAATTGAGGCGGTTTTGTCAGGAACATTGGCATACATTTTCAATAATTTTAAAGTAGGAGATAGGTTTGTAGATGTGGTGCGAGAAGCAAAAGCCAAAGGTTATACCGAGCCAGACCCAAGAGACGATTTGAGTGGAATGGATGTTGCTCGCAAAATCTTGATTTTATCTCGTGAAGCAGGTTTGAAACTCGAACCAGAAGATGTGAAAATTATCAATTTATTAAATGATGCTTGCTTGAACGCACCAACTGTTGATGCTTTTTTTGAAGAATTAGAAAAAGACAATGAACGTTTTGAAAAACTTTTGAAAGAAGCAGAAGCCAATGATGAAGTGCTTAGATTTATTGCCACTTTAGATGATAACAAAGCAAGTATTGGTCTTAAAACTGTGGGAAGAAGTCATCCGTTTTTCAATTTGGCTGGTTCAGAAAACATTATTTCGTTTACAACCGAACGTTATAAATATAATCCATTGGTAGTGAAAGGCCCAGGAGCAGGAGCAGAGGTAACCGCTTCGGGTGTTTTTGCTGATATTATGAGTATTAGTAGTTATTTGGTGTAGGAATCATTTAAAACTGCTTTTAAAGGGGATTTCGCTTTGCGTGAAATCCCTTTTTAAATTGTAAAACTCAAGAAATTTCAAGGCATTTTAAGAACAAAACCAAAATGAGGGCAAGAATAGTTGACTTTATGCAATGTAAGCCGTTGATGAAGTATAAACCCTCTAGATGAAAGATGAATGGCTCTCCTTTGTTGCTTCATTGATCACTTAGAAAGTGCCCAACCAATTCTATCTATTCCAATTTACTTAATGTATAATTAATGATTCTTGACTTGTCATTCAACATCAATATAACTTTTTTTGAATCAACATAAATAATTTTGTGAAGTTCAGCATTGGCTAATTTTGGAATTTTTGTATTCACATACAAGCCATCTTTCTTTTCTTGAAAATCTTCTAAAGTAACTATCTGAGATGGAAAAAGTTTGCTCTCAATTTCACTTTGACTATTGAAATTAAATTCTTCTTTTTTTGTCAATTGAAATTCCATTTTATTTCCATGATATTTTACATAGTCATTCAGCACCAATTTTCTACTCGAATACGGAATGCCAAAAGCATCAGCCTTATGTGAACTCAAATAAACTAAATTGCCCCCCAGCATTGCGGTCTGTTTTTTAAATTTTTCAAGACTTTTTAACTGGACTTTTGAGGCACTTCTAAAAAGCCAGCTTTTGTTATCGTTAGAAATGGGTTCAGTTAATTTAATAGCACCTTTTACTTCAGATTCAGTATAAACTACTTTTACTTTTGACCATTGATTTGGACTATTAATTGGATTGAAAATAGGCAAAAAAGTCAGATTTCTACCTGATTTGAGCCGAATTCTTAATACAGTATTCTTAGGAATAACATTTAACAAATCTTCATTGGGGAACTTATATTTGACTTCATCTTTTGTGATTTCTGTAACATTTACAAAGAAAAGACCCTCAATAGTAAACAATGAATCTAATTGTTGCGTTTGTGCCAATGATTTTAGATTACTAATTAACAGCAGTAGGATAAAAAACTTTTTTTTCATTTTCTTTTTTTATAGGGTGTAAATTCAACATGAGTTTCGAGATTATAAATTTAAAAAAAACTGATCAAGCCTTTCTGGCTTACAAGTACTTATCTCCACTGTCGTCGCCTCAAATTCAATCAAAAAAAAGCCTTACAAAGTATTTTAACTTTGTTAAACCAAGTTAAAATCTAATTTAAATAACAAAAACATCCTCACAAAATCGAAAAAATATTTACTTACACACTATAAAAACTACATCGCTTCTGTCGTTTGATTCTACGAAAATAATTTTCGTAGAAGTTACAACTACTTCATCCACGCCTTTATCGTAGTTGTCATTGCCTCAAATTCAATCAAAAAACCATCGTGCCCATAGATGGAGTCAATGAGAGCATATTGAGCATCAGGAATATGTTTTGCTAAAAATGCTTGCTCATCGGGTGGAAAAAGAACATCAGAACTAATTCCAATAACCAAAGTTTTAGCTTTTATTGCTTTCAAACTATCTTCCACTTTGCCTCGCCCACGTCCAACATCGTGCGAATCAAACATTTTCGAAAGCGTCCAATATGAAAACGCATTGAAGCGTTTACCCAATTTTTCACCTTGATAATTTTGATAAGTGTTGGCCCTAAAAAAATCAACTTGTCCTTCATCTCTCGATTGTGTACGGCCATAAGTGGCATAATTTCTATAAGATAAAAGTGCTATTGAACGTGCAACTTTCATGCCATTCATTCCCGCTTTTGGATTGCGTTCTGTCCAGGTTGGGTCGGCAGCAATCGCCATTCGTTGCGATTCGTTAAAGGCGATTCCCCACGGTGAATGGATCGCATTTGTAGAAAAAAGTACCAAGTTTTCAATCAAATCAGGTTGTAAAATTGCCCATTCAATGGCTTGTTGCCCACCAAGCGAACCACCTAAAAGTGTTTGTATTTTGTTGATATTTAGACTTTTACGTAAAATGTCAAGAGCATTTACAACATCTCTGATACTTAAAAATGGGAAATCATGGAAATATGGTTCGCCAGAAATTGGATTTTTGCTCAAAGCATTAGTCGAGCCGTAATGTGAACCTAAAATATTAGCACAAATGATAAAATGTTCGCTGGGGTTATACAATCTTTTCTCCCCAATCAAGCCATTCCACCAATCCGATGGATTAGCGTTTCCTGTAAAAGCATGACAAACCCATATAACGTTATCCATCGCCTCATTGAGTTTTCCATAAGTTGTGTATGCCAAATCAAATTCGGGTAGCCACTGACCAGATTCCAATTGAAAAGGTTCGTCGTAATGAAATACTTTATTTTCCATTCTTATTTTTTAATTTTCGTCAACTCTGCCGCAATATATCTATCAACCATTTTATCCAAAATTGAAAGTGTAACTGTTCCTTCAGAAAGTATCAAGTCATGGAACGCTCTCACATCAAATTTGTCTTTGAGCTGGTTTTCTGCTCTTTTTCGCAATTCTTTTATTTTAATTTCTCCCATTTTATAAGCCAACGCCTGTCCAGGCCAGCAGATATAGCGGTTAATTTCAGTATTTACCTCGTGCAACGACAATGCCGTATTATCAGCCAAATAGTTAACAGCCTGTTCTCGTGACCAATTTTTTTCATGGATACCCACATCGATTACTAAACGACAAGCACGCCACATTTCATAAGTTAATTTCCCAAAACGGCTGTAAGGATCTTTAAAGAGTCCTAATTCAGTACCTAAATATTCGGAATATAATCCCCAGCCTTCACCAAAAGCATTGATGTATAAATTTTGTCTAAATTTAGGCAAATGCGTTAATTCCTGCGTCAAAGCACTTTGTAAATGATGCCCTGGAACAGCCTCATGTAGCGTAAGAGCTTCGAGCGTATAAAGCGTTCTACTATTGAGGTTATAAGTATTTACCCAATAGCTTCCTGAACGGGTACTATTAATAGATGCCCCAGAATAACGCCCGCCTGTATAAGATGGAGCTAAAAAATCAGGAACAGGAACAACACCATAAGGTTGTCGAGGGAGTTTGCCAAAAAGTAAAGGTAATTTTCCATCAATTTTCTTGGCGATGTAAGAAGCTTCTTTCAATAAACCTTCTGCAGAGGTTGGGTAGAATTTAGGGTCTGTTCTTAATGTTTGAATAAAATCTTTCAGTGAACCTGTGAAGTTTACTTCTTTCATCACATCATACATTTCTTTTTTGATTCGCTCAACTTCTGATAAACCAATATTATAAACTTCGTTTGGAGTAAGATTGGTAGTGGTAAAAAACTTAACTTTTTCAGCATAATACGCATTGCCGTTCGGAAAATTACTTGCTCCAAGAGTAGTGCGAGTTTTTGGATAATATTCGTTATCGAAAAAGGTTTTTATTTGTAGAAATGAAGGAATGACTTGCTCAAAAATAGCTTTTTTGCCTTCTTTTTGTAATATTTCCCAGTCAGCATCGCTAACTTCATAAGGTTTTGTAGTAAAGGGCTTCCAAAATACTGATTTTGTTACATCATCAACGATGTGTTGTTCGTAAGTACTTTCATAGCCTTTCAAAGCCACTTTTGGCTGAGAAATACCCACTTGCAAGCCTTTTGCTATCAATGCTAAATGCTGTTCGGTATATTTTGGAATCGCATTAAGTTTTTGGATATATAATTCGACAGATTTTTTAGTTTTATAATTGTTGCTTGCAATAAAAGCAATATCAATATGGAAACCGTCATCTGATAAGATCGGATTCAAATATTCTTGATACTCAAAATAAGTAAGCTGATTTTTAATTTCATGCTTTAATAACTCTAAATTGATTTTGTCATTGAAGGGAAGCGTATTTTGATCTATTTTTTCAAGCGTTTGATAAGCAGCTAATTGAAATTTATATCTTCTTAACAAATCTTCTTCGGAAAAAGAACCCAATGGATGGTCACTAATGGTGTCACGAGGAAATTCTGCTTTGTTAAATTTCTCTAAATCAGCTACAACTTTAAAAATTACTCTACGACCAGTGCTTTTTTGTGCAAAAAGAGACTGAATTGTAACCAACGCCAACAATAGTAAAAGTATTTTTTTCATAAAGAAATGAGTATGTTAGTTGATGAAATTTTGTAATGCTACTGTTTTCGCTTTTTTCTAAGTTTTTCAGAAAGTGCCACTACTCTATTGATTCTTGTTTCTATTTGTTTGCCATCATTTATCCAAATCTTTTGGAATTTTTGAACAGATTTTGATTGTTTAAAGAATAATTCAGCCATTTCTTCATCAAAATCAAGGGCTTCTTGTAGCTCAACTGGCATTGGGACGATTACCACTTCAAAATCTTCTTCTATCGAAACAGTAATTTCATCATTTAGTTTTACACCTAATTCTTTTTGTAATTTCAAGGGAATAGTAATGGCATGAAGTGCATTTCCTTTTGGAAATAAATTACTTTTGAAAGGTTTTCCGTTGATAAAACCTTTAACTTTTACAAAGTTTCGCCTGCCAAAAACTTCATAAGCATTTTCTGGGAAATCAATATAATGCCAAGCACCCGCAGGATTAGGTGGCATTTTTTTTATAATTTCTTTGAAATGAATAATATCGTTTGGCATAAAATTAAAAATATTGCGTTAAATACAGAGTGCTATTGGCACTTTGAACTTAGGTACTATCTAAAACCAACGATTTTATTTGATTGGTTTATAAGTCCGAATGGTTTTGACCATTTCGGTAGGTATTGGCACCTTATCGCAAGTAGCGGGACAGGTTGCCCGGGGTTCATAGAGCCTATTCTCTCCCCTCGTCTGTATAAATCAATTTTCTATGAAGAAGAATTGATATTGCAAAGATGCTGTGTGAATTGTTAGAAAACAAATTTCGTAGAATAATTTTCTAAATTGTTTATAGCAGAACAACTTAGAAAATTGTTCTACCAAAATATTCATTAATATCTTTAAAACCTTTGCTCCAATCTCTTTTTTCTGCTAAAATTCCAGCTTCGAGTAATTCTTCAACCAAATCATCAGCTCCTTTAGTACCAGCAGCATCATTGTCGAAACTTACCCAAACTTTGTACTTTTTAAAGTATTTAATCCATTCCTTTTTGAAGATTTTGGCACTGCCTAAACTTACTGCTATCATGCCATTTTTTACTAAAGTCATGCAATCAAAAGCACCCTCCGTGATATATACATCGGCATTGGGACGAAGTTTTTTGATAGAATCAATATTGAAAATAGTACGAGGTACTCCCGAAAGGAATTGATATTTACTTGCTCCTTCGGGCGGCTCACCAATGGTTCTTCCTTGTAAATAAACAATTCTTCCATCTTGAAAATAAGGGATGATGATGGGATGAACAAAGAAAACTAAATTACCCTTTTCATTCACAATTCCACAGGCCTTTAGGTCTTCGATTGCAAAATTTGTTTTCAGAAACTCATTGGCAGCACCATAGTTTTTTAATACAAAAAGTTTGAAATGCCTGATTGTCCAATCATCAATTCCTCTTCCTCGTAAATATTCTGCTGCTTTTCGAGTTGACTCTGTTGGATTTTGATTTAAACAATATTGCTGGAATTTTTCGTAGATTTCGCTATAAATTGGTTTGAAAATAAAGGTTTTTTCTGGTAATGGCTTATTCGAATAAACACTTTTAATGTCTATTTTGCGAAATTTTATATTTTTTGAGCCATCATAAGCAGGAATGTAGCGAGTTGCTAATTCTTCTAATGCCGTCTTAAAATCTATCTGACAAGTTTCGGCATAAAGATTAATAACATCACCGTGTTTACCACAGCCAAAACAATGAAATTCGTTTTGTGGAGGAGGGTAAAATACCAAAGAAGGAGAGTCTTCAACATGAAAAGGACAATTCATTCGGCGACTTTGCACAATATCAAAACCCAAATCTCGTGCAACTTGCCGAATGTCAATTTCTTTTACACGTTGAAGAAGATTATCCACGAATTTGCCAGTTACAAGTTACGAATGACGAGTTACGAATTCAAATTTCGATTGATATATTCGTCATTCGGTATTCAAAATTCGTCATTCAAATGATGAAATCACTTTCTATAAATTACAGTTGGAGCAGCTTGGGCTTTGGCGTAAAGTACAATATCAGCGATTGTGACTCGTGCAGGAGTATTGATAGCGTATAAAATCGCATCGGCAACATCTTCTGGCTGAATAGGTTCAAAGCCCTCATAAACTTTTTTAGCTCGCTCGGCATCACCTTTAAATCGCACTAATGAAAAATCAGTTTCTACTGCTCCAGGGGCAATATTTGTGATTTTGATGCCATATTGCGTAAGGTCAAATCTCATCCCTTCGCTAATGGCTTCAACGGCTGACTTAGATGCACAATAAACCGCACCATTGGCATACGTTTGTTTGCCAGCAACTGAGCTCAAATTAACAATATGCCCAGTTTGACGCTCGACCATAGTAGGCATTACTGCTTTCGAAACATATAATAAACCTTTTACATTGCCATCAATCATAGCATCCCAATCTTCGATTTTTCCTTGTTGAATTGGTTCAAGGCCATGAGCATTTCCTGCATTATTGACTAAAATATCAATATTTTTCCATTCTTCGGGCAAAGATGCAATGGCATTTGATACATCTTCTTGATTTCTGACATCAAAAGTTAGCGTTGTAACTTTTACTTTTTCTGAGAAATAAACTTTCAGCTCGTCTAAAACCTCTTGACGGCGGCCACAAAGAATTAAATCAATGCCATTGTTGGCAAATGCTTCGGCAGTAGCTTTTCCAATACCTGATGTTGCTCCTGTGATAAGGGCTATTCTATTCATTTTTAACAATTTACGACTTTTGAATGACGATTAACAAATTTTTACTAACATTACATAAGCGTGGCTATTAGTAACTGAGCTTAGTCGAAGTTAGCCAATTATTTTCGGCCCGAATTGATTTATGCCCGAAACGTAAGAAATGCCATGAATTCCAACTTTTTCAAAGCTATTTTTCATGACAATGGCTACCTTTTCGGCGGTTTCACGGCCTTTACTAAAGGCAAAAATTGAAGGGCCTGCTCCTGAAATACTACAACCCAATGCACCCGCTTCTAAGGCAGCATGTTTTACTTCCCAAAATTCAGGTATCAAAATGGCTCTCACTGGTTCAATGATAAAATCTACCATTGAACTGGCAATTAAGTCATAGTCAGATTGCATCAAGCCTGCTATCATTCCTGCTACATTTCCCATTTGAGCAATGGTATTTTTCATCGAAACCTCATTGCGTAAAATATGTCGAGCATCTTTGGTATTTACCTCAATATCAGGATGAACAATGGTAACGTATAATTCATCGGGTGTTTTTACTTTAAAAACATCTAGAGGACTATAACTTCTGACCACTACAAAGCCACCTAATAGGGCAGGAGCAACATTGTCAGCATGAGCTGATCCACACGCAATACGTTCACCTTCCATTGAAAATGGGAGTAATTCTTTTGAACTGAGTGGTTTGTCTAACAATTCATTGACTGCAAAAACGCCAGCTACTGAACTGGCTGAACTACTTCCAAGACCACTGCCGAGCGGCATTTTTTTATGAAGTTCAATATCGAAGCCATGTCCAAGACCAAGCTTAGTTAAATATTTTATGATTGGGACGGTGACAGCATTTTTTGTTGAATCATAAGTTAATTTACCCTCTTCACCAGTAATATTGGTTATAATAATTTGATTATCAGCTCTTTTACTAACAATCACCTCATCGCCAGGGGCATCAACAGCAAATCCAAAAATATCAAAACCACAGGCAACATTAGCAACTGTGGCAGGGGCAAAAACTTTAATTGATTCCATCAAACTAAGGTAAAGAAATTTCTTTGTTATGTAGCCTCAAAATTAGGCTTTTTAGGTCATTAATTGAAATTTATTCTTCATTTTATCCAGAACTCCAATATTTAAGTAGGGTCAATTATAAAATAAGTGTGATTGTTTTGTTATATGTTTAATAAATTTATGGTTTAAATAATAAAAAAACTTGTTTTTTAGTTACTTTTTGTTACTTTTCGCTTCATAAACCTAATTTTATAAATAATTAAATTGTCATAAACCCTAAATCAAGAAATGAACAGATTCCTATTACCCCTTCTGATTCTACTTTGGTCATTGGCGTATAGCTGGTTTTGGAATTGCCATCGTAAACCCTACTGCTCGGGTGAAACGATTATTGCAGATACTACTTCAACGGTAGTTGCACCATCACCACCAGTTGACACCTTAAAAGTAGCAAGTGAAGAAGAGCAAATACTCTTTACACCACTTGATGTTTATTTTGATATAAACCAATTTGGTATCAAGAAAACGGCTGAGGTTGATAGTTTTATCACCACGGCTAAAAAGTATCTTGAAAAATATCCTGATAAAAAATTGTTGATTACAGGACATTCTGATAGCGATGGTTCTGATGAATTAAATCAGAGACTTTCAGAAAATCGTGCTTTAAAAACCAAAGAATTCTTAGTAAAAGACGGTATTAAAGCTACTCAAATCGTAACAGATGGCAAAGGAGAAAAAGAACCTGCGGCTTCCAATGATACTGCTGAAGGTAAAGCTAAAAATCGCCGTAGTACTATCAGATTAAAAGAATAAGAAATCATCATTTAAGAAAATTAAAAAATTAAAAATATCAAGATAATGGAAAATTTAAAATGCTTATTTACTAATTTCCCTTGGGATATATTTCTCTTCTGGTTATTGCCACTCCTTTTGTTATGGTGGTGGTTGACTCGCCGTATCAATCAATTGAAAGCTCAAGCAAGTGAGTTGCAAGATAAAATCAATTTTTTAGAGGGTGAGTTGGACGCTTGCCGTAAATCAAAAGTTTCAGTGGAAGGTACTGCCAATGTTGCAGCTGCAGCTGCTACTGTTGGAGGAGCAGGTTTGTCAGGAGCTGCATTTGGAGGTACTGTGAAAAAAGATGATTTAAAAATTGTAGAAGGTATTGGCCCTAAAATTGAAGAGTTATTCAATAATGCAGGAATCTATACCTTTGCCCAGTTGGCAGATACTTCGGTTGAAAAAATGAAAGCCATTTTAGATGCCGCTGGCTCACGTTTTCAAATCCATGACC
This sequence comes from Emticicia sp. SJ17W-69, assembly GCF_051209875.1. NCBI lineage: Bacteria > Pseudomonadati > Bacteroidota > Cytophagia > Cytophagales > Leadbetterellaceae > Emticicia > Emticicia sp. SJ17W-69. The sequence goes on along the minus strand of NZ_JBNTQY010000001.1, from coordinate 3,388,743 downwards.
CATCTACTTGGGGCGAACAATCAGCTTTAGCTCGTGATGGTAGATGGAATGAATTGAAAAAATGGCAAGACGAACTTTATAAAGGTAAACGTTAAATACAATTATGAATTATGAATGTGGAATTATGAATTTTATAACGTTTCTTGCTTTTACTTTTTTAATCAAATACAAAACGCCTTTGAAATTATTTCAGAGGCGTTTTTATTTGATTAAATAGATGTTTTTTTCAAAAAAAATACCGTGATTCGCAGGAAAATAAAATAATTCTGAGTTCTGAATGCTGAGTTCTAAGTAGTATTTTTTGCTGCTATATTTCTGAGTTTTCTGATTAAAATTGAATGTAAATTGAGTTTTTAACTCAGAATTCAGGACTCAGAATACAGAACTCTATGAAGAAAGTTGCTATTTTTGCTTCTGGTTCGGGAAGCAATGCTGAAAGAATCACCAGTTATTTTACTGATAGTCAGTTGATTAGTGTAGATTTGTTTTTATCGAATAATCCACAAGCTGGAGTCATTGAACGTGGAAGAAGATTGGGTATTCCAACTGTTTTGTTTGACAAAAAGACGTTTGCTAAAACGGATAAGATTGTAGATTTACTCAAAAATCAACACATTGATTATGTTATTTTAGCAGGTTTTTTGTGGTTGATTCCTGAAAATTTAGTCAAAGCATATCCCGATAAAATCATTAATATTCATCCTGCACTTTTGCCAAAATATGGAGGAAAAGGTATGTGGGGACATTTCGTGCATGAAGCTGTGGTGGCAAATAAAGAAAAAGAATCTGGAATTACAATTCATTTTGTAAACGAACGTTATGACGAAGGAAAAGTAATTTTTCAAGCAAAATTTGATGTTTTACCAAGTGACTCACCCGATGATGTAGCCCATAAAGTTCAATTACTCGAACACAAATATTTTCCTGAGATTATTGAAAAATTGATTGTGAATTAGTGCTAAACCTATGTAAATATGGTTAGGATTTATTATAAAGAAGGAAAACAAGTTAAAAAAGAAACCGATGTTAGAGAATTAGGTATTCTTAAAAACTTGATGTGGGTAGATTTACATTCAGCCACGAATGAAGAAGAAGAATGGGTTGAAACAAAGTGCAATATCAGTTTTCAAACGCCTCAAGAAATCGTTGAAATTGAAAGTAGTGCAAGGTATTTTGAGCAAAATAATACCATTAATGCCAATTCCAATTTTCTGATAACTGATGGTGATGGGTATCATTTTTATCCTGTATCATTTATGATTCGGGAAAATATATTGTTTACATTTCGGCAAGGAGACTCAAAAACATTTGCAGATACAGTTAAAAAAATTCGATTAGGGGAGGAAATTTTTAAAGATGGGGTCGATATTTTACTATTATTGCTCGAAACTCGCATAGAGTCGGATGCTGATTTATTGGAGGCGATGTCGAAAGATGTAAAGAATATAAGCCGAGCATTGAGTCGAGAGAAAAAGCCGAAACAAGATTCGCTATTGACTATTAATAACCTACAAGAAAATACGATGATGATTCGTGAAAGTATCATTGATAAGCAACGAGTACTTTCTCAGATTTTGCGTAGTATGTATTTTCCTGAAGATAGAAAAGAACGCCTCAGGATTGTTTTAAAAGACATCAATTCATTGCTGGAATATACGACTTTTAATTTTGAGCGTTTAGAATACCTACAAGATACATTCATGGGTTTGATTAATCTTGAACAGAATGAAATTATTAAGATTTTCACGGTTGTAACGATTTGTTTTTTACCACCAACACTCATTGCAGGCGTTTTTGGAATGAATTATCAAGTAATACCATCATCCAATCATCCTTATGGATTTTGGATTGCTGTTGGTTTGATGGTTTGCTCTTCTTTAGGCTTTTTATTTTTCTTCAAACGAAGAAAATGGATTTAATTGTTTCATTAACAAACCTTATAAATTTGTTATTTAATGCCCATTTTACCAACAAATTCAACTTATCGACCACCGAGATGGCAATTTAATGCCCATATTCAAACTATTTACCCAAGTTTATTTCGTAAAATTCCAATTGATTATAAGCGTGAACGAGTAGAATTGCCTGATGGTGATTTTTTAGATTTAGATTGGTCTTTGATTGAAAAATCGAATCGCAAAAAATTAGTGATTGTTACACATGGCTTAGAAGGAGATTCGACAAGACATTATGTAACGGGGATGGTGAAAAAGTTGAATGATAATGGTTACGATGGACTTGGTTGGAACTGTCGCAGTTGCAGCGGTGAAATGAACCGTTTACCAAGATTCTACCATCATGGTGATATTGATGACATTCGTTTTGTTGTGAATTATGCCATTGAAAAATACAATTATGAAGAAGTGATTTTGGTCGGATTTAGTATGGGCGGCAGTATGACACTTCGATTGATGGGTGAAAAACCTGAACAACTTCCAAACCAAGTAAAATTTGGTATTGCAGTTTCAGTTCCATTAGATCTATTCACTTCTGTTTATGAACTCTACAAGCCTGGACGTAGATTTTATATGAAACGATTTATTGATAAATTAGGCAAGAAAATTAAAGTCAAAGCAACGCAACATCCTAATAATCAATTGCTTAATCATGATGGATATAAAAAAATAAAAAACTTTGAACAGTTTGATGATCGTTATACCGCTCGAATGTTTGGTTTTAAAAATGCCCATGATTTTTATCACAAAGCAGCCGCCAAACCTTTTCTGAAGTCAATCAATATTCCGACCTTAATTATTCAGGCCAAAAACGACCCATTTCTCTCACCCGAATGCCTTGATTTAGGTGATGCAACAAATAATCCGAATCTTCACTTGCAGTTGCTTGAACTTGGGGGGCATGTAGGTTTTATGTTGCCTAATTCAAATGAAACTTGGGTAGAATGTCGGGTGATTGATTTTATTAATGGGCATAAAAATTGAGCAGAAGGATTCAAATTAACAAAATTTTCCAGTAACGATTCTAAATGAACAAAATAGATAAAATTCTAAAAACCACTTTTTTATATAATTCGCTTGAAAACTGGCTTTGGTTTTTAGGTATTTTACTCATTGGCTGGCTATTCAAACGTGTTTTTTCAGTTTTAGTAAGTAATATTGCTTATCGACTTATCAAAAAAGAAACACAAAATGTTCCTGTTGCAAAATTTGTTGATTTATTGAAACGCCCAGTTGAGTTTACTTTAAGTCTGCTAATTATTTATATGGCAGTCGATGAAGTTTCTTTTCCTCGGAAATGGCGGATTATTCCTTTCGGAAAAATGCGAGTGAGTGATTTTGCTGATAAATTATTGGATACTTTGTTTATCATTGCTATCACATGGATAATTATTCGATTAATTAAATTTTTTGCCATTGTTTTTCTCAAACGTGCCGAAGAAAACGAAACAAAAGCCGATGAACATTTGGTGCCTTTTTTTAGAGATATAATTATTGCTTTGATAGTTTTTTGCTCTTTTTTCTTGATTTTAGGGTTTGTATTTAGACAAGATGTCATTAGTTTAATCACTGGTTTAGGGATTGGTGGTGTAGCTTTGGCATTGGCAGCAAGAGCAACTTTAGAGAATCTTTTTGCATCATTTACTCTTTTTACCGAACAACCTTTTATTGTTGGTGATGATATTGAATTAGGCACAATGGTTGGGAAAATCGAAAAGGTTGGCTTTCGTAGTACTCGTATTCGTCATGTAGATGGAAGTCTGGTAATAGTACCTAACCAAATGTTGGTTTCTGAAACACTCAATAATCTTTCCCAACGAAAAGACCGCCGACATAAGTTTTTTGTTCGATTAAAATTGGATACACCGTTATCTAAAATTAAATTGGTGGTTGATGAAATTCAAGATGTTCTCATTACTAATGAACTAACAAGCGAACACGAGAGCCATGTGAAATTTGACTCAATAGGAGAGTACTCCCTCAATATACTCATTGTTTTTTTTGCTGCCACCCCTGATTATTGGGAAAGTAAAACGATTAGAGAAGACATGAATTTTGTAATTTCTAAAATATTAGAAAAACATCAAGTCGAACTTGCTCAACCAACTACCACACTTTTCGGTATTGCCGACGAAAAAAATATTGACTATGATTATTAATTTTATAAAATGAAAAAAATAACAACCCTTATTATTGCCGCATTGTTTGGTATCAATGTTTCAGCACAAAAAACTACTAAAATTGATGTTGATGCCACCAAGCCATTGGTTGTAATTCAACCAACCATGTACGGAATCTTTTTCGAGGATATAAATTTTGCTGCTGATGGTGGTTTATATGCCGAATTAATCAAAAACCGTTCGTTTGAGTTTGAATATCCTTGGATGGCATGGAAGCATCTTCCTGAAGCTGAAACTCGTTTCAATTTAGTAAACGAACTTACTATTTTTAACAATGCTCGTGAAAATGCAGCAAATCCAAGAATAGTAAGGGTCGATAAACGTGATGCCACAAAAGACATAGGACTTCAAAATGAAGGATTTGATGGAATTGGCATCAAAAAAGGAGAAAAGTATGACTTTTCGGCATTTGCCAGATTAAAAAAAGGAGATATAAGTTTATTGGTTGAAATAGTTAATAGCAAAAATCAAATAATTGGAAGTACTACAGTTGCACTTAAAAATGCTACATGGACTAAAGTCGAAGGAGTGATAACAGCTACCGAAACTGACCCTAAGTGCAAAGTTAATGTGATTTTTAAAGGTGGTGGACAGTTAGATATTGATATGATTTCGCTTTTCCCACAAGATACTTGGAAAGGTAGAAAAGGAGGCCTTCGCAAGGATTTAGTGCAACTTTTAGCTGACTTAAAACCTGGTTTTGTGCGTTTCCCTGGAGGTTGTATTGTAGAAGGACGTACTTTAGCTGAGCGTTATCAGTGGAAAAAAACGGTGGGCAAAGTGGAAAATCGTCAACAATTGGTAAATCGTTGGAATATGGAATTTCAGCATCGTCCAGCTCCTGATTATTATCAAACTTTTGGAATTGGATTCTTTGAATATTTTCAATTATGTGAAGACATTGGGGCTACGCCTTTACCAATTTTATCTTGTGGTTTAGCTTGTCAATTTAATTCTTCCGAAACCACTCCTTTAGAAGAACTTGAGCCATTTGTGCAAGATGCTTTGGATTTAATCGAATTTGCTAATGGCGGAACAGATACAAAATGGGGTGCTTTGCGTGCCGAAATGGGACATCCTGCACCGTTTAATTTAAAAGCGATTGGTGTTGGGAATGAGCAGTGGGGACAAGAATATTTTGAAAGATATGAAGTGTTTTCTAAGGCAATTCGTGCAAAATACCCTACTATAAAGCTTGTTTCGGGTACTGGACCTGGTTCAAAAGGAGAAATGTTTGAAGCTGCCGAAAAAGCATTGACAGTTCTGAAACCCGATTTGGTTGATGAACATTATTATGATTCACCGAAATGGTTTAGAGAAAATGCAGCTCGTTATGATAATTATGACCGTAATCGCTACAAGATTTTTGCGGGAGAATATGCAGCTCAAAGTGTAGCGACTGTAAGTCCTGATAACAAAAACAACTGGGAATGTGCCTTATCAGAGGCTGCTTTTATGACAGGATTAGAACGCAATGCAGATGTAGTTTATATGACCTCTTATGCACCACTTTTTGCTCATGTCAATCGTTGGCAATGGACTCCCGATTTGATTTGGTTCGATAATCTTACTTCATTCGGTACAGCCAATTATTATGTACAAAAACTTTACGCAAATAATGCTGGTACAAAAACTATTTCAATAAAAAGTAATGGACAGAATCTTATTGGAAAAAATGGCCTTTATGGAGCTGCTTCTCTCGATGAAAAAAACAATGAAGTTATTTTGAAATTGGTGAATACTTCAAGTGATAAACATACGATTGATTTAAATATCAATGGTTTAGCTGAAAATGCTGTTGGCAAAGTAATTTCGATGATAGAAAAAGATATTAAAAATTATAATACTATTAACGAGCCAAACAAAATTATCCCTGCTGAATCTGAAATCAGTATTACTAAAAGTAAAGCAAATATTGTATTAGAACCCTATTCATTTAAGGTTTTCAGAATAAAAAAATAAATTTTTAAAGAGTATTCATGGCTAAGCTATGAATACTCTTTAAACTCGTCAATAAATGTTTTCAATGTTATAAAACTTATTGTCAGTGTAAAACTTAAAATTTCTCAATATTTTTTAAAAAATATTTAAGAAATACATTGATATTTGAAAAAATAGTTATAACATTGCACTCAAATCCAACTAACGCTTCAATCGGCTCTTCTGTTCTCAGAACCAAACATATTTGAATCAGCCAATTGTATCCAACAAAATTTCTGTTTTTTTCGAGTAATCTCCAAGTATTTGGATAAATTCTATAAATTCTTGTAAGTGTCTTTTCTAAGTAACACCTGTAAAAATCTAACCGCTAACCATAGCATCGAAACGTATCGTTAATTCTCTCGTATGTACACATCAGAAGAACTGAACATCAAACTTCTCTCAGAGTTAAGAAAAATTTGTATTGAACTTGGCATCAAGGATGTCCGAACTGCTTCTAAAACAGAGTTGATTGAAAAAATTTTAGAGCAACAGACCAATAATGCTGCCTTCAATATGCCGAGAGAGGTATCTCCAATAGAACCTGTCACCCCTGAAAAACCACTTTTCAATGACGAAAAAATAGCAAAAAATCGCAAACGTTTACCCAAAACAGATGAAAAGCCTGTTCTAAGTAATACTACCGCCATTGCCAATGAAGCACCGGTGAGTGCTCCTAAAAAAACTGATAATAAAAAACCTTTTGAAAAAGTTAAGAAAACAGAGCCCGAATCATTTACTGATATGCGTGTAAATGAAAATGAGGAAGAGCCTGTTTTGAATTTAGAAGAGCCAGTTGATTTTGATTTGGCAGCAATTGATGCTGAAATGAATGAATTCGCTCGACTTACTGAGGATATTATTCCTGATGTTCCAGAACCGAAAGAAGATAAACGTTACGTTGATACTTATACTAAAGATATTAAAAAGCAATTCAATAATTTAATCAAAGAATTTGATGGAATTATTGAAAATGAAGGAGTTTTGGAAATTATGCAAGAAGGAGGTTATGGTTTCTTGCGTTCGGCCGATTATAACTATTTAGCCAGTCCAGATGATATATATGTATCACCTTCTCAAATCAAACTTTTTGGCTTAAAAACAGGTGATACTGTGAAAGGAGCTATTCGCCCGCCAAAAGAAGGTGAAAAGTATTTTGCCCTACTGAAAGTCCTTTCAGTCAATGGTAAAACAACTGAAGAGATTCGTGACCGTATTCCATTTGAATACCTAACTCCACTTTTCCCTGAAGAACAAATCAAATTGAGCAGTCGCTCAGATATTTATTCGACTCGTGTACTCGACTTATTTGCTCCGATTGGGAAAGGTCAACGTGGAATGATTGTAGCACAACCAAAAACTGGTAAAACGGTGCTTTTGAAAGAAATTGCCAATGCGATCACTCGTAATCACCCTGAAATTTATTTGATTATTTTGTTGATTGATGAGCGTCCAGAAGAGGTAACAGATATGCAACGCAGTGTGCGTGCTGAGGTTATTGCTTCAACTTTCGATGAAACTGCCGACCGTCACGTAAAAGTTTCGGGTGTAGTGTTGGAGAAAGCAAAACGCTTGGTTGAGTGTGGACACGATGTTGTAATTTTGCTTGATTCGATTACTCGTTTGGCTCGTGCCTACAATACTGTTATTCCTTCATCTGGTAAAATTCTTTCGGGTGGTGTTGATGCCAATGCTCTTCACAAACCAAAACGTTTCTTCGGTGCGGCTCGTAATGTAGAACATGGCGGTTCTCTGACTATTATCGCTACCGCCTTGATTGATACTGGCTCGAAAATGGATGAGGTTATCTTTGAAGAATTTAAAGGAACTGGTAATATGGAACTCCAACTTGACCGTAAATTATCTAACAAACGTGTTTATCCTGCCATTGATATTTTGGCATCTGGTACTCGTCGTGAAGATTTATTGATGGATAAAGATACACTTCAAAAAGTTTGGTTGCTCCGCAAATACATGGCAGATATGAACCCAATGGAAACGATGGAGTTCTTACTTGACAAAATGAAAGGAACTCGTAATAATGAAGAGTTTTTATTGACAATGAATAGATAAAAATACATGATGTACAAAAAAAGCCCTTTCAATTTTTGATTGAAAGGGCTTTTTTAATTGTTAATAATTTTTAAACAAAAATTTCACTTACTTTTATCGCAAACTCAGGCAAAACAGGTTTTGCCGAGCAAATATCATCATCCATACAAATTTGTACTTGTTTGCGTGAAGTATATACATAAATCAATTTTTGTTCAGGAAGGATATTCCATATAACTTTTACTCCAGCCTTAAAATATTCAGTTATTTTTTCTTCCACTTTATTTAAGTTATCATACGTTGAAATAATCTCAATTACAAAGTCGGGAATAACCTCGAAATCTTTCATGTTTTTTACCTGTGTTTTGGTAAAATATACAATATCAGGTCGTCGCATTTGAATACCAGTTAGCATTATATTTTGTTCAGCAACTAAAGTACCTGTTTTCCAAAGCCCCTTTGCAATAAAAAGGTCATTAATTGCTTCAAAAATAAAAAGATGTTTTCTATCCATCCCAGTAAATTGTATGATTTCCCCATCATTCCATTCGTACTTGAAACCATCTTCAGGCTCCCATTCCAAAAACTCTTCTAAGGTTTTTGGAAATGTCGATATAGGGTTTTCAGCTCCACTTATTGCCGTCATAATCTTAATGTTTTAGTCAAATTTATAAGATTTTGCTCTTAATTCAAATAAGAATGATATTTTTTACATTTCTATTAGTCAAGATTCCTTATAATTTTTTTCGACCTAATCACATCGTCTTGGTTGACAATTACAAAATAAATGCCTTCGGGAAGACCCGATAAGTCAAAGTCATGCAAAGCTTTTTCATGTACAGCTTCTTGCAAAATCTTGCCTGATAAATTGGAAAGTTGGTACTGTGTTTCGTATCCTGGGGGAACTTTTACATATACCTTTTCATCAGGTTCGTTATAATATATCACTAAGTCGTCTTTGCTCATATTTTGATTTTGTAGGACGGATTTCCTAATCCATCTTTTTTCGTTAAATAACAAACGAGTTAGGAAACTCGTTCTACATTAATTCTTGATTATTTTGGTTGTTCTTGTTTTTCCTTTTTGGGCTGTTTTAATCAAATACATTCCTTCTGGTAAATTGGATAAATCAAGGATTGGTTCAATTTCCTTAGTTTGGGTAGTAAACAATGTTTTTCCCCACAAATCTTCTAAGGAAATCTGTGTTTTTTCTCCATTTAGCTTCAAAGTTACTCGGTCAGTTGTTGGATTTGGGTAAACTTGAAATCTTGAATTTTGTATTGGAATTTCATTGGCAGTAATTGTAGTTATTCCTTGCCAAGGAACTAAGTTAGCCTCAGGAGTTGGTAGTTTAACATTGGTAAAAACATGAAATTCTCCTGCTGCCAAATTTATTTCAGGGTTTGTTTCACTGATATTTATTTCGGTACCAGTAAAATAATCATACCACTTCCCAGTTGATTCAAAATTTATAATTCCCTTTTCAGCACCTAATCCAAAGTTTGCTATAATACGAACATTCATAGATGGATGATTCAATGCTACTTGTTTCACAATTCCACTTGTTGATTCTCTAAAATCTTTCGATAAAAATGCTGCTTGAGTAGTTTTAAGTTTAATCAATTCGGCGTAAACTTTGAATAGTTTTAGACGATTTACATCTTTCAAATACTCCCATTTTTGAGGTTTTACACCAGTCCGTCCATTAAAATCAATACTTATATCATAGCCAAATTCTCCAAATTGCCATAGCATTTTTGGCCCAGGATATGCAAAAAATAATGCTGCTGCCGCTTTTGCTCGCTCAAGAACAGTATTTAGGTTTTTAACTTCATTTTTGCCATTATTCACCGCATCATAAACAATACGTTCTTCGTCATGGCTTTCCATATAACTAACCAAGTTGGGTTCACGCCAATTTCTATCTAAATAACTTAGCCCTGTAAGGCTATTATTTGTGCCTTTGATCATGTTTCTTATATTTCCATTCATGTTGGCCCAAAGCATAAATCCATAGTCGGCTAATTCTACTTCTTCACTATTTTCGGCTAAATGCTCCAAAATCAAGTAACAGTCTTTGTCATAAACTCGAATTTTATCATAAAAACGCTTCAAAAGTTTAATTCTGCTTGCATCATATTGACTCCATAGACCAACATTAGGGTCGGTGAGTTTTTGAGTAAAACCTTTTGATAGGTCGAAACGATAGCCATCAATTTTATATTCCTTTAACCAAAATTCTAATACTTTATCGAAATAAGCTTGTGTAGCAATACTTTCATGATTAAAATCAAAGAAAACGGAGTAAGGATGTGTAGCCTTTTGATTCAAAAACGGACTATCAGCGGATGGTTGAGATCCATTCCAATAGGCTTTTGCATAAGGGAATTCGAGGTCAGCATGGTTGAAAACCACATCAAAAATGACTGCAATGCCATTTTCATGGCATTTATCAATCAAAAATTTTAGATCATCTTTTGTGCCATAAGCCTTATCCGGGGCGGTATAATAGGTTGGATTATAGCCCCACGAATCGTTTGCAGTAAACTCATTTATTGGCATTAATTCGATGGAATTTATGCCCAAACGCTTGAAATAAGCAATCGAGTCAGCTACTTCTTTGTACCTTCGGGAATTAATAAAATCTCGAACTAAAAGCTCATAAATTACCAAATTCTCTTTCGCAGGACGTTTAAAATCTTTTACTTTCCATTCATAAGCGGCTTGCCCAGTTTGTAAAACTGAAACCGTTCCGCCAAAAGGATTATTTGCAGGATATAATTTTAGATTTGGATACGAGGTCGAAGGAATTGCTTTATCAAATTTTGGGTCAAGAATTTTCTCACAAAAAGGGTCGCCTACGGCAATTTTATAATCTATATAATACTGAAAAGCATATTCTTTACCTTTTTCTAAATTATTGACAGTCAACCAATAACGATTGCCATCTGGTGTTTGATTCATTAAATAATCGGGATTTACTTGCCAATTATTAAAGTCTCCAACGAGATAAACAAAACTTTTTTGTGGGGCATAAAATGAAAAAGTAACGGTGTTATCATTGATGTAATTGATGCCGTCTTTGATGTTTGGTGGAAGATTCAAGATATTTAATTTAGGTTTGATTTTAAATATAATTTCGTCAATTATTTCTTCATTATCCCTTTTGATTTGAAGAAACATATTTTTTGGTGTGGGAGACATTGAAATTTTTACTGAATCTGTATTTTTGCTCACAAAATTATTTATATCAAGATGTGAAATAAAATCAGTTCTTGTAGTATTGAATGCAAACGTAATTTTATCAGCTTTTTTTGAGGTTTTGAGGCTAATTTTTATGGTCTCATTTTCTTCAAAAAAAGTGTTTAAGTCAGGTTCTATAACTTTATAATAGAGTTTATTATCATATAATGATAAGATAAAATCTTCCGTTTGAGATCGTCCATCACCACTTTTGAGCAACAGACCCAGTTTTTTGATCAACTTATCTGCAGGAACTTTAAAATAATCTCTTGGCTTGATTTTAATACTCCATCGATCATTGCCAAGAGAAGTCATTTTGCCTAATTCAAAAGGAACTGAGAAATTTGTTTGTCCAGTTGGTTGATATTCGAAGGCATTATCTGCTGTTCCTGCACCTGACCATAAATAAATATCAGAAGTTTTGCCTAAAAGTCCTGCTGCACGAGTATCTTTTGCTTGTTTTAAATCAAAAATGATGGTAAAATTATTATCTCCATTGGGAAAGTAAGAATCAGTTGTAACTAATTGACTATAAGCCTCTTGTAAACCAAAAAAGAAAATAAATAAATATAAAATATAAGATTTCATAGGTAATAAGTTAAAGTATTTTGTTTACAATTGCTTCAATTGTGGTTAAGCGATACACAAATTAGAAATTTGATTTACAATACTAAATACTTTTCTAATGCTTCATAAACCCGATGAATAGGTAGACCCATGACTGTATAAAAAGATCCTTCGATGCGAGGTATTCCAATCATTCCAATGAAGTCCTGTACTCCATAACTGCCTGCTTTATCAAATGGTTTGCATCTTTCGATATAGTAATCAATTTCCCAATCAGTCAATTCTTTGAAATATACAAAAGTGGTATCTGAAAATAAAATCGTTTCTTCTTGGGTCATAATGCAAACACCAGTAACGACCTTATGCACTCTACCACTCTGTTTTTTTAGCATTTCGGTAGCTTCAGCTACATTTGCTGGTTTGTTAAGTATCTCATTATCAACAATAACAACGGTATCTGCACAAAGAATGATTTCATCTTTTAAATCTTTTCTAAAACATTCAGCCTTGGTTTTAGCTAAAAAGATTGGCACTTCTTCGACGAGCATATCACTCGAAAAACTTTCATCGGTCGGAATTACTTTCACCGAAAAGTCATATCCAGCATTGTGCATGATTTCTTTACGGCGTGGAGAATTAGAGGCTAAAACTAAAGGTTTTGATAATTTCATTCTTTATAATATGTTTTCAAAAGACGAAATAAACTATTTTTAAGCAATAAATCCGTACAAATCATAATTCTAATTTGAATATAAATTGCTTATGTCTTGAAAAGTAAGTAGATTGATTAAAAATCAGTAATTTAGGAATGAAGTTCATAGTGGCTATATTGTTTTTTATTACTCAAGTAAGCTTGGCACAAAAAAGTAGAGCCGACAGCCTTGACAGTGGAAAATCTGTGGAGGATAGTGTAATGTATGCAAGATTGAAACAACGAATGACTAAAAGCCGAGTAGGGCGTGAGATTTATGGTGCTGTTTTTAGAGATGTGTATAATACTAACGCTCAAAAAAAAGAAATAAACAAATTAGAAATTAACCCTTTTGAAAAATATGATGGAAAAGTTATAGGTAAAATTTTAATTAAAAAGCTTGAAATATTTGGTCCTAGTGTCAATGATACTACCCGAAAAGGAAATAAAATTGAGCATTTTGCCAGCAAAACGTTTCATTATAATACCCGTGAACGAGTGATTCGACAATCTTTTCTTCTCTTTAAAGAAGGTGACCTTCTCAATCCAAAAACTTTAAAAGATAATGAACGATTATTAAGAGCTAATGCGATCATTCATGATGCCCGTATTTTAGTGGTTGAACGAAAAGATGTCAAATGGATGGTTGATATTTTGATATTGATACAAGATGTTTGGTCAATCAATTTTGATGTTTCGGCAAATGGATTGAATAATTTTGTTTTTGGGGTGGAAGATAGAAATTTTCAAGGGCGTGGACATTCATTTCTAAATAAAATAACATGGCGAGCTGATGACCCTTACCAAAGATTAGGATTACGAAGTATATATACAATTCCATATATTGGTAAAACTTTTATTACAGGACAAGTAAGGGCTATTTATGAGCGTGATTTAACGCAATTTGCTGCGAGAATAAATCGTTCCTTTTTAACTACAGAAACCCGTAATGCAGGCTCATTTGAACTTGGTTACGTCAAAGTAAGAGAGTATAAAAGATTGATAATCAATAATATAGATAGTTCATTGGTTTATCAAGTAGGTAGTTTTTATTCGGATGTGTGGTATGGGCGATCGTTCAAAATAGTTGGTTTAAATCCAAACAAACGTATCATAATTGCAGCTAGAAGAAGCAGTTTTGACTATACCAAGCGTCCTGAAGTAAGAGCTGATACCAATAAAATTTACTGGAATCGTACCACTTGGCTTGGAAGTATCGGGTATTCTAATCGTAATTATCAACGTGATATATTGATTTATGGTTTTGGACGTACAGAAGACGTTCCTATTGGAAATTTATTTTCATTGACTTTTGGTACTGAAAATACCGAATTTGGTAATAGAAATTATGCGGGAGTACAGTTTGCAAGAGGGATGTATTTACACAAAAATCAGGGTTATTTTTATGCTTTGGCAAATGCAGGGACTTACCTTAAACAAAAAGAAATACAACAAGGAACAATCGGTATTCAAAGTTTTTATTTCAGTAAATTAATGAAATTTGGCAAAGCTAATGGACGTCAATTTATTAATTTGGGATTTACTTATGGACTTAATCGTGATGCCTTAGATTATCTAAATATCAGTGGAAATGATGGAATTTTGGGTGTCAATAGCGAAAGTTTGAGAGGTGATAAAAGATTGACACTTGGTTTTGAATCTGTTTTGTTTTCATACAAAAGCATTTTTGGATTTAGAGTGGCACATTTTGCATTTGCCAATTTTGGCCTGGTAAGTCTAAAAGATAAATCATTGATTTCCAGTAGGTTATATCAAGGTTATGGAATTGGATTTCGTTTAAGAAATGAAAACCTTACCATCAATACTTTTCAAATTCGCTTGGGATATTACCCAAATATCCCAGATATTACTTCTGCTTTTCGTTTTGCTTTCGATGGTTCACAGCCTTTAAGGCTCCGAGATTTTGATATTTCTGCACCTTCGATTGTACCACTTCGATAATTTTTTTTATTAAATTTGAACTAAACAAAAAAAACTTTTGTAATATATGTAGCAACATTTATTGTTAATGTATTATATTTGTATATTCATTAAACAGCAATATAGACATGTCAATAGAAAAAGATATTAAGCAGCAAAAGCCTTTTAAGAGTCCTTACCAGAAATTATTGGTAAATATTATTTATACCTCTAATTGGATGAATTTTGAGCAACAAGGCTTATTAAAGCCTTATGATTTATCTTCTCAGCAGTATAATGTATTAAGGATTTTGCGAGGGCAATACCCAACTCCTATTACTGTCAATGGTATTATCGAAAGGATGTTGGATAAAATGTCTAATGCTTCACGCTTAGTTGATAAGCTTTTGTTGAAAGGCTTAGTTTCAAGATGCGATAATGCAAATGACCGCAGAGCTTGTGATATTAGAATTACAGATAAAGGAAAAGAAGTGTTAGAAATGATTGATAGTCAGCAAAATGAATGGGAAATGGCTCTGAAAAAAATTACAGAGGAGGAAGCAGAAACATTAAGCAGTTTATTAGATAAGTTGAGAGGAAGTATTGATTGATTGGATAGGAGTATTTTTTTATTTTTTATATTACGTTTAAACCAAAATTTAGTAAAGATGAAAGTTGTTAAAAATTTGATGTTTGTAGCTTTTGCTGCATTGGTAAGTGTTTCAGCAATGGCTGATGGTGGAAAAAAAGCTTCAAAAAGTGCCGCTCCAGTAGCTTTGAAAGTTGATGCAAAAACAAGTACATTTAACTGGTTAGGTAAGAAGTTTACAGGCGAACACAATGGTACAATTGGTGTTCAAAGTGGAAGTTTAGTAGTGAATGGCGGAAAATTATCGGGTGGTGAATTTACGATTGATATGAAATCAATTAAATGTTTGGATTTGACAGATGCAGGTTATAATGCAAAATTAGTGGGTCATTTAACTTCTCCAGATTTCTTTGACGTAGCAAAATATCCAACTGCTACTTTGAAAATCACAAAAGCAACGGCAAAAACTGCAACAAATTATGATATTGCTGGTAACTTGACAATCAATGGTGTTACACAGCCAATTACATTCCCTGCGGTTGTAACAGTTGCTAAAGATGCAACAACGGCGACTGCAAAATTTGAAGTTGATCGTACAAAATTTGGCAGTAAATTTGGTTCAAAATCATTCTTTGAGTCGATTGGTGACAAAATGATTTATGACAACTTCCAAGTTGATGTAAAAATTGTTGCTTCAAAATAATTTTTATTGCTTCGATGATTAGAAGCCGATAGTATAAAGATTTGTATTCATCGAATATTTTTTATAAAAAAGCCATGAATGAGTTACTCATTTGTGGCTTTTTTGCTTTAATTTGTAGATTAGTAAATTTCTGTGGACTGTGGTCTATTGGCAATCAACTAATTATATACAATACTCAACACTAAAAATTAAATAAAATGGCTTACAATCAACCAATGTTAAAAGAAGGTTCATTAGATGGTAAAACTTTTGTGGTTACAGGGGGTGGAACCGGGCTCGGCAGAGCAATGTCGAAATATTTTCTTGAACTCGGAGCAAATGTGGTTATCACTAGTAGAAAACTGGCAGTTTTGGAAGAAACCGCTCATGAATTAGAAAAAGAAACGGGTGGTAAAGTGCTGCCTATTGCTTGTGATGTGCGTGATTATGGTGCAATTGAAGCGATGAAAGACAAAGCTTTGGCAGAATTCGGTCAGGTAAATGGCTTATTAAATAATGCAGCAGGAAATTTTATCTCGCCAACAGAGCGACTTTCGCACAGAGCTATTGATACGGTAGTGGATATTGTTTTGAAAGGAAGTTATTATTCGACTTTGGCTTTTGGTAAACATTGGATTGAACAAAAACAAAAAGCGACGGTATTGAGTATTGTAACGACCTATGCTTGGACAGGCTCCGCTTTTGTAGTGCCTTCGGCAATGGCCAAAGCTGGAGTATTGGCAATGACACGTAGTTTGGCAGTTGAATGGGCAAAATATGGTATTCGCTTCAATGCTATTGCCCCAGGTCCATTTCCAACCAAAGGAGCATGGGATAGACTTTTTCCAGTAGATGCTTTTCCAGAACATTTGCGTGAGCGATTCTCCGATTTTGGTAATGTGCCTTTGAAAAGGGTAGGAGAGCATCAAGAATTGGCCAATTTAGCAGCATACCTAATGTCTGATTTTTCATCTTATATCAATGGAGAAGTTGTCACGATTGATGGGGGCGAATGGATTAATGGTGCAGGAGAATTCAATCATTTGAATCAAATTCCAAGCGAAATGTGGGATATTATTCAAGCGGTGATAAAGGATAAAACGAAAAAGTAGTTCTGAGTTCTGAATTATGAGTTCTGAGTGTGAGAGTGAAAATTTTGAATAGGTAAGACTTATTTGTCTTTTTACCTCAGAATTCAGAACTCATGACTCAGAACTCAATCAAGTTACTTTGAGTTTTTCTTGGCTAAAATGTTCGTATTGTTTTTCTTCAACAATTTGCTTGATTCTCACCACTGTTTCATATAATTCCTGAAAAGTATTGTAGAGAGGGGCAATGCCTAAACGAATATTGTTAGGTGGTCTGAAATCGGGGATGATAGGTTTTGAACTATCAAAAGGCTCAATCATTGCTCGATTGATTCTATAACCTTCTGTGTGTTGAATTGAAATATGTGAGCCTCTTTGGTTGATATTCAATGGTGATGCAATTGAAAATCCAATTGGAACCAAATATTGTTGTACCATTTCCAATAAGAAACTACTCTGTAAAACACTTTTTTGACGTAAGTTTGATATTCCTGCCTTAATCAATAAATCCAAACCAGGCTCTGTCGCAGCCAATGAGAGTACAGACGGTGTTCCAGTTGAAAAACGTTGAATTGTACTTTTAGCTTGATATTCTAAACTAAATTCGAAAGGTCTTTGATGGCTAAACCACGCCCAGATTGGATTGATGAGTTTTTCTTGCAAATCTTTTCTTATATATAAAAAAGCAGGTGAACCTGGCCCACCGTTCAGGTATTTGTAAGTACAACCTACTGCCATATCTGCATTTGAATCGTTCAAATGAATGGGAACAGCACCTGCGGCATGACTTAAATCCCAAATCACAAAAGCATTTTGCTGATGAGCCATTTCGTTGATTTTTTTCATGTCATACATAAATGCACTTTTAAAAACAACATGACTTAGGGTAAGAAAAGCTGTGTTTTTGTCTAATTCATTGGCAATTTGTTCTTCTGTGATACAAATATCATCTTTGCTTTCAATAATTTTTAAAGAATGAGAGGGGAATTGTTGCTCAATTAGACCTTGCAAAACATATAAATCGGTAGGAAAATTGAGAGAATCGCTAATGATTTTTTTTCGAGTATTGTCAAAATTGAGTGCTGCGTAAGCCAATTTGTAAAAATTGATAGAAGTACTTTCTCCAACAAAAATCTCATCTTCTCTTGCACCAACTATTTTAGCTATTTTGGCCGCAATTTTATTGGGAAGTTCCATCCAGTGTTCGTTCCAACTTCTGATCAAACGTTTACCCCATTGATTTTGTATCAAATCTGTTGTTAATTCGATTGTCTTTTTGGGAAGTCTTCCTAAAGAATTTCCATCTAAATAAATCTCATCATGTGATTCAAATTGGTATTTAAAGGAAGCAAGAGAATCATTTTTGTCAAATTCAAGTGCTTTTTGGTAATAGCTTTCTAAGTTCATCAATAAAGTTTTTTCAATAGTGCTGGTGTAATTTTTTCAACCCAAAGTTGATACATTTTTCCTGAAGGGTGCAAGCCATCATCTGCAATAAGACTTTTATCATTTACAGCTTGTCTGGAAATAGGTGTTATATCAACAAATAAAACACCTCTTTTCTCAGTTTCTTCTTTTTTTATGGCATTAAATAGATCGATTTGATCTGCTATTTCTTTTTTATTTCTATCGGAGGCAAAAGGTGTTACTCCCCAATCTGGAATCGAAACTACGATAACATGAGCAGGATTATTTTTTGCAAATTTGATTGAAATGTCGAGTAAATCTGCAAATTCAGCTCTGAATTCCTCTGCATTTCTTCCTCTATATTGATTATTTACACCGATTAAAAGAGAGACTAAGTCGTAGGTTTGAGTAATGTTTTCAGAAACTATTTTTGCTTTCAATTCATCTGTTGTCCAGCCCGTTCGTGCAATGATTTTTGGAGCTGAAATATCGATTCCTGCATTATTTAAATTCTTGGTCAATAGAACAGGCCAACGCTCATTTTCAGCAACACTTTCACCGATTGTATAACTATCGCCTAATGCTAAATATGTTAATTTATTGTTCATTTCTGGTTTTCTATAAGTTAAATTGCATGAAAAGGTAAGTATAAATAAGCTAATGATGAGATATTTCATGAGTTAAAAGATTTTTATGAGATAGCCATACTAACGAATTTTGATCACTAAAAGATTGAGGAATCTACATTTTTATTCTTACCGAAAGTGTTTATCAAGAAGTAAATGATAGATAAAACTATTAGAAAAATACCAAGAGCAATAAATTCATTTTGAGCCAAATGCGATAAAAACCAAAGAATTGCCAAGGCGGCAAAAATAGGAATAATGATACCTCCAGGGAGCTTAAAAGAATCAGTTTGTGGATTATTGTTCTTCAATCTTAATCGAATGGTTGCTAAAACAACGCCCATATAAATACTTAATAATGAGGCACTTGCGATAATTGCTAATTCCTTAAATCCCCCAGAAATAGCAAAAATAAAATCAAATAAGGCATAAAAAATAATAGCCCAATAAGGAGTAGCAAATTTAGGATGAATTTTGCCCATGAATGATGGCATCCATCCTTTGTTTGCTCCAGCAAAAATCACTCTAGGATAAGATAAAATTGAACCACTTAGAGCGGCAAACATTGAGAAGGCTGCACCAGCAATAATGAGCGTGGAACCAAATTTTCCTAAAACTTTGTTGGCAACCACGGCAAGAGGAGCTTCTTTTTGTAAGGCTAAATCTGTACTAAGCACTCCTTGAGAAATCGTTTGAATCAGAATGTAAATAAGCACTACGGCTGCCATTCCTGATAATACTCCCAATGGCACCACTTTTTTTGGATTCTTTACTTCGCCACTTACATTCAATGATGCTTCACCACCTGCGAAAGCAAAAAATAATAGAAGAGAAGCTTCTCCTAATTTTTCCAAAGAAGGAAAGGATTCCCAACGTAAATTCTCAGTAGAAGTGCCTATAAATCCAGCAATAATCAGAATAAACAGAGGAATTAATTTAATAAAAGTATTGATTTTGACTACATTATCACCATGTTTTACACCCAACACGTTAATGAAGGCAAAACTTCCAAAAATAGTGAAAAAGAAAATATCCCTAAAAAGTGGATTAAATAAAGCTAGAAAATGGATTGCTAACATATCAGCCATTGCATTGGCAACGGCTGCATCAGCCAGAATTCCAACAAACCAAAACATCGAATTGGCAAGAAAGCCGGCAAAAGGGCCAAAAGCTGCATGAATATAAGCATAAGCTCCACCAGTAGTTGTAATTTGACTACCAACTTCTGAAAAACACAGCATAATAATCATCATCAACAAACCACAAATGATATAAGCAAGAATACTTGCACTGCCTAAAATATTTGCTACCAAAGCAGGCAAAACGAAGATTCCTGCACCGATTGTTCGGTTGAGGGTGTTTGCGGCCAAACCTAATACGCCAATTTCTCTTTTTAAACCTACTTTGTTTGTTGAATTCATTGGTTTTGGGGTGTAATATAGATCTGTAACTTATGAAGTGTATATTTGGTTTTAAAATTAAGTTTTTTCACCCAAACAAAAAAGCCTCCAAACGATGAAATTTGAAGGCTTTTCTTGATATTTATTGCTATTTTATCAACCTAAAAGCATGACAGCCATGAGGAAGAAAGAGCTTAAAATCCTGTTTTTGTAAGCTTGGTTTTGCACCTTTGTTTACTTTCCAAAAATCAATTCCACCAATATGTTTGCCATAATTGAAATAATCAAAAACTGTTACGGCAATGTTATCCCCGTTTTTATCGAAAAGTATATTTTGTGGTAAAATCCCTTCAAAATCAAATTCACCTGCATTAGTAAGGGTTCCATCAGCATTGAGTGTTAATAAGGATAGAGAAGCATTTTTAGAAAATTCAGCGTTTTCCCAGGGATAATGTGTTTTTTTGATATTAGCTACCACAATCATGCTTCCATCGGGGCTAATGGCAAAACCTTCGGGATTTTCGCCAACTTTAGCTCGTGTGATTAAGAAATGATCGCCTGTTCCTTCAAAATTAAATTTTATGACAAACATATCCCCTTTACCATCATATCCTTGCTCTGCTTTTGCATCATCTCCCCACTTTAAGTCTGGCACAATATAATATTTACCATCAGGAGAAAACTGCCCTGCACCAGGAAATTTCCCAACTTTTAGTGGATGGCCTGCTAAATCCATGCGAACAATTTTGCCAGTTGGCCCATCTCTTGTTACTTTAATTAAGCCAACTTCTTTTGAATCTTCTAAAGTAAAGGCTATGAAATTATTATTTGGGTGCCAACTTACATCTGTAATACGGCCAGTAGGAAAATCTTTTGGTTTGTTAATAATTCTGATAGGTTTTCCTGTAGAATCTAATTCTAATACTTGTAATTCTTTTTCTTCTTCCTCACTACAAATAATTAAATACTCTCCATCAGGACTAATATCAACGGCGATAGGGTTTTTGCCAGTTGGGAATTTATATAAAACTTTAGGTTGAGATAAATCACTTATATCTACTACTGAAATAAAGCCCCCCAATGGAAAATCGGTATGTAGGTTTTTAAATTCAGTAACATTATCGGCCTGTGTACCTCTAGTTTCAACTACATACGCAATATGGTTGTTTTTTGAAAGAACCATTCCTTTTGTCCAATTCAACACTGAATTGGATACACTGATGGTTTTGATTTCTTCAGAATATTTTTCAATTGGAAATTTGATTACTGAAAGAGCATCTTTAGAGCCTTTTTCCTTCAATAACTTACCATCAATGTAGGCAGAAGCTGCCATATCTGCATCTGAAATGGCTATTACAGCTTTTGCATCAAAAGATAGTTTTTGAGAAAAGGCGGTAAAGTTTCCTATAAAAAGTATTGAGAATAGTAGTTTTTTCATTGGTAAATTGGGGACAAAACAAACCAGTGTTTGCAGATTTGATCTGCAAATTTCTGAAAATTTAGCTGGTTTTGAAAGTTTTTTGCTAAAAATTAGCTTTCAGCATCATAAACTTGCACTCTTTCCCATAAGTGAGAACAATTTGCAATAAATACAAGATGGTCAGGATGAGTTTGATAAGTATCTTGGTCTGCTGCATTATCAAACACAAAAGTTAATGAAAAACTATAAGAAGAATCAATCACAGGTCTGTTAGTATTAGCAGGCTTACCCACATAAGCAGTTTTGATTAAATCAATTTGTGCCAATTCTTTCAAACCTGCATGAAGAGCGGCTTGATGTTCTGCATTATCTTTTTCCTTTAACCAAAAAAATACAGTATGAACTACGCCAGTTTTTAAATTTGCCATGATTATTGATTAATTATTAAAATTATTAATGGTGAATGATTAATTGTTAACGGTACTTTTATTTTCGTAAATGTATGAATCAGTTGCTTTTATCATTTACAATTAAACATTAACAATTTATCTTTAATAAATTATTTTGTATTGCTAAAAAATTCAAGTGTTCCTAATAAAAAAGATTGGATAGATGAACCATGGTCACCGCCCTGAATCGGGAATAGTGCCACATTGGTGGCACCACGTTTTTGCATGGCATCAAAAGCTGTTTGTGAATTGAAAAATGGAACATAAGTATCAGAAGTTCCATGATACAAACGGGTAGGGGTTTTGGGCTTCCAATCAAAAATATCATTATCTTTTACTGCATTAAGCAATGCAGTATCGGTTCCTTCAGTAACTCCTTTTTTGACTGCATCACTCAAAATAGTTGTTAAACTACCTGAAATTCTTACATTTTGTTGATCTTTCTGAATTTGAGAGGCATAAGGTTCAGCAAAATATGCCGACATCGGACGATTGAGTTTATAAACTCTATCATAAGTCAAAAGTACCCAAATATATGAAGCATTGTGTTGCGAATCTCCACTTGATTTGGTTGTTGCTAAAGTTTTGAAACTCAAAGTTTTATTATAAGCTCCAGCACCGCAACTTGAAGCTTTCAAACTAAATTCTGATGGAGCTTCTTCTTCAATTTTCTTTTGTAATGACATCGTAGCATAGCCACCTTCTGAGTAGCCAGCAATATATAAACTTTGGTTCCAATTCGCTTTTTCTTTCGTAATAAACTCTTTGGTAGCACGCAACATATCTAAGCCAGCAGTTGCCAAACCCTCACGTTGCTCATAAGTGTGGGGTAAATTATTTGATGCTCCATAACCAATATAATCGGGAGCAGCCACAATATACCCTAAAGTAGCAATGAATGAAGCAATTGCACCTTCGCCGTCGGCTGATAAATAGGATGGTGCTTGTTTATCGTCAAAAATAGTACCATGCTGGTAACTTAATACCGGTAAAGCATTGGTGAATGCCGTTCCAACTGGAATAATAACTGCTCCAGAAGCTTGAATTTCAGTACCATCGGTATTCTTTGTTTTATAAACAATTTTATATTGTTTTACGCCTCCCTGAACAAATAATGAAACTTGAGAACCTAAAGATGGCCCAAGTGAAGCAATGAGTTGCTCTTTGGTGTATTCTTTCACCAAAGTTGAACTAACTAAAACAACTGGTTGTGGATCGGGGGTTGCTACTTTTCCGCATGACCACGTTAATAAAGTCAGCGTAAAAGAAATGATAACGTACTTAAAATATTTAGTTTTCATGTTGTTTTTGATTGTATGGCAAAAGTACAAAGAAAAAACGTTTTCTTGAATGCTTACTTTTATTTTTCGGTCGGAACTTGTAAAACAACATATTTTACTAATTTTCTATCATAAGTATAAGTAATATGAATGAGTCCATCTTGCGTTTGTATAACTGCAGGGTAACTGTATTCGCTTTTATCTTTGTTTTCTAATTCGTAAATATCTGTCCAATTAATTCCGTCTTTTGAGATAGCAACTTTCAAGATGTTTCTACCATTTGACCATTTATTTCCTGATGGAAGCGGATTATAAATTAATACATGAGAACCATTCATTAGTGTTACGGCATCAATTCCCGAATTTGGATTTTGTAAATTGATTGGAGAGAGTTTGCCCCAAGATTTTCCATTATCTGATGACCAAGATTGAATAATATTATTCTGACGACTTCTTAAAAGCATCTGAATTTTGCCATCGGGGTATGTTAAAAGACTTGGTTGGATTACCCCATATTCGCCATTTTCAATGTCGATTTTTTTCCAATTTTGAGCATTTGCATCGGATATTTCTACATGAGCTTTCCAAATTTTACTATCTAAACTTTCTGTACTCGAAGGATGAAGTATTTCGCCTGATGCTAACTGAATTGGTTTATTTTTAATTGGCCCCAAGATATTGTCAGGCAATCGTATAGGTTCAGACCAAGTTTTACCGTCATTGGTCGAGGTTTTCATCATTCCCCACCATTCTCTTGGATTTACTCCTACTTTATAGAATAAGAAAAGTTTTCCTTCTTTCGATTTAAAAAGTACAGGATTCCAACAAGCATACTGGGTACCATTTACAATTCCATCAGCAATTTTTGTTGCTTTGCT
Organism: Emticicia sp. SJ17W-69; assembly: GCF_051209875.1. Taxonomy (NCBI): domain Bacteria; kingdom Pseudomonadati; phylum Bacteroidota; class Cytophagia; order Cytophagales; family Leadbetterellaceae; genus Emticicia; species Emticicia sp. SJ17W-69. The sequence goes on along the minus strand of NZ_JBNTQY010000001.1, from coordinate 3,364,336 downwards.
CCAATTCCCATTGCTAAAAGTAGAAGCCCAAATACAAACTTTATAATGATTTTCATGTTCGCCAGCAAACCAAGCTGCCATCAAACTTGACTTTGTAAGCTCAACAATCGTTGAGGCATGACATGATTTTTCTTCTGGATTTGGATTAATATATTCTTCTCTAATAAGTTTTGCTTGCGAAAAAGCTGCAATATTGATAAATAAAGTTAGGATGGTCAGTTTAATTTTCATTGTTGTAGTTCAAATTTTAAAGCTAAGGCTGGGTATGATTTATATTTTTCGACTAATGTTGACGGTAAATATACAAAAGTTTTATTAGCTTTTTTCTCCCACTTCAGATTTAGATTTTCACTTAATAAAAACACATTACTTCCTGCTTTTGGTGAATTGCCTGTCCATGATATTACAGCAGATGGACTTTGATTTTCAGGAATTCTCACCAAAGCATAATGAAACTTTGATTTGCCTTTTGTAAAAAATACTTCCTTATCATTAAAAGCATCAATGGCACGAGTGTTATAGATTGCTTCACCATTCACATTGAGCCACTCTCCAATTTCTTTTAATCGTAGAATTTGTTCAGGAAGTAGTGTGCCTTCGGCAGTTGGTCCAACACCTAAAAGCATACTGCCACCTTTTGAAACAACCTCAATGAGTGAGTGAATGACTTTAGTAGAAGACTTAAATTGGTCGTTTGGTACATATCCCCAAGCCCCGCCAAGTGTGATACAACTTTCCCAAGGTGTATCTGATTTTATTTTTGGAATACTTTGTTCGGGTGTACGATAATTTTCGAAAGGGCCGTGAACAGTTCGATCAACCATTAAAATACCAGGTTGATTGGTACGTGCCATTTTTGCAATTTTTGGCATATCAATTTCTTGATTCCATTCTGGAATTCTTGCTCCCCAAGATCTCACTTCGTCATTAACAGTTTCGAGTGGACGAACCCAACCTCCGTCCAGCCAAAGAATATCAATACCGCCATAATTAGTAGTAAGTTCGTTGATTTGATTATAGGTAAAATCTTTAAATTGATTCCAACGCCACGGAAACTTTCGAATATCATAATTTACGTTACGGTCGGCAGTAGCATATCTATCCCACCAAAAATATTGAGAATGCCAGTCGGGTTTCGAATAATATGCTCCAATCATGAAGTTTTCCTTTCTAAAAGCATCAAATACATACTTTGCTACATCAGCTTTTGGGTTTGAAGCAAAAGGACCATTACTGATTTTAAAATCAGAAAATTTAGTATCAAACATATTAAAACCATCATGGTGTTTGGTCGTAAAAACCACGTATTTCATTCCTGCATCTTTGGCAGCTTTTGCCCATGATTCGGGGTTGAATTTTGTAGGATTGAATTGACTGTTTAGCCCCCAATACCATTTTTTGTACTCATCATACTTGCTTGTGCTGTCACGATTTATCCAATCCTCATTACACAAACTCCATGATTCAATAATGCCAGGAACTGCATACAAGCCCCAATGAATAATCATTCCAAATTTAAGATCACGCCATGATTCTAATTTTTGTTTGACTTGAGGGTCACTTGGATATTCATATTTACTCGAAGTAGAATGAACGCCACCCTGTGAAAATACCGAAAGGCTTGAAAGGAGAAAGAAGAGTTGAATTTTGATGATTTTTTTCATGCTAAGTTGGAATTCTAACTATTATATTTGATTTTAATTGGATTATTCTTAATTATTTTAATATTATTCTTATATATATTAAATATTTTAATTAAAAGAATTGCTTAATTTGTATCTCAATTGGAATAAAAATAGATTTGTATTGAAATATTAATTTTTTAAAAGTATAATTTTATACAAATAAAAGATTAATAAGATATTAATAAGACCTATATTTCTATACTGACGGAGAAGGAACTCCGTCGTAGCAGAAATTAAAATTTAGCAACAACCTATTATTTTTTACTTTACCAACTTTAAAACCTGATGCTGAAACAAAATCTACAGTTAAAATACTTGTATATTATATTTTTGTTCGTTCAGTTTTTATCAATTAATGCTTTTGGGCAAGAATATGGCTTAGAGTTTTTGGGACATGAGGTCGTTTCGGATAAACGTACTTCGCTGGTTTTGGGCGATGATAAAATCATTTGCCCTAAAAATGACTTTGAGTTAAGTTTCGAGTTAAAATTTAAGCCAAAAGTCACCTCGTATTTTGGATATGTTTTCAGAATCATTACCCAAGATAATAAAAATATAGATTTTTTATTTCAGTCAAATGCTGATGGTCAACAAAAAAGTTTTAGGATAATTTCGGGCGATAAAGACATTAAATTGAATCAACAATTAGATTCTGTTTCATTATATTCAAAATGGAATCAATTCAATATTAAAATTCAGGACAAAAAACTTCAAATCTTTTGCAATAATAAACTCTATGGTGAGGGTACAATACCGTTTGGGTTTAATGAATGTTTCAAAATTTATTTTGGCGAATGTAATCATCCTAAGTTTTTAACGAGTGATGTCTTACCGATGTTTTTGAGAAATGTTTTTTTTAAGTCTGGGGGTGAAACAACGCATCATTGGCCTTTAAATGAGATTTTTGGTAATTATTCTAAAGATTTACTTGCACACCAAGAAGCAATTACTAAAAATGCACTTTGGCTTCTTCGCAAGCATTATGAATGGAAGCAGCTCGCCAAGATAAAAGTCAAAGGAAACTCAAATTTTTCTTTTGATGCAAATGCAAGGAAAATAATTATTAATACAGACATTAAAACCTATTTTTTAAGTACTCGAAATGATTCGCTTTCTTCCAAAGAATTTGCACTAAAACATAAGAAATTTACATTTGGTGATTTGAGCGTTTATTTGCAACATAAAGCTCAATTAATCAATATTCGCCTCAATGAAAAGCAGATTTTTAAATACAATGCAAGCAATAATTCTTGGAATATTTCTGCCAATGAAAAATACAATCTGACAGAATATTGGCATCACAATAAATATATTTATCCAAATGATACTGCTATTGTATTGATTGGCGGATATGGTCAATACAAATATAAAAATACCTTTCAAAAATTTTCTTTTCAAACCAATAAATGGTCTAACGTAAAGCTAAATGGTGATGTTATCGAGCCTCGTTACATGTTTGGTATGGGTCATGAAAATGAAACAAAATCTTATATTTTTGGAGGTTTTGGCTCAAAAACAGGTGATCAGGTGCTTAACCCTCAAAATTATTATGATTTATTTGAAATAGACTGGAAAACTAATGCTATTAAAAAAATATATGAATTAAAATCACCAGAAACACCCTTTGTGGCAGCCTCTTCCTTGATTTTAAATGAAAAAAAAGATACTTTTTATGGTTTAATTTATAATCAACTAAAGTTTAATTCGAGTTTACAACTTATCGAGGGCTCATTATCTAAGCCCGAAATTAGAACAATTTCAAAAGAAATTCCTTATAAGTTTATAGATGTTGCAAGCAATGCTGATTTGTACATTGATAAAGCGAATTCAAAATTATTTTGTGTCACAAGTTTTCATGATCGTTTACCTGCTGATTCAACTGAAATCATTATATATTCGCTTGATTTTCCACCTTCCAACCTTCCAATTGATGCTGAAAAAGAAGGTAGTTTATGGAAAAAAGCGGTTATGAGTGGACTTTATGCTTTGCCATTTTTATTGATTGCATTTTTAGCGTTTCATTTTGTCCGCAAAAGGAGAGTTGGAAAAATACAAAATCCTGAGATTGATATTTCGGTACAGAAGTCAGTTGAACAATCGCATGAAATATCAGTTGTTGAGCAGGAAATTACAGCAACTTTGGGTGAATCGAAAGTAATCAAAGGGAAGGTTTTACTATTTGGAGGTTTTCAATTTTTGAATGATAAGGGTGTTGATATGACCAATCATTTTACACCTTTATTGAAAGAGATGTTTTTGTATTTACTGCTAAATTCGATTAAATGGAATAAAGGAATTGATTCAAGTCAATTAAATGAGATGTTTTGGTTTGATAAAACAACCAATAGTGCCAGAAATAATCGCTCTGTTAATATCACTAAATTAAAAACGATTTTTGAGCAATTGCCAGCAATACAGCTTACAAAAGATACAGGCAATTGGAAAATTGTTTTTGATTCTACTCAAGTATATATTGATTATGCCGAATTTCAGACACTCACTAACGCTAAGAAATCTTTGAACGTAGAACAAATATATGGGTTGACCGAAATCGTTAATCGTGGAGGTTTTTTATCAAATCTTGAATATGATTGGCTGGATGATTTCAAAGGTGAGATTTCTAATAAAGTAATTGATGCCTATTTAGCCTATTGTGAACGACTCAGTATTGCCACTCACGCCGAAGAAATTGTTGAGATTGCAGACAACATATTTAAATTTGATTCTGTCGATGAAACAGCTATGTCGCTCAAATGTAGAGCATTGGTGCATTTAGGCAAACACTCCCTTGCCAAGACTTCCTATGAAAAATTCGCTAAAGATTATCAGCGTTTGTACTCAGAAGAATATGCCATTTCTTACAAAGAAATATTGGAATCCTAATTAAAACTCTTCCTTACTCTTCTGCTTGAAATAATATTTTAAATATTTATTAAAAAAATTTAAAAATATAAAATTTAATCCTTTTTGCTATGTTTTATGGCAATATGGTACTATTTTATCCTCAAATTGGTTAATATAGTATTAACTAATTATAATCTTATTAATCAAAAATTAATAAAAAATTATTCGTATGTTAATACTTTTAATGCAGTTAAGTTAAACTAAACTCATAAATTATTAACCGAATTAAAAAGTATGAAGAAAACACTACGACAGTTTTTTTACGCCTTCATGCTTTCTCTACTTTCTGTTGCGGGTTTTGCCCAAAACATGAAAATTAAAGGGAAAGTGAGCGACGAGGGAGGTTCCCCACTTTATGGTGTCAATGTGGCCGTAAAGGGTTCTACTAAAGGAACAATTTCTGATGACAAAGGTGAATACTCAATTGAGGCCGCCAAAGGAAGTGTTCTTACTTTTAGTTATATTGGATATGCTCCAATCAATATAACAGTGGGAAGTTCAAGTGTAATTAATGTAAGTTTAACTCCAGAAGCAGGGGCTTTGAATGAAGTTGTTGTAACAGCTTTGGGTATTTCTAAAGAAGCTCGTAAAGTTGGTTATGCAGTGACTACTGTTGGTGGTGACCAAATGACCAAAGCACGTGAAACCAACGTAGCGTATTCGATGGCTGGCCGTGTGGCTGGTTTGAATATCTCAGGTACGAATGGTGGTTCAGGTTCTTCGGCAAGAATTCTATTAAGAGGTATGGCGAGTTTTACAGCAAGCTCACCTCTAATTGTAATGAATGGTGTGCCGATTGACAATACCCAAAGAGGTAGTGCTGGTGAGTGGGGTGGTGCAGATAACGGTGACGGTATCTCTAACCTTAACCCAGATGATATTGAAAGTATGTCAGTTTTGAAAGGTGCTTCGGCATCGGCCTTGTATGGTGCAAGAGCAGCCAACGGTGTAATCTTAATTACAACCAAATCTGGTAAAAAAGGTAAGATGTCAGTTGATTATAATTTGAATGCAGTAAGCGAATCAGCAATCAACTTTACAGATTACCAATATGTTTATGGACAAGGTTTGAATGGTAAAAGACCAACCAATGCCGTTGGAGCTTTAAATAGTGGTATGTTGAGTTGGGGTGAAAAATTAGACGGAGCTTCGACTATCCAATTTGATGGTAAAAGTTATCCTTACACTGCGGTTAAAGATAATATCAAAAACTTTTATCGCAATGGTTCTTCATTGACAAACTCTTTAGCAATTGCCAGTGGAAATGAAACTGGTAGCTTCCGTTTATCTTTGGCTAATTTAGGCAATAACTCAATTCTTCGTAATAGTGGTCTAGATCGTAAGACGTTCAACTTTACAGGTTCACAAAAATTTGGACAAAAATTGAAAGTTGATTTGATGGTCAATTATGTTGATGAGAAAAACAACAATAAACCACAGCTAAGTGATGGTCCAATGAATGCCAATAATATTAACTTCCTGGCAACTAATGTTGACCAATCAGTTTTAAAACCTGGTTATGATGCAAGCACAGAAAATGGTAATGAGATTCAATATAATGATGATATTTATGTAACAAACCCTTGGTTTGTAGTAAATCGTTATCAAAATGACGTAAAACGTAAACGTATGATTTCGGCAATTACTGCCAAATATGATATTACAAAAAATATCTATTCACAAGTACGTTTAGGTTATGATCAATTAAATGATGGAATTTTCAAAATTACTCCGACTGGTACTGCGTATTCAAATGGTCAGAAAGGTGGTTTTGATGAATTATCAAAATCAACAACTTCTGAACTTAATGCAGATGCGATTGTTGGCGGAAGCTTCAATTTGGTTAAAGATTTTACTATGGATGCCTTGGTTGGTGCAGCTGTTCGTAAAAACAAATACGACAGAATGGCAATCGGCGGTGGCCCATTCGTAATACCATTCTTCTACAGTCCACTCAACGTTCTTTCGTTCAATCGTTCTTATGATTATAACGAAAAACAAACCAACTCGGCTTATTATTCATTAGACTTCAATTACAAAAATCAATTGATTCTATCAACAACAGGTCGTTATGATGCGTTCTCTACTTTGCCAGTTAACAATTATGGTATTTTTACTCCTTCAGTTTCATTAAGTTATGATTTTACTGAATTAGTGAATTCTTCAAAATTGAGTTATGGTAAATTCAGAGCATCGTATGCAGTAGTAAGTGGTGAGCCAGCAAGTCCATATAGTACCTCACAGTATTATAGCGTTGGTTCGGCTATTCAAGGAACAACAACAGGTTCATTCAGCAGCACATTGCCTAACTTATTCCTGAAACCATATACACTTTCAGAATTTGAGTTAGGTACTGAATTGAAATTCTACAAAAACCGTTTAGGTTTAGATTTAGCTTATTTCAATCGTAAAACCAAAAATGAAATCATCAATGGTTCGTTGTCGGAAGCGACAGGATTTAGTAACCAACAAATTGGTACAGGTTCTACTCAAAACTCAGGTTTAGAAGCTTTGATAATGGGTGTGCCAATCGAAACTGGCGGTTTGAAATGGACAACTTCATTGAACTTCACTTGGATTAAAAACAAAATCGTAGAAATTGATGGTTCTGGTTCAGAAAACCAACAATTAGGTTTAGGAACGTACCGTCCATTAAATGCTAATACTGCATTGATCAAAGGTTTACCTGGCCCTCAAATCATGGCTTATGATTATGTGTATGATGCACAAGGTAAAATTGTTATTGATGCAACTGGTATTCCAGTACAAGCAGCTGCACGTACACCAATGGGTTCTGTTTTACCTAAAGTTTATGGTGGTTTTAATAACGAATTTAGCTACAAAAACTTCAATCTTTCATTCTTGATTGATTATCGTTTTGGTAATAAAGTTCTTTCTGCTACTAATTATTATACAATTTTTAGAGGTTTGAACCAAATGACACTTGCTGGTCGTGAAACAGGGGTAGTTGCTGTTGGTGTTACACAAGATGGTGGTGTAAACTCTGTTAACGTACCTGCTCAAACTTACTACCAAAACTTAGCAAGAAGAATTTCGGCTTTAAATGTAATGGATGGAAGTTTCATCAAACTTAGACAAGTTACTTTAGGCTATTCAATCAACCCTAAAATCTTGGGTAAAACTCCAATCAAAGCTATCGAACTTTCATTTGTAGGTAGAAATTTACTTACTCTTTTGAAACATACTGATAACATTGATCCTGAAGCTGGTTTCTCACCGATTTTGAGCTATGCAGGTATCGAAGGTAATAGCTTGCCTTCAACCAGAACGTACGGTTTGAACCTAAATGTTAAATTCTAAACTTGGCTTAATATGAAAAAAATAGGATATATATTAACACTAATAACGGTATTTGCAACTTCTTGTACTGACAAGTTTGCAGAAATCAATACCGACCCGAATAAGACAAGTGCGGCTGTTTTTAATCCAAACTATCTTTTGTCACAATCACAATTTGAATATGGCAATACGGGTTATTCGCAATTGTTGTTCCAAAGTATGTGGACACAAGTATTGGCTTCTACATTTTCATACTATGGAAATGGAGATAAATATGTAGCATCAGGTAGCTTTATCGCTTATCAAGGCCGTGTACACGAAGAAACTTATCGTGCTGCATCCTTGTCTTACGAAATGCAAAATTTAGTAAAAGATAAACCTGAATTATCTAACTTATACAATGTTGGAACAATCATGAAAGTGCTTTGTTTAGCACGTATCACTGATTGTTATGGTGATGTTCCATATTCTGAAGCGTTGAAAGCAAAAGAAGGAATTACTTTGCCAAAGTATGATTCGCAATCAAAAATTTATCCTGCAATGTTAACGGAGTTAGATGGTGCAATAACTGCACTTAGTACTTCAAAAGCAGGACCTTCTGCCGATTTGATGTATGCAGGTAATGTTGCTAAATGGAAAAAGTTTGGTTATTCGTTAATGTTAAGATTAGCAATGCGTTTATCGAAAGTTGATCCTGCTACTGCTAAAACATGGGCAGAAAAAGCGTATGCTGGTGGTGTTTTTACTAGTATTGACGACAATGCAAAAGTGTTGACAGATAATGCTACTAATGGTAACAATACAAGTGGAGCCTTGAGAGTTCCTGACGATTATCGTGAAGTACGTTGGAGCAAAACTTTCATTGATTATTTGAAAGCTACTTCTGATCCACGTGTTAGTGCGATTGCTGAGGTTGCTCAAACAGGTTATGCAGCCAATACAAACCAAGGATTAGCTGGTGATAACGCTGAAGCAGCTCAAATCGGTCTGCCAAATGGGTATGATTTGAATGGTGGTGCAACTGACATTGCTAAGCATCCTCAATATCCTGGTGCTTCTGGTACTGGTGCTGATGTAGCTCGTGTAGGTAAATATTCTCGTCCACGTACCTCAATATTTGTTGACAGAAGCGGTGTAAACTTTGTACTAACTTATGCTGAAACTGAATTGCTTTTGGCAGAAGCTAAAGTAAAAGGTTGGAACGTTGGAGCAACTACTGCTGCTGAACACTACAAAAATGGTGTTAAAGCTGCTGCTGCCTCATTGGCACAGTTTAATTCATCTGCAAGTGCTGATGCGGCTGTTACTAAAGCTGTTGCAGCAATGGATGATTATTTAACTAAAAACCCATTGAATGTTAGTACAACAGAGGCTTCATTGAAACAAATCAATGAGCAAATCTGGGTGGCAACGGGTATTACTTTCAATTTTATTGAAAACTGGTCTAACTGGCGTCGTTCGGGCTATCCTGCTTTGACTCCAGTAGTATATCCAAATGGATTTTCTAATGGTACAATTCCAAGAAGAATTCCATATAAATCAACCGAACCATCGTACAACCCTGAAAATTACAAGACTGCTGTGGCTGCTATATCTGGTGGTGATACTTTCACTGCAAAAGTATGGTGGGATAAATAGTAGTTTTGTTTCATAGTAAGTTAAATTAGAAACGGAGCTATCTTTGCTCCGTTTCTTTCTTTTTAAAGCAAATCTCAAGTCATTTTATAGATTATGAACCGTTATTTTCTTTCTGCAAATATCTTTTCTATCGTTATCTTAACGATTTTGACTTCTTGTTCGTCTAAAAACAAGAAATTTGATAAACTAAGCTCTGATAAAACTGGTGTCAATTTTGTGAATAAAATCGAAGAAAATGATACTCAAAATGTACTCAATTATGAGTATTTTTATAATGGTGGAGGCGTTGCAGCGGCAGATTTTAACAATGATGGTTTGACAGATTTATATTTTACTGCCAATCTTTCTAGTGATAAACTTTATATCAATAAAGGTGATTTTAAATTTGAAGATATTACCGAACAAGCAGGCATTACTTACAAAGGGGAATGGAAAACTGGTGTATCAATAGTAGATATAAACAATGATGGATGGAATGATATTTATGTTTCGATTTCAGGAAATATTGATAATGCTGCTTTAAGAAAAAATAAATTATACATTAATAATAAAAATCTAACTTTTAGCGAAAAAGCTGCTGAGTTTGGACTTGATTGCAATGGCTATACCACACAAACTGCATTTTTTGATTATGACAAAGATGGCGATTTAGATGCCTATGTTATGAATCATAATGTTAAAGATTTTAACCGCTTTGATGTACAAGCAATTCATGCCATGCGTGATTCGCTAGCAGGAGATAAATTACTGAAAAATGAAGGTGGACATTTTACTGATGTCTCGGTTGAGGCGGGTATTAAAGGCAATCCAATAGGATTTGGATTAGGACTTCATATTGCTGATTTGAATAATGATAATTGGCCAGATATTTATGTGTCAAATGATTATATCGAATCAGATTATTTATATATTAATAATAAAAATGGCACTTTTAGTGATAAAATTGCCCAAATGACTGACCATACAAGTTATTTTTCGATGGGAAATGATGTGGCAGATTTTAACAATGACTTACTGCCAGACATCATTACGCTTGATATGCTTCCCGAAGATAATAAACGTCAGAAATTACTTTTTGGTCCTGATAATTATGAAGCGTATTTGTCTATGTTGAAGAATGGTTTTCACCCAGAAATCATGCGGAATATGCTTCAGATGAATAACGGGAATGGTGCGAATGGTGAACCCACTTTTAGTGAAATTGGCCAAGTGGCTGGCATCTCAAATACAGATTGGAGTTGGTCAGCTCTTTTTGCCGATTATGACAATGATGGTTATAAAGACTTATTTGTTACTAACGGCTATTTGAGAGATTATACGAATATGGATTTTATGAAATATTATGCCGACCAAAAAAACAGTGGCCAGAGCGGAATGCCGCCCAAAAGTATTTTAGATATTATCAAAGAAATGCCTGCTACGCTTAGTTCAAATTATATTTTTAAAAACAATGGTGATTTAACTTTTTCAAATTTGACAAAAGATTGGGGTATTGAGCTTCCAATTAATTCAAACGGAGCCGTTTATGCTGATTTAGACAATGATGGCGACCTCGAATTGATTGTCAATAATATGAATGAAGAAGCCAGCATTTATAAAAATTTACAACAAGAAAATGACCCACAAAATTTTGTTTCAATTGCTTTAAAAAAAGATAATCAAAGCGTTGAAGGAACAAAAATTTATACTTATTCAGGAGGTTTGAAACAATATATCGAGGCATCTAATTTACGTGGATTTCAAAGTAGTGTGGTTGCACCGTTACATTTTGGCTTAGGTAAAAATCAAAAAATTGATAGTATCAGAGTCGTTTGGAATGATAATTCAACACAGCTTATTAAGAATCTCGCAATAAATAAAATCAATACTATTGCATATCATAAAGGGCTTGAATATCAACCAATTATCGAACAAAATCCTTATTTTAATGAGTTGCAAGATATAAATTTTAGTCACGAGCAAATGCCGCTCAATGATTTTAGCCGTCAATTACTTTTGCCACAAATGTACTCTTATCAAGGCCCTGCTTTAGCGGTTGGAGATGTCAACGGTGATAAATTAGAAGATATATTCTTAGGTGGAGGAAAAGGATTCAAAGGAAAAATTATTCTACAGGATAAAACAGGTAAATTTCATGAGAAAGAACAAGTTGATTTTAAACAAAATGAACTTTGTACTGACGCTGATGCAGCTTTTTTTGATGCCGATAAAGATGGAGACCTTGACTTATACGTAGTAAGTGGTGGTTATGAATATTTGGTTGATGATTTTTTGTTACAAGACCGGCTTTATTTGAATGATGGTAAAGGGAATTTTATAAAATCAGAAGATAGATTGCCTGTCAATCGAAATTCTAAAAGTAAAGTTGTACCATTTGATGCTGACAATGATGGAGATTTAGACTTGTTTTTAACAGGTTATGTTGTTCCTCATCATTATCCTGCATACAATCCAAGTGCTTTATTGCTCAATGATAACGGTTTTTTTAAGGAAGTATCGAATGAAATTTTTACTAAGTTAGGCATTGTTACAGATGCTGTTGCTATTGATATTAACAAAGATGGATTGAAAGATCTAGCCATAGTAGGTGAGTGGATGACAGTTACTTTGCTAATGAATAAGAAAGGTAGATTTCAGAAAAAGGAATTGCCTAATCTGAATGGTTTTTGGCAAAGTATCGAAGCTGCTGATTTAGATAATGACGGTGACGAAGATCTTGTTTTAGGAAATTTTGGTCTAAATTCACAATACAAAGCATCAACAAATGAACCATTTACATTAACAGTAAAAGATTTTGATGGAAATGGCCTCATCGATCCAATTATTTCCTATTATATTCAAGGTAAAAGTCACCCTGCGTATAGTTTAGACGAATTGGCTGCACAGGTGCCGAGTATTAGAAAAAAATATACTAATTATCAATCTTATTCAGAAGCCCAAACAAGTGATATTCTTACTTTATTAGGTGAAAAAGATTCATTCACCAATAAAATAAACGAACTATCTTCAGGAATTTTACTTAATCAAAATGGAGAATTAACTTATAGTAGATTGCCTATTCAGGCACAGTTTTCTATGGTCAATGCCATTACTTTAAAAGATGTAAATGGAGATAAATTACTTGATTTGTTTTTAGCTGGAAATAATTCAAAAATGAGAGTACGAATTGGAAATTTGGACGCAAATCACGGACAATTATTTATCAATAAGGGCAAAGGTAATTTTGAATTTATACCACAATCAAAATCAGGATTTAATTTGCGTGGAGATGTAAAAAATATTGTTTTTTCAGGGAATAGATTAATTTGCGGTATCAATAATGCTTCAATGAAGATCTATCAGATGAGAGAATGAAATTAAAATTTAATGTTTTTTTCAATGATATATACCTTATACATTTTTTAAGTTCATTGGAATTTGACAAAAAAACTTATGGAAAGAGTTTTCGGCTCTTTCCCAAGTTTTTACTCATGACTATTAAGTAGCTTTTTTTTTATGTTTTGTAGAGACAGGTTTTTTAGTTTTTTGAGTAAACTCGATTCCCGCCAGTAATAGTTTTCATATTTGTGACCATTACACTACCTCTGACAATACCACCAGTGGTAACTTTGTCGATTGTCCAAAAAACGGAATCACCTTTGATTTTATAGAAACCCTCTTTGACAAAGACACCAGAAAGGTTACTGTTTTTAACTTCTCTTCTATCAATAACTTGACAATTTGTAAGATTTAAAAACTCAATGGTAGTTGTACAGTTTTTGCCATAAACTGATTCTGAAATGTCATCATTGGTAGTCCATTTTGTGCCAATATATCTACTGTTTTTTATTGTTTCTTTAAAACAGGACATATTAGTTAGTAGGGGAATTAGGAAAATTAACGTTCTTTTTTTCATGGTAATAATACTTGTATAATGATAGCAGGTAATAAATTATCCACCACCAATACCATGCCAAAATAATCTTTTTTGCTGTGCTTTTGTCGTATTTTATCTTTTTTGAAAGAGTTGATATCTGATACTTGAGAAGATTTGGCAGTGATTTTTTTTTAATTTATTCTTAAAACAAATATAATTATGTAATACAACTTCAGATTTGTTGGAATCTGCCAAAAAAAATCCTTACAATCATTTGATTATAAGGATTTTATGTAATAGTGGAGGAGATGGGATTCGAACCCACGACTTCTTGCATGCCATGCAAGCACTCTAACCAACTGAGCTACACCCCCGAGATCTATTTGCAAATATCCAATAGAAATAATCAAATGCAAAATTTATTGATAAATTTAAATAACGTATTTACTAAAATTATAATAGTCGAATAATTTGTTTTGAGCCTAAAAATTAAAGTTGTAAAACAAATAGTCTTAACAACTTTAATTAATACCATCTAATTAATTGCAATAAGGATTTGTTTTAACATGAACTTTACCTGTTGTTGGGTAAAAATGTGTGCCAGGTTTTAAATAGACTTTTTTAGATATAAAACGACGTACTGCCGAACCAGTTACGCTATACCCATCATTAGTGAAGTTGCTGATATATAATGCATCTCGTGCTGTCTCAAAGCCTTCGTTATTATTCCATAAAACTAAACTGTTATTAGATGATGGACTGTTTTTAATATCTTCATTAATCAAAGCAGTTAATGCAGGAGTACCCACGATTGCCGAACGCATTCGGTTTCCCTGACCACTTGTAAAAGTATCTCTACAAGGCCTAAATCCATAAGCCATCATATTATTTGTCATCGGAGTATATACAACACCACAAGCATCTGTTCGCCCACCTATATACAGGCATGATGAATTTACATCATCATCGGGATCACTAAGTTTATCGGCTGGAGTATCACAAAGTAAATCGCCATCTGCATCACAGTCATAACAAGAATTTGCAGGGTTTCGAGTAACATTTTCTGCACCGAAACTTGTTGAGAAGGTATGATACAAACTTAGACAATGCCCTGCTTCATGCCCCATAGTAGAAATATTGGTGGTACTTTCAATAGCCCAGCTTGCTTCACTCAAAATTGTACTCGGAATACCGTATGCAACACCATTAAGAGTGCCGTCATTGCTGTCTAAATAATTGTGTAGAAAAATATTTAGACATCCTGATTGCACATAAGGACTGACTTCAGAAGATTCTGTGTCATAATTGTGGGTATTCAAATCTGTATTGTTTACCTGCTTAATATTGATAAGCATAAAACAAATATTATGAGGCTGATATTGATTGACCATATTTTGAAATTGTCTTAAAATATCGGCATCAGTTGCAGCTCGATTAGTACCGTCATTATCGGCAAAAACCGTGATATATACCCGAATACAATAAGGAGTATTGATTGCCAAAACCGAATTGATACTATCTTGTTTTGCTTTTGAAAAAATGTAAGGTATTGTTCCTTCATTTGTTCCACATTCTCCCTTCTGGGCTTTCAAAGCAAAACTTACAAGAAAGGTGAGGAGAAGAATTAATATATTTTTTTTCATCTTGAAAGTTGATTTAATATTTTAATAGAATAATCAAGACTCTTCATTTTTCTTCTTTAATTTTGCATAAAAATAGTGAGTTCTTTTTTAACAAAGAGTCCTCCTGTTTTTTTCCACTTCTTTTCTTTAATTGCAATAAGGATTTGATTTAATATGAACTTTTCCTGTTGTAGGATAAAAATGAGTGCCAGGCTTTAAGTACACCTTTTTCGAAATAAATCTACGAACTGCTGCTCCTGTGACATTATAGGCATCATTAGTAAAATTACTGATATATAATTCGTCTCTGGCAGTTTCAAAGCCTTCAGATGAATTATTCCAAAGTATTGTACTATTAATTCCAGATGGTCTGTAAACAATATCATCAGCTATCAAATTATTGATCGAAGGGGTGCCAAGAATTGTGGAACGCATCCGATTACCTTGTCCAGCCGTAAATGTAGTTCTACAAATGAAATTCCCATAAGCCATCATATTTGAGGTCATTGGGGCGAAAGTAGCTCCACTGCAGGGGTCTGTTCCGCCACCAGTATAAACACAAGCACCATTTACACCACCATCGTCGTCAGCGGGCGTATCACATAATAAATCTCCTTGTGTATTGCAGTTATAACAACTGTTTCCGCTATTTCTTGTAACATTTTCTTGAATAGCAGGGTCACCAAATTTCTGAAATGTATGATAAAGGCCAAGGCAATGACCAGTTTCATGTCCCATTGTGGCGATATTATAACTACTCCCATTTAAACTCAAATACGTGTTTGGAATTGCATAAGCATTGCCGTTATATCCACTTAATGAACTGTGAATAAATATAGTTAGACACTCTGACTGTAAATATGGCAAAAGTTCGGACTCCTCTGCAATTGTATGACTATTCAAATCTGTATTGTTGATTTGTTTGATGTTGATGAGCATAAAACAAATATTATGAGATTTAAAAGCATTGACCATATATTGAAAATTGGTTAGAATATTGGCATCGGTATCTGCTCGATTTGATCCATCATTATTTGCAAGAACATTTATATAAACCCTGACACAATAGGGAGTATTGATTGCCATAATTGAATTGATACTGTCTTGTTTTTCTTTTGTAAAAATGTATGGTACACTTCCAGCTCTGGTTCCACATTCTAATTGTTGAGCTTTGGAAACAAAACTTCCAAGCATTGAAATAAATAAAATTAAGACCTTTTTCATATCGAGAAATGATTAAATGTTAAAAAAAATACTTATTTCTTATCATCTAATCGTTTCTTTAAGGCATCAATTTCCTTTTTTTGTTGAATTGTATAAAGGGTAAGTTCTTCGATTTTCTCCATCATTTTGGTCATTAACTCTGCCACATGAGCTCCTTTATCTTGGATATTTGCTGCCGATGGAATCGCAGGCAGATGCTTATTTTCTTTGATAAATGCCTCAACTTCATCTAATGGTTTGAGTTGATAATCTTCTTTGAAAACATAATCAGCCCAACCTGTTTCTACAATCACTTCATTAGCTCTAATGACTCCCAAAACATCTAATTTATTATTAGGTGTAGTTGTTCCAATCCCAACATTACCACCACCTTGTGCAAGAATTACATTAAGATTTGTATTATTATTTAAGTATAAGCCTGTTGATAAAGCATCAATTTCATTGCCATCAAAAAGCATACTTTGAGCTCCACTTGTAATTTTTAATGAAGCCGCTGTTCCATCGTTCTCGTTACCTACCAGGTGAAGTTTTGAACTTGGTATATTTGTACCAATACCAACATTACCACCACCTTGAGCAAGAATTACATTTAGGTTTGAATTATTGTTTAAATATAAATCAGCAGCTAATGCATCAATTTCATTGCCATCAAAAAGCATATTTTGAGCACCGCTTGTAATTTTCAAGGAAGCATCTGTTCCATCATTTTCATTACCAATTAAATGAAGTTTTGTGTCAGGTGAAATTGTTCCAATACCAAATTTCCCATCACCTTTGATAATAAATCGTGAAGCCCCACCATATTCTAATGCCCAATAGTTGTTTGTCGCAGTGGCATTTTCAAGATAACTTTGAGCAGTCCAAATATTTGCATTTGTGTTTGTTGACCAAGTAATTCTTGAATTAGCCCCAGTTGTATGTAGTCTAATATGTGGGTCTGTATCACCTCCATCGTGTGTAATTTGTAACCTTGCAGTAGGTGGTTGTGTTGGACCAGTACCAATTCCTATTTTTCCATCTTCATTAATAACCATTCTATGAGTGAGTATGGTTGAACCGTTAGGTGTCGTATAAAAGTCTGTTTTAGTACCATTAGCTATTGAAGTCCATGCTTGAGTTGTGATGAATCGAATAGCACTTCTGGTGTTTGAAATACCAGTGCCAGTATGGCCTTTACCTTCCATTGAAATTAACCAACTATCAGCTGGGGTTGCTGTGGGTACTGCCAGAGTTCCGTTATAACGAATACCTACAATGTTTGGAGGGTTAGTTCCCTGTAAAATTATATTATCAATTAATGAACTTTGCTTTGAATTCATCTGATTTGGAGTTAATAATAAACTTTGAGAAAATCCTATTTTTGAAATTAAAAAGGATAAAATAACCGCAGTAATAAATAATTTTTTCATGGTATATTGGGTTTTATTGGTTAACATAAAAATGATTATTATTGTAATAGATTTACTCGTTTCTCTTCTTTTAACCTTCTGAATTTTCGTCTTGAAACAATACAAGTCAGGTTGTTTTCAAGCAAAAAATGACCTTCATTGTAAGATTTAAGGTAATCAAGATTAACCAAAAAAGATTTGTGAACACGTGCAAAAGATTGGATGACTGCGAAGCGTTCTTCAAGTTTTTTGAGGCAAGTAGAAACGATAAATTTTTGACCATCAATAAGATAAATTAAAGAGTAATTAATCTCTGACTGAATCATTACTATTGTTTCTGGAGGTATATATGTTCTGGAGCCAACGTGAATGTTTTTATTTGTTTTCATGACCTTTTTTCATACAAAAATATGTACATTAAATACGTTTGTCAATCACGGTATGCCGTGATATTTATAGTCGATGTGTATATATATAAATATCATTTCCTATTGAAGAAATGAGTAAATAGTGGTGTTTTAACAAAGAAGAACCTATAAGTGGAATAGAATTATGTATTGACTGACATCTGTGGTAATGAATGTAAATAACACAATTCGTTAATTATCAAATTTTAATACTACCCTAGTTTACCTAATTCTGCAAAAGGGTATTTTAATAAAACAATTATTTATACAATTTGGCATCCTCTACAAATTTATATAAATTGATTGCTAAGAATTGTGAAAAGTTGGTAATTCTTAAGAATTATTTATTATACGGCTTTGGGAGAGTTTTTTTAATTATTTCCTTGGAATATTCGCTAAATAGTAAAAAATGAATATCAGATTTTCGAATATAATTTTTTATTTGTGTAGCGTTAGTGGTAATATTTACAGAAGTAATGGTTGATTTGTTGTACTATACAATATGAAGGTTTATAGCACTTTTACTTTAATTAGTTCAGTAAAAGAGTAATAACGAAGAGAATACATTTGATTTTCTAAAAAAGATTGCTCAATTTCTTAAAAAACGGTTCTTAATATTGATTTTAGTAATAAATATAGGATGACTTACACATAGTTGAGAATTGCTTTCTTATGTGATATAAATTTAAAAAATTACCAGCCTGGTACCATAAAATTGATTCCCGTTACAGCAGATTGACGCTTACCATTATAAATTGGAAATGCCATGTACGGTTCTAAAATTAAATATCCTAAAGCATTGATTCTCAAACTTATACCTGTACTTATAATTGGATTGAGTTTTAGCGTTTGTTTACTACCATCACTAAAACTGTATTGAGATTCTTGTCCAATGGCTTTTTTGTCATCCCAAGCCATACCCATATCAAAAAAGAAATTAAGGTCGGATGGTACATAAGGGAAGTTAATCAATGATAACTTTTTAGCACCTGTGAAAGGTAATCGAATCTCAAAATTTGTTAGACCCATTTGTGAACCTTTTAATTGTTCTTCACTCAGTGACAAAGTCGAGGTTTGATTACTTAATGCTCTACCCCAAAGTCCGTGCATATACCAAGGATAGCCTAAAAACATGGGGTAAAGTTTATTATAATTATTGGTATTACTTGCCCCCAAACGGCCATAATAATATAGTCGAGTAGCTAGTGTAAAAGGTTTGATAAATTTATATTTTCTGAAATCAGCTGTAATGGAGTTATGTGCAAAGTCACCAAAATACTTTGAAAATTCAAAACGATACCTATACCCATTGAGTGGAGAGGTCATTCCAAAGGTAGTATTATCTCCTACATAAGCTATATAAAGTTGCTGTAAGTTGAATGGTTTATAATCTAAAGATTCTAATGTTGATTTAGAAACTCGACTTGGATTTTGAGACCCAACATAGTAATTTCCACTACTATTTGATTGGTAAAAATCGCTGTATGTTCGTCCGCTATAACTATACCAATTGGCATTTCCTCCCACTTCAATTCTTTTGGCGGTGCTAATTGGATAAATAGCGAAAAGTCCTACTTCATTAATAAATAAGCGATACAGGTTATAACTTGCTTGGAGTAAAGAATCGGTCTTGGGAATTCCAAAGCTTTCACGAGTTTTGCTATCGGTTACATATTTTGTTTTTTGGGTATAATCACTAAATCTATAAGGAATTCTTAAAACACTTGCACCCCATTGCAATGGTTTTTTCTGATTTAAGTATTGAATTTGTCCACCAAAATCTTGAATTTCACCATTCAAAGATACTACACCAGAAACCTGATTATGGTTGAGCATATCGCTAAAAAGCCCAACAATCCCTCCACCTAAGCCTGTTCCCCAACGGCTTGCTGAAATTCCAAGACCCGAATTTCCAAAATAGTCTAATTTGAATTTTGGATTATAATTTAAAACTTTTAATTTCTTCTCAGGAACCCGAACTAAAAGTGTTTGTTTTTCAAGATTGTTTTGTACAATATTTCTACCTTCACGCCATGCCAATGGAGCTAAAGTAGCTGCTGATTTTTCAATTTTATTTTCGACTATTTTTCCTTGGAAATCTCTTTCATTGGCCAAAAAAAGCTCGTATTTTCCATTTTTAAAGTAATTATATACAATTTGTCCTGTTTTTGAGGCAATACTTACAGCTGGCGAATACATAGTTATTCCACTGATTCCAGTGAAATAATTACTGAGTTTTTCTAACTTTTTATCATTGATCTGGTACTTATATAAATTCCTAAAACCATCTGCATCAGATAAGAAATAAAGATAATTGCCAGTTGGGTCAATAAGAGGATTAAGATTATCAGCACCCTGGAAAAACGAGAAAGTTTCTATGTTAGAACTTTGAATATTGTATCTTGAAATGGCATACGTCGCTTTTTCTAAACGATTAAATTTATTGTCTCGGTCAGAAACAAAATAAATCCATTCTCCATCTGGCGACCAAGTTGGTTGTAAATCAGAATTGGCATCATTAGTTAAGTTTTTGACTGTCTCATCTTTCAAATTATATAAATACAAATCACTTTCGCCATTCATCAGACCAGAAACTACGATTGAACTTCCATCAGGAGACCAAGCAGGATTGGTAAATGAATCTAAGTCTTTTAATTCAAAACTTTGCTTATTACCTGAGGCCACATCAATAATTGAGAGTTTGTTTCGGCCTTTAGTTTGAATAACTAAAGCAAATTTCCTTCCATCAGGCGACCAACATCCCGCCGTTTCCAGAAAACTGTAAGCATCTACATGAGAGCCAAAAGAAGTACTTTCAATTTTTCTGATTATTTCTCCAGTGCGTGTTTCAGCAATATAAATATCAAGTGAGATGACATTCTTTGATGATATATAAGCGATAAAATTCCCATCAGGACTAATCGAAGGAGAAATATTCATTTCACCTGCATTTTTCTGTGACGCAATTTCTTTTCCTATGGGTAGGGTAGATGTGCTAGCACGAAAAGGTGTGTAAGTATCAAGTAAAGACTGCTTCCATTTAGTGGAAAATTTATCAAGATTCATCTTTAGGTTTCTTGAAAATGCTACCTCAATACCATATTTGGCTGTTTCTCGAAACAAGGGGCGAATTATATCATCTCCATAAGTTGCTGTAATATATGCCCAAAAAGCTTGTCCCCAACGATAAGGAAAATATTTATATTCCTTCGTAATCAAATCTTTTACACTCGGAATATCATCACTCAAAACAGCATCTCTCAACCACATAGCAGTGTGGGCATCTACTCGCCCCAATGACATGTATTCTGCCAAACCTTCTACCATAAAAAGCGGTAGATTCTGAATATTTCCCAATTGTGTTGAATCACCAACAGTCATTAATTGGTACTGAAAAGCATGAACCAATTCATGCCCTAAAACATGGTCCGTCTGACGCTTGGAATACATCATTGGCATTACCACTCTATTACGTAAACCTTCAGTGACACCTCCCGTTCCCTCACCAATTTGTCCACCGATGGCTGTTGTTTCTTGAAAGTCAGGATGATTTTGATAAACTATTAGTGGATTTGGCTTAATAAATGCCAATTTGAACACTTCTTGGTGTATTTTATACCAATGCTCACTATTGATAACTATGTCGTTTGGAATCGTATTATCTTTAAAATAATGATATAGCTCGAAGTGTGGACTCTGTAAAACCTTGAATCCAAAAGTTTTGTAACGAGGTTTGTTTTGTCCAAAATATTGTGATTGAGAAAAGCTTAAGTTACTGATAATCAGTAAAATATATAGAAAATAATATTTCCTCATACGTACGTGCGTGATTTTGTCTTTCGTTGCTTACCTATAACACAACGAAAAAAATAGCAAAATCGCTTATGAATTATAGAAAATTATTAGTGCATTTAATCAATCTTTAAATTTGGGGCGACAGACTTTTGCAAATCGAGATTTCCAATAATTTGTCATCATGTTGTCTTCGATTACACCTTTACTGGTAGATGCATGAATAAAAATGATCTCCTCTTCATTTTTAACTTCAGTAACAATGCCTGCATGACTGATATTTTTGCCTGAGGTAACAAAAAAAACCAAATCTCCTTTTTGAATATGTGGTAAATCAATGGCAGGAAAGAACTCTGATTGTTGCCATGAAATTCGTGGTAATTTGATACCCAATTCTTTGAATGTAATACATAAAAGCCCTGAGCAATCTAAGCCATATGTATCATTGCCACCACTTTTATACGGCACACCTGTATAAGAACGAGCAGTTTGAATGATTTTTTTTGAATAATTATTAGTTGATCGATGATTATTATTGATTGTTGTATTTACAGAAGGTTTGTTTCGCAAAATACTACATGAAGAAAGACCAGCCATCAAGATGGTAAAAAGCAGTAAGATTCGATAATTTTTGCAAGAAAGCATTGCAGGTTGGTTTTTGATAAAAGAATAAGAAAAATTATGCCAAACTAAAATTTTTCTAAACTATTTTATACATTTTATCGTATCTACTAATAATAAAGACAACATTATTAACAACTGAACGAAATGAAAAAGGAATTTTTGCTATTACTACCATTTATATTTTTAGCTTGTCAAAGTTATTCACAGAAAGATAAAGCTAAAAAAGCTAATGACTGTCAGATTGAAGTTGTGAAAAAAACTGATGAAGAATGGAAAAAACAATTAAATGCTGAACAGTTTTATGTTGCTCGAAAAGCGGGAACTGAACGTGCTTTTTCTGGGATTTATTGGGATAATCACGAAAAAGGTACGTACAAATGTATTTGCTGTGATTTTGACCTTTTTGCATCGGATACCAAATTTGAATCTGGAACTGGCTGGCCAAGTTTTTGGAAACCGTTAAATTCATGTAGCGTTGAGGAGCGAAGCGATAATGCTTATGGAATGGTTCGTACTGAAGTAGTTTGTAACCGTTGCAAAGCTCATTTAGGACATGTTTTTGAAGATGGCCCCAAACCAACAGGATTAAGATATTGTTTAAATTCAGCTTCTTTGAAGTTTGTGAAGAAATAATATATATAATGTAAGATAAAACCTACCTTATAAAAATACTGACTGAAAAGAGAAAAAACCTTTAATTATACGCGTATATATGCTTTAATGTCAGGTAATAATAAAATATTGAACACATAGGTTGAAAATTTTATAGCCAATAAACAATGCGAAAATGGGGTGGTAGGAATACCACTCCATTTCGTTTTAAAATTTTCATTTTAATTTAATAAACCATTCGGTTTTTACTTCTAAATTTGCTCAATAATAAAACTTGTAGCCCAATTCTCTGAATTGTGGATTTGCAAAAGAACAATTTAAAAAATTGTTTTACCAAACAGAGACAGATTTCATGCTTTCACATTTGCTTATCAAAAATTACGCCCTAATTGAGCACCTTGAGCTTTCGCCAGATGCTCATTTCAATATTGTTACGGGTGAAACTGGTGCAGGAAAATCAATTATGCTCGGAGCAATTGGATTATTGCTTGGCAACCGTGCTGATACTAAAACTTTATATAATGAGTCCGAAAAATGTATTATCGAAGGTACTTTTGATATGTCGGGTTTTTATATAAAAAATATTTTTGAAGAAGAAGAACTTGATTTTGAAAGCTCATGTATAGTCAGAAGAGAAATTTCTCCGAGTGGTAAATCAAGAGCTTTTATCAATGATACGCCAGTAACGTTAGAAACACTTCGCAAAATTTCATCACAATTGATGGATATTCACTCACAGCATGATTCTATTTTGCTGGGTTCAAATGAATATCAATTGCGTATCATTGATACGTACGCTCAATGCCATGATAAATTAGTTGAATACCAAGAAAAATACCGCACTTATAAGAAATTGCAAGATTCTTATGAACAATTGCAAGTTGAAGCTGACCAAAATAAGAAAGAATTTGACTACAATAGTTTTCAATTAGATGAACTTGTTAAGGCAAAGTTAGATGCCAATGAGCAAGAACAATTAGAACAAAATTTGAACATTTTAGAACATGCCGAAGAAGTAAAATTACGTCTTCGTACTGTTTACGAATACCTCAATAATTCTGAGCAATCCGTACTTTCCATCTTGCAATCGACTATTAGTAATTTAAACCCAATTGCCAGTTATTCTCCTGATTATCAGCAATATAAAGATAGGATTCAGAGCTGTTTACTTGAATTGAAAGATGTTTCAAGAGATATAGAAACCGAGGAAGATGATATCGAATTGGATGGACAGCAAATAACAGATATTCAAGCAAGATTGAATTTATTATATAAACTTCAACAAAAACATGCGGTAAAATCTAATGGTGAATTATTAGAAATTCAGGCTATTTTAGAAGAAAAAGTAAGTAAAGTTTTAAATCTTAGTGAAAATCTGGCCGCCGCCAAAGAACGTGTAAACAAAGCATTTGAAGTTGCCAATAAATCAGCAGAAATTTTATCAAAAGCACGGCAAAAAGTATTGGCTGAAATTGAAAAAAGAGTGGTTGGCCTGCTTATCGAACTTGGAATGCCTAATGCAACCCTCAAAATTCAGCATCAAAATATTAACTTAAATAATGAAGGAATTGATCAAATCAATTTCTTGTTCAGTGCCAATAAGGGCGTTAATCCAAGACAACTAAAAGATGTTGCTTCGGGTGGTGAATTCTCACGCTTGATGCTGGCAATTAAATATGTTTTGGGAGATAAACGCTCATTACCAACCATTATTTTTGACGAAATAGACACTGGTATTTCTGGTGAAGTGGCAATAAAAGTTGGCAAAATGATGAGAGAAATGGCTCAAAGCATTCAAGTGATCGCAATTACGCACTTGCATCAAATCGCAGGCAGAGGTTCATCACACTTTTTTGTGTATAAAGATAATTCTTCTTCTAAAACAGTGAGTCGTATCAAAACATTATCAATTGATGAAAGAATTATTGAAATCGCAAAAATGATTGGTGGCGAAAGCCCATCAGAAAGTGCTATTCACAGTGCAATAGAAATGCTCGGAATTAACGTTTAATTATGAATTTAGAATATAAAACCTTATTATAATAATGAAAAATTTGTTTATCCTTTTAGTATCACTTTTTGTTTTTTCATGTACTAATAAATCAGCAGAAGAGGCCGCCAAACTCAAAGAAGAAACTTTTAAAATTCATGATGAAGTAATGCCAATAAGCATGAATTTGGAAGATTTGAAAGAAAAAGTAATGAAAAAAGCAGAGGCTGACACAACAACAAAAAAAGTAGCTTTAGATATTTCATTGGCATTAGACAAAGCTTATAATGATATGGAAGCTTGGATGCCAAAATTAGGAGATGCAGCAGACATGAAAGATGATGAAGAAAAGGTAAAAATCTTAACAGCATTAAAAGCAGAAGGCGAAAAAATCAAACAGTCAACACTTGATGCAAAGAAAAAGGCAGACGAGTTTTTGAAATAAAAAATAAAACCTGTAAGGACTTTTTCAGTTCTTACAGGTTTTAAAAGTATCGAAATATAAAAGAATTATGAAAAAAGTAATATTTGTGCCATTTTTTTGTTTGCTTTTTGGAACGCTTGCATTATTCTCGTGTGATAACACTTCCCGTAAACTCCCAATTTTAGGTGAAAGAGAATTTGTGAATGGAGATTCTGTTTATCATACAATTCCTGATTTTACGTTTACTAATCAAAATGGTGTGGAAGTTTCAAATAAGACTTTTGAAGGCAAAATATATGTGAGCGATTTTTTCTTTACTACTTGTCCAACGATTTGTCCTGTAATGAAAAAGCAAATGTTAAGGGTTTATGAAAAATACAAAGAAAATCCGCAAGTAGGTATTCTTTCTCATACCATCGACCCACGACATGATTCAGTACAAGTTTTGAAAGAATATGCAGCTCGATTGGGTGTAAAAAAACCAATGTGGCAATTTGTAACAGGTGAAAAGGATAAAATTTATGAAATTGGTGAGAAATCATATTATGTAACCGCAGGTGAAGATTCAACGGCAGCTGGTGGTATCATTCACAGCGGAGCTTTTATTTTGGTTGATAAAAAACGTCGAGTAAGAGGTCTATATGACGGCACAAAAGAAGAAGACGTAACGAAGTTGATAAAGGATATGGAAGTGCTATTAAATGAGAAATAAGATGGAAGATTCAAGATATGAGATTCGGGATATGAGATATGATGAGTTTGAAAATTCTCTCTTTATTAAATCACTAAAACTTTGTTACAAGATAATTAATCGACTTTTCGTAAAATACTTTTGTCTCTTATTTTCTCTGATTTTACTAAATTCTTGTCAATCAAAAGAAAAGTTAAAATTGGAACAATATTACATTGGTGGAAAAGAGATTTATGAAAAAAACTGTGCTAATTGTCATCAAATAGATGGCAAAGGATTACAAAATTTATATCCACCAATTGCTGGAAGTGACTTTTTGAAAGATAAATCTAAGGTGATTTTGTTAATTAAAAATGGTATTTCGGGCGAAATTATGGTCAATGGCAAAAAATATAATCAACCAATGCCCGCCAATAATCAACTCCAAAGTTTAGATATTGCCGAAGTTGTGACGTACATTTACAATGAATGGAAAGTTGAAGATAAAGTCACTACAACAGAGGAAGTAGAGAAAGTTTTGAATAAACTTTAGTTACTTGTAGTATCCACTGCCGATTCATTACTTGAAGACAACGAATCAACATCAAAAGAGCCTTTTGCTCTACGCATTGTATAATGTGTAAAATCTTGGTCAGCTTCCATGCCAACGCCATGAAGCTCTTCTTTGGGCGTCTTAATGATAAATTTTAAATCAGTATAGACTTTTTTCTTGACAGGACTCCAAAAAAGGAGGTCAGTAGAAAGACTTTGTTGTTGCACTCGGTTAAAGAAAAATACATTACCCATCACTTTATAAAGACCTTCACTTTTGTAGTATCTCCCCGAATCACCCCTTAATGAAGAATATTCAACGCCATTTTTATCAAAAAAAGTGACATATACTGCTTTGGGATAAATATCATTTTCATTTTGTAATTTTAGATGTTTGGCGGTGGTGAATTTTACGGTAGTCCGCCCTGAATCACTAAACATGACACTTAGGTTGTCCATTACCATCAAAGGCCCATTGTATTGCTGTACAACCGCATCTTTCTTTTTTTCTTCACATGAAAATAATAAGTATGAAAGACTTATCCTAAATAGGACAATAAAGTATTTTTTAGTTACAAATAGCATTTTTTAACTTTTGACCAAAAATGGACTCTTTAATCAATTTTAGGTTTAATAAACCAACGAGTATCAACCAACGAGAATCCGAGAGAGATTTTAAAGTAATTCTCTTTTACCAAGCCATTACCTGTCACACCTCTACTACCCACAGAAAGAGCTAAATCAATATAACTCACACTTCTATAGGCCAATGGTGTTGAAATACCAAAAGAAAAACTATTATCTTTTATATTCGTTCCATTCACAAAATAAGGTGTTTTGATTTGTTGATAACCTAAACGGTAGAAAACTTGGTTGAGATATTTTGTTGAAGTTGCTTTAGGTAGGTATTCAAAACCAATTGCTAACTTATCACTTGCAACTAAGTTTGACTCAGCTTTGCCATAAAAATTACGGTATTTTGTCCAGTCTTGTTTGCTATATTCTGCTGAAAATACCCATTTATATGGACTTTCGAGACTGATACCTACTGCCAAACGTGAAGGAATTGTGATTGTACCATTAGAAATACCAAGCGTATCAGGTTTTTTAATAACAGATGGGCCATTTCCCGAATCATATAAAGTTGAGAAAGTGCGTATTTTTTCACCTTTCAATTTACTTTGTAATTCATAAGTTCCTCCAAAATTCAAATTCCATTTATCGTTGAGTTTTTGTTGCCAAACAAAACCTGTTTTCATTTGAAAACCATTAACCGAAACTCTATCAGAATATCGAAGATAGAAATCCTCTCCATTGTTGAGCAATAATCTTGAAGTGGTATCTTTTTTAATAGTTCCAAAATAATAGCCAATATCAGCACCTATAAATAAAGATTTTCCGAGTAATACACCATTGCCAATAGTTGCCTTTGATAAGCCTCCAGAACCTTTGTAAATATGTTGCACTGAATTGGTAGTACCAGTAATCACTTGTTCAAAACGTGCTTCATGCTCTACGCTCGTGGCAGGTTGTAAGCCAATCGAAGTTGTCCATTTGGTCTTGATTGGAAAGGCAAAAACTAAATGACTGAGGTTCATACCAAAATCCGTTTGGCTATTAGTACCGTCAGTTATTGTTTTGTATTGACCACGTAAACCTGTATTGAAGGCAACATATCTATTTTTTGCCAACATGGCAGGGTTTATATTATTGATATAAATACCATTACCAAAAGTTAATCCTGTGCCACCCATTGCATCATTGGCAATAGAGTTTCCTGGAAGAACATCACCAATACCTAAAGCTGAATAAGGAGAATTTCCATAAAGTCGTGCATCTTTTTGGGCAAAGGTTTCAGCAGTAAAAAAACTACAGATAATAAAGTAAGCAGTTAGGCTATTTTTTTTAAACATTGTATTGTAAAATTCTGTTCAGACCAATCAAGACTAAATTTGAGAGTGCAAAGGTCGGCTTTTTTATTTGACTTTCAAAGAAAGGTGCATCTCCTCCGCATAAGATTACTTGAATATTACCTAATTTTCTGTAATTTTCTATCATTCCATTGACTTCGGCAATAATTCCATTGACTACACCACTCTGAATACAGCTAATAGTGCTTTTTCCAATTAAATTAGGGATTTCATTTGCTTCAACTAAAGGCAGCCTTTTAGTAAACGTATGAAGTGCCTCAAATCGTATTCGCATCCCTGGAGAAATTATCCCTCCACGAAATGCGGCGTCAGCTGAAATGTAATCATATTTGATCGCTGTACCCATGTCAATGATCAAAACGTTTTGATTTGGAAATAAATAATTCGCACCAACCGCCCCTGCAATTCGGTCAGAACCAAGGGTTTCAGGTGTTTCGTAGTCTTTTCTAATGGGTAAGGGTGTATTTGGATTCAAGAAAACTTTTTTAAAATCATCTTGTTTAAAAAGATCTTCCAATTCAGTTTGACTTCGAGTAACCGAGGAAATGATTAAGTTTTTAACATTTTTTAAGGAAAGAGCCGTTCGTAGCTCATCAATCGACAAGCCTTTTTTTATTTCCAGTAAATCATTTCCATCGAAAAAACCTATTTTGGCAAATGTATTCCCGATGTCTATTGTTGCGTTCATATATTAATGAATGAATGAGTAAAGAATTGTCTGTGAGAATGTTTAGCTATAATTAAAATTATCTTAACATTCACTCAATCTTAAATCACTCATTAATCGTTGGTTTTAACTTTACTTTTTTCTTAATATTACTTGGCCTTTTAGTAATTTCTATGGGATATTCTAATAAGTCTCTGATCACAACTGAAGCACATACTCCTCCAAAAGCGGCAGGTAAATACGATATTGTACCATAGGCAGAACGTTTGAAGTTATTTCCATCGGTCAATATCAAAGAATCTCGCATGACCGGCTCTATTGAAAAAACAGCTTTAATTCCTTTGTTTACACCTAATTTTTTGATTCTTTTTCTAACATATTGTGCAAAAAGACATTCGTAAGTATCAAATAAATCTGTTATTCTGATTTTGGTTGGGTCAAGTTTTCCACCTGCACCCATGGAGCTAACGATGCGTTGCTGTTTTTCATAGGCTGTTGATAATAAGGTGAGTTTTGGCGTAACACTATCAATACAGTCCATCACATAATCGAATTTTGTTTCCAAAATTTCACGGCACTTTTGTGGCGAGAGAAACTCTTTTACGACATGTAATTTTAATTCAGGATTAATTGTCATGAGCCTTTCTGCCATAATATCTACTTTTGGTTCACCATGATTGGTAGCCAAAGCAGGTAATTGGCGATTTCTGTTCGTCGGATCAACAACATCTCCATCGACGATAGTCATTTCACCCACACCTGAGCGACAAATGTATTCGGCAGCAAAAGAACCTACACCACCTAAACCTACAACTAAAACATGGGAATTTTGAAGTTTTTCAATTCCTTCTTTTCCAACTAATAATTCGGAGCGAGAAAGCCAAGCGGGCATAATTTTTTGAGTTATGAGTGATGAGTTATGAGTTCTGAAATATTTAACCAAATCGGTTTTGAGTTTAAAGCAACTCAGCATTCAGAATTCTAAACTCAGAACTAATTGAGTAAATAACCATAAGTTTTTAACTTATTTCTTAGGCTCGGATAATCTTTTTTTAATACAATTATTTGAAAATCTTCGGCTTTATAAAGCATTTTTTTGATTACTTGATTTTGAGTCAGCAATTTTATTAATTCTGGATCATCATTTGGAACTTTGAAAACCATCACTTCTTCAACTTGTTTCAAAGGATGTACTTTTCGATCGAGGTTCTCAAAGAAACTTAACCAATTAGGAGGTAATTTATTGCTTACTACTTGTTTGAAAATATCAATTTTCATCTTGAGATCTTTTTTGTTAGTTACATTATTCAAAAAAGATTCATTTGATACTGCATAACGATTTGAACCGATTTTATCAGCATAGTTGACTAAAAGGCCATCAGTGATATTGGTTTCTCCTTCAACTAAAATCATTAAACTTTCAGTTGAAAATGCAAGTTCATAGCTTTTTTCTATTTTTGGAGTCTCATATTGAGCAGTTTTCTCTAAAAGATATGCACCTAAATTTGTAAGTCTAACTGCTTTTATACCATCATAGTTTGAATAGTAAGTTGTTCCTAACTCGCTGGTATCAATGTAATTATACGCAATATCTAAAAGGCCGTAGCATGCCCAAAGCATCAAACTTCCTTTGATAAAAGGTTCGGTGGTGAAACTTTTATAATTGGTTTTGCTTATGTGGTTTTTGTCTTTGCCATATCGATTTTCTGTTTCATAAGTAAAATATTGGCACATTTGAGCTATCGTTGAAATTTTGAAATCAAAACTTCTGAGAGAGATAAAATCAAGAATATTTTGAGTACTTATCCATTCATTGATAGGCAAAAGTTTCAAAACCTCTAAGAAGGTACTTTCAACATCTTGTACTTGGAAGAGATTATGACCACCTTTCAGATGTGTTAAAAGATGGGTATGGCTGTGGTATTTTTTTATGTAAGTTGTATCAATATAGCTTTTTAATAAACCTAGAAAGGTTTCGTTTTTTTTAGGTTTATCTTGACTTACAACCAATGAAGCCAATAAATATGTTTTTAAAAACTGTAATTCTTTTGAAGCTGTATCTGGATATAACTCATTGATATTGAGAGTTTTACGGATTTTTGAAAGTGAAGTTGATATTACTTTTCCACTGCTTGAGGTTTTTATGCTTCCTTGTTGATTTAGATTCACAAGGTGTGGGAAAATTGTAAAAATCTCAGTTTCGCTATAGGCGATAAAATCAGTTTTAGGAGTTTCTTTTAAAGGTATAAAATCGTAGTATAATGGTTTCTCATAATATTCTTTTAACACCTTGCGGAGCTCGATGGGAATTTCGATGAAAAAGTTTTTATTGTATGAATTTGACAGATAGTTATATTCAGACTGGGTTTCGTAACAAAAAATTGTAAAATCTTTTTTGAAATCTTTTTCAAAAAAAGATTTATTATTATATGTTTTCTTTTCTGTTTGAATGAATATCTCTACTCCAGTTTCTTTTAAAATTTCATCATCCGAAAGTGTTTCTTGCCAAACCATCGTATCAAAAACTTTCTTCACGTCACTTTCTAAAGTTGCCAAGAAAAACTGATAAATTTCTTTATTTCTAAACAATTTTGATACAATATGACAATAATCTAATTTGGCAATTTTATTATAATTAGTTTTTAATTCAGCTATTTCAACTTCATCAAACCCGTTTTGAATCATCAAAGGAGTATTGGAAGCATACATTGCAAGAATTGTTTTTCGATAAGCCTGTAAATGTTCTCTTTTGAAAGAACCATTATCTAATTCTTTAGCTAATTGATTAATTTCGACAGATTTTTTGCCAAAAACAGAAGGTTTAGGTTTCATATTATCTCTATTTCCACCCAAACCCATTGATGCTAAAAAAGCATCATAATCATCAAATATTTTATCTAAATCACGTTCTCTTGCCATTTTTTTGTAGAACAAATGGAATTTGTTCAATTTTACAATTTAGAAAATTGTTTTACTTTAAAAGGTAATTTATATCTTCTTCGCTCAAACTTTTCACAGAAGCAGCATCGGCTGAAATTACATCATCAAATAGTTGCTTCTTTTTTTCCTGCAAAAGTAATATTTTTTCTTCGATTGTATTCTGAGCTATCAATTTATAGCTTGTAACTTTTCGAGTTTGACCGATTCGGTGTGTGCGGTCGATTGCTTGACTTTCAGCAGCAACATTCCACCAAGGGTCAAAAATAAAAACCATATCGGCAGCGGTAAGATTTAAACCTGTGCCACCAGTTTTTAATGTCATCACAAAGGCCTTGCAATTGCTGTCATTTTGAAACTTATCAACTAATTTTTGGCGGTCACGAGTCGAGCCTGTCATACTCACAAATTCAATTCCTTCATTTTCTAAAACACCTTCAATTAGTTCGATTGCTGCCAAATAATTAACAAAAACAAGTACTTTATGGCCATTTGCAATGGCATCAGTCATTTGTTCAGTCAATAATTCTAATTTGGGTGAATTGATTTTGCCATCAGATTTTGTTTCAGGTAATGAAGCAATTTGCCGTAGCTCATTGAACGCTTGAAAAATAAAAAACTGACTTTTTTCAATACTTGAGGTACTGATTTGTTGTTTGATAGCTTCTTGATAAAACAAACGTCTTTGTTCATAAAGCTTTGCTTGAGGTTCCGACATTTCAACGTAGAGTGTCTGCTCA
The DNA here is from genome assembly GCF_051209875.1 of Emticicia sp. SJ17W-69. Lineage (NCBI taxonomy): Bacteria > Pseudomonadati > Bacteroidota > Cytophagia > Cytophagales > Leadbetterellaceae > Emticicia > Emticicia sp. SJ17W-69. The sequence continues at coordinate 3,331,373 of NZ_JBNTQY010000001.1, read as the reverse complement.
ATTTTATCTGGAAGTTCGGTTAAAACTTCAGATTTTAATCTTCTAAGAATAAAAGGGTATATTTTTTTTCGTAATTCAAGGATGGTATCTGTATCTCGGTCTTTTTGAATCGGAATTAGATAATTATCATTAAAATTTTGTGTAGAGCCAAACATGGCAGGATTTAAGAATCTAAAAAGTGAATACAATTCCCCCAGATTATTTTCGATTGGTGTCCCGCTCAATGCCAATTTATGTTGTGATTTCAGTAAAAGAGCTGCCCTTGAAGTCTGAGATTGCATATTTTTGATATTTTGCGACTCATCCAAAATAATATAATAAAAATCAACGTCTTTAAAAATCTCAATATCATTACGTAGCATCGCATAAGTCGTAAAAATCAGATTGTATTTTACTGCATCTTCGATTTTTCTGTTCTCAGCATAATATGTATAAGTCGTAATTGCTGGACTGAATTTTATGACTTCATTTTTCCAATTGAACAACAAACTTTTAGGCATGACAACCAAAGTTGGCTTTTCTTGTTTTGGATAAATTTCAGACAGGAGCGTGATGGTTTGTATTGTTTTTCCAAGACCCATGTCATCGGCTAAGCAACCACCTAAATTATGCTGCTGTAAGTAGTTCAACCACTGATAACCATATTCTTGGTAGGGGCGTAGTTTAGCCTTGATTTTAGGTATTTTATGTGTATTTCTCTTTATGTTATTAAAACCTTCAAAAATAGCTTTTGATTTTTTGAATACCGCTGAAGCATTTCGTTCATCAATCAGATCTTCAATTAAAGGTAAATCGAAAAATGAAATCTCAATTTTATCTTTTTTCTTCTTAAATAATCGTTGTAATTTCTGTACGTAAGATTCATTCAACAAAGCATGTGAACCATCAGAAAGTTCTACATAACGCTTGTTTTTGTATTGCATCAAGGCTTCCCAAAGAGAGATTTTTTCTCCATCAAAATCAAGCGTTGCATTTCCTTCCAAAAAATCTATTCCCGAAGAAAGACTTACATCTAAACGTGGCTGTGAAGTGTTGATTTTGTAAGATTTTAGTTTTTCAGCACCAAAGAGCTTCCAACTCAGCAATAAAGCAGATAATTCATTGTAAATGAATTCATTAGCAACCTCTTGTGGCACCACAAAAAGATTCCCTTCTTGGTAAATTTCATTCGACTTTCGTTTTACTTCTTTGGGAATATGTTTTTTTAGCAATTTTAAAATAACTCCACAAAGATCTTCAATGGGTTTTTGTTCAATGTAAACAACTCGTATAATTTGCTCTAATTCATTGATTTCAACACAACGATGAAGGTCAAATTGTTCTAAAAATTCTACATCAAAACCTTGTAAAATTTGAGTTATCCGTAGGTGTAGTGCATTATCAATATCTATTTTCTCGAACACCAAAGCTGGTTCAGTTGTACGTGTTTCTCTTAGCTCCTCAACTTTATATTGTTTGTATTCAATTTGAAAATTATCTAAATAGGAAAACAACAACGACAAGAATTTCTCTAAATCTTGACTATCTATTTCAGAACTAAAAGCATTTAATCGGTTGAAATTATGACCCAAAGGTTTGATTTCATAGATCGTATTTTCTGACAATAAAAAACTTTCGGAGATTGGTAAAAGTGGTGTATCAATCGTTTCATTGTTTATGATTAAAACAGCCTTGATAGAAAGCTTTTTTTCATTATTTCTTAGTGGTTGGATATTAAATATTAATGAATGCTCTGCTTCAGCAAATTGTAATTTTTGACCTGATTCATTAATCAATAAATCAGTGTTTTTTAGAGCGTGGAGTAAATACTCATGTTCTGATAAATAAATGCTTCCTTGTTCTTTGCCCCATTCAATCACAAAAGCATTTCGCTCTTTGATGCTATCAATTTGACGCAAGGTATTTCGTACTTCACCAGTATAAGCTTGGTAATTTACTTCAACAGGTTTTAAATTTTTATCTACTATTTCGAGAAAAACTCCAGAAGCATCACTAACAAACATAAGCAAAATATCAATGGGTTTGACATTTTTACTCTGCCATGTCTGCCTTTTAAAAGTATTAAACGACTCATTAAAGGAATTTGTCATATTTGATGAGTTGAGTGATTTATTAAGAAAATATTTTCATCTTTAACGGCGAACAGGATGTTCACCCCACATTGATAAATAATTGGTAAAAATAACATCTTTCAAACTATTTAATGGTAAATTTAATAGATATGAAGCCTTTTCGTAGATTTTTTGAATGGAAATTTCTTTATCGTCTGTTTCAAAGAAAAGCTTTTCGAGCGGAATTTGTTGTAAAACTTTTGCTGCATTTGATTCTTCATTCATTAATGCAGCTCCGAGTGAAAAATAAAAGCCTCTTTCTACTAATGATTGAGCAATTTCAAGATTATTATTGAAGCCATGAATGATCATCGGAACTTTTGGGCGTACGATTTTTTTGATTGAAATCAATTCATTAAAACATTTTACGCAATGAATTAAAATAGGCTTTTTGACCTCTTCTGCAATGCGAATTTGTTTGATAAAAATTGCTTCTTGCAAGGGTAGGGACGAGCCTTTGAGTCTATCTAATCCACATTCCCCAATAAATTTAACTTGTTGATAATTAGCTAGTTTACTCAGAAGATCAAGTTGTTTTTTTTGATTATCTTCAGCAATGTACCAAGGATGAATTCCTGCCGAAAGCCATACATTTGGTATTTCTTCCGTAAAAGATTCTAACGCTTCTTCTGACTCGGGAATAATCAAATTGAATATAATTTGTTCATTATCATATTTTTCAGGATGATGGGTATGAATATTCAGAAACATCTTTTGATTGGATAGTGGGGAATATACAAAATTAAGAAAACCACAAAGAGAATAGTAAAATAAGCCCTTTTCTTTGTGGTTTTTAAAGTATAAAGATTTTTAATCAACCTTTAAATGATTCACCTCTTTCGCTAAGAACATTTTCTTGTTCAGGAAATCTTGGGTCTTCATAAAGTGTAGCATTATTTAGTGTGAATTTTTTTGGTTCCTCGTGCGGAGCAGCTCTATGAAAAGGCAGTCCAATATCCGATGAATAATGGCACACAAAAGATTTTCGAGTTTGATTAGGGTCATTGATGAGCGAACCTCCATGCACCAAAGCCGAATGCCAAATCAAAATATCCCCTTTTTTTATTAAAAGTGTTTGTTTCTCCAAACCTAATTTTTCGCAAGTATTATTGAGATAATCTGCATATTCAAGAGGCGTTTTTGTAGAATATTTTCCATCATAGAAAATACCATTACCAAAATTAAATTTTTTTACTTTCTGATGAGAGCCAGCAAAATAATACAATGGGCCAGAATTAATATGTACATCTTCTACAGGAATCCACGAAGCAGCTAAATTACTTGGCATATTGGCTGTCACCCAAGGATAGTCAGCATGAGTGGGTTGTTGACTTCCATATAAAAAGCTCAAACTTTGCATACCAACAATTGGTCTCATAAAGATAGCTTCCAAAAAAGCAATGATATCTTTGTATAAAAACAGTTTTTTTGCAGCCAAACTTTGGTTGTGAATATCATTGATTTTTACCATTTTGCCTAAAATCTGTTCGGTAGTCCATTCATAGGCATGACGCATCAAATTGGGTTTATATTCATCTCTGTCAATTTGAATCATTGTTTTGAATTTTGCTGGATTATTAATCACTTCCATCACATCAGCCCAATATAAATCAATCAGTTCATGAGGAATAATTTGTTCCAAAACAACATATCCATTTTTTTTCCAAAAGTTCAATTTCTCCTCTAAATTATAAGGTAAATCAGTTCTTTGGGGGTGTGATTTAATAAATTCTGAAATATTTGCATCAGCTTTATCAATCCAAGGGAGGGTTGCAGAATCAAACTCTGTTGGGCCATTGAAGCGGTAATAGATTTTCTTGGCAAATTCTTTTAATGCAGACATAGCTAATTGGTTAATTGTTTCTTGAACTTAAATATAGTCATATATAATAAGTTGACAAAATATTTATTTACTGGTATATGTTTTTTTTGTTAATTTGAGCTAATTATTAAAAAAGTTATTTCATGAATAGAACAATCAAATGTGTGCCATTTTATGAGCTAAACTTGGACGAGTTATATGCTATTATGGTGCTTCGTCAGGAGATTTTTATAGTAGAACAAAACTGTCCATTTGTGGATGCCGATGGAAAAGACCAATTGGCTTATCATTTAATGATTTTGGATGAAAACTCAAAATTAGTTGCTTATACACGCCTTTTTGATAAAAATACTTACTATGAAGGTTATGCTTCCATTGGCCGAGTCGTAACTTCAGCCAGTGCAAGAGGGGGTGGGATAGGGAAATTTTTGATGCAAAAATCTATCGAAAAAACGATTGAGTTGTTTGGAAATGAACCAATTAAAATTGGAGCTCAAAGGTATTTGGAAAAATTTTATCAATCACTCGGATTTGAACTGACAGGAAACAACTATGTAGAAGATGGAATTGACCACACTTACATGATTCGTCCTTCAACTTCGCTCAACTAGGAAAAATACTTACTGTTGAATAAGCTTTTTAGTGGTTATTTTTCCATTTATTTCTATTTTTAAAAATTTTATTCCACTAACAACCTGATATTCAGGTAATTGTATGTAAAAGTCGTTGTCTCCAATTTGAAGGTTTTCGGTGGTTTTAAATAATACCTTTCCTAAATTATCGACAAGTGTGATATTTGCTTTCTCAGGTGTTTGGGCTTGAATATTGATATTAATTCTTTCTAAAAACGGATTTGGGAATGCTTGAATATGGATACCTGCACTTTCAGGTTCGTTGGCCGTGATGGCAAAATTTGTTTTGATGTTATTATCCAGCCAATCAAGTCTTTTTCTAATGAAATTTTTTAATTCATCAATTTCTCCATACCAAGAGCTAGCATAAGGTTGTGGTTGTGGCCAAACATATAAACCCAAAATTGGCCACCTTTGAAAGTTTCTTACCATTGGTTCTTTCAAATCATTGGTGAGTGAATCTATATGTTTGTTAATTCTATCGAATTGTAAAGCTCCAGATTTTCTTTGAAATGCGTACTCTTGACCTAATTCTTTAACAAAAGAAGAGTCACTCAACATTCTTTCCCACCAAAAAGGCACTTGCCAACCATCATCGCTACAAAATTTATTAAAACTATAGGCAAAGCCATAAGGGGAATCTCCATCACAATAATTAGCATTGCCATAAGTAATATCATAATCCCAAGGTGGGCCAGCTTTTATCTTTCCGCCTTTACTGTCTTTGTCTTTATTGAAATAAGTACTTATGCGATAACCATCCACATTTTTTGAGATTTCGTTTACTAACAAAAACTGAACAAATGACCTCGTGTCAAAATATTTTCTATAGCCATTCGTCTTATCTCTATAATTGGCATCGTTCAGTATTTTTTCAGCGTTGTCAACATAATTCTTAAGATAAGCTTTTTGTTCTGAAGTAATTGTGTTTGGTGAGTCATACGCATAATAGGTATAATTAGTTCTAAAATCAGTATAATTTGGGTATTGTGAATACCAACCTCCTAATCTTGAACCCGTAGTTTTATCAGCTTTAAAAATATATCCACCAGTAATATCATCACCTTTCAAGTCGGTTTCTTTGAGTTTTGCTATATCAACTCTACCATTAGCTCTTTTAACTTTTTCTTCAAAAACATACACACCCATGTACACATTATTGATGACCACCTCCACATATTGGGTGCGAGTAGCATACATTCCCATTTCACGAGCGATTCGCATGGTAAGGACATTGTGCATGAAACTTTTTTCATTATAAGAAGCAAAAAGTATCCAATCAGATTCTTTGGGCATTCCAAATAGACTTACTTCTTTTGATGCTAATTTTTCGTCCCAAAGTTCGATTCCATAGCCTTTTTTGGGGAATTGTTGAGAAGAAGACCCTCGGAACTCGATTCCAGCCAATCCATCATAATGATTAGGGGCATCAGTAATCTTATTAATTTTTCCAATACCATTAAAAATAATTTTTAAATCAGTTTTGATTTTTGGTTCGTCATAAATGGTTGCTCCATTGGTATTGATTATAACAATTGGTAAATTGGATGATGAGAGTGATTGTGCAAAAACATTAGTTAAACTGCTGATTGTCAGTATAATAGAAAAGTATATTTTTTTCATTTGCTTGGTTCTGTTGGTTCTAACAAGTTGGAAACTTGTATTTACTAATACCTAAAACTGCTAACTTTCAATGTTGGCCCATCATCTTTACGTGATTCTAATATCTTTTGGATACTACTTGGTACATTTGATAAAAAGTCATACCCTGTCAGGCTTTCTAAGTCATCAACATTGATTCTATAATCACCCCATTTTGTGCCTTCTACACTTTCTTTGTTTGGAACATTGATAGCGATTACACGTGTTTGCATATCAATTCTACTAATGTCATTGCTGCCAATTGGAAGAATGACAATCACTTTCCAAAAAGACTCTGGGACTACAACTTTTCCATTCTCAAGAGTGTTTGTTTTTCCACCATTGCTACCAGTACCACCTTTTCCATAAACTCCTGCAATGATATATAATTCGTTGCCAGCTTCGGCAACTTTGCGAGAATAGGCTTCTAAGTCAGCCCATAAACCTCTATTATTACTGGGAGCTTGAGGGGCAATATTTGTCATGAGAAATGTTTCATCATTGTCTGCCAAACTTCCATCACGGTCATCAGATGGGCATAAATGACCTCTATCAAAGCCTGAATTGGTGTAATCAGAAGTTTGAACTTTATACCAAGCATTTGGAAGTGTTTGGTCTGGACGAAAATTGTCAGTACGTTGAATATTACCTTTCCATGCGGTGCTTAGATGCCAACTGACCCAATTGGCGGTACTTTTGCTACGGTTGTAAGATAAAACATATTGATTTTTTATCATCAAATAATTATTTTCCTCATTCAAATTTGCATTGCTTGGATTGCCCAAAGCCAAATTATCATCACGAGTAGCTACTGTTGCGTTGGTGTTAGTTCCAAAAGAATTGATAATAATATCATCAATATTAAGCCGATTAGCACCACCCGAAACTTTCCTTATTTCAAATCGAATTTTATTTGGTTCATTGATAGTAAAGGCTGTTGTGGTAAATTTATTGCCCGCTGTTTTTTGGGTATTTCCAAATTTTGTCCAACTCACACCACTGTTTTTGGAAATGTATAATTCCCATTCACTATCGCCATCACCTTGATAGGCGGCATGAGAAATATTAAAATCCTTTACCCCTAAAATATCATAATTCATTCGAATAAAGCCATTTTCTCTAATTCTGATGGCTTTTGTTCCATTTTTTACATCATTTGCTGTTGAACCAATCAAGGCATCTTCAAAATACCAAACACCGCCAGTCAGTTCAATATTTCCGCCAGCGTAGCCACTTTTTGAGGCACTTTCTAATCCTTCTGGAAAACCAGTAACAGCAGTATTCGTGTTTTTGGGAGTAATACTTGTAAGACAAGAACTGACAAATAAACTCAGAATTATGAATGAAGAAATTATTTTAGTTTTGTGGTGCATGAATTTTTCTTTTTATTATTCTGTAAAATTAGTAAAAAAATAAAAAGAAAACGGTTGATTTAACATTTAGTATTAAATCAGCCGTTTTACAGCAAAAAAGAAGTTTTTAATTTAGTTACATCCACCAATTTCAGCTTTGAATGCTCCTCCAGAAATAAGCTCAACTTTGAATCCAGGATTCAGTAATATTGCCTTTGATTGATAAGTGACTTTTGCTGTATTTGTTATTTGATTTGTGGCAGTAATTAAACCATTTATCGCACTTGCTTGGCGAGTTACATTATCACCCGTGGTGTAATTTGATGTAATTGAGAGCGACGACATACAAGGGTTCAGCAAAACACATGCACTTGAAACACCACAAGCAACGTTTGTCAGAGCTACACTTGTATTGACGAATATTGGTTTATTATTAGTTCCTGTTGCTCCTGACCTTGTGCCGTGTAATTGATTTGGAGAGCAGTCTTGTACATCGCAAGTAGCTTCTCCATCAAACTTGTAGTAGAATACTAAACCACTTTCATTGCCACTCAGTTCAGTATTATAGCTTGCTCCGATTTCTGCTTCAGTTCTGACAATATTCCAATAGCGTGCTTCTTCAATTCTTCCGTCTAATTCCCATCCAGTAAATGTATAATGATTGCCAATTTTCATTCCAAAATTAGTCTGACCTGGTGCGTAGTTAAGGTTTTGAACATCTTGAAGTTCACCATTGATATAGAAATAAGATTCTTTTGAAGTATTATTGAAACTACAAGCTAAATGATACCAGATACCCGCTGTTGGAGTAAATAAAAACCCTGTCTCTCTGGGTTCTCCATTGTTTTCAAATCCAAATTTGATTGAACTACCTGCTTGAGCGTAATTGTAGTATATCCATCTTCGGCTGTTATCCATAATGGTTTGATTTCTGTTATTGACATCAAATCTTACCCATGCTTCCATAGTAAAATTCGGAGCGTTGAAACCAATATTTGTAGGTACAGTAACCACATCATCGGTACCATCAAAATCAAGAGCTTGACCACTTGATGGTGTAATTGTAATATTATCCAACACTGTTCTTGGGCTTTCGCAACCTAATACAAAACAGACAGGATAATAGGTTGTGGGTGTTGTTAGGATTGGCGTAACAAAAGTAGGAGTTTGAGCCAAAATAGCTCCACCTGATGCTTGTCCATACCAACGAGTTTGTTCTGTACAACCTATTGCTGAAAGTATTATACTATTTCCACTTACTACATTTCCACCCGAACTTGATGGTACCGCAGGTAAAGTGGTACAATTAGGTTGATTGACCGTAACTGTTGCAAGGCTGCGTTGACTTTCGCAATTATTGAATGTACATGAGAGATAATAGGTGGTAGTTTTATTTAGTAAAGGCGTAGTATAATTATCACCTACAAAAATAGGTGAACCACCAGATGCCTCTGCATACCATTTTACAATTCCAAGACAGCCATTGGATTTAATTGTTGCAGGATAACTTGCTAAAATTGTCGGTACAGTAGCCAAAGGACCTGCTGGAGCTGGATTTGTGCAAGCGGCAGGTGTGAATTTCCAAGGTTCAGCTTCCACAGCAGGGTAGTAAAAGTTTCTTAAATTTTGATACTTATGCATTGTGAAATACAAACTTCCGTTCCAAGAGTACATATTTACAGGAGTACTGGAAGCCACTTTTGTTAAATTTTTTAACTGTTTTGTACCCTCTGTTGTGCCATCTGTGGACCAAATTTCACTGTCTTGAGCTGTCACTGGGGTCGGTGTTTCTTTTCCAGCAAAATACAACCTATTGTTTAGAACTGCATAAGGCATTTTTTCACTTGCATCAACACTACCAAAGCCAGAATTGTAGTAGGCATCAATATTGTATCCACCATACAAAATGTTGCTTTTTACCAATACTGTTCCATTTGTCGTCCCATCAGTTTTATGAAAACCTCTATTTCCAGTACTTACATTATCAAAACCCATAAAATATATATTGCCATTGAAAGGGTAGAAGTATGCAGGGTCAGAACTTGAAGGGTAGGTTTGTCCCCATATATCAGTATAACTTCCAGTAGCGACATTCTTTATTAAAACCGTACCTACTTCTGTTCCATCAGATTTCCAAACTTCACTACCATTAACACCATCGTCTGCATTAAAATAGAGTATGTTATTATGAATAATACTTCTAGTGTCTAGATTTGGCAAATTAAAGTTTGCTCCATAATATTTTGAATTATTAGCATATTTGATCGCATCTTTTCCAGATGAAAATGGACCAGGAGGAAAATTATTTGCAACTTCTGGGTTTATGTCTTTGACAATTGTTGTACCCGCTGCAGTACCGTCAGACTTCCAAAGTTCCATACCTGAATTTACATTATTTCCATTAACAACGATAGTTCCATCAGCAGCAAATAGTATAAGATTATTAGCTACTCCAAAAAATCTTGGGATTTTTGTAGTAGTGGATGAGCCTATGGATTTTACAAAACCACCAGACGTTCCGTTATGTCTTCTCATCGAATAACTCACATTATTGTATTGATCGGGTGTGCCAGCAATAAAAAAATATATTTGATTATTATAAGATTGTAATTGAGATTGACAATTTTCATAAATTCTGACTGTTCCAGCTTCTGTACCATCTGTTTTCCATAAATCTATTTTGCTCAAATTATTATCTGTCATCGTGAAATACACCAGTCCGTTGCAATATTCCATATCAAAAATATCGTAAAGAGATTCTTTAGTTCCTCCATCACCTTGACTACCGCCAAGAAATGCTTTTATTTTAACTGTACCAGCTATTGTACCATCAGATTTCCATATTTCTCGTTGATAAGTGTTTGTATTTGGCACTTTACTTTGTCCTTCAAAATATAAGTGCGTTGGTGTTTTTATAATTTCCCCACTGTATGGTCTGTTTCCACTCTCGTAATTGTTGTTATAAATTTCTTTCAAAATTGTAGTTCCATTTTCAGTGCCATCGGTTTTCCATAAATAGCAAGCTTTATTTAAATCGTCTCCACCCCAAGCAAAGAATACAAGATTACCGCCTAACTCAGTAAAGTTATTGGGATGTGAACTATATTGACTTAATACATCAGCACTCGTATTTATATTTTTTAGTCTTTTAAATTCCTCAAAAGGTTTTGCTGTTCCAGAATGTTTTAAATTTGAAAGCACAAAACCACCACCATCAAATACTTCTTTCGTGCCAACCTTAAAATATGCTTGTGCATCAGGCAGTCTTCTTTGTGTTCCACCAGTGCCAATTAAAAGTCCATCAATTCCAGTTGCACAAAGAACAGGCTCCCCTCCAATACCATTACCCTCTTCGTTTGACCATAAATAAACTTGTTCGCCGTTTGGAGTTAATTTTAACACCTTCAACGCACTATTCAAATCAGTAAAATTGCCTATCGTAGAAATGCCTCCAAACATATCACCTACATATATATTATCATTGGCATCAAGTGTAAGACTTCTAAATTGATAAGGACTTTGTACATCATAAAATTTAATCCAAGTTTCGGTACCAGTAGGTGAAAGTTTTGCAATATATTGTTTACTAATTCCAAAAGGAAATTCATAAGTTATACCCCCAAAAATGACATCGGCTTTGCCATTAGAATTCTGTACATATCTATTTGCATCAGGCTGGAATCCACCTGTAACAAGTATATTACCTTGACTATCAATTTGTAAATCTCCTTTGTTTAGAGGAATAAGCGTTGTGAATTTTTTCTTATAACCTACGGTTGGCGTTGCATTATTGAGATTATCAAGTCTCAATAAAATCATATCACGAGTGTCATATAATTGATTTGAAAAATCATCAATCCAAGCATCGCCCGTCATTAAATAAACCCAAAGACTTTGCTTATCATTAGTGAGTTTCATATCAAAAATGTGGTTTTCAAACAAAGGGTCAACGTTTGCTGCAAACCAAGTTTTATCTAATATCCATGCTTTGTTTTCGATATGTTCATCGGGGTCTGCGTTTGCTGCTGACTTTAAAATTTTTATCAAACGATACCCTCGGACAGTAGTGCTATTGTTAGCATTGGGTCCCAAACAATCGGTCGTATATAGAGCATTGTTATCTGTTTCAACAAAAGGATAAATAGAGGGTGCAAAACCGGGAGTTCCTGCATTTTTCATCCAAACTAAGTTGCCATTACCGGCGTTTATTTTATAATAATTAGCTACTTCAACGTTAGGGTAAGCATTGCCTCCAGCAATAGTAGCATCACCGTACTTTATTCTGCCACCACCACCTCCTTCAGAAACAGCATAAATAAAGCCATCATTGTCAATTTCAAAATCTGAAATTCCTGCAAAGACCATCGTTTTGACCCACAAAATAGTTTCGCCCGTCGGATTTAATTTCATAAAATAACTTCCATAGATGCTACCGTTAAAATTTTGAGCATAAATATCCTGATTAGCAAATTTCATAGCTTTATTGATTTGCCCACTTACGTATAAATTACCAGCAGCATCACGTTTGATAATCCGAATGTCTGAGCCATAATTAGTACCAACTAAAGGAATATCGGGATAGCCTTCACTGGCAACTCTTGCCCAATCAAAAGTTGGGAATTGTTGAGAGAATGCAGTTTCAATATAAAGTAGTGAGAGTAGGAGGTAGAGGAGTTTTTTCATTTTTTTATTTGTTAATTACAGCCTGCTATTTCAGTTTTAAAAATAGCACCGTTGTTTACTTTAAAGCCATTGTTCATCGTTATTGACTTGTTGCTGCGATAAGTAACATTTGCATTGCCCGCAATAATATTGGTTGCAGTAATGGTTTCGTTAGTTTTCTTCAAATATGTGCCCGAACTATAATTGTCGGTACTCCCCAATACTAAAGGCATGTTACAGTCAATTACATTTACTACAACATTTACCGGTTTAAAATCTATACAACCATTTGTAGTAATTGCTTTTATGTAATAAGTTCCCGAGATGGCCACTGCTGATGGATTTCCTAAAATAATAGTTCTCTCGCTATTGGTATAATAGCTTAACACAGTTCCACTTGGAAAAGTACTACCAGTAGTTATATCAGGTGATGTAATATTTACAGTATTGGGCAGCGTTACAGTAGCGGGATTTGTAATCAATAGTATTGGTTTGGGGTGTACTACAATAGCTATAGGATCGGATTTGTTGCTAACAATACATCCTTGTGAACATGTAGCTGTGAGTATAAGATTCGAATTGAATATTACATTTAATCGGCTGGAACCTGTACCACCATCACTCCAATTGATGCTATTGCTGCAACCCGTTGCTGTTAGATTAATACCCTCTCCACTATATATATTATTTTTGTTAGCTGAAATTACGGGTGGGCCGAAGGGGGTACAAGCAACAGTAACAGGAACGGGTACACGTTCAGAATTACAAGTATTTTGGCAAGCAACATAATAAGTAGTGCTTGCATTTAGCTTAGGTGTGATAAAAGTAGTCGCAGAGCTTACACTCAACAACGAAACAGGGTCTGAATACCAAGCAACTTTGAAATTATCAGGTGAACCCGTATTACAACCAGTAACTGTAAGTGTAGCTGAAGCATTACAAGCGATACTGGCAGAGCTGGCAGAGGGTATTGGTGGTTGTTTAAAAATCATTAAGTAAAATGGCCATCTGCCACTTGGATGAGGCCCAATTTTACAACTCGCATAATATTCTCGCTTATTGTTTCCACCACTGACATAATTTAAAATAGGAGTTGTGTAAGTTAAGCCTGTATGAAGCAAATTTCCCCCAATATAACTATCATACCATTGTACAACACCATTGCTACAACCATGTGAAGTAATGGTTGTGGTTTGTCCACTACATGAAGGCGTGCTTGTAAAAGTTGGGTAATGTAGCTCATTATATATACGAAAAGTTGCGTAATTTCTCAAACTTTCAATACCGCAAATTGTACATGAATTGTAAACAAGATATTCAATCCAATTATCAGGAGATGTGTCGTTATTGACTAAAGCTGGTGTAGTATAGGTTGTCCCAGTTGCTAATATGACAGTTGTCGTATTATTTGCATACCAATTTACAGTACCGTTGCAACCCGTAGCTGTTAACGAAACCGTGCTACCATTATTTATCGGTCCACCACTTGGTGAAATACTGGGTGAAATAGGCAAAGCTGTAATAGATTGAGTAGTCCTCTCATCAGTAAGCGTTTCTTGAGAAAATCCATCTTTAATCATGAAAAAGAAAATTAGAAAGTAGATAGCTTTTTTCATATATTTTTTTGTTTAATTTTGGGTAATAGGTAATGAATATTCCTTTATGAAACGCTTTATTAGCATATCAATATTCATACTGCTACTGGGTTTATCCCTTTTACAATTGGTGTACCAGTTACAATATTATTAGATTTTCAAAGTTCTATTGTCTATCATTCCTTTTATCAAGTCTCCAGTGATGTAACTAATGATTTCAATTGCATCCACCAATATTTGCCTTGAAATATTCACCACTAATTGGTCTAACTTCAAATCCTGGGTTTAAAATGATATTTTTGCCTGCCTTTATTTCTAAAGGAGGTCTGGTTGCAGCAGAGCCTTTTATTTCGATGGTTTGACTGGCTTGTTGTTTGTTTGATAAACCTGAAGGATAGCCTACTACACTTAAAAATTTCAATGACTTAGAACAAGGAAAAGTATTTGAATAATTCTTTTTATTTCCTTGTAAGTCAACTGTAAGTATTTGAATAGCAAATGTTTCGGGTACGACTGTTCCAATTGTATGAAGAGCTGAAATTGGAATAGTTACTTTATTGTTACTACCAACCCTTTGAAAAGGGATATTTGTATTATTACAAATAAAATAGGTCTTACTCCAATCAATTCCTGAAAGATTGTCGGTTAACGAAAATTGAAAATTTTGACCATCTACAAATGAAAGCGGAGGTACAACGTTAATCATTGGTGCAATAAAATCTTTTTCTAAACCAACTCCAATGGCAAAAATACCCAAACGATTAAAGTTGATAGTTTGATTAATATCACCTATTACTTCCCATTTTTTACTATTTATTGGTAGAAAAAGCACTTTTGGTATTAAAGAAGTTGATAAGCCCGCTAATTCTAATTCAGAAGTGTTGAATTGAGTATTTAGTGTGAAAAAACCATTTGGAGCACTTGTAAGATTAGAATTATTATTTCTTACATTTAGGAAAAATACATCCGTTACTATTTTAAAAGTATCCTTTAAAGTTACTGCATCTAACTGATTTTCGGGATAATAATATTTAAATAGAACTTCGTTGTTAGTATTAAATGCTGCATTTCCGCCAGGAATATTGAAAGTAAAGATACTGGGAGTCGCACTTTGATTTGTTGTAGTATTTTTTGTTCCACCTAGATATGGTTTTGCGTCTAATCCTAATCTTAATGTTGCACCATTATTGTTGTTTGATAAATAAATTCCTTGACCTCCAAGGAATATTGAAGTTTGGGATAAAAATGAGATAGCTGCATTGAGTAGGGCAATTGGTGCATTATCAACTTCGGTTTTTAAATTATTTAAAAATGTTTTAATAGGCGTTTGTTTTGGGAGTTCAAGATTTTCTTCAATTTTAGCATAATCCGTGGTTTGTAACATTTTGTTAAATTCTCTGGAATATACATAATCTTTAAAATTATGTGTATATTTATTCCATTCAGAATAGCCTAATTCAAAATCAACACCAACAACAGCCTTAATAGCAAAGTTTATTGCCTGATGATCTATTTTATTTAATATCTCTCTATCATTCTTGATTATAATTTCTTTTGAATTGAAAGTACCAGACGGCTTATCAAAAACTTTTTTTTGATAAGCCTTGATTTGAGCCACTGGATTCCCTGAGCCGGCAAGATAATTGGCCGCTAAAGATATAGGCGATGAGATGAAATTTCCGTCCTTAAAGTATTTTGATACGAAATTTAACGGTATAGTACTTATTTTTTGAATAGCATCTTTACTATAATTAATACTATTATTGTATTTTAAATTATACCCATCACTGCCTATTTTAATATCTTTTGAATTACTAAAGGAAGCTGTTGCATCTAACAAATTACCTCCATAAGAGTCTAAATGTCTGGTAACAGAAGCTGAAAATGCCTTAGGATTGGTGTTCAAAATGAATGGTAAAATATCAGGTTCACCAATTTCATTTGGTAATATACCAACTAAAACCCCTAAATTAGTGGCTATATCAGCAGATATATTTATTTCTTCATTTATTTCATTAGATTTAGTTTTCTCTAATGAAAGACTATAGTCGGTAGAAAATAAACTTGCTCCGTATTCAAAACCAATCAGATTTTTAATGTTTTCGTTTTGGAATTCTTGACTATAATTAAGTCCAATTTCAGCATTACATTCAATATTAAAGTTAAATCCCAGTTTTTCTGACTCAAAGGTCTCTGAGAAGGTTGAGAGTCTTCTAAGAAAAACACCTGCCATTAGTGTTCCAGGAGTGAGAGCCATATTCATGAGTTGGCTACCGAAGAAGAATCGATCTTGAGATTTTTGCAAATCTAATAGGTATGAATATTCTTCAATAGAAGAACCAGAAAGTGCTAATTCAATGCTTGCATCCCCACCATTTGTAATATTTATTACAGGATCTTTCATTTGCGATTTAGGACCTGCATTGCCTTCTAATTTTATACCTTGTGGAAAAGTAAAGCTTGACAACCATAAATTAGGGTTATTTTTATCAATAACAACACTTACTGTTGGCTTAAAGATATATGCTGCATTAAGACTGGCTGATTTTGCTCCAAACTTCAAACCTAAAAACTTAATTTCAGCAGACCCATATTCAACTCCAGCTTCAAGGCTTATGCCTGCACCCATTTCTTTTTGAACAGGCTCTGCTTTGTCAATAACAGAAACTTTGAAAGGATTATTCTTAAAATTATTATTTCCAATATCAATTAATTCTAGGTTTTCATCATAAGCTTCAACAAAACTGACAGTAACTTCATTTGAGCCTGCAGGTATATAATCATCTGATGAAATGGTGACATCTCCTCCGCCAACAGAAAAATTAAGGTCTATGAGTCCCTTTTCATCACTTGGTTGAGAAATTAGAAATGCATCTGGATTATTACTAATTTTGTAAATGATATAAACTCCTTCTTGGGCTTTATTTGTTGAATTATTTTTAGCGATGAAATAATGGTGTACCGTAGATTCACGAGGTACAGTATAGTGGTTTTGATTAAAATTTTCACTAATATTTAATAATTCAATTTTTTTACTATTATTTTTCACCTTTGATTTACTCCACAAAACGATACCTTGGTCTGTGGCGATTACTAATTTACCAAATGGTTTGTTTTCAACTATGTCAAGAATATTATTTGATGGTAAGCCATCAGCAGTTGTAAAAAGTTTAAAATTATTAATATCAGCTAAATCTAATCCATTAAATACAACTAAACCTTTGTTAGTACCTATATATATGTATCCATTTTCGTCAGAAGTTATACTATTATTATTGACTACTGACCCAGTAGGGAAAATATAGGGATGAGTGGTTGTATTTAAATAATACCATAAACCATCTGAAATTTGGTCATAAGGTTTTTGATGTACTAAAACACCACTATTCGATACCCCAACCCATCGTCTATCTAATATTTTTTCTTTTTGTTCGATTTCATCAAAATATTTGAACTTGTCAAAATATATGGATTTCGCTAAAAAATTACTTGGAAATGAAAAACCAATACTGGTATTATCATAAGCTTTTTTGTATGCTGCGGTTTGGCTATCATAAACTAAGATTTGATTTTTACCATAATTTCCAGATACAAAAGCCCATATTTCATTTGCGTTTCCTCCAATAGTTTGAACACTTACAGTTTGAGCTGCTAAGTCTATGCCTCCTGTTATTTTTTCAAAAGTTGGTGAAGAATCAAATACACCTAAACCAATTGCACCTGATGTGATTTCTCCACTAAAAACCTGTGACATGTTTGCCGTCCAAATTCTGGGATTTAATTGTGTCGCTGCAATATCAATAAATAAAGCCCGACAGTTTCTATTAGGTAATCCAGAGGTGGATGGAGAAAAATAAATATGACCAGTTTCTGTTGCATCAGGCAAATAATTAACTCCACCATTGATGGCTTGGGTAGCCGATGTATTTCCGTATTGTGCTATCCAAATACCATCGTTCTTATCTGCTTTTATATCATTTATATTATTGTTGGTTAAAATTGCTAATTTCTCCCAGTCATGTCCATTGAATTTGTATAATCCATTATTAGCCGTTCCTGCGTAAATGTATCCTCCTTTTCCAATTCCTACAGTTTTAAAAGTATTTGTTGTGAATATTGGCGTATTGGTAGAGTTGAATATGCAAGTGGCAATTTCATCTGTTAATGAATTAATCAATGATTTTCTATTAGGATGTTCTAATGACTTAACCATACGTTCTTTTTGTCCCTGTGTAAACAATGTTCTGGTATTGTTTAGAGACATGAAATTATTTTCAGTTAAATTCGTATATGGTCTATTGACACAGGAGTTATTGCCTATGCGAGGGGGGCCACTATAAATACTTACTAAGTCTGTATCACTTACTTCATCATCACCACAGTTTCTATACGAAGGCTCAATAATATTCTTAAATAAATCTAATAAATTAAAAAAATGTCCAAATTCATGGACAAGTACCGTTGGGTCATTAATAAAATCATTGGCAGTTATAACAATTCCATTCAATGCTGTAGCTTTATCAGAAAAATTTGTAAAAGCACCAGAATTTATTCCGTCTATTTCATTTACTACCCAAATATTAAGATATTCCCCGCCATCCCATTGTGTATTTTTTTTTAGAGAAACTTCCGAAATTCCATTACTTGTTTCAAACTGTATTCCACCATTTTTATATCTGATATTATTAGAAAAATCTACTACTTTATTTATTCCATTGGTAGTCAAACAATTAGGCGAATGCTTTGCCATTCTAAATTGTATTCCTATATTCAAATGATTTCCTGAAGAAGTACCATTAAAAATACTGTTTAATCCCGCTATTTTAGCAATGATATCAGCTTCCGTTGGGAAAATTTCATTTGGCTGCCCTGATTCAACTACATGTACCACCACAGGTATATAAACAGTAGATTCGGTTATAGTTATTCTTGCAGAACCACTAGCTTTATTTTCAAAATAATCTGCTTTTATTTTTAAAATCGGCATATTTATTTGCTCATTATTAAAGTAGTTATCATCGTTGTTTTTCATTTGAGTGAATGATTCCACCTGAGCAAATGAGTGGTTTATCATTAAAGACAATAGGATGATTACAATATTCTTCATGATTTTGCAAAATATTTGACGTTTTGAATTATTAGTTTTGATATTTCTATTTTTACAATCACTGTTTTTCTTACTTCATTGCTTGTTCGCCAACATACACAAGTTTCCAATCTCCATTGATGCGTTCTAAGATTCGTGTTTCACGGTCAGTTTGTAAGATTTTTCCATTGGCGTTGACCTTTTGCGTGTAAGTGGCCCAAGCCATGTCTTTGTTTATTCTGATATCTATATCATCTCGCTCAATTTTAAAATCTTGCTTTTTGAGATTTGGGACTACTAAGTTTTGTAGTTTGGCCATGCTTTCGCCAGTGGCATAAGGCTGACCTAAGAATTGGACTAAATACTGGCTTGCGTGTTCGTTAGTCTTTTTATCAGCCCAATAGCTCAATAGCTTTTTGCCATCACCATCAAGATAGGCTTGTGTTTCACCTTCAATCACTTTCTTGATAGCCGCTACTTCTTGTTCTTTATTGGCAAAATCGGTGTGCTGTGCCGATATTATTTTCCAAGCACCAGCATCATAAACATAGATATACGTAAACATACCCTTATATTTACTGACCTTAGCTGGGTTGCTGATAGCAAACCACTCATGCTCAATTTTGCCAGTAACACTCGCTGTTTGATTTACTTGTGTAATTTTTACATCGGTCAGATTTCTTACTGTTTCTTTGTTGTAAGTATAATTGGCCAACAATTCATTATAACCCACTCTGCTACCGTTGCCACTGATAAAAGTGAAATCTTTGTGGGTATATTGTTTGACGGTTTCGACAGGATTTTCTTTTAATTTTTTGTCATATTCTTCCAATTGTGCTTTAGTAAGTGTTGCTTGTGCAAAAATTAAACTTGGCAGAAATGCGAATAGTGTAATTAAAGTTTTCATTGTTTTGGTAGATTAAAGTTTAATAGTTTTTTAAATTTTTAAGACTAGTTTTCTTTTGTTTTAAATACAAAATATAAACTTATCAAACCCACCAAAAACCTAAAACTCATATCGATCCAGAAAAAGGTATTGCTCGGAAGATTTACTATATACACATCATAACAACCCTTCAAAAAACTGCCAACTGTAGTAATTGAGGTGGTAAGTAGAATGGCTTGAGTAACTTTTGAATGTTCATTACGTAACAAAAAAGAAAGCAAGCCCATTGTAATATTGCTAATCCCCACATATTGGATAATAGAAATATGGTAATGATCAATTGGCTTAACTCCATAATTTATTAATGAACTGCCTGAATTGAAGAGCATCATACAGCCAGTAAGAATGCCATAAATGGCAAGAAATAGTAAGAAATTGGAAGTTTTCATTTTTTTAATTAGGGTTATTTTTTGAAGAAAAACATTGACTTTATCTATCGTATAAGGGCTATTAATACTGAGACAAATGTTATAATATTTATAAGTAAGCTTACAAAATCCGATTTAACGGTAGAAGTTTCGATTTATCGGTCATTTAAAAGTGATTTTTTCAAGCCATTTACTTTTCGCCTTGAAACCATCACCTTTTTATTGTTAGTCATTTGTAATTGCTTATGTGGCTCTAAAAAATGTTCCACAAATTCAAGGTTAACCATAAAAGATTTATGAGTACGGTAGAAGTTAAAAGGCTCAAAGCGTGCTTGAAGGCTTTTGAGTGGCGTGGCAACAATAAATTTTTCTCCATCTTTGAAATGGATAACTGTATAATTAATATCTGCTTGAAGAAGCATGATTTCATTGGGTTTTACCCAACGAAATCCACCAATCGGAATAGTGTTTTCCATAGCAAGAGTTGTTTTAGGTTCTTAATTTATCTTTCACCTTTGATCATAAACAATTAAACTTTTATCCAGCCATTCTTCAACGCTTCTTTTACCAAGCCTACTACTGATTGTACACCGAGCTTGCGGAACATATTACGGCGGTGACTTTCTACTGTTGGAATGCTTATACATAAAGTGTGGGCTATTTGTTCGGTTGTGAGTTCATTGGCTATTAGCTCCAATATTTGATGTTCTCGCTTTGTCAGTGCCATTGCCATTTTGTGGGTTTGATTTGCCTTACAAAGTTGTAGTTTATTGAAATGATATATAGTAAGGGTTTACCATGAAATTTAGTAGTGGTAAACCATGATTTTTTACTCATGGTTTACCATGATATTTGGAGTTGGGGCTTGGAAATGTGATGGCTTTTGTAGAAATTTCAAGAATTAGTTGTTAACAATTCTTTTAAACTATGAAAAATAAGTACTGGTTTTTGTTAGTTCTAATGGTTTTGCTTAGAAATATTGTTTATGGTCAGGAAATTCTGATTATGCAATTGGAACAAGCAAGACAAATAAACAATATTATTAAAAGAGATAGTGCAATAGTGGAAGCGTTTCACGCTTTAACTCAGTGTGCTTCATTTGAAAATGAAAGATGGAGAGACTCCATAAAATTCTATTGTAATATTAAACAGAACGCAATCGCTTGTTTATTAAATAATATTAGAGAAGCAGATAAGGGTGTCAATTCTTCAAATGGTAAAAAAAGTATCGAAAGTCTGTTGATTATCGAAAAAGAGTTGGAAAAGAGAGGATATTTTGCACAATCTGCCTACGCATTCATGAGAATTGGTACGATTTATAACTATACAATGCCAAATCCGAATGATAAAATAATTGCCTTAGAATACTACCAAAAAGCACTATCGTTGGCAATTAAATCAAAATCACAATTTGAATTAGCTCGTGCTTACGACTATCTGGGTGAATATTTTTTATCTTTTCGAGATTATGATAAGGCTATTTATTATTTGGAGATAGCTGAAAAGTTGCAACTAAAGTCTAATTTTAAAGTAATTCTACCAACCATTTACTCCAGCCTTGCAGCTTGTTTTCTAATTAAAAAACAGATAAAAAAAGCTGAAAGCTTCTACGATAAAATTCCAATATTGTTTGAAAACGAAGCTGCTTTTTTAGCACCAAGCTATAAAAGTTATGTTCTACAAATCTTTTTTAAATCGGCAGCCAAATTCTTCCTTGATGAGAAAGAATTTGAAACATCATTGAACTATTGTTTTAAAGGTTTGAAACTACTTGATAAAGTTCGTTTACATGATGGTTACAGAAATGATACTGAAAACTATAGATTAGAATTCATTGAAATTATTCAAAAATGTTATGTCAAAAAGAAAGATTTTGAAAAGGCATATTTTTATCTGCACGAATACAAAGAATCGAAAGATAAATTAAATGATGTTGTACATGAAAAAGCTATAACTGAGTTCAATATCAAATATCAAACTGACAAAAGTAAACTAAAAATTACAGCTTTGGAGAATGAGAAATTAAAAAATGATGTAGAAAAACAGTCGACTATAAAGTATTTTGGTTCTGCACTTATTGCTCTTCTTTTATTAGTAATCAGCATTTCTTTTTATTCAAATTTTAGATTAAGACAAAAAAACAAAGAAATTTCTCACGCTCTTCTCAAAGGCCAAACCATTGAACGCCAAAGAGTAGCCGCCGATTTGCACGATAATCTTGGCTCAACACTCTCAGCACTTTGGCTGAATGTCGATATGATTGATAAATCAAAAATGAATGCTGAGGAACGAGAAATTCATCAAAACCTCAGAGAGAACCTCGAAAAGGCTTATAATGATGTGCGTTTACTCTCACATAATCTACTTCCCGAAGAATTTGAGAAACATGGTTTAACTACCATTCTACAAGGGTTTGTACGGAAAATGAATAAAAATTCAACAATAAAGTTTAATTTAAAAATAGACGAAGACTTTGGCAGAGTAGATAATAAAATTGAGTTTGAATTATACAGTATTTGCCTCGAATTAGTCAATAATATAATGAAACACTCAAAAGCAAGTGAAGCAAAAATTGAACTTTCTCGCAATGAAAAGCAAATAAAACTGATGGTTTCTGATAACGGAATAGGCACTTTTAAGAATGAAAGCGATGGTAAAGGAATGAAAAATGTAAAGGCAAGAGTTGACAGTCTTAATGGTGACCTAGAAATAGAAAGTAATAACAATATAGGTACTAAAACTACAATAATAATAAAAATTTAACACCATGATTTTAAGAATTAAATTTTTGATGCTTTCATTATTTATTACTGTGAGTGCTTTATGTCAGAATAAAGACGAAAAAAAGTATATTTTGTATAAAGCGAAGTTTGACTCTCTTAGCAAATTACCACAGAGTTTTGGCAATGATACGCTCAGACTTATGGCGTTAGACTCAATTATGGAGTCGTCAGTCAAAATGAAATCAAAAGATTTGTATGATGTTTATAAAAAGATAGCTTACGAATCAAAATGGAAAAAAGGAATTGCACGATATAAGGTTTTTTATGCAAACTCGGATTTGTTTCACAGAAATGTACCCGAAGCTACTAGGCTATTCATAGAAGCTGATAGAGAATTGGAAGCAATTGGCGATTACCAAATGCAAATTTATGCACTGATGCGGCTTTCTATGCTAATAACCCACAAATCAGATAGCCTTTCGGCACAAAAATATATAAATAAAGCCATTTTAATTGCAAAAAATCATAACGACCAAAAATGGCTCATCAAAACTTTAAACTATAAGGCAAACACTTTTGTGTTTAGGAATAGACTTGATTTGGCTTTGCCAATCTTTGAAGAAATTGAAAAATTTAAAGATTTACCCTTATATGAAAGAATCATCAATGACTTAAATTTAGGGACATGCTATATGTACACAAATAGAGTAGAAAAAGGAATGAGGTATCAGCTAAATGCCCTTAAAATGATTCCTAAAAACGAGTTAATTGGTTTACAGCAAGATGTAAGATTTGAAATAATTAATTTTTATCTAAATAATAAAGATTTTAAATCTGCAAAAAAATACTATTTGCAATTAACGAATTTTTATAATGAATATAAACCTTATATCGAAATCTCAAAAAGATATTATGAGTTTGGTTACAAAATTGAAAAAGGTCTGAAAAACTTGTCGTTAGCACTTTTTTACCTAGAACAAAAAAGTATTTATCAAGATTCTGTTGCGATAGAAGCAAAAACGAATACAGAAGAAGGGTTAAAGTCACAACTTGAATTAAATGAACAAAAAGTTAAAAGTCAGCAGGTTGAATTAAGTAAGTTAAAAACTGAGCAATCTAAACAATCGCAGCTTAGATGGTTTTTGGTTCTTTTAAGTGTAATAGGTGTAATAGTCAGTGTTTATATTTTAAAAACAAACCGCACGCTCAAAAAAAATAATCAAGATCTAATCAGTAAAAACAAAGAAATTTCGGAGGCACTTTTGAAAGGTCAAACCATCGAACGCCAGCGAGTGGCCCTCGACTTACATGATAATCTGGGCAGTACACTTTCAGCACTTTGGCTGAATGTTGATATGATAGACAAATCAAAGATGAATGATGAAGAAAAGGAAATTCATCAAAATTTAAGAGAAAACCTTGAAAAAGCCTATAATGATGTACGTTTATTGTCACATAATCTTCTTCCTGAAGAATTTGAAAAACAAGGGCTTGTGCCAACACTACAAGGTTTTGTGAGAAAAATCAGCAAGAACGCCAAGATTCATTTCGACTTGCATATTGCAGAGGACTTTGGCAGAGTAGATAATAAAATTGAGTTTGAACTATATAGTATTTGCCTCGAATTAGTCAATAATATCATCAAACACTCAAAAGCTACTGAAGCAAAAATATCACTTTCTCGTACCGAAAAACAAATAGAATTGATAGTTTCTGATAATGGAATCGGTACTTTTAAGAATGAAAGTGATGGCAAAGGTATGAAAAATATAAAAGCCAGAGTGGAGTCTCTAAATGGTGTTTGGAATTTGCAAAATATTGAAAATCAAGGAGTTATCAATGAGGTTTTGATTCCTGTTTGATGTTTAAGAACAATTATTTATATTTGACCTAAAATAGTAAAAGTATGAGAACGGCAAATGAAATATTGGCATTACCAAGAACTTTAGAGGAATTCCAAAATTGGGAGCCAGAAGATGGCTTTAAATATGAATGGAATGATGGAGAAATAATACAATTTAAAGGAATGGACAAAAAACAATTTTATATTTTTGCAAATTTGAATAATTTTTTCATTAAAAAAGGATTTTGGAAAAAAGGGACTTTGGTTTCTGAATATGATACAAAACTTTCTGGAATTCAGATGAGAAGACCAGATATTGCTTACTTCACTCAACAACAAGTTGAAAATACTGCTGTTGGCGAAGACGAAATTCCAGAATTTGTTATCGAAATTATTTCTAAAAGTGATAATCCCTATAAAATTGAAGAAAAAATAACAGAATATTTTAAAGCTGGTGTAAAAGTTGTTTGGAGTGTTTTCCCAGACCCTAAATTAGTTTATATCTATACTTCACGTAAGCAAGTGCAAGTTTGTATGGATGACGATATTTGTTCTGCAAAACCTGTTCTGCCTGCATTTGAAATAAGTGTCAATGATATTTTTGCATTGAAAACTACTCCACCAAGCCATGCTTAATGGCAAATTTTACCATTCCAATCGCACTTTTGACATTGAGTTTTTTCATCAGATTGGCTCGATGTGTTTCAACGGTTGAAATACTGATAAAAAGCATTTCGGCAATTTCTGCCGTTGATTTTTCTTGAGTGATTAGTTTTAAAATTTCAATTTCTCTCCCTGTCAAATGCTCTATTGTTTCGGGACGTGCATCATTAAAATCTTCATCGGCTGTGGCTGCAAGTTCATCAATCACAGCTTCACTATAATATTTTTTGCCACTCATTAATTTCAAAATGGCATTTTCTAATTCATCTTTTCCAGTTTTCTTTAAAACATAACCATGGACACCAGCTCGCAATGCTTCTCGAATATGTAGAGCATCTTCAGCCATTGTCAATAATAAAATTTTTACTTTTGGGTGTGTTTTTCGGAGCTGTAAAGTGAGATCAATACCACTTACATAAGGCATGTGTAAATCAGAAACCAGTATGTCAACATCTTGATTATCAAGAAATTGACCTGCTCTTCTGCTATCATTTAAAACACCTACAACTTCTACATTTTCGATTGATTTGAAGAGTAAACGCAAACTATCGAGTAATACTTGATGGTCGTCAATAAGCAAAAGTTTAATCATGAGCGGTGAATCATTTTTGGGCGTTTTTCAAAAGCTCAAATATATGCCTTTTCATGAAATATGCTAAGGAAAACTTATTTAATGGTAGGGGTGATTTTAAAACCACAAAAAAAGCGAGACTTTCGCCTCGCTTTTTGATTTCATAAAAACTGTGGTTATTTATTTGGATTCAAAGCAATTTCAATGCGTTGCAATACATCTTGTAAGTGATATTTGCTCATTTTATCAGTTGTCAAAGGCAATGCTGCTTTGATTTCTCCTTTTAAAGATTCCAAATGGGCTCTTGCAATTGAAGGCAAATCCGTTTTTTTCAAGTCAACCATACGGCTATCAAAACCATAAGTTGCACCTTGTGGAATATATGAGCTTACCGCTGTTCCAGGATTAAGTAAAGATGTTACTTTTTCAACAAAAACTTTTTGTAAGTTACGACGATAGATGTCAATCGTTTTCTTAGATTTTAATTCTGACCAGATACCACTGCGTAAATCTGTCATTAATTCATCTAAGTTATAATTTGAGGCACTTGCCGAGCCAGTTTCCATTAGTCGAACTGCTCTATCTCCTGCCAAAAGGCTATTCAATGTTGATTCTTGAATCGCTTTGATTGCCTCAACACCTTGCTCTGGATTGATTTTGCCTAAAATATTTTTGTCTAACAACCAGTTTGGTGTATCAAAAACTTGACGATTTAAGAAGTTTACTGCATCTTTTTGAGTGGCTTTTGGTACAACTTCATACACACTGCCTTCCATGTCATACGTTTTAGGAGTGTCATAAATTCCACCAACATTTTTAGTAACATGACCAATATAACGACGGTATTGCCCTGAAACGTTGGCATATAATTCAGCTAATTCTTTATAAGATTCTCCATTTTCTTTGCTCCATTCTGGCAAATTTGGTAATATTTTTTGCAAATTTTTAATACCATATTCTGAGGCACGCATCGCATTGTCACTCAAATCTTCTGTTTGGTAGCGTGGGTCGAAAGGACTGATTTCGGTACCAAAACGCTTACGTGGATCTTTTACAGCTTCTTTTGTCAATTCATTCAAAATAGCTTTTTCTTCTGTTGCACTTTTGGCATCTGGGAAATATTTGTAAGCCCACTGAATCGCCCAAACATCGTAGTCGCCAATGCGAGGGAAGAAATCAGTTATTCCATCTTCTGGTTGTGCAACATAGTTAAAACGTGCATAGTCCATGATTGAAGAGGTATGGCCATTTTTCGCTACCCAAGCTTTGTCTCGTAGTTTTTCAACTGGTGTTGCTGAGCTTGCACCCATGTTATGACGCAAACCTATGGTATGTCCAACTTCATGAGAAGAAACAAAACGAATCAATTGTCCCATTAATTCATCATCAAAGTTTTTCTTTCTTGCACGGGGGTCAGATGCTGCTGTTTGAATCATGTACCAGTTACGCAACAAACGCATTACATTATGATACCAACCAATATGACTTTCTAAAATTTCTCCACTTCGGGGGTCATGTACATTTGGTCCATAAGCATTCTGAATATCGGCTGCAAAATATCTGATGGCTGAAAAACGAGCATCTTCTAAGCTTATACTATCTTTTTCAGTGACATATTCGCCTCTGATGGCATTTTTCCATCCTGCTTTTTCAAATGCAACTTGCCAATCATCTACCCCTGCTTTTAAGTATTTTTGCCATTTTTGAGGCGTAGCAGGGTCGATATAATAAACAATTGGTTTTTTAGGTTCAATTAATTCACCTCGTTTTTGACGTTCGGCATCTGCTTGGTTTTTTGGCTCAAGTTTCCATCTTACTGCAAAGACTTCATTGTCTGATTTTTGAGATTCTTCACCAAAGCTTGAATATTGATTGGCAAAATAACCTACACGTGGGTCGAAATAACGTTTACGCATGGGCGTTTTTGGAAGAATCACAAATGAAGTATTAAACTCCATTGTTACAACGCCTGCATCACGAGAAGCTGGTAAATATTGCCCGATTTGTGGCATTGGTGAAAGTGAAACGGCTGGAGGAATAACACTGAAAGTTTTGGTTGTACGAACTTCAGTATTGATTGGATAAGAACGGATATGCTGAATAAACGAACGGTCAGCTTGTAACATCGCTATCTTTAACAATTGCTTTCTAACTGGGTCAAGAGAAAAAACTTGATTATCACCTTTAAAGAAATCAGTTACTTCAATCACTGAAGAAGTATCTTTTCTAAATGCTTTGATGTCAAAAACGCCAATAATTGGGTCTGCACTTGAGTTTTTTACTGATTGGAAAATAGGTTTTGTGCTATCGCCACTGGCAATAACCAAAGTGATTGAACGTAAAAATAATTTATTATCAGGCCCTTTTTCCCATTTTACGACTTGGCTATTTACTTCTTCACCACCAAAAATGCCACCACCTGCAGCTGTTTTTGAAAAACGAGTAACTGACATGATCTCACGACCAATGATTGAGTCGGCTAATTCAAAGAAATATTTCTCTTCAATTTTGTGAACTGTCATTAGGCCTTTACTCGTCTTGGCCTTGTCAGTAATTACTTCTTTATATGGTTTAGGGCCAGTTTTTGGAGTTTCTGGCGGTTTTGGAGCGGCAACAGGAGTTGGTGTAGCAGGTTTAACTTCCTCTGGCTTTTTATCGTCTTTCTTTTGGGAAAATGCTCCAAAAGAGCTTATCAAAGCAAGTGAACATAAAAAAGTAATTTTTATTAATTTCATAATGTAGGTTTTATTTGTTTGAAGAATATTATTTGTAAAACTACTCAAATTCAGTTAATGTTTGAATGCTGATTTGATAAAAGGTAAGTTAATTTAGACTAAAGCACAAATTTCGTAGAAATGCATGTTTTACTACTCACCTAAATTGGGTGAAATCTCTGACAGAGAGTTTTTATTATTAGCACTATGAGTAACGTAAAATGAAGCATTTATCTTTTACAAAAAATACTTTGTCATTAATTTATTGATGAAGTGTTTATTTGTTTTTCATAAAATTATTAATTTTATCTTATTTATGGACATTCTAACCATATAAAAACCTATGAAAACTATAAACCTTCTACTCTTTTTAAGCCTTTTTGGCACTTTAGCTATTGCTCAAGAAAAATCATATAAACAAGTACGTGACTATCAAATTAGCTCAAATATTGATAGCCTTCAGAAAATTGTTGAGCATAGAAAAAGTAAAAAAGAAAACTACCTTCATCTACTCATCAATTTGGAATGGAGCAGATATTATTATTCCAATGATTTTGGAAAAGATGTAGAAACTATCCAAACCATAGCTTTAAAAAAGAAAGATTCATTAGGACAGGCTATGTTTTATTATCTTAAAGCTTTATTAAATTACTATAACAACAATAAAATATGTTTTGAAAATGGCTTGAAGGCTCATAGATATTTTGAAGCACACAAAGATTCATTAGGAATGGTTGTTGCCAATCATCTAATCATTGGATCAGCACATTATCCTCAAGTAAGTCATGAAAATAGAAAAAAGAGTGTGTTCGATAGACTTGAAAAAACTTTAAAATATTATAGTCATATCAGTGATGTAAGAACTAAGCTACTTATTATCAATTCGATGCTTCAATTTGGCCATTATGTTGATAAAAGCCCAAAAGAACAGTTAGTGTATTTTAAAACTGCTTTAAAATTGTTGAAAAACCACTCCGAATATAATTACATAAAACCCAGTATTTTTACAGGAGCTGCCAATGCTTATTTTCGACTTAAAGAGGGTAAAAAGGAAGATAATTATAAAAAAGTACAATGGTGTTACCTCATGGCTTATCAAAGTTCGCCTTCTAAACCCTTTAAAAGAACCTTAAGTCTATTGTATAATTTGGGTGTAGGCTATTCTTATATCAAAGAGTTCAAGAAGGCAGCATTCTATTATAAAAAAGGGATAGAAATCTACAATAAATTAAATATCAATAAACCTGAATTGATTGATAGCTATTATGCAAATCTTGCAGCTATACAATATGATCAAAAAGATTATCAAAAAGCATATCAATCTTTAGAAAAAGAAATGAGGATAAGAAGCATTTTGGATAGCACAAGAACAGTTACACAATTTCAAGAACTCCAAACTAAATATGAAACTCAGCAAAAAGAGTTACTTATAAAAAAACTTGAACTCGAAAAGCAATCAATCAACAAAAGAGCTCAAATAATTATAACGCTATTAATTATTACCATTTTAATTGTTCTGGTTGTTAGCTTTTTGGCCATTAAAATTCGTTCTACCAACAAAAAACTTAAAGAATTAACGCAAAGCCGAGATAAATTATTTACCATTATCTCTCATGATTTACGAAGCCCTTTGAATTCATATCAGCGGTATTCAGAAATTGTTGGGTATCTAGTTAATACTAAACAATACGCAAGGCTTAAAGAAGTATTGAAAAAAATAGATGTAGTAGGCTTAAATTTGGCTTCATTGCTCAATAATCTTTTGGAATGGAGTATTATTCAACAAAAGCAAATACATTTAAAGCCTACACTCATTCAGACTACAACATTCTTTTCAAATATTTTGCCAATTTACCGAGATATGGCCTTAATAAAGCATTTAAATATCAAGGAAGAAATTCAAGATATTACTATCAAAACAGATATGCACGTTTTATCGTTGATTACTCGTAATTTGCTTGATAATGCCATCAAATATACTTCTGAAGGAAAAGAAATATTTATCAAAGCAGCTTTGGAAGTAAATACTTTCGTGCTGATTATCAGTAATCAGGGAGATTCGATGACTGAAAGCCAAATTGAGAAGATAGATCGTTTATTTAACAAAGGGTATAGTTTTGATTTTGGTGAAGAAGGAATAGGAACAGGCTTGATTCTGATAAAAGAATTTGCCAAAACAAATGATATTAAGATTGTATTTGATCATACTCAAGAAAATCTAACGACTTTTCAAGTCATAATTGCCACCTAAATTTAACGAATTACTTTAAAATTTGGAGAGCTACAAGTTTTATCTTAATTATAAGTAAATACTCATCTTTTTAAGAAAGGGTGAGTAGCTTTTGTCCTTATAAATGGTTCAAAAATCATAAGCCTTGAAAATTTGTTTCGAATAGATTTTTATTTTTTTTATGAATTTTTGTAACCTTTTCAACTTCTTCCAGTAAGCATATTCAGAAACCTTCAACCAAGCTATGCTTTTATGACAGATGAGTCCGCAATGAATTTTGTTGTGAATGGGGATTTAGATAAAGCCGCAATTTTGTATGAACGCTACAAAAGGCCTTTATTTAACTTCTACCTACGGTTTGGTGTAGAGCGAGATTTAAGTCAAGATTTGACGCAGCAAGTTTTTTATCGACTGCTTCATTATCGCCATACTTTTCGAGAAGGTTATGAATTTCGAACGTGGATTTACCGCATCGCAAGAAATATTTATCATGACCATTTAAAAGATAATTCACTAAAAAACAGTCAATTAACCGAAAATTTAGAGATTTATGAAGAGGAAAATTACGATGATGAACAATATAATTTAGTACAATTGGCTTTACAGAAACTTCCTGATGAATACCGTGAAGTATTACAATTGAGTCGCTATGAAGAACTGAAATATGAACAGATTTCTGAGGTACTTAATGTATCAGTTTCGGTGGTCAAAGTAAGAGTGCATCGAGCAATCAAAAAGTTGAGAGAAATATATTTGAGTCTTGATTTAGTTGAATAAATGAATTAAAGGACATGAGAAAAATAAAAGAGGAATTATTAGCTGATTTTCTTGAAAACAGGCTTTCACCTGAAGATTATAAGACATTAGAAACTGTTTTTGACGAAAATGAAGGAACAAAGCAAGAGTTTGAAGAAGCTAAGACCATCTATTTTTCAATAAATAAGCCACCTGAAAAAGATTTTGATTCAGAGGCAGATAGTGTATTTTATAACTTTTTATTGCAAGAAAAAAGTAAATTGGCTCCTAAAAATAAGACCTTTAAGTTTTATGAATATGCTTATTTTAAATATGCGGCTGCTGTTGTTGGTTTACTATTAATGTTTTTTATTGGAAGACAATCGGTTGATAAACAAGTGCTTACAGCTACAAATCAGGCTCCAAAAATTATTGAAACAATTGTAGAAGTGCCCATTGTGAGGGTTGATACACAATATATTGTTCAAAAACAGCAATTAGTATCCAATAAACAAGTAGAACCTAATGTGTTGAATGAAATTGGCAACTTGAAGAAGGAAATGCAAGCAACCAAAGATCTATTGATACTTTCGATGCTTAAAAGAGAGTCAGCTTCCGAACGCATTCAGGCTGTAAATTATAGTTATGATTTACAAAAACCTGACGATGAAGTGCTAAAAGCACTCATATATACACTTGATTACGATAGAAACATTAATGTCCGCATCGCTGCTGCTGATGCCATTGGTCGCTTTGGTTATGATGAAAATGTTCGTAATGCTCTCGTGAAATCTTTGTTGAAGCAACAAGAACCAACCTTACAAATTTCAATTATTGAATTACTAACCAAACTCAACGAAAGACGTGCTTTACCTGCTTTTCGATTGTTGGTTGAAGATGAAAGTATATCTGCATTTGTAAGACAAAAAGCAGAAGAAGGATCAAAATTATTAAGTTTATAAAATGTTGACTATAAGTTATGTATATTATTAAATTCTAAAAATTATGAAAAATTTATTAAAAATTGTATTCCTATTAATACTAAGCAAATCGGTGTTTGCACAATTAAAAACCAATACTTATAAAGTGAATTTTAGTGGTAATGACAAACGAATTGTTATTATGAGTGCCAATATGGGCTTAGAGATCGTAGGCACAACTGGCAATGAAGTTATCATTGAAGCACTCGAAGATAAACGAGAACTTCCAGCAGAAGCTGAAGGACTAAAAATTGTTTCACCAGGTGGGGGGATTGATAATACGGGTGTTGGGGCAAATGTAATTGTAGAAGGAGCAATCATGAAAATTAAGATACCGAAAAGCAAATATTATGGCAATTATAGCATAAAAATTCCAAAAGATGTAAGCATTAGTGTGCGTGAAAATGGCAATGCTTATGGGAAATGGCAGATTTCAGGCATGAAAGGTGAAGTGGAAGTTCAAACTTCATATTCTACCTTAACAATAAATAATGTCAGTGGTCCAATTGTAGCAAGAGGTGGATATGGTAAAATTTATGTGGTCTATGACCAACTTAATCAAAGCAAGCCTAATTCTATTTCGGCAAGTGGAGCAGTAGATATCACCTTGCCAAGCGATACAAAAGCGAATTTGAATATTAAAGCAACTTATGCCGATTTATTCACTGATTTCGATATTCAGCCAATGAAAAAAGAAGAAAAAACTGAAACCAAAGAAAATGTTAAAGTTTCTACTTTAGCAAACGGTCAAACGGTTTTTGTTAAAGATGGAGTATCTTATAATAAATGGGGGGAGAAAATAGCAGCTATTGACACAAAAGGAGAGAAAGGTGAAAAAGGAGAGAAAGGTGAAAAAGATTTTCCTGCTATTGCAACTGCGAAATCGCCAGCTTATATTGTTGCAGAAGATATGGCTCGAAAGAAAACTTGGACATTGGCAGGTTCAAGCCTAAATTCTGATGATTGTGATTGTTCAAACGAAACCACAGGGACAATCAATGGCGGAGGTGTAAGTCTAACAATAAGGTCAGATCACGGGAATATTTATTTGCGAAAGAAAAAGTAAACACAAATTATGAAAAAGCGATAAAAAGTCCTCCTATTCAGCAATGGATAGGAGGCAAATTTAATGACATCAAAATCATATACGTTTAGTTTAGGTTTATGATAGGGCGAGGCCAATGCTTTGCTCTTTATCTGTTAGTAAAACGGAGTTCCTACTCCGTTCAGTAATAGGAACGATTCAAAGAAAAACTTGAATAATATCTTATAACAAATTAGTCTTTATCAATTTAATTGAAATCGCAATCAAAATCATTCCAAAAACCTTGCGTAGGATATCAGCCCCTGTTGGGCCAAGAATCTTCTCAAGTTGCTGTGAGGTACGAAGTACTGTATATACAAAAAGCAAGTTTAGCAAAATTCCAACTACAATATTTTCTTCTTGATAAGCGGCTTTCAATGAAATAATGGTAGTCATTGTACCAGCTCCAGCAATAATTGGGAATGCCAATGGTACAATCGAAGTGGCCTTACTATTGGTCGTTTCATGTTTAAAAATACTTCTACCTAAAATCATTTCAAATCCTATCAAAAATAAGATTAATGCTCCAGCCACCGCAAAAGATTTGACATCTACACCAAATAAATTCAAAATGCTTATTCCCAAATATAGATAAGTGATCATTAAGCCTCCAGCTACTAAAGTCGCTTGTTCGGCATGAATACTACCTGCCTTTTTACGTAAATCAATGATTATTGGTATTGCTCCTAAAATGTCAATAACTGAAAATAAGATGATTGTCACAGATATAATTTCTTTGAAATCAAAGTTCATAGTTGTAAATGTTTAGGATGTTTATTTTTTCTAATTGTTCGATTTTGTAGCATTTGAAAGAAATATCTATTTACGATTAATTTATAAAAAATTATACTTCTTTTAGCAAATCTTTAAGTTTATCAAACTCCCAATCTTCAATCGCTGGGAAATTGGCAATTCTAAATGTCGTATCTTTCCATTCACCATAACCATTGCCTAATGTGATATTTTTTTCTTTGGCTTTTTGTTTTAAAGTTGAAATTTCGCTCTCTCGACCTTTGATGGCAATTACCGTTTCAGACCTTACTTCTTGATTTTTTATCAATAATTCTAGTGAAGTTTGGGTTTCAATAAACTCATAAAACTCCGTTGATCGAGCTTTTATTTTTTTGCTAATTGATTGAATATCAGGAACTTGTTGCATGACTCGCATCAGAAGATAAACTTCTAAAATGTTGGGCGTATATGGAGTTTGGTATTTTTGAAAGTTATCATGAATAAAAAGTAAACTATTATAATACTTTCTATCACCAATTGCATTCGCATGTTTCAATGCTTTTGGAGAACAAATCATAACTCCCATCCCAGCTGGTAAACCAAGACATTTCTGAACAGACGCTAACCAAATATCACCCAATTCCCAATCTAATTCAACGCCACCGAGTGAAGAAGTTACATCAATGGCAATAAGTGCATCCTTATTTTTTTTTAGAAAATCAATAGAGATTTGCGTGGCATTTGAAGTTTCATTTTGAGTAAAACAAATGACATCGCTCGCCGTATCAATGAGTTTTGTGGGATCTAATTTTTCTTGAAAATCAAATTTAGTAGAGGTAGTTTTTAAGTTTAAACGCTTGGCATAATCAAACCATTTTTCTCCAAAAGCACCATTAAAAACATGATGACTATTTTTTAATATAAGCGACTGATTGATGATTTCCCAACATTCTGTTGCTGAAGAAGTAAAGTAAACATAATAATCATCAGGAATCCCTTGTTTTTGTTTAAATAGCCGAATACATTCTTTCAACATATCCATAAAAGCCAAACTTCTGTGGTTTTGGCACAAAATTCCTTCATTCATGGCATCTTGCATATAAATTGCCACTTCTGGATACACTTTTGAAGGTCCTGGATAAAAAGTAATCATTTTAAAAGTTTTGAGTTCTGAGTGTTTCACTGAGAATTTTAACTCAGAACTCAAAACTCTTTTAGTAAATATTGTCTTAATTCTCTTTCTAATTCTGATGATGAAATAGTTTTTATATTTCCATCAATGGCCAAAGTAATTTTACCGTTTTCTTCTGAAATACAAATAGCGGCTGCATCGGTGGCCTCAGAAATCCCTAAAGCTGCTCTGTGACGAAAACCATAACTACTGGGAAGGTCTTCATTACTGGCAATTGGTAAAATGCAATGTGCGGCTTTTATCCGTCCGTTGGTGATAAGAACAGCTCCATCGCTCAAAAGGCTATATTGACTAAAAAGTGAAACTAAAAGCTTTTTAGATAATATTGCATCGACAATGTCTCCTGACTCTGCAAATTTACTTAAATCATCTTCTTTTTGGATGACGATAATGCCTCCTGTAAATTCATTAGACATTGTTTTTGCGGCATCTACAATTATTTTAATGGGGTATTTTCCTTCGTTATTTTCTTTATTACCAAGCAATTTATTAAAAAATTGATTGTTACTTAGTGTGGTGGACTTGCCAACTAATAGTAAAAAACGGCGAATTTCCTGTTGAAATAAAACAATCAGAGCGATAGCACCAACGCCCATGAAGTATTCTAAAATTCTTGTCAATAACTCTAAACCAATGGCCTTGACTATGAGATAAAAAAGGTAAATAAGTAGATAGCCCATAAAAACCCTACTGGCAACGCTACCTTTGACCAATTTATAAATATAGTATAACAAGAAAGCGACAAGTGTTATGTCTAACAGATCAGTCCATTTAATTTCTAAAAATCCTATTTGCATGCGAAAATTTCATTTTAAATTCAAATTCGGTTTCAAAATATACCTGAAAACCAGCATTTTCATAAAACCGTTTTGCTCTTGGGTTATTTTTTAAAACTTGTAATTCAATACTTTTTGACTTTGATTGTGCCTCATGAATGATTTCATTAAGTAAAAATTTTCCAAAACCTTGGTTTTGAAAGTCCTTATGAATCAAAATATTTATTATTTCAAATGAATAACTTTTTTCTTCAATTTCTAAATACCCAATTGCTTGGATATTTTGCATTTCATTCAGCTCAACTATTTGAATATTTGTATGATTAAATTCGTTGTGATAAGCTCTTTTCCCAGTAAAATAAAGCGAATCTGCATATTCTTTTATTGAAAATTGCTCTATTTTAAAAGTCAAATCAGCATCACTTTTTGTAGCTTTACGAAGAGAAATTTTCATTAGTAATTTTTAATGCTTTTAAATATACCAAGACCACGAATATAGTATATTTTTTTGTTTGGAACAATTATTGCGAAAATGATAGATACAAAAGTATGGATAATATGTTTTGCTCTGCTATTCATAGTTTATTGATTTTACGTTTTTTTTGTAGATTCATTTACGTTTTTTTTTCTATCAGAAAAGGATGGGATTTTTCAACATAAAATTATTAACTTTGCCACATAAATTCTTCATAATCAATGGGTCTATGATTTAATTTGTACATTTTGATTAATAATTGTGTTGAATTTTTAATCAAACTATTTCTTTGAATAATTGGTAAAACAATTGGGAAACACATATTAAATTTTATTTTTAAATAAAAAATCTTTGTTTTTTTATTTAAACTTTCATAAATTAACTTCGTTAATTAAAAATGTCCCATGAAGAAAATAATATTACAGTAGAGAATTACACCTTAACTCTAACCCAATTTAATAAAATAATATTTTCTTAAGTAATAAGTGAGATGATTTAATCTATACTCAGAATCAACGAATTTTACAATGGGCTTTTACAACATAAAAGATTGGTTTACTATACCTTTAAAATCCAGACACCTACAAGAGTTTGAAGAAGAACGATTAGAATTTCAGACAAAGGCAATCTTATTAGCACTAAAAATAGGTATCATTGGGGTTCCATGTCTTACTTTTATTGATATAATTGAATTAAAAAATGTTCTCCAACCTTTCTGGTGGTATTCTTATATTGCAGTACTTGGGATTACAGAGCTGCTTTTCCTCTTAATACACAGTAAAGTAAAACAATTGTCATCACCTGAACTATACGAAAATATTCATTCCTCTGTGAGAAATTGGATTTATTTTGGTGTAATCATGCTGACATTTATTCAATATTTTACAACTTTTGTTGCCAAAAACTATGGAACTGAATTCACCATACTTGCATTAGCATCTTCTTATTTCAATTTGTCTTTCCCACTTAATACTAAGGAAAGAATTTGGTATAATATTTTTTGTTTAGCTATCTTTTTTTTAGGATATTTTACGCTCGTACCCGCAAACGTCATTCTATTAGATACAATCATTGTTGTAGTAGCATTGAGTATTTTTTTGTTTTTTGTAGGACATTTTGTACATCATTGGCAATTGCTTCAATTTGCACATAATCGTCAGCTTGTTGATATCACAGAAGAACAAAATATCCAGCTTCGACGCTCGAATATGAATCAAAAGGATGTTCTCGAAGCCTTGTGTAAGGAAATGGGTATTACAATTGATAAAAATATAGATTTTGAAAATGCTGAAAGTTTGACTCTTCAAACTAAGGCGATTTTATTGAAGTTTACTGACTATAAGCAGCAACTACTCGAATCAACGGAAAGGTATCAAGACCTTTTTATGAATATTAATGATGGAGTGGCTATTGTTTCGGCATCTGGACAAATAATGGATGCCAATAAAACATATTTAGATATATTAGGTATTCCGAGGGACAAAATGCAAGAATATGACTTAGATAGAGTTGTACATCCCGACGACAAAGAACATTCAAATACCTATCTCAAAAAGCTTTTGACAGATGGATTTTATAAAAATTATGTTGGCAGAATAATAAGAGGCGATAATGAAGTTCGTTATATTGAAGTAAATGCCACTGCAATTGTAAAAGATGGTGTTTTTTTAGGCTCTAGGGATATTGTTAGAGATATTACTCATAGGAAACTTGCCGAACAAGAAATTGAAAATGCCCGAAATGCCGAAAAACAATTTTTGGCCAATATGAGTCATGAAATCAGAACGCCACTCAATGCTATTATTGGTATTACACACCTCCTTTATGATACAGAACCAAATAATCAGCAGCTTGAGTATTTGGATATTTTGAAAAACTCCTCTCAGTTTTTGCTCAATTTGATTTCTGATTTGCTCGATATAGCCAAGATGGATGCGGGTAAAATTAGCACCCACCCCAAAGATTTTGATTTAAAGGGCTTGTTGAGAACTATTCAGCAGACATTCCAAATGAAAGTTGGTGCCAGAGGCTTGGAGGTAGATTTTATGTTGGATGTACGCTTGGAACAGTTCTATCATGGTGATGAGACTTTAATGTATCAAGTTTTATTCAATTTATTGGGAAATGCAGATAAATTTACTGAAACTGGTCACATTGGATTGCAGGTAAAAGTATTGAAACAAACAGAAGAGGATACACTTTTTGAGTTTCAGGTGTTTGACACAGGTATTGGTATTCCTAACGATAAGCTGGATTTTATATTTAACAAATTTACCCAAATTTATGACAATAATAAAATAAAATCACCTGGTAGTGGTTTAGGGTTATCTATTTGTAAACAGATAGTGGAATTCTTGGGAGGAGATATTTGGGTAGAGAGTGTCGTTGGAGAAGGAACACAAGTATATTTTACTCTGAAATTAAAAAGAGTAAAGCCAAGCAAATATTCATTAGAAAGCCTTTTGCCAAAAGAAAATACCCCAAAAATAACTTATCGTGCGATTGAAGGTATGAAGGTTTTGTTAGTAGAAGATAATGCAATGAACCGTAAATATGCCTGTACACTTCTCGACAAATGGGTAATTAATTATGATGTTGCTTTTGATGGTTTAGAAGCTTTTCAAAAAGCTCAAACTAAAAAATACGACTTAATTTTAATGGATATTCAGATGCCAGTCATGGATGGCTATGAAGCTACTTTGAAAATTATTAATACTGAAAACCTAAATACCCAAACGCCTATTGTTGCATTGACGGCAAATGCTCTAACTGAGCAAAGAGAAAAAGCATTAGAATGTGGGATGGTTGAGATTTTGAGCAAACCTTTTACACCTATTCAATTAGAAGCGATTCTTTATAAATATTTAATGCTAAAAGTTGCATGATGCCTTGTTCCTAAAATATGTGTAATAGCTTTAGGAACAAGGCAAATTATATTCAATAATAATTACTGAAATACTCGTACATAATCAACTACTAAATATTGAGGGAAAGTCGTTGAACCATCTGGCTTTCCAGGCCAATCGCCTCCAACGGCTAAATTGATAAGTAAAAAATACTCTTCTTGAAATTCACTTAGCCCCGCAGGAGTTGTGTCAATAATATGATATTGCTTATCATCTAAATACCAAACAATTTTTTTAGCGTCCCAAACGATAGAAAAAACATGAAATTCGTCATTGAAAACTCCAGACACTAATTTTGTATTACCACCATATTGAGCATGGTTATTATTGTTATCCCAGTGAGCAGTACCGTATAACGTATTGTCTTTGTCATTTCCGCCAATCATTTCCATGATGTCAATTTCACCACATTTAGGCCAACTGACAGTCGTAATATTTTTACCCAACATCCATAAAGCTGGCCAAATACCTTGCCCTTTTGGCAAAGCAGCACGAATGTCAACTCTACCATATTTAAAGTTAAATTTTTCTTGGGTTGTTAATCTTGATGAAGTGTAATTTTGACTTCCAGCATTTTCTGTTTTTGCTTCAATCACTAAATATCCATCTTTTACTGCTGTATTTTCTTTTTTATAGTATTGCAGTTCATTATTACCCCAACCATTGTTGTTTCCCATTTCAAAATTCCAATACTTTTCATTGAGAGTTGTGCCATCAAATTCATCAGCCCATAATAATTTTAGATTGGAATAGCTTGTTGGAGTTGTATAGCCCTTGGTAGGAATGATTGATACTGGTGGTTTTATGACAACATCATTGTCATCATCAGAGTTGGATACGTAGCCGATTGGTTGCTCACAAGCTTCAAAACTTACTACTTTACTACCTTTTCCATCTCCATCAGCATCTTGATACCACATCTTTTTGTTGCAAGGCTCATCGCTTTTCGAACAAGAAGTATAGAATAATGCTATTGAAATTAAAAAGATAGCTGCATTAAAATTGAGATTTGTCATAGATTTGAATAGGTTTATGGCAATATAAGCAGTTTTTATGACCAATTGTTTTGAAAGAATTTTATTTCCTCATTTCCAGTTGCCTTCTAAACTGTAAATAAATATTCAATAGCAATATTATCAATTTTTTCGAACTTACCGATAACCTGATTGGTGATTGATTTTCTGAATTCAAGTTCCATAGAACATTGATTGTCGTAGGTTTGTTTACGTATTTTTAGACCAAATTCTTTGACAATTTTCATAATATCATTCATCTGTACAAATTCAAAATTTACATTATAGACCTCATTGACAGTTTTTTCAATGATATTTGCCTTAGCAAGGGCTTCGGCAGTAGCTGATTTGTAAGCATTTATCAAACCAGGCACACCGAGCAAAGTACCACCAAAATAACGAACAACCACAACCAAAACATTGGTTATTTCATGCGAAAGAAGTGTATTTAAGATAGGTTTACCTGCAGTTCCAGATGGTTCACCATCATCATTCACTCTGAAATTACTTTTATCAATCCCTAAGCGATAAGCATAGCAATGATGTACTGCCTTAAAATGCTCTTTACGGAGATTTTCTACCAAGTCCTTAACTTCGTTTTCGTGTTCAATTGGATATGCAAAAGCGAAGAACTTACTCCCTCTGTCTTTGAAAAGCCCTTCTGCTGGTGATTTGATGGTTTTATAAGTATCTTCAAAAAGCATGATTTAACGGAGGACGAATTTTCGAATTCGTTCATTAGGTCTATATAGTTTTATAAAGTCTTAAAAGTTTTAAATTTTTTCCAATGATAACCCTTTTCTGTTTGTGTTTCATCTTGCCATCCCTTATAGACAACGAACTGATTACTGGCATTAATCACATAGAAATAATCGCCAGCACCTGCCCACCAAGCTCCGCAAGCTGATAATGCTTTTTTTGGAATGCCTTTTGATGCGAAATCAACCTTTTCTATCAATTCAGCATTTCCCGTGATTTTTGAAATTTTTCTTATTTTATTGTTATAAGACAAACTAATATCAGCTGATGGATTACCATTGGCATCTTCAGGATATTGTTTGATGAAAAATTTTGTACTATTTAAAATAGCAACTTTTACCGAGGTTGTACTTGGAGTTTGTGCAAATAAAAAATTAGCGAGACTTGTTAAAAAGAAAGCAAGAATGACTCTTTTTTTCATGATTAGGTTAGTTTTAAAATAAAAAAAAAGTTTAATAGTTCTGCAAAGTACCCGATTCAAAAATATCTTTATTTTTTATGCCTTTTTGTGCCAATATGAGCATTGCTTCAGCCACTTTTTCACCTTTAATAGCTTGATATTTTTCAGGGATTAAAAAGCTAAATAGATTCATCAATTTTTCTCCAATTTTTTCTCCTAAACGAGGTTCTTCTCTTTCACCAATGAGCATCGAAGGACGAAAAATCAGTAGGGTAGGGTAGCGTAAATCGCTCAAAGCTTTTTCGATTTCTCCTTTTACTCGATTATAGTAAAACATTGATCTTTCGTCTGCACCCATGGCAGTTACGATAAGATATTGTTTAGCACCATTGACCAGAGCAGCTTTTGCTATTTCCAGTGGATATGTAAAATCTACTTTATAGAATGCTGGCTTTGAGCCTGCTTTTTTCATTGTTGTGCCTAAACAGCAAAAGACATCATCGGCTATGATTTTTGAAGTATCTAAATTATCAAAATCAACAACAATTTGTTCTAAATTTGGATGCTTTATTTCAAGAGGTTTACGAACTAAAACTTTGACTTTTGTGTAAAAATTACTCGCCAATAGTTTGATAGTAAGATGTTTACCTATTAATCCAGTTGCTCCAACAACTAATGCAGTTTTCATATTTTAATGTTTAATGAATAATTGATAATAATTAATTGAAAATTAAGAATTGAAAAAATAACTAAATTAAGAATTATCCATTAATTATTATAATTAAAATTTATCTTCTTTTGTTAAAGTCAATTACTCTATAGCCCACGATTTTTTCACAACGGGCCGTTACGGGACGATGATAAACAAAGATCTCATAAGTATTTTGTGTTTCGGCAAAATTACCTTCAAAATAAACTTCATCAGGAGGGTTATTGCCTTTTTGCACAACAAAATTATAATTATAAACCCCTTGTTTGAGTTGAATAGTGGTAGTATAACCACCAAAATCATTATCGTAAATCATTTCATTTCTTTTATCTAAA
Organism: Emticicia sp. SJ17W-69; assembly: GCF_051209875.1. Classification (NCBI taxonomy): domain Bacteria; kingdom Pseudomonadati; phylum Bacteroidota; class Cytophagia; order Cytophagales; family Leadbetterellaceae; genus Emticicia; species Emticicia sp. SJ17W-69. The sequence goes on along the minus strand of NZ_JBNTQY010000001.1, from coordinate 3,288,318 downwards.
CGCCAGTCGTTGAAACCACCGTTTACAAAGACCTTTTCGTCAGCTTCCAATTCATGTGTTTTTAATTGAAATGTTGTCTGAATATAATCAGCTTCAGTTTCGCCACTGCTTCCTTCACGGTTATCAATTACAAATGTTCCATCAAAATCATTCGCTTCAATAAATGCAAAATTACTTCTATTATTTTGTGGAGAAATCCAAATATCATCTTCTTTTCCTCGGTGAATTCGATCCACAAATAAACCTCGATTATAGGTGCTTCGAGCATCAAAAAAACGAAATTCATTTCCTGCAGGAAAAGTATTTTCATCGTCAAAAAAGCGAAATTCTAATTTTTTACTACCTTCATCCACGCTAAAAGGTTTTAAGTTTTTGGAGGTTTTATCCCAACGATAATTTTGTCGAATCATGATTTTTAACTCATCTCGTGGTGACATTAAAGAGTATCCTCCAAAACTTATATCAAAATCAAGTTGTTGGTGTGTTTTGTTTTTTGCGGGTGATTGTGCTTGCCGCACGCTTCCACTTACACCAACCCGATTTTCATAAACCATGAATCTTTTAGTAATAATTATATCATCTTTCTTGCGATCACGCCAAACTACCAATAAATAATTACCTGATAGTAGCATTTTAGGTATCTCAATTTTATAATGATAATAAGGCACTTTTGTGTTTTGAGAAACCCGATAATTATTGATAATCAAGTCATTATATTCGGGCATATATTCAATTTCCGATAAAACTGATTGTTTCCAATCCATTGTACAGCTTAGAATTCTGACATGAAATTGTTCGTAACTTGCTTTTAAATCATCAAATTCAAGCCAAAGATTTTTATTGTCCTGCAATTGGATTATGGGTGGATTTAAGTTTCGAGCGGCATCATTTGGTTCACCAACCAGCGGATAAAGCAGTACAGATTTTATATTTGGTTCGTAAGTAAAATCTTCAAAACGTAACTGTTTAGTTTGAGCTAAAAGCGACAAATCAATTAAAAAAAGAATTGCAAATAGTGTTTTTCGCATGAAATCAATTGTTTTTTCCAAAACTAACGAAATATTTTTCAAGATTGATATGAATTGTAAAATTGACCGCTCATAAAAAATCTCCAAGCCTTCGTCTTGGAGATTTTTGTTCTTTTGGTTCGGTGGTATCGGCTTCGCTTAGCCACCTAATATTATAGAAAGTCTAACTCAGAACTAATAATTTTGAACTCATAATTTTTATGATTTCTTTTTCTTTGGAGTTTCTACGGGTGCTGCTGGCATTGCTGGGATTTTTGCTTTAATGTCAGTAATACCTTTTTCGATGCCATCTTTGAAGAATTGGTAGCTGCTATCACCTGCTCCTAAAGCTTGTGCTTTTAAAGCAAAGCCCATTGCATCTGATGGTTTTCCAAGTTTATCTAAAATCTGTGCTTTAATCCAATTGTTGCGGAAACCTTCACGAAGAGCTAAAGATTTATCAACCAATCCCAATGCTTTGTTCAAGTCCATTCCTTTTTGTAACATGTAATCAGCAGCTTGTTGGAAAGTATTTGAAGCATCAGTGCTTTTTAGTGCTACTGCATTTTCAATGGCAGCCACATTGTCAACAGTGATTGCTAAAGAAACTTTGGTTTTTTCCCAAGAAATATTCATTGTTGTAGCGTCATCTTTGACATCAGTGAAGTCAATTGTAAAAGATTCAACAGTTGAAACATCTTGTGGACGAGCCATTACACGTAATACATCATCACTTGCTGCATAATTTTGCTCAGTGACATTCAAATTTTTACTAAAAATGATTGTCCAATTTGTTTGATTTGGAATCGACATGATTGCGTATTTGCCCGCTTTTAGTGTTTGGCCTTGTACCATAATATCGCCAGTAGTTTCAATTTTTGTAGCTCCATTGGCACCTGTGCGATAAACTTTGTCGAATGGAATCAATTTACCAAAAATTTCACGCCCTCGCAGTGATGGACGAGAATAGTCAATGGATATTTTAGAAACACCTACAACTTGTGAAATTGTAGCTGCTGGACTTGGGGCTGGGGTAACTTGTGCAAAAACAAAAGTGCTTGATAATAAGCAACTTAAAACAATTAGAAAGTTTTTTTTCATTTGGATTACTGATTTTGTTGATTGGTTGAACTAATTTTACTGCAAATCTACCCAAAAAATTGACTATGCACAGAATTCAACTCCTTGATTTGTTAAAAAAACAAAAAGGTTTCGATGAAAATGAAACCAAAATGATAGATGAAACGATTGAATTTGTGCAAACAAATGAAGATTGTTTCAAAAGAGAATTAAGTATTGGTCATGTAACTGGCTCGGCTTGGATTGTGGATAAATCTCGTCAATTTGTGTTACTTACACATCACCGAAAATTAAATAAATGGTTTCAGCCTGGAGGACATTGCGATGGTGATAGCGATGTATTAAATGTGGCTATGAAAGAAGCTATTGAAGAAACGGGCGTGGCTGATATCCAAGTACTTAGCGATGAAATCTTTGATGTGGATATTCATTTAATTCCTGAACGGAAAGGTATTGCCGCTCACTTTCATTACGATATTCGCTTTTTGTTTGAAGCTGATAAAAATATTCCTTTGGTAATTTCAGAAGAATCGAATGATTTAGCTTGGATTGGAATTGCAAAAGTTTCAGAATTGAATGATTCTGAATCAATAACAAGAATGGCGAGAAAGTTCTGAGTTCTGAGTCTTGAGTTCTGAGTTAAAAAAACTGTGAATATGTACTCCGAATTCAGAACTCTTTTCAGTTTTTAACAATTTTTGTCGTAAAACTGAGGTTTTCAGCTGTAACTTTCAAAATATAAACCGCTTGTGCTAAATCATCTTTAAAGATAGGCAAGGTGATTTTCTTTTCTTTTGAAGATAAATTCCAAACTGGTTTTCCTGAAATATCAACTAATGAAAATTCAAAATTTTGTCCTGCATCATCTTTCAATACCCAGACTTTGAGTCCTTGTGGGTCACTAAATGGATTAGGAAAAACAGCAACTTCTTGCCCTGATTTTTTTAATTCAGCTATTAAAACCTCTAATTCTGCTATTTCATAAGCCTTATCGAAATTGGGAATACCAAAGCCAACTCGGGTGTCTGGACTGTCATATTGGCTTGCTGAACGAATCAAATATTCACGCACTTGCATGTTTGTTAGCTTTGGGAATGCTTGCCAAAAGCTTGCAACAAATCCTGCCATCAAAGGTGATGAAAATGAAGTACCGCTACTTGTTCCCACTGTATTATTCGTATTTCCAACAATTGTACTTGCTCCTTGTGCCGATAATTCAGGTTTTACTCGTCCATCTGCCGAAGGCCCATAAGAACTAAAAGATGCAATATTTCGAGTACTTGAAACCGCCCCAACGGCAATAATTGAATCAGCATCAGCAGGAGTGCCGATATATTTCCAAGATGAAGAACCTTCGTTTCCTGCCGAAGCAACAACCAAAATGCCCGTTTGAGCTGCCCAATCGGCTGCTCGGGTGGCCAACGCACGGTCGCCATTCATATCTGAATACTTATAATCTTGTGCAGGATTATCAAAAACATTATAGCCTAAAGAAGTATTAATGACATCTACACCCACGCTGTCGGCCATTTCTGCACCGAAAAGCCAATTGGCTTCTTCACGTTTTGTTTCAGAGAAAACGTCCTCAGTTCTGAGTAATAGATAATTAGCTTTATAAGCGGTACCCACTATTCTACTATCTTCAAAAGCTGCCATACACGAAAGAACATTTGTGCCATGATTATGATCATTATAGACGTTTGCTTCATTGTCAACAAAATCCCATGTGCTTATTACTCTTTTTTCATTGAATAAATCTTTAAAAAATGTCAGTTGATTAGCATTCAAAAAGCCTGAATCCAAAACTCCAATTAGCATTCCTTCACCATGATAGCCTTTTTGGTGCATTTTATCAGCACCAAGCATAGCTAATTGTGTTTGTGAAAGCCCATTGTCGTTAATACCTTCTAATCCAAATTTATCTTTTGTAGTAGTTGTTTGATTATCAGAATTTTGTCGAGTATTACGGATATCGCCTCTGCCTTCTAAGCCTTTAACAAAGGTGAGCTTTAAGACTTTATCGAGTGTAATTGCGTCAGTCTCAATCAAAGCTCCATTTATCCAGCGTGATTTATATAGAACTTTTGCTCCAGTTTTGGCAATTTCATTTAAATAACTAGGATTGGGTGGCAAATCACGTTCTGTTACAGCAATATTTTGGTTAACTCTACGCTTAATGGAGCGGTCAGAAAGAAATTCTTTTGGACGTGAAACTGCGTATGGAGTGTTGGCCTTGTCCTTGAATAAGACTAAGTATTGATTTTGAGAAAATGCTTGAAAATGTATGGATATAAAAAGTAAAGCGAGTAAAATCTTTTTCATAAGCTACTGTTTGAATATTTTTATATTAACGAAGTTTATGGAAAAATCTTGTTTATTTGAGAAGTTTTGTAAAACAGAATGCCCTCCCCAAAATCGGGGAGGGTTGATGAGTGTTTTCAATTTGTCATAAAATCACCTTCTTGCTTAAAACTTTTCAAAATCCAGCCGCCACCTACAACATCATCTCCTTCATAAAAAACGGCTGCTTGTCCAGGAGCTATTCCACTTACTTGTTCGTGAAATAATACCTTCATTTTATTGCCTTCTTGCATGATTTGTGCTGGTGAGCCATCATGTTTATAACGCACTTTGGTAGTAGTTTCAAGTGGATTTCCTTCTAAGTTGGCATATTTTTGCATGACTAATTTTCCAACCATCATGCCGTCTCTATCTAGATCTGATTCTTTTCCCAATACGACTTCGTTCGTATCTTTTCGAATTTCAGTCACATAAACGGGACTTCCAAAAGCCATTCCAAGTCCTTTTCTTTGCCCGATTGTATAAAAAGGATAACCTTCATGTTTACCCAGAACTTTTCCATCTTGAGAAACAAAATTCCCTCCCCTTACTCTTTCTTCTAAGCCTTCTATTCGATGTTTCAAGAAACCTCGGTAGTCATTATCTGGTACAAAGCAGATTTCGTAAGATTCTTTTTTGTTAACCAGATCAAAAAGTTCTCTTTCAGTAGCCATTTCTCGAATCTCCGATTTTTTCAAATGACCCAAAGGTAATTTTGTGCGAGAAAGACTTTCTTGCGAAACACCCCAAAGTACATAACTTTGGTCTTTCCATGAGTCAGTTCCTTTTGAAATGATGAAACGAGAGTTTTCTTCTCGAAGATTGGCATAATGTCCGGTTGCAATAAATTCACAACCTAATTTATCAGCACGGCGAAGCAAGGCGTCCCATTTAATATGCGTATTGCACAAAACACATGGGTTTGGGGTGCGACCTTCCAAATATTCACCCGTGAAATGGTCAATGACATAATCACCAAATTCTTCTCGAATATCTAATATATAATGTGGGAAACCTAAATTGACGGCAATGTTTCTTGCGTCATTGATGGAGTCGAGGCTACAACAGCCTGTTTCTTTTTTACTACCACCCGAAGAAGCATAATCCCAAGTTTTCATGGTCATGCCGATCACTTCGTAGCCTTGTTCGTGGAGCATTACTGCCGCCACTGAACTGTCAATACCGCCACTCATGGCGACTAAAATTCGTCCGTGTTTGCTCATTTTTTACTGCGTTGGTTCAATGCCAACCGTTTTTGTTATTGAAATCTGTAAGGTTTTTCAATCCTTGCAGGTTTTGAAATAAAAATTTAGTACAAAAATAGCTAACAGAATTTGATAATGAATAGTTCTGAGGTAATTTTGAGTCTTAGAATTTTGGATTATTGAAAAAGATAAATCGCCAATCCAAAATCGTAAATCGTAAATTCAAGATAATGGCTTTAAAAACACTCGTAAAAGTAAGTAATATCACCAATTTGTCAGATGCTCGTTATTGTGCTGGAATGGGGGTAGAGATGATTGGATTTGTGATGGATAAACATTCAGCAGATTATATTTCACCTGATAAGATGAAAGAGATCAAATCTTGGGTGGCTGGAGTTTTGACAGTAGGAGAGACTCAAAGTGGTGATTATGAAGAAGTAAAGACTTTGGTTCAAGATTATGAAATTGATATTCTACAAATTGCAGATGCTTCACTTTTACCACATATATCAGATTTGAGTAAACCGATCATTTTGAAACTTGATTTTGATAGTGCTTATTTTGAGGATTATTTAGAACGATATAATCAATTTGTTGAGTTTTTTTTGGTAGATGGGGGAGAGTTATCAGATTTTGCTCGCTATACATTAAAAGAATATGCTTTTAATTACCCAATTGTTTTAGATTTTGGAATTACTGTCGAAAATATCAACGAGCTTTTAGATGAAATGCACTTGAAAGGAATCGCTCTAAAAGGTACAAATGAACTTCGTCCAGGCTCAAAAGATTATGATGATTTGAGAGATATTCTCGAAAACATAGAAATTGATTAAGTTTTTGATCAATTTCTATGTTTTGAAACATTTTGTTGCAGATTTATTTTGAATATGCTATTTGGCTTTTCACTATTGGCAACAATTTGTTTCAATTATTACCAAATTTCACCCTTTATTTTCGCCACTCAACCTCAATTTTCCAAAACCTTCATCAAAAAAATCCCTTTGACATTATTTTTTTCCATTCATGTAGTTTGCTATACATAGTACCGTCTTTCACCTATATCTTTGTTTCATAATCACAGCGAAAGTGGTTAATTAAAAAGAAAAAAACAAACATATAAACAATATTAAGACAATGGAAAAGCGATTATTTAGAATCAAAAGTAATAAAATGATTGGTGGCGTAGCTGCTGGTTTAGCTGAATATTTTAATTTAGATGTAACTTTGGTACGTGTGTTGTTGGTAGCTGCATTTTTTGCTCCAATCCCTGCTGTTATACCTTACATCGTTCTTTGGATTGTGATGCCAACTAAAGAATCACAGATGGCAAGAATTAATTATTCTCAAACTAATTAATAAAGAATATAGGTTACTGGTTTATGTTTAATTGCTTATAAATAGCGTTTTATAGCCAGTAACCAATCAACTAATATCTAATTACTATTATGGAAAAGCGATTATATAGAATAAAAAACCGTCAGTCGATGCTCGGAGGAGTTTCACAAGGTTTAGCCGAATATTTTAACATTGATGTTACACTTATTCGTGTAGTTTTTGTACTATTGTTTTTTACACCGTTTCCAGCAGGTATTAGCTATATTATATTATGGGCGGTATTACCAACCAAGTATGAATTTGGCTTTGCAGGCGTGGCCGATTCGCAAGATTTTAACTCAAACGATAACATAAATTTTCAAACCTCAAACTCTACTAACATGAGCAGACACAATCAAAACAACAATTTAGTGGGAGGAGCAGTCCTCATCATTCTTGGTATTATCTTTTCGTTCAAAACATTTTTCCATATTAATCTATGGCATTATATTGGACAAATGTGGCCTTTAATTTTGGTTGGATTGGGTGTGTGGCTCATTGTAAGAGATCGGAAAGATGATAATTTTACAAATTTCACTAATAACGACACTTCTTCAAACTTATAAATCCTCTTAAACCTGTAAGGTCTTGAAACAGTGCGACGCTTCGCAGACCTTACAGGTTTTTCTTGGATGATAAATTATAGATAAAATGGACAGAAAAGGTAATATTTTTTGGGGAATCGTACTCGTTGTAGTGGGTTTTCTGTTTCTTGGGACCAACTTGGATTGGTTTCATTTAGACTGGTCGTTTCGACAAATCGCTCGTTTTTGGCCTTTAATGCTTATTGCAGCGGGTGCTGCTGCCTTCTTTAATCATAAGAAAAGCGTATATAATGCAACGTCGGCTTTATTAATTGCTTTTGCTATCCCTTTGGGGCTTTATACATGTGTTGATGATGGTGTGCGTGATTTCAAAGACGATGTAAACGATGGAATCAATATCGACATTGATGATTTTGATGATGATGACGAGGATGATTCATATTCAAAAACTGATACTATTTCGGGTGATAGAAACAAACAATATTTTGCAGTTGAAATGACACCTGAAGTAAAAGAAGCAACTTTGAATTTGAAAGGTGGTGCTGCGGAATTTGATTTAGAAGAATCGAACAATCGACTATTTGAAGCAACAACTTTATTGCAGTTTAAAGGTGGCTATACTTTAGAGGAAGAAAAAACCACCGATGGAAAAGTAATAGATTTTAGTATGAAAGATAAGAAAAATGGTAATTTTCATTTCGATGGTGATAATAAAGGGAATGATGTATTGTTAAAACTTTCAACTGCTCCCATTTGGACTATTGATATGGGTATTGGTGCTGGCGAGGTTGACTTTGATTTAAGTAACTATAAAGTCAAAAAGTTAAACCTTGAAACTGGAGCTGCTTCAATTGATCTAAAATTTGGAGATAAACAGGACAACGTGGAAGTTGATGTAAAATCAGGCGTTGCCGAAGTTAAAATTCATGTACCAGAAAGCGTTGGTTGTGAAATCAGAATGGATGGAGCTCTGAATGCCAAAGATTTTGATGATTTTGAGAAAGTAAGAGCTGGCGTTTGGCAAACAAAAGGCTACGATAAAGCGACAAAAAAAATCACTTTAGATGTAGAAAGCGGCCTATCTTCTTTGAAAGTAAATCGTTATTAAACTCTTAATATTGCTTAAATAATCCTTACAGGTTTTCAAAACCTGTAAGGATTTATTACATTTGCAGAAAACCCTATTCTGCATGAAAAAAGCCTTCATTTTTACATTCTTTTCAATATTTTCTTTTCAAATTTTCGCCCAAACTTTATCTCCTAATGCTAAAATTAGCTTGTTGACAGTTTCTCCTGGGGCAGAATTATACTCCACTTTTGGACACAGTGCTTATCGAATCAAAGATCCATTACAAGGACTTGATGTTGTTTTTAATTACGGAGCATTCGATTTCCGTACACAAGGATTTTATATAAAATTTTTGAGAGGAACATTGCCTTATCAAATCAGCGGTAATTATTTTGAAAATGAAATCACAGGCTGGACGCAAGAACAAAGATATGTAACAGAACAAGTTTTGAATCTTTCACAAGCCCAAAAACAAGGAGTATATGATTTCCTTCAAACCAATTATTTGCCTGAGAATAGAGAATATGCTTATAAATTTTTCTACGATAACTGCTCGACTCGTCTGCGAGATGTTCTGAAGAAAGTATGTAAAGATAGTCTTACATTTTCAAAAACACTTCATGCTGATAGTTCATACCGTCAATGGATAGATATTTATGCAAGAAAAAATGAGAAATTATGGGCAGATTTTGGAATGGATTTAGCCATTGGTGAGCCATCTGACGAAATCACAGGGGCAAATGGAGCGATGTTTTTGCCTGATAATTTGAGCGATGCTTTTGATAATGCTAAAATTCAAAAAGACAGTACATGGCAACCACTTGTTTTGGCCAAAATAGAATTGAATAGAGGAATGATGCCTGTCATTGTGAAAGAGAAAGAACTAATTACGCCTAATATGTTCTTTTGGACGTTCTTCTTTTTAGTGCTTGGATTTACTATTTATCAATTCAAAAAGACAAAAAATAGTTTTATTTTTGATAAAATATTCTTCACCATCGCTGGGATTTTTGGTTGGTTTATCTTTTTACTTTGGTTTTTTACTGATCATGGTGTAACCGAAAATAACCTCAATATCATCTGGACATACCCACTTTTATTTCCAATTGCTTTACTTTTGAAAAAACAAAACAGTCGTTCATGGTTATCAAAGCATTTTCTTGCCTATGGAATCATTCTTGTTTTGTTCTTGATTTGTTGGAAGTTCTTCCCACAAGAAATTAATTATTCGCTGATTCCAGTAGTACTTGCTTTGGCAGTGAGAGCATTTTATGTTTGGTGGAGATTGCGAAAAAAATTGACTTCATTTTGAGTTTAGATTTGACAACTTTACAAAAGTTGTCAAATCTTGAAAAATTTCACCCTTTTCCTCCACCATTACCATACCATTTCTTTTTTGGTTTGCTTGAACCTTGTGCAGGGGCAGCATTATTGGGTCTTGGATTATTATTGGCTCTTGGATTTGCGTTTGCAGTTGTATTTGGTCTCGAACTTGTTTTTTGATTATTATTAGGTCTGCCACCTCTCCCTTGTGGCTTTTGCACTTGTGGCGGAGGAACAGAATAATTAGGTTTAATTGCAAAAGGATGTTCTTCAACTACTGGAATTTTTTTGCCAATTAATCTTTGAATATCTTTCAAATACGCCAATTCTTCATCCTCACAAAACGAATAAGCAGTGCCATTGGCTCCAGCACGTCCAGTACGACCTATGCGATGCACATACGTTTCTGGTATATTCGGAATCTCGAAGTTTACTACGTGAGCCAATTCATCTACATCAATGCCACGAGCGGCAATATCAGTTGCTACCAAAACACGGGTTTCTTTACTTTTAAAGTTGGTTAATGCTCTTTGACGAGCATTTTGAGCTTTATTTCCGTGAATCGCCTCAGCTTTTATTTGATGGCTCAATAACATTTTTACAACTTTATCTGCTCCATGTTTGGTTCGAGTAAAAACCAAAGCAGTTTCCATGTTTTTGTCTTTCAGAATTTGCAATAAAAGAGCATTTTTATCTTTTTTATCAACATAATATAAAAACTGATTGATTGTATCTGCCGTAGAAGAAACAGGCGTAACGCTTACAGAAGCTGGATTATCTAAAATCGTTGAAGCCAATTTAACGATTTCATCGGGCATGGTTGCCGAGAAAAATAAAGATTGGCGTTTGGCAGGCAAAAGTTTTATCAGACGTTTTACATCATGCACAAAACCCATGTCAAGCATACGATCTGCTTCGTCTAAAACAAACATTTCGAGTGCTGATAAGCTAATAAATCCTTGCGTAATCAGATCAAGTAAACGACCTGGAGTTGCCACCAAAATATCAACGCCATTATGGAGTTCATCGGTTTGTTTTCCTTGTTTTACTCCACCAAAAATGACGGTATATTTTAGGTCTGTATTTGCACCATAAGCCTCAAAACTTTCACCAATTTGAATGGCTAATTCACGAGTTGGTGTAACAATTAACGCTTTTATTTTCCTTCTACCTTTACGAAACTCAGTATTTTGATGTAATTTTTGTATAATTGGAATAGCAAAAGCCGCTGTTTTCCCTGTGCCAGTTTGAGCACAACCCAAAAGGTCTCTACCTGATAAAATAATTGGAATAGCTTGTTGTTGAATGGGTGTTGGAGTTGTGTAACCTTCGGCAGCAAGTGCGAGCTTGATAGGCTCAATAAGATTCAGTGATTCAAATGACATAAATGATGATTTTGTTAGTCCTAACAAATAGGATTTTACAAAGGTACTCCTTTTTTCTTAGTAAATAATCAATTCAAGATTGGGGGCTTATTTTAACAATAACTAATAATTCTACATTCTACATTCTACATTCTTCATTAAAGGCAGTATCTTTGTCAAAAAATAGAGATTTATGCGGAAAGTAAATATTGGATTAGTACAAATGTCATGTTCAGCGGACGTAGCTGAAAATACCCAAAAAGCAATTAAAGGAATCAAAGAAGCAGCCCAAAAAGGTGCAAATATCGTTTGTTTACAAGAACTTTTTTCGTCACTTTATTTTTGTGATGTAGAAGACCATGCTAATTTCAATTTAGCAGAAGCCATTCCTGGCCCCACTACTGATTTACTTTCAACAGTTGCCAAAGAAAATAATGTAGTAATCATTGCATCATTGTTTGAAAAACGTGCTGCTGGACTTTACCACAATACAACAGCCGTACTTGATGCAGATGGGAAATATTTGGGGAAATACCGCAAAATGCACATTCCAGATGACCCAGGTTATTACGAAAAGTTTTACTTTACGCCTGGAGATGCCTCGGCAGATGATTTAGGTTATAAAATTTTTGAAACAAAGTTTGGTAAATTAGGTGTGTTGATTTGCTGGGATCAATGGTATCCTGAAGCTTCACGCATAACAGCATTGATGGGTGCAGAAATTTTGTTTTACCCAACTGCGATTGGTTGGGACACCAACGAAAAAGAAGCTTCGGCAAATGTTGAACAATATAATGCGTGGCAGACAATCCAACGCAGCCACGCAGTGGCAAATGGGCTTCATGTAGTATCAGTAAATAGGGTAGGGCGAGAAGCTGACCAACAATTTTGGGGTGGAAGTTTTGTAGCAAATCCTTTTGGAAGTTTATTATATTTAGCTTCGCATGATAAAGAGGAGGTTCATGTGCAAGAAATTGACTTAGATTTAACCGAAAAATACCGTACTACTTGGCCATATCTGCGTGACAGAAGAGTTGATAGTTATGGGCCGATTTTGAAACGGTTTATTGATTAAAGTGTAGCACAATTTTTTAAATTGTGCAATCAATCAAAATTTACACAATTTGGAATCGGAGTTGCGGACAACTTGTGCTACAAAAAATTTATCATTATAAATTAATATAAAGTGCTTACAATCAGTAATTTATCATTTTATTTTGGCGGAAGACCAATTTTTGACGGAGCAAATTTACAGATTAAACCAAAAGACAAAATCGGTCTGATTGGTTTGAATGGAATGGGGAAATCTACGTTGCTGCGTTTGATTGTTGGCGAATATCAACCTGATGCAGGGAGTATTTCAAAAGCTGGAGATTGCTCTATTGGCTTCTTGAACCAAGATTTACTTTCGTATCAAACCCAAGATTCGATTTTGCAAGTAGCAATGCAGGCTTTTGAGCGTGAAAACTATTTGCAGCAAGAAATTGACAAAGTTTTACACGAAATGGACGTCAATTATCGTGATGAACTGGTTGATAAATTAGGGCATTTGCAAGAAGAGTTTGACCATTTGGGAGGCTATACAATTCAATCAAAAGCAGAGGAAATCTTGGAAGGTTTAGGTTTTAAAACCGAAGAATTATCAAAGCCATTGAAAGAATTTTCTGGAGGTTGGCGTATGCGTGTAATGTTGGCAAAATTACTTTTACAAAAACCCGCACTTCTTCTGCTTGATGAGCCTACCAACCACTTGGATTTGCCTTCGATTCAGTGGGTTGAAAAATACATTTTAAATTACGAAAATGCTGTTGTGGTTGTTTCTCACGATAGAGAATTTTTAGATAATGTGTGTAATACTACTGTTGAAGTTACTGGTGCAAAATTGGTTTCTTATTCAGGGAATTACTCTTTTTATGTTGAAGAAAAGGCATTGCGTAGCGAAATTCAGAAAGGAGCTTATGAAAATCAGCAGGCACAAATACGTCAGACTGAGCGTTTTATTGAGCGTTTTAAAGCTAAAGCTACCAAAGCCCGACAAGTACAGTCGAGAGTGAAGGCACTCAATCGAATGGATATCATTGATGATGTAATTGATGCCACAGCAAAAGTGCATTTCAAATTTAAATTTGGTGTAAATCCTGGCAGAAATGTATTTTCGTTAGAAAATGTAAGCAAAGCTTATGGCGAAAAAGTGATTTTAAAAAATACAACTGCCATTATTGAAAGAGGCGATAAAATCGCCCTTATTGGAGCAAATGGTAAAGGGAAATCAACTTTATTAAGAATCATTGCTGGAGATGAAAATGTAGTTGGCGAACGTAAATTAGGACATAATGTTAATTTCTCGTTTTTTGCTCAGCACCAAATGGAATCTTTGCATTTAGAAGAGACCCTTTTAGAAGAATTGAAATATGCTGATGGGGGAAAGTCAGATACTGAGCTGCGTTCGGTTTTAGGTTGCTTTTTATTCAACGGCGAAGATGTATTCAAGAAAATTAAAGTACTTTCGGGAGGTGAAAAATCAAGGGTTGCTTTGGCAAAAGTGTTGATTTCAGAAGCCAATTTCTTATTGCTTGATGAACCTACCAATCACTTGGATATGCAGTCGGTCAATATTCTGATTCAAGCACTTGACCAGTATGAAGGTACTTATGTGGTTGTTTCACACGATAGACACTTTGTAAGTCAAGTTGCCAACAAAATTTGGTATATCGAAGATTATGAAATCAAAGAATATCCTGGAACGTATGATGAATTTGAACAATGGCAAGAGGATAATAAAAAGGCTATAATCAATAGCCCACAAGTGCCAACTCCCGCAAATACGCAATCTGCTAAAAAAGCTGAAACAACTGTTAATAAACCAGTAGCAAATGCAAATTTGATTAAGAAACTTGAGCGTGAAGTGGCTGAAATAGAAACAAAAATTACTGATTTAGAGCATCAAATGGCTCATTTAGAAGGACAATTAGCTGACCCCAATATTTTTAGAGACAATCATGCCTTGCAAAAAACAAATAGCGATTATGAAGTTGTAAAACTTGAATTGAAGAAAATGAATGATTTATGGGAAGCCAAAATATTAGAAATGGAGGGCTGAAAAAGTTTTTATTAAAAGCGTCCTTTAATCTAAAAGGACGCTTTTGTCATATAACAGCTTATTTTTTCTCAGGTAAAAGTACAAATTTTGCAAAATTCTCAGCACAAAACTGATTGGCAGCTTTTTTTATACTTTCTACACTAATTTTATCAATTAATTGACTTTGATAGCGATTGATGAAATTCAAATCTTGTCCATCAGCATATTGATCTAATAAATAAGAATTCCAAAAACCATTTTCTTTTAATTGTAATTCCACTTCTCTTTTTTCTTCCGCAGTTACTTTCTCTACATCTACTTTTTCAGGACCATTTGCCTTGATTTTTGCAATTTCATCCAAAGTGATTTTTACTAATTTATCGACATTTGCTGGTGAACAACCAAACGAAATAGTCAAATTGTAAGTAGCTTTCGGTAGTTTTTCATAAGAAGATCTGATACTTGGTGTATAAACTCCACCTGCTTCTTCACGTAATTTTTCAGTAAGTTTTATGTCAAGAACTTCAGCTAAAGCATCTAAATTGACCAATTCTTCCTCAGAATAGCCAAAATCACCATTGAATTGTAAACTTACTCTTGCTTTATCTTCCAAACCTTTATAGATACTTTTCTCAACTTTTCCTTTTACTTTACTGATATTGAGGTCTTTAAATGATTCTTGACGCTTAGTTGAAGGTAAGCCTCCAATATATTTTTCAAGCAATGGTTTGATTTTCTCAACTTCAAAACTTCCAACAAAAACGAATGTAAAATCGCTAAAATCAGCAAAACGCTCTTTATAAATCTCAATGGCACGGTCAATATTTACTTTGTCAATATCTTCTGGCATGCTTGGGCGTCTTCTAAAATGATTTTGATAGAGCGTGGTGGTGACCGAATCTCCAAACACTTTTTCAGGTGTCAAAGTTTTAAGAGCATTGGCCATAAGCTCTTTTTCGTTTTTTAAAAAACTTTTTACTACTTCGTCATCACGGCGAGGTTGAGTAACATAAGCATACATCAATTGTAAGGCTGTTTCTAAGTCTTTTGGACTTGTATTTCCACCCACACCTTCAGTCAACTCATTTATATACGTATAAACTTGTACAACTTTTCCCGCTAATGCCTTATCTAATTGATTATCAGATAATTTACTCACACCACCTTGTGAAACAATAGTAGAAGCTAATTCTGCCGAAAAATAATCTGCATCGCTGTAAAGGGAGGTACCTCCTTTGCTCGAAGCCGAGAATGCAATTTGGTCGTTTTTAAAGTTTGTTGGTTTCAATGCCACTTTTACTCCGTTCGCAAAAACTAACTCGGTTACACCAATTTCTTCAATTTTTTTCTCTGAAACTACTTTTGTTCCTTCAGGTATTTTTTCTAAAATTGGCGTCAAAACCGCTTCATCTTCATAAGGTTTCAAATCTGGATTTTTGAAGTTGATTAATTCTATCAATTTGGCTTCATTTGGCAATTTTTCCTTGTCTTTTTCCGAACCAACTATTAAGCCTACTCGATTTTCTTCTTTCATTATTTTGCCTGTAATCGCATTAACCTCTTCAACGGTGATTCCTTCCAAATGGGATTTTGCAAATTCATATCTAAAATCGGCATCGGTATAAGCACTACCTTGTAAATAATTCTGTACTAAACCGTTAACAAATGTTGCAGATTTTGTTTTGTCTTTTTCTTTAAAGCTTTTCTCAACTCCAACAAAATATTCTTTTTTCGCACGTTCCAATTCACCTTTTGTAAAACCAAAACGTTTCAAACGTTCTTGTTCGTCAATCATTGCTTTGATTGCAGCTTCCATTCCATCTGCATTTTTAGGCAAAACAACGGTTTGAAAAACATCTAAGCCAGCCAAAAATTGGCTATAACCCATAATTGCAAATACAAATGGGGCATTAGGTTTTTTGGATGCTTCTTGCAAACGTGTGCTAATCATCTGGTTGTATAAGCTTTCAGCAATATCGGTGCGATAGTCATTTTGCGTAAGCGTTTTTTCTCTTGGAAGTCGAACAATCATTTGGAAAGTTGATTGTGGGATTTCCTTATCTAAAATTTGGTAAGCCTGTGTTCCAGCTGATGCTGGGATTTCGTATTTAGTACGTTTTGGCCCATTTTTACTTGCTTTTATTGGAGAAAATTTCTCTTTGATGAGGTTTTCAACTTTATCTGGGTCAAAATCGCCAACTGCAACAACTGCCATAAGGTCGGTTCTATACCAATCCTTATAAAATTTCACAATTTCTTCAGGCTTAAAAGTTTTTAAAATATCTACTTTTCCAATGGGAATTCTTTGAGAATAGCGAGAATTATTGAATAAAATAGGAAGTAATTTTTGTTGAATACGTGATTGAGCATTTTTACCTCTGGCACGTTCTTCTTCCAAAATAATTCCTCTTTCTTTGTTAATTTCAGCGGTATCGAGGGTTGCGTAGCTTGACCAATCAGCTAAAATTTGGAAAGACCTTTCGAATAATTTCGCTGAATCGGTAGGCACTTGTAATTGATAAATAGTTTCATCAAAACTTGTGGAAGCATTCAAGTCTGCACCGAACTTCATTCCTGATTTTTGAAGAAAATTGACGAGTTCATTTTTTGGAAAATCTTTTGTTCCATTAAAATTCATGTGTTCCATGAAATGAGCAAGACCTTGTTGTGCGTCAGTTTCCAAAACAGATCCTGCATTGACTACCAAGCGTAGTTCCATGCGGTTTTTCGGCTCAGAGTTTTTCAAAACATAATATTTTAATCCATTTTTCAATGTTCCTACTCTTACGGCAGGATTATTGGGGATAGGAATATTAAGTTTTTGTGCAAAAGTTTGTACAGAAACAGCAAAAAATAGGAAATAGGGTGTGATTTTTCTCATAAATAAAATGTAGATGTTAAATGATAGAAAACTTTTATTATTATAAAACGGTTATATTTTAGATACCACGTGCTAAAAGTACAAAATTTTTTGATTTATGACAGAAAGACCTATACTAAGTCGTTTACTTTCTTATTTTGTTAGAGGACTACTATTTGTAGCACCAATTGGTTTTACAATTTTTATACTTTTGGGTGCTTTTGATTTTGTTGATAATATTATCAGGATTCGTATTCCCACTGCTGACCCCAACACCGATTTAATTATTCCAGGTTTAGGGACACTCATTGTAATTGTCGGAACGATGATTACAGGCTTTACTTTTTCTGTCTTATTGCCCCAAACTATTCAGAATTTGATAGAAAATGCCATTAGCCATCTGCCTTTGGTCAGAATTTTTTATTTTGCTTTCAAAGATTTAATTTCTGCATTTGTAGGGGATAAACGTAAATTTACTCAGGCTGCTATTATTTTAATCAATAAAGAAGCGGGTGTGCATAAAATAGGCTTCATCACACAAAATGATTTGACTAACTTGGGCGTTAATAATATGGTGGCTGTCTATTGTCCGCATAGTTATGCTTTTTCGGGTGAATTAATTTTAGTTCCTAAAGAAAATGTGCAAATGCTCGATATGCCAAGTGCCGAAGTAATGAAACTTATCGTTTCGGGCGGAGTTTCAATAAAAGAATAAATCATGTGGAGCGAATTGGGCAGCGACCACATTCTGTTTACCCTTATAGATAAAAGCGAAGAATCATGAAATGTTTTCAACTAAAATTCATTTTTACTTACCTCATTTTAGTTGCCTGCAATAATCTCTTTGCCCAAGATTTTCATAAAAGACAAGCACTTTCGGTTGAAGAACTGATTTACAAACAAGACCCAAATAGAGCCAAAACTATTTTTAATAAAGGTCATTATTTGGTCATTGAAAACCTTAGAAGAGGCAACCGAACCCGCTTTTATGAAGGGGATATGTTTAGATTCCGAACAAAAGATAACTTTTTGTTTGAAAATGATATTTATGCTATAAAAGACTCTTCAATCATAATTACTTCGCTCAATGAAGTCACCAATCGCTATGAATATGTAGAAATCAAACTTGATGAAATAAAGCGAATTTATAAGCATCCTAAAAGAAAAATACATATTAATTTATATACTTTTGCACCCGTTGGATACCTTTTTATTGAATGGGCAGCTTGGAATGTTCCGCCATTATCTAATAAAAAATTACCGATTGCCATAGGATTATCACTTGCTCAGCCAATTATTGGTATTATTTCAAATCAATTTCGTAGTCGGAGAATTACTGAAAATTATCGCCTACGAATCTTTCAGTCTTTGTAACAATTTTACATAGGTTTCCAAAAAACCTTGATACAGACGATGGAAATGAAAGTAAAGATCACACCTATAAATCCAAAAATCATAATCAAAAAATAATCTCCTCCCAAACGTGCATTATCTGGATATGAGGGATTATAATATATTTTTACTTGCTCACCGAGCGAGTAAGATGAAGGCTTGGTATAAACATCATGGTAATAAAAATGAGTTTTCCCTTCCTTATCAGCATATTCTACGATTGGAGCTTTTCCTCCTTTTCTACCATTTTGTAAATTGATAACCCTGCCTTCGGTTTGAATAGCGGTTTTGATAAAATCTTGTTGCGTTTTAAAAAAATAAATAGCTAATCCGCTGAAAATGAGGCCTATGAGTAGAAAAATAGCCATTGCATAGCGGAGAGGGTCGGTTTGTTTGTTCATTGGATTTTAGAATATTTTATTGTTTCATGGCAAAACCAATAATGGTAAAAAAAGTACCAAATATCATTAATATTATCAAAGGAATAAAGCTGAATCCTAAGATAACGTCCTCATTTTCAAGTGGATTATAATAAATTTTTACTTGCTCACCTATGCGGTAGGTCGGTGGATTTGTGCCTTCAGTATGTCTAAAAATATGTGTGTGATTATCTAAACTTCTGTATTCAATAACAGGCACTCTCAAGGTTTTGCTTTTCGGAATTTCGTAGGAAATGACTTTTCCAATAACCATTTGAGCGTTTTTCATAAATAGATATTGACTCAGAAAGAGATACGAAGCCAAAACAAAGAAAACCATCCCCGCAAATAAAAAAATATTTGAACTATTTCTGACGAGAAATGATTCTGGCTTTTTTTGAAATGGTGGTAATTTCATCGCCAAGGAGCTTTTTGATAGAATGTTACATAAGTATCTCCATCAAGAACAATCATTGGGTCACCATTTTTTGGATGATTTCGCTTTTCAAACGAATAAACTTTATAACCTTGTGCCTGTGATTGCACATGAATGCGATTGCCTTCTAATTTCCAAGTGCCTCGATCCGAGCTTTGGCTTGCCGACCCACCATATCCACCACCACCATAACCACTGATTGAACCTTCGGCATAATATTCATAAGAGCCATTTCCATTCAAAACAATACATTTGCTGCTACTGATGCTGCTTGTATATGTCGAAGAAGCATTGACCCAACACCATTTTCCAACAATACTTTGGTCAATCCCTCCACCAGTATTTTTATTATAAGTGTTTGATTGAGATCCACTTGCAGCAGCTCCTCTTTGCATAATTACATTTACACCACCACCAACAAGTGTCAGATAGTTTCCATTGACAGAATAATTAAAAACAGTTGTTCCTGTATTATCAGATGTCGTAAGGATATTGCCCGAAATAGAGTAATTGAAACGATTGCCATTATATGTGCCTGTTTTATCAGCATTAAAAATGACAGTTTCACCATTAGCTGACCATGCCCCTAATAGATTTGAATTCGATGAATTGTTGGAGTTTGGAGGCGTAGTTGAGGCGTTTGCTGGCGTAGAAACATTACTCATTGCCCCATCTTTTGAAAACGTGATTGGAGCATCTAAATCTCCTCCCGAAAGTGTAAGTTTACCATTTAGCAGGACATATTTATAAACTATCGTTTCACCATCTTGTTTGACAGAAAGATTGGCAGCAGTGTTTGTATAAGTTATTTTTTCACCATCAAATGTACCGCTTCCGTCAGTATTAAGTTGTAGAATCATGGCAAATCCAAATTGATTATTTGACCAATTCCCTGCCAATGAAGTTTTGCTTGCTTGTACTTTTGTGCCGATTTGGGCAAAAATATGATTTGTAGCTGTTAGAAAAATGAGCGTAAGGATGAGTTTTTTCATGGCGATTCTTCATGTTTGATTGAAGTTTTAATGATTTATTCAAAATATTGCCTGAATTTCTACTACTTATTTTTATTTCCTCTTCATGTAGTTTAGACAATAAATAAAAAAAGTAAAACCCAATTGAATGTTTAATATTGCGAAATTTAATCATATCTTAAAATATTTACAAATTTTTGAAGAACAGATTCTATGATTAAGTATAGATTTTAACAACATAATAGACCTTTTTTTTAGACTTTATCCTTATCTTTGCGTTCGAATACAGAATCAATGCAAATTAATGGATAAAATACTCCTCCGTAAAAATACCAAACCTTTCAACGTCAAAATAGCCTTAGCTTCTTCAAAATCTGAAAGTAATAGAGCCTTGATTATCAATGCTTTAGCTAATTTCTCTGGCGATTTACAGAATCTTTCAACTGCTCGTGATACACAAACAATGATTCGTTTGTTGAAGTCAACTGACCAAACAGCCGATGTAATTGATGCAGGCACAACCATGCGTTTTTTGACGGCATATTTCACCGCAACCAATCAAAATAAAATCATGACAGGCACACCTCGTATGTGCGAGCGTCCTATCGGTATCTTAGTAGATGCTCTTCGGACGATTGGTGCTGAAATTGATTTTTTAAATAAAGAAGGTTATCCTCCATTGCATATCAAAGGTTTTAGTGAGCAGAAATCAAATGAAGTAACTATTCGTGGTGATGTAAGTAGCCAATATATTTCAGCTTTATTGATGATTGCTCCAACCTTGCCGCAAGGTTTAATAATCAAATTGACAGGCGATTTAGGTTCGATTCCATATATCAAGATGACACTTGAGCAAATGAAAGCATTTGGTGTCAACTCAGAAGCAAATTGGGAACAAAAAACAATCAAAGTTTTGCCAAATGCTTATCAATCAACGGTTTATAAAGTTGAATCTGATTGGTCTGGGGCAAGTTATTGGTACAGTATTGTTGCTCTTTCGACATTTGAGGAAACACAAGTCGAACTTTTAGGATTAAAAGAAAACTCCTTGCAAGGTGATAGCGACATAGTAAAAATAATGAGCCATTTAGGAGTCAAAAGCACATTTACCGAAAATGGTGTTCTATTGTCTAAAATTCCTGCCGAAAAAACACTCATTTGGGATTTTACCAATTGTCCAGATTTAGCTCAAACCGTGGCTGTAACTTGTGCCGCTAAAGGTATTGAAGCAACTTTTACAGGTGTTGAAAGTCTAAAAATCAAAGAAACAGATAGAATTGTAGCACTCCAAAATGAGCTACAAAAGTTTGGAGGAGAATTGGTTGAAGTTGTAAAAAACACAGAATACGTAGTTAGAACGATTTCAGATTTCAATATTCAAAAAACTTTCAGCATTCATACTTATGATGACCATAGAATGGCAATGGCGTTTGCACCTTTAGCAATGTTGATGGATGTAACGATTGAAGAGCCAAATGTGGTTGTAAAATCATATCCAAGTTTCTGGGAAGACATTTCTTTAGTTTTGGATTCTGAGTCTTGATTTAAAAATTTAGGATATTTTTATTAAACTTTAACTGTGCTGTAAGAATTTGATTTATAAAATTCATAACTCAGCACTCAGAATTCAGAACTCTTTTAACTATTTTTGCAAAATCTTTCTTCACAAAACGCAATGCAATCACTTAGTACAAAGCACCTGCTTGGCATAAAAGACCTTACGACCAACGACATCCAGCTTATTTTGGAAACAGCCAAAGAGTTTAAAGATGTTATTAATCGCCCCATTAAAAAAGTGCCTTCTCTGCGTGATGTTACGATTGCTAATGTTTTTTTTGAAAACTCAACCCGTACACGTCTTTCTTTTGAATTGGCTGAAAAACGTCTTTCTGCCGATGTCGTAAACTTCTCAGCATCAGGTAGTTCTGTAAAAAAAGGCGAAACACTACTTGATACTGTCAATAATATTTTGGCAATGAAAGTTGATATGGTGGTAATGAGGCACAGTAGTCCTGGAGCTCCACATTATTTATCAAAACATATATCTGCCAATATTGTTAATGCTGGAGATGGCACTCATGAGCATCCAACCCAAGCCTTATTAGATGCTTTTTCGATGCAAGAAAAATTGGGGGATTTGGCAGGCAAAAAGGTGGCTATTATCGGTGATATTCTCCATTCAAGAGTAGCTTTATCAAATATTTTTTGTTTGCAGAAATTAGGAGCAGAAGTGATGGTTTGTGGCCCAAATACACTTTTGCCAAAATACATCAAGGAAATTGGCGTAAAAGTTGTTTATAATGTAAAAGAAGCACTTCAATGGTGCGATGTTGCGAATGTATTGAGAATTCAGCTTGAACGTCAGCATATAAAATATTTCCCTTCATTACGTGAGTATTCTTTGTATTTTGGTATTAACAAACAAATGCTTGACGAACTCAATAAAGAGATAGTTTTGATGCACCCTGGTCCTATTAACCGTGGAGTTGAATTGACAAGTGATGCAGCAGATTCACATCATTCTATTATTCTTGACCAAGTAGAAAACGGTGTTGCTGTAAGAATGGCTGTACTTTATTTATTGGCACAGTAAGAGCGGGGATAGGTTTTAGGAATTTTTGTTATCTATTTTTAACGTTTACAATTATCCATTTTGCGTTATCAATTAAATCATGCAATATTCAGAGATTAAAAACTTAATCGTGGCGATGTTTGGGCAAGAGGTTATCTTTAAAGAAGATACAATTTCTCCTCAACCAAGCATGACGATTGCAAATGATAAACTATTGGAAGTTTGTCAGTTTCTGCATGTGCAACCCAAATTATATTTTGATTTTCTTACTTGTATCACAGCAATTGATAATGGCGAAGAAGTGGGAACAATGGAAGTAATTTATCACCTCAACTCGATACCGTATGAACACAGTATTATTTTGAAGGTAGAAGTTAAACGAAATAAACAGGGTGAGCCACTTCCACAAGTATATTCCTTAACACCCATTTGGAAAACAGCCGATTGGCATGAGCGTGAAGCTTATGATTTAGTTGGAATTGATTTTATTGGTCACCCAGATTTGAGACGAATTCTACTTCCTGCCGATTGGGAAGGGCATCCACTTCGAAAAGATTACCAAGAACAAGAGCTTTATCATGGAATCAAGGTAAAATATTAATCATGTGTCACGCTAGAATTATTTTTTAATACCAAAACTGTCTTTCGATCGTGTCACATACTTTTAAAAACTAAAATTCAATCACTGCTTTTATCACTTGCTCTTCAGGTAAATAGAGTTTTGTAAAAGTTTCATGAATCGTATCAAAAGGCAAACGGTGCGTGATATAGCCATCAATATTTACCAACCCTGCTTTAAGTAATCGAATTAATTTTGTAAAATCGCTTGCAACGGCATTTCGAGATGATTTGAGTGTAATTTCTTTTCTGTGAAAAAGTGGATCATGGAAAGTAATATCTCCAATAAATAAACCAATATATACGATTGTTCCACTCGAAGCCACATATTCTAAACATTTTTGCATCGATTCTTTGTTTCCAGTGGCATCTAAAATTACCGTTGGTAAATCACCATTTAATATTGTTTTCAAAGAATTCTCTACATCATTATTGAGTTGAATTGTTTCAACCGAAGGGAATTTTTTTGAAATATAATCTAAGCGATTTTGGTTCATGTCTAAAACCAAAACTTTAGCCGCTTTTAATATGGCCATTGCTACTGTTCCAATGCCAATGGGGCCAGCACCAACTACCAAAACAATATCTTCGGGCTGAATGCCAGCTCGCTCAACTGCATGGCTACCAATGGCTAATGGCTCAATCATAGCAATCTGATCAAGTGATAATTCGTTGGCAGGAAAAACTAAATGAGCAGGATAGGTGATGAATTCCTGCATAGCTCCGTCTTCGTGTACACCAAAAACGCTCAATGAACCTCCACAATTTGTTTTGCCTCTACGTACAGCTTGATCTTCCACTTTGTTATGGTATGGCATCACTGCACATAAATCGCCTATTTTCAAATGACCTACTTCTGAGCCAATTGCAATTACTTCAGCCGCAATCTCATGCCCCAAAATTCTTGGGTAAGAAAAAAAAGGTTGCTTGCCATTATAGGCATGAAGGTCTGTTCCACAAACGCCCAAACGCCTCATTTTTAATAAGACCTCATTTACTTTTGGCTCTTGAGGATAAGCTTTTTTTATCTTTTGAAATTTACCAGGTTCTTCTAAAACAATTGCTTTCATGGCTTTTTTTTATTTGAAATACTTATAAATGGTAAAAACTTGAAGCATTTATACCAAAAAGCTGGTCTTGCTCCGATCGACTAAAACTTGAAAAATATTCTTGAATGATCGCAAATTGTTCTTCATAATTGGCAGCCAAAGTACAAACTGGCCAATCAGAACCATACATTAGGCGATCAATCCCAAAAGCTTCAACGACTAAATCAAGGTAGATTTTAAAATCTTCATTTTTCCATTGTTTCCAATCTGCTTCTGTCACCATTCCTGATATTTTGCAATATACATTCCTATACGAAGCAATTTTTTCAATATAGGTACGCCAATCGCCAACAATTTGTTGTTTAATCAATGGTTTTGCAAGATGGTCGATAACAAAAGATTGTTGAGGAAAAGCTTTGACAAAATCAAGAGCATAGGGTAATTGATCAGTAAAAATTAGTATATCATAGCTAAAATTATACTTTTCTAATTTTGAAATGCCACGCATAAAAGCTGGACGAAGCATGAAATCTCTTTGTTGTTCATCTTGCAAAATATGTCGAAAACCCTTCATTTTTGGAAATTGACTATAATAAGATAGTCGTTCTTCCAAATTATCTGCTTGAAAATCAACCCAGCCAACGATGCCTTTGATGAAATCAAAATTTTCAGCAAGATTAAGCAGAAAAGTATTTTCATCTTCTGATTGCTCAGCTTGAACTGCTACACAAGCATCCAAGTTACATTTTTGTAAATATGGTAGCAGGTCTGGTGGAAGAAAATTATTTTTAAGCAGTGTCATTTCATCCGACATCCACGTGTGTCGTTTGGGGTCATAATTCCAAAAATGTTGATGAGAATCAATGCGAATGCTTTCCATTATAGGCTTAATTGGATATTTTGTTTGCTTCCAGATTAATTTTTAGCAAGTCTTTTGAAGGCTTTACTAATTTATATTATTCAATTTAATATGACAAAGCTACTTTAAACTCGGAAGTCGTATGAAACTTAATATCAGGATTGTTTTGAATATTCATTCTTAAAATCCAATCGGTTTCCGCCAAAAATACTGGATTTTCGTCTTTATCAAAAGCTATAAAATTACTTTTTAAGCGAATAAACTCAGCTAATTTTGCTTTATCATCACATGTAATCCAACAAGCTTTTGAGTAAGGTCGAGCTTCAAAAACACAACTTGCCGAATATTCATTGAGTAAACGATGTTGTATTACTTCAAATTGAAGTTCACCAACAGTTCCAATAATTTTCCTATTTCCTGGCTGAAGAATAAACAACTGAGCCACACCTTCATCTGTTAATTGTTGTACCCCTTTTTCTAACTGTTTTGATTTCATAGGGTCTTTATTGATTACCTCTTTGAAAATCTCAGGAGAAAAACTCGGAATACCAACAAATTGTAACTCTTCACCTTCAGTGAGTGTATCACCAATTTTAAAAGTGCCAGTGTCGTATAAGCCAATCACATCACCAGGATAGCCTTCTTCAACAACGTCTTTTCTATCAGCTAAAAATGCAAATGGACTGGCAAAACGCATTTCTTTGTTTAATCTTACATGTTTGTAAAATTTACCTCGATTAAACTCTCCACTACAAATTCTGAGAAAAGCAATTCTATCACGATGTCGAGGGTCAATATTAGCATGAATTTTGAAAACAAAACCGCTAAACTTACTTTCATCTGGCTCTACCATGCGTTTGTCGGTCATGCGATGTACAGGTAGTGGTGAAACATCACAAAAAGTATTGAGCAGTTCCATCACACCAAAATTGCTCACTGCACTTCCAAAGAAAACTGGGGCAAGGTCTCCAGCCAAATAAGCTTCTTTTTCAAAAGTTTCATACACACCGTCAATCAATTCTACATCTTCACGCAATTGATCGGCATCTTTTTGTCCCACACTTTTATCCAAGATGTCAGATTCTAAGGCAATTTCTTCAATGTTGTCTTCCAAACGGGTTTTATTTACTGCAAAAAAATTCATTTTCTTTTCCAATAAATGATAAACACCTTTGAAACTCGAACCACCATTGACTGGCCATGTAATAGGACGAACCTTCAGATTGAGTTTTTGCTCCAATTCGTCCAATAAATCGAAAGGATTTTGACCTTCTCTATCCATTTTATTGATGAAAATGATCACAGGCGTTTTTCTCATCCTACATACTTCCATTAATCTTTCGGTTTGCTCCTCAACGCCTTTTACACAGTCAATCACCAAAATTACACTATCGACTGCAGTCAACGTTCTGTAAGTGTCTTCTGCAAAATCTTTGTGTCCAGGTGTATCTAAGATGTTGATTTTCAGGTTTCTATATTCAAAAGTCATTACTGATGTTGCTACCGAGATACCACGCTGTTTTTCGATTTCCATAAAATCGGAAGTCGTTGATTTCTTGATTTTATTTGATTTTACAGCACCTGCGGTTTGGATAGCACCTCCGAAAAGAAGGAGTTTTTCAGTAAGCGTGGTTTTTCCAGCATCAGGGTGAGCAATAATCGCAAAAGTACGGCGTTTGTGTAATTCTTCAGTAAATGACATTTGTAGCTAATTTTGTAAAACGAGTGCAAAATTAGTTAATTTTCTTGTAAAATGCCTTTCCAAACTCGTTTGTTTTTGATAGAATAGGAAATCCGTCATACTTTTTAAAACTCAGGAGCAAATTTATCCCAAAGTTTGTTGGCTTGGTCTTGAATAGGTTTTGGTAGCTTTAAAAAAGCAGCATCAGCGACTTTTTCTTTTTTGAAATCAAAGCCTTTGGGCATCGTTTTGCCACGTATGGCTGCTTTGTTGCCATTTTCAATCACCATGAGTTTTAACCCAATTGGACTTACATCGCTGCGGCAACCAACTTTATATAAAAAAGTAATTTCTACCAGATTATTTTTGTCTAAATCGCTGAGAATAAGTGATTGATCAAGAAACTGTAAATCATTATCAAATTCACAGTGATTCTCATTATCAGTAATTTGGCGAAGTAATACAAATTGATTATTCTTTTCGATATAATGTTGAACTAATATTGCTTTAGAAACCCATTCGTCCGACCTATTTTGGTGGATTGTAGCTACTAAATAATTTTTTCCATTTTTGTCATCAAATTGAAGTGCTTTTTCAACAATTGCGTTATCATCGGTTAGTTTTCTAAGTATCGAAGGGAGAATTGTTTTAGTGGAAATCTGTTGCGAAAAGCAAGTAAAGCCAAATACACAAAGAATTAATGTAATTAGTTTCATTATTAGTTTTGTAGGTATTATTGTTAATAAATTATTTAGTACAACGAGTGGTTCAACCAGTTCCCCAGTATCTTGAAGCTTCTTTGATGGGTTTATATTTGCCATTGACAAATTTAAAATATTCTACATTTGTGCAGTTTTTGTTTGACAAGAAAATAATATTAGTAAAAATAAAAAAAGCGATGGTATTTTCATAAATATTTGATGTTAGAGTTTTTGGAAATAACTTTGTAAAACTGCTTCACCAATTTTACCTTGTGGCGTATATTTATCTCTGAATTCATGTTTTTTACCAAAGTCATTGTCTCTTTTCATCATTGGAAACCATTTCCAAACAAAGCATCCAGCAAACCATTTTTCTTGCCATATTGAATCAAAAAAAGCTTTATATGCCTCTGCTTGTAATGAATCATTATCAGGATGTTTTGAATATGATTCCCAAGGTTTATGAGTGGTAAAGTCAGTACTTTGATAACCCATTTCTGTAAAAAGTACAGGTTTTTGTACTTCTCTACTAAAATTTTCGATTTCACTTTTATGCTTTTTCCATGCTTTTTTCAAAATTTCAGCATTTGGAGATTTTTCTTCTGAAAGTGGGAAATAGCCATCAATTCCAATAAAGTCTAATTCATCCCAAAAAGGTACTTTTTCATAGCAATCCCAGTTTTCAGCATAGGTCAATTGTCCATGATACACTTTTTTGATGTCTCGAATGATTTTATGCCAAAATTCAGGTCTTTTTGCCACGAAATTTTTAAACTCTGTAGCAATACAATAGATTTCGACATGTGTAGAGTCGGCAACTTTGGCAAAATCTAATAGATATTCTCCATAAGATTTTTCAAAAATTTGCCATTCAGCATCAGTTTCAAAATTCATATCACCCGTATAAGAGCTTTTGAAACTTTGAATCCAAGCGTGTGGTTTTAACATCACTTTTAACCCTTTTTCATGAGCCATTCTAACACATTCTGCTGTTCCTTTAGGCGATTCACCCCACCAATGTCCGTCAGAAGATTTATTATATTGAAAATTGGGGCTACCATCTCTTGTAAAACCGTACGGCGTAAGAGCGACCCATTCAGCATTGATTTTTTTTACAGGATCGAACTCCTCAGCATCTATTTTTTGAGGCGGAGCCACAAAACATACCCCTTTCAGTTTTCGACCTTCATACAAAACAGCTTTATTTTGGCAGCCAACAAAGCCAAATAACCATAACGTGCTGATAATAAGATATTTATACATTTTATATTGACTAAGGTTGCAAGAAGAATTAGTAAATTTGATAAATTGTCAATAGCTTTGCAAGTAAATATGCTAATTGTTCAAAATGAGTTTCGACGAATATCTGATTTCTAAGAAAATTGATACTAAAAAATTCCATCAAACAGAGCCTGAACGATATCAGGAGTGGAAGTCGTTGTTTAATCAAATGAATGCTGAGAGTTTTACAGCCCAAAAAAAATTCTTAATCAATCCAACAAGAAGAAAATATCTGCTTCCAAAATGATACTTTATTTATTTTTCATTAACAAATATGTAAGGGAAGAAAGATATTTTCTTGCATATTAAAATGATAAAAAAATAGGTAAAGTTAATAACCTAAATATGACAATGTCTATTAATCTAAGCCATTTGTCTACTCTTTTTAGCTACTTGTAATTTTAATAAATCATTTGGTAGAATACCTTGTTTTGTTTAGGTATAAATAATATAATTTTGTACAAAATCAAGATTTTCCGTGTTTTCCAACTATAACAAAACATCTTACTAATCAATCAACAAAGAATGAAAAAGTTTACTTCGATTTTAATAATAATAATGGCAATTACAGCCAATACTTTTGCTCAATTCGGCGGTGGCGGCGGTGGATTTGGCGGCGGCGGCGGTAATCGAATGGGCGGTGGCGGTTTTCCAGGTATGAATCCACAGCAACAACAAGTTCCTCAAGAAGAAATTCCTCGTGGTTCAGCAAAAATTTCTGGAAAATTGATAGATTCTACTACTAATAAACCTGTTGAATTTGCTTCAGTGGCTGTTTATGATAAAAATAATAAAGTAGTTGATGGTGCTATGACCGATATGAATGGTGCATTTACTGTCAAAAATTTGGCGAAAGGTTCATATAAAGTAGTTGCCTCTTTCATTGGCTATAAAAATGCCACTATTGCAAAAGTAGATTTGGCAAGTAACAAAGTTGAAATAAATGTTGGTAATATGATGATGGCTACCGACAGCAAAATTTTGAATGAAGTTACTGTTACAGGACAAGCCTCATTGATTGAAGATAAAGTAGATAGACTTGTTTATAATGCCGATAAAGATATTACAAGTAAGGGTGGTACAGCCGAGGATGTATTGCGTAAAGTACCAATGTTAACAGTTGATATGGACGGAAACGTACAAATGCGTGGAAGTGGAAATATTAAAGTTTTAATAAATAATAAACCATCAAGTATTTTGGCAACCAATGTTGCAGATGCAATTAAGCAGATTCCTGCTGATATGATTAAGCAAGTAGAGGTTATCACTTCACCATCAGCAAAATACGATGCCGAGGGTACAGCAGGTATCATCAATATTATAACTAAGAAAAATAACCTTCAAGGCTTGACTGGTTTTGTAAATGGTGGGGCAGGTGTGCGTGGAGCTAATGCCTTTGGAAATATTAATTTGAGAAAAAAGAAGGTTGGTACGTCTTTAAACTTTGGTGGTAACAGCTCATACAATACACCAGGAGATGGTTCAACGACTCGTAATTCGTCAGTTAGAGGTTTTGAAACGGTTTTTAATCAAACAGATAAAACACAAAATCAAAGATTATTTGGAAATACACAAGTATCAATTGATTATGATCCAAATGCCAAAAACTCATTTAATTTAACTGCAAGATATGGCGTAGGTAATTTTAATTCACCTGGCACACAAACATCATTGTTGAAAACTGCAGCAGGAGCTATTTTACAGAATTTTACTCAAGATGTTAAAAATATTAGAGGAAACCATAGCCTTGATTTTGATTTCAATTATACCAAAACTTTCAAAGATCAAGGACATGAATTGGCTTTTTTAGCACAACATGGTCGCAATGTAAGAGTTACAAATTTTGAATCTGTCAGAGGTGTAACTCCTTTTACTAAAAGTAATAATGACGGAATTAATAATGAAACAACCTTACAAATGGATTATACTTATCCTTTCAAGAAAAATATTTTTGAAATGGGTGCAAAATATATCATGCGTGTGGTGTCAAGTGAGTTCGATTTCTTTAATTATGATTCTCAAATCAAAGATTATGTAATTCAGGCAAATCGTACCAATAATTTCAATTACGACCAAAATGTAGTAGCTGCCTATTCAACGTTTACGATTTCTTTACCAAAAAAATGGGGAGTAAAAGTTGGAGCTCGTTATGAAAATACTAAAATTACCGCTAAGTTTCAAACTTCTGATTCACCAACAAAAATTGACCCTTACGATAATATTATACCAAGTGTGTCGATTTCTAAGGATTTTCCAAAAAATCATAAGTTTAGAGTTAGTTATGTACAGCGTATTCAACGTCCATCACTTGAATTCTTAAATCCATTTGTCAATTACGCCGATCCATTGAATATTTCTTATGGAAATCCATTATTGAAACCTGAGTTGAGCCATAACTTTGAGTTAAACTATAGCACTTATTTCAAAGCAAACTCTATCAATGCTTCAGTTTTTAGAAGATTTACTGATAATAATATTACTAGTGTGAGATCAGTAAATGAGCAAGGAATTACAACCTCAACGTTTGATAATATCGGTAAAACTAATTTTTATGGTGGAAGTATCTTTATCAATTTACAACCAACAAAGAAATTGAGAATTGGTGGAGGAACAAATATTACCAACAACTTATTGAGTGGAACGATTGTAATTCCAGTGCTTCAAGCTGACAAAACTTATAAAAATACAGTTGTTGCTATCCAAAATAGTGGATGGAATGCCAACGTCAATTTCAATGCTGCCTATACATTCAGTAAAGGTTGGGGAGCTCAAGCATTTGGATTTATGGGAAGCCGTCAGATTCAGCTACAAGGTTATCAAGGTGCATTTAGATTTTATAACTTGGGTGTGAAAAAAGACTTTACCAACAAAAAAGGAAGTTTCAATATTGGTTTGGATAATCCGTTTACTAAATCTTTGAAAATTACAAGTGAGTCAAGTGACCCTACTTATAAGACTACAAGTGTAAGAAATATCTATAACCGAGGTATTCGTTTCACAATCAACTATTCATTTGGTAAAATGGATTTCAATGGTGGTAGTTTGTTTAGAAGCAAGAAAAAAGTTAGTAACGATGATGCGAAAGCAGGTGAAAGTGATGCAGGTGCTGCTACACCTCAGCCTGCAGCAGGTGGTGGTCGTCCGAGATAATAGTTTAGAGATTTCGCATTTACACTTCAACAATAAATTTTCAGATGATAAAAAACCATGTCGAAAGACATGGTTTTTTTGTAATTTGTAGAGCAATTTTCTAAATTGCTTTTTAGTAGAAAATAATGTGGTACATCTTATAGATATACCACATTTAGACAACAAACCTTCTTTAGAATCATGATAAGACATATATTCAAATATCTAATAATCAGCTTTTTAGCTGCACCTAACATCTCTTTTTCTCAAACTTTGAAAGAAGACTTAAAGTTAAAAAACAAACTTCAAGAGACTTTGCAAGGTTTTAATGGCGATGTTGGCATTTATGTTAGAAGTTTGAAAACCAATAAATTTGTAGCAATCAATGCTGATACAATTTTTCCTACAGCAAGCATGGTGAAAATACCAATTATGATTGGTACATTCGATAAAATCCAAAAAGGTGAATTAAAATACGACCAAGAAATTGTTTATAAGGATTCTCTTGATTACGATGATGGGATTGTGGGTTCATTAAAAGATGGAGCAAAATTACCCTTGAATGAGGTCGTTTTTTTGATGTGTTCGGTAAGTGATAATACCGGCAGTTTATGGCTACAGGCATTATCGGGAGGAGGAAAGCGAATCAATGCTATTTTGGATTCATTGGGTTTTCAATCAACAAGAGTTAATTCTCGTACACCAGGTCGAGAAGCCAATCGGACAAAATATGGCTGGGGACAAACAACTCCTAAAGAAATGGCAGATTTGCTTACGATGATTCGTCATGGAAAAATAATATCACCAGATGCTTCTGATAGAATGTATCGTAACCTCGGCAGACAATTTTGGGACGGAGAAGGACTCTCTCAAATTCCTGAGTATATCAAAACTGGCACTAAACATGGTGCAGTCAATCGCTCTCGTTCTGAAACAGTATTGGTACATGCTCCACATGGAGAGTATGTTTACAGCATTATTACAAAAAATCAAAAAGACGAGTCTTGGACAAGAAAGAATGAAGGTTATGAATTGTTAAGAAAAGTAAGTGCATTATTGTGGAATTATTATGAACCGAAATCAAATTGGAAACCAGTGGAGGGTTATGAAAAATGGTAAAACCTATTCAAAAAGACAAAGAGTTGATTACTGATATTAACTCAACAATCAATAAAACTGAGGGTTTTAGAGCTTGGTGGTTGGGACAAAGCGGATTTTTAATTCAATATCAAGGAAAACATTTACTTTTTGACCCATATTTATCTGATTCTTTGAGTAAAAAATATGCTCAAACTGATAAGCCTCATACACGAATTAGTGAGCGAGTTGTTGAACCTTCAATGTTGAATATGGTTGATGTTGTTACCTCTTCCCATAACCATACTGATCATTTAGATGCAGAAACTTTAGTACCAATTTTTGAAAATAATCCAAGTATCAAATTTATCATTCCAGAAGCCAACCGTACATTCGTTTGCGAACGTTTAAAATGCGAAACTGACTTTCCAATTGGCTTAAATGATTTGCAAAGTGTTGATATTGAAGGGTTTAAGATTACAGGTGTGCCTGCAGCTCATAATTCTATCGAAAGAGATGAGGCAGGAAATCTTAAATTTATGGGATTTATCGTTTCATTTGGGACATACAAAATTTACCATTCAGGAGATACACTTTGGTATGATGGAATCGTTGAAGTTTTGAAAGATTTTAAAGTTGATCTTGCCTTTTTACCAATCAATGGCAATAAGCCAGAAAGACGTGTGGCTGGGAACTTAAATTTTGAGGAGGCCGCCAGGCTGGGGAAAGAAATTGGTGCGAAATTGACCATTCCGCACCATTATGATTTGTTTGAATTTAATACTGAAAATCCCGAGAACTTTATTCAAAAGGCTGAAGAATATGGAATAAACTATAAGATTTTACAATTAGGTGAATGTATTGAAGTTTTTTAAGACTTCAATACATTAATTCCAACCTCCTCCAAGTGACCGATAGGTATTTACCAATACATTCATCTGCATCATTCGGGTTTCAACAAGCTCCATTTTTGCTTCCAATACATCTCGTTGTGTTAATAACACTTCCATATAATCGGCTCTTGCTGATTTGAATAACTTGAGTGATATTTCAGTTGATTGCGTGAGAGCTTGAACTTGATTGTTTTTCATGATGTAGTTTTTTTCTAAATTATCTATATTTGATAATTGATTAATCACTTCGATGTACGCATTCAAAATAGTTTTTTCAAAATTATAAATTGCTTGTATTTGCTTAGCATTTGCATTATTATAAGTGGCAGTTATGGCATTTTTATTAATCAGAGGCCCTGCTAAATCACCTGCCAAAGAAGACATCAATGATAGCGGTAGATTTGCCAAATAAATTGGATTAAATGCCTTTAAGCCTAAAGACGCTGAAATATTCAAAGATGGATAAAAGTTTGCCTTTGCAACACTTACATTGAGTTTGGCAGCTTCCAGTTGTAATTCTGCTTGTTTGATATCAGGTCTATTTTCTAATAATTGTGATGGAATTCCTGCATTAATTTTAGCTGGAGTTAAGCTATTGAAATGCTGAGAATTTCTCAGAACAGGTTGCGGAAATCTACCCACAAGGAAATTGATGCGGTTTTCAGTTTCAATAATTTTTTGCTGAATAGCGTATTGCAAACTTTGTGTTTTAAATACTTCTGCCTCAAATCTTCTTACTGGAAGCTCAGTTACTTTAGCTGCTTCCTTTTCTAATTTTATAATGGCAAGGGCATTGTTCAGAATCACAATGTTTTGCCTTACGATATCCAATTGGTTATCAAGAGCCATTAATTCATAATAAGAAGTGGCTATTTCAGCGACAAGATTTGTAACTAAGAAATTTTTCCCTTCAATTGAAGCAAGATAATTATAAACAGCTACTTTTCTAGCGTTGCGTAATTTGTGCCAAATATCAACTTCCCAACTTGCAAAAGCCCCTAAATAAGTATTTGGCAATACACTTGGAGTAGATTTACCTTCTCTTATTTGAGATATTTCATCACTTGCTCCTTGGCTGGTATATCTTGAAACTTTATCTATACCAGTTCCACCACCGATATTTACAAAAGGCAAATATTCTCCTTTTCTGGCACTTATTTCATTTTTAGAAATTTCAATTTCTTGTAATGTAATATTCAATTCCTGATTATTATGCAAAGCAGTATCAATCAGTGCGGATAGGAAAGGGTCGGTGAAATAGTCTTTCCACTTTGATTTTGCTGTATTAGTTGAATCCTGAGAGTTTTTGAAACGCTCAGGAACCTTTTTGTTTGCTTTTTTATCAACAATATTGCTTGGGGCAACACATGCCGAAAATGATAGTAATACACAAACAAATCCAAAGTACCGATAAGTGATTTTATTCCTTAATTTATTCATTGTCTTCATCTGATTGAGGGAAATTGTCTACTGAGTGGACAAAATCTTCGGTTAATGGTTCTTCATCTTCATTTCTAATTAGATTTTTTCCGTATGCAATTGTGCCAAAAATAAAGTATAGGCCTGGTATGACGATTACCCCGAAAATTGTACCGAAAAGCATCCCACCAAGTGCAGAAGCCCCAATGGTATGATTACCAATTGCACCTGCACCTTGAGCAAAAATTAATGGAATCAAGCCAGCAATAAAAGCAAAAGATGTCATTAAGATAGGTCGGAAACGTACTTTTGCTCCTTCAATGGCCGCATCCAATACTGTAAAACCTTGTTTATGCTTCATCATGGCAAATTCTACAATTAAAACAGCATTTTTTCCAAGTAAACCAACCAACATGACAAGTCCTACTTGGGCATAAATATCATTGGCTAAACCCATTAACTTGAGGAGAAGAAAAGATCCAAAAATACCAGCAGGTAAAGATAAAATTACAGCTAATGGAATAATGAAACTTTCATATTGTGCTGCCAATACAAAATAAGCAAAGGCAAGAACAACTAAGAAAATATAGATGGCTTCATTTCCTCTTAGTGTTTCATCTTTAGAAAGGGCGGCCCAATCAATATCAAACCCCTGTGGAAGTGTATTTTTTGCTACTTCTTGAATCACCTGTATCGCCTCACCACTGCTATATCCTTTGGCTGGAGCACCTCTAATAGCAGCAGTATTATACATGTTATAATGGTTGATTTCATTGGCACCTTGTATTTTTTTAATTTTCATAAATGACGAAAAAGGAACCATTTCATCATTTTTATTTTTTACATAAAGTTTTAGTACATCCGTTGGGATTCTCCTGTATTCTGGGGAAGATTGGACAAATACCTTGAAAAATCGTTGGAATTTAATAAAGCCAAGTTCATAAGTACTTCCAATAAAAATGGACAAGGTATTCATTGCATTGCCAATAGAAACGCCTTTTTGCATGGCTAATTCGTTATCTATTTCGATTTCATATTGAGGATAATTTGCACTAAAAAAAGTAAATAAACCTGTTAATTCTTTACGTTTTTCGAGTTCTTTCATGAAATCATTTTTAACTTTTTCAAGTTGTTTGTAGTCTCCAGAGTTGGTTTTATCCAATAACTGTAAGGCAAAACCTCCAGCAGCCCCATAGCCAGGAACGGCAGGAGGATCAAAAAATTCGATAGTCGCTCCTGGAATTGCTTTTGCTTTTTCTTCAAGTTCATAAATGATTTCATTTACGGTGTGCTTTCTTTCCGACCAAGGTTTTAGATTAATTAAACAAGTTCCTGCATTTGAACCTCTTCCTTCGGTAAGCACCTCATACCCAGCAATAGATGAAATTGATTGTACTCCATCTACTTTTTGAATAATTTTTTGGAGTTGATCAGCGATGTCATTGGTTCTTTCTAATGTTGATCCAGGTGGAGTTTGGACAATTGCATAAATCATTCCTTGGTCTTCACTTGGGATAAAACCAGAAGGTAACTTTTGGGAAATTCCAAAAATCCCTAAACTAAATGCAAAAAATACCCCATAAGTAATTACCCGCCGATTAACTATTAATCTCAAAAAACTAACATATTTTCCTGTAAGTTTCTCAAAACCAGCATTAAAACCATCAAGAAATTTATTAAGCCAAGTTTTTTTCTTTGGTTGACCATGCGTATTTTTTAATATCATTGCACACAAAACTGGCGTAAAAGTTAATGCAACCAAACCAGAAATTACAATCGAAGTAGCCATTGTTATTGAAAACTGCCTATAAAAGATTCCAACAGGTCCAGTCATAAATGCTACTGGAACAAAAACAACAGTCATTAATAATGTAATCGCTATGACAGCCCCACTTATTTCTCCAATTACTTTTCTTACTGCTTTATAAGGAGAAAGATGCTCCTCTTCCATTTTTAAGTGAACGGCTTCAACTACGACAATCGCATTATCCACCACAATACCAATTGATAAAACAAGTGCAAAGAGCGTAATCATATTGATTGTAAGTCCAAAAATCTGCATTGCTATAAATGATCCAATTAAAGATACGGGCACTGCAAGCGTTGGAATGAGTGTAGAACGCCAATCACCGAGAAAAAGGAAAACTACCAAAGCTACCAAAATAAAAGCATCCCTTAATGTATGAATTACGTTTTCAATGGAAGCATCAAGAAAGTTTGAAACATCATAGCTTATTTCATAATCCATTCCAGGAGGAAAAGATTTCTTTAGTTCTTTCAGTTGTTCTTTAACTTTCTCTATCACTTCGCTGGCGTTACTTCCATAAGTCTGTTTTAGAACGATGGCGGCCGAAGGATTTCCATTGAGGTTTGAATAGATGTCGTAGTATTCACTGCCTAATTTTACTTCTGCGACATCTTTTAGATGCAACATTTCTCCATTAGGATTAGCCTTAATAATGACATTTTCATATTGTTCGGGTGTGCTAAACCTGTCGGAATAAGCTAACACATATTCTAATGACTCTGAACGATTGCCATCTCCTCTACCAATACGACCTGCTTTACCGATGATACTTTGATCATTCAATGCTTCCATTACCTCATCGGGCGAAATTTTATAGGCTCTCATTCGGTCGGGGTTTAACCACACACGCATAGCATATTGCCTACTACCCAATATTTTTGCCTGACCAATCCCATTAATCCTCTGTAATTCGGGTATCATATTGATACCTGCATAATTAAAAAGGAATTTCATATTTGCATTTTTGTCTTTGCTATATAAGTTAACATACATTAACATACTGGGCATGATTGGCGTGATGATTACACCTTCTCTTTGCACAAGTGTTGGTAATCTATTGGTAACTTGTTGCACTCTATTAGAAACTTGAACTAAAGCTTCATCTGGGTCTGTACCTAAGTTGAAAACGATTTGAATGTTAGCTTCGCCTGCACTAGTTGCATCAGAGGTCATGTATTTCATACCCCATGCTCCATTGAGAGATTGCTCTAAAGGAATGATAACAGACTCGGCAAGCGATTTTGCACTTGCTCCTGGGTAAGAAGCTGAAACCATTACCATTGGTGGAGCAATGGAAGGGAATTGTGATGTTGGAAGTGTTTTCATGGCCAATAAGCCCATAAATATTATCACAAGCGATAATATGATGGCTAAAACAGGCCTTCTAAGAAATCTATTAAACATGTGATTATTTGTTTAGTCGTTAATATTACTCAACATACACTTTCAAGTTGTCAAGTGCTTGCTTTGGTGCGATATAATCAAACTC
This sequence comes from Emticicia sp. SJ17W-69, assembly GCF_051209875.1. NCBI lineage: Bacteria > Pseudomonadati > Bacteroidota > Cytophagia > Cytophagales > Leadbetterellaceae > Emticicia > Emticicia sp. SJ17W-69. The sequence continues at coordinate 3,249,279 of NZ_JBNTQY010000001.1, read as the reverse complement.
GATCTTGGTATTATCTTTTACTTTACGGATCCCTTCCAAAAGGATTTGATCTTTTTCTGTCAACCCACTTTTTATGACATATATATCGGGCATTTCGGCACTTATGGTAATTTCTCTTGCTCTTGCGATGTTGTCTTTTCCAACTACATAAACATATTTCTTTTCTAATACCTCGAATGTAGCCTTTTGAGGTATAATTAGAGCATTTTTTAAAGGAATAACCATTTGTATATTGCCAGTTTCGCCATGTCTTAATAGCCTTTTTGGGTTTGGGAAAGTAGCTCGAAAAGCAATATTTCCAGTTTCATTATTGAAATCTGCCTCAATGGTTTCAACAATTCCAGGATATTCAAATAATTGCTGATTTGCCATTGATAAGCCAACTTTCATTAATTTGTCTTTGGTTTCGGTTGTTTTGTAGTTGAGATATTCGGCCTCAGGAACATTATAATAAACCCACATTTGACTATTATCCGATAAAGTAGTCAGTAAATCACCTTCTTCTAAAAGACTTCCTAATCTTACCTGAAAGTGATCCATTATTCCATCAAAAGGAGCTCTAATTTCAGTAAAACCTAAATGAACTTGTGCTAAAGCCAGTTCAGCTTTGGCTTTGTCCAACTTTGCTTTTGCCAAAGCCAATTCGTTTTTTGATACGATATTACTATCAGCAAGCGACTTCGTATTTTGATACTCGACCTCGACAAAATTAGCCTCAGCTTGTGCTTTCTGAACCTCAGCTTGGTACTGAATGGGAAGAATTTCAAACATTAACTGTCCTTTTTTAACAAACTTTCCTTCGTCCACATAAATTTTCTTTAGATAACCTCTTTCTAAAGCTCTCAATTCAATGTGTTGTATTGCATGAATTTGACAGACATACTCATTTGTGATAGTGGTATCTTTCCTCAAAGGATTGGTTACAAGTAATTTGGACTCTTCCTTTTTTTCGTCCTCTTTGTTTGATTTACAACTGCTTAGGTATAACAATGCCCCACAGCTCAAAAAAATTAGCGTTTTTCTCATGGTAAAATGTTTTATTTGAAATTGTGTTAATTAAAAATTGAATACGAAAATGCACAGCAATGATTTTAGTCATTGTTGATGGCCAATTTTTTTATAATAAATAAAAGGATGTTAGAGAATCAATCGGGTGAGTAAGTATTAAGCTAATGATGAAATAGAGAATTTCATATTTTAAAAACACCAAATACAATGAATAAGCAAGAAGATAATAAATTTGAGAATTGTTTGTATGAAAGTAAAGCTTGCTTAATTTTTAATAAAAAATTATTGAGGGAGATATAAAAAAGAGAGGAAGAAAAAAAGGTATTGAATATTCTTTTTTTTGAAACAAAAGATTCATCGCCAGTTTCTTCTTTTTCCTCCTTTTCATTAATGAATAGGCGATCACTACTTTTTGAAGAAACGGCTTTGGTAATTATATTTAATTTTTGTAGTTGAGAGTCAGAAGCTGTAGATTTTAAATGTTTGTTAGAATAAAAGCTATTTTTTATATAGGTGTTAGCTATCGATTGAGTATTAAAACTCAATAGAAAGATACACAACGATATAAGATATTTTGCTCTGACTTTTTTCATATCGTAACAAAAATATGAGCAAAGTCATAAAAAACAACATTTCTGATAAATTAAAATTTTTTAATCTGAAATCAATCTTTTATAATTAATATACTTTCTTTTATTAATTATATTTTTTGATTTAAAAAAATATCCGTAAAATATTTATTTAAAAACGAACCTTAAATCTTTCACCTAAGGTTTTCAAATCTTCAATTACTTTTTCATTCAATGGAATTCCTTCAGCCCTTCTAATTTTTTCAAGTTCTCGCTCAGGATCGCCTGGAATCATGACTGGCTGATTTTCAATGTGTTTGGTTGCACGAAAGCGTTCAATCCAAGTGTCCATGCTTGCTTTAAAATCTTCTTTTGGACGAAAACCGTCAATTTGCATCGCACCAAGAAAATGTCCTGTTCCTTTACCCACTTGCTCTGCCGCTACTCCATGAAATCCCGCTGTGGCGAAAGGAGGTACCCAAGGACCAAAATTTGCTCCAGACAAAACACCTGAAAAAATATCAACGATTGCAGCCATTCCATAGCCTTTATGACTTCCATGCTCACGATCGCCACCAAGTGGCACTAAACCTCCACCGTTTTTGATGGCATTGGCATCGTCGGTATAATTTCCATTAGCATCTTGTACCCAACCGATTGGAGCAGGTAAACCTTTTCTTTGTAAAATCTCTAATTTTCCATAAGCAACTGCAGTTGTTGCAAAATCTGCTACAAAAGGTGGCTGATTTCCGGCAGGAACAGCAACGGCAATTGGATTGGTACCTAACATTTTTTCAGTAGCGAAAGTTGGTACAACCAAAGGAGCTGAATTGGTCATTGCCCAACCAATCATATCATGTGGCAAAGCCAACATAGAATGATAACCAGCAATACCAAAATGATTTGAATTCTGTACTGAAATCCAACCTGAACCAGCTCGTTTTGCTTTTTTTATTGCTACTTTCATAGCAAAAGGAGCCACAACAAGCCCCAAACCTCTATCACCATCAATAACAGCTGTAGAAGGTGTTTCGTGAAGAATTTTAATTTCAGGCTTAGGGTTTAATCTTCCATTATCATAGAGACGTACATAACCAACTAAGCGAGCTGTTCCGTGCGAATCAACACCTCGAAGATCAGCAGAAACCAACACATCTGCTGCTAATTTTGCATCTTTACTTGAACAACCAATACTTAAGAAGATATTTTCTGTGAAACGACGGAGTTTATTTTCTTGAATCATTTGAATGTAGAGCGAATAGAGCAGTGACTGCTTCCAGCTCGCATTAAAAAACAATTTGAATAATTGATTTACAATAATTTTGAGCAAATTACTATAAATTATGCAGGGAAAACAAAGAATTTTTCTTAAAATTGCTTTTAATATTGGTACATTAACGAATCATTCACACAATAAAGGCAGATGCCTTCGTTTAAGAAAAAAACAAAATCAACTATGCAAACCTATTTAAAATCTATTTTCTTCTTGTTAACTCCTAAAAGTTCGTTACTTTCATTCATTTTGGGGCTTGGAACTTTGCTTTTTGGCATGCACTTTCCAATTTTTTCACAAAGTCAAGTACGTGTAGATGCTGACAATCAACACATAACTGTATTTCTGAATCGAGCTCAAATTGATGCTAAAGTCAAAACAAATGTACAGGCAGGTACAACCAAATTAATCATAGGTAATATCGCTACAACAGCCGATCCAAATAGTGTTCAGATAGGAGGGAAAGGTGATGTAGTAATAATGGGAGTTAAATTCAAGCAAAATTACTTAGGTAATAAAAAAAGAAGTATTTTAGAAGATTCCCTTAAAATGGCAAAAGCTGAGTATGAAACGGTTGATGTTTTGGTAAAAGTTGCTGAGAATGAACGGATAATGCTCATGGCGAATGCCAATGTAAAGAACGAAAAAGAAGGTGCTACACCTGAAGAATTGAAGGAAATGTTGGATTTTTTCAGAACAAAGCTAACTGAAATTGGTACTCGTCAAATGCAATTGGTTCGCCAATCGAAAGACTTACAAGATAAAATTACTCGCTTACAGCAGCAACTCAACTCACAAGGGTCAAACGTAAATCAACCCGCAGGCGAAATAGAACTAACTTTGACAGCTAAAACCTTTTCAAATGTTGAATTGAATCTAACTTACATTGCCAACAGTGCGGGCTGGTCGCCAATTTATGATATTAGGGCTAAAGATGTAAAAAGTAATGTTGAATTAGGTTATAAAGCCAATGTATTTCAAAGTACAGGTATTGATTGGAAAAATATTAAATTGACACTTTCAACTGCAAACCCAGCCGAAGGTGGCACAAAACCTGAACTATATGCCCAGTATATCAATATTTATGAGCCTGTTGTGATTCAAACAAAAAATTCAAGAGAGTTTAAGACAATGGCAGCACCACAAGCAATGGCAATGGAGGCAGCTCCAGCACAAGCAGATATTGCGACGACAGCATCTTTTGTTAATACAGTACAAACGACTTTGGCTGTTAATTTTGAGATTGCTTTGCCTTATACAATCAATTCTGGTGGGAATGCCGAGATGGTTGATATTAGGAATCATTCATTACCTGCAACTTATAGATATTATGTAGTGCCTAAATATGATAAAGATGCCTTCTTGACAGCTATTATTACTGATTGGGAAAAGTATAATCTTTTGCCAGGTACAGCCAATATTTATTTTGAAGGAACATTTGTAGGTACATCAGATATCGCGGGTGGAGAAACCAAAGATTCTTTATTGATTTCACTGGGTCGTGATAAAAAAATCATTTCAAAACGTGAAACTATTGAAGAATTTAAGTCAAGAAAAAATGTCGGTTCAAATATTCGTGAATCTTTTGGTTATCGGATAACGCTTCGAAATACAAAGTCTGAAGCCATAAATATTATCATGGAAGACCAAGTACCCATTTCACAAGATAGCCGAATCGAAGTTGAATTGGAAGATGCTAAAGGTGCAGATTTTAATCGTGAAAATGGTAAGCTCACTTGGAAGCTAACTTTACAACCGCAAGAAAACAAAGAAGTTTTGTTAAAATACAATGTAAAATATCCAAAAGGAAAAAATATTCAAGGCCTATAAATGAAAAACCTGCAAGGTCTTTTTCAGACGGGGTCTCCGAGACCTTACAGGTTTTACCCAAAAAAATATGAATTTAGAAATAATCTGCCAACAAACAATCGAAGTAGCTCAAGAGGCAGGAGCATTTATTGCCCAAGAATCGGCAAAGTTTAAACGTTCTTCTGTCGAATATAAAGATGTCAACAATGTAGTTTCTTATGTAGATAAAGAAACTGAAAAACTAATTGTTACAGGTCTAAGAAAAATAGTTCCAGAAGCTGGTTTCATAACGGAAGAAGGAACGGCTGAAACATCTGATAGTGAAGGACTTAACTGGATAATAGACCCACTTGATGGAACAGCTAATTTCATTCATGGTTTACCAAATTATTCGGTAAGCTTGGCATTGGCTCATGGAAAAGATGTTTTGGTTGGTGTTGTTTATAATGTTTGTACCAAAGAAATTTTCTCAGCAACCAAGGGTGGAGGTGCATTTAGAAATGGGGAAAAGATACAAGTTTCACCAATCAAACACCTGGGAGAAAGTCTATTGGCCACAGGTTTTCCCTATTATAAATTTGAGAATCAGGACAAATATCTTTTGATTTTGGAGTCTTTGATGCAAAAAACTCATGGCTTACGCAGAATGGGTTCGGCTGCCATAGATTTAGCCTATACGGCTTGTGGTTATTTTGATGGTTTTTATGAATATAACCTCAATTCATGGGATATGGCTGCTGGGATTTTATTAGTGATAGAAGCAGGTGGCTTTGCCTCTGACTTTTCGGGTGGAGATAATCACCTTTTTGGTGGAGATGTAGTGGTAGGTTCTGCCGTTCATGCGGAACTGTTGGCCGAAATTCAACGTTATTGGAAGTAGAAGATAATTAAGAATTGAGAATAAAGAGTTTTGATATTTGACCATTCATTATTTTATGAACTTAGAAAAATTAAAATATCCAATTGGAGATTTTGAATATGGCAAAAAATATTCGAGTGCAGATACTCGATCGCATATAAAAGTTTTGGAAAAATTGCCACAAAGATTAAAAACACTGACTTCAAAACTTACTGATAGTCAATTAGATACACCTTATCGACCTGATGGATGGACTGTTCGACAAGTTATTCATCATATTGCCGATAGTCATATTAATATGTTTACCCGCATTCGTTTTGCTTTGACCGAAGAGAATCCCCCAATCAAAGGGTATGATGAGGCCGCTTGGGCATTACTTCCCGACCATCGTTTGCCAGTTAAGTCTTCTTTGCAGATTATTGAAGGCATACATAAAAGAATGGTGTTTTTATTCAAAAATTTGGATAAGAAAGATTTAAAGAAGACTTATTATCATGGTGGGTATCAAAAATCTTTTGAAGTAAAAGAAGTTATAGCCTTGTATGCTTGGCATTCGGAGCATCATTATCAACACATAATTCAGGCATTGAAATGATAGAAAAAGTGATTATCGGTCTTGTTTTTCTTGGAGCATTGGTTTATTTAGGCAATGTCATTAGAAAACAATTTTCTGCGAAAAGTGGAGGCTGTGCCAGCTGCACAGGAAACTGTAAAGCCAATATTGATTTCGAATCAGTAAAACAGTAGATTATTCTTAGATTTGTTGTTTTATTTCTTCAAAATAGAGCAAGACTCTTTGCTCAGTAGCATTTTGGAGAACGATATTATTATCAAAAAGATTTAATCTTAGCTTTTGATAAATAAATACTGCGTTTTGAAGACTTTCCAATATTGATTGTTTATCATAAATCGGCAAAGTAGATTTCAATTCAGCGAAATCAGCTTTGTCGATTTGCATTTCTACCCTTCTGACACCCCTCGGCAAATTTTTGTTTTTTATATGAAATAAAGGGCCAAAAACAATCATCCTCAAAAAGGCTAAAAAATCATACGCTTCAAAAAGCTCTCCTCTTCCAATTTTAAGTAGAACATAATGAATCCAAATCCAAAAACGGTCTTCAATCCATTGGTAATCTGGGTAGGGGAACTTAGCAGTAGAGCTATTGAGTGCTTCTTGTAATTTACCGTCTGTATCCAATAAAATTACAGGAGTTTCAATTCTAAAATGAAATTCTTCAAGTGTGACAAATTTTATATCAACATGTAAAAGAGGATTGTCGTATAAACAAATTAATACCCTTGGCTCTCCAACATGTTCACCTGTAAACCCTGATAAAAGCTGACCAAATTTTTCTGCAAAAGCGAGCATTTTATTTTTATCACCACCTATTTTTTCTTTGGTTACAAGGATAAGGTCAAGGTCGGAATATTTGTCAATTTCATTAGTGAGCCAAGAGCCAGCAACAGCCAAGCCAATAACAGATTTGTCATGGATTAAAACATTTTTTACGTACTCTGCAAACTCAACTTGAACCATAACCAATTACAATTACATGGGCGTAAAAGTCGCCTCATCAATAATTTGGTGGGCATGTTCTTTCCCCAAATATTTATCAATTAGATTGTGAGCTAAATAAATCAAAGGCGTGAGGAGTATGGCCACAAAAAATTTATAAATATAGTTATTAAAACCAGTTGTTAATACTTCGGTAAGGGTCCAATTACTGAATAAGTAAAAAGCAATAAATACTACCACATAACTATCTATCAACTGCGAAATCAAAGTAGAGCCTGTTGCCCTTAGCCAAATCATTTTATTATTAGTATATTTTCTCAACCAATGAAAAACAGTGGCATCCAAGATTTGGCCAACCAAAAAGGCTGTAATTGAGCCTAAAATAATACCCAAACCTTGTCTAAAAATGATTCCATAAGCTTCATTGATATTCAAATATTTGCCTGATGAATCTTTATTATTATGATTTATCCAAAAATCGGCAGGAGCAACAATCGTAGAAATATAGATGATAATAAAAGCGTAAGCAATCAAGATAGCGGTCAAATATGATATTTTCTTGACACCACTTTTGCCAAAATACTCATTAATTATATCGGAAGTAATAAATACAAATGGCCAATTTAATACACCTGCCGACATATTAAAATTGAATTTTTGACCGAATAGGGGAATTTGTAAGGGGGCAATACCCAAAGTAGCTTCCACCGAAAATATCTTTGCACCTATTACTTCCGCAACGACTGCATTTGTCAAAAAAATGCCACACAAGATTAAGTATAGCGTTTGTTTTTTTGATTTTATTGAATCAGACATTTTTTTAGTTCTGAGTTTTGAATGATGAGTTCTGATTTTTTTTGTTGAATAACACTAAATCCCGTCAGAATTAAGAATTATTTGCCCATCTTGCATGACTAATTTTCGGTCAGCCATATTTGCTAATTGTTCGTTGTGTGTAATGATAACAAAAGTCTGATTAAATTGTTTCCTCAACTCAAAAAACATTTGGTGTAATTCTTCGGCATTTTTTGAGTCTAAATTACCACTGGGTTCGTCGGCAAAGATCACCGCCGGAGAATTTATTAATGCTCTGGCTACGGCAACTCGTTGCTGCTCTCCACCCGAAAGTTGTGAAGGAAAATGTTTGATTCGATCTTTTAAGCCAAGCATTGTCAAAATTTCTTCTGCTTTTTGAGTTATTTCAGTATTTTTTTTTCCACCAATCCATGCAGGAATACATACATTTTCTAATGCTGTAAACTCTGGCATTAGATTATGAAACTGAAAAATAAAGCTAATTTTCTCATTTCTAAATCGAGCTAACTCTTTGTCTTTCAGTGAGTTATAGTTGATATTGTCAAGAAATACTTCACCAGAATCAGCTCTATCTAATGTTCCAAGAATTTGGAGTAATGTCGTTTTTCCTGCCCCCGAAGCTCCTACAATCGAGATAATTTCGCCTTGACTAATTTCTAAATCAATGCCTTTCAACACTTGTAGATTACCGTAATTTTTTTTGATGTTTTTTGCAATGAGCATAAATTGTGGTACGATTCTCCAGAATCGCAGAAATATAATTAGTTATAAAATTTTAATCTCTATTTTGTGCTTAAAATTAATGAAAATAGCACATAATTTGGCATGTTCTTGTATTATTATAGCAATTTAGCAATTAACTCATAATTACTAATTGTTATTTCACTTTTGTTCACTAATTTAGCAAAAAATTTAAAACTTAAAAAAATCCTACTTTACATGAACGTTCACGAGTATCAAGGTAAAGAAATATTGAGCCGTTATGGTGTGCGAATCCAACGTGGAATCGTAGCCGAAACACCAGAACAAGCAGTAGCGGCTTATCAGCAAATTGCCGAAATGACAAACTCTAAGTTTGCTGTTGTAAAATCACAAATCCACGCAGGTGGACGTGGAAAAGGTAGCATCGTAGGCACTGAGCAAAGAGGTGTACAATTGGCAAAATCAGCCGATGATGTACAAAGAATTTCGACTAATTTGCTCGGAAATGTACTTGTAACTATCCAAACAGGGGCAGAAGGCAAGAAAGTAAATAAAGTTTTGATTGCTGAAGATGCCTATTATCCTGGCGAAAGCGAGCCGAAAGAATATTACATGGGTATTTTGCTTGATAGAGCTAAAGGCTGTAACGTAATCATGGCTTCGACTGAAGGTGGAATGGACATTGAAGAAGTGGCAGAGCATCATCCTGAAAAAATATTCAAAGAATGGATTGATCCACGTGTAGGTTTACAAGCATTTCAAGCTCGTAAAATTGCTGATAAATTAGGTTTGACTGGTGTGGCAAACAAAGAAATGGTTAAATTCGTAACATCTCTTTATCAGGCTTATGTTGAGTCAGATTCTTCGATGTTTGAAATTAATCCAGTTTTAAAAACTTCCGATAATAAAATCTTAGCTGTTGATGCTAAAGTAAATTTAGATGACAACGCTCTCTATCGCCATCCAGATTTGGCTGTAATGCGTGATAAAGCTGAAGAAGATCCATTGGAAGTTGAAGCCTCTGAAAGTGACCTAAACTATGTAAAACTTGACGGAAACGTAGGATGTATGGTAAATGGTGCTGGTTTGGCAATGGCTACAATGGACATCATTAAATTATCAGGTGGTGAGCCCGCTAACTTTTTAGACGTAGGTGGTGGAGCAAATGCTAAAACAGTTGAGGCTGGTTTTAGAATTATCTTGAAAGACCCAAATGTTAAAGCAATTTTGATTAATATTTTTGGTGGAATTGTTCGTTGTGACCGTGTTGCGAATGGAGTTGTTGAGGCTTACAAAGCTATTGGCGAAATTCCAGTTCCAATTATTGTTCGTTTACAAGGAACAAACGCTGCTGAAGGTGCAAAAATTATTAACGATTCAGGCTTGAAAGTATATTCAGCGATCGTTTTAAAAGAAGCAGCCGAATTAGTTGAGAAAGTATTGAACGAAAATTAATTTTTCGCTTTTTATACAAGAGCCTCTTATTCTGAATGAATAAGAGGCTTTTTTGTTTTGAAAATAATTTACCTAAACAATTTTGCAAAAGTGCCTTTTATATCGCTTCTATGGTACAATCTTCAGCAAAGTAACATGAGATAAGACTAATAAAAATAATTGATTTATTCTTTTGTTGTTTTACTTTTATCAATATGTATTTGGTCTTATAAAAAGAAACAAGTCTATAACTATTAATTGCAATGTCGTATTTTTACTTGTAATGACCTTTAGGTGCTTCATATATTTGCCTTGAACTTTAAATATTTCAGTAATGATAAAGCACTTTTTATTTTTTGTTTTGTTACTCTTCATAAATGTTAGAGCAAACGCCCAAAAGCAAACCTATGTCTTTGTTCACGGTGCTTGGGGTGGTGGTTGGGAGTATAAAATGGTAGATTCGATGCTTTCTGCCCAAGGGCATCAAGTGTATCGCCCTACGATGACAGGCTTGGGTGAACGAGTTCATTTGGCAAACTCCGAGATTAATCTTAGTACTCATATTCAGGATATTGTCAATATGATTTTGTTTGAAAATTTACATGATATTACACTCGTAGGGCATAGCTATGGTGGTATGGTTATTTCAGGTGTGGCAGAACGAATACCTGAACGCATTGCAAAGTTGATTTATTTGGATGCTTTTGTACCTAATGATGGCGAAAGTTTGTTTACAGCAAGAGGTGAGAATGAAGCAAGGGCTATGATTATGCCCCACGTTAAAGATGGCATGATTGAGTACTTTTTTGGTCCAACTAAACCTACGCCACCAACTGATGTGCCGCACCCTTTAAAAACGCAGACTGAAACGCTATCAATTAAAAATCCTGCGGTTAAAAGTATTCAAAGTTTTTATATTTTGATGTTACCAAGTGGCGATGCTAACAAAGCAAATTTTGCTTTTTTTGCACAAAGAGCCAAAGAACGAGGCTGGAAAATGATAGAAATGAATGGCGACCATTACCCTATGCGAAATCAAGTCAAGAATTTTATCATAACTTTGAGCAAATGTAAATAAAAATATGCTGGTCAAAGAAATACTACCGAATTTAGCTTTGCAGGCTTATATCAAAAGCTACCTTATTGTGAGGTTTGATACGCCTATTCCAAAGGAATTTGCTACCAAACCATATCCAACACGGATAGAGCAATCGCTCAATTTTTTTGCAAGGGGTTATATAAACAATCAAAACCCAGCAACGGGCGAATCGGTACGAGTGGCTTCAACTGCTATATTCGGGCAGCAGGTTTGCAGGCTTAATTTTGAAACTATTTTTCAGCCTGATTTCTTGATGCTAATGGTAAATTTTAAGGCTGGGGCTATGCACCGCTTGTTGAGAATCCCGAACCAAGAGCTTACTACAAAATTTTGTGATGCAGAACCACTTTTTAGTACAGAGATGCGAATTGTCAATGACTTGATAGCCAATGCTAAAGATGAAGTAGAGATTGTAGGGATAGCAGATGAATTCTTTCTAAAAAAAGTCAGAGCATTAAAAAATGATGCCAATCAAATTGATAAAATTGGCGAGTTGTTGCTTACAAATCCAACCCATTTTTCGTTAAATTGGCTTGCTGACCAAGCCTGCCTAAGCCCTCGACAATTTGAGCGTCGTTTTACCGAACGAATGGGGATAAGTCCTAAATTTTATAGTCGCATCAATCGTTTTTATCAAACTTTTCTATACAAAGAGACAAATCCAGGTACCGACTGGCTGACAGTTGCCTTGAATTTTGGATATACCGATTATTACCATTTAGCCAAAGATTTTAAGCAGTTTGCTAATACCTCACCCAAAATTATGCTCGAACAGTACGCACGCCGCCCCGAAGTGCTATTTAAGTTTTTTGAACCGCACCGTTCCGCTTCGGCGTATCGTACTGTAATAATTGACACATAGTTTACATAGTTTTTATCTATTGTATTTTGTGTAGTCACATAGAATAAAGAATTAATCTTTATGACTAGCCGCAGTTTTCTGACAACAATCAGGTAAAGCATCATGCGATTTTTGGTCAGCTACAACCTCATCTGCGTCGTAACCAATTTTAGAAATGACCTGTTTAATTTTTTCTGGATTTGTCTTTTTGGTATTGTAAGTGATTGTTACAACCTTATCGTTTAGGTCTAAGTTTGAATTAACAATACCTTTTGAAACGCCTAAATCTCGTTCAATGCGTTTCTTACACATACTGCATATAGCAGAAGTTTTAATTTTAATTTCCGCATTTTTTGGTGGTTCAACAGCCATTACAAAGTTGCTGATAATCAATAAGATAGATAAAATTGATACTACTTTTTTCATTGTTTTATTTTGTTTTTTGTTGATACTAATCGATATTTTCTTTTAAAACTATTCCATTGGGTTGTTTTCCAACGTTTATGTCTTTGGTTTTTGAATGTTTGGCTGCCTCAATTACTGAAACTGTATTTCCAACTTGGTTCACCACAAAGGCGGTTTTTTCATCTTTCGAAAAAGTAACAGCATGGGCATCATCGCCAGTTTGTATATTACCTTTTAAATTCCAAACATTGTTTTTACGTTCAAAATAGGCTACTTTATTTTCGCCCGCCTGACAAATCCATAACTCATTAAGTGATTGATTATAAGCTACTTGTCCGGGTTTAAAATTGATATCTATATATTCAATTGCTGTCAAAGTTTGTGTATCAATGATATTGATTGATAAAGCGACTTTGTTTTCAACATAAATTTTACCATCATTTCCTGCCCAAACATTCGTTGGATATGGGTCAACTTTTATCGTTTTAATAATTTCTTTGGTACTTACTTTCAAAACATACACAAAACTACTTTCTCCTAATGCAACAAAAGCATATTGCCCATCTTTTGAAAATGTAACTTCGCTTGGGTCCGCACCAAGGGCGATTTTTGTTTTTTGTATACCTGTATTGGCATCAAAAACATACATTTCTCCTGTATGAGTGGCAGTAGCCGTCCAAATTTCAGAACCGTCAGGGCTGAAAGCTGCATTGAAATTGGCATTTGGTAGTGCTATTTTCAATAATGTTGTTCCTGTTTGAGCATCAATTACGGCAACTCCGCCTTTTTTATCAGTGGCATTATGTAATAAAGCATGACCTAAAGTAAAATCAAATTCTGGTATGGCAACCGCTATTTTTTTTCCATTAGGCGATAGATTTAAGTGATGTGGGAAACGACCAACATCAGTCAATTGTATGATTTGCTTTTCTGTTAAATCTTGTAAATTTAATATGGAAATGGTATTACTTCCACCATTGACCACATAGGCCTTTGGATAATCAATAACTACTGGTTCTGGATTATTAGTTCCCTTTTTTTTACATGAAACAATACATGCAAAAACGCATAAAAGCTTGAATATTTGTATATTTTTTTTGTATCTATGTGCGTTTAATTGTTTCATTAAAGTGCTGATGTTTATACTAAAACGAAATTAGTCACCATCCAAGTATATCATCTAAGCTTTGAATGATTTAAACTGTTTTACCTCAGATTCTGCCCCCTAATTTATACCTTGTACCGATATAAATTACTCTTCCGATTACTGGCCCCCATGCACTTCCTGCATCAAATCGACTACCAAATGGGTTATCTGGCGTAACAATTGGGTCTTTTTGTGTAAAATTCGATAAATTTTCTCCGCCTACATATACATCCCATCTGCGGAATGAACGGGAAACTTGAGCATTTAGATTGAAAAATGCTGGAGCATATCTAATTGGCATTGCTTCATAGCTTGTATGTACATAGCTTGGTGACAAATTAGGTACTCGACGCACGCCATTGTATTGCAAAGTTAAATCCCATTTCCATTTTTCGTAAGGAAGAGCATAGCCAACATTAAACAAAACTCTGTCTCGTGGGATAAACATTTTACGAACTGTAATTTCTTGATTTAATGATTTTCCCAATGTTTGCCAAACATCAGCATAACGATATGCGATTTTGAATTCTAAACGAGCAGCTGGTACTAAGTTTAATTCAATTTGGGCAGAATTAGCAAAGTTTTTACCTTGAGAATTATAAAAATAGATAAAATTGGGATGTTCTGTATCACCAATAAGTTGATTCTGAAAATTGGTACGGAAAATATCCAAAATAAAATTCGATTTGCCAAAAGATTTAGTGACACTTAATCCATAATTCCATGAAACCTCTGGACGAATTACTTCTAAAAACCTGACTGTACGAGAGCTAACTAAGTTGCCAAAATATTCAGCAAATGGGTTAGCAGTTCTAAATCCTTTTCCTGCCGATAATCGGATTGCGGTATTATTGGTTGCATTGTATAAAATATGTAATCGAGGAGTGAAAATCGTACCATACATATTATGAAAATCAAGCCTTGTTCCTGCTACGGCAGTCAATTTGTCGAGGTATTTGTAAGTATATTCAAAGAATGCTCCAGGTACTATTTCTGTTCTTGCACGAATAATATCAGCATAGGTCTCGTCATATTTATCATAAAGAAAACTCAAACCCGTTTTGTAAGTATGATTGGTATTGCCAAAAATATCCTGATAAATTAAATTACCATAAATTGTTTTCTGTTTTCCATCATAAGGTCTAAAACCGAATTGTGATTTTGAATCGTGCATGATTCCACTAAAAATTAAACCAAGTCCACGATAAGGTTTATCTTGATATAATTTGGCAGTTTTTGAGAAAAATTCAGCACGATTAGTATTATTTGAAAAACGGTAAATTAAGTTATCTAATGACAGCGGATTTTTATTGATTTGACCACCTAAACGCTCATCATGCAAGAATTTTATGCCAAATTGAGCCATAAACTTGTCAGATTGGTACTTCCAGCGATTGATAAAATTGGCTTGGGTATATTTAGGCAAATCATAAAAATTGTCATTGTTTTTATCAAGCGTTGTTTGCATAGTTGAGCCATGCGTCAATAAGCCTACCGACCAACGGGATGCTTTTTTGAATTTGTGTGCTAAATTCAAATTAATTTCACCTCTTCCAAAGCTATTTAAATAGGTATTCAAATAAATTTTTTCAGCTAAATCTGGTTTTTGTAATTCAACATTGATTTGTCCAGTCATAGATTCATAACCATTGATGACCGAACCTGCTCCTTTACCAATATCAATTGACTGAACCCAAGTGCCTGGAATATAATTAAGACCAAACGTACTTGCCAAACCACGCAATGATGGAATATTTTCAACATTCATTTGAACATAAGTTCCAGCTAAACCTAATAATTGAATTTGTTTGGCACCAGTGACGGCATCTGCATAACTGACAGATACAGAGGCATTTGTTTCAAAACTTTCTGAAAGGTTACAACAAGCCGCCTTAGCCAAGGCTTTTGAAGTAATAATTTCAGTATGAATGGGTGACATTCTGTCAATGGCCGTAGATGTACTTCTTACAACCACCTCTTGTAGTTGATTTTCTGATGTTAAATAAATTTTTAAATCAGTTTCATTGTTGATGATAAGTGTATCAGCTTTATAACCAATAAAACTTACAACTAATTTGATTGATTTTGAGCGAGCAATTGAAAATTTGCCTTCAACATCACTTGTTGTTGCTACTTTTGTACCGAGCCAATTAATCGTTGCACCAATGATAGGTTCTTCTTTACCATTACTTTTATCTACCACAATGCCAGTTACATTTTGTGCTAACAATTGAAAGTTAAAAATAAATATAAGTAATAATGAGGATATATATATCTTTTTAAATTTCGACATTTGATATTTTTTTTTAAATATTTTCATGAATTCAATGTTTCAAAACGATACCATTTGGTTTTTGACCAACCTGTACATCTTTGATTTTTTGGTGAGAAATGACATCAATAACCGAAACACTTAAATTGCCTTGGTTGGTTACATAAGCAATTTTCCAATCTTTTGTAAAGGCAATCGCATGAGCATCTAATCCAGTTTGAAAACTTCCCTTTTTTTTCCAAGTGTTATTTTCTCTAACAAAATAATGAACATAACTTTGCCCTGCATTACTTACCCACATTTCATTAAGTAATTGATTATAAGCTACATAGCCTGGCTTAAATTCTAATTTAACGGTTTCAATTACTTCTAATTTCTCCACATCAATAATGCTAATGGATTGTCCCAGTTCATTATCTACATACATTCTTCCATCTACGCCAAGCCAAGCCCCAACTGGTTCTTCGCCCACTGCAATTGTTTTTATTACTTTTTTCTCTAAAATATCCAATACTGAAACTGTATTACTACCTCCATTTGCTACAAAAGCATACTTATTATTAGCCGAAAATGTAACTTCAGCAGGTTCTTCTCCAACTAAAATTGTGTTTTTGAGTGCCATAGTTGAGGCATCATAAATCAAGGTTTTGCCATGATGCTCCATTAAAGTTGTCCAAATTTCTTTACCATCGGGAGAAAAAATAGCATTGTGGTTAGGTTTCGGCAATTCAGTTTTTGATAATATATTTCCATTCTTTGCATCAATAATCAGAATATGCCCAGTAGATTCGTGATTACCCAAGTGGCCTTCGCTCAAATCTACTCCAGGAACACCAATACTTAGTTTTGAGCCATCGGGCGAAAGATAAATATGGTGAGGAAATTGAATATCTAAATTTTTAGCACCATTGTGGTTATCAATTGTCGAATTTTCTAAAGAAATTGTACTTCTTGTTTCGTTGGTAGCTAAATCAATCACCGAGATGGTAGTACTTTCACCATTTATTACAAATGCTGATGGGGCAATAATATTGATTTCAGGGTTTGCATCATTTGTAAGGCATGATTGCAAACCCAAAGAAAACATAGATAAAGTGATTATCTTTTTCATTTAAAATGTGATGTAATTTGAAATGATCTGGATTATTTCTTTGAAATTGTTTCTGTTACCTTGCCACAAGTAAGCATTTTATTGCCATAATATGGATTTTTAACTGCTTTATTGTTGCTTAACCAACTCTTTTTTACCATTGGGCAATATTGCACAAAAGCATCATCTGAGCTACCAAAAGCTTTTACTAAGTTTACAAGATTGGTCGATAAATCTCCAAAATGCTCTCTTTGGTGCTCGGCATCTTTGCTTTCGTTGATGTGTTCAGCATCGTTACTTAATTTGCCATTCAAAGTTTTGAAGAAACTTTTTTGTTCTGCTGTCATTTTTGATTCGTCAATGGCATCCAATTTCGCTAAGAAAGTCTTTGCTTCGATGCTTGCTTTTTTAGCGTCTGTTGCTACCAAGGCATCTTTTACGGCATAATAAGCTGTCAATAATTCATTCGTTTGACTAATTACAAGAGCGTCTACTTTATCAAATTTAGTATTTTGAGCAAATGAATTAGAAGCGAAAATTACTATTAAAAGTGCTGCGATTTTTAATAATTTCATTGTTTTTATTTGTTTGAATTTGAAAAATATTTTTAAATAATATTTGATTATTAGGTAGATACGTATTTTTAATAATTTAGATTTAGTCCTACGCCAAAACCCATGTCGCTATCATAATGAGTTGTAAGACCGATGTTTTTATTCAAGATATAACGAAAACCAGCCATGTATTCTTTATCAGAATTGACCATAAAACTCATTCTTAAACGTTTTCCTAAAGGAATATCTTCACGTAGGAGTTGTAAAAGTACTGTGCCATCCGTAAATACTTCTGATTCAAATTTGATAAGCATCGGTAAAGTTGAAGAAAATCCAACTGAAAGTGCTTGTCGAGTATCTTTGGTATCTTTTTGGCCAAAAATATTTTTCTCTTGAAAGTTGATACCATGTTTTCTGTAACGGTAATCAAAACCTATAAATGGCATAAACCATTGCATTTTTCCAATATATCTACCCAGATGTGTTTCGACCTCATATCCGTGCATATCAGAATATCCTAGTCGCCATTCAGAACCTATGCTCCAACGGGTATTTTGAAGCATGGCCATTCCATCATTGCCATTGGTAGCAAAATCATTTTCCGCCATGAAATGAAACTCTCTATCATCAGCAAATAATTTTCTTTGAGCTAATTTTGGGTTTGTGATTTCAGGATTTTTTGTTTGATTTTCGTAACTAAAAACCCTACCCATGCCTGCCATCATGTGATAAAGAATATGACAATGAAAAAACCAATCTCCCATTACATTGGCATTGAATTCTAAAGTATCAGTTTCCATTGGCATGATGTCAATGACATTTTTTAACGGAGCATAATCTCCTTGACCATTAAGTACCCTAAAATCATGTCCGTGCAAGTGCATCGGATGACGCATCATAGAACCATTGTAGAGAATAATCTTTACGTTTTCGCCTTTTTTTATTAAAATTTTATCACTTTCAGAAACCACTTTGTTATTTAAACTCCAAACATAACGATTCATATTACCAGACAATTCGAAACGCAACTCCTTGATTTGAGAATCTTTAGGTAGATTTGTTTTCGCAGGAGATTTAAGCATCGAATAGTTCAATGTTACAATATCTGACATTTCATTGCTATTATATTGAGCTTCATCCATCTTCATTGTTGATGAACTATCTTTCATGACATGTTTTTTGTTTTCAATCTCGCCTGTTATTTCAGGATACATCACCACATTCATGTCCATTTGATTTAAAGACATTTGCATACCCATGTCATCTAAATCTCCGTTCATTTTCATCATGCCATTCATCATTTTCATTCCTTCGAAATATTTGAGTTTTGGCATTGGCTTCGCCTTTATTTTACTACCTTCACCCAAAAATAACGAAGCAGATTTAGTTCGGTCTTCTGAAGTAGCTAAAAATTCATAAGATTTTTGATCTTCAGGAATATTAACTATTACATCATAAGTTTCAGAAACAGCAATAATTAATCTATCCACTTCTACAGGCTCGACATCATTGCCATCATTTGCCACTACAGTTATTTTTCCACCCGCATATTTTAACCAAAAATAGGTTGATGCTCCACCATTTGAAATTCTTAATCGAACTCTATCTCCTGCTTTGAATAATTGAGTTGTTGTTTCTTTCTTTCCATTAATTAAAAACTTATTATAATATACATCACTGACATCCATTGCATTCATTCGCTTCCATTCATTGGTAATTTTTGTTTTGAAATATCCTTGTTTGATTGCTTCACCATAACTTTGCGTTGTTCCTTTTTGAATAGCAAACCAATCGGTAGCATTATGCAACATCCGATGAACATTTTCGGGTTTCATGTCTGTCCATTCACTTAAAATAATTGGAATGGTGGGCAAATCATCAATTCCTGCCCTAAATGTTGAGTCTGAAACTCTTTTATTTAAAATCATTGAGCCATACATACCAATCTGTTCTTGCAAGCCAGTATGACTATGATACCAATGCGTACCATGTTGAATAATTGGGAATCGGTATAAATGAGTCGTATGAGCTTTAATAGGCATTTGTGTTAAATTTGGAACTCCGTCATATTTATTTGGTAAAAATAAACCATGCCAATGCAATGAGGTTTCTTCATTTAGTTCATTATGTACGTAAATTTCAGCCGTATCCCCCTCCATAAAGGTCAAAGTGGGCATCGGTATTTGTCCATTTACCGCAATGGCTCTTTTGGGTTTATTACCAAAAACCACCGTTGTATCTCTTACATATAAATCAAATCTAACTACTTTTGGTAAATATGTAATTGTTTGGGGTTTAGTTGTTTGTATCTTATTTTCTTCTTGTATGGCTGCATTTTGCTTTTGCTGCATAGGCACTTGATGTTGCTCATGCTGGGCAAAAGTTGATACATTGATTAGTAAAAAAGTGATGAAAAAACAATAATAAAATTTCATAATTTGGTGGATATTTTGCGACTGACAAAAAATAGCGTAAACCCTGTTGCGATAGTAAATAATCCAAAAATAGAGAAAGCTCTTAATAGCCAATTTGAAAGATTGTCACGGCTTTGGTAGTCCATCGTGTGTAACATCCACAAGAAATCAAAGACTCTCCATTTATTATTTCTGAATTTCTGCACCGTTCCCAATTCGCTGGCGACATAAACAGTTGTATTGGATGGATGCTCAAAAGTTATTGCATAAGCAGGCAAAGGTTGTTCACGGTATTCGTGATGACCATTGGTGCTTGTGAGATATTCAACTTGTTTAACTTTTGCATCGTTTGAAAAATTTTGTTGAGCTATTTCGGTTGCCTCATTTTTGGATAGGGTAGGGCGAAGTTCTCCAGTTTCAGCATTGGCAAGCTGTATTTTTTTGCCTCTATCATGTTCTTTTGAATAAGTAATTTGATAAACCGGACTTCCTAAAAGTTGAATAAGGCGAATATCAAAGATGAAATTAACAGAATCTTTTGCTTTGATTTTTTGAATAATTTCTTGCGGGCTGATTAATTTTAGATCACTACCCAATGGATGAATATGGGCTTTTTGATGGTCACCATGTACTTCATCCATGTCAGACCAACTAAAATATATCCCACCAATTGTCCAAAACAAAAATTGAATACCTAAAATGACACCAAACCAACGATGCGTTTTTCTTACTTTTCTCTGAAATTCGCCTTTTTTCATGATTAAATATAGTAATTTATGTAAAATCAAAGTTTAATACTTCGTAATCTTAAAGCATTGGCAATGACTGAAACTGAGCTAAAACTCATGGCCAGTGCAGCAATCATTGGTGACAACAGAATACCAAAGAATGGATATAAAACACCAGCAGCAATTGGTACGCCCAATGTATTATAAATAAAAGCAAAAAATAGGTTTTGTTTGATGTTTTTCATTACCGCATGGCTCAGATTTTTAGCTTTTACGATACCTTGTAAATCACCTTTAACTAAAGTTATTTTAGCACTTTCAATGGCGACATCTGTGCCTGTACCCATCGCAATTCCAATATCTGCTTGAGCCAAAGCAGGAGCATCATTTATCCCATCACCAGCCATTGCCACAATTTTTCCCTCTGCTTGTAATCGTTTGATTTCATTTAATTTGTCTTGTGGTAAACAAGATGCTTTAAAACTGCTCAAATTAAGTTCTTCTGCCACTGCTTTTGCTGTATTTTCATTATCTCCTGTAAGCATTATTACTTCAACACCTTGAGCCATTAGTTCTTTGATAGCTGCTTTACTTGTGGTTTTTATGGCATCTGTGATTGATACATAACCAACAGCTACACCATCAATTGAAATATAAGATACAGTTTTTCCAGTTTTTTGCTCAACAATAATTTTGTCCTCCAAGTCTTTTGATGTAATTATACCTAATTGTTCTAAGAGCGATTTATTTCCAAGAGCTACTTTACGATTGCTTACTGTTCCAACAACTCCTTTGCCAGCAATTGCTTCAAAATCATTTACTTCAATCAAAGAAATATGTTTTTCTTTGGCATCATTTACAATAGCTTGAGCCAATGGGTGTTCACTATATTGATTGAGAGAAGCAATGCTTTGCAATAAGTTATCTAACTCATCATTTTTTAAAGAAAATATTTTATCAACTGATGGTTTGCCTTCGGTAATTGTACCAGTTTTGTCCGTGATTAAAACATTAACCTTATTCATTTTTTCTAAAGCCTCGGCATTTTTTATTAAAATTCCTGAAGAAGCTCCTTTACCAACTCCCACCATCACAGACATCGGAGTTGCCAAGCCTAATGCACATGGGCAAGCAATGATCAAAACGGCAATTGCATTGATATAACCATAAACTAAAGCAGGTTCGGGGCCAAATGCTGCCCAAATAAAAAAGGTAATGATTGAGGTACTTACAACAATGGGGACGAAATATTTTGAAATTTTATCTGCTAATTTCTGAATAGGTGCTTTTGAGCGACTTGCGTCATTGACCATTTGAATGATTTGCGAAAGCAATGTTTCAGCCCCTACTTTTTCGGCAATCATCACGAAGGTTTTATTGCCATTGATTGTACCTGTACTTACTGCATCACCAACTTTCTTATCAACAGGAATTGGCTCTCCAGTTATCATTGATTCATCAATTGAGCTGTCACCAACAGTGATTTTCCCATCAACAGGAATTTTTTCACCGGGCTTTATGCGTAATAAATCTCCTTTTCGCACATCATTAATTGAAATTTTACTGCCAAAACCATTAATTAAAATAGTGGTTTCTGTTGGGGCTAACTTCAATAATTCCTTAATAGCTCCACTTGTTTGGCTGTGGGCTTTTGCTTCTAATAATTGTCCTAATAAAACTAAGGTTAGAATAACCGTTGTTGCTTCAAAATAAAGATGTACTGTGCCCATTTCATCTTTAAATTCATTTGGAAAAATACTTGGGAAAAACAATCCAAACAAACTAAAAAGGAAAGCTACACCCGAACCAATGCCAATAAGTGTAAACATATTGAGGTTCCAAGTAATAATGGATTTCCATGCACGGGTAAAAAACATCCAACAAGCATAAAAAACGACAGGAAGACTTAAAATAAACTGTACCCAATTCCACGAAGAATGATTCATGATTTTCATCAATGGATTGTTGGGTATCATGTCACTCATAGCAATGACGAAAATAGGAATTGTGAAAGCAAGTGAAATTTTCATTTTCCTCCACAAATCATTATAAGTTTTATTCTCGTCGCTTTCAGTGGTTGTTTTTAGAACTAAATCCATTCCACAAATTGGGCAAGCACCTGGTTCATCTTTAACAACCTCAGGGTGCATGGGGCATGAATATTCTTTTTTTTGTGAAATATTAGCCTGAGGTACTAAGTCCATTCCGCAAACAGGGCAATCGCCTGCTTTATCATATAATTTATCACCTTCACAATGCATAGGACAATAGTATTTTCCTCCACTATGATTATGAGCGTTTTTATTTTCTTCGTGCTTAATTGGCTTTTTTTCTACTTTATTTGCATGATACGCTGCAATTTTATCCGTATTAGTCTCCTCGATTGTATATTTTCCTGCTACTGATAATGATTCTTGCAATTGTTCGGTAGGGATATGTTTTCCCATTGTAATGGTTGCCACGGGTGGTTCTAAAGTTACAACTGCTGAAACTCCATCAATTTCATTCAGTGAATTTTCGACTTTTGTTCTACAACCATTACATGACATCCCATTTATTTGATAGGTGTGCGTCATTTTTTTATGATTTTAATAATTTAAAAATATAGCCAACGGATTTCCCATTAGCTATATTTACTTTTTCTAACGATTACTTTTTAGCCACTTTATGCAATTTCATGTGACATTTTGGGCAACTATCACCTTCTTTTCCTGTAACTTCAGGGTGCATTGGGCAAGTATATTTGCCTTCTCCAGTCATTTGAGCATGGTCTTTCATATCCATATTGTTTTGGAAGCAATAAAGTACACAAGCCATTCCTTTATAACTTGAGTGGATATTGCCAATTTTTTTACCAGAGGCGTCATAAATATTACAACTTTTACCATCATCTTTGACGCTAAATGCCACATCCCCCTTGACATTATGGTAGGTTTTTCCATCTTTGCCCATACGTCCCATTAATTGACCTTTGGCATCAACTAAATTTCCTTGCCCATCAATGTATGCAATTTTATTACCTTTCGCATCATTGACTACATTTTCTTTGGTAATTTGACCTACTTTCACTTCACCTTTTTTGATTTCACCTTTTTGGTTAATACTCAACATTTGGTGTTTGTAATTGGCATCTTGTGCAATTACAACTGAATGAATAAATGAAGTTGCTATGAAGAGCAAAACGATTGTGTTTTTTAAAGTTTTCATATTCTTACTTTGTTTAAATTTTTGTTCAACAAAGGTATGAACCCTATTTGGTGTATATGTTACAGAATTTTAGATCATTTTTACATCTTTTTTGACTCCATCAAGCGGTAAACGGTTTTTTACTTTTTGACGCTTATATTCACTTGGTGTGATACCAACAACCTGCTTAAATTGGTTTGATAAATGAGCTACACTACTATATTCTAAACTCCATGCTATCTCAGAAAGGTTGAATTCTCCATTGAAAAGTAATTCTTTGGCTCGTTCAATTTTTTGTGAGATAATATACTTTTCAATAGTAGTTTTTTCAATAGTAGAAAATAGTGTGCTTAAATATGAGTATTCATGCCCAATGTGTTTTACAAGGAAATCTGAGAAATTTTGAGAAATGGGCTTTTCATTTTTTTGCGAATGTATCTCATTGATAATCAATCGTTTGATGTTTTCAACAATGGCTGCCTGATGATTCTCAATTAGTTCAAAGCCATCTCTTAGGAGAAGATTTTGAACTTGTTTGTAGAAAACTTCATCAAGATTACCATCAATTTCAACAAAACCTAAGCCTATATTGGATACTTTTAGTCCAATATGTTCAAGGTCTTCACGTACAACACGTACACAACGGTTGCACACCATGTTTTTGATGAGTAATTGCATGATTGTAAAAGTAGTAAATAGAAAATTCTGCAAACAGTATGCTAGTTTGCTAATTTTAAGCTTTCAACACTACTTTTACTCAGATTAAATAAGATTGAATGAATGCAAGAATTTCTCGCCCAGATGGAGGAGAAGCAGAGGAATGATTGGCAGAAGAAATATTTTCAAGAATAGCCTCTACAACAGTTTTTGTAAATGAAATAACTGTTGATTTTACCCAATCTAATGTGTTTTGTGCAAATTTAGCAACCAATTGAGAAGCTGAAGATGAATACTCAACATTTTCATATTTTTCATCTTCACTGCAACATTTTGATTTTTTTATAGTAGTTTTTTGAGGAATTTGCTGCTGTTTTGTAATTCCACAACAGGCATCGCCACTTTTATGAAGGGAAGTTTGTTTACCTCGCACTGTACAAGAGTGTTCAACCAAGCCAAAGCCAGTGCTACTAAGCAGTACAACTACTGCCATCATAACGTTGAATGTGCGAAATAATACCTTTTTCATATTTGAATTATAGAATAAATCTATGAAATTATTTACAAATGTATCAAATTTATTATGAGATTTCCAAATAAAATCATTAGATTTTAAGCCAAACGGCTGCCATTAGGTACTTTTCGCTCGATTTGCGAGAGCACAACTTCCCCATCATCTAAAATAAAACCTGTAGTAAGCACTTCAGACATAAAATCGGCAATCTGTCGTGGAGGGAAATTGGTCACACAAATGACTTGTCTGCCCAATAAATCTTCTTTAGAATAAAGTTTTGTAATTTGAGCGGAGGATTTTTTTATGCCAATTTCTTCACCTAAATCAATCAAAAGTTTATAAGACGGCTTTCGAGCTTTTGGAAAATCAGTTACTTCAATGATTGTTCCTGCACGTAGTTCTACTTTTTCAAAGTCTTGCCAAGTGATTGTTTCCATGAAAATTTAGTTGATTGTATTTTCTTTTAATAAGAAAGTAAGCTCTTTGTCAGTGATGTTTTCTTTATCTGATTTGTCGTAAATAGAAAGTAAAACTACTTTTTCTTGAACCGAAAAAACGGCTGTGATAATTCTTGCACCACCACTTTTGCCTTTCCCTTTACTTTCAATAGCTAATCTTATTTTATAGCAATTTTTTCCGAGTGGAGTTCCTTGGGTTGGTTCTATTGCTAATTTCTCACCAAGCAAAGCTACATCATTTTTTAATGATAAATATTTTTTTGTAAGACGTTTTAATTCTTTTACAAAATTTTGAGAAGTAATAACATCATAATTCATTCAAAACATCTTTTAGAGGTCGAGTTTTTAATGTGCCTTTTTGTAAGGCTATAAAATCTTCCTTAAGATTCTGAAGAATTTGCTCTTTGCTTGGTTCCTCATCACTTTGAATAAGAGAAACCAATTTTGCTTGTTTAGATTTTGGTAATTGTTTTACCAAACCAACAATTTGCTTAAATGTAAGCGGAATACTAAAATTTGAAGAAGCATTCATAAATAACTGATTTATCTTTTTGCAACAAATCTTTTGTTTATTTAGTTTTCATACATGGCATGACCGATTAGAATAACAGTCATACCATGTATGAAATTTATTATTTCAAACTACCAACCATTTCTTCTGGTTTTACCCAAGCATCAAATTCCTCGGCTGTCAAATAGCCTAAGCTAATGGCAGTTTCTTTTAAAGTTGAACCATTTCTGTGAGCAGTTTGTGCAATTTCGGCAGATTTATAGTAACCAATTTTGGTATTCAATGCCGTAACAAGCATCAATGAATTATTGACGTGTTTGGTAATATTTTCTGTTAGTGGAGCTAATCCAATCGCACATTTATCGTTGAATGAAATACAACCTTCACCAATCAAACGAGCTGAGTGCAAGAAATTATAAATCATGACAGGTTTGAATACATTCAATTCAAAATGCCCCATTGCTCCACCAAAATTAATGGCTACATCATTGCCCATTACTTGTGCTGCAATCATTGTTAAGGCCTCACATTGGGTAGGATTTACTTTTCCAGGCATAATTGAAGAGCCAGGCTCATTATCAGGAATGAACAATTCGCCAATACCTGCACGTGGTCCAGAGGAAAGCATACGAACGTCATTAGCAATTTTCATTAAACTTGCCGCAACTGTTTTCAATGCCCCATGAGCTTCTACAATAGCGTCATGTGCTGCCAATGCTTCAAATTTATTTTCAGCAGTAATAAAAGAAAGTCCAGTTAAATTGGCGATGTGTTTAGCCACTAACTCAGAATAACCTTCTGGTGTATTAATTCCAGTACCTACGGCAGTTCCACCAAGAGCTAACTCAGAAAGATGTGCTAAAGTATTTTTAATTGCTTTTAATCCATGATTTAGTTGTGAAACATATCCTGAAAATTCTTGTCCAACAGTCAATGGCGTTGCATCCATGAAGTGTGTACGACCGATTTTTACCACGTTCATAAACTCGGCAGATTTTGCTGCTAAAGTATCACGCAATTTTTCGATGCCAGGAATCGTCACTTCAATCAACATTTTGTAGGCTGCAATGTGCATAGCCGTAGGAAATGTATCATTTGATGATTGTGATTTATTTACATCGTCATTTGGGTGTAAAAATTTTTGTTTATCACCCAGATCTCCACCTTGCAATACATGTCCACGATAAGCAATTACCTCATTGCAGTTCATGTTTGACTGTGTGCCCGAACCAGTTTGCCAAACTACTAAAGGGAATTGGTCATCTAATTTTCCTGCTAAAATTTCATTGCAAACAGTTCCAATTAAATCTGCCTTCTCTTTTGACAACACACCTAATTCTTGATTAGTCAGTGCTGCTCCATGTTTTAAATATGCAAATGCCTTAATGATTTCTTTAGGCATTTTATTAATGTCTTGAGCAATTTTAAAGTTTTCGATTGAGCGTTGAGTTTGAGCACCCCAATAAACATCAGCAGGTACTTGTACCTCGCCCATCGTATCTTTTTCTATTCTGTATTGCATGATTTTTTATAATATATTATTAGATTTAAAATAAATTATTTGTTTTGCAAAATTAAGGTAGTTTTGAATATACTATTGAAAAACTATAATAATTTTACGATTTTTTAAACAAAGAAAGCACGACCAATGCCGTGCTTTCTTTATTAGATATATTCAATAAGACATTAGTTCAATCGGTAAGGCACAATTAGATTAAATTCGGGTATTTCAGCATAAAATTGTTTCCCATCAATAAGGCGTTCCATCAAATAATTGCCGACCATTTTGCCAACAGAAGTTTTTAAATTACATCCAGAAACGTATTCATGAACTTCACCAGGTTCTAAAATGGGTTGCAAGCCAATAACTCCTTCACCTTCAACTTGACGTACAGTGGCATTGGAATCATAAATATACCATTGACGACGTAAAAGTTGTACTGTATTATCACTATTATTTTCGATTCGAATGCGATAAGTGAAAACATAGTGTTCTTGTAAAGGACTGGAATAGGAAGGCTGGTATTCAGTAATAACACTCACTTTTACACCAGCAGTTATTGCAATAGTTGTCATAATTAAAAATAGCGTTAGGGCAATGAAATTTTGCAAGTTTTTCTGAGTAATTTAAGTTTATGACGTGTAAATTAGCGTCATGGTAACTTAATTTTGAATTTTATTGTAAAAAAACTTATCAAACAGCTACTAAGAATGGGTATTAATGATTTAAAGGATTAAAATTACAAAATATTTTTAAATACAAATATATATTTATTGAACATGGATGTAAAAATTGATGAAAGTTGGAAAAAGAGATTAAAAAATGAGTTTGAAAAATCTTATTTTGAAAATCTAATAAACTTTGTCAAAGCAGAATATCAGAACGGGGTTTGTTATCCTCCTGGAAAATTAATTTTTAATGCTTTTGATAAATGTAGTTTTGAAAACACACGAGTAGTGATTCTTGGGCAAGACCCTTATCATGGTCCTCGTCAGGCTAATGGCCTAAGTTTTTCAGTGAATGATGGTGTCACATTTCCTCCTTCATTGATAAATATTTTTAAAGAATTGGGTGATGATTTGGGCATACCTTTTCCTAAAAGTGGTAATTTGGAACGTTGGGCTGAACAAGGAGTTTTGATGCTGAACTCAACATTGACAGTCAAGGCGAGTATGGCAGGATCACATCAAAATAAAGGATGGGAGCAGTTTACAGATGCTGTAATAAAATGTATTAATGACGAAAAAGAAGGCGTTGTTTTTATGCTTTGGGGAAAATATGCCCAAGATAAAGGCAAAATTATTGATGCAAAAAAGCACTTTGTGCTAAAATCAAAACATCCATCACCAATGTCGGCCAATTTTGGTGGTTGGTTTGGAAACAAACATTTCAGTCAAGCCAATAATTATTTGAGAAGTAAGGGAATGAAGGAGATTGAGTGGTAGGGGGTAAAGTGTCAGAGAGGAATAAAGTGGCAAAGGCACAAAGAAGTGAATTTCTCGGTGCCTTTGTCATTTTAAACCTCTGTTATCTAATGATTGAAAATAAGCGACTCCAACGAATTTTATTCAAGAAACTACCATCTTTATCAATCGACATCCAAATAAATACTGCTTTTCCAACGATATGATCTTCAGGCACAAATCCCCAGAAACGAGAATCATCAGATCCATGACGATTATCACCCATCATGAAATAATAATCTTGTTTGAATGTGTAAGAAGTGATAGGTTTGCCATCTAAAATGATTTTTCCATCAACCAATTTTGCATCAGAATTACCATCAAAAGTCAAAATAACACTTTTATACAAAGCAAGATTTTTTTCATCTAATTGAACAGTCACACCTTTTTTAGGAATCGTAATTGGCCCGAAATTATCTCTATTAAAAGGGAATAATCTTGAATTTTGCGGGAAAGTTGGGTTAGTTGCATACGTTGATGTATCTCCTTTTTCCTGAAGCATTGGCGTAATATTTTTCACAAAATCAAGCCCTTTCATATCATTGATTGATTTCTGAGATGCAGTCACATAATAAATGGTTTTATCTGTCATACGCATATCTTGCTGAAACTCAGTGATTTCATATTTCTTGAAAATCTTTTCATTTACTTGCGTATTGGTTTCAATAGCGTATTCAATTTGCGATTTTTCAGGTGTGTCCGATGCTTTACCGTTAATAAAAACTTGTCCTTTTCGTACTTCCAATATATCACCTGCAATCGCAACGCATCGTTTGATATAGTTTGTTCTTAAATCAACAGGATATTTATCATATCCACCAAATTCATCAGGTCGAGTAGGGCATCCTGGATAATTAAATACAACTACATCACCATTTTTAACTGAGGTAAACCCAGGCAAGCGGAATTGAGGTAATTGAATTAAAGTTGAATATGAAGGGATTTCAGTAAACCAAATTTTTTGATGGGTCAATGGTACTTGTAAAATAGTTTTTGGTGTACGTGAACCGTAATGGAGTTTACTCACAAAAAGGAAATCGTTGATTAAAAGGCTTTTTTCCATCGAACCCGTTGGAATTGTATAAGCTTCTAAAAATAACCATCTAATTAATGTAGCAGCTACTACTGCAAATAATACTGAATCGAACCACTCTCTTATTGCTGATTTTTTCTTTACAGGTTTGGTTTCTGTTGTTAATACTTCTGCCATTGATTTTTTATTTAGTTGTTAGCCTCTAATGATTAGCCACTACGGCTGTCCAATATTAGCTTTTAGTGATTAGCTTAAAATTTGTTGTTTTTATTAAAATGAGTTAATAGTTATTACTTTTAAAATCCCATCAAATCTTTCATTCCAAAAACACCTTTTTTACCATTGAGCCATTCAGCTGCTATCACGGCACCTAAAGCAAACCCATTACGGCTATGTGCAATGTGCGAAATTTCTATTTGATCAACTTCAGAAATATATTTCACAGTATGCGTTCCAGGAACTTTTCCTTCACGGGACGACCAAATTGGCACTTCACTTTCAGCAGCAATTTGATTGTTCACCCATTTACTTTTTTCAGTGAGGTTTTCAATAATTCCTTCTGCCAATGTAATTGCTGTACCACTTGGAGCATCTTTCTTTTCGGTATGGTGAATTTCATTGCTCGAAACTTTATATTCTTTATAAGGATTTATTAATTGAGCTAATTTTTTATTCAACTCAAAAAATAAATTTACGCCAATACTATAATTTGAAGCATAGAAAAAAGCAGCCTTATTTTCAAGACATAATTTTTCAATCTCTGTTTTATGTTGAAGCCAGCCAGTTGTACCACAAACAGTTGGAAGACCAAACTCCATGCAATACTTTAGGTTTCCATAAGCAGATTCGGGCGAACTAAATTCAATCACTACATCGGTATT
Source organism: Emticicia sp. SJ17W-69 (assembly GCF_051209875.1). Taxonomy (NCBI): domain Bacteria; kingdom Pseudomonadati; phylum Bacteroidota; class Cytophagia; order Cytophagales; family Leadbetterellaceae; genus Emticicia; species Emticicia sp. SJ17W-69. The sequence continues at coordinate 3,218,539 of NZ_JBNTQY010000001.1, read as the reverse complement.
ATCACTATTGAGTGATAAAAGCCCGGTACGATTGTTAATATCAATTTTTGCTGAGATTTCATGTCCACGTTGTAAAGCAATTTGTTCAATGACTTTACCCATTTTTCCGTAGCCTAAAAGTGCTATTCGCATACTTTAACGTATAAATTTATTTTATTATTAAAAATTAAGCCCAATTTTTACACCAACGGCATTTCCGAAGGATGAGGACTGAATACTTGGTTCTAATTTAATTGAAATGTCGTCGTTCATATCAAATCCTTTTAAGTGAGCCGAGACATTTGCTTGCACTGCCTGTAAAGTCCAACCCAGTGCCATACCAATATATGATAAATCTCTTTGACGATGATAGGCTTTTACAGCGGGTTCAACTTGTGCTTGTGTAAATGGACCTCTACCATTGATTGTTACTTCTTTTACCCCATCAATCACGAAGTTTGCCAAATATCCTTTATAAAATTTATATTTATCGTTGTTGAATTTGATTGCGTAAATGCCACCCCCAGCAGCGGCATAGACAATTGGAATTATCCAATATTGCTTATTCGTAGCTTGCCCCCAACCAGGTAAAATTAATGAACGGAATAAAACTTTACGTGGAATATTGCCTTTTTGAGTAGAATCGCTGAATATCATTTTTTTCAAGCCAATCGCACTTTTTCGCACATTTCGTAAACCAATCTTTTTTACCGAATCAACCACCATTTTTTTATTTAGCTCCACATTTTCTAAGGCTCGGCTATTATAAACCTTTCTGAGAGAGTCTATTTTTTGTGCAAAAGTAGCAGTTGAAAAAAAGAACAATATTGCCAAAATCCTAATCATATTTTCCAAGTTTTTGGTTAATCAACGAGCGATTTTGTTATTTGATGCTTTCTAACCAAGAATTTAACTTTATTTAACCTTATTAATCAGTAACTTTGATGGCATTCAAGATTCTATCTAATTCTTCTTTTGAAGTAAATGGAATTTTTATTTCTCCTTTATGTTTTTCATCAGCCTTAACCAATACTTTTGTTCCAAAATAGCCTTGAAGTCTAAATTGTAGAGAAGAAATTTCTTGCTTGATTGAAGTTTGGCGAGTATTTTTTGTTTCTTCAGGAATCACCAAAGTCAATCTTCTCACTTCGTCTTCTACTTTTCGTACTGACCAATTTTCTTCAACAATTTTATTGAAAAGCTTTATCTGTGTTTCGTGATTATCAATATTGATTAAAGCACGAGCGTGACCCATCGAAATTTCACTATCTCTTACCGCAGCTTGAATGACATCGGGGAGTTTCAACAAACGTAAATAATTGTTGACAGTTGTACGATTTTTCCCAACTCGGTCGCCTAATTCTTCTTGTTTTAAATGAAATTCACTTAGGAGTCGGTGATAGCTTAGGGCAATCTCAATCGCATTCAAGTTTTCACGTTGAATGTTTTCGATGAGAGCCATTTCGAGCATTTGCTGGTCATTGGCAGTTCTAACATAAGCAGGAATTTTACTTAATCCTGCCAATTTAGATGCCTGTAAACGGCGTTCTCCTGAAATTAAAATATACTTTCCAGGACTCGATTCTTTAACTGTTATCGGCTGAATAATACCTAAGACCTTGATTGATTCAGCTAATTCTTGTAAAGCTTCTTGATCGAAATGCGTACGAGGTTGAAAAGGATTGGTTTCAACTGACTCAATCAATATTTCGTGCATACCACTCATCGCTTCCATTCGACGAGTGGCAGGTGTTTCTGAAGCTTTCTCAGGATTTCTTTCTGAACCTGAATCAGACAGCAATGCTCCCAGACCTCTTCCAAGCCCAGTCATATTCTTTTTTGTTGTTGCTACCTTTGTCTCCATATATTTTTTTGATGTACATAGATTCTGTTAAATCTTTGCTTAAACACCTTTAATGTAATTTCTTATAAAATAAAATGATTGTGGAATTTAGAAGTACTAAAAATGAGTAAGCAATCGAGAATAAATGTTTAAACAAAATTCTGATCACACTTTTACTCAACTATCTTGTCCAAGTTTACCATTTTTTACTAAAATCTCACGTGCAAGATTCAAATAACTGATTGCACCCTTGCTGTCAGCATCTTGAGCAAGAGCTGGAACACCATAACTTGGCGATTCAGATAAGCGAATGTTGCGAGGAATGAGGGTTTGGAAAACCATATTCCTAAAGTGTGTTGTTACTTCATGTACGACTTGGTTAGACAAACGCACTCGCAAATCATACATTGTTAGTAAAATCCCTTCAATCGTCAATGCAGGATTGAGTCTTTGTTGAATGATTTTAATGGTATTCAACAATTTTCCAAGCCCTTCCAGTGCAAAATATTCACATTGAACTGGTACAATCACAGAATCTGCAGCAGTGAGACTATTGATTACTATCAAACCCAATGAAGGCGAACAATCAATGATGATAAAATCATACATGTCTTTCACGTCCATGAGCGATTCCTTCATTTTTTCCTCACGTTTCGGCAGATTGATCATTTCGATTTCTGCACCAACAAGGTCGATGTGTGAAGGTAACAAATCAAGATTTGGAAAGTCGGTTTGGATGATAATGTCACGTGGACGTATATCATCTACCATACATTCGTAAATGCTGTTTTCAACCTCTTTAGGATTGAAACCTAAACCCGATGTGGCATTCGCCTGTGGGTCGGCATCAATTATAAGGGTACGAAATTCGAGGGCAGCCAAGCTGGCTGCTAAGTTAATGGTCGTTGTGGTTTTGCCTACACCACCTTTTTGATTGGCAATTGCTATTATTTTTCCCATTTCTTGTGGTTAGAGAAAATTACTGGCTCAAATATCCAACTTTTAATGTTAAGAAACAATTAAATGTTCCACGCTGTGGGAAAAATGTTCCACGATGTGGATAAGATTTTGAAAAAAATAATTGTGAATGTTGAGTTATGGATGTAGAATTGCGTTTAATCAATAAAAATTTAAGCGAATTTTAATTGGTGATTCTGAACGATAAAATTAACGCTACTTTTATTTGTTTGATAAATTCTCTTTACAAAATTCGTCATTCGTCGTTCGTAAATCGTAATTTTGCATTATGCGATATTTAATTGAATGTTCATATAAAGGTACTGAATTTCATGGTTGGCAAATACAACCTAATGCGATGACCGTGCAGGAGGAAATAGAAAAAGCCATATCTATCATTTTGAAACAAAAAATTGAGATTACAGGAAGTAGTCGAACTGATGCGGGTGTGCATGCTTTTCAGCAATATGCTCATATTGATATTGAGGAAGAGATTCCAAATGTAGATAAATTTGCTCATAGCATGAATGGCATATTACCAAAAGCGATTGCAATTAAGCGTATTTTACAAGTTGCAGATGATTTTCATTCAAGATTTGATGCTACCCATAGACGTTATCTTTACCGAATCGTTCAAGATAAGAACCCATTTTGGAATGAAATGGCCTATTTTATTAGAACAAATTTAGATATAGATTTGATGAATCAGGCTGGCGAAATTTTATTGAAACATATTGATTTTCAATGTTTTAGTAAAGTTAAGACTGATGTTGCTACATTTGATTGTAAGATTGAATATGCTTACTGGGAACGCCAAGAGAAGTTTTTATTGTTCCATATTAAGGCAGATAGGTTTTTACGTGGCATGGTAAGAGCAATCGTAGGAACAATGATAGAAGTAGGAGCAGGGCGAATGCAATTGTCTGATTTTGAACAGATTATTTTATCAAAAAATAGAAATAAAGCAGGAAGAGCAGTGCCGCCTGAAGGATTGACTTTGGTTGAGGTTGGGTATGATTAAATTAAAAAGCAGAATGAATAATCAAGTATGCAACTATCAATACTAAAAATAGCAACAAAAGAAGATTTAGAAGAAATCAAAAATTTGTTTCGAGAATATGCAAAATTCTTAGAAATAAGTCTTGATTTTCAAGATTTTGAAAGTGAATTAGCCAAACTTCCTGCCAAATACGCCGAGCCTGAAGGTGCTATTTTTTTAGCAAAAATTGACTCACAACCAGCGGCTTGTGTAGCTCTTTGGAAATTAGAAGAAGGTATATGTGAAATGAAAAGACTGTATGTAAAACCTGAGTTTCAAGGTTTGGGTTTAGGTAAGAAAATGACACAAACAATCATTGAAGAAGCAAAAGGAAAAGGATATAAAATAATGAAATTGGATACTTTAAAACGTTTACAGTCTGCTAATTATTTATATGCTTCATTAGGTTTTAGAGAAACACAGCCTTATAATTACAATCCTGAGTCGGATGTGGCTTATTTTGAAAAAGAATTAATTTAATGGCAGTTATAGGACAAGATATCAAACAAGCAATTAGGCTACTGGAAGCGAATGAAGTTATTGGTTTGCCAACTGAAACTGTCTATGGTTTAGCTGGAAATGCTTTTAATGCAGAGGCTGTTACGAAAATTTTTGAAGTAAAAAATCGTCCAACTTTTGATCCCTTGATTGTTCATACTTCGAGTATTGAACGCATCTCAGATTTTGTGCGTGAAATTCCCGAAAAAGCTCAACTGCTTGCCAAAAAGTTTATGCCGGGGCCATTAACTTTACTCTTGCCTAAAAAGGAAAATATTTCAGATTTAGTAACTTCGGGTTTAGAAACTGTCGCAGTAAGAATTCCTAATCATCCTTTGGCTCTTGAATTATTACAAAATTTAGATTTCCCATTAGCTGCCCCAAGTGCCAATCCATTTGGCTATATTTCACCAACTTCAGCACAACATGTTGATAATCAACTGGGTACTAAGATTAAATATATCTTGGATGGAGGAGAATGTAAGGTTGGAATTGAATCTTCGATTATTGGATTTATTGGAGATGAAATAATTGTTTATCGCAAAGGAGGCTTGGCAATTGAAGTAATAGAACAAGTGGTAGGAAAAATCAAAATACAAGAACATTCGTCTTCAAATCCACAAGCTCCAGGCATGTTAAAAAGCCATTATGCTCCAAGAACCCAATTAGTAATTCTTAATTCTCAATTCTCAACGGGTGGCATTCCACTTATCAACTCCCAATTCTCCATTGGTTTTCTTGGTTTTAGAGAGTTTCATCCAAATATACCTCGTGAGAATCAATTAATACTCTCACCCACAGGTGATTTTCGAGAAGCAGCAAAAAATCTTTTTGCCTATATGCGAGCATTAGATGTCAGAGGTTTTGAAATAATTTATACAGAAATTCTGCCAGAAATTGACTTAGGTCGTGCAATCAATGACCGAATCAGAAGAGCGGCTACACTGGAAAACTAAAACCTGTAAGGTTTTGAAAACCTTGCAGGTTTTAGTTTTCTCTTATTATAAATTCTACTCTGCGGTTTTTAATCCGATTTTCTTCTGTATCGTTTGGTGCGATTGGCTCTTCTTGCCCTTTCCCAGTAACTTTTATTCTATCTGCCGCAACACCTCTATTGAAAAGATAATTAGATACAACGGTAGCTCTAAAATGAGAAAGTGAAAGATTCAACCTTGGGTCGCCATTATTATCGGTATGACCTAAAATTTCAATTTTCATTTTTGGATTTAACTTCATTGTATTCACCAATTTGTCCAATTGAGGAAATGATTGAGGCTTAATTGTTGTACTACTTTGTTCAAAATAAAGATTACTTAGTCTGAATTTTTTACCAATACCCAAGTTTTCAAATACTTCAACCTTTACTTTAAAATCATCATCAGTAATGACAGTTGCATTATCTTGATAAGTTTTAGCTTCAGATTCTCTCTTTTCAGGAGCTTTTTTAGCAAGAACTGGCGGAGTTACAGGCTCAGGTTTCTTTTCGGCAGGCTTAGGGTCAGTAACTTTTACATCTACTTTATTTTCGGCAATTGGTTTTTCGACTATTTTAGTTTCTTCTTTTTTAGGTTCAATTTTTGGCTCTGGCTTCTTTTCAACTTCTTTTTTTACCATGAATATATCACGCTTGAAATCAGAACTTGCAGCTAAATTTGCTACGTCCAATTTCTCACCATAAAGTTCATAACCTGGAGCTTCTACTTCAATTGAATAAATTTTATCAGGATTTAGATTAACCTGAAAATCTTGACTTTCAACATTGTATTTTGATGTAATAGCTTGATTGTCAGTATCTGATACTTTTACTTTGACATTTGGTATTGGCTGTCTATTTTTTGTATCAAGTGCTTTAAAATTAAAAGTATACGCCTCTTTTCTCAATTCAACAGTTATAACGTTGTTGGCTGCATTTGCCAAATTAACCACATCTTTATAAACTTTATACCCATTAGAAATAATTTCTAATTCATAGGTTTTATCTTGAACTAAAATCGCTTTTAATCTTGTTCCTCCCGAAGCAATTGTACCACTGATCAATTCCCCTCCACTTAATAATTTGAATTCAGCAACAATTGATTTTTTACTGAGAGCATCAATAGGGGAGAAGGCAATTTCTTGGGTTGGTACTTTTTTGACTTTAAGTTTGATTGTTTTTGAATTGGTATTTTTGGGTAATACACCTCTAAATGCCAAATATCCTTCCGCTTTAATTTCTACTGAATATGATTCATCGTTTTTTAATTCAGCTAACCATTCAGAAGCAAGGGGGTTGGATGTAATGGTAATAGGTTCATTCGCCATATTAAAAACTCGAAGATTGGCATTGGGTACATTATTACCTTTATCTTCATCTAAAACCATCAATTTATAACGCTCTATGGCGTTTTTGAACATAGGTATTTCATGCTCAAATTGATTATTGGAAGCCAAAACCCGTGGATTAATGTTCTGGGTAGAATATTCATAACCTTCCGCTTCAACAGAAAGAGAATAGTTATTGCCGGGAATTAAATTAGCCGAAAAACCATTTTTTTCTGATGTTGCAACAATTGGCTGACTCGAACTTAAATCTAAAATTGATAACTTTGCACCTGAAATAAGTTGTTTTTTTTGTGCATCAGTAACCTTAAATAAGAAAGTATAAGCATCTTTCTGAAGTTCAAAAACCTTGCTTACTTCTTTGTCGGTTTTATTGGCATCATAAAGTAGATTTTCGCTGATTGTTTTATAGCCATCGGCACTGACTTCTAAAATATAAGGTTTTTGTGGATATAAATCTACCTTAAACTGTTTGTTCACATCAGCCAAGCCATTAATTGGCTCTCTTTCAGGTCGAATAACTTTGAATTGTGCTACGATAGATTTTTTGGTAAGGCCATCAACTGCCGAAAAGAAAATCGTTTGAAAAACTTTCTGCATATTGATACCAATCAATTTGCTTGTACTACGCTGCAAAGTACCTGTTTGTTTAATATAATCATTGGCAGCTACCTCAATGGAATAGTCCTTGTTTTTTTCTAGAACAATTTTCCATTCCCCTGTTTTTGGATTGAGTTTTACAGGAACTGGCAGCTTATTTTCATCGAATAATTTTACATCAGCTCCCGCAATCATTTGTTTGTCTTCTGCGTCAACAACCAAAATGACATATTCATCAATGGTACTTTCTAAATTAATTTTGTGACTAATTTTTCCTGCAGCAATATTTTCTAAATTAAGTGGTAGCTGTTTTGTTGCATAATTTGGATAACTTGCCTCCACTTGATAAATTCCTTTCTCAACAGCTTTGAATCTAATGTCAGCATCGGCGGAACCTTTGATTTCTTGGATATTATCTTTAAAGGTAATTTTGAAATTTGCAGGAATACGTTTACCTGATAATCTATCAAAGGCACCAATTGAGAAGTATGTTTCGGAAGGAAGTTTGATGACATATTCTTTTTGTGTGGTGGCTTTCAAATCAATTTTTAAAGTGGTATAGCCTTCGTTTGAGATAGTAGCAACATATCTTTTGGCAGGATTAAATTCAACAACGGCTTCGCCTTCAGGTAAAAGATTATCAATAATTGTTTGATTATCGGTTGTGTTGATGATGTTTAAATTCGCACCTTTGAGTAATTTGCCTGTATCTTCGCCAATGATGGTAATTTTTACTCCATTACCAGGCTTTTCTAATCTTATTTCTTTATTGTAAGAGCGAGCTGGATCTCCAACTTCAAAAGTGTAGCTCTCTTTTTTTGGAGTATGCGTGCCAGAAGTCACTTCAACTTGGTAGAGGTCAGCTTTTATAATAACTAATCTATAAAAAGGAGTTTCTTTCGTTGTTTTGCCAGAGTAAACTTTATCATTAGCAGTAATTTTAAATGATGCCTCAACCAAATCACCTGAAATATCATCAACTGCCTTTAAAATTAAAGAGGCTGATGGTTGTGGTTCCATATCAATTACTACATTAAACCCTTCTTTGTCTTGGTCAGCGGCAATTACTTGTAATTTCTCTTTGGTATGATACCCTTCCAGTTCTGCAATAATTTTGTACGATTCACCACTTTTGACGATAACTGTAAAGCGACCATCAGTTTCTTTCAAAGGAATCACATTGCCACCATTGACTGATAATACAGTAAATTTTGGTCTAAGTTGTATGTTAGAGCGTTTGTCTTTAGCTGATAAACTTAATGGAATATCAGCAAAAACCTTACTTGTTTTTTTATTATTATTTGGAAAAAGATTAGCAGCGAATGTGAAATTCACCGAGCAAATAAGAATAGTAAGAAATGTAAAAAATCTCGTCATGCGTTTTGAGAAAGTGTATGCTTGTGTTACAAATTTCAGAAAAAATCCATACATTCTAACGGTTTTATTGAAATGAATTGTATAATTTTTTATAAATGCTTTTTTTTGCTAAATGAAAACACCTGATACTCAACATATTCTAATTGATTTGCAATATTTGCCCAGTCTCGAATTTTTTACTTGTGTATTAAATTTTGATGAGATTGTGCTTGAAAGCAACGAATACTTTGCCAAACAATCTTATAGAAATAGATGCTATTTGAAAGGCTCCAATAAAGTTGAAATGCTAACGATTCCTGTTATCGATGGGAATAAAAAGATTTTGATGAAAGATGTTGAAATTGATTACAGCCAAAGATGGGAAACCATTCATTGGCGAACAATGAATGCTGCTTATGGGAAATCACCATTTTTCGAATATTTTGCTGATTATTTTCAAGCAGTTTATGACAAGAAACCTAAATTTTTATGGGACCTAAATTATAGTTTTCTGACAATTTGTCTGAAACTCTTAAAGGTTGACAAGACAATTAGGCAGACTGATTTTTATCAAAAAGAAGTAAATGAGGGCGTTTTTGATGCTCGTTCGCTCATAAATGCAAAAAAAGACTATAAAAGCAATGATTTTTATCAAGCAGTAGCTTATCAGCAAAATTTTGGCAATGATTTTGTACCAAACTTGTCAATTATTGATTTACTTTTTTGTCGTGGCAATCAATCTTTAGAAATATTAAAAAAATCTTCTACGATTTGAACACACTTTATCAATAATCCGTTATATTGCAGTATGTAAAGATGAATTATGAAAGTAGGATTTAGAATTAAGAATGATTATTTAAAAAAACTAACATTCTATTCGTAATAAGTACATTATTTTGTAATTTCATTTAAAACATTTTTGATTGTAAAAATATTCTGAATTGTAGAATATGAAGTATGATATCACAGCGGTAAATAATTCTTCATTACTACATTCTTCATTCTACATTAAAATAAATGGAGCCTAAATTTTCACAAAAAGTAAAAGAAATCATCACCCTAGCCCGTGAAGAAGCACTTCGGCTTGGACATGATTATATCGGAACCGAACATTTGATTTTGGGGATGATTCGTGATGGCGAAGGCATGGCATTGAATCTACTGAGAGACTCAGGCGTTCAATTGGACGAGCTACGTATCACAATTGAGCAGGCTACCAAAGGTACTGCCACTAATAATATTAAGAATCTGGCCAATATTCCATTGACCCGACAGTCTGAAAAAGTATTAAAAATTACGCATTTGGAGGCTAAAATCTTCAAATCATTAACAATAGGTACTGAGCATCTTCTCCTTGCTATTTTGCGAGACGGCGATAACCTCGGAGGACAAATTTTACAAAAATTCCGCCTTAATTACGAACAAACTAAAGAGATGCTTGAGTATCAACTGACTGGTCAGAAACCCGTCATGGAGCGTCCCGAAACTGACGACGACGATGAGCGTATTTTCGGTGGAGGCACTGGCGGATACAGTTCTCAGCAGAGAGCCGACCAAAAAAATCCTGAAAAATCTAAAACTCCTGTTTTAGATAATTTCGGTAGAGATTTGACCAAATTTGCCGAAGCAGGCAAATTAGACCCGATTGTTGGACGTGAAAAAGAAATTGAGCGTGTAGCCCAAATTCTTTCAAGACGTAAGAAAAACAACCCAATTTTAATTGGTGAGCCAGGTGTGGGTAAAACAGCCATCGCTGAAGGTTTAGCTTTGAGAATTGTGCAGAAAAAAGTTTCAAGAATTTTATTCGGAAAACGTGTGGTAACGCTTGATTTAGCTTCTTTGGTTGCTGGTACAAAATACCGTGGTCAATTTGAAGAGCGAATGAAAGCGGTGATGAATGAATTAGAAAAATCACCTGATGTGATTTTATTTATTGATGAAATTCATACGATTGTTGGTGCTGGTGGAGCAAGTGGCTCATTAGATGCGTCAAATATGTTTAAACCAGCTTTGGCTCGTGGAGATATCCAATGTATTGGTGCCACAACTTTAGATGAATACCGCCAGTATATTGAAAAAGATGGAGCTTTGGCTCGTCGTTTTCAAATGGTAATGGTTGAAGCAACTTCAATTGATGAAACCATTGAGATTTTGAATAATATTAAAGATAAATATGAAGATCACCACCACGTAAGCTATACACCAGAAGCTTTAGAAGCGGCTGTGAAATTATCAGAAAGATATATCACCGACCGATATTTACCTGATAAAGCTATTGATGTATTAGATGAAGTTGGTGCAAGAGTTCACATCAATAATATTTCAGTTCCTCCAGATATTATTTTCTTAGAAGAGCAAGTTGAGTTAATCAAAAAAGAAAAAAATTCTGTTGTCAAAAGCCAACGTTACGAAGAAGCAGCTCAACTACGTGATCGTGAGAAAAAATTATTGGAGCAACTTGATCGTGCAAAAAATGCGTGGGAAGAAGAAGCTAAAACCAAGCGTTATAGTGTAACAGAAGATAACGTAGGTGATGTGGTTGCGATGATGACAGGTATTCCTGTGAAGCGTGTGAACATGAATGAAGGAGAGAAAATCCTTAATATGGGAGATGCACTTCGTGGAAGAATTGTTGGACAAGACCCTGCCGTTGAGAAGTTAGTGAAGTCAATTCAACGTACACGTGTTGGTTTGAAAGACCCTAAGAAACCAATCGGTTCGTTTATATTCTTAGGGCCAACTGGTGTTGGAAAAACTGAATTAGCCAAAACTCTTGCAACTTACTTATTTGACAAAGAAGATGCCCTCATCAGAATTGACATGAGTGAGTACATGGAGAAATTTAGTATCTCTCGCTTAGTGGGAGCCCCTCCAGGATATGTTGGTTATGAAGAAGGTGGACAATTAACAGAAAAAATTCGTAGAAAACCTTATTCAGTTGTTTTGCTTGACGAAATCGAAAAAGCACACCCTGATGTTTATAATATATTGTTACAAGTATTAGACGATGGCGTTTTGACTGATAGTCTGGGTCGTCGAGTTGATTTCCGTAATACAATTATTATTATGACCTCAAATATTGGTGTTCGTGATTTGAAGGATTTCGGAACTGGTATTGGGTTTGCAACAAAATCACGTACTGATAATCAAGATGAAATGGTTAAAAGTACGATTCAAAATGCTTTGAAGAAAACTTTTTCACCCGAGTTCTTGAATCGTTTGGATGATGTGATTGTCTTCAATTCATTGACTCGTGATGATATTCATAAAATCATTGATATTGCTTTAGGTCGTTTGATTGCTCGTATTACAAACATTGGTTATAAAATTGAATTGACAGATAAAGCAAAAGATTTCTTGTCTGAAAAAGGGTATGACCAACAATATGGAGCAAGACCTTTGAACCGTGCGATTCAGAAATATGTAGAGGATCCACTTGCTGAAGAAATCTTGAAAGGGGATGTGCAAGAAGGAGATACAATTTTAGTAGATTTCAGTGGGGAAGGTGAATCTTTGACTTTCGGAAGAACGAAAAAAGAGGAAACGATTCAAAATGATTAATAGAATAAGATTTTATCTAATAAATCTTATAAAAAGCACGACAATCTGTCGTGCTTTTTTGCTATTTTTGTAACATGATTTATGACTACATAAAATATCTTTTCAGAGCCAAAGACGAGTATTCGCTGCATTCTCCATTTTTGTTTGAGTTTTATACTAAAATTATAAAAGACAAAAATCATTCGAATAGCTTTCAAGAAATAGAAGATTTACGGAAACAGTTATTGAAAGATGAAAGAATTATTTCAATAACAGATTTTGGAGCGGGTTCAAAATTAAATTTATCTAATCAAAGAAAGATAAAAGATATTGCCAAAAATTCTCAAAAATCTCCTAAACTTGGACAGCTGTTTCATCGAATTATTGGACTTTATCAATATAAGAACATCTTTGATTTAGGGACTTCTTTTGGGCTAACGACAGCTTATTTGTCATCTCAAGTAGTTGATAGTCAAATAACTAGCTTTGAAGGTTGCCCCGAAACTGCTAAAATAGCTCAAGAAAACTTTACCAAACTTTCATTAAAAAATATTAATATTATTGTCGGAAATATTGATGAAACATTGACTCAAAAATTGAATGAAATTCCAAGTTTAGACTTTGTTTTTTTTGACGCTAATCATCGGTATGAACCAACAGTTAGGTATTTTGAGCAATGTTTAGAAAAAGCTCATGAAGGTAGCTGCTTTATTTTTGATGATATTTATTGGTCGGATGAAATGAAACAAGCTTGGCAATATATCAAAAATCATTCTTCTGTCACGGTCTCATTAGATTTATTTTGGGTGGGGATAGTTTTCTTCAATAAAAAGCAAACGAAACAAGATTTTGTCTTGAAACTTTGAGTTACCATAGAACTGATTTCGAAATTCGTTCTACTAATTTAGAATATTTCTAAACTAAATCGTTTGAATGTTTGTTGTTTTTGTAATCGAAAGAAAAAATAAAATATGTCAATTTTAGATATAAATAAAATACGTCAAGATTTTCCAATTCTTGATGAGCAAATAAACGGCAAAGCTTTAGTTTATTTTGATAATGCTGCAACCACTCAAAAACCAGTTCAAGTTTTAGATGCCTTGGCCAATTATTATGGTCATTATAATGCAAATATTCATAGAGGTATTCATTTTTTAGCTGAAAAAGCTACCTCTGCTTTTGAAGCCTCTCGAAAAACAATTCAGAACTTTTTGAATGCAGAACATTTAGAAGAAATCATTTTTACTTATGGTACTACTGATGGTATCAACTTAGTTTCTCAGACCTATGGAAGAAAGTTTTTGAAAGAAGGAGATGAAATTATTATCAGTACACTCGAACACCATTCTAATATTGTACCTTGGCAAATGCTTTGTGAGCAGAATGGATGCGTTTTGAGAGTCATACCAATTGATGATAATGGCGATTTACTTTTGGAAGAATATGAAAAAATGCTTTCTGAAAAAACTAAATTTGTATCAGTTGTACATGTTTCCAATGCTTTGGGAACTATCAATGATGTGAAATTTATTGTTGAAAAAGCTCATGCTGTAGGAGCCAAAGTATTGATTGATGGAGCTCAAGCAAGTTCACATATTGATATTGATGTGCAAGATTTAGACGTAGATTTCTATGTTTTTTCTGCTCATAAAATTTATGGCCCAACTGGAATGGGCGTGCTTTATGGGAAAAAAGACCTCCTTAATGCTATGCCTCCCTATCGTGGAGGTGGAGAAATGATTAAAGAAGTTACTTTCGAGAAAACAACTTATAATGATTTACCATACAAGTTTGAAGCTGGAACGCCAAATATTGCTGATGTAGTAGCCGTGAAATTTGCCATCGATTATATCAATAATTTAGGTAAGAAAAATATCGCAAATTATGAAAATGATTTGCTTATCTATGCTACTGAACAGTTATCAGAAATTGATGGTTTAAGAATAATTGGTCAAGCAAAAAAGAAAGTTTCTGTACTTTCATTTGTTTTAGATGGCATTCATCCACAAGATGTTGGTGTAATTTTAGATCAGCAAGGTATCGCTGTTCGGACAGGACATCATTGTACACAACCTTTGATGAATCGTTTTAAAATCCCCGGAACTTCAAGAGCCTCTTTTGCTGTTTATAACACAACCGAGGAAATTGATAAATTAGTGATAGGAATTCATAAGGTTAAGAAAATGGTACTTTAAAATTGTTTAAAGTTATTTCACTATTAAGTAATTTTAAATAAATCGAGAATTGAACAGAAGAATATAAATGACAATAAACGAAATACAAGACGAAATCATTGAGGAGTTTGATTTGTTTGATGATTGGGAAGGAAAATACGAGTACATCATAGATTTAGGTAAAAAACTGCCAAAATTAGCTGATGAATTTAAAACTGAAGAAAATATCATCAAAGGTTGTCAATCAACAGTTTGGCTACATGCTTTTATAAATGAAGGTAAACTCCATTTTGAAGCAGATTCTGAGGCAATTATTGTGAAAGGTTTGGTGAGTATGTTGGTAAAAGTGCTAACAAACCATACGCCACAAGAAATAATGAATGCTGACTTATATTTTATAGAAAAAGTAGGTTTAGCAAGCCATTTAGCCCAAACACGCTCAAATGGATTAGCATCAATGGTCAAACAAATGAAGGCTTATGCAGTCGCGTATCAAGCAATATAAACTTTAATAATAACCAAATAGAAAAGATTTACTAAAAGAAAGAAAATCCTTTATAACCAAGGTAATCATTCTTACTAATCTGTTAAATCTTTTTAATCTTAATATAAAAATGACTGATCAAGAATTAAAAGATAAAGTAATTGAAGCCATAAAGCAAGTTTATGACCCTGAGATTCCTGTAGATGTATATGAATTAGGCTTAATATATGACATCAAGGTTTTTCCAGTAAATAATATTTATGTTTTGATGACGCTAACTTCTCCATCTTGTCCATCGGCTGAGTCGATTCCTGTGGAAGTGGAGCAGAAAATTCGTGAGATTGAAGGTGTCAGTGATGTGAGCGTAGAACTTACATTCGACCCACCTTATGCAACTGATATGATGTCGGAAGTTGCCAAACTTGAACTTGGTTTTATGTAAAAAACAAGCCAACCCACGAAGGGAATAAAAAATAAAAATAAATGTTGAGCTTCCCCTACAACATTTTAAACTAACAAAAAAAGCTCCCCTTTAGGGGCAGGGGGGCGATTTATACTATGTATCCTCCTCATTTAGTAGCACCCATGAAAGCTGATTTAGTTAATGTAGGCTTTCAAGAATTACTGACTCCGTCAGATGTAGATAATTTTATTAGCAATCAACAAGGAACTTCTTTGGTGGTTATTAATTCTGTTTGTGGATGTGCGGCAGGTACTTGTCGTCCAGGTGTGAAGTTAGCTTTACAACGTTCAGAAGCAAAACCTGATAGCTTAGTAACAGTTTTTGCAGGTGTTGATACTGACGCTGTTCAGCAAATGCGTACTTATATTCCTTTTCCACCTTCATCACCAGCAATTGCGATTTTTAAAGATGGAGAAATTGCTCATTTTATCGAAAGACACCATATCGAAGGTCGCTCGGCTGAAATGATTGCTTCACATTTAGTTGCTGTTTTGGAAGAAATCGTTGGAGAGGAAGCTTGATTTTAGTTCTGAGTTCTGAATTATGAGTTCTGAGTTTTTTTACTCAGTTTTAACTCAGAATTCAGAACTCTAAACTCAGCACTCTTAAAAGTTTGGCTTCAAAAGATATTTGCCGTAGAATTCATCGATGATTTTTACAACGTCCTCAGCTGTATCAACCAATTTGATGAGGTTCATGTCTTCTGGATTAATGTTATTCTCCTTTTCGCACATCGTTTTCATTATCCAGTCAAGTAGGCCTGACCAATACTCACTTCCAACCATAATGATTGGAAAACGAGCGATTTTTTTGGTTTGAATCAATGTTAATGCTTCAAAAAGTTCATCTAAAGTGCCAAAACCACCTGGCATAATGACAAACCCTTGTGAATATTTCATAAAGCAAACTTTTCGAGCAAAAAAGTAGTCGAAATTGATGCTTTTATCAGGGTCAACAAATCTATTTGGGACTTGTTCAAAAGGTAATTTTATATTTAAACCAACTGATTTTCCCCCATTTTCTCTTGCTCCTTTATTACCAGCTTCCATGACACCAGGGCCACCGCCTGTGATAACTCCATAGCCCTTTTCTACCAATTTGGCTGCAATACTTTCCGAAAGTAAATAGTATTTGTGGTCAGGTTTTGTTCTTGCAGAACCGTAAATAGTGACACAAGGCCCGATTTTTGCCAATCGGTCGAAACCTTCGACAAATTCAGAAACTGTTTTTAATATTTGCCAAGAGTCTTGACTTTGGATTTCATTCCAACCTTTTTCTATAAATGCTTCTCGAATTAATTCTTCTTCATTTAGCTCAATTTCTTTTTCAATCATAATCTTATTTTTGTCGTACAAAATTTTTAGGTGTTGAAGATATATCTAATTTGGATAAAAAAACAATTCTTATTTGAATATTAAGAAGAATTGGATATTGAAAACGTATATTTGCAAAAAAAAGTTTAAAATCACAAATAATGATTCTTTCTTATCTAATTCACTCCAAATATAGGAAAGTAATTAAACAAAAATAGGAGTAACAAATTTTATGAAAGTTGCAATTGCAGGAGACCATGCAGGTTTTGAGTACAAAAAAATTGTTCTTCGTTGGCTTCAAGAACAAAATTATGAAACCGCAGATTATGGCCCATATTTGCCCGATTCAATGGATTATCCAGATACTGCACATCCATTGGCCAGTGCAGTTGAAAGTGGACAATATGAATTTGGAATTTTGATTTGCGGAAGTGGAAATGGGGTTTGTATGACTGCCAATCATCACCAAGGGATTCGTGCAGGATTAGCTTGGAATGTTGAAGTTGCGGAATTAATTCGCCAACACAATAATGCTAATGTTATTTGTTTACCTGCTCGCTTTATAGATATTGATTTGGCATTAGCTTGTGTAAAAACGTTCTTATCAACACCGTTTGAAGGTGGAAGGCACGCTCGTAGAGCTGATAAGATTGCTTGTTAAAAAATGAGTAGATTATCTAAAAAAGCCTTGAAATAAGTCAAATTTGATACATTTCAAGGCTTTTTTTATTGGAATATTTTCAAAATAAATTGTAAATTAAAAAATATCAAGCAAGCCATTGGTACATCACAAAAGCATCTACAAACCCTAATTTTTGATGTTGAAAAGCTTTTGGTAAACGTCCGATGATTTCAAAACCACATTTTTGCCAAACTCTTACCGCAACTGTGTTAGTACTTATAACTATATTAAACTGCATTGCCTTAAAACCTAAATTCCGTGCTTCTTCTAATGAAAGTCGACACATTTGTTCAGCAATTCCTTTTCCTCGATGTGAGGGATGAACCAAATATCCCGCATTGGCCACATGCGAGCCTAAATCAGGTTGGTTTTGTTTGATATACATTGTCCCAACAATTGTTCCGTTTAATTCTGCTACATAAGCCAATTTATCATCCGCTGCCCAGTAAGTAAGCATTTTTTCTTTTGTTGAATCAGGACTAAAAACTAAAGTATCTCCTTCGATGATTATTTGATGAATAATTTCCCAAATAGCATCGCCGTCAGTTTCAATATTAAATTTTCTTATATCAATCATGTCTAAATTTTTTTGGCAATGAAAAAATTGTCATCCCACGCATAGGATTTTTTTGGTAAAATTTCGAGTAACTCAAAACCCGACATATTTAGTAGTAATCGAACTTCATCTTTTGTGAAAGCCCGTAAAGTTGAAAAATCTTGTCCTATTTCTTGATATGTTTGATTTGAATCTAATTGATAATAAACCGAACTCCAGTCCCATGTCCAGCCTGTTTTCAAATTTGGTTTACTTTCACTATTACGTTTATAGTAATTTTCACCAAAAGAGGCTATCAGTTCATCTTTTTTCAATTCTTTAAAGTCTAAGAATAATTGAGCAGCATCAATCGCATCAAACATTAATATGCCATTTGGTTTTAAATTTTTATAAATGCAATCCATGCTTTGCAAAATATCGTATGTAGTTGTAAGATAGCTAATACTTCTTCCTGTAATTAAAAAACAATCAGAAGTGGAAGGCAAAGAAAAGTTGCGAACATCGCCTTGTGTAAACGAAGCATTGGGTGCATTTCGGGTAGCGATATCAAGCATTTCTTGGAAAAGGTCAATTCCAAGATACTCGTAATTAGCATCGACTAAACGCTTGGCTAAGTTCCCTGTACCACAACCAATTTCAACAATTGATTTTATTTGATGTGCTTGAAGATAAGTCTCATAGAAGGCAAATTCATCATCATAATTAAATAATGTTTGATAAATTTCATGATAAACCTTGGCTAAGCTTGTATATAATTTGCTCATTTTAATATAAAAAACCTTTTTTAGTTTGCTGAATTATTTGTTGAAAAAAATAAAAAATTACTTAACATTCTAACTATTCTTGTGCTTATGAACAAAGCTGAACTTAATTAAATTATTGCTCAAAAGACAAATTTAAATATTAATGAAGTTAAGTATATTACTGAGTCTTTGTTTAACATTATCAAACAAGAAATAGTAAACGGTAACAAAGTTGGTTTTAAAAGTTTTGGTACTTTTTTACAGAAAAAGCGTTCTGCAAAAAAAGCACAATTAATTCAAGAAAAGAAGACAATTTTAATTTCAGAACGCCATATTCCTGCTTTTGTGCCTTCCAAACATTTTCAAGTCAAATAGTGTTAACGCAAAATGGATATAAACGAATGAAACACATACCTCAAATAAATTGTAAATAACCCAATTAGTAAAATCAATCGACTAAAACACAAAAGGAATTTTCTTTTGTGTTTTTTTTAATTTTTGGGAAATGTGATACTAATTGTAGTTCCTTTGTCATCTTCACTTTTAAATGCAATTTTACCCGAATTAATATCCACTAACTCTTTGATCAATACTAATCCGAGACCTGTTCCATATTCTTTATTCGTACCTAAATTTGAAGCATTATTTTTCAAATTAAAAAGGTCATTAAGCTTTTTATTGGACATCCCAACACCATTATCTTTTATTTCAATTATATAATTATTATTGTATTCTAAAAATGTAAAATTTATTTCCCCACCGATATTGGTGAATTTTATGGCATTTTGTAGTAAGTTTCTGATGATAATCTTTAAATGATTATCATCAACTATTATATGAGCTTCCTTTGGAATTTGATTTTCAATGACTATTTTTTTTGATTCAAAGAAAGGTTTCAATAAAAGAATCTGTTCATCAACAATGTTATAAATTAAGGTTTTAGAAATTTGTGGTTTTAATCCTCCCATTTGTGAAAGCGACCAGTTTAACAAGTTTTCTAACATATTGTGAATATTACTAACCTTAAAGCTCAGTTCATTTGCTGCTGATGCGAACTCATTTTGATCTAATGCTCCCCAATTAATGAGCATCATATAGTTTTTAAGACTGGCTACTGGCGACCGCAAATCATGTGAAAGAATAGCAAACAATTTATCTTTGTTTGAATTAAGTAATCCCAATTCAACCTTTTGCTTTTCTATTTTTTGGTTATTTCTTTGTAGAAAAATCAAAAAACTGATAAGTAAAAACACAAAAAAAATAACGACTACTAAAAATATTAATTGCTGTTTTTTTTGAGATTCCAAAAGTGTAATTTCTATTTCTTTCTTTTCAAGGTCTAAATTTGCCTTTTGCTGAGTCATTTGCAACTTGCTATTTTGTGTTTGTCGTTTTTCTTGTAACCATAAGCGAGTTTCGGCTAAATTCTTACTTACTTGCCATGCTTTCTTATAATCTTCTTGCTCAAGATACAATGTTTCAAGGTTACGAAAGATAAAAAGCAAGTGAAAAGTGTCAATTTTAGGTTTATTTTTTTCAATATCTAAAATTTTAAAAAAAATAGTTTCAGCTTCAGGATAGTTCTTCAATTTTGTTTCCAGCCTACCAATGTCATTCATATAGACGAAATAGCCTTTAGTCTTTTTTAATTTCTTTTTTGAAGCACTCAATTTTTGTCGAAAAGAAAGTGATTCATCAAATTTTCCTTGTTTATCAAGCAATTCACAATAATCCAAGCCACCTGAAAACCAACTGTCAATATCGTATTTTTCACAAATACTTAGAGCTTTATAAGCAGCATTTATCGCTTCCTTGTAGATCCCTTTCGCTTGATAATATGAAGATAACATTTCATAACAATATGTCTGGACTTTCCAATCATTGGTTTTTTTAGCATAAGTCAGTGCCACACTATAAAAGTCTAATGGATTGCCAATATGTTGATGATCTGAAATAATACCTAATAGCATATAGCAATTAGCTAAATTTGTATTGTCTTGATTACGTTTAGCAATTGAAATTCCTTTGTTGAGCCATGCACCTGCACTTGATTCATCCTTAATATAATACAAATACATAAAACCGATCTTATACATGGCATTTGCAGCTGCCTTTAAATCATTTTTTTGTTGGGCAATAAGCAGAGATTGTTTTAAAAATGCAATACTGGAGTCAATATTTGAAAATTCGTACTTTATACCTATCTCGTATAATAGGCGTATGTGACTACTATCAGTTTTTACATTTGATAATTGCCTTTTTAGAAAAGTAATTTCTTGTGCATTTGTAGATAAGTTTATAATCCCAAAAAGAAATAAGGGAATTAAAATATTTTTGAAATAATATGACCATAGGAAATTTGCCATAATCAAATTTAAATTCAATTATTTCTACTGATAAGGCTTCCCTCTATGTGTTTACGGTTGATTTGGGACCTATATTGATCTCCGATCGGAATTGTTTTCCCAGAACGAAGAATAATATCATTTTTTGCAATCGAACTTATCATTGAACGGTTTACTAGGTACGAACGATGCACCCTCATAAAAACATCACTTTTGAGATGCTCTTCCATTTTCGTGATTGATAATAATGGCATATATGTTTGATTGGTTGTAACAATCTCCAAAAAATTTTCTTGGGCCTTCATATAATATACGTCTTTATAATCAATTTGAATATAATTGAGATTTTCTCTTACAAAAAAGTATGGTTCGATGCTTACAGATTCTGGCGTATTCGACAATCGTTGTCTTACTTTTTCAATACTTTTAATGAAACGTTCGAGGTCAAGTGGTTTTAACAAGAAATCTACTGGTGACACTTCATAACAATCCAAAGCATAATCACGATGAGCCGTGACAAAAATCACTAAGGGAGCATTACGAATACTTTTTATAAAATTAAGGCCTGAAATGTCGGGCATTTCGATATCACAAATCAATAGATCTATTTCCGATTCAATCATTTTGGAATAGGCGTCCATAGCTGAATTACAAGTGCCAATCAATGTAAGAACTGGATTCAATTGCACAAATTTGCTAATAATTTTTTGCCAATTTATGTCGTCATCTATGATTAGGGTATTGATTTTCATTATAAAGAAATGGTTGAAAATTATAGTTTATTTTTTGTGGACGATTTAGGTAGTTTCATTTACAAAATAGTGGGATTTATAAATTCTTAGTTTTTTTATTTTGCTACATTATTTACTCTTTTTACTTTTGAATGTAATATTCATTGTTTAAATAATCCAATAAAGATTTAAAAACTTTGACTCAAAAACAACATTTGCGATCAAAACCATATCTGTATGACAAAAGCCGAGCTTAATCAAGCAATTTCCAATAAAACTAATTTGGATCTAATTGAAGTGTGTGTAATTACTGAATCTTTATTTGGTGTGATTAAGCATGAAATTGTTCAGGGAAATAAGATTACATTTAAAGGCTTTGGTACTTTTTTTCATAAAAAACGTTCTGCAAAAAAAGTACAATTAATTAAAGAAAAAAAGACAATTTCATTATCAGAGCATTATATTCCTGCTTTTTTTCCTTCGCCATTGCTGAAAAAGGAAATTTCTAAAATTTAGTAAATTGTTACATAACAATCGTATTCCTAAAAAATAAACAAAAGCACTAATAGAAACCCAAAAGTAGAGAAATTCAAATTAAACACAAGAGGATTTATTCTTTTGTGTTTTTTTGTTGATTATTTATAGTTAATCAAATAATACCTATAAGTTCGAGTTTGGCTTTGAATATATAAAACAATGATATTTAGAAGCATGTTTGGAAATGTATATATTTTTTGCAAAATTTGTTCATCAAACTAAAACCTACCCATGAACAAACAATTATCACTTCTCAGTTTACTATTTATAAGCTTTTTAGGATTTTCACAAAATCCTGCCCCCGCATCACCTCAATCAAAGCCTATTGCATTAGTGGGTGCCACTATTCATGTTGGCGATGGAAAAATTATTCAAAATGGTACAATCGTATTCGATAAAGGAATGATTACTGCTGTCGGAGATGCTTCAACAAATTTCAACAAATCAAATACTGAAATCATCAATGTAAGTGGTAAATCTGTTTATCCAGGCATTATTGCTCCTGCAGCATGGGCAGGTTTGATAGAAATTACATCGGTTCGATCAACTCTTGACCAAACCGAAACGGGCTCTTTCAATCCAAATGTGCGAACTTTGATTGCTCACAATACTGATTCTGAAGTGATTCCTACTATTCGTGGAAATGGAGTGTTGATTGGTCAAACAACTCCAGAAGGAGGTATTATTTCGGGTACTTCTTCTGTGATGGAATATGATGGTTGGAATTGGGAGGATGCAGCCCTAAAAAAAGATGATGGCATTTGGTTAAATTATCCAACCCTTATTGCTCGTCAATTTAGCTTTGAAGAGTCTAAATTTGTAATCAAGAAAAACGATAAATATATCGAACAAAAAAACGATTTGCATAAGTTTTTCGCAGATGCACTCGCTTATGCTGAAACGACTACTCCAACTATTAAAAATGCAAAATTAGAAGCCACAAGAGGGCTTTTTGATGGCTCTAAGCGACTATTTATTAGAACTGAATCGGGCAAAGAAATTATTGAGTCGGTGAGACTTGCCCAACAATATAAAATCAAAAATATTGTAATTGTTGGTGGAGAAGAAGCTGATTTAGCTATTGATTTTTTGAAAGAAAATAGTATTCCAGTAATTGTTGCTCCAACGCATCGTCTTCCAAGTACAGTTGACGAAGATGTTTGGAATCCATATAAACTTCCTGCAAAATTAATGAAAGCGGGTATTCTTACAGGAATGTTTTATACTGAAGAGTTTTGGCGTACAAGAAATTTACCTTTTGCGGCAGGAACTGCTGCTGCATTTGGGATGGAGAAGGAAGATGCCTTAAAAATGATTACTTTAAATAATGCAAAAATTTTGGATATTGATAAGCAAGTAGGTACACTCGAAGTTGGAAAGATGGCTACCATTGCGGTCTCGACAGGCGATATTCTTGATATGAAAACTAACAAAGTTGTTTATGCTTTTATAAGAGGTAAAAAGATTGACTTAGACGACAAACAAAAAAGATTAAACAAGAAATATGTTGAGAAATATGGCATTTCAGAAAAATAGACTTGCCAGATGTTATTAAAAAAATAAAAGGATTACATAAATATTTATGTAATCCTTTTTTATAAAATGGAGATTTTTATTTCCTAAAAACAACCCAGACAGCCAAAAATATGAGCCCAAATCCTACTAAATAATTCCATTTTAAAGGCTCTTTCAGATAAAGTACAGCAAAAATTACAAAAACAACCAAGGTTATCGCTTCTTGAATTGTTTTTAGCTGAAAGGCATTGAATTGTCCATAGCCGAGTCGATTGGCAGGAACCATAAAAAGGTATTCAAAAAAGGCAATTCCCCAACTAATCAATATTGCTTTCCATATTGGCAAATCAGGACGTTTCAAATGTCCATACCATGCAAAGGTCATGAATGTATTGGAAACGATAAGTAATACTATTGAACGCATGAAATAATTTCGAATGAGTGAATGAGTGAATGAGTGAATTTTTGTTAATTTGTACTATTAAAGACCAAAATTAAATATTATTAGACAAAGAATATGTATGTGCTGAAAAATTAAACATTCACTCATGCTCACATTGACTTATTGAATTAATGAAAATAGGAATTATAGGTTTAGGCGATATGGGTAAAATGTTTGCTCGAATTTGGGCAAATGCTGGTTATGAGGTATATGGTTGTGATTTGCCACAAAATCGAGAAATTTTAGAAAACGAATTAAACAGTTTTGGCATCCAAATCTTGAGTGATGGCATAGCTGTTTCACGTATTTGTGATTTTATTCTATATTCAGTTGAGGCCGAAAATATTGAAAAAGTAGTTGCCCAGTGTGGGCCATCTACTAAATATGGTGCGATTGTAGCTGGGCAAACTTCTGTAAAAACCCCCGAAATTATTGCTTTTGAAAAGTATCTTCCGAAAGATACCCAAATTGTTACTTGTCATGCCCTCTACGGCCCTGCTGTCAATCCAATAGGTCAAACGCTTGTGCTTATCAACCATCGAGCAAACAATGATGCTTTTGATGAGACAATAAAAATTTTCACTAAAATTGGTTCAAATATTCATCAATTAGAAGATTTTCATGCACATGACCGCATGATGGCTGATATTCAGGCGGTTACACACGTTGGATTTGAAAGTATTGGGACTGCCTTTATGCACAGAAAAGTTTATCCATGGGAAAATGTTTTGCATCCAAATGGACTCGATAATGTAAAGTTTTTGATGACTTTACGCATTTATAGCTATAAATTTCATGTTTATTCGGGACTTGCCTTGCTCAATCCTTATGCCAAAAAAGATGTTAGAAGCTATGCAAAGGCAGAAAGTGAACTTTTTGAATTGATGATCGAAGAAAACGAAAAAAAGTTCAGAAAAAGAATTTATGCAGCACGCGATCTTGTTTTTAAAGACAAATCAGAAACATTAATGCTGGATGACAAAATTATGAGTGAATTTAGTTTAAGTCAAGATTTTGGACATAAACCCAATTCTCATCTTAGTCTATTAGCAATGGTTGATACTTGGCATAAATTAGGAACAAATCCTTATAAAAACTTGATTTGTCAAACACCTCCATTCAAACTTCGTGTAGGAATGGCTGAGTATCTATTTCTCAATGAAGATTTATTGGAAGAAACCATTTCGGCCGCTCTATTTGATAAATCAATACGAGGAGAAGATTTGGCTTTTCATACAGCCGTACATGAATGGGCTAATATTGTAGAAATGGGAGATAAAGAAAGCTACCGAAAACATTTTGAAGCAACAAAAGCGTATTTATCTGATCGACTTGATGAAGGACGACAAAAAAGTGGTCAATTAATCGCTAAACTTCAATCTTTATAAAAGCATTAATTATCAATTACTTATAAATTAAAAAGTAGTATATTTATTAATAATGAGTTAAAACATATTACAAATTTTGTAACTTTTTTAAATAAATGTTGTCTAAATGATTAAAACAGATTTATCAAAATATAATAATGATTGGTATAAAAAATCAAACCTTACTAGGGGGATCTTCCTTTCAGTGTTTTGGTTTTTGGCAAATCGTATTTTTATTAAATCATACTTATTGATACCCGTTTCGATAAAAGTTTTTATTTTAAGGAAATTTGGTGCTAAAATTGGTAGTAATGTAATGATGAAGCACGGAATCAATATTAAGTATCCATGGAATTTGGAAGTTGGAAATAATGTATGGCTTGGAGAAAGTATTTGGATTGATAATTTAGATAAAGTGAAAATTGGAGATAATGCTTGTATTTCACAAGGTGCGATGCTACTCACAGGAAATCATGATTTTGGAAAAGATACATTTGATTTAATTGTGAAACCAATCATTATTGAAGAAGGTGCCTGGATTGGAGCAAAAGCTGTAGTTTGTGGAGGTGTAACTTGCTATTCACACGCTGTTCTAACTGTCAATTCGGTTGCTACAAAGAATCTTGAGTCTTATTCAATCTATCAGGGTAATCCAGCACAACGTATCCGTGAGCGAATTATCGCCATTAGATAAATAAATCAATAAAAATATTCCGTATTTATACTTTTTTTGTTTGAAAAAGTATTTATTTTGTAAATAATTGTTAGCCCAAAATTCGATAAATATTCTTTCTGATGTTCTCTACATTTGAATCACTTATACCAGACAAAAATATTCAAATCCTGATTTCGGCAATTGTTGCAATGGTTATCAATTTGCGTTCAATTCCCGTAATCATTAATATTAGTGGACTTCGAGGGTTGATGGATAACCCTGTTAAACGAAGCTCTCATAAGACACCTACACCAACTTTTGGTGGCGTTGCTATCTTTGCAGGCATACTCATTGGGTATATGATTTGGAATTTTGGCGATGAAGGTATTTTAATTCATAAAGTTTTTGCAGGAACGGTTATTCTGTTCTTTTTGGGTGTAAAGGATGATTTATACGCACTTTCTCCTACCAAAAAAATCATTGTACAAATCATGGCTTCAGCAATTGTTGTTGTTGGTAGTGATTTAAGAATTTCAGATTTATTTGGAATTTTTGGTATTAGCCACATCCCGTATATCATTAGTATTCTTTTGACAATTTTCTTTTTTGTGGCAATGATTAATGCCTTTAACCTGATTGATGGTATTGATGGTTTAGCAGGTGGAATTGCGATGATTGCTAGCACAGGATTTGGGCTTTGGTTTCTTGTTAATCACCATTATTCTTTGGCTTGTTTAGCTTTGTGTCTGGCGGGCTCATTGGTTGGCTTTTTGCGATTTAATTTTTCCCATACCAACAAGATTTTTATGGGCGATACAGGTTCATTGATTATTGGTTATATTATTACAGTTTTGGCGGTTAAATTTATACACTTCAATGTAATGCACGCTTGGGAATCAGATATTTCTTTTGTAAGTGCTCCTGTGATTGCCATTGTTATCTTAATTATCCCTATTTTTGACACCATTCGAGTATTTGCCATTCGAATTTTGCGTGGAAAATCTCCTTTTAAAGCTGATCGTCTTCACATGCACCATTTGCTGATTGACAATAATTTATCGCATCTTCAGGCTTCATTTTCTCTATATTTTGTAACAATCGCTCTTACCGCCCTTACCTACATGGCAAGAAGTTATTTTACGAATACTGAGCTATGTTTCTTTATCATATTCTTATTGATTTGCTATTTCTTGGTAGGTAGTTTACTTGAGGTAAGAAGGCTTCAATTGAAGAAAGATGAATTAAACGTTGGTGATAAACCAGCTAATCCAAACCCTAAAGCTGAAAAGATCAGACTTACTGAAAGTATTAGTGCAAATTAATTTGCAAGATTTAATAATAAAAAAGGTTCTCTTTTGATACAAAGAGAACCTTTTTTTATCGATACCAAAAACAGTTTTACAAGAAATACTGATGTGAATGTAAAATAGTTATTGCTAAATAAAGCTCAATACTTATTTGAACTTAAAAAAACCTTAAAATTTTCGTTGATAGATACCTTTAAACTTGGTTGCTCTATAATCAGCAGCTAAAGCTGGAATCCTTTGAAATATTTTTGGAATCACATTCTGCTTATCAATAATGATTGTTGGAGGGTCTTTCTTAAAATTATCAAAGATATTTATGATACTTTCATAATTATCGGGATTCTCCAAATCTATTTTTGATAAATCCCAGTTGAGATAGCAAGTAGCCGATTGCCCTTCTTTGTATTCATCAATTCTCTCTCCAATCACCAACATTTTTTGCCCTTTCATGAAACGCGGCAAGTCTTTGGGCTTAATTCTCATATCGGCAAGTTGATTGAAACCATTGCCAATTAATGGGGTAACTCCTTGATATTGAGCAAATAATATAAAAACAAAAAGCGTCATAAAGAGTGTTTCTGGCAAGAAAGTTCCACGAACATGAAGGAAGAAACCAGTAATAAAAAAGGCAAAACACGGAACAAAAATAATAAATTGCATAGGTGATACATTGGGCGATAAAAATAGAGCCAACATAGCCGCAAATATCCAAATCAACATAATTTGTTGTGTACGTTGTTGATAACTGTTGTAACGACTTACACGAGTAAGACTTAAAAAACCAAAGAATGAGAGTGCAGATGGAATTGAAATGGCTATTAATGCACTTTTAAAATCTTCTAAGCTGTATTGTTTTATCCTGAAAATACCACTAAACCAGTTATATTTGAATTCATCAAGACTATCATAGAAATAGAAATACAAAGCAGCGAGAAAAAGCGGTAAAGTAAAGCCAAGAATAGCAAGGAAATGTTGTCTAAGGTTGGCATTTGTGAAAAATATTAATGAGGCGATTCCCCAAAAAATAAAAATCATTGAAGGTTGATGAAATAAAACAGCGATACCAATATAGAGTCCTACTTCAAATACTTCATCAGAAACGCCTTCACGGCGTTCCATTTGTTTAATTAATTTATTGAATGCAAAAAGTAGGAATGTAGTAGAAAGTAAAACAGGTGAAAGCTTCGTCATGTCGAACGAAAGGCTCATCATTAATATATATATTAAGCCTGGAGTGTAATTTTTTTCGAGAAATGTTTGGCGTGTATTACAAACAAATGTAAAGTATAATGCCTGAAAATAGGTAATTAATATTGCAATAAACTCATAAGCTGATTGTGTTCTACCAAATGAAACATCAATAACCCAATAGACAAATGCAGATAAAGGGCCAACATTTGTCCAGAGTTCTTTATATAAAAAACTACCATTATGTATCTTTTCGCCTACAATCATCCATTCTAACTCTGGTAAAAGAATTGGAAGTTTGTCACCAAAAAAAGGTAGCTTTACAAGCAAAACAAGCAAAAGCAGCGAAAAAATATGAAACAGAGAATTTAATCTAAAAAATGTTAACAAGGCAGTAAAATTTAGTATTCATTGCAAAGTTATGAAAAAAGTATTTGATGTAAGAAACTTTACTTTATTTAACCCAAAAAAATGCGGATATTTGTGAAAATAATGATGATTGAGTGAATGATAGAATGATTGAATAGATCATCTGTTTTTAAATATTGGGTTTATTTCAAATTCAATCATTCAATCATTCCAACATTCAAAAATTAGTTTAAGATGGAAACGAAACGACAAAGACAGGTAGCAAAACAAATTCAGAAAGACTTGGGAGAGATTTTTCAACGTGAAATGAGAACTGCATTTGATGGTGCATTTGTAACAATAACTGATGTGAAAACAACGCCTGATTTGGCGATAGCAAGAGTTTATATGAGTTTTTTGCTTGCAAAAGACAAAGAAGGACTTTTACAAATCATAAGGGAAAATACGAAGGTAATTCGTAATCATTTGGCTGAAAGAGTAAGACATCAGTTTAGAATTATCCCTCAATTGCAATTTTATATTGATGATACTGCCGAATATGCTCAGAAGATTGATGCTTTATTTGCAAATATTCTTATTCCTCCTGCTCCCGTTGATGAAGATTAAGTTATGTGATTTATGACAAATGTTGGCAAACAAGGTAATTGAAGGACTCTATTAAACCAAAAAAACTTTTTGAACCTATCATTATTAATAGCTAAGCGGTATTTTTTTTCTAAAAAGAAGAAAAGCTTTATCAATTTTATATCCATTATTTCTATGTTGGGTATTGGTGTTGGTACAATGGCTTTGGTAATTGTCTTGTCAGTTTTTAATGGGTTAGAAGATTTAAATAGACAAATCTTTAAGTCTTTTGACCCAGATATTAAAATTTCAGCAGCGAGTGGGAAAAGTTTTGTTTTAGAAAAAGATAAGTTGCTGAAAATAAAGGAATTGTCTGGTGTTGCTTATGTGACAGAAGTCATTCAAGATAATGCTCTTGTGAAATATAATAATTCGCAAATGGTTGTTAATCTTAAAGGTGTTGATGACACATTCCAAAAGCACAGTCGTTTAAAAGAATCTTTGGTGGAGGGGAATTTTGTGCTTTCTAAAGATAGTATAAACTATGCTTTTATTGGAGGAAACGTATACATGGCTTTGAATATTTCATTGCAAAACATTATCGAACCACTCGAAATATGGTATCCAAGAAATAACAAAACGATTTCGCTTAACCCTCAAGATAATATTAATTCATTGATTATCAATGTTTCAGGGGTTTATTCATTAGAACAATTTCATGATGATTTTGTCTATGTGCCACTCTCTTTTGCTCAGCAGTTAACTGAATATGGAAACAAACGAACTTCTTTAGAGGTGCAATTAAAACCAGAGGCAAATCTTAGAAATGTACAAGATGAAATCGCAAGTATTTTGGGAAGCAATTATTTGATTCAAAACCAAGATGAGCAGAATGCAACATTATTTAGGGCGATAAAATGGGAGAAGCTTTTCATCTTTGTAGCTCTAATATTCATTATTGGCATTGCATCATTTAATATTTTCTTTTCTTTAACAATGCTTGTTATCGACAAAAAAGATGACTTAAAAACACTTTCTGCAATGGGTGCTGATGAGGCATTAATCAAGAAAATATTTTTTAAAGAGGGGGCGATTATTTCTTTTGTAGGAGCAATTGTTGGATTGATTGTTGGGGGACTAATTTGTTATTTGCAAGAAAAATATGGAATAGTTAAAATGGGTATGCAGAGTGCAATTATAGATGCGTACCCAGTGAAAATGAATCCGTCGGATTTTGTATTAACAGCAATAGCAATTATTATTATTACACTTATTGCATCATATTTACCAGCCCAAAGGGCAGCCAAAATTTCGTAAACAAACTAACGTTTTAGCTTATTATCAGCCCAAATGATTAAATACTTAAAAATTGCTATTTTACTTTTTATATTTACTCCAATTTATGCTCAAAAAAACGAACAATGGCTGCATGAATTATTAAATCCTTCGAAACGTTGGATTTTGATTAATAATAAAATTGATAAAAATGAGATAATTTTCACTTCGTACAGAAATAACAAACTCAAAGCAAATACTTTTGTGTTGAGCTTTCAAGCGGGAGGGAAAATTGAATATGATTATGAAACCAATTTTGCTTTCAAATCTAATACTCGTATTCAATATTTAGATGTTCTCACAGATGAATCTTCTTGGGCATTAGATTCAGCCAATCATCAAATTATATTAACTATAAAAGGGGGCTATTCAAGTCTTGAAGATTTTAAGTTTAAGCGAAACTATGCGGTTGAACGTCTCCAAGATGCTTTTATCTTGAGACAAATAAGTGAAGAATTTTATGATGATTTGAAACTGAAAGCAAAGTTAGAAAAGACTAAATTTGCTCAAGTTAAAAGAAAAGTAGCAATTGCTACAAAGAAACAAATTACAAGAGAGAAATATAAGACCGTTGAAGTAATTGAGAAAATTGATAGCGTTGTTCAAAAAGGGCCTAATGTACAGGCAGATTTAGCCATTCTACCGAAGATTGATGAATCACCTAATGCTAAAAACGAACTAAAGTTAGAAGTTAACACTCAAAACTTTGCGGAAAGCAAGCCGGTTGAAAATAAACTTACTCCCGTAATTGCTGTAGATTATGTAGCTCTAACAAAAGATTTATTAGATAAATCAAAACGATGGATGTTAGTGAAGAATAAAATTGAAAGGAATGATATTTTTCTAACCACCTATAATGAATCTAAATTGACGATTAATAATTTGATTATGAGTTTTGATTCGGAAGGGAAGATCGCTTATGATTATGAAAGTGATCCAAAAGTGAAGTTTTGTGCAGGGGTAGATTTTTTAGATATTGATACCGATGAAACTTCTTGGGAATATAATGCTGAAAAAAATATTGTAACTCTAACGTTGAAAGGTGGTTATGCAAGCTTGGATGACTTTAAGTTTAAACGTGAATATTGGGTTGAAGCGATTGAAGATGGATATATTTTAAGAAAACAAAAAGAAATTTATTTTACTGATTTTCGTAAACCCATTAAAAAAGAAAAAAAATTAAGCCACTAATTGAGTTTTGAGTGAAAAGTTCTGATGAGGGTCGCCTATTTGACTTTAAGTTGAAGCAATCCTTCACTATAGAATTATTCGGACATTCGCTCATTTACTCTTTCACTCATTATTTTAATGAAGTTTTCTCATTTTTTGTTTTTTGTATGTTTTACTTGGACTGCCTATAGCCAAGAAAAAACACCAATTATTCCTGCTCAAGGCAAATATAATGCGGAGCGAACCAAGAAGAATGATTTGATTCATACCAAACTTGAAATCAAGCCTAATTGGATGAAACAAACCCTCAAAGGTATAGCAACAATTACTTTCAAGCCTCATTTTTATGAACAAAATCTTCTTGAATTAGATGCCAAAGGTTTTGATATTCAGGAAGTTACGATGTACAATAAGGCCGTAAAATATGATTATGATGATCTTATTTTAAAAATTAATTTAGGTAAAACTTATACAAGAAAAGACACACTGACTGTTCAAATCAAGTATATTGCAAAGCCTAATGAGCTGCCTTTAGGAGGGAGCCAAGCCATCACTGCTGATAAAGGACTGTATTTTATTAATCCATTAGGAGAAGAAACTGACAAACCAAGACAGATTTGGACACAAGGAGAAACCGAAGCAAATTCATGTTGGTTTCCTACCATTGATTCACCAAATCAGAAAATGACACAGGAAATTTTTATCACTATTGATAACCAATTGGGCGGCAATGCTTCATTTCTCACACTTTCTAATGGCAAACTGATTTCTTCAAAACAAAATTCGGATGGTACACGCACAGATTATTGGAAACAAGATAAGCCTGCTTCGCCTTATTTAACAATGATTGCAGTAGGTGAATTTAAAAAAGTTGTTGATCCCAATTTTAAAGATTTTGAAGTTAGCTATTATGTTGAACCTAAATTTGAAAAGTATGCTCTGAATATTTTTGGAAGAACACCCGAAATGATTCGATATTTTGAGCAAATGCTTGGTGTAAAATTTCAGTGGGATAAGTATGCACAAATTGCGGTAAGAGATTATGTTTCAGGAGCAATGGAAAATACTACCGCTACTGTTCATGGTGATTTTATCCAAAAAGATTCGCACCAATTAGTTGATGATAATGATGACGGTGTAATTGCTCATGAATTGTTTCATCATTGGTTTGGCGATTTGGTTACGTGCGAATCTTGGTCAAATCTACCTCTTAATGAATCTTTTGCTGATTATGCAGAATATTTATGGATGACCAAAAAATATGGCAAAGATGAAGGTGATTTGGTAGCATATAATGCTCTGAATCAATATTTTGCAGAATCACAAGAAAAACAAGAACCTTTGATTCGTTACAGATACTTAGACAAGGAAGATATGTTTGATTCTCACTCTTATGCAAAAGGGGGAAGAATCCTACATTTACTGAGAAAGCAAGTAGGTGAGGAGGCTTTTTTTGAATCTCTGAAGCAATATTTGCAAAAAAATGCTTTCAGAAATACAGAAATTGATGAATTGAGAATTGCCTTTGAAAAAGTTACAGGAGAAGATTTACACTGGTTTTTTGATCAATGGTTTATGAAACCTGGACATCCAATCTTACAAGCATCCCATATTTTTGAAGATGGCATAATTAAATTAAGAATCAAGCAAATACAAGATACAACCTATTCACCTGTTTATCGTTTACCATTAAAAGTTGCCGTTTTAGCCGATAATCAAAAAGTTATACATGAAATTTTAGTTGATAAAGCTGAGCAAATATTTGAATTTGCAGCGAAATCTTCCCCAAAAATGGTAC
The DNA here is from genome assembly GCF_051209875.1 of Emticicia sp. SJ17W-69. NCBI lineage: Bacteria > Pseudomonadati > Bacteroidota > Cytophagia > Cytophagales > Leadbetterellaceae > Emticicia > Emticicia sp. SJ17W-69. The sequence goes on along the minus strand of NZ_JBNTQY010000001.1, from coordinate 3,184,670 downwards.
TTCTTGACCCAGAAAATATTTTAGTAGGAAAAATTGAACATCAAAAATCAAAAGAGGAGTTGATTGAACAATTTTATAATGCTGACCATATTGCAACTAAACTGAATGTTTTAGAAACGCTCACCTTTATACCCGAAGATGACACCACTTTCTATAATCCTCCTTCTGATAAAGCCATTAGAAAACTATTAATTGATGCCACAAAAGATAAATTTTGGAGGGTTCGTCAGTTTGCCGTTCAGAAGTTTTTTGATTACGATGGAGATGATTTCTTAGAAGTAGAACACGCTCTCCAATATTGTATTCAAAATGATGCACGTTCGTATGTGAGAGCAGATGCGATTTTGGCTGTCAAAGGTTTTCAAAACTCACAAAATGATAAACTTTTTCGTGAAGCATTGAAAGATTCGTCATATACCGTACAAGCAGCAGCTATTGAAGCGATTTTGGCGAGCCGCCCACCTGATGCAGTTGAATTAGCCTTAAAGTTTGATACTTCAACTAATCCTAATATTTTTGCCGCCGTCGCCAATTATTTTGCCGATGAAGCTTCTCCATCAAGATATGAATGGTTTGAAAACCATTTAAAAAATATGAAAGGAAGTGAACTTTATCAAGTTTTGGGTATATTTGGAACATATTTGGTGAAATCAAAACCTGATATTCAAGTGAGAAGTTTGCCTTTATTAACAAAGATTGCTACCAAAGACTCACAATGGTATGTACGATTTGCAGGAATTCAAACTTTAACTTTGATTGATGAAAATGTAGGGGTGAAAAAGATAATTAAAGATATTATTGCTGCTGAAAGAGATGTACGTTTGCAGAAAATATATAAGCAGTTTAAAGATTTGTAAGATAAAATTTGAAAAAATAACAAAAAACACCATCAATTAAAACCCTAATCTAAAATGAACACTACTGTTAGAATCAAATTAATGACCATGATGTTTCTGATGTTTTCCACTTGGGGAGCATGGTACGGACAAATGGGAAAGTATCTTTTTACCACACTTCACGCCACAGGTGATCAAATCGGGAATGCCTATGCAACATTTTCAATCGCTTCAATTGTAGCTCCATTTTTTATGGGAATGGTTGCCGATCGCTTTTTTTCAGCTCAAAAAGTAATGGGTGTTTTGAATATTTTAGGAGCTATCATTCTTTATTTTTTGATTCAAAACCAAGACCCAGATACTTTTTTCTGGTATATTTTGGCATATACGCTCACTTTTGCTCCAAATTTAGCATTGTCAAGCTCAATTGCAATGAATCAAATGAAAAATCCTGAAAAGGAGTTCCCGACGATTCGTGTGGTAGGAACAGTGGCTTGGATTGTGATTACCAATATTGTCGGTTTTTATGAAGTGGGTGATAAGGTTACAATTTTTCAGATAGCAATGTTTACTTCAATTGCTTGGGCTGTTTTTGCATTCACATTGCCTGATACTCCACCAAAAGCAACGCAATCTACTTCTTTTGGTCAGATTTTAGGGACTGATGCCTTTGTATTATTTAAAGACAAATCGTTTTTAGTTTTCTTTATTTGTTCGATCTTGGTTTGTATTCCTTTATCCTTTTATTACGCTCATGCAAATTTATCATTAACTGAATCGCACATGAGCAATGTTGAAAATAAGATGTCGCTTGGGCAAGTTTCTGAGGTAGTTTTTATGCTTTTGATTCCTTTTGCTTTGAGTAAATTTGGTATTAAAAAGATGCTTATTGTTGGGCTTATTGCGTGGATTGTGCGTTTTGTATGTTTTGGGTATGGTGATGGTATTTCGTCAGAATGGATGCTATATCTTGCCATTGTTCTTCATGGTGTATGTTATGATTTCTTCTTTGTTACTGGACAAATTTATACAGATAATAAAGCAGGCGAAAAAATCAAAAACTCAGCACAAGGTCTTATCACTTTCGCCACTTATGGGGTCGGAATGGGTATTGGATCGGTTTTATCAGGAAAAGTCTTAGACAAATATACAACCAAAATAGGGGAGGTTTCAACTCATGATTGGACTTCTGTTTGGATGGTTCCAGCGGCAATTTCGGGAGTTGTATTGTTGATATTTATCTTGGTTTTTAAAGATAATACAAGAGTCAAAGCTTAAAAATTATCATGATTAATTATAAATTGTTAATTATCAATTTGTGCTATAAAAATTTTGTAAGTAATTGATTATCAATTTCTTATCAAGAATATAGTTATAGAATAAATAATTGATAATTAACAATTTATAATTGATCATTATCATGACCTATCTACACTTTTTCTATACGATTTGCCATATTTTTTCTTCATTTCGGCATCGTGGTTTCTTCTTACATTAACCTTTTTGTTTTTCTCAGATTTTTCATGGAAAGCAGGTCCAAAAGTTTCCTTTTTAGGAATTTTTACGACAATGTCTTTCATTACTACCTTTGGCTTTTCATCTTCCGTAAGTTCGTCTGAAATCTCAAGGTTTTTGGGTAATTTTTTCATCGGAATTTTATAATTCATTAAATTCTCGATATTTGCCTTTTGCTCTTCGTCTTTCTTTGTAATAAAAGTAATCGCAATGCCTTTTTTATCAACCCTGCCTGTACGACCAATGCGGTGAATGTAATTTTCTGGCACTTCTGGCATATCAAAATTGATAACATGAGAAACCTCTGCTACATCCAACCCTCTTGCAATAATATCAGTTGCTATCAAAATACGAATTTCTCCACTTTGAAATTCTTTTACCGTATTAAATCTATTATTTTGAGCTTTATTGGAGTGAATTACACCAATTTCATTCGGAAATTTCTTGTCTAATTGTTGAAACAAATCATCTGCCAATTTCTTGGTTGCAGTAAATACCAAAACTTTATTCATCTCAGGATTTTGAATGAATAAAAGTTCTAAAAAATTAATTTTTGTGTAAAAATTAGGTAAAATATATGCAGTTTGTGCAATATTTTCGAGTGGGCTTCCCGCCGGAGCAGCTTCAATTCTGACAGGATTATTAAAATAAGTATCAATCAATAATTCAACATCTTCGGTCAATGTTGCTGAGAACATTAAGTTTTGTCTTTTAAGGGGAAGTAAATCCAAAACTACTTTTAATTGAGCTCGAAAACCAAGATTGAGCATCTCATCGACTTCATCAATGATCAATTTTTTGATATTTTTTGTCTTAATTACGCCATTAGTCATCAAATCTACTAAACGACCTGGTGTTGCTACCAAAACATCAACACCTTGGGCAAGTTCAGCAATTTGAGGTTTCATATTGACTCCACCATAAACACCAACAACCGAAAGTGTCATGTATGTGCTTAACTTTTTGACTGATTCTACGACCTGAACAACTAATTCACGAGTAGGAACAATGATTAAAATTTGGGGCAAACGAACTGCATTTCGCTTATCTTTAGGAAATTCATATTGTCGTAAAGCAGGAAGTAAATAAGCGTAAGTTTTTCCAGTACCTGTTTGGGCAATTCCACACACATCTTTGCCCGACATCACTACTGAAAACACCTTTTGCTGAATTGTCGTTGGGTTTGTATAACCCAAGTCATTCAAGGCATTTAAGAGTGATTTATTGAGGTTTAATTCATCAAAAGTCATATCCCTGTATATTAAAATAAACAGCAAAGGTACGCTTTTTTTACCAATCGACTTTTGATTCAATCATTTATTGTTGATTTCTGGTAATTAGAATTACTCTCTAAATTTTAATGCTTCAACAACTTTCATTCTGGAAACCACAAAAGTTGGGATAGTGATTACAGCCAATACCAATAATATTGTAATGAAGTTTATCAATAAAATGATGCCCCAATTAAAATCAATCGGTACATAATTCATATAATAACTTTCAGCTTCCAATGGGATCACACGGTAAAAGAATTGGATGCCACAAAGCCCAAGTCCAATCATGTTTCCTATAAAAATTCCTTTTAAAATAATTGTTAAACCATTGAATATAAATATCTTACGAATTTTAGCATCGTCTGAGCCTAAAGCTTTTAGTAAGCCTATCATCGGCGTTCGTTCCATCATCATCACCAGTAAGACCGAAATCATATTGAAACTTGCCACAACCAAAATTAAAGCTAAAATAACAATGATATTTCTATCCATGAGGTTGAGCCAATCGAAAATGGCAGGGAACATTTCAGTTACTTTCAAAACTTGCATATCTTGATCGATTTCATCAAAAACTTGTTTAGCAGTGGAGTTTAATTCATCAAAATCATTTAGAAATATCTCATAATGTCCAGCTGTTTGATTATCCCATTCATTCATTTTCTGAATTAATGATAAATCTCCTAAAATAAAATTTTTGTCAAATTCTTCTAATCCAGTATCATAAATACCTACTACTTTTACCTTTCTAATGCGAGGTGGATTTTGTATAAAATAAACTAAAACTTCATCCGAAAGCTTGATTTTAAGTTGCGTTGCAATTTTTCGACTGATAATTATTTCACTTGAATATGTAGAATCCTGAAAATTTATCCTTCTTCCTTCAACTAAATTTTCTGAGAAATTTTGCCAATCATAGTCTCTTCCTACGCCTTTGATGACAATTCCAGCCAATTCTTCGGTCGATTTTAGCATACCAGCTTTATTGGCAACAGCCTGCACATGCCTGATTTGTGAGTTTTTTCTGTAATTTTGATAAAATTTTGTATTTATTGGCATTGGAGTTTCCTCAAACGACTGATTCAATGTAATTTTGCTGACTTGAATGTGCGAACTAAGGCTAAAAAGTTTTTCCTTAATAGTACGTTTGAAGCCAATTAAAATACTAAACGACAAAATCATGATTGCCAAACCTATAGCGATACTTGCCACCCCGATTTTAGTAACAGTGGAAGTAAAAGAAGTAGATTTAGTGTTTTGAATCCGTTGAGCTATAAAACGAGGTAAATTCATTTGCTGATTGATATTGAAAGCTAATTGTTTTTACAAAACTATCATTTTTTAGATTCACATAAGCTAAATTATAGAAAAATACTGGTCAGACTCAGATAATATGAATATAAAAATAAAACGATTTCTCTTCAAAATCTCCTTATTATTTCTTTTGACTTGGGGTATCATTGAGGTGCTATACGACTTCAATCCTTATCAAAAATATGACCTTGAAAACTCTTATACCGCTGCAATTATTGATAAATATGCTCGTCTTCAAAGCTTGAAATCACCAAAAATTGTTATGATTGCTGGGTCAAATTTTGCTTATGGAATCAATAGTAAAATGATTGAAGATTCCTTGCAGCATCCAGTTGTAAATATGTCAATGCACTACGATTATGGCACTGACTTTATGCTTCAACAAATTGCACCCGAATTGCACAAGGGTGACACTGTAATTATGGGCTTTGAATATATCATTTCGAGTGAAGGAAATTTTAAGGAAAAAATCTTAATGGCTAATTTTTTTCCTAAAGCAAAAGAATGGTTTTCATATAGAATAGATGATGAAAAATTGAAAGAAAATAGCCTTTTTTTAGAAACTTTCCCACAAGCAATAAGTGTGGTGTCTGCCGTAAATACATTAATCAAATATATTGGCGAAAATGCCCAAGTGAGGGTTTCATCATTTAGACTTACACTTGAAAGACTATTTAAACATAAATCTAACGAAGCAAGTATTGATGATATCGACAATATTTTCTTTAGAAAAGCAATCAATCAATATGGTGATTTGATAAGTCACTTTAACAATCCTATCATCAATCCTATTCCACGAGCAATCATTAATGATAAGGTAAGTTTCAAGAAACCGATTGCCGATATGAATGATTTCTATGAAAAAATGCAAAAAATGGGGGTGAAGGTATGTTATGTATATCCATCGTATGCAGCTTCATCCTATCAATTTGACAAGGAAATTATTAATAAATTGCAAGGAGAATTGGAAAATAAAGCTCATTTTCCAATTTTGGGTAAACCTGAAGATTTTGTTTATCCAGATAGCTTATGTCAAGATATGACTTATCATTTAAATGTAAAAGGTCGAGATGTTCGCACTCAAAATCTCATAAGATTTCTAAAAAAATTATAACTTGATTCATTTGGATAGATAAATAATTGATGATCAGTTGTTTATATTTTTTTTGTCCAATAACCAATTTTCAGTAAAATCTATGCTTTTTAATTCAATAGAATTTGTCATATTCTTTCCAATTGTTACACTCGTTTACTTTGTTTTGAAACACAAGCATCGTTGGTGGTGGTTATTGGTAGCAAGTTGTGTTTTTTATATGGCTTTTAGACCTGAATATTTACTAATTCTGGGCTTCACTATTGTTGTTGATTATTATGCAGGATTACTGATTGAAAAGTCAGAAGGTAGGCAGAGAAAATGGTATTTGATTATGAGTTTGGTTGCTAATATTGGCGTTTTGGCATTCTTTAAATATACTAATTTTGCTATTTTTGCTTTAGCTCAAGCCAATATAGCTCATTATAAATTGTTAGATTTTGTACTACCCATAGGTTTGTCTTTTCACACTTTTCAAGCCATGAGTTATACGATTGAAGTGTATCGTGGTAATCAAAAAGCCGAACGACATTTTGGCTTATATGCCCTTTATGTGATGTTTTATCCGCAGTTGGTGGCTGGGCCAATCGAAAGACCACAAAACGTATTACCACAGTTTTATGAAGTAAAAGTGTTTGATTATCAACGAGTTGTGAGTGGATTGCAACTGATTGGTTGGGGACTTTTTAAAAAAGTAGTGATTGCCGATCGTTTGGCAATTTTTGTCAATCAAGTTTATGATAGCCCAACCCAGCACCAAGGACTACCAATTATAGTAGCAACAATTTTCTTTTCTTTTCAAATTTTTTGTGATTTTTCTGGTTATTCAGATATTGCTCTTGGAACGGCTGAAGTAATGGGTTTTAAGTTAATGAAAAACTTCGATCGACCTTACTTTTCGAAAAGCATTTCAGAGTTTTGGCGGAGATGGCATATTTCACTTTCTACATGGTTTCGAGATTATTTATACATTCCCTTGGGTGGAAATCGAGTAAATGTTTACCGAAGATATTTTAATTTGTTTTTTGTTTTTACCATGAGTGGCCTTTGGCATGGAGCAAATTGGAATTTTATTATTTGGGGAGCTTTGCATGGCATTTATTTAATAGGAGCGATTTTGACTCAAAAACCAAGAGATTATATCAATAAAATTACTGGAATTAATAAAATCCCCTTTTTATTTAAGACAATTCAAGCTTCGATTACATTTGCATTAGTTGCTTTTGCTTGGATCTTTTTTAGAGGTAATTACCTTGAAATGAGCCAATGTTGGCATTTAATTACCCATTTATTTACCAATTTACCTACCATTGCTGAATTATTTAAGTTTGATTATGTATCAAAAAATGTATTTCTTAATCAAACTTTATTTGAGTTTTGTATTGCGATAGCTCTTATCATCTTGATGGAAATAATTCACTATATTCAGCGAGATAAAAGTATGAGAAGAATTATTGCCAGCCAACCACTAATCCTTCGTTGGGGAATCTATGTGGTATTTATTATGCTTTTCTTTCTTTTGGGAGTGTTTGATAAACCTGCACAATTTATATATTTCCAGTTTTAAAATCAAATAATCTTGTTTCTACAAAATTGCTATTAGGGGATGATTTGAGTCCCTTGATTTACTATTTCTTCCTTTGAATATTATTCAATCGTTTTTTTAGGTTATGATGTTTAATACTTTTCTTTAATCAACTGAAGAATGTATTTTTTTTCTTAAGTAATTGATTATCAGTTATATATGGGGATTTATCATATAAATTCTTCTAAAATATACTTGCCTTTATAGTAGTCTTCAAGCTTCTTTTATACCTAGTAAATTCACTAAATTTAAAAGAAGCTATCATTTACCCTTAACATGCTTTTAAGTTAATATTTAATCTTTGTACAAGTTATAAAGATTATTTTTCACTTAAACATTTAAGGTCATGAAAACTCAATTAAGTTTTGACGCAGTTTTATCTAAGGCTATTTTATTTAAATCATGGATTTTTACCTTGATTTTTTATTGCTTATTATTAATTCGAACCTATGGGCAAATTGTTTCCGGAAATTGTTATCAATTTATGGTTAATAATAGCTACTTAGATTATAATCCAAATACTGACGTACAATATGTTTATGGTCGTGCAACAGTAGCAGATATTAAGACCAGCACATTCAAAGTTGAAAATGCTCCAGTCCCCAACAACTCATTCTTCACTATTAAAACTTATGACGGGAAATATTTAAGCAAAGAAGCACTTACCAACAAAATACTATTGAAAAGTAGCTTCGATGACCCTGATAATCAAGTATTTCAAATAAAAGTTGAATCAAATGGGCTTTTTATTTATACAAAGAACTCGCCCTTTGGTGCAAGTGCCATGCAATGGAAAAATAATGAAAAAGCTTATATTTTAGGAACCCAGGGGTCAATTATCGCTCGTTATTTTTCAGTGACATGTATTGCAAATAATACTGATGGAAATAGTGGTACTGCAAATCCTTCCTCGTGGCCAACTGCCAAAATAGGAACAGATAATATTATTAATCCAAACAAGGGAGGGGTGATTATTGGTACAGGAATTTCTTCAGCACCATTGGGCTACAAGTTATTCGTTGAAGATGGAATTTTAACTGAACAGATTGTTGTAACGCCCAAAACTTCAGTCAACTGGGCAGACTTCGTTTTTGATAAAAATTACCAACTAAAAAGCATTCCGAATCTTAAACGCTATATCAGTAAATACAAACATTTACCAGACATGCCCACTTCAAATGAGGTGATTGATAAGGGTATCAATTTAGGAGAAATTGCTGCAAAACACCTTCAAAAAATTGAAGAATTAACACTCTACATCATTCAACATGAAGAGAGGATCAACCAATTATCTTCCAAAATAAAACACTTAGAAAAGAAACAAAATCATGAAACCTGTGCAAATAATTAAAAATTATGGGTAGAAATCGCAATCAAACACACCATTTACTGAGAACGAGTTTAGCTTAATTTTTTATCAAAATCTCAATATAATTATAGCCATGAAAACTTTTAGCCTTTATCCATCACGATTAGTTTATATTTTGTGTATTTTGTTTTTAGGTCAATTGGCCGATGCTCAAATCGAAAAAAGATATGTCGATAAAAATGGCAATCCATCATTTATTGAATTCAAGGATGCTGAAAATGTATCAAATACTGATAATTTATCAAAAAATATTCAAGATGATTTGAACATTTTACAAAACAAACTTCAACCAAATGCTTATATTCAATTTAAACTAATCAACCAAGAAGCCGACGAATTAGGTTTTCGTCATCGGAAATATCAACAATATTTTAAAGATATTAAGGTAGAATTTAGTACTTATACTGTTCATACAAAAGCTGATAATGTAACTGTCATAAATGGAAAATATACACCGATAGAGCTAAATACAAGCACTACTCCGAATATAAATAACACTAATGCCTTGGAATTTGCTCTTAATTATTTAACTATTTATCAAGGATTGGAGCGTAATTCGATTATCTCATCAAACTTTATACGTAAAGATTTAGTAGGTGAATTAGTATTTATTCAGATCAATAGCGAACCACATTTAGCCTATAAATTCAATATTTTTTCTTCAAAACCATTACAACGAAATTTAGTTTTTGTAGATGCAAATAATGGGAATATTTTGTTTTCTAATGCAATTTTACATGATTGTTTTTCAAAAAATAGCACAAAGACTAAATACCAATTTGATAAAAAAGTAAAGATTGAGGCAAAAGATATTGAAAAAAATATTAAGGTAGTAGCACAAACAAATGCTTCACTACCAACTCGTTATGCTGGCAATCAAACAAGTATAATTGATTTAACTTACAACACAAACACATACCGATTGCGTGATTATAGCAGAGGAAAGGGAATAGAAACGTTTAATGTGGGGAATCTAACAAGTGGAGATGTTAATTTTAATATTGCAAATGCCACTGATTTTACTAGTACGGATAATAATTGGACAACAAAAGTAAATAAGAATAAAGATAATGCTGCATTTGATGTTCATATTGGTACTCAAAATACCTATGATTTTTTTAAAAATATCTTTAACCGCAATAGCATCGATGGAAATGGTTATAAACTTAGGAGTTATGTGCATTATTTGAAAGGTTTAGGTGAAAACTATGTTAATGCTTTTTGGTCTGGAGAGGAGATGTTTTATGGTGATGGTGACAATATTAACTATGACCCGCTTGTTTCACAAGATGTAGTTTCACATGAATTAGGACATGGATTTTGTCAAAATTCTGCTAATTTAATCTATGAAGGAGAATCAGGAGCTTTAAATGAAGCATTAAGTGATATTTGGGGAGCGACAATTGAATATTTTTATTATCCAAATAAAAAAACTTGGCTTATTGGTGAAGATTTTGATTTAGGCAGTCATACTGGTTTTAGAAATATGGCCACCCCTAACGCCAAAGGAAATCCTGATACTTATAGAGGAAAGTATTGGAATTGGAATATGGTGTATGATCATGGAGGTGTTCATCTCAATAGCGGTGTGATTAATCATTGGTACTATTTGGTTTCACAAGGAGGGAATGGAACAAATGATTTTGGTGTAAGTTATGCCATAACTGGCATTGGAATAATGAGTGCTGCCAAAATAGTATATCGTACAGAAACCCAATATTTGAGTGCTCAAAGTGAATTTTTGGATTTTAGAATTGCTGCTATCAAAGCTACAGAAGAAATTTATGGTGCTAATTCTAAAGAGCTTGCAACAGTGAAAAATGCTTTTGCTGCAGTGGGGATAAGCAATCCCTTATTACCTGCTCAACTAGCAACTTCTCCAACACCTTGCTCAACGCCAGTAGGGCAAATGGTTTGTGGTATCGCTATGACGGCTGATAATAATTATTCAGGCTTTTATGCCGCATCGGGAATTATCTCAAACTCCTCGAATAAACTTTTTTTATCTACTTGTAATTTTAATTTCACTGGCGATTTATATGTTGGTTTAATGCAAGTTAAGCCAAATTCAAGTCTAATCTTAGAAGCTGGAAAAGTAATAAAAATTGAATCATCTGTTCGTAAAAATGGAGGAATAGGTGGATTAAGAGTTCCTTATGGTAGTACTTTCAAAGCATATATTTGCAGTTCCAACAATAATAAATTGGCAATTGAGCAAGATAATGTCGCCGCAAATGAAGACCAAATACAAGCTACAAAAGAAGAGATAACTATAATAAATGAAAAAAAAGAATTAAAAATTCAAAATGTAAGTATCAATGCTTATCCAAATCCAGTTTCCTCAATGATAAATGTTGAATTTGAGCTAAAAGAATCAACCAAGATGAGTTTGCTTTTATCAGATATGAAAGGTAGAAAGCCACTTATGTACATTATTGATGAATCTGAGAAAGAGTCAGGCGTTTATAATATTACGGTTGATTGTAGTTCGTTCCAAGAAGGAGTTTATCTACTTGTGTTAAATAGCGATAAAGGAAATTTCTCTCAAAAAATTGTTGTAAGTAGATAAGAAAATGAAGATAGAAGTAGGCTTCTATCTTCAGATTTTAGATATTTTTAAAGTCCAACTTTTGGTAGAGAAAGCTCTTGACTTATTGCACATCAACAATGATTCGTTCATATCGAGTAAGAGAAGGAATACCATTGTCAGTAACGGCCAAAATAATGTGAATAGTGCCTAATCGAGTGCTTTGGGGAACTCTAAACCATGCTTTTTCTTTGTCTGCATCTTCGATTTTTAGTGGATTTCCCGTACGTGCAGTAGAGATAGAAAAAGTACCAACTTCAGGATAGTAAAACCACTTGTAAGAAAGTATGTTTCCATCTGGGTCTGTTGAACCTTCGGCACTCAAATTAATTTTATCTCCCACTTTGGCTTTGATGTATTTTTCATTATTAATTTTAACAAAAGGAGGGTGGTTTGCCTCTTTGTAAGGTTTAATAGTCCAGTCCATTCGGGCTTCAAAATCATTCTGAAAGGCATCACGCCAACGCCAGATAGTCGCTTTATTGCTTGTGTGCCAACTACTGTCGACACCAAAGACTTCATCTTCGGCGTTGGTATAAAGAGGGCGAGTTTCTGGTTCTAAAAACCATTTTTCGGTGCGTGGTTGATAAAATTCGTATCTACCACCCCAGCTTCCCCAGTTTGGATGCTCAGAATTTCCAAGACCATTATTAATTAAATACATAAAACTTGGAGAGTCTCCTTCCATTAAAAATGTAGCAAAAGGATATTGTTTGCCTAAAGGGCCTTTAGACCGAATATGTTTATCGAGCCAAGTGTTAGTGACAGTTGAAAAGTTACCACCAGCAAAACGACCATGAAATTTGTCACCACTGATGCCTGTCCAAGTAGCATAGTGGTAACCACCCAGAGCATGAAAGCCTGGACTGGCAATATAAAATAATTCTGGAAAAGTCTTTCTGAGCCACGGGCCACTATCATCTTGGTCAGAAATGGTATAAACTCTTAGTTTTGCAACAAACTTTTCTATTTCTTTGGCATTTCTGGTATTTTTTACTTTCCATAATGCTTGGGCAAGGCAATTGGGCCCTCCCCAAACTAATACCCAAACAGGACGAGAATCGGCTCGGTCAACTGATTTTATGATCAGCTCTGAACCGTCAGAATCCATACCATTACCAACTGCCTGCATGCCATAGTTGGGTCGTCCATCTTTTATGAGTGAAAGAAGTTTTTCAGCACTTTGGTAGCCTTCTTCGTGAAGTGAAAGATTGGGTTGCACTTTTCCATAGGCTTCAACAATTTCTTTGAGCCTCCACGAAGCTACTTTATTTTTTTGGTGAATGGATGTAGTGGCAATGAGTCCTTCTATATCAAATTGATTGGAGTAAGTAAGAAAACGTACCGTTGACATGGCATCATCGGGTTCGTTTTCAATATCTGTCAAAACGATTACTCTTGGTTTTGTACTTTGCCCAATAACTTTTTCAACAAAAAATTGACAAAGAGCTAAGATGATAAATATTTTAAAAATTTTCATGGAAAAAAGATAAGGTTGAGTTTTATAAAAAAAATGAGATTATTCTAAACTTTTCCACCGTTTTGCCCAGTCGCTCAGATATTCTTTTCTGAACTTTGAAATTGTTTTGGCTCCTTGCTGTCCATCAAGAAAATATTCGGAATTTGATAAATCGGTGTACCAATTTTTACCAACTTTAAAATCATCTTTGTTGTGCATACCTGGCCAAGGTGAAGTACTGGTGTATTCGCCTTTTTGCCCGTCTAAATCTTTGATTTTACTATGAGTGATGTATGAACCTACTTCTGGCTTTTTTGAAGAATAACGAACGCCATATATACCTTTTCCAAGATAATACCCTGGCCATTCCTGTTTTTGTATTTCAAAAGTAAAACAAGCAGAATCGGACGGAATCTTAATATTGGGGCCTTTAAACCTCCATTCCACTAAACCATAAGCAGGGAAATTATCATCTTTTGTGGTGTTTCTTTCAAAAATATACCTTGAACTGTAAGCAATGGGGATGTATTGCCCACCCCAACTTTCACCCTTTGGATTGTCGGGGTTTCCTTTCATCAAATATGCTAATGAAGGTGTATCACCCATTTTTATATGACCTTTGTAATATTTGATAAAGTCTTTTCCCATTTCTCCATGTCCTTTGATGAAGTTTTCATAATATGCACCTTCGTGCATGTTGGCAGGGGCATTTTCTTCTTCCATAAACCAACCTCGATACGTGGCATTAGACTCTATTATCCAAAGGTTTGGGTGATGTTCGACTATATAAGAATAGGCATTAATGCTCCATTTTTTATTTGGGCCACCAATCCAAAACACCCTTATTTTATTCTCAATTTCAGGAGCATCGTGCAAGGCTTGAGCCAAATCTTCTATTCCACCCCAAACCAATACCCATAGCACTTGATTCGACTTCTTTTTTGCACATTTGATAATCCACTCAGAGCCTTCAGATGATTTTCGAAATCCTTGATACGGGGCAGAATCTATCTCACCTTGCTTACAAACTGCTCGCAAAGCTTGGGGGCTTGATAATTTAGCATTATATTTTTTCAATTTTATAAAATCTTTTTCGTACAAATCAATCATATCTAATAGGTCTTTTTTTCTACCTTTTCCGAAAGGTGAAGAAATCAAGCCTTCAACTTGAAACAAGTCGGAATACATCATCAAATGAATCATTGACTGATTATCATCTGGGTCAGTGCCACCAATGTCTGTACTAATCAGTATTCTTGGTTTTTCTCTTTTTTGTGCAAAAACCAATGCCTCTGATAGTAGAAAAAGGATTAAAACACCTAAAAAAACGAAATTTTTAATTATCATTTTAGACATGTTTTTCTAAGATAGAAATAAAACATTACTAAGTTACTTAAATAAAAGTGGAGCAAATTCTGATAAATACAATCTCCATGAATTCCAGTCGTGGTTCCCTTCATTTTCACGATAAGTATATTTGAACCCTATTTCATCATATAATTTTCTCATTTCAACTACACTTTTGTATAAGAAATCGTCGTTTCCTATGCCAATCCAATATACTTTTGGATTATTTCTTTGAAGTTCTTCGAGTTGCTTAATATGCTCTTCTTTCTTGTATGAGCCATCATTTCGAAAAGTAGAAAACAGACCCATACTCATTACCCCAATATATTTAAACATCGCAGGATTAGCATTCGTAATATTCTGGGTCTGATAGCCACCCATTGAAAAGCCAGTAATGGCACGGTGGTTGGCATCAGGGATTACTCGATAATTGCTTTCGACATATGGAATTACATCTTTGATTAAACTTTTTTCAAATGTTCCTGCCGCCATTGAGCCAATTCCCGAAGGTACTTTATTTTGCATAGCTGCTGGGCGGTCAAGTGGTGCTGCTGGTGTCACAGCATTTCCATTGGTGATGACAACAATCATTGGCTCAGCTTTTCCAGCCGCAATCAAATTATCTAAAATATAATTGGCTCTGCCACGACTCAACCAAACTTCTTCGTCTCCACCACCTCCATGTAGTAAATATAAAACTGGGTATTTCTTGTTATTTTTATCGTAGTTTGGTGGCGTGTATATAAACATTCTACGTTGTTGTGTGCCAATCGTTGGCGAATCATACCAAACTGATTTTAAATCACCGTGTGGAACAGACTTTACATCTATTATATCTGCTAATCCTCCTGGAACCATTAATCTGTTCTGAATCCAAGCTCCATCACGTGTAACCATTGTATTAAGTGGGTCGAGCATTGGAATGCCATCAATAACAATGTCATACTCATACATATCTGATGGAAGTGGGCCAACTTTCACTTCAAAAACTGAATCTTTTTTTATCATTTCATTAGGCTTATATCCCTTCGACCATGTACCTGCAACCTGCACACTTTTGGCATTTGGAGCTTTCACCTTAAAAACAACTGAGTTGTCTGACAAAACTTCAGGAGAAATAATATTACTTGCCCTTCTTTGGGCCTGTACGAAATATGGGAGAGCAATAAAAAACACCCAAATAATCAAACTTTTGTTTTTTTTCGTAAAAGAAATTCTTTTTTTCATGTTATTAGAGGAGAATGTGTTATTCAAAGAAAAAATTTAACTTATTTTTGAACACGAAAGTAAAAGCAAAAAAATAACAAACAAACATTTTCATTTATTTTCTTTTTATTTCGTTTATTTTCTTTTAGTTTTGCTTTAAGAAAATGTATTTTGATTAAAATGAATCATCAACATCGACCAAAAACATCATGCTACCAAACCAGAGAAGAGATAGAATTATTGAATTATTAAAGGAAGATGGCTCGGCAAAAGTAGTCGATTTGGCTCGCCTTTTTAAAGTAACAGAAGTAACGATACGACAAGATTTAGAAAAGCTCGAAGCCGAGGATTTGATTATAAAAGAACACGGCGGGGCAACATTAAAAAATGTTGAAGATCAAGTGAAAAACTTTTCATTGGTTCATCAAGATAATCTCGACAAGAAGGAAATGATTGCCCAAAAATGTATAGAGTTTATCGAAGATGGCGATACAATTATTCTTGATTCAGGCAGTACAACCACCGAAATAGCTAAAAAAATAAAATCTTCAGGCATCAAAAACTTAACCGTTATTACGAATGCACTAAATATAGCTTTGATGCTTGGAACAGGACTTAATATTGAAGTTATTATGACAGGGGGAGAATTTAAGCCTCCAACTCTCTCGTTGACAGGACAAAAAGCAGCAGACTTTTTTAAGGGATTAAATGTCCAAAAGCTATTTTTGGCAACTGCGGGGATTTCCCTAAAATCGGGCTTGACTTATCCATCAATCAGTGATTTAGTAGTAAAAAAAGCCATGATAGATGCCGCCGAGCTTACTTATTTGGTGGCAGATAGTACAAAAATAGGTAAAAGTGCATTGGCAAGTCTCGGTGCATTGAGCTTGATTGATTTTATCATTACAGACTCAGGCATTGAAGAAAAGCACAAGCAGGTTTTCAAAGACAACGAAATAGAATTAATTCTTGCAAATTGAATATATCATTAACTTTAGTACAAAACATAATAAAAAATAATGAAAAAAAGCATTCTTTTTTTAACTATTTGCTTCCTCACGTTGGCCTCTAATTTATTGTTGGCTCAAAATCAAAAGTCAAGTAAGCCAAGAACCATTGTTACGACCGATGGTGAATTAGATGATGTAGATTCATTCATTAGATTACTACTTTATTCTAATGAATTTTCTATTGAAGGTTTGATTATTTCAAGTTCACAATGGCATTATAAAGGTGATGGGAAAGGCACAAAGTTCACTTCCGAAATGGAGATGACTAAAAAAATGTATGGAGAAAGAACCGAGTTGCGTTGGCCTGGAACACAGTGGATTTATAATTTGGTTGATGCTTACGGAAAAGTTTATCCAAGTCTTAAAACTAACGCAGCAGGTTATCCAAGTGCCCAACACTTGAAAAGTTTGATACGAATCGGGAATATTGATTTTGAGGGTGAGATGGAAAAAGATACAGAAGGCTCTGATTATATCAAAAAGAAATTACTTGATGATGATATGACGCCACTTTATTTGCAAGTTTGGGGTGGTACAAATACCATTGCAAGGGCATTGAAATCAATTGAAGATGATTACAAAAATACCCCAAAATGGCAATCAATTTATGAAAAAGTATGTAAAAAAGCCATTATTTATGCAATTCTTGATCAAGATGCAACCTATCGTAAGTACATTTCAGTCAATTGGAAAGACATCAAGATTTATTATAATTCTAAGCAATTTTGGTGTTTAGCCTACTTTTGGAAAACGGCTGTACCAATTGAGTTACACCCATTTTTAGAAGGTAAATTTATGGGTGAAAAAATAATCAATAATCATGGGGCATTAACTAAAATGTACTATAGTTATGGCGATGGAAACCCACCCGCAGGCGAAATAGAAGATATTTATAGTGATCCTGCCAAAATTAAAAAAAATCAATGGGGTAGTTTTGGGCAATATGATTTCATTTCAGAGGGCGATTCTCCCGCATTTTTACATTTAGTAAATGTAGGCTTAGGAAATCTAGAAAATCCACAGTTTGGTGGTTGGGGAGGTCGATTGGTACAATCTAAAACATCGCCAAATAGATGGGAAGATGGAGAAAATGCAGCAGATTTTAACACATTTACAAAGAAAACAGATTTAGCATTCGCTCAAACTCGCTGGTTGGAAGTTTTGCAAAATGATTTTGCTTCTCGGGCAGATTGGTGCATAAAAAATTATAAAAATGCCAATCATCCGCCAATCGTTAAGCTAAATATTCCTGCAAATTTGACTGCAGCACCTAATAGTATTGTCAAACTTAATGGAACGGCTACTGATCCTGATGGGAATACTTTAAGTTATCATTGGTGGCAGTATGAGGAAGTTGATACATATAATGGTAAAATTTCTATCGAAAATGCAGACAAAAAAAAGGCTTCTTTCAAAGTCCCAAGTGACATTAAAAAAGGAGAAACCATACATTTGATTTTAGAGGTAAAAGACAATGGAACACCACAATTGACTCGTTATCAGAGAGTTATAGTAAGTATTAAATAGTTCTAAGTTCTATTAAATTAAAAAAAGATGACAACAAGACGACAATTTTTAAAGAAAACAGGGATTTTAACAGCAGCAGCTGTGACTCCATTACAGGATATTTTTGCTGAAATGGGTATGAAAAATCAGATTGGGATTCAGCTTTTTTCATTACCTAAAATGCTTTCGGAAAACTTTGTGGGTGGTATAAAAATGCTTTCACAAATGGGATATAAAGAATTGGAGTTATACGGACCATTTCCATTTAGTACTGAGTCAGCTCAAAAACGTTGGAGTGCTGTCACGCCACAGTTAGGCTTTAGCGGAAGTGGTTATTTTGGGAAAAGTATTCAAGAGGTAAAAACTATTTTGGCAGATAATGGGCTTAAAACTCCAGCCATGCATACCGATTTAGATACTTTACAAAACGGCATGGACAAATTAGGAGAAGCTGCTCATATTTTGGGACAGACGTATGTAACCTTGCCTGCCATTCCTGATGAAAAACGCCAAACGATTGATGATTATAAACGTATAGCAGAAGCTTTCAATAAAATCGGCGAAAATGCTAAAAGAAATGGAATCAATTTTGGCTATCATAATCACGGCTATGGCATTAAGCCTATGAATGGACAAATTCCGCTTCAAATCATTTTAGACAATACCGACCCAAATTTAGTCTTTTTTGAGCTTGATATTTTTTGGACAGCATCAGGAGGAGCAAATCCGATTGATTTCCTGACAAAATATCCAAATCGTTATAAAATGCTACATTTGAAAGACATGAAAGAGAAAAAAGAGTTTTCGGGCGATGGGGGAAATGCTTCACAATGGATTCCACTTTTCTCAAATATGACAACCGCAGGTGATGGTGTACTTGATTTGAAAGGCATCGTAAAAAAAGCGAAAGAGATAGGGGTGGAGCATTATTTTGTTGAACAAGACATGGTAGCTTCACCAGAAATCGCTTTGAAAAGGAGTTTAGAGTATTTGAAAACAAAAATATAAATGGCTATGATGGGTATTGAAGGAAAAGGTGTGTGGCATATTATTACTCAAACCCAATCCTCAGTACTCTTCAAATATTAAAATTAAATTATGACGATAGGAATAATCATAGGAAACAGGGATTTCTTTCCTGATAGTTTGGTAGAAAAAGCAAGATTAGAAATCATTGAAGTTTTTTCAAAGTTAAATCTAAAACCGATACTTTTAGCTAGTAACGATACCAAACTCGGCGGTGTAGAAACCTACAAGGAAGCCCAAAAATGTGCTGAATTGTTTAAAAAACACCGAGAAGAGATAGCAGGTATATTGGTGTTATTGCCCAATTTTGGCGATGAAAAAGGTGTAGCTGACACTTTAAAACTTTCGGGTTTAAATGTACCTGTATTGATACAAGCCTACCCCGACGACCTCTCGAAAATGAACGTTGTCAATCGCAGAGATTCATGGTGTGGAAAAATTTCAGTTTGTAATAATCTTTATCAATATGGCATCAAATATTCACTGACCAGTCAGCATGTTAGTTTGCCATCTGCTCCCGAATTTCAAAAAGATCTAATGGATTTTGTGGCAGTTTGTAGGGTTGTAAAAGGTTTAAAAAATGTCAGAATTGGTGCGATTGGTGCCAGACCAGGTGCTTTTAATACTGTTCGATATTCAGAGAAGATTCTCCAAAGAAGTGGGATTACAGTAACGACTTTCGATTTATCCGAAATATTGGGGAGAGCGAATAAACTCACAGCCGATGATACAATAGTAAAGCAGCACATTGAATCAATCAACGCTTATGCTCCGAAAGGAAAAACACCCAATGAAGCAATGCTTCAAATAGCCAAATTGGATGTTGTTTTGAAGCAAATAATGGAAGAAAATGCTCTTGATGCAACGGCTATTCAGTGCTGGACTTCTCTTCAACAAAACTATGGCTGTAATGTATGTACAAGCATGAGTATCATGTCAGAAAATATGCTTCCAAGTGCTTGTGAAGTTGATGTAACGGGTACATTGAGTATGTATGCCATGCAATTGGCTTCTGGCTCACCAAGTGCATTGGTTGATTGGAATAATAATTATGCCGATGATCCTGAAAAGTGTGTCCTATTTCATTGTGGCAACTGGGCAAAGTCGTTCTTGCCAGATATTCAGATTTCAAATGCTCCAATTCTTGGAACATCTGTCGGTGTCGAAAATACATATGGTGCATTGGATGGACGAACGCCAGCCATGCCACTCACTTACGGAAGAATAAGCACTGATGATCCTAAGGGTATTATCAAAGCTTATATTGGTGAGGGCGAATTAACAAATGATCCACTTACTACTTTTGGTAATAGAGCAGTGGCTCAAATACCTGATTTACAAGGGCTTATGAAATATATTTGCCGTAACGGTTTCGAGCATCATGTAGTAATGAATGCTTCTAAAACAGCTTCAATTTTAGAAGAAGCATTGGGGAATTATATGGGTTGGGAAGTCTATAAGCATTAATTGATATTAGATTTACGAATGATGAAAAAAATATTAATCTGTAATTCTAAATCGCTGTATATGAATAATGCTATCCAAATAACACGTCTAAATACTACAGATTTACATTGGTAAAATAATTATATAATTGTGAAGGAATTAGAAAAAAAATCAAGAGAATATCGTCAAAAAATCCTCAAGTACATTTTCAATGCCAAAGCAGGGCATACTGGCGGGAGTTTGTCAATAATTGATATTCTCAATGTATTATACAATGAAATTCTTAATGTAAGTCCTGAAAATTGGGAATCTAATCTTCGAGATAGATATGTACAGAGTAAAGGACATTGTGTAGAAGCTCTCTACGTAGTTTTGGCCGATAAAGGTTTTTTCCCAGAAGAAGATTTGCTGACGATTTGTAAATATAACTCACCTTATATTGGACATCCAACCAAATATATTAAAGGTGTCGAACAAAATACTGGGGGTCTTGGGCATGGTTTATCTATTTGCTCAGGCATGGCTTTGGCAGCAAAAAAAGATAATTCACCCGTGAAAGTTTATACTGTTTTGGGTGATGGAGAAATGGCCGAAGGCTCAAACTGGGAAGCCATGATGTTTGCAGCACATTATAAATTGGATAACCTCTGTGCGATTCTCGATTATAACAAACTACAAATTACAGCACCCAATGCCGAAGTAATGGGACTTGAGCCAATCGACAAAAAACTTGAAGCATTTGGTTGGGCTGTAAAGCATGTAGATGGACATAACCTCGAAGAATTAAGCCAAACCCTTAAAAGTTTACCATTCGAGCAAGGAAAACCATCGTTTATTATTGCTCATACCACCAAAGGCAAAGGTGTAAGTTACATGGAAAATAACATAAAATGGCATCACGGCGTACCAACCCAAGAGCAATATAATCAAGCGATTGAAGAATTAAATCTAATCGAAGGATAAGAATAAAATAAATGGCACATATTACTGAAAATAATACAGCTTTAAAATCTTTAGCCAATTTAGAAGTGTTTTCCGAAACTCTCCAAAAATTAGCTGAAAATGATAAACAAATTACCGTTGTTACGAGCGATTCACGTGGCTCAGGGAAACTTGTGCCATTCGGACAGCGATTTCCTGACCAAATTGTTGAAGTTGGTATTGCAGAACAAAATTTGGTAGGCGTCGCAGCGGGTTTGTCGAGTATGGGTAAAAAAACCTTTGCCGTTTCGCCAGCTTGTTTTCTTACGGCTCGTTCGCTGGAGCAAATTAAAAATGATGTCTGTTATTCTGATAATCCTGTAAAATTGGTTGGTATTTCGGCTGGAGTAAGTTATGGAGCATTGGGTTCAACGCACCATAGTTTGCACGATTTTGCAGTTTTAAGAGCTATCAACAATATTACAATTGTAGTTCCAGCTGATAATTTTGAAACTGAACAAGCTATTCTTGCCGCTTCAGAAATGCAATCGCCAGTTTATTTAAGATTTGGCAAAAAAACTATGCCATCAAATATTGATGAAAATGATGAACTTTATACAGCTTCTAAAAATTTTGAAATTGGCAAAGGGCGTGTTTTGATGGAAGGTACTGATCTTACTTTTATAGCTATCGGCGAAGCAGTTTTGCCTTGTATAGAAGCAGCTAAAATCTTACATAAAGAGAATAATATTACTTGTACAGTGGTAAGTATGCACACCCTAAAACCATTGGATAGTGAACTTATTAAAAAAATAGCTTCAAATGGTAGTCCAATTCTAACTGTCGAGGAACACTCCGTTTATGGTGGCTTGGGTGAAGCGGTGGCATCCTTACTTTTACAAAATGGCTTTCATAATCGCTTTAAAATTGTTGGCTTACCCGATGATCATACAGTTTCGGGGTCGCAAAATGAGATTTTTGAGCATTATGGTATCTCTAAATCTGGTTTAGCAAAAACAGGATTAGAAATTTTAGCAAAACAAAATCAAACTTTAGTTCAGGCATGAAAAAACTTACAATATTAGTTTATGTTTTGTTAATGGGAATATCCATCATGCTCCTTTTGAGTCAATGTTCCAGTAAAAAAGATACAGAAAAACCTAAAGTTGCCGTAGTTATCTCTACGCTAAATAATCCATGGTTTGTAGTTTTGGCTGAATCTGCCTCACAATACGCTAAAGATTTGGGCTACGAAACCAAGATTTTTGATTCGCAAAATAACCCTGCCATTGAATCGGATAATTTTGAAAGTTTGATTTCTTCGGGCTACGATGCAATCTTATTTAATCCGACTGATGCCGATGGTTCTATTTCTAACATTCTAAAAGCAAAAGAAGCGGGGGTGCCTGTTTTTTGCATGGATAGAGAAGTGAATACTAACGACGCATCTACAAGTCAGATTTTATCAGATAATTATTCGGGATGCGTAGAAATTGGAATTGAGTTTGTAAAATCGCTCAATGAAAAAGGCAAATATGTAGAAATCATAGGTTTGGTGGGTGATAATAATACATGGGCAAGGTCTGGAGGCTTTCATTCAGTAGTAGATAAGTTTCCTAATTTTAAAATGGTAGCTCAACAAAGTGGAGATTTCGACCGAAACAAAGCCATGGAAGTTTTAGAAACCATCATGCAAGCTAATCCAGATATTGATGCTGTTTTTTGTGGAAATGATGCCATGGCACTCGGGGCTTATCAGGCTCTACTTGCCGCTGGAAAAGCCGATAAAGTGAAAATTTTTGGCTTTGATGGGGCCGATGAAGTAGTGGAGAAAATTGCTGAGGGTAAAATAATAGCAACAGGTATGCAATACCCTAGAATTATGGCCAAAACTGCTGCAAAATATGCCGATGAGTTTTTTAAAGGTAAACGAGTGTTTCCTCAAAGAATACCAGTTGAAGTGGAAATGATTACAAAAACGAATGCCAAAAATTATCTTTCAAAAAAATGAAAAAAATTGTCGTTGTTATCATAATCGGCTTACTTGCTTACAACTCAGTTTATTTCAAAAAACTGAGTCAATTAAAAAACGATTCTGCAAAGAAGTTTGATTTTACTAAATATACCGATTCTCTCTATTATCAAGGCATTCTCAAAAATGATTCTATTATCAGTATTGAAGATTTATTGCCCCAACTTTCTACAAACAAAGAGGCTGCCTTTACACAATTTGGCAATAAGTTGAGTATTGGAAATTCGGCGTATTTTATGGTTAAAATTTCTGGAGAAATCTCAGCTAAAACCAATGAAGGTTACATACTAAAATTAAATAACGGTAATAAATATACGATAGACACAAAGTTTATTTTTGGGAATGCCATTCGTGATGCTTCACGATTAGTAAAACTCACAGATTTTAAAACTAATACTGAGTTTAATCAAATATCGGAGTCATTGAACAAACTCATCAGAGAGGAGGTACTTCCCAAAAAACTGAAAGCTATTAATGTGGGAGATAAAATTATTGGAAAAGGTGTAATTAGCCAAAGTAAAAAAGAAAATCTGCCTGTAAAAATAACACTGGTTGATATAGAAAAACAATAAGAAACGTACCTTCAGCCCTATGTTACAAGTTAAGAATATTTCCAAAAGTTTTCCAGGAGTAAAAGCACTTCAAGATGTAAATCTTAGTTTTTATGCAGGAAAAGTAAACGCTATTTTAGGTGAAAACGGTGCTGGTAAATCAACTCTTTTAAAGATACTTACGGGCGTTTATACTGATTTTGAGGGTGAAATATTGCTTGACGGAAAGCTTCAAAAATTTAAAGGTGTAACCGATGCTCAAAATGCTGGTATTGGCATTATTCATCAAGAGTTAAATCTGATACCACATTTAAGTATAACTGAAAACCTTTTTCTTGGCAACGAAATTATCAATAAATGGGGACTACTTGATACCTTAACAATGGAGCAAAAAACAATAGAATTGCTTCAAAAACTAAAACTTTCGCTTGCTCCTAAAACACTATTACAAAATTTGAAAGTTGGCGAACAGCAACTAATTGAAATTGCAAGAGTATTGCTCGCTAATAGGCAAATAATTTTGATGGATGAACCAACTTCTGCCCTTAGTGATGCTGAAATTGAAAATCTGCATAGCATTATAGAAGAACTCAAATCACAAGGCAAGACGATTGTTTATATTTCGCACAAAATGGACGAGCTTTTTAAAATCGCTCAATACTATACAGTGATGCGTGACGGACAAACAGTTGATGCAGGCGAAATGCAAAATACTACAGAGAAGGCACTTATCAATAAAATGGTTGGTAGAGATATTCAAATCAATAAAAAACAACAAAATCTCAATAATCAAAAACTTGCATTAAAAGTAGCCAACTTGACATTACCTCATCCAACAATCAAAAATAGATTTTTACTAAATAATATATCTTTTGAGCTAAAAAAAGGCGAAATCGTTGGCGTTTTTGGACTGATGGGGGCGGGTCGTACCGAAATATTACAATCCATTTTTGGCCTTAATGCCGATAAATGTTCAGGAGAAATTTTTGTAAACGGTGAAAAGACTAAAATAAAAAATCCAAAAGACGCGATTGCCAAAGGAATGGCCTTCTTAACCGAAGACCGTAAAAACGAAGGTTTAGTGCTAAATATGGACATAGCTTCAAATATTAGTCTTACCACCCTAAAACCTGATGATTTATTAAGTTTTAATAAAGATAATGATTTGGCAAAAAAATATATTGATGAGCTTTCTATCAAAACGCCAAATGCTCAGCAACAATGTATGAATCTGAGTGGTGGAAACCAACAAAAAGTAGTGTTGGCTAAATGGCTTTCCACCAACCCTGAAATTTTAATGCTTGATGAACCCACTCGTGGGATAGACATAAAAGCTAAGAGTGAAATCTATGAACTCATTAAAAATTTAGCGGATAGTGGCAGAAGTATCCTTTTAGTTTCGTCTGAAATACCAGAAGTTTTGGCTCTATCTGATAGAATTTATGTATTAAGTGGAGGTGAAATCAAAGCAGAATTCAATGCAGCCGAAGCAAATGAAAACCTTTTACTCAAGGCAGCTATATAAAATACTTGTTTAAAATAATTACATAATGAACAAAGAATTACTCAAAAAATCACAGTCACTTATTGCCTTGTTTGCCTTATGTTTGGTAATTAGTCTGTTGTCGGATAAATTTCTAACTTCCAATAATTTATGGAATGTACTACGACAAATTTCTGTAAATGTATGTATCTCAGTTGGCATGACACTGGTTGTTTTAATGGCAGGCATAGATCTATCGGTTGGTTCGGTTTTAGCTTTTAGTTCGGCAGTTTGTGCAGGTTTGCTCAAAAATGGCATTTCAATTCCTACATTAGACCTTTTCATTGGATTTACAGTTTTGGGTGGCATTTTAGTATCATTGCTCATTGGGCTTTTGATGGGACTTTTTAATGGTTGGGCTATTACAAAATTTTCATTGCCACCTTTTGTATCTACCCTCGCCATGCTCACTATCGCTCGTGGTGCAACTATGCTATACACACAAGGTATTCCTATTTCTAATTTGGGTTCAAATTTTGAATTTATTGGCTTAGGTTGGTTGTTGGGTATTCCTGTTCCTGTTTGGATTTCACTGGTAATAGTTTTGATTGTGGTTTTTATTACCAAAAAGACAGCCTTTGGCCGTTATATTTATGCTATTGGAGGTAATGAAAAAGCTGCTTTTTTATCGGGTATCAACATAAATAATATAAAATTGGCAGTTTATGGCATTGCTGGTATGATGGCGGCAGTAGGAGGGGTATTGGTTACATCAAGACTCAACTCTGCACAACCCAATGCAGGAGCTAGTTATGAATTGGATTCTATTGCCGCAGTAGTAATTGGTGGCACTTCTCTTTCGGGTGGGGTAGGTACTGTTATGGGTACGGTCATCGGTGCCACCATTATTGGTGTTCTCAACAACGGCTTGGTATTGCTTAATGTTTCACCATTTTGGCAACAGGTCGTAAAAGGCTTAGTGATACTTTTGGCCGTGATTATTGATAAAAAAAGTAAAAAGTAATTTTTATGACTTCAGCAAGGCACAAAGCCTTTCCGAAGTTTATATTGTACCTATGAAAAAATACATTCTCGCAATAGACCAAGGAACATCCAGTACTAAAAGCATAATTTTTAATGAAAAAGGAGATGCTGTTGCCAAAGGTCATGCCGATTTGCATACCCATTATTTTGACAATGGTTTTGTAGAACAAAACCCCGAAAGCATTTACCAAAATGTTTTAGATTCGGTTTCGCTTTGTATCAAAGATTTTGAGAAAAAGGGTTTTAACATCGAAGAGATCGCTTCATGCGGCATTAGCAACCAAAGAGAAACATTTATACTTTGGGATAAATCAGGAAAACCTCTTTCTCCAGCAATAGTTTGGGCTTGCAAGAGATCTATTGAAATTTGTCAGAGATTGATAAACGATGGTCAAAATGATATAATTAAACAAAAAACTGGGCTAATTATTGACCCTTATTTTTCAGCCACAAAATTGCTTTGGTTGCTCGAAAATGATGCCGATTTAAAAGCAAAATTAGATTGTGGTGAAGTTTATTTTGGCACAGTTGATTGTTGGCTTTTATGGAAAATGACCAACGGCCAATCGTTCAAAACTGACTATACCAATGCCCATCGAACACTTCTTTTTAATATTCATACCCTTGAATGGGACAAAGAAATTTTGAAACTTTGGGGTTTAGAGAAGCTCAAATTACCTGAAGTTTGTGCTTCAAGTACGGAGTTTGGAGTGTGGAGTTGGGAATTAATTTTAAAAGGAAGTCCTGAATTCAAAATTCCAAACTCAGAACTCCCAATTCATAGTTTAATCGGTGATTCCCATGCGGCCACTTTTGGTGAAGGCTGCTTTGAATCAGGTACCGCTAAAGTTACGCTTGGTACTGGTAGTTCAATTATGATGAATATTGGTGCAAAACCAGTCAATTCAGCAAACGGTATGCTCACTACCATCTGTTGGAGTACAGAAAGCCGCATTGATTTTGCTCTTGAAGGAGCAATTGTTGCCTGTGGTTCTACAATAGAATGGGTTAAAAATGAGTTAGGCTTCTTTAAAGATGTTGCTGAAACGGAAAATATGGCACTTTCAGTAAATGATAATGCGGGTGTGTATTTGGTGCCTGCTTTCAGTGGCTTGGGGGCTCCTCATTGGCAAATGAATCGTAAAGCATCTATTGAGGGAATGACTTTTGGGACTACTAAAAATCACATAGTAAGAGCTGCATTGGAGAGCATTCCATACCAAATAAAAGATGTAATTACAGCCATGCAAAAAGATATGGATGGCGAACTGAAATCAATTTCAGTAAATGGCGGACTCACTCGCAACGGCTTTGTAATAAGATTATTGAGTGATTTACTGACCTTACCACTACAAAAACAATCAAATCCAGATGTTTCTGCACTCGGGGCAGCGTATCTTGCTGGTATCAAAAGTGGTGTTTTTGAAAGTATAGAACAACTGAAAAAACTTAATACTGCAAAAACTGAGGTCATATCTCCAAATAAAAACAATAAAATTGTCGAAAAAGGTTACGAAGGTTGGCTAAGAATTATAGCTAAATAGTTTGTAAAAGGCGGTTCTAAAGATAACAATGTGACTTTTATCAACCCTTTAAAAATTAGTTTGTTTTTGAACCTTAACGATGCCAGTAAAAGGATTACTGACATCGTTAAATCAATTATTTTGATTTTTAGGTGACCACTTATTTAAATAAATTTTCAAACTACCTTGTTTCAATTTATTTAAAGTATCGTTACAATCTGAAAATATAAGGGCATTCCTATGGTAATATTTAATGGGAAAGTAATGGCAAGTGCCATTGGGAGATAAAGCCCTGGATTGGCTTTTGGAACTGTTATTTTCATTGCTGCTGGAACAGCTATATAAGACGCACTCGCCGCCAATACTGCAAAGATGAACCTATTTGTTATATCTGATGTAACAATTGAGCTAAAAATGGCAAAAAAGCAACCGTTGATTAATGGGATAACTAATGCAAAAACAAATGGGAATAAACCAAATGAAAAGAAAGATTTCAATTTTCGCCCACTTGTTATACCCATATCTAAAAGAAAAATAGCAAGGAATCCCTTAAATAAATCGTTGGTGAAAGGCTTGATTCCGTCGGCTTGTTTGGCATTTGCTAAAAAGCCAATTACCAAACTTCCAAGTATCAATAAAACACTACCGTTGGTTAATGAATGTTTCATCACCATTGGTATTTTTATGTTGGTGGAGCTCTCTTCCTTATTAAATAGTGACATTAAAACCAAGCCAATAATGATTGCTGGTGATTCCATTAGAGCCATGATTGCTACCATATATCCATGAAGACTTAATTGTTGTGATTCGAGGTATGAAACCGCCGTTACAAATGTTACTGCACTTACAGAGCCATAAGCAGCTGCGATGGCACCTGCATCATAAACATTTAATTTTCTTTTTAGAATGAAAAAGGTGTATGTTGGAATAAGCAATGAAATACTGATTCCAAATAACATCGACCAAATAATTTCATTGGTAAATGCTTCGTGAGATAACTCTTGACCTCCTTTAAAACCTATTGAAAATAATAAGTAAAGAGAAATGAATTTTGATGAATTAGAGGGAATTTCTAAATCACTTTTTAAATAAACCGCAAGAATTCCTAAAATAAAGAATAATAGTGCTGGATTGCTTAAATTTTCTATTAGTAAATTGAAGTTCATATTATCAGAAAGTTTTAGTTTTGTAAATTGTAATTGATTCAGTGTTCTATTCAATAAATTGAAGTTCGCCTGTTCGCAAAGTGTAGAAAGCACCGACTATTTTTATTTCGCCATTCTTTTCCATTGTGCGTAATATTTCACTTTTGGCTCTTACTTGTGAAATAGTATTCCTTACATTATTTTGTGCTACTAACTTGACGAAGGCTTCATTTTTAGACGACTTTTCGCCCTCAAAGTTTTTACTCATTTCAACGGCAGGTTTTATATTTGACAACATTGAGGTGATATTGCCAAGATGCACATCATCAATTGCACCTTTTACCGCCCCGCAGTGTTGGTGACCCATGATTAATATCAATTTTGCTCCTGCAACTTTACAAGCAAACTCCATGCTTCCTAATAAATCTGTATTTACAAAATTACCTGCAACTCTACCAACAAAAACATCTCCAATACCTTGGTCAAATACATCTTCTACTGGAACTCGGCTATCTAAACAACTTAAAACCATCGCTTTTGGAAATTGACCACCCGTTGCCGCTTTCCTGATTTCTTCAGAATGTTCACGTTGAGTTGTATTACCATTTTTAAAGCGATTATTTCCATCTTTAAAATCTTGTAAAACGTCTGCTGGTGTTAGTAAGTCTTGTTCAACTTTTGTCATTACGTGACTATTTTTTTTGACTGACGATGATTGATTAACTACCTCTGCCTTACTTTTTTTTGTGCTTGAATCACATGCCCAAAAGTGTGTTAGGCTAACCATAATTGTGCTGACTGTTAATAGTTTTTGTATCATTATTTTTGATTTTTTGATTAACACTGCAAAATTGAGGATTTTAATTCATAAATATTTATTTATATTTGTAATGTATTATATAAAAAATAATTATGAATTATACTTTAAATCAACTACAAATATTTTTGAAAGTTGTAAAGACCCAAAGCGTAACAAAGGCATCTGAAGAGTTGCATCTGACTCAACCAGCGGTTTCCATTCAGCTCAAAAACTTTCAAGATCAGTTTGAAATACCATTGACAGAAGTTGTTGGTAGAAAAATTTATATAACTGATTTTGGTAAAGAAATTGCTGAAGCAGCTGAAAATATTATTAATCAAGTTTATGCGATTAACTACAAAACATTGGCTTATAAAGGTCAATTAAGTGGCCGTTTAAAAATTTCTGTTGTTTCAACAGGGAAGTATGTAATGCCCTACTTCTTGTCTGATTTTATGAAACAACATTCAGGTGTAGAACTATTGATGGATGTAACAAATAAGAGCAAGGTCGTGGAAAGTTTAGAAAATAATGATGTTGATTTTGCTCTTGTATCTATTTTACCAGCTAAGTTAAATATTGATAAATTAGACCTACTCCAAAATAAATTATACTTAGTAGGAAACTTAAAAACAACATTTAAAAATGATGTTGAGAC
The DNA here is from genome assembly GCF_051209875.1 of Emticicia sp. SJ17W-69. Lineage (NCBI taxonomy): Bacteria > Pseudomonadati > Bacteroidota > Cytophagia > Cytophagales > Leadbetterellaceae > Emticicia > Emticicia sp. SJ17W-69. The sequence continues at coordinate 3,153,944 of NZ_JBNTQY010000001.1, read as the reverse complement.
CAAAGATGTATTTAATGAATTACCTTTAATATTTCGAGAAGAAGGTTCTGGAACAAGGCAAACAATGGAAAAATTTATAGAAAATAATAATATTTCTGCTCTAAAAAAAATGGAGCTCACCTCTAATGAAGCGGTGAAGCAGGCACTATTAGCTGGATTGGGATTTTCAATTATGCCTTTAATTGGAATTAAAAGTGAATTACATAATGATGAATTGCAAATAATTCCTATCAACGGATTGCCCATTAAAACAATGTGGAGTTTAATTTGGCTGAAAGAAAAAAAGCATTCTCCTGTTTGTCTTTCGTTTTTGGATTATTTAAATAAAGAGAAAGAGTCTATCGTTCAAAATACATTTAGTTGGTATGAATCATATTAATTCTTTTTCAATACAGTTAATAAAAATTTGTTAATAAATTTTCCAAGTTATCCTAAGTACAAGAAGTTATTACTTTAAAACTTCTTTCAAACATCATCTGAAAGGATGGGTTTAGATAGATTTTTGCCATTTTATCGTTTAAATTCATGAATTTCCTCAAATAAAAAGGGAAATGTTAATGCTCGAATTTACAAGAAGTAATAAATATGATTATTACGTGAAAAAATAATAGGAAACATTATTGTCTATTTTTTAGATAATAAAATTATTTTACTAATTTTGTTCAATAATGAAGATTATGTTCAAAATCAATTTCCATCAAAAAAATCTTATCCAATGAAAAATGTACTTTTTTTTAGACTCCTTAGTCTATTTATCTTGATGTCAATGGGCCTAACAGCTTTTTCTCAAAAAAAATGGGGAGGTATGACACTTTACACAGTTCGCAATGAAATGGGCAAAGACGCAAAAGCGACCCTAAAACAAGTAGCCGACTTGGGTTATAAATATATTGAAGCAGTAGATTATAAAGATGGTAAATTCTATGGAATGACTCCAGACGAATTCAAATCTTATCTAAAAAGTTTAGGCCTTACACCTATTTCTGTTCACATGGGCTCAATGACACTTGAGAATGCCGACAAATTAGTAGCTGATGTGAAAGCGGCTGGCTTTAAATACTTCATCGCTCCTGTTCCACCTATGGGAATGTTTAAATTTGACACGAAAACAAGAAAGTTAGGAATGGAGGGTAGTGTAGAGAAGCTTGCTGATATTCTGAATACAATAGCAAAAAAAGCTAAGGCTGCTGGCTTAGAATTTCTTTACCATAACCATGATTTTGAATTTCAAGCAAACAAAGATGGTATTGTACCAATAGATTATTTGCTCGAACATCTTGATCCTAAATATGTGAATTTTCAAATGGACTTGTATTGGGTAACTAAGGCTGGTGCAGACCCAGTGGCGTACTTCCAGAGATATCCAGGCCGTTTTAAAATTTGGCATGTAAAAGATATGGATTCTCAAGAGCGATTTGCACCAGTCGGACAAGGAAAAATAGATTTCAAGAGAATTTTGGATAATAAAAAGCTCTCAGGAATGAAATATTATATCGTAGAACAAGATCAAACTTTTGATGGACTACAACCAATGGATGCTCTAAAATTAAGCAAGCAAGGCTTAATTAAGTTTGGCTTTAATTAATTCAAGCCAAATGTTGATGCAATAAATATTCAAATAACATTTCGTACATAAATACCTACTGATGATATTTTATATACGGATGTTTAATGAGATTTAAAACTTAAATAAATTGTTGCGAAGTTTTCGAGAATTCTGCTTGAAAACTTCGCTTTTTTATTGAAATATATATAAAATATTTTAATCTTTTGAACCTAATTTATATTAAAAAAAATGAAGATTTGATACATTGCCAACGCTTCGAAAGTGGAATTTGGGTGATTATTTTGATAGATTGAATGATAAATATTAACTTCTTTAGTTGGAACTTCGCTGATTGTCTGTCGCCCAACTATTGAAAGTGCTAAAGACTTAAAAACTGCCTTAATCGAAATAATGTTATTGAAAATATTATTCTTGATATTGGTAAAAACTTGACACTCAACTTTAAAGAGCTAAAGTATTTTGCCCAACCCAAATTGTCGATTATTCTAAATTATTTACTTATGTTAAAACTCTCAATACTTTCTTTAATGTTTTTTGCAGGAATTTCTATATTTTCTGAAAATGTTTGAATTTCTACAAAGGGGCTTTTCTTACTTTTTCTCCAAGTACCTATTATCTCATTTTCGGATAGTAAAATAGGCTTAAAAATACCATTTCCTGTTTCTGAGCTATCAGCGTTATTCGGCAAAACTATACATCTGCTTTCAGAATAACTTACTGTGTACTCATCATAACAAGGTAATAAAGCGAAAACCGAACGCTCCGCGATGGAATTTTTAGGCTCGAAATAATAATATTTCAGTTCGTTGTGTATAAAACTGTTAAGTTTTTTGCTTAATTCTGCCATGCCGATTTTAGCATCGGTCGTACTCAAACCACTCCACCATATAAAATCTTTTATGGTAGCAGGTCCTCGTGATTGAAAATATATTTGAGTTAGCTTTATAATCGCTTCGGTTTTTGATATTTTATTACTTGGCGGCACTCTCTTTTCAAATAAAGTATATGTTCCTTTTTTATATCCGTTACATAAAAACATTTCTAATTCGGCTCTGATAATGATTTGGGTTGCCAACAAATTACTGACGACGATATGGTTCTTTAATAAGCAGAACATCATATCTTCTTTGCTAAGATTATCAGCTTCTTTGAATTGCTGCTCAATTATTTTCCATGCTTTCAAGAAAAAATCATCTGTTAAACCCTCTTTTTTATCAATATATTGCGTTGCTTTTTTTACGTTTGGGGCTGAAAGTTCCATCATCCATTGAATATCTTTTTGATGTACTAAATGCCAAGTTGGACGCAAAATATGAGTTCTGATAATGCTTCCTGAATCAATTTGACTTCCAACAAAAGTTCGGTTGGCATTTTTCATACGTAAACCTACCGCCCAAAGTGCCATTGAATAATCCTGTGCTTGCATCGCCCCAAAATGAGCAATCACTTCGTCAGGCTTATCAAAAAAAGGTTCAGATAAGCCTTGATTAAACAAACGTAACTGTATGATTTCCGCTCTATTCATCTATTTTACGAGGCTTGTATAAAATACTCTGATATCATTTACCAACAAATCAGGTACTTCCATTGTAGGAAAATGACATCCTTTATCATAAAAAGTCCATCTGTCAGGTTCACCCATAAAAGTAACTAATTTTTTTATCAAAGATTCATCTTCTGTTTTTCAAAAGCAAGCCATTGCAGATAAAATTTTGGGCTGTGCCCATTGGTTTGTTTTTGTGAATTATCAATACCCCAATCGAAAGCCATACTCATGTTTTCTGCAAGAATTTCAGCAATTGACGCACATAATTGATTAAACCAATATAAAGAAACATTTGGCAAAAGTTGGTCAATATCAATGGCATCTTCTGGCAAGTCTTTATCTGAATTTATCCATTCTTTATATTTTTCAATCATCCATGCTAATTGACCGATCGGGCTGTCTCTTAATGCTGTGCCAACTGTGAGAGGTCTTGTAACCTGAATATCTAAATAGGCTGTTCCATAGTTTTTATATTGTTTCATTTGCTCCAAGGTCTTGTTTTCTTCCTCAGTAAAATAGGAGTTATCGGAAGGAAATATCCCAAGTCCAGCCACCGCAAAAAAATCAGAATTAATATGTGTACCTATCAAATTATAGGCGGCAACACTTGTCATAATTCCTACAATTCCGGCTCCAATATCCCCACCATGAACAGCAAACTTTCATAACCCAACTGTTTCATTAAAGTGGTAAAAGCCGATGCAATTTTTATCATATTCCAACCTTTGTCTTTTACAGGGACTGAAAATCCGAAACCCGGAATAGAAAGAATAACCAAATCAAACGTAATTTCACCTTCTGTTTTTGGATTGGTAAGTGGCTCGATGACTTTAATAAAATCTGCAAATGACACAGGCCAACCATGAATAAGCATCAATGGTATGGCAATAGTTTTGGGCGATTTTATGTGCAGATAATGGATATTTTGTCTATCAATCTGTGTAATAAATTTTGGATATTTGTTGAGCAAACCCTCTTGTTTTTTTCAATCAAATTTTGTTCGCCAATAGTCGGCTAACTTTTTTAGATAATCGGTAGGTACGCCCCTTTCACAACCATTATGCACTCACTTGGCAAATCCACTAATCACCTGTTGACGAACCAAATTTGAGAACTAAAGACTGAAAAAAAACTATAAATGAAAATACACTTCTCGTTTTTTTTTATTTTAAGAGCATGCCACGCTTTAAAAATATGTAGTAAAAGAGGACTAATAAAAATTCCCTCTATTATTTCCTTTAAGCTAGAAAATATGGAAAAAGTGGTCTAAAAAGTTTCTGAAAATTTGCACTTCGAGTTTTGCAAAATCCCTAAACTCTCAAACTATGTTAGGAACATGGAAAGGATGGACAAACCATACTAGTTTCATTTAGCTATTTTTGCCACAAAAATATCGCTACCACCTGCTGAACTTCTGTTAGAAACACCAAAAGTAGCGGTACCCATATAATATCCAGTAATATAAATATTTCCAACAGTATCTACTGTAATACCATTTCCTTGGTCACCACTGACTCCTCCAGCAGTTTGCCCCCATTGAAAGGAACCAAAGCTATTATACTTTATTACAAATATGTCAGTATTGCCTACTGAGGTTATAGTCGTTGTCCCTAAATTAATAGTATTTTCGAAATACCCTGTAATACAAACATCTCCAAAACTATCTGTACCTATTCCATAGCTTCTCTCATGACCTATACCACCCATTGATTGCACCCATTGAATATTACCCAAACTATTACATTTAAATACGAATGCATCAAGATCTCCTGTTGAAGTTTTTGACATATCTCCAAAATATGTTGTTGCAGTAAAAACTCCAGTAACAAATACATTTCCATTTCCGTCTACAGCAATTCCATCTCCCGAAGCAGAAGAAGAAGAACCTCCCATTGATTTTACCCATTGAATATTACCAAAATTATTATATTTGGCAACAAATATATCTTGATATCCTATTACAGAGATATTGTTTGAACCAAAATTACCGCTAATGTTAAGACTTCCTGTGATGTAGATATTTCCAGAGCCATCTAAAGCTACTCCGTTGCTAATTTGAGTGCCATTCCCACCAGCAGATTGTACCCATTGTAAAACCCCTGAACTATTGTATTTAGCTAAAAATATTTCAGGATCCAGTATACCTTGATTTGAAGTGAGTATCGTCGTACTAAACGTAGCACTACCTGTATAATACCCAGTAATGTACACATTTCCACTACCATCACTAGCAATTCCATAACTGTAATCACTAGATGCCCCACCTGCGGATTGTACCCATTGCATGATACCATCACTATTATATTTTAATATGAATATATCATGTCCTCCGGTAGAATTGATAGTATTTGAACCAAATGTTGTATTTCCAAAAAAGCTTCCTGTAATGTAAACATTGCCAGTTGCATCAATTGCAATTCCATAGCCTCTGTCATCAGAAGTGCCACCTGCAGACTGCACCCATTGTAAAATACCAACATTATTATATTTTGCTACAAATATGTCATTTTGTCCTACAGAAACTTTGATGGTTGTTCCAAAAGTTGCAGTTCCTGAATAATATCCTGTTACATAGATGTTTCCCGAAGCATCAACCACAACTTTTTGTCCGCTATCAAAATTTGTACCACCTGAAGAAACTAATAAAGTCATTGGATTAGGCTCAGAAGGATTTTGAAATGAACAAAGCCACTTGTTCCCATTGTAAATACGGAGGCAATGAAATGTCAAATCATAAACAATTTGTCCCTCAGTAGGGTTAGTTAAGGCTAAAATTGCTTCATAATTTAAGCGTGGTACTGTAACGGTATTTGGTGTTAGTGAAATATTTTGTGCATTAATTTTAAATAATGTTATTAAAAAATAGGATATTAAATATGTTTTTTTCATTGATATTTTGAGTAATATCTAAATGTATTTTATTTTGTTCATGCTTCCAACGACCAGCATTATGATAGTTTTTGGAGTAGTTTTAGAGCTAATTTGTTGATTGTTAATTTGCTGATTATCAGGTCTTTATGTAGTGCTTTCGAGTTGGACTTTACAAACGTAAAACACCAACGCCTTCAGGATGTCACTCGACAAAAGTGCGAACAAAAGACTAAAAAAGCAACGAATTGGTGTAGAAGTTTTTGCAAAAAAAACCTGTAAAACTTCGCTTTAATTATGTCACAAGTGCCTACAGGCGGGCTAATTTACGTTGAAGCGTTTAAGAAATTAGCACAAAAAACTTCGCTTTTGTCCAGTCCACCGAGCCTTTGAGTTAAAACCTGTCAAACTATTTCAGCAGCATACGCACCGCTTTTTCAAGGTTTATGAACTTGGATGATTCCATTTCTACGAATAGCAAATCCATGTCCAAAAATACCAGCAAGAGATTGTATTTCATAAACAACCTCTTCACCTTCTTCTTCAACTTTAAAGGAGTTAATTGAAGAAAAAGTACTTAAATTTCTTCGTTCTGCCACTATTTTACCATCATACTTGATGATTTCCTTTCCGTTCCAATTACTATAAAAAATTTCGATTAAATGTCCGTTTATTTTCGATGATTCTGTCATTTTATCTTTTTTTTAAATTTCCAACGCTCGCAAGCAAGATGATTTTTGAGCGAATGTTGAGTTAATTAGTTGATTATCAAACTTTTACTTGCTTGCTCACGTTGGAGATAAACCAACTTTGCAAGCTCTTCTTTCTGAGTGTCGCCCGAAAAATAAGCGACCTAAAGATATAAAAAACGTAGTATAAACCGCAAAGTTTTCGAGAAAAAAAACTTTGAATACCAAGCCAATTTTACGTCGCAAGTAACATTGGGGACAAAGAACCAAAAAATGGCGAAGTTTTCGAGAATTAACACTTAAAAACTTCGCATTTGTCCAGTCGCACAAGCTTTTGAGCTAAAAACTGTCAAACTATTTTAGAAGCATACGAAAAACTACAGATTGATATATGCAGTAAATTTACGTTGACATTTATCAAGATTTATGTAAATTCGCCATATTGTTTCAATTAAATTTCAGATGGCTGTCATACACTTAGAACCGTTTTATCAATACGTTGAGTCCAAATCTTCATTGATACTGAGTACGGAAGAAAAGCTCCTTATAGATGCTGCTTTTAAACGAAAACATTTACGAAAGAGGCAATACTTACTACAAGAAGGTGACGTTTGTAAGTATATGTCGTTTTTTATCAAGGGTTCTGGGCGAATGTATGCTGTCAATGATAAAGGGCAGGAACATACTGTCCGTTTTGGTATAGAAAACTGGTGGTTGGGCGATTTTGAAAGTTATAATTTCAATACGCCATCGCTTTATAATATTGAAGTATTGGAGGATTCTGACGTGCTAATGATAGAACATATCAAGATGCAAAGACTTATTGCAACAATACCTGCAATAGATTTAATGATTAAAGAAATAGACCGAAAAGGAACTGTAGCTACCCAAAAACGTATCCATTCTTCAATAAGTTTGAGTGCAGAAGAACGTTACGACAGTCTAATAAATATGTACCCTGAATTTTTGAACCGTTTTTCACAAAGCATGATTGCATCTTATCTTGGAATATCACCCGAGACCTTGAGCCGTATTCGTAAGAATCTTCTGAAAAAATAATCCTTCTCAATCCTCTTGATAAATGTCAATGAAATTTCTTAGTAAATATCAATGTTTGAATAACCAAGTAGTACCTAATTTTGCCGTTGTAATTTTATAACAAAAACAATATCAAAATTTACTATTATGGAAGCAACATCAATGTTATTACAAGACAGCTTATTAGGAGTTTGGAACAATCGCAATTCAGCCGAAAGAATAGCCTTAATGGAGAAAATATACAATAAAGAGATTCTGTTTTATGAAGATGATAAAAATGAACCTATTGTAGGGATTGAATCTATTGAAAATCTTATTCAGAAATTACAGCAAAATTGGCCTGCTGATTTTGAATTTATGCTTACAGAAGCCTCACAATCCAATCATAATATTCAGCACATTAGCTGGCAGTTAGGTGCTTCGGGTCAGCAACCAGTAGCGGCTGGCGTAGATGTAGCTATTATTGAAGAAGGGAAAATAAAATCGTTATATCTTTTCTTAAAAACGGCGTAAATTAGGATGTTTTACTTTAAGAGACTAAAAATGTTTGGTTTAATCAACATCTTTAGTCACTAAGTTCATTTGCCATTTATGAAAGTTCATACTTATGTTTAAATCTAAGATTCTAAGAAATTCCAACGACCAGCATTATGATGGCTTAGGAGTAGTTTTAGAGTTAATTTGTTAATTATCAAGCCTTTACATAATGCTTTCGAGTTGGATGCAAGGTACTTTGAACACCAACGCCTTCAAAATGTCCCCAAGATAAATGCGTGCTAAGGACTAAAAAGCGTAGAAACAGCTCTGCCTAAATGTCGCTCACCAAATCTGCACACCAATTTCTGAAAAAAGAAAATGAAATGCAAAAGAATTTATTACTGAGTGTGAAATTTGAGTAAATATCACGCATTGGAAACGTCGAAAGTGACTATGAGTTCGAAGGCTTGATGAGAACTCACACTTAAAAACTTCGCATTTGTCCAGTCGAATGAGCTTTTGAGTTAAAAAATACACAAGTATGTAACGGTTTTAGGCTTTGCGAAAAAGCAGATTAGAAAGCACAAATGTTCGGTTTAGCACAAATGTTAATTAGAATTCCGAATGTTCAATTTAGCACTGAACCCGCTTTTTTGCAAAACCCTTGTTACCTGCTGGCTTTTTTTGTCCACTCGTTATTTAATTAGTTTTGTCAAGTTCGTTTTTAGATTTTCCTTTTCGCTTTCTGTCAAAGTTTCACTAAATTCTAAAAATTTCAAAGCAAATTTTCTAATCGCATTATTAAACCATTTCTCATTATTTCTGCCTTGTTCTGACTTTATTATTTCTAACCATTCAGAAGCCAAATAGTCTTGCCAGTCTGTTAGAAGTTTGATTTTGTCGTTATTGATTTCGGTAATATTTTCGATTGTCAAAACTTCATTTTCAACTTTTCTATATTTCTTATTCCAGTCAGATAATGTTTTAAAACCAATTTGTGGTCTTGGACTTCTGTCAGGAAATGGTAATTTTTCAGTAATACTGTTGATGTAAAAGCCAGTTGTTACTAAAACTTTTTCATTGTCCCTTTTTACAAATATTACCCATTCAAATGGCGAAACTTGTTGTACACTTGAACCAGGAATATTGTTGTCTTTTGTTGATTTTAATTCAACAGATTCAAAATAAATATTTGTTCCGTCTGTTATTTCCAAATACAAATCGGGGCTTGTATAAACTGATTTTTTTGATGCTGTAATTTCTTTCTTTTGTTCATTTGTAAGATGTTCAGGCAACAAAACATTGGAAATTCTGTACGATTTTAGTTTTTCGATATTTATAATATGCTCTTCGGAATCAATTTTTACTGCAAGTTTTTTGAGCTTTATATCTTTTACATTATTATGTATGGTTAAAAAGTCTTGAAAATACCTTTTCAAAAACTCATCGGTATTTGCTTCTTCGGATTGAAATTTTATAGTTTCAAGTCCGTTTTTAGTGTTGTTTAGCTCGTTTTCTATTTTGTAGAAATATACAATTAAGAATGAGTTTAGTAAATTGGGCTGTATTGATGAATCCATTTATTATGTTAAAATTTAGCTACAAAATTACAAAGAATTAAAATAGAACTTCCAGTTCGATTCTATCTTTTTTGCAATATGATAGGCTAATAAAGGCGGAACGGCATTGCCTACTAATTTATAACCAACTGACGGACTAACCGAAAATTTTGTATTTGTTACATTATTTGGAATTACAAAATTGAAATCGTCTGGAAATGTCTGAATTCTTGCACATTCTCTTAATGTCAAACGTCTTTCTTTAAATCCTTTTTGCAATTCATCGGTTTTTTTTCCTCCATTTTCTATGGCAAGTCTTCTGTATTCAATATTTCCGTGATGTTCTGAACGAATTGTTGGGGCAAGTTTTTCTAATTCAATTTCTTTTTGTCCTTGACAATGCACACCCATAAATTTAGCTTTTGAGTAGTGCATTTGGGAAAAATCAGAAGTCTCTTCGGGTTCTTTTAAATCCAATAAAACTTCTTTACTTTTCGTAAACATTTTCATCAAATGTTCAACAGATGAATAGTGCATTTCTCCGTTCAGTCTATGCGTTGCGACTGGATAAGGATTAAATTCCTCTGCAATGTCTTTTTTTGATAATTCAGCTAATGCCTCTTTTGTTAATGCCGATTTTTTAAAGCCAATAAAAATAATTCGCTCTCTTGATTGAGGAACTCCATATTGTCCAGAATGTAAAACTTTTGGAGATAAAACTAAATAACCATCTCCATTTATATTTGAAAAATCGGACTGTATAATTTCTTTTACTTCTCCTAAATTTGCTAATCCTTTTACATTCTCTGCTATAAAAATTTTAGGTAATGTAATTTCTACAACTTCTTTCATCCACATATAGAGTTTTCCTCTTGTTTCTTCGGTTGGTATGTCTGAATTTATGATGTTTCCGTGATGGTCTTTGTGTGAATTAAATCCGTTTCGTTTTCCAGCAACACTAAAATCTTGACAAGGAAACCCACCTGTCACAATTTCAACATTTTGTGGAAATACTTTTTTGTTTCCGTTTCGATATTCTTTTACAATATCTACGATACTTCCAACTTTGAAAGTTCCGTTCAAATCATAACCACGTTTTTTTGAAAAATAGTCATTCCAAGCAATTTTGGCGTGTTCGCTAATATCATTTGCGAATTTTGTTTCAAAAAAAGTTTCTTTAAGATAATAATAAATATCATCTTCTTTTTGAATCCAGTCTTTGTGAATATCTGTGTTTATTGTTGCTTTTGGAATTTTAAATCCGCCTTCAAAGCCAATATCCATTCCACCACAACCTGAAAAAAGTGATAATAAATTCTTTTTCATTTTTTTATGGTTTTAAGATATTTAACTTTCGATTCAGCTACTTTTAAAATTTCCTCTGCATCATTTTCTTGCATTAAATCATAAGCGACTTTGTCGCTCTGCCAAGAAATTATTAAATCGTTTTGAGGTAAATTATAAATTTCAGCAAACTTCAAGACTTGTTCTCTTGAAGGTTTTCTTTCTCCTTTTTCAAATTTGCTGATTATTGATTGGTCAATGCTTGTTAATGCTGAAATTTCACGAAGGGGCAAATTTTGCTCTTCACGTTTCGCCTTTATGATTTCTCCAAATGTTTTCATTAGACATATTTTGTTTGGACAAATTTAGTCTAAATTATTTAATCTCAAACTTTTTTGTTGATTTTTTTATCGGTTAGATTTTCGGTGTCGGGTCGGTAAGCTTGCAGGTAACTTTTAAATATACGAAAGTTTTGTCGTACTTTTTGTATTGTTGAACAAATTTTTCCAACGACCAGCATTGTGATGGACTTGGAGTGATTTTAGAGTTGATTAATAAAGCATCAAGCCTTTACACAATGCTTTCGAGTTGGAGCCGATGAACTTTGCGACCGCTCTAATATGGCGTCGCAAGACGCCCAGCCAGCCAGTCAATCCACCCCATCAACTTGACTGCTGCAATTCCATTGGGGAAAATAAATTTGCACGGAAAAATCTAAAAAAGCAAAGCTGTACTAAAATATTTTGAGTTTAGGAGAAAAAGTTGCGAAACTACCACGCAGATTTCCTGTCGCAAACCCACTTTGAGAGCGGAAAATCCAATAAAACTGCCAAAAAGCTGTCCTGTTAGCCGAAAACTATGCGTTTGAAAAACAGATAATCCAACAAATTTTGTGTGTCGACCGAGACTTTGTGCTTAGAATTATCAAACAGTAAACTCATTCTGTACTACCATATTTTATTAACGAAAGCCAGTATTTACCCATTTGACCACGTTTTAGCATGAGTTTTTTATCGATATTTTCTGGAAGTCGATTATTAGCTTCATTTACTAAATTTGTATCAAATCGTCTAAAGTTTTCGTAGTTTAGAAAAACCCAGTCCCAGCTATTGTAATAGTTTAACATCCATATTAATTCAGAGTCAACTTGTTTTGTATTAATAACGGTAAATAAATTATTAACTATTTGCTTTTCCGCATCCTGTTCTAAGTCTGAAATTCCCGATAAGAAATTTGGCTCTGTTTTCTGATACCACTGAATAAACAACCCTCTTTTTAAAGCTTCAAGATTATTCTTTGAAAGTTCTGAATATTGTAAATGAATTGACTTGTATTGGTTGTAAATAGAGGTAAATATTTCACTATCATCATTTGACTTGGTTCTGTATAAGTTACTGACCATTTCACAAATCACATTTTCTTTTTCAGCTAAAATATCAAGTTCCATTTTTGGAAAATTCCAACGCTCCGAAAGGAGAAGTTGGGTGATTATTTTGAATTAAGAAATTGATTTATAGATATTTACTTCTTTCGTCACGTTGGACTCACTAATATTAAAAGCTTCGCTGATTTGGTGTCGCCCAACAAATGAAAGTGCTAAGATATTAAAAACATAGTATAATCAGACAGGTTTTTGCGAAAAAAAACTATGCAAATCGCTCTAATCTCATGTCGCCGAAAACGATAAGTGCAGTAGACCCAAAAACGTAGAAGCTATTGAAAGTAAACACTTTGCAAACCGCTCTAATCTCACGTCGGCAGTAACTATGAGCTTGATAAAAGCTGTCAAGCTATTTCAGTTGTATAGGGACAAAGTATTTTAATATTCATTGTCAAAAATTAATTCTTCGTAGTATTTAGATTCAAGTTCAATTAGCCTTTCTTTTTTTAAAGGAATATGGGGAAAATCAATTTTACTTCTTAAATTTTTTATAAACTTTTTTTCTTCCTCATTTAATTCTTCATTTGTATCTGCATAATATTGAATTGTCCCTTCATAATCATAGCATATTTGTTCTAATGAAAACCAGCCTTTGTAAAATCCTATTGATAAAAATTCGTTTAAGTTTTCAGCTAAAATTATATTACAATCTTTTGATGAATTTCTGTAATTCATTGGTACTGTCATAATAATCGGTTGGATACTATCTGAAATTTCAAAAATACTGTAATGAACTCCATCCCCTCCTGTTGTTGCAAACACAATTGTATTTTTTGGTGTTAAATCGTATCTAAATGTTTCATCATCATTAGGAATTATGCCAGCATAGTCAAAAGACAAGTAATGTTTGGATTGTTCTTTTTTTAAATCATCAGCTGATTCTTCAATTACTTTTCTGAATATTTCCAAATTGATTGTTTTTTTGATATTCATTTTTATTTTGAACTGCTTAAATTTTTTCCAACGACCATGATGGAGATGCTGGGGTTTGATTTTTAGTTAATTTTTGAATTTTCAAGCGTTTACGCCATCATTTCGAGTTGGGAGCCAAGAACTTTGAACACCAACTACTTTGTACTGTCGCCCGCCAAAATTGCGAACAAAATACTAAAAAACAAAGAGAATTAGCGTTGAAGTTTTTGCGGAAAAAAGCCTATGAAAACTCACGCTTATAAATTGTCGAACGAGCCTAAAAACTGAGACAAATTGCTGCGAAATATTCGAGAATTCACACTTAAAAACTTCGCTTTGAATTCGTCGAAAGTGCATATGAGCTAAAAATAGAACTGTCAAACTATTTTTTCAGCGTACGTAATGCATTAGATTATTCCCTATTAAGTATCATATTCTCCGTCCCAAGGTTCACTGAATGCTATTGTACTACTTGGGTCTAATTCAATTCTCTCATAATCATCATCTATTTTAGGAATAAGACCAAAAATGATTCCATCTATTTCTATATGGGATGGTGCTACTTTAATGTTACAGAATCTTACTTTGCCTAAACTTTTTACTAATTCGTCAAGTTTTTTATTGGTATCACAATTTAGTTCTGCTGTTGTGCCAGCATACCAATATTTGAATGATTCAAGGCTGCCATTTTCGTCAAAGAGATATAAAACAACATATTCATGACGATTTTTTTGCCAATCTATTTCATTAGGAGAAGGCTTACTTACAAAATGTTCATATCCAAAAAATTGTTTACCACTATCAAATTTACCTATATAATGAGTATGATAATCTTCGATGCGTAAGATTTTTATTTTTTTTGGAATCATATGTTTTAAATATTTCCAACGACCGCAAATGAGAAGATTGGAAGTGATTTTAGAGTTAATTAGTTGATTATCAAACTTTTACTTATTTGCTCGTGTTGGACTCGAATAACTTAGCGACCGCTCTAATTTGGTGTCACCCGACACCAACCGCCCCGACCAAGCCAACCCCACAAAATATGCTGCTGAAAACTAAATATGCACACCAGCCACGACCCGCTAATAAACTGTCCCGAACCAAATCTGCATACCAAGTTCTAAAAAAAGAAATTGAAAAGCAAGTAAATTTATTTGTCAGAACGAAGTTGAGTGAATACCACGCATTTAGAGTGTCGGATGAGCCCATGCGTTTGAAATTTTGCTGAGAACTTACACTTTGAGTTTCGCTTTTGGCCAGTCGCATGAGCCTCTGAGCTAAAATATGTAAAGCTATTTGATTAACTAAATAAGTTTGGTTGATATGTAAAACCGTCATTGTTATTTGTTTTTTTTGACGTTATTTTATTGATAATTTCCTCCAAACTTTTCCTTGTTAGGATTGTAATATCCTTTTGTTCAGATATTAACTGTCGATTTAAGTCAAACATTGGATTATCAAAGTCAATACTTTGGTCATACATTACTGCTCGGGGAATATTGTAATCTTTAGCATATCCCATTGCTAACCTTGCACCACTATCTAATTTTTTGTCAAATATTGCCCATCTTTCAGCAGAATCTTGTGCGTAACTTGCTGCTAAAATTATAGTATCACAAAATAGGGCTTGTAATCTATCACGCTCTTTGTATCGACTACTTAAATCCATTGCAGATTTATGCTCGTCCAAGTATTCAGTTACTAAAAGCCCTCCTTCTTCGACTATTTCATATGCCAAAGCTTTATTTTTTGCTGGCATAATATTATTTAGTGGACTTGGTAAGATTGCAATAGTTTTTCCTCCAATAAGAGCTTGCTTGTGTGCGATACTATCGCAACCAAAAGCTAAACCACTAACAATTATAATCTCTCTTTTGACGATTTCTGTGACTATTTTTTGCTCTCTGACTTCAATTGCTTCGTCTGGATTGAGAAGTCCTATAACTGTAATTTTGCTATTTTCGAAATCCAGTAGACTTATATCTCCTTTGTAAAAAAGGAATATAGGTCTTTCACTTTCCTTAACAGTTCCTTTATATTTTGGAAAGTTTTTGTCACCGATTGCAACGATTCCATCGCAACTTTTTTCAAAAACTTCAACTTGATTCATTATTTGATTTCTATTGAATTCAAAATCATCAATTGTGATAAAATCATCTTGCTTTGAATTATTATTTAGCAATGTAACAATTTCCTCAACACTTTCATTTCCTTTTAAATTTTTAATTATCCAAGCTTTGCCAATCCCTTTGTAGGATTTTGCTGTTATGATATTAAGTGCATTATTCGTGTACTTCATTTTGATTTTTTGTTATTGATTGTGAACAGTGTTTCCAATTGAATAGAACGTAACTGAATTTGCCCCACAATTTAATAAAGATTGTATCATATCTTCATCAATATTTACAGTTTTTGTGTAAATATCATCAATCAATAGAATATCTCGACCAATAATGTTGTTTGAAAAACTACACGTATCGAAACTAATACCAGGATAAGGCTCTGAACCCTCATTAACAATCCCTTCCATTGGTTTTCTAAGATGTGTTGTTTTTGTGTCAGTATGTCGTACAATAAAATTTGTTCCATCAATAAAATTGTTGCCAAACTGATTTATTGCATTTCTCACCGTTGCTTTGAAAAGTAATTGATTTGGACGATAAGTATTATCTGCTTTGGCTCTTGGAACAACACAAACTGTTAACTGGTTTACATCAATTTTAGTTAGTATCTCTGGTAGGTCATTAAGAAGTATTTGTAATAATTCATGTTGGGCTTCTTGAATTCTATAGTCTGACCAATTATGATGTGGGTCATTTTTTAATTTGTATAGAAAATTGGGGTTATTTGGTAACGTCACACCTCCGAAATCAGTATGATAATACCCTTGAATGTTCTGCGTCAAATAATTGTTATGTTCAATTGTAAATGGTGTCATGTCTTAAATGATTAATATGTTTTCAATTGGAATTCCTGCAAGTATAGCATCTTCAATTTCTTGCTTTTCATTTTCAAAAACTACCACCTTGTTAGCCGATAGATTTAAAATTGATACTGCGTTTATGTATTTGTTTGTTCGCTTCTCATCATCTGAAATTTGTCTAAAAAGTAAGTTACTGAACTTGTCTGTAAGATTGTGATAGTCTAATGTTATTAATGCTCGGTCTTCTCGACAGTTTGTAACCAAAACAGTTTTATTTGTTTTGAAAAATTGTATTAGAATGTTTACTACCGATTTATTCAGTTGTGTCTGTGACAAATATTCTTTGTAGTTTTCCTCTTTTTGTTGGATTATTTTTTGATATTCTATTTCTGTCAAATTTGATTCTATCCTCTTTAAAGTAGTGCGATTAAATCTTTCATTTGGATTGAACAGAATATCTTTATTAGTTTGAATTATTGATAATATCGCTTTTTTATATGATAAGAAGTTTGCAAAATCAGTGTCTACCAATGTTCCGTCCATATCAAACACTAGAATAGTATCTTCATATATTTTATTGATTATATTTAATTGAGTTTCATTTACGTTTTTCATTGTCATCAATTTTATTTTATGGATTTTTAGTTGACGTGTTGAAGAGGTCGGTCTTAACAAAGCTTGTTAGTTAATAGTTTCTTTCCTTCAACTCATAAATAGACGCAAGCGTATAACCCACAAGTCGTTGTTTAAAATTAATGAAACTATCAGCAAGTAACCTAAAACGAAAATAGAACCCAAGAAGAACTTTGTTTATTTATTATTCGGTAGAGAAAGAAACTTTTCCAACTAGTAATTGGACGACAGTGTACAACTACAAGTGATTGATTATTAAGTGATTGAAGAACTTGTTGATAGATGTTCTTAATTACAATATTATTATTTATTTTATTCAATTCCAAATGTTGAATAAAATCATGATATTTTTATATTTGTATAATGATAATCTATTGATAATTAATAGATTATCAACTTATTTTTTTAAAATAAGTTGATTGAAATTTTAAACTTTTTTTTATAAATTTGTACACTGATAAATAATTGATAATAAGCATTTTAACATTTGTGAAATTAAGTTTAAAACCCAAAAAAATCACCGCAGCTTGGTATCTTGAAGGGCTTACTGGATTTATTATAAGTACAGAAAACAAAATGTACAATATTGCTACCCGCCGAGAAATAAAAATGGTACTTAATGGCTATACAAAAGGCTATTATCTTAATCGGAAATTTTATAGTTTGGCACGGCTACGACCTCTTCTTCGAAAGATTGAAATTTAGCTTATCAAACGGACTTGTGACGTTTTTTAATGCCTTATTACTTACATGTGTATACCTCATGGTGGTGTTTATGTCACTATGACCAAGCAACTCTTGAATATACCTAATATCTACCCCTGCTTCCAGTAAATGTGTCGCAAAACTATGCCTTAATGTGTGTACAGTAGCCCGTTTGTTGATTCGACATTTATTAATCACTCTAACAAATTCTCTTTGGATCGATCTGTTGTTGATAGGTTCGTAATCAAAGTCATTTTCAAATAAATATTCTTTTGGACGATATTTTTTGTAATATTCCCTAAGAATCTCTAAGATTTTGTCTGATAAAACTACATATCTATCTTTTTTACCTTTACCATTTTTAATGAAAATAGTTTTATTGTGACGATGAATGTGGCTAATCTTTAAATTTGAAGTTTCAGAAAGTCTCAAACCTGTCGAGTAAATCAAACTAAAAATAGTTTTATATTTCAGGTTTTCAGTTTTTTGTAAAATGAATTCAACTTCTTGTACGCTCAATACTTCGGGCAATTGCTTTGATTGAATGATTTTGGGCATCGTAAATAGCTCCTTTGATTGTCTGCCTAAGATCGTTTCTTGATAATATTTAAAGGCATTGATTACCACGTTTAAAGAAGATCCACTTAGTTTTTCTTTATTAGCCAAATATGCAAGATAAGCCTCAAATGCAGTTTTTGTAATTTCATTCAATTCTTTTGGACTGAAATAATGAATCATTTTGATGAGCTGAGAGCGGTAATTGCCTATTGTCTTATAACTATAATTTCTAATTTGCATACTTTGTGTCAAGGCCAGAATTATAGGATGTTTGTAATCCTCTCTAAAGATTGTGTGTTTTTTTAGGTTCTTTTTGGCTTTTGACAAATATTGATTAATCTCATCAATGCTAATTGTAGGCTTGTATTTTAAAATAATTTCCTTTGAGAAATTGCAATTTTCTTTGCCAAAAAGTTTGCCAATCAATACCACATTGTGACGAGTATTTTCTACCACCCAACACCCACGAGAACGACTCCAACGGCGGTTAGGTATTTGAGTGATAATGACATTAGAGCTGATGTCAGAAAATTGCACAAGCAATAAGTCAGAGTCTTTTTTATCAATGTAAATATTTATCATGTTGTGTGGCGTGATTTAGTAGTACTAAATTAAGAAAACGTATGAAGTTTTTGAAATATTTGTAAAAAAAATGTCTTACTCCGTTACAATCAATCCAAAATCAATAAAAGATTTGCACCAAATGGCTTTTTCACCTAATTTTGTATTTTAGAAAGCTACCATGACCGAACAAATCCTTATTCTTGATTTTGGCTCACAGTTTACGCAACTGATTGCTCGCCGTGTCAGAGAACTCAATGTGTATTGCGAAATACACCCATTCAATAAAATTCCTGAAATCACATCTGAAATCAAAGGAATTATCCTTTCGGGAAGTCCATGCTCTGTTAGAGATGCCGACGCTCCATTGGTAAACTGGCAAGCATTTGCTCAGAAAGTACCTGTGTTGGGTGTTTGTTACGGAGCTCAAATGATGGCCCAAACAGGTGGGGGAGAAGTGGCTCCTTCATCTATTCGTGAATATGGACGTACGATTTTAAACAAAGTTGATAACCGTTATGCTTTATTCAAAGATGTAAGTGATAATACCCAAGTTTGGATGTCACATAGCGATACCATTGCACGTCCACCTGCTAATGCTGATATTATCGCTTCAACCGATACCGTAAAAGTTGCTGCCTTCAAAATCAAAGATGAGCCCGTCTATGGTATTCAATTCCATCCTGAAGTGACGCATACGGTTTTAGGTAAAACAATTTTGAAAAACTTTGTCGTAGATATTTGTGATTGTTCACAAAACTGGACACCAGATTCTTTTGCCGAAGCGAGTATCAAAGAATTAAAAGAGAAATTGGGCGATGATAAAGTTATCATGGGTCTATCGGGTGGAGTTGATTCATCCGTAGCTGCTACATTGATTCATCATGCCATTGGAAAAAACCTATTTTGTATATTCGTAGATAACGGACTTTTAAGAAAAAATGAATTCGAGGAGGTTTTAGAATCATACAAAGGTTTAGGCTTGAATGTTGTGGGCGTTGATGCAAAAGAACAATTTTATACTGCTCTCAAAGGCTTGACAGATCCTGAAGAAAAACGCAAAGCTATTGGAAAAACTTTTATTGATGTTTTTGATGCTGAATCGCATAAAGTTGAAGGGGCTAAGTGGCTCGGACAAGGAACAATTTATCCTGATGTGATTGAATCTGTTTCAGTAAAAGGCCCATCTGCTACCATCAAATCTCATCACAATGTTGGTGGTTTACCTGATTTTATGAAACTAAAGGTTGTCGAACCATTGAGATTACTGTTTAAAGATGGGGTACGTGAAGTTGGTAAAGCTTTAAATATTCCTCAAAATATTTTAGGCCGTCATCCATTCCCGGGCCCAGGTTTGGGTATTAGGATATTAGGCGATGTGACTCCTGAAAAAGTACAAATTTTACAAGAAGTAGATGCGATATTTATCAATGGCCTGAAAAACTATGGCTTATATGATCATGTTTGGCAAGCTGGTACGATGCTTTTACCAATACAAAGCGTAGGAGTGATGGGTGATGAACGAACTTATGAAAGAGTGGTTGCCTTGCGTGCCGTGACAAGTGTAGATGGTATGACAGCCGATTGGGCTCATTTGCCTTATGAATTTTTAGCAGACGTTTCCAATGAAATTATCAATAAAGTCAAAGGTGTCAATCGTGTTGTTTATGATATCAGTTCAAAACCACCTGCTACGATTGAGTGGGAGTAATGACTGAAAAATTTTGCTTAAACAATGAGTACTTTGCTTTGTGAATTTTTATGTTTTTGAATAAAATAATAAAACCCCGATATATGTTTAACATAATCGGGGTTTTTGTTTTGTGTTAACTGGTTAATTATCAATAAGATATAATCCTAAAGCTTAGAAACGAACTTGGAAGTTAGCATTAAAAACTGTTCCTAATTGACTAAACTGAGAACCATTATAACCAAGAATGTCATAACGACCACTAAATCCTAAGAAACCTCTTAATAAAGCTTTGTCTTCTGGATTTGCGATTGCAGCTTTACCTTTTTCGTTCAAAGCTACTAAATCCCATTTAGGAATTACATTCAATAAGTTATTGGCATTTAAAGTCAATGAAACTTTGCTATTGAATGAATAACCAACGCTCAAATCAGTCACCACTGCTGGCTTGAACTCAGCTTTGATATTCTCCATATCTCCACCACCATTATCCAAATCTTGGAAGGCTGTTTTTCCAAAAAGTGTATTATTCAAATTGATATTCCATTTTGAAACTGAATAATCAATACCTAAAATCACCTTAGTTTTAGGACGGCTTTCTGTCAACAATGATTTGATTTGTGTATTTAAGATACTTGATCCTGCTGCTTTTACAGGTGCTGGTTCTGCTGGAGTTCCAACAATTTTGTTTTGCAACATATAGTTTCCTGCTAAGTTGAAAGATAGTTTTCCTTTTCCTAAAGCAACATTTCTGTATGAAACTACATAATCGATACCCGAAGTTTTTGTTTTGATACCATTGATGAAGAATTGTACACTTGATAAATCATAATTCCCTGCTCCTACGGCTGTTCCTTTTAATATTCTACCTAAATCAGTAACAGGACTCGCTAAATTTTTATCAGAAGTAGTAATTGATGAACTGTAAACAATTCTATCTTTTACATCAATTGAGAAGTAATCTAAGGTGATACTGAAGTTTTTAGTTGGTGTAATAGCAATACCAACTGTATAGTTAAGCGATTTCTCAGGTTTCAATGAAGGAATACCTAATGCTCGTGCTTGTGCCGAACGGTTATTAAATAAACCAGATGATTGGATTGTACCACCTACGAAAGCTGCTTGTACTGATTGTGCATAGATTTGGTGCAAACTTGGAGCTCTGAAGCCAGTTGACGCAGAACCACGAATAACAACTTTATCATCAGCCAACTTATAGCGAGTAGATAATTTCCAAACATTAGCATTGCCAAAATCACTGTATTTTTCTGAACGAACAGTTCCATTAAGCAAGAAATCCTTTGTAATGTCATAGCTTAAATCCAAGTAGCCACCAACGTTGAAACGTTTGTTAGTACCAGCGTTAATTTTATTAATACCTGGGAAAGAGTTAGAACCTTCACGGTCATAAGAAGCATCATCACCAGCAATAATAGTGTATTGTTCGTTGCGAGCTTCCATACCGAAGGCAATACCTAATTTTTCATTTACTTGCTTAGAAATATCAATGTTACCAACCAAATGCCCAAATTGATAACCACCAGGCTTGAAGCGTGTCGGACTTGATTTACCTAATGAACGATTGACAGTATTATCAACGGTGTAGGTTTGTGAATTGAAACCAGTGGTCAAACTTACATCATGTTTCCAACCATTTGTTTCACCTTTTGCTCCAATTGTTGCATTATAATCCAACAAATCACCTTCAAAAGTAGGAACATAACCAATATATCCTTTGTATAAATCAACTTTGTCTTCATCAGGGAAAGCTAAAGTTGCTTGCGTTACATAATTAACGCCATTATTGTCGGTAGGACTATGTAATAAACCACGATCTTGTCTCCAATAAGGAGTACGATAGTTGGCAAAACTTGAAACTCTTTTAACAACCATTGCGGCGTTACCATAAATTTCTTGATTTTCTGATAATTTAAAACCTGTATTGATTAAGAATCTACCCGCAGTAGTTTCTCCACTACCATTAATATTACCAGCAGTTGGATAATCTTTCAAAAACCTGGTAATCATAGCGTCAGCTTCAGGACTTCCACCAAAGGTTGCTATTTCAGTTGGTACATGTACGATTCCTGAACGAACTGCACTGTTTTGTTGCAAGAAATCAACGGTGTAGTTAATGTACCCTTTGCCACCTACATTACTACCACTGTTCAATGAAACATTATACATCCCACCATCTCCTTTTGAGGTTACGCCTGTATTTACATTTACAGTAGTATAATCATATTTATCTTTTAAAATGATGTTCATTACACCTGCAATGGCATCTGAACCATACTGTGCAGAAGCACCATCTCTTAAGATTTCAACTCTTTTTATCGCCTGTTGAGGAATGGCAGATAAATCTACACCAGTTTCTCCACGACCAGGAGAAAACTGTACATAAAGCAAAGAACTTAGATTTTTACGTTTGCCATTAATCAAAATCAAACTGCGGCTTGGGCCCATATTACGAATTTCCCAAGGGTCGAGTAGGGTAGTGGCATCATTTACAGGCGTATTTACTGTGTTAAATGATGGTACACGGTATTGAAGAGCTTTGTCAAAAGAAGGTTGTCCAGTAGATTTCAATTCTGTCGCACTAAAAATGTCAATCGGAAGTGGTGAATCAGTTAATGATCTTTGGGTAGCTCTACTACCAACAACTACAACTTCATTTAAAGCCTTGTCGTCATTTACTAACTTGACATCAATCGTTGATTGTTCTGCAACTTTGATTTCTTGTGTTGTAAAACCAATGGCTGAAAACTGAAGCGTAGCACCTGATGTAACTGAAATAGAAAATTTACCATCAACATCAGTAGATGTTCCTTTGGTAGTCCCTTTAATTGTTACGCTTGCTCCTGGCACGCCTGTACCAGTGGCATCTTTTACTGTTCCGCTTACAGAACGATTTTGTGCGAAAAGTGTAGTGCTAATCAATAGCATACACACCATCACTAATTTGGTGAAAGTGTTCATCATAGAATTAATTTAGTTTTTATTTAGATAAAGTAAGTATTACTTTGCGAATATAATATGAAAAGTTGTGAATAAGCAAGTTTTCGGAATTAAATTTTACTATTCTAAGAAATAGCAGAATCTTATTTTATATTAATTATTAACACTATTATAATATTTAAATTTATTTATTGATAATTAGGCAATTATTAAGATAGTTTATTTTGTTTTTGGCAAAATTATGATTGGTAATAAAGTTTTTTTATGATTTTCGTAAAAATAAAAAAGGGCTTGTCATCAGACAAACCCTTTTTTATTTTTGTACTATTTCAAGAATTAATTAGACATGAAATATTTTAAAATCGCTGTAATTATTTCTCAGAATCAAGCATTTCCATAATCGTGTCGCATTCAATGCGTTGATTTCTTCTTGGTGTAGGTCTTTGTGTTGCTGCACCTGTTGTTTTTTCTGCCAACATCTTCAACATCAAACGATTACGTTCTTTAGCAACTGATTGTTGAGCCAATTCATCTTTTTCACTATCAAAATAAACTGTTCCTTCAATAATAGTTTTTTCAGGACGAGCATATATTGATAATGGATTATTGTTCCACAACACCACATCAGCATCTTTACCTACTTTGATACTTCCTAAACGATTATCTAAATGAAGCATTTTAGCAGGATTGAGTGTAACCATTTTCCAAGCGTCTTCTTCAGATGTACCGCCATAAAGAATCGTTTTTGCTGCTTCTTGGTTTAAGCGACGAGCCATTTCCGCATCATCAGAATTAATCGCTGTGGTGACACCCACTTTTGCCATAATCGAAGCATTATAGGGAATTGCTTCTTTTACTTCCATTTTATAAGCCCACCAGTCAGAGAAAGTAGAAGCATGAACACCATGAGCTTTCATTTTATCAGCTACTTTGTAGCCTTCCATGATATGCGTAAAAGTGTTGACATTAAAGTTGTAAGATTCAGCTACTTTCATCAGCATATTGATTTCAGACTGAACATAAGAGTGACAAGTGATAAAACGTTTTTTGTTTAAAATATCAACAATTACGTCCAATTCAATGTCTTTTCTTGGTGGAACAACACCTGTTTTATTAGCTAAAGCATTATAATCTTTCCATGCTTTTTCATATTCTTTTGCACGTTGAAACTCATCCATATAAACTTGTTCAACACCCATACGAGTTTGTGGATAACGACCCGAAGGTGTTGGATTATTACCATTTTTAACGTTTTCTCCCAAAGCAAATTTGATGAAACCATCAGCACCTTTGATTAATAAATTGTTAGGATTTTCGCCCCATTTTAATTTAATAATTGCTGATTGGCCACCGATACAGTCAGCCGAACCATGTAATAATTGTGAAGAGGTGACACCACCTGCCAATTGACGGTAGATATTAATATCTTCAGAATTGATTACGTCTTCTTGGCGGACCTCTGCTGAAACACTTTGTACTTCATTGATTGAAAGCAAAGCAATATGTGAATGTTCATCAAAAATACCATTAGTTAAATGTTTTCCAGTACCATCAATGGTTTTTGCCCCTGCTGGAGCCTCTATGTTTTTACCCACTTTTGCAATTTTTCCATTTTGGAGTAATACATCTGTGTTGGCTACAATTCCATCTTTTTCGTTTGTCCAAACAGTGGCATTTTTTATCAAAAGTGTTTCTTGTTTAGGCTTTTCTTCATTACCAAAAGCAGTAAAAGGGAAAACAATTTTTCCAATTTCAGGTGTTTTTGCTTTAGTTGAATCTTTTTTGGTAGTTTCTTTGGCAGCTTCTTTATAAATAGCCGACCATTTTATTTGTTTGCCATCTACCAAAACTCCTTCACCTTTGAAACTTTTTCCATCGTAATAACCACTCAAACGAGTATCATTACTCTCCTTTTTATCAAATTTGCTACTTATCGTAAACAAATCACCCATGCGAGTAACTTTCGGTGTAAATTTAGTCGAATCAAGGGCAATCGAATATTCTGGTTTATCAGCTTTTCCAGTGATATTTAATTTTAGTCCAGTTTTCTCTCCAACAGTCAAATCATAAACTCCACGAATATCAGCTATGTTCATATCGCTTATAATATAACGTTTGCCTTGAATCCAGTTTTCATAAATCACATTGTCTTTACTAAAAATATTGTCAGAAGTAATGATGAAATTGGCAAGCATTCCTTTTTTCAAACTACCCACCAAGTTATCTACTTTTAATAATTTGGCTGGAGTTGAAGTGATGGCTTCTAAAGCTTTGCTTTCTGGTAAACCATATTCAATAGCTTTACGGATATTTGTCCAAAAATCGGCTTTATTTCTCAAACCAGCACTCGTCAAAGCAAAGTTGATTCCTGCTTTTGCTAATGCACCAGCATTGGCAGGTGCCATTTCCCAATGCTTCATTTCAGTTAAACTTACCATTGCAGCATCAAAAGGATCCTCAACATCATAAGCTGTTGGGAATGCTAATGGTACAATGAGCGAGCTATTGGTTGCTTTGATTTCATCTAAACGTTGGTATTCATCACCAATTCCTTTAAATATATATTGTACACCAAATTCTTTTCCGATTTTATCACCTCTTAAAATGCCCAATTTATCATTTGCCTCGTAGATTTGTGGCAATGCTTGCATAGCATTGAAAGCCTCTAATGAGAGATTACGTTCTTGGCTACTTCCTCCTTTTTTATACCATTCGGCATCATAATAGGTTTGACGTAGCAAAGCCACCGAACCCATTGCCGAAACTGGATATGTTTGTGTAGAAGTTCCTTTATCAAGTGAGTAATGAGCAGAAGCTTTACCTTTCAATAAGACCTCATTTTCACGACCATCGCCAAAGCTAACAAATGCAGAAGTTCCTCTAACAATTCCATCAGCAGAATGAATGGCTGCACTTCCAAAACCGTTTTTACGCATTTCTTCAGCTTTAGTAGCATTTACTTTAAAATCATTGGTAGCATCTACTTCTGGTTTTACCGCTTGATTCCAATCGAAAGCTCCTTTTTTGTTCGTTTCTAATTGAGGTTGACCACCAAAACCTCTGCCACCCGCAGGTCTAACTACTTCTGGCAAACCATAATCCGAGTAAATATCAATCAATGAAGGATAAATTCTTTTACCTTTGAGGTCATATACAAATGTACCTGCTGGTACTTGTAAATCTTTACCAACAGACTCAATTACGCCATTTTTGATATAAATCATGGCATTGTCAAGTACTGTTTGAGCATCAACTACAATAGTTGCATTTTTGAAGGCGTATTGAGCTGGCCGCTCATCATAGACGCCATTTCGCTGAAAAGTTACTTGGGAAAAGACAGGAATACTAATAAATGTAATAAGAATACAGGTAAGGAGTTTTCTCATGGGTAGGTTTATGATGTTTGATGAATGATATTGCGAATTTGAGAATTTTTGTTCAATAAACAAAACTATTGATACTTTTGTAATGAGAATAGCCGAATATCTAAAACTCAACATCCAAAAGTGAATTTTAATAGACAAAAATCCATCTCAAAAATTAATAAGTTTGCTTCAAAAAAGATTCCTTTTTTATTGATTAGTGATTTTGAAGGGGAGAATTGTATCATTGAAGCCTTAGAAAATATTAATGATGAAGAAATTAAGTTTTGGGTGAATGGGAAGAGCAATACCCCCAATCAACCCTCCATAAAAATGGGGAGAGCTAAACAAAACTTCCCTCTCTATCTAGGAGGGGCAGGGGTTCAACTTAATAAATCTCCAATTAAATTCCATAAATACAAATTAGCTTTCGACCATGTTCAGACCAATATTTTTCAAGGTAATAGTTTTCTTACAAATCTTACGTGTGAAACTCCGATTGATTTAAATATCAGTTTGTTAGATATTTTTGAAGGAAGTGAAGCAAAATACAAAATCTATCTAAAAAGTAAGTTTGTCTGTTTTTCACCAGAAATTTTTGTACAGATTGATAAAGAAGGAAAAATCTCCTCTTTTCCAATGAAAGGAACGATTAATGCGGCATATCCTAATGCTGAACAAACTATTTTAAAAGATAAAAAAGAGTTTTATGAACATACAACCATTGTTGACTTAATCAGAAATGATTTGAGTAAAGTGGCTGATAAAGTTTGGGTCGAAAAATTTAGGTACATCGACCGAATTCAAACCAATGAAAAGCAAGAAATATTACAGGTGAGTTCACAGGTAAGTGGCTTATTATCAAACAATTGGCAAGAGCAGTTGGGCGATATTGTATTTTCTATGCTGCCTGCGGGTTCGATTTCGGGAGCACCTAAAGAGAAAACGTTGGAAATAATTTCAGAGGCTGAAAAATATACTTATGCTACTCAATTTGAGAAATTGTCGCAAAATCGAGGTTTTTATACTGGTGTTTGTGGCATTTTTGATGGTGAAACTTTCGATTCGGGTGTCATGATTCGTTTTATTGAACAAAAGCCAGAAGGTTTGGTTTTCAAAAGTGGCGGAGGTATTACTTCCAATAGTATTGCTGAAAAAGAATATGAAGAAATGATACAAAAAATATATGTCCCTATTGTTTGAAACCATCAAGTGTCAAAATCGACAACTGCATAATCTATCATATCACGACAATCGAGTCAGATGGAGTCGAGAGAATTTGTTTGGAATGAGTCATGATTTTGACTTTGCCAATACCATCAAAATTCCAGATTGGATAGGAGAGGGGATTTACCGTTGTCGGGTGAGCTATGGAGAAGAAATTGAAAAAGTGGAGTTTTTCGCTTACGAATTTAAACACCCAAAAGTATTGCAATTAGATGAATATCCATCGTTTAATTATGAATTTAAGTATGAAGATAGAGGTAAATTCCAAAATCTATTGAAAATATATCCAAATGCTGATGATGTCATTATCACGCAAAATGATTTAATTACGGATGCTACTTATGCCAATATTGCACTATTCGATGGAACAAAATGGTTTACGCCCAACACCTTTCTCCTTTTAGGAACTAAAAGGGAATATTTGCTTGATAATCAATTACTTACAGAAGATGAAATTAAAGTTTCTGATTTGAAAAAATTCAAAAAAATTGCTTTAATCAATGCCATGAGAGATTTGGATTTGGCTTATGATTTTGAGGTTGATAAAAATATTATTTCTATAAAACTTAATAATGGAATCGCATAAAAATATTATCATTGGAGCTGGCCCTTCTGGTTTGGCTATTGCAGGACGACTAAGTAAACTAAATATCCCATTCATTATTTTGGAGCAATCTGAAAATGTGGGGAATGCTTGGAGAAATCACTACGATCGTCTGCATTTACATACAGATAAAAAATATTCAGCATTGCCGCATTTGCCATTTCCAGCAGATTATCCAACATTTGTTCCTAAAGCAAAATATATAGAATATTTGGAAGCGTACAGGAAGTATTTTAATATACAACCAATTTATAATCAAGAAGTTACAAATATCAAAAGAGTAGGCGAGAAGTGGGTTGTCAACACTAAAACTCATGTTTTTGACACAGAAAACGTGATTATTTCAACAGGGTATAATCGTGTTCCAGCAATCCCAACTTTCAAAAATCAAACAGTTTTTAAGGGTGAAATTTTACATTCATCTATCTATAAAAATGGTAAACCGTATAAAGATAAGTCTGTATTAGTGGTTGGATATGGCAATTCAGGAGCTGAAATTGCTCTTGATTTATTTGAAAATGGTGCAAAAACATTTACTTCCATTCGTACCCCAGTAAATATTGTCAAACGAGAATTTTTAGGTCGTTCGACTCAAGGATTAGCCATATTTTTAATTCAATTTGGCAATACTTTTTATGATTTCATCTCAAACATTTTTAAGAAACTATCAACTGGGGCTATGGCGGGAACTGGTATTCCCATTTCTACTTTAGCACCTTCAGAACAGCTTCGTACCTTAGGCAAAACGCCTGTGATAGATGTTGGTACTTTGAAAGAAATTAAAGCAAAAAATATCGTGGTATTGCCTGATATTAAGGAGTTTGCAGAAAATTCAATTGTTTTTATTGATGGACAAAAAATCGACTTTGATGCTGTTATTTTAGCAACTGGCTATCATGCAAGATTGACCGATTTAGTTGAAAATATTACTCCTTTTTTGAATGACAGAGCTTATCCAAAAAGTATTTGGAGCGATGACGCTTCATTCGCAGGGCTATATTTTTTAGGCTTTAATCTTCCATTAACAGGGGTCTTGCGTGATATTCATTTGAGTTCGGCAAAAATAGCTCAAAAAATTGCGAACAAAAATCAGTAATATTTTATGTTTATTGTATTCGGTTGGCATGATATTAGTTATGTTTTAGTAAACAATAATATCTTAAAAACACATACAATTATGCAATTGAAGAATCTTTTACCAGCTTTGATATTTTCGGCAATGATTTGCGGGTCGGCATTTGCCCGTAATGAAGACCGTCCAGAAATAAAATATTCAAATAAACGCTTTGAACTCAAAGTTCCAGAAAAAAAAATCAAAACTTTGGAAGTAGAAATCAGAGATATGAACGATAATTTGGTTTATGGTACAAGATATTATGATGTGAGTAATTTTGAGAAAATCTATAATATTAGCCAACTTCCTAAAGGAAAGTATTTTGTTAAAGTTGTTTCAGATGGCAATGTTTATCAAGATGTAATTAAGGTGAAGCGAAGAAAATCTTAACAATTGAAATATATTTTTAATAAAAGAGCCAAAAGTTAATTTTGGCTCTTTTGGTGAATACACATTTAGAAAATATAATTTATTCCATAATTCCAATTAAACGGCGTGGATGGATTTACTTTTATTGGTTGAACGCCTTGTATAAATAAAGAAATGGGCATTTTTTTAAGGGAAAGACTTGTGATTGCCGAAACAAATAAGCCTTCAAAAGGAATTTGATTTTTTAAGTAAAATACATTTGGACGTAGTTCTAAAAATAATGATTTTGAGAGTGGAATTTTTGAAATGGTAGTAGATAAACTAATAAAATGTCCACTTTTAACAGCTAATGGGTCTAATCCATGACTATACCAATAGATTAAATTCAAGCTACTTTTTTCAGAAATTTTATACCCAACAAAGCCTTCTAATGCTAAATACTGGTTTAATTTAACCTCCTCATCTGAACGTCTAAAAAATAAAGACAAGTTTGCTCCCGTGCGGAAAGTAATTTTTTCATGATTTTTTTGAAAGCGTATCCATTGGTTTACAACCCAAGGCTTACCGTCAGAACCATAATTAAATTCTGGGCTAAAAGTGAAATTACCTTTTCTTATAAAAAATGTTGACATCAGTGCAGGTTTTCCTAACGAAAATGCAGGTACTGGCGAGATTCCATTATTATTTAATTGAATAATGCCATTGAAATGCCAAACTTTTTGAGTTGAATCGATGGCTTTATTTGCCAATGATAAGAAAGAAAAATGTAATAAAATATAAGTAAAAAATAATTTCATTAGTAGATAGGTTAGTTTTAGAAAGTTGCAAAGATATAATATTTCAATAAAAAATCCCTCACGAAAATTCACAAGGGATTTGTTGATTAAACTATGATGAAACAATCTACTTTTTTTAAGGAAGTGCAAAAGCAACAAATTGGTTGCCTTTTTTAGTGCCTAATTTTGTTCCACCACAAGCAATGACCACATATTGTTTGCCATTTACTTGATAGGTGGATGGTGTTGCAAAACCCGCTGCTGGTAATTTAGTTTCCCAAAGTAACTTACCAGTCTTTTTATCAAATGCTCTAAACATACCGTCTTTTGTAGCAGCAATAAAAAGTAAGCCACTTGCAGTAATTACAGGGCCTCCATAATTTTCTGTACCGGTATTAGTGATGCCTTTTTCTTTTAGACTTTCTTCATATCCAAAGGGTATTTTCCAAAGATATTCGCCAGTATTTAGATCAATGGCACTCATGGTTCCCCAAGGTGGTGTAATTGCTGGCAGACCTTTACTATCTAAAAATTTATTGTATCCAGTACTTCTATAAGGTAAATAAGTTGGTTTAGATACAGTTGATGTTGAACCTATTTCTTTTTTTTCATCTCCATAAATAAAAGAAACCAAGGCTTGTTTTTCATTCGAACTAAGTGCTGGAAAGCCAGGCATCATACCTTTTCCATTGCCAATTATTTGTGAAAGAAAGCCTTTATCTCGTCGTTTTGAGATGTCTATTAGGGAAGGATAATTTGATTTAGGATTACCTTTTCTGTCAATTCCATGACAAGTTACACAATAGGACATATACAATTTTTCACCTGCACTCAGATTTGTCATTGTTACTTGTTTAGGTGTTTCCACCATTGTTTGCACCCAAGCCATCTCGTTGGCATTGACATACAAAACACCTTCTGGGTCAGCAGCGGCTCCTCCCCATTCTGCACCACCATCATAGCCAGGGAAGATGATTGTCCCTTCTTTAGTTCCTGGATGGTAAGTGGCAGTTTTATAATTTCTGATATTCTGAATCAATTCTGCACGATTTTCGGCATAAGGGCTTATCTCATTTTCATTCAGTGATTTAGACTGACGAGCAAAGGGAGCTGGTTTATCAGGAATTGGCTGCGTTGCCCACGCAACTTCTCCTTTAAGCATTGATTTTGGGACAGGTGTCTCAGTTATTGGAAAAATAGGTTTCCCAGTCACTCTATCAAAAACAAACACATAGCCTTGCTTGCTCACTTGTGCTACAGCATCAATTTTTTTGCCATTTCGGGTAATGGTAATTAAGTTTGGTGGAGCAGGTAAATCTCTATCCCAAATATCATGATGCGTAGTTTGAAAGTGCCAAAGACGTTTACCAGTACGAGCATCCAAAGCCAAAAGGCAATTGGCAAATAAGTTTTGTCCTTTGCGATTCCCGCCATAAAAATCATAGCCTGCCGAGCCAGTCGGGACATAGATAATTCCTCTTTTGCGGTCAACAGCCATCCCAGCCCAGTTATTGGCTGCACCTGTATAGGTATTTTTATACGCATCTTTAGGAAAGGTTTCATAGCCAAACTCACCTGGATAGGGAATTGTATGAAAAGTCCAAGCTAATTTGCCTGTTTTTACATTGAATGCACGAATATCTCCTGGGGCAGCATCTGCATCTTCTGAAAGACGAAGTGGCATGACAATTAAATCTCCAAATATAGTTCCTGGCGTGTTTGAAATAACAAATTTCTTTTGTGAAACTTCAGGTAAACCTGTATGCAAATCTGTTTTCCCATGATCTCCAAAAGAATCTATTGGCTTTCCAGTTTTAGCATCTAAAGCCCAAAGATTTGGACCAACTGTATAAAGAATTCGGGCATCCGCATTGCCTTCTTGCCAATATGTTACACCTCGACTTGTGCTTGCCCAATTTTTTAATGGGTCTCCAAATCGCCAAATTTCTTTACCAGTTGCAGCATCTAAAGCAAATGCTTGAACAGATGCTGTAACACCATATAAAATACCTTTAACAATAATTGGATTGACTTGCATTTGTCCAGAATCTGGGGTGGAATATGTCCAAGCTACTTGAAGTTTATTAACATTTTCTGGCTTAATTTGTGTCAATGTCGAATAATGATTTCTATCGGCTCCGCCTAAATATTCGGCCCAATCTACATTATCGTTCAGATCGTTTGTTTGTAAAGCAGAAGCAATTATAAAAACGACCAATGCCAATGTCCCGATAAATACTTTGAGTTTCATAAATTAAGGTTTTTGAAAAATACAAATTGTAATTATGTGAGCGATAAGTTTTGAAATGGAATAAAAAAAATTAAGCTATCAACATAAGAAATTAAAATATTGAACGCTGATTTTTATGAATTTTAAGATAAAGTATGATTTTTTATTACTTTATGGAAGATTTTGTGAATTAAATCACAATTATCATAAGAATCAGCGTTCCATTATTTTGGCAATCAATTCAATTGATCTTTGTTTTGACAATATCACTTTCTTCATATCCTATTCTATGGGCAATAACATAAAGAGAATCTCCTTTAGCAACTTTTATTGGTTTAGCATATACTTCCCAAGACTTATCAGCCCAATGATGCTTATAACCAATCGACGCACCCTTAGTTGAACAACTTAAAACTGTCAAATTTGAAAAAGTTTTTAACATTGGCTGATTAGTTTGTGGTGCTTTGTCTTTTCCATTCCACCATTTAGACAGCATCTCTTTTTCTGGAATTGCTCCTAAATCGCCATACTTTTTTAACCATTCTTGATGTTTAGCTCTTAATTCTAATAACTTTGCTTTATATTTTGGGTTTTCTGCTAAGTTTTTGAATTCGTACGGATCTAATTGGGTATCAAAAAGTTCTTCATAAGGTTTGGTTTTTCTGAACCAATACATTTGCTGTTCATTGAGTTTGCCTTCATCTCTTAATCTAAGAATTTCAGTCATGCCTTTTTGCTGTAATCTGAATGCAATATTTTGATAATAAGGCTTTTCAGGCATATAATTTTTTAGATATTTATATCTACCATTGCTCACTGCCCTCACTCTATCATATTCAGTATCCATTCTATCTCTGGCTGCATAAATGTATTTTCTTGCAACTTTAGTTTGTTGTTGACCTAAAAATGCCTGACCTTCCATGTATTTTGGAATGGTAATATTTGCCAATGATAAAACAGTAGGAGCAAAATCAACAAAGCTAATCAGTTGTTTATCAATCGTATTTGCTTTGAGAGCATTTGGATATCGAACAATCATAGGTACTTTTAAACCTCTATCATATAATTCTCTTTTTGAGAAGGGAAGCCCATCGCCATGATCGCTGTAAAAAAAGATGATGGTATTATCATAAAGCCCATCATCTTTTAATTTCTGTAAAATCTCACCAACTTGTTTATCCATCAATTGCACGTTTGTTAGAAATCTCGCAATATCTTTCCTAATGATTTGATTATCAGGATAATAGGGTGGTACGATGACATCAGATGGATTGACTAATAGTGGTTCTTTGTCTCTCATAAATACTTGTGATTCATGCGTAATCATGAGATTGATAACTGAGAAAAATGGCTGATTTTTATCTTTCCGACCACTCCAGTCGGCTGTGGTACTATTTTCATCCCAAACCGTAACAGGTGCTTTAAATTGATAGTCTTGCTTTTCATTGTTGGTACAGTAGTAGCCTTCTCTTCTTAAATATTCAGGAAAACACCTAACTTGTTCGTGTAAAACAGCTGAATAAGAAGCAACGGGAGAATATTGCTGTGTAGCGGGTGTTTGTAAGGTACGCATCTGATGTCCACCCGCCGAGGTTTGATACATACCAGTAATGATTGCATTTCTACTTGGAGAGCAAACACCTGCGGTTGAATAAACATTGGTATAACGAACACCCTCTTTGGCCAACTGGTCAAGATTTGGAGTTTTTGCCACTTTTTCACCGAAACATCCTAAATGTGGCGACATATCTTCACAAGTGATCCAAAGGATATTTGGTTTTTGTAGGTTGGATACTTGTTTATTGACAACTTTAAATGCTACAGAAATAATTGTTAGCGTGATCAAAAACGTAAACAATATTTTTTTCATGGAATTTTGTAATATTTTATCTTAGAATGTTACAAATTTCATGTTTTTTTTCTTAATCCAATTCTTTATTATTAATTTTTTTTAAAATATGTTTGAATACTTATTAATTTAATAAATTGATAAGTTAATAGAGAATTTTTGTAGTTCTAATAAATGCCCTCTAAGTTGTTATATCACTTTTCTTCTTTCAGTTCATCATTATCGGGCCAATTATTTTCGTTGTATAACTCAAATATTTCAGGATATTTATTCTTTAGCCAACGGTACTGTTTTGAATTTAAAAAAACGAATTTTGGGCCGACTGAACCTTCTTCTTCTTCACTAAAAATTTCATAAAAAGTATAGGCTGAGTTATTCTCTGTCAATGAACGATTGACCAAATTAATGAACTTAACAGTGTCAAAATCAAAGTATTCGTAGTCAATTTTTGACTGCCCTTTTTTTACTTTTGGAAGAGCTTTAACAAATTGACTTTCTTCATATTTTTTGCCATTTAGTACAAAACTATATTTGAAATTTCGATCCGAGTAATTACTTTTCTTTAAAGTTTTTGCAAAATTATCAACTAAATTTGTAGGCAAAAATTGTCCTTTTGTAATAGTTTTAAGTGAATCTATAATGTCTTTGAATACATTTTTGTATGAATCAGCATCCCAAATATTGGTTTGAACGACTATTTTAGGAAGGGTTTCAAGAAGGTTTATACCATTACCATTATAACGGCGAAATTTAACAATAATGGCTTCTTTTTCTTCATTTGATAATTTTTCAATGAAACCCATGCGGCTAAATTCACTTAATGAAGATTGTAGAGTGTCTCTACTAAATTGACGGTCATACATCAAAAAGTCAACATAATTATTGGGTAAGGTTTCGGCTACTAATGTGGCTTGAGTACTATCAAAAAGTACAAATGAAAGCTTGGGACTACGATAATCACAAACAATCACAAGGCGTTTTGGAGAAGCAATATCTGTCAAAAAATCATTGATAACCTTAAATTGATTTTCACCGATTGAAGGAAAATATGGGGCATTCTCTTTTTTAAGAGAATCCAGAGCGTTTTGTATGTTGTGTTTCAGCGATATATTAAGCGTCTGCTCATAAACTTTTCCATTGATAATTACTGAAATATTATGTTTGCTAAAATCATTGTTAGAAGTATCGTCAATATTATCTTTCAGGTACTTAATTTCACTAAATTTTGCTTCTGGAATAAGTTTTGTTGCAAGTTTATTGAGAATATACGTATAAAGTTCAGTATCTGATTTTCCCAAAAGTTCATTCATATCAATCACTACCGCTTGAGTACTGTATTTTAGAATATCTGATGGTTCTTTAGCTTTTTTTACGTCAATTGATTGTTCGTTAGAAAGCATGTTTTCTCTTTTCAATGCATCTGCAAATGCCTCTGCACTGAAAGCCGACACTTGTTCTTGATAATTTCCATATAAGTTTGGTGTTTCTGTTTCTTTAAAGACTTCTACATGTTTTTTCTCAATATATGAGGCTTGGCTTTTTGTCAAAAAAATATAATTTTCATCATTTCGATAAAATGAATAATTAAAACCTGATTTTATTTTATAAAATTGACCATCAATGGCATTTTCTTCAAGCGATCTATTCACCAAACCCAACCACTCACTTTCATTAAAGTTTAAATTGTCTTCAATATTTGCTTGCCTCGGATACATAGGGTTGATAGGTGCGTCCTCTTCTAATGCAATTCTTGGAATAGGGTGTGTAGATTCATACTTTTTCCCATTCAAACGATAGTTAATTTTTAATACTCTATCTTTTTTACTACCCTTAGGAATTTCAGTTTCAAAGTTATCAACTACTTTCTCAGGCACAAATTGGCCATGTGATATTCGACTTAATTCAGTGATAAAATTTTTGAAAACAGCAACTTGTGATTCGGTTGTTTTAGGCGAAAAGTTTACTTTGGCTATTATTTGAGGGAAACTCAATAAAATACTTCGTTTGATATTTCGTCGATTATTTGGCTCAAATCGAAGTTCAGCAATGATTTTATCTTTTTCAATTTGTGTTAAATTAGGTAGAATATCATTTTGTTGAAAATCGTCAATCCAATTATTGAGATTTATTTTACTAAATTTATGACTGAAATCGACTTTGTCACCAAAAAAGCTTGAAAAAGCTGGGTTTTCCTTGATTGCTCCTCTAAAAACCAAATTCTGAGAACTATCAACGAGCATCAAAACTTTACGAGATTCTTTAACCGGAATAAAAGGATTATAATCATTTCCAATAACAATCAATCTCTTAGAAGAGCTTTTATCAGTTAGGAAATCATTAATTGATTGAAAATCTTTTCCTGTAATGCCTGTTAAGAATGAAAAAACATTGGCATAGGTTTTTATCACACTGCTATCAATATGTACATCGGGTGGAATGGTTTTTTGCA
Source organism: Emticicia sp. SJ17W-69 (assembly GCF_051209875.1). Lineage (NCBI taxonomy): Bacteria > Pseudomonadati > Bacteroidota > Cytophagia > Cytophagales > Leadbetterellaceae > Emticicia > Emticicia sp. SJ17W-69. Next base: position 3,116,552 of record NZ_JBNTQY010000001.1, on the reverse strand, counting down.
GCGTTTTTATCAATGAAAAATCAGTATCAGCTTTTTGCAAATAACTATTATTTTCAACTTTATAACTGAGTTTATAGTTTAATTTATTTTTGGCAAATGGATTGGCGAAAGGTATGCCCATCATATTCCCGTTTTGATTAGCATCTACTTTTTTTGTTATTTCACTGACGCTTAACTCTTCAAAGTTAAATTCAGGAATGAGTTTGCTTTTAACTTGATTAAACAAATTTTGATAAATTTCTTCTCTGGTTAAATTCCCTTGTTCGGCAGGAATGATAACGACATTTTCGCAATTTGTTAAAATATCAATTTTACTTTTAAGTTCGTACGGTTTATATGAGTCGATCAAAGCTTTTGCTTTGTCGGCATTTAATAATTTTGCACTTCTAAGACTATCTATAAAAGTTAATTGTTGTGCTTTCAAAGCATCATAATTATCATAGAAATAGGTCTGTTTGGCTGCATATATGAAAAAGCCAAAATCTTTGATGAGTAAGATTTGGTCTTTTTTTAGCCAAATAAGAAGTTCATCATAAACCTTTTGATCAATCAAATTGATAGCTTTTAAGCGATTGGCAATCGTTAGGTAATTTTCTTTAGAAGGACGTAGATTTAGTTCAGCTCCTAAAAAGGTCAATGGGTTTTTAGGGTTTATTTCGCCTTCTAATTCAGGTTTGAAAAACATGCGTTCACCCAACATTTTCTCAGACATTTCTCTTAGTCGTATCATCTCATCGGCTGCTGAACCTACATTTCTCATCAATTCAAAAATTCCTACAAACCCCAGAATCGCCGTTCGGGATTTGATCAATGAATCTGGAATTTTTCCAAAAGTCCCCAACGGACTTCCAGCCATTCTTTGATTAAGTATTTTATTTTCTTTATTGATTGTTTTCAAAAAAGCATCTTTTCCATATTCAGAAATTATTTGCTCTTTTTGAAGATCGTTGAGGTAATGATTGATTTGTTCATTTGAAAGCTTCTGAGAAATAGCTCCAAAAAAAGCAAAGAATAATAGAAAAAAAGCGACTAATGATCGGTAACTAATGAAATATTTTTGAGTGGGGAGGTTCATTTTTTTTCTAAATCCTATTATGTTATCGAATGTGTGCATCTTTATAAGGTTTTTTTACCAAAAATAAATCACTTTGGTCTAAGAACCTACTGAAAAGTAACAAAAAAAAACGCCACTTTTGATGGCGTTTTTTTATACTTAGTAAACTATGAACCGTACCCTTCGACTTTTTGAAGTATCTTCTTTTCCTTTCTCATCTAAAATTATTTCTCTTTCACCAAGTCCTTGAACCAGCATTCTATTCATATTGATACCCGCTCTTTTCAAATAATCGGCACATGATTTTGCTCGACGCAATGAAATTCGTTGGTTGATATTAGCATCACCAAAACTATCAGAATAGCCAGCCAACTGAACATTTAATTTTGGATTTAAAGTCATTAACTCAATCAAACGGTTGATATCAATATAATATTCAGATTTCACAATCACCGAACTTCTATCAAAGTAGATGTCATTGAGCGTATAAACTTTTTTAGTTTCGTAAGTAATACTTGGATCACTTTTCAACTTGAATGTCTCAACTGGTTTTGACATATCGATGGCAGGTGCAGTAACATAAGGATTTTCTGTTTTGTCAACTTTAGTTTTAGTTGCTGCTACTGGGGTAGCTACAATCGCTTTAGTATCCAATTTCACAGTTTTAATAAAGTTATCTGTTGCATCACTCGTTTCAGGAATCCAATTGCCAACGTATTCTGCACCACCACCACTAACAGTCAGTCCATACATATTACCAAATACCAATCTTGCATTGCTATGAATATCAATTGGTACGATTTGGCTATTGCTTAGATCAAAAATCCTAATTTTTGCATTACTGATACTATTATTATCCGCATCTAAAACTTTGATGTTGTATGAAATGTTTTTTGGCATCATTTCAATGGTATTGGTTACCGTTTCTGTGCCATTTGCATTTTCTAAACTAACTTTTATTTGATTTGCGGGAAGATAACCTGGTGCTTCACAAGCCAAAGTATAATTATTTCCAGCTTTCAACTGCATTAGTGAAACACCATTTTTTGCACTAAAAGAAGCAGAATTTCGACTATTCATCGCCACAAAAACTGACGCATCAATTGGTTTCTTTGTCATGGCATCAATCACCATTACATTGACAGGCACCTGACGGCTACCTCTAAATTTATTTGGTAATGGTGCAACAAAAATGTCACCTTTTACTTCAATATAAATTTCCTCTGAATTTCCCGAAATAGCCGCATATTCTTCATTGCTTGGTGTATTCAAAAAATCTAAATCTCTTGGAAATGTCCATGTGCCATCTTCTTGCAATTCAGTTTGGTATAAGTCGTAACCTCCAGCCCCACCGCCTCGAATTGAACTAAATATCAGTGTTCTGCTATCGGGCATTAAAGTAGCTGATTTTTCACATTCCGAATTAATAGGTTCACCCATTTTTTCGAAATTTGTCCATCCGCCTTCATCTGTTCTATTCGCAACCCAAATAGTTTTGCAAGATTCAGTTCCATGATATTTTTCAAAGTTTTCACGAACAAAGAATAACATCTTTCCATCTTGCGAGATACTTGGGTTTCCTTCAAACATGGCCGTATTGAGAGGCTCACCGACATTCAGTGGATCACTCCAATTATTTCCTAAACGTTTTGCATAAAAAATGTCCCTGTCTCCAAATCCACTTGGGAGAATTGCATCAAAAAACAACTCCCTACCATCATAGGTAAGACTTGTTCCCATTATTTTTCCTTTCTGAATTTTATCAGTGATTGTACTGATGATTTGAGGAGATTCCCAAGAAGAAGCTTTATCTTGGCGTGTACTCATAAATACTTTTGTGCCATCTGGACGGTCTTGCACGTAAATAAAAGTTTTTCCGTCTCCGCTAATTGAAAATGCGTGTTCTCGATACTCTTTGGTGTTGATGGGTGTACCGATAGTCTTTAAATTGGTCTGGGCAAATGTTTCGCTAACTCCATAGAAAGCGACAGCTGTAGCTAAAAGTACAACTTTGTTCATTATTTTAGTCATTTTTTGGGTTACTTATAATAATTATGTGTTTCTGTTTAATAGGTATGCCAAAAGTTGTGCCAAAAAAGTTTAAAGTACTATTGTTTTTTGTATTCTAAGGGTTTTACTACGCTTTTCATAGCTATTTTCTTGATAAACTGAAGTGATAGTGTGAATTTTTAATTTGGCTTTTTTTATTTCCACACGGTAATGGTGAAAATCAATTAAATGATAGGGGTCTTTACATTAAAATCTTTAAGGAATTTAAAGATTTTAATGTAAAGACATGACTATTTGAATAGCTAACGGTTAATTTTTTACTAAGTTAAAATCTTGAATAATAATTAACTTTTAAATGTTATGCACTTCAAAAATTTCATATACCTTGTATGAAGTTTCGGAGTGTATTTTCTGAGGAGGTTATTAGTTTAATATTGCCATCAGACAAATAGAAACTAATATGGCAAATGAGATAAGCTTTTTGGCCTTAGGGGTAAGAATCGCACGTGTTCTTACGGAACCCAATTGTACTGAGTTTTTCATTTTTTAGGGGACTAAATGATTATAGGAAAGTTAAACTATGTTATTTATGTAAATTTAAATTAATATAAATTGATTTTCAAAATATTTTGAAAGTTTTTTTTTTACAATAAATATAGATTTATAGAAGTAAGATGAAAGAATATTTTTCAATCCGCAATGATTAGCGTAATTTTGCAATCTTACCAAAGAAATAAGATATATTATAATGCCAAATTCAGATTCAATATTACGAATTGCCCTCCAAAAGTCTGGAAGACTAAGTGAAGATTCGTTTAGACTATTCAAAGAGTGCGGAATTAAGTTTGAGAGTGGAACAGGAAAACTCAAGACTTCTTCATCCAATTTCCCTGCCGAATTTCTTTTTTTAAGAGATGATGATATTCCAGGTTATGTTGAAGATGGGGTCGCAGATATTGGTATAGTAGGAGAAAATGTTTTTATAGAAACAAATCGGAAAGCTGAAACTACCTATAGATTGGGCTTTTCAAAGTGCCGATTATCAATTGCGGTTCCACGTGGTATTGATTATCAAGGTATTGATGATTTTCAAGGAAAAAGTATTGCGACTTCTTACCCTCGAATTTTAGGTAATTTCTTGAAAGAAAAAGGGGTAAAAGCCGATATTCATGAAATCAGTGGTTCGGTAGAAATAGCACCAAGTATTGGTCTGGCTGAGGGTGTGTGTGATATAGTAAGTTCGGGAAGTACACTTTTGAGTAATGGTTTAAAAGAAGTTGAAGTGATTTTTCGTTCGGAAGCAATTTTGATTACAAATAAAAAGTTGTCAAAAGCAAAACATGATACCCTCAACAAATTGTTGTTTAGAATAAAAGCTGTTCAAACAGCTCAGAATTATAAATATATCTTGTTGAATGCTCCAAACGATAAGCTTCAAGATATTATTAATATGATTCCCGGTATGAAAAGCCCTACTATTGTTCCTTTAGCAATGGAGGGGTGGAGTTCGATTCATTCAGTTTTGGAAGAAAATCAATTTTGGGAAAATATCGAAGCTATCCGTTCAGCAGGAGCAGAGGGAATTTTGGTTATTCCGATTGAAAAAATGATTTATTGATTTTTAAGACATGAGATTCGAGACGTGAGATTTGAGAGTTTTAATTCTTCTTTGTCTCACATCACAATATTTAATTAATTGAGGCAAATAAAATGATAACAAGCATCGATCAATTAGATTTTTCAAAAGCCTATACTTTTAAAGACTATCTATCATGGAAGTTTACTGAAAGAGTAGAGCTTTTGAAAGGGTATATTGCCCGTATGTCGCCAGCAGCTACCAGTAAACACCAAGAAATCAGCAGTAATTTGCATTTTAGTTTGGCATATTTTCTACAAAAAAAAACTTATAAAGTGATTGCTGCCCCCTTTGATGTTTATTTACCTTCCATAAAAGGTGATGGTGAAACAGTTGTTCAGCCAGATTTGTGTGTAATATGCGATACATCTAAAATTAAAAAACAAGGCTGTGTTGGCTCTCCCGATTTAGTAATTGAAGTACTTTCTTTAGGAAATTCACGCAAAGAAATGGGTATCAAATATCAAATTTATGAGCAAGCGGGAGTGAAAGAATACTCGGTAGTTTTTCCTTATGAACAAGTGATTCAGCAATATATTTTACAAGACGGCAAATTTCAGATTTTTCCTTTGTCAGAAAATAACGTCAAAAGTATAGTTTTAGAAGGATTTGAAGTTGATATGGATGCAATTTTTGATACAATTGGTGAATAAGTAAATAAAATAAATGAAAATTATATCTTTTCCTCCACGCTCAGAATGGAAGCAACTACTTGCTCGTCCTGTACAGGAAATGGCCGATATTGAGCAAAAAGTATTGCCTATTTTACAAAAAGTTAAATTGGGAGGTGATACCGCTTTGCGTGAATTTGCCTTGAAATTCGATAAAGTAGAAATCAAAGATTTTTTGGTTTCACAAGAAGAAATTGAAGCTTCAGAAAGTCAATTATCACAAGAGTTGAAAGAAGCTATTTGGCAAGCCTATAAAAATATTTATACTTTTCATGAAGCTCAAAAACAATCGCCTGAAGTAATTGAAACGATGACTGGTGTAAGATGTTGGAGAAAAAGTGTAGGTATTCAGAAAGTTGGTTTTTATATTCCTGGCGGAACAGCACCCCTTTTTTCAACAGTTTTGATGTTGGGGATTCCAGCACAAATTGCTGAATGTGAAGAACGAATTTTATGTTCTCCGAGCAACCACCCAGCTATTTATTATGCTGCCAAATTGGTTGGTATCACCAAAGTTTTCAGAGTAGGAGGGGCTCAAGCAATTGCCGCAATGGCTTATGGAACTGAGACAATTCCACAAGTATATAAAATCTTTGGCCCTGGAAATCAGTTTGTCACTGCTGCCAAACAATTGTTGAGTAAAGAGGGTGTAGCAATAGACATGCCAGCGGGACCATCAGAAGTAGCTGTGATGGCAGATGATTCAGCAGTACCATCGTTTGTGGCATCAGATTTACTTTCACAAGCTGAACACGGAGCAGATAGTCAGGTTTTATTGATTTCTACCAGTAAAAAGTTTGTCTCGGCTGTTAACTTGGCTGTTTCAGGTCAATTGAATCGGCTCCCTAGAAAAGATTTAGCAGCAAAAGCAATTGATAATTCAAAGATTATTTTGCTCGAAAATCAACAAGATTGTATTGATATGCTTAATGAATATGCACCAGAACATTTGATTTTAGCAGTCGAAAATTACAATGAAGTAGGTGAAAAAATCATCAATGCAGGTTCGGTTTTTCTTGGAAATTATACACCCGAATCTTGTGGTGATTATGCTTCAGGAACAAATCATACTTTACCAACCAATGGTTATGCAAGAGCATACAGTGGTGTTTCGGTAGATAGTTTTGTAAAGAAAATAACTTTTCAAGAAATTTCTAAAGAAGGAATCTTGAATATCGGTAAAACGGTCGAATTAATGGCTGAAGCTGAATCTTTGGAAGCTCATAAGCGTGCTGTAAGTTTACGAATGGAAAGTTTGTTGAATGAATGAAATAGTATCTTCTTATATAAAACCTTCAATAAAGAATAATATTATGCTTATATTTCATAGAAAATTATTGTTTTTGCTTCTATTTTGCTTGATTGGCGTTCAAGTATATTCACAAGATACCTTTACTGTCATTAAAGCTGGTAAATTATTTGATAGCGAGAAAGGTATTTTTATTGATAATCAAATCATTATCATAAAAAACAACTTAATTAGCGAAGTTGGAAGCAATTTGAAGATTCCAGCAAATGCGAAGGTAATAGATTTGAGTAAACAAACTGTTTTACCTGGTTTAATAGATTGTCATACTCATATTACAGGACAACCAGAAAATTATATGGAAGATTTGTTTCGTAAATCGTCCATAGATGTAGCTATATCTGCTCATATATATACTAAGCGTACTTTAGAAGCGGGATTCACTACTTGTCGTGATGTTGGTGCCAATGACTATGTTGACGTAGCATTAAAGAGAGCGATTGATGCTGGTAAGGTAATCGGGCCACGTTTATTTGTATCTGGCCCATTTATCGGTGCTACTGGTAGTCATGGAGATTTATCGGGTTTTTCGCCTTATGTTCATATTCAACAAATTTCGACAGTCGCTGATGGTGTTGATGAAATCAGAAAAAAAGTTAGAATGAACATCAAATATGGAGCTGATTTGATAAAATTTGGTGCAACAGCAGGGGTGTTGACGGAAGAAGAATCGGTAGGGGGACCACAGTATTCACAAGAAGAAATGAATGTGATGGTTGATGAGGCTAAAATGTGGGGTAAAAAAGTAGCTGCTCATGCACATGGGACAGAAGGAATTAAACGAGCTGTAAAAGCTGGGGTGGCATCCATTGAGCATGGTAGTTTTATTGACGATGAAGGTATTGAATTGATGAAGCAAAAAGGTACTTATTTGGTAGCTGATATTTATAATGACGATTATATTTTAGCAGAATATACAAAATTAGGTTTCCCTCAAAAAATTATTGATAAAGAAAAATTAGTTGGTCGTACACAAAGAGAAAACTTTCAAAAAGCAGTAAAAGCAGGTGTTAAGATTGCTTTTGGCACTGATGCAGGGGTTTATCCACATGGTGACAATGCTAAACAATTTTATTATATGGTAAAATTCGGCCTTACACCAGTTCAAGCGATTCAATCAGCAACAATTAATGCCGCAGATTTAATTGGAGTAAAAGACAAAATTGGCTCAATTTCAGTTGGTAAATTTGCTGATATTGTAGCGGTTGATGGCGACCCAATAGCAGATATTACTCTTTTAGAAAAGAAATTAATTTTTGTTATGAAAGATGGTATTGTTTATAAGAATTGAAAATAAAAAAGTTTTTCTATTATAGAAAAGCCTGATAATCAGTCGATTATCAGGCTTTTTTGTGGAGACGCAGGGACTCGAACCCTGGTCCGAACTTGGCAATTGTCGAACCTTCTACATGTTTAGTTGCTATTTATTTTCGAGTGATAGTAGGTTAGCATCAGACCTTAGTAGCACCTTAGAAACCTAAATACTAATTACAGATAAGTTCCCCACCTATAATCGCCTTTGCGGGGCGACACCCTGAACTCCCCAGCAGCAAAGGTTAGCCGAGGCAGGATGTGGCTAATGTTTAATTCACTCCGGAATTAAGCAGCCATGGCATACGAAGTATTGCCAGTTATTGTTCGGAAGAATTTTTAACGGGAGATCCTACCAACTCCCGACATGCTTATACTCGCAACCACTCACGCCGTCAAAACCGGTCGTCCCCAATTGCTATTATTAAATGCAAAAGTACACTTATTAGTTCAAAAAATAGACACAATAATGTAAATCAACTTTATAAGTTTGTCTAATGTATTGATTACCAGTCTAATCAAGAAAAAATATTTATATTGTTTTTTTCTTAAAAAGTAAAAAAAGGCTTAGTTTTTCGATTTTTTTGGTAAGAATCTAATAAAGATTCTCTTTAATTATTGGGATTTGCCAATCAGTTGTTTGTAAAATACTAGACTCAATTCTAATTCCTTGAGGTATCTCACAAGTTTATAATTTAGAGAGGGTAAGCAATTAAAAAATGCCCTGAAAAGAATTCAAGGCATTTTTCTATTTTTTTTCTAATTTTTTTCAGTAGATTGTTTGTTTGTATCTTGTACTTTAGGTGCAGTAGGAGCCACTAAGGTTTTTTGTTCTACAGAAGAACCTTTAACATCTTCTGTTTTATTTGTAGCTGGAGCAACAACCGCCTTTTGCTCTAAAGTAGAACCTTTGACTTCCTCTGTTTTAGTGGTAATTGGAGCAACGACAGCTTTTTGTTCTAAACTAGAGCCTTCAATAACAACTGCTTTAGTTACTGGAGGTGTAGGAGCAGGTGAATCATCAATTGAGCTTGGTTCATTTCCAGTTCCTCTCAATTTATTTTTATCATTATAAGTAACATAACCAATTCCCATGTAATCTGGTTTGCCAAATGCTCTTGGATGTAAATATTTACCTTTATTGTATGATTCCTTTTCTTCAACATTTGGAATTCTATTTCCTTTGGCAAAGGCATCTTGACGGATACCAGTTACTTGCCAACTAACTTTTACATTGGGTTTATTGGTAGCAATTTCAAAAGTGTTTTCCGCAACTTCCCTTTCAACAATGGCTTGAGCGAACGAACCAATTACAGTTAATTGATAACGATATTCCATGTTTAAGGCTTCAAAGTAATCAGGAAGCTTAACTGTCGCTTTGCCTGAAGCATCCGTTACTATATTACCATTGTAAATATTCATCATATCGGGGCTTTCAACAAAACTATGATATAAATATTTATTTTCTGGTTCAATTGGATGGTCTATTTTAAATGAACCACCACCTTTCGATAAGTTTCCGGTAATAACAACATTACCCGTTCCATTTTCAATTCTCATTCTTTCACCTCCACCACCTAACTCGAAAATCTGTAAATTGTCATTTGCTGGATTGTTTCTGATATTCCATTGGTTTACGCCAGCTTTTGCAAAACGCAAGGCAGCATCACCGCTTGCTGCATCAATATCAACCACTGAAAATGAACCACTTGAGCGGCTACGAATACCCGTAGAACCACCATGAAGTACATCTAATTTATAAGATGGAGAAGTCGTTTCACCAATCCCAACATTTCCAGTACCATCTTGAACTACCAAACGACTACCCCCACCGCCTAATTCAAATATTTCAAAGTAATCATCGGCTGGTCTGTTACGAACATTCCATTGATTAACACCAGCTTTGGCAAAACGTAAAGCCGCATCACCGTTGGCAGCATCAATATCTATCAAAGAAAAAGTACTACTTGAACGACTTCGAATACCAGTTGCACCACCATGAAGCACGTCTAATTTATAAGTAGGATTAACAGTTTCACCGATTCCGACATTACCAGAACCATCTTGAACAACCACACGGCTACCCCCACCACCTAATTCAAATATTTCAAAATAATCATCAGCAGGTCTATTACGTACATTCCATTGGTTAACGCCGGCTTTTGCAAAACGTAAGGCAGCATCACCACTGGCAGCATCAATATCAACCACTGAAAATGAACTACTTGAGCGGCTACGAATACCCGTAGAACCGCCATGAAGCACATCTAATTTATAAGTAGGATTAGTAGTTTCACCGATACCAAAATTTCCTGTAGCATCTTGAATTACTACACGGCTACCCCCACCGTTTAATTCAAATATTTCTAAATAATTATCTGCAGGTCTATTTCGAATATTCCATTGTTGTACACCTGCTTTTATAAAACGCAAGGCTGCATCACCATTGAATGCATCAATATCAGTTGCATTAAAGCTACTTTTACTTGTTGATTTAATTATTGTCCCTCCAATTGGGTCAACAATATCCATTCTTTGTGAGAATGAAACAAATGGGTAAATAAAAACAAGGATAAGAATAATTTTTTTCATGGGTTTACAAGTTTAAAATGAATTTTTCTGAAAGTTATAGAATCATTTTTTTGATTTACGAAAAAATGACAAATTTCAATCGGAAATTTTACTTAACGGTCAACTCACGTTTTTTTGATTATTTTATACATTAAAACTTCATCGAAAGCCCAATTCTTTTTCTGGAAATATCAATTTCCATTACTTTCACTTGTACTTTTTGATGCACCTTCACCACTTCATTAGGGTCTTTGATATACCGATTTGCCATTTGTGAAAGATGGACAAGGCCATCTTGATGTACACCTACATCAACAAAACATCCAAAAGCTGTAATATTTGTAACGATTCCTGGTAGTACCATCCCCTCTTTTAAATCTTCCATCGTATGGACATCAGATGCAAATTCAAAAGCTTCTAAGGTTTCGCGAGGGTCACGTCCAGGTTTTTGTAATTCTGACAAGATGTCATTTAATGTTGGTATTCCAACTTTATCAGTTATATAGTTTTTTAAGACTATTTTTGACTTAATTTGCTCATTACCAATGAGCTCAGAGACCTTTACACCTAAATCTTTTGCAATTTTCTGAACGATTGGATAAGTTTCTGGATGAACTGCCGAATTATCCAAAGGGTTTTCTGCTCCGTGAATTCTCAAAAAACCTGCACTTTGTTCAAAAGCTTTCGCTCCTAATCTTGGAACAGTTTTAAGCTCATTTCTTGAGGTGAATGCTCCATTTTTTGTGCGATAATCAACAATGTTTTGAGCCAAAGCTGGGCCTAAACCAGAAACATAACTCAATAAATGCTTACTGGCTGTATTGAGTTCAACACCCACTAAATTTACACAGCTTTCTACGACAGAATCAAGACTTTCTTTCAATGTTTTTTGTTCTACATCATGTTGATATTGCCCAACACCAATTGATTTTGCATCAATTTTTACCAATTCAGCCAAAGGATCCATCAATCTTCTACCGATCGAAATTGCTCCACGTACTGTTACATCTTTATCAGGAAATTCTTCACGAGCAATAGGAGAGGCCGAATAGATGGATGCTCCTTGCTCAGAGACGACATGAACAGCAATAGTACTAAAAGCTGAGTTTTTAAGAACTGATTTGACAAGACTTTCAGTTTCACGACTTGCTGTGCCATTTCCTATGGCAATGGCGTCTATTTTATATTCTTGAAGCAATTTTTTCAAGATTGCTTCTGCTTCCATTTGTTTGCTTAACGGGTAAATTACAGTATCATAGAGCAAATCTCCACGCTCATTTAAGCATACGATTTTACAACCCGTTCTAAAACCAGGGTCAATCCCCATCACTCTTTTTTGACCCAAAGGCGAAGCCAAAAGTAATTGTCGAAGATTAGTTGCAAAAATTTTAATGGCTTCACTATCTGCTTTTTGTTTTGAAATGTTGGCAAATTCAGTTTCTATACTTGGCTTCAAAAGTCTGCCATAAGCATCTGTAATGGCTAAAGCCACTTGTTCTTTGGCATCAGGTAAACCACGTAGAAAAATACGGTCGAGAGCATCTGTACCACGTTCGGCTTCAATCGAAACATCAATGGATAAAATACCTTCTTCTTCTCCTCTTCGTAATGCCAAAAGTCTATGTGAAGGGATGCGAGAGAGCGGCTCAGAAAAATCGAAATAATCTTGGAATTTTATTCCTTCTTCTTTTTTACCTTTTTTTACTTTTGAGGTGATGATGGCTTCACGTTCAAAAAGTTTTCTAACGGCATTTCGAGCTTGAATGTCTTCGTTGACCCATTCTGCCATAATATCTCTGGCACCTTGAAGTGCTTCTTCGATGGAGTCAACTTTATCATTAAGGTATTTTTCAGCGATTGTTTCAATATTTCTGTCTTTTTGAGCAAAAATTATTTTTGCCAAAGGTTCTAAACCTTTTTCAATAGCAATACTTGCTTTTGTTTTTCGCTTTTGTTTGTATGGTATATATAAATCTTCTAATTCGTTGATATAGAGTACATTATTGAGTTTCAAAAGCAATTCTGGAGTCATTTTGCCTTGTTCTTCAATCGACTTTATAATGGCTTCACGGCGTTTATCCGCTTCAATAAATTTGTTGTATAAATCTTTTGTATTTGCCACCTGCACCTCGTCCATACTGCCCGTCATTTCTTTTCTATATCTTGAAATAAAAGGAACAGTCGCTCCTTCTTCAAGTAGGGAAATCGTATTTTGGATATTTTTTTCTGCTACCCCAACAGTTAAAGCGATAATTTGTATTTGTTTTTGGGTCATAAGTTCCAACCTTTATGGTAAAATTTGAATCTAATAGTAAAGTTGATGGTCAATGATTGATTGACTAATATATTCACAAAAATCCAATTAAAATATGAAAAAGCAATTAATGTTATGGATGATTCTTTCCACAATCTTTGCCATGAGCTGTGAAAAAGATAGTCAAGTGCTTGGCAATGAGACAAGTATGAAAAATTATGTAGTCAATTATGGTACTAGCTTTGGTATGTGCATAGGGCCTTGCAGAAAAGAAATGAATTTGGTAAAGAATGATTTGGTATTCACTGTTTATACTACCGAGGGTAGAGGAGCAGTTGGCGGAGTTCCGCAGAGTTATAAAGAAAAACTAACAAATTTATATGCAAGTAATATTATACAAAATATTGATTTTGAAGCATTTAAAAAATTACCCGAAGTAATTGGCTGCCCTGATTGTGCCGATGGCGGTGCCGAATGGATAGAAATAATTAAAGACGATTCTAAACATAAAGTGACCTTCGAGTTTGGAACTTCACCTAAAGAAATTGAAAAGTTAGTGCAGCTTTTACGAGAAAAAAGAACTTACTTTGAAGAAAAATATGTCAAGTAAATGTATGATATTATTGTAGTTGGTGGTGGTGCAGCTGGTTTTTTTACAGCAATTAATGCTGCTGAAAAAAAGGCTGTCAAAATAGCAATTCTCGAACGTGGGCGTGATGTATTACAGAAAGTAAAGGTTTCGGGAGGCGGACGTTGTAATGTAACGCATGCGTGTTTTGAGCCAGAGAAATTGGTCAAGTTTTATCCACGTGGTGAAAATGATTTATTAGAGCCTTTTCAAAAATTTAATCCTACCCATACAATCGAATGGTTTGAAAGCCGAGGGGTAAAAATTAAAAAAGAATCCGATGGTAGGATGTTTCCTACCACCGATTCTTCTCAAACAATAATTGATTGTTTGATGGATAATGCAAGAAAAAATCGAGTTGAGATTATAACGAATGCTCGTGTGGAAGATTTTGTTTATCATGCAACACAACCATTTCCGTGGGAAATTAATGTTTTCGGTAATAGAATAATGCGTGCTAAAAAACTGATGTTAGGCACAGGCAGCGATCCAGCAACCTGGCGTTTACTTGAAAAATTAGATTTGACAATTATTCCACCTGTTCCATCGCTTTTTACTTTTAATATCAAAGATGAACGCATCAGTGATTTGATGGGATTAAGTGTACCACAAGCAAAAGTTAAAATTATTGGCTCAAAATTTGAAAGTGATGGCCCAATTCTCATCACGCACTGGGGGCTTTCTGCCCCTGCTATTTTGAAACTTTCAGCGTGGGCAGCCAGAGAATTAAATGCTTTGAATTATAAGTTCAAAATTGAAGTCAATTGGATGTCAGGCAAAAATATTGGAGAAGTAAAAGAGCACCTTCATCAACAGATAAATCTTCAATCTAAAAAGAACGTTATGCTAAATGCTGAATTTGGCATCCCGATACGTTTATGGAAAAGCCTTTGCAAAGCCGCTGAAATTGGTGAATTTCAAAAATGGGCTGAAACTGGAAAAAAGCATATACAAAAGTTAGCCGAACAACTGACTGCTTGTAAATTTGAGGTCAATGGAAAAAGTACTTTTAAAGAAGAGTTTGTTACAGCTGGCGGCGTTGATTTATCAGAAATAGATTTAAATACTTTTAGTTCAAAAAAATATCCATCGCTATTTATGGCTGGAGAAGTGCTTAATATTGATGCCATAACAGGCGGATTTAATTTTCAAGCTGCTTGGACTGGTGGTTGGTTGGCCGCACAAAATATCTGATTATTTCTTTCTACCTTTTTGAAGAATTTCAGAAAAGATTGATTTGTCATTGATTTCGTCTAAAATGATGGCTTCTTGTAATATTTCTTTGAAAGCTGCGAGTTTTTCTTGTAAATCTTCTGCATTTTTGAATGAAACACTTTGAATAAATTGTCTTTTTTTTGCCTCCAAAAGCCCTTGAATGTTTGACATCTGAAATCCTCGATGAAAGCCAACTTCAACACCGCTATTTTTCTTCATTATAACGAAATAACAAAGTTCGTTTTTGACTCCAAACATAGCAGTATTAAACATAAATCTTTCCTTCATTTTGGGGTGTGCATTCAAAATCGTATGCCGCAAAGACCAAAGTAAGGCAGTAATTTCAGGGTCTTGGCTTTCAATAAAGTCTTCTATTGAGAGGTATTTTTGCATGTTATTTTGAATTATTTTAAAAAAAATCTTTTTAATGAACCTGCAATCATTCCCGCAATACTTGCCAATAGCCCCCAAATCATTCCAGGTATTTCAGGTTCATAAAATTCCAAAATAAACCAAACGCCAGTACCAAAAATCATTGATAGAATTGCACCAAGTGCAGTGGCTTTTTTCCAATATAGACCAGCTACTAAAGGCACAAAAAGAGCTACTAAACTTAAAGCGGATGATTCGCCAACTAATTCATAGATGGCTGATTTATAAAGTGATAATGCTACTCCAATTATTGTAATGCCGATTACAGAAAATCGCATAATTTGTAATAGTTTTTTATCTGAAATTCGATGCCCATAGAGAGGTTTTATTAAGTTTTCTCCTAAAACAGTTGCTGGAGCCAAAATAGCACCACTACAAGTACTCAAAATAGCCGAAAGTAAAGCTCCAAAAAAAACAATTTGCATACCAAGAGAAGAATGTTTTAAAACTAAAATAGGTATGGTCATTTGGGTATCACCTTGTTTAATATCTGGGTATAATAAAGTACCACAAAGAGCAATAACCAAAGGCATTGATGCAACTGTTAAGTACATAAATGCCGACCAATAGGCACTATTAACTGCCACTTTTTCTGATTTTGCTGAAAGTGTACGTTGAAAAACATCCTGCTGTGGAATGGAACCCCAGCCTATTGTAATCCAAGCTCCAAAATAGGCAATCCAGCTTGGAATTGAATTTTCTTTAGGCGTAAAACTAAAGAAACCTTCGGGAGTTTTATCAACTATTTGTTGCCAACCGCCAATTTCGCCAACTAATTCGAGCATCAAAACCAACATGCCAATAATGATGATTGCAGTTTGTACAGTATCAGTGATGGCTACCGACCACATACCACCGACATAAGTATAAAATAAGACAACGGATGCACAAATAATGATTCCCCAAACAAATGGAATATTAGCAATTGCTTGTAAAACTATGGCCAAAGCTACTAGTTGAGCTGCAATCCAACTAAAATAAGAGGGAATCATAAAAATTGCTGAAATCCACTCAACTTTTTTATTGTATCTGATACTGAAATAATCGCTAAAAGTTAAAATATTAAGTTTGTATAGTGGACGTGCAAAAAAGAGTCCAATGAGGAGTAAACAAAGTGATGCTCCAAAAGGATCTTCGATAACACCAAGCAAACCATTTTCTACAAATTCTGATGAGGCTCCCATCACAGTTTCTGACCCAAACCATGTTGCAAATAGCCCAGATGCAACAACATAAGTTGGCATTTTTCGACCTGCGATAGCAAAGTCATTAGAAGTTTTTACATATCTCGAAGCAAACCAACCAACTAAAATTGTAACTATGAGATAAAGAAAAATAAAAATAATGAGCATTTTATTTTGGTGATAAAGATAGACATACGGTGATAAAGTGCAGTTTTTTACAAAAAAAATAAAAAATAACGAATTCTTTGTGACTTTATTTTTATTTCTGCGTCAATATTTATATTTTTCGCTACGAAGGCTTTAATTTAAACTATTGAAAAGCTGTGACCCACCTCATAGAACGATTTACCGAAATATTAAGAAAAGGAAAGTACAACTCACAAACGATAGCAGCATATAGAAATGCTATTTTTGTTTTTTACAACCATTTTCGTGATTTACCTCAAAGTAAAATCACTGAAGAACTGATTGCCGATTATTTAAAGGAACTTAGCGAGAAAAAGGCTGGGTCTGTTGATGCTGCCATACAATCTGGAAAAGCGATTAAACTTTTTTATGAAACTATTTTCAATAGAAAATTAGGTATTAAGGCATCTGGTGAGTCGAAAGAAGACAGTTTACCTGAGATATTGACAGAAAAAGAAATTGGAAAGATTATACAAGCACTTGATAATCAGAAACATAGAGCATTGTTATCAATCATTTATGCGGCAGGATTGAAATTGAGTGATGTCCTAACCATGAAAGTGACAGATATTGATTTTAATAATAGGAAAATTACTATTCCTCCAACCAAATCTGAGAAAGGCCGAGAGTTGATGTTGCCGACTAAATTAGTGCCAATTTTACACTCCTACATTGAAAAATATCAACCCAAGGATTTACTTTTTGCTGGAGATAAAGGTAAACCATATAGTTCAAGAAGTGTTCAATTAGTATTTCAACATGCCATTTCTAAAGCTAAAATTCAAAAAGAAGCCTCTGTTCATACTTTAAGACATAGCTATGCGGTACATTGCTTAGAACGTGGTATGGATATTCATTTACTTCAGGAAATTTTAGGACATCGTTATTTACAAACAACAGCTATTTATAATCAAATAGCACAAATTGAAATTGTAAATGTAAGAAGTCCCTTTGAAGACTTAGAGGTATAATATAGTGCTGAGTTGAGAGTTCTGAATCCTGAGACAAATTATTTCTATTGCCTCTAAATACTAAAAAAATTGCGTCAGCTAACTCAAAATTCAGAACTCTCAACTCAGCACTAAAATTAGTCTTCCATACTTGCCTCTTTCAATACAATTGTTTTCTTTTTCATAGAATTTGCTTCTAAATCGCTTAATTCTTGACGATTCTTTGCTATATCAATAGCAGTATAAATAGCATTCAGCATTGAAGATTCATCAGCCTGATTTTTTCCAGCAATGTCGTAAGCTGTTCCGTGGTCTGGCGATGTGCGTACCTTTGGTAGGCCTGCTGTAAAATTTACACCGTTTTCAAATGCAATCATTTTAAAAGGCATTAAACCTTGATCGTGATACATCGCTAAAACAGCATCGTAGTTTTTCCATGCTGCAGTTCCAAAAAAACCATCTGCTGGAAATGGCCCAAAAACAATATTTCCTTTCTTTTTAAATTCTGTAATGGCAGGTTTAATGATTTCTTCTTCTTCATTTCCTAATAAGCCATTTTCTCCCGCATGAGGATTTAGGCCAAGCACTGCAATGCGAGGTTTTTGAATCCCAAAATCACGTTTTAGGGAAGTTTTTATTTGCTCTAATTTCTTGGTTATTAACTCTTTATTTATATTTTGCTTGACTTGTTCAAGTGGTAGATGACCTGTTACCACACCAATTTTCAAGTCATTGCTAACCATAAACATAAGCACATCTTTAGTGCCAAAAGTATCTGCTAAAAATTCAGTGTGCCCAGGAAACTTAAACACATCACTTTGAATATTATGTTTATTAATTGGAGCAGTAACTAAAGCTGTTATTTTGCCAGATTTTAAATCTTCAACTGCTCTTTTAAGTGATTCAAAAGCCAATTTACCCGCTTCTGGTGTGATTGCTCCAGGATTAACTTCTAAATTTTGGTCATTCATGCAATTGATGACATTGACTTGCTTATGATTGAGTTGCTCAATTTTCTGAATAGTGAAAAACTGCCAATCTTTTAATTCTAAAATTTGACGATAACGATTGATGACTTTGCCAGAGCCATAAATCACAGGTGTACAAATTTTATTCAAACGATTGCCGCCGACAGCTTTTAAAATAACTTCTGGTCCTATACCGTTAAAATCGCCGATACTAATGCCAATGATTGGTTTTTGTAATTCGCTCACTTTAAACTTTATTTAAATGGTGTTGGGATAAACATTTTTTTGTAAAAAATTGTATTAAATAATGTGTATCCAAATATGTAACCGTAATTTTGTTGCAAGTTACTTACAAAGACAATATAAAAAAAATCCTGTGAATAGTATCAGTCCCACAAATAGCGGTTTAGTCTTGATTGCCGACGAAATGCACTTAAGTATCATTCAAATGCTTGAAAATATTGGCTATATTCCTGATTATAAGCCATTGATAAAACGCCAAGAAATCATTGAATCAATAGGGAAATATGAAGGCTTGATTATCAGAAGCAAGACTTTTGTTGACGAAGAACTATTGGAAAATGCACATCAGTTAAGATTTATAGCTAGAGCTGGAGCTGGACTTGATTTGATTGATAATGAGGTAGTTAGCGAAAAAAAAATTCATCTTTTTTCAGCAAATGAAGGAAATAGAGTGGCTGTTGCTGAACATATCATTGGAATGCTTCTATGTTTAATGAATAATATTTTGATTGCCGATAGACAAGTAAGAAATGGTATTTGGTTACGTGAAGCCAATAGGGGATATGAATTAAGTGGAAAAACTGTTGGTTTGATTGGTTATGGAAATAATGGCTCAGAAACAGCAAAAAGACTAAAAGCTTTTGATTGTAAAATTTTGGCTTTTGATAAATTTAAGACAAATTTTAATGATGAATTTGTTGAAGAATCATCAATGGATAGGATTTATGAAGAAGCGGATATTCTTACTCTTCATATACCATTGACCAATGAAACATCAATAATGGTGGATTCTCAATATTTAAATAGATTCAAAAAATCTATTTATTTTTTAAATGCTTCTCGTGGTGAAATAGTCGTTCTGAAAGACATATTAGCTGCTCTTGAAAATGGTAAAGTCAGAGGTGCTTGTTTGGATGTATTGGAGAACGAAAAACTTCAAAAATTAACACCAGAGCAACAAGAGGTTTTTAATAAAATCACTCAATCCGACAGAGTTATTTTGACTCCTCATATTGCTGGATGGACGCATGAGTCATATGTCAAAATTAATCAAGTTTTGGTTGAAAAAATTGGACAATTAGTTTTCTGATATTTCTAATGCGAATGCCCTCAAATAAGGGCATTCGCAACTTCTAACTATAATCTATTTATCTTCTTCCTCTTCTTCCTCCTCATCTTCTTCTTCAGTATTTTCTTCATTGCTATAGGTGAAACTATATTCTTCATCAATAGCGTAATTCTCACAAAGCGATTCTAAATCAGCAATAAAATCATCAGGATTTTCTGTTAGTATCTCAAAATTATTGATATAGGTATATTCTACACCATCTTCTTCTTTTGCTTCATAATCAAAAAAGAAATCTTCTTCACTTTCAACATATTCTAAGCATAATTTTTCAAGTTCAGTTGCAAAGTCTTCTGTATCCTCCGTTTGAATCCAAAAATCTGTTACATATATCATTCCATCTACAGCAAAGCTTGATTCTTCCGTTTCGTCCCAAACCCCGTCACTAAAATCAAGATTTTCTACCGATTTGATAATCCAAGAATCATGACCATTGAAATCTTTATTTATCATGTAATCATAAGGAATATAGCAATAACCTCTGTCACCCCAGTCTTTTCCCCAGGAATTTCTAACAATAAATACCTTATCGGGGTCGGAATAACCAACACATAGCATTGCATGCCAGCCATGAGTTGTACGCACGTTATCAGAAGGTTTAGGCATTGGAACTCTTCCTCTATTTTGACAGGCACTATCAAAAGATTGGAAAGTATTTAAACAAAATGAAATGGGATAACCTTCGGCAAGTGTTTGTTTCCATAATTCAAGATCAGTTTCAATATATTCTGCATCAACTATCTTGAAATTTGAACCATGGTCGTAGGAACTTTGGTCGGGTTCATCCAAAATCATGGTTTCATCATTTGGCCAAAGATCTTCTGAGCAAGCACCGTACTGTTTTAAACCCTCAATTGCATTATACATGACTGAGCCACAATCTTTGTCTTGAGAATCGCCCAAATAACGTGCATTGTAATATATATATAAGCGGCTTACATCACCAGATTCACCATTGGTTCGTTTAGCTAGATATTCATAAGCACCTGCAAAGGCATTTGCAACGCAACTATTTCCTACTTGCATTTCAACTTCGGTGAGGTGGTCTCTTAAATCTACTTTTGAAGGAAGTTTATCATACTTTCCTGATTCCTTTCTTGTGACTCCTGCCGGAATTGCTCCAGCTAAATAGCCACCAATTCGATTTTCCATTGATTTTTATATTAGTTTAATTAGTGATTGGGTATTTGAAATTTATTTCAAATGTAGAAGATTCCAATGAAATTGAAAATATTAAGGAGAATAAATTGCTAACAAATATTTACTAAATGAATAGGTTTTATTTTTTTTATAAAAAATTATCTAACGGATAAATATTGTTTTTCTGTGATAGTTTTTTTAAAAAAATATAGATTTATACTTCGTAATTTAAATAAAAATTGAGCTTTAAAGTGTACTTAGAGGTCCCTGAAATGTTTAGATTTGAAGATTTGGCATGGTTATTTCTTTTATTATTTTCAGAGAAGATTAAGAAATTCGGAAGATTAGAAACTTAGGGAAAGTAACAAAAATAGAACAAAATATTATTATACTCAATAGCAAAATAGGCAAAAAAGGGCAGAAGTATCTGCCTTTTTTTCTTTTCAAACAATATTATTTCACCAGATATTCAAGTAAAAGTCTTCTTTAGCTCTCATTTGCTTTTCATCTTCAATAGATTTATCATAGTAGCCACAAAGATGCAATACACCATGCACCAATACACGTTGTAATTCTTGTTCAAATGAACTATTGAAATCTTTTGCATTGTCATTCACTCTGTCAATACTGACAAAAATATCGCCTTCTATGAGGTTTTTTTCTTCCGAATTATCAAAAGTGATGATATCTGTCAAGGTATCATGGTCCAGGTATTCCAGATTTATTTTATGTAGATACTCATCAGAGCAAAAAATGTAATTGATTTCTGAGAGTTCAAAACCTTCCATTTCAATTACTTTTTTTAACCATTTTTTTGTTTTGATTGGTTTTTCTACTTTAAAATTGATGTCTTCAGTGTGAAAATTTATCATTAAATAAGTAATATTTTTTTATTTATTCGCTTTCAAAAATACAGTGGATAAGTTGAATTTCAATGATATAATCAAAAATAAAGACTGCTCTTGGTAGAACAGCCTTGTTTTTGGGCGAATAAGATGAATATTTATTTTGTTCTTTTTTTATCTAAAGTCATAATAAATGCTGGTAAAAGGATCAAATTGGCTATCATTCCCATAAGAAGGGTAATCGAAACCAATGTGCCAAGATAGATTGTTCCTTTGAAATTGGAAGCAGCAAAAATTCCAAAACCAAAGAAAAGAATAAAGGCCGTATAAAACATACTTATACCCGTGTACATAATAGTTTCGGTAATAGCTTCTGAAACAGTTCGATTATGATTTTTAATTTCATCCTTGTATTTGGTCAAGAAATAGATTGTTCCATCGGAAGAAATTCCAAAAGCGATACTGAAAACTAAAGTCGTTGTTGGCTTTAGTGGAATACCAAAATACCCCATCACTCCTGCAGTAATAATTAAAGGAATAATACTTGGTATAGATGAAATTAAAATCATTTTAAAATCAAAAAACTGAGTTGACATGACTATACTGACCAACAAAATTGCCCAAAGAGTACTTTCAACCAAATTTTGGAGTAAATAGTCATTACCTTTCATAAAAACAACGCCATTCCCAGTGATTTTGGCTTCGATTTGCTCATCTTTTGGAAGCCAAGCTTGAGCTTCTTTGTCATAGTTGAATATAGAATCAATTTTTGGTTGTAGTGTTGTAACCAATTGTCTAATTCTCACAGTTCCAGCATCTCCACACTGAAAACTTACCCTTGTGTATCGTTTTGTACTATCAATAAATGGAGAAGCAAGGTTTTCTTTACCTTTTACTGTTCCAACATATTCAGCTAATTTTTGAAGTTCTAAAGCTCCAGGTAATTGAAAATATTTTGGGTCGCCACCTCTATAGCCCTGATATACGAGTTTGATAGCCTCAACTAATGAAATTGGATTGGTAAAGTCATCATACTTGGCAAACTCACGTTGCATGACTTTAATTTTATTCAAAACTTGTGGATTTAAAACACCATTTTCTCTCTTGGTATCTATTACAACCTCAAAAGGAACAATGCCATGAAAATGTTTTTCAATAAATTTCAAATCAGCATAAATTGGGTCTTTTTGAGGTAAATCATCAACAATGTAGCCAATTGCTTTCAGACGAGTCATCCCGTAGGTAAAAATAATCAATAAAATACCAATGGACCAATACAAGATGGTACGTTTTGTATGAACAATTCTATTAACAAAACTCAAAAATTGTGTGATATTTTTATTATCTAAATGTCTTACATTTTTTGCACTCGGCGGAGCTGAATAGCTCAACATTGTAGGGACAAGCATCAGAGATATTGCCCAAGTTGACATAATACAGATGGCTGCAACTAAGCCAAATTCAAGTAATAAAGGGCTGCCAGTAAAATAAAAAACAAAAAAGCCTATAGAAGTCGTAACATTGGCAAGAAAAGTAGTTTTGCCAATTTTTTCAATCGTTACGGCCAAAGCACGCATTTTATCGCCATGTTTCAAGAATTCTTCTTGAAATTTGTTGACTAAAAAAATTGTATTTGGGATACCTATTACAATGATTAGAGGAGGAATTAGCCCAGTTAGGATAGTGATTTTATAACCTAATAAGACGATATAACCAACTGACCAAATTACAGAAATGATGACCAATAATGCTGTAATTAATACTACCTTAAACGAACGTAAAAACAAATAAAGAATACCAATAGTTACCAAAAAAGCAAGTCCAAGAAACATTGTCATTTCGGCAGACACTTTAGATAAGAAATTTGTGCGAATAAAAGGCATTCCTGAAAAATGCACTTCTATGCCTGTTTTCTTGCCAAAAGCTTCAGCTTCGGCTTGCACTTCTCTTGAAATACTTATTCTGCCTTTGCTATTTAACTTTGATTGATCAAAAGTGACGGCCATGAGATGTGCATTTCCTTTGGTACTGTATATCACACCTTTATAAAAAGGCATTTTTGCAATTTTCGCTTTGACACTATCAACCTCAGCTTGGCTATTAGGTTTGTGAGGAACAATGGGGGGAAATATAAATTTTTTTGAACTATCATCTCTAACAACACCAAAGAGATTAGCATTTGATACTACATTTTTAATGCCTTCAATACTCTTGATTTTTTTGTTTAAATCATACCATTCATTGAATGTCTTTAATTCATAAATCTTATCTGATTCGATGGCAATCACCATCACATTACCATCTTCGCCAAATCTCTTTTTGAAATCTTCATAAATTTTAAAATTTTCATCACTTTTAGGTAAAATTCTTGCCAACTCATACGACATCGTAATTTGGGATGCCATATAAGCCATGAAAACGGTTGTAAAAAAAATCACTGCCAGCCAAATCCTGCGATTTTTTAATATTACTTTTGAAATGTTATACCAGAACATATTTTTTTAGGGGTCAGTATAATTCTAAAAATTGAATGTGCGAATAATAGGATATCAAGTACGATAATTGCAATAACTCTCCAAAATTACGACTTTTTGATAAACTATCTCGAAGAAATGTTCTAAACTTATGAATAAAATACGAAATTTAGTTAGAATTTTAAATTCTATTTTGTGGCATTCGTTCAATTTAACAATTTGAAAAGTGTATTTGCCGCCTGGATTGGTAATAACTCTCCAGCTAAAATCTTAGCTTCTATCAGTGGGATGTTGTTTTTAACTAATTGATTATCAAAGAATTGAGCGGTTAAAGTTTGCTTAATAAAAGCATACATCCATTCTAAATTTTGTTCTTGACGATTCCTTTGCCAAAAGCCATTTGCCAACATTTTTTTTTGAAAATCTATTATCATTTCCCAAATTTCAAAAAGCCCAGTTTTTTCCAACGCCGAACAAGTTAATACTTGAGGATACCAATTATTTTGCGATGGTGGATAAAGATGTAAAGCATGAATGTATTCCATCCTAGCATTCTTAGCTTTTTGAATATTATCTCCGTCTGTTTTGGTAATTACAACAGCATCAGCCATTTCCATTATTCCACGTTTGATACCTTGTAGTTCATCTCCTGCCCCTGAAAGCATCAATAATAAGAAAAAATCTACCATTCCTTTTACTATTGTTTCAGATTGACCCACTCCAACAGTTTCAACAATGATTACTTCAAAGCCAGCAGCTTCGCATAATAACATAGTTTCACGTGTTTTGTTTGCTACTCCTCCAAGTGAATTTCCAGATGGAGAAGGGCGAATATAAGCATTAGATTCATGCGAAAGCTCTTCCATGCGAGTTTTATCACCCATGATACTTCCGCCAGTTCGCTGACTACTGGGGTCAATTGCAAGAACGGCTATTTTTTTGTTTTGAGAAGTAATATGTTTACCAAAAGCCTCAATAAAAGTACTTTTCCCAACACCAGGTACACCAGTTATTCCAATTCTGATTGATTTTCCCGAAAACGGCAATATTTTCTCTAAAACTTCTTGAGCTAAATTTTTATCTTGGCTTAATTGACTTTCTACAAGCGTAATCGCTCTGCTAAGAATAACCCTATTTCCAGATAAAATTCCTTGAATATACTCATTGGCAGAAAGTCTTTTTTGCATGAAAATATTTTGAGTATTGAATGAATTCATTACATTTACGAACAAAGATAAGTAATCTAACGAAGTATTGTACTTGATTTTTATATAAACTCTCTCATAAATAAATATGAAAATAGTAATCATTGGTGCTACAACTGGAATTGGACGTTCGTTAGCAGAACTTTATGCTTCGAAAGGAATTGAAATGGCTATTACAGGTAGAAGAATTGCTTTGCTTGAAGAAATCAAACAAACATACCCACAAACCAAAATTCATGTTCGTTCGATGGATGTAATCAATTATGAAGAATCAAGAAATATAATGGATGAACTGTCACTCGAATTGGGCGGATTTGATGTGGTTATAATTAATGCAGGAGTAGGTTTTCCAAAGGCTACTTTCATACAAGAAATTGAAACAGTTCATATCAATGTGAGAGGCTTTTTAGCTTTGGCTCATTGGTCTTATCAATATTTTCAACAAAAAGGTGGGGGTCAGATAGTAGGGATTTCTTCATTGGCATCTCTTTCAGGAAGTGCCTATTCACCAGAATACCATGCCTCTAAGGCATTTATGGCTAATTATATGTCAGGTTTGCGTATGCGTTCAACAAAATATAAGCACGGTATTGCCATTACGGATATTCGTCCTGGCTTTGTTGACACGCCAATGACAAAACAAAATAAAGGGATGTTTTGGGTATCAAGTCCAGAAAAAGCGGCTATTCAAATCAAAGATGCCATAGATTCAAAAAAGAAAGTAGCATATATCACAAAGAGATATGTATTGATTGCTTTAATACTAAAAATGATTCCAGAGTGGCTTTTGGAAAAAGTATTTTAATTATTTTTTTTTAATTTAGATATTGATTGTTTGAGATTGAACTGTTATTGTTAAAACATACATAGTAATCATTGGTTTTTTGGTAAAATCTGCTTCTTTATGAAACGATTTTTCTATCTTTGAGCATTGTTTTTTATTTAAAATTTAAGTTTAATTTAATATCACTGTTTTTGTTAAAATGCTGATATTCAATGATATAACAAAATTTTAAAAATTTTACTGAACAAAATAAAACTTAATACGTTTAATCAGAATGAATTTTCTAAATATATGCGGCCATTAATACTTATCTTAATAGTATGTATCACTTTTTTATCTTGTAAAAAAGAAGATCAAACGCCTGTTTGCCATTTGACAAAATTTATTACGACCTATCCTGCAACAAACCTGATTCACCATGATTTAGTTAGATTGAAGGATAATCGTATTGAGATGATGTATAGTTATGATTTGAAGAATGCAAAAGATACATCTGGAAGAATAAAAATTTTTTATGAATATAACACATTAGGGAAATTGTTGGCCTTTCGTGACGAATCAAATACAAGTAAAATCTCCCGTTTTGATCTCACTTACAATTCATCTGGTTTAGTGACTAAATCGACTCAAACAACTAATGGTGTAATAAATGATGAAATTGTTTTTGAGTATGATGCTCAAAATCGCCCAATAAGTGCTTTAGGACTGAGATTATTAGGTGTGAATCGAAGTATAGAATATGATGTGAATGGAAATCCTTATCGCATTTATCGCTCAGATTATGGTAGTTTACCTACCTTGAATGAGCATACTTTTGACAATAATCGTAATTTTTTTGAAGGAATTCCAGAAATTAGAATATATTGGTTAATTCGGCCGCTGTATGCTTTTCTTCCTTTTGGAGGAAATAATATTCAATCAACCAAATTTTTTACCTTACAAGGCACAGAATTAAAGGAAGTTCCTGAACTCAGAACTATCAGAGAGGTTATTGTCAATGAACAAGGATTTCCAAACTCGATGAAAATTATGCTTGAAAATCAAAACAAAATTCTTTCGGCTGAATCTAAATTTGAATATAATTGCCAGTAAACAATAGATAATTTAAAATAAATGATGATTTGCGTTGGAATATGAAAGAACACAGACCAAAATTTTCAATTTTCAATTTTCAATTTTCAATTTTCAATTTTCAATTTTAAAAAAGCCTCAGCGACAATCATATCCTCAGGAGTGGTAATTTTAATATTCTCATAAGCTCCGTCAATTAAATTGATTTGCTGACCAGAAAATTCAAGTACACTGGCACAATCTGTAAAAAAAGCTTCCTCTTCTACCTCAAAAGCCTTTTTGAAAAGGCTTAATCGAAATGTTTGTGGCGTTTGTATAAGTTTTAATTTTGTACGATCAATAGCCAAGTTTTTTCCGTCTTTATCCACCTCTCTTACCGAATCCTTTACCCAAACACTCGTCACCGCAGTACCATGTTCATAAGCAACTTGATAAGATTTTTGGATAATATCAAGACTTACTAATGGTCTAACTCCATCATGAACGGCCACTAATCCATCATCTTTGATTTGTTTTAAACCATTTTTTACAGACTGAAATCTTGTAGCTCCACCTTCAGTAATGATAATTGAATTTTTAAATGATTGAATGTTTGCATTCGATTGTGTAATCTGATGCCAATAATCAATATCATTTTTAGGAAGAACAATAATTAGTTGAATATCAGTTATTTGTAGAAATACCTCTACGGTGTGTAGTAAAATAGGTTTTCCAGCAAGTGGTAAAAATTGCTTTGGAATTTCGCTTTTCATTCTGCTACCACTTCCACCAGCAACAATGATTGCGTATTTTAAAGGTGAGTCCATTTAAAAGAAAAAAAAGCCCTCCCGATTTGGAAGGGCTGAGTGGGGCTACAATATCAACATGGCATCACCATAAGTGAAGAATTTGTACTTTTCCTTGATGGCTTCGTTATATGCGTGCATGATCAATTCATGTCCACCAAAAGCACAGGCTGTCATCAATAGGATTGACTCTGGCAAGTGGAAATTTGTTAATAGAGCATTGGTAATTTTAAATTCAAAAGGAGGGAAGATGAATTTATCTGTCCAACCATTATCAACTGGTTTCAAGTGGTCACTTGCAGATACAGAAGATTCGATAGCTTTCATGGCAGTTGTACCGATGGCACAAATTTTACCTTCCATGTCAATCGAGCGATTCACGATTTCACAGGTACTTTCAGGAATGAAAAAGTTTTCTGAATCTGTTTTATGCTTAGTTAAATCTTCCACATCAACCTGACGGAAAGTACCAATACCAATGTGCAAAGTGATTGGACAAAAGTTAGTACCTTTAATTTCCATTCTACGTTGAACATTTTTAGTAAAGTGCATTCCAGCCGTTGGAGCAGCAACAGCTCCTTCGTTTTCTGCAAATATTGTCTGATAACGCACACGATCTTCCTCGGTTACTGGGCGTTTGATTATATCAATCGGAAGAGGTGTTTCACCTAATTCGTGAACAGCCTTCATCATTTCTTCATGAGAACCATCAAACAAAAAACGGATTGTACGACCACGAGAAGTTGTGTTATCAATGACTTCAGCAACCAAATCGCTATCTCCAAAATATAATTTATTACCGACACGAATTTTACGAGCTGGATCAACCAAAACATCCCATAAACGCATTTCACGGTTGAGTTCTCGCAATAAAAAAACCTCAATTTTAGCTCCAGTTTTTTCTTTAGAACCGTATAGACGTGCTGGGAAAACTTTAGTATTATTAACAACCAAGGTATCTTTTTCACCAAAATAATCAACAATGTCTTTAAACATTTTATGTTCAATTTTTTTGGTTTTGCGATTAACTACCATCATACGACCTCCATCACGCTGCTCGTGAGGGTGCATGGCAATAAGGCTGTGCGGAAGATCAATTTTGAATTCTGAAAGTTTCATTTTTATTTATTCCCAATTCTGTTTTTTACAGAAAATTTTGTTTGATTTCATTCATGTTTTGGGGTGCTTTTATCTTACATGAAGAAATTTAGGCGAAGAAATATTACTCAACCTAATATAAATAGGTCGCAAAGGTACAACATCAAGGTAGGGGGTGTCAAGTTTTTTGAGATATTTGTTTTTTATATTTAAAAATTTCTATATACATGGTTTACCCAAAATGACATCATTTGATTCTTTTTATTAAAGGTAAAAAAATAGTATCTTGCCTTCATTAAAAGTTGATAGATATTAGATTGTTTTTTTATTTAAAAATGGTGGTTCATTGTTTCATAATGAAATCAAAAAGTTATGCTATAAAAATTGATTCACTATCCTGTAGAGCTTTTGGATATTCCTTATAAATTCATATAAAAATGAAAAAGATTTACCTAGTGGTATTTATTTGTTGTTTCTTACTTAAAGCAAACGCACAAATTCATCATGTTGAACCGCTTAATTGGTGGGTGGGCTTGAAAAATCCAAATTTGCAATTATTGATTCATGGAGAGAACATTAGTGACACCCAGCCGATAATTAATTACTCAGGTGTAAGCATCAAAAAAGTTAATAAAGCCGATAGCAAAAATTATCTTTTTCTCGATTTGGTGATTGCCAAAACTGCCAGAGCGGGTAGTTTTACTATCAAATTCAAAAAAGCTGGAAAAACCGTTTACCACTACAATTATAGCTTATTAGCCAAACAACAGTCATCGACCCAGATGCGTGGTTTTAATTCATCAGATGTAATATACCTTATTACTCCCGACCGCTTTGTCAATGGTGATTATTCCAATGATATTGTTTTAGGAATGAAAGAAGCAAAAATCAACCGCAGTTTTGATGGTGGACGTCACGGTGGTGACATTAGAGGAATGATAAACAGCCTTGATTATATAGCTGAAATGGGTTTTACAGCCATTTGGCCTACACCAGTTCTCGAAAATAATATGTCAGGTTACTCGTATCATGGATATGCAATCACAAATCATTATAAAGTTGACCCACGATATGGAACTCTTGATGATTACAAAGAACTTTCTACAAAAGCCAGTCAAAAAGGTATCAAATTGATTTTTGATGAAGTTCTTAATCACACAGGATACGGTTATTGGTGGACCGAAGATTTACCATTTAAAAATTGGCTAAATTATCCTGATACCAAGACATCAACCAATCATCGTCGAACGGTAAACCAAGACTTATATGCTTCAGATTATGACAAGGAATTTATGAAAAAGGGTTGGTTTGATAGAATGATGCCGGATATGAACGGTGAAAATCCTTTCATGGCTAATTATTTGATACAAAACACTATTTGGTGGATAGAAACCTTACAATTGGGAGGTATTCGCCAAGACACTTATGGTTATTCTGACAAAACTTTTTTAAAAAATTGGAGTTGTGCAATTATGGATGAATATCCAAATTTCAGTATTGTAGGTGAAGAATGGAGTCTAAATCCACTTATAACATCATACTGGCAAAGAGGCAAAAAAAATACTGATGGCTACAATGGTTGTTTGACGAGTATCATGGATTTTCCATTGCAAGAGGCACTCGTGAAAGCTCTCACTGAGAAAGAGACTTGGGGGAGAGGGTTGATCGTTTTATACGAAGCTTTAGCCAATGATTTTGTTTATGCCGATCCTTCAAACATTCTGATTATGGGTGACAACCATGATATGGATAGACTTTTCACTCAGCTAAATGAAGATGTAGAACTCACAAAAATGGCTTTGGCGTATTTGCTCACTACAAGAGGAATTCCACAGATATATTATGGTACTGAAGTTTTGATGCAAAATACTGGGCATCATAAAGTTGATGGACTAATTCGCTCAGATTTTCCTGGTGGTTGGAAAGAAGATAGTATGAGTGTTTTTTCTGAAAAAGGTTTGTCAGATGCACAAAAAAGCACCAAAGTTTATTTAAAACAATTGTTGAATTGGCGAAAAATGAATCCTGTAATTTCGACAGGAAAAACACTCCATTTTGCTCCTTTTGATGGTATTTATGTCTATTTTAGATATGATAACAAAAAAATGGTGATGGTAGTACTGAATAAAAACGAAAAAATCTCATCAATTGACCCGAAACATTTTAATGAGATTTTGAAGGGTAAAACTTATATTCAAAATATTTTTAGTAAAGAATCACAATTGCTCAAAAATCAAATTTTAGTTCCAGCTAAATCTACAACGATTTTTGAAATTCATTAAAAAAATGATGTCATACTGAAATATTAGTATAATCGTTTATTTCCCATTTAATTTGGGTTTTAATCTCAGGATAAGTTTGCTATAATTATAAAGTTATTTTTCCTTTTAAAAATAACTTGCCTTTTCCAGTCATCAAAACTCTATCCCCGACGAGTTTACATTTAAGGAAGCCTTTTCGACTGGAAATTTGCTCGGCAATGAGTTCGTTTTTATTTAAAATATTTGCCCAAAATGGTACTAATTTAGTATGTGCAGAACCCGTCACAGGATCTTCATCAATGCCTGAACCTGGACCAAAAAACCTTGAAACAAAGTCTAAACGCTTCGATTTGGCCTTTGAGGTAATGATTACACCACGAGCTTTAACTTGTTTCAACGTATTAAAATTAGGAGAAATTTCTTCAATATCTTTCTGTGATTTATAAACCAATAGATAATCATCAGAAGCCCGATAAACTTCAAGCGGTTTTTTACCAATGCCTTCAATGAGCCCTTCGGGAGCTTGAGCAGCTACAATTGCTTGTGCAGGAAAATCTAATTCAAGCCAATTTCCTTCTTTTCTAACTTTCAAGATACCACTTTTTGATTCAAAAAAAATAGTATCTTGCTGGCACTTCAATATATTAAAAATTACAAAAGCTGTTGCTAAAGTAGCGTGTCCACATAGATTAACTTCAATAGTAGGGGTAAACCAACGAATTTGAAATTGATTTGTATCAATAGTAACAAAAAAAGCTGTTTCTGAAAGATTATTTTCCAAGGCAATTTTTTGCATTAATTCATCAGGCAACCAATTTTTCAAAGGAATAACGGCTGCTGGATTACCACCAAAAAGCTTATCAGTGAACGCATCTACTTGATAGATAGGAAGTTGCATAAATCAATGGTTGAAATAATGAATGAGTGATTTATTTTTATTAACTCAATGTACTTTGGTGTCTGAGCGAAGTAGAAGACAGCCGAAGAACCTAATTTTTCTTTGCAGTTAATCTTAATTTTGTTAGAAATAACATCAAGAAAATAATACTTAACAAGAATATGACATCTTTTGAATCAATCAATCCACGCCCAAGCGATTCATAATGATAGCTTAGTCCAAAATAATTGATAATGAATTGAGTTGTTCCACTAAATAGATTGGCAAATTGATTGATTCCATCATAAAGAAAATAACAAATAACCGTACCAAATATAAAGGCAACAATCTGATTATCAGTTAGTGAAGAGGCCCAAAGTCCAATGCCAGCAAAAACTCCTCCTAATAGTAAAAGACCTAAATAAGAGCCAATAACTGCGGCCGAATCAATATTTCCTTTGGGATTTCCCAACTGATAAACAGAATAATAATATAATAAAGTAGGCAATAAAGCGAGTAAAATTAAGAGAAATATTGCTAAAAACTTACCCAAAATTATTTGCCAATCAGTCAAAGGTTTGGTGAAAAGTAATTCGATTGTGCCACTTTTAAATTCTTCCGAAAAAGACCTCATCGTAATAGCAGGAATCAAAAAAATGAAAATATATGGTGTCAACTGAAAAAAGTTATTCAAGTCGGCATAACCATAATCTAGTACATTTGAATCAAAAAACCACGTAAAAAGGCCAACAAAGACTAAAAATACGCCAATTACTATATAAGCAACAAGTGAATTGAGAAAACTATTTAATTCTTTTCGGAAAATAGCAAACATTATTAAAGGATTTACAATTGACGAATGACGATTTTAATTGGAGAAATTAATTTTGAAAAATCGTATTTAGTCAATAACGTATTAAAATTCAACTTCTGGTTTACTGTTCTTAACAATAGCCGATACTATTAACGAAAAAATGAATCCAAAAAATACATACCCTAAGATTCCAAATAAAAACATTAGACCTGGAGATGTAAATTTGGCAGCCATTTCCATCGCTTGGTCAACTTGCTCAGTTGACATTCCTCTTGCTTCCAATTGTTCTCTTTGCAAATCACTCATTTGCTGCATAATAGTTGTATCAATATAATTAATATAGATATAGCTAAAAATAGAGCCAATCAAACCAGTTACGGCACTCATGAGCGTCCCTACTCCCAAACCTTCACTAAAACTCATAAAATTGCCATTCAATGACTTGAATTCTCTTAGAGCTAAGAATATTCCAGTTAATAACAGTAGAAAACTTATCCATGATAATGATGGTGTCTTGAAAAGACCAGTCATATATAAAATGACTGTATAAATGATTATCAATATTGCTGTGACTAATCCCCATTTGAGGGCAATGCGAGCAGTTGAAGGTTTTTCCATGAGTAAAGATTAGGGTTAAGTAAATTTGATAAGTAAATGTATAAAAAAACTATGATACAGTGAATGTATGTCGTCTAAAAATTATTGAGATGACAGTTACAGCAATGATACAAATTTGTTTCTTACCAAGTTCATCTAAAAAAACGAATCCAGCCGAAGGTACTTCTTTGGCTTGCTTCAATAAGTCATTGTATTCTTTTAATCCAAAATTTTTGATGTGAGCATCCTTTATTTTTTCAATTCCAGCAATATTTTCATTGACCCAAAGCATAATTGATTGGTTATTACCCCATTGACTATCAATGAATTGAACAAAAATATAAAAAAACAAAGCTGTCAATAATGCAGCAAAAAGATTGGTCATAAAACCGACCGAAAAGCCTTCCGTAAATGTCAAAATACCACCATTATTAGCACGGTAAGTCCATACAGCCACCACAATAAAAATAATATTAATACCAAAAGCAGGGGCTTTATAGCGTCCAAAAGGGCTTTTATGAAGGCCATAATATTGCAACATGGCAACTATGATACAGATTGCCGCGGCAATACTTCCGTAAATCAATGCACTTCGAATAATTCTATTTTTTACTATCATTTGTGTATATTTTCCCTTTGTTAATTACAGCCACACTTTTTCCGATTAATTCTTTACCAACGAAAGGTGTATTTTTTGATTTTGAGTGAATATGATTTTTTGAGAAAACCCAATTGATTGAAGGATCAAAAACTGTCAAATTAGCAATTTCTCCAACTTCAATTTTTACTTTTGGTAAACGCAATAATTTTCGAGGATTGTTGGTAAATTTATCAATCAATTGCTCGATACTTAATTGACTATTTGTATTTGCTACCGAAAAAGCTGTTTCAAGACCAATAATACCAAAATCAGCTAAATCAAACTCTAAATTTTTTGCCTCATCATCATGTGGATTATGGTCTGAAACAATTGCATCGATTGTGCCATCTGCTAATCCCCGTTGTAGTGCTATAATGTCATTTTTGCTACGAAAAGGTGGGTTTACCTTTAAATTAGTATCAAAATCTTTTAAATCAGTATCAATAAAAGCAAGCTGATGAGCAGCAATATCACAACTTACAGGAAGTCCTTTCTTTTTTGCTTCACTTATCATTTCGACTGTTTTTGCAGTGGAAATAGTAGAAAAATGGAGTTTTGAAGTTTTATTTTCGGATATTTCTGAACCTAAAAAATATTCCAATAATTTCAAGTCTCTCATAATCATCAATTCTTCGGCTGTACTCGGAATCCCCTTCATACCGAGTAAGGTGCTTTCAATTCCTTCGTGCATCTGACCAAAAATGGTCATACTTGGCTCCTCTGGTCGATTCATCAGTAAAGCATCAATAGGAGCGAGGTATTGTAATGTTTTCAACAAAATATCAGCGTTCCATATTGTATGTTCGCCATCGGTAAAAGCTGCTGCACCAGCATTCTGGAGATCAAGCATTTCGGTAAAGTCTTTGCCTTCACAATTTTTTGTTATAGCTGCCCCTACATGGATGTCAATCAACTGATTGCTTGCAAAACTTTTAAAATATGATATTGCTTCTTTGGTTTGTACGATTGGTTTGGTATTTGGCAAGGTGAAAATTTCTGTAAACCCACCTGCCATTGCTGCTTGGCATAAAGTAGTTAAATCTTCCTTCGATTCATACCCTGGATCTTTGGGAGAAACCCGCATATCAACCCAGCCCGCCGAAACACAAAGGTTTTCTCCTTCAAAAATATGATCTGCTTGATGAGAAATATTATCTGCAATTGCAATAATAATCCCATTTTCTATAAAAATATCCTTTGTCTGACCATGATTGTCAGCATTTGCATCAATTATTTTTACAGATTTTAGTAAAATTTTCATTTGAGCGGTAAAAGTGCAAAGTATTTATAATAATTGAGTAACTTGAAGAATGAAATTTAATTGCTTGATTATCAGATGCTTATGCTGTTGTTTCTCAAACTGAGAAATTTCTAAATCTTCAAATTACATTGTCTTCAATGTCATAGAAATCCAACAAGTATATTTTTTGTAAAAAAAATGCCCTTGTTAGGGCATTTTTTTTAATATTTTATTGAATTATCTTCATTTTATTTATTAAATAATATTTTGATAGGCAGTTGCGTCCATCAAAGCATCAAATTCTGCAATGTTGCCAACCTCCAATTTAATCATCCAGCCTTCACCATAAGGGTCATTATTAACTAATTCAGGAGCATTTTGTAAGGCTGGATTTACTTCTAAAATTTTGCCACCAATTGGTAAAAATAAGTCTGAAACTGTTTTTACTGCTTCGACTGTGCCAAAAATTTCATTGGCAGGAAATGTTTGACCAACCGTTTCTATTTCTACGAAAACAATATCACCCAATTCACTTTGAGCAAAATCTGTGATGCCAACTATGGCAATATTACCGTCGGTCATTTTTACCCATTCATGTTCGCTTGTATAGCGTAAGTCAGCAGGAAAATTCATTGTTGATGTAAAGTTTTATTGATTTTGTTGCAAGTTACATGAAATGTTGGGAAATTGAAAAATAAGTGACTTAAAAAGTTTTAATCAGATAATGCAAATCTAACATTCAATCCACCAGTTGTGGTTACTCTTGGATAAGAAAAATTGGTTACAAATGGTGTATTGACTAAGTGGTCGATATAAAAATTCATCATTACTCGCTTATTGACTTGATAAGAGATGCGAGGGCCTAATTGCAAATTATAGTTTCCTTGTGTTGGTTGAGGGTCACCATCTAAGCGTCTTTGAATGGCTTTAATATCTCTAATTGTGAAATTAAACTGTAAATTCAAATCATTTTTAAGGGTTATTACTTTTCCATCACGCCCTCTTAGCGGTAATTTTACATTGTTTTTCTTGAAACCAAAATTAAATACAAAATCATCACTCGAATACTCTGCCACTTGTGAATTGGCGAGATTCAAAGAAGCTCTTCTTTCTTTATTATATTCAAATTTTCCAGAAATTTTACTTTTAGTCACAAATTGAATCCCGATGAAAGGGGCAAATTTTTCTTCCAGCGTAATGGTACTCATCACATAAACAGGGATGTATTGACTCAAACTATTGAGTACATTGTCAGAAGGAAGCGGATAACCTCTTTGTGTCAAATCAATTCGGGTATTAATATTATTATATTCTAATGACGAAGTAAAGTTACCCACATTAAAATTAGAAGTGTAACTATGTTGGATAGATAATGAACTAAAAATCTTTTTAAAAGGCTCTAAACTTGCCAAACCAGAATAATCAATTCGCCAGTTGGGAAGTGGAAGATTGATTTTTCTATTATTTGGATTGAATGGATTTAAACCAATTTTTGCTCTTGATTCTTTCCCACTATAAGCTGCAAAAAATGCTGG
This sequence comes from Emticicia sp. SJ17W-69, assembly GCF_051209875.1. Classification (NCBI taxonomy): domain Bacteria; kingdom Pseudomonadati; phylum Bacteroidota; class Cytophagia; order Cytophagales; family Leadbetterellaceae; genus Emticicia; species Emticicia sp. SJ17W-69. The sequence continues at coordinate 3,079,441 of NZ_JBNTQY010000001.1, read as the reverse complement.
AATCAAAATGTCTTGAGAGTTTTTATCATATTTAGACTCTCCGTTTAATTTGTAATTGGCATAGATATCATCTCGTAACTTAATCATATTCTCAAAAACATCGTAGTGATAATTGTTTTTTACGTCAGATCTGGACATTCTTGTAAATGCTGTGCGGAAAGCCCAAAAAGACATACCAAAATTACCGTTTCTTACTGGGCTTGAACTGCTGTAAGTACCATCTGCATTGGCAATATAATACTCTTGATAAGTATCACCTCGGCTCATATTTCCACTAATTTGAATTCTGAAATCCTTTGCAGGTTCAATCGTGGTTCTGAAACTAAATTTCCTTTGAGCTGTTTGTGTAAATGGCTGTGTCTGGGTTGTTGTTTTTGAAAGCCAGCCATTGCTTGCTGCGATTTTTTGAAATTCATGGTCTTGTGAGCCAATCACAAAGTTTCGTGCATCACTATTGCCAAACTCATCACTTAAACCAAAGAACCTTGGAGTTGGCATAAAACCAGGTAAAATTGTTGTTTCGATGAGTGAATAATCATAATCAATTCCACGAACACTCATCAACAAACGAGTAAATGCCTTTGCTAAATTACTTGGTAAAACTTCAATGACTTCTTCATCACTTGGGTTTCTTGTAAAACGTTTTCGCTCTGGATTCGGACTGTTGGCAAAACGTAAATATTTGGCCTTATTATAAAGTTTTACAAAGTCGATTTTACCTCTGACTCCACGCTCACGTCCATTTCTAATAGTATTTCCAAAAAGCACATCATTTTCATCTTTAATATTATATGCGGCAGCCTGATAGTTGAAATTGGCATTGTATTTTGCATCGGCGGTCATCCAGTCAAGCAAGAAAAACTTGTCTAATGGCAAACGATAGGTAGCTCGAATTTCTTGACTAAAATTCTTTGCACGACCAAATCGTTTTAAACTACTATAAAGAGAATCGAGTTTCTTTTGAGTGTTCAAATCACCAGTAGGCTCATCAATGATGGCATTCATGGCAGCATTATAATTTAACAAGATACTTTTGGTCAAATTCCACTGCAAATCATAGGTACGATTCATCAAGAAATACTTTTCAAAAGTTGGAATGATTCCATTGGTCGTTAAATCAGAATTTCTTAACTGAGTTTTAGCAAAATTTCTGTCAAAATCAGTGCGAAATGCCACAACTGTAGGCAAAGGAGAGAAGTTAAAATCTTTGAGCCAATATAAAAATGGACGCTCTAATTTTTTATTATCTTTGAATGGTTCCCAATTAATTTGTTTTGGTTGATATTGATAAGTAAAACCTCCTCTATACTGATTTAAAGCATATTGGTCTATCAAAATATTACTTCTACTTACATTGTTTTGTGCGTAGGTAAAAGAGAAGTTTTCAATATCATAAACATGAGATTTTGCACCCTCCTTGGTTTTTATTTTTCTCACATTTGAAAAGTTAAAACCTCTACGAGTACTTTCATCTACAACTAATCGACGATAACGCTCTCGCTCACTTTGGTCCGAAATATTACTTAGAGCAATCTCTAAAGGCATATCTGGGTCTAGTGGATTAAAATGAGGTGTTACGGTTTGTTTATCATAATTGATAAAAAATGGAATCTTTAAACCCCATTTTTCGGGAAATAATTTATCTAATTCGATATTTGATGCAATACCAATACCCTTACCTGTATCTCTAGCACGCTCAGAAATTTTATCTTGAACGCCACCAAAACCATACGTTTTCAAGTTCCCATTAATGGTTACCGTTGCTAAATCAGCCATTTTGATATTGGCAGCTAATAGGGCAGCATCGCCAGAGGTTTGGTCAAAACCGTAAGCACGAAGTTCATCCATCCAAACCAAAAAGGTATTAGCTTGTTCATCAGGTGATTTTGGATTTCTAACTCCCAACATTATCGTCAAAGTTGTACTTAAATCAGGATTACCAAGCACTGAGATATTGAATTTACCATCTTCAGTTGGTTTTGTGTAAGGCACAGCCACATTTTTAGCTACTCGATTTCGCTCACCTTTCAAAGCTATTAATTCTTGCAAAGCTACATCAATGGCATTTTCTTCTGGCCAAATATCATTTTCATTTGTCACACCATTAGGTGTAACTTTTAGTTGAGGAACTTCTATTTCATAATAATTCTCAGTTAAATCAGTTCCTATTCTAATAAACGCACCACCAACAGTTTTTTGGTCTCCGCTTTCATTTTCTGCATGTATAAACATTTTTAGGCGTTTATAATTAACCATATCGATGCGAGTATTGCGGAAAACTGCACGAGAATCGCCATCACGAAGGTTGGTTACACCTAATGAAATAGATTGCTCATTAAAAACAATATTAAATTGTTGCTGAGTCACATCTCTGTCACGAATAAATCCAGGAGGAACCACATACGGTGTTTTTCCATTTTTTACGTTACAATTTTGACCATCATCAGCACACCCATTTTCTTCGATACTTACAACACCCACTTTAAATTTAGCATCATAAGGCTCTGGAACTTCTGTCAATCCTGCTTTGCTTAAGTTTTTGTCATACACACGGTATTGATTCGATTCTAATTGCAATGATGCAAAACGAAGTACTACTGGCTGTTCAAAATCAGTAAGCATCATTCGCATAAAACGGATAGATTTAAAACCATTAATATCACCAAACTTACGAGTAAACTGCTTGACTGGCACTCTAAATAAATACCAAGTAGCATCAGTACCTGGAACCGTTACTTTATCTACAATGAAGCCATTCCCAACATCTAATCTATTAGGTTGTAAATTGATTTCATATTCATAAAAATTTTCTACATCATTAATGGTGTTATCGGCATTGATATCTTCCTTGTCTGGTGTAACAGAGTTGGCAGGAGTTGCTCCAACAGTGGAAGTTGTATTACTTTGTGGAGAGTTATTTTCAGTACCTAAATAATTTTTAAATCTTTCTAAAAGTCCTTTATTTTGGGCATCATAATCAGCATCAATAAAAAATTTGAAATCATCACCCGAAGGGTCTTTTGCGATTTGTTCAAAAACGGCTGGTTTTACCTTATTTTTTACATCTGATAAATACTTTTGAATGTGTGGGTAAGTTGTTTCTTCACTATTATTCAATCCATCCAAACCAACGTCCTGTTTCTCTCTTGAACCATTTTGGTTATCAAATGCATCAGTCATAAATTGAACGCTTGGAGCTTTTCCCCAGCGAGTATTGACAGGTTGAGAGGAAGACCCACCATTCGGTAAAAGACCATTTTCAAAGTTATTTCTGCTATCAGGTATAAAATCTTCAGAAATATCACCTAAATGAAACATTAACTTTCCACCTGTAGTATTCTTTTTATTCCCATTCGGTGAACCATCACGAATAATGTCTTTGAATGGGTCGAGCATCCAAAAAGTTAGATATTCGGTATTGGCATTATCAAAGTCGTTATCGGCGGTGATTCCTCGCATCACTGCTCCAAAATTTTGTTTAGGATTTTGTAAATATCCATCAGCATCAAGATTAGAATTATAATTATACATTCCTCTTTCGGCAGGAAAATAAGAAATATCAAGAATATTTAATGGAATCGAATTATTAAATGATGGTAATGATCTCCCTGTAAATATTTGAGTTGGGGAGAAGGCTTTTTCGTAAAGGTTATTGTTGGCAGCATCAGTTACACTTTGAGGAAGTACACTGCCACTTCCGCCAAATCCGCCTGCAAAATAAGTACTTTGGTCAACTGTGTAAACTGAAATCTTACCTCTTTTATAGTTATAATCATAACCTGTTGCACTACCTTGAAACTTTTCGGGGGTTGAAGCAGGTCTCCAACGAGTAGGCTGACGAGTCAAATCATTGATATTTCTGGTTGCTTCAAAATCATCAATCATCGAATTTCCACCAATACGTTTGTTATTTACTGAAGGGAATAACTTAGCATATTCAGCGGTGAATTGGATAGATGACATTTCTTTGGTTTGAATCAAAGGTAAAGCATCCAAAAAGCGAGTAAGAAAACGAGCATCTTTGCGATAATTGATATCAAATCCAACGATTGAGTTATTAACCGGCTCTTGCCCAATGGCTGTACGTGTCATAAAACCTGGTGTACTTTCACGCAATGCCATGAAAGTGGCCCCCAAATGAATGTCTTTGCTGAGGTTATAATCTAACCTCGTTCCCATCATAAATCTTATTTGAGTATTGAATAAGTCAGGTTTTTCCCACTCAATTCTAATTTGTCTTGCCGAATTTAAAACACTCTGATTAGTAATTTTTATTCTTCCTAACTGTGGCTCAATGGTATAATCAACTCCTTCTTGTAATTGTACCCCACCCGCAAATATTCTCACTGATTGCCCTGATGCCCCTAATGGTAAGGCTATATCAGAAGAACTACTTGCTTGTAAACTCCCCCTTATGAAAAATTTATTTTTGGTTGTAACTTGTTGAGCATCAGTCATTGTACTTCGATAAAGCTCATTGAAAACATATTTTTCACGAAGAATTTGTTCGTCCGTATCAAAAAGTTTGTTTAGAGTTGTCCCAAAAGGTTCAAGGACAGGAAAAATTAACTTCCCCATTTTTGTATCAATGGTCACATCCTCTACAAAGTCGAAGTTACCATCTCCTTCGGGCTGTGGGTCATTGTTTGGGTTTAATTTATCAAGTCCTAAAAGTCTAATCAGCGGGATATTTTGAAGTTTTCTACCTTCTTGCAAGTTGGGATTGTCGATGCCTGTTTTGTCGTCTTTGTAAATGACACGTAATTGAAAACCTTGCTTGCCAATACCAGATACTCCTAATGAATAAATGTTTTTCATCATTAAATCCCACATCGGACTATTAGTACGGTTACGAATTGTAGAAGATTTGATGAGTTTTAACATGATTACCTCATCTTCACGACGAGCTGAATAATCTTCAGTTAATTCTCCAACTTTAAAAGTTCTTCCGTTATAAGTATATTCGTAAGCGACACCTAAAATTTCATCATTCCTGAGTGGAGTAACTAATGATATATAACCCAACTCTGCATTAAACTTAAATTCTCTTTCAGTTAAGCGTTTAGCTCCCCTTAAAATTTCATAGTCAACGCCTTTTTTTAGTCCTAAACCTGCTAGTGAAGAAGTAGTTGTATCAATTTTTCTGAATGCAGGATTACTATTTAGCTGGTCATAAAGTGTTGTTGCTTTATTATCGACAGGACTGTACTGGCCTTCGGTTATTTTTTTATCGCCAATATCAGAAAATGCTACTAAGTTTCGCATTGATTCGATATTATTTGTTCGATTTGTCACATAGACTTCCAAACGAGTAATTTTTACGCCAGAAAGAACTAAAGGTAAGTTTCTGAGAGCTTTTTCATAGTTACCTCTAAAAAACTGAGCTAAAAAGAAGTGTCGATTTTCATCATAATTATCGCATCTAATTTCAAAAGCACGGCTTTGTGTACCACCATTTAAAACTATCGACTCTGTTTTTGAGCGTTGTTGTGCCAAAACTGCCGTTACATCCAATTTACCTAATTTGAAACCTGCTTTTACACCAAATAAATTTTGAACCCCAGGAATCAACTGACTTTTTACTGGCATACTTACATTACCTGCTTCGACCTTTTGAAGAATATCTTCAGGCTGATTTTTGAAATTTAGTTTGAGTTGATTTTCAAAGTTGAATGCAGCTTTTGTATCAAGATTAGTTAAAATTCCCATTTTTTCACCAATTTTTCCATTGAAATTGATGTTGATTTGTTCATTAAAATTGAAAAGTGTTTGCCTTCTCTGAATGAGTGGTAAAAATGGGTTGTCAATAAATTGTTTAATCAATTGAAAATCTAAAGTTACAAAACCATTCGGTTTTAAATCAATCAAATTTCCACCAAAAATTCTATCTACTACGGGGTTTTTCTCTAATAATGGTCTTAATCCACGGCCACTTGTGGCACTTTTTCCATCTTGTAAGTTTTCATAATCACGCAAAATACTCTTACGAATGGCTGCATTTTGAATACTTGAATATTCGTTGAATGTCAGCGATTGTGGTACACGATAATCTATATTTTTGCCTGCTTTTTCAGTAATCGAAATCTCTTTTGTTTCAGGTGAAATCTTGAAATCATTGGAAATATTCTTTGGGTCTTTTAAATAAAATGGCGATTGTGGAACTCTTGAAGCATAGCGATTGAGGTAGCGATCTTGCCAACGATAAGAAGGTTTGGTGCCGGTTTTGACAATCACAGTATCTTTATCAGGAATCGCAAGCGAATCTGAATTGTTTTTTTCAACAGTAGTATTACCTTTTTTCCTGTTCTGCCCAAACAATGGATTTACCGAGCAAAAAGTATAAAAAAGTAAAATAATAGAAACATGATTTAATTTTAATAGCTGTCTGAACATACAGTTTTTAAGGGATTTCAATAGGACTTCAAACCTTAAACGACTAAAACCTTGCCAATAGTCTATAAAACCAATAAAAATAAACGTATTTTGAAGATTTTATGTTTTAGGATGTTGTTGTGTGTGAATTTTGTATTGAATATTGAGCTTATAAAATCTTATCGGAGTGCGAATTTTATTAGTTGTTCCACTGTAATTTCATTGCCTTCACGTTTAAGAATGGCATCAATACTTTTTTCGGCTGTTGCTCTTGGAATACCAAGCATCACCAGTGCTGCAAGCGACTCGTTACGAAGTTTAGCATTGGCAGGTGCAAAAAGATTAGGAGTTACACCACCTACAAGATTATCTTTCTTTAATTTATCTTTTAATTCTATAATAGCACGTTGAGCCGTTTTAAGGCCAATTCCTTTAATGCTTTGAATCGTTTTTACATCTTCGGTTACTAAAGCATGTTTAATTTCTCCAGAAGATAATGATGAAAGCATAACCATTGCAGTACTTGGACCAATTCCCGAAACACTTGTTAAATCTTCAAATAAATTTTTTTCTTCGGCTTCTGAAAAACCAAATAAAGTATGCGAATCTTCACGAACGATTAGCAATGTATGTAGCTTACACCGCTCTCCTGTATTGTGTAAAGCAGCATAAGTTTGAAGTGAGATTTTAACTTGATACCCTACACCACCAACATCAATAATGACATAAGAAGGATCTTTATACGCTAATTTTCCGTCGAGATAAGCAATCATGGGGTTTTGAATTCTGAATTATGAAGTCTGAGTTGTTGAACTTTAAATTCTAAACCGCAATTGCGATCACTAAGAATTCAGCACTCAGAACAAAAAAAAACTCATTTAATAATATTTAACCTTATACCACCACTTACTTGACCATTCCAAAAGAAGGGAGAAGGCAGGGCTTCGATATAAAGCCCAGCGTCAACAAAAAAGGCTATTGGTTGATTAGGCAATTTGAGTTCGATACCTGCGGTACCAGTAGGACCAAGAGCAATTTTTCGGATATGATCAACTTTTTGTCCGATTAAAATATCGGCGTAATGGCTTCTTGAATTAACTTGTCCACCAAAACCATAATATACGTGGGCCCAATCACGCCCCAATACTTCATTTTGCCAAAGATAAATTCCTTGAATCATTAGCCCTGCTGTCTTGTATTCGCCAGCATTATAACGCCGTTGACGATTATAAAGGAAACCATAAGTTCCGACATTTACATCAAATGCTTTGTCTCCATTTTGAAAATATTTTCTCACATTAAAACCAAGTGGTTCACCAACTCGAAAACCTACCGCCCAATTATAATCATATTGTGCTGAAGCATCAATTGATAAACCAGTGATAAAAATTAAAGTAAATACAAAAAGCAGTCTTTTCATTCTATTTCTTATTCAAAATTGCAAGATTTTCTCAAAAGTATCAAATACTCTCTATCAAACGAAATGTTATTTCTTTTTATTGAACAAAAAAGCGTCCGAATTTCTCTCAGACGCTTTTAATTGATGCAAAAATAGATATTACAATACTAAATCACTATTGGTTAAAATATAGTTTAGTTCATTAATATCATCCGCATTAAGTTTCAATGTGCCTTTTACAGTCACTCGGTCATCGGTATTGAAACGTTTAGTAGTTTTTTTGAATTTTATTTGAACAACAGACTCTGGTCCGGCTCCTCCACAAAAAAAGCATGAACTATATGGATTTGCAGAAAGTACATAAACATTGGCATCCACATCAACTGGAATCATATAGCCAGTCAGCACAATTTCTTTGTCCTTTAATCCTGCCACTTTGGCCCCAAAAGTAGGGTAGAGGATAAACATGGATTCTTCTGCACTCCATTTTTTCTTAAAAGTTACATCACGAAGGGTTTCCCAAGTAACTTTTGTTGGCTCGTCAAGCAATGTGAATGAAAATAAAGAAAGTGTTAGTATTCCTAATAAAAATGTTTTTGAAATGGTTTTCATATTAAGTATGATTGATGAATGAGTTTTGATACAATAATTTGTTTAAATATATAATGAATAATCTGATACATTCATATTTGATCATTATTCTAACTTTCTTCTGCTAAAGTCTTAGAAATATTTATGCGATATATACCAATAGAAGGCAATGACGCAGCTAAAATACCCACTAATAACGCTCCAACGAATAAGTAAATTTCACCAGTTTGTAATGCAAACTGATTGACATCAAAATGGAATTTTTTACTTAACTGATTAGAAATTAAATAAATTCCGATGCGGCTAAGTAAGATTCCTGCAACATAGCCCAAAAGTGATAAAATTATTCCTTCTAATAACAACATTAAAAACAAACGAGTTCGGCTCGCTCCCATTGAAAGCATTAAAGCCATTTCATATTTGCGTTCTTTTAATGAATTGTACAATGAAACAAAAACACTAATGCCTGAAATAAGCATGATCACTGCTGCTAAAACTTGTAATCCGTCAATTCCAATACCAAGCAACTCAAATATACGATTGACTTCAATTGCAGGTACGGCCGCTTGCAATTTTGAATTTTGATTAATATTTCTTGGCATGGTCATCATGCCCATTGGCGAACGAAACTTAATAATTGCACTGGTGATTTCACGCTTTTTGGTACTGTCTTCCATTTCGCCTGCTTCGTGATTTTCGTGTATGCTCCAAACACTACCCAAGCTTGTTAAGATTAAGTTATCAACTACCGAATTATTGAATTCTAATATACCTACAACTTTATACTTTCTTTCATTATGTTTTTCACCTTCTGAGTCAAGGCCATGAGAACTGGCAAATGTATCACCAACTTTGAGATTTGTATTAAGAGCGGTTTGTCCACCTAAAACTACCTCCAAATCTGCTTTGAACATCTTGCCAGATGCAAATTTCGTCTTGAAGTGTTCAAAATATTTTTTATTTGTTCCCAAAATACGATAACCTTGAAAATTGTCTCCCATTGATAATGGAATCATTTCTTTGACCATCGGATTTTGAGCAATGGTTTGTACATCATCTAAATAAACATTGCCTGTTGGATTATCAATTTGGTAAACACTTGACAAAATTAACTGTAATGGGCTTCCTTTTGCACCAACAACTAAATCAATCCCACTGATATTTTTGGCGAATTTATCTTGTAATTGTTTGCCCAATAGCATCAAAAGTGAAATCATGCCAATGCCTAAAGTCATTAACAAAACGCATAAAAAACTGTTGAGTTTTTTGTCGATAATATTTTTCCAACTGATTTTAAATAACATATTTTGAATAACAATTATTGATTGACGATTTACGAATAAAAATTGTTTGAAAACTTCTTTTTTATGTAGTTTAGAAAAACGTTGCGAAGTAATTCCTTATTTGTAAATCATCATTCGTAACTCGTAATTGATTAAAGTGTAATAATATTGCTATATCTATCTTTCAACCTTTGGTCGTGAGTTACAATCACCAAGGCTGCACCTATGTTTTTTGATTGATTTTCAAGTAATTGAATGACTTTTTCGCAATTGTCATCATCCAGATTAGATGTGGGTTCATCTGCCAAAATCACATTCGGATTGTTCATCAAAGCTCGGGCAATACTTACCCTTTGTTGTTCTCCTCCACTAAGTGAAGTCGTTTTTTTGTCTAACTTATCAGCAAAGCCAAGATTTTTTGCCAATTTATGAGCTTGTTCTTTCGACTGGTTTTGGTCGGCTAAATAATTTGCCAAAAGCAGATTTTCTATGACATTAAGTGAACTTACGAAGTGGGATTTTTGATAAATAATACCCAAATGATTTGCACGCATTTTGGTAGCTTCTTTGGCAGATAAATTGGATAACTCTACACCATTTATTTGAATCGAACCACTTTGAGGATGGAGTAGTAAGGCCATCAAGTGCAATAATGTAGTTTTGCCTGTACCTGAATTGCCAAGAATCAATAAAGTTTCTCCTTTGGCACATGAAAACGAAGGGAAATTGAATTTTCGTTGTGGACTATCCTGAATTTGTTTACCGTATGAAAATTGAAGGTCAGAGCAAGCAAGCATTATATCTCATTTTTGTTTCAAATATACTACTTACGAACGATATTGTACAAGAATTTTAATGACTTAATCAATATTTAACTTTAGAAAAAGCTTTTTATAAAATGCAAACGTTTAATTGTTATTCATATTAAATGAATTATGATTTTTGGCATAATATCTTAATAAAACTTTTAGCTACATTTGTGAACTATTTTTCTAAAATTTGAATTCTCTATTAACTTAGTAGATTAAATAAATTTCAAACATTTAAATATTCAAAATATATGTCACTTCGATTAGGAGATATCGCACCTGATTTCACTGCTGAAACGACGCAGGGAACAATTAATTTTCACGAATGGCTTGGAAATTCTTGGGGGATGTTATTTTCACATCCTGCTGATTTCACCCCCGTTTGTACAACCGAATTAGGGAAAACGGCACTATTGAAAGATGATTTTGCTAAGAGGGGTGTAAAGGTTATTGCGGTTTCTGTTGATGATTTAGCTTCTCATGGTAAATGGGTTCCAGATATTGAAGAAGTTAATGGTGTTACAGTTAATTTTCCTATCATTGCAGATTCAGATAGAAATGTTGCGACTTTGTATGACATGATTCACCCGAATGCCTCAGAAAAAGCAACTGTTCGTTCGGTATTTATCATTGGACCCGATAAAAAAGTAAAATTGACTTTAACGTACCCAGCTTCAACAGGGCGTAATTTTACAGAATTACTAAGAGTTATTGACTCTTTGCAACTCACAGCCAATTATCAAGTAGCAACCCCAGCCGATTGGAAAGATGGTGAAGACACAATTGTAGTACCAGCGGTTTCAACTGAAGATGCGATTGCAAAGTTCCCTAAAGGTGTAACTGTCGTAAAACCATATTTGCGTTATACACCACAACCAAATAAATAATGATTATAATTCATTGGTTATCAGATATTTGTATTGTTTATTTTTGAAACGAGTTCCAAAAACCGAAAGTAATTTTCTTTCGGTTTTATTTTTATTTATTTTTGCATAATATTTGTATTATGAACTTCATTAGTAGATAAGTTGATAATACTCTTTTGAAAAATGAAGAAAAAAAAGAAGTTGAGCTTTTGGAAAAAAGTATCTAATCAGTTACTTAGCCTCAAAAGTCTTTATATATTAATAGTTATTGCTCTTATTACTTTGTACCCTGTCTATGTAAGTGATGGGCAAAAGTGGACTTATGTAGAAAATTTTGGCATTCGATTACCCCTCAGATACACGATTCATGGTATTGATGTCTCACATCATAACGAAAACATTGATTGGTTTAAGGTAAAGCATAGTGATGATGATAAGGTTGAAATCAATTTTTGTTTTGTAAAAGCTACAGAGGGAACTGACCTTAAAGACCAAGATTTTGATTATAATTTCCGAGGAGCAAAGCGTGAAGGACTGATTCGTGGAGCTTACCACTTTTATGTGCCTTGGGCAGACCCAAAGTTACAAGCACAAAACTTTATTGAATCTGTTAGACTTGAAGAGGGTGATTTTGTGCCTGTGGTGGACTTTGAAATTCATGGAAAAGGTAGAAAAGTGCGTGAAAATTTAGTTGATAATGTTAGAACATTTATCAATGTTATTGAAAATCATTATGGCTCAAAGCCAATTATCTACACAAATGCTTATATATATAGACAATATATAAAAGATAATTTTGATGAATATCCGCTTTGGATTTCTGATTATGATAGTCAAAAATTAGAAGGATATGAGGATGCAAAATTAATGATTTGGCAACATAGTGCAGAGGGAAAAATTGACGGTGTAAAAGGTAATGTTGACTTTAATGTTTTCGTGGCTTCTAAAAGCCATTTAGCTGATATTTGTATTAAACCTGAAAAATAATTATTTAGGAAATTGATTAGTGGTTTTCTTGTTATCATCCAATAATTTTTAATGTTCAAAATCTTATGTCCTTGTTATATTCAGTAAATTTTCAAAATAATTTAAGTACTAATAACAAGTAACTATCAAATCAAAACATGCTTAATTCTACAAATTTTACTCAAACCTCGGCTTTCAAAAAACTTAAAGCTCATCATCGTACAATCAGCAAAAAGCATTTGAAAGAACTATTTGCTGAGGATAAAAATCGTTTTAAGAAATTTTCAGTACGTTTCAATGATATTTTACTTGATTATTCAAAAAACAATATCAACCGTCGAACTTTGTCCTATTTGACTGATTTAGCAAAGGAGTGTCAATTGTCTGATGCGATTGAGCAAATGTTTAAAGGTGAAAAAATCAATCAAACTGAAAACCGTTCAGTACTACATGTTGCTTTGAGAAATCGTTCAAATTCTGCCATTTTAGTTGATGGAAAGGATGTAATGCCAGAAATCAATGAAGTCTTGTTGAAAATGAAGCGTTTTTCAGAAAATGTTATTTCTGGTACTTGGAAAGGATATACCAATCAATCAATCACTGATATTATTAATATTGGTATTGGGGGCTCGGATTTAGGTCCAGTTATGGTCACTGAAGCTTTGAAAGCCTATAAAAAGAAAAACATAAATATTCATTTTGTATCGAATGTTGACGGAACACATATTGCCGAAACATTGAAAAAAGTTAATCCTGCAACCACATTATTTATGATTGCATCAAAAACTTTTACGACTCAAGAAACCATGACTAATGCCCTATCGGCAAGAGATTGGTTTTTGAAAAGTGCAGTAGATGAATCTTTTGTTAAAAAACATTTTGTAGCCATTTCAACCAATCAAAAGGAAGTTGAGAAGTTTGGAATTGATCCTGCAAATATGTTTGGATTTTGGGACTGGGTAGGAGGTAGATATTCAATTTGGTCTGCCATTGGCTTGTCGATTGCTTGTTCGATTGGATTTGAAAACTTTGAGCAATTACTTTTAGGTGCTCATGAAATGGATAATCATTTCAGGAGTACACCTTTTGAAAAAAATATACCTGTCCTTTTAGCATTATTAGGCATTTGGTACAATAATTTTTATGGGGCAGATTCTCATGCTATTTTGCCTTATGATCAATATTTACATCGTTTTGCAGCATATTTTCAACAAGGAGATATGGAATCAAATGGTAAATATATTGATAGAAGCGGAAAAAAGGTAGATTATCAGACAGGGCCAATCATTTGGGGCGAGCCGGGTACAAACGGACAACATGCCTTTTATCAGTTGATTCATCAAGGAACAAAATTAATTCCTGCTGATTTTATTGCACCAGCAATATCTCATAATCCTATTGGTGAACATCATAAAATGTTGCTTTCTAACTTTTTTGCACAAACAGAAGCATTGATGAATGGTAAAACTCGTGAAGAAGTTGATGCAGAATTAGTAGGGAAGTCGAAAGATGAAGCTGAAAAAATAGCTCCATTTAAGGTTTTTGAAGGAAATCGTCCAACAAACTCTATACTTTTAAAGAAAGTCACTCCTAAAAGTTTAGGTAGTTTGATTGCGATGTATGAACATAAAATCTTTGTTCAGGGAATTATCTGGAATGTATTTAGTTTTGACCAATGGGGTGTTGAATTAGGAAAGCAATTAGCTAACAAAATTTACCCAGAATTGACTAATAATGAAGTGGTTGAAAGCCATGACAGCTCAACCAATGCTTTGATTAATCAATACAAGAAGTGGAGAAAATAAATAACTGAATTTTTTTATTTTTTGTGGAAAAATATTTAACAAAAAACTATCAGATTTTCTGATAGTTTTTTGTTTTTTTAAGGAAAAATTTTCTTTACAAATGTACAAAATTTATAGAATGTATTATTTGTTTGATTCGAATTGCAATTTTTAAATTATTTTAATTTGAAAATTCTTATTAAATAGTAGTCTGAAGAAATTTATAAAGACTTGATAATAAGTTATTTAACGGTACAATTTCGTTTTCATTTTTTTTTGAAAAAATAAAAATTATGGAAATTATAAAAAATTTAACCGTTTACATTTGGAAATTTAAAATTCATCATATACCTTTGGAACACAATAGCAAATCGCTTTCCTAATTAAATATAAGAGTGGGTGTTATCATTCGTGGTAACACACTGCAGCCGAACGAAAGTTCAAGCTCAAACCCAAAAAAAGTAAAGGTAATCATCTGTTGAGAGAGATGTTTTTATGTAAGAGTTAGGACATCTCCCTCTCAACAGTATCTGTGAATCTTATAATGGACTTACGTGCTTTCAAATATACAATTGAGTTTGTATTCCTTTTTACTTTTTGGGGAAATAATAATGTATTCGCCGCTCCACACAAAACAGATAATCCACTCGTTCCTTACGAAGTTAAGTTTGCTGATATTACATTTCAGTTAAATGACGTAACTCGTTATTTAATACAAAATGAATTGAAAAATATTCAGTCAAACAAACAAAATATTCAAAATCAATTAGATAAAGTTGCATTGTTCTTGCCAGTAGTTGAACCTATATTAAGAGAGCAAAATGTACCAGATGATTTTAAATATTTGGTTAGTTATAATAAATATCAATCTTCTATTGAAAACAATATTAACCTCGAAGCTGGGGTTTTTTGGTGTCTCGATAAGCAAAAAGCAGAAGACGTAGATTTATTGATGAATAACCAATTAGATGAAAGAAAGCATCTAATTGCGGCTACCAAAGGAGCTGCAATGTGTTTGAAAAGAAACTATGTCTTGTACAGCAATTGGGGTACAACTCTCTTTTCGCATATATCTGATAAGAAAGTATTAAGCTTACTGGAAGTTAGCAAGAAGTGGTCTGGTAATGCTTACATACTTTTAGATAGCCCTGCATATATGGCAATTTTGCAGTTTTTAGCCTACAAATTAGCAATAGAAAAAGAATTTCCGCTTTATAAACCTGCTGTACCTAAGGTTGTATATGAATATCCATACAGTAAAGGTAAAACATTAAACAAAATTTCTGCCGAATTAAAAGTAGAACCCGCTACTTTGAGTGAGTATAATCTCTGGCTAATTTCCAAAAATGTTCCTGATACAGATTGCCAAGTATTGGTTGTAGTGCCTACCAGTAGATTCAATGAAGTTAGGACTTTGGCAGAATTGTCAAGAAAGGTTGGGCTTCCTTCAAAAGATTTAGGTTTTCCAGTTTTGAAAAGAGAAGAACTGGTAGAAAAAAGTAAGGGTGTTAATAAAGGTGGAATTTTTTACAAGATTAATGATTTAAAGGGATTGCAAGCTGAAATGTGTGATGCTGTAGTAAATATGGCATATAAAGCAGGCATTTCAATTGAAAAATTTGTTGAATATAATGATATGAAAGTAAACGATTTACTTCATATCGGTCAGGTTTATTACATAGAAAAGAAGAATGTGAAGGCAAGTGTTCCCTTTCACGTGGTAAGAGAAGGTGAAACACTTTGGGATATTTCACAAATTTATGGTGTCAAATTAGAGAGCCTTTTAGAATATAATCGATTAGAGTCAGTTCAGCGTTTACAAAGAGGCAGAATTATTTGGATGCAAACAACAAGGCCTAAAAATAAACCGATAGAATACATCGAAATGCCCGATGAATTTGCTGCCATTGAAGAGTTAATAGGTACTGAAAATGATAGTGAACGTCTTGTTCCAATTCCAGTCAAAGACACCATTATTGTAAAAGAAAATCAGGCATTAGTAGTAAATAATGACAAAAATATATTGGTCGAAAGTGCACCAAAGGAAATTGATTTAAATTCTTTACCTTTAAGCCAAGAAATTAGGAAAGAACAGCCAAAAAATATAAATTTGCCCAAAGATGTTGATAAAAAGGGTGTTCAGCAAAATGATCTGAATGAAAAAAAGCAAGATTTGAAAGATGAATCAGTTCCTAACACCAAAACAATTGCAGAATCTAGTGTAGGTAAAGAGGAAAATAAGTCAAGTATTAAATATGTATATCACACCGTTCGAAAGGACGAAACCCTTTTCAGAATTTCAGTAAATTATAACGTATCGGTCGAACAATTGTGGAAGTTGAATAATTTATCAAGTACCATTATCGAGGTTGGTACAGTTCTGAAAGTTAAACGTTTGTAAATAGTATAGATTCACTCAATAGCTCAGATTAGCTTCTACCTTTGGCGGGAGCTAATTTTTTTTGTATAGAACTTATTGATTGAATCATTTCAGCAGTACTTATTTGAAATATATTAATGGATTAAAACGCTTTGACTTGATAAGCAAAGTTTTAGTTATTTTACCTTATTGATTAATTTGGTACGATGGATTTTGACGTATCATAATCATTGCTAATTAAAACTTTTTTATAGCTCAAGGCAAACCGAGCTACGAAAGCCATTGAACACCATCTACCATAATCATAAGGCATTCCAAAGGTAAAATTTTGAATGAGCGTAACTAAAAATACATAGGCAAGCATAAGGGTAAAATCACAGGTTGGATTAAAAATTTCTTTAAAAATCCAATATAAAATTACAATATGTAAGGCAGTAAAAAGTAACAATCCAATGACTCCCAAATCATGGAACATTTCAATGAATGGAGAATCAACATAATAATCTTGGTAACCGTTGCCAAATATTATACGAAACCAATTGTTTTTATCGAGGTTTTTGGCAAGTGTTTTGAAAACTAATTCAATATTTGTTACGCGTGTAGATGCCGAAGAATCACCTGCGAATTTAACTTTTTGTGCCGTATCGTTATCAAAAAATGTAACAAATATCTTGTCAAACCTTTCAAAGATTTTTTCATAAACGTTGATTATGTATTCATCATATCTCGTATATTCCCATATATAATATATTCCGTAAACAGAGATGATGAATAATATAATACCTTGCCAACCAAAAATCCATTTTAAACTTTTATAGATGTTGTGTGCTTTCAAATTTGAGATAAAATAGAGAAAGAAAAAAACACCAGTGATCATTACAATTGCCATTGATTGACAAAGTCCAATGACTAATAATAGTATAAACACACTTGTATAATATACCCAACGCCATAATTGACGGGTTTCGTTTTTTAATAATATTATTCCAGCAACTACTCCAATATAAGCACTTTTAGCGTAAATATGAGGATTTCCCATCGACCCCATTCCTCCATCATCGCCAAAACTAATGGCAGCTCTCATACCAATCACATAAGCTGGGTTTCTTGCAATGTAATATAGCAAGCTAAGACCTCCAAGAACACTAAAAAAGAGCGTAAATTGTACAAAAGTACTTTTTAAAGTATTGATTGAAGTGCCAGCAAAAATAAACATAGCAGTCAATAATACTAATTGATTAACTACTTCAACTGGGGTATTGGTAAACCAACCTCTGTTGGGTACATATAGAGCCAAATAAATAAGAGCTATAATACCATACAAACAACATAGCAAATAGCCAATAGTATTGGCATGATACAAACGTTTTGGATTTATAGGAAAGGCAATTAAAAGACTTAATATAGTAAACGCTGCTGTAAACGCAGAGTTGCCAGGTGCTAATTTAATTCCATCACGAAGAAAATAAACCAAAGGAAGACCAACAAAAAAGAAACTTAATCCCAGACTTTGCCTATATTTATTTATTTTATTGAGTAACCAATCAATGTAAATGACCATTGTACAATTTTTTTTACAAATATACTTCACTATACTCGTAAATAAAGTTTATTGTTGCAATTTTCCTATTTTGCGGCTTAAATTTTCTTAATTTTGTGGAATTTTTAGAAGCTAAAATAGTATTAGTCTTCAATAAATAAGGAAAAAAAATAATCATTCTTTCATACAAAACCACATAAAGCATGAAGATGCTCGTTATACATCAGTTTTTTTGGGCTCATTATAAAGCAAAAATCTATACGGAGCTTCAAAAAGTTGTTGATAAACATCCAAATGATGAGCTATTAGTCCTTCAAACTGCTCTTAATGAATTTACTCGTGCAAAAATTGGTAGTATAGATTACAGTATCCATCAATATAATGTTCAAGTATTATTTGAGGACTATTATGAAAATACTACCATTTGGCAAAGAACTAAAAAATCAATTTATTGGATACGTAAGTTTAAACCCGACGTAGTAAACCTACCTGGATATTATGAACCAGCCATGAATTTGGTGCTTTTTTATTGTAGAATGAAAGGGATAAAGGTTATCATTTCTGCAGATTCGACAGAAGGTGATAATCCGAACATTTGGTGGAGAGAAGCTTTAAAACGGTTTATTGTCAGTAGAGCTCAAGGTTTTTTTTGTTATGGTTCAAAATCAGCCGAGTATATGTATAAGTTGGGGATGCAGCCTAAACATATCTTGGTTGCTAACAATGCAGTTGATAATCAAAAAGTAGAAACAATCTATAATGAAGCAGTGATTGAAAGAAAAACCAACAAAGAAATCTATCAATTAAAGAAGTATAATTTTATTTATGTTGGAAGGCTCATCGAAGTTAAAAATTTGGATAATTTATTTGCTGCTTATAAACCTTTGGCTGACTCTGAATGGGGATTGATTATTTTAGGTGATGGGAGTGAAGAGGAGAAATTGAAAAAATATGCTGCTGATAATCATTTGGACGGTATTAGATTTATAGCAGGGCAGGCATGGTATGATGTGCCAAAAATATTGGCATTGGGTGATGTATTTATACTTCCCAGTTATTCAGAACCTTGGGGGCTGGTTGTAAATGAAGCAATGGCGTGTGGTATGCCAGTCATTGTATCAAATAAATGTGGCTCTGCTTATGATTTGGTGATAGAAGACCAAAATGGGTATACTTTTAATCCTAATGATGTGAAAGAATTGACCAATATTTTTAATAAATTTGTAAATGAACCAGAAAAGATTGCTCCTTTTGGTAGAAAATCTAAAGAAATAATTCAAAGGTTTTCACCCGAACAAGTTGCTCAGGAAATGTACGATGGTTTCAAAAAAGTAGTTTATGACAATCAATAGAAACAATAATTTTGACTTAATACGTTTAATTGCCGCTTTTCAAGTTTTGCTTTGGCATGGTGCCGAGCATCTGGAGGTTTTCGATCATCTTTATGGTTTTCTGGTGATTTTATACCAATTGCCTGGAGTACCCATATTTTTTACCATTAGTGGTTTCTTAATATCGTATTCGCTTGAAAGAAATAACTTCGAATTAAAAAAATACTTTAAAAATCGTAGTTTTCGTATTTTTCCTGCTCTGTGGGTTTGTACAAGTATCACAGCTATACTATTTTTATATTTTGCTAAATCATTCAATTTGAAAGATTTAGGGATGTGGTTTTTGGCTCAAATATCTTTTTTTCAATTTTATGCAAGCCCAAATCTAAAAACATGGGGAGTAGGACACCCCAATGGTAGCTTGTGGAGTATTGCAATCGAACTCCAATTTTATTTGGTCTTACCATTGATTCTTTACGTGGTTGGAAAAAATAAAAAATTATGGCTCACAAATACAATACTTGCCATTTTCTTTATTATCTCAGTTATTATCAAGGATTTTCATCTCACTAATTCTTGGATGCTTCGACATGAATTGTATGATAAGCTTTTAGGAAATACGGTTTTGGTTTATCTTCACTTTTTCTTAACTGGTATCGCCATTTATAAAAATTTTAAATGGATTGAACCACTAATAAGAGGAAAAGTATTGATTTGGCTTGCTATTTATATAATCTATACACTTATTTTTCATGGTTGGCTTAAACTTTATTATTATCCATATGATAGCTCGATCGCTGGAATTATGGCTAATACACTGCTTTCATTATTGACAATTTCATTTGCTTTTTCATATACTGATTTAAGTAAAAAATTATTGCATGAAAACGACATTTCTTATGGCATTTATATCTACCACATGCCAATCGTTAATGCGATGCTTAGTTTAGGATTTTCGGGAAGTATTTGGAATTTAATTTTTTTGGTGATGCTAACAACAGTGGTAGCATTTGCTTCGTGGAAGTTAATTGAGCAAAAAATATTAAAATTGAAAATGTAATTTCCCCTATAGTTTACTATTTTTTTTTATTTGCTTTTAAATCCAATTATTTGGATGTTATAACTTATCTATTGTCTTCAACCCATTAAATACCTAAGGCATTCAGGAAATTGACCCATCTTTTTTTTATTGGTTTTGAAGTCTTAAGGACTATGGCTTTGAATAGTTTAATAGAAATTTGTCCAATATTCCAAGAAGCTTTCGGGGCTTGCTGCTACCTTGCCGCACTTGTGCAAGAAGCTTTCGGGGCTTACTGCTACCTTGCCGCATTAGTGTAACAGTCTTTTATTAAATGAATGATCAAACGCTACTAAATGCACTGTAATTTGAGTTAGGATAACTTTTTTACCTTCTCTTGTGGGAGAGGGGTTAAGGGGAGGGTGATAATTCTTGATTTTATCAAAAAATCAAGAACTTTTATAATTAAATTGTGTAAAATATGTATTTTAGCATTGCATAAGGATGAGCCTCTTCGCTATCATTATATTTCATCCTTTATGGAACTATAACCTACCTTATTTTTATGAAAAAACTCATTTCTTGGTCAGTATTGGTCCTCTTTTTTTTGACAAGTTTTGTCGTACAATTTCCACCCAAGCCTGTTCGATTATTTGATGGTAAAACGTTTAGCGGTTGGGAAGGAGATACATTAAATATGTGGAGAATAGAAAATGGAGCTTTAATAGGAGGAATGTTAGATAAAAAAGTGCCACATAATGATTTTCTATGTACTACCCGTAGTTATGCAAATTTCATTTTAAAACTTAAAGTTAAATTGACTGGAAACGTAGGTTTTATTAATTCAGGCATTCAATTTAGAAGTCAACGTTTGAAAGACCCTGCCCATGAAATGACTGGTTATCAGGCAGATTATGGAGAAAAATATTGGGGTACATTGTATGATGAATCAAGAAGAAATAAGACCATTGCTGGAAATGATCCCAATGAAACACAAAAGATCATTAAACTTAATGACTGGAATAATTACGAATTAAGAGCTGAAAATCGAAGAATTAGAATTTTTATTAACGGCAAACAAACAACTGACTATACGGAGGCCGATTTGACAATACCACAATCTGGATTGATAGGTTTGCAAATTCATGGTGATGGTGCAGCACAAGTCGCCTTCAAAGATATTTTCATTCAAGAATTACCATAATATCAATTTTAAAAGCAATAAAATACGACTATAATATTATTCACCCTTTGACTCAAAACTATGAACAAACCTCTTTTACTTCTCTTCTTTCTTTTTGGAATCGTTATTATGCCCCAAATATATGGTAGAGCAATTATTCCATTAACCCAACCCCTTCAAGATACTACTAAAATTGACCAAGAATATGCATTGGAAGCAACTATGCTTGGTTATTTTGCCAAAGATGGAACAAGAAATCCTACTTTACGGGTAAAAAAAGGCAATCGTATAAGAATCACAATTACAAATGGCGAATTGATGACGCATGATATTGCGATTGAAAAATTAGGCATTAAAAGCAAAACGATCTTAGAGAAAGGCTCAAAAACAAGTATCGTTTTTGTTGCGGAAAAAAATGACACTTACTATTGTTCTGTACCTGGACATCGTGCAGCAGGCATGGTTGGTAAATTGGAAGTCGTCGAGGGTGATATTTCTGAAACAAAAATCGTGGGAATCATACCTAAGAAAAATGGTAAACTCTTGAATCTAAATTTTGAAAGCGGCACACTTGCCGACTGGAAAGCAACAGGAGATGCTTTTGTAAACCCATTAATTAGTGAAGACCCATCACCTATTCATGAAAAAGATATGAATATAGGTTTTGAAGGCAAACATTTTTTAAGCAGTGGAGGTACACTCAATTATAAACTTACGGGTACGCTTACATCAGTTCCGTTTATTGTTACACACCCTTATGCTTCCTTTCAAGTATCGGGAGGAGCATTGCAAGATACCCGTGTTGAAATCGTTTTGGCAGATACTAAGAAAGTTATTTATCATTCAACTGGGCAAGGAAGAGCGACACTTCAGCCAGTTGTTGTTAATTTGAAACCGTATATGAATAAAAATATTTTTATTCGTATAATTGATAACGAAACTGGCATTTCTCAGATTCCGTATATACCTAACGATAAGTGGGCTCACATCAACTTTGATAACTTCCTTTTTTATTCGACAAGACCTAATTTCCCGAATGAACTTAACCAAAAAGATATTATTATTCTACCGCCGCTTGACCCTGTTTTAAATGCAGGGCTTTCGGGTATTGAGGCTGCCAAAGCCATGACACCTCCCAAGGGCTTTAAAATTACATTAGCTGCAGCTGAGCCAGATATTATTCGTCCAATAAGTTTTACAATTGATTCAAGAGGAAGGCTTTGGGTTGTTGAAGGGCATACTTATCCCGTACCAGCACCCGAAGGACAAGGACGTGACCGAATTTTGATATTTGAAGATACCAATGGAGATGGTACATTAGACAAGAAGAAAATATTCATGGAGGGGCTTAATTTAGTAAGTGGCATCGAAGTGGGTATGGGTGGCGTTTGGTTGGGTGCAGCACCATATTTATTATTTATACCTGCTGATTTTAAGGAAGACAAACCAACAGGAGAACCTCAAAAATTGCTTGATGGTTGGGGAACTCAAGATACCCATGAAACGCTTAATAGTCTTCGTTGGGGGCCAGATGGTTGGCTCTATGGTACACATGGCGTATTTACACATTCAAAAGTTGGAAAACCTGGTACACCAGACGAGCAAAGAGTCAAACTCAATGCTGGTGTATGGAGATATCACCCTACAAAACATCAGTTTGAAGTTTTTGCAGAAGGCTCAAGCAATCCTTGGGGAATAGATTTTAATGATTACGGTCATCCATTTATTACTGCATGTGTGATCCCACATTTGTACCATATTATTCAAGGTGGTAGATACTTCCGTCAGGCTGGAAAGCACTTTAATCCATATATTTATGATGATATTAAAACAATAGCCGACCATCGGCATTGGCTTGGAGAAAGAGGACCCCATGCAGGAAATTTTAGATCTGCTGCCGCAGGTGGTGGTCATGCTCATGCAGGGGCAATGATATATTTAGGAGGCAATAGTTGGCCAAAAGAATACCATAATA
This sequence comes from Emticicia sp. SJ17W-69, assembly GCF_051209875.1. Taxonomy (NCBI): domain Bacteria; kingdom Pseudomonadati; phylum Bacteroidota; class Cytophagia; order Cytophagales; family Leadbetterellaceae; genus Emticicia; species Emticicia sp. SJ17W-69. The sequence goes on along the minus strand of NZ_JBNTQY010000001.1, from coordinate 3,055,944 downwards.
ATATTTTCATGAATAATATCAATGGAGCAAAGCTAAATATTGATCAATTGACACGCTCGGGTTCTGGTTATGTTGGTTCACATAAAAAAGATTTCATGGCAATGAATGATTCATGGTCGCAATGGCTAAATTTTAAGTATGATGCCAGTGGCTCTGTTTTTGCAATTGATTGGTATGACAAAAACCAGTGCCATAGTTCAAACCCTGATGTACATGATAAAACAATGGGTCGTATTTTTAAAATTAGTCATGAAAATGACAAATGGGTTCAGGTAGATTTAGCTAAAGCAAGCGATATGGAATTGGTGAATTATCAGTTGAGTGCCAATGAGTGGTTTGTGCGTCAATCAAGAACAATTTTGCAAGAGCGAGGCGGAAACAAACAAGTGCATGAAGCGTTGAAAGCAATACTAAATACCAATCCTGATGCCACTCGAAAACTCAGAGCTTTGTGGACACTCCATGTTACCAAGGGTTTGACAGAGAAAGAAATGACTGATTTGTTGAGTAATCCAAGCGAATATGTTAGAAGTTGGGCCATTCAACTCTTGCTTGAGAATAAATCAATTACAGATGAAACTTTAAAACAATTAAATATTTTAGCTCAGAACGATAATTCAGCTTTGGTACGGCTATATTTAGCTGCTGCAATGCAAAGATTAGAACCAAGCAAAAGATGGGAAGTTGTAGAGGCTCTTGTTCAGAAAGTTGAGGATAAGGCTGATCATAATCAGCCCTTGATGGTTTGGTATGCAGCAGAGCCTTTGTCCGAAATTGACATAAAACGTGCTATTCTCATGGCAGAAAAAGCAAAAATGCCTAAATTTTTGCTTTATACGATTCAAAGAGTAGGTGCGATTAATACCGAAGAATCAAAGAAACAATTGAAAGAGTTGAGTGAACGTTTAGCTAAAATGAGTCACACCAATCATGAAGAAATCATGGCAATTGAAAAAATCTTAGAAAATAAAAGCCTTTGAAAATGCGATTAAATATTGACTTTCAAAGATTTATAAAAAATATACTCATGAATATTATTAATAAACTAATCAAATTTACCGCAGTATGCACCTTGCTTTTTCAAAGCAATGCCAACTGTCAAACCAATGTTAACTTCAAAAAAACAACACTCACGAGAGATTTTATTTCAGAGGGTGCGGCAGTAGCAGATTTGAATAAAGATGGTCGCCTGGATATTATTGCAGGATATTATTGGTTTGAGGCTCCCAATTGGATAAAGCATGAAATGGCTCCGTCCCGAACATTTGAGCCAAGAAAAGAATACAGTAATTCTTTCTTAGACTTAGGGATGGATGTGAATTTGGACGGTTGGGACGATGTAGTGATCATTGATTTCCCTGGAAAGCCAGCATTTTGGTTTGAAAACCCTAAAAAGCAACAAGTTAATGAATGGAAAAAGCATATCATTGCCGACTCAGTTGGCATTTCTAACGAATCACCTGGATTTATTGACATTGATGGTGATGGACGACTGGATATCCTTTGTGGCGATAAAACAAAAAAACAAATTATTTGGCTTCAAGCTCCCTTAAAAAAAGGAGAAACTGAGTGGAAGCGGTTTAATTTAAGTGCAGAAAATGTTAAAGGTACGGAGATTTTTTCACACGGAATTGGCTTTGGCGATGTCAACAAAGATGGAATAAAGGATGTCGTGATTCGTGAAGGTTGGTTTGAAGGAACAAAAAATTTGAATGCAGGAAATTGGGAGTTTCATGCAGCCAATTTGGGTGAGCCTTGCTCTCATATGCAAATACTTGATGTGAATGGTGACGGCAAAAACGACGTTGTGAGTGCATCTGCCCATGCTTTAGGAATTTGGTTTCATGAACAAGTAGATGAACAAGGTAAAATAAATTTTGTAACACATCAAATTAGTAATTCAACTGCACAAACGCATGCCTCAATTATGGCAGATTTGAACGGAGATGGACGTGCTGAATACATTACAGGAAAAAGATTCTTGGCACATCATGGCCGTGACCCTGGTGATGCTGACCCAGCATTATTGTTGTATTTTGAATTTACGCCTGCCCAAAAACCATATTGGAAAGAATATCAGATTGATAATGATTCTGGAGCAGGTTTGAATATCGTTGCTAAGGATATTAACAAGGACAAGAAAATAGATATTATTGTTTCAAACAAAAATGGCGTGTTTTTATTTGAAAACTTTATCAACAAAAAATAGAACAATTCCTCCTTAACGTTTAGGGAGGAATTATTTTTTCATTAGGTAATTACCAAAAAAAGAATTTTTCTTGGCAAAATATTGTAAGTAGATCTCTTGTGGAATATCAGCTTTATTGATATTTGGACTTTCTGCTATTGTAGGAACTTTGTCCCATTTTAATGTTGTAAAGCTGCTGAAAATACCTAAAATGATTGTAAAAACGAAGTATAATTTTAAAAATTTGCTTAAAATTTGTGATTTAATCATTTCTGAATAGGTACTTAAAACCAATAAAAATATTAAAATTTTAATGGTACTTATTAGCCTCATGGCTAAATCATTATTAAAACCAAGTCTGTAAAGTGGGGAGATGATGAAAAAGGAAGCACAAAAGAATACTAAAACAAGTCTTTCTTTATAAACACTTTTTGAAGAGTAAATTTTGTACATAAAAAACAGATAAATACCTACTTCAAAGGCACAATATGCAACTAATGCCAACAACGACAAAAGCGGTTTCTGGTATAAATAGCCTGATATATCAGCAAATGTCCAAATGAAACCACTATAGCGATTATCTTGAAAATGTGCCAAGAAATATGTTGCCATAATAAATAAAAGCACACCCCCTCCAATCAAATTAGCAAATGTGAAAAAGTTGGAAAATTTTCGGTATAAAACCAAGAAACCAGTAATGAGGCCAACACTCAATGCACCTAAAAATGACCACATGAGCAACAAAGAAACAAAGAAGATAATGAATCGAATGTCTTTTCTAATAAAACTCTCATAATAGACAAAAAAAACACCAATGACACTAACAATATAATGTTGGGGTGAATAATGTATATTGATAAGGTTAAACGAAATGCCAGATGGCCAAATAAAATATTGAATCATAGGAAGGGAAACAATATTTTTTAATAAATAATGTGCATATAAATAAGGTTTGAATAGTGTTGCTCCTAATAAAAATAAGACAAGTACCAGAACAAAATGAATGTTTTTCGGACTAAGGAAATACAGCCAACAAAACGAAAAATAAATGCCAATACTTCCCCAAAAAAACAATAAAATATTACTAAATCCTATACCAACAAACTTGCAGATGATTGCTGTTGGTAAATAATAAGCAATATAATAGCCTAAAATAGCTGGTTCATGCAGAATGCCATAACGGGTTTCATTTTCATAAACTACTGGAAAAGGTTTTTCAATAAGTTCTTTTACAATTGTATTATGTTTGAAATAGTCATAGGATTGACCTAAACCAAAGTTTCCTAAACTAAATAGCAATCCTAAAATCAAGGTAAATAATAATAGATATGTCTGTGTGCGTAATTGTATTTTTTCTACTCTTAATGCAGTAAAATCTTCCTCATTCTGAATTGTTTGCTGGATAAAGCTATAAAAAGAATAGATTGAAAAAACAAAGCCTAAACTTGCCCAAATAGGATTTAACCAAGTAAGGATAAATATAATATTGGGTAATAGAAAATAAGTGATGGTTGCTATTTTGAGTTGCTTGATTGTCATAGTTTATGATTATAGCATGAGCAATATTCAAATTGTCAAATAATTTAGTTCACAAATCTATATTTTAGCAAAACCCATATCGCTTCAATACCGTCTTTCCAATTTATTTTTTTTCCTTCGCTTATTGAACGTGGAAAATAATTAATTGGAATTTCAGGTATTTTATAACCTAATTTTGCAACTTTTGCTGTTACTTCTGGACAAAACTCAAAGCCTGTACAATTCAGTTTGATTGATTTAAGTAAGTTTGCATCAAAAACTTTGTAGCAAGTAGGTTCGTCAGTAAGATTTTGAAAATACAGAATATTAGTTATCCATGTGACAATCTGCCCACCTAAAAAGAATGAAAAATAAGAGTGTTTGTTTTGTTTATTCAAAAATCGAGAGCCATAAACAACTTTTTCTTGGCCATTTGCTACAAGCGGAACCAATTTGTAATAATCATGTGGGTCATATTCTAAATCGGCATCTTGAATAATAATGACCTTACCCGTAGCATGGCGAATGGCTGTTCGGATAGCTCCACCTTTTCCTTGATTTTTTTCATGAAAAATTATTTTTAAAGTGTCACTTTTCAAGCGAGATAATAATTCTCTTGTACCATCACTTGAGCCATCATCAACTACAATAATTTCTTTTGGAATATCAATTTCTCCAATCTTATTTAATATTTTTTCAATATTATTAACTTCGTTGTATGCTGGAATTAAAACAGAAAGGAGCATATTTTTTTATTTACGATTTTTTGATTGATAAGTGAAAACAAATTATGTTTCTCACATGTACAATTGGATGATAAATCCTAATGTTTTTTATTAATGTAATTTCTCTATAAATTAGGCTTTCGATGCCAAAGTGTGATGTATAAAATACTATCTTTTTCAGGAATAAATTTTTCCTGAAGCCCTTTTCTAAGTTTATCAAGTGCTTCTTTATTTTCTGGGGTATTAACTTTTGAACTATCATCAATGACACTTGGTCGATAACCAAAAATTACTAATTTAAGAGAAGTATCTTGCAATGATTTCTCATAAACATTTACATGTCTTTTAATGTAATCACTTGTTTGCATTTCAGTGTTGATAAATGGTACATTGGGATAAACGTGTGAATGAAAATAAAACAATGAACCAAAATCAATCAAAAGAGCCTTGTCTCCCTTTTTTAAATACCTATTTACTGTATGATTGTACGTTTTGTCAATGGCAAAATCATTGACATGAAACAAACGTTTTATTACATCTGGGCGACTGATAAACGTAATAATTGCAACTAGCAAGGCAAGACTTCCAACAAAAAGATAGATTTGTTTAATCTTTTTGGCAAATATATCGCTATAATAGCTATAAACCATGGCAATAATAATTGAAAAAAAGGGAGCCGCTGGAAATAGATAATGAGAAGCTTGACTTTTTAATAGAGATGTTAAAGAAAATATTCCTAAAAAAACAGACAGTGAAAAAACAAAGTTTGTAAAGAAATGTTTACGATGATAGAATGCCAATAGTAAACTAAAAAATGTTAATAGTAGCAGCCAGAAAGTTTTAGTTAGAAGTTTTTTAAGGAAAATTGTATGAGCTGGATATGAACCAAAAGGATAGATATATGACCAATAGATATGTTGTTCTAAGCGATTGATTGAATAAAAATAAAGTAATGATAAACCTAATGGAATTGTAAAACCAAGAATAAACAATGTGCCTTTTTGAGTAATTTGCCAAAAATTTGATTGCCTAATGATAAAACATTCATATAACAAATAAAATCCAGCTCCAGCTACATAAAACATAGCAATACTCTTGAAACACATTGCAATCCCCAAGAGAATTCCTCCAAATAACCAATAAGTATTCGTGTTTCTAGAAAGAAAAAAACATGACCAAATTGCTAAAACTGCAATCGGAGCTTCGGGTTCAAGGAAGTTCATTTCCATGAAAAAGCATGACAATAATGTCAAAAATGTAGCTACAAATGCAGTTTTTTGATTTTTTGAAATTTTATCTACAACATAGAAAGTTGAAATGCCAATACTTGAAAACAGGAGAGTGATGAGCAATGTTACTTGAAAGTGTGTAAAATCACCACCTAATAAATTGATAGCATGCTGCACAAAAACATACCATAACCAAGATTTTGAAGGAATAAAATCATACATTTCATAGCCATCATTCATCGAACGACCAATGACTAAATACTCTAAAGCATCATAACCAAAGTCTGAATTATAAGCAAATAGACCAAAAATCAACGTTAAAATTAATAAAACGCCAACTTGAAAAAAGTTTTTTTTATTCATTTACTTTAACATTGAGCTGCAAGAGAAAAATATATATATCATTTTGTTGAATGCTCTTTTATTCTATTGAGTGAAAATATTAACTGAAATATATTTAAAATGCAAAATTAGCAAATTTTTACTTGGGGTTCTCGTCAAACCGTCATAATTTTAAGCATGAATTGGATAAAGCCTCTTACAATAGTCGAGTTTGTCTTCATTGGCATATTTTTGTTGGTATATGCTGCCTACTTTATTCGATTATACCTTGTTGCCAGACGCTTAGGAACCACAGCCCGTTCAGTAATCATCAAATTTTTTATTAGAGCAATTTATTTGGGTCTTTGTATTTTAGGCTTGTTGGGACCAAGCTTTGGAGTAAATGAAATAGAGGCACAAGCAACTGGAAAAGATATTTTTTTTGTCTTTGATTTATCCAAATCAATGAACGCCATTGATATTGAACCTACCCGATTAGAAAGAGTTAAATTTGAACTTACCAAAAATCTTAGCCTACTGAAATCAAATCGAGTTGGCTTAATTGTTTTTTCTTCAGAAGCGTATGTTCATACGCCACTGACTTTTGATAGAGATGCCTTACGCTTGTTTATCCAAAAACTTAATACTGAATTATTTGTTGAAAACGGGACAAACTTGAATAGTGCATTTGAGTTGATACTCCATAAATATTCGGGTAATTCGCAGAATGCAAACACCAATCGAAAAGCAAAAGTGATTGTACTTATTACTGATGGAGAGGATTTTGGGGACTTAGATCAGAAAGTGATTGGTGAATTAAAGAGAAATAAAATTAATCTGCTTGTTTTAGGTGTTGGAACACCACAAGGTGGAGCGATAAAAGAAGGGAATGAGTTTAAAAAAGACAGAGATGGTAATCAAGTTCTCACAAAGTTGAATGCCGATTATCTTAAAAAATTGAGCAAATCTTTTGGTGGAAAATATTTTCAACTTACTAATCAACTAAATGATGTAAGTACATTATTAAAAGAAGTTGATAACTTGGAAAGCAATTGGATTGATACTCGAAAGATGACGGTTGCTAACAATAAATATTATTATTTCGTAATTTTGGCTTTAATTCTAATGTTTGTAGATGTTTTGGTGACGGTAAGAACAATTAAAATCTAAAAACGATTGAATACTTGGTTTTTTTATATCATTCTATTGTTTCTTAATATTCGTTCTTTAACGAATGTTACTGAAAGAAATCTGTTAAAAAATGAAGCTGGGAGAGCATTTGCCCAAAAAAAATATAACCTGGCTGCTGAAAAATACCAAAAATTGTCAGATATATCATTTAATTTAGAACCAGAGGCTCGATTAAATTTAGCACACGCTTATTTCTATAAAAATGATACATTGAAAGCTCTCAATGAATATCGTAAGCTCTTAAAAATAAGCGATGAACAAATATATTCAACTGCTTTGATTCAAATAGGTGTAATTGATAATATGCTCGGAGATAGTAGTACTTCATTAATGTTGTTTAAGGAAGCGTTGCAAAAAACACCTGATAATAAAATTGCTCGGTATAATTTTGAACTTTTAAGAAAGAAATTACCTCAAAAATCACCTCAAAATAATAGAAATCAAAATGAGCAAACAGAGCAGCAAAACCAAAATGGTAATGGTGAAACTCAAAAAACTGAAGAAAAAAAGGACGAATTAACTTCTCAGACTCCTGAAAAAATGAGCAAAGAGAAAGCTTTGCAAATTTTGGAAGCAATGAAAACTAACGAGTTACAATATTCACAACAAAGAAAAAAAGCGAGTAAAAAAATAGATAAAAATGCTAAAGATTGGTAAATATGTATGATTTCTTACTCTGTTTTTCGTTTATTAAATGAAAATTGAAAAAATAATTAATATAAAAATGGCATCATCTGTAAAAGAAACAAATTTTAATTTAGAAGGACAAACTGGCTTTTATCGTGGAAAAGTAAGAGATGTGTATGATTTTGGTGATAAAGTCGTCATGGTTGCTTCTGACCGTATTTCAGCTTTTGATGTAGTTCTGCCTCGACCAATACCACATAAAGGACAGGTTCTCAATCAAATTGCAGCAAAATTTCTTAATTTAACAAAAGATATTGTACCTAATTGGTTTTTGGCGGCTCCTGATCCAAATGTTTCTGTGGGTATTCGTTGTGAAACTTTTCCTGTTGAAATGGTTGTGAGAGGCTATTTGGTTGGTCATGCTTGGCGTACTTATAAAAGTGGTTTGCGTACACTATGTGGTGTCACATTACCTGATGGTATGAAGGAAAATGATAAATTTGAAACACCAATTATCACACCTACGACGAAAGCTCATGAAGGACATGATGAAGATATTTCGAGAGAAGATATTATAGCTAAAGGATTAGTTTCTGAAGAAAAGTATATTCAATTGGAAAAATATGCTTTGGCATTGTTTCAAAGAGGGACTGAGATTGCTTCAGAAAGAAACCTTATATTGGTCGATACAAAATATGAGTTTGGTGAAAAAGATGGCGTTATTTATTTAATAGATGAAGTGCATACACCAGATTCTTCTCGTTATTTTATCGCAGATTCTTACCAAGAAAATTTAGAAAAAGGGTTGCCACAAAAACAATTATCAAAGGAATTTGTACGAGAATGGTTGATTGCGAATAATTTTCAAGGAAAAGAAGGGCAAACTGTTCCGGAAATGACTGATGAAAAAGTGTCGGAAATTTCTAATCGTTATATCGAACTTTATGAAAAAGTAGCAGGTGAGAAATTTATTGCAAATGAGGAGGAAGATGTACTTAATAGAATTGAAAAAAACATTAAGAATTATTTAGGACTCTGAAAATTCATGAAATATCCAAGAAGATTATCGTCAGGAGCAAACAACACGGTTATCGTTTTATCAGATGCTGAGGTTGCAAAATTGTTTACAGATGATACTCGTTCTGATATTGGCTCTGAAGCAGAAAAAATGAGATTTGCGAATGCTATCAACGATTTAGTTGTTAAATTTATTCGCTTAGATTTTCAAGAGGAATTACATGCTGAAATGTTAGTGATGGAACGAATTAGGCCAATAGATTATAGAGCCTATGAAGTAGAAATTCGAGAACTTTGGTTAGATGTATTTGAATCTGAAATTAGAGAGCTACATAAAGCTGGATTTGTTCACCGAGATCTTAAACGTCCTTCAAATATCAGTGGTTTGGCTTTTGACAATATTTTATTGACAGAAAAAGGTTTGCGGTTAATTGATGTTGGAATTTCTGCGATTCGGAGTCAAGTTGGTGATAGAATTTTTCAGAAATATATTGAGATAGAGGAGCAAGAAATGATACTTTTTCGTGAATATTTTTTGAGTAGGTAATTGTAACGCAATTTTCCAAATTACTTTTTCTAAGAGCTAAATTTTGGAAAATTGCGTTACAAAAAAACTATTTTATACTCCTGCATAAGCAGGTGAAATCATAGAAATTGCTTTTGCTTCTAAAAGTGATTCGCCCATTAAGAATTCATCCACTTTTCTTGCACATTCACGACCTTCAGAAATTGCCCAAACAACCAAAGATTGGCCACGACGCATATCACCAGCCGCAAACACTTTTGCATTTGAAGTTTGATAATTGGGAGCTTTTACATTCTTGCGTTCGTCAACTTCAATTTCTAACTGTGACAATAAATCTTGCTGTGGATGTAAAAAACCAGCAGCTATTAATGCTAATTCACAAGGAATTTCACGTTCATTCATTTCTATACGAGCTCCGTTGAAAGTAGCACTTTCTGAAATTAAAATACCTTTCAGATTTCCATTGGCATCCCCAATAAATTCTTTTACATTAATGCTAAACAAACGTTCGCAACCTTCTTCATGAGAAGTCGAAGTACGCTTAGTCAAAGGCCAGTTTGGCCAAGGAGTAGCCTCAGCTCTTACTTGATAATAAGGTTGTTTTTTATCGTCAATGCTTGGTTCAGGCATTACCTCAACTTGTGTAATAGTTTTTGCTTTGTGGCGATTTGATGTACCAACACAGTCAGAACCTGTATCTCCCCCTCCAATAACTACTACATTTTTATCAGTTGCAAAGATTTCACCATTTTGATAAATATCACCTTTGTGGTCTTTGATACGTTCAATACCAGAAACTCTCTTATTTTGTTGACTTAAAAATTCCATTGCAGGATAAATGCCTTTCAAATCATTTCCCTTAATTTCAATTAGTCGAGGAACTGTTGAACCTCCTGAAAGAACGATGGCATCAAAATCTCTTAATAAATCACTTGACTTAATATTTTCGCCAACATTTGCATTGGTAATAAACTCAATGCCTTCCTCAGTCATTACATCCACACGGCGTCGAACAACTGATTTATCCAATTTGAAATCAGGAATTCCGTAACGTAGTAAACCACCAACTTCATCGGCACGCTCAAAAACGGTCACTAAATGGCCAGCTTTGTTGAGCTGAGATGCAGTAGCCAAACCAGCAGGCCCTGAACCTACTACTGCTACTTTTTTTCCAGTGCGTTTTTTAGGGATATTTGGTTTAACCCAGCCATTGGCAAATGCTCTTTCAATGATTGACTTTTCAATATATTCGATGGCAACTGGAGGCTTATTGATGCCCAAAACACAAGCTGATTCGCAAGGAGCTGGGCAAATTCTTCCTGTAAATTCAGGAAAATTATTGGTCGAACTTAATATCTGATAAGCATACTCCCAGTTTTGCTCCCAAACAGCATCATTAAACTCAGGAATAATATTTCCGAGTGGACAACCGTTGTGACAAAAAGGAACACCACAGTCCATGCAGCGAGCTGCCTGCGTACGTGAGTTTTCGTCATTTGTCGGCATTTCAACCTCATTATAGTCTAAACGACGCTCATCTACATTGCGTTTAGCTGCTAATTCTCTTTGAAATTCTAAGAAACCAGTAGGTTTTCCCATTGTTATATTGTGATTTTGTTATATAGTCGATAGCCAATTGACAACAGCGGATAGTTACTATTTATAAGACAAAACTATCATCAATAGTCTAATACTAAATGCTTTATTAATTAAATTAAAAATCTTATCGACACTTGACTATGCTAAAACTTTCTCAGTTTCTGCTTTTTTCTTGCGTTCCAACAACACTCTTTTGTAATCAGTTGGGAATACTTTGACAAAGTTTGCTACCTCAGCATCAAAATTTGATAAAATTCTTTCAGCAACTTGACTTTTAGTTAATTGATGGTGTTTTTCGATAAAAGCTTTCAACATAGCTGCATCGTCAGCATCAACAGTTTCTAAACCAACCATTTCTTTGTTACATTTTGCATCAAAAGTTTTGTTTGGATCATAAACAAATGCAAAGCCGCCACTCATACCAGCAGCAAAATTACGACCAGTTTCTCCTAAGATAATAGCCAATCCACCAGTCATGTACTCTAATCCATGGTCACCAACTCCTTCAACAACAACCTTAGCTCCAGAATTTCTAACACAGAAACGTTCACCTGCCATACCATTGATATAAGCTTCACCTGAAGTTGCTCCATAGAAAGCTACGTTTCCTATCACCATATTTTCTTCGGCTTTGAAAGTCGCTTTTCTATCTGGATAAACAATTAATTCTGCTCCGCAAAGTCCTTTTCCAAAGTAATCATTTGAATCACCTTCGAGTTCAAGTTTTAAACCTTTCGTAGAGAAAGCTCCAAAAGATTGTCCTGCAGTACCACGATATTTATAATGAATAGTACCATAAGGTAAACCATCACCTTTATAAACCTTGGAAATCTCGTTTGAAGTCATAGCTCCAATTGCACGATTCAAGTTGTTTACTACATAGCTCGCCTCAACTTCTTGTTTTTTCAAAATTGAAGGTTGAGCATCAGTAATCATTTGCCAGTCAAGCACTTGTGAAATACCATGATCTTGTTCTTCTTGTTTATATTGAGCTACATCAAGTGTGGTTGGTTCTTTGAAAAGAACACCAGAAAGATCAATTTTCTTGTATTTCCAATGCGTTAAATCATCACGTTTTTCAAGATATTGCGTTTGTCCAACCATTTCATTGATGGTACGGAAGCCTAATTCAGCCATAATTTCACGCAGTTCCATCGCCAAATATGTAAACATATTGACCACATGTTCAGGCTTTCCACTAAACATGGCACGTAATTCTTTATTTTGTGTAGCTACACCAACTGGGCAAGTATTTAGATGACATTTACGCATCATAATACAACCTACTGCAACCAAAGCAGCTGTTGCAACACCAAATTCTTCGGCACCAAGTAAAGCTGCAATCGCTATATCTCTTCCTGTTCTTAATTGTCCGTCTGCTTGAACAGTTATTCTACCACGAAGTTTGTTCTTTACCAAAGTTTGATGAGCTTCTGCAAGACCTAATTCCCATGGTAAACCTGCATGACGAATAGAAGATAGGGGAGATGCTCCAGTTCCTCCATCATGTCCTGCAATCAAAACAACATCTGCGTGTGCTTTTGCAACCCCAGCAGCAACTGTTCCTACACCAGCTTCTGACACTAATTTTACTGAAATTCTGGCATCACGATTGGAGTTTTTTAAATCATAAATTAACTGAGCCAAATCCTCGATTGAATAAATATCATGGTGTGGTGGTGGTGAAATTAATCCTACACCAGGAGTACTATGACGTACACGACCAATCCAATCATCTACTTTATGGCCTGGAAGCTGCCCACCTTCACCAGGTTTTGCACCTTGAGCCATTTTTATTTGAAGTTCTTTGGCATTTGTTAGATAATGGCTTGTTACACCAAAACGCCCCGAAGCAACTTGCTTGATAGAAGAACTTAAATTATCACCATTTTTATCTAATTCATAACGAATTTCATCTTCTCCACCTTCTCCTGAGTTAGAGCGACCACCAATGCGGTTCATGGCAATGGCCAAAGTTGTGTGAGCTTCCCATGAAATCGAACCAAACGACATCGCACCTGTGGCAAAACGTTTGAAAATACTTTCGATTGGCTCAACTTCTTCTAAAGGAATTGGGTTTCCTTTTTTGAAGCGAAGTAATCCTCGAAGGGTGATCGCATCTCTGCTTTGGTCATTGATGAGTTTTGAGTATTGTTTGAAAATTTGGAAACCTTTGTCCAAATCTTTTTCACCCACTCTACCCGATTGTTGTAATAAATGAATGGATTGAGGGTTGAACATGTGACGTTCACCACGTTGTTTCCATTGATAAACTCCACCCACTTCCAAACGCTTCACAGATTCTTGCGGAATTTCAGGGAAAGCAACTTTATGTCTTACAAAGGCTTCTTTTGCAATTTCAGCAAGCCCCATTCCCCCAATTCTTGAAATCGTTCCAGTGAAATATTTATCAATCACTTGTTTATTAAGACCAATACACTCGAAAATTTGTGCTCCTTGATAAGATTGTAATGTTGAAATTCCCATTTTAGAGAAAATCTTCAATAATTCTTTATCAACAGCCTTAATATAATTTTTATAAAGTGTATAATCATTAAATTCACCTTCAATCAATCCTTTTTTGTTCATATATGACAATGTTTCAAATGCCATATAAGGACAAATACCCGATGCACCATAGCCAATTAAGGTAGCAAAATGGTGTGTTTCCCAAATATCACCCGCTTCAACCAAAATACCTGCTTTACCACGAATACCTTTACGTATGAGGTGGTGGTGAATCGCAGCAGTAGCTAAAAGAGAAGGAATTGGAGCATGGTCGGTGTCAATTGCACGGTCTGAAAGAATCAAAATTTCAAAACCGTCTTCAATGGCATCTTCAGCATATCGACAAATTCTTTCCAAGCCAAACTCTAATGCCTTGCCAATGTCCTCTGCTTTTGAATTGAAGTAAGTATTGATTGTTTTTCCTTGAAAACCTTTATAATCTACAAATCGAAGTTTATCAAACTCTTCAATTGTTAATACAGGTTGGTCAAGTTGTACCAAACGACAATGATTTGGTGTTTCTGTCAATATATTCTCGTTAGAACCTACAAATGAGATCAATGACATGATCGAACGCTCACGAATTGAATCAATCGGTGGGTTGGTAACTTGAGCAAATAATTGTTTGAAGTAATAAGATAAATGCTGACTTTGATCAGAGAGAATTGCCAAAGGTGTATCAACGCCCATCGAGCCAATAGCTTCCATGCCAGTTTGTGCCATAGGAGCTAAAATCATTCTTAAATCTTCCGAAGTATAACCAAAAGTAATTTGGCGTTTCAACAAAGTCTCTTCGCTATAATGTTGGTATGGGCGAATAGATTTTGGAAGTACTTCAGTTTTTATTTTATATTCATCCAACCATTCTTGATATGGCTGACGTGAACAAATATCTGCTTTTACTTCCTCATCAGGAATGATTCTGCCCTGTTCCATGTCCACAACGAACATTTTACCAGGTTGCAGACGTCCTTTTGAAACAACTTTTGCTTGGTCAATGTCTAAAACCCCAGCCTCTGATGCCATGATCACAGTATCATCATCAAGTACCCAATAACGAGATGGACGAAGACCATTTCTATCTAAAGTAGCTCCAACAATTTTACCATCAGTAAAAGAGATAGAAGCTGGACCATCCCACGGCTCCATGATAGCCGCATGATATTCATAAAATGCTTTTCTGGTGGCATCCATTTGCTCGTTACCATCCCAAGCTTCAGGTACAAGCATCATCATTACATGAGGTAATGAACGACCAGATAGATATAATAATTCTAAAACATTATCTAATTGAGCTGAATCTGAGTTTCCAGTATCGCAAATAGGCAATACCATGTCCATTTCTTCTTTGGTGAAGAAGTCAGAAACAAAAGACTTTTCTCCAGCACGTATCCAATTGACATTCCCTTTAACAGTATTAATCTCACCATTGTGTGCAATAAAGCGGAAAGGCTGTGCTAATTTCCAAGAAGGAAAGGTATTGGTCGAGAAACGAGAGTGAATAACCGCAAAAGCAGAGGTAACCGACTCGTTTGATAAATCGGGGAAATAATATTTTAATTGTTCAGTTGTTAATTGACCTTTATAAGAAATGGTGCGACATGACAACGACGAGAAATAAAAATGTTCTTTTGCTCCAGCAACAGCCTCACGAATAATTCGAGAAGCATATTGACGAAGGATATATAATTTACGTTCAAAGTCTATTTCTTCAGTAATATCAACAGGGCGTTTGATAAATACTTGTTCAACTTCTGGCTCAACTGAAGCAGAACCTTCACCTAAAATATCACCTTTGGTAACAACTTTGCGGTATCCAAGAAGTTCTAAACCTAACTTGTCAATTTTTCGGTTCAAAATATCTCTACATTCCTCACGCTCAGTTTTATCCATTGGAAAGAAAATCATCCCAACACCATACTCGCCAATAGCAGGTAGTTGGAAGTCTAATTTATTACATTCGTCAAGGAAAAATTCGTGAGGTATTTGTAATAAAATACCAGCACCATCGCCTGTGTTTGGGTCGCAACCACAAGCACCACGATGATCCATGCGTTCGAGCATTTTGATGGCATCTGCAACTATGCCATGTGACTTGCGTCCTTTCAAATGGGCTCTAAAACCTATTCCACAGGCATCATGCTCAAATTCTGAGCGATAAAGGCCTTGTTGTTGCTCCGTAACCTGTTCAGTTTCAGTCATCGTGCGTACAAAAAATAATAGTGATTTGAAATTGTACCTAAATGTGATTTTGTTGTTTTGATGCTTTTATGACTACCTAATAATCTATTGAAACGAAGGGGTCTTACAAGTGTATATCATAATTGCATTGCAATATAATACCAAATTTATTTGGCATAACAACTTTTAAACCAAATTTTCTTTCACAAGTAAAAAATACTTGTTTTAACAACAAATATTATAGGAAAAATACAAAGATGAAAACAACAATTTAACAATAATAAAATATTAAATCTGGAATTATTTAATTATCAACTAAGAAATTCAACGCTTTTTTCTGAAGTTAGTTTTAAGTGTTTAGCATTTTAGAAAGATATAATAAATACTTTAATGTATGATCACTTATGGTAATATTTAATGATTTAATGTTAAAATTAGAACAGATTGCTTTGCCACTTAATAAATAATATGGATAATTGCTTGATTATCAAGATATTATGTTTTACTTTGTATTGTACCATCGTGAATCTAATATGACACAAACACAAAAGAAGGTTTTGACAACCTTGTTACTCGCTCTTTCTTTCCAGTTTTCTAAAGCTGCTTCATTCGAAAAATACTTTGCTAAATTAATGAAATTTGAAGGTAATGGCTACGGAATTCATCAAGCAGTTTGGGGAAATAAACTTTTTACAAAAAATGAAGCATATAGCATTCATAAAAAGTTTTACTGGGACAAATATCATGCAGATTTATTTAAAAGTCAAGCTGTTGCTGAGGTATTTATTGACCATATAATCAATGCAGGTGAAGGAAAAGAAAGTGTAAATATCAAGGCTTTCGAAGCAATTCTTGGTGTAGAACAGAATGGGGTTTTGTCTCGTGAGGACATTAAAGTTGCCAATCGTATTTCTATTCCTGAAAAAATTATTAATCCATTTGTTAATTATCGCCTCTTTTATTATCAGTCAAGAAAAAACTACCATAAATACCCTGGTTGGACAAGAAGAGCGAAAAGCTTTATGATAATTGATAAAGATGGCTGCTCGTTAGCAGATTGTTTAATATTACCTAAAATGTTAATTAAAGTAGAAGTTAATGAATGTCTCGAATTATTCGATGATGAACTTCTTGTAAGAAAATAATCAAAAATTTTCAAAATTAATACGATTGTTAGTACAAAATTCGTTGTATTAGCAATCGTATTTTTATTTAGCTTCTATTAGATAGAATTTTATTATTCTTCAATTGATAAATTGCTTGTCATTTTTTAACCTACTGAAATTTAGCCTATTATTCAATTCTACTCGAATTTATTTTTTTAACCTTATTTAGCGGTATAATTATTGCTTGTATTTGCTTTGACTGAAAAAAATTCACAATGAACTTAAAAAAAGCGATTTTCTCTTTGCTGGCTATCAGCATTTTATCATTTATTTGCGTAATATTTATTAATCAAGGAGCTTCATTTAATAAATATGCTCCGAAACTTTTAAAATTTGAAGGAGAGGGGTATGGTATCCATAAACCAATTTGGGGAAACAAAATTTTTTCCAAAAGTGAAGCATTATATATACATCGCCACTATTATTGGGATCGCTATTATGGAAATCGTTTCACAAGTCAGGAAGTAGCTGAAGTTTTTATAGATCATCTCATAAATGCAGGTGTTGGTAAAGATAATAGAAATATTACGGCTTTTGAAAAAATTATTGGTGTAGCACAAGATGGCATTTTATCGCTTGAGGATGTAAATGTTGCCAATAGTTTTGAACATCCTGAAGATATTGTAAATCCATACGTAGAGTATCGACTTCGTTATTATCGTACTCGAAAAGATGCTCGTATAAACAAAGGATGGTTTAAAAGAGCAAAGTCTTTTTATATGGAAGAACAACGAGAAGAAGAAGGTAATATCGTAGAAGACTATATTGTACTACCAAAAGCGAAAAAACAAACCGAACAATCCACGGCTGATGATGTAAAATAGGCAAAAAAAAAGACAGCCAAGTTAGCCGTCTATTTTTCAACTTACCTAAACTATATGTTTTCGGAAGTTAGTTGATGAGTAATTAATATAAATCTGTTGTACTTGTATCTTTATTCTACAAATCCTACGCCTACTGTATTATTACTCATTTCATCAATTAAAATGAAAGAGCCGTTAGCTGGATTATCTTCATACTTATCAGCATAAATTGGATTAGCGGTTTTTACAGTTATCCAACCAATTTCATTGAGCTTGATGCCACCATCTGCTGCTGGTGTATTGTTCAAAGTCATATCTTTGATGTCAATCAAAGTATTGATTTTTGTCACTTTTGCCTTCACTCGGTTGATACCGTGTTGTAATAGATACGATTTACCAACCGATAATATTGTACTATCTAACCAACAAATTTTTGCTTGAATTTCTTTTAAAGAAGGAGGGGTTTCTCCAACTTTAACTAACATATTTCCTCTGCTTACATCAATATTATCTTCAAGTGTAATGACAACAGATTCTTTTGCTTTGCCCAATTCCAATTGTTGACCAAATTTTTCAATTGTTTTTATTTTACTAATTTGCCCACTTGGTAATGCTTCGACTAAATCTCCAACCAAAAAGCTACCACTGGCAATTTTTCCTGCATAGCCTCTGAAATCATGGAAATCTTCAGTTTTGGGTCTAATCACTTGCTGAACTGGGAAACGAGCTTGTATGGTACTTAGTTCGGCGTTTTGGGAGCTTACTTTTTCTAAAGTATCAAGCAATGTTTCACCTTGGTACCAAGGTGTTTCGGCTGACTTTCTAACTAAATTTTCACCGTACAATGATGAAATAGGAATAAATTGCAAATTTTGTCCTTTAAAGCTCACTTGCTCAGCAATGGCCAAAAGTTCAGTTTTAATTGCCTCAAAACGTTCTTGGCTATAATCTACCAAATCCATCTTATTGACAGCTACAACAATATTTTTAATGCGTAGCATCGAAGAAATATAAAAATGTCGTTTGGTTTGCTCAACAACACCATTTCGGGCATCAATTAATATGATTGAAACGGAAGTGTTTGATGCACCCGTAACCATATTTCTTGTATATTCAAAGTGACCAGGTGTATCAGCGATGATGTATTTACGATTGGGAGTACTGAAATAAATATGTGCTACATCAATTGTAATACCTTGTTCACGTTCAGCAATCAAACCATCAGTCAACAAAGAAAGGTCTAAAAAATCAAGTCCTTTTCGTTTAGATGCTGATTCAAGTGCTTCTATTTTATCTTTTGTAATCGAATTTGTTTCATAAAGCAAGCGTCCGATGAGTGTACTTTTTCCATCATCTACCGATCCTGCTGTTGCTATTCTTAATATATCCATTTTAAATAAGTTCTGAGTTTAGAGTGCTGAGTTCTGAATTGGAGTTTCTGAGAAAAAATAACTCAGCACTCTAAACTCAGAACTCAGAACTATCAAAAGTATCCTGCTTGTTTACGTTTTTCCATCGCTGCTTCAGAGCGTTTGTCGTCAATTCTTGCACCACGTTCTGAAATTTGAGCTGAAAGAATCTCTCCGATTACATCATCCAAATTATCTGCTGTTGAGGCAACAGCCGCCGTACAAGTCATATCACCAACTGTTCTGAAACGTACTTGGGTTTTGTATGGAATTTCATCTTCTGATTTATTGATAAATTCAGAATCTGCCCAAATCATGCCATCACGCTCAAAAACATCTCGTTCATGTGTAAAATAAATAGAAGGGATTCTTAGCTCTTCTTCTTTGATATAGTTCCAAACATCTAATTCAGTCCAATTTGAAATGGGGAAAACCCTAACATTTTCACCTAATTCAATTTTTCCATTGAGCATATCAAATAGTTCTGGGCGTTGTTTTTTTGCATCCCATTGACCAAAATCGTCTCTTACAGAAAAAATACGCTCTTTTGCTCTTGCTTTTTCTTCATCACGTCTGGCTCCTCCAATACAAGCATCAAACTTAAATTCTTCAATAGCATCCAAAAGTGTTACTGTTTGAGAGGCATTTCGACTGGCATATTTACCCGTTTCTTCTTTTACTTTGCCTTGTTTGATTGAATCTTCAACATATCGAACGTGAAGTTCCAATCCTAATTTATTCACCAACCAATCACGGTACTCAATCGTTTCTGGGAAATTATGACCAGTATCTACATGCAATAATGCAAATGGAATTTTTGCAGGATAAAAAGCCTTTTGAGCTAATCGGACAACAGTAATCGAATCTTTTCCACCTGAAAAAAGAATCGCAGGCTTTTCAAATTGGGAGGCTACTTCTCTTAAAATATAAATTGCCTCATCTTCCAATTCTCTTGGAAACGAAGTATCATTTGCTTGATATACCGTTGATATTTCTGAAATTGTACTCATTGATGGAATTACGATTTATGAATTGCGAATTGGTTAATTATTGCACAATAATTAACTAATTCGCATCTGAATTCTTAAAATTTCTTTATTCTTTATAACTTTTTACGCTTTGAATTGCTTGTCTCTATGCAGAATATCAAAGTACAAATATACGACTTCTTATTTGTAATCGCAATGGCGTCTTGTTCGTACCTCTAACCTCATAAATCAAGCATGAAGTCCACATTCTTTTTTAGATTCTTCCCACCACCAACGACCAGCTCTTGGATGTTCTTCTGGGCCAATTGCACGTGTACAAGGCTGACAGCCAATGCTAATAAAACCTTTTCGATGAAGTGGATTGTCAGGAACTTTGTTTGCTGAAATGTATTTCAAAACATCCTCATAAGTCCAATGAATCAATGGGTTAAATTTCCAAACATTATTACCTTCGTCCCATTCCCAAATCTTCATATCATGACGATTTTCTGATTGTTCGGCACGTAAGCCTGTAATCCAAACTTCTGCACCTGCTAAAGCTCTTTTTAAAGGCTCAATCTTACGAATAAAACAACATTCTTTTCTATTCTCAACCGACTCATAGAAGCTATTTAGGCCTTTATTAGTGGTCAATTGTTGTACTTTTTCAGTATTTGGAAAATAAATCTCAATATTTTTCTTGTAACGTGAACGAGTACGGTCAATTAACTCGTAAGTTTCTTGAAAAAGTCGTCCAGTATCAAGTGTAAATACTTTTATATTGATGTTATTTTTGAAAATAGCATCAGTTATTACTTGGTCTTCTTGACCCAATGAGGTGGAGAAAACCACCTTATTGGGATGATTATTGGCTAAAAAATTGAGACTTTCTTCAAGAGAGAGCTTTTCTAATGTTTCTATCATAACAATTTACAAATTACGAGTGACGAATGACGAACAAAGAATTTCAAGTTAAAAAATAAACATAAAATAAATTCGTAACTTGTCATTCGGGAAATTCACTATTCATTAAAGCCACGCCTTCGCTAAATTCCAAATGTTTAGTAATACAACTAATACACCTACAGAAATCATAATAGTTTTTGGTGGAAAAAGTTTTACTAAAAATGCACCTAACGGAGCTGCAAAAACGCCACCAATAATTAAACCCGCAATGGCTTGCCAAGCTTGAATATCAATGAATAGCATAAATACACCAGTGCTAAAAAAAGAAACAAAAAACTCTGCTGTATTAACAGTACCAATGGCTTCTTTAGGTGCATTACCTTTGCTGATAAGATTCGAGGTTACCAAAGGCCCCCAACCCCCACCACCAACGGCATCTAAAAATCCACCAAAGAAACCTAAAAGACCTAAGTTTTTATTCTGTGGTTCGGTTGGACGTTTCTTAAATGCTTTTGAAATGATGATACCACCCAAAATAATCATATATATTGCAATGTAAGGCTTTATTGCCTTCCCATCAAATACATCAGATATTAAGTATGCACCAATCATGGCACCAACTACGCCAGTTAATACAATTCTGAAGAAAAGTTTTTTGTCAATATTGCCAAAATAAATGTGCGAAAGTCCAGATACTCCAGTTGTAAACACTTCGGCAGTATGGACGCTGGCAGTTGCATAAGCAGGAGGAACTCCTAAGCCCATCAACATTGATGTGCATGAAGCACCATAAGCCATACCCAATGCTCCATCAACCAATTGAGCTAAAAAACCAATTCCTACAAAATATAAGAACATGGTATCGATTGAAAATTGGAATGTATTAATTCCTGTAATAATTCGATACGCTAAAATAGCTAAAAGCGAGAATTTCATAAAAATCATTGCGTAGGCAATGAATTTCATTTGTACATTTTCACTTAATGCAATGGCAATTCTTTTCATATTAATGTTTAATATTCGACCAAACTATTGACGAAAGTTTTATTTTATGCAACTGCAAACTCATTCCTTAATGATTCACGAACAATCATGGTTTGTTTTAAGAAATTTTCTGATGTTGTGATATAGGCAAGTGCAAATGCTTGACTCGGCTCATTTTGATTGATTTGCAAAACTTGTTCTTTGAAATTACCCTCAAATTCATCAGTAAAATGCTTATCGAATTCAGAGATAATTCCGTGTTGCGTATTAGAACTTATATTTTTTTCAAGCAAAATAGCCTTAGCAGTATTTATTTGCGATTGATAAGCATAATAAATGGCATCTGCCCAACGGCTTTCGCCGTAAGCTTCTTTTGCCCATGCTATTTTTTCTTCTGATTCATAGAAAATCGTCGCAACTAAATCAATAATCACACTGGCACATTCACCCACACCGATTTCGGTTTGGAAAATTTCATCACGTCCCCAATCGACAAAATCTGTATCAATTAAAGTCGTTAAATCTGCCAATGGCTTCAATAAAGCATAAAAATATTTTTCCCCTTGACGGTCGTAATAATCATTAAAATATTCACCTTCAAATCCATTGGCTTCATAATCATTTAAGATAATTCTTAATAACTGTGGACCACGCTTGCTTGGTATTTTAATCACTTTATCCGCGATTCTTCCTTGTCCGTTTCCGATAGTTCCACCACCTAAAAGTACTTGGAGAGCAGGAAGCACT
The DNA here is from genome assembly GCF_051209875.1 of Emticicia sp. SJ17W-69. Classification (NCBI taxonomy): domain Bacteria; kingdom Pseudomonadati; phylum Bacteroidota; class Cytophagia; order Cytophagales; family Leadbetterellaceae; genus Emticicia; species Emticicia sp. SJ17W-69. The sequence goes on along the minus strand of NZ_JBNTQY010000001.1, from coordinate 3,033,331 downwards.
TTTCCAGCAGCTTTTAAAGAACTTCCATGAAAACCAATGTGTGCCATGCTGTGTTGACCACAAGCATTCATACAACCTGAAATTTTGATTTGCATGTTGTTCTCCTCAACTAATTCAGGGAAATCTTCACGCAAAACTTTCTCAAATTCCAAAGTAATACTTGTACTATCTGAAATAGCCAAATTACAAGTATCTGTCCCTGGACAAGCAGTGATATTAGCAATGCTATTGGCACCTGGAGCAGCTAAATTATATTCACTTAATAAATTGAATATATAAGGTAAATTTTCCTCTTTTACAAAACGCAATAAAAGTCCTTGATTGACTGTTACACGTACATCATCTGCTACATAACCAGCCAATTTTTCAATCAAACTACGAGAAACTGTACTTGAAATATTTCCTAAAGGCACTCTTACAAAAACGCCAAAATATCCAGCTTGTTTTTGTGCAAAAGCATTGGTCTTAAGCCAAGCGTTGTAAAGTTCTGAATTCTGAGTGCTGAGTTCAGAATTGTTTTTTTCACTATCAGTAGATATTTTTTGCTCAAACTTTTCAGTATCTACTTTAAAAGTTTTAACTTTTAAAGAAAGTTTTTCTGCTTCAACCAATTCCATGAAGGCATCAAAACCGATTTTGGCAATTAAGAATTTCAAACGTGCTTTATGACGAGAATTCCTTTCTCCGTGACGGTCGAAAACTCTTAAAACTGCTTCAACAAACGGAATGATAGCATCTTCTTCTAAAAATTCATAAGCTAAATGAGCTAATTGAGGTTGAGCTCCCAAGCCACCACCAAGCATGATTTTAAAACCACGCTTACCATCTTGCATTTTTGGAATAAAACCCAAATCGTGCATATAACTCAAAGCTGTATCATCGTCTGTATTTGAAAATGACATTTTGAATTTACGTCCCATTTCTTGACAAACAGGATTACGAAGGAAATATTCAAATGTAGCATGAACATAAGGCGTTACATCAAAAGGTTCATTAGGATCAATGCCTGCTGTTGGAGAGGCTGTGATATTTCTTACAGTATTTCCACAGGCTTCACGCAAAGTAACATTCTCTTCTTCTAATTTAGCCCACAATTCAGGAGTTCTTTCTAAACTTACAAAGTGAATTTGAATATCTTGACGAGTAGTAAAGTGAAGGTTTCCAGTAGAATATTCATCAGATATATCAGCGATTCTTTTCCATTGAGCCAAAGTCATTTTACCATAAGGCAATTTTATTCTCACCATCTGAACGCCTTGTTGACGTTGCCCATAAACACCACGTGCTAATCTCAAACTACGAAACTTCTCCTCATGGATTTTCCCTTCACGGAATAATCTAATTTTTCGCTCTAAATCTATAATGTCTTTTTCGACTAAAGGATTTTCTAACTCTGTCCGAAAACTTTGCATAATTTTTATTTTGTTTTACGGTACAAAGTTATATAAAATCTATAATAATTATAGACTATATGGTGATAATTTTGAAAATTTCTTGTAAATGGTTAATAATAAGCTATTTAGTAATACTTTAGTTGTTGTTTTTTGAGAATATTTCACTAATGAATTGAGAAATATTGATTTTAAAGAAAATGCATCATATTGTTGTAAGGTTTCTTGGCTTGTTTATTAGTAAATACTAAGCTAATTTTGTTGTGCAATGACAAATCAAAATATCAAAAGAGTAATAAATTATGTTTGAGAAAATACCTGGAAAGGAATATCCTAAAGTTACTGAATCAAGAGCAATTATTCGCTTTCAAGATTGCGATCCTTTGCAGCATCTGAATAATTCTAAATATTTTGATTATTATTTCAACGCCCGAGAAGACCAAGCTGCGAAATTGTATGAATTTAAGTTTTCAGAAATTTTCAAAAACTACCGCACCAGTTGGGTCGTTTATCAGCATCAAATATCCTACATCCGACCAGCATTGGTAAGTGAATGGGTGAAAATATTTTCAAGAATTATCTTTTTTGATGATGATACAGTTGTGACTGAATATTTTATGACCGACGAAAGCAAAACTGAATTGAAAAATTTCATGTGGACAACCAGTAAATACGTAAGTGTCGAAACGGGTAGGAGAGTGCCGCATCAAAAAAGTGTAACTGATTATTTATCAGCTACTTGTGAACAAGGAATTGATTTTAAAAATACCACTTTTAACCAAAGAATAAAGGCCGTAAAGCAAGAATTATTAGAGAAACAATCTTCGCTTTAAAGCAAATTAAATTTTATATACTTTACCTTCCTCGGCAAGAAAAGTGTTTTCAAAAACTGATTTTGCTTCAGAAAGATGCTCGTCTAAATTTTTGTAACGTGAAGAATAATGACCAATGACTAATTGATTGGCATTGATTTGATTTGCAATACTTGCCGCCTGCTTTGCTGTCGAGTGATTTGTTTGTTCGGCACGTTTTAATTCTGATTCAGTAAATGTAGCCTCGTGGTAAATGGCATCAATGTTCTGTAACTGCTTGATTTTCAATTCGTTGTAAGCGGTATCAGAGCAATAAGCGAATGATTTTGAAACTGAACCTACTGTAGTATATTCATGATTGAGGTAAACTTCTCCACTTAATTCGTCACTTACATCCAAACCATCTTTCAACATTTTGATATAAGGAATTGGGAAATTATCGGGTAGTTTTTCTGCTAAAATCTTTCTTTTAGAGGCTTTTGAACGAAACAAAAAGCCACAACAAGGAATTCGATGATGCAAAGGTATTGTTTCAACTGTCACTAAATTGGTTTCAAGAATCGAGTCAATTTTTTCTGTTTCAGTTTCTACAAAAGTAATTTTGAAGTTGAGTTTAGTATCTGAATGTTTGAATTGAATAGTTAAAATTTCTGCCAATCCTCTTGGGGCAAAAATGGTTAAACTTTCCTTTCGTTGGTTAAGATTCCAGCTTGAAAGCAAACCGATTAAACCAAAATAGTGGTCGCCATGCAAATGGCTAATAAAAATATGTCTAATACGAGAAGATTTAACCTTATGTTCAAGTAGGCGATATTGAGTACCCTCACCACAATCAATCAAGAAAGATTCATTTTCAATTGATAATAAAAAAGCAGATGGATGGCGATTAACTACTGGTGTGGCAGAGCCAGTGCCAAGTACTAAAAATTCAAAATTCATTCTTTTAGTCGATAGTCCACGGACAATAGTCAATGGTACTTGTAAGTGGTTAGTGTGTATTTTCGGTGGACGGTTGTCCGTTGACTGTGGACTAAATCAAAATTTGCCTTCAGTGAAGCCATTGTCTTCGCCTAAATCAAATTCGTCGTCATGTTCTTCACGAAAATCATTTTCTAAATCATTCATAAAAACAGCATCAATTCCTTCATCAGTGGTTGGTAACGTAACGAGTTCGGGGATTTTTTCTGCATCAATCAAATCAAGTAGATCATCGTCTTTTGTGCAAATAATAAATAAACCTTGTTCGGTGCGACAAACTTTAGTGGCCTTGCGAATCAAAGATAACCCAGCGTCATCAATTTCAGTAATTTTACTAAAATCAACAACCATGTTATTGATACCCTCACGATAAAGCACAACAACTAATTTCTCAAATTCAGGAGTAATTTTTTTATCAAATGCAGTCTCATTGATTTCAATAAGTGCATAATGTTCTGTTTTTTCTATGCTATAATTCATAATAAATGCTATTTGGGAATACTCCGCAAATTTAAGCGAAATTTTTCTTTTCACGTACGATTGATTTTAAAATAGACCTAAATTTTGTCCAAAATCCAATCAAATACATTATTGATTTTTCTAACTTTATTTGCGATAAATTTTTGTGTAGGTTTCTCAATCGGATTTGGAAGCCCAAAATTAGGCTTGACTTTCTCTATATTTTTATTCGAATATTTATTTAAACCTTGCTCATATTTTTTCCAGTATTTCAACTCTTTGAAATTGATTGAAATCACTGGTTTGTTGTTTATAAAAGGCTGATTATCAGTATATTGTATTTTTCTCTCTGAAAGATTCCACGTGCCAATATTCAAGCCTTCATGTTTTTCGATATAAACGTTGTCAAATAAAGCTGGAACATGTTCGAGCCAAAGCTGGTCTGCATTTAAGCCTTTACACAAATCTCGAAAGCCTTTATTTTGGGTGTTATTGCTCCACCAATTTAAAAAACGTGTTGATTCCGATGTTTGTTTTAAAGCAAAAAATCCAGCATGATAAATTCCCGAATTCAAAATTTGTTTTTCATCAGGATGCTTTCCTGCATAAAGCAATTGGGGCACAAGAATAATATCTTGATTATCAAGTGTTTGAGTAATAAAATCTAATGTATGATAAACGAAAGAAGTACAATCAAAATATATAACTTTATCGCTTTTTTGAATAAAATATTTTGCAAAAAATGGCTTACAATCGGCTGTTAGTTCATCATAAGTATATTTTTCAGCCATTTCATTGAATGCTGGAATCTCAATTTTATCAATATCAATAATTGGATAAGGCGATTTTATTGATTTAGGAATATTTGATTCTTTATCAACTAATCCTATAAAGTATTGATAATGAGGGTGTTGGACTTTAATAGAATCGCCCAAAACAAAAGCATTAGCTAATTGATTGATAGAACAAACTGTAAATATGAGAGGTATTGAAGGCAAGGTATGAAATGTAAAATGTAAAATGTAAAATGTAAAATGTAAAATGTAAAATGTAAAATGTGATCCTTTAGTTGATACGAATTTATTTTAGAACGCTTTCGAGTGCATTTTCAATATTATTGGTACATTTTTCGAGCGTCCATTCAGTACGAACATATTGAGCTGCAAAAATACCCATTTCTTCTCTTAAATCTTTATTTTGAGCCAAAAAATCTAAATATTTCGCAATTTTCTGTGGATTTCTATTACTTAAAAAACCATTTTTACCATCAATAATCGTTTCTTTTACGCCTCCTTCTTGTAGTGCAATTACGGGTGTTCCACAAGCATTAGCTTCGAGCGGTGCAAACCCAAAAGGTTCTAATTGTGAAGTATAAATCATGCAAAGTGCATTCGATAAAAGGCACACTAATTCTTCATCATTGACCAACGTTTTTATTTCAAAATTCACATTTAGTTTTTGAGCTAATTCAGACATTTCTTGGCTGTAAGCCTTATCCACCATATTGGCAACCCAAATAAGTTTAGGCTTATTTTGTTTCATTTCAGCGAGTGCTTCGATGGCTAAACGAGGATTTTTATTGATATAAAAATTACCCAAACCTATGACATAATCGGACGAAGCAATTTGATTTTCTTTAAAAATGCTTGAATCAATGCCTAAATAGCAAACCTCGGCAGGTGAACCATAAGCTTTTAAACAACTTTCTGCTGAATATATTGAATTTACTAAAACTTTATCAAATGCCTCATAGTTTTTTCTTTCTTCTCGTAATTGCACCCTGTTTTTTCTTTCAACCCATAAATCTTCTAAAATAGGCAACCAGTAACTTCTACGAAATAATTGACCAGCCACACCTCGTGGAGCTTCCCAAACCAAGCGTGGAAGTGATTCATAAAAAAAGCGAAATGGCTCTCCAAGATATAAAACTTTAGGGATTTTTATATATTTTGCTATAAATGGTACAGCATAATAAAAACAACTATTGGCAAATAAAACATCAAAATCTCCATTATTTATCTCATCTGCACAACGTTGGCAATGAGCTTCCATATCGAGTATATTTTGGTCTTTTTCAAAGAAAACTGACTTTATTTTATCTCTAAAACTTATTTTTTTATTGCGTATCAAAGGAATTTGATGAACTTTGATTCCCATAGGAATTTGCATAAATCCATCGGCATCTGGAGAGTTACTCCAAATTTCAATATAGTGATTCCGTTGATGAAGCCCATTGATATGGTAGTTTAAAGCTCTGCTTCCACCACCACTTGGAAGATTATGCCAAATTGCAATTTTCATAAAGATTCAATCATTGAAGCTAATTTTTCAAGAGGTAATTTTGCATATTTTCTTACCCTGACAAAGCGTTTAATTTTTGGAGGTTTGATATAATCACACTTGAAGTTTTTCCAATAAAGTTCGTTATTTTCCAACAAACGATTTTTGTATAATTCAAAGAGTGGAACGATATCTGGTCGGTTTTCAAAATTGATTCTATTCTGATATTTTGAAACTTCATTTGGCTTGGCAATCAAATATCCGCTATAATGAAAGAACTGTAAAGGAGAAATCTCATTAATCATCCATTTTCCATTAATTTCCAAACAAAATCTTTCATGTAAATTCCAATAAGCAACATTGTTTCCCAAATGCTTGTCTATCAATACTTTATCAAAATAAACTGGAAAAAACTCTCCCCAATGTTGGTCCACAAATAGGCCATTACACAAGTCAATTTTACATTCCTTTTCAAGTTTTTGACACCACCAATGAATCATTCTTTGTGATGTTTCCGAACGTTTAATTGCGACAAAACCAAAGTTATAAATGCCCGTATTGATCAAGTCTTCTTCACTTTGCCATAAATTATCGTTATATGGAGTAGTAATGTGTGGCGTAACAACGATATTGTATTTTTCTAAGTTCGATGTAAGGTGTGTTAATTTATTAAATACAATAATATCGGGGTCGAAATAGATAATATTGGAAAATTCAGGGTGATTTTTTAAGAAATAATCGAAATAAAAAGGCTTTACTGCAGTATTTAGCTCAGTAATATCATATCGTTCGCACATTCCTTCAAAATCCTTAATATTAATTTTATCAACCTCTAAAAGAGGATAGTTGGGTAATTTTGATAAGTCGATTGCTTTGGTTTCAAGTTTATCTACTAAACCAATGATAAAATGTATATTTGGATTTTGTTCTTTCAATGAATCTCCCAAAGTATGTGCTTGAGCAAGATAATTGACCGAACAAAGTGTAAATGCGAGTGTCATAAATGATTGACGATTTTGGATTTACGAATGACAAATAACGAATGACTAGTTACGAATAACGATTGATGAATTATAATTGATGAATTAAGACTTATAATTACGGTGATTGAGTGTAGTCGAAGTCATGAATTTACTAAACTTAATAATTCTTCAATTTTTACTACTGAGTTTTCAAAACTATATTTTTTCAAAACTTTTTCTTTGGCTTTTTTTCCAAATACCTCAAGTGAAGATTGATTTTTGTAACAATCTATTATTTTTGAAGCCATCTGATGGGTATTTAAATAAGGTACAAGCATTCCTGCATCTGTTTCAATGAATTCCGAACAACCACCAGTTTTTTCAAAGCCAACAATCGCTTTTTGGGAGAGAGCTGCTTCAAGCATAACCAAAGGGAAGGGATCTTCACGAGAAACCAAGGTAAAAATATCCAAACAAGTAATGAGTTCGATGGCATCGGGTGTTTGTTCAATAAAAGTAACATGCTTTTGAATCCCTAATTTTTCAATATCATAACAAATTTGCTCATAATATTCACCCTCTTTTTTTATGCCAATCCAAACAAAATGCAAGCGTTCCTTCTCTACTAATTCTACTACATTTGATGCCACTAATGCAAAAATGTCAATTCCTTTTCGCCATTCAGCATTTCCACAACCACCCACTAAAAAAGCATCCGCAGGTAAATTATATTTTTGTCTAATTTTCTGACTATCAGATTCTTGACTCCGTAAAATTACTTTTTCATTCTCAACAAAAGAATGGATTATTTCAATCTTTTCGGGTGAAAAATGATGATTTTTAATGATGTTTTGGGCAACCGCTTTTGAACAAGCGATAAGTTTTGTGGTATTGGCTAATAAAAATTCTCTGTCTTGTTGATTAGAATATAATTGGATCGAAAATTCAAGTTCGTGAATGTGCGTCAGCAAAGGAATTTTAAGAAAGCCTAAAAGTTCAGGCATGACCCATGCAGTTGCAATGGTATTGGCGTAGATTAAATCAAAATTTTCAGCAAGAAGTAAATTATTTAATAGTGCTTTTTGATTATTTTGTTTTAAAATTATTTTTGAAATTGCTTTTTTGTAAATATTCTTAGTTCCAGTTTCTTTTGGATATTGATGAACAGTACAGATCTCTTTAAAATCTTTTTCTAAAACTCCTTCACCAAGCAAAAGCAAGTGCATACCAATGCCTTTTTTACTCAAATATTGCATAATATTTAACAAAAAAAGTTGAGCTCCAGCTCGGTTAGCATCATGACTTATGAAAAGGATTTTCATTGTTTTTATAATACTTTTTTCTCAATCAACATGATGAGAATATGAATGACTTTAATGTGAATTTCTTGAATACGGTCGGCATATCCAAAGTGAGGTACTCTAATTTCTACATCAGCCATTCCTGCTAACTTTCCACCATCTTTACCAGAAAAAATAATGACTTTCATACCTTTTTCACGTGCAGCAAGTGTAGCATTGATAATATTTTGTGAGTTACCACTTGTACTTATTCCCAACAAAACATCACCATTATTGCCCAAACCTTCAATAAATCTCGAAAAAATGAAGTCAAAGCCATAATCATTACCTGTACAAGAAATATGACTTACATCTGAAATCGCAATAGCAGCTAATGATTTTCTATTTTCACGATAACGTCCCGAAAGCTCTTCAGCAAAGTGCATGGCATCACAATGAGAGCCGCCGTTGCCACATGAAATAATTTTATGTCCGTTTTTTATTGAATTTGCCATCAAATCGGCCGCCAATTCGATGTTTTTAATGTTTTCAGGAGAAGCAATAAAGTCATTTAAAACTTTTTGAGCTTCCTGTAATTCACCTACTATATCGTTGTAATTGTTCATGTTTTTTAGAAAATATTGTCCCATCGGCCGATTTGGTTTTTTATGTCAAATTCCAAAGCCCTATTCTTTAATTTTTCTTTGTCTATTTTAATTGATTGATTTTGAATTTTTAGCATTAATTCAGACAAGTCTTTTGGATTGAAACTATCAACTACTCCACCCATTCCTTCTTGGATAAATTCAGAAATTCCTCCCGAATTATAGCCAACAATTGGTTTTTGCAGAAAAGCCGCTTCCATCATCACTAAAGGGAATGGATCTTCACGAGCCATTAAAACAAAACCATCAGCAATATTGAGATAATCATAATACTCATCAGATTTTTCACCAATTTCAATAAAATTGAGCTTTTCAAGCTTTGTTCGCTGACGAATATAATGTAAAACTCCCGTTTCTTTTACACTTCCCAACCAAAGAATATAGGTGTTTTTAGGTAAAAACTGAAATAGATCAGGCAATAAATCATAACCTTTTCTAAGATTCATAGAACCAGACATGACCCAAATAAAAGCATCAACAGGTACATTTAATTGCTCTCTTATCAGATTTGGCGATTGTTTTACTGAAATTTTTTCGGTATCAATAAATGAGTGCAATAAAATTGTATTTTGATAACCCATTTGTTTGATTCGGGTTTCCACAATGGACGAACAGCAAATTATTTTTTCAGCATTATCTAATTGAAACTTAAATGGTTCATACTTAATTTCATCATAAATTGTCACCAATTCATGGACATGAAGAAAATAGGGAACTTTTAATTGATGTGCCAATTTAGCAAATTCTGGCATTGTTAAAGTATTCAAATACCATTTATCGGCTTTTATTTTTCGTTGAATTCTCTCAACTTTTTTCTCTTCAGGTGTGATTTTGAATAGTTTATGGTAAAGTCCTTCATAAATTCCATAAATAAACCCTTTTTTTGCGTGGTTAATAAAAGTTTGATCGGCTGTAGAATGGTTTGCGAAAAGTTCTCCATTCATACGGGTATAGATAGCCGTCTTTATTTTTCCTGACAATCGACTCAGCAAATACCAAAGTAGCATTTCAGAACCAGTTCGTCCACCCGTAGGAGTTATGAAGAGAATTTTACTTTGATTCATTGATTGATTTTATAGAAAGTTGGCTTTTTTAATAAAATTTGCCAAAAATAAGAAGAAAATGTTGAAATCATCTTGGCAAATTTCTTTTGATTCTCAAGCTCACCGAATGGATTCTTCAATTTTAATAAATTCGATACAATTTTCATCAAAAAGAAAGTGGGAATCCACAACCAATAGTGTAGCATCAGGGCAAAGAAATGTAAAATGCCATATTGTTTTCTTATCCAAACAATGTTAGATAATTGAATTTGTAGGTCGAAACGATTAAAATAAGTATAGTTTTGAGCTTCCTCATAGCGTTCGGGCTTGCTTCCCCATTCTTCATGAATGATATTACAATCCTTAAAAACCAATAATTTACCTATTTTACTTAGTCTATAACCCCATTCGGTGTCTTCGCCATACAAAAAAAACTCTTCATCAAACCCACCTGTTTTTTCAAAGCCTTCTTTTCTTACCATTAAAAAAGCTGCTGCAATATAATCAACTTGCTCTGGGTCATCATATTTGGTTGGTATGATGAAAATATCAAGGTATTTTCTGAATTGTGGAGGAACAATCCAAAAATCTTTGCGGAAAGTGAATGTATGGTAAAATGCTCGTGGCGATAAATCTGGAAAAACTTGATATGCTCCACCGGCAATGACATCAGGACGAACTTCTAACTGTGCTACACAACGGTCAATAACTGGTTCATAAAGTTTTGTGTCTGAGTTCAATAAAAGCAGATATTTCCCTTGAGCAATTCTCATACCAGCATTATTTGCACGGGCAAATCCTGCATTATAATTCATTGATAACCAGCGAGTTTCAGGAAATTGAGTTTTTATAAATCTTTCATCATCTCCCTTTGAAGCATTATCAACCACAATTACCTCATAGCTTACGTTCGTGGTAAATTGTTTGATAGTTTTGATACATTCAACAATTAGTTCGGGTGTACGATAATTGACAATTATGATAGAAACAGTTACCAACGATGCGAGAGATTAAAGAGTTTGATTAATGATTGTTGAAATTTTTTCGACATCATTTAAATCCAAATCATAGAACAATGGCAAGGACAAAGCCCGCAATGAATAGCTTTCAGAGACTGGACATGGATTGTAAAAATCTAAATAGGGGAGTTGATTCAAAGAAGGGTAAAAATACCTTCTTGGCGTAATATCTTCTTTTTGTAAAGCTTCAGTTACTTCAAATAATTTGCCTTCAGAAGGTAAAATTATTGGGTAATAGGCATAATTATACTCAAATTCTGCTATACTTTGTGTAGGTCTTTTCAATTTCTCCCAATTCAGTAAAGCATCATATTTTTCTGAAATAATTCTTCTTTTATCAATAATATCTTCAACTTTTGGCAGGTTACAAAGTCCCATGGCAGCATGAAATTCTGAGTTTTTTGCATTAATGCCTACCGAATAGTAATCATCGCCTCTATGACCAAAACTTCTATATAATTCTAATTTTGTATGTAAATCTTTATCATTTGATACGACAGAACCACCTTCTATTGTATGGAAAACTTTAGTAGCATGAAAACTACATGTACTAACATCACCGTAAGACAAAACCGATTTTCCTTTATAAGTTGCTCCAAAAGAATGAGCTCCATCATAAATCACTTTTAGGTTATATTTTTTTGCGATTTGATCAATTTTCTCAACATCACAAGGGCGGCCATATACATGAGTTGCCAAGATTGCAGAAGTTTTTTCGGTGATGGCAGCTTCAATCAAATTTGCATCGATATTGAAGGTATCTGGTTCAATATCAACAAAAACAGGTTTAAGATTTTCCCAAAGAATGGCTGTGGTAGTTGCACAATAAGAAAAAGGGGTCGTAATGATTTCACCTTTTAATTCTAATGCTTTTACAGCAATTTGTAGAGCAATCGTTCCATTTCCTACGTAGAGTAGATTTTCAACGCCCAAATATTCTTTTAATTGACCCTCTAATTTTCTGACCAAAGGCCCATTATTAGTTAGCCATGTGTTTTCCCAAATACCTTTAATTGCTTCTTGGTATTCTTCAAAAGGGGGTAAAAAAGATTTTGTTACGTTTATGGTCACGATTCAATTATTAATTATTTATTAAATCAATCCATCCATTTTCCATGTCTGAATTGGAATATTGATAGGTCGTACTGCCCCTGGCCATTTTCCATACCAATTAGTACCTTCTCTAAAATCAGCTACATCAAAACTGATAGCATCCTCCATAAAGTAAATCGGGTCGGCAGTATCTTTTACAATCATTACTGAAATGTAATACGAACCATCATTTAAGAAATTACCAGGAATCTCAAGTGTACCTTTGATTAATCCTTTAGAAAATGTTTTTGCCTGACTTCCGACATTAAAAACACATTCACCAGTCATATTATAGAGAAACATGCTCAAATTCAATTGAGCAGTTTCAAGCATATTCCAAAATTCGAAATTAACTTTTAATGGTGTTCGAACATCAATATTTTTACTACCTTCGATAAGCTCTGGTACAACCTCGATATTTTTGATTCTAACTAAATCATTACCTGGAGCTTCTTCTGGTGTTTCCCAGTGTTGTTTTAATTGAAATTTAGAGATGCTTGACATATAATCATGCAATACATCGCCTACTTCACCGTATTTTATCAAATTGCCTTTTTGCAAAAAAGCAGCTTTATTACATAATCCTTGTACTGCCGTTACATTATGACTCACAAATAAAATTGTTCGTCCACTGCTTGAAACGTCTTTCATTTTGCCAAGACATTTTTTCTGAAACTCTGAATCACCAACTGCTAAAACTTCATCCACGATTAAAATTTCAGGTTCTAAATGAGCAGCGATGGCAAAGCCTAATCGCACGTACATTCCTGATGAATAGCGTTTTACGGGTGTATCTAAAAACTTTTCAATTCCTGCAAAATCAACAATTTCATCAAATTGGCTTCTAATTTCATTTTGTTTCATTCCAAGAATAGCACCATTCAAGAAAATATTTTCTCTACCAGTTAATTCAGGATGAAAACCAGTTCCTACTTCGAGTAGGCTCGCCATTCTACCCCGAACTTTGACTTCTCCATGTGTAGGTTCAGTTATTCGACTTAAAATTTTCAGCAAAGTTGATTTCCCTGCTCCATTTGCTCCTACAATTCCAATGCGGTCGCCTTCATCAATGCTAAAGCTTATATTTCTTAAAGCCCAAAATACTTCTTTGGTTTCTTCTTCATCTTTACTTGTAAAAAGTTCGCTTACAAAGCCAGAAACCGTTTCTTTGAGGTTTTGGTACTTTTTCTTTTTATGACTAAGAATGTATTTTTTTGAAATATTTTCTATTGAAATTGCCTTCATTTATAGAATTTTTGTGCCGAAAATTTAATTGCAATGTTAATGTATTATTACTTACAAAAAACTATTATAAATCATATATGTGTTGATTTTTGTGTAAAAATCTCAAATATAGTCAACAAATGAGTTTTCGTTTTTGCGGAAAAACCAAATTGCACCAATCACAGATATTACCACAAAAAAGAGCATCGGTAAAAAACTTTGCCAATTGAATTGAGCAAAATCACCCAACAATGCCCAACGTAGTCCATCAATTGTACCTGCAACAGGATTGAGATTGTAGATTGGGTACCACCATTCTTTTTTGTATTTTTCTACTGAATAGGCAACAGGTGAAATAAAGTACCCAAATTGCACTACAAAAGGTATAATTTGGCCAATATCTCGGTATTTTACATTCAAGGTTGCAGCAAAAAGACCTGCTCCAAATGCTCCCAAATAAGCTAACAACAAGAATACTGGGGCGAAAATTATATGCCAATTAGGTAAAAATTGGTAATAAAGGCAAATGATAAAAAATAAGACAAAGGCAATAAAAGCATCTAGAAGCCCTACCAAAAGAGAACTAAAAGGAATGATTATTCGAGGAAAATACACTTTAGAAACAAGGTTTCCATTCCCAACAATACTATTACTAATTTGCAAAAGGCATTGTGAAAAAAACAACCAAATGATTACGCCCGGAATGACAACCAGCATATATGGAATTGTTGAGCCTTCTTCTAATTTTGCTATTTTACCAAAAGCAAAAACCATCACCATTGTGGTAAGTAAAGTACGAATAACAGCCCAAGAAATGCCTAAAACGCTTTGTTTGTAACGAACCATTACATCACGTTTACCTAAAATCCAGAACAATTCTCTTTGCCTCCATACCTCACGCCAATAATGAAGTGCTGATTTTCCTGCTTTTATTATAATTTCGTTTTCTTTTTTCATTTAAAAACTCCTGAGAATAAATAGGATTTACGATTTTAGATTTAGGTATTATATTTACTATTAAATCTAAATCTATAATAACATCGTAAAAGTATTTTATTAAATTCAATTATCATTTAAAATTGATGATTTGATAATAGCTTTAATGCAATTTGTAAAAGTTTAAACACTGATAGTCACAGATTATACATGTTTAAACTTTTATGACAAAAAATTAACTCATCAATTCTTGATATGTTTTCCTAAAGATAATAACTACTAAACAAAGGAAAAATCCTAAAAATGCACCTGTCTTAGTATTGCCTCCAATTGAATATGTTTTCTGTAATAAAGGCAGACGAACAGGTTGTAAAACAGTAAATAGAGGTGTTTGATGGATCAATGCCATTTTTAATTGTTCTACAGTTGCCATTTGAGTATAATATTGATTAGAAATAAAATTATTACTTCTATTCAATTGTTGCTGCCTCATGGGAGCTGTAGGGTCAACTGCATTCAAATTTTGAAAATTGGTAGTTGCCAACTGCCTATCTGTAGAGCTGAGTTTTCCTTCCAATTCTCGAAGCCTGTTTACCTGAATGTCATAAATTTCTCTTGTTTTGCGAGTACGAACTTCTATATAGAACTCTTCAAGTGAAGTTAATAATGTTTCTAACCAAACTTTTGTCAATAACTCACTATTAGTAATACATGACAAAACCATAATTGATCCATTTTTATCCAAAGGTTGAAGTTGAGTTTGAGCTGCCAATTTTTCATAAATGGTAGCAATCATTATATTTTCATCCTTTGTAAATTCACTTGGTTGCTTGAGTTTAAAGCGATATGCTATTGATTTTTTATCTGGTTCATGAAGTAAATCACCACCCCATTCTTTTTTTGCAATATCACTACTATCTTTATAGAAATTGATGAATAAAGTCTTTTTTCCACCAATAGTTACTTCCTTCATTAATGCTTTTTCATACAAAGCTTTTGAAGAAACCATTAGTCCAAAGTTTCCACCACTAAATAAATCATTGGAAGTTGCTCCACCCATGCCACCTACGCCGAAAGCAGATGCAAGACCGCCTAATCCACCCATTGGATTTTGTCCGTTTCCACCCGATTCTAAATTAAATTGGATTTCTCCAATAAATTCAGATTCTTTTAGGTCTTTAATATCTAGAAGAATACTTATTAGTGAACCTAATCCAATGCTGATAAGAAGTAGTTTCCAATGACTTCCTATTAGATTAAATACGCCAATGATTTTCTTAATTAAATCTTTCGTACTAATTTGTTCTTCTTGTATGGTTTGGTATTCTGCCATTGTTACGATGGATTTCTTTTATTTAGTTAACTTAAATATTGTAAAAATACTTAGTAGGGTTGTGATTGTACCAGCAACTGTTGCAAACAAGCCTTGAGCTTGAGCAAGTTGTTGCTGAGCCGTTGTAGTTTTTTGAGGAATGATAATTTCAGAACCAGGTGCTACTTTAGGATATATATTTACGAACAAGAATCGACGTGTTCTATCAACAGAACCATTGGCGTACAATATATATGATTTACTACGAAGTGATTTTTTTGTAAATCCACCTGCATGAGAGATATAATTGATAAAGCCTTGTGAATCCAAATATTTAACTGTCGTTGGATACAAAACTTCTCCTTGAACACGTACTGTTTCTAATCTTTTTGGAATCTGAATAATATCACCATCTTGCAAAATCATATCTTCGTTTGAACCAGGATTTTGCATGATCTTTGTTAAATTGATACCAATTGATGATTTTTTTGTAGCATCTACATCCTCTACTTCTACTACTTGATTGCCCTTCACGCTATTAGCAATTTCATTAATTGCTTGCCTTCTCTGTGCAATTTCAATTTCACTTAATTGTACTTCTCTTACCAATGTAGCACCTTCTAAATAAGCCTGCGGAGTTAGACCACCTGAACGTTGGATAACATCTGAAATCTTCTCAGTTTTACTTTGTATGCCATATTTTGCAGGGAAAATTACTTCACCTTGTATTTCAACGAAAGTTTGTTTGACATAGTTGGGTGATTTACGAATAAAAATTTCATCAAAAGGATATAAATAAAATTTACTTCCTTTTTGCTCAACTTTTAAATCTGAGCTAATATCAAATATGTAAGTATCTGATATTTGAGCATTTGTTGATGTTGGATCAACATTCCTTTTTCTACGTACAACTTCTACTCTTGATAATGAAGCTGATTCTGATAAACCACCTACTTTTACAAGGACGTCTTCGATTGTCATATTTCTTAAAAAAGGCAATTCAATACCTTCCACAGCATCTGGATTATTTAAAGCTCCTTGAATATGAATATAAGCAGGCTCTGTTAAATCGAAGATTGAAGGTATTGTAATAATGTCTTCTCTTTTTAAGGCAATATCTGCTGCATTTCCTTTCATTATGTCGTCTAAATTTACTGCAATATTTTCAACGATCATATTATCTCTGGTTCTTACAATTGACACACGGCCCGTAAGTGCTTCACCTTTTAAACCTTCTGCTCCAGCAATCAACTGTGTCAATGTTGGATTTGATTCTAAGGAATATTCCCCAGGTCTATAAATGGCACCGCCGATTGTTACCATATTCTCATACCTTTCTAATACTCTTTCAATCACAAGTGAATCACCCGACTGAACACTAAAGTTGTTAAGATCTTTTGATAATACATCTAAAATTTTTCTTTCTCTTGAAGTGTTTCTATGCACTTTTAAGCGATGTGTATAGGCATAAGCATTAAATCCACCAGCATATTCAATGACTTTATTAAGTTTTTCATTTTCAAGTAACTCAAATAAACCATTTCTTTTCGCATACCCTTGCACAGCTATACGTGAGACATAAGGTAGTACTTGTATCACATCTTGGTCTTGTAAAAGGATATTATTTTTAGTAGTACCGCTCATTAAGAGTTCGTAAAGATCAAAAGTTGAAACAACTTTATTATTTCGGATCACTTCTATTTTACGGTAAGTACCAATTTCGTTTGGCCCACCACACACATAAAGAGCATTTAATGTAGTAGAAAGCGAAGAAAGGGTATAAGTTCCAGGAGCGATAACCTCACCAGTTATTGTCACTTTAATACTTCTAATTGCACCCAAAGATATATTACAAAATGTATTTGGTTCAAAGCCAGAAAAAGGTCTTAAACCAATATAAACTTTTGCTAAACGATTGATAATACGCTCTTTTGCTTGTTCGATTGATGAACCTGCAACGTATATCAAACCTATTCGGTCAATTGTTATAAAACCATCTGGTGATACAATTGGTTTATAAGTAGCCTGTGAGTAACCATAAATATCAATGATTAATTGATCATTTGGCCCTAATACATAATTACTTGGTGTAGCAATATTTATAGCAGGGCTTGGATCAAATTTAACAGTATTGAAATAATTGTTTCCGAAAATTCTCCTTCTCAAAGTTGCCTTTGCAGCGTCTTCATTGGCTTCTTGCTCCTTGATTACTCTCAATGAGTCTTCTTTTGTCATCGCACGTTGGTCGGCCGCATTGACACCTGTTGTTCTGACTGCCGTTGGGTCATTGGTTGGTAAAGCACGATTTTTATTGGGCAATGGCATATTAGGAGTTTGCTGTGTTCCTGTACCATTTGGATTGACCGCTGGAATATTGGTAGGAATGTTAATTGGAGCTGTTGTAGGGCCAGTTGGTGTTGCAACAGGATTTTGTCCAAAAGAATTGCTTAAAATAAGTGTAAAAAGCGTAAATTTGAGAAAAAATTGTGAAAACCTATTTTTGCTTAATTTCATATTCATAACGTTGTTAGTCAAATTCCAATCGAGTCTATTATTTATAATACTCGAAAAACTATGCAAAGTAACGCAAGATTTTTTGTTTTTTTGCTTTTTCATAGAAAGTATGTATTAAAAAGAACTTTGAATTACAAAGTAAATTATAAAAACCCAAACTTCAAAATATTATTATAAAAAATGGCTGATATGAAAGAAGCAACCTATAATGAAGATAGCATTCGGTCGCTTGACTGGAAAGAACACATTCGTTTACGTCCAGGTATGTATATTGGTAAGCTTGGTGATGGCTCATCGGCTGACGATGGTATTTATGTACTTTTGAAAGAGGTAATGGACAATTGCATTGATGAGTATGCAATGGGATACGGGAAATCAATTGAGATAAAATTGGATGAAGGAAGGGTCGAAGTAAGAGATTATGGTCGTGGAATTCCACTGGGAAAAGTGGTTGATGTGGTTTCAAAAATTAATACGGGAGCCAAATACGATAGCAAAGCATTTCAAAAAGCCGTAGGTTTGAATGGGGTAGGTACAAAAGCAGTCAATGCTCTTTCTTCTTATTTTAAAGTTCAGGCATTCAGAGAGGGGAAAACCAAGTGGGCTGAATTTGACAAGGGTGAATTAATTAAAGAATCTGAAATCATTGATTCTGAACAAAAAAATGGTACTTATGTCGTTTTTGAACCAGATAGCACTGTATTTAAGCATTATCATTATATCCCTCAGTTTGTTGAAGCAATGATTTGGAATTATTGCTATCTGAATGCTGGCATGACCATTGTTTTTAATAAGCAAAAGTATATATCGCAAAATGGTTTATTAGATTTGCTACGACGAAAAACTGATGAGGATTCGTTGAGATATCCGATTATTCATTTGAAAGGTGATGATATTGAAGTTGCTCTTTCACACGGAAATCAGTATGGTGAAGAATATTATTCTTTTGTAAATGGACAAAATACAACGCAAGGTGGCACTCACCTTTCTGGATTTAGAGAAGCGTTGGTTCGTACCATTAGAGAGCATTTTAATAAAGATTATACACCCGAAGATATTCGGCAATCAGTTATTGCTGCAATTTCAATTCGAGTACAAGAACCAGTTTTTGAATCGCAGACCAAAACCAAGTTAGGTTCTGCAACCATTTCACCTGAACCAAATTCTCCAACCGTTCGCACATTTATCAGTGATTTTTTGAAAGAAAAATTGGATAATTATTTGCACATGAATACTGCTGTGAAAGAAGCCCTTAAAAAGCGAATAGAGCAGTCAGAACGTGAGCGTAAAGAATTGGCAGGAGTTAGAAAATTAGCCAATGAACGAGCTAAAAAAGCAAATTTGCATAACAAAAAACTGAGAGATTGTCGTTTTCATTTGGATGATGAAAAAAATGAAAAGCGTTTTGATACAGTCATGTTTATTACTGAAGGTGACTCGGCCAGTGGTTCGATAACCAAAGCTCGAAATCCTGAATTACAAGCAGTTTTCAGTCTTCGTGGTAAACCTTTGAATAGTTTTGGCTTAACCAAAAAGATTGTTTATGAAAATGAAGAATTTAATTTGCTTCAACATGCACTCAATATTGAGAACGGTTTAGAAGAATTACGTTATAATAAAATTATTGTAGCGACAGATGCTGATGTGGACGGCATGCACATTAGATTACTTTTGTTGACATTTTTCTTGCAGTTTTTTCCCGATTTGGTGCGTGAAGGACATTTGTATATTTTAGAAACACCTTTGTTTAGGGTACGTAATAAGAAAGAAACAATTTATTGTTACTCGGATGAAGAAAGACAAAAGGCGATCAACAAACTTTCTCCAAAGCCCGAAATTACACGATTTAAAGGTTTAGGTGAAATTTCGCCTGATGAATTTGAAAATTTTATTGGAGAGGATATACGTTTAGAGCCAGTTATTTTAGAAAAAGAATCTTCGATTGCTAAGATTTTAAGTTATTATATGGGTAAAAATACACCTGAACGTCAAAAATTTATCATTGATAATCTTAGAATTGAAAAAGATGAAATTGATGAGGTTTTGGCAGAAATTTTAGAAATTAAGTAAGCTTATTTTTAAAGTGAATTGAGCGATTGGTTTCATAAAAACTTATCCATCAATTCACTTTTTTTCTGACGAGAAACGGGCAATAAATCACCATTTATCATTTTGACTGCTCCTCCTTCTGAGCGTACAAAGGCCTTTAAATGACTCAAATTAATAAGATAGGAATGGTGAATTCTGAAAAAACCTTGTTCCGAAAGTAGTGTATCATAATTGATCAATGGCTTGCTCGTTAGCACTCTTGAATTATTGACTAAATGAAATTCTGAATAATTTCTGACCGAATTAACATATAGAATTTCATCAAGCATTACGACCGTGAACCCATCGGCATTCGGTAAAACAAGTTTTCGAATTCTTTCTTCTGAATAGCTTTCTAACAAAATTTTGAAAGGGGTAAAATCTTTATTTAGTTTTTCTTTTTGAACTAAAATACGCTCAATAGTTTTTGATAGATCGCTTATTTTGAATGGTTTAACTAAATATCCGATAGCCGAAAAATCAAATGCTTTGATTGCAAATCTATCAAAGGCAGTTATGAAAACTACCGAAAAGTTTTTGTTTTCGATGGCGTTTAGAATATCGAAACCTGTGCCATCAGGCATTTTAATATCAAGAAACGCCACATCACAAGGAATACTTTCGAGTAAAACTACTCCTTTTTTATAGCCATCTGCTTCGCCAACGATTTGAATGGTTTCTTTAAAATTTTCTTCCAATGCCTTACGAAGTAAATACCTTGCATCTTCTTCGTCATCTATAATTATAACCTTTAACATTTACGTATTTAAAACGAGTTCAACATCTGAGCCTACTATTTCATCATTCAAATTCTTAATTTCTTTAATCAATATTTTACCTTTCTTTCCCAGCCTTGTTTTTATCAAGTCTATACCTTTAGATGTATGTTTTCCGGATTTTTTCATAGATTCATAAAAGCCAATACCATCGTCCTTCACTGAAATTGAAAGACTTTCATTGCTTAGCTGATTGATTGAAATTGCGATTTTTCCTTTTTGATTTTTTGGTAGAACTCCATGCAAAAGTGCATTTTCGACCAATGGTTGCACTATAAATGAAGGTACTACAAAATCAGCGTTTTTGATTTTTTCATCCATGATGATTTGGTACTCAAATTTATCTCCCAAACGTCGTTTTTCAAGCGAAAGGTAGGCTTCAATAAAATCCATTTCTTCGTAAAGGGGAATGGTCGTTCGGCTGGTTTTTTCGAGAATATCACGCATTAATTGTGCAAAATCAGCAATAAAATCATTGGCTTTGGCAGTTTTGCCATCAATATAAAGTCTTTGGATAGAGTTTAAGCAATTAAACAAAAAATGTGGATTCAATTGTGCTCTCAAAAGCCGCTGTTTCATTTCGGCAGTTTGTTGTTTTTCTTTGAGATTTCGCTGGTGATTCCAAAATATAAAACTGCCCATCAGCATTAAAATACCTAGCGTAATTGCTAAAATTAAGTAGTTTTTTTGTTTGATTTCAGCCTCTTTAGCTTGGTTTTGAAGTGTCAAAACCTCAATTTCTTTTTGTTTTTTTTCAGTTTCATATTTGGTTTGTAGTTCGGAAATTTTTGCAGAAGTTGAGCTTGCATATAAACTATCTTTAGCATTCATTTGAGCTTTCTGAAATTCGAGTGCTTTAACATAATTCTTTTCTTTTGTGTAGGATTCTTGTATAATGCTATAGAGGTTAGGCAATTCTTTTTCATTGCTCATTTCCTGCGACATCTTCAAGCCTTTATTAGCCAATTCGATGGCCATTTTTGTATCATTCAATGCCAAATAATTCCGTGCTAAAGATGTTGTAACCTGCATCGTGAGCAACTTTGATTTGGATAAATCAGCGTATTTTAGGGCATCTTTCAAGTATACATTAGCACTTTGGTAATTTTTTACTACGTTTTCGACATTTGCTAAATTTGAATACCTGGCCGATATAGCTGTGAAATCGTTTTGTTCTTTAGCTATTTCGAGTGCTTCAAAGAAATACTTTTTTGAAGCCAAATAGGCTTTTGAATTTGTTTGTGAAGCCTCGACCCTCAGAAAATTTATAATTCCCAAATTGGCGAGGGCTACTCCCAACCGGTATTTGTCATTAATCTTGATAGATAGATTTTTTGCTTCAAGAAAACTTTTTTCTGCCAAATCTAATTGCTTAAAGTGCATCTTAATATTGGCTAAGATAATCGTTGAAGCCAATTCTATTTGAGTAAAATTATATTGATTTGCGATTCTTGAGGCATTAAGTGCATTTTGATTTGAAAGTTCATAATCCGACATCTCGAAATTAATTACTGCAATACTATTATACTGCAATGCCAAAATTCGATTCAATTTTTTGTTTGTATTGTTCGGATAGTGCTGTTTGGCATAATCAATGGCTTGGTTATAGTACTTCAAAGCCTCTTTATAATTTCCTAATCTTCGGTTGTATGCACCAAAACTTGCATTGATATATGGCAAAAACTTAGTGTCGTTTCTGCTTATAAAGGTTTTATTAATAGCCGTCAGTAATTTGATTGCACTATCGGGCTGAGTACGTAAAAGGGTAGTGGCATTAAAATACTGTAAACGAGTTATAGTGAGGGCATCATTACTTTTAGTGGCAAATTCTGAAGCCAATTTTGTGTATTTCTTCAAAGAATCTGCTTCACCCGACAAGTGAAAATCTTCACATTTTTCAATTAAGTTTTCAAGTTGCTGTGCTTTTGCAAAACTGGCAATTGTCAGAAATAAAATGAATAAAAATCTGCTCATTGATTAATGATTTACTGCTTTTTTACAAAAGTAGATACCTTTTTTTGATATTTCCAAATCTGTAAGTTTTGTTGCTTGAAATCATTATCTGTCTAAAAACCTACGGATAAGTATTTTCTACCAACTGACTTAAAAATGTTACCGTTGGATAAATGTAAAATTATGAGAAAATTTTTCAACTCAAATTGCATCATCAATACAATCCCAATGAAGCGAAAATTAGCCTATTTATTTATTATCATTTTGTGTGTTTGTGACTGCACTGATTATGGCGTTTTAAACACTATAAAATTTTCAAAATCAATCAAAAAAGTACAGAAAACATGAAAAAAAAGTTATTAATCAGTGTTTTTACACTTATTGCATTTTCATCAAAAGCTCAGTCGATTACATTAAGTCCAAATAACTTGCAGATTCCGAGTGTTTCGGTATTGCCAGCTTGTGCAGCGGCAGATTATGGCAAAATTGTATTCTTGACGACAACCAACCGAGCTAATGTTTGTAGTGGAAGTGGCTGGATGGAAGTTGCAACAGGTGGAGGTGGCGGCAGTTCACTGACTTTGCCGTATTCTGGTTCTGGAACGTTTTCTACACAAGGCTTTCAGGTAATAAACACTGGAGGAGGAGTTGGGTCTTCAGCAATTCAAGGAAATATAACATCATCCTTAACTAACACGTCGGGTATTTTAGGAAGTGCCGATGCAACGAACCCATCAGGGGAGACTATTGGGGTGAAAGGCATAAATTCTTCGACAAATAACAATGGTATTGGAGTAAAGGGTACGCATGCTGGTAGTGGATATGGTGTTTATGGATATTCATTAACTGGCACTGGGGTTTATGGTTTTACACAAGGAAGTAGCTCAAGTGGCTACGGAGTATTTGGGCAATCTGGGCAAGTTTCTGGTGTTGGGGTACATGGAAATGTTTTTGGTACAAATGGTACCGCTGTTTGGGGAAAAGCAGACCATCTAACTGCTGCGGGTGGGTATTTTCAAAATACTGCTGGTGGATATGGGCTTGTAATAGCAGGTAAGATGAGATACCAAGGTAATAGTGCTGGTGTAGATAAAGTTTTGGTAAGTACAGATATTAGTGGTACGGCAGAATGGCAAACTCTTACCCGCAACGAAATCTTAAAATTAGGGCCAGGAACTTTCGTTTCTCATGTCTCATCCAATGAATCTACACAAGGTAGTAGAGGAGTGTCTATGACGAGTGCTACGGGGTCGTTTCATGCCAATATTTCATTACCTGATGCTGCTTCTATTAATGAATTAACTATTTATTATATTGATAATGATGGTGTTTCACCATCAACGGGTCTAGGATTAACATCTTATGGTTTACAAAAAATGAGTCATTCTGGTAGTGGAGCCTATACAAATATTACGGGAGCTAATGGTACATTTACCAATATATCAGCGAGTACAAATGTGTTATCGGTTACTTCTCCTCCACTAACCGAAGTCGTTAATAATTCAGTTAATTTTTATCGATTAGTAGTAACAATGCCAGCCTCAACAAATCTTATACTTGTGGGTGCTGCAATTAAATATTCCTACACTCTTAATAATTAAATTTAAATTTTAAAATAAGATTTGATAAACATAATTCCACAGATTTAATGAAAACTATTAAAATTTCTCACAATAAAAACGTCAGACCGAGTGAAGTTGTTTTCTTGAGAGCTGATGTCAATTATACAGAGCTTCATTTTGAAAATGGTAATAAAATAGTATTGGCAAAAACACTTAAAAAATTGCAAGAGAGTTTTTCTCAGCAAGGCTTTTTTAGAATAAGTAAAACATTTATAATAAACTTAAAATTTTTATCTAATGCTATGGGAAATCATACAATTGTAAAGATGAAAAACAACGTTGAGTTAAATGTTTCAAGAAGAAGACGAGAAGATTTGAAAGATTTTTTAGAATCTCATAAAAATAAATAGCGATAAGAATTGAAAAGAAAATTAATTCATTATAAGTTGATTTATCAAAAATAAGACTCAATTGAGTCTTATTTTTATTTATATACGAATTGTAAACTACTAAAATGAGTAAAATTAAGTGTTTTTATCTAAATTTGTAATCTAAGAAAAATATTTATAACCAACCTATTAGGAAAGTGACACTCGAAGCTATAAGAAAAGATATTGATTCAATTGATAATCAACTACTTGCACTCTTGAACCAACGTATGACTTTGGTACATAAAGTGGGAGAGATTAAACGTTCAACCAAAGCCATCATTTATCGTCCGGAACGAGAAAAAGAGATTTTGGATAGACTGAATGTACTAAATAATGGACCATTAAATAAAGAAGCAATTGATGCAATCTATTTAGAGATTTTTGCTGCTGCTCGCAATATCGAATTGCCCGAAAGAGTGGCATATCTTGGTCCAGAAGGTAGTTTTACACATCAAGCTGCCGAAAGTCGATTTGGAGCGATGAGTGAGTACATGACTCTACCAACAATTAAGTCAGTTTTTGAGGCAGTTGATACTGGACGAGCAAAGTTTGGGGTTATTCCTATCGAAAATAACCAAGAAGGTATAGTTTATGAAACAGTTGATTTGCTCAATGAAATGAATGTAAATGTAGCTGCCGAACTAAAAATTCCAGTTCATTTTGCATTAGCTACCGAAGCCGAAAATCCTTCAAGAATCAAGCGTATTTACTCAAAAGACATTGCTTTTAGACAATGTAGAGGTTTTTTGAATAAGTATTTTGAGCAAACTCAACCCGAAGAAATTCAAGTTGAATCAACTTCAAAAGCCGCCAAATTAGCTGCTGAAGACCCAGAAAGTGCAGCAATATGTTCGGAAATTGCTGCTAAACTTTTCGGATTACCCGTACTTTTTAATAATATAGAAGATAATAGTCAAAATAGAACTCGATTCTACATTTTGGCAAAAAACTTTGTAAATATGCGAAGTGGTAATGATAAAACTACCATTATTGCTCGTCTCCCTGATACAGATAAACCAGGTATTTTGGCAAGCTTTCTCCAAGACTTTAAAAAAGCTGGAATCAATTTAACTAAAATTGAAAGTCGCCCGTATAAAGGTGATGAAGATTTTAATTTTTGGTTTTTTATGGAATTGGAAGGTTTTTTTGAAGATGAAAATGTTCAGAAAGTATTTAAGAAGCATCGTAATGCTATTAAATGGCTTGGTAGTTATGTAAGAAATGCTTAATATCCTTAATCAAAAAGTGTTGCTTTGGCTCAGTCCTCAGATTTATAATTAAAATTGATGGCATATTTTTTGATAAAGCCCAATATTTATTGTTCATCCCTTTTCCTTTAGTCAAGTTTTTGCAAATAGCCCAATTTGCTACCATCTAATAATTTATTTTTAGCGTGGTATTATACTTGCTTTTACAAGCATTAAGTATGAAATAATATTATTAAAAATTTAATAATATTTTCAAACTCTTTTTAATAGGAAATAAGGACAAAACAACATGACAAAAATACCGTCTTTTAGGCGGTATTTTTGCTTTATTTCTTTCTGAATATAGCAAAGATAGCAATCAAAACCCAAATGATATTTACAGCTACAGAAGGATATGCTTGATGTGCATAAGTATTGATGATGAAGCAAATCCCGCCAAGTAGATTTGACAAAATGTATTTTTTATCAGTTGATTCTAATTTGCCTTGAATATTAAGAAAATAAGAACCTACAATTAGGACTGACCCTATCCAGCCAACGATTTCTACAAACATAACTTTTCTTTAGTGGTTGCTTTATCTCTTAATATTTGTGCCTTTAATTCTTCAATCCCATTGAATTTTTGTTCATTTCTTATAAAATCAATCAATTCTACAATCACAGTCTCGCCATAAATGTCATCATCAAAGTCAAAAATATTAACTTCTTGCGTACGCCCAATGCCATCAACGGTAGGTCGAGTACCAATATTCATCATACCTGCATACCAATGCCCACGCACAAATGTTTTGACTGCATAAACCCCATTGGCAGGGATGAGTTTATAAGTTTCAGAAACTTGGACATTGGCTGTTGGAAAACCAATGGTACGCCCTAATTGTCGTCCTTTAACAACAATGCCTGTGAAACTATAATTTCTCCCTAATAATTCATTTGCTGGACGAATTTGACCTTCTGAAAGTGCTTGACGAATTTTTGTTGAACTTATTGTTAAATTGTCAATTTCTTGTCGAGGAATCTCTTCTATCGAAATATCAAATTCATTAGCATTGGCTTTTAAATAATCAAATCCACCTTCACGATTTCTTCCAAATCGGTGGTCATAACCAATCACTAATTTTTTTGTTCCAATGCCCTTTATTAAAATGTTTCGAACATATTCTTCCGAACTTAATTCTGAAAACTCTCTTGTAAAAGGAATAACAAGCAAATGATCAACTCCTTGCTTTTCAAGAAGTTCAATCTTTTCATCAATAGTAGAAAGCAATTTTAAGACTTGACTATCCTGCGAAACTACCATACGAGGATGCGGCCAAAACGTCAGAACAACCGACTCTCCATTCGAACTTTGTGCGGTTTCTCTAAGTATTTGAAGTATTTTTTGATGCCCTAAATGTACACCATCGAATGTGCCGATTGTAACAGTTGCGTTGTTTAATGGCTCAAAATCTGTTAAATTGTAATATATCTTCACTTTGCTGTGTTCGAATTTTCAGTATTATTAGGTATTATAGGCAAATCTGCCAAAAATTGCTCAATTGTAGAGGCATTTTCGATTTTAAAGTCTCCAATTCTGGTTCTTCTTAGCGAACTCATATATGCACCAGATCCAAGTAATTTTCCAAAATCTCGAACTAAACTTCTGATGTAGGTGCCTTTTGAACAAACAATTCTAAAGGCAATTTCAGGAAATTTACTTGCATCAATATCAAATTCCTTTACTTCAACTTGGCGTGATTTGATAACTATATCCTCACCTTTTCGAGCAGATTCATAAGCCCGTTTGCCATTAATTTTGATAGCAGAATGAGCAGGCGGAATTTGTTCAATTATTCCAGAAAGTTGACTAATAGCCTGATTTATAGCTTCTTGTGTAATATGATCTGTCGGAAATTCGGCATCAAAATCTGTTTCTAAATCAACCGATGGGGTTGTTTTTCCCAGTACCAAGGTGCCAGTATATTCTTTCTCCTGAGCTTGATATGTATCAATTTCCTTGGTTTTTTTTCCAGTACAAAGAATTAATAAACCAGTTGCTAATGGGTCAAGTGTTCCGGCGTGTCCAACTTTTTTATATTTTCCAGCCCAACGTATTTTATTGACTACATCGAATGAAGTCCAACGCAAAGGTTTGTCAATCAATATTACTTCATTTCTTTCGTCCATTACACTACTTTTAAGTCATATCCAGCGGCCAAAAGTCCCAGAATGATTAAACCAACTACTATTCGATAATACCCAAAGACTTTAAAGCCATATTTTTGAAGAAATGAAATGAAAAACTTGATTGCAAGCATTGCTACAATAAAGGCAACTATATTTCCAATCGCTAAAGTTTGAAGTTCATTGGTAGAGAATGTGAGTGTTCCTTCCTTAAAACCTTTTAAAAGTTTATAACCAGAAGCAGCAAACATCGTTGGAACTGCCAAAAAAAATGAAAATTCGGCTGATTCTTTTCTTGAAAGGCCTTGAAACATACCACCAATAATACTTGCTGCTGAACGAGAAACCCCTGGAATCATGGCTATACATTGGAAAAGTCCAATTTGTATGGCTTCAATATAAGTAATGTTTTCTTTGGTAGCTTTTTTCTCAAAATATTTATCAATGAAAACTAAAATAATACCCCCTAAAACAAGCATAATTGCTACCACTGCAACACTTTCAAGTAATTGGTCAATGATATCATTTAATAAAAAACCAATTACAGCGGCAGGGAAAAATGCTGCAAGCAACTTTTTATAAAATTCAAAAGATTGAAAGAAACGTTTCCAGTAAAGTACAACTACTGATAAAATTGCTCCGAATTGGATATTTACCTCAAAAACTTTAGTGAAAGATAATTCACTAATTCCCATGAGAGATGAGCCAATAATCATGTGTCCAGTCGAACTAATTGGCAGATATTCAGTAATACCTTCGATAATTGCAAGGATAATTGCTTCAATAAAATTCATATAATAGGCTTATTTTTTCTTGAAAATTGGGTAAAATTGGAATAAAAAGCCTATAAAGGCAATAGCTGGTCCGAGTGTGATTCCTAAAAAACCAAAACCAAATTCTTCTTTGTCAAGTGTCATAATGAAATATCCAAGAAAAATTAAACCCAGTCCAATCAGCATGAAGAGATAATTGCTTTTGCCGAAAGGAAGTGGACTTTTACCATCATTTTCATTTAATTCAACAGGATTATTGATTGGAGCATTTTTCATGTTATGGCCTTCTAATCTCCATTAGAAGGACTTTTAATTATTTGGTTGATTCATGTTTTGGAGATTTTGAAACATGAGTTTTATGATATTTATTAATATTTTTTTTTCGTTGTTTACATGTAGTACATACGTAAGTTAACATTGAAAACAGAATAAAATGTAAGATGTTGAACATTTGCTTTTCGTTCTACAACGAAACATTGTATTATCAAGATGTGTTTTTATGTTCAATACAAATCTTCCAAATCAGTATGCAAATACCTATACATTGATTGAAAAGTACTGAGAATCCCTATCAAAATACCCAGTAATATCACTGCCCCAAAAAGAAATGATAATTTTTCAAAATCTTGTAGGATTGCTAAATCTTCAATCTCACGAATAGCTATTTGTTGGACGCCAACCAAAAGAATAATTGCTAATATTCCTGACAAAATTCCTTGAAAAATACCACGAATGAGAAATGGCTTTTGAATAAACCAATCAGTTGCACCTACCAACTGCATACTTCTAATAATGAACCTTTGAGAATAGAGAGCCAATCGAATGGTATTATTGATTAATAAAACAATCGCAATTAGCAATAAAACAACTATAGATGCAATGATTAAGTAAGCTTTATTGGCATTCTTATTGATACTTTCAACAAAATCTTTGGCATAATCGGCTTCAAAAACACCAGGTACTTGTTCTAAGTCAGCCTTAATTTTAGCTAATTGTTCTTCACTAAAGTAGGTATCTTTGATTCGCAAACTAAAAGCATCTCTGTAAGGATTTTCACCTAAAATTGATCTAAAATCTTCATTGGTTTCTTTCAGAACTCGCTCGGCAGTACTTTCTTTAGAAATAAATTTAATTTGTGGAACATTCTCAGAATAAGCAATGTAATTTTTTTGAGAAATTAAATTTCGAACCGAATCTCGCTGAATTGGAGTCAAGGATTTATCAAGATATATTTGCACTTCAATGTTTTGTTTAACATATTGCACCAGTTGCTTTGAGGTAAGGGCAATCCAACCACTAAAAGCTATCAAAAATAATGCAGCTGTTAGACTAATTACAATTAAAAGACTTGGATAACTACCTAATTTTCGGTTTTTTTTCTGCATACTTATTCAACAATTGCTTTATGTTTTTTATGTATTTTAAGCAGTCTTCTTTGATTAAATGTGTAAAAGATTTCAATAAATCTTTGAAAACTTAAGTAATTAAACATAAAAAAGTATAATCATCAGCAAAGATAAAGGAAGATGTAGAAATTATGTAGAAATTAATGATTTTTAACAGCAAGGATTAGATAATTTGGTGAAAATTTGATTTTCAAGCTGTTTCACTTTTCCAACGAGCGATTCGTTCAGGCATATTTTGTTCGATAATGTTTTTTACTACTTCAGTAATTTCCTCCACTGTTGCATCTGGTGAAAAATAGATAGGTTCTTTAAACTTCACCTTCAATTCAGTATTTCGCTTTTTATAATTTAAACCTGATTTATTGAAGGCTCTCCTAAAGCCATCAATCACGACAGGAACAACAATTGGATTGTTATCTTTAATGATATGTGCTGTCCCTTTACGAATGGGTGCATACGGACTGGTTGTTCCTTGTGGAAAACTTACAACCCATCCAAATTTTAATCCTTTTGATACATTATCGCCTGCTGAAGTGTCTAATTCTCTTTTTACATTTTCACCTTTTGCTCTCCATGAGCGTTCAACTAAGATTGCACCAGCTAAACTGAATATTTTGGGAATAATACCTTCTTTCATCGTCTCGCTGGCTGCTACATAAAACAACCTACCTCTTGGTGCGAGCAAAGCAATTGGTAAAACCCTATTGCCAAAACCCCATTTTACAGAACAGAAAATGTGGTAAAAAGTAATTACATCAGCAAAATAGGTTTGATGATTCGAAATAAAATAAACGTTTTGATTGGGGAGTTTTGCAAGATATTCTGTGCCTTCAACTTTTAATTGATTGGCTACTGCTATTCGCCAGTAGGTCGGAATTCCAGCAATTAAAATGATTAAACGCTTTAAAATCAGCCAATTACCAAAAGGATCACGATCAAAAATACCAAAAATATCTATGTATGACACATATCTAAAAAAAGGATTTGGGTCATTATTTGGTATAGGCAAGAAATTTTTAAGTACACGAAGCATTTTCGGAACTACGATTTATGGAATAGTTAGGCTATTAATAAGTGAAAACTACAAACAAAATCTGAGAAATCCTATATCTCCAGTATTCTTTAATTTGTTTTTTGGATCATTTAATAAACAAGTGCTTGATTATCAAACAATTGTCTAAGAGCTATCCTCTAGTTTCTTTTACTTATCTCATCTCTGATTTTCGCAGCTTTTTCGTATTCTTCATCGATTAGTGCTTGAGAAAGCATTTTATCTAATTCATCTAAACTAAAATCCTTCAAAGAATCTTTGTAGGTTTTTTGTGGACGAGAGGATGATTGAATTAACTCTTCTGGTTCGTCTGCTGTGGTTGCTTCTTGAGAAGAAATACCAGCATCCGCTAAAATTTGATTGGTCGTATAAATTGGAACTTGAAAACGTAAACCAATAGCAATAGCATCAGAAGGGCGGGCATCAATTGATTTTTGACGAATACCGTCTGTGCATACAACTTTTGCAAAGAAAATACCTTCCCGTAAATCTGAAATCAAGATTTCTTCGACCGTAAAATCAAAAGCACGAGCAAATGATTTGAATAAGTCGTGCGTCATTGGTCGATTGGGTGTGATGCGTTCCATCTCAATTGCGATGGCTTGGGCTTCAAACATACCAATAATAATGGGCAAACGGCGATTGCCAGCTTCTTCTGACAAAACCAATGCGAAAGAGCCAGTCTGAGATTGACTTGGCGACAGTCCTAATATTTCGAGTTTTACTTTTTCCACGATGCAAATATAAGCAAATCTTAAAAAAGGACTCTATGGTTTTGAAAAAAAATCCTGTGAGTGTTTTACCCACAGGATTTTTTTTAAATTTATATGTTTTTGGATTGGATAATTAAAAATCAATTAATCCAATTATTTATTTGCTAAAACAGCTTTTGTCAATTTTGGCAAAACATCAAAAACATCACCTACAATACCATAGTCTGCTGCTTTAAAGAAAGGTGCTTCAGGGTCTTTATTGATTACAACAATTACCTTTGAAGAGTTGACACCAGCTAAGTGCTGAATGGCACCAGAAATTCCACAAGCAATATAGAGGTTAGGAGATACTTTAACACCAGTTTGTCCGACGTGTTCGTGGTGCGGTCGCCAATCTAAGTCTGAAACAGGCTTCGAACAGGCTGTCGCAGCTCCCAAAGCATCTGCTAAATCAAGCAATGGCTGCCAATTTTCAGGTCCTTTCATACCTCTACCACCAGAAACTACTAAATCTGCCTCTGGTAAAGATACTGTTCCCGTAGCTTTGATTGTTTCTGTTACTTTTGCCATAAAAAGATTATCTGATAAGGCAGGAGTAAAGACTTCAACAGTTGCACTATTGCCTGATTCAATTGGAGCAACCGCATTTTTCTTGATAGCCAGAATTTTAATGTCACTCGTAACATTTACTTCTGCAAATGCTTTTCCTGTAAAAATGCTTACTTTTACTTTAAAACCGTTACTTACATTGGGTAATTCAGTAACATTTCCAACAACAGCAGCTTTCAAAGCTCCTCCTGTGCGTGCGGTAACAGCATCTGCAAATGATGATTTTGCTGAAATTACAACTTTTGCACCAGTTGCTTTTACGGCTTCGGCTAAAACAGTGGCATAAGCCATGCTGTTGGCAGCCTCTAATTTTGAATCATTTGCGTGAAGCACTTTTGCTGCACCAAAACTTCCTGCTTTTGCCAATTCAGATGAATCAGCTTTGCCGATCGCTAAGGCAACGGCTGATGTTCCTAACATTTCGGCAACTTTTGAACCATAATAAATGGCTTCAAGTGATGATTTTTTAATTGCTCCATCAGCAACTTCTGTGAATATGAGTATCATTTTGATTGACGAATTATGAGGTACGAATTACGAATTAGGATTTACGAATTACGAGGTTCGAATTGTGATATAAAAAATTCGTAAATCGTAATTCTGAAATCGTAAATATCAAAGGACTTTTGCTTCGGTTTTTAATAATTCAATTAATTTTTCAGCTTCTTCAGCAGGAATCATTTTACAAGCTCCTTTAGGTGCTGGAAGTGTATATTTTTCAGTTGTTGTCAGAGCCGAACCTGATGCTGGTATTACCTTTAAAGGCTTGGTACGAGCAGTCATAATACCTCGCATATTTGGGATTTTCCACTCAGCAATAGGTTCTTGACATCCTAAAACTAAAGGAAGTGGAGCTGTTAATTTTTCTTTGCCACCTTCAATTTCACGAGTGATACTTGCAATTCCACCCTCAATATCTAAGTGCATTACTGGTGAGAAAGAAGGGATTCCGAGCATTTCTCCAACAATTCCATGCACAACACCCGAATTATAGTCGCTTGTTTCTCTGCCCATCAAAATCAAATCATAGCTGCCATCTTTGGCAACTGCTGCAATTTGTTCAGCTACAGAATAAGAATCACTTGGTTCCACATCTACACGAATCGCATCATCAGCACCAATTGCCAATGCTTTTCTGATTTGAGGCTCTGCATCAGCCCCGCCTACATTCAAAACAGTAATACTTGCCCCATTTTGTTCCTTCAATTCAACTGCACGAGCAAGTGCATAATCATCATAAGGCCCGATGATGTAAGTTACGCCAGCTTTGTTTAGCTTTGTATCGCCATCTGTAAAAGAAATCTTAGATGTCGTATCTGGTACACTCGAAATACAGACTAATATTTTCATGATTAATAAACCACCCCCTAACCGCAGCGGCGTACCGTTCCTAAGGGATTTGTTTTAATAAATTAATGCTTTTAGCGGTTATAAGAAAAGCATATATTAATAATATTGTACTTAGAAAGATAATACTAAATATTGAAATACGCATAAATTAGTATGCACGCATAACATTATGCAAATCTATATTAAAGAAAAATTGTATGCAAGCAGAACGATTAAAAATTTTATTGGAGTATTTAGCTGAGGAGCCAAACGAGCCTTTTAACATCTACGCTGTGGCAATGGAGTATATAAATAAGGATAATAAACAAGCTCTTTTTTACCTCAAAAAATTGCTAAGTGAACACCCAGATTATGTGCCAACTTACTATCATGCAGCGGCTCTATATTTTGAATTGGATGAAATTGAAAAGGCAAAGCAAACGTATGAATTAGGCATAGAAAAAGCTCAACAAAAGCAAAATGTAAAGGCTTTTGATGAGCTTAAACGGGCTTATCGAATGTTTCTTGATGAAATCGAATAAATATTAGTAGTGCATTTGTGTATTTTCAGTTTCTCTATTTTTACCAAATAAAGCACGGAAAGTATCTGTCATGTAAAGCACATCTAAAACTTTACTTTTAGCTTGCTTCATCATGAAAAAATGACTATTTTCTTCTTTGTTTTGATTGATTTGTTCATCTAAATGATTTAAAATATATGCCATACAATCAACATTTTCAGAGAAGTCATCAACTATATACATCATAAAGCGATTTTCAAGTTTGCTATCTGCAAAATAAAAAACCAAATGATAATCTTCGCCAACAATAAATGAGGCTGTTTTGTTGGTGTCGAATGATTTAAACATTTCATTGTTATCAACCAAGCAATCAATGATTGCCACGTCATCTGTTACGATTCGCAATGTGGGCTGTAAATTCATAATACTTAAAAATTATATGTTTTTCGAATAATATTTTGTTTGTCAGAAGTACTGATTATCAAATATAACGGTATTTTCTAAAAAATGTTCAATAAAAATATAATATTTTCTTGGAATAGTATAATTTTAAAAGTAAAAAAATCCAAAAAACAGGTTTAAATTTGAGTATAATTACTCAAAAAAATATTCATTTTCTAAAAAATAGATTTCGATTTAGCTAAGTTTAGTTAAATAAATTGTCGAATACCGCAATACTGCCTAAAATTGAGCTTGTATTTTTACTAAAAAAAAAACAATTTTTTTTTTCAAAGGCATATTTTTTGAAATAATAAACGTTAAATTTTAGAAAAATTTCGTATTATTATCAATTATCAAAATCTTCATCAATCAGATAAACCTAAGTTTAAAATGACTTATAAAACCTCTAAAATTATCACATCATCACAATTAAAAAATCGTGCTACTTCAGTATTAATGATATATACAGGAGGAACGCTTGGAATGGTTTATGATACAAAAAGTAAAAGTTTAGTTCCATTCGACTTTGACCAAATACTGGTAAATGTACCTGAATTACAACGCTTAGAATTTGAACTAACCACACTCACCTTAGCTAAACCAATTGATTCTTCAAATATTAAACCTGAAACTTGGATAGAACTTGCACAAATCATAAAAAACAATTTTGAGGATTTTGATGCTTTTGTAATCTTGCATGGAACAGACACAATGGCATATACCGCATCAGCTTTGAGTTTTTTACTAGAAAATTTGTCAAAACCTGTGATTTTGACAGGAGCTCAATTGCCTATTGGTATCGCTCGTACCGACGCACGAGAAAATTTGATTACTGCCTTAGAAATAGCTTCATCACAAATTAATGGACGCCCTGTAGTACCAGAAGTAGCAGTTTATTTTAATTCTTATCTTTTAAGAGGAAATCGTGCAAAAAAGAAAGAAAGTAGTCAATTCAACGCTTTTCGCTCTGAAAACTACCCAGCATTAGCAGAAGTTGGGGTGACAATTGATTTTAACTTTCCATTTATTTTGCCTTATCGCCCAGATTTACCGCTCATTTTGCATGAAAAATTAGATGAACAGGTAGTGATTTTGAAACTTTTTCCAGGAATTAATCAAAAAATAGTACATAATATTTTGACAACGACTGGTTTAAGAGGAGTAGTCTTGGAAACTTATGGTGCTGGAAATGCTCCATCTGATGAATGGTTTTTGGAAGAATTACATCAGGCAACCAAAAATGGGATGGTGATCTTTAATGTTTCTCAATGTGATGGAGGAAGAGTGCTACAAGGTCATTACCAAACAAGTTCAAAATTAAAATCCATTGGCATTTCAAGTGGTTCGGATATTACTACGGAAGCGGCTATTACAAAAATGATGTTTCTTTTAGGTCAAGAGACTGAGCCAGAAAGAGTTAAATACCGACTTGAAAATAATATTTGTGGAGAAATGAGTTTTTAGTTCTGAATTAAACCTTCTGATACAATTAGATTTGTATATTCAGAACTCTAAACTCAGAATTCAGTACTCTTTTCATTTTCGCATTACTAAATTCTTAAATTGAAGAGGCGTTTTTCCTTTAATCGCTTTGAAAACTTTACTAAAATAGGAAGCATTGGCAAAACCACATTCAAAACAAATATCGGTAATGCTCTTTTCTGTAGCCAATAGTTTACAAGCTTGATTGATACGATATTCGTTCATAAAATCCGTAAATGTTTGATTGACTGTTTTTTTGAAATAATTGCAAAATGAAGGTACAGTCAAGTTGGCTATGTCAGCAGCGGCTTTGATATCAATGGGGATTTGATAGTTTTTTTCTACATATTCATAAATGCGTTTTAAGCGAACTTGGTCTTTTTGATTGAAATCATATCGAGTATCTTGATTATTTAACAAAGCATACTCTTCTGAGTTTGCTAAAATTTGGAAAATCATCAATAGCTCAAGTAATCGCTCAAAATGGCTAAGATTTAATAGTTTCTTTATTCTATTAGTAATAAGCTGTCTGGTTGCACCTTGAAATACGATTCCCTGTTGTGAACGTTCAAATAGTTTTTTTATGGCAAGCATTTCTGGTTTATCAAAAAAGTTTGCTCCTAAAAAATCATCTTTGAATTGAATAACAATTTCTTCATGTTCACCAATACTATCATATCCAAAACCCGCATGAGGTAGATTTGAACCAATCAAAACCAAATCACCATTATCATAATAACTGAGGTGATTTCCTACGTGTCTTCTACCTCTGCCATCAAATACTAAAACTAATTCATATTCTGGATGGTAATGATAACTCCATGGGAAATCGTTGGCATTAACTTTTTGATTCAGTAGGCGAAATGAACTTCCTTCATCATTTTGTATTTGTTCAAATGCAGTTTTCACTCAATTAAGATTAGAATAATTAAATTTTTCATAAAAATAATAATATAGTTTTAAAATCGCTTAATAAAAGAATATTTTTTTTTCAAAAAAAAACTCAATTTTGCCTATCAAATTGATAGAAGATTAATTTTGATTTTGAAAGATTAAGGCAATAACCTATGATGAGTTTAAAAGGCGGGCAATTTGCTCGCTTTTTTACTATAATTTAACTTTCATTATATATATAGTACAACCTACATTTATGAAAAACTGGCAGATCAAACTTTCACTTTATCTTAATTATTTTGTATTTGCGATGCTTCTCAATAGCGTCGGTATTTTGATTCAAAAATCAATCAATACTTACCATGTAGATGAGCTTTCAGCAAGTTCACTTGAAGCATTCAAAGATTTATCTATTGCCTTTGTTTCTTTTTTAGTTGGTTCATTTTTGCCAAGATTGGGCTATAAAAGAGGCATGTTAATTTCATTGGCTCTTGTATTTATAGGGTGTTTGCAAATGTATTTTGGTAATTCATTTACCTCTGTTCGTATTTTATTTGCTTGTGTAGGTATTTCATTTGCTGTGGTGAAAGTTTCTGTTTATTCATTGGTTGGCTTGTTGGTTAATAATGACAAGGAACACAAAGGATTTATAAGCTCGATTGAAAGTTTTTTTATGATTGGAATAGCAGTTGCTTTTGTAGGTTTTCCTTTGTTTTATAGTGAAACTGACCCAAATGCTTGGTTGAGAGTGTATTTGGTAGTAGCAACTTTGATTGGTCTTTCATTTCTGTTTTTGCTTTTTTCAGATTTCAAACGCCTCAATTATGAAATTCCAGGTACGAATTTGGGAGATGATTTCAAACAAATGATTGGTTTATTGAAACGTCCTTTGGTAAGTGTTTTTGCTATTGCAGCATTTATGTATGTGATGACAGAGCAAGGGATTATGAGTTGGTTGCCTACTTTCAATGAAAAAGTACTTCATTTGCCTGAAAAATTGAGTGTTTTTATGGCTGTTATTCTCATGCTTTCTATCGCAGGTGGAAGGTATTTATCTTCTATTTTGATCAAAAAGGTTTATTGGTTGATTTTATTGTTGGCTTGTTTGATAGGGGCAGCATTGATGGTGATCACTGTTTTGCCACAAACCAGTAATCTTGAAATCAAAGAAATCAATTCATTGACTGATGTGCCTGTGATTGCTTATGTTTTTCCATTGATTGGTTTCTTTTTAGCACCCATATATCCATTGGTAAATTCAATTGTTTTAAGTGCAACTGAAAAGGTATTTCATAGCCCGATGGCATCTTTATTGGTTTTCTTCTCGGCAATAGGGGGGACTTTAGGGTCGAGATTAGTAGGGTATTTATTTAAAAATATTGGAGGAGAAAAAGCATTCTATTTCGCTTTAATTCCGATGGCAATTTTGGCTATTTGCTTGTTTATTTTAAATAATATACAGAAAAAAACAAATAAAACTATTGAATTTGATACTACGGGGGGGCATTAGGAATTGGGAATTAGGAATTAGGAATGTCTCTTGATTTTATAATGTTCACTCATTCAAACCTTTTCTTTAGTAAGATTATAAAATTAGTTTCTCATTCGAAATTCGTAACTCGTCATTTGGAGTCCACAAGTGTAAACTCCTCGAATTTCCTCATTTTCATTAATTCGTTAATTATATTTTTAACATCCTATTATTACACTATTAAAGTTATCAATGAAAAATATTCATGAATTAGGACAATTATTTGAATTTGTACAAATGCAAAATGTTTTCCCTGATAATAAAACATTTCCAGATTGTACGCCAAAATATAATTTATCACTTATCAATGAAAAGTTTTTAAATGAAAAAGATTTACCAAATTTTGAATTAAAGGACTTTATATCTGAAAATTTTGATTTGCCTGAAAGTTATTCGTTTTCATACAAAACTGATACCAATGAAAGCATTGAAGAGCATATTGAAAAATTATGGACAGTGCTTACTCGCCAACCTAAAGCTGAACATACTTCATTGATTCCATTGCCGAACGCCTATGTTGTTCCTGGTGGTCGTTTTAGAGAAGTGTATTATTGGGATAGCTTTTTTACCATGCTTGGATTGCAAGTATCGGGTAGGATAGACTTAATCCAACAAATGGTTGATAATTTTTCATACTTAATTAACCAAATAGGATTAATTCCGAATGGAAATCGAACATATTATACAAGTCGTTCGCAACCACCATATTATTCCTTGATGGTCAGGCTTTTAAGCGAAGAAAAAGGGTCTCAAATTTTGGTTGATTATCTACCATATTTAGAGAAAGAATATCAATTTTGGATGTCGGGTAAATATGCACTTACTGATGTAAATAATGCCATTGGTCGAGTAGTTAAAATGCCCGATAATTCGATATTAAATCGTTTTTGGGATGAGAAAGATGCTCCTCGACCTGAAGCATTTAAAGAAGATGTTGAATTGTCACATAAATCGACTCAATCGCCTCCACAATTGTTTAGAAATTTGAGAGCTGCTGCTGAGTCTGGTTGGGACTTTAGTAGTCGTTGGTTTAAGGATGAAAATTCATTTGAAAGTATTCATACTACCGATATTATTCCAGTAGATTTGAATTGTTTGCTTGTACATTTGGAAGAAACTTTGTCAGAGGCATATCTTTTGAACAATGATACAGAAAACACATTGAAATTTAAATATTACGCCCAAAAACGTCAAGAAGCTATTCAAAAGTATTGTTGGGATAAAACGAAAATGTTTTATTTTGATTTTGATTTTATTGAAAATAAACCCAAAATACATTATACTTTAGCTGCAACTTATCCACTTTACTTTGGAATAAGTACTGAAAAACAAGCTGAAAAAGTAGCAATCGTAATAGAAGAAAAATTTTTGAAAAAGGGTGGTTTAATAACAACTCTTAAAGCGACTGAACAACAATGGGATGCACCAAATGGATGGGCCCCATTGCAATGGATTGCATACAAAGGGTTATTAAATTATGATATTACATCTCTTGCTCAAAAAATTAAAACCAATTGGATGAAACTCAATTTGACAGTTTATAAAAACTCTGGTAAATTGACTGAAAAATATAATGTTGACAGTGAAATAGGTGAGGCAAGTGGTGGCGAATATCCAAATCAAGATGGCTTTGGTTGGACAAATGGTGTGTACCTAAAGATGTTGGTGTCTAAACCTTAATATTTACATGAACACATATGTCGTAAAGTGTTTATAGTAAGTGTTTTATGGTATTTTATACAAATGTTCTTGTGCCAGAATAATTCTCTCTAAATTCTTTTGGTGTACAATTATGTTTCTTCTTAAAAACACGATTAAAATAGGAAAGATTATTATATCCACATTTAAAAGAAACTTCAGAAATAGTTAAAGTGGTATCAATTAATAGGCGAGAAGCATGACCTAATCGGATATCATTGAGACTATCGACAAAGGTTTTTCCTGTTCGTTTTTTAATAAACCTACTAAAGCTCACTTCAGCCATATTAACAATTTTAGCGATGTCATCGAGCGAAATGTCTTTATTATAATTGGCTCGCATGTATTCAAATGCTTTTTCAATCCTTCTACTATTAAAATTGCCATTTTCATTCATAAATGAACTACTGGTCAGGATTTGTGCATTGCGAGAAACAGATAAGTCATGAAGAATAGATATTAACTCAATTACCGAATCAAATCCACTTTTTTTTGATAAAGCAATTAGTCGAGGTTTGATGTTTTTAATTGTTTCAGTTGAAAATGAAATCCCTCTGGATGAGCGTTCCAGTAAATTTCTTATAAAACTTAACTGATTCCTTTGTAAAAATTTGTCATCAAATAAATCTTTGTGGAATTGAATTGTTATCTCATGAATATCTTGATAAGAAGATTCATAATTAAGCCAGCTATGAGGCAGATTTGAGCCAACCAAAACTAAATCTAAATCATCAATCATTTGAATATTATCGCCAACTATTCGCTTTGCACCTTTAGCATTTTCTATAAAATTTAGTTCATACTCTTCGTGAAAATGCACTGGAAAATTGAATTTACTTTTAAGTCTATCAAAAACCATGAAACAATCATTCGGTGTAAGTGGAGTTATTTCGTGATAAAAATTGCTCATATTATTAGTAGATTTAGATAAAATAATACTGTAATGTTTTTTGATGTAAAAGTAATAGTTTTCAATAAAAACACAAAAAAGTTTAATTGTATCTTTTAAAAGTTAAATTAAAAAAGGTATTTATAGTAATTTATTTTGAATTAATGTTGATGTTTTATTAGAGAACTTTTAATAGTGATAAATATGTACCTATAATAGTGCATAAATGTATTCATGCAATTATTTATGTTTTGTGTAAGAAAAGTGCAATAAATGGGTAAAATTGTGTTATGTAGCTGCATTTAAAATAGTGTTATTTTGTGTCAATAATTTTATAAAATAGCACTGTTGGTTAAGTGATGTTTCCACTCCAAATATTTACAGTTGTTTGTTTTAGGTTTAAAACTTTATTTCTTTCAGGGCGAGTCTTACTTGCCCTGAATTTATCTTAGTAAAACTTTTATATAAATAAATTCTATTGTTCGTTGAATTAACAAATACTCATAAAATTAGCTCGTAACCCATAAAGAAAAATTAACCTTAACTTTTTCAAAGCTTCAAATTAGATATTCATGATTAAATACAGTTTTTTTTCTATTTGTGTACTGATTAGTTTTTTATCAATGGCTCAAATTGATAAAAAAGCTACCAGAGAAACTCGACATTTATATCGTCATTTGCTAGAATACCAATACAAAGGCGTGATGTTTGGGCATCAAGATGGTTTGGCTTACGGTTTAAATGAAGATGGCACTCGTTGGATTGGCGAAGATGGGCGTTCTGATGTAATGTCAGTTTCGGGAGAATATCCTGCCGTTCTTGGTTGGGATTTGGGGAAAATTGAGTTTGATAATGCAAATAATTTAGATGGAGTACCTTTCCTTAAAATTCAAAAATATATTCAAGAAACATACGATCGCGGTGGAATAAGTACAATTAGTTGGCATTTCAATAATCCAACCGATCCCAAAAAGTCTTCATGGGATAAAGCAGATTCTACAATCAAGCATATTTTTGATAATAAAAACAACCTAAAGCGATATAAATCTTGGTTAGATAAAGTTGCTGTTTTTTTGAAAAGCTTAAAAGGTGCAAATGGTGAATTAATCCCAATAATTTTTCGACCATTCCATGAGCATACTGGTTCTTGGTTTTGGTGGGGATCGGGACATTGTACTCCCGAAGAATATATAAAAATGTGGAAATTTACAATCAATTACTTACAAAAGAAGAAGAAAGTACACAACTTACTAATTGCCTACTCTACAGATAAGTTTAATTCAAAGGAACATTATTTAGAGCGATACCCAGGAAATGATTTTGTTGATTTGGTTGGTTTTGATTTATATCACCGTAATGCTCCTATAAGTAATGAGTCATTCAAAGTTGATTTTAAGCGAATGGTGAATACTTTACAGGAAATTGCCACCGAAACGAACAAACCATGTGCTATAACTGAAATGGGTTTGGAACAATTGACAGAAGCTAATTGGTGGACAAACATTGTCTTACCTGTTGTCCAAGATACCAAACTCTCCTACATTTTGGTGTGGAGAAATGGAAGAACTGACCATTTTTATGCACCATATAAAGGACAAAAAAGTGCCGAAGATTTTATGAAAATGATTCAGTCTGGAAAAGTAATTCTTGAAAAACAAACTGCCGCAAGAAACCTTTACAAACAATAATCAAAATGATTTGACAATATTAATGTATGCAATTGAATATGAACAATTTACTATCAATCATTAACCTTAAAAAAACATGAAGCTTCAAACAATTGATGTTTTGATACTTTTGGCATATTTAGCCACGATGATTTTCATTGGCTTCTATATGCGGAAAAAAGCGAAGGAAAATAAAGATAGTTATCTGATGGGTGGGAAAAAATTGCCATGGTATATGCTTGGCTTGAGTGATGCTTCGGATATGTTTGATATTAGTGGTACAATGTGGATGGTTAGTCTTTGCTTTGTTTATGGTTTAAAAAGCATCTGGATTCCTTGGCTTTGGCCAGTTTTTAACCAAGTTTTTTTAATGATGTTTTTGAGTAAATGGCTAAGACGAAGCAATTCAAATACGGGAGCAGCATGGCTTCAAACCAGATTTGGAATGACTGGACAAGGCGTGAAAAGTTCACAAATTGTGGTTATTGCATTTGCTTTGCTGAGTTGTTTTGGGTTTTTAGCTTATGGATTTGTGGGTTTAGGAAAATTCATTGAGATTTTTATTCCTTGGCATATTGTGAAAGATTATGTACCATTTGATATTCCTGCTAAATATATTCCACATTTTTATGGAATTATATTT
Source organism: Emticicia sp. SJ17W-69 (assembly GCF_051209875.1). Lineage (NCBI taxonomy): Bacteria > Pseudomonadati > Bacteroidota > Cytophagia > Cytophagales > Leadbetterellaceae > Emticicia > Emticicia sp. SJ17W-69. The sequence continues at coordinate 2,989,536 of NZ_JBNTQY010000001.1, read as the reverse complement.
ACAATTATTGCAACATTTTACTCTGTTTTAGGAGGTATGCACAGCATTGTTTTGGGGGATGTGATTAAATATAGTATCATGATTATCGCTTCAATTTCAATTGCCGTCATAGCAATGAACCATCTCAATGGCAATACTTTAGTGCTACCCAATGGCTGGGATAGTCCATTTTTTGGATGGAATTTAAACCTTGATTGGTCGAAAATTAGGCCAGAAGTGAATGATAAAATTGCTGCTGATGGATATGGCATTTTTGGACTGTTTTTTATGATGATGCTCTTGAAAGGGGTTTTTGCATCATTGGCTGGGCCTGCTCCAAATTATGATATGCAAAAAATATTAAGTACAAGTAGTCCAAAAGAAGCCAGTAAAATGACTGGTTTTGTGAGTATCATTCTACTTCCTGTTCGATACTCAATGATTATTGGCTTGACTGTTTTAGCATTATTATACTATAATCAATTACATATAAAAAATCCTTTAGGCGAAATTGATTTTGAATTAATTTTACCCGAAACAGTCAATAAATTTATGCCTGTTGGTGTGCTTGGAATAGTTCTAACTGGACTGATGGGTGCATTTATGGGTACATTTAGTGGCACACTCAACGCAGCACAAGCATACATTGTAAATGATATTTACTTAAAATATATTAACCCAAATGCCAATAATAAAAAGACAATTTCGATCAACTACATTGTTGGCATTGCAGTAGTTATTATTGGAATTATTTTAGGTTTTATGGCAAACAGTGTCAATGAAATTTTGCAGTGGATTGTGGGAGGTTTATATGGCGGTTATGTTGCTGCCAACTGTTTAAAATGGTATTGGTGGCGATTTAATGCCAATGGCTTTTTTTGGGGAATGGCTGCTGGAATTATAGCGGCATTAGTGATGCCATATCTTACCACAGGTTTACCTTTATATTGGTGGCCACTTTTATTTATAATCTCTTTAGCGGCATCTTTCGGTGGAACATTTTTAGCACCGCCTACTGATGAAAAAGTTTTAAAATCTTTCTATAAAACAGTTCGTCCTTGGGGATTTTGGCGACCAATTCATGATTTGGTTTTGAAAGATGAACCTACATTTAAAGCAAATGAAGGTTTCAAAATAGATATGTTTAATGTGGTTTTAGGTATTATTGCACAGCTTTGTCTAACAGCCTTACCTATGTATTTTGTATTAGGGATGCATCTCCCTTTACTATTTGATATAGCCATATTGGCATGTATTATTTTCATTTTGAAATTTACATGGTGGGATAGGTTAGAAGATTAACGTATATAGATGAATAGAACTGGCAAATGACGAGTTAAGAATTTCGAATGACGAATTAGGAAAGAAAATCTAAAAAAAATTAATAAAGAAAAGTTATAAATAAATGAACTTTATGAAATCAGGATGCCGTTTCTAATTCCTAATTCCTAATTCCTAATTCCTAATTCCTAAAATTTACTCAAAACAATCAATTTTTATATAAATGACCACATTTGAAAATCGCTTTTCGGCTCTTACAAAAGCTTATGAAGAACTTTTGGGACGTAAAAACTCGAAAGTAGCTCTTGGGAATGGGATTTATGACAAATATGAATTCCCAATTTTAACTGCCGAACATGCCCCATTAATTTGGAGATATGATTTGAACCCACTGACAAACCCTTACTTGATGGAAAGGTTTGGTATTAATGCAACTTTCAATTCAGGGGCAATAAAATTTAATGGAAAATTTATTTTAGCAGTGAGGGTAGAAGGAATGGATAGAAAATCTTTTTTTGCCATTGCAGAAAGCCCAAATGGAATTGATAATTTTAAATTTTGGGATTTTCCAATTACAATGCCAGAAACAGATATTCCCGATGGTAATGTATATGATATGAGGTTAGTTGCTCATGAAGATGGTTGGATTTATGGGCTTTTTTGCACAGAACGAAAAGATCCAAATGCAAAAAAAGGTGATGAATCATCAGCCATTGCTCAATGTGGTATTGCACGCACAAAAGATTTGAAAACATGGGAGCGTTTACCAGATTTGAAGACACCTTCACCACAACAAAGAAATGTTGTACTTCATCCTGAGTTTGTTAGTGGAAAATATGCACTTTATACACGCCCACAAGATGGGTTTATAGAAGCTGGAACTGGAGGAGGAATAGGCTTAGGATTTACTGATTCAATGATGAATGCCAATGTTGAAAAAGAATATATTGTTGACGAAAAACATTATCATACCGTTTATGAAGTAAAAAATGGACAAGGCCCAGCACCTCTAAAAACACCAAAAGGTTGGTTACATTTAGCACATGGCGTTAGAAATACTGCCGCCGGACTACGATATGTTTTATATGTTTTTATGACTGATTTAGTTGATTTAACCAAGGTAATCTATAAACCAGCTGGCTATTTTATTGCTCCCGAAGGAAATGAAAGAGTAGGAGATGTATCAAATGTTGCTTTCTCAAATGGCTGGATTTTAGATGAAGATGGAACCGTTTTTATCTATTATGCTTCTTCCGATACAAGGATGCACGTGGCTACTTCTACCTTAGACAAATTGATGGATTATTGTATCAATACTCCTTCTGATGGATTTCGTTCTGCTACTTCAGTTGAGAGATTGAAAAATATTATTGAAAAGAATTTAGCCTTATAAATTTAATAATTTCAGAAAAGATATAATGGATAAGGCTACATTTAAGGCTGAAATTTACACTGAATTGCAAAATATACTTCAATTTTGGCTGAACTATTCTTTTGATGATTCTTATGGTGGGTTCATTGGGAAAATGGATAACGAGGGGAAAAATTTTCACCATGCCGAAAAAGGTAGTGTTTTAAATGCAAGAATCTTGTGGACTTTTTCTGCAGCATATAACCAAAATGATGATTCAAAAATACTTGATAGACTTCAAGCGGCAACAAGAGCTTTTCAATATATCAATCAACATTTTAGAGATAAAATTTATGGGGGTGTGTATTGGTCGGTAGATGCAAAAGGTAACCCTTTGAATACTCGTAAACAAATTTATGCTTTAGCTTTTACTATCTATGGTTTGTCTGAATATTATAAAGCTACTCAAGTACAAGAGGCTTTAGATTTTGCCATCGAATTATTTGAATTAATCGAGTTGCATAGTTACGATAAAATTACAGATGGATACAATGAGGCTTTTACACAAAGTTGGGAGATAATTGAAGATTTAAGGTTAAGTGAAAAAGACCGTAATGACCCCAAAACAATGAACACACATTTACATATCATTGAGGCCTACGTCAATTTATATAGTGTGTGGAAGAACAGTTTTTTAGCCGAAAAAATCAGATGTTTATTAGATATTTTTGAATATAAAATAATCAATCACGAAAATTTTCATTTGGGTTTATTCTTTGATAACGAATGGAAAAAGCAATCGGATGCAATTTCTTATGGTCATGATATTGAGGCTTCGTGGCTTTTGCTCGAAGCCGCCGAAATATTGAAAGATGATGATTTAATAATGAAATGGAAGAAAATCGCACTAAATATTGTAAATGCTGCTTCTGAAGGATTAAATGAAGATGGAAGTTTAATTCATGAATTTAATCCAACAAATCAACATTTTGATAGTCATCGAGAATGGTGGGTGAGTGCCGAAGGCATGGTTGGATTTTTGAATGCTTATCAATTGGCAAACGATAGAAAGCAATTAGAAAAAGTATTTCAGTTATGGAGTTTTATAAAAAAATATTTACGTGATACACAGCAAGGTGAATGGTTTTGGGGTGTCAATAGTGATTATTCAATAATGAATGAGGAAGATAAAATTGGTTTTTGGAAATGTCCTTATCATAATGTTAGAGCTTGTTTAGAAATACTAAAAAGATTGTGAAAAAAATGTAGATTTGCTTAATCAAAAATTCTATTCAATCTATGAAACATTTTATATTTTTATTATTTTTATCTGTAAGTAATCTTACCTCTTTTGCTCAATTAAAACTTGCTCGTTTATTTTCAGACCATGTTGTACTTCAACGACAAAAACCAATTCCTGTATGGGGGTGGGCAAATCCAGGTGAAAATGTAAAAGTGGCATTATCCAATCAAATCCAAACTATTCAAGCTAATGCTAATGGTAAATGGGTAGTGAAATTTTCGGCAATGGAAGCAGGTGGGCCGTATTCAATGCAGGTCTCAACAAATACAAACAAAATTGAAGTTAAGGACATTTTGATTGGTGAAGTTTGGCTTTTATCAGGACAATCAAATATGGAATGGACTGTTAAACAAGCAAAAAACTTCAAAGAAGAGCAAAAAAATGCTAATTTCCCTCAGATTAGACATTTCTTCGTTGAACATGAAGTTACAATACAACCCCAAGCTGACCTAAAATCAGGTAATTGGCAAATAAGTTCAGCACAAACTGTAGGTGATTTTTCGGCCATAGGTTTCTTTTTCGCTCGTGAATTGCATCAGAAATTGAATATCCCAATTGGTCTGCTTCATGCATCATGGGGTGGCTCTCAGATCGAAGGTTGGATAAGTAAAGAAGCGATGCTCACTAACGATGAACTCAAAAATTATGCAAATAATCTACCGAACAATTGGGCGGAGGCTGATAGTTTTCATGACAAAAATGTTCGTAAGAAACTTTTTGGAAGCGATTTTCAACCAAGTACAGCAGATGAAAAAAAATATACTGAACCGAACTATGACTTTTCAAAATGGGTGAATACTGAAAGTCCACTTGGACAATGGGATTGGAAAGGAATTTGGGCATTTCGTGGCAAAGGGTATATGGCTCGGACAATTGAAATATCAGATGAAATGAGCAAACAAGAAACTACATTGGGTTTGGGGGTACAAGATAGTTTCAACGAAATATATATTAATGGCAATATGATTGCTGCTGGAGTTTTTAAAGGAAATCGAAAAATAACGATACCTGTAAATACTTGGAAAGCGGGTAATAATCAATTAATTATCAAGTTTGGAAGTAGGCTCGATCCATCATGGTATGGTTTAGGTTTAGAAGGCACAAATGAAGATTTATATGTAAGTTCATCATCTGAAAGAATCAATATTGCTAAAGATTGGAAGTTGATGCCATCTTTTGCTGAAAAACATGAATATGTACATTCAAGTAATAATATTGGTACAACCATTTTTAATGGTATGGTTGCTCCTTTAATTCCTTTTTCCATTCGTGGAACTTTGTGGTATCAAGGAGAGTCAAATGCAAGTCGAGCATATCAATATCGACAAAGTTTTCCATTAATGATTAATGACTGGAGAAAACAATGGGGTGAGGATTTTTCCTTTTATTTTGTACAATTATCAAGTTTTGGAGCTAACCAAGATAGTAATCAAGGAAGTAATTGGGCTGAATTACGTGAAGCACAAGTCATGACACTAAATCTGCCAAAAACTGGCATGGCTGTAACTATTGATGTTGGGAATGAAAATGACATACATCCAACCAATAAGCAAGATGTAGCGAAAAGATTGGCAGCAACAGCACTAAAAAATGATTATTTCCAAGATGTTTTACCAAGTGGACCTTTATACCAATCTGCTAAGTTTGAAAAAGATAAAGCGATAATAACATTTAAATTTGCAGGAAATGGCTTGATAGCAAAAGATAAGTATGGGTATTTAAAAGGTTTTGAAATTGCAGGTGAAGACAAGGTTTTTTACTACACAAAAGCCGAAATAATTGGCGATAAAGTAATAATTACGCATCCTAAAGGACAAAAACCATTAGCTGTGAGGTATGCTTGGTCAGATGCTCCAATAGAAGCAAATTTATTTAATAGTATAGGTTTTCCTGCTAGTCCGTTTCGTACAGATAGTTGGAAATCAATGACTTTTGGACAAAAATTTGAATAGTAATGAAAAATTAAAAAGGATTGATATTGGTTATCAATCCTTTTTAAGTACTTCTTCAGTTGGCTCAGTAACTTTTAATGTATCACTGTAACTTGGGTAAATATAATCCTCTGGATTATAATTTTCATTAGAAACTACTAAAACAATAGCATTTTCTGTGAAGTTTTCAAGTGTATGCCAGTCTTGAGGTTCAAGTACTAAAACTTTGTTTGGTTCATCTAAAGTAAATACGAATTTTTTGTTTGGTGTTTCAACATAAATATCACAAGTGCCTTGCACACACATCAAAGCTTGCCATGCTTTAATATGTCTATGTCCTCCACGGGTTTCGCCATCAGCATTGGAAATGTAAAAGATACGTTTGAGCGTGCCTGGCAGAACATTCTCAAAAACGGTCAAATCTCCTCTGCTACTTGAATGTACTGGTAAAGTAAAGAGTTTGGGCATAGATTTTATAAAAGATTATGGAAATGTCAATTTTTCCATATTTTGTGTTTGTTTGATTCAATTTGGATTATACTTGTAAACTTAGTAAAAAAATAATAATTTTTTATCACTTTTTTCTTTTTTTGAAATTTATATATTAATTTCTTGATTTTTTTTAATTAAAAATAAAAAAAATGAATATTTATAGTTATCTATTTTTTAATAATTTCAGGCAAATTACTTAAAACTCAGATTTATAATTTTATTTCTCTTTGAGATCAAAATATGGTAAATTTAATCACTCGACATACGCTTAATATTTAATTTAAGAAAGTAGAATTTAGTAGATGAGGAATTTATAAATTTTCATATTGCATTCAAATCCTATTCTTTATTATTCTTTCACATCAATTGTTTGAATACTTCCATCTGGATTATAATTCAATTCTGCTACTTTAATGTTTCTTAAATGAGTTTTGTTTGAAATTAGCGTATCATGGTAGTAAATATACCATTTTCCTTTAAATTCAACAATTGAATGGTGATTTGTCCAACCACTCACAGGTTTTAAAACAATTCCTTTATATGTAAAAGGGCCATAAGGAGAATCACCGATGGCATAACAAATATTGTGAGTATCGCCTGTTGAATAGGAGAAATAGTATTTCCCTTTGTATGTATGTACCCAAGCTGCTTCAAAGAAGCGTTTATCATTGTTATCTTCCAAGAAAAGATTTCCATTTTCATCCAAAATCTTTACCTCTTTCACTTCCTCAGAAAAACTTTTCATATCAGCTGATAGTTTAGCAATTCTTGGTAATCTTGCTTGTTCTCCTTTTTTAGGGTACTTGGCATTTGCTTGATAAGTGTTTTTATTCCAACGATGCAATTGTCCACCCCAAATGCCGCCAAAATAGATATAAAAACTTCCATCTTTATCTTTAAAAACACATGGATCAATGCTATAACTTCCTTTTATTGGCTCTTTTTCAGCTTTGAAAGGCCCAACAGGATTTTTACTCGTAGCAACACCTATTCGGAAAATATCTTCTTTGTCTTTGGCTGGGAAATATAAATAATAGGTGCCGTTTTTAAATGCTGCATCAGGAGCCCAGAGTTGTCGTCCAACCCAAGGAACATCATTGATTGCGAGTGCAACTCCATTGTCTTTTGTTTGAGATTGTGGTGAGTCCATCGACAAGATATGATAATCTTTCATATCAAAAAGTCCTCCATCATCATTTTGTGCTGTTGGAGACTCAATATCATGTGAGGGATAAATATATATTTTTCCGTTAAAAACATGTGCAGAGGGATCTGCTGTGAAAATGTGGGAAACCAATGGTGGTGAAATAGGCTTTTTTGATTGTCCAAAAATATCTAATACTCCAAAAAGTAGGAGAGGGACAACAGTTGTTTTGAAGATATTCATATTGATTTTTAAGATTTAAAAGTAAAACCTATAAAGGATACCTTACAGGTTTTTAAAAATTTTGAAGAATTACTTAAAATCCAATGGAGTTTCCACCATCAACAGGAAGAGAAACACCTGTGATATACCGAGCTGCATCAGACGCTAAAAATACAGCAGCCCAACCAATATCAGAAGGTTTCCCAAATTTCCCCATTGGCGTGCGATTCAATGCACGATTCATGCGGTCAGGGTCGCTGCTCATGGCTGTTTTCATCATATTTGTTTCGATAAATCCAGGTGCGATTGCATTTACCCTTACATTATGTGGTGAAAATTCTGAAGCTAAAACTTTTACCATGCCTTCCAAACCTGATTTTGATGCGGCATAAGCTACCACTCTATCAATACCATAATAAGCAGCCATAGATGAAATCATGATAATTGTACCACTTTTGCGAGCAATCATGCGAGCAGCACAAGCACGAGTTAGTGCAAAAACTGCATTAAGATTGGTTTGAATAATCCGATTAAAATCTTCATCAGAAACCTCTAATGCAGGTTTTTTCATATTGATACCTGCGTTATTAACCAATATGTCAATTGGACCATGAGCTAATTCGATATTATTGACCAAGCCTTCTAGAGAAGATAAATCAGTTACATCATTAACAAAATAGTGAGCGTTTTTACCTAATTGCGTAACTGCTTCTTTTAAAACATCTTCTCTACGTCCAGTAATAATAATTCTCGCCCCAGCGTAAGTCATGCACTGAGCAATTTCAAAGCCAATGCCACTTCCGCCACCTGTAATCAGGATTAGTTTTCCTTCTAAAGAGAAGGCTGTTTCGTGAGAATGATGGTGTTGTACCTTAATTGGTACTTCTGATGTTGATAGGTTAGTCATCTTAAATGATAAATTTCTGTTATTTTTTTTACGTCTTCTAAAGTTCTATTTGGTGGAGTGAGTGAGCTTGGAATAGGCATCTTTGTGTATTCCTTAAAATACAAAACACAAGCATCTCGCCACCAAATGGCTTCTTTTTCTTGAATTTTGAGCCTTCCTTTTACACTTTGGAATGTTTCAGAATCAATTTGATTTTCTACAGTTTCCCATTTTTCTTGTAAATCTTTTACTTGATTTACACCATTATAATAGCGGTAACAAAGTTCTTCCCACAAAGTATTACCTGTACTTAATTTTTTGTTCCAAGGAATGTGGTGAAACCAAAGCAAATAATTTAAATTGCATTTGTCAGGATTCCCCCAAGAATCATTTATTTGCTTTGAATAAAGATTCAAAGCATTACTTAATTTGCCAGTACGGTCAAAGCCTAAACCTACTGAATCGGCTCGGTGATAATAAACAGAAGTCCAATCAAGACGACCTGCTTTTGAAAGCCATGGCTCAGGTCCATAATGATGCCCTTCTCCCATCATGTGGTGTAATCCAAGTGGGTAAGTATAACTGATATAAGTTGGTAAAGACTTTTGCATAATGTCATTAATCTGCATTTTTGATTTTTCATCATTGGTCAACGTCATACCTATCCATTCTTTGGCAATTTGTTCAGAACTAAGCGTATAATCCCAAGCAAGGCGACCAAATGCATACCAGTTTGCTTGGTTGAATGGATGCCCACACCAATTAGCATCAGAGCCAGTATTGGCAACTCCAGCCATTAATGAGTTTTGGTTATTGTATAAGCTTCCATCTATTACTTTTGAAACTTCAGAGCCTTTACCTTTGGCGTAAGTGTCAGTATCAAGGCACTCTTTAAACATTGGTGCTAAATAGGTTAAATGCGTTGATTGCCCTAAATATTCCTGAGTTATTTGAAATTCCATGGCAAGAGGCGTATTTGAAAAACCACCAAACATTGGATGAAATGGTTCACGTGGCATAAAGTCAATTGGACCATTCTTTACTTGAACAATCACTTTTGGATCAAATTTTCCATCTAATGGCTTAAATTGTTCAAATCCTTCTTTAAATCTATCTCCATTAGGATCGGCATTATAAACAAATGCACGCCAAATGACAATTCCTGAAAAGGGTTTCATGGCTTCTGCCAACATATTTGCTCCATCGGCGTGTGTTCTTCCATAATCTTGAGGGCCAGGCTCTCCTTCAGAATTTGCTTTTACTAAATATCCACCAAAATCTGGTATATATTGATGAATTTCTTTCGTTTTTTCATTCCACCATTTATGAACTTCGGGGTCGAGTGGGTCAGAAGTTTTTAGTCCTCCTAATGTACGTGGAGATCTAAAATTGACTGAAATGAAAACTTTGATTCCGTAAGGGCGTAAAACATCGGCAACTGCTTTTATTTTTTCAAGATATTCAGCAGTTAAGAATCTTGAACTTGCATTGACATTATTGATAGAAGTAGCATTAATACCGATTGAAGCATTGGCACGAGCATAAGCAATATATCTTGGGTCAATTCTAAAAGGTAGTTCATTCCATTTCCAAATAGAAGAACCAGCATATCCACGCTCAACTGTTCCATTTGCATTATCCCAATGATTCAGCATTCGGATTTTTATTTTTGGACTGCTTATAATAGAGATATTTGTTAAAGATTGTAAGGTCTGAATTTTTCTCAATAATTCAAACGAGCCATACAAAACACCAACTTCAGTTTTTGAAGAAATCACAATATTTCCACCTTTGGCAAATATAGCAAAACTGCCGTCAGCAAGATTTTGCGTCAAAGTCTGATGATTAGAAACTTCAAGAATAATTCCTCCTGTTTGATTTTTAGCTTCAAGTATGATGGAGGCTTTCTTGCCCAATAAGCCTTCAATTCCAGTTTTTAACTCATCTGATGCTTTGGAGATTATTTCATTTTTGAAATTACTTACCGATATAAATTTTGTATGTTTAGAAAATTGTTCTCTTTGTTGAACATTTTTAATTAGATCATATTTTAGCCATAAACGTGAGCCATCATCAGCAAAACTTAGATGATTAATTGTTGCTAAAATTAATATGAGTAGATATTTCTTCATTATAATTAAATTATTTGACTCTTTTTTCTAATAAATCCCACTGATTACCATATAAATCTTCAAAAACTGCAACAGTTCCATAAATTTCTTCAACAGGCTGACGAACAAAATGGATGCCTTTAGTTAGCATATCATTATAATCTCTCCAAAAATCATCTGTATATAAAAATAGAAAAACTCGGCCACCAGTCTGATTGCCGATTCTGTTTTTTTGTTCGTCACCTACCGCTTTTGCCAATAAAAGAGACGTTTCTTTTGAGTTTTTTGGGGCAACTAAAACCCAACGTTTGGTTGAACTTAAAATGGTGTCTTCAATCAAATTGAAATGCAGTTTTTTGGTGTAAAAGTCAATAGCTTCATCATAATCTTCTACTACCAATGCAATGTGGGCGATGCTCTGATTCATTTTATTGTAGATTTCTTTCAATAGACATTTGTAAACCTCTTAATTCTGCTAAACCTTTCAAACGTCCGATAGCAGAATATCCAGGATATGTTTTTTTATTCAAATCATCCAACATTTGGTGGCCATGATCTGGTCGCATTGGAATTGAAATATCACCTTTTCCTGTATTTTTTCTATGATTTTGCTCTTGTAAGATGGCTTTTACGACTTCGTACATATCAACATCACCCGCAAGATGTGCTGCTTCATGGAAGTTTAATGGATTTTCTTCTCTTTTAGTTGTTCTTAAATGAATAAAGTGAATACGTTCACCAAACCTTTTGATTATCTTGGACAAATCATTGTCTTCACGTACTCCTAAAGAACCTGTACAAAAGGTGATACCATTAGCAACAATATCACAAGCTTGCATTAATTGGGCTAAATCATTTTCTGTACTTACAACTCTTGGCAAACCCAATAAAGATTTAGGCGGATCGTCGGGATGAATGCAAAGATTAATGCCAATTTCTTGAGCGAATGGAGCAACTTGTTGGATAAAATAGTACAAATTTGCTCTAAGTTCAGCATCTCCAATATTCGCATAATTATCTAATAATCCTTGAAAAGTGCTTAGATTAAAAGCTTCTTCCGAACCAGGAAGACCTAAAAGTGCTGTGTTTTTGAGTGTTTCTATTTCCTCTGCACTCATTGATTCAAATTTATTTTTTGCCGATTCTCGCAGTTCTATTTCATAATCTTTCTCGGCATTTGGACGTTTAAGAATATACAAATCAAAAATTGCAAAATCTTCCCAAACAAATCTTAGTGCTTTTGAACCATCGGGCATTTCATAATTTAAGTTGGTACGTGACCAATCTAAAACAGGCATAAAATTATAACATACGGTTTTTATGCCACAGATTGCTAAATTTTGCAATGATTGTTTATAGTTTTCAATAAAATACTCACAACTTGAAAGACCTTTTTTGATGTCTTCATGCACGGGTAAACTTTCAACCACCAACCATTTTAGCGGAGAATATTTATTATTATCTTTTTCTATTATTTGAATTCTTTCTTTGATGGCTTCTACAGTCCAGATTTCTCCAACAGGAATTTGGTGAAGTGCCGAAACAACTCCCGTACAGCCTGCTTGACGAATATCCATTAAAGAAACTGGGTCGTTTGGCCCAAACCAACGCATCGTGTGAGTCATTTTTTTAATTTGGAATTTAGAATTTGGAATGACGAATGAAGAGTTATGAATGACGAATTTTGAATGATTAATAGCAAAAAAAATTAATGTGCTGATAATTAATTTAATGAGTTTTTATTCATGAATCTTCATTCGTCATTCAAAAATCGTCATTTATTTAGTGTTATTCTTTGTGCATTCTTTTGTGCTTTCAACGCAAGTTCTGTTGCTAAGAAACAATGCTCTTGAGTCATAGCAGTTTCGGTTCTATTTAGGATATCATCTACTAATTGAGGCCCATAAGGCAAGTTTTGAGCTGAACAATCAAAATATTTGGTTTCTTTATTATCAGTTAAAAATAAATGACTTCCGCCTTCACGGCCTCCAATATCAATATTTTTACGAATTTCTATAAAGCCTTCTGTACCTAATATTGTTAATCTACCATCGCCCCAAGTTTTTAAGCCATCAGGAGTAAACCAATCGACACGGATGTAGCCCATTCCGCCATCACCACGAAGCATGGCGTCACCAAAATCCTCAAATTTAGGAAATTCTGGATGATGTACATTTCCAATTTGAGACGCAACCACAGTTGCTTGCTTTGATCCTGTAAAATAAAGATACTGGTCAAATTGGTGTGAAGCAATATCAGTAATAATACCACCAAACAAATCTCTATCAAAGAACCATTCTGGTCTTGTTTTAGTGTTCATGCGATGAGGTCCAAGTCCAATTGTTTGAATGACATTGCCAATTGCACCAGCCTTTACTAATTCACCAGCTTTTACAGTTGCCTTATTTTCAAAGCGTTCGCTGTACATGATTGAATAAATTCTACCTGTAGCTTTTTGTACTTTACGAACTTCGGCGAGCTGTTCGAGTGTAGTTATACCTGGTTTATCAGACATAAAATCTTTACCTGATTTCATTACTCGAATGCCCAAAGGAGCTCTTTCCGATGCAATTGCCGAACTTAAAACAAGTTGAATAGATTTATCTTCTAAGATTTCATTCTCATCTTTTGCTAATTTAGCCTCTGGAAAATTTTTAGCAAACTTGGCGATTAAGTCAGCCTCTTTGGCAAAATAAGAAACTAGCTCTCCACCCCCTTTTTTTACTGCTCTGACTTGGCTATTAATATGGTCATGATTCATGCCTATCACTGAAAAACGAATACGTGGATTTTCATAGATTGGCTGTTTTGTAGCGATAACTTTTTCAGTTTTTAAATGCCCAAATTCAAGGTTTTGGAACATTGGTATTGCCATCAAGCCAGCAGCAGCAGAGCTTGTTTTTTTGAGGAAGTTTCTTCTATTATTATTATCCATTTTTAAGGAAAGATATGAGATTCGAGATATAAGATCACGAGATAGTGTAAGTTTTTTTACTTTTCTCCAATCTTGTATCTCATATCTTGAATCTAAGTTTTACATTTTAATATAATTTGTACCATAAGGAGCTCTCTGAGGACGAGAAAGCATGGCATTAGCCTCATCATCACCCACAAAACGCTCAGTAGTTGGATTCCAAGTTAGTTTACGAGGCAATTTCATGGCAATATGGCTAATTAAGCAAACACTACAAGCTCGATGACCAATTTCTACTGGAGAAATGGGTTCTTTTCTGCTTTGAATACAATCTAACCAATTGCCATGCTGTTCATCACTTTTGTATAAATGAATTTCGTTTTCACCGATAACTGATTCAAGGATTTTTGGGTCACTTGCATCTAATGCTTTACTACTCTTGGCCTTTGAAACTGGGTCACTTGCTGAAGCAACATAGTCACCTCTTGATACAAAAATCCAGCCTTCTGTTCCTTCATAGCGAATTCCATTCGGAAAGCCTCCGCTGGTGTACATGGTTACGCCATTGGCATAATCTGCTTTTACCATAAAATCCCCATGAACATTCCACAAGCCTGATTTTGGAAATTCTGCAACTGCTTGAACTGAAGTTGGACCAGTATATTCGGTATCCATTCCCCAAGCTGCCGAATCAAAATGGTGCTGTCCCCAGCCTGTAATCATTCCTGCTCCAAATTGTTCGACTCTCAACCAGCCAGGTCGGCCATAGCCAACTTGTGGATGAACCCCAATTTCGGTATAAGGAACTTCAGGTGTTGAACCTAACCACATATTATAGTTAAAACCTTTAGGTACAGGCATGGCAGGAGCAGATGGGCCAGAAGGATCGCCTGGAAGTCCAACTTTTACAGTATGTAACTTGCCAATTCGACCATTTCTTACCAATTCGGCTGCAATCCTGAATTGAGGTGATGAACGTTGTTGTGTGCCAACTTGGAGTATTTTTCCGGTTTTTTTAATGACATCACTCAGTATTCGCCCTTCAGCGATAGTAAGTGATGTTGGTTTTTGTAAGTAAATATCTTTGCCTGCCAGTGCAGCCTCGATTGCGGGTTGAGCATGCCAAAAATCAGGTGTACTAATGATTACCGCATCAATATCTTTATTGAGGAGCATTTCACGATAATCATCATACATTTTAACATCTACATAATTATCCTTCCCAGTTTTTTTCTTGTAATAACTTTCAACCAATAATTTTCCATCCTTCAAACGATTGCTGTCTAAATCGCAAACAGCCATCATTCGTGCTGCATCATGTTGCATCGTACCAACCATATCATGGTCTCTACCAATGCGACCGCAACCAATTTGTCCAATATTAATTTTATTACTTGGTGCATTTTTACCGAATACTGATGAAGGTACAATTGTTGGAATGCCAATTGTAGCAGCCACTACGCCCGTGAGTGTTTGCCCTAAAAATTTTCTACGTTCCATTTTTATATTAGATAGGTTTGAATGATGCTTTTTTATTCTGATTTATACTTTTCAAATTGTTCAGCAATTTTAGCTGAAACAACATCGCCCGAATGTACAAGTACTCGGTATTTTAATTTGATTGTTTGCCCTTTTTTTAAACTTGTTTCTTTGTCATTTTGAGGCCAATACATTGGGGTAGGTGAAAAGAAACCATAGTCACGAGTGAACCACGGCGATGGATACCACTCGTTGGATGGGTGCTGAAAAATAGCCATTCCTTCAATTTTGTCACCTCTTTTGCCATAAAAGTCTATCCAAGAAGATTTTTTTCCAAAAGTTTCTTTTTCGCCTTTATCTCCGTTGGCATTAATCATTGTTCCCCCGTTAATGACAGCAAGGTCAGCATCCATTCTACCACTAAAAAGTGAGTGATTGGTTTTTTCAATTTGGACATCCATCAACATTTCCATCGAAATGTCAAAATCAATTTGAAAAAGTTCTTTCGACGGTGCAGTAATGGTAATTTTACGAAAATCTTTAATTGGAGCATTGGCATTTGGTCTTCGCCAAATACATTCATCTTCAATCACAACTTTATCAGCCCCAGATTCAATAATATCCGCTCTTAATGAAATAATTTGTCCTCTTTCTAGTCCTTCTTGCCAATAATTTCCTCCATTTACCTTGTCACAACCAAAAAACAATGAACTATGATGCGGATAATTTCCATTTCTCATGGAGGTCACGCTTGAATTAGAAGGCCCATTCACAGGAAAAAAGAATGGATATTTTTCATCTTCAGAAAAAATATAACTCGTAAAAAGATTATTATTGATACTAATATCAATTTTTGAGTGAAATTTTTGGGCGATAATTTTAGTTTGTCCAAAAGATTTGAGACTAAAAATACCTAAAACTAAGATAAAGACTAATTTAATTTTCATAATTAATGCTTTGATTTCGCCATTTCTAAGGCTTTGGTGGTGATATAATATTTTACAAGCATATTGGGAACTTCCCACTCTGGTAACTGATTTTTAGCTTGATAATTCAAGAAACGCTCCATTACTTCACCAAAATGTGCTTCATGACCAGTACGGTACAATGCTGGAATTTCAACCAACCATTCGCTCCCATGTTTTATTAAGCTAATACCTGGGTATTTTGCTTTAAGGCCATCAAAAGATTGATTTAACTCACTTTCTGATAGATTTACTGGTTTTATATAAAGTTGAGGTACAAATTTTTCTTCCTTTCCTTGTCTGATTTCGATATTTGCTTTCGAGCCTCTGATAACTGAATAATGTGTATCACCACCTTCAGGAGTGCTATAATTCCACAAGGCACGTAATTTTGTATGAACGCCTTTCATGCTATAGTTGATTTCTCCATTGGCAAATACATTAATCGTAGTATCATTTTTTAAATCTTTTGATAAAAAGGCAGGGAATTTTTTTTCACCCGTTATGGTAGAAAATTGACTGAGAGTCATGGTGGTTGGCCAGCGTTTAGCCGAGTTTATTATAACATCTTTGTTTGCCAATGTAACATTCGGGAAAGTAATCCATTGAGCTAAGTCAACTAAATGAACCATTACATCGGCAATTCCTTCGCCTTGTTGAGAAACATCCATAAACCAAGTAGGACGTTTAAGCGGACTCCCCGACACATATTTATAGAAATAATGTACACTTTCAGTAAATATTGCTGGATTCGCCGTTGTTCCCTTTTCTAATTTACCAAAAATGGCAGGTGTTTGTGATAATTCTTTTTGCAAAACGGTGGTAATTTCTGAGCGTTCTGTCATAATATCATAGAGTAAAACATTATTTTTCTTAGCCGCTTCAAAAGCTTTTTTCAATAAAGCATAACCTTTTGCATCAATACACATGGGTTTATCTCCCAAAATGTGCATACCCGATTCGGCTGCCTTTAGAATATATTCTGTTTTCTTTTGATTATTTCCTGCTAAAATCAATACGCTATTTTTTGCAGTTTCACCCTTATTTTCGGCAATCATTTTTTCAAAGAAATCATTGCCTTGATAAACTTGCTCCTGCCATTGAGTTGGATTTTTTGCTCTTGTATTATAACTCTCAATTCGTTTGAGATGGTCTTGTAAATCTTGCCCTGCTGGAGCGTAAACATTTACCACTGATTCAACATTAGCATACGTTTTATTTTGTACTAAAGCGGCATGGAAATGACCAGGGTCAAGAGTAATAAATTTCACTGGTTTGTTTTGTGCATAAACTATTGAGTTCATTGACATCAATAGCATTGTAAAATATTTTCTTGTCATTTTATATTAGCTTATTTTATCATCTAAGTTCTAAAAATATTTCTACTTTTTAAAAGTATTTTTCTATTTTGGTTAAAAATATATCAAAAAAAGCGATTATTTTATTATTAAACTATAGTGATGATTTAATAGGTGGTTTAAATTTTAGCATTGAGTTTTGATAACTTTTATAAAAGTAAATCTATCGAGTTTAATGAATAAGGCCAGTCATGTTTTAGCACAACTGACCTTTTGTAACATCATAGTTTAATAGTAGTAGTAAGCGACTCAAATAAATTATAGGTTTTGTAAAAGTTTGTAGCTGTGGAGACGTAAGTGTAATATTAAAAAAGTACAATTGTCGAAGCAATATTTTTTGGTTTTTACATTTTATTGCCGAATGTTTTTGATTGTTTTTTTAATACTTATTTGAATATAGTACATATTAGATGAATATTTAAATGCAATTATCAACTAAATTTCAAAAAAAATGAATTTAATCTATCGGATGCGTTTTCGGAAACGTTTCCGATAGATTAAATTTTACTAGATTAACTTGTAATAATAATGTTTTTTATGGAAATTGTATAAATAATGAATATTTGTATGAAAGTTCTATATGTTTTATTGATTTAACGTTTATTATTAGAATAATACAAATTTTATGGTTGCTTGTGTCAAATGTGGTAAAGTTGATAATATTGTTCGCTCGGGCTTTGTTCGGGGCAAACAAAGGCTATTCTGTAAATCGTGTGAATTGCATTTTTCTGTCAATGCAGCCAATGAACAAGTTAGCAAAAAGCAACATCAAACAACGATTGTTGATATTGCCAAAACCTTGGGTGTTTCTCCATCTACTGTTTCTCGTGCATTGAATAACAGTTCAGAAATTAATGAATTTACACGTACAGAAATTCTTAGGGTAGCCAACGAAATGGATTATCGCCCAAATTTTCTTGCTCAAAGTTTGCATAAAGGCGAGACACATACGATCGGGGTTGTAATTCCAGATATACAAAGACCATTTTTTGCTGGAGTTGTAGCAGGAATCCAAAAGGTGGTTTCTGAGGCAGGTTATCGAGTAATGATTTGTCAATCAAATGAATCACATCATACTGAAACATTAAATGTACAAGCATTGGTTGCCAGTAGAGTCGATGGATTATTAATAAGTCATTCAAAAGAAACCAATAGTTTTGAACACATAAAATTACAACTCAAAAAAGGTATGCCAATTGTACATTTTGATAGGGTTTGTGATGAAGTGGATACAGCTAAAGTGATTCAAGAAGATTTTGCAGGAAGTTTTGCCTTAGTTGAACATTTGATTCAACAAGGGTGTAGAAGAATTGCTGCATGTGCTGGTCCAGAAGATTTATTGATTAGTCAAAAAAGATTAAATGGTTATAAAGCAGCATTAGAAAAATATGACATTCCAATTGATAAAGAATTGATTTTTCATAGTAGTTTTAAAGAAGAGGATTCGCTTACAGCACTGACAGGTTGGTTAGATTTACCTCAAAAACCAGATGGTATATTTAGTGTTCATTATGGAAATGCAATTGAAATGACGGTAGCTTTAAAACAAAAAGGTATAAAAATTCCAAATGAAATTGCTTTAGTTGCTTTTGGAGATGATTTATTGGCTTCGCTGATTGAGCCATCTTTGACAGTTTTTAATCAATTTCCATACATGATTGGACAAGAAGCAGCAACAATTTTGATTGATAATATAATTAATCGAGATACGTTTCAGCCATTTACAAAAACGATTACTGGTCAATTGATTGTGCGGCAATCATCTTTAAAAAATCAATAAAATTTTGTTAACTATCTCTAATACTTTTTTAGCAAATTTGTATTCAATTCCAATATTTTCATTATTCCTAAATTTATTTGATTTAACTTGTGCCTTAGTTCACAACAATTAATTCAAGCGTATTTTTTAGTAAACAACCTTAAAATAAAACCTAATGACCTATCTTGCAAATCCTGCTCGTTATGATAGTATGGAATACCGCCGATGTGGCAAAAGTGGATTAAAATTGCCAGCCATTTCTCTCGGATTATGGCACAACTTTGGAGGAGTTGATGTTTTTGAAAATTACCGAGATATTCTACGGACTGCATTTGACAAAGGTATTACCCATTTCGACTTAGCCAATAATTATGGCCCGCCTCCAGGCTCGGCCGAAGAAAATTTTGGTGTTATTTTTAAGAAAGACTTTGCACAATATCGAGATGAACTAATTATTTCTTCTAAAGCTGGTTATTTGATGTGGCCTGGCCCTTATGGTGAATGGGGTTCAAGAAAATATGTAATAGCAAGTTGCGATCAAAGTCTCAAACGTATTGGACTTGATTACGTTGATATTTTCTATTCGCATAGACCTGACCCAGAAACACCTTTAGAAGAAACGATGGGTGCTTTAGATAGCATTGTTCGTCAAGGAAAAGCTCTTTATGTGGGAATCTCCAATTATTCAGCCGAAGACACAGTAAAAGCTACTAAAATCTTGAAAGATCTAGGAACGCCATGTTTAATTCATCAGCCAAAATATTCAATGTTTGAACGATGGGTTGAAGGAAATACCCCTGTTGGCAGCCTGCTTGATGTATTGGGAAATGAAGGTATTGGGTGTATTCCATTTTCGCCTTTGGCACAAGGACTTTTGACAAATAAATACTTGAAGGGAATTCCTGAAGGATCTCGTGCAGCTCTTGCACATGGATTTTTGCAAGAAAGTGCAATTACGCCAGAAGTGATTGCAAAAATTCAAAGTTTAAATGATTTAGCAGTTGAACGTGGACAAACTTTGGCACAAATGGCTTTGGCTTGGTTGCTCAAAGACCAACGAGTAACGTCAGTATTGATTGGAGCAAGTCGAACTTCTCAATTGCTTGATTCATTGGAGTGTTTGAATAACAAAGATTTTTCGCCAGAAGAATTAACAAAAATTGAAGAGATTTTGAAATAGAGTTTAGGAGTTAGGAATTAGGCCAAAAAGGAAATAAATTCTAAAACAAACAAAATTTATAATTCAATCAACCTAATTCCTAAAATCTAAGCCCTGATACCTTAAAAATATGAATTATAGAAAATTAGGAAAAACAGGCTTTGAAATTTCTGAAATCAGTCTTGGAACTTGGCAAGTAGGCGGCAAATGGGGCGATGATTTCAGTCATTTAACAGCTGAAAAAATATTAAATGCTGCCGTAGATTCAGGCATTAATTTTATTGATACGGCTGATGTTTACGGTGATGGCGAAAGTGAAAAAGCAGTTGGTAGATTTGTTAAATCTCGCTCAGAAAGAATATTTGTTGCAACCAAATGCGGTCGTCAACTCAATCCTCACGTAAATGAAGCCTATCAACCATCCGTTTTAAGGAAGTTTGTAGAAAATAGTCTTAAAAATATGGGGCTTGAGACATTAGATTTAATTCAGTTGCATTGTCCGCCAACAGAAGTTTATTATCGGCCCGAGATTTTTGAATTGTTTGATAGATTGAAAGAAGAAGGCAAGGTTTTGAATTTGGGTATTAGTGTTGAAAAAGTTGAAGAAGCACTCAAAGGTATTGAATATAATAATGTAACAAGTGTTCAAATTATCTTTAATATGTTTCGCCAGCGTCCTGCCGAGTTATTTTTCGAGCAAGCTCAGAAGAAAAATGTAGGAATTATTGTTCGTGTGCCTTTGGCAAGTGGATTATTAACAGGGAAATTTTCAAAGCAATCGACATTCACTGCAGGTGACCACAGAAATTTTAATCGAAATGGAGAAATGTTTGATAAAGGTGAAACTTTCTCAGGCATTGATTATGAAACAGGATTATCTGCGGTAGAGGAGTTAAAAAAACTTTTTCCTCAAAATGATAATTTAGCACCAATCGCTTTACGTTGGATTTTACAACATGAGGCCGTAAGTACAATTATTCCTGGAGCATCTCGTCCCGAACAAGTAACCGCAAATTTAGAATCACTCAGTTTTCCTGATTTGAGCGAAGATCAACTTGTTAAGATTGATTCTATTTATAAGACATACATTAAAAAATCAGTACATCAATTGTGGTGATCACTAAAAGGTCGAATTTTGATTGATGTACTCAAGATGTTCAATTCAATAATGTATCAATTTCAATTAAATTAATTCTTTTGCTTTTATAGAAGTAAAATTAAAAAAATGAAAAATCTTTCTCGTAGAAATTTTGTAAAAAATGTCTCATTAGTTACTGCTGCAACAGCTACTTTTTCGACTGCCGAAGCCAGTGTTGCAAAAGAACTTTTTGTTCATCACGTTTATTTTTGGTTAAAAAATCCAAATAGTGAAGCTGATAAAGCAAAATTATTGGAAGGTTTGGAGAAATTATCAAAAGTACCAACCATCAGAATGGTGCATATTGGTTCACCAGCGTCAACCAATCGATCAGTTATTGAGCGTGGATATGCTGTATCATGGCTTTGCTTCTTTGATAATTTAGAAGAAGAAGAAATTTATCAAAAACATCCAATTCACTTAAAATTTGTTGAAGATTATTCTCATCTATGGGAAAAAGTGATTGTTTATGATTCAATTGGCCCAGTACGTAAATAGCATTTCAATGAAACTATTCAACCCATTAACCTTAACTATAACTTTTTTTCTAACGAATATTTCTTTGACTTTTTGTCAAAATGCAAATATTCGGCTTAATCAAATTGGTTTTTATCCAAATGCTCAAAAAATAGCTGTTTGGGTTGGAGAGAAGCAAGAGTCTTTTTATGTTTTGTCTGCTTCAAAAAAAGATACAGTTTTTAGAGGCAAGTTTTCAGAACAGCGAGTCAATGCCATTTCTCAAAAAACAACACAAATTGCTGATTTTTCAAACTTAAATAAATTTGGGAAATATTTTCTTGCCATTCCTAAAATAGGTGTTTCGTATTCATTTGAGATCAAATCAGCTATTCATCGTGAAGCAGCAATTGCAGCTTTAAAAGGTTTTTATTACCAAAGAGCTTCAACCGAATTACCAGAAAAATATGCTGGAAAATGGCACCGAAAGGCAGGACACCCTGACGATAAAGTATTGATTCATGCTTCAGCAGCCACGGAAAAACGCCCAGAAGGAACGCTTATTTCTTCACCAAAAGGTTGGTACGATGCAGGTGATTACAACAAATATATTGTAAACTCTGGAATTACAGTTGCGACTTTGCTTTCGCTTTATGAAGATTACCCTAACTTTTTTAAGACTTTTGAAGCAAATATTCCAGAAAGTAAAAACAAGATTCCTGATTTATTGGATGAAACTCTATGGAATTTACGCTGGATGCTGACCATGCAAGACCCTAATGATGGAGGAGTTTATCATAAACTTACCAATCCTTCATTTGATGGAATGGTCATGCCTGATGTAGCCATCAAACCTCGATATGTTATTCAAAAAAATACGATTGCAACATTAGACTTTGCTGCTGTAATGGCTCAAGCAAGTCGAATCCTACGAAGTTATAAAAAAGAACTTCCTTCTTTAGCAGACTCTTGTTTAAATGCTTCGATCAAAGCGTGGAGTTGGGCAAAAGCAAATCCTACAAGTGTTTATCGCCAAAATGAAATGAATAAGCTTTTTGACCCTGATATTGTTACTGGAGGATATGAAGACAGAAATGATAGTGACGAATGGATTTGGGCGGCCACAGAGCTTTACATCACAACAAAAGATGAAACTTATTATAAAGCTGTAAATTTATTTCCACCAACCAGCTTACTATTACCAAGTTGGAATCAGGTTCAAATGTTGGCTTATTATTCACTCTTAAGAAGTGAAAATGACCTTACAGAATTAGGTAAAAAGGATTTGCCAAATTTAAAAAATCGTCTTCAGGTTTTTGGAGATGAATTACTAAAAGGTGTTGAAAATCAAGCGTTTAACTCAGTGATGGGAAAATCTGCAAAAGATTATATGTGGGGAAGTAGTTCGCATGCAGCCAATCAAGGAATTGCACTTTTACAAGTATATCGTTACAATTCCGATAAAAAATACCTAAATGGTGCGTTAGGCAACTTGGATTATATTTTAGGAAGAAATGCCACAGGATATTGTTTTTTAACTGGTTTTGGAAGCAAACAAGTGATGTTTCCTCATCATCGTCCTTCTGAAGCTGATGGAATTATGGAACCTGTTCCTGGACTCCTTTCTGGTGGGCCTAATCCTGGTCAACAAGATAAATGTGAAGGCTATCCAAGCAAAATTGCTGATGAATCGTTTTTAGATGTTACTTGTTCCTATTCAACCAACGAAATAGCCATCAATTGGAATGCTCCAATGGTGTATTTAGCAGCTGCTATAGAAGCATTGCAGCAAAAATTTTAGATCATATTCAACCCACTATTCCTATGAAAAACCTTGAACTATTCATTTTTTTATTTTTTCTGATTCAAAGCGTAGCCTATTCGCAAGGCAAACTTATCGAATCTAAAGTATATAAATGGGACGATTTAACTGCCGAAAAAAGACCGCAAGGTGAAGCACGTCAAATTTTAGAAGGTACCACTCCTCATTTTAAGCTTTGTAAAGTTCATGCAAGTACTCTTTTACCGAAAGGGCGAATGAGGCCTGCTGCTTATACCCAAGAAAATGAAGAATTAATCATTGTAAAGGAAGGTGAATTGACTGTTACTATCGAAGGGAAAACTAAGGTTATAAAACCTGGTGGAATTGCCTTAATTATGTCGGGAGATATGCGTGAAACTATAAACCTAAGTGATAAAAACACGACATACTATGTTTTTCAATACAATTCTATCGAGCCAGTAGATATTGAAAGAGGTAAAAAAGCAGGAGGCTCTTTGATGCTAAATTGGGACGAAATAAGTTTTAAACCACATGATAAAGGTGGTAGAAGAGATTTTTATAATCGTCCAACAAGTATGTGTAAACGTTTTGAAATGCATGTCACAACGCTCAATGAAGGATTAATGAGTCATGAGGCTCATCAGCACAAAGCTGCTGAGATTATCTTTTTGATAAATAGTCAAAATGATGAAAAAGATAGCAAAGCACAAGAAACTATCAATGGCGTATGGCATGACTCAAAAGTTGGTGATATTGTTTTTTTACAATCAAATGATTGGCATGGACTTAGAAATGTAGGGAAAGGCACTTGTACCTATTTTGCTTTTCAGTTTGAGTAAGGTTTTTAAGTTAAAAGATTAAATTTGTTTATAGAAATGAGAAATATCATATATAAATTCAGCCTAATTAATTTATTACTTGTAGTAAATTTTACCATTTGCCAAGCACAGGATTTTAAATCTTTACCAATGTGGAATCCAAATTTACCTATTGAATCTCGGGTAAATGATTTGGTTGGCCGTCTTACTTTAGATGAAAAAGTACATCAAATGATAAATTCAGCTCCTGCCATTCCTCGTTTGGGAATTCCAGCTTATGATTGGTGGAATGAGGTATTGCATGGCGTTGCTAGAAGTCCATTTAAAGCTACCGTCTTTCCACAAGCCATAGGAATGGCTGCCACTTGGGATACCACTTCGCTTCAAAAAATGGCAAAATATGCTGCCTTAGAAGGTCGAGCAATTTTCAATAAAGCAAATGCTTTGGGTAGGAATAATGAAAGGTTTGTGGGGCTAACTTATTGGACACCCAATATCAATATTTTTCGTGACCCTCGATGGGGACGTGGACAAGAAACTTATGGAGAAGATCCTTATTTGACTGCTATGTTAGGAAAGTCTTTTGTACATGGATTACAAGGTAATGATCCAAAATATTTGCAAGCCGCTGCGTGTGCAAAACATTTCGCTGTTCACAGCGGCCCTGAGCCTTCTCGCCACTCTGATAATTTTAGCCCAAATAAATATGATTTATATGATACATATTTACCTGCTTTCAAAGAATTGGTAACCAAAACAAATGTGGAAGGGGTCATGTGTGCATATAATCGTTTGGATGGTAAACCTTGCTGTGGAAATGATATGCTGATGCAGGATATTCTTAGAAAAAATTGGGGATTTAAGGGCTATGTGACGAGTGATTGTTGGGGAATTGAAGATTTTTTTAAATTTCATAAGACACATCCAGATGCAACCACAGCTTCTGTCGATGCAGTTTTGAATGGAACAGATATAGAATGTGGTACAGATGCCTATTACTCCTTACTGGATGGGGTTAAAAAAGGATTGATAAGTGAAGCTCAAATTGATGTTTCAATAAAAAGACTTTTCACAACTCGTTATAAATTAGGAATGTTTGACCCAATTTCAATGGTAAAATACGCTCAAACTCCCGAAAGTGTATTAGAATCTGCCGAACATAAAGCACATGCTCTAAAAATGGCTCGTGAATCAATTGTTTTAATGAAGAATGAAAACAATGTGTTGCCATTGAAAAAAAATATCAAAAAGATCGCAGTTTTGGGACCTAATGCTGATAATAGAATTTCAATTTTAGGAAATTATAATGGAATCCCTTCAGAACTAACAACGGTTTTACAAGGAATAAAAGATAAAGTTGGCAAAAACGTAGAGGTTGTCTATGAAAAAGCATTGGGTTTTACAAACGATAGCTTAATCGCTTTAGAGAATGTTTCACACCGTTTTACTTGGGAAAATAAACAAGGTTTTAAAGCAGAATATTTTAATAACAAAGAATTAAAAGGAGAACCAGAAGTTATAAGAATGGAATCTATAGTTGATAATCTTTGGCAGGAAGGAACACAAGTGGTGGGTAAAATCAGAGCCAAAGATTTTTCAGCAAGATATACTTCTAATTATAAAGCTGAAAGTGATGGCTTTATCACTTTTGAAATTGAAGCAGATGATGGTTACAAGCTTTTTGTAAATGATAAGGAAGTTTTAAATATTTGGTTGAGAAATCGTTGGGGACCTAGAACCTACAAATTTTTTACCAAAAAAGACGAAGTTTATAAAATTGCCTTGGAATATTGGCAAGGCGATGGCAAAGCAAATGTCAGAATCAGTGCTGGGAATTTTGTTAAAAGTGATTTTATGGCAATTGCCAATAAAGTGAAAGGTGCCGACGCAATTGTTTATGTTGGTGGGATTTCACCTCAATTGGAAGGTGAAGAAATGCGAGTTGATTTTGCAGGTTTTGCAGGCGGTGACCGTACAACCATCATGCTTCCGCAAGCCCAAACCGAATTTATGAAAGCTCTAAAAACAACAGGGAAACCCGTTGTTTTTGTAATGATGACAGGTTCTGCGATAGCTATTCCAGAGGAAAGTAAAGAAATACCTGCCATAATGAATGCTTGGTATGGCGGACAAAGTGCTGGAACTGCGGTAGCTGATGTGCTTTTTGGTGATTTCAACCCTGCAGGTCGTTTACCCTTGACTTTCTACAAAAGTGATACAGATTTACCTGATTTTAAAGATTATGATATGAGTAATAGAACATATCGATATTTTAAAGGAGAACCACTTTTTCCATTCGGCCACGGACTGAGTTATACTAATTTTAAATATGAAAATTTTAATGTTCCTGCTTCCACAAAGAAAGGAAAGGCAATAAAAGTGAGTGTAAATGTTAGAAATATAGGAAAAATTGCTGGTGAAGAAGTTGTTCAATTATATGCTTCTTATCCTGGTATCAATGGTAAATCTCCGATTCGGGCTTTAAAAGGTTTTCAAAGAATTGCCTTAAAAGCAGGTGAAAGTAAAGTTATTAGCTTTAATTTATCACCCGAACAACTATTGCTTTTTAATGAAAATGGAGAATCGTATCAACCACAAGGAAACCTGCTTTTAAGCATCGGTGGAGGCCAGCCTCATGTGAAGAATAAAACTACTAGTAATGTTTTGGAAAAATCAATGAAGATATTTTAGCCTTTTTTAAAAATATAAAGTCTGAATATTTAATTATTGAAAATATTAAAAATTAATCACAAAATATAATTACAATTCCTCTGTCGCACCAATTCAACCTTAAACACTATGAAATTGAAAACTATCGTATTTTTCATTATTGCTACCAATTGGGCATTTGCTCAACTGCCCAATAAAATTGGTCTTTTTGAAGAAAGAACCGATATTGGAAACCCCACCATTCTAGGGAAGACTACCTATAATCCGAACTCTCAAGAATATATTATGGAAGGTGCTGGCATAAATATGTGGGAGAAAACTGACCAATTTAATTTTTTATGGAAAAAAATTAAAGGTGATTTTATCATTTCAGCAACAGTACAATTTGTAGGAAAGGGAGTTAATCCACATCGAAAAATAGGCATTATGGCCAGAAATTCTTTACAAGCTAACTCAGCTTACGTGGATGCAAGTGTTCATGGTGTTGATTTAACATCTTTACAATACCGAGAATCAGCAGGTGAAGATACAAAACAAATCGAATTATCATCTTTTAACCCTGTTGCCATTGAGTTTCAAAGAATAGGAAATGAATTTACTTTTTCCGCTGCCACAAAAGGCGAAAATTATAAATCATTTACTAAAGAAATCAAACTGAATGAAGAGGTTTTTGCTGGACTATTTATTTGTTCACATGAAGAAAAAGTGCTTGAAAAAGCAATTTTTAATAATGTTAGAATTACTATTCCTGCGGCAAAAGATTTTCGTCCCTATCGTGATTATATAGGTAGCCAAATAGAAATAATGGAAGTTAAAACTGGCCTGCGTAAAATTTTATATTCAGCTAAAAATTCACTTCAAGCTCCAAATTGGACAAAAGATGGAAAATATTTATTATATAATTGCGAAGGTTTGATGTATCGTTATAGCATTGCTGATGGGAAAGTTGAAGTTTTAAATACTGGTTTACAAAAGCAAAATAATAACGACCATGCTATTTCATTTGATGGAAAAATGTTAGCTATTAGCAATTATTTTGGCGAAAAACGGACTTCGACTATTTATATTTTGCCAACTAGCGGTTCTGATAAGCCCGTTCAATTGACAAACCCTGAGTTGGGACATTCATGGTTGCATAGTTGGTCGCCTGATGGCAAAAAGCTCATTTATATGGGTGAAAGAAACAAGCAACCAGATATTTGGTCGATTGATATTGCCACAAAAAAAGAAACAGCACTAACAAATACACCAACATTGGATGATGGACCAGAATATACACCTGATGGAAAATATATCTATTTTAATTCTGTTAGAACTGGAACCATGAAAATTTGGCGAATGAAACCTGATGGAAGTAATCAAGAACAAGTTACATTTGACCAATACAATGATTGGTTTCCTCATTTTTCGCCAGATGGTAAACAACTATTATACATCTCTTTTCCACCCGACATCAAACCAACAGACCACCCATTTTATAAAAAAGTAGTGTTAAGACTTATGCCAACAAGTGGCGGAGTTCCACAGACGATTGCCTATATATATGGTGGTCAAGGTACAATTAATACACCATCTTGGTCGCCTGATGGTAAATATGTGGCATTTGTGAGTAATACAAAAATCGATTAATAAAATAATCAGGCAATATTTTTTACTAAATGCCTTATTATCAGTTTGTTATAAATATTCTTTATTTTCGGAAATTAATCTTACATCAAATATGAAACGAAGAGCTGCACTCAAAAATGTGTTGTTTTCTGCGACAGGTTTACTAACTTTACCTGCATGGGGGAATAGTTGGAATGCCGAGACTCTTAAACAAACAAAATCGATTTTCACCACAAATCAGGCTCAAATTCTTGATATTTTGGTTGATGCTCTCATTCCAAGCGGTGAAATTATTGGAGCAAAGGATTTAGAAACATCTGTTTTTATTAATAAAATGTTGTCAGACTGCTATGAAAAGTTAGCCCAAGAAAGTTTCAAGAATGGTTTAGAAAATGCTGACAAATTGACAAAAGAAACCTTTTCAAAAAGCCTAATTGAATGTGATAAAATTCATAGAAATGAAGTATTGGTTAAACTTTCAATGTCAACTGATACCCAACAAAAAGAGTTTTTTGCTCTTTTGAAACAATTAACGGTTTTGGCATATACTACTTCCGAATATGTATTGACAAAACATTATAATTATGTGATGGCTCCTGGCCATTATTATGGTTGTGTGAATGTCTAAAGTAGGCTTTAGGAAATAGGATTTAGTTTTTATTTGCATATAATTTTTCAATCAAATTCAACCTAATAAAAATATGAGTTTTCTTAATATAGATGCTGTCAAAGCTCGAACTTTTGATGCGATTGTCATAGGCTCAGGCATAAGCGGAGGTTGGGCTGCCAAAGAATTGTGTGAAAAAGGTTTAAAAACCTTGGTTTTGGAGCGAGGAAGAGATGTTCAACATGTAACAGATTACCCAACAACGATGAAAAATCCTTGGGAATTTGAGCATCGTGGGCAAGTGCCTTTAGATATAAGAAATCAATACCCGAATGGGCGTGCAAGTTTTATGCGAGAAGAAACAATGCACTGGGCTTTAAAACCTAACGAGCAACCTTTTGTAGAAGAAAAACCATTTCAATGGACTCGTGGCTATCATGTAGGAGGTAAGTCACTTCTTTGGGCAAGACAAACACAGCGTTGGTCAGATTTGGATTTTGAAGGTCCTCTCAGAGATGGCTTTGCAATAGATTGGCCAATTCGGTACAAGGATTTAGCTCCTTGGTACAGCCATGTTGAGAAATTTGCTGGGATTTCGGGCAATAAAGATAATTTACCACAATTACCAGATGGTGAATTTTTGCCGCCCTTTGAAATGAGTTGCGTTGAAGAACATTTTAAAAAAGTTTTAAATCAAAAATATGAAAATAGACCTTTAATACACGGTCGTTGTGCTCATATTACCGAGCCAAAACAAATCCATTCAGAACAAGGTCGTGCCACATGTCAAAACCGAAACTTGTGTAATCGAGGGTGTCCTTATGGAGGGTATTTCAGTAGTAATGCCTCTACTTTGCCATGGGCGATGAAAACTGGAAAAATGACTTTACGCCCACATTCAGTTGTACATTCATTGATTTATGATGAAAAGAAAAATGGGGCCTCAAACGGCAGAGCTATTGGGGTAAGAATTGTTGATGGAAATTCAAAAGAGATGATTGAATATTATGCAAAAATTATTTTTGTCAATGCTTCCGCTTTGAATTCTAACCTAATTTTGCTTAATTCAATTTCTAATCGCTTTCCAAATGGCATTGGAAATGACAGTGGAACTTTAGGAAAATACATTGCTTGGCATAATTACAGAGGTAAATTAAGTGCGGATGTAGAAGGTTTTCTTGATAAAAAAACCGATGGAAAAAATCCAAGTAATAGCTATTTACCACGCTTTCAGAATTTATATAAACAAGAAAAGGATTTTCTACGAGGATATGCCGTTGGTGTTGGAAGTGGCAGAGGTTTGGTGCAAAATCGTGATGGAGTAGGAGAAGAATTGAAACAAAACTTACTCAATCCAAAGTTGGGGAATTGGAACATCAGCACTTGGATGATGGGCGAGACAGTTCCAATTGAAAAAAACCATGTTAGATTACATTCCGATTTAAAAGACCAATATGGTATTCCTCAATTAATCACTTCGGTAGATTGGACTGAAAATGATGATAAAATGGTGGTTGATTATATCAAAGAAATGACAGAAATGTTTACTTTGGCAGGTTTTAAAAATATCAGAGGTGGTGATTCGCATTCAAATCCTGGTTCAGATATTCACGAAATGGGAGGGATAAGAATGGGGAAAGACCCCAAAACATCGATGCTCAATGAATGGAATCAATTGCACGCATGTAAAAATGTATTTGTAACCGATGGAGCTTGTATGACGTCAACAGGTACACAAAATCCATCACTGACATATATGGCATTCACCGCCCGAGCTGCTGATTTTGCTGTAAAAGAAATAAAAAAACATAATATTTAGTAGAGCAATTTTCTAAATCGCATAGTGCCAATTTCAACCTCAAATTTATAAAAAATGAAAAAAACAACGAATTATCTAATTATTTTAATAGTACTTTTCACTTTTCAGCAAAATGTTTTTGCCCAGCCAAGTGCAAAAAAACTTTACAAATATCCATTTGGGGTACAAGCTTACACATTTCGAAATCACTTTCCAAAAGACGTGGTTGGTACGCTTGATAAAATTCAGAAAATGGGAATTACTGAAATTGAAACAAGCGGAGCAAAAGGTGTAACTGATGAGGAGTACAAAAAACTTTGTGATGCCCGTGGTATCGTGATTCCTTCAACAGGAGCTGGTTACGATCAATTAGAAAAAAAATCACAAGACATTGTTACAAAAGCTAAAATTTTCAATGCAAGTTATGTGATGTGTGCATGGATACCTCACAAAGGAGACAATTTTACTATTGAAGATGCAAAAAAAGCAGTGGAAGTATTTAATAATGCAGGTAAATTTCTAAAAGAAAATGGCTTAACTTTTTGTTACCATCCTCATGGTTATGAATTCAGACCTTATGAAAATGGAACTTTGCTTGATTATCTCATCAAAAATACAAATCCTGAATTTGTATCTTTTGAAATGGATGTTTTGTGGATTCTGCATGGTGGTGGAAATCCTGTGAAATTATTAAAAACCTATGGAAACCGTTGGAAACTGATGCACGTTAAAGATTTGAAAAAAGGTGTTGTAGGTAATTTCTCAGGCGGTACTCCAGCTGAAAATGACGTAGTGCTCGGCACAGGTCAAGCCGATTGGAAAAATATCTTTAAACAATCTAATAAAATCGGAATCAAACATTATTTCATCGAAGATGAAAGTGAGCACGAATTGGAAAATGTTCCTTTGAGTATTGAATATTTAAAGAATTTGAAGTAATTATCAATTGAGCCAGACGAAAGTTTGGCTCTTTTTGCAGGTCGAATTTCCTAATTCGACCAGAGCTAATTTGAGTTTTTTTCATAACTTGCAATTTCAATTATTAATTTAAAATATCACTTCACCAAACCTGTAAAAAGCTCATGAAAGATAAAATTCTCAGAATAATTTTCTCATTAGTAACATTTTACGTTTCTGCTCAAAGTTTTAATCCCAAACTTTTTGATAGCATGAAATGGCGTATGATTGGTCCTCATCGTGGTGGTCGAACAGTTGGTGCAGTGGGTGTCCCACAAAAACCAAATGTATTTTATATTGGTGTAAATAATGGGGGAGTTTGGAAAACTACCGACTACGGACATACTTGGAATCCGATATTTGACGACCAACCTACCGGCTCCGTAGGTGATGTTGCTGTTGCACCATCCAATCCAAATGTAATTTATGTGGCTTCAGGTGAAGGAATTCAACGCCCTGACTTATCAGTTGGCAATGGTATTTATAAATCAATAGATGAAGGTAAAACTTGGGTAAATACGGGTTTGAGCGATGGTCAACAAATTGGAGGACTGGCAATTGACCCAACTAATGAAAATATCGCTTTTGCAGCGGTTTTAGGTCATCCTTATGGACCAAATGAAGAAAGAGGTGTTTATCGTACCAAAAATGGTGGTAAAACTTGGGAAAAAGTATTGTACAAAGATGTCGATACAGGAGCGATTCAGGTAACCATCGACCCTAAAAATCCAAATATTGTTTATGCTGACTTATGGGCAGCTCGTCAAGGCCCTTGGGAAAATGGTGCATGGCAAGGCCCTGAAAGTGGTTTATATAAATCAACTGATGGAGGAACAACTTGGCACAAACTAACCAAAGGATTACCAACGTATGAGCAAGGTTTGGGAAGAATTGGCTTCGGCATTTCTCCAAGTAATCCTTCAAGAATATATGCTACAGTTGATGCTCCCGAAGAAGGTGGGATTTTTCGCTCTGATGATGCGGGTGAATCTTGGTCAAGAATTAGTCAAGATGGCAGACTTTGGGGACGAGGTAGTGATTTTGCAGAAATTAAAGTTCACCCAAATAATCCAGATATTGTATTTAGTGCTGATGTAGATACCTGGAAGTCAGAAGATGGTGGCAAGACATGGATAGCTTTTCGTGGAGCTCCTGGTGGGGATGATTATCATCGTCTTTGGATAAATCCAAATAACCCTGACATTATGCTTTTAGCTGCTGATCAAGGAGCGATTGTGACTGTTAATGGTGGCAAAACATTTTCATCGTGGTATAATCAACCCACAGCTCAATTTTATCATGTAAGTACCGATAATGCTTTTCCATATAATGTATATGGAGGTCAGCAAGAAAGTGGTTCGGTTGGTATAACTTCTCGTGGAAATGACGGAATTATTTCTTTCAGAGATTGGCATCCAGTTGGAGTAGAGGAATATGGATATGTAGCTGCCGATCCGCTCGATCCAAATATTATTTATGGTGGAAAAATAACAAAATATGACAAAAGAACGGGACAAACGCAAAATATTGCTCCTGAAGCGGTGCGTTCGGGTAAATATCGTTTTGTTCGTACAGCACCAGTGATGTTTTCACCTGTCGATAATAAAACTTTATATTTTGCAGGAAATGTTTTATTTAAAACTCAAAACGGTGGAGATTCATGGCAAGTAATCAGTCCTGATTTGACTCGTGAAAGCTACAATGAAATTCCAGCAAGTATAGGGGTTTATACCACAGAAAGCATGAAAAAAATGCCTCGCCGAGGTGTAATTTATGCGATAGCACCTTCACCTAAAAATATCAATTCGATTTGGGCAGGAACAGATGATGGACTTCTGCATCTGACAGTTGATGGGGGTAAATCGTGGAATAAAGTCAAAGATTTTGGTGCTTGGTCGAAAGTTTCTCAAATTGATGCAGGACGTTTTGATGTCAATGTGGCTTATGTGGCTGTCAATCGTATTCGTGTTGATGATTTGAAACCGCATATTTTTAGAACAAAAGATGCTGGAAAAACTTGGCAAGAAATTGTAAAAGGATTACCAAACGAACCAATCAATACTGTGAGAGAAGACCCTACAAAAAAAGGTTTACTTTTTGCAGGCTCTGAAAATGCTGTATATGTATCTTTCGATGATGGTGAAAATTGGCAAACTTTACGTTTGAATATGCCTGCTACAAGTATCAGAGATTTAGTTATTAAAGATGATGATATCGTTGTTGGCACCCATGGCAGAAGTTTTTGGATTTTGGATGACATTACACCTTTACGTCAAATTACTGATGAACTTTCTCAAAAAGAAGCAATTTTGTATAAACCACAAAATACCTATCGTGTTCGTTGGAGTACTTACACAGATACACCTATCACACAAGAAGAACCACAAGGACAGAACCCGCCTGATGGTGCAATTATTAATTATTATTTAAAAGATAAAACACTAGGAGAAGTGACGCTTGAAATTATTGATGCAGCTGGAAAATCTATTCGTAAGTTTTCGAGTAATGATAAGCCCTATGAATTACCGGATTTGAATATTCCACATTATTGGATAAGACCTCAGCAGATTCTTTCAGCAGAGGCTGGTTCACATCGTTTTATGTGGGATTTACATTATGCTCCTCTCAATTTACCACCTTCTTATCCAATTTCGGCTGTATATCAAAATACTGCTCCTGATGCAACTTCACCGTGGGTTTTAGCAGGAAATTATAGCGTAAAATTAACTGTTAATGGGAAAACATATTCTCAAACATTCACTGTAAAAATGGATCCAAGAGTAAAAACATCAGCAATGGATTTGAAAACCCAGCACGATTTATCAGTGGCTTGCTATGAAGGAAGAATAAAAGCTATGGCGGAATTGTCTAAAATGAAAGATTTACGCCAAAGAATCAGAATGACTGAAGAAGGTTTGAAACAATTTGATGCCAAAGAAGCTGATCTAAAGAAAATTCAGTCGGGTTTGTCTTCAGTACATAATATTTTACAAGATGCTGATAGTAAGCCAACTACGCAAGCAGTGCTGGCTGCAAAAGAATTATTGGCTAAATTGAATAGTATTTTAAAATAATGAGAAGTTAAATATTGTAAACAGAGCTATTTCTTTGTAAGATTTAGCTCTGTTTTTTGTACAAAATGTCCTGAAAATAGAATTAGGAACTTTATTCAAAACCTAATTTATCTTTTCCCGCTTGAACTTCTGGACAAGACATAAATAATTTCCATAATAATCCCGTACGTTGATTTTCAATCATACAAATAATTGGACCTTGGTCAATTGCTAAATATGACTCTGCCCACCATAGATTTGTTAGATTGAAGCCATCAACAAAACCGTATTCCTTCCAAATTTTATCACCTAATTTATAATAAAAAAAACGAAGAGCGGCCATCGACTCTTTAGGTGTGTAAGGCATCGCTGAAAGTGCCGCCGTTGGACTAATCACCCCCAAGTCTTCGGTTGGTGAATGAGCTGCATAACCATTATTTGAATCACTCGCTGTCAGACCCCAACAGTTGGCATTATAACCATTAAAGTTTTTAGGGTTATTTAGGCAATAGCCATAATTTACTTTGGTATGAGCTAAGTTTTGTTCCCAGTAATCAGCATACTGGTCTTTCATTTGGTGAGGATTTAACCCTAAAAATGAATATTGTGAGAAAAACAATGGCCCGCCGTATTCAGACCCTAAGGGTAAAGTAGTGCCGAAATATGTTTTCCCATTTTTCATTTTTCCATTTTCTGCCCAACCATTATCATAAACATCTTTTGAAATACCGTGAGTAGGAGAGGCGGCGGCTAAAAAGTATGTTATCAAACACTCATTCCAACCATGAATTTGGTGATTCATTTTCCATTCATAATTAGATGACCAATGCCAATACAATACTTTTTCATCATTTTTGGTATGCCAATTCCAATCGGCAGCGTGCCAAAGTTCGTTGATTTCTTTTCTTAATTTTATTTCTTCTATTGATTCTTGATTAAAATATTGGCGTACAATTAGTAAGCCTTGCATTAAGTAGGAAGTTTCAACAATATCGGCTCCATTATCATAAGTACTAAATGGAATGGTTTCACCAGTTGCACCATTGAGCCAATGTGGGAAAATTCCATGATAACTTTTTGCTTTATTTTTTAAAAAATCAGTCATTTTTAATAACCTATCTAAACCTTCTTTTCTGGTAATAAATCCTCTTTCGATGGCAACAGGAATAGACATGATGCCAAAACCAGTTCCACCAGAAGTTGTGACATCGCCAGAAGTATTGCGTTCACGAGCTAAACCCGAAACAGGATGTCCAAAATCCCAGAAATATTTAAATGTTTGTTTTTGCACTAAAGTCAATAATTCTTCATCACTGATTCTTGGAAATTTGTCAGTAGTATCCAATTGAGTGGTCATTCCCAATTTCAAGGTAGAATTAAATAAGGTATTGTTTTTTGATAATAATTCAGGATTTACCATCAAACTATATTGAGTAATACTTTTTAATGCTTTCTGTGGCACAAGACTTACTGCACTATCACTATTCAAAAATAAAATGTTGATTGGTATTGGAGTTGAGGTGTTTTTTTCCTGTAAAATAATATTTTGTTGAGCAGATTCTTTGTTTAAAGGAGCGGAAAAAGCAATATCTACTTTGGGTAAAAGGTTTAAATTATTGGCATAAAACCCGCCAGATTGATTGCCATTTACCATTACAGTCTTAAAATAAAATTGTTCGGGTATTATATTTTGACTTTTACAAGCAGTCAAACTAATCAATAAAATAATACCTAATTTTAAAGTTTTCATAAGCAATAGCTTTTTTTTTTAGAAAAGTACCCATCCAAACGGATAGGTACTTTCTACAATTTGGTTAATTTCTACAATTTGGTTTTACTATTATCTTCCCGCACTTTCTAATTGGTACAAAGAACTAATGTCACCATCAGATAAAGCTTTATTATAAATTCGAATTTCGTCAACCATACCTGTCATAGGGACTTGCCAAGCATCTGGTGTTCCAGAAATATTAGTTCCCCATGCACCAATCACTGGTTTTGTTGGTGTTGTAAAATTTAGAGGGCCAGTTGTACCTCTTGCTTCCCAATCTGGATTTGAAATTTTCACGCCATTGGCATAAACTTTAAACATTGAAGTTGCTCCATCCCAAGTTAGTACAATATGAGTCCATTTTCCAGCATATTTTGCCGCTTGAACACCTCCTTTGGTTGGTTCATTTCTTGTATCTTGCCAAGAATCAGCATTTGACACTTTAGTAACAACCAAGCCTTTAAAAAGCATTGTATCGCTTGATGCTTTTCTCCAACCAGTTTCACTCATTAAATTAATATTACCTGCCCATTCATTTGGTCTTGTTAACGTGAAAAAGCAAGAGGGACTTGTCCCATTGTTATTAACATTAGCCCACAAGCTAATTGTTGCATTTGGTAAACTTGTGAGGCTATTAATTACATTATACGACAAGTACCCTCCAGCAAAACTTGCTGCCTTACCTTTAGCACCAGTTACATAACTAACATTTTGAGATTTTGTTGGCATTGCTCCTGATTTAGCCTCTTTCCCATCGCCATCTAATCCCCAATATGCAACCAAATTTGAGGAGGCTACCTCATCTGCACTATTAAATCCACCGATAGGTGGTAAACTTACTTTATCATCTTTACATGAGATGATAAAGCTACTTGCAGTAATTGTTGCTACTAAAATCCCTAAGGAAACACGAGTTGATTTCATGATTTTTCTAAAATTTTGTTAAAAAATAAGTAAATTGTTATTGGTCTATTTTATTGAAATTAGTATTAATACCCTTTATTCTGTGTTAATTGGCCACCGCTAAGAGCGATTTGTAAAGCTGGAATAGGTAGTAATTCATTTTTACCTGCTGTAAAGTTTTTGTTTGTTGATGAAAGTACTTTTGCCGCACGACCCGTACGAACCAAGTCGAAGAATCTATCATGTTCCATCGCTAATTCAACATGACGTTCTTGCCAAATGGCTTCTCTCATGTCGTTTTGAGTGGAAATAGTTAATGCCTTTAAGCCAGCTCTCTGTCTAATTTTGTTTAAATAAATACTTGCTTCTGCTGTCTTTCCTAATTCGTTTGCAGCTTCTGCATTTATTAATAAAACCTCGGCAAAGCGGAGTAGATGAATGTTTTTTTGTTTCCTATCTCTATTTCCAAGAAAACTTTCGATATTTTTATTTTCTGAATGATAGGCTTTGTAGTTGTAGCGAAGGTTTTGTACCGAGTCGGCACTTGGTACACGGAATCCATCAAATAGGGTTGTACCTTTATATTTTCCACTATTATCAATGAAAATAATACTTGCCTCTTTTCTTAAATCACCTAATTCATAAGCATTGACCAAGCTTTGAGAAGGTGTACAAAATCCCCAACCTAAATCAGTCCATCCTCCTTTGCCACCCACACGTGGCCCTTGAAACATGGAATAGGTATTTACCCCAAAGTCAGAATTATTAAATTGCCCTGTTTGTACCTCAAAAATGGCTTCTTTACTATTGTCACCTGCCTGTCTCCAAATCGTTTCATAATTTGGCAAAAGATCATATTGATTTGAATTGATTACTTCTTTGGTCAAATCATAGGCTTTTTGCCATTCTTTGCGATACATATATACTTTAGCGAGTAAAGATTGGGCTGTACCTTTAGCAATACGTCCTGCACCTGTTTGATTACGTAATGGTAAATTAGCAGTACTAAAAAGCAAGTCTTCCAAAATGACTTGGTAAATATCCTCGGAACTTGCACGGGTTTGAAAAATTGGGTCTGTATTTGCATCTAAAGCATCTTTTGGAACACGAAGAATTTTAGGAACTCCGCCAAACCAACGCACCAAATTGAAATAATAGTAAGCCCTAATAAATCTGATTTCACTCGTTAAACGCTTTTTAGTCACTTCTTCAAGGGTAGATTGTTCAATGCTAACCAAAGCATTATTGACCTTTGCAATACCATTATAGTGTCCTGCCCACAATGATTGCACAAACAAATTGGTTGGTGTAAGTGTAAAATCGTCAATCACACCAACTGTTCCTTGTTGGTCGCTTGGAGTACTACCTTTATCCGCATCATCCGAAATAATGTTGGTTGCCGAAACAAACGCAATTCCATGCACATCACCTTCAGCTCCAAAAGATTCGGCAGTCATTAAGCTATTATAGACGCCTACCACTAAATTTTGTGGCAAATTAGGGTCGGTCTCAGCAGTTGGCTTTCCTTGAAGTGGTACATTTAAAAAATCACTACTACATGCAGAAATCCAAAGTGATGTTGCAATAAATGAACTGATTATTATGATATATTTTTTCATTGTATTTTTCAGAGATAAATTCATTTTTATTTAAAATCCAACATTGAGACCAAAAGCTAAAGTTTTAGTGGTTGGATAAGCGTTTAGCTCAATTCCTGCTTTGGTTGGGTCGCCTGGCAGCTCAGGTGTAAAACCTGTGTATTTTTTAAAAGTGAAATAATTTTGAGCTGTTACATAAACCCTTGCAGAAGCGAGTTTTACTTTTTTTAATAAATCAGGAGAAATATTATAACCTAACGATATATTATTAATACGAATGAAATTTCCAGATTCAATAAAATAGGTAGATGCAGGAAGATTTCCAGCATTGGCACTTGGTTCGTTATTTATCCCACTTCCGCGAGACCAACGGTTATATGCCATCGAAGATTCAACATTGTCTAATAGAGCCTGACGAAATGCTTTTTTTCCATTATAAACTTTATTGCCGATATTTCCGTAAGCATCAACCCCAATATCAAAACTTTGGTAACTAAAGCCAAGATTTAAACCAAAATAAGCTTTTGGTTGATATGACCCAGCAAATACACGGTCTGCATCATCAATTTTTCCATCTCCATTGGTATCTTGGTATTTGAAATCTCCAGCCGAGGCACTTGGCTGAATTACCTGTCCTGATGTGTTTTTGTAAGCAGCTACTTCGTCATCAGTTTGAAAAACACCTAATACTTGCAATACATAGAAACTCCCAACAGGCTGCCCGTTATCTGTTTTTGTTGTATATTGCTGAGCAGCACCAATACCACCATCAATAATGGGTTGTCCACCATTTAATCCAATGACTGAGTTTTTATTGAAAGTAATATTGCCACCAATGCGATAGGATAGTTTTTCATTAATTTTATCTCTCCATGTCAATGCTGATTCAAAACCAGTATTTCTAATTGAAGCTGCGTTAGTTAACACTACTCCATCTTTATCCCCTGTAACAGATGGAACTTTAACATTGATTAATAAATCTTTAGATTTTTTATCATAAAAACCCAATTCTCCTTGAAGTTTGCCATTCATGGCACTAAATTCTAGACCTAAATCGGCTTCTTCGGTTGTTTCCCATTTTAAGTTAGGGTCTTTGATTTGTGTGATGGCTGAGCCTAACGTAGCTGTTCCACCGCCAAAAGCATAAGCTAAATTTGGCTCAACTGTTACGATATAGCCATCCGAATCAATTCTATCATTTCCAACACGGCCCCAACTTGCACGAAGTTTGATTGTTTGGAAAATCGTCTGATTTTTTAAGAAATTTTCATTCGTCAAAACCCAACCTGCACCAAAGGAAGGGAATATTCCCCAGCGATTGGCTGTAGGAAATCTTGAGCTTCCATCGGCACGCATGGTGGCAGTAAATAGGTATTTATCATTAAAATTATAATTCAAACGACTGATATATGAATTTCTTGACCATTTGTCTCCCTCACCTGAATTGGTTGATGTATTGGCATTTCCAGTATTGATATACCAAAGATTTTTTGCAGCAGGAACATCTTTTCTAAAAGCTGAAAACGAACTCATCATATAAGCTTCGGCTGTTGTTCCGACCATCAAATTGAATGAATGTTTCTCAATTTGCTTGCTGTATGTAATAGTATTGTCCCAAACCCAACGGAAAAAATTTTGAGTGGAAGTACTTAAATTACTATTTGGATTTCGTTGATTCCCACCAGCATCAATAAATGTTGTAAGGTCATTATTGAATTGATAATTATACAATCGACTATTTCTGAAATTTAAATCTCCCCCAATACTACTACGAAATGCAATGGACTTGATAGGATTAAACTCAAGATATGCCGAAGATTGTAAGCGATTGGTTACTGCATAATCATCATTATTATTGATGTCCAAAACAGCATTACCTACGTTTTGATAGAGTGAAGTATTACCATATTTTCCATCTTTCACTGCTCCAATGATTGGGGCTGCCCGGTAGGCGTTATTATACGCAGTGCCCAAATTTACATTTTGGTCACGACTATTAGCAAATGAGGAAGAAATTCCAACTTTAAGTTTTTCATGTAAAACAAAATCATTATTCAGACGGGCAGTGAATCGTTTGAAATTATTTTTTATGACAATTCCTTCATCTCCCAAATAACCCAAACTTAAATAATGCTTAGCCTTATCAGAACCACCTGCAATAGATAGATTATGGTTTTGCATGAAAGCATTCCTTAAGATTTGATTATACCAATTAGTAGAAATATCACCTGCTTTAACGACTTGCCCACTGGCAGCACTTACATAGTTGGCATATTCTGAGGCATTTGCCATTTTAACTAAATTTGCTACTGAACGGACACCAATAGTCGTATTATAATTGACAACCATTTTACCCGAAATACCTTTTTTCGTTGTGATGATTACAACACCATTAGCTCCCCTTGCTCCATAAATTGCCGTAGATGAAGCGTCTTTCAAAATATCAACGTTAGTAATATCTGAAGTGTTGATATTGCTAATATCGTCTGTTAAAACACCATCAACAACAAATAATGTTGCTGTACCCGCCAATGCAGTTCCGGTACCACGAATCCGAATATTGGGAGAACTTCCTGGACGTCCACTGCTAATGATTTGCACTCCAGCAACTTTTCCTTGAATTGCTTGCGTTGGTGTCATTACTGGCTGTTTTACCAAATCCTCACCTTTTACACTTGAAGTTGCACCAGTGACATCCACTTTTCGTTGTGAACCGTAGCCCACCACCACTACTTGTTCTAAATCATTGCTTGCTTCTTCAAGATTAATTGTCAGATCGTTCTGATTCTTTATAATAATTTCTTTTGTTGTGTAGCCAATGTAGGATATTTGAAGTACAGCATTCACAGATATTGCAATTGTAAAATTTCCTTCAAAATCACTTACGGTACCAGTATTGGTATTCTTTATTCTAATGGAAGCCCCAGGAATACCTTCTTTGGTTTTATTATCTAAAATTTTTCCTGATATTTTATTTTGAGCAAAGGTCACCTTAGCACTAATCAGTAATAGAAAAAATCCAAGAAGAATTTTAGATGTAGTGAATGAATGTTTTTTTTTCATAGGTGAAATGTTGTTTTATATTTTGGTAGGATTTATAAAATTTAATAATTAGATTTATAGAAATAATCTAAGAAATAGTTGAACTTATTGGTTGCAAAGTACAGCTGTTTGAAAATGAAATCCTAAAAACAGACTACATCAATACTACATCATTTGATTG
This sequence comes from Emticicia sp. SJ17W-69, assembly GCF_051209875.1. Taxonomy (NCBI): domain Bacteria; kingdom Pseudomonadati; phylum Bacteroidota; class Cytophagia; order Cytophagales; family Leadbetterellaceae; genus Emticicia; species Emticicia sp. SJ17W-69. The sequence goes on along the minus strand of NZ_JBNTQY010000001.1, from coordinate 2,946,819 downwards.
AATTTTAGGCTTTTTTGATATTTTTACCACATCACTCTAAAAATTGTGCTACCAAAATGTGCCACAGGAAAAATAAAATAGATGTTTTTACTATTTTGCTATTAACGCTACTTTCAACTCAGCCCTTTGCTCAGCGTTTGGTCGATTTATGTCAACCTGATTTGTTTAATTACTCACCTCAAACCTATAGAGCACATAGACAAAATTGGGGAATTGCACAGAGTTCCAAAACACAGTTCCTCTATTTTGCAAATTCAAAAGGCCTAATCGAATACGATGGTACTCAATGGACTACCTATGAATTGCCTGCCAAGCAAATTGTCCGTTCAGTCATTTGTGATAAAAAAGGGAGAGTTTTTACTGGAGCTTTTGGCGAGTTTGGTTATTGGGAAAATAATCAACAAGGCGAGCTCATCTATTATTCACTGAAATCAAAAATCGAAGATAAAATATTTAACCAAGAAGAGATTTGGCACATTATCGAAACCCCTGATGGCGTTTTATTTCAATCATTTGCTTATATTTATTTGTATCAAAATAACAAAGTAAAACAAATTAAGACACCAGGAAATGTGCTTTTTGTGTTTGAAGTTAATGGACATTATTTTTTAGAAGTTTTGGATAAAGGTCTCTTTGAATTAAAAAATGAACAATTTACACTAATACCTAAAAGCGAATTCTTAAAAAATGAAGCAGTTCATACAATTTTGCCAACTAATAAAAAAGATGAATTCTTGATTGGTACAAATCGAGGTTTATATAAATTTGATGGAAAGGATTTTTCTATTTTGAATAACGAAACACAAAAGTTTCTTCAACAAAATCAATTGAATGCTGGGATTCGACTCAAAAATGGAAATTATGTTTTTGGTACTATTTTAAATGGAGTTATTTTGACCAATCCACAAGGCGAAATTTTGAATAATTTCAACCAAAAAAGTGGGTTACAAAATAATACAGTTTTGTCACTTCAAAATGATAAAACTGGAAATGTTTGGATTGGTTTGGATAAAGGCATTTCCATGTTAGCATTAAGTTCTAATTTCAAGTATTTTGATGATATTGAGGGAGAATTAGGAACTGTTTTCGATGCAGCAATTTTCCAAAAACAGCTCTATTTAGCAACAAATCATGGTGTTTTTTATACCTCATTGGATTCCCCAATACGAAAATTTACACTTATTCCCAATACTCAAAATCAAACATGGGATTTAGAAGTGATTGATAATCATTTGTTTTGTGGTCACAATAATGGAACATTTCAGATTGATAATCTTAAAGCGAAACCAATTTCAACTATCACAGGAGGTTTGGTTATCAAACCACTAAAATATTTAGATGGGAAATACTTAATTCAAGGTACTTATACCAAGCTGTGTTTTTATAAAAAAAATACTGATGGCGAATGGGTTTTCTCGCATAAAATTGATGATTTTTCTAACCCTGTCAAACAGATTGAAGAAGTGAAAGCCGGTGAAGTTTTTGTAAATACCTTAAATAATGGTATTTTTCTTTTGAAACTTTCCTCTGATTTAAAAAAAATTGATGCACAAATTAAAGTTAATTTGGATTTTGTGCCGATCAATCTCACAAAAATTCGAGGGAAAATTGTATTAACCACTGATAAAGGAATCATGGAATACAATGAATTGAAGAAAGTGTTTGAAAAGAAAATATATCTCGAAGGGAATGATGATTTTCAGAAAATATTTTCTTTTGATCATAATGAGCAATGGTTTTTGAAAAAAAATGGTTCTTTTGGGAAAATTGTCTCTAAAAATAAATGGTTGGAATTGCCTTTAAAAAAATCTTCTTGGGTCAATGATTACGAAAATTTGCTTCAATTTGATTCTACTTTTTTCTTTTGTAAAGAGAATGGATTTTCTGTTTTAGAAAAAAAAGACATTGCTAAACTTCTTGGATTAAAAGGAAAGAAGCCAATTATTAGAAGCTTAAAAGTTGATGGGTTTTCTTTATTGAACAGGTATTTTACTGGAAACAGTACAAAAGAAAACTTCTATTTTAAACATAATCAAAATACCATTCATTTTACATTTAGTTCGACTGACTATTCTTCGTCGGTAAAGTTTAGTTTTCTACTCGAAAATAATATGTCTCATTGGTCTGATTTTACAGAAAATTATGAAAAAGAGTTTAATAATCTGCCATCAGGAACTTACATTCTTCATTTGAGAACAAATACATCAAATGAAGAAGCGACCCTAAAATTCACCATAAAAGACCCGTGGTATTGGAATATTTGGAGCAAACTATTTTACTTAATTTTGGCTTTAAGTGTCTATTATTATTTTTATCTCAGTCATATAAAAAAAATCAATGATAAAAATTTAAAATTGGTGCTTCAAAAAGAAGAAGAATTGAAAAAGCAAGAAGAAAAAAGTAAGCAAGAAATTATTCGTTTGAGAAATGAGCAATTAGAAAAAGATGTGATAAGAAAATCAGAAGAGTTGGCCAATTCTACGATGCAACTGATCAAAAAGAATGAGCTTTTGCAAAAATTAAAGTATGAAAGCCAACAAATAGAAATACAAACAAAAGCAGGTTCACTTCATCAAATCATTAAATTAATAGATAATAATATCGCATCAGGACAAGATTGGCAAGTTTTTGAGCAAAATTTCAATCGAGTTCATGAAGCGTTTTTTAAAATACTTTTGGAAAGATTTCCTGATTTATCGCCTGGTGACTTAAAACTTTCGGCCTATTTACGCATGAATCTTTCATCAAAAGAAATTGCTCAATTATTGAATATTACCTATCGAAGTGTTGAATTGAAACGATACCGTCTTAGAAAAAAGTTAAATTTAGAACCTGAGGAAAATTTGGTTGAATGGTTGATGAGCGAAATTTAAGGAAAGTATAATCTAACAGGTTTTCATTTTTTTTTGTTAATTGCACATGATTTTAATACTTTATAACCTTAACCTATGAAACCTACACTTTTAGCTCTTCTGGCTATGATTTGCTTTTCATGCAATCAGAAAACAGATACAAATACCTATTACCAGGAACAGCATCGCCCACAATTTCATTTTTCACCAGAAAAAGGTTGGATGAATGACCCTAATGGACTTGTTTACTACGAAGGTGAATATCATTTGTTCTATCAATTTTATCCAGATAGCACTGTTTGGGGCCCTATGCACTGGGGACATGCAGTAAGCAAAGATTTGACTTCTTGGGAACATTTACCGATTGCACTATATCCCGATTCACTGGGTTATATTTTTTCGGGAAGTATCGTAGTTGATGAAAATAATACCACCGGTTTTCAGACTGGAAAAGAAAAACCTTTGGTTGCAATTTTTACTATTCATGATATGGTAAAAGAAAAAGCTGGACGAAAAGATAGAGAATCACAAGGAATTGCTTATAGTTTGGACAAAGGCCGCACATGGACGAAATACGCCAAAAATCCAGTTTTACCCAACAAAGGTGATGCTGATTTCCGTGATCCCAAAGTATTTTGGCATGAACCTACCAAACATTGGGTAATGCCTTTGGCAGTAGGTAAGCAATTAGAAATTTTTACTTCTTCTAATTTAAAAGATTGGGAAAAAACAGGAGCATTTGGTATCCAAGAAAGTGTAAATGATGGAGTTTGGGAATGTCCAGATATGATTTCATTTAAAACGAAAGAAGGTATTGAAAAATGGGTTTTGATTCAAAATATTGGACGAGGGGCTATCAATGGAGGCTCTGGAACGCAATATTTTGTGGGTAATTTTGATGGAAAAACTTTTACAAATGATAATACACCTGAAACAAAACTCTGGTTAGATTATGGTGCGGATAACTACGCTGGAGTAACCTATTTCAACGCCCCCAACAATGAAAAGCTTTTTATTGGCTGGATGTCAAATTGGGACGATTATGCTACTAAAGTCCCTACCTCAACTTGGCGAAGTGCCATGACTGTCCCTAGAAAATTAACGTTGATTCAGACACCTGAAGGCTATCGTTTGGCTCAAATGCCTGTTCATCAACTCGAAAAATTAAGGCTTTCGAAAACAGAAATTTCCAAACAAACCATTACAAAAAGTACATTAATTGATGATAAATCAATATTGAAAGAATTAGATTTATCTTTTGATTTAAGTGCTTCAACAGCTTCAGAATTAGGATTTGTTTTATCAAATTCAAAAAATGAAAAACTGGTTTTTGGCTATGATAAAGCAAGCAAACAAGTCTTTATCGACAGAATCAATGCGGGAAAATCTGATTTTTCTACAAAATTTGCAAAAAAACATTTTGCTCCTTTTACTGACTCTAAAACATTGACTATCAAAGCATTAATTGATAATTCTTCGATAGAGGTTTTTGTTAATGGAGGCAGTATTGCTCTTACAGACTTGTTTTTTCCAAATGAAGATTATACTCGCTTGGAAGTTTATAGTAATGGTGGAAATGCTGAACTAATTTCAGGAGCAGTTTATCCACTCAAATCTATTTGGAAAAAATAATTAATTGAATAATTAAGAAGTTTTTTTGTGAAGGTAAATTATTAGTAAGAATTCAATTTCAAAATGATGTCAAATAAAAAAATAGTTTGTTTCGGAGAAGTTCTTTGGGACTTGCTTCCAAGTGGAAAAATAGCAGGCGGAGCTCCAATGAATGTGGCAGTTCATGCTAATCAATTAGGCTTAAATGCCAGTATAATTAGTGCCGTAGGAAATGATGAATTAGGAGAAGGTATTAAGGATTTTCTCTCAAGTAGAAATTTAGCAATTGATAATATTCAAACATCTAATGATTATCAAACTGGGATTGTTGAGGTTACTTTAGATGAAAAAGGAAGTCCCTCCTACACAATTATTCAACCTGTTGCTTGGGATTTTATTGAGTTAACTGATATTGCTCAAAAAGCTGTACAAGAGGCTGATGCTTTTGTTTTTGGTAGTTTAGCACTTAGAAATGAGGTCTCTAAAAACACGCTTTTTCAACTTCAATCATTAGCAAAACTTCGTATCTTGGATATTAATTTAAGAAAACCTTTCTATTCGCTCGAATTGGCAAAAGAACTTTTTACAATTGCTGATATTGTAAAAGTCAATGATGAAGAATTGGAAATGATTTGCACTTGGTATGGACAATCTGGTGATGAACTAAGTAATGCAACATATCTTAAAAACTTATATAATCTCAAAGGTATCATAGTTACAAGAGGTGGAAATGGAGCTTTTTTTATGGATGAAAATAACGAATTTTCTGAACACAAAGGCTTTAAAGTAGTTGTGAATGATACGATTGGTAGTGGAGATTCATTTTTAGCATCATTTATTACAAAGCGGTTGAATGGTGCTTCGCCGAGTCAAGCTTTGGCGTTTGCTTGTGCAGTTGGGGCTTTTGTGGCTACCCAAAAAGGTGCAACACCGATTATTCGAGAAGAAGATATTTTAAGTTTAATGAATTAATAAGTAGAACGATTTTCCAAATTGTTCTGCAAATCATTTAGTATAAAGATACGCCCACCAAATTAGAATGATTTGTAAAGGCAACCTTAACCAGAGTAGAATTTGTGGTATTTTTTTGAATATACCTGATGTCGCCATATAGATATTTGCTGGAAAAACAGCTATCAATAGCAGTATGATTCCCCATGCTGCATAGTTTTTTGTAACTTCAAATAGTAGTCCAATACCTAAAAGAATTTCAGCAATTCCACTCAAAGCTACCATAGCTTCATGGTATGGAATGTATGGTGGCATGGCTTTTACAAAAAAATGTTTTTTTGTAAAATGGGAAATGCCAGCATAAATAAAAAATGCTGACATGATATAAAGTGCAATTGTTGTCATAAGTCTTGTAATTGAAATTATTCATCGCATTTTAGGCCAAAATTTATTTTAATTGCCTTATTTTTACGAATATTCTTCATCGTTATAAATATAACTAATCAATGTCTAAAAAGTTCTTTCAGCAATTTATAATTGTTGTTTTTGGAGTAAATATTGTTTTTGCCCAAAAAAATAAACAAGAGTTATATTTCCCTCCTGCTAATAATTGGCTCACTAAATCTCCAACTGAGATGGGGCTAAATCCTACAAAGATTCAAGAAACTATCAATTTTGCAAAAGAAAATGAAGTGAAAAATCCGAGAAATATGGAGATTTCGCATTATCAATCTTTTGGGAAAGAACCATTTGGTGTGGCAATTGGACCTTTTGCTGATAGAGGAGAACCAACTGGCTTGATAATCTATAAAGGTTTTATTGTTGCGTCATGGGGTGAGCCTTCTCGTTGCGATATTACCCATAGTGTCACCAAAAGTTTTTTGTCAAGTGTGGTAGGTTTAGCAGTTGATAGAGGCCTTATCAAAAGTGTGCAAGATACTGTGGCAGCATATATCCCCCCGATTGAAATATACGGCCAAGCTGTAAATCGTTCGGCAGATGATTTTGGAAAATCAGAAATGCTCAGACTTTTTGACACACCTCATAATAAAACCATCACTTGGGATGCCATGCTTCGCCAAACAAGTGATTGGGAAGGTACGCTTTGGGGAAAACCTGATTGGGCAGATCGCCCAGATAAAGATGCCTCACAATGGCTAAATCGTGCAAGAAATAAGCAAGGAAGTGTGTATGAATACAATGATGTAAGGGTCAATGCTCTCTCTTTAGCAGCTTTGAGTGTTTGGCGAAAACCTTTGCCGCAAGTTTTGAAAGAAAATATCATGGATAAAATCGGTGCATCGAATACTTGGCGATGGACAGGCTACCGAAATTCTTGGGTTGTTTTAGACGGACAAGCAGTACAGTCAGTCAGTGGTGGAGGACATTGGGGAGGAGGAATGTTTATCAATGCTTATGATATGGGCCGTTTTGGACTCTTGTCACTTAATAAAGGACGTTGGAAAGACCAGCAAATTTTATCTGAAAATTGGGTCAATCAAGCATTGACACCAACGCCTGCTCAACCAACTTATGGTTATATGAATTGGTTTTTGAATACCAATCAAAAATTACTGCCAAGTGCTTCGGCCAATGTTTTTTATCATTTAGGTAATGGTACTAATATGATTTATATTGACCCTGACCATGAACTTGTGATGGTTGTAAGATGGTTGGCAACTGATGCAATGGATGGTGTAGTTAAGCGAGTTTTAGAGGCTTTTAAAAAGTAAATATTTATCTATTCAATTATAAATCTAATGAAAAAAATCAACTTAATTGTTTTTCTGTTTTTTACAACAAATACTGTGTTTGCACAAGTTAAAAAAGAATTGTATGAACTTCGTACTTATGAACTACGCTTTGGTTCACCTCGTTCAAACCTTGAAAATTACTTCAAAAATGCCTTAATTCCTGCATTTAATAAATATGGAGTCAAAAATATAGGAGCTTTTGGAGAAATGGGAAATTCTGACCCTGCCAAAATATATTTATTAATTCCATATTCTTCAATAGCAGATTTTGGTGTAATCAATGAAAAAATTAAGACCGATGAAGAATTCATCAAGGCGAGTCAAGAATATAATAATTTACCACCAGATAAAGCACCTTATTTTAGATATACTTCTTCATTAATGAATGCTTTTGATGGCTTACCCCAACTTGTCAAACCAACTGCTGAGCAGAAATTGCTGGAGTTGAGAATCTACGAAAGCTATTCAGAAGATGCAGCACGCAGAAAAAGAAAGATGTTTAATGATGAAGAAATTGGCATTTTCAAAACCACCAAATTGAATTCAGTTTTCTTTGGAGAAGTGATTGCAGGCGAACACATGCCTTGCTTGACGTATATGTTGGCATTCAAAAACATGGAAGAAAGAGATGCCAACTGGAAAGATTTTAGTGCCAATGCCGACTGGAAACGCATATCTGCTGCTCCCGAATATGCCAATGCTGTTTCTCGTATCATTCGTGTTTTCTTGTTACCATTATCTTATTCTCAACTATAAATTGTATGAAAAACTATATTTTATTGGTGATTTTTGCAAGTATTTCCTTGTTTGCACAAGCTCAAAATGAAACGTATGCTGAAAAATTAGGCTATCCCAAAGGAGCGAAAGTAATCATTATGCACGTGGATGATGTGGGTATGTCTTACGATTCAAATATTGGAGCAATCAAAGCAGTGGAGGAGGGAGTAGCCACTTCTATGAGTGTTATGATGCCTTGTTCGTGGGTACCAGGATTTGTACATTATCTCAAAAATCATCCAAATATTGATGCAGGCTTACACCTAACTTTAACTTCTGAATGGAAAGATTATCGTTGGGGACCTTTGTCTGGAAAGCCAACTGTGCCGAATTTAGTTGATACTGAAGGTGCCATGTGGAGAAGTGTGGAAGAAACTGCCAAGCATGCAACTGCGGATGAAATTGAAAAAGAAATTAGAAGTCAGTTGGAGCGTGCCAGAGCAATGGGTTTTGAACCTACGCACATGGACTCGCACATGGGAACGCTTTTTGCTCGTCAAGATTATTTAGAGCGATATTTCAAAGTTGGAATCGAACAAAAAATACCTGTCATGTTTCCTGGTGGACATGATACCATGATTATGAAAGATGGTGCGGCAGGTTTGACTCTTGAACAAGCTCAGAAAATTGGAAAGATGCTATGGGCAGCAGGTTTGCCTGTGTTGGATGATTTGCATAATATTAGTTATGGCTGGACAATGGATAAAGTAAAAAATCCTGACGAAAAAACATTACAGCAATACAAAACTCAGAAATACATTGAATCATTCAAAGATTTGCAGGCAGGTGTGACAATGGTAATTATGCACTGTACATCTCCAACAGAAGTTTTTGAACATATTTCTGACTCAGGCAATACTCGTAGAGGTGATATGCTTGCCATGATAGATCCAGTTTTGAAAAAATATATTCAAGATAATGGAATTATCTTAACTACTTGGCGAGAATTGAAGCAACGACGTGATAAAGTAAAGTAATATTAAAAGAGCCATTTCCAATATTGAAAATGGCCCTTTTATTGTTGAAGTATCTTTAAAATATCAATCTGGCAATTGTTTCACCATGATGTCTTTGTAATAGACTTTACTTTTAGGGTCATGGGCTTGTAAAGCAAATGTACCACTGCTGAGTTTTCTGTCCTTACGGTCAACTTGGTCAGGCTCAATATAATCCACAACTATTTTGTCATTGATTTTTGTAATAATATGTTTTCCTTGAACAATGACTTGTTCGGTGTACCAAACATTGTCTTGAACATATACTTCTTTTACATCTTGAATATCATACAAACTGCCAGTACGTTTCCAATCTGTATGTGAATTATTTACTTGCACTTCATAACCTTTTGATGGCCAGCCACCTTCTTGGTAAAGCGTATGAATATAAATACCAGAGTTTGAGCCTTGTGTTGTCATCACTTTGGCCTTGAATTCAAAGTTCTTAAAATTATGTTCACCTACTTTTCCATCATAAAATAAATGCCCTCTTGGGCCGTTGACAACGATTGCACCGTCTTCGACTTTGAAAGAACTGGCATTTTCGCCAACTTTCCAGCCATCTAGAGTTTTACCATCAAAAAGAGATACCCATTTAGGTTTTTTATGGTTTTGAATAAATCCAAAACTGACTGATAATAAGATTATTAAAGCAATAAAAGAGCTTGTTTTTTTCATGATTGAGAAATTTGTAAGGTTGAATAATAATGTAGCAAATTAATCAAAATAGATAAGACTTTTTTCAAAAGACTAAAAAACTACTTTAAACCTTAGGGTGAAAATAATAAAAAGGTGTTACATCCTCCCCAAAACATCATTCAAATCAAAACCTCGTCTATTTTTGTACTTTTGCTCTTGTCGATACGAATCAATTAAATATTTTACTTGGGTATAATCTCTATAAAAAGGCAATTGCTTTTCTGATTCTTTGATGGCTTTTTTTATCGCTGCTACTTCTTTCTTAAACTTAGTTTCTAAAGTTTGATAGCTATCTGAGCCAAAACGTTCATAAAGAGAAGGGCCAAAAAATGAAGTTTGACCAAAAGATTGCAGTTCAGCAATTTCATTTTCTAATTCAACAATTTGTTGTTTCAGTAATTTGACATAATATTTCAGATTATCATTTTTGGAATGTTCAAAATCAGTTCCCATCAAATCAAGTCGCAAACGGAGCAAATCAAAAAGGTCATCTTTTTCATAGGCTTCCGTAATTCGGTGCATTAAAAGCGTTTTTTTCTCTTTTTCCAATTCATCTTTTTCTCTATCAGGATGAAATTGTTTGACCAATTCCATATAAATCTGCCGACTGGTTCGATTTAAATTTTTCTCATCTTGTCGCTTTTTTTCCTCTCTTTCCTGTTGTTTTGCTGATTTGGTTTTATTGGCTTTTCTTGTTTCGTAGTCAGCATTGTCAGCGTCAATTTGTTGGTCAAAATATGCCTGAAACTTTTCTGGGTCGCTCAAATCAATATCCTCATCGAATTCCATTCCAAACATCGAAGAAAATGAATCTTTTATGGTTTCAGAAGTATCATTATTTACTTGATTTACCAGTTCTTCGTAACTCACCCCGTCATTATGTCGAGAAAAAATAGCTGATAATTCTTCTGAAGGAAAACGCCCAATATAGCTATTGGCTCGCTCAAAAATCATGGCAGATAAAGTTTCATTATCTCGTTTTTTGAAGTAATTTTCTTGATAAAGTGAATCTAAATGAATGATTTCTTTGATTTGTATAGCTATCAGTTTTTGTTCAAGTGGAAGTATATCAGTCGAAATTTTGATTTGTATTTGTTCAACTTCTTGTTTGATGAAAACAGCCAAATTTTTAAGATTATTAATCTTTTGAATACTTGAATTAAATTGTTTTTGAAGTTTGCTTAAAACTGCTGAATTTTCAGACTTTATTTGTATGAGTTCTGACATGCGAAGGAAAATATAATCTTTACTAAATTTAGAAGATTGAAAGTATTAATTTTACAGACTTTTTCTGATTTTGGACGAAATAAAAAATAAATCTACGGTTTTGTCGTTTGAGTTTTAATGAAAAAACTTGCTTTTATACTCTTTTTGTTGGTATTTCTTCAAAGTTGCTATGTCTATCGCCCATGCCCGATAAAGTCGTGCCGAGTCGAAATGGAACATAAGCACGGTAGTAGAACATTCAATCCAAGAAAAATTTGGAAAGGAAAAATACATTATATTGGCGAAAAGGCCATGAAAGATCGAAAAAAACAGCAAAAACTACAAAAAGAACGTCGCAGAATGGAACGACAAAGGAATTAGCCAGTCCAAAGTTTTTGGTCAATAGAGGGCGGCGTTCCGTTCTACTGAAATCTATTGATTCTTTCTGTCGTCTATTGCCCGTCGTCAGTGGACTATCAAAAATCCAAATGACAATTGATCCAACCTTCATCAAATCTTGTTGGAAAGTTTTTACGATAGAAATTGATGGCTGGTTCGTTCCAATCAAGCACTTGCCACATCATTCCAGTACATTCGGTGTTTTTAGCTTCTTCAATAACTTTATCAAAAAGCAATTTTCCAAGCCCGTGTCCACGCATTTCTTCTGTTACCACAATATCTTCTAGATATAATCTTTTGCCTTTCCAAGTAGAATATCTGTAATAATATAATGAAATTCCTTGCACAACACCGTCCACCTCTGCCACAAAACAACCAAAGATTTTGTTTTTTCCAAAACCATCTTTAAGCATCATTTCAACAGTATTGGTAACTTGTTCAGGAGCTTTTTCATAAACTGCCAATTCATAAACAAGGTCAAAAACCCTTTGTACATCTGTCTTTTTAATTTTTCTGATTTTAATTTTCATATTTTTTTCGATTGTCCAAAGACTATAGTCAATATTTTTTACTGTAATTGGTTAATAGCTATTCCGTCGAATATTTTTTTCTCTTAAATCAAAGTTTTTATGTACTAATTTGCATTCAAATACCCTTCCCATTTTTCTATAACGTTTGAAAAATCTTCGGGTAATTCAGTATCAAACTGCATCCATTCTTTGCTTCTTGGATGTACGAAACCTAATGTTTTGGCATGTAATGCTTGTCGAGGCATCGTTTCAAAGCAATTTTCGACAAATTTCTTATAATTACTGAAAACTTGGCCACGCAAAATTTTATCGCCACCATATTCGGCATCACTGAAAAGAGGATGACCTAAATGCTTCATGTGAACTCTAATTTGATGTGTTCGACCTGTTTCTAAATTACATTGGAGTAACGAAACATAACGCAAATCTTTCAATATTTTATAATGCGTGATTGATTCTTTTCCGTGAAATCCATCTTCAAAAACGTCACAAATTTTACGATTTTTAAGACTTCTGCCAATAAAATTATGTACAGTTCCTGTTTCTTCTTTTGGAACACCCCAAGCCAAAGCATAGTATGTACGTTCAATACTATGTTCGAAAAATTGTTTTGCCAAGAAAGTCATCGAAAAATCATTTTTCGCAATGACCAATAGCCCAGAAGTATCTTTATCAATGCGGTGTACCAAGCCTGGGCGAATTTCACCGTTACGATGAGTTGGGAGATTCTGTAAATAATGAATTAATCCATTGACCAATGTTCCAGTCCAATGCCCAACAGCTGGATGCACTACCATGCCAGCAGGTTTATTGATGACCATTAAATCTTCGTCTTCATAAACAATATTTAATGGAATATCTTCAGGAATTAACTCCGTATTTCGCGGTGGTTTAGGCAACGAAAACGTAATAACATCAAAAGGTTTGACTTTATAACTTGCTTTGGCAGTTAGCCCATTGACTTTAATTGCTTCAGCTTCAATCGAATTTTGTATTTTGTTACGGGAAATGTTTTTGGTGAAATGAGGAAGATATTTATCTAAACGCATGGCAATTTGCCCTTTATCAACTACTAAACGTTGATGTTCATACATTTCGTCCTCTTCATCATTGTCTAAATTTTCTTGTTCTTCTATCATTCTTCGTTAAATTTGATACAAATTTACAATAAAAATGACTGAAATTACGGCAAATACTACTTTCTCCCAACAAATAAATCAAATCCTAAGAATACCCTCACCTTTACAGAAATTAAATGATAAAATATTTGATGAAAAAAGTATAAAAGTTTTTGTGAAAAGAGATGATTTGATTCATCCCGAAATTTCTGGGAATAAATGGCGAAAATTGAAGTATAACTTGCTGAATGCAAGCCATTTAGGGTATCGAAGTATCCTTACATTTGGCGGTGCGTATTCCAATCATATTTATGCAACGGCGGCGGCTGGAAAATATTTTGATTTTGAAACAATTGGCATCATCAGAGGTGATGAGCTGAATATAAATTCCTCACAAACACTCAAATTTGCTACTGAATGTGGTATGAAACTGCATTTTGTCACAAGAAATGACTATCGAGCAATGCGTGAAAATCCTCAAAATCATCCACTCATTCAGTCCTTTATTCATTCAAAAATAGTTCCAGAAGGTGGTACGAATGAATCTGCTTTAGGTGGAGTGGGAGAGATGGTTGATGAAATTACTGAACAGTTAGGTTATGCTCCTGATTATATTATTTGCCCAGTTGGAACAGGTGGAACGATTTCTGGAATTATTGCAAAATCTGCTATCAAGACGCAGGTGATAGGTATTTGTGTCTTAAAAAATGGACATTATTTACAAGAAGAAGTTAGTCGATTAGTTGAAAGTAATGTTGGTTATCAAAAGCATAATTTTGAGATATTATGGGATTGCCATCATGGGGGTTATGCAAAAAAAACACCTCAATTAATGAATTTTATTGAGGCGTTTTATGAAAAATATTCATTTGAAATTGAATATATCTACTCAGGGAAAATGTTTTTTGCGTTTGATGAATTAATTAAATCGAAAATTATGCCAAATTCGACTGTTGTCCTGATACATACGGGTGGAATTCAAGGGTTACAGCTAAAGAATGAATGATTTTACCGAACCGTATGTAATGGCTCCATTTGAGATTAAATACGCTCGGTAAAAATAGACCACATGGGCTTGTAATCCTTTCGCATCTACTGTAAATGTTGTTGGAAATACCATTGAATTTTCTGATATACTAATTTTTGCATCAGTAATAGTAGGATAAGGAACAGCAAATGACCAACAAATTCCGTATTCAGAAATATTATAATTACCTTTTGTTTTGATTGTTGCTTGTAATCTTTGAGACGCATTGTCGAGATTAATTGAGCCATCAGTTGTTAAAGTTGGAAATCCATCTACTTCTAAAGTATAATTTAATACATCACTATAGCTTGTCACACCATTTGAAATGATGTATGCTCTGTAATAAATGATTCCACCTTGTGCTAATTCGTTTATATCTACGGTAAATACTGTAGGAAATGTAGATAGATTGCCAAGTATCTTAGCTTTTGAATGATCAGTTGTTGGAGTTGTAAATCGTTGCGACCAACATATGCCATATTCTGTAATATCATAAGTGCCTTTTGTTTCAACAGAACCTCTAATTTGTACAGAATTAACTGTAATTGTTTTAGCTTCTAAAGTTTTTATGGATGGTTGAGAAATTGCCAATGTTTTGAAAGTCAAGACATTACCATAAGAAGTTATCCCATTTGAAACTAGAAATGCACGAAAATAATAGCTAGTGTTTGGGGTTAAATTATTAGCATCTTCTGTGTAAATTGTAGGAAAAACACTTAGATTTGTTTTACTTGATTTAAAATCAGCAGTTGTTGGAATGGCATTAGTTGCTGACCAACAAATACCATATTCGCTTACATCGTAAGTGCCTTTGCTTTCTATAATACCTCTTAATTTGGCAGAAGTTTCAAAAACTAAAATGACTGCATCTGTTTTGACTGATGGTTGAATAATATCAGTAGTTTTGAATGTAGTAATTTGCCCAAAAACTACACCAGATGCTATAATGCTATAGCTTCTTGCGTAATAATTGGTGCTGGGTTTTAAGCCCTGAATCACATCAGAAAATTTTACTGGAACAATATTAGACGCTGCAACTGCTCCGTGTGAAATTTTTGAGTCTGCCAGTGTTGGCGTTGCATTTGTTTCAGAATAAACAACGCCATAATCAGAAATGTATTGATTGCCAATATCACTTATTTCACTCGAAAGACGAGCAGAGTTGATTGTTAGCTCGGAAGTTGAAACGACCGCTAAAGTGGGTGGTATTGGAACAATTTCTTTTGTTTTACAAGAATTTGTAATAAAAAAAATGAAAACTACACTCAATATTTTTTTCATGGGTATGGATTTTTTATGTTTCAAAGATGAGATTATTTATATTTAGAAATGTTACAGAATCATACAAATCATTAGCATAATTCTCAGATTTAAATGAAAAAGCTTTTCATTTAAATCTGAGAATAAAAGTAGGGAGAAATTTAGGAGGAAAGAATGACTTTGAGCATGAATTGAAAAAAAAGCCCCGAAAAGGTTTTATAAATCTTTAGGTGATTTTAACGGCTGTTGTTATCTTATCAGATGGCCATTAAAGTACGTTGAAGAGCCATTGCTTGGAGAAATTAATGCTGAAGTTTGGTTAATTAGGACTGGTCTGATTTGCATTCCTGAATTCAACTGAAGGTCAGTACTTAAATTAATTGTGAAAAAAATCTCATTGTTTAAAATAAAATAATCTTTAAATGCTATTTCATTATTACTTGCATTTTGAATACTTAATCTCACATATTGACCTGTGCTTGGCGAGTTTACTGTACAGTTAATTACAACAGAAATATCAAAATGATAAATGCCTGTTTCTGGAGCAGTAAAAATACCACTTGATGTGGTTGCCGTGAATGCGTTTGATGGATCATATTCTTCATTGTCGAAATAAATTGTATTTGTTCCTCCATTTGATGTAAATACAAATGTATTTGACCTTTTTGCTCTAAAAGCTACAGCATTTCCTGTTGTTGTCAAAGTGCCATTGGCATCGGCATAAACATTTCTTAAGCCAGTTCCTGCTAAATTCGATACAGTTGCAGAATTTTGTGTTGTCCCACCATTTCTATCAACATACCAACGAAAAGCTCCGTTTAGCCAAAAGCCAGCAGTTTCTGAGCCAGCAGTTTCGTTATTCAAGCCAATAAATGCTCCGTCAGTCAAAGCTGTTCCATTTGCACTATTATTGAGCCAAAAGCCTGATGCAAATGCACCTCTCCGAAGTCTTATTCTACCATTTATTTCCATAATTTCATTGGCAGAAACTGTTGTAGTGCCAATGCCGATTTTGCCATCTTGAGTTATTCTCATTCTCTCAAATGCGGTTGTCGTTCCATTGATTGCAGTCCCAAAAATCATTGCTGTTCCATTACTTGAAGGGGTAAAGTTTTCGGTTGAAGAAAAATTTATAAAACCTGTAATTCCAGAGATTGTTGTGCCGTTATATCCTCTACTAAATAATGCAAGTAAAGAAGTTGAAGCAGGAATAGATGATGGAGAAGCCAGATTACCTGCATATCTAATTCCAAAAATACTTGGTTGGGAATGACTTGTTAAGGTTATACTACTGTTATTGAATTCATCTTGTTTGGTGTCAATTTTACTAGGTGAAATAGTGACTGATTGCCCAAGAGTAACATTCAAAGTAGAAATAAAAGTAATAAAAAAGATAAAAATTTTCATAAAAATTTTGTTTAAAATATTAATAACCAAATAGTTATGTAAACACAATGAATTTTGAAACTTCTCCTAACCTTCGCCGTGAAACCTGAATTTCAGCACCGTCGCTGAGTAGTATTTTTTTATTTATTGAACAAAAATTCTTATAAAATTGGAGGTTTACTATACAAGATTTACTTACTCTTATGAATGGGAATTCAAGTGAATTATTATACATCTTAAGCGAATATGACATTAGTTGAGTACGACCATCATCAAAGATAAATCTTGTGTAATTTTCTGCACCTTCAAGCCTAACTACTTGGTTGTGAGCATTTTGTAATAAAATGGAATGCTGAGGATTGGGTTTATTTTTCATGGCTATATTTTAAAAACTACAAAATTGAAGACAAAATTATTTTGCGGGAACGTAGAGCCTGCAGTAGTTTTATAAAATTTTATTGTAATTGTATCAGCAGCGGACACATATACTTCACTAATCATTATATCACTGCCAATACTTACTTGAGGAGTTGCTAATACTACATCACCAACGGCTGCTCCAGCAACGGTAAAGTTTTGTGAGGTAAATGTATTCCCCGCAAAAGAATTGAGTGTACTTGTCACACTTGCTTTCTTTATTTTAAAAATGGTTCCACCACCACCAACACTAAGCGTGTTTACTGTGGCTTGTCCTCCAATATTTAGATTTGAACTAAAAGAACCATCGTTAGCCGAAATTGTATTGTTAAATGTGGTGCTACCGCTGAAAGTCGAAGAGTTGGTAATATTTATAGTATTAATTGTTGCGGTTGAACTTACATTTAACGATGCTGTTGTTGTATTAGCTGTAACAGTAGCATTATTCCCAATGATAGCATTTCGGCCAATAGTGGTATTTCCTGCTCTATCAACAAAAAATCTGAATGCTCCATTTAGCCAAAATCCGACAGTTTCACTTCCTGAAGTTTCATTATTTAATCCAACAAAAGCACCATCAGTTATGTCTGTGCCATTAACACTATTATTCAACCAAATACCTGATGCAAATGCACCCCGTCTTATCCTCATTCTACCATTAACTTCTAATATTTCATTAGTTGAAACGGAACTTGTCCCGATTCCAACTTTTCCATCCAAATACGCTGCTAATAGAGTTCCCGAACCACTTGCTGTAGAATAAATACCATATTTAGAACCAAGACCTGTGCCACTTCCCACAAAATAACCACCATACGAATTGCCAATATCTGAATTGTTTGATTCTGAATAAGTTCCATAAGCTGAAGTAGTTGCGGCACCTGTTACAACAGCACGAACTCCTGTTCGAGTTGCAACGATTGCATTTCCAGTTGTGGTTGCATAAACTCCCGTTTTATTACCCGAACTTATCCCGTTTGCTAAAAAATATCCTCCATATTCAGCTCCAGTACCAAACCCAGCAGAGGTCCCCTTCACTCCGTATGAATTCAAGGTAGTCCATGCAAATGATTCTGCTTCAATACCGGTACTTGTTGCAACTGTTCCAGAATTCACACTTTGTGAAGTAGCATATAATCCGTAAGATTTGGCAGAGCCATTAATCCCATTCGTAGGAGTTGAAATAAAATAGCCTCCATACATTAAGTCGGTAGCATTGGAGTTTGAATTTACTTTACCTCTTACCCCAGTTCCTGTACTACTGAATACATCTGATTCCCCCAAGATACCAATATTTGTGCTTGAAATCGCACCACCACCGTAAGCATATAAGCCAATATTTTTAGAAGCATTATCTCCTTTGGCTAAGCCAATAAGGCCATAATTGCCAATAGTAGAGTTATCTGAGTATCCAATTATTCCTGCAGTTTCATTCGTAGTAGATTGCGTTCCAGTATAACCTAAAATTGACATTTTTTGAGTAATACTTGGTGAACTTGATGGCCCAAAACCCTTAACTTTTAAAATAGGTAATGTTGTACCTGTTAGTGTTGTCTCTGAGGTATTTTGAGCGTAAGCCGAAAATATGAGTGTTACTAAAAGAAATGTAAATATCTTTTTCATGGGTATGATGAGTTGATTGATTACCACGCAAATTTCGATATTCAATCAATACTCATCAATCGAATAAATATATGGTTTTTATTAAACCAATTTATCCTTTAAAGCTTTTACAACTGCCTCAGATTTGGAATTTACATGTAGTTTTTTGTAAATATTATTGATATGGCTACGAACAGTACCCATACTTATGTAGCAATTAGATGCAATCATTTTGTAACTATCGCCATCAACAAGGCATTTCAAAATGTCTAATTCTCTTTCTGAGAGGTTATTTTCTTCGTTTTTTATAATTTTTGGAAGCGAAAAATACTCTAAAACTTTACGTGCGATAGCAGGTGTCATTGGCGAGCCTCCATGATAAATTTCATGAATAGCCTCAATGATTTCAATTATTTTTGATTTTTTTAAAAGATAGCCAGATGCACCTGCCTGTAAGGCACTAAAAAGTTTCTCTTTGTCTTCAAATACTGTTAATATTAGTATATTTATTTGAGGAAATCGCTCTTTTACAAGTTTAGTTGCATCAATTCCATTCATTATTGGCATATCAACATCCATTAAAATGACATCAGGAAGTGTATGTTTACAATGTTGGATAATATCAACTGGTGAATGATAGGAACCCAAAAAATTGAATTCCTCCGAACTTTGAAGTAAATGACTTAGACTTGTTCGTAAAGTATCGTTATCTTCGTAAAGTGCAACTTTTATCACTGTTTCGCTCATAATTATTAGATAACAAATTGAACACTTTTTAAGTTAAGTATCAATCGAATAAATATATGGTTTCTATAATTTTAAGACACTTTGATTATCAAATATTACAGACCAATTTCTAATTTTATAATAGTTCCTTTTCCAATATTGCTGTCAATAAATAAATTTCCGCCAATTTTTTTAGCCCTATTATTCATGTTTTTTAGTCCATTTCTTAATGATTCAACATTATTTTTAAAGCCAATTCCATCATCAATCACACTTAGTATCAATTTATGATTTAGAATAGATCCTTTGATAATTGCATTTTTACATTGACTATATTTAATTAAATTATTGACTGCTTCTTTCAAAATTAAATAAATATCACGTCGTTTCCCCATGTCAATTTTAAGAAACTCAAGTTCTGGTGAAAAATCAAATTTGAATTCAATATCTTTTGACTCAAATAATGGTATTGCAAAAGATTTTAAACGAGTTTCAAGGTTATAAAAAGCATCGTTTTCGGGATTAATTGTCCAAATAATATCATCCATTTTATCTATTACTTCTCTCGAATCATTACTCACTTGTTGCATTATTTCTGGTTTAAAATCGCCCTTTTTTTGCTGGTAGGCAACCAATTCTGATAAAATAGAGATACTGCTGAGTGTACTCCCAATTTCATCATGCAAATCTGCTGCAATACGGTTTCTGAGCAATTGTTCTGCTTTAAATCGTTTTAATTTGTTTCGATTTATGATAAGAAAAATTATTGAAATTGAGAATAATAGACTCAAAATTCCTACAAAAAGGATGATGTTTCGCTGAAAAACTGAATTTTTGTTTGATAATTCAAGTACTTTTATATTTGCATCTTGTTTTTCTTTTTCGAGTTTATTTATCTTGGAAGCCAGGTTTGCCGAGAACAAAGAGTCATTGATTGTATGTGCGAGACTTTGGTATTTATAAGCTTTACGAAAATTTTTGGTTTTTACGCCAATTTTACTGAGTACTTCATAAACTTCCTTTTGCCCTAAACCAAAATTGTCTTTTTTGCTTAATTCAAGCATTTTTAAGAAATACATTTCTGATTCTTTATATTTATTTTGTAGCAAAAAATAATCACCTAGTCCGCCGTAAACTTGGGCTTTTCTGACGTCAATATTCAATTCTTCAGCCAACTTTTTTGCTTTATAAAGATAAATAAACCCCTCGTCAAGTTTGTTTAAATAGGCATAAAGATGCCCATAACCGACCCAGCAATTAATAATCATTGATTTTCGACAATATTTGATGGCAAAGTTTTCTGATTTTTTTAAATGTTCACGTGCATAAACAAAGTCTTTTTTAATAATACCATAGTTGAAAAGTGCATGTTCACCTAAAAACCGCATTGAGTAGTCTGTATCTATATAGGTTGCCTCTTGAATTTTTTTTGTGTAAGAAATTGCTTTTGCCACGTCTGATAATTGAAGAATTTCATAGACACCTATATAAGCTTGTGTAATAAATTCTCTTAACTTGTATTTTTCAGTCAATTCAATTGCTTTGAAATAAAATTTCAGTGCTTTTTCAAATTCATTGTTATGATAATAGCATGAACCATAACCAGCATAAACTTTTTGCAATAAATGATTAGAAAGATTATATTTATATATTATTTCTTCGACTTCTTTATAGTATTTTAAAGACTCATTCATTTTAATTTCTCGAAATCTCATTAATCCAGCATACCAATGTAATCGTGCATAGCCTTCGTAATCCTTTATTTTAAGTGCAAGCTTTTCAGTTGCTTTTATAATAGAATCAGCTTTTTTTACATCATCCAGAGGGTTGATTAAATGCCATACATAACGTTCTGCTGTTCTAACATAATTTGTATCATGGGGGATTTTTTTTAGTAATATAACCAAAGAATTAGATTGACTATTCCCAAAACAAATATTAGAAAAAGATAGAAGTAAGATAAAAGAAAAGATATTTTTATTGGTGTTTTTCATCTATAAATGTTTTTTCAAAGGGTAATTAGCTTTTTTTATAATTTCCTTATCAATAAATCAATTTTAGAATATAAGGACGTAATGCCCATACTTAAAACGTGTCTTTTGGCTTGGTTTTGAGTAAAATCGCTAACGAATCTTCTGTTTTAGGAACTTGAGCTTGTAATTCAAAAGTTATAATTAGTAAGAGTAGTAATGAGCAAATATTTTTCATTAAAAATAGGTTATGATGTCTTTAAATAAATATTTTGAGAGCAAACTCTCGGATGATTAGAAAGTTAAGTGGTGTTTTTGAATTTAAAATGTAGCTGTGTAGCTTACTAAATTTAAATTTACTTGTTATTTCGCATTTTGCAAATAAATCACATTTATCTTGGAGTGTCGGCATTTTCTATAAATTAAAAACTTGGTAAAATCCCCAGCCAATATAACCTGAAATTTTCTTTGATATTAATTGCCGAGCTTGCTCCATAATGATAGGCAAGTCCAAGACCGCTGCCAATAAAGATTTTTTTGATTGGAATTCTAAAAAGGTCTTTTATTTCAATTCCTACTTCAAAATAACCCTTATTAAAGGTCGAAAATTGAATAAATTGATGAGCTTCAGGAGTTTTCAAAGCACCATAAATAAGATTATTGAATATAGAAATGGAAGGCTGGAAAAACTTGTTGCGTGGACGAATTAATGTTCTGCCAAAGTTATGTTTGACTGTCAAGGAAACATATTTATCTGATAGATATGCACCATAATCTAAAGTTTTGAAAGAATCAGAATTATTATTAGCACTTAAACTTAAAGTTCCACGCCCACCTAATGCCCCAAAAAGAAAAGGATAGGGGATTTTTCCCATCGCGTAGCCCCCATTTAGATTAATTGTTGTAAAACCAATTTTCTTGAAACGAATCTGATATTCCATATCCGCACTGGTTTTCCAATAGTTATAATTTCCATTGAAATTGGGAATAGCCCTAATAAATTGTAAGTTGATAATTGGATACCAACGGTTGATTACATTTTCTATTCTTCCAATTCGATTCAGCATTTCTTTATAAGCAAAGCGTATATCAAGTTTAATTTCTGAGGTTTGAAATGTTTTAGATTCTTGAAATTGATAGTTATACTGAGGAATTCTTAATTCATTTTCAAGGGAAATTCTCCACCAAGTATATGGAATGGGTTTAAAGTGAAGAGAAATACCATATTTCCTAAATTTATCAATTCTGACAGGAATACTATCTTTAATAGAATAGGGGATAGGAGTTAGTTCTTCATTATAAAAATTAGGCTGTAAAAATCGGGTATTTGCTGGAATTTTATAATCATTTTCATAAAAAATGCTCAATTTATTGTATCTGTCAGGTGTTATATGCCAACTGATTATCCCCTGATACTTAGGTTTATGATCAAAAATGCCATAACCTACAGCTCCCATCATTCTGAATTTCGGTTTTAATCTTTGATTATTTTGTAAACCTATGCCAATTCTTATTTTCTCATAGCTGTTGTTTAGTTGTACCAAAAAGTTAGTCAATATATCAACTTTTCCTATTTCAAGTACACCAGCCATTGCACCCATCAAAAAAGGATTAACAATTGAATCTATTTTTAATAAATCTTCTGTTTTTTTGCTTCTATGGAAAAGTTGATAGGCTTCGATTTCTTGATTACTCAAACTATCTAATCTGTACTTTTTAAATGCTACATTAGAAATTTTAGTAGCATTTGGCAGCATTTCACGGTTTGATTCGTCAAAAAGCTTGTTCTCAATGGTTTGGTTAATTATTATATCTTTATAAACGTTTGTTATCTTCAACGAACCAAAACTATTAATCTTATTTTTATCATAATTGCCTAAAATGGTGATTTCAGATTTAGAAGGAAACCATTGATTGGCTATTTTACTATATTGTTGGTTAATTTGAAAAGTAGTAAATTGAAGCGTATCAGCTGGTTTTGCACTGATATTTTCTAAAGCATAAGATGCACTATTGATTTGTAAAATGCCTGTTAAACCTTCAAAGTTTTTTGAATAATAAGGTTTGTAAGCAATAATAAAAGTTGAATCTGCTTTGTGAATAAGGGTATCTTTTAGTTCAAAATCGTATTGTTTGAATGTTTTTGAATTAATAGGATTGACATAAAACCTTTTTAAAAGTGTAAAATTGAATAATTCATGATAAAAACCAAATGGATTGATGTCGAGAGGAAATGTATTGGCAATGTAAGTATAAGTAACTGGCCAATTTCCAATCGAAGCGATGATTGTTTCTTTTTTCTTTGCTGGCTTTTTATAAATTACTTTTGAATAATTTTCTTGAATATAATATGTTGCAGATTTTCTCCTTCCAATCTTATTGGTGTCTTTTTTAAACACGATTTTTAAACTATCAATAGAAATGTCAATTTTTGAATACGAATTATATTGATAAGTGTCTAATTTCTCAGGGTCATTTTGGTCTTTGTTTTTTAAAACTCTTCTGATAATTTCCCACGCAGGATTTTCTCTTGGTCTGACCACAACTTCATTTAAATCTTTGTTTTTTTGTTTCAAAAAAACTAATCCCTCATTTTGTTGGAGTAATTCATTGATTGAAAGTTGCTTACTTTCATAACCCATAAAACTAAAAGTTAATGTATCTTTCAAAGATTTTACTTTTATCGTAAAATTTCCTTCAATATCACTTTGAGTACCCTTTAGGGTATTTTTAAGACGAATACTTACAAAAGAGAGCTTGCTTTGATCACTTTCATCAATGATTTTTCCTTTTGCCAAAAAGGTTTGAGCATTCAGAATTTTAGGTAGAATAAGGAAAATGAGTAAAGTTTTATACATGAAAGCAGATTTTAAGCATATTATTCTTAGTAACGGCAGTTTAGTTGTTTAATTTTAAAATACTTTTTCCATAAAGTTATTAAATTAGAAATTGTAAATTTCAAATTTAAATAATAGCTTTGGCTTATTCAATTAGCTTCTTAAGTAAAAATGCAAATACAAACATTTCAAAATCCTGAGCAATTAGCTATTCATACTGCCCAATTTATTATTGATTTAGTAAGAAATAATCCAAAGGCAACACTCATACTCACATCGGGCGATACACCTGTACTGACCTACAAAAAAATTGTTGAATTAGCTCAACCTGCGGACTTTGAAGAAGTTACAATCATTGGTTTAGATGAATGGGTCGGAATACCTGCTACAAGTGAAGGTAGTTGCCGATATATTGTAGAGGAAAACCTATTAAAACCATTAAAAATAGGCCCTAAACAATACACTTTTTTTGATTCGATATCTAATGATTTGCAAGCCGAATGTGAACGGGTCGATAAATTACTCTTTGAAAAAGGAGGTGCCGACTTAATTATAGTAGGAGTGGGGGTAAATGGACATATTGGATTGAATGAACCTGGTACCAGTTTTGATAATTATTGTCATGTCTCTGACCTTGCAGAAATTACAATCACTGTTGGACAGAAATATTTTACAGAAAATACCACACTCACACAAGGTATTACAATTGGTTTGAAGCATCTGTTAGAAGCAAAATCTGCAATATTGATTGCAACTGGCGAACGGAAGGCAGACATTTTGAAAGAGACAGTTGAACAAGAACCAAATACTGAATTACCTGCAACTGTTTTTAAATTACATTCAAATTCTTACATCTGGCTTGATGAAGCTGCAGCAAAGCTGATATAAGTGATGACAAAAAAAAAGCTAAATTACCTGTTTCTTTTTTTAAGTATCTTGCTGCCGATTCTTTACGGAATCTTTTTTGTGAGAAATTTTTCATTACCGCTGACGGGTGGTGGTGATACTGATGAATGGGAATATGTGGGTTACTATTTATCTGAAAATATACATTTTGCCCCATTTCCTCATATTTCTTTCAATCATAATAATACCTTTTATCCTTTTGGGACTACTCAAGTTTTTTCTGATTGGTCATTGGAGAGTAATTATTGGTTTGCTTTTTTTTATAGTAACTTTGGACATGGCCCGTGGCTTAATTATTATTATGTTATTAGCTTAATCATTTCATTTTTAGGCACTTATCTACTTCTAAAAAAAGAATTTGGTAATGAAAAAGCTTTTTTTGTGGGATTTGTGGTCACTTTTTTGAATTTTTATGCTCTTAATAAATACCCTCACCATTATAACCATAGTACCATCCATTGGACAATTCTAAGTCTATTTTCTGATTTTATCCTTGTCAAACGCATAATTTTCAAAGAAAGTATTTCTTTAAAATGGGTATTCCTAAAAGCATTTATACTGATAGCAACACTTGGCATGAATCTCGGCTATATCTGTGGGTTTGCTTTGAATAGTTTTGTATTAAGTTTAATTGTCGTGGGATTTATTCTTCTAAAAAGGTATTTTAAAGGAGATTTTCAAGTTAGTCAATATTTTAAATTTTGGCTAAGTGAATTAAGATTATTGCCATCATATTATTTTTTGTTGGCTATTCCTTCAATTATTTTATTATATTTCTTTTTGCCTTTGGTACTACAAATTTATGCAGAAGCCAAAACTTATCATCTTGATGATGGGAATGCTCCTCACTTTTGGAGTAATCCAGTTAGGATGTTATTACCTTTTTTTCCGTATTTTAACACGCTACTGAATCCGTTTATTTGGCCAGTTAGGGATATGCCTGAAGGACTTGGCTCGGGTAGTCCAGGGTGGTTTTGCTTGTTGCTTGGAATCACTGGTTTTCTTAAAAACCGTACTAAATATTGGCTTGTTTTCTTGCCATTTATGATACTTTTGTTAATGTCCACTTTTTATCACCCAAATAAAATTCCAACATTAAAAATATTTCCATGGGGTGCATACAATCGTGTACCTTCAAGATTTACATCTTTGATTCCAGTTATTTTTTCTTGCTTTTTTTTGCCAATCCATTGGCAAAGTTTTAGGAAGAAAAATATTTTTTTATTATTGATTACAACCTTTTTTGTACTTGAAGTGTCAATGGTTTATAGTTATCGTTATAGCCAGAAACCATTTGAGTTTGATAAAAACTTTTTTGGCTATCTGGAAAACATAAATCAGCAGAAAGGAGAAGCGGTCATGGATTTTCCCTTTTGCATTGTTGGTGGAGATGGAGCAGGTTTGAAAGAAAATTTATGCCCAATTTTCACTAAAACATGTAATATTTATGCCATGAGTCGATTTCATCATAAAAAGGTTATTGGTGGATATTATAGTCATGTACCCAAAACTGCCATGAATGGCTTTGTGCAAATTGGAGTAGGTA
Source organism: Emticicia sp. SJ17W-69 (assembly GCF_051209875.1). Lineage (NCBI taxonomy): Bacteria > Pseudomonadati > Bacteroidota > Cytophagia > Cytophagales > Leadbetterellaceae > Emticicia > Emticicia sp. SJ17W-69. Next base: position 2,920,250 of record NZ_JBNTQY010000001.1, on the reverse strand, counting down.
ATTGGATGACGCCTGACACAACAGCTTGGGAAAAATCTACCAAAATTATTAATCAATTTTCAGATGAACAATTGGTGCATTTTATTAAATACTTTCAATATAATGACTTTGTTGGAATAAATTTATATGTAGATTTGATTTCAAGTGAGATGTACGAACAAATTCAAAAAAGCTTTGGAAAAGCTACACATAAAACTGTATTTCCAGGTGCTGGAAGGGTTGTTTTTATACCTAAACCGCCACATTGGTATAAATTTGTGAATAAGGAAAAAGCTTTAAAGATGCGTTACCCTTGTGGCTGTTAGAAAAACAATATTATAAAATATTGAGGTTTTATATTATATTTAGAAAAAACCTTTAATTTGCAATACATATTAAACAACTTAATATTATAAAGCCTAATGGCCAAATTACTTCATTTACAAACCTTTTCTTCTGAAAAAGGGAGCTTAACTGTTTTTGAAAAAATACTTCCCGAAGGAGTTAAACGAATATTTTATATTTATGATGCCAAAAATCAAATTCGTGGTGGGCATCGTCACAAACTTGCATTGGTTGCACTTGCCTGTGTAAGTGGAAAGTGTAAGGTTTTTGTCGATAATGGGAGTGAAACGCAAATTTTCGAACTTAGTACACCTGATACATGCCTATTGCTTGACCCAAGCGACTGGCATCAAATGTATGATTTTTCTGATGATGCAGTTCTCTTGGTTCTTTCGGATAGATATTATGAAAAAGAAGATTATATCTATGAGAAATATCCTGAGAGAGTTTTAAAATAGATTTTTTTTCTTTCCAGAATAAAAAATTATAAGAAGAATAGTACCAAAATTTAAATTGTTTCTATAATGATATTGTGATTGGTGTATATACATATATCAGCAGCAATATTTAATCCTTCTTGTACCATTTGTTCAGCAGATAAGTTTGAAGCATGCCTTTTCAGTGCAATTGCGGCCGATTGAGCATACATACTGCCCGAACCAATAGCTGCAATTTGATTATCTGGCTCTAAGACATCGCCAGTACCTGAAATTATAAGTATTTCTGTTTCATTGGCTACAATCAACATTGCTTCTAATTTCCTTAGAAATCGATCAGTTCGCCAATCTTTTGCTAATTCAATGGCTGCACGTTTCATGTTTCCACCATAAGAATTGAGTTTTTCCTCAAAACGCTCAATCAAAGTAAAGGCATCTGCTGTTGAGCCTGCAAAACCCGCAAGGATTTTTCCTCCATAAAGTTTACGAACTTTTCTGACATTACTTTTGGCGATTGTATTACCCATTGTCGCTTGCCCGTCGGCTCCAAGAGCTACTTTACCTTCGTGAATGATACCGAGAACAGTTGTGGCATGTATTTTTTGCATATTCTTTAATCTATCTTCTAAATAAGCAATTGTGCCACGCTTAAAAGCATGGCACAATTGAATTTGTATTATATAAGTATGAATGTATGTCTGATTAAAAATTATATCATCCAGCCATTCATTGATTTACACTAATAATTTGTAAGGTTCTTCCAACAATTGTTTCAATGTTACCAAGAAAGCTGCTCCAGTTGCACCATCCACAACTCTGTGGTCGCAAGTAAGTGTTATTTTCATTACATTGGTTGCATAAAATTGACCATTTTTAACAGCAACAATCTCTTTAATTCCACCAACTGAAAGAATACAAGATTCATTTTTAGGGTTATTGATAATTGAAGTAAACGACTCAATACCAAACATACCTAAGTTACTTACTGTAAATGTATTTCCTTCCCAGTCTTTTGGTTGAAGTTTGCCATTTTTTGCTTTTCCACCTAAGTCTTTGGTTGTCGCTGCTAAAACAGACAATGGCAAAGTATCAGCAAATCTAATTACAGGAACAACTAATCCTTCTGGAATAGCAACCGCCATACCGATATGTACATGTTGATTACGTCTGATATGGTCTTCTCTCCAAGAAGAGTTTACATTTGGATGTTTTTTCAAAGCTACACCGCAAGCTTTCAAAACCAAGTCGTTGAATGAGATTTTCACTGGTGAAGCTTCATTCATCACCTCCCTTGCTTGGATCGCTTTATCCATACAAATTTCCATTGTTAATTGGAAATCGACAGCAGAAGATTGTGATTCAGACAAACTTCTGGCTATAGCTTTACGCATTTGAGTCAAAGGGATTTCTTCATAACTTTCAACACCCGATACAACGGCTGGAGCTGTAACAGTAGCTGTTTTTTCACTAACTGGTGCTTTTGGTGTGAAATTATCAACATCCGATTTTACAATTCTTCCACCTTCACCACTTCCACTAATCTCGGTTAATTTTACACCTTTTTCTTCTGCTAATTTTTTTGCTAATGGAGATGCCAAAACTCTACCACTATTATTTGATGCTTGTACAGGGGCTGATGTAGCTTGAGCAGGTGCTGGAGTAGCGACTGCTTGAGGTTTTTCTGCTTCTTTTGTAGGAGCCGCTGTAGTTACAGGAGCTGCACCCAAAAGAGCTTGATAATTTGCTCCTTCCTCGCCAATAACAGCAATAACAGCATTAATTTTAGCTGCTTGCCCAGCTTCTACACCGATATATAACAATGTTCCATCTTCATAAGCTTCCAATTCCATAGTAGCTTTATCTGTCTCAATTTCAGCTAAAATATCACCAGATTTAATTTTATCACCAACTTTTTTGAGCCAAGTATGAATCACACCTTCAGTCATGGTATCACTTAAAAGAGGCATTGTTACTACTTTTGCTTTGATATTTGAAGTATCAACGGCAGGAGTAGCAACTGGAGCTGGTGTAGCGGCTACTGGGGCAGGTTCTGCTACTGGTGCAACGGGTGCAGGTGTACCTGTCAAAAGACTTTGATAATCCTCTCCAGGTTTACCAATCACAGCCATGATAGCATCAACTGGTACTGCTTGACCCTTTTCAACTCCTATATAAAGTAAGGTTCCATCATAATAAGACTCCATATCCATCGTCGCCTTATCGGTTTCGACTTCTGCCAAAATATCACCTGATTTTACAACATCACCAACTTTCTTATTCCATGCCGCAATGACACCCTCTGTCATGGTATCACTCATTTTGGGCATTCTGATTACTTCTGCCATTTTTTATTATTTGCTTAGATTTTAGATAGTAAATTTAGGTCGGTACTCCATAGCGGTATTTGCTCTGACCGATATTTCTGGGTAAATTTTTTCAACGCTCAAAATTATAACAAAGTAATCGAATGTCCTTAAAAACTAAAGAGAAAGTTTAGTTTATTTTTAAGATTATTGCAAATTACATAAGATCATTGTAAAAAAATATCATTTTGACTATTTTGAAACAATAAAACATCAAATTGACCAAATGATTTTTTTGAAAAAATCTTGTTTTCTAACCTTTTTACCAAGGTTTTATCATCAGTTATGATTGCAGTATAGGTAAAAGGACGCTTTGCATTATAACAGTACTGTAAATCTTGTGGATATTGTATATAAGATAGTTTGAATTTATCACCATATTTATCTCGACCAAACATAAAAAAAGGATGAATCATTTGACTATTTGTAGCTAAACCAATTTGATAATCATTGTTTCTAAGAAAAGTAAAAATACCTTTAAAGTTTTGATAAGTTTGATCGTCAAAAGTAAAATAGCCTTGTTTCCATTCTTTTCGTTCAAAAACATTGTGCTTTACAAAATCATAATAGGTGGTGCTATCAAGCATTGCAAAAATCTCTTTCCTTTGGTTTCTCGTCAAATTAGGAGTAATATTATAAGCTTTTGAACTAAAATGAAGAATTGTTTCTTGATATAACCCTTTTTCTACTAATTTTTGATACTGTTCCTTTTTTAAGGCAGTTTCATTATCACCAATACTGTATGGAACATAAACCAGCATTTTTTTGAAATAATATGCCATTGGCATAATTGGTTTCAACGAATTACAGTAAATATATGGTAATGCAGCAATCATTAACAAAAGTACAGTTGCATTTCTTAGCCAACGATACTTTTTTGAAAGTTCAACAAGCACAAAGCCAATCACCGGAGTAGCAGCTAAAAAGAATGGTAATTGTGTACGAGAATGAAAGGTTTGCCATTTGAAAGCTGAAGCATAAGCGATTAGTCCAACAAATAATAAAGCAAAATAAAGTAAAACTAATCTTTGATTATCTTCTTTTTTCTTGAAATGGATGATCAACCATATTCCACAAAAGATAATAAGAAAAAAGTGAATGAAATTGCCAGAAAAATCCTCTCCGATAGAAAAAATAGTAAAATAAGATGCGAAGGTTGTATGGCTATTATTCAAATCGAAGCCAATTAAATCATGAAATTTGGCAATGAGTTTGTCATAAGCATAATTCCAAGAATTAAAAGGTAAGCCAATATGATTACCGATGATTTTTGAAAGATTTGATAAGGTTACTTTAATGCCTAATTCTTCATTTTTGTAATTATAATAAAGCATACTCTTGGCATTTGGCATAAGGATATTGCCAAATACGATGTAATTCCGGTAAAAAAAAGCACTAAAAGTTACTAAGAATAAACCAATTGAAACAAAGCCAATTTTGATTGATTTCAACCAATCTGTTTTTAGTAGATATATGCCAAAAAAAGCAATAAAACCAAGCCCATACATAAAAATAGAATACTTAGTAAAGCCAGCCAATAGTAAGGACAAAATAGCCCATTTAAAGTTTTCTTGAAAAGATTCTGTTGTTTTTTCGAAAAGCAGAAGACCAAAATAAAGGGTACAACAGAAAAAAAAACTTGATAGATAATCATTTTGACTGGTTGTTGCTTGTAAAATTCCCATCGGAACTGTACAAGTGATAATGGCAACAATCCCTTGCCCTTTTTTCGACATTCCAAAGTTTTTTCCAATCAATGAAGTTGCGAAAAGTGTACCTATAAACGCCACAAAATGAACAGAATTTACAAAACCATCACCTCCAGACAATACAATTGTATGTAAAAGTAAGTATTCAGAAAAAACATTGTAATATAATTGATAGGCACTTGAAGTTGGGTAATGAAATAAATTTTGATTTTGAATCCAAAACATCGCTCTTGCAATATGATAACCAAGGGCATCAGTATTATTTGGTGTAATGTAGATTGTTAAAAAAAGAAGTGTCAGAACAATCAGCAAAAAAAAAGCAAAAATGCTTTTTGGAAAAAAATTATATATTGATTCAGAATAGATTTTACTTGAGAAAAAAGGCTGATGTATTTGAAGAATTCTTTTGTAAAAAAGATACAAAAAGATACTGAACGCAAACAAAAGATAAGTACCAGTGATATATGTACTGTATAATAGACAAAGATTACCTAATATTTCGGTGATGAAAAAAACAAAAACCGAATAAGTAAGCAGGGCTTTTAGGACAGCGACTCTAAGTCCATTAATTGGATTATTTTTATGAAGTAAAAATAATCCAATTATGATAAATAGGGCTAATAATAATGGCATAAAGACGAATCAAAATTCTAAATTATCAATCGAAAAAAATTAATTATTTATTTTTAAGATTGCCATGAAAGCATCTTGTGGCACTTCTACTGTTCCAATCTGACGCATACGTTTTTTACCTTTCTTTTGCTTTTCCAAGAGTTTACGTTTACGAGAAATATCACCACCATAACATTTGGCTGTTACATCTTTTCTTAATGCTTTTACTGTTTCACGAGAAATAATTTTTGCTCCGATGGCTGCTTGAATGGCAATATCAAATTGTTGACGAGGCAATAATTCTCTTAATTTTTCACACAATTTTTTACCCCAATCATAAGCCTTATCACGGTGAACGATGGCCGAAAGAGCATCAACTGGCTCGCCATTCAATAGAATATCCAATTTTACCAATGAAGACTCACGGTAGCCAATCAGGTGATAATCAAGGGAGGCATAGCCTCTTGAAATTGTTTTTAATTTATCAAAAAAGTCAAAAACTACTTCTGACAATGGCAACTCAAATGTAAGCTCCACACGTGTGGAAGTAAGATAAATTTGGTTCTTCAAAATACCACGCTTTTCCATACACAAGCCAATGATTGGCCCAACATAATCTGATGCAGTGATGATTTGTGCATTGATAAATGGTTCTTCAATCCAATTGATAACATTTGGGTCGGGCATTTCTGAAGGGGCAGAAACTTCTAGCAACTCCTCTCTTTTATTGATAACATGGAATTTTACAGATGGAACAGTTGTCAAAACCGTCATATCAAACTCTCGTTCAAGACGTTCTTGAACGATTTCCATATGGAGCATTCCTAAAAATCCGCAACGAAAACCAAAGCCTAAAGCGGCAGAGGTTTCTGGCTCCCAAATTAAAGCTGCATCATTTAATTGCAATTTCTCCATTGCATCACGCAGGTCTTCAAATTCCGTTGTGTCAACAGGGTAAATTCCAGCAAAAACCATTGGTTTTACTTCCTCAAAACCCTTAATCATTTCTTTAGTTGGATTGTCAACTTGTGTAATTGTATCCCCAACTTTTACTTCTTTTGCTATCTTAATACCAGAAATGATATAACCTACATCACCGCAGTCAACATAATCACGTGGCTCTTTTGTGAGTCGTAAAATCCCAACTTCGTCAGCAAAATACTCTTTGCCCGTTGCAATAAATTTTACTTTATCTCCTTTATTAATTCTACCATTTTTTACTCGAAAAATTACTTCAATTCCTCGGAAAGAATTAAAAGTTGAGTCAAAAATCAAGGCTTGTAATGGCTCATTTGGATTTCCTTCTGGTGGCTTGATTCGGTGAATAATAGCGGCCAAAATTTCATTAATACCAATACCTTCTTTCGCACTTGCAGGAATGATAGAGTCTCTATCACAACCAATCAAGTCAACAATTTGGTCTTTCACCTCTTCTGGCATTGCACCAGGAAGGTCAATTTTATTTAAAACAGGAATAATTTCAAGGTCGTGGTCGAGAGCTAGGAAAAGATTACTAATGGTTTGTGCCTCAATACCTTGGGCAGCATCTACAACCAATAAGGCACCTTCGCAAGCAGCAATCGAACGAGAAACTTCGTAACTAAAATCAACGTGACCAGGTGTATCAATCAAATTTAATACATATTCTTGCCCTTCAAACTTATAATTCATTTGAATTGCATGACTTTTGATTGTAATACCTCTTTCACGCTCCAAATCCATGTCATCAAGGACTTGTGCCTGCATATCTCGTCCTGCTACCGTACCAGTAAATTGTAATAGACGGTCAGCAAGCGTACTTTTTCCGTGGTCAATGTGTGCAATGATGCAAAAATTTCGAATATTTTTCATTCAAATACCAAATACGTATGACGGGTTTCCTAACCCATCTTTTTAAAAATGACATTAGACGACTTAGGACAGTCGTCGTACAAGTCCACAAAATTAGTAAGAAAAAGGCAGATTTTTAAAGATATTTTTCTTCAACCAAATAATTAGTTACATAGTCCTTCACAGCATCTTCTAAAGATGTAAAAGGTTTTTTATAGCCAATCATACGTAGCTTACTCATATTGGCTTGTGTAAAATATTGGTATTTATCTCTAATATCTTCTGGAGTATCAATGAATTCTATATCTGGAGAAAGATTTAATGCTGAAAAAGTTGCTTTTGCAAGGTCTAAAAAAGTACGAGCTTTACCTGTTCCGAGGTTATAAATGCCTGAATTTCGACGTGAGTGCATTAGAAATATGCACACGTCAATCAAATCTTTTACATAAATAAAATCTCGCATTTGCTCACCATCTTTATAATCTGGACGATGTGATTTGAAAAGTTTTATTTTACCTACTTTATTAATTTGGTTGAAAGCATGAAAAATGACTGATGCCATTCTCCCTTTATGAAATTCATTTGGCCCATAAACATTGAAAAATTTCAATCCAGCCCAAAAAAATGGTGCATTTTTTTGAAGCAAAGCCCATTTATCAAAATCATTTTTTGAATCTCCATAAGGATTCAAAGGCTTTAATTGAGGAATCAACAATTCATTATCATCGTATCCCAATTCTCCTCCACCATAAGTGGCAGCTGAAGAAGCATATACCAAAGGAATTTGATATTCATAACATTTTTTCCAGATGTTTTTACTATAATTTAGGTTTAATCTGTCAAAAATTTCGGTGTCAAATTCAGTTGTATCAGTTCTTGCACCAATATGAAAACAGAACTCAACCTCAGCTTGATTTTTATCAAGCCAATCGAAGAAATTATCTCGATGAACAAACTCCTGAATTTTCTTGTTGGCTAAGTTCTTCATTTTCAGTGGATTAGAAAAATCATCCACCGCAATAATAAAATTGAAGTTATCTTGATTCAACCGTTGAATCAGACAACTACCGATAAAACCTGCCGCTCCTGTTACAATAATCATAGTATTTTTCCAAAAAAATAATGGTTTGCAAAATTAGAACATTGTAAAATATAAATCCATACACTAAACTTTGATTAAATTGTACTTTTTCAAGAAATAACCTAAATAAAGGTGAGTTGAAAATTTTTGTTGGTAATTTTGTAAAAAAATCAAGTAATCGAATGATTCATATTACAAGAAGAGAAACATTTAACGCTGCTCATCAATTGTATAATCCAAAATGGTCGGCTGAGAAAAACAAAGAAGTTTTTGGACTTTGTTCTAATATTCATGGACATAATTGGGAGCTTTATGTAACAGTCAAAGGTGAAATTGATGAAGAAACAGGGTTTGTGATGGATTTAAAAGATCTAAGCCAAATCATGAAAAATGAAATTATTAATAAGGTTGACCATACGTTTCTGAATAAAGATGTCGATTTTTTGTATGGAAAATTACCAAGTACGGAGAATTTTGCCATCGAAATATGGAAAATTTTAGCCCCTATTATCCCAAACTATTGTAAGGGAAGTCTTCATTGCATTAAACTGGTAGAAACAGCAAATCATTATGTAGAGTATTATGGAAATTAAATGATTGAATGGAAGAATTTTAAAAAAGCATTCACTCATTCAAAATTAATTTTGTATGAAGTATTTTATCATTGCGGGTGAGCGTTCTGGAGATTTACATGGGTCAAATCTTATAAAAGCTATTAAAAGAGCTGATAATTCAGCTCTTATCAGGGCATGGGGAGGTGATTACATGCAAGAGGCAGGTGCTGAAATTTCAAAACATTACCGTGAATTGGCTTTTATGGGGTTCATAGAGGTACTTCTGAATCTTCCAAAAATCTTAGGTTTTATCACAGAATGTAAAAATTCAATTACTCAATTTCAACCAGATGCCATTATTCTGATTGATTATGCGGGCTTTAATATGCGAATTGCTAAATGGGCAAAAAAAGAAGGATATAAGGTTTATTATTACATTTCTCCAAAGGTGTGGGCGTGGAATCAAAATCGAGCTTGGGCATTGAAAAAAAGTATTGATAAATTGTTTGTGATTTTTCCTTTTGAAGTTGAGTTCTTTAAAAAATACAATTATGAAGTAGAGTTTGTTGGAAATCCACTTTTTGATGCTATTGCGTCTTTTAAACCTAACCCACAGTTTTTAGAAGCTAATGGATTGGAACAAAAGAAGATTATCGCATTGCTGCCTGGTAGTAGAAAGCAAGAAGTTGAAAAAATGCTAGAGTTGATGGTTTCTATAAAAGAACAATTTATTGATTATCAATTCGTTATTGCAGGAGTTAGTAATCTTTCGAAAGAGTTTTATCAAAAGTTTTTGAATAAAAATATTAGTATTATTTTTGACCAAACGTATGATTTACTGACACATTCAACTGCGGCATTGGTGACATCTGGTACTGCTACTTTAGAAACAGCATTGTTCAATGTTCCTCAAGTGGTATGTTATAAATCAAGTTGGATTTCATATAAAATTGCCAAACAATTAATTAAAGTGCCATTTATTTCTTTGGTTAATTTAGTTGCACAAAAAGAAGTTGTAAAGGAATTAATACAAGATGAACTTAACAGTGAAAATTTAGCTTCAGAATTAAAAAATATATTACCTAATTCAGTTTTCAGACAGTATCAAATGCTTGATTACAAGATAATTAAGGAAAATTTGGGAACTATTGGAGCTTCAGAGAAAACAGGTAAAAGAATCGTAGAATTATTAAGTAAATAAAGTTTAGCATCAAACAAAATTGTATAAAAATGAGAATCAACATCGTAATTATTATTCTATTCGTATGTTTTGCAGGTATTTTTTCTTGTAAGAAAGGTACTACTGTTGTTGTACCTAAAACAAAAACTGAACTTTTAGCGGGTGTAGCAGGTACTACCTCTAAAACTTGGAAAAATACAAAAGCAGAAGCAACAAATCCTCAAGGGTTAAAAATTGATCTGGTTTCAACTCAACCTACTTGTGTAACAGATAATTTATTGATTTTTTTTTCAAATAAAACTTACGAAATTCGTGAAGGAGCAACCAAATGTAATGCAACTGACCCTGATTTACTTTTGAAAGCTAATTGGAGCTTGAATGCTACCGAAACACAGTTTTCGATTGATAAAATTATTTTTCAAGGCAGACAAGTTGAAAATGTTGTTTTTGATGTTGTGGAATTGACCGAAACAACTTTTGTAGGTAAAACTTCACTTGCGTTGAGTGGTGTAACTTATCAATTTGTAGCAACTTTTGAAGTTGTAAAATAAAGTAAGATTGGTCAATTTGTAGATTTAGGAATTAATTCATTTGTTACATGAACAAATTAGTTAAATCATTTTCAAATCATCGAAATTGACAAATCTTCAAATTAAATTTAATTCTTATTTATATTAAGTCTAAATTTGCGAACATTTACTCGTTTTCTTTTGTTAGAAAGATATGTGAATCACGCAAAATTAATCGCATGAGCAAGGATTTAGAATTATTAGAAGAACTTACAACATCCGAATATAAATACGGATTTTACACTGACATAGAGGCAGACGAAATTCCTGCTGGCTTAAACGAACATGTTGTTCGTTTGATTTCTGCCAAGAAAAACGAACCAGAATGGATGCTCGAATGGAGACTCAATGCGTATCGAGTTTGGGAAACAATGACCGAACCAACTTGGGCTAATGTACATTATAAACCTGTTGATTTGCAGTCAATTAAATATTATTCTGCTCCAAAACAACAAAAAGTAATCAATAGTCTTGATGAAATTGATCCAGAATTACGTCGTACTTTCGAACGTTTGGGAATTTCATTAAAAGAGCAAGAACGTTTGTCTGGTGTAGCGGTTGATGCCGTGATTGATTCAGTTTCAGTTGCAACCACCTTTAAAGTAAAATTGGGAGAATTAGGAATTATATTTTGTTCGATTTCAGAAGCTATCAAAGAGCATCCTGAGTTGATTAAAAAATATTTAGGCTCAGTTGTTCCTGTAAAAGACAATTATTATGCAGCACTTAATGCTGCTGTGTTTTCTGATGGGTCGTTCTGCTACATTCCAAAAGGAGTACGTTGCCCAATGGAACTTTCGACTTATTTTAGAATTAATGCTGCTGGAACAGGTCAATTTGAACGAACTTTAATTGTGGCTGACGAAGGTTCGTACGTTAGTTATTTAGAAGGTTGTACAGCACCAATGCGTGATGAAAACCAATTACATGCCGCAGTTGTAGAGATTTTTGCTCACGAAAAGGGAGAAGTAAAATATTCTACAGTTCAAAACTGGTATCCAGGCGATAAAGAAGGTAAAGGTGGGATTTATAACTTTGTGACAAAACGTGGTTTATGTTTTGGAGCAAACTCAAAAATTTCGTGGACTCAAGTAGAAACTGGTTCGGCGATTACTTGGAAATATCCTTCTGTCATTTTACGTGGTGATAATTCAATCGGAGAGTTTTATTCAGTTGCTGTAACTAATAATATGCAGCAAGCTGATACAGGAACAAAAATGACACATATTGGAAAAAATACTAAAAGTCGTATTGTTTCAAAAGGTATTTCAGCAGGAAAAAGTCAAAACTCATACAGAGGTTTAGTTGATATTTCAAAACGAGCAGAAAATGCCCGAAATTTTTCTCAATGTGATTCATTACTTTTAGGTGACAGATGTGGAGCTCATACGTTTCCTTACATCGAGGTAAATAATTCAACCGCAACGGTGGAACACGAAGCCACTACTTCAAAAATCGGAGAAGACCAATTGTTTTATTGTAACCAAAGAGGAATTCCCACCGAGCAAGCTGTTGCTTTGATTGTGAATGGTTATGTAAAAGAAGTTTTGAATCAGTTACCAATGGAATTTGCAGTTGAAGCTCAAAAGTTATTAGAAATTTCATTGGAAGGAAGTGTAGGATAAGAAGGATTCAATGATGAAAAATTGATAAATTTCAATTGTTTTTGAATACAAAGCAATATATTAAACAAAAAGACTGCTAATTGGCAGTCTTTTTGTTTGTACAATCCAAAAACCTAACGCATGAAGAAGCTACTCTATTTATTTTACATACTCACGATTTCAAATACTTCTTTTGCTCAAAGTGGAAGAATTCAAATTGCTTTTTTAGGTGTTTTTCACATGGGTGAATCGCCTGATTATAAGCAAGGTAGCATTACTGACTTACTTTCTTCTGAACGCCAACAACAAATTCAATCTTTGGTAGATGATTTGGCTAAGTTTAAGCCTGATAAAATATTTGTAGAAAATACACCTGATACGCAGCCTTACTGGAATAATGTTTATAAAAATTATCTCAATGGTCTTAAACCCACGGAGCGAAGCAGTGAATACAACGAAATTTTCCAAATAGGTATTAAATTAGCTAAGAAAATTAATCACCCAATAGGAGTCACATGTGTGAATTTTGTCCAGCCAGATCTGAATACAGGTATAAAATTAGCCCGAAATAAAGTTGATACATTAATGACATTTTACACACATGAACTTGAACTAAATCGCCCAAGTTATGATGAATATTTTGTCAGAAATCCAAGTGTTAAAAAGGCATTTAATGACTATGTTGCCAATTATGAAAGTTGGAAAAGCCTTACAATTAAGCAACATCTGCTCAATCTTAATTCTGAACAAAGCATAGCAACGCTTCATTATTTCAATATTACAGGTTGGATGGATACCAATACAAGAGGATTTGGTGCAGAATTTACTGCAAAAGAGTATTATCGTAACACCAAAATTCTGCAAAACATCCTTTCAAGCGTGAGTCCGTTCGACCGCAAATTGTTGGTTATTATTGGTGGTGGACATGTTCAAGTTTTAAAGGATATGCTAAAAACGCATCCATATTTTGAAGTAGTAGATGCAAAGCAATTATTGAGTGAATGAGTGGTATTGTGAAGGTACGATTAAAAATCTATTCACCCGTAAAACATTCAATTCCTAAATCAAAGGGATTGGTCGATTAAATCTTTCTTCCAATGAAATAAACGTTTCTGTTCGTTGGATTCCGCCAACTTTTTGAATTTTGTCATGCAAAACCTCCCTTAGATGTTGCGTATCTCGACAAACAATTTTTGCAAAAATGCTGTATTGACCAGTTGTATAATTGATAGCAACCACCTCCGGTATTTCTTCCAATTGTTTAGCAACAGTCTCATAAAGTTCGCTTTTATCCAAGTAAATGCCTAAAAAAGCACTTATATCCCACCCTAATTTTACGGGGTCGATGATAAGTTGAGAGCCTTTCACAATACCCATTTCTTCCATCTTACCCATACGCACATGAACTGTACCCCCAGAAACAAAAATTTTTTCGCCAATTGTCGTATATGGCATTTTTGCATCCTGCATTAGAAGTGCTAAAATCTTTAAATCAGTATTATCAATTTCTAATTTTTTCTCCATTTTATTATTTTGTTTTTGAGGATTTATCAATGAAAGTGTAATTTTATTAAAAAAAATATAAATATTCAATATTTTTACTAAAATATTTGCAACAAATAGTTTTTTTGTATTAACTTTGCATTATCAAATTACAACTCAGGAGAGATATTAATAACAACTGAATGTAATTTATCACATTGTAAGGTGATGAAATTGGCAGCCATGCCCTCCTGTCTCGGGGGTGGTGAATATAGGATAAACGCAGCATAAGCCGGAATTTCTTAGTCGACTGGGATTGACCACCAAAATTGTACTGTGGCTAACTACACCGTGGGCGGTTCGACTCCCCCTCTTACAGCAGACAAATCGAAAGTGTGAAAGAATATTTTTATCTATAAATTTCTTTCATACTTTTTTTTTGAGTATTTTTGCTTAGTAAAAATATTATTTGGTTTTTAGTTTGTTGATGAAGTGTAATTGCGACACGTAATTCCGATTTGAGGGTTACGTGTTTTTTTGATTTTATTTTAACCTCCTTAAGCTAACCCTTTTTTGTATAATCACTCAAGCTCTTTGATTTTAAGAAAAATTAGCTTTTTTTTACTAAAAATCTAAAGAATCTTATGAATCAAAGCTCTCCTTTTTTTACCAATGATGCCGTTGTATTGGGTATTTTAATGGTCACATTAGCTCTTATTTTTTATTCAACAACACTTTCACTTTTTGAAAAGTTTTATAAAATTGTTCCATCAATACTGCTTTGTTTTTTTATTCCAGGCTTGTTGAGTTCGTTCAATATTATTTCTGCAAGCGAGTCTCAATTAGACGAAACTGCTTCACGTTTCTTATTGCCAACATGTTTAGTGTTTTTTACTTTGAGCGTTGATTTTAAAGCAATCAAACGTTTAGGTGGAAAGGCTCTCTTTGTTTTTTTTGCTGGTGCTTTGGGTGTAATGGTAGGAGGGCCATTAGGTTTTTGGATTGGTAAAATGATTGACCCAAGTTTTCTTGGGAAAGAAGGAGAGGAGGTTTGGCGAGGTTTAGCCACTATTGCAGGTAGTTGGACTGGTGGAAATGCAAATCAATTAGCTTTGAAAGAAATTTTCCAACCTTCTCCAGCAGTATTTGCTCAAACAAGCGTAATAGATGTATTATTTGCCGAATTATGGTTAGGCTTATTACTGTATTTTGTTGGTAAAGCAGCAATTATTGATAAAAAAATGAAAGCGGATGATTCGGTCATTCATGAAATTAGGGCAAGAGTTGAATTGGAAAATGCCAAACAAAAAAATCCTACCTTCCAAGAATTGTTTATACTCTTGGCAGTTGGTTTTGGAATTACTGGTATTGCTCATCTTATAGCTGATAAAATTACGCCCTTTGTCGAAATAAATTATCCTGCACTCAAAGCTTATAGTTTAGCATCTAAATCTTTTTGGATTGTTACTATTGCATCTTTATCAGGTCTTTTACTTTCAAATACGCGTGCCAGAAATCTTGAAAAGTTGGGTAGTACAAAAATTGGAACGGTGTTTCTCTATATGCTAATCGCAACCATTGGGATGCAACTCCATATTTTTGAAGCATTTCAGAACCCGATGCTTTTTGTAGTAGGCCTAATTTGGATTTTTACCCATGCCATTTTTACAATTATTGCTGCTTATCTTGTCAAGGCACCATTTTTTTTTACGGCTGTGGGGTCGCAAGCAAATGTGGGCGGTGTTGCATCGGCTTCAGTAGTTGCAGCCGCATTTCATCCGTCTTTAGCTCCAATTGGAGTTTTGTTAGCTATTTTAGGCAATGCCATTGGCACGTATTGTGGGTATTTAACAGGTTTAGCTTTACAATGGCTTTCGCATTGAAAAATGTAGTTTATCACCTTATAGATAGATATGCCACCGCTTAATTTTGGATTTTAACTAATAGGCATCATATTTGCTAAATTTTACTCATAACATTGAGGAAATATGAAATTTTTAGCCGTAATACTGACTTGTATTTCTTTGACAGTCATAGCTCAACAAAATCCACAGAAAAAATTTAACTACCAATTTGAGTTAGGAGGTTTTTTTTCTCTAACCAACAAGCTACCTTTTTGGCAAGCTTCCAATCAGTATGGCAGTATTCCAAGCGACTTACCTGCATTTATGTGTCGTCAAAGTATAAAAACTAAAAAAGATACCCTCAATAAATTTTTCAAATTTGATTACGGTTTTGAAGCAGTAACTATTCTTGGTAAAAAGCCACAAATTTTACTTCCTGAGGCTTTTTTGTGTACTAAACTTGGGAAATTTGAATTTTATGTGGGTAGAAGAAAGGAAATGTTTGGAATCGTCGATACGCTAATGAGTTCGGGATCGATTTCATGGTCGGGTAATGCCATGCCCATACCAAAAGTTCAGATTGGAATGCCCAATTATTCAAAACTTTTTTTTAAATGGCTGAGTGTTAAAGGTACTTTTTCACATGGTTGGTTTGGTGATCAAAGGTTTGCTAAATCTTATTTTTTACATCAGAAAACATTGTTTTTTAAGATCGGGAAACCAACTTCAAAGATGAATTTGTATGGCGGAATCGTTCACAATGTTCAATGGGGAGGTATGCCAAAAGTTCCACTTGCACAAGGCGATGACAGATTATTGAATGGACGTTTTCCGCAAGATTGGTTTGTGTATGGAAATGTTGTTTTGCCAATGAAAAATCTTTGGAAGCACTCGCCTAAATTTGCTTCGTATAATGCTTTTGAGACTACCAATCATTTTGGAAATCATCTTGGTTCGGTAGATGCTGCAGCAGAATTTAAGATTAAAAAAAGTCGCCTCTTAGTTTATAAGCAGTTTATTTTTGAAGATGGCCAACTTTTTGGCTTAACAAATACTGATGATGGTCTTTATGGATTGAGTTTTACACCCAAACCAGAATCTTCGTTCAAGAAAGTCGTTTTTGAATATTTATTTACCAAAAATCAAGGACGGTATGAAGCCGGTTTAGCACGTCTTTTAGGATTGAAAGATAGACATCCTAATGAAGAAAATTTCTTGTTTAATCACCAACAATATTTTGATGGCTGGTCATATAATCGTCAAACAATAGGAACACCATTTCTAACACCAGAAGAAAATTTAAGGTCTGAAAAGCAAATAGACAATGGCTATGTTTTTATCAATAATAATAGAGTTTGGGCAGTTTATGCAGGACTTTTGAATCAAATAGGGGTAATACGATTTTCTAATCGCTTATCTTACAGTAAAAATTTTGGAAATACCAGTTTATTGGGAAAGGTAATTGTTCCAGTTGTTCAAATATCTTATTCGGTCAATACAATTATACCATTAAAGCGACTAAAAGCAGACTTAAATGTCAATATTTCTGTGGATCATGGTGATTTAATAAAAGACAACTTCGGAACTTTTGTTTCTATTATAAAGAAATGGTAGTTTGAGCTAATCTTAACCAACAAGCTTTTTGTAAAGTAAATGAACGAAACTTAGGTTGCTACCATCAGATAATATTTTATTAAATTAATTAAACTCATGCAACAGCTTTTAGTCTAATTTACGTCTATCTAATAATTATCCACAATTTAATATTTATATAATAATATGAGCGAAGTAAACACTAAAATTTATTTGAAAGATGCACAAGGAAATGTTCTTCAAGTACAAAATATAAACCGAGGAAATCAACATGAATTTGACGTTGAAAAACTTAAAGATGGAATTTATTTTGTAGAATTGCAACTCCCGAAAGGTCGTTCAGTTTCCCACCAATTTTATATCAATCACTAAAACTATATTTTGCTGTAGCGAAGCTGAATTATGAGTGTTAACGAAATTGATTCGCTAATTTAGAACTCATAATTCAGCTTTTAGCATTATTTATAAATTTCTCTTCTTGCAGAAAGTAATGTATTATACATGAGAGCTGCAACTGTCATTAGACCAACTCCACCCGGTACAGGAGTAATAAAACTACACTTGGGAGCTACTTCATCGAATTTTACGTCACCCTTGAGTGCAAAACCACTTTTTTTAGAAGTATCAATTACACGTGTTAGACCAACATCAATAACTACTGCTCCTTCTTTTACCATATCAGCCGTAATAAATTCTGGTTTTCCAATGGCTGCAATCAGAATATCAGCTTGTTGTGTTATTTCTGCTAAATTTTTTGTTTTGCTATGAACCAATGAAACGGTACAGTTGCCCGGGTAATCATTTCTTTGCATCAAAATACTCATGGGTAAACCTACAATATGGCTTCTTCCAACCACCACGCAGTGTTTGCCTGATGTTTCAATATTATATCTTTTGATGAGTTCTAAAATACCAAAAGGAGTTGCCGAAATATAAGCTGGTAACCCTTTCGCCATTCTACCAATATTGATAGGGTGAAAACCATCTACGTCTTTGCGTGGCTCGATTGCTTCAATGACATTGTCAACATTGATTTGCTCAGGAAGTGGTAATTGAACAATGAAACCATCAATGTCTTCATCGTTGTTGAGCTGTTCGATTATTTCAATTAATTCAGCTTCTGTTGTAGTTGAATCACGTCTGATAAGGGTTGATTTAAAACCAATTTCTTCACAAGACTTAATTTTACTAGCTACATAAGTTTCGCTTGAACCATTATTTCCCACTAAAATTGCAGCTAAATGAGGTATTTTTCCGCCATTTAATATTTGTTTCTCAACTTCTTGTTTAAGCTCTTGTTTTACTTGTGCTGAGATAAGTTTGCCATCTATGATTGTCATGGAACGATATTTTAATGAAGATACAAAGGTCGTTTATTTTTGTCAAAAGTCAAATGGAAGAAAGTATTTACGAATGAGGATTTACGAATGATGAATATTTTACTGTATTGTAATGTATTGATAATAAGTGGTTTATGGTTTGAAATTGTCTTTTTTAATAGATGATTTTAAAAATCATTTATTTATATGCTTAATAACTTTATCCATATCAAATTCATCTTCTCCACTTACAGTAATGACATTTTTTAAACTACTTTTGGTTTTTCCATATTTTAAAAAAGATTGCCAAACATGATCGATAAACCAAGTGGGTTCGTATCCCCAACGAATATCCATTGCTCGGCGTATTAAAAAAGTACGTTTTGAAATCTTTACTTGAAATTTTTTGTCATAAATCTCATTCATTTTTTCATCATAAAAAGCAAAGAGGCCTTCGGCAATCACAATATCGAAGCGACTTCTAAAAAGTTCTACTACTTCTCTATAAAGCTCAAAATCAATTGATTGAGGTGATTCCCAATCAGTTTTGTTTTTTATTTTTGGAATTTGTGTTTCCGGAAAAACAAAATCGTCTTGATGAAAAATGATGGCTTTCTTTCCATTTTTTCTAAAATACGTTACTAAAAGATTGGCTAATGTACTTTTGCCAGAACGACTTACGCCACCAATACCGATAATCATTTTGCTTAATTTTTTGAGTAGGATGAGGTTTATAATACAAATATATCATTCGATTTTAAAGAAAATTAATTTTGGTTATATTTATGACAAAATAATTAAAACCTTAAAAAATGGATAAGAATAAGCTTTCCTATTATGCCAGTTATGTGGCAATTGCTTGTGGAATTTTAATTTTAGCAATAAGAATCTCTATCAAAACAGTTTCTTTGATGAATACTTTTATGGGTATCCTTTTTATAGTTATTGGGATTGCTGGTCTTAGAAGCTTTCGTAATAAATAATGGTTTATTTATCATATTTTTCTTACAATATATTTAGTCAATCAAACCAATGAACAAATTAAAAGCAGTTCTTTTACTCCTGATGATATTTTCTTTCGAAATAGCTTCAGCTCAATCATATATTTATATTAAGCCAGATCGAATTTTTGATGGAGAAAAAAACTTAGAAAGATATGGAGTTTTAATAAAAAACAATAAAATTGAAAGCATTGAAAACCAGTTAACTATTGAGAAGAACTTACCTAAAGATACAAAAGTAATCGATTTGAAAGGTTGTACTTTATTGCCAGGGTTGATTGAAGGACATACCCATCTTTTTTTACATCCTTATAACGAAACGCCTTGGGAAGACCAAGTATTGAAAGAGGCTCGTTCATACCGAACTTCAAGAGCTGTTGTACACGCAGAGCGAACTTTGAAAGCTGGCTTTACCACCGCAAGAGATTTAGGAACAGAAGGAGCTGAATTTGATGATGTTGGCCTTAAAAAAGCAATCAATGATGGTATTATTGAAGGTCCACGTCTCTTGATTGCTACCAAAGCTTTGATCGCTACTGGGAGTTATGCTCCGAAAGGCTTCTCTCCAGATATTCAAGTTCCACAAGGGGCAGAGGAGGCTGATGGTCATGACGATTTAATAAAGAAAGTAAGAAATCAGATTGGTCATGGAGCTGATTTGATAAAAATTTATGCCGATTATCGTTGGGGACTTAGGGGAGAAGCAGCTCCTACATTTTCAATTGATGAAATAAAATTGATTGTAGAAACTGCTAAAAGTGCAGGTCGCCCAACGGTTGCTCACGCTTCGACTGCCGAAGGAATGAGACGTGCGATTTTAGGTGGTGTTGAAACAATCGAACATGGCGATAATGGAACATCAGAAGTTTGGAAATTAATGGTTGAAAAAAACGTTTGTCTTTGTCCGACACTTGCAGCAGGTGATGCAATTAGTCAATATAGAGGTTGGAAAAAAGGTATTGATCCTGAGCCAGAACGAATAAAAAAGAAAAAAGAGACATTTAAACAAGCATTTGATGCAGGTGTAAAAATTTGTTTTGGAGGTGATGTTGGTGTTTTTGCTCACGGCGACAATGCCAGAGAATTAGAAATGATGGTAGAGTATGGTATGAAACCAATCGATGCTCTAAAGTCTGCTACAAGCATTAATAGCGATGCTTTTCATCTTGAAAATCAAGTAGGGAGAGTGAAAGTTGGGTTTTTAGCTGATATTTTGGTTGTTGATGGCAATCCAACACAGAATATCAAAGATATTCGTAATATAAAGTTGGTTATGAAAGATGGAAAGATAATTGGTGAATAGACCATTATCTTTCCAAATATTGAAATTATATAAGCCTAAAAACTGAAATTCCTGAATGTTTTTTGATTCTGTTTAAATAATCAGCAAGTGGTTCTTGAGAAATAATCACTTTTTTGAGATCATAAGACGCATGTAATAAATGAAGCCGACCATTTTGTGTGATAGCAAAACCCTCGTGGTTATAATCTAATCCATCTATAGTTGAAGTGATTGCTATGATATCTCCATCATGAATTTGACTCTCTATTTTTGAGACTTTTGCCTTTGGAATAAAGTAAAAATCATAATCATTTAAATGTTTTTGAGTTTTTGCAATTAACAAATAAGCTTCGTCTTCTTTCAATTTGGGATAAAGTTCACGGTGACTTGTCATAAAGTTTAACTCTTTCTTCTGAATTTGTCCACCAATGAGATTGGTTATATCTTGTCCGATATTATTTTCTTCCGATTGAATCATCCATTCTCTAAAATAATGGAGACGTGAAGTATAACCATTTATTTCACCTTTGCGATAACGAAGGTTTTTTAGTTGTGTATTGAATTTTTCATAACTTGGTTTTTCATGATACTTGATTAATGTCATGGCAATAACACTCTCCACAAAAGTCGAACAATCAAAGTCACGAAGATTACAAACCAACTGTTCTTTTGTATTTACTTCTAAAGTCCCACCTTTGTAAGGCTGTCCGATGAAACTTTTAGCAATCGAGAGGGCAGTTTGTGCTTTAGATTCACTTTTAGGCAATTTCATTTTTTGCATAAAAATCATTTCATCAGCACTTTGAGCAAAAACTACATTTGTAATAATTAATAGAATAACTGTAAAAAAACTTTTTTTCATGAGAACGGTAGAATATTTTTCAAGAAACGATAAATGAAATTTAAAATTGTTTTATTTGAGTAATCGAGTATCAAAACTAAAAGGTTCAGTTTTTAAGATTTTTACTTTTGAAAAATCAGCGTGCAGTGGATTGACTAAATAATTAAATTCTCCTTCCACAACCGCCGAAGGAACTTTCATAACTAAATACTCATTAGTTATTAGCCATTTTGCTGCTATTTTCTTTGTAGATTCGCCTGGTTCAAGATTTTTCCAGTCGCTCGGTAGAGATTTTATTGGAAATTCGATGATAGAATCATCAGGAATATAGAGACTTATCAATTGATAATTGAGTGGTAAAAAAGCATTGGTCAAATGAACCAAAACTTCTACCAAAGCCAATGCACGAGTGCCTGCCGTATATAAAACAGCCTCTCCTTTTTGATTCCAACGACCACCATGTAGTCTTGCACCAGTTCCTGAAAGGTCATTGGCATATTTTGCAGTAGCGAGTCTAAAAACTTCCATTATGCTAAAACTCCATGCTCAATTCGACCGATTTCGTCCAAAACCATCTCGAATCCAAAACCAGTATCTAACATTTCAAGTGGTGTTTTTGAACTAAGAAATGGATTTGGGTGCCTCATCCAACCTTTAAATCTTTCCAAATCACCCCAAACTTCTTTGCCTCTTTCATACAATTTGGCTAATTGAATGGCTTTTTCAGAAGCAATTTTCTCTAATTTTTTATTATCAGGATACCTTTGAAGCGTTCTTTCCGAAAGATTGATAATGATTGCCAATTCTTTTCCAGAGAATGACAATTGTTTTGCCATCTTCACCACTGCGTTTTTAGGAATCCCTGTACGTGCTAATTCAATCAAATCAGATTGAGTTTTGACAGCTTTATTAAATAGTAGAAACATACTTTTAGACATTTGTCGTAAAATAAACGCTATTTGTCGTCTTTTGCAAGACTTATTACAAAAATATTTGTGAATGAGCGATTGATGATTGTGTGATTTTTGAATTTGATGGACTTTTTTACTACTCACTAGCTCATTAATCTCTCCACATCCAATATCTCAATCGGAATATTTGCCATCAAATCTTCATTACCATTTTCAGTAATTAAAATATCATTTTCGAGTCGGATACCGAGTTTTTCTTCTGGAATATAAATACCTGGTTCGCAAGTGAGAATCATTCCAGCCTTAAAAGTTTCATAGCGACTACCCACATCATGTACATCAAGTCCGAGGTGGTGTGAAATGCCATGAGGGAAATATTTTTTATACAAAGGAGCATCATCCGATTGTTTGTCAACTTCATCAGCATTCAATAAACCAAGCTCTATCAATTCAAATTCCATGATTTTTCCTACATCTTTTCTCAATTTTTCCATGTTATTACCAACAATGAGCATTGATCTGGCAGCTTTCATTACTCTTAAAACTGCTTCATACACTTGCTTTTGTCGTTGGGTAAATTTCCCATTTACAGGCAAACATCTTGTAATATCAGCATTATAATTACCATATTCTGCACCAAAATCCATTAAAATTACATCTCCATCTTTACAATTAAGATTATTGGTAACATAATGAAGAACACAGGCACTTTCACCTGATGCTAAAATAGGAGAGAAGGCATGACCCCTTGAACGATTCCTAAGAAACTCATGGCTTAGTTCTGCCTCCAATTCAAATTCTGCTATGTTGGGTTTCAAATATCTCGCCATTCTTACAAAACCTTTTCCTGTAATTTCAATCGCTTTTTTTATCAAAGCTATCTCAATAGGTTGCTTGATTACTCTCAATTTGAACATCAACGGAGCTAATCTTTCGACTTGATGTAGTGGGAATTGTTTTTTAAATGTAGAAATAAACCGTCTTTCTCGACTTTCAAATTGCCAATCAGCACCATCATGTTCGTTTAGATTGAGATAGACCTGCTCGGCTTCAAAAATTAATTTACGCAATATTGTTTCAAAATTATTTGTCCAAACGATTTTTTGGATGCCTGATACTTCAGTTGCTTGTTTTTTCGATAATTTTTCTCCTTCCCAAATTTTGATATGTTCACTTGTCTCACGTACAAAAAGAATCTCTCTAAATTTTTCATCTGGGAAATCAGGAAAAAGTACCAATATACTTTCTTCTTGGTCGATACCTGTTAGATAAAAAATGTCGTTATTTTGATGAAAGCCTAAAGTTCCATCGGCATTACTTGGCATGACATCATTTGAATGCACAATTACAAGTGAATTAGGCTTTAGCAATTTCTTTAGACGCTCTCTATTTGAGATAAAAAGTTGCGAGTCAATTTTTTCGTAACGCATTGTCGTTTTTTTGATTGTTTTTTTGGAATATTTGCGAAATTATAAATTATAGCACTCCTATGACAAGAATCGGTCGAATTTTAACAAATATTATTTTTATTGGAATATTT
Source organism: Emticicia sp. SJ17W-69 (assembly GCF_051209875.1). Lineage (NCBI taxonomy): Bacteria > Pseudomonadati > Bacteroidota > Cytophagia > Cytophagales > Leadbetterellaceae > Emticicia > Emticicia sp. SJ17W-69. The sequence goes on along the minus strand of NZ_JBNTQY010000001.1, from coordinate 2,896,174 downwards.
TCATTGAGTGCAAATGCTCAAAGAGCAAAATACTGGTTATTTTTTACGGATAAAGATTTAAATGCTAAAGCATCAATCTCGGCAAAATGTATAGAAAATCGTCGAAATTTAGGACTTTCAGTGTCACAAGTTTCGGATTTGCCGGTAAATGAAAAATATATTTCATTATTGAAAGGTATGGATATTCAGCCACTGATTAAATCGAAATGGTTGAATGCCATTTCAGCCAATATTAGCCCCAATCAAATTGATGAGATAAAGAAATTAAGCTTTATCAAAAGGATTATTCCAATTGATAGCAAATTAGTTTTATCCAAAACTAATACTCGATTGAAAACAGAAGATGATTTACGAGTAGATTTTGTAATGAAACAAATTGGAATTGAAAGTTTTTTACAATACGGTTTGGATGGAAAAGGTGTTACAATAGGTGTGATTGATGCTGGTTTTTTTGGAGCAAATGATACTCAAACATTAAAGCATTTATTCGATAAAAATCTTATTTTAGGTGTAAAAGATTATGTTAACCCTAAAAAAATAGATTTTTTTGGAGAACGAGAAACATCTTCAGATTTTCATGGAACTGAGGTGTTGAATGCAATTACTGGAAGAAATACAAAAGAAAATTACCAATTAGGACTGGCTACAAAAGCTAATTTTTATTTGGCACGTACCGATAGTGGAAACAAAGAATTTAGAGGAGAAGAAGACAATTGGATGGCGGCAATGGAATGGATGGATAGTTTAGGAGTAAGATTGATCAATACTTCCTTGGGTTATGCCAAAGGTTTTTCAAATCCTAAAGAAAGTTATTCGCCTGAGCAGATGGATGGTAAGACAAGTGTGATTGCAAAAGCTGCACAAATGGCAGTTGAAGAAAAAGGGATGATTGTGGTTGTTTCGGCTGGCAATGAGGGCGATGATCGAAGTTGGCAGATCATTTCTACCCCAGCTGATGTGGAAGGAGTAATTGCCGTGGGTGCTACAAATGAACTTGGAATGAAAATGGGTTATAGTAGTATAGGGCCTGAATTCTTAGCTTATAACAAACCGAATGTTTCGTGTTATTCACTTTTCGGCACATCGCTTGCCGCACCAGTGATTACTGGATTCGTGTCTTGTTTGTTACAATTAAACCCTCGGTTAAGTACAAAAGAAATTAAGAATATTCTTGAAAAATCCGCAAACTTATACCCATTTGCAAATAATTTTGTAGGAAATGGTGTGCCAAATGGAAAAAAAGCTATTGATTTAGCCAATAATATTGAAACGAAAAATTTTACTAAAACGATCGAAGTATCGGAGGGAGAAAAGCAGGTAGAAATTCCATTACCAACGAAAGATGTGGTGGTTGTTTTCAACAAAAAATCACCTACTCAAGTGATTTCACAAGACTCGTTTCGGTCGAAATATAATTTTATTTTACTGAAAAGAAATCCACAAGTGAAACAAACTACGGTTATTTGTAAAGAAGAAGTAATTGAGGTTATTTGGAAATAAAACAATTTGCTAAATTGATTTATGGTCGTGATAAAAACTTAGTCGTGTAAAATTTACCTTTATGGAAACGGAAATAGATGTTTCCAACTTTGACGACGCTCATTTCTTTCACTTTTGTCACGTTTTCAATATCATCTTCAACAGTATGAATCGAACCATTGGTTTTTTTAGCAATTTCTATAAAATCTGACTGAAAGGCGTAGTTTTTTTGGTAAGTTTCACCACAAAGTATTACATGAACTTTCTTTTTAACTTTAGAAAGTAAACGCATGTCTTTTACTTCGCTACTATTATCAGCAATCATTACAATTTCATCTGCATCTGGATAATATTTTTGTGCATAAAGCAATGCCTCAATATTATTTTCAGGTTTATCTTTGTTATTTTCAGTATTATTGATGGCAGCAAACATGGTATCCCAAAGGACTAATTCATCTCTTTTTCTAACGGAGAACATTTTCCCTGGAAGTCTTCCACGTGTTTGTCGTCCTAAACTATCGCAATCTGTAAAAAAAACGATCCCTTTGATACTTGTATTTTCGTGATTTTCCATCATCCAATCAAATACTTGGGTGGTATAAGGAAACATACTTGTTGTAATATCACAGACAACAACAATATTTTTCCATTTGTCAATATTTCGATCAAGTGCTTGATAGGAAGTGAGCTCATAAGTTTTACCAAGTTGACGCACCCTTGAAATTTTATCACTCATCGAAACCATTGTTGAAGCCATGTAACGAATCTCTTTTTCTGCCAATCCATGAATTTCGGGTGCTGGCATTTTTTTGGAAGCAATCTTTGTTACTTTAATTTCTGTTTCTTCTACTTCATTTACCACTGATGTTTCATTAAATAATTCAGGAAACACTGGATTTTCATTGATAATTGCTGTTTTTGGCAGCTCTTTCTTCTCTAAATTTTTTGTAGAAATATGGGTTGATTCTGCTTTTTTTGTTTTTGGACTTGTTGAGGTGGTAATAGGTGGGAGATCTAAAATAGCGGATTTTGCATGGACAACTACCTCATTATCTTTTAAAAAATAGAATGATAAGCCAACAAGCACTACCGATAAACTGGGTAACAAAAAACGTAATGTATTGTTAATCAATAGCTTACGTTTCATTTTTCGCCAGTCATCTAGGGAACTTTCAGGACTGAATTGCTCCAGCTTTTCTCTGATTATTCGATGAAAATTTTCTTCGTCTTGTTTCATTACTGCATTTTTTTTAGCTTCTCACGAAGCATTCCATTTGCCAAAGATAAATTAGCACGAGAGGTGCTTTCGGCCATTTGTAACATTTCTCCAATTTCTTTGTGTGAATACCCTTCAACAGCATATAAATTAAAGACAAGCCTATAATTAGTAGGCAAACTTTGTACAGCCTTCATTATATCTTCAGACGAAAGTTTGGCATAAACCGATGCGTCTCCATAATTTTGGTCAGCTATATTATCAGATATTTGAGTTGACTGCTTCCTAACGTTTTTCCGAAAATGGTCAATCGCAACATTTATCATGATTCGCCTGAGCCAAGGCTTGATTCTTTCAATATTCTCTACTTTATCTAAATTCTTAAAAACTTTTAAAAAGCCATCATTCATGATTTCCAAAGCATCATCACGATTTTCACAATAACTCATACATACCGACAAAGCAAAACCGTGAAAATGCTCATAAAATTTTTTCATGGCACTTTCATTACCTTTTAGGCAGTTTTCGACGACTTCCATCAAACTATTTGAAGTCAATAGTTTCTTTTTGGTTAAGGTTGTAAAGTAAATTTCTGCTGTTGTTATCACGGAAAATTTACGTTTAGATGGCTTTTTAAGCTAAGACGTATATTGACTATGATAACGCTGTAAAAAATAAGATTTTATATGCTCACTCGTTAAAATTCATCACATTATGCAGTGAGTCATTTAAGAAATATCACTTCATTTGATTGATGATTTTAAATTCCTGAATATAAAAGTTTTTATGCAAGATAAGGAATAATATTTTTTGCACAAAATTCACAATTGATAAAACGATGGAGACTTCACAAGCTGCCAAGTCTCCATCGTTTTATTTAAAATTTATAACGAACATTCACACCACCAAAATAATAAGCTTTACTTGGGCCAGGGTTTACATCTGTTGTAACATTGGCTGGGTAGCCATTGCCTGGGTCTGCATCATTGATATTATTTCCCAAAAATAAGAATGTATAATTGATTTGGCTTGTCAGATTGTTTCCTGACAAATACACATCAAAATCAAATTTTGGTGTAATGTATTTATAACCTATTTTACTATTGAATAGTGAATAACCTTTAACCTTATTTGCATTGGCAAAGTCAGTATAAACATCTCCCATTGTATTATATGTATTGTTCCAATACAGGCCATTTTTCAAAACAATGTCTAAGCCAATAGTGTATTTACTATTCGGTACTCCGACCACTTGTTTGCCTGAATAATCAACTACACCACTACCAAATTTAGTTTTAAAATCGCTATATTTAAAGTTATAGCTTGAAAGATTCAAGAAAGGTTCAATTTTTTTAATGAACCCTTCTCCTTTTCCTGGAATAATTAAGTATCCTAAACTTAATTCAAAACCTTTGTTTTTTTGTGTACCAGTATTTGCGAAATAAGTATAAGTACCACCCGTTGGAATAACACCAGAAAGTTGCGTTAATTTATTTGAAATGTTAATATCAAAGAGAGACACTTGGTAATCCAACTTATCATTAAAAAGTAAACCTTGAATACCTAAATCTACCATTTTTGCTTTTTCAGGCAAAAGACCATCATTGGCTACATTGATTGTGCCGATAAAAGCTGTACTGGCTGTTGGTGCATTATAGCCTTCGCTATAACTCAAATTGATGATTTGTTTTTTGATAGTTTTCTGTAAGGCAATATGCGGGTTTACAGAACTAGCAAAAGATTTACTAAATGATAAATCTTTGTTATAACCAGTCACTAAACCTAATGGGGCTAAAAGGTCAGTACGTTTATAATCAATATGATTTAAGCTAACACCTAAAATCAAAGCTAAATCTAATTTACTGAATGTAGTACGATTATGAACAAAATACGAGTTTTGATTGGTAACGTACTTAAAATATGAGCCTTTTGAAATGTCCTGTACTTTTAGTGGGTTGGCATCATCAGTGCCAAGGAATCTATAGTTTGAAATCAATGATCTTGATTGTTGAATTTCTGTTCCTAAGTTTAGTTCGTTTAAAGTATTGCTTCCAAGATTGGCTTTAATATTAAATACTGACCTAAATCCATAGTTTGGATTCATACTATTTTCATCTGCACCAGCTGCAACACGTTTGAAATCTTGATTAAAATAGAATACAGAAGTGCTGTTGCTAAACTTACTTGTGAAAGCATACTGATGATTCAATGAAAAGCGAGTTGCTTGAATATCATTTCGGGCATTTTTCTTTGCATAAGCAGGATTTCCATTATCAATTCCTGCATAGTAATCGGCGTAAGAGATTTGACCAGTAACACCTTCGTGAGAATAATTATGACTTAAATAAGTTGTTAAAGTTTGTTTTTTACTTAATTTGAATTCACCCATGTAGGTCAAATAATTCTTTAAACTATTACCACGAGGGCGATAACCATTTGACTGCAAATGTCCGTAGCTCAAAAACATAGATGAGCTGTCATTAACAATATCTAAACGTGTGTTAGATTGAAACAAACCAAAAGAGCCAACAACAGCTTTCTCAGTCAAAGAAACACCTTTGTCTTCTGAGGGTTTTAAATAAAAACGAGCCACACCACCTACACCTCCACCATACATTGTAGCGGCTGGCCCTTTGATAACTTCAATATTGTTGACTAAGGCAAAATCAATATCATCCATAATTGTGATACCATCAGCAGTAGTAAGAGGTACGCCATTGTAGTAGGCTTTGATCCCCCAATTATTGAATTTTTGATCATTTCCATAACCTCTGATTATGATACGCTGACCGCCCAATTGAGTTCTTTTATCAACTTGAACACCAGCCATTGTCCCTAAACTTTGTTCGATAAATGCGGGATTGTTTCTATTTAACTCTTCTTCAGTCAAAGCTTCGACCGTTTGTGCATGTCTTTTGAATTCTCCTCTTTCTTTAGCAGTTTTTCTTTTTTCTCTTACAATTACTTCATTCAAACTTTTTGGAGTTGTTTCTTGAGCATAAGAGATGACAGAAATAAGAGAAATACAAAATAATATAAATGATTTTTTCATGAGATTGTTGATTTTGAATGAATAAATAGCATTTCATCCTTTGATGAAAAATCAAAAGTTTGATGCAAAGAAATACTACCTCAATACAAATTATTGAAGCATGATTTCACTATAAACAATTTCAGATAGACTGCGGAGGAACTAATATTTGTGAGATGTAAGAAGAAAAGTATAAATTTAATATAGCTGGGAATTTAGTCTTTTCAAGACAAATAATCGTATTTTCAAAATTAAGTAGTGTGTAGGTTGGAAGAATAATTTGCTGAAAAATTAATATTATAATATCTTTAGATGCAGTATTGAGTGGAGAGTTCTCGTGAAGGCTTTGCGATAGATATTCAATTTTAGCACAAAGGCTGGCTTCTTCTTTGTCAGAAATACAAAAGTAACTAATAATACCGTTGTTATTCTCTGTTTTTACAACATCAAATAATTCCCCTTCAAACCAAAATTCTTCCCCATCTCTTTCCCATTCAATTTTAGTTAAGTTTTGTTCATTGCCAATGATACAAGTCAATTTATCAGAAATGATATGATGAGATATATTTTCAATCATTTCCTCTCTAATTAATGCCCTTTCTATACCCAAAATGGCTACAAAACCACCTATTTTGAGTAAAATTATAGAAAGTAGTAAAAAAGAGAAAAGTTTTTTCATAATTGGTGGTAATAGATAAGTGCCTTATGCTATCAAAATAATTTATTTTGATAATACCTTTTTCTTTTTTGGCAAGACATAATCAAAACCATTTTGAACTTTTAAATTGTAGTCAAAGAATTCTAAAGCCCTTTGCATATTACTTCTATTGACAGCAATAAAATAAGGGTGTAGGCCATCACCTCGACGAACCAAACGAGCATCTAATTTGAAAATCGTTCCTTCAGGATAGTGAGCAACCAATTTTGAGGGACAACTTACTTTTAGGTTACAAGGTACTTTTTGGCCATTTATGGTACTTAGTCGCATACGTTTTTTACCCGTATCGAAAAAAGATTCGGCAAAAACATCTAAAAAGAAAATTTTGTTTAGTTCTGGAACTTCGTCCACTAACGACAACTGCATCAGCTTTAATCTTTTGTTTGTCATGGCAAATTAAATGGTTAATCCATGAATATTGCAAATCTATGTAAAAAAACAGAAAATATTCAAATTCATATATGATTTTTTAAGCAAAAAGCGTACCTTTGCACTTTGTTTTCGAGACATAAGCAATAATATGGCAGAAGTTAAGATATTTTCAGGTACTTCATCAAAGTATTTGGCAAACAGGGTTGCAGATTATTATGGCAAAGATTTGGGGGGTGTGAGCATCAACCGTTTTGCCGATAGTGAAATTTCAGTAAGTTTCGACGAATCAGTTCGTGGTTGTGATGTATTTATTGTACAATCAACATTTCCACCAAGTGATAATATCATGGAGTTATTGATGCTGATTGATGCCGCTCGTCGTGCTTCAGCCCATTATGTTTGTGCGGTAATTCCTTATTTTGGATATGCCCGCCAAGACAGAAAAGACAAGCCAAGAGTAGGTATTGCTGCCAAATTAATTGCGAATATGCTCACTGCCGCTGGTGCCGACCGAGTAATGACAATGGATTTACATGCAGGACAAATTCAAGGTTTTTTTGATATTCCTGTTGATCATTTAGAAGGCATTTCAGTTTTTGTGCCTTACTTAAAGGCTCAAAACTTGCAAAATATTAAATTTGCCTCGCCCGATGTGGGTGGTGTGTCACGTTGCCGCAAATTTGCATCGTATTTTGATGCAGACATTGTCATTTGTGATAAACATCGCAAAAAGGCCAACGAAATTGCCTCTATGCAATTAATTGGTGATGTTGAGGGTTCGGATGTGATTTTAGTGGATGACTTGATTGATACAGGTGGGACGATGTGCAAAGCAGCCGAGCTTATCATGGCAAAAGGGGCAAACTCAGTCAGAGCTTTCTGTACGCATCCAGTCTTATCAGGCAAAGCCAATGAAAATATCTCAAAATCTGTTTTGACAGAATTAGTGGTAACGGACTCAATTCCTTTACGCCAAGATAATGAGAAAATTAAAGTTCTTTCAGTAGCAGAATTGTTTGGCAAAGCAATTGGAAGAATTCGCGATAATGGGTCTATTAGCACATTGTTTATAAATTACCAACAAAATTTAGGTTTCTAAAACCTATTCATTGTACCTTTTCTAACTCTCAAGGTACAATTTACATTAAAAAATACTTCTTTTGAGGGTAAAGAAGAAAAAAAATATGAAAAAAACAGAGATTGTAGGGTATCACAGAGCGAATCTCGGACGTCAAGCTTCACAAGAATTACGTGGACAAGGATTAGTGCCGTGTGTATTATATGGTGGTGCAGAACAGGTATCATTCCATGTTCCAATGTATTTATTTCGTGCGTTGCTTTTCACACCTGATATTTATGAAGTAAATATCAATATCGAAGGAAAAGAATATACAGCGATTTTACAAGATGCACAGTTTCATCCAACAAATGATGAAATTATTCATGCTGATTTCTTGGAAATCACTCCTGATAAAGTGATTAAAGTTGAAGTGCCAATCAAATTACATGGCCCTTCAGAAGGACAAAAGAAAGGGGGTAAGTTGGTTCAGAAGATGCAAAAATTGCGTGTTCAAGGAGCAGCTAAAAATATTCCTGATTACATCAATATTGACATCAAAGATTTGGACTTAGGAAAATCAGTTAAAGTAGCAGCTATTACTGCACTCGAAGGTGTAAAAATCTTAGATGCTGCAAGTAACCCAGTTGCGGTAATTGCTATTCCTCGTGCATTACGTGGTGCTTAATTAGATTGAAATTATTGTTTGCTAATAGATATAACGAGCTGATTATCAGCTCGTTATTTTTTTTAATGATTGATCAAAACTTTCACATCCATAAATGTGTGAAACCTAATCATTTACTTTTTAATTAATATTTGCTCTTTCTTCATAACTTACAATTCTATATTATTTTTCAAAGGCAAGTATAAAATTAACATAGCATAAAATAAGCGGAGTAAAATAATTTGCATAGATTTGAATTAACAAATTTTAAGATTGATTGGTTAACAGAATGATGTGAAATTAATAAATGATGTTTTTCTACTGAACTTATAAATAGAAACTATAATTTTTTTCTTTAACAAATTAAAAAAATGAACTACTGGCTCGTAAAATCAGAACCTTTCAAATATTCGTGGGATGATTTCGTTAATCAAGGCGTAGGCACATGGGATGGTGTGAGAAATTATCAAGCTCGAAACAATCTCACTGCCATGAAATTAGATGATTTAGTATTGTTTTATCACTCAAACGAAGGAATGGAAGTGGTTGGTATTGCCAAAGTTGTGAAAGAAGCATATCCAGACCCAACAATAGAAGACCCTCGCTGGGTAGTTGTCGATCTAACAGCTGTTGAAAAATTACCTAAGGCAGTTACTCTAAAGTCCATCAAATCAGACGAGCGTTTACAGGATGTTTCATTGATTCGACAATCAAGATTATCGGTACAACAATTAAAAAAAGAAGAATTCGATGTTATTATTTCAAAAGCGTATGAAAATTAGTGAATCTTTCAATTATTTCTATCAGCCATCATTTTGGAAAGTCAGGATTGCATTATTTTGCTTGACAATCAACTTATTACCAGTATTGACAATAGCTCAAAGTGTCAAACGTATTGAGATACCTTCTCGCTTATCTGACCAAACTTATCAAGTCATTACTTTAGGCGAAGAGGGGGTAATGCTTTTATCAAAAACAGGAAGAACAGAATTTAATATTACCAAATTTGATGCTGATTTGCAACAGACTTGGTCTATGAATGGTGAATTAGATGAAAATCAATCTTTTGTTGATTATTATCGCGATGGGCGAGAGGTTTATCTGCTTTTTAGCAAATACAATTCGGACTTATACCAAATCCTCAAAGTTTCCATTGGTATTGGAATGATTCAAAAGCTCTTTTTTGAAAATATCAAAAGATTTGAGATTTCGGAATTTAAAGTTCATAATGAAATTGCCTATTTGGCTGGTATGGTGAAAGATGAACCTGTATTGATGAGTGTGAATTTGAATAAAATGCAACCTCGAATTTTAGCAGGAGGCTTGAAAGGAACGGCAAGTATTTCTTCACTTGATTTTGATGATGTCAATGATTTGTTAGTTGTTTCTTATTCAGTAAAAAAAGGTCGTTCGAGTTATGTAGTTGTCAAAAGAATCAATCATAATGGTAAGATAGTGGAACAATTAGGTGTTGAACCCGAAGAAGATTTTGGCCTACTGACTGGGAAATTGTTTCCACTAAACGATGGTACTCAATTAATGATTGGTAATTATGGTTATAAAGGCTATCAATCTAATGGTGTTCCGATGTCGCAAGGTTTGTACATTAGTAAAGTGGATGGAGAAACACCAGAATATTTAAAAATGCACAGTTTTACTGATTTTAAGAACTTTTTTAAGTTCATGACAGAAAAGCAGCAAGAACGTATTGAGAAAAAAATCATGCGAAAAAAAGGCCAAGGCGATGATTTAAAACTTAATTATAGGGTTTTGGTACATGATATTATTCAAAAAGATAACCAATATATTTTGGTAGCCGAAGTTTTTTACCCTGAATTTAGAACGAATAACAACTATGGCTCACCGTTTTATGGTAGTGGATTTGGCTCTCCATTTAGCTATGGATATAATTCCTTCAATGCTTTTAGATATTCAAGATATTATGGACTAAATTCTTGGGCTTGGAACCCGTGGATGTATTCGAGTTATAATAGTAATAGCCAAATATTTGATGGTTTCAGATACACACATGCTGTAGTAGCAGGTTTTGACCAAAAAGGGAATATGCTCTGGGATAATAGTTTCAGTTTTGATAATGTCAAAAGCATGGACTTGAAAGAAAAAGTTAAAATAAACATCCAAAATGAAGATATTACTTTAGTTTATAGCAATAAAGGAAAGTTAGCATCTAAAATTGTTAGAGGTACACAGGTGGTTGAGGGAACTAAAATTGTAGATATTGATACACAAAGAGATGGTGATAAAATAAGAGATACTGAGACAGATGACATAGAATACTGGCACCAAAATTATTATTTAGCTTGGGGCTATCAAAAAATTACTAACCGAAACGATGGAAGTAGAAGGGTATTTTATTTGAATAAAATTGCGTTTTAAATTCCTTAATGTATTAGTCAAACGGGTCATATCTTGTAGATATGGCCCGTTATTTAATCTACAACTTCACCTTACTGAATGAAAGCTAAACTTATCATATTCTTCATTTTTATTCATTATGCACTTATTGCTCAAGTACCACAAACCATTGAAATTGAGGTAAGTGGTCGACCAACATGGCAAAAAATTATCCCTTTGGGAAAAAACGGATTGATATTTTTCATAAAAAAAGATGTTACAAAAGCCATTATTGCAAGATTTGATATTGACCTAAAAAAGGTGTGGGAATCTGAGATTTTTCTTGATGCAGAAAAACAACCAACTTCATATACGCTTGATAATGAAAGAGTTACGTTTATGTTTTCTGAGAACCAAGGAATGTACTATCAAGTATATAGTGTAGAATTGAAAGATGGTAAATTTGAAAATAAGGGTTTTGAGCTTCGTGAGTTTTTTCAAGATCAGACTTATGTGTATTTCAAAAATAAAATAATGATGGCTGGAATGAATGAAAAAGGGGCTTCATTTTATCATTATAATTTTCAAGATAGTTCTGGTGATTTTGTTGCTGCCCAGCTGAATGGAAAAGTACAGACACAATTTTTTAAGTATGTTCCTCAACAAAATGTGATAGAAAGTTTATGGGCTGTGAAAGAGTCAGGATTTACAAATGAAAAAAAGAAAAAAGGTGAATTCATCAAAGATGCTTATGTGGTTTATGCTAAATATGACACATCTGGAAAGTTAATTACAAAAAATAATATTCGTTCAAATGCTGGAAATTTCCCTCTCACGGCTCAAATGACAGCAATTGATTCAACAACTAAAATTATTACTGGAACTTATCAGTCAAATACAGGTGCAAAAGGTATTTATTTTGCCAAAATAGAAGAGGATAAAACCACGCTTACAAAGTTTTACGATTATCGAATATTACTGAAAGGCTCGCCTGAATTATTAGATGATCAAGTAAAAAAAATGGCCAATAGTTTTACATTCTTACCAATAAAAACTATTTTTAGTAGTAATATTATTTCAGTGGGAGGGTCGTTCTATCAGCCTAATTATCAGGTAGTTACATCAAACAATCCGTATTCGGGTTATAATCCATTCGGCAACCAAGTTAACTATCAACGATCTCAATCAAAGCAAGTTTTTAAGGGGTTTAATTTTCAGCAGGGATTTGTTGCTAATTTTGATTTAGAAGGAAATCTTCTTTCTCAAAGTCGAATAGAAATGAATCAGATTTCTACCCAATTAGATCAAACTTTAGCTATCAATGAAAGTCATGGTGTTGCTGCTTGTATTAAAGGAAATTTATTGTTGAGTAGAACGATAAATTTCTCAAATCCTGCTAATTACAAGCTATCAGATGAACTCAATGGAGAAAAACCTATCGACTTAAAAAATGCTCAATTTTTGCCGACTTATCAAGGTGTGCGAAATTGGTACGAAAATTATTTCATTGCTGACGGAAGTCGTATTAAATTTGAGGCAGTAAAAGACTTGGATGCTCCCAAAGAAAAACCTAGTAAAAGAAAAAAAGGACAACAATCGTTGCCTCAAACTAATATAAAGAAAATTATTTACTTAACTAAAGTTTTGAGTTCAGAATTTTGAGTACGGTATTAAATCGAAATCTTGATTAATACTGAAACTTATTCTTAAATTCAGATTTTAGTTTTTAAAACTCAGGACTAATTTGTACAGCCTATTAACACCCAAAATCTCCACTTACGAATTAATAGATTCGGGAAATTATGAAAAATTAGAGCGTTTCGGAGAATTTATTTTGGCTCGCCCCGAACCTCAAGCGGTTTGGGATAAATCACTTTCTGAGGAAGATTGGCAAAAAAAAGCTTCGGCAATTTTTAAAAAAACGAAAGGCAAAGATCAGCTTAGCCCTGAAGAAAGAGGTGATTGGCAAAATATAAAAAAAATGCCTGAAAAATGGTATATCATTTATGAACAAGGCAATACAAAGTTAAAATTTAAACTTTCCCTTTCTTCATTTAAACACGTAGGTATTTTCCCAGAACAAGCCGAAAATTGGCGTTTTATTTCCGATAAGCTTAATAAAATGGATTTAAAGGAAACACCGAAAGTTTTAAATTTATTTGCCTACACGGGCGGTGCATCTCTGATTGCAAAGGCAAATGGTGCTGATGTTACTCACGTCGATTCCGTAAAACAAGTGATTTCTTGGTCGAGAGAAAATATGGAAGCGAGTAATTTAACTGATATTCGCTGGGTAATAGAAGATGCTTTGAAATTTGTCAAAAGAGAAGTCAAACGTGGTAAAAAGTACAACGGAATTATTTTAGACCCACCAGCTTATGGTCGAGGGCCAGATGGTGAAAAGTGGATATTAGAAGAAGGATTAAATGAATTGATAAAAAATTGCTTACAACTTCTGCATGAAAATGATTTTTTCTTTATCTTAAATCTTTATTCCATGGGTTTTTCAGCCATTATTGCCGAGACAATTATTAAACAAAATTATTCAAATATACCAAACCCAGAAATGGGAGAATTAGTGTTACAAGATTCATTTCAAAAACGCTTACCCTTAGGTGTATTTTACAGATTTGCTTCGGTTTAGAAAATCGGTATAAGTTTATTGAATTTAGATTAAGTAATTGATTATGAGTGTTTTAAGAGAATAATATACGAAGAAAAACTCAGAACTCAGAACTCAAAATTCAGAACTCTTAACTTTTCATTTTATATATGAGAAAAAATTCGGATTTTTGTAAAAAAATGAATCACGAAACACTGCATTATTTTATTTCGTGCTGTAAATCCGATGTCAAAAAGAAATAACTTTTATTATTTATTCATCATTTCTTTACTTTTTTTCGCTTGTGGACAAGGAAACCGTGAGCGTTCAAAGATTCCGCCTACGCCATTTCAGACCGAAAGCATTCAAAACACAGCCTCTTTGGAAGCTTTGACTGATGCCATTCGTAGCAACCCAAGTGTAGCCGAAAATTATTATAAAAGATCTTTGATTTTACAAAAGATGGGTGATCTACAAAAGGCCTTAGAAGACATCAATCGAGCAGATAGATTAAAACAAAATACTGGTAAATATCTTTTTGTTAAAGCATTGATTCTCAGAGATTTAAAACAGTATAGAGAAGCTTTTGCTTTTGCTCAAAGTGCTGAGATTTTGAATGTTGATACACCAGAACTTTATACACTTTTAGGTGATTTATCTCAACAAAGAAATGACCTAAAGATTGCAGAACAATATTTAGCAAAGTCTTTGCAAATTGCTCCTTTTGATGGTGAAACATATTTTTATCAAGGCACTTTAGCAGCAAGAAAAGGTGATACTGCAACAGCTATTTTGAAAATGAATAAGGCGATTGATATGAAGCCTTCTTTTAAAATAGGTTATACTACTTTGACTGATATTTTGAAAAATCGCAGATTGTATGATTCTGCTTTAGCAGTAAATAGTAGTGCGATTCGTCAATTTCCTACAAATGCAGAATTTTTTGTAGATAGAGGATCGGTTTTTGCAAAATTTGGTCGATTAGATAGTGCTTTGGTATATTATGATAAAGCTTCATCAATGGATACTAAGCGAACAGATGCCTTGCTTTACTCTGCAACTGTTTATTTTCGTTGGAAAAATTATACAAAAGCATTAGAGTACTATGAAAAAGTATTAGATGCTAATCCTGAAACACCAAAAATAAATTATTTCATAGGCTTAACTTTTGAACAATTAGGACAATTTACAAAAGCAGAAGAGTTTTTAAGAGATGCCGTTGAAAAAGATGAAACCGATGACCAATCTGTGATTGCATTGAATAGAGTTACTGGGCAAATCAATTCTGCATTGGGTATTTATACGGCTCCAGTGCCTGTTCCTTCAAAGAAAACACCAACAGTTGCACCAAAACCAGTTATTGAAGAGCCTAAAAAGTTATTGGATACATCAAGAGTGCATGTAAATGTGATTGCACCAAAAAAACGTGTTAATATTAAAACAGATACAACAAGAAGATTAAAATTATAATTAGTTGACCAAATGATTAAAATTACTTTACCGGACGGAAGCGAAAGAGAATATCCAAAAGGAAGTTCGAGTTATGACATCGCCTTATCTATCAGCGAAGGGCTTGCAAGAAACGTATTGGCTGCAAAAGTAAATGGCAAAATACAAGATGCCAACTTGCCAATTGATACTGACTCAACCTTACAACTTTTGACGTGGAATGATACGGACGGAAAATCAACTTTTTGGCATTCATCTGCTCACTTAATGGCTGAAGCATTGGAAACGCTTTATCCAAAGGTCAAGTTTTGGGTAGGCCCACCACTTGAAAATGGTTTTTATTATGATGTGGACACGAATGGTGAAACCATTTCACATGATGATTTTAAGAAAATTGAGGATAAAATGCTCGAATTAGCACGTCAAAAGAATGATTATGTAAGAATTCCAATGGCGAAAGCCGATGCTATCAAATATTTTGAAGAAAAAGGTGATGAATATAAATTAGACCTACTTTCTAACTTAGAAGACGGTTCGATTACTTTCTATAAACAAGGAAATTTTACAGATTTGTGTCGTGGGCCTCATATTCCTAACACTGGGTTTATCAAAGCTGCAAAAATTATGAATGTGGCTGGAGCTTATTTCAAAGGCGACCAAAACAATAAAATGTTGACTCGAATTTATGGTATTACATTTCCAAAAGCCAAAGAATTAGAGGAATATTTGGTGCTTTTAGAAGAAGCTAAACGTCGTGATCACCGTAAATTAGGGCAAGAATTAGAACTTTTTACATTCTCAGAAAAAGTTGGAAAAGGTTTACCGCTTTGGTTACCCAAAGGGGCAATGTTGCGTGAAAGATTAGAAAATTTCCTTCGAAAAGCCCAAGTACGTGCGGGTTATCAACAAGTAGTTACGCCGCATATCGGTAGTAAACAACTCTATGTGACTTCTGGACACTGGGAAAAATATGGTAAAGATTCATTCCAACCAATCAGGACACCCGAAGAAGGAGAGGAGTTTATGTTGAAACCAATGAACTGTCCTCATCACTGTGAAATTTATGCCTCACGTCCAAGAAGTTATCGTGAATTGCCTTTGCGTTTGGCTGAATTTGGTACTGTTTATCGTTATGAACAAAGTGGTGAATTACATGGTTTAACACGTGTGCGTGGCTTTACACAAGATGATGCACATATTTTTTGTACAGATGATCAAGTTGAAAATGAATTCAAAAAAGTGATTGATTTGGTACTTTATGTATTCAACTCGCTTGGTTTTGAAGATTTTTCTGCACAAGTTTCTTTGCGTGATCCTGAAAATAAAACTAAATACTTTGGCTCAGATGAGGCTTGGGATAAAGCAGAAAATGCCATTAGAAGAGCGGCTGCTGAAAAGGGCTTAAAAACAGTTGAAGAATTAGGCGAAGCTGCTTTCTATGGCCCTAAACTTGATTTTATGGTGAAAGATGCTTTGGGAAGAAAATGGCAACTTGGAACTATTCAAGTTGATTATCAGTTACCTGACAGATTTGCTTTGGAATATATCGGCTCTGACAACCAAAAACACCGCCCTGTGATGATTCACCGAGCTCCGTTTGGTTCGATGGAAAGATTTATTGCAATTTTGATAGAAACTACTGCTGGAAATTTTCCGCTTTGGCTTTCACCCGACCAAATTGCTATTTTACCAATTTCAGAAAAATACGAAGATTATGCTAACGAATTATTCTTGACTCTTCAAGAACAAGATATCCGAGGCTTCGTTGATCACCGTGATGAAAAAATTGGTAGAAAAATCCGAGATGCAGAAGTAAATAAATTGCCACTAATGCTAATTGTAGGTGAGAAAGAGCAAGAAGAAGGAAAAGTTTCAGTTAGGAGAAAAGGAGAGGGTGATTTAGGCTCAATGACGATTGAAGAGTTTATCAATTACGCAAAAACTGAGATTAATAAGAATATTCCGCAGTTTAAATAGGTGTTAGGAATTAAGTATTAGGAGTTAGGTTGTCATTTTTTGAAAATAGTATTTATGATTTTAAGCAAAATGATTAAATCACTGTTTTTACCTCAATCCATTTTAACTAATTCCTAAAACCAAAAAAAACATTTGTTTTTGTAATTAAATAATATTACTTTCGTATAATTCAAATTTTTAGTAACCTTAAAATCGTTAAATGGCACAACAACCATTCAATCGTAATTTCAGAAGACCAGTACAGAAGGAAGACGAACATAGAATCAATCAAAGGATTCGTGCCGCACAAGTTCGTTTAGTAGGCGATAATGTAGAGCAAGGTATTTTTGATACCGCACAAGCTCTTGCTATGGCACAAGCACAAAGCCTTGACTTAGTTGAGATTGTACCTACGGCTACACCACCTGTTTGTAGAGTTGTAGATTATTCTAAGTTTAAATATGACCAAAAGAAAAAGCAAAAGGAAATAAAAGCCAAAGCTGCCAAAACCGTCATAAAAGAGATTAGATTCGGTCCACAAACCGATGACCATGATTTTGATTTTAAACTAAAACACGCCATCGGTTTCTTAAAGGAAAATGCAAAAGTGAAAGCTTATGTGCATTTTGTAGGAAGACAAATTGTTTTCAAAGACCAAGGTGTTGCATTATTGAAACGTTTTATTGCAGGATTGGAGGAATACGGCAAACCAGAAGGTGAATTGAAACTTGAAGGTAAGCGAATGATTGTATTTCTAGCTCCAAAACCTAAGAAATAAAAGTACTGATTTTTTTAGAGGGTGTGCTGTCATTAGCACACCCTTTTTTGCGTAACTTTTGTAAGAGGTAGTTCCTACTTCATTACTTCAATTCTCCAGTCAATTCCACTGAGTACTTTGTATTTTTCTGAGAAATTTCCCATATTTATTCCTAAAGATAAATTTAATAGGCTATTCATATAGCATAAATTATCTCCTTCTTTTACCTGTCCAAAAGTATTTTGATAAGGCATTTGTCCTTGATAAATCAGTTTGTCTTTTTCAAATATTTTTATTGAAAGTAGATCTCCAATGTTTACTTTTAAATTTGCTAAAGTTTTTGAGTCAATGTTTGTCCAAACATTTCCGTATTGAATATCTAAAACAGGTATTCCGCCCGAAACAATGCCGTTTTCATACTTTGGCTTTGGGTATTGTAGCATAACTAATTGATTATTAGCTATTTGATTACCAACTTCTTCATAAGTAATTACTCCTGAGGCTAATTTTGCCCCTGAGTAGGCAAAAACATCACGACCAAAAAAAGTATATGAATTTTGTGAATTTGGCAAACGATTGGCCGAAGAGATTTCTCTGACTTCTGCAATACCTTCATTTTCAGCAACTAAAGTAAATAATCCATTATCTGGGCCAACATAATAATGATTGGCTTTGGTTTTTAAAATAATTGATTTTCGTGCAGTTCCAACGCCAGGATCTACAACACACACAAAGACAGTCCCTGCTGCCCAATAGGGTGCTGTTTGTTGTAAACGAAATGCACCTTCCCAAATATTGTAGGCCGGAATTTCGTGAGTTAGGTCATGTATGATTACTGATGGTGATAAATTGAGTGCAACACCTTTCATGGCAGCTACTGCACCATCTTTTATTCCAAAATCAGTCATGAATACTAATGAACCTGTTTGTCTTTTATTCATAGCGTAAAAGACTGATAGTGAGGCTATTATGAAGATACTTAGTAATGTTATGATAACTTTCCGTGACATAGTTTTGAAAAGGTTTGATTTTATATGATGCAAAATAACAAGGTTACGGCTTGAAAATTGTATTTTTGTAGGAATTTTATTCGCTCATTCAAGCATTCACTCATTCAAAATTAGTATATGTCGGAGTTCAACCATCGTGAAATTGAAAAAAAATGGCAAAAGTTCTGGGAAGAAAATGGAACTTACAAAGTAGAAATTGACCATTCAAAGCCAAAATATTATGTGCTTGACATGTTTCCCTATCCTTCGGGTGCAGGCTTACATGTTGGTCATCCTTTGGGCTATATCGCTACGGATATTTATTCAAGATATAAACGTTTAAAAGGGTTTAATGTTCTTCACCCAATGGGTTTTGATTCATTTGGACTCCCAGCTGAGCAATATGCCATTCAAACTGGTCAACATCCTGCTATAACCACCGAGAGTAATATTACAACTTATATCAGTCAGTTGAAAAAAATTGGCTTTTGCTATGATTGGAGTAGAAAAGTTCGTACTTCTGACCCAAAATATTACAAATGGACACAGTGGATTTTCATGGAATTGTTCAATTCTTGGTACAATAAAGATACGGATAAAGCAGAAGCCATTGAAACTTTATACGAAAAATTTGAACAAAATGGAACATTTGGCGTAAAAGCCGTGAGTGGAGACGATGTGCAGCGTTTTACTGCTGATGAATGGAAAGGCTTTACCGAAACTGAAAAATATAAGATTTCATTAGATTATCGTTTAACTTATCTTTCTGATGCGGTGGTAAACTTTTGTCCTGCATTGGGCATGGTTTTGTCGAATGATGAAGTGAAAGATGGTGTTTCTGAAAGAGGTGGTTACCCAGTAATTCAGAAAAAAATGAAACAATGGGTAATGAGAATAACGGCTTATGCCGATCGACTCATCAGTGGTTTGGATTTGGTTGATTGGTCAGATTCATTGAAAGAACAACAAAAAAACTGGATTGGCCGCTCGGTAGGAGCAATGGTTCAATTTGCTCTTGAGAGTAATAAGACAACTAAAATTGAAGTTTTTACTACTCGTGTTGATACAATTTATGGTGTTTCATTCATGGTTTTAGCCCCTGAGCATGAATTGGTTGCTTCATTGACAACTCCCGAACAGAAAGAAAGTGTTGAAAATTATATTTCAGAAACCCAAAAACGCTCTGAACTTGACCGTATGTCAGATGTAAGAACGGTTTCGGGAGCATTTACTGGTAGTTATTGTATTAATCCATTTAGTGGTGAAAAAGTGCCTATTTGGATTGCAGATTATGTATTGGCAGGGTATGGAACTGGTGCTGTGATGGGTGTGCCATCAGGTGACCAACGTGACTGGAATTTTGCTACGCATTTTAATTTACCTATTATACAAATACTTGATAGTCAAACAGATATTGAAACACAGGCTGATGCGACCAAAGAAGGGAAATATGTCAATTCGGGCATGATAAATGGTTTGGGATATAAAGAAGCCACAGCGAAACTAATAAATTGGTTAGAAGAAAAAGGAATTGGTAAAGGAAAAGTTAATTATCGCTTGCGTGATGCAGTTTTTGCACGTCAACGTTATTGGGGCGAACCTGTGCCTGTTTTCTTTAAAGATGGGCTTCCTTATTTAATTGACAAAGAAGATTTACCATTAGTTTTACCCGAAATTGATAAATATTTACCAACGGAAGACGGTGAACCGCCTTTAGGAAGAGCAGAAGGCTGGAATTATAAAGGAAACGAATATGAACTAAGCACTATGCCAGGTTGGGCAGGTAGTAGTTGGTATTGGTTTAGATACATGGATGCTCATAATGACCAAGAATTTGCTTCAAAAGAAGCAATTGATTATTGGCAAAATGTAGATTTATATTTAGGTGGAACCGAACACGCCACTGGTCACTTGTTGTATAGCCGTTTTTGGAATAAATTCTTGAAAGATAGAGGTTATGTACCACAAGAAGAATATGCAATGAAACTCATTAATCAGGGAATGATTATGGGAAGAAGTAGTTTTGTTTATCGATTGAAAGATACAGATAAAGTAACTTTTGTATCTTATGGATTGAAAGATAAATATGAAACAACCAAGCTTCATGTTGATGTAAACATCGTTGAAAATGATGTTTTAGATATTGAAAAATTCAAAGAAACAAGAAATGATATTGGTGATGACCCTCAATTTATTTTGGAGGATGGGAAATATATTTGTGGCTCTGAAGTTGAAAAAATGTCAAAATCTAAGTACAATGTCGTAAATCCTGATACAATTGTTGAGAAATATGGGGCTGATACTTTCAGATTATACGAAATGTTTTTAGGGCCATTGACTGAAAGTAAGCCGTGGGATACTCGTGGGATTGAAGGGACATATCGTTTTGTACGTAAATTATGGCGTTTGTTTTATGACCAAAATGGTAAATATTTGGTCGTAGATGCCGAGCCAACCAAAGAAGAATTAAAAGCATTACATAAAACAATCAAGAAAGTTTCGGAAGATATTGAGGCATTTTCTTTTAATACTTCAGTAAGTTCATTTATGATTTGTGTCAATGAATTATCTGATTTAAAGTGCCATAAAAAAGCGATTCTTGAAAAATTAGTTGTGATTCTTTCTCCTTATGCACCGCACGTAACCGAGGAGTTATGGCAAATTTTGGGTAATTCAGATAGTATCACTACGCAAGAATTTCCAATATTTGATGCTAAACATTTAGTTGAAGATTCATTTGAATATCCCATTCAAGTGAATGGTAAAGTGCGTGCAACGCTCAATTTTCCTGCTGATATGAGCAAAGAAGAAATCGAAAAGTTGGTGATGGAAAATGAATTAGTTTTAAAATGGCTGGAAGGAGTAACGCCGAAAAAGATAATTGTTGTTCCGAAGCGTATTGTTAATGTGGTTATTTAAAAGTTTAAAAGAGTAGCATTTTGTAAAAGATGCTACTCTTTATTTTACTGCCATATTGCAACAAAATTTTAAACAATGTTAGTAAAATTGAAGTATATATTTATCTTTTTATTTTTCCCTACCTTTATATTTTCACAATCACCTACCATCAAATTGACCTTAGTTGCAAGTGGATTTGGTGGAATTTTTGATATTGCTACTGCAAAAGATGATCGTTTGTTTATTGTAGATAGTACGAAGGTCAAAATTTTGTTGGCGGGACAAACAGTTTCAGAGCCTTTTATTGATTTAAAAACAAAGGCTTCTTGGATAATGGCTTTGGCATTTCATCCTGATTATACTGCAAATGGTTATTTTTATGTGAAATATATGGCACTTGATAATAGTTGTGTCATTTCAAGGTTTTCTAAAGATGTCTCCAATGAAAACTTAGGGGATGTAAATTCTGAAACAGTGATATTTAGTTACCCTGATAATACTGGACACCAAGGTGGTGATTTAGAATTTGGCAAAGATGGCTTTTTATATACAACTACTGGTGACGGAGCTTCGGGTGCAAGAGATACCCCTGGAGATGAATATAGAAATGCTCAAAATTTGAGTTCTTTTAAAGGAAAAATGTTAAGGCTGGATGTAGATGCACCTAATTATATTCCTTTCACAAATCCTTATCAATCTCCTGATGATGGAATTCCTGATGCAATTATTGGTTTAGGTTTGAGAAACCCTTGGAAATTTTCATTTGATAGACAAACAGGCGATATATGGATTGGTGATGTTGGACAAGATAGTTATGAAGAAGTAGATTTTGTCCCTTACGGAACATTTGAAAGGAGAAACTATGGTTGGAGCTGTTATGAGGGAAATATGTTGCATTTAAGTCAAAATTGCCCTTCCAATACCATTGATTTAGTTTTTCCAATAACAACTTTTGAAGGCTACCTTTTTAATGGAAATCTACCAGCATCTGTCACAGGAGGTTATGTTTATCGAGGAAAGAAATATCCCTCTTTAAATGGGTTTTATTGCTATGCAGATTATAATTCGGGTAGATTTTGGTTGCTGAAAAGATTGCCTAATAATGAAATAAGTAATGATCTAAAGGGAGTTTTGATGTCAAATCCAACCACCTTTGGAGAAGATAACAATGGAGAATTATACGTCGCAACTTTCGATAAAATTTATCAAATTGTGGCTTGTGGTACAGAGGATAACCTAACAGTGAATAGCCCGATTTCATCCTCAACTTATTATTTGGCATTGAATTCGATTCAGAGTTCTGCTCAAATTTTAAATTCAGCCAATGTATTTTTCAGTGCCAATAAAAAAATTGAACTTAATCCAGGTTTTAAAACTGAAAGTGGCGTTGTTTTTTATGCACAAATGGATGGTTGTCAGTAAAATGAAAATTATAAATATATTTGTTCTCGAAAACAAACAAATATGGGCGAAGCATCATTGAAATACCATTATTCAATTGAAGAATATCTTGAAATTGAAAAGAGTTCTTTAGAAAGATATGAATACCATGCAGGAGAAATCTTTGCTATGGCAGGAGGGACACTTAATCATAGTTTATTGTCAAGTAACATTGGAGGAAGTCTTAGAGAATCTATTAAGAGAAAAGGTAAATCGTGTAGAACTTATAATAGTGATGCAAAAATTGCAGTTTCAGATGAAAAGTTTGTTTATTCTGATACTTTTGTTGTTTGTGGAAAAACTGAAACTTTTCCAGAAATGCCACATGCTGCAAAAAATCCTATTTTAATTGTTGAGGTTTTATCTGAATCAACTGCTTTATATGACCGTGAAGGAAAATTTCAAGATTACCAAAAAATAACTACTTTTCGAGAGTATATCTTAGTTTCACAAGATAAAGTTTTAGTTGAAGTTTTTTATAAACCAGAAGACGTATCTTTTTTGCAATATCGCTCTTACAGAAACTTAAATGAAACCATTGAAATAAAATCATTAGATATTGAAGTTTCATTAAATGATATTTACTTGGACTGGGAAATTTGATGTTGAATTTATAAAAAAAAGCCCTTTTCAATAAAGAAAAGGGCTTTTTTAGTGTTTTATCAAAAATTATTTCTTTCTAACACTCACTGCAATTCTGCGATTTTGTGAACGTCCTTCTTCTGTATCATTTGAAGCAACTGAGTGTTGCTCTCCATATCCTTCAGACTCCAAGCGTTTTGCATCAGTTCCCAACGTAACTAACGCTGCTTTAACAGCAGCAGCACGATCACTTGAAAGTTTAAGATTAGCAGCGTCATCACCAGTATTGTCAGTATATCCACCAACTTTGATGTTTACAGCTGGAAATTCTTTTAAAATTTCAGAGATATTTTTTACTTCGTTCAACGATGTTGAATCAATTACCGCACTTCCTGAAGCAAAGTTTAACGCTTTAAAATTGAACCAATTATCTTTTCCAGCTTCTGAATCTGACTCAATAAATTTAATTAATTGGTCTTCGATACCACCTTCCAAAAAGTTTAATGTTACTCCTGATGATAATTGTTTATTAATGCTTACTGGCATTGCTGCCTCAACAATCGCAGGGGCAGCTTCCATTGTTGCAACATCACCAGATTTTACTGCGATATAAGGGGCAATCACCAAAGAAACAATTGACATCAATTTAATCAAAATGTTCATTGATGGGCCAGAAGTATCTTTAAATGGATCACCAACTGTATCACCAGTTACGGCAGCTTTGTGTGGGTCAGAACCTTTTTTATGTTTAACACCATCTATCATTACACCTTTTTCAAATGATTTTTTAGCATTATCCCATGCACCACCTGCATTTGATTGAAAAATACCCATCAAAACTCCCGATACAGTTACACCTGCTAATAAACCACCTAAAATCTCAGGTGATGATGTATCTGCAAAAACACCTTTGAAACCAAATCCAACTAAAACTGGCGTAACCAAAGCAATAGCACCTGGCAAAATCATTTGTTTGATTGATGCTTCTGTTGATATAGCCACACATTTTTCGTATTCTGGTTCAGTTTTGTATTCCATGATTCCTGGAATTTCACGGAATTGACGACGAACCTCATTTACCATTTCCATAGCTGCTTTACCAACTGCTGAAATACACAAGGCACTGAAAATGAATGGTATCATACCACCTACAAATAAACCAGCTAAAACAGGGGCTTTGTAAATATCAATCGAGCTAATTCCTGCAATACCAACGAATGCAGCAAACAAAGCCAATGAAGTCAATGCAGCGGAAGCAATCGCAAATCCTTTACCAGTCGCAGCAGTAGTATTACCAACAGCATCCAAGTTGTCTGTACGCTCACGTACTTCTGATGGTAATTGTGACATTTCAGCAATACCACCTGCATTATCAGCAATTGGGCCAAAAGCATCGATTGCTAATTGCATGGCAGTAGTAGCCATCATACCTGCAGCAGCGATTGAAACACCATAAAGACCAGCGAAATAATAAGAGAAAATAATACCAGCAGCTAAAGTCAAAATTGGCAAAACAGTAGATTCCATACCAACCGCCAAACCACCAATAATATTTGTGGCATGTCCTGTACCAGATTTTTCAATAATTGATAAAACTGGACGTTTACCCATGGCAGTATAATATTCAGTGATGATTGACATCAACGCACCAACTATCAAACCAACAACGATAGACATAAATACACCATTTGACGTAAATTCATGTCCACGCAATGAAAGTGTTTCTGGTAAAATATTTTTTACTAAGAAATAAGAAGCAATAAAAGTAATGATTACTGAAGCCCAGTTTCCAAGATTCAAAGCTGCTTGAACAGATGAAGTTTCAGATTTGATTCTAACAAAAAATGTTGAAACCAGAGAAGCAATTAAACCAACGGC
Source organism: Emticicia sp. SJ17W-69 (assembly GCF_051209875.1). NCBI lineage: Bacteria > Pseudomonadati > Bacteroidota > Cytophagia > Cytophagales > Leadbetterellaceae > Emticicia > Emticicia sp. SJ17W-69. The sequence goes on along the minus strand of NZ_JBNTQY010000001.1, from coordinate 2,870,728 downwards.
AGCAATCAACATCGGTAATAAAACTGGTGAAAAACCACCATAATTATCTGAAACATTGATTTCTTGACCTAAAACCATTGTTGCTAAAATAGTGGCAACATAAGATCCAAATAAATCGGCACCCATACCAGCTACATCACCCACGTTATCACCCACGTTATCAGCGATAGTTGCAGGGTTACGAACATCATCTTCTGGGATTCCAGCTTCAACTTTACCTACCAAGTCAGCACCAACATCGGCTGCTTTGGTATAAATACCACCACCCACACGAGCAAAAAGAGCGATTGATTCAGCACCTAAAGAAAAACCAGCTAAAACTTCAATAGCAATACGCATATTTTCTGAAGTTAAAGCCTCGCCTTTTGCAAAATAGTTATAAAATATGATGAATAATAAACTTAGACCTAAAACAGCTAAACCAGCTACGCCCATTCCCATTACTGAACCACCCGTAAATGAAACTTTAAGAGCTTGAGACAAAGATGTGCGAGCTGCTTGTGCAGTACGAACATTGGCTTTAGTAGCGATTTTCATACCCACATATCCTGCAAAGGCTGAAAATAATGCACCAATTAAAAATGCAATTGAGATAATCCAAGAAGATTTGTCAGTTGAAGAACCCAACCAAGCTAAAAGAATAGCAGTAGGTATAGCAAAATAAGCTAAAATTTTCCATTCTGCTTTTAAAAAGGCAATTGCTCCATCGGCAATATAGCCTGAAAGTTTTTGCATATTTGCATCTCCAGCAGGTTGTTTTGTTACCCAGTTGAATCGCCAAGCAGTGTAAAGTAAGCCAATGATTCCACAAAGAGGAACAAGGTAAATAATCATTGAATCCATAAGTATTTTATTTGAGTTTAGTTTTACTAATTTAAAAAGTTTGCAAATTTAGGATAATTGTAGTTCTGATAAAAGTTTAAATTAAATTTTAGTATTTTAGGTATAAATTTTTATCATTTATTCAAGATTTTTTATCGAATAGAGCTAATTATTGCATCCATTTACGATAGAAGCAGAGAAAATACTATTTCCACTTACACTAAATCCAGGTTTTAACATAACTGTTTGAAAACCTTTATAGGAAATTTTGGCAGGTGTTTGTATTGTATTGGAGGCAGTAATATTTTTACCAACAAAGGTTTGCTGACTATCTGGACTGATTTCATCATTGATTGTAATATTACTTTGTGGCGATTCAAAAGAAATTGTATTTGAATTAATAGGTGTACATCCTGTCCAATCATGATGACAATAAGCATAATAGCTTATAGGTGTTGTGGGCGTTACTAAAATCGACTGGCCATTTTGTGCATTATTCCAAGTGATGATATTTGACGAACAACCAATACTTAGTAAAAGATATGTTTGATTAGCACACAAGCTTATAGGACTTGTCAATGGTGGTGTATTGCCTATGATAACACTTTCGGTTTTGTTATTAGCATCAAAAATGACAGTTTCATTGTTGGCAGTTGTCATAAATGCAATATTTTGATTATTAACTAAATTTTTAAAATGAATATCATTTATTAGACTTAAAGAAATAGGATAAGCATATACTAATGGAACAGGTTTGGTAATGAATTTTGTAGCAACTCTATCACTCGGACATAAACCATCACATTGTGCCTGAGCATAAAAAGTTTGAGTACCAACATTACTTGTTGAGATAGCAGTGTATTCAATTCCAGAAGCGAGCAAATTGCCACTGAGATTGCTATCCCACCAAGTAATTTTTGATGCTTGATTTGGACTATCAGTACTGAGAGTCAATGAAAAGCCTTGTACACAAAGAGGGTCAACAAAACCATCATCTTCGGGCAATAAAGTCCAAGTACCAATGGGGACTTCATTGATAAATGTTGCTAATGGTTGATTCGGAGCAAAAGTTCCTGATATTGGAAGTGAATTTTCAAGAATAGTAGCAGCAGCATCTTGGAAAATAGTTGTGACAATTCCTGAGGTGGTTGTTCCTTTGGCGTAAGTACTATTAGCAAGCAGTGTAATAATCGTTCCATTAGGAGATTTTAATTTGAAGGAAATTTCTTCATTATATGGAATACCTCCTCCGTCTGAAATATCACAGGTATTTTCGTTGCCACTGTCTTTTTTCTGCCACGTAATTGATACTTTTACATTTGCGACTTTCCCTCCCAAATTCCCGACATTTACTGTTGGGTTTTCACCACTTTTCTCAAAACCATCATAACCCACAGTAGGGCCTGCATAACTATAAATTGTTGGTCCTCCAAAATTACAATTGATAGCAGTAGCCTTTAAACCATTACCAGAAATAACTTTACTACAATAAGGCATTTCTTTATTTGTAACAGTAGGTATAGATGTAATTAACTGATTATAAGTAACGTTAATAGCATTAGAAATGATGTTACACTCTCCTTTGGAAATAATTACTTTATAATTCCCCTCAGCTATGGCAGTTAAACTACTACTTGTGTTAGCTTGATTAATCCCATCTTTGAGCCATACATAGCTATAACCTATACCAGTATTCGCATTGAGTTGAACCGATTCACCTTTACAAATATATGTCGAGCTGTTGGCGGTAATTGTCGCAGATGATACCCCCCCGTTAGGGCAAGCAATTGCTCTAAAAAGATTGATTCTCCCCATTCCTAAAAGTCCTGCTTGTGTAGAATTTTGTTCGTCTATATTATCGGCAGTCGTTTTTAGTAAATTTTCAACTTGGGTGGGAGTTAATAATGGATAACAAGACCAAATATAACCTAATGCACTTGAAACAAGTGGTGTTGACATGGAAGTTCCACTAAAAGAAGCATAAGAATCATAAGGAATTGTACTTAAAATTCCACGTCCAGGAGCTGAAATATCAACCCAAGTTCCAAAATTTGAAAATGAACTTTTTTTATCATCTGTTTCAGTACTTGCTACTGCAATTACATTAGTGTATGCAGAAGGGTAATGTTCTACTGATGTATTTTCATTTCCAGCTGCTGCCACAATCAATATCCCTTTTGATGCGGCATAGTTGATAACGTCTTGTTCGGCTTGGGAATAACCAGCTCCACCCCAAGACAAACTAATGATTTTGGCACCGTTATCAGCTGCCCAAGTGATACCTTCATAACCATGATAAATATTATTTGAAGTCCCAGCATCTGGCGTTGCTTTAACGGGCAAAATCTTGATTCGGTTATTACTTGCTGATGCAATACCAATGGCATTATTGCTAACAGCACTTAAAATTCCTGCAACATGCGTTCCATGACTGAATGTTTCATTTGGTGGATTGGGGTCATTATCACCATCAGAAACATCTTTGCCTGCAAGCATATTTGCTTGTAAATCGGCATGATTGGTTTGGATAGCATTATCAACCACAGCAACAATGACATCATTCAGACCTGAATTAATATTCCAAGCCTCAAAGGCCCTTATTTTTGAAAGTGACCATTGCGAACCAACATTTGGGTCATTAGGAGTGGAGATGATAGAACGCAATCTAACTTTTTCAACGTAATCAATCGAACTCTCATTTTTTAATTGTTTGATAATCTCATCTATTTTTTCAGGATCTGTTACTTTTAAACGATATATTTTTTGAAGATTTTCAGATTCTTTGGTAAAAAATGATTTTTTCGTTTCGTTTAGGACAAGCTCTTTCGCATATTTTTGTAAAAAAGGCAATTCGGTAGAGAAATTTACCAGTTTGGTCGAATTGGTTGGTGGTTTTTGTTTGACTTTTATGTAAATTTCACCGTCAATAAAATCTTTATTAATTTTCTGACCAAATATTGTGTTAGAAATCAATAAAAGTCCAACTATAAATAAATACTTGTTTTTCATAAAATTTATCTTTCAATCTATTATCCTGTAAATTTCCTAAAAATGAAGAAATATTTTGTTTTTTTCTTATTTATTTATTCCACGGTTGCCTACGCACAAACCAAACAAATGAATACTGGCGAAATTCTTCAAGCCATGAAACGCCTCAATGTGGTTGGAAACGTATTATATGTAGCTGCTCATCCTGACGATGAAAATACCCTCTTTATTACATGGCTTTCCAAAGAAAAAATGGTGCGAGCTGGATATATAGCCATGACACGTGGTGATGGAGGACAAAATTTGGTTGGCTCTGAGCAAGGAGAATATGTTGGGCTTTTAAGAACTCATGAGTTATTAGGGGCAAGAAGCATTGATGGTGGTGAACAATATTTCACGCGTGCCAATGATTTTGGATTCACCAAAACTACTGATGAAGCTTTGACAACTTGGGGAAAAGACCAAATATTAGCAGATTTGGTTTGGAGAATTCGTAATTTTCAGCCTGACATCATTGTCAACCGCTTTCCACCTGATGCTCGTGCTGGTCATGGTCATCATTCAGCATCAGCAGTTTTATCAGAAGAAGCTTTTAAGGCTGCTGCTGACCCCAATCGTTTTCCTGAGCAATTAGCTTATGTCAAGCCGTGGCAAGCAAAACGATTGGTTTGGAATTCATTCTCACCTAATTTTCAGAATAATCAACCTGAAGGAAGTTATATTAAAATACCGCTGGGTGATTATAATCCTTTATTGGGTAAATCTTACACTGAAATAGCAGCAGAGGCACGTAGTATGCACAAAAGCCAAGGATTTGGTTCGGCCAAAACTAAAAATCAACGTGCTGATTATGCTTTACACAAAGCTGGCGATGAAGCCAAAAATGATTTGTTTGATGGTATTGATTTATCTTGGAAGAGAATCAATGGGGGTGAGAAAATTGAGAGAATGGTCAATGATATTTACAATAACTTTAAAGCTCAAAATCCTTCTGCTTCTGTTCCAGCATTGATTGAAGTATCTAATGCCATTTCGGCTTTAGATGAGAATGTATGGACAACTTATAAGAAAAAAGAAGTTCAAGAGTTAATTATTGCCTGTGCTGGGCTTTGGTTTGAAGCAAATCCTGTTGACTATTCTGTGTCGCCTAACGATAAAATTAAGGTCAATATCAATGTTGTAAGTAGAAGCAATGCTAATATTACGCTTGAAAAACTGACTTTTAGAGCGACCAAACAAGATACTATAATCAATAAAAAATTGGTTTATAATGATGGGTTGAATATTTCTTATGATTTACAAATTCCTGCGAATCAGCCAATCACTCAACCATATTGGTTGGAGGAAAAGAAAGAAAATGGTTTTTATAAAGTAAAAGACCAACTTTTGAGAGGTTTACCCATGAAACCTGCTGATTTGGTTTGTGAATATACGATGAAAATTGAGGGGAAAAACTTTACATTTCAAACGCCTTTAACCTACAAATTTGTGGAACCATCGGATGGAGAAATTTATCGTTATTTTGAAGTTCGCCCAGAAGTTACTGCTACCATTGCTGAAAAAGTTTATTCATTTGCAGATAATTCACCAAAAGAAGTGGTAGTAACCTTAAAAGCGGGTAAAAAAGGAGTGAATGGTACGGTTTCTTTAGAAGTGCCAAGTTCATGGAAAGTTGAGCCAGCAACCATAAATTTTGAGCTAAAAGATAAATATGAAGAGAAAAAGGTAACATTTAAAGTTTTTCCGTCAGCAACTGCCTCAGAAATTACTTTGAAAGCCATCGCAAAAACTTCAAATGGCACTTATAATCGTGGTATCGCTTCAATCGAATATAAACATGTACCGACTTTAACTCTTTTCCCATTTTCAGAAGCGAAAGCTTTACGCATTGATTTGAAAAAGAAAGGAACAAAAATTGGTTATATTGCAGGTGCAGGTGATGAAGTCCCTGCTGCTTTACAACAAATTGGCTATCAAGTTACCATGCTTACTCCAGTCGAATTAGCTAAAGATTTATCGCAGTTTGATGCCATTATTGTTGGTGTACGTGCCTATAATACGGAAGAACATTTGAAGTTTTTTCAAGAAAAATTGATGGAATATGTCAATAATGGTGGAAATGTTGTGACGCAATATCAAACCAATGCTTTTTATGGTGTTTCAAAAGTAAAAGAAATCGGGCCATATCCTTTTGCAATTGGCAGAGGCCGAGTGACAGATGAAAATGCAGAAATGAAAATTATTAAACCCGAACATCCATTGCTTAATACCCCTAATAAAATCACAGCCAAAGACTTTGAAGGTTGGGTACAGGAGCGTGGTCTTTACTTTTCTGACAAATGGAGTGATAAATATGAAACAATTTTTTCAATAAAAGATGCCAATGAAACCGAACAAGAAGGCAGTTTACTTTATGCAAAATATGGCAAAGGAAATTTTGTTTTCACTGGATTAGCATTTTTTAGAGAGTTACCAGCAGGTGTACCGGGAGCATACCGCCTCTTTGCCAACATGATTTCGGTAGGGAAATAAATTTAAAAATAATATTTGTTCTAATTATTGAGAAATTTAAAACTGTAAAATGGAAAAGCCGAGTTCGCTCGGCTTTTTTGTTTCTTTTTTTATTATCACATAAAATATATATTTCATCACCATTAAAATTCCTTTCATAACATTTTATTGTTACTAAAATTTCATAATTTTAATTTTGAATAAAATATTATTTGGCAAAGCAACATTCGTACAAAATCTTGCACCAGCAAATATTCTTATTACACCTTCAATTACTTATCAAACTAACAAACCCAAACCTTTATGCAGCTAATTATTTCCAATCTTAACAAAACTTACAGTAATGGTGTACATGCCTTAAAAGATGTAAATCTTACGATTAATCAAGGTATGTTTGGTCTTTTGGGGCCAAATGGAGCAGGTAAATCATCATTGATGCGAACCATTGCCACACTTCAAGAACCTGATAGTGGTTCAATTTTTCTCGGTGAAATTAATGTTTTGACACAAAAAGATGAGATTAGAAAAACTTTAGGGTATTTGCCTCAAGAATTTGGTGTTTATCCAAAAGTTGATGCTACAACTTTACTTAATCATTTAGCAGTTTTGAAAGGAATTACGAATGCTGGTGAGCGAAAAGCTGTGGTTGAAGCATTGTTGCAAAAAACCAATTTGTGGGATGCTCGTAAGAAGAATTTGGGTGGATATTCGGGTGGAATGAAACAGCGTTTTGGCATAGCACAAGCACTTTTAGCGAATCCTAAATTAATTATTGTGGATGAACCCACAGCAGGACTTGACCCAGCCGAACGTAATCGTTTTTTGAATTTGCTATCTGAACTTGGCGAAAATACTGTCGTTATTCTCTCAACCCATATTGTTGAAGATGTAAAAGAATTATGTTCAGATATGGCAATTTTTAATAAGGGTGAAATTCTTTTTAAAGGTAGCCCAGATGAGGCTTTGAAAGAAATTGTTGGTAAAATTTGGCAAAAACGTATCAATAAGGCCGAATTAAGTGATTATAAAAAGAATTTTAAAGTGATTTCTGAAAAGCTCATCGGTGGAAATCCTTTGATACATATAATTTCAGATACCAATCCTGATGGTACTTTTGAAGCTGTCGAAGGGGATTTGGAAGATGTTTATTTCTCGAAAATATTTACTAACGCTTAAACCTAAGAAAAACCATGCTCAAAGAAATACTTAGGTTTGAATTTTCATATCGAAAAAATCGACCTGCTACGTATATTTATTTCGGAATTTTATTCCTGTTATGTTTTGCTGCGGTTACTTCAAAATACATAGTCATTGGTGGTGTTGCTGGTGGTCAAATCAAAGAAAATTCGCCTTACAATTTGGGTTTCATGACCATCATTATGACCTTCTTTTTCACTTTTATTTGCTCTGCCATTATGGGTGTGGCAGTTTTGCGAGATTTTGAACACAAAACGGAGTCATTGATGTTCAGTACTACAATGTCTAAATTCGATTATTTATTTGGCCGTTTTTTGGGTTCGTTTATCGTCATGGTTTTGATTTACTGTTCAATTTGGCTGGCATTTATGACAGGTTTTGCCATCGGAAAGTATTTGCCATGGGATCCATCTTGGGCTGATAAAACAATGTTGCCTTTTGACGCTTGGGCGTATTTTCAACCATTTATTGTTTGGGGAATCACAAATTTATTCATTCAAGGAGCCATCTTTTTCGCTGCTGGAGCATTAAGCCGCTCAACAATTGTCATTTACACACAAGGAATAATTCTCTTCGTTCTTTACCAAGTTTCAGATACGCTTTTGAGCGATATTGATAACAAAACACTCTCAGCCATGCTCGACCCATTTGGTGTGCGTGCATTTACAATTTTTACAGAATATTGGACTCCTGCTCAGAAAAATAGCCAAATTGTGCCATTAGAAGGTATTTTGGTTTGGAATCGATTGGCTTGGTTAGGTTTTGCTTTGTTGGTTTTGGGGGGAACTTACTTTGCTTTTAGTTTTAATGTTGTTCGTAGCAGTTTATTCAAGAAAAAAGCAGTCAAAGAAGTAAAGGAAAAAATTAACCCTGAATTAGTCAAAATTCCTGCGGTACATCAATATACAGGATTTGCCACTAATCTTGCTCAACTTTGGAAACAAGCTATTTTTTATGGCAAAATGGTGGTGAGAGAAGTGCCTTTTATCGCCATTATTTTTGTTGGAATAATGGATTTGATTGTGAGTTCATTTTATTTTCAGAAAATGTATGGTACAAGTTCATATCCAATCACTGCCAATGTGCTGGGACTACTCAATGGTTTCGACATGTATTTTTTAATAATAGCAGTTTTTTATTCAGGAGAATTAATTTGGAAAGAAAGAGTAACCAATATGCACTTGATTGTTGATGCCACTCCTGTGCCTGATTGGGTAAATTTACTTGCAAAATTCATAGGAATGTTGCTTGTTTATATTGGTTTATTGTTGATACTTATTTTGGGAGGAGTCATTGTGCAAGCAGCACATGGTTATTTCAATTTTGAATTGTCGCTTTATTTCAAAACCCTTTTTACAAGCACTTTAGCATTTTTAGTGCTTTATACGCTACTTGCCTTCTTTGTTCAAGTAATGGCAAACAACAAGTTTATAGGTTTTGCCATGATGTTTGTCTTCTTTTTGACTACTTTTTTTCTTGGAGCGGCAGGGATTCAGCATCCATTAATTATGTTTGGTTCGGGAAGTTTACGTGATTATTCTGATATGAATAAATACGGACATTTCATCACGACTTTCTCGTGGCTCAAATTTTATTGGTTGATGTTGGTCATTTTCTTATTTGTTGTGTCAGTAATTTTATCAGTTCGTGGTTCGGAAGCGTTACTCAAAACTCGTCTAAAAGTTGGTAAACTTCGCCTTACTCGACCAATTCTCACTTTTGCCATTTTTTCTTTTTTAGCTTTTATTGGTGCTGGTTGTTATGTTTTTTATAATACTAATCAAATCAATAAATACGAATCTCGTGAGGCTCGTGAAGATAAGCAAGTAGCTTATGAAAAGACTTTGAAGAAGTTTGAAAATATTCCTCAGCCCAAAATCATTGACGTAAATTTGAATGTCGAAATTTATCCTCTTGAGCGAGATTTTACAGCAGAAGGCTATTTTTGGTTGAAAAATAAAACAACAAAAACCATAGCTGATGTCCATATTCAGAATGACGTTGCCCACAACATGAAACTCGAATATTTGAAGTTTGATGGCGGTGCAAAAGCAAATAAACAGTATGAAAAATACGGTTATACGATTTATACTTTGACAAAACCACTCGCACCAAATGACTCAGTAAAAATGTCATTCAAGACAAAATTCGAGACAAAAGGCTTTGTAGCGGGTCAGTCAAATACTGATGTGGTTTATAATGGTACATTCTTCAATAACCTCTATTTTCCTACAATAGGCTACAATGATAGTTATGAAATTAGCGATGATGATACTCGAAGAGGAAAGAAATTGCCTGAAAAAGAACGCATGATGGAGCAAAATAACCCTGTTGGCTTATCACAAAGTTTGTTTGGTGATGATGCAGATTATATTCGTTTTGAGATGAAAATTGGTACAGAAAAAGATCAAATTGCTATAGCTCCAGGCTATTTACAAAAAACTTGGGAAGAAAATGGCCGTAAATACTTTCATTACAAAATGGATGTTCCGATGTGTGATTTTTATTCAATTGTTTCGGCAAAATATGAGGTCAAAAAAGATAAATGGGTTGGAGCAAATGGGAATACAATTAACCTTGAAATTTATTATAACAAAGGGCATGAATATAACTTGGAAAAAATGATGTCCTCGATGAAATCATCTTTTGATTATTTCTCGAAAAATTTCAGCCCTTATCAATATCGACAAATGCGAATCATGGAGTTTCCAAAATATCAGGAATTTGCCCAGTCATTTGCTAATACCGTTCCGTTTTCAGAAGGTATTGGTTTTATTCAAAAAATTGCCGACCCAGAAGAAGATTTGGATATGCCATTTTATGTAACTGCTCACGAATTAGGACATCAATGGTGGGGACATCAGGTGGCAGAAGCCAATGTAAAAGGCAATGCTATGCTTTCTGAAACACAAGCTCAATATTCGGCATTAATGGTAATGAAACATGCCGTAAAGCCTGAATTGATGCAAAAATTCTTGAAATATGAACTAAATAGCTATTTAAGAGGTCGTTCGAGCGAGCGTAAAAAAGAGCAACCGCTCAACTTAGTTGAATCACAAGGGTACATTCATTATCGCAAAGGTTCTGTGGTAATGTATGCTTTGCAAGATTATATTGGTGAAGAAAAAGTTAATTTAGCCTTGCGGAATTTCTTGAAAGATTGGCAATATCCAGGCCCAGATTCTAAAAATAAACGTTATCCAACCAGCAATGATTTGCTGAAATATTTCAAAGAACAAACACCTGATTCTTTGAAGCACATCATCACAGATATGTTTGAAACCATCACTTTGTTTGAAAATAAAGCCGATAATGTGAGCTATAAGCAGCTAAAAGACAAAACTTATGAGGTTACAATCAAAACCATAAGTGAGAAATTTAGAGCGGATAGTTCGGGCAATGAAAAATCTATTGCTATCAATGATTGGATCGATGTTGGTGTTTATGGAAAAGATGCCAAAGGCCAAGATAAATTGTTGTATTTGCAAAAACGAAAAATTTCCAAAAAAGAAAATACCTTTACAATAATCGTAAAAGAAGAACCCAAAAAAGCAGGAATTGACCCAATCAATAAGCTAATTGACCGACATTCGGAAGATAATACGAAACCTGCAACCAAAGCAGAGGGAGTTTAGACTCAAGGTGAATTCTTGACGGAGAGGTAAGAATACATTTTTGTATTTTTACCTCTTTTTTATAGTAAGGAATTTTAAAGAAAAACTCCTTGTTAATCTTTTAGAAAAATAAAATTTAATGAAAAAGGCATTCAAAATCATAAAAACTATGGTAATATCAATTTTGGCAATAATTGTACTATTGACAATAGCAATATTTTTATTCATGCAGCAAGCAAAATTTGGAAAGACACCTGCTGGGGAGCGTTTAGAAAGAATCAAAAAATCACCAAATTATAAAGATGGTTCATTTAAAAATTTGAGTTTCACACCAGATTTAGCTGAGGGTGTAACATATTATAGTGTAATGAAAGAGTTTATATTTGGAAAAAAAGTTAGACTGAAACCAATTGATGAAATTCCGCATACAAAAGTTGATTTGTTACACCTAAAATCTGATGAAAATATTTTAGTTTGGTTTGGTCATTCTTCATATTTCATGCAATTAGATGGCAAAACTTTTTTAGTTGACCCTGTATTAAGTGGAGCGGCATCGCCCATAAAATTTACAACTCCTTCTTTTAAAGGTACGGATGTTTATATTGTGGCTGATTTCCCAAATATTGATTATCTTTTTATTTCGCACGACCACTACGACCATCTTGATTATGAAACTATTATGCTGTTGAAACCAAAAGTGAAAAAAATAATCACTGGCTTAGGTACTGGTGAACATTTTGAATCTTGGGGTTTTGATTTGAAAACGGTCATTGAAGAAGACTGGAATACTAAAATTGAATTGGAAAAAGGGTTTGTTGCCTACACAACACCTGCCAGACATTTTTCAGGTAGAGGTTTTTCAAGAAACAGAGCTCTGTGGACATCATTTGTGTTGCAAACACCAACTAACAAAATTTACATTGGTGGTGATAGCGGTTATGATACACATTTTGCCGAAATCGGTAAAACTTATGGTGGTTTTGATTTAGCCATTTTGGAAAATGGACAGTATGATAAAAGCTGGAAATACATTCACATGATGCCCGAAGAAGTGGTTCAAGCTGCTAAAGATTTGAAAGCCAAGCGATTGTTTCCAGTACATTCATCGAAATTTGCTTTAGGAAATCACCCGTGGGACGAGCCTTTGAATAGAGTTTCAAATGCTGCTGAGAAAGAGAATTTTCCAATTATTACACCTATTATTGGGCAAAAAGTCAATTTAGGCGACTCGACTCAGACTTTTGGAAAATGGTGGAAAAATGTTCAGTAAAACAAGTTTTAAACTTGTTAAACAATTGATGAAATCTATAAAAAAAGCCTCAGAATACTATCTGAGGCTTAAATTTAGACAAAATAGAAAATTAAGGAAACTTCGGAAATTTACTAAAATCAGGTTTACGTTTCTCTAAGAAAGAATTGAAACCTTCTTTTGCTTCGTCAGTTAAATAATATAATAAAGTAGCATTGCCTGCCAATTCTTGAATACCTGCTTGTCCGTCCAATTCTGCATTGAATGATGATTTCAACATTCTAATTGACAAAGGCGACATTTGTTGCACTCTCTGACACCAAGCAACAGTTGCTTCTTCTAATTGCTCTAAAGGCACAACTTTATTTACTAAGCCCATTTGTAATGCTTCTTGTGCATCATATTGCTCACATAAAAACCAAATTTCACGTGCTTTTTTCTGCCCAACAATTCTTGCTAAATAACTTGCACCAAAACCTCCATCAAAACTACCAACTTTTGGACCTGTTTGACCAAATCTAGCATTTTCAGCAGCAATAGTCATATCACAAACTACATGAAGCACGTGTCCGCCACCAATTGCCCAACCAGCCACAGCCGCAATGACAACTTTTGGAATCGAACGAATCATTTTTTGTAAATCCAATACATTTAGACGAGGAACATGGTCATCACCGATATATCCACCGTGTCCTCGTACCGACTGATCGCCACCGCTACAAAAGGCTTTTCCGCCTTCGCCAGTTAAAATTATCACTTCAATAGCTGGTTCTTCCCTACAGAATGCCATCGCATCAATCAATTCTTTGACTGTTTGAGGACGAAAAGCATTGTGTTTTTCTGGTCGATTAATGCTTATTTTTGCAATTCCTTCGTAGAAACTAAACTTTATGTCTTCGTATTCTTTAATTACTTTCCAATCGTACATTGTCAATTATTAATTATAAATTATTAATTATTTTATTAATCTAAATCAATTGTTTCACTTCTATCATTTTCTTCAAAAAACTCAACTTTCCATGTATGATCAGCTAAAAGGAAAACTTTAGCTAAAAACTGATTGAATGGAAACTTTCTTCCCCATTCGTTTGGGGCGACCATTGAAAGAATATCTGAACCATCTTTTTTTTCGTAAAGATAATAGATATGACCGATAATTGGTTCAAAACCCATTACTGCATCATAAATTCTTTCCGAAACCTCCACACGATTTTTTACCTCTTTGGCTTGTTGGGCAAGCACTTCCATTTGTCGATAAATTTTGCTTATCTGCTCATGGGTTTGTTGTCTCATGGCTAACTGGGCTTTCCCTTTCACTTTCCCCATGTCTTCAGGTCGAATCACTGCTCCACCAGCCGTATGAGCATATTCGAGTAAACCAGGACTCTCGCTAACCTTAATTTTATCTATTGGATTCTTTTCCATCTCACAAATTTATTTTGAAATCTTTGTATCTTGAGTAATAATTAAAGAAAATTCTTTGTTGGGTAAAATATTTTGAATCTCTTAAAAGATAAAATAACTACAAATTGACTTTAATTGTTTTGTATTTATCTATAAATATTGAAATTAGTAAAGAAATAATCTTTAAAAGTCTGCAAATATAGATATTATTGAAATATAAATGTTAAACATTAAAATTGTTTTTGAATAGATAAATGAATAAATTTGAAAACAAAAAAATGAACCAAACGTTTTCAAAATATAACCTTTTTATTTATGAATAAAATTGTCCCTGTAAAAGCAGAAAATAATACATTTGATGGTAGTTTGAGTGAGAGCGGCACTATTGACCGTAAGGAGTTTATGCGTCAAGTTGGCATTGGTTTTGGAGCAATAATGTTGATGAATTGCTTGCAATCTTGTAGTGATGGTGGTGAAATTCCTGACCCAAATCCGACAACAACTGCAACTAAAATTGATATTACTCTTGATCTGAACTCTTCTGATTATAAAGATTTAAAGTTTAAAGGTGAATATGTAATCGTCAAAGGACAAAGTATTATTGTGGCTCATACAAATTCAGATACTTATTTGGCTGTGAGTTCAAAATGTACGCATGAAGGTTCACAAATTATGTATCGTGGTGCTTCTAATGATTTTTTATGTCCCAATCATGGTTCAGAATTCAAAGCTGATGGCAGCGTTCAAAAAAGCCCAGCTACTACACCATTGAAAAAGTATTTCTATTCACTTGATGTAACTAATAACAAGTTGAGAATTTTTGAATAATTTTGTAAAAAATATTATTTCATAACCCTTCTCAGGTTTTGAGAAGGGATTTTTTATTTAATAGAATATGGTTTTTTTAGAGAGAGATGGAACATATATCAATACTGCATCTGGTAATAAATATTATGATAAAGTATTGAATTTTAAGACTTTATGGGACTCAGGACAGGAGACATTTAAGATACAAACTTCTGGTTCAACAGGAGCACCGAAAGAAATAATTCTTCATAGAAAGCAACTGATTGCATCTGCCAAAATGACAGCAAAAGCCTTTGATTTACAAGAAGGAGATACGGCTTTTTGTTGCCTCAATATTGATTATATTGCTGGTATGATGATGCTTGTTCGTGCATTTGAAATTGGTATGGATTTAATAGTTGTCGAACCTTCATCCAATCCGTTTGTGGGAATAGAAAAACACTTATATCTCCTTAATGCTAATCGTGGGAAAAATTTCTTTGCTTTTGTTCCGCTTCAACTACAAACAATTTTTGAAGAAACCCCAAAACTTGCAGAAATCTTGAACGCCGCCAAAGCTATCATCATTGGAGGTGCTACCGTTAACGAAACTATACTTGAAAAAATACAAAAAATCTATCGCCCAGTTTATGCCACTTATGGCATGACAGAGACCATAACTCACATCGCAATTAAGCGACTTAATAGTGATGCAAAAGATGATTTTTTTAATGTTTTAGATGGAGTTGATATAAAATTGAATGAAAACAATTGTTTAATGATTCAATCTAAAGCTGTTGGTAATGAATGGATTATAACAAATGATGTGGCCGAAATTATTAATGGTAGTAGCTTTATTTTACATGGACGTATTGATAATGTGATTAACAGTGGGGGTGTAAAAATTCAATTAGAAAAAATTGAAAAAGTAGGAGAGGGGATTCTTAGAAAATTACAATTAGAAAAACAATTCTTTGTTTTTAGTTTACCAGATGAAAAATTGGGAGAAAGGCTGATTTTAGTCGTTGTAAATGACGTAAAAATGCTTTCACAAGTAAATATAGATGGTATTAAAATTGATATTTTAAAAGCTTTCAAAGAAATTTTGCCTAAATTTGAGGTTCCAAAGGAAGTATTTTTTATTGAAAAAATGATTGAAACCCCAACCGGGAAAATAGATAAAATAAAAACCATCAATGCCTACGTTCTCCCTCAAATATCAAACGGCTGAAAATTTGCCTGCCCCTTTTGCTCATGCAATTGAAATTACTGGTGTTATGGTACAAAATTCTGGAGGCTCTGAATTTGAAATTTCATTTGAATTGACTTATTTAGACCGAGAAGGTTTTACTGAAGAAGAATTAATTGAAGAAGGTTTTTCACTCAATGATAACTTTACTTGGAAAGGTATTCTCCCTAAAATTTGGAGTGATGTTGTTTTTGGTAATTTGAAGTCAGCTAATGTATTGTATATCAAGTCTTTAGAACCACATCAGGAGTTTTGGCAAATTGATTTTGAAGGAAAAACATTCTATCCGAAAGAAACCGATCGATTCAAATATTTAATTGAAGAGTTACAACAAGCAGTTTATGAAAAAGCTGGAAAAGAGCCACCTCTAAAATTGACTTTTTTAAAAAATCAGTCAGGTGAACTGATTGAGGTGGATGTGCAAGCTTCTTTTGTTGAGCGTAAATTAGCGTTCAAAAGAAACAATATCAATGAATCGCAAATTGAAACAAAAATTTTGCCTTGGGAAGAATTGAATTTTATATTAAAAAATACCTTTTCTGGTGATTTTGATGCCGAATATGCACTTAAAAATCGTCCATCGCATAAAGGATTATTTGTAAATGCTGGTGATGAATTGTGGTATGAGGTTGGCAAATCTTTGTTGATTCAACCCAATAAAATTTTGAAAATTATAAGACTTTAGGTTAGATAATATTTTCTAACGTCTTTAATTTCTGTAAATGTTTCGTTTTTAGTGCTTCTCTTTGTTCGACTACCGATTTTGTCCAATAATGATGAGATTCTAAAAACTTAATTTGGATTTTATTCCATGTATGCCAATCGTTAATCATTTCTCTTTGGCTGAGTTCTTGAAAAAGTGAATTTGCAATTGGTTCAAAATCATCTCTACCCAAATAATCTAAGTCAGCGTCGGCAATGATTTGTTCTAATAGATTTCGTGGCTGCTGAGGAATTTTAGTAGCCATAATCATTCCGAGAATTTTTTCAATTTCATTACTTGAATACTGAAATTGGGGTAAAGTAAGTTCAGCAATCCTACAACCTTCTTCTTCGTGACCACGATATGTTGAAATAAAGCCTAAATCATGGTAAAGAGCCGCAGTTTCTAATAGCATTAGCGATTCCTTATCGTTGATACCTTCTTGTTTCGCAATTCTTAAAGCAGCATCTACTACATCAAGGGTATGGTGAAATCCGTGATACGAAAGCGTCGGAGATAGATTTTTTTGTAATTTTTCGTAGATATAGCTTTCTACTGCCTTAATATTCATGAAATGTAGGCATTATTTATAGAAATAATTTGTACTAATACTTATTTGAATTTGAAACTAAGCATAAAATCATCAAAATTCTAAAATTCAATAATTTTGTTTTTAAATGGTAACATTATTACAATTTACAAAGCCGTTCAGCTGCTCGTTCAAGCATTTCATCATCTTTGGCAAAGCAAAATCTTAATATTTTATTATCAATTTTATCGGCATAAAATACTGAAATTGGAATAGAAGCAACCCCAATCTCTTTTGTCCATCTGACGGCCAAATCGTAGTCAGACTCTTCTGTAATGTTTTTATAAGAAACCATTTGAAAGAAACTTCCTTCGGCTGGTTTAAGTGTAAATCGTGAACCACTCAACCATTGAATGAATTTATCTCTTTTTTCTTGGTAAAACGGTGTCACTGATAGATAATTGTCAGGATCTTTCAAAAAATCAGCGTAAGCATACTGCATAGGCGTTGGGCAAGAAAAAGTTATCCATTGATGAGCTTTTCTAAATTCAACTGAAAGTTCTTTTGGAGCAAGGCAATAACCTAATTTCCAGCCAGTTGTATGAAATGTTTTGCCAAATGAACTACAAACAAAAGTCCGTTCTTTTAAATCTGGGTGCATCGCAGGTGATAAATGTTTGCGACCATCAAAAATGATGTGTTCATAAACTTCATCTGAAATTACAAAAATATTGGTATTCTTGACTAAAATTGCCAGCTCATCAATATCATTTTGAGTCAAACATTTTCCCGTAGGATTATGTGGTGTGGTGAACATGATAGCTTTTGTTCTGTCTGAAATTTTAGATTTGACAACTTGCCAATCAATAGCAAAATCATTTTCAGGTGAAAGTGTTACGTAAATAGCCTTTCCGCCATTCAATTCGATTGCAGGAA
Organism: Emticicia sp. SJ17W-69; assembly: GCF_051209875.1. Lineage (NCBI taxonomy): Bacteria > Pseudomonadati > Bacteroidota > Cytophagia > Cytophagales > Leadbetterellaceae > Emticicia > Emticicia sp. SJ17W-69. The sequence continues at coordinate 2,852,740 of NZ_JBNTQY010000001.1, read as the reverse complement.
CATAACTGTCGTAGGCAGGTTCAAAAACAATTACCTCATCATCTTTAAGTAAAATTGCTGTCATTACAGCATACAATGCTTCCGTACAACCTGATACAATGGTTATTTCATCTGTAGGATTATATGTTAAACCATAAATATTTGCTGTTTTTTCTGCTAAAACTTCTCTCAAAGGCATAATTCCTGCCATTGGTGCATACTGGTTCATCCCAAGTTTCATGTGGTGGTTTACCAACTCAATGAGTTTTGGTGAACAGTTATAATTGGGGAAACCTTGCGAGAGATTTAATGCACCTGTTTCTGCCGCTAATTGCGACATGACTGTAAAAATGGTTGTTCCTATGTTGGGTTGTTTGGAAGTAATTTGCATTTATTTTTTTATACGTTCTAATTCAAATTTCATTTCATCTACTAAATTCCCCAATTTACTATATGGGGTACTTGGTTCGGGTAAAGTTTGACTTACAAATGATTTAATTTCCCAAGTTTCAATGACATCAGTATATGAAATTTCTGAGCTTGGAAAACGATTATTATCGGTGCTAAGTAGCAGTGTACCTTTGATTTTTACTTGGTTATAGACACGTCGATAAATAATTCCTTGTGATTTTGTAACCAAAACATAGTTCTTACCATCTTTAATTTCAGCCCAATTTGTAATTAAACTACCAATTAGCAAAGCACCTTCAAAGGCAAAATCTTCACCTGCTTCAAATGCACGATAGTCGCCTGCTGGAAGATTGGGCAAACAAAATGAAACCAGTGATTTAAGAAAACTTAAATCAGAATAACGCACCAAATAATCATTAAATTGAAATCTTTTTACCAATTGAATATTTAGATTATCTGCCTGATTTTGAGTGAATGGTATTTCTACAATAGGGGGAGTGACTTTTGGAGCAACATAAGGCTCTCTTTCAAAATTTGGTTTGAGTGTGACACTTTGCGAAACTCTTTCTACGGGTTTAATGACTTCGTTTTGAGGTTGATTACTTGGGTCATTTCCAAGAAATTGTTTCATTAAATCTCCGATTGAAGGAGGCATATCGAATGGATCTTCATCATTTTTAAAAACTTCATTCAATGGGGCTTTCTCAATTGAAGGCTCGTCTTGGCTATAAAATGGCTTAGATTCAAACCCAAATGTCAAATCGGGCGTTTCCCTTAATTTTCTAATATCTTTTTTTACGAAATCATCAACAGTAATACCAAAGGTATTTGCAATAATTTTAAGGGTATCAACTGGAGGTACAGCCCTTGATTCTTCATAAGCACCGACATTTGCTCGCTTTGTACCGATTCGGCGGGCAAATTGGTCTTGTGTCAAACCATTGATTCGACGCAAGTATTTGAGATTATTACTGATCAGAGACATTTATAAAATTTACGATTTATGAATGACGGTTTCTGAATTATGAATGATGAAACCGTTCAAAGTTGAGGTTTAACACCCTAATATCTAAAATTTTTAGCAATTTGCCAAATTTACTGTTATATTTTAAGTTTTTCCTTGAATTGTACTATTTTTTAGTCAATTTTGTCTGTCAACATTAATTAAAAATTCTCATGATTGCCGAACCAAAAATAAATATCGACTTGAGCCTTCAAGTGCTTTTTGAAAAACAGAAGCAAAATGCTCAAAATATTGCTAATACCACTGCCAAAGAACGAATTGCCAAAATAAAAAAGGTAATGAATTGGATGTTGGAAAATGAAAGTCAGATTGCCGATGCCTTGTATGCTGATCATAAAAAGCACCCAGCCGAAGTGAAAATTTCTGAAATTATGCCCGTAGTAGGAGAGGCTAAATTTATTATTAAACATTTGACCCAATGGATGCGTGCTGAGGATGTAGATACTCCTTTGAAAATGGTAGGAACAATCAGTAAAATTATTCACGAGCCAAAAGGTAATTGCTTGATAATCAGCCCGTGGAATTATCCATTCAATCTGGCCCTAAAACCACTTTTACAAGCTATTGCCGCAGGAAATGTTGTTATTTTGAAGCCTTCAGAAGTCGTTCCTCATGCTTCAAAATTGATTGCAAAGATGATAGCTGAGCTTTTTGATGAAAATGAAATCGCAGTCGTAGAAGGTGATGCTGATGTTTCAACAGCTTTGTTGAAACTGAAGTTTAGTCATATTTTCTTCACAGGAAGTCCCGCTGTTGGAAAAATTGTAATGACAGCTGCTGCGAAAAATCTTTGTTCAGTCACACTTGAATTGGGCGGAAAATCTCCAACCATCATTGATGAAACTGCCAACGTAAAAGCAGCTGCCCAAGCAATTACGGCGATGAAATTTTTAAATAATGGACAAACATGTATTGCTCCCGATTATATCTACATTCATCAATCGAAAACCGATGAATTCATTCAGGAGGCCAATGCTTATTTAGCAAAAATGTATGGGAATGATGCTTTTCAAACGCCAGATTATTGCCGAGTAGTAAATGATAGACATTTCAAAAGAGTTAAAGGTTATATGGAAGATGCAGTTGCTAAAGGTGCAAAAATTGTTGGTGGAGGAAGAAGTAATGAATCTGAAAATTATATTGAGCCAACTTTAATAATTGATGTGAATGATGGAATGAAAATTATGCAAGATGAAATATTCGGACCACTATTACCAATTATGCAATTCGCTGATAATGAGGAGGTTATTGAATACGTTGGTAAAGGAGAAAAGCCTTTAGCTTTGTATGTTTTTAGTAAAAAACGTAAAAATATTGACTTTTTTATTCAAAATACCTCGGCTGGAGCAACGGTTATTAACGAAACAACTATTCATTATTTACAAGATAATTTGCCGTTTGGAGGAGTAAATAATTCAGGCATTGGTAAATCGTTTGGTAAATATGGTTTTGAAGAATTCTCAAATAAACGTGCTATTGTAGAAAATAAATTTGCTCAGTTTAGTATGTTTCATCCTCCATATACTAATCGAGTAAAGAAACTATTAGATCTTGTAATCAAGTGGTTTTAAGGTATATTTTACAAAACAAAATCCCCGTTACTTTTTAGGAAAACGGGGATTTTTTATTAAGATAAATAAAATACATTACCTAAAATGCACCGAAAGGTGTTGAAAATCTTGAAATTGCCTCAAGAGCTTCATTCATCCATTTTTTCATTTTTGCCTCCTTTTTTTTGTTTATCGGAAAAACACTACTTAAATCATCAGCACCAAAATCGTACCAATCATTTTTGCCGAACTTTAAATACAGATTCATAATCGTAACTGTTTAATTTACAGACACTTATGTTAGACTTCTTTTATTAAGAATATACTGCAAAGTTCGGTATTTTCCAAACACTTCAAAGAGGCTTCTTGGAATAGTACAAGTAGTCGTTTAGATTATTCAACGAATCTTGGAATAATACCGTAAGTTCATTTTATATTTTCATGAAAAATTAAGCTTTTATCCCTTAGTTTTTACCATTATTCTATTCAAGTAAATAAAAAACGGCTTGAAGAAAATTTCTGCAAGCCGTTTTAAAAATGATTTAAATATCAATACTCGTCTTCAAAGTAATTACTTGTTTTGAAGTCATCTTCATCATCGAATTTACTACTTTTTGGAGCAGTTTTCTTTAAAATACCAATCTGACCACTGTGATAAATATCATGATGGATGATGCCGTGCAAAAGCGTATAAAAGTCATATTCAGCACCAGGTACAATTTCTAAAAGAAAACTATCATCTTTTTCTTCCAAACCAGTCATCAATTCATCATGACTCAATGTCAGTTCCATTTGAAGAGTTTCCCATTCAAATTCATCTATTTCTTTGAGATTTCCCCAGTTTTGCTTTTCGGTTTTAATAACAAAATCAACATCCCCTTGAATTTTCTTTAAAGCAAAAATTCTCCAAGTAGTGATATGATAGACTAATTCTGCAATGGTATGTATATTTTTTTGACGATTTCCAGCCGCTTTAGGCTTAATACCTTGTAAATTTTCCAAAACTGATGGGCCATGCCATGCTCCTCCATGAAAAGTTGCATTTAACAAAGTTTTAATTCTGTCCAGTTCTGATGTTTGCAATTCCTCCATAATATTTTGTTCGTTTCTCTTTTAATTTTTTTTCTAACGAATTGTGCTTGAATATTGTTTATAAAAAATATTGACTCTAAACTTAGAATTGGTTTTAAAACACAATAAATTTATTCCCACAGCACCCAAATCATACCTAAATGATAAGTGTCATGTTGAATAAGTCCAGTGAGTAATTTATAAAAATCATAATCTTGGCCAGGAACTAATCTATTGAGAATTGAATCATCAAACTCCTCTAACTTAAGTAAAAGTGCTTCTTGAGAATCCTTCAAATTTGATACCAAATTAGTCCAGTTTTCTTTGGTAATATCTTCTTCGCTGCCATAATTGTCTTCTTCTGTAACCAAATCGTAGCGTACATTGTCGTTGAGTTTTTCAAATGCAAATTTCCGCCATGCTGTTAAGTGGAATACAATCTGGCAAATGGTATGTTTTGAAAAGTTTTTTCTGACATCAACTACGTTCATTGGCATTGAATTGAGAAACTCCATTACTGAAGGGCCGTGCCACGCATCGCCTCTAAAAACGGTGTCAAAATTGTCAATTATTTTTTCGAGTTGGTCATTGGTCATGTTTGAAGTGTAATTTTAGCTCAATTGAAATACTTTTAAGATATTCAGAATTAAATTTATTTCTATTGAATTTTTATACCTTAGAATAATGATTAAAATTTTGGCAAATCTAAATAATCTAATTATAAAAGTTTCAATATTTTAAAATCAAATTAAAATTAATTCCGAATATCTTTAAAACTTACTAATCATGTTTAATTTTTGGATTCTTTTTCACAATTTGACCGAATGTGTTTAAGGCTTCATCAATTTCTTTTAAAGATAGACTTCCTCTTACACTTTCAACGAATGGCATAAGTTTTCTGAAATAGAATTTTATTTTATCATCAGGTCTTTTTGGATAAGGATAAATATCGGCATCAATTCCATGAATAAAATTATATGCAACATGGACATTTTGGTCATAAAGAGGATAAATATCAGGCTTAATTATATGTAGTAAGAATGTTCGAGAAACGGCCTGTACTGTCTCAAATTTTTTATTGAATTCATCTAAATTGACAGCATCTTCAAATTTCATATCATTAATAAAATCCAAATGTGGATAAATCTTATCTTTGATCGCATCTGCTCTGATTCTACCTAAGCCTGCTTGATTTTCCCATTCAAATAATTGTAAAATATCCTTATGGGTAAATGGTTTACCAATTTTTATGTGTTTTTTGTAGTTTGGCTCCCACGGTGAATTGTGATCGTACAACTGGGTCCAAAATTTTACAAATGACTCAAAATCATCTGTTCGAGAAAATACCAATAGATTCATATTAATTCTTGAGGTAGTTATAAGTTTTAGGTTAGTTGGGTAATTACTTACAAATTTCGCTTTTTTTTTTGTATTGTTGTGAAGTTGCACTTAATTTTACGCACAAACCTTAACAAATCATCAACATGAAAAACCTTTCTCTCTTGATTTTAGGGTGTATTATTTCAATTTCTGGATTTTCCCAGAAAAAAAAGACAAATGCACCAAGTTCTTCTACAGCAATAACAGCTAATGAAACCAAAAAAGTTGATAAAAATCTTTACAATGGCCTTTCTTGGAGGAATATTGGCCCATTCAGAGCTGGTCGTTCGCTTGCAGTTGCAGGAGTAGCAGACCAACCACTTACTTATTATTTTGGTGCAGTTGGTGGTGGTGTTTGGAAAACAATGGATGGTGGAGCAAATTGGAAACAAATTGACGACTCTACATTTAAATCAAGCTCAGTAGGAGCAATTGCTGTCGCTCCATCAGACCCAAATGTTGTTTATGTTGGTATGGGAGAAGCTGATATGAGAAGTAATATCAGCTACGGTGATGGTGTCTATAAATCGACTGATGCAGGAAAATCTTGGAAACATGTGGGATTGCCAAAGGCAGATGCAATTGCAACCATTGAAGTCCATCCGAAAGACCATAATTTAGTATATGTAGCTGCCGTCGGAAATCCGTTTGCCCCAAACAAAGAACGTGGGGTATTCAGAAGTAAGGATGGAGGAGCAACTTGGGAGCAAATCCTTAGTAAAAATGATAGTACAGGAGCATATCATGTAAGACTTGACCCTAATAATCCTCGTGTGATATATGCTACACTTTGGCAAGCTTATAGAAACGGTCATAGCATGAGCAGTGGAGGAAAAGGTTGTGGATTATACAAATCGGTTGATGGTGGTGATACATGGGTATGTTTGAATGAAAAACCAGGGATGCCAAAAGGCTTGCTTGGAAAAATAGGTATTGCTGTTTCTCCAGCCAATTCTAATCGTTTGTATGCTATGATTGAAAATGCCAAAGGAGGATTATATACCTCTTTTGATGCTGGTGAGCATTGGACTTTGGTAAATGACAATAAGAACTTGTGGCAACGCCCTTGGTATTACATGAATTTGCAAGCAGACCCACAAAATGAAAATGGGATTATCATCTTGAATGTAAATTCGTTCAAGTCAAATGATGGAGGTAAAACCATTCGTACCTTAAATGTGCATCATGGCGACACACATGACGTTTGGATAAATCCTAAGAATAGCCAAAACTTTATTATTGGTGATGATGGCGGTGCAGAAGTTACCTTTAATGATGGTATCACATTTTCAGATATTGATATTCCTACTGCACAGTTTTATCATGTTCATTTAGATAACGATTTTCCATATAATGTCTATGGATCTCAACAAGATAATAGTACGGTTAGAATTGCCAGTAGAACAGATAATTTCTCTATTGGAATAAGAGATTGGTATTCGGTAGCTGGTGGAGAATCAGGTTATATCGCAATTGATCCACGTAATTCAAAAATTACTTTTGGCGGTTCTTATGATGGCTTTATGACCAAGCAAAATGCTGCAAATAACCAAGAACAAAACATCATGGTTTATCCTGAAAATAATATGGGTCATACATCGGCTGAAAAAAAATACCGTTTTCAGTGGACTTATCCAATTTTATTTTCACCACATGATGATACTCGCTTGTATGCAACTTCGCAATATGTTCACGTTTCGCAAGATTATGGACATTCTTGGGAAACCATTAGCCCTGATTTGACTCGTAATGATCCAAAAACTACTGGGGCAACGGGTGGTCCGATCACACTTGACCAAACTGGTGCTGAAATTTATGCGACTATTTTTGCTTTGGCCGAATCTACTATTGAAAAAGGTAATATTTGGGCTGGTTCGGATGATGGCTACATACATGTAACTAAAGATAATGGCAAAAACTGGACTAATATTACTATTCCTACTTCACAATTGGGTGATTTTGCTTTAATAAGCACAATTCATACTTCTGATTTTGTGAAGGGAAAAGCTTATGTTGCCGCAACTCGTTACATGTTTGGTGATAGAAAACCATATTTGTTCAAAACAAGCGATTATGGAAAAACTTGGACAGCAATCAATAATGGCATTCCTGAAGATGAATATGCACGTGTATTACGTGAAGATCCAAATAAAGAAGGTTTGCTTTATGCAGGAACTGAAAGAGGTATTTATGTATCATTTGATGATGGACAAACTTGGAGTTCATTAAGTTTGAATTTGCCAATTTCGCCCATTCGTGATTTACAAGTGCATAAAAGAGAGAAAGATTTAGTGGTAGCTACGCACGGACGTTCATTTTGGATTATGGATGATGTTACACCTTTGTATGAAATTAAAGATAATTTGGTGAAAGATGCTCAAGCATATCTTTTCAAACCACGCCATTCTTATCGTATGCAAGGTGGCGATGGTGGTGGCCGACGTGGAGCTCCATCTGATGAAGGTCAAAATGCTCCAAATGGTATTATTGTAAATTACTACTTGAAGAGTACACCAAAAGATGAAGTTAAATTGCAGTTTTTGACGATGAATAATGATACTATTATCACTTATTCAAACCTAAAAGATGTAAAAGGAGAACCTTTGAAAGTTTCAAAGGATTTTTATGAAGATTCGAAAACCCAAAAATCTGGAACTGTGGCTGCGAATGTAGGCTTAAATCGTTTTGTGTGGAATATGCGTTATGCCGATGCAACTGAAATTGAAGGCGAAAAATCGCCAATGTGGGCAGGAAGTTTAACTGGACCAAAAGTGATTCCTGGAAATTATAAAGTTCGATTGATTGTGGGGAAAAATATGGTTCAAGAAGAAATCGCTGAAATCAGAAAAGACCCAAGGAACGAAGCAACGGATGCAGATTTGAAAGCACAATTTGATTTGTTATTGAAAATTCATAATAAATTAGATGAAAATCATAAAGCAATCAATCAAATGCGTGAAATCAAGAAAGCGGTGAGTGAATACATGAAAAGTGTGAAAGATACTGTTTTGATTGCGAAGTTTCAGAAATTAACAAAGCCAATGCTTAAAAATTTGGAAGATTTAGAGCAAACTTTGGTGCAAAACAAAGCACGTGCTACACAAGATTTATTAGCTTACCCAATTCGATTGAATGATAAAATTGCAGGAGTTGCCAGTGTGGTTTCGAGTTCAGATGCTAAACCAACTAAGGGTTCTCACGAGGCGTTTGATGATTTAAGTAAGAAAATGGAGATTAGTACTACCAAACTTAAAAAGATCATTGATGAAGACGTACCAGCCTTCAATAAGTTAGTTAGTGAAAATCAATTACCAGCCATTAATGTTGGTAAGAAGAAAGAAATTAATTAAAAAGATACGTAGAGACAAGATTGTGCCTTGTCTCTACCATTTTGGTTTTCTTTTTTCTTGAAATGCCAATATACCTTCTTTTGCGTTAGGTGAATTTCTAATTTCTTGAAGCATTTTTAATAGGTATGGATGCTGATCATTCTCTGGAAGGTTTTGAAGCTTATTTAATGCTTCAAAACCTTTTTTTATAGCAAAAGGAGAATTTTCTAGTATAGTGTTGATCAGTACCTTTGTATCATTATCAATTTCATTTTTGCTCGAAAAATGTGTAACTAAGCCTAAATTATAGGCTTCTTCGGCAGTGTAGTTTTTACCTAAAATACACATTTCCAAAACTTTTCTTTGTGGCATTATTTTTAGTAATGTAGCCATCACTTGAAGCGGGAAAATACCACGTTTCACTTCTGGAAGTCCAAATTGTGCCTCTTCTGTAGCAATAACAAATGTACATCCACCGATAAATAAAAAACCACCAGCCAGCACATTCCCTTCAACTTTTGCAATGCAAGGTTTTTCTAAATATTTGAAGGCATCGCCAATGGTAATTTCTTTTAATGGAACTGGTAAAGTCTCATTTTTAATATCTAAATCAGGATTTTGAAAAACATTCAAATCCATTCCAGCACAGAAAACTGACCCTTCGGCTTTCAACAATATGCACCAAATCTCAAGCTGAAAATGGGCATAAGCCAACGCAAATGCTATTTCATGTATCATTGTTGGAGTAAAAGCATTACGTTTTTCGGGACGATTCAAAGTAATCGTAAATAGATTTCCCTCATCCTCAGTCTTAATTAGCTTAAATTTAACTTCAGCATATTTTTCGGTATCGGCTTTTGTAAAAAACATATTGTCTGTGAGCGAAATTTGAAATGTATTTGGTCTTAATTTTAAGAAATAAGCTCTTGGAAAGCTGTTTTTAATTCATCTACTAATTCACTTTTATTTTCCTTCAAAGGCTGAGGATAGTTTAATAAATACTCAGTTGGCATGTTGCCGACCAATTCATCTGCTGCCATTGGGCAGCCGCCGTAGCCAAGTATCGCTCCATCAAATCTTCTGCAACCTGATTTATAAGCGGCATCTATTTTTTCAAACCAAGTATCAGAAGTGGTATGCAAATGTGCACCAAATTCTAAATGTGGATATTTAGGGATTAAGTTCTCGAATAAATATGAAATCGAATCAGGTTTTGCAATGCCAACTGTATCGGATAATGAAAATATTTTTATACCCAATTTTTGTAATTCTTCCACCCATTTGATTACAATTTCTGCATTCCATTCATCCCCATAAGGGTTTCCAAACCCCATTGAAATATAGATAACTAATTGCTTATCAGTTTTTTGTGAGATTTCTTGAATAGCTTTTACACGTTCCAAAGACTCTACAATTGTAGCATTAGTATTGCGTAATTGAAATGTTTCAGAGATTGAAAAAGGATAACCCAAATATGTAATTTCATCAAATTGACAAGCTTCCAAAGCTCCACGTTCGTTTGCAATAATAGCTAAAAGTTTAGTTTTTGAATCTTGAATATTTAGTTTTTTTACTAAATCTTTTGTGTCCGACATTTGTGGAATTGCTTTTGGTGAAACAAAACTTCCAAAGTCAATTGTATCAAAAAGATTACTTTTGAGCAGAAAATTGATATATTTTACTTTCTTTTCAGTCGGAATAAATTGATGCAAACCTTGAATAGCATCTCGTGGACATTCAATTATCTTCATTTTGAATTTTATTAATGATTGTAACAGGCTGATGTTTAGTTAAAACAAAAGACTCATGTTGAGCAAAGTAGCACTTCAATCAACACGGTTTTCATTTAACAATTTCTCTCGCAATTACCACTTTCTGAATTTCACTTGTTCCTTCACCGATGGTACAAAGTTTGGCGTCTCTGTAATATTTTTCGGCAGGAAAATCTTTTGTATAGCCATATCCTCCATGAATTTGTATGCCTTCGGTTGCTACCTCAACAGCCGTTTCTGAAGCAAAAAGTTTAGCCATTGCACCTTCTTTGGTCATTTTTTTGCCTTGATTTTTTAAATGTCCAGCATTGCGAGTTAACAATTCGGCTGCTTCTATTTTTGTAGCCATTTCTGCCAATTTGAAGCTAATTCCTTGAAAATTCATAATTGTTTTTCCAAATTGTTGTCTTTCTTGAGCATACTTTAATGCTGCTTCAAAAGCTCCTTTCGCAATTCCCAGTGAAAGTGCGGCTATCGAAATTCTTCCTCCATCCAATATTTTTAATGATTGTACAAATCCATCACCAACATTTCCTAAAATATTATCTTTATGAATCCGACAGTTGTCAAAAAACAAACAAGCTGTTTCGCTGGCCCGCATACCTAATTTATTTTCTTTTTTACCTGCCGAAAATCCTTCAGTACCTTTTTCGATAATAAATGCTGTCATGCCATGTGAATCATTTTTATTACCTGTACGAGCAATCACAACTGCTACTTCTGAACTTATGGCGTGTGTAATAAAATTTTTGGAGCCATTTAGTACAAAATAATCACCTTCCTCAATAGCGGTTGTTGCCATGCCGCCTGCATCCGAGCCAGTGCCAGTTTCTGTCAACCCCCAAGCTCCAATCCATTGTCCAGTGGCTAATTTGGGTAAATATTTTTGTTTTTGCTGCTCATTGCCAAAAGTTAATATATGATTGGTGCAAAGAGAGTTATGGGCAGCAACAGAAAGACCTATTGAGCCACAAACCTTTGAAATTTCATCTAAAATGGTGATATATTCTTGATAGCCAAGTCCCGAACCTCCATATACTTCTGGTACGAGTATGCCCATGAAGCCATATTCACCCATTTTATGAAATAAATCTACTGGAAAAATCTGTTTTTCATCCCAGTCCATCAAATGAGGACGAATATGGTTTTCGGCAAAGTCTTTGGCACTTTGTTGAATCATTTCCAAAGCTTCTTCTGTTTCTGTTTCTAAGTAAGTCATTGTCTTTAGTTGTTTATTGAAATTTAGTTGCAATATTAATCATTGTTTTGACAACTATTTACTAAGTTTGTAAAAATTGTTTAAAACAATGAAAAATTATCATTATTTTGCTTCATCAACGAAATATATCAAGAATTATGCTAAAATTAGAAGAATTATTACTTGAACTAAATGAACGATTCGAGAAATTAAAATTGGGAGGTGGTTTGAAGAAAATTCAAGCTCATAAGGCCAAAGGCAAATTAACAGCAAGAGAGCGAATCGAATATTTAATTGATAAGGAAAGTAGATTCTTGGAGTTTGGGACATTTGCTGGCGAAGGAATGTATGAAGAGGAAGGAGGATGCCCTAATGGTGGATGTGTTTGTGGAATTGGCTATGTTAGCGGTAAAATGTGTGTTATTGTTTCCAACGATGCTACTGTAAAAGCAGGAGCTTGGTTTCCAATTACGGCAAAGAAAAACCTTCGAGCTCAAGAAATTGCCATGGAAAATCGTTTACCGATTATTTATTTGGTTGACTCAGCAGGGATTTATCTGCCCATGCAAGCAGAAGTTTTTGCTGACAAAGAACACTTCGGTAGAATATTTAGAAATAATGCACAAATGTCTTCGGCAGGAATACCACAAGTGGCGGCAATTATGGGAAGTTGCGTTGCTGGAGGAGCTTATTTACCTATCATGTCCGATTATGCTTTGATTGTCGAAGGCACTGGTTCGGTTTTCTTGGCGGGGTCATATTTGGTGAAATCTTCTATTGGTGAAGATATTGATAATGAAACTTTGGGAGGAGCAACTACCCATTGTGAGATTTCGGGCGTAACCGATAATAAATTCCCGAATGACGAGGCATGTTTAGATGAGATACGCAATATTTTTGATAAAATGGGGCATTTCGATCATGCAGGCTTTGATAAAAAAGAGGCTTTTTTACCAAAAAAAGACCCAAATGAGATTTATGCTATTTTGCCAGCCGACCGAGCTAAACCCTATGATATGGTTGAGATTATTGAAAGAATAGTAGATAATTCTGAATTCGATCAATATAAAAAAGGCTATGGACAAACGATTTTGTGTGGTTTGGCAAGAATTGATGGTTGGGCAGTTGGAATTGTAGCCAATCAAAGGAAAATTGTGAAATCTAAGAAAGGTGAAATGCAAATGGGGGGGGTGATTTATTCTGATTCTGCCGATAAAGCTGCTCGATTCATCATGAATTGTAATCAACAAAAAATTCCTTTGGTTTTCTTACAAGATGTAACTGGCTTTATGGTTGGAAGTCGTTCGGAACATGGAGGAATTATAAAAGATGGAGCAAAAATGGTCAATGCAATGGCAAATTCAGTTGTTCCAAAATTTACCTTTATTGTAGGAAATTCGTATGGAGCTGGTAATTATGCGATGTGCGGAAAAGCCTATGATCCAAGATTAATCTATTCATGGGTAACTGGACAAATGGCTGTCATGAGTGGAGCTTCGGCAGCTAAAACATTGGTTCAGATTCAGACTGCCACATTGAAAGCCAAAGGTGTAACGATTGGTGAAATCGAAGAAAATGAATTGTTGGATAAAATAACCGACAGATACAATTCACAGTTAAGTCCATACTATGCAGCATCAAATCTTTGGGTTGATGGAGTCATTGACCCTTTAGAAACCCGAAAAATTATTTCAATGGGCATTGAGGCTGCCAATCATTCTCCGATTCAGAAGCGTTATAATGTTGGTGTTATTCAGACTTAGTATGTATATATGTCTCTTGTCTTAAAATGAAAATATAAGATATAGTTAATTGCCGTTAGATAAAAATTTTTTATTCAACCATTCTTTTTTTGATAATAATGTAACTTTACCTTTTGATTGTAACCTTATTTCGTAATAAATGAAAAAATATTTACTATTTATCCTTTTTAGCCAAGTATCATTCGTTTTTGCTCAAAATAATATTCGAAAGGTAAGTATTAATATTGGTAGTTATCGTAACCAATTGGCCAACGTTCCTTTTGAAAATACGATTGTATTAGGGAAAACTTTATCAGCAGCTAATGTTATTTCACTCCCATTTCCAAATGGACAATCCTTTGATTTTCAAATAGTTGAATATTCAATATTGCCAAAAGGGACTAATTCAGATATAAAAACATATCATGGATTAAAAGTAGGTGATGAATCTATTAGCTGTAGAATATCTTTAACAAAGGATTGGTTGGTAGCAACTATTTATACAAATGAGGGTATTGTCGTCATCGAAAGAAGTAAGCAAGCCTTAGATTTAAATGAATATGATGTTTATCTTCAAAGTCAAAATGAGTTTGAATGTAAAGCCGAAAATAGCATTAATGCGAATGGAAGATTAAGAGATATTGATGGAATATTAAATTATACAAATGGTGCAAGTTTAAGAACTTATCGGATGGCTTTGTTTGTAACAGATGAGTTTTATATTGAAAGAGGAAATACAAATGCCACAATTAATAATGAAGTTACCGCAATTGTTAATAGTTTGAATGGTGTTTATGAAAGAGAAATAGCTGTAAGATTTACACTTGTATCACCCAATAATCCAGTGAGTGCCAATGTGTTTTATAGAAAAACAGAGGCAATAGGTACATATAACCAAGACATTAATACAATTAGAGTTGAAATGAATACTCGGTTTGGTGCTGCAAATTATGACCTCGGGCAATGCTTGCATAATACTGGTGGTGGGGTAGCCTACTATGGTGTTTGCAATAATTCTTATAAAGGCGGTGGTTGGTCAGGAAGTACAAGTCCTTCAAGTGTACTATTGATGGCTCATGAAGTTGGACATCAATTTACTGCTCCTCATACTTTTCTTGGAAATGGCAATAGTAATTGTAGTGATGGTAATAGAAGTCTTTCAACAGCATTCGAACCTGGAAGTGGCAATACTATTATGTCTTATGCAAGTTTGTGTATTGCTGCCCAAAATATTAGTGGAGGCAAAGTGCCTTATTTTCATACCAATTCGCTTCAAAGTATGATTACATATATCCAAGCAGGGGGGACAGGTAATACTTGTGGAACAGCTACAGCAACAGGGAATACACCACCAGTTGCCGTGGCAGGTACGGCATTTACAATTCCTAAAAATACACCTTTTACACTTATAGGTTCGGGGACTGATGCTAATGGAGATGTATTGAATTATACTTGGGAGGAATATGATTTACCCGTAGCCAATGATGTTGGAGCATTGGGTAGCGGAACAAATGGAGTTGGGGGCTATGCGGCCATCAATAGTACCACAGCCCCGTTATTTAGAAGTCGGCAATCTTCATCACCACAGCGTGAATTTCCAGCTTTAAGTAGCATCTTAAATAATGCTAATAATCCTCCTGATACAGAAGGTGAAGATTTACCGAATGTGAGTCGAACAATGAATTTTAGATTAACCGTTCGTGACAATCGTGCTGGTGGTGGTGGAACTCATTGCAGTGCAGTGGTGGTAACAGTCGATGCAACAAAAGGTCCTTTAGCCGTTACATTACCAAACGGTGGTGAAACTTGGACAGCAGGAAATAGCCATACGATCACTTGGAGTGTAAATAATACTAATTCGCTAAGTGCTAATGTGGATATTTATTTATCTGTCGATGGTGGTAATACTTTTCCGTATTTGATTGTAAGTAATACACCTAATGATGGTACTGAAAGTTATTTGGTTTCTGCAAATATTGCTAATACTACTCAAGCTCGTGTGAAAGTTGTAAGTAGAGGTAGTGCAACAGCCAATTTTTTTGATATTTCAAATGCAAATTTTACTTTAACTTCAACTTGTCAGGCAATTAGTAGTATAATATGTTCTGATGCTACATTAACTGCCCAGGCTGGTAATGCAGCATTAAATTTAGGTTTAAATTTTACCCCAGTTAGTAAATTTATAGGTTCAAGTAGATCTTTTAGTACTGCTGGTGCTGGTAGTCGCATGATTGTAGGATATTCAGATAACACTTTTACAACTTGTCAAAATATATTTTCAGATAACTCTATTCTCTTAAGCTTTAGAGTTAGCAAAACTGGTCAATATACTATTAGTGGATTGGGAGATAATAGTGCTGGCTCTGAACCCTTTTCAGTTTTCACATCGAATACTATGAACTGTTCAACTTTTGTTGGTTCAAATTCTTATGCCACACCTACAGGTATTGGATGGTTTGGAAGTCGTTCAATAAACCTGAATGCTTGTACAACTTATTATATTGCAATTTCTACATTTTTTGATCCGATTAATATTACACTTAATATTCAAGGTTTAGGAAATGTCTATGAAATAGCATCAAATCCAGTTGGATATAGCTATACTTACTTGGCTTTAAATACCTCAACGAACACCGTTTCTGCTGTAAGTTCAACTTCAAATTTTACAAGTTTATCAGCTGGTACTTTTGAAGTATATGGGGTAATGTATAAAAATGGTATTACAACTGCCACTTTCGTTGGCCAATCACTTAATGCCATTATATCGGCTAATTGTTTGATTTACAGCGATAATAAGAAAATATTAAATATTACACCTAATCCTTGTTCTACTCTTTTAACTTTAATCAACCCAACAGATAATATTTCAACTGGAAATATAACCAAACAAGCATCAGCAACTAATGGCACCATAACAGCCACAAATTTTGTTACTGGAGCTGGCACTAGAGCTACTTATCAAGCAAAAAAAATCCAACTTAATGCTGGGTTTAAAGCAGATAATGGAACAGTTTTTAAAGCAGAAATAGGAGGGTGTAATTGATTAGATAAAACATTAAAAAAGCTATCAAATCTAAATTTGATAGCTTTTTTAATGTTGTTTACTCTTAAATTAGTAGGTAATTGATTTATAAGCATTTGCAGGAACCAAAACTTCATTTCCATAAACTAAAACAGAGATTGATTGTTTAGAAAGATTTTCTATTTCAATCACATTAGGTTTAATAGAAACTTGTAAAGCATTTTTTCGGAAACCTACTCTGAACGAGAAACCTTGCCATTGTTCTGGTAAAAATGGTTCAAAAGATAGTTTATCTTGCTTTACCCTCATTCCACCAAAGCCTTGAACAACGGAAAGCCAAGTTCCTGCCATTGAGGTTATATGCAAACCATCTTCGGTATCATTGTTATAATCATCCAAATCAAGTCGGGCTGTGCGTACATACATTTCATAAGCTTTGTCTTTTTTACCTAATTTTGCTGCATGAATCACATGTACACAAGGCGAAAGTGAAGATTCATGAACTGTCATTGGTTCATAAAAATCAAAATTTCTTTGTAATTCTTCGATTGAAAAATCTGACTCAAAGAAGTACATTCCTTGCAACACATCAGCCTGTTTGATAAAACATGAACGTAAAATCCTATCCCATGACCATTTTTGATTGATTGGTCTTTGTTCTGCAATATCAACCACAGTTAGTAATTCCTTGTCTAAAAAACCATCTTGTTGTAAGAAAACTTGTCGATTTTCATCATAAGGAAAATACATATTTTCAATAATATGCTGCCATTTTTCGCTTTCTTTTTGGTAATCAAGATTGGTTTTCTCAATAATTTCTTTGAATTTTGATTGATTATTAGCTTTTAATTTTTCAAAACTTTCTATTGTATATTTTAAACACCAAACAGCCAAATAATTGGTGTACCAGTTATTATTGACATTATTTTCGTACTCGTTAGGGCCTGTGACACCCAGCATTACATATTTGTTTTTATCAGATGACCAATTGACACGTTGAGACCAGAATCTTGAAATACCAGTCAAGACTTCTAAGCCATATTCTTCTAAATATTGCTCATCGCCCGTATAACGGATATAGTCATAAATGGCATATGCAATTGCCCCATTTCGGTGAATTTCTTCAAATGTAATTTCCCACTCATTATGGCATTCTTCCCCGTTCATTGTCACCATTGGATAAAGTGCCGCTCCACCCGCAAATCCCAATTTCTCGGCATTTTCAATGGCTTTTTTCAAGTGATTATGGCGATAAACGAGCAAATTTCGAGCAACTTTTTGGTCTGAAGTTGCGAGATAAAATGGTAAACAATAAGCTTCTGTGTCCCAATACGTCACACCCCCATATTTTTCACCAGTAAATCCTTTCGGTCCTATATTTAATCGAGCATCCTCACCGCTGTAGGTTTGTTGCAACTGGAAAATATTAAAACGAATGGCTTGTTGAGCAGCTACATCTCCTTCGATTTGAATATCATTTCCTTCCCATTTTTTTGCCCAAGCTACTTGTTGTTCTTGAAGCATTTGTTCAAAACCTTTTTTTGAAATTTTAGCAATATACTGTTTAGCATGATTGCCTAAGTCTTCAATCGAATGATTTTCAGAAGAGAGATTTACAGCAAATTTAATGATTGAAACCTCTTTGCCTTCTTCCAAATTGAGTTTCAATTCATTGGCTACATAACTTTCTTTTTTGATTGGAAGTGTTTGATAATCAACAAGTTCAGCGTCTTGATAAATATCAAACTTCATAGCTGTACAAACCTGAAAAGTGGGTACAGTTTCCCAAGCCGATTTTTTGGTTTCAAGAGTTAAATAACCTTCATTGTGTGCGGTTTCTTTACTAATTTCTTTCCAAAATTTTTCCCCATGATTAGAATCTTTGTTGGAAACATCACCATCAAGTGAGATAGTCACTTTGGCGGAACCCCAAAAATTAAGAGGAGTAATGGCATATTTAATAATTCCAGCTTCATCATCAACCAAACTCAAAAATCTTTGAGAATGAATTTTCAGGATTTTTCCACTTGGTAGCTCAATTTCACATTTTCGGTCTAAAACACCCGTTCGCATATCAAGTGTTCGATTGAATGATAAAACCTTACTTGTATTAAGATCAATCGCTTCTCCTTCAATTTCAATATCAATTCCAGTCCAATTGCAAGCATTGATTACTTTGGCAAAATAATTTGGATAACCATTTTTCCACCATCCAACACGTGTTTTGTCGGGAAACCAAACGCCCGCTACATAATTTCCTTGCAGCGTTTTTCCAGAATAATGTTCTTCAAAATTTCCACGTCCACCCATTCGACCATTCCCCAAACTCATCAAACTTTCAGTTATTTCGTTGTGTTCCGGGTGGAATCCTTCTTCAATAATGCACCAGGCATCATGCTTAATATAATCTTTCATAAATCAGTATGACAGTTTTTTGACTATCTTTATTATAGGTAAAGTATTTTTTCTATTTTGGAAACTCGGCTAAATCAATGACCCGCAATGCCTGATTAACGTGTCTTTGTGTGTGTCTTGCTGAAATCATGTAAACATCGCCTAATGTAAATTTTAATAAATTTGTAAAAGGAGATGCTATTTTTATTCGCTCTAAATCTAAATTTTCTGATAATACTATTTGTCTTTGTAAGGTATTGATGATTTCGACAAACTTTGTTTTTACTTTAGTTATATCTAAATCAGGTCTAGGTTTTGTTACTTTAGGAGCTGAAAACTTATATTTAGTTTTTGGGTCAATGATATAATTTACAAAAATTTTGCCTTGAAAACTTAAATCAAATTCACTTTTTGTGGGGAATTCGCTTTTATCAATTTTTGATAATATTACATCTACTTTTTTCACATAAAAACCATTGGCAATATTCAAATGTTGCAAACACTCAGCCACATTCCATTTTTCAGGGGAAGGTTTCCAAGCAATTTGTTTATCTGAAAGTTTTTCAAACTTTTGATTGAAAGTTTGTAATATTTCATTCAAATCATTTTGTAATTGTCTGAGAGTTTGTTGGGTATTCATTTTTAGATTTGTCTCAAAAGTTCTGCTAACTCAAGTCCTTCAAAACCCGCTAAAACAATATCAGCTTTTGTCAAAATTTCTGCTTTGCCTATGCCCACAACTTTCATTCCTGCATTTTTTCCAGCTTCTACACCAGCAACGGCATCTTCAAATACGATACATTCGTTTTGAGAAAAACCTAATTCAGCCGCACCTTTCAAAAAAACTTCGGGGTCGGGCTTTCCTTTTGAGATTTTAGTTCCATCAATAATGGCATCAAAATCATCCAAAAGACCCACACCTTCTAAAATCATTTTGGCATTTTTACTCACCGAACCCAAACCTATTTTTACATCAGTTTGCTTGATTTGCTTGAAAAAATCTTGCACACCTGGCAAAATATCATCAGGTGTCATTTTACTTACCAAACTTAAATAATGTTCATTCTTTTTGGCTGCTAATTCAAGCTTTTGGTCTTCACTTAATTCAACACCTCCATGTTTTAATATCAAATCAAGTGAATCCATGCGACTAACACCTTTCAGCCCTTCGTTGAACTCTTCTGAAATATCAAATCCTAAGTCATTAGCCATTTTTCGCCAAGCTTGGTAATGAAAAATTGCCGTTTCGACAATTACACCATCTAAATCAAATAAAAATGCTTTAATCATTGTCTTTTTAGTAAGATGGAGTTCCTACTCCATCGGAATGTGACGGAGTAGGAACTCCGTCTTACTTAGTTTATTTTAATTCTAAAATAACTGCCGTCATCGCAGGTACTTTTAAGTTAGATATATCATTCAAAACTTCACCAGTCATGATATTTTTGGCTGATTTCGCACCTTTAATTACTTCAGCAAAGTTTTCTGTAGAAAATGATGCTTCTGATTTCTTTGTATTGCTCACCACCATTACTGTTTGTTTATCAGTATATCTGAAATACACATAAATACCATTATCAAATGGGGTAAATTGTTTAAACTTTCCTTTTGTAAGAGCCTCAGAAGTTTTTCTATAATTCAATAGTTTCTTATTGAAATCAAAAGCCTCATTTTCTTTAGCGTTACGTCCAGCAGCGGTAAATTTATTTTCAGCATCACCTTTAAAGCCCCCAGGGAAATCTTTTCTGACCTCTGCATCAGTCGGATTTTTGAAGTTTTTCATCAAAAATTCAGTACCATAATACATTTGAGGAATTCCTCTTAATGTATAAAGCCATGTCAAACCTATTTTATATTTATTAAAATCTTCCCCAATTACTGAAAAAAATCGGTCAGTATCGTGATTTTCTACAAAAGGTACAAGTTTTTCAGGGTTTTGGTAAACAATGTCTTGTGCTAGAGTTTGATACAATCTATTTACACCATTGGTCCATCCAAAATCTTCATTCAATGAACTATTAATTGCTCCTTGCACTACAAAATCACAACCTGCTGGTAAATTACATTTGAATGGAATATTCAAATTATTTCTTGTAAAATAAGCTTGACTAATCGGTGTATTTACAGCAGATTCACCAAAAAGCAACATTTGTGGATGTTCATCTAAAATCGCTTTGTTGCAACGATTCATAAACTCCATGTCATTATAAATATAAGTATCAATTCTCCAAGAATCAATGTTAAAATACTCGATTGTCCATAAAGCATGTTGAATTAAATAATTTGCTAATAATGGGTCTTTTTGGTCTAAATCTGGTAAAAATGCAGTAAACCAACCATCAGATGTAACTTTTTTATCATAAGCAGAGCCATTGACATCAAATAAAGGCTGATCTTTATATGATGTATTGGTGTATTTATCCCAATGATGAATCCAAGTTTTTGAGGGTAAATCTTTATTAAACCAAGCATCTTCACTTACATGATTATACACAGCATCTTGTACAATTTTGATACCTTTTTTATGTGCAGCACCAATTAATTTTAAATAAGCCTCATTTCCTCCGAATCGCTTATCGATTTGGTAATGATCAGTGAAATGATAACCATGATATGAACTACGCATGGTTCCGCCCTCATTGCTTTGGTGGGTATTATTCTCGATGATAGGTGTCATCCAAAGTGCGGTAACTCCCAATTCTTTGAAATAATCAAGGTGGTCAATGACTCCCTGTAAATCTCCACCATGACGCAGCCACGGACTTTTGCGGTCTGCCTCAGGGTCATTCATATTAGCGAATTTATCATTTGACTCATCTCCATTGGCAAAACGGTCTGGCATTAATAAATATACTACATCTGATTGGGTAACAGCTTGGGGCTTGGCAGTCCTATTTCTTAACTCATAATCAATTTTGGTACTGCCTTGTGTATTGCCAACGGTGAACTGTAATTTTCCAGCCTTCGTATTTTTGGCAATTTCTAAATCAATAAATAGGTAGTTGGGATTTTCTACTTTTTGAATTTTCTTTAATTTAACTCCTGAGTATGGTTTTAAACTTAGGTTTGATGTAGCAATGTTTTTGCCATAAACCAATATTTGGAGGTTGGGATTTTTCATGCCAACCCACCAGTTTGAAGGGTCAATGCGTTGAATATCAGGCTTTTGACTAAAAGCGTAGAGTGACAAGCCTAATTGTACAAAAACAAGAAGGATTGAAAGTTTGTTAAGTTTCATATTAGTTAAAGTATTTTTTCGTTAGGCAAAATAACACAATCAAAGTATTTTTTCATAAAAAAATCTTGTTTAGATTTGAAACTAACTTTAACCTATAACAAAATGTATAAATCATTTGCCATAGTTTTGATGGCTTTATGCCATTTTTCGGTGGCTCAAATTCCTATCAAAATGACCAAAGAAAATCAAACTGACAAACTTGTAGTTTATCAAATTTACACTCGTTTGTTTGGAAACCTAAAAACTACAAACAAATTCAACGGAACTTTAGAAGAAAACGGTACAGGTAAATTCAATGACATCAATGATAACGCACTGAAAGCACTAAAAGAATTTGGGGTTTCTCATGTGTGGTTTACAGGCGTGATTGAGCATGCAACCATGACCGATTACTCAAAGTTTAAAATTCCGCAAGACAATCCTTTAGTTGTTAAAGGAATTGCTGGCTCGCCTTATGCGATTAAAGATTATTATGATGTCAATCCAGATTTGTCAGTTGATGTTAAAAATCGCATGAAAGAATTTGAAGCATTGGTTGAGAGAAGTCATAAAAATGGTCTCAAAGTATTGATTGATTGCGTGCCGAATCATGTGGCCAGAAGTTATCATTCGGATAAAAAGCCAAAGGGTGTGAAAGATTTTGGTGAAGAAGACGACAAAAATAGGGCATTCGCTCCTTACAATAACTTCTATTACATTCCTGGCCAAGCTTTTAATGTGCCAGATGGTGTCAATCCACCAGTAAAAGTAAATAATAGTTATTTTGAGTCTCCAGCTAAAGCCACTGGTAATGATGTCTTTTCAGCTAGGCCAAGTATCAATGATTGGTTTGAGACCATTAAACTCAACTACGGAATCGATTATTTGGATAATCGTTCGAAACATTTTGACCCAATTCCAAATACATGGATAAAAATGCGTGATATTTTGACTTTTTGGACTAAAAAAGGAGTTGATGGCTTTCGTTGTGATATGTCGGAAATGGTTCCTGCTGAGTTTTGGGGCTGGGTGATTCCTGAAATAAAAAAAATAAACCCAAAAGTCATTTTTATTGCAGAAATTTATAATCCTCAAACTTATCGTCAATATCTGTTTGAAGGAAAATTTGATTATTTATATGATAAAGTTGGTTTGTACGATGCCCTCCGTAGATTGATGGAAGGTGGTGGAAATGCCAATGACATTACAGGTGTTTGGCAAAATGAGTCAGGTAATTTTGCCAATCGAATGTTACGTTTTTTAGAAAACCATGATGAACAAAGAATTGCTTCAAAATATTTTGCCAATGATCCATTTAAAGCTATTCCTGCAATGGTTGTAAGTGCCACCCTTCATACAGGCCCTGTTATGCTATATTTTGGACAAGAAGTAGGCGTAAAGCCAGTTGTCGCAGAAGGTTTTAGTGGGGATGATGGTCGCACAACCATGTTTGATTACTGGGGAGTCCCCGAATTTCAAAATTGGGTAAATAATCATCAATATGATGGTGGAAAATTAACTGCTGAACAAAAAAACATCAGAAACTTTTATTCCGAACTATTGAAGTTTGTCAACAATAGTGATGCAGTAAAAAATGGACAATTTTTCGATTTGCAGTATGTCAATAATAATGGTCAAGCTGTCAATTACAACGATAAAAAAATATATAGTTATCTAAGGTTTACAGAAAATCAAAAATTGTTGTTTATTTGCAACTTTGACTTGGAAAAATCATATTCAACCAATGTTTTCATTCCGCAAGGAGCATGGGATATGATGAAACTTGATACCAAAGCTCCAATTAGTTATACAAACGTTTTGAGTTTTGATAAATATTCCAATAGTCAAACAATCAATCAGCAAACAAAAGCTATTTCATTTTTGGAAGCACTTAGTGTTAATTTAGCACCGAATAGTGTAACAGTTTTTGAAATAAAGTAGCATAAAAAATTCAACCTTTAACCTATAAATAATGGCAGCATCGACAACAATGCAAACCTCGGGCGGAAAAGCTAAACCAAAACTTTCATTTTGGCAATTATGGAATATGAATTTCGGCTTTTTTGGAATTCAATTTGGCTGGGGATTACAACTTGCTAATATGAGTGGTATTTATGCCCAACTCAAAGCAAACCCAGATGAAATTCCTATTTTATGGCTGGCTGGACCTATGACTGGGCTTTTGATTCAGCCTTTGATTGGCTCAATGAGTGATAGGACTTGGACAAAATTTGGCCGTCGAAGACCATACTTCTTTATTGGGTCTATTTTAGCTTCACTTGGATTATTTTTTATGCCTGAATCGCAATTGTTGTGGATGGCAGCTACCTTGCTTTGGGTACTTGATGCAAGTATCAATGTTTCAATGGAGCCTTTCAGGGCTTTTGTTGCTGATAAATTAGATATTAGCCAACGTACGGCTGGATTTGCTATGCAATCCTTTTTTATTGGTTTAGGACAAACATTTGCCAATCTTTTACCTTGGATTTTTAGTAAAATGGGGGTAATTGGTACAACCGAAAGCGGTATTTCATTGACTACAAAATATGCTTTTCAATTAGGTGCAGTAATTTTCTTTTTATCAGTACTTTATACATGTTTTACCACTTCTGAATATCCACCCGAAGATATGGAAGCATTTGAGAGAGAAAAAGAAGAAAATAAAGGTATTGCAGGTTACTTCAAGGAACTTTTTGATTCAGTTGGTAGTATCCCAAAGACGATGAAACAGTTGGCTGTTGTCCAGATGTTTACATGGTTTGGTTTATTTTGTATGTGGATGTTTTTTGGATTAATGACTTCTTATCACATATTTGGTGCAACTTCAGCTGATTCTCCCGAGTTTAGGGCTGGTGGAGAATGGAACGGAATCAACTTTGCCACTTATTCAGTTGTCTGTTTTTTAGCAGCATTTTTGATTCCTGTAATTGCTAAAGAAACAAGTCGAAAGTTTGTTCATACAATTGCTTTAATCTGTGGTGGTATTGGACTAATCTCAGTGCTTTTTATTACAAATCAATATATTTTGTTGCTTTCAATGGTTGGAGTTGGTATTGCTTGGGCATCAATACTTTCAATGCCTTATGCCATACTTTCAGGGGCATTGCCTCCTAATAAAATGGGAGTATATATGGGTATATTTAATTTTTTTATCGTTATTCCCGAGATTCTTGCCTCTTTATTTTTAGGTAAAATCGTAAAAACCATATTTGGTGAAGGCTCAATTGAAGCTCCACTTTATATTGTTGTAGCTGGTGGCGTAAGTTTATTAATTGCTGCTTTTTTTGTAAGATTTGTAGATGATAATAACGGATAATAGGATTTAAGATTAGATAATTTCATAAATATTAAAGGCCTTCACAATCTGTTGAGGGCTTTTTCGTCTATGAAAAACACTATTAAATCGTTCATTTATGACTTGTTATCTTGTTTATGTTATATTTATCAAGTTAATTCCTATCATTGTGTATCATATAATTCAAATAGTATGTTTAAGAATAGATACTTATATACTTTTTTACATGGAATCATTTGGTTAGGTTATACAACATTACCATTATTGAATTTACAAAGAGATTCAGATCGGCCTTCGGTAAATCCCTACACAAGTAGAATTTATTGGGCTTATGTTTCTATTTCATGTATTATCTTATTTTATATTCATTCTGAGTATCTTTTTCCCAGAATTTATAAGAAAAAACCCATTCAATATTTTTTGCTGTTAATTGTGGTAATGGTTTGTTTAGTGATGGGTAGATACTATGTACGCATTAATTTTGTGGAAGGGGCTCCAAGTCAGTTATTTTATGTAAACACCTTTATTCAATACTTTTTTATATTTGGTATCAGTGCTTCCTACTGTTTTTTCTCTGATTACCAAAAGACACAACAAGTACAAAGGGAAACAGAAAATGAGCGACTGAAGTCTGAACTTTCATTTCTTCGTTCACAAATATCGCCACACTTCATGTTCAATTTAATGAACAGTTTGGTATCATTGAATCGAAAAAAGTCTGATTTGGTTGAACCAGTTCTACTTAAAATGTCAGATTTATTGCGTTATATGCTTTATGAAAAAGATGACAAACAGATTTCTCTTGATAATGAAGTAAAGTATTTAGAAAATTATATTGATCTTCAAAAAGTTCGTTTTGCTGATTATGTGGAGATTAATTTTTTTGTAAACAAACCATTATTGAGCAAAAATATTGAACCAATGTTATTGATCCCATTTGTAGAAAATGCTTTCAAACATGGTGTTGGGTTAGTTGAAAAACCAATCATTAAAATTGAGTTAGAAACTACCAAAAATCAATTGCATTTTAAAGTGACAAATAAGTTTAGTTCGGATAAACAAGAGGTAAAAGACGGTGCTTCAGGCATAGGTTTAGCAAATGTGAAACGTAGATTAGAACTACTTTACCCAAATCAATATGTTTTAAATGTTGAAGAAAAAGATAATCTTTATACTACCGATTTGCAACTTAATTTTAAGCAATAAGAAAGCTGGTATAAATCTTTACAAGTGAATCAAATATTATAACAAAATGTAGTTTTGTATTGAAATATATATATTGTTATAGTAAACATACCTATTATTTTAATACTTTAACATATAATTGAGATGCGATGTATAGCCGTAGATGATGAGCCATTGGCATTAGACTTGCTAGAGGATAATATTAGACAGATTCCATATTTAGAATTTGTTGGCCGTTGCCGTAATGCTTTTGAAGCAATTGATTTGATTCAAACAGAAAAAGCAGAAAACAGATCAATTGATTTGATTTTCCTCGACATTCAAATGCCTGGAATTACTGGGGTTCAGTTTTTAAAAAGCATGGTTTCAAATCCAATGGTTATTTTTATTACGGCTTATGAACAATATGCTTTAGAAGGATTTGAATTAAATATTGTTGATTATCTACTCAAACCTGTCTCTTTTGAACGTTTTTTAAAGGCGGTTAACAAAGCAAATGAGCTTCATCAATTGAAATCCAATACTTATTCAACAAAAAATGTTTTTGATGAGCATTTCTTTGTCAACGCAGAATATTCTTTAGTTAAGATAAGATATGCAGATATACTTTATATTGAAGGATTGAAAGATTATATAAAAATTTATTTGAGTACACAAAGTCGCCCAGTGATCACTCGGATGACAATGAAAAGTATTGAGGAGAAGTTTTCTTCGATGCCTTTCATGCGAATTCACAAATCTTATATAGTTTCATTAAATAAAATTGAATCAATTCGCAACTTAAAAATTACCATTGGAACACACTTAATACCTGTAAGTGAGCAATTTTCAGAAGATTTGATGCGTCGAATTGGCGGTAAATAGTAAAGGTCGCATAAATTAGGCTTTTTGTCGCAAGTGTGTTGCACAATGTAAAATATCAATTATTTTCGTGTTAAGAAAAAAAAATGGTTAATTGATTTGTGTGTTTTAAATTATAACTCATTAATTCTTATCTCAAATGGTTGAAATAATCAATAATTTAGAAGAAAGAGTGATTTAAAGAAAAGTTTAATAGTGGAGTAAGTAACTACTCATAAATAATAGGTTAGTACTTAAAACTCGTGGGCTTTGCATACGAGTTTTTTTTATGTCAAATTTGTGAAAAAATAATAATGCAAATGACACAACGTCAAATTTTCTTACAAAATCTTGCTCAAACATCTGATTTTCCATTAGCACTTGAAATTGAGAAAGCTGAAGGAATATATTTGTATGG
Organism: Emticicia sp. SJ17W-69; assembly: GCF_051209875.1. Taxonomy (NCBI): domain Bacteria; kingdom Pseudomonadati; phylum Bacteroidota; class Cytophagia; order Cytophagales; family Leadbetterellaceae; genus Emticicia; species Emticicia sp. SJ17W-69. The sequence goes on along the minus strand of NZ_JBNTQY010000001.1, from coordinate 2,824,913 downwards.
AAATAATACAAAATATATTGATTTGATTTCTGGAATTGCAGTCAGTAATGTAGGGCATCGCCACCCAAAAGTTGTAGAAGCTATTAAAAATCAAGTTGACAAATATTTACACTTGATGGTTTATGGAGAATACATTCAATCGCCCCAAGTGCAATTAGCAAACGCCATTGTAAATACACTCAGTCATTTTCATACTTCATCTGGATTAAGTTTAAATAATGTCTATTTTACAAATTCTGGTACAGAAGCGGTTGAAGGTGCTATGAAATTGTCAAAACGTTTTACCAAACGTTCAGAAATTATTTCATGTTATAATTCTTATCATGGTTCGACTCAAGGTGCATTGTCACTTGGTGAAGAACATTTTAGAAGAAACTATCGCCCTCTTTTGCCCGCAACAAAAAAGATTAAAAGAAATTGTTTTGAAGATTTATCACTAATCAATAATCGTACTGCTGCAGTTTTTTTTGAGCCAATCGGTGGAGAATCAGGTATAAGACCTACTGATATGGATTACCTACAAGCATTGCAACTACGATGTTTAGAGGTTGGAGCATTATTGGTTTTTGATGAAGTACAATCAGGTTTTGGTAGAACTGGTAAATTTTGGGCTTTTGAACATTATGATATTTGTCCTGATATTTTACTATGTGCTAAAGGAATGGGTGGCGGAATGCCCATAGGAGCTTTTATTGCATCCCAAGAAATAATGTCAGTGTTTAAAGATAATCCAATTTTAGGTCATATTACTACTTTTGGAGGTCACCCAGTTAGCTGTGCGGCATCTTTAGCAACATTGAATGCAATTTTAGAAGAAAAAATGTTGTTGGATATTGAAAAGAAATCTGATTTATTTAAATCATTGTTGGTACATCCAAAAATTAAAGAAGTAAGAGGTAAAGGTTTGATGCTTGCGGCCGAATTTGATAGTTTTGATGTTTTAAAACCAATTATTGATAAAGCTATTGAAAAAGGTGTGATCACTGATTGGTTTTTGTATTGTGATAATTCGATGCGAATTGCCCCACCTTTGATAATTACTGAAAATGAAATTTCATGGGCTTGCGAGGTTATACTCAGTTGTATTGAATAATGAATCTAAAATGATACAACGTCAACTCTCATCGCCAAAAAATAAATGATTGATATAATCAAGGTATGGCTTTAAGATTCTACAACCTTTGATAACTTCACCAGCAAAATTTGCGTCCATTACTGAATTGTTTGGGTATTTATGAACAAAGAATAATTCTTTATATTTTAATAATTCAATATCAGGATGGTTGATAGGGTAGCCTTTTGGCATTTTCTTGACTTTTTCGCCATGAATCTCATTAAAATATTGCCTAAAGGTTTCGTCTTCAATGATTCCCTTGATTATATGTGGGTTATAATCAATTTCTTGTCTAAAACTCGCCAATTGGCTTGAGGTAGGTGACCACATTCCACCTCCAAGAAAAGATTCATTGGGTTCGATGTGTAAATAAAAATCAACTCTGCCCGAACTTTTCCCCCCAGGGCCAAATCCAGCAGCTAAATATTTTTTATAGGGTGATTTATCTAACGAAAACCTAATATCTCGATTGATTCTCAATATACAGCTTTTGACAGTCGTATTGTGCAGATTTTCTTGAAATTGAGCGATGCCATCCAAAATAGTTTGGCACAATGTTTCAAATTCTATTTTACTTTTCTCATAATCTCTTCGATTGGCATGAAACCATTCTCGATTGTTGTTTTCAGAAAGATTTGTTAAAAATTGGAGCGTATGTTGGCTAAGCATTAGTAAAAATGTCTATTTTTGTCGAAAATTACAAAATTTATTGATATTTTTATACTTATGGCAAGAATCTTAACGGGCATCCAAGCAAGTGGTCGTCCACATCTCGGAAATATACTTGGAGCAATTTTACCAGCCGTAAAACTCTCTCAAAATCCAGACAATCAGTCCTTCTTATTTATTGCAGACTTACACTCAATGACAACAGTCAAAGATGCCAAAGTGATGCAAGAGAATACTCGTGCCGTTGCTTCGGCGTGGCTCGCCTGTGGCTTCGATACACAAAAAAACTACTTTTATCGTCAATCTCGTTTGGCAGGCTTGCATACCGAGTTAATGTGGTATTTATGTTGTCAAACTCCTTTTCCGATGTTATCTAATGCACTTTCATTCAAAGATAAATCAGATAGATTGTCGGATGTAAATGCTGGACTTTTTACCTATCCAGTTTTGCAAGCAGCCGATATTGTATTGTATCAAGCGAATTTTGTGCCTGTAGGAAAAGATCAAAAACAACACCTTGAAATGTCTAAAGATATGGCAGCAGCTTTCAATCGAACTTATGGTGAAATTTTTACTTTACCCGAGCCATTGATTGATGAGTCTGTCATGGTTATTCCTGGGACTGATGGAGCTAAGATGAGTAAGTCTTACAATAATTATATTGACATTTTTTTGGATGAAAAGCCACTTCTGAAAATGGTAAAATCTATTCTTTCAGATAGCACACCATTAGAAGCCCCAAAGAATCCTGATAATGATATAACATTTAAACTATATTCTTTGGTTGCCGACAAAAGTGAAGTTGAAAAGATGCGTCAGAATTATTTGGCCGGTGGGTTTGGTTATGGACATGCCAAACAAGCCTTGTTTGAAAAATTATGGACAAAATTTGAAAAAGAACGTGAGATTTTTAATTATTATATGAAAAACGAAGAAGCATTAGAAGAAAAATTACGGGAAGGCGAGGCTAAAGCACGTGAAATAGCTGAACAAACAATGAATGATGTGAGAAAAGTTTTAGGTTTTGCATAATGATTGAAACAATTAAATACGCCGAATATGAATGGTTTTTGTGGCTCAATAGCTTTCATTCACCGACTTTTGATGTCATAATGTTTTGGGTCACGTATCGCTTTACCTGGTTGCCTTTGTATGTCTATGTCATTTATTATATATATATAAAATTCAGGACAACATTTTGGCAAAATCTCATTTTTATAGCCTTCTCTGTTGGGTTATCGGATCGTTTTACTTCTGGTTTTATGAAACCTTATTTTCAGCGTTTTCGTCCATGCCACGATCCATTAATTCAGCAAATGGTTCATGTTGTCGGTGATTGTGGAGGACAATTTGGTTTTGCTTCAAGCCATGCAGCTAATTGTTTTGCCTTAGCTGCCTCATTTTATTTACTAAATAGGGGAGGGAAACTGACTATTTTTCTATTTATTTGGGCAATAATCGTTTCTTATAGTCGTATTTATGTGGGAGTACATTTTCCTACTGATTTGATTGTAGGAGCAATAATTGGAGTGCTCATTTCAATGATGTTATTTATTTTAAAGAATTCACTTAATAGAAAATTTTTAATTAATTTTTAACTCTAACCTTTATCAACTTTACCAACAATGAAAAAACTATCAATCTTTTTTGCAATTTTTCTTATTACAAAATTGGCTTATGCCCAAGATATCACACAAGGAACGTGGTATAATGCAGAGAAAACTTCCAAGATTCAATTTTACAAACAAGGTAATAAACTTTTTGGGAAAGTTGTATGGCTGAAAGAGCCATTGGAAAATGGGAAACCACGAATTGACAAGCTGAATTCTGATAGTAAATTAAGAACCAGACCAATTATGGGTTTAGTTTTTTTAACAAATTTTGTAGCTGATGGCCCTAATGCTTGGGAAGATGGTCAAATTTATGACCCAAATAATGGCAAAACATACTCTTGTAAAATGACTGTCACAAGCCCAACAACAATTGATGCAAGAGGCTATATTGGCATTTCAATCATTGGTCGTACGACAAGGTTTACTAAGGCTGACTAATATTTATGTACAAAAAAATGGGCTAATTTTTAATTAGCCCATTTTTTTGTTGAATTTATTCTATGCCCTCAAATAATGTTTATTGATTTTCTGGAATAGCTCTTTTGGATTAAATGGCTTTGTTACGAAGTCATTCATCCCTACTTCATAAACTCTATCTTGGGTATTTAAAGCAGAAGCTGTAAGGGCAATGATTGGTATTTTTGTGTCAAATTTTCTTATATTTTCAGTAGCTGTATATCCATCCATTTCGGGCATTAAAAGATCCATTAATACTATTTGATAATCATTATTTAAAACTTTTTCTACGGCAATTTTGCCATTTTCGGCAGTATCATATTTCATTCCCCATTTTTCTAGAAATATGGTAGCTATTTTGATGTTTACAGGAAAATCTTCAACTAATAATACTTTTGTCCCTTGAAGCGTTTGTTGGTCGAAATCATGATTTTCACTATTAGATATAGTTTTAAGGTTTTGTTTCGCCATTTCCAAACTCAATGTAAAATAGAATTTAGATCCTTCATTGACATTACTTTCTACATTGATTTTACTTCCAAAAAGCTCTAAGAGTTTTTTGGTTATTCCTAATCCAAGCCCAGTCCCTCCAAAACGTCTTGAAATTTGATTATCAGCCTGTCTAAATTTTTCAAAGATATATGGAATATGTTCTTCTGCGATTCCTATTCCTGTATCCCTGACAGATACATCAACTGTAGCATAATTATTTTCGATTTTATTCAGTTGAAGTTCAAGAAAAATGCTTCCTTCATTGGTGAATTTTACTGCATTATTAACCAAATTATTTAATATTTGACTAATTCTAAGAGGATCTCCAATCAAGTTTTCAGGTATATTATTATCAAAATTTAAAACAAGGTTTATATTTTTTGAAGAAGCGTTTAATTGGAATGTTTTTTTAATATTCGTTACTAATTCTTTGATATTGAAATGAATGCTTTCAAGTATTATTTTTCCAGCTTCAATTTTATTGAAATCAAGAATATCATTGATTAATGAATATAAGTTTTCAGTCGAAAAATTTAATATTTTTAGATTTTCCGACATTTCTGGTGTTTGGGGTTCTTGTTGCATGAGATAAGTCATTGCCACAATTCCATTGAGAGGTGTCCTGATTTCATGACTCATCATTGACAAGAACTCAGATTTTGCATTGGATGCTCGATCAGCTTCCTCTTTTGCTTTTCTTAGTTGAATTTCAATGCCTTTTTGATAAACGAGGATCTTTTTCATGAAAACAGCTATTTCATAGAGATTGTCTTCATTAAAATTAGGCATTTGGTATTTGGCAGGTAAATCAAGCTTACCAATGGCTTCCATTAGCTTACCAACTGATTCTCGACGCTGCTCGACTTCTTTTTTTAGTCTTGTATTAATTTCTACATACTTTCTTTCATTTGGCCGAATCTGACTCTTTAAATGTTCTTTTTCATTCTCAAAGGTATAACATAAGTCATTTACTGACTTTAAAAAACCAGTTATAGATTTGTGCTTTGATTGGTCTTTCGCTAAATGTTTTTTTATAACAACATTTAGCGATTGATGATAATGAATGGGGTCCATAATAGTCTTTTTAGATGGTTAATTTTTGTTTCGACAACAGTTTTAGTTTAAAAAATAATAGTAATACAACTGTACTAAAATTATTATAAATGGAAAGCACGTTTAAAAAAGATTTATGGGTAACTGGTGGTTTATTTTTAATAATTAAGAATGCACAAATCTCAAATCAAGTTGTTTTGCTTTATAGCTTTTTCTTATCATTTGACAGATATTTTTTGCTTCTAATTCACTTAGTTAATGAAAAATACTGGTTGAAAAACTTTGTATTTTACTATGGCAATTTTAGGGTTCAATTTATTAGAATAATGAATAAAATATTTTTTTAATCGTTCTTCTTTGAATGAGTGTTTTATAGAGAAAAAGGTCGTTTTTAAAAATTGGCACGGTCTTTGTGATCTATATTTATAGCTGATTTTTAGTAAATTTTTATAAATCTCAGTTCTTGTTTTATATCACTTTACTCATAAACTTGGATATTAGTCCTTTATTTTTGTTTATTGAGAATTGTATGATTATAATATTGCAAATATTATACCTAATAATTAAGCGGTAGCATTTTTATTATATATTATTTTTTTTTGGGGGTAACCACTATTTTTAGGCAAAAAAAACATAAATAATACCGCTTGATCATCTATGAATTTTTGAAGCTCAAATATGATTTTTTTGAGCTATTGTGTGAATCTTAATACTATAAAAGTTAAAAAAATGAAAGCTCCCTTTTCAGTAATGAATAGGGAGCTTTTTTATTTAGAAAAAATAATTTATTAAAAAATTATAGTAAAAAGTATAAAAAAAAATGCTCTATTTCAATTGAAATAGAGCATTTCTGAATGAGGTAGCACAAGTTATTTTACTTCCTCATAATTTACATCTGTTACACCTTCTTCAGTACCTGTACTTGAAGGATTTCCCTGTCCGCCCATGTCAGCACCAGATGGAGCTGCACCCGAAGCGTACATTTCTTGAGAAGCAGCCTGCCAAGCAGCATTGATTTTTTCCATTGCAGCATCAATAGCTGTAAGGTCTTTAGTTCCGTGAGCAGCTCTCAGCTCTGTCAATGCACTTTCAATGGCTGATTTATTGCCATCCGAAAGCTTATCTCCATACTCTTTCAACTGTTTTTCAGTTGTAAATATCATGGTATCGGCTGCATTAATTTTTTCAACTTTTTCTTTTTCTGCTTTATCAGCTTCTTCGTTTGCTTTTGCCTCATCTTTCATTTTTTGGATTTCAGCATCTGACAAACCTGATGAAGCTTCAATACGAATTTTTTGTTCTTTACCTGTACCTTTATCCTTGGCAGCTACATGTAGAATACCATTGGCATCAACATCAAAAGTTACTTCGATTTGTGGTACACCACGTGGTGAAGGTGGAATGCCATCTAAGTGGAATCGTCCTAAAGTACGGTTTTGATTAGCCATCGGACGTTCTCCTTGTAAAATATGTAATTCTACTGAAGGCTGATTATCGGCAGCTGTTGAGAATGTTTCGTTTTTCTTTGTTGGAATTGTTGTATTTGCTTCGATCATTTTAGTAAATACACCACCCAAAGTTTCAATTCCTAATGACAATGGAATTACGTCAAGTAATAAAATATCTTTTACTTCACCAGTTAATACTCCGCCTTGAACTGCAGCACCAATCGCAACGGCTTCATCAGGATTAACATTTTTTGAAGGTTTTTTACCAAAGAACTTCTCAACTTCTTCTTGAACTTTAGGAATACGAGTCGAGCCTCCTACCAAAATTACTTCATCAATATCGCTATTGCTCATGCCTGCATTTTTCATTGCACGCTTGCAAGGCTCCATCGCTCTTTGAATCAAGCTATCAGCCAATTGCTCAAATTTTGATCTACTCAAACTTCTTACCAAGTGCTTTGGAATACCATTCACAGGGAAGATATAAGGTAGATTAATTTCTGTTTGTGCTGAACTTGATAGTTCAATTTTTGCTCTTTCAGCTGCTTCTTTCAAACGTTGAAGAGCCATTGCATCTTGACGAAGATCAATACCTTCATCTTTTTTGAATTCATCAGCTAGCCATTCAATAATTACTTGATCAAAGTCATCACCACCCAAGTGTGTGTCTCCATCAGTTGATTTTACTTCAAATACACCATCACCTAATTCAAGGATTGAAACGTCAAAAGTACCACCACCTAAGTCAAACACAGCAACTGTAATGTCTTTGCCTTGTTTATCAAGTCCATAAGCTAAGGCAGCAGCAGTTGGCTCGTTGATGATACGTTTTACATCCAAACCTGCAATAGTACCTGCTTCTTTTGTCGCTTGGCGTTCTGCATCGTTGAAGTAAGCAGGAACTGTAATTACGGCCTCCGTTACTGTAGTTCCTAAATAATCTTCAGCAGTTTGCTTCATTTTTTGAAGGATCGATGCTGAGATTTCTTGTGGTGTATATAATCTATCGCCAATGCGGACACGTGGCGTATTATTAGCTCCTTGTTCTACATCGTAGTTGATAGTTTTTATTTCACTGCCAACTTCAGTGAAACGTTTACCCATGAAACGTTTGATTGATGAAATGGTGTTTTTAGGGTTAGTGATAGCCTGACGTTTGGCTGGTGCACCGATTTTCTTTTCTCCGTTTTCTAAAAAAGCAACAATTGAAGGGGTTGTGCGGGCACCTTCGCTGTTAGCGATTACAACTGGCTCGTTTCCTTCCATCACGGCAACGCACGAGTTGGTTGTTCCTAAGTCAATTCCAATGATTTTTCCCATGTTATTTGTGTCAGTATTATGTATGCAAATTAGTTTTGTTTACATATCATCAATTGGAGTGCCAAGCATTATTTTGGCAGAAAATACTGACATATTGGCAGAAAATTAATCCTGTTTTTCAATTGAAGGAGACAATTTGAGCTTATCGGCAGGTTGACTTTCGAAAAGCGAACCTATTCGTGCATTATTCACACAACCAGCGATATAAGCATTGAATACGGTTCCAGAAGTTGATTGAAAACCAGGTAGTAAAGTTATTGACTTAGCCGCTTTATAGGTTACATTGGCTTGAGTGGATATGATATTGGTCGCTGATATAGTTTGTGAGCTACTAAAAGTAAGATTTGTTCCAGATCCGCCATAATTATCTCTATTATTAATTAATATATAGCTGGTTTTACAATTAGGTATAACTTTTACAGTATCTTTAGCAACAATACTAGTACAAGATCCTACGGTACAAGTTACACTATAAATAGTTGTATCGCTGGGACTTACGACAAGAGGATTTGCTGTGGAACCTGTTGACCAATTGATTGTTCCGCCACTACAACCAAAAGCGACGAGTGAGGTTGATTGTCCAATATTTATAATTTTTTTAGAAATGGCTATCAACGGATTTTGTAAGGTTACAACCTCTGAAATATTACTTTCGCTTGAAATATTTCCAGAATAATCTACCGCTTTGACAGAAAATCTGTAATAATTTAGTTGCAAAAGACCTGTCACTTGATAGGTAGTGATAGGAGCATTTACACTACCGATGAGATTGCCATCTTGATAAATGTTATACTTCTCAACCTCCATATTGTCAGTTGAAGCATTCCAGGTTAGTTTAACGCAGTTTTGACCAATATTACTTTCTACTAATGAACTTGGTGCTGTAGGAGCTTGATTATCAACGCAATGTAGCCTTGCACCTGCCCAATCTGCATGGTCAGCAAAAAAAGTATCACCACCATCCTCAACAGCTAATTTTAATTCATTAACATTGTTTACATCAATATTTACTCTGACTGTGGCTGAATTTTTATTCAAAATGCCACTGGTATAACTTAAAGTATTATCTTTATAAACCTTAAAAATTACCGTAGCTCCTTCTGTAGCTGTACTAACTTCATCATCAATGCCAATATCACTTATAAATCTACCAAAATTATTATTGAGATGATAAACAATTTCTGAATTGGCGTGTGTACCAATACCTTTTGGATAGGTAATTCCTTTTATTTTTATAGAAGAACCATCTCCTAAACCACTTTCACCATTGCTTTTGTCCATTTCTATTGGCCCCCAGCCATTTGATGAAAAACAAGGTGTAGAATTTGATAGATAAGTTATACCTGAACAACTAGTCAGACCAACACAACTACAATAGTTTGCAACGTTTTGTACCGTTACAGGTTGAGTAAATGTAATATTTCCTTGTGCATCTGTTAAATAACAGCGATATGTACCAGATGAGCGATCAATTATTTGTGTGGTGGCTTCGGCAACATCTTCATAATCATTGTTACCTGTATCGGTTCGAACCCATTTGTAGGCATTATAACCTGATGGTGCAGTTAAACGTAGCTCAGTTATTGAGTGACAACCGACACTTACGATTGGTAGTGGTTTAGCTACAATTGGGTTTGAGGCATTGAAAAAATCAGTACTCAACGACGCATTCCAACGATTTGCCAATTCTATAAGCCCTGGTCCATAAAAATGGACTTCATCAATCCTATTTGAACCTAATAAGTCATCAGTTGATGGCCCAGAAAAAATCTGATTACTACTATTAGCTAAATTGTATTGTGCGTTTATAATACCACTGTTTGCGTTTCCCAAACCTCCATTGGAATTTTTATCAAATACCGAAGCTTTTGAAATTACCCAAGGAATGTTACTGCCGAAGTGTGAACGACTTTTGTTAATAACATAATTTACATTTGAAATATAATTACTTTGGGAGATTCCTGCAAAATTATCACTTTCTCCTTGATGCCACAATATTGCTCTCACTCCAAATAAAGAGGCATAGTAATTTAAGACTTTCCTCAATCCATTATATGGCACTCCTGATGTATTGCAATAGGGTTGTCCTGAATAATGACTTAGGGTAGTTAAGCCATCAGAGCTTTCTTTCCAATTTTGAGAAGATGTTGCAAAAGCTGCAGCATTAAAAAAGGCAACAGGGACACCCAATCGACTGACCAAATTATCACCCAATTTTCCATAAGCCCAAGGGTTAAAGCCTGTTTTTGAGAGATAACTTCTGGTACTACCACTACTTACGATTTGAGATAAAACTGGATAATTTGGAAATTTAAGGTCACAATGATTGACACCGCTATCAAACCACGAAATTTCATTATGAGTAACAACACGTTCATCACTTGCACCAACTTCACCATGATCGCCTTCAAGGCCTTGAGCATTTGATTGACCTGCAATTATAAATACTTCACCCACTCCAACTCGATTGAGCGTTGCGGTACCTACTACACTTGCATTGAGTTTTCCTCTAACTTCTAATTTGTACCATCCACCCGTTACATTTGAAAGAGAACCACTGAAAACACCATTATTAGGATTAAAAGAAATGATAGTCCAGTCAATAACTACAACATCATTGGAAGCATTTTTTAATCTTGCTTCTACTGTATTAATAGTTGAAGTAAAATTTCCTGCAATATAAATTTTTGCTTGATTACTTTGATTTCTCTGGAAAACAGCCTTTTCCATTGGAAAAGTGATTGTAACTTGGGCATTGATATCAAATTCAATTCCAAGAGCAAATAATATGATTATGAAAGATAGAGAATAAATCCTCATGTGGAATATTTGTATTATTATGAATTTGTAGCAAGCATAGTATGACTACACAAAATAACGAAAAAGTGAAGCAAATTACTATATTTATTGATTAAACGGTTCGAATTTTCACCCAATGACAAATTATTGAAAAAAAATAGTAGTATTTTGAGATAAAATAGAAGTATTAAGTGTGTGATTGTTGGATAATTTGATGACTTTATTTTAAATACCTTGTGTGAAATCTTTACTAAAATTCAAAAGCATCATACATATAAATAGTATGATGCTTAATTGAATTGTAATATTATTTTCCGCCAAATAATCCACCTAAAAGGCCGCCCAAGCCACCTCCTTGTTGTTGATTTTGTTGGCTTCCCATCATTCCGCCAGCAATATTCATTAAATCATTCATATCAAGTTTGCCATCGGCTAATGCTCCAGCACCTTGACTTAAAATACTACTAAAATCAATTCCAGCAGTTTTACCTCCTGTGATTGTCCCCATTAAGCCACCTAAATCAATCGAATTGTCATCAGGATCATTTGTTTTGTTGATTAAACCACCCAAAACAGATGGCAACATGCTTGTTACAACACCTGCAGCCGCAGAATTTGACAAACCAAACTTTTCCATGAGGTTTCCAACTACACTTTGAGCAATGCCACCAACGATTGGGTTTGACATCAAACTTCCACCATTCCCAGCTCCACCACCTAAAAGCCCTATTAAGCTACCAAGCCCACCTTGTGAATTTGCTTGATTCGACAAACCACCCATAAGCCCTTGCATGACTTCGTTCATCACGCCTTCATTATGCTCATTTGGGACTTGTGGATTATTGATTACAGCACTTTGACCGTGTTGTTGAATAAGACCTTGCAATACTTCTAACATTTTTTTAAGATTTAATGGTTGTTAATTGGTACAATATTACTATTTTACTTACATTTATTCCAAAATTGATTGAATAAATTTACGTTTCTGACATTAATTAAAGTGAAAAGTAACAAGAAACATAAAAATAATTTACCAAACCCCAAAAAAGTGAACGAAATCGAAGTAAAATCAGAAAAATCATTCGTTGAACAATTAACTGCAAGTGTTGATGGCCTATTATTTCCAAGCGAATCAGACGAAAAAATTAAAGTTATTGATTGGCAGGCAGATAACCCAGCTCCATTTGATACCATTCTTTTTCGTAAGTATATTGGAGTTACTCCATCTGTACGAGTTGAAGTTTTGCCGTGGGAAAGATTCTTTGAGCCAATTTTGACCGAAAAAGAATGGTGGACAGATTTTGAAAAAAATAGAGCCGTCAACTTTATGAAGGTCAAAGAGCTAGTAAATAGTAACTTGACCAATTTGGAGTATTTACGAGCTGGAAGAATAGAAATCGAAGCTTATCTCATTGGACAGGATAAAGAAGGAAAATGGAAAGGTTTGAAAACATTAATAATTGAAACGTAATATCCTATATTTTGAGAAAATACCAATAAAAAAAGCATCAATTATTGATGCTTTTTTTATTGACCTTATCCATAACTCCCCGATGGGGAAGGGCGTGGCTTTTTACTTTACTTTTTCAACGACTGCTTTGAACGCATCGTAATGGTTCATTGCTAAGTCAGCTAATACTTTTCTGTTAAGTTCGATGCCTGCCTTTGCGAGTTTGTCAATTAAAACAGAATATGACATTCCTAATGGACGCACACCTGCATTAATACGAACAATCCACAAACGACGATAACTTCTTTTCTTTTGTTTACGACCTGAATAGGCATAAACTAAACCTTTTTCAACGGCGTTTTTTGCTACCGTCCAAACATTTTTTCTACGTCCGTAATAACCTTTGGCTAATTTAAGGACTTTTTTACGTCTCGCTCTTGACGCTACGTGATTGACACTTCTTGGCATTTTATTTTTTTAGTTTTTTGACTTTGGCGGCTCATTCAATTAAGAATTAAGAATGTAGAATGAAGAATGAATCTTCAACTCAGAAATCAGAAATCAGAACTCAGAACTCTTGCGGTTGCCATTTGTCGGGTGAAACAATAAACGACACCTTGTCGTTTGAACCAGTATAATAATTTGGTGACTTCAATAATTAAGATGTTTCATTAAAAATAATTCTTAATTCTACATTCTCAATTCTTAATTAGTCAAATTACATACATAATAGTCCTTCGATACGATCAGTATCAGCCGAACTTACAAGCGTTGCAGAAACCAAGTTTCTTTTACGTTTGTTTGATTTTTTGGTCAGGATATGGCTATGAAAAGCGTGTTTACGCTTAATCTTTCCAGTACCTGTAATTTTGAAGCGTTTTTTCGCTCCAGAATTGGTTTTTTGCTTTGGCATCGCTAAAACATTAAGTATTGAACAAAAAGTAAATTGGGGTGCAAAGATACGATTTGATATTGAGTTTTCAAATTTTTTTGAAAATGTTTTCTTTTATTATACTGATAATCAGATATTTCTGTTTGAAAACTTAGCTTTAATTTATGTACTAACTCATATTTTACAAGAGATTCTACCAGAAGCTATATATAAATTGTGATTATGTGGCATCGGTTATTACTTCAAAAATGTGATTAAACAAAAAGAGGTGGTTTGTTACCAAACTACCTCTTTTTGTTTAAAACTTTAAACTAATCTTTAAACCAAATCAAAACGGTCAAGATTCATCACTTTTGTCCATGCTGCTACGAAATCCTTCAAGAATTTTTCTTGAGAATCTCCACAACCATAAACTTCTGCTAAGGCACGTAATTCTGAGTTTGAACCAAAAATTAGATCAACACGAGTACCTGACCATTTGAGTTCTCCAGTTGAACGATCGCGGCCTTCAAAAACATCTTGATGAGCGTTTGTTGCTCTCCAAGTAGTTTTTAAGTCGAGTAAGTTTACAAAGAAATCGTTGGTAAGTGTTTCCTTCTTATTGGTAAATACCCCCAATAGAGATTTATCAAAATTAGCATTTAATACCCGTAAACCACCAACCAAAACTGTCATTTCTGGTGGACTAAGCGTCAATAATTGAGCTTTATCAACCAACATTTCTTCTGCTGAGGTTGTAAAATAACCTTTTGAATAATTACGGAATCCATCTGCCAATGGTTCAAGTACAGCAAATGATTCTACATCAGTTTGTTCTTGTGAGGCATCTGTACGTCCAGGTGTAAATGGGACAGTAATGTTGTGTCCTGCATTTTTGGCTGCTTGTTCAATACCAGCACTTCCACCCAAAACAATCAAATCAGCTATTGAAACAGCCTTACCACTCGTTGCTGAGGCGTTGAATTCATTCTTAATACCTTCAAGTTTTGATAAAACCTTATCTAACTGTACTGGATTATTGACTGCCCAAAACTTTTGTGGAGAAAGACGAAGGCGACCTCCGTTTGCACCACCACGTTTGTCAGATCCACGGAAAGTTGAAGCTGAAGCCCAAGCAGTTGAAACCAATTCTGAAACTGATAGTCCTGAAGCTAAAATTTTGGCCTTCAAAGTTGCAATATCTTGCTCATCAATTAATTGATAAGTAGCTGCAGGAATTGGATCTTGCCAAATTAATTCTTCGGTAGGAACTTCATTACCTAAATAAAGAACTTTAGGTCCCATATCACGGTGAGTGAGTTTAAACCAAGCACGAGCAAAAGCATCAGCAAATTGATCTGGATTTTCGAAGAAGCGTCTTGAAATTGGTTCATAAATTGGGTCCATTCTCAAAGCCATGTCTGTCGTAAACATAATCGGAGCGTGACGTTTAGCTGGATCGTGAGCATCTGGTACTGTACCTGCTGCGGCATCACCTACTGGTTTCCATTGTTGAGCTCCTGCTGGGCTTTTGGTTAATTCCCAATCGTAACTAAATAGGTTGTTAAAATAATGGTTGCTCCATTGCGTCGGCGTTTGAGACCATGCACCTTCCAAACCACTTGTAATAGTGTATCCTGCATTACCAGTACCATAAGTATTTTTCCAACCAAGGCTTTGTTCTTCAATTCCTGCGGCGGCTGGTTCTGGGCCCACATATTGACCAGGGTCTCCTGCACCATGAGCTTTACCAAAGGTATGTCCACCCGCAATCAAAGCGACAGTTTCTTCATCATTCATTGCCATGCGACCAAAAGTATCACGAATGTCACGAGCTGCTGCCAGTGGGTCAGGTGTTCCATTAGGTCCTTCAGGATTTACGTAGATAAGTCCCATTTGAACTGCTGCAAGCGGATTTTCTAAATCACGGTCACCAGTATATCTTTTGTCATCCAACCATTTGCCTTCTGAACCCCAATAAATATCTTCTTCTGGTTCCCACACATCTTCACGGCCACCGCCAAAACCAAATGTTTTGAATCCCATTGATTCTAATGCACAGTTTCCTGCTAAAATCATGAGGTCAGCCCAAGAGATTTTTTTACCATATTTTTGTTTGATAGGCCAAAGCAATAGACGTGCTTTGTCAAGATTCCCATTATCTGGCCAGCTATTCAAAGGAGCAAAGCGTTGTGTACCAGAACCTGCACCACCTCTACCATCAGCGATACGGTAAGTACCTGCACTATGCCATGCCATACGAATGAAAAATGGGCCATAATGACCATAATCAGCAGGCCACCAATCTTGTGAAGTTGTCATCAAATCGTAGATTTCTTGCTTTAAAGCTGCTAAATCAAGTGATTTGAATTCTTCTGCATAATTAAAATCTTCTCCCATAGGATTAGATAATGAAGAATGCTGGCGGAGAATATTTAGTCTTAACTGATTTGGCCACCAGTCATGGTTTCTTGTGCCACTACCTGCACTTTTATTGATTGTTGCTCCATGAGGAAATGGGCATTTGCCACCAGAATCTGATGTGAGATTTTCCATTTTGATAATTTAATATGTGATTTATTGTGATAATGTAAACTCCACTTTTTTTAGTGAGGATTTTTGTGAATTTTCTGATTCACATTTAATTACATCCCAAAACTACAACAGTGTTTTCTATAAATCAAATTGATTGTTTTTATGTTCTTATAGTTTTTGTCTATAAGAATGCTTAGGTACAAGGTTGAGTTTCAAGTTTCTAAATTAATTGGTTGAATAAAAATTTGATTAATCAGATAATCATTATTTTCATTAAAAGTTAATAAAAATAATGATAATAGTTAGTAGCTTGATTATCAGGTATTTATTATTAAACAATATTTTTTTTTCTTTTTGTTGGTAGTTTTTACTTAAATTTATACTTGAATTCGTAAAATGATCATTTAAAATGATCCGACACAGTTTTAAAATTGTGCTACCATAAACTTTCCCCAAAAATGCAATTTTCTCATTTACATAACCATACACAGTTTTCATTACTTGACGGTGCATCTGATATAAAAAAGCTTTTCAAAAAAGCTCAAGCTGACAATATGCCCGCTATGGCCATTACTGACCACGGGAATATGTTTGGGGTTTTTGATTTTGTATCTAATGCTGCGAAGTTTGGTGTAAAACCAATTGTTGGTTGCGAGTTTTATGTAGTTGAAGACCATCATCGCAAGCAATTTACCAAAGACCAAAAGGATAAACGTTATCATCAACTTTTATTGGCAAAAAATGCTAATGGTTATAAAAACTTAGTAAAACTTTGCTCTTTGGGCTACATTGAAGGATTGTATGGTAAATATCCCCGCATTACTAAGGCAATGATAGAGCAATATAAAGATGATTTAATTGCCACAACTTGCTGTATTGGTGCATCCGTTCCGCAAATGATTTTGAAAAAAGGAGAAGAGGAAGGGGAAAAGGAATTTCAATGGTGGTTGGATAGATTTGGTGAAGATTATTATGTAGAGTTACAACGCCATGAAATTCCCGAACAGATTCAAGCCAACGAGGTTTTGATGAAGTTTGCCAAAAAATATAATGTTAAAATCATTGCTTCTAATGATAGCCATTACGTTGACCAACAAGATTGGGTAGCTCATGATATTTTGTTGTGTGTAAATACCAACGAAAAGTTTTCAACGCCATCAGCTAAAGAATTTAATGATGATGAAGGTGGCTCAAAAAATACCCGTTTTGCCTTTTATAATGACCAATTTTATTTCAAAACAACCGAAGAAATGACTCGCCTTTTCAGCGATATTCCTGAGGCGATTGATAATACTAATGAAATTGTTGGAAAAGTTGAAACCTTAAAATTGAAGCGTGATATCATGCTTCCTAACTTTCCGATTCCTGATGAATTTAAAATACATGCTGATGATGTACTCAATCAATGGGAATATTTGAAGCATTTGACCTACGAAGGAGCGAGGAAAAGATACAGCGAAATAGGTAATGAAGTACAAGAACGACTTGATTTTGAACTTTTTACCATTAAATCAATGGGTTTTGCTGGATATTTCTTGATTGTTGCAGATTTTATCAAAGCTGGTCGAGATATGGGTGTGATGATTGGACCAGGACGTGGCTCGGCAGCAGGTTCGGCAGTTGCTTATTGTATAGGGATCACAAACATTGACCCAATCAAGTATCAATTGCTTTTTGAGCGTTTCTTGAATCCTGACCGTAAGTCAATGCCCGATATTGATACTGATTTTGATGACGAAGGTCGTCAAAAAGTAATTGATTATGTAGTGCAAAAATACACTAAAAATCAGGTTGCTCAAATCATTACTTACGGTACGATGGCCACTAAATCGGCCATTAAAGATGTTGCTCGGGTAATGGAATTGCCACTTGCTGATGCCAATTATATAGTAAAGTTAGTGCCAGATAAACCAGCTTATGGCATTGATTTTGAAAAAATGGTTAATTACCCTTTAGAAGGAAAAGGTAGTTTGACCGAGGTCGGTATCCAACCCGATGAGATTGAAAATGTCAAGAAGTTTCGGACGATGTATAATGGTAATGACTTGACTGGCAAGGTTTTACAGCAAGCTCATCGCTTAGAAGGAACTGTTAGAAATACAGGTATCCATGCAGCAGGAATTATCATTGCTCCCGAAGATTTGTATAATATTTTGCCCGTTTCTACATCAAAAGAAACTGAATTATTGATTACACAATACGAAGGAAAAATCATTGAAGATGCAGGTGTAATCAAAATGGACTTCTTAGGTCTGCGAAACTTGACCATCATTAAAGATTGTTTAAGAATGATTAAAGAAAATCATGATGTGACAATTGATATTGATAATATTCCGCTCGATGATAAGCTAACCTATGAACTGCTGCAACGTGGCGAAACGAATGCAGTTTTCCAGTTTGAATCTGACGGTATGAAAAAATACATGAAAGATTTGAAACCTGATAGATTGGATGATTTAATTGCAATGAATGCCTTGTATCGTCCTGGCCCTATTGCCTATATACCTAACTTTATTAATCGTAAGCACGGGCGTGAAGAGGTAAAATATGATTTACCAGAGATGGAGGAATTTTTAGGCGAAACGTACGGCATTACAGTTTATCAAGAGCAAGTGATGTTGCTTTCTCAAAAGTTGGCAGGTTTCTCAAAAGGTGATGCTGATGTTTTGAGAAAGGCAATGGGAAAAAAAGACCGAAATATGATTGATAAATTGAAACCTCAGTTTATTTCGGGTGCAGTTGCCAAAGGACATGATGCAAAAATTTTGGAAAAAGTATGGTCTGATTGGGAAGCATTTGCATCTTATGCTTTTAATAAATCTCACTCTACATGTTACGCTTTTGTTGCTTATCAAACGGCCTACTTGAAGGCTCATTACACCTCAGAATATATGGCGGCAGTAATGACTTCGCAATTAGGAAATATTGATAAAATTACATTTTTCATGGAAGAATGTAAGGCTTTAGGTCTCAATGTTTTAGGTCCAGATGTCAATGAATCTCAAAAACAATTCAGTGTGAATAAAAAAGGGGATATTCGCTTTGGAATGGGGGGAATCAAAGGCTCAGGAGATGCCGCCGTTGATGCAGTAATCGAAGAAAGAACAAAAGGTGGACACTTTAAGGATATTTTTGATTTTATTACTCGTGTCAATCTTCGTACTGTCAATAAAAAAACACTTGAATCTTTTGCTTATGCTGGAGCTTTTGATTGTTTTGAAGACTTGCACCGAGCCCAATATTTTGATGAAACAGATAATACTTCCTTAATCGAAAAAATCATCAAGTATGCCAATAAATTTCATGAAAATGCTTCTGCTGGACAAAATTCACTCTTTGGAGCAATTGGTGGGGCATTTGATATTGCTAAACCTAAAATCCCAGATTGCGAACAATGGGGTGATATACAAAAACTAAAATTTGAAAAAGATGTGGTTGGCTTTTATATTTCAGGACATCCACTCGACCAGTTTAGACTTGAAATGCGGAAATGCACACCGCTCGACCAAGTGCTTGATGCCTCAAATCTGAATAAAGAATTTGCCATTGGTGGCGTTGTTACAAGTGTGGTAACCAAGACTTCAAAAAATGGAAATCCGTTTGGGATTTTAAAAATTGAAGATTATAATTCAAGCATGGAGATGATGCTTTTTGGACAAGATTTTGTCAATTATTCCAAATATATGCAGATGGGTTTGTTTTTGTTTATTCGTGGAAAAGTACAAACCAAGTGGGGGAGAGAAGGCGATTGGGAATTTAAGGTTTTGGGGATGGAATTATTGACTGAAATTAGAAATAAACTTTTTAAAGAAGTGAAAATTTCGATTGGATTACAATTTGTGAATGCTCAATTAGTAGAGCAAGTGCAAAATACTATGATCAGATTTCCAGGAAATTTTGATTTTAAACTTTCGGTATTTGATGCAGATGAAAAAATGGATGTTTTGCTGCTTTCACGTAAACAGAAAGTTGCATCAACAAATGACTTTGTGAAAGAATTGAAAGAAATTGTAGGAGAAGATAATGTTGTCTTGGCGTGAGAAGGTAAGTTTTAGGAAATAGGTTTTAGGAAATCGGATTTAGATAAAAAATATATTGTGCAAGAAGATAGTAAAATTTTGGTATTAGGAATTTGATAAAAAAGATAATTTAAGAGTCAAACCTAACTCCTAAATCCTAACTCTTAAAACCTAAACTCTCACTCCTAAAACCTAATTCCTAAATCCTTTTATTTCTACGGAACTTTTATTTCATAGTGATTTGTTAACTAATCAATAAAACAAATTATAAATTAAAATTTCATTCCTAACAAAGGAATTTATAGAAATGGGACATAAAGCAATTGAAATTACAGATGCAAGTTTTGCTGAATTAATTAATTCAGACACACCAGTTTTAGTTGATTTTTGGGCAGAGTGGTGTGGGCCATGTAAGATGATTGGGCCGGTTGTAGAAGAAATCGCTGGAGAATACGAAGGAAAAGCAATTGTTGGTAAGTTAGATGTTGATGCAAATTCATCAGTACCATCGAGTTTTGGAATTCGTTCGATTCCTACTTTGATGATTTTTAAAAATGGTAAAATGGTTGATAAAATCGTAGGAGCAGTTCCGAAACATATTCTTACTTCTAAATTAGAAGCTCAGTTATAATTTTTTAACTGATTATTACATAAAAATCCTCTATTTTTTATTTGTTAAAAAAATAGAGGATTTTTTATTTTCAACGAGTCAATTCAAGCATCTTGGCAAAATCAATGGCAGAATCATCTAAATTGTATTTTTTCAATAAAACTCTGATTGATTTTTCAATCAAATGATTGTCTGCAATATTTGAGAAACTGACCAGTAAAAAGCCTTTTTGAGGAACAAAGTTGACAGCGTTACTAAATCCGCAGGTACTACCAGTATGATATAATTCTAACTGATTTGACGCATTATATGAATGAAACCATCCTAAACCGTATCTTACATTTTTTGTACCTTCAATCTTGTGATTGATCTTAATCAACTCAGAATTTAGATTAATTAATTTGTTATTTATCAATGAGTTATGCCATTTTGAATAATCTTCTAATGAAGTGTAAATACATCCATCACCTTTGGTAGCACTGGTGATGCTTTGATCAGAAAATATCAATTCTCCCTTTTCATTACGAGCATAGCCCATTGCTCTATTTGGAATATCTACATTTGTTTCAAAGATTTTGGTACTTTTCATGCCTAAAGGCTTAAAAATATGGCTTTCAATAAATTCAACAAAACTCATTTTGGAAGCTCGTTCAACAATCTGTTCAAGCAAGCAAAATCCAGAATTACTATATTGAAATGTAGAACCCGCTTCAAAATAAGTTTTTGATTGATTCTTTAAAAAATTGACAACATCAGCATCCGATAATTGTTCTTTTTGATTGGCTGGAATTAATTCTTCGTAATCAAGAATTCCAGAAGTATGTGTTAATAAGTGTTTGATTTTTATTTTTGAACCAACTGTTTTATCGAAATCAGGAAAGAATTTCAATAAATTATCTTCATAACTTAATTTATTTTGTTTTTCAAGCAACATAATACACATCGCAGTAAATTGCTTTGAAACTGATGCCATTCTGAAATTAGTCTGAGCAGTAATTGGTGCTTTGGTTTCGATATTAGCTAATCCAAAGCCTTTCTTATAAATTTCCTTATTATGATGAAGAATCAAAACAGCAATTCCTGCTTGATTTGACGAATATTTTGCAGCTAAGAGTGAGTCAAGCTCTTGTTGAAAACTTTGACCAAAGGCGTTGTTACACATCAAAATGAAGAATATGATTTTTTTCATTGATATTGATTAATCAGCATATCAGCCAACTTTGGCACGCCAATAGTAGCTGTTTCTTTGATAAAATGCACATTTTTGTATTGAGAAGAAACTTCTGGTGAATTTGGGTCAATAATAAATTTAGGGGCTTCATCAGCAACAAACCCAATGACACCTGCTGCTGGATAAACTTGCATAGAAGTACCTACTACCACAAAAATATCGGCATTTAAACATAAATCTGTGGCAACTTCAATCATTGGTACCATTTCTCCAAACCAAACAATGTGTGGGCGGAGTTGTCCACCATCCTCTGCCAAATCGCCCATTTGGATGGCCTTGTCACCAACATCATAAATTAAATCTTCGTTTTTGATACTTCTAACTTTGGTTAATTCACCATGTAAATGCAAAACATTGCACGAACCTGCTTTTTCATGAAGATTATCAACATTTTGTGTAATGATTCTGACATCAAAATATTTTTCTAAATCGACTAAAGCCTTATGACCAGCATTTGGTTGAGCTTCAAAAGCTTTTGCTCGACGCTCATTATAAAATTTTTGAACCAAAGCGGGATTCCTACGCCAACCTTCTGGAGTGGCAACATCTTCTATGCTATGGTTTTCCCAAAGTCCGCCCGCGTCTCTGAAAGTCATGATGCCACTTTCAGCACTGATTCCCGCACCAGTTAACACTACGAGTTTCTTTTTCATAAATAAATAACGTAAAATGATGAATGTTTAATGATAATTTTAAAAATTTTCGTTAGACATTCACCATTCATAATTTAACATTTATAATTAAATATTATCCATTGGCCAGTTTCAAGCAATCTTCTAAAGTTAAAGTAGCAGGGTCGGTTCCTTTTGGAATTTTCACGTTGCGTTTTCCTGCTTTAATATATGGGCCATACTGACCATTCAAAACTTGAATTGTCTTATTTTCTTCAAATTCTTTGATTATTTTATTGCTTTCGGCAGCATTTTTGGCTTTGATAATTTCAATAGCTCCTTCAATAGTCAAAGTTGTTGGGTCAGTACCTTTGGCAATATTATAATATTTATCACCGTATTTTACATAAGGGCCAAAACGACCTTTACCAATATTTACAGCCAAACCTTCATAAATTCCTAAATCTTTTGGTTGTGATAAATCTCCGCTGTTGCGTTTGGCTTCAATTACCTCAATGGCACGAGCTTCGTCAACCTGATAAGGGTCGTCAGATTTTTCGAGGTTATAAAATTTGTCATCATGTTTGATATATGGGCCAAATTTTCCAATCGAAACAATCAATGGTTTATCTTCATAGAAGCCAACTTCTTTAGGCAGTTTTGGTAAATCGAATAAAGCTAAACCTTCTTCTAATGTAATAGTATCAATCAATTGCCCTTTTTGAAGACTCACAAAAGTGGGTTTATCTTCATCATCCTTTTCTCCGATTTGAACATACGGGCCAAATTTGCCAATTTTTACAGAAACTTTCTTTCCCGATTTTGGATCTATTCCTAATTCACGAGTACCAGCAGTAGATTTAACTTCGCTTGCCAACTCAATTTTTGAATGAAAATCTTTGTAAAAATCGGCAATAATATTTTGCCATTGAGCTTTGCCTTCGGCAACAATATCGAAATTTTTCTCAACATTGGCAGTAAAATTATAGTCAATGACGGCATCAAAATTATCAACCAAAAAGTCATTGACAACCATGCCTATATTGGTTGGGAATAGTTTAGATTTTTCTGTTCCGTAGTTTTCTTTGCCAATTTTTTCAGAAACTTGATTGTCTTTTAAGGTAAATTCCTTGAAGTTTCTTTCTTTTCCAGGCCGATCTTCCTTAACAACGTAATTTCTTTTGATAATTGTAGAAATTGTAGGTGCATAAGTAGATGGGCGACCGATCCCCATTTCTTCTAATTTCTTTACTAAACTTGCCTCAGTATAGCGTGCTGCAGGTTTTGAAAATCTTTCAGTTGCTCGCATGATTGCCAAATCTAGAATTTGACCAATACTTAATGGAGGCAACATTCCTTTACTTTCTTCGTCTTCATCGTCGCTTGATTCGAGGTAAACTTTCAAGAAACCATCAAATTTAATAACTTCACCTGTGGCCACTAATTCTTCATTAGTTGTTGAAATTCCGATTGTAGCGATAGTACGTTCCAACTCAGCATCAGCCATTTGTGAAGCAATCGAACGTTTCCAAATCAACTCATATAATCTTTGTTCATTTCTATCTCCATCAACTTTTTCAACACCAAAATCAGTTGGACGAATGGCTTCGTGGGCTTCTTGTGCCGACTCATTTTTGGTTTTATACTGACGAGTTTTTACATATTTTTCGCCATAGGCATTCTCAATTTGTACTTTTGCTTTCTCAATTGCTTCTCCCGAAAGATTCGTAGAGTCTGTTCTCATGTATGAAATCTTCCCTGCTTCATACAATTTCTGAGCAACTGTCATGGTTTGGAGTACCGAAAATCCTAATTTACGTGAAGCTTCTTGTTGCAAAGTAGAAGTTGTAAATGGGGCCGCAGGAGATTTTTTGGCAGGTTTTACCTCCAAATTCTTAATGGTAAAAATGGCATTTCTGCATTTTTCCAAAAACTCTCTTGCATTATTTTCTTTGTCAAAATTTTTGGATAATTCGGCATTTAAGATTTTACCCTTTTCGACAATAAATTGAGCCTGAACTTTATATGAAGATTTTGACTCGTGGGCATCAATTTCTCTTTCACGGTCAACAATTACTCTAACAGCCACAGATTGTACCCTGCCTGCTGATAGATTGGTACGTTCGCCAGTTCTAATTTTTTGCCAAAGTACAGGCGAAAGTTCAAAACCAACCAAACGGTCAAGTACCCGACGAGCTTGTTGAGCATCAACTAAATCCATATTGATTGTACGTGGATTTTGTATAGCTGTGGTGATTGCTTTCTTGGTAATTTCTCTAAAAACAATTCTTGGGGTTGCATCATTAAGACCCAAAGCTTCTTTTAAATGCCAAGAAATAGCTTCTCCCTCACGGTCATCATCAGTTGCAAGCCAAACTGTATCAGATTCTTTTGCGAGTTTTTTTAGTTCGCTGATAACCTTAGTTTTATCAGAAGATACAATATAATTTGGTAAGAATTTGTTTTTAACATCTATACCTAATTCTTTGTCTGGCAAATCTCGTACGTGTCCAAAACTTGATTTTACTGTAAAATCTTTTCCGAGATAACCTTCTATGGTTTTGGCTTTGGCTGGTGACTCAACTATAACTAAATTCTTTGACATCTATTCTTTTTTTGTTTTTTATGGCTCAAATATAAGCCTTGATTCATAAAACAACTATTTTCTTTTAAAAATTGCTTAAAATTTATCATTTCTTTAATTTTCCCATTCAGATAGTTTAACTTTGAAAGTTAAAATTATGACAGCTTTTTGGGTTTTTGTTGGCAGTAAATGATAATATTTTGATGAATTTTAAGATATTCAGTCCGAAACATTGTATTTACATGATTCGTATCCTATTTTTGCAACAAAACCTTCTGTATATTAATTCTTGTTTCGTAATTTTGTTACAATACAAGATTTCTTAAAAAGAATATTCGGTAACAATATATCCTAAATTTTTTAACAAATGGCAGTTTTTGACTTAGATATGATTAAGAGCGTTTACGCTCGAATGCCAGAGAGAGTAGCCGCTGCTCGCAAGGCAACTGGTAAACCACTTACTTTGGCAGAAAAAATTCTTTATTCCCATTTATGCGAAGGTGCTGCTACCAAAGCATATAGCAGAGGTGTTGATTATGTTGATTTTGCTCCAGACCGTGTGGCGATGCAAGATGCAACTGCTCAAATGGCTTTGTTACAATTTATGTCGGCAGGTCGTCCGCAAGTGGCTGTTCCTTCGACAGTTCATTGCGACCACTTGATTCAAGCAAAAGTTGGTGCAACTGAAGATTTAAAAATTGCTACCGATAAAAATAAAGAAGTTTATGATTTCTTGGCATCAGTATCGAATAAATATGGTATTGGGTTCTGGAAAGCAGGAGCAGGTATTATTCACCAAGTTGTTATCGAAAATTACGCTTTCCCAGGTGGTATGATGATTGGAACTGACTCACACACACCGAATGCAGGTGGTTTGGGCATGGTTGCAATTGGAGTTGGTGGAGCAGATGCTTGCGACGTAATGGCGGGATTAGCTTGGGAATTGAAAATGCCTAAATTAATTGGTGTTAAATTGACAGGTAAACTCAAAGGATGGGCTTCTGCAAAAGACGTTATCTTGGAAGTTGCTGGTCAGTTGACTGTAAAAGGTGGAACAGGTGCGATCGTTGAGTATATTGGTAAAGGTGCGGATGCACTTTCTGCTACTGGTAAAGGTACTATATGTAATATGGGTGCTGAAATCGGTGCTACAACATCACTTTTTGGTTATGACAAAAAGATGGCTTCTTATTTGAAAGCCACTGGTCGTGCAAAAGTTGCTTCGTTAGCTAACGGAATCAAAGATTTGTTACGTCCTGACCAAGAATGTATCGATAATCCAGAATTATATTATGACCAAGTAATTGAAATTAACCTTTCAAGACTTGAGCCAAGAATCAATGGTCCTTTCACGCCAGATTTGGCATGGCCATTGTCTAAATTTGCTAAAGCGGTAATTAAAAATAAATGGCCACAAAAATTAGATGTAGGTTTGATTGGTTCGTGTACCAACTCTTCTTATGAAGATATGACTCGTGCCGCTTCAATTGCTTCACAAGCAGCCGCAAAAAATATCAAAGCAAAAGCAGAATTTACGATCACTCCAGGTTCTGAATTAGTTCGTTTTACTGCAGAGCGTGATGGTATTTTGTCTAAATTTGATGCGATTGGTGGTGTTGTTTTAGCCAACGCTTGTGGTCCTTGTATTGGTCAATGGGCAAGGCATGGTGCAGAGAAAGGTGAGAGAAACTCAATCATCACGTCATTCAATCGTAACTTCGCTAAACGTGCCGATGGAAATCCAAATACGCACGCATTTGTGGCATCGCCAGAAATCGTAACCGCATTTGCTATTGCAGGTGATTTAACTTTCAATCCTGCCAAAGATTTCTTGACCAATGAAAATGGAGAACAAGTAAAATTGGAAAATCCATTTGGTGTTGAGTTGCCTCCGTTGGGCTTTGATGTGAAAGATGCAGGTTATCAAAAACCTAAGAAAGATGGTAGTAAAGTGAAAGTAGCGGTAAATCCAAAATCTGACCGTTTACAATTATTAGAGCCATTCAAAGCTTGGGAAGGTACGGATTTGAAAGGTTTGAAATTGTTGATTAAAGCTAAAGGAAAATGTACAACTGACCATATTTCAATGGCTGGTCCGTGGTTGAAATTCCGTGGTCACTTGGATAATATCTCAAACAATCTATTGATTGGAGCGATCAACTTTGCCAATGGCAAAGCAAATTCAGTAAAAAATCAATTAACAGGCCAATACGGCGAAGTTCCAACAGTACAACGAGCTTATAAAGCCGCTGGTGTAGGTTCAATCGTTATCGGTGATGAAAACTATGGTGAAGGTTCATCTCGTGAACATGCAGCGATGGAGCCTCGTCATTTGGGAGTTCGTGCAATCATCGTTCGTTCATTCGCTCGTATTCACGAAACAAACTTGAAAAAACAAGGTATGTTAGGCTTGACATTTGCTAATCCTGCGGATTATGACAAAATTCAAGAAGACGATTCTTTGGATATTTTAGGTTTGACCACTTTTACTGAAGGCGTTCCATTGACATTGGTTGCTAATCACAAAGATGGCTCTAAAGATGAAATCAAATTGAATCATACTTATAATGCAAGTCAAATCGGTTGGTTTAAAGCAGGTTCTGCCTTGAATTTGATTGCTGCTGAGGCTGCGAAACATTAAGTTTTGATTGATAATATTAAAAAGTACCTTGAAAGCAATTTTGAGGTACTTTTTTATTACTTTCAATTTGAAATTTGTCAGATATTAATAAAACACTTATTTTTGATATAATGAAAATCAATCTAATAATACAATGAAAGCGGTAGCAAATATTAATACAAACATTCAGCTAACTTTTAGCCAAATAACTGATATAGCGAAGCAATTACCAAAAAAGCAAAAAGCAAAATTGGTCTCTATTTTGGTAAAAGAAAGAGAGGAGGAAGAAGAAATGACCAAAGCGGAGCTTGTAGCACGTATCAAGGAAGGTTTGGAGGAAGTGAAACTTTATAAGGAAGGGAAGATTAAGCTACGTACTTTAAAAGAATTTTTAGAAGATGTATAATGTAATCCCTGTTCAAAGTTTTGAGAAAAATGCTAAATCCTTACTAAAAAAATATGCTTCATTACGACAAGAACTTTTTGAACTTGGAGCGGAATTAGCACACAACCCTACGAAAGGAACACCCTTGGGTAAATCATGCTTCAAAATTAGGCTTGCCATTAAAAGTAAAGGAAAAGGTAAGCGTGGAGGAGCAAGAATTGTTACTTATGTTATTACAGAAAATAAAGAAGTTATCTTGCTTACCATTTATGATAAAAAAGTAAAAGAAGACTTATTGCCTAATGAATTAGATGAATTACTGAAAGAATTGGCTTAATAAAATTGCAAAATGAAAACCACAAAACTATACAAACTACTACTTTTGCTCTACTTTTTTACATTTCTACCAAGCCTTGCCTTTGAATTTTATAAGCTAAAAAAATGGAATAAGAACGTATAAACTGAAATAGGAATTCTATTAACTCAATTACACCAATCAACATGAAAGCTAAAATTTTACTTTTATTTACCTTTCTTTTAAGCATAAGCTCTTTTGCTCAATCAAAAAAAGATAGCCTTTTTCCTGTACGTGGATTTTGTATTGGTTCACCCAATACTAAAGAAGTTGAACCTTTTATAAAATTTATCAATGAAGAATTGGCAAGGCGAGGTGTAAATACACTCATTCTACGAGTGGATTTTAATTTTCAGTTTGAAAGTCACCCCGAATTAAGAGATGCCAATGCACTTTCTAAAGCAGATGTGAAGAAACTTGTAAAGGCTTGTCAAGCCAATAATATTAATTTAATACCGCAAATCAATTTATTGGGGCATCAATCTTGGGCGAGTAAAATTACCAATTTGCTAAAAGTTTACCCCGAATTTGATGAAACTCCACATGTAAAAATGCCCGAAAAATATGTTTGGCCAAATGCTGATGGTTTGTATTGCAAAAGCTATTGTCCATTACATGAGGGCGTGCATAAAGTAGTTTTTGCTTTAGTTGATGAAATTTGTGATGTTTTTGAGTCTACAGCTTTTCATGCGGGAATGGACGAGGTTTTTTATTTGGGTGATGAAAAATGTCCAAGATGCAGTGGTAAAGACAAAGCTGAGTTATTTGCTGGCGAAGTAAATCTAATTCAAAATCACTTAACATTGAAAAATAGAAATCTTTGGATTTGGGGAGATAGATTGATTGATGGAAAAACAACTGGCATTGGTATTTGGGAGGGAAGTTTTAACAATACACACCGAGCCATTGATTTGATTTCAAAAAATGTCACTATTTGTGACTGGCATTATGAACAACCATTGCCAACTGCCGTGCTTTTTGCCATGAAAGGATTCAATGTGATTACTTGTCCGTGGAGAATGCCAGCGGTAGGAGTGAGCCAAGTGCAGGACTTAGTTAGATTTAAGGCAAGTGCAACACCAGAAATGAAAGGAAAATATCAAGGGATAATGCAAACTGTTTGGTCGGGCGTGGGTAACTTTTTGGAAGAGTTTTACAGCAAAAAAGAAGGAGATTCGCAAGCCAATTGTTTTAGAGCAATTTTTGAAGAGATAAATAAAATACAACAAAATTGAGCTACAAAGCTTAAAATATTCTTCATAAAACGTTAAAATTTGTAGCAAAAAAAGTAATTTTGGATCTTAACCTAAAACCTATTATCAACAATGAATTTTAAAACCTTAACTGCTGCTTTAATTTTTACTATTTTTATTTCTTGTGCTTCCAAAGAAAACCAAACAACTAATACAGATTCTACAACAGTCGCTGATACTGTAGCCTCAGCTACAACTCCAGAAACCGAGAGCGAGTTAACTCCAAAAGATGACGAAATAAGAGAAATGGGACTCTTAAAGGAAGTTGAAGATTCTGGTTATCCAATTGCAACGCTTAGAATTGAGTTTCCAGAGAGAAAATTTGAAGAGTATTTCACTGTCAATTTAGAGGAAGTTCCTGGAGCTGATATTAATAAAATGCGTGATGGAGTTGGTAAATATGTTTCTTTTCTATACAAATCTGAACCAACAAATGCTTTACTTGATGTTCAAGTAAATGGAAAATCAATTACCAATGAGGCACCGATTGAAATCAAACCAGAAACGAAGAGAGTTGTTGGAATTTTGAAAGGTGCTGACGAAGAAACGCCTGGAGATTTGCCTGGAACAGTAACAATCACTACAAAAGAGAATACTACTTTATCATTTGATTTCTTTGTAACGAAAGAAATGGTTGCCGTAAACGGTAAAAGAGTTGTAGGTTATTATGAAGAAAGAACGCAAAATATAATTACAGCTCTAAAATTATTGCCTAAATAATTGTTTTTTTCCAAAGGCATGATTTTAATCATGCCTTTGGAAACTTATTAATCCTCAAAAAAAGCACAACTTCCACCAACCCAATCGAAGTTTTTATTAAAGTTTACTCCAATCATTTCTCCACGACTTAAGCGAGCCAAGTTTGTAACTAATTTTGGTCGAGAAGCATTATCTTCCCAAGTGAATAGCATCCGGATTTCAGTTTTTATCAAATTCCCTTCTTTGTCTTCAATTATAGGTTCATACTTTACTTTTTTCTGAATTAGATAATTTTCTTTATCTTGAATAACATCTAAATCTGCTTTTGTAAAATGTAGTTTCACACCACTTCCAGCGAAAGAAAACAACGGTTTTAATACATAGTTTTCTAAATCAGAAGGATATTCTTTTAAATCTGATAAAAAGAAACTTTGTGGGACATAAGTACTTTTCAAAAGTGGCAAGGTAAATTTACTAATTCTGAAAAACCAATTGGGATGTGTTACCCATTTAGCTTCAATTTCATCAGTCATTTTAAAATTAGTCTCTAAATTAGGGAAGTTTTGTAGCAAATCATCAAAAATCAGTCGGTTATAGATGCGTTTTATTTCAATGGTTTTACCCGCTTTTTCATAGAAAAGTTTCTTGCCTACTTTTTTTATTTTTGTTAAACATACAGGTTCAATTCCCCAAAGTTGTTTAGTAATTTCAAAATCCAATCGAGTCTTTTGTTTTTCTGGATAGATTTCAAGTAAAATTACATTTTCTGGATTTTCGTCTGCCAAAAGTACTTTTTTCATTTCATCCACATAGGAAGCAAATGAAAGGCGATTGAAATATTGACTAAAATTACGAGGGTCATAGAAAAACTTGCGGTATTTCTGACCTAAATACCATTGGTATGCAAAAAGCGAAGGAAATCCTTGTAATTCAATGAGTTGAGGAGATAAATTGCCAGACTCATCTTTACAAACAGCAAAATCAATTGCTAAAAAACTTGGGTGTTCGTCTTCATTTGGTACATTTTGATTTGAAGGAATGGCTCGTTGTGTTTTTTCTTTGAAATCAGGTTTTAGTAAAACTTCGATAATGTCATTGCAAGCCTGCAAAAGTTTGATTTTTAAGTCTTTTGGAACAAAAACTGGTGTTTCAGCCACTCTAAAATCAAGTTGATTAGGAAATTCTTGTTGAATTTCTGCAATCATTGCATCGTATTTTTCTTGCGAAAAACTTTCATTGAATTGTTGTCTGATTTTGGGAATCATAGGTTCTTTTTTTTCGTCACTTAATAAATGAGATATTTCTCAAGCTAATGCTAAAATTTGTTCAGCAGCATGATTCAAAAATGTTGGAATAATTACTGCCTCAGTAAGCATAATTTTATCTGGGTCGTCGAGGCGGTCGATCATTTCTTCGTATTTTTCAACACCATATTCACTAATGATAGCAATCATTTTTTCTTCTTGTTTAAAATACCGCATCATACCCTCAGAGTCGGCTTCAGGATGAAATTGTGTACCAAATACCTCATCTGAGAAGCGTATAGCCATGATTGCCCGTTCTAATGGGATATGTTCTCTAATTTTTTCTAAACAAAGTAATTTTGCTCCAAAATCGTGTATTCTTGACCAATTTGGTTGAATCAATTGGTAATCTCTTGAATCAACGGCGTAGAAAATGTCAGGTAGTTTTTCAAATAAAAATTCCTCTGCACCATCGTCTGTTCTGTGAATTGGCATTACTCCAAAGGAAGTAGAACGACGTTTACAGACTTCACCCAATTGCAGATAATGACTTGCAATTTGGAATGAGTGACATATCAAAAATAGATATTTTTTTTCTTCTGATTGTTTGTTATGCAAGAATACTTGGTCAATAAAACAGTTGAAACCTTCTTCCCAATCGTGGCCTTCTGGTAATGGGTTACCAGGACCACCAGTTGAGATGAATATATTAAAATTTTTGATATCGGGTATTTCGTTTTTTTGCCTTACATCAAAAATTTCGTAATGGCCATTCATACCATCTTGAGCTAAAAATCGCTCGCATAGCATTTTTATACAACGCATTCCTTCGTTGGCTCTGCCATTGTACATATCTAAAATTGCAATATTCATTCTTTTGATTTACGATTTTTGATTGATGATTGACGATTTTTGAACGGTTTGCCGCTATAATTAAGATTGAATAAAAATATTTTTACAATCGTAAATCAAAAAATCGTAAATCGTCAATCAATCATAGTCCTACTTTTGTTTCGCTTACGATATAGTCAACAACACTTTTTAGGCTTTTAGTTTCTTCAAAAACTTTCAATTGGCGGTCAGCTCCGCTTCCCATTTTTAAAATTTCATGGATATATTCAACTTCTTTCCTACTACCGAGTTCATCCAAAACATCATCGACAAATTCCATCAATTCTTCGGCAAGGTGAGAGTAAGGTACTTCTATCTCTTTTCCAAAATCAATCAAATTGCCTTGTACGCCGTAGCGAGCAGCACGCCATTTGTTTTCGCTAATTAACATTCGGTGATAAGGGCGAAAACTTAAATTTTGTTGATGAAGTTTATGCAATTTTGCAACAATTGCTTGCATTAAAGCCGCCAAACAGATTGTTTCATCGACTCTCATAGGGATATCACAAATCCTAAATTCTACAGTTGGATAGAAAGGATGTAAACGAATGTCCCACCAAATTTTTTTTCCGTTATCAATACAGTTAGTTTTGATAAGTAAATTTACATAATTATCATATTCAGCTACACTTGAAAAGTAATCTGGAATCCCTGTACGAGGGAATTTATCAAAAACTTTTGAGCGATAAGATTTAAAACCAGTATTTCGGCCACACCAAAATGGTGAATTGGTCGAAAGAGCATAAATATGAGGCAAAAAGTATCTCGCAGCATTAAGGATTTGCATCCCTTCTTCACGACTTGGAATGCCAACATGTACATGCAAACCAAAAATCAAATTAGAACGAGCTACGTCACGCATATCGTCGATAAGCTTGTCGTAACGTGCATCTTCAGTAATAAGTTGTTTTTGCCAATCAGAAAAAGGGTGAGTTCCTGCGGCAGCGATATGAAGGTTTTGTTTTGCAGCCAAATCAAACAACATCCTTCTTAAATAAGTAACTTCTTCACGTGCTTGTTGAATATTCTCACAAACACTCGAAATCATCTCCACTACGGCTTGGTGCATTTCCTGCTTGATTCTTTCTTGCAAAATTACCTGCCCACCCTCAACCAATTTTGACATGTGTGACCTTAGCTCACGTGTTTTTGGGTCAATTGTTTGGAATTCTTCTTCAATACCTAATGTAAATAAAGCCATAGTAAGTTAATGGAGACGGGGTCGCCCGTGCGATGTAAAAATGAATAATTGATAATTACTCTGCAAATTTTACGTTTGACCAAAAAGCCTTCTGAACATTAAAGTTCAGAAGGCTTAAAATATTACTTTTTCTTAGTCGGAGCTTTTTTCTCTGATGCAGTTGGTATATTTGCCACTGCGGCATTGCCAACAAATGTTCCCCAAGTACAGTTATCTTTACCATCTTTTTGAGCAATAGCTCGTTCAATGGCCATTTTTGCTGCATTTTCAACAATCCAGTCATAGTTTGTTTGACCTACCGAATGAATATCTGCATCAGGTGCTGGATTGCAAAAATCAATGGCATAAGGAATCCCATCACGGATTGCAAACTCAACAGTATTGAAATCATAACCCAAAGCATGGTTCAATTTTAGTACATAATCAGTAATGGTTGCCATCAACTTTTTATGCTCTTCACCTTGCGTTTTTGGTTGAGTTGCATATCTCAAATGATGCGGATTTCTTGGTTCATAAGGCATAATATGCACATATTTGCCATTAAGACAATAACAACGATAGTAGTCTGTAAATTGAATTTCTTCTTGTAGTAGCATCACTAACTGACCTGTTTCTGCGTGTTTTTGCCACAAATCATCAGGATTATCAACTCTATAAACGCTTTTCCAGCCGCCACCTGCATGAGGCTTCATGTAGGCAGGAAAACCAATTTGATTAAAAATGTAACCCCAGTCTAAAGGATTTACCAAATTGCGGAAAGATTTTTCAGTGGTATCTGTGGGTCTTTCTCTAGAGGGTAAAAGTACAGTTTTTGGTACTGGAACACCTAATTTCACTGCTAAACAGTTATTAAAAAACTTTTCGTCTGCACTCCACCAAAACGGATTGTTAATAACTGCTGTACCGCAAAGTGCTGCATTTTTGAGATATGCTCTATAAAATGGTACATCTTGCGAAATTCTGTCGATGATCACTGCGTAGTCTGTTGGTACACCTTGCTCGACTTTATCTATTTGAACAGCCTCAGCAATGATGCCTTTTGGAGCAGTTTTATTTACTTGTTCAATAAATGCCCAAGGGAAGGTATCTTCCATTCCAAATAATATGCCTATTTTTTTCATGTTTTTTTACCCTCGATGGGGGACTTGTTTTGATGGTATGTAAATGCTATTGGTTTTTAAAGCTTATTTTTGTATTTTAATATAAAATATCATTTTTAAAGTTCCATTTTTCTGACGTATTCCGAAAACATCATTTTCCATAGGGGCCAATCGTGACTAGCCCAACGTTTCTCATCATACCAATGATTGATCCCTTTATTGCCTAATAGTCTTGACATATTTAAATTGTCTTCTCTACAAATATCCCAATCCGAAGTACCTAATACTATGTTTAAATGATTATATTTCCAACTTTCAGCATTTTGCATAAAGTCCATTGGGTCATTGAAATATACGTTATCATCGTAATAACCCTTCATAAAACTTTTAATACTAAAAGCACCACTCATACTAAATAAATGTGCAACTATATCAGGATATTTTAAGGCAAAATTGGTGCAATGATACCCACCAAAGCTACACCCAGCTACGCCAATTCGATGAACACTACATTCAGTTTGTATAGCTGGTACTAATTCTTCCTTCAAAAATCGAGTATAAAGATTATAATTGTGAATTTTGATTTGTGCAGGTAAATCTTTTGCATAGAAACTATCAAAATCAATACTTGCTACATTATATAGTTTTATCTTTCCTGCGTCAACTAAATCGCTAACGGTATCTAATAATCCAAAATCTTTGTTTTGAAGATAATTTCCCATAGATGTTGGAAACATTAATATAGGATAGCCCCAATGTCCGCTTACCAATAAATCAATGTCTCTTCCCATGATATGAGAATAAAATTTTATGTGTTTTTCTTGCATAAACTTTTTAATATGAAGTTTTTTGAGAGTGCAAAATTCGCACTTTGTTTTTAAACAATAAAATATTTTGCCAAATAATATTTTGATTTTAGTTAATGTTGAAACTTGTAATCTAAGTAAAATTTTGTATTATTATTTATTTAAAAAATAAAATATTGTATTGTTTGTTTTTTCTGATTTGGAATTATGAATTTGTAATTTTGCCGAAACAAATATTTTTTTGAAATATTAACAGAATTTAAGCTATTAAACAAATGATTTCTAATTTTTTTATCAAAAAGAATACTATTTTACTATTTTTGCCCTTTATTTTTTCAATAAAAACCTATTCTCAAGTGCAACAAATTACTTTAATTAATGATTTAAAAATACATTCAAAATTCCTTAAAAGAGATGTAATTTTTGATGTGATTTTACCACCCAATTACGAAAATATTCCAGATAAGCTAAGTGTATTATATTTGAATGATGGGCAGGACATGACTGCTCTAAAAATTGAAAGTACATTAAATAAACTATACCGATCGAATGAAATTATACCATTTGTTTTGGTTGCAATTCATACCAATGAGAATCGAATGAAAGAATATGGCACTGCAGCGATGCCAGATTATAAGCAGAGAGGAAATTTAGCACAACAATACAATGATTTTATAATCAATGAATTATATGTAAAAATTGTTACTAACTACCATGTTTCAAGTCAAAAAGAAGATAATTTTTTTGCAGGCTTTTCGCTCGGCGGCCTATCAGCGATTGATATTGTTTGGGCAAATCCAGACAAATTTTCAAAAGTAGGTGTTTTTAGTGGTTCGTTTTGGTGGCGTAAAAAAGCCTATGAAGATGGGTATGATGATCACAATGATAGAATTATGCATGTTTTAATCAGAAATGGTGTGTTTCATGAAGGACAAAAATTTTGGTTCGAGTGTGGCACTAACGACGAAAAAGATGATAGAAATGGAAATGGAGTAATTGACTCAATTGATGATACCCAAGACTTAATCACTGAATTAATAAACAAAGGTTATCAAAATGGAAAAGATATAAGTTATTATGAAATTAAAGAAGGAGAGCATAATCAACAAACATGGAGTGAAGCTATGCCAATTTTTTTGAAATGGTTGTTTGGGAAAGAGTAGTTTTGATTGAATTGTTAAATTATGTTCTAAAAAGTATGGTTTTATAATATTTTTTTATAAAATTTATGTTCGCTAAATTACAAATACAAAAAAAAAGATGAAAAAAAACTTAACGCTGTTTTTTCTGACCTTTATCATCATGTCAATGATTCCACCTGTCGATTTTTTAACTCAGCAATTAAAATTCCCAAGAGTACAAGCTGCTAATCGAGAAAAAAGGAAAATTGTTGAGGAAATATTGTTGGCTCAGGGTATTAATTCTACGGATTTTGAACTTTTTTTAAGAGGTTTTAAGAAAGAACAAAAACTGGAAGTTTGGGCTAAAAATAAAGGGAATGGGTCTTATGCACTATTAAAAACGTATGATTTTTGTGCGAATACAGGCGTTCTTGGCCCTAAACGTCGTTCAGGTGATAGACAAATCCCAGAAGGTTTTTATATTATTGATTCTTTTAACCCTCAAAGCCAATATCACCTTTCCTTTAGAGTAAATTATCCAAACAAATCTGACTTAGTTTTTGCCGATAAATTAAACCCTGGAGATAATATTTTCATTCATGGAGATTGTGTGACAATTGGATGTATTCCAATTGGGAATGAAAATATCAAAGAATTATACTTGCTTGCCGCCAAAGCAAAAAATGCTGGTGGAACAATCAATGTGCATATATTTCCTTCCAAACTTGATGATATTGCCTATAATAGTTTAAAACAAGAATACGCATCAAACCAGTCGCTTCTGCAATTTTGGTCTTGGCTTAAACCAGCTTATGATGCTTTTGAAAATAATAGAATACTTCCAAATATTGTAATTGACGAAGCTGGAAAATATCTCGTAAATTAATTTTTTTGATATATATATCAAAAGTATGGTATTTATAATGGAATGCCATACTTTTTTTGTGTATTGAGCAGAGCAATAAAATTTTGGCACGCTTTTTTCTTCTCTTAAAAATATAGTTTTAAAATTAGGAACAGTGTTACCCAAATTATACTCTAAATATCATCCTATACTCTTATTTTGCCTGCTTATTTGTTGTTGGCACAGCGTTTCTTCGCAAATAAACTACCAAAAATTCCCAAAAAACAATCAAGTTTTACAAAGGGATAATCAAAACGAGGCTATTTTATCTGTAAAAGGCACTGTGACTGAAAATGGCCACTCTTCTGTTTCACTGATTGTTTTGCAAGATGGGAATGTATTTTCTCAGAATACAATCAATTTAGAAGCATCAAAATCTTTTGACTTTTCGCCAAAACTTAAAGCAGGTAAATACAACTATACGGTAAAATTATACTTAGATGCGACAAGAGAAATGCAAACTGCAACAAGAGTAGCTGTGGGTGATATTTTTCTTATTTACGGTCAATCTAATGCTTTAGGAACTGGTGGCATTGAAACCTATAGACCAGTTCCCAATCCGCTTATTAGATTTTTTGATGTCTTTAATTATGATAATGGCGATAGTGAATGGTTTTTACCGTTTGAAACGTCTCATTGGCCAGGCACTGGAGCGATGGAGCTAATGCGTTATTTATGTGGAAAATATGAATATCCTGTAGGTATTATTCAGGCATCGGTTGGTGGCTCAAATATAAAAGCGTTGAATGACAGAAATACATCAAATCCGACTGATAAGAATACTGATTATGGTAAAATGCTATTGAAGACCGATTTTAGTGATTTGAGAAATCAAATTAAATATATTATTTTTAGACATGGCGAAACAGATGGTTCGTATCCAGTCGAGTCGCAAGAGTACGCTGCCGAATTTGATAAACTTTATAAAAACATAGTTGGTGATTACCCAAATTTAACAAGACTTTTCAATACACAACTTAATATTCTTACGCTTAACAATGGTAAGGCTGCTTCATTGAGGGATTTTCAACGAAGAACAAAATACTTATACCCCAAAATCTCAACAATGAGTACGGTTGGTACAGTTGGCTACGATGGACTTCATTATACGTTAGCTGGGTATTCTCAAACTGCATTTGAACTTTCAAGAATAATTGGGAAAGAAATATATCATGACAACTTGTCTGGACAAGTTTATTCACCTGATTTGCAAAGAGCTTTTTGGGAAAATAACAAATTAGTTTTGGAGTTTGACAATGCCATGCAAATGGTTTATCCTAAAGATACGATTGTTAAAGATTTTCTATATCAAATGAAAAACTTTATCTACATTGATGGAAAAAATGATGTTATTCAAGGAGGAGAAGCGAATGCTAATAAAATTTATTTGACTGTTTCTAACGTACAAAATGCAAAATATGTCTCATATTTACCTTCATCGTACGGTGAATTTGGTTCTTATGTCTATGAAGGTGGACATCTGAAAAATGCGATGGGAATGAGAGCGTTTAGTTTTGATAATGTTGCTATTGGCGGAGATGCACCTATTACGCCACCTGATCCTATTACACCTCCTATTGTTATTATTCCGCCAACACCTCAACCTTCCATTGAACTATCGCTTCTTGCTCATGAAGATATTATGGTTAAGCTTACTTGGAATGGAAATAATCAAACCAAATATCATATCGAGCGTTCGATCGATAATTCAGACAGTTTTGTAGAGATTGGCACTATAAAGGGATATATTTACTATGATACACAAGTAAATTTAGGAAAAACCTATTTTTATAGGATTCATGCTGATAATGCTCCCACAAAACAATCCGGAATTAAAGAAATTACCCTCAAATGTCTCGAAAATGTTAATTTAAAGACATTACCTAATCTTTCTTATGTAGGTGCAAATATTTCTATTGCTGCAATCGTTACAATTAGTAACGCAAAACAACTATATTTGGAGGCTAAAAAGTATATCGATTTGAACCACGGTTTTGATGCTGCTTTGGGAAGTGATTTCTCAGCCGAAATTGGTGGTTGCCAAAACAACTAAACATGCTTCTTTTTTATCAACCTAATATACGGAGTATCTCACGTGAGAATACAAATTTTCTTAATGAAGAAGATTCTCGACATTGTATTAAGGTATTACGTAAAAACTCCAAAGACATCATTCATGTAGTAGATGGAAAAGGGGGGCTTTATGAATGTGAAATAAGCAAACCTAATGATAAGAAGTGTGAATTTACTATTCTTTCTGAACAGCATGATTTTCAGAAAAGTGATATTTATCTTCATATTGCCATTGCTCCAACCAAAAATGCCGACCGTATTGAGTGGTTTATCGAAAAATGTGTTGAAATCGGTATTGATGAAATATCTTTGATTCAAACTATACATTCTGAACGCAAAAATCAGAAAGTTGAACGTCTTGAAAAAATAGCTATTTCAGCAATGAAACAGTCCTTAAAAGCTTATTTGCCTAAAATAAACGAATTGATAGATTTTGACTCCTTTTTAAAAATAATGGAGCAAAGTAAGGTCAAACAAAAATTAATCGCTCATCTGACAGATGATGCTCAACCATTAGTTAAAATTATTGAACCCAATACATCCTATTGTTTATTAATTGGGCCAGAAGGAGATTTTTCAGAGAACGAAGTAATAAAAGCACAAAAATCTGGTTTTCAAGTAGTTATGCTTGGAAAATCAAGACTTAGAACCGAAACAGCTGGTGTGGTAGCTTGTACAATTATTAATTTAATTTAGTATGAAAAACAATATTTTAGTTTTTATCTTTTTATTATTTAAGGTTGTTGTTGTTGCTCAACAACCCACCATCAAAATTGCCAAATTGAAGTACAGTGGGGGAGGCGATTGGTATGCCAATAAGACATCTATGCCTAATTTGATCAAATTTTGCAACCAAAACCTAAAGATGAATCTTTTTCCAGAAGAAGATATTATTGAAGTAGGCGATGTAAACATATTTCAATACCCATTTATTCACATGACTGGACATGGAAATGTGGTTTTTACTGATGGTGAAGTGCAAAATCTTAGAAAATATCTAATTTCTGGAGGGTTTTTACACATTGATGACAATTATGGATTGAATAAATACATTCGCAGGGAAATGAAAAAAGTATTTCCTGAATTAGAATTTGTAGAATTACCTTTTTCGCATCCCGTTTATCAACAAAAATATAAATTTACTAACGGCCTACCGAAAGTTCACGAGCATGAAGGCTTACCACCACAAGGCTTTGGCTTGATTTGGCAAGGTAAATTGGTGTGTTTTTTTAGTTATGAATGTGATTTGGGAAATGGCTGGGAAGATAGGGGTGTGTATAATGACCCCGAAGAAACTCGACAAAAGGCTTTACAAATGGGAGCTAATTTAGTTCAGTATGCTTTTACGAATTATTGAAATTGTATAATTCTATGTAAGTATTTTGTACATTTTAAAGAACTTTTGAAATAGTGATAAATCAAAGCAACATTCGACTTTAGTTTATTGTTTCACTATTATATTTGTATTTTACGAATATTATTCACTTATCAAAATAATTTATAATGGTTGTTGCCTTATCGTTTTTTTTCGGTCATTGGTACTTGTCTTTATTTAGTCAAACTTTCTTTTTGCACCGTTATTCTGCTCACAAAATGTTTACAATGAATAAGTTTTGGGAGCGTTTTTTCTATCTTTTTACTTACGTAACACAAGGTTCATCCTTTTTAAATCCACGCTCTTATGCAATCTTGCATCGCATGCACCACGCATACAGCGACACAGAAAGAGACCCACATTCGCCTCATCACACACAAAATCTATTTACGATGATGTGGAAAACAAAAGAAATTTATAGGGCTTTATTGAATTACAAATTCAAAATCGAGGAACGTTTTGAGAAAGATTTGCCAGAATGGAATTTGGTAGATAAAATTGGCGATAACTGGGTTTCTCGATTAGCTTGGGGAATTGGTTATATCGCTTTTTATGTCATTGGATTTATGTATTTTGATGTGCATTGGGGATTTTTCTTTCTATTACCAATTCACTTTTTGATGGGTCCAATTCATGGTGCGATTGTTAATTGGAGTGGACATAAATATGGTTACCAAAATTTTGATAACCATGATGAATCGAAAAACTCATTAATTGTTGACATTTTAATGATGGGTGAATTATTTCAAAATAATCACCATAAACACCCAATGTCAATCAATTTTGCTAAAAAATGGTATGAAATTGATCCAACTTACCCTGTAATAAAGTTTTTAACTTGGACTAAAATCATTACTCCTAAAAAAGGATGATTTTAGTTCTGAGTTCTGAATGCTGAGTTCTGAGTTTTTCAGGATTCGGCATTTTTTATTTTGAACTCAGAACTCAGAACTCAAGACTCAGCACTCTTTTTTTCCTCTTCATCAATATGTCTTTTCAGACTTCGGCAAGTACTCTCTAAAATTTCAATCATTTTTTTATCTCCAGTTGCATCTGCAATCAATTGAGCCACATTTCCTACAATATCGACGGCAAAGTGTTTCATTTCATCGACAGGCATTTCTTTTGTCCAAAGATTGATACCGAGAAGTCCACGATGATAATGATCCCATACACTGATAGCAATGGCTCTACTTTCATTGATTCCTTCATTGGGATTTTCGGTAGCGTCCCAAAATATTTTTTCAGGAATTCGGTTGCTGTCGAGCTCGACAGTAAAATTAATTTCAGATTTGTTCATAAAATTCTACAATAACGATTACTATTAAGAAATTAGTTTTTACCTTAGAAAGTTCAATTTGTTTATTTTAAATTACTAATGAAAATATTTGAGTCCTTCACTTGCGGGAGAGTACAGGAAGGGATATTTTTGTTTTTAGTATTATTTTGATATTTAACATCATTCTTTTTACAAAAAAACTATTATTTTAAACTCTTAACCTAAACACTAATGAATGCAATCTTAGGTATTATTTTTCACTTCATAGGGGGCTTTGCTTCGGGTAGCTTTTATATCCCATACAAAAAAGTAAAAGGCTGGGCTTGGGAAAGTTATTGGATCGTTGGAGGACTTTGCTCTTGGTTGATAGTACCTCCTTTGGCCGCTTACATTACTATACCTAATTTTGGAAATATTATTTCAGAAACGGCTGGAAATACTTTATTTTGGACTTATTTAATGGGTTTACTTTGGGGTATTGGCGGACTTACTTATGGTCTCGGGGTGCGTTATCTTGGTGTATCATTAGGAAGTTCGGTTATACTTGGTTTATGCTCAGTATTTGGCTCAATCATACCTTCAATCTATTATAATTTTGTACCTACTGCTGGTAAAGATACTATTAATGATTTAATGACTACTAACTGGGGGCAGATGGTTTTACTGGGGCTATTTGTTTGTGTGATTGGAATTGTCATTTGTGGGAAAGCTGGTGGTATGAAAGATAATGACCTCATAGGTGATGGAAAAAGTGATGATGAGTTTCAACTTACCAAAGGCTTGATTTTGGCAGTTATTTCTGGCGTGTTGAGTGCTTGTTTTAGTTTTGGTATTGAAGCGGGTTCAAGTATGTCAAAAATAGCTAACGAATTATGGGTAGCACAAAACCCAGGTCAAGGAGAGTTTTTGTATAGAAATAATGTAGTGTATGTGGTTGTACTTTGGGGAGGATTGACCACAAACCTTATCTGGTGTATGTATTTAAATGCAAAAAACAAGACTTTTGGTGATTATACCAATACCAAAACACCGCTTTTGAAAAACTACATTTTCTCGGCTATTGCTGGTACAACATGGTTTTTACAATTTTTCTTTTATGGCATGGGCGAAAGTAAATTAGGAAATGGGCCAAGCTCATGGATTTTACACATGGCATTTATTATATTAGTCGCAAATTCATGGGGATTAATTTTAAAAGAATGGAAAGGCGTTTCAAAGAAAACACTAATCACTATTAGTGCAGGCATTTTGACAATTATTCTTTCAGTATTATTAGTCGGATATGGTAATTCGTTGAAATAAGGTAGGGATTAGAAAGTAAGAATTAGGTTATAGAATTTTTTTTTAATTTAAAATGATATTAAATAACCTAATTCCTAAAACCTACTTCCTCTCCTCTTATGAAGCTCCAAATACTCTTTTTAAGAGCTCTGTTGTGCGTGCCAATGGGTTTTCTCTAATTCTTGCTTCTTCTTCTTCCACTAAAATAAATAAGCCATCAATGGCTTTTTGGGTAGCATATCCTTTTAAATCAGGATTAACTTTTTGAGTAAATGGCAGAGCATTATAGGTTGTTGCCAAATCAGTATAATATTTTGTAGCTTGTGTTTTTTGTAATGCCTTTTCTATGGTTGGCATAAAGGCCTGAACTAATGCTGCTGAGGTTGTGCGTTTTAAAAA
This sequence comes from Emticicia sp. SJ17W-69, assembly GCF_051209875.1. Lineage (NCBI taxonomy): Bacteria > Pseudomonadati > Bacteroidota > Cytophagia > Cytophagales > Leadbetterellaceae > Emticicia > Emticicia sp. SJ17W-69. The sequence continues at coordinate 2,781,052 of NZ_JBNTQY010000001.1, read as the reverse complement.
CATCGTAGCAGCATTTTTATCTCCTCGTAAAATTCCCCAAGCATCGGAAAATGACATATTTAAAATTGCATTGATAAAAATTGGTTTAGCTTCTTTGGCAGCTTCCTCTGCACCACGATTAAGAGAAATAACAAATTTATCAACTTCGCTCCCTAAACCAACCTTACGTAGTGCATTTTCAACTCTTTGTACTTCTGGAGGGAAAGGGATTTTTATTTTAGGATTCAAGTAATAACCATTCATTTTTGAAGCACTATCTGCACCCTTATTTATTCCAACTTTTAAAGCTTCTTTCAAACCCATAACCACATCATCATTTGTTAATGCCCCACTTTGGGTTTGGTCAATGATTCCTCCTAAAACTTTACCTAAATTAATTTTTTGCCCTGCACAGCTTTGGAATGTTAAAATGCTGATAATTAAGGAAATAGAAAGTATTTGTTTCATTTTATACTATTTTTTGTGATTGTTTTATGAATTATTGATTGTCTTACTAACGAATGAACAATGAAAATTGTATTTTTGTGCAAATAAAGTTTCAAATGCTTTACATCTAATTTCAAAAAGGACGTAATCTAGAATAAAATTCAACAAAATTTAAAAATTTACATTTAATATTTTATCAATGAGACTCATTTTAGCTGAAGTAGTAACAATTGGAGACGAAATTTTGTATGGGCAAATCACCGATACAAATACACAATGGATGAGTACTGAACTGGATAAAATTGGTATCAAAACAGTTCGTAAATCTTCTGTAGGAGACCAAGAAGATAAAATATTGCAAATTTTTGAAGAAGCAGAAAGTCGTGCAGATATTATTTTATTGACTGGTGGACTTGGACCAACAAAAGATGACATTACTAAGAAAACTTTATGCAAGTATTTTAATGATGAATTGGTTATTAATGAAGATGCTTTAGCATTTATCACTGATTTCTTCACAAAGAGAGGGCGACCGATGACTGAATTAAATCGTTTACAAGCGGCCGTACCAAGTCGTTGTACTTATTTAGCCAATAAAACGGGAACAGCTCCTGGAATGTGGTTTGAACATAAAGGAAAAATATTTGTTTCAATGCCTGGTGTACCGCATGAAATGAAATATTTAATGACCAATGAAGTAATTCCACGTCTAAAAAAATATTTTGAAACACCAGTTATTTATCATAAAATGATTCGTACAATTGGTGTGGGTGAATCATTCTTAGCTGAAAAAATTGAAAATTGGGAAGATAGTCTTCCCGAACATATTAAATTGGCTTATTTGCCAAGTTTTGGACAAGTCAGATTACGATTGACTGCAGTAGGACAGGATGAGGAAGTTTTAAAACAAGAGGTACAAGCAGAAATAGATAAAGTTTTACCTTTAATTGAAACATCCGTTTTTGGTTTTGATAATGATGATTTAGAAGTAGCGATTGGGAAAAGTTTGAAAGCTAAAGGTTTGACAGTTTCGGCAGCCGAAAGTTGTACAGGTGGTTATATTTCGCATTTATTTACAAAAGTTCCGGGTAGTTCGGCCTACTTTATGGGTAGTGTTGTTAGTTATGACAATTCTGTTAAAATCAATGTATTAGGCGTAAAAGCAGAAACAATAGCAGAATATGGAGCAGTAAGTGGCGAAACAGTAACTCAAATGGCAGAGGGTGTTCTGAAACTAATGAAGACAGATTTTGCAATTGCTACGAGTGGTGTTGCTGGACCCGACGGAGGAACGCCCGAAAAGCCAGTTGGTACATTATGGATCGCTTGTGCAATGGAAGGCAAGACAATTGCTCGAAAATTACAAATGTCGAATCAAAGAGATACAAATATTAATTATGGAAGCGTTGTAGCTCTGAATCTTTTACGAAAAATGCTTAATGGTGATTATGAAATGTAGGAAGTAGGAATTAGGAATTGGGAATTAGGAATTAGGAATTAGAAATTAGGTATTGGGAATTAGGTTTATGGCCTACGACCTACTACCTAAGACTTACAGCCTGGTCTCTAACCCCTAAGTCCTAACCCCTAAGTCCTAAAACCTAAAATAAAATGGCTTTAGTTGAAATGATAATGCCTAAAATGGGCGAAAGTATTTTTGAATGTACAGTTTTGAATTGGCTCAAAAATGTTGGTGAATATGTTGAAGCTGATGATATGATATTGGAGGTTGCCACCGATAAAATTGATACAGAAATTGGTGCGTCACATTCAGGAGTTATCAAACAATTTTTGGTTCAGAAAGGAGAAATTGCTATGATTGGCAATCCGATTTGCATTATTGAAACAGATAGTGAGTCGGTTGGAAATAACTCGGTTGTAGTTAATGTTGAACCTGAATTAAAACAGGCATTGCCAGAAATTGAAAAACAAATTGCTGTTGCATCAAGCTTAACAACAAATACAGAGCTAAAATCAATTGGCTCAAATAATCGTTTTTATTCACCTTTGGTTTTAAATATTGCCAAGGAGGAGGGCGTTTCATCTGAACAATTAGATGCAATCATTGGCACAGGTTTAGATAATCGAGTAACAAAGGATGATATTTTATCATACTTGAAGGAACGTTCTGATAGTAATAAAATCACTGTTCCCATTTCGCCAGTTATCGAATTTAGTGGTAATGATCAAATCATCGAAATGGATAGAATGCGTAAGATGATCGCAGAGCGGATGATCGAATCGAAGCGAATCTCAGCTCATGTTACTTCATTTGTTGAAACTGATATGACCAATGTGGCTTTGTGGAGAGAAAAAGTAAAAGGTCAGTTTAAAAAAGAAACAGGAGAGAATATAACTTTTACCCCTATTCTGATCGAGGCAGTTGTGAAAGCTATTAAAGATTTTCCATTAATTAATGTGCAAGTTGATGGTGATAAAATCATCAAAAAAGGAAAAATAAATATTGGAATGGCTGTGGCTTTGGCAAATGGCAATTTGATAGTGCCTGTGGTACATGATGCTGATTCATATAGTTTGATTGGCTTGACAAAAAAAGTCAATGACCTTGCTAATCGAGCAAGAGTGAATAAATTAAAAGGTGATGATTTAGCTGATGGAACATTTACGGTTTCAAATATTGGTAGTTTCGGAAATATTGCTGGCACTCCGATTATTATGCAGCCACAAGTGGCAATTATTGCTTTTGGAGTAATTCAGAAAAAAGTTTCAGTGATTGAAACACCTTATGGTGATACAATCGGAATTCGTCAAAAAATGATTATTTCTCATTCTTATGACCATAGAGTAGTGGATGGTTCTCTTGGCGGACAATTCGTAAAGAGAGTTGCTGATTATTTAGAAAACTTTGATTTTGATAGAAAATTGTTTTAAAAGATATCTTACCCTTAAAATTTAAAATTAATATACTAATGAGGCATGATAATTGTCGTTTTTGAATTGTTACATTAGTAAAGATTTTATTGTTTTGGGGTATAAATAAAAGCATCGAAGGATCTTCGATGCTTTTTTCATTTATATTACACGGCGATTTTTAGTAAAATGTTTTTAAAAACAAAAATAAACCATGAACTTTGGAGTCAAAAAAGTGATGTATGATGAACAATGAGCGATAAAAAAAATCTAACTCAATGTTTTTAACTCATAACTCATATCTCAGCACTCATAACTCTATAAAATGCTTTTCAATTCGTTCGAATTTCTTGTTTTTTTTCCGCTTGTTACCCTCATTTATTTTGCACTTCCGCACAAATATCGCTGGTTTCATCTATTATTGGCAAGCTGTGTGTTTTATAGTTTCTTCATCTTGGAGTATATTCTTATACTTTTCTTCACTATTATCATTGATTATTTTGCAGGAATTTGGATTGAAGAGTCAAAAGGGAGAAGTCGAAAATCGGCCTTAATAATGAGCCTTGTTGCTAATATTGGAGTTTTAGCAGTCTTTAAATATTACAATTTTTTTGTTGACAATTTTAATTCCATTTTATTTAAAATAAACCCCGATCAACTTATTCCACATTGGAATATTATATTACCAATCGGCTTGTCATTTCATACATTTCAAGCCATGAGTTATACGATTGAAGTATATCGAGGAAATCAAAAAGCTGAACGACATTTTGGGATTTATGCACTTTATGTGATGTTTTATCCGCAATTAGTTGCTGGCCCAATCGAACGCCCGCAGAACGTAATTCATCAGTTTTATGAAAAACATAAGTTTGATTACAATTTAGCAGTTAGCGGACTTAGATTAATGCTTTGGGGTATGTTTAAAAAGGTGGTAATTGCCGATAGGCTGGCAGTTTTTGTGAACCATATTTATAATAATCCAACTGATTATCAAGGGCTTCCACTAATTATTGCTACACTTTTTTTTACATTTCAAATCTATTGTGATTTTTCTGGTTATTCAGATATTGCTATTGGAGCTGCACGTGTGATGGGTTTTGAATTGATGAAAAACTTTGATAGACCTTACCTTTCTAAATCAATTTCTGAGTTTTGGCGTCGTTGGCATATATCGCTTTCTACTTGGTTTCGAGATTATTTGTACATTCCTTTGGGAGGGAATAGAGTTTCAAAAACAAGACGTTATTTCAACTTATTTTTTGTATTTATGATGAGCGGACTTTGGCATGGAGCCAATTGGCATTATGTTGTTTGGGGAGCTTTACACGGAGTTTATTTAATTTTCGGACAACTAACAAAAGACATTCAAGACAAAGCGTTCTCTCTTGTAAAAGTACCATTCATAGAGAAAGGTATTCAAGCAATTATTACTTTTTCATTGGCATCTTTTGCATGGATTTTTTTTAGAGCCAACACAAATGCTGATTCAGTTTATATTGTAAAAAACCTTTTTAAAACTAATTCTCATTCATTCGAGCAAATTCTTGGGATGATTGGTGAAAATGATTTATATTTAATCATTATTTCATTTTTTATACTGGAAGTCGTACAGTGGTTGCAAAGAGGGCGAAGTATTGCTGCTTGGTTTGATGCAAAGCCAAAATGGCAACGTTGGGGAGCTTATTATTTGATTTTAATGTTGATTTTGTGCTATGGAGTTTATAATAATTCGCAATTTATTTACTTCCAATTTTAATTTAAGTAAACAACTTTCTAAATAATACACACATTTATTATAATTTTTAATAAAATTTAAATTTTAAAGATATGAATGAAGGCTTTGACCCAATAGAAATTGCTGAACTCAAAAAAGAGTGTGAGCAAGAAGGACAGAATTATGTAATCGTTGAAGATGAAGATGGCATGAACGATTCAGGCGAGTTTGCCCATTTTCAGTTTGTCGGAAATTATGAAGGGAAAGAGGTTATTTATGATGCTGTAATGGGAACTTTACGCCTAAATCATAGTTCTTTGGTTTTTGAAGAAGCCGAAATTCGAATGAAAAAAGCATATCCAAACTACATCGAAATTGAGAGGAGAAAACCCAATTACAAAGTAGATGAAGAAATGGAATTGATGCTAGAAGAAATTATTGAAGAATTGGAAGAAGAGGAAGATTTTAAGGTTTCAGAATTTGTAGAAGTAGAAACTGATTTTGAATATGGTATTGGTCTTGATATTGCACTAAATGTGGAAGAGATTGATAATGAGGTGATTACAAAGTTTGTCAATGATTTTAATGCAGGTACTTTGAAACTCGACCCAACGCTTTATAGCTTTTCGAGTTTAGAAGAGTAGAACAAGTTTTCAACTTGTTCTTTAACAAAAAGCTTAAAGCTTTTTAAACAATTTGAAAAATTGTTCTACAGTTTTTATGGAAAATAAAAAAAACAATCAGTTTACTGGTACAACAAATTATGTCGCAACTCGTGAGCTACAAACGGCTGTCAATGCCTCAGTTGCTTTACAGAGGCCACTTTTGATTAAAGGAGAGCCAGGCACTGGAAAAACATTATTGGCATTTGAAGTAGCCAAATCACTTGGAAAACAATTGTTTACTTGGCATATTAAATCTACAACATCTGCTCAACAAGGTTTATATGAATATGATGCTGTCTCAAGGCTTAGAGATTCTCAATTGGGTGATGATCGTGTAAATCATGTAGAAAATTACATAAAAAAAGGAAAGATTTGGGAAGCTTTTCAGACAGAAGACCAATCAGTGCTTTTAATTGATGAAATTGATAAGGCTGATATTGAGTTTCCTAATGATTTGTTGCAAGAACTCGATCGAATGGAGTTTTATTGCTATGAAACTAAGCAAACGATCAAAGCAAAACACCGACCGATTATCATTATCACCTCAAATAATGAAAAGGAATTGCCTGATGCTTTTCTTCGCCGTTGCTTTTTTCATTTTATTCGTTTTCCTGACAAAGAAACAATGCAGCAAATTGTTGATGTTCATTATCCAAAGTTAGAAGAGACGCTTTTGAATAATGCCATGAAAACTTTTTTTGGCATTCGGGAAGTAAAAAATCTAAAGAAAAAGCCTTCTACAAGCGAGTTGATTGACTGGATAAGATTACTGTTGGTTGGTCATGTCACGGCAGAGGATTTAGATGATTTGAATAAAATGAATGAAATTCCTCCATTTTTGGGAGCATTATTGAAAAATGAATCGGATTATGATTTGTTTAAGGCTTTGAGAGAGAAGGGTATAAAATAATCAAGTAAGACGGACGTTTCGCCACTTTGATTTCGATTTAAATGCTAACAAACTTTTTTTTTCATTTAAGAAATAATAACTTAAAAGTTAATCTTCGAGAGCATCTGACCATGTTGGAAGCTCTTGACAAGGAAGTTGTAGCCTACAATATTGAAGATTTTTATTTTTTGAGTCGAGCCATTTATGTAAAACACGAACAAAATCTGGACTTATTTGATAAACTTTTTGGACAATTTTTTGGAGAATTAGAAAGTATTTCTGCTGAAAAGTTATTTGAAATTGATGATAATTGGTTGATTAGTAAGTTTTTGCGAGAATTGTCAGAAGAAGACAAAGCTGCAATTGAAGCGTCAGGTGGGCTTGAAGAATTATTAGAAAGATTAAGAAAAACCCTCGAAGAACAGAAAGAAAGACACGAAGGCGGTAGTAAATGGGTTGGTACTGGCGGCACTTCACCCTTCGGCAATGGCGGTTTTAATCCGACTGGTGTAAGGATAGGAGGCAAGGGAGGCAATAAGAGTGCTGTTAAGGTTTGGGATAAACGTGATTTTAAAAATTATGATGATAATCTCGAACTCAATACCAGAAATACAAAAATGGCCTTGCGAAGATTAAGGATTTTGACTCGTGAAGGCATCGAAGATGAATTAAATTTGAATGAAACCATTGAGCGAACAAGCAATAATGCTGGTCTTTTAGACATAAAGATGCAGGCATCGAAGCAAAATCGTGTAAAAGTTTTACTGTTGCTTGATGTGGGAGGTTCTATGGATGATTTTATTGAGGAATGTTCAATGCTTTTTTCTTCAGCAAAACACCAATTTAAAAATTTAGAGTTTTATTATTTCCATAATTGCGTTTACGAAACACTTTGGAAAGATAATCATCGTCGCTACGAAGACCGCATTTCGACTTGGGACGTGCTAAACAAATATAATAAAGACTACAAAGTAATTTTTATTGGTGATGCCTCTATGTCGCCGTGGGAACTTGCAGAACCTCGTGGAAGTGTGGAGCATTACAATCCAGAGGCTGGAATAACATGGTTAGAACGATTCAAAACAAAATATCCCAATTTAGTTTGGCTCAACCCTGTCAATGATGGCTACTGGCAATATACGCATACAATTCAGCAAATACGTTCATGGTCAGATAATAGAATGTTTCCACTCACCATTAATGGAATCGAAAAAGCCATGAAATGTCTGAAAAATAGCAAGCTGAAGTTTTAATTGTTAAAGATTAATGGTGAATTATAAATTATAAAGATAACTTTTTTACGATTTTAATAAAATTCACCATTAATATTTAACAAATTATAATTGTTTTAGAAACTCCATCGTATCAACTCCATCAGCAAAATCATCTAATTTAGGTAATTGAGCTTCTCCAAAGCTGTAACTATTTTGGTAATATCCATCTTTGGAAACTATACATTGAATTTTTTCTTTTTTGTCTTCCATAAGGCTTTTTAGATGAGTGTTATCATCGTAAGCTTCCCAGAAACATACAGAAATTGGAGAAACAAGTGCATCATCTTCTTTTAATAGTAAAAATCCGTTGTCTAAATGTTTGACACCATTGACCAAATAGATTGATTTATTGTAGTCATAATTATTATTGTATTTATGATGCAAACAAATCGTATTCCAATAATCAATCGCTTCATAAAATTTATCAAAAGTATATCCTATTGGAACATACAATTTTGAAACATTTCTACAACCCAAACCAAAATATTGAAAAATATCGTTTCCTAAGTTTCCTAAATCAGTTCTTGTTTCATCTCCTCTCAAAATAGCAACTGATGATCGGTTTTTACGAATAATATGGGGTTTTTTTGCAAAATAATATTCAAAATGTTTTGCAGTATTGTCACTCCCTGTTGCAATTAAGGCATCAGCGTCATTGAGCCTATCAACAATTTTAATTAATTCTTTGAAGTCAGGATTAAACTCGAATAGTTTATTGATCAAAAATCTCATTAAAACCGAATCGCTTGAACTTAGTTTTATTAAGGCAATATTACCACTTAATATGACACATAATAAATCATGAAAACCAACAACAGGAATATTTCCTGCCATTACAATTCCCACTTTTTTGGGTAACTTATTTTCATTTATTTGGTGCTTTGAAACAAATTGTTCTATTAATTCAGGATTTAAAAATGATTTTGAAGTGTTTTCTAATGCCAACCTCACATTATCTTCTGTAAACCATGCATTTTCATTGCGAGCTGCACTTGCAATGACCTTAATTTGATCATCATTTGAAATGTCCAATAAAAAATCACCAAGTTGTGAAAATGTAAAAATTTGTTTTTTTAATTGCATTTTTTTTAGAAAGTTACTTGTCTTTGATAAAATCTTACAAAAATACAAGTAAACTGAAACTTTGAAGCCTTATATTTGTTTAAAGTTTAATAAACTATTAATTATATAGAGAGAGTATGGCAATCATGATAACTGACGAGTGCATCAATTGTGGTGCATGTGAGCCGGAATGTCCAAATACAGCAATCTACGAAGGTGGTGTAGAATGGACATGGGGTGGCGGAACAAAACTCACAGAAGTTGAATTAGAAGATGGAACTGTATTGGGTGGTAAAGACCCTATGCAACCAGTATCTGATGAATTTTATTATATTGTTTCCGACAAATGTACGGAATGTCATGGTTTTCATGAAGAACCACAATGTGCAGCAGTTTGTCCAGTTGATTGTTGCATTCCTGACCCTGAGCATGAGGAGGATGATGAAATGTTATTGGCCAAGAAATCTTGGCTTCATGCTGAAGCTTAATTATTTATTTGATTAGCAGTAAAAGAGTAAATGATAAATCCCTAACAGTTTTTACTGTTGGGGATTTTTGTGTTTAGACCAATATGTATTTAGTGAATACATATAATTGAAATTTGTATAATTCTTGAAATTGTACAAATTTAAGATAAAATTGTATTTCAAAATAATATTCTTGATTTATGATAAATTGCAGAATAATGTTTGTTTAAATGTAAAATATAAATATTTCAATAATTAGTTTAATTTTAATACATATATTTAGCTTTTTTTATATTTTTTTTGAAAAATGTGTATTTTTTTACACTTAAAATTTGGATTTAATTATTTTTTGGCAAACATTTGTGAAGAAATTAAATCTAACCAATGATTAATTAAACCAAAGAAAATTATGAGAAAAACATTTTTTACCGTACTTTCATTGTTTACAGCAGTAAACGTTTTTGCACAAGACACTACAACAAAACCAGAAGAAGAGAAAAAAAATCCAATTACATTTTCTGGTTATGTTGACACTTATTTCTTTGGCAATTTTAACTCACCTAAATCAAAGTCAAATTTAGGAGCATCTGGATACGAAAGAGCTTTCGATCAAAAAGTTGGTCAGTTTCAAGTTGGTCTTGCACAAACTAAAATGACCTATTCAACAGACAAAGTTGATGGAGTTATTGATTTAACTTTTGGTAACCATGGTGATCTTGGGAATTATGGTAATGCACTTGGTCGTGTATTGGTTGGTGGAAAAGAAGCTACTGGTACAGCTTTGGCTATCAAACAAGCATATTTGACTTGGAAAGCTACTGACAAATTATCAATTACAGCAGGACAGTGGGGTACACACATTGGATATGAAGTGATTGATGCTCCAGTAAATTATAACTACTCATTGTCGAATCTTTTCAATAATGGGCCTTTTTATCATACTGGAATTAAAGCAACAGTTGCAACTTCTGCTAAATCTTCATTAACTTTCGGTATGGTTAATGGTATTGACTCAAAAGATGATAACAACAGTAAATTAGGTGGAATATTGCAGTTTTATGTTTCGCCTGCTTCTGGTTGGAATCTTTACTTAAACTGGATTGGTAGTGATGAAGGCGTAGGTGCTAAATCATATTATTCACTATTTGATTTGACAACTTCTTATCAAATTACTGAAAAATTCTTGTTAGGTGTTAATGCAGCTTATGGTACACAAGATAAATTATCATGGGGTGGAGCTGCGTTATATGCTCAAGCATCTTTGACTGATAAATTTGGATTAGGCATTCGTTATGAATATTTTGATAACAAATCAGGTATTCGTGCCTTGAAAAACAGAGCGGGTGATGGAACAGCAGTTAATTCATTTACTTTGACTGGTAATCTAATTATCTCTGATAATTTATTGTTCAAACCTGAGTTCCGTCTTGATAGCTATGCTAAATCTGCTGCTGGAATGGCTCAATTTGAAGATAAATCTGGTAATTTTACTAAAGATTCACAATCAACATTTGGTGGAGCCTTGATTTTTAAATTCTAAATAATTCTGATGAATAGTGAGTCAGTTAAAGAATTAACTGATTCACTATCAAATTAATGCAAGTTTTTTGTACAACACTTAAACCTCAAAACCATTATGCGTAAAAACCCACTACCCCTGATTATCTTGCTTATTCTTGCAGTTGTGGCATTGTTGTTACCTGCAGTACCTTCTACCATCGTAACCGAAGGAATTAATTCTGGCGATACTGCTTGGATGTTGATCAGTACAGCTTTGGTACTAATCATGACACCAGGCTTAGCTTATTTCTATGGTGGTATGGTGAATACCAAAAATGTTATTTCTACCATGTTACAGAGTTTTATTGCTATGGGTGTAATCTCTGTACTTTGGGTAACAGTAGGTTATAGTTTAGCTTTTGGAGAATCAATTGGAGGATATATTGGAAATCCGATGACTCATTTTATGTTTGCTGGTGTCTTAGAAAGCAAACCTTGGTCATTAGCTCCAACAATTCCTTTAGTTGTATTTGCATTTTTCCAATTGAAATTTGCTGTAATTACTCCTGCACTTGTGACAGGTTCATTAGCTGAACGTATTAATTTTAAATCTTACGTTTTATTTATTATTCTTTTCAGCATTTTCGTTTACGCTCCTTTAGCACACTGGACATGGCATCCTGAAGGATTCCTTTTCAAAATGGGAGTTCTTGATTTCGCTGGTGGTACTGTTGTACACATGTCAGCTGGTTGGGCTGCTTTAGCTGGAGCTATTTACTTACGTCGTCGTCGCACACATGTTGAAGGAAGTTTCCTTCCACCTGCCAATATTCCTTATGTATTATTAGGTACTGGTTTATTATGGTTCGGATGGTTTGGTTTTAATGCTGGTTCTGCTCTTAGTGCAGGAACTTTGGCTGCTTCTGCTTTTGCAACAACAAATACTGCTGCTGCTGCTGCTGGTTTAGCTTGGGTATTATTTGATGTAGCTCGTGGCAAAAAAGTATCAGCTCTTGGCTTCTGTATTGGTGTAGTAGTAGGTCTTGTTGCTATCACTCCTGGTGCTGGTTTTGTGACTATCCCTCACGCAATTGTTATTGGTACAATTTCATCTATCATTTCTAACTACTTAGCTCACTTAAAAACTAAAACTGCTTTGGATGATACATTAGATGTATTCCCTTGTCATGGTGTTGGTGGTATGGTAGGTATGTTATTGACAGGTGTTTTTGCTAACAAAGGCATAAATGCTGCTGTTGCTGACCAAGGTTTATTCTTTGGAGAATCGAAATTATTTATCAATCACATCATTGCTTTGGTAATTGTTTCTGTTTTTGCATTCGCAATGTCGTTTGTAATGCTTAAAATTACTGACATGATTTTGCCACTTCGTGTTTCTGAAGCTGATGAGAAAATTGGTCTTGATGTTAGTCAACATGACGAATCATTGGTAGAAGCTTAAAAATATTTATAATTTTGTGACAAAATCACAATTGCGGTTAATTGCCGTACTTTTATTGTGGTTTTGTTGTACTCCATAAGTCAAAATGCCCGCCATATTGGTGGGCATTTTCTTTGTAGGATCATTTGGGTATTGAAATTTAGAAAAAAATCTACAAATGTAGAGCAATCAAAGCTAAAATAGCAGGAATTGCTTGCACATAAAAAATTCTTTTCCCAGCGGTTATTCCTCCATAGATTCCTGCAACAATCACGCATGAAAGGAAGAAAATAGCAACGTAAAATGACCAAGCGTGGTCTTGGATTAATAATGACCAAAATAAACCCGCTGCCAAAAATCCATTATAAAGTCCTTGATTGGCTGCCAAGGCTTTGGTTGGTACAAATAAGTCTTTGGGCAAACCCTTGAAAACTTTTGGACCTCTGCTTGTCCAAACAAACATTTCAAGCCAAAGTATATAACAATGTTCGATGGCAACAAGTCCAACGAGAATCTTTGCTATTAATTCCATTTTATTTTGGGTTTAAAAGGTAGATGAATGATGTATATTGATTTACGAATAATGATTTATCTGTAACTGAGCGTAGCCAAAGTTATTCCCCAGCATTTCTAAGTCCGACTCTAGGTAATACTGGTAAACTTTCATTACCGTCTTCACTAACAGATTGAACAGCAAAGAAATAGTTGTCTTTTGAATATGGGAGACTAATTTTAAGTTCAGTTGTAAAAAATTTCTTTTGCCAATATGGCATTGCAGTTTCTCGCATCATCACATAATACCCTTTAACTTTACCACTTTTGGGTGCTTTCCAATTTAAATTAGTAGAATTTCCCAGTCCTCTCACATCCAAAACAACATCTTGGGGCATTGAAGGCGATTTTGCCAAATTGGCCAATGTAGCTAAATTGATTCCAGTATTTTTTCTCAAATACTCAAAATCCATAAACTTAGGTAAATCTCCATATTCAACACCATTTTCAATTCTCAAATCTTGGTGTTGGTGTAAGAAGTTTTCATTCATTTCTGACAAACGCACTGCTGAGAATCCACGTGTAACAAAAGGAGTATGGTCGCCACCACGTAAAAAACGGTCGTTTCTATAAATCATCACTACTTCTAAATTATCAACATATCGCTCCCCAGTTTCTTTTACATAACGAGCCAACTGCCTTGCTTTTCCATCATTTTCTACCCCATATTGACGAATAGCACCAACTTTTTTATCCATTTCAAAAGCAGGAAGTCCTTCACTAAAAACTCTAATACGAGTGTTATCAATGATATTTGTTTCATTGGAGTTATTAGAACCCATAATGTCATTATTCAATAAGGCTTCTAAATTCCAGTTTTCTTTGATGGCTTTTTCAGCTAAAAAATTGGCTCCTAAAAGTCCTTGTTCCTCGCCGCTTACTACTACAAAAATAATTGTTGCTGGAAATTTTGATTTTGACATGATGCGTGCTAATTCAATCACTGCAACTGTACCACTTCCATCATCATTTGCACCTGGGGCATCAGATTCTCGATTCATCACATTCGTAACACGGCTATCAATATGCCCACTAACCATAAAAATGCGATCATCGTTGGGGTCGGTGCCTTTGAGCGTTGCCATTACATTGGCCATAGCGATGGTTTTATCAATACGTTTTCCATCAGGTTGAAGTGTAAAGGTATCTAAAACAGCAGTCATTCTGCCTTCCGATTGTTTGGCAAATTCTTTGAATTTACTTAGAACCCATTGGCGTGAAGCTCCAATTCCTCGATTGGCCTCCGTTGTGGTCGAAAGGGTACTTCGAGTGCCAAAAGAAACTAATTTTTCATCAAATTTTTTGAGACTATCGCTTGAAATTTGTTTGACTAAAGCTTCAATTTGTGGGTCACGATTGATAATTTTTTGTGAAAAAGAATTAATTGATGTCAATAGACAAAAAGAAAAAATAAAGATTTTTTTCATTGATAAAGTGTTTAGATGTTTCTGACAAAAATAGTCATTTTTTGAAATAATCATTTATAAATATGAGTGAAATGAATGGAATTGGGATTTTTGAAATAATTTGCAATATGGTAGATGGGTAAAAAATCTTTGATTTTTCTTAAATTGACCGTCTAATAGATAATTTTAAAAAAATGATGGATAAATATTCAATTTTATATTTAATGTGCGAAATTTATAAAAAATATTTACTTAAATGTTTCATAAGATTTACAAACCACACCCCGCATTGAGCGAATTTGTAAATAATATAATGGTTTTTCGATTTGAATTAGACCGTAATTTACCACGTCCTGAGTTTTCATTTCCGCCACTACCTGAGCAGTGCCTTTATTTTTATCCATTTGAAGCTCCTGAAAGCGAATATTTGACAACCAATAAAAAAGTTAAACTCGACAGAAGTATTTTGGTTGGGCCGCAAGTCAACAGAATAAAGCTAAAAATGCACCATTCGAATTTTACTGTAAAAGTTGGATTTCAACCATGTGGTTTATATCGTTTGTTGGGAATTTCGATGAATGAATTTCCAGTTGATGAATCACTCGATAGTACATATATTTTAGATAGAGGAATAAAATTTATCAATGAGCAGTTGGCAGAAACACAATCGCCTGATAAACTCAAAGCTATTGTGGAGACTTTTCTGTTAAAAAAACTTGGTCATTTGCGTAGTCGCTTACCTATTGATAATGTTTTGCCTTTAATTTTAAAGGATGGTGGACTCATAAATGTTGATGAAATCGCCTCTCAAGCTTGTGTGAGCAATCGTCAATTGGAGCGACAGTTTTTACAAAGAGTTGGGGTTTCTCCCAAGTTTTTTATACGCCAAACACGTTTTGCTAAAGCTTGGGTGATGAAAGAAAATATACCCAATATCAAATGGACTACCATTGCTCACGAGTGTGGTTATTTCGATCAGATGCACTTGATTCGAGATTTTAAAGCCTTTTGTGGAGTTTCACCTTCTGTTATTGAAAGCGAATTCAACGCTACGCCTTTTTTGCTTCGTAATCAACTTTTTTATTAGAAACTTTCTTTAATTTGATTAAATATTTTTAATTCAAATCATTGAGTTGTCGTATTTGTACTATTCCAACCATTCTTCATCCTTTATTTTTGTAATCAAATTTAAATAATTGATTATGAAAAAATTATTTTCATTTTGTCTATTTCTTCTTTTATCAAATGTGATTTTTGCTCAAGTTAAAAGAGTAGATAAGATCGCAGTAGAAAACGTTGTCGTGAAATAACAAGCACTGTGGAGTAATCTTGTTAATAAAATGGCTAATTAAAATTAAAGAATGTCGTTTTTTTACCACTAAAACTATCATCTTAAAATCCATATTTGCAACGAGTTTTCAAATTCATATCTGTGATGGAAATTACTTTCGCTAATTGATGAATGGTTCAATACTTTACAACCACTTTGATTATCATCATTTGGAGAGAAATTATATGAAATTTTCAGTATTTTCTTCAAAAATTTTATACATGAAAAATCTAATTGTGAGAGCGTAGTTTCGGAATAATTAAAAAATGTAACGGAATTTATTAGTTAATTAACCTAAGTCATGTAGCCAATCAAAATTTGTTTTATACTCTATTTTTGATGTTAAGCTTTGACAAAACCTTATTTTGGGAATGTAAATTAATTATGCAATAGTGCAAAAAATGAACGCACAAACCTATAATTTCTTAAACCATGAAAAAAATACTACTATTCTTACTAATGTTATTAATTGGTTTTGAAGGACTTTCTCAGAGTACCGAAATAAAACCTAATCAAGGAATTTCAGTTCCACAGTTTAACACAGTTTTTATCAATGGTCTTACAAATCAGCCAAAAGGCACTGTTTTGTTTGACAAAGACCTGAATGTGATGAAATATTGGAATGGAACTGCATGGATAAGCATTACAACAGGCGGCTCAGGTGCTGGATGGGTAATCAATGGTAATAATCTCGAAAATACGAATACAGGAAATGTTGGCATTGGAGTGACTTCACCTACTGCAAAATTAGCAATTGTTGGTACTAATACGGATGGATCGTTGACAATTAAAGGCACACAATTTACTTCTCATTTTAATAAACCAGAAAATATTTTTCAAGAAAATACCTATATAAGAGGTGGAACTCCTTCTTCGAAAGTGCTAATTGGAGATATTGGTAATTATATTGGACTTGGATTATCGAGTCCAGATTTTCCATTAGATGTGAGTAGTGAAGCACAATTTAGGAGTGGAATACGGGCAAAAGGAAATGTGACTAAGTTTTATGATAATGGTTTTAGTGGTCCAACTTTTTATGATGGAGGGCTTACTTTAATTAATAATGACCTAAATCTTAACCAAAGAATGAAATTAGATGGAAGCAATATACAAACATTTGCTCGAAATACTGGACCCAATAATATTGATGCTGTTTCAAGTATGGTATTAAATCCGTTCGGTGGAAATGTTGGAATTGGAACAAACTTTAGTCCACAATATAAGCTGCATCTATATGCAACAGGAGAAGAATTAGTGAAAATTGATGGGACAAATAGTTTAGTTATTTTCCATGATCGTACCTCTAATGCCCAATATGGTTTCTTCAGAGCATGGACAAAAAATCCATTTAATCCATCAAATTTATATGGCTTTGAGGTTGGTACTCCGCCAATTGTTGGTGGAGATCCCGCTAAACATTTGATGTTTTCAACAAATTATGCTCTTCGGATGGTTATTCGAGATAATGGAAATGTAGGTATCGGTACCACAGACCCTGGAACGTATAAATTGGCCGTTAATGGAAGTATCAAAGCACGTGAAATTCGAGTAAGTAACCAAAATTGGGCTGATTATGTATTTGACGAAAAATATGCTTTAAGACCATTAGCAGAAATAGAAAGGTACATTCTGAAACATAAGCATTTACCTGAAATACCTGCGGCTAATGTTATCGAGAAAGAAGGCATTGATATGAGTGCAATGCAATCAAAAATGATGGCCAAAATTGAAGAATTAACGCTTTATATTATTGAGCAAAATAAGAGAATTGAAAAGTTAGAAAAAGGAAAATCTAAAGCCACCATCAGCAAATGAAAAAGATATTATTTAGCTTATACTTGCTTCTAACGACTTTTGTAAGCCAAGCTCAGCAACGAAAATTCTACGAGATACAAGCAGAAGCTGAACGTTTTTTTGAAAATCAAAAGAAACAACGACTCAGCGTTTCAAATAATAATTCAGATGATGAAGGTGAAGAAGATGGTGATTACAATAGGTATAAACGTTGGGAGTGGTGGGCTGAACGTCATTTAGATTCCAAAGGTTATGTATTGAATAATGTTATTATGAGCAAATTAGCGACACAGAAATTCAACACTAATGCTAAAAATTCAAGAATCAAAAGCGTAGAATCTATTGGTGGAAATTGGCAAAACTTGAGCAATGTGCCTTATTCTACGGCAATTGATGAGCAAGCAGGTATGGGACGGGTGAATTGTATAATCGAGATTCCAGGAACGCCTGATTTTTTGGTTGGTACATCAGGAGGTGGTATTTGGCGGGGTGTATATACAAACTTGGGCTATAATTGGATACCTCTTTCTGATGGTATTCCGCAAATGGGTATCGCCGATATTGTTATAAATCCGAATAATATTAATGAAATTTATATACTCACGGGTTCAAGTTATGGTGGCGGTGGAGATGGTATCGGATCAATCAATGGTGGTACAAACGGAAGTGGAGGAGGAAGTTCGATTGGAATCTTAAAATCAACTGATGCAGGTTTGAACTGGAGTGAAACAGCTATGAAAATTCCAATTGATTCAAGTTGTGTAGGGTTTAAACTTATTGCCGATCCAACCAATTTCAATCACATGGTGATGGCTTCTAATAAAGGCATCTACATGACCCAAAACGCTTGGCAAACTGTTTCATCAGCCCTATATAGTCAGCCTTCCTCTGGCATTGCAAACCTAAAGGGTGGGCTTTGGTACGATATAAAATTTAAACCCAATGATGGAAATACAATATATGCTTCATCAACAAATGGTATCTGGCGAAGTACTGACGGTGGTTTGACATTCATTCACCGATTTCGTATTCCTAATGGAGCAAAAAATGATGCTTGCCAAAGAGTTATGCTTGGTGTTTCACCTGCTAATAATAATGTAGTATATGCTGTCGCTGGAAATTCAAATCAAGCCTATGATCCTCCAATACCACCAACCAACTATAATACCGGGTTTTTAGGCTTATATGCCTCTTCTGATGGTGGAGTCTCATTTCAACTCCGTTCAGCTTCGCCTAATATTTTAAGCAATGAGGCAGATGGAACTTTTGGCTCATATTATTCAACAGCTGCTTATGCTTTGTGTATAGCTGTATCCCCAACCGATGCCAACAGGATTTTTGTTGGAAGTTTGAATGTTTGGGAGTCAACCAATGGAGGGTATAATTGGATTAACAGGTCAGATAACAAAGCTGATTTCGATGATTTTAATTATGTTCATGCTGATATACATTTTTTGAGTTTTGGCAGTTATGGAAATATCCTGTGCGGTAATGATGGTGGTTTTTTTAATTATACAAGCAGTAATAATACATGGAGTTTTCTAAGTGCAAATCTCAATAACACACAAATTTATAGAATCAGTATTGTCTATCAAGTTCAGCCATTAATCTACAGCGGGAGGGTGATTTATGGCGGCTCACAAGATAATGGGCAACACCGCTGGACACCCAATGGCTTTGTAAAAGTAGCGGGTGGCGATGGCATGGATAATGCAATTGCTTCTGCCGATGGGAGCGAGATAGTTGCAACACTACAAAATGGAATTTTGTTACATTCTGATAATTATGGTGGTAGCTTTAGCGAACCTTCTTCTACACCTATAGAAAATAGACAAGGTGCTTGGATTACACCCCTCGTCCAGCATTGTAGTGTGCCAGATTTAGTTTATGTAGGTTATAAAGATTATTATTATTCTACCGATGGGGGTGATGATTTTGATGTT
Source organism: Emticicia sp. SJ17W-69 (assembly GCF_051209875.1). Classification (NCBI taxonomy): domain Bacteria; kingdom Pseudomonadati; phylum Bacteroidota; class Cytophagia; order Cytophagales; family Leadbetterellaceae; genus Emticicia; species Emticicia sp. SJ17W-69. Next base: position 2,761,715 of record NZ_JBNTQY010000001.1, on the reverse strand, counting down.
CGAGTGAGTACAGGTTTTGTTAATCCAATCATTGCGATGGCACAAGGCAATTATTCAACATTCAACCTGCCAAATACAAACGTTGTTTATTGTGCAGTAAATGCCACCCCACCGCCTCCGCCAAATACCAATGCAGGTAAACCAAATTGGCGAGTCTATCGTTTTGAAAATGACCAAAGTGCTTCTATACAAGATATTACCTCGGGAGCATTTGGTAATAATATCATCACTTCGATAGCCACTGATCCCAACAATTCTCGCTATGTTTTTGTAACTCTAGGTGGATACGACGCCACCAGAAAAGTATTTTTTAGTAGCAATAAAGGTGTTTCTTGGACAAATATTACTGATAATCTTCCTAATGTGCCAGTAAATTGTATTGCTTTAAAAACAGGTGGAAGTTCGGGTATTTACATTGGAACTGATATTGGTGTTTTCCACCGATTTAGCTATGCTGGTGGACAACAATGGACACTTTATAGCAATAAACTACCTAATGTTGCTGTAACAGACATTGAGCTTGATGTAGCTAATAACGAGATGTTTATAGCAACTTTTGGTCGTGGTATCTGGAAAAGTGATTTGTATACCCCTTGCCCTCAAAATGTATTTCATACCGCTAATACTGTTGGGCAAGAATACTACGAAGCATCAGGAACAATCACTTCAACGACAACCATACAAGGGGGAATAGGGACGAAAGTAACTTATAATACTGGCAATGAAATAGTATTAAGCGATGGATTTTTTGTAAAAGAAGGGAGTGTTTTATATGCCTATGTATCGGGTTGTGGAAATGCACGCAGTGATCAACAGTTTTTGAGAAAAGACACAAATAATGCTAGTCAAAAGCAAGAAGTTTTAGGAACTACATCAAAAAAGAAAGTGGTTAAAGTCATTGCACCTACTGAACTTCATGCAACAAATACTGATAAAGGTGTCAAATCGAAATTGAAAGTAAAAAAATAAAATCTATGAAACTAATTTCCTTTATTCATGGCCTTTACAAAAATTGAAGAATGAATTTTAAAATCAATTATATTATGAAAAAAATATTTTTAATTTGCCTTATTTGTGGTTCTATACCCGCTTTTTCACAGAATATTTTGGGAACTTGGAAACGAATATCTTCAGTTTTGGAGTATGTCGATGGCAAAACCGATGATTTACAGAAAAATTTATCAGCTGCATTTCCCTGCAGTGTAGATATAAAGTATGTCTTTGAAAGTGGCGGAAAACACTACATGATTTTACCAAAAGGTTGTGAGTCTTTTCCAAAAATTGAAGCCAATTGGACGCAAACGGGCAATAAATTTTTTATTAGTCAGAAAGTTGGAAAAACCGTTACGGATACTAACTATGAAATAAGTTTTTCTGGTAAAACAATGACAATGACGCACACTTATACACCTGCCGAGGGGCAGAATAAAACCAAAAGATTAATTATAAAGTATGAAAAACTATAAGAAATCAATTATGATAATTATTTTTAACCCTTAAATTTATCTAAATTTAAGGGTTTTTTATTTGAAATGATTTGAAATGAAATTTGGTATATTTTTAACTACACTGATACTTGCTTCAATTTGTGCTATTGTAGGAGCTTTTGGATATTATGTGACTTATCGAACAGATAGTAGATTGTGTCCATGGGCATTTAGTTTGGATGAAAATAAACCTTTATTGGTCGGGAAATGGGTTGGGCAATTTACTGAACCAGATAGTTTAGAAAAAAAGATAAGTATTGAAATCTATGAACCTTATTCTAAAACCGAGCGAATTTTTACAAGTATCGGTTTTCCGTACTCTCAACGAATGAAACTAAGAGATATGCATAAATTTGATGGCTTAATGACAGTTGAAAGTAAATTTGGTAAAAAGGAATTTAAACTTGAAGGGCATGTAAATGCTAAGAATATGCAATTTTTCGAATTTCATCTGTTGACTAATGACAATCGCAGTATAAATGTACCATATTCGATTTCTTTTATTATTACCAATGGATTCTGGAAATCAAATGTAATGAGTTTTATTCTGAATGTCATTTACTACAATAGTTCTTCTTCAAAAAAGTTTAGAAACCTTGATTATCAATTGAGTAAAAAAGTGAAAGTTACTTTAAATAGATTTAAATCTTTAAATCATTAACCTCAAGATCTTCCATACACTTGAAATGTCCTTTTGGACATTTTTTAAAGCCGATTTTTGAACAAGGCCTGCAAGAGATGTCGTTATTTTCTATAATTTGGTATTTAGTTAAATACGGGTACATTCCAAATGATGGAACTGTATTTCCCCAAATTGAGATTATACTCTTTTTTAATGCTGCAGCTATGTGCATCAACCCTGTGTCATGGGAAATTACATAGTTTGCTTGTTGTAGGAGAGAAGCAGATTGATTTAAATTGTACTTCCCGCAGGCATTGATCACTTTATCTCCGATATTTTTTTGAATCTGTTCACCAATTTCAAAATCTTCTTTTCCTCCTAAAAGTATGATATTTGAATCAATATTTTTGCAAATTTCGATAATTTTGTGCGTTGGTAATTTCTTTGTAAAGTGCTGACCACCAATGGCGTATGCTACAAAAGGTTTGGTATTCTCTAATAGAATATTGTCTTTCTCAGGAATAAAATAATCCAGTCCTCGATTGTCATTTTTAACACCTAAACTTTCAACGGTCTTTAAATATCTATCTACAATATGAATGTCAGGCATTTGGTTTATTTTTAGATTGACTAAAAGCCATTTCTTGAAATTTAATTTATCAAAAGAAAAAGATTTTGCAGGCAACTTAAATTTAATAATCGAAGTCCGAAGATTATTATGTAAATCAATTATATAATCATAATCTTCTGATTGTAAATCTTTTATGAATTCATTAAGTGATTTTTCAAGTAAGAGGATTTTATCAATATAAGGGTTATTTTCAAGTAAAACTCTGAATTGTTTTTTAGTTGCAAAATGTACTTCTGCATTGGGGTATTGGAGTTTAAGGCATCTGGCAACTGGAGTTGTCAGAACAATATCACCAATTGATGAAAATCGTAAAATTAAGAATTTTGTTTTTTTCATTTTTTATAGCTTATCGGTACAATTTCACCATTCACTTTTGTGTATTTCCAACGTTTGTGTGACCAAAACCACGTTGAAGGATATTCATTGATATCTCTTTCTAATTTTCTTGCATGAATTTCTAATAATTCTCCCTCTGGTAAAGCATTTGGGTATTCTGCAATTAGTTCAACTTTGATATTGTATTTCCCTCTGGCAACTTTATGAATGCCCATGTATAAAACAGGCATATCATATTGTCGAGCAAAACGTTCGATGCCTGTAAAAAAGCCAGTTTCCTGATGTAAAAAAGTTGTCCAATATGATCTATCTGGAGGAGGCGACTGGTCATTAATTAGAAAAAAAGCATAATTGAAGTTTTCTACTTTTGCAATTTCTTTAGCAGCGTCTTTCATGGAAATCAAAATTGTGCCAAATTTTGTACGGAAATTATAAAAGAGTTGATCAAAATACTCATTTGTTAAAGGTCGATAAACACCTTTTGGTTTATATTTTATTAAAAAGGAAAGTGCCAAATTGCCTAATTCATGATTGCCATAATGTCCTGCTGTAACAATGGGATTTTTACCTTTTTTTAGTAAATCATCCAAAAGATGACCATTTTCGATGGTAAATCTCTTTTTAAGTTCGGATTGGCTAATAGTCAGACATTTAAGTGTTTCTAAAAAGAAATCAACGATGTAATGATAAAAATCCTTTTCAATTTTCGTTAATTCTGCTTTAGATTTTTCAGGAAAACTATTGGAAAGATTGATTCTAACCACATGTTTTCGGTAGCCGATGATGTAATATAAAATTAAATATAAGCCATCTGAAATTACATATAATATTCTGAACGGTAGTATTGAAATAAAATATAGTAATGGTAAAGTAAGATAGAAGCCGATTCGTTTCATTAATTTTGATTATATGTTGAGACAAAGTTCCGATATTCATCAATCGTATCCAAATCAAATTTGCCTTCAGGAAAATCTACAATTAGGGTAGTCTCTTTATTTTTTAAAACAATTTTTTTTGCTCCTTCATCTCCCTTTAACTCAAGCAAATCATTGAATAAGGAACGTTTAAACAAAACAGGAATACCAATTTGCTTTTCATAACTACAAGCAACTATCTGACAATCAGGATTTTGTGTAGCTTTTTCAATCATACGATTAATTAAATCTACTGAAACAAATGGCATGTCAACAGTCAGGAAAATGGCTGCATCAATTTCTTTCTGCGTCATATAAGCACCAACTAAACCCATTTTTATTGAACTTGACATGCCATTTTCCCATTGCTGATTATCAATAATCGTAATAGGCATTTTTTGTAATTCTTTCCTAATTAATGTACGATTTGCCCCCAAAACTGTAACAATAGGGAAACATACCGTATCCATAGCCATTTCAGAAACTCTTGTGATTAATGTTTTTCCTTCGACTAATAAAAGTTGTTTGGGAGCACCCATTCTTGATGAAGCTCCTGCTGCGAGTATAATTATACTGACATTCATTTGTGAATTTTATTTGAATGATTTTTTTTAATTTTATATTAATGTGCTTCCAACCAATTTTCGCCTACTCCCATACCTGTTTCCATTTTTACTACCATTGGTATTGCATTGCACATCAATTCATTCACTTTTTGTTTTAAGTAATCAACTTCTGAGCGATGAGCATCAAAAACTAATTCGTCATGTACTTGTAAAATCATTTTTGATTGCAGTTTTTCTGTTTCAATAAATTGATGAATATTGATCATTGCAACTTTTATCATATCGGCTGCTGAGCCTTGAATAGGAGCGTTGATGGCATTGCGTTCGGCAAAGCCTCTGTCAGTCAGGTTTTGTGAATTAATGTCTCTTAAATATCGACGTCGACCTAAAATTGTTTCAACAAATTTCGTTTCACGAGCTTTGTTGATAGTACTATCCATAAAGGTTTTTATTTTGGGGAATTCGACCCAATAGGCATCAATAATTTCTTTGGCTTCTCCTCTTGGAATATTGAGCCGCTGTGACAATCCGAAAGCAGAAATACCGTAGATAATTCCAAAATTGACCATTTTGGCTTTTCTTCGCATTTCTGAAGTGACATCACCCAATGCAACTTTAAAAACCTTAGATGCGGTGGTTGAGTGAATATCAATACCTTGATTAAATGCTTCCAACATACTTTCATCGCCACTAAAAGCAGCCATTATCCTAAGTTCAATTTGCGAATAATCAGCAGAAAGGATAACAAAATCTTCATTTCTTGGAACAAAAGCCTTCCTGATTTCTCGACCTCTTGGCGTACGAATAGGAATATTCTGCAAGTTTGGATTCGTAGAGCTTAAACGCCCAGTAGCTGCAACAGCCTGATTGTATGATGTATGAATTCTACCTGTTTTCTTAGAAATTAGAAGCGGTAGGGCATCTACATACGTATTTTTTAACTTCACCAACTCTCTAAAATCTAAGATTTTACGAACAATTTCATGGTCATTTTCTAATTTAGACAGAATATCTTCTCCTGTGGCATATTGACCAGTTTTAGTTTTTTTAGCCTTGCTATCTAGTTTGAGTTTTTCAAACAAAATATCTCCCAGTTGTTTGGGTGACGCCACATTAAATTCCTGTCCAGCTAAATTGAAAATATCTCCTTGAATTTGTTTAATATCCGATTCTAATACATTTGACATATCATTTAATGCCCCCATATCAATCCTTACTCCTTCGATTTCCATGCCTGCTAATACATTTACCAAAGGCATTTCGAGGTCTTGAAGTAGTTTTTCTTGCTGATATGAAGCAATTTTAGGTTGTAAAATTGCCTTTAATTGAAGCGTTACATCAGCATCTTCAGCCGCATATTCTTTGATTTTTTCAAAATCAACATCTCTCATATTGCCCTGTGCTTTTCCTTTACCAATGAGTGTTTCAATAGAAACTGGGTCATAATTTAGGTAAGTATTGGCCAAATAATCCATGCCATGACGTTGCTCTGGCTCAAGTATATAATGAGCCAACATCGTATCAAAAAGCTTGCCTTTTAAATCAATACCATAGTTTTTGAGGATCATCAAATCATACTTAATATTTTGACCAATTTTTGTAATTGATTCATTTTCAAATACTTGCCTAAATTCTTCGAGTATTTGTTGAGCTTCAATTTGATTTTCTGGTACTGGAACATAATATGCTTCACCCGCAATATAAGCGAATGAAAATCCAACGATCTCTGCATCAACAGCATCAACTGATGTAGTTTCGGTATCAAAACAAAATTCATCTTGTTTTAATAAGTAGTGAACCAAACTTTTTCTTAATTCAGGAGTATCCATCAAGTGATACTCATGCAGCTTTGTATAAATCGTATCTTTTGTAGAAGTTGAAACTGCTTGGTCGAGTTCATTTTCAGCATCAGCATAAGAGAAATCAGCATCAGCAACATTTGGAGTAGGAGAGGCGGCTGCATCAAACATCGAAATTTGTGTACCAGCTTTCGCTTTGATTGCATTTACAGGTGGTGTACTGCTTGATGACGTTTTGCTTGATGATTGATTACTACCTGTCGATTGCTGATTTTCATCTGGTAAAAGTCTTTTTCTTAAAGTTCTAAACTCTAATTCATCTAATAAAGGTGACAATTCATCAACTTTTGGCGTTGAAATTTTGAGAAATTCCTCATCAAATTCTATCGGAACATTTAACTCAATTCGAGCCAATTCTTTAGATAAAAATGCTTTTTCTTTGTTATTTTTAATGGCTTCTCCCAATTTGCCACTTAATTTGTCAAGATTTTCATACAAACCCTCAACCGAGCCATAGCTAGCAATCAATTTGGCAGCAGTTTTTTCACCAACACCCGGTACTCCTGGAATATTATCAACGGCGTCTCCCATCAAGCCCAGCAAATCTATGACCTGCTCTGGTCGCTCGATTCCCCATTTTTCACAAACTTCCTTCACACCTAATTTTTCAGCATCCTTACCAAAAATAGCAGGCTTATACATATAAATATGTTCTTCTACTAATTGCCCATAATCTTTGTCGGGAGTCATCATGAAAACCTCAAAATCTTCTAACGCAGCTTTTTTAGCAAGCGTACCTATGACATCATCAGCTTCATAACCTGGAATCATTAATAACGGAATGTCCATCGCTGCAACCAATTTTTTTACATAAGGGATAGCTATTGTAATATCTTCAGGTTGTTCTTGACGATTGGCTTTATATTCTGGAAACATATCATTTCTGAAAGTGCCTCCTGGTAAATCAAATGCAACACCAATATGTGTAGGTTTTTCTTTTTGGATTACTTCTAAAAGTGTATTTGTAAAGCCAAAAACACAACTGGTATTCAGACCTGTGGAAGTGATTCGAGGAGCTTTAATAAAAGCAAAATGAGCTCTATAAATGAGAGCCATCGCATCGAGCAGGAATAGTTTTTTTGAAGGCATGGGTTTACTTTATTTTTATTTTCGTGCTGTAAATTACGTTGATTTTTTTTAAGTGAAGAAATAAATTAAATTTGTTGAAAATAAATTGACCAAATCGTTATAAATTGACCATAAATTAATAGGAAAATCTCAAAAAATGAAAAATACGCTTCTACTCTTAATTATCCAAATCAACTGTTTTTTTGCATTTGCTCAAAAACCAACAACACCTAAACCAACCACAACAACAGTCTCCAAAACAACTACTATCAAACCATCTACTAAGCCGACTGTAATACCTAAAACAACAAAAACTGAAAAACCATTAAAAGTTGAAGAAACAATTATAGAAGAGATTGAACAAAAAACTCAAGTCGGAAATCCAACTTTGGTAAAAGTAGAACCAGTTAGATTGTATGATTATTCAAACTCAGATTTATTGGTAAGATGGCACGAATTGATTTTTGAATTGATTGAACAAACGCAAGGCTACAGTCCTTGTGTGGCTTCACGAAATATGGCTTATATCAATTTGGCAGCCTATGAATCAATTTTACCTGCCAATCGAGAAAATATTACTTTATCAGGGCAATTGCAAGAGTTTAATAGACCCGATAGCCTGAATATTGATGCAAGAAGTTTTAATGCTTCAGTTGCTTTAAATGCTGCCGTTTTTAAATTAGTCGATAAATACTTTATATCTGCACCTTATATTTGGATGGAAAAAGTCTATGCTTTGAATGATACTGTTAATACACATTTTGCCAAACAACTTTCGCTTGAAGCCATGACAAAATCAAAAGTTTATGGGGCAAAAATTGCCTATTGGATTTATGAATATTCAAAATTAGATGGTGGACATCAAGCATTTATGCGTACTTATAATATGGCTTATAAATTACCTATATGTCAATCTTGTTTTGAGATAAATCGAGTGGCTGATTTAGAAAATACAGGCCCTCTACATCCAAATTGGGGAAAAAACAGGACTTTTTTAACGGAGAATCAAAATGAAATAGATATAAAGCCTAAGGTTGAATTTTCAATTTATCAAAGCTCACCATTCTATAAAATGGCAATGGAAGTTTATACTATTTCTAAACAAGTAACACCTAATAGTGAAAAATTGCAAATTGCCAATTTCTGGGATGATGCCGCAACTTTTACTTATACAGCCCCTGGTCATTCGGTTTCAATATTAACCCAAGTTTTAAAACAAAACCCAGTAGATTTGAGTCGAGCTGCTGAATTATTTAGTAATTTAACTATAGCCGTAAGTGATGCCTTTATTGTTACTTGGCGATTGAAATATCAATACAATACCATAAGGCCCATCGCTTTTATCAAACGCTATATTGATAACCAATGGGAACCAGCACTATTGACACCTCCATTTCCTGAATTTCCTTCGGGACACTCGGCACAATCATCAACGATGGCTACAGTTTTGACCGCAAAAATTGGAGACAATGTAAACTTTATTGATTATTCTAAATATTTTGTTGGCCCACCCAAATCTTTTTCGTCTTTTTGGACTGCTGCACACGAATGCAGTATATCAAGGGTTTATGGAGGAATACATTTCAGAGATGGAATTGAACAAGGAGAAGAAGTTGGAAAAATAGTAGGTAAAAATGCTTTAACACTTCAATACAAAAAGTGAGAAAATAAAAAACTAATTTAGTTTAAATTAGTTTAAGTAGTTGCGTGTAATTAGTATCTGAAAGTACTATTCATAAATGCTTGATAATGAGTTTTTTATAACTAGATGGGTCAAGCCTACCACTACAAAATTCTATTGAACTAAATTGAAAAGATGTTATACGATACTATTATTATTGGTGGAGGACTTGGTGGCTTGACTACTTCAATTGAATTAGCAAGAAAAGGATTTAAGGTACTTGTGATTGAAAAGTACACATACCCTTTTCATAGGGTTTGTGGTGAATATATATCAAATGAGGTAAGACCATATATCGAAAGTTTGGGTATAAACCTAAGTCAACTTGGTGCTGCAAATATTGATAGATTTCAGTTATCATCGGTGAATGGGAATTCAATTTTTACAAACCTTCAAATGGGTGGTTTTGGTATTAGTCGCTATACAATTGATTATGAATTATATTTAATTGCTCGAAAATTAGGTGTAACATTTGAACTAAATACCATAGTTGATGAAATTCAAAAAATTAATGATGTTTTTTTTGTGGATACCTATCTTAGTGAAACCTTTGAGGCTAAGATGGTAATTGGGGCTTATGGTAAAAGAGCAAAATTGGATAAAATACTTCACCGAAAATTTTCTAATCAACAAACTGCATACATTGGTGTTAAATACCATATAAAATATGATTTTCCGAAAAATCTCATTGCTCTCCATAATTTTGATGGTGGTTATTGTGGAATTTCAGCAATTGAGAATGACAAATATTGTTTGTGTTATCTCTCAGAACGAGAAAATCTCAGAATGAATGGAGGAATTCCTGAAATGGAAGAAAATATTTTGTTTAAAAACCCTTTTTTGAAAAATATATTTACCAATGCAGAGTTTTTATTTCCAAAACCAGAAGTAATCAACGAAATAAGTTTTGTAAAGAAAAATGCCACAAGTGAACATATATTGATGGTTGGAGATACAGCAGGTTTAATAGCTCCTTTGGCTGGGAATGGCATGTCTATGGCCATTAGGGCAGGGGTTTTGTCTGCTGAATTGGTGTCAAAGTTTCTCAAGAAAGATATTTCTCGTGAAGAATTAGAGAAATATTATACAAAAGTGTGGAATCAAAATTTCCAAAATAGAATTTGGCGAGGACGACAACTGCAAAAACTTTTTGGAAATGAAATATATTCAAATTTAGCAGTTGCCGTGCTAAGTAAAGTCCCTATTTTACTTCGTCCAATAATTAAGAGTACACACGGAAAAGTACTAAAAATTAGTCAAACAAATTAGAGAAAACAATTAAGAAACGCAGTATCTATGGAATATTCATAAATTTATGTGTTTGTAAACTTACTCTCCATTGTGGATTTTCTTTTACATAATCAATTATTAAAGGCAACATTTTATCTTGCTTTCCCCATTCAGGTTGAAGTAATAATACACATTTTTGATTGACTAATTTAGCATATTTCTCTGCAAAAGAAAAATCAGATTTATTGTAAACAATTACTTTCAATTCATTGGCTTGTTCAAAAATACTTGGATGTGCTTCCTTAAATTTCTTAGGCGAAAAACAAACCCAATCCCATTTACCTGACATTGGATAAGCTCCTGAAGTCTCAATATTTGTTTGAAAACCTGCTTCTTGTAAAGCTTCAGTAAGTTCATCTAGATGATACATCAAAGGCTCTCCACCAGTGATGACAGCCAAACGACCATTGTATGCTTTAGCTTCATCAACTATTTGGCTAATAGATATTTGTGGATGAATTGAAGCATCCCAAGATTCTTTTACATCGCACCACACACAACCAACATCACAACCTCCTAAACGTATAAAATAAGCAGATCTTCCTGCATGAAAACCTTCGCCTTGCAAGGTATAAAAGGACTCCATTATCGGGAGTTTATTCTCAATCAAATTCATTCTTACATCAAAAAATATATGCAAAAGTACCAAAAAATAATAAAACTATTGGAAAATAAACACATTTGAAGAATTTTGATAATTTTTCAACCTTTCTATCGTAAAAGACGTTATATTCATAACTAAATTTGCGTAAAATTTAAAGCAAAACCTGTAAGGTCTTATTTGACTCTGCAGGTTTTAAAGATGAAAAAACTTTATATGTTAAATTCTGAAAAAAAATACTGCAATTCACTCACTGAATATTCACGTCGAATTACAAATCAAGTTCGGATTGGTGATTTATATTTAGGTTCTGATTACCCAATTCGAGTGCAATCAATGACAACCATTGATACAATGGACACCATTGGCTCTGTTGAACAATCAATTCGAATGATAGAAAGTGGATGTGAATTAGTCAGAATTACTGCTCCAAGTGTCAAGGAAGCTCAAAATCTTGAAAATATAAAAAATGAATTGCGTAAAAGAGGATACAATACACCTTTGGTTGCAGATATTCATTTTACGCCCAATGCAGCAGAGTTGGCAGCAAGGATTGTGGAGAAAGTTAGAATTAATCCAGGAAATTATGCAGATAAAAAACGTTTTGAAACAATCGATTATACTGAAGAAAGCTATAAGGTTGAGCTCGAACGTATTCGTGAAAGGTTTTTACCTTTAATTAAAATTTGTAAAGAATATGGTACAGCTATGCGAATTGGTACAAATCATGGTTCGTTATCTGACAGAATTTTAAGTCGCTATGGAGACACACCACTTGGCATGGTTGAATCAGCATTGGAATTTTTGAGAATCTGTGAAGACGAAAATTATTTCAATATTGTCATTTCAATGAAATCGTCCAATCCACAGGTGATGGTACAAGCTTACCGTTTATTGGTGCATCGATTAGAACAAGAAAAACTGAAACCTTATCCTTTACACTTAGGGGTAACTGAAGCTGGCGAAGGCGAAGATGGTAGAATAAAATCTGCCATGGGAATTGGAACATTACTTGAAGATGGACTTGGAGATACTGTCAGAGTAAGCTTAACTGAAGATCCTGAATTTGAGGCTCCTGTAGCCAAGTCTTTAATTGATAGATATTTGTCCCGTAATGTCGAATTGAAAAACAATCAGACACTTAAAACTGAAAACAATGAACTTAAAACTACCAATCCTTTCAGCTATACAAGAAGAGAAACAATTGAAGTAGGCAATTTTGGAGGGTTAAATGTTCCTCGTGTTATCGGTGATTATTCTCACATAGATGTAACTGAGCATGAAGATTTACGAGCAATTGGTCATTTTTATTTGCCATTACCAGATAAATGGAGAATGAATGATTTGGGTGCAGATTATGTATTTTCAGGAAAAAAAGAGATTCCTTTTATGCTACCTAATGGCTTGAAAGAAATTTTAGATTATCAAGTATGGATACAACAGACAGATAAACAAAATAAGTTGCCTTTATTTACAGTCGAAGAATTTTTAAATCCTGCAAAACAATTTCATTCAACGATTAATTTTATAACTATCACGATAGATGATTTAACGCCAATTTTTATAGAATTGGTTAAAAATCTAACAAATGTTGTATTGGTAGTGGAGGCAAGAAGTGATGCTCCAATGATTGAATTAAGAAGCGTTTATTTCAGTTTATTTACTTACAATGTAAAAAATCCTGTAGTTTTAAGAACAAAGTATAAGGCAATATCAGAAAGTGATTTTCAATTATTTTCTGCAACAGATTGCGGTGGTGTATTGATCGAAGGTTTTGGTGATGGCATTTTATTAGATTTGCCTGATTTTGAATCAAAACAAGATTTGCTCGAAAGATTGAAAGTTCATAATAGTACGTCTTTTGGTATTTTGCAAGCAGCACGTACACGTATGAGTAAAACAGAGTATATCAGTTGTCCTTCTTGTGGTCGTACATTATTTGATTTGCAAGAAACTACAGCTATGATTCGTAAAAGAACTGATCACTTGAAAGGCGTTAAAATTGGCATTATGGGCTGTATTGTAAATGGCCCCGGCGAAATGGCAGATGCAGATTATGGATATGTTGGCATAGGAAAAGACAAAATTGCCTTGTATCGTGGACAAACAGTTGTAAAAAAATCAGTTCATGCCGATAATGCCGTTGATGAATTAATGGAGCTAATAAAAGAAGATGGTCGCTGGTTCGAGCAAGAAGTTATGGAGTATGAAACGATTTAATAACACAATAGCTAAATTGGTGTTTTAATATTTATTAAAATTCAAACAAGACAAACATGATAGATAAACTTAAAAATTTCTTATCAATAGGACCTGTTTTTGCCTATTTCTTTAGAATTTTCAGGAAAGATAAAGAAGGAAAGTATCCGCATAGTTTCAATTTGAAAATGATGCATGGAATTAATAAAATTTCAATTGTCATGTTTATCATTTGTTTAATTATTATGGTAACCCGCTGTGCAACAAGATGATAGGTGTCATCATTGTAATTAATTAATTCTTGTTATTAACAATAAATGAACTTAGAAATATTTCGAGAATATTGCTTGTCCAAAAAAGGTGTGACAGAAGAGCTGCCTTTTGGCCCCGATACTTTAGTATATAAAGTAATGGGGAAAATGTTTGCCTTGACTGGATTTGATTTTCAAAGAATAAGTCTAAAAAACCTTCCTGAGAAAAACCAAGAATTGAGAGCAGAGTTTGAAAGTGTCGAAGCTGCTTTTCACATGAATAAGCAACATTGGAACATGGTATTAATGAATAGTACAGTAAAAGACGCTCTCCTTCGTGAATGGATTGATGAATCCTATGAAATTGTGGCAAGAAGTTTGACTAAAAAATTGCAAGAAGAACTTAAAAATCTTTGAAAAATGGAGGCATTGCTCATAGGCATACCTTTTTTTCTGTATATTTACCTAAGAATTACTTTAGGGAATGACATCACACCACAAGAGCGTGATGAAGCATTATTTTATGAAGGGATTTTACTTTTCAATAACGAAGAATATGCACGAGCATTCAGGTATTTTGATCAAAAAGTCAAAGACTTTCCTAAATCAGCCACTGCATTTTTTTATCGTGCAAAATGTCATTTTAGTTTCGAAAATTGGGAAGCAGCTTTAAATGACTTTGAAAAAACACTAAGGATAGACAATTCAATTGCAGAAGCTTATCATCACAAAGCTACTTGTTATTATTATCTTGAAAACTATGAGCATGCACTTTTTGAATTAAAAAGAGCTTCAAGAATGTATCTTGATAAAAATGCAGAAGTATTTAGGATGAAAGGAGAATTGGAATTTAGAAGTGGAGATTTTGAAAGTGCAGAAAAAAGCTTTAAAATTGCTGAAAATTTAGGCGATTCAGAATCTCAAATTTTATTACAAACGCTTTTTTTAGGAAATATTAGGAATACATCACAGTAAAACAATGATTGACAATCAGTATCTTTTTGTATATGGAACGCTTTTGAGCGATTATGGTGATAACGAGTCTCATCAATGGGTTGATAAATATGCCGAGTTTATGGGAAAGGCTATAATGGAGGGCAAAATGTATATGGTTGATTATTATCCAGGTATTATTCCTTGTCAGAAAGGAGAAAAATATTTTGTAAAAGGTGAACTATATCGCTTGAAAGAGCCTGATAGCCTTTTCGGATTTTTGGATAAATATGAAGAATACAATCCAATGGATCCAGCTCATTCTGAATATGTCAGAAAACAATCACAAGTTCAATTAAAAAATGATGGAAAAACATATAATGCTTGGGTCTATTATTTCAATCAATCGGTTGATGACTTAGAATTTATGCCTAAAGGTGATTTTTTGAATGAATATCATAAATAATTAAAGATTTACTATAAATAAATAAGGTTTTCTTACTTATTAAGCAACCAAAAGACAGCTAATTTCGTTTTAATATAAATACACACGAATGTTTTTTGAAACTTAACAGTGAGATGAAAGGACTTTACTTTATATATTTTTTGCTATTATCTTCTTTTGCTTTTGCACAAAAAACATATACAATTAAAGGGCGAATCAGCGATGCTGTAACGCATGATCCAATTCCTTTTTCTGCAATAAATATTAAAAATACTTCCTTTGGAAAAAATACTGATTTTGAAGGTAATTTTTCTTTTACACTCTCTGCCGTTCCTTCTGACTCATTAATAATTAGTTGCTTAGGCTATTATACAAAGGCTGTTTATCTCTCCAAAGATTCATTAATCCAAACATTTAATATCCAATTAAAACCTTCAGAAATATTATTACAAGAGGTAAAAGTTTATGCCAAAGGCGAAAATCCTGCTTATCAAATAATAAGAAATGCAGTGGCAGCCAAATCTGAGAATAATTATAAAAAATTGGATGGTTATGACCATAAAAGTTATAACAAGATTGAAGTTGATATCAATAATATCAGCGACAAAATGAGAGAAAGAAGGATTACGCAGAAAGTAAACAAAGCCATTGAAGACATAGGAACACTCACAGATGATGAGGGCAAAACACTTCTTCCTACTTTTTTGTCTGAATCGGTTTCACATTACTACTATAGAAATAATCCACGCCTATCAAAAGAAATTATTGAAAAAACAAACGTTAAAGGGATTGGTGTAACCGACGGTAGTTTGACATCTCAATTAATTGGTTCTACTTTTCAACAATATAACTTTTATGTCAATCAAGTAGATTTGCTGAATAAAAATTTTGCATCGCCAATTGCGGATGATTGGCGTTTGATATATGAATACTATTTGGCAGATAGTACTTTTTTGGGTGATAACTTTTGTTATAAAATTGATTTTACCCCAAAAAACAAGTATGATTTGGCATTCTCAGGTTCGATTTGGATTGATAAAAACTCTTGGGCTATGGCTCAAATTGATGCAACCATTACAAAAGATGCCAATTTGAATTATGTTGAGCGTATTAAAATTCAACAAGAATTAGAGCCATTTCAAAAAGTTTGGTTTCCTGTAAAAAACAGAATTGTAGTAGATGTGGCAGAAATAACCAAATCTTCAGCGGGTATGTTATTGAAATTTACCAACTACAATGAGGACATAGTGATAAATCAAATCAAAGATGTAAAGTTTTTCGATAAGGGAATTGAAATTGCTTTAGATTATAGAGAAAGTGATAAGGCATATTGGCAAGGTATAAGACCTGAGCCTTTTTCTTCTAAAGAGCAAATGGCCTATTCGATGATTGATTCTATAAAAAATGTACCTGTGATTAAAACATACGCTGATATTGCAAAAATTTTGTCAAGTGGTTATAAAAGAATCTTTACAGGTATTGAATTAGGTCCTTTGGTATATTCCGGAGCATATAATAATATTGAAGGTTTAAGGGTTCGTTTGGGTCTTCGTACAAATTATGAATTTAGTAAAAAATGGATTTTAGAAGGTTATTTAGCTTATGGTACAAAGGATGAAGAATGGAAAATGGGAGGAGAAGTCACCAGAATTTTTTCAAGAAAACCATGGACAACAGTCAACCTGAAATTTACTCATGACATAGAGCAAGTCGGCCTACGAAAAGAAGATTTAGGGTTGGGAGCTATTTATTCTGCATTTTTAAGGTTTTCGACGCTGATGAGACCCTATTATGAAAATGAAAATAAAATTCAATTTCAAAGGGAAGTTGCCAAAGGTGTTTTTACCTCATTTGGATTTCGAACTCGAAGTTTTGAACCACTATACCCTTTTTCTTACAGAGTACAACCATCTTTAGCAGAAGCATCGCCATTAACAACACATTTTAATACCTCCGAATTTATATCTGAAATTACTTTTGCCAGAGATGAGCTTGCGGTCATTAATGATAATGAAAGACTGAGTTTTGGTACAACAAAATCGCCAACGATCACTTTTAAATATACTTTAGGAGCAAAAAATCTATTGAATAGCGATTTTACCTATCACAATCTCATGGCAAAGTTTAGCCATACTTTAAATTTTGGTTATTTAGGAAAAACATATTACAAAGCCGAAGCAGGTGCTATTTTTGGAACTGTTCCTTATCCGTTACTGAAAAGTCACTTAGGAAATGAAAGTATTTTTATCGTTAGTAACTCTTATAATTTAATGAATTATTTTGAATTTATCAGCGATAGATATGTTTCATTAAGGTACGTTCACGATTTTGAAGGACTTCTTTTTAATCGTTTTCCGCTCATTAAAAAACTTAAATTGAGAACCTTTACAACTGGAAAGTTTTTGATGGGAACATTGACCGACAAAAATTTTGACATGACACCGGAGGTAAAGGAATCAGGTCTTAGACATTTTACGAGTCTTTCTAATGTCCCATACATTGAACTAGGTTATGGAGTAACCAATATTTTTAAAATTCTACGTGTAGAAGCCATGCACAGAATTACCTATCGAAGTAATCCTGATGCGACAAAATTTGGTGTAAAGCTATCGGCTGATATTTCATTGTAAGCAATTTGGAAAAGATTATTGATAGATTTTCTTCAAAATGTCATTAGCAACGTTGGGTTTGTAATGATAAATCTCATAATAATTAGTCTTGTCATTAGAATATTCATTTATTCCTGAAAAATTATAAATATTTCCCTTACCAAAGAACTTTATCAATATTTTTAAATCAGTTTCATTAAAATATATTTGGTCATAAGTAGGTCCAAGAACAATTTTGTATTGAGTGCCTTGTCTTGATAAAACCTCTTTAATCTTTTGTAAATATTTTAGTTGGTACGATTTGATGACTTGCCCACCTAATTGTTTTTCTTTTTTTCGTTCATAAAAAAAGTTAGGTTGATTATAGTATTTTGTAGAATCAGCTTTGATTTGTTCAATATAACTGGTAAATATAAAGTCATTAACTATTGGGGTATAATTAATTTTTCGAAATTCAAGGAAACTTCGCATGTAACTTTTAAAATTTCCAAATAAAAGATAGTCATAAAAAGCAACAAAAAAGCCCTTAGAAAAATAGGTGTTGACGAACACTAAATGATATTTCCACCACGGCAATCCACTCACACGGTAATCCTGTATAAATACACTCCCAAGTGTATCTTGCTCATAAGCAAAAATGCTTCGGTCTAACACAAATAAAGCATTCTCTATTTTATTACCATGATTCTCAATAAATTTGAGCTTAGTGGCAATTCCTGATACAGTTTCACAAGAAGCATCAAAATGATACGGGTTTTTATCATTAATATATTTGCCCCAATTTCTGGCATAAAATACACTTGATCTCGAACTCCCAAAAATGAAAGATTTATAGGAATAATCTTTATTATTATTCAAAAAAGTTTGTGTACTGATACGATCTCTGTTTAAACTTTTTGCAAAATTATCAGGATAAGCTTGATAAGTACGTAAAATTTGGAAGGGGTCAAAAACTACATAGCCAAGAATTAACAAGAATAAAGGGCTAATAAATAGGAGAATTTTCTTTGTAAAATTGATAAACATTTTATGTGATTTACGATTTTGAATTGTATTCTTTGAAATTCAAAATACTTGCTTTAAATGGGTGTAAGTTGTTTATTATCAGTTATTTATGTTAATTTTATTAACAACGTTCTTTATTCAACAACAAATTTCTTAATTAATTTTGTATTATCCATTAAAATAGTTTCAATAATATACATTCCAGCGTTTAGATCATTAGTTTTGAAATTGTATTGATGTTGTTTGTCTTTTCCTCCTAATTCGCCAATAAGCTTTCCATTCATGTTGAACAATCTAATTGTATATATAGGATTATCAAAAGGAGCATAAATAAGTAAATCGTTCCCTTTTTGAACAGGATTTGGAAAAGTCATCAAGTCTTCATTTTGAACAGAGAATTTTTCTGTATCTGTTGAAGGTTTAACTTCAACAATAGTTGAATAGGACGAACTTTTTCCATCTTCTTTTATGCGTAAACGATAAAAATAGCTAATGCCTTTTTTTACCTTATAATCAATCAAAGTTGACCCATTTGTTGAACCAATTTCATAAAAAAATTGCGGTGAATAGACTGCTTTTTCCAAAAAATAGGTGTAATTTGTGTATTTTGGAAGATTCCATTGCAGTAAAATGCCCTTACTTCCAACATCACTCCATTTACCACTAAATGAGTCGATTGATATGTTACTGACGGATGTTACAGGAAAGTCTTTGAAAGTGAATGCTCGAAGCCCCCTTGAATTTTTAATTTGAGGAAGTCCAGGTAAATATGGGTACATTTCAATTGGATAAAAGTCTGGCGTATAACTGACAGTTTGTGCGGTTTGTGGTTCTTTTAATTTGAGAATAATAAAATTTTCAGACATACTACCACTGGCAATATTTCCAGATTTACCATTTAAATAAATGTAATCTTTAATATCGGTTGAAATTTTACTATTTGGAGAAATAGGAACTTGTGGAAAATTCATTTTTTGATTTTTATCAAATTCCAAAATCAAGCTATCTCTTTTTTGTGTAAAATATACTTTTTTTATGTTTGGTGAATAAATCTCCAAAGTATCATTGCTTTGGTAAAAATCCCTAGCCATAAGTCTTGATAGTTCTTGACCAGTTTGTTGATAACCTTCCAATTTATAGTGCAAACTTTCAAATGTAATCGTACCATAAGTCGCTAAGGCTTCGCAGTCAGGATATAAACTTTTGACTGTTCTTTGGTATTCTCTTAAATTACCCGCATTAGATTGGTTTCCAAAGTAAATATTATTTTGAAAAGTGTAAAATTTCTTGATTGATGGGTAATCTTCCAAAATTTCTTTGCGAAAAAAATCAAACTTTTTAGCATAATCATTTTTATAGCTAGCATCAAAAGCTTCTGCTTCGCCTTGTCGCCAGATAATCCCTTGAACACTTTTAGAAATCCCTAATCCTTCCGCTTTTTTTAATAATCTTCCATAAATTGTTGAGATATTATTATGAAATTTGTCATCTCGAAACATTAGCTCGGTAATACTTTTATTTCCTTCAGATCCGTTGATGAGAGCGATTGGAATTTTATACTTGTCAATTAATTGTTTTTGAACTTCTAAGCCAACTAAGCCTACACTCCAATAATTCCATTTTTTTACAGGAAGCCACAAAAAATCATTTTTTTCAAAATTGGCAAGTGCTGTTCGACCAAATTGATTCTCTCCATTAAATCTTGCAACTTCAACTGAATCATTAGCTAAAGCATTGGATTGCCCATAAATCAAAAAAATATCACCACAAACCACTTCATTTTGTTCTTTTATTAGTACAGAGTCTTTACCTTTAAATAAATAAACTTGGAAACTGTATTCTAAAAGTTCAGCTTTAATTTCAGTTTCAAAAGAGAATGCTGCATTTTTGGGAGCTAAAGATTGATATGAAAGTTTTTGTTTTTGCCAAAAATATGTTTTTTTATCTCTTTTAACCAAAATGGAAATATCAGTGTAGCCTTCAGTATATAAATTTCCTTTAATGGGTACAGTCGCTTTATTGAATGAATCCCGTTGAAATAACTGTGAAGGCATTGGGAATTTTTCAAATTGTATGCTGATTTGTGCCTGGGATATCAAGCAAGAAAAAAAACAAAACAGAAAAAGTATTGACTTATGCTGTTGATAAGTCAATACTTTTATATAAGGAGTAGAATATTTATTTTTCATTAAATTGTTGTGTATTTTAACGAATATACAACAATTCTCTGTACTTAACAAGTGGCCAATCTTCATCATCAATTAATATTTCTAACTTATCTACACTATAGCGAATTTCATCAAAGAATCCTTTCACTTCGGATGAGTACAGACGTGCTTTTTCTTCGGTATTTTCAATATTATTTGCTTTTTTTCGAGCCTCAGTCATTAAGTTTACTTTTTCTGATATTTCGGTAACTCTTTCCGAAATTTCTCTGATAATTTTTATGACAGGTTCTGCTTCTCTTGAAAGTTCCATTTCTTTCAATGCTCTTGCTGTTTGAACCAATTGGGATTGATACTTAACAGCAGTAGATACTACGTGATTCATTGCTAAATCACCTATAACACGAGATTCAATCTGAATCTTTTTGATATAACTTTCTAATTCGATTTCATATCTTGCATGAAACTCTCTTTCAGAAAGAATGCCTAAACGTTCAAAAATTTCGATATAATCTTTATTCAAATATGCTTTTAAAGCTTCTGGTGTGCTGGCAACATTGCTCAACCCACGCTTTTCTGCCTCAACTTTCCACTCCTCAGAATAACCGTTTCCTTCAAAAAGTATCTTTTTTGACTCTTTGATATAACCTTTTAATATTTTGACAATTACTTCTTCTTTCTTGCCTTCATGCTCTGTCATTTCAGCATCATAATCGGCTCGGAATTTTAATAATTGATTAGCTACAATCGTATTCAAAATCATCATTGGTTGTGCAGAGTTTGCCGACCCACCAACTGCTCTAAATTCAAATTTATTTCCAGTAAATGCAAATGGGGAAGTACGATTTCTATCAGTATTATCTAATAATATTGATGGAATTCGATTCAAGCCAAGTTTGATATAAGCATTTTCACCTTTTTCAATCGAAACAATTTGTTTATTTTCAAGGTCTTCTAATACTTTTGTCATTTGACTTCCAAGAAAAATCGAAATGATTGCAGGTGGAGCTTCATTGGCTCCTAATCGGTGTTCGTTACCGGTAGTTGCGATACTTGCACGTAACAAATCAGCATTATCATGCACTGCTTTGACCACATTTACTAAAAACGTTACAAAACGCAGGCTTTCTTTAGGTTTGGTACTTGGTCCAAGTAAATTTACACCTGTATCTGTTCCAAGTGACCAGTTATTATGTTTACCACTTCCATTGATTCCGGCAAATGGTTTTTCATGGAAAAGAACCTCGAAATGATGCTTTCGAGCAATTCTTCTCATTAAATCCATCAATAAAATATTATGGTCACATGCCAAATTTACCTCCTCAAAAGTTGGAGCAGCTTCAAATTGTGCTGGTGCCACCTCATTATGTCGAGTACGAACGGGAATACCAAGTTTTAAGGCTTCAAATTCAAAATCAACCATAAATGCATTGACACGTGGAGGAATTGAACCAAAATAGTGGTCTTCTAATTGTTGTCCTTTGGCTGGTGGATGTCCAAATACAGTTCGTCCAGCCATCATTAAATCTGGACGAGCATTGAAAAGAGCTTTGTCAACCAAAAAATATTCTTGTTCAAGTCCAAGTGTAGCAGAAACTTTTTCTACGTGTCTGTCAAAAATAACAGCAACGTCAGTAGCCGCATTATCAAGTGCATGAAGCGATTTCAACAAAGGCGATTTTGAATCCAATAATTCACCTGTATATGATACAAAAATGGAAGGTACACAAAGCGTTCCAGTACCGGCTTCATTATACATGATAAAAGCAGGTGAAGATGGATCCCATGCTGTATAACCACGAGCTTCGAATGTTGCACGAATACCACCACTTGGAAAAGAAGAAGCATCGGGTTCTTGCTGGGTTAAAGCACTTCCTTTAAATTTTTCAACAGCTTTTCCATCGAAAGTAATGTCAAAAAAAGCATCGTGCTTTTCAGCCGATCCGCCTGTGAGTGGTTGGAACCAGTGGGTATAGTGCGTTGCTCCTTTAGAAACAGCCCAAGATTTCATGGCAGCTGCCACTTCATCTGCAATTTCTCTATCAATTTTATCGCCGCTTTTGATTGCAACGGTCACTTTCATGTATGCTTCAGGAGAAAGCATTGCACGCATCACTTCATCATTAAAAATATTTGAACCATAGAAGTCAGTTACTTTTCCAGTAGGAATTTCTACTTTTGTAGCTTGACGGTTTTGTGCTTCCTCAACTGCTTGAAATCTTAATCTTGCCATTGTTATAAAATTTACGAATAATATTAATAAAAATATATGGTGGAAATTTTTGTTTAAAAAAAATAGAAAAACTTTGAATTACAAGAGAAACAAAGAATTAATAACTTGCTGATAATCAAGTATTTATGGTTTTTTGTTTATTTTCAAATTTTCAATTTTCATTTCTTATCTTATATTTGAGCTAAATTAAGCAAATCAAACCAAATAAATGAAAGAACGCTTACAATTTCTCTTAATATATTTTTGCTTTTGGGTGGTTTTCTTCCTGAGTGCAAGGATAATATTTCTAAGCTATCATATTGAAGATACCAAACTTCTGACTTTAGAAACAGTTTGGGGGATTTTTTGGAATGGCATACGCATGGATTTTTCAATGTCTGGTTATCTTTCTGTTATTCCTTTTTTCTTAGTTACAGTTTCAAATTTTATTAAAAAAAGTCGCCTTGAAAACTGGATATTTTCTTATACTTTCGTAATTGTCTTTATCATTACATTGATTGTGGTGATTGATTTGCAAGTTTTTAATACTTGGGGTTATCGCTTGGATGCAACTCCCTTACATTACCTCAACTCACCACGTGAAGCTTGGGCTTCGGTAAGTTCCTCACCTATCTTTCAATTATTTTTAAGTTTTATTATTCTGCTAATAGTTGCGTCTTATATAGTTTATAGAATTGTAACACGTAATATAGATGGTTGGAATTATATTGAAAATCTACCATTTATTCCAGTTTCTGGTTTATTCTTACTTGCTCTGATCATACCAATTCGAGGAAGTCTTGGAATTTCGCCAATGAATCAGAGTACCGTTTATTTTTCTACAAATAATTTTGCAAATATTGCTGCGGTTAATGCACCGTGGAATTTTTTTAGTTCCATTGTTAATGGCAGTTATGATAAAGTAAATCCTTATACATATTTACCTAAAGAAACATTAAGTAATGCCATAAAAGAACTTTATACAACTTCAAATTCGTCAGAGTTAGTTTTGAAAAAGGAAATCAAGAAACCTAATATTTTATTGATTGTTTGGGAAAGTTTCACTAAAAAAGCTACCGAAAAACTCATTGATGGCATGGAAGTTACTCCAAACTTTAATGCTTTAAAAAAAGAAGGTATTTATTTTTCAAACATTTATGCAAGTGGTGATAGGACAGAAAAAGGGCTTCCTGCTATTTTGAGTGGCTATCCTGCACAGCCAATTGCCTCAATAATCACTGAACCGAATAAATCTTCAAAATTGCCTGTTTTAAGTAAAGATTTTGGTGATAATGCCTATTCTACTGATTTTTATTATGGTGGAGAAACTGACTTTGCCAATATCAAATCATATTTATATGCAGCAGATTTTCAAAAGATTGTGAGTAAACAAAATTTTGACCAAAAAGATTGGAATTCAAAATGGGGAGCACACGATGGAATTGTTTATCAAAAATTTTTAAATGAGCATACAAATGCTAATCAACCGTTTTTTTCAACGCTTCTCACATTAAGTAGTCATGAGCCATTTGAAGTTCCTATCGAAACAAAATTTAAAGGCGATGATGAAGATAGTATGTTTATGAATGCAATGTATTATGCTGACAAATCGTTAGGAGATTTTATTGCTCAAGCAAAAACGCAGGCTTGGTGGCAAAATACCTTAGTAATTATTATTGCTGACCATGGTCATCCAATTCCGCATACAGGAAATAAAATTGATGATTTTAAAATTCCAATGCTTTGGTTGGGGGGAGCTTTAGCAAAAACAAATATTGAAAATTCCAAAGTAGCCTCGCAAATTGATATTGCTTCAACTCTATTAAAACAAGTTGGGCTGAATGCCTATGCTTACAACTGGAGCAAAAATATTTTCGATAAGCAAACAAAACCTTGGGCGTTTTTTGCTTTTAATAATGGATATGGTTTTGTTGAAGACAAGAAAAAATCGATTGTTTTTGATAATGTTGGTCAGAAAATAATTCAACAATACGGAAATATTAGTCCTAAGGACCAAGATTTAGGGAAAGCATTGATGCAAAGAATGTTTCAAGATTACTTGGATAAGTAAAATATGGAATTCAAATGTGGAAAGCATAGAATAACACATTGAGTTTTGATTCAAGTATTTACATATTTTCTGATTTAAACAAATTTCTTTTTTTATTGAAATAGTACTTAGTAAGCTTAAAATGTAAATAAGATCATATCGCTTTACGTAATAAATATTAACCTTTGATGGAAATTGTTGATTTTTAAAGACGTCCATCAAATTTTAAAACTTGATATTTTGCCTAAATTTATTTAATGCCAAATATTTTAAAAAAATTGCTTTATTTACCTCACTTTTGTTACCGTCAGGATTTGTTCAAACGTAGATAGCTTATTTCTACGTTTGCATAGTTAGATTCTTATCTATTAAAATTTCCAATTAATAATTCAACCACTATTTAACTGGTGTTTATTCACCAAGTTGTTAAACTATGAAACTTCAATTCAAACAGAATGATGGTAGCGAGCGTGCTATCAAAGGGTATGAGTACATGACTCCAAGTTCAGGGGCAGAAAAGTACAGATCTTCATCAAAAATTAAAAATGCTACCCTTCCTGAAAAAGTAGATTTGCGTCCATTTATGACGCAAGTAGAAGACCAAAAACAGTTAAGTAGCTGTACGGCAAATGCTGTTGCAGGAGCTTATGAGTATTTAGTTAAAAAGTATTTGAGCAAAAAAGCATTTGATGTAAGTCGACTTTTTATCTATTATAATGCTCGGTTAAGAACTGGGCGTGAGATAAAAGACTCAGGAAGCCATATACAGTATGCAGTGGATAGTCTAATGAAAATTGGTGCTTGTAAGGAAGAAACTTGGCCGTATGATACAAAGCAAGTAAATGTAAAACCTCATACAAAATCTTATGAAGTTGCAGCTAATTTTAAAATAGAAAAAACAAAGTTTGTTCCTGTTGACCTTGAAGCATGGAAACAATCCCTAGCAGAAGGTTATCCAATTGTGTTTGGAATTGCTCTTTTCCCTTCATTTGATACTTGTAGTAAAAATAAAGGAATTGTACCAATGCCTTCACCAGATGAAGCTTCACGCTCAGCTCATGGATTACATGCAATGCTTTGTGTGGGTTATTCAGAAATTGATAATATGTTTATTGTTCGAAATTCTTGGGGAGAGCAGTGGGGCGATAAAGGTTATTGTTATATGCCTTATAATTATTTGATTAATAACAAATTTAATATGGGTGATTGCTGGATTTTTGGTCGCTCAACTCCAATTCCAGATTCGGATGAAACTTGGATTGATGATAAAAAATCAATTGTGGATAATGGTAGAGGATTCAATAAAAAGGACCTTATTATATATAATGAGGAAGATTATGAAGACTTTGATCCTTTTGATGGAATAGAAATAGTTGAATACGACGAAGAAATTCCTGAAGAATTTGATGAATTGGAATTTGAAGGAGACGGTGAATACGATGAAATTCTAAGCGAATATGAGGATGGTTTAGAAGAAGAGGAATATGACGAAGAAGAATATGAAGAGGAGGAAGGCGAAGAAGAAGAAGAGGAGGAAGAAGAAGATGAAGAAGAAGAGGAGGAAGAAGAAGATGAAGAAGAAGAAGATGAAGAAGAAGAAGATGAAGAAGAAGAGGAGGAAGAAGAAGAAGAAGAAGAAGAAGAAGAGGAAGAAGAAGAAGAGGAGGAGGAAGAAGATGAAGAGGAGGAAGTGGAGGAAGAAGAAGAGGAGGAAGAAGAAGAAGAGGAAGAAGAAGAATATGAAGAGGAGGAAGAAGAAGGCGAAGACGAAGAAGAATATGAAGAGGGAGAAGAGGAAGGCGAAGAAGAGCCAGAGGAAGAAGGAGGAGAAGAAGAGGAAGAAAAATAAATCACCTCAAAACATACACAGATGCTTAAGGTATCTGTGTTTTTTTTGAATTAAATCAACGAATTTTGAGTTTGATTGCTCAAATTTTGTGTGATACCTTTCTTTAAAAAATTACATTTACAAAAAATGTAGAATTCTTTAAAATTAGGTTTTGTTTTGGGGTGAATTGAAGTGTTTTGTTTATAATATTTAAGATATGGGTTTTGATTTAGGAGAATTATGATATTTTTTTTGCAAATTTATTAAAAACAGGCTTCGATTTAGCGGTGAATCATTGAAAAAATCAAATTAATCAAACAAAAAGTTGTACTTTATAAAGAATTTAGAATATTCCACTAAAATAATTGGCTTTTGAAGAATAATATATTGTTTTCGTATTATATATTTGTATCATATTCTTTGATTGATAACCGCAATACATTAAAAAATTACAAAAATGGCAAACGTTCCTGTAGCAAAATTAGAGTACATTTGGCTTGATGGTTACAAACCTACTCAAAGCCTTCGCAGCAAAACCAAAATTGAAAAGAACTTCAGTGGTAAATTAGAAGATTGTGATATGTGGTCTTTTGATGGCTCTTCTACACAACAAGCACCAGGTGGTTCATCTGACTGTTTATTGAAGCCTGTTTTCATTTGCCCAGACCCAACTCGTTTAGGTGCAGGTTTCTTAGTAATGTGTGAGGTATTGAATTCTGATGGAACGCCACACGAATCGAACGGTCGTGCTACTATTGATGATGAAGATAATGATTTTTGGTTTGGATTTGAACAAGAATATTTCTTGTGGAATAACGAAACAAATAAACCAGTTGGTTTCCCAGCAAATGGCTACCCAGCTCCACAAGGACAATACTATTGTTCAGTAGGTGCAGCTAATGCTTTCGGACGTGACATGGTTGAAGAACACCTTGAAGTTTGTTTACAAGCAGGTTTAAATATAGAAGGTATTAATGCTGAAGTTGCAGCTGGTCAGTGGGAATTTCAAGGATTTGCTAAAGGTGCAAAACAAGCAGGTGATGAAATGTGGGTTGCACGTTATTTACTTGAAAAAATTGGCGAAAAATATGGTATATCAATCAACTGGCACTGTAAACCATTAGGTGATACAGACTGGAATGGTTCGGGTATGCACGCAAACTTCTCAAACACATTGTTGAGAACTTCTGGTAAAAAAGAAGATTACGATACAGTTTGTCAAGCATTTGCTCCATTTGTTAAAGAACACATTGCTGTTTATGGTGCTGATAACCACTTGCGTTTAACTGGTAAGCACGAAACACAATCAATTGATAAATTCTCTTACGGTGTTTCAGACCGTGGTGCTTCAATTCGTATTCCGATTGCTGCAGTGCAAAAAGGATGGAAAGGATGGTTGGAAGATCGTCGTCCAAACTCTGCTGCTGATCCTTACAAAGTTGCGGCTCGTATTATCAAAACTGTTAAAACAGCGAAAGTTTAAGATTTTTTCGAATAATATTTTGTTCGCAAAGCCCCTCGACAATGTTGAGGGGTTTTTGTTTTTATACAAAAAAAAAATTCTTCAATCTTTAAATTTTGAATTAGAATTTTAGCATTCATTCCAATCACAACCTGAAAAAACATGCTTCAAAAGATAAAATTCACTAACTTTGCACCATTATTAAGAGAATAGATGAAAAAAGTAGCATTTTATACATTAGGTTGTAAACTCAATTACTCCGAAACATCAACCATTGGTCGGATGTTTGAGAGCCGTGGGTTTCAAAAGGTCGAGTTTAATGAAAATCCTGATATTTTTATTATAAATACTTGTTCGGTGACTGAAAATGCCGACAAAAAATGTAAGAAAATTGTAAAAGAAGCAAATCGAGTAAATCCTGATGGGTATGTTGCCATTATTGGTTGTTACGCTCAACTCAAACCGCAAGAAATTTCTGAAATTGAAGGCGTTGATGCCGTCTTGGGGGCAGCTGAAAAATTTCGCTTAGTTGATTTATTAGGCGATTTTGTAAAAGAACCACGTTTGCAAAATGAAAAAGCCCAAGTTTTTAATTCAAAAATTGAAGAAGCAGTTGATTATCATACCTCATATTCGCTCAATGACCGCACTCGCACCTTTTTGAAAGTTCAGGATGGTTGTGATTATCCTTGTGCTTATTGTACGATTCCCTTAGCTCGTGGGAAAAGCCGCTCAGATACTGTGGCAAATGTTGTCAAAGCAGCTAACGAAATCGCAACAAGTGGTGTAAAAGAAATTGTTTTAACAGGTGTAAATATTGGAGATTTTGGTTTACAGAATGGCATTCGAGTAGAAACTTTTTTTGACTTGGTAAAGGAATTAGATGAAGTTGAAGGAATCGAACGATTCAGAATTTCAAGCATCGAACCTAATCTTTTGACTGATGAAATTATTGAATTTGTATCAAAATCAAAGAAATTTGTTCCGCATTTTCATATTCCTTTACAATCTGGTTCAAGTAAAGTTTTGGCATTAATGAAACGCCGCTATAAGCGTGAATTGTATGTTGAAAGAGTGAATAAAATCAAACAACTAATGCCTGATTGTTGCATAGGTGTTGATGTAATTGTTGGTCATCCAGGTGAAACGGAAGAAGCTTTTTTAGAGACCTACAATTTCCTTAATGAATTGAATATCAGTTATTTACATGTGTTTACTTATTCTGAAAGACCCAATACAACTGCTATCGGAATCAAGCCAATTGTACCTCAAAATAAACGTGCCGAGCGTTCGAGAATGTTACATATTTTGTCTGACAAAAAACGCAGATTTTTCTACGAAAGCCAAATTGGAAAAACATTTAATGTATTATTTGAAGAAGATATAGAAGAAGGAAACATGCACGGATGGACTGAAAATTATGTTCGAGTTACGGCCAAGTATGACCCCATCTTAATCAATGAAATGAAGACTGTAAACTTGTCGTTGGTAAATGAAAAAATGTTGGTTGAGGTAGAAGAAGTTGAGGAATATCTGATGCACTAATTTGTAACACAATTCTCCGAATTGTGTTCGTTGAAATGGCACAATTCGGAGAATTGTGTTACAAAAATTCTGCTAAATCACCAACTCCTTGTCTGATAACTTCAAAATCATCATCAACGGCAAAAACAACCGTTGATGCTTGAATTCCGCACCAACCACCATCAATAATAATATCAGCTTTTTCACTGTTTTGCTGATAAATTACTTCAATTTCATTAGGGTATTCAATGATATCATCAATATCGTCTTTCACAGATGTTGTAATAATTGGGTTGCCCAACATTTCAATAATTTTCAAAGGAATTTCGTGGTCTGGAATACGAATACCTATGGTTTTTCTTTTTGTTTGAAGAATTTTTGGAAGTTCTCCTGTTGCAGGCAATATGAATGTGAACGGTCCAGGTAAAGCTCGTTTCATTAAGCGAAAAGCGTTGTTTGAAACTTTTGCATACGTTGAAATATTGCTTAAATCGTGGCAAACAATTGAAAAATTATTTTGTTGAGGTTTGATTCCTTTAATTTTACAGAGTTTTTCTACAGCTTTTACATTATTAATATCACATCCCATTGAATAAACTGTATCGGTAGGATAAATGATAATCCCTCCATTTTTTAGACAATCGACAACATGACGGAGTTTTCTTTCATCTAAATTACTTGGGAATATTTCTATAATCTCAGCAGACATCTTTTTGTTATTAGTGAGCAGTTATCAATCAAAAGTTGATAACTGCTCATTAAAATTTTGAAAACTATATTTGGCAAACAATTCAACAAATCAATTTGCTTAAGTTTAACTTAT
This sequence comes from Emticicia sp. SJ17W-69, assembly GCF_051209875.1. NCBI lineage: Bacteria > Pseudomonadati > Bacteroidota > Cytophagia > Cytophagales > Leadbetterellaceae > Emticicia > Emticicia sp. SJ17W-69. The sequence goes on along the minus strand of NZ_JBNTQY010000001.1, from coordinate 2,731,154 downwards.
TTACTTTTTTTGCTTTTTTTACCTACCGCTGAAGCTTCGTTATCTGTTGATTTTGGAGCATTCATATCCATATAATCAACTGTTAAAGCTGCAAGTGATTTTACACCGAGTGTAAAGCCAGATTCATCAATGTAAAAATCTGGTGTATGGTGTGGAAATCCAACTTTTACATTTTTAGGTTTTCCACCTAAAAAGAAAAAGAATCCAGGGACTTTTTGTTGAAAAAAGCTAAAGTCTTCGGCACCAGTTTGAACAGGTTGAACTTGCACATTTGCTTTACCAGCTAAGTTTTCTAATGACCCAATCATTTTTTCGGTAAGAGCTGGGTCATTGTACGTAACTGGATAACCTGTTTCGATAGTAACATCAGCTTTAGCACCAGCACTTTCTGCAATATTTGTGGCTACTTCTCTGATTCTTTTATGAACTAATTCTCTTTGTTCTGTTCCGAAAGTACGAATTGTTCCAATCATATCAAGTGATTCAGAAATGATGTTTTGACGAATACCACCATGAATTGCTCCAACGGTAACAATGGCAGGATTTTCAGTAATATTCACATTTCTGCTAACAATTGTCTGTAAGCCCATGACAATTTGTGAGGCCGTCACAATTGGGTCAATACCTCCCCAAGGATTTGCTCCGTGTGTTTGTTTACCATTTACTTTAATTCCTAATTGATCAACAGCCGCCATTGTTGCTCCTGGGCGATAGCCGATGGTACCCACTTCTGTAACTGAGCTAATGTGTAAGCCAAATACAGCATCAACTTTAGGGTTTTCCATTACTCCTTCCATTACCATTAATTCTGCACCAGATTTACCATTTTTTAATAAACTTGGGTCATAAACACCCTCTTCAGCAGGTTGGAAAATAAATTTTACTGTTCCAGCAATATCATTTTTCATAGAAGATAATACTTCTGCAACACCCATTAAGATAGCCACGTGTGAGTCATGGCCACAGGCGTGCATTAAACCTGTTTTCTGACCATTATAAACAGTTGAAACGGTTGATTTGAAGGGAACATCTACACGTTCAGTAACTGGTAAACAGTCCATATCTGCACGAAGAGCAACTACAGGACCAGGTTTGCCACCTTTGAGAATTCCAACTACACCGGTTACGGCAACTTTTTCTTGAACTTCGATGCCAAGTGAGCGAAGATGATCGGCTACTATTTTTGCAGTCCGAACCTCCATATTACCCAATTCAGGATGTTCATGAAAATCACGTCTCCAAGTGATGACTTTTTTTTCAATAGCATCCGCTCCTGCATTGATTCTGGTTTTAAGTGAGGTTTGACCATATACCAATCCACATGAGATTGCTAAAATGGTTGTTAAGATTTTTTTCATCGGTAAGTTTAGTTATATGATGTTTCAAATTTAATCAAAAAAAGAATCGTAGTTTAGAATAAATTGCTATTTAGTTGAAATTTATAAAAATCTTTCTGTTGAATTGCAAAATTAGGATTTAAAACATTTATTAATCAACTTACGATTATTCGATTCCGTTAGCCAATCTTGCTTAAATTAGCATAAAATTATAGACAACTTTTATAAAATTTTAATTTAATACCATTATGAAGTTTTTTTTAAGCATAAAATATGATTAATTTTACCTCATACATTTGCCTTTCTGAGATATTTATAGCCAATAAATTGTAGGTTTAGTTTAATTTTTAAAAGCAAACTTCGAGAAACTATTGGCATAACTTTTGCTGCATTTACTTGTATAAGTTCTATATTTTAGTTTATTTCTAAGTTTTTTTAGTAATAAATTTATAATGCAAACGTTAAAAAGCATTTTAAACCTGCGTTTTAATGTATTTGTACAATACACCTTTCTTTCCTATGAAATATAATTTAATTTTATTGTATATTTTTTTGTGCATTCAAATAGCGATTGCACAAGAAAAGGACTTTTCATTTAAGCGTATTTCAACAAATGAAGGGCTTTCCCAGAGCCATGTAAGTTCTATACTCAAGGATAGAAAAGGCTTTATGTGGTTTGCAACTGAAGAAGGATTAAATAAATTTGATGGCTACCGTTTTTCTACCTATAAACATTCACATATCGATCGCTCAAGTTTAAACGACAATTTTGTATATGATATTTTAGAAGACTATCAAGGAGAGTTGTGGATCGCAACTTCAAGTGGTTTAGATCGCTTAAATAGAGAAACTGATGGCTTTTATCATTTTTTTAATGACAAGTTTAAAATATGCGTCCGTGATATTTTTCAAGACAGTAAAAAAAGAATTTGGTTGGGTACAACCTCTGGCCTCTACCTATTAAATACTCAAAAAGGTACATTTACTTGCTTCAAGCACCAAGAAAAAAACGCAAATAGTTTAAGCAATGATTTTATTTTCCAAATCGGAGAAGATAGCTTTGGCAATCTTTGGATAGCTACTAAAAATGGTTTAAATAAATTTGATATAAATAAAAACCTTTTTACTCGATTTTTTAATGATCCTAAAAACCCAAAATCGATTGGTTCTAATTGGATAAGAGCGATTTTTAAAGATAATCATCAAAACATATGGATTGGTACATCGGGTGGTGGAGCTGCCAGATTAAACCCTAAAGATGATACATTTATCAATTATAAGCATGATCCTCAAAAGACTAATAGCATTGCTCTCAATAATATTTTATCATTCATGAATGATAAAAAAGGTAATTTATGGATCGGTACAGAAAATGGTGGAATTAGTATTTTTAATGAAAAAGAAAATACGTTTTCGACAGTTAAATATGATATTAATGATTTTAATAGTTTAAGTAATAACTCGATTTATAGTTTATACTTAGATGATATTGGAAATATTTGGGTAGGAACATATTCTGGAGGAATTAATTTTTTGCCAAATTTTGGAAAGAAATTTTCAACCTATAAACAAGAAATAAATGGACTTAACTCAAGTATTATCTTGTCTATTGCCGGTGATTCAAAAAATGACAATGTTTGGTTAGGAACAGATGGGGGAGGTTTAAGTTATTTTAATAGAAAAACAAACACTTTTACTACCTATAAAAGACATTCAAATGCACAAAATAGCATTGGTTCTGACTTTGTAGTTTCAGTAATTGAGGTTGAAAAAGATTTATTAGCCATAGGTCATTATTTAGGTGGTTTTGATTTGTTTAATACGACTACTAAACAATTTATTCATCACTTACCCAATAGTAAAAATCCCAATAGTATCTCTGCTTCAAGTGTTTTTGCAATTCTCAAGAGCAAAGATGGTAATCTTTGGTTAGGTACTTACACAGGTGGATTAGACTATTATGATAGAAAAACTAAGCGTTTTACCGCTTATATTCATAATCCAAAAGATTCAAAGAGTATTTGTGATAATTATGCGAAAGCACTTTTTGAAGATAATGAAGATAATTTATGGGTAGGGACTGAAAATGGACTTGATTATTTCAACAAAAAAACGAAGGTTTTTACCCATTTTGTCAATGATCCAAATGATAAAACTAGCTTAAGTAATAATAATATTCAAACAATTGTTGATGCGGGCAATGGTAATCTTTGGATTGGGACAATGGATGGATTAAATTTATTAAACCTCAAAACGAAAAAGTTTCAGACCTTTACTGAAAATGATGGATTAGTAAATAATATCATTCATAGTATATTGAAAGATAAAAAAGGGAATCTATGGATAAGTACGAACAAAGGGATTTCAAATTATAATCCATCAACAAAAGTTTTTAGAAATTATGGGGTTTCAGATGGTTTGCAAGGAAATGAATTCAAACCAAGAGCTGCTTTTGTAACCATTGATGGTGAAATGTTTTTTGGTGGAACAGATGGACTCAATACATTTTATCCAGAACGTTTGCATGATAATACATTTGTGCCACCCGTTTATATTACTGACTTTCAGGTTTTTAACAAATCAATTATTCCTGGAAATAAAGAGTCTGGTTCTCCACTGAGCAAGCCTATCACTGAAACAAAAAAAATTACATTAGCTCACACTCAATCAGTTATTTCATTTGAGTTTGCTGCTTTAAATTATACATTATCTTCCAAAAATATGTATGCCTACAAATTAGAAGGATTTGATAGTGAATGGAATTATATTGGCAATCGCCGTACAGCTACTTATACAAATTTGGATGCAGGCGAATATATTTTCAGAGTAAAAGCGTCAAATAATGATGGTTTGTGGAATGAAAAAGGAGTAGCGTTGATTTTAAAGATTTTACCTCCTTTTTGGGAAACATGGTGGTTTAGATTCCTGTTAATTTCAAGTATTGTTGGTTTAGCCTATTTATACTATTATTACCGAATGGGTTTAATCACTAAACATAACATTCGTCTTGAAAAAGAAGTTGAATTGCGTACACAACAACTTTATAAATCAACACAAGAAGAACTCATTGCAAGAGAAGAGGCAGAAAAAGCAAACCGTGCTAAAAGTATTTTTCTCGCAACAATGAGTCACGAAATTAGAACACCTTTAAATGGTATAATTGGGATGACTTCACTGTTGGAAGAAACAGAGTTAAATGAAGAACAAAAAAGTTATACAGATACAATTCAATCTTGCGGAGAAGGATTATTGACAGTTATCAATGATATTCTTGATTTTTCAAAAATAGAATCGGGAAAAATGGAATTGGAAGAAAAGAGTTTCAATTTAAGGAATTGTATTGAAGAAACATTAGATGTTTTTGCTACCAAAGTTGCCCAATTAAAAATTGATTTATTATATCAGATTGATTGGGATGTGCCATTAAATATTGTGGGTGATCAATTACGTTTAAGACAAGTCCTTTTGAATCTCGTAGGAAATGCCATAAAATTTACTGAAAAAGGTGAAATCTTTATTAAGGTTTATTTAATTGAAAATTTTGAAAATGGATATGTTGAGATCGGATTCAAAGTAAAAGATACAGGTATAGGTATTCCTGAAGATAAATTAGAAAAACTATTTAAAGCGTTCTCTCAAGTTGATGCATCTTCAAGTAGAAAATATGGAGGAACAGGTCTTGGCTTAGTAATTTGCGAAAAAATAGTGAGCTTAATGAAAGGTAAAATTGAAGTTGAAAGTGAAGTGAATAAAGGTACAATATTTACTTTCACAATAAAAACCCTCATTAGTAATATTAAGTTTTCGGTTCCACCTTTTAATTTAGAAAGTTTAGAAAACAAACAAATTTTAGTAATTGACGACAATCTTACAAATCTAAATATTTTGAAAGGGCAACTTGAGCGTTGGAAGATGATTCCGACCTTGACAGATTCTCCAGAAGAAGCATTAAAAATTGTCAATAAAAACCATGATTTTGCTGTGGTGATTGCAGATATGCAGTTTCCAACAATGGATGGAATTGAATTGGCACTTGGAATCAAAAAAATAGATGATAAGTTGCCAATTATTTCGCTTAGTTCTATAGCAGACACTTATTATAAAGAACACCCCGATTTGTTTTGTTCTGTATTGACAAAGCCAGTCAAGCAACACATTTTATGCCGAAGTATATATAATGCTTTGGCACCAAAAGTTTTGCCAATCTTGGTTGAAAAAAGCATAGAAAAACCCCATGAACAAAAACTGTCTCCAGATTTTGCAAATAGATATCCCATGGAAATTTTGATAGCTGAAGATAACGTTATGAACCAAAAATTTGCAATTAGAATGTTAAGTAAACTTGGCTTTGAAGCTGATTTGGCCGAAAATGGTTTAGAAGTTTTAGATGCAATTTTGAAAAAGGAATATCAAGTTATTTTGATGGATGTTCAGATGCCAAAATTAGACGGTTTACAAACAACAGTTCAAATACGGAAACAAAAAATTAATCAGCCAATAATTATTGCAATGACAGCAAATGCCTTACAAGAAAGTAGATTAGAATGTGAAGAAGCTGGTATGGATGATTATATTAGTAAACCAATCCAAATGGAGTTATTTGTAAATATGTTAGAAAAGTGGGGAATTGAAATTCAAAGAAGGATGGAAGCTTGGCAATAATCAAAAAAGAAAAGGCTTTAGCCTTTTCTTTTTTGATTATACACGAATTCTCGAATTAAAAATAAATTGATAGATGAACATTCATTAACTTTTATTCGAAAAAGACTAATGATGATTGATTGGTTTGCTTCTGATAGTTAGCAAAAAGTTCTTTAGAAGCATTTAAGCCTTTTTCTCCATAGACCATTAAGCAAACGGTCCCACCACTGCCACCACCTGTGATTTTAGCACCATAAATACCAGAATCATATCCTTTTTTACGAGCCATACTCACAATTTTATCTGTCATTTCATTTCCTAAACCACATTTGTTATAACTTTCGTGCGATTGATACATCAATTCGCCCATAATGGGTAAAATGGCAGAATAATTGGCTTCAGAAAGATTTTTTAATAATTCAAGAAAAGTTGTAACACGATGATTTTCATAAATTGGGTGCTGAGTGCAAGCGTTTATATTATAGAAAACATCCGCTTTAATCGTAGATAATTGATCAGTTATTCCACCAAAATCATGGATAAAATCTTTTCCATACATTGAATTAAGACTTCTCGCAAAGTTTGATTCAAACATCGAAGGTGAAATATTACTTAAAAAGCCATTAAATGGTATTTCATCATTGCTAAGTTCTTGAATTCTTTCTTTTGGGATTCCACTTTTTTGTGCAATAATTGAATAACCCATGAATGCAGCTGTACGAACTTCACCATAAGACGCTCCACCAACCGAATGCCTAACTCCACTATCAATACCTACAAAATAAAGGTTTTCTGGAATTTCTACTAAGTTATGTATTTTATCAGGTTGACACAAAATGGGCAAAAGTTTGTTGTTTTCACCAAAAAAAGAAGCCAATTGATCCATTAATCCACAAGGAGCTCCTACGACTAAATTTTCTGCCTTTTGTGCAAATTTTGGAAGGTCAGTTGCTGCTAAATTTATAGAAAATAACTCAGTCATTGCTTTTAAAGTAGCAACTTCAATCGCTGCGGATGAAGAAACACCTTTACCGACTGGAACATTTGAGTCAATTAATATATCTAAACCACCCAAATTAACTTTTTTTTCATTACTTAAAACCAAGTAAACACCGATAATGTATGAAGCCCAATCGCCGCCATCAATGTTTTGAAGATATAATCTTGCTTGTTCATACTCTAATGGTAATTCATCTAAATCTATATAAACTTCATTATTTGTCTGAATATCTAAACTTTTAATATGTAATTGGTTATAATTTCTTATACCAATAGTAACAATTGCTTTTTCTTTGATTGGCATTTGCAAAACCATCGAACCCGAATAATCAGCAATACCACCCATAACGTCCATTCGTCCAGGTGAAGATGCTTGGATTAAAGTTTGATTATTTCCGAAAAATTTTTGAAGTACAAGAGAGGAATCTGAGTTTATTTTCATTTTTACTAAAAAACCTTACAAGATTAAATAAATCCTGCAAGGTTTGTTTGGTTCGAGATTTTTATAATTTTTCTACAATAATTGCACTTGCACCACCACCACCATTACAAATAGCAGCCATACCGAAGCGACCATTTTTTTGATGCAAAACATTAATCAAGGTTGTCACAATTCTGGCTCCAGAGCAACCAAGGGGATGTCCCAATGAAACAGCTCCACCAAAAATATTTACTTTTTCATAGCTAATGCCAAAATTTTTGCAAAAAGCGATTGGTACGGCAGAAAATGCTTCATTAACTTCAAAATAATCAATATCATTGATTTTTAATCCTGCTCTTTTAAGTGCTTTTTCAGCAGCGATGATAGGGGCTGTGGTAAACCATTCTGGCTCATGTTCGCCATCAGCATAAGCAATAATTTTGGCAATTGGCTTTAAATTATTTTTTTCAATTGCTGATTTTGATGACAACACAAGAGCTGCCGCACCATCATTGATTGTTGAGGCATTAGCCGCTGTTACTGTGCCATCTTTGGTGAAAACAGGTCTTAATGTTGGAATTTTTTCAAAGTTTACATTCTTATATTCTTCATCCTCAGCAAAAACTTTCACATTTCCTTTTTTGTCAGTAACTTCTACGGGAATCACTTCATTAGAAAACATACCATTAGCCCAAGCTTCTGCTGAACGCTTATAAGATTGAATCGCAAAATCATCTTGATCTTGGCGAGAAATGTCAAATTTCTTGGCAGTTGCATCGGCAAAGCAACCCATAGCATTCCCGTCATAGACATTTACTAAACCATCTTTAGCTAAACCATCAATTAATTCTCCATTCCCATAACCATATCCATAGCGTGCTTTAGCCAAATAAAATGGAATCATCGACATATTTTCCATGCCACCAGCTACGACAATCTCATTTTGACTTAATTCAATTGATTGACTACCAAAAATAATCGACTTCATACCCGATGCACATACTTTATTAATGGTCGTTACGTTTGTTTTGTTACTCAAACCACTATAAATTGTTGCTTGTCTGGCTGGTGCTTGCCCTACATTGGCTTGGCAGACATTGCCAAATAATACCTCTTCAACTGAATTATTGTCAATGCCAGCTTTTAATACAGCAGCTTTAATAGCAGCAGCTCCTAAATATGGTGCAGCCACAGTTGATAATGAACCTCCAAAGCTCCCAATTGGCGTACGAACTGCAGAAATGATAAACGTATTTTGCATTGATATATGTTAGTATTTTTTACTATTAACAAATAAATGGATTTTTACCAAGTTTTCTTTTTATGACCAATCATGGCATAATATAATACAAAACCGTACAAAGGTATCATAATTGCATAAGCCAATTGAGAATTTTTTAGAAAATCTGAAAGGCTACCATACACCAAAGGTAGAATTGCACCTCCTGCAATCATCATCACTAACCAAGCAGACCCAATCTTTGTGTATTTGCCCAACCCATCAATAGCTAAAGGCCAAATTGCTGGCCACATAATGGCATTTGCCAGACCTAAAACTGCAATACATAAAACTGATGAAAAGCCAGTTGTGAACAAAGCTAAAATTGTAACAATTATGCCTAAAATTGATGAAAGTTTTAACCAAGTTTGTTGAGAAACATACTTTGGTATCAAAACAATTCCTAACACATAGCCCAACATCATCAACCATAGCGTATAGGTACCAAATTGACTTGCTTCCTCCGTTGAAAAACCCAATGAAATGCCATAACTGATAATAGAATCACCCGCAATCACTTCAGCACCCACATAGCAAAATAATGCGATTAGCCCTAAAACCAGATTTGGAAACTCAAAAACACTTGATTTGGTAGTTAAAGCAGCCTGATCATTTCCGTCTTGTTCTTCGCTGACTTCTGGTAATCCTTTAGAAAACAAAATTAATATTGCTAAAACTACTAATACACCCGTTAGAACCAAATATGGCGTTACAACTTTTTGAAGTTCTTCTTTGGCAGAAACGGCTGCCCCTGCAACACCACCTGCTAATAAAATTCCACCAAAAACTTTCTGACTGATGATTCCGGCAGTTTTGTTGGCAATGCCCATAAAACTGATACGTTGAGCAGCACTTTCTCTCGGCCCAAGTATAGTTGCATAAGGGTTTGAGGCAGTTTGAAGCAAAGTTAAGCCAATACCGATGGTAAATAAACCTACCAGAAATAATGGATAAGATTCAGCCTCAGCGGCAGGGACAAAAATTAATGTACCTATTGCCATTATACCTAACCCTAATGACATTCCTTTCTTAAAACCTACTTTTTTTAGCACCGCTGACGATGGGATAGCCATAATGGTATATGAAATAAAGAATGCAAAAGTTACCAAATATGAACTGGTATTTGAAAGATCAAAGGCTTTTTTAAAAAATGAAATCAAAGTACCATTTACCCACGTGACAAATCCAAAGACAAAAAATAAAAGTCCAATGATAATGAGTGGCCCGATATAGTTTTTATTATTTTCTTGCATGATTTTATTATTTATTGAAGATCAGTAATTGTCATTTAATCCAAAAATTCTTTTATTAGTTTTCCATTTTCCACGAGTAAAGTCAGGAATTTCAATCGGTGAACTTCCTCTGGCAATAGATAACTCAGAAAGTGGACTGATTGCACTCCAAGCAGCGGCATCATATACATCAATTGGTGGTGCAACTTTATTTTTTACGGACTCAATAAATGCTCTTAATACAAAAAAGTCCATGCCACCATGACCAGCATTAACGGCATCTTGTTCAAATTTTTTCCAAAGGGGATGGTCGTATTGTTTTTGATAATCGGCAAAAGGCTCCCATGAATCATGTTTTTTTGAAACGCCATCTAAATAGATTTGATTTCCATCATTCATCCAAATTCCTTTAGTACCTTGAGCTCTAAAACCTAAAGAATATGGTCTTGGTGCATTTGTATCATGAATGATTACAATGTTTTCACCATTGGCACATTGAATTGTTGTGGTGACAATATCACCGCATTTGAATTTAACTTTGGCATTTGGGTGATTTTCACCACCATTTTCTACAATATAATTATGTAAACCTCTTGATTTTGTTGCAAATGATGTTAGGTATTCAAATCTATTTCCACGATTAATATCCATCCAATGAGCAACTGGCCCAAGTCCGTGCGTAGGGTATAGGTCTCCATTTCTATCGACCGAATGTTGGGTACGCCATTTAGCTTCACTGAAACCTTTTTCTCCAAATTCTACCCCTTTACCATAAGCTGATTTTCCATCATTTAATTTTACAAAACGCAAATCATGTTGGTAACCGCAATGTCCATAAAGCATTTCACCAAACATATTTTGACGCACCATGTTTAATATTGACATAATATCACGGCGATAACATACATTTTCGAGAATCATGCAATGTGAGCCTGTTTTTTCGTATGTATCAATCAAGTCCCAAGATTCTTGTAAAGTTACCGTTGCAGAAACTTCAACACCAGCATATTTACCTGCTTTCATGGCAGCAACCGACATAGGTACATGCCATTCCCAAGGTGTGGCAATAATAATTCCGTCTAAATCATCTCGTTTAACAAAGTTTTCAAAATCTCTTTCTCCTTTTGTATAGGCTATTGGCTCTTTTTTACCAAACTTTTGAAAAATTTTATTGGCTTCATTGATTGAATTTAAGTCAATATCACAAATGGCAGGAATTTCAACATCCGAACGATACATGGCTTGTTCAAGATGGGTGCGGCCTCGCAACCCAACACCTATAAAACCTAGTCTGACTTTTTTGTCTTCTTTTAGATTATTTTTCTTAACTATGAATGGAATGCTTGAGGTAGCCAAACTTGTAGAAAGGAAATTTCGACGATTCATTTTTGTTAGGTTTGAGGATGAATAAAAACAATTATTAATTATTAGATTACAAATTAATTTCAAATTTTGGAAATCTACACCTTAACTCAAAAAAATCTAAAAAATAAAGAAATAATCAAGCGTTTTCTTTCAAAAAAAAGACTTTTTAAGTAATTCCCAAAGTTAAAATGAATTATTTTGATTTGGAAAAATATTATTTTTTAATATTTCTTGAACAAAATAAAAAAACCACTTGTTAATATAATCGAAACCGTTTCAACTGAGCGTTAAAAGCTACCGCTCGGAAGTCAATGAGTGTTATACACAAACTTTGTAACGACTTTTGACTTGATTTTTTAACACTTTCAACATTTTAATTTGGAATCAAAAAATAAAAGGGTTGCTGTGTTCCGTAAAGAACACTTCAATGCTGCTCACCGCCTCCATAATCCCGTATGGACTTTGGAAGAAAATGCCCGTATTTTTGGGAAATGTAATAATCCTAATTTTCATGGACATAATTATGACTTGATTGTACAACTGACTGGTGAGGTAAATCCAGCGACAGGCTATGTTTTTGATTTGAAAATTTTAAGTGATTTAATTAAAGAAAATGTTTTGGATAAATTTGATCACAAGAATCTAAACCTTGATACAGAGGAGTTTAAAAACCTTAATCCTACAGCGGAAAACATTGCGATTGTAATTTATGAAATTTTGAGACCCAAAATTTCGGACAACCTTGATTTGAAAATTAGACTTTACGAAACTGAAAGAAATTATGTCGAATATCCAATTTAAAGACCAAACTTTAGTGAACGATTTATTATTAGATGACCAAGATCATCCCTTCACTAAACTCGAAACACCTTTGAGAGAAGATGCTTTTGATTTAGATGATGACGAAAAAATTGAAATTATTGAAAAGCATTTCAAAGAAATTATGCTTACATTAGGTCTTGATCTTTTAGACGAAAGTTTAAGAGGAACACCTCATCGTGTGGCAAAAATGTATGTAAAAGAGTTGTTTTCAGGCTTAAATCCAGAAAATGAACCTGCTATGACCCTTTTCACTAACGATTATCATTATAATGAAATGTTAGTTGAAAAAAACATTCAATTCTATTCAAATTGTGAGCATCATTTTGTTCCAATCATTGGGAAAGTGCATATTGCTTATATTTCAAGTGGAAAAGTAATTGGATTGTCGAAACTGCACCGAATTGTTAATTATTTTGCTCGTCGTCCACAAGTACAAGAACGTCTAACAATGCAAATTGGAAATGCTTTGAAAACTGCCTTAATGACAGAAGATGTAGCTGTGCTCGTTGATGCCGACCACCAATGTGTTTCATCAAGAGGAGTAAAAGACCAAACAAGTTCAACAATTACTTCTTTTTACGGTGGAGTCTTCAAAAACGAAGATAAAAAAGGAGAGTTTTTGAAGGTGCTTAGTGTATAATTGATAATGGCTAATTGATAATGGAGAATCATTAAAACAATTTACTGAACATTCGGTTTAAATTGTAGTAGTTGAGATATTAAATTCTCCATTATCAATTATCAGTTAACAATTAAATATATGTCATTTAAAAATAAAAATTTCCTAATAGTTGGAGCAAGCTCTGGTATTGGTTTTTCACTTGCACAAAGTCTAATCGAAGCAGGAGCAAATGTTTTTACTGCTTCTCGCACACAGCCGAATCTCATGGCAAATTTTTTCTTCTGGGATGCACAAAATCCTGACAGCAATACATTTAATGAATTACCTACAATTTTAGATGGCCTAATTTACTGCCCAGGCACAATAAATTTGAAACCCTTTCATCGATTGAGTAACGAAGACTTTTTGAAAGATTTTCAAATAAATCTTCTTGGAGCTGTCAGTGTTATTCAAGCTAATTTAAGTCGTTTGAAAGCCGCAGGAAATGCTTCGGTTGTATTATTTAGTACAGTAGCAGTTCAAACTGGAATGGGATTTCATGCCTCCATTGCTGCATCCAAAGGTGCAATAGAAGGATTAACAAAATCTTTAGCCGCTGAATTTGCTGTTTCTAAAATAAGAGTTAATGCAATCGCTCCATCGTTGACTGATACGCCTTTAGCTAAAACTTTACTTTCTTCTCCAGAAAAAATTGAAGCATCGAATAAAAGACATCCAATCGGAAGAGTTGGTAAGAGTGAAGATATTGCATCAATGGCAAAATTATTACTTTCAGATGATGGCAGCTGGATAACAGGTCAGATTTTTCATGTGGATGGTGGTATGAGTTCTATAAGAATGATGTAATTTTTAACCTTATAATAAATTAAATGTAAGTTTTTGATTAAAATTTACCATTTGTCAAGAAAATGTTATAGGTTTCATTTTTCAAAGTACATTTGAACCATTATTCTAACTAAACCTTTCTAAAGCAATGGGCTTTCTTTTTATTATTATTCCCGTTATTATCATTCTTTATTTGTCAATTGTCATTGTTCAACAAGGCAATGTGGCAGTTATTACTGTATTCGGAAAATATAGCCGAATCATGACACCAGGTCTAAATTTCAAAATTCCATTCATTGAATTTGTTTTTCGCACAATTTCTATTCAAAATCGTTCGGCTGAACTACAATTTCAAGCAATTACGAATGACCAAGCCAATGTTTACTTCAAGGCAATGTTATTATATACAGTAACTGATAATTCTGAAGAACAAATTAAGAATGTGGCTTTTAAATTTATTGATCAAGCCAACTTTATGCAAGCATTGGTTCGCTCAATTGAAGGTTCAATTCGTAGCTTTGTGGCTACAAAAAAGCAAGCAGAAATTTTGGGTTTAAGAAATGAAATCGTTGATGACGTAAAATCTAATCTTGATCATATTTTGAATGGCTGGGGGTATCATTTATTAGACTTACAAATTAATGATATTACGTTTGATGAAGAAATTGTAAAGTCAATGTCCAGAGTGGTTGCTTCTAATAATTTAAAGGCAGCGGCTGAAAATGAAGGACAAGCCCTATTAATTACTAAAACAAAGGGTGCTGAGGCTGATGGAAATGCGATTAGAATTTCGGCTGAGGCTGAAAGAGAAGCAGCACGTTTACGTGGACAAGGTTTGGCACAGTTTCGTGAAGAAATTGCTAAAGGGATGGCAGTGGCAGCAGCAGAAATGGAAAAAGCTCATCTTGACCCATCAATTATTCTATTTTCGCTTTGGACAGAAACCATGCGTCAGGTAGCTCAAGATGGTAAAGGAAATGTTATATTTATGGATGGCTCGGTTGAAGGATTTGATAAGACAATGAAACAAATGATGGCGTTGAATCAAAATTCTGAAAATAAACAGAGGAAATAATAAAGTTTACAGTCCATTAAAAAACTAAGGCTACCTTTTTGGGGTAGCCTTAGTTTTTTATAAATATATGTTTATTAAACATTAAAAAGCATCATAGATCAACTTCAAACCAACAACAATGAAAACTATACCCGATATATATTTAATGTATTGTATTGTTTTTTCACTCATTTTATTTTTGATTTTATAAGCTGATAGAGCAAACACTGACTCAACCACAAAAATCATTAGAATACAAGTGGAAAAAAAAGCAATTTCATCATAAATATCATATTTATAACTTTTCAATGACGCTGAAATGACCATCCATGAAATGAAATTGACTGGATTAATGACATTTAGTAAAAAACCCTTTCCAAAGAAATAAAAGAAACGAGCTAATTTAAAATCCTTTTTTTTTGTTGAAGGCTTAGATTGAATAAATTGAAAAACTCCTAAACTGATGAGTAGGATAGACCCGAAAATTCTTGAATAAAATCCAAAATTAGGTATATTTGGTAAAAATGAAGTCCCAAGAAAAGCAATGAAAACCATCAAAATGTCACCAAAAACAACGCCAAGTGAAATTTTGATTCCTGCTTGATAGCCATTCTCAATGCTATCTTGGATAAGGGCAAAGAATACACTACCGAATCCAAAGCTTAGTACAATCCCAGTAAAAAAACCTAATGAAATAGCTTCAAGCATATTAAAGTCCTTTTAATCTTGCAACTTTTAAAATACCTGCGACACTTATCGAGTCAGTGATTTCATCTTTTAAAACCATGTCTAATGCTTGTTTAAATGGTATTCTTTTTATTTGAAGTTGTTCTGTTTCTTCGGGTTGACTTTCGGATTGTGTTAAATCTTCAGCAAGATAAATATAAGCTACCTCTCTGCATACAGAGTTTGATGTATGAAGTTTAGAAATTAACGTCCATTTTTTTGCAATTAAGCCAGTTTCTTCTTTTAATTCTCTTTTGGCACTTGCTAAAACTTCTTCACCATTTGGACAACCACCTTCAGGAATTTCCCAAGAATATTCATTGAGTGGAAAACGGAATTGCCCTACAAGCCAAGTGTTATCATTTTGGTCAATAGGCAATATTCCAACGGCAATATTTTTAAAATTGACAGTTCCATAAATCCCCTTTCCACCACTTGGATTAACGACATTTTGATGGACTACCTCAATCCAATTGTTCTCATACTTTACCTCAGAATCGAGGATTTGCCACGGGTTTACATTCTCATTCATAGATGCAAACTTAATATTTTTTAGGCAGATTTGAAAAAAAGATTTTTTCATAATAGTCTTATCTTATAAAAAAATAGTATTTTAAAATAAATTATGATTTTTACCATTTTGTGGTTGATTTTATCTCTAAATCAAAGTAATTTTAATATTCCAAGATTTTTTTTAAAAAAAATTAGAAATAGAATCTGTAATATTTTATATTTGAATCGTAATATTTTATAAACCTAATCTTACAATGTATTTTATGAAACACTCTTACCCGATTCCAATCAAAGCGTCCGTTTTGATGATTATGTTTTTATTCTGCGGTTCGATGGTTTTTGCCCAAAGGAAAGTATCAGGCAAAGTAACCGATGGCGAAAGTGGTACTGGTCTACCAGGAACAACAATTCAAGTAAAAGGTACAAACAAAGGAACTGCTACCGATGCCAATGGTGCGTATTCAATCGAAGTACCAAATAATGCAACTTTGGTATTCTCATCAATTGGGTATGTGCTTCAAGAAGTTGCGGTAGGAAATCAATCAATCGTTGATGTAACGTTGCAATCAGATACAAAGGCTTTGAGCGAAGTAGTTGTTACTGGTTATGCTTCACAACGTAAGAAAGACATTACTGGTGCTGTAACTGTTGTTGGAGCTAAAGAATTGCAATCACTTCCTGCAGCAAGTGTTGCTCAACAATTGCAAGGTCGTGCTGCCGGCGTAACAGTTGGAAATGACAACTCTCCTGGTGGCGGGACTATGGTTCGTATTCGTGGATTTGGGTCAATCAATAACAATAGCCCGCTATATGTAATTGATGGAACTCCAACACAAGGTACACTCAACCAAATCAACCCAAATGATATTGAATCAATGCAGGTATTGAAAGATGCTTCTGCTGCTTCAATCTATGGTGCAAGAGCTGCCAATGGTGTTGTAATCATTACAACTAAAAGAGGTGGTACAGGTGAGCCAAAAATCTCATTTGATATGTACACTGGTACACAAAGAGTGGGTAGAACACTTGACTTACTAAATACAAAAGAATTAGGTCAATTATATTATGAATCTGAAATTGGAGCTGGTAAAGCACCAGGTACATCACCATCAGCACAATATAAATTTGGAGCGGATGGTTCGCAAACAATTGCTGACTATATCTATCCAAACGTTTATGGTGCGTTACCTGCTAACTACACCTATACAAATGATATTGCAGACCCAAAATTAGGTGTTACTGCTTTTAATATTACAAAAGCAAACAAAGAAGGTACAGATTGGCAACATGTTATTTTTGGCCCAGCGAGAATTTCTAATTATCAATTGGGTGCAACTGGTGGTTCAAAAAATGGTAAATATGCTATTTCTGGAAGTTATTTTGATCAAGATGGTATCTTAAAATATACCAGCTATAAGCGTTATTCAGTTCGTGCAAATACTGAATTTACCAAAGGTCGTTTGACTTTTGGTGAAAACTTTACAGTTGCTTATGATGAAAGAGTAGGTGTACCAAGTGGTAACCAAAACGAGAGTAACCCAATTTCATTTGCCATTAGAATTCAACCAATTATTCCGGTATTTGATATTACAGGTGGCCCAGTGGCTTTGGGTGGTACTAATACATCTGATTTGAATGGTTTTGCAGGAAGTAGAGGTTCAAATCTTGGTAATGCTCCAAACCCATTAGCAAGACAATGGCGTGAGAAAGACAATATCATCAAAGGTACTCACATCTTTGGTAATATGTTTGCTGAAGTTGGTATCCTGAAAGATTTAAAATTCAGAACAAGTTTGGGTGTAGAATTTAATAACTATAACTTCTCACAATACTTTAATAGAGATATTGAAGCTGCTGAACCACGTAGTGCAAATAGCTTAACTGTTTCAAATAACTTCGATCGAGCAATCACTTGGTTTAATACTTTAAACTACAACAAGAAAATTGGTGCTCACGAGTTTAATATATTAGCTGGAACTGAAGCTGTTCAAACTTATGCTTTTGGTTTTAATGCTGCACGTAGTAATTATGCTTTTGATGACCTTTCATATCGTTATCTTAATCTTGGTGCTGCTGCTGGTTTAGCTAATGGTGGTTCTGGAGCGACTCTTAGTGCATTGTTCTCACAATTTGGTAAAATCAACTACTCTTATAAAGACTTTTTATTAGCTGACTTTACTATGCGTCGTGATGGCTCTTCAAGATTCTCGGCTGCTAACCGTTATGGTATTTTCCCAGCATTCTCAGTTGGATTACGTATGACTGAGTTTGACTTCATGAAAAAATTGACTTTTGTTGATGATTTGAAAATCAGAGGTGGTTGGGGAAAAACTGGAAATCAATTGATTCCGAACGTATATAACGCTTATACATTATATACACCAGATCCACAAAACAACGCTTATGATATTTCTGGTAGCGGTAACTCAATTGCGAACGGTTTTGACTTAACTCAATTTGGTAACCCTAATGGTAAATGGGAAACTAATACTTCAACAAACGTTGGTATTGATGCAACTTTATTGAAAAGTAAATTAGAAGTTATTTTAGACTTATACACTCGTACAACATCTGATATGTTGACTCAAGTGCCAATACCAAGAACAGCAGGAACTGGTTCAATTCCTTTTGTAAATATTGGTGAAGTTAACAATAAAGGGGTTGATTTGAATATTACTTACAGAGATAAAATTGGTCAGGTTAGATATACTATCACTGGAATGATCAGTAAATACAAAAATAACGTTGTTAAATTGAATAATGACCCTAATGCAACAATTTTTGGATTTACAACTCGTCTTCCTGCCATTTCGGTTACAAAAGCTGGTTTACCAATTTCAAGTTTCTATGGATACATTGTTGATGGTGTAATCAAAGATGATGCTGAAGCTGCCGCTGCACCTAAGTTTGGATCTTATACAAGAGCAGGTGTTTTCAAATTTAGAGATGTCAATGGAGATGGTGTGATCACAGCTGCTGACAAAACTATCATTGGAAATCCTCATCCAGATTTTACTTATGGCTTTAATATTAACTTAGGATATAAAAACTGGGATTTAGCAATATTTGGTCAAGGATCTTATGGCAATGATATTTTCAATTACCAAAAATTCTGGACTGATTTTAATACATTCCAAGGAAACCGTTCAAAAGATATGTTATATAATTCTTGGAAAAAACAAGGTGATGATGCTTTATTGCCACGTTTGAATTCACAAGATGGAACAAGTCAACAAATCTCAACTTATTTTGTTGAAGATGGATCTTATATGCGTATCAAAAATATCCAATTGACATACACGTTCCCAACAGCTCTTTTGTCTAAAATCAAAATAAGTTCAGCTCAGATTTATGTACAAGGTCAAAACTTGTTTACTTTCACAAAGTATAAAGGTTTAGATCCAGATATTAACTTGAGAAACTCTGGTACTGATAACCAAGATATTCACATGGGTATCGATGAAGGTGCTTTCCCAGTGGCTAAGTCATATAACGTTGGTCTAAGATTAGGATTTTAATTGATAAAACAAAAATTTTAAATACATTACAATGAAAAAAATATTAATAATAGCATTGATAGGAATAAGCGTTTCTTGTTCTGATTCATTCTTTGACATTCAACCTCAAGGAGCTGCTTCATTGGCATCCTTGAGTAATAAGAATGGTGTAAATGCAGTTTTGATAGGTGCCTATTCATTATTAGATGGTGTTGGTGCTGGTAATACTGGTCGTCAATCTACAATTTCAAATTATGTATTTGGAGGAATCACCAGTGGTGACGCTGTAAAAGGTACAGATATTGGTGACCAACCAGAACAAGAGTACATTGAACAATATAACTGGTTGTCTGATAATACTTATTTCTTGGGTAAATGGCAACATTCTTATGATGGCGTTGCTCGTTCAAACGAAGCAATTCAGTTGGTTGGTAACCCTGATGTAAAAGATATGACTGATGCAGAAAAAACGCAAGTTATTGCAGAAGCAAGATTTTTACGTGGACACTATCATTTTGAAGCTAAAAAAATGTGGAATAAAGTGCCTTACATTGATGAAAAAATCTATGTAGCAGCTGACCCAAATTCTACAAAAATACCTAATGACCAAGATATTTGGCCTAAAATTGAAGCAGATTTTCAATTTGCTGCTGACAACTTGCCTGCAACTCAATCTCAAAAAGGTAGAGCTACCAAATGGGCTGCAAAAACATACTTGGCAAAAGCACTTATTTTCCAAAAGAAATGGGCTGCTGCTAAGGCTTTGTTGGAGGATGTTTACAAGAATTCAGGTAAAAAATTGATGC
Source organism: Emticicia sp. SJ17W-69 (assembly GCF_051209875.1). Taxonomy (NCBI): domain Bacteria; kingdom Pseudomonadati; phylum Bacteroidota; class Cytophagia; order Cytophagales; family Leadbetterellaceae; genus Emticicia; species Emticicia sp. SJ17W-69. The sequence continues at coordinate 2,711,015 of NZ_JBNTQY010000001.1, read as the reverse complement.
CTAATTACCATGATAATTACAGAAACATTACTAATAATAATGCTGAGTCAATTTTCGAAGTTGAGTTCTCAATTAATGATGGTACAAATGGTAATAATGGTAATGCTGGTGACAACTTGAACTGGCCGTACTCTGCCAATGCACCTGGAAGAGGTTGTTGTGGATTCTATTTACCATCACATAACTTGGTAAATGCTTTCAAAACTGATAAAGATGGTTTACCTTTAATTGGTTCATCTCCAGACGGTACTGCTGATACATATAACCAAGTTGATTTATCAAATGACCAAGGTTTAAAATCAGACCAAGCATTTAGTCTTGATAAAACTGTTCCAGTTGATCCACGTTTAGATTGGACTGTTGGACGTAGAGGTGTAAATTTCTTAGATTGGGGTCCAATGCCAGGTTTTTCTTGGATTAGAAATCAAAGCTACTCTGGCCCATTTATTGGTAAAAAATGGATGTATTATTTAGCTGATGAGGGAAGCTCAACTCACTCAACCTCAAAAAGAAATGTTAATAATAACTATCGTTTATTAAAAATGTCTTCTGTAATTCTTTGGTTGGCTGAGTGTGAAATAGAATTGGGTAATTTGCAAGCTGGAGAGGATTATGTAAATATGATTCGTACTCGTGCAAAAACTGGTTCTGTTCAAGACCCATCTATCAATTATGTAGTAAATCCTTATCCTAAAGGTACATTTACTGATAAAGGTGCAGATTATGCAAGAAATGCCGTACGCATGGAAAATCGTTTGGAATTTGCTATGGAAGGTCATCGTTTCTTCGATTTAGTTCGTTGGGGCATAGCTGAAAAATATTTGAATAAGTATGTTTCAGAAGAGTCTAAAAATGGTACTGACAATACTGGTAGAACTTATAATAAGCGTGGTTATTTGGTTGGAAAATCATTTGCAGCTAAAAATGCTTATTTCCCATTACCAAATGATGAAATTTTGAATAGCCAAAAAGACGGTAAAGCAACATTAACTCAAAATCCAGGGTATTAATAGTATTTAAAATCCTCGATAATTCTAAAAAGAGTCAAAACATGTTGTTTTGACTCTTTTTTTGATTCTTCCTTTTGAATTTGTATTTTTGATAAATCTATCAACCCTAAAAATATATATGTGCCATTTATTGATCATGCTAACAGTCTCAGACTGGACAGCTTTCTTTGGAAGATTCCACCCACTTTTAGTTCATCTACCCATTGGCTTTATAATATTGATTTCCATCATTGAGATCTTCAAAATGTTAGGAAAATTGGAGGTTTCAAATGAACTCATCAAAATTGCTTTATTAGTGACAGCCTTGAGTGCTACACTTGCTTGTGTGGCAGGTTATTTCCTTTCTATGGAGGGTGGTTATAACGAAGAGATACTAATTGAGCATCAATGGCAAGGAATTTGGTTAGCAGTTTTTCTTTGGATTGCTTGGTTGGCAAAAAATGAATGGCTTACGCAGAAAATTGGAATCAACACAATCTTTTATGTTCCTGCAATATTTTTATCATGTATTTTAATGTTTGTTGCAGGACATCATGGCGGTAATCTTACACATGGTGAAACCTATTTGACAGATAATACACCTCCACCATTTCGTAGCTGGCTTGGAATGTCAGATAGATTAGTAAATATTAATAAAACAGATTTACCCAAAATTGTAAATGTAAATGAAGCATTGGTCTATCAAGAAATCATCCATCCAATTTTTAAACAAAAATGTGAACAATGCCATAATGCAAGTAAAAAGAAAGGAAACCTTCAAATGGACGAAATTGAGCTTATAAAAAAAGGTGGAAAAAATGGCGTAATTTTTAAGGCTAATCATGTTGAAGAAAGCGAATTTATCAATAGAATCTTGTTACCCGAATCTGATGAACACCACATGCCTCCAAAAGGTAAAAATCAAATTACAGAAAATGAACTTTCTTTAATGAAATGGTGGGTTGAACAAGGTGCGAGTTTTGACAAAAAAGTTTCACAGTTAACTGTAAATCAGACAATTAAGCCGATTTTGGCTTCGCTCGGTGGTGGAATAAATGTCATTGACAATAAAAATATTTCAACTGTTAAACAAGATAAGTTTGATTTAGAAGAGAAGATTCTTTCAATAGAAGTTGGGATCATTAATGAAGGAGTTTCAGAAGATATAAAAAAGACTAAGGCATTAATTCTGCCTATTGCTCAAAATAATAATTACATTGAAATCAATTATTTGAATAATTCAAAACTGACTGATAAAGAAGCAGTAGTGGTTTCAAATGCTCCTCAACAAACACTTTGGTTGAAATTAAGTAATACGCAAATTACAGATAAAACATTGGTTGAAATTGCAAAACTAAAAAATCTTACACGACTACATTTGGAAGGGACAAAAATTTCTGATAACGGTTTACAACAATTAAAAGAATTAAAAAATCTTGAATATTTGAACATCAATGGCACTTCAGTTACTGACGAAGGATTAAAAGTCTTAGGTGCTATGAAATGGTTGAAGAAAGTTTATGTATGGAAAACAAAAGTAACCAAAGCTGGAATAGTGCAATTGAAAAAAGAATGTCCTAATTTAGTCATTGAATCAGGCATCAATGATCAGCAAATGGCTTTGCTCATGCAGGCTAAGGCTGATACTGTAAATGATGATGTTTATAAGAAAAAATAAAAAAGAAGGCATGGATATTACTTTCATGCCTTCTAATTATCTTTATTAATTATACCTCTAAGAATATTTTTCTTTAACAAACCCTTCCCAATCTTCCACTAATTTACCTTTTAAAACTCGTGGAAATTTATGTTGACCGCCTTCCTTGCCACGCATTTTCATCCATTCATAAAATGCTTGTGTTGGTAAAACCTTTACAAAAATATTTTTCAAGGCATGACCTCTTTCAACGGCATAATCATCGTTAAGTTCACAAATTTTCTTGTCAATTAATTCGCAAAGCTGCTTTTCATCAACTTTATCATCAGTAGCAATGTACCATTGATGAGCAAATAAAGGTGGATGTTTTACGCCAATAACTGTAAACTCTCTAATATCAAGACCTAAATCTTTTGAAACAAGTTCGATTGCATGATTCATGTTATCGACCGACAAATGTTCACCGCATAAACTTAAATAATGTTTAGTTCGGCCAGTAATTTTAATTTCGGCCATTTTTTTATCGGTAAACTTTATTGTGTCACCAATCATGTAACGCCAAGCACCAGCACACGTTGAGATAAGAAGTGCATAATCAACATCTTCTTCAACTTCATCAACCATCAATGTTTCTGGGCTTGTTACTAAATTACCATCTTCATCAAAATTATTTTCATTGAATGGAATAAATTCAAAGAAAATTCCCCGATTTAAAACTAATCGAAGATTCCCATTAGGACGGTCTTGATAAGCAAGAAAACCTTCTGAAGCCATGTAGGTTTCGATATAAATTACAGGTTTACCAAATAGTTTTTCTAAACCTTGTTTATATGGATCCAAAGAAACCCCTCCCCATGCAAAAGCAGTAAGGTTTGGCCAAATATCATGTATTGTATTTAAATTATATCGCTTAATGATTCGTTCGAGTAAAATTGTATGCCAAGCAGGCACACCTGCCAAGAAACCAATGTCCCAATTTGGTGCATTGGCAGTAATATCTTCTAATTTATTTTCCCAGTTTTTTAAAGCCGCAATTTTTTGACCAGGTTTGTAAAAATTTTGAAACCAAATTGGGATTGTACCAGTTGTGATACCACTAAGATCGCCTTCGTAATGAGAATCAACTTCATTTAATGCGGTACTACCTCCAAGCATTAGATATCCTTTTTCGTAAATGTCGGCAGGTAATTCAGTATATTTTCCAAGAGTTATGATTTGATTGATACTTGTTCGCTGAATAGCTTTTATCATATCTTTGGTCACAGGAATTGCTTTTGACGAAGCATCCGAAGTACCAGAACTTAGTGCAAAATATTTAACTTTACCTGGCCAACAAACATTTTTTTCTCCCAAACGAGCTTTATACCACCATTCTTTATATATTTTTGAATAATCATAAATTGGCACATTCTGCTTGAATTTTTGGTAAAATTCTTTTTCACCGTCAAAAATTGCTGAACTAAGAATTTCTTCAAAGTTAAAGGCTTCGCCAAACTGTGTATAACGAGCTTTAGAAATAAGTTTAGTAAAAGCCTTTTTTTGCCATTTCAAAGGTTTAATTTTCCTTATTTCTTGAATTTTACTAGTAAATGTGATACTGCCCTTTAATAATCTGCCTAATACTGCCATATGATTTTCGCTCTTTTTCAGTAATAAATTTTGAGTTTTACGATTAATCCAATAAACACTTTTTAAATTAACTCCTAACTCCTAACTCCTAACTCCTAACTCCTAACTCCTAACTCCTAACTCCTTCAAAGTTTCCATTTTTTCAAACTTTTTATTGTCGAATGAGCAGTCATATCGTAATGAACAGGTACAATCGCCACATAATTTTCATTAATTGCATGAATATCAGTGCCTTCAACATCAGGTTCACGATTGACATAATCACCACCCATCCAAAAATAAGGTCTACCGTGTGGGTCATGTCTGAAATCAAATTCCTCGTGCCAATAGCCGTTTGTCTGACGGCAAATTTTTATTCCTTTGATTGGTTTCTCAGATTTTTTCGGGAAATTAACATTTAAGGCAACATGTGCAGGAAATTCATGACTTAGAGCCTTTTCTGTGATTCGCTTTATCCAACGTTTTACATGTTGAAAGTCAGCATCATATTTAAAATCATCAATTGAAAAGCCTATTGAAGGAATTCCTTCGATTGCTCCTTCAACTGCCGCTGACATAGTACCCGAATAAATTACAGAAATAGAAGCATTTGCTCCATGATTGATACCACTCACAACCAAATCAATTTTTCTATCTTTCAAAAAATGATGTTTTGCTAATTTTACACAATCTGCTGGTGTTCCCGAACATTCATAGGCTTCTAAACCTTTAAATAATTTTGATTTTTTTACGTGAATGGTACTATCAACAGTGATTGCATGACCCATACCGGAATTGGGACTATCAGGAGCCACAACGAATACTTCTCCTATTTTTCGCATCACCTCAATCAAAACCGAAATTCCTTTAGAAGTAATACCATCATCATTTGTAACTAAAATTAGTGGTTTCATATACTGTTAGGCGAACTTTCAGATCGCAGATAATATTTTGATGCAAATTAACAAAATGTTATGTAAGCAGAGTTTATATTTGTGAAGAATTTTTGAAAAACTATGATTATTACTTATAAAAAAGCAAAAAACAAAGATATTGAACAAATAAGATTAATTGCTGAAAAAACATGGTTTGTAACTTATGAACCAATTTTAGGTAAAGAGCAACCGAAATTTATGTTTGATTTGATTTATAGTGAAACAGCACTTGCTGAGCAAATGACAAATGGACAAGTATTTGTTTTACAATTTGCTGATAATCAAATTGTTGCTTTCGCATCTTATTCGTTAAAGGACGAAAAAGAAAGTGTGTATAAGTTGAATAAATTATATTTAGATCCAACTTTTCAAGGTGGTGGATATGGTAAAAAATTATTATCAGAAGTGGAATCCCAAGTTAAAAACTTAGGTGGAAAAATCCTTGATTTGAATGTTAATCGGTATAATAAAGCTCGTTTTTTTTATGAAAAAGTGGGTTTTGAAATTATTTTAGAGGAGGATATTCCAATTGGAGATTATTGGATGAATGATTTTGTGATGAGAAAAATATTAATTTAATCAATATAATAATTTGATTCTCTCGATATATCTTTCAAACCTTGAAAGGTTTTGTGTAGGCTTTCCCGATTCTATATATTCAACTGAAAAGTTTTCATTTGAAAGTAAATTCAGCTTACTTAAAATATTCTTTAAGTGCCGAGCAGTACCTTCATTTCCATCAAAAATGCTTAAATGAGGGGCAATCTCTCGGAAAGTAGGTTCGTAATAGGTAAAATGAGTACAACCTAATACGACAGAACTAAACTGTTTGATATCAAATTGCTGTAGCGAATCTTGAATATATTGCTTAGCTTTTTCATCGAAAACTTCAGATTCGGCCAATTTTACCAATTCTGGCAAAGCTAATCTCTCAACTAAATTATTGGCATTTAATAAGTCAACCAATCTCTGAAATCTTGCCGAACGTAAGGTAATAGGGGTAGCACAAACCAATATTTTTCTCCCAAATTTGTCATTATCAACAGCCACTTTTACTGCTGGTTGAATGGCAATAATGGGCAATGTGTAACGATTACGTAAATCTTCAACACAAACATTAGTGGCGGTATTACAAGCTAAAACAATGGCTTTTACATTTCTTTGAAGAAAATAATTGACCGCATCTTCCACATAAGATTTTATCTGTTCTTCGGATTTTGTGCTGTAAGGAACGTTTTCTGTATCGGCATAATAGCAAAATTGCTCATTTGGCAATTGCTGAATGATTTCATGTAGAAGAGTGAGTCCGCCAATTCCAGAATCAAAAACGCCTATCATTTAAGAAATTACGACGGGGTCGCCCGTGCGATTTAGGATTTACGATTTGCGAAAAATGCAAGTCGCTTATAATCAATGACTTATATTTTTTTCTTAAAAATTCAATAAAAGTGTCTTGATGAATAATCATGAAGAATTATTCATGAATTCATTCAACTGCTCATTCTTTTTAAAAAGGAAACTCTTTTTCATCATCTAAATTTCGAGCTTGATTAGCCTTGCTACCCAATGTGACTGTTCCACCAATATTAGGGCTTGGCATAGAACTTGGAGCTGAACTTTCAAAATTTTCTAATGAATTAGCAGAAATGATTGGTTTTGGAATATTAAAATCACCAAAATTATCTTGTCCTGGAAGTGGTGTGTAAAAACCATCCAAATCTGTAAATTTAGTGTATTTTCCAATAAATCTAAGCTTTACAGTATCTACATCTCCGCTTCGGTTTTTGGCAATAATTACTTCACCAACTCCTTCAGTTGAATTGCCTTGTTCGTCTTGTGTAATTTTATAATACTCAGGACGATACAAAAACATAACCATATCAGCATCTTGCTCAATTGAACCAGATTCACGCAAGTCAGATAATTGAGGTCGCTTATCACCTCCACGAGTTTCTACTGCACGACTTAATTGAGAAAGAGCAATAACAGGCACATTTATTTCTTTAGCAAGGTTTTTCATGGCACGAGAAATCGCGGCAATTTCTTGTTCACGATTGCCTTTGCCACCGCTACCAGTATCGGCAGTCATTAATTGCAAATAATCAATAATCACCAAACCAATATCAAATTGAGCTTTTAAACGACGACATTTTGCCCGCATTTCTAAAATAGATAGGGCAGGAGTATCATCAATATAAATGGGTGCATTCGAAAGATTTTTTATCTTTTGATGCAGTTGTACCCACTCATGATTTTCGAGTTTTCCCTTGCGTAATTTATTACTATCAATTTCAGCTTCGGCAGAAATCAAACGTAACATTAATTGTGTTGCCGACATCTCCAAAGAAAACATAGCCACCGGAATATTCCATTCAACAGCAGCATTTCTCATGGCAGAAACAACGAAGGCTGTATTATGAGTTACAGTCATATCTTCCAGCAAAAACAAATGATTGCCGTCAATTTCAAAACCGTAATAATCGTCAACTTTGTCAAATTCTACTTTAATTCCAGTTACTCTCCAATCTGCTTTGGCTTTTAATTGACGAGCTTTTTTACGTTCAATTCTTGTTGGAATGGAATCTAAATTACCAAAAATACGAACTCTAAAGGTAGTTCCTTCAAAATTCAAAGCTTTTATTGTGGTTTTTTTCTTTTTTATTGAAGTTCTAAAACCCAAAGAATCACACAAGAATTTTATTTGATGAGCTAAATTTTCATTCTTTTGTGAGATTTCAAAACAGTTGAATTTTTCATCGTAATTACCATCACTATCCAATAATCCTGCTAATAATTGCAAACGATTTTCCTTAGAATTAATTAAATAATGTTGGGGAATGTGTTTATTTTGGAGAAGATTTAGTTCTCTAAGCTCATGTTGAATACTATAAAAATCTTGTTTTCCTTGGAAACCTTTGGTGATTCCATAGTTCGGTGTTTTGCCAACTTGACTATATTCTACTAATTCCAATTCTAACTTTTCAGCATATTCTCCTAGAAAACCTACAACTTCCGTATCAATATTAGTTATTCTTGAACTATAAGAGTGACCATCTCCTAACCAAAGCCCCAAGAAATAGGGTTCTAATTCAAGATTTCTTTCTTCAAAATCGATTTCAACTTTATAACCTTTATAATTTGATTTAAATTTATCGGATTTATCAAGATAATCTTTTACTGTGATATTTAAAACTTCACCTTTTTTATATTTTCCTTCATTACGACTGCGTTTCAAAGATAAAATATGGCTTTCATTTACTCGATAGTCAATCGCTTTATTTTGACGAATCCAGTACATTTTTTCTTGTCCACGAGCAATTGAAAGTACATTTCTTGGCGTAGAATCGTCGCCCATTAATAAGTCACCTTTTTCAACATCCTCAACTTTTTTCAAAGTACCATCATACATCAATACTTTTGTTCCTTTACCTAAGCATTTTCCCATCGCTGGCCTTGCAGCAATGATAGTAAGTTCAGTATTTTGCCAACCACTTGTGATTCGGTCAAGTTCAGTAAATCCACTTGCTACCCCAGTCAGACCATCTTTATTATTTTTCTTCTTCTCTAATTCTTCAATGGTAGCCCGCATAATTGTGCTGGCATCAGCATAGTTTTTACGAATATTTCTTTCCGAAATTTCAAAGAAATTTTGTTCAATTTTATCCAAAAGGTTAAATACATCCGTTGTATCTTCATAAGCATCCTTTAGGATTTCACCCGCAATTTTAATCATATCTCGCTTGATGGCAGATTGAGTAATAATACGAGCATGGTATTCAATATTTGCAGCAGAATTTACTTTATTTGTCAATTTGACTAAATACGAGGCACCTCCAACAAACTCTAATTCACCAGTACTTCTCAATTGAGTTGTAACGGTGAGCATATCTATTGGTTCGGATTTACCAAATAGAGAAATAATTGCTTTATAAATTCTTTGATGAGATTCTTTATAAAAGCTTGAATCTTGAAGAATGTCAACTACGGCAGTGAGGGCATCTTTTTCAATCATCAAAGCTCCTAAAACGGCTTCTTCAAGCTCAACGGCTTGGGGTGGGAGTTTGCCTGATTCAGACCTTAGTGTTTCCAAAAAGAGATTTTTTCCAAAACCTCTTTGGTTTTGATTAGCATTAACTGGGTTATTTTGATAACTTTTTTCCATAATATTAATACAATGTTAAGGAAAATTCTTTTATCAAAAAAGCAAGCAACTTTTGAATATTTTAGTTATATTGACTAATAGCTTGATTATCAGCTAAAAATAAGTTTTTTAAGATTTTTTTGTGGAAAACTCAACAAATATGTGAATAATTTTTGAACTTTGGGAGTTAATAAGCTTGAGTACTTTCATTTAGAAAGTTCATATAAGATAATATTAAAATATCACATAAACAAACCATAATTGAATTTTGACAGATAAAGTATTTACGTTGGATGAAGAAATCTCATTGACAGATTTTCTTGGGGTTGAAAATAATAATATCAAAGAGCTTGCAAAAGCTTTTCCATTGAGTAAAATCATTTCTCGTGGGAATCAAATATTAATCAAAGGGAATGTTGACGAAATTCATAGAATTTCAGATGTCTTAGAAGCATTGATTCAGCATTTAGAAAAATATGGACGACTGACAACGGAACAAGTTCGCAGTTATATAAAAGCCGATATAGAATCCGCAACACATGAAACACCCGATGATGATTTAATATTGATCGGTACGAAGGGTAATGCCATCAAAGCAAAAACTGCTAATCAAAAGAAAATGGTTGAGGCAGGTAAGAAATTTGATATTGTATTTGCCACTGGACCTGCAGGTACGGGGAAGACCTATACAGCAGTTGCTTTGGCAGTAAAAGCATTGAAAGATAAAGAAGTTAAGAAAATTATCATTACTCGTCCAGCGGTTGAAGCTGGTGAAAATTTAGGATTTTTGCCTGGAGATTTAAAAGAGAAAATTGACCCATATTTGAGGCCAATCTATGATGCTTTAGATGACATGATTCCTTCAGAAAAACTAAAATTTTATATTGAGAATCGTACCATAGAAATTGCTCCATTAGCCTACATGAGAGGTAGAACACTCAATAATGCTTTTATACTATTAGATGAAGCACAAAATACCACGCCTATGCAGATTAAAATGTTTTTGACTCGTATGGGACCTCTTTCAAAAGCATTTATTACAGGAGATAAAACTCAAATTGATTTACCTTCTAAGCAGAAATCAGGTTTAGCAGATGCTTTGCATATTTTAAAGAATATCACAGGTATTGGCTTTATTGAATTAGATGATCGAGATGTAGTTAGACATAAATTAGTGAGAGACATTTTAAAAGCTTATGAAAGTGCTGATAATAGTTAACATGCAGACTGGATTTGCAACCAAAAACTAAGTTCGACACGTCTTATTAGAATGAAAAAAAAATTAACAATCATTTTCTTGTTTTTGCATATTTTTGCTTTTGCTCAAAGAACAAGAGTATGTGCAAATGCCTATTGCGATTCAGTTATTAAAATGAATCATCCAGAACTTTCTCTCCAAAAAATAAGGTATGAGCAAGCTCTAGAAACGTATCTCAATGGTCAAAAAAATCTTCGTGTAGCTTCTGAGATTATCAGAATTCCAGTAGTTGTGCATATAATTCATAATCAAGCCAATAATGAAATTACTGGTAATAATATTTCTGATGAGCAAATTTATTCACAAATAAAGGTTTTGAATGAAGATTATAGAAGAAAAGCAGGGACATTGGGTTTTAATTCTAATCCAATTGGTGCCGATGTAGAAATAGAATTTTTTCTAGCAAACATTGACCCAAATGGTAATCCTTCATCCGGTATCACTCGTTCATATACTACAAAAAAAATCTTCAATATTACAAGTGATAATGATCGTCAAACGATGTCAAACTTGTCATATTGGGATAGCAATAAATACCTAAATATTTGGGTTGGAGCGTATAATTCAGGTTATATTGGATATGGTGAATTTCCTTATGCTGAAACCATTTCAGGTTTAGATAATGAAGCAACAGAAAGCCTTGATGGAGTTTATATTGATTATACAGTTTTTGGAAAGAAAATAGGTACAAATACCAAAGGTTTATATAGTTTTGGACGTACTGCAACGCACGAAATTGGACATTGGCTTGGGTTATATCATACTTGGGGAGATGAATACTGTGGAACAGATTTTGTGGCGGATACTCCTCCAACATCGACATCTAATATTAATTATTGTAATGCAGTTTTTTCAAATTGCGGCGGAACAAGAACACGTAACTTGATTGAAGATTACATGGATTATACGCCTGATTCATGTATGAATATTTTCACTCAAGGTCAAAAAGATAGAATAAGAGCTGCATTAGACTTGAGCAAACGTCGTAGGAGAGTGGTTAACTTTGCAAAATATCAACTCCCACCCTCAACAACCTTAGAGGCTACCATATTCCCAAACCCAGCGAGTATCACTGCTGTACAAGTTCAAGTATTATTGCCAAATTTTCAAGATTTTAATATTAAAATCAAAGATATTTTTGGAAGAGAAGTTTATTCCGAATTTTTTACTGATTTGCCCAGTACAGTTGTTACACTCAAAACCAAAGATTTACCTCCGGGCAATTATATTTTAACCGTTACCTCCAATGCTCAACAGGTACAAAAAAGACTGGCTTTGTTTTAAAAAATCATAGCCATCGCTTTTTTTTCTTTTTTTTGGATTGTTTTATTTCACCAATTATTTGAATAGGAACATTTACTTTTATATCATCCCATAATAAATACATATTAAAACCACCATTTTTGTCTTCAAACTGAATTGTAAAACCTTCATATATATCTGTATTTTTACTTATACTTGCTTCATAAGTTAATACATTATTTGAAGCATTATATGTAAAATCTCCCCATTGCCCTAATTCAGAGTTCAAAATAATTGTCCATTTTTCTTTATCAGGAATACTAAATAGGGTATAAGTGCCAGCTGGAAGGGCATTTTCTCCGATTTGAATGTTTGTTGTAAATGTAATTTCGGTAGCTTCATTGGCACCAGTTCTCCAAAGTTTACCATAAGGTACTAATTCACCGAAAATAATTCTTCCTTTCTTTAAAGGTTGTCCATAAGTGCATTTGACATAGTTATTTTCTGCTGTTTTTAAATTTGCAATCACAATAGGACTGTTTCTAACCTGAGGTTTTACAATGCTATCATTTACTGCGAAGCTTGAAATACTTATGAATAAAAAAAGAATACAAATAGACTGCATTGGGTTTAAACAAGATTTCATAATTTAGCGTTTCGGATTGTATTTATATACGATAGAATTAAAGAAGCTGGGCGTTATTGTGCCAAAGTTTAGAATATTTAATAGTTTTTTTCTTGCTTTCTGACCTTAAATCAACTGTCAAGATTACTTTAACGATAAAAAATGGAAAAAGTTGTAAAACAAAAGCCCGATTTTGATGATATTTTTATGGATTTGGCCAAAAACCTTGCTTTACGTTCGCATTGTGTAAAGGCACAAGTTGGGGCAGTTTTGACAAAAGACACTCGAATCATTTCCATTGGATATAATGGTCCACCTGCACATACCCACAATTGTGATGAAGAATTTCCGCATGATGGCTGTCCAAGAGATTCCAAAGGTAGTTGTTCTTTGGCTCTTCATGCCGAACAGAATGCAATATTATACGCTTCTAAAAATGGGGCTAATATTGAGGGAACAACTCTGTATGTTACACTTTCACCCTGTATAGCTTGTGCAAGAGTAATTTATTCTATGAAAATAAAAAAAGTGTTATTTTGGAAATCCTACGCCCAATACAAAGGTATCCCTAATGATGAAGGCGTAGATTTTCTACGAAAGTTTGGTGTTGAAGTAGTTCAATTTAGTGAATAACGCCACCTTCGCCATGAACATGACCATGTGAAAGTTCATCTGGATTTGCATTACGGACCGAAATTACATGACCTTTAAAATGCATGGTTTGTCCTGCCAATGGGTGATTAAAATCTAAAATGACAAAATCTGGGTGAACTTCCGTTACTCTACCTGTCATTTTATTTCCTTCCTCATTTGCAAAAGGAATAAAATTTCCAATTTCTAACATTCCATCTGGAACTTTTCCATCTTCAATTTTAAAATGTTCAATAGGGAAGTCAATTACTGCTTCCTCGTCGATGTCACCATATCCATCTTCTGCACTGACTGTAAAGTTGAATGAGTCGTTGGCTGATAATCCAATAAGGTGGTTTTCAAATGCTTCGGGTAAGCCACTTAATCCATGGATAAAGACCATTGGATCATCTTCACCTGCCACTTCAACCAATTCCTCTGTTTGATCTTCCCCTATGTATAATTCATAGACCAACTTTACAACTTTTTTTGATGCAATTTTCATAATTTTAGTAGCGTTTGTTCGCCTTTTAAAGATTTTGTATTTAAAGAGTAAGTTATTTTTTTAACTTTGTCGCAAACGTACACATTCTAAATTATTTAATGAATTTTTTAGCACATTTATTTCTTTCAGGCGATGATGAGGAGGTCATGGTTGGCAATCTTTTAGAAGATTTTGTTGTAGGAAGAATCGAACATCCTCGAAATGAACATTACAATGAAAATATTAAAAATGGTATTTTGCTACATCGGTTAATCGATAGTTTTACTGATACGCACCCAATAGTAAGTGATTGTAAATCAGTGCTTTATAAGAAGTATCACAAATATGCTGCCGTTGTGATTGATATTTTTTTCGACCACTTTTTGGCTATACATTGGGAGAAATATTCTTCTGAGCCGTTTGAAGATTTTAGAAAAAGAGTACATTCTTCATTTCAAAAACATTGGGACGTGATGCCTGAGCGAATGAAACCGATGATAGAATCAATGATCAAACATGATTGGCTTAAAAATTACAGTGAATTTTGGGGGATGGAAAGAGCCTTAACTGGCATTTCTCGACGCACAGCTTATGAATCAAACATGGAAAATGCAGTTGAAGATTTGAAACTACATTATGATTTCTTTGATGAAAAATTTAGTGTTTTTTTTCCATTAATGATAAATGAATGCACAAACTTTTTAATCAACAAAGGTTATGTTGCCAGTAATAAATCTGTATAATTATTAGCAAGTTTTTATTGAGGAAATATGTCCGAAATCTTAAAATCGATCAAAAAAGATTCTATTAAACCACTTTATTTTCTACATGGAGATGAACCATTTCATATTGAACAAATTGCTGATAAAATTCAGAGCTTAGCCATACCTGTACACGAAAAAGGTTTTAATGAATTTGTGCTTTTTGGAAAAGAATTGACAGTTGGAGCTTTACTCAATTACGCCAGACGATTTCCCATGATGGCAGAACGCCAATTGATTATTGTGAAGGATGCTAATCAAATACAAGGAATTGATCAAAAGGAAAATCAAAAAATATTAGAAGATTATGCCTTAAATCCATTAGCTTCTACCATTTTAGTACTTTGTTTTGGTAATGCACAAGATGAGAGAAAAACTTGGGTGAAGGCGTTTGCCAAAAAAGGGGTTTTGCAAAACTTTAAGAAATTATATGATAATCAGCTACCAGAATTTGTAGCCAGTTATTGTCATAGTAATGGTGTTAAAATTAGCATGAAAGCTATCCAATTACTTGTTGAACATATTGGGAATGATTTGAAAAGATTGACAGGTGAAATTGATAAAGTAGTATTGAACGTAAAATTAGGTGATGGGATTGATGCTGATGTTATTCAAAAATACGTTGGGATTAGCAAGGAATATAATGTTTTTGAGTTGCAAAAAGCCTTAATACAAAGAGATATTTTAAAAGCTAATCAAATTGTAATTTATTTCGGTAATAATCCTAAGGATAACCCAATTCAACCAATTTTGATTATTCTATATAATTTCTTTAGCAAAGTTTTATTAGTTCATGCTTCTAATGATAAATCAGAAAGTGCAGTAGCCGCATTATTAAAAGTAAATGCTTTTTTTGCCAAAGACTATTTGATAGCGTCCAGAAATTACTCCTTTTCAAAATTGGCATTTATCATACATGCTCTAAAAATTGCTGATTTAAAATCAAAAGGTGTTGAAACTGGTGAAGAAAACGAAGGAGATATTTTGAGAAAGTTGGTATTTGAAATATTGCACTAACTTATTATTAAAAAAAACACCAAAAAAGCCTCTTTTTGAGGCTTTTTTGGTTGAGGAAAGTGGGATAGAACTACCTCCTAAGATATATTTTAATTACATCCACCAATCTCGGCTTTGAAAACAGTACCATTATCAGCTTTGAAATTGGGATTAAGTTGAATTGATTTTGCTTGATAAGTTACTTTGGCAAGTCCACTAATCTGATTTGATGCACTTATATTACCATTTGTTGCAGAGGCTTGCTTAGTAATGATGCCATTTGTTATATCATCATTTGGACTTGATAAATTTACTGACAATGAACAACAATTGGTACCAACCGTAATTGGCAAAGATTGGCATGAAAATGTGCTTTGCGTAAGATAAGACATGGTATTGCCTATTCTGGCAAAAATTTTGTTAAGACCAAGAATTTGAGCAGGAACGTCTGACAATTGAATAGCAGTTAATTTTCTCCATGTATTACCTCCATCATTGGTTCTGTAAGTACCAGCATCATAATCGGCAGGCCCACTAAAGTTAGCTCTGTCAAATAGCATAATTCCATCGTTTAGATTACTAAAGTACATTTGTCCGAATACTTCCTTGTATTGAGAGGGTAACATCGTCCAGTTAGCACCCCCATCATGTGTGCGATACATATAATATCTGGTAGAAAACCAACCATTATTTTCGTCTAAGAAAAAAGCTTTTGGGTTTTCTCCTAACACTGATAAAACTTTAGTCCAGTTGTTACCGCCATCTGTAGTTTTTAATATAATTGAATTAGAGTTTGATTGGTGGAACTCAGAATCGATTCCCCAAGCCCAACCTATATTAGCATTTGTAAAGAAAATATTACTTAAATTATTTATAAAAGGGTGGTACGAAGATTGAGTCACCCAATTCTCGCCTCCGTCAGTTGTCCGCAATATAAATGCTTCATAATTTCCACCAAAAGTTGAACCTACTGCCCAACCACGATTTTCATCCAAAAAGAAAATATCCCTCAACACTTTATCCCCCGTCTCACTTTTCTTTTTTGTCCAAGTTACGCCTCCATCTGTTGTTTTTTTAATGTAATAGCTATATCCAATAAAAGGTTCGTATCCTATTGCCCATGCTTCTTGAGTTGTCCGTACGGTGAACTTTGTTAGTCCCCTCAACTGAGTTTCCGCACTTGGTACTACCGTTTCGCTAAAGGTTTCACCTCCATCAATTGTTTTAAAAAATACTGCTTCATGATTAGCGTTTGCTCCTCTAATCCAACCGATTTGTGCATTGGCAAAAGAGAAATATTCTGTACCAGGTAAGTTTGGTTTTATTTGCCATGAGTCTATAGAAGTAGAAGACCGTACTTGATAGTTTCCAGTTTCAGAAGGGGAATAATTCCTTTGATTAGCATTTGTAATCGGTGTATTTTCTTTTAACCACTGAATATTACTATAAGAAGAGGTATTATTTACAGAAAGGGTAGTTATTTGATTAAGACAAATATTCGGATTTTCGGAACTGATAATTGGTTGTTGTTCTATCGTAACGCTATTGGTTCTTCTTGGCATAGAAGAATAATATTTATAGATGCGGTCTGCAGTTGTTTTAAAGCCATTATCAGGAGAAAAGAAATATAATGCACTTGAATTAGTTGAGCCAGAACTACCTTCTATAGGACCGAAATAAGTCCAAGTCTGGCCACCGTCAGCAGTTTTTTGAATTAACTCCCCCCTTGAAGCAACGCCATTCATCGTATCAAAAAAATGGATTTTATTATTAGTCTCACTGTAATCATTCCCATTACCCTGTGCTTGCATTGTCCAGTTTGTACCTCCATCAGTTGTTTTAAAGATTATTCCACCAACGGTTATACACCAGCCTGTGTTTGCATCAAGAAAAAAAATATCAGTGAAATCAAGATAGGTATTTGAGCTTATTGAAATAGATTGCCAGTTTGTACCCCCATTTATAGTCTTGTAGATTATACCTCTATCACCTGCAATAAATCCAATGTTTTGATTAAGGAAAAAAACTGTATTCAAATATCTATCACTGTTTAAAGTACCAATAGAAACATCTTCCCAACTATCTCCTCCATTACTTGTCTTTTTTATAATCGGTCGGTATTCTCGACCTACAACCCAAGCTGTTGTAGCACTAACAGCAGAAATATCCTTGACCCAAATAGGAGCAAGACTTTTATCTGTCCATGTATTTCCACCATCAGTAGTTTTAAGCACCTTTCCCCAACTACTCAAAACCCAACCATTATTAGCATCACTGAAACTAATAGAACGATAACCATTGAGATATGAACTATTAGTGTTAGAGATTAGACCCCAGTCTTGCCCACCATTCGTAGTTTTTAGAATAACCCCATTTTCTCCTACAATAAATCCAGTTGTAGGGTTGATAAAATATATGTCATTATATGCTGTTAAAACATCTAATTTAGGTCCGAATATTTGCCTCAAAACTGGTCTATCATCATAAACATATTGATACTCTCCAGCTTCACTGGTGGTATAGCTATGTTCACCAGTGGTTGTACTTGCAATGTTTACGCCATTTCGTTGTAATGTAGCATTGAAGTTTGTATTAGCATTTGGATGAAGTAGTGTAATAGTTGTAGAATTTCCATTGCATAGAATGGATTGATTTGCCGATAGTCTGAATTGTGCATTTAAGTCAACGAGCAAAAGTAAGAATAATAACGAACAGTAAATTTTCTTCATATCATTTAGGTTTGAAATTTAAAAAAATTACAAAGATGTAAAGTGAAGTTTATTGAAAAGTTTTGTTTGGAATCACAATGTTATTTTGCAAAATAGCTATAAATGATTAAAAAAAGAATTTTATTTAATCATTTATAGGATATATTTGATATTCGATAAGATGAAAAATAAATTTGTAAGATAAGTAGTATAGAGTCAACTACGATATATTATCAATAAAGTTGACAATGAATTTAGTTAAGTTTATTCGATACTCATTTTTAAGCTTGTACATAAAAAAAAGCAGTTACGAGTAAAATCGTAACTGCTTGATTACTAATGTTGCGGGAAGCGGGATCGAACCGCCGACCTTAGGGTTATGAATCCTACGCTCTAACCATCTGAGCTATCCCGCAGTGAATAATTTTTCTCAGAACTAACTCTGTTTAATTATTATGTTGCAAAATTAGTTAAAGTTTTCTTACATTGCAAAAAATCTAATTTGAGAATCAATAATTTCGGAAATATTTATAGTAATTCTTGGAAAAGTTATTCAATCATACTTAATTGAGTCGAGTAAGTATCATTTCTAAATTTATTTGTGTTATGGAAAAATACAAGTTCTCTCGTGAATACGAATTCAGAGCATCACCAAAAGTGCTATATCCGTATTTCAGCACACCTGCTGGTTTGCAGCAATGGTTTGCTTCAAAAGTCAAATACACCAACGATTCAAATTTTGATTTTCTTTGGGATGACGAAAGCCATCCAGCTCGGCTTTCTGCTCAGCGTTTGAATAAATTAGTAAAATTTGACTTCTTAAAAGACGAGCAAAAAGGTAATTATGTAGAATTCAAATTAGAACAAAGCGAATTAACAAATGCTACATTTTTAAAGGTTACTGATAATTCTGATAACCATGATGAAACCGAACTCGAAGATATTTGGGATGGCATGGTTGAAAAATTAAAAGAAATTGTTGGCGGTTAAAACATTTGTGTTTGTTAAAATAGCTTAAAGGCTTGCGAAAATGAAATTCCTAACGGAATTTTGTGCTTAATTCTTATGGGCGACAAATCGCCTGGCTTTGCATGAAAAAAATTGATTTATTAGTTATACGTTCTTTTATAGGGCCATTTATATTAACTACCTGTGTGGTAGTTTTTATTTTTTTAATGCGTTTCCTAATGCTCTATTTCAATGATTTTGTTGGAAAAGACTTGGGGTATGACGTATTTGGCAAACTCTTTATATATTTTTCTCTTATTACAGTTCCAATTTCTTTACCCCTATCAGTACTTTTAGCTTCACTGATGTGTTTTGGGAATTTGGGGGAGTATTCAGAACTTACTGCTATTAAGGCTGCTGGGATTCCTATTTCAAGGGTACTTTTACCAGCAGTAATTTTTGCATTTGGCGTGAGTATGTTTTCATTGTGGTTCAATAATACAATTAATCCTTGGGCAAATTTGAAAGGTTATAGTCTGTTATATGATGTAAAAACTACTAAAGTCACTTTGAATGTGAAAGAAGGGATTTTCTATAGAGAGATTCCAGGTTATAAAATTAAGGTAGTGAAGAAATTTCCTGACGGTAGAACCTTGAAGGGAGTTACAATTTATAATCATAATACAAATGATGGTAATGTAAACGTAACATTGGCCGATTCGGGTAAAATGTACACCATGTATGATAATAATTATTTGGTTTTTGAATTGTTTAACGGCACAAATTATGTTGAATACAAGAATAATACCGGTGGAAATTACAATGAAACTCAATTCGTGAAAAATTCCTTCAAACAGAATAAAATGGTATTCTCTTTAGAATCATTTGGTATGAAACGTACAGATGAATCTCAATTCAAGTACCATGAGTATATGAAGAATATTTCTCAATTGAATAAACAAGCGGACTCAATTAGAAGAGAAATAATAGTTTCACAAAAAAATCAAGCTGATAATATTGGACAGTTTTATAATTTTCATTTAAAAAAACAAATAGTTGTTGTTGACACTATCAAAAGGGATACTGTTCAGGTAAAGAAAATTTTAGCCGGGAAATGGATAGATTCTAAATTTGCTAATTTAGAAAAAGATAAAAGAAGTTTAGAAACCTTTGAAGTAGCAATTACGCAAGCAAAAAATCTTCGTGACCAGCTTCAAACCAATACTGACATTTTTTTAAGTAAAAGAAGGGATGTTTTCAAGGCTGAAGTTGAAAAATGGCATAAATTCACTATGGCTTTTGCATGTTTTGTCATGTTCTTGATCGGCTCTTCATTAGGTTCAATTATCAAAAAAGGTGGATTTGGTATGCCAGTTTTACTTTCAATTACATTTTTTATTTTGATGTATATTTTGATGCAATTAGGTGATAAATACGCAAAAGAAGGTATTTGGCCAGTTATTATTGGTGTTTGGATGCCAGATTTTGTGCTTTTACTATTCGGTGTTTACTTCCTCTACAAAGCAACAAATGATGCCCGTCTGTTTGAAAGTGACATTTACGATGTTTATTTCGATAAAATTAAGATTTATTGGAAAAAGAAATTTGCCAAAAGAATGACGGTTAGTAATGCCTCTTAAATTATTGATTCAAACGAAATGTACTCATTTTTTTTCTAAAAATATTTAGAGAAGGTTTATCTAATGTATTAATAAGATCTCTTTTTTCATAAAGATCTTTATTTAAATCATAGATTTCCTCTTTCTTAGTTTTGTAGTTGAACACATACTTTAATTTTGATTTTCCTTTGCAATAGATAATTGCATAATGTTCATTCATTTGGTGAAAAGTAAAATCTCTGTTTTCATTGCTATAAAGTGAGTTACCTTCCCAAGTTTTTGGAATGGGCAAACCAAGTCGATCAATAATTGTTGGTGCAATATCTACTGTAGTTGCTAAACTTGTGTTTCTGTATGCAACTTTTTCTGATTCGTAAAACAGAATTGGCACTAAAATTTGGTCAGTGTAAACATTCTTCACGTGACCAAATTGCTCTCTTTCACCCAGAGCCTCTCCATGATCGGCGGTAATGACAACTATACTGTTTTGTAAATAACCTTTCGATTGCAAGATTTTAAAAATACTTTTCAAATAATCATCAGCCTGAAGGATGCCATTATCATATCTATTTGTGTAATTATCTCTATCTTTTGTATTTGATGAAGCAGGTTGATATTTTTCGTATTTAGCAAGTTTTATTCCCGAAAAATGTGCTGAATTCAAATGAAAATGAAAATAGGAGGGATTGTTATGATAAGGTTTGATGTTTTCAAGTCCTTCAAATATTATTCTATCATCATTGACAATGTATTTTTTAGTTTCTGAACCATCAATATAATAATCGAAATCTGAATTTTTTCCGTAAAAAGATTTCAATCCATAGAAGTGTGTGTGGTCACCACTAACAAGAAAATTAAGTTCATATCCTTGATCCTTTAAGAGTTGTTGTAAAGAGAAGTTCTTATAGCCCATATTTGACCATATTTTTGATCTTAATATTCCATTTATACCTGGGAACGATGCTCCTGCCACGGAAAAAGATAATCCAACTTTTTTTAAATTCCCAGTTGTGTAAAGGCTATCGAGAAAAGGAGATGTTTTTCTTTTGTAACCAAAAAGACTTAAATGGTCAGAGCGTAAAGCGTCAACTACAATTAATACGATGTTTTTTTTTTGAAATTTTAAATTCTTGGGATATTCACTTCGTATTTTGTCATCTTCATTATCATCCAAAATGGTTAAACCCTGAAACGGAGCTTGTGAAATAAATGAAATGATAGGTTCTTCCATTAATAAAAGTTTATCGTTAATAAACCAGCGTTTTTTTACGATTAAAAAAGATGCTACTAAAATTGAAATACATAATAAGATTATACGAGGAGTATAGTATTCTTGTATTTTAATATTCTTCAATTGTTGGAGACCTTGAAATATTAATTTATTCATCAATTGAAATGCAACAAAAATGATCAACGGAACAAAGAATATAATAAAATATACAAATACGCTATTTAGAGAAAAAGTAGTAATTAAATCATTAAGATATTTCAAGTATCCCCAAAGTATTTCAAAAGTAAATATCCTAGAATTATAATTTTTACCAAAAAATGCTGCTAAATAGGTAAAGTAAAGTAGAATAGTAAAAACTCCATAAAAAATCGGAATTGAATACTTTATGATTTTTTGAACAATATTCAGTTTTATTGAAAAACAACATATTCCCCAAATTATTAGTATTAAATGAATACTCAATATAATCGAGAGATGTCCAATAATTAACTTTAAACTTAAATCATAAATTTGTCGAAAAACTATAATTATTAACAACGAGATGAATAATTGAATAATAATAAATAGTAAGAATTTATGAATCGTTTTCATGCCATTTATATATGATTGTTTGATCAAATTGTATGGAAGTTTCAGTTTTTTTCTTAAAGTGTTTGGATTTCTAATTGTGTCCCCATACTTATATTTTTATCTATAATTTCTATGATCTGTTGAAAATCATTTTCGTTTTCTGCGTAATCGATGTCATTTACATTAATAATGAGCAGTTTTCCATGTGTGTATAAATTCACAAAATCCTCGTATAATTTATTTAAACTCATCAAATAATCAGGGTCGATGTTTTTTTCAAAGTCTCTACCTCGTTTTTTTATTTGTTTTTGAAGCTTAGGTAAATCTGCTCGTAAATAAATCATCAAATCTGGGTGAGAAATTGCTTGGGTGATTGTATTAAACATGCCTTGGTAAGTTTGGTAATCAATTTCATTAAACTTACCTGATTCATATAAATTTCGAGCAAAAATATAGGCATCTTCATATATTGAACGATCTTGAATAATTGTTTTTTCTTCCGTTAATTTCTTTATTTTCAAAACTTGTTCAAAACGACTATTTAAAAAATAGATCTGTAAGTGAAAAGCCCATTTTTCCATATCCTGATAAAATGGAGGAAGGTAAGGATTGCCATCAACTGCTTCATAAAGCACTTCCCACCCATAATATTCCGCCAATTTTGTTGCTAAAGTAGTTTTACCAGCTCCGATGTTTCCTGTAATTGCAATGTGCATTGTTAATAAATAATGTTTTTAAATCAATGTTCAGAATACGAACATTTTACAAAATAAGGCTTTATCTGATAAAAATCATAGAATTAAAAAAATATGTTTTGTAATTTTGCATAAATTTCAAATCCAGGTTGAAGCTGGAAATTTTGTAATCAATGAAGACTGAAGAACAAAACACTACACAAGCAAAATATAGCGTTTTGCTTTATTACATCTATTCTCCAATTGACAATGTTGTAGAATATCGAGACATTCACCATCAATTTTGTTTAGATAATCATCTTTTAGGACGCATTATTATTGCTCCTGAGGGCTTAAATGGTACAGTTTCTGGACTTGTTGAGGATTGTGATAAATACATGAAATGGATAAAATCCGACCCAAGATTTGCGAAAGTTGATTTTAAAGTTGAACAAAGCGAAACGCATACTTTTAAAAAACTTTATGTAAAAATCAAAAAAGAAATTGTTCATTCAGAATTACCTGTTGATCCATTGATTCAAACAGGTAAACACCTCGAACCTGAAGATTTTAAGCAGCTTATCAAAAACGACCCAAATGTTGTTTTGGTTGATATGCGTTCAAATTATGAACATTCAGTTGGGAGATTTAAAGGAGCTGTAACTTTTGATATGGAAAACCTTCGTGAATTACCTGAGCATATGCACGAAATTGAACATTTGAAAGACAAAAAAGTCATTACATACTGCACAGGTGGCATTAAATGTGAAAAAGCAAGTGCTTACCTACTTTCGCAAGGATTTACAGATGTTTATCAATTGCATGGTGGAATAATCAAATATGGTTTGGAAGAAGGTGGAGAAGATTTTGATGGGAAATGTTATGTTTTTGACAATCGTTTAACGACTGAAGTAAATAAAGTTAATCCCGTAGTTATCTCAAAATGCCATATTTGCGGTACTACTTGTGACAGAATGGTCAATTGTGCCAACCCAGATTGCAATGAGCATGTGCCAATTTGTGAAAAATGTGGTGTAGAAATGCAAGGAGCGTGTTCAATTGAATGCAAAGAGAATCCAAGAAAGCGTTTTTATGATGGAACAGGGTATTACGCCAAAACCACTGAAGGTTATAAACCTGAAATTGCTTTTAGAACAAGAAAAAATACTAAAAATCTACAAATTGTAGAAGAATTGGGCTTAGTATAAATGGGTATAAATGGGTATAAATGCTAAAAGTCAGACTATCCTTAAAAGATAATTTTAAGATAGTCTGACTTTTATTTTTCTTTATCAGCTTAATTAGCCTCTCAAATCCAATCTTGCAACATTTTCTACATGGTGGGTATGAGGAAACATATCCACTGGCTGGACTGCTGTAATGTCATATTTTTCACTTAATATGGCCAAATCTCTGGCTTGAGTAGCAGGGTTGCAACTTACATAGACTATTCTTTTTGGAGCTGACTCCATCAATGTTCTTACCACTGGCTCATCCATTCCTGCACGTGGAGGGTCAGTAATTACAACATCTGGCCTACCTTTTTCAGCAATAAAGTCGTTTGTCAAAAACTTACGCATATCCCCCGCAAAAAACTCGGTGTTGTGAATATGATTAACAGCCGAATTAATCTTTGCATCTTCTACCGCATCAGCGACATATTCGATTCCAATTACATGTCTGGCTTGCTTTGCTACAAAATTTGCTATTGTTCCAGTACCAGTATATAAATCATAAACTAATTCATCCCCTTTTAAATCAGCGAATGTTCGTGTAATTTTATATAATTCATAGGCCTGTTCAGAGTTTGTTTGATAAAATGATTTGACCCCGATTCTGAAAACTAAGTCCTCCATACGCTCTTCAATGTAAGGCTTACCATAAAAAGTATTTACTTCCAAATCATTAAAAGTATCATTACGTTTTTGGTTTAATATATAATTCAGAGAGTTTATTTGAGGAAATTTAGCCTTTAAATGCTCCATTACTACATTAATTTCAGTTTCATTGTCTTGAGCAAACTGAACCATTATCATAATTTCACCAGTTGAAGCAGTTCGAATCATGATATTTCTCAAAAACCCTTCATGGGCGATATGATCATAATAGGTATATTGATTTTTGATTGCGAGATCTCTTAGCGTCAATCGAATATCATTCGAAGGGTCAGCTTGTAAGTAGCATTTTTCGATTGGTAAAACTTTCTCAAATCGCTTCGGAACGTGAAAGCCCAAAGCATTTTTACTCATAGCAAGGTCAGTACTAATTTCATCACGAGTGAACCAACGACTGTTAGAAAAGGTATATTCTAATTTATTTCGGTAAAATTGGGTATTGGCAGATGCTAAAATAGGCTTAATTTCTGGCAGTTGTAGTTTTCCTATTCTTGTCAATTGGTCATTTACTTGTTGCCATTTCAAACTCAATTGTTTTTCATAAGGTACATGTTGCCACTTGCAACCTCCACAAACCCCAAAGTGTGAACAAAATGGTTGAATCCTTAAGGGAGAGGGTTCGAGTATTTCTAAAACGTTTGCTTCTGCATAATTTTTCTTACGATTATTGACAAATAGTTTTACTTTATCTCCAGGATGCACATTACTTCCTTCAATAAAAATTACTTGACCTTCATGTTTAGCGATACATTTTCCCTCAGCAGCAAAACTTTCAACTTCAATTGATTCGATAACGAATGATTTTATTTTAGCCATTATTTGGTTTTCTCCAATATAGAATATTGTAAGGAGTTTTTTATTATTTATTCACAAAAGTATTTAACTTCGCTTGAAGTTCAAAATCCAACCTTTGATTAATATATTACGTCTATATAAAGAAATGAAATTACCCTTAACTAACTATGAAGAAATATATACTTACGATTTGTGTTTTACTTTACTCAATTGCTTCTTTTGCTTCGCATATTGTTGGCGGTGAAATTGAATTAGTCCCATTAAATAATCCAATTTCTGGAGGAGCTACTCATCAAATAACACTAAATCTATATTTTGATGCAATTAATGGTAGAGCTCAGGCTGAAGAACTTTCCATTCGTATTCAAATCTATCGAAAAAAAGATTTAGCCTTGATGGGAAATATTACTTGTCCACAAGTATATCGGCAATTAATCAAATATATTGACCCTTCCTGTCAAAAAGGTGATTTACAAACTTTATTAATGAAATACACTAATACAATTGACCTTACAGATGAAAAGTTCTCTGACCCAGAAGGCTATATTGCGGTTTATGAGAGATGTTGCAGAAATGTGATTATTACAAATATTCAAAACCCAAGCTCAGTTGGAATGGTTTTTTACTTGGAATTTGCTTCAAATAAAGTACCTAATACAACACCACATTTTAAAGAATTGATTGCTGATTATATTTGTATTAATCAAAATTTTGAGATGGATTTCAGTGGAACAGATGCCGATGGAGATAGTTTGACCTATACCATGAGCGTTCCGTGGATTGGAAATTCTTCAACCAGTAATCCAAATTTTTCTTCTGCAGGAAGCACGTCTTATAGGGAGGCAAGTTTTGTAAATGGAATTACGGTAAACAATATGATTCCTGGAGATATTCCTTTGCAAATTGACCCTGAAACTGGCGTTTTGTTTGTAAAACCTAATAAACTTGGACTTTTTGTGTTTTCAGTTACCATTGATGAATTTAGAAAAGGAGTAAGAATTGGTCGTGTAAAGAGAGATTTTCAGCTAAAAGTTATTGATTGTGTAATCAACAATCCTCCTCAAATTTTTGTTAGAAATCAGAACTCTAAAAAGAATTTTCAAGACGGAGAAACAATTCAATTAAAAAAAGGTGAGAAAAGATGTTTCGATATTTTATATTTTGACCCAGATATTAGTCAAAAACTGACAATTACTGCACGAGGGATTAATTTTGACACAAAAAAAATATCAATACCGTCTATTTCAAATGTAGTTGTTGCTTCAAAAGATACATTGAGAGCTACTTTTTGTTTGGATGATTGTATTATCACAAAAAATAATGTTCCTGCCGAATTTTTTGTAAATATTAGCGATAATGGATGCCCAGTACCCCAAAATAGAGGCTATCGTATGAAAATCCAATTTGAAGAAAATTCAAATAATAAACCAACCGTAACAACATCTTTACCAAATGGAGCAGTGCCATTGGTTTTGTATGGGGATACCTTAAAATTTAATGTTTCAGGAAATGATATTGACATAGATACCTTGTTCTTAACTGGAACTGCTCGAAATCAAAATTTAGCTTCATTGGGCTTTTCATTTCAGCCCAAACAAGGGCTTGGAAGTGTAAATTCTACACTTTTGTTTATACCGAATTGCGAAGCTATTAAACAAAAGCAAATTTTACTTGATTTTGTTGCCCGTGACCTGCGTTGTGGGGTAAGTTCACAAGCTTTAATATCGGTACCCGTAAATGTACAAGCAAAGCCCAATAATGCTCCAAGTGTAACTACCTCATTGGTAAACAATACTGTCGAAGTTGTTTTGGGGTCATCACAAAATAATGAAGTCAAGTTTAATGTCAATGGGCAAGATATTGATAACGAACAAATTTCGCTTACTGGCACTCCCAAAGGATTTGATTTTAAAACAGTTTTAATGTCATTTGACAGTAAAGCAGGTATCGGAAAAGTAAGCAGCACGTTTACTTGGAAACCAACTTGTTTTATGTTAGGAGGAAAAGATTCCAAGGAATTTATCGTTAGTTTCGCAACCCAAGACAATAACTGCCTTCAAAAAGTCGATTCAGTGAATGTTAGGTTGGTATTAAAAGACAATATTGTATCTGATAACCCTATTAAACCCTACAATTCTTTTTCACCCAATGGAGATGGGAAAAATGATTTTTTCAACCTTGGCTCGATTCCAGGTGATAATTGTAAAAGACAGTTTATAAAATTTGAAATTTTCAATAGATGGGGCAAAATTGTTTATACAACCAATGATAGGGATTTTATATGGTCGGGAGATGAGGAACCAAGTGGAGAATATTATTATGCCTTACAGTTTACGGATGATGTCTTTAAAGGCGTTATTCATTTGGTTAGATAGAAAGTAGGATAATTTTCCAAATTGTGGTAACCCACAATTTGGAAAATTATCCTACTTAACCAACCAAACATCACTTTCTTTTAAATAACAAAATTTACCTTCCCACAAGACTTGGTACCAAATGTCGTCTGACTTGATGACATTTAAACGATTACCTTCGCTAATATCACCTACTATTTGCGAAGCAGCCGAGGGATAATCTCTCAAATAAACTTTCTCATTTTTTATAATAACAGATCGATAATTGTTTGGTAGGTTGATCAGCACCGCTAAAAAAATCAGATAAACAAAAAAAATAATTTTGTGTCTGATAGGAGAGTATTGCTTGTTTTTCTTTTTAAACAATAAAACAACAAAAATATAAATCCCAAGAGCTAAAAAACTACCCCAAACATAATTTGAAAATTGTCGATAATAAAAAAGAAAATAATTTAAATCATTTTTTTCATAACCACTAAATCCGTTTTCAGTAGCAACGTTAAACATTTTTTCAAAAACTTTTTCATTGGGATTTTTAAAAAAATACAAATTCAAATAATAAAGTTCTTTAACAAACTCACCCTTTGTTTCACAAATATTTGCCAGCTTGAGATAAATTTTAGGATTAGGATTTGGGGAAATTTTAATGATTTGTTCATATAATGCCTTCGCCTCATCATTTTTTTTCTGAATAAATAAAGAATCTGCTTTTTTGTAAAATGCTCTTTGTGCCTGACTATCAGGTACTTGCAATAATATAATAGAAATAAAAAAAAATATTTTCAGAAATTTCAAAAAGTATGTTTGCATAATAAGATGTAAAGTAGTAATTTTGCACCACGATTTAAGAAAAGGGTTACAGCGAATAGAAATTCAAAATACAAATTTAGTAAATTTTTTCACTAAATTTCTGTACTCAAAAATCAAGTCGTAAAAAGATTCCGTAGCTCAGTTGGTAGAGCAATACACTTTTAATGTATGGGTCCTGGGTTCGAATCCCAGCGGGATCACGAAGGTTACCGTCGGTAATTTTCCTCTCGTGTCAGATGACACATAACATATATACAAATTTAGTCGTAAGATTTTATTTGATGATTCCGTAGCTCAGTTGGTAGAGCAATACACTTTTAATGTATGGGTCCTGGGTTCGAATCCCAGCGGGATCACAAAAGCCTCTCAATGAGGCTTTTATTTTTAAGATGAAAGAGCAGAATAAAAATTTGGAAAAATCTTTGACCTTTTTTAGTTTTGCAATACAAAAGTTTATCAATGGCGAGGTGGTGAAATTGGTAGACACGCTACTTTGAGGTGGTAGTGGGCGAAAGCCTGTGAGAGTTCGAATCTCTTCTTCGTCACAAAACCCTCAATAAAGCCGTTAAACGCACTTTTGAGGAAATTGCTACAAAAATTGCTGCAAATTTCGACAAGCTGCCTCTGTAAAATGACCAGTTTGAATAAGCTGAGAATAGGAGAGGTGACTTGTCGAAAATGTGGTTCGTTTGATTTTATTAACTAAGTAAAATTAGAACGCAATCTTATTTATATACCTACAAAATAAGACGTTTTTAAAGCAGTTATTTTACCATCTTGGTCATATTTTTTGCAAAATTGCCTTTAGTTCTGCTTGATTAAACAAGCTTTGTCGGCGACTGCCATTTCTGTCTTTGGTTTTTGCAGCTTCTGTGTCTTCGTTCGATCTCAAATCAAATTCCTTTCAAATTCTTCAATTCAAGCTGAGATATTTAAAACCAATCTCCGAAGGTAGTAGATGTGTTAAAGGCATTTTAATGCTTTCGATGTTTTTTTCTTTTAATTCATTTCAGCTACGAGCTCTAAAAGATTTATCAATGAACAGCTCAAACGGTCAAGTTTATAAACAATTACAATATTCTTCATGAGTATTTGATTCAATCTCATACAAAGTTTTACCCAGTCTGTGATTTCTCCCGATGCTTCTTCATTTAAAATTATTTCGCAAGTAGCTTTTGTTATCAAATCTGTTTATATATGCAAACTTTGGACTTCTGTACTTACTAGTGTATAAGTATATCCTATTCTCTTGAGAATAGGATATGGAGCATGGGAATTTCAAGATATTTTGAATATTGGTTTAGGGTAAAATATGTACAACCGAAGGGGCGTTTGTTTTGACTTAATCCACCTGTTTATATATTTTGTAAAAAACATAATAATATATCTATTTAAAAATTTAGGGTTGTTCTTCTGGTGCAACCATTTCTTTTTTTTGGGTAATATTTGCTTAATAAATTAAAAATTTCGGATAAATATTTCATGAGGAACTAAGAGAACTCTCGAATTTCAAAAAAGTACTCAAGGATGAATTAATAAAGGGTAAAAATGCAAATAAATACCTATCGATAATAAGCTTATTATCAGGGTTTAAACGTTTGACAAAAAAAGAAAACTAATAGATAGTTGTATTTTTGAGGGGAAATATTTTATTTTAAATATTATTCATAAAAATTGAATAATATAACTAATTAATAATCAATCACTTGTAGTTGTACACTGTCGTCCAATTACTAGTTGGAAGAAGAACAAAAAATATGCAACGCAGAAACGGAGATGAGGTACTTAGTGGTTGGTTTCTATATTTTGATGAAGTTTCAAATAACGTTTATAAAGTTGAATTAAACGATGGATTAGGACGTATTGCAGGTTGCACAGATTCTGATTTAGAAGCTGCAATTCTAAAATGTATTGAGTTTGCAAAAGATATTGATTTACAATTAAACAGAAAAAATTAACCTATTCTTCTGAAATGGTTTAGCAGTTTTTGTAAGTTTTTTTATACTTATCCGACATTTTAGTAGCGAAGTTTTACGAAACTATTTTCGCAAAAACCTCTCAGTAAAATGTCACAGTTTTTAGGCTCGTTCGACAATTTCAAAGCGAAGTTTCTAAGTGTTAGTTCTCAAATTACTTCGCTGTTTTTTGGGCTGCTTTTTTCAGCGTTTGGTTCGACGTGAAATTGGTGAAGTACAAAGGCTTTTTTTCGCAAAAACCTCTCTGATTATTCTACGTTTTTTATATCTTTGTGTTTGTTGGTGCTTGGCGACACTTGGAAGGAAGAGCGTTCAAAGGCTCGAAAGTCCAACTCGAAAGCATTATATAAAGGCTTGATAGTTAATAAATTAACTCTAAAATCACCCCAAAACCATCACAATGCTGGTCGTTGGAAATTTTTAAAAATGAAAAATGAAGGTCATCCTCAATCTAATTCTAATAATATTTTTAAGCAATAGATTTGCAAATGGACAAAAAATTGAAAAAGTAGTTTATGACTTGAAATCTCAAAAAATTGACACAATTTTAGTTTATCGAAATTATGACAATGGAGCTATTCAAGCCCCCTTTGACTCAACAAATTGTGAAATAGATAACTTCGAAGTTTATCATATTTTTTATAAAAAGGATAATAAAATTACAGTTCAAAGAATTGATAACTGTTTTAATTACAAGCCTATAATATTAAATAAATTTATAAGTTTTAACGCCTTAGAAAGTAACATTAGCAAATTTGAAGTTGAAACAATAAAAAGGGTTGAAAACGTAAAGAGAAAATTTACTCACTCATTTTCAAAATCACATGATAATGTAGAAGAAATTAACCTTTACCTAAATGATAAACAAATAACTAAATCTTACCCTATTTATGTTATGGAAATGAAAAAATTTAATGGAATAAAAAATCAAAATTATAACTCCAACAACAGAAAAATCACAAAAAAAGTGGTTGATGAGTGTAGAGGAATTATTGCAAAGTTAGATTTCCAAAAAATTTAACGTATGATGCTTAAATAGTTTGACAGTTTTTAACTCAAAGGCTCGCTCGACAAGCAAAATTCGCTGGGTTTTCAGTTTTCAAACGCATAGTTTTCGGTGGACAGGACAGCTTTCTGGCATTTTATTTACATTTTCCGTTCTCAAAGTTGGTCTGCGACATGAAATTGGAAAAATAATTTATAGTTTTTTTTCTCGATAACTTTGCGGTTTACACTATTCCATAGCGGCTACTTTTTTTATATCTTTGGGTCGCTTATTTTTCGGGCGACACTCAGAAAGAAGAGCATGCAAAGTTCTTAAAGTCCAACTCTGGCAAGCAAGTAAAAGTTTGATAATCAACTAATTAACTCAACATTCGCCCCAAAATCATCTTGCTTGCGAGCGTTGGAAAAAATTTAAGCAGTTCAAAATAAAAATGAATATCAAAAAAACAATCAATTTGGAAATATTCAGAAAAGTAATTGAAGAATCAGCTGATGATTTAAAAAAAGAACAATCCAAACATTACTTGTCTTTTGACTATGCTGGCATAATTCCTAATGATGATGAAACATTTAGATACGATTTAACACCAAAAAATACAATTGTGTTTGCAACAACAGGAGGGGATGGAGTTCATTACAGTATTTTTGAAATTTCAGATAGTATCCAACCGATTATTATGACAGTACCAATGAATTACAGAAATTCATCAAAAGATTGTAATATAATTTTAGCTGAAAACTTAAACGAATTTTTATCAATAGGATTTTACAAAGGCTGGTTTTCATTAGAACAAATATGCTATGATTATGAAGGGACAATTCAATATTATGCAGATACAAATGAAGAATTAAATGAGGAAGAAAAAAAGTTTATAAAAAATTTAAGAAGTAAAATTGATTTTCCCCATATTCCTTTAAAAAAAGAAAGGCTAATTGAACTTGAATCTAAATACTACGAAGAATTAATTTTTGACAATGAATATTAAAATACTTTGTCCCTATACAACTGAAATAGCTTGACAGCTTTTATCAAGCTCATAGTTACTGCCGACGTGAGATTAGAGCGGTTTGCAAAGTGTTTACTTTCAATAGCTTCTACGTTTTTGGGTCTACTGCACTTATCGTTTTCGGCGACATGAGATTAGAGCGATTTGCATAGTTTTTTTTCGCAAAAACCTGTCTGATTATACTATGTTTTTAATATCTTAGCACTTTCATTTGTTGGGCGACACCAAATCAGCGAAGCTTTTAATATTAGTGAGTCCAACGTGACGAAAGAAGTAAATATCTATAAATCAATTTCTTAATTCAAAATAATCACCCAACTTCTCCTTTCGGAGCGTTGGAAGAAGAACAAAAAATATGCAACGCAGAAACGGAGATGAGGTACTTAGTGGTTGGTTTCTATATTTTGATGAAGTTTCAAATAACGTTTATAAAGTTGAATTAAACGATGGATTAGGACGTATTGCAGGTTGCACAGATTCTGATTTAGAAGCTGCAATTCTAAAATGTATTGAGTTTGCAAAAGATATTGATTTACAATTAAACAGAAAAAATTAACCTATTCTTCTGAAATG
This sequence comes from Emticicia sp. SJ17W-69, assembly GCF_051209875.1. NCBI lineage: Bacteria > Pseudomonadati > Bacteroidota > Cytophagia > Cytophagales > Leadbetterellaceae > Emticicia > Emticicia sp. SJ17W-69. The sequence continues at coordinate 2,677,524 of NZ_JBNTQY010000001.1, read as the reverse complement.
GTTTAGCAGTTTTTGTAAGTTTTTTTATACTTATCCGACATTTTAGTAGCGAAGTTTTACGAAACTATTTTCGCAAAAACCTCTCAGTAAAATGTCACAGTTTTTAGGCTCGTTCGACAATTTCAAAGCGAAGTTTCTAAGTGTTAGTTCTCAAATTACTTCGCTGTTTTTTGGGCTGCTTTTTTCAGCGTTTGGTTCGACGTGAAATTGGTGAAGTACAAAGGCTTTTTTTCGCAAAAACCTCTCTGATTATTCTACGTTTTTTATATCTTTGTGTTTGTTGGTGCTTGGCGACACTTGGAAGGAAGAGCGTTCAAAGGCTCGAAAGTCCAACTCGAAAGCATTATATAAAGGCTTGATAGTTAATAAATTAACTCTAAAATCACCCCAAAACCATCACAATGCTGGTCGTTGGAAAAACAAAAAACTATTAGATATTATGGCAATCCGAGTAACATTTCTTTTGCTTATATCTACTACGATTGCATTTTCTCAAATAAAATTAAGTGGCGAGTTTTGCTCATATACATTAGGAGAAGGAAATGTAACTTGTATTTCTTTTAAACCTAACAATCAATTTGATTATCAAATCTCTGGATGTCTAGGGATTTCAAAAATAGGAAATGGAACGTATATTTTGAAAAAACAAATTTTAAAATTAGTATTCGCCAATAATAAACAAAAAAGTAAAAGCCAATTTAGAATAGTAAATGGAGAATCTCAAAAAGAAACTGCTACATTAGAGTTTATAACTACTGACAGTAATAGTTTATATCTCCCAGCTTGGGTTATTCGAGATTCTGACTCTAAAATATTTCAACCTTTATCAAATGAGGCTAATATTATCATAAAACAAGTTAAAAAGAACGAAAATTACCAAATTACCCAAATAGGTTACGAAAAAATCAAATTAAAACTTGATAATAAGTGTAATAAAAAAATATTTGTATCCATTTATCCAATGCCACCAAGTATAATTTCTAATAAAATTCTTAAATATCGTTTGTTAGACATAAATGAGAATGAATTTTCAATTGGAAAAAATATTACAGACAAGTATAAGCGGATGCGACTGAAATAGTTTGACAGTTTTTGTCAAGCTCATAGTTACCGCAGACGGTTGATTAGCGAAACTTTAAAGTGTTTACTCTCGATAGCTTCTACTTTTTTGGGGCTATTGCACTCATCGTTTTCGGCGACGTGCGATTAGAAGAAGTTTGAAAGTTTTTTTTCTCGAAAACTTTGCAGTTTATACTACGTTTTTTATATCTTTGGGTCGCTTATTTTTCGGGCGACACTCGGAATGAAGAACTTGCAAAGTTGGTTTATCTCCAACGTGAGCAAGCAAGTAAAAGTTTGATAATCAACTAATTAACTCAACATTCGCCCCAAAATCATCTTACTTGCGAGTGTTGGAACGAAGTTCACGCTAATCTTTCTTTCAAATCTTTTTAGGCACTTGCGACAACTCTAATTCGTTAAGATTTTACGTTTTTTTTTCGCAGTTTCTTCAATTCCATTGTGGCTCGTCTCAGATTATTCTTTGTTTTTCTCGCAATTTTTCTTGGTAAATTCTCAATTTTTTCTCCACTTTTCTCAATTTTACTCTCGGCTTTTTTCAGTTTTTAGGCTTGTGCGACATGAAATCAGCGAAATTTTTAAATGTTAATTCTACCAAATTTTCTTCACAAATTGTTTAGCTTTTTAGGCTCGGGCGACAATTAATCAGCGTTGGTTTTCACAGCATTTCTTCGCAAAAACTTCTACGCCAATTCTTTGCTTTTTTAGTCTTTTGTTCGCACTTTTGTCGGGCGACATTACGAAGGCGTTGGTACGCAAAGTTTCTAAAGTCCAACTCGGGCAAGCAAGTAAAAGTTTGATAATCAATTAATTAACTCAGCATTCGCTCAAAAATCATCTTGCTTGCGAGTCGTTGGAAAAATTTAATCAATACCCAAAAAGTACCGAATAATAAATTTTTCTCCTTTCTCTTTTTTTGCATCTTACCATTATATACATTTGTTTAGCTACAAACTTAGCATTGTTAAAAATCATAGAAAAGTTAAATCATTATGAATTTTATTATGAAAAAATTATTCTTTTCTATAACTTTTTTTATTTCATTTCAAGCCAATGCCCAAACGCCTACAAAAGTTTGGGACTCAACAATTGGTAGTTCTGGGACAGATGTTCTAAGTTCAATTGTTGCTACAAATGACGGAGGATTCGTATTAGCTGGATATTCTGGCTCAGGTATTTCTGGGGATAAAACAGAAGCAAGTAAAGGTGTTTTTGATTATTGGATAGTAAGACTAAATAGTTTAGGGCAAAAAGTCTGGGATAGAACAATTGGGGGTAGTGGTATAGATTACGCAACTTCAGTTGTCGCTACTATTGATGGAGGATTTGTAGTAGCTGGATATTCTTACTCTGGTATTTCTGGTGATAAGACAGAAGCAAACAAAGAAAGTGGTTCATATACTGACTATTGGATAGTAAAATTGAATAGTGCGGGGCAAAAAGTTTGGGATAAAACAATTGGAGGTAATTTTTATGATGAGAAGCCTTTAATTTTGGCAACTATTGATGGTGGTTTTATAATAGCGGGACAATCTCTGTCTGGTTACTCGGGCGATAAAACATCAGGAAATAATGGCTACTATGGTTATTGGATAGTAAAATTGAATAGTTTAGGGCAGAAAGTTTGGGATACAAGCTTTGATGGTTATGATCGTGATTCAAGAGTAAGAACAATAACCGCTACCCTTGATGGTGGATTTGTTGTAGCAGGCATCATTGCAGCCGGCGGTATTAATACAGACTATAGGATAGCAAAATTTAATAATTCCGGCGGAGTGGTTTGGTATAAAACCATTGGGAGTTTAAAGACTGATCGTGCTAATTCGGTTATTGCAACCAGTGATGGTGGATTTTTGATTGCGGGTGAATCTTTTTCTGGTATTTCTGGAGATAAAACAGAAACAGGAATAGGAGCTGGATTTAACCCTTGGTTAGTAAAATTGAATAGTTTAGGAGAGAAGGTCTGGGATAAAAGCATCTCAACATTAGAATTTAGTTCTATTTATTCTGTTGTTTCAACCAATGACGGTGGATTTGTTTTAGCAGGATTAGCTTCTTCTTCTTATGGTATTTCTGGCGATAAATCGGAATCTGGCAAAGGGGGAGATGATTATTGGATAGTGAAAATCAATAGTTTAGGTCAAAAAGTATGGGACAAAACTATTGGCGGTAGTTCTGCTGATAGAGTTGGAGATTCACTTCCAGGTCCTACTGGCGGAATACTGAAAACTAATGATGGGAGTTTTATTATCGCAGGATATTCTTATTCTGGCATTTCTGGTGATAAAACACAGGCAAGTAAAGGTGATACTGATTATTGGATAATAAAAATAACAGATGGTTCTTCTGATTGTCCAAATACCCTTACTCCGACTGGTACAATAATAAGTAATCAAAAAGCAATAAATACCGTGATTACTATTGCTGGCAATGCAAGCAATGGCACACTCAATATAATTCCTAATAGTGCAAATGTAACTTATCAAGGTGGTCAATATGTGCTTTTAAACCCAGGCTTTGTAGCTAATCAAAGTAGTGTATTTATTGCTAAAATATTGGCAGGGTGTAATTAGCCCCCTATAAAAGAAATGTTCCATAGACTGCGAAATAGTTTGGCTTTTTTTTGTCAAGTTCATAGTTTTGGCAGACAAGAAATCGGCGAAGAGTTCAAGTGTTAGTTCTTAGCAACCTTTTTCAGTCCACTGCTTGCCAAGTTTCGTTCGACGTGAGATTGGAAAAACAATTTATAGCTTTTTTTCTCGAAAACTTTGCGGTTTATACTACGTTTTTTATATCTTTGAGTCGCTTATTTTTCGGGCGACACTCGGGATGAAGAGCTTGCAAAGTTGGTTTATCTCCAACGTGAGCAAGCAAGTAAAAGTTTGATAATCAACTAATTAACTCATCATTCGCTCAAAAATCATCTTGCTTGCGAGCGTTGGAACTGGGACAAATAAAAATAGTTGGTTATCTTTTGCCCTGTTTAATAAAAATAGTCATTCCCACATTTTAAAGTCAATAGCAAGTATCTATGAACAAACTATACTCTTTAGTATTTTTTTTAATTTACTCAATAAATTCCTTTTCTCAGAATAAGGAGTATTCTAATAAAATATTCAAGGGTTTTACTTTGGAAAAATTCCCTATCCATTATTTTCATGCACCTAAGTCGTCAAATAAATCCATTGAAGAAAGAAATAAATACAATGGAAAATTACAATTATATTATGAAGTTAATGAGTTTGGGCAACAAGACGGGTTCAAATTAATTATGGATAATAATGGAATTTTCCCAAAAAATATTTACTACTTTCAAAACGGAATAACAATTTATTCAGCATCGTTCTTTGATGATTCCAAAATTATTCAATCAATCACAAATAGAAATTTGAATGATGAATTAGATGGCTATGACATTTTTAGACAATTAAAATCAACAGGAGGATACACCGAAAAATCTACTAAATATGTTAATAGCAAAATGGTTGAATTAAATAATGTAAAGTTAGAAAATAAGTTATTCTTTAAAAACAACCTTCTTGATGGAAGTTTTCAAATCTTAGGAGAATCAAATGAAATTGGGGATGGAATAATATATGGAGAGGCACACAATGGTAAACTTATAAAAGCGAAGCTATTAAATATTAGTACCCTTAACAGCAAAGAATTTATAATCAAAGGTGATTCTATGTATATCACTACTTTTGCTACCGAAAACAATGATTTTGCTGAAAAAGAAGAACTTATTGTCAGAAATCAGCCTTTATTTTCAAATGACCGTAGTAAAATTGAAAAATTTGGATTTAATGGGTTTCCCTATTATTACTTAAATGGTAATTTTGATTTCGAAAAAATTATCAAAATAATGAAATATTATCAACCTGCACCACTTGAAAAAAAAATATCTGCCAGTAACAATTTGATTGATGGTGATTTTCAAATAAGAGTTTATCCGAATGGCTATACAGAAGGGTATAATAAAATCATTGATTTCAAAGGAGTGTTTAAACAGGGTATTGTTCTCAATCTTGAAGAGATTTCATATGAATTTGATAATCAAACTAATGACTCCACAAACTGCAAAATTAATATTTTCAGAAAAAATGAAAATACTTATGAGTTTGTTGAATCAATCTTTAACTATAAAACACCCATCAATACATCACCAAATAGAAGACTTAGAAATGATGAACTTTCTGAATTATCCTTCACACATAAAAAAACAACTACAACTACTCAAGGTAGCATTGTAAATTCCTTCGTCATAACATTAAACAAAGAGAGGAATGATAAAGAAACAGATACAGATGTCTATATAGATAAAGCAGAATTTAAAAGCGAATCTGGTGAATTTGAATATAATGAATTGTATAATAATGAGTACAAAGATGGTTTTATTTATCTTGACCTTTCAAAATTTAATGTAATTAATTATAGTAAATTGCTTAGTATAAAACGAAAAAAAGAGTAGAATTAGTCAAGTCATTTTTCAAGCTCACGGTTATCGCAGACGGTTGATTAGCGAATTTTTCAAGTGTTAGTTCTCCATAGCTTCGGCATTTTTGGGCTACTTTTCGCCAAGTTTTTTGCGACGTTTGATTAGATAAATAATTCAAAGGCTTTTTTCTCAATAGCTTCGTTGCTTTTTTACTACAATTCTTTTTACCTTAGCACTCATATTTGGTGGGGGACATTTGATTAGAATTGGCGTTCACAGTCCTTTGTCTCCAACGAAAGCAAGCAAGTAAAAGTTTGATAATCAATTAATTAACTCAACATTCGCTCAAAAATCATCTTGCTTGCGAGCGTTGGAAATGAGTTAACGCTAATCTATTTTTCAATTCCATTGCGGTAAGTTTTTCAGTTTCTTTCGACATCTCAACGGCGAAAAGTATTTTTACAAATTTTTCTCGCTTTTTCATCAACTTTCAAACTGTTACTCAAATTTTCCTCGCTATTTTCGCAGATTTCTCTGGAATTTCCTCGTAAATTCTCTGACTTTTTTCTCAACCTTTTGCAGTTTTGTTCAATTCCATTGCGGCTCATTTTTTCAGTTTATAGTTTCGCTCGACATTGATAATAAGCTGTTTGCATGGTGTTTTCTCTCTATAAACTTCTACGTTTTTATTAAGTTTTTTAGGCTCCTGCGACAACGCATCAGCGGAAAAATTGAACAGCCTTTTTTCGCAAAAACTTCTCTATTTTTTTCAATTCCATTGCGGCCTTGCTTTTTTAGGCTTTTGTTCGCACTTTTGTCTGGCGACATTTTGAAGGCGTTGGATTTCATAGTTATAGGTCTCCAACGTAACGAAAGAAGTAAATGTCTTTAAATCAATCAGTTAAATTAAATAATCTCCCAACTTCTCCTTTCGGAGCGTTGGAAATGTTTCTTTCTCTTACCGAATAATAAATAAAGTAAGTTCTTCTTTGGCTATTATTTCGTTTCGAGTTAATTGCGACAATAAAATTCAAATCAATGACAAGTATAGATACTATAAGACAATTTGCAGATGATTTTACAGAAGAATATACTCATAGTTCATTCGCTAAAATAATATACCCATTAAGAGATAAGTTAGCCACATTAGATTCAATTAAAGACAAGAGAACGTTTTTAAAGTATATAAAATTAAATATTCAACACGAACTTGAAGTTCATCAAGAAAGTAGCCACCCATTTGGTGATATAACTAAAAATTGTGGTTACGAAATACATACTGAAAAGTATCTATTCTATATTAATCAAGAGTTATCAATAATTGAAAAATTTGAAGAAAAGGAGAAAAATAATTTTCTCAGTCAATTTAGCAATGAAGTTTTAATACCATCGCTACTAACATTATTGGCTATATTTGGCACTTTGGCTTACAATTGGGGGTATTATAACAGTAAGATTGATTTTCTATTCTCTAAAATTGAGCCTCCTACGACAATTCCCAAGAAAATATCCGACACAGCCACAACCAATGCAAGCAAAAAGGGTATTAAAAATGATTCCGTAAAAATACCAATCGGGAAACCATAATGTATTCATTTTAACACTGTATTAAGATTAATTAATACACTAATATACTAAATAATATTAATAAAAGCAAATTTAATTAGCTTAATAAATATCAATACATGAATTATAAAATTTGCATATTAAGTACCTTATTATCTTTTATAGCTATTGTAAATACTTGTTTTTCTCAGGATTCTAATTATCTATCTAAAAAATTAGATAGTCTCAAAACAGAACAATCAAGACTATCAAGTAATTTAGATAAGATAAACTCTGAAATAACTAAGGTAGAAAATCAAATAACGGCTTTAACATTAAAAAATAATAGCACTTTGGGGTTTAAAAAAGTGAGTGTATTAACAAAAAATGAAATGCCATTTAGAAAAACGCCAATATTGAACGGTAGTGCTTCTGATTTTATTCCAAAAGGTAGCAATATTGAGGTAATTGACTATGAAAACGACTTTTTAAAAGTAATTTTTAATAAAAAAATAGGATATGTGTCATCGCTGCAATTTGCAAATTACGATGAGGTAAAAAGTCAAGTAGATAATTTATATGAAAGAGATAGGGGTATTCAAATCCAAAAGGAAGAGGATGTTTTAAAAAATAAACAAGATGAGATAAATAAGAAATATGAAAGATTAAGGTCAATGGGTGTCCCCATTGAATTATCAAAGGCAAGCGTATCATACAATTCTATTGGAAATCCCGAAGCAACATTAGAAGTAAGAAATATATCGAACAAGGTAATAGACGCTTTTGAAGTAGATATTTTGTGTTATGATAACTATAACAGACCAGTAAGTCATTATTTATATAAGACTAATAGATTTAAAGGTATATCACAAGACGAAATTGAACCGCTTAATGAAAATTATTCCACATGGACATTATATGGACATGAGAATACTACCAAAATAAAGATAATTATTAAGTCAGTTCATTTTAAAAATGGTTCTAAATGGATTCCAAAGACAATTATCGCTATTAGTGGAGAGTGATATTATTTACATCTAAAACCTTATAAACTGCTTAAATTACTCTAAAATGAAGCCAACAGTTTGCCCAACCTGCAATTCAAAGGTTGATTCAATCGAATCAAAATCGCCAGAAGATATATATAAAAGAGTCCTTGAAATTGGTAGCGAATGTCTAACCTGTGGAATAAGTTATAATACATTAATTCATAGACTTAGGGAAGAAAATTTTGAGTTTGACAGTGGTGGTTGCTTAGAGAGGTGTGTAAGAGAATGGTTTTGGAACTCTTTCTTCCATGAAGAAGCACATTGTGAACACGCAAATAGTGCAAATGATATTAAAAAACTTGACGAACACTTGGGTTGCAATTTTACAATGAGAGCCGATAGCTGCATGAAGCTATTGTCATTTAGAGAAGCAGAATTAAATAGAGCAAGTTCTGAAAAGAATTTCAAGTCCGCTAAGATGTCAAACAGGGTGGCTCTTATCGGTTTAGGAGTTTCTATTGTTACATTAGGATATTCATTACGTAAGGATTATAATGATGAAAAAGAGCAAAAGAAAGAATTATCAGAAATAAAATTACTATTAAAAGAATCTTCCTTGTCAAGCAAAACTTTGAATACCAACATTGATACTTTAAATTCCAATATTTATCAGGCAAACAAGTATATATCGGCTTACAAGGAGGTAAACCAAAAAAGAAAATAGTAATATACTCTATAAACTTGTCAAACATGGTTGCTTGCGACATGCAAAATGCGAAGTTTTTAAGTGTGAGTTCTCAGCAAAATATCAAACGCATAGTCACTTTCGACATTTCTAATGCGTGGTATTAGCTCAAATTTCACTCCGAAAAATAAATTCTTTTGCTTTTCATTTTCTTTTTTCAGAACTTAATATGCAGATTTGGTGAGTGACATTTAGGCAGAGCAGGTTATATGTTTTTTAGTCCTTAGCACGCATCTATCTTGGTGACAGTTTATCAACGTTGGCACTCAAAGTTGGTTTCTCTCCAACAAGAAGTATTATGTAAATGGCTTATAATTAACAAATTAACTCTAAAACTACTCCAAAACCATCATAATACTGGTCGTTGGAATGAATCAATTTTGACTTTGTAGTTAGTTGATTTGAGAGTTTACTCACAATTTTTTTCGTCTACTAATTATCAATTCTTGTTCGTTTTTGTCTGAAATATCTAAAGGAATTAAACCCGGTGGTGCAACCACAATTTTAAGCAAATTACTTTTCAATTCGTATCCTACGCTTACAGGTTTAGAGTCTTTGGGTGAACCTTCTGGAATAATATTTATCACCTTTAAATTTTTTATTTTACCTAATTCAAAATTATACTTTACTGTTTGTCCAGTTTCGTCTGTAAATACAAGTAGATTACCACTGAAGTTATACTGAAAAGCAACATTCTTTTTGATGCCATTTTGGCTTTCTGTTTCAGCTAACCAAATACCTTGCAAGTTTAAGTAATCTGATGACTTGTTTGAGAGTCTTGCTAAATTACAAGAAAAACAGAACAAAAGAATCCATAAGTTAAGTAGAAGCTTCATAAAATGGTTTTTATCACAAATTAAATTGAAAAAAAATAGAATTCCAATAATCGTATGCGACTGAATTAGTTTGGCAGTTTTTGGCTCATAGACTCATTCGACAAGACGGATTCGCTGGTTTTTCAGTTTTTCAAACGCATAAATTTTGGCGGACAGGACAGTTCTCTCCTACTCAATTTAGGATTTTGGCTTGCAAAGTGGGCTGGCGACAAGTTCTCTGATTGGTATTTACGCAAACTTTTCTTCGACTCGCAAATTTTTAACCAACTCATTTGCTTTTTTGTATTTTTCCATGCAAATTTACTTCCAGCAATCAAGTTGATGGGATGGGTTCATTAGCGTGCTTGGCGTCTGGCGACGCCAAATTAGAGCGGTCGCAAAGTTTTCTTGCGTCCAACACGGGCAAATAAGTAAAAGTTTGACATTCAACTAATTAACTCTAAAATCACTTCCAATCTTCTCATTTGCGGTCGTTGGAAAGTTTCAAATTCATAATAATGAAAATTGATAAGTTATCTGAAAGTTATTTGTTTCAACAACACTCAAAACAAACAGTCAAATTATGGATAAAACAACTTAAATATTTTCACTTTAAACGTGCTTGGGGTGGTCATGCTAATGATGGTGACGAATTTCAGGTGGCGTTTAGTTTTACTGATAGAGAAGATTTAATAAATAAAATTGAACAAATTGGATTCTCATTAAATATCATTCCACCAGACTTTCCAAGAGCAATAATAGGGCATTCCTATACAGGAACAGAGTTTACAAAATTCAAAAGTGAGATTAAGGAATTTCCTGACCTTGAACAACCTGGACATAAAAATATCTTTGGATGTAATACCTTTATTTGGGTCTATGAAAGTTTTATCAAAATTAAGGTTGCTGGCACAAAAGATGGTAATTTATATGAAGTTTCAGAAGAAGATTTTGGTATTTGTAAAATTTTAGAAAGTTATTTCGACAAATTAAATTGGAGTAATTTTCTGGACAAGTCATTGGAAGATAATGCGTGTTGCATTTCTCAAAAAAGATACCCAGAACTTTATAATGACGTTTATATTACAAATCCAAAACCAACTTGGTTACATATTATTCAACAATTCTTTGTCATTTAAATAGGCATTTTCGACACTTAATGAGCGGGTTTGCAAAGTGTTTACTCTCGATAGCTTCTACGTTTTTGGGGCTTCTGCACTTATCATTTTCGGCGACGTGAGATTAGAGCGATTTGCATAGTTTTTTTTTCGCAAAAACCTCTCTGATTATTCTACGTTTTTCATATCTTAGCACTTTCATTTGTTGGGCGACATTTTGAAAGCGTTGGTGTTCAAAGTCCTTTGTCTCCAACACGAAGCATTATGTAAAGGCTTGATAATTAACAAATTAACTCTAAAACCACTCCAAGAACCATCATAATGCTGGTCGTTGGAATTTTTCTATTCTTCGGTAGAATTTAAAAAATAAATGAATTTAATCGACTTGATATTTCCGAAAAATACAGAAAAAGACGAACCATCGAGACAAGATATTTTGAATGATGCTCTTGATATTGCTATGGAATTTGGCAAAAATTGGCTTATGCCGATTCAGGAAAGATTAAAATCAAAATATCCATTTTTAAGTGAGAATGATTTAAATTCATTCAACTCTATTTGCAAACAAATTATGAATGAAAGTAACGTTTTTGTTGCTAATAAGATTGGAGAATTGGTACGGTCAAATCAAAATATTGAATTTACAAAGCTTAAAGAAGAATTGGATAAATTCTTAAAAGTAAAACAAGATTGGATTGATGACAAGAATATTATTAGACTTTTGAATCAAGCAATGTACTATGCTTATAAATAATTACCTCGTTGTCAAGCTCATAGTTACCTCAGACAATTGATTAGCAAAACTTTAAGGTGTTTATTCTCGATAGCTTCTATGTTTTTGGGGCTTCTGTACTTATCGGTTTCGGCGACGTGAGATTAGAGCGATTTGCATAGTTTTTTTTGCAAAAACCTCTCTGATTATAGTACGTTTTTTATACCTTAGCACTTACTTTTGTTGGGCGACATCAAATCAGCGAAGTTTTCAAAATTGGTGAGTCCAACGTGACGAAAGAAGTAAATATCTATAAATCAATTAGTTAACTCGACTCCAACGTAATGAAAGAAGTAAATGTCTTTAAATCAATCAGTTAAATCAAAATAACCTCCCAACTTCTCCTTTCGGAGCGTTGGAAGAATACTTTTTTGACATTTCACTAATGTATTGACCAATTGAGCTAAAACACATGTATTGTTATGAATAAATTTAGGCTACTACTCTTATTTTCTATTTTTTCATTAAAAAGTTATGCACAAACTGGAGAAATCTCTAATTGTGGTACTCCAACACTTTCTGAAGCAAAAGAATACAAGGCATTTATTGAAGATATTGCACAAAAAGTAAAGGACAAAATATTATTTAATGCAATAAGTATTGATTCCGTTTTAACTATACCAGTGAAATTTAATATATATCATATTGGAGAGCCTGTTGGTATAGGAAGTAACGTAAGTGAAGAATATATTCAAAATCAAGTTAAAAATCTTAATGATGCATTCAGAGCAAGAAGTGAATATCTAATTTTAGGCAATGACTCAAAAATTCAATTTGTTTTAGCTCAGAAAAATTATTTAAATATAACCACTAATGGAATTGTTAGAATAGATGCGTCCTCAATACCTACATACGTGAGCAACGGATATTCTATGGTAAGTAATATTGGGGCACTATTAGGTAACATCACACCAATTGAAGCAGAATCCAACAAATCAATCATTACTATTAATGTTTATTGGAAAATTATCGAAGCTGGCGGGTTTGCAAGTTATAATGGTAGCTTGTTTATGCAAACAGGTGGGAGTTTTAACTTTGATTATTGGAATGCAGCTTATGCTCATGAAATGGGTCATTCCCTTAATTTAATACACACCTTCGAAGGGGATAATAACAATGCTAACTGCCCTCAAAATAATGACCCGTTAAACGATGGTGACAAAGTAGTAGATACGCAACCACATAAAGTAGGATTTCTCAGTACTCCTAATTCAATAAATCAATGCACTGGTCAACTCGTGGGCAATCTTTATCACAATATAATGTCCTATAATGCTTACAAAAATCAATTTACTATTGGACAAATCGAAAGAATGAGAAATTTTTCTTTTCTTTCCTCGACAAGAGAATTGTTATTAAATTCTTCTCATTTAGTTCAAATGAGTCCTCAACCAAGCTTATGTAACTTACAGTTTGTTAATAATTATACTGGTTATATATTCGTTAATCTACAAAATTTCTTTAATACAAACTTTGGTTATGTAGGAAACTTATCTCTCGGGCAGAACGGTGTCAGTGGAAGTAGTCCCTTAAAAAAAATACCAAATATTTTGAAAGTTAATAAAGGGCAATTATATCCTTTAACTCTTCAATGTTATGGTAATCTTGGAGAAACCTTTAACCAAGGTAGAGTAAAAATATACATAGATTCAAACCAAGATGGTGCATTTGATGAAAATTCAGAGATTATATATAGTTCAGTAAGTACATTTAATGTAACAGATAGTTTTATTCTGCCAACTACTCTTACAGAAAGAGAAAGATATAGAATAAGAATAGTTGTCTCTCCTGACCAAAATTCCACGGCTTGTAATCTCATAAACCTAACCAAAAACAATAAAATCTATGTTGGAAGTGTATGTGATTTTGATATTTTCATTAACCCTTCAAACTGTAATTTTTCAATTCCTCCTTTAGAAATTTCAAAAATTGCAGTAAAAAAAGGAGATTTTGCTGTTTTAGAAGCTAAAAACTGTTTAAATGGCGAAGTATATTGGTATCAGGATAGCTTACGGACCGAATTTATTTCAAAAGGAAATATATTCTATTCAAAATCTCTATTTGTAAACTCAAAATACTATGCCGCTTGCAATTCTTTTGGATGTTGGGGAGGTACAAATAGTGTAGAAGTAATTGTTGATGATAATATAAAAGGTTTTGAAATAAAAGAGAAATACATCAATCAAAATCAAACAGCACAATTAGAGGCTTTAGGTTGTACAGGGCAAATAAAATGGTACAATACAGAAATTGGAGGATTACCAATAACATCAGGACTTCAACTCCAAACTCCAACTTTGGTCAGAAACACAAGCTATTTTGCCGAATGTACGCTACCATCAGGCTTCAAAATCAAAAATAGAGCAATAGGTAAAATTTTTGTCTCAGAATCAAGCATAGTAGTAAAAACAAATCTATCCATTAGTTTTTGTACAAATACCCCATATCTCTTTTTTCCAATTCAATCAACGAGTTTAAGTGGTCAATTTTATTTAAAGATTCTAAAAAATAATGAGTTGATTTATGAATCAACACTAAGTTCTTACCAAAACAATGGTGTACCTGATAAGGGAGTTTACTTATCTAATGATTTTGATTTATTTAAGTTATCATCTGGAAATTACAATTTTATTGTCAGTAATGGTGTTACAACTAGCAATTTAGGTAGTATTATTATTTCTAAATATCTTAATAATTACACTGGAAGTTCAACTTCGCTTTGCCCCAATTCTAGTCAATTTATCAAGCCTAAGTCTTCTTCAAATATCTACTTCAACAACCTTTTGGATGATGGTTTAAGCTATCAATGGTTTAAGGACAATATTTCTATCGCAAATGGCAATAAAGATTCTCTCTTAATTAATTCCACAGGTAATTACTCTTTACAAATCTCAAATAATGCTTGTACATCTACGGTAAATATACCTGTTTATTCAAGTACGTACGTGTCTAACATTTTATTATTAACAAACACTTCTCTCTTAGAACCTTTTTACATTGGTGAAAATGTAAAAATAGTATCTTCATACAATTCATCAACAGCAACTTACAAGTGGTTTAAAAATAATATCGAAATTCCAAATAGCTCAAAACCATATTATTTAGCCAATAGCACTGGTAATTACAAAGTAGAAGTAAATGACCCTAATTGTCAACTTATAGTATCTGTAGAAAAGAATTTACAATTTAGTACTACTTATAAGGCAACACTTACAGGAGATAGTTTACTTGATTGTGTTAATAAATATTCGCAATTAGGAGTTAGACTAAATTCAGGATTAAATCTTGAAGATTTAATTATTGAATGGTATAGAAATGACCAATTAATTAGAAGAGAAAAAATAGCAAGGTCTGAATCTTTTTTTAGTGGCGAAACTGAAGGTATCTACTATGCAAAAATAATCGGATCTCACTTTGAAACAACTACAAATTCTATCAAAGTAAGATTTGGAAATAACCAAAGAAAACCTAAAATCATTGTATCATCTTTTAGTTGTAATACGGCTACTCTTACCGCAAATGGTTCTGGTTTTCCATTAAGTTGGTATAGAAATGGGTCATTAATTTCATCAAATACATACAGTATTACAGTTAATCAAATTGGAACATATTCTATTTTATCTGAGTATTCTAATTCTGAATGCCAGAGAAATTCAGATGATTTTGTGATTAATAACTTTAATCTCTTGAAAATAACTGCTAACAAAAATAAGCTTTGTGGTAATAATGATTATACTTATCTCACCTCTGAAATTTTTCTTACAGGCTTTAATTTTCAATGGAAGAAAGATAATATAGACATACCATTTGCAACATATAGTGGTTATAATGCACAATCTGCAGGTTCATATACCTTAGTTGCATCAAACGGAATTTGTACGTACACATCAACGCCTTACATTATCACACAACATTTTGGAAATTCTCTCGAAATTAGTCCCACATCAAATAATATTTGGTGCGGTAATCAAACAATTGAACTTAAACTAAATTATCCAAATTTACCTATTGATTGGAGTAAAGACGGAATTTCACTACCTGATGTTGGGAGAACAGCAAATATTTTTGTTAAGCAATCAGGTACATATACAGCTGCAGTAAATTCCAACGGTTGTATTGGTGCAGCATCAGCAACTGTAAATTACAACCACACTATTGTAAACCTTGTGCCTACTTCGACAGTTCAGCCTGGTCAAAGAGCTAATTTAGAGGTACAGTCTTGTAATGGAACAGTAAGGTGGTATAACTCTCAACAAGATGAAGACCCCGTTTCTTTGGGAAATACTTTTCTTACTCCTAAACTTTTTACAAATACAACATATTTTGTTAGTTGTCAATCGAATAATTGTGTGAGTGATAGAATTCCTGCAACTTTAATCGTCTGTGCCAATAATTTGACATTGAATAACACATCTCAAAGTGGGATTTATAAAGCGAGCAACAGTATAACTATAAGTTCTGATTTAGTCGGTGGCATTTCGGCATCAGCAGGTAAAAATATTTTATTACTGCCCGGATTTTCGGTAGGAAGAGATGAAATATTTGAAGCTAAGATTGGGGGATGTAACTAATTTATGCCATGAATAATTTGATAGCATTTTGTCCATAGGCACAAAAGCGAAGTTTTCTATCATGAATTCTCAGCAAAACATCAAACGCATAGTCATTTTCGACATTCAATTAGTGTGGTAATTGCTCAAATTTCACTCCGAAAAATAAATTCTTTTGCTTTTCAATTTCTTTTTTCAGAACTTGTTATTCATATTTGGTGAGCGATATTTGGGCAGAGCTGTTTCTACGCTTTTTAGTCCTTATCACTTTCATTTGTTGGGCGAAATATTGAATGCGTTGGCATTCAAAGTCCTTTGTCTCCAACAAAAGCATTATGTAAAGGTCTGTTATTTAATAAATTAACTCTAAAATCTCTCCAAAACCATCACAATGCTGGTCGTTGGAATGAATTGAAAAAACAAATATGTTTGCAAATAAATCTATTCAAGTTTTAGCTATTTTCGTAAATTTCATCGCCTCTTTTTTTATTTCATTAGCCACTTTTTTAGCCAATTTTCACAACGATTTTATAATAATCTTGCTAATTGCTTTTGCTTTTTTAGAACTTATCCATTTTTCATTATTCAAATTTGGGTTTTATAATGTAAGACAAAAAACTCTATTTATTTCAACAATTAATTTTGTACTTCTAGTATTTTCATTTGCGTATGCAGCTAAAATAGTTTGACAGTTTTTGTCAAGCTCATAGTTACCGCAGACGGTTGATTTGCGAAACTTTAAAGTGTTTAATTACAATAGCTTCTACGTTTTTTAGGCTCCTGCACTCATCGCTTTCGGCGAAGTGCGATTAGAAGAAATTTGCCAGTTTTTTTTCTCTAAAACTTTGCGGTTTATACTATTCCATAGTGGCTACTTTTTTTATATCTTTGGGTCGCTTAGTTTTCGGGCGACACTCGGAAAGAAGAGCTTGCAAAGTTGGCTTTTCTCCAACGTGAGCAAGCAAGTAAAAGTCTGATAATCAACTAATTAACTCAATATTCGCTCAAAAATCATCTTACTTGCGAGCGTTGGAATCATGAACAACAATACATGGAATTTAAAGCTACAAAACTCGATATAGCACATTCAATAATTAAAGGTAGTATTGGAACGATTCCAGTTGTTGGTTCATTAGCCTCAGAAATCTTTGGATTAATTATCTCACCACCTTTGGAAAAAGAAAGGCGGAATGGATGAATGATATTGCTGAAAAAATATTCAATCTGCAAGAAAATCGAGGAGTAGATTTAAATAATTTAAAAGAGAATGAGATTTTCATTGATATTGTATTACAAGCAACTTCCCTTGCTTTGAAAACAAGCGAGAAAGTAAAATTAGATTCTTTTAAAAATGCAATAATAAATGCTGCACTCGGTATTAATTCAGATGTAACCAAGAATCAATTATTTCTTCATCAGCTTGATAAATTTTCTGCATTACATATAATTATTCTTAATTTCATTGATAATCCATCTAAATGGTTTAATGATAGACAAAAAGAAATACCAAATATAATGATGGGCAGCCTTCATGGCTTAATTATAGAAGCATACCCAGACTTAAAAAATCAAGATGATATATTAGATTTAATTTGGGAAGATTTAAAAACTGCTGGTTTTCATAAGTCTGGTAGTTTGAAAAGTATGATGACCATAAATGGAGTTTTAAGTGAAAGAACTACAACTTTAGGCAAAGAATTTCTGTCATTCATTACAACTCAATAATTGTGTCCTAAGGTTATTCAACCATATCCTCGACAAGATATTTGAGCGATTTCAAGGGGTCTTCAAATTCATCTGCGACAGGACATCAGAGCGAAATTTTGCGTGCAAATTTGGTTTTCAGCAATAAACATCTTAGTTTTATATCACCGCTTGCCCGCCGTCTGGGGACGGCAAAAATGAGCAAAGGTTTCACTTTTCTTGGTGTTCCAACATCCGAATTAAGAAAAGGTAAGAAACTGGAAATCAATTAATTAACTCTAAAATCTAACCATCTCAATTCTTTTGGTTGTAAAAATTTTATAAATGAAGCAAATATTTATATTTTCGACACTTCTATCATTTTTTGTATTTAGCTGTGAGAAAACTACTCGGGAAGAACCCAAAGTTATCGTCCCACCAATTTACTGCCAACAAAGTATTAATACTGAAAATATGTTTTTTATACTTCCAAATTCATCTAAAATACAATTAGAATATTTTGGAGAAATGAATATTGAACAATATTCAGCTGGAACAAGAATCGTTAAACTTACATTTAATCCTAAAAAATTAGGAATTGCTTTGATGAAAGTGATAGACGATGTAAAAAAAATATATCCAAATAATAATATTGGGCTTTGGATTAGTATTATGCAAAACCCAGACGCCTACTCACCAGTATCTTTCACTGAAAAATATGATAAACAAGTAGGTGCTGTTGGGATTGACCAATTATTAAGTAATGATAAAAATAATCTTTCATTTAATGAAATAATTGCTTTATATGATCCAAAGATTGTATATCCAGATTTATTTAGTCTTCTAAAAGACCAAAACTATTATATTAAAATTACTGGTAATCATTGGGATTCAAAAATTGAAACATGGTGGATGCAAAACAAAATTACTATCAATCCTTATTGTAAGTAAGCCATATTAAAAGATAGTTTTAGTACAAAGGCTCGTTCGACTGGACAAATGCGAAGTTTTTAGTGTGAGTTCTCAAAGGCAAAGGCACTCCCAACATTTCCAATGCGTGGTATTTACTCAAAATTCACTCCGAATAATAAATTCTTTTGCTTTTCAATTTCTTTTTTCAGAACTTGGTTTTCAGATTTGGTCAGCGACATTTAGGCAGAACAGTTTCTACGCTTTTTAGTCCTTAGCATTTTCAATTGTTGGGCGACATTTTGAAAGCGTTGGTGTTCAAGATTGATTTGTCTCCAACACGAAGCATTGTGTAAAGGTCTGATATTTAATAAATTAACTCTAAAATCACTCCAAATCCATCACAATGCTGGTCGTTGGAACGTAAACAAAATACAGCTTTAAATCGGCTCATGGGAATATTTAATTTTTTCAAAAAGTTTGTAACGGAACAAACACAAAGCAAACCATTTACGTTTGACAATATATTCTCTTTAATTGACTTAACACTAAAAGTTGAAGATGCTGAAATAATTAAAGAGTTCTTACTTAATAGGGTTGAAAAATCAGAACACAAAAATAAGTTAAATGAAAATTTTGAATTTTGTTCACAAGAAATTATAGATTTCATGTACGCAACTCCGATTTACTTTTATGGATTTTTTGATTGGAAAGAAGATAGTGAAGAATTAGCTGTGTATTTAGAAAAGGCACTTAAAAGAAATTTTGATGTTGAAGTCAGAACCAATACCTTTTGTGATTTATCTGTGTTGAACTCAATAGATAAAGTTTATAAAATATTCGGAGAAAATTTAGAAAAATTTAACATAACATTGTGTGGTATTGACATTAATAGTGATAGCTATCAAATTATGCTTGTTAAAAAAGGTGATTTTGAGAAAGTTAAGCAATTAGCTAAAAATTTAGGATTTGAAGCCGAACATTATACTGATGAGTGGTAAATTAAAATTCTCAAATTAGCATTTCGTATGCCACTAAAATAGTTTGACATTTTTAGCTCAAAGGCTCGTTCGACGAGACAAAAGCGAAGTTTTTAAATGTGAATTCTCAGCAAAATTTTAAACGCATAGTCATTTGCGACACTCAAAATGCGTGGTATTTTCTCAAATTTCACTCCGAAAAATAAATTCTTTTGCTTTTCATTTTCTTTTTTCAGAACTTGGTATGCAGATTTGGTTTGGGGACAATTAGGCAGAGCAGTTTCTACGCTTTTTTCTATCTTAGTTCTCAAATCTGGCTGGGCGACATCAAATTGGAGCTTTCGCAAATTTTGTTTGTCTCCAACACGAGCAAATAAGTAAAAGTTTGATAATCAACTAATTAACTCAAAATCCAATCCCAAATCTTCTCATTTGCGGTCGTTGGAAGAAGAACAAAAAATATGCAACGCAGAAACGGAGATGAGGTACTTAGTGGTTGGTTTCTATATTTTGATGAAGTTTCAAATAACGTTTATAAAGTTGAATTAAACGATGGATTAGGACGTATTGCAGGTTGCACAGATTCTGATTTAGAAGCTGCAATTCTAAAATGTATTGAGTTTGCAAAAGATATTGATTTACAATTAAACAGAAAAAATTAACCTATTCTTCTGAAATGGTTTAGCAGTTTTTGTAAGTTTTTTTATACTTATCCGACATTTTAGTAGCGAAGTTTTACGAAACTATTTTCGCAAAAACCTCTCAGTAAAATGTCACAGTTTTTAGGCTCGTTCGACAATTTCAAAGCGAAGTTTCTAAGTGTTAGTTCTCAAATTACTTCGCTGTTTTTTGGGCTGCTTTTTTCAGCGTTTGGTTCGACGTGAAATTGGTGAAGTACAAAGGCTTTTTTTCGCAAAAACCTCTCTGATTATTCTACGTTTTTTATATCTTTGTGTTTGTTGGTGCTTGGCGACACTTGGAAGGAAGAGCGTTCAAAGGCTCGAAAGTCCAACTCGAAAGCATTATATAAAGGCTTGATAGTTAATAAATTAACTCTAAAATCACCCCAAAACCATCACAATGCTGGTCGTTGGAAGTTTACTATTTAAATGCTTAATGAAACAAATTAGAGATGATATAGTTTTTTTAGACTCTGATAGTCAAAAAAGTTTAACGAACTTTTTACGTAACTTTGAAAATAATGAACTAACAATTGTTTGTGGTGCTGGTTTATCTGTTTCAGCTGGTCTTCCAACTTGGACAAAATTCTTAAAAACCATTGTAACAGAATTCTTATTTGCATGGAGGGACATCGAAGAAAATAATAAAATTTACAAAGAAGTAGCCCCTAAATCAATTTCAATAAATATGTTGGCAGAATATTATGAGGTAGCTTATCCTGATTTTAAAATTCCAGATTCTTTTTACAACGAAGACCCTTTAATACTTGCCCAATTAATCAAGAATTGTATTGAACTCAACAATTGGAGATATTTACTTAGAAAAGCATTATATGAAAATGTCAATTTAAATTTTTCATCAGAACTAATTGCTAATATTTACAATTTAGTATCAACGCAAAAACGTGTAACAAGTATTTTGACTTACAATTATGATGATTTAATAGAAATATATTTTAAAAATCAGAATTTCAAAACATCATCGGTAGTTGGAGACAATTACTTCAGTATACATAAGAATTTCCCAATTTACCACATGCACGGAATTTTACCTTATAAAGGAGGATTAGAAAGCAAAATATACTTAACAGAAGATGACTATTTAACAGATATAATTCAACCGAATTCGTGGTACAACCAGCTTCATACTACTAAACTAACCAGTACAACTTGTCTATTTATTGGATTGTCATTTAACGACCCAAGTCTTAAAAGAAAACTTTCAATTCATCGGCTATCACCAAATGCGTATCATTATGCGTTAATAACACATCAAGACACCGAATATGATAAAAGAAAGTTTTTATTATTAAAAAATGAATTATTAAGGCTGAACGTGAGAGTTATAAAATATCCTTATAGCTCAACACATGATGAACTAAATAATATTATTAAGCTAATTAATAAATACGTATGCAACTGAAATAGGTTTACACAAATTTAGTAAACAAATGGCAAGAACCAAGGCAAACAAAGGGTTAGGTTACAACCGACACAAGTTACATTATGATTCGGATTTTAAATGGCGAGTGTGCCAATAATTTTTGAATAGCAATTGAGCAAAAATTAACAGAGAACTTTAGCCAAGTTGCTTACCGACATCAAATTAGTACAATGGCAAGTATTTTTTGTCCCACTTCGAAAAAATATGTAAAAGTTTGCTAATTTTAAATCATAAACTCAACATATAACCTTTTTACGAAAAAGCACATACTTATTTTGCACTTGCATTATTAGTAATCAGTGTCTTGGTTAATCCATATTAAAATATTATGCCCCTTTTCAAGATTTGATATATAGCTAGATTGATTCGGTATTTTATTCGTTGTTTTAAAATGATTTCATAGTATGAATAGCTTGTCTATTTTTAGAAAAACTTCAATTTTTATTCTTTTTGCTTTGATACAAACCTCCTTCGCACAAATTTATGTAAAAGTAGATGCGAATGGGCTTAACAATGGGACTTCTTGGGAAAACGCTTTTAAAAATCTTTCTGATGCTTTAGACTTAGCAAGAACCTCCAATCAACAGATATGGGTGGCTCAAGGAGTTTATTTTCCCGACAGAGACCCTTTTGGTGGACGACCATTTCCAGGAACTACAGTTCCTTATAGGGATATGACTTTCTATATCTCAGGCACAATGCAATTGTACGGGGGATTCTTGGGTAATGAAACCTTACTAAACCAAAGAAATCCTAATTTATTTAAAACTATTTTAAGTGGTGACATAGATAATAATGACATCAATAATGATGGCAACTATATTGCTGAGACAACGGCTAACCTTGTTGGAGAAAATGCCTATCATGTTGTTTTAGCTTCCAACTGTGTTACTGGTTCGCTGATGGATGGCTTTATTATAACATCTGGCATGGGTAATACTGATCCTAACATCCCTAACCAGTATTTTGGTGTGAGGAAGCACATTGGTGCAG
Source organism: Emticicia sp. SJ17W-69 (assembly GCF_051209875.1). Taxonomy (NCBI): domain Bacteria; kingdom Pseudomonadati; phylum Bacteroidota; class Cytophagia; order Cytophagales; family Leadbetterellaceae; genus Emticicia; species Emticicia sp. SJ17W-69. Next base: position 2,654,783 of record NZ_JBNTQY010000001.1, on the reverse strand, counting down.
GTGCTGTAGTAAATGTCTCAAATATTCAATTATCAAATAATTTATTTATTGGAAATAAAAGTAGCTATGGAGGGGCTTTGGCTGTTTTCGAAAATTACTCAAATTTAGAACTTTTTGAAGTCAAACTACTAAAAAATACTTTCTTGAATAATGAGGCTAAGCTAGCAGGAGGGAGTATTTACACTAATTATAGTGAAGGGGGGCTTGTAATGAATGAATGTGTATTTTCAAATAATAAGGCCCAAAATGGTGGTGCATTTTATTCTGAGGACTGTTATAATATAAAAATAAATAATTCCTCTTTTATTGAGAATAAATCAATAAATAGTTCTGGTGGAGGTCTTGTGGTTGTGAGAGCACAAACTTTGCAAATTGATTCTTGTCTTTTCGATAACAATGAGGCAATCAATGGAGGTCATGCAATAAGCATCTTAATAGTTTCAAATCCATTAAACTCATTTATAGACCATTGTACAATAAAAAACCATTTATCTACTGTAACTCAAGGCTTTTCTCCAGCTGCACTTTACATATTTAATGCTACGATGGCAGTCAAAAATACATTTCTAATCAATAATCTGACAGGAGCGACTATTACATCAAATTCAAATATTAAGTTTTATAACTGTGTATTGGGTGGTAATGAAAAGGGAAATGTTGCGATTAGTGATTCAGAATGCGAAATAGTTCATTCAACTATTGCTGGAGTCCAATCATCGAGTAGCTGTTTCGGCGTTTATTTGCAAGGCAGTCCACTTACAACAATAAAAAACTCTATTATTTGGGGGTATTCAGAAAACAATAGTTTTATCAAAACTTCAGGTTCAAATATTTATCAAATTTCCAATTCAATTATTCAAAAATCTCAATATTTGTCGGGTTCAGGTTATACCAATAACAATCCTCTATTTTATAATTTGAATGACTTTGACGGAGAAGATAATATTTTGGGTACAGAAGATGATGGATTAAGTCTGGATAGCTGTTCTTTGGGAATAAATACTGGAGCTTTCTTGCCAACAACTAATACCGATATTGCAGGCAATGTTAGACCTTATAACGGTGGAATTCCTGATATTGGAGCTTACGAGTATCAGAAACTAATACCAATGTCGAAGACAAGACTATATGTGAATAAAAGTGCTGGGGGATTAAATAAAGGTAATAGTTGGACAAATGCCTTTACAAGTTTGGAGGATGCTCTTACCAGAGCGAGAAATTGTTATCAAGTTGGCGAAATTTGGGTTACAAGCGATGTTTATTATCCTGAAAAAGACGGTTTAGGAAATTCGAATCCAACGGATGTTCGTACTAAAACTTTTTTAGTACGAGATAATATTAAATTATATGGCGGATTCTCAGGGAATGAGCTTTCAATTACAGAGAGAATCATAGGAAACCCCAAAACTATTTTAAGTGGAGACATTGATAATAATGACATAAATACAGATACTAATTTCATCATTGAGGATGTTTCTCAAATTCAAGGTAATAATTCGTTAAATGTACTTTCGGCAGTTAATGACACTTTGGGTATTGAAATTGATAACTTTGTGTTGACTGGAGGGCAAGCAGATAAAAATATATTAACATCTGTTGGAACAAGTTTTATTTTACATAATCAAGGAGGGGGAATTTTCTTAGGGAAATCGAAAGCAAAATTAAGTAATATGAGTATCATTGGGAATAAATCTCTCAATGGTGGCGGTTTGTCATCTTATCAATCTAAGACTAATATATATAATTCAGTTTTTGAGAAAAATGTTGCTCAGACAAATGGAGGAGGGGTTTCGGCTTTACTTAACTCAATTGAACTTGTGGGGGTTATATTTCAAGAAAACTCTTCAGGAGAATATGGTGGTGGGGCATATTTTGATAATTTAGACTCTTCAAAAGTTATAAATACGGTAGTATATGGCTCCTATTCAAAATATGGTGGTGGCATGATGTTTAAAAATATACCTGAACTTAAAATTTACAATACTAATATTGTAAATAATAGCAATTTACAAGGCTATAGTGGAGATGGCGTTTATTTTTGGAATGCACAAGGTGAGGTAAGAAATTCAATATTTTATGGAAATTCTGGGAATGAAGGGGGATATTTCCTTGATGGTGGAAATATTGCTTTTTCAAATTCAATATTTCAGAATGGTATATTACCTTCTCAGTCTAACAACTTCAGTCATAATCCTTTATTTTTAAACCAAAGTTTACCCAAAGGAGTTGATGGGAAGTTTTTTACAAATGATGACGGTCTAAATATAACACAATGTTCTAAAGCCATAAATGCAGGGATTAACTCCCCTTTAGTTCTTTCTGATATTTTGGGAAATAATAGGAGGTTTGATATTCAAACTGATATTGGAGCTTACGAATCTTTGTTTTATACACATCCACAATTAATTAATAACCCACTTCAGTTAGTTGGAAATATCATTTACAACCCTAACCAGATTAGTATCAATATTGGTCAGCCTTCACAAAGTTTAATACTTAAGTCTGCTTTGGCAATCGAATTGAAACCTGGTTTTATGACCAGTTTTGGAAAGAAGTTTGAGGCTATTATTGGTGGCTGTAACTAATAAAAGGTGATAATAGCCAATATTGAGCTAATTTTAAAATCAGTCCTTGTGTCAGTCGTTGTTACAATGGCATTGGGGAATATATTTTTATTACTTGCACTCTGAGATACAATGACCAAATATAGAACATTTAGCCAAACTTACACGAGTGTCAGAAGCAATTACATGACTGTCAGAAGTACATATGCAACTGAAATAGTTTGACAACTTTTGTCAATTTCATAAGCTTGGGCGACAGGGCATCAGAAGAGTTCAAAGTGTTTACTCTCGATAGCTTCTACATTTTTGGTGCTCCTGCACTCATCGTTTTCGGCGACGTCCGATTAGAGCGTTTTGCATAGTTTTTTTTCGCAAAAACCTCTCTGATTATACTACGTTTTTTATATCTTAGCATTTTCAATTGTTGGGCGACATTAAATTAGCGAAGCTTTCAAAATTGGTGAGTCCAACGAAACGAAAGAAGTAAATGTATTAAAAACAATCATTTAAATCAAAATAATCTCCCAACTTCTCCTTTCGGAGCGTTGGAAAAAATTTAAGCAGTTCAAAATAAAAATGAATATCAAAAAAACAATCAATTTGGAAATATTCAGAAAAGTAATTGAAGAATCAGCTGATGATTTAAAAAAAGAACAATCCAAACATTACTTGTCTTTTGACTATGCTGGCATAATTCCTAATGATGATGAAACATTTAGATACGATTTAACACCAAAAAATACAATTGTGTTTGCAACAACAGGAGGGGATGGAGTTCATTACAGTATTTTTGAAATTTCAGATAGTATCCAACCGATTATTATGACAGTACCAATGAATTACAGAAATTCATCAAAAGATTGTAATATAATTTTAGCTGAAAACTTAAACGAATTTTTATCAATAGGATTTTACAAAGGCTGGTTTTCATTAGAACAAATATGCTATGATTATGAAGGGACAATTCAATATTATGCAGATACAAATGAAGAATTAAATGAGGAAGAAAAAAAGTTTATAAAAAATTTAAGAAGTAAAATTGATTTTCCCCATATTCCTTTAAAAAAAGAAAGGCTAATTGAACTTGAATCTAAATACTACGAAGAATTAATTTTTGACAATGAATATTAAAATACTTTGTCCCTATACAACTGAAATAGCTTGACAGCTTTTATCAAGCTCATAGTTACTGCCGACGTGAGATTAGAGCGGTTTGCAAAGTGTTTACTTTCAATAGCTTCTACGTTTTTGGGTCTACTGCACTTATCGTTTTCGGCGACATGAGATTAGAGCGATTTGCATAGTTTTTTTTCGCAAAAACCTGTCTGATTATACTATGTTTTTAATATCTTAGCACTTTCATTTGTTGGGCGACACCAAATCAGCGAAGCTTTTAATATTAGTGAGTCCAACGTGACGAAAGAAGTAAATATCTATAAATCAATTTCTTAATTCAAAATAATCACCCAACTTCTCCTTTCGGAGCGTTGGAACGAAGTTCACGCTAATCTTTCTTTCAAATCTTTTTAGGCACTTGCGACAACTCTAATTCGTTAAGATTTTACGTTTTTTTTTCGCAGTTTCTTCAATTCCATTGTGGCTCGTCTCAGATTATTCTTTGTTTTTCTCGCAATTTTTCTTGGTAAATTCTCAATTTTTTCTCCACTTTTCTCAATTTTACTCTCGGCTTTTTTCAGTTTTTAGGCTTGTGCGACATGAAATCAGCGAAATTTTTAAATGTTAATTCTACCAAATTTTCTTCGCAAATTGTTTAGCTTTTTAGGCTCGGGCGACAATTAATCAGCGTTGGTTTTCACAGCATTTCTTCGCAAAAACTTCTACGCCAATTCTTTGCTTTTTTAGTCTTTTGTTCGCACTTTTGTCGGGCGACATTACGAAGGCGTTGGTACGCAAAGTTTCTAAAGTCCAACTCGGGCAAGCAAGTAAAAGTTTGATAATCAATTAATTAACTCAGCATTCGCTCAAAAATCATCTTGCTTGCGAGTCGTTGGAAAGTTTCAAATTCATAATAATGAAAATTGATAAGTTATCTGAAAGTTATTTGTTTCAACAACACTCAAAACAAACAGTCAAATTATGGATAAAACAACTTAAATATTTTCACTTTAAACGTGCTTGGGGTGGTCATGCTAATGATGGTGACGAATTTCAGGTGGCGTTTAGTTTTACTGATAGAGAAGATTTAATAAATAAAATTGAACAAATTGGATTCTCATTAAATATCATTCCACCAGACTTTCCAAGAGCAATAATAGGGCATTCCTATACAGGAACAGAGTTTACAAAATTCAAAAGTGAGATTAAGGAATTTCCTGACCTTGAACAACCTGGACATAAAAATATCTTTGGATGTAATACCTTTATTTGGGTCTATGAAAGTTTTATCAAAATTAAGGTTGCTGGCACAAAAGATGGTAATTTATATGAAGTTTCAGAAGAAGATTTTGGTATTTGTAAAATTTTAGAAAGTTATTTCGACAAATTAAATTGGAGTAATTTTCTGGACAAGTCATTGGAAGATAATGCGTGTTGCATTTCTCAAAAAAGATACCCAGAACTTTATAATGACGTTTATATTACAAATCCAAAACCAACTTGGTTACATATTATTCAACAATTCTTTGTCATTTAAATAGGCATTTTCGACACTTAATGAGCGGGTTTGCAAAGTGTTTACTCTCGATAGCTTCTACGTTTTTGGGGCTTCTGCACTTATCATTTTCGGCGACGTGAGATTAGAGCGATTTGCATAGTTTTTTTTTCGCAAAAACCTCTCTGATTATTCTACGTTTTTCATATCTTAGCACTTTCATTTGTTGGGCGACATTTTGAAAGCGTTGGTGTTCAAAGTCCTTTGTCTCCAACACGAAGCATTATGTAAAAGTCTGTTATTTATTAAATTAACTCTAAAGCCACTCCAAAACCATCACAATGCTGGTCGTTGGAAGTAAAAAACAACTATAACATAATAAACTTAATGTTAAGTATTGAAAATGAAAAAAAGTAAAAAGTCAGTTAAGAAAACGACTTTATCAGAAAGTGATATTTCAATAGAAGATGAAACAATTAGAGTTCAATCCATCGAAGTCTCTAAGAAAGATAGAATTTTATCAAAAAAAAATGCAATACCATTAACTGCTATCTTTGTTTCTTTATGTACCTTATTCTTAACAGTTTACCAATTTTACAAAATTAGAGTACACAATGAATTAAGTGTAAAGCCAAAAGTACAATTTAGTTTCTTAGATGCCCACGGCAAAAACAAAAGTAATTTCTTAGTAAAAGTCAAGAATAAAGGAATAGGGCCTGCAATCATTGATGATATGAGTTTTATTTTTTCTGATGGTCAAGTTTATACGACGAGTAAAATGCAAGCAAATTTTTGGACTGAAATTTTTGCAAAATTGAACATTCCTCATAGTATGCAGTATAATAATATTACTTATTTTTCTTTTGAACCCAACTCTGCTATTTCAGCCAATGAAGAAGTAATTATTTTGCAAATTACATCTGATAGTATAAGTATGGCTAATTATATAAATAAGTTGGCAATGCCATTTATCAAAACGAAAATAAAAGTTGACTACCATTCTATGTACAATGAACGCTTTAGTGATTCAATTGTAGTAATAAATGAGTTAAAAGTTATTGAATATTACTAAAAATCAATTCCTTATGCTGCTGAAATAGTTTGACAGTTTTTTAGACAATTGCAACAGAACAATAGCGAAGTTTTAAATTGCAAATTCTCAGCAAAATGTCAAGCTCATAGGCACGTCCGACATTTCAAATGCGTGTTATTAGCTCAACTTTGTTCCGATAAATAAATTCTTTTGCTTTTCAAATTCTTTTTTCAGAACTTAGTTTGCAGATTTGGTCAGCGACATTTAGGCAGAACAGTTTCTACGCTTTTTAGTCCTTAGCACTTTCACTTGTTGGGCGACATTTTGAAGGCGTTGGTATTCAAAGTCCTTTGTCTCCAACAATCTGAAAGATAGACGAAATCCCTCACAAGAAAGCCCGATATACTCTAAGGTATATCGGGCTTTTGTCTATCTTGCATTGGCCGACAACTGGGAGTACCAAGAAATTTATTAGGGTAAAAAGTAGATGCGTTTATACTCCCTTTCAAACAATTTTTGGCTCAAAACATGGCTTTCTTTGGCCTTTAGCTTCTATTAAGCAAAAAATACCCTTACCCAAACGTTGGGATTAAATTTTGCCGAATGTCGTTTGATTGATATCGTATCTTTTCAATCAATCTTTATACTGGTGAAGCCTTGTTTCTTACTTCCGATGTTGCTACTATGGGCTCGCAACGGAGACTATAAATCACTGCGATTGATACCATTCTGCCTTCACCACAACATGGACACCGACCGATGTCTGTTCCATATTTTTCCACCATAAACTGCCCTACGGTTAGCTTGGGAATTGGCTTCCGCTCCGATAATTGCATGTTCGAAAGTATCAGTTTGATCCGTTCTTGCTTGCCTCGATTTCTTAAGTAACCATAGTGACGGATCTTAACAAAATACTTCGGAAGGATATGTTGGTCAAATCGACGTAGGAATTCTTCGTGACTCAGCGTCATTTGCTTGACTTTACTGCCATCGGCGTAGTCTTTGTAGTTAAAACTGAGCGTTGATTGCCCTACCTCTGTGATGCGACTACTACTGATGGCGATTCGGTGGGTGTATCTACCCAAGTATTCTAACACTCCCATGGCTCCGCCGAAGGGGCGTTTGGCATACACATTCCACGCTTTTCGACCAATTTGACGCAATAAGTCCTCGAAATCAAGGTTATTGAGTCGGAGTTTTGACCGTAGTTTCCGCAAACCTTTCATCAAAATGGCTTTGAAGACTATCTTCAAAGCTCCCACTGGAAACAGAAACTTCCCGTTGACTCGCTTACTATTTTGCCATTGATTGCCATCGAAACCTCCTCCACTGACAATGCAATGAACATGCGGATGAAAGGACAAATTCTGGCCCCAGGTATGCATTACTGATGTTATACCGATTTCAGCTCCCAAATATTTGGGGTCTTTGCCAAATTGTAAGAGTGTCTGAGAAGAAGCCTCCAGTAACAAATTATACAGTAAAGAACGATTACCCATCACCAAACCATTCAGTTCATGAGGTAGCGTAAAGACCACATGATAGTAAGTCGTTGGCAGTAACTCTTGCTGACGTTGGCTGATCCACTACTCGCGACCGAAGTGGCCACAAAACAGACAATGCCGATTGCCACAGCCATGAAACTGCATCTGCTGATGCCCACAATCGCTGCATTGACTCAGATGATAACCATTGGCAAGGGTACGACAAGTGCTGAGTTGACCAAAAACGCTCTTGGAGTAAGGATTAAACCCTAAGTTTTGTGCTTTGCTAAAAATCCCTTGTAAACTTTGCTGCTTACTCATCAGAGGAAACTATCTATAGGATTGATTATACAGCGACGTTTGCTCTCTTGCAGGTGTAAATACACCATGGTCGTAGTGATGTGAGAATGACCCAATAACTGCTGAATGGTATGGACGTCGGTGCCGGCATCCAGCAGATGGGTGGCAAAACTATGACGCAAAGTATGGCAAGACAATCGACGCTCGGGGCTCAACAAGCCCGCACGGCCAATGGCACTGGCTCTACATGAAACTGAATCGTACGAGCCTTCATGGGCTTGCCTAACAGTCTCCCCTCAAAAAGGTAAACTTTGGGGCGATACGCTCGCCAGTATTCTTCTAATAAACTCAATAACTTCTCTGAAAGTAAGGTGTAGCGTTCTTTATTACCTTTGCCATGGGCTACTCTAAGCCGTAAATTGGGTCTATCAAGGTCGCTCAACTTAAGGTGTTGTAATTCACTCAGGCGAACGCCCGTTCCATAAAAAACTGATACAATGGCCTTGTGTTGCAGATTTTCACAACAATTTAAGACCATTCCCACCTCTTGTTGACTGAGAATATTGGGGTACACTTGTCGTTTGAGGGGATAAAACGAGCGAGCTCGGATGGCCGGTAGTTGCAGAATGTGTTGAAAGAAGCAGCTCATTGCCTGGGCGGCGGTATGACATTTGCCCCACGAAGCATTGAAATGCTCTTGGATGTAAGTCAGGTAATTGATGATGTCGGTCTGAATCAGACTATAGGCCGAGCGGTCGGAATAATGACTCAGCAAATACCGAATCTCATAGCTGTAATTGGTGACGGTTCGAGGTGAATAGCGTTTAGCTCTGAGGTAATTTTCTAATTCCCGCAAAAGTTTCTCCGACTCAGCACTCAGCTTTACGGTGACATAAAAACTGTTTTTTTGTTAACATCCCAAATATTGTTTAAAGTGAGTTGCTAAAGTAATCCTTTTTTTACTATTTTTACAAAACCCTTCAACGTAGTTGTTGGTTCAACACGAAGCATTATGTAAAGGCTTGATAATTAACAAATTAATTCTAAAATCACTCCAAAAACCATCATAATGCTGGTCGTTGGAATGTCAATAAATACAAAAATCATCAAAAATTATATGAAGTTTCGTTTTATCATTCTTTCCTTTTTACATTTAACTATCAATGCACAACAAATCATACATCAGAAAACCACTAACTATATAAGTTATTCATCCTCAATTGATACAACAGAAAATGGAGGAGTCATAGTTGGAATTGCTACTGGGGATGCTAACAATAATTTATATCCAAACTGTATAACAAATTTAAATCAAACCAATAGTGATGTTTTTGTATACAAGTATGATAGTAATCATAATGTAATTTGGAGTGCGTGCCTTGGCACAGTATTTTATGATGATGTTACCGCTATAAAATATCTTCCAGATAGTAGTACAATCGTAGCATATACAAGTCATTCTTATCTCTCAAATTTATAAAGAATTTCAAAAAACGGTATAGTATTATGGACTCGAAAGTTTTATGACCAAAATTTACCAGTTTTCAATAATAGACCTTCATGCATCAACAGTATTATGTCCTTATCTGATAATACTATAATAATTTCAGGCTTTTTTAATAGGAATAATGGAAACTTTGGAGTTTTAAAATTAGATTTACAAGGCAATACTATTTGGGAAAAATATGGGGGAGGAAATAAGGCTTTAAATAAATTAATAAAAACTTTTGATGGTGGTTTTATGGGTGTTGGTGTAGACTATCATAGTTTTTATTCTGTGAATCCTTCAGAACATGTAAATGGCTTTTGCACAAATTTCAAAGGTGTTAGTGGCAATGACATTATGCTGTATAAATTAGACAGTTTAGGGGATTTAGAATGGAAAAATTGCTATGGTGGAACATTAGAGGACAATGCCTATGATATTGTCCAGCTTGCAGATTCCAGTTATGTTTTTCTATCTGGTACAACTTCACAAGACATTGATGTGAACGGTAATCTTGATAATAATTCAGCACTTTATCACGATATATGGTTATGTCGTGTTAGCAAAATTGGTTCTATAATTTGGAGCAAATGTTATGGTGGCTCACAAACTGATATTCCTTCAAGAATTTTCAAAAAAACTAATGGAAATATTTTAATCTGTGGTGCAACAACTTCTTTTGATAAAGACTTATTGTTTAAAAGGACTTACTGGGATACATCAAGCGATATTTGGCTGTTTGAAATTGATTCTTCAACTAAAGAGATAATTTGGCAATATGTAATTGGACAAAATGGCTCAGAAAATTTAGGTTTTGAAGAAAGATATTACGGTGGAGTATCTGCAAATAGAGTTGGAGATGTCATTTTCAATGAGAAAACTAATATACTAAATATTGCTTCTACAAATGGAAGTTCAGATTATTTTGGCATAACAAATGGTTGGTTATTAAATATAAGAGTTCCAAACTGTACTTATCAAAAGAATATAAATTCTAATATTTACTCAAACTTAGATATAGACCAAGCAAACTATATTAATACTACTTCAATACTAAATTCTTAGTCCATTGTAAAATTTACAGGTAGTAATGCAATTAATATAAATCAAGGTTTCACAGTTGAAAATGGTGCGGTTTTTACAGCTAAAATTATTAATGAATGTGGTTCCAAATAGACAATTTTAAGATTAATAAATTGAACGTTAGCAATTTTATTAAACCCACAAGTATTTTCGACGATTTATTAGCGAAGTATTCAATTGTTTGTTATAAAAAACCTTGTTTTGTATATTACTTGTTTAGTTCTTACGACGTAATATTAGAACAATAATTCAAAGGCTTTTTTCTCAAAAACTTTGCGGTTTGTACTATGTTTTGTATATATTTGGGTCGCATATTTGGTTGGGGATACTCTGAATGCGGGGTGTGCCAAGTTCAGAAACTCCAACGAAAGCAAGCAAGTAAAAACTTGATAATCAACTAATTAACTCCGCATTCGCTCCAAAATCATCTTGCTTGCGAGTGTTGGAAAAATATTTTTTTTATGAAACGAATCCTAACAATATTATTATTTTTTTACATAAAATCCCATGCTCAATTTACTTTAATTTCTCCTGGAGATACAAATTCAAATATTGTTACCAATACAACTCTAAATGGAGGTCTGGAATTACCAAAACTTACACAAACTCAAATTCAAGCCATTACAAATCCTAAAACAGGTACTCTTGTTTATGACCTTGATTTAAATAGTCTTCGCTTTTATAATGGAAACAGATGGGTTTCAACCAACGAAACAAACTTTTCTCTGCAGGTAGGTGGTGTTGGACAAGATTCTGGAAATAGTATTAAATTCGACAAATATGGTAATTTGTACATTCTTGGCACTTTTTCACAAAACATAGATATAGGTGGTAATACTTTATCATCTTCAGGTTTTACCGATATTTTCATTGCTAAGTTTAATAATGTTGGGAATTTAATGTGGGCTGTCAAGGGAGGTGGAAATGATGAAGATTATGCTTCAGATTTTGTAGTTGAAGATTCTGGGGTACTAACAATTACTGGATATTATTTTGGAAATACAACAATAGGTTCAACTAACGTTAACTCAAACGGTAATTCCGATATTTTTGTCACTCAAATACTTAGTAATGGTACTTTTAACTGGGTGCAGAGTATTGGAGGTCAAATGAATGACCGTTCAACTTCTATATCAAACGACGGAAATGGGAATACTTACGTTGCAGGTTTTTTTAACGGTACTGTGAATTTTAATTCTGTACCTTCAATCACATCTTTAGGGAACTCTGATGCATTATATTTTAAACTCGATTTGGGTGGTTCAGTGTTATGGGCAAATAGATTTGGTGGCCCATCTTCCGATTATTGTAAGTCCATAGTTGCAGACTCTTTTGGCAATATATATGTTACGGGAACTTTTTCAGGGAGTGCAACACAGGGTTCAATTACATTATCAAATACAAATAATAATGATTACTATTACGTTGCCAAAGGCAATCCAAATGGGAGCTTAATATGGGCAAAAAAGGGAGGTGGAAGCGGTGCTTTTGCTTCAGGTCAAGAATTGATTTTAGATAGTAATGGTAATGTTTTAACTACTGGTGACTTTGGGGGATTGGTTACATTTGATGGTATTACGATAAATGCTTCGGGGAGTTCTGTTCTTTTTATTGCAAAATATAATCCAAATGGAGTTCTTCAATCAGTAATCCCTTTCGGAAATAGTACAGGTGCTTCACCGAAAAGGATGTCTAAAGATAATTATGGTAACATATTTATTACAGGTTTTTATAGTGGCAGTATACAATTAGGAAATAAGGTTTTCAGTTCACATGGTGCTACCGATATATTTATATTAAAATTGAATTCAAGTAGCAATCCTATTTTATTGCAGTGCGGAGGAGGTATCGGTTTAGAAATACCAAACGATATAGCAACAAAAGAGGATGGAACAACTTATATAATTGGAGAATTTTCAAATGATATGAATTTGTTTGGCACTCGATTTATTCCTTTCTCAAGTAATTTAGATTGCTTTGTTATTAAGGTTTTTTAAGTCTTTAAATCGTATGCGATGAAATAATTTGACAGCTTTTGTCAAACTCATAGGCTTGTGCGACAAGGCATCATAAAAGTTCAAAGTGTTTACTCTTGATAACTTCTACGCTTTTGGGGCTACTGCTTGCACAGTTACCTGCGACACGTAATTAGAAAAATAATTTACAGTTTTTTTCTCGAAAACTTCGCGGTTTATACTACGTTTTTTATATATTTGAGCCGCTTACTTTTCGGGTGACACTTGGAAAGAAGAGAGTTCAAAGGCTCGAAACTCCAACTCGAAAGCATTGTGTAAAGCTTGATATTTAATTAATTAACTCTAAAATTACTCTAATACCATCACAATGCTGGTCGTTGGACAAAGCAAATGCCTAAGTAACCTCAAATCAGCAAAAACCTTTATTAGATTGGCAGCATGAAACTGCTTCTACAGTAGCTAAATAGCTTAAGATTTGAGTAAGGAAAGTAGATGACTTAATCTGAAGATGAATTCTATTCTTAAGTCTCAAATAGGTTTCATCTACTTTCCAACTTAGGAAATCTACAGTCGTAAATTTATCCTAATTACTCCTTTTAATCAATCATTCTTAGTTTTTTTCTATAGTGAGAATCTAAACGATTCCACCGAAGGTACGTATGCAAATATGAGTGAACGAAAAGAAAAAAGGAGGTAAATCTATTAGAAATACACGACATAAAATCAATTTTTCGATTTTTCTAACTTCTCAATTCTATCTAAAAGTTTCTTGTTTTCTTTATTTAATTCTATTATATATAAAGTCAATTCTTCCACCTTTTCAATAAGATTTTTGCTCATTTCGCCTAATGGTATTCCATTCTTTTCAATTTCAGAAGCTGGAGGAATATTAGGTAAATGCCTCTCTTTCAAGATAGACTGTTCCAATTCAACTAATGGTTTGAGTTTATAATTTTCACCAAAAACATAATCAGGCCATGAGCCTGCGGCTAAAGTTGTGACTACATCTGTTGAAATGATTTTGCCCACAACACTCAAAGCAAAGCCTGCGGCGGGTCTTGAACTATTACTTCCGATTAACATATTCCCATTGATATGTAACTTTGCTTTTGGCCTATATGTCCCAATTCCTGTATTACCCCAACTAGGTTGTAATACTAAATAATTATTGAAATTTGAGTTAGACCACAGCACCAATGAGGTATCAGTAGGGTAAACAGCTCCACCAAAGGCTTTTTCATTAGCAGTATAAAAGTTGATACCAGTACCGCCTATATTCAGCACTCTTCCATAGGTTGACCCATTATATCCAATACCGACCCTACCGTCATCTCTCACCCTCATTAAGGTATCACCTAATGAGTTCCTTATTGTCATGGTATTACTACTAGAAGTAGTACCACTTCCAATAATATCTAATCGTGAAATGGGTACTCCTGGCCCCGAAAAACCACCTATACCTACATTACCGTTTTGGCTAAAATAATGTCTTGGCGTAATATTTGTTCCTCCATTAGTGGTAGTATACCATCTCAAATCTGCTCCAGCACCAGTAGTAGCCATTTGCCATTCGTTAGCACCTGGGTAACCAAATCTTATTAAACCAGAACTGGAATTTACAAAAATGTCACCACCATTTACGTGTAATTTGTGGTTTGGTGAAGTTGTTCCAATTCCTACATTTCCATCTGATCCAATAGTTAATCGAGGATTTGCCTGAATACCTAAGTGCAATTTACCCGTAGTATTTCCTGCACCAGTACCAAAATCAACATCTTCGCTATTCCCTGAATAAGAACCCCAATAACCTCGGTACACACCACCTTCAAAAATTGACATATACATCGGAGCAGTTCCATTGAATTGAGCCACATAATTTGACGTAGTGCTTACATCTAATGGAGCAGCTGGTGATGAAGTACCAACACCTACCCTCCCTCCAGTTTTATAAACATCATTACCATTAACTGACCATGGACCAGAAGTAAATAAATCAATCCATGAAGTAGCATTCCGATACCATAATGTTTGGGTTTCATTATTGTAAACCAACATACCTTGTACTGGAGTTGTTATTTTGGCATTTATGTCAGCTAAGTTCGTGTAGCGAGGCACACTGACACTTTTTGAATCAATAATTGTAGCTGCTACCTGAGCAAATGTAATATTAGAATAACCTAACAATACGAGAAATAAAACTATTTTTTTCATGGTTTTTTTAATTATTATAATGAAACAATCAATATTTAAATTTCTGTATTATTAGCAAGATTACAAATAAAAATTAATAAAATTAACTGAGCGGTAAAGACATGAAAATTTTCGTCATATTTTCGCCTAAACTTTAACGATTTGGATAAATCCTAATTTAGTCGAGTTATCGGCTGTTGTTACAAGAGTATCAGAAAAGACGAAAAATATTTCTTCAAAGAGGTTTTATAACATCTCTTGAAGTTATAAAAAAAAGCGTTCGGGAGAAAACGAAAAGCTTGTGCGATTTCAATCTATGTTCAAAATTACAGCAACGAAGCTATCTTTAGTTACAGACTAAAATAAGTGAGGCAGTTTCGGTCTCATCAATCACTAATGTTACACTATTTCCTATCTTCAAATCAGATTTAGATAAAGGCTCCGTTGAATTTTTAATTCTCGTATACTGCTGGAATAGTTTTACAGTTTTTATCTCAAAGGCTCGGTCTACTGGACAAAAGCGAAGATTTCAACCGTTAATTCCATCAGATTTTCTATTCAAACTGTAAAGCTTTTTAGACTCGGTCGGCATTTAATCAGCGTGGAGTTTTATATGCCTTTTTTACAAAAACTTCTCGTCAATTCGTTGCTTTATTAGGTTTTTGTCAGCACTTTTGTCGGGTGACATTCAGAAGGTGTTGATGTGCAAAGTTTTTTTGCTCCAACGTGAAGCATTATCTAAAGGCTTGGTAATTAACAAATTAACTCTAAAACCAATCCAAAACAATAACAATGATAGTCGTTGGAACGTTTTGTTCAACAATACAAAAAATACAACAAAACTTTCGCATAATTGAAAGTTATCTGATATACTGATGTAAGCCTACTAATATTGAAACTTAAATGAGACGAATTAACAATATAATCTCCACAATAAACACCGTTTTATTTTTCAGCTTGTTTATAACTTTGACCTCTTGCAACGGACAAACTAAAACAAGAAATTCAAAGGATATTACTGACAATCCTATGATAGAAACGAAAATCAGTTTACCAGATGGAATTAGTTCACAAACAATGTTTCGGTGTTCAATGAAAGATAAAGATGGCAATCTTTGGTTTGGTACAACTGGTGCTGGCGTATATAAGTATGACGGAAAACTATTTACCCACTATTCAGAAAAAGAAGGGCTTTCAAGCAATTTTGTTGTCAGTATTGCCCAAGACATAAAAGGCAGTATTTGGGTTGCTACCAACGATGGACTATGTTATAGTGACGGAAATAATTTCGAGCGTTTAGTAATTCACAACTTCGAAAGTCCAAAATCTAATATTATCACTAACAATTTACCAGCAAAAAAGATACAAGTATTTTGTGTTATTGGAGACAAAAATGGTAACATTTGGTTTGGAACAGAAAGTGAAGGTTTGTGGAAATATGATGGACATCAATTAACCAATTTTAAATATGCCGATAGCAAATGGAAAGAGGTAAACAATATGAGCTCAATAAACTACCAACATCAAGGTTTTGTATCGGCAATTGTGGAAGACAAAAAAGGCAATATTTGGTTTAGTTCATCTACAAATGGTTTAAACTATTATGATGGAAAATCATTTGTGGTAGTTGGTAAGAATAGCTCTGCTATTCATACATTGCAGTTAATAGAAGATACGATAGGTAATATTTGGATGGCCACAAGACTCAATGGCATTTGCCGTTACAATGGAAAGACACTCGAAAGCTTTTTAGAAAAAGATGGCGTTTCTGATAATATGGCAAGTTCTTTATATGAAGCAAAAAACGGCAAAATATGGTTTGGTAGTTTAGGCAAGGCTGGCACAAGCGGAGGTGGCTTAAAAGGTATAACAGTATATGATGGAAATAATTTTACACCAATTGCATCGACAGGTATGAGAAACAATCAAGTTTGGACTATTATAGAAGATAATATTGGAAATATTTGGGTTGGAACAAAAGAATTTGGGCTATATCGCTATGATGGAACAACATTTACTGAATTTACTACACAATAGAAAAAGCATATCCATCATCTGATATTACAAGGTTTCAACACTTGACCAAAGTCCTAACTTAGTAACAGATACTCTTACGGCATTATTAGAATCATCGTTACGCTAAAATCCAGCTAATTTTGAAGCTTTCTATTATTCATTTTTAATTATTAACTACTTAAATTATTTATCAAAAAAATTATTACTTTTTTTTTTAGATAAGTACATTTATCTTTTTGATGTATAAAAAAGTACTAATTGGTAATTTTTTTAAATTATATAGAATTTTATTTCAATACTTCGGATTTATTTCAACTGAATTCGAGGTTTTGCTACAAAAACTAATTGCTACTATAAAAAAATGATTGCTACAAAAGGCAAAATGAGTTAAAATATTGATAATTAAATAGTTACAAATAAAAAGAAATGAATTTCTTCTTCGTCACAACAATTTCAAAACACAAAAGTCTTTCTCAAATAAGAAAGACTTTTGTGTTTTGAAGAAAATTTATTTGAATTTTTATGTTTATTTAATTGTTTCAACCCATTTACGAGCATTTACAAATGCTTCAATCCATGGTGATACTTCGTCTTTTTGTTCTCTATCAGGATAATTTGCCCAGTTCCAAGGGAACGTTGACCGTTCGATATGTGGCATCATTACTAAATGTCTTCCTGTTTTATCACACATCATGGCAGTATTGTAATCAGAACCATTTGGATTGGCAGGGTAGCCTTCATAACCATACTTTGCAACGATATTGTATTGTTCCTCTGAATACGGTAAAGTAAACTTTCCTTCGCCATGTGAAACCCAAACCCCTAATGTAGCACCTTCCAGTGTTGAAAGCATGACAGAGTTGTTTTTTTGAACTTTTACCGAGGTAAAAATACTTTCGTGCTTGTGAGAAATATTATGGTGAAGTTTTCCATGAACCTCATGTTCAGGATTAATCAATTCCAATTCCATTAATAACTGGCAACCGTTACAGATTCCGACTGAAAGAGTGTCTTCTCTTTTGAAGAAGTTTTTCAAAGCTGTATTGGCTTTTTCATTGTATAAAAATGCCCCAGCCCAACCTTTCGCTGAACCTAAAACATCTGAATTGGAAAAACCTCCCACTGCACCAATAAATTGAATATCTTCCAAAGTTTCACGTCCAGAAATTAAATCTGTCATGTGTACGTCTTTTACATCAAAACCTGCCAAATACATTGCATTTGCCATTTCACGTTCGGAATTACTTCCCTTTTCACGGATAATAGCTGCTTTAGGTCTTGGCTTAGTTGTATCAACCATTGGTTTTTTTCCATCAAAATGATTTGGGAAAATATATTTTAATGGTTGGTTTTTATAGTTTTTGTAGCGTTCTAATGAAACTCCATTTTTAGATTGTTTTGAATCTAATAAATAGGATGTTTTGTACCAAGTATCTCTTAATTCTGAAACATTGAAGATAAAGTTATCTTCGTTGTTTTTGATACTCACTAAATTTCCTTCAACTACTTGTCCAATATTAAATATTTCAATATTGTTTTGTGCAAAAGTAACTTCAATACTTTCATCTGCTTGGAATATGATACCAATGTTTTCGTTGAATAATATTTTTACACTGTCAATTTCACCTAAAGAACTTAAATCATAACTTGCTCCTAAATTTACATCCGCAAAGCACATTTCTAAGAGAGTTGTGACTAAGCCTCCACTTCCAATATCATGTCCTGCTACGATTTTGTTAACTTTAATAAGGTCTTGAAGCACATTAAATGCCTTTTTGAAATAAGCAGCGTCAGTAATGGTTGGAACTTCTTTTCCCACTTTATTTAAAATCTGAGCAAAAGAACTGCCGCCTAATTTGAACGAATCTTGTGAAAGATTTAAATAATAGATATTACCTCTGTTTTTTTTCAAAACTGGTTCAACCACTTTCGTAATATCCGAACAATTTCCCCCTGCAGAAATGATAACAGTACCAGGTGCTATTACTTCGGTATTTGGATACTTTTGTTTCATTGATAGTGAATCTTTTCCTGTCGGAATATTGATTCCTAATTCAATTGCAAAGTCTGAACACCCTTTTACTGCTTCATATAATCGTGCATCTTCTCCTGCATTATTACAAGCCCACATCCAGTTGGCAGAAAGTGACACAGATTTTAAACCCTCTTTTAAAGGAGCAAATACGATGTTTGACAATGATTCACCAATAGCTGTTCTTGAGGCTGCTACTGGGTCAATTAAAGCTGAAACTGGAGAATGACCGATGGTTGTTGCTATACCTTCCTTTCCTTTAAAATCTAATGCCATTACGCCTACATTATTCAATGGAAGCTGTAATGGGCCTACACATTGTTGTTTGGCTACTCGTCCCCCAACGCAGCGATCAACTTTATTGGTAAGCCAATCTTTACAGGCTACTGCTTCCAATTGGAGTACTTGATTGAGATAGGTTGGAATATTTTCACTTGAATAGTTTAAGTCACTATAATTTCGCTTTATAGTTTTATCATCCATTATCATTTTTGGCGAACTACCAAACATGTCATCAATAGCAAAATCCATTGGTTTTGCTCCAGTCGATTTTGATTCAAAAGTAAAGCGATGATTGTTGGTTACTTCACCCACCGTGTACATGGGCGAACGTTCACGGTCTGCTATGCGTTGAAGTGTTCCTAAGTCATTCTCACCAATTACCAAACCCATTCGCTCTTGTGACTCATTTCCAATAATTTCTTTGGCTGAAAGTGTTGGATCGCCAATAGGCAATTTATCTAAATTGATTAGTCCGCCTGTTTCTTCAACTAATTCAGAAAGACAGTTGAGGTGACCGCCAGCACCGTGATCATGAATGGAAACAATTGGATTATGGTCACTTTCAACCAAGCCACGAATGGCATTAGCAGCACGTTTTTGCATTTCAGGATTAGAGCGTTGAATTGCATTTAATTCAATTCCTGAGCCAAATGCTCCAGTGTCAGCTGATGAAACTGCTGCACCACCCATTCCAATTCGATAGTTTTCACCTCCTAAAATGACGACTTTATCACCTTCAGTTGGTTTGTGTTTTTTTGCCTGACTTTCTTTACCGTAACCAACTCCGCCTGCCATCATGATTACCTTATCAAAACCTAATTTTCGGGCATCCTCTTCATGTTCAAAAGTTAGTACCGAACCTGTGATGAGAGGCTGACCGAATTTATTTCCAAAATCAGAAGCTCCATTGGAAGCTTTGATTAGAATATCCATTGGTGTTTGATACAACCATGTTCTTTCATTCATACCTTTTTCCCAAGGTCTGCTCTCTTCTAAACGTGAATAGGAGGTCATGTAAACTGCTGTGCCTGCTAAAGGTAATGAACCTTGTCCGCCAGCCAATCTATCACGAATTTCTCCACCCGAACCTGTGGCAGCACCATTAAAAGGCTCTACTGTTGTTGGGAAATTATGAGTTTCTGCCTTTATCGAAATAACAGAATCGAATTCTTTTTCAGAATAAAAATCTGGTTTATCTGCACTCAAAGGAGCGAATTGAGTTACTTTTGGCCCTTTGATAAATGCAACATTATCCTTATAAGCCGATACAATATCGTTAGGATTTAGTTCCGATGTTTTTTTGATTAATTTAAAAAGAGATGTTTCTTTTGCTACTCCATCAATAACAAAAGTTCCATTGAAAATTTTGTGACGACAGTGTTCTGAATTTACCTGAGAGAAACCAAATACTTCTGAATCAGTTAGTTTTCTTCCTAATTTTAGTGAAAGATTATTCAAATATTCAACCTCTTCAATGCTTAATGAGAGACCTTCATTTTTATTATAAGCATCGATATCTTCAATTTCTAAAATTGGTTCAGGTTTGATATTGATTGAATAAATTGACTGATTGAGTTGCGTATATTTCTGCGAAAGCATCGGGTCGAAGTCATTAAAATCGGCAGCCGTTTCTTTGAATTCTTCAATTCTTACAATACCAGAAATGCCCATATTTTGTGTAATTTCAACAGCATTGGTACTCCAAGGCGTTATCATTGCTGCACGAGGACCAACAAAATAGGCATCTAACGATGCCTCACTTGAATTGGTGATTGTGTATTTATAATCACTTTGGCTATTGAAGAGCCAATGCAATTTTTTGATGTCTTCATTTGAAAGAATTTCTTGCGTTTGAACTGCAAAAACAGTGTTGGACGGGCTTCCGAAGAAATGAATCATTTGCGTTGTTATTTCGATATGGTTTGAAAACGCAAAATTAATTTAATTAAACGAACAAAGCGAGAAATAATAAACCGAATGCAAATAGTTTTAAATATGGTTTTTCTAAATTTTTTAACTTATAAAAATTGTTATATAATTGCTTAGAATTATTTTATAAATAAAGTGTTGATGCTTATTGATTTGAATTTATGAAGTCATTGAATTTTTAAAATAATAAATTCTATCGTATTATTGAAGAGTAAAAAATGCTTGAAAGATTTTTTTATTCGACTTTTTGATAAAAATACGAAATGCCATTTTCGACGTCATCATAAGTTACTGGTTCTTTATTTTTATAAAATTCAAAAAAACTTAATAAGCCAAAATCACCAGAACACATCGACGTATGTGCTAATAATATACCAATGATTGTCAAAGTCCAAGTTGCATTTACAAGGCATAATAAAATACTTAAAATGGATGTAATTATGACAAAAGGCGAAAGAGCAATAATTTCAAACTCTTTCTTATTGGCAACAAATTTGTCAGCAAGAGCCATAAAGTAGAATTTTTTTATATTAGCACTGTAAGAAGTATTGGTGGCTCCCTGTGATTTGTAAGCTAATACATGAATATATTCGTGAATTGGCAATAATACAAAGGCAATTCCCAATCCATAACAAAAATGTGTTAATCTATTTTCAATATTATAGGAAGGTTTGTCAAAACCTTCCATGAAAGCATATCCAGCTAAAATGAAAACGAAGAAGTTGCATAGATAGTAGGTAATTGAGTATTTTGTAGATTTCTTAATATATGTTTGTATAAAAGGAACTAATTCTTGGTGTCCTAAACTGTCAAGCAATATATATCCATTATCTTCTAACTCTTCAGGTTTGATTTTCATTTTTCAGATTGGTTTTTTTCAAAGACAGAATAAGTAACTATAATTGTTCTATTTTTGAATAAAAACCTGTTATGTATCAAATTGTTATTTTTTTTGTCAATTTTTACAATTTGATAATATAGAGAAAGTGTTTAATAAGACTAATATTTAAGCTTGTGTTTCTTCTATAACTGATTTTAATTTGACAAGATACTTTTTCATGTCGGTTTTTGTGACCCAATTGATGATAAATGTTGGCAAAGTAAAACCAATACCATGTTTGACTATACTTTTGTCAAATTCTATACTATAATTCACATTTGTTTGCATGGGTGAAATAAATTCGACTTGTCTAGTACTTTTCAAAAAGAACGGAGAGTTTTCTAAAGTTTGATAAATAACCTGTTTTTCAGTAAGAAAATCAATACATTTTAAATGTAAAATTTGATTAGGTACACGTTTAGATAAAAATGAATCTTCGGTGGCAATTACATTGATTTGAGGTTTACTTGACATTGAAGTGCTATTTATCTCCTTCCTCCATAATTTGTCATTTTCAAGATTTGAAATAAAATCAAAGACGGTTTTAATATCTCTATTGATATTTATTTTGGCTGATGCTTGAATACCCATTGGGAATTGACTGAAAAATAGTGTATTTGAATCTAAACAATTGAAGCAAGTTTTGTAAAAGATGAAAATGTGTAAATGATTGATATTCAATAATTTAGTTGTTGGTAGTTCAGTACTTAAATTACTTTGCACTAAAATTCATTAAGCAACTCGCAAAATCTTCTCCATTTTTCGTCCTTTAGCCAATTCATCGACTAATTTGTCCAAATATCTTACTTGTTTTGTTAGATTATTTTCAATTTCTTCTATGCGATAACCACAAATTAAACCAGTAATAAGGTGTGCATGAGGATTTAATGAGGCATTTTGAAAGAATTTTTCAAAAGATGCTTTCTCTTCAATGAGTTTTTGTAGTTTGTTTAAGTCATAGCCAGTTAGCCACTCAATCACTTGATGTAATTCTTCTTTGGTTCTATCTTTTTTTTCAATTTTTGCAACATAAAGAGGATAGACAGTCGCAAAAGTCATTTTTGCCATACGTTCATCATGCTGAGCTGTATTTTTCATAATCTTATTTTTACTTGTCAATAATTTTAAAGCCCACAGAGCTCAAATAAAACATCTTTTGTATCCTACAAAAATAATATTTTACATTGATTTTTACTAAAAATAGTATGTATAAGTGTCATTAATTATTCCTAAGATATTGAGTAAATTTATTGGTTATTAAAAAAAGTAAACATAAGTTTCTAACTTAAAGTTGAGTTAGTATTTATTAACCTATTTATTGTATATTTCGGACGCCAACGATTGATTAATCTGAATAAAAGTTATGACCCAAATCTGTATTAAGTCCATCTTTTTTTTATTGATATTACTTTTTTCCAACAAAATTCAAGCACAAAACCTGACTTTTAATAAAATTACAACCAAAAATGGGCTTTCTTCAAATAATGTTTTAGGAATTACAAAAGACACACAAGGTTTTTTATGGCTGGCTACCAACTTAGGGGTTTCACGATATGATGGTTATCAATTTCAAACTTTTGGAGCAATATCCAGCCCAAATGGATTGGCAATTTCAAAAGATGGTATATTATGGTTTAGTAATGAAAAGGGCCTTTTTTCATTAAATACTAAATCAATGATTTTGACACTAAAAATCTCTAATATTTTAAGCGATAATATTCCAGACAACGATCATTACAATGGTGTTTTTGTTGATAGACAAGGTGTTGTTTGGTCAACAGATTTTCATCATATAAAATCTTATGACCCCCAAAACAAACACCTTACATATTACAAAGTCCTGAATGAGAATCAACAAAACCCAAATCTGGCAAAATTTGTAGAAGATTCCGAAAACAACCTCTGGTCGGTGAGTCCGCTTGGTTTGGCAAGATTTGATAAAAATAGAAAAAAATGGATAACATATTTGGCAGAAAAAAACTTATTATCGTTGACATTTGATACAAATACTCAAACACTTTGGTTGGGGAATCAGCATGGAGAATTATTAAATTTCAACCCAAGAAGCAAGACTCTATTAAAGAAATACAGCATGAATGAGTCAGTTGAGCAAATTCAATTTTTGAATAAGCAATATCTTATGTGTATTTCTCACAATACTCTTTTTCTTTTTGATATTTACAAAAAAAACTTTGAAAAGATAGAAAATATTGAGGAAGATATTACCTTAAATACATTTTTTATCGACAAACAAAAGACCGAACTTTGGCTTGGAACAAATGAAGGTTTAATGAAGAAAGAAGCTATCAATCAACTCATTAGGCAAGTTTTGATTCCTAAAAACATTCTGAGTTATCCTGCTTCCGTTCGTTGTTTTGAAGTAGAGGATGAACAAAATTTTTTACTTGGAATGAGTTCGGGCGATGTACTTCGATGGAATAAAACAAGCAATAAATTTACGAAAATTACGCAGTTACCTTCAACAGAAATCAGTACCATAAAAGTCGTTAAAAATAATATTTATATCGGAAGTAATAAAAGTCTGATTGTAAAAAAACAAGGCGGAATCATTGAGAAACTTCTTTCACACGGAGTGAATGATATTGAACTCGACGACCAAAATCGACTTTGGATTTTAGCTCCTAATCAACCAATCATTGTCTTTGATTTTAACAAAAAAGAATTCATTAAACCTTGGAAAAAAAATCCTAACCCAATTTTTTTTAAGGAAAACCTATTCTTGAAACTACAATTTACGTCGGATAAAAAAATGTGGCTGGCAGGTTGGATTCCGAGTGGTTTTGGCATAGCTTGTTTTGATTTGAAAACCAACGAGTTTCAAGAATTAAGTTCTATTAATGACCATAAGCGATTCGTAACTGATTATTACCTTGATGTTTCGTCCACACCAAAGGGCGATTTGTTGTTTTCAGGCTATGGTGGTTTTAATCGATTGAATGCGAAAGGTATTATTGTAGATGAAGTTCATGCAGAGGAATTGAAGCCAATATTTGCTGATGGTCAGTGCTTTGCAATAGCAGAGGATCAAAACGGAAATACATGGATTGGTACTGCTGAAGGTTTAATTTGTATATCAAAAGATAAGCAAATCAACCGATTTACACAGTTTGATGGACTTTTAAATAATGATATTCGGAATGGCTTTTTGATGACAAAAAATGAACTTTTCCTTGGACATAAGAGGGGTTTTTCAATCTTGAATTTGGAAAATGTTGGTATAAAGAACATAAGCAATCAATTGCAACTTAGTAGAGTGAATATTTTAGGCACGCAATATCAGGTTGATTTATCAAAAACTCTCGTTTTTTCTCGTCAGCAGAATAACCTAAGTTTTGCTTTTAGCCCACTTAATTTCGAGAATCAAGCCCAAAATAAATTTCGTTATCGACTTACAGCGATGAACGAAAAATGGATTGAAAATGGCGTAAATCCAACCATTACCTTTTCAAATTTGAAACAAGGAGAATACGAATTGGAAGTTCAATATGCCGAAATTGCCAGTAGTTGGAATACAAATACATTAAAAATAAAATTTGAAATTTTGCCAGCTTGGTATGAAACACTATGGTTTAAAATCTTACTTGGATTAATTTTGATAGGCTTAGTTAATGGCATTTATTGGTATCGACTCAATGAGTTTAAAAAAATACAAGCTATAAGAAACCGAATATCATCTGATTTACATGATGAAATTGGCACTTCTTTGAGCAGTATTGGCATTTTAGGTGGTTTGGTCATACAAAAACTTGGAGAAAATCATCCAAGTTTTACTTATGCTGAAATGATTAGCGAAGAAGCAAAACAAGCTGGAACTGCCATTGACTATATTATTTGGAATATAAATCCGCAGTTTGATAACCTCGAAAGTTTGTTTACTCGTATCAACTCTGAAGCTGCTGAACTTATCGAAGCAAAGGGAATTCAATATGAATATGAAGCCCATAATTTAGATAATAAAAGTATGTCTATGGAGAAAAAAAGAAATGTTTATTTAATATGTAAAGAATTGATAAACAACGCTTTAAAACATAGTCAATGTACGATAATAGCTTTAAGATGTCGCTTAAAAGCTAATCAATTAGAAATTCTTTTTTCTGATAATGGTAGGGGATTTGATATTAATTTGCCATCTAATCGGAATGGGGTGAAAAATGTTAAAACTCGTGTACAAGAACTAAAAGGAACTTGCGAAATCAAAAGTGAAACAGGTAATGGTACTCGATATGAGTTGAAAATTCCACTTCGTTGATATGTAAATGAAAATTGTTCCACAAACTTTCCCTAAATGGGTTATTTCTTGTCAACCAAGAATTTCCGAAATTTGTATCAAAAAAAGTCATGATAAAGATATCCATCTACGAAGATAATATACGTTTGAGCCAACTTTTGTCATTGATGATTGAAAGCACCGAAGGTTTTGAACTGATGGCTTGTCATGAAAATTGTATGAATGCACTCCAAAATACGTTGATTGAACGACCAGATGTAATTGTAATGGATATTGATATGCCCCAACGTAATGGTATTGAAGGCGTGGTTGAAATCAAGAGTCATTTTCCACTAATCAAAATTATTATGCACACAGTTTTTGATGGAAATGAGCATTTGTTTGAATGCCTCAGCAAAGGTGCCGATGGCTATATTCTTAAAAAAGATTCTTCAACTCGTCTTATACAGGCTATTAAGGAAGTAAATGAGGGCGGAGCTCCAATGTCGCCCTTTATTGCCAACAAAGTGTTACAATCCTTTCGCAAACAGATAGTTACTGACGATTTTAACCTCACTGACCGAGAAATTGAGGTGCTTACTTACCTTGCTAAAGGTTTTTCTTACCGCATGATTTCGATAGAATTGAACATTTCGGTCGAAACGGTCAGACGCCACATTAAGAATACGTATCAGAAACTTCACGTGCAATGTGGACCAGAAGCAGTTGCCAAAGCTATTCGCAGCGGAATCATCCATTCTTAAAATGATTCGAATGACCCAAAAGGGTTATTGACATTATGAATTATTGAGTAAACGGTCTGAAACCCATTGCATTTCCCCCAATCATGGCATTGATGATAATTCCTATTGTGAGCAATTTTGTACAAAAAAATGCCTCATGAAATATATAATCGTTGCCTTATTTATTTTAATTAGTTTTCGAGTATTTTCTCAATTACTCATTAATCCGAGTGGAGCTGTTAATGTTTACGAAAAAGAATCGCTGTACTTCAATCACAGTAATAATTTTTTACAGCTTAAAAATTCAGGTATTTCAATCTTGAAAGAAGATGTTGGAGGAACTCAATTCTTTGAAACGATCGTCAATTCTACAAACTATTCAACCACAACCAATTCAAGTATTGTACAAACATACACTCCAACTGTTGATGGTTTGATAGTTTATGTGGACATTGATGGAATTGATCAAAATCCGAATTTAGGTACAAGGGTAATTACAAATTGTATTTTAGAAATTATTGATTTGGCAAATAATACAATTATCGCCACCAGCGATGAAAGCTTACTGAATGTTGGACTCAACTGCCGTCCAAATAGGCCTTGTCCACCTAAAGATTATGTACGTTTTAGTCTTTCTCCATTTCCGCTCAGACTTCAAGCTGGTAAACAATATGCCATACAATTAAAAAATAGTTCACCACAGTTTCAAGCTGCTATTTCTTGTGAAAACATTTATAAGTATGGTTCAACAAATATTGTATGTCAAAGTCAGACAGAAAAAGCTGATTTGAATTTTAGAACTGTTTTTATGGGTATTCAGGAACTTGTTCGTATTGACCAAGAAGGCAATGCTTCATTCAATAATATTTATGGTAATAATATAAGCGGATCTGCTTTACAAGTTGGTGGACTTGACATTAAACCATTCAAATCTGGAAACATTTCGATTGGAACAAGTAATACTAAATGTAAGGATGTTAATTTAAATTTTGGAGAGCCATTTTCAAACATTTCTTGCATTGTTGCAAATGAACCATCCACTGATTTTCCAGATTGTTTCGCTGTTTCACTTCGTAAATATTTGACTGATCCATTAACAGGTTTCCAAATAGGTGCAGTTATGAGGGTTTGTCGCATTGATGATAATGCTTGGGGACAAAATCCACGAATTTTATATCAATACCAACCTCTCAATTGAATAGAATAATTAAAAAAATATATTACTTTTTCATTTATCATAAACTCATGAAAATATATCAAATTTTAATTTTAATGCTTGTAGGTAGCTTGACTTTTGCTCAATCTCCGATAGCTAAAGGAGAGCATTATGCCACAATCAATGGTTTAAAACTTCATTATGAAATCAGTGGCAAAGGCCCAGTTTGTATATTTCCAACACCAGGTTGGGGACCCAATCTTGATGCCTATAAAAATTCAATGCCTGAACTTGAAAAATATTTTACGGTAGTTTGGCTTGATACTCGTGCATCTGGAAAATCAGAGGCTTCTGAAAAACCTGAAGATTATCAAACTGCAGATTTTGTGGAAGATATTGAAAAACTACGTCAACACCTTAAACAAGATAAAATTTGGGTTATGGGACATTCGATGGGTGGTTGGCAAGTTTTAAATTATGGTATAAAATACAATAAAAATTTAAACGGTATAATTGCCATTGCAGCTTTCGCAGGACTGGATAAGCTTGCACAATCTGAGTTTGTGAAAGCAATAGAAAAACGTAAAAATGAACCATATTATAAAATTGGCTCGGCAATTTTATTAGGAACTGATACTACTAAACGCACACTGAGTGAAGAAATGCCCAACATTATGCCTTTTTATTTTCATGACCAAATTAATCTTTCTAAATTCTTTGCTGTAGAAAATGTACAACTAAGCCAAAAAGCTTGGGAAATGACCTCAAAGGGTGGCTTAGGCTCAGAACGTATGCTTGATTTACTACCAAAAATTACAGTTCCTACGCTTATAGTTGTTGGTGATGATGATTTTATTTGCGATCGAGTTTCACACGCAGCTCGGATACATAAAGGAATCAAAAACTCAAAACTTTCTGTCATCAAAAATGCTGGACATTTCATTTGGATTGAACAATCTGAAGCATTTTATAAATCAATATCTGATTGGTTGAAAACTAAAAAATAAAAATCATGAAAAATAGCATTCTTACTTATCTCATACTCATTGTAGTGTGGGGAGGCAATACTTATGCCCAAAGCAATACTATGACTCCGCAAGGAATTATGTTTCCTCAGCTTACAACCGCCCAAATCGGTGCAATTTATGGTCAAACTAAAGGTATGATGGTATTCGACAAAGAATTAAATTTAATCAAATATTGGGACGGTGCTATCTGGCAAACTATGAATAATGGAGGTTCTGGCGGGGCATGGCAAACTTATGGTTCAGATCAGTATAGCACTAATATTGGTAATATTGGTATTGGAACTCAATCGCCAGATACAAAACTTCATGTGGTTCATCCAGGTGGAGCAGGTGTAAAAATAAGTGCTGCTGACGGTTCACGTAATTCATCTTTTTTAGATTTACAGGCCGATGGAAATGGCTATTCAGGAGTAAGGTTGTATAATAATAACTTTTTTAAATGGGCTATTTACAATGATTCTGAAAGATTATTGTTCGTGAATTATTATGGTGTGAATGCTATGATTGTAAGTGGTCAAAATGACGGTATTATTTTACCTCTTGGTTTGAAAGTAAATGAAAGTGGCGTTCTTATCAAAGATATACGATTTGGCATTTTAGCGATCGGCAGTAGTACAAATAATAGCTATTCACAGCCGATTACTTTTCAGAATCCTATGCCTAATGCCAATTATACAGTTACACTTACGCAAAACTCACTCACCAATGACGATGATTTCTTTCAAATGCAAGTGCGGAACAAAACTGCATCTGGATTTACTGTTTGGGTCAAACGTCGTGATGCCAATACGGGTTGGGGGCAAAATTTACAAGTATCATGGATAGCAATTGCAGGCCAATAAAAACAAAAAAAATGGATAATTTCTTAGAAATACAACGACCATATATTGCCAAAGGCTTTATAAGGATTAGGCATAAAGGGAAGCAAATTTATATCAAAACTTCTGAGGTCGTACTACTCGAAAGTGATATTAATTATACTCATATTCATTTGAGTTCAGGAAAGATACTGATTTCTTCTCGCAATCTTTCATTGTTCGAATTCATGCTGAAAGATACACTTTCTTTTATTAGACCCAACCGAAGGCAAGTTGTAAATATTGACTATTTATCGAACTTTTCAATTGAAAATCCAACCAAAGAGCTACAACTTACCAATGGTTTGAGTATCAATATTTCCCGTAGAAAAAGTCAAAAAATTACAGAATTGTTTATAAATCAGCTTTAAATCTCATCTTTCAAGTATGAAAAAAATATTTTTTATATCAATAAATTACTTCATTCTAAATTGCTGCTTTGGACAGAAAATGGCGGTGCCATATTATTCGGCATCACAAATCAAAGTTTATGATTTGGCTGCAAATCCTGCAACTTTAATGACTACTTTCAGCGTTGTTGGTCCAAGTAATGTTAGTTATAAACCAAACTGTGTTGCATTTTACAACAACGAAATGTTTGTGGGTTATGATGAACCTACGGCCGATGGCTTTTTGCATTACAAAGGTGTTTTGATCTCTGGACGAACATTAACTTATACCTCAGTTACCAAAGTAACAACTGGTCGAGTAACGACTGAAATCGTAGTTAATCAAGCTAATGGAACATTATATGTGGCGTGTGGTTTTGGCGAGTCTAAACGTAGAGTAATTAAAATACCGCGAGATGGTACAGGAAATTATAGCGGTGGAGGTATTTTTCAGAATACGCCAGCCCTTAAAAATAATCAATTCTATTCAGGAATTGGAGGAATTACTCGAAATACCGAAGGTGATGTTTTTGTTACTGACCTATCAGATAATAGAATTTTAAAATGGGCTACTGATAATACATTGGCATCCCCAACACAATTTTTATGTTCTACTGCTGTTAACTCTGTTGCCTGTACTGATGCTTTTCTTAATTCTGATAACCAATCTTCCAAACTTTTTTCACTACCAGAAGGTATCGTTTTAGATGCAAACGGAAACCTTTGGTACTCCAATAATAATGATAGTTATTCACCAACACTCGATGCAAGTGGCGGTTCGTTAGTTAAGCTTAAAAGTGCTTTAATCAATCAGGTTGCTGGGGGAAGTCAAATTGCTATTACAAATCAAAACGCAACAATTTATACAAAAACCAGTGCAAAATTCGGTGGTTTGGCACGTATTGGTAATTTTATTTATGCCAATGACCAAGGAAATAACAAAGTTTGGAAATTTGACCCAAGTAATGGTTCTTTTACCGATATTGGAATTTTGGCAACTTATCCAGGGAATGGGCAATGTGCTGAGGTATCGTCGTCTATTTTTCCTGCATTTGCAATTACTCAATGTGCCTATCCGAATTTTGGTGGAACAATCGTAAGATTGGGAAACCAGACAAGTGTGAGTATAAGAGTTACTCTTGACATTACCACTCCAGGAAACGTTACAATAAATGCCAGTGGAACTAACTTCTCAGGAACAGCTACGCAAAATTTTGCCAACGCAGGTGTACAAAACATGTTTTTGAATGTAGATTATAATGGACAGGGGGTAGCTGGTATCCGAACCATAACTTTAAGTTCACCAAGTTTAGGGGCAGGTACATGCTCGCTCACTGTGCCTGTATATGATGGATTTTTTACTTTTGGAGATTGTGAAAATAGTTTACTTAGTGGCACTTTTACGCAAGGTGTCGCAGCAACACGAAATATCACTATTCCAATTTCCGTGTCTAAAGCTGGCACAGCTACCATCAACATCATATCAAGTGAGTTTTCGGGAAGCCTTACAACCAATCTCGTACTCAATCAAACAAATATCACAATTCCAATTACCTATACTCCTAATAATCCAAGCAATACAGGCGAAACAATTACATTCGCCTGCAATGAAGCCATTGGTTTTTATCCAACTTTGCCAGCTTTTTGTTATAAAAGTATTACAATAAACCCTGCACCTTCTAATTGTCCTGAGTTGCTCACACTTCCACAAGATGACCCAACTTCTGCAAACATCAGCAATGGTAGTAGAACTTTTAAGGCAAAAGGAATAGCTGCATCCAACCTCATTAGTAATGTTGGTACAAGTGTTATTTATACTGCCGAAAAAAATATCCTACTAACTGTAGGGTTTAAAGCAGATAGAGGTGCTGTTTTCTCAGCTAAAATCGAAAACTGTCCGCAAGCAAATCAGGCTCAAACTATGTATATTGAAGGCAGACATTTGTATGACACTAATCGCCAAAAAGTAATTCCAGTTGGCTTAAATTATCCAACGGATTATTGGCAATTTTCTGGCACAAATGAGTTTATCAATGAAGTAGATAAAATTGGAGCAAACATGGCTCGTATTGTTTGGTTTCAGAATGCTGTTGCTAATACTTCTCATACTGATGTTGATTTAGACTCAATCATCACACGTTTTGCACGCAAGAAAATTATTCCACTTGTAAATATTTGGGATGGCTTCAATGGTTGTCCGAATGACCCTAACAAATTAAATGCTGTAAATGGCTATATGTCATGGTGGACAAATCCAAACAGAGTTGCGATGTTCAACAAACATAAAAAATACTTAATAATCAATTTAGTCAATGAGTTGGGTTTTGGATATGGCTATAATCCGAATAATCAGACCGATGTGGCAGCTTTTACTAACTGGAGAAACCAATATAAAACTGCCATTACAAGCCTACGGAATGCGGGCTTACATGTTCCAATCATGATTGATGCTCCACTTTGTGGTCAAAGTTTAGCACTTGTCAACCAAGCAGCCAGTGAACTGATTACTCATGACCCTGATCATAATATTATTTTTAGTGTTCATGCCTACTGGGCAGAAAGTGACCAAACCAATGAAATAACAACCGCAGTCAATAATAATTTCCCTATTATTTTTGGTGAAATTGCCAATAAGCAAGTGGGTGCTGATAGTTATGATCCCGTAACCGTCGGGTATTCAGAATGCTACTATGGCATTGATGGTACAGCCGTAGAACACACCGCACCATCGGGCTTTAATTATAAAAATCTCTTACCACTACTTAAAACAAAGGAAATTGGATGGTTATCTTGGGAGTGGTTTAATGACTCGTGTTCATCTCGCAATATGACTACTGATGGTAAATTTATAAATTTAACTACTTTTGGACAAGATGTGGTCAATAATGCAACTTATGGTATTAAAAATATAGCTGTGAAGAGTAATGGTTTTTAGTAAAAAAACTAATGAAAAATGTTTTAAAATAAGATTTCTAAGTTTTCCATAGGAGTTACATTTTATGGAAAATTTAGAAACTAATCTATTCTATTTTGGATTTCTTTATGAAGCCAAAATAGAAACATATTGAACAAAGAATCAGGTGTATCAGGCCTCTTGTGTAACCTACATCTGAATTTTGAACAATGTCGGTTCCTAAAACTGGGATAGAAACTTTGACAAAAGCAAGGTAAATCTGAATCCCACCGCTTACAAAAAATGCTCCAGTTAAAAACTTTCTGAAGTCAGCACTTCTATAAACATAATACCCAGTAGCGATGATTAGTACAAATATGAGAAAGATGTATAAAACTAACATGCTATTTGAATGATTGAATGTAGTCAAAATAATGTTTTTTTTGATTTTACAATCTATAAAAGATTTATAATAAGGTGTTTATGTTAAATTTTTGGTCTTAAAGTTTTTTGTAATTTAAGGTCTGAATGTTTAAAAATGGATTCCATAAAATACAATTAAAACTTCATTTAAGCACTTTCATCAAACATAATTTCGTCTGAGCTTCCTATCTTGTAGTATGGTTTTTCTATTGGTAAAGTAAAATAAAAAGATGAACCTTCACCTTCAATACTTTCCACCCATATTTCACCACCATTTTTCTCTAAAAATCCCTTAACCAGTAATAATCCAATACCTGCTCCTTTATTCTTTTTCCTTGTTTCAGAAAGAGTTTTCATCTGTGGGGTAAATAGTTTTTCGATAATATCATTTGACATGCCAATACCATTGTCTTTAATCTGTACAATAATTTTGTCATTCATACTTTTTGATGAAATTGTTACTTTACCT
The DNA here is from genome assembly GCF_051209875.1 of Emticicia sp. SJ17W-69. Lineage (NCBI taxonomy): Bacteria > Pseudomonadati > Bacteroidota > Cytophagia > Cytophagales > Leadbetterellaceae > Emticicia > Emticicia sp. SJ17W-69. The sequence continues at coordinate 2,620,731 of NZ_JBNTQY010000001.1, read as the reverse complement.
CCTTTTACTATATGTTTAATTGCATTTGACACAATATTGTGAATGATTGAAATTAACATTTTCCCATCTGCAAATACGGATATATTTTCTTCAATTTCATGATGCAGATTAATTGCATTTATGGACGCAGATTCGCTCAAAGTATCAAAAACTTTATCAATATATTGCGTTAAATTTATTTTTTGTGGAGAAAATACATCCGAAGCATATTTTATTCTTGCCCATTCGACTAAATAATCTAACATTTCTAATTCATCCACTGAAGATTTATATATTAAATTGAGCATTTCCTGAACATTCTCTGATTTCATTTTTTGAAAATTTGTTTTCAGATATTTTGTTGATCCTATAATTGAAGATAAAGGACTTCTTAAATCATGAGATAATATTGCAAGAACTCCTTCTTTGTGAGCGTTAAGTTCCTCCAGTTCTTTCATATATTTTTTTATAGCATCTTCTGACTTTTTCCTTTCAGTTAAATCTCGCAATATTTTAACATATCCCAACATCTCCCCATTTAATCCAATGAGAGGAAATACTAATCCATAAGCATAAAACAAACTTTTGTCTTTTGCAATGTGCCATCTATTATCCGTAGCTCTTCCTTCTTTTAAAGCTGTTTCAATTTCTTTTTTAGGAATACCATTTTTTAAATCATCTTCTGTAAATATTAAGTCAAATTGTTCTCCAATCACTTCTTCAGTTTCATAGCCAAATATTTTTGTTGAGCCAGAACTCCAACTATTAATAACAAATTCATTATCTATTGTAAAGATTGAATAATCTTGTAAACTGTCAATTATTTGACTATAAAATTCGGCAGTAGGTACATACTTATTTTTAAGAATTTTAGAACTCTCTTGTTTGTTTGTCATTGGGTATTTTTTAATATTTTGCTGAATTTTAAAGATGATAAATTGACAGTATCTATTTGGCAGATGTGTTTTTAGGAGTGTTGTACGCTGTACATTAGGCAGGAATGAACAAACAATTCTTGAATCTGAACAATTTTATTTTAATGTACAATCATCAAAGATACGAATTTTTTTTTGGTTCTTAACTTCAAACTGATATAACCTAAGTTTTTTGAACTTATTTATGCTTATAACTTTTGTTTTTTTTTTAATATTTGATAGAAATGTATTTAAAAATAGACTTTATTGGTAAATGAAAGAAGTGAAATGCTAATGATTACTAAACAGAGCTAAAAAGCCATTCATTAGATTCTTTCCGGTGTATGGCTTTTTTTGAAGATGTAAAATTATTTCTTAAAAATAACGACTTTATTATAAAGCTGAAATATTACAGATCCAACTAATCCATATTATTAAATATTGCCTTGATCGGTCACTTGTATGCACTCTATATCTGTACTAAACCCATGTGTCATTTCTAGTTGGTGCTGTCCAATTGGGTTATTATTGAGCCACCAAAAAATCAGTCGAAATTTGTTTATGTAATTTTATCAGTCAAAGCCATTGCTTTGGAATGCTCAATTGCTATTAATTTTGAGCTTTTTTAGGAGATTTTGTAGTTCTATATGCCTGTATCGAAAGAATCGTTCCTTAAATGTTTTCTTCAATCAATTGGCTCCCAAAGTTCAATCTTGTTGCCTTCTAGGTCAATAATGTGTACAAACTTTCCATAATCAAAAGTTTCAATTTTGTCTAAAATTGTTACGCCTCCACTTTTAAGTTGTTCTACAAGAGCTTCCAAATTGTCAACTCTATAGTTTATCATAAAGTCTTTTGAGGATGGTTCAAAGTAGTTCGTAGTTTCAGCAAACGGACTCCATTGAGTAGAGCCTTGTTTTGATGGGTCTTCTGCCTCTCGCCACTCAAAGTTTGCTCCATATTGGTTTGTTTCAAGCCCTAAATGCGTTTTATACCATTCATTCATTTTATTGGGGTCTTTGCATTTAAAGAAAATGCCACCAATTCCAGTTACTTTTTTCATTTTTGTATTGCTAATTTTTTTGAGATCAGTTAAGTTTAAAATATTAGTTTTAAAACTTTTATCTTTATTATCAATTTTGGCTGATAATTTGATTTGTTTCTTGCGATTATTTTGATTAAAATTAATAGCTAAAATAAGCGAGAATTTATTTAAAAAGCTATCCTTTGATGAAGGTTTTTAATAAAAGTTGAACATGTTCAGATCTGCCAATGGGTTCGATAAATAATATAAATACATTAACAAAAATGGCAAGATAAGTTGCTGGATGTTTGACTTTACCGTATTTCCATGCACCAAATAATAGCATTCCAATAATAAATATTTGAGTATAATAAATTGGAGTAATGATATTTATGTTAGGAAACTCTTTTACATGTATTCCTATGTACACATTTTGAATTCCACGGGCAAGTGCTGGCATCATAATCAAAAAAACAGTTGATATTAACCACCAAGCATGATCTTCTACGTCTTTTCTATAAATAATACTTTTTATAATCGCATATCCAAAGGCTATCATCATTACTATTTCTACAGCTGCAAAGCCAAAAAAGAACCAAGGTTCAAATGGACCAAACTGCTTTGGAGCCGCTAATGAATTTTGTGTTGTTACAATATCTCTATGCATCATACTTAATGCAGTTAAACATACGCCTCCAGCTATGAACATGCCGATGATTCCGTTAGTTCGATGCTTCGACATCTGTTTATGTGTAGCAAAGTATGGTTGAATAATTAAATAAATATACCATGCAGTTCCAGTCCAATAATGTATATGTACAGACCAAGCATTCTCAGAAAAATCGCCCCAATAATCTCCGAAAATTCCAAGTTGCATGATAATCATAGGAAAAATCATCCATTTATGAAGGCTTGAATATTTACTCATATTTTATCGACTTAATAAAATTAATAATTAAATTTCAAATTTTTGTGTAAACTTATTTCAAGGCAAATTAGAAATGCTTTCATCCTACGTTTGACAATTATTTATGCAGAATAGGTTGCCAATAAGGGTTTATGTATTGATAAATATAAACTTCGAGTTTCAACTCAAAATATAGACCGTATGTATTATTTTATAGTATTACACAAATTTATTAAAGCTTCTCGGCATAGTTAAACATTATTGATATTATGTTATCCAATGGTGCATCTTCTTCATTACTGAAAATAATTATTCCAATATTTGTACCAGTATCATAATACATTTCTGCTGTTACACCCTTTTCGCCACCGCTATGTCCTAAAAGTCTTTTGCTACCTATTGTTTCAAAATAGAATGATAAACATTGATCAACACTTCCAAATTGTAGCGTTTTCATAGTCTTCATACTTGATTGTGACAATATTTGAGTGCCATTAAATGTGCCATTCAAAATTATCATTCTTAAAAAAATTGATAAATCCAGCACAGTAGTACGAAGTCCTCCGTTTGGATAATCGGGAAATGTATAATGTGGATTATTTTGATTTGGAATGTCTTTTGAATATGGAATAGCTAATTCGGCAATGGGTGTATTTGCTAATCTCCATTCTGTTTTTGTCATATTTAGTGGATTAAAAATATTGGTTTTACAGTATTCGTCAAAAGATGTATGAGTAATTCTTTCTACTAAATAACCAAGTAGTGCTGAACCTAAATTACTATAATCTTCGTTTGTGCTTGGCTTATACTTTGAAAAATTAGTTGACGAATAAAATTGACCCTTAGGTAAAAACACATTGTTGAAATATTGTTCTAAAGTCATGCTACAGTCTTTGCCATAACAGTCCAACTCGAAGTTTTCTTGAAAATCATCAATAATACTGGACGTGTGGCTTAATAGCATTCTATAAGTTATTTTATCATTTTGAAAATTTGGATTGCGAACAGAATAAGGTAGAAACTGATTGATATCATCATCTAATGAAATCAAATTTTGTTCAACCAATCTCATTATAGCTACGGCAGTTATTGTTTTTGAAACTGATGCAATCAAATATCTTGTAGCGTCTGTTGCTAAGGTGTTATTACTTTGGTTTGCATATCCTAAAGCATTACTGTATAAAAGCTTGTCATTTTTTACTATACAGTATGAAATTGAAGTTAGACCCTGTTTTGAAAATTCGGATTTCATTTTTAGCTCAAATTCCTCCTTTGAGTTTACACTTGTATCTATGTCTTTATTACAAGAGATGGTACTAAAAATACATATGTAGATTAATATTAAAGAAATCCGAGTAGTCATATTTTGAAGTTTAATGTTGCTTTTGTTATGATATGCTTAGGCTTTCTAAAGTTAGACAATTTTCAAAATTTTGTGAAGGTTTGATAATTACGATCTGTATAACGAACAGCCGAACTTGCACAAAACGAATAATAATTCTATGACGAAGTGAGATTGAGAACTCGTCTGCTATTACAAATGTTTGTTGATGTACTATTATTCATTAAACATGTTTACACAAAAAATATTATAAAAATTTATAAGATTCAAACCAAAATATAGAACAAAACCTCAGAGTAACCGATAAGGGAGACTCTGAGGGAGCATCATAACATCGAGTCCGAACTGAAGCACAATAAAAATGTCAAGGAAATATTTATCAAGCCCCAATAATGCCAAACCTACTGTTGGTGACTGGTTTTTATTCTGACTTCATAAATTTATAAACGATTCCTGCCAAAGCTGCACCAATGATTGGAACTACAATAAACAACCACAATTGAGAAATAGCCCAGTCTCCAACGAATAATGCTTGGCTAATACTTCTTGCAGGGTTAACAGAGGTATTAGTTACAGGTATGCTAATTAAATGTATAAGAGTTAAAGCAAGCCCAATAGCTATACCTGCGAAACCCTTTGGTGCTTTTTCATCTGTTGCTCCCAAAATAATCAATAAAAACATAAAGGTCATGACTAATTCTGTCACAATTGCAGATGTCATACTATATCCACCTGGAGAATGTGAGCCATATCCATTTGCTGCAAAAGAGCCAATCTCACTCCCATTACCAGTAACAATAATATAGAGTACTCCTGCTGCTGCAATCCCACCCAAAACTTGAGACACTATATAGGGTAAAACTTCTTTGACACTAATTCTTCCACCCATCCATAAACCAATTGTTACTGCAGGATTTAAATGTGCTCCTGAAATGTGTCCCATTGAATATGCGATAGTAAGGACAGTGAGTCCAAAAGCTAACGATACTCCTACAAGTCCGATACCTACTTCTGGAAAGCCAGCAGCAAGCACTGCACTTCCACATCCGCCTAATACCAACCAAAAAGTTCCTAAAAATTCAGATAAATTCTTTTTCATTTTCTATTTATTTAAATTATTTCCTACTCGTTTGGCTTTTCGGTTTCGCCCCGTTTATTTAAGTGGTATCTGGTCTCCACTTTAGTTTTTATTTTCTCTTGAACTTCTATGTTATCTGTTTACATATTTTATTTAGGAGCAAAACAGTTATTTTTTTTCTTCACAGGCAGGACAGTAGTTAGCTGAAATGGATTTGTTGGACTTTTCAATTTTTGCATTTAATTCTTTAGCAATGGTTTCTAATCTTTTTTGAGAAACAATGCCATCATCATTTTTTAGAAATGTGGTCATATCTGTTTTTGTTATTTTATTAGAATTTTCAAAAAAACGCTTAATCTTATCCGAAGCGATTTGTGTGATTTGCCCATTATTATCAAGAAATGCACGCCCGTTCCTATCAATTCGTATAATGGGAGGTCTTTTTGGCAAAATCATAAGTTGTTTACAAAATCTTCCATTTGAATAACCACCGAAATCAGAAAGGCCTTCTCCACCTGCCATGGAACAATCTCCTTCTAAAACATTACAATGCCACTGACCATTGCCGAAATTCAAGCATACAACAATACGTGCAAAAACTGAGTTAAAATTGAGCAATAATAGTGCTGTGAAAATAAAAATTGTTTTTCTCATCTTTTTAAAATTGAATTTGCCTACTCTTTCAATATGCGGTTTTCGGCTTCCCCTTGTAAAAAATGTCATGAAAATTTTTATAAAAAGTAAGGTTTATCTACTTAATTTCAATGGTAACGCTGAATTTCCACTACTCATAAATATATATGAAAGTTTAGACGTACTTTTTGTATTGTTTGCTATTATTTTGATTTATTATTGCATTATTTATATCATTCAATATTTATTTTAAGCAAATTATTATATCTATAAAAGTATTTATTCTCACCAAAAAGTCCAAATGTATTCCTATTTATATTTCCTTTAGAATATATTATTTTCTTAATTTTCATTAATTATTGAAAATAAAAACTTATCTTTGCGTTTGTTTTTCATATTTATTTAAAAAAATCTAAGTTAACATCAAATGTATTTAACTACGGAGAAGAAAGAAGAAATCTTTGCTGGCAAAGGTTTCCAAAAAAAAGCAACTGATACTGGCTCTGCCGAATCTCAGATTGCATTATTTACATTTCGTATCATTCACCTTACTGAGCATTTAAAATCTCACAAACATGATTACTCTACTAGAGCAGGTTTGTTGAAATTGGTTGGTAAGCGTCGTAGATTGCTTGATTATTTGTACAAGAATGACATTTCTCGTTACAGAGCTATCATTGCTGAATTAGGAATTCGTAAGTAATATTAATAAAATCAGGGTTTTCTTTCGGAAATTTTCGACAGAATTCCCTGATTTTCTTTTGGCAAAACACTACAAAGTCATATAAATTTTATCCCCGCGGAATTACGGATAACATATTGCCACGTCGAAAGCGGAAACGTGGTTTAATCTTAAACTAAAAAATGTTTAACATTCACTCCAAGACCATCGAAATGCCCGATGGCAAAGTGATTACCCTCGAAACAGGAAAATTAGCAAGACAAGCAGATGGTTCGGTAGTTGTAAGAAGCGGTAACGCCATGTTATTAGCAACTGTTGTAGCTGCCCAAGAACACAAAGAAGGTACCGATTTTTTGCCTTTATCTGTCGATTACCAAGAAAAATTTGGTGCTGCAGGTAAAATTCCAGGAAGTTTTCAACGCCGTGAAGGTCGTTTATCGGACAATGAAATCTTAATTAGTCGTCTTATTGACCGTGCTTTGCGTCCAATCTTCCCAGAAGATTATCATGCTGATGTACAAGTAATGGTTTATTTGATTTCGGCTGACTCAGAAGTACAACCAGATGCTTTGGCTGCTTTGGCTGCTTCAGCCGCTTTGGCTGCTTCCGATATTCCTTTCAATGGACCGATTTCGGAAGTTAGAGTTGCAAAAATAGATGGAAAATATGTAGTTAACCCAACTACAACTGAAATCAAAAAAGCAACAATTGATTTAATCGTTGCAGGAACATTGGAAAATATCATCATGGTAGAAGGTGAGGCTGACCAATGTACAGAAGATGAAATGATTGAAGCAATCAGAATTGCTCATGAAGCGATCATCGTTCAAGTAAATGCTCAGAAAGAATTTGGTGAATTGGTTGGTAAAACGACTAAACGTGTTTATAACCATGAAGTGCATGATGAGGAGTTGAGAGAAAGAATGAACACTGAACTTTATGATAAAGTTTATGCGGTTTGTTTAGAAGGCAATAATCAAAAAGAGGTTAGAAAAGAAAAATTTGGAGCAATACTAAAAGATTTTCTTGCTACTTTATCTGAAGAGGAGTTGGCAGCAAAAAAAGGTTTTGCAAAAACATATTTTGGTGATATTCAATATTATGCTTCTCGAAACATGGTATTAGATGAGCGTAAACGTTTGGATGGTCGTAAATTAGATGAGATTCGTCCAATTGTTTGTGAAGTTGATTTCTTGCCATCGGCACACGGTGCAGCTTTGTTTACTCGTGGAGAAACCCAATCATTGACAACAGCAACATTAGGTACAAAATTGGACGAGATGATTGTTGACCAAGTGATGGTTTCGGGTTATAGCAAATTCTATTTACACTATAATTTTCCAGGTTTTTCAACGGGAGAAATTAAACCTAATCGTGGTGCTGGTCGCCGTGAAATTGGTCACGGAAATTTAGCTCAACGCTCATTAAAGAAAATTCTTCCTGCTGATATTGATAATCCTTATACTATTCGTGTCGTTTCTGATATTCTTGAATCGAATGGTTCGTCTTCAATGGCAACAGTTTGTGCAGGATGTTTGGCATTAATGGATGCAGGTGTGCCAATCAAAGCTCCAATTTCTGGAATTGCTATGGGTTTAATTACAAATCCTGAAACTGGTAAATGGGCTGTTTTATCTGATATTTTGGGCGATGAAGACCATTTGGGTGACATGGACTTTAAAGTAACAGGAACTGAAGATGGAATTACGGCTTGCCAAATGGATATTAAAATTGGTGGTTTGTCGTTTGAAGTATTAGAACAAGCATTGTTGCAAGCAAAGCAAGGCAGAATTCACATCTTGGGTAAAATGAAGGAAGCAATTCCGGCAGCTCGTCCAGATTTGAAACCTCATACGCCACGTGCATTTACGATTGTTATTGATAAAGAATTTATTGGAGCAGTAATCGGGCCTGGTGGAAAAATCGTTCAAGAGATTCAACGTGAGTCAGGTGCAACAATCACCATTGAAGAAAAAGAGGGTAAAGGTTATGTTTCAATCTTCTCAGCCAATGGCGAGAGTATGGACAAAGCAAAGAAAAGAGTTTACGGAATCGTTGCAACACCAGAAGTTGGTGAGGTTTATGATGCTAAAGTAAAATCAATTCAACCATTTGGTGCTTTTGTTGAATTTATGCCTGGTAAAGAAGGTTTACTACATATTTCAGAAATTTCGTGGGAAAGACTTCCAAGTATGGATGGTGTTCTTGAAATTGGAGAAGAGCTACAAGTGAAATTACTTGAGGTTGATCCAAAAACAGGTAAATTCCGTTTGTCGAGAAAGGCACTTTTACCAAGACCTGAAAGACAATAATATTTTAATGAAACGCTCAGTTTAAATGAGCGTTAACAACTAAATGAACATTTAACAAATATTAATTGTTGATTTAGTTAAGGTATTTAAGTTTTTTTCGTTATCTAAGAAAATCTGTCGGGCTGTTGTCCCGCTTAAAAAGAAAATATGCGTCAGCTAAAAATTAGTAAGCAAATAACCAATAGAGAAAGCCAATCTCTCGATAAGTATCTTCAAGAAATTGGGAAAGTAGATTTGCTAACTCCAGATGAGGAAGTAATTCTTGCCCAGAAGATTCGTGATGGAGATCAACTTTCATTGGAACGTTTGACAAAAGCGAACTTACGTTTCGTGGTATCCGTTGCAAAACAATACCAAAACCAAGGTTTGTCTTTGGGTGATTTGATTAATGAAGGAAATCTTGGCTTGATTAAAGCTGCTCAAAGATTTGATGAAACACGTGGTTTTAAATTTATTTCTTATGCAGTATGGTGGATTCGTCAATCAATTTTGCAAGCTTTGGCTGAGCAATCTCGTATTGTAAGATTGCCATTGAATCGTGTAGGTTCATTGAATAAAATCTCGAAAACATTCTCTGACCTCGAACAAAAATTTGAACGTGAACCATCACCAGAAGAGTTGGCTGAAGTTTTAGAAATTACAGCAGCAGAGGTTATTGATACATTGAAAATTTCTGGCCGCCATGTTTCTGTTGATGCTCCTTTTGTACAAGGAGAAGAAAATAGTTTATTGGATGTGTTGGAAAATGACAGTGAAATTAAACCTGATCAAGGTTTGATTGATGATTCACTTCGTAGAGAAGTAATGAGAGCTTTGTCAACTTTGACTCAACGTGAGGCAGAAGTAATTACGTACTACTTCGGTTTGAATGGTGAGCAAGCAATGACACTTGAAGAAATTGGTGAAAAATTTAATTTGACTCGTGAGCGTGTTCGTCAAATTAAAGAAAAAGCGATTCGTCGTTTACGCCAAACTTCAAGAAGTAAAGCTTTGAAAGCATACTTAGGTTAAAAATAATGAATGATTGATAGAATGAGCGAATGGTTGTTTCGCAGCTATCAAATCTTAAATAATATAAAAAAAGGTGCGTTTTACGTACCTTTTTTTGTTAAAAATATTCCAAATGATACTTTGTAATGGATAGTTTAAAAAACAACAAACTTTCGCCAATTCATAATATTGCTGAAATTTGTGCGAGGAAAGATGTGCAAAATGCTATTTTGTGTCCAGGATCCCGCAGTGCAGCTTTGACAATTGCGATGGTTCGCCATCCAGAAATCCAGACTTATAGCATTAGTGATGAACGCTCAGCAGGATTTATTGGAATGGGTATGGCACAAGTGACTGAAAAAACAGTTGCTCTTGTTTGTACATCAGGAACGGCTGCTTATAATTTCGCTCCTTCTGTTGCGGAAGCTTTTTTTCAGGAAATTCCATTGCTGGTACTTACAGCTGATCGTCCACCTGAATGGATTCATCAATATGATGGACAAACGATTTATCAAAAAGATATTTTTGGTAAACATGTAAAAAAGAGCTTCGAACTCCCCGCTGATTATTCAAACAACGATTCGGTTTGGCAAATTGAACGAATTCTCAATGAAGCGATTAATCTAACACAAACATCTCCAAAAGGGCCTGTTCATATCAATGTTCCAATTCGTGAACCATTTTATCCAACTGATAATGAGGAGATAACATTTAATAAAAATATTAGACTTATTGAAAATGTAAGAACTGAGAAAAAACTAACAAAAGAGTTTTGGCAACAGTTTCAAGAAATTTGGCAATCAACTGAAAGGAAATTAATTATTGTTGGGCATAGACAAAGCTCTGAGCTTAATGAGACACTTAATAAAATTTCAGAAGAGTTTGCTGTACCAGTAGTTGGAGATATTATTTCAAATGTAAATACTGCTATCAATGCGGATGTGTTTTTATCTTCAAAGAATACTGAATTTCTAAATTCTTTGAAACCCGATTTACTTATTACCTGTGGTAAATCAATTATTTCTAAAAATTTAAAATTATTTATTCGTAATAATAAACCTCGCTATCATTTTCATATACAAGAAAATGGTGAGTTGATAGATCCATTTCAAACTCTTACGCATAAAATTGAAGTTTCGCCCGAATATTTCTTTAATCAACTTTTTGAAGATTTAGACTTTCTGAAATTCAAAGAAGGTGATGAAGAAGAGGACGAAACCTATTTTCAAAAATGGAAACAGTCAGACTCTAAAGCCAAACTGCAATTAAACCAATTTCTGAATAATATTGAATTTTCAGAGTTTAAAGCCATTAGAAATGTGTTGGACAAACTGCCTGAGAATTCGATATTCCATGTAGCTAACAGTATGCCCGTGCGATATGCAAATCTCATAGGCTTGAAAATGGCAAAAAACATAGAAATTTTTGCAAATAGAGGCACAAGTGGCATAGATGGTTCTCTTAGTTCTGCCGTTGGAAGTGCATTAAAAACCGATAAAATGGTTACTTGCTTGATAGGAGATATGTCATTTTTCTATGACAGAAATGCCTTTTGGAATACGTATCTGCCTGATAATCTGCGAGTTATCGTTTTAAATAACCACGGTGGAAACATTTTTAACATCATTGATGGGCCAAATCGCCAGCCTGAAGCTGCTGATTATTTTGTTACAAAACAAACATTTTCAGCTTATCAAACAGCAACAGAATCGGGTTTAGTATATTCAAAAATTTTAAATGAAAACGAATTGAACGAAACACTTATTGATTTTTTTAGCAAAAGTTCTCAATCTAAACTGATGGAAATAGAATTAGATGGGAGTTTGAATCCAATCGTTTTTGCTAAATACAAAAGATTAATGGCAGAATTTTGTTAATGACTCGATTGATTTTTGTTCATTCAGTTTTTTACCAATTGACCAGTACTCACAAGCCTTGACTTTATTGTTGAGGCTTTGTTGTGTAAGACCCATATAGTAATTTAATAATTCAACAGATGGATCCAGCTTATCTGATTTTACAAAATTTTCTATTGCCTTCATAAAGTTTTTGTTTAACAAATAATAAACACCTAAGTTTCTAAATGCCCAAGCATTATTTGGGTCGGCTTCAATTGCTTCATCAACTAATTTTTTACCTTCTTCTAATTGACCAATATTTAATAAAAAATACCCTTTATTATTTATGTAAAGATTAGACTTATTTATGTTGATAGCTTTATTACTCAATTCAATTGCTTTGGTGAAATTGTTTTCATTGGCATACACTAAACTTAAATTGTTATAAGCCAAATCTTGATTGGGGTTCAGATTAATAGCTCTTTCAAAACTTGCCTTTGCTTCTTTATATTTTTTTTCTGAATATTGTATAAAACCAAGATTTGTCCAAGCTTTATCATTTTTTTTATCAAGCCTAATTGCATTCAGAAGTTGACTGTTCGCATCAGCGTAATTGTTTTTTTTGATCAATACATTACTTAACGTTACAAAGTAGAAAGAAGAATCTTTATATTTTGTTTCAATTTGCTTTAATAATTCAAGTGATTTATCCAATTCATTGGTGTTAGAATAGGCTTCACCTAAATTGTATTTAGCCAAGATAAACTCATTGTCAAGAGAAAGTGCTTTTTCAAAATCCGCAATTGCTTCCTCTAATTTATTAGATGCCATTTTTACAGTACCACGATTATTGTAGGCATCTGCAAATTCGGGAGTTTTTTCGATAGCTTCTGTATAGAATTTGATTGCCTCTTCATAATTCCCTTTTTTATAAGCAACATTCCCTTGAATAAAGAAAAGTTCACTATCTTTTTTTGCTCTTTCACATGCGAAAATAAAAGTAGAAAAAATAATGAAAGAAATATACTTTTTAAAAGTATTGATATTATGTAACATATTAATAGAATTATTTTTAATTAATTATTTGTTGTTTTTATTTTTTCCGTAAAGAAATCTTATGTAAAATTGTGATATTATTCAGAACAAAATATTCGAAAAATGAAATTTATTAAAGAAATACCCAATGATTTTTGCAAAGCCTCTCTTTATGCTTGGAACAATAAGTTTATCATAAAATTTGAGGCTGGAATGTATGAACAAACTTATAAAGTAAATGAATATGATGTTGCGGGAGAGGACGAAATCGAAGAAATGATAGGCGACACTTTCATGGAAAAAGTAGTCAATCGTTTCAAAGAAATGGCCGAAGATTTTGAAATGATTTTGGATTCTATTGATTAGTCAGTAACACAATTCTCCGAATTTTAAAATCACAATTCGGAGAATTGTGTTGCTAAGTTATTTTATAAACAACCATTTCTTATAAAGTAACTCTTGCTCAGACGTAAAATTTTGTACTTTTTCAAGTTTAAACTTTGCCGAAGGATTAGGGCTTAAAGTTATATTGTAATTAAATTCTTGCCCTTGCCTTTTAACTTTAACCTTGATTACATCTCCAACTTTTTTGTCCAAAATAGCCAACATTGGATTTTCAACTTTCATCTCATCAATTTCTAAAATTTCATCATTTACATTCAATCCGCCGTTATAAGCTGCTGTTCCACTTTGAATATAAGATATTTTACCATTTGTAATAGTTGCACCTAAAAATGGGGTTTTATTGTCAAAATCTTTGATTAATTTCAATCCAACATATTTGAAGTAAGCATCGTAATCAATTGCGTCAGTGTTCCAAATATATTTTTGAAAGAAACTTTCCATACTGATACCTGCAACTTCTTCACAAGCCTTTTGAAATTCTTCGTCTTTAAAACCTCTGTTTTGTTTTTTATAATATTCATTGTATAACAAACGAAAAACATCATCGAGACTCTTTTTTCCTTTCGTTTCACCCAAAATATATAGGTTTAGCAAACTACCGATGACCGCACCTTTTTCATAATAAGAAATTGTACTATTCCGTGAATTTTCATTTGGACGATATTGCTTAATCCAAGCATCCCAACTGGCTTCTGCAACCGCTTGAACTTTCTGACCAATCTGATTTTCGATATTACCAATTGGAGCAACTACTTTTAAGAGGTATTCATCGGGTGTTAAAATTTCAGCACGCAAAAGAATATTCCATTGATAGAAACTAGTAATTCCTTCAGAAACCCATAAACTGTGTGAATAGTTTTCATTATCATAATCAAATGGTCCGAGAGCTATTGGACGAATCCTTTTCACATTCCAAAGATGAAAATATTCATGTGAAAAAAGTCCCATCGAATTTTTTATTGCATTGTCATTGACAAATGCGTTTGGAAAGTTCTGGCAAGTAGTTGAGTTCAAATGCTCAAGCCCGCCACTTGGGTTTAGTATCTGATGATTGATAAATGTATAATTTTCACATGGATTTTCACCAATTACTGTTGCTGCTGCCTCAGTAACTTTTTTAAAAGCGTCTAAAACTTTTTTCTCATCATACTGCAAAGGAGCATAACTGAAAATTGCCAAAGAATGAGGAATACCAGAAGCTTTAAAAGTCAATACCCTATGCGTCCCAATTTCAATTGGACTATCGACTAATATGTCAAAGTTTGGTGAAAAATAAGTAAAGTTTTTATCAGGAATACTTTTTAGCCCAGTAGAAATAGTTGTCCAACCTTTATAAGGATTAATACTTAAAGTAGCTGGTGCCATTTTGAGTTGTGGGACATACAAAAACATACTTGCACCATTAACATAACCATGAATATCATCAAGAAAACTAGTTCTAACACTTAATTCAAATGAATAGACTTTATAATTGATAACTATTCGATTACTTTTTCCACGTTGGATTCGCCATGTATTTTTGTTGAGTTTATCAAACTTTAAAGCTTGAGTACCATCTGAAACTGTAAATCCTTCAACATTTTTTGCATACTCTCTAATAAGGTATGAACCTGGAGTCCAAACCGGCATTTTAAAATCTACGTAATCAGCATTTTTCAATTCTGAAATTTTATCAATATTTTCCAAAGTCATTGAAACTTCAAAATAATGAGTCCAAGGTTCAGTCATTGATAAACCATAAGAAATATTGGTTTTAGGAAAAGGATTATCATCAATGAATGATTTGGCTTTGGTGAGTTTGACACTAAAACCAAGAAGGAAAATGAGTAAAATTAAATTTTTCATTTAAAAAATTAAGTTTTATTTGTTTGAGATGAAAGAAAGACAATTTTTTAGTAAAAATAACGTTTTTTGCACGTTGGCGTATCATAAGTTACGTCATTTTTTCCTCCAAATAATAATTGGCACTCTGTTTGATTTAAACTTTTTACCTAAATTGGTTAATTGTTTCACTGACCTTAATTCCATGAAAAAAATCATAGCTTCGATGCTTGTAGGTACTTTTACGTATATATCAGTACCGACATTTTCACAAAACACAATTGCATATACTGACCCCGAATCTCATTACCACAAAGGAATCGAACTTTTTCAAAAGAAAGTATATGCTGCCTCACGGGAAGAGTTTAAACATTATATCTCATTAACAGGAAAAAATCTTAAAGAGAATGAATTTAATTTAACCAATGCAGAGTATTATGCTGCGTTGGCTGGATTATATTCTAAAGCCCTCGATGCTGATATTGAAATTGAAAGATTTGCAGTTAATCATTCGAGTCATCCAAAAGCTAAGGTGATTTATGTTGATTTAGGTAAGTATTTCTATGAACAAGGCGATTACAATCGAGCAATTTCCTATTTAGAGAAGGCAACTAACGAGGCAAGTAATAGTCTTCAAACACTTGAGTTGAAATATAAATTAGCTATTTCTTATTATCAGACGAATGATTATCAAAAAGCTTTGCCCTTATTTTCGGAAGTGAAAAGTATTGCTTCTGATTATTCTCAGCCAGCTGCTTATTATTCAGGCGTGATTAATTATAAAAAGGAAAACTATGATGCGGCTTTGGCAGATTTCAAGAAAGTTGAAAATGTAAACCCATATCGTATTGAAATTCCTAATTGGATTGCAAATATTTTGTATGTTCAGAAAAAAAATGACGAATTATTAGCATATACAGAGCCAATAATCGATAAACCTAATGGGAAAAAGATTGATGATATTTGTTTGGTGACGGCTGAGGTTTGTTATTTTAAAGACGATTTTGTAAAAGCAGCAAAGTATTATGATAAATTCAGAAATTTTAGACGAGGTTCGGTTTCTAACCAAGTTACATTTAGGCACGCTTATAGTTTATATAAAACTAATAATTTTGAAAAAGCAGTTGAAAACTTTAAAAAATTGGCTGCATTAAACACTGAACTTGGACAACAATCAGCTTATTATTTAGGGATTTCTTCATTAAAAGCCAATGATATTAATGCCGCTTTTGCCGCTTTTGAAAGAGCAAAGTCTTCAAATTTTGATAAAGTTATTAAAGAAGAAGCTCAATATAATTATGCTAAAGTTGCCATTGATTTAGGGAATAATCAACAAGGAATAAACGAATTGCAGGAGTATTTAAAGACTTATCCTAATGGTAAATATGAAGATGATGCTAACGAAATTTTGAGTGAAGTATTGTTTGACTCTAATAACTACGCACAAGCAATAGCTTATATAGAAAATTTAAAAAAACGTACTACTAAGATCAATACAGCCTATCAACGACTTTGTTACAACCAAGGAGTTTTGGATTTTAATGCTGAACGATATTCAAGAGCAATCCAGTATTTTGACAAATCCCTTTCACAACCAAATGATAATGAATTAAAACAAAATTCGCTTTTCTGGAAAGCCGAAGCTGCTTATGCTGCCAAATTACCTGAGGCTGAGGCTTTATATAAAGATGTTTTGAATGTAGGGAATGAAACGTTGAAACAAAAAAGCCGTTATGGCTTGGCATATTTGAACTATAATAATAAAGATTATAAGCAAGCGAGTAATTATTTTAAAGAATTTTTGAAAGGTAAAAAAGAGGAGGCAAATAGACAAAATTATGAGGACGCTCTTGTAAGAATTGGAGATTGCTATTTAGCTTCAAAAAATTATACTGAGGCCATTAATTATTATGATCAAGCAATAAAAGATAATCGCTCAGAAAAAGATTATGCGATGTATCAAAAAGGTTTGACACTTACTTTTCTTGGTAAAAACCAAGAAGCACAGCAAATTTTTGATAAATTATCAACACAATTTCCTAATTCACGTTTAGCAGATGATGCACTTTATCAAAGTGGGTCATTAGAGTTAGATAAAGGAAATTATCAAAATGCAGTTACTATTTTGAGTAAAATGGTTCGTGAACGACCAAAAAGTGGCTTGATTCCACAAGCGTTATCGAAAAGAGCATTAGCTTATGGAAATTTGAAAAATTATGAAGCTGCAATTATCGACTATAAAGTTATTATCCAACGTTATGGGAAATCAGAAGCCGCTGATAATGCACTTTTAGGTTTACAAGAAAACCTAAATACAGTGGGTCGTCCAGAGGAATTTTCTTTAATAGTGGAAGAATATAAGAAAAATAATCCAGAAAATGGTTCTGTTGAAAACCTTGAATATGAAACAGCTAAGAATTTATATTTGAATGAAAAATATG
Organism: Emticicia sp. SJ17W-69; assembly: GCF_051209875.1. NCBI lineage: Bacteria > Pseudomonadati > Bacteroidota > Cytophagia > Cytophagales > Leadbetterellaceae > Emticicia > Emticicia sp. SJ17W-69. The sequence continues at coordinate 2,603,330 of NZ_JBNTQY010000001.1, read as the reverse complement.
ACAAAGCAATTTTGGCGTTGCAAAAATATATTAAAAATTATCCAAATAGTAGCAATGTCTTTGAAGCCAGGTACTACTTAGGAGATTCTTATTATATTTCTAATGATAAACCGAATGCTTTAAAATTCTATAATCAAGTGATTGCCGATAATCGTACAACTTTTGTTACAAAATCCGCATTAAGAGCGGCTGCGATTGAAGTCAGTAATAAAAGTTTCAAAAATGCGATTACTAATTACCGTACTGTAATTGTTTCATCACAGAATAAACGTGATATAGTCACAGCATGGCAAGGTTTACTCGAATCATATTATACTGTTGGTAACCAAGATTCAACCATTTATTTTGCTCGTGAAATCATTAATAATGGAGGAAATATTGTCATGGGTGCTTCGAATAAGGCACAGTTATATCTTGGGAAATCTTATATGCAAAAAAATGATTTTACAAAAGCAGAGGAAGAGTTTAAAAAAACCATTGCAATGGCTAAAGATAATAACGGAGCAGAAGCAAAGTATTTCATTGGTGATATGCAATATAAAGCGAAGAAATACAAAGAGTCTATTAAAACTTTGCAAGAATTAGCTCAAGAGTTTTCGGAATTTGTATTTTGGTATGAAAAGAGTTTTCTGTTAATTTCAGATGATTATATTGCTTTAGGTGATTATTTTATGGCTAAAGCGACCTTGAAATCAGTCATAGAAAACTCTGATACACCAGAAACTGTTGATTCAGCTAAGAAAAAATTAAAAGAAATTGAAAATAAAGACTGAGGTGAATAGAGAATGAAGATTGACGAATAATGAATAATAATAAAAAAAATATGAAATATTTTAAAAGCATACTACCAATTTTGGGTATTTTGGCTGCAATTCCTTCTTTTGCTCAATTAGATGATGATATTGTCATTACGAAAGATAGGAAAGTTGAATTACCTCCAGCCAATCGAGTTTTTGAAAAGATTCCACCTGTCAAGGGTAATCCAGAAGATAAACAAATGAAATATGCTTTCTTTGATAGAAAACCAACTGGGATTGAAGAAGTAAAGTTTAATCCTAATGTAGTTTCGCCAGATGGTGGTAAAAAGAAAGAAGAAGCAGAGAAATACAATAACTATGTCAGTCTTGGTGCGGGTAATTTTGGACGTCTTTATGGAGAGGCATACATTAATACACTCCAAGAAAACAAAATGGTATTGGGAATTCATGCCTCGCATAATTCCACCAATCGAGGGCCTGTTGATGATAAAAATTCAGCAAATATGTACGATAAGGCTGAATTAAATGGAAAGTATTTAGCAGAAAAGTTTCAAATAAGTGGAGGATTATCATACAATAGAGATCAATATTATTTTTATGGTTATAAAAGGCCAAGAGTTGAGTTCGACAGAAATGAAATAAAACAAGTTTTAAATACTGTACAATTTAATGTTGGTTTTGAAAATATTGCTCCAAATCCAAGAGTTGACTATTCGCTAAAAACAAGTTTAAAATCTCTAAAAGATAATTATTTAGCACAAGAAACTGATTGGACTACGGTGTTCAATGCTTATTTCCCTATAATTGAAGAAAAATTTATTGCTTTAGTTGATGCTGATGCAAATATGGCTCAAAGAAGTGATGGTGAAGTAGATAAAAGAAATTTGTTTAGAGTGGAGCCATCATTTAAAGTTAATCTTAATCGTTTTGGAGGAAGTATCGGTTATAAAGCTGTGAATGAATTTGATGCAATTAAAAATATTAATCGCACAAAAGGTTATCCAACAGTAGAATTGACTTATAAATTCCCAAGTCTCATTTATGTATTTGCTGGAATGGATGGAGATATTGTGAGAAACACTTTAGGTAGTTATCTTGCAGAAAATCCTTACTTGAAAGCACAAGCAAAGTTGTTAAATACTGAAAAAGTTAGAGAATTTTATGTAGGTGGAAAGGGTGATATTGGCTCAGGATTTAGTTTCAATTTCAAAGGTTCAATGGGCTACTATAAAAATTTATTTTATTTTAATAATTATTCACCGAAGAAAAATGAATCATTGGCTGATACTTCAAAGTTTACAATATTGTATGATAGTTTACGCACACAATATGTCAATGTGACAGCCCAGTTAAATTATCAGCCAGTAGAAATGTGGAGAACATATTTACGTACAGATTTTAATCATTATCAAAGACGTGCATATGAAAAACCATTTCATCGCCCACTTGTTTCAATCAAATGGGGAAATACTTTAATTGTTTCTGAAAAATTGGTAGCCAACGTAGATTTTTACTATTACGGTAAAACTTATGCAAAAAATCCAACAACTCAAACACTGGTCACTAACAAAGCAATTTTTGATTTAAATACTGAATTTGACTATTTGTTTGGCAAACAATTTACTGCTTTTGTAAAACTGAATAATCTTTTAGGGAAAAAATACGAGCGTTATCTCTATTATCAACAACAAGGTTTGAATTTTCTTGTAGGTGTCAATTATTCCTTTTAAATTAGCATTACGAATTGACTCCAAAACCTAAACATCTCTTATGAGACCAATTGCTGATCATATACGCACATTATTGTTTGAACACGATTATGTAACTATTCCTAATTTTGGGGCATTTATTGCTAATTATTTACCTTCAAGTTTCAATGAAATCAGCGGATCTTTGATGCCTCCGCAAAAAAGAGTTGCCTTTAATGAAATCTTGAAGCAAGATGATGGCCTATTAGCAACCCATATATCACGACGTGAAAGTGTAACAATTGATGAAGCAAAACGTAAAATTCAAGTTTTTGTAACTGATATTAAAGAATCATTGGCTACAGAAAAATCATTTAGCTTTGATAAAATTGGAAATTTTTCATTAAATGAAGAAAATAATTTAGTTTTTGACCCAGATCGTCGAAATAATTTCTTTAGTGAAAGTTTTGGGTTTGATAGTTTATTTCCACGCCAAGTTACAAAAGAAAAGTATGTTTATAGTCAGACATTTGAAAATGATGACGATGAATTATTGATTCATCATGGTTCATATTCATCTACGCATAAACGCTCTAAGTCTTCTGGATGGACTTATGCTTTGTACTCATTACCAATTTTATTACTTTCTTCAGGTTTATTTATTGTTTTGTTTTCAAGTCCTAAAAGTATTAATAGCCCTGCAAAAGCGAGTTTTAATCCTTTAGATTACATACCCAAAAAAGAAGAAGTTGCAAAAGTAACTAAGCCTAGTGAGTTGAAGACTGAAGTTTTACCAATTTCAGAAACTGAAATCATTAAACCAAATTTTGACAAACCAGCAGAACCGCTTAAGCAAAATACTGAAATTACTAAAGTTGAAGCATCCAAAATTGAGACGATAAAAGTTGATAGTAAAGAAACAAATACTGTTGTTGAAAAGCCTAATACAACAATAAATACAAGTGGTAAGCGTTATTTGATTGTTTCAGGTGTTTTTAAAAGCGTGCAGAATGTTGAAAAATTGCAATTAATGCTTCAAAAGAATGGATTTTCACCAAGAATAATAAAAGTAGGTGATTTGATGAAAGTTGTAGCTGGTGAGGCGAATTCATATCAAGAAGCTGAAGTTTTATCTGAAAAGCATAAATTGCTTATCGGTGAAAAAGCTGCAATTATCAAAGCAAATTAAATAGCTTTTAGCTATCGCTATAAAAATTAAAACCTGTAAGTAGTCTTGCAGGTTTTTTTGTGAAAATGCAATAACTTTGAAAAAATAGGAAATGGCAATAATTGAGTCTTTAAATTGATTTTTTTAAATATTAATTAAAATAAATATGCAATCAGCTTCGCTCGAACAAGATAACAAGAAAAACCAAACAACTGCATTTATATTGACAGTTTTCATATATGCTATTTTTCTTGGAATTCTTTTCTTTTTAAAACTAATCTATTCACCGCCCGAAGAAGCAGAAGGTGTTGAGCTCAACTATGGAGTTGATTTAGTAGGTTCAGGAGATATTCAAACAACAAATAAAGCCAATGTTTCACCCAATAATTATGATGTAAAACCTTCTGAAAAAAAAGAAGAAGAGGCCAAGCCTATCAAAACTAAACCTGTGGTAATACCTCCACCAGTTGAAAAAACTGAAAAGGTTAAAGTAAAAGAGACTCCGTCAAAACCTATCATTACTTCCAAAGACGATAGTCCAGTTGAGGAGAAAGAAAACACTAAGCCTGTAAAAAAAGTTGAAACAAAGCCTGTAGTAAAAAATACTCCTGTAGAAACTAAACCAAAAACTGAAACAGCAAAGCCAGCTCCTCCTACACCCGAACCACCCAAACGCTCAGTTGAAGAAGGTTCAATAATGAAAAAAGGAGGCACTGGTTCTGGAAGCGGAAGTAAATCTAATTCAAACTCAAATGGTACAATCGGAACAAAAGACGGAATTGGTGGTAATAATAATGGTGATGGCAAAAAAGGTGAGGTTGGTGACAAAGGCGATCCAAGAGGCACTTTAGATGGGAAGAGTATGATGGGTAAACCTGGTAAAGGTGGTGGTTCAGGAGCTTCAATTGGCGGACTAAGTGGATGGAATAAAAGAAAGCTCTCATTACCAAATGATGGTTCATCAGAAACTGGAAAAATAGTTTTTAAAGTAACCGTTGATGATTCTGGCGATGTTGTTGGTATAAGTGTAATTGAATCAACAGTTAGTGCCACAGTTCAAAATTTTTATAAGAATTATATACAACAAAAATTAAGTTCAGTTTTATCACCAGAAGGCACACCACCTCCAAGAGCAACTGGAACTATAACAATTAATATTCAATCTGGAAATTGAAATAAAGAAATTTAAGAGGGCAATTTAAAAATTGTCCTTTTTTTATGCCTAATGATTTTCAGAATTGCAGTGTTGTAGTTAGCTTTGTAGATATTTTTGACTTGTGTTTTCTAAAACCATTTTATGACTTACAAACAAACGATAGAATATCTTTATTCATTACTTCCTGTATTTCATCGGATTGGTGCAAAAGCCTTTAAAGCTGATTTATCTAACACCATAAAATTATGCGAATATCTTGGAAACCCACAAAATAAATTTAAAAGTATTCATATTGCGGGTACTAATGGTAAAGGAAGTACATCTCATTATATAGCAGCAATTTTGCAAAGTGCTGGTTATAAAACTGGGCTTTATACTTCCCCGCATTTAAAAGATTATACAGAAAGATTCAGAATAAATGGTAAATCTATTCAAAAAGCGAATATAATTGCATTTGTTAAGAAGCATAAATCAATTATTGAAGAATTAAAACCTTCTTTTTTTGAATTAAGTGTTGCTATTGCTTTCGATTATTTTGCTAAACAAGGTGTTGATATTGCCGTTATTGAAGTTGGTCTTGGTGGTAGATTAGATTCAACCAATGTTATTACTCCAGAACTGTCTGTAATTACAAATATTGGATTTGATCACACTGATATTTTAGGTGATACCTTATCAAAAATTGCTTTTGAAAAAGCTGGAATAATAAAGCCAAATGTACCAGTAGTTGTTTCTGAAAGACATATTGAAACAGATACTGTCTTTAAAGACAAAGCTAAAGAATGTAAATCACCTATTTTTTTTGCTGAGGATAATTTTCAAATCAGTGAGAAAGGAGAAAATAATTTGAAGTTAATAGTTGAAGCAATAAATAATAATTCTGATAGAAAAATTTTTGAATCGCAATTGATTGGCAAATATCAATTGAAAAACCTTGCTGGTGTACTTCAAGCAGTTGAAATATTGAAAACCTTAAATTATGATATTTCTGATTATGCCATTCATAAAGGTATTTCAGAAGTTGTAACATTGACTGGGTTAAAAGGACGTTGGCAGATTCTTAGTCAACAACCACTTACGATTTGTGACACTGCTCATAATGAACATGGATTGTCAATTGTTTTGAAACAAATTAGTAGGCTTGAAGTTAAAAGAAAATATTTTATTTTGGGATTTGTTAAAGACAAAAATGTTGAAGAAATCTTGAAATTATTTCCAAAAGATGCTGAATACGTCTTTTGTGAGGCTGATACTCCACGTTCTATGTCCACTGAGAATTTGATAGAGATAGCTCAATTGAATAATATATCGGGATATTCAATTCTCAACGTGAATGATGCACTCAAAAAAGTGAACAAATTGGCGTCAAAAGATGATTTAATCTATATTGGCGGTAGTACATTTGTTGTTGCAGGATTGAATAAATTATAAAGTATAGTATTTGTTTTTTATATTAAATGTAATTGTTTAATAGTATATATTATACAATCTATACTATTAAAAAGTATTGTTTTTTTTGTTGTAAATAATTGATTATCAATAACTTATAAAATAGAGTAGGAGAGTGGCAAGAAGAAAATTACCTCGATTTGAGTACAATTCCCAATCTGAAAACGTGATTGAACGTGGGAAAGAATTATACACGACCATAAAAGGCAAATGGCGTGAAAAGTATTTTAAAAATGGTAACCCAATTGTTTTAGAATTAGCTTGTGGAAAAGGTGAATATACAGTGGGTTTAGCCCAAGTTTATCCTAATAAAAACTTTATTGGAATTGACATTAAAGGTGATAGAATTGCCAGAGGAAGTAAAAGAGCAAATGATTTATTATTAAAAAATGTTGCTTTTTTGAGGACACCGATGGTTTTTTTAGAAGAATTTTTTGAAGAGAATGAAGTTGATGAAATTTGGTTAATTCATCCAGATCCACAACCACGAGATAAAGAAGAGAGGAAAAGATTGACTAATCCTAAATATCTAAATTTATTTAATAAAATTTTAAAAATAGATGGATTATTTTTCTTTAAAACTGATAATTTTCCGTTGTTTGAATATTCATTAATAACAATACCAAAAGAATTTGAAATTTTAAGGCAGACAACTGACCTATATAATTCAGAGTTAATAAATGAACATTTTGGGATTGAAACTCATTATGAGAAACTTTTTGTCTCAAAAGGCTATAAAATCAATTATTTAGCTGCAAAATCTCTTAAAAAAGGTTAAAAATTAAAGGAAGGCTCTATAGAGCCTTCCTTTAGAATATTATTTAATCAAAGTTGCGAAATATTTCACTGTACGTACTAATTGACTTACATAGCTCATTTCGTTATCATACCAACTTACTGTTTTTACCAATTGTGAATCACCTACAGTAACAACTTTAGTTTGAGTGGCATCAAAAATACTTCCAAATGTAGTACCTATAATATCACTACTTACGATTTCATCAACATTGTATCCAAAACTTTCAGTACTTGCAGCTTTCATGGCATCATTAACTTCCTGTGCAGTTACTTTTTTCTCTAACACACATGTTAATTCTGTCAAACTACCTGTAATTGTTGGTACACGTTGAGCACCACCATCTAATAAGCCCTTTAATTCAGGTAAAACTAAGCCGATTGCTTTCGCTGCACCTGTACTATTTGGAATAATGTTGGCAGCGGCAGCTCTTGCTCTACGTAAATCACCTTTTGCATGAGGAGCATCCAATGTATTTTGATCGTTTGTGTAAGCATGAACAGTTGTCATACTTCCAACCAAAATTTTGAAGTTATCATTCAAAGCTTTAGCCATTGGAGCTAAGCAGTTAGTAGTACAACTTGCACAACTAATGATTGTTTCGCTACCGTCAAGAATATTATGATTAACATTAAAAACAATAGTTTTCAAATCACCAGTTGCAGGAGCTGAGATAATAACTCGTTTTGCACCAGCCGACAAGTGAGCTGCAGCTTTATCTTTATCAGTGAAAAAACCAGTACATTCTAATACTACATCAACATCATGATCTGCCCAAGGAATATCTGCTGGGTTTTTATGAGCATATATTCTGATTTCATCACCATTAACAATAATACTATTGTCTGTTGAAGTTACATTTTGGTCAAATCTGCCTTGTGCTGAATCATATTTTAAAAGGTGAGCAAGTGTTGAAGGACTTGTCAAGTCGTTGATTGCTACAACGTCAATTCCTTCCATGTTATAAATCTGACGATATGCTAATTTTCCAATTCGTCCAAATCCATTAATAGCGACTTTAACTTTTGCCATTTCGATAAAAAATTTTGGTTTAAGTAATACTCGTGCAAGTTAACAATATTATGTTTAATTATAAAATTTAATGAAATCTAATCAGAAAAAAACTATAAATACAGATTTAGATTAGGTTATTGAAATAAAATACTAAATCAATAAGTATTAAAACTAATATTATTAGTAATTCTAGCTAATCAAATTTAGCATTTTAGTTATATATACTAAAATATTTAGTTAGTATTGCTATTGATTTAGCGTTTTATTTGTCTAGTTTTATCGATTGTGATTCTAAGCTTATGTAACGACTTAGTATTAATTACTACTATTATTACTTGGTAAAGTAGTATCATATTATTAACTTTGAGTAGGAGATACTTCCTTTAAAGGGGTAAAATAATATTTGGGCTCATTTCAAGCCATATATTAATTCTTAAAATAAACTTAAAATTTATATATAACTTATTGAATATCAACGTTTTATATTATTTTTATTAAACAATTACTTAATACTATTTTTATAATGAATCAAAAAGAAGTTATTGAACAAGCGTGGGAAAATCGTGAACTATTAAAAGAAGAAAGCACCCAGGAAACAATAAGAAAAATTGTCGAATTGGTTGATAAAGGAGAACTTCGAGTGGCTGAACCTTCTGGCGATACTTGGATTACCAATGATTGGATAAAAAAAGCCATTATCCTTTATTTCCCAATGCAGCAGATGCAAATTCAAGAAGTGGGTATTTTTGAATACCATGATAAAATGAAATTAAAATCTGGCTATGACAAATTGGGCGTCCGAGTTGTACCACCTGCAGTCGCACGATACGGTGCATTCTTAGCAAAAGGAGTAATTATGATGCCTTCGTATGTTAATATTGGAGCCTTTGTTGATAGTGGAACAATGATTGATACATGGGCTACAGTGGGTAGTTGTGCTCAAATAGGAAAAGATGTGCATCTCAGTGGCGGTGTTGGTATAGGAGGCGTATTAGAGCCACCACAGGCTTCTCCTGTAATAATTGAAGATGGAGCATTCATCGGCTCACGTTGTATCGTTGTTGAGGGTGCAAGAGTGGGAAAAAGAGCTGTTTTAGGTGCTGGAGTAACTATCACAGGGAGTTCAAAAATCATTGATGTAACATCAGGTGCAGAATATATTGGATTTGTTCCTGAAAACTCAGTTGTTATACCTGGAATGTTGCCTAAAAAATATCCTGCAGGCGAATTTGGCGTTCCTTGTGCTTTGATTATTGGTCAAAGAAAAGCAAGTACTGATTTAAAAACATCATTAAACGAAGCTCTAAGAGAAAACAACGTTTCGGTTTAAATTATTCTACTTTAATTTTTCTAGGCTCTTCAATTAATTTTGAAGAGCCTTTTTTAGATATTTTTCTCCTGATTTAAACCCTCATCATTGTCTTTTAAAAATATTTTTTCACCATTTATTCATGAAAATAGGCGGTGAAAAAAATAAATTGCAATTAGAAATAATTACTTTTTCATACCAATTGTTTATTTGAAGACTCAATAAAATTGATATTCCGATTTCAAAATAACTACATTAACATTAATGTGTCTGCATGATTTCATTAAGAAAAATTTACAAAATTAGTAAATGAATTAAAATTAAAAGATCATTTTAGCACAAAGCAAAAAACTCCGCCCTCAGAAAGAGCAGAGTTTATGATGATTGAATCCTATTGTTGGTATTAAAACCTCCAAAAATAAACCTGAACTTAAAATAAACTTAATATTATTATAGGAAAAGCATGTAAGTCGCTTGCGTTTTGTGATACAATATTAAACACAAACTATTTAATATCAAAATATTTTGTAAATTATTTTTTTATAATTGTAAACAACACTTCTCGCCTCATCACAATCAAATCATTTATAATTCCAACCTTCTGTTTGTAAACAATATCCAAAATCAATACAATTACAATAGAACTTCTTAAAGATCTTAAAACTATCAAACATTTCGTAAATCATTGATAATCAGGCTATTGCCATTCGTAAACAGGCAGAATTTACTCGCTATTTAAAAATGTTAAAAATTATTTACAAAAGTATTTGGTTTGCATTGTTAAACGATTTATATTTGTAACGTAGATGTTTACATAGTGCAACAGCAGTGTTTATATTTGTTAATATTTACATTTATATAAGCTTTGCTTACTTAACAATTGTAATTTAATTTTGTAATCACATGAACCTCAACGAAAAAATCAAACGCTTCATTATTGATAAGGATTTGACCTCAACCAAATTCGCAGATGAAATTGGTGTGCCTCGTCCGAGTATTTCTCACATTTTATCAGACCGAAACAAGCCAAGTCTCGAAATTGTGCAGAAAATGTATCGTAGATACCCTGAATTAGGGTTCAATTGGTTTTTGGAAGATGATGATATTAACACAAAAACTATATCACAACCGTCTAATAATCAGACAGTTACGACTACCAAACGCCCAGAATATTCTCCACGAGAATCGAATGAAAGAAAATCTCCCGAACTGAATACTACACAGCAAAATCTTAATCCAAACATTTTGACTAATTTCAGTCATGGAAGCATTGCTCGCATTATGGTAGTGTTCAATGATGGCACAATTCAGGAATTCAAAATGAATTAAATTTTTACCGAAAGACAAAAGGCTAAATTCTCAGTGTTTTTAGCTTTTTGTCTTGTTAGTTGTTAAATTAAATTTAATTCCTTTATCTTTGTAACAAGATTACGGTGCTATTGGTATTGAGCTTCAATCAATACTCTTAGCTTAATAGGGAATCTCGTCAGGCAAACATTTAGCCCCAATCGAGAACTGTCCCCGCAACTGTAAGCCTCAATAGATTAAATTCTATAAACTGATTGCCCTGTCTTGGCAAATACTTGTCTTAACCACTGTTCAGATTTGAACGGGAAGGTGTAGCAATCAGTGAGGTAAGTCAGGAGACCTGCCGTTATTTGTATGTTTTGTTGTTTTCGGAAGGAAAGACAGCATTACAAATGTTTTCAAGTGAGTATATCACTCATATTTTCCCATTTTGTTGGAGCTTTTTCTTTTCAGGAAAGAGGTCTGTATGCTTTTATGCAACCAATTAGAAATATTCGCAGAATTAAGCCAGTACGTTTAAAATTACGTACTAAACTGGCATTAACTTATTTATGTTTTGCAATACCATTGTATGCCATTTCTCAGGACAAAATGAGTGATTGCAAAGATTGTAAAAGTCTTAATGAGGTTCAAGTTTTTGGGTTTTCACCCGAAAGATTTATGTCTGGACTCAAGGTTCAGAAAGTTGATTCTATCAATTTAACTCGCTTTCAATATCAAAATTTAGGTGACTTTTTACAGTTTCAAACTCCAATTGCATTCAAATCTTATGGAGCTGGCCAAGCTACCAGTATTTCATTTCGTGGCACTTCAGCTAACCATACTGCCATACTTTGGAATGGCTTAAATATCAATTCTCCAACACTTGGTCAAAGCGATTTTTCTACTATCCCTCTGCTTGGATTTGATAAAATGTCTATACAATATGGTTCGGCTGCCAGTTGCATAGGAAGTGATGCTGTAGGTGGTAGTATCTTATTAAGTTCATCGCCTAACTTAACCAAAGAAAGTTTTAATACTGTATTGGGGGGGCAAATAGGTGGTGTACCTTTTGGAAACTTCGGCTATAATGCGAATGCAGGAATTCGTTCGATGAAGATTTATAAACACTTAATTTTTGGAACTAAAACCTTGTTCTATGGTGGTATTTTTAATAATAAATTTGAAGGTTTACACACTTCTCGAACCGACAAAAAGGGACATGAATACCCAATTGAGCCTTCAGAAACAAATCAAAAAGGCTTGGTACAAGACCTTTATTTTAAATCTAAAAACCACATTGAAAATCTTTTTTATATTAATCTATGGCTTAGTTCAAATACGCTTACAATTCAACCTCAAATCATTGATTTTCGTGAAATTACTCAGACACAAGCTTATCGTTTTTTAACTGGTTTTCAAATCCAAAATACTTCATTAAAAGCTGGTTTTATAAGAGATATTTTAGATTATGGAAAGGGTGAATTTTTAGACCCAAGTAAATCAAAAACTGATAGATTTATCCTCAGAGGTGAACATGACTTTATATGGGATAAAACTAAACTACAAATTTTAAAACAATCTTCAATACGCATTGGTAGCGAATTTGTTCATTATGCAACTAAAGTCGATGGATATGGAAGCAATCTTATCCATGAAAATAGAGGTGATTTGTATGCTCTTATTAGATATAATTTTTCATCAAAAATAAATTCCTCAATAAACCTCCGACAAGCTTTATCTTCAAGATATAAAGCCCCATTTACCCCATCTTTAGGATTAGATTTTAAACTTATTACGAAACAAAATACACAAATCTTACTAACTGGGAGTATAGCTAAAAGCTATCGTTTACCTACTTTGAATGAAAGATATTGGAAAGTATTAGGAAACATTGACATTAAGCCTGAGCAAGGATTAAATAAGGAAATTGGCGTCGAATGGAAACAGCTTTATGGATCTTTCTATAAAAGTTCAATAGGTATTAGTGCTTTTCATAATTTGATCAAAGACTGGACATACTGGAATCCAGACCGAAATTACCGTGTAGAAAATTTACAAGAAGTTTTAAGCAAAGGGCTTGAAATTACCTCATCCATTAAATTCAATAATTTTGAATTACAAAAGACAGCTGGTATCATTTTATCTTACGCTCTTACCAATGCTTCCCAACAAAAAGTTTACGATAGCTATGCTATTGATATTATTGGCAAACAGTTGATATATGTACCTCGCCATGCTGTTTCAGGAAATGCGTATTATGGCCATAAACAATGGAATTTAGGTTTACAGGGTATATTCAATTCTGAACGATACATTACTTTCGATCACTCTGGTCAGCCTTTTCCGTCATACTTCATTTTTAACACAACCTTTAACTACAAGACAAAGGTTTTTCAACAGGAGATAAACTTGGTTTTACAAGCCAATAATTTAACAAATACAGTCTATCCCAATATTAAGAAAAATGCCATGCCTGGTAGAACTTTTCAACTTGCATTAATTTTCAATTTTAATAAATAATAAACTAAAAAAAATGTTCAAAGCTACAAGTAAATTACGCAACAGTACAGCTATTGCTTATGCTGTATTCGCACTTAGTTCTTGCGACAAAAATGAAACCAATCCAGCACAACCTTACGATGATGGTGTAATCGTTATTAACAGTGGAAATTTTTTCGACAACAATGGTTCTCTTTCTCTCATCCAAAGAGATAGTAAAACAGCTTCGTTTGATATTTTCTTGAAAGAGAATAATCGTTCATTTGCAGGCGGATTAACTGACTATGCTGAAGTAGATGAAAAGGGAATTATATTGGTTGATAATTCGACTGACGGAAAAGATGCTGTTGAAATTGTTGATGCCCATAATTTTAAAAGTATTGCAAGTATTAAAGGTGAAATTGACAATCCACAAAAAGCAGTCAAAGCTGGTAGTAACAAAGTATATATTACTTGTTGGGATACTTTCAATCCCGACTATTCTTACAAAACTGGTTTTATAGCTGTACTCGATTTGACAGCGAATAAAATCACAAAAAAAATTCCTGTGGACAAAGGAGCTTCGTCGATTATTGTTATCGGTACAAATGCTTACGTTGGAAATGTGGGAGGACAAAAAACTATAAAAGTTATTGACACCCAAAAAGACGAAGTAACTGCAACGATTGAAGTAGGTGCGAATCCGAGTAATTTTGTTTTGGATGGATCGAATAAAATCTGGATGACGGCAGGTAAAGAAATTGTTTTATTCAATCCAATCACAAAAAATATTGAAACAAAACTAAAAGGAGGTACGAATGATAAAAAAACTCCGAGCAGTTTGAGCATCAGTAAAGACTATAAAACACTTTTTTATACAAACAATTTTTATGACACAGCAGATGGTTATAAGCTGAAAGGTGAAATCAATTCATTAAATATTGCTGATGGAACAAGTAAAGTTTTCATCAATCGAACTTTTGAAAGCGTTGGATTTGATAATGAGAGCAATCAAATTTATACAACATTAATTCCATCTTACAAACAGGCTGGATATATTTTCCGTTATCAAGCAAGTGGTGCATTGATTGATTCAATAAAAACTGAGATAGGACCAATCGGTTTTTTGTTCAAGTAAAATTTTTCTTTTTAAGGATTTTTATTCAAATATTTCAAAACGGAGAAACATCTATTTCTCCGTTTTTCTTTTTTCAATCAAAATATTATTACAACATTATTCAAAGAAATATAGTCTGATTTACATATATTTCAAATCCCAATTTTTAATATCAACACATTTTTCTAAAATATTCAAATTCCGCAATAATATTCAACCAACACAACTCCAATTAAGCCACCAAACAATTGATTTAAGACCACCATCCATTACAAGCAAGGTATTTGAATGTTTCGCATACTAAAACCCTCTTAAATCAAACAAAACAAATTTCTTCAGAGCTAAATATTCAACATACTTTTATATTAAATAAATACTATTCATACATAATATATATTTTTATTTTATTTATCATACTAAAATATTTATACTATTTATAATTATTTAATAATTTATACATACAATACTTTTTATAAATTAATATAAATATTGATTAATTTATTAATATTTATATTAAAATACTTATTAATAATTTAATATAAATTATTTTATTATATATTAATATAAAGTTTATTAAATATATAAATTATTGTATAGTTTTAATATTATATTTTTATTAATACTATATAATTAAAATAATAATAATCATAATTAAAATATTTTCAATTATGATTAAAAATATAAATTATACAATAATATTGTTTTTATAAAACTATTTATATGTATTAAAAAGAAAGTACTGTGGATAAAAATCATTAAATTAGTATTGCCCATATATATAATTTACTCTATATTGCACATAAATATTATTTACATAGACAAAATGATAATTAGCGTAGTAAACAACAAAGGGGGAGTAGGCAAAACCACATCTACTCAAAATCTTGGTGCTGCCTTTAAAAAATTTGCTGATGCCAGAGTTTTATTTATTGATCTCGATGGGCAAGCAAGTTTAACCCGATGCTTCGGTGTACAGGAAGTACAAGTTGGAAGAAACCATGTGGGAAATTATTTAACTGGCGAATTGTCATTTGATACCATCGTCATTCAATCTGAGATTGGTGATTTATTACCGAGTTCCGCTGAGTTGAATTCCAAAGAAGATTCAATAAAAGCTTCTCCAGTATTTCCATTTAATCTTAAATTATTATTAGATAAGGTCAAAAAAAATTATGACTTTATAATGATTGATTGTCCACCTACACTTTCAGGTATGACACGCATTGCTTTGATTGCATGTGATATGTACTTGGTTCCTTTACAGGCTGAGTTTCTTAGTTATGAAGGTTTGCGTAATTTTTTAATTTACTCCGCTGAATTGCAACAAATTAGTCCGCAAACACAATTAGGTGGCGTATTTGCAACCAGATACAATCCTAAAATTAATAAAAAACTTAGTAATGATTTGGTTGAAGCGACCAAACAACAATTGGGGGACAAATTTTTTGAAACAAGTATCAGAGATAACATCGCAATATCTGAGGCACAAGCCAACGGCAAAGATATTTTCAATTACGCTCCTGATAGCAACGGAGCAATGGATTATTATAATTTGACTAAAGAGATCCTTAAAAGTATTAACCAATAGTCAATTTTCCAATTTAACTCATTTCAACCATTGATTTCGGATGATATGTATCATTTGATATTCAAAATTTATCATTTAATAAAATGGCAAAAAATAAAAATTTCACATTTGAAAGTTTAGTACCTACTAATAAATCTTCAGAAACGGTAAGCACAGGAACATCGCAGCAAAATGCAATGATTGCTGCCATGCAAGAAAGTGGACCTTCAACCAAGGTCACATTTGATTGTCCAAATGAGTTAGTTGAGCAAATGAAAGATTACGGCTATTGGGAAGGAATGTCTCAAAAAGATATAATTATCGAAGCTCTGGGTGTTTTCTTTGAAGACAAGAAAATTAGAGAAAGACCTGAAAAAGTAAAAATGCGTAAAAAAGTAGGTAGAAAACCTAAAGCATTAAAGGCATTTATGAATTGATTTGATAGTTATTATTTGCCTTTTAATTATGTCTATACTATTTTTGTATTCATTCTAAAAGAGTAGTATTTCGTTTTTTTATACACAACTATATTTTTTTTGGAAAATCATAAGTTTAAGTTTCAAAAATTAGAGCTTCCCAAACAAGTAAGTCAAGCTAGCGAACACCTATCAAATAGCAAAAAAATTGATAGGCGTTTGTTCATGGATCCTCATACTTCAAAAAAAAACACTACATCAAAAGAGAAATATACACTTCGAGGTTTATTTATTCTATTCGTAGCTATTTTTATTGGGCTTATATATTATATCTATGTTGTGAATAATACATTGAATACGATTTTAACGAAAACAAACGTCAATCCTAACACCATCAAATCCATAAAAAAAGTCATAATACAACAAAAAATCACAAAAAAGCCTATATATTTTAACTATTATGACTCAATTGTATTTTTAAATGATGTTAGAGGCTCAAAAATAGTTGTTTCTAAAGGGTTTGATGAATATATAAAGAAAGATAAAATCATTGTAAAATCAGATGGATATTATTATAATGTTTTTTGCAAGGATCTATATAGTAATTATGCGGTAGGGGACTCTATTCCCTAGAAAGCTAACAATATTCACAGTCGTTCCACGTATTATCCACAAGTGTTCCACGTGGATTTTTTCTGTATTGTGGATTTTTATACCGTAAAACTAAAGAATCAACAGTATTATTAATTTATCAACAAATTTAATTCAACAAATGCCCATTATTGATAAAATAGCCTGGTTAGAGATTCAAAACAAATCCATTTTAAGTACTCGAAGTAAGGGAAAAAATATTTTTTATTTCCCTGGTGGCAAAAGAGAATTCGGTGAAACCGATGTAGAAGCTTTGATTAGAGAAATAAAAGAAGAATTGACTGTTGAATTACAAGTAAATACTTTAGAATATATTGGAACATTTGAAGCTCAAGCTGATGGTCATCCATTAGATACAATTGTCAGAATGACTTGTTATAGTGGAAAATATTTTGGTAAATTAGAAGCATCATCTGAAATTGAAGAAATTGCGTGGTTGCGTTATGATGATAAAGAAAAATCATCTACGGTAGATAAAATCATTTTCAATTGGCTAAGATCTAATAAAACGCTATAAATAGCCCATTTATTTAAGCCAGCGAGAATTTGATATTCCGTACCAAGTATCAAATAAAAAATTCCATTCAATTCTCAGCAGCAACGAAACACTTGAATTATTAAAGAGTAAGGGTAGTAGAGTGTAAGGAAATGAAAGAAGTATGTTGATAAGATTTATTTCTCTTCATTTATTATATTAAGTATTATAAATATATGTTATATAATTTACATTATGTTAAATAGATATTTTACAAGCCCCTATACACCAAAACTTTTATCCATAAAAAAAGACTTCTGAAATATTTTCAGAAGTCTTTTTTTATTATTTTTCTTACTAATTAATAGCTTATTTGCGTTTTGCACATTGTTCAAGTACACCTTTAAGGCTTTCCATATTACCAACTAAATCTTGATCGTCTGGTTTGAGTGATTTACATTTATCAAAATATACTTTTGATTGATTAAATGTCCCACAAACTTGCTCTTCAATGGCTTTACCTTTTTCGTTATACGTTTTCATATCCATCTTATCAACTCCACTCTTCACAACAACCGCTTGATTGAAATAAAATACAGCTAAATTGTAGTTTGCATCATAATTATTTCCATCAATTTCTAATGCTTTTTTATAGTTGTTTGCCGCTAATTCTTTCAACTCGGATTCTTTTGCTTTAAGAGTCTTCAATTCAGCATCTTTTGCAGCACTACTTTGAGATGCAGCAGTCAATTTTTCGATTTTTTTCTTGAGAACATCTACTTCAGTAGTAGCTGATGCAATCATTTGATTGACAGATGCGATATTAGCTTTAGTTGCAGCTGCAGTTTTAGGATCTTTTTTAAGTTTATCTGTCAAACGCTTCAACTCCTCCTCTTGAGCGGCTTTTCTTTGCTCTGCAGCACTAAGGTCTTTCTCTACTTCTAACTTTTCTTTAGCAATATTACCTATTTCACTTTCAATCGGGCGGGCCTTTTTAGCATATTCTTCAGCTTCATTTTCATACAAAGTACCTAAATTTTTGATATTTTCAGCTAAATTTTTGGCATTTGCAGGCGTATTTGGCGTTGCAGCAATCAATTGCTTCATATTATCAATCGCCTCAGCCATCATTCCACCACTTAGATAAGCATTGATTAATGAGCTTTGCAAATCTTTGTCTGAAGGATTTACTTGAATACCTTTTTTAAGGATTTCAACAGCTTTTGCAGTTTCTTTGTCATTTTTATACAATTCAGATAATCCGTAGAAAACTGCAACATCTTTTCCTCCTTGCTCGATAAACTTACTAAAATAGGTTTTAGCATCGCCAAATTCTTGTGCTTGTTGAGCTACGATTCCAGCATATAAAGAAGCTGTTGTATCTTTAGCATTTACTACAGTTGCCAATTTAAACAATGATAAAGCACTCTTGTAGTTTTTCAAGTTATAGAAACCTGCTCCTTGTTGCATCAATCCTGTATACAATTTTGTGCCTGTCAGTGCTGCTTCAATATCTTTTGTGCCCTTCCCTCCTGCTTCTACTTCTAAGGCTTTTTTGTAAGTATTATATGCTTTTTGTGAAGCCAATGAATCTTTTCCGCAATTATTTGCCATTTCTAATTGAGCATCTGCTAATTTTACCCAAGTAGCAGATTTTAATGACTTCTTAGCATCCAATGTTGCTTTCTCGGCCTTAGTTATTTCGTCAGCGGCTGTTTTGCACTGTGCATCCTTTAATTGTGAATCGAGGGCTGCATTTTGGGCAAAAACGCCTGTTGTAAAGACTGTCATTACAGACGCTAAAATGATTTTCTTCATTATGATTTTCGGTTTTAGTGATTTACTATGATTTAATTTAGGGTTTAACAGAATACTGTTTTGACAATTTATTTAGTCGAAAAATAGGAATTTTATAACAATTAACAAAGTATTAACAAAAACAGTTGATTTTAAATGAATTTTTCGACTTGTACATTTACTACTTTCTTTATATAAAGAACTAAATATCAGTATTTTATTTAAAGAAAATAGTAATATGCTTCACTCCTACTCTATTCAAGCTTCATTGTTTGATTCTTCATCATTGGCAGGTGTTTCAATTGTAGCATCTCCTGAAATTGAGCCATCTACAACTGGAATTGTTTCAACTTCTTCTTCTTCTTCACGAATGATTCTGGTTACTGATGCTATATCATCCGTGTCACTCATACGAATAAGTTTTACGCCTTGAGTATTACGGCCCATTACACGCAAATCAGCCACTTTGATACGGATAGCTACACCTTTTTTAGTGATAATCATCAAATCGTCATCATCTGTTACTTCTTTAATTGCCACCAAAGAGCCAGTTTTTTCAGTAATATTTAATGTTTTAACACCCTTTGCTCCTCGAGAAGTTACTCTATAATCCTCTACATCCGAACGCTTGCCATACCCTTTATCTGAAACCACAAGTAATTGCGTATCTGCTCTCGAAACACAGACCATACCGATAGCACGATCACCCTCTTCGAGATTGATTCCACGTACACCAGTCGCTGTACGACCCATTGGGCGTGTACCTGATTCGTGAAAACGAACAACTTTACCATTTTTAGCAGCAATAACAATATTATTATCGCCATTGGTAAGTGCTACATCTAATAAATTATCTCCTTCTGCAATATTAATTGCAATAATACCTCCTTGACGTGGACGAGAATAAGCCTCTAAAAGAGTCTTTTTCACTGTTCCGTCTTCGGTACACATCACAATATAATTATTATTGATGTAATCTTCGTCACTTAAAGTTTTTACATTTAGAACTGCTTGAATTTTATCATCAGCCTCGATATTAATCAAATTTTGAATTGCTCTTCCTTTTGATGTTTTAGCACCTTCTGGCACTTCAAATACACGCATCCAGAATAATCGACCTTTTCGGGTAAAGAACAATAAATAATTGTGATTGGTAGCTGCAAAAAGATGTTCGGTATAATCCTCATCTTTTGTTTTCACTCCTCTTGAGCCAGTGCCTCCTCTACCTTGTGTTCTATATTCTTGTAGCGGCGTACGTTTGATATAACCTTCATGCGAAATTGTTACTAACATTTCATCATCAGGAATCATATCTTCGATACTGAATTCACCAGCTGCCATCTCAATTTTAGAACGACGAGCATCACCATAACGAGCTTTTAACTCGGCTAATTCATCTTTGATGATCGTACGTTTTCTTTCTTCTGATGCTAAAATTGATCTTAGATCATCAATTAACGTTTTAATGTCATTATATTCACCAATGATTTTATCACGCTCCAATCCTGTCAAACGTTGCAAACGCATATCAAGGATAGCTTTTGCTTGAATTTCACTTAAGATAACACCACCTGCAGCATCATTATCATAGGTATCAATGATTTGAAGGCGTTGAAGACCGGTAATTAAGAATTCTTCTTTCTCCTTTGCTGTCATGAAATCGCCTGCCATTAATCCCGCTTTTGCTTCATCAGCATCACGTGATTTACGAATCAATGCTATCACTGCATCGAGATAATCCAAAGCTATCAACAAACCAACCAATATATGGGCTCTTTTTTGAGCTTCACGTAAATCATATTGTGTACGGCGTGTAATAATCTCCATGCGATGATCCACATAATAGTGAATCATGTCTTTGAGATTAACTGTGACAGGGCGACCTTTTGAAAGAGCAACATTATTAATACTAAATGAAGATTGAAGCTCTGTATATTTATAAAGGTTATTTAAAACCACATTTGGAACTGCATCTTTACGAAGGTCATAGACAATACGCATACCATCACGGTCAGACTCATCACGCATATCAGAAATACCTTCGATTTTCTTTTCATTAATCAAACCGGCAGTTTTTTCAATCATGGCCGCTTTATTGACCATGTACGGGATTTCCGTTACTACAATTTGATCTTTTCCAGTTTTAGAAACTTCAAAATTAGCAACGGCCCTTAGTACAATTCTCCCTCTTCCTGTTTCAAATGCTGATTTCACACCGCTATATCCATAGATTGTTGCACCTGTTGGAAAATCAGGAGCTTTGATATGAACCATTAACTCCTCAACTGTAATATCGTTATTGTCGATATATGCCGTGATGCCATCAACGACCTCTGAGAGGTTATGCGGAGCCATATTAGTAGCCATACCTACAGCAATACCTGAAGAGCCATTTAGTAAAAGGTTTGGTATTTTCCCCGGCAAAACTGATGGTTCTTCGAGAGAGTCATCAAAGTTTGGTTGAAAATCAACGGTCTCCTTATTTATATCGGCCAATAATTCTTCTGCAATACGCTTCAGACGAGCTTCAGTATAACGCATGGCTGCTGGAGAATCGCCGTCAATTGAGCCAAAGTTTCCTTGACCATCAACAAGCATATAACGCAGCGACCACGGTTGTGCCATACGCACCATTGTACCATAAACGGAAGAATCACCATGTGGGTGAAATTTACCCAACACCTCTCCTACTATACGAGCTGATTTTTTATATGAACGATTGTGATAAACACCGAGTTCTGCCATACCATATAGTACTCTTCGGTGTACGGGTTTTAGTCCATCACGAACATCGGGCAAGGCACGTGAGATAATCACCGACATTGAATAATCAATGTAAGCACCACGCATTTCGTCTTCGATGTTGATTGGGATAACTGTACCTGTGTTGGATTCGGGGATTAGATTTTCTGTGTCCTCAGCCATTAGCCTTTATTTTTACTTAAAATGAAGATATTATATTACTTTTTAAAGATTTCGTTGTACTTTTTATTAAAATTAATATACAAATTTAATGAATTTTAGTTGATTTTGCAAGGAAATTGCACAGTTTAAGCTGAAATTTATTCATTTTAAATAATACTTTTAATTTATTATTAATTTTATATTACTTATATTTAATATATAATTATATTATTTTTTATACTTATTATATTATTCATATTTACTATAAATATTAATCAATTTTGAGCATCTATAATAAAGAAGGATATTTGTTGAATTATTTGGAAGGGTTATATAAATTTGTAGGAAGATGGTCAAACTACTAAACAGACTTGCTACTTGTTTTTTTTAAAACGATTAGTTTTAAATGGTTAAAACACAAGTTGAATTATTGACTGGTAAAATTTCTATTAGGATTGAGGTCAATAAAGGAACAGAATTTAAAATTGAATTTGAACATTATTCATAATTTAAGTAATTTTTAGCTATGAGCACGATAAATAAATTTATTTTAGTTGATTATGATAGTATCAATAATATGTTAAATGAATTTATCATCAGTTCAGAATTCCCTGATGCTGAAATTATAGCTTTTACTTTGCCACTAAAGGGACTTGAATATATTCTGTCTTTTTATGGTAATATGAACGCAAAAAAAACAATACTTTTCCTTGATATAAATATGCCCAAAATGTCAGGATGGGATTTTATGGTGCAAATAGAAAAGGCTGATGCAGTTATTAAAGAAAATTTAATTATTTATATTCTTTCGTCAAGTATAAACCTTGCTGATATTAATAAAGCAAAAGAAAATCCAAATATCGTTGGCTATATCGAAAAGCCTTTAACAACAGAATTTATCCAATCTTTAAAAGTTTAGCAAATGATTTATGTGAAATTTTATAAGATGAATTGTTAAATGTCAATAAAGTATAAAACCCATCATATCGCTTTTGTAATAGAAGTTAACAAAAAATGAAAGAAGAACAAATTCAAACCCTGCATCCACAAGTAGGTAAGACCAATAAAAAAATCTCATTGGCTAAATATACATTTATAAAGGAACATCTAATTAATATTTTATGCGAGTATGAACTAACCCATACCGAACTAATGGAAATGTTATTTTCAAGAGTAAAAGACAATTTTGAGGGCGGTGTTCAGTGGTACGGCGAAACAGTAAAACTTGACTTACAAGCAAGAAATATAATCGAACGAACCAAAAGTAAACCTGAACGGTATAAACTAAGTCACTGAAAATGCTGAAAAAACATTCAATACTTATAGGTATCAGCATGGCTGTTTCTCTTCTTCTTATTGCAACCATGCTTTATCCTGGTGGCTCAATCTTTGACAAAAGTTCTATTGGCTTTGTGTGGTCAAAAAACTTTATAAGCAATTTATTCGCTGAAAAAGCTATTAATGGTTCAGACAATCCATCCAAAATTTGGGCTGATGCAGGTATGATTTTTCTTTCTTTAAGTTTTTCGCAATTTTTTATTCGATTTTCAAAGAAAATACCTGTAAATCATGCGGCCCAGACGATTAAATATTTAGGTGTTGGAGGCATGATATTTAGTTTTCTGATTGTGACTCCCTTGCATGATATAATGGTAACAATATCTAGTACATTGTTTCTGATAAGTCTTTTTTATATAACTGTATTTATTTTAAAATCAAAACTGCAATTACTAAAATTCTTCTGCGTAATTTGTCTTCTTATATTTTATTATACTTTATACATTTATGGTTCTGGGGAATATACCTCATTGCCAATTATGCAAAAAATTACATTTTTGAGCATAATATTATTAATTTTAAGTTTGGAATATTTTACTAAAAAAGAAGATTTTGAATTAAAGTAGGTATTCAAATTTGTTTTCAAATTTCATTTTTATGTCTTACTGTCGAGCTATTGAATATATGTCAGATGATAGAAAAGCCTTACACAAGGCCTATCACGATAAATTGTATGGTTTTCCAATCAACGATGACAATGAATTGTTTTGTCGGCTTATTCTTGAAATTAATCAAGCAGGTTTGAGTTGGGAAACAATATTAAAAAAAGAAGTTACTTTTAGAAAAGCATACCATAATTTCAATATTGAAAAAGTTGCGTCCTATACCGAATCTGACATCGCTAGGCTTTTAGAAGACAGTGGTATTATCAGAAATCGTTTAAAAGTGAATGCGGCCATTGAAAATGCCAAAACTATTATCAAGCTTCAAAAAGAATATGGTTCTTTTGAAAATTGGTTGACCCACCATCATCCAAAATCAAAAGAAGAATGGGTAAAAATTTTTAAGAAAACTTTTAAATTTACCGGAGGAGAAATTGTCAATGAATTTTTAATGAGCATTGGTTACCTACCAGGAGCTCATACAAATGACTGTCATATTTATGTGGAAGTATTAAATTCAAATCCTATGTGGGCGAATCCAAAGTAGTATTTTGATAATAAAGCACAAGCAAAAACTTCATTATTTAAATAAATAAAGAAGTTTTTGCGAAATTAAAACCTATTTATATTCTAATCATGGCAAAAAATAAAACTACCGAAACACAAAATAGTGTGTCTGAATATTTAGCCGCTATAAACGATGAGAAAAGGCGTAATGATTGTGCTGAAATAATTGAAATAATGAATCAACAAACTGGTCTTGAAGCAAAAATGTGGGGTACAAGCATTGTTGGATTTGGAAGCTATCATTACAAATATGAGAGCGGACACGAAGGTGATGCCCCATTGATTGGATTTGCATCAAGAGCAAATGCAATCACATTATATCTTGGTTCAAGTTTTTTTGAAAGGGATACATTACTTTCTAAATTAGGAAAGCATAAAATTGGCAAAGGCTGCATTTATATCAGCAGGCTCAATGATATTGATAAGAATGTCTTAACTCAAATGATTAAAAATTCATTTGAGAATAAAAAAAAATAATTTTATACAGATAGTAGAGTACTTTTTTTGTTACTTTCACTTTTCCGATAACAAAAAGGACGTTAATAAATTATTTTAAAATCACTTTTTGACGTATAATGTTAAAGTAACCACTATTAATATCTCATTGCATGAAACATCACCTTATCATAAGTATTATTATCTTATCAATTAGTTGCACAAATAAAAACACCGCTCGAAAGACAATGGACAATAATACAGCTGTTATGGTAGGTAATGATGCTGACGCACATGGATGCAAAGCAAGTGCTGGCTATACTTGGTCAGTGATAAAAAACACATGTATAAGACTTTGGGAAGTGGGTGTTCAACTAAGTCCAATTGATAATAAAGAACCTTATACCTCCATTACTACCGCTATCATTAACGATGATAAAACAAAGGTTGAACTATTTATTGTTGGAGAGACAAGTAGTATTTTATTGGATAAAAATACTGAACAGGTTTTTTCAGGTAGTGGCTACAGTATGATCCAAGAAAATAATAAATGGCTTTTGAAAAAAGATAATAGAGCTATCTATAAAGAATAAATAGCTCCATTTAAATACTTTTATTTCAATAAATCTGGTCGGCGTTCTTGTGTACGTTTGATTGACTGCTCCAAACGCCAATCACTGATTTTCCTTTCATGCCCTGAAAGTAAAATTTCAGGCACTTTCCAACCTTCAAAATCTGCAGGTCGAGTATAAACTGGTGGAGCTAAAAGGTTGTCTTGGAAAGAATCTGTCAATGCGGAAGTTTCATCATTTAGAACCCCTGGAATCAATCTTATCAGAGCATCACTGACAACTGCTGCTGGAAGCTCCCCTCCTGACAAAACATAATCTCCAATTGAAATTTCTTTAGTAATAAAATGTTCTCTTACTCGTTCATCTATACCTTTATAATGTCCGCATAAAATAAGCAAGTTTTGACTCATTGAAAGCCGATTTGCCATTTGTTGTTGGAAGCGTTCACCATCAGGAGTCATATAAATAACTTCGTCATAAGTTCTAATACTTTGCAAATTGCGAATACAACGAGCAATTGTTTCTATTCCAAGTACCATTCCTGCTCCACCTCCAAAAGCATAATCATCAATTTGTTTTTGTTTGTGTTCGGAGTAGTCTCTCAGGTCATGAACAACCACTTCTGCATGGCCAGCTTCCTTTGCACGCTTTAAGATAGAGTGATCAAAAAAGCCATCTAATAAACGAGGGACACATGAAATTATATCAATATGAAGCATGATTTCTATGTATTAAATTGCAGATTCATCCATATCTTTTTCCTCATCAGAATCAGGATTTAGATAAACTTCTAATAAACCTTCTGGCAGATTTGTATAAAGTTCTTTCTTTTCTCGATCAACGGACTTTACAATTTCATCACTTACAGGAATCAATATTTCTGAATTTTCATAAGCCATTGCTATCAAATCCTGAGCTTCTGAAGTATAAACTGCTGTAACTTTCCCTAATTTGCCTTTTTGCTCATCAATCACATCAAAGTCAATGATTTCGTGGTAATAGAATTGGTCATCATCTAACTCAGGAAGATTATCATTTGGTAAATATATGTCGCAATTGACAATCTTTTGAGCATCCTCAATTGTATCAATATCTTCAAACTTAATAATTGACTTATTAGGTCGAATTTGTATTTCTTCAACAAAATATGGAATCAACTCTCCTTTAATTTCCAGCAAGACCGAATCTAATTCTTCATATTCTTCTGGGTAATCAACGTCCAACCAAATAGCCAACTCTCCTTTTAGTCCGTGAGTTTTGGTTAATTTTCCAAGTAAATAACAATCGTCTTTTGTCATCTTAATTTTGAGTGAATGAGTGCTACTATGGATATTGAATAAGTGATGAATTAAGAAAAACCACCTTTATACAATCATCCTGTTATTAAAATATTTATGCTCTATGTAAAAAAAATCCCCGCTTTGGGGCGAGGATTTTTATATCAATTAATACTTTTCAGAATTATGCTTCTGCTTCAGGAGCTTCTTCAGCTACTACTTCTGATGCTTCTTCAGCTACAACTTCAGCTTCTGCCTCAGCAGCTGCTAATTTTTGTTGAGCGGCTTCCATATCAGCACGTTTTTTCTTTTCTGCATCAAATGCTGCTTTTTTAGTAGCATCTTTACCTTCCGCTAATTTTGCGATTTTGATATTGCGGCTTGCTTCTTTTTCGCTTGCCCAAGTTGCAAAACGAGCATCTGCTACTTCTTGCGTAATCGCACCTTTCTCAACACCTACTTGTAAATGTTTTTTCAACATTACACCCCTTACAGATAATATTTTACGTGTAGTGTCGGTTGGTTCTGCACCTACCATTAACCAATACACTGCTCTATCGTCTTTTAAAGAAATAGTTGCTGGGGTTGATTGGGGATTGTATTGACCCAATTTTTCGATGAACTTACCATCACGTGGTGAGCGAGCATCAGCTACAACGATGTCATAAACTGGAGCTTGCTTGCGTCCTCTTCTTGCTAATCTGATTTTAACTGCCATTGTTATTTTTTGATTTAAAGGTGGGGAACTCGTCCCCTTTTTATCTTTTGGACTGCAAAGGTAGCATTATTGCTTTGAAAATCAAAGATTTACAAGAAATTTTATCGAATGGTAAAGTTAAGTAGCAGTTATTGGTGAACTATGACCTATTTCCAGTCAAAACCGGAAAAGAAATTGTAAAAAAGAAATAAGCCTATAAGCCGAATTCTGTACGGGCTCAATTTTCAGATATAGCTGACAACTGAATACGTTCTTATCATTTATCTCGAACAAGTATCACTACTTGCCTCTATCAACCTACCCTCCGACTCAGACGAGCAATCCTACGCAGTGAACTGGTCACTGGTACGTCGGTTTATTTGGTCTTTCAACTCATGAGGTTTACCGTGCCTCGTTTGTCACCAAACGAGCGGTAGGCTCTTACCCTACCTTTTCACCTTTTCCGTATTGAACGGTAGTTTATTTTCTGTTGCACTGGCTGTAAATAATCAGTCACCCAATTACTTCCTACCCGTTAGGTAGCATGATGCTCTATGTTGTTCGGACTTTCCTCAACTCTATTAAAATAGAATCGCGATAAGATAGCCTATTTCTTTTTCGCTGTAAAGGTACAACGAATTTTTTAGCTATTTGTAATCGGCAATCAGCTTTCGACAATATAAGTTTTACTTTTTAAGAAAAATTATTGATTATCAAGCACAGAACATTTCTAAAGTCCATCAACTTTTAATTCAACTTTTCCTTTTGCTAAAACTACTGCAATAATACTTGTAGGCGTCAAATACACCTTGTCAGGAACAATACTATCAATCTTGCCACTTAATTTAACACCTTTACGGTATTCAGTATTCATGGCTGATTCAACATTTTGTTTGGCATAAGTGATTAATTCATCTACTGGTAAACCATATTCATCTTGAATCATTTTTTCCAATTTGCCTTCCAATAGCCATGCTGCTGCTTTTGCTAATATATTTTTGGTTTTTATATCAAATTGAGAATTACTTAACACAACCATTTTTTTGACAGGATCGTAAACTGGAATACCTTTAATATAAATTGTTCCTTTTAGGCTACCAACGATATCTGCTTTGATAACTAAATATTCATTGCTTCCGAAAACATCCAAATCCGTAATCTCTATTTTATATTTTCCTTCATGAAATTCATATTTTTGTCCAAGAAATTTACTCTTTGCTACGGCAGCAGCTTCAGAAAATAGTACATCACTCATCAAACCTACCTGAAAATCGTTTGGAATACCTGTTACTATCTTAAGATTTGGCACGGTACTCACCACAAATGGTGAAAATGGTCTTTCACCGGTTAAGGTCTCTGTATATGCTTTTATACCCAAAATTGATTTAATATTACGTCCAGAAGTACTCAATGGAATCATCGAAATTTCCAAAGGTGTTATTTTTACCCATGTATGAAACTCTTCA
Organism: Emticicia sp. SJ17W-69; assembly: GCF_051209875.1. Classification (NCBI taxonomy): domain Bacteria; kingdom Pseudomonadati; phylum Bacteroidota; class Cytophagia; order Cytophagales; family Leadbetterellaceae; genus Emticicia; species Emticicia sp. SJ17W-69. The sequence continues at coordinate 2,574,343 of NZ_JBNTQY010000001.1, read as the reverse complement.
GAAACTAAATAAGGTTGCAAAGCTGCATTCCATGCTTGTATTACATAAGGCTTGATAGACATATTTTTTGCTACCGCATCATCTAAGGATTTAGCAAACTTTGAGTGATTATTATCAATTATTTTTCCAACGATAAAGTCAAGAGGCACATCAAAACCTACATTTAGTTTAGGTTTTGTAATCCATTCATACCCATTTGGCGTGGTAAAAGTTTGCACAGACCAATCAGGTTTTATCGTAAATTTGGTTGAAAACTTCAAATTCATTTCAAATTCCAGTGGAATAAACTTCATAATTCCAAAAGCACCAATACCTTTTTCAGCCCAAACCTTAATAGGCACAGTAAAATCAAATACATCATTTGTTGCTGCGGTAATCACAATATTAGACTTTTTCCAAACCTTACATTTGAAATTATCATTATTATCATCTGTATAACTATTGTCTTCGTATATGAGTCCAGTTACAGTCGAATTGATTTGTTTTTCGATGTCAGTCATCGAAATATCAAAGGGAATACTAATATTTGAGGGAATTTTCTGCACGAGAACTGTATCTTGTAAATATTTTTCTACTGGTGCTTCTGGGTTTGCTTTTTGTGCTTGAGTATTAAAAGAGAAACAATTAAATACTATTAATAAAACAGCAATAAATTCACTTTTCATTCTTCTTATGGTAGTAATTTTAACGATTATGATAACAAAAAATTATTTTATTTTTATTCTCGTTGCTCCATACCCAAATTTTTCTTTCTGAGCATCTTGAAACCAAGCTACGTTTTTGTGTCCTGCTAATTTTCTTTGAATCTCCTGCCTTAATACCCCATTGCCAACGCCATGAATAAAGATAATTTCGTCCATTCCACTGGCAATTGCACTTTCAAATTTATTTTCAAATGTGCGTAATTGAAGGTCGAGCATTTGGGCATTACTCATCGTCAAGCTATTTTGTGTCAGTTCTTCGATGTGTAAATCAACAGTTGATTCAGGTTTGTTGAAAATTTTGGGAGAATTTTCTCCTATTTTTTTTTCAGTCATTTTCGCTTTTAATTCTTCAACATTAAGAATAAGCGAAATATCTCCCGAAACTTCTTCAGCATCTAATTGAAACAAATAAGCTTCTTTTTGAAGTAAAGGAGCCATTTTTTTCTGATTAAAGAAGGTATTTGCTCGCAATCTCAATCTTTTTACAAATGTTGGGCGTTCATTAAAAAAGCCTAAAGTATGATAGAAAGCTTGAAAAGTGAAACTTCCCCATTCATCAAAGTCTTTTAATGCCAAGTCCGTAGCTGATGATTGCATACTCCTTGCTTTAAGAAACCCACCTATAATTCCTCGATGAGTTTTGTCTGCTCCTGTGGTGAGCGAAAATGGCAAATCCCAATCGGTATTATTGATAATGTGTAAAGAAACATTCTTTTCATTTGTTGGTAAAAACGCTAAAAATATACCCTTATCTGCTTTTACATCACTTTTACGTTTCTCAATAGTTGGCTCTTGTACAGACGAATTAACAGGTTTAAATGCTTTTTCTTCTGACTTTGAAACAACAGCCAACTCACGTTTTAAAACAGGTAATTTAAACCCCGCTTCGATCTCAACTTCAATCACATCATTCTTCAAAAATTTGGTGATTATGCCTTCTTCTTTTGAGTGTATTAGCCTTACTTTATCTCCAATATTCATAGCCACAAATCCATTTACAGGATGTAAAATTTAACATAATTAATATAAAAAAAACGAAAGTATTTTCAAACTTCCATTTGCAAAATTAAATAAAACACAAAATTACAGAAAATAAGATGCGAATGAAAGATTTGTTATAAATGGCATAAAGTATTCGTAATACAATTCTATACAAATTATATTACGAATACTAAAGTAAAAAAACATTATCAAGCAAAAGCTTCTTGAATAAAATCTATCACTTAATAAGATCCTAAGTATTTACGGACGCTCCATTCAATGGTTGCTAATGTTAAAAGTAAAAAGAAGACCCATTTCAAGTTGATAAATTCATTCATTTCTTCAATACTTGAAACTTTATCTGGAGCTTTATTGGAAGTCAAAAAGTCCTTTAATTTTTCTAACTGATTGGCTACAAAAAATTGACCATTATTTTGAGAAGCCAATGTACGGAGCATATTAAAATCGGCAGTAGAATTTAGATTTTCTAAATCCGTATTTTTAACAATAAATTGGCCATCGACCGTTTCGCTTTTACCCAATACTTGAGTAGTAGCTTTGTAACGATAGACGCCTTCGGTCAAACCTGTAATTTCAAATCTACTATTATCTTTGGTGATTGAATAATTATAGTTACGAGCTTTCCCTTTTTCGTCAGTTATATCAAGTTTGATTTCTTGATTAAAAATACGTTCGTAAATATCATTGTAAGCTTCATTTTCAAAAATAATCTTTTCATCAACTGAGAACTCAGGAGCAATTGGATAAACCCTTAATTTTCGTTTATCATCTTTGACAGAAATCAATTGCAAGGTTTTCATAATGATTTCATCCACTATCTCTTGTTTATCTGTGAGAGCATACTCTTCTAAACGCCATTGCCAAAGCCCTTCGCCAGCAAAAACGGCTGATTTACGTGTAGTAGTGGTATTAGCAATTAATAATGGTTTTGGCGTCACTAATGAACCCACTCGCTGATACAAAATAATTTCACTCCCAGTAACTGGTTTATATTCACCAAAAGGAGACAAAACAGGTGGAAGTCGTTCAAGAAGGCTAAGTTTATCACCATCAAGATTAAACAAATTGAAATTACTATTAAATTTCGCTGTTACTTTATCAGCTTTACTACTCTGAGCTGCAACAGAAAGTGCTTGTTGCATGCCGTTAAAACTTGCCATATTTGACTGATTCCCTAAAACAAATAAAGTTGGCTTACCTTGTGCTAAAAGTCTGCTTAGAACGCCATTTCCTGCACCATAGATATCTGGTAATTGATGTAAAATCAAAACATCATAAGGTTGTGAGCCAATTTCACTTATATTATCACTTTGAATTATTTTTACTGTCAATTCATATAATTCATTTTTCTCAATAATATTCTTTAATGCTTTTATATCTGGATGCGGCGTAAGAGCGACCAAAAGAACTTTTTCCTTTCCATCAACAATATCAATATAAACATCTCTCGAATTATTTTTTATTGAGTACTCACCCCCCAATGGTACAACCTGAATGGTATATCGCTGCATACCTTTTTGCTCAGCAGTAGTATAAAAAGTTACTTGTTTCAAGTCATCTGATTTATCAAAGCTAACTATTTGTTTATCAAGTATCTTACCTGCCTGTATTAATAAAACTGTTGAAGTTTTTCCTTGGAAACCGAAACTTGAAACTTCTACTTGAACGGGGAATTTATTACTCAAATATGCGATGCGGTTGGCATAAATAGCATTTAGTTTTACATCTTTCTTTTTAGTAGTATCTCCTAAACCGATCGTGTGAATATTGAAGTTATATTTTCCATAAGTAGGTGAAATACCTTCATTAGCAATGCCGTCTGAAACTAAAATCACATCAGTCAAATTTCTTCCTTCATAACTACTCTTGATATTTGCCAACATTTCTGACAAATCAGTTTTTTTCTCATTAAACTTAAGGAGATTAATATCCTGATTTTCATCACTCCCCGATAGATTTTGAATTTCAACGCTGACTCCTTTGCTTTCAATCGATTCTTTAAGTTTTAGAAGATTTTGTTTGAGTGCATCAAGTTTTGACTGCCCGCTTTGAGCCATCGAGGTAGAATTATCTACTGCTAAAACTACTGTTGGTTTCTCAATCGAAGTCTTATTGTTACGTAAGAGTGGATTAATAAGCAAAAAAGCTAATAAACTCACTAAAATCCCTCGTACAAGAGCCAGAATTCTATTTTGAAGTAGTGTGAATGATTTTTTATTTTGGTAAAGTACAATGGCGTAAATTCCTCCTGCCAGTAAACACAGTGCAATAAACCAAGGTGAAGATTGAAAAATTAGTTCTGATTTCATTATAAAGTCAATAGACAATGGTCAATTTCAATAGAAAACTTTGCTTTTTTGATAATTTATATAGTAATATAAATATCAGTGTCAATTGTGCAGAATACACTAAATTATAACAAGTTTAGCTGCTCAAATATTCTGCCAAGATACAAAAAAAAAATCGCCAAAATGAAAGAATTACATTTTGGCGATCCGAAAGAATCTATTTTTATTTACATTAACATTCCACCATCCACTTGTAAAACTTGACCAGTGATGTATTTAGACATATCTGAACCTAAAAACACACAAGCATTGGCAACATCTTCTCCTTGACCTGCACGTTTGAGAGGGATATTCTTCAACCAATCCTCTAATGCTTTTTCATTCAATTCCCCAGTCATTTCAGTTTCAATAAAACCTGGTGCAATGGCATTTGAACGTATATTTCTTGAACCTAATTCCTTAGCAATGGATTTAGTAAAACCAATAATCCCTGCTTTAGATGCTGAATAATTAGATTGACCAGCATTACCCATCAGCCCTACAACCGAAGTCATGTTGATAATTGAACCATTTTTTGCACGCATCATTGGTTTAGTTGCTGCCTTTGTAAGATTGAAAACTGATTTCAAATTTACTCTCATTATTTCATCCCACTGCTCTTCAGACATTCTCATTAAGAGCGTATCACGCGTGATACCAGCGTTATTGACGAGAATATCAAGTGTTCCGAAGTCAGCTATCACATCAACAACTAACTGTTCAGCAGAAGCGTAATCTGAGGCATCAGAGCGATAACCTTTGGCTTTAATGCCATACGCAGCCAACTCCTCTTCAAGAGCTTGCCCCTTTTCTATACTTGATAAATAGGTAAATGCAACATTTGCACCTTGTTCGGCAAATTTCTTAGCAATTTCACGTCCAATACCACGTGATGCTCCTGTGACTAAGGCTATTTTGTTTTCGAGTAATTTCATGAAAATTTAATTATATTCTTTTATAATAACTTAATTATTTTTAGATAATTCTTCTCTTAATTGTTTACTTGTTTTAGTACTTCCATCAGGTGACCATCCTGGAGGCATAAAAAGATGCTTGAATTTTGTTAAAACGCCATTTGATTTAGCAATATCTTTAAACAAAGCAATCCATTCATGGAAAACGATATTAGCTGCATTTCTATTCTCCAATGGATGTGTTAAGCCATATTTGATAGGTAAATCATCAATTTCTTCTTGGAAAGTACCAAAAATTCTATCCCAAATAGAAAGGCACATTCCCATGTTCTTATCAAGATATTGAATATTTGAGGCATGGTGTACACGATGTTGCGAAGGCGTTACTATTACATATTCTATTAATTTAAAAGGCATTTTACGCAGTTTCGGGATATAACTCGTATGAACTAATATACCATAAATCTGTGTAATCGAATACATAACTGCCATATCAACAGCTTTAAAGCCTATCAATGAAAGTGGGATAAAATAGATAAAACGATACAATGGTTGAAAAACAGAGGAACGAAACCCAACAGTCAGGTTAAACTGCTCAGAAGAATGATGTGTTACATGTGCGGCCCAAAAAAAACGAGTATAATGGTCAACCACATGAAGCAAATAATAAACAAAGTCTTCGGCAATAAACAATAAACCCCAATATAATATTGGATTTTTTATTTCAAAAAAATGGAATTGAAAAAACCAAGCTAGAATACCCCATGTAAGCCCTCTTGACAACAAATCAAGTCCACCATTGAGAAGCATTAAATAAAGGTTTGTAATTGTATCTTTCAGGGTGTAATAACCCCGATGTTGGAAGTTACTGAGTAAAATTTCACCCACGATAAGAATCGTATAAAGTGGTGTTGTTGCAATAATAATCAGTTGTTCAACTGTATAATTCTTAAGCGATTCAAACATGAAATTTGTCTAATCTTTTATTGTTTTGGTTATTTTTCCACTTAGTACAATCACAATTTCCCCTTTTACGGTACGTTTTGCAAAATTAGCAATAATTTCTGACAATGTTCCTCTAACATTTTCTTCATAAATTTTTGTTAATTCTCGTGAAACACACGCTTGTCTTTCTGCTCCAAAATATTCAGCAAATTGTTCCAGTGTTTTTACCAATCTAAAGGGTGATTCATAGAAAATCATTGTTCTTTCTTCTTCTAATAAGGCCTTTAGTCTCGTTTGACGGCCTTTTTTTACAGGTAAAAAGCCTTCAAATGTGAATCTATCACATGGTAGTCCTGAATTTACCAAGGCGGGCACAAAAGCCGTTGCCCCTGGAAGACACTCTACTTCTACCCCACTCCTTAAACATTCTCTTACCAACAAAAAACCTGGGTCAGATATAGCAGGAGTCCCAGCATCTGAAACTAAAGCTACTTTTTCTCCTTTTTTTATTCGCTCAATTACTTTTCCGACGGTATGATGTTCATTAAAAGCATGATGACTTTGAAGTGATTTTGAAATATTTAGATGTTTCAAGAGAAATCCTGTATTACGTGTGTCCTCGGCCAATATTAAATCAGCCTCTTTTAACACATTAATCGCACGTAATGTAATATCTTCTAAATTACCAATTGGCGTAGGAACAAGTACGAGTTTCACAGTAGTTTTTTCGACAAAAGTACAACATTTCACCTTAATAATTCAGATATACAAAAAAAATATGGTAAAACACTTCACAATTAGAATAGCTAATTTGTATATTTTTATTTAGATTATACCTTTAAATAATATTATTTATTGAATGTACTTTTAATTTTCAAAATTTTCTGAAAATACTTGACAAATAAAAAATTAATTTATACTTTTGATCAAGTAAAATCTTATTTCCTAATATAAACGAATTACAGCCATGTTATTAGCAGCTTTAGCTCTCGCAATTGGCGGAATCATGATGACCAAAGTCCGTGAAACCGAAGAAATGTATGCACCAAAAGGCTATATGATAAGCCTACGGTCTCGCCCACGTAATGTTTATTACTATTAACAGAAAAATCACAATAATTTCACAAAAAACATCAGCTTTCAAGCAGTTTTGTGAACGATTAATGTATTTTTTTTGACTTCATGAGTGAGATTGTGTCAGATTTATGGATAAAAAAATCTGATTATTTATCTAATATTTTTTTTGACATTGTTTTTTTTTAAGTAATTCACCAATATTACAGCATAAAACATGTCTTAAACTATGTTATTACTCACTATTGCCTCACTTGCTATCGGCGGTCTTTTAATGACTCGCATGAACGAAGAAAAAGAATTGTATGCACCAAAAGGTTACTTGGTGAATTTACAATCTCGTCCTCGTAATGTTTATTCTTGGTATTAATCTATGCTTTCGAGCAGGAATGATACGCTGCACATTTTTTAAATGTGTTTGTAGATGGTTTTACCCGATATTTTGTTTAAAATTCTGTAAAAAGCTCTTACAAAATTGATAAATTTCGGTCTAAATCCTCTAAAATGTAGCTTGTCTCCTCTAGTCCGATATAAAATCGGATCATATTTACTTGTGGGTCATTTTCTTGAACAAATGCACATTTTGGCATTATTAAGGATTCATGTCCTCCCCAAGATACTGCAATTAGAAAATTTTGTAAAGATTTACAAAATTTCTTAATTGCTGACATATTTCTATTCTTCAGTGCTACAGTAAACATACCCATCGGCATTTTCATTTGTTGATGAGCTAAGTCTAATTGTGGGTTATTTTCATGAAATGGATACCATATTTTCTCAATTTTAGGAGATTTATATAGATATTTCATAATTTCTATCGTACTTTCTGAGGATTGTTTCAATCTAATTGGCAAGGTACGAAGACTTCTAAGCATCAACCAAGCATTTTGCGGAGCCAAAATATTTCCAAAAGTCATGTATTCATTATGAAAAATTTGTGTGATTATTTCTTTTGAACTACAAATTGCTCCTGCCACAACATCGCTATGTCCATTATAATATTTTGTAGCTGAATAGATAACAATATCTATCCCGAAATCAATGGGTTTTTGACATAAAGCTGTACAATAACTATTATCAATTACTGTGGTAATTCCTCTTTTTTTGGAAAATTCAGCTATTTCGGCTAAGTTTTGTAATTCAAATGTCCACGAAACTGGAGATTCAAGGTATATAAGTTTAGTTTTTGAGGTATAGGCTTGTTGAAAATTTTCGATTTTTGTCCCATCTATAAAAGTTGTATGAACATCAAATCGAGGTAGAATTTTTGTCATTAAATGATTTGCCCAACTATATGGATTTTGTACACAAATAATATGATCACCTGCATTTACTTGTGACATAACAGCATTTGTGATGGCTGCTGCTCCACTTCCAACCATCAAACAATCTTCTGCACCTTCCAATGCTGCCATTTTCTGGCACAACATATCAACGGTTGGGTTATTTCCTCTGGTGTATATATGCTCATCTTTCTCATTTTGAATTGCAAACATGAATTCATCGACAGTTGGATAGGCAAAATTACTTGTTTGTATAATTGGAGGTGCAACTGCATGAAAATATTTCTCACGCTCTTCTGCAAGTTGATTGATGATATAAGATTGATTCATCTTTAAATGAAAAATTATTGTTTATTTTTGAATAAAAAGTAGAGAATACTACCGATTCCTAAGAAAATAATGCCAGCTATAGCTTGTTGAGGTTTTTCAATAAGGGTATTTATGACAATAAAAGCCGACATTGCCATAAAAATAATCGTTCCAATAATTCCAAATAGCGTTTTTTGTTTAATTAGGAAGAAATATGTAGCTGCTGTTAAAAAAAAGAATATTGTATCCACAAAAACCACATAAGTAATTAAATTTGAAAAGGTTTTCCAAAAGACGAGTAAAATAATTGTCCAAATAGATTGGAAAATTATTGCCCAAAATGGAGTTTTATAGATTGGATGAATTTCGGCAAATTTTTTAAAAAAAATTTTATCATCAGCCATAGCAAAATATATTCTTGGAGCTGTGAGAATATAAATACCTATTGTACCTAAAACTGATAAAATTATTAGAAATGAGATAAATTTACCTCCTAAATTCCACACTGTACTTACTGCTTCAGATGCTACACTGACTGAAACTGCTATTGTCCCAATGGGTATTAATTTTAAATAGGCAATGTTAATTGTCAAATAAGCTAAACAGACAATCAATATACCTAAAATCATCGCTTTTGGGACAATTTTATCTGCATTTTTTACTTCGGCAGCAATAAAAGTTGCGTGTTGATAACCACCATAAGAGAAAGAAACTCCAATTAACGCAAGCCCAAAAGCAGGAATTAATGATAAATAATTCTGATTTTCTGAGAAATCCGTGTTAAAAAAATCAGCATTTTGATTTATGCCAAATAATATTCCAATGATTACGATTATTAAAATACCTGTAAGTTTTGCAGAAGTAAAAATACTGGCAAATACACTTCCTAATTTAACCCCTAAAACATTCATGATTGTAAGCAAGGTAATTGCAATTATTGCAACTATCAATTGCATATTTTCAGTTAATGGAACAAATGAGCTTAAGTAAGAAGTAAAAACTAAACTCAAAGCCGCTAAAGAGCCTGTATTAATGACTACAAGCATAGACCAACCATAGAGAAAAGCAGGCAATCTGCCGAAACCTTCTTTTAAAAAAACATAAAAACCGCCTGCATGAGGAAATATTGCTGAAATTTTAGCAAATGTTAATGCTCCGCAAATAGCAATAAATCCCCCAATGATCCAAACAGACAGCATTAAACCCTCACTTGGAAGATAAGCTGCAATTTCAGATGGAGTACGAAAAATGCCTGAGCCAATACTTGATCCAATAGCAATCATAGTTAAACTATAAAGGCTAATTTGTTTTTTTAGTTGCTTATTCATAAAACATATCTACTTAAACTCCAAGTTTTCAGATTTTTTTATACAATTATACGCATTTTATTTGACCTGAGAATTGAATGATTCGCACAAAGTATCGAATAAGAGAAAAATATTCAATTCTCAGGCCGAATAAGACGTATAATAAATAGCTTTTATAAGGCTTTTCGTATTAAAAAATCTGAAAATTGGGTTATTAAATGCCTATAAAATTAACCCAACAATTATAACTAACTGATAATCAACAAGTTATAAACACAGGTGGAGAATATTATTTTATGATATTCAATCAAATAAAATATCAATTGCTTTAGCTAATTTTCTATCTTTTTCGGTAATTTTATTTCCAGCATCATGAGTTGTCAGCTCAATATTTACAGTATTCCAGACATTCGACCAATTGGGATGATGTGAATGTTGTTCAGCTAGTAATGCCACACGAGTCATAAAAGCAAATGCCTCAGAAAAATCTTTGAACTTAAAAGTTCTGACAAGTTTATTATTTTCTTCTTTCCACATACTTTTTTTTAGTTTTAAATAAAAACAAAAAGCCGAATCTTACGATTCGGCTTTTGAGCAGAGAGAGAGGGATTCGAACCCCCGGACCTTTGACAGTCAACGGTTTTCAAGACCGCCGCAATCGACCACTCTGCCATCTCTCTGTGTGATCATTCCCTGATTGAGGATACAAAGATAAGGCTTTCTTTCTTTTTTGTCAACTACTCTTTTATATTTTTTTTAAATATTTTTCAAAAAAAATATAACTACTTGGTAATCAAACAATTAGAATTTGTATTCTAAAACTGAATAAATTTAAAAATATATTCAATTCAATCTATTAATCTAAAAACCAAAGTTTATCTTTTATTCATTAAACAAAACAAGTTAGGCCGTGTTATCCATAGTTATTTCAAATTAGTTACGTTTAAGAACCATGAAAAGAGAGCTTCCAAAAAAGCCTCTTTTTATCAACTTTTCTTCTAACTTGACAATTTGATAGAACATATTATTAACAAAATCTGTAGGTACATTTACATCAGATTTTATGTTTTTTAAATCAATCAAATTTAATTTTAGCTGCAACTGTTGAATCAAACGAACAGCTAAAATAAGTGGAGAAAGTATTAAACTCCAATAGGTATGATGAACAATTTTTAATGGGATATTGTCCAAAATGATTTTAAATTTTGACAAGGTGAAACGTTGTTTTCCTCCCACGGCAATATCATGTGTACCATAAAATATTTGAAAAGCATTATTGTTGCTAATCAAGATTCCTTCATATTTTAACTTATTCTGAAAAGTTGTAAATATCTTTTTTATAATCTGGTTTTCAAATTGATAAACAACATCATTATTTATAATGACATCAAAGGTTTTATCAACAAATATTTCTTCAAAATTTGTAATGTCAATTCTTTGAACATTTAAATTACGCTCTAAACAGAAACTTACAGCATCGGCAGAAAAATCAAAACCTTGAATATCTTGATATCCATTTTTGATTAAAAAACTCATCAAGCCACCAGTTCCACACCCTGCATCCAAGATTTTTATTTGTCTATTATCTTTAAATTTTTTCTTTATTTCTCCTAAGACTTTTTCGTGTAAAACCCTATACCACCAAAGCTTTTCCTCGGCATCATACATGGCTTTATATTCATTGTAGTTGATTAGCATAAATTTACTTCTTTACATATTGGGGCGTTCCACTTTGAGAAAGAAAAGATTTTGAAACATATTCACCTATAATACCAAGTGATGTCAATTGAACACCACCAAAAAACACAAACATTGATAGACCCCAATCTGGGATTATTTTAAAAATATATAATATTATTAAAATTATTGATAACAAGATCAATACTAGTCCAAATGACAAAATAATTCTGACAGGGTAAAGTGAATAGTCAAAAAGGATCGTCATAAATAATGTTACTAACTTCTTTATGGTATAGCTTGATTCACCTTCCAAACGTTCACTGTGTTGAACTTCAATTTTACCAATATTATTAGTGACACGAAATATCAAAGCATCAATATACGGATATGGTCCTTTATATTTAATGACTTCTTCTATAACTTCTTTTTTGATTAATTTAAAACTCGACAAATACAAATCAGCAGGTTTACTCAAAAGTTTGGTGGTCATACGATTAACTAACCAGCTTCCGAGATTTCTAAAAAAATGATGTTTTTTTTCGAGGTAGTAACTGTAAACGACATCTAAATTAGCTGACTTTGCCTTGTTTAATAATTTCAAAATCTCAGAAGGTGGATTTTGAAAATCATCATCAATGATTACAGCATATTCAGCTGTAACATGATTCAAGCCACACATCACAGCATTAAATTCACCAAAGTTTTTTCTTAAAGATATAAAATTTATATTCGGATAAATTGCCGTTAATTCAGTACAAACCTTTTCAGAATTATCAGGACTTCCATCATTAACTAAGATTATTTCAAAAACATAAGTATGCAATTCTTCATGCAAACTCTCAACAAGTTTTGAAATAGTTTTGGCTCCTTTATAGACAGGTATCACAACTGATAATTCCTTCGTTTTCATATATTTAGAATGATAGCCGTAAAGAATCTTTGGCTAATATTGATTTATTTTTTCAATTATATAACTCACTTGGTTTTCAGTAAGAGCAATATTTAATGGTAAGCTTATAACCTCCTTATGGATTTTTTCAGAAATTGGGTAAGACAGTTTATTCCAAAAACGATAGGCTAATTGTTTATGCGGAGGTATTGGATAATGTACATCCGTTCCTATTCCATGTTCAATCAAATAATTTCTAAAATTTTCTCTCTCCGCTACCCTAACAACAAACAAATGCCAAGCATCTTTATTTTGTGTTTCTGAAGAAGGTAATACTAATTTCTGATTTTTTATTTCGGATAAATATCTATTTGCAATCTTTTGGCGAAACTCATTTTCTAAATTTAACTGAGGTAATTTGATATTGAGAATCGCTGCTTGTATTTCATCCAATCTGCTATTCATCCCTTGATACTCAAAAACATATTTTTTCCCTGAACCATAATTCCTAAGTGAAATAATTTTTTTTGCTAATAAATCATCATTAGTCGTAATAGCTCCGGCATCTCCCATCGCTCCAAGGTTTTTTGTTGGATAAAAACTAAAGCCAGCAGCGTCGGAAAGATTACCAGCTTTTTTGCTACCATAGTATGCTCCATGAGATTGGGCTGCATCTTCAAAAATTTTTAAACTATAATTTTGTGCAACTTTCACAATCTCTAACATTTCACAACATTTCCCATAAAGATGAACGACTAAAATAGCCTTTGTCTTTTTTGTAATTTTTTCTTCAATTTTTTGGGGATCAATCAAGTACGTAGCCAAATCAGGCTCAACTAAAACTGGCTTAAAACCTGCAAGTGAAATTGCCAAAATACTGGCGATATAAGTATTTGATGGAACAATAATTTCAGCACCTTTCGGAAAATTTGATGCCTTTAATAAAAGAATGAGAGCATCAAGTCCGTTAGCAACACCAATACAATATTTAGTGCCGCAATAATCTGCAAAAGCATTTTCAAACTTTTGAACTTCTTCACCTAATATAAACCAGCCCGAAGCAACTCTTTTTTTAAAAGCATCATTTATTTCATTCTCGTAAGGTTGATTTATTAATTTTAGATCGAGAAACGGTATATTAAATTCTTTCAAAGTAATAATGATAAAGGTTCAAATCTTTTGGTAAGGTAATCTTAGGTCAGACCTCAATTTAGTTATCTAAAAAATAGATATGGACTTACTATTCTATTTCCCACAAATTCCACGAAAATCACACCTTTCACAAGTTTGTAGATCATCTGTTTGTAAAAAACCAATTTCAGGATTAAGCATTTCAGTCACTATTTCTGTCAAAATATCTTCTGATTTTTCTATAAATCCAAAAACAGTCGGATCATTTTCAAAACTTAAATTTACTTCTAAATTTTCCTTTAAGTTACGAAATGAATAAATTTTTGCCTTCACTTCATAATTTTCTAATCTTTCACCGCCTAAATATAGTCCTTTGGACTCATACATACTCTTCAACATCAAATACTGATAAAGCCAAAGTTGTCGCAATTTTTCTTTATCGGGGTCTATCAATGCTTCTTCTAAGGCTTCATCTTTAGGTTTTTGAAGGTCTTTGAGTGTTACTTTCCCCGTTTTATAATCAATAACTTTCAATATTCTATCTTCACGTTCAATTCTATCAATCCTTCCCGCAATTTTAATTCTTTGTACTTTTCCAAGAATTGACTTTTCAAAGTTAACGACGATTTGCTTTTCTACTTCCAAAACTTCCATTGGAAATTTTTGGGTTTCATTTTGTGCTTTGAAAAAATCCTTTAACAATTGCTCGGCCACTTGCTTGAGTAAATAGTTCATTCCTGACTCAACAACATATCCTCCAAACTTCTCTTGGTAGGCTTCATCCAATCGATTTTCAATTTGAGAGATGATAGTTTCGATATTTTCACTCGTAATCTTAGGGCCAAAATCTTTGTCAATTTTTTCAAGTGTGTTATGAATCCATGTACCAAAAATATCTGCTCCAAAATTTTCATCAACCTCTTCCCGTTTTGAAATACCAGCAATTTTATCAAAATAGAATTGCAGCGAACATCTGAGATAAGTACTCAATGAAGTTGGGTAAATACCTTTATCAGAAATAAGCTTACTTATATTATTTAAAATTTCCTTAGTTTTATGAATTTCAATTTTGTTAACTACTTCATTATCAACATTATTTGAGAATTCAATTTTCGGATATGTGATTTTCAATAGATTATTTTCCTTTACTAATTCATTTTCAATCTGTAAAATAAATCGGCTTTTTTCAGTTCCTCCTCCACCAACGCCTTCGCCATTAGGAATGACATATAAAATATCAATTTCTTTGGCTCTTTGTAATAATCGAAAAAAGTGATATGACATCACGGCATCTTGGTCGGAATGAACGGGTAGTTGATATTCAATACAAGCATCAAATGGAATTAATGAATTGACGTGTTTCCCCGATGGAAGAATCCCTTCATTTACAGAAAGTAAAATTACACGATCAAAATCTAAGCATCGAGTTTCAAGCATTCCCATGATTTGCAACTTTGAAATAGGTTCTCCACTAAATGGAATTTTCTCCTGTTTTATTAACTCATACAAGAAATGCTTAAAACTTTTAAGGTTTAATTCTTTGTTTTGTAATAGGATTTTTTCAAGACGATGTAAAATCGTTAAAAATAAATATAAGTATTCCGTTTCAATAGCATCACTTGATTCTCGATATATTGTACGTAATTCATCGATCAAATCATAAAATGCTTGAAGTGCCTTTTCGGAGTTATCTCCCCACCTTGAAAATAGAATTTTAAAAATTGGCTCATTTTCACCCAGCAATAGCATTTCATCTTGACTAAGATAAACAGCATTTTTACTTAATATCTCTTGGAGTGTTTTTCTAAAAACAGTTTTGGTATTTTTATCATCATCCGTACCGACATATTTAAGTTGTTCGTACCTCCTAATAAAAGGATGATTCAAAACTTTAAATATATGGCGGTGGCTAAATTTGGGCATTTTGAATTTGCCACCATCTTTAGTTTTAAATTCTGCAATATTTTGTTGTAATTCAAAAATGGCGTCAATCAGAGTAAAAAGCATTGAACCCCTAAGTGACAACCCCATCGTGATATTAAAATCTGTCAGTTGTTCATCAAGTGAATACATAACAGGCTGTAACAAATTTTCATCACAAAGTACAATTGCTGTAGAAACATTGGGATTAGTAACAATCGCTTCAGCATAAATATGACCAGCCACCTTGGCTTGAAGTGACGCATTTTCTACTCCAATAATTTGAATATTTTTTTCGCCAGTCAACAAATCATTACTTAGCCAATTCCACTTTCCAAACCTCCCACTATTTTTATATTGTCTTAATAATGTTCCTGCTTTATGATTAAATTTATCACTCATAAAATAAGAATCTGCATCCCAAAGTGTTTCTGCCCGATTTGTTTTTACGAGTGTTTCAATAATTTTTTCTTCTGATTCACTTAAAGCATTGAATCCGATAAAATAGAACTTTTCAAAGATTACAGTATTTATATCGGAATCAATCAACAATGATTTTATACTTTCGGCTAAGTGTCTATAAGCCATTCCACGATAAGATAATCCCTTCTCTTTCAAGCTTGTATGCAAATCATTGTAAACATAATAAATGTTTTCAAATAGCTTAAAGTACTTATCTGTTGATTGTGTTTTTTCAAGTTCAGGTTTCCCTGTTCCAAGTAGTTCTAAGTTCCATCGAGCCAAAGCTTTTGCTTCGCTCATATACTCGAAAAGTGATTTTGGGTTTTCAACTAAATATTGATCAATCGTATCAAAGTCTCGTAACAAGGTAGGAGCCCAAGAAATGAATCTATCAAATTTTACTTCTGGGTCATACTTTTTGAAAATTTCATATAATTCAAATAATAAGCTGACCGCATCAATCTGATTAACTCCTGACATCCTCATCACAAAGTCATCAATGGCCAACACTTCTGGAGCAATAAATGGAATAGCAGAAAGTTGTGCCAACTCTTGCTTGAAATAAAAAACTGCCCGACGACTCGGTAAAACTACACAAACATTTTTGAGCTGTGAGAGTTGATGTTTATCAAAAATATAGCGAGCCGATTGGTTGAGGAAGGACATTTTTGGGGAACTGTTTTAAAATATCAGTTGTAAAAACTGACAACCAAAAATACATAGTATCATTTGAACTAACAAGGAGAATTTCGTGTAAAGAATGTCTTTGCCAGAAATTCTCCTTGTTATTCTTTTGAAAAGACGATATTTAGGAAAAAACAAAAATCATTTCCTTTCCAATGCTTCCTTATAAACTTTCAACACTCTTTCACGAGCGAAAGAATGCTCAACAATCGGTTTAGGGTAATCAAAACTATTTAATTCAGGAATCCACTTTTTGATATATTTTAGTTCGGGATCAAATTTTTGAGTTTGGGAAGTTGGATTAAAAATTCTGAAGTAAGGTGCTGCATCACATCCACTACTCGATGCCCATTGCCAACCGCCATTGTTAGCTGAAAAATCAAAGTCTAATAATTTTTGTGCAAAATAAGCTTCACCCCAACGCCAATCAATGAGTAAATGTTTTATTAAAAAACTTGCCGTAATCATTCTCACTCGATTGTGCATAAAGCCTGTTTTATTGAGTTCACGCATTCCCGCATCTACGATTGGATAACCCGTTTTACCTTCACACCATTTTTGAAACTCCAAATCATTGTTCCGCCAAATGATATTATCATATTCTTTTCTAAATGATTTACCTTCACTAATATGTGGAAAATGATATAAAATATTCATATAAAAATCTCTCCAAATGAGTTCATTCAACCATTTTTCATTCAATCTTATTGCTTTTTGAACTAATTTTCTGATACTCACTGTTCCAAAACGTAAATGTACACTCAAGTGGCTTGTACCTAAGATTGATGGAATATCTCGTAATTCATCATATTTTCTTATTAACTCTTCTCTTATATCTTTTTTAGGAAACACCTCTCCTATTATTGATTCAAATCCAATCTCTTTTAAGGTTGGCATTTCGATTATAGCATGTTGAAAAAAATTATGGTTATATAATTCATTGGGATAAGACTTTAAATAAAAGTCATTAAGCGTTTCTTTCCACTTACGGCTATAAGGTGTAAATACTGTATAAGGTGTACCAGCTCCACTCAACACTTCATTTTTCTCAAAAATCGTTTGGTCTTTAAATGTATAAAAAGCAATACCTTTCGCATTGAGCAAAGTACCAATTTCTCGATCCCGCTCAATTGCATATTTTTCATAATCATGATTGGTATAAACTTCGGCAACATCATATTCCTGAAGTATTTCTTGCCAAATAGTAGCAGGTTTTCCGTATTTAACAATAACTGTTGAACCTAATACAGCTAATTTTTCTTGTATTTCGACTAAGGCCTGATGAATAAATGCTACCCTACGGTCTTTCTTATCATTGAGTTTTTCTAAAATATTTTGGTCAAAAATAAAAATTGGAAGTACAGGATAAGTGCTTTTTAGAGCATGATATAAACCTGCATTATCATCTAATCGTAAATCTCGGCGATACCAAAAAATAGAGATTCTTGTTTTTGTCTTCATTTATCATTCATTTATCTACTTCCACAAATTTTTTATATACACATTGAAATAAAAACTTTACATTTGGGTTAATTGTTTGTCTAAAACTCAAACTTACAAAATAAACTATCAAAACAATGAAAAAAATATTAGTTACAGCATTTTCACTTTTTACACTCAGTACCTTTGCCCAAGACACACCTACTGCTGATGCTGTCATTGAAAAGTATATTACAGCCATTGGTGGCAAAGATGCCATTGCAAAAATTCAAGATTTAACAATCAATAGTACCAGCGAAACACAACGTGGAACTTCAGAAACTGAGGTAAAATTCAAATTTCCTGACCGTTATTCGATGTCAGTATATATGAATGGCAATGAAGTGATGGGAACAATTTATGATGGTACTAAAATAAAAAGCACTGGCTTTGGTGGCGGTGGCGGTTTTGGTGGAGGCGGCGGAAATCGTGGAGGAGCAACTGGAACACCAGCTACTGGCGGTGCTGCTGGAGGTACTCGTCCTCCTCAAGAAGGGAAAGAAGCTCAGATGGCAGCCATGAGAGCCAACCCTTTTCCAGAGTTACTTTATGACAAAATGGGAATTACTCGTACTGTCATTGGCAAAGAAAAAGTTGGAGAAAAAGATGCGTATAAATTAGAGCTATCAACTGCTGAAGGTAGAAAGTGGAATGATTACTTTGATGTAGAAACTGGATTGAAAGTAAAAACATATTCTGTAAATGAAACCCCAAGAGGAAAGTTTGAAAATTCAGTTCAGTACCTAAATTATAAAAAATTCAAAGGAATGGACGTTTTGATCCCTTCTCAAACAAAAAGAAGTGCTGGTCAAATGGGTGAAATTGTATCGGAAGTACAATCTGTAAAAATGAATAAGGGTTTAAAAGATTCAGAATTTGTAATTAAAGAATAACAACCTAACCTATTCATAATCAAGCGGATATAGGTATTAAAGCGGACAGCGAAGTAAATTTCGAGTCCGCTTTTTTGTTTTCTTGATTTGGAAATGCACTTAAAAATATTTATCTTCGTAATCATCCGCAAACTAAGACAATATTATGAGACCAATCTGGAAACAAATAATTATCAAACTCACTTCTCGTAGAAAAAAGAATTCTGCTGAAAAAAATCGTTATTCTGATTATCAACGAGCAAAAGCTTACCGTGAATTTATTATTTCGCTCAAGCGAAATATCAAGGATTTTATTCTTATCACAATAGGTATTTTCTCAGCTTCTTTTGGTTTCAAAGGATTTTTACTTTCCAACCATTTTATTGATGGTGGTGCAACAGGTATTTCTTTGTTGATTTCAGCATTAACTGATATTCCATTGTATATGCTGCTCATAGGCATCAATATCCCTTTTATATTTCTTGGATATAAAATTCTTGGGAAACAATTTGCGTTCAAAACAGCATTATCCATTTCTGGCCTTGCCTTATGTGTGGCTACCGTTCCTTTTCCTGATGTTACTCAGGATAATTTATTAGTTGCTATTTTTGGAGGTTTTTTTCTGGGAGCGGGAATTGGGCTTTCTGTGCGAGGTGGAGCTGTAATTGATGGAACAGAAGTATTGGCCATTTTTTTGAGTCGAAAATTTGGAACAACACTTGGTGACATCATCACCTTAATCAATGTCATTATTTTCCTAACAGCGGCCTATTTCTTATCCATCGAAATTGCACTTTATTCGATGATAACTTATTTATCTGCTTCAAAAACACTTGATTTTATTATTGAAGGTATTGAAGAATATATTGGTGTCACGATTGTTGCCGTACACAATGATGATATTCGAAAAATGATTATTAATAAATTGGGACGAGGAGTAACTGTTTATAGTGGCAAGCGTGGCTACGGAAAAAATGGAGAAAGCAAAGCAACTGATATTATTTATACTGTCATCACTCGTCTTGAACTCAATAAACTTAATACCGAAATTGAAAAAATTGAGCCTGAGGCTTTTGTAGTGATGAATAGTGTGAAAGATACAAAAGGTGGCATGATTAAAAAAAGACCTTTACATTAAATTGCATTGTTGGTGATGAAATTTATTAAAAAACTTCCAACAGACAGACTTAAACCGTACATCAAATATTTGATAATATCAGAGGTTGATGAGGGAACAAACTATAAAGTTTTTCCATCGACAGGACTTGTCATAGGTTTTCAATATAGAGGAAAATTAGCTTTTATAGAAAATCAAAAAGAAAGTCCATTGGCAACCTCAGGCATTACAGGAATACAGGACGGGTTTAGAATTTTTAAAAACGAAAAAAATATTGGGTCAATTCTCGTATTCTTTAATGAAATAGGTGCTTCATTTTTTTTCAAAACGCCAATCAATGAACTTTTCAATGAAAGCCTATCACTTGATAATTTCATTAAACAATCAACAATCCAAACAATTGAAAATTGTTTATCAGAAGCCAACACCGACGAAGAGAGAATTAATATTGTAGAAAATCTATTGATAAGTTTACTGATAGATAAAAAAGAAGATAAACTGATTATTGAAGCTGTCTATCAAATAACAACATCACAAGGAAAAGTTAAAATAAAACAACTGGCATCATCTCTTGCTATTAGCCAAAGCCCATTTGAAAAAAGATTTAGAAAAATCATCGGTACATCGCCAAAAAGGTTTGCTTCCATTGTTCGATTTAACAACATTCTCCATTCATTACAAAAGGGTAACTCATTGACGATCAGCTTTGAAAATGACTATTTCGACCAAGCACATTTTATCAAAGATTTCAGGCATTTTACTGGTGAGACTCCCGAAAAGTTCATGAAAAGCAAATTGTAAATAAACGATTTTTTACAATTTTTGATATAAAAAATATTCCAAATTTGCATAAAATTAAATCAAATAGGAATATGTTTACTCTCAATCAAATTAAAGAAATTCACTCAAATGTGAAAAGTGGAGCCGATTTTCCACAATATGTACAAAATCTAATCGAATTAGGATTAGTGAGATATCATCTTTATGTGAGTGATGGTCATAGTCATTACTTTGGAAACGATAATTTCAATATTCAATCAGAACCAAAATATTCAACTTTGGTTATTGCGGAAGAAAGTAATAAACTAAAATTTCAATATTTTTTAAAAATTCACCAAGCAGGGCAAACTGATTATATGACTTTTTGCCAACATTCAGCGGAAACTGGCGTCGAAAAATGGACAGTTGATATGATTGAAATGACTTGTACCTATTACGACAAACAAGAAAATAAAATGTTAATAGAAGAAATTCCAACTATAAAATAAAAAAGGATTTGGTGCTTTGTTGAAGAAGCACCAAATTTTCAATTTTCTTGCAGTTTATACATTAAAACCTGGTGTAAGTAAATGCTCATATTCACGGTGCTTGGCAATATAAGTCGCCATAAATGGACATAATGGCATCATTTTCAAGCCAGCTTTTTCTGTATATTCCAAAGCGTTTTTGGCTAACAAACTACCCAAACCTCTACCTTCAAGCGATTGAGGAACTTCTGTATGTGTAATAATAAAATCTTTTTCCGTTTGAATGTATTCCTGAAAGGCGATCTTTCCTTCAACGTGAATTTCAAAACGCTTTTTTTCATGATTTTGAATAATTTCAATAGCATTTTCCATAAATTTATATTTTTATAAGGTGAATTTATGATAAAAATAAGAAATAATTTGGAAAAATAGTAGGATTTTATTTATCTTGGTTGCACAATTATTTGAAATTAAGTCACATTTAGAGTACTCAATTGCAATAAATTTGGGTTTTAAAAATCAATGTGGATTGAAATTAAAGCTTTAAAAAACGACCATTTATGTAAATTTCAGCAGAAATATTGGTAAAAATTATTCTAAAAAAATATATCTGACACTATGCTCGAAAGAAGAAAAATACGAGAAAATGAAAAAAAATTGATTGAGTTTTTGTTGGAAAAACTTAACTTAAATACACAAGATTACCCTATCAATGAAGATGTTGAAGAATATGAAGGTGGTGTGATGGGAAGCATTGGAATGGGAAATCCAGAAATTTCACCTTATGATGGTGATCTGATTCAAGCCAATTATGTTGACGTTGATGGCAAAGAAGTTGTCATAACGCTGACCAAAGATGCCAACAATCAGCTATTAGATTTAGATTTTTGGAAGGTTGATTTCTCTAAATTAATTATCTACCCAAAACCAGAAAATTTAACTTTTAATAAATAGCAAAACCCTGATAATCAAATACTTATAAACTTTTTTTACTACTAAGTTTTGAGTTTTTTCTTTTTTGCAGCAGGGAATAAAATATTATTTAGAATCAAACGGTAACCAGCCGAATTGGGATGAAGGTTCAAATCGGTTGGTTCTTCACCAACATAATGTTGATAATCTTCAGGGTCATGACCACCATAAAAAGTCCAAAAACCTTTTCCCATTGTGCCATGTATGTAGCGAGCCTCACTCAATGAACGATTCTCAGCCATTGTAATAACATCAGGTTTTATATAAGGTTTTTTAAAAGCTGTTGTTTGCCCCATAAAACCTTTGATAAGATTTGCATGATTTTGAGTCAGCATTGTCGGAATAGGATCCCATTTTGCAGAAAACTGGAATAATGAAAAATAGTCATTATTTTCTGTTACCCCTCTCTCCTCTTGTTGATTATCAATACTCGAAAATTCCATTTCGTAAGGATTAGTCACCAATTTAAAGTCTTTGAAAGCAAAACAATTTTCATACTTCAATTTTTTTTCAGCATTAGGGTCAGCCCCATCTCCATCATAAGGTGTTTCCACAATATCTACCCCATCAGCAGCTAAAGCAATATCAAAAGTATCAGTTGCATTACACATGGCAAACATATAACCTCCACCAAAAACAAAGTCACGAATTTTGCGAGTAACCGCCATTTTTAACTCTGGAATTTTGGTAAAATTATATTTTTTAGCAATTGTTTCTGCTTCATTCTTTTGCTCTTGGTACCAAGCTTGTCCACGCATACGTAGGAATTTCCCAAACTGGCCAGTGAAATCTTCGTGATGCAGATGTAACCAATCATATTCAGGCAATTTGCCATCTAAAACTTCTTCATCAAATATTTTATCGTAAGGTATCTCGGCATAAGTTAATACAAGTGTCACTGCATCGTCCCAGGGTTGCGTTGTTTTTGGGGAGTAAACTGCAATTTTTGGAGCTTTATTGAGCTTCACAGCATCCATATTGGCATCTGGTGAAGCAATTTGATTTAATATAGACTGAGACTCAGCCTCTGAAATCATTTCATAGCTTACTCCTCGAATGACACATTCATTAACGAAAGTTTGAGAAGCTTCAAATAAAAAACTACCACCTCTATAATTCAATAGCCATTCTACTTCCATCCCATGCGTTTTCAATAACCAAAAGGCTATTCCATACGCTTTCAAATGATTTCGCTGAGATTCATCCATTGGAATCAATATTCGATTTGCGAATAAATTCGAAGTTAGCGATAGAGATAAAAGTATTAGAAGGACAGTCTTTTTCATATCAGAAATATTATTTCACAAAAATACTACAATGATTATACCAATCAACGTTTTTTTTCAATGCTTATTGGATGATTTTTCAATTTTAATCCAACAAGATTTGTAAAATCTGGAGAAAACATATTCATTTATCAATCAAAATACAAAGTGATTTAAATTGTTATTATTTTTTATTATCGTGTAAATAACTATTTATAACTCTATTTGTACTGGTAAAGAGTAAAATGATACTTAAAAGATTCAAGTTTCTTGTTATACATTATTTGTTAATAAAGCCTGCTCGATAGATTAAATCTGGCTTCACAATCACAATTTTTATTCTTAAGAAACTATATTTGTTGCTAAACAACACCACATTGCTAAAAATAATGATAAACGGCGATTCAATGATTTCAGATGTTTGTGCTTGTCAAAACTCTTACTCAATTTTGTATAATTAAAAATAGAGCTTAAAATTAGCCACTTTCAATAATTATCAGAGGCAAAAAATTAAATGAAGGCAAGTGTCAATACAATTTATGGACCTCCAGAAGTACTTCAAATTAAGGAGGTTGAAAAGCCAATACCTAAAGATAATGAAGTACTAATAAAGATTTATGCCACAACTGTCAATCGTACAGATTGCGGATTTAGGAAACCCGAATATCTCATCGTCAGATTAATCAGTGGATTATTCAAACCACGCAAAACAATATTAGGTACTGAACTCGCTGGTGAAATTGAAGCCATTGGCAGTAAAGTAACAAACTTTAAGATTGGTGACCAAGTTTTCGGTCTAAGTACTTTTCATTTTGGCACTCATGCTGAATATGTTTGTATCGAAGAAAATAAGTCGATTGCTATTAAACCGAGCAATGTATCTTATCAAGAAGCAGCTCCAATTTGTGAAGGAGCTTGGTATGCACTGACAAATTTTAGAAAAGTAAATTTAAAAAAAGGTGATAGAATCCTTATCAATGGTGCTACAGGTGCAATTGGTTCGGCGGCTGTACAACTTGCCAAATATTTTGGTGCAGAAATTACAGCAGTTTGTAATACCAAGAATATGGAATTAATAAAATCATTAGGGGCAGATGTTGTAATTGATTATACAAAAGAAGATTTTACCCAAAGAAATGAACAATATGATTTTGTGTTTGATGCGGTTGGTAAAAGTTCTTTCTTTAAATGCAAAAAATTTTTAAAACCAAAAGGGACATACTTTTCTACCGAATTAGGTTATTTATCACAGAATATTTTTTTAGCATTAGTAACTCCCATCATTGGTAGAAAAAGAGTAACGTTTCCTATACCAAAAGATACAAAGGAAATTGTAGTATTTTTTAAAGAATTGGTTGAACAAGGTCATTTCAGAGCAGTGATTGATAAAGTTTATCAGTTAGATGAAATTGTAGAAGCTACAAAATATGTAGAAACAGGTCAAAAAACAGGTAATGTCGTAATC
The DNA here is from genome assembly GCF_051209875.1 of Emticicia sp. SJ17W-69. Taxonomy (NCBI): domain Bacteria; kingdom Pseudomonadati; phylum Bacteroidota; class Cytophagia; order Cytophagales; family Leadbetterellaceae; genus Emticicia; species Emticicia sp. SJ17W-69. The sequence continues at coordinate 2,549,295 of NZ_JBNTQY010000001.1, read as the reverse complement.
AATTTAGTGCATCAGTCTTAATTATGAAAAACTTATCACGAAGAACATTTTTAGAAAAAGTTGGTGTAAGTGTTGGAGCTTCGGCACTTGCTGTCACACTTCCTTCAATGACCGATAATAAAGTTTATGAAGGAAAAAAACTTAATATTGCCCTTTGTGGTTTGGGTCGATATGCTGGTTATTTAGCTGAAGGTTTACAAGAATCAAAATATTGTAAGCTCGCCGGGATCATCACTGGCACGCCTGCTAAAGCTGAAAAATGGAAAAAACAATATAATATTCCAGAAAAGAATATATATAACTATCAAAATTTTGATGAAATTGTCAATAATACAGATATTGATTTAGTATATGTAGTTTTACCTAATGCCTTGCATAAAGCGTATGTGATTCGAGCTGCGAAAGCAAAAAAGCATGTCATCGTTGAAAAACCAATGGCAGTGACAGCAGCCGACTGTCAAGAAATGATTGATGCTTGCAAAAAAGCAGGTGTTCAGTTAGCAATGGGTTATCGTTTGCATTTTGAGCCTTATCACATCGAACTTAAACGACTTGGACAAGAAAAAGTTTTCGGTCAAGTGCGATTAATTGAAGTTTCATTGGGCTATAAATTAGGAGCTGAAAACCCAAAAGATTGGCATTATGTTAAGGCGTTATCAGGTGGTGGTTCTTTGATGAATCTAGGAATATATTGTGTACAGGCAAGTCGATATGTATTGGGTGAAGAACCCATTTCTGTGACAGCTCAATTCGCTCCACTCACTAATAAAAGTCTATTTACCGAGGTGGAAGAAACAATTACTTGGCAACTGGTTTTCCCAAGTGGAGCTGTTTGTACTTCCACAAGTGCATACAATGGTGGCATTGATCGATTTTACGCTACAGCCGACGAAGGTTTTTTTGAATTAAGTCCAGCGGTCAGTTATGGACCATTTCGAGGAAGAACCAGTAAAGGTGAATTAAATTTTCCAGATATCAATCAACAAGCTACGCAATGTGACGAAATTGGAAAATTGATTTTAGAAAATAAACCACTCCCAAGTCATATCACTGGTGAAGAAGGGAAAAAGGATATGAAGGTGTTAGAAGCAATATATAAAGCAGCCATTACTGGAAAAAAAGTTTCAATAGTTTAGAAAAATAAACGATAGCCCATAAACGACTGTCTTCCTTTTATTTTTGAATTCGATAAATGAATAATAATTACACAAATTAATATAACAATAGGTCTATAGACTATCGTCTATGGACTATGGACTAACATGAATTTCAAAGAAAACATTAGCGAGGGGCTACGCTCCATCAAAGGCAATATGCTCCGAACAGTGCTAACTGCATTGATTATTGCCATCGGTATTACGTCATTGGTTGGAATTTTGACAGCCATTGATGGGATGCAAAGCTCAGTTGACAATAGTTTTGCTGGACTTGGAGCAAATTCATTCGACATCAAAGGGCCGAGAATGTTTCGTCGTCGTAGTGGTGGTATCAATGATAAAGATTATCCACCAATAGAGTATCGAGAAGCAAAATTATATAAAGAACTTTTTCAAGGCAAAACGCCTGCAACCATTAGTATTTATACAAGTGTTTCTGGAATTGCTCAATTAAAGTATAAATCTTTTAAAACTAATCCCAATACACTTGTACGAGGAATTGATGAAGATTATATTAATATAAAAGGCTATAAATTAATTTCAGGTCGTGATATTACTGAAAAGGATATTAATTTCACTAATAATGTCGTGATTTTGGCCAATGAGTTAGCCACCACATTATTTCCTAAAGAAAACCCAGTTGATAAAGAAATCACAATACTTGGAATTAGATTCAAAGTCATTGGCGTTTTAGAGAAAAAAGGGAGTATCACAGGTGGCGGAGATGATCGGGTGGCCCTCATCCCTCTCGAAACAGGGCGGCAAATTGCTGGAAATCGTAAATTGACTTTTGATATTACTACTTCTGTTCCTAATGTTTCTGACATGGATTATATCATTGGTGAAGCAGAAGCTGTTATGCGAAGAGTACGAAAAGACCCTATCGGACAAGCTAAATCATTTGAAATTGAACGTTCAGACGCTCTTGCCAAGAATTTCGAAGAAGTAACAGGTTATCTGAGAGTTGGTGGATTTGGAATTGGAATAATTACATTATTGGGTGCGGCTATTGCTTTAATGAATATCATGATGGTATCTGTTACCGAACGCACAAGAGAAATTGGTATTAGAAAAGCGATTGGTGCAACACCATTTAAGATTCGTTTACAATTTTTAATGGAAGCAATTGTCATTTGTATTTTAGGTGGAATCGCAGGTATAATCTTGGGAATTGGCGTTGGAAATGTAATTGCCAAACTGATAAGCGATAAAAGTAGCTTCATTGTTCCTTGGGCTTGGATGTTTATGGGTATTGTTGTTTGCGTCTTTGTGGGTATCCTTTCTGGTTTTTATCCAGCTTACAAAGCATCAAAACTTGATCCAATAGAGTCTCTCCGTTATGAATAAACATTAATAATTCAACAAAAAGCCCTTTCAATTTCAATTGAAAGGGCTTTTTTTATTTTCCAAATAAAATACCTAAATCATAAATTTTATTGTTCGTTAATTTCCTCATTCATTCTCTTTACTATTAAACGGATACATTTGGCATAATGTTTGGAGACCTTCATTTGAATATTCCAATTATTTTGTAATGAAAACAAAAACATTAATCCTTTTGATAAGTAGTTTTAATATATTTTTAACTACAAAAATACATTCCCAAGAAATATTAGAAGAACCAATCGCCAACCAAAGAGAAAGCATTGGACTTTTTTTCTGGGATGGAATGGCAAAAGTAAATATTGGTGGTGAATATGGATTCATTGACCGTCAAGGGTATTTGCAAATTCCTTGTAAATATGATATGGTAACAAATTTCCAAGATGGCTTGGCAATTGTTCGAGATAATGATAAATATACATTTATTCGGAAAGATGGTAGTTTACTTACACCACTCATTTTTGACAGTTGTGAACCCTTTTATGATGGATACGCATTAATCAGCTATCAAGGGAAATTTGGGTTTATCGACAGAGAAGGAAAGATAATTATTCAACCACGCCATGATTTTGCCATGGGTTTTAGCAATGGGCTGGGTTTAGTTGGACACGATGGATTGAATGGTTATGTCAATGTTTCGGGTAAATTGGTTATTGATTATCAATATGAATTTTCTCTGCCTTTCTCAGAAGGTTATGCCTTATTTATGCGTGATGGTAAATTTGGATATATCAATACAAAAGGCAAAGAGATTATTTCCCCAAAATTTGAATTAGCAAGTTCTTTTCATGAAGGATTAGCTTCGGTTAGAATCAATAATGTATCAGGTATTATCAACAAAAAAGGTAAATTTGTAATCAAACCAACTTATCAAAATGTCCGAAATTTCAAAGATGGTGTGGCTGTCATGATGCAATCTGGAAAATTTGGGTTGATTAATAATAAAGGATTAGAAATTATCCCTCCACGTTATGATTTACTGAGCGATTTTGAAGATGGTATCGCGGTTTTTAAAATTCATAATAAATATGGTTTTGTTAATAGTAAAGGTGAAGAATTCATTTCACCGACATTTGATAAAGCAAGTGTATTTGAACAAGGGATGGCATCTGTTACACTCAATGGAAAATTTCATTATATTGATCTTCAAGGAAACATCGTCTATACTTCTCCTTACTCACCCAATCATGAAGATGAAAGCAATATTATTTTAGCAAAAATTGACAAAAAACGTGGTTATATCGAAGGAAAAGAAAAAATAATCGTTACACTTGACGAGTCCTTTACCCCTGCAAGAGTTGTTCTTTTAATTAATAGCAACGAATACATCATAAGTAATGCTGGTACTCTTACAGCAAAATAGTTTTAAGCAATAATTCAACACATTAAGTAAAGTTAAAAAAATAGCCACTTCAATTTTTGAAGTGGCTATTTTTTTAACCTTTACTAAAATTATTTACAAGCTTTTCCTTCACCACCTTTTGTGCAACAACGGTTGTAAGATTTGCTCAAAGATTTATATTGACTTTCTGTTAATGTCACATACATTTTGTTATAATCACCAAGTATTACATCTTGTTTAGTGAAATTATATGTCATTTTAACAGGAATATTAATATTTTGGTCGGCTAAAGCAACACCATCTTTTGTACAAACGCTAAATAATTTAGAAACATCGCTTCCACCAGAAGTAGTAAATTCATAAGCTGATTTTACTGGAACTTGGAAGCTACCTAAGCAAAGGTATTTTTCAGGTGTTTCTCCTTTTGCTAATTGACCAGTTTTCTTATAAACTCCAATGATTGTTACATCATTAGTAGCACTTTTTACACTACCATCTTGAATCTGTGTTTTACCCAAAAAGTTAATTTTTTGGTCAGCACATTTTGAATCTCCCGAACCAAACGGAGTTGAAGTAGTTTCAGTTGCAGTACTTGCAATCACCTTTTTAGTTGCAACCTCCAAATTTGGGGAAGCGGTAGTAGTTACACTTACTGTCTTGTATGCTTTGCTTAATGCTTTGAATTGATCATCATCCACATTCAAATACAATTTATCACCATCACCCACTTTTACTTCATTTTTAGTAATGGTATAATTCAAATTCATTGGCAATACTAAATTGAGCGGTGCAGGTGTAGTGTTTGCATCTACACAAACTTCTAAAGATTTAGTGTATTGAGCTTCGCCTTTAACACTAAAATCATAAGTAGAACGAACAGAAACAGGATAAGAGCCAAGTAAAAGTCCTTTACTACCTTTTGAAGATGTATTAACAGCCACAATCTCCATCACTTTACTTGTATTGATCACATCACCACTTTGTACTTGTCCACTTCCAGAAATATTAACTGTTTGTGTTTTACAAATAGTGGTTGGAGGAACATAAGTATTTATCGGTGCATCAATGTATTTAGGTAAATAAAAAGCATTACCACATTTTTTCATAATATAAAGAAAACAATCTCCACCTTTAGCAAATATTTTAAAGGTAGGAAAATCATTTCCTAATCTTGACCAAGCATATTTATGACCATAAGCACCCATCCAACCAATGGTACCTGTTGGTAATGTTTCAGGTATAAGGCTTTTACTACTAAATGCAGGGTCATTAAAACCTGTATAACCCAATGCTTTCAATAAATCATCAATTTCTTTTCTGCTCCCTTTTTTATTTTTTTGATAAACCTCTTTTAAATGATTGTAAGCTGATACCCCAGTATGTTTAGGTATTTCACCAAATTGAGGACTCGTACCAAGTCTTTTCAACACTACTGGAGTTGTATGTGGGTCTCCTTTAAAAATTGCGTAGGGTAATAAGTTACATGGGGAGTCTCGTTGCTGGGCAATTCCTAAGATAGGTAGTAAAATTGCCAAAGTAAGCACGGAAATTAGTTTAGATTTCATTTTGTTAATTGTTAAGAATTTCTGCTTGAAATAATACTCCAATCAGGTTCAGAAATAAAGTTACAGAAATAGTAATTGATAAAATTTTCTGCCAATTTAGAAAAAAAATAGCTTTTGACAAGCTAAATTCTCATAAAAATATTGTTTGCCCATTTTAAAAAGTGAGAAGTGGACCTATTTTGGCACTTTTTATCAGACGAAAAATATGATAAAAAGACACATTTTCTTTCTCTTTTTGATTGACCACTTAAACCAAAAATCTACAACTTTTATAAAATAAACTTCTATATTTATAAAAGAAAAGCATTACTTTGGCGTTTCAATAGGGCAATCTATAAATTTACTTAAATATAATCAAATTCTTTTAAATATTCGTCATCAACTTCATTGATAATTTATGAAAATCCATAAAATACTGATAATCTGTGCATTAATCATTTGTCAGCATAGTCAGGCTCAAACACCAAGCGTATCAAAATACGATAATCGTGATGCGTTCAATCCTTTATTTAACTTTATGCCTGGCACTGCCTATCGCAGTGGAAGTGGAGCTCCAGGCCCGTCTTATTGGCAAAACCGAGCCAATTATAAAATTAATATTAAACTCGACGAAAATGCAAATACACTTAGCGGCGACGTAGAAATTAGTTATAAAAATAATAGTCCTGATAAACTTCCTTTTTTGTGGTTACAATTAGACCAAAATCAATTCAATGACCATTCAAGAGGTGGTAAAACCACTCCGATTGCAGGTGGAAGATTTGGAAATACTGGCTTTGATGGTGGTTATAATGTACAGTTTGTAAGTGTCGATAAAACTACAACTATTGGCAAAAAAACAAGTACACGCTCCGTTTATGCAGAGCACCTAACTGACGATACTCGGATGCAAATTCGCTTATCAGAGCCTATGAATTCTGGTGAGGAAGTAAAAATTAAAATCAGCTATTCATTCAAAATTCCACGTTATGGCTCCGACCGAATGGGAAAACAAGAAACACAAGACGGAATCATCTATGAAATTGCTCAATGGTATCCTCGTATGTCAGTCTATGATGATATTGAAGGTTGGAATACACTTCCGTATTTAGGTGCAGGTGAGTTCTACTTAGAATATGGTGATTTTGAATATAATATTACTGTACCTTCTACTCATATTGTGGCTGGTTCGGGTGAATTAATCAATGCCAATGAAGTTTTAACAGCTGAACAAATCAAGCGATTGAATGAAGCAAAAAATAGTGATAAAACCGTAATCATAAGAGGGAAAGATGAAGTAAATGAACCAAAATCTCGCCCACGCACTGACGGTATACTTACTTGGAAATTCCGTTGTAAACAAGCAAGAGATGTAGCATGGGCGGCTTCAAAAGCATTTGTTTGGGATGCTTGTAAAATTAATTTACCAAGCGGCAAAACTTCATTGGCTCAGTCATTTTATCCAGCTGAAAGTGCAACAAATGATAGTTGGGGACGATCAACTGAATATGTGAAAGGCTGTATAGAATTTTATTCAAAATATATTTATGAATATTCGTATCCTTCAGCAAGTAATATCGCAGGCAATGTGGCTGGAATGGAATATCCTGGTATAGTTTTTTGTAGCTATCAAGATAAAACAGAAAGCCTATGGGGTGTAACTGACCATGAATTTGGGCATAATTGGTTTCCAATGATTGTTGGAAGTAATGAACGTAAATATGCTTGGATGGATGAAGGTTTCAATACTTTTATCAATACGCTTTCTACTAAAAACTTTAATGATGGAGAATATTATACCCCCGAAAGTGTACGTCAAATGACTCCGTATTATTATGATCGTGATCCAATTGCAAATATTCCAGATGTAATTCAAAATAATAACCTTGCGATTGCTGCTTATATGAAACCTGGTTATGGTCTAACAATGTTGCGAGAATTAATCTTAGGTGAAAAACGCTTTGACTATGCTTTCAAAGAATATGTTAATCGTTGGGCATTTAAGCATCCTACTCCTCTTGACTTTTTCAGAACAATGGAAGATGCTGCTGGTGAAGATTTAGGATGGTACTGGAAAGGATGGTACTTAAACGATTGGAAAATTGATCAAGGCGTAAAAGATGTAACCTATGTGCAGCAAGATGCCGCCAAAGGCTCGGTCATCACCATAGAAAATTTAGAAAAAATGCCGATGCCTGTTACGCTTGAGATAAAAGAAGTAAATGGCACAAGTAAACGTGTCCAACTACCTTATGAGATTTGGCAACGTGGTAGCACCTGGAGTTTTAGATATAATTCTACCTCTGCTCTTGAGTCAATTGTCATAGATCCTGATAATAAATTACCTGATACCAATACTAAAAATAATGTATGGAAACCTTCCAGATTTGCTGCCCCTCAAGCAAATTAAAGTAGTTGGTTTTCATTGAAAAAGGTTGCCAGATTGAATCTGGCAACCTTTTTCTTTTTTCCACGCTCTAAAATAGGTATTTCGACAGCTAACTTTTATTTATTTTACAAGAAAAATTTGTACAAAAACGCTAAACAATTTGCAATTTCTAATCAGTGTTCTTACTTTTGTTTGTTTTATAAGGATACCTGATATTTTATTTTCTCAACAAAACTATGCAAAATCGAAGTTTTTCTCGTCGTAATTTGGATTTCACACTTTTTGAGGTTTTAGATGTAATATCTCTAACTAAGCATGAATATTTCAATGCCCACGACAGTGAAACTTTTTGTATGGCACTCAACAGTGCAACCGATATTGCAGAAAAAATCATGCAACCAGCTTATGTCGATTCAGACCGAAACCAACCTGAGTTGCTTAATGGTAAAGTAAAAGTACACGACGGTGTGCATCAATTCTTTAGAGCATTTGCTGATTCTGGACTTTTAGCAGCTCCTTTTCCCTTCGAATATGAAGGGCAACAACTCCCTAAAACTATTTTTGCAGGCATAGATTTTATCACGGGTTCTGCTCATAATAGTTTCGTCATGTTCACTGATTTGATTGGTGGATGTGTGAATTTAATTGTAAAATATGGTACTGAAGAGCAGAAAAAGCTCTTTATTCCAAATTTATTAGCAGGAAAATGGGGAGGAACAATGTGCCTCACCGAGCCACAAGCAGGGAGTTCGCTCTCTGATATTGCAACAATTGCCTATCCACAGCCCGATGGTACTTATAAAATAAAAGGTCAAAAAGTTTTCATTTCGGCTGGTGACCATGACATTACCCACAATATCATTCATTTACTTTTAGCTCGTATCGAAGGTTCGCCCAAAGGTACCAAAGGAATTTCGTTATTTATTGTACCTAAGAATAAAATCAATGAAGAAAACGCTTCAAATGATGTAACTTCTATGGGAATTTACCATAAAATGGGTCAAAAAGCGACTCCAGCCATGCACTTGGGCTTTGGTGATAATGATCATTGTATTGGATATTTGTTGGGTGAGGCAAACAATGGACTTCCACAAATGTTCCAAATGATGAACGGTGCAAGATTGGGTGTAGGTTTGGGTGGAATTCAGATTGCTTCGGCTGCCTATTATGCTTCATTAAAATATGCCAATGAGCGTTTACAGGGCAGAAGGCTGAACCAAAAAAATAATCTCAATGAGCCAACAGCTATTATTCATCATCCCGATGTTCGACGAATGCTTTTGACTCAAAAATCTATTGTTGAAGGTACACTTTCTTTTCTTTTGCAATGCTATCAATTCCTCGACTTACTCAAAGTTGCAGAAACACCTGAAGAAAAACAAAAATATGATTCCTTGCTCGAACTACTCACGCCAGTTGCAAAAACTTATGGAGCTGAAATGGGTAATTTTTCCGTTAATCAAGGACTGCAAGTTTTAGGAGGCTACGGCTATACCGAAGATTTTGTTTTAGAACAAATGGCTCGTGATGTACGAATTATGAGTATTTATGAAGGAACAACAGGCATTCAATCGCAAGCACTTTTAGGTAGGCAAATTACTCGAAACAATGGTGTTGCTTTGCTTTTTTGGAAAGAAACTGTCATGCAAGCAATTGAAGACTCTTCTGCGTTTGAAGAGTTACTCCCGTCAGCAACTTTGCTTTTGAACGAACTTCAGCGTTTTGAAAAAATCACCAAACATTTATTAAATATCGCTTCAAAGGGTGATTCAGAAGTGTTTTTGGCAGATGCCACACTTTACATGGAATATTTTGGAATTTTGAATATTGCTTGGCAATGGCTTAGGATGGCGAGTGTTGCACAAAGAGCCATTTTAAACTTAAACTTCATTGACGATGATAAAGTATTTTATGAAGCAAAAGTTCATACTATGAAATTTTACTATAAATATGAGTTTTCAAAGTGTGCTTATTTAAGTAGTTGTTTAATCAATGAATCTGTTTTAACAGTTAATAAAGAAACATTCGAACCTTTGATTTAAAATAAGATGAAAGTAATAATTATTGGTGGAGGTATTGGTGGACTTTGCACGGCTTTGTGTTTAAAAAAAGCTGGTTTTGAAGTAAAAGTTTTTGAGTCTGTAAAAGAAATTAAGCCTTTGGGGGTTGGTATTAATACTTTGCCACACTGTGTAAGAGTACTAACAAACCTTGGTTTACAAGAAAAAATTGCCCAAACTGCTGTCGAAACACAAGATTTACTGTATTTCAATCGCTTCGGACAAAAGTTTTGGGAAGAGCCACGTGGACGCTTTGCAGGTTATAAATGGCCACAGTTTTCTATTCATCGTGGAAATCTCCAAATGTTATTATTTGAGGAAGTACAACAAGTCATCGGGACAGAAAATGTTTTGACAAACCATCATTTACAAGAATTTCAAGATAATGGCAACGAAGTAGTAGCAACATTTATCAACCGTGAAAATGGTGAAGTGATTCTCCAAGAAAAAGGAGATATTTTGATTGGAGCTGATGGCATTAACTCAGTTGTAAGAAAACAACTTTATCCTCAAGAAGGTGGTCCTTGTTATTCTGGTAATGTATTGTATCGTGGAACAACTTGGATGAAGCCTTTCTTGTCTGGAAGCTCAATGGTAATGATTGGAAGTCTGAAACAAAAAATGGTCGCCTACCCTATCGACCCTCGCTTAGATGAAAATGGAAATCAACTCATCAATTGGGTGGCTAATTTAAAAGAACCTGATTCTGAAAAAATAACAGTTAGAGACTGGAATCGCCAAGCTGATAAAGCTCGTTTAGTTGAAATTTATAAAACTTGGAATTTTGATTGGCTTGATGTACCTAAAATGATTAGTGAAGCTCCTGCGGTTTATGAGTTTCCTATGTCTGACCGCAACCCGCTTGATAGATGGACATTTGGAAGAGTTACACTTTTAGGAGATGCTGCTCATCCAATGTACCCGATTGGTTCAAATGGTGCTTCACAGGCAATTTTAGATGCCGATTGTCTGACAGAAATGCTTATCAAAGAAACCGATGTATTGACTGCTCTACAAAAATATGATGCGGAAAGAGTACCAGCCGCAGCCAAAGTGGTCATGCAAAATAGAGCAAAAGGCCCTGACCAAATCATGGATATGATGGAAGAACGTTTTCCAACTGGTTTTTCTACAAATGAAATCCCACATGATGAATTAGAAACAGTAATGAATCATTATAAACAAATCGCTGGCTTTGATGTCCAAAGTCTTAATCAAAAACTATGAAAACAACCTTAACCCTCGCCATTTTTGTATTATTTTTTTCAAGTAAAATTCAAGCACAAAATACCAATAAAAATATGGAAAGCCCTCAATTAGAATTTGTGTGTGAATTAAAAGTATTAGTTTCTTCTCCAATGGTGGTTGGAGAAACAGCTCATGGTGTTCGCCGTGTCATTCCTATTGTTGGTGGAACTTTTGAAGGTCCAAAAATGAAAGGTGACATTGTTAATGGAGGGGCTGATTGGCAAATTGTCAGAAAAGATGGTGTGGCCGAGTTGGAAGCACATTATACCATCAAAACTGATGATGGAACTTATATATACATCAAAAATCTGGGGTTGAGAGTAGCTTCACCAGAAATCGCTGCTAAGATTGGCAGAGGTGAGCAGGTCAGTCCAAACGATTATTATTTCAGAGCTGTGCCAAAATTTGAAGCTCCTGCGGGCAAATATGAGTGGTTGAATAATGCTATTTTTATATGTAAAGGTATTAGAAACCCAGATAACGTAACGATTCAAGTTTGGAAAGTTTTGTAAAATCTTGCCTTTTTCACTTAAAATATTCAAACTCTATTACTATGAAAAAAATTATCATTCTCTTGTTATTAACCAACGTCGTTTTTGCACAAAAAATAGCAAAAATAGACTCAGGAACAATCAATGGGGCAAAATATCGTATTCTTTTTCCTGAAAACTGGAAAGGAAAATTAGTGATGTATGCACACGGTTATGAGTTTATGGGAGCAAAACCACTACAAAGTCAAAATCCTGAATGGCTTAAAAGAATGTCACCTTTTTTAGAAAGAGGCTTCGCCGTTGCTGCTTCTGATTATGCTTATCAAGGCTTTGCTTTACCACAAGGAGTTGACGACACAGAAGCATTAAGGCAATATTTCGTAAAAAAATATAACAAACCTGACTCAACTTTTATGGTTGGACACTCAATGGGTGGAGGTGTTTCGGTAGCAACTATTGAAAATTTTGGAGCAAATTACAACGGTGCATTACCTATGTGTCCGCTTTCGAGTCGTCCATATTTACAATGCAGAAAAGAGTTTGATATTTATGCGACTTTTAATGGTTTGTTCCCTGGAGTTGTTACTTCTTTAAGTGATATTTTTGATTTATCTAAGCCATATCAAGCTCAAAATTCAAGAAATATGCTTGCCAAAGCAAAAGAAATAAAGCAAGCCATTTTTAAGAAAGACTCGGCATTAGCTGTAGCATTTGCCAAACGTTTCGATTTAAAAGTAGATGATTTACCTTTTTCATTATTTTTCAACGAAAATGTTTTGAGAGACATTGCTCAAAAAGCAGGCGGAAATCCATTTGATAATACAAACACTTTGTATAGTGGTTTTCCAAATGATTTAGAAGTAAATCAAAAAGCTGAAAGACTCAAAGCAACCGTAAATCCTGATGTAATTTTCAAAAAGTATGATCGCACTGGCGAAATTAATAAACCTGTGGTTTTCTTGCATACCATTTATGACCAACTCATTCCTCCAACGTACGGCGTAGTAAATTTTGAAAATATGGTTCACCAAAAAGGCAAAGACCAATATTTTACAGTTAAATATACCAACGGACAAGGGCATTGTAATTTTACTGCACAACAAACAGGTAAAGCTTTTGATGAACTAAGAACGTGGGTAAAAACAGGCGTAAAGAATAATGCTGGCTTTATTGATTAAAAATAAATGAGCTAAGATAAAAATTGGATTGAATTTGAATATTTTTAATCAAAAATTGATTAAAAAAGTTGCAATTTTCTTCTCAAATTTGTACAATAAATTATTTGATTAACAACAATTCAAATTTTCGAAAAAGTAATATTCAAAATTCAATCTATAACCTTAACTTATTTATCAAATGAAGTTTTCTAAGCATATAAAATTTTATTGCCTTTTTATCCTTTCAATAGGAATCACGAGTGCATTTGGTCAGCAAAGTGTCCAACCTGTTTTGGGGAAAAGAAGTGTAGAAATCTTGCAAATCAAAAATCTACAATTCAAAGACCTCAATAAAAACAAAAAACTGGATAAATACGAAGATTGGCGTTTACCTTATGATGTACGTATCAAAGATTTGATTTCTCAGATGACTCTTGAGGAGAAAATTGGATTTATGATTATTAGTACGACCCGATTGGCTGGTGATAACTCATTCCAAGCCAATGCTCCTAAAACCGAAATTACAAGCGGCTTCAATGAAGAAGATTTGTTGCAGCCCAACAATATGTTTACACGTAAACCTCTGCCCAATCCGATGATGTCGGCGGCAGGAACGACCAAAGGCGTATTGAATTTCCACCTCCGCCATTTTATTTTACGTGCCAACACCAGTGCCAAGACGATGGCAGAATGGTCAAACAATCTGCAAGCCTTATCTGAAAGTTCACGTTTGGGTATTCCTTCAATTGTTGCCTCAAACCCACGTAATCACGTTACACTTGACGCCTCGATTGGTTTAAGTGTTGGAACAACTGTTTTCTCAAAATGGCCAGGTGAATTAGGACTTGCTGCCATGAGAGACCCAAAACTAACCCGTGAATTTGCCGAAATAGCAGCCAAAGAGTGGACGTCAGTTGGTTTAAGAAAGGGGTATATGTACATGGCCGATTTGGCTACTGAGCCTCGTTGGCAACGAATCGAAGGTACATTTGGTGAAGATGCCAACTTGACTTCAAGTATGATTCGTGAAATAGTTTTAGGTTTTCAAGGAACAAAATTAGGAAAAAACTCAGTAGCACTAACAACCAAACATTTCCCAGGCGGTGGCCCGCAGGAAGATGGACAAGATTCACATTTTGATTGGGGAAAATTTGCTCATTACCCTGGCGGTATGTTTGATTACCATGTAAAACCTTTCAAAGCGGCGATTGATGCAGGAACTTCTTCTATCATGCCTTATTATTCTGCTCCAAAAGGAAAAGAATTTGAGAATGTTGGTTTCTCTTATAACAAAGCGGTTATTCAAGACATACTAAGAAAGAAACTTGGTTTCAAAGGTATTATTAATTCAGATACTGGGCCAATTGATATGATGCCTTGGGGTGTTGAAAATCTATCAATTTTAGAACGTTATCAGAAAGCCATTCAAGCAGGTGTCGATATTTTTTCAGGTGGTGCAGATCCAGCCTTATTATTAGAAACTGTAAAAAAAGGACTGGTCACAGAAAGCCGAATCAATGAATCTATTGCAAGACTATTGAAAGAAAAATTTGAATTAGGCCTGTTTGAAAACCCTTATGTAGATGTAGAAAAAGCAGTAAAAATTGTCGGAAGTCAAGAGTTCCAGAAAAAAGCAGATTTAGCTCTAAGAAAATCTATTGTTTTACTACGAAATGATGCTCAACTATTGCCAATCAAGAAAAAAACTAAAGTTTATTTTGAAACCTATTATGATAATGGTAGAAATAAAAATGCCATTACTGTAAACAAGCCTAAAGTAGAAAACAGCAATCTTGAATTTGTAAATACAAAAGATGAAGCCGATGTTGTTTTATTATGGTTGATTCCTTCGGGCGGAAGCTTGTTTAGTTCGCAGGGCAAGCCAATTGAGTTGAGTTTGTCAAAAAATAAAATTGATGTTGCTCATGTCAATGAACTTACCAAAGATAAACCAAGCATTGTTGCTATCAATTATACTAATCCGTGGGTGATTAGCGAAATTGATAATAGTAATTTGAAAACTGTATTAGCTACATTTGGTACTACACAAGATGCTTTACTCGATATTGTTACAGGGGTTTATAACCCTACAGGAAGGATGCCATTTACAACACCCATTTCTGACAAAGCAGTTTTAGAAAACAAATCAGATGTACCTGGTTTTATGGAGCCAAAAGGTTATGGACTATTTATGTTTGGATCAGGAATTGGTTATAAATAAGCTTATTAAAGTATCGTTAAGTAGAAAGAATAGTCTTTTTTATTGTAATTGATTGAAAACAAGTATTTTCAGCTCATCAATTCATCAATAAAAATTCGTCAATTTACTTAACGATATTTTGTTTAATTTTGGCAAAAGTAAAACTTTATCAATCAACCATATTTTGTGCTTAGTTTTATCATGCAAAATAAACTTTTTAATAATCAAGTTGCTATCGTTACAGGAGCGGGTGTAGGGATTGGATTTGAAGTAGCTCGCCAATTAGCTGATCAAGGAGCAAAAGTAATTTTGAATGATATTAATTCTGATTTGGCAATAATAGCCAGTCAAAAAATAACTGAAAAAGGTGGAATTTGCAAAGCTTATGGTGGCGATATTTCAGAGATAAAAACCATTGAAGGTATCGTGAAGTTTGCAGTTGAAAACTTTGGAAAATTAGATATTCTTATTGCTAATGCAGGAATTACAACTTTTGGTAATTTTTGGGAATACCAGCCAGATTCCATGTTAAAACTACTACAAGTTAATCTATTTGGGACATTTTTCTTGACACAAGTTGCTACCAAACAAATGGTCTTGCAAGGACATGGTGGAAGTGTTTTATTAACTTCTTCTGTTACTGCTCATGCTGCACACCTCAATTTAGCAGCTTATGGCATGACCAAAGCGGCTATTGACCAGCTATCAAAAAATCTTATTGTTGATTTAGCACCTCATCAAATCAATATCAATACCATTGTTCCTGGAGCAACCCTAACAGAACGAACTTTGGAAGATGAAGAATATATCAAAACTTGGTCAAGAATTACCCCTTCAGGCAGACCAGCGACTGTGGAAGATATAGCGAATGCAGCTTTATTTTTAGTTTCTCCATTATCACGACAAATCATGGGGCAAAATCTTGTGATTGATGGTGGTTGGGTTTCTGTTGGTGTTTCGCCTTATTAGATTTATTTTGGGTTTCTAAAAAATAATTTAATAAAACTATGATACGACATTCTGTAATTTTAAAACTTAAATCCGATTTAGGTTTAGAAGAAAAACAAGCTTTTTTTGATGCAGTTGACAAACTTGCAGTCATACCAAATGTTCAAAAATTCGAGGTTTTGAAACAAATTAGTACTAAAAACAAATTTGAATATGGTATTTCGATGGAATTTGATAACCAAGAGCAATACGATTTTTACTCAAATCATGCTGAACATCAGGCATTTATTCAAAATTTTTGGATAAAATCAGTTGAAGATTTTTTAGAGATTGATTATATTCTGATCTAATAAAAAAATAAACTTATATGAAACCTCTAAAACAATTCCTCTTATTTTCTGCATGTAATTTAGTACTTTTTTCATGTTTAAAGCCTGTTCAAAATACGAATTATGTTGAAAAAACATTGACAACTGCTGGTGTTTTTTCAAAAAAACAAGCTGAAAATGGATCAGTTCTTTATAACAATAATTGTATTGCATGTCATGGCAGAGATTTGAGAGGTTCTGAGGGAGGCAATGCACTAATTGGCGAACGTTTTTTAGCAAAATGGAAAGAAAAGCCTTTAAATGATTTGTTTGAATTGACAAAAAAAACGATGCCAAAGACCAATCCACATTCTTTGGATGATGCTTCATATACTGCAATTATAGCTTTTATACTTAATGCCAATGGATACCCTTCTGGTGAGATAGATTTGGTCTCAAATAAAAAGAGTTTGCAAAATATTTTCATTGATTCTCCTCCGCCTTCAAGGGTTAGTATGAGATTTACCCCAAATCCTAATAACCAAAAAACAAAAACAATTGAAGGTGAATGGCGTCAGCATCGAGGCGACTTTGCGAGTACCAATTATTCTCCTTTAGACCAAATTAATAAGGAGAATGCTCCAAATTTAAAAATTGCATGGCGTTGGAAAACTGATAATTTTGGGTCGAGTCCTGAGTTTTATTTTAAAGTTACGCCGTTGATGGTAAATGGTGTATTATACACTACAGCAGGTTTGAGCAGAAGTGTAGCAGCAATTGATGCTGAAAACGGTGAAACATTATGGACTTTTAGGTTTGATGAAAAAGAAAGAAAAACTTATGTGCCTCGACAAAATTCTGGTAGAGGAGTTGCCTATTGGACTTCACCTGATAAAGGAAAAGACCGTGTAGTTTATATTACACCAAGTTTTCAATTAATTGCTTTGGATGCACAAACTGGCCATTTAATTCCTGACTTCGGCGAAGGTGGAATTGTAGATTTGAAAAAAGGCTTGGGTGCTTACGCAGATCCGCTCACTTCAACGATTGGTTCGACATCCCCTCCTATTATTGTGAATGATGTAATAATCATGGGAGCCAGTTTTCCAGTAGGATTAGCTCCTGTGTCTAAAAACCAAGTTCGAGGAGATATAATGGGGTATGATGTGAAGACAGGGAAACAATTATGGATTTTTCACACTGTTCCGCAACAAGGCGAAGAAGGCAATGAAACTTGGGAAAAAGAAAGTTGGAAATATACTGGCAATGCTGGAGCATGGGCTCCACTCACAGCCGACCCTGAATTAGGCTACGTTTATCTTCCTTTAGAAGCTGCAACTGGAGATTTTTATGGAGGACATCGACCTGGCAATAATTTATTTTCTCAAAGTTTGGTTTGTTTAGATGCGAAAACTGGCAAAAAAGTTTGGCATTATCAGTTAATTCACCATGATATTTGGGACTATGATTTACCAGCTCCGCCAATTTTGGCTGATATTAATGTTGAAGGAAAGCCAATCAAAGCAGTAGTTCAACTTACCAAACAAGCCTTTGCTTTTGTTTTTGATCGAGTCACAGGAAAGCCCGTTTGGCCAATAGAAGAAAGAGCAGTTCCACAAAGTGATGTAAAAGGAGAATGGACTTCTCCTACTCAACCATTTCCAACAAAACCAGCCGCTTATGATAGACAAGGCTATTCGGATGATATTTTAGTAGATTTTACGCCAGAAATCAAAAAAGAAGCCTTGAAAATTGCCAGTCAATTTAAAAAAGGCCCACTATTTACGCCTATTAGCCTTTATCAAGCACCTAAAAGTCTTGGAACATTAATGCTTCCTGATGCGGTAGGTGGGGCCAATTGGCAAGGTGGTGTTTTTGACCCATTGAAAGGTATGCTATATGTATCATCAAGTACGGTACTACGGCCTATGAGTTTAGAATCTGCTCCTAATTTATCAGATATGGATTATGTAGCTTACATGGGTAGTTCAAGAATTGGCCCTTATGGCTTGCCATTGGTAAAACCTCCTTATGGAAGAATCACAGCAATTGACCTTAATACTGGAAATCATCAATGGATGATACCTAATGCAGATACTCCAAGCTGGGTTAAAGATATTCCTGCATTAAAAGGAATTGATATTCCTCGCACTGGATTACCCGATAGAGTTGGTATGTTGGTAACAAAAACACTTTTATTTGCAGGAGAAGGTGCAGGTCTGTATGGTTCAGACGGCGGTGGAGGCAATAAGTTCAGAGCCTACGATAAAGCAACCGGAGAAATCATTTCAGAAATAGAATTACCCGCCAATCAATGTGGATTGCCAATGACTTATTCTATTAATGGAAAACAATATATTGTAGTAGCAGTTGGAGCAATTGGCCACCCAGGTGAATTAGTAGCTTTATCTCTTTAAAATAAAGGCTCGTGTCATAGAAAAACGGACACAAATAATATAAATATTTTAAAAATATTGATTTGAAGGGATGACCTGAAAAGTCTATATCAATAATAATATCTATATTATTTGTGTCCGTTTTTTTATTCTCAGCGGATTGTACTATTTATTTTTTTAAAATATTTTATTTTTTTCAGAAAAGTCAGCACAGTACATGACAATCCATATTCAATCCTATTTTATCTTTGAATATTCACTTTTTATTTCTTTAAACTATGAAAAAATGTACAAGAATATCCTTTGTTTTTTTTGCCGTTTTGGCCATTCAAAGTAGTTATTCACAGACCACTCTACAACAAAATTTTCAAAACCCACCTAATGCCGCAAAACCAAGAGTTTGGTGGCATTGGATGAATGGAAATATCAGCAAAGATGGCATCCAAAAAGACCTTGAATGGATGAGCCGTGTAGGAATTGGCGGCTTTCAGAACTTCGATGCAGCCTTATTTACACCTGTGGTAGTTCCCAAGAAAATTGTTTTTATGACACCCGAATGGAAAGATACCTTCAAGTTTGCTACTGAAACTGCAGATAAAAAAGGCCTAGAAATGGCCATTGCTGGATCTCCAGGTTGGAGTGTGACGGGTGGCCCATGGGTTGAGCCAAAAGATGCGATGAAAAAATATGTTTGGACCGAAACCAATATTGAAGGCGGAAAAGCATTTTCTGGAAAATTAGCTCGACCAGCCGATAATTTAGGAAAATTTCAAAATGCAAAATTAGGTGCTGGGGGCTTGACTGGCGGTTTTGTTGGACAACAACCAAATTTCTACCAAGACGCAGTTGTGATAGCTTATCGTTTACCAAAAAACGAAAAAACCTTACAATCTTTGAATCCAAAAGTAAGTTCGAGTGGAGGCTCGTTTACACTTAAAGACCTTACTGACAATGATTTAGAAAAGTCGGTAACGATTCCTCCTTTAGAAGTTGGGCAGGATATGTGGATCCAATATGAATTTGAATCTCCACAAACATTCAAAGCACTTGCCATTGTTGGAGCAATTCATACAGCATTAGAAGAGTTTCGTGGTGGGCCTGAAAACCGTACCCTCAAAGTAAGTGATGATGGTGTAAATTTTAAAGATGTGGTTACGATTTCTGGTAGTACTGTACCTCAAAATACAGTTTCATTTGCACCAACAACCGCCAAATATTGGAGAATGGCGATTAAAACACTTCCACCTGCACAAAGTCCTTTTGGAGGAATGTTAGGAGGAGGTGGTGGTGGCACGCCAAAGCCTGATGGTGTGAATGTAGCTGAATTTGTACTTTATACTACAGACCGCATCGACCGCTTGGAAGATAAAGCGGGATTCTCGCCTTGGACAGAAGACACAAAAACTTTTTTAGCTCAAAATGCCGATGCAATTTCCCCGAATGATATAATTGACTTAACCTCAAAAATGAGTGCTGACGGCACGTTGAATTGGGCAGTTCCTGAAGGAAATTGGTCTGTTATGCGTTTTGGTTATTCACTCACAGGTCGCCAAAATCACCCAGCATCGCCCGAAGCCACTGGTTTAGAAGTAGATAAGCTTGATAAAGAAGCTGTTAGAAAATACATCAATACCTATTTAGATATGTACAAAGATGCTACGGGTGGTTTGATGGGTGCAAAAGGTTTGCAATACATGGTTTTAGATAGCTATGAGGCAGGGCACATGACTTGGACAAAGACATTTCCTGAAGATTTCCAGAAAAGACGTGGGTATAATATCATGCCTTGGCTGCCAGTTTTAACGGGCAGAGTTGTAAAAAATATGGAAGAAAGCGAAAAATTCTTGTGGGACTTCAGAAAAACCATTGGCGAACTAATTGCTGAAAATCACTATGATGTGATTGGAGAAGAATTACACAAAAGAGGAATGAAACGATATACCGAATCGCATGAAAATGGTCGCATATATTTGGCCGATGGAATGGACGTCAAACGTAATGCTGAAATTCCAATGTCGGCGATGTGGACTCCTGGAAGTTTGGTAGGAGGTGCTGATGAAGAGGTACGTAGCGAAGGAGATATTAGAGAATCTGCTTCGGTTGCAAACATTTACGGCAAACCTATTGTAGCTGCCGAGTCGATGACTTCGGTCGGAAAACCTTTCCAAGAAAATCCTGAACGTCTCAAACGTACTGCTGATTTAGAGTTTGCTTCTGGCCTAAATCGCTTTGTGATTCATACATCAGTACATCAGCCACTTGATGATAAAAAACCTGGCTTTTCACTCGGGCCATTTGGACAATATTTTACTCGTCAAGAAACTTGGGCAGAAAATGGTGGTAAAGCTTGGATGGAATATTTAGGAAGAAGCTCCTACATGCTACAACAAGGTAGAAATGTAGCCGATGTTTTGTATTATTACGGAGAAAACACCAATATTACTTGGGTTACTCGTGAAAAGCTACCAACAATTCCTGCAGGATTTGAATTTGACTTCGTAAACTCTTCGGCATTAATCAATGCAATTCAAGCAAAAAATGGTCAATTAATTGCTCAAAGTGGTAATACATACAAAGTTTTGATACTCGATGAGAGTGCAAAATTTATGACATTACCCGTTTTGAAAAAAATCAAAGCATTGGTTGATGCGGGCATAAAAGTGATAGGGAATAAACCTGAAAAATCGCCGAGTTTAGCAGATAATGATGCTGAATTTCAGAAGATTGCTGACGAGATTTGGAAGAAATCGAACATAACCTCATTTGATAAAATAAATATTCAGCCTGATGTTATTATCTCAAATGCAAAAAATAAAATTTTATATCGCCACCGCCAAACAGCCGACCAAGATATTTATTGGTTAGATAATAGAAGTGATAACTCAACCGATGCTGAAGTAAGTTTCAGAGTAAATGGAAAAGTACCTGAGCTATGGAATGCTCAAACAGGAAAAACAGAAAAAGTTTCTTACCAAATAAAAAATGGTAGAACAATCGTTCCACTAAAATTTGAATCGTGGGAAGCGTATTTCATCGTTTTGAGTAAAGGTGCCACAGGCAATCTTGCTTATACAAAACCATCAAAAACTGAAACAGCATTAACCCAAATTTCAAGCCCTTGGAAAGTAAGTTTCAAAGATAAATCTGTAACTTTTGATAAATTAAGTTCTTGGGCTGAAAATGCTGATTCAGATATTAAGTACTTTTCAGGAACAGCAACTTATGAAAATACTTTCAACATAAGTACTCCTATCGCTGGCAATTATGTACTTGATTTAGGCGATGTTAAAAATATTGCTGAAGTAATTATCAATGGGAAAAATGCAGGTATTGCTTGGAAAAAGCCTTTTAAATTAGACATTACAGATGCGATCAAATCAGGTGAAAATACTATCCAAGTAAAAATAACCAATCTTTGGGCTAACAGACTTATTGGTGATGCTCAACCTGATGTAAAAGTAAAGACAACATTCACAACCATGCCATTTTATAGAGCAAATTCACCACTTTTACCTTCTGGTTTGATGGGTGATGTAAGGATTTTTGTAATAAAGTAAGTAATTGATTAAGTAATACTTATAATCAAGGGTGATACTATCGCCCTTGATTTTTTATTTTATTACAGTAGAGCTTTTTTAGATTAAATTTTAATTCTTGACAAAAGAATATTTCTATAAAAATATTAATCTTATTCATCTACTTAATTTCAGTACTTGTCTATCTTTTTTACTGATAGAGTTTTATGCCTACTATACATACAAAATTCTATTCTAATAAGTATATATTTGTAAAAAAGTTCTCTATAAACCTATCATTCATATGAAAACATTTATCTCTAAAAAAGCCTTAGTCTTATACCTAATCAGCACATTCCTATCCTATTTTCATACAGTTCAGGCATCTAATGACTATACACTTGTGGTGGAGGGCTATGACTGGGGGCCAGCTGTGAGTAAAGTTATTTTATCTTTGGACGCTCCTACAAAAGTCGTTGATTTTAAAGACTACTCTGTTACAGTTGAAAGAAGTTCAGATTGCGTAGAAATCCCTGCCGCTCTGACAAAAGGAATCAGAAACGTAGTATTTGCTTACATTTCTGATGAAAAAGGTAATCGAGTAAAAGAAGGCAGTTTTATCACATTGGTATTATCAGTTGCTCCAAATTTACCTTTAGGTTCCCCTTTTCAATATGCTACTTCTGGCAAATGCCGTGGAAATAGTTGGGTAAAATACCAAGTCAACATCACTGATAATAAAACCAGCAAGGTTTGGAACAAAGAAAAAAACAGAATCATCCCTTTAATTGACGACTTTGATCTTTCAGGAAAATATCCTTATGAAGCAGGAAAAACCATGTCTTATGCGGCTTTCAGTCCAAAAAATAAAGCGGCCAAATCTCCACTAATTATCTGGCTTCATGGCGGTGGTGAAGGCGGTACTGATCCAACTATTCCTCTTCTCGGAAACAAAGCAGCTAATTATGCGTCTGATGATATTCAAAATTATTTTGGAGGTGCTTATGTTCTTTCACCCCAATGCCCTGGTGCTTGGATGCACAACAAAGACGGTGTAACTACTCACGGAAAAGAAGATGATGTCTATAACAAAGGGCTGATGGCACTTATCAAGGATTTTGTAAAGTCACACCCTGATATTGACACTAAACGAATTTATGTTGGAGGCTGCTCTAATGGTGGTTATATGGCATTAAAGCTCATACTAAATGAACCGAATTATTTTGCAGCAGGCTATATCAGTGCCTTGGCTTATCAGTCGCAATATATAACTGATCAACAAATAAATAGTATCAAAAATGTGCCAATTTGGTTTGTACATTCAAAAGATGATGGTACTACTGTTCCAGAAAATACTGTTGTGCCTGTTTATCAACGTTTGAAAGCTGCTGGAGCTAAGAATCTACACTTTTCATATTATGACCATGTAATTGATCTTTCTGGCTTTTTTGGTGGTAAAAATTATTACTATACAGGTCACTGGTCTTGGATATATTCTCATGTAAATGCTGCAAAACTCGATTTTGATGGTACACCAGTCTTATTAAATGGTCATCCAGTGACCATCATGGAATGGATGGCAGCACAAAAGAAAAAGTAATTTATTTACACATACAATATCATTCGCAAGAAATTAAATATAAAGGGTGGCTTTTGGTCACTCTTTTTGTTTGTTCTATCTTTAAATGAATTATACTTTATCAAATTAATATTTACTAACGATGGCTAAATTTCGTCAAATTGTTTGTGTTGATAATACCCGACTGACTGCACCTGCTTTAGAAAAGCTCTCCCAATATTCAGAGCAAGAAGTTAAAATATTTAATGATTACCCAACCAATAAAGATGAAATAATCAATAGAATTGGTGATGCAGATTGTCTTTTAGTAAGTTGGAAAACTACTATTGATAAAGAAATTATTGAAAATGCCAATGCTCTAAAATATATTGGTATGTGTTGCAGTTTGATTGATAAAACCTCGGCTAATGTCAATATTGATGCTGCGGAAGAAAGAAAAATAGTAGTAAAAGGTGTAAAAGACTACGGAGATGAAGGCGTTGTTGAGTTCATTTTTGCAGAATTAATTTCTTTGGCAAAAGGATTAAGAAAACATCAATGGAAATCTATACAAACTGAACTAAAAGGCAAAACTTTAGGAATTATTGGCTTCGGTACAGTTGGACAAATGGTTGCCAAAGTCGCTATAGCATTTGGAATGAATGTGCTATATTTTAGTCGTACCCGCAAAAGAGACGCAGAAACTGCTAATCTAAAATATGTCAATTTAAGCGAACTTTTAAGTAAAAGTGATGTCATAAGTACACATTTACCTCGAAAAACCAAACTTTTAAGTAAGGACGAATTTGCTTTGATAAAACCAAATGCTGTTTTCATTAATACATCGGTCGGTGTAACATTTGATGAAGATTCAATGTATGATTGGGTAAAAAAAGAAGGAAATTATGCAATTTTTGACCACGATGGAGCTTTTGGTTTAAATCAGCTTGAAAAGTATCCTAATATCATTTATTCGCCTAAAACTTCAGGGATGACGGATGCAGCTTTTGAACGACTTTCTGATAAAGTTATACAAAATCTTACAACATTCATTAGCAATTCAAATATATAACTTATTGATTATCAAATATTTACATAGAGTTAATTCTTGAATATTTTTTACAAAAAATTAAAAACTTTAATTAAAAAATTAGAGAGAAGTTTTTGTTTTTTTCTTTAAATGAATTCCATTAAATAGAAACTTTCTAAATAAACTTTAGGTTATTAAAGAAAGTAATAGAATAAAATGACAAAAATACCCATATCTGTGTTGGAATTAGCAACGGTTGTTGAAGGTGGAAATCACAGCACAGCAATTGCCAATACAGTTGAAATTGCCAAACATACTGAATCCTTAGGTTATAAACGTATTTGGATGGCCGAACACCATAATATGGAATACATAGCCAGTTCAGCCACTTCAGTTTTAATTGGACACGTAGCTGGAAAAACCAATAGTATTCGTGTAGGCTCTGGTGGAATAATGTTGCCTAATCATAGTCCTTTAGTAATTGCCGAACAATTTGGTACTTTAGAAACCATATATCCTGAAAGAATAGATTTAGGATTAGGTCGAGCTCCTGGCTCTGACCAACTCACATCAATGGCATTAAGAAGAAATCAGGAAACTGCCCAAGATTTTCCTATGGATGTCCGACAATTACAAAGATATTTTAGTTCTAAAAATCAAACTGCCAAAGTAAGAGCATTCCCTGGTGAAGGTTTGCACATTCCGCTTTGGATATTAGGTTCGAGTACTGACAGTGCCTATTTGGCAGCAGAAATGGGACTTCCTTATGCTTTTGCTTCACATTTTGCTCCTGCTCAATTTCGAAATGCCATCAAAATTTATCGAAATAATTTCAAACCATCGGCTGTTTTAGCTCAGCCTTATGTGATGGCTTGTGTCAATGTGCTCTCAGCCGACACAGATGAAGAAGCGAATGTTTTATTAAGTAGTTTAGTACGTCTGTTTGTGGGTATTCTTACCAATAATCGTAAGCCACTCAGTCCATCAGGCACATTTCCTGAAAGTTATCAAATCCCAGAAGTTAGAAGTGCTGTCAATAATATGCTTGCCTGTACATTTTACGGAAGCAAAGAAACAATCCAAACAAATCTTTCCGCATTTATTGATGAAACAGGTATAGATGAATTGATGGTAGCTTCGCATATTTTTGATTTAAATGCCAAACTGAAATCTTTCACAATTCTAAGAGATGCCCTTCTTGTTGATTAAATGCAAAATTGCATTAGCATGATTATTTTCTGAATCGATACAAATATGGAGCTTTATTAGATGCTCCAGTAAATTTCTTTTCTAAGCGTTCTAAAACATTTAATTCCAATATTTTCTTTTGGAAATTATTTCGAGCGTACTCTTTTTCAAAAATAGTTTCATAGAGATCCTGTACTTCCTTCATTGTGAAAGTTTCAGGAAGAAGATTAAGTACAATAATGTTGGTATCAAGGTTTAATCTCAAAGACTCAAGAGCTTTTTCAATCATTTCTTTGTGATCCATCATCATGTTTGGTATCTCATGGATATTATACCATTCCATCGACTCGTCTAACTCTGTTTTTGTTGGAATAACTTTATTCATATCCACCAAGGCATAATAGCCCAATGAAATAAATCTGCTTGTAAGCCATTCAAATTCTTCATTAGATAAGTTTACTTCACTTTCAAAATATTCCTTGTTTTGATTTATAATACTTTGAAGAACTACTTTATTAGTTCTTTCGGCCTCACCAAAGTTTTTATAATGCTGCAAAAAAATATTAGAAATTCCAGTACGTTCTTTTAGAATACGGTGTGCAGCTTCATCAATACCTTCTTGCTTATAAATAAAACCACTTGGAAGCGAATAAATATCCCCATTAAAATACAACTTTGAAATCAGCACTTTAAGCTCTCTTTCTTTATAACCAAAAATCACGCAATCAATTGCAAGGTGAGGAATATATGATTTGTAATCGAATAAAAGCATCTGTTTACAGTTTGTTTATGGTCTTGCAAAGGTAAGCCTCACATATAAATAAAACCATTCATAATGTATAAATATTCATTGGAAAATATTTTTAAACATTATTGTCTATTTTTTTAGACAATAGAAAAATTACATTTATCTTTGTATTGAAATAAATAAATGTCTTTCAATAGTTCTTCAAAATCGTGGCGACGTAACGCAACCAAAACAATGAAAAAAGCAAGTATTTTCTTTATCGCATTATTCTTCGGAATCGCTCTTAATGGTTTTTCTCAAACAGCTACTGCACCAGTAGATTATTATGTAGGCAAATGGGAAGTTACTATTCTTGGCACACCTAATGGTGATTCAAAAATGATAACTACTATTACCCGAAAAGATGGCAAGTTAGTTGGGGAAATGACAAACCCAGCCGAGCCTACAACTCCTGCAAATCCTTTGACAAGTGTGGAAGAAGCGGATGGTAAAATGACTATTTTTTTCAGTACACAAGGATATGATTTATCTATTCCTTTTGAAAAAGTAGATAGTGATAATTTGAAAGGAAAGCTGATGGATATGTTTGACGTGACGGCGAAAAGAGTTAAGTAATTACCATTCACTTTGAAACGCTAAAGGTGGTATTTGAAAGACCACCTTTTTACTTTTTTTACAAGAATTGACAGTATACAGCTTCGTAAATTGTTTAATAAAATAATATTATGTCAAAATACATCTTCTCTATTTTAGGTATCCTATTATTATCATTCACTTCCATACCCTCCAATGGACAATCTCCGAAATGGTTTTCGCAGTATGATTTTGATGCTACAAAATTCAAAAATCCTTCTCAAAGTTTTGGGCCAATGGCTCGTTGGTGGTGGCCTGGAAATGATGTTAACAAAGCGGAATTGCAAAGAGAAATAAATGTTTTTGCCGACAATGATTTTGCAGGAGTTGAAATTCAAACGCTCTATTTAGGTATCCCGATAAATGACGAAAATCGGCCGAAAATAATGAGTTGGGATTCGCCTCAATATTACGAAAACGTAAAAACCGTAATGGAAGAAGCTCGCAAAAGAGGTCTCATAGTTGACATGACTAATGGAAGTGGTTGGCCAGCAGGAAGTTCGATTTTAGAAGCAAATGATGGGTTTCGTAACCTCAAATTTGAAGCTGTAACTGTTGAAGGTGGAAAAAAAATAAGCATTATTTTACCTAAAGTAATTGCTAAAGCTGGCAGTTCTATTTTACAGGCAATTGTCGCTTCCAAAATTGTAGGAGAGGGAGAAAATGCCAAGTTAAGAACTACTCCATTAGACATCAATTCAAGTTTTATTCTTTCCGATAAAGTTATTGGTGATTCTCTAAAATGTATTTTACCTGAAGGCAATTGGAAAATTATTGCTTATTACTGCCTTCCAAGTGGCGAAAGACCTATGGCATCCGAACCTTCACAAGGCTACGTAGTTGACAATTTTGATTCTACAAAAGTTTTGAAATTGTATAATCACTTATTTGGCAAAAGAACAGGCTTGAAACCTTATTTCGGAAATCCAATGCGTGCTATTTTTAATGATAGCTATGAGTTTAAAGCTGACAGACATTATTCGGCTGATTTTATAACTTGGTTCAAAAATCACCGAGGATATGACCCTACCCCCTATTTAGCAGCCAATATGCAGCGGGGATACAATATTGTTGAGTTTATGAATCCACATGCTCCCAAAGATTTTTCTTTCAGCCCTGAGATTGATACAAGATTACGTTTTGATTATGACCTTACTTTGAGTGAGCTTTTAGGAGAAAACTTCCTTAAAACAAGTCGAAATTTCATGGAAAAACAAGGTTTGTTGCATCGCACACAAGCGTATGGCTTATCTATGGACATGATGGCAATTGCTGGACAAGCCTCCATTCCCGAAATGGAAAGTATGTTGGCATCAGAAGCAAACATGAAAATAATTTCTTCGGGAGCTCATTTGTATAATCGGCCCATTATCTCATCAGAATCAGTAGTATTTGTTAATCGGGCATATATGACGACTCCTCAAAAAACACGATTAGCTGTTGACAAACTGTTTGCGGCAGGAGCCAATCAAATCATTTATCACGGTATTCCTTACAATTATTTTCCAAAAGATTTTGCCAAAGAAGGCTGGTATCCTTTTTCAAGTGCCGCATTACCAGTGGTTAATTTTGCCTCACATTTTGGTGAACAAGATATTTTTTGGAAACACCAAAAAGACGTTAATCAATACATTCAGCGTACACAATATGCCTTACGCTCGGGAAAACCCAAAACCGATGTGTTGATTTATTTCCCTTATATGAAGGTAGAAGATATGCCTGAAAATCCGGAAGAAATAATGACAATGGGCGAAATAGTTGGCATTGAACCAGCATTACCTAAACCAAAAGAACACCATAATGAGAAGAGTGAATGGGCAGAAAAAACTTGGAAATTAATTAATCAATTGGAAGCCAAAGGCATCACTTGGGAATGGGTCAATGACCTTTCAATCCAAGAAGCCACATTAACACAAGACAAACAAATCAATATCAGAGGAAATTTTTATCAAGCTTTGATTTTATCTGACAACTCAACTATTTCATTAAAAACTGCTCAACAAATCAATCTTTTAGCATCAAAAGGCATGAAATTCTTGAATTCTGGAATTTTGCCCCATAAACAACCTTCATTTTTAAATTGGGAAGAAAATGATAAAAAAGTTGAAAATCTATTGAAAGTAGTCATACAACAAAAAAGTGCTTTACAAATAACTGATAAAGAGCAGTTTAACACTTGGATTTCTTCTTTGAAACAAACAGTAAAGTTTGCAGGGAGGCTGAGCAGAGTCGAAGCTGATTCACCAGCATTCACTCGCCAAATTCAAAGAGAATTATCTGATGGCAGTCGCATTCAATTTATTTGGAATAAAAGTAATCAATGGCAAACCATTTCTCTTTTATTGGATAAAAAATATGCCTCAAGTTATTGGTTCAATGCAGAAGATGGTTCGGTTATTAATAATGCAAATTCTTCTAAAATTGCTTATCAAATACCGCCTTATAGTAGCATAATATTATATGCTTCAACAAAAAATAATGTTGTAAATACCTCAACCAAAACACCAATTTTAAATCCAACAAATGCTAAAAAGCTGTTAAGTATTGATAATTGGACAATTCTTGCAGATACCCTAAAACTTACGAATAGTAACTTATTCGATTGGAAAACAAATGATTCTTTCAAATATGTTGGAAGTGAAGCAACGTACAGCAGTTCTTTTGAATTGAAAAACATTGATTCAAAAACACATTACTTACTGGATTTAGGCAAAGTTTATCATACGGCAGAAGTATTTATTAATGGAAAATTCGCAGGAAAGAGAATTAATGCTCCTTATATTTTAGAACTGAGTGAGTTCTTGCAAAAAGGACAAAACGAAATTGAAATCAAAGTGCTGCCAACACAATTGAATAATTTTATTGGACAAGCTATCTCAGGAAATAAGCATTATAGACAGTTCAAAAAATCAGAAGGACAATTCACGTCAAATGGATTAGTTGGCCCAGTTAATATTTTGGAAGTTAAAAAATAATCAGATGAAAAATAGAGCTAAAATCAGTTTACCAATAGTCTTTTTTATGTTGAACTTTTCTCAAATAAGTTTTGCTCAAAACATCATAAAAATAGGCAGACAAATTTTGTTTGACTCCGATTGGAAATTCAAAAAAGGCAAAGGAATAGACGCAAAAGCTACTAATTTCAATGATTCTGATTGGAGAAAATTAGATGTCCCACATGATTGGAGTATCGAAGATTTGACAGATACGCCCAACGATAGCATAATTGGACCTTTCTACAAAAATAATGCAGGAAAAAACGCCACTGCATTTACCGTAGGAGGCACTGCATGGTATCGTAAAACGTTTACGATGGATAAAAGCACGTCGGGCAAAAAAGTTTTTATTCAATTTGACGGCGTTTATATGAATGCTGATGTTTGGATAAACGGGCATCATTTAGGCAATCATCCCTATGGTTATACGGCCTTTACGCATGATTTGACAGAACATTTAAACTCAGCAGGTGTGCCAAATGTAGTAGCAGTTGAGGTGAAAAATGAAGGGTACAATTCTCGTTGGTATTCGGGTTCGGGCATTTATCGCCATGTTTGGTTGAATGTTATCAATCCCAATCATATTGCCAATTGGGGCGTTCAAATAGTTTCTAAAAATGTCTCTGAGCAAACTGCTGATATTCATTTTACTACTAAAATTGAAAATAGTATTGCCAATCTTTCGCTAATAACTGAAATTTATTCTGCTGATAATAAATTGATTAACTCAAATACTGTGGATGTTTCTGGTAAAGATAAAGTCGAGCAAATGATCAATTTCAAAAACCCAAAACTTTGGAATATTGAAAGCCCCTATTTGTATAAAGCCAAATTAATTTTGAATCAAAACGGAAAAATTATTGATGAAAATACGCAAAATTTTGGTGTACGAAGTATTCATTTTGATGCTAAAATAGGTTTTATTTTGAATGGAAAAAACATCAAACTCAAAGGTGGCTGTATTCATCATGACAATGGCCCTTTAGGAGCTGCTGCAATTGACCGTGCTGAAGAAAAAAAGATAGAAATACTTAAAAAGAATGGCTATAATGCAGTCAGATTTGCACATAATCCATTTTCTGCTGAACTTTTAGATGCTTGCGACCGTCTCGGTATGTTGGTTATGGACGAGGCTTTTGATATGTGGAACACCCATAAAACGCCCGACGATTATGCTACTTATTTCAAAGACTGGTGGCAAAAAGATTTGACTTCTATCATTGAAAAAGATTTTAATCACCCATCGGTAATTATGTGGAGTATCGGAAACGAAATTCCCGAAATAATTGATAGCACAGGGCATAAAACTTCCAGACAATTAGCAGATTTTGTTCGTAATTTGGACAGTTCAAGACCCGTTTCAAATGCCATTCCATTTCACCTTCCATTAATTGCCAGAAAAAAATGGGATGTTACTGACCCCGCTTTTGCCAGTTTAGACATAGGCGGTTATAATTACGCTACGCAATATTACGAAGGCGACCATAAAAAATTCCCAGAAAGAATCATGGTTGCCACAGAATATTTTCCGCCAAAAGCACTCGAAAACTGGAATTATGTAGAGAAAAATCCTTACGTAATTGGTATGTTTAGTTGGTCAGCCATTGATTATTTGGGAGAAGCTGGGCTTGGTTTAGCAAGATTAAAGAATAAAAGCGATAAAAATGGTGGATTTCAAGAAACATTTATGGCACCTGAATGGCCGATTTTTAATGCCTATACAGGTGAGTTAGATTTAATTGGTAATAAAAAGGCAGCTTCGTATTATTTGGATGTAGTTTGGCGAAGAAGTCCATTAGAAATGATGGTTCATCGTCCGATACCAGCAGGCAAGAAAGAGCTGACTGGATTTTATGACTTCCCTGATGAGCTAAAAAGCTGGACTTGGCCAGGACACGAAAAAGATACTGTGCAGGTGAGAGTTTTTACGAGAAGTCAAAGCGTAAAATTGGAGTTAAATGGGGAAATTATAGCAGAGCAACCCCTTGAAAAAGGCTCAATCGTTGCTAAGTTTAATGTACCTTATACCGCAGGAAAATTGGTAGCTCATTGTTATGATGGCGATAAAGAAATTGCATCTCAAACCCTCAGCACCACAGGAAAACCAAAAGCCATTCGATTAAAAGCTGACAGACAAACCATCAATGCCAACAAAAATGACCTTGCTTATATAGCTGTTGAAATTATAGATGAAGCAGGAAATGTTGTACCAAATATTGATGACTTATTATTGAAATACCACCTTTCTGGAAATGGTAATATTGCAGGACTGGGAAATGGCAATCCAAGAGATATGTCGAGTTTCCAAAAACCAGAAAAAAAAGTTTTTCAAGGAAAAGGATTAGTGATCATTCGTCCTACACAAAAAGCAGGAAAGATTACACTTAAAGCAGAAGCCGAAGGTTTAAAAGCAGGTATATTAACAATAAATGCCAAATAGAAAGGATAGCGATAGTCTTATAAGTCTGTTTAGACTCTTTTATTCATAGTTTCAGCAATTAGCCCTCTTATCAAAGCAGTTATTGTTTTTATAAAAACGATAACTGCTTTTTTCATTGATTTTATCTCAATCAAGATTATACGTCGTATTCGCCGAGTTGTCGAGTAGTAAAGCCCACTTATCTATTTATCTGTCAAATTCCAAAATTAAAACTTTAATTTATGTAATAATTCTAATAAAAAAATATATTATTTTATTATATTTACTTTTATTCAACCTCTCTTACATTATGAAGAAATTTACTCAGAATCCTCGAACTGGTGTTTCAACAAAGAGTGCTTTAGTAATCACTTTTTTTGTTTTTGCATTGAGTTCATTTATCATTTCAAAGCCTAAAAAATTGACAAATCCAATCCCACAACAGGTTGGTTTTCAAATAGATAGCCTTCCAAAACTCAAAATCCCTGATGGTGTTGACCCTAATGACGAGAATTGGAAAGGAATTGATTTAGAGCCAAAACAACCTTTAAAACCCCTTAGTGTAGAAGACGAAAGAAAATTGTTTCTTTTACCGCAAGGATACCACATCGAGCCAGTTTTAACAGAACCTGCCATTCAACAACCAGGAGCGATAGCTTTTGATGGCAATGGGAGAATGTATGTATTGGAACTTCGCTCCTACATGCTAAATGCCGACTCGAAAGATGAGTTAGAACCTACCAGCCGAATTTCTCGCTGGGAAGATAAAAACAACGATGGTGTTTATGAAACAGGCACAACCTTCGTTGATAAGTTGATTTTTCCACGTTTTGTATTGCCTTATGGCAAAGACTGTATTTTAACAATGGAGTCGGATGCCGATAATGTGTATAAATACACAGATACAAATGGCGACGGAAAAGCCGACAAAAAAGAGCTTTTTACTACAAAATATGGCCGTTCGGGCAATGTTGAGCATCAACAAGCATTCATGTATTATGGTATGGACAATTGGCTTTATAGCACAGTGAATGCTTTTCGTGTAAGAGAAACCCCCAATGGTGTAATTCGTGAAAAAACAGGTTTTAATAGAGCTCAATGGGGAGTTACACACGATGATGATGGCAAACTTTGGTTTCAAGGTGGTGCCAGTGGACTGCCTTCTTATTTTCAATTCCCAATTCACTATGGCAATTTTGAAGTACCCAATGAATTTGCTAAAGGCTTTGATGTTCCTTGGGGTGCTGCTGTCAAAATTGCTGATATGCAAGGAGGAATGGACGAAATCAGACAACCTGATGGTTCATTAAACCATGTTACAGGTTCGGCAGGAAATGATGTTTATCGAGGTGATAGATTGCCTGAAAATATCAAAGGTCAATATTTTTATGGCGAACCTGTTGCTCGAATTGTAAGACAAATCAATCCTGTTGTGAATGAAGGGCTTACAACACTTCATAATGTTTATCAAGACCAGAAATCAGAATTTCTACGCTCAACCGATCCCCTTTTCCGACCAGTCGATATGACCACAGCCCCAGATGGTACTTTATACATTACAGATATGTATCATGGCATTATTCAAGAAGGACAATGGACACAAAAAGGCACTTATTTACGGACAAAAATTGAACAATATCAATTAGATAAAGTAGTTGGATTGGGCAGAATTTGGCGAATTACTTATGATGGAAAAGAAAGAGATAAAAATCAGCCAAAAATGCTTAATGAAACTTCTGCTACTTTGGTGAAGCATTTGGAACATCCAAATGGCTGGAGAAGAGATGCTGCTCAACAATTAATTGTCTTGAAAAAAGACCTTTCAGTAGTTCCTGCTTTAAAATCAATGGCACTTAATAATAAAAATGTTTTGGCAAGAATTCATGCAATATGGACATTGGAAGGGTTGAATGCTTTAAAAATTGATGTACTCCAAAAATTATTGAAAGATACAAATCCACGGATTCGTATTCAGGCATTGCGTGCCAGCGAAACTCTATACAAAGCAGGTGTAAAAGAGTTGGAAGCCGACTACAAAACTGCCATGAGCGACCCAAATACCGATGTAGTTATCCAAACCATGTTGACTGCCAAAGTGTTGAAAATTCCTGATTTAGAAAATGGCGTAAAAACAGCAATGGCAAATAATAAAGCGGCAGGTGTAAAATTGGTTGGAGAACAAATCATTACACCACCAAAACCAAGAAATATGGGACCTTTTGGCGGTGCAGAACTAAGCAAAGAACAAAAAGAAATAGTTGATCGAGGAGCCGTTATTTATAATGAATTATGCTCGCAATGCCACGGAAACAATGGCATGGGAACACCTGCAGGAAATGGGAAATTAATAGCACCTGCATTGGCTGGCTCACAACGAGTACAAGCACATCCTGATTATGCAATCAAAGTAGTTCTGCATGGAATGGAAGGAGCGATTGAAGGTAAAACGTATGCTGGCGGCATGATGGCAAGCATGAAAGACCATGATGATGTTTGGGTTTCTGATGTAATTTCGTACATCCGCAATGGTTTATCAAACGATGCTTCTTTGGTTACGCCAAAACAAGTTGCCAAAATTCGTGCAAGCACGAACAAACAAGCAGGTATATTTCAATATGACAAGCTCATCAAATCAACGCCTAAAGAATTTCAAGTAGCTGATGGTTTGAAAATAACAGCAAGTCATACTTCCTCTACTCGTATTGGTGGTAATGTTGCACCGCAAAGTGCCTTTACTTATGAAGGTTGGTCAACAGGAAAAAAACAAGAAAAAGGTATGTGGTATCAGATAGAATTCCCTAAAAGCGTCAATCTTTCTGAACTCCAGTTTAATGCAGCTCCGATAAGAAGATTTACACCACCAAAACCTAATACCCCTCCTACTCCTCCACAAGCTATTCAAACTTTTCCTCGAAAATATAGTATCGAAACTTCCGTTGATGGAAATAGTTGGGAAGAAAATGCCAAACAAATAACAGGTAATGAGGGTGATAATACAGTGCTTTTGAGTACGTCTAAAGTTAAGTTTTTAAGGATAAAATTAGATGAAGGATTAGATAAAGAAACCGAAGAAATTCCTTGGACAATGCGTCAAGTGAAGATATTTGGACAACAATAGGAAGGATTTATGAATTAATCGAATGTCGATTCACGAATGGCCTGCCAAATTCATAATCAAATACCGACTTTTTAGAAAAACTCTGTTAAGGTTTCAACTTTCAAAAAGTTTGTATTTATATACAGGACAGTACATAATAGCTAAAAAATAATCAGATGGTATATTGCCACCTATTTTTTATTAACCTATAAATTTTAAATACAATGCTTAAACCAAAAGCAAATTGGCTTACATTTTTGCTCATTCTTTCTATTGTAGGAAATGTATTTGCTAATGTTTCTATTGACAATTTAAAAGTAGATTCTCAAGAAAAACCACTCGGAATTGACATTTCAAATCCTCATTTTTCTTGGCAAATGAAAGCTATGGATGCCAAAAGAGGTTATTTTCAAACGGCTTATCAAATTACAGTTACAGATTCAAAAAATCAAATCGTTTGGGATACAAAAAAGGTAAATTCTGATGTTTCTCAAGGTATTGAGTATGCTGGAAGTCCGCTAAAAGCTACCACTCGATATACTTGGAAAGTAAGCGTTTGGGACAATACCAATAAAATTACGACCAATAGCTCGTGGTTTGAAACGGGTCTAATGAATCCTGATATTTCGGCATGGTCAGGGGCCAACTGGATTGGCGGTGGTGATGAAGATTTGGTACTTTATTCTCATTATTTGTCGGTTTATAAATTTCAATACGCTATTCAGCTCGATAAAGCTTCTAATTCGACCAAAGCTGCCTTTCTCTTCGGAGGAAATGATGCTCGTTTGATGGACAAAGATTTGAACTTGATGGCAATGGAAAATACGCCTAATCAAAGTTATATTTCTTTTGAGTTAGATATTTCAAACGTTTCAGATGCAACAGATGGATTAGCCAAATTGAACATTTATAGGGTAGGTTATACCAAAAATGACTCAAAAGAAACTCCAATCAAAAGCCTTGAAATTCCGAAATCACTTATTCATCAAGCAAATAAGTATGAAAAACACAAAGTTTTTGTAGAATGTAATTTTGGTTTATTCGAAATATTTATTGATGGAAATAAAGCAGAAAACAAGCTAAAAGAAAAAGTTGAAGGAAATACTTCACCATTTGCGGCTCGTGGTTTTAATCTAAATCCTGTGGGAAGTGGTAATAACTTTATCAGTTTCCCGATGTTGGCAGATATTGGTTTTCAAACAAACGAAAATCAAATGGCTTATTTTTCTGACTTAGAAATTAAAAACTATCGTTTTCCATCAAATACCTTATTTACAGAAAAACTTTCTGCAAACTACGATGGTATTTTCAAAAATAACGCTGTTAAAATCGAAGGCAATAATTATAAGATAAATGGTGGTGCTTTGATTCTTGCCAATCCAAGTAAAAATGCTGCTCCGATGCTTCGCAGTACATTTTCGACACAAGCAAAAGCAATCAAATCAGCTCGTTTGTATGTAACTGCGAGAGGTATTTACGAAATGTATTTGAATGGCAAACGTGTAAGCAATGATTACTTTAATCCAGGTTTGACTCAGTACAATAAAAACTTGATGTACCAAACATACGATGTAAAAGAAGCACTGAAACAAGGTGAGAAAAATGCCATCGGAGCGTGGTTGAGTGAAGGTTGGTGGAGTGGAAACATCACTTTCAGTGGTGAAAGTTGGAATTATTTTGGTGATAGACAATCTCTTTTGAGCAAATTAGTAATTACATACGCTGATGATTCGGAGCAAATAATTACCTCAAATCCAAAAGATTGGAAATTTTTTAATGATGGTCCAATTCGCTACGGTAGTTATTTTCAAGGAGAAGTCTATGATGCCAACAAAGAAGCTTTAATAAAAGATTGGACATTACCTACTTATAATGAAAGTGCTTGGAAATCGGCAGTTGAAGTACCTTTAGATGGTACTGCTTATCAAGGAACTTTCACTGACGGTCGTGGGCAAAAATCAACTTTTGAATACAAAGACTTTAAAATCGTTGGACAAATGGGCAATAATGCCACTATTGTAAAAACGATGATTGCTCAAAAAGTGGAGGAAGTCCGACCAAAAGTGTTTGTCTATGACATGGCTCAAAATATGGTTGGTGTACCACAAATTTTGATAAAAAATGGTAAAAAAGGTCAGGTAATAACCATGCGATATGCTGAAGTAAAATATCCAAACCTAAAGGAATATGCTGAGAATGTGGGTATGGTAATGATGGAAAATATCAGAGCGGCACTCACCCAAGATATGTATATTTTGAAAGGTGGCGATGAAACTATTCAACCAAGATTTACATTTCATGGTTATCGCTATCTTGAAATCACTGGAATCGACCAAGCCATTCCGATAACAGATGTCAAAGGATTAGTTATCAGTTCAGTTTTAGCATTATCATCTAATTATGAAACTTCAAATGACTTAGTCAATAAACTTTGGAAAAACATTACTTGGTCATTACGCAGTAATTTCCTTTCCATTCCAACCGATACTCCTGCTCGTAACGAACGCATGGGTTGGAGTGGTGATATTTCCGTTTTCTCAAAAAGTGCTACGTATTTGACCGATGCTAATTTGTTTTTAAGAAGACATCTTTTAGCAATGCGTGATGTACAAGCCGAAAGCGGCAGATTTACTGATGTTGCACCGATGGGTGGTGGTTTTGGTGGTACACTTTGGGGAAGTGCAGGTTTGACTGTTGCTTGGGAAAGCTACCAACAATATGGAGATGTACAATTATTGAAAGAACACTACGATGCGATGAAGCGTTACATGGCATTCTTGGAAACCAAAGTTGATAAAACAACTGGCATTTTGAACGAAGGACCGTTGGGCGATTGGTTAAGTCCAGAAGGTAATAAAAATGACAATACTTTATTTTGGATGACCTATTTTGCTTATGATTTAGAAATCATGAATAAAGTTGCAACCGTTTTGAATAAAACAGCTGATGCAATTGCTTTTAAAAATCGCTATGAGGAAATTAAGAAGACTTTTAATGAAGTTTATGTTGATAAAACTACTCATAAAACTATCAAATCTGGTGTAAAAACTGCAAGAATGGGGCCTCCAAGTGCCAGAAACGTGGAAGATAAATCGGACAAAGGACAATTGATTGATACGCAAGCATCCTATGCCATTCCTTTAGATTTGGGTCTATTTAATGAAGAGAACAAACCTTTTGCCATAAAATATTTGAATGAAGCCATTCAAAGAAAAAACAAAGATGACGAAGGTGTGGAACGCCCTGCGTATTCATTGATGACAGGATTTATTGGTACAGCATCTATTTCTGAAGCCCTTTCTGAAAATGGAAATCATGCAGAGGCCTATCAATTACTTCAACAAAAAACCTATCCTTCGTGGTTATATTCGGTAGTGAATGGAGCAACTTCTATCTGGGAACGACTTAATTCTTATACAGTTGAAAATGGTTTTGGTGGAAATAATTCAATGAATTCATTCAATCACTATTCATTTGGAGCGGTATCGGCGTGGATGTATAATTATTCATTAGGTATTCAAAGAAGTCCTGAAAAGGCTGCTTTCAAGCAAATTATCCTAAAACCAACTCCTGACCCCACTAAAGCAATGACTTGGGCCAAAGGTTATTATGACTCGGTTTATGGGAAAATTAGTAGTGCTTGGAGTTATGAAGGGAATAAATTGGTTTATAAAACAACGATTCCGCCTAATAGCAATGCAATACTCTATTTGCCAGCCAAAGCAATCAATCAAGTAAAAGAAAGCGGCAAAGTGCTTACACAAGGTAACGGAATTAGCAACTTAACCCTTGAAAATGGACAAGTAAAAATGACTTTAGTTTCAGGAACGTATTCATTTGAAATAATGAATTAAGTCCCCAAAAGTATTTTAAATTGTGAGGTGAAAATGCAATTTATTGTTTATTTTCACCTCATTATTTTTTATCTAACCCTCCTCTATCATGCTTAAATACATTTACTTTTGTTTCTCTTTTTTGTTAGTTTTTTCTGCTCAAAGTCAAATTGTCAATGATTCTCTTTTAATTGAAGGCCACTATCGCACATTCCATTTTATCAGACCAGTCAAAGAAAATCCAATACTCATTTTTGTCTTACACGGTTCTGGTGGAAATGGTTTACAAATTAGAGGTGGGGCTAAAAAATTAGAAGATTTAGCTCCGTCCGAAAACATCTTATTGGTTTATCCTGACGGTTATAAAAAGTTTTGGAACGAATGTCGAAAAACGGCTAATTCAGCAGCAAACTTAGAAAATATCAATGAAAATGCTTTTTTCGGTGGAATGCTTGATTATTTCAAAAAGAATTTTCAAATCAATGAAAAACAAGTTTTTGCGATTGGCACTTCTGGTGGTGGACACATGGCTTATAAATTGGCTCTTACCATGCCTGAAAAATTCAAAGCAATTACTGCCATCATTGCCAATTTACCCGATACAAATAACATTGATTGTGCTGAAAAACGAATGGCTTTACCAGTAATGATTATCAACGGCACGGCAGATATGACCAATCCTTATGAAGGTGGAGAAGTAAAATTGAGCAATAATATCAACTTAGGATATGTCCGCTCTACGGCTCGTACTTTTCAATATTGGTCTTCTTTAGCAGGCTACAATGGAGAACCGAAAAAAGAATTGCTTCCCGACAATGACCCTGCTGATGGAAAAACAATTGAACGCTATACCTTCAAAAAGAAAAGAAAACCAGAAGTGACGCTTTTAAAAGTAATCGGTGGCAAACACGATTATCCCAATGACATCAATGTCTATCTTGAATCTTGGGCTTTTTTTAAAAGACAAATGGGTAAATGAACCAATCTCATTAATTCCATCTAAAAATAACCTATTACTATTCAAACCTATGAAAAAAACAACCCTTTTGTCAATCTTAGTTTTGGGAATTTGCATGATTTCCAATGCTCAACAAGTCATACGCCTCTACGAAGGCAAAGCTCCTGGCTCAGAAAACTGGACATGGTCAGAGAAAGAGAGTAGTAAAAATATGTTCAATACCAAAGTCATATACAATGTTTCTGAACCAACCCTCACCGTTTATTTACCGAAGCCAGAATTAGCAACTGGTACAGCCATAGTTATTGCTCCAGGTGGTGCTTTTCATACCCTTTCGATTGATAGTGAAGGTATTGACGTTGCCAAATGGCTCAATGCCAAAGGTGTAGCGGCTTTTGTTTTAAAATATCGAGTTGTAAAAAGCGAAACTGAAGACCCTGTAAAAGAATTAATTGGAAAAATGGGCGATTTCAAAAAATTGGATGCCGAAAATGCTCCGATTGTCCCTTTGGCCATTGCTGATGGTAAAAAAGCGATTGAATATGTCCGTACTCATGCAAAAGAGTACAATATTTTGACCAATCAAATTGGATTAATGGGCTTTTCGGCAGGAGGAACTGTCACAATGGGTGTAACTTACAATTATACACCTGAAAACAGACCTGATTTCGTTGCACCTATTTATGCTTATTTGGGAGCCTTAGATAATAAAACTGTCCCTAAAGATGCTCCACCTGCCTTTGTTGTGGTTGCTACTGATGACAACTTGGGCTTTGCTCCGCACAGTGTTCAGATTTATACCGACTGGTTGGCAGCAAAAAAATCAGTTGAGTTACACGCTTATTTGAAAGGTGGACACGGTTTTGGCATGCGAAAACAAAATATTCCTACCGATACTTGGATTGAGCGTTTTGGTGATTGGATGAAACAGCAAGGTTATTTGAATGTGCATTAGGATTGAAAAAGGTTACCCTTTGGCCTATAAAAATAATAAAGCAATGATGTAAATGTTTGATAAAAATGGCATCAAATACAATTACGTAGAAATCGAAGGAGGGCATACATTTTTATTGTGGCGAAAAAATTTAGCTTATATCGCTCCTTTATTATTTAGATAAAAACAAAATTAAGCAAACTTACTACACAAATTGTATAGTAAGTTTGCTTAAAAATATTACTGCATTTGCATGCCATTCTGCATACCCTCTTGTTGGCTTTTCATGTTTTGACGTTTGAATAATGACATATCCATTTTACCAAAACGGTAAGAGAAATTCAAACGAACCATTTGGGGATTTGTCAATCTCGAATAAGATTGCGTAAATCCAACTCCTTCAGAATATTGTACTGAATAACGGCTTCTAAAAATATCATTTACACTCAATGTCAATGAAGCGGCATCTTTCAAGAATGTCTTTTTCACTGCAATATCTACGCTATAAAAAGGCTTGATGTATCCTTGTGAAGCACTTTGTACTTGACTCGGCGGGCCAAAACTTTGTCCACCTGTATTGATTGGCAAGTTGGTTTTGCTTTGATAATCAGCTGAAAGTTGAATCGTAAATTTCTTTGGCAATTTAAAATTGTTATTCAACTTACCAAACATACTCCAAAGTGCGGGTGTCGAGGCAATTTCAAGATTGGAAACATTGATTCTTGAATTATAAAAATTCACATTGGCTGTCAAATCCCACCATTTTTTGGGTTTTGTAATTCCCGTTAATTCAAATCCATAATTATTGCTTGAATTGGCATTGATAAAAGTGTTTATCAAATCGGTTTTACCACTGATTTGATTGGTTTCCTGACCTAAAAATCTTGTTATCAAATTATCTGTGTATTTATAATAGGCCGAACCTATAAAAGTATTTACACCTTTAGATTTGGTATAAGAAATCTCTGATGAATAAGTAAACTCAGGAACTAAATTTGCATTTCCTTTGGTGATATTCAAACTATCAGTATAATCAACAAATGGAATCAATTGGAAGAAATTTGGACGGTTGATTCTGCGAGTCAAACTCATTTGTACTTGTTGATTTTTTGGCAAATCTTTGCTTAAAAATATTGAAGGAAAAAGGCTAATAGGGAATTTATTATTAAAATCCTCATTCGTATTCAATAATTTACCATCATATTTTGAACTTTCAGCTCGCAAACCAACCTTGTATGAAAACACTTTTTTATAAGCTCCCGCCACAGAAACGTAGGCAGCATATACATCATTTCTTGATTGATAATTAGTCGTTGCCGAGCTAATTGTTTTGAAATCTGTTGCCCCTAAGGCCTTGATTGAGTTTTCGTTAATATTTCTAAGATTATTGATTTGAACTCTCGCACCAATTTCGAGTGAACCTTTATTACCAAACGGTCTTACATAATCGGTCTGAATTGTTAAGAAATCATTTTTGCCATTCGATAAGTTTTTCTGAATTTGTGAACCATAAATTTTGTTTGCATCACCATAATAATTAGTAGTGAATAAGCCCGAACCATCATTTTTACCACCAAAGTAATTCAAATCGGCGGTCAATTCTTCACCTGATTTTGTAAAATTATGCTTCAAACCTAATTGCATCCCTCTCATTCTGAAATCTCGATCACTGTTTGAAATACGGTTACTATAAGTCTTGATTCCATTTCTGAAAGTATTGATATCAATATTTTCACTTGGTTTGAATTTCCCTTGTCCAATAATTCCCGCTGCTGAAAGTGTAGTACGATTTGTTATAAAATAATCTAAGCCTAATCTCGTAAACAAAAATCCGCCTTTCATTTTACTTGCCACATCTTGTCCAATTGTAGATTTAATGCCATCGACATCGCTGAAACGGTTGCTCTCCCCTATTGTCTGACTTCTCATTTGGTTGGTCATCGCCATTGCCGAAAGGTTAATTTTATTTTGACGTACGTTAAAATTTGCCATCACATTGCCACCACCCAATCTATCAGCACCAGCGTTTACCATACCATTATAACCCGTTTTTTTATTTTTCTTCAAAACTAAGTTCAAAATACCCGCATTTCCACCCGAAGCATCATATTTTGCCGAAGGATTGGTAATTACCTCCACTTTTTCGATGGCATCAGCAGGGATTTGGTCGAGAGAAAGCGTTGTTGGACGACCATCAATAAATATTTGTGGGGAAGCATTGCGAAGTTTTACATTTCCATCAATATCCACCTGTACCGAAGGCACATTCTTCATAATATCAACTGCCGTTCCACCTGCTGTTACGATGTTTTTCTCGACATTGAAAACTTTTTTATCAATATCTGATTCAAAAAGAGCCTTTGTAGCTGTAACAGTCACCCCTTGCAAAATTTGCGTATCTTCGTGAAACTTGATATTTCCCAAGTCTTTATCAACACCGCCTAATAGATTTTTAAGCATTTTCATTTGCTCGGCCGGGGCACTTTCAGCCTTTGGATTTGGCTTACCATTCATCATCAATTGAA
Organism: Emticicia sp. SJ17W-69; assembly: GCF_051209875.1. NCBI lineage: Bacteria > Pseudomonadati > Bacteroidota > Cytophagia > Cytophagales > Leadbetterellaceae > Emticicia > Emticicia sp. SJ17W-69. The sequence continues at coordinate 2,505,238 of NZ_JBNTQY010000001.1, read as the reverse complement.
AAGCCACAGGCATTTCGATGGTTTTATACCCAATAGCAGAAATTTTGAGTTTGTGTTTACCAAAAATTGGTAGTTCTTCAAAACTAAATTCGCCATTGGCTTTCGTAACTACACCTTTAAACAAAACCTCTTTGTTTTGTTTAGTTGCAGGGTCGGGTTTATTGGTCAATAAAACTACCGATATAAATTCTAAAGGCTTGCCAAGACTATCAACTATTTTGCCATACACATGTCCGATATTGGCTTGTTGGGCACTCATACCTGGCATTTGGCTAAAAGAGCTAAACGAACAAGCGATAAGAAGTATTAAAAGGAGAAACTTTTTCATCATTGTTGGAATTAAAAAATTAATATTGTCTTTTTCTTAGACAATATTCGTAATTATAATTATTCCAAGAATGTGATTTATGATAAATGGGTGAAAAATTTGGGTGGGTGGCAAAAAGACTGTGATCGGGAATAATCAAAATGCCGTAGAATAAATAAAATAAAGGTTAGTGATATAGTTAATTTCATGTCTATGCTCTTATTTATATACTAAATTTCAACAAAAGTTGTATTATTGGACAACAATTAATAACTTTGTGGAGTATGGAAGAAATCAAATTTAGAAATATCCACTTATACAAAGACTATTTTACCGACTTTTTTAATAAACAGAAACAAAAGGTAAAAGATAAAATTTTGTGGACTTTTAAAGTTATAGAAACTTTGCAACAAGTTCCGGCTGATTACCTCAAACATATAGAAGGAACTGACGGATTATATGAAATAAGAGTTCAAACTGGCAACGATATTTTTCGAATATTCTGTTTTTTTGACGAGGGGAAACTTGTTGTATTGGCGAATGGATTTCAGAAAAAAACACAGAAAACACCAAGGAAAGAAATTGAAAAGGCACTCACAATAAAAGAAGAATATGAAAACTACAAACAATAAAGACCTTAAATCTCTTGACCAGTTCATTGACGAACAATACGGCAAAAAAGGCGAAGAAAAGCGTAATGCTTTTGATGAAGGCTATGAAGAGTTTAAATTAGGAGTTTTACTACAACAAGCTCGCTTGAATAAAGGAATGACTCAAGAAGAACTTGCTGAAAAATGTGGTACAAACAAAGGTTATATTTCAAGAGTAGAGAACAACATTAAAGACATAAGAATTTCAACACTTAGAAAAATTGTTGAGATTGGGCTTGGTGGACACTTAAATCTATCAATAAAGTTATGATATTATTTCATTCACACACCAACTTATACCCTTTACTATGACTATTCATTATTTGAATAGTTGTATCTTCACTTAATTTTTTGCGTAACTTAGAAACAAGTACATCCAAACTTCTACTGGTGACAATTACACCATCTTTTTCCCAAATTTCTTGTATTAAATGTTCTCGTTCAACTACTTGATTGCGTTGTTCATTCAGCAAAAACAGTAATTTGTTTTCATGTTTTGAAAGCTCAATTTGTTCGCTTTTAATTTTTAGCTGACTCTTTGTTGGTAGAAAAGTAAATTTTCCCAATTGAATAGCATCTTGCTCTGGCGGACTATCCAAAATCGTTTTTTTTGTAGAATTATTTCTGATAAAATAAAATATAAACAAAAATAAAGGGAAAGTCAAAAACCAAAAATAGTTACTTTCATGAGCACCTAAAAAATCTATTTGAATAATGTAACAAGCTTTTTCTTGCGTTCTGCCCAAACATGGTTGCACACTGTTTGTTTTTGTACTTATCTCATAACCAAATATAACCGTTCTCGACTGGCAATTTAAAACATTGACCATGTAGTCTTTTTGAAAATTATTTTTTTTCAAATGCTTATCAATGATAGCCACCATTGAGTCTGTCACGAAGGTAAATGAACTTTGAAAAGAAATCTCATAACTGTTTTCTCCCGTCTTTTTCACAGGCAAAACCCTTGATGTTGAATCATGGGCATGCAAAAGTAGCTGATGCCCAATGTCTCGCAGAATTATTTCAGTATGTTTTTCTGAAAAGTTGTCATTCTTTCCAGAAAAAGTCCATGCCGAAAATCCGCACAAAACGGTAACTAAGGTTAATAATATGTATTGTTTCTTTTCCATTTTCAGGTGCAATTTACCTCAAAAAACTAAATGATTATAACGTTTCACAAACGATTTACATTATTTTACATTTGATTTACTTTTAAGTATTCTTATTTGAATAGGTTTGTAGCATCAAAACCAAATAATTAAATGAAAAGATACGTAATTCTATTTTTGTTCAGTTCGTTAACTGTTTTTTCTCAAACAAAATATTCTATTTCAACAACCAAAAATCAGTTAAAGTGGTTAGGAAATTCTTCGCTTGGCGGTAATGGACATGATGGATTCGTGAAAGTAAGTTCGGGTTTAATTTTGGTGTCAGCTACAAACCAGATAATGAAAGGAAATTTTGAAATAGACATGAATACCATCAAAAGTATTGATGAAAAGGCAAAAGATAAGGACAAAGATAACGGTTTGGATGAACACTTGAAGTCAAATGATTTCTTTTCGGTCAGTAAGTTCCCAAAGGCGTACTTTACAATAGAGCAAGCAAAAGCAAGTATTGTTCAGCCAAATCAATATATGGTAAATGGCACATTGATGATAAAAGGAATTGCCAACAAAATACAGTTTCCAGCAGAGATTATTTTTGAAGGAAATAACATAAAAGTAAAGGCAATTTTTTTTATAAACCGACAGTTATGGGGAATTACGTATGATTCACCAAGTTTATTTGGTTTTGCCAAAGAAGCTGCCATTGCCAACGAAATTAAGCTAACGCTTGATTTAATTTTTGAAAAACAACCATGAAAAATGCCATAACATTCTTACAAAAGTTAAAGATTTCAGTTTTTGGGATTTGTGTGCTTTTCATTTCCTGCAATGGACAAAACACATCACAAATTTCAACCAACGCTTTTATTGATAAAAATATAGCAAAGGGCGACACCGTAACAGAAATTGGGAAGCGAATATGGAGTATTTTTCAAGATAAAAAAGGTAATTATTGGTTTGGAAGTAGCGGACAAGGCGTTTATCGGTTTGATGGAAAAAACTTGATCCAATTTACTGATAAAGATGGATTAGCTGATAATCAAGTTCGCACAATTCAAGAAGATAAAGCAGGCAATATCTGGTTTAATACTGGCGGAGGAGTAAGCCGCTTTGATGGACAAACTTTTACTACGCCAAGTAAAAAAGAAAATTTTCAAATTGAAAACTTTATTGATGCAAAGAATAATTGGAAATCTGAACCTGATGATTTATGGTTTCAAGCTGGTTTGGGAGTTTATCGATACGATGGTAAAACATTGCATTTTTTGGAGTTTCCAAAAACCAAAGCTGGTGATATTCTTGAGGCAAAATATCCTCCCAGCCACAGTAATAGTGTTTATCAAGTTTATGCGATTTTTAAAGATAGCAAAGGAACTCCTTGGTTCGGCACTCAAAGTTTGGGTGTATGCCATTATGATGGAAAGTCTTTTACTTGGATTAACGAAAAAAACTTGGGTGATCATGAGAATGATTTAGATGCTGGAGGTGGGCCTGTTCGCTCAATTTATGAAGATAAAAATGGCATTTTTTGGTTCGGAAATAGTAGAGTAGGCATTTTTCGTTACGATGGAAAAAATCTGATTGACTATAGAAAGGAAAAAGGAATTGGTAATATGAAAGGCCAAAAAGAAAATGTGGCGGTGAGTTCATCATCAATGACAGAAGATAATAATGGTGAATTATGGATGGCAACATTTAGTGCAGGAGTTTGGCGATATGACGGGGAAAAAGTAACAAATTATACAACTAAAGATGGCATTCCGAGCAACTCAATTATGACTATTTATAAAGATCGCAAGGGAGAACTATGGTTTGGAACAGATGGGGAAGGTATATTCAAATTCAATGGAAAGACCTTTACCAGTTTTTTGGACATGTAAAATACAAATCTAAAACGAACAAACACACAAATTAATCTTTAAGAGATAAGCATGAAAAAAGTAATTTTTATCGTTCAGTTCATTTTTTGTATTTACTGCCACGGACAAAACAAATCAGATTACAATATTAGTATTTTCAATGGGCAAACAATATCCAAAATTGATAAAAACATACGCAGTATTTTCCAAGACAAAAAAGGCAACTATTGGTTTGGTACAAATGGCGTTGGGGTATATCGTTATGATCCTTCGGCATCGCTCAAAGCAGGTGGAAAAACTTTGATTCAGTTTACTGAGAAAGACGGTCTATCAAATAATCAAGTACAAAGCATTCAAGAAGATAAATTCGGTAATATTTGGTTCGGAACTGGTCTTTTTAGTGTCAGTCGCTTCGATGGAAAATCTTTCACAACATTGACAAATAAAGAAAATTTGCAATTAAGCACCTATCCTGATAACGAATGGAGAATTGAGCCGAACGACTTATGGTTTTATGCAGGCAGTGGAGTTTATCGTTATAATGGTAAATCGCTTATTTATTTACCATTAAATAATTCTAAAAATTCACAAAGTTCACCTTATAATCTCAGTCGTTATGCAGTTTATAGTATTTTAAAAGACAAAAAAGGAAATATTTGGTTTGGCACACAAGCACAAGGCGTATGTCGCTACGATGGCAAAACCTTTACTTGGTTTACTGAAAAAGGTTTGAGTGGCCCAGCGGTACTTGGTTTATTTGAAGACAGTAAAGGTAATATTTGGTTCGGAAATAATGGTGCTGGCTTGTTTCGCTATGATGGAAAATCACTCATCAATTTTACAGAAGAAAAAGGATTGAGCAATAAAGAATTTAGGATTTCTGGAAAATCAGTTTCTGGCACTTTGGCTCGTATTTATGCAATAAACGAAGATAATAATGGAAACCTTTGGATAGGAACAGTGGACGCTGGTGTTTGGAAATACGACGGAAAAAACTTAACAAATTATTCCATAAAAGACGGATTAACGAGTAATGCCATCAATACTATTTATAAAGACAAAAATGGTGAACTATGGTTTGGAACAGATAGTGATGGTATTTGCCAATTCAATGGAAAGACCTTTACAATGTTTGTAGAAAAATAAAAAATTAAGTCAAAAAACAACATAAAATACACAAAATAAATGAAAAAGCATTACTTACAATCTCAAATCTACTTATTCCTATTATTAATCATAGGTGTAATGTCCTGCGATGGACAAAACAAAACCGATAATCAAGTAGTAACAAATGCTATTAAATCAGCCAAAATCATAAAACCTCAAGGCATCTATAAAGATGCTGCCATTGGCACGGGCATGCAAGATAAAGCAGGCAATATTTGGTTTGGTAGCAATGGTGAGGGTGTTTATCGCTACGATGGAAAAACTTTCACTCATTTTACAACAAAAGATGGACTGGATAATAACATTGTATATTCGATTTTAGAAGACAAAACTGGTAACATTTGGGTCGGTACAAAAACTGGGCTCAATCGTTATGTCCCTACGACACCGCCCAGTGCAGGTGGAAAAGCATTTACTCAAATACCAATTATCGTCAACAGAGGTAATAATTCATCACTTCTGAATGGCGTGTGGAGTATGATGCAAGATAAAAAAGGCACAATTTGGCTTGGAACTGATGAAGGAGTGTATTGTTACAACCCTTCGACTATGCTCGGAGGGGGCAGTATATATTTTACTCGTTTTTTAGATGATAGTAATATTATCAACAAAGACACATTGAAACTAAAAGCCATATTTTCAATCTTAGAAGATAAATCAGGCAAAATTTGGTTTGGTGCTTGCATGAACGAAGGCATTTCTCGTTACGATGGAAAAACCTTGACTAATATTATTCCTTACAACGATATTAGACGAGTCAATAAAATAATAGAAGATAGATCAGGCAATCTTTTGTTTGCATCTTCCTTCAACGGTGTGTGTCGCTACGAGCCTTCGGCCTTGCTCAAAGTCGGTGGAAAAGCCTTCTCAAAAAATGTTTTTATGAGAAAACAAGGTTATCAAGGTAATATTTTAAAAGATAAATCAGGCAATATTTGGTTCGATGAAAATAATGGGCTGGGTTTTTACGATGGTACAAAGCACAAAATCCTTACCGAAAAAGATGGTCTTCCTACCAGTAATATGTTTCCTATTTTAGAAGATAAATCAGGTAATATTTGGTTTAGCAGCATAGGCATGGGTTTGTACAAATATGACGAAAAATCTTTTACCAATTTTTCGGAATAGGGTACACGAAGAAAAAACACAAAATTATGAAAAGCATATTTCAAGATTATTAATTTAAACATACAAAAAACATGAAAAAAGTCATTTATACGCTGATTTTACCGCTAGTTGTGGTAGGCGGACTGGTATTTGCAAATCGTGAAATTAAAAATGAAACTCCTAAAAAGCCAATCGCAAAGCCGCTCTCTGCTGCTGAAATGAAAGCAGGAAGGAAACAATGGGAAGCTACTCTTGATGGTATGATGTTCAAACAATGGGAAGCATCTCCTGCGGGTAAAAAAGTGCTTGCTGGTGCTGCTAAAATAAGTAAGTCCATTAGAGATTCTACCAATATGGAGGCTGTTGTAACCTCTCTTTCACTTCCTGAAGGCTCAAGATTAGGTTTCGGAGTGATGGTCAGAATGAATGATGACGATTATATTCTTAGTTTTGGGCTGGAAAACGAAAATGAATTTCAGCAATTGCATAACCTGAAAGTCAACGACAAAATAGTTATTAGAAGTCGTGGTGTATCTTACGCACCCAAATACACCTATCCAATAGTATCGGGAGACTATGTAGAACGAGATAGTAAAATGATTTATAAACGAGCACCTCGCAAAGGTGGTTGCTAATGAAATAAATTCACAAATATACTTTTTGATCAGAAGGAACTTTAAAAGTAAATAGGATCAGTAATAAATTTTTAAAATAAAAATGATGAAATACATACAGGTTTATATGTTGCTCTTGGTGGTTATTTTTTGTACTTCCTGCAATGGACAAATCAAATCAAATGCCTCGAAACCAATTCCGAAAGTAATCAGAAGCTTTAAGCCAGCAGCTTTAGCTCCTGATTTTGACACTACCTTAGTTAGTCAATATATCCGAAATATTTTTCAGGATTCTAAAGATAATTTATGGTTTGGCACAATAGGCGATGGTGTAGTAAAGTACAATGTAACGAACCTAACTTATTATTCCAACCCCGATGGCTTTTATAATCAAACTGTCTATGCTATCAACGAGGATAAAAATGGGAATATGTGGTTTGGAACTGATCAAGGCATTTATAAATATGATGGAAAAACCTTCAAAAATTATAATCAAAAAGATGGTCTAAACCATGTAGATATCACTCGCAAAGGCATTCTTGTTGATAAATCAGGTAATATTTGGGTGGGTACGCACGGAGGAGTTTACCGCTATGACCCTGTGGCAGATAATGAGGGCAGAAAGAGTCTTTCATTATTTAAAGAATTAGGTACGATAAACATTGCGGGCATTATGGAAGACAGAAATGGAAACATTTGGTTTGCTTCGTCAGATAGAGGTGTCTTTCGTTATAATCTTGCAGAAGGAGAAAAAAGCCTTGTCAATTTCAATGAAACAGAAAATTTAGGCGAAAACTACGCGGGTGGTTTAGCTCAAGATAAAGCTGGCAATATGTGGTTTACAATGAAAAATGGTATTTGTAAATATGACGGTAAAACTTTTACACAATATACCTCCAAAGATGGCTTAGGCGGCACCGAATTTTGGGGAATAATCATTGAAGATTCGGGAATTATTTGGATTACAGCACGAGGCAGTACTACAAGATTTGACCCGTCCATTCCCCTACCAAATCCAAAAGCGTTTACTGTATTTACACCTGTCGATGGATTGAATTGTTGTGTACAAAGTATGTTTCAAGATAAATCTGGAAATATGTGGTGGGGTGCTGGGCAAGGTCTTTATCGGTTCAACGGCATTAGATTTTATCAGGTTAAGAAAAATGGCCCATGGTGATAGTGTAATTAATAATTTCTATTATTTAGTAATGTAATAGCGAACTACATTTAATTAATCCACACAACTTAATAAAAGCAACAGCTATTAAGTCAAATTTCTTTATTACTTTTTAAACCTATATAAATACGGTGCCTTATTTGCTGCACCAGTAAATTTCTTTTCGAGTCGTTCTAAAACATCCAAATCTAAGATTTTCTTCTGAAAGTTATTTCTGGCAAACGGTTTATCATAAACTGCCTCATAAAGTTCTTGTACTTCTTTCATAGTAAAAGTTTCAGGTAGCAAATTGAAGCCTATGAGTTTATGGTCTATGTTTTGACGTAGCGTTTCTAATGCATAAATTACCATATTATTATGATCCATAATCATTTGCGGCAAATCCTTTATATTATACCAACTGATTGATTCATCAAAATCTCCCTTTTTAGGATTAACCTTATTAATATCAACCAAGGCATAATATCCTATCGAGATAAATCTCTGGGTAAGCCAATCAATGTCTGTTTCTGTAAATGGATGTTGTTCGATCAATGCCTCTTTTAGCGAGTTGAATTCTTCAAAAACCTCTTTATTAGTTCGTTCAGTCTGTCCAAAAACCCTAAATTGTTCCAAATAGATATTTTTCAAATTTGTTCTTTCTTGTAAAATCCTCTGAGCAGCTTCATCAATACTTTCATTTTGCCTAATAAAACCACCAGGTAATGCCCACAAATCTTTTGACATCCTTATTTTCGGAATTAATACTTTTAATTCTTTTTCTTTATAACCAAAAATTACACAGTCTATCGAAAGCTGATGTATGTATTTCTCTCCGTCAAATAATTTCATGTTGATGAGTTTATTAAATTACAAAGTTACGGCTAATCCTGCATAAATGCCGTTCATAAAATATAATTATTCAAATATAAAATAAAATTAAAATTTATTGTCTAAAAATTAGACAATAAATTAAATTATTTTTACTTTTGTTTCAAAAATTCGTTTCTTCCTACCAATCACTATCTTAAAAATGAAAAAAATCATCAAAATTATTCTTTGGTCAGTATTGACTATTGTGATTTTATTAGGTGTTTTAATAGCAGGTTTTATTTACAAAGTAAAGAATGGTTTCCCTGTTTCGTATGAAACCAATGCTCCAAAAATTAATTTTCCTGCCAACCAACCTGCAATTTTATTGTTTTCAAAAGCAACTGGTTTTAGACACAGTGGCTCAATTGAAGCTTCAAAACCAATCATTGCTGATTTAGCCAAGAAAAACAATTGGTTTCTATACGAAACTGAAGAAGGGGGTGTATTTAACACTGAACAATTAGCAAAATTTAGTACCGTAATTTTCAATAATTCGACTGGCAGAGTCTTGAATGATGAACAACAAAAAGCTTTAGAACAATATGTAGAAAATGGTGGTAGTTTGATAGGTATTCATGGAGCAGGTGATAATTCACATCATTGGGATTGGTATGTCAAGAATTTGCTTGGAGCTGAGTTCTCACATCATCCTATCAAACCTCAATTCCAAAAAGCTGATGTTTTATTAGACCCAAAAGCCGATAGCACAATCACAGCACAAATTTCTCAGCCGTGGAATCATACTGACGAATGGTATGTGTTTTTTGAAAACCCTCGCAAAAAAGACTTCAATATTCTATATACGATCAATGGTGAAAGTATCATCCCGAATGGTGATGTACCGTTTTTGGCAAGTAATAAAAACTTTGGTATGGGAAAAGACCACCCAGTGGCTTGGAATAAAAAAATTGGCAAAGGTAAAACTTTTTATACCTCAATGGGACACGACGAAACAGTTTGGAAAGACCAAAACTTCTTAAAACTCATTGAAAATGCCATTAAATGGACAAATAATAAATAAAAACGCATTTTCTGAAAATAAAAAAAATGAATAAAGTAGCCATAATTACGGGTGCAGCACGAGGAATAGGTTTTGAAATTGCCAAACGTTTTCACGCTGAAAAATATCAAGTCGTCATTATTGATAGAGATAAAGAAACACTACAACAATGCAAAAATCAATTGAAAGGTGCGAAAAGATATGCGTATTTCCTTTGTGATGTGTCCAATCCAAAGCAAGTTAAAAGCACTTTTGATAAAATTACAACACAATTCCCTGCCATTCATGCACTCGTAAATAACGCAGGAATAGCTATTTTCAAACCAGCCGAAGAAGTGACATTTGAAGATTGGAGTGCTGTGATGGGAAGCAATTTGAATGGCACATTTCTTTGTAGCCAAGCGTGTTTACCAGCTTTGGTTGCTGGACAAGGTAGCATCGTAAACATTGCCAGTATTTCTGGCGTTCGAGCAAGCACTTTACGAATTGCTTATGGCACAAGCAAAGCTGCAATTATGCACCTTACCAAGCAGCAAGCGGTGGAATATGGCAATAAAGGTGTACGTGCCAATGCAGTTGCTCCAGGACCCGTAGAAACCGAAATGGCAAAGTTGGTACATAGTGCCGATATACGTACCTCTTATGCTGATGCTATTCCGTTGGCTCGCTACGGTACTACCGAAGAAATAGCTAATATGGTATATTTCTTATGTAGCCCTCAGGCAAGTTATATCAACGGACAAATTATTGCAGCTGATGGAGGTTTTGATGCCGCTGGAGTGGGTTTACCGAGTTTAAGAAACTAATTGATATGTAATTAAAATAATTCCGAAATCCCAATTCCCAAATTCCAAATGAAAAAACATATTTGGCTTGCCATAATTGCCTCCGCTTTAGGCTTTTTTGTTGATTTATATGATATTATCATTTTGAGTATCGTACGCTCAAAAAGCCTTTTAGAATTGGGGGTTCCAGAAGCCGAATTACTCTCAAAAGGTGTTTCTTTGATTAATGTCCAAATGGTTGGAATGTTGATTGGTGGATTTATTTGGGGAATTATTGGTGATAAACTTGGAAGATTATCGGTACTTTTTGGATCAATTATTCTTTACTCTTCAGCAACATTTGCAAATGCTTATGCTCCAAATTTTGAAATCTATTTATTGTTAAGATTCTTGGCAGGAGTTGGTTTGGCTGGAGAATTAGGTGCTGCAATTACGCTCGTAACAGAGCAAATGCCACAAAAATACCGAGGTATTGGCCCTGCGATTATCGGTGGAAGTGGTATGCTTGGAGCTATTGTTGGAGCGTATATTGGAGGAAAATATTCTTGGCAATTTACCTATCAATTAGGTGGAGGTTTAGGTTTTGCATTATTGATTTTAAGATTAGGTGTACTTGAATCGGGTCTTTTCAATCAGATGAAAGAAAAAACTACGAATAAAGGCAATTTGAGGTTGTTATTCAAAAATAAAGCTTACATCATTAAGTATATCAGTATTTGCGTATTAGGTTTTCCTGTTTGGTACGTCAATGGCGTCGTGATGACTTTCACTCCCGAAATTGCTAAGGCATGGGGCATGAATCCACTACCATCTGTTTCGGCTGTTTTTACTTATTATTTTATCGGTCTCACTTTTGGTGATTTGACAGGTGGTTTTGTCAGCCAATATCTACAAAGTCGTAAAAAAGCCATTCGATTGTATTTATCGCTTTATGCACTTGGAGCAATTGTATTCTTTGCTATTGGAAATCAATCACTTACACTTTATTACGGACTTTTACTATTTCTTGGCTTTTGTGTAGGCTATTCAATCGTTTTATTGACTCTTGCAGCCGAACAGTATGGTACAAACATAAGAGCAACAGTAACTACCTCCTCATTGAATATTCTCAGAGCTACCGTAATTCCACAAACCTTGTTATTTGGCTTTCTTAATCCATATATCGGTACTGTTTATTCGGCAATGGTAGTAGGTGTAGTGGCAATTATACTTGCCTATTGGGGTCTAAGTAATCTTGAAGAGACTTTCCATAAAGATTTGAATTATACGGAAGAATAAAATTTAATTAACGTTTATTATAAATTCAATTTCATGAAACAAAAGCGTACAATAAGCATAAAAATGCTATCTAAGATTGCATTTATGCTATTATTTGTCAATTCATTGTTTGCTCAGACTAAAATTAATGTATTGGTCTTCAGCAAAACAGCAGCATTTAGACACCAGTCTATCGAAGCGGGAAAAACTGCACTTAGCAAAATGTCAAAAGACAAAGGTTTTGGTGTAAGTTTTACAGAAGATGCAAGTCAGTTTACTGAGTTAAATTTAAAAAAATATAACACTGTTATCTTTTTGAATACTACTGGCGATATTTTGAACAATGAACAGCAAACTTCATTTGAGCGATATATTCAAGCGGGTGGCGGTTATGTTGGAATCCATGCAGCAACTGATACTGAATATGAATGGCCTTGGTACAATAAACTGGCTGGAGCTTGGTTTCTTGACCACCCAAGTACACCAAGTAATGTACAAAAAGGACGTTTTTTTGTGACACAAAAAAATGAGTTCACTGTAGGAATGCCAGATTCTTTTGAACGCACAGATGAATATTATAGCTTTAAAGACATTTCTTCAAAAATCAACGTAGTATTGAAAATTGATGAAAAAAGCTATATCGGAGGGCACAATGGCGATAACCACCCAATTAGTTGGTTTCAAGAGTTTGAAGGTGGGCGTTCGTTCTACACAGCAATGGGCCATACTGATGAAACTTTTGTTGAACCACTTTTCTTAAATCATCTTTATGCAGGTATCAAATATACTGCAGGAGGCGATGCTCCAAAACCACTGGATTTCTCAAAATCAAAACCAGAAGAAAATCGTTTTACGAAAGTAGTTTTGGAAGAGAAATTGGATGAACCAATGGAACTTTCACTTTTAGACAAAGACCGTGTGCTTTTCATCCAACGTAAAGGTGATATTAGATTGTATAATGTAAAAACAAAGACCCTTAAAACAATTGCCAAACTTCCTGTAAGTTTGAAATATGTTAACAAAGAAGGCAAAGAATCAGTAGCCGAAGATGGGCTATTGGGCTTGAACAAAGACCCTAATTTTGCACAAAATCAGTGGATTTACTTATATTATTCTTCTACTAAAGGTTCTTACAATCAACTTTCAAGATTCACTATGAAAGGCGATGAAATACTTTTAGAATCTGAAAAAGAAATGCTAAGAGTAGCAACACAACGTGAAGAATGTTGTCATACAGGTGGCTCAATTGCGTGGGATAAAACAGGAAATTTGTATTTATCAACAGGTGATAATACCAATCCTCATGGTTCAAATGGCTATAGTCCAAGTGATGAACGTCCAGGTCGTGAATCATGGGATGCTCAAAAATCTTCTGCAAATACCAATGATTTACGTGGAAAAATCATCAGAATCAAGCCTCAAGCTGATGGTAGCTATACCATTCCTGAAGGAAACCTTTTTCCAAAAGGTATGGCAGGTACTCGTCCTGAAATTTATACAATGGGACACCGTAATCCATTCCGTATTTCAGTTGATAAAAAAACTGGTTATGTTTATTGGGGAGAAGTTGGACCTGATGCTTCAAAGCCAGACTCAACTCGTGGCCCAGCTGGACATGATGAAGTTGGACAAGCTCGCAAAGCTGGCAATTTCGGTTGGCCACATTTTGTAGGAGATAATAAAGCTTATCATAAATTTGATTTTGTTAATAATAAATCTTTAGAATTATGGGATGTAAATGCCCCAACCAATACTTCGCCAAATAATACTGGTTTGAAAGTATTACCACCTGCTCAAAAAGCTTTTGTATGGTATCCTTATGGTGAATCGAAAGAGTTTCCTTTAGTTGGAAGCGGTGGTAGAAATGCAATGGCAGGGCCAGTTTTCTATTCAGAAGACTTTAAAACTGCTACGAGAGCCTTCCCAAAATATTATAATGGAAAATTCTTAGAATACGAATGGATGCGTGGTTGGATAATGGCCGTAACAATGGATAAAGAAGGCAACTATGTTTCGATGGAGCGTTTTATGCCAAGCTACAAATTCAGCAATCCAATGGATATGGAATTTGCAGACAATGGTGATTTATATATGCTTGAATATGGTAGTGGTTGGTTCACAGCCAACGACGATGCACGTTTGATTCGTATTGAATACAATGGTGGCAATCGTAAACCACAACTGATGATGGCAGCTAACCAAATGGGTGGCTCAGTGCCTTTCAACTTGAAATTAACATCAAAAGGAACAAATGATGCAGATGGTGATTTATTAACTTATACTTGGAAAATTACTTCAAAAGAAGGTTTCAATAAAGTAATTGCTACGCCAGATGCGAATTTGACGCTTAGTAAAATAGGAACTTACAAAGTTACACTTACTGTAAATGATGGGAAAGGTGGCATCAATACACAATCAATGGAAGTTACAGCGGGTAATGAGCCTCCAATGCTGAGTTTGGAAATGCCAACGAGTAATAAAACTTTCTACGTTGCTAATAAATCTTTCCCTTACGAAATCAAAGTAAAAGATAAGGAGGATGGAGAACTTGACAAAGGCATTACTGCTGAAAATGTAGCTGTAAATATTGATTATTTAGCTGAAGGTTTCGATAAAAATATGATTGCGATGGGACACCGTTCGGCAGATGCAAGTGCTGCTTATGCTACTGGCAAAAAACTCATTGAGGGTAGTGACTGTATGGCTTGTCATAGCAAAGAAAAGAAATCTATCGGGCCAGCTTATCGTGATGTTTCTAATAAATATAAAGGCGATAGCAAAGCTTTAGAAAACCTTACAAAGAAAATCATTGCTGGTGGAAGTGGCGTTTGGGGAGAAACAGCGATGGCGGGTCACCCACAACTTTCTACAGCTGATGCTTCTGAAATGGTAAAATACATTTTGAATATTGCCAACGAAAAACCAAAAGAAAAAGGTTTACCAACAAAAGGTATGTTTACCGCTAAAATTCCTTCAGCAGATAAAGGAAAAGGCGTATATATTGTGCGTGCAGCTTATGAAGATCAGGGTGCAAATGGCTTACCTTCTTTAAAATCAGAGCAGAGTTTCGTATTGAGAAACTCGAAAATTGACCCACATGGATTTGATGAATACGTTGACATTAACAAAATGGCTTTCAGCGGTAGAAATTTAGCTATTCCTGCAAAATCGGGTTCTTTTATGGCAATGAAACAAATTGATTTGTCAGGACTAAAAGAATTGATTGTGATGGCAACCGCTCCAAAACCGCAACTGAATGCCGTAGGTGGAAAAATTGAATTACACTTAGGTAGTCCAAAAGGTCAATTATTAGGCGAATCTCAATTCTTAGAAGCATCTGACAAAATGGACTTTAATCCTAAAATGGTCAGTGTGCCAATCAATCTAACTGGAGTAGCGACTGATAAATTGCAAGATGTTTATGCAGTTTTTGTCAACACAAAAGCAGAAGGCTCACTGATGGTTGTGATGGGACTTGAATTTAAACTTGTGAATGAGGGTACTGTCATTGCTGAACCAAAAGCAGATGCTACAGGTGACTTCTTCGCAGGAAAATGGAATGCTAAAATGATTGGAACTCCAGGTGGAGATGTAGCAATTGATTTTATTATTGAACGCATAGGAGGCAAACTAACAGGCAAAATGGTTTCGGAGAAAATGGGTGGAAGCCAAGATTTAGACAAAATCGAGGAGATTGATGCTAATAAAATCAAAGTTTTCTTTTCGGCCAATGGTATGAGTATAAATATGGAATTAGCCAAAGAAGATGCCGATAATTTCAAAGGCAGATTAATGGGAATGTTTGATGTAAAAGGTAGTAGAGTTAAGTAATTTCTTAAAAAAATAAACTATGAAATCAATAATTGTAGGTCTTATTTTAAGTATGTGCTATTTTTCTATGAGCAACGCATTTGGTCAACTTCCTGTAAAGCCTCTTGCATCTCAAGCTCAACTTTTGAAAAGTAATGACAAAAAATTGGCTCAAAACAAAAAGCTTGTTTATGATATGTGGCGAGAATTTTTAGAAGCAGGCCACATGGAGGTAGCAGAAAAGTATTTTGCAGAAAGTTATATGCAACATAACCCAAATGCAGCTACTGGAAGAAAAGCAGTGGTAGAATTCTTTTCAAAATTCACCAAGCCAGTTGCAATCGCCGATTCAATCAAAGGACAATTAGTCTCGATTGTTGCCGAGGGCGACCTTGTAGTTCTAAGTTTTGTAAGAGAATTAAAAGACCCCAATGATGCTACTAAAACGTACACAACCACTTGGTTTGATATGTTTAGAATCGAAAATGGGAAAATTGCAGAACACTGGGATAGTGCTGAAAAAATGAAAATGAATTGATAAAGTTCATTTTCGGAATGATTAAATAAATAGCAATAAAGTTTCAATATTGAAACTTTATTGCTATTCAAAATGATTAAAAAATTAATAAAAATTTGAGATGAGACTGATTACTTCAATAGTTTTAATTCTTGCATTAAAATCCTCACTTTTTGCTCAATATAAGCAAGAAAAACTTCTTTTTGGAGTAGCTTATTATGATGAATATATGCCTTATGAACGGCTTGAAAAAGACGTGGCTATGATGAAAGAGTCAGGAATAAATTTCGTTAGAATTGCAGAATCTACCTGGAGTACAGTTGAGCCTCAAGATAATGTTTTTGATTTTCATCACATTGACAGGGGGCTAGATGCCATGCACAAAGCTGGCATTAAAGTAATCATTGGTACACCCACCTACGCAGTTCCAACTTGGTTGGTAAAAAAATACCCTGCGATTTTAGTTACAACTCCACAAGGCCAACGACAATATGGGGCTCGCCAAAACATGGATATTACGAATGTTAACTTCCGATTTCATGCCGAGCGTGTCATTCGTAAAATCATGGAGCATGTCAAAAACCATCCTGCCATTATCGGTTATCAAGTTGATAATGAAACCAAGTCTTATCAAACATCGGGTGAAAATGTACAAAAAGCTTTTGTACAATATATGAAAACAAAATATAAGACTTTAGATAATATCAATAAAGCATTTGGTTTAGATTATTGGAGTAATCGCATTAATAATTGGGCAGATTTCCCGTCAGTCAATGGAACAATTAATGCAAGTTTAAAGGCTGAATTTGAGAAATTTCAAAGAGGTTTAGTAACTGATTATTTAGCTTGGCAAACAAAAATCGTTAAGGAATATGCCAAACCTACACAATTTGTAACTCAAAATTTTGACTTAGATTGGCGAGGTTTTTCTTACGGAATTCAAACGGATGTTGATCATTTTGCCGCTGCAAAGCCATTGGATGTAGCAGGCATTGATATTTATCATCCTACTCAGGAAAATTTAACAGGTATTGAAATCTCATTGGGAGGAGACATTGCTCGCTCAATGAAAAATGGAAAAAACTACTTTTTGATTGAAACCGAAGCTCAAGGATTCCCGCAATGGACACCTTTTCCTAATCAATTACGTTTACAAGCATTTAGTCATTTAGCTTCGGGAGCATCAATGATTGGCTACTGGCATTGGCACTCTATTCACAATTCTGCAGAAACCTATTGGAAAGGCCTCCTTAGTCACGATTTTGAACCAAATCCAACCTATTTAGAAGCTCAAACGATAGGCAAAGATTTCAATCGTTTGAATGATAAACTAATTGGTTTGAAGAAAAACAACGAAGTAGCTCTCTTATTTAGCAATGAAGCACAATCAGCATTCAATGCTTTTAGTTTTGGTTGGGGTGCAAGAGAAAAATACAATGACATTTTACGACCAATTTATGATGCTTTGTACAAAATGAATGTGGGTGTTGATATGATTGACCCAAGTACCAATTTTAGTTTTGGAGAAAATGAATTTGGGAAATATAAAATGATTGTTGTACCAGCACTTTACGCTGCATCTGATGCTTTGATGAATAAATTAAACCAATTCGTTAAAGATGGTGGACACGTCGTTTACACTTTCAAAAGTGGTTTTTCAGATGAAAATGTAAAAGTTAGAACGACAATTCAACCTGGCTTAATCAATGAAGCCTGTGGTATTTCATACAGCCAATTCACTTTCCCCAATGGAGTGAGCCTAAAAAATGACCCTTATAAAGTTGGCGTTGCTAATAATAAAATTCACACGTGGATGGAATTAATTACACCTACCACCGCTGAAGTTTTAGCTTATTATGATCACCCTCAATGGGGTAAATATGCAGCTGTAACTCAAAACAAATTTGGAAATGGTTTGGCAACCTACATTGGTTTTATGACAACACCGGTTTTAACAGAGCAAATTTTAAAACAGGCTCTTGTTAAATCGAACTTGTGGGGAAAAGCACAAGAACTATCATTCCCATTAATTACAAAATCAGGCATCAATAATCAAGGTAAAATCTTACACTATTTTTTCAATTATTCTGATAGTCCAAAAACGATTCAATACAATTATAAAGCTGGGAGTGAATTGTTGAGTAGTCAAGCAATTTCAGCCAATAGTTCTGTTGAAATCGAAGCATGGGGAGTAAAAATTATTGAAGAAAAATAATCTTAAAAAAACAATAAAAAAGAGTTAAACAACTTACTATTATTTTAAATTAAACAATCAAAAACAATGAAAAAAGCGAGCATTATTCTTATTGTATTATTTTTCGGAATAGCTGTAAAGGGCTTTTCGCAAACCGATAAGCCTTCAGATTTCTTTGCGGGAAAATGGGAAGTGGCATTTATCGGAACTCCAAATGGAGATGCCAAAATGACAACTGAATTGTTGCGTAAAGATGGTAAGTTGACTGGCAAATTAAAGCCTGCTGATGGCTCTGATGCCATTGAAATTACTAATGTTGAAGAAGAAGCGGAAAAATTAACATTATTCTTTTCAACTCAAGGTTATGATCTTTCTGTTGAATTAAAGAAAGTTGATGCCGACAATCTGAAAGGTTCATTGATGAATATGTTTGATGCAACGGCCAAAAGAATCAAAGATAAGTGAAAAATTTAAAGTTTTATGAAAGAGCGGCTAATTAGTCGCTCTTTTTTTGTCTAATATCTAAAAATCTCTAATAAAATTTCTTCTTCCAAACTTTTACAAAGATTAGAATCTATAAATTGAATTTTACCACTTTATGTTTTTGTACAAATCCAAGAAAACATTTGCTTTTATTGTCAATAGTTTTTATGTTTGTTAAATATTTATCAGGAATCCTGATAAATAAATTCAACCTTGACTAACAAAAATGACAAACACCTCTGAAACTAAACTGAGTTATGCTTGGTATGTGGTATTTTTATTGACACTTGCCAATATATCATCTTTCCTCGACAGACAAATTTTAGCACTTTTAGTACAACCTATTAAAAGAGACTTTCATTTATCAGATACCAAAATTAGCTTATTGATGGGGCTAAGTTTTGGAATATTCTATACGATTTTTGGCATGTTTATCGGCCGAATGGCAGACCGCTACAGTCGTAGAAATATCATCATGGGCGGTGTTATTATTTGGAGTTTTATGACTGCATTATGTGCGGGCATACGAAATTACTCTCAGTTTTTTCTTGCAAGAATTGGTGTGGGTGTAGGCGAAGCAACATTATCGCCTTCAGCCTATTCTATGATTGCCGATTATTTTCCAAAAAGCAAATTGGGAATTGCGATGAGTGTTTTTTCATTGGGTATTTTCTTAGGTTCGGGAATAGCTTTGCTAATCGGAGCAGGTTTAGTGGCAAATCTTCCACAATCAGGAATGGTACATCTTCCCATTTTTGGTGATATTTTCCCTTGGCAAATGCTCTTTATTTACATTGGTTTACCTGGCTTTGTTATCGCACTCCTACTACTTACTGTAAAAGAACCAACTCGAAAAGGACTTTTGATAAAATCTGATAATTCCACAAAGCTAAGCCTAAATGAGTCTTTGGTTATTATTTTCAAGAATAAGGCGGCTTTTTTAAGTATCAGTTTTGGAACTGCCTTTTTTGCCTTTGTTAATTATGGACTAAACGCATGGGTTCCAACAATGATAGCTCGAACTTTTGAGTGGAAACCACAAGAAGCTGGTCTATTATATGGTTCGGTCATAGTGATTAGTTCAGTATTAGGTGTTTTATGGGGTGGCTGGTATGCTGATAAATTAGTAAAAAATGGTGTCAGCGACGGTCGTTTGAGGGTAAGTGTTATTGGTGGAATTTGTATTTTAGCTTCATCTCTAATCCCGCTCATCACAAATCCTTATTTACTCCTTATTTCTTTAGCATTTCCAGGTTTTTTCATAGCTGCCAATATCGGTTCGGCGGGTGCGGCCGTTCAAGCAATTATGCCCAATCAAGTGAGATCTTTGGCATCAGCAATATTTCTATTTATCCTAAATATGATAGGTTTGGGCTTAGGACCAACGGTAGTTGCCTTATTTACTGACTATATTTTTCAAGACGAAAAAGCCATCAAAAACTCATTGGTTTTACTCATACTCATTGGTGGAGTAGCTACAACTTCACTATTTTGGTATGGTCTAAAACCTTATCAAAAAGCAATCGGTGAAGAAGCATAAAACAATATAAAACACTTATAATCAAGCATTTACTAGTTTAAAAAGTTAAATAGGTTTTATTTTTATAATTACGAAAATATTTTCAAAAAAATTAGACTAAAGCAGCCAAATCAAATGAAAAAAATCAATCCTCCTTTCCGTGCCGACCATGTAGGCAGTCTCTTACGTCCAGCCGAATTATTAACACTTCGCAACAGTTGGAAACTGGGGCAAATTTCTGCCGAAGAACTCCGTGCAGCCGAAGATAAAGCGATTGCCGAAACTGTTAAAAAAGTGGAGTCTATCGGTATGCAATCAATCACAGATGGTGAATTTCGTAGAGATTATTTCCACTTAGATTTTTTAAAGCAATTAGATGGCATCAGTGTGACAGGTGGCATTGCTTCAAATCCTAATGCTAAAGTTGCAGAAGATGGTTTTACTCCACCAAAATTGAGTGTTACAGGCAAAATCGCTCACGGAAAAGATATTCAAGTGGCTGATTTTAACTATTTAAAATCAGTTACAACCCAAACACCAAAAGTGTCGATTCCTTCGCCAACAATGGCACATTTCCGTGGTGGACGCAAGTCAATTGATATTTCAGCTTATCCTGATATGGATGAGTTTTTTCACGATTTATCCCAAGCTTATCGCATTGAGTTAGACCATTTATATCAGAATGGTTGTCGTTATATTCAATTAGATGATACGAATTTAGCATATTTATGTGACCCAAAAATGCGTGAAGCTGCTCAAGAAAGAGGCGAAGACCCCAATGAATTGCCAAGAACTTATGCCGCATTGATCAATTCTGTCATTGATGGTCGTCCTGATGACTTAACCATTGGCATTCATCTATGCCGTGGAAATTATAGAAGTACTTGGTTTGCCGAAGGTGGTTATGAGCCAGTTGCCGAAGTACTTTTCAATGATCTAAATGTAGATGCCTATTTCTTAGAATATGATGATGAGCGTTCTGGAGATTTTGCCCCACTTCGTTTCGTTCCTAACAATAAAGTTGTTGTTTTGGGTATAGTTTCGTCAAAAGTAGCAACTTTAGAAACGGCAAATGAATTGACTACTCGTATCAATGAAGCAGCCAAATATATGCCTTTAGACAATATGTGTTTGAGCCCTCAATGTGGTTTTTCGAGTACTTCTCATGGCAATAATCTAACTCATGATGACCAATGGAGAAAATTGGAATTGGTCGTAAATGTTGCAAATGAGGTCTGGAAATAATTTTTGCTTTTAGCTGTTAGCAATTAGCTTTTAGCAAAAAAAACTTGTTAAAACCTTAATTATTTCCAGAAAAATAAAAGTAATAGATTTGACAAAAAAGCTAATGGCTAACAGCTAAACACTAATTGCTAAAATAAAAATGCTACAAACAGAAATAAGAGATAATATACTTTTAGTAAAGTTGAATCGTCCAGAAAAAAGGAATGCTTTGAATGATGCAACAATTCTAAGTATTGAAAATGTATTTTCAAACATTCCAAAAGGAATCGGTTGTGCTATAATTTATGGCGAAGGCAAGCATTTTAGTGCTGGCCTTGATTTATCAGAACTCACCGAACGAGATGCAATCGAAGGTGTTCATCATTCAAGAATGTGGCACCGAGTATTAGATAAAATTCAATTCGGTAGTGTGCCTGTCATTGCTCTATTACATGGAGCCACTGTTGGTGGCGGACTTGAATTGGCCAGTGCTTGCCATATAAGGGTAGCAGAAGAATCTACTTTTTATGCTCTTCCTGAGGGGCAGAGAGGCATATTCGTTGGTGGAGGAGCTTCTGTAAGAGTATCGAAACTCATTGGTATGGCTCGAATAACTGATATGATGCTCACTGGAAGAGTATATAAAGCCGAGGAAGGAATGATGATTGGACTTTCTCAATATGTAGTTGGCGAAGGCGAAGGTTTAGATAAAAGCATCGAATTAGCCCAAAAAGTAGCCTCGAATACTGGGATGACCAATTATGCTTTGATGCACATCTTGCCACGTATTTCGGAGGCAAATCAAGACCACGGTATGTTGATGGAATCATTAACGGCTGCCATTGCACAAAATACCCCCGAAGCGAAAGAAAGATTGAAGCTATTTTTAGAAGGAAAAGCAAAAAAAGTTGGTGAATAGAACTTCAAAAGTGAAACAAAAAATGTTCAAACAAGTTAAATTCGGCCCAACAGCTACGCAAAAGCATTCATTTGTAGACGGCACAATTTTGTTTAAATCAAAACAAGAACTGGGTAAATTTCCTGAAAAATTAACAGAAAAATTGGTTTTTTGGGCAGAAAAAACACCTGACAAAACATTCATTGCCAAACGAAAACAAGATGGACTTTGGGATCATTTAAGCTATTCTCAAACATTAAAATATGTCAAAAATATTGGGCAATTTTTGTTGGATTGCGGAGTTTCTGTCGAACGTCCCATAATGATTTTGTCTGAAAATAGCCTTGAACATGCTCTTTTAGCTTTAGCAGCATTGCATGTTGGTGTCCCTTTTTCAGCAATTGCTCCTGCCTACTCTTTAGTTTCGAATGATTTTGGAAAATTACGTCATACATTAACAATGATGACACCCAAATTAGTATTTGCTCAAAATGGCAAAGCCTATGCAGGGGCATTACAATTAACGGCAGAACTCTTTTCAGATGCAACTTTGATAGTATCTGAATTACCATTAGAAAACATACAAACAATACTTTTTAAAAATATTAAAAGTACCAAATTAAGTTATGATGTTGAAGATGCACACGAAAAAATCAGCCCTGATACAGTTGCAAAAATCCTATTTACATCTGGCTCAACTGGTTTACCTAAAGGAGTAATCAATACACACAAAATGATTTGTGCAAACCTGCAACAAATCACTCAGGTTTTTCCCTTCATGGAAGATGAACCTCCTGTTTTTATTGACTGGCTACCTTGGAATCATACTTTTGGAGGCAATCATAACTTTGGTTTAACTTTATATAACAACGGAACTCTTTATATAGATGATGGAAAACCAACTCCAAAAGGAATCGAAACGACCGTTCAAAACCTAAGAGAAATCTCCCCTACTGCCTACTTCAATGTTCCCAAAGGTTTTGAAGAACTGATTCCTTATCTTGAGAAAGAGCCAGAATTGCGTATAAAGTTTTTTAGTAAACTTAATATTATTTTTTATGCTGGTGCCTCTTTGGCCCAACCTGTATGGAATAAATTGGAAGAATTGGCTCAAGAAACCATTGGGAAAAAGATACCAATTATTACAGGTTTGGGTTGTACTGAATCTGGTCCATCGGCCATGTTTGCCAATTGGGGTGGTAGTTTCTCAGGTTTATTGGGTGTACCTGTGGCTGGGTTGACTGTAAAATTACGTCCTGACGGAGATAAACTGGAAGCTCTATATCAAGGGCCAAATGTTACACCTGGCTATTGGCGACAACCAACAGCCACTGAAAACGCATTTGATGAAGAAGGCTTCTATAAAACAGGTGATGCTGTCAAATTTGTTGACGAAAATTTTCCAGACAAGGGCTTAATTTTTGATGGAAGAATTGCCGAAGATTTTAAACTTTCAACTGGAACTTGGGTAAATGTAGGTGTTTTAAAAGCCAAGTTAGTTTCAGCAACTGCACCCATCGTACAGGATGCAGTCATTGTTGGCCTTGATAGAGATTTTATTACAACTATCTTATTTTTGAATGCTGATGCTTGCAGAAAATTAGCAAATTTAGCTGCAAATATATCCAATCAAGAGGCCTTTTTACATGCGAAAGTCAGAGAATATCTTTTCAATCAATTAAATAATTTCGCTAAAACTGCCACAGGAAGTGCGACAAGAATTGAGAGAGCAATCATTGCCATTGATGCTCCTTCGATTGATTTAGGTGAAATTACTGACAAGGGTTCGCTGAATCAAAGAGCGATATTGAAATATAGAACTGATTTGGTTGAAAAATTATATGCCAATGTAGGAAATGATATAATTTGCATTGCTTAAATTTACAAATAAAGAAGATTTCAATATAAAAATATTAAAATTATGCAGATCAAAGATAAAACTTTCCTAATCACAGGCGGAGCTTCTGGCTTAGGGTTTGCCACTGCAAAAAACATTGTTGAAAATGGCGGAAATGTCTTATTGGCTGATATTAATTCAGTAACAGGAGAACACGCTGAAACAACTTTAGGAAAAAATGCAAAGTTTGTTCAAACTGATGTGAGTAATGAAGAAAGTGTACAAAATGCTATTTCTATTGCTCTACAAACGTTTGGTGGCTTAAATGGAGCAATCAATTGTGCGGGCATTGGCCCTGCTGAAAGAGTTGTTGGTAAAAATGGCCCTCATTCATTGGCTTCTTTTACAAAAACAATTTCTATCAATCTCATTGGCACTTTCAATGTTATTCGCTTGGTTGCGGCTGTCATTCAAAACAATGAAGTTGGTGAAAGTGGAGAGAGAGGTGTAATCATCAATACAGCATCTGTTGCAGCATTTGATGGTCAAATTGGTCAAGCAGCCTATTCAGCCTCAAAAGGTGGAATTGTTGCCATGACATTGCCCATTGCACGTGAATTTTCTCGTCTTGGTATTCGTGTCATGACCATCGCACCAGGACTTTTTGAAACCCCACTTTTGGCAGGTTTACCTGAGGAAGCACGTATTTCTTTAGGTCAACAAGTACCTTTTCCTGCTCGTTTAGGCCAACCATCAGAGTATGCTGCTTTGGCAGAACATATTATAAAAAATCAAATGCTAAATGGTGAAGTGATTCGTTTAGATGGAGCTATTCGCATGGCAGCTAAATAAAAGGACAATGATTAATATAGAAAAAATTACCGCAATCGATGTTCATACGCATGCTGAAGTATCATGTTGTCAACCTCACGATGATTATCGTTCAGAATTTGATGTAGCTTTTGCTAAATATTTCAAGTCTGATAAGCGTCCAACAATTCAAGAAACAGCTGATTTTTACCGAGAAAGTAACTTAGCATTTGTGATGTTTACGGTAGATTCTGAGCATGAAGTTGGTAAAAAGAGAATTCCAAATATAGAAGTGGCCGAAGCAGCATTAAAAAATGATGATGTCATGATTGCTTTTGCCAGCATTGACCCACACAAAGGTCGCATGGGAGCAAGAGAAGCCAGAGATTTGATAGAAAATTATGGCGTAAAAGGCTTTAAATTTCATCCTACTGTACAAGGATTTTACCCACAGGATAAAATGGCCTATCATTTATACGAAGTCATTGCCGAATACAAATTACCAATGCTTTTTCACTCAGGGCATTCTGGTTTTGGTTCGGGTGTTCGTGGTGGTGGTGGTTTACGTTTAGAATATTCAAACCCTATGCACCTCGATGATGTCGCGATTGATTTTCCAGATTGTCCGATAATTATTGCACATCCTTCATGGCCTTGGCAAGATGAAGCTCTATCGGTGGCCATGCACAAGCCAAATGTTTATATTGATTTGAGTGGTTGGTCGCCCAAGTATTTTCCGAAACAATTGGTACAATATGCCAACACTATGTTGAAAAACAGGGTATTGTTTGGAACTGATTTCCCTCTCATTACACCTGAGCGTTGGATGAAAGATTTTGAGGAAGCTGGATTTAAAGATGAAGTAAAACCATTGATTTTAAAAGAAAATGCCATTAAAATGCTGGGTTTGAGGCCTTAACTTTCTCTCTAAACTCTTTAGGTGAAATACCCACTTTTTTCTTAAATAATCGAGTAAAATAACAGGGATATTCAAATTGTAGCAAATATGCAATTTCTGAAATCGAGTAAGAAGTATAATGTAAATAGCTTTCAGCTTCTTTTATGAGGTGGTCTTGAAGTACCTGTGATGAGGTTTTTCCTACCAAAGTTTGACAAATTCGATTTAAGTGAACAGGTGTAATGGCCAATTCGTGTGCATATTCATTAATCGTTTTTTTTGATAGAAGTGATTTTCTTACCAGTCGTTGAAAATCTCGAAAATGAAGCAAATTTCGATTGTTTTCTTTTAAAGCAGAATCTTTAATATTAGAAAATCGAAAAATTTGAACAAACAAAAGCTGTAAATACGCATGTAAAGCTAAAGCTCTTTCTGGTAATTCTTCATAAAGTTCTTTATTTACTTTATAAACCAAATCATTGATGGTATCAAACTTTGTTTTTTCTTGGGTGGCATCAATAATTTGCATTTTATGAAATGAAGATAAAACAACATTTGAATCTTTAAACAAATTTTCAATAAATGATACAGACAAAGTAATTACCCACCCAACCGAATCTGAACTATAATTAAAGCCATGCAAGGTATTTTCGGGTATCAATAGCACACAAGGAACTGGTAATTTTATATTAGTTGTTTCGGTTTTAAGTTCGCCAGCACCTGACTCAATGACAAAAATTTGACAAAGCTGGGTATGAAAATGAGGTTTTATTTCCCATTCATGAATTTTACTTCTGGTTTCAAGTAGTTCACAATGAACAAAATTCGGAAGAATGGCTTTGTCTTCTTCTCCGTATAAAGCATAATTAATGTTTTTTTTGTTCATATTTAATAATTATTAAATATTTAACTCTTTAATAAATTTCACTTTAAATTAAGTAAAATTTATTAAATAAATTACTTTAAATGAAGCAAATATAATAATCTCATTTATATTATCACTTCATTAATGTTTGATTTGTTTAATAAATTGTTGTTTTTGTTTAAGATATTTCAACAAATAAAATATCAATTTTGCATAAAATTTATAATCAAAATAAAAACGAATGCAACTTAAAACACAAGTCGGAATCATTGGTGCTGGGCCAGCAGGACTCACACTCTCTCTGTTATTGGCGAAATTTGGTATTGAATCAATCATCATCGAAAACCGTAGTCGTGCGTATGTAGAAGCAAGAGTTCGTGCAGGATTATTGGAACAAAATACCGTAGATTTATTCAAAGATATGGGTGTGGGTGAGCGTATGGAATGTGAAGGAGCCGAACATCATGGCGTATATCTTAATTTCGATGGTGTGCGTCATCGTGTACCTTTCAAAGAATTAACTGGGGGAAGATGTATTACAATTTATGGGCAGCAAGAAGTTGTAAAAGACCTCATCGAAGCTCGATTGGCACAAGGAGGCGAATTTTTTTTTGAAGCCTCAGCCAAATCAATTGAAGGTATCGAAGGTAATTCTCCAGAAATACATTTTGAGCAAAATGGAGAAAAACATAATATATTATGTGATTTTGTAGCAGGTTGTGACGGTTATCATGGTATTAGTCGTCAAACTTTACCTAAAGACTCATACAATGAATTTCATATTGAATATCCTTTTAGTTGGTTAGGGATTTTAGCCCATGCTGCTCCATCTTCTGACGAACTAATTTATTCTTATCATCAAAGAGGTTTTGCTTTGAGTAGCCTTCGCTCAGAAACTGTAAGTAGATTATATATTCAAGTGCCAAATGATGATAAAATCGAAAATTGGACAGATGAACAAATCTGGGATGAACTCGAAATTAGATTGAGTAATGGCAGTGATTTTAAAGTCAATCGTGGAGAAATTTTTGAAAAAAGTATTACTCCAATGCGGAGTTTTATGATTGATAATATGCAACATGGTCGCTTATTTTTAGCTGGTGATGCTGCCCACATTGTTCCACCAACTGGGGGAAAAGGTTTGAATTTAGCAGTGGCAGATATTCGATTCATGGCAGCAGCTTTCAAAGAATTTTATACAAATGGCCAAGAACATTTACTGGAAAGTTATTCTCAAGATTGCTTGAGACGTATTTGGAGAGCCCAAGATTTTTCAAATTTCATGACCACACTTTTCCATAAACAAAGTGAACATGGCTCATTTGAATACCAATTACAAAAAGCAAAATTTGATTATATTGGCATTTCGGAAGCATATAAAACAACCATTGCCGAAAATTATGTAGGCTTAAAAGAAATATAAAATGAAATTTATCAACATAAACGGACACAATATTCACTACAAATACCTCAAAAGTAGTGCTGCTCAAACTTTTGTTTTTGTCAACTCACTTGGAACAGATTTTAGAATTTGGGATGGTGTTGTCGAAAATTTAAGTAAATATGGTTCAATTGTATGTTTCGATAAATGTGGTCATGGATTATCCGAAACTACTCAAAACCCTTTAACTATCAATGATTACGTCGATGATGTTATTGCATTATTAGATGCTTTAGAAATTGATAAATGTATTTTTATTGGCTTATCCATTGGTGGAATTATTGGTCAAAAAATGGCTTTAAAATTCCCAAATCGTATTGAAAAGCTTGTTTTGAGCAATACTGCCCCAAAGGTCGGAAGTGAAGAAAGCTGGAACACCAGAATTAATATTGTACAAAATAAGGGAATTGCTGCTATTGCTGACACAGTGATGAAAGTATGGTTTTCAGAAAATTTTCATCAAAATCATGCGAATGAATTATCAGGTTATAAAGCAATGCTTGCTAATTCAAATCCAGTGGGATATGTTCAGGCCTGTGAAGCATTGAAGATCAATGACTTAACCAACGAAATTGCAGCAATTGACATTCCAACGCTTTGTTTGGCAGGAACAGTGGATGGCTCTACTCCCCCAGCCCAAGTAAAAGCAATGGCAGACCAAATCCCGAATGCGAAATATGTATTGATTGAAGGCGTGGGGCATATTCCTTGTGTTGAAAAACCTGAGATTGTTTCTCAATTAATTTTAGACTTTGTAACGGACGATTCGCTTAGTCTTTACGAAAAAGGCATGAAAACTCGCCGTTCTGTATTGGGAAATACCCATGTTGACAAAGCTGAGGCTAATAAAACTACTTTCGATAAAGACTTTCAAGAATACATTACTAATAGTGCTTGGGGAGCAATTTGGTCAAGGCCTCATCTATCAAAAAGAGAGAGGTCGATGATTACAATTGCGATTTTGACTGCCTTAGGTTTGGAAGAAGAACTTGCGATGCACATCCGAGCAACACAAAATACAGGAGCTTCTCAGGAAGATGTCAGAGAAGTTTTGATGCACACAGGTGTTTATGCTGGAGTCCCAAGAACCAATGGTGCTATGAAAATTGCTAAGAAAACTTATAACGATTTAGGATTTGACATTTAGAAATAAGTAGTTCTTGCCCCAATAATAACCTCTTTTGAAAACAAATAACTTAGTAAAAATCGTAAATTATTAATCGTAAATCAAAATGGAAAGCAACCAACCCCCGCATTTGTATGCCCCCTATAAATCAACGATTTTTAGAAGTCCAACAAAACCATTAATTATTGTAGCCGAAAATTTAAAAGATTTGCGTTTGCCAGCTTATGGTGAATCGGCTATTGGGAAATTTGATAATGATTTGACAAAAAATGCTCGTGTCAATGGAGAACCTATTGGTGAGAGAATCAAAGTTTTTGGAAAAGTAATGGACGAAAATGAGAGACCACTCCCTCATGTTTTAGTAGAAATTTGGCAGGCAAATTCGGCAGGAAGGTATATACATAAAGCAGAAATTCATGATGCACCGCTTGATCCTAATTTTTTAGGAGCAGGTAGAATGTTAACTGATAGTGCTGGAAATTATTCATTTTATACAATCAAACCTGGTGCTTATCCTTGGGGAAATCATCATAATGCTTGGCGTCCAAATCACATCCATTTCTCAGTAATTGGTCATCAATTTGAGCATCGATTAGTAACGCAAATGTATTTTCCAGGCGACCCACTCTTCGAATTTGACCCTATTTTCAATTCTGTTCCCAAACACGCTCAACATTTGATGATTGCGAAATTTAGCATGGATTATACTGATCCTGAATTTGCATTAGCTTATGAATTTAATATTGTTTTGAATGGTAAGCTAAGAACAATATTTGAAAATTGAAATTTTATGTATTAAAAAAAAAGTAAAATTTACTCATAAGTAAGTTTTTACTCGAAATAATATGTAAAATTTATTCTAAAAAAATCGTAAATTTATAACCTTTATGTTGCAAACTCCATCCCAAACAGTCGGTCCTTTTTTCGCTTATGGGCTTACAGCTCGTCAATACGGCTATGATTTTAGTAGTATTCTTGATGATTTATTGATAAAACCAGAGACCGAGGGTGAACGAATTTATATTAACGGTAAAATTTTTGATGGCAATGGTCTTGCCATTCCAGATGCAATGATTGAACTTTACCAAGAAGACTTGTTAAGATTAAACAACAAACAAGGTTTCGGTAGATTAGGAACTGGCACATCATCTGATATTAGTTTTACATTTACAACAGTCAAGCCACAAGCAATTGACGGACAAGCTCCAAATATCAATGTTATCTTATTTATGAGAGGTTCGTTAAGACATCTTTATACACGTCTTTATTTCTCTGATGAAACCGAAGCAAATCAACAAGATAGTTTATTGAATGCTATTCCTGAAGAAAGACGAAATACATTGATAGCCTATAAAAAGATAGTCAACGGGCAAGTCTTTTATGAGTTTAATATCACAATGCAAGGTGAAGGGGAAACTGTGTTTTTTGACTTATAAATAAATGCTAAGAATTGCTGAAAAGTTATTTATAAATTCAACATATATAAGAGCCACCTCTTCTAATACCATAAATTAAAAAAGATGTTTTCAAAATACCTCAATGACCCAAGTTTAGGCATGATTTGTTCAGATGAACATTTCATTAGGAAAATGTTGGATTTTGAAATCGCTTTGGCACAAGTGCAGGCAATATTAGGAATTATACCAAAAGAAGCAGCCCAAAATATTGAAGAAAAGCTTAAAACACTTCAAATTTTACCAGAATCCTTAGCTGAAGGCACTTTACAAAATGGAATTCCAACTATTACATTGATTAATCTTGCAAAAAAAGCATTGTCTGATGCTGCCAAAGATTATCTTCATTGGGGGGCTACCTCGCAAGATGTTATGGATACTGCACAAGTATTAATCATCAAGGAAGTTATTCCCATTCTTGAAAAAAAGATACTTGAATTATTACAAAACTTAGCGGTATTAATTGATAATCAAGGCAATTTACCAACAATTGGACGAACCAGAACACAACAGGCGGTGCCGATTTTATTTGGACAAAAAATTGCCAATTGGGCAAGTCCGTTAATTAGACATTTAGAGCGATTGGCTCAATTAAAACCTCGTCTATTAGTTGCACAATTAGGTGGTGCTGCAGGCAATCTTTCAGCTCTAGGAGACCAAGGATTAATTATATCAGAAGCTTTAGCTAAACAGCTGGCCTTAAATTTCGCTCTACCATGGCATAATCAAAGGGATAATTTTGCAGAATTTACCAATTGGTTGGCTTTGTTAAGTGAATCTCTTGGGAAAATGGGGCAAGATATTTTACTGATGTCGCAAACTGAAATCAATGAGGTAATTGAAAATGCAGATGGTGGAGGAAAATCAAGCACGATGCCACATAAAAATAATCCAATTTTGAGTGAAACTTTGCTTGTTTTGGCCAAGAAAAATGCTAATCTGGCTTCAATTCAGCTTCAAAGTATGATTCACGGAAATGAGAGAGATGGTACTGCTTGGTTATTAGAATGGGAAAATCTTCCAAAAATGATACTCAATACAGGAACTGCTTTAAATCATGCCTTGACAATCAGTAAAAATTTGAAAGCAAACCCTAATGCCATGCAAAAAAACATTGATTTGCTCAATGGTCTGGTATTTTCTGAAGCTGCAAGTTTTATTTTAGCCCAATATTTACCAAGAAATGAAGCAAAAATTATTGTAGAAAAAGCATGTCAAGATGTTGTTTCAGAGGGTAAAAGTTTAGAAGAAGTATTATTAAACCTAACTTACGATTTGAAAATTGATTGGCATTTAGCATTAAATATTGACAATCATTTAGGTGTTTCAAGAGAGATTATGAACAAAGTTGTTGCACAAATCAAACATTTGAAATAAGTATGCGTTGGTGTCTGAGCGAAGTCGAAGATACCAATGACAATAAAATTAAAAAAATCAATCAAAAAATGTCATTTATTATAGACGGTATCCGCACTCCTATTGGAAATTTTGGAGGCTCGCTTTCCACCATTCGTACAGATGATTTAGGAGCTTTAGTAATAAAAGCTTTAGTTGAAAGAAATCAAAATATTCCATTAGATGCCTACGATGAAGTGATTTTCGGTTGTGCCAATCAAGCTGGTGAAGACAATCGCAATGTAGCCAGAATGTCGTTACTGTTAGCTGGTTTACCATTTACAGTGCCAGGCGAAACTGTCAATCGTTTATGTTCTTCGGGTATGTCGGCCGTAGTCCATGCACACCGTGCTATTCAATCGGGCGATGGGCATTTATTCATTGCAGGTGGTGTTGAAAACATGACACGTGGCCCTTGGGTAATGTCAAAATCATCCAAACCTTTCGGAAATGATGTTGAAATGCACGATAGTAGCTTTGGTTGGAGATTTATCAATCCACAATTAAAAGCACTTTACGGGGTAGATGCGATGGGTGTAACGGCAGAAAATTTAGCAGAAATGTACAATATCAGTCGTGAAGACCAAGATAAATTTGCACTTTGGTCACAACAAAAAGCCTCACTTGCTCAAACTTCAGGGCGATTAGGCGAAGAAATTACGCCAATCAGTATTCCACAGAAGAAGGGTGATGCCTTGATTTTTGATAAAGACGAATTTGTGAAACCTTCAAGCACTTTGGAAGGCTTAGCAAAACTTAGAGCAGCTTTTAAAAAGGAAAATGGAACTGTTACGGCTGGTAATGCTTCTGGGTTAAACGATGGTTCGGCTGCCGTATTGGTAGCCTCTGATGAAGGTGTAAATAAATATAATCTCCAACCATTAGCTCGAATCGTGGCATCAGCAGTGGCAGGTGTAGAGCCCCGTATCATGGGAATTGGGCCAGTTCCTGCTACTCAAAAAGCTCTACAAAAAGCTGGTTTGACAATGGATGACATTGACATTATTGAACTCAATGAGGCGTTTGCCGCTCAGAGTTTGGCTTGTACACGTGCCTTAGGCCTGGCCGATAACGACCCAAGAATTAATCCAAATGGTGGTGCTATTGCTTTGGGCCATCCATTAGGAATGTCTGGTGCGAGAATTGTGTATTCGGCAGCATTAGAATTGCAACGGTACGACATTTCGCAACAGAAAAAACGCTATGCTTTGGCTACCATGTGTATAGGTGTGGGGATGGGATATGCGGTAATTTTGGAGAAAGTTTAATGTGTATAATAACCTATAAATGCCTTATTATAAGTAAGTTACAATATTTTTATTAAAGTTTTTTACAGCCTTTAATAAAGGGCAATTTCATTATTATTTATTGGCTAAAACTAAGCAGAATTTTTATTAAAATGAAAAAAGTACCACAAATAACAGTAGAAGAGGCAGCAGCAATGGTAAAAAGTGGCGATAAACTGCTCCAAGGTGGCTTTGGTATGACAGGAAACCCCGTGCATCTCATGCACGCATTGGCTAAAACAGACACAAAAAATCTTATTTTTATTGGCAATAATACTGGAGAACCTGGACTTGGTGGTGATCGCTTATTGGCGAATGGTCAATTAAAAAAAATTATTGGCTCCTTTTTTACTTCCAATATCAATGCAGTTAAAGCTGTTCAAGCAGGTTTGGTCGATTATGAACTTTTGCCACAAGGTACACTTGCGGAGGCAATTCGAGCAGGTGGAGCAGGTATCGGTGGATTTTACACGCCAACTTCAGCAGGTACGTTGATTGCAAAAGATAGAGAAACAAAAATAATTGATGGAGTTGAACAAGTCTTCATCAAAGGTATTCGAGGAGATGTGGCTTTTATTCGAGCATGGCGAGCTGATACGGCGGGAAATCTACAATACCGTATGACCGAAAACAACTTTAATAAGGGCATGGCAACTGCTGCAGATTTGGTTATTGCGGAAGTTGAAGAAATTGTAGAAGTGGGCGAAATTTTACCTGAAAATGTTCACACGCAAGGTTGTTATGTTGATTATTTAGTTGAAGCCAAATTAACACTCGAAGATTTAGGAACTTCTGCCTCGGTTTCGTCATCAAAAAAAGTTGATGAAAGTCGAATGAATATGGCTAAGCGTGCCTTAGCCGAATTGAAAAAAGGTGATGTAGTCAATCTTGGTATAGGCATTCCTACTCTAGTTGCTGACTTGATTACAGATGAACATGGTATCATTTTACATACCGAAAATGGGATGTTAGGAGTAGGCCCAGTTCCAACAGATGGGGGTGGTGCAATGGATTATCCAGTAAATGCTGGTAAAATTCCAGTTACTGCTCTGAAAGGAAGCAGTTATTTTGATAGTGCCGATTCTTTTGCCATGATTCGAGGTGGTCATATTGATGTGGCCATTATGGGCGGATTAGAGGTGGATGAAGCAGCTAATTTAGCAAATTGGGCTGTTCCAAATAAGCCTCTTTTAGGGGTTGGTGGAGCAATGGATTTAGCCAAAGGAGCAAAAAGGCTCATTATTACAATGACCCATACTAATCCAGATGGTTCGCCGAAAATTGTCACGAATTGTGTTTTACCTCTTACTGCCGGTGGTGTTGTAAGTTTAATTATCACAGATTTGGCAGTTTTTGCCTATCCAGAAGGAAAATTGACATTGATCGAGTTGATGCCAAATGCAAGTATAGAAGAAGTAAGAGCCAAAACTTCTGCTCATTTTATTGAAAAGTTGAATTAATATGTTAATAAATGTGGTACTTCTGATAGTCTAAAAAATAACCAAAATATCTGTTAGATGTGCCATATTTGCTTCTGCTTCTCTCCTATTTTTTCCAAAACCAATAGAATGGAATTCCTGTGGCGATTAAACCTAAACCAACCATTGCTTCATAAGGTTGATTGAAAATCGTAATAAAAAGTAGTAAAACACAAAAGAGTACAAAAAATATTGGAACAAAAGGATATCCAATAACTTTATATTTTCGCTCTATTTCGGGGCTTTTTACACGTAAAATAATCACTCCGAGTGCAGTGCTTCCGTAATAAATAAAAGAAGCAAATACTAACATATCTGTCAGTTGATCGAAACTTCCTGACCAAATTAAAAGGATTGACCAAATAGCTTGTATAAAGATAGCGACATCGGGTGTTTTATAAATTGGGTGAATAGATGCCGCTTTTTTGAAGAATAATCCATCTCTTGCCATCGCATAGAAAATCCTTGCCGACATCATAATCGTACTATTAGTAGCATTTATCGTTGTAATAAGTATCAAACAAGCAACAAAAAGCATTCCCCAACTGCCCAAAATCTTATTAGCTACCTCAACTGCTGCAATTTTATTAGGTGCTTGGTTGAGTTGAATAAAAAAATCAATGGGCAGAATATAAACGTATATGATGTTTAATAAGACATATATAAAAATCACGATACAAGTGCCAATGCCCAAAGCTAAGGGCAAGTTTTTTTGTGGTTTTTTAACTTCTTCACCAATATAACCAATATGATTCCATCCTTCATAGCCCCAAAATGCACCTAAACTGGCTATCATCATTGCTTTCACTATCCCCCTCCCTTGTAGCTTTGTTTCGTCAAAAAGTAAACTTTTTTGGGTTAAATTTTCAAAGCTACCTTGCACTGAACTTAATCCAAAAATGGCAAATAAAACTACAGCTGCAAAAATTACATAAGTAAGCACCTTGCTCAAACTTTCAGCTGCAGTGATTCCTCTAAAATTGAGTAGGCTAAGCACAATTACCAAACAAGATGCCAATAATTTGATTGAAAAATTATCAAAAATGTGTATTCCCAAAAAAGTACAATTAATATTTATTTCGGGAAGTGGAATCAAACTATTAAAAGATTGAGCAAAAATGTAGGCCAATGCTGCAATTGATGCAGTTTTTATCGCAGTAAAATTTCCCCATCCGTACAAAAAGGCAAAAAATCGACCATAAATTTTTTGAAAATAAGCATATTCTCCACCCGAATCTGGAAACATACTTGCCATTTCAGCCGTTGATAATGCCCCTGCCAAACTTATGAAACCTGCCAAAATCCAACACAAGATCACCAAAAGTGGAGAACCTAATTCGGCCGACATCGGGGCAATTTTCTTGAAAACACCAGAACCAATAATCACACTAACCACCAAAATAGTAGCCGCTCGAAGTCCAATTTTGGGAGTTAGTTTTGACATTGATTCTTTATTTAGTGATTGTAGCACAAGTTTCCAACTTGTGTGCTTGATTAAATCAAAATTTGGAGAATTGTGTTACAAAGTAATTTTCTTGTAACCAAAACCTGCTTTATCATTAATTTTCAAATAACCTTCCTCTAATGAAAATCCGCCACTTACCAAATCTTCGGCTAAATCAAAACTACCATCAAGGTCGATATAACGAGTATTTTTGCAAGCATACGCGACATGTAAAGCAGCGGTAATGCTTGCTATACTTTCATCATTACACCCCCAAAATAATTCAATATTGGCATTTTGTGCGATCGTTGCAATTTCTAAAGCCCCAATTATACCACCACATTTCATCAGTTTAATATTGAAAATACCGAAAGGCTGTGGTTCGGAGCTAAAAGCCAAAGCAGCTTTTGCATTTTTCAAAGATTCGTCGCCCGCCAAAATCTTTCGGTTTTGAACATTAAGTTGCAATAATTCTGTTTCTTTTCCAACTTTTAATGGTTGTTCGATTAGTTCAATGCCAATTTCATTAGTTTTTACAAGAAATTCTTCTAAATCTGATAGATCATACCCTTGATTGGCATCAACCCTAATTTTTAGATTATTTTTATATTTTTCATTCAGGCGAATAACTCGCTCAATATCTTCATCAACATTTATTCCAGTTTTTACTTTTAACACTTTAAAGCCAAGTTTGAAATAACCTTCTGCTTCTTCGAGCGTTTCTGATACATTCTTGATACCAATCGTGATGGATGTAGGTAAATATTTAACTTTTTGCCCATAAAATGAGACAATTGGTATTTCTAAATATTTTCCAAAAGCATCATGTAAAGCCAAATCAATCGCTGCTTGTGTTCCAGCTAAATTGGGAAATTGTTGATGCGTTTCAAAAATAATTTGCTGAAAATGACGAATATCTCGTCCAACTAAGTTCTGAACAAATTCAGTTTGTAAATTAGCTAAAGTTTGCTGAGAATTTTCGCCGATTACCTCTTCCGCAGGACTTGCCGAACCTATACCAATGATGCCATTCTCTAATTCTATTTCTAAAAAAATTAAACTAACATCGTTAAAAGTATTATAAGCTATCGTATATGGTTTGGTCAAAGCCAAATTTTTTATGTAGGGGCGAATTGCTTTGATTTTCATACTATAAGGCTTTAAGTGTTGGAATCAAATTTTCTACCCCTTCTTGGATTGGCAGTAATATTGGAATTTTTAATAAATTTTCGTAGTAATTTTGATAATCATAAGCCTCTTGATTGCTACATTTCTCTGTGTTTAAAGCAACCGCAATTACTTTTGAGCCTAATTTTTCAATAATTTCAATCTCTGATTCTACACTGGGAATTTCGCCCCAATGCGGGTCATCGTCAAAATATTTTCTTTTGGGTGCATGAAGTAAAACAACATATTTTGCATTGCCCGAAATTAATAATTCCAAGCCACAAGGTCCACTTGGATTTCGTAAAGATGATTGTCCTTCGAGTAAAATAATATCAGCATTTGTCTCTTTCCAACATTTGACAATGGCATTTTCTAATTCTCCCGAAACAAAATCATTCAGCGTTGAATCAAATATAAACCCATATTTTCCACCTTGTAACCAACCTGTTTGACCAGTAAAAACCATCTGAGCATTCAAGCCATTTGCTTGGCAAGCTTGTCTAATCATGCGAGCAGTGGTACGTTTACCCATTGCACAATCCATCCCAATTACTGCAATCGTTTTAGCTCTAACTTCATATATTTCTCCTGTCCAAAAATGTAAATCTTTTCTTGTTTTAGGCTTACGAATATCGGTCAATGTTACATTATTTTCATTCGCCAATGCCATAATTTCAGGGTTTTCAGCAAGGTATTCATGCAAACCATTCACAATTGAAATACCTTTTTTGATAGCTTCTTTAACGATTTCC
The DNA here is from genome assembly GCF_051209875.1 of Emticicia sp. SJ17W-69. Classification (NCBI taxonomy): domain Bacteria; kingdom Pseudomonadati; phylum Bacteroidota; class Cytophagia; order Cytophagales; family Leadbetterellaceae; genus Emticicia; species Emticicia sp. SJ17W-69. Next base: position 2,466,756 of record NZ_JBNTQY010000001.1, on the reverse strand, counting down.
AACATTTCTGGTGGCAAAACTCCTCCAATGGTAGCAATTCCGATAATCAGAAAATCAATATTAATTAATTCCTTTTTAGCCATTTCTAAAGAGGCAAAAACGGGAATATTTCTATTTTTGCCATCCAAAATTTCACCAGCGTCTTTTCCTGCCGTCATTTCGGAGTCAACAACGCCAATAATCCGATATCTTTCTGTGCCTCTAATAAGTCCATGAGCGGTTTTTGCATCACTTTTTTGAAGTAAGCCATTCGTTAAGATTACTGCTCTATTCATCTAAATCTTCTGTTGTTTTTTTTATTAATACACCCGAATGTTTCCCAGTTGGTTTTTGTGACTGAAAAACTAATACACCATTAACCCAAACTTTTTCAATACCAGTTGAAAGTGCTTTCCCATTTTGAATATTGGCGTTATCAATGACTGTATCTGGATTAAAAAGCACTAAATCTGCATAATTTCCATTGGCAATTACGCCTCGATCTCTGATTCCTAAATTTTCTGCCGAAAGCCCAGTCATTTTATAAATGGCTGTTTCTAAAGGCATCAATTTTTGTTCTCGCACATATCTGCCTAAAATTTTTGTAAATGTTCCATGACCACGAGGATGCCCACTCGATGAACCATCAGAACAAATATTGGTATGTGGCCAAACCAAAAAATTAGCAACATCAGTTTCATCCATTGATTTTCCCATGATTGCTTCAATTCCTTCATTAAAATCTGGATTTTTTTCTTCAAATGCAGCAGCAATTGCGATTAAATTCATCAAAGTTTGCGAAGGTTTTTCATTTCTTTCTTTAGCAATTTCTGAAATGGTTTTACCTACATACGCTTTATTTGGAGCAAATCTTACTAATACTGATTTCTCAGGGTCAAATAATTGATTAACGGCAAACTCGGCACTTGTAGCATTGGTATAATCTCTGTTTGGGAATAAAACTCTCAAGGTAGAATTCCAAAAATCATAAGGATAGCAATCAGCAGTAATATTGATACCTTCAGCTCTTGCTTTTTGCAATTTTGCCAATAATTGGGGCGATTTACCCCACTGGTCTTTTTTTGCAATTTTGATGTGTGAAATCTGAACAGGAATTTTAGTATTACGTCCAATTTCAATAATTTCATCAATGGCATCATCCAAATTAATATCCTCACTTCTAATATGACTCATGTAGCGTCCGCCATTTTCAGCCACAATATCGGCTAATTGTAGGACTTCATCTCGATTTGAAAAAAAAGCTGATTCATATTCTAAACCAGTTGCCAAACCCAACGAACCTTTTTCTAACTCATTTTTGAGTAATATTTTCATTTTCTCCACTTCATTTGGCTTGGCCGTTCGATACAAACTTTTTGCTCCCATTACTTCACTTCTTAAAGTAGAATGACCCGTATATGAGGCAATATTTATAGAAACTGGGTGTTTTTTGAAGAAATTTTGCAAAGTATCCATCGGATAACTTCCTCCGTCTTGACCAATAACTATCGTAGTAATACCTTGACTAACAGCAGGTATAGCCTCAGGAACTTTTGATAATCCCCCAAAATGGTGACTATGCGAATCAATAAAGCCTGGAGATAACACAAGCCCTTGTCCGTCAGTAAGCTCTTCGTTTGCAAAAGCCTCTAAATTGCCAATTTCCCAAATTTTGTCATCTTTCAAGCGTACATCTTCACGGCGTAAAGGCGTACCTGCACCATCAATGAGCTTAATGTTTTTGATCAGCTGTGTAGTTGCGATTTGAGGCTTTTTGTTGGTTAAAATAGCTTCAACAACTTCAATAGCACTATCATCAGTTGAATTGGTGAGTATAATAACTGTTGTTTTTTTATCAATATTTCGTTCGATACTATTCAGAAAACCTACCCAACTACCAGTATGGCTCAAAATCTTTTCATCTTCGCTAATTTCCCACCCAAATCCATAATTATAAAAACTCCCATCATTTAATTTTATAGGAGAAAACGCTTCTTTCATGGTAGCATTACTCACAAGTTTTGTAGTATAAAGCGATTGTTCCCACTTCAATAAATCTTCGGCTGATGAATAAATATTGCCATCTCCTACCACTCCATCAAAACGCATTAAATCATTTAGGTAATTTTTACCATTCTTTCGTTCAAAACCATAAACCCGCTGAGCTGTTAGGCTCAACGGGCTTTTCATGTTTAAATAATAAACATAGGTGTTTGTTAATTGAAGTGGTTGGGTAATGTGCTTTTTGAAAAAATCTTCTATTTTCATACCAGAAGCTTTTTCTATGATAGATACCAATAAAACATAACCTGTATTACAATATTCCCATTCATCTCCCGACTCAAAATTGAGTTCAGGTTTCAAATCGACAAATAATTGTAACATTTTTTCATTGCTGAGGGTATCTAAAGTGTTGGTATATCGTGTTGCTAAATCAAAGTATTCTGGTAAACCTGAAGTATGCGTAAGTAGATGTCGAATGGTAATTTTTTTATAAGGAAAATTAGGTAGAAACTTATCAACTTTATCATCAAACTTTAATTTTCCTTGTTCTTTCAAAATCATGGTCATCATCGCTACAAATTGCTTTGAGATGGATGCTAAATTGAAAGTAGCATTATCCGTAAGATTTTCTTGTGATTGAAGATTTGCAATCCCTAAAGCTTTTTTGTAGAGGGGTTTACCATTTTGAGCAATCAAGACAACACCATTAAACATTGCTCTTTCATGTAATTTCACCAAAGCCGAGTCTAAAGTTGATATTTGTTTGTTGGAAGGTTGAGCATTTGCATTAAAAAATAAGCTCCCTACAAATAGCATCAACAAGCTTCTGAAAAAAAAATTTTGCATATAAGACTACTTTATAATGCTTGAAAATTTCATTAAATCTATATTTTGTTCTTTTAAAATGAAAATTTTTCAAATAAATTTAATTTAATACATTAATTTTAAGCATAATATTCTTTTTAAGTAATTGAAATTTTAAGAAATAAGCAAAATATGCTGGACTATATTGACAAGAAAATCCTGAAGCTTTTGCAACAAAATGCAAAATTGACTATTAAAGAATTGGCAGAAGCATTAAATCTGACTACTTCTCCAATTTTTGAGCGTATCAAAAGATTAGAAAAAGATGGAATCATTGAAGGATATGTAGCCTTATTGAATGCTGAAAAAGTCGAGAAAGGGCAAGTAGTATTTTGTAATGTTTCCATGCCAATTTATACCAAAGAAAATATTGATTCATTTGAAAAAATTGTTCAATCAATGCCCCAAGTAATGGAATGTTATCATTTAGCAGGATTGGTCGATTACCAATTAAAAGTATTTGTAAAGGATATCAAAGAATATGATGGATTCTTGAAGCAACTCGCTGAAATCCAAATAGTCAAAGTTCATAGCAGTTCGGTGGTTTTACATGACGTAAAATATTCAACTGTAATTAATGTTGATTAAGAATTAGTTAGGTAAATTTTTAACAAAAAAGGCATCATCACATAACTGAGTGATGACGCCCTCTTAAAAAGACTTTTTTCTATACTATCTATAGAAACCCATCGCAACACCACCATCAACATTGATAGCATTTCCTGTTGACTTACTCAAAAGTCCACCAACTAAGGCAAAGCAAGCGTTGGCAATATCAATTGGTAGAATGATTTCATTGAGAAGCGTTCTTTTTGCATAATAAGCAGGTAATTCTTCTACGGTGATTCCATAAGCTTTGGCTCGGCCTTCAGCCCAGCCTCCAGCCCAAATATTAGAATCTGAAATAACAGCATCAGGATTGACAGTATTCACACGAATTTTGTCTCCTCCTACTTCGGCGGCCATCAGACGTGTCAAATGTGCCTGAGCAGCTTTTGCTGAGCCATAACCAGAGTTATTTGGGCCTGCAACTACCGCATTTTTAGAGACAATATTGACAATATCACCACCAAAGCCTTGTTTTCTCATTACTTCAATGCCTGCTTTTGATACAATAAATTGTCCTTTCACTAGGATATCATATAATCTATCCCACTCTTCTAAACTATGTTCGGCAATTGATTTTGAGATGCTAATTCCTGCATTATTCACCACAATATCAACACCTCCAAAAGCTAAACAAGCTGCATCAAGAGCTTTTTCTGTGCTTGAAGCATCAGTCACATTCAATAAAGTAGCTGAAACAGCATCTCTTCCAAATGTCTTAACAAATTCAGTCTTTGCAGTATCTAAACGTTCTTCATTAATATCATTGATGATTATACATGCACCTTCTTCCGCAAATTTCTTGGCAATTGCTTTACCAATTCCACCAGCCGAACCAGTAATTAATGCAATTCTACCAGAAAGTGCCTTAGGTTTTGGCATTCTTTGTAATTTTGCTTCCTCTAATAACCAGTATTCAATATCAAAAGCCTCTTGTCGTGGGAGTGAAGTATATTCAGAAACTGCCTCCGCTCCTTTCATTACATTGACTGCATTGATATAGTATTCTGAAGCCAAACGAGCCGTTGTTTTATCTTTCGAGAAAGTAAACATTCCAACGCCAGGATATAAAATCACCACAGGATTTGGGTCACGCATGGCTGGTGAATTAGGATGTTTACAAGTATTATAATACTCGGTGTACATCGCACGATAAGCTTCAAAAGCTGGAGCAAGTTTAGATTTTATTGCAGAAACATCTGCTAAATCTTCATCTGGAGCTAATTCTAAGACCAATGGAGATATTTTTGTTCGTAAAAAATGGTCAGGGCAAGAAGTACCAAGTGGTGCAAGTTTAGCTAAATCATTAGAATTAATAAATTCTAACACACGTGCATCATCAGTGAAATGCCCAATCATTTTACGCTCCGAAGAGCAGAATCCTCTCAAAATAGGAGCAATCTTTGCTGCTTGTAGATGTCGAGCATCTGTTGGTAAACTCTCAATTTTTTGTCCACCAAAAACATTTTTATAATTACTTTCTAAATATTCTGCACATTTTTCGATGATTTCGAGTGTATTGATATAGCTTTCATAAGCTGTATCTCCCCATGTAAAAAGTCCGTGTGAACCGAGCATAATTCCTCTTAATTTGATACCACGAGAAGCAGCTTCTTCCAAACAAGATCGTAACTGCAAACCCAAATCAAAGCCTGGGCGTTGCCAGCCCACCCAACCAATTTCTCCATTAAATAATTCTTCTGTAATTTTTGCACCATCTTTGGCGGCTGCGATGGCAATGGCGGCATCGGGGTGTAGATGATCTATGTGTTTGAACGGCAAAAAACCATGTAAAGGAGTATCAATAGAAGGGGCTTTAGATGCTAAATCAAAAATACAATGATTAAAAAGCTCAACCATTTCATCTTCAAATTCAATACCACGATAAACATTCTCTAAATTCAAAAGCCTTTCCATATAAAGTGCCGCACAACCAGATTTTGTCAAAGTACCAATGTCACCACCAGAACCCTTAATCCACATGACATCAGTATCTTTTCCTGTGAGTGGGTCTTTAGCTGTAACCTTTACAGAAGTATTTCCACCTCCATAGTTAGTCAATCTTAAATCAGCACCGAGTATATTTGAACGGTATATAAATAAGGCTACTTCGTCGTTCGCTAATTCAGCGGCTTTTGCATCATCCCATAAGTAGCTAACATGGTTGAAAGTCTTCGTATTTTTCATTTCTTTGTCTTTTATAGCTTAAAATCTCTTTTTCTATTAAAAATCTACTTTAAAAAAGTGGTAATATTTTCTTTAGTAACCAGTTGAAAAGGTATCATTAATTCTTTTTCGTAGGCTTGACCTTTTGCAATTTTCACAGCAGTTTCAATTGCTCCTGCTCCTTGTTGTTTTGCATTTTGAAAAACTGTTGCATCTAAACTTCCTTTTTTGACCGCTTGTAACGCATCTGCTATGGCATCAATACTTACGATAATGACTTTGTCTTTCATTCCTGCATCTTGTAATGCTTTCAATGCTCCGAGTCCCATTTCATCATTTTGTGCAAAAACGGCATTGATTTTAGTACCATACGATTGAATCCAATTCTGCATCAAATCCATCCCTTTGGCTCTATCCCATTCTGCAGTTTGATGAGCTATTAATTTAAGATTTGGGTACTCTTTTAAAATTTCTTTTGCTCCTTGTTCTCGTTGAATTTGTGCTGCTTGACCCATAAAACCATGAATCATCACGACATTTCCTTTACCTCCCAATTTATCGGCAATAAATTTCATCGCTATTCTTCCAGATTCTACATCATTTGAGCCAACAAAAGCCGTTGGTTGTGTGCTTGTAGCAGAGTTTACATTAATTATTGGTATTTTAGCAGCTAAAGCTTTGGTTACTGCCGGAGAACTTGCTTCAACCTCACAGGGATTCATAATAATGACATCCACTTTTTGTGCGATAAAACTCTCCACCTGTTCGATTTGCTTCAATGGTGAATGTTCAGCATCAACAGTTATTAATTCTACTCCCAGCTCTTCTGCTTTTTTGTTCATCTCATCACTGATATTCACAATAAACTCATTTTGCATACTGAGCATTGTTACACCAACTTTTATCTTTTTTTCTTCACTTTTTTCGTTACTTTTTGATTGATTACAGCTTGTGAATATGAGAGCTGAAAGAATTAATATTGAGTATATCTGTTTCATTTTTTGAGTTAATTTGTGTCTTCGGCTACGCTCAGACACCGTGAGACCTCAAGCTTATTTATGTTTAATTTATCCTTATATAAAAATAGATACCTGAGCAAAGTCGAAGCCTAAGCATTATTTTTCTGATTCCAACTGTCTAAAACTACGGCTCCAATAATAATAACCCCCATCACAACTTGCTGATAATAAGATGTTACATTGAGCAAATCTAAACCATTATTAATAACACCTATCAACAATACGCCAATCAAAGTCCCAGTCATTGTTCCTGTTCCTCCCGATGTACTGGTGCCACCTATAACAGCCGCCGCAATGGCATCTAATTCAAAACCAGCACCAGCATTTGGCTGTCCAGTTGTAATTCTTGAGGTTAATACAATTCCAGCTAAACCTGCTAATAATCCAGCGATGGAATAGACTGCCATTTTTACTTGATTCACGTTAATTCCAGACGCTCTTGCTGCTTGCTCATTTCCTCCAACAGCATAAATATATCTGCCTAATATCGTTTTTTTAAGAATGACTGTACAAATAACAAAGACCAAAATCAACACAATTATTGGAAATGGAATACCGAAAATATTACCTCCTCCGATGAAATTAAACGAATCCGAAAGATTTGATACTGGACGGCCTTTGCTTAAAATCAGTGCCAAACCTCTCCCTATTGTCATCGTTCCAAGTGTAACGATAAATGGGGCAATTTTGCTTTTTGTAATAATAAAACCATTGAAAATTCCCATCAAAAGTCCAACAAACAAGCCCACAAATACTGGTAAAATCAAAGGAAATGAATCAGGATGTGCAAGCATTGCAGCCGTTACACCCGTCACTGCCACCATAGAACCTAAAGAAAGGTCGATTCCTCCAGTAATTATTACAAAGGTAACCCCAAAAGCTAATAGGGCATTAATTGATACTTGAGTAATGATAATTGTCCAATTTGAAACCGTTAAAAATTGTGGTGAAATGAAAGAAAGAATGAGGCAAATGATCACAAATACCACAAAAATTCCGTATTGTCTTAGGCGATTAATGTACTGCATATTTTCGAATTACGATTTATGAATGAGGATTTATGAATGATGATTTACGAATTTTAAAATGGCTATTTTAATTTAAAATTCTTCACTCGTCATTCAAAAATTCGTCAATCACTCCACTGCATATTGCATAATTTTTTCTTGTGTTGCATCATTCTTTGATAGTAAGGCAGTTTGTTTTCCCTTTGAAAGCACTAAAATTTTATCGCTCATGCCTAAAATTTCGGGCAATTCAGATGAAATCATAATTACTGCTAATCCTTTGTCTGTCAATTGGTTAATTAACTTGTAAATTTCAAACTTAGCTCCAATATCAATACCACGTGTGGGTTCATCCAAAATAATGATGCTTGGTGAAGTCAATAAAACTTTAGCAAGCACCACTTTTTGTTGATTTCCACCACTCAAATTCATTACTTTTTGATTGATGCTTGTGGCTTTTATTTTCAAGTCTTTTGCTAATCGAGATGAAGCTTCTGTTTCATTTGATGAACTAACAAACCAAGCTTTAGAAAGATTAAACAAACTTGATAAGCTTATATTTTCTTTTACAGATAAAGCAGGAATAAACCCTAATGCTTTTCTGTCTTCGCTTACATATCCTATGCCATTTTTGATAGCATTTTTAGGTGAGTTTATCTTGATTTTCTTGCCATTCAAAATTATTTCACCACTATCATATTTATCTAATCCAAAAATTGCTCTTGCTATTTCCGTTCGTCCTGCTCCCATCAAACCTGCAATTCCAAGTACTTCACCTGCATGAACTTCAAAATTAATGTCTTTAAACTTGCCTTTTTTATTAAAATTTTTGATTGTCAACACAGTTTCACCAATCGTTGCATTCTTTTCAGTAAAAATATTTTCAATTTCTCTACCTACCATCAGAGCAATTAAGGCATTTTTGTCTATTTCTTTTGTGGGTTTTGTTGTAATATATTGACCATCTCGCAAAATAGTTATTCTGTCAGTTATCTCATAAATTTCATCCATCTTATGGGAAATGTAAATAATTGAAACACCTTTTGCTTTTAAGTCATTGATAATTTTAAAAAGTGTGGAAACTTCCTTGTCTGAAAGAGCCGACGTGGGTTCGTCCATGATAATCACTTTTGCATTGTTTGAAATGGCTTTCGCAATTTCCACCATTTGCATTTCAGCAATACTCAGATTTTTTATTTTTGTTTGAACATTGATATTTATACCGATTAATTTGAGCAATTCTTGTGCTTTTTGGTTAATCGCTTTGTCATTCAACCAATTCCGAAAGTTAGTTTCACGACCTAAAAAGATATTTTGTGCAACGGTTAATTCAGGAACGACTAAAATTTCTTGATGAATCATCGAAATGCCTTTTTTCAAAATTTCATGAACATCAAAATTTTTTAATGCTTCTCCTTCAAAAACAATTTCGCCAGAATCAGGTGTGAGTAAACCCATCAATATCTTCATAAATGTTGACTTCCCAGCTCCATTTTCACCCATTAAGGCATGAACTTCGCCTTTTTGAAGCTCAAACTGAATATTATCCAAAGCTTTTACTCCCAAAAAAGATTTTGTGAGATTGTGAACTTGTAGGATATTTTGAGGGTTTGAAGGCATTTTTTTACAAAAACAGATAATAATTGGGGATATTTTCGCATTGTAGAGACAAGATATAACTCGTCTCTACAATAATCGAAAGTAGCGAAATAATTAAATTTATATTTTATACAAAATCACCATCAACATCGGTATCTTTCCAACTTTTTGAATTGGCAGATGCGATAACTGCTTCACACACTTTTTGTGTTTGTAAAGCTTCTTTGAAAGTCGGTGAGCAGCTTTCGCCTGTTTCCAAACTTTTCAAGAAATCTGCTACTTGATGAATGAAGCTATGTTCATAGCCAATGCCTAAACCACCTACCCACCATTTATCCATATATGGTTGGTCACCATCAGTTACAATAATTGAACGCCATCCACGAACGATTGACTCATCACGATGGTCAAAATATTCAAGGCGATTCAAATCGTGCAAATCCCAACGAATCGAAGCATCAGCTCCATTGATTTCAAAGGTGTAAAGTGCTTTATGCCCACGAGCATAACGAGTTGATTCAAAAAGGCCTAATGAACCATTAGCAAAATGACAATGAAAAATACAAGCATCATCAATACCAACAGGTTGAACTTTACCCGTGAGTTGGTGCATACGTTCTTTCACGAATGTTTCTGTAACAGCCGAAACATCTTTAATTGCTCCATTGAGCCACATGGCAGTATCAATGCAATGAGCCAAAAGATCGCCAGTCACACCAGAACCAGCAGCTTCAGAATCCATTCTCCAAAGCCCAGCTCCACCTTGTGGAAGATCAGCACTAATAGTCCAATCTTGTAAGAAATTAGCTCGATAATGATAGATTTTACCTAATTTTCCCGAATCAACAATTTGTTTGGCTAAAGTTACGGCTGGTAATCGGCGGTAGTTGTACCAAACGGTACTCGGTACTCCTGCAGCTTCGATGGCATCAACCATTGCTTGTCCTTCTTCTAAATTTCTTGAAAGTGGCTTTTCACAAAGCACCATTTTCCCTGCTTTTGCAGCGGCTATTGAAATTTCAGCGTGAGAATCATTAGGCGTACAGATATCTACTGCATCAATATCATCACGAGCAATGAGAGCTTTCCAATCTGTTTCGATTGACTCATAACCCCATTGGTCTGCAAATGCTTGTACTTTTTCAGCATTTCTTGAACAAACAGCCTTTAAAACTGGCGTATATTCTAATTCAGGAAAAAAATTTGGTACACGATTATATCCATTGGAATGAGTTCGTCCCATAAAACCCGTTCCTATTAATCCTATTCTAAGAGGTTTCTTCGTTGACATATTTTAATTAATTTACGATTGAACGAATGACTATTTACGAATAAATTTTTGATTTGATATTTCAAATCGTAAATCCAAAGTCGTAAATCGCTACAATTTTATGCTTCATACCAACCATGTTGCTTTCTCACTTTTATCATGGCGGCCAAAATGTCATTCCAAGTTTTTGGTTGAGTCATTACATCATTGGCAAACATGCAGCCATCCCAGCAAATATGCTTGAAAGCTTTTGTTAGTTCACCTGAACCATTACGAAGCCAAAGACCTGCATCATGAGCAATATCGAGTTTACCATTAGGGTCAGTTGCTTGACAATGACGGCCAGTTTTGTCGTGTGAACCCGTTCCGTGAACAGTTCCATCATTTTGAGCAACATGGAAATCAATGGTCCAAGGACGAAGAGCATCAGTAAGTTTTTTTAGTCCTGCAAGAAATGTTTCTCTATCACCCCATTGGAAATCATCAGGTAAAATTCGAGCTTCTGGAGCATTGTAACCTAATAAATACAAGGTGGTATGAGACATATCTGCTTGAAAACCAATGTTTGGTCTGTCAACTGCTTCTAAGGTATCAATCATAGCTTTCCATGAGTGCATGCCACCCCAGCAAATTTCGCCTTCAGCAGCTAATCTTTCACCATAATCGGCCGCAACATCACAAGCTTCTCTAAATGTTTGGGCAATCAATTTTGTATTACCAATTGGGTCAGCCGCCCAAGCATGAGGTGTACTTGCGGAATCAATCCTAACGATTCCGTTCGGGCGAATGCCCATTTCACGCAATTTTTGACCAATATGGCATGATTTACGAACCATTTCTACAAAATTAGCTCGTTCTTCTTTTGTTCCCATTGCTGGACCTCCCCAAATAGGAGCAACTAAACTACCGATTTCTAAGCCATGCTTTGAGACTTTATCAGCCAGTCTTTTGATCGCATCATCAGAAGTATCCAAATCATAATGTGGGTCGAATAAACCTAAATCAACACCATCGAATTTCACTCCATCCACTTCAGCAGCGGCGGTCATTTCAAGCATGGTATCTAATGAGATAGGCGGTTCTGAATCTGGTCCTTTTCCTACAATACCCGGCCATGTGGCATTGTGGAGTTTAGGATAATTATTTTCCATATATTTAATAGATTTTTAGGTTGTTCTTTTTAAAACCTCATAGGTTTTGTAAACCTATGAGGTTTAGATGATTGATTATAAAACTAAATCAGGGTTATTTGGACCAAAATGTTTAAGCATTACAATCGGGTCATTTGCTGAGTAATTGGTGATTGTTACGCCTTCAACGGCTGCTTTTTCAGTAATAAAAAACTCATCATTTGTCAATTGTCCATAACGAATCAAAGCTGGTGTTTCTATATTCCAAACACCCATTTTGCCATGCCCTTGCATCATGATGATACCATAAGCGGCACTGTCTTTGATCGTCACCGTTTTTCCTGGTAAAATTGTTAATTCTTTGGCAGAAAATGCTTCAGAACGGTAACAAACCCAAGTTTCGATATAGCCTTCTGCTTCCATTTCTGCTACTGGTTTTACTGGCTTTGGAGCCATAAAACGAGTTTCCAAAAGATTTGGATTAGTATTTAGCTCCCAATCTATCACTTCCATTAGTTGGTCATAATTACCAATTTGGTCTGGAGGCGTACCATTCCACAATAATTCTTCAGGGATGATGGCTTCATTTACCAAGGATTGGTACATTGCAAATACATCAGATGCTTTTTGTGGCTCATAAGTACACATACTTCCTGGAGCGTGAAGCATTCCTGGGGGAACATCCCAACCTGTACCAGGTATTAATGGAAATGCTTGAGAAAACATCGTGATTTTATTATCACCTTTGGTGAAATTCATCAAACATTCTTTGATTTGTTCTTTGGTTGTACCAGGGGCGATACCAAAAAATGTATAAGGAAAATCTCCACCATGATTATTTAATTGCGGTGGGAAATAATAAGCTTCAGGTTTTCCAAGTTGACCTATTTTGGCTGCATGCTCGTCATTATGATGAATATGATGAGGCAAAGGGCCCATATTATCAAAAAACTTAGAATACATTGGCCAGCTTTTGTATTCATTCCAAAGACGATCGCCAATGATTTCTGCCCCAAGCTCTTCAATAGCATCTTTTAAAAGGACTTTTTCATCATCAACGATAATGAAACTTAAACCTTCGTTTTCGCCTGTCAATGGGCCGTTTTTAGCAGGAGTTGTTGAAGAAAGCCAACGCTCATCAATTCCTCCACGAACACCACCGAGTACATAATAATCGTCGGGATGAAGTTTAATTCTTCTGCCTGGCACACAAAATGAACGAGGAACCCAAGTCGGTGCTAAACGTAAAATTCCTTTTCCTTGTTCTAAAGCTTTTTGTGCTATACTTAAATTTGACATAATATAAATTTTGAAGGGTTGAATAGAATATTGATATAGTTTAAATGGATTCTTGTTTTGTTCTATTGTATAATTTATACATCTATTTGATTCATTTTTGCTCGACTACATTTACAATTAAATCAAAACTTTTTGTTTCATAAGAATTTAGAAAAATGAGTTCGTTGTTGGCTCTTGCTTGTGCTTGTCCAATCGGTGGATTTGTTGCAGGCTCAATACCCGTCACATACTCACCTTTGCCCCAATGCTGCCAGTTTATCAAATGCGGTAATTGTTGTTTTTTAAATTGAATTTCTACTTTTAAACCGATTTTTGAATTCTGAAGTCCAGCAATACATACTCCTGCATCATCTGCATTTGGGTCAATGAAAACTACTTCTTCACCAGTCCCTAAATGATCATCAATCGGTGCTGGGCATTTTTTGAAATCATTACCTTCTTTGAAAATCTTGGCATTTTCTTCACCAAAACGGGCTTTCCAAGTTCCATTCCAAAGAATATCAGTACCTTCATCAATCAAAGGGTAGCCAAAATTGAAATGATATAATACCATCAAAGGCGTAGGCGTATTTCCTCGATTAATCACTTCATCATGAATTTTTATTGTTGATTCTCCGAGTTTTCCTGAGATAGTTCTTCTGAGTTCTAAGCTTGGGCCAAAAACCTTCGTTTCTTTGATAATTCCTGTAATACTCATTTCCAATTTGCCAGCAACTGGGTCGGGTTGAATAATAGAAACTATTTCGGCAGCAAGATTAGATATATTTCCATGAATGCCTCTTTCGCCAAATTCATCTTTTTCTGGGCCTCCTACGTGTGAAAGTCCGCAGGTTGTTAAAAGCCCACCTCCAAAAGTTTTTAACCAATCAATTCCTCTATCAGCATTTGGTTGTGGAGCAGTAAATCCACCATGACTTAACCATGCCAAACTATGTTGATTATAGAAAGCGTCGGCAATGTCCATTCCTCTATCAATCACCACTTTATAACGTAAACCCGTTCCAGTATTTATCCAAGCAATTCGATTACCACGACCCAAACCATTATCCAAAATGGAAGTTTCGATACCACCAAGCTGTGCAGGGTTTGAGATTTTGTCTTTATAATTTTGAACTCCGTCCATCGAAAAATTTAGTAACAAATTTAATTTAAAACTTTTTAATGACTCAAAAACCAAGCTGTAACCCGAGTGTTAAAATCTTCAACATTTTCAAAATGAAAGGCATGTCCTGCTTTTTCATAAAGGAAAAGTTCTGCATTTGGCATCGTTGCCGTAATTTCATTAGCCATCCACACAGGTGTGAAAATATCCTCTTTCCCCCCAATTACAAAAGTTGGTTGCAAAACTGAATTTAACTCCTCAAGCACTGAATGATTAATACACGCCGATGCTTGACCTTTTAATCCATGAAGTGGTTGTGGATTAGGCTCTAAATGAGCATTTTTGCGTCCTTCTTCCAATTCAGCCACTACTTTTGCATCATCCCAAGAAGCTTTAGAAAATATTAATAATTGAATATAAAGACTAAATTCTTCGGGGTTAAATTTTGCTTTGCAATTGACTATATGTTGAAAAATGCCTTTTGCTGCATTGTCACAACGAGCCCAAGGACACATCAAAACCAAAGATTTTACTTTATTTGGGTGCCTAATTGCTAATTGTTGAGCGATAGTACTTCCCATTGAACAACCAATCACATAAGCATTTTCAATTTGAAGTTCATCAAGCAAACCTGCATAGTCATCTGCCATCATAGCTGTTGAATACTCACCATCGGGTTTATCAGTCAAACCAACTCCACGGTTATCGCCAATGATACATCTAAAATATTTCTCAAAGTAGGAAGTATGAGGTTCCCAAACTGCACCAGCGGCGGTAATCCCCATGATCATTAAAAGAGGAGTAGCTGAAGATAAACCACGCTCTTCGTAATAAAATTTAATTCCGTTTGTTTGTACAAATGGCATATAATTGACCTATTTTAGGTTAGGAATCAAATCGTTTAATATCCAATTGCCATCATGAAGTGTTACAAAGTCGGGATCTTCTAAAGCCTCTTCGCCTTCATCTTCACAAATAATCCAACCACCATAATTTATATCTTTTAGCCACTGAGTAATAGATAGTAAATCTACTTTCCCTTTACCCATTAAAGTAAATTCAGGTTCGCCATTCCAATCTTTGTAATGAACATGATTGATTAGTGAAGCATATTCCTTCATTTTTTCAAGAGGATCCATTCCACCGTTAATGATATGACCTACATCTGGTGTCCATCCAGTGACCGAACGATCTAAAGATTCTAAAACAATTCGATAATCTGATTCTGTTCTGATGATTGAACTATGCGGTGAATTTGGGTGAAAACTACAAGGAACACCTTTGTCAGCAGCTCTTTTTGAAACGGTATTGACAATATTTACCAAACTACGTTGACGATTTTCCAAATCATGGCGACCCGTTGGAATTTGAACGGTATTTAACATTGCCCCAGGAAAACGTTGTAACAAAGCAATGGCATTATCAGCAATAGTCCTTTCATTTTCAGATTCTTCAGAGCCATTCCATTCCAAAGCTAAGGCAACAGCTGCCAATGCTATTCCTTGTTCTTTTAATTTTGCTTCCAAAAGGTCGGAATCTACTAAATCTCCCATCCAAGTAAAAATAGGTTGAATTCCAGTAAAACCTGCTTTAGAGATTACTTCTATCATGTGACCTAATCGCCCTTGGTGCGTTTGTCCATTACCACTCATAAACCATGTATAAACCTCTGAACCGAATCGAAATGGCAATTTATCTTTCATTTTTGTACTTTGATATTAGTTATTTGTTATTAGTTACTGATAGATGGTTATTGGAAAATAATGTTGAATACAACGTTTTTTGGTATTTAATTTACTGATAAACAAGGATTTAAAGAAACCTGAACAACCAGTTATTGATAACCATTAACCAATTTCTAAATATGCTAAAGTTGATGCTTTAAGCACATTTCTTTGATGAATTTCAAACCATTTTCTGCAATATGCCAAGGATCATTGTATTCACGCCAAACATTAATGGCATTGGCAAAATCAGGGTCATTTCTTGAAAAAGCTTCAATCGTTAGCCAACCGCCATATTTTACCTCGGCCAATGCCGCAAAAGCTGCATCAAATGGTACATGACCATCACCTGGTGTACCTCGGTCGTTTTCACTGATATGCACATGGCTCAAATAAGGAGCAATGGTATTGATTGCGGTAGCATATTTTTTTTCTTCAATATTGGCATGATGCGTATCAAACATGGCTCGTACATTTGGATGATCAACCATCTTGATTAATTTGGACAATTGTTCCATTGTATTGCACAAATAGCATTCAAAGCGATTGAGAGCTTCAGGTGCTAAAATAATATTGGCTTGTTTGGCATGCTCGCCAGCTTGATACAGAATTTCAGCGGCTCTTTTATACTCTTCTTCTAAAGCTGGATGTGCCGTAAAATGTGCGTGAGCAGAATGAAAAGGGCCACAAAGCACAGTTGAACCCAAATCATAAGAACGATCAATGGCCCATTTGATTTGTTCTAAACCCTTAGCTCTAATACTTGCCGACTCGTTAATAGGATTAGCATCTGGACTAACTACTGTAACAGTCGTAACTTCTAATCCAATATCTTTGGAGTGTTTACCAACTATTTTATAAGCATTTTCGTCGGTTGCTCCAACAAAATACTCAACTCCATCATAACCTATGGTTTTTAATCTCTCAATAATTGGAAATAATTCCTCTGAAACATTGGCCGACCACGCCAAAACATTGAATCCTATTTTATTCATATTTTAGATACGAGATTATAAACAAAAGATAAGAGAAAAGGTAATTATATAAAAATGCTAATAGAAAATCTTTTGTCCCTTGTCTAATATCTCTTGTCTTATTTCAATTCCTTAATTCTTAAATTCCTATACTGCACTTTCATTGGAGGACCAACGTGAACTTG
Organism: Emticicia sp. SJ17W-69; assembly: GCF_051209875.1. Taxonomy (NCBI): domain Bacteria; kingdom Pseudomonadati; phylum Bacteroidota; class Cytophagia; order Cytophagales; family Leadbetterellaceae; genus Emticicia; species Emticicia sp. SJ17W-69. The sequence continues at coordinate 2,449,828 of NZ_JBNTQY010000001.1, read as the reverse complement.
CACTCCAATCAGGCCTTTTGATTTTCCATTTACCGCATCATTATCGGTAACATCACTCATCAAAATATCATTAATGTAGTGCTGTAAACGATTTCCTTTCGCAACGATATGAAATGTATTCCAATCTTGACTTTTAATTTTTGTTTTCAGCGAATCTGTATGCCCCAAAGAACCCTCAACTTTTAAATCAGACCAAGCATTTCTTTGTACTTTCTTACGAACTTCTTCGGCAGTCATGGAGCTTGCTTGAGCATTTATACTCGTAATTTGTCCACGATATGCTAAGGTGGTTCGCCCTCTTTCTTCATAATTTTGTCCAGTATATCGCACTGCCCCATCGATATCGGCTTGGTAGCCTTTCATGGCATAAGGTACTTCGGTGAACATTATACTTCGGTAATTAATACCAGAATTACCTTTTTCAGTAATATTAAATTCACCTTTTAGCTCAAAATCTGCAGGTTCTCCACCTTTCCATGTAAGGAATGAATTGGTTTTGAGCAAGGTTTCTGGAGTAATTTCACCAACTAAATTACCATTTTCAACACGCCAGTATTTAGTATCGCCTTCCCAACCATTTAAGGTTTTTCCATCAAAAATTGACTTGAATCCCTTGTCGCTTTGATCTGATTTTGAAACTTTGCAACCAACCGCCAAGATAGTAATTAGGAATGCAATATTCCAATATTTTATATTAAATTTTGTTGTCATTGATGTATGATTAAAAAGAGTATTTGTTTTCGATTCTAAACACTTAAACTTAATTTTAAAATATGCCTGCCCAAATTCGTTGTTACTCCTTTAAACAAGCATATTAAAACTTAACCTAATCTATTAATCTACTTTTTAACTTCTGCTTTTGGTTTAAACATGGCATTGTTTTCATTTCCACCTGCCATTAAATATGCCATCAAATCCTTTAATTCATCTTCGTTCAAACTATTAATCAAGCCACCAAACATAATTGATGCCGAAGATGGTTTTGAAGAAATTACATTCTTTTTCAAGACTTTTTCAAGCTCGTTTGGAGCATAAGGGTTTTGAGAAATATAATAAGCTGTTTTATCTTCATTGATTAAACGTCCTACAATCGAACTACCATTTCTTAAGCTGTAATATGTAGCAGCATACTGATCAGAAACTGTCTTATCTGGCATTATGATCGATTCCAGCATGTCTTTTGAAGAAAAACGAGTATATAATTGACTTAAATCAGGTCCAATTGCACCACCTTCGCCTCTAAGAGCATGGCACATTTTACAGGTAGTTGCTGCAAACATGGCTTTACCATTTTCAAAATCTCTGTCAACTAATCCTTTTTCAATAATCGGAAGGGCATTTTCCATTCTCCAATTTCTACCAGGGCCTTTTGGTGCTGAAGCAGAGATAAAATCATTACCATTTTTACTAAGTCTTTCAGTACCTGCCAGTTTTTCAAAATAGGCTCTTTTGCTATCTGGAACATTTTTTAATGCTAATTTCAATGATCTATCTAAGAATCCGATATAGCTATTTCCGCCTTTATAACCAAAAGCAGTATAATACCATTTGAAATATTTTTCTTGCAATTCTGGTGTCCAACCTTCTTTAGCTAAACTTAGCATTACAGCATAATAAGTATGTTGAGCAGGTGGAATATTTGCCAACATTGCAGCAATATCTTTTCCGTACTGAGGATTTCTCAAAATCAAATCACTCGAAGCTGTTGCAGTTTCAACATTTAGTGCATCACTTCCTGGCTCGGTTTTAATATCCATCAAAGCCATCGTTTTTGCCACTGCTTCTGGAGCATCTAAATAAATCAATAACTTACTTAGAGAACGATTTAAGTGAGCCGTATTAGCAGGATAAAGAGGGTTTAGATAAGCTATTACTTTAGGTTTAAGCGTTGCATCTGGCTGTCCCATGCGAAGGAATGCCAATTCCAATGCTCTCAATAAATCTAATTGTTGTGATTGTTGTAATGCTTTGAAATTTACACTTAAAAGTGCATTGACAATTTCGTTTTTCTTTGAACCATCACCCATTCGAATCAAAGAAATCAACGATTGCGTTAATGCAATTGGGTCTTTTTCTTTTAAAGCTAAATCTTGCCATTGAGCAACTGGTTGATGCTCCAACGCCAAACGAGCTGCATAGCGAATAAATCTATCTGGGCTTTTAAGCTGAGGCCATGCCGTAGCTACTGCGGCAGGATTTGGACCACCAGTATGGAATTTCTCCAAACTTCTACGAAGTGCATTAGCTGAATTAATCGGTGCAGCTGCTATTGGAGCTGTACTTTCATTACCAACATAAGAAACACGATATAAATCAGAATCTAAACGACGACCACCAGTGAGGAAATATAAAGCACCATCAGGGCCAATTGCTCCATCAGTCAATGGTAAAGGAATTCCTGATAAAAACTCTTCTCTCTCACCTGAGTAAGTTGAACCAGAAGGTTTCAAATGAATGGCATGAATTACACCAAATGTCCAATCAAAAGCTAAAAGTGTACTTTTGTATTTTGTAGGGAATTTAGCATCTTTCAAATGCAATAAGTTGGTTGGTGAACCTTGACCAATATTTATAACAGGCGGAAGGTTATCAGGGAAGGTAGGAGACCATTTGCTATTCCCTGTTCTCCAACCAAATTCAGACGCACTTGTTGCATGGCAAATACGAGTTGGGCGATACCAAGGTAATCCAAAATCCCATTCCATATCAGCATCATATACAAATAAATCACCATTTTCGTTAAAAGCCATATCAAAGGCATTTCTATAACCTGCACTTACCAATTCCCATTTTTTTCCTTCTGGGTCAAGATTTGCTATCCAACCACCTGGTGCATAACGGTCGTTTGCATGTCCACGAGGGTCTTTTATCAATGGAAACATTTGGTCTTCTTTCCAATTCGAAGGCAATTTATACGCATCCATTGGAGGAACATCTGTATGGTTTCCTGCTATAACAAACAGAGATTTTTTATCTGGAGAAAGTACTATACTATGAGGACCATGTTCTCCCTCTCCTACTAGTTCCTTTAGTAAGGTAACTTTGTCAAATTGGTCATCATTATTAGTATCTTGAAGGCGATACAAACCACTTTTTTTAGTAAAAATCTTGTTATTTTTACCATTATTTATCATTACGTATAGACTATTGAAGGCATAAAGTAGCCCATGTGCATAACCCATACCCATTGTGTCGGTAGCAGGTCCAACTTGCAGCTTTTCCACATCTGAAGTTGAGATTTTAGCATCTACTGCGGGAGTTTTCAAGCGGTAAAGTTTTCCATATTGGTCAGAACAAATGATTCGGCCTTTGTCATCGAATGTCATCGATACCCAAGAACCTTGTTTGTTTTCTGAGGGACTAAAAAGATGTTCAGCTTTAAATCCTGCTGGATATTTTAGTTTATCTAATTTGGGGTCGCCTGTAGTCGCCGAGGAGAAATCGGGTTGTTTTAGTAGGGTAAATGAAGCGGCTGTCACAAGAGCTGCCAGTCCAATCCCCAGCTTAATGGAGTTTTGTTTAGAAAACATGATAAAGTAAGGGTTAAATATTATTTATTGTCGAATAGTGTAATTTCTCCTCTTTTTTCCTTTGTACATTGTGAGTCGAAATTCACCCACAATGTACAGAGAAAAAAAGTATTTTTAAAAAAAATTAAAAATAAGGGCTCAAAGCTGCTTCATCAGCAGGAAGCCCATATAATAAACTAATATTAGAGAAGGCATTACTACGAGCTACAGCACCTTCAGGATAATAATAAGCTACAGGATTAGCTTTAATTCTATTGCCATAAGCAGTGATCACTTCTATAGCTGTTCCTGTGCGTACCAAATCAAACCAACGTTTGTTTTCAAACGCTAATTCACTTCTACGGTCTTGATAAATCTGATTTCTTAATTCAGCTTGAGCCGTTGCGGTAGCTGCTGGCAAACCAGCACGTGAACGTACTTGGTTAAGGAATGGCAAAGCCTCTCCCATTTTACCTTGCTCTGTGAGTGCTTCTGCTAAAAATAGCAATGTTTCTGCATAGCGATAAATCGGGAAATTATTTCCTGTATTTCCATGAAGAGAATGCGTTTTAGCGAACTTCTTATTGTATGGAAAATTTTTATTTGCTCTCAAACTTCCACTAATAGTAACATAGCCTATTGTGCCATCCTTTCTTTTATCGCCTGTTTCGAATGAATTGATCAAGTCTGGTGTTGGTGCACCATTGCCTTCTCCAGTCAACGGTTGAGGATTTGATGTTCCTGTGATAGGCTTTAATTCATCAGGACTCATTGGGCGAGGTAAATAATTATAAATGATCGCTCCATTATAGCCTGATGCTCCTTCTTGAAACTGAACTTCAAAAATTGATTCTGCATTATTTTTGTTTCCAGTATTTGTTGAAAAAGCATCATTGAAATCAGGCATCAATTTGTATTCATTGCTTGATACGATTTCTTTCAATAATTTTTCAGCTTCAGCCCATTTTTTCTGTACCATATATACATTTGCCAAAAGCATTTTTGCTGTACCAGAAGTAGCTCTACCCGCTTCTTGTGTTGGCTTTGGTAATAAAGAAGTACTTGCAGCAGTTGCATCTTTAATGATTTGTGCATAAATCTCCTCTATTGAACCTAAAGGTAAAGCTGCCTCTTGACGGTTCGTAACAGGCGTTAGATGTAAAGGTACTTTTCCGAAATAACGTACCAATTCAAAGTAAGCATAAGCTCTTAAAAACTGTGCTTGACCTTTTATGTTATTCTTTGATGCCGCAGCAAATTCAACTGCATCAATTGAAGATAAAATTTGATTGGCACGAGCAATGATTTGATAATCAAGACGATATTGATTCAAAACGTGAGTATTTGAAGTAACACCATTGGCAGTAGGCACTGCAAAGTCGGCGATGTCTTCTTGCTGTTCGGTTGCACCAAATAGAATATTTCTATAATAATACGCATTATCCGAGTGCATTTCTCCTAAAAGCCATGCACGGTCATTAACAATATTACGTAATGGGACATAAGCTGCATTAACTGCTTGCTGAAAATCGGCTTCTTTACTAAAAAATATTGCTGTACTAAGGTTTGTTTCTGGAACTACGGTCAAAAAGTCTTTATTGCAACTTATCAGACCAAAAAACACAAAAAGTGCTGTGAAGGTTATCTTTTTCATTATGTTAAGTCATTTAAGTTTATTAGAAATTCAAATTGATACCAAGGGTGTAAGTACGTGGAACTGGATAATTAGATAAATCCACACCTGGACTCAAGTTTCCACCATCGCCATTACCATCTCCTTGAGCTGAAGTTTCAGGATTTGGTCCACCCCAATATTTTGTAAATACATACAACTGTTGAACAGAAGTGTAAATACGTGCTGACTTAAATATCTTATTTTTCTTTGGTATTGTATAACCTACTGTTACGTTTTTGATTGTAAAGAACGAAGCATCAGCAATAAAACGACTATTCATCCAGTCACGCTCAATACCTGTTACGTTACCACCACCAACTGTTGTACCATACATTCCTTTACCAGGATTATCAACCGAACGGAAGCGATATTTAACGCCTTCAACCATATTAAACACACCATCAAGATTGGCTGTACTGTAGATATGACGAACCAATAACTGATTTCCTTGTGAGCCAGAGCCTACGATGCTAGCATCAAAATTACCGTAAGTAAAGTTGTTAGTAATACCGTAAGTAAATTTAGGGAATGGATTACCCATGATAACTCTATCATCAAAATCACCACCATTAGTAATGATACCATCACCATTCTGGTCAGTTAATTTGATGCTTCCAACTACTGAACGACCAGGTACTTGAGGAGAGTTTTTAAGATCTTCCGCATTTTTATACACACCTTGAGCAATATGACCATAGAATTGTCCGAAAGGATAACCTACTTTTGTAATATGGAATGTTCCATAAACACGGTCGATACCATCAGCTAAAGCAATTACTTTATTGCGATTAAATGAAATGTTTGCATTTGTACTCCATTTCAATTTTCCTGTAGTATTTTTAGTATTCAATGAAAACTCATGTCCCCAAAACTTAATTTCACCAATGTTATCATTAAAATTGCTAAAGCCAGCTTCTTGTGCAATTTGTACACTATAAAGAAGGTTTGTAGTACGTTTGTTATAATAGTCATACACAAATGTGATTCGATCATTGAATAATCCCAAGTCTAAGCCAAGATCAAATTGCTTAGTTGTTTCCCAACCTAAATTGCTATTTGCCAATGTTGTCACAACTGCCCCTGGAGCAACAGTATTACCAAAAACAGCATTAACTGTATTATTAACTAAGGCATAAGGAGTATAATTACCAATATTATTATTTCCAACAATACCATAACTTGTTCTTAATTTTGCAAATGATATTTTTGGTATTGATTTTAAGAAATTCTCATCTGAAATAACCCAACCTGCTGATACCGAAGGAAATGTACCCCAACGATTATTCGCTCCAAAACGAGATGAACCATCACGACGAACTGAAGCAGTAAATAAGTATTTACCTCTATAATTATAAGTCAATCTCGAAAGTAATGAGGTCAATGCCCACTCTTGAACACCTGTTGAAGTACCACCACGATTGACGTTAATTGCTCCTTGAACCGTTGGGAGGCGGTCATCAGCATACGTATCAGCTTGAATACGAGTAGATTCTTGACGGAATCTTTGTTGGGTAAGTCCACCTAAAATTTCAAAATTATGGTCTTTAAAACTTTTTGCATAAGTAGCCAAGTTTTCGTTCAACCAAGTTAAGTTTTCAAAATTCTGACGAATTGAAACTGCTGTTGTTGGAATCGCCACGTTGATTGCACTTGTTGCTGTTGAAGGGTTAAAGAAGAAAAACTTCGAACGGAACATCTCAACATTAAATGTAGATTTCAATGTCAAACCTTTGATTGGTTGATATTGAATATACGCATTTGAAATCAAGTTAAGCGTTGTTGTTTCATTAACCAATTCATTGGCAGCTCTAACCCAGTTAGGATAAGCAAAAATATTACCTGTGCTTGCTGGGAATCTATTAAACAATGTCAAAGTCTTACCATCTGCTTCATAAATAGGCATTACTGGCCAAGTATGTAAGGCATTAAATAAAATACCTGTTCCTCTATCACCATCTGTTCTTGGAGTGTTGTCAAACACATATTGTGGAGCAATATTAAAACCTACTTTCACTTTATCAGAAATATCATATTCTGAATTCATACGCATTGAATATCTTTTATATTCATTATTAATTACAACCCCTTGTTGATTAAATACCCCTCCAACAAATGATGTTCTTGATTTCTCTTTGTTTGAAGTGAGCGTAAGGTTATAACTTTGCATAGGAGCTTTTCTTAATAAAGCACCATACCAATCATTGTTTTTGCCTGCATATTGCGAAGGATTTTGAAATTCGGCTGGCACTGGTTGGCCTGCATCTTCATAATATTCTTTTTTAAACTGTGCAAATTCTTCTGCTGTCAGCATTTTCACTAGCCCTCTTTTTGGCACTTCTTGAATACCTACAAAAGTGTTAAAACTAATATTTGTACCAGTTTTACCTTTTTTTGTTGTAATCAAAACCACACCATTGGCTGCTCTTGAACCATAAAGTGAAGTTGAAGCTGCATCTTTCAAAATTGAAATATCTTCAATTTCATCTGGATTCATTGCTCCAATACTTCCGGTAATAGGAAAGCCATCAATTACATAAAGTGGATCACTACCAGCCGAAACTGATAATTGGCCACGAATTCTGATATTCATCCCTTGCCCAGGTTTACCAGTTGTCTGGTTGATCTGAACCCCAGCTAATTGGCCTTGTAGTTTTTGACCAATTTGAGATACTGGAATGTCTTTGATTTCTTTTGAGCCAATCGTCTGAACGGCACCAGTAACGTTCTTTTTCAATTGACTACCATAGCCCACTACCACAATCTCACTGAGTAGCTTTTCGTCAAGAGTTAAGGATACATTAATTTCTTTTTGTCCTGTGAATACTACTTCATTGACTGCATAACCAACAAAACTAAAAACTAATACTGCGTTGTTTGGAGCATCTAATTTGTAAGTACCTTCTACATCGGTTTGGGTTCCTCGATTTGTTCCTTTGATTGAAACACTCACTCCTATTAAAGCATCGCCATTTTGGCCTGTCACTTTGCCCTTGACTTGTTGGGCAAATGCAAATGAAGTACAGAATAATGCCAATGATAACAAGCAAATACTTGCCCTAAGCTTAGTTCTGTACAAAGTAAATCTTTGTCTCATTTGAATAAATGTTTTAGGTTGAAAATTGAAAGATATAGGTATAAGGATATTATTCCTTGATATTATACAAATATTAATTATTATAAATATGAAACTATCCTGTACTGTACTGTGCTGTACAGCTATTTTAAAATACTTTAATAAACGATATAGTCTATTTTTTTATAGGAAAACTGCAATTTTTTAACAAAAACTGTATTTTTTTAACAAAAACAAGACCATCTTACCTTTTTAAATTTTTTTATAAAAAAATATTTTTTTATAAATTCTTGAATAAACGAAAGTGAGGTCGTCTTAGGAAGAAGAATCTTATCTGAAATATTTCAAGTTACAGAAGCAAAAAAGATTGTAAAAATTGAAGTATATACATATAAAAAACTCATGCCACAAATAACATTGGATTTGTAGCATGAGTTATGATAGATTAAAAAAGAAATTATAAGTGCTATTTTGAAATTTTCAAAGCTATTTCAAGGCGTTGAGCAGCATTATCCCAATTCATATAATTGAAGAGTTCATCGACAAAATCTGCTCGCTTATTTTTATATTTTAAATAATAAGCATGTTCCCAAACATCAACAACCAATAATGGGACAATTCCCCAAACTGTTAATTTTTCATGATTTTCAACCTCTAATATCATCAAACGATTACTCTGAGGATGATAACCCAAAAGCCCCCATCCATTACCATCAACATTTTTGGAATGATGAGCCAATTGTACTTTCATTTTATCAAATGAACCAAAATCCTTTTCTATTCTTTTCAACAACTCTCCTTTTGGCTCAGTTTTTTTTTTGGTTATACTTGTCCAAAAAATTGTATGCAATACATGACTCGAAAGATGAAGCGATAATTTTTTTGTCCAATAATCTACTCCTTCAAAATTGCCAGATTCTAAAGCTTTTTTCAATAAATCAGTTGCTTTATTCGCAGTATTAACTGCTCCTCCATGATGAGCTGTATAATGTAATTTTAGGACATCAGCAGGCATAAAAGGTTCCAAATAAGTATCAGAATATGGTAAAGCCCCCAAAACAAACTTGCCTGATTCATCTGTCAAAATATCTAAACCGCCTTCGTCAAGCGTTGCACTAAAAACATCGTTTCCTTTTAAAAGACTTGCTCCTGTAAGAATGGCTGTACTGCAGAGAAATTGGTTTCTTGTCATGATAATAAATAGTTTTTAAGAATGATTCCTAAAATGCCAGCCATCACAATTAATTGTGGCTCTTGCAATTTTTTTATATAAATTAACGATAAACCTGTTGTAATAGCAATTAATAATGTTGGAATATCAACAATACTTCTTGTTGCAATAACAATCACAGCACCAACTAATGCCCCAACCACGGCCGCCGTGATACCTTCAACAAATGCTTTTATACTTACATTTTTTGATATTTTCTTGAAATACGGAGCAGGTATTACTGTAAATAGATAACAAGGCAAGAATGTTGCTATTGCCGCAACAACTGCCCCCCAAAATCCTGCAACCAAATATCCAATAAAAGCCACAGTAATTACAACAGGGCCTGGCGTAATCATGGCTACTGCTACTGCATCAACAAACTGATTTTCAGTTAGCCATCCATATTCTTGCACCACTCCTGCGTGTAAAAATGGCACAATTGCCAAACCACTGCCAAAAACAAATGCTCCTGCTTTTGTAAAAAACCAAGCTATTTCACTCAATTTACTCCATTCAAACTCCCAAAAACCAATATTTGAAATCAATAATAAGGAAGTAACCTTTTGACTCTTTAACCATTTTGGCGGAGCTTTCACTGTCATATAGGCAAATCCAAGTATGATAAATAATATAATTTCTTCTCGTTGAGTAATGGCAGTAAATATGGCCATTACAATAAAAAATATCCAAAGCATCCAATGCTTTTTAATGGCCTCAAGCTCAAATTTACTAATTGATTTAATCGTTAATTTATAAGAACTAACAGCAATTATTCCAATAACAGAGGCACTAATACCGTAAAATATAGCCTGCATCCAAGGTAAGCCACCATAAAGTTTATATGCCATTCCAAGCAAGACAACCATAATAAAAGAAGGTATCACAAAAGCAAATCCTATGAGTGTGGCTCCAATTAAGCCATAATGTACATAGCCCAAATAAATGGATAATTGTGCGGCTAATGGGCCTGGAGCCAACTGTGCCAATGCTAATCCCTCTTTGTATTCCTCTTCCGAAATCCATTGCCGATTTTCAACCAAATCTCGGTGCATATAACTTACCAATGCAACTGGGCCTCCAAAGCCAATCGTACCAAGTTTTAAAAAATAAAGTGTCAACTGCCACAAACTGTATAATGGTTGATTCATTTAATCAAAGTTTTTTGTTTTTAAATAAAAACAAAATTATAACTGCTTACGCTTAGAAAATAGAATGTATTTGACTGTTTAGAATAAATTTTACTTTTTAGGAATAGTTTTCTTAAATTCCGATGGACTTTTTCCAGTATGTTTTTTGAATATTCTTGTGAAATGGCTTTGGTCCGAAAAACCTGTTAAAAAGGCAATCTCCGTAAGAGAATAGTTTGATTGATGTAGTAATTGAATTGCCTTTTCGACTCGAAGCTTGCGGATGTATTCTCCAAATGATAAATCTTCAAAATATTTTGAAAACTCTCTTGATAAATATGAAGGATTGACATTCAGTTCATTAGAAATTTCAGTAAGATTCAATGTAAGATTGGTATCAATTTGGTCTTGTATGATTTCTTTTAAATCAGAAACCCATTCAGGTGTCTTTTTATTAACATTTGGCTTCAAAACTTTTTGAAAAACTTCTATTAATAAATGTTCAAAAGGACTTTGTAGATGTTTTTGATATTGCAAGTTTTTTGCCCAACTATAAAGAGCCTCATAAATGAGCATCCCTTTGTCAAGTAATTCATAATCATCTAAAATATTATGTGATAGTCCAGCCGAAATTGCCCATAAACCTGCTGCTTCTGGAGCAAGGTCATGCTGGTCAGTATCTGCCCCACGAACAATTTTTGCCATAATCTCAAGAGCTGGGTCATTTAATTGATATTTTTTTATTATACAATCAAAAGTACATTCTCCTTCAAAATGTGTCAATTCCACCTTTGGAATATCGAATGGAATCGCATCTAGTTCCATCGCTTTTTCAATAACTTCATCAAAAGGCACATAAATAAATTCCGCTGTATGATCGATAAATTTCTTAATCAACCAAGGACAAGCAATTCTATCTATTTTGGGTCTTTCTCGAGTTATCCACTTCATTTTTCTATATTTTATTCAAACAAAACTAAATAAAAAAGTAGCTCGAATAAAATGTTTATTCAAGCTACTTTTTAAGATATTACTATTGGGTTACAAGAATTATATCAGATGAAAACCTTTTAAAATGGTTCGAAGGCTCAACAAAATTACCACAACACCTACTAAAATCATGAGTGGGCGACGTCTGACTTTGTTTACTAAAAATGCTCCAAATGGAGAAGCTATCACACCACCGATGATTAAGCCAGCCACCACTTGCCAGTTGCTAATGCCTTGAAAGATTATGAATGTAATTCCACTGGCAAAAGAAACGGCAAATTCCGAAGCATTGACCGAGCCAATCGTATAACGTGGGTCACGCCCTTGGCCTAAAAGTGTTGAAGTAACAACTGGCCCCCAGCCTCCTCCACCAATCGAGTCAATAAAACCACCAAAAGCAGCCAAAATATTGATGTTTTTTGTTTTTTTCTTTACAATGTTTTTTTGTAAAGCTTTACGAATAATCACAATCCCCAAGATTATCATATACCCAGAAATATAAGGTTTGATGAAATCTCCATTGATGAAATCGGATAATAAGTAAGCCCCTGCAACTGCACCTAAAACTCCAGGAATTACCAAACTTTTCAATAACTTTTTATTGATATTCCCAAAACGGTAATGTGAAATAGCCGACGCTCCAGTCGTAAACATTTCAGCTACGTGTACACTTGCACTACTCACCGCTGGAGGAACACCTAAAGCTAATAAAGACGAAGTTGAAGTAATTCCATAAGCCATCCCCAATGTCCCATCAACTAACTGAGCAGCCAAACCAACTAATGTATAAAAGAAAAAGTCATTGTTTACCGCCGCCAATGCAGAATCAAGCGAAAATGCTGTTTTGCTATTGAGGATTAAGTAAATTGCTGTCAAAATCAACAATAATACAGGTATTGCATACCAAAGTATTTTTGGTGATTGTGGTTTTATAGAAATACTTTTGGCTTCCATTATTAAATGCTAAGAATGTCTTTAAAATTATTGATTTGCAAAGGTATAACAAAAACCTATAAAGTCTATAATTTTAGTAGATTTATTTTGTTAAAAAAAATCATAATTATCTCGACATTTCACTTCTTTGGTCTTTTGATTTAAAAATTGGATAACCCAACTGCACATACCATGGCTCCTCGTAATAATCTTCTAAGCCATATTCTTCAGGAAATTGTCGTGTGATATGAGCTGTTCCAAAAAGTACATCCCAAATAAAAAACATATTTCCATAGTTGCCATTAATAACTCCTATTCCATCTTTATCATGGGCTGCATGGTGGGCATGATGCGTAGCTGGGGTCGAAATTACCCTTTCAATAACCCACATAATTGGATGCAACCATTTGATTTTATATAATGGCTTGTCCCAAGCAAAAGGAGAATGAGCTGCAATGCCAATCAAAATTTTGAGGAAATAACCAAGCAAAAAAGCCTGTCCAAAACCTAAGAATATCAAAGTAGCAGAAACGATTCTTGAAGGAAATATCAACAAATAAACCCATGAGTTTCTGCCTGATAGAAACACACTCATTTCGGGAGCTGAATGATGCACTCGATGCCCTTTCCATAACCATTCGTAGGTATGAGCGGCTCTATGCCACCAATATTGTGTAAAATCTTCGAGTAAAGTGACCACAATTAAACCAATCCAGAAAGGCGTACTTGCAAAATAATTAGCATATTTTAAGAAAAAAAACTGAAGCACATAAGTTGAAAAGATAAAACTAACTGGGCGAGTGATCACACTTGACAAGAGCAAACCCGCTACTGTGATATGCCATTCATTTTTTGTCCATTTAGTACTTTTAAATACACCTGTAATAAATTCAACGATACTAAAAACAATCAAGAGAACTAATATCTCGTAATAAATTAAGCTGTCTGTAAATTTCATGATACTATAAATTTTTAATTAATAATCAAAATTGTGAAAACCTTTTCTGAAAGTTAAGTAACTTATAATAAGTGTTTTATTTAAATATTCTTTTGTAAAAAGTATAAACATAACAGCCAGCACAAATGCCTAAAACAGATTCGAGAAAGGCAAAAAAAATGAGTACCGCAGTGATGTAAGAAGCAAGAGTAAAATTATCTGCAAGTATCGTTGCTAAAATAGAAACAGTAAAGCCCAGTCCAATTTTGACAGCAAAAATCTTTGGAGCTTGATCAATCAATTTTGTTGAAAAATTGAATGATATAATTGCTATATCACTCAACCAGTTGAGAAAACTGAATTTTCCGAAATCAAAGGCACGAAGTGCAAAATCTACCAACAAAAATCCACTAACAATCCAAGAATTTGTCAGGAAGATTAAAATGCCTACTAACAAAACCCAAAATGCCGTCAGTCTGACCTTATTTTCATTGACTTTCTTAAAATCAACGGGACATTCAATTTCAAAGCTCATAATAAAACTATTTAATCTATATATTATATATAGTATTTATTCAAAAAAAGTAATAGAAAGATAAGAAGGTAGTTTTAAAAAAGTACCTTCCTATAATTTATTTATGCTCATAATCGCTTACAATTTAGCTGATTTATCACCAGGTGTTTTAAGAAGGTTATTGACATCTTCGTTGAATTCTTTCACAAATTCTTCGTAATATTTACCAGTTGCTGGGCCTGTATATCCTGTATGTATTTTTCGGACTTTTCCTGATTTATCAATATAAATTGTTGTAGGAAAAGACAAGACTTCACTCAATGCAGGTAATGCAGCAGATGCAAATTTCTTATCTGCTAAACCAGCAAATAATATGTCGTATTGAATATCAAAACGCTTTTTCAATGATTCGAGTCTTGTTTTTGCAAATACAGGGTCATTTTTTCGCTCAAAAGCTAAGCCAATGATTTCTACGCCTCGACTTTTATTGGCTTTGAACCACGGAGAAAGAAACAATGCTTCATCAATACAGTTTGGACACCAACTTCCCAAAATTGTTACAATTACCGCTTTTCCTTTATACTTTGAATCTTTCAAAGAAACTGGTTTTCCTGTAAAAGCATCAGGAAATGTAAAGTTAAAATCAGCACCTTCTTTGAAAGTAGTCAGTGTATAAGCGTCGGGTAATGCAGCTTTTTCGTTGCGAGTACCTTTAATTGGCTGACTTCCTCTAAAACTAATAAATTCGGCAGTCAAATCATCCCCATTAACCGTACCTTTAATTAATGATGGATTTGAGCCACTAAAAGCCGATAAGAAAAATTCATTTCCTTTTACCGATCCTTCAAAATAGCGATAGTCGCCAGTTGTACTTAAAATTGTTCCTGTAAGTTTGCTACCTGTCTGCTTAAAAACACCAACGGTTTTATTACCTGAAGTGCCAATCAAGAAGTCCCAATTTCCTTGTAAGCTTACTTTGGCCTCTTGTGGCTTTTCAAAGAAACGATATTCTTTGCCAACTTCTGCTTTGAATGGAATTCCTGCGTCAGGCGTAGAGGTGTTTAATTTGATAAATTTACCATTCAAACTACCACTGTTTTCAATTTTTGCGGCCAAAACAGCATCAAAAATATCAACAGGGATAAAAATTGAATCTTTTCTAATGCTATAATTTTTCAGCTCAAAACGCTCATCTGCATTCAATAGGTAAACATCTTTATTAGTAATCTCAAAATTAAATGGAGCTTCGTTTCCTCCCGAAACAGCAAACGTACCACGCCAAACTCCTACTTGCGGCTTAGTTTGTGCATTTACAGCTAAACACACTACAAGATATGCCAGTGAAAAGATGATTTTTTTCATAAATTCATATTTTAGTTTATTGAGATACAAATATAACTATATAGTCTATATATTTAATAGATTTATAAAAATAATTTTGAAATCTAAAATAAGCTACATTCTCCATCTCTATCAAAACCCTACAACTACCGACACACTAAAACACTGGTTATCAAGTTTTTATAAAATCAATATGCGAAACTACTTAGTTACAAGATTAACTTTAGCTATAAAAAAAGGAATATTCAATAATTTAAAATCCAACACCAAATTGAAATCCTATTGTAAATGAAGCTGGTTTATCATTTCCGAAACGAACAGGCAAAGGCACGGCAACAAAATAATTACTGTTTTTATTTTTCTTCACTACTTTATTCAAAACTGGAGTAAAACCATAACGTCCACCCGTCTCGAATGCAGCCCGTGTTACGAGTGTCAGACCATGTGGGTAGCGAAACATTACTCCTGGATGAAATAAGAAATTGTTGACTTTGCTTACACCATTTTCAGAACGAATAATTGGCACAAACTCAAAACTAAAACCTATTTTATCACTCTTCAAAATGTTTATTCCAGTAGGAAAACCAATTGTGTAACTTGACGAAAAATTAGTTGTGGTTTCGGTACTTGTAAAAGTGACAAGTGGATGCAGAATACCCATATAGCCCGCTATTTTAGGATAGCCATTTTGTGGGGTTTGGGCATAAGAAAGTGAAGTAATGAAGACAAAAAATAAGGTAATTGTTTTTTTCATGATTAACGTTTTTTGGTGAACTGACTAAATAAATTATCGAAAGTAAGTACGCCCCATAAGAAATTATAATAATCTATTTCTTTACCAGAATTACGGGCTTGAATACCCCAAACATAACCTAAGCTACCCTTGATATTTTTAGTAAATGGATAATTAAAACCTGCATAAATACGATTTTGGTCAAAAATATTAGGATTTCCTCTCACAGCTTTCCCAAATTGGATAAAAATCTCATCATTCAAAACAGCTGTCAGTGGGCTTTTTAATCCTCTAATTTTTAATGGCTTTTCGAGTCTCACCATATATCGAACACGCCAATTTGGTTGAAAAACATTGTTGTTTAATAAATCTCGATTACGATACTCCAAACCATAGCGATTGATTAAATTAAAATATTTTCCTTTAGATTCATTATCAATTCTTGCAGAAACCCTCCACTCTCTAATTCCTGGTTTTTCAATATCTGTGGGCTGAGTAATCAAAACCCAACTTTTGAAATAGCCTATTGGCGAAAATGAAATTTTTGTTCTGGGTGAAATGGTATAATGTAGCCAAGCCCAATAGCTTGTAAACTGGCTGGCAGCAAGCACATCAAAATCAGTTTGGTTAGTATTTTGTCTTCTGTGTTGAAGGTACAGCTCCCACCTCAAATTTTTATTCAAAGTATCGGTCAATACTAACCTTCCCCAAACAATATTATGGTGATAATTTTTTTGTGCTTTTAAATCAAAAAAGCTAAGTATTATAAGAATTATTATAAAATATCTTTTCATTATAAATAAAACCCCATTTCAGTAATGGCTGCTCTTGCTTTACTATCAATTGTATTTTTAAACTCGTGATTTTTGTAGGAAATAGCTTTTTCAAAATACTTTTTTGCTTGTTGTTTTTGACCTTTATCTTGAAAAATATAACCAATTTGCAAGGCAGAACTCGCTCCAAAATGCCAGTTTTGTTTATCTGTCAGAACAATTGATTTTTCATAAAAGCTAATAGCTTTGTCTGGTTGTCCTGTTCTATGCAAAACTTTACCTCCCAAAAAGTAATATTCCGCTTGTTCTTTTTGATTGAGTTGTTTCAAATCAATTTTTTCAATTGCCTCAAGTGCTTGTGAATTATATCCCCCATCCAAAGCTAAACGAGCCTGTAATAACCCTTTATTGGGTAAAATATGTGTTTTGGCATAGGTTTCATAATATTTTTCAGCCGATTTATCAGTTTCTGAAATAGCATTACCGACTACACCAATTTTGTTTAAATACGCAATGGCTTGTTTATCATTACCAGCTAAATAATTACTAAAAAATAGCCTTAAATAAGCATCTTTTAAGAACGTTTTACCTTTAAAATTCTTAATATAATTTAAATAGCCAATACTTGCTTGTTGATATTGCCCTTTCATCAAAGCAATATCTCCACGATAAATCTCGATAATGGGACAATAGAGATATTCGGGCGAAGTGGGGTATTTTTTTAGTATTTTACTGGCTTGTTCAGCTCGATTCGACCTTAGTGAAATGGCAACGCCAATAAAATAAGCATTCAGATTATCAGCTTGGTTTTCCACAAATTTCAGCAAAATCGCATTGGCCTTGTCATCAAATTTCAAGACAAAAGACTGAATATAGAGTGAAGAATAAATGGCTTCAGGTCCCCAAATTTTATCTTTGGTAGCTTTCTCTAATTCTGCGATTCCTTCATTGATATTTCCTTTGAGACCTAAGATTTTTAATACCCAGCGAAAATTGTCAGGTACTGAGCCAATGATAATATGTAATGCCCCCAATGGCTTATTATTTGGCAAAAAATTGGGAAATAATTTTTGATTTTCTTCCAAAAGCTTAGCAGCTTGAACAACATTATAAGCAGCTTTTACTTCATGTCCGAAACGAATTTTCAATAATGCCCAGTGTAATTTGATCTCTGCTCTCAAAAAACGATTATATGGAGAATTTTCATCTAAATCTTCAATCAATTCAAGCCTTTTGTCTTCATTATCCACAATTCTTCTAAAATAAGCTTCATCATCTGAATTGAAAATTTCAGCAAATTCAATGTAATCTTCAATATAAACCCTAAATGGGTTGTCTTTTTTTTCTTTGGCTAAAGTGGCTTTACAAGCATTGATTTCTAATCTAAATACTTCACTGTATGCTTTTTGCAAATTCGGCGTAAATTCAAAATCATTCGCCAAAACAACAAAAGGAAAAAGAATAGAAAAAAAGGCAATTTTTAATTGAACTTTCATAAAAATAATCAAGTTAGAAGCCCAGTATCAATCACAAATGATGAGCCTGTAATCAATAGAGCTTTATCGGATATTTATAAATAAACTACTGTATCAGAACGCCAAATTAATCAAATTAAAGAAGACATTCTCTAATTTTTAAATAATCGAACTTTTACAAAAGTCAATAAAAATTGTTAGCTTTTTCTTTAAATTAATTTCAAAAAAATCAAATATGATTTCAAAAAATACCCCCATATTTTTCTGCAAAATTAATTGAAAAAAAACATTATCCTATAAATATTATAGACTATATAGATATATTTTTAATAAAAATAGTTGATAATTAGCTATAACACTGACTATCAACTATTTATAATTATGTAAAAAATTACTTTCCGAACAAGAAATATGCGATTACTAAAGTAATAATAATATTGAAGAGCTGAGCAATAAGAAACGCATAAAGTGGTTTTTTGCCTTCATTATTAAACAAATCAGAGAATTTGGTTTCAAGGCCAATACTTGTAAAAGCCAATGCAAACCAAAGCCCTTGCAATGATTTAAGTCCTCCTTTTACACTATCAATGGTTTCGGCAGGTACAACAAAAGAGAAAAACAAAGATGCAGCAATAAAGCCTATCACAAATTTTGGAAAACGCTCCCAAATCACACCAATTGTTGGTTTAGATTCTTTCGCAGTTTCTGATTGGTTATTGGTGTACGTCCAATAGATAGAAATAGCAAAGGCCGCTAATCCCAACAAAACATTTTGAGAAAATTTGACAATGGTACTGATTTTTAGAGCTTCTTCTCCCACCAAAGTTCCTGAAGCAATTACAGCACCTGTTGTGTCAATTGTACCACCAAGCCACGCACCTGTAACTGCTTCAGATAAGCCAAGTGCTTTGGCAATGAATGGCATAAATATAATCATTGGAATGGCCGTAATCAACACGATTGAGATAACATACGACAATTTTTTTGAATCTCCTTTGATAGCACCAGCTGTTGCAATAGCAGCCGAAACACCACAGATAGAAACGGCACTCGAAATAATGATGGCCAATTCTTCATCAATCCCAAGCTTTTTTGAAACCCAAAAAGCAAAATACCAAACCGAAATTACCACTAATAATGCTTGGATAAGTCCTAAAGAACCTGCTTTTAAAATATCTCCAAAAATTACGCTTGTTCCTAAAAGTACCAAACCAATTTTTACAAACAATTCGGTTGAAAGTGATTCTTTGAGCCATATAGGGACAGAAAAAAAATTACTAATTATCAAACCGATAGATAAACTAAAAATAACTGCTTCAAGGTTCCAGTTTTTCAAAAAGGCGTTTCCTGCAAGAATTAAAGCCAAAAAAGTTAAAACAAAGACGATTGGAAAACCTTTGACAGTAGCACTTACATTTTTACCAAGAGTAAGTGTTGCTAAAATTGCAATGGCATAAACAATCAAGAAAACAAAGACGACATTTGTTAAGTTGCTGATAGTTAGCACTTTCTCAAACAATTCAGATGTGTCTTTCCAACCGAATGCTGGGTTCGGGATTTTTAATCCTACTAAAGTAAGTGCAATAATGAGAAAACCATAGACAACAACAGTCCAGTCTTCGGTTAAGGTAAATGAAGTTTTTTGATTAGACATAGGGGTTAAGGCTTATTTAATATAAAGTAATTTACAAATATAATACTTTTTTAGTCTATATAATATATAGACTAAATTCATTTATCTAAAATATACTTAAAACAAGAGATTGATTGCATCATAAATGGCAATCACAGAATTGCCATTTACGTGAAAATTATTCTTCTATACCACACATCAATTTCAAATGAATTAGGGTGCTTTTTTTATTATTTCGATTCAATTAAATTGTCAATTTCGCAACAAAAAGTGTTGGTTTTTCTCTTGGGTAATTGCGGATTCTGCTTTATAACTTAAAAAAAATATCTTTTAAAACTCGTTGAGCAGCATGGTAGCCGCACATACCATGTACCCCACCACCAGGAGGAGTAGAGGACGAACAAATATACAAACCTTTTTCAGAAGTGCGGTAAGGTGAATAACGCAAAGCAGGACGAGTAAATAATTGACTTAAATCAATGATACCTCCATTAATATCACCACCAATATAATTTGGATTGTATTCTTCTAATTGATCAGTATTGAATGTGTGTCTTGCTAAAATTCTTTCTCGAAAGCCTGGGGCGAAGCGTTCTACTTGTTTTTCGATGGTTTCAGTCATGTCTTTTTTTGAGCCATTTGGTACATGACAATATCCCCAAACTGAATGTTTTCCTTCAGGCGAACGAGTTTTATCAAAAACACTTTGCTGAGCTAATAAAACAAATGGTTTTTCAGGGTGATTCCCTTTTGATGTTTCTAACTCTGCCGTAGCAATTTCCTCAAAAGTATTACCCAAATGCAAAGTACCAGCTTCACGAGCTTTTTCAGAAATGAATGGAACGACCCCATCTAAAGCCCAATCTACTTTGAAAACTCCCATTCCATAACGATACCTTTCAAGCTGCCATTTGTATATATTTGAAAAACGATGTCCAGCGATTTGTAGTAATTGACGTGGTGTTATATCAAATAAAATAGCTTTTGAAGAGGGAAGTTGTTCTAAAGATTTTACACAAAAATTAGTTTCTATTTTTCCTCCAATCGAAACAAAATAAGTAGCTAAAGCATCTGCTAATGATTGCGAGCCTCTTTTGGGAATTGGCCAACCTGATTGATGAGCAGCAGTTGTAAGAACCAAACCAATAGCTGAAGTTGTCAGGTTACTCAAAGGCTGAATTGAATGAGCGGTCATACCCGCCCAAAGTGCTTTTGCTGCTTTGGTTTTAAACTTTTTAGCAATCCAAGTAGCAGGTTGAAAAGCATTTAGTCCAAATTGGGCAAATCCAATTGGGTCTTTTGGAAAATGTAGTGGAGCTAATAATTCAGGAAGCAATACATCCCATTGCTTGGAAATAGGTTTGATAAGGCTTAAATAATTTTCTTGATCTATTCCCAAACTTTCGGCTGTTTCTTGTAAAGAATTGGTCAAAATCGCTGCTGTTCCATCATCTAATGGGTGGGCGGCAGCTATTTTGGGTTGAATAAATTCTAAACCAAAATCATGCAAAGGTAAAGTTTTGAAAAAAGGTGAAGCATGAGCCAAAGGATGAATGGCCGAACAAATATCATGTTTGAAACCTGGCAAAGTCAGTTCTGCTGTACGCAAACCTCCACCAATAGTAAATTTTGCCTCAATGATTAGTACAGAAAGGCCTTTTTGTTGTAGCGTAATGGCAGCAGCTAAACCATTCGGGCCAGAGCCAACCACAATTGCATCAAAATCTGTTTTTTTTGTGTCTGTCATCTAAAGGTTTCGGGTTTGAACAACACTTTACCATCTTTTTTGATTTGCCAAGCCGTAATTGGATTCATGTGATAACCTCCATCATTTCCTCGGGCATCAAACAGTTGTTTGAGGGTTGGCTGTGTGTAGCCAGTTTCATCGGTTACTCGACTTAATATTTCGGTTTCTTCTCCTCTCCATTGCCATAAATGACGGAACTGTACATGAGCTTTGTCGAGAATTGGGTCATTAATTTGGGCAATTTGCCAGTTTTTACCTGCATCAGTGCTTATTTCTACTTTCACTACTTTTCCACGACCCGACCACGCCAAACCTCGAATTTCTATCCAACCTTTTTCAATTTGTTGTGGATATGAAGGAAACGTGATAATTGAACGGGCATCCATTTCGAAGCTAAAGATACGATATTTTCCGTCTTTGATAGGTTCGGTATATTTTGAAGTTTCTTCACGAGTATAATATGGAGCATCAGAAAGTTCAAGTCTGCGAAGCCATTTTACACTGGTATTTCCTTCCCAACCTGGGTTAAATAATCTTAGAGGAAAACCTTGCTCTGGTCGAAGTGGCTCTCCATTTTGAGCATAGGCGATGATTGAATCTTCCCAACCTTTTTTTACTGGAATACTGCGAGTCATTACAGCTGCGTCTCCACCTTCTGCCAAAAACCAAGTGGCATTAGGTTTTACACCTACTTCTCTGAAAAGTGTTGAAAGTTTTACACCTGTCCATTCACTTTGGCTCGTCAAACCACAAATTTCTTGTGGAGTAAGGTTTTCTTTTCCACCCCTAAAATTTCCCGAACATTCCAAAAATGCAATTCTCGAAATCGATGGAAACCGTTTTAAATCATTTATGGTAAAAACCAAAGGTTTTTCGACCAAACCATGAATCAATAACTCGTGTTCATTGGGATCTATGGCAGGTACACCTGCGTGATGCCGCTCAAAATGAAGGTCCGAAGGGGTAATAACTCCGTAAAAATCTTGTAAAGGTGACCTTGAAGAAATGTCCGATGCCTTTTTAACCGATTTTACAAATGGCGAACGAGTGCCGATTTCGCCCGCAGGTACGCCAAATTTTTTGGTTGGGTCTTCGAAAATGACATTTTCAGAAACCGCTTTTTGTATGGTTTGACCTTTGGCAGTTTGTACAATCGCTACAGCCGCAGTTGCTGCACCACCAAGCAGTTTTCTACGAGATAATTTCTTTGGAAAACTTTGAGTAATTTCTATGATTTTATCCATTTTCATCTGATTTCAGCACCTCCTTTACGGTCATCTGGTACAAACAAGTTTTTGGCTGGCATTTCTACTTTGGGTAATGTTTGGGCATTTATTATTGCTTTTTCATCAGTAATTCCATTGGCATTTAATAAATATGCGGTCAAGTGATATACCTCTTCATTGCTTAAAGAGCCTGGTTCGTTGAATGGCATTGCTCTACGAATATAGTCAAAAACCGTAGTAGCGTAAGGCCAATAATTGCCAATTGTCTTTTCCCGACGTTTGTCTGTTGGATTTTTATTGGTGACTAAAGAGCCGTTTGGCCCGCCGATCCCACCAACTCCATGACAAGCTACACATTTTGCATCAAAAATGATTCTTCCTTTTGCAGCAATGCCTTCGCCCTTAGGCAAACCCTTTCCATCAGGCCGCACATCAATATCTAATTTATCAATTTCTGCTTGGGTGGCTTTTCTACCAAAACCGAATGAACTTGGAATAGTGTCAGTAAAAAAGGTTGATTGCTTTTCATTAGATAGCAGATTATCAGTAATTTTATCTTTACTCATAGACTGAAAATAGCTTTGTCCTAACAATACTATTATAACGATTACTAAAATAATCTTGTTTTTTTTGAGGTTAATATTACTGATGTTTTTAGGCAAAATCATTATCCAATTTAAGTTAAAAAAGTTTACTTTATCTACACTTACAGCTGCTTCAATATACAATTTTATCAATTTAAAGCAGAAATTTTAGGGCGTAATCTTTATATTGCCAAACTCTCCGCCCGCACCATCACTCAGAAAAACACCAAACTTCCCTCCTACTTTTCCATCAATCAATTGTGATGAAAATGCTGGTGAAGGATTATTATCGACATAGACCTCCACATTTTTATTTTTTATTTGTAATCTGATATGAATCCATCGATTTAAACTCAGTTTAGCGTTTTCATCACAAGCTGAATTTAATTCTTTGGGAATCGGCGAGGCATAGTACTTTATGGCATTCTTACGAAGGGAATAATCTTCATTCAATAGAGCATAAGGAGAAATACAAAGGGCTTGAAAAGCAGTATCGTTCTGCCCATAAAATGCAAGCCCAATGTATTTCTCAGTAGATAAATCCAGTCCTTTTGCATCAAAATCAATGTTGCCTTCAATAAAATTATAACTTGTTATCCATAACAAACCATCTCCCTTTTTTTCAGTAATTTTAATTCTTTTTGGGCTGGCCTCATCATATTCTCGATTGACAAATTCTAGCCTACCATTTTGTAAATCTTCTAAAAAACTAAATGACTGAGCAGAGCAAAATACCGTACTTTTGAGTAGGAGTATTGCAAGAATAACATGTTTCATACAATTATTTTGTTGATTTGTTCTCTAAAACTTAGTGGCTTCCATGATATTTTTCACCTGCTTTGATCGCTACTGTTAAGATGTTTTCTTTTGTCGGTAAAGGGCAAGTCGCATAAGGTGTAAATGCACAAGGTGGATTATACGATTTATTGAAATCAATATAAATATCACCATTGGCATCTGGGGCTTCTGCATCTAAGAATCTACCTGCTCCATAAGTTTCGTGCTTGTTGGTAGCGTCGCCATACACAAAATGTAAATGTTCTTTTGTGCCAGTGGCTTCTAAACTGTATTCTTTACCATCAACTGTGAAAACCAATTTCCCAGGTGAATCTTGCTCGTAAGTGCGACCTGTAATATCAGTAATTTTAAGTTTTTTTCCTTCGGTTGGAATAAATTTAGCTTTTACTTTCCATTCTTGATTGATAGGAAAAGTTTCGATGCCTTTGAAGTTTTTTATGTATTCGCCTTCAAGGTCACGTAATCTGATTGCATATTTATCACCTCTTTGAATGATAAACCAACGAAGGGTTTTATGACTTAGAACCGTTGGTTTACCACTATATGGAAATAAATCTACGTTTTTGGCAGGTTCAGTGCCTAAGTTTACTACTGCATTTGAAGCCGATTCATAAGACACTTTACCATTTTTAAGAATGATTTTGCCTAAGAAAGCATCAGCATGGTCAGCAGGGAATTTGATAGAATTACTTTTATCACCACCAATGGTATTTTCGCCTTCTTCAAGCCAAAATAAGCCAGCTAAATTCAACCAACCTTCTTCTGCTTTCAAGCCTTCAATTCTTTTTTGATGCCAACTTTTGATGGTTGTTTCATAAGGGCTGTCATCGATAAATGAAAATAACAGCACCGATAAAACCAATGTACCGAGAGATTTAATGTACTTTGTCATGATATTATTTTGTTTTAAATATTATTAACACTCTTAATCTATATATTAACTATTTTTTACTAAAGTAATACTATTTATAGCGGAAATAACCCCTTTTCACCATTTTTTATTACCTCACTTAATTTTTCAGCAAATTCATCCGAATGATGCACATCACCTTTTGCTTTATAAACTTTATAAAGTCCCCAATACCCATTGGCAGAATTTGGGTGCTTTATCAATAATTCATTATACGACTTAATCGCATTTTCGAATTTATCTGCTTTTAGATGTGCTTCTGCCAAACTTATCAAAACTGGTCGAGCATAAGTTGGAGGTTCGCTATAGCCTAAATCTTCTTCTTTTTGTTGGGCTTTTTCAAGAATTTTAATGGCTTCTTCATAATTATTTTCAGCACTCTGAATAACACCTTGCAATTCTAAAGAAGCTACATTCAAATCACTAAGTCGTTTGGCTGCAATAATATCTTTTGCAGTAAGTTGATTACTGTTTCTCCAAAGTAAGGCATCGAGAGCATCCGAGTATTTTTTGGCTTCTTCTATTTTACCATTTTGAATTGCATCCATTCCTAATGCGAAGAAATTTAGAGCATCTTTATAGGCAATTGCTTTGTTTGTAAACAAACTATCTTTGTCGATTTGAATAGCAGAAAGTTTTTCAGAGGCTTTCTTATAAAATCCAAAACAAAGTTCCATTTTTGCAGGAGCAATGACACCTTGATAAAAGAAACGTCCTTCATATTTTCTTTTTCGTTCCTTAGTTGCGGGCATTTTTTGTAGTTTTTCAGCATAATAAAGTGCCGTTTGATAGTGACCATTTTCGGCACAATTTGAAAGTAAATAATTGATATTATGGATATAATTCCATGTATCCACTTCAGGCATTTTTTGTTGTTTCATATAGGCCGAATCAACTTTTACTGCTGCTACAAAAGCTTCATGTGCTTTTTCATAATCTCCCAATTTATAATACACATGACCTGGCATGTGTACCATGTGACCAGAGTTTGGCGAAAGTTTCGCTAAAATTTCAGAACTTTTAATTGCTTCTTCTGGGCAACAATTTTCTTTCAAATGAATCCAATAATGATGTGCCGCTGCATTTTCTGGGTGTGTCCGAAGAATATCTTTTAATATATATTCTGAATAAATTTGTCCTTCACGAGGATTCATTTTGGAATCATAGCCTCCCATTTTGCTTAGTGCTAAAAATAGTTTTGCATCAAGGTCTTCAGGATATTTATGAATTATCAACTCTAACTTACCTTGATAAGCAGCCTTTCCGCCTGATTCGTTATTATCTCTCACAAGAATAGCATCGGCATATAATTTTTCTCGTTCTGTTGCCTTCTCTTTTAATTGTTTAAGTTTGGCAACTGCCAACTTTTGATCGTTTTTAAATTCATCCCCTTCAATGGCCCCAATCGCACTATAAAGTCCATAATAAGGCATAATGGCGGTTGAATCATTTTTTATCGCTTCTTTGAAAGCTCGATAAGCCTCAAAATCCCAAAAACAGTGAAGTAAGGCGATTCCTTGATTAAAGAATTGCTGTGTTTTAGGTGACTTGGTTGTTATCTTAAAATCTACTTCACCGATTCCAGTAAAAATGATAGGTGGCGGCAAATTAGGAACATAAGCTGTTTCTTTCCGATAATCCAAAATATGTTCTAAATGATTATGGTTTTCATGACTAACTCCTCCGTCATGAGCTTCTTGGCTTGCTGAATTATCATGCTGATGTTGCGTCTCTTGCTGACGAGTTCGTTGAGCAAAAACCTCAAAAGTTAACAAAAAGAATATGAGAAAATGGATTTTCATTGATTAGCAATAAAATTTGATAGAATAGCGACAACAAGTGCCGCTATTCAGTTTTGTTTAGGGTTTATTTTAGGAGTAGTTTATTCGTAACTATTTCAATGTTTGGCAAGGGCAAAACATAATTATCTTGTGATGGTTTTACTTCGGGAGCTGTCAATGTACTACTTGCTTTAGCAGGAAACGGCAATAAATTTCTCACTAAATCATTCGACCTAAAACCTTCGCCTATCAATTCAATTCTTCGTTCATTCAAAATTGTATTAACCAAAGATGTTTGTGATGATGTAGCTGCAACTGGAAATACATAGTTTACATCTGAACGATTACGAACAGCCTTTAATAATTCGACCGATTTGGTTAAATCATTGGTACGAGCGGCTGCTTCTGCATAATTTAATAAAACTTCAGAGTAACGAATAATTGGTAAGTAATCTAAGAATGGAGATGGTTTATTGTATTTTGTAATGAATTGCACACCCGAGGCTGTACGTGCAAAAGTTCTTCTCAAATCAGTAGATTTCCATTCAGTATCTCCCCAAATTCCAGTCGGATTTAAGTTATATTCTGAATTTGCGTTAAAAACATAAGGAAAAGAAGGTTGTCCAGTAACATTATCCAAGTCAGTTTGAGGAACTGATAATATAGATTCAGTACTTGTGTAATTGGTCGTAAAAATCTCAATGATATTTTGCAATTTATGATTGACCCCCGTAGTTGCAGCAAAAGGTGCAGCGGTTGAAACAATTTTCTTTGCTTCCTCGATTACTTTTTCATAATTACCACTATTCAAATAAACACGAGTTTTCAATGCAATGGCTGTATTGCGATGAGCACGGGTGGTATTTAGTAAAGCCGAAGAATAACTGAGTGGTAGGTCGGCTTCGGCTTCATTCAAATCTTTGATGATTTGAGCATAAACTTCGGCTACTGAGCTGCGTTTTAGGTCATTATTGGCATTGTCAACTTCAGCTTGTAAACGTAATGGCAGACCTGGCGAAGTTCCTTTGTTTTCATTGTACGGACGAGCATAAAATGTAACTAAGGCATAATAACTTAATGCTCTTAAAAATTTGGCTTCAGCTATGTATTGCTTGTTCAAAGTTTCACCAACAATTTTTGGATTTTCGTTTAATCCTTTAATTAAAATATTGGCATTATTAATCGTTCGATAACCAGCTTCCCAAAAACCCGCAACGAAATTTGAACCCGAATTCAAGGTTTGATTCCAAGCCTCAAAAGCTGTAAATGTATTACTCGTGCGATTGATAAACTCTTCACCTCTTGCTTCTTGATAAATATAATAATTCCCACCGTAAAAATTACTTGATTTAACTGCTTTATAGATTCCATTGACCAGACCTAAAATACGTGCTGGCGTGTCAAAAGCATTTACACCACTGATAGCAGTTATAGGTGCAGGATTCAATGTTTTTTCTTGGTCACAACTCGATGCTGTGAATAATAACCCTGCAATTGCTAAAGCGATTATTTTTTTTGATTTATATGTATTTTTCATAAATGCTTAATAAAAAAAGTTTTTAAATTTAGAAACTGAGGTTTAGTCCTATAGTAAATGTTTTGGCTTGTCCAACCGAGTTTTTCTCTACGCCTGGTGTTGTATTTGAATTTCCATTCACTGAAGATTCTGGGTCTGTTCCAGTATATTTAGTAAGCAAGAATAGATTTGAGCCTTGAGCATAAATACGAACCGAATTAATACCTGATTTGGTGACTTTACCAAGTAAAGTAGTTGGTAAACGATAACCAATTGAAGCATTTTGAAGGCGAATAAAATCTGCTTTTTCGGCATTAGTTGATACTGGAAATGACGAACCACTTGAAGTTTGGTCGTTATAAACCAATCTTGGAATATCGGTGATGTCTCCTGGTTTTTGCCAACGTTTCAAGATTTCAGTAGAGTTATTATAAGCTCTTTGGTCAAGTAATGTAGCTCTTGTCCCATTTTGAATATAGTTGCCACCAGCATAAGAAATATTGAAACTTAAATCGAAATTTTTGTATTTGAAATTATTGGCAAAACCACCATAAAAAGTTGGTAAAGCATTACCTATTAAGTAATAATCTGCTCCTGTAATAGCTGGAGCCTTTGTTCCATCAAGATAAGTCCATTGGCTTTGACCTGGAGCTACAACTTGACTAAATTGCACTTTTTCTCCTTTAGCATTGATGAAAATTCTTTGACCATTAGCAGGATTTACCCCGTCCGTTTTAGCTCCATACAAACTACCAACCGAATAACCCACACGAGTAATATTGGTTGTTTCATAAGAAACGTGTGTTGTACCAACAATATCAGTATTTCCATCTGCCAATGCCGTTACTTTATTGGCTATTTTGGTAAAATTCAAAGAAGTTGACCATGAGAAATCGCCTTTGCGAATGATTGTTGCATTAAGACCTAATTCAATACCACGATTATACATCGAACCTACGTTTCCAAGAATAGCATTTCCTGGAATACCTTTTGAAACTGCTTGTGGAGCCGATAGAATCAAACCATCTACATCATTATTAAAATAAGTAGCTTCTAATTGAATTCGGTCATTTAAGAACCCTAATTCCGCACCAATATTGGTTTGCTTGCTGGTTTCCCAACCTAAATTTGGATTTCCAGCTTGTGAGATTGCCCAAGTTGAGGCATTCCCATATAATGAACCACTGTAAAGCTCCAATGAACTATATTCATTACTCAAATTCCCATTGCCAACTCTACCCCAACTTGCACGGAGTTTTACGTTGTTAATGATTCTTGCAAGCGAAGAAGATTTATAGAAATTTTCATCAGAAAGCTGCCATCCTCCTGAAATTCCGCCGAAATTACCAAACTTTTTGCCTGACCCTAAAGCCGAGTTCCCATCACGTCTTAAATTGATTGTTAAGAAGTATTTTTTGCCAAAATCATAGTTCAAACGAGCAAATGAAGACAAAAATGCTCTTTCAGCAATATCATTGTTGGCAGCAGAAATTGCTCCCCAGTTTCCTTGATAATTGGCAAAGAATGGGTCTGAAGTTTGTGTACGTGAAGCACCCCAAGAATTTGTATAAAATTTTTGAAAATCATAACCAATTAAAGCCGCCACAGAATGATTTTTGCCCAATACTCTGTTATAGGCTAATGTATTTGTCCAGTTCCAATTATCTCTTAAACCTGAAGTATTGGTTGCATTACCTCTGCTCGAAAAGCCATTTCCTTGAATCGCACTATCAAAACTCACATTATCAGTTTTTAATCTATCGACTGAATAAGTTGTGGTAAAATTTAGATTTTTTAGCAATTCAGCAACCAATGAAAAGTTTCCGATGATTCTATCATTGTCTGATGTATATCTGTTTTCTCGCAATAATGCCACAGGATTACCCCAGTTACTTACAAATTGATTATTTCCAACACCAATCGTATTCGGACTTGCAGGATTTACATTATATGAGCCATCAGGATTGAAAGCTGTAACATTTGGAGGCAGGGAAATTGCCAAACGTGCCACACCTACTAAGAAAAAGTTTGAGTTTGGCAACGAACCCGCATAAGGAGATTCATTATTACTTGTATTATAAGATACTCCACCTTTAAACTTCAGCCATGAAGTCAATTCTTGGTCAATATTGAAGCGAACCGATTTTCTTTTAAATTCATTGCCAACCAAAAAGCCAGTCTGCTTTGTATAATTGGCTGAAAAATAATAGTTTGTCGAAGCTGTTCCACCCGAAATACTTAAATTATGATTTTGTGAAACACCTTGTTGATAAATATAATCATACCAACGAGTATCTACTGGATTATTATTCGCATCATAATTTGGAAAAAAAATCGCCGAAGCAACTTTATCATTATTGGCATTTCCTCCTAAGATTTTTGCATTCAAAACAGCTTCATTTTTAATGGCAATAAATTGTTCGGCATTAAGTAATTCAGGTAAGCGTGTGATATTTGAAACACCAGCATAGGTTTCATAAGTAATTTTTGGCTTACCCGTTTTTCCACGTTTAGTAGTAACCAATAAAACACCGCCCGCTGCTCTTGAGCCATAAATAGCTGTGGATGCGGCATCTTTCAACACATCAATTGATTCAATATCGGCAGGGTTAATATCACCCAAAGGGTTATTGGGTACAGCGGTACTGGTTGAAATATTACCTGTATTGATTGGAATACCATCAACAACTACGAGTGGATACGAACTTAGTGAAATGGAATTTACACCACGAATACGAATCACTGGAGGGTTGTTTAATACGCCATTGGGTTGAGCAATGCTAACTCCAGCAGCTCGTCCAGACAAAGCTTGGTCGAAACTTTGGACTGGTTGTTCTTTAATAATATCTCCACCTACTCTCACTGCCGAACCTGTAAATTCAGCTTTGGTTTGTGTGCCATAACCAACAACTCTTACTTCACTTAGCAATCTACTTTCTGACACTAATTCTATAGAATAAATAGATTGATTGCTTAATTTTTTTTCAATAACTGAATATCCTATATATGAAAAAACAAGCACTGACTCATCGGGTGCAGAAATTTTAAAATTACCTGATAAATCTGAAACTACACCATTGGTAGTTCCTTTTACTAGAACTGAAACACCTGGCAAGGTTTCGCCAGAATCTTTGTCTTTAATATTTCCCGAAATTACCCTTGTTTGGGCGTACAAAAAACTGCTAAATCCTGTCAGAAAAAAAACTAAAATTAGTCTTTGTAGATTGTTGACTTTCATAAATCTTTGGTTTGATTATTAAAAATTATTAAAAAATTGGTGGAAATAGTAACGTTACAGCAACATGATAATACGACAAACGGCAAAATTTTTACTCATATTTACCTGCTTCGAGAGTGCTTCTCGTTAGGGCATATTTTTTATTATATCGGTCAAGAACAACATGGATTGAATCTTTCTTTTCGTTGATACCTGATAGTATTACTCTTTCTCCCCCATTCAAAACAGTGTATTTCAAAATCATTCGATTGCGTTTTGTTGGACGATTTTCTGCCTCAATACCTTTTGTTCGGCGAGCTGAACGAGCAATTGGGTCAATTTTTGGGTCTTCAGGGCCAATAATTGCCAAGGCTTCTTTTGGAATCCAATTATCTATTTTTGATTTTTCACCTTTTTTCTTGGCATTGGTGCTATTATCTCCACCAAAGTCTGCTCTATTTCCTTGGAATTCTCGGCCTTCTTGGCGATTCCCACGGTTTTTATCTTGTAAATACAATACATTATGTACCGTATCAGCCTCGTAATAAAATACTCGTTGGCCACCTGCTACACCAGTCAACTCAAAAGTTCGATTGATGTCTCTCATGGGAGCCCCTCCGCCATTCGATAAGTCAAGCTCGACTGGTTTATTGGTTTTAAAAGTCAAAGTTGTCCATTTTTCAAAAGTAGCTTGTTGCCATCTCGTGGTGTCCAATGGAGAATATGGAATCACTTGATTATTAAGTTTAAATTCTGTTACATGATAATTTCCACGTAATACTTTGATACCTTTTATAGCAGGTTGCTTATATGGATCGTACAAGAAATTTACGATTGCCAAATAAGTAAATACTGGCAAAAACAAGATAATTGTAGCAGTTTTGAGTGTGATGCGAGTAATTCTTTCCCATGCTTTGGTGAAGGTTGGGTAAAAAACAAAAGGCACAGTGTATTTTTCAAGAATCAATAAATTGTAAATTCTCGGAATATAGCCCACCAATAAAAAGGCTGAAAACAATACAAAATATGAGCTATATACATGTACACCTCCATCGTAAGCAAAGTTTACATATACAATATCAGCTAATGCACCGAAAAGCAAAACTGCCCCCCAGAATGTTGTTGCTCTGAAAAACAACAAAGCTCCCGCAGCTACTTCAACAATACCTGTAAAAACCTCGTACCATGGCACAATACCGATTGATAACCAGTAGATTTTTTGCAAAGTCAAATCACCAAAATCGGTATTTAAGACCCCCCACGATGGATAAGGTAATTGCGTTGGTGTCAATTTTGTAAAACCAAAACCGATGATTCCGATACCTGCACGGTAGCGAACAACCACATTTAGCCAATAATATAATAAGTTATATTCGCTACGTTCTTTTTTTCTGAATTTGGCAATCGCTGTCCAGATAAGTCCAATAACAACAGCAAAAATCAAAGTGATTACCCAAACCGCATAACCTTGAAGTGTAGAACCGAAAATTTTATTTCCAAAAAAGTTTAGTCCTGAACCAAAACGAGCAATATCATAGACATCACGGTAGTGTAAATGCAGCCAATCGAAGGTAAAAATATCTTTATACCAATCCAGATTATTGGGCAAAGTCATGGCAATAAAGAATACAAATGCAATGCGAAAAGCTATTTTCTGCCATTCTTTCCAGGATTTGGCTTCGCCAGAATTTTTGGAATGAGAATTATTTTCAGGTAATTCTTTACCCAAATCTTCACGAACTATATTTAAATGTAAATCAGACATAATTTTAGATTTTTGAATTGGTAAGAATTATAATTTCAAAGCATTTCTTCGACCTGATTTTTTCGCTTCAATGGTCAAATATTTTTTGTTGATTTTATTCAATACAGCATAGATGGAATCTTTACCAGCACTCAAACCTGACAATACGATCGTCGAATCATTTAGGCGTTTAAACGAAAGTTTAAATTGATCAGAAACATGATTTTTATTGCGATTTTTGAGTAAAAGTATTGATTCCGTTGAATCAAAATCATAGCCATAATAATGGCGTCCTTGTGAGCCCGCAAATTCATAAATGCGATTTGAATCTGCCTGATATATCTCTTCGCTTTTTAAATGTTCGATAATTACTGGCTTATTTAACTTGATACTCAATGTATTCCATTTTTCAAAAACCACATTTTGCCACCGAATTGAGTCGGTTTTTGAATAAGGAAGCGTTTGATTATTCCATCTAAACTCACTTACATTATACAATCCACTTGTATTTTCAATACCTTTTTCTTTAGGAAAATGGTATCCATGATGTTTGTATCCTGCATAAGTTTTTGACCCATACAAAACCACAAAAAATAATATAAATACAGTTTTTAAAACAAGTCTGTATTGCTTCCATTTACCATCAAAATCTGGTTGAAAGCGGTTAGGAACAGTTGGTCTTTCAAGAGAAAGTAAATTAAATAAACGGATGGCATCAAAAGCAAAGAGATAGAGAGCAAGAGCAACAAGATAAAATGCGTAAACGTATTCGCCCCCTTCGTAAGCTATATTTGAGATTGCGACATTACCAGCAAATGGTAAAATAATTAAGGTAGAAATGGTGGTAGTTTTACGGTTTAATAAAAGTAAACCAGCCACAATTTCAACCAAACCTAAAAATGATTGATAATTTGGCACAACACCTAAACCGAGTGAAAATAATTTCCATGCTGTAAAGTCACCATAATTGGTATTTAGATTACTAATAGATGGAAATGGTGCTTGAATCGGGAAGTATTTTAAGAAACCATAGGCAATCACGCCAATGGCTAAACGATACCGAACTAAAACTCTCAACCAATAATAAAGTTTGTCGTAGTTGATTTTTTTGGTGTAAGTTTTATCCCAAAGAAATGTACCGATGGCTGCTAATAATATGATAATCAGCCAATTAAAAAAGCTATCATCTCCAGTAAATGTTGGAGAATATCGTGCTAAATAAAAAATATCTCGGTATTGAATTTGAAACCAATTGGTTGAAAACAGGTGTTTAAAGAACCTTAGATCTAAAGGTAGCACCTGTAAAAAGAAGTAAATTCCAAAAAACTTAAAAATAGTTTTTTCTGTATTACTCCATTCATTTTGCGAGTTGAGTTCAAGAATTTTAGACATAGTGATTGTATTTAGGTAAGTGTTTGTAAAACCTAATTTTTAATCAGCCCTATGAAGAAACGCTTCATAAGGCTAATATTTATTTTCTTAATAGCCAGGATTCTGCACCAAAGCCTTGTCAATCAGCAATTCAGTTACAGGAATAGGCAATAAAAGACGATTAGCATCGGTTACATTGAAAACTTGTGCAGCTCGTCCAGTACGAACCACATCAAACCAACGGTGAGGTTCTAAAGCAAACTCTACTCGTCTTTCATTTTCGACAGCCAATAAAAGTTCGTCTTTAGCTGTTGCATTTGCTGCTGCAATTCCCGCACGATCACGGACGGCATTCAAATCGGCAAGACCATCTGAAATTTTATCAAGATTGGCACGTGCCTCTGCACGAATCAAGTAGATTTCAGCTATACGGAAAACATAAGTTGGGTCAGTTGCTGGGGTGCGGTAATATAAATTCCCATACCAACGGTTCTGATTGTCTTTTGCAACGAGCGTACTACGTCCTCCGCCAATTTTGGGGTCATTCAAAAGAGCAACGATTGCATCATTTGGAGCCCATTGACGAGTACCGCCATTGGTTTGTGGTTGCCATTGACCACGATGTGTATTTGTTTCGTTCGAACTATAAAAAATCTCAAAAACTGATTCTTGCGTACCTCTGGCATCATTGGCAAAAAAGGAATTATAAGGTTTTAAAAGCTTATAATTGGTGTCTGAGATTAATTTTGAAGCATATTCTTCAGCTTTTGCCCATTCTTTTAGATATAAATGTAAACGAGCTCTTAAAGCCCAAACCGTTTTGCGAGTTGCACGGTATCGGTCAGTTGTTGCAGGAAGCAATGGTTCGGCAGTTTCAAGGTCTTTCAAAACCAAAGTGTAAGTCTCCGCTTGTGAACTTCTACTTATTCCACTGTTTTCAGTTGGATTTGCCGTTGGTTTTGTAATCAAAGGCACACCGCCCCAAGTACGAGCTAAATCAAAATATGCCAAAGCTCTAATGAAATATGCTTCGCCAACATATTGATTTTTTAAGGCATCGGTCAAAAGCGGGTCAGTTACAGTTGGAACTTTTGCTATGACATTATTGGCTCGATTAATTGTGCGATAAATGGCTGTCCAAGCACCTCCAATTGTAGAATTATCAGCATTTACTTTTTTGTTGATAAATTCTTGTACTTGTGATTGTGAACCTGTCCATTGAATATTATCTCCAGTCAAATAACCAATTGATTGAAAGGTCGTTCCGTAATAACTACCATTACTCAATGCGGAATACACTCCTCTGAGGGCAGTTTCGGCTGAGCTTTTATCAAAAATTGTTTGTGTATCAGAAATTGATTCTAAAGGCTTTACATCTAAAAATTTATTACAAGAAACACTTGATGTAAGTAATCCTATAGATAATATATATTTTAATGCTCTCATTATTCTATTAATTTAATTTGTTTCAAAAAATTGACCTTAAATTAGAATGTCAAACTTAAACCTGCTTGAAAACTACGTGGTTGTGGAGGTGTTCCTAAGTCAATACCTTGGGCATTTTGATCGCTAC
Source organism: Emticicia sp. SJ17W-69 (assembly GCF_051209875.1). Classification (NCBI taxonomy): domain Bacteria; kingdom Pseudomonadati; phylum Bacteroidota; class Cytophagia; order Cytophagales; family Leadbetterellaceae; genus Emticicia; species Emticicia sp. SJ17W-69. The sequence goes on along the minus strand of NZ_JBNTQY010000001.1, from coordinate 2,413,435 downwards.
TTGCACTTGATTCAGGGTCAAGTCCTGTATATTTAGTCAATAAAAATAGGTTAGTACCATTTACATATACTTTCAAAGCATCGGCTTTTAATTTATTGGCGATTGACTTAGGGAAATTATAAGCTAAATTTAAACTACGAAGGCGTAAGAACGAGCCATCTTCCAACCAACGGCTACCGCCATCACGGTAGTTATTTACATTTACACCATCAGGTCTTGGTACATCAGTAATGTCTCCTGGCTTTTGCCATCTTACATTATTGCTTGCTAATATTACACGTGCGGCATCTCTTGCCCCTCCGCCTTCACCAAAGAATTTATTATGATTATAAACTTTATTACCATATTGGAAAGCAAAAAATGCTGAAAGTTCAAACCCTTTATAGTTCACATTATTTGTCAATCCACCAAAGAATTTGGGCCAAATACTACCTACAATTTGTCGGTCAGCAACTGTAATTTGTCCATCTTTATTCACATCTTCATAAACCACATTTCCTGTTTCTGGATTGACTGAAAGTTGTTTATAGACCCAAAACGAATATAAAGGCGTACCTTGTTGCTGAAGAATTAAATCACGGCTACCATAACGAAGCGGATTTTCAAGTTTTTCAATTTTATTGATGTTTTGAGCAATGTTAAAGCTTGTTGTCCATTTTAAACCAGCTCTTTGGTAGTTAACAGTATTAATATTCAACTCAAAACCTTTATTGCTGATTTCGGCAGCATTACTCCAATAATTAGCAAATCCCGTAGTGCTTGGTAGAGCCAATTGCAACAAACCATCACGTGTATATTTTGTATAATAGTTAATCTCGAATGAAACTCTACTATTAAACAAAGATGCATCTAAACCAATATTAAATTGATTGGTACGCTCCCATTTCAAATCTGGATTTGCCAATTGTTGAGGAGCAATACCTGGACTTCCTTGATAAGGAGCTCCGCCAGTCCAAAGACCTTGGGCAGCGAAGTTTCCGATACCATTTTGATTTCCAACAATACCATAACTTGTACGTAATTTCAAATCATTCAAGAATGTTACATCTTTCAAGAAGGTTTCTTGCTTGATTCTCCAAGCTGCACCCACCGCTGGGAAATATCCCCATTTTCGGTCAGTTCCAAATCTTGACGATCCATCAGCTCTTACACTGAAATTAAATAGATATTTACCATCAAATCCATAATCAGCTTTAGCAAAGAAAGAGGCCAAATTGCTTTTACTCCAACTTTGTGTACTGGTTGTAGTAGCTGCCGATGATATAATTTTGAATGAATTATTGGCAAAACCACGTCCTTCGGCATAAGTTCTGGTCAAAACATCACTTTGAAGTGTATTTCCTACCACTACACCAAACGAATGTTTATTCCCAAATTTTTGACGATACGAAAGGGTTTGTTCATTAAGCAATGAAGTAAATTGGCTAATTGAAGATGTGGCAAGTCCGCCTTGAGCTCCTAAGAGTAAGAATGTATTCCAATACTCTGATTCATTATAGTTATTATAATCAGCACCCCAGCTTGAGCGTAACTTTAAGTTTGGTAATAACTCTGCTTCGGCATATAAATTACCTATATAACGTAAACTCGTAGAATTTACATCATAATTATCAAGTAATAAAGTAAGGTTATCAAATCCAGCACGACCCACCAAAACACCATTTTCGGTAGGTGAAAGATAAGTCGGTGTGTGCAAAGCTGCTTGCAAAAGTCCGCCTTGCGGACCATCACCAGCACGAGCCTGATTTCGATACGTTCTACTAAATGAGTTGCTTACACCAATTTGTACTCTATCATTGATTTTTTGGTCAAGATTGACTTTAAAACTTGCTCTATCAAACGTAATAGGTTTCAAAATTGCTTCTTGTGAGTTGAAACCTCCACCTATATAATACTTGGTTGTTTTTGTTCCACCAACCAATGAAATATCATAACTTTGAAGTGCTGCAGTACGGAATGCCTCGCTCAAGCGGTCATAAGTTTTTTGTTCTTCAGGCAAACCTCGTCCGCCTTCCGATACAGGTCTGAATGGGCGATTAGCGAAAGTTCTGTTAAGAGATGGCGTATCCTTTCCTGTGTTGATCCACCATTCGTTGACGAGTTGAGCATGTTCATGGCCAGTAGTCAATTCCCAAAGCTTGATTGCTTTCGCTTGACCATAACTTACATTGAAGTTTACTTTTGGAGCTTGTTCAAAATTTCCTCTTTTGGTAGTAATTAAAATTACGCCATTTGCACCTCTTGAACCATACAATGCTGTAGCCTCTGCATCTTTCAATACCTCAATACTTTGAATATCTGTTGGGTTAAGGTCAGCAATAGGTGATGTGGCTTTACCACCTGTACCAATCGTTTGTAAACTATTACTATTGATAAATACGCCATCGACTACATAAAGAGGATCATTATCAGCATTGATTGAAGTGGCTCCACGTACTCTTACATTAACACTTTCACCAGGAACACCTGTAGGTGAAGAAATCTGAACACCTGAAACTTTTCCTTGTAATTGAGCATCAATACTACCGACTGGAATGGAACTTACTTCTAATGGGTTGACCTTTGTAATCGAGCCTATTAGATTTTTACGTTCTTGCGTACCGTAGCCTACGACCACAATTTCTCCTAATTGTTTTGCATTTGATTGTAATGAAACCACAATCGAACTGGTAGTTGCTAAAACTTCTTTTACTTCATAGCCAATATAATTGACGATGAGTGTGTAGGGTAATTTTTGTCCAGTTTTGAAGTAAAATTTACCATCAGCGTCTGAAATAACACCATGAGTAGTCCCTTTGATTTGAATCGAAGCTCCAATGAGTGGCTCATTGGTTTTTTCATCTAAAACCCTCCCCGAAAGCGTGGAGTTGATCGTAGCATCTGAACTCTGGGCCATCATTCCATTCGGAATTAATAAAATAGCCAACAAAAACTGTACAAGTAATCTTTTTTTCATTTACTTTGCAATGGTTAAATTAAAAAATAAGGTACTGGGACGATTGCTAAGCAATCTCCTGAATCATTCCGCAATGAGCCTTTTTTTGACCAGCCACTCTTGTTCCAGCAAGAGTGGCAATTTTTGGCTTTATATATTTACTATTTGTGTGCTTTAATCAAGTGTTGCAAATGCCTGTTCGATATCTGCTTTAATATCCTCAATGTGTTCAATTCCTAATGAAATTCTCAATGCTGTTGGTTCTACCCCTGCAGATTTCTGTTCTGTTTCTGAAAGCTGAGAATGGGTTGTTGAAGCAGGATGAATAATCAAAGTTTTTGAATCTCCTACATTAGCTAAATGGCTGATTAGCTGCAAGCTATTAACAAATTTCTCAGCTCTTTGTTTGTCGCCTTTTAGTTCAAAAGATAATACACCACCATAACCTCTTTCAAAGTATTTCGTAGCCAAATGATGATGCGGGCTACTTTCTAAGCCTAAATAGTTAACACTTTTCACCTGTGGATGATTTTGCAACCATTTTGCCAAACTCAGTGCATTTTCATTGGTTCTTTCGATTCTCAAAGAAAGTGTTTCAAGTCCTTGCAATAATAAAAACGAATTGAATGGGCTTTGTGCTGGACCCCAATCTCGCAAGCCTTCTACTCTTGCCCGAATAATAAATTGGATATTTCCAAACGGTCCTCCGATGCCAAAAACATCATTTAATACCAAACCATGATAACTTGGTGAAGGAGATGTAAACTGAGGGTATTTTCCATTTCCCCAATTGAATGTTCCTGAATCCACTATTACGCCTCCGATTGTTGTGCCATGTCCGCCAATCCATTTAGTAGCTGATTCTACCACAATATGAGCTCCATGTTCAATTGGTTTTACGATTGCTCCTGCCGCCCCAAAAGTATTATCAACAATAATGGGTAAATCATATTTTTCTGCTAATTTGGCAAATGCTTCGAAATCAGGCACTGCAAAACCTGGATTTCCGATTGATTCCAAATAGATGAATTTAGTTTTTTCATCAATCAGTCTTTCAAAATTTTCTACTTTATCATCTATAGAAAAACGAGCTTCTACTCCAATATTTTTAAATGAATTTTTGAATTGGTTATACGAACCTCCATACAAATAAGGCGTCGTAACAAAGTTATCACCAACCGTCGTAATATTATTAATAGCAATAAACTGTGCTGCATGTCCTGAACCAACCGCCAAAGCAGCTACTCCACCTTCGAGAGCCGCAATACGTTTCTCAAAAACATCACTCGTTGGGTTCATGATGCGAGTATAAATATTCCCAAATTCCTTCAATGCAAAAAGGTTTGCACCATGCTCAGCATTATTGAAAACATAAGAAGTAGTTTGGTAAATCGGCACTGCTCTTGAATTAGTGGTTGGATCGGCCGTCTGTCCAGCGTGCAATTGAAGTGTTTCGAATCTCATTTTGTTTTTTGTTTATTTATATGATATTAATAAGGTTGAAAATGCTTGTGAATTAATACCGATAGACAGTTCCAAAGAAGCATTAAATAAACAACCACCGAATATTCAAGCACTCGATGGAAACCGTCATATCTGGTATTTATGCTACTTATTCGGTTAGATGAATAACTGTTTTGAATAATATAATTTTAACAATATTATAATCTATATAATCCATAGACAAAGTAAATTATTTAAATTTCATATTCCTAAAAAAAGAAAAAATTATTTAAATATTATTAATATAGTACAATTATTTATAAAATATATTAAAAACAAAAATAATATAATTAATTGATAATCAAGACTTTATTTTTTTTGATGTAATAAAAAGGCCTAAAAAGCATCAGGCCTTTTACCCACTTTGTAAGAATTTATTGTTCTTTTGGCAGTCATAATAAACTTTTATAAATATCAATATAAACACTTCTCAAGCATGCACATAAGACAATTCATTCACTACAATTTTTCGTTTTTCTGACCTGAATGCACGAGCTATCGCACGAGCTGTGGTATCAATTTCAAATAATGAATTATATTTTGAAAAAGAAAATCGCACATTCTCTCCATCCGATTTTGGGTATAAAGAACTAATGACATGCGATCCGCCTTTTGATAAATTTAAGCAAGCACTTCCACTCGAAACCTGAATACCTTGCTCATCTAAAATATTGAGTAATAACTTATTATCGGGCAAAGATGGAAAACGAGCATTCAGAATATTGGGTAAACTATTGGTTAATGAATCACTTTCTCCATTAAATTCAAAATCATCTAATCCAAGTTTTAATAGACTACCAATCAGACGTTCCTTCAAAAATGCAAGATGTTTTTTATTTTTTTCAATGTTTTGATCTGCAATTTCCAAAGCTTTGGCAAAACCAACAATACTTGCTACATTTTCGGTACCACCACGATAGCCACGTTCTTGTCCTCCTCCGTGTAATAATGTATTCAAAGTTGTTCGCTTACGAGCAAATAAAAATCCAATGCCCTTTGGCCCATGAATTTTATGTGCCGAACCAACCGCAAAATCAACGCCATTTGTACCTAAATTAAGTTGGATTTTCCCAAGGCTTTGTACAGTGTCCGAATGCACAACTGCTCGATATGTCTTAGCAATTTCGCTCACTTCTTCTAAATTGGTAATGTTTCCTATTTCATTATTGACGTGCATTAAACTAACCAAAGAGCGTGGATTTTCGGAAAGCAGTTTTGTTAAATGACCAAGGTTTACATTTCCTTTTTTATCAAGATTAACGAAACTTAGCTTGATTTTATTCTTATAAAAATGCTCGGTATAAGTTTCTAAAATAGACTTATGCTCAATCGGACTCGTTATTATATGCTTTATTCTATAAGCATCTAATGAACTCGTAATAGCCCAATTATTGGCTTCGGTAGCCCCTGAAGTAAAAAATATTTCTTCAGGAAATACATTTAAAATATCTGCAATGGTTTTTCTTGAAGTTTCAATGGCTTCATGAACTTTACGTCCTAAACTATGATTAGATGATGGATTACCATAATATCTGTAGAGATATGGCATCATAGCGTTCAAAACTTCCGAGTCTATTGCCGTGGTGGCAGCATTATCTAAATAAATATTCATGGTATTATTTGAAAAAGCTTTTAGTTAATTGATGAAGTGTAATTATGTCCTGATTTTTGAATAAAACTTCTTATTGCTTAAGATTATGATAAGATTGAGTCAAAAAAACAATTTTGCTCAATCTTACCTAATACTATTCAACCTTTAACTCATAAAAAACAAAATACGAAGTGTTACTTTACTGATACTATCTTTATTATAATGCATTTACAATTGCAATATTGCCCCAATATTCACCAGTAAACTTCTTGCCTTTCCAAACCAATTTAGAATTTTTAGCATCTACTTTAAGCGTTTTGTTACCTTTTTTGTCATCGTATCCTATCGCAAATGACGAAACAAACCATACGCTGAATAATGCGAAATGTGCTACTTTTTTCATGATCTTCTTTAGTTTAAATAATAATTGTGAATAATATTTTGTGCTGAAAATAGCCTTTTAAGTATAGATCATAGGCAAGTTTCATTCATAAACAATGCTTGTTCGCAGTTTATGAAGCACTAAATGCTTGTCTATAAATGAGATTAAATAAATTTATCGTGATTGTAAACTCAACAACAGCAATAACGAATCATATTATTGTTGGAGCAAAAATGATGATTGGCAAAAGTGCCATTAACAAAAGAAGGGTATGACAATACCACCATTGTCTGGCTATTGAAGCTGAAATTTTTCATGTTTTAGTTTAATTATTATTGACTTATCTGTTTAGGAATTGGCACCTTACTGGTGGTTAGCAGGTTGCCAGAAGTTCATTGAGCCTAATCTCTTTCTTCTTCTTAATAAATCTTATTACTCTACTTATTCGATAGACAAAGTTACTTTATATTAATTTACGAACAAAGCTTTTTTTGTTTTTTTTTAGAAATTTTAAATGTTAACTTTTTAAGTTGTGAGAAGGGTTTGATAAATTTCGAACAAAGAGCCAATGATATATTTGAATGATTGACGAATTTTATTGAAGTAAATCTGGGTAAATTAATGACAAATCTACCCAGAATGATTAGTTCAACAAAATCACGTAAACACGTAATGTCTATTCTATATGATTGAATTTCTTTTTCCGTAAATGAATTGCAGATAAGTTCTTTTAGCAATGCTAATAATGTCATAATCTATTGCTAAAATTATCAATGCAATCAATGATAAAATCATAATGGTTGGTTGCGGGAAGTAGATAATAAACGGGAAAGAAATGATAACAATTCTTACAAATTCGATATAAAATACCCATCTACGTTGTTCCAAGATCGCTCCACAATTAATGAGCGTACTAATGATAAGTAATGTAATAATCGTCTGGAAAAAATTATTGATATAATGTTCAAAAAGCAAAAAGGTAAACAGCGTCACAAGCATAAAAACCATCTGAACTAAAACATATTTTTTAAACTTATTCGACTGAACCTTGACCTTATGTTTAGACAAAAGTTTACTTTCCACTACGGCACGTGCATTAGGGTCGAAATTACTTGGCGAACCGAAGATTACTTTTACTTTATTCCAAAATCCTTTAGTTTTTGATACCGAGTAGGCAATTTCAACCAAAAAATGAAAATGTTGCCAAAGGAAACTTTTACTTTCGAGTTGCTTGGTCAAGCCAAAAACAGCGGGTTCAGTTTCTTCAGCATAAGTACCAAAAAGTTTATCCCAAATGATAAACATATCACCATAATTTTTGTCTAAATAAATTTCATTACTGGCATGATGCACTCGGTGGTGGGAGGGCGTAATGATGATGTATTCAAGAATGCCCAATTTACCTACAAGCTGAGTATGGGTGAAAAATGGATAAATCCCATGAACAATCAATAAAACACTAATCATGTGCGGAGGAAAACCAATGATTGGTAAAATTGACCAAAAAAGTGTTCGGACAACCGCCTGAAAAATGGTAATACGTGCGGCAGCGGAATAATTAAACTCTTCACTCGAATGATGTACCACATGGAAACCCCAAAATAGATTAATTTCATGCCCAAAACGATGATACCAATACCAAATTAAATCTGTTGTCAACAGTAAGGCAATCCATAATAAAATGGAAGGTTTTATGTCAAAAATAGCAAAATGGTCGTGTAGATAAACATAAAAGAAGTAAAATCCTCCTGCCGTAAACATATCGATCAAACGCTCAGCAATCCCTACATTCAGGTTTGCAATCGTTGTACTGAAACTGTATAAACTTTTACCTTTTTTCTTGGAAATATAATATTCTAAAGCAATAAAGAAAAAGAAAAAAGGAACAGCGAAAGCCATAATATTGAGTTTCATAACCTTGAAGATTTGAGTTAGAAAATAACTATACTATAGAATATCAGCCAATGTCATGTTTTCATAAACACTTAAATTGGCATCTCGTACTTTCATCATTAAGGGCCTAATTTTGCACGCTTCTTCACTCTCACAATCATCGCATTTTCCATAAAAATGTAATGAAACACACAATGTTGGTGCAATGGGACCATCTATTAATCTTATCAGTTTGGCTATAACTATTTGATCTGGTGGAGAATTTAGAAAATACCCGCCGTTTTTTCCTTGCGTGCTGCTCAAAATACCTGCTCGACGTAAATCGTGCATAATTGTTTCTAAAAACTTTTTAGGCAAATTATCTTCGGCAGCAATTTCACTTAGTGTAATTGAGGATTTAGTTGCATAGTTTTTTGCCAAAACACTGAGTGCTTTTAAGGCATATTTTGCTTTCTTGGTAATCATTCCTCTTAGTTTTTTGAAGTGTAATACGCTATTTTAGCCAATTAATCTTTGCTAAAAATCAAGTTTCTTAATAGACCTTTTCCTTGTGTCCATGCTCCGACGTCCGAATCACTATTAATATGGCCTTTTTTGCCTATATTTATAAATTTACTTCCCCAATAGTCTGCCATTTTTTCAGCTTTTTCAATTGGGCAATAATGGTCGTTTGTACTTCCCACTACTAGGCTTTTGAAGGATAACTTTGTTTTAGGAAGTGGCGAAAATGAAGTAATTTTATTGTCTGTCAAAACCTCCACATCAGGTGGAGCAACCAGCAATGCTCCGAGAATTTTTGACTCATTAGGAAATTTTTGGGCATAATGAGCAACAGTTAGACAACCTAAACTATGTGCTATTAATACAATCGGGTCTTTGATTGAATCAATGGTTTGCTTTAATTCATTTACCCACTTTTCTCTTTCCGGATTTTCCCAATCTTCTTGTTTAACTCTTACAAAACTTGTTGGTTTTTGTTCTTCCCACAATGTTTGCCAATGCCAATCATCAGAATTAAATAATCCTGGTACATTGATAAATTTTATTTGAGTATCTAACATGAACGCAAAAGTTTAAGAATTTAGGTTGCAGAGCATTTCTGCAACCTAATATTAATTCATTTACTTCTATCAAAATGTATATCTCAAAGTAGTACCATAAGTACGTGGATCGCCTAAGATACCTGCATATTGACCCGCACTACCAGGAGCGGCCAATAATTGTTCAAAATAATCTTTGTTGGCCAAATTTCTACCCCAAACTAAAAGCGAAATACCATTTGATGCTCTGAAACCAACTCTTCCATTTAATAATGAGTAGCCATCAATATTCAAGAATTGAGAAGGTGATGGACTTGATGAGAACTCAGAACGGAAATAAACATCTAAACCAGCGAAATAATTACCTTTCAGTCCCAATAGGCTTCCTTTAGTTGAAGCTTCCACCCCAAATGATCCAGACCATTTAGAAATACCTGGTAAACGTCCACCTGATACATCTTTAAAAGCTTGTGTTCCACCCACTTCTTCTAACGGCACTGGGGCATTGATGAATGAAACATATTTCCCATCTGTATAAGCTACTGCTCCATTGAATGTAAAGTGATTGTTTATTCTGATGTTTCCATCTAATTCAACACCTCTTACACGAACTTTCTCGGCATTAGCTAAATAACCTCTATTTACACCAGGTTCAGGTGTTTGTACTTGTGTTTGATAATCTTTGATTTCATCATCGAAGAAAACTACATTCAAAATAGAGTTAGCTGAAGGTTTTGTTTTTACACCTACTTCAATATGTTTTACAAATTCAGGTTTTACTTTTGCAAGGTCAATCAAGACTTGTCCATTGGCAGTTGGTAAACCTCCGATATTGATACCCACTGGTTTGTAACTCGAAGCATAAGTTGCATAAGCATTAATATTCTTATTTGCTTTATACTGTAAAGTCAATTGTCCTGAAAGATTACCATTGGTTGCTTCGGTGTTAAAGGCTTGATTGGTATAAACTGCATTTTTCAATGCGATTAAAGCAGCATCTGTTGTTTGTAAACCACCGTAAGTTTCTCTTTTATAATTAGCTGTTTTCTTGTCATAGTTATATCTGATACCTGGTAAAACGTGCAATTTTTCAGTAATCGCCCAATCAACTTGACTGAAAGCCGCTAAACTTGTACTTTGGATACGGTTAGTAGTACGAATACCAAAGTTATCAAACAATCCTGGAGTTTTCCATAATGCACTCGTTGAGCTTTGAGCAAAACGCCATTGAGCCGAACCTGCTTCTTCTGTTTGAACTGGATCTGAATTCAAATCTTGCCACAAACCAAACAAACCAACCACACCACTTACTTTTGAAGAAATTTTCCCAGAATATCTCACTTCTTGAGACCACTGTTCGTGTTTTGAATTACCTGATGAAATAGTGAATATTGGTAAGCCTGTATAATCACGGTCATTCAAAGGAGTCCATCTCCAATAACGCCATGCCGAAGTAGAAGTTAAAGTACCATTACCAATTTTAATATCAGCATTTACAGAAGCCCCTCCTAATTGATTATCTGCTTTTGAAGGCGTATCTAAGTCAACAATTCTCTCAAATGGGCTGCTGTAAGGAAGTGTATAATTTAAATCTTTAATAATAGCATTGAATTGGCGATAAGCTGCACGTTTGGTAGTAACTACTCCTGCAACAGGCCAGCCATAACCATTTGGTTTTTGGTCTGTTACATCAGCAATAAATGTAATTTTAATTTTATCTGTAGGTGTATATAATAACTGACCTCTAAAGCCAAGGTTATTAATATCATTCATGTGTTGTTGTGTTTTTACATTATAGAGCAAACCATCTCTTTGAGTACCAGAGAATGAAATTCTTGCAGCCAATTTTTTACTCAAAGCTCCAGAAAGTGAACCTTTTGCTTGAATATAACCATAATTACCATAGCTAAGCTCAAAACTGGCAGTTGGAGTGAAACTTGCTTCACGAGTAGTAATATTGAAAGCTCCAGCAGTTGTGTTTTTACCAAATAATGTACCCTGTGGGCCACGTAGCACTTCAACACGGTCAATATCAACGAAGTCTAAAGCAGTTGCTGCTGGACGAGCATAATAAACACCATCTACATAAAAACCAACACCTGGGTCGATACCATCGTTGGTTAAACCAAATGTTGAACCTAAACCACGAATATTTAAAGTAGTATTTCGTGCATTTGAAGCATATAATTGAACGGTTGGAACAAGTTCTTTCAAACGGTTAACATTAAATGCCCCTGCATCTTCGGCAGTTGCCCCACGAATTACCGAAATTGGAATTGGAATGTCTTGCACAGCTTCTTGACGACGACGAGAAGAAACCACTACATCAGCCAATTGATTAACATCTTGGTCGAGTTTAATTTCAACTTTGCTCTCGCTTATGACTATTTCTCTTTTTACATATCCAACAAATGAAACGATAACAGTAAAAGGAAGTTTTTGACCTGTAATTAGGGCAAATTCGCCATTTGCATCGGTTGCTGCTCCATTGGTGGTACCCTTAATGGATACAGTAGCACCAATTAATTTCTCATTGGTTATTGCATCTATCACAGTACCCGACACAGTTGCGTTGATTATGGGTTTATCTTGTGCTGATAAAAATAGAGGCAAGAAAATTACCGCTACTAAAAATGTTGTTTTTAAAATTTTTTTCATTAGTTTGTAATCGTTTAATTTTAAATAATAAATCTGAACAGGTCATTACTTGTCAGAGTCATTTTGCTTGATATTGTTTTTGATTAAACTTTACCAGTTTGGTGGCCGCCAGACTGGTTTTTTATTTTAGATCCAACAGGGTATTTTTATGTTCACCATTTTGGGTTTTTATTTATTAATGGCACAAAAATATATAATCTATATACTCTATCAAATTAATAGAATTATATTTTGCAAAATTCTTTCATTCTTTATAAACATTCTTTAATATATTATATTTTTACTTAAAAAAAAGGGATTAAAACAAGAAGAATCGTTTTATTTGAAATATTTGTAAAGGAAAATTTGAGAATATATACTTAAATAAAGAAATGTAATGTTGGAAATCAAGCAAATTGAGTGAATTGCAAAAACTGAGAAGATTAATAAATTGACAATCTTATGAAGTCCTATTCAAACTATCTTGGGTAATTACGGTTTTTATTAGAAATAGGAATAATCTAACATATAAAAAAATGGGAGTGTAAATCAGAAAGATTAATCACTTTTTTGATTGAAAATGAGTTAATTCGTTCCCCTTCTCTCCCACCTTTTAAAAAGTCAATATCCTTCGTTAAAGAAAATTACTAATCCATCTTTTCCAGCAACAATAAGGTCTTTTTTTCCAGAGCCAACCAAATCAGCCACTGCAAAATAAATTCCTGTCCCTTTTCCTTCACCAGCAGGGCCATAAGCAATTTTATTTTTGATAAATGCTGTACCATTCCATTTAAAATAATACAATCCTACCTCATCATTTTCACCTGGATCTTTTCCATTATGAGCTCTGAAGCGTTTACCAGTAATTAACTCAGGTTTTCCATCATTGTCTAAATCAGCCCACTCCATAGTATGGTATTGAGAGGCAGTTTCATCAATCAAATGTTTTTTCCATGTCCGAGTTGTGCCAGTTAGCACCTGCTCGTACCAATGTAAACCATAAGTATGACCTTGACCAACAATCAGGTCATTTTTCCCATCCGCATTGACATCAACTACTAAAATCGGAACACTGGCAGTTCCTAATGAAAACTCAGGTTTCAACTCCCATTTTTCATTTCCATTATTTTTCACCCATCCATCACTCAAAATCAAATCACCTTTCCCATCTCCGTCAATGTCGCCAAAACCCAACCCATGCCCTTGATTATCAGCGATATTAATTTGATTAAAATTTCCATTCTCTACCTTGAAATATTTCAATGGTAATTTTGGATTATTGGGTACAATCTCTACTTTTCCATCACCATCAATATCCCATGCTCTGATACATTCTATATTACCAACTTTAGCGATTTCATGTATTTTCCAACGTTGTTCTTTTGATTTGCCAGGGTTTTCGAGCCAGCGTAGCGTTTGGTCAAACCAGCCTCCTGTGATATAATCCACGTTTCCATCTGCATTAACATCCATACAAATCGAAGCAAAGTCATCATAATATTCGCCTTGTCTTTTTTGATTATCAATTAGGTGTCGGTCACGAAAATTATTTTTCCTTGTACCATTATTTTCGTACCAAAAATCACCAGAAATCAAATCAAGTTTGCCATCATTATTTATATCTGCCACACCCACCGACTCATAACTTTCTGCTGCTACAAAATACCTACTAAATTTTATCAATGTTGGTTTTGAACTTTGAATACATAAAATTATCAAAGGAAATAAGAGATAAAATAGTCCTTTTGAGCGAATTGAGGCAAAAATTTTGACAAGTCTATTTTTCATGTTTTTTGATACAGATAAATGTAAATACATTGAAATAAAACAACTAAAATATTGATAATCAACATTTTAAAACACATTATTTAAAATTTTACTCATATTTTCTACTAAGCTATCTTGTATAAACATAACATTTTATAAATATATAAACAAAAAAACTTGGTATTATACAAATCAAACAATATTGTACAATTCAACTATCCTGTACTGTGCTGTAAATCTAAAATTTTGAATCTTATCAAATAACTCTATTTTAATGCCTTTATATGCTCAGCTACATTGAGCATAGTATCAATATAAATTTCTTTTTCGTTTTCTTTCAAATAATGTAGTAGCTGACTATGTGCTTCTTTTGATACATTTAAACCATGCTCACCTCCTACACCATGAAATAGAAAAACCAATAATTTACCCGAATTCTGAGCTTGTTTCACTAATTCAATCATTTTCTCGCCTGAAGTACCTTCCATGCTGTAACAATCAATATCCATGAGATTTTGTTCTTGCAAATTGTGCATTTGACTTCTTACCGCCCGAGCCGCAACAAATTCATTAGTAAGTGTTTGTATAAACTCACCTTCAACTACTTTTTTATGTCCGCAGGTAAAAGCAAATGTTCTTTTGTCTTTCCCATCAATTGATTTCAGATAAGCATTGCACATTTTGATTTCATCTTGGATCCTTCTCAAACTATATTTACTCAAATCATATTCTGGTCTTACCCAACTCATTCCTTGTTCAGAGGCATCACATGGATGATAAAGTGTATGATTGCCCAGTTCATGTCCATTTGCGGCGGCTTTTCTCCAATCATTCACTCTCCTTATCCCAGCATCTGATGAGGCTGTCAAGTAAAAAGTACCTTTTAAACTCAAAGAGTCTAATGCCGGAATAACATTATCAAGATGAACATTGAGGGCATCGTCATAGGTTAAGACTACCGAACATTTTTTGCCTTTCCAAGGCTTACTTTCATCCAAGCTTTCAGCATCAGTTCTGAAAGGAGAAGCGGGCAAATCAGCCGAATTATAGAAATTAACACTTTCTGGATTATCTTGCCAAGCATATCGGACATATTTTGGTGTTTTCACTAATTCATTCCAAAGTTCAATTTTATTTTTTCCAACTATTAGTGTTTTTGCCCAAACGAATTTCTTATCATAATCTGCTATCGAAAACCAACGTAATTCTTCGTTATCTTTTGAAGTAATGCCGTTTGCCACTTGATCGAAAGTGAGTATAATTTTATCATTCTCGATTTGTTGATTTGTTAATATTGGCCCAGAATAAACTACATTTTTTTCGTTATAGGCTAAATTTCGAGCTGCCAAAGCAAGTCGTTTGCCAATATCTTTTTTGTTGAGTGGGTGAATATCGTTCCATTCGCCCAAATCTATTGTAACAGCCACCGCAGTATTTGGCAAGCTAAGGGCTTTATTTTGGGCTTCTCGTAATCTTGCAATATTACTTTCGGTGGTGGTATAGTTTACTTCTTGAAAATTAGGCAATTGTACCACAAAAAAAGGCAAATTATTATCATTCCATAGTTTCCGCCAATCATTGATTAAAGCAATGATAAAATCATCATATTTTTCTGGACTTCCAGTATTACTTTCTCCCTGATACCAAATAAATCCCTTTATTTTCATTGGCAAAACAGGAGCTATCATGGCATTGAATAAAGCTGTTGGTTGATTTTGTTGAACTAAACTTTGGCTACCTGTAAAATTAAAAGGTTGATAAACTTCTCCAACTTTATATTGCCATGTACCTTTAAGGTCAATTTCTTCGCCGTTGGCAGTCATGTAATAAGGTTTGTCAGGTACAAAACCACCTTTTCCAGAAGTATTCGTTACCCTTATAACAAAAGTATTTTTACCTTCTTTTAACAAATCAGCAGGAATTTCGTAGCGGCGAGGAGGGTATTGATAAGTGATATTACCAATCTTTTTACCATTGACATACATTTCGTCTGCATCAATGATTCGCCCCATGAATAATTTTATTGGTTTTCCAAGCCAACTTTTTGGGACTTCAAAAGTTCTTCTAAACCAAACTACTCCGTTCAGATCTTTGATTCCTTGGTCTTCCCAATAACCTGGAATATTCATATTTCTCCAACCTTTTGGTTGATAGTCAGGGCTTTCCCAATGCTCAATCGTGCCTAAATCTTTTACTTGCATCGGTGTTCTGTTAATCAATGAAGAGCGGCGATTGAATGAATTTACGTAACTGGTATCTTTGTTTCGAACAATGGTTTTCTGAATATCAGCGAAGTTTTTATAGCCACCTTCACTAATCCATGCCTCAATGGGAGTTCCTCCAACAGAACTATTAATAATTCCAATTGGAACATTATATTTTTCGTAAATTTCTCTTGCAAAAAAGTATGAGGTCGCACCGAAAGTAAGTATATCTTTAGGGTTTGCCACCTTCCATTCCCCTTGAGGGAAATCATTTTTTGGAGCGTTAAGATTGGTTAACGTTTGTACAAAAAAGTTTCTGATGTTTGGATAATTAGCATTTGTAATATCTTCTGGATACTTTTCTTTTACCCTTTCCATAGGCGTAACCATATTGCTTTGACCACTACAAAGCCATACATCACCAAAAGCGATATTTTTAAGCGTAATTTCGTTGTTACCTTTCAAAACCATCGTAATGTCAGTTCCTGCTGGTTGAGCTGGAAGAATCAATTCCCATTTTCCAGCATCATTTGCTGACGTTTTAAATGTTTTTTTATCGAAAAGTAAAGTGATTTTTTCTTTTGGCGTAGCCCAACCCCAAATTTTAATGGGCTGGTCTCGTTGCAAAACCATGTTATCCGAAATTAGTTTAGGTAATCTAATTTGTGCATTAACAGCAAACACGCTCACTAAGCAGCATGTAAAAAATACAATTTTTAAAAACTTCATTATTTCTTGATTGTTTAAAACGATAAAAAGCACATATACTTTATTTTTTTTTACTAAGTCCTCTGCTTTTACTTTGAGTGTCAATTTTCGATTGGCCTAATTAGCAAAAATGGCCTTTTTAGTAGCTAAAAATCTGTTTTTATTTTCCACAAAAAACTACTTTCTAAATCTTATTTCAGAATTAAAAGCAAAAATTAAGCAACTAATTTTGTAATATTCAAATATTTTTAATAATTAATTTGATTTAGTCAAAAAACTCTTCTATTCTTGTGGTAAAATCTACCATAAGACAATTTAAAGTTACAAATATCTCAAAAATGATCTGGCTTGGATAGAAATCTAATCGATATATTTTGAGAGAAAAACTCAGATTAGAACATTATGATATAACTATTTTTAAACATATAAATTTCGACCCTCAATCATTATGAAACAAGAAACCCATAAACTTAGTATTCTCGAAAAAGTAGGTTATAGTTTGGGAGATTTAGCTGCAAATTTGATTTTTCAAACCTTAATGACTTTTTTAGCTTATTTTTATACAGATATTTACAAAATCCCAGCAGGAACTGCCAGTGTTGTGATCTTTATTGGTGGTTTTTTTGGTGCATTTTTTAATATTTTAATGGGAATTATTGCTGACCGAACTAACACTCGGTGGGGGAAGTTTCGTCCTTGGGTATTATGGACCTCAATTCCTTTTGGTGTGATTTCACTGCTTGCTTTCACAACCCCAGATTTTGGAGAAACTGGTAAAATAATTTATGCCTCAATTACCTATTTTCTTTTAGTAATCATTTATTCGGCAAACAATTTACCATATTCGGCTTTAAGTGGTGTGATAACAGGCGATATGAAAGAGCGAAACAGTCTTTCGTCCTATCGTTTTGTAGCCGTAATGGTGGCTCAATTCATCATTCAATCTTTGCTTCTACCATTAGCTCTTTCACTTGGACATGGTGATAAAGCGGCTGGCTTTGAAAAAGTTATCCTATTTTTTGCAATTGTGGGAGTTATTTGCTTTTTCATTACATTTTTAACAACTAAAGAAAGAATTCAGCCAGCATCAACTACTGAAAAAAGTACTATTAGACAAGATCTTACAGATTTATCTAAAAACAGACCTTGGATAATTATGTTATTAGTTACCATTTTGGTATTTATTACTTTAGCTTTAAAAGGAGGAATGTATATTTATTATTTTAAATATTACCTAAATCCTGCTTCACAAGCGGCTTTTTTAGAAGAAATTGGTTTCAATAGTTTTATTGGAGGTTTAAATCAAGCAATCACAGGTTTAGGTCTCGGTAAGTTTGAATGGCCTGAAGATGCTCCTACCTCAGCTAATAGTTTATTCAATGCTGGTGGTATTATTTTTATGATCATTGGCATTATGTTTTCCAAACCATTGGCCGATAAATTTGGAAAAAGAAATATCTTCGGAATTTTCCTTAGCCTTTCCGCATTATGTCTCATTATGTTTAATTTTTATTCAAGAGAAGCCATAGGTATCGTTTTCATCACGCAAATTTTGCATGGCTTTACTTATGGTGTTACAATTCCTCTTTTATGGGCAATGATTGCAGATGTAGCTGATTACAGTGAATTACAAAATAATCGTAGAGCTACTGCTATGATTTTTTCGGCAATGATTTTTGGTTTAAAAATTGGGTTGAGTGTCGGTGGAGCAGTCGGTGCAGCTCTACTTTCTACTTATGGCTACGTTGCCGAAAAAGTTGAACAAACAGAAAGTACAGTATCAGGCATAAAAATGTCTGTCAGTATCTATCCAGGTCTCGTATTTCTGATTGGTGCATTGCTATTATTTGGTTATGAGATTAATAAAAAAATGGAAGTTAAATTGGAGGCAGAATTGAAAGAAAAAAGAAATAAATAGCCAACAAAAAATATTTATTTGAATAAATTAATAATAAAAAAAATGCCAGAGGAAAGTATTGAACACATTGATTTCAAGGATTTAAACAATAAATCTATTTCAAAACCACTCGTCAAACATATTTTTACAGCAGACCCTTCTGCACATGTATTTGACGGTAAAATTTATATTTATCCATCCCACGACATTGAAGCTGGAATACCTTTTGATGATTTAGGGAGTCATTTTGCGATGGAAGATTATCGAGTAATTTCGATGGATTCGTTAGATGATGAGGCAATTGATAATGGTGTAGCTCTACATGTAAATGATGTACCTTGGGCAGCACGTCAAATGTGGGCTCCCGACGCAGCTTGTAAAGATGGAAAATATTATCTTTATTTTCCTGCAAAAAAAGCTGATGGAATATTCCAAATTGGCGTAGCTATTTCTGACTCACCTACTGGGCCATTTTTAGCAGAACCTTTACCAATTGAAGGTAGTTATAGCATCGACCCTGCAGTTTTTGAAGATAATGATGGCAGTTTTTATATGTATTTTGGTGGAATTTGGGGAGGACAATTGCAAAAATATCGCAACAATCAATACAATTTAGACAATGAAGAGCCAAGTGCAGAAGAGGAAGCACTTTGTCCGATTGTAGCGAAACTCACTGATGACATGAAGCAATTTGCCGAAACGCCGAAGCAATTATTGATTTTGGACAAAAATGGCAAACCTCTTTTGGCAGGCGATAATGACAGACGTTTTTTTGAAGCTTCTTGGATGCACCGCTATAATGGTAAATATTATTTCTCATACTCTACTGGTGATACACATTTTATATGCTATGCCATAGGTGATAATCCTTATGGGCCATTTATTTATCAAGGAAGAATATTAAACCCTGTTGTTGGATGGACGACCCACCATTCTATTTGCGAATTTGAGGGCAAAACTTATCTTTTTTACCATGATTCGAGCCTTTCTGAGGGAGTTACACATCTTAGAAGTATAAAAGTTACGGAGTTGACCTATCATTCAGATGGCACAATACGAACCATCGACCCTTATTTAAATTAATAATTTTATTTAATCTTCCTTATTATGCTATGCACACAGGCTTTCTTCATTTGTGCATAGCATATTTAGTTGACTAATAGCTACTAAAACAGTTCTCCTTCGAACACATTTTCATTCTTTTTGTTTTCTTATAATACCAGCATTTTGTATGCCAACAAAAAATGATAGCAGATTATGCTTACAATTCATATAAAAACAAGTAATTTTAATCTTTTATTATGAAATATTGCTTGGTAGCTAAGCTCATTTGCTCTTTCTAAGTCAAATCCAAACAGAAAATACAACAAGATGTTATCAGATTCGGAACTGCTATTACAATTCCAAGATGAACTAAAGCGACACGATGCTTTTAGTCAACTGCTAAAAAAATATCAGCAGAAAATCTATTGGCACATTCGTAAAATGGTCATTGACCATGATGATGCTGACGATGTTGTGCAGGAAACTTTCATAAAAGTTTGGCAGGGTTTACAAAACTTCAGATCCGATTCACAACTTTATACTTGGATTTATCGTATTGCTACCAATGAAAGTTTAAACTTTTTACAAAAAAAACGCCGCCAAAACCATGTTCCGCTTGATAATGATGATAGCCTCGACCTATTGAATACCCTTGAAAGTTCGATAAGTCAAGATTATATTTCGGGCGATGAAATTCAGATAAAACTCCAAAAAGCACTTTTACAACTACCTGATAAACAACGCTTAGTATTTAACATGAGATATTATGATGACTTGAAATATGATGAAATTGCTGAAATTACTGGCACTTCAGTGGGTGCCTTGAAAGCATCTTATCATTTAGCCGTCAAGAAAATAGAAGAATCACTCAATAGTCAAGAGATAAGTTTTTAACAAAAATTTAAACCTTCTTAAAATATCTTTGTCAAATCATCGTTCTCTCAAATTTTAGAAAATTTCAAAAATGATTTCTTTAGATAAAATAGTCAAAAATAATATTTTCAAAGTTCCTTCCAATTACTTTGAAAACCTTACTTTGACTATCCAACAACGAGTAGAAACGCAGGAAGAATTAAGTTTTAATTTAGAAAAAACAAACAATTTTTCAACTCCAAATGGTTATTTCGACGAACTTTCTTCAAAAATTTTCAGTAGAATTGAGCAAATTGAACAAAAAAACTTTGATTTAGAGCAATTAAAAAGAGTTAATATTTTTAAAACTCCCAATGGCTATTTTGAAAATTTAGACGAAAGAATCTATGCAAATGTTTTGATAGAAAGTCTTGACAAACAGATAGAATTTAAAGTTCCAAATAATTATTTTCAAAACCTTGAGGCAAATTTAGGTATTGAACGATTTAATAAAGAAAATGTTTTTAATGTTCCTCCGCATTATTTTGAGACATTATCAGAAAATATTTTATCCAAAATTGATACTGAGAAAAAAGGCCGTGTTATTCATGTAAATTGGCTTTCTAGTCGAGTCAAGTGGTCGGCTGCCGCAAGTATTATATTGATGGTTGGGCTTTGGTTTGCTGTACCACAATTCACTAAAGATAAAACAACATTAGCATTAGAAAAAGTAAGTAATGACGATATCAAAAATTATTTAGAAACCCAAGATTTAAGTTATTTAGAATATGAATCTGTGGTTGAAAATGCAAAAAATACAAGTAAAACCGTTGATTCTAAAGTATTAGAGGGTCTAAAAATAAATAAACAAGAAATTTTAGAGCATTTAGAAACCCAAGATTTAGAAGAAGAAATTTAAAACACACATAAAATATAAACGCCAAAGAAAATGAAAAAAATAATTTTTATAGCTTTGCTTATGCCCATTTTATCAATGGCACAAGTGCGACAAGGTGGTGGCAGTGGACAACGTTTTCAGAAAATTCAATCAGCTAAAATAGGGTTGATTACTGAACGCTTGAATCTTACGCCAGAACAAGCTCCCCAATTTTGGGCAGTTTATAATGAATATGATGGAAAAAAAATTGACTTAAAAAAAGCAATCCGTCGAACAATGGAAGAGGGTACTTCATTAGCTGCTACTGATGAAAAAATTACTTCTGCCCAAAAGCAAGTTGTTGCACTTCGTCGAAAAGAACTTGACTTAGAAGAAGAATACATGTCTAAAATCTTAAAAACAATTACACCTCGTCAATATTCCGAACTTAAACGGACAGAAGCACATTTCAATAAGATTTTATTAGAAAAATTGAATGAAAAAGAGGAAAATTGAAATGTATTAAAATAAATTTAGGCTTTATTCAGTGTCATTAGGCAATAAAAAGGTCAAATTCTTCGGAGTTTGACCTTTTTTATTGATAAATAAAAAATTAAGCATGAATTTTGACTAATTTTGTGCAGAAATTATTTCATTTGAAGATGCAAAATCCAATCAATAAAAGCAATCGTCTCAATAATTTGAGTTATGCTATTCGTGGACCAGTTTTTGAAAAAGCTCAACAACTGGAAGCTATTGGGCAAAAAATCATCAATCTCAACATCGGTAATCCAGCACCGTTTGGTTTTGATGTTCCTGATGAAATTGTCCATGATATGATTATGAATATCCGCAATGCACAAGGTTATGTGCATCATTTGGGTATTTTTGCCGCCCGCAAGGCTATCATGCACTATACGCAGCAAATTGGTATTCATGGAGTTACGATTGATGATATATTTATTGGTAATGGTGTGAGCGAACTCATCGTTATGACTATGCAAGCACTACTCAATGATAACGATGAAATCTTAATTCCTTCACCAGATTATCCATTATGGACCACTTCTGTGGCACTTTCAGGAGGAAAACCAGTACACTATATTTGTGATGAAGAATCTGACTGGAATCCAGATTTGGACGATATTCGTAGAAAAATCACAAGAAAAACGAAGGGAATTGTTATTATCAATCCAAATAATCCTACTGGAGCTGTCTATGAAAAAGATGTTTTAGAAGGAATTATGAAAATCGCTGCCGAACATAATCTAATCGTGTTTGCTGACGAAATTTATGATAAAATTCTTTTTGATGGGGCTAAACATATTCCGATGGCATCATTGAGTGACGATGTTTTTGTGATGACCTACGGAGGATTATCAAAAAATTATCGTGCGACAGGTTTTCGTGGTGGTTGGGTAATTTTGAGTGGAGCAACACACCGAGCCAAATCATTTGTTGAAGGTTTTACACTTTTGGCAAGTTTACGCTTATGTGCCAATGTTCCCGCACAATATGCAATTCAAACAGCATTAGGTGGGTATCAGAGTATCAATGATTTGGTTGCTCCTTCAGGGCGTTTGTGTAAACAGCGTGATTTGGTACATTACAAAATGACAGATATTCCTGGTATCACTTGTGTCAAACCCAAAGGTGCATTATATCTTTTCCCAAAAATAGATTTAAGAAAATTCTCGTTCAGAGATGACGAACAATTTACCTATGATTTGCTTTGTGAACAAAAAGTTTTGGTTGTTTCAGGTACTGGTTTTAACTATATCAAACCTGATCATTTCCGAATTGTTTTCTTAGCATCAACCGAAGAGTTAGAAACGGCTACTGGTAGAATTCGTCATTTCTTAGACCATACTCGGATAAGAATTGACGAAATGGAAATGGCATAAAACAATTATGAATTAAGAATGTAGAATTAGGAATTTTGTTCTTCTAAAATTTCATAATAATAGTTCAAGCATTCTTAATTCTACATTCTTAATTCTACATTCTTAATTGAACTCTATGCTTCATCTTGGAATAAAAAATACTTTACGCATCCTTAGAGGTACAACCGTTGGCATGTTTTTAGGCGACGAAGAGGGAAATGATGTGCTTTTGCCTAAAAAATATGTTCCCGAAGATGCAATCGTAGGAGATGACATTGAGGTTTTTATCTATAAAGATTCAGAAGATAGAATCATTGCTACCACACTCGAACCTAAAATACAATTAAATGAATTTGCTTGTTTACAAGTAAGAGCTGTTACTGGTATAGGTGCTTTCTTGGATTGGGGTTTAGAAAAAGATTTGTTTGTGCCATTTAGAGAGCAAAACAAAAAAATGGAAGAAGGTAAATGGTATGTTGTCTATTTGTATTTAGATGAAGAAACAGACCGTTTGGTGGCATCTTGCAAAATAAATCGGTATTTTGAAAAAGAAAACATTGATTTAGCCATTGGACAAGAAGTTGATTTATTGGTTTTTGAAGAGACTGATATGGGTATGAATGTTATTATTAACGGTAAATACAAAGGCCTCATTTATGAGAATCAAATTTTTCAGCGAATAAAAATAGGTACTCAAACCAAAGGATATATCAAAAATATCAGAGAAGATAAACGTATTGATGTAAGTCTGCAAAAACAAGGGTATGAAAATGTAGAACCAAATGCAGAACGTATCTTAGAAAAACTCAAAGCTAATAATGGTTTTTTGGATATTACCGATAAAAGTGATGCCAATTATGTCATGTATCAATTGGAAATGAGTAAAAAAACCTTCAAAAAAGCTATTGGAGCATTATACCGACAAAGAATCATTAGACTTGAAGATGATGGCATTTACTTAGTGTAGATTTTAGATGCTAGATGCGGGATATGAGATATGGGATATGAGAACAAACACTAATAAAAAAGCTCAAACAATTGATAATCAATTATTTGAGCTTTTTTGTTTTTCCTCTTGAATCTAATATCTCATTTTCCGCATCTAAAATCTCGAATCTTCTTCCTATTTATTCAATTCCGTTGCCAAAACCATTCTAATCTTCAGTTTAGCACCCAGTGACATCGCATCGACTAAATCTTGAACAGTCAATGAACTTTCAGCACGTAGCACTACCGTTGGCTCTTCCATTCCTTGCACAGCAGTCATCAACCTTTCCTCTAATTGCGGAAATGGTACTGGTGTACTATTAATATAATAAACTTTATCTTTTGTAATAGTCAGTGAAACAGGTTGTTTGCTCACATCATGGGTTGATTTTGAAGATTTTGGTAGCAATAATTTAATCACATTTGGATTACCCAATGTTGAAATAATCAAGAAAAATAACAGCAAAAAGAACATAATATCGTTCAATGATGATGTTGATACTTCAGCTTCAAATCTTCTTTGTCTTTTGAGTTTCATTGGAAAAAACGTTTAGCTCTATACTTTAGGCTGTAAGCTATATGCAAAAAAAGTTTTTTTGATTAAATTAAAAAAAGCCTAACGCCTGAGGCCTATTAATTATTTTATCTCACTGGTTCATTCAATGTATCAAGAAAATCCATTACTGTTGCTTGCAAATGAATCCCGAATTTATCTATCATCATATTGATTCCATGATAGCCAATATAGCCAACCAAGCCAACAACAAGTCCAGAACATGACGAAATCATTTTTTCATAAAGACCATTAGCAATAATTTCGATTGTAAAGTTTCCAGTTGTACCGATGTCATAAAAAATTCTAATAATACCTAAAATCGTACCGATAAAGCCTAAAATTGGGGCAATTCCGGCAATTAAGCCCAAATATCCCATATTTTTTTCCATTTTTGACACCTCAAGATTCGATTGAATCTCCATCGCACTCTCAATATCTTTCACTGGGCGACCAATGCGGGTAATTCCTTTTTCCAATATTCTGGCAATTGGCAGATTGGTACTTTTGCATAGTGTTGCTGCGGTGCGTAAATCTCCTCGTAAAATATTATCTTTCAACGATCTCAAAAATCCAAAGTCAATATTCGATGCTGCTTTGATAAAAAGATAGCGTTCGATAATAAAAAACAATGCCATGAAAAGCAAAAATAAAATTGGGTAGATAACAACCCCTCCTTTCAAGAGTAAAGTTAAATAATTGATTGATTGTGCATTGGCGGCAGTGGCCGTCGAGTCAACTTGGAGCAAAATCGTTTGTAGCATAAAGGTTGAGAATGTAGGTTTCCGTTATTAAACTTTAAAATACTTAAATTTAGTATGCAAATCTATATTTTTTTCTTTATAAATGTTAATACTTCTGAGTTTTGAAATATGGGTTAGAACTTAGTACCACAACTAGCGACTCAGAACTATTTAAGCACCCATTGATTTAAGAGCAATTTTCATATTTTCCATTTGACGTTTCTTTTGTAAGATCACAGGAGCAGCAACTCTTTCTTTACAATCAAATAAACGACAACGCTCGCAAGTTTGATTTACCTCCCTTACTTGAATTTTCGGGTCAGCCAAAAACTTAAACTTATTTCTTAAATTATCATTCAGTTCAAAGCCCATCGTTACACTAATATTCAGATGCGAAATGATATTCAAAGGTCTTGCCATTGACATCACAAAATATTGATCAGCATCTACGTAATTCGATATTTGTACGCCAACTAAAGGTTCTTTGTATTTCCCATTTTGTTGTAAATTAGAAAGATCATCCAAAATATTCAGTGAAATCCATCGGCGACAATAATGTTCTTTTTGTGTTTCATGCGGATTATGTTTTTTTGACAAGTGCATTTCTTTGGTCAAATGATATTCTTTTTGCCCTGATGGAGATTCAAAACGAAGGAAAAATATACCGTCAATTCCAAAATATTTTGGTAAAACATTGCTTATGCGATGATAGAGCGTTTCGGGCGTTGCTTGAAAATAGTCAGCCAAGTCAATCAAGGTTTTATCATTCCAAGTCTCTTGATTGAACATTTTTTCTAACTTTTCAATCAACTTTTCTTTTCTAATTAAAATTGCTCCTGCAAAATATGAAGCATTAAAATTATTTAAAACTTGATCAAAAGATTTTACTTCTACCCATGAAGAGGTGTAAGGTCTGTCTTTCACTTTCATAAATAAAAAACCCAACTCTCGACCGAGAGTAAAGGCTCTTTGGTCAGAAGTAATACGTTTATTGATGAGTAATGTATTTGTTTTTGGTAAAAAAACCGAACGAATATTTACTATATCAGGATAATCTTCTTCATCAAAATATTTTATTGTAAAGCCATACTTATCCGTCAATAAATTTGAGAGATAATATTCATCAATCTGTTGATCTGGGGGAATATTATTTTCGCTTAAAAATTTATCAACCTCTTCTTCGATTTCAGGGAAATAGTTATCGTGCATTTCTTGATATGAACGCAAAACAGCAAAATAAAACTGTTCAACCGACATATTATAACTCCTCCCGATTTCAATAATAGTACTGATGAAAGCACTCAATTTGGTAGGTGCATCAGAAAGTAATTCAAGTAAGTCGGCAGGAGAAATACCAAAAATTTCAAAAGGTAATTCGGTTAAAAAATTGGAATGAAGAAGTTCGGAAATAGGTTCTAACTTTTTATTAAGTTTAAGTGAAACTAATGTATCATAATCTACACCCATTGCCTCAGCTAAGGCTACTATTTTATCAGATTTTGGATACTTTTTACCTTTTTCAATTTCATTGATGTATGACATCGAAAGCCCAGATTTTTGAGCAAGTTCGGTCAGTGACATGGCTTTATCGAGACGAAGTTGTTTAAGTTTTAGTCCAAATACAAGGCGAATGTTGTCAGTATTGAGGCTCATTGATTATTATAGGGTTTCTTTGGTTCTTATAGGAAAGGTGTGTGAATAGCAAATTTATAGTAATTAAGAATAAAGGTAACAAAATTGTGCAAATTTCAAGCATGTTTCTTGAAAAAACACAAAAAAAGCGTTTGTTAATTAACAAACGCTTTCTAAAATAAATATTAAAATTTTCAAATTAGCTCTCTTTTTCGCTCTGTCTGTTTGAGATTTCTAAACACTATTTCTCTATTAAAAACACCACTTTTCTCCAATTCAGCAATTGATTCAACTGTATTATTGAGTAGATTTTCAATATCTTTCATTGATTGATGCAATGAAATTGATACACGAAAACCAGAATGTTTTAATGGTACACTTGGAAATGAAGCAATACTCATGATAAAACCTCTATCTTGCATTTTTTCGCCAAACTGTGCCATAGCTTCTACACTACCAAGTACGATAAACCCAATAGGTGTATGCGAATTTGGACTAATAAGAGGTATTTCAAGTTCACGTACTTGCTGTTTAAAGAATTTTATTCTTTCGTTGAGCATGGCTTGTCGCTCATAAATTTCTTCCGATAAATGAATATCAGCCAATGCCGAAGCAGCAGTAATGCCTGCGTGCATTGTTGGAGATGAAAAGATCACTGGCAAACCCAATTTATGTACTAAATCCTTTGCTTTCTGATTGGGAAATACCATGGCAGCATTTGTAGCCCCAAAACCTTTATTCAAGGAACTAATTACGTACATTTTTTCATGTCGAGGCAATTTATGGAAACAATAACCCTTACCATTCTCTCCAATCCAGCTCATTCCGTGAGCATCATCAATATATAAATGAAATTTATCATAAGCATTGAGCAATACTTCAAGATCAGCAAAAGGAGCTACATCACCTTGCATCGAAAAAACCCCATCAGTCAAATACCAAACCTTACTGTAAGATTCACTTAATATTTTAATTCTCTTTTCAAGATCTCCCATCTGATTATGCCTTAACACTTCAGAATAAATACCACCACCTTTGAGATATTGAACAGCAATGTTTACGCTTTTATGAACAAATTGGTCAGTAATAATTGCATCATTAGGACCAATAATTAAAGGTAAATAAGCAAAATGTCCTAATGAAACATTATTTACAAGAAAAGTTGGCAATCCATAAATCTTTTCAAGTTTAGCTTCTAATTCAAGATAATGATCAAATGAAAGGTAAGTGCGAGAAACAGATGAAAAAACGCCGTATTTTTCGATTCCTTCGATCGCTGCTTTTTTTACCCTTGGGTCGTTCTCTAATGCTAAATAGCTATTGGTAATAAAATTAGTTAATCTTTTGCCTTTGTAATGAATAATGTTGTTGGAGCCTTCATCTTTTTGAGACTCTAAAAACATTAATCCCCTATTTTTAGCTTCGCCAAACAAATCGCTCACATATTGCAATTCTCGTGAAAGGTGTTCCATAATTTAAAATTTGGTTTTTATATACCTTATTTATGGAAAAAATAATGCCAAACTGCAATCACTACAAAATAATATTTGCATATATAAATTTTCTATCTAATTTTAAGCTGAATTAAAGCATTAAATGAATTTTTTGAAATTAATAACAATAATGATATTTGCACTCATGGGCTTGACCACTTATGGCATCCTCCATGATTATCAGTTATTAATATCAATTGGTCATATTTTATTGTTGCCTTCAGTGGGTCTTTGGTATGCTATAAAAAGAAACTGGTCGTGGAAAAGTATTGATAAAACCATGTACTTGGCCTTTGCATTAGGTTCATTTGCTGATTCAGTGATTTTAATTGATTGGGGACGAACTGGAGAATTCCTTTCAATATCAATTGCTTCAATGATGCATCTTTTGATAATCATCGTTTTCCGCAAAGAAGGAACTCGAATTTATTCTGATAAAATGCAGGATCTTCCTAAAATAGCAATTCCTTTCTTATTCATCTTTTTTTTCTTTGGCTATGTCTTAATGCCTTCAGTTCCTGATTCTATTTATCTGGTTTCTATAATGTATGCTCTTTTAGAAGTACTTTTAGTTTCGCACGGTTTTTTTAGAATTGCAACGGGTAAAAGCTATTTATGGGTGATTTTTGGGGTAATAATGGTTCTTTTTAAAGATGCTATTTATAGTTTTCATTTCTTTATTTATAATAATACTAAAATATATCTTTACGCCATTCAGTATCCTGCAAACATTTTAGCTTATTATATGATTGCTGTGGGCGTAGCAATCAACCAAAATAATAGGAAGGCGATATCAAAATTATCAATTTGGATATATATAAAAAACTGTTTCAAATTATTGTTTCATTTCAAAAACTTTACTCACTTCCGCCGTACACTCATCCGTAAAAGTATTCTTCCATTACCTAAAAATTTAGCCAACTCCCAAATTGGTTAGTCGAAACTTTTCAGCTTTAAAATGCGTTTCATTATTGAAACATAGCATATTTTTGTATGAATTGGCATAAAATCACAGAAGAAACTCAATTAGAAGAAATTAGGCAAATATCTCATAACCAACCAGTTATGATTTTGAAACATAGCACAACTTGCTCAATTAGTGCCACTGCATTAGCTCGATTAGAAAGAGCTTGGAAAGATAACGAAGCTGGAAATCTTCAACCTTATTATTTGGATTTATTGAAATATCGACCTATTTCAAATAAAATAGCTCAAACTTTTGATGTTGAACATGAATCTCCACAAGTTCTTATTATTAAAGAGGGAAAATCAATTTACGATGCTTCTCACTTTGATATTAGATTTGATGAAATAATTAGCAATATGTAAGATTCTGGATATGAGATTCGAGAAATTCTTTTGATAAAAAACCTCGAATCTCATATTTCTTATCTAAACGATCCATTCAAAAGTAAAAACTTGTTCAATTTCAGGGTGTAAACTTAATGCAACTGGACAAGTATGAGCCGTTCTTATGTATTTGGCTTTTACTTCTTCAGAAAGCTCAACTGGAGTTTTCATTTTAAAATTAACTTCAATGCGAGCGATTTTTCTTGGTGGCTCGGAAGACATAATTTTGGTAATTTCAATTTCTGAACCCGTAAAATCTATTTCATCACGACGAGCCACAATCCCCATGATTGTCATAGCACAGCTTCCCAAAGAAGTTGCAGCTAAATCAGTTGGTGAAAAAGCCTCTCCTTTTCCATTATTATCGACAGGAGCATCGGTAATTATTGCCTCTGACGAAGCGAGGTGTGTGGCCTGAGTACGTAAATCACCCAAATAAACTATTTTAGAAGTTGGCATTTTTTACAATTAATTTTCGATTACACAATAAATTCATTTTTCAAAAATAAGTTAAAATAAACAAATTGCCAATTAATAATACTACTTAAAATTGTTTCAAATTGAGTTCAAAAAAGGTCTTTTTCCAAAACTTCAAACATTTGAACAATAAATTTGTTAATTTTAATGACAGATTATAAAAAAAATACGTTTATCTTTATATATTTACAAGTCATTCTAAATTATCGAGCGGTGAAAATTAAGCTACTTAGCATATTTTTATTACTTGTTGTTGCAAATAGTTATGCACAACGCAAAGCATCTTCGCCAAAAAAAACAAGTGAAGACTACAAAATGTTTGCTTATGGAGTTACGACCAATACGAATTCAGGTCTATTAGGTGGATTTGTCATCAGACATTCACAAGCCGTAGGCACATTTAAAGGGAGTCCAATGCACCGTTATATTGCTTTAGAGGCAATCAATATTAAACATCCAAAAGAAAAATCTGAGCCAACAAGCATCGCTAATCGTTATATTTTCGGCAAAAGAAATTACTTTTTTTCGCTACGACCTGAATATGGCAGAGAATTGGTCTTTTTTAAAAAACATGGTGAGGATGGCATCGGTTTAAGTGTGATTGCAGCAGCAGGGCCTTCGATTGGTTTACAAAAACCCTATTATATCAAATATGACAAAAATGGTCGAGGAGCGATTGAGGTTGTACAATACGATCCAAATATTCATAAAGAAATTAATAAAATACAAGGTTCAGCAGGCATTTGGCAAGAATTTTTCAAAGGAATGACCATTAATCCTGGTCTTCATGTAAAGCTTGCTGCCAATATTGATATGAATACTTTTGGCAATAGTTTGACAGGTTTTGAAATTGGAATAACTTCTGAAGTTTTTAATAAAACACCTGAAATTATGTCTAATCAGTTAACAACCAATGCTAAATTTTATACATCTGGCTATCTGACAATTTATTTTGGCAATAGAAAACAAAAAACAAAATAGAATTGTTCTTCAACAAAAGCATTCAGTTGCATATTAAAAATCAATCAGATAAATCTACAAAATCTGAATAATCAAGGTTAAAAAATGATAGAATTACCCGTTGTAAGTACCGAACAACGCACTCGTCGCCCCGATTGGTTGAGAGTTAAACTTCCCATTGGCGAAAACTTCAAGAAAGTACGTGGCTTAGTTGATGAATATAAACTCCATACGATTTGTCAATCGGGTAATTGCCCAAATATGGGAGAATGTTGGGGAGAAGGGACAGCAACATTTATGATTTTGGGTAATGTATGTACCCGTAGTTGTACTTTTTGTGCAGTGGCTACTGGTCGTCCAAATGAATACGATACTGACGAACCTCGCCGTGTTGCCGAAGCAATTTTATTAATGCAAGTGAAACACGCAGTTCTTACCTCTGTCAATCGTGATGAATTGAAAGATAAAGGTGCAGAAATTTGGTATGAAACGGTGAAAGCAGTGAAAGAAGTTTCACCAAAAACTACTATTGAAACGCTTATTCCTGATACAAAAAGTAATTGGGAAGCACTTTATCGAATGATTTCAGCTGGACAAGAAGTGGTTTCGCATAACATGGAAACTGTTGAAAGACTCTACCGAACCGTTCGTCCTCAAGCAAAATATAGTCGTAGTTTAGAGCAAATTCGCCGTACTAAAGAATTTGGAAAGCGTTCAAAATCGGGGATTATGCTTGGATTAGGGGAAACACAAGACGAAGTTTTCAAAGCGATGGATGATTTAGCAGAAAACGGCTTAGATATTCTAACTCTTGGACAATATTTACAGCCAACCAAAATGCACCATGAAGTAATTGAGTTTATTCATCCTGATACATTTGCCATGTATCGTGAAGAAGGCTTGCGACGTGGTCTGAAATATGTTGAATCAGGTCCATTGGTAAGATCAAGCTATCATGCTGAAAGACATGTACATGTGTAGCATACCAGACCTCGATTGGGAAACAAAAAAAGCATCCTTCTATTTTTATGACGCAACAAAATAACTCTTCTTTAGTAGTTGAGGGTAGTTACGACTATATCATTTGTGGCGGTGGGATGGCTGGACTTTCTTTGGCTTATTACTTAAAAACCAGCACTTTAGCTCATCAATCTATCTTAATAATTGAACCACAGGAAAAAGACAAAAATGACCGAACTTGGGCTTTTTGGGAAAGTCATATAAATACTTTTGAAAATATTTTATTCAAAAAATGGTCTTCTGTGCGTTTTGGGGATGCTGCTGGAAATACACAAGTTTTAGATATTGGTAACTACCAATACAAGCTCCTACGAGGTATTGACTTCTATAATTTTGTTATTGGTGAATTAAATAAATTGGGCAATATTCAATGGGTAAAGGATTCAGTTAATAGCATCAATGAAGATAGTAATTTTGCTACTGTAATTACCCAAAATGGAGCAAGATTTCAATCAAATTATGTTTTTGATAGTACGTACAAGTTAAAACTTACTAATAAAAATAATCATAATTTACTCCAACATTTTAAAGGATATGTCATTCAAACTGACAAACCAACCTTTAATCCTGATTTACCCGACATGATGAATTTTGGCATCGAACAACACAATGAATGCCGTTTCATGTATGTACTTCCGTTTGATGAATATACTACTATTATTGAATATACCCTCTTTACTGAAAGACTTTTAGAGAAAAAAGAATACGATATTGAATTAAAAAAATATATCTCTGAAAAACTTCAATTAGAAAATTATCAAATACTTGAAGAAGAATTTGGCATCATTCCGATGAGTGATGAAGCTACTAATGAGTTCCCAAGTAAGCATGTAATCAGAATTGGAACTGCTGGAGGCTATACCAATCCTGCAACTGGTTATACTTTTCAGAATACACAAAAACGCTTAAAACGCATTGTTGAAAGTTTAGAAAAAACTGGCTCTCCATTGATCAAAGATACATGGTTTAAGAAGCGGTTTTTATTTTATTCAAGTGTACTTTTAAATGTTTTGGAGAAGAAACGAATTCCAGCCGCCGATGTTTTTGCAAGGCTTTATGAACGAAATTCACCTTCGCAGATTTTTAAATTTTTGGATGGTGAAACTAATTTTTGGGAGGAAATAAAAATTATGTATTCAACCGAAAAACCTAAATTTATTGCAGCAGTTTTTGATGTCATAAAACGCAAAATGCTACACTGATAAATAAAGTCATTTTACATAAATCATCTATCAACCTCACCCATTACAACATCTAAAGAGCCAATCACTGCAACCAAATCGGCAATCATCCCTCCTCTTGACAGTTCGGGTAATACTGACAAATTATTAAAAGAACAAGCTCTTGCTTTTACTCTGACAGGCACATCTGAGCGGCCATCTGTGCGAAAAAAGAAGCCTAATTCACCTTTTGGGTTTTCTGCACGAGCATAAAAGTCCATTTTTGGAGGGCGAATTTTCTTCGGAACAAGTGCTTGTGGGTCAAAATCTGTGGTGCGTTTGTGTTCTTTAGTGAGTTTTTCTAAAGCTTGCTCAATGATTCGGAGCGATTGCCAACATTCCTGCACACGCACATTATTTCTATCCCAACAATCACCCACTTGTCCAACCTCACCCCTACCCACAGGAATATCAAAGTCTATTTCTGAATAAACCGAATAAGCATCTACTTTTCTTAAATCCCATTTAAGGCCAGAACCTCTCAAAACTGGGCCTGTGCAACCATAATTTACAGCCATTGCCAATGGTAAAACACCTACATTGGCAGTTCGATTGATGAAAATATGATTTTCAATCACTAATTGTTGTAATTCGATTAATTTGGGCTTTAAATACTCAACAAATTCAGTACAACGCTCTTCAAAACCAACTGGAAGGTCATAGAAAAGGCCACCTACCCAAATATAATTGTATAACATTCTTGCTCCACAAAGCCATTCCAGCATTCGCATGATATGCTCACGATCACGGAAAATCCATAAGAAAGGCGTTGCTGCACCAATATCAAGTGCATAAGTGCCAATTGCAATAAAATGTGACGCCAAACGGTTCAACTCAGCTACCAAAACTCTGATATATTCTACTCTTTTGGGTAAATCTTTATCAATTCCGAGCATTTTTTCGATACCCATCACATACGCCAACTCTGAATTCATGGCTGCTACATAATCCAGTCTATCCACATAAGGAATACTTTGGTTGAAAGGCAAACTTTGTGCGTGTTTCTCGAAACAACGGTGAAGATAGCCTAAATGAGAAACCACATCTACTACAATTTCTCCATCAGTCACTACCTCTAAGCGTAAAACTCCATGAGTAGATGGATGTTGTGGGCCAAGATTCAATACCATTTCTTCCGAATATAAATCTTCGGGTTTATATTTATTTGGCTCTGAAATAGTCAGATTTTCCGGACGATATTTATATTGTACGTGTTGCAAATTTTGTGATTGAGTTTAGCTAATCGACAATTTAGAAAATTGTCATACATTAAAAAAGAGTTTTTATATCTTCGTAACAAAATGTTTACCAAAAGTACAGATGCAAAACGTTCTTCACAAAGAATTTTACGAAAAACATGATACACTCACCCTTGCGAAGCAATTGCTGGGTTGCACACTCGTTCATAATGGCATAGAAGGACAGACTTCTGGCATCATAGTTGAAACTGAAGCCTATCTAAAAAGTGACCCCGCTTGCCATGCTTACCGAAAAAAATCTGCAAGAAATGCCCCCATGTTTGAAGGTGCTGGTGTGAGTTATGTTTATCTCATTTATGGGCTACATCATTGTTTTAATATTGTTAGCGGAGCAGAGGGCATTGGCGAAGCAGTGCTAATTCGTGCTTTAGAACCAACTGAAGGCATTGAACTGATGCAAGAACGCCGTAAAACCAAAGATTTAAGAAATTTATGTAGCGGCCCAGCCAAATTAGTACAAGCAATGGGAATTACTCCTCACTTTAATTTCTTATCATTAAATTCTGATAAACTTTATTGTCTCAAACCACAAAACACTGACTATCAAGTCATTACAACTACACGCATTGGCATTACACAAGGAGTCGATTTACCTTATCGGTTTTATATTGAGGGGAATAGGTTTGTTAGTCGGAAGTAGCTATTTACGACCGAACATCTATATTTTTAAAACTCCAATTGCAAATTTTTCAATTAAAAACCTTTTTATTCAGACCTCACCTCACAACCGCTGCATTGTCTGTTTTACCATTGAATTTTTCCAAGTCGAGAAATCACCTGCTAAAATATGCTCACGTGCTTGTCCAACAAGCCATAAATAAAAAGTCAGGTTGTGAACAGAAGCTATTTGTGCTGCTAAAATCTCATCGCATTTTACCAAATGGCGAAGATATGCCCTTGAATAAAAAGTACTCACATAACCACCAAGCATTTCATCAATAGGAGAAAAATCATCTTTCCATTTTTCATTTCTGATATTAATAATGCCTTGTGTAGTAAATAACATCCCATTCCGTGCGTTACGAGTTGGCATGACGCAGTCGAACATATCAATTCCGAGTGCAATCCCTTCCAAAATATTTTCAGGAGTTCCGACTCCCATCAAATAACGAGGCTTGTCTTTTGGTAGAATATCATTGACATAGTCAATGGTTTCATACATTTTTTCGGCGGGTTCACCTACCGCCAAGCCACCAATCGCATTTCCTTCTCGGTTTTGTTCGGCAACCAATTCAGCAGATTTTATACGTAAATCTTTATAGGTACTTCCCTGCACAATCGGAAAAAGTGCTTGTGAATAGCCATATTTCCCTTCAGTGCTATCAAAGCGATTGATACAACGTGTGAGCCAACGGTGTGTCATTTCCATTGATTTTCTGGCATATTCATAATCGCAGGGGTACGGAGCACATTCATCAAAAGCCATAATAATATCCGCACCAATCACTCGTTGGATATCCATGACACTTTCAGGTGTAAATAAATGTCTCGAACCGTCAATATGCGACTGAAATTTCACGCCTTCCTCTGAAATCTTACGAATATCTTTCAAAGAAAAAACCTGATAACCTCCCGAATCGGTCAAAATTGGACCTGACCAACCATTAAATTTATGTAGTCCGCCCGCACGTTCCAAAATATCAAGTCCTGGACGGAGATATAAATGGTAAGTATTTCCCAAAATAATCTGAGCTTTTATATCATTCACCAATTCACGTTGATGAACAGCCTTTACGGTAGCAGCAGTACCAACAGGCATAAAAATTGGCGTTTGGATTTCGCCATGGTCAGTCGTTATTTTACCCGCACGAGCCTTCGATTGGGTGTCAGTTTTTTGCAATTCATATTTCATGGAGCAAATTTCAACCTTCATTTTGGCTAATACAAGTATTTATTCATTGATTTTTAAATCAACTTTTCTATTCCTTTCGTTGAAGCTTTGTATATTTGCAAAATATTTCACCTAAACCGCATATACAATGGTGTTTTGGCACTATTTACTACCGTTTATTTTTTTTGCTGCTGTCATCATTCAATTGGCTTTTATCTTGGGGATTTTCACTCGCCTTCTCTCTCATTTTGACTTTGAGCGAGATTCCGAGCAAGTGAAAAAACCTGGTGTTTCGATTGTTGTCGCTGCTTGGAACGAATTGGAAAATTTGAAAGAGTTATTACCACTTTTAGAAGCCCAAGAATATCCAAATTTTGAAATTATTGTTGCCGATGACCGTTCGCATGATGGCTCTTACGATTATCTATTGTTTAATGAAGGTGGATATAAAAAAGTGAGCTTTGTTAGGATTGAGAGCTTACCTTCTCATTTTACAGCAAAAAAATATGCTGTAACAATGGGAATTAAGAAAGCCTCAAAAGAAATCATCCTTTTGACTGATGCTGATTGCCGCCCGACAAGTACCCATTGGATTGATACAATGGTGGCTCAAATGACACAAGGAAAAGATGTTGTGTTAGGCTTTTCTCCTTATGAATATGAAGATTCTCGACTCAATTCTTTGATTCGTTACGAAACATTTCAAACAGCCATTCAGTATTTTTCGTTTACTTTGGCCAAAATGCCATACATGGGAATTGGCAGAAACTTGATGTATCGCCGAGAATTATTTTGGGTAACCAATGGTTTTGCAAGTCATCATGGGCTTTTAGGGGGTGATGATGATTTATTTATCAATGAAGCCTCAAATAAAGAAAATGTCGCTATTTGTATTGACTCAGCAGCACATGTTATGTCAGTACCAAAGAAAACATGGAAAGAATGGATTACACAAAAACGCAGACATTTATCAGTAGGAAAACGCTATAAGTTACGTGATAAAATCTCCTTGGGGCTATTGGCAGCAACTCATTTAATTTGTTGGTTTTGGTTTTTACCCGTATTTTTCATTCAACCTGATTGGTTTGAAGCTCCTGAGTGGTCAAGAATTCCAACTTATTTATTAGATGATAATAACCTGCAAGATTTTTATTTGTATAATGATTGGATGCGTTTAATAACTTTCGTTTTCTTTTTATGGTTATTTATTCGTTGGATTGTATTGGCAAAGTCAAATAAAAAACTCAATAATACCGTTAGTTCATGGAAAATACCTTATTATGATTTGCTTTATGCTGGT
Source organism: Emticicia sp. SJ17W-69 (assembly GCF_051209875.1). Lineage (NCBI taxonomy): Bacteria > Pseudomonadati > Bacteroidota > Cytophagia > Cytophagales > Leadbetterellaceae > Emticicia > Emticicia sp. SJ17W-69. The sequence goes on along the minus strand of NZ_JBNTQY010000001.1, from coordinate 2,375,397 downwards.
TATTATTTAATTTTTGGGCTTATCACTATTTTTTCAAATCCAAAGAAAATTAAATGGCGTTGAAATAGTCGATAGTATTCAAACGACGATCAATAGATCACGCAAACATTTTTATATCTATGCAGTCAGATATTAACATAATTATAAAATACTTTCCCAAGCTGTCAGAAAAACAGTTGAAGCAGTTCGGGCAGTTGCAAGAATTATATACTTTTTGGAATGCTCAAATCAACGTGGTTTCTCGTCAAGATATTGAAAATCTGTACGAAAAACACGTTTTACATTCTTTGGGAATTGCTAAAGTGATGTCTTTTAAAGCTGGAACCGAAATATTAGATGTTGGCACAGGCGGAGGTTTTCCTGGCATTCCATTGGCAATTTTATTTCCAGAATGTCATTTTCATTTAGTAGATTCTATTGGCAAAAAAATAAAGGTTGTTACAGAAGTTGCACAGTCCATTGGTTTGAAGAATTTGACAGCACAACATGAACGTGCTGAAAACGTAGCAAATGATTATGATTTTGTCATAAGCCGAGCAGTTACAAGACTTAAACCATTTTATGGTTGGGTGAAAGATAAAGTGACGAACAATCATTTCAATGATTTAAAAAATGGCATTTTATACTTAAAAGGGGGCGATTTAGAGGAAGAATTACAAGAATTTGGTGGCAAATATAGCCTTTATAACCTCTCTGAGTATTTTGAAGAAGAATTCTTTGAGACAAAAAAAGTAGTTTATGTACCATTTTAATTTGAAGATTAGAAAATTTGAAAATTCAAAAAAACGTTTTCATTTATCAGAATATCATTATCTTCAAATTGTAAATCTCAAAATTATCAAATTAATAAAATTATGAACGAAAGATTTTCAGCAAGTACCATCAAAAACCCTTTGATGCCAGACGAAGTAATTTTCGGTGAGAAAGGTGTTACTTTTAAAGAACGTAAAGTATTTAGTAGTAACGAAAACTTTGTTTTTTACAATGATATTGCAGGTGTTGAGATCGACTCGGGGATCTTTTTCTCCACCATTCGTATCAAAGCACGTGCAAGAGAACATGAGATTATTATTGAAAACTTTGTAAAATCTGATGCAAGAAAAATCAAAGAGTTAATCTTAGAACGAGCAACACACTAAGGGCGTTTATCAACTCAAAAAAATAAATTAAAAAAAAGTTTATTTTTTTATTGACAACAAAAAGTAAAAAGCGTACCTTTGCATTATGATTTCGAAACAACGAAATTATAACCGAAAAACAAATTCCCGAATAGCTCAGTCGGTTAGAGCATCTGACTGTTAATCAGAGGGTCGCTGGTTCGAGCCCAGCTTCGGGAGCAGAGTTAAAAGCCTTATAATCAGACGATTATAAGGCTTTTTTATTGGATTTATTAGTTTATCTACTATCCCAAATTTGGAGATAAATAATTTAGAAGAAATTGAACATAAAAACAAAGAATTTCAAGGAGATCATTTCAATGATCAATGAATAAAATTAGACTTTCAACGATAAATACAAATATAACCCTAAAGATAGTACAAATATATAGATAGAAATATACAGATAAGTATTTGTCCAAAAATCTTTAAAAATCACTTTTTAAAAGATTTTTACCATCTGTATTTTTAATTTGAATCCAATCAACAGACCCTGATCCTAAAAACGCAATTTGGATAAATTTCAATTTACCCACATTTCCAGTGTATGGCAATGTGTATAACAATTCACCGTTGGCATAAATATTTAACACCTTATTTTTAGTTGTAAACTTTATTTTTATCCATTTTGAAGTGTCAAAGCCTTTCAATGGAGGCTTTGGATTAGTGATTGGACTATTGTAACCGATTTCAGTATCCCCAATTTTAATACGAGAATATTCTGTACAAGTAGGTTCTAAAATATTGAATGATATTACTCCTTTTTTTCCATTATAAACACCCACTAAATCAATCCCAACATCAAAGCAACGAATCCCCCCTTCTTCGATTGGATTTTTTACCATCGTTTCAAATTCTAAATGATCACAATCAAAATCAAAATCTGAAATATTTATAAATGCTGTAAGATAATGTCCTTCAGCATCCAAAACATTAGAAGGTACTTTATTTGGCGATAAATGTAAAACTCCATTTATATTCTCCTCATTTTTTTTATAATAGTGTAGTTTATTCCCGCTTCCGGCAATCGCAAACCAACCATCTGAAGGAATAATCATTGGAAATACTTTTTTGAGAGTATCAACATATAAAATGGGTGTAAGTTCTCGTGGTGCTGTATATGTATGCTTAAATACACCCTTATTTGTCAAAAGCTTGACTTTTTTTCTATCACCATAATCAAAATAGGCACTATCATAAGAATATGAAGAAATATCATACTTAAATAAAACGGTGGTTGGTATCGCTTTACCTTTTGGAAAAGTAAACGATAATTTAATATTATCATTTTTGAGTGATACATTTTTAGGTATCATCAAAATAATAAGAATAAAAATTAAGATAAACGATAAAATATACTTAAAAATTACTTCGTAATTCCTTTTTCGATTTACATCATTGTTTGAGTCATTTTCAACAAAATTTAAGCTATCTGACTGGATCTGAATATTTGTATTAGCATTCAGTTTCAATAATAGTTTATTCAAAAAATAATGTTTTGCAATTTTAAAATTGTCTAATTTTATTAACTCTAATGAAGACAAATCGTCTTCTTTCTTCAAAATAAAAATCGCAAGTACGTATATTGCTGTATTTCGATTGCTAATATTCTTTTCGAGTAAGCCAACTATCGATTCTCCTGTAATTTTTAATCCATATACTTTTAGTAATTCTTCGATTTCTAAAGCAGTAAATTCCCAGTCAGTTTTAGTAAATTTTTCGATATCCTTTTCCAACAAAGGTTTCGTTGATGTCAACTCCCATGCTTTTTTTAAAATCAATAAAATTTGTTCTTTATTAATCGCTTGCATACCAGTAAATATATCAATTTGTTCAAAATCTCATGTAATTCCCAAATATTTCTACATTCCAAAAATCAATCAAAACTAATATTTGCACAATTTTCAAATCTAAAACTTCACAATTATGAAAACATTTTCAAAAATCTATTTGGCCTGCTGGATATTTCTTAGTGGCTGTAAGTATGACGTTCAATTGCCAGAAAGTCACAAATCGGTGAGTACCCAAACTTCAGGGCAGTTTCGTCTTGCTACTGACGAATCTTTTGCTAAAACGATTACTTTAACCAATTATAAACATTGGCGAGAAAGTGATATTCCTACAAATATGAGTAAAGACTCTAAAGCTGCTTGTATAAAAGCTTGGGGCTGCTTGCCAACTGCATATTTAATCGCAAGAAGGATTTATGAAAAGAAATGGGCAGTGGATGCTACTACCTACTGGGATTTGGCTGTTTCAATGGGAACAACTTGCAAAACTGGTACAGACTGGACTAAGCCAGGACGTCAAGCGAAAAATGATTTGGGCAATAAACATCGTACTTGGGAGCAAGATGCCTATACAATTAGATCAGATGCTAAAAATGCGATTAAAAAGTATTTAACCCTCGACAAACCAATCATTATTGCCGTCAGAATTAATGGAACAGCCGACCCAAGTATTATTTCAATTAATAAAAAATACAATGCAACTACCAAAAAATACGACCTTGTTGGAGTTGGACATGCCGTTGTATTGGTTGGATTAAATTTAGGAAAAGATGGCACTGGTACTGCTACCTATATAGATCCATTAGAATCTGAATCTTCGGGGAAGAATAAAAAGACTGTCAATTATACCACATTCTTAGATAGCATGAATGTTTCTGCTACCGATGGTGGCTTTTTTATGCAACCAATTGGCGTTTTTAATTAAGATAAGTATGAAAAACTTAGCCGTCAATACCATCATGTTTGCACAAGCACAAATCAATTACACTGATTTGTGCTGTGCCGATGGCAAAAAACATACGATAAGCAAAACACTCAAAAAAGTTGAGCAAGATTTATTGGTTACAGGGCAATTTTTGTGTATAAACAAAGGGTTTTTGATAAATATTAGTTTTGTTAAAAGCTTCCTAGTAGATGAATCCAAAGTTTATATGAATAATGATATGGTGTTTTCAATTTCAAGAAGAAGGTTGAAAGCATTACGCACTACTTTGAAAAATCAAATAACATCTAATCTATATGACTTATGAAAAATATTCTATTTTCTCCAAAAACGATATTCTCTTTACACTTTTTTTGTCTTATTTCTATTCATGGATGGGGACAGTTTAAGGTAATTGGGTATTTACCAAATTATCAGTGGTGGATATCTGACCCCAGTAATTCAGATGCAGCTAAATATAATTCTTCCTATTTTAGTAATTATACTCAAATCAATTTAGCTTTTGCCAATCCACAATTAAATGATAATGGAACTGCAACCAGTGCATTAGATGCAGCAGGCAATTATAAATGGGAATTTAGAGAAATTACAGAATATAAGGATGAAAAAGGCAAAATACATCCTGTTCCAGCAAAAACTGATTCAGAAGTTAAAACAATGCTTATTAATTTGAATAAGAAATTCTTAAATAAGAAATATTATATTTCTATTGGAGGTGCAGGTAGTGGTAAAACTCAAGATGAACAAATCGGTTGTTTTTATAACGCTTATCAGACACTAATGAGTACTTCTACAAAGAGAACAAAGTTAGTGTACGGGTTATTGAGTTTTTTGAAAAATTATGAAAGTTACGGTGTTATAGGAATAGACATTGATTTGGAATATCGTGCCGTTATGGATAAAAATTATTCCGAATTTGTAAAATTACTCAGTACAGCAATAGCTACTGAAAATTTACTAAGAATCGCTTCAAAAAAAGTACCTTTTGAATTATCATTGACTGCTGAGATGAAAAATATGTGGAAAAATTACTCAAAGGCATTGACTTATTACTCTTACAATAGTATTAATATAATGTCTTATGATTACCCAACCACTAATAAATCTCCGAATCATGCTCCATATTGGGAATTTAAAGATGACTTTGGAAAAACCAAAGGAAATAAAAATATAGTAATGGGGTTACCATTTTATGGTAAATATATAGGTGATGGTAATGAAATTGCTTATAAAGATATTCTTTGTACTTCGCAAAATGGGACCATAGCTAACCTTAAAGAAATTAGTGAATGGGATGACCATGATTTAAAAATTTGTGGAAAAACGGACGTAAGTCACCCATATTATAATGGTAAAAATACTATCGCCACTAAAGTCAAATGGCTACAAGAACCTGGACAAAAAGATAAGTGCATTGGAGTATTTATATGGGCAATCGGGAATGATGAAGCAGATTCTAAATATTCATTATTAAAAACCATAAAAGACGGTTTATTTACTGTCATCAAGCCATTGAAGTCCAAACCTAATATTTCACCAAGAGTTTTAGTTAGTAATAATTCTACATCAAATGCAAGATTAAATATATTAAATACGGCAATAAACTCTTTTTTTGTAGAAATTGAAAACAATGCGACTCAAACATTCAATGGTACGCTATCTTTAGGTTGGAAAAATTTAAAAACTGGTTTGGAAGTTAGTTTAATTTCTACCAAAACCGTTACTCTACCACCAAATGCTATTGAATATTTAGATAGGGGAACATCTCCAATTACAGACCCAGCGGGGTTCTATGAATTAAGAGTATATGCAAATGGATTATTAATTGATTCTGATACTTATGAAGTTGTAAGTGAAATTACTGGTGGTGAAAGTGCTTCCAACTGCAATACGACTCAAGGTGTTCAAATGACAATTAGCCGACCCAATGAAATGGATTTTAATGAAATTTCTTTAGGTTCGTTTGGAGATGAGTATTTAAGAATTAGTAATCCTTCTACAGGAATACTGCAAGGTAGTTTGAAAATTGCTCCAAATCATCCAGCATTTGAAATACAAAATCTTACCAACTCATTTTATCTCCAACCAGGCGAATTCCAAGATTTCTATATACGCTATACCCCTAGTGCTTATGGCTCGGTTTCGGTGCCAATTTATATTAATCATAATGCAACTAACTATGGGTGCAACTATGGTGTCAACATGACAGCTCAAACGACAGCTCCACCTATACAAATCAATGAAAAATTAGATTGCTCAGAAGCGGTTGTGTTAAGTTGTGGCATCACTCATCATGGTACTACAGCAGGTGCTGTAAACAAAGTCAGTCATTATGGAGCAAATGGTGAGTATTTTCCAATTAATAAAGATGGACCAGAAAAGGTTCATACGTTTACTGCTTGTTCGTCAGGTATTTTAAATTTTGTTTTTAACGAAATAGCCACTGGAAATTTAGATTTATATGTATTATCATCATGTGGCGATATGCAACATACACTCGCTTATGCTGGTGGTGGCGTAGATATTAGAGGAAGTTTTGATATAACGGCTGGTCAAACTTATTATTTTGTGGTAGATGGTGAAAATGGTGTAAGTGGCGAATATAATTTAAAAATAGAATGTCCTACTGAAAACAGTATCGGCGGAGGTAATGGCAACTCTTGTGCTACCATCAATAAATCATCCATTGATTTTGGTTTCATTGGTTCTGGCTCGTACGGACAGCAATACTTCACCATCAATAACCCAACCAATCAATATACGCAGGGTTGGGTAAAGTTTGAAGGGCAACATGGCAATTATTTTGGTATTTGGGTGCCAAATGTAGGTTACTTAACAGAATACTATTATAGTTTAAATCCAAATGAAAGTATTACTTTGGAAGTTATGATCAATGCTTCCATCAATGCCAATTATTCGGCACAAGCAAAAATAACATTTGAAGGAAGTTGTGCGTCTTCACCATATTATATCGCAATAAAAGCTACAAATATTCCTATAATAAATTGGCTAACTCAATTCGATAGAAAATCTTTTGATTTATGTTATAGCCCCAATAACACCATTCAATGGACTTCAAATGCACTCAACCCTTACTCAGATGCTGCAATCGAATATTCTTTAGACGGTGGGTTAAATTGGCTACCCTATTTTTATAGTCCTCCAAATAATATTTGTGGGGGAGGAAGTGGTAGTAATTGTGTTGCTAATGATGGAGAAGACAGCTTCAATTCAATGGGGCAATACACACGATTTGGCAAAATGAGAATAAGATATGATTGTTATGATACAAATTTACCTTGGATTATCAGCGATGGCTTTTTTACAGTAAAAGATCCATTAAATAATACTGTTAACATTACATATCCAAATATTCAAGAAGTTTTAACATGCGGACAAACCATAAATATTACTTGGCAACAAGGGGATACCGATTCTAATGGTTATAGGCTTTATTACTCAATAGATGGAGGAAATACATGGATTTTGATAAGTAGTACAACTGGTGGAAATGCTTATACAAGCCATAGTTATGCTTGGCAAGTGCCCAATATTTCAACTACACAGCTTAAATTTAAGGTTGAAGATATTGACGGTGCTACCTGGGGATTAGATTTAAGTGATTATTTTAATATTATAAAGTGTACGACTGTTCCAAGTATTCAAGTTAGTGAATCAATCATCAAGCCAAGTTGTGCAAGTGCTACCAATGGTTCAGTATCTTTAAATATTTCTGGCGGAACAGGTGGATATTTGTGTACATGGAAAAAAGCGAGCCTAACGGTCGGTACAGGGACAACATTAACAAATATCAATGCTGGTGATTATACCTATTTTATTACTGATAATAGTGGAAATACGATTACAGGTATTGTATCAATTAGTAGTGTTAATTTTACAATAATTTCAAGTTATACACAAGCTACTTGCTCAAAATCAGATGGTTCTGCTTCTGTAAGCATATCACCAAGTGGTTTATATAGTTTTTTATGGAGTGACCAAAGTACCAATGCCTCCATAAGTGCAAAAAAAAGTGGCTCATATTCAGTGATTGTAACACAAACCAATACTGGCTGTTCTCAAATGGAAACAATCTATATTCCAAGTTCATCCTCTCCGATTGATTTATCTATAAGTGGAAATACTGAAGTATGTCAAGGAGCAACTTCCATTTTAACAGCCAATCCAACGGGCGGTTTAGCACCATATACATTCAATTGGTCGAATAATCAAACAACACAAAATGTAACAATTGGAGTTGGGGCATATTTATGCTTAGTAACTGATGCAAATACTTGCACTTCTATTAAAAGTTTATTAATCACAGAAAAAACTTTACCACCAATTCCGAGCATAACCTCTACCACAATTAATAACGGCCAGACTGCTACACTTGCTGCAACAGGCTGTTTGGGAACAATAAATTGGTATAATGTTCCAACAGGAAGTTCAAGTTTAGGCAATGGCAGCAGTTTTATAACTCCATCATTAAATAGTACAACTATTTATTATGCTGATTGTACGATTGATACTTGTGTTAGTGCATCAAGAGGCAGTGGAACTGTTACAGTAAACGCAACTTCTTGCCCAATTCCAACGGATATGCAATGGCAAAATACCTTTCCTACTTCGTTTCAACCTTATTGGAAAGGTATAGCAGGGAATAACTATGTTGTTCGTTATCGTGTAAGTGGTACAATCAATTGGACTGAAACAGCTTTGATTTCTTGCACCCAAGATGGTATTGTAGTGACGACTTTAAGTGGCCTTAATAATGGACAAACTTATGAATGGCAAGTAAAAACAGTCTGCAGTCCAACCAATAGTAGCAACTACTCTACTTCTACGTTTTCGGCAACTTATTGCAGGTCGGCTTCAATCATAACTCCATCTGGGACAAACCTAACTGAAACCACTGCAAATATTCAATGGAATAGTACGCCTTCAAATGTAAATTTAAAGTTTAGGGTTATAGGTTCATCAATTTGGGGAACTGCTAACAACTTAACTACCTCGCAAACTTGGCTTACTAATTTATTGCCAGGCACAAATTACGAAGCACAAATACAAACAGTATGTATTGATGGAATACTTTCAGCATTTACACCAAGCATATACTTTACCACGCTTTCATGCCCTTCTTCGTTAGTATTGGGAGTTGGCTATTTTGCAACAGGAATATATAAAATTGGTCAAACTATTTCAAGTAAGGCAAGCATAAATACAGGTACTATTTATAATGCAGGCAACAGTATTTTGCTTTTACCAGGATTTTATGCAGCTAAAGGCGTAAATTTTGAAGCTCAGACAAAAGGCTGTAATTAAAAATTGATTTTTCAGCATCAATTTTAGTTTTCTTACTTCTTCGAGTGAAGAAGTAAGAAAACTAATTTGGATCTTTTATCTTTGTAAGTTGTATTTTACTCATCTTCTCTCCCCTATCTTTAAATCCAACTCATTACATATTAGCCTTGTAAAAATTTAAAGCTTATAATTATAACCTATTCTAACTACCTGTGTCTCATAGTAGTCATTACTGGTATATTTAAAACCTTGACCTATGATTTCTCTTTTAATAATCATGGTATTCAACAAATCACTTGCGTTGAGAAACAACTCTCCTCTTTTATTTTGAATCGCTTTTTTTAGTCCAAGGTCTAATGAAAAACGTGATTTTATTTTACCTTGTGGAATAATATCTGGAGCTAAATAAATAGCTGTCAACTGAGCGTCAATATTCTTTGCAAAATGAACAGTATTGTTAAACTTTATATTTCCTGAAATGATTTCTTGTTTAGCCGCCGAAAATATATTTTTAACAGGATATTTATTTTCAACCGTAAAAGCATCTATTTGATTTTTATAAGCATTAAAGTTGATGTTGAACGAATATTTTTTTGAAACAGTCTGACTCAAAACCATCTCTAAACCAGTATTATAACTTTTACTTGCGTTTTGGAAAATCGCATAAATTAAGTTACTACCAGGAACTATGCTTGAAATTCTTGTAATGGTGCCATCTGCAAATCTATGATAAAGGGCATTGTATAAGCTACCATTTTCCCAGTTGGTTTTAAAACCCAATTCGATTGAATTGGTGAATTGTGGCCGCAAAGCAGGATTTCCAACTTTAATAATTTCAGCATCATCATATTTTGGAAAAATACGAATATCCACTTCATTAGGTCTATCAACACGACGATTATAGAAAACTGAAAGTTTATTATTGTCATTAATTTTATAGGCTAAACGCAAATTGGGAAATGGCTGTGTATAATGATAACCATCGCTTTTATAAACTACATGGTTTGGATTTACGTCATACTGGATCCTAACATATTCAAGCCTCAAGCCTAATTCGGCTTCCCATTTTTTGTTCTCAAAAATATAATTGCTATAAACTGCAGGAATTAACTCTTTATAAGTCGCCCAACCACCTGCATTCACATCCAAAACAGAATTTGCCCCTGGAATAAAGTGCATATTGGTCGGAATACCTCTATCACGAAGTTTAATACCTGTTTCAATTCTACCATATTTTAGTGGTTTGATATAATCCACATTAAAATCATACACTTGTTCATCTGAAAGTAATTTAAAAGCGTCAGTTCCTTTTGAAGTTGGCAAATAATTATCATAAAAATACTTCTCATCTTCTCTATGAAATGTATAATTAAAACCAATATTAAGTAAATGCCCTGCTTCTTTGAATTTATGCTGATAATTGGCAGTTGCCATGATGGTAGTTTTCAATTCATCTTCCAAAAACTGCCAAAGGCGTTTTCTTTCCGTTAAATCTGCATTAAAAAAAGGCTCATCGCCACGATCAATAATTTTTTCGCTGCCAAAAAGTGCCGAAACTGTCAATAAATTTTGGTCATTAAATGTATAATCAATGCCTGATTTTAAGGTAGTAAAGTGCGTATTTCTATTACGCTTTAATTGTTGATTGACAATATCGCCATTGTCGTAAGTTCTATAAACAAACTCATTTTTATTCTGTGTTTCGGTGTATAAATAATCACCTTGAAAAAAAACATTGGCTTTGTTTTTTTTGTAATTGAGTGATATACTCGGATTTATCTTGGGCGTAAATGTGTATTGAGGTCTGATACTTGGCAAATTTTCTCTACGTACCCAAAGCGAACCTAAACCAGTTGTAAAGCCCACTTTACCGTTAAATCCTTCTTTATTATTCTTTTTGTAAATAATATTGATAATGCCTGCATTACCATTTGCATCATACTTCGCAGATGGATTATTGATAATTTCAACTTTTTCAATTGCTGATGCAGGAATATTATCCAATCCACTTTGACTACCAAAACCAGTCAGAGCTGTTTGTTTACCATCAATCAATATAATTATTTTATCATTCCCACGTAATTGTACTTTCCCATCTTGAACAGTTATGCTTGGTAGATTTTGTAATGCCTGTAAAATAGAGCCACCGCTTTGACTAATATTATCTTTCAATGCGAAAGTTTTCTTATCCATTTGTTCGCTTATTTCATTGGTTTTGGCAGTTACAACTACCTCATCTAAAGAAGTTGCTTTAGCTTCCAATTCGATGGTATTCAAATCTAAAAATTCAGTTAGTTTCCCAACAAAAACAGCTTGCTTTTTAGTAGAATAGCCAATATATGAAATTTCTAAGAAGTAATTACCTGTCTTAATATTAGTCAAAGCGAAACGCCCTTCTTCATTAGTCACAGTTCCACTTACAAAAGTACTATCTTTCTCTGTTTTCAAAATCACATTGACAAAAGGCAAAATTGCTTTGGAATTTTTATCTTTGATATTTCCAGAAATAGTAACCGCAGTTTGTGCTATTGAGAATGAAAAAATAAATAGTTGCAAAATTATTAAAGTAAATATCTTTGGTTGATTCATGAGTTGTTTTCAATTTTATCCTACTTTTTAAATTAAAATAGCTTTGTGTTCCACTGCTTAATACAAAGTTAAGTAATTCCATATATTTGATACATTAAAATATTTCTTCACCATTCTGTCGAATAAATGTTTGTGGTTGTCGATTCTTAACAATGAAAAGGAACATTTATTTCCTTTTAGGGTTATACTTGTAAAAAACATACCAAAGAAATATGAGAATTTTACTGATTGTGCTTACCTTATCACTTTATAGCTTAGAGTTAATTGCACAAAATAGCATTAATGGGAAATTAATTGATGCCACCACCAAAGAAGCCCTGCCTTTTGCTTCAATTTTAGTATCGCAAGCAAGAATTGGAACAGATTCTTTGAAAATAGGTAGTAGTACAAATGAAAAAGGCGAATTTTTGATTCAAAATTTAGCCGTTGGTAAAGCAAAATTAAGTATTTCTTTTGTTGGTTATCTGAAGGTTGTAAAGACAATACGTATTCCCGAAGACAATAATTTAGGTATTATCTCTTTACAAGCTGAAACTTCTATATTAAAAGAAGTAAGCGTAAAAGCTCAAAAAAATACTGCTACACTCAATTTGGATAAAAGGGTATTTAATGTATCTGATGGTATCACCAGTATTGGTGGTACTGCCGAAAATTTACTTCGTAATATTCCTTCTCTATCTATTGATGCCGACGGCAGTGCTATTTTGAGAAATTCTTCAGCAACGATTTATATCAATGGCAAACCTACGCAACTAAGTTTGGCACAAATCCCTGCTAATCAAATAGAATCAGTAGAAGTAATTTCTAATCCTTCTGCCAAATACGAAGCCGCAGCTACTGGTGGCATAGTAAACTTGGTATTGAAGAAAAATAGAGCAGCAGGGTATAATGGAACTGCCAGTGTTGGAATAGGTAATGCTGGGCGTTTTGATGGTATGTTGAACGCCGAAATGAATCGAAGCAAATGGAATCTTTCTGTACTTTATAATGCTAATGCCACTCAAAATTTGCTAGACAACTATGCTTATCGCACCAATTTTTCAAATAATGGTGTAGTTTCGAGCTATTTTAATCAAAATACAAATATTAAACTCAATAATGTTTTTCAGAATAGCCGAATTGCTGCTGACTATAATATCAATAAAAATAATACGATTTCGATTGCTGGAATCTATGTATTAGGTAAGTTTAATAGCCTAACCAACCAATCTTATGATAATTTTGATGCGAATCATATCCGAACTACTTATGGCGAACGTAGAACAACTCCAAATAATACATTCAATAATAAAGGTTTAGAACTCGATTGGAAACACAATTTCCCACAAAAAGGAAGAACACTTAGCTTTACTTCTGGATATAATCATAATAATGTTTCAAACGCTGCCGATTGGTTGACAACATCGCTTAATATTGATGGTACAAACCAAGTGGGTTCACCTGAAAAAGATAAGATTGCAGGCAACACCATTGGCAACCAATTAGTCGCTCAATTAGATTACTCACATCCTATCAATGATTCAACCAAATGGGAGCTGGGGCTACGAAGTTTGACTTATATTAGAGATCAACAGTATTTTTTTAATCAATTTCAAGAAGCTACTAATAGTTACAAATTACTTGCTGATTATTCGCAAAATGCCAGAATTACTGAAACAGTCAACGCACTTTATGCACTTTATACTACTCGATTAAAACACAATATCAGTTTACAGGCAGGTTTGCGAATTGAACAGTCAAGTTTACAAGGCGTTTCAAGATTTGAGCCAGCTACAACTTTTGGCTATTATTATCCTTCTACCACTGGAAAAAATTGGATAAAAGCATTCTTTCCATCATTTGCTATTAGCAAAAAATTAGGAGAAGAATCTGAAATCGGACTTAATTTGAGCAGAAAAATCGGTCGCCCTGGCTGGAGACAAATTTTCATTGGAATTCAGTCAAGCGACAAACAAAATATTACCATTGGTAATCCTGCTTTACAACCTGAGTTTGTCAATACTGCCGAACTCAACTACAACAAATCTTTTGGTAAAACAAATTGGTTATCGTCCGCTTATTATATTTATGAAGATAATACCATTAAGCCTTTTGTGCAACCATCAACTACCGACCCTTCCATTTTGGTAACAACTTTTACCAATGTAAAAGTAGATATTCAAGGTGGTTTTGAGAATACCATAACATTTTATGCGGTCAAAAACCTTTCTGTTTTGGCCAGTTTGAATGTTTTCAATTTTACACTTCAAACTGATACTTATTCAAAAAGTCTTTGGACTGCCCGCTCAAAACTAAACTTGACTTATAAATTTAAAGGAAATCTCTCAGCACAATTAAGTGGAAATTATGATGCTAAATCGCCAAGTTTACAAGGTTATCGCAAACCCATTCGTGCGGCTGATTTTGCTATTCGTAAAACATTTTGGAATAATAAAGGTAGCATAGCTTTTACTGTTAATGACATTTTTAATTCAAGAAGGCAAATTTCGATTTATGACCAAGCTACTGCATATCAAGAATCTATGAATCGTCGTGAAGTCCGTTTTTATAAATTAACCCTTCAACTCCCTCTCAACCGCAAGAGTACGACGAATGTGAAAAAGAAAAACTCAAATTCTACTCGCCCAGAAGTTGATTTTAGCAATTAAAATACAAGTTTTTTGACTAAAACAATTCAAATTCAGTCAAAAGTTATAAAAAACTAAAAAAAACTTTGCACCGAATGAAACTTTATCTAATTTTATATCGTTGACTTATCAACTATATCACTATCAACAGTTTATGGAATTAGATAAAGATTCACTTCAATTCATTTTTGCCAGCACGATTAGGGCATTACACAAACTATCAGCAGCCGAGTTTGAGAAACACGGCATGTCTATTTCGCCAGAACAATTTCATTTACTTAAAATTATTTCGTCGAAAGAAGATTCCATTCAATCTGAATTAGCTGAAGTATTACAGTTAGATAAGTCAGGAATTATGCGTCATATTGACCAAATGGAAGCAAAAGGAATGGTACAGCGTTTAAATGATGCCAATGACCGTCGAAAAAAATATATTATCTTAACCGAGGCAGGCGAAGCAGAATTGGAAAAATGTAAAGCGGTCATAACGAGTCTTGGTGAAATTATTATGTGGAACATTTCGGATGCTGAAATATTAATTTTCAAACAAGTTTTATCAAAGTTGAAACAAAACGCAGAAGCATAAATTTTTGTTTAAATAGTTGACAAATCAACTATATTAAAATCAACTTATTCTTAGAAAAATTCAATTAATCAAACACATGAAAAAATTAAGTTTTTTAATTTATATGGTTTGGCAAATAGGCACCATCACTGCTTTTAGCCAAAAACAGAATACCAGTAATCAACTGGGGGGAACACCACTTTCACTTAAAAGTTGTATTGATTTTGCCTTAAAAAATCACTTAAATAATGCCATCGCCAACAATGAGATTTTGGCCGCAAATGAAAAAGCAAAAGAAGCTTTATCAGGATATTTACCGCAAGTAAGTACAAATATTACCTTTGATGACAACTTGAAACGTCAGGTTTCAGTCATTCCTGCGGGAGCTTTTAGTCCAAATGAAATAAGAATTCAGTTTGGTAATCAATACAATACCAATGCCACGGCTCAACTTGACCAAGTGATTTTTGACAAATCAATGCTACTTGGACTGAAAGCAGCTGAGCCTAATACCCAATTGGCAATTTTGAAAAAAGAACAAACCCAAGATAATCTTATCTATAATACTGCAAATGCGTATTTTCAAGTGCTGGTTTATTTGGAGCAAGAAAAAATCACGCTTGAAAACGAAAAAAAATACAGAGAATTATTAGATATTTTAAAACTACGTTTAGAAAAAGGCGTCATCAAAAAGACTGATTTCGACCGTACAAAATCTACCCTCAATAATATCTTATCACAAAAATCAATCATTCAAGCCAACAAAGGTGTGGCATTGAATCGTTTGAAAAATGTCATGGGCATGTCATTAAACGAATACATAAGTATTTTGGATAGTATCAATTATGAAACGCTGACACAAATCGAAAGAGACAATGCTTTGGATGTAAAGGATATTTTAGACTACAAGATTCAAAGTAATAATATTCTTCTGCAAGAACTTGATGTGAAAAGAAAACAAGCCGCTTTTTTGCCAGCTGTTTCGATGTATGGTAGATATGGTGTCATGAGTTTTGGCAATGATTTTGGCAAATCACTCTCCAATTGGATTGATTTCTCATCAATTGGGTTCAAAGTAAATGTACCGATTTTCAGTGGTTATCGCAAAAATAGTCAATTGAAACAAAGTGAAATAAGCTTATTGAATGCCAAAACAAGTTTGAAAATTAGCACAGATAATATGCAATTGGCTTTTGAAAACTCAGCCACACTGATTCAAAAGGCTCAATCAGATTTGAAAATTAATAAGGAAAACCTTGATTTTGCTAAAGAAGTTTTTGAAAGTAGTAGTTTAGAATATCAAAAAGGGGTTTCGATGCTATCAGATGTATTGAACGCTGATTATACATACAAAGAAGCTCAAAGTAATTATATGAATTCACTCATCAATTTCTTGAGTACAAGACTTGAATACGAAAAATCGAAAGGAAACTTAAAAAATTATATTAATCAATTTTAATCAAACAGATCAATGAAAAAGTCGCTCATTCTCACCATATCTTTAATAGCAGTAATAGGCGTCATTACTTACACGCTTGCTAAAAATAAGAAAAAAATAGAAGCCAATAAAGTAGTTGTTGACCGTACAAAATTAGCCGTAGCCGTTTCCACAAGTTTGGTCGACTACAAAGAATACGATGGTAAAGTTGTATTACCTGCCAATTTAGAACTTAACAGCGAAGCTACTATTGCCGCTGGAATTCAAGGAAAAATAGAAAAATTATCAATAGAAATAGGCACGAGAGTAGCAAAAGGGCAAGTTATCGGGAGTTTAGAATCAAAACTAAAACTGATCAATCTAAAATCTAATGAATTGACACTTAGTAAATTAGAAAAAGATTTAGCACGTAATGAAGACTTATTCAAAGGAAATGCAGGTACAGAATTAAGCGTAATTAATAGCAAATATGATATCGAAAATACACGCTTGCAAATCGAACAAGTAAAACAACAAATAAGCGATGGCAATATTATTTCGCCAATCAGCGGTATTGTTACTTCACGTAAATTGATGGCTGGTGAATTTGTCAGTCCTGGTTCGGTGATTGCAACGGTTGTTGATGATATTCATTTAAAAGCAGTCGTTTTTGTGAATGAAAAAGATGTTTACCAATTACGTTTAGGACAAAATGCAAGTATCACCTCAGATGTTTTTCCTAATAAATCTTTTGCAGGAAATATTAAATTTATTTCTCCTAAAGGAGATGAAAATCATAATTACAGAGTTGAATTACAATTGAATACAAATGCACTGAGAGCAGGCACTTATGTAATGGTTGGCTTTGATTTGGGTGGAAAAGCAAAGGTTTTACAAATACCAAAATTAGCTTTAGTAGAAGGTGTTAAAAATCCTTATGTATATGTTGTAAAAAACAATGTAGCTTCCGTAAAGAAAATTACACTTGGTCGTGAAATCGGCGAAAACATTGAAGTGGTGGCTGGTTTAGAAGCGGGCGAAGAGGTAGTAACAAGCGGACAAATCAACTTGACCGACGGAAGTAGTATTATCAAAACTAATGATAAATAATTGGTTATTAGTTAATGGTTATTAGTTATTAAAGATTTACTTCATTAGGAACAATTGGCCTATAACAAGTAACCAGTTCACAATTTTAACAAATAAGAAAATGTCAATAACAGAAATATCAATCAAACGTCCTTTGTTGATTACGGTCTTTTTTGTGACTTTGATTCTGTTTGGCTTTATCAGCTATAAGCAATTAAATTATAATTTATTGCCAAAATTTGAAGCCAACGTCATCATGGTTCAGACCGTTTATCGTGGAGCATCTTCTGATGAAATTCAGAACGTTGTAACAAAGCCCATCGAAGAGGCAGTTTCTGCCATCGAAGGGATAGATAAAATTTCTTCGAGTTCGTCAGAAGGCTTATCAATTGTTACAGTACAACTCAAATCAGGTATCAATACACTTGATGCACAAAGAGATGCTGAACGAAAAATCAACCAAATTAAATCGACTTTGCCAGTAGATGCCAATGACCCTGTAGTCAATCGTTTTAATACTGATGAAATTCCAGTATTAAGAATTAGTGCCTCAGCCAATATGTCAGAACCTGAATTATATGATTTAATTGACCAAAAAATTAAGCCTGTTTTATCAAACGTTGCAGGAGTAGGTACAGTTCGACTAATTGGTGGCAATGAGCGTGAAATTCAAGTAAATCTTGATAATACTAAGCTACAAGCCTATAATATTTCGTCGGCACAAGTAAACCAAATGATTGCTAATAGCAATAGCTCCTTCCCAGCAGGTAGTGTTTTAAGCAATAATAATAGAATTTCGATTAGATTGGATGCTAATCTTGTAAAAATTGATGAATTACGAAATCTTATTATTCGTCAGAATGCCGATGGTAGTAGAGTTTTACTCAAAGACCTTGCAATGATTACAGACGGGCAAACCGAGACCAAAACACTCAATAGAAATAATGGTAAAGCTGGAATAGGTATTGAAATTGTCAAGCAAGCAGATGCTAACGCAGTAAATGTGAGTAAAGCAGTGAAAGAATCTCTCAAAAAGATTGAGCAAGAATATGCTTCAAAGAAATTCACTTATGATATTGCTGCCGATCAATCAGTCTATACACTTGCATCGGCCGATGCGGTTGTACATGATTTATTTTTAGCAATTATCATTGTGGCAGGTGTAATGCTGTTTTTCTTACATAGTTTCCGTAGTTCTATGTTTGTATTGGTAGCTATTCCTTCGGCCATGATACCCACATTTATCCTGATGTATGTCTTTGGTTTTTCACTCAATCTAATGACTCTTATGGGACTTTCATTGGTGGTTGGTATTTTGGTTGATGATAGTATCGTAGTTTTGGAAAATATTTATCGCCACCTCGAAATGGGGAAAAACAAGATTGATGCAGCATTGGAAGGAAGAAAAGAAATTGGTTTTACGGCTTTGGCTATTACACTGGTGGATGTTGTGGTTTTCTTACCTTTATCAATGAGTGGTGGTTTGATTGGTAACATTCTAAGAGAATTTTCTTTAGTGGTTGTTTTCTCTACATTAATGAGTTTATTAGTATCATTCACACTTACACCATTATTGGCTTCAAGATGGGGAAAAATCGAAATTTTGAGTAAATCAAGTCTTTGGGGCAGAATCAATCTTGGTTTTGAGAAATTCCTCGATAGTTTACAAGCCGATTACGGAAAAATGTTAGCTTGGTCGCTCAATCATAAGCGTTGGGTGCTAATTGTCATCTTCGTGATGTTTTGTGGCTCAATTGCTTTGTTGGGAACTGGGTTTATCGGTACAGCTTTTGCTGGTTCTGGAGATCGTGGTGAATTTGCCATTCAACTTGAAATGTCTTCACAAACACCACTATCACAAACCAATATGATAACCAAGCAAGTGGAAGAATTATTGCTTCAAAAACCAGAAGTTGAAAAAGTTTTTGCTAATATCGGTACACAAACAGGTGCAATGGGTTCAGGAAATTCTAATTCAAATATTTCTGAAATTTCAGTTACGCTTGTGGATAAGCAAAAGCGTAAAATGTCAACTGACGCTTTTGGTAATATGATAAGAGATGAAATCACAAAAATTCCTGGTGTAAAAATAGTGTTAAGACCTGTGAGTATTACTGGCGGCAGTGAAGCTCCCATTCAAGTTGCTATCAAAGGTGTTGATATGCAGAAAATTAAGGAAGTTGCTCAAAGTGTGAAAGATATTGTTAGAAAAACGCCTGGAACAGATTATGTTGAATTTAGTACTAAAAGTCCAAAGACTGAAATTTCAATTCAATTAAATCGTGATAAAATTTCACAAGCTGGGCTTAGTATTCCTGAAGTTGGGGGAGCGATTCAATTAGCATTTAGAGGAAATGACCAATCTAAATTTAAACAATCGGGTGAAGAATATCCCATCAATATTTCATTAGAAAAATCAGAAAAGCGTTCTATCGAAAATATTCGAGAATTGACTCTCAGAAATAGCAAAGGAGCGATCATCAAACTCAATGAAGTAGCTGATGTGACGGAAGTGGTAGGTCAGGCTATTTTAGAACGCTCCGACCGAATGAATTCAATTAAAGTAACAGCTTCGGCAGTTGGTCGTCCTACTGGAACGATTGTAGCGGATATTCAAAAACAAATTGCTAAATTAAAAATTCCAGAAGGTGTTATCATTGAATATCAAGGAGAAGCACAACGCCAAAAAGATGCTTTTGGTAGCTTGGGTTTAGCAATGGGCTTAGGTATTTTGTTGGTGTACTTGATTATGGTTGCACTTTATGAAAGCGTTGTTTATCCATTTGTAGTACTATTCTCTATTCCAGTCGCATTAATTGGAGCATTATTAGCCTTAGCACTTTCAATGGAATCATTGACTATTTTTGCCATTGTTGGTCTGATTATGCTTTTGGGTTTGGTAGCAAAAAATGGGATTCTAATCGTTGACTTTACAAATCATCTAAAAGCAGAAGGTCTTTCGGTGAGGGAAGCATTAATTGAAGCAGGAAAGGAACGTTTACGTCCAATTTTAATGACAACTATTGCGATGATTACAGGTATGCTACCCATCGCTTTGGCATCAGGCTCAGGAGCTGAAGTAAAAAATGGGATGGCTTGGGTAATCATTGGTGGTTTGAGCAGCTCTCTACTACTTACTTTATTTTTAGTACCTTCTATGTACATGATAATTGAGTCCTTAAAAAATAGAATCTTAGGACTTACAAGTAAAAGAAATGCTAAAAAAGTGGCAGCATTGGTGCATGAATAAATCACATATTAACAAAACACAGAAGCCAAATTCATGGCTTCTGTGTTTTGTTGATAAATACTACAATCTTTTCTATAAATTATTAGCCTTTTTCTTTACAGTTTATCCAATTCACGCCAAACTTTCAATTCATCTTTAAATCTATCATTTAATACCTCCAATTTGGTATCAATACGCATGGTAGGTCTATCTTTCAGGTTATAAGGTTTCCATTCTGGAGCATCTTTAGCAAAAGGTTTACCTGTTTTTGCAAAGTTGGTCCATAATTCGGCGAAATTATGCGAGGCCGTAACTCTCTCTGGCTTGTTTCCACCAAAGAAACTTGGTTTATCAGCAGATTCATTGAAGAATTTAAAACTAATATCCATTGCGTGAGGAGTCCCCATCGGATAATCTGTATTTGGAATTTTCACTTCAGATTTATACCCAAAATTATACAGATAAACATTTGCCCCGCCTTGTTTAACTTTTTTCTCAGCAATTTCAACCGACCCTAAACCCATCATCGTAATTGATGAAATAGCAATGTAAATATCTGCTGCTGAAGCACTTGGCCTTGCTTTTCGGTAAGTGTCAATTATTTTTTGCGTATTTGTACCATACGTTGGTTCAAATTTTTTGTGTAAGGCCTCAAAATCGTACGTAGCAAATTCCGTTTCCTTTCTTTCCCAAGCAAAAAATGCCCATTCATCTTCATTCCAACCCACTAAAAGTGGTTTATTCTTAGAAATCACAGGAGCAGTTGGGTCAAATGGATTATTAGGCAAGGCTTTTCCATCAACCACAGGGCCAAAGCCGCCGTAGTTTCTTCTCATAAATCCTTGATTTTTATTTTTCTCAACAAATGGTGGTACAAAAGGAAGTTTTCCTTGCATTTCTAATAATTTGCTGGCTGGCACATCCAAAATCTTTTTCCAATCTTTAGGGTCGATATTTAGCTCTTTTAAAAGCATCAATGTAGTTTCTGCTGCTACTTCTTTTGGAGTCATTCGCACACCTGGGCCACTTTCAATCGAAGCCTTATTGAAATAAGGTGCTGCCGACGGCATTGCATACAAACAAGATGTTTTTGCTCCACCACCCGATTCTCCCCAAATCATAACATTATTTGGATCTCCGCCAAAATTGGCAATATTCTGGTTCACCCATTTTAGGCCTTCTACAATATCCAACATTCCGTTATTACCCGAACCAGCGTAATCAGCTCCTCCTAATTCATCTAAATACAAAAAGCCTAATAAGCCCAAACGATGATTGGTTTCTACGACAACCACATCAAAATGTCGAGCAAGATTTGCCCCGTCTTGTCCACCTGAACCACCCGAGCCAATCACAAAACCACCGCCATGATTATAAAACATAACTGGACGTTTCTTATGGTCGTTGGCTGGTGTCCAAACATTTAAGAAAAGGCAATCTTCCGAAGGAGCAGGCTCATTTCTTCTTGGATTTTGTATGGCTGGAGCTCCAAGAGTTAGGGTTTCTTTCACTCCCGTCCAAGGTTCAAGCGGGGCAGGACGGCGGAAACGTCTATCTTCTGATGTTTTGCCCGCATAAGGAATTCCTTTAAAAATATTTACTCCATTTTCTCGATATCCTTTTATTTTGCCAAAATTGGTTTCAGCATTTACAAATTCCTCGATGATAGACGAAGCTCCAAATATTTTTTGTGATGAAAATACATTTGTTGAAAAAGCAGCACCAACTAATGTTAATGATAGTTGAGATAATGCTTGTCTTCTATTGATGATTGATGCCATTACTTTGATGGTTAGAGGTTTAATTGATTGATACCTTCTTTGAGAGCTACTGTTTTTCCATTCCAAACAAGATTACCTGTAATAGTTTTAGGTAATTCAATCTGAATTTTCCATTTCCCGTTTTCTAATTTATAGTTAGTAGAAATATTTCCTTTTGGGTGTGGAATACTACCACCAATATCAGTCATTTGCCCAAGATGTGGTGTAATTTTTACTTTTGAAAAACCAAGTCCATCGCTGTCAATTCCTAATATTGTACGGTAAAATTCAATATTTGGGCTCGAACCCCAAGCATGACAATCGGAGCGAGTTTTATCTACATCAGACGTTTCTGCCCAAGTAGTTAGTCCCATATTAATATTTTCACGCCATTTATCTAACCATTTCAAATAATCATTTCCGAAACCTGCTTTGATTAAAGCTTGGTGTAAATAGTATTTAAAATAAATTGAAGCCGAAGCTAAATCTTTATTATTGATGAGTTGTTGAGCAATTTCTTTTGTTTCTAAAGGCGATGTAATACCTGTTAGAATGGCCAATGAATTAGTATGTTGAGAAAAAGTATCTTTTTCTTCACGGTCGGCAAATAACTTTTTAGAAGCATCGTAATATTTAGTTCGAATCGTTTTTTTGAGTTGTTCGATAGCTTTCTGATACTGTGTGGCAAAGGCAATATTTCCTAATTTCAACTCTAAATCAGTCGCCACTTGATACGCCCATAGCAATTGAAAATCAAGTACTGCTGATGTGCCATTTTCACTCATTGGCCCAATGCCCGACCTCCATTCTTTTGAATTATCAACCCAATCAGTAAACATCCATTGTGGTACATTTTTTAAAGAGCCATCTGCTTGTTGATAGGTCTTGAAATAATCTAAAATTTGGCGAGTTCCTCCAATTTTTGATTTCACAAAATCAATATCACTACCATAGCGACTATAATCATGCAACATACCTATATACCATAAAGAAAAAGTAGGGATGAATTGTGGAGTATAAGAAGGATGGCGGCTGAGTGTCACGCCTTCGGGCTGACGTGAAAAATCCATAAGGTTGAGGGCATTTTTCACTAATCGGTCATCCCCGCTATTAAAAAGCGATACCAAAGCCTGTATTCGACCATCCCCGATATACTGCAATTGTTCGTAATAAGGACAATCCATATAGGTTTCAGTCGCACACAAGCGAGCTGTACGCCAGCCGATGGTCAAAATATTACTAATTTCTTGGTCTTTACTGGTAGTATTTGCTTTCAATTCGAATGGATAGCCTGTAAATGTCCCAAAAATATCATTCAAAATCAGAGGTTCATCTTTCGTAGTAACGATTAATTGAATGTAACGATAAGTTCTATAGGTAAGTGTTGTGAATTTTTGAAGTTTACTTCCATCAGAAATAAGACTATCCGTTCGCCCTAAAAAGTCCTTATTTTGGGTGTCATTACGATTACCCTTTGCTGGATATTTATTAAACATTGTCTCAGCATATTTTATACTAATTGAAGCATTTTTACCTCCACTAAAAACTGCATTTGGGTAAGCATTTGTCAAATAATTTTGATCTATAATAATCTTAGCAGCAGTATTTGCGGGAATCGTAATTTCCTTCCTTTCAGATGGAAAGCCAGCTGGTATTGTTATCGCTCCATCAGAAACGACCACTTTATTGAGGCGTTCGTCTTTCATTTCCATTGGAGGAATAATTGATGGCACGAGCATCCAACCGCTCATCGTTCCAAATGCTCCCAAAATATTTTTAGGAACACCTGAGCCAATCAGTTTTGCTTTTTGCCAACTACTATCATCAAATGATTCGCTTTGCCAATTCTTAATTTGATTACTGAAGTTCCGTACTTCACCCGCACCAGCAACATAATAAGCTCTTACATTAAATCTTATCGGAGCATAGCTATTATCTTTTTCGCAAAGCCAAGAGTTATTGGTATTTATGGCCGACTCAGCCGAAGTTGCTCCTTGTAAAATGAAACCTGTTCGGTAAGTAATTTGAGCTTCAGGTTTAAATTCGCCTTCGTTCCATACTTGGGCAGCAACGGTATTTTTACCAGTTTTTAGATAAGGAGCAATATCAACCGTTTCGTAATTCCAGTGATTCAAATCACCTCTTGCCGGCCCTAATGAAACAAATTTCTCGTTGATAAAAAGTTTATACCTATTATCGGCCGAAACATGAATTATAAATTTGGTAGGCTTAGTAGCTATTTCAACAGTTTTTCTAAATAAATAAACACCATATCCATCATTTGTGGCACTTGGTACAGTTATCCAATAGGCGTGCCATCTTTTGTTAATTACATCTGGTTCGCCAGTTGGAGGACCAAACTGAGCCTTTACAAGAATAGAAGTCAGCAGAACAATAAGTAAGCTAAACAAATACTTTTTTTTCATTTTATTAAGGTTGAATTTTTTGAGTATTAATAAACACATATAACAATATTTAATATCAAAATAATGCAATATATCATTAAAAACCTTACTGTACTCTTCTGCCAAATGTCACAAATTTTAATTATTTTATACGCATTATCTTCTTACTAAAGTTGTAACTCACCATTACATTCCACATAAAATTCTGATTATTAGGCACATCCGATTTAAAAGTTTGATTTATGGTGGATTGTAAAGCAAAAGGCCACTTTTTATTAGAAAGGATTCCCGTCGCAGAAAAATAGTTACCTCTATAACCATCTGTATATAGGAAAAATACCGACGGAATTAGTTGAAACCTGAAATTTTCACTCAGTTTTATGTTTGCAATATTGGTATTTAGAAACAAAACTCGTGTCAATTGTGGTCCATGATTTTGGAGGCCATTACCTTGTAAATAAGTTGCACCAATTCCCCAATTTGGGGTAATCTGATAATTTGGTACTATTTCAAAGGCAAGAAATCTTAGCATTTCGGTAATTTCAGTTGTCTTACCATTTTCAGTAACATTGCGATGTATCAGTGTAAATGCAGGATGAGTACCGAGTCTTAAACTAAATTTTTGTTTTTCGATAATCCTATACCTCAACCAAAATAATAAACCACCTTTACTTGCATCTGGTACAAGTCTAATATCTGGGTCAAAGCTTAACCGCTTTTTTCTCCAAGAAAAATTCATAATGACAGCAGGGTTATTTAATGAAAAAGTAGGAATGATTGAAAAACCATTATTAGTCAATCCTACTGAACCCGAAAAGGTAGTCGCAGCTTGGGTATTTGTACTGTCTTGTGTTTGTGCTAAACTAACAAGCGTTGAAAAAATAAGTAAACATGTAATTTTAAGAGTCGAAAATCTAATCATTAGCTATTAATTGTATTTAAAATGTTTTTTTTACAAAGTTACTGCAGTTTAAAAAGTGATATTTTATCAATTTCACTGAATTTATTACCAATTTCACAGTTCTTAAATCAAGACAATGGTTTAATATATAAGTTTGTTTGGTTCTAATAAAAATTCTATGTCAATGATTTCCTACGATACCATTAGAAAGTATAACGAAACGTTCAATAATCCAACCTTACATCCGCTGATAAGTATAGTAGATTTGAACAAGTCGAATTTGATTAGGAGAAGTAAGTTTTTGCTAAATTTTTATGCTATCATCATAAAAGATAGCAAGTGTGGAGATTTGAGATATGGATTAAAATATTATGATTATGATGAGGGTACGGTTGTTTTTTTTGCTCCCGAACAAATCGTTACGAATGAACCAGAAGGTGAATTACATCAGCCTTATGGCATGGCGTTAATCTTTCATCGTGACATTTTAAAAGGCACTTCATTAGCCAAACAAATGAACGATTACTCTTTTTTTAGCTATAAATCAAACGAAGCGTTGCATCTTTCAGAAAAAGAACGAGAAACTGTTAATATATGTTTTTCTAATATTGAGGCTGAAATCAAACAAAATATTGATAAGCATAGCAAAAAAATTATAGTCGCTAATCTTGAATTATTATTAAAATACTTTCAACGATTTTATGACCGTCAATTCATCACCAGAGAAAATGTAGGGCATTCAATCATTGAGCAATTTAATGAAATGCTCATCAATTATCTCTCAAGCGAAAAACTTCAAAAAATTGGCATACCATCGGTTGCGTACTTTGCAGATGAACTCAGTCTATCTCACAATTATTTTGGGGATTTAGTAAAAAAAGAAACTGGAAAAACAGCTTTAGAGTACATCCAACTAAAACATTTAGACCTGATTAAAGAAAGGTTATTTGAGAAAGATAGGTCAATTAGTGAAATTGCATGTGAACTTGGTTTTAAATATCCACAGCATTTTACACGCTATTTCAAGCAAAAATTTGGAATGACACCTCATGAATATAGAAATTTAAATTGAAAAGGTTAACAACATTATTACAAGATAATTTAGATCAATAATGAAAACATACATTTTAATATTATTTTGAAAACCTTTCCAGTTGACGCAAAGCCGATAATGGCGTGTTTTGGTATTTTTTAGGCACCATTTGCAAATTCATTTTTTTGCGGTAATGGACAAAAGTAATCGGAAAATGCCTTTTGATTTAGAAATTTAATATTCTCTTTAATAAAAAAAATGGCCACAAAAAAAGATATTTTCGAAAGAATGCAAATTGGTGAAATCATTTCCTTTGATGACCCAGAGTATTCAAAAATTATGGAAGCGGTTTCATTGACTAAAAAGTTTGTTGTTGAATTAAATAATGCCACAGAAGATGAAAAAATCAGAGAACTGTTAAGTAAAATAATTGGAGCAGAAATAGATAAAACTACTACTGTTTTTACTCCTTTTCATACAAATTTTGGTCGATATATTAAGTTTGGAAAAAATATATTCATCAATCACGATTGTACATTTCTTGATTTAGGTAGTATTACCATTGAAGATGATGTAATGATTGCACCTAAAGTGAGTCTTATTACAGAAAGTCATCCTACCGCACCTTCAGAGCGTAAAGCACTATTATTAAAACCAATACTTATCAAACGAAATGCTTGGATTGGAGCCAGTGCAACAATTTTACCAGGAGTAACGATCGGAGAAAACTCAGTGGTAGCAGCAGGTTCGGTAGTAACCAAAGATGTGCCAGACAATACAGTTGTTGCTGGTATTCCTGCCAAAATTATTAAGAATCTATCAGGTTTAATGGATGAAGTTAATTAATTAAATGTTACAAATATGAAACAAACATTTATATCTCTTCCAATTGTATTTGCAATAATACTTTGTTTGGCATTTTGTGGAAAGAATAATGCTAATTTAGATGATATTAAAATCGAAAGAAATATGATAACAAATATAAACATCAAAATTGGCGAAAAATCTTTCAAAGCCACGCTATCAAATAACTCAACCACATTTGAGTTCACTAAACTTTTACCTTTGACACTTAAAATGAATGAACTTAATGCCAATGAAAAGTATGCACAACTACCAAAAAGCCTTTTAACCAACGCCTCTGTTCCTGCAAGTATTCAATCTGGTGACCTCATGTTGTATGGTTCAAATACACTGGTTCTTTTTTATAAAAGCTTTTCCACTTCCTATAGTTATACGAAAATCGGCAAAATAGATGATGCCACTGGGCTTGCATCTGCACTCGGAACAGGAAATGTTACAATTTCATTTGAATCGATAGACAAATAAAAGTTCGTAAAAGGACTATTTCCAAAAAGAATTAAAAATAAAGATATAAGTCAATTTCTATCGGAGTCTTTCTAAGAAGTAAAGACTCCACCACGTTTTTCCTCCCCATAAATAATCGCCCTTAAATAATCGTAACATTTCTTTAATCTACTAAAAACAATGGAAATTGTTTTAATACAATAGCCATTTCTATGGCTAAAACTATGGCATTTCTATAAAATTTTCCTCTCAAATTCAAGTAGAAATAATTCAATTATTTATGAAAATAATTACAAAAATTCACACTGTTCAAATTTGGAAGTTTTGCAAATAGACTAACTGTACCTTCGCCGAGATTAATATTATATACATTCAACATTCGAGAATTGGTTACTCTAATTCTGGATGTATTTATTTTAAACCTACCCAATATTTCTAAATCCCCATCAGAAATATACCTAACTCAACATAAATATGAAAATAAAAGACTACTGGTACACCATAAGCATCATTCTCCTTGTAATTATTGGGTATAATTTCCCTGATACATTCAATAGTATCGCAGGTATTAAACTTAATACATTTATTAAACCATTTTTGCAGGTAATCATGCTAGGAATGGGAGCAACAATGACATTCAATGATTTTGTTGAAATATTCAAATCACCACGAAAAGTAATTATTGGACTCGTTTGCCAGTTTACAATTATGCCACTTTTAGGCTTTTTTCTCTCACGAATATTCTACTTTCCAGCTGAAATTGCTGCCGGTATCATCTTAATTGGTTGTAGTCCAAGTGGTTTGGCTTCAAATGTCATGGCATTGATGGCGAAAGCAAATGTGGCACTTTCTATCACTATCACTACAATGGCCACGTTGCTTGCTCCAGTACTTACTCCTTTTCTGATGAAAGTATTAGGAGGAAGCTTGATTGAAGTAGATTTCTGGAAAATGTTATGGGATATGGCACAGTTGGTCATTATTCCGATTGTGATAGGTTTGGCGGTTAATAAGATTTTCCCTGCATTTATAAAGAAAATCATTACTTTTTTGCCTGTCTTTTCGATGTTAGGGATTGCCTATATCATTTTAGTTGTAACAGCCAGTGGTGCAGCTTCGCTCAAATCTGTGGGTATAATTTTAATCATTGTGGTAATTGTACATAATGTGTTTGGTTATTTTTTAGGGTACTTTTCGGCAAAACTTTTAAAACTTAATGAAGCTGATGCAAGAGCAGTTGCATTAGAAGTTGGTATGCAAAATGCAGGTTTGGCTTCAGCATTAGCCAATGAGATGGGGAAAATTGCAACTGTAGGATTGGCATCAGCAATTTTTGGCCCAACAATGAACGTAACAGGCTCATTATTAGCCAATTATTGGAGTAAAAAGCAAAATATTCAAGAATAATAATTTAAGTACAAACATAAAAACTATTCATAAATCCTTTCTTAGCTAACTAAACTATAATTCAATGAAGAAATTCTTACTTGTAACAACACTCATTTTATTCGGTTCCAGCTTGTATGCTCAACAAATTTCAAAAGAATATTTACTGCATCTCACTCGTGAGTGGAAAGGGGAACGATTTGCTGATGGCCGACCAAAAGTTCCTGATGCCATTCTGAATCGCATGAAAAAAGTTACGCACGAAGAAGCTTGGGCAGTTTTGCGAAATAAAAACTATCGCCATCAATACGAAGGAAACTGGCAAACTATCAACCCCGATAGTGTGATGGTAGGACGAGCCGTAACCGCCATTTTTATGCCAGGCAGACCCGACATTCAAACTGCAATTGATGATAAAGGGACAAAACAAGATGGTCGTCTGAAAGCTCAAAATACTTGGGTGATTGAAACGCTTGTAAAAAGAGATGTGTA
The DNA here is from genome assembly GCF_051209875.1 of Emticicia sp. SJ17W-69. Lineage (NCBI taxonomy): Bacteria > Pseudomonadati > Bacteroidota > Cytophagia > Cytophagales > Leadbetterellaceae > Emticicia > Emticicia sp. SJ17W-69. The sequence goes on along the minus strand of NZ_JBNTQY010000001.1, from coordinate 2,345,402 downwards.
CGTAGTTGACCAATTTAATGCTTACGAAGATGGGCCAACGATTGGCGATAATCTTGGCAATGCCATTTTTAACCGTACAGGCAACGGTATCGTTTATGAAGGAGCGATTCGAGATTTAAGTGGATTACGCGAGATTGGAGGTTTTACTTCATTTTTTAGAAGCTATCACCCGAGCCATCATTTAAACTCGCCTAATCAACCTGGTGGATTAAACACTACTTTGGTTGGAATCAATCAACCAACCAAAATCGGTAATGCCATATGTATGCCTGGAGATGTAGTACTTGGTCGTGAAGGTGGAGTTATTTTCATCCCACCTCATTTGGCAGAAGAAGTGGTAAAATCTTCAGAAGTGGTTCGTTTGAGAGATCAATTCAGTCATCAACGTCTCAAAGAGGGCAAATATACCACAGGTCAAATTGATACTCGTTGGTCGGCAGATATTGAAAAAGACTTTTCTCAATGGCTCAAAGACCATATCAATGAATTACCAGTTGCTCCCGAACAAATTCAAGAAATTTTGAAGGAAAGAACATGGTAAGTAGTATGACGATTTAGGTTGAAGATATCGAACTTTAAAATACTGATTATCAATTAATTACAAATTTTTAGTTTATTTTAATTCTATATTAGAATTCGATTTACTCGTCATTTTAGGATTTCAAACAATATTTATTCAATCAATCGAGGTTATCCTCATAATCAGCTAATACAAGTGAACAGAAGAAATTTTTTCCAAAAAGCAGCGATTGGCTCTGCGATGGCTGCCAGTCCATTCGCAAGTTTTGGTAGCGAATATGAAAACGCCATTTTCAAAGCTCCTAAAAGCTCTGCACCTTCAAACTTAAAAATCACCGATATTAAGGCAGGATATATTCGTGGTGGACATAGTCTATTTGTAAAAATCTATACAAATCAAGATATAGTTGGACATGGAGAAGGTGTTGATGCTACCCCGGGAACATACCATCTTGTTAAAAATTTAGGAAACAGAATCAAAGGACAAAATCCGCTAAATGTCAACCGTCTATTTGAGTCAATTAGAAAATCGGGCTTCTTTGAAGGAGCACAGTCGGGTATGTTTGTTTCTGTGCTTACAGCCATTGAAACTGCTCTTTGGGATGTGGCAGGAAAAGCATTAGGTGTACCTGTCTATCAACTTTTAGGTGGCAAATTTCGTGATACGATAAGAGTTTACATGGATACAGCTCTTTATCAGAATCAATTGCCAAAACCAGAAGATTTTGCCAAAGCTGCCCGAGAAGCCGTTGATATGGGTTTTTCAGCAGTGAAATTTGATTTAGACCAAGCCAATGACCCAAACAAATATGACCGTTTTAATTGGACTGCCAGCCCAGCCGAAATACAACGGATGTATGATCAAATGGCTGCTGCAAGAAAAGAGGTAGGGCCAAACATTGATATTTGTGCTGATATGCACGGTCGCTACGATGCGGTAACTGGTGAAAAAGCTGCTAAAATATTAGAACCACTCAATTTAATGTGGTTGGAAGAACCGATTCCTGCAGAAAATACTGATGCTTACAAAAAAATTACTGCTTCTACCTCAACACCTATTTGTGCAGGAGAAAACCATTATTTAGCTTACGGGTTCAGGCCTCTGCTCGAAAGTGGGGCAGTTGATATTATCATGCCTGACTTACAAAAATGCGGAGGCTTGGGCGAAGGTCAGCGAATTGCTAATCTGGCAAACCTTTATTATGTACCTTTTGCTCCACACATGGTTGCCTCTTATCTTGGGGCAATGGCCTGTGCCCATGTATGTGCTTCTGTCCCTAACTTTATGATTATGGAATGGCAAATTTACTTCCATAAAGACCCAATGTTTAAAGAAATCGTAACGTTTCAAGGCGATATGGTTGAAAAAAATGGTTTCATCAAAGTAAGAGATGTACCTGGAATTGGTGTTGAAATCAACGAGGAAGGTATGAAGAAGTATGCAACTCCAGGTGTACCATTTTTTGAATAATACAATTTCATTTTCAAAAAAGCTATACAAATTGCCCAACTTTTTTGTCTTTTTTATGCGATTTCTTAATTTTTTTAACTTATCAATGAAAATTTATAATACTTCACTTGGCCCTTGTATTGAAAACAATGGCAATTTTTTTTCTGTTAAAAATTACAACTTTGACACTTTAGTAAATCAACCTAATCTTTATGATTTTCTTGAAAAATATGTCACAGAAACAAAGCCAATCGAAAACTTTGATTTAGAAACCTGCCTCCTCCCTCCTATCGTTTCCCAAGAAATTTGGGCTTCGGGAGTCACCTATTTGAGAAGTAAAACTGCCAGAATGGAAGAATCAAAAGATGCAGGTGGTGGCGATTTTTACGACAGAGTTTACTCGGCCGAAAGGCCTGAAATATTTTTTAAAGCTACCGCAGCCAGAACCGTAGGTCATAATGAAAATATAAAAATTAGAAGAGACTCTAAATGGAATGTTCCAGAACCAGAATTGACGCTTTTTGTAAATTCATCAGGTGAAATTGCAGGTTATACAGTAGGAAACGATGTTAGCTCACGTGATATTGAAGGAGAAAATCCTCTTTATTTACCACAGGCAAAGTCGTACGATAAAAGTGCCGCTATTGGACCAGGAATACTTATCCTGAAAGAACCTATTTCAAAAGAAACTGAAATTTTACTCAAAATAGAACGAGCTGGTGAAACTATTTTTTCGCAATCAACTCGGCTGACACAAATGAAAAGAGAATTGCCAGAATTAGTAAAATATCTAACCTTTGATTGTACTTTTAAATTTGGTTGTTTCTTGATGACTGGAACTGGAATTGTGCCACCTGATAGCTTTTCATTAATCAAAAACGACACTGTTCATATAACAATTGAAAGTATTGGAACACTTAGCAATACTGTGGAATAATAAATACAGATTAGGTTGGTCAAATAACTTTTGAAAAAACTTGAAAGTTCAAAAGTTAATTAACCAACCTAATTTTCTATTGTAATCAAAATGAAGTCATCCAAACTTACTGTTTAGCCAAATCATACAATTGTTATGATTTTATTATATCAGATAAAAATGGCTGATTATAATAACGTTTTCCAGTAGTTTTAAACAAAGCATTGGCAACAGCCCCGAACACTGGTGGGAATGGTGGCTCTCCAAGTCCTGTTGGATCAATGTCATTTTCTACAAAATGAATATCAATCTTCTTAGGAGCTTCATTATGGCGAATCATACGATAATTATGGAAGTTATTCTGCTCGGCAGCACCATCTTTGTGCGTCAAAGCCCCATAAAATGATTGGCCAATACCATCAACTACTGCACCTTGCACCATATTTCGGGCAGCATCTGGGTTTACAACCACACCACAATCAACAGCACTCGTTACTTGTTCAACATAAGGTTGTCCATCTCTCATCACCATATCAACCACATGACCAGCATAAGAAGCATGACAGAAATAAGCGGCTACACCTCGTTTTTTGCCAGCATTTTCGGGTTTGCCCCAACCTGATTTTTCTTTTAACAATTCTAACACACCTATATATCTACTGGCATCATAATCATTATTCTTACCTATTGGATTTTCTTTGGCTTTTTTCAATAAATCAAGGCGGAAAGCGATTGGGTCTTTTCCCATTGCTTCGGCCACTTCATCCAAAAACGATTGTTCAGCGGCGGCATTAAAGTTTGAACGTGGAGCTCTAAATGCACCGATGGTGATATTAGAAGGTATCTCCCAACCTTCTGCTAAATAATTCTCAACTGCCCCTGCTGGGAAACGATTGGCATGAACAGGGTTTTCAGGAATACCACCACCTTTTACATGAAAACCAATCAGATTTTTATTGGCATCGAGTGCTGCACGATAGGTTGCAGTGTACATCGGACGGTAAATTCCGTAGGTCATATCGTCTTCACGGGTGTATATCAACTTTACTGGAGCTTTCAGTTTTTGTGAGATACGAGCAGCTTCATACACATACCAACCGTAAGCTCTACGACCAAAACCACCACCCATTCTTGTCATCTGAATTTCAATTTTATCAGCAGGTAAGTTTAGGAGTTTGACAAGGGTAGGCTCCATCCAACCAGGTGCTTGTAATGGTCCAGCCACCAAAGCTTTATCATCTTGCACATGGGCAAAGAAGTTCATTGGCTCCATTGTATTATGTGCCAAAAATGGAGCATTATAAGTACGTTCTATAATCTGAGCGGCATTTTTGAATGCAGCTTCTGGGTCGCCGTCTTTTCTTAACTGCTGAGCTGGCTTTTTAGCGTATTCAGCCATCATTTCAAATTGAGCACTTGTCGTTTCTAATCTACCTGGCACGGTAACTTCTCGCTTTCCGCCTCTCCCGCTCATGGTATCTTTTATATCACCAGTTGGTTCCCAATTTACAATGAGTTTCTTGCGAGCATTCATTACTTCCCAAGTTGAATTTCCAACAACCACTAACAATTCATTGAACGAACGAGTATCAAAGCCCCCTTGCTCAAAACCATCATCATATAATTTAAAACTAAAAACATCTTTGATACCAGGCATTTTTTTAGCGTCGGTGGCATCAAAAGATTTTAACTTCATACCAAATGCAGGTGGATGTTGAATCATGGCAATCAACATGCCATCTACTCGGTAATCCATTCCAAAAAGGGGCTTGCCAGTAACAACTTTCAATCCTTCTGAATTTTTCTTTGAATTTCTTACAATCGAAAAATCTTTAGGAGCTTTCAACTTCACATCTTTCGGAACAGCAATGGTAGCTGCTTTGGCAGACATTTCGCCATATTTTGCCGATTTACCACTTGAATGCGATAAAACACCTGTTTTAGTAATGATTTCGTTTGCAGGAACACCCCAAGTTTGAGCTGCTGCCTCGATAAGCATTTTTCGAGCCGCTGCTCCTGCATTTCTTAAAGGTTTCCAGTACATTCTTATTGAATTACTTCCACCTGTGAATTGTGGGCCGTATTTCACGTTGTCGTGTGTACCCATTTCAACTACTACATTTTTCCAATCACAATCTAATTCTTCTGCCACCATCATTGGTAGTGATGTCATTACATTTTGTCCAAATTCTGGGTTTGGACAAAGAATTTTAATAACATTATCAGGAGTAATTTTGATGTATGCTGCTAATTCGGACCATTGTTCGGGAAGGTTCAATTGGGCGACTTTCTCGGTAGCTTTTGCTTCCGAAAACCAACTAAAACTAAGCATCAGTCCGCCTCCTGCCAATGCAGAAGACCTTAAAAAATCTCTTCTACTTTGTGATTTTATATTTTCCATAGTCTTTTCTTATTTAGCGTTTGATGTTTTGGCAGCTGTTTTGATTGCTTCTTTAATTCTCAAATATGTTCCACAACGACAGATATTCCCACTCATGGCGTTGTCAATATCCTCATCTGTTGGTTTTGGATTACTTTTGAGTAAAGCCGTTGCCGACATGATTTGTCCACCTTGACAATAACCACATTGAGCAACATCATGTTCTAACCATGCTTTTTGAACTGGATGTGTACCATTTTCAGAAAGCCCTTCGATAGTAGTAATGGAGGATTTTCCAATAGCTGAAACAGGCAACACACATGATCGTGTGGCATTTCCATCTAAATGAATTGTGCAAGCACCACATTGAGCCATACCACAGCCAAACTTAGTGCCTGGCATATTAAGGTGGTCACGTAAAACCCAAAGAATCGGAGTTGATGGGTCAACATCTACTTGTTGAGTTTTTCCGTTTATTTTTAAAGAATATTTTGCCATAATGTTGTATTTTAAGATTTAACAAAAATATATGAATAAACCAGTGATAAATAATGTTTTTCAAATGAAAACTTACGAATTTCAAACATTTAATAATTTGTAAACTACAAACTTTCGCCAAAAGGCTGATTGTAAAACCGCTTGCCAGTAGCTTTGTATAAGGCATTTGCTAAAGCAGCATATACAGGTGGATATGCTGGCTCGCCCATACCCGAAGGATCAATGGTGTTTTCTACAAAGTGTATTTCAATTTGTTTAGGTGCTTCATTGTGGCGAATCATGCGATAATTATGAAAATTACTCGCATCAGGCACGCCTTTCGTAAAAGCCATTTTTCCGTACATAGATGCTCCAACAGCATCAACGATGCCCCCTTCTGCCATGTTTTTGGCCGCCCCTGGATTAATAACAATGCCACAATCAATGGCACACCAAACTTTGTTGATAATTGGCGAGCCTTCTTTTATTTCTAAATCAAGTACGTGGGCAGCATAAGAATCATGACAGAAATAGGCAGAAAATCCTAATTTTTTGGTGGTTTTTATGGTTTCCCAATTTGATTTTTCCTTAACTAACTCCAAGACTTTTGCAAAACGTTCGGGTTCATATTCATTATTTTTGCCTACTGGTTTTTCGTTGGCACGTTTTAATAATTCCAAACGAAAAGCGATTGGGTCTTTGCCTGCTGCTTCAGCAACTTCATCCAAAAACGATTGTTCGGCCGCTGCCATAAAATTAGAGCGTGGAGCTCTATATGAACCAACCGTGATATTTGAATCAATCGTAAAATCTTCAGCCAAATAATTATCAACTGCTCCTGCAGGAAAACGATTGGGATATAGAGGTGATTCGGGCGTACCACCTGCTTTTACATGAAAACCAATCAAATTATTATTAGCATCAAGAGCCGCTCGATAATGAGCGGAATAGGTAGAGCGATAAATACCCGAGGTCATATCATCTTCACGGGTATAAATGAGCTTTACTGGTGCTTTCACTTTTTGCGAAATCAATGCGGCTTCAATCAACCAATGTGCGTAAGAACGACGACCAAAACCGCCACCCAAGCGAGTCATTTTAATATCAATTTTTTCCAAAGGCATTCCCAGACGAGCAGAAAGGGCTTGTTCGGTAAATTCGGGTTTCTGCAATGGTCCCGAAAGCTCAGCTTTTTCATCGGTTACATGAGCAAAGAAGTTCATGGGTTCCATACAATTATGAACCAAAAATGGTGCATTGTAGGTACGTTCGATGGTTTTTGCTGCATTTTTGAAAGCAGCTTCTATATCTCCATCTTTCCGACGAACCGTAGCAGGTTGTGCCATTCTTTCAGCCAGCTTTGCTTTATGTTCGATCGAGTCTTCTAAACCAGCAGGGATTTTCTCTACCATTTTTCGACCTAACATATTACGATTTTGGGTATAGCTTTCGATAGGTTGCCAAGAAATTTGTAAAGCTTTTTTTGCTTGCATTACTTCCCACGTGCTGTTACCTACTAATGCCACTACTTCATTAAAAGTTGTGGTATCAAAAAACGTTTTTTCATAGCCATCATTGAAAATTTTGATTGGAAAAATATCTTTTACGCCTTTCATCTTCTTTACCGTTGCGTCATTGACAACTGATTTGAATTTCAGACCAAAAGCAGGTGGATGCACTATCATAGCAATGAGCATTCCTTCTTTTTTAGTATCAATACCAAATAATGGTTTGCCAGTTACTATTTTTTCTAAATCAATATTTCGTTTGCTTTTTCCTACTATTTTGAAATCCTTGACGTTTTTCAATTTCACATCTTTCGGAACAGGAATTTGTGCCGCAGCAGTAGCCATATCGCCATATTTGGCTGTTTTTCCAGACTTTTTATGATACAAAATTCCCAATTCGGTACTTATTTCTTCTACGGGGACATTCCATGTTTTGGCAGCGGCTTCACATAACATTTGGCGAGCAGTAGCACCCGCCGTGCGAAGGATTTGCCAACCTTGATGAATAGCCTGACTACCACCAATAAATTGTCGGGTAAAATGTTTGGTGTCTAAATCTGCTTGTTCAATGACGATTTTAGAAAAATCAACGTCCAATTCTTCTGCTACAATCATCGGCATAGCGGTTTTTACACCTTGTCCACCCTCTGGATTGGGTGACATAATTTTGATGATATTATCGGCAGTAATTTTGACGAAGCCGTTTAATTCGTTGAAGCCCGAAGAGTCGTTCGTGAGGGCACGAACAACGGCATCAATTTCATCAATATTTTCAATTGTCTTTCCAAACGTTTTAAAGCTTGATAAGAAACTAATGCCAAGCATAAAACCACCTCCAGAAAGGGCGGATGCTTTAAGAAATGAACGACGGCTTTGACTCTCCATATTTTATTAATTTTTTAAGTAAATATAGAAAAATTCACCTAAAATTAATAGGAACTTTCCGATATAAAATTGTTATTTCTTTATCTGATGCGTATCTCTCACACTACTGAATGTCAAGGCCAGCATTTTCCAATCTTTCTTTTGTTTTTGATAAACTTCCGTTACTGTGAATTCGGTTTTGGCTTCTGTACCTCTTAACATGGCGATGAGCGTAATTCTATTCCAAACGATGGCTGTTTCGCCAGAAAGTTCGATGGCAGTATCATGCACTTGGGCCTCTTTATACCAAATGCTACCTGTTTTGATAATTTCGAGTTCTTCGTCCGTTTTCCAAGTGCCGCTCATGTGAACAAACTTAGCTTTGGCATCAAATAAGTCTTTGAGTTTATCTACGTTTTTATCGGCCATCCATTGCCATTTGTGTTTTGATATTTGCAAAACAGTCTGTTCGTCTTTTGATGATTGAGCGAAAGCTGAAATAGAACAAAAAAGTATTAAGACTAAAAATTTGATGTTTGTTTTCATTAATGGTTTTGTTTTTTTGAAGCACAAATTTCTGTCAACTTTCTTGCTTTGTTAGTATAAAAATTACTGCTTTTTCTACCATTTTTACTGATATGAATAAAGGCATATGAAAGAACCATTAAATTTGTTTTAGGATTCTACTACAAACAGGGATTTTCAACAAAAACTGATATGGAAAAAATTGTAAACTTAGATAGTGTCAATGAATATAATACTGCCAACAACAACAAAACGCTACATCCTTTGGTCAGTGTGATTGACTACTCAAAGGCAAGTCTGAGAGATTGGGGTGATGTAGATACAATTAAATTTCAATATGGATTGTATAGCATTTTTCTGAAAGATGTCAAATGTGGCGATTTGAAATACGGCCGTCATTACTATGATTATCAGGCTGGTACGTTGGTGTTTTTTGCTCCTGGGCAAGTCGCTGAAATGGAAAATCCAAGAGTTACATATCAACCGATGGGTTATGGATTGGTTTTTCATGCCGACTTTCTAAGAGGTACAACGCTTGGAAAGAATATACAGGATTACAAGTTTTTTAATTACCAAACCCACGAAGCCCTTCATTTATCTGACGATGAAAGGCAAATGGTTATGGATTGCTTTGCCAAAATTGAATTTGAACTAAAACAGCCCATTGATAAGCATAGTAAGAAGCTTATTGCCTCAAATATAGAACTATTTCTAAATTATTGTGAGCGATTTTATGACCGCCAGTTTATTACAAGAGAGGTGGCTCACAAAGGCATTTTAGAAAAATTTGAAGATTTATTGAACACCTATTTTTCATCAGATAAACCCCATATCATTGGTTTGCCTTCGGTGGCTTATTTTGCTGATGAACTCCATTTATCGGCTAATTACTTTGGTGACTTGATAAAAAAAGAGACAGGACAATCGGCCAAAGATTATATTCAAAATAAAACTATTGAAGTAGCGAAAAATAAGGTATTTGAGAATGATAAAACGGTTAATGAAATAGCGTACGAATTGGGTTTTAAATATCCTCAACATTTTACGAGATTATTTAAACAGCGTGTAGGTGTTTCGCCAAATGAATACAAAAACTTGAACTAAATATGCAGACAGTTAAATTAAATAATGGCATCGAAATGCCAATTTTGGGCTTTGGAGTATTCCAAATTCCTGATGCCAATGAATGCGAAAAAGTTGTGATTGATGCCATCGAAGTGGGGTATCGTTTGATAGATACAGCGGCATCCTATATGAATGAACAAGCCGTAGGCAATGCTATCAAAAATAGTGGAATTGAGCGGAAAGAATTATTTATTACAACCAAGCTTTGGGTGCAAGATAATGGTTATGACAATACAAAAAAAGCGTTTCAAAAATCACTCGACCGCTTGCAACTCGACTATTTGGATTTATATCTCATTCATCAGCCCTATGGCGATGTTTTCGGTTCGTGGCGTGCAATGGAAGAATTATATGAAGCAGGAAAAGTACGAGCGATTGGCGTTTCAAACTTTCAAGCAGACCGTGTAATGGATTTGATGATGTTCAATAAAATACCTCCAGTCGTCAATCAAGTAGAAACGCACCCTTTTAACCAACAGATTGATAATCAAGTTTTTCTACAAGAAAACAATGTTCAAATTGAATCTTGGGGACCATTTGCTGAAGGTAAAAACGATATTTTTAAGAATGAATTATTGGTTTCGTTGGCCACAAAATACGATAAAAGTGTCTCTCAAATTATCTTGAGATGGCTTACCCAACGTGTTGTAGTTGTGATTCCAAAATCAGTCCGTAAAGAAAGAATGGCAGAAAACTTTAACATTTTTGACTTTGAAATCGAAGCCAAAGATATGGCAATCATCAAAACACTTGATACCAAAACCAGTCTTTTCTTTGACCATCGCAATCCTGAAATTATTAAGTGGATGGCAACAAGAAAATTAGACATTTAAATGTTTACTTTACGAATGTACTAATTTTAGAATTAGTGCATCCGTATATAGGTTATCTAAACAACTTAGGGGCAAAATCGGCTAAATAAATTCGCCAGAGCTTCCAAATATGTCCTTCGTCTGTTTCTAAATATTCATATTTCATGCCCAAATCATCTAATTTTTTCCTAAAATCAACATTATTTTGGTACAGAAAATCATCTTTTCCGATGGCGATATAATACAATTTCAGCCTGTTTTCTTTTTGTATTTTTAACGTAGCATCAATATTGCTATAAACCTTTCCAGTCGCATCTTCACGAGGCATCAAAGCAGCCGAAAAAAGTCCAACATAATCAAAAGTATTTGGAAAATATCTGCTTATGTGCATGCTATGAAAACCACCCATCGAAAGCCCTGCAATGGCACGATTCTGTTTATCAGCTTTCACTCGGAAAGTCTTCTCGATATAGTTTACGATGTCCAAAAAATTGGCTTCATATTCGCCGTTCATTGAACGGGGTAATAAGAACTCAGGCTTGTAAAAACCATCTTTTCCTTGCCCGTAGCCACCATCTTGAACCACATTTCCGTTGGGCATTACTACAATCATTGGTTTCGCTTTTCCTTGTGCAATCAAATTATCCATAATCTGAATAACACGGCCATGTGCCGACCACGAATCCTCATCTCCACCTGCTCCATGCAATAAATACAACACAGGGAGTTTTTCAGTCGATTGCTCATAACCCGCTGGTGTATAGACTGTTAGCCTTCTATTCATTTTCAACCCAGAAGACGGATACCAACAATGTGTCACCGAACCATGAGGTGTTTCATTTGTTCTATATAAATCGGCACGTCCATTTCCAACAATAAAAATATTCGTCAAAGATGCTGAATTACGAAGGGCATAGGGGTTATTAGGGTCATTTGTTCTAATTCCATCAACAATAAACGAATAGCTGTACAATTCTGATTCAAGTGGTTTTGAAGTGTATGTCCAAAGTCCATTATTACCTTTGATCAAATTAGTTGCACCTGGTCCATCTTGTAAGCCAAAACGTGTTTTTACTTTTACTGGTGGCAGAAAATCTGAAGTAATTTGCACACTATCAGCTTTGGGAGCTAAAAAACGGAACGTCACTGTGCCATCAGCATTTACTTGCGGAGAAATGACATTTTCTAATTCTTTCGGAATTTCCTGTGCAAATACAGTTTTTAAACCAATAAAAAGTATAAATAATAGGTAAGTCTGCTTTCTTTTCATGTTTATATTCGAATGGTTGCCACGAATAGATATGCCGAAGTAGCATATATTCGTGGCAAATGTAAAATTATAGCTCTTTCTTCTTCAAAGCCTTCACTGCAAAATCTGCCGCTCGGGCAGTAAGTGCCATGTAAGTAATTGATGGATTTACACACGAAGAAGATGCCATTGCAGCTCCATCAGTAACAAATACATTTTTGCAATCATGTACTTGGTTGAAAGCATTTAAAACCGACGTTTTAGGGTCACGTCCCATGCGAGCAGTTCCCATATCATGGATTCCTAAACCCATGTGGGTTGGTCGGTCATAAGGCACCACATTTTTAAAACCTGCTGTTTCGAGCATCTCAACTGCTGATGTAATAATATCTTTACGCATTGCCCAATCGTTTTCAACAAATGCAGCATCAGTAACTATCATCGGAATCCCCCATTTATCTTTCTTCTCTGAATCAAGATAAATTCTATTGTTAGAATTAGGCAAAATTTCACCAAAACCTCCAATACTGATAGTCCATGGGCCAGGTTTTGTTAAGCCTTGCTTGAAATCAGCACCAAAACCATCGGCACTTACTCCCCTATTCCAACTTTCTCGGCTGGCACCTCCTTGATAACCAAAACCTCTAAGATAGGCTTGTTGCCTATCGTTACCCCAATTCCGGAAACGTGGAATATACATGGCATTAGGGCGTTGTCCGTAAACATAATCATCTTCAAAACCTTCTACCATCGCCGTTGCCCCAGAACCTAATTGGTGATCCATTAAATTTCTACCCACTTGGTCGCTATCGTTGCCAAATCCATTCTGAAAACGATTCGATTTTGAATTAAGCATTAATGCCGCAGTATTGATAGACCCTGCATTTAAAAAGATAATTTTAGCAAAATAATCCTCAGTCTGCATTGTATTCTGATTAATAATACGAACACCTGAAGCTCTTTTTTTCTTCTCATCGTAAATGATTTCGGCCACTATCGAATCATGCAAAATACTCAAACGGTTGGTTCGCATTGCCGCAGGAATTGACCCCGATAATGAACTATAATAACCGCCATAAGGACACCCTCTTTGACATTTATTACGATATTGACACGATGCCCGACCTAAAGAAGTATGAATATCTTGGGGTTGCGTAAGATTTGCTACTCGACCGACCGTCACAGGGCGGTTAAATTTTTCAAACATTTTATTTTTGAAATGGGCTTCGGGAGCAAATAGCGGCATTGCTGGTAAAAAATGCCCATCAGGCAATACATCCCAACCTTCTTTTTGTCCGCTTACTCCAACAAACTTCTCAACATGGGTGTACCAAGATTCTAAATCTTCATATCTGATTGGCCAATCAATACCTATTCCTTCTTTAGCGTTAGCTTCAAAATCCTGTTTATTCCAGCGATACGATTGACGTCCCCAGTGCATTGATTTCCCACCTGTGTGATAGGCACGGATCCAATCAAAAGGTCGTTTTTCAATGTAAGGATTTTCTTTATCGTTTGTCAGATGATTGACTACCTCTTCGCTGCCCAATCCCCAAAAACGGCTATTTGCCCATCTTTCTTCGGCAGAAACGTGTGTTGTTCTTCCTCGGTGTGCAATATCCCAAGGTTCTTTCATTGCAGTATCATAATCTTGAACGTGTTTTATTTCATGACCACGTTCAATCATCAACACTTTTAGGCCTCTTTCTGTAAGTTCTTTTGCCGCAAAACCACCAGACATACCCGAACCTACCACTATTGCATCAAAAGTGTTATTTTTACTTGCTTTTATATTCAGATTCATGTTTTTTCGATTATTTATAGGTTGATTTTCACACATTAAACTTAATTATCCACTCATCTATTAAAAAATGGACTTTTGATAAATATTTAATATGCGTACGATTTTTGGTTAGGTTTTAACTTGATTAGTTCGAGTTTTCCAGGAACTTGAACATATTCAAACGAAGCTTTTATACCAGCTTCCGAAGTAAAATAACCAAGTAAAGTAAGTTCTTTTATTAATCGCCAAAATGGTGTTGTTTTTCCTGTATTCTTTTTGGTTTCTTGTTCTAACAATTTCAGTACTCCTCTTCTTTCATCGTTATTTAATTCCAAAAAAAGCACCTGCTCCATAGAAGCCAAGCCATCTGTGAAACTTTGATGTTCGGGTGCTTTATAACAATCTCTCAGCATCATTTCGATGAACGCAGGCACACCTACATCTTTTGCTCCAACCGTATTGGTTTTGGGAATGATTAATTCGGCAATTTCAGCGACAATCTTTTGTTGAGTTTCGGTTAAGTTGAAAGCCGCTAAGTTGGAATTGGGTTTTGTAGCATTTTCCCAATGATCCATTGCCATGAGTGTGGGTGCAGAGAACGCACCACCAAACATCAAGGCTACATTTTTTATGACCTCTCTTCTGTTCATTTTTTAGGATTGAATAATTTATGGAAACAAATATATTTATTCAATCTTATATTTCACTCATGTGACCAAAATTTATTCGTGTAAAACAAACACTTAAAAAGTAGTAGAGGGTTTTGTATTTTTCAAGGGTCAAATTTTTAGATGAAAGGAGAATCAAAGGCGATTAATCTTAAAAAAATAAAGTTTCTATCTCAGCTTCTTATACTTATTATTGATATTATATACCAAGCCAATGCTCCACAAAAAATCTTTACCAACAATCTCCGTTTTGATTGCTTTACTTGCAATTGCATTAAGAGAAACTGGAAAATTCTTTTTATATAAGTTGAGTGTCATGTTTGCATAAATGCCATCTTTATTGTCCATTTTCAGGTAATATACTTGGGGAATAGCACTAAAAGAAAGCACTTTAGTGATTTTTATATTATTGATGGCAGCTCTGGCAGCCAGAAATGTAGTGTTTTGTACAATATCTTTTGTAAGTCCTTTAGAACCTAAATAATATAAACTCAAACTTGTGTTTTTGTTGATCAAGTAAGTAGGTGATACCTCCCATGCAAAATATCGTTGAGCGGCTAAGAAATTTCTCTGAATACCATTTTCAACAACCGAAATATCTCTGAAAACTACCGAAGGATGAGCCCCCAAGCTAAGCGTAAATTTCTTTTGCTGAATAAGTTTGTATCTCCACCAAAAAACAAAAGTCCAAGGTTTCCCATTCATACCAAACCTAATCATAGGGTCAAAACTCAATCGACCTTTTCCGATATTTAAATCGAACAAAACCGCAGGTTTTCCCAATGAAAATGAGGGTATTAGTGAAACGCCATTATTAGTAGCTGTAATTTGCCCCCTCAAAAAACTTTGTGTTTGAGTACTATCAGTAGTTTGTGAGAAAGCATTATTAAAAGAAAATAATATACAAATAAGAAGGGTTAATTTTTTCATTGAAAAGAAACTTTTTTGTTAGCTGCAAAATTCTCTACTTTTTTCATGTTTCTACTTACCTATTTTACAGCATTATTTACCATTTTTACCGAAAATCAAACAGATATAAAAATGACTCATAGATTTATCTTATTTTTGGATGAATAGCATTTAGAAATGATGGAAAAAATCGAAAAACTAAGCAGTGTTACACAGTTTAATTCTCGTAGAGGGCAAGAAACCTTGCATCCTTTGGTAAGTGTGCTTGACCAGTCACAATCAACTAAAATTAAAGCCAATAAATATCTTTCAGAGCTTTATATTATTTTTTTGAAAGATGTCAAATGTGAAGAATTATCTTATGGTCGTAATCAGTACGATTATCAAGAAGAAACACTCATTTTTATTGCACCCGAACAGGTTTTTGGGTTTAATTTACCTGATGAAATTTGGGTACAACCCAGCGGTTGGGCATTGGCATTTCATCCCGATTTTATTCGTGGTACATCCTTAGGGCGAACGATCAAAGAATATGGTTTCTTTTCTTATGATGTCAATGAAGCTTTGCATGTTTCTGAGCGTGAAAGACAAATTGTATTAGACTGTTTCAAAAAAATAAAAGAAGAAATTGAGCGAGGAATAGATAAACATAGCAAAACACTAATAATCAGCAATTTAGAGTTATTCCTAAACTATTGTGTACGTTTCTTCGACCGACAGTTTATTACTCGTGAAAATATCAACAAGGATATTTTAGTGCGATTTGAGCAATTACTCAATGACTATTTTGAATCGAATCTGCCACAAATTGTAGGTTTGCCTACTGTTGCGTATTGTGCCGAAAAAATGAACCTTTCGGCCAATTATTTTGGAGATTTGGTAAAGAAAGAAACTGGTAAATCGGCCTTAGAATATATCCAAACCAAAATAATTGAGATTGCCAAAGAAAAGTTTTTCGACCCCAACAAGACTATCAGCGAAATCGCTTACGAAATGGGTTATAAATATCCGCAGCATTTTACAAGACTCTTTAAACAACGAGTAGGTGTTTCACCAAATGAGTACAAGAACTTGAACTAAAATGTTTCTTTATCAATCCGTTTTTTGACAACCAAAAATCCTGAGATTATCAGGCGTTTAGTAGCACAGAAATTGGTTATTTGATTACTTTTCAGAAGAACTTTATTTGATATTTCCTCCTACATTCAAACCACTCGGTACTGTTTTTGGCATTGACCTATCAAATTTTTCATCTGTTAGAGCTTCAATAAAAGCCTTAATTGCTGTTCTTGAAGTGTTATTTGGTCTTAAAATAGTGGCAAGTGGGTCAATTTTCGTATTTGGGACATTAGGATTTCTTGATTTTGAGTTTAAAATTAAATTGTAAAAATCAAATACTTCGTCCAATGTTTTAAATACCCCACTGTGCATGTAAGGTGCTGTCAATTTTACATTTCGTAAGCTCATGGTACGAAACGCATAAGTACCATTGCTACCATTATCAGACTCAATTGCCTTGGGATTATCAGGTACGGAAAGGACATGTAATTTATAATCAGAAAACATATTTCCAGTATGGCATCTTCCACAACCATTTATCTGAAAAAAACTCATACCTTGAATCTGTAAATCTGTCATAGCAGCTATTTCGCCACGCATATAGCGGTCGTATGGAGCATTCATCGCTGTCAATGATCGTTCAAAAGCCGCAATAGCCTTAGCAAGATTTGAAGATGTGATAGATTGTTGCTGCCCACTAAAAATGGTTGCAAATAAAGTGCGATATTCCTTGATATTCTTAATTCGAGCCAGAACACTATCAATAGCCAAGTCTTCTGGATAAGTATCAGCACGCATTTCTACGCTTGATTTAATAGGTATCAAGGCTTGTTCTTCCAAACTTTTCGCTCTTGAGTCCCAAAACATCGGGGCATTGGTAGAATCATACTTGCCATTTTCATCCATACCATTGAAAGCAGTATTGAGTATGGTCTGAGATTTCCTTTTAGTGAATGTCGATATGAGAAAATGTCTATTAGGACCTAAACCAATTCCATCTACACCGATCGATAAATCACGTCCGTCAGCATAAGCAAAATCAGGATGATGACAAGTGGCACAAGCAACATCTTTTTTGCCTGATAATATTGGGTCATAAAAAAGTAATTTCCCTAAATACTGAATCGTCACTGATGAATTATTATCAGAATTATCTATAACAGTCGGTTGAATAATTACTTCTTTCTCTTTTTTACAAGCAAAAAAAACTGATAGCGAAAAACAAACTAAAACAAATACTAAAAGTATTTTTTTCATAAAACTATTAAAATAATCAGCAATTTAATTCTTTTGTTTTTTCGTCTGTGATAAAGCATGCAAATTTATTAAATTTACACTAAATGAAGAATATTAATAAGGGTTCAAAAAAAATCGTACGAAATACTACATTCCAATTATTGATAGGTAACTTTGGCTTCGTGGGTTTTATTAGAAATATCTCTGATGATTTTATCTAACTCGTTTGCTGAGCTAAGTAGGTTAGTCATAAATTCCTGCTTTTCTTGCTCTGTCAAAGAATCATCAGTCATCAAATCAATTACCCCCATCATTCTTGCTAATGGAGCTCGTACAATATGGGATTGCATCCAAGCGATTTCTTGGAGTTTTGTGTTTTGTTTCTCTATGGCAATAATGTATTCACGTATTTTAGTAACATCATTCACTACAACGATTTCAGATTTCTTTCCCTTAAAAATAATATTATTTCGTTTTAATTCTACTTGTATAATCTCGCCATCTTTCTTTTGATGTTGACTATTTTCACTTATTTCAGCTAATTCTTGATTTAAATTAAGACTATTCATGCTGATTACTTTTGGCAAAATGTCTGTCATCTTCATTGTTAAGAACTCATTTCTGCTGTAGCCATAGTGTTCGATTGCTGCTGCATTGACATCTTGAAATTGTAAAGATTCAGCATCATAAACCCACATCGGTTGTGGGCTCAAGTGAAACAAATCGCTGTATCTTTTCTCTGATTCTTCCAGTTCTAACTCTTTTCTTTTTCTTTCAATCGTATAAAGAATATTTTTGTAGAGAGATGAAGCTGTAATATCATCTTTCAATAAATAATCAGCTACACCTAAAGACATAGATTTGATACCAAATTCTATATCTGAATATCCAGTCAATACAATTACAGGTATTCCTTCAGACATTGAAATAATTTCTAAAATCAACTCTTCTCCATTTTTATCTGGCAATGACAAATCCAAAAGAATTATATCAAAACTATTTGATTTATTGTCAAAAACTATTTTTGCCTCCAAAAAACTCTTCGCATGAATAACATTAAGATCAACAATCTGTTCTTCCAGATAATCGTTTATCAATATAAAGTCACCAATGTTATCTTCAATAACCAGTACTGTATGGATTTTCAGGTCCTCCATTGTCAAGAAACTATTTAAGAATTATTAGGTAAAGAAACAATACTAAACCAAAAATCTTCAATTTTAGAAATGGCAACCATAAAATCATTGACGTCAATTGGCTTTGTAATATAGCAATTGGCAAAGTTTTTATAGGCTTTTTCAATATCATTTTCTGAAGACGATGTAGTTAGCATGATGACAGGAATATGTTTGAGTCCATCATTAGTTTTAATCAGGTGTAATACCTCATGCCCATTTTTTTTGGGTAAATTAACATCTAACAAAATCAAATCAGGTCGCTCTCTTGAAGCATATTTTCCAGTTTGTGTCAGAAAATCAATTGCTTCATTCCCATCTCGAACGACACTAATATTATTACTAATTTTGCCTTCTTCAAAAGCATCAACAGTAAGCATAATATCACCTTCGTTGTCTTCAACTAAAAGTATGTGTATTGGTTTCATGATTAAATTTCCTTTTTAGGGATTGTAAAATAAAATGTACTTCCATTATGAGGCTCAGATTCAACCCAAATGCTTCCGCCTAAATTTTCAATTATTTTTTTGGTAATAGCTAAACCGATACCTGTACCAGAATATTCATCTTTGTTATGTAATCGTTGGAAAATAATAAAAATCTTCTCAAAATACTGCGAGTCAATACCTATTCCATTGTCTTTTATTGCAAAAACCCACATATTAGCCTCAGACTTTACAGTAATATCAACATGAGGTACAAAACCTTCTTCAGCACTTACATACTTTAAACAATTTGAAATTAGATTTTGAAACACTTGTCGCATCGAACTTTTTGAAGCCCTCACTGTTGGAAGTGTATCAATTTGCATAACTGCCTTTTTCTCTTTAATTTGTTTTCTATAGAGTACTAGAATCTCATTCACTAAATCATTTAAGTCAACTACCTCCATTTTATCTTCTGCTCTTCCCACTCTTGAAAATTCAAGCAGGTCTAAAATGATTTGCCGCATTCGTTTCGCACCATCCACAGCATAGAAGATATATTGTTTACCTTTTTCATCAATTACATCTTTGTATTTTCTCTCAATTTGTGACAAAAAGCTGGTAATCATTCGCAAAGGTTCTTGCAAATCATGCGAAGCGACATAAGCAAATTGTTCGAGCTCTGCATTTGAAATGAGCAGTTGTTGTACATTTTTTTGCAGTTCTTTATTAACAGATTCTAATTTTTGTTCGGCTAATTTACGCTCAGTAATATCTCTTCCAATTCCCAATAGTCCTATTATTTTTTTATTATCGTCATAAATAGGCATTTTGGAAGTTAGTAGCCATAATAAGTGTCCATCGTTGGTTGTAAACGATTCTTCATAGTTAATAATCGCTTTGCCTGTCCTTAAAATCTCCAAATCTTGTTGATAACCAGTGCATGATCCCTTATCAGCATATAATTCTGCATCCGTTTTACCCAAAACATCTTCCTCGTTAGACACACCCTGCAATAGTAGATCTACTCTATTACTGATCAATTTTCTTGCTTCTGTATCTTTGAAATAAATGGTATCTGGCAAATTATCTATTAAAGTTCGTAATAATTTTCGTTCAGACCTTATTTTTTCCTCAATTAGTATTCTTTCAGTAATATCTTTTGTAAAAACAGTTACTCCATGTTCCGAAGGGAATGCACTCACCTCAAGCCATAAGCCAGTTCGGTTAATGTATTCTTCAAATCTAACTGGCACATTTTCGGCAACTGCTCGATGGAATTCATCATAAAATTTTAGTCTAATCTTGTTTGTAAAAGTATCCCAATAATTTTTCCCAATTATTTCATCTCTTTTTACCCTAGAAATGTTTTCCATTTCCTTATTCCAATAAGTGATTATCCAATTTTGATCCAATGAATAGAATCCATCTTGAATACTTTCAAGTGTAGAGATAACTTTGCGATTTGCTTCAATTAGTTCTCTTTCATAGTTTACTTTTTCGGTGATGTCACGTTCAATCGCTATCCAATGCGTAAACCAACCCTTTTCATCAGCTACGGGTGTTACTGAAAAGTTAATCCAAAACTCTTCTCCATTCTTTTTGTAATTAATGGTAGTGATTTCGCAAGATTCCCAATTGCGTAATGCTTTGCTTAATCTTTCTAATTCTTGAAAGTCTGATTTAGGTCCTTGCAAGATTCGTGGTGTTTTCCCGATGACATCTTCGGCCGTATAACCAGTCATTTTTGTAAAAGCCTTGTTAACATACAATATTTTAGGGCCAGGCTCGTCAAATGGCTCTGCTTCAGTAATTAAAACAGCGTCATTGGTATTGATAATAACTGATTCAAAAAGTTTTAATTGTTGTTCTCTTTCATTCCGCTCAGTAATGTCTTGCATTGCACCTACCATTCTAATGGCTTTTCCGTGCTTATCTCTCAAAATAAAGCCTTTATCAATTACATAAGCATATTTTCCATCTGCTTTCAGATATCGGTATTCATCTTTCCAATTTGTGGCTTCACTTTCGATTGCTACTTGAATACTTCCAATAATTCTATCTACATCATCAGGATGTAAATATGCTTTCCAAGACTCAATCGTTGATGATAGCCCACTTTCTTCATGACCAAATATATTATTAAATCCTCCTCCTCTAAATACTGAATTATTGACTAAATCCCAGTCCCAAATAGCATCAGAGGTAGCTTGGGTGACTAGATTATAACGTTCGTTGCTTTGAATTAGTTTTTTTTGAGTTTTTATCCTTTCTGTATCATCAATTACTGTTGAAATCATTAAATTTTGAGCATAAATGGGTATATTCTTAGCATTTATTATACGTTTTTCTCCTGATTGTGTGATAATATCAACACCTTCCCAACTCATACGATTTAATTCTCCACTATTTATATCATCCATTACACGCTCAAAAACTTCTTTTCTGTAAGTCTCATCTGGGTAAACAGATTCAAAAAATGTTGAAATATCTTTCAGAGTTTTTTTCGACCAACCGTAAATTTCTTCAAATTTTTTATTCATCAAGGTACAGACTCCATCATCTATTCTATTGACAGATATTCCTATAGGTAAATTTTCTAAGGCAGTTTCAATGAAAAAATTGCGTTCTTGCAAAGCAATTTGTGCTTTTTTCTGTTCAGTAATATCTTGGAGTGTTCCCTCAAGAAAAATGACATTTTCATTGCCATCTTTTACAGCCTTGCCTCTAATGTGTACCCATTTATATAATTCACTTTTAAATATAATTCTAATCTCAATATCTATTTCATTGCCTGCATCAAAAGCAGCATTTTCGGCTTCGATATAGAGTTGTTTATCATCAATATGAATAATATTAAGCCATGAATCGTAGTCAATGCTACATGTTTCCTGAATCCCTAAAACATTAAATATTTCGTCAGAAGCAGAAAATTGTCTATTCTTATCTAATTGCCAATAAGCTAATTTTGCAGTAATTGTAGCTGTTCTCAATTTGGCTTCGTTATCTTTGAGTATTCTCAAAGCTCGCTCTTGTTCTGTTACATCTTTTATTTGAACTAAGCCTACTTTTCTCCCAGATAATTCAATTAAATGCCCAACAACTTCGACTAAAATAATTTCTCCATCTTTCTTTAAGTGCCTAAAAACTCCACGATGTACCCCTCCAAAAGATTCTTCACTTCGAGTCAAATCGAGTATAAAAGGTATATCTTCTTCGGGACGAATATCTTTTATCGTTAAGCGTAAAAATTCTTCCTTTGTATAGCCATATTTTATCAATGTTTCTTCATTACAATCAATAATTTGTAATGTTTTAAAATCAAAAATAAACATAGGAGCTGGATTATTCTCGAACAGATATTTATAACGATTGAAAGAATCGAACAAAACCTTTTCAATGGCCTTTTTTTCAGTAATATCTTTGGCCGTACAGTATAAAACTTCTTCTTCAATTTCTCTTCTTACCGACCATAAAACATCAACAATTCTCCCATTTTTATGCACATACCGGTTTTCGAAATTTTCAATTCCTTTACCTTCAATTATTTTTTTTCCAATTTCTCTTGACTTTGGAATATCTTCTGGATAAATAAAATCAAAACAAAGTTTTCCAATAACTTCCTCTGGCCGATAACCTAATAATTTATAAATTGCTGCATTGATATTGGTAAATTTACCCTGATTGTCAATCGTACAAATGACATCTAAGGATAAAGACATAATATTATTGAGTGTATGAAGCGTTTTTTCTTTGGCTCTTTCTGCTTTTATTTTTTCAGTAACAACTTTGGAAAGCACCGAAAAACCTGTTTGTATAGCATCATCATTAAAGATTGGGTTTACATATACCTCAAAAATTTGCAGTTCGTTGTTTATATCTTCTTCGTACAAAAATGATGTACTTTTACCTTGTGCGGCTTTACCAAGGTTTTGTCGTAAGTATTTGTCTTTTCCAAAAGCAAAATTTTCAATCAAATTCATTCCCTTTCGAGGGGGTTGACCAATCAAAAATATGGAGGCATCAACCATAGCCTTATTGAAAGTGATAAAATTGTAATCCATATCCAATGAATATACAATATCGGTCATATTATCAACCAAAGCTTTGAATTCCGTCCTTTGTTCTTCTTCTTGCTTCTTTAGTTTTTTTTGTTCAGTTATATTTTTTGAAAAAACAGTCACTCCTAACAAACTCTTATTCTCACTAAAAATGGGGTTAACAGCTACTTCAAAAATAACAATTTCATTATTAAAAATAAAATTGTCTTCAAACACATATCTTCCCTCTTTCTTTACAATTTCTAATACATTTTCATATTTTTTTCTTTTGTTCTCTCCAAACAAATCAAAAATATTCATTCCACGCTCAACTTTTATGGCGGCAAATAACAACATTGCGTTGGTAAACGACGAATTAAAAGTAATCAGGTTAAAATCTAAATCAACCGAATAAATAAGATCTGGTGTATTTTCTATTAATGCTCTAAAATCTGCTTCTTGCTCTTTTTGTTTTTTATCTAATTCAGCAAAATCGGTAATATCAAGAATAGAAACAAATACGCCAATTACTTCAGCCAATTCGTTAAAAATTGGATTATCACTCACATATAGCTTGATTATGTTACCTTCTTTGGTTTTAAACTCAACTTTATTTTGAATTTTATGACCTTGTAAAACAAATCTGTATTTTTCAGCCGTTATTTCCCTCCTTTCAGGTTGAGCCAAATCTAAAATTGACACGCCAGATCTCACATCATATCCAAAGTACTCTTTTGTTTGTTGAACAAATTGTTGATTAAATGAAGTAACTTGGAGATTGGTATCAATAATCACATAAGGTTCATGTATATTATTTTTCAAGAGGGCTAATTCTTTTTCATCAGTCTTTGGTTTGAGTAGAGATACTCTCCTTAGCGAATGAATAATACAGGTTATTTCTTGATTTTCATCAAAAACTGGTATGTTTTCAAATTCATTTTTTTGTTCATTGTTGATTGGCACAAACAATTTTTGAGTTTGTTTTGTGTTGATTACTTGAAGCAATGATTGTTCAAGTGCTCCAAAATCCATTCTGTTTTCTGCAAAATAGTCAACTATACTTTTTCCAAGCAGTTCTTCTGATGACTTATTAGTTTCTTGTAAATAGGCTTTATTTACACTTTGAATTGTAAATGGAACATCAGCCGAAACTAATAAACTTGGCAACGGGAAAGCATTAAAAATATTGGTGGCAAGTAGATCTGACATAGCTTCTTTCAATTATTGACCTGACTTTCTTGAAATAAATGTGCAATTTTTGGGTGTTTTTTTAGTAACTGAAGAGCATTATTGTTGAGTGGTTTATCAATATACGCCAACACTTGAGGATAGGTATTTGCCTTCACAACGTCAGACGAATCAACTGATGAACTTACAATTGCAACAAAAATAGGTCTTCCAAGTAATTCTTTATTAATGGCATCCATAAACTCCCAACCATTCATAATTGGCATATTTATATCTAAAAATACAATAAAACACTGATTTTCATCATATTGCCTTAAAAAATCTAAGGCTAATTGCCCATTTTCAAATTTAAAAGAATCATCAACAAATTCATTTCTTTTCACCATCATGGAATGTAGTTTCTGAATCATTACATCATCATCAACCATCAGTAATATATGTCCCATACGCTTTCTATTTATCATTAATACTTTTAAATAATACCACATAAAAGACAGTGAATATTATTTTCTACATAGAACAAAACATTTCACTAATAACCTCTAAATACATAAGGGTCAGAAAAAGCACCGTTTCAGAACAAAAAAGCAGTGATAATGTCAGATTATCAGTTTAAAATTTCATGGAGGTTTAAATAGCAATAGCTGTTCCTCTCAACTTAAATGCAAGACCTTTTGGTCTGGGAGAGATTTTTATAAATAAGTACTAAAATGTACTTTTTCTTTTTGGGAAGTAATAACAACAAATTTACTTAAAAAGATTAAAGATGCAAAAATAGATTTGCCATCTTCATTCTGCCACTTCATCTGTTATTTGCTCAAAACTTATCACAACTTCTGTGCCAGTCGAAAGCTGATTTTCATCATAGCAATCAATAATTTCAACTTTGAAGTTTCTATCTGAATACTCATTTAATAAATCGATTCTTTTATTATTGATACTCATTGCCATGGATGTCTTATTTGATTCAGCAAGCTTCAATTTTTCTGCTTGTGATGCTCTTCTACCTATACCATTATCTTTAATTTTACAGGTAATATGGCCATTGTTTAAACTTATATCAATTAAAAGTTGACAATGTTGGTTTGTATTAGCAAAACCATGAATAATGGCATTTTCAATATAGGGTTGGAGCAACATTGGCGGAATAAACTGACTTCTCCTTTTAAAGTTTTCGGAAGTTTGTATTGAAAAATCACATGACCGATTGATTCTTTTTTTTGAAATTTTGATATAGTTATTTATAAAGGCTATCTCATCATGAAAAGAAATATAAGGAGAATCTGAGTTTTCAAGTACTTGTCGCATCAGTTGCGAAAACTCAGCAATATTTTGTACCGAATCTTTTATATCGCCTTTGAGGATATAGTATTGAAATGAATTTAAAGTATTAAATATAAAATGAGGTGTCAGTTGCGAACTAAGTAATTGAGACTGAAAACGAGCACTTTGTTGTTTTTCTAATTGAAGTGAGTTAATGACATGTATTTTATCAGTAATATCAAATGCAATGATAGATTTACAAATGGTTTGATCCATGATAATCTGATTGCAATAGATTTCAACCTCAATGGCTTCCTCTGACTTCTTGAAATGCTTAAATCTACCTATAAACACATTTTCTTGGCTACTTTCGTTCTTATTCAATAGCTCCATCAGCCTTTTCCCTTCAGACTCCTCCCCCAATTCTACAAAACTCATCTGAAGTAGCTCTTCTTTAGAATAACCATATTTTTTGATAGCAGCTTGATTGACCTGAACAAATCTACTCGTACCTTGACTATAAACCCACATTGGTTGTGGGCTGAGGTGAAAAAGATCGCTATATTTCTTTTCTGAGGCCTCCAATTCTAATACTGCCTTTTTACGCTCGATGGCATATAAAATACTTTTATATAATAGTGAAGTATTAATATCCTCTTTCAGCAAATAATCCGATACACCCAAAGACAATGATTTAATACTAAAATCAATGTCGTGATTACCTGTAAGTACAATGACTGGAGATTCAAAAGCTAATTCAATAATTTCGGTGATTAATTTTTCACCTCCTTTATCGGGTAATGAAAGGTCTAATAAAATAACATGAAAATAATTAGCGGATTGCTGGAGTATTTTTTTTGATTCTTTGAAATTTGGAGCATGCACAATGTTGACATTTTCCATTAATTCGGCTAAGTAATCAGCTATTAATGTAAAATCTCCTATATTGTCTTCAATAATTAGTAAATGATATGTTTTTTTATCCTTAATCACTCAATTCTCTTGCATTCGTAGGTGGAAAAACCTGATTTAGTGTATAATCAACAGAGGTGATATGAGTGAAATACCACACTCTACAAATATACAGAAAAAATTAAAGTTTATAACAATTTGTGTAGAAATTACATATAATAAAAAAAATGAAATATTAGTACTTATTACTTAAAAATTATTAGTAATAAATACTTAATTTTTAATAGTTTACTCCATATTATTTTGGTGTTCCCATAGTTGAATCTGTATTTTGGTGTAAAACACAAATGTCAAACTTTTATTTTGGTCAAGTTTATTTTACCATTCCTACATATCTTTATCTTATAATAATACTTCTTTAAAACTCATTGTTTGATTTTCGTAAGTTTCACTTTGAATTTAGTTAAAAATCACTGCAAAAAGCTCATAATTTTGTAATGTCAAATACTTTAAAAATAAACAGATGATTTTTAATTTTACTAAAAACCTTTTTACAAAGGTCGTGTTCTTACTATTGTTTATTGTGATTGTTCAAACTTGTTTTTCACAAAAACTCGATAACACGAAGGTTGAAAGAACTTTTTCGGGTGCTATCAATCTAACCAATAATGGCTTTTCAAATATTCCTTCATTTTCGTTAGGTAAACCAGCTACCATCATTAATTTGATTATGGGCGGCAAGAGAACTACTTTTGAGCCAGAACTTCGGTTTTCTTTAGAAGGTAAACCTTGGTCTTTTTTGTTTTGGCTGAGACATAAATTAATTCTCAAATCAAAATACCAAATGAGTGTAGGCATACATCCAGGATTTAATTTTAAAGATGAACTTGCCACTATAAAAGGGGTAGAAAGTAGCCATATTATAACCAGACGTTATCTAACTGAGGAATTGAATCAAAACTTTGTGATTAACAAATATATTAGCACAAGCCTTTACTATATGTATGGGCGTGGAATTGACATAGGAACTACCAAAAACACGCATTATCTATCTTTGCGAATGGCTTTAACAAATTTAAAAATATCAGAAAGCATCAGTTTTAGAATTAATCCACAAGTTTTTTATTTGAAAACAGATGAGAAAGAGGGCTTTTTTATAGCCTCTTCATTTGGTATTTTCAAAAAAAATTGGCCTGTATCAATCGGGGCGATAATGAATAAAAAAATTAGCGGCAATATTATAGCTAAAGATTTTAATTGGAACATTGGTTTGAATTATGTGTTTGGTGGTAAATTTAAAAAGCAATAAATGTCAATTATATGGAAAAGATTGAATCTTTAGAAGAATTTTATAAACGAAAATTTGATTGGATTCCTGATAATATCAAGAATGAAATTGGACATTTCAATGTATTTGAGCATGAGCCTATTGAAGTTGGTAAAACAAAGCCGCTTCCCTACAAAAGACGAGATTTCTTCAAGATAATGCTGGTGGTTGGAAATATTGATATGAGTTATGCCGACAGAGTAGTTGCTGTCAAAAAGCAGGCAATATTTTTCTCAAATCCTCAAATTCCCTATAAGTGTGAAAACTTAGAAAGAATCGAAGAAGGCTTCTTTTGTATTTTCAATCAGCACTTTTTTCATAGATTCGGAGATTTGAACCAATATTCCGTTTTTCAACCGACGGGCAATCATGTATTTGAGTTATCAGACGAGCAAGTGGAACAAATAAAGCCCATTTACAAAAAAATGTTTGATGAAATAAATTCAGATTATGTACATAAATACGACGTTTTGCGTAATCTGGTATTTGAACTGATACATTTTGCTATTAAAATGCAGCCTGCGGCTTCTTTTGAAAAACAGCAGATAAATGCTTCTCAGCGAATTTCGACGATGTTTTTGGAGTTGGTAGAACGTCAGTTTCCCATTGATGAAAACCACCCAAGTATTAGTTTGCGTTCAGCATCCGACTTTGCTAATCAGCTAAATGTCCATGTCAATCATCTGAATAGAGCTGTCAAAGAAATTACTAAGAAAACTACTACTCAAATCATTGCCGAACGTTTACTCCAAGAAGCAAAAATTATGCTCAAACATAGTAACTGGAATGTAGCAGAAATTGCTTACGCCTTAGGCTTTACCGAAGTAACACATTTTAATAATTTTTTTAAGAAACATACAGCCTTGAGTCCTTCAAAATTTAGAAATGGTTGAGTTTGCAATTACTTGGGTTTGAGATTAAAAACATCAGTGATGGGGCATTTAAAAAAACAGTTAAATAATTTAAAAATAATCATAAAAAAATGGAAAAACGTAAATTAGGAAAAGATCTGGAAGTGTCAGCCATAGGCTTGGGTTGTATGGGTATGAGTTTTGGGTATGGCCCAGCGGGCGAAAAAACAGAGATGATAAAAGTGATTCGTGCTGCTGTTGAGCAAGGAGTCACTTTCTTTGATACTGCCGAAGTGTATGGTCCATATACTAATGAATTATTAGTAGGAGAAGCTCTTGAACCTTTCAAAAATGGGAAAGGTGGTATTCCACTTGTAATCGCTACAAAATTTGGGTTTAATATAGTAGATGGAAAAATGTCAGGTGTAAACTCTCGTCCTGAGAATATCAGAAAAGTGGCAGAAGAGTCCATGAAAAGATTAAATATTGACGTTATTGATTTGTTTTATCAACATCGTGTTGACCCAAATGTTCCTATTGAAGATGTAGCTGGAACAGTAAAAGATTTAATTCAAGAAGGAAAAGTAAAACATTTTGGACTTTCTGAGGCTGGTGCAAACACCATTCGTAAAGCTCATGCTATTCAGCCTGTAACAGCTCTTCAGAGTGAATATTCACTTTGGACTCGCCAACACGAAATTGAAATTATCCCTACTATCGAAGAATTGGGCATTGGTTTTGTCCCATTTAGCCCACTTGGCAAAGGATTTTTGGCTGGAAAAATAGATGCAACGACTAAATTTGCTGAAGGTGACATTCGTAATATTTTACCAAGATATACCGAAGAGGCAAGAGAAGCGAATAAAGAACTTTTACAAGTTATTGAGCGTTTTGCTCAAGAGAAAAACGCTACTAATGCCCAAATAGCTTTAGCATGGGTTTTGGCACAAAAACCTTGGATTGTACCTATTCCAGGAACTACTAAAATCCATCGTTTGACAGAAAATAATGGAGCAGTAGGTATCAATTTAACGGTGGATGAATTAAAAGAGATTGAAGCCGCTTCTGCACAAGTGAAAATTATAGGTAGCAGATATACCGAAGCAATGGAACGTTCGACGGGCTTATAATTTATCCTTTTAAAAAATTATTTAAACATTAGTTCGATAAGTATTTTTTTTGACAGAAAAATACTTATCGAATGCTATTGAAGCTTATTTTAAAGTAAAAAATCAAGATAACTATCTTTTTATAAGAACTAATTATTGACTACTGATGTATATATACGTCAAAACTTGGGCATCAATAACCCCAATTCTTAATCATACATGAACAATAACAGATTTATTTTAATTCTTATTCTTGGCTTACTTTCAGCCATAGGCCCATTTTCAATTGACACGTATTTATCTGGATTTCCAAGTATTGCAAGCGATTTAGGAGTTAGCGTAGATATTGTTTCTTACTCTCTATCAAGTTTTTTTATTGGTATTTCAGTAGGTCAATTAATCTATGGCCCTTTACTTGACCGTTTTGGTAGAAAAACACCACTAATAATTGGCTTAGTTATTTATTTTCTTGCATCAATTGGCTGTGCATTAGCCAACTCCATAGAAACGCTTATTGCTTTGCGATTTTTACAAGCATTGGGCGGTTGCGTGGGAATGGTTGCTCCAAGAGCCATCGTAAGAGACAGTTTTCCTTTACAAGAAAGTGCCAAGATTTTTTCTACACTTATTCTAATCTTGGGGGTATCGCCCATTATTGCACCTACAGTTGGTAGTTATATGATTACAGCTTTGGGTTGGCATTCCGTTTTTTGGTTACAAGGAGCAATGGGCTTGCTCTTATTTTTGGCTGTTATTTTTCAATTAGCTGAAAGTAAAAAACCAGACCCGAGTATATCGTTAAAACCTCAACATATTATACCAAGTTTTTATAATATTTTCCGTAATCCACAATTTTTTACTTATGCTTTTGCTGGTTCGATGGTTTCGGGTGGAGTTTATGCTTATTTATCTGGTTCGCCTTTTGTATTTATGAAAATGTATCATGTCAGCGAGCAACAATATGGTTGGATATTCGGTTTTTTAGCTGGGGGACTTATTTTGAGTAGTCAACTTAATAATTTAGCTCTCAGAACATTCCGATCAGAACAAATCGTTAGTGTAGTTTTAACCATACAAACCATCATTGGGATTACATTGTTTATAGCAAGTATATTTGATTGGCTCAATTTATACAGTACAATTCTACTCATTTTTTTATTTTTATGCTGTCAAGGTTTTAGTTTTCCTAATTCTTCAGCCCTTTCATTAGTTCCTTTTTCAAAAGAAGCTGGAAGTGCTTCTGCACTTTTGGGAGCAATACAAATGGGAATTGGATCACTTTCAGCGGCTTTAGTAGGTGCGTTAAGCAATGGCACAAGCTTACCTATGACTGGTGTGATGGCCGGTTGTGCTTTAGTAGGATTAACTATTTTTAGAGTAGGGAGATTGGTTTTGAAAAGAAAAAGTATAATTTTTATTTAAAAAAATCATGGGTTTACGGAAACTTTATCGTCCGTAAACCCATAAGCTTTCTTACCAAAAAATCGAGTAGATAAGTGTAAAAATAGCAATAATTGCCAATGCACCTATGGCAAAGTTAGTATCTACTTTAAACCATTCTTTTTTCACTTCAAACGCATTTTCTTGGTCTTTTCCTTTCGACTGAATCAAGCTAATACAAATGTGTACCAACGAACAAATCCAGAAAACAACACCCATACGATTTAAAAAAGGAAAATCAGGGTATAGATTAGCGATAATTGCTGAAAGAACAATACTCAAGACTGCGGCAGTTAAAGCACCATTGGCCGTTGCTTTTTTCCAGAAAAAACCTAACAAGAAAATACTCAAAATACCAGGAGAAATATACCCTGTATAAACTTGAATGTACTCAAATGCTTGTCCAAAATTAGCTAAAAGTGGGCTAACGATTAGAGCAATAATAAAGGCAATCACAATCACCAATCGACCTGTCCAAACTGTTTGTTTTTCAGTCATATTTTTATTGAAAAACTTAGCATGAATATCCAGCATATAAATCGTTGAGATGCTATTAGCTTTACCAGCCAAAGAAGCTACAATGGCTGCGGTCAAAGCAGCAAATGCCAAACCTTTTAATCCAACTGGAAGCAGATTAAGCAAAACAGGATAAGCATTATCTGGTTTCACAATGCCATTTTGAGTAATACCATTCACTATATTTTGGTCAGCATTTTCTTGAAACAAAACATAGGCAGCCAAACCAGGTAAAACCACAATAAAAGGCATTAACATTTTCAAAAATGCGGCAAAAAGTACACCATTACGTGCGGTTTTAATGTCGGCACCCAAAGCTCGTTGAGTCATGTATTGATTACAACCAAAATAATTTAGATTATTTACCCATTGCCCGCCAATGATAAACATCATTATTCCTGGTAATTGATTATAGGCATCAATAAAGCCGCCACGACCATCGTGTACTTGATATTGATTAGGCTTAAAAATCATGTGTAAATGACTATCTGCTTTTTGAGCAATGAGATTAATCCCTTCAAAAACACCTGAGCCTGTGCCTACCTTTGTTGAAAGTAAATCAAGAGCTAAATAAGTAGTTGCTAATCCACCAAAAATCAAACAAACTACTTGAATCACATCAGTATAACCAATTACTTTCATGCCCCCAAGTGTAATGATTACAGCAAAAACGGTCAAGAAAATTGTACATGACATAAAACTAAACCCAGTCATTTTCTCTAAACTTAGTCCGCCAAGATAAATAATAGAGGTAAGGTTGACGAAAATATAGAGGAAAAGCCAAAAAACAGCCATAATCGTTGCCAATCGTGCATCATAGCGTTTGGCAAGAAATTGTGGCATGGTGTAAATCTTATTTTTGAGATACATTGGCAAAAAATAAACCGCCACAATTATCAAAGATACGCCTCCCAAAAGCTCATAGACAGAAATAGCGATTCCTAATTGAAAAGCTTGGCCACTCATACCAATAAATTGTTCTGCAGAAATATTTGAGGCTATAATTGAAGCACCAATCGCCCACCAAGTCAATGAGCCTTCAGCTAAAAAAAAGTCCTTACTATCAGCCGACTGTTTTCCTTTATGTTTGTAGATCCAGTAGCCGTATGAGGAAACGATGACAAAATAAATCAAAAAAATAGCGTAATCGAGGGTTTCGAGTCCAAGTATCATTTTTAAATTTTTAGGGGTGAATAATTTTGAAAAATAGTGAGCTTTTAGCGAACAAGCAAACTATTTTACAAAAACATGAATTTCCTATTCCTTATAAAAATATTAGAATGACTTTAAATTATAATCAATCATGATTATAAACTTTGAATGGTTATCACAATGCCCCCTCTTTAATATCAATCTTTTTCACCTTTATTTGTTGAGTATGAACCTTAGAAGAAATTGACAAATCTGATTTTGGAAATACCTTTTTTACCAAAATCAATTAGTTTAGAGATTTATGGAGTATAAACTCCTTTGATTTTACTTTATCAAAAGTTTATGCAATCCCCAACTTTAACGATTGCCCCATGTAAACTTTTTCTTGTTTAGACTATCAAAAATTTATGTCTAATCCCCCAACTTTAACGATTGATGCACTTTATCGCTTGACCCATTTTTTTGTTTTAAAAGGAATAAAAAACAAAAAAGCTGTAAGATGAATCTTACAGCTTAAAAGGAATTGATAAATTCTATTATACTTGAGCCCCCAGCCGGGATCAAACCAGCGACCTACTGATTACAAGTCAGTTGCTCTATCAGCTGAGCTATGGAGGCAATTATATTAAATAACTTTGTTAGTATTGTGTACCTCTCTTCGTTATTGTGATGCA
This sequence comes from Emticicia sp. SJ17W-69, assembly GCF_051209875.1. NCBI lineage: Bacteria > Pseudomonadati > Bacteroidota > Cytophagia > Cytophagales > Leadbetterellaceae > Emticicia > Emticicia sp. SJ17W-69. Next base: position 2,311,850 of record NZ_JBNTQY010000001.1, on the reverse strand, counting down.
AAATTACGCCCAAAAGATATTGTTTGCAAATTTTTTTTGAAGAATTTTTAAACTTTTTCTTAACTCGCTGAAAACCAACGAGTTAAGAAACAAGTTTTTTTAGTTAGCTGCAATGATAATTTTCAATCTTTGCTTCAGCTCAACTAATTCTTTTTCTGCACCTTTTATTTTACCTTCATATTCTGCACGAACCGAAGCAGCATTCTTCGAACGAGCAAAGAACTCAATATTATTTTCCCACAAATGAATGTCGTCTTCAATTGCTTTCATCTTACGACGGATATCATTTTCCTTTTTATCTAACTCTCTTGAATTGCCTTTTTCGCTTCCTTTAGAAACAGCTTCAACCTCATTTTGAAGTACCATTTTCTCCTTCTCAGCTCCACTTATACTCGTACTGCTTTTCACAAAAGCATTGATAGCATCAACAAAACGACGTTGAATCTGCTGCATATCTTTGCGAGGTACAAAACCGATTGCATTATATTGAGCTTTAAAAGCAGCCAATTTGCTAAGCTGAGCCTCCCCAGATTTGGCAGCTGCTTCAATTTCTTCACAAACTGCTATTTTTTGTTTCAAATTCTCTTCATACTCTTGCTCAACTGCATTACCTTTTGCTCTTTTTCCATTGAAAAATGCGTCACAAGCCTTTTTGAAACGCTCGTAGATTTTATCTTTCATTTTCTCAGGAACATGACCAATAGTTTTCCAAGTTTTTTGTAATTCAACAACTTTATCGGTATATGATGCTGAAAAATCATCTGACGCCAATAAAGTTTCTACTTGTTCACATAAAGAGATTTTTGCTTTGAGATTTTCTTCACGAGCAGCTTCTAATTTTGCAAAGAAATCACCTTTATTGCGGAAAAATGTTTTTAACATTGCCCAAAAATCACGGCTAATATCTTTCCCTTTTTCTTTAGGCATTGCTCCTTTGATAGCATTCCATTGGTCTTGAATGGCCATTACTTCTTTAGTTTTGGCATTCCATTCATTGATGCTATCAGTATTAAAATCTAAATATGGTTTTAGATTTTCAACTAAACGCATTTTTGCACCGTAAATCTCTTCTTGTAATTGATTGGCTTGCGAAGATTGTTCACGACGTTTGTTATGAATTACATCAAAAGCTGCCTTCAAACGTTTCCAAAGCTCCTCTTGTGCCTCACGAGCAGCAGGACCAATGTGCTTATATTCTTCTAACAAATCATTAGCCTGACGAAGAGTGACGTTACTTAAACCACCATCTCCAATACTATTCGCAATAGCTTCGATTTTCGTTACAACGTCAGTTTTAGCAGTAAGATTTTTCTTACGGTCGAGGTCTTTCAATTCGTTTTGAATATGACGAATGCTAAAATATCTATCAACCAAAGCATTATATGCCGACCACAAGGTTGTATTATGAGGTGAATTTACATTTCCAGCCGATTTCCAATCATCTTGAATCTTCTTGAATTCTTGCCAATTGCTCTTCGTTCCACCTTTTTCTTCGGCTTCAACCGTTTCACGAAGACGTTGCAACAATTGTGTTTTTCTTTCAAAATAATCCTCTTTCAAACGCTCCATTTTTTGGAAGAAAGCATTCTTTGTATCTCTAATTTGAGCATTTAAAGATTCAAAACGAATGATAAAATTATCATTTTTATATTCAAACCCTTCATTACTACCATTATCAGCAATATATTTCTTTAATGCCTCAGCTTTTTCACGGGCTTTCAAGTCATCAAAAATAGGTTTGATTTCTCTCATTACTACATCCGCATTTTTCACATCCGAAGCACTCACTCCCTCAGCTTTGATTGATGCTAAAAGCTTCTCACCTAAATCAACAAAATCTTTTTTCGAGAAACTACTATAATCTATTTCTTCCTGAGAAGGTACATCCTCTATCGGCTCAATGGCCAAATGCGGAATTTCTTCCTCCGAAGACGTGTCAGTGATTGCTATAATATCTTCACTGTGAGCTACTTCCAAAGGCGTAGCAAGTGTGGTATCATCTATTTTATTATCTATTGCTACTTCAGCAGTAGTCTCCTCAATCGAATCTATTAAAGTTGGTTCTTCGATGGTTTCTATCTCTACAGTTGTTGAAACTGTATCAACCGTACTTTCGGTCGATGTGTCGATCGTGTCTTTTAGCTCATTCATATTTTCTTTGGTTGTTTCCTCAATTTTTTCAGCAGAAACTTCTACTGTTTCTGAAGGTAAGGCTTCTACTTCAGTAGCATCGGTGGCGTTGTCTATCAAATCCAATTCTTTAATTGTTATTTATTTGAATGTTTTGAAATGTTCTCATTAGATTTGCAAATGTAATACATTTACAGTTTAATTCTTTTAGGTTTTTTGAAACTTCTACTATCATCAATCTTATATACGTAAAAAAATACGAAAACGTTGCAATAAAATGAATAAAAAGACTGATTTAGCATCATTAAGATTGTCATATTCTCAAAACGAATTGTTAGAGAAAAATGTTTTAAGTAATCCATTTAAACAATTTGCCCTGTGGTTTGAAGAAGCTTTGGATGCCCAAGTTTTAGAGCCTAACGCCATGCACGTATCAACAATTTCAGATGGTAAACCTCATGGAAGAATTGTTTTATTGAAAGGATTTGATGAAAATGGATTTGTTTTTTTTACTAATTATGAAAGTAATAAAGGTAAAGAAATAGAAAAAAATATTTTTGCCTCACTTACTTTCTTTTGGGGAGATTTGGAAAGGCAAGTCAGGATTGAAGGCAAAATTGATAAAGTAAGTGTGCAAGAATCCGATGAATATTTTCATTCCCGCCCTCGCGGAAGTCAAATTGGGGCTTGGGTATCCAACCAAAGTAAAGTAATTGAAAATCGCCAAGTATTGGAGGAAAGGCTTTTAAACTTAGAAAAAGAGTTTGAACAAACCGAAGTTATTCCACGACCAGCCCATTGGGGGGGATACCGAGTAATTCCTGATAAAATCGAATTTTGGCAAGGCCGTCCCAATCGTTTGCATGATAGAATCTTATATACTAAAAATGTTAATGATTGGAAAATAGAGCGACTTTCGCCTTAGACTTAATGAGTGAATGAATGATTTAGTGAATGAGTGAATAAAAAATAATTACCAAAATCACTCAATAACACATTCACTCAATCAATCAATATTTTTAATATTCAACTCTATAAACTTTATAAGCTATGAATTATGACTTCATCATTATTGGTGCAGGTTCGGCTGGTTGTGTTTTAGCCAATCGTTTATCTGAAAATCCAAATAATAAAGTTTTGCTACTCGAAGCTGGTGGCCCCGATAAAAAAATGGAAATTCATATTCCTGCGGGTTATGCCAAACTTTTTAAATCAGAAGTGGATTGGGGCTTTTTTACCGAACCACAAAAACATGTTTTAAATAGAAAAATTTATTTGCCACGTGGAAAGACATTAGGTGGCAGTAGCTCGACTAATGCCATGGCTTATGTTCGTGGCAATAAGGAAGATTATAATGATTGGGCAAGATTAGGAAATAAAGGTTGGGGGTATGATGATATTTTACCCTATTTCAAAAAGTCTGAAGCTAATGAGCAAATTTCTAATAGTTTTCATAATAAAAATGGATTACTCAATGTAACCTTTGCCACAAGGTTTGATACGCCATTTTCTGATGCTTTTGTTGATGCTTGTGATCAATGTGGAATCAATAAAAATAAAGATTATAATGGTGAAAAACAAGAAGGTGCAAGCAGACTTCAATTTACCATCAAAGACGCCAAGCGTTTGAGTGCCGCCGCCGCTTTCTTGAAGCCTATCATGCACCGTAAAAATTTGACAGTATTAACCAACGCTCCTGCCAAGCAAATTTTGATTGAAAATGATAGAGCTGTTGGCGTAGAGTATTTTACTGGAAAAACAACAACCGAAAAAGCTTTTGCTAAGAAGGAAGTTATTTTATCGGCAGGAGCATTTGCTTCACCACAACTTTTGATGCTTTCGGGCATAGGTGATGCCGAAGAGTTAAAAAAACACACCATTACCTGTAAGAAAGATTTGTTGGGTGTTGGGAAAAATCTACAAGACCATCTTTTTTCAGGTGTAAGTGCCTTGTCTAATCAAGAATTTGGGCAAAATCATCACCTTAAACCATTCAATCAATTGAAAGGTTTATTGAAATATGTTTTTACCAAAAAAGGTATATTTACGATCAGCCCACTCGAATCAACTGCATTCTGGATGACTGATGATAGCCCCGACCGTGTAAATTATCAATTTCATTTCGCATCATTACAAGTAGGAAACGATTATAATTATGATTTTTACGACATGAAGACTTTTCCTCATGAAGATGGGTTCTCTATATTACCAACACTTTTACGACCAGAAAGCAGAGGCTACGTGACTTTGAGAAGTAAAAATGCTCATGATGCTCCAATTATTCAGCCTAATTTTTTAGAAGCCGAACAAGACCAAATCACATTCCTTAAAGCTGCAAAAAAAGCAATAGAGGTGATACAAGCACCAGCATTTGACCAATATAGAAAAACCATGATGACACCACCAGATACCAGTTCTGATGATGCGATTATGCTTCATTTGAAAAAACAACTTGAAACAGTGTATCACCCAGTTGGTACTTGTAAGATGGGTAATGATGAAATGGCAGTTGTTGATGAACAGTTACGTGTAAAAGGCATTGAAGGTTTACGAGTGATTGATGCTTCTATTATGCCAACAATTGTTTCGGGTAATACCAATGCACCTGTATATATGATAGCTGAAAAAGGGGCAGAAATGATTTTAAACCAATATATGATGAATCAATTATAAATGCACAAAGTTATAACATTCTTATTGTTTTTTTTGACCATCCATGTATGTGGACAGCATATAATGACCAAAAAAAGCTATGGATTAATGAACGATCATGGATACTCTTTGACAAAAACAGATAACGGTGATGTTATTTTAGTTGGTACAGGTTATTATGAAAACAATACTGGACATCATGGTTTAGCAGATATTTATGCAATCAGGATTGATAGCTTCGGCAATGTAGTTTGGAAAAAATATTATGGAGGCTCTGATACTGACAATGGGTTTGATATTGTCAAAGGGATGGGTGATGAATATGTGATTACAGGGCAATCAGATTCAAATGATGGTGATGTAACAGGAAATGAAGGATATTATGATATTTGGGTGTTTAAGATTAATGGCTCTGGAGATATTATTTGGCAAAAAACATTTGGTGGCGATAATTGGGAAATTTCAAAAGGTATTGACAAAACATCCGATGGTAATTTTGTAATTGTTGGTGAAACAAATTCTGACAATGGAGATCTATTAGGTAGTAATCTTCATAAATTTTATGGCAGAATCATAGGTACTGATATTTGGGTAATAAAAATTGATACAAATGGTAATATTATATGGCAAACTTGCTTAGGTGGAACAGAATATGAGCGTGGAGCCGCCATTCATGCTTCCAGTAGTGGCAATCTTTATGTTACAGGACATTCAGATTCATATGATGGTGATTTGAATTGGACTTATGGTTCAAATGATGCTTGGGTTGTAAAATTAAATGAAAACGGTAATATTTTATGGCAAAAGCAAATTGGCGGTTGGAGTGACGATATTCCACAAGGTATTGCAGAATCGGCTTCGGGTGATGTTGTTGTGACGGGTTACACCTTTTCTCCCAGCGTTTTTTCAGTTGAAAATCATGGCTATGGTTATGGTGATTGTTTTATTTCAAAATTAGATAAAAACAATGGCAATGTCCTATGGACAAAATTGTTAGGTGGTACATGGCATGAGGAAGGTTTCAAAATATCTCTTTGCCCTGATGGAGAATTACTCTTGATGGCTACAAGCAATTCAACCGATGGCGATGTTGTAGGTGGGTTCCGTGAAGTTGGTATCATGCGAAATTCAGGTGCTTGGCTAATAAAAATGGCTGAGAATGGGGATATTACTTGGCAAAAGCCTTTTGGTTCAAATAATAATTATAACCAAATTGGTAAAGCAATTTTTACAAATAGTCAAGAATTTGTCTTTTATTTATATGATTCTTTTGTTGATGAAGACGGTATTAGAAAAAATAGTGGTACATCTGTTGTTTCATTTTCATTCAAGAATTGTCCAAATCAAATTGCACTTTTAACAACTTCTGAAAATCTAACACAAAACATTAACCCTGTTTTGAAGTCTAAAAATACCATCAAACTATCCAATACTTTCGACTCGGATATAAATGTTTCATTTAGTGCAGGGAAATCAATTTTCATCAATCCAGGTGTTGTCATTAAGCAAGGAGCAGTTTTCAAAGCCGATATTCAAGAATGCCAATAAAAAAAGTCCTTTCGCAGTCTTCAACTTTGAAAGGGCTTTTTTCAATCTTCTCTTCCCTCCTTTCTATTTGCATCGGCCATTCTGACAATTTTTGGAGTAAATTTTGCCAAAACTTTTACTAAATCTTTCTGAGCAGTAATTACTTCATGAATGTCTTTGTAAACCATTGGTGCTTCATCTAAATCACCACCAATTAACTCAATTCCATGTTCGCCCAAAATCTTATTCATTGCATTTTTAGTAATAGTGTTAAATGCAGCCGTTCGACTCATCAAACGCCCTGCTCCATGCGATGCAGAATTGATAGCAGCCTCATTTCCTAAACCTCGAACAACAAAACCTGGGGCAGTCATCGAACCAGGAATAATGCCTAAATCATTCACACCCGCAGGCGTGGCACCTTTTCTATGAACTAAGACTTCTTTTCCATTATATTGCTCTTTTATATTGCTCTTTCCAAGCGAAGTTATGGTGATTTTCAACCATCACCAAGGGCTTTTCGCTGATAGCTTTGGCAATTTTTGCATGAATTTCATGGTGATTGGCAGAAGCATAATCACCTGCAAGATTCATGGCAATCCAATATTCCTGCCCTTCTTCAGTATTCAAGTCAAGCCATGCCAAATGTGCCGCTTGTTTGGGCAATTTAGTTTTTTGCATGGCAATTTTTGAATAATGCCCTGCCACAGTTCCGCCAAAACCACGTGAGCCAGAATGAGAAAGTAAAGCCAAATAAGTACCTACTGGTAAATTCAATAACTCATCTATTTCGCTGACTTCCAACAAACCCCATTCAACAAAATGATTACCCGTTCCAGAAGTTCCCAATTGACGAAAGGCTTTGTCTTTCAAATCACGGATAACTTTCGTAGCTGTCCATTCGATTTTATCCATTACCGATTCATCCATTTTTTCTCGAACTTCTCCGCCAATACCAAATTTGGTATTTTCAAGCAAACTACGCTTCAATAAATGAGGCTCACGCTTGAAAATATCAGCAGGTAAATCGAATACTGACAAACACATACGACATGCAATATCGACACCAACTGCATAGGGAATAACCTTATCTGCTTCAGTAGCCAGTACGCCACCAATCGGCAAACCATAACCTTGGTGAGCATCAGGCATCAAAGCACCAGCCACAGAAATCGGCAAACTTACTGCAGTATTCATTTGATTTAAAGCTCCTTGTTCAATGAATGTTTGTCCATAAATTTGATAAGCAATATTCTCTTCTCGCAAATCAAATTCAGTTGATTTAGCTTTAGGTTTTTCGTCCAATTTCATCATTTCTTCGACTGGAAGCCATGTACGACCTTCGTCTGAAATTTTTATTTCGATTCCTTGTTTTTGCAATTCATAGATTTTTTGAGCCAAATTGGTTACTTTATTCTTTGAATAAGCATATTTCTTTGGATTTTCGAGCATTTGAGCAAAAAGTCCCATGATTTTTTCGATAGGATATTCAGCTCGCTCGGTAAGTCCTTTGGCAACTCTGAGAAAAGCATCATACATTTCTTCTGGAATTGGTGCAAGGGATTTTATTAGTTCTATTGTTATGTTCATTATTTTTTGTTTTTTTTATTAAACCTGTAAGGATTTTTTTATACTTGCAGGTTTGGTCTAAGGTTTATAAAAACTGTCAATTCATTCGAGTAAGCTGGAACGGTCAGCCTCCATTGTCGAAACAGCGACAAAATACTCCTGTGTAGTCATCTGCGGAACAATGCTTCCAATTGTATTGATTTAGTCTTTAAAGCAATTTACCATTTTTGAGTAAAAAAAGCCCGACCTCTATGGTGGTGAGGTCGGGCTTAATGCTGGTGTTCTTTGTCAGAACTTACCTATGAGCATAAACACTCGTACCTCAATCGTATAAACTTTTCAAAATCTTCTTGTGCATTGGCTTTAGGGCGATAACTGCTAATCGAACATACCGCTCCCCACGCAAAGGCAATCAGACTTTGTAAGCCTATGGGTTTTGGGTGTATGTTTTTGAGCATTAGCATTTTTTTATCTTGTTTTTCGTTTTAAAAATTAAAAATTATTTTGAGTTTTTAGCAATAAAAAAGCCCGACTTTTTGGGTCAGGCTCAGATAAATTTTGGAGTAGTTTTAACCTACAAATTATACCTGTGCCGTCTATGCAAAATTCCTTCAAACGGATGTATCATTCCGCAACTGAAAGATGTATTTTTTAGATAATTTTGCATTTCTTGTTCTGTTTGTTTTTGTGTCACAAAGGTACAATAAAAGATTTCATACTTTCCAAATAATTTTATCATTATTTTTAAAACAATTTACAAAATACTGATTATCAGCAATTTATATTTAGTAAAAATAATTGAATCAAATTTTTTTTTATAATAAGCACTTTTCTTTCATCAATAAATGTTTATTTTTCTATCAATTAATTAGCAAAATTCAATTGCAAAAAAAGACAAAGCGAAGCACTTTTCAGCACTTCGCTTTGTCTTTTTTTCTCAATTTTCAATCAAATACAAGGCTAATAAGCGGGTAATCTATTGACCAACTTTCGTTAAAGTACCTTTAGTAAATTCAGGTTTTTCTTGGAAGAATTCCTTTCCTTTTTTATTGATAAATCCATTCTTTCCAAAAATATTTACACGAGCCATTCCATCCGAAAAACTATAGGCATCATCATATATTAAAGGAATAATTTCTAAACCAGATTTATCAACAAATCCATATTTATTATTCAAACCAACCCTTGCAACCCCTTCGGAAAATCCCCAAATATTATCATATTTTACTGCAACCATTTCATTTCCAAACTTATCAACAACACCAAACTTGTCTTTGATACATACAACCATCATTCCTTCAGAAGATGCTTCAATAAAATCATATTTGGTTGGTTCAATAACCATATTCCCTGCTAAATCAATCACACCCCATTTACGTTGACTTCTAACAGCAGATACTCCTTCCGAAAAATTATCCACTTCATCAAACATATCCTTTACCAATATATTATCATCTTTGTCAATAAAACCCCATTTTTTATTATCAGTCTTTATTGCCGCTCTTCCCTCTGAAAAACTTCTGGCAGCTTTATAGTGCATTGGAATAACTTGTACACCTTTTTTATTGATAAATCCATATTTACCTTCAATGGCAACGCAAGCCAAACCTTCAGAAAAACTTTCAGCTTTTTGGTATTGTGGGTTGGCTATAAAATTATTTTGATTATCAATTACACCCCATTTACCGTTTTGCTTTACAAAGCTCAAGCCTTCGCTAAAACTCAATACATTTTCATATTGTAAAGTTATTTTTTCTTTTCCTTTCTTGTCAATAAAACCCCACTTATCCGCTATTTTTACAGCAGCCAACGATTGTGAGAAATTTTGGACATCATCAAATTTAAAGTCTATAACTTCATTACCATTTTTATCAATAAATCCCCATTTGCCATTCTTCTGAACAGCGGCAAGCCCTTCACTAATATTATAGGCATTTTCGTAGGTATTAGGAGAAATTTCAACTCCTTTTCGATTAACAAAACTAAATTTTTTATCTTTCTCAACAACAAAAATGCCCGATTGAAAGTCACTATTTGTTTTAATAACCTGTCCGAAAGTCTGTGAAGAAAGGAAAACAAAACCTAAAATTAGGCTCTTAGAAAATTGATTATGAATATATTTTTTCATGGGTTTCAATATTGTTTATAGGGGAACCTCCACACCTGATTTAACTATGGTTTTACTAAATCTATGCCAATCAGTCCTATTCAAACATAATCTTACCAAACGGATACATTTTAAATATCCACTATCCATTTCATTTCAAAAAACAGGCTGACTACTATTTTAAATCAAGCTGTCTTTCAAAATTTTAATATGTCAAACTCGATGCCAAAATCTTTATTTTTATAATAAACTTATCCAACGGATACATTTCAGAAATATGGAGAAATAGGTAAAAAACATTACCTTTGTGCAATCATATCGTTAAGAGGGAGTATTATATAATTTCACAGCATCGTCAATGAAAATTTCGTACAATTGGTTAAAAGGCTTGGTTGACATTCAAGAATCGGCCGAAGAAATTGGTAAATTATTGACCGCCACTGGTTTGGAGGTCGAAGGAATCGAGGAAATTGAGTCTGTTAAGGGAGGCTTGAAAGGTTTTGTGGTAGGCGAAGTGCTTACTTGTGAAACTTTTATGGTCAAAGAAAAGCAATTAAGTCTCACGACGGTAGATATAGGTACCGATACTCCTTCAAGTATCGTTTGTGGAGCTGGAAATGTACGTGCTGGACAAAAAGTAATCGTAGCCACACTCGGCACAACTATTTATTTTGCCGACGGTAAATCTTTCGTCATAGAAAAACGTAAAGTTTATGGACACCCATCAGAAGGGATGATTTGTGCCGAAGACGAAATTGGAGTGGGTACTTCTCATGATGGAATCTTGGTTTTAGATACTATTTTAAAAAATGGTACACCAGCCGCAAAATATTTCAGCCTCGAACCAGATTTTCAAATTGAAATTGGTTTGACTCCTAACCGTGCTGATGCTGCTTCCCACTTGGGCGTAGCTCGTGATTTACGTGCAGTTTTGGAGAGAGAAATAAAAATGCCCTCTATTGAAAACTTCAAACCAAGTTCACAAGCAACTGATTTTCAAGTAGTTATCGAAAACCAAGAAGCTTGTCCTCGCTTTTGCGGTTTAGAGATTCGTGGAATAACAGTCCAAGAATCACCATCTTGGTTGAAAAATGCATTGCAATCAATTGGTTTAAATCCAATCAATAATGTGGTTGATATTACCAATTATATATGTCATACTTTGGGGCAACCTATGCACGCTTTTGATGCCGATGAAGTAAAAGGGCATAAAATTGTGGTTCGAGTTCCTGAAAAAGGAACAAAATTTACTACGCTTGATGGAACTGAACGTACACTTTCGGGCAATGATTTGATGGTTTGTAATGCTGAAGAACCAATGGCAATTGCGGGTGTTTTTGGCGGACTAAAATCAGGAATTAAAACTACCACACAAAATCTTTTCTTAGAAGTAGCTTATTTTAGTCCAGTTTGGGTGCGACGTACTGCAACTTTTCATGGTTTAAAAACCGATGCTTCGTTCCGATATGAACGTGGTACTGATCCAAATATGCCTCCTTTTGCGATTCGTTTAGCAGCAGTGTTGATTCAAGAATTGGCTGGTGGTGAAATTCAGGATGGATTGATTGATGTTTATCCAAATCCTATCGAAAACTTCAAATTTTCTGTTAAACATAAGAATATCAATCGTTTACTTGGTAAAAATCTTGATGACCGTTTGATTCATAAAATCTTACAAAATCTTGATATTCAAGTACTCAGCGATGATGGAGCAACAATGGAAGTAAGTGTTCCACCTTACAGAGTTGATGTGACAAGAGAAGCCGATATAGTAGAAGAAATTTTAAGAATTTATGGTTTTGGCAGCATCGAGCTTTCTGAAAATCTACAAACTGATTATTTGTCGAGTTTTCCAGAAAAAGATGTAGATAAATTACAATTCAAAATTATTGAGTTGTTGGCTGGCAATGGTTTCAATGAAATTCAAACACTTTCGATTACGAAACCTGCTTATAATCAAGCACTTGCGGCAACGGCAAAAGGTGAAGAAGTTGTACTCCTTAATCCATTGAGTGAAGAACTTTCGGTGATGCGTCAGAGTTTATTGCTGACAGGAATGGAATCAGTAGCTTATAATATCAATCGCCGTCAAAAAGATTTAAAATTATTCGAATTTGGGCGTAGCTATTACAAAAAAGAAGATAAATATAAGGAAAACAAACATTTAGGACTTTGGCTCACAGGTAATCGTCAATCAGAATCTTGGGCAAGTCCGAGTACACCTGTGGCTTTCCATGATTTGGCTTTGGCGGTTCAAAAAGTTTTGAAAGCCATGCGTGTGAATAATTTTGAAACACAAGAAGCTGATGCAAGTATTTTTCAATATGGTTTAACTTATATTGTTAATAAAAAACCTATCGTGAGCTTAGGTCTGGTAAAATCTTCATTAGCAAAATTAGCTGACGTTAAACAAGCTGTTTTCTATGCAGATTTTGATTGGGAATATTTATTGAAACAATATTCCGAAAAAATAGCTTTTGTAGGAATTCCAAAATTCCCAGAGGTTCGTCGTGACTTGTCATTAGTGATTGATTCTAACATAAATTTCGAGCAAATTTCAGCAATTGCTTTAAAAACTGAGCGTAATTTATTGCAAAATATCAATTTATTTGATGTCTATGCTGGCGAAAAATTGGGCGAAAATAAAAAATCATATTCGGTAAGTTTCACGCTTTTAGACAAAGAAAAAACATTGACTGATGAAGTGATTGACAAATCAATGCAACGCCTGATTGCTGCTTATGAAAAAGACTTAGGAGCCGTGATTAGAAAGTAATCGACCACGTTTGTAAGATTAAATTTCACTTAAAAATGTAATCATTTTACGAAATATACGTCTTAAAAGAAACAAACAAACGTGGCGACGTACCGCTTAAGAAATGAAAAGATATTTTGTATTAGCTATTACAGTGGCATTTTTCAATGTGTGTGCAACAAATATGAGTTTTGCACATTCACCTAGCTTCGTTATTGTTCAAGATGAAACGCAAGAAGCAGAAGTACTTTTGGACAAAGCAGTAGATGCTCAAATAGCAGGAAATAGTGATGCACTTTTGCAGTCATTAAATGCTGGCACAACCGCACTCGAAAAAGAGGCAAAAGCAGACAAAGGTAGCTTTAAAGACAAACTTTTGAGTCAAGTAGGTGTATTACAAAAATTAGCTCCTTTGGTAAAGAGTGGACTTTTGAAAGGTGACGTATTTAAAAAAGTAGTCAATACAGTGAAAATGTTATTGGCAGCCAAACGTGTTGAAAGTTTGATAGGCGGCTCAAGTTTATTAAGCAATGTAAGCAATTTGACCAAAAACTTAGGCTTAATGAAAATGGGAATGTCTGCTTTAGGTGGGGAATCACAAAATCAATTGAGTGGGCTACTTAGTTCTGCCATGAGTGGTGTAAATAGCCTTAGTAAAGGTGGAATGGCAGCCAAAGCCGCCGAACCAGCAGTAAAAAAACAACTCGGAGGCTTACTTAATTTTGTTAAAGGAGCAATTTAAAAACAGTTCTGAATTCTGAGTCTTGAGTTCTAAGTTGCAACAAACAACCAATAACTCAGCACTCAGAATTCAACACTCAGAACTATTTTATATTGACTGGCATAATTCTATCAATACCCCATTGGTGCCTTTTGGGTGTAAGAAACATACTAATTTATTATCAGCACCTTGTTTTGGTTCTTTATTAAGTAGCACAAAACCTTCTTCTTCAAGGCGTTTCATTTCTACTAAGATATCCTCCACTTCAAAGGCAATATGATGTATTCCTTCTCCTTTCTTCTCAATGAATTTTGCAATAGCACTTTCAGGATTTGTGGCTTCTAAAAGTTCTATTTTAGTCTGATTTATCTTGAAAAAAGATGTCGTAACTCCTTCACTTTCAACACTTTCTGATTTATAAGGTGCTATATTGAAAAGTTTCGTGAATAGGTCATTTGAGGCAGCAATATCTTTGACTGCAATACCAATATGTTCGACGTTTGTAAGCATGTTTGTGTTTTTTTACTAAAGTAGCACATTGTATTTCTTTCACAAAAAAGAAAGTACAGTTTCATGCTTAATTGATATAGCATTCAATTATAAATTCTTTTTCTTCAATTCTTCCACAGCATAATTAGCTGCTCGGGCAGTCAAAGCCATAAAGGTCAATGATGGATTTTGATTGCCTACCGAAGTCATACAAGCACCGTCGGTAACGAAAACATTTTTACATAAATGCAACTGATTCCATTCATTGAGCAGCGAAGTTTTAGGGTCTTTGCCCATTCTTACACCCCCCATTTCATGAATATCTAAACCTGGTGCTTGGTGACTATCGAACATATTGATATTTTTACAACCCGCTTTTTCTAACATTTCGGCTGCTTGGACATGAAAATCTTTCATCATTTTCATATCATTTTCGTCATAATCAACCGAAGTGATGAGTTGCGGAACTCCCCAAGCATCGACTTTATCTTTGCTTAGTCGCACATGATTTTCTTTTTTCGGAATCGTCTCTCCTTGCATCTGAATATAAACGCCCCAATGATCGCTCGGATTTGTCAGACTTTCTTTCCAATCTGAACCAAAACCTTCTTTGCCATACCCTTCTTGCCAAGAACCTCTTCCTGCAGAAAAAGCAAGCATATATCCTCGTTGAAAATCAGTTTCTTGTTTATAAACATTGCGAAACGATGCCATAAATGCCGAAGTTGGTCGACGACCATAATAATATTGGTCGGCATAGCCTTCAAAAGTTGCCCCGCCTTGTCCACGGTAGAGGTGAAAAGCCAAATAATGACCCATTAAACCATTGTCATTCCCAATGCCATTAGGAAAACGATTAGAGATAGAATTTAAAAGAATAAGATTGGTATTAAGGGCAGCAGCATTGACAAAGATGATTTTTGCTTTGTATTCAATGACTTCTTTTGTATCAGTATCAATGACTCTTACGCCCGAAGCTTTTTGAGTCTTTTCATCAAAAATAATCGAATGAACAACTGAATTTGGGCGAATTGTCAGGTTTCCAGTTTTTGCTGCCCAAGGTAAAGTGGAAGAATTTGAACTAAAATATCCCCCAAACGGACAGCCTCTTTCACACAAACTACGAGCTTGACATTGCCCACGTCCTTGTTGGATATGAATGTCATTAGGTTTGGTAAGATGGGCACATCGTCCAATAATCACTTGGCGGTCTTTGTAGTTTTTCTTGACACTTGCTTGGATATGTTTTTCGACACAATTCAATTCCCAAGCAGGTAAAAATTCTCCATCTGGTAGGTTTTTGATGCCATCTTTATTGCCTGAAATTCCTGCAAAACGTTCTACATGTGCATACCACGGAGCTAAATCTTTGTAGCGAATCGGCCAATCGACCGCAAAACCATCACGGGCAGGAGCTTCAAATTCATATTCGCTCCAACGTTGGGTTTGTCTTGCCCAAAGCAAAGACTTCCCTCCTACTTGGTAGCCACGAATCCAGTCAAAAGGTTTTTCTTGAATGTATGGGTGCTGTTCGTCTTTGACAAAAAAATGTTTGGTCGCATCCGAATAAGCATAACAACGATTGACGATTGGATTTTTTTCGACTTCAGAGGGAATGTCTTTTAATCGATGGTCAAACTCCCAAACTGCTTTGGTAGCTGTTGGATAATCTTTTAAATGTTCAACCATTTTTCCACGCTCCAAGACTAATGTTTTTAGTCCTTTCTCGCATAATTCTTTGGCCGCCCAGCCACCACTGATTCCCGAACCGATGACGATAGCATCGTAGGTTATATGCTTGTCAGCATCAATATTAAAGTTCATAAAATTCTTTTTTCGATTACTTCTCAACTCTTTGCAAATCTAAATCATGGAAATCGTAACTAAAATCGGTTAGTGGCGAAATAGCTTTCATCTTGATAGACACTGGTTTTCCTGCATCATCCATCTGAAACATCATATACGCATCGGCATCAAAACTACGATTTGTCCACTTTACAATAAAAGTATTTCCTTTATAAAACAGCATTTCTCCAGTCAATTTGGGTGAATGCTTGGCATCAAACCATAACTTTCCAGATTTTATAGTAATGAATACCTCACCAAACCAATTGTCTTTATAAGTCCCAGTATAAGCATTCAAATCAACTTTTGTTGTATTGTTTTTTTGTTGCTCCGCAATTGCTGACCAAATAGCTTTCGTAGTTTTTTCGGCTTCTTCAATACCTGCTTTTTCTCTTTCCTTATATAACTTTACTATGTCTGTTGCAGGAATACCTAAGTAACTATCTTTTATAGTATTGGTAATTGCCGAAAATGCCGCACCCGATTGTTGATTTGTAAAAACAATGATACCTAATTGAAGTTCGGGCAATAAAGTAACTTGTGTGACCATCCCTTCCAGTCCCCCTGTGTGTGTTACTTGCTTGTAGCCTTTCACATCACTCAAACCCCAGCCCAAACCATACGCACTAAAATGCGTATTATAAGGTGGCGTAGTACTTACTGGAATTATGGTTTGTGGTGTCCACATATCATTATGCACTTTTGTACTAAATAATTGCTTGCTCAAATTATCCCCATATTTGCCATCGTGCATCTGCATAATTATCCACTTGCACATATCGCTGATATTAGAGTAAATTCCTCCTGCCGAACTACCAAAAGTTTCTTTATGACGGTTAATTACCTGCACTTTTCCATCAATCGGAGCATGACCGTCAATAATATTTGATGAGTCTTTTAAGCGAAACCAAGAGCCTGCACTTTTGGTCATTTGTAATGGTTGCATGATACGTTCTTCGACAAATACTGCCCAACTTTTGCCACTGATTCTTGTTACAACTTCGCCAGCAACCATATAAAGCAGGTTGTCATAATCATATTTTGTACGAAATCCAGAAACAGGTTTCAGATATCGTAAGCCATGAATGATGTCGTTAATAGTAAAATCAGTTGAATCAGGGAAAAACATAAGGTCACCAGCTCCTAAACCCAAGCCACTACGATGTGTCAATAAATCTCTGACTGTAAACTCTTCGGTTACATAAGCATTATACATTCTGAACTCAGGAATAATATCAATAACTTTATCATCCCATTTCAACTTTCCATCATCAATCAAAATACCGAGAGCTGCTGTTGTGAAAGCTTTGCTGTTGGAAGCGATGCCAAACAAGGTATTTTCATCAACTTTTTGTTTGGTAGCAAGCGAACGTACCCCATATCCTTTTGAATGAATGACTTTTCCATCTTTCACAATTGCCACAGCAATGCCCGGTACATCAAAAGTAGTAAGTGTTCGTTCTACCAATTCATCAACTTGTTGAGAAGTAATTACCTGTGCCTGAATTTGGCTAAAACAACAAACTAAAAGGAAAAGAAGATTGTATTGAAAATACTTTTTCATGTGTAATTACCTTTAAAAATTGATGAAGAAAACAAATATAGTGAAATTACGAAAATGCAACATCGCTCATTACCCAATATTTATTGAAGGCACTTTTTAATTTATACTTTGGTGTTTTAGAATCGTAAAATCTATGAATAAACATTTCTATTTGTGTTTTATTTTGAAACAAAATTCTATTTTTCACGCAATAATTCAAGCAATAATGAATATTTTCTTCTAATTTTGGGTAAAGTTTAATCTCATTTTAGCAATCAAAGAAAGTGGCAAGACCGTCGAAAGAAGAATTAGTAAAGCAAATCAAGGAAACTCCTTTAAACCGTCAATATAACCAAATCAAGTCAAAATATCCTGGGGCGATGTTGTTGTTTCGGGTGGGTGATTTTTACGAAACTTTTGGTGAAGATGCCATTCGTGCCTCAAAAATCCTCGGAATTGTCCTTACTCGCCGCAATAATGGTGGAGCTCAAGAAGAATTAGCAGGTTTTCCACATCATTCATTGGATACATACTTGCCTAAATTAGTTCGTGCGGGCGAACGTGTAGCCATCTGCGACCAGCTCGAAGACCCTTCAACTGCCAAAGGGATTGTACGCCGTGGTGTTACCGAATTGGTTACGCCAGGTGTTTCTTTCAATGACAATGTTTTAAACCACAAACAAAACAATTATTTAGCTTCGATTCACTTTTCAAAACCTGATTATTTTGGGGTTTCATTTTTAGACGTTTCTACTGGTGAGTTTCTAACAACTGAAGGAAATACGGCTTATATTGATAAATTATTACAAAGTTTTGCTCCTTCAGAAGTGCTTTATTGCAAAAAATACCGAGGAGAATTTCAAACACTTTTTGGCGATAAATTCAACGAATTTACTTTTGAAGATTGGGCTTATAAATTCGATTTTGGCTATCAATTGCTCTTAAATCACTTCAAAGTTGCTACTTTAAAGGGTTTTGGCGTAGAAAATATGCCTGATGGTATTATTGCTGCTGGTGTGATTTTGAGGTATTTATCTGATACAGAGCATAAAGAAATGGGGCATATTTCTCGCCTCACTCGCCTTGATGAAGATAAATATGTTTGGTTAGATAAATTTACGATTCGTAACCTCGAATTGGTTTTTGCACAGCACGACGGCGGCGTTCCTTTGATTCAAGTGCTTGACCAAACCATTACACCAATGGGTGCAAGGCTTTTGAGAAAATGGTTGGTTTTGCCACTAAAAGAACGTTCATTGATTCAAGAAAGATTGGATACTGTTGAGTTTTTTGTAAAAAATGATGAAATTTTAGAGCATCTCACAAGCCTACTAAAACCTATCGGAGATTTAGAGCGTTTGATTTCAAAAGTAGCAGTTCGTCGCATCAATCCACGAGAATTAGTGCAGCTCAAAAGGGCTTTATTACAAATTGAGCCAATTAAAAAACAATTAACTTTGGGAAGCCAGCAATTTGCTGTTTTGCAGAAATACATCACACAACTTACTGACTGTCAATATCTTATTGATAAAATTGAAAAAGAATTAAGAGATGAAGCTCCAGTTCTAAGCAATCAAGGTAATATGATAAAATCGGGTGTTGATGCGGAGTTAGATGAATTACACAAAATAGCATTTTCAGGGAAAGATTTTTTGATAGAAATACAAAATCGTGAGGCTCAACGCACAGGTATTCCTTCATTGAAAATCTCCTACAATAAAGTTTTTGGTTATTATCTTGAAGTTTCAAATGCTCATAAAAACAAAGTCCCACCAGAATGGATTCGCAAGCAAACGCTTGTAAATGCCGAGCGATACATTACCGAAGAATTAAAAATTTATGAAGAAAAAATATTGACAGCCGAGTCAAAAATCTTTGAAATTGAGTATCGAATTTACAATGAATTGGTATTAACTGCTTGTGAATTTGTGGCTCAAATTCAGCAAAATGCAAGAGTCATTTCGATTTTAGATGCTCTTTCTTCTTTTGCAAAAACAGCTCGAAAAAACAATTATTGCAAACCACAAATCACTGATAATAAAACACTTAACATCAAAGAAGGGCGACATCCTGTGATTGAGCAACAACTCCCCTTAGGGGAAGCATATGTGCCAAATGATTTATATTTGGATGACCAAACACAACAAATTATTATTATTACGGGGCCTAATATGGCTGGAAAGTCTGCTTTATTACGCCAAACAGCCCTCATAGTTTTGATGGCACAAGTAGGAAGTTTTGTCCCTGCTGAAAGTGCCGAATTGGGCATTGTCGATAAAATTTTTACCCGTGTAGGTGCAAGTGATAACCTTTCACGTGGTGAGTCAACTTTCATGGTAGAAATGACTGAAACTGCCAGTATTTTGAATAATTTGAGCGATAGAAGTCTGATAATCATGGACGAAATTGGGCGAGGAACAAGCACTTATGATGGCGTAAGCATCGCATGGAGTATCGCAGAATATTTACATAATCATCAAAAATGCAAGCCTTGGACACTTTTTGCAACCCATTACCACGAATTAAATCAATTAACAGAAGATTTTAGTCGTATCAAGAATTTCAATGTTGCCGTCAAAGAATTAGACAATAAAGTGGTGTTTTTGCGTAAACTTAAAGAAGGTGGCAGCGAGCATAGCTTCGGAATTCACGTAGCACAAATCGCAGGTATGCCACAATCTGTCGTACTTCGTGCCAATGAAATTTTGCATCATCTTGAAAAAGACCATATCAAAGAAAATAACAAAGAGAAAATCAAAGAAGCTCCCCGAATGGATATTCCCAAGAACAATTTTCAATTAAGTTTCTTCGAACCACAAGACCCAAAAATTGAAGAATTAAAGAATAAATTAAAAGGAATTGATGTCAATACGCTATCGCCAATTGAAGCCTTGTTGAAGCTCAATGAATTAGTAAAATTAGTTTGATGCTAAAACTTATTTAAATAAAACATTCTAAGCCTAACCTATAACTCAAGCCGTATGTCGATAAACCCTACTTCTAAAAAATATCGTTCCTTTTTACTTTTATTTATTTTTTTCTTTTCTGGCTTTGCTGCCTTAATTTATCAAGTGATTTGGCAACGCTGGCTGGTATTTTATACAGGTATAAGTTCGGTTAGTATTAGTTTAATCGTTTCTGCATTCATGGCAGGGCTTGGACTTGGTTATTTGGCTGGAGGGCAATTGGCAGACAGAGTTGGCAAAAATCGCCCAATACTATTGTTTGTTTTGGCCGAATTGGGCATTGGTACTTTTGCTCTTTTCAGTAAAGCCATCATTTACGATTGGCTTTACCAATCAAATGCTTTAGAAGGTGGTTCAAACTTTCAAATTTATTTGATTCTTTTTTTAGTTTTGCTTTTTCCTACATTTTTGATGGGTTTATCTCTCCCACTATTATCAAAGGCTTTTGAAGAAAAAAAGTCTGAAAATCAAGCAAATTATATCAGTTTATTATACTTTACTAATACCCTCGGAGCAGCAGCAGGAACTTTGATAACATCATTTGTTTTGATTCGGGCAATTGGTTTTGAAAATGCAGTTAGATTGGGGGCAACTTTCAATTTTATATGTGCAGCCACCGCTGCATTAATTTATTATTTCGAAACCAAAAACAGTGCATTATTCATTGCGGAATCTGATAATCTCAGGCATTTTGAGCCAGAAAACAAAGCAACATTTTCTTGGAATCGGAACTTTATTTACTGGATTGTTCAATATACAATTTCTGGTTTTATGGCTATTTGCTTTGAAATATTATGGTTTAGAATGATAGAAACCATGATGAAATCATTGGCTCTTACTTTTTCAATTATTCTAACAATTTATTTGGCAATGATGGCAATCGGTACTTATTCAGGCGTTCGATTTGCCAAAAAATTCACAGGAAATCGACTAAAACTCTTCTTAAATGCACAATATACGCTATATATTTATACAATTGGCTCAATATTGATTCTTCAATGGGCTGTTTCAGATATTTCAGCTTTGGCATTTTTATTTGAATATTTTAAAAGTTATGAGGCTCTATTTACACCAACTATTGTGATTTCTACAATGTTACTCATTCCTTTGTTTTTAATGGCTGTTCCAACCTTCATTATGGGTTTTAGCTTTACTATTTCTCAACTCATCATTCAAGACAAATTTGAGGAAGTAGGTCGAAAAGTTGGTTGGTTACAATTTATGAATATCGTTGGCTCAACCATTGGGGCATGGTTTGTAACATTAATTGGCTTCAACTACCTCGGTACAGCTTTAACCATCAAAATCATTGGTTTGATAGGTCTGATTTACATATTAGCTATTCATCGGCAAGGTTTTAATAGTCTTTTTTCAAGAGTTTTAATGGCTTTTGCTCTTATTATTACCATTTTCTTGATTCCTTCTAATGAAAATTTTTGGATGAAACTCAGCGGGATGACCAACAAACAAAAATTTATCATCGAAGAAGACGAAACGGCTCTTTCATTTATTAAGATTTTAGGTGACGAATCTTACGTATATACCAATGGTTTAGGTCAAAGTATGTTTCCTTTTAATCGAGACAAAAATCATATTACTTTGGGTGCTATTCCAGCTTTATTACACCCAAACCCACAAGATATTGGTATCATTGGTTTAGGTTCAGCTTGTACGCTTTTCAATGCTGGAGGACGTACAGAAACCAAAAACCTTGATTGTTTTGAGGTCATTGTCAATCAACCTGCAGCTGTATATGAATATATTAAACGTACAAATGACAGTGCTGCTCTACGTATTATGAATGATAAACGTGTCAACCTCATCTTACAGGATGGGCGGTATTTTTTACACCGAAATCCTAAATTATATGATATTATTGAAGCCGATGCTTTAAGACCAAAATCATCTTATGCAGGAAATTTATACTCAGTTGAATATTTTCAATTACTAAAAAAACGTTTAAAAAAGGGGGGAATCGCAATAACATGGGGAGCAACAGGCAGGGTTCGTGACGGTTTTGCGAAAGTATTTCCTTATGTTTATGAAATGGATAGTTTTATGATCATTGGCAGTGATCAAGAAATTGATTTCAGTGAGACTGAAATTTTAAAAAGAGTTGAAAATTCATTTACCAAAAACTATTATTTACAAGCCAATATCAATATAAGGGAGGTGATGTTAAAATCACTCAAAACAAAAAAAAATATCCAAAATGGCAAGTTGATGATTACCAAAAGGTTCAATTCTGATATGTGGCCGAAAGATGAATTTGACTTTGGAAGAGTATGGGCAAAAATTTTAGGAGAAAATGAATCATATTTATAACTATTTGCGTAACTTTATTCAAGCAATGTCCCAAAAAGAAAAATATAAAAAATTAACCATTGTATCATGGCATCATTTAACATTGATTTTCCTGGCACATCAAATCAATTTGTAGTCAGTGCAAATTCAGCAATTAAAAACAAAGGGGGAGTATTTGATGGCAATGCCAATGCTGGTTCATTTAGTATCCAAACATTGATAGGCCCAGTAAAAGGAACTTATCAAGTCGTTTCCGAACAAGATAGTCCACAAACCAAAGTGGCAATAACTATCACCCGAAAACCATTGATTGTTCCAATTAGTAAAATTAAAGAAGTTATTTCAGCGTATTTTTGATTACACTTTGGTAGTACAATTCTCCGAATTGTAGAGTAAAAAACCACAACTCGGAGAATTTTATTCCCAAAAAAACTTATTATGAAAAACCTTGTTCTTTTTTTTATCCTAATTTTCAGTCTTACTTCTTGTCAGGATAAAGCACGAAGCGTTGTCAAAAAAAGTATTGAACTATATGGTGGCAAAAAGTTTGATAATTTCACCACTGAATTTGATTTTCGTAAGTTTCATATAAAATTGATGCACAAAAGTAGCACAGACGGCTCTTTACGCTTCCAATATGAACGAATTTCTAAAGATAGTGCCAGAAATGATATTTGGGATGTCATCAATAATGAAGGTTTTTTCAGATTTATCAATGGAAACCAAGTCCAATTGTCAAAAAAAGATATAACCAAATACACCAACGCAGTCAATTCGGTCGCTTATTTTGTACTCTTGCCCTATAAATTAAATGATAAAGCAGTTAATTTGGAGTATTTGGGTGAAACTACTTTAGACAACAAAAAATACGATAAAATCAAAGTCTGGTTTAATAAAGACGGTGGTGGCAATGACTTTAAAGACATTTATTGTTATTGGTTCAATCAAGAAAGTCATACTTTAGACTTTATTGCCTACGCCAATGGTGGGCCAAGATTTAGACGAGCAAAAAATCGTCAAATTATTGGTGGAATTACATTTCAAGATTACGAAAACTTCGTTATTACAGATACAACATTACAAACCTCTGAATATGACGTAGCTTTCAAAGCAGGAAAAGACTCATTACTTTCAATTATCGAGCAAAAGAACATCGTTGTGAAATAAGTTATTTTTTGTTTATTTCTTCCAAACGTTCATTTCGAACAAATACCCTTTGTTCATCAAATTCACCAATGAATTGATAATTTTTATCAATTATTTCTTTGAGTGGAGCAACTGTTTCATAGCCTAATTTATCTCGGGTCATAAATGTACCCTTTGTAGGATGAGCATCTATAAAAACTGGAAATGGTTCAAGTTTAAACTCTTTAATAAATTCTTCTTGAAATAGCTTTTGAAGCGAATCACTGTACATTCCCCAATGTGAATTACTCCATCGAATGCCTTGTCTTCTTTTAGTTTCTAAATATAAAATACCTGCATCGCCCCACACAACTAATGGCTCGTTAGGTTTGGAATACTTAATAATTTCCTTTCCAGTAAGTGAAATGGGTAATTGGCGTTGTTGATGATTAGTAACAAAATGATTTTTTAATGGATAAATGAAGCTATTAGATAAAGTTATAATTGACACAACTGATAAAAAACCCATTGAGAAATACTTTTTCGAAAAATGTATTAAATCCTGCAGGAAAAAGGCGTATAGAAAAACTGTTGGAAAGATTAAAAAAAGTAAATAATGATGAAAAACAAAACCTGTCTTATAAACAGCCAGCACTGTACTCAATAAAAAAGTGATAAGAAAGGCACTTTGAGGGGTAGGTTTAATTTGTTTTTTTATCAACAAATTTACTATTAATAAGATAGTTGATAAGACTACAATTAGGCGGATAAATATATTTGTTTCATCAAATAATGATTCATAAATGGTATTGAATATATTAGTATTATTCCCGTAACTCAAATTATTTTTAAGATAATAAATCCAGATTTTATCTGCAAAATCATACCAAAAAGCCATCAAAAGCAAACATAATGGCACTAAAATACCTCCAATTGTAAGCATTAACGTTTGTACTGTAAAAAACTTTTTTGATTTGTCATAAATCAGCCAGTAAGCAGTCACAGTCAAAAACAAGGCAATCGGGATTGCTTGTAATTTTGTAAAGATTATACTACCAGCCACCAAGCCAAAAATAAATGCTGTAGAAGATTTAGGGTAAACTTGTTTGAAAATCGTTGCATAAAGATAGGCAATGATGCTTAGTAGAAAAATAGGCAGATGTTCACTGCTAAAATGTACAAAGTCAAAGTAGCGTGTAGTACTCAAAAATGCGACCGCAGGAAAAATACTCGAAAATGCGATGTCTGTAGAAAATAACTTTTTTAAAGCGGCAAAACTGAATAGAATACTACCTGCCATAAGCAAAATTCCAATCATTCGAGCTGAAATATAATCGTAGGGTTGATTAAAGACTTGGCAAAAAAAAGTAATGATATAAAAATTAAATGGCCCACTTGTACAACCATCGACAGACTCCCAATAAATAGGATCTTGTGCGAGTGTCATTGCCCCTACGATAAATAAATTCTCATCAGGATTAAGAACTTGATTAAAAACAACTACTGGCAGTCTTAATATAATTAAGGTTGAAAGATATAAACCTACGACAACAATAATAAAATTTTTATTTTGAAATCCTTTAAAATTCAAAAATGGGTAGAAAGATGCTACCCCGGTTAAAAGCAAAAGTAGATTGCCAATGACTAAATAAAGCATTGGCGAATCGTCGAATCTAAACATTTAATAGTAATTTATGTCTTAGTTATTGTTTGATGAATGATGAATAAATTTATTTCATCTTGTCTAAGTAAATCTTATAGCTTAACTACTGATTTTATATAAAATTTCTAAATAATTAAAATTTAAATTATCATTAATGTCATTTCTAGGCTAAAAAATCAACAATTTCTGGTACATAATTTTGTCTCATTTCTTTTTTTTACCTAATTGGCTCCAACAGTAATTTTACCTGCATCCAAATCGGCATCAAAAAAAGCGTATGAGACTTTGAATGTTCTATCAGAGAATGGTTTCAAAGATAAATCATCTGCCATTTCTAACAACTGCTTTATCTCAAATATATAATTGTCATTATTATGTGCTTTTACTATTAGTTTTTCAATAGAGCCACTACCTGGAAGAGAAACACTTACAATTTTCTGCCCATTTCTAATCAATGAAGCATCTATTATGGTAATTGCTAATTCTTTATTAGTCTGAGCATCGTATGCTCTCAATTGAATATCTTTATCTGCTTTTGTGAAAGTCTGATTGATGGGATGTAGTTTTCCATTGACAAACATTTGTACTTTTATTTTTTTCTTTTCTGGACCAACTTGTGCTTGTAGGGTTAATACTAACAAATACAAACTAATAAAGCCAAACAAAGTACTTTTTCTAAACATCATAGTAGTTTTTTAGGGTTCACACAATCTCAGATAACCTATTAGGTTGTTCAAAATTAACAAATTTTAGCCATAATCATAGCAACTAACATTTTTTTTTTGAGTGTTTTTAAATCAAATAAAACAACGATTTGTCATTAAAAATGAGGTTTTTTTTTATAAAATTATACATTATCACTATTTTGTAATACTTTTTTAAGATGTTGATAATCTAAAAATGGAAAAATGAAATTTCTATGCTAACTTTGTCCTTCGATGTCACAACAAACCGTCATAACGGATAACGTGTAAGAATCGAAACCCCTTCAAAGAAAAAATGCCAAAAAATCCCAATCTCAAGTCAATTCTTATTATAGGCTCTGGCCCTATTGTCATTGGTCAAGCCTGCGAATTTGATTATTCTGGTTCACAAGCCGCAAGGTCGCTCAGAGAAGAAGGCATAGAGGTGAGTCTAATCAACTCCAACCCAGCCACAATTATGACAGATCCGCTTAATGCTGATTTTGTTTACTTAAAGCCCCTTGAAAAAAAATCTATTGTTGAAATTTTGGAAAAACACCAAGCAATGGGTCGCCCTATTGATGCAGTTTTACCAACGATGGGTGGTCAAACTGCTCTAAATTTAGCGATTGATTGCGATAAAGCAGGTGTTTGGAAAAAATACAATGTCGAAATTATCGGTGTTGACATAAAAGCTATCGAAACAACCGAAGACCGTGAGAAGTTTAGACTTAAAATGCTCGAAATCGGTGTAGGTGTTTGTAAAGGACGTACTGCTCGTTCATTTTTGGAAGGTAAAGAAATTGCCCAAGAAATTGGATTTCCACTCGTCATTCGTCCTTCTTATACTTTAGGTGGAACAGGCGGTGGTTTCGTACACAATGCAGATGAATTCGACAAAGCTCTTAATCATGGATTACATGCTTCTCCAGTGCATGAAGTGTTGGTTGAACAGTCAATATTAGGTTGGAAAGAGTTTGAATTAGAGTTATTACGAGATAACCTAGGCAATATAGTAATTATCTGTACCATCGAAAATTTCGACCCGATGGGTGTTCATACAGGCGACTCAATTACAGTTGCTCCTGCCATGACATTACCTGATACAGTTTATCAAAGAATGCGTGACATGGCCATCAAAATGATGAATGCTATCGGTCAATTTGCAGGTGGTTGTAATGTTCAGTTCTCTTTACATCCTGATACAGATGAGATTATCGCTATCGAAATCAATCCTCGTGTTTCTCGTTCGTCGGCATTGGCTTCTAAAGCAACTGGTTATCCAATCGCCAAAATTGCAGCTAAAATGGCAATTGGTTACAACCTTGATGAGTTGATAAATCCGATCACAGGAAGTACTTCTGCATTTTTTGAACCTGCAATTGACTATGTGATTGTGAAAGTGCCACGTTGGAACTTCGATAAATTCCCTGGTTGTGATCGCTCATTAGGTTTACAGATGAAGTCGGTAGGTGAAACGATGGGCATTGGCCGTAATTTCCAAGAAGCTTTACAAAAAGCTTGTCAATCGCTCGAAATCAAAAGAAATGGTTTGGGTGCCGATGGTAAAGAATTGAAAGACCAAGAAGCACTTAAAAAATCATTGGCAAATCCATCGTGGAATCGACTATTCCACGTATATGATGCGTTCAAGGCGGGACTTTCATTCAAAACCATTCAAAATCTAACAAAAATTGATAAATGGTTCTTACATCAAATCGAAGAGCTTATTTCACTTGAAAAAGAAATGGAGCAATATACGATTGATGATATTTCAAAAGAATTATTGCTTATTGCCAAGCAAAAAGGTTATGCCGACCGTCAAATCGCACATGTCTTGAATTGCAAAGAAAGTCAAGTTTTCAACAAACGTATTGAGATGGAAATCCATCGCATCTATAAATGTGTTGATACTTGTGCTGCTGAATTTGAAGCAAAAACGCCTTATTATTACTCAACATTCAGTACATCACTCGATAATCTTGATAACGAATCTATTCCTTCCAATAAGAAAAAGGTCGTTGTTTTAGGTTCAGGGCCAAACCGTATTGGACAAGGAATCGAATTTGATTATTCTTGTGTTCATGGAATCTTGGCAGCAAAAGAATGTGGTTATGAAGCAATCATGGTCAACTGTAACCCTGAAACTGTTTCAACTGACCCTGATATTGCTGATAAATTATATTTTGAACCAGTTTTCTGGGAACACGTTTATGACATCATCAAACACGAAAATCCAGTTGGTGTAATAGTGCAATTAGGTGGTCAAACTGCTTTGAAAATGGCAGAAAAACTAACTAAATATGGCATAAAAATCATTGGAACATCGTATGACGCTCTTGATTTAGCGGAAGATAGAGGTAGATTCTCTGAAAGATTGAAGGAAATGGAGATTCCTTATCCTTTGTTTGATACTGTCCGTACTGCAGACCGTGCTGTTGAGGTTTCTCGTACTCTAGGATTTCCATTGCTGGTACGTCCAAGTTATGTTTTGGGTGGACAAAGCATGAAAATTGTCATCAACGAACAAGAGTTAGAACAACATGTTGTAAAGATTTTAGGTGATATTCCTGATAACAATATTTTGATTGACCATTTCTTAGAAAACGCAATTGAGGCAGAAGCCGATGCTATTTGTGATGGAGAAAATGTATATATCATCGGAATCATGGAGCATATTGAACCTGCGGGTATTCATTCGGGAGATTCGTATGCCTTACTTCCAACTTTTGATTTAAGTGACCATGTAATTGCTCAAATCGAAGAATATACACGAAAAATCGCCGTTGGTTTAAATACTGTTGGCTTAATCAATATTCAGTTTGCCATAAAAAATGAAAAGGTTTATGTCATAGAAGCCAATCCTCGTGCATCAAGAACTGTACCTTTCATTTGTAAAGCCTACCAAGAACCTTATGTAAACTACGCAACTAAGGTAATGTTAGGTGAGAAAAAAGTAACAGATTTTGATTTCAAACCAGTGAAGAAAGGTTATGCAATTAAGATTCCTGTATTTTCATTCAACAAATTCCCGAATGTAAACAAGGAACTTGGCCCAGAAATGAAATCAACGGGTGAAGGAATATATTTTATTGATGATTTAACCGATGATTTCTTCTTGAATATTTATTCTGAAAGAAATCTATATTTGAGTAGATAAATCATAATGACGAATAAAGAATTTTGGTCGTTTTTTGAATAAATTGTTTCTATAAATACTATAAAAAAGCCGTCATATACAAATTATGACGGCTTTTTTATAGTTTATACTTTAAACATTACAATTTAGAAAATTGTGTTAAGACTATTTCCGCCCATTCCACCAACCAAGCCATACACCACATAAACCCCAACTGGCAATGGCATCTATTAAATTAGGAATACTATTTGTTTCATACCAAATCTGAAATGTATAATCAGTTGTTAGATAAGCAATTAGCCCAAAAACAACACAGGCACTTAGCGTATTTTTAAAATCAGATCCTTTCTTTAATAAGAACCAGCTAAGCAAAAACACGGCAATAATGTCAACTAAAAGACCTCTGACCATATTCATAGTCATATTGGCTTGCATACCCATCGCTTTATGGAAACGAATATCTGCCCAAGGTTTTCCAGCAGAAGCATTCATAGCTTTTTCGGTTTCTTCTGATGATGTTCCTTCAGGAACTGTTGGCAAAAAGTAATTTCCTTCATCAAGATTTTCTCCGAGAAATTTTAATATTTCTTCTTGCTTTGGTGTGTACATTTGCATCGGACGATGCAAATCAAGGACAGTCCAAGAGAGAAACTGCCACATAAAGAGGATGATACCTCCTACGACGGACGCAATAATAGCTTTAGTCATAAATTTTTAAGGTTAGAAAAGGATTAGGTTTTGAAATATTCAATTCAAAAATAAATAAATTTGGAGGATATTTGCAAATATTTATTGTATTATTTTATTGTTATATATAATTTTTTTAATTTTCATGAATATAAAAAGACATTTTTACGTTTAATCAAGAAGCTAACCTATAATTTAAGTATGAGGCAAAAAGTTTTTAAAATATTCAAATATTCACTTCTTGGAGCATTAATGCTATTAGCTATTTTCCTTATCTATCATTACGACTCAACAATCTATGCTTATCGTCAAGCTAAAGGGCAACTAACAATTATTTTTAATACTCGCCCAGTTTCAGAAGTTTTAGTAGATAAAGCTTATCCCGATTCCTTAAAAAATAGAATTAGATTGATTCAAGAAATTAAAAAATTTGCTGTTGATTCTTTAGGTCTCAATCCCTCTAAAAACTATACAACTTTTTATGACCAACACCAAAAACCCATTCTTTGGGTAATTACAGCTTGTGAGCCTTTTAAATTAAAAGCAAAAAAATGGCATTTTCCAATTATAGGTACGTTTAGTTATAAAGGTCATTTTGAAGAAAATATTGCTAAAGAAGAAATAGCAGAGTTAAAAAATAATGGTTATGACACACAGCTCAATGAAGTTTCGGCATGGAGTACTTTAGGCTATTTAAAAGATCCAATTTTAAGTTCGATGTTAGAAAAATCAGAAGGAAGATTAGCATCTCTTATTATTCATGAACTTACTCATGGTACACTTTTTGTAAAAAACAACATAGAATTCAACGAAAATCTCGCAGATTTTGTTGGTGATTATGGAGCCATTCGTTTTTTAGAATCAAAATTCGGAAAAAACTCCAAAGAATTAGAACGCTATCAATTCTCAAAAAAATACAACGATACTTATAGCCAACATTTGATTAGAGGGGCTAAGAAATTAGATAGTTTATATAATCATTTCGATAAAAATTTAACCTTAAAATTAAAAAAACAAGAAAAAAATAAGTTGATATTGAACATCATCAATTCAACTGACACATTACTTTCTAATAGTTTTCAGTCTAAATTAATAAACCGAAAAAAATGGTCATTGAATGACGGAAATTTGCCAAATAATGCCTATTTTATTGGTTATCTGACCTACCAAAGTAAGCAAAATCAGTTTAAAGATGAATTTAGCATTCAATTTAACAAAGATTTTAACAAATATTTAAAGTATTTAAAGGAACAATATCCAACAAGTATTGTTTTCTAAACTATACGTCAAGTCAGGTTATTTATTAAAATGAAAATTCTAAAAAAAATACTATTTATTTGTTTTGTTTTTGCTTTGTCATCATTCGTGATAAGTGATTCATATCGTTATTTACCGAATTCAAGCTTTCAAGCAGGTGAATATTTTGAATATAAAGTAAAATTCGGATTTTTACCTATCGGTGAAGCGACAGTGGATGTAAGTCCACAAATCTATTCGGTTAATAATCGTCCTTGTTATAGAGTCAACATTTTTGGTAAAACTACAGGTTTGACTGACCTTTTTCGTATTCGCAATACTTATCGTTCGTACTTAGACACGGCTGCCATTTTGCCACAAAAGTTTTTGATGAGTTTGCATGAAAATAACTATAAAAAAGACCAAACCATTATTTTTGATCACATAGCCAATTCTGCTATTCGAGAACAAGACAAAGAAAAGAAAAATTTTAAATTACCCGATAATGTGCATGATGTAGTTTCTGGCTATTACTTTTTGAGAACAGTCGATTTTTCTAAGGTAAAAGCTGGAGAGTCAGTTTCATCAAATATGTTTTTTGATGACGAAATCTATAATATGAAGGTAAAATTTAATGGAAGAGGTGTTGTGAGGACTAGATTTGGCAAAATAAATGTTATCAAATTGAATCCTATATTACCACCAAACGCAATGTTTGAGGGAGAAGATGCAATCAGAATATGGGTTTCAGACGACAAAAATAGAGTACCAATCAGAATTGAAATAGATTTTTCTGTTGGAAGTGCCTCAATGGAATTAAAGGAATACCGAAATACAAGATATGAATTTGATTGGAAATAAGTCTTTCTAATAAAAAATGCCTCCCACTAATTTTGAGAGGCATTTTTATATTTATCTGCGACCATTTCGACTACTTCCACCACGATAACTTCTATCTCCACCACGATAATTATGATTATTATAACCATAACTTCTACGGTAATTATCATGATATCGAGGAGCTGGATAAACTCTTACTGGTGGGCGATAAGCATAACCATAAGGACGACCATAATAGCGACTATTGTAACCATAGCCACCATAAAAACAGCTTGATAAACTAATAGATAAAAGAGCAAAAACTCCTACTAAAGTCAATAAACGAAACCTTGATTGATTTTTCATAATAATGAGCATTTTTGTAATAGATGATTAAAAACGGAAAAAGGTTGCACACCGTATATTCATTAGACAATTTTAATTTTGTTATCCCTCACTTTTTGAATTAAATTTTAATTAATTTGCGTTTCGCTTGCTCATCATTCTTGGTTTTGATCATTATGGCTCTTACTGAATCAAATATGTTACCTATTGGGACGCTTGCTCCTGAATTCATTTTATTAGACACTATTAGTGATAAACTACTATCCATCAACGATTTATGTTCTGACAAAGCTACTGTCATCATGTTTATCTGTAATCATTGTCCTTATGTAATTCATGTAAAAAATGAGATTGTCAAATTGGCACAAGATTATCAGCCCAAAGGTGTTTCTTTCATCGCCATCAGCTCGAATGATGTTGAAAAGTATCCTCAAGATGGCCCTGAACCCATGAAAGTTTTTGCCCAAGAATCAGGTTTTACATTTCCTTATTTATATGATGAAACACAAGTTGTAGCTCGTGCTTATGACGCAGCTTGTACCCCTGATTTTTATATCTTTGATGGAAAAAAACAACTCAAATACCGTGGACGTTTAGATGATTCTCGACCACGAGTCGAAAACCCAAAACCAGTTACTGGTAGTGATTTACGTGGAGCTCTGAATGCCCTTTTATCGAATCAAATGATTTCTGAAATTCAATATCCAAGTATGGGTTGTAACATTAAATGGAAATAATTGTTTATTGAAAAACAGTATTTCTACGTTAGTATATAGAAAAAGATTACACTATGTTTTCCAGACTTTTTATTGCATTAATATTGATTGTTGTCTTGGCCTGTAATAAAACAGAAACGCCTACTCCAATCGACACAAATTGGGAGCCAACGACCATTGATGGTCAGTTTGTATTCAATACATTCAAAAGTGCAGGTTTAGGTGGAAGCCGAGGTAAAATACAAAAATGGGCAAAAAGTGAAGTATTTTATTGGTTTGACGCTGACGGCAGCCACACAAACGATTTGATTACTATTACAGATAGTGTCTTTACTCAAATCAATCAACTGAGTCAATCCACAAAATTTATTAAAACATCTGACGAATCTAAAGCTAATATCAAATTATTTTCAGGTCGTGACACCGAGTTTGAAGCTAAATATAAACTGAGCTTACAAGGGGAATTACAAGTGGGTGGGACTGCTTTTATGTCAATTTCAAGTTCAAAAAATGAGTTAGAAAAAGTAGTTATTTGGGTAACGAGTGTATTCCCAACTCTTGATCGTCGCTTGATTTCTCGTCATGAAATTGGTCATGCCATTGGTTTTTCTCATGTCCCTACCAAACGTTCAATTATGTGGGATACGATTGATTTGGAGTATAATCCAACCGATTACACCGACGTTGATAAAGCCTATATAAAAATTCTCTACGATAACCGCACCAAAGCTGGCATGACGCACGAAGAGTTATTTCCTGTTTATAAGGATGTTTTGAAGTAGAGGAGATAACTATTTTTAATACATAAAACTTTTAATTGCTGCTTGTGACAGAATTTTGCCATGCTGATATTCTATTCTTGTAACGATTTGTCATAAATTCTCCATTTCCTAAAACAAAAAAATCCTGCAAGGTTTAAAATAAAACCTTGCAGGATAAACCTCTCAATCACCCTCAATCCACAACCTCAGCAGCCTCAATATTCTCAAAAACGATTTCGCCATCGCTGCCCAATTCCATCATTACTACCGAATCTTTTTGCACTTTTCCTGACAAAATCTCTTTTGAAAGTTCGTTCAAAACTCTACGTTGCAACACTCTTTTGAGTGGCCTTGCTCCAAAGGTGATGTCATAACCTTCTTCTCCTAATTTATCTAACACCTCATTTGAGCTTTCAAGAGTTATACCTTGCTCGGCTAATCTCGCTTGAATTTGTTTAAATTGAATCTGAACAATTCTGCGAATATTTACCTTAGTCAATGGGTCAAAAAGTACGATTTCATCAATTCTATTCAAAAACTCAGGTCTAACCGAAGCTTTCAATAAGTCCATCACTTCATTTTTAGCCTCTTCTTTATAGAAAAGAGACCAACCCTTTTCATCGCCTTTGGCTTGCAAATACTTATCTTGGATAATATGACTACCAATGTTTGATGTCATAATGATAATCGAGTTTTTAAAGTTAGCCGTGCGACCTTTGTTATCAGTCAAACGACCTTCATCTAAGACTTGTAATAGCGTATTCCACACATCAGGGTGAGCTTTTTCAATTTCATCTAACAGAATTACACTATAAGGCTTTCTTCTGACTGCTTCTGTCAATTGTCCGCCTTCATCATATCCAACGTATCCTGGAGGAGCTCCCACCAAACGGCTTACCGCATGGCGTTCTTGGTATTCGCTCATATCAATCCTTATCATGGCAGTGTCATCATTGAACAAATACTCGGCCAAAGCTTTCGCTAATTCTGTCTTTCCTACGCCAGTACTTCCCAAGAATAAGAAACTACCAATTGGTTTTTTAGGGTCTTGCATTCCTGCACGTGAACGACGCACTGCATCAGCTACCAATTCAATGGCTTCCTCCTGCCCTGCTACTCGCTTTCGAAGTTCGTCTTCGAGATGAAGCAATTTTTCTCGCTCACTTTGCAACATTTTCACCACAGGAACACCCGTCCATCTTGCCACAATCTCGGCAATATTTTCTGGTGTCACTTCTTCATTTAATAATGTGGCAGGTTGTTGATTATTGCTTGTTTGAATTTCGTTTAATCTATTATTGGTTTCTATCAATTTACCATAACGAATCTCTGCAACTTTCCCATAATCTCCAGCACGTTCGGCTTGTTCGGCTTCAATTTTGAGTTGATCAATTTGCTCTTTCAAGTTACGAATTTCATTGAGTGAGCCTTTTTCATTTTCCCATTTTGCCTTCAATTCATTGCGTTTTTCACTTAAATCAGCAATATCTTTGTTTAAAGTTGCTTCTTTTTCACGGTTATTTTCACGACGTATGGCTTCACGCTCAATTTCTAATTGCATGATTTTACGATTCAATTCATCCAATTCTTCAGGCATTGAGTCCATTTCTAAACGCAATTTTGAAGCTGCTTCGTCCATCAAGTCAATGGCTTTATCAGGCAAAAATCTATCAGAGATATATCTATTTGATAACTCAACCGCAGCAATTACGGCATCATCCTGAATTCGTACGCCATGGTGCAACTCGTATTTATCTTTGATACCACGTAAAATAGAAATGGCATCAGTTACATTTGGCTCATCAACCACCACCGTTTGGAAACGACGCTCTAAAGCTTTATCTTTTTCAATATATTTTTGATATTCGTTGAGTGTTGTTGCTCCAATGGTGTGCAATTCTCCACGAGAAAGAGCTGGTTTCAATAGGTTTGCTGCATCCATTGCTCCTTCTCCGCCTGCACCTGCACCCACAAGCGTATGAATTTCATCAATAAATAAAATCATTTCACCATTCGAGTCGGTTACTTCCTTGATAACAGCTTTTAAACGTTCTTCAAATTCACCTTTATATTTTGCACCTGCAATCAACAATCCCATATCAAGCGATACTATTGTTTTTGATTTTAGGTTTTCAGGAACATCACCCGATACAATTCTCTGAGCCAAACCTTCTACGATGGCTGTTTTACCAACCCCAGGCTCACCTAAAAGAATCGGATTATTTTTGGTACGGCGAGATAAAATTTGTAAAACTCTACGAATTTCTTCATCACGTCCAATAACAGGGTCTATTTTGCCTTTTCGAGCTAAATCATTCAGATTTTTACTATAACGAGAAAGGGCTTGGTAAGTATTTTCGGCATTTTGATCTTTCACTGTGCTATTTCCTCTCAATTCTTTGATGGATTCTTTTAGTTTTTTTTCAGTTAAGTTGTTGTCTTTCAATAAGTTAGCTATAGCATCTTTGCCTACAGCTAAACTCAAAAGTAATATTTCCACACTTACAAACTCATCACCAAAGTCTTTTATCAGACTGGTGGCTTTGGTCAGGGCTTGATTGGTATCATTGCTCAAATAAACTTGAGCGGTACCTCCCGAAACTTTAGGATAAGCACCAATAATACTGTCAAGTTTTGTTTGTATAGATTCTTGTTTTGCACCTGCTTTGTTCAATAAAAAAGTAGCAGTATTGGCATCTTCTTCTAAAATTGCTTTTAGAATATGCCCCGTTTCGATCGCTTGTTGCCCGTTGGAAAGGGCAATTTCGGAAGCCTTTTGAATCACTTCTTGGGCTTTAATGGTATATTGATTGAAGTTCATTGTTCCTCTTCAGCTTTAATTTTTTATAGTTGTAAAGATTTCAATCTGATAATTACAGATACATTGAACATTCATCAAAAAGTGTGCGGAATCTATATTTTCGGAAAAAATGACAGAAAAGTGTGAATTGAATAAGAAAAAGATGGACAAAAAGGCAGAATTTAATGACAATAACATTGGTTAATTGCGTCAAAATGGGTAACTGAGTCACAAAAAAAGAGCAAAACTTCGGTTTTGCTCTTCCAAATATTATTTTCTGAAAAAAAATCTTATAAAAATCTTGAAAAGGCAGTCAAAGCAAAAACCAAAATTGAAGCCCACATTGGTACACGAAGTGTTTTGTAGGTAGAAACTTTAAACGATTTCAAGTACTCTAAACGCATCCAAATACCTACCGCAAATAAAATACAAAATGTAGAGCTTGAAAACTTAAACACCATTACGTGCATCGGATCTGGTGAGAAATACAAAAAAATGTTTACTAATAAAAGTAGGATTCCAAGAAGTCCAAATACTTTAAATGACCAGATGTACGTTTCTTCGTCTATTTGATTTTTCATTTGTTTTGCTGTTTATGCTACAAACATAATACAATTAATAAATATATGTCAAGTATTTTTTAACTTATTTTGCAAAATAGATATTATACCAAATAATATTTTGTCAATATTCTTTTTTATGTATCTTTAAATATTAGAATAGTACAATAAAAATTGTATTAAAAACGAATTTATAGGTTTACAATTTAGGATATTTTTAAAATATTTTATCTAAATTCATGAAAATACGTTAAAACTAATATTGTGTAATTTTAAATAAAAATATAACTTTTCTAATATTCAACAAACTAACGTCTTTAAATGAAACTTTGCTAAGTGAGGTTAATGTTAGATTATTATTATTTTTGTAAAAAAAAGAAACAATGAAAGTTGAATTGATAAGAGTAGATGATGCCTTCCATTTTGAGGCGTCAGGAGCTTCGGGTGTTAAAAATCACATTGATGCGAATGTTGACATAGGTGGCCATAATTTGGGTGCAAGGCCCATGGAATTATTATTGATGGGCTTGGGCGGTTGCACAGCCATTGACGTGATTTTGATTCTAAAAAAACAACGTCAAGTCATTGAAGACCTGAAAATTACTGTCGATGGCGACCGTGAAAAAATTGAAGGTACAGAAATGAGTCCTTTCCGAAAAATTAACGTACATTTTGCTTTTAAGGGCGATTTAGATATTGTTAAAGTTGAACGAGCGATCAAACTTTCGATGGAAAAATACTGTTCTGCAACAGCTCAATTATCTCCAACTGCCGAGATAACTCATTCATTGTCAATCAATTGAATGCTTTTATAAAAGCTAAAAGCAAGAAAGTAGCAGTTTTCGAAAATTAAACATCGTCAATCTTCTTGGTATAGTATTTGTTTATAGGTTTTGTATATTTATTAATTCAAAATTAACATAACAGATATGAAAAAGGTCGTATTAATTTTAGCTTTAGTTGTTACCGCTGGTGCAAGTGTTTATGCTTTTGATAAAGCAAAAGGTAGAAAAGCAAGAAAAGAAGCCGAAAAAAAGGAAATGAAATGCTGCGATAAGGAAATGGCAAAGGAATGCAAAAAAGAAGGAAAATCTTGTTGCGAGAAAAAAGCTGAATAGTCTTTCATTTATCAGCCAATCAAAAAATATTATTTCAAAAAAGGTCTTTGAGGAATCATTGACCTTTTTTGTTTTCTACCTATCTTTGTAACAAACTCCAATAAATACTTAAAAAATCTTCAAATGAAGCAATACCACGACCTTCTGAATCATATTCTCAAAAATGGCACCAAAAAAACTGACCGCACTGGTACAGGTACAATCAGCGTTTTTGGCTATCAAATGCGGTTCAATTTACAAGAAGGTTTTCCTTTAGTAACAACAAAAAAAGTACATACAAAATCTATTATTCATGAACTTTTGTGGTTTATCAAAGGTGAAACCAATACAGCTTATTTAAAAGAACATGGTGTTTCTATTTGGGACGAATGGGCAGATGAAAATGGAGATTTAGGACCCGTTTATGGCAAGCAATGGCGAAGCTGGGAAGGACCAAATGGGCAAGTGATTGATCAATTGAAAGAAGTATTGAACCAACTCAAAAAATCACCTGATTCTCGTAGAATCATTGTTTCTGCTTGGAATGTAGGCGAATTATCACAAATGGCATTGATGCCTTGCCATGCTTTTTTTCAGTTTTATGTTGCTGATAATAAGCTTTCTTGTCAACTTTATCAACGCAGTGCCGATGTATTTTTAGGAGTTCCGTTCAATATTGCTTCTTATGCCTTATTTACGATGATGGTAGCTCAAGAATGTGGCTTAGAAGCTCATGAGTTTATTTGGACTGGCGGTGATACCCATATTTATTCAAACCATTTGGAACAAGTCGAACTACAACTCTCTCGTGAGCCTCGAAAATTACCCAAAATGTTGATAAATCCAGAAGTAAAAAGCATTTTTGACTTCAAATTTGAAGATTTCAAACTTCAAGAA
This sequence comes from Emticicia sp. SJ17W-69, assembly GCF_051209875.1. Classification (NCBI taxonomy): domain Bacteria; kingdom Pseudomonadati; phylum Bacteroidota; class Cytophagia; order Cytophagales; family Leadbetterellaceae; genus Emticicia; species Emticicia sp. SJ17W-69. The sequence goes on along the minus strand of NZ_JBNTQY010000001.1, from coordinate 2,272,714 downwards.
TATGATCCTTATCCAGGAATAAAAGCTCCTGTAGCTGTTTAACCGCATGACGGATTAGCAAATCCGTCATAAAAAAATCAGCATCGCCTCTTTCGATGCGATGCTGATGTACTTACAAAGGTTTTAATTCTAACGAAGTGAGTGGTGGTGTTGGCTATTCTCCATCATTATTTACGGTCACCTGCCAAAGCGATTCCACGGAATGTTTGTGTTTTGATGACAAATTCTTTTGTTAATTTATCATTACCTGACTCAACAACAAAAGTGTATTCACCATCTGCTAAATTAGAAAGGTCGAAAGCTTTCACATATTGAGCATCGCCTGTTGCATAATCATTGAAAAACACGTCATTGTTCTTATCAAGTAACGATATTTTTGTTTTTTGTTTCAAAGGATTTTCAAAAGCTAATTTGAAACGAAGACTTCCTAAGTCTTGTACACTCAAATTAGTAACTTTTTCAGTTGATGATGTTTTTCCTGAAACTACTTTTTGAGCCATTCCTTCTGTAGTTGCAATCGCTAAAGTCATGACGATGGCTAACGCTTTGATGATATTTTTTGAATTCGTTTTCATTATCTTGAATATTTTAAATCTGAAGTTAAAAATTTATTTTTTTGACTATTTCTGAAATTGATTATCGGTTGCTTGCCAAAGAGATTCCACGAAATGTTTGTGTTTTGATTACAAAATCTTTTGTCAATTTATCTTTACCAGATTCAATTACAAAAGAATATTCGCCATCAGCCAAATTGGTCAAATCAAATGCTTTTACATATTGTGCATCTCCCACTGAATAATCATTATAGAATACATTGTTTTCTTTATCTACTAAAGAGATTTTTGCTTTTTGTTTCAAAGGATTTTCAAAAGCTAATTTGAAACGAAGGCTACCCAAGTTTTCTACGCTCAAGTTACTTACTTTCGCCGAAGAAGAGATTTTTCCAGAAGTAGCTTTTGTTTGTGCCATTCCTTCTGTTGTAGCAGTAGCTAATGTAAATACAACAGCTAATGCTTTTACGATATTCATTGTGTTCTTTTTCATTTGAAGTGAAAGTTTAAAATGTGTGATTAATATTTATATTGTTTTTAGTTTGTTTGATTTTTCTGAAATATTAACGATTGCTCGCTAAAGAAACTCCACGAAATGTGTTTGTTTTGATTACAAAATCTTTTGTCAATCTATCTTTACCTGATTCAACAACAAAAGTATATTCACCATCAGCTAAATTAGAAAGGTCAAAAGCTCTAACATATTGAGCAGTGCCAGTCGCATATTCGTTGAAAAATATATCTTTGTTTTTATCGAGTAAATATATCTGAGTCTTTTGTCGCAAAGGGTTTTCAAAAGCTAATTTGAAGCGAAGACTTCCCAAGTCTTGAACATTCAAATTGCTTACCTTGTCCGAAGAGCTTACTTTGCCTGAAGCAGCTTTCGTCTGTGCCATTCCTTCTGTTGCTGTCGCCGCAGCGAGTGCTAATACTAATGCTAATTTCTTCATAATTTTCTTTTTGTTTGTTTCCATTGGAGGAGTAATTTAAAAAGTTAAAACTAAAAAAAGTTATATCCATTTTCTATCTCCGTCGAAAACCTTTGTGATGCAAATGTATGTAAGTAATTGAATACAAGTCAATTAAGAAATTGTTAATTTCATAAAGTTGTTTTAAAATTATAGCTTTATCACGGAATATTACAACGTTTTTCGGAATACTTCAAGAGAAAATTTAAATAATCCTATTAAATAAATAGACTAAATGGAAGACGAAATTTCACTATTCCGATACACCTTTACACACTTCCTTCTAATAGTACAAAAAAGCATTTTTAGGGCATTTTTGTGACCAATTAATAAATAATATTTTTCATAGAATTAGTAGAACAATTTTCCAAATTGTGTTTGGGTTCGAACAATTGGGAAAATTGTCCTACTACCGTTTATAAAAATATATTGATAAAATTTCTAAAAATTTGCTTCTTTGCGTAGCTTCGGCTACGCTCAGCTACCTGTACATAAGCTCAGATATTAAAGATTAGCCTCAGCTATTGAAGAAAAAATTCGTTATTCGTAAATCAACAGTCGTCATTCAACAAGATGTTAAAAATTCAAAATTTCTCAAAAAGTTATAATAATCACACCATCATTGAAGTCAATGACTTAGAAATTCCTGAAGGAATTCATTGGTTTAAGGGCATTAATGGTTCAGGAAAATCAACTTTTTTTCGTGCAGTAGCAGGAATCCTCCCTTTCAAAGGAGAAATTTCATGGAATGACCTTGATATTCGTAAAAATGCAATCGAATATCGAATGAATATCAATATGAGTGAAGCCGAACCGCTTTATCCCGATTATCTAACAGGCTTCGATTTACTTAGCTTTATTGCGGAAGCAAAAAAAGCAAAGAACGAACAGCTAAATCATTTGGCAGAAATATTAGGAGTAAATATTTATTGGAAAACACCCATTGGTACTTATTCGAGTGGAATGCTAAAGAAAGTTTCGATTCTCACAGCTTTTCTTGGAAATCCCAAACTTATTATGCTTGACGAGCCACTTATTACCATTGATGACCGCTCGGTACAGATTGTTTATGAATTGGTGAAAGAATATGCTGAAAAACATGGTGTTAGCTTCTTATTATCATCGCACCAAGATTTTAGGTTTGAAAAACTCGCTATTAAAAATATGTATTTGGTTCAAAATAAGACTATTACACAACTATGAAAAGTATTTTCCGAATTTTGAATCTCACGATTGTCAAAGAGTATTATCGCCAAAATGCTGTCTTTATTTTTGCAATCATGCTCTTTTCGTTTGGATTTTTAAGAGCAATTGAACATATCACTATCATTAAAATGGCATTGAAACTTCCATCACTATTGGCTTTGACATTCTTGGCTTGGTTGTTACATACGCTCAAAGTAATTCTTTTTACCCAACGTATGCTTGAATCTAAGACTAATGAGTTTTTATATCACATAAGATTGTTCTCACCATTAAAGCGTATTTTAGCTTTTGGAATGATGCAGTTTTCACTCATCCAACTTACCTTTCTTTATTCGCTTTGGATGCTAAAAATTGGCATTGAGGAAAAGCAGTTTGTGGCTATTTTAGCAATCATTGTATGTAATTTACTCTTAATTTTGTTAGGTATCTTCGTTTACGAATACCGTATTCAAAGACCCAACTCAGCAAGTGTAACTGCTAAACCTATCCAACATTTTCTGGCGAAATTCCAAACACCAAACTATCTTTTCTTTATTCGCTTTTTGTTTGCCAAACAACCAGTATTACTTTTATTAACAAAGCTCTTTAGTTGTTTTGTTTTAGTTGGAATCTGCAACCTATATCCAACCGATGCTTATGATGAACGATTATTATCACTTGGAGGATTATTTGCGTCGGCGGGTCATACAGTTTTTTGCCAACAATTTTTTAATTTTGAAAACCAGTATTTATTATTTACACGAAATCTACCCATTACTTCCCCAAAAAGGCTTTTTAATTACGCATTAAGCTATTTAATACTCCTCTTACCTGAAATCATTATTTTGGCAAGAAATTTACCTGATGGGGTCAGTTACATTTTTGCATTACAATTAATCTTATTGATTTTATCAATGATATTTCTGAATCATCATGTTCAGTATATCAATGGAATTTCGCATGATACTTTTATGCAACGCCTATTTTTTGCAGGAATCCTGTTTTTGTTATTGATAATGTTCAAAATTCCAGTAATTTTGATGACACTGGTCAATTTTTCAGTCGCTATTTTCGTTTTTAAGAAACATTATTACGAAAGTCAGCCTTCATAAAAAGATAAAATTTATGGTTCGTATCCTACTGCTATTCTTGTTGTTTTCAAGTACCACCTTTGCTCAAGGTTTGTTCAAACTTACTGGAGAAATCCAGCAAGCAACCGAAAGGAAAGTTCTTATCACACTTTACCGAGATTGGGTAGGCGAAGAAGAAGAATATGAAATCAAACTAAATGATAAAAATCAATTTAGTTTTAGTACCAATCTCAATCACATCGCTTATATCGACTTCTATTATACTGATCAAGGTTTTCATTATTGGATTATTGAACCAAATGATGAAATTTCAATAAAATTTACTCCTAAAAACTTTTGGGAATCTTTGATTTTTACTGGAAAAGGTTCAGAAAAGTGGCAATATTACACCCAACACCAAGAAAAATTTGAAGTTAAAAGAGATTTTGAAAAAGAAGCTGATTTATTAAGCAAAACCACCCAAGAAAAATATTTTGATTTTTTGGACAATGATCAAGCTATACAGTTAGATTTTTTAGAAAAAACTCCTAATTTGTCAGAAATATTTAAACAATCTCGCAAAGCTGATATCATAGGCTCGCTTCAAAATTATAAAGTAAACTTTTTATCAGGAGAAAAATATGCTAATTGGACGGAAGAAAAAGTCAAAAATACCTTAAAAATAGAAGAACTTCCCGACTCGGTTCAAGCTAATTCGCTTGAATATGGCAATATGTATCTTAATTTAATGGATTTATTTGTAGCTAAATCAGCCGTAAGAAAACGAAAGAATTTGACCGAAACAGAAGAATTAAACCTCATCAGATCCTCATATAATCGAGCTTTGTTTTCATTTCAATTGATTGAACGAATAACAGCTTTTAAGCTCAAAAACATGATTGAAGCAGAAAATATCACCCCAAAAATTCAAGCTTTGGTAGATAATTTCTTAGAAACTTCTTCCAATCGAGATTACAAAAATTATCTTACTACAAAAGTAAATTTTTCAAAAACGCTTTCACGTGGCTCACCTGCAAAGCCTTTCAAATTAAAAGATATTGATGGAAAAGAAGTTTCACTCAAAGATTTTCTTGGAAAAACAGTCTATTTAGATTTTTGGGCAAGTTGGTGTGGTCCTTGTATTTATGACATGAAGTTTATGGAAACGGTGAAAGCAAAGTTTCCAAATGATGTTGTTTTTATTCAGATTTCATTAGATAATGAGGCAGAATGGAGAGAAGCGGTAAAAATGTACGAGGTGAAAGGGATAAATTTAAGAATTGATGACAATAATACTATTACTAAAAACTACGGTGTATCGGGCATTCCTGCGTATTATCTTATTGACAAAAAAGGGAATTTTGCAGTTTCGCAAGTAAGCGACCCAAGCAACGATGAAGGACAGGAATTAATAAGACAGATTGAGGAGGTTTTGAGTAGGAAGGAGTGACCGTGAAAAGTGTGAATAAAGTTTTTATAAAAAAACATTTTTCTATGCACCAATTTAACTCAAAAAATCATTTTTAAACATGAAAAAGGCATTTACTATACTCATTATTAGTCTTTTATCTTTCACGATTTATGCCCAAGAAGAAAATCCGTATGAAGCCTTTAAGGTTAAATGGATTGGAAAACCTGCTCCTGATTTTAAGTATCAAGACATTAATGGGCAAGCATTCATGCTTTCTGAATTGAAAGGAAAAGTTGTTTTGATTAATTGTTGGTTTATTAATTGTTCGGGTTGTAGGGTTGAATATCCTGGACTCCAAAATCTTAAAAATAGGCTTCAAAAACAAGGCAAAGCTGATAAAATTGTTCTTCTTTCACTTGCACTTGATAGTAAAGCCGAATTACAAACATTTTTAAAGAAAATGCCTTTAGATTTTTACCACATGGCTAATGCCGCTGAAATCTCACAAGGCTTGTATGGATCTTTAGGTTTTCCAACCAATTTTATTATTGACCAAAAAGGAATCATTAGTCATATAAAAATAGGCGGTTCTCCTGAATCTGCGGATGACATTGAATACGAAATGCTACAATTATTGAAGAAAGGCTTATAAACCTTTCTTCTTATTCAAATATGCCTGCATTTCTATCAAACTCAAAGCATTAAAAGTCATATTTTTTGTTAAACCACCTTTTCTGGCAACCGCTACGCCATAATGCATATCATGGTAGCCTTGCATTTCATGTGCATCTGGATTAATACTTAGCATTACATTTCGCTCAATTGCATATTGAATCCAACGCCAATCAAGGTCTAAACGATAAGGACTTGCATTGATTTCAATTACTACATTATTAGCCGCACAACAATCGATTACTTCTTTATAATCAATTGGATAGCCTTTTCTTGAAAGCAACAAACGGCCTGTTGGATGCCCTAAAATTGTTGTGTATGGGTTTTCGATCGCACGTACCAAACGCTCAGTCGCACGGACTTGATTCATGGTTAAATTTGAATGCACAGAAGCTACAATATAATCAAAACTTGCCAAAACCTCGTCAGGATAATCTAATGAACCATCGCCCAAAATATCAGACTCTATTCCTTTCAAAATCTTGAATGGCCTATCAATTGATAATTTTTTATTAAGCTGCTCTATTTCCGCATGTTGCTGTTGAACTTTAGTTATCAAAAGTCCACTTGCATAAGTGGCAGATTGCGAGTGGTCGGCAATTCCGAGATACTCAAAACCTAATTCTTTACAATAAGTTGCCATTTGTTCAAGTGAATGCTGTCCATCAGAATAAGTCGAATGATTATGTAAGATTCCTTTCAAACTCTCCCAAGTTACTAAATCTTCATTCTTATTTTTCTGAATCCAGTCAAACTCAAAACCACCTTCTCTCATTTCTGGAACGATGTAAGGAATACCGAATTTTTCATAAATTCCTTCCTCCACCGTCACTTGGCTTGGATTTTCTGGCAAACTTGTCGCTAAAGCAGTACTTAATAAAGAAACCCCTTTTTCATTTCTATACTTCAAATGATTTTCGTCTGCGGTATAAAGAAATTGCTTAGTAAGCAATTGATTATCAATTACATAACGAATTTCAACATCAATTTTATTTTCTAAATATTTCCCTCGCCACACAAATGGCGAAGCATTTTTTTCTTCTTTTATAAATCCTTCTGCTTCAAAATCTGGAAGAGTATTTTTATAACTTACTAAAAATACCAGTCTATCAACGGTTTCACTTTGTCTTCTTATTTGTCCAGAAATCGCTACATTTTCAAAATACTTTCCCAACTCCTCAGCAATCACTTCGGCCAAAGCAGCAGCCTTATTCATTCGTAATTTTCCAGCTTGGCTTTGAATAAAAAGTAATGATTCTAAAATTGAATCCTTCGTTTTTTCACCAAAACCTTTTACTTTAGCAAGGCTACCATTTTCACAAGCAATCTGCAAATCATTGAGGTTATCTAACCCTAATTCATTCCATAAAACCTTGATTTTCTTTGCACCCAAGCCTTTAATTTTAAACATTTCTAACACACCTTCGGGCGTTTTTGCAAGCAAATCTTGCATTTCTCTCAAGGTACCAGAACTAACAATTTCTAAGATTTTGCCCGCCATCATTTTCCCAACTCCTTGAATTTGAGTGAGTTGTGGGAAATCCAATTGAGCCAATTCTCCGATATATTTATCAAGATTATAAGCAGCATTGGTAAAGGTTTTTATTCTAAACTCATCCTCGTTATGTAATTCGAGTAATTTTGCTGTAAGTTCAATTGTTTCAACAATGTCTGCGTTAGAAATCATAATTTTATTCGATAAATTTTGTGCAAATTACAGGAAATTCAGGTCAAAAAAAATCGAACTTGATGAAAAATATGCTAACTTGTTTTAACCTCACCGATTGCTTTTTATAAAAATTAAATATAAAAAAGACTCATAAAAACCATTTAGTTTCTATGAGTCTTTTTAAAAGTAAAATCTAATTATAATGTACTCAATACCGAGTTCATATTTCTAACTGCATCAGCCGATTTTGCAAACGCTGCTTGTTCTTCTTGGCTAAGGCGTAAATTGATAATTTTTTCCCAACCGTTTCTACCAATTACCACTGGTACACCCATACAAATATCTTTTTGACCATATTCTCCATTCAAATAAACACTCGAAGGAATAATACGTTTTTCGTCACGAATGATTGCTTCAACGATCGAACATGCTGCAATACCTGGAGCATACCATGCTGAAGTTCCTAACAAACCAGTAAGCGTAGCACCACCAACCATTGTATCAGCAGCAACTTTAGCAAGTACTTCCTTATCAAGGAATCGGCTTACAGGAATACTATTTACGGTAGCTAAACGAGTCAATGGAATCATTGTGGTGTCACCATGTCCACCGATTACTTGTCCATGAATATCATTTTGAGCAAAACCAGTTGCTTGTGATAAATAATAACGGAAACGAGAAGAATCTAAAGCTCCGCCCATACCAATCACACGCTTTTTGTTTACACCCATCGACTGAGCAACTTGCAAAGCCAAATAAGTCATCGTATCCATTGGATTTGATACTATCAATAAAATAGCTTTTGGAGAATGCTCTAAGATTTGAGTAACAACTCCTCTTACAATACCAGCATTAATTCCTATTAATTCTTCACGAGTCATACCAGGTTTACGAGGTAGCCCTGAAGTGATTACAACTACATCCGACTTAGCAGTTTTTGCATAGTCATTAGTTGAACCAATAATTTTTGTATCGAAGCCTTCCAATGATGCTGTTTGCATCAAATCCATTGCTTTTCCTTCAGCTACACCAGCTTTGATGTCGAGCAATACTACTTCGTCAACTATCTGTTTACGAGCAATGTTATCGGCGGTGGTTGCACCAACTGCACCTGCACCTACTACTGTTACTTTCATATAATTTTATAGCCCCTATTCGTTTGCTACCCCAAGCTCGATAGGAGAATTTTTAGAAATTAATTCATGTTCTGGGATTAGTTTGAACATGAAGCTTTAGAAATATTTTAAATTAAATTTAACCTTTCTGATATGCTGCTTTATACAAAATATTGCTAAATCAGCCTACCTTCTCAATCAAAGCCAAATTTATTGGGCAAAACTAATACAAAACAATGTATTTGAATGTTTTTTTTCTAATTTTTGTAATTTATGGATAATTTTTATGGTTTTTTACGTTTGTAGATTATAACTCAAACGATAATAATAAAATAGCTTGCAAAAATGAGTACCATTAGTTCCAACACAAAAGATCTATTAACTAAAATTTTAGAATCCACATTTTATAAAATTGCTTTGAGGAAAGCTCCTCGAATTGCAAAAAATGCCAATGGATTACTAAAACTTTTACGTAATGCCCTACAAAAAACCCAAAAAATGGGTGTTGGAGGAGTATTTGATGTTATTCGAGAAAAAGTTACTTTACTCGGAAATCTCATCAAAGCCTATGCCACAGGAGAATACCGGCAAATTGAGTTACCTAACTTATTAAAAATCATTGCGGGATTCATTTATTTTATTTCTCCAATTGATATAATACCAGATTTTTTGCCATATATCGGACTCACTGACGACGTGGCTTTATTGATGTTTATTATCAATAGTATTGATGGCGAGCTGAACAAGTTTGAGCAATGGAAAAAAGCCCAGCCTATTAAAGTTTAAGAAGAAATTAATTTTTTAATTACTAATTTACTTTTACATTTGTAGTAGAAAAGTTTTGTTTACAGATAACTAATAGTCAAAAAACACTTTAAATAAATAATATTATGTTCGGTCTTGGAAGTACAGAAATGATTTTGATTTTGGTTGTTGTTCTTTTCTTTTTTGGTGCAAAAAAACTCCCTGAATTGGCTCGTGGATTAGGCAAAGGGATTCGTGAGTTTAAGGATGCAACAAAAGAAGTTAAAGAAAACATCGAAAAAGCAACTTCAGAAGATAAGTAAGTTTTTGTGTTGCCTTCGACTCTGCTCAGGCAGTAGCCGACATAGCTTAGGCAACAGTCTTAACAACAGCACTCAGTCTAAAACTGAGTGGCTGTTGTTTTTTGTTTTTACATAATACGATTTAAAAATGACCAAATACAATTCTTTTAAAGAAATAAAGCAAGCCATAGCAAACAATGAGACTAATTGTGTAGCCTTAGTAAAATACTATTTAGAACGAATTGAAGCCAATAAAAACCTCAATGTTTTTCTTGATGTTTATGGAGAAGAGGCTCTTCAAAAAGCTGCAGAAATTGATGAAAAAATAAAAAATGGCACCGCTAAACGCTTGGCAGGCATGGTGATTGGCTTGAAAGATGTTTTGGCTTATGAAAATCATGGTTTACAAGCATCTAGTAAGATTTTAAATGGCTTTCAGTCACAATTTACAGCTACAGCAGTCGAGCGAATCATTGCTGAAGATGCGATCATTATTGGTCGTCAAAACTGTGACGAATTTGCGATGGGTTCATCAAACGAAAACTCTGCTTTTGGTCCAACTCGTAATTTTGCTGACCCAACTCGTGTCCCAGGTGGTTCATCGGGAGCCTCGGCAGTGGCTGTACAAGCTGATATGTGTTTAGCATCGCTAGGTTCGGATACTGGTGGATCTGTTCGACAACCAGCTGCGTTTTGTGGCGTAGTTGGCCTCAAACCAACTTATTCACGGGTTTCACGTTGGGGATTGATTGCTTATGCTTCTTCATTTGATTGCATTGGGCCAATCACCAATAATATCGAAGATGCCGCACTTTTACTTGAAATTATTGCAGGGGCTGACGATCATGATAGTACTGTTTCGCATTTACCAGTACCCGAATATTCTACCAATCTTACTCCCAAAAAACAATACCGTCTTGCCTACATGCGTGAAGCACTTGAAAGTGAAGGTTTAGACGAAGATGTGAGGGCTAAAACTTTTGAAAAAATCGCATGGTTAAAAGACCAAGGTCATATTGTTGAGGCTGTAGATTATCCTTTAATGAAATATTTACTTCCCACCTATTATATCTTGACAACTGCCGAAGCAAGTTCAAATCTTTCAAGATTCGATGGTGTACGCTTCGGGCATCGTGCTTCTGGTGTGAAAAATTTAGAGCAACTCTACAAAAAATCTCGTTCTGAAGGCTTTGGGGCAGAGGTCAGAAGAAGGATTATTTTAGGTACATTCGTATTGAGTGCAGATTATTATGATGCTTATTATACGAAAGCACAGCAGGTTCGACGTTTAATAAAAGAATCAACTGATGAAATTTTGTCCAAATATGATTTTCTGATTTCACCAACCACCCCTACCCCGGCTGTAAAGATTGGTGAAAAATCAGATGATCAACTTAAAATGTTTTTGATGGACATATTTACAGTACAAGCCAATGTGATTGGAAATCCTTGTATTTCAATTCCAAATGGAGTAAATTCGGAAGGTTTACCCATAGGATTACAGATTCTTGGCAAGAATTTTGATGAGGTAGAAATGCTCGCTTTTGCTAAATTGCTTTAATATTAGATAATTCTGAAAAAACAATATTTTCAGAATTAATTGAAAATATAAAATAAAAATCAAGAAATACTTGACAAAAAAATAAGAATAAATTATTTTTGGGAGAGATTAACTTTCCTATAACTCATAATTCTGTGAATTATAATTCGCAAAAAGTACCAAAATGAAAAAATTCAAGAAATTGAGCGACACTTCGCTGGGCAGCATTTCGCTATTCATTCTGACTGGTTTACTCAACTGCTCAAGTTTCATCACTCAAGCACAGTCAGTTATTCCACAAGAAGCTATTACTGTCTCTCCCGAAGATTCATTAGTTGAAGATTTACCGACCGTAGAGGCTTTTATTCCTACTGCTGATGTGAATAAAGTACGTGAAGGTTTTCAAAAAATGCAACGCTCTATTCCTTTACAATATAATGCTACCGTACATAGTTTTGTAGATTATTTTATCTTCAAAAAGCCAAGTTTTACAAAGAAAATGCTTGAAAGGAAGAATTTTTATTTTCCTATTTTTGAGAAATATTTAGCAAAATATAATATGCCTGATGAATTGAAATACCTATCAATGCTTGAATCAGGTCTGAATCCAAAAGCCATCTCTCATGCTAAAGCTGTAGGTCTTTGGCAATTTATGAAACCTACTGGCGGAGATTTTGGCCTACGTGTAAATGAGTTTGTTGATGAACGTATGGATATTGAAAAGTCAACAGAAGCTGCTTGTAAATATTTTAGACAACTTTATAATATTTTTGGAGATTGGGAATTAGTTTTAGCTTCATATAATACTGGTCCAGGCAACCTTCGTCGTGCCATTCGTAGAGCAGGAAATGTCAAAGATTATTGGCAATTACACCCTTATTTGCACAAAGATACACGTGCGTATGTGCCACAATTTACGGCCATTATGTACATGATGAATCATGCTGATGAGTATGGAATTTTTCCAGAAGAAATTATGGAGCCAGTTCCAACAGAAACTGTTATGATTGACGGATTTTTGGATATTGAAACTTTCTCGAATGTAAGCGGTATTAGTATTGATGATATTCAAAAACTTAATCCTCAAATATTGAAAGGAACTTTACCTAATCATTCAAGAGGTTTTGAGCTAAAAATACCAGCTGAAAGTTTTGCTTACTTCGATGCTAATCGTCAAATGATTTTAGATTCAGCACAAAGACAGGGAACAGAACGCATAATCTTGGCATCAAATAATACGGAGTCTGGTGTCGTAATCATTGGAGGAAACGCTAATTATTCATCATCAGCCAGCGAAAAAAATAACGAAGAAACAATCGTAGAAGATTTGGACAAACCAGCCAAAGTTGAAGACGATATTAAGAAGATTCATAAAGTAAAGAAAAAAACTTATACTGTAAGAAGAGGCGATGTTCTAAATAAAATCGCTGATAAGTTTGATGTAGATATGTATGATTTGAAAACGTGGAACAAACTCAAGTCATCAAAAATTATGGTTGGTCAAAAATTAGTTATTTTGGATGATGATGAAGAGGTTGTGGAAGTTGAGCGAACAATTAAAGCAGAAAGAAAGTCAAAATATGAAATCGAAAAACGTAAGCCTAAATATCATGTAGTACAAAGAGGTGATACACTTTGGAGTATTTCTCAACGCTATGGTGGTATTTCTGTTGAAAAAATCAAAAAAATGAATGGATTGAGATCAAACTCTGTTAAAAAAGGTCAAAAATTAAAAATTGTATCATAGTTCCTTTCCTATTCATTTTAAAAAAAAACATCGTTTTCAGCAAACGATGTTTTTTTGTTTTTATTCTCTTCTCTTCAAATTATCCAAAACAACAGCAGTAGCAATCCCTACATTCAATGATTCAGCTTGTCCAAAACGTGGAATTGTTATTTTCTTTGTAATAAATTTTTCAACCTCATCGCTAATTCCATTTGACTCATTACCCAAAACAATATAGCCACTCGGTGGAAAATCAAAATGATGCACATTTTCACTACTTAAAAATGTTCCAATAATTTCAATATTTTTTATTTTATCAATATTTTCAATATATTTTGAAATTTCAGAATAATAAGCTTTTATTCTTGTAAACGAACCCATCGAAGCTGAAATGACTTTAGGATTATAAAAATCAACCGTATTTAATGAACAAACGACTTTTTTGATACCATACCAATCAGCAATGCGTAAAATAGTTCCTAAATTACCAGGATCACGAATATCATCTAAAATCAATACAAATTCTTTTTCATCTGCCATCAAAAAACCATTTTCACGCATTTTAACCACAGCCAATGCCGCATCATTACTCTGTAAAGTGCCTAATTTTTCAAGTTCTGACTGAGATATTTGTTCTACAGATATTTTTTTGAGTTTTTTTTCGTTTTCAATAAAGAACTTTTCAGTACATAATAATAACTCTATTTCGAAGTCAGCAGCTAATAATTCAACTACACTTTTTGCCCCCTCTACCAAAAAACGTTGGTGTTCTTGCCGATATTTTTTAATTTGCAAAGATTGAACGTATTTTTGCTGTTGTTTTGAAAACATAGTATTCGATTTTTGACAAAGATTATATGATTTATAAGATTATTCAACTTAATTATAAAAAAAAACCTCTTAAAAATTGGGCAACTTACCTATTTTTGAAGCAAAATTTTGATAATAAAATTATATTTTCTTTCTGCTTGATACTATTCCTTTCATCTTGTACTCGTCAGGTACAATTAGAGCGGGACGAATATCGTTTGAATAGTTTTGAATTCAAAGGTAATAAACAAATTTCAACTGAAGAACTTGAATTATTAATTCCCCCTACTCAAAAACCTAATCGAAGGATTCTGTACTTCACACCATACGTTTGGTTTTATAATCTTGGAAAAAGTTTTTATAATGAAGATAAAATATTAGAGCGTTTCAAAAAATGGAATGCACGATTACAGGCTACACCAACAACTGCCAATTTTGATTTAAGAGTTGAGAAAAAACGCAAGAAATACCAATCAAAAGCTCAAAGTTTTCAAGACAGACTTGACACTCGTGAAAACTGGTGGATGAAAAATGTAGGTGAACCTCCAGCTAAAATCACTGAAAGTGCCATTAAAGGAACAACCGAAAAAATCAATAAATATTTATTCCGAAAGGGGTATTTTGATAATAAAGTTAACTATCAGATTGATTCGGCAACGACTAATTATAGCACAAAAAATGCTAATCGTAGAATAAAAGTCAGCTATTTAGTCAACGAACAAAATGCTTATAAAATTGATCATATTAATTATGAAATTGAAGATTTAAAAGTTGATACTTTGACTCGAAAGTCTCTTACAGAAAGTTTTATTAAGGTAAATGAAAATGTTGATTTTAATAAAATTGAGCTGGAAAAGAGCAGAATTGAAATCCTATTAAAAGATAATGGTTATTATAATTTTATTGCAAAAAACTATATTTTAGCTGAAATTGATACAATCAATGTTAAAAGAAAATACCTTGTAGATGTAAAAATAAAAGTAGCTAATCCCCCTCAAAAGGAACAACATGAACAGTTTTTTTTAGAATCTGTGCATTTTGTTTCGGCTGATGCTTCAACCGAAGCAACGATTGATACTACAGAAAGTAGTTTAAATGGTATCAAATATACTTTTATAGGTAAAAGATTTCCTGTTAAACTCTTAGATAAAAAGATTTTGATTCGCCCTAATCAACTTTTCAAGGCCTCTTTGGTTAATGAAACTAATCGGCAATTATATGGACTTGACCAGTTTGCTTTTGCGAATGTTCGTTTTACTCAATTACCAAACAATAAATTACGAGCAGATATTATTGCTCCGACAAATCCGAAATATACGGCTGCTTACAATTTTGATGTCAACAATATTAATAATATTTTGGGTGGTGGAGCAAGTGTTTCATTAAGAGCAAGAAACCTTTTAAGTGTTTTAGAAACTACGGAGTTGGGGCTTCGTGCAAATTTAGAAGGACAACCAGGTTTGGATTCTACCGTACAACGAAGCAGGGAATTAGGAGCAAATTTGGCAATCAACTTTCCAAAAATAATTTTCATTAGCCGATTTGCAAATTTATTAAGTCTAAAAAATCCGCGTACACAATTAGCCATCAGTTTTAATAACTCCAAACAAAGGCTATTTGAAAGACAGGTTTTTCGTTTGACTGGGAACTATTCTTGGCAAAGGTCTAAATATGAAACGATTCTGATTTCACCATTTGATATTAATTTGATTAATACACCTTATAAAGATTCGAGTTTTAATGCAGTTTTGAATCTTAATCAAAATCTGAGAGTCTTGTTCGACCCACAATTTGTATCGAGTATCAATTCAACTTATATTTTTAATAATCAGATACAAGGTAAAAATATCAGAGCGAGGTATCTACGTCTTTTCTTAGAATCAGGTGGCACGACGCTCAATTTTCTTCCTGATAAAAATAGAATCAATTTTATTGACAAGGTTTTTCCTTTAGATACCAACAAGCGTGCTTATTTTCGTTTCATCAAAATAAATGTCGATTTCAGAAAATACTTTCCTCTCAATAAAAGAGATGCGATAGCTTATCGACTAAATGTTGGGGTGGCTCATCCTTATGGAAACAATAAAGCGATGCCATTTGAGAAAAACTTTTTTATTGGGGGGCCTAATAGTATTCGAGCATGGAGGCCTCGCTCGATAGGGCCTGGTTCGGCACAAGGCTCAACCATTGGTAGAAACTTTGCACAGCAACCTGGCGATATTTTATTGGAAGGTAGTCTGGAATACCGAAAATATATGTTTAGATTTATTGGGAATTGGAATGCTGGCTTTTTTGTTGATGCGGGTAATGTTTGGAAATGGTATCAGATTAGCACCAAATATGATCAAGCAAATTTTGATTGGACAAGATTTTACAAAGAAATTGCCGTAGGCACGGGAGCTGGTATTCGTCTTGACTTGGATTATTTTGTCGCTCGCTTCGACTGGGGTGTAAAAGTTTTTGATCCTGCTCGTCCAACAGGTGAGCGATTTGTACTGGATAATTTAAAATTAGGTCGTAGTAATGACTATTATCCTGTTTTTCATTTTGCCATTGGGTATCCGTTTTAAAAGAGGTTGAGAGAAGTCATATTTCATTAGTTGTCATTTTCATACCTTTCAAAAAATATTCTCAAAAATGACAACATTTTATATAGTCGGGATTGTGATTATCCTGCATTTTTTAATTGGTTTTGGCTATTTGGTTTATAAACTCAATGGACCAAAGAAGAAAGAGTAAAATTTCTTAACATAAAATAATTATACAATTAATATTAGAGCATGAAAAACCTTTTTTTTTCATTTTTAACACTTTGTGTATTTTCTGCAAATGCTTCTTCCTTGACTGATAGCATAAAAGTCTTAGATTTTAAACCTTATAAAATCGACTACCCAAGCACTTGGAGTTTAAAGGCTGGTTGTGCTGCTAATGAGTGTACGATTCTCGCCCCAAGAGATACGCTTACATTACCTGACACCTATTTTGAAAGTATCAATCTTACCTTCAATTCATTACCATCAGCAAGTTATACTGTCGATAAATATGCTCTGTTTTCGATTGATTATTTACCTAAAGTTGTCAAAAACTTTAAAGTTGTAGAGAAGAAAAAACTTAAATCAAATGTAATCAGATTGACATATTCTGGTGAGAAAGACACTTTTAAACAAACTTGGCGACAATATTATTATGTAAAAGCAAGCAAAGTTTATATTGTTACCTTCTCAGCAGAAACGCAGAAGTATGATTATTACCAACATTTTATTGAATCTTTTTTGAATAGTTTTACACTAAAATAGGACTACGCACTTCGTTTACGATAATTGAATATTGCTAAAGCATTGAAGAAAATCGCAAATCCAATAATTGTAAAGAAATCAGGCAAAAGGTCAGTAAAAGTGCTTCCTTTGATGAATATTGCTCGTATCACCCTTACAAAATACATCGGTGGATTACAATAAGCAATAGCCTTTGCCCAATTGGGCATGCTTTCAATTGGTGTATAAAGTCCACTCATCAATACAAAAATCATCATAAAGAAAAAAGCAAATAAAGTTGCTTGTTGTTGCGAATCGGAGAACGTGCTTAATAACAAGCCTATACCCAAGACACTCAATAAATAAACCGCCGAAAAAGCATAAATAGTTAGATAAGAACCTTGTGGAATGATTTGAAAAACAACAAAAGCGATAATCATTCCAATGGTCATTGTTACCATACCGAGTACCCAAAACGGTATCAGTTTCCCTAAAATAAACTCATGTTTTTTAATAGGTGTAACATTTATTTGCTCAATTGTGCCTATTTCTTTTTCTGAAACTATATTCAAACTTGCTAAAAAACTACCTACCATCGTAACCAAAATAGCCAAAATCCCAGGGGCCATAAATAAGTGGTAATCAATGTGTGGATTGTACCAATTGGCCGCCGTAACTGTAATTTGTGGCATTTCACTAAATTTTGGCATTTGTATCCATTCTTCTCGAATTTCGTTATTGAAATCACCAATAATTTGGGTGGCATAAGATGACCCTAAACCAGCTTTTGTATTACTTACAGCATCGGCAGCTAAGGCTAATTTTGCTTTATTTTCTTTGATTAAATCACGCTCAAAATGTGCAGGAATGGTTAAAACAATATCTGTTTTTCCATTACCTACATTTTCCATTGCATTGGCATAGGCATTGTTATATTGTACCAAACGAAAGTAATCGGAAGCAGTAAGCTTCTCAATCAATCTTCTCGAATAGCTTGAATGGTCTTGATCTACCACACTAATAGAAAGGTGCTTAATCTCATAATCGGCAGCCAATGGAATGATAATTAGTTGAATAATAGGCATAATAAACATCATGCGTAGAATCGTTTTATCTCGAAATATCTGCCTAAATTCTTTTTGTAATATAAATGATAGATTTCTCATGATGCTACATTTTGACTTGTAATTGCTTTTACTTTCTTCTCTCCAAGCATCCAAATTGGATTAGTTTTTTGGTTTAAATTCAAGTTGAGGTTGTTGACAACATAATCTTTTATATGTTTGATAGCTTCTTCAACACTATCTGTAAATAAAATCAAATTCAAATCTTCTTCACTTATCGTTTTTGCAGTCGCCATGTTTTTGATATGCTTGATTAAATCTTTGTGATAATCTAATCCCATAATCACGACAGGGAAATGCTCCATTTTTGTTGTTTGAATGAGGGTTATTGTCTCAAATAATTCATCTAAAGTCCCAAAACCACCTGGTAAAACAACAAAGGCATAAGAGTATTTTCTTAGCAATTCTTTGCGTACAAAAAAGTATTTGATATTGACATATTTATCCAAATAAGGGTTAGGAGTTTGTTCTTTTGGTAAAACAATATTACATCCAATCGAAATCCCCCCTACATCTCGTGCACCTCGGTTGGCAGCTTCCATGATTCCTGGACCACCGCCTGTCATAATTGTAAATCCAAGTTTAGCAATTTCGGCAGAAACCTCTCTTGCCAATTTATAAAAAGGGTGATCTTCTTTAAATCTTGCCGAGCCAAAAACCGTAATACAAGGCCCTATAAAGTGCATTGTTCTAAAGCCCTTGATAAATTGTAGTACAGCACCAAATACATACCTTAATTCTTGAAATCTTCCTCTTGGACCTCTCAAAAACTTTTGCTCTTCATTATACATTTTATTCATTCATTTAGACTAAAAATAAAAGATGCGTCCCTTGTGCAACTACTCCAATCTAATTTTAAATTTCTTCAAGGCTACAACAAGAAAAAATATAGTCATTGCCACCAAAATAAGCGTTTGCTTCCAAATAAATTTTATACCCAAACCTTTCACCATAATGCTACTCACAATGCTGTAATACCATTTGGTAGGTACAATATTGCTAATAACCTGCATTGGTAAAGGCATATTTTCTAAAGGGAACATAAATCCGCTAAAAATCAAAGCGGGCATCATCAAACCCACTAATGATATAAACATGGCGGTTTGCTGCTTGTCAACCACATTTGAAATCAATAAACCTAATGATAGTGTAGTAAATATAAAAAGGATACTTTCGCCCAAAAGTAGAAAAATATTGCCTCGAAGCGGCATATCAAGTACAGTATAGGCCAAACCTAAAATCAATAAAACATCAATAAAACAAAGTAATAAATAAGGAATTGCTTTGGTTAGCACCACCATCAAGGGTCGCATTGGCGACACCAATAAAATCTCCATTGTTCCTCTTTCTTTCTCTTTTACAATCGAAACCGAGGTCATCATCGCACCTAAAAGCATCAAAATCAAGGTCATTACACCCGGCACAAAATTGAAACTGCTACTCAATTTTGGATTATAAATCATGCTACTCTCTACCTCGATTCGATAAGGCAGTTTTTTTTCACCCAACACTTCATTCTGATAATCTCTGATAATTGCCGAAGCATAATTTATCATGATATTTGAAGTGTTGGGGTCGGTCGCATCACCAATCAAGCGAATTTGAACTTGGTTGGTATGCAATAAATTTTCTCTAAAATTAGGTGGAAAAATCACTACCATACGAAGTTCATTTTTTCTAAATGCTTCTGAAATCTCGCTTTCCTTTTGGAGTTTTTTTATGACAGAAAAATACCTACTTTGTTCAAAACGGTCAGTTAGAAAATGCGTACTTTCATCGTGAGATTGGTCTAAAACACCAATATTTGAGTTTTTTACCTCATTTGATAAGGCAAAACCAAACAAAAGCATCATCATTACGGGCATTCCCAGCAGAATGATCAAGCTGCGGGTATCACGTAATACATGCCAAAACTCTTTGCGTATAAATGAGAAAAATAGTTTCATGATTCTTTGCGTTTAGCTATTAGCCATTAGCTTTTAGCAACATTTAATAAAAAACAAAAACGCTAACAGCTAAACGCTCATAGCTAATTGCCAAATTCATTCTCCCCTCTTCGCTTGTCTTGCTAATTTTAAGAAAACACCTTCCATTGAATCAGTATCAAATTCAATTTTAAGATTATTGGGTGTATCCAAAGCCGAAATGCTTCCATCAACCATAATCGAAACTCGGTCGCAATATTCAGCTTCGTCCATATAGTGTGTCGTTACAAAAACTGTGATACCTGCATCAGTCGCTTCATAAATCATGTCCCAAAATTGCCTTCTTGTAATTGGGTCAACGCCACCTGTTGGTTCATCTAAGAATACTATTTTAGGTTGATACAAAATAGCCGTTGAAAATGAAATTTTTTGTTTCCAACCCAATGGTAAAGAACCAACTAATTTTTCAGCTTCTTTTTCCATGCCCAAACGCTGAATCAAATCATTGCCTTTTTCTTTCAATTCTTTGCGAGAAAGCCCATAAATACCACCAAAAAACTCAATATTTTCTCTAACAGTTAGGTTTTCGTACAAAGAAAACTTCTGACTCATATAGCCAATATGTTTTTTTATAGACTCATTTTCTTTATAAACATCAAAACCTGCCACCGTTGCCTGTCCTGAAGTTGGTGAAAGCAAGCCGCATAAAATACGCATCGCAGTTGTTTTTCCAGCTCCATTTGCTCCCAAAAAACCAAAGATTTCGCCTGCTTTTACTTCAAAAGTGATGGCATTGACAGCAGTAAAATCACCAAAAGTTTTGGTAAGATTATGTGTTTTTATGACGATTTCTTGACTAAGCATCTTGCATTAATTTTATAAAAGTATCTTCAATATCGGGCATTATTTGGTTAATTTCTATGGCATTATGCCCTCTTTTTTCTAAATATTGTAATAGTTTTTTTACAACCTCATCACCTGATTTCAATTGAGCGTGGTGTTTTTGCCCAAATGCAAAACATGAAATCGTATCAGGAAAAGTCCTTAAATCTTTTAATAATTGATACATTTTATCACTTTTTATAGCAAAAAGGTTTTGTTTATTTTTAGCTAAAATACCTTCGAGTGTATCAACATCTAAAATTTGAGAATTTTGAATGAGAGCGATTCGGTCACATAATTTTGCTTCATCCATGTAAGGCGTAGAAACGATGATTGTAATACCTCTGTCTTTCAATCTGCCTAACATCTCCCAAAATTCTTTTCTCGAAACTGGGTCAACACCTGTTGTGGGTTCATCCAAAAACAACACTTTTGGTTCATGAATCAAGGCACAGCACAGTGCCAATTTTTGTTTCATTCCACCCGACAGTTTTCCTGCTAAACGTTTCTTGAAAGGCTCAATCTGCACATAAATTTCACGAATTAAATCAAAATTTTCTTCGACGGTTGTACCAAAAACGGTTGCAAAAAAATTAAGATTTTCTTCAATACTGAGGTCTTGATACAGTGAAAATTTGCCCGGCATATATCCTACAATTTTTCGTATTTCTTTAAAATCTTTCACCACATCAAAGCCCGCCACCGTTGCTTTTCCACTGTCAGGAATCAGCAAAGTAGTAAGGATACGGAAAAGCGTAGTTTTGCCAGCTCCATCAGCCCCAATAAGCCCAAAGAGTTCGCCTGATTTAACGGTAAAACTCACTTGATCAAGTGCTTTTACCGTTCCTTTCTCGTAAGTTTTGGTGATATTTTCAATTGTTACTGATGCCATTTGTTTGTTATTTACCACTAAGAAACTAAGGTACACGAAGATTTCTAAGTTAACCTTAGTTTCTTAGTGGTTTTAAAAAATCAAAACTTTACCTCTCCATACATGCCAATCTTAATAAAACCATCATTTTTGACCTTAATTTTAGCAGCATAGACCAAATTGGCTCTTTCGTCTTTAGTTTGAATGGTCTTAGGTGTAAATTCCGATTTACTCGAAATCCATGAAATGGTACCTTGCATTTCTTTATAAGAATCCTTGCCGTTATCAATAAAAATTTTCACTGGCTGATTCACTTTTACTTGTCCTAATTGTGTGCCTGCAATGTATGCTCGCAAAGTCATTGTGCTGAGGTTGGCAATTTTGTATAATGGTTTTCCCATTCCCGTAACTTCTTGAGCTTCAGCATATTTCACCAAAACGGTTCCTTCAATCGGGTTAGTGATTTTGCAATGCCCCAGTTGTTCTTCAATTTGCGAAACTCGCACTTGCAAGGGCTGTGATTCGCTCAAAATTCCACGATTTTGAATGGCAACTTGCTCTTTTTGAGAAGCCATTTGTTGGTTAATTACAGCAATCTGACTTTGAGTACTTTCCATTTGTTTCTTTAAAACCTCGATTTGACCTTCCACATCGTCCAATTGTTTGGTAGGAACGGCTTCAGCTTTTACTAAATTTTGTAGACGTTTTTGCTCTTTTTGCAAAATATTGATCTGTTCTTTCTGAGTGGCCAAAACTGCCTTTTGACTTTCAATTTGTTTCCCTAAAATCTGAATTTGTGGCGATGCCTCATTTTGTTTCATTTTCAAAGCAGCAATACTTGCTTGCGTTTGGGCTTTTTGTAAATTGATATTTTGGCAATCAATTTGACCTATTTCTTGTCCAATCTTTAAATTATCTCCTTCGGAAACATTAAAACTGAGTAATTTTCCATTAGATTCGGCCGAAACAATCACTTCTTCAGCTTCAAAAACGCCTGTCGCATCAAAATCATCTTTTGAAGATTTACAAGCCGAAATCCCCAGTACCAAAGCAGTTATTAAATATGTTTTGTAATTTGTTTTCATATTTTCTTAATTTTAAACAACATCAGAATTTAAAACTTTCCAACGTTGTTAGTTCCCTTTTGTAATTTTGATATTATTAATGATTTGCATGAGTTGAATTTGATGCAGGCTCAAATTTTGTTTAGCAATGACCTCATTATCTACTTCCGATATAAAATCACTTACTGTAATCACGCCATTTTCTAAGCGATTTTCAGCAGTTTGTTTCATATAAGTTCGTATTTCAATGAGGCGTTGGTCTTCTTTTATTTGGTCTTGCAATTTTGCAAAATCTTCATTTTGAGAGGCTAATTTTAATTGTGTTTGTTGCAAGAAAACTTCTTTCTGACGCTCAATTTTCTCTTTATTTATATCAATTTGGCGTAAATCAGAATCTTTTGTCTTTAAATAAAAATTCGACAAAGGAACTCTCAGCGAAATTCCACCAATAAAATAAGTCGAAAAATCAGGTGAAAGCATATTCAAGCCTGGGCGACCATAGCCTCCTGTTGCAAAAAGATTAATTTTAGGCGAATATTTAGATTTGATGGCTAATTTATTTGCTTCTGCCAAATCTTTTTGGGCATCATAAAACTTGAGTTCGGGGCGGTCAATTGTAGCAGTTTCAATCAAAGCTAAATGTGGTTCTTCCAAGATAACATTTTCAGTAAAATCCTTTCCAGTCAAAATTGAAAGTCCTTTTAATGCTGCTAATTTTCGACTTCTGATTTCTCTTTGTTGTTGTTTCAGTTCAATCAATCGAGCTTCAAGCATCATCACATTGCTCTTGATTGCCGTTCCATTATCTACATTGGCACTTTGCTTTTTAAGCTGGTTTTCGAGGTCATTTTTTGTAGTTTCACTATTTTTCAGTTGTTTTTCTGCCAATAATGCACCAAAATACAAATTTGAAATCTGCTCACGAGTTTGATAAAGGCTATTTTCGATGCTACGAGTATCGGCATTGGCCGAAGCAATAGCCAATTGTTTTTGACTTTTCGTTGCTCCACCGTCCCAAAGACTTTGTGTTACGTCTAAAGTGGCTTTGTATTGGTCTTTTGAAATCGTTGGAACACTGATATTTGGTAATGAAATTGGCAAACTCGTCACGGCTGATTGCCAAGTCGCTTGTCCGCCCAACGACGCTTGTGGTAAGAGATTTTTATTCAATACACCAATTTGTACAGCTTCGGCTTCTTTCACCAAAGGCAATAATTGAGCTTGTGGGCTATTTTTTTCGGCTAAATCAATGCAAGATTGCAAAGTTGTTTGAGCCGACAACCACAAGGTTCGGCAAAGCAAACAAAGGGTAAAAATTAATTTATATTTATTCATTTTGAAAAATATTGAAAATAGAACATATTTCAAGGTTTCAATAAAACTTGTACATATCCTTGAATTTCGGTAACTCGGCTTTGCATAATAGTCTTAAAATCTTCTTCACTCGCATTAGCAATCTGCATGATTACTGGCTTTGCCATGAATGGAAACGCACACATGCTTATAACTGAAATAATAAAATGTAATGGATTTAAAGGCTTAATTTTCCCTTCCGAAACATCTTTCATAAAAGCCTCCACCAGTTTCTTTTGAAGTCCGATAGGTAGTTTTTTAATAAAATCTTGGCTATTAGGTTTATTAACAGTGGTGATAACAAACAAGGGTAAAAATGGATTTTTAATTAATAAATCAATATATTTTTCAATAAAAAGGTCTAATATTTCTATAAAATCCATGTTTTTGTCAAATAATTCTTCCATTGAAGGAAACATTATAGATGCTTTTTTATCAAAAATATATTCAAATAACTTATCTTTTGAACGAAAATAGTAATGCAATAAAGCTTTATTGATTCCAGCTAAATCTGCAATGTCTTGCATCCGAGAGCCACTGTAACCATCCTGCAAAAAAATCTTTTCAGCCGCCTCTAAAATCTTTTCTTCGGTGCTAATTTCTAACTCTTTCATAAATTAACCAAATAATTTAACTATTTAATTTAACCAATTGGTTAAATTTGATGCAAACTTAATAGCTTATTTATTTTTTTCAAATTTTTTAAGAGTTTTTTTTTAATAATTGAGAAAAAGAAGAAGATTTTAACCAATCACCCAATTCAGAGCCAAAACACCTAACAGTCCTGTAATTGATACAAGTGTTTCCATGACCGTCCAAGTTTTGAGTGTTTCCATCATCGTGAGTTGAAAATATTCTTTGTAAAGCCAAAACCCTGAATCATTGACATGCGAACAAGTCATGCTTCCTGCACCTATACTCAAAACCATCAAATGAGGCTCGGTATGTGATGAAATGAGCAAAGGAGCCATAAATCCTGCTGTCGTGATGCCAGAAACGGTAGAAGAACCAACAGCAATTCTAATAATAGCAGCCATTCCCCATGCCAAAACCAAAGGATGCATGGAAGAATTTTGCATCAAATCTGCGATAGATTGGCTTACACCGCCCTCGGTTAAGACTTGTTTTAAAGCTCCAGCTCCTGCAAAAACTAAAAGAATCATGGTCACATCTTTCACCGAATCACCTAATTGCGTGGCAATTTCATTCAATTTTTTGTTTTGTTTGATTCCTAATAAATACATTGCCACTAAAACCGAAATCAACATACTTACAACAGGGTCACCAATAAATACAAGTGTTTGTCGGAAATAAGCATTTTGAGGTAAAAAGGAGAGTGTGATGGTACAAAAACTTATCAAAATGATTGGTAATAATATACTTAAAAGGCTATTAAATGTTGAAGGCATTTGCTCATCTGTAAGCTCTTCAGCAATAAAAGCCTTATTAGGTAACATGGTGTATTTTTTTAAAGTTGAACCAAACAGTGCTCCAGAAATCAATGTTGCAGGAATCGCAATCAAAATTCCATAAAAAAGTGTCAAACCTATATCAACATTAAATTGCTTACAAATAGCCAGAGGTGCAGGGTGTGGTGGTAAATATCCTTGTGTAACAGAAAGAGAAGCAATCATCGGAATTCCAATGTAAACCGCAGGAATTTTATAACGATAAGCAACTGTAATTACCAAAGGGGTAATTAACAAAAAACCAACAGAAAAGAACAAAGGCAAACCAACAATAAAACCTGTAATCAGAAAAGCCCATCTAACATTCTTTTTACCCACAAGTTCAATCATTTTGGTTGAAATGCGTTGTGCAGCACCACTTTGAGCAACCAATTTGCCAAGCATTGCTCCCAAAGCAATAATGGCAACCAAAGAGCCGAGTGTACTACCGGCTCCTTGCTGAATGGCATTAAGGATGACTGTTGGCTTCATATTTAAAGAAATACCAACGCCCATAGAAACTATTAAAAATGCTAAAAAAGTATGTATCTTAAAGTAAGAAATTAAAATAATAAGCACAATAAGGCCAATAACTGTAATTAATAGTGGCATACAATCATTATTTATAAGGTTGAATCAATTTATCACTTTTCATAACACAAAACTATCTCACAAATTTAATCTGCATTAGAATAGGTTTGTGATTGTAAAAAGTACTCAAATTGCAAAATATGCCAATAATAAACATATAAAAATTAAAAAATATTTAATTTTTATACATAAAAAAAGCCTGACTATCCCCTATGAGGTTATCAGACTTTATATAAACAATCATTTTGAACGACTGGCGAGCCAATCATAAGAAATTAGATGTATGTGAAAATGGTTGGTGATATTTTGTAAGTATAAATACCATCAAGCGTTGAAATAGTATAGAGAACATCTTCAACAGTAATCTTTGTCATACAAGAAACAGTAGAAAATTGACAATTTTGCTGAAAACAAGGATGACAATTAAATGTTTCAATCTTGTGAATAAAACGACTTGCAGAATTGTACGGTCTAAAGGCCTCCGAATGGCCAGGACCAAATAACACCACAACTTTTGTGTTCAAACAAGAAGCTAAATTTTGTGGGCCTGAATCTAAGCAAATAAATATTTCGGAGTGTAATATATCGAATGTAAGTTGCTGAAAATCAGTGACTTGTGAAATGAATCTTGAAGAGTATTGAAACTTTTCTGCAATAAATTCTAAATCTTTTTTCTCCTTCTCACCACCAATAATTTTTATTTGCAATGCATACTCTTGAAGTAATTTTTGGATCAAAAGTATCCAATTTTCATTTTTCCACAATTTATATTTCCATCCTGCACCGATGTGAATAAGTATATATTTTTCATCGTTATTTTTATTCAAAATAACATCCCCTACTCGAAAACTCGGTAGCATTACTGGAAAAAGTTTATTTTCTTCAATACCTAATGAAGTCAATAAATATAAATTCCACTCAAAACGATGTTTATATTTTGGGTTTGGGAAAACTTTTTTATTCACTAAGAAACCAAAATTTTTCAAGTCGGTTGTGATAGCTTGATTATAGCCGATGATTTGTTTTGCACAAATAAAGTTCAAAATAAATTGTGAGCGAATGTCCCCACGAGTTTCGATGCCAATATCAAAATTAAATTCCCTGATTTTTTTTAAATTATTTAGCATAGAAAACCATTTCTTGATACTTTTCCAACGATTTTCATTTTGAGTTGTCCAACCAAAGTCGGTCTGAAAAACTCCTTTTACTCTCTTATCATTTTCAAAAAAATTAGCTGTTTTACATAAAATATAAATGTCTGAGTCAGGGAATTTTTCTTCAAGTGGGTCAAGTAAAAGAGAGAGAGAAATCACATCACCCATTTGGTAGGGTTCAAGGAGTAAAATTTTAAAGCGGCTATTATTTTCTTTTCTACGTATCGAAAAACAGTGTATTATCTTAATAATCAACCAAAAAACTATTTCAGCAATAGAATAAAAAAACTTAATCTTGGTTGAATACTTGGCTATCATTTAAAAATATTTAGTTCGTTATTGTTTTGCTCTCTAATAGAACTCGGAAATGGAATCGACTGAAATGGAGCGTATTTTTCAACCTCATTTCTATCGAATAATTCACCGAGAAAAACAAATTCATGATTTCGGTGAGTTTTCAAGGTTTCCAATTTTGCTTTAACTTCTTCAACTGAAATTTTCCATTCTTGGGCAAGCCTTTCTGCCGAAGGTTCCATAAAACTCGTGTACAGAATTTCACTTAATTCATGATCTTTATGGATGTTAAAATCAATGGTTGAATTTCTACTATTACGATAAATATTAATGATGAGTTGCGTTTGAAGCATTTCTGAATTGAAATCTTGTGGTAGCTTATAACCTCTTACCGCTTGATTTTCTGTAAATAGTGGAGCAAGAACTCCTTCATGACACCACATACACTTGGCTGGATTACCAGCTGAACTATATTTTTTTTGTGCAAAATCTGACAATTTTCCATTCAAATTATAAATTGCATATCGGAGTTGACCATTTTTCATTAAATCAATGGCTTCATACTCAGCTTCTCTAAAAGTCGAATCTGTTAGCTTTCCATCTCCTTCAATTGCTAAAAATTTTGATTTTTCAACATTACTTTCGATTCGATATTTTAATAAACGATGTCCATCTGTAACGCTTGAATGTGTAACTGGAAAAAAATCAAATTTTGCACTATTCAAAGAATTATCAAAAAAACTATCAAGCGAAGTGGAGACACCAGTAATCTGATAGTAGTGCCAGGGACTATAAACTGTAAAAACTAAAAAGCGACTTAAATCAATGGAACCATATTTTTTATACTCTTCTGTTTTTTTTGAGAAAGTGATAAGTTTAGACCATGCTTTCAATGCATTTTCATCAAAACCAAGAGCTGAAAAATCAAGCTGAAAAATTTGGTTTTCGTTTAGAAATATACCTTTTTTAATGCTTTCTTTCGGCAATTCTGCTCCAACATAAGCTAAAGCCCAAAGTATTCCTTTGGTAGCCTTTTCTCCATCTTCTCCAGCACTACTTTTTATCCATCGCAAGTTTATTCGATAATCATCTGTTGGCTTTATTGTATTCACGCATGAAAAAAGAACAAAAACAGCGATTATAATAAAGTTTTTTTTCATTTTTTCAACCACCTCCTTTCTGTTTTTACCTTCTCATTGCTATCGAAAAAGTGATTAAAATAGGGTGTCTCAAGTAACATATCTAAATATGATTTTTCAAAGATAATAGTTTCTTTAAATTTCTTATATAACTCAGCCGAAGAAGTTGTTTCTCTAACATTTTTCCTTTCAATTCTAATATTTTTTTTGCCACAGAAAAACTCAATTTGTTTTTCTTTTTCAGCATCAGCTAAAGCAACATCTAATACCAAAACTTCAATATTTGTATGCTTGAATACTTGGTATTTTTCTACTTTTGAAAATGCGAAATCATAGATATTAATACCCGTTTGTTTATAAAAATGACTTGTAAACCAATTATTTGGGTATTGATGAGCCATTTTTTGGTGATAAATGATTTCTAAATCATGCATTGTTCCTTTATATTTTTCGGCTGGAATACCTACATAATATTCAAAAGCTTCGAAAAAAGCAGAAATGTTTCTTTCAACAGGATTTCTAACTAAAGTAATAATTTTAAATGGTCGTTTTTTTTTCAATATCCTTCGATTAATCATAGGAATCGCACTTCTACTTCCAGGCAAAATTCCTTTTTCAAAGCATTGCCTATCGTACATTTTTTGTTCGTCTTCATCCAAAGAATGGATATGAAAAACAGGGTATTGCCAATATTTTTTTAGAGCAAAATAGACACTTAAGGAGCCAACTTTTCCCATCGAAAAAACTAAAATTGGTTTTTCAGAAGAAAAAGTCAATTGTAATTCCTTGAAGATCAAGGTAATTGCGTCTAAAAAATAATATTTGAAATATTTTTTAATCATTAATTTTTATTTTTTTTAAGGTAAACCACCCAAATCTCGAATGGTGGTCTGTAAGAAAATATATCTCACTTTGATTCACCAAAACTGCCTTTTTTTTCAAAGAATTTGGCAAGGCTATTAATTGCTGATTTAGATAAATTTGATTGTTTTTTATTTTGCAACTTAGGGTATCGAAAGAAGAAACGGCAATATTAGTTATTAATTTTTCTTTCCCATTTTTTGATAAATCAAAAACCACTAATTTGCCATTTTCAACCTTAAAATCGTATGTAATAAATTGACCTTTGTTTGGCAAAACATACTTTGAATTATCTGAAAAATCAGCAAAAAGTCCTTTCAAAAGTATAGGCAAAAAGATCATGAAAGCTAATATAAAAAATTGAACATTCAACCTTATAAATTTCACAAAAAACTGAGTATTGATTATATTATTTTGGGGCAAAAAAAATGACTTTTCAAATAGAAAAACAAACAAAAAAAGACTTAACCACAAACGAGAAAATTGAAAGAAAAAAGGTAAACGAACGTAAGAAAAATTAAAGGCAAAAAATAATAAAATACAAAAAATAATTTTATAAACAACTGAATTTGAGTGACTTATAAAAACAAACATTGGAATAATCCAAAGCACTGTTGAATAACTTGCTGTACGACTTTGCAAGAGAAACAAAGCAATAATGATACAACTGAGACTTTTCCAAACTTCTGTTTTATGGCTGTTTACGAAGGAAATTGTAACACCTAAAATCAAAGATTTGACTAAAAAGATAGAAAGATAAAATAGAAAAATATTGTCTAAAATTGGGTTGGGATTATAAAAACTATCTTTGAAAAAAAGATACTTAAAAAATACATCAAATGACTGCACATTAAACTGAAAACCAATCGTCGATTCATTCAAAAAGGCAGTTGGCAATTGATCAAAAAGATAGATATTCCAAAATGAAAACCCACTGATAAAAATCGAAATCAAGAATAATAGCAAGCAAGATAAAAAGAAATAAAGAAAATCTCTTCTCTTCGAATTTATCAATAAAGAAAAACCATAAAAAATAGGAAAAACCTTTGTAAGTATTGCAAAACTGAGGAAAATTGCAGAAAATAAGGAGTTTTTTTTAAAATAAAAATGAAAGGCAAAAATTGTAAATGCAAAAATTATCAAATAAAATTGACCAAAAAGTATATTATTTTGAATCGGAATAAAAAATAAAATTGGCAGAAGCCCTATCAATAATCTATTCTTTTTTTCGATATATTTTGAAAGAATTTCGATCGACAAAATGAATAAAATAATACTTATGATATTGAAAAATAACTTAGCAGAATAGGCATTTTTAAAATATACAAAGGGATATAAAAAAGTAGCAGAAAATGGGGAATTGAGATAATAGTCAAGCAAAGCTTCATTGTATCCTTTCTGCCAAGCAAATAGATTAAAATCATAAATATCAAAGACAATTTTTTCAGGGCTTTGCCCGTCATAAAGCATGAGAGCTGGAAAATAGGAATTGCCAAAATCATGTAAATTAAATACAAATGATTTATTAAGACAATAAAGGCATAATGTCAGTATTGGCAATAAATAAAGTTTGTATTTCAATATTATATCTTGAATTTTAGGCATTGATTTTTCTCCAAATCCTTTTAAAAAATGGCTCTTTTTTATTGAAAATATCTATAAATTTTTCAATTTCTGTATTTGAAAAGTCATTT
Organism: Emticicia sp. SJ17W-69; assembly: GCF_051209875.1. Lineage (NCBI taxonomy): Bacteria > Pseudomonadati > Bacteroidota > Cytophagia > Cytophagales > Leadbetterellaceae > Emticicia > Emticicia sp. SJ17W-69. Next base: position 2,241,297 of record NZ_JBNTQY010000001.1, on the reverse strand, counting down.
TCGAGCATCGAAAAAACATTGCTAAAATAGCCCTTACAACTCAGAATTGTTGCCATTCTAATCTTTTGTTCGATGGTATGACTTTTCAAATTAGTAGGCAAATATATCGCATCACCTGAAATGCAATACTTTGGTTTTTCTTGTCTTCTGATAGACTTTTTTGCTTTAGTCATTCGATTTATGGCTTCTGGGTAAAATAATAAATCAATCAAAATATAGTCATTATCTCTTAAAAACAGGTCTATATCAGCAAAAAATGGTTGTTTTTTATAAATTGGTATGAAAGAAACTTCAGATTTAATTATACCAATTTTATTTTCTGACATGAGTCTTTTTGCTCCTTTCAATACTTTCAACTCAAAACCTTGCACATCAATTTTTAGAAAATCAACAAAATCAATACTTTTCCCCTCACAAAATGAATCCAAAGTTGTCATTCTCGCCTTTTGCAAATGCGATTGCTCCATACTTTCTTTCCAGCGGCTACTATCAGGAATTTCACGAAAATTCGCATCAAAATTGGCAAAATCTGACTCCAAAAAAGAAGACATATCTTTATGTTTCGTAATGTAAAAATTTTGCTCTGTTTCTGAATCTGATAAAGCCAACTGATAAAAGTGTGATTCTGCGAATTGATTGTATTGTTGTAAAAGAGCTTGATAACTCTCTTTTTCAGGCTCAAAACCATACATTTTTACAAATGAATTGATTTGTTCTAAATCTTTGAAACCACCTCTTGCACCAACATCAATGACATTGAAAAATTGATTTTCGGTTATTTTTTTTAATTCATTTTTCATAAAAATTGTTATGAGTTGAATCTATATCAAGGCCTAAAATGATTGATTAACGCTTATCCTTTACACTCTCATAATTAATTGTCAATTTTAACAATCCTAAAGATGAAATTCTTCTCAAAATAAAACTTTTTAGATTGTAGAAGAATCATTGTAAAACCAAACGGCTTGGAAATTTCGGCTATTCGTTCAATTTTACAATCATCAGATAAAACCATTAATATTTTTGAGTTTTCATTAAAATACCCCTCTATTTGAACAAATAAACTTGAAAAATATTCAAAATTCTCTCCACAATACCAAGCAAAATCTTCTTCAGATACTGCTTTTTTGGGGTAATATGGTGGATTTATTATGATATAATCGAATACTTGCTTTGGAATATTTTTAAATAAGTCGGAATGAATAATTTGAAGTTTTGCTCTTAATCTATTTCTATTAAATTTAAGTCCATCAATTGCAATTGGGCTAATATCAGAAGCTGTAACAATTGCCTTTTTTTTTGATTCACAATAAAAGCTAATTAATCCACTTCCAGCCCCAAGTTCTAAAATTCTCTTTTCCTCAATGCTTTCTTTTTCTAAAAATTCAATCAAGAACTTGGTACTAAAAAAAAATAATGGATGAAAAACACCTTTTTTAATTAGCATACTTAATCCACGAAATTCAATCCAATTATCCTTAGATATTTGCCTTTTCACATATTTTTTTACCAATAAAGTATAAATTATTCGGAGGTATTTTTTCATACAAATTTGATTTTATCACGCCATTTCATCATAGGTTTTTCAACTAATATATATAATAAATAACCCAACATAAAAGCCAAAAAATACATACAAAAACATTGAAAAATTGCTTCTAAAAGCGTTTTGGCCTGCCATAAATTTCCCATTGGAATATAAACCAATTGCAGATGAACCAAATAAATACAATAACTTATCAAGCTAATTTGGTGAATGATATTTTTAAATCTCAATTGATGCACATCTAAGTAAAAAAAAGTTGGTAAAATCATTGTGATTGAGATGTGCATAAGATTAAAATACAGTGTATATAAAATAAAACTATGCACTTTCATTTTAATCAAAATACAACAAATTATACCGAAAACACCTATTAAAAAGAGTTTTTTGGTGTTTTTAATAATAAAATCACGCTTAAATTTATGAAAATAAGATAAAAGTAATCCATAAGCGGTAGCATCAATTCTGGTTAAAATTGATTTTCTGAAACCCGTGTCCCAGTGTAAATTCGGGAATGAATAATATTTATAAAAGCGAAAAATGGTTGAAAAAAGAATAAAAAAAACACTTAGAAAGATAAAAGTGTTTAGTTTATCCCATTTGAAAATCGTTACAAAAAGCCAAAACAACAATGGGAATGAAAGGTAAAACCATTCTTCAATTGCTAAGGTGTATGAAGTTGGGAAGAAGAAGAAATTGGCTTCATGTAAATTCTGTGTAAAAAACAAAAACTTAATACTAAAATCTTGAAAATTACCATACTGCAAATAACTCACTATCAAGCTAATACAGACAATCAAATAATAAGTTGGAAGGGTTTTAAACCAACGATTTTTAAGAAATTCGATGACTTTTTTATACGAAAAGTCACTTTCAATGAAATTTTTAAAAAAAATATTTCCAATCAAATAACCACTCAAAGCGTAAAACATTTCAAGTGCAAGATTGCCTATAAAAGCAAAATTTCTAAACTTTGGGTTAAACTTTTCTACAATAAACAATGAATGTGTTATCAGCACTAAAAAAAAAGCGATAGCCCTAAATAAATCAAGTCCAAAGTGTCTTTTTTTAATCATTTTTTTTGAAATAGAAAGTTAGGATTTTTCATAACTAATTTATAATCAACATTTTGCAACATTTCTTTCATAAATTTTGCACTTCCAAATTTACTATCTACTCTTGAGTCATCGAATAAAATAAATCCTTTAGGTATCAGAAATTGATCAATGTATTCAAATTCCTTTTTTACAAATTCGAATGCATGATTTCCATCAACGTAAGCAAACGAAATACTTCCGCCTAAGGCTGCATCTCTACCAAAAACATCTTCAATTGTCTCGTTATTTAACCACTTTTCAAAAAAATCAAAAGAGCTTAAATGGCAAGTATTTGGCAGATTATCTTTGCTCAATAACAAAGTAGAATTGATAAAACTATTTTTGATATGACGCATAAAATCTGTTCGCAAAATGTCATTTCTTCCATCCATCCAATCAGTTTCTAATCCAATCTCATCGTGATAACCTTCATAAATCCATAAATCTGTCCCAAAAAATGGATTTTGTAGGCTATATTTTCTCAAAAAATAACAAATTAGATTCGTTGATAATCCACCATAACAACCTATTTCGATTACAGCACCTTCAGATGGCATGTTACGCAAAGCCAAATCAAACAAAAAAATATTGCCTTCATGCAGCATACCTTCACCAATTAAGCTACTCGGAAGCCTTTTGATGAAATCATCTTTGGGAATAGTTGTGTATTTCTTTTTTAAAATATTGAACATTCTTTTAAAATCCTTCTATTTCTGGTTGTCGATATTTCCAAATATGTTGAAAAAGCCTAATTTCTTTTGGTTTCCAATAAAAACCCATCTTATATCTAAAAAGGGAGAGTTTTTTTATAAATACTCTTTGCCACGTGTTTAATCTTACATCAGAAACTGTTGGATAAAAGCCATTCAAAACTGTTTCAAAATCACGAATTTCATCAATCATATATGGCTTCAACCAAGGCGTAAGTGGGTTTTTCCGTAAATCAAACTTTTCCCACGCTGGACTTAACCAATCTTCTAATTCTTCAGGAAAATGGAAACCCGATTTCTTAATTAATTCATACATTTCGGAGCCTTCAGTAGGTACAGGACTATAGATATAAATAATAATTTCTGCATCAGAATTGATTGTTTTAATTTCCTTTATAAATTCAATGTCTTGCTTGATTTGCTTCCAAACAGTCTCTTCATTTTTGGCTGGAAAACCCAAAACAAACGACAATTCGGGAATAATATCAACGGTTTTCATTCGGGCAACAAAAGCCTTCATTTGTTCCGCTGTTTGCGTGCCTCCCTTGTCCATTTGCTTCAGTAATTCATCATTTCCTGATTCAGCACCCAGAAAAATCATTTTGCAGCCTGCTTTTCTCATGAGCAGGAGTTCTTCATCCGAATATTTATCAATCGTGTCTATTCTTCCTTCTCCCCACCAAATAATGTTTTGATTGAGCATTAATCTCGAAAACTCAACTACTCTTTTTCTGGAAGTAAAAAAATTGTTATCATGAAATTCTATGGCATCAATTGCATATTTTTCTTTGAAAAATAGTATATCATCAAATATCCTTTTGGCTGATTTACCTTTCCAACGAGCTTCGTAAATCGGTACTACTGCACAAAATGAACAAGTAAATGGACAACCAAAACTTGAGTGGTATGAAAAAGTCTTATTGCCAAGATATGTTTTACCTAAATATTTTTCGAGTGGATAAAAGTTAGCCAAATGTTGGTATGGCAAAGCGGGCAAAATATCTTGTTCTAATAAATCTTCTTTTGGAGTTTTGATGATTTTATCATTTAAATCCTTATAAATCAAGTTCTTGATTGACTTAATTTTAAACTCCCATTCTGCTGTTAAGGAAAATTTGATTTCCTCCAAGGCATTTAATAAATTAGGAAACGCTTTATCACCAGGGCCGTTGATGATATAATCTACAAAACCTGATTCTATTGAAACCTTATACTGATTTGAGGCAAAATATCCTCCCCAAATTATTATAACTTCGGGGTAATTTTCTTTGATTTTTTTAGTAAAAGGAATCGCTTGGCGAAGCTGTGGGCCTGGCATAACCGTACAACCAAAATATTTAAAATTATCTGTTTTTAAATATTTTTCAATTGTTTCCCACGCATCAAGCTCCAAATTCCCATCAACGAAAACATACTCAAATAGTCCATGAATCGAAGCCCCAATTTGCAATACTGAATTCGGAATTCGGTATTTGGCATTGGCACTTCGAGGATTGAAGAGTAATACTTTATTTTTGGTTTTTGTCATTTGTTGAGTATCATTCCGAGCCTTGCTTTCAATGCCCTAAGTTTTACTTTTGAGTTTTCAAAAGCATTGTTTTTTTTGTCACTACGTTGGAAATAAGCCATTTCATGTACAATCCATTGCATAGCGTATTGATAATATTTATGTGAAAAAGGACGTTTAAAGTCAATGTCACGGTCGGTAGTTTTACTCCAATTCAAAGTGCTTGCTGTACTAATAGCTTCAACTTCTTCGTACAATTCAGTACCTTTGATTGGATAGGTTATCGTTATGGTAAAATGCTTAGGGTTGGCTTTTTTAAGATGATTTAGTGTATTTTTAATATCTATTTCTGTTTCTTGGGGGTACCCCAACATGATAAATGTACCCGCTTCGATTCCGTATTTTTGAGAAAGTTGAATCATGTCTTGTACTTGTTCTACCTTCACTCTCCTATCCATCAAATCAATTATTTTTTGAGATCCACTTTCTGCACCAATCCAAATCCTAAAACAGCCTGACATTTTTAGCATTTTTATGACGTTCTCATTCAATCTGTCTGCTCTTGAAATACACTCATACGCAATCTTAACTTGCTTACTATCAAGCACTTTACAAAACTCCTCAAGCCATTTGTGTGAAATTGTAAACACATCATCAACAAACCAAATATGGTCGAAATTATATTCTTTTTGAAGTGTTTGTATTTCTTCAACCACTTTTTCAGGCGAGCGTCGGCGATAACTAAGTCCATAAACGCCACGACTACACCACTGGCAAGTATATGGGCAGCCACGCATTGTGCTGAGCGTCAAGGAATTTTCACCGTGATATTTTTTCCAAGAACTTAGATATTGATTTAAGTCAATTTTCTTTCGGTTGGGTATTGGTAAATCATCTAAATTTTTTTTTAATGACCTTTCTTCATTAATAATGATTTCACCATCTTCATTTTTAAAAGCGATTCCAGGTAGTTTGTCTGCTTTCAAATTTGAATGAATGAGTTCATAAGTTGTTTCTTCTCCCTCTCCAATGACTAAAAAATCTGCACCATGATTCAATAAATTTTCTGCATTATATCTTACATCGGGGCCGCCCAAAATGATTTTTGTTTGGTTTAACCCTTCATTATTTCTTACAAATTCAATGATTTCAAGAACATTCAGTTTTGTCATCAAATTGATATATATAGCCAAAATCGAAGGGTTATTTACTTTCAGGAATTCAAAAAAAACTGTTTTAGTTGAAAAAGTTGTATCAAATACCTCATGCTCAATACTTTTTTCTTCCAAATATGCCGAAACATAAAGTAAACCCAACGGTGGGTAAGGCTTCATGATCCGTTGCTCTTTGGCATCATCGTTCAGAAAATAAGCATGCGTTAGTAAAATCATTTTATCATTTGGATTTCTATCAAATAATGGTCAGAAAAATTAGCAAAAAAGCTAAATTGATTGATTCTATTTTCAAGTTTTAATAATATTCTAAAGAAATTAGGTCTTTTCTCCACAAAGCTATTCAAATATGATGGTGGAATAAAAAAACCAATCGGCCGAATATCGTTTATCTTACAATTATTTGGTATATTTTTTCTTATAAATTTGGCTGAATGATACCAAGTTTTTATCGTTGTTTCAGCGTCCAATTTTGCTTCCAACGGTTGTTTTGATAGCCTTCTAAAAACTTTTTTCAATTGTAATTTTACAAGAAAAAATAAACTTTCAGACAAACAAAACTTAGGCATAATTACCAAAATAACTCTTCCATTTTCCTTCAATAAACTTGGCATTTTTTCGTTTAACCAAACTGAAAAAGCTGATGGAGAAATACAATTTAGTCCACCAAAATTTGAAAATATCAAATCAAATTTTCTATTATTAATTTTCTGAAAATCAGTTACTTGATAAGAAACATTTGTATGTTCTCTGCCTTTTTTGTTGGCAATTTTAATCATTTTTTCAGAAATATCGGTTGCAAGAACATTAATACCTTTTTTAGCCAACCAAAGTGCATCTTCACCCGTACCGCAATTAATCTCCAACACACTCTTTATCTCGTTTCCAAGTTGAACTTTTTCAAGATAGTTCCAGACCAAACTTCGCTGTACTTTACCGATTGTCGAATAAGTAAAACTCTGGTCATAATCATTAGCAATTTGGTCGAAAGGTTGTTTCATGATTTCATTTCTATCCATTTCAGTTTCGTCCATGATAGCTTTTCATTTATCCAAAAAATGGGAAACTTTAGCAATGAAATAAGCTGTTTTTTCTGGTTAAATAAATCATCTAAAACTCTATTTTTCCTAAATTTTGCATGAGTAAATCTCTGTAATTGCTTGTAAAAATCAGATGAAAAAGAAGCTTGATACATGGTATCTAAATCATCAGAATCTTTCCAGTTTTTCTTGTTTTTTAACTGATTCTTTACTTTTTCATGAAAAATAGTACCTGGTAGTGGATACGAAACTGAAATACCTATGGTATAGGGTCTAAGTTTTTCAAGCATTTTTAATGTAAGATTTATATCTTCTTTGGTTTCGTCAAGATAGCCATATTGTAGAAAAAATGCTACTTTTACCCCCTTTCTCTTCAACAATTGACTTGATCTTTCAATTTCTTGCACAGTAATTCCCTTGTCCATCGCATCCAAAATTTTCTGTGAGCCACTTTCTGCTCCAATCCAAACTTCATCTAAGCCACAGGCTACTAAGTCATCAATTGTATCATCTTTTAACAATAAATCCGCCCTTGATTGTATTTTAAGTTTTGGTTTTACATTTTTTTCTGCCAAAAAATCTTTAAATTCTTTTACCCAATTAGGTTTTAAGCCAAATATATCATCACAAATCCAAAAATGAGTGGCATTGAAATTTTGCATTAAAAAAGCAATTTCATTGGCTACTTTTTGTGGTGAACGACTGTTATAACGATTTCCATATATTGGCTTTGCACACCAATTACATTTAAATGGACAGCCACGTGTAGTGGCAATATTCAGTGAAAAAAAACCATGTTTTTGCTGCCAAATTTGCTGATAATCAGCTATTTTCACTAAATTCCATAAAGGCTGAGGTAAGTGTTCTAAATCAGTTAAGGAATTCCTTTTTTTTGTTTTTTGTAACTTATTTTCTTTTTTAAGAACAATTCCTTCTACTTGATCCAAAACAATATCCTGCCCTAACTTTTTTTGTTCTAATTTTTCAATCAATTCTGTCAGTGTAATTTCTGCTTCACCGAGCATTACAAAATCTGCACCAGCATCTAAATATTTTTCATAATTATCAGTCGCATCTGAGCTATTTATTAAAACCAAGCAGTCATGTTTTTTTGCCAAACGAATCATCTCTAAACACGCTTCTCGCATATTGGTTAAGCACATTTTTGAAAGGTAATTAAATGAATCATCATACAAAACCAAGTATTGTGGTTGAAAATCAATAATCTTTTGTTCGATTTCAGATGCAGATTTTTTTAAATTTGAATCGAATAAATCTACTTCAAATCCTTTTTCTTGCATGATTGCCGCAGCTAAAATTGTATTATAGGGCGGATAAGGTTCTTGAGCTTCCCATTGTTTTGGGTCAAGCTGATAAAAATAAGCATGAGAAAAAAGAATTTTCGTAGGTATTTTCATGCTGCAAAATTAGTTTCTGTATAAGATTTGATTGTTTCTTTGTATGTTTCAAGGATTTTCTGGTGTCCGTTTGAAGTATGTGCTTTGGCAATATGTCGTTGAAAATTGATGAAAACTTCAGGATTTTGAAAGAAAGTTTCAGGGTGCCTTTTTTTGTTAATGGCCAGTGCTTTTTCAAATAACCAATTATCAAGAAAGTTACCTAATTTATTAGAAAGAATCACTTCAAAAAAATATTGAAACTTAGCTTTTGAAACAATTTTCATTGGCATTTTTCCAAGTGGGAAATTGGGATAATAATCTTTAATCCAATTGTTTTTAATAAAAAAATCTTTACAAATATCTTCTCCATAGACAGGAATTAATGTTACGATTTCGTAAGCTAAAAACTTATTTGAACCATTGATTTTCAAGTGATTCAAATCTATCAGATAATTAAAACAAAAGTAATTTTCTGAGTTAAAGAGGAATATTTTTTTAAAAAAAACACAAAATGTACGAGTAATCCAAAGGCGATTAGGGGCAGTTATGATGAAAAAATCGATGTCACTATCTGGATACATACAATTTTTTGAAATTGACCCTGATAAAAAAACACCCCGAATGAAAGGGAAAAGTGCAATTATTCTTGTGATAAAACGTGCAGTTGGTAAGCGTTTTTCAGCTAATTTATTTCGTTTAATACGGTTTTCAACTAACTGAGCTTGATTTTGAAGGCAATAATAGTTTTCAATTAAAAAAATTTGCCCATTTGCTTTTAGGTCTTCTAATCCTTTCTCTACTTCAACGACAGATAAAGATGTCCTATGAAAGATTTCTTCTTTAGTAAGCGGGTATTGAAAAATATTTGAATAAATAATCGCTTGCAAAATTTCATTATAAATTGATTTCATAGTTTCTGGCTTTGTACTTGTTTTGCAATTTAAATATTTTAAGAATTTAAACACAATTTTAATAGAATAATGTTGTATTATTTAATTGATTGGATTGAAGACATGGATACTGAGAGGTTAAATATCATAATTTAATAGAAAAATAAAGACAAATTAATTATTGAGTAAATTATTTATAAATCCATTATTAGCACCACTTAACTCAACATAATCTTTTAGTTAAAGAATACTTAAAGGCTCTATTCCGAATTTCGGCTGCAATACAATTTGCAATACACAAATAAGAATATATTACACTACATTCAAAAGGGTTAAGCAAAACAGCCTTAAAAAACAAAAAGCTTTGATAATTACGAATTGATTAAAGATAATTAAGTAATATTAAGAGTTTTGGTATGACATTCTGTCAGTATTGTTGTAATTTTGTAATTCAATTCTCAGAATTGTAGATTCATTAATAGATTTCAAGAAGAAAATGGCATTAGTTACAAACTCATTAAAAATTCTCAACGAAGAAGACAAAAAGGATTTGGATGTGGCTCGCATAAGCGAAGACGAAAAAAGTACGGCTTCTCGTAAGCTGTATATAGAAAGTTATGGTTGTCAGATGAACTTTGCTGATAGTGAGATTGTGGCTTCTATTTTGCGAGAAAATGATTTCGCTACCACATCAAAAATCGAAGAAGCCGAATTAATTTTACTTAATACTTGTGCGATTAGAGATAATGCCGAACAAAAAATCAGGCATCGTTTGCAACATCTGGTACCAATGAAAAACAAGCGTAAAAATGTCAAAATTGGTATTTTGGGTTGTATGGCCGAGCGTTTGAAAACAAAATTATTGGAAGAAGAAAGAATTGTTGATATGGTAGTTGGCCCTGATTCCTACCGTGATTTGCCAAACCTCATCAATGAAGTTGAAGAAGGTCATAAAGCGGTCAATGTTTTTTTATCAAGAGAAGAAACTTATGCAGATATTACCCCTATTCGTCTTGATTCCAATGGTGTAACGGCATTGATTAGCATCATGCGTGGCTGTGATAATATGTGTAGTTTTTGCGTGGTGCCTTATACCCGAGGACGTGAACGTAGCCGTGACCCACATTCGATTGTCAAAGAAGCTACTGATTTATTTAATCAAGGCTATAAAGAAGTGACACTTTTAGGGCAAAATGTTGATAGTTATAAATGGCAATCCTCGATTGACGGTCAACAGTCAACAGTTGTTACTTTCGCCAATTTGCTTGAAATGGTTGCTCAAATTAACCCCGATTTGAGGGTTCGTTTTTCAACTTCTCACCCAAAGGATATTACTGATGAAGTACTTTATACGATTAAAAAGTATGACAACGTTTGTAAATACATCCATCTTCCTGCACAAAGTGGTAGTAGCAGAATTTTGGAATTGATGAATCGTACTTATGACCGTAATTGGTATATTAGTAAAATTGATAGGATTCGTGAGATTTTAGGTGATGAATGTGGCATTTCTCAAGATATGATTGCAGGTTTTTGTACCGAAACCGAAGAAGACCACCAAGAAACCCTCTCGCTACTCGACTATGTGAAATACGATTATGGTTATATGTTTGCATATTCGGAAAGACCTAATACACCCGCAGCTAAAAAACTGAAAGATGATGTGCCTGAAGATGTGAAAAGTCGTCGTTTGGCTGAAATCATTGCTCGTCAACGGGAGCATTCGTTTGAAAGAAATCAGATGTCGGTTGGAAAAGTTTATAAAGTTTTGGTAGAAGGTTTTTCAAAACGTTCAAAAGAGCATCTTTCAGGCAGAAGCGACCAAAATAAAATGATTATTTTCCCTAAAGAAAATTTTAAATTAGGTGATTATGTCAATGTTTTAGTGACTGAATGTTCGTCAGCTACTTTGATTGGGAAAGCAGTGGAATAAATTAATAATACTGAGTTATGAAAGCATAGATTAAAGTTTTTTCTATGCAAAAAGCTAAGCGGAACGCCACCCGAAGCCAATAGCTAAGAGCTAAAAAATATGACCAATAATACAGAAATACAATCCGTCAAAAATCGCTTTGGCATTATAGGTAATGCTCCTACGCTGAATCATGCACTCAGCGTGGCGATTCAGGTTGCTCCTACTGATTTGACGGTCTTGATAAATGGAGAAAGCGGTAGTGGAAAAGAGTCATTTTCTAAGATAATTCATGCACTTAGCTCTCGCAAACATGGCCCTTTTATCGCTATCAACTGCGGGGCGATTCCTGAAGGCACAATAGATTCTGAGCTTTTTGGACACGTAAAAGGGTCATTTACTGGTGCAATTGAAGACCGAAAAGGCTATTTTGAAACAACCAACAGTGGTACAATTTTCCTAGATGAAATTGCTGAATTACCTATCGGTACACAAGCTCGATTACTTCGGGTTCTTGAAAATGGCGAATTTATTCCTGTGGGTTCATCGAAAGTAAAGAAAACTGATGTGAGAGTTGTAGCGGCAACCAATGTAAATTTATTAGATGCAGTAGAACGGGGACGTTTCCGTGAAGATTTGTACTATCGTTTAAATACGGTGCCGCTTTATGTACCTGCTTTACGAGAACGTGGCTATGATATTGAGCTACTTTTTAGAAAGTTTTCAACTGATTTTGCCGAAAAAAATCGAATTCGACCAGTAGAGTTGACAGATAGTGCAGCACAATTATTGATGAACTTTCGATTTCCTGGGAACATTCGTCAACTCAAAAATATTGCCGAACAAATCACCATTTTAGAAGTTGAACGCTTGGTTTCTGCTGAGATTTTGGCTAAATACCTCCCTCGTGACCAGTCAAGCGGCTTGCCAGCTTTGTTAAAAGGACTCAATGGTGGTAATGACAGTAATTTCTCAGAACGTGATTTATTGTACAAAGTATTATTTGATATGCGAAAAGATATGACTGATTTGAAAAAATTGGTTTTATCGCTTTTACAAGGTGGACAAATCAATGCCGATGTGATGCAGCAGCACCAAGATTTGTTCAATGGTATTCACCAAGAAGAAAGTGTAGCATTGATACCGCCAACTGTTTATACACCTCCTCAGCCAAATTCATACCAAAACTATCATCAACCATCTGATAACCAAGGAGTTATAAAGATTGATAGTTTACAAGATGATCGACTGAATATTGAAGACATATCACACGAAACCGAAGACAATTCATATTCGTTGGAAAAACAAGAAAAAGAAATGATCACCAGAGCGTTGAAAAAGAATAATTTCAAACGTAAATACGCAGCATTAGATTTAGGAATTTCTGAACGCACACTTTATCGAAAAATTAAACAATATGATATTGAAGACGAATAATTTAGGAATGAAGAATGGTGAGTTACGAATAACGAATAATTACAAAAGCTTTTTTAATCGCTCATTTGTCATTCGTCATTTGTCATTCGTCATTTGCCTTTTTCTTGTTTCTTGCAAGATTTATTCATTCACTGGCACTACGCTTTCGAGTGAATTGAAGACGATTACAATACAAAATTTTGTAATGAATACGGCAGGTGGGCCTGCAAACTTGACTTTGAGTATCACTGAGAAATTGAAAGAATATTATCAGAGAAATACAAGTCTCAAATTAAAGCCAAATGAAGCAGACCTACTCTTGGAAGGTTCGATTATTGGTTATGAATTGACGCCTGTATCAGCAACATCAAGTGATAAAGCAGCACTTAATCGTCTGACTATCAGAGTAGAAGTACGATTTACAAATAGTAAAGATGAGGAACAAAATTTTGAAAAAGAGTTTTCATTTTATCAAGATTTTCCACAGGAACAAAATCTTTCTCAAGTAGAAGGCACATTAGTCCCAAAAATCCTTGATCAAATTGTGTTGAATATTTTTAATGATACTGCAGCACAATGGTAAGTTTTTAATGTAAAATAAAAAATGTAGAATGAAAAATGAAATTATTCATTATTAATTTTGCATCGCACGGGCGACCCTGTATCCATTAAATTAAAACTATGCTTAATAAAAATAATTTTATTGACTTTCTTAATAACCCACAAGCATTGTCGCTCAATGACATCATGCTCATGGAAAATGCGACAAAAAAGTACCCTTATTTTCAGTTGAGTTATACACTCATCGCCAAAGGGATTTATTCCAAAGCTCCTGAAATTGCACAAGACGCCGTTCGAAAAGCAGCTATTTATGCACTAAGTAGGAATGCTTTGAGAAAAGTTATTGAAAACGACATGGACTGGAATTTAACAACTTCTACAAGATTTATTGATTCAATGCCTGTTGAAAATAAGTTTTCAGAAATTACAATTGAAGATGAACTAAACCGTGAGAAATTGGAAGAAGAACTGATAGAGTCCATTGCAAAACCTGCTTTAAGAAATATTCAAGATGAACAATTGGCAATAATTGAGCAATTTATCAAGAAAGAACCACGTATTCAACCCATTAGAAAAAATGATGGTAGTGAAGAATTTGAAGATTTAAGTGAGCGAAGTACAACGCTCAATGGCCCACTTTTTACTGAAAGTTATGGCAAAATATTAGCAAGACAAGGTAGATTTGACCAAGCAATAGAAGTTTATCAAAAACTTATTGCAAAAAATCCCGAAAAAATCACTTACTTTGCGGAAAAAATAGCAGAATTACAACGAAAGATGCTTTAAATAGCCCTCAGTTGATAGTCAAAAATCAAAAATTTTGACCATAATTAAAAAAAGGCAATTTAAAGGCAAAAATTTAAAGATATTATTTATTTTAATCAATTCATTGAAAAAATGTACACTACAATTTTAGTTTTAATGGTAATAGTTGCCATCTTGTTGGTATTAATAATTTTGATTCAAAACCCTAAAGGCGGCGGTATTTCAAGTGAATTCAGTGGTGCTGGTTCGCAAATGTTTGGTGTACAACGTACAGGAGATTTACTCGAACAACTTACTTGGGGATTTTTTGCTTTCATTATTGTAGGTTCATTAACAGCTGGAATTTTTCTTGATAAATCAGGAAGTGCGGCTGTTGAAGACAACGGTTTGAATGTTGAAAAATCGCAAAATGTAGCTCCAAAAGCAGCTCCAACTGCTGCACCGACCACAACACCAGCTACAGGAACACCTGCTCCAGCAACAACACCTGTTCCAGCTCCAACAAAATAATTTTTTGTTAGATAGTAAATAATTAAAGGTGAGAATGTTAGAGACGTTCTCACCTTTTTGTTTTACGGTTTTCCAAATTAAATTAGTATTTCTATATCAAATGATACTTTTACAATTGACTGGGCTTTCGGGAGCTGGCAAAACAACCATTGCCAATTATGTGAAAGAACATTTACAGCACTTAGGTCATAAAATTGAGTTATTGGATGGCGATATTATTAGAAAAAACTTATCTAAAGATTTAGGGTTTTCAAAAAATGATCGTTGTGAAAATATACGTCGAATGGGCTTTATTGCTGATATACTAACAAGAAATAATATCATCGTACTTATTGCAGCAATTAATCCTTATGAAGATATTCGTCAAGAGTTGCGGCAAAACTATGGAGCAAAAACCGTATGGATAAAATGCAATTTAGAAACTTTAAAACAACGTGATACAAAAGGCCTGTATAAAAGAGCTTTTTTGCCTGAAAATCACCCTGAAAAAATATATAATCTAACTGGTGTGAATGATATTTATGAAATTCCACTCAATGCCGATTTGGTAATTGAAACTACTACCGAAAGCATAGCACAATCAGCCCAAAAAGTCATAAATTTTGTTGTAGAAAACTTACAAGATTTACACTGATTTTTTTTGATTATCCATAAAAGATTTTGGAAATCACAAAAGTTTTCAAGCTTAAATTCTACTAATATTAATAATGACCGAATCATTAATTTATAAGTGAGTTTTTTCAAACTAATTATGATTCATAGTTAAAACAGGTATTTTTACCTATTCTTCTCTCCCATTCATCCGTTACATTTGTAGTAAAATTATACCTCAGAAGTTAGAATACTATTCATTGTATAAGTTTTTTGATGAATAGTAATTGCTTCGGCATTAATTTTCAAGCTATGAATATGGAAACTCTCTATCTTACCCGAAATCAACAGATTGGAATCAATGAAATATTATATCTTCAAGGTATAAGCAATTATACCATTATTCATACCAGAGATAAGCAACAAACAATTGCAGCACAAACCTTGCATTTGGTTCATGCTTCAATTAATTACGAATCATTTGTTAGAATCAATCGAAGTTTTATCCTAAATATGGAATATTTAACAACTTATACTATCGAGGACAACAAACTTATATTCAAATTATCAAATGGACAAAAATTTGTTGCTTCTCGCAGAAGAGTCAAAAACTGTATTGATAAACTTTCAAGAAAAAAAATATAAGAAAAATATTCAATTTGATTGTTCGACATATTTCATATAAAAACAATAAAGCCAGAGACTAAACTAAGGACAAATATTCATTAATAATCACTATTTTTGTCGAGAAAAAATAAAAAAAATCGACATGAAATATCTAAAGTTCAGTAATAACGACCAGATGCCAGCCTTAGGCTTAGGTACTTGGAAATCAGCTAAAGGTGAAGTCTATCAGGTAGTCAGAAAAGCGATTGAAATTGGTTATCGACATTTCGATTGTGCTTTTATTTATGGCAACGAACATGAAATTGGGCAAGCAATTAGTGATGCAATCCAGAACGGTGAAATCAAAAGAAAAGAACTTTGGATTACATCAAAACTTTGGAATAATAGACATAAAAAAGAATACATTCAAACTGCTGTTGAAAATACACTTACCGATTTAAAACTTGAATACTTAGATTTATATCTGATTCATTGGCCTGTTGCTCATAAGTATGATGTGAGTTACCCGCAAAATGGAAATGAACTACTTAGTTTAGATGAAGTTTCACTTACTGAAACATGGTCGGGGATGATTTCACTAAAGAATTTAGGTTTATCAAAACATATTGGTGTATCAAATTTTAGTATCAAAAAAATCAATCAAATCACTACTGATACTGGTGTTCTACCAGAAGTATTGCAATTAGAAGCTCACCCTTTTCTTCAACAAAAACCGCTCTTAGATTTTGCTACTGAAAAGGGCTTTTTTCTAACAGGCTTTTGTCCACTTGGCTCGGCAGATAGGCCTGCCAATCGAATTTCAGCAGGTGAGCCAAAGTTATTTGACAATCAAACAATTATTGATATTGCAAAAGATAAAGGTTTTTCGCCAGCACAAATCATGCTTGCGTGGGCTGTCAATCGAGGGACTTCGGTCATTCCAAAATCTGTAAATCCTCAGCGTTTAAAAGAAAACCTTGAAGCCGCTGAGATTGAACTTTCAGGTAATGAAATGGCTCGAATCAATGCTTTAGACCTACATTACAGATATATCAAAGGAGATTTTTGGTGTTTAGAAGGAAGTGATTATACTTTAGCAAAGCTTTGGGATGAATAATATATTTGATAAGCATTTAATTGAAAAAGACAAAAACCCTTCATTTCAACAAGATCTGAAGGGTTTTTGCTTTTAAAACAAAATATTAAAATTTTATTCTTTTTTTAATAAAATTAATCTCAGTTCATTTAATACAATTTTTTAGTCAAAAAAAGTATTTGCAACAATAGACTAAGTTTTGAGCAAATAAACAAAATTTTT
This sequence comes from Emticicia sp. SJ17W-69, assembly GCF_051209875.1. Lineage (NCBI taxonomy): Bacteria > Pseudomonadati > Bacteroidota > Cytophagia > Cytophagales > Leadbetterellaceae > Emticicia > Emticicia sp. SJ17W-69. Next base: position 2,224,259 of record NZ_JBNTQY010000001.1, on the reverse strand, counting down.
GGTCAAATATACAAACATAAAAAAAATACATATCTATAATTTTACCTTATCAATCTGAGCCAATGAAGAAAACAGTAATTTGATAGTAATTCAGGTGAAAATAAGAAAGGGTCATTATAACTCTACAGAGCAGTAGATTATAAGATAATTACAATAAAGATTTACCAAATCATTAAAACAAATTACACTTCTACTAAAAATATGAATAACAATACCTATATAAGCATTGGTGGACATCAAAAAATTTTAACAACTAAAATTTTGATGCTCAAAGCCGATATTAATTATACATATATCCATTTTGTCGATGGTAGTTATATGTTAACCTCTACCGCTATTGGGGTTTTAGAAAAACGCTTGAGTGGGTTTAATTTTTTCAGAACACATCGTTCAACAATTATTAACTTACAGTATCTATCAGATTTTGACTATAAATTCAAGATTGGGAGTTCTTCAACCATAAATCTAATTAATGGAACTAAAATTCCACTTTCAAGGAGAAAAATTGCTGTTTTTTTGAAAACTATTAAATACTTCATTTCTCTTACCTAATACTTTTAAAGGAATTAGGTAAGAGAAAATTAACGCTGAATAATAACATAAAACACTTTTTTCTAAATTTTTCTATGCTATTGAGCAAATTTAGAAAAACACCTTACGTATTTGGGAAAATGTTTGTATTTAAAAAATCATTTCTAAACTTAGCTGAAGGATCAAGTGAATTAGCTAATGCTTTGAAATCATTCATTTTTTCATAGCGAGCAGCCAAAGTTGCGGCTGGAATTGTGAATATTTTCCCCCAATGTGGTTTTGCATTAAATGGTGCTAAAGCTTGTTCGATGCTCGGCAATAGTTTTGTTACGGCATCCCATTCTTGTTTCCATGTAAAATGAATGGCAACGGATGCTTGCCCACGACAAGGACTCAACCAAAAATTATCGGCAGCAATAGTTCGTATTTCGGTAATCATCAAATGTGGGCTTATCTGTTTTCCTAATTGTGCCACTGCAAAAATCGCTTCCACGGCATTACTCATTGGAATAAAAAATTCGGACTGCAATTCTTTGCCACTACTCGGTGTAAAACCCATTTTAAAATGAGGCAATCGCTCATGCCAAGGGCCAACGACTCCCATTTGTTCGGTACAGTTTTCGGCAGAAAGTTCAGCAATAGGATGTAAGTTTTTTGTTGCTGCTTTTGCACCATAAAATTCATCAGGCATACTTAGACTTTCAGCATCTTTTTCAATTCTACTTTTTATCCAAACTTCATTGATGCTATCGCTTTGCCAGTCAGTAAATAAACTTACGCTATATCCAGCTGAAACTATTTTCTCGAAGTTGTCTTTTAATTGCGACATTGGTAGGTGTTCATACACATCTTGCTGAACATTGAAAGTTGGCTGAATGTCAAGTGTAACTTTCGTTATCACTCCCAACGCTCCAAGACCTACCACTGCTCCAAGAAATTTCTCACCATCTTTTGCTCGTGAGAGTTGAATGACACTTCCATCAGCAATGACAATTTCTAAAGCAGAAACTGCCGACGCAAGATTTCCATTTCCAACTCCTGAACCATGTGTAGCGGTTGTGATTGACCCTCCAACTGAAATATGTGGCAAAGAGGCTAAATTATGCAATGCAAAACCCTTCTCATGCAGATAAGGAGCAAGCTCTCCATATTTGATCCCCGCTTCAACTGTGACAGTTTTAGTAGCCGTATCTAAGGAAATTACCTTGTTCATTTCTTTGGTAGAAATGAGATTATATTTGCTATCAGCGATAGTATTAAAGCAATGCTTTGTTCCGAGAGCTTTCGATTGAGCCAGTTTTTTTACTAATTCTTGCACTTCTTCAAGCGATTTAGGATAAAAAATACTATCGGTGCTATATTCTAAATTCCCAGCCCAATTTTTCAACTTCTCTTTTTTTTCTTCAGCAGAACACCCGCCCAATGATGCAATAAATGGAGTTGCCAATAGCGTAGAAGATAGTTTAATAAATGTTTTTCTTTTCATTTTAGGTAGTTTAATAGGTTTTATATTTTAGGTTTGAATAGAACACATAATTACCAAGATTTTGTCGTAGTTCCTAAAAATGACATAAAAAAGTCTGAATGAAATCAATTCTCATTCAGACTTTTTCATTGAAATAATTCAACTATTTTTTTAATTTCTTAACGAAATACTCAGCTACAGCATTATAAACTAAGATAGCATTACTCCATTTCATCCAATGATGGGTATCATCAACCACCATTAAAGTTTCGTAAGAAATACCTTTTTCTTCTAAACGATTAACCAAGTCGGTGCTTTGATTAAAGCGTACATTTCTATCATCATCGGCATGAATGATAAAAACTGGTGATTTCCAAGTATTCATTGCTGAAACTGGCGAAGAAAGCCAAGCCACTTGAATTGCCTTTTCATAATCTAAAGGTTTTTCTGTTTTATTGGTATAACGTGTCAAAATTGATGAGTTAACAACCCAATCATGTACGCCATGAATGTCCACACCAGCAGCAAAGATTTTTGAATCTTTTGCCAAAGCCATTGCAGTAAGGTAGCCACCATACGAACCACCATAAACACCAATTTTCGAAGCATCTACATAACTTTGTTTTTGTAACCATTGTCCCGCCGCTTTAATATCTAAATATTCAGAAGCTCCTTTTACGCCACAATTGGGGGCTTGATGGAAATCATAGCCATAGCCAATACCCAAGCGATAATTAACCGATAAAACCACAAAACCTAAACTTGCTAAATATTGATTTGAGGCATAAGCATTTGAATAATAATCAGAATAATTCCATCCTAATAACATTTGCCTGGGAGGCCCACCATGTATATATACTATCGCTGGTTTTTTAGCGGCTCCACCTTGTGGTTCAAACAAATCAGCATGAACAATAACACCGTCAGCAGCTGTAAAAATCACTTGTTTAGGAATTACTAATTTTTCTTTTGGAAAATCGGCAGGTACTAAATCTGTTCCTATCAATTTGATTTTCCCTTTATTAATGCCATCCAATTGCATTGTAGCAGGTAAAGGTGACTGTTGGGCTGTGGCACTTATAAATGCCGCTGTATGACCATTATCAGTCAATACAGGCGTCCATTCTAAACCCGTACCTTGAGTTAGTATCTGCATATCAGCTTTATCAACACTTACAATGGCAGCATGTCTTCTTTCTATATCAAGTTTATCATTGCCTGTATTGGCACTAAAAGTTAATTGTTTTTTATCTGCACTCAATTGGATATGTTCACACATAAAATTGCCCGATGTAAGCAAAAGTTCTTTTCCGCCCGATGCAGCAATTGAATATAAATGGGGCCATCCATCTTGATACGATAAAAAAACAATTCTATCACCTGCTGCCCAGTGTAAATTTACAGAACCATGCGTAGTTGGCACAGAACCACGTAATGTTGTTGGAGCTTTCCATAGCAGTGTTGCTTTGTTGCTCGCAACATCGGCTGTATAAATACTCCAAGGGTCATGTCTTTTGGTTAATAATGGGGCTGGTGAACCTCCTGTGCCAGGTCTTCTTGCAAAAACAATCTTGCTTCCATCTGGCGACCATCTGGGAGAAAAATCAATATTAAAGGCAGGTGCAATCCATTTGATTGGAGTTGAAGAATTGGAATAAACTCCAATGATTGAATGGTCACCTCTGTCAGTTACAAAAAGTAAAGAATTTCCGTCGGGATTCCACTCTAATGAGCTAACTGTACCTCTTGTTTTAAATAAGCTTTTAGCTGCATTCAAACTATCAATTGGTGCTGTCCATACTTGTCCATTTTTTATAAAGGCAATTTTTTTACTATCGGGTGAAATCACAGGATAATCTCCTTCGATTGATGATTTTATTTCTCCACCTTTGAATGGAAAACTGATAATTTTTACATCAGAAGGCATTGGTTCAGCAGCAGGGTTTACTGGTAAATTTTCATCCCAGTTGCTTCCGTGATCACCACCTCTTACAAAAACAACCCAATTCCCATCATCAGAAATAGAAATATTTGTAATTTCTTGTCCGTCATCTTTTGGAAAATGAGTCAACTTTCTTGCTTTAAAATCGCTTCCCTCAGCAACGTAAACATTTCGTTTTCCTTGTTCGTCGAATGCCCAAGCAATTTTAGAGCCGCTTGCACAACTAACTAATTCTGTCGGAAAGGGGTATTTTTTAAATGCTTCCAACGAAGTGCTTTGTGCTACGATTTGGAAAGGTAATAGAAACAGTATTAGGATTTTATTCATAAAAATGTTGAATTTTAGTTTTGAATTTATTTCTTCTCTAATTCAAATGCAATCAACACATTACCAGCAACTTCTCCAAACATTCCATAGCCTGAATTTACATAAAGCATATTTTCAGAAACAACAGGCGAAGGCCCATCAATCGAACCACCTTTACCTTTAATTCCATTGATAGCTTCATATTCTTTCACTGTGTCAAATTCCCATAAAATTTTTCCTGTCTTATTATCATAAGCACGAATATGTCCTTCGAGCGTTCCTGCAAAAACCAAATCAGGTAAAGCTAAAGGTGCGGCCGAATTTGCTTGAATACAGTTTTTCCCTTGTGGACATGTTGGTGTTGGCGATTGCCAAATTACTTCTCCATTGCCGATATTAATCGCATACAAACCTGGAGAAGGTTTACGATTTTCATCTTGTGCATCGATGGCATAAATATTATCGGCATTGGCAGCATATACATTTTTTCCATCGGTTGCCATACCCCAGTGGATTCCACCTAAAGCCCCGCCTTTGCCAATTCTAGTTTGCCAAATAACCTTTCCAGTAGAAGGGTCAAGGGCATGAACCACACCAGATTTTTGCCCCGCTACAATAATATCTTTTCCATTATAACCTGCTTTTACTAAAAGTGGTGCTGAACCAAAATCTAAGTCTGGGCCTGCTTTATCAGGGCAGTTTGGTTCGCCTGGACAAGCTAAATTCCATGTATCATGCGTAGTTGCTTGAAAATTCCATACTAATTTGCCAGTTTTTATATCAATAGCTTGTATCGCATCGCTGGTATTAGTAGCTGGGTCGGTATAGTTTTCGCCTGTGCCAATGTAAACCAATCCTCTTTGAGTATCGATAGTTGGACTGCACCAAACGATTGCCCCAGAAGGCCCAAAAAATGATTTTCCATCTTTCTTTTTACCACTTTCTTTTGCTTCTTCTGTAATTACTCGATGTCGCCATTTTATTTCTCCAGTAGTGGCATTCATAGCAACTAATTCGCCTGACGAGGTGCAACACTCAAAATTTGGGTCTTTTGAAGAACTTACTTCAGAGGAGGTTAAAGGAACAAAAACTGTATTTTGGAAAACCGCCACCGATCCTGTATTGGACGACTGAGGGTGAACGCCTGATCTATTTTTCCAAATTAATTTACCACTTGCCAAAGATAAAGCATAAACATTGGTAGCATAGTCTGCAAAATAGGCTAAGAGTTCACCATTAGAATTTTTAGCAATGGCAATTGCTCCACGAATAGCGGTACTACCTTGATAATGCCAACCAATTTTGCCTGTTTTTTTATTCAAAGCATAAACATCTCCAAATTGAGAACCAATAATAAGCCAATCTCCAACCACAGCAGGTTTACTCCTTACTTGTGTACCATCAGGAAAAGCAAAAGTCCATTTAACTTTCAAAGAACCGACATTTTGTGCATTTATTTGGCTTTGTTTCTCAAAACTTGTGCCTTCTAAATTACCTCCCCATCCAGATTTATAAGAGACGCCTTTGGGAATGGAAAAAACAGTAAATGCTTCTTTGGGAAGAACAATTTCGACCATTGGACGATTGGTTAAAAATTGTGCTACAGCTTTACGTTGTTCGTCACTTATTGTACTGCCTTGCATTTTCATTTTGCCTGAACTTAAAGCAGTATAAATGGCTTTTGTAGTCATTCCGCCTAATAAAGCCTTTGTTGGTCCTGCATTTTTTACCGTTGAATTTTGATTATGACAAGCAGCACAAGTAGAAATATAAACTTTTTTTCCCTCTTCTTTAATGGCATCAGAAAGTTCTAATTTTGATGATTCCATAGGAGATAAAAGTTCTTTTGACCTTTCTTGTGCTTGTAGATTATTAAAAAAAACATTAGAAAACAAGCAGATTAACAATAAATAGGTTTTCATGTTGAAATAGGTTATAAGGTTCAAAAATATTGTACTTTCATCCAAATGAAATCGCTTCGGCGAATCGATAAAACAACTTACTTAACATTGTAATGTATATCTTATTTTTATCTCAAAATCATTCAAATTTATCTCAACATCGGCTGTCTCATCCAATAGGTTAGGCTTCTCCAAACCCATTCAAATGGTCCAAAACGGAAATAGTTGAGCCAAATCGGAGATATAATCAACTGAAATACCCATACACCTGCAACGATATAATACAATTGATAATAGGATAATTTACCAAAATACCCAAACCCAAATCCGTGAAAAATAAGTGAACAAATAATGGATTGCATCAGGTAGTTTGTAAAAGCCATTTGCCCAACAGCAGTCAAGGCTCGCATTAACCAAGGCACAATTCCTAACCTATAAATCAAAATTAATAAACTGGCATGTCCTATTGCTAATAATGCCCTTCTTATGTCATATAAATCAAATGGAATAACTCTATAAAAATCAACTACTTTACCTGGATTTACAAACCAATCAGCTTGTGTATGAAAGAAAAGCCAACTAATGGGTATGCCCAAACCGTAACCCATCAAAAGTGTAACAATATAGGTAGAAGTGGGTAATTTATTGGAAAAGAAACCCCAACTTAGCAATGCCATGCCGACAAACATCAAGGAAAGCCAATCCCAAGTACCAAAGTAAGTTCCCCAGGTTTCTCCACCACTATTTTCAGGCAGTAAGTTTTTAAATACTGAGGCGTAGTTGCCACGTCTTTCTTTAATAGTTTTATCATCTTTTTTCTTATCTGGTTTAAGTCTTTTCTCAAAACCTTCCCATGCACTTTTCGCTTCCAATTGTTTAGAACTTGGTTTTTTATGTACTTTTTCGAGTTTCACTGCTTCAAGATAACCCGTCCTATTGCCACGTAATTCGTCGTACCAAACATCATTTCTTAAAATATTGATCATCATACAAACAATAGCCAGAACAATTAACCATGAAGGTTTGAATTTTCGAAAGGGGAACAACAACATTCCAGCCAAGCCATAGAAAAATAAAATATCTCCACGCCATAATAAAATATAAGCATTAAAACAACCAAAAAGCACCAACCAAAGTAAGCGTCGGTAATAATACTCGGCTACGGTCACTCCTATTTGATTTTCTTTTTTATTACTCATAAATAAAACCATTCCTGCACCAAAAAGCATCGAAAATAGTCCTCGCATTGTACCTTCAAAGGCGACACCGATGAAAGCAAAAGTATAATAATCAGGTGTATCTGTATTTTTTGGTATAGCAATATAAGTTGAATCCAATATTCCAAAACCTGGAATATTCATCATTAAGATACCCAAGAGAGCAAATCCTCTCACCATATCAATAGTCTGTATGCGTTCGACTTTAGCAACTGGACGTGGACTTTCCAACATCATATCAGTTGGAAGGTTGATTGATAAATTATTTTCCATGATAGATTTGGTTTTTCGTTATGAAATTAATGATGTTGATGTTTCGATGTCTTCTTTTATTTGCATGGGTTGTTTTTGCCAACGAATCAGCGAATGCCAAAGCCATTCAAAAGGACCATATTGATAAAAACGTAACCAAACCACACTAAACACCAACTGTAATAGCCAAATTTCAGCCACCAAAAAATAGAGTTGATAAAATTTGAGCAAGCCAAAATAACCCATGCCATAACCAAAGAAAAACATGGTACATAAGATGGTTTGAATCACATAATTACTCAGTGCCATTTGTCCAACTGCTGCCAATGCTCGCCACAACCAAGACATGATACCCAAGCGATAGAAAAGTATGATCAATGATGCCCAGCCAACAGCAGCAAATGCTCGTTCAAAAGGTTTTAGCACTTCTTGAAGTGGCACGATACTTTCACTGACATATTTGGTAAAATCAAGAACTTGTAGTTCATAAGCACCCAAAGAAAACCAAGCTAAAATTTTCCCTAAACCAAGTCCGACGATTGCCCAAATTGCATATTTTTGAGTAGAAAATGTATTTGAAAAGAAATCCATTTTAAATAAAGCCATCCCTAAAAGCATCAACGAACCAATATCCCATAAACCATAACGATAAAGCCAAGCTGCTTCACGAAATTGTGTTTTGGGAAGAATATAGTTCCAAACCTCAGCATAATCAGAACGAATAGATTTTATTTCAGCATCGTTGGCTTTTTTATCGAATTTATACATTTTCGCCAATCCTTTCCAAGCCGTTGTGTCTTCTTTTTGTTCATCACTAAGTTTGGCTATTTTTTTCATGGCAAGTGTATCTGCCAATTGTTTGTCTGTTGGTTTTACTATTTTATACTTTTTTTCATATGCTAAAACATTTTTGTATTTCTCATATTTTTCCTTTGTTTCGGAGAAATCCCAAAAACCTTTTCCAATTAAAATAAGTGCCATTATTACCGCTCCAATCAACAAAGCACGAGCCGACAAGCGATACAATGGAAATAACAAAATTCCTACAACACTATATGGAAACAAAAGATCATTTTGCCAAAGTAAAATAACAGCATTGATAAGCCCAAAAAACATAAGCCATAATTGCCTTCTAATATATAAATCAGGCACTGATATGTCATTAATACCTTTGCTGCTTTTAAAAAACAAAGCTATACTCGCTCCAAAAAGCAGCGTGAGTAAAGCCACCATTTTGTTACCAAAAAAGGTATTAATGATGGTCATTAACCAATAATTCCCCCCATGTGGGTTGACAATTAACTGATTAAGATTGGTTTGAGTAGTACCAAAAACCTGAATGTTTAATAGTAAAATACCAAGTATTGCAAATCCCAAAAGCATATTAAAAATGGAGATTTGCTTAGGTTTAGGAGTAGTTAAAGGATTCATAGAAAATTATTTATATTTAACAGTGAAAAGTAAATAAGTACCATACAAAAACCATAAACAGGCAAGAGTGATTATCTTTTCAATGGCTGCGATTTTCCATAAGTTAGACTCCTCCAAACCCATTCAACAGGGTCAAAGTTAAAATATTGAAGCGAAACTTGTACTGATGGTTATTTGTATTACAAATCAAGTAATGGCAAAAAAGTTAAATGTAATAAATTCAATTTTAGCTAATATTTGCATACAAGTAAGATTTTCAAAAATAACTAATTGAAACAATGAATTATTGGTTTATTTGACCAAAAACTTAGTGTATTTATTCATAACTTAGTGTATTGTTGCAGGAGGGAATATTTGTCTTTGAAAAGGCTATACTATATTTTGTACAAGTATTTTTCAAAGAAATTTTAAGTGATTAAAATGGTGGTTATTCAAATTTAATGTGTAGAAAATAAAGAATTTAATAATCCTAATTTTTGTAGAATCGCTTTAAATCGTGGTTCATGATGAAGAAAAACAAATAAAGGAGAAGTTTTTAAATAATTGGGTGAATCATTATTTTCCGAAGCCAATTCAAGGTATTTCAAACAAAGTTTTTTATTGCCCAAACCTGCATAAATAATGGCTATATATTTATAGTTTTCAGGCTTTTGACTGAAGTTTTTAAGATATATATTCACAGGTGCAGTTTGACCTAATTTACCTTCCGAAAACGCTATCATGGAATCATTGAAAGGTGTTTTACCATTTAACTTTTCACAAATGTTGAATTCTTTTAAAGCTGCAAGATAATTATGACGTGTGATATAATAAAAGGCCTTTGCATTATGAAATAACATGGCATCATTAAAAATCAGTTCACCGTCTTTGATGGCATTTTCTGCAAGGTCAAAGCGACCAGCATAAGCACATCCAATGATGTGTCCACCATAAATATTACTCGCCAATGGATCTAAAGACACTGCCTTTGTACTGTACTTAATAGCTTCGTCCATTTGCCCAATTGAACGAACAGTTAGACTATACCAATAGTTTATTTGTGCATCGTTTGGGCTAAATTTTAGAGCAATTTGAAAAGTAGTTATCGCCTGTTCCCATTTATTTTGTACTTTATAAAGATTACCTAAAACAGCATAAGCTCTACCATTTTCGGCATCAAGATTTATGGCTTTAAGGGCATTTTTCTCCGCCATTTTATATGCACTTTCAACATCCATATATTGGTCTTCTCCCATTAAAAAATAAGCAACAGCTATGTTGGTAAAAGCATCAGCAAAAGTTGGATCAAATTTAATGGCATTTTCAAATTTTATGAGACTGGCCTTTATTTTTTCTCGGATTCGGCTCTGTAAAAGTTGCTGCCCTTGTAAAAAATCATTGTATGCAGCCAAACTTATAGTCGGTTTCTTATCAAATTTATCTGTTACCTTTCTATTCAATTTCTGGTCTAATTCAATAGCAACTTCTTTAGAAACAATATTCATGTAGGTAAATATATTTTTTGTTTCTCCCTCAAAGCTTTTTGTCCAAATAACTCTTTGGTCTTTTGCACTAATAAGATCAACTTTAATGCGAACATTTCGTCCAACTTGCAACACTGAACCAGCTAAAAGATAATTGACACGTAATTCTTGGGCAATCTGAGGAATTGATTTTGGGGTATTTAGGTATTTGTTTGATGAAGTTGTAGAAATAACTTTTAGGTCATTCAAAGAAGCAAGTGAGCTGTGAATTTGCTCCATTACTCCTTCACTAAAATATGATTTTAATGAATCACCTAAATTTTTGAAAGGCAAAATGGCAATTGAATGCTCCGAAAACTCAGTTGAAGTTGCTTTATTAATTGATGATGTTCGATCGTTTTGCCAATAATAAATACCTATACTTGTAAGTAAAATTGTCAGAATTATAATTCCCAAATATATTAGCATCCTTTGTTTTTCTAGGGCATATTTTTTCTTTATAACAATTTCATTATCAACACTTTGCTCAACAAAACTTTTATTTTTAATAGGTAAATTCTTTCTGAATTCAGTTGGATTAATGCCAAATTCTTGTGTAAAATATTTAGTAAAATTTTGTGGACTATCTATGCCAATTTTGTAAGAAATCTCTGAAATTTTTAAATTGCTATTTTCAAGTAATTCTTTTGCTTTGGCAATTTTTATTTTGCGAATGTATAATGAAGTAGAAAGTTGGTATTCATCCTTGATAAGTCTGTACAATTGGGATCTACTCATGCCCAATTCTTGATAAATGAGATCAGAAGAGAAATTTGGATTATCGAAATTATCTTCTATGAGTTGATTTAGCTTTACTATCAATACTTTTTTCGAATTTGTTATTTTAAGTCGATTAGTCAAAGTATTATTTTTCAGTTAATTAGTTTTACTTTGCAAAGTACCTAAATTTCTTTAATCTAAAATGAAATTTCTTCTAAATAACAGAAACAAGATAAGCTTATTCCAAGTTTTAATCTCTCATTAATGAGAACACCCGTAAGTTGTTATTTTATTGGAAAGTAAGAATTAATTTTCTTAGTAAAATATTAGAATTGTATTCTCAATTTAATTCTTTAATCAGTTTGTGAATTTAAAAAACATCAATTTGAGCAGAAATATTTGTTAAACTTTGTACTTTTTTAGTTCTCCTTACAGAATAACTTTTTAATAGACCTTGAGTCAAAAAACAAATCCCTAGCATAAAACTAAGCCGTTCAAGAAAGTAACATAAAGGAAACGATGTAATAAACAACGAAACTCCTGCTATGAGGGATGTAAATACAAACATTATCATTCCACCAACAACATAATAATAGCTTTCTGCATTAGCAGAGCGGTTTACTGCAATAAGAATCGAAAAAAACAAACAAAAAACATGAATAAATACAGGGAAAACTAAGTAGTCGGGAATAACAGGCAGAAAAAAACAGATATAACAAATGATAGCTGAAACAATAATTAGAATAGACTTTGTAAACATATTTTTTCTTCCAATTAGTAGGTATTCTCTTTCTTGCTGAATAGAAAGAATAAAAAAGAAAAACATTAAAAATAGAAAAAATACCCCAAACAATAAGCTGCTTTTATCATATCTTTGAGCTAAAAAAATCTCTTGAATGGCAGCCGAACAAAGACTTGCAATAAAAAAGCTATCTTTAGCTGTCAAAATTTTTTTTCGTATTTTACAGTAATAATAAATGCTTACTAACGAGAATAAAGGATTGATTAGCATCCACAAAGTCTTATTTTGTAAAAAAGATGCGATTAAACAAATACTAAGAAATAGATAATAGTATCTCTTATCTTCTTTTGTCATCATGGCTAATGATTATAGTATACAATCTTAATCATTAAATATGAATAAAAAAATAAAAAATAATATTTTTTTAATGTATCTTCGAATTTAAATCAGCGTCATACTTATGAAAAAAAAACTTTCTTCCAAAATTTATTCTTTTCTCCTTTTTCTAATCATTTTGAATAGTGCTTATGGACAATCGCCAACTGAAACTTATCCAGAAGATGCAGCATCAGTTGAGCACGTTGGTGTGCCCAAAGGCGAAGTTTTGAAGTTTACATTTGAGCATTCAAAAATTTTCCCTGGAACTTGGCGAGAATATTGGGTTTATGTGCCTGCTCAGTATAGCCCTGATAAACCTGCTTGTGTTTATATCAATCAAGATGGTATTCAGTGGAAAGCTCCAATTGTTTTTGATAACCTGATTCATCAAAAAGAAATGCCTATTACTATTGGTGTTTTTGTGATGCACGGAAAAGTCAGAGCAGAAAATGGAGATTCTACACTCGACCGATTTAATAGAAGTTTTGAATACGATGGACTTGGTGATAATTATGCTCGTTTTCTTTTGGAAGAATTACTTCCTGAAGTAGAAAAACAAAAAACAACTGATGGTCGTGCAATCAAACTTTCAAAAAATGGAAATGATCGTGCGATAGGTGGCTCAAGTAGTGGTGCGGTTTGTGCCTTTACTGCTGCTTGGGAGCGGCCAAAAGAGTTTTCTCGTGTGTTTAGTGCAATTGGTACGTATGTAGGTTTGCGTGGTGCCGACCGTTATTCCACACTCGTTCGTAAATATGAACCAAAACCCATCAAAATTTTCTTGCAGGACGGTACAAATGACCTTAATATTTATGCTGGTGATTGGTGGAAAGCCAATGAGAGTATGGAAAGATCTTTGGTGTTTTCAGGCTACGAGGTAAAACACGTTTGGGGCGAAGGTGGTCATAACGGAAAACATGGGACATCCATTTTTCCAGAAGCAATGCGTTGGCTGTGGAAAGATTATCCCAAACCAGTAATGCAGGGTGAAAGTAAAAACCAATTTTTGAGCGATATACTACTTCCAAATGAAGGTTGGGAATTGGTTGGGGAAGGTTATAGTTTCACCGAAGGAACGGCAGCTAATGCCAAAGGTGAAGTATTTTATCAAGATATTCCTAATGCAAAAGCTTATAAAGTTGGACTTGATGGCAAAGTAACATTGTTGCCAATAGATACTAAAAGAGCGAGTGGTACTGCGTTTGCCAAAGATGGAACAATGGTAACGATTACAAGTTCGTGGGGTGGTTATCCTGTGAAACAAATTATCTCGTATGATGGAGCACTAAAAGCAAAAGTTGTGGCTGATAGTTTGGGTGGCAATGATATTGTGGTGGCTTATAATGGAAATATTTATCTTACACAACCCGATGGCAGTGAAAAACCAAGTAAGTTGTTTTTAGTTCGCCCAAATGGTGAAAGATTAGTAGTAGATTCAGGTATAAAATTCGCCAATGGTCTTGCCTTTTCGCCCGACCAAACGCAACTATATGTTACCGAATCTGCTTCACATTGGGTTTGGATTTATCAAATAAAACCAGATGGAACACTCGCCAATAAACAAAGATTTGGTTGGTTACATGTGCTTGATACGGCCGAAAATGCGTGGTCGGATGGTATCAAATGCGACCGTGAAGGTCGAATTTATGTAACTTCACGCTCAGGAATTCAAGTTTTAGACCAGACTGGCCGAGTAAATGCCATTATCCCAGTCCCAACAACTGGAAATGGACAAGTCTCTAATTTATGCTTTGGAGGAGAAAATTTTGACATTTTATATGCTTCATCCAATGATAAAGTATATCGCCGAAAAGTAAAAGTTAAAGGAGCCAATACTTTTGAAGCACCTTTTAAACCCGCTGCACCGAAATTATAAAAAGTAATTTCTTTTTTTAAAGGTAAATGAACAGTCAATTATTAATTTTGCCGAAGAAAAAAGATATTTGAGACTGAGTTTATGAAGAATTTTAATTTAAAATCATACCATGTAAGAGGTATGAATGCTGAAACTGAAGCAGAAAAATTAGCGATTAATCAAGAGTTGAAAGATTTATACAATAGTCTTTCAGAAGAAGATAAAAAAGATTTTAATGAACAGTTACAAACTTTTTTAGTAAAAGAAATGGCCGCAATCAAGTCAGTTTATGATGCTACAAAAAGTGATGATTTGAATTGAAACGCAAAAAACAAAACCCATTTCAATATTGAAATGGGTTTTGTTTTTTACTTTGCTTATAGCACTTAAATCGCTTCTAAAATTCTCTCCATGGATACTTGATAACCAATTTTCTCTTTCAATTCACTGATTTTCACACGTTCTTGCACCATCGTATCACGGTGGCGAATTGTTACTGTATCATCTTCCATTGTTTGGTAATCAACTGCAATACAATAGGGTGTTCCGATTAAATCTTGGCGAGTATAACGCTTGCCAATTGCTCCACCATCATCATAAACGGTACGAAATGAAGATTTCAGCATTTGAGCAATTGCTTCACCTTTTTCAGCTAACCCATCTCTTTTCACCAATGGCAATACCGCAGCCTTGATTGGGGCTAAAGCTGGGTGAAGTTTTAAATAAACTCTCTCTTTATCTTCTTTTCCTTCTTCATTGCTCGGAATCGTTTCTTTTGTGAAAGCATTGCAGAATGTTGCCAAGAAAAGGCGATCAGCACCTACCGAAGTTTCAACCACATAAGGAATATAATTTCCATAAGGTTTTCCTTCTTCATTAAGGTCTGAGTCAAAGTATTGTTGTTTTTTCTTTGAAAGTTCTTGGTGATTTTTCAAATCAAAATCTCCTCTGGCATGAATTCCTTCAATTTCTCTAAATCCAAAAGGGAATTCAAACTCAATATCAACGGCTGCACTGGCATAGTGAGCCAATTTATCATGGTCATGGAATTTGAGTTTTTCGGCTGGTAAACCAATCGCTTTATGAAATTTCAAACGAGTTTCTTTCCATGAATTATACCAAGTCGTGGAAGTATCAGGACGAATGAAAAACTGCATTTCCATTTGTTCAAACTCACGCATACGGAAGATAAACTGACGAGCTACAATCTCATTTCTGAATGCTTTCCCAATTTGGGCAATTCCAAAAGGAACTTTCATTCGACCACTTTTTTGCACATTCAAGAAGTTTACAAAAATACCTTGTGCTGTTTCAGGGCGTAAATAAATCAAGCTCGAATCTTCTGCAACCGAACCAACTTGTGTAGAAAACATCAAGTTGAACTGGCGAACTTCTGTCCAATTCAAAGTTTTTGAGATTGGGCAAACAATATTTTCAGCAATAATCAAATTTCTTACGCCTTCCAAGTCTTCGGCACTTAGCAATCTGCCCATTTCAGCAAGCAATGCAGCGGCTTTTTCTTCTTGACCTTCGGCAGCATATTGTTCGGCTTTCCCTTCCAACAATTGGTCGGCACGGTAGCGTTTTTTGCTGTCTTTGTTATCAATCATTGGGTCATTGAAACCGTCCACGTGGCCCGATGCTTTCCATGTGAGTGGGTGCATAAAAATTGCGGCATCAATACCCACAATATTGTCATGGAGTTGTGTCATGGCCTTCCACCATGCCTGTTTTAGATTGTTTTTTAATTCCACACCATTTTGACCATAATCATAAACGGCTTGAAGTCCATCATAAATTTCGGACGAAGGAAATACAAAGCCATATTCTTTTGCATGGCTAATAATGTCTTGGAGACTTGTGGCAGGAGCTGCTGTTGGTTGACTCATTATTACTTACTATATAATATATTTTATACGAGATGCGAAAATTTTTTCACAAAATTAGCGAAAACCTTGCAAATACTTTGCCTATATCTTAAATTTTGCCAATAATTCAGTTTTTACTACCACACAATGAAAAAACTTACCAATTTCTTTCGAAATCTTCTCAGCATGTCTCTGTCTGAGGCAAAAGGTGTTGTCACTATTTTTGGTATGATTCTACTCATTATTTTGCTCATGTTTGGGGCAGATATGTTTTTTAGCCAAAAACAACAAAATTTAGTCATTTCCTCTCCAAAAATGTTGGATAGTTTGACAGTTTCGCTTGATAAACAAAAGCCGTATTATGCCAATCAATCAAATTATCATGAAAAATATGATAATAGCAATCAAAATACTTATAAAACAAAATCCTATAAAAATTTTAATTTCGACCCTAATACCGCTTCTATTGCACAATTTGAAGAATTAGGATTGCCCAAATTTATTGCTGAAAGAATCGAAAAATACCGCAGTAAAGGTGGAAAGTTTCGAAAAAAAGAAGATTTGGCAAAAATTTATGGTGTGCTGCCTGAAACTTATGAGCGTTTAGAGCCATTTATTACTTTACCTTCTGCCGAAAATGAATCAACTCATACACCACAAGCAGAAATTGTGGGGCGAAACTCTGATTCGCCGACAGAGAAAAATTTAGAAGAAAGTAAAATTTCACCTACAAAACCTACTGGCAAACAACCTGTAAAATTTGATTTTAATAATTGCGATACCACGGTTTTGAAAAATATTCCAGGAATAGGCTCAGGTTATGCCAAACGAATTATCAAGTTTAGAGATATGCTTGGAGGTTTTGTTAGTGCCGAACAAGTGAAAGAAACTTACGGACTTCCACCTGAAACTGTTGAAGAATTATTGAAATATGGTTTTGTGAAAAATGGTGTTAAAAAGCTAAATATTAATAATTTATCAGAATTGAAACACCCATATTTAAAATACTTTCAAGCAAAAGCTATTATTGCTTACCGAGATCAGCATGGAGCTTTTAAATCAATTGAAGATTTAAAACAAATCAAAGTTTTAGACGAGGCTACTATTGCTAAAATTGCACCTTATTTGGAGTTTTAGATAAAAAAAACAGTCTCCTTTTTATGAAAAGAGACTGTTGATATTTATCGAAATACTATTTAAAACTTAAAGTTATAAGATAATGAGGCTATTGGAGCTCCAAAAACAACTAACTTATATGAAGAAACGGCTGTTCCTGTGCTACGAACAAAAACCGAATAAGCATTTTTCTTACCATAAAGATTAAATACAGTAAAAGTAAAGTGGCTTTTGAAACGCTTATCTTTCATACCAGGTTGATAAATATTCCAGGCAAAATCGAGGCGGTGATAGTCGGGTAAACGAGCATTGTTTCTCACACCATAATACGGGTAGCTACGCCCTTGATAAATGATAAAACCTTCGGGTAAAGTATATGGGCGGCCTGTACTATACGAGAAGTTGAATGAAAAATCATGGTGCGAACCTTGATTGATAATTATCGACGCATTGAAAGAGTGAGGTCGGTCATAATTGGCCGAATACCATTTCCCAAAATTGATTTGTTCACCAAAGCCCGTGCCTTCTGAAACCTGATTTTGTGAACGTGAATAGGTATAATTTATCCAACCTGTTGCTTCTCCTTTTTTCTTAGAAAACATTACTTCTAAACCATAAGAACGATTTTTCCCTTGCAAAAGCTGGGTTTCGGGATTTCCACTCAATAAAAAATCAGCACCTGGTTTATAATCAATGATATTATTGGTAATTCGATAATAGGCTTCCAATGAAAATTCATAAATATTACCTGGGAGATTATGAAAAAGCCCTCCTGATAATAATGTACTTACTTGTGGTTTGATATGCTCGTCCGAAGATTTCCAACGAGAAGTTGGTAGTGGTGTTGTAGTGTTGGTAACTACTTGCATATATTGACGCATCAAGTTATAACCTAATTTTATAGAGGTTTTTTCACTTAATGAATATTTCAAACCGATTCTTGGTTCTACACCACCATAAGATTTCATTATCTGACCTTTACCATAGACGATAGTATCTCTTGCCGAAAATGCGTCTCTTGGCTCACCAGCAGCATAAGTCTGCACAGTTCCTGGGCCGAGATTAAAAAACTGTGAGTACCTTGCCCCTACCGAAATTGTTGCTTTAGATGAAAGAGAAATTTCGTCTTCAGCATGGATGGCCGTTTCAAGTGCGTGTTCTTTTGGTGTTTTTATTGATAAAACACTCACACTTGTACCGGGAAGTAACTGTCCTGGGTCAATATCATAACGTGTACCGCTGACACCTATTTCAATACGATGCTTATCGGTTGAATAATTGAGGTTACTTTTTAATTGTTTATATTGAATGCCTGAGAGTAAAACAACTTTATTATCAGAATTGAGTTCGGGCAGTAAAGTTTTTGGTACATAATCGGCCGAAACTACAGTAGTTTGTAGATTCAAACGATTGCTGATGGCATAAAACCATCTTGCAGAAAAACTTTTGCTACGATAATCATACTGCGTGGAAGTGGCGTTGATGGCTCCAATTGCTCCCAATAGTTTTGTCTGAAAAAAATCTTTACTGTAATATCCTGAAGCCGTTACTGTATTTTTGGAATTGGCTCTCCAAAATATTTTTGTAACTAAATCAGCAAAATTGGCTTTAATATCATTCAATTTTGGAGATACTATCGGCAATAAAAAATCATTGTACGAAGCTCTACCTGAAACCATTATTCCTAATTTATCTTTAATAATTGGAGCATCAACAGTTAGACGATTTGATACAAAACTAATGCCTCCACTCATTTTGAATTTATCAAGAGATGGTTGCTGTAGCGAAACATCCATCACTGATGCAGCTCTTCCACCAAAACGAGCAGGAGTATTACCTTTATAAACTTCTACACTTGATGCAGCTTCTGAAGGAAAAGCCGTAAACAAACCAAACATGTGTGTTGGGTTAAAAATCGGAATATCGTCAAGCAATAAAAGATTTTGGTCGGTTGTACCTCCACGAATATTAACACCGTTAGACGCTTCTCCAACACTTGTTACACCTGGAAGCATTTGTAGTCCACGAAGAATGTCAACTTCTCCAATTGCAGCAGGCAGTTTGCGTAAAGTCTTAATACTCAACTGATTAACCCCCATAAGTGGACGTTGGATATTCGATTCTGCCCCTTTACTTGATACAATTACCTCTTCCAATTCATTTTCAACCTGATTGACAGAGTAATTTCTTTCAATATTTCGTCTCAAATAAATTGTTTCTCTTACGGGACGATAACCAACGTATTTTATTGAGACGGCGTGCTCACCAGAAGGCAATAATAAATCAAAAAAGCCTTTGTCGTCAGTAACGCCACCAAATTTCCCAAAATCAATATTGATAGAAGCTTTAACCAAAG
Organism: Emticicia sp. SJ17W-69; assembly: GCF_051209875.1. NCBI lineage: Bacteria > Pseudomonadati > Bacteroidota > Cytophagia > Cytophagales > Leadbetterellaceae > Emticicia > Emticicia sp. SJ17W-69. The sequence goes on along the minus strand of NZ_JBNTQY010000001.1, from coordinate 2,204,677 downwards.
GTTTTCCATCAACAGTATCTCTTATATAACCGCTAAAACGGTAATTTACTTGGGCATACGTTGTTAAGTTTACAAAAAATAGTAATAGCAGGTATATTTTTTTCATTTTATGAGATTTTCAAAAGAATTAAATTATGGCATTCATTACAAAAAATCCAAATTAATTGACCCATCCATTTGGTCTGACGGGAGTACGATTAAGGCCTATAATACACTGGGCAAACGGAGGTCGAGTTGTATCATTTCCTTGAGGCTCAGGGGTAAGTGGGTGGTCGAGCAAACCTAATGGGTTGATATTTTTACCTTCAGCCGATTTTCTATCAATCCAATATCTTATATTTCTTACACTCGTAACCATAAAAAAACCAGCGATTGCTTCATCAGGATTATTGACATTCTTTATATTACCGATAATGGCGGCTGGAGGGGTATCAACCAAACTTCCATTGTTTTGTACTTGGTCAGCAAGTAATTTAAAATAGCGATACGCATCTGGTGAAATAGATTGTTGTTTGATTTCAATTAAAGCACCTTTGATATTATAATATGGAATTTTAGCAATTAGTCGATTGGTTATCGGATTGCCATTTGAATAAATATCACTGAAAACATTGAGATCTTTGTTATAAAGAATTTCCCAACAGTCACCTGGACAGAAATAATCAAATGATTGGCCTGCAAAAGCTCGTTCTTCTCTACAACGAGCAGGAAGTGGGGAAAGAAAATATCTGCCATTATAACAAGTTGCACAAACTGACTGTCGTTCCCAAAGTCTCCAAGACCACAAATAATTGTTTTTATCATTGGCAGGGTCTTGCGTGTCAAGATACACGTAATTAGCAGGGTCATAAACATTGGTACCCTTTTCTATGCCATTTACAATAAATTCATCATGTACTTTAATTATTTCAGGAACTGTGGTTACTTTATCTTCACCTGACTCATATTTTGTACCATCAGCTTTCGAGAAAAATAATTTATAGGTAGTACCAGCTTTTAATTTAAAAGTAGCTGGTAAAGCATAAACCCCTAAGCCTTTTTCAATAAATGAAACTCTTTCAGTACCATTAATTAAAATTTCAGCAGTGGCTTTTAATAAAGGAAGAGAATACGCTGAACCATTAGAATTGACAGTTTCGGTAAGAGTTATTACTTGCTCGTCAGAAGTATCAGTTAGTGTGGCATCAACAGTTAGAATTTTTAAATTACTTTTTAGATTTAAATCGAAAGGTTCCACACACGAACATACCCACAGCCCTATTGCCATGGTAAATAGCGTAATTTTTTTATATATCACTGTCGTAAGAATTGAATAAATGTATTTTTGACAAATATAAGGATTCTAAGGAAAGATTGAAATTAAAATAACCTATACAGCAATATATGAGATGAATAGGCAGTTTTTTGAGCTAAAACTCTAAATTTACTTGCTTTGAATTGACTTATATTTAAAAGACGTAAAAATGATACAAAACGATGTGACTATTTAATCCAACCTTTAGGTTTGATGGGTGTTCGTGTTTGACTCAAAATACAAGGTGCAAGAGGTGGACGGCCTGGAATATTGCTAAAAGGCTCTTCCCTTATTGAGTGTTCTCTGAGTCCTGTAGGTGTCAATTTTCTGGCAATAGGTTCTTTTCGGTCAATCCAGTATTTTTCATATCTAACACTTGTTACCATAAAAAATCCTGCAACAACCTCTTCTGGTTTATTGATATTTTTGATATTTCCTATTAGAGCAGCGGGTGGCGTATCGACCAAACTTCCATTATTTTGTATTTGTTCAGCCAATAATTTTAAATAACGGTAAGCATTGGGCGAAACCGATTGCTGTTTGATTTCTAATAATGCTCCAGCAGAGTTATAAAAAGGGATTTTTGCGATTAATCTATTACTGATAAGATTTCCGTTTGTATAAATATCACTAAAAACATTCAATTCTGTACTATAGAATATCTCCCAACAATCGCCATCACAATAATAATCGTAGGTAATTCCCTCATAACTTGCCTCTCTTCTGCAACCTCCTGGTCTTGGCGTTTCAAAATATCTTCCACTTTCACAAGTAAAGCAAACATCTTGTCGTTCCCATAATTGCCATGACCACACATAGCTATTTTGTTCATTAGCAGGGTCTTTTGTATCAAGATATACATAGTTTGCATGATCATACCCATAACTCTTTTCAATACCATCAAATACAAACTCATCATGAACCCTTATTATTTCAGGAGTAGTAAACATTATATCAACTCCTGACTCAAATTTACTCCCATCGGATTTTGTAAAAAATAATTGGTAAGAATTGCCTGCTTTTGCTTGAAAAGTCTTTGGTAAAGCGTATTTCCCTGCTCCTTTTTCTACAAATGCAATTTTCTGATTGCCATTCACCAAAAGCTCTGCTTTCACTTGTAACACAGGAAAAGCAACTACTCTACCCGAAGAATTGACCGATTCAGTAATTGTAATCGTTTGTTCTTCCTCAGTATCAGTCAATGTTGCATCAATGGTTAAAAGCCGTAAATCACTTTTCACATTTAGATTGAAAGGTTCAACACAAGAACAAATCCATAAAGCTATTGCTATAACGAATAGCCATTTTTTATTATTTATCACTATCGTAAGAGTGGAGTAATGAAGTCTTCTAACTATACGTAAGGTTTTAATGAAAGGTTGAACAAATGTCTCATTCGTTCAAAATAAAAACAAAATCAAAAAAGTATGAGCAATAGTATCTCGCTTGAGTTTCCCTAATTGACCCAACCATTAGGTTTAATCGGCGTTCGTTTTGCACTGGCAATGCAAGGCACAAGAGGAGGACGACCTGTTTCTAATGCCCCAGTTGGTGGTTCTTGTCTGTTTGGATGATTACGTAGTCCAACAGGTAATATTTTCTTTTCGATAGGCTCTTTTCTATCAATCCAATAGCGAACACTCCGAATGCTTGTTACCATAAAGAAACCAACCACCGCTTCTTTAGGGTTAGCAATATTTTTTACGTTACCAACAATTGCAGCGGGCGGTGTATCAACCAAACTTCCGGTATTTTGTACTTGATCGGCAATAAGTTTTAAATACCGATAAGCAGCGAGTGAGATAGATTGTTGTTTTATTTCTATCAAGGAGCCATTAGGTGAATAATACGGTATTTTGGCAATCAATTTATTATTTACAGTTGTTCCGTTCGAGTAAATATCATTGAACACATTTAAATCTTCGTTATAGAATATCTCCCAACAATCTCCTTTGCAATAATAATCAAATACTGAACCACTATGCTGTGGTTCAACTTTACATTGGCCAGGTGGTGGCAACTCAAAATACCTCCCTCCTTCGCAACTGATACAAACATCTTGTTTCTCCCATAACTGCCATGTCCAATAATAATTGTTTTGATCATTTGCTGGGTCTTTTATATCAAGATAAACATAATTAGCTGGATCAAAACTATTCCCTTTAGCTACACCATCAAGCTTAAATTCATCATGAACTTTGATGATTTCGGGAACAACCACTAATTTTTCTTCGCCAGATTCATATTTTGTACCATCAGCCTTCGAGAAAATTAGTTTATATATACTTCCTGCTTTTAATTTAAAGTCTAATGGCAAATTATAAACTCCTGCTCCTTTTTCTATAAATGAAATCTTTTCAGTTCCATTGACCAAAAGCTCAACTTTTGCATTTAGTACAGGAATTGTATACACAAGTTCTTCAATATTGGCTGATTCAGTAATAGTTATGCTTTGTTCATTGGCAATGTCGGACAAAGTAGCATCTACCGTTAAAAGTCTTAATTGGCTATTGACATTTAAATCAAATGGTTCAACGCAAGAACATATCCAAGCACCTAAAGCGATTATCGAAAGTATAATTCTTTTGTTCTTCATTATAGTTAAGCTTTTCATAAATGTGTTTTGAATAACAAATATAAGTATTCTAATGAAGATTTGTATGGTGACTGTTTTCTTATGAGATGAAAAGGGAAAGTTTGAAGGCTAAACATCAAACTTTAAAGGTATTTTTCGTATAAAAACATTAAAAATCTAATTGATAACTCAGGATTGGTACAAAACCATTTCCAGTTTTGCGAGGTTCCAGTTGATTAGTCACGTTATTGTATTGAACACTCGTAACATTGATGTGATTGATGGCATTTTGTACATCTAAAGACACAACTGATGCGGATTTTCGACGATTGGTTCGGTAAGATATTCTGCCATCAATGCGAAAATAATTTGGTGCTTGTGCTGCATAATCAGCTCCTTTCAAGGGTACATAACGCTTTTGTTTAGCCGATTCGGCAACATCAAGTGGTGTATAACGATAACCCCCATTAAAAATAGAACGCCCACCAAGCTGGAAAACAGAACCATTTTTGAATAAGAACTCTCGTCCAAAAGTCAAAGCAGTACTAAATCGGTCATTATAGGCCGAATTATAGATTTTCCCATCGAAGGTTTGGTATTTTGAGTCGAAAATTGAGCCTGTGATGAGTACATAATATTTTTTCGAGAAAAATCTTTCCACTGATAAGTCAATTCCCTTGTTTTTACCTTTTCCCTTACTGACGGTGGGTGTTTCGGGAAAACTTTCACCATAATTCAACATCCAATAGCTCGAACCAGCTTTGGGTTCGACAGGCACCCGATTCAGCATTTGATAATAAATTTCTGCCGAAAACTTCCATAATTTAGGTGTAATATAATTGTAACTTAAAATAAAGTGATTGGAACGAGGAAAAAGCAAATTTTGATTAGCTTTTGTTGTTACAATTTTACCATCCAATGTATCTTTTCTTTGGTAAAAATAGGCACTCATAGGCAACATCTGGCTATGTAAACCATAAGCAAAACTCAAACTATGGGCATTTGGCGAACGATATTGAATCGAAAAACGTGGTTCTAAAGAAGAGGTATTGTTCAAAAATAAATACATTAAATGTAATCCAGTATTCATTGTTAATCCTTTACCTAGATTCTGCACAATTTGAGCATACGCCTGACTCGTCTGGGTACTTCCACTTCCATTGACCGAAGTTTGACGTCCTGCATTGAATTGGTTTATATCAGTAACAGAAGTTCGGGGAGCTGTTTCTTTGAAAAAATCAAAGGTGATAAAATTCAGAATTGCTCCTGTTTTTAGTCGAGTTTTGGCATTAAATCTATAATTATAGGCCACAGAAGCAGCCAATCGAGCATCTTGATATTTTTGAGTTTCGTAACGAAAACGTACATTTTGAAGGTTTAAAGTATCATATTTTCTATTTTGATAACTCCCAATGGCCGCTACAACATACTTCAATGACGATTTTTCATTGATATTTACTGTATGAGTAACGCCAATAGCTCCCATATTTGATGGTTTAACTTTTTCTTCCCAATTATCGGCTTTTCCTAACACTCGTTTTTCTGGAGCATCCACAGGCATATAATGTTCTTCACTTAGACCACCTAAACCAAAAATGGTAGTTGTTTTTTTCCCGTCTTTACTATGAAAGGCCAAATTGAAAGACAAATCTTGAAATAAATTGCTAACACGCTCCCCTACCAAATAAAATCCCATCTGACTTAGTAAACCCAAAGTTGAATAACGATAATTAACCAAGTATGATGAGCGGCCTTTCTGAATTGGCCCTTCGGTAGAAAAATCTAAGCCTAAAAGGCCAATTTTTGCACGGTATTCTCGCTTTTGTTGGTTTCCTTCACGAAAACGAATATCAAACGCACCCGAAAGGGCATTCCCATATTCGGCTGGCATTCCACCCGTAAAAAAGTCAGAACGACTCATTAATTGAGCTGAAAAAACCGTAATTCCCCCACCACTCGAACCTGGAAGTGCAAAATGATTAGGGTTAGGTACATCAATTCCATCCAAACGCCATAAAATTCCGAATGGAGAATTACCACGTACAATAATTCTGTTTTCTGTCTCATCACGTCCCGCTTTCACTCCAGGATAAGACAAAGCCATACGCCCTGGATCATTGACAGAAGCAGGAATACGTTCGGTTTCTTCAACTGTAAATGACCTTGCACTCACGTAAGCTAAATCATTAACAGGGCGACTCGTATTTTGTGAGGCGGTAATTTTCACTTCCTGTAATTCTCCCGTACTTTCTTTCAAATCTATTGTTAAAACTACTTCTTTGGCCGAATTCAAGATAAATTCTTCACTCGAAAACACCTCATAGCCTACCGATGTACATTTCACCGAACGCCTTCCAATTGCCACATTTGCTATTGAAAAAGTTCCTAAAACATCTGTAATTGCACCTTGCGTAGTGCCAACGACTGATATTGATGCTCCAATAACTGGCTGGCGAGTCACTCGGTCAATGACAGTTCCTCTCACTGTTTGGGTCTTGTTTTGGGCAAAAAGTATTGAGGAATGAAAGGAAATAAGTACAAAAAAGAAGGAATAATAAAAATATTTCATAGAATGTTAATGAGTTGAACGGGTATTTGTATTGAATACTTTCAAATATATAAAAATCTTGGAATATTTTTTTTAAAACAAGCATTTTTTGAATTGTGGGGTTTATCTTTGGTCAATAAATCATTGTCAATTATCAATTTAGCATTTTTCATTAATTACCCTTCATCATGAAAAAAAAATTACTCCTTCTCACCTTTTGTGTTACATTTTTTACTGGCTTTGCTCAGAATAATATCCCCAAAATTTTGTCAGAACGAGAGCGTGCTACGGTCGTTGATGAGATTTTAGAAGATAGAATGACCAATCTTTTACCCAAATTAATGCGAAAAGAAGGCATTGATATGTGGATTTTGATTTCGAGAGAATACAACGAAGACCCAGTAATGAAAACCATGCTGCCAGCAGTCTGGCTTTCAGCTCGACGCAGAACAATTATGGTTTTCTTTGATAAAGGTGAAAAAGAAGGTGTCGAACGTTATGCTATTGCACGATATGATGTTGGCAATTTATTAAAAGGTGAATGGGATTTAAACACAAATCCCGACCAGTGGGATGCTTTGATGAAAACCATTAAAGACAAGAATCCTAAGAAAATTGGTTTAAACTTCTCAAAATATTATGCTCACGCCGATGGATTGACTTATACCGAACATAAGGAATTCATGGAAAAATTGCCTGCTGAATTTCAAAGTAAAGTAGTATCCGCTTCAAATTTAGCGGTAAATTGGCTCGAAACTCGCACAGAGCGTGAGGTGGCCATTTATCAACAAATTTGTCGCATATCACATGAAATTATTCAAGAAGCATTTTCTGATAAAGTGATTCAGCCAGGCATTACAACAACTGATGATGTGGTATGGTGGATGCGTCAGCGAGTAACTGATTTAGGCTTGGAAACTTGGTTTCATCCAACGGTTGATATTCAACGCTACGACCCCGAAAACTTCGACCATTTACGCACTTTTTCTAAGCGTCCACAAAAGCAGGTGATTATGCAAGGCGATTTATTGCATTGCGATTTTGGTATTACTTACCTCAGACTTAACACTGACCAGCAACAACACGCTTATATTCTTCGTGCTGGTGAGAGTGATGTGCCAGATTTCTTGAAAAATGCTTTCAAACAAGGAAATCAAGTACAGAATTGTTTGACAGATAATTTTAAAGCAGGTATGTCGGGCAACGATATTTTGGCAAAAGCTCTTGAACAATCAAAAAAAGAAGGTTTAAAAGGAACAATTTATACCCACCCCATTGGTAATCATGGACACGCTGCTGGCCCGACTATTGGTATGTGGGACAATCAAGGTAAAACCATTGGAAATGGCGATTATCCTTTAAATTTGAATACTGCTTACTCTATTGAACTTAACGCTTCGGTTGAATTAGCTGAATGGAAAAAAACAATCAGGATCATGCTCGAAGAAGATGGATTCTTTGATGAAAAAGGATTCCGTTATATTGATGGCCGCCAAACTGAAATTATTCCAATCCCGAGGGTTCTGAAAGGTGTAAAGTAATAAATAATATACCCATAACTAATTATAATATAATTAGTTATGGGTATATTGCTACTTTTAAAGACTAATGGCTTGTCAAGCGAAAGCTCAAATTAGCTACGTTACCTTTTTACTAAAAATATGTTATATATGTTTACCTTCAGGTTATTTTGATACATTTGATTTCTTTCCAATAGCAGCTTGAAAATTAATATAATGATCAACCTTAAAAAAAGCCTTAAAAAATGAAAAGAAAACGAATTATATACTTTCTAATTCCTCTCATTTGCGGAATTTGTAGACAAAATTATGCACAAAGCGTAACAATTAGTCCAACCAATAATACAGCCATTCTAAATGTCCAAAGTACCACTAAGGGTTTTCTGCCTCCACAATTAAATGAAACCCAACGCAATAATATGACAGGACTCGTAGCAGGCGTAATTGTTTATTGTACTGACTGTACGGTAGGTGCTGGAGCATATAGTTTCAACGGAACTTCATGGGTACCTATGTTTGTACCAGCATCTACTCTTGTCGGACCATCTTTTACTGTCGGACAAAGCAAATTTGGTGGAGTAATATTCTATGTTGATGATTCAGGGCAGCATGGATTAGTGGCAAGTTTAGCAGACCAAAGTACAAGTACGAAATGGTTTAATGGAAATTTTACAAATACACTTGCTATCAGAAGTGGTATTTATTCAGGTTTTTATAATACTGAGCGTATCAATTCCAATCAGAATGTTGGAACTTATGCTGCAAGTATTGCTGCTCAAACTACGAATGGGGGCTTTGGCGATTGGTATTTGCCATCTAAAGATGAGCTAATGAAAATGTTTCAACAAATAGCTGTGATTCCTGCTATTTCAGCAGGATCCGCTTATTGGGGTTCTACAGAAGAAACCGCTGCTGCTGGAGCAACATCTCTAAATGCCTATCAGGTTATTCTCAGTACTGGTGCAAGTTCTCTCTCAAGCAAAAGCACATCGGCAAGAGTACGTGCTATTCGTAGATTTTAAATTATTCTAAACAAACACATCATGAAAAAAAGATATATATTACTGGTAGTTAGCCTTTTATGTCAAAACATTGTTTTTGCACAAGCAACCCGCACATGGGTCTCTGGTGTAGGTGACGATGTCAATCCATGTAGTCGAACCGCTCCATGTAAGACTTTTGCAGGTGCCATTTCAAAAACTGCCGCAGGTGGTGAAATTTCGGTACTAGACCCGGGTGGTTATGGGTCAATCACTATTACGAAGTCCATAACAATCAATGGTGATGGAACTTTAGCCAGTATCTTGCATTCTGGTGTAAATGGTATTATAATTAATGCTGGCGTAAATGATATTGTAGTTATTCGTAATATTTCATTAAACGGAGCAGGGACAACAATTGGCACAAATGCAATTAGGTTTATCGGAGGGGGGCAGCTACATGTTTTAAATTGTACGATGAGTGGCTTTAGTGGAAAAGGAATTGATGTAAACAAAACCACGGCTGGTATTTTGACCGTTGAGAATACAGCCTTTAATGGCCCAGCTACAACTGCAACAGGCATTTATCTGACAACAACAACAGGAGCTATTCAGGCAACTTTGAAAAATGTTAGTATCAATGGCATCGGCACTGCTATTGAAGCAGCTAATAATAGTGTAGTAAACATCGAAAACGCAATTATTTCAAATAATAGTGTAGGTGTTTTGGCAAGTGATGCCACCGCCATTATTAGACTTTCAAATACAAATATTTTTAGTAATACTACCTTCGGCATCGGCAATGGTACAGGTAAAGTAATTTCCTTTGGCAATAATAATTTAGCTGGGAATGCTGCAGATAGCCCCATGCAGGTTATTGCGAAGCAATAAATATACTTTGAAAAGTAAAAAAACTTGTTACGTTATTATTTGTCGTAACAAGTTTTTTTGCTTTATTGCAACATGAATACACTTTTGATTAAATTAATAATGATGCCGATTGTTATTGGTGGTGTAACATTGGCAAGTAAAAAATGGGGAAATTTAGTTGGTGGAATGATCGCCAGTCTTCCGTGGATTGCTGGGCCAATTATGCTATTCTTTACCCTTGAACAAGGAGTAGATTTTACTGTTAGTAGTATCAAAGGTGTAATGATTGGCATCATTGGTGTATTGGCATTCAGTTTTGCTTATATATATGCTGCCATTCAATTTAAGTGGTACACGAGCTTATTTTTCTCCTATCTAACCTTTTTAGTGACTACTTTACTCCTAAATACTGTAGAATCATACATGAATTTAAATGTTTGGTTCATAATATCAATAGTATTAAGTTTAATAGGAGTTAAAATTTTCCCAAAGTTAAAAAAGCAAGGAAGCCTCAATCAATCTTTGAAATATGATATTTATCTTAGAATGATTATTATCACCATTTTTGTAGCTTTGATTACATATCTCGCTAAAATCCTCGGCCCAACTTGGAGTGGTATCCTGACTCCTTTTCCAATCATTACAGCAATTTTAGCTGCATTTACACATTATACACAAGGTGCTTATGGAACTTCGGTAATTTTGCGTGGAATGTTGGTCGGTTATGTTGGTTTTGCTTCATTTTTATATTTACAAGCAATCCTTTTGCCGCATTATTCTATTGCAGTTTCTTTTGCTATTGGCTTCTTTGTCAATATACTATTGAATTTGTTAATGAGGTATTTGGTGAAAAGATTTGACATATAATTTCACACCAAAAACAAATCACTCGCAATTTTATCCGCAAATAGTTTTCCTTTTTGTGTAAGTGTAAGTAATTGATTATCAAGGTTCAAGAACTTATTAGAAAGGTTTTGACGTAGAATTTCTTCGTTAGATTTTAGCCATTTTGTACCAACCATTTTTTCGATTTCATTCAAATCACAACCCCATTTGGTTCGTAAACCTGTCATAATATAATCATTTACTTTTTCTTCTGGAGTCAAAAATTCGTAGTCAGCAGGCACTTGCCCAAGTGTGAGAGCTTTGATATATTCAGGATTATTCGACACATTGAATTGCCGAGATTCGCCATTGAAAGAATGTGCCGAAGGCCCTACACCTAAATACTCATGGCGTTTCCAATAAGAAGTATTATGTCGAGAATAGCGGTTATCACGACAAAAATTAGAAATTTCATACTGCTCATAGCCTGCTTCTGCCAAAGTACTGACTAAAATATCAAACTGTTGAGAAGCAAACTCTTCATCAATTGGTGGTATCTTATTGATTTGTAGCCATTTCCCAAAAACAGTTTTAGGTTCGATGGTAAGGCAATAGGAAGAAATATGTGGCACATTCAATGAAATAGCTTTTTCTAAATCCCTTTGCCAAATTTGATGAACTCCCTTAGTGAATTCCGATTGCGTTTTTTTCTCTTTTTTGGGCAAGGTCAACAAAGGATGAATGCCATAAATCAAATCAATGGTAATATTTTCAAAACCCATTTCTTGGGCTAAACGCACACAATCTTCGGCATTTTGGGCATTATGAATGCGATTGAGGTATTTTAAATGATTATCATCAAATGACTGAATACCAATACTCAAACGATTAAAACCAAATCTTTGTAGAATCGCCAGGCGGTCACGAGTAATGTCATCTGGGTTAGCCTCCATCGTAATTTCGATGTCGTCGGCAAATGTATAATGCTTCTTGATAGTCTCAAAAATATCATACAATTCATTCATATTAAGCAACGATGGAGTGCCGCCACCAAAGTAAATCGTCTCTAATTTCCTATTTTTCAAGTAATTAGCTTGCAAATCTATTTCTCTGCAAATTGATTCAACGACCGTAGTTTTCAATGATAGATTTGTACTGAAATGAAAATCACAGTAATGACAAGCCCGACGGCAAAAAGGAATATGAAGGTATAAATGCAAGTTTGGCTTACAAACAATTTGGAAAATTGTTGTACAAATAAGTTATTTTGTTCCTACAAAAAAGAAATCAATACATTTAGCTGGTTCGTTTGATATGTGGAAATCTGTCCAATCAATTTCTGCTGCCAGCGTACCCGTTTCTGCCATTAATTTATTTCTATTAAAACGATTCAAGATTTCATAAGGAATTCGAAGCATCCAAGCTGGTAAACGGTGTTGTAAATCAAAAATATCAAAACGCATGATTTTATTGACCGATTGTTTATTTTCTTCATAATAATCCCATACTTTTTTATTACCTCCAACGCCCATTGTATCTACATTTGAGAAATACTTTTGCATCAAAGTTCTTAATTCATGCGTATCGTATTCACGAATATGCCAAGGATTGCGGCTAAGTGAATAAGGGCGATTAACTGTGGTCAGCAATACACGACCATTAGGTTTTAGAACTCTTGCAATTTCAGACAAGAATTTATGATCATCTTGAATATGTTCGATTACTTGAAATGTAACAACAAAATCAAAGCTATTGTCTTGATAATCAGACAGATGAGGTAAATCTGCTGTACGAAAAGTATGCTTTGGATAAGCTGCTTGAAGCTGGTCAATCAAAGGTTGATTTTTATCAAGACCAGTATAATGCTCACATTTTTCGATAAGGGTTTCTACACCACGTCCCCAACCACAGCCTAATTCTAAGACATTCCCATAAATGATTTTTGCCGCTTCGACATAAGGAAAATATAGTCGCTGATGCACAGGATTATCCGATGGAATTTCGGCACTGGTGATTTCGGTTGTTGCGTATTTGCTCACTTTTCAGAATATTAGTTTTTTTACAAAGTTAGTTAAGAATTGAGAATATAGAAATATGAAGTAGTTTAATTATGTAATTATGTAATTTTAGATTTTAAAATTCAAGTCAAAAAAAGCAGAATTTACCAAATACAAAAAACACATAAAGTATTGATCATCAATTACTTAATAAAAGAAAAGTGCTTTGCAAATAATTTTAAAATTTTGTATAAAGTTCAACGTTATTATATACAAAACCAACTATTCTCTCAGCAATGAAAAGAGCTACTTTTATTATCGGAATATTATTATGTTCAACTTTTGCTCATGCTCAAATGGATATTTACCGTTATCATACTTCTTTTATTCCTGCTATTAACCATAAAAAAACATCACAAAAACTTAAAGTTGAAGCACTTCTTACACAAAATAAGCCTTTATTTTTGCAATACATACCCAAAAACCAAGAATGCTTTTTTCTTGATTTTGCACATACCTCCTATTGTTTTAATCGAGAAATAAATATGGATGGCATGAGTAGAAAAACAAAACTTCTTTTTTTTAAAATGAAAATGTGGCAGTATTTTAGATGAGACTCTCCCCAACCCTAAAGGTGAGTAAAACTTTAAAAAAATGTGGCACACTTTAAAAGTGTGCCACATTTAGTATAAAAGAGAGTCAATATAATTTGTAAAATCGCAAAAAAAAATGTGGCATACTTTGAAAGAAAGTATGCCACATTTAGTCTTAAAAAGCGATAAATCAAGCTGGTTGATTATTCATCACTTCAGTTTGTTTACGAATCGACTCCATGTGAATCAATTTGAACATTTCTTCAACTAATTCAGGGTAAAGATTTAATCTTTTTCCTAAATCAGCACGGTTGTTATGCAATTGTTTCCAACGGTCAAGTTGCAAAACAGCCACATTATTTTCACGCTTATATTCGCCTAATTTTTCTACAACAGCCATACGAGCTGCCAAAACTTCAAGCAATTCACGGTCGATATTATCAATTTTTTGACGTAATTGCTCTAATTCACTTTGGAAATCGTCGCCATAAGAAGGTTTACGAATTTCTAATGAACGTAACATTTCACCCAAAGCTTCAGGAGTTAATTGTTGAGAGGCATCAGACCAAGCTTCGTCAGGGTTACGATGTGATTCGATGATCAAACCATCGTAGTTCAAATCTAAAGCACGTTGAGCTAATTCATACAAATAAGCACGTTTTCCTGCCATGTGACTTGGGTCACCAATCATTGGAAGTTGAGGAAAAAGAGTTTTCAATTCAACCGCCATTTGCCACATTGGAGAATTACGGTATTTAGTTTCTTGAGCATTTGAGAAACCACGGTGAATTGCCGCCATTTTCTTGATACCAGCACCAGCAATACGCTCAAATGCACCCACCCACAGAGCCAAATCTGGATTTACAGGGTTTTTTATCAAAACAGGTACATCAACACCTTTCAACGAATCAGCTAAATCTTGTACGTTAAATGGATTAACAGTTGTTCTTGCACCAATCCAAAGGATATCAATGCCATATTTCAATGCCAATTCAACGTGTTGAGGTGTAGCTACTTCAACCGCAATTGGTAAACCAGTTTCTTTTTTCACTGCCGCCAACCAAGGTAAAGCTGCTTCTCCCATGCCTTCAAAACTACCTGGACGAGTACGAGGTTTCCATACTCCAGCACGTATTACGTGAGCATAACCTTCTTTGGCGATGCGAGTTACGGTTTCCGTCACTTGTTCTTCGGTCTCGGCACTACATGGCCCAGCGATAATCAATGGCTTCCCAGCGGTATCAATCCAACTGCTAAGAGGAAGTACGTCTAAATTTGCTTTCATTAGTTAATTAAAGAGCGAAGCGTTTCGCTTAATATAAAAAAAATCAAAAAAAATATCCCTATAAATATGATATATTTGCACCATATTTCGGAGTAGATGTCAACTTACATCAATTATGCTCTTGAAAAAGTACAAACATTCATCAAAACTAAATACTTAAAAAAACTTAATTTTTTAAAAAATGGAAACTGCTTCGCAGCATCACTTGTTAAGTTTCAACGACACTTCAGTGGCTTTCGCACATCAATCAAATAAGAAACTTTACAAAACCTATTTGATTTTTGCCATGATGAATCAAAATTGGCTCGTAAAGATAGGAACTTTTTTTATTAAATTGATATTGAAGTTAGGTTTACCTGTAAAATTTCTTATAAAAAACACTTTGTTTGCACAGTTTTGTGGTGGAGAAAGCATTGAGACCTGTCAGACAGCCATAGAAAATTTGGCGAAGGCAAAAATAGGTACCATTCTTGACTATTCGGTAGAGGGTGAAGATAACGAAAAAGACTTTGATAAAACCACCCAAGAGGTCAGCAGAACCATTGAAAAAGCCGCTCAACAGGCCACAGCTATTCCATTTTCTGTTTTTAAAGTTTCTGGGGTTGGCTCGGTAGAGATTCTTGAAAAAGTACAAGAATTTAAAGAGAGTTTAACTGATGAAGACAAAGCTGCATTCGAGCGAATACGCTCAAGAGTAGATACTTTATGTCAGCGAGCATCTGAATTAAATGTTAGAATTTTCTTAGATGCAGAAGAAACTTGGATTCAAGATGTAATTGATGAAATGTGTTATGAAATGATGAAAAAATACAATGTAGGGGGTAAAACAATTGTTTATAATACCTATCAATTGTATCGTTGGGAAAGCCTTGAAAACTTAATCAAAGCCTGTGACAATGCCCGTAATGAAAATTATAAAGTTGGTGCAAAATTAGTAAGGGGTGCATACATCGAAAAAGAACGTCGCCGAGCAGCTGAGTTGGAATATAAAAGCCCGATTCATATCACAAAAGAGGAAACTGATGCCGATTTTGATAAAGCTATCCTTTATGCAATCGAACATTTAGATATCCTTTCAATATGTTTGGGCACACATAATGAAGAAAGTTGTTTACTTTGTATTAAATTGATGCAAGAAAAAGGTATAGCTCATAATGATAGTCGTATTTGGTTTGCACAACTTTTGGGTATGAGCGATAATATTTCCTATAATTTGGCAAATGAAGGGTATAATGTAGCTAAATATGTACCTTACGGGCCTGTTGAAGCAGTAATGCCTTATCTTTTTAGAAGAGCAGAAGAAAATTCTTCCATCGCTGGACAGAGTAGCAGAGAGTATTTATTGGTAAAAAAAGAAAGAGAAAGACGAAACCAATTACCAGTAAAAAAATAATAATTATAAGCAAAATATAATAGCATATAACATTCTAAATTAGACAAAATTTAATAATATTTCCATATAATATAATCATAAATAGTAATTTCAAAATGGGTAAATCGCCGTATAAATTTTTGTTTTTATCTCTACTACTGATACTAATTGACCAAGCTATTAAACTTTGGATGTTTTATGATGTTGTACCCAATCACTACGGAGAAATCGATTTGATTCCTGATTTTTTTAAACTGCATTATGTTGAAAACAAAGGAATGGCCTTTGGAATGGAACTTGGCGGAGATTATGGCAAACTCATTCTGACAACCTTCCGTTTGGGTGCAATGGTTGGCATTTGTTGGTATTTAGTTCATTTAGCTCAAAAAAATGCTCATTCAGGTTTACTTTGGTCAATCGCAGCCGTTCTTGGAGGTGCAATAGGAAATGTAATTGATAGTACATTTTATGGTGTTTTCTTGAAAAATGCTCCCTTGGGTGTTTCAACTCCTTGGTTTCATGGGCAAGTAATTGATATGTTTTATGCCTACGGATTGGATGGCCAATACCCCGATTGGATACCATTTTTAGGTGGAGAATATAACACAATGCCTATATTTAACTTTGCCGATGCTTGTATTTTTTGTGGAGTAGTAAGTATTTTGATTTTCCAGCGAAGTTTTTTTGAGTTTGAAGTTGAAAAAAGAAATAATCATTCTATGGAAATGAATGTTGCAGATAGGATTGAAACTGAATTAGTAGAAGAAAGTGCATCAGTAGAGAATGAAACAGATAAAATTACTGAAGAAATCGAACATGAAGATAATCAATACAGACTTACAGAAGAACCAACGAAAGACATTTCTGATAATGATTTAGAGTATCCAAATAAAAATTAATAACACAATGGGAGTATTATCAAAAAAACAAAGCCACAAGTGGTTTATCATCATATCATTCATTGGTATCATACTCGTTCCTAGCATGATACCATCACCTATGTTTAAAACAGTAAGTGCTATTAGCTTGGGAGTAATATGCTTACTTTTTGAGTTTCTTAACCTCAAAAACCTTGACTCAAAGGCTGAAAGTTTTAAATCCGAAGCTCGACAAACATGGATATTAATCGGACTTACTGTCATTCTTATCGTTGTTAATTTCCTTGTTTAAATAATTTACAAGGTAATTTTTCGTTGAATAATAGGTTATTAGCTGAGTTATAAGTTTACCTAAAAGGAATATATTTTCTAATATTTAGTGAATAAATGCCTTTATTACTAAAACCCTAAATTATTACTTATGAAAAAGCTTGTTTGTCTTATTTTAGGATTGGTATCAATTAATATCTCTGCACAAAATACCATGATGCAGAACACTAAAGACGCTCTCAACCAAGGTGGGATTAAGGTAGGTCAGCATACATCTACGATGCTTTATGGCTTTGATACCCGAACAACAGAGGTTGTTGGAAGTTATTATTTAGATACCGACTGGAGTGTTGCTACTGTCAAATTTTATCCTAAAACAATTTCTACACCAAAAGGAACGGTAAAATTAGATAGTTTAACCGATGTCCAAATTAGGGTAATTCTACAAGGCAATGATATTGAATTTAATACGCCCGAAGGTATAAAAGTTATTTCTGGTACTTTAGTAAAAAGCTTTTCTTTACAGAAAAGAAATCAATTAACTCCAGTAAATTATATCAGTACTTTAGAATTTATTGATAATTTTGATAAAGTTAAACCAAGTTTCTTTGAGGTATTGGTTGATGGGAAAACTAAATTATTAGAATATTTGAAGATAAGTACCCAAAAGCCAGATTATGTTGAAGCTTTTAATGTAGGGAGCAAAGACCTTAAAATTATTAAAGAAAAGCAATTATTTGTTAATAAAGGCAAAGAAGTTGTTCGGTTTAATACAAACAAAAAAGATTTGTTTGACCTAATGGCCGATAAGAAGCCTGAAATTGAAAAATATATAAAAGATAATAATCTATCTTTAAAAGATAGAGCAGATTTACTTAAAATATTTACTTATTATAATAGTCTATGTTTAATATAATTGGTTCAAAAAACAAAAAAGGGGCAAGTTTTAATTAAACTTGCCCCTTTTTGTAAACTCCAATTATTGCTTTTCTGCAAAAGGAATTATAAGTTTTTCTCCTCGCTGTGCAACATTTTTTGTTTTCTTATTTGCTTGCATGATTAATGCTTGCGAAACATCATATTTTTTGCTTACTACACGAATAATATCTCCTGGACCTACAGTATGAATCGCTTTGATACGTATTTTCAATTTAGTAACTCCCACTTTTATGCCACTTTCATCAACTCCAGGATTCATCGCTTTTAATGTTTCTTTCTTTATATTATAGCGATTGGCAATACCAAAAAAAGTTTCTCCTTCTCCTACAATATGTGTATAAATCTCACCTCCCGTTGGAATAGCGACTTTTGTAACTTCTTTAGGCTTTTCCTCTTTGTTTTTTTCTTCTTTGATTTTTTCAGTATTTTTTGTCTCAGTAGCTAATTTGTCTGTCGAAGCTATTTCATCCTTTTTATCTCCAACTTTCGGGATGTCAATTGGTGGCAAATCAGCGTTCGATTTTGTTTCTGTTGCTTCCGTTGATTCTGTTGTCGGTTCTTCTGATGACTGGTTTTTAATTGCATTTGCAACTGAATCAGCAGGTGCGGAAACAAAGTTTTCTGAAGCAGAAGTATCATCAGACATGTACTTCCAGCCAATATAAAGCAATGCACAGATAATACCTACAAGCACCAAAAGCACAGCCATTGGTAAATTTCGTGAAGCTTCTTTAGGACGCTCATTACGTAGTTCACGGTCATCTCGGTCTTCGAACTGCATGATATGGAAAATTTTAGTTATGAATAGGAAAACAAGTTCTTTGGGTAATTGATAATATAAAAGCTTTTAAATCATTGACTATTAACAGTTTGAAACAGGAATTACATTATCAAGATATTGTTAAATTGATACTTATGTTTAAATTACTTTATTAATTATGATAAAATTAGTCAATTTTAATTTCAAACAAACTTAAACATGCTCCCTCATAATGTTTGGGCAAGCCTTCTGATCTCTGAAGTGTGGTTAAGCCTAAAAAATGGAATCCACATCGAACATAATGTTGAATTAAAGCTTCATTATCACCCCAAGTATCCATTCTTACAAATTGTTTCCCATTTTTTTTACAAAACACTTTAGCCCAATTGATGATATGAACAACAAAATTATTCCCCCGAAAAGAAGGATTTGTTACAATTCTATGAATATAAATAGCGGGTTCATTGCTTTTTTCTCCCCAAATTAACTCATCTTCGAAAGTGACAGCAAAAATACAGGCAATCTTATCATCTATAACAATCTTCCATTGTCTATTTTCTGATATTTCAGTTTCAATAAGTGACCTTTCAAAACCTTGCCAATGTTTATTAAATTTTGTCTTTTGAAAACTGATGGCATCATCATATAATCCAAAAATGGCATCAATGTCTTCAAATGAACTATTTAAAATTTGCATTTTTTTATGGTCAATTGTCAGCAAGTCACAATTTTGATAAAGGGTTTTCAAAAAATAATTATCTATAATTCTTCAATCATTTTAAAGCCCTTTCTGTAATTCTTCATTCATTTCATCCACTAAATCTTTTAGTCCTTCACGATAAGCTCGTAGTCTTTTAGCAATTTCTTCATCAACCACCCCTAAAATTTGAGCTGCTAAAATTCCTGCATTTTTTGCCCCATTCAATGAAACAGTTGCGACAGGTACACCAGCAGGCATTTGCAAGATTGACAATATTGAGTCCCAACCATCAATCGAGTTGCTTGATTTTATAGGAACACCAATTACTGGCAAAGTTGTACTTGATGACACCATCCCTGGCAAGTGAGCAGCTCCCCCTGCTCCAGCAATAATTACTTTTAGCCCTCTACGGCGAGCGGTCAGGGCATATTCAAGCATTTTTTGTGGAGTACGATGAGCCGATACCACCTCTTTTTCATACGGTATCTCCAATAATTCTAATATTTCAACTGCCCCAGCCATGATTTTCCAATCTGAAAGGCTACCCATTATGATTCCGACCATCTTCTTAATTATGAATTAAGAATGTAGAATTAAGAATGATAGAAATGAACAATTGTGTTCAAATCGTAATTCGTAATTCGTAATTCGTAATTTATTTTGTTTTCACTTTTAGTTTTTCTTTTACAAAAATGACTTTTTCTTTTAATTTTTCAAAATTTTGGTCGATAATCGTTACATGTCCCATTTTTCGAAAAGGTTTTGTTATTTTTTTCCCATAAAGAAAAGGATGCACTCCTTCAACCGCCAGTACCTCATCCATTCCTTCATAAACAGCAATCCCAGAATAACCATCTTCCCCTAATAAATTGACCATAGCAGCTTTTGAATGAGCTTCAGTACTACCTAATGGTAGATTGAAAATAGCTCGAATATGTTGTTCATATTGCGAAACATCATTTGCTCTAATAGTCTGATGCCCACTATTATGTGGACGAGGAGCAACTTCATTGATTAAAATTTCTCCGTCTTTAGTCAAAAACATTTCTACTGCTAAAAGTCCAACAATTCCGAAAGCTTCTGAAGTTTTTTTTGCAATTTGTTCAGCTTTTTTTTCAATTTCCTTTGAAATTTCCGCAGGTGCGAAAAGGTATTCAACCAAATTGGCTTCTGGATGAAAAACCATTTCTACAACAGGGAAAGTCTTTATCTCTCCACTGACATTTCTTGCTACAATAACTGCCAATTCTTTCTCAAAATCAATCATTTTTTCCAATACACTTGGTTGGTCAAATGCTTTTGACAAATCAGCTTTTGTACGCAGCATTTGCACACCTTTGCCATCATATCCACCTTTACCAAGTTTATGAACGGCTGGCAGAAATTCTTCGTATTTGGCTACATCCGCTTGATTTTCGGTTAAAATAAAATCAGATGTTGGCAGGTTATTATCTTTATAAAATTGTTTTTGAACCCTTTTATCTTGAATCAAGCGAAGGATTGACGGCTGAGGAAAAACAGCTTTTCCTTGCTTTTCAAAAGCTTCGAGTGCCTCAATATTAACATTTTCTATCTCTATAGTAATTACATCACAGTCTTTTCCGAATGACATGACAGTTTCAAAATCATTGAGAGAACCATTTGTAAATTCGTGAGAAATATATTTACAAGGAGCATCAGCATCAGGGTCGAGCGTTTTGATTGTAACGTCGAAGTCAATGGCAGCTTGAATGAGCATTCGGCCGAGTTGGCCGCCACCGAGAATACCCAATTTTTTTGTATTATCGAATTGCACGCAATAGTTTTTTATGCAAAGATAAGCATGAGGAGATGCAAATGCAATCTGAATGGTATTTTAAAATAGAATTTGAAGTTTAATAGACCACAAAATGCACACAACTTGGTAATATTTATACTATTAAAAATAATTTAGCATATAACATATATCACCACATAAGCTGACTATCAGCAACTTACAATATGATCTGTATATCTCCTTTTACTTATAAATTTATAATAAACCTTCTTGCAACAAAAGCAATGCTCTAAATATACATTTTACCATATTCAACCTGATTAATTTTAGCATTTATTGGCTAAACTTTTTTTAATACTGAAAATAAACTTTGGCTTAATTGTTGAAATGTAGGTTGTCAAATAACAATCTAACACTATCACTCTAAGCGAATGAAAATTTACGAATACACAGCCGAGGCAAAAGATTTCAAAATTCATGATTTTATGGCTGCCGAAAATAAAAAACAAGCGACCGAAAAAATAAGAAAAGTGATTGCACAATTGGGTTATCAAAAGCCTAAAACATTAAACTTGTATTCAACAAAATATTAAATATAGTTTACAACCATTTAACAAAAAAGTAGAGATAAAATCTCTACTTTTTGCATTTTTTGTGTGATTAGGAATTGTAAAAAGGGTTTTAAGTTTCTTTGATCTAAGGATTGATTACAATTTTTTGTAAACATTGCTTTCCATTTTCATCAATAACTAAGACCAAATGTAGGCCTTTGTTAAGATAAGTATATGGGCGAATATGAATGATACCAAGTTTGTCTTTTTCCCAATTGAAAGAATACTGCTGTCCTATTAAATCAAATAACTTGATTTCTTTGGCATTGATATTTCTTAAATAAAGGTTTACTTCATCACCAATAGTCCAAGGATTTGGAAAAACCGAGCAAACTGGTGTTTGATCGAGTAACGCTACTTCAACTGGGTCAAGATATTTTTTCGTTCCGTCTTTATCAATATAAACCAAGCGATAGCAATTTTTGCCTCCAAGTGGCTGATTATCAATCTTTTCGTAGCTACTATTTGAACCATTGGCTTTTATTAGACCTAATGAAGCCCAGTTTAAGCAATCAGCACTGCGTTCTAAAATAAATTTATCTTCTTTAACTTCAAAATTAGTTTGCCAATTTAGCTTAATTGTTTCATCATTCGTTTCTTTGGCTGAAATTGTTAAATCAGTAAAATCGTTTGCCGTGGCTCCATTTTCTGAAAATTCATTGACATTGAACTGTAAGTAAAAGAAATCATTAGTGATTTGGTTACTCAATACATTTTTATAAATCACAACACTATTGCCTTCTACATAATTATCATTATTTTCAAAACCACAATCCTCTCTTATTCCATCATAATGCACAATATTAAAGTCATTAATTGTAAGATTTGGTAGTTTAGTTGCTACTTTATATTCTGATAATTCGTCATTCGAATAATAAACTCTGAGTGAAACTGGTTTTTCAAATTTTTCCAGTAGGGAGCTTTGGAAGTCAACATAACGAGCCATAAGCCTTGTTTCATTTTTTGTAGTTGGAATAGCGTTACTTCCTCTACCATAGTGCCGAATTGAAAGTGTAACTTTTCCTAAATTCAATCCATTGGGATTGACAGAAGCATATAAACTCCCTCGATTATCGTATAAATCATACCACTTGTCTCCTACTACACTATCAGCTGAAACTTGCAAACAATTATTGTAATTATCCTCAAAGGTTGCAATACATGGAGCAATGGTTATTTTCAATGGCATTTTTTCACTCTCACAACCTGCCAAGTTTTTTGAACAAACAAAATAGGTCTTGACACCGTCGTTTTTTGTGTTAATAATTGGAGGTGCAGCAAAAGAATCTTTTGTTGTAGCTGAGGCATACCAAACCAATTGATTTTCTTGATCTGATAATATTGGCAAGGTAACATTAGGCATATTCCTACAAAAAGAAGCATCATCTAATATTGGTTTTGGTGGAATAGAGGCAATTGTGATATCAAAGGATTTACGCTCACTTTCGCAACCAAACTGCGTTAATTGACTCACATAAAAAGTAGTTTTCCCTATTTTACTCAAATCAATTTTTGGGGTAGCTGCCTCACCTGTTGTATCAGTTATATTATCATACCAAATTAAAGGGTTGCTTGCTTTCACCGACTTTTCTAAATTGAATGCTATATCTTGACAAATAGTCTGATTACTTACTTGTGGTGCAGGTGGTAAAGGTTTGATTTCTAATTTCAAATCATCAGTATTTCGAGAACAACTTGTTTTATTATCGACAAAAAAAGTTATCTTACCTCTATATGTTCCAACTTCACTTACAT
The DNA here is from genome assembly GCF_051209875.1 of Emticicia sp. SJ17W-69. Lineage (NCBI taxonomy): Bacteria > Pseudomonadati > Bacteroidota > Cytophagia > Cytophagales > Leadbetterellaceae > Emticicia > Emticicia sp. SJ17W-69. The sequence goes on along the minus strand of NZ_JBNTQY010000001.1, from coordinate 2,181,149 downwards.
TAGCAATGCCATTTGGACCTGTTTGAAGATTTACATAAGTATTTCCTTCTTTCTTTTGCCACTGGTAGGCGACCACTTTGCCAGTTATTTCAAGTTTATTAAATGATAGCTTAGTAGTTTTACCATCACATAGAGCCATATTTGCTAAATTACCCTTAATTTCATTCACAGTTAGAACTACTTCTTCTGAAATTAAAACACCTTTTTCGTCTTTAATTACACAACGGTATTTTGTTAAATTTGGATTATTTGAATCACCTATTACACTGATTTTCAAGGAATTAGATATTTCATTCAAAATATTTGTAAATGTTGTATCATTCGGTTTTTTCTTTTGCCATTGATATGTAAAAGTACCCGATGCTGTAGCACTAACACTAAAAGTTACTGAATTTCCATCACAATCAGCTTGGGAAATTGGTTGTTTAATAAATTTTAAATTCGGAATAATATTCGCTATTATAAGGGTACGTGGCCCTATACATCCAAAGGCTGATAGTTGTGCAACATACTTCTTATAAGTACCCACAGCCGTAAATGACGGAGCTGTTGTGGTAAACAATGTTCCAGTTGGCGAGTTATACCACCGCAAAATCTGACCTTCTTTTGGTGAACCATCAGCAGAAAAAGTTAGTATTGTTCCTTCATTAATTGAACTTGGTGTAGTATTAATTGGAGCTTGGGGAGCTTCACCAATCTCTACTTTTATTTCTGTCCTTGGACCTTCACAACCTTGGTCAGTTCTATCTGCTACAAAATAAGAGAATACACCTGAAGTATTTGTATTTGGTATTGGACTTATCGAACTGCCAACTCCACCGATAGCCTGCGTGTACCATATAAGGTTTTGTATTGGGCTGTTGACTTTTAATTTACTTGCATTTGAGAATTGACAATAAAAATGATTGTCAACAGATGGAGCTGGTGGATAACCACTGACAATCAATTTACCAGGATCAGTTGCCTCAATACATTCAAATCCTTGTGTATCAAATTTTACTAAGCAACGATAATAAACACCTTGGTTATCATTAATATTTTTAAATTTCAAATTATCAGTTGTACTTCCACTAACACCATTCCCATCTGACATATCTGTCCATGAACCACTTGTTGCTGCACGAGTTTGCCATTGGTAACTCTTTACATTACCTGTAATTGTAAAATAGCTTGGTAAATTAATATTGATATCCGAACCTACACATGTTCCAATATTTGGCAATGCTCCAATAACTGAATTGACTGATAATATTGCAATATCGGAAGTCAAAGATTCCGTTCCATTACTCACAATACAACGATATTGGGTCTGATTAGGATTATCCCCATTCCCAACATTTGAAACAACCATTGTTTTAGCATACCATCCTTTAATCCCATTCCCATCTGATATTAGGTTTGAAAAATCAGCTTCAGTTGGTCGTTTTCTTTGCCATTGATAAGTAAAAGAATTATTGGGTGATACGGCTGATACATCCATATAAACCGAATTACCTTTACAATCGGCTTGTGTAGAAGGTTGTGCAATGAGATGAAAATAATCCAAAACTTTAGCAATAACAGGTAATCTCATACTTTCACAACCTGTCAAAGAATTAGTTTGAGTAACCCAATATGAATATTTACCTATGGTCGTAAATACTGGAGCCGTTGTTGCTCCTGTACCTCCTGTAGCTTTATCATACCATAGTAGCCTTCCATTTTGAATATTTGTACTTGCCGAAAACACCAATGCCGCTGGGGTAGTCACATCTTGAGTAATATTTGTAGGTGGAGGTGTTTCATTTACTTCAACTAAAAAAGTAGCAGAAGTAGCGTTAAAACTACATTGTGAAGAAGTACATGTTACTGAATATGAAGTGGTGGTGGTTGGTGAAACTTTGATAATTGACGTACTTTGACCACTCGACCAAATGATTGAACCATCACAATTATTGGCAGTAAGCGTTGTTGATTTCCCCGAACAAATTGTATTATTCCCAGAAATATTTGGCGTTGTAGCAGCTAAAACTATTAGTTTTGCTCCATTAGTGTCTTCTTCGGTCGTATATCTTGAACAAGTTGAGTTTCCAACGGTAAAATTAATTTTACAACGATAATATTGTTCATCCGCATTTGTTACATTATTAAGAGTTAAAACGCTCGCATTTGCTCCTATAATATCATTCCAAGCTCCTGAAGAACCAACCCTTTTTTGCCATTGATAACTTTGAATAGTGCCTGTTGTGTTGATATTTGTTAAATCTAAACTAATATTTGATCCTTCACAAATAGTTTGATCAGCAATGTTTCCAGTTATAGCATTGACCGTCAAAATAGCTACAGTTGATGTAACAGAACAAGTAGCATTTGAGACCGTTACTTGATATTGTGTAAGATTAGGGTCTGTTGCACTTCCAACATCGCTAATAGTCAATGAATTACGTATCGCATCTGGAATATCTATAAAACTTCCATTAGGGGTTTTCCTTTGCCATTGATAGTTTGTAACAGGGCTTGCAGTCACTGAAAATGAAACTGAATTGCCCGAACAATCAGCATCGTTTTTCGGTTGCGAAGAAATCACTGGGTAATTATTGACAGTTACAACTACTTGATTACTTGCATTACTTGTACAAGTACCATCATTACAAGTAGCAGTATAATTGGTTGATATTGAAGGATTTACACTAATATTTGCACCCGCTTTTCCATCACTCCACAAAACCAATCCTGTACATCCTTTTGCTGTCAAATTTGTTGATTGTCCAGTACAAATAGTTGTAGTGCCTTCAATCACTGGTGGTGTAACTGCTAAACCATCCGATGCAACCAAAACTATAGCTGGCAAACTTTCTATACTTGTACAATTATTTATCGAACAAGTAGCCGTATAACTGCCAGAAACATCAACTGAAAGGGTATTTCCTGTTTGCCCACCTGTCCAAGTCACCAATCCACTGCATCCACTCGCTGTAAGTGTTGTTGATTGGCTTGAGCAAATAACTACCGATGCAGGAGTAATAATTGGGACATTTGGAATGTTACTAATTGTAACTTTCACAACTGTCGAAGTAGCTTGGTTACAAGAACCTGAACCTGTACCTGAACAAGCATAAATAACTCTGAAATATTTAATTATTGGGCTTAAAGTAGCATTTGTTAAAATTTTAGTAAAAGATTCTCCATCACTCTGCACAGTTACAAATCCACTCGAAGGTGAATCTGATGATTGCCAAATTGGTGTACAACTACCAAATCCTCCTGAAAAAGTAGCATCTAACCCAATACTACTTCCTGAACAAATTGTTTTATCATTTGTATCGCTAATTGTTATTGCTGGATCTGGAACAATCGAAATTTTATGTGTATTCGATGAAAATGCTTCTGCTCCACAAGCATCACTTACTTTTCTTCTATAATATGTCGTTTGATTTAACCCTGATGGGTCATAAGTTGCCAAATTTGCACCTAGAATATCGTTAAAACTATTCCCATCTGTCGAACTTTGCCATTGATATGTATATGGATTTTTACCACCGCTTCCCAAAGATACACTTGAAATAGTACCTGGATTATAGCCTGCACAATTCGTGCTGTTGGGAGACAACTCAATACTTCCTCCATTCAAAATTGGCAATACAGTTATACTAAAGTTTTGACTTTTTATACATCCAGTAGCACTAATTTTCAATGTTAGGGTAAAAATAAATGTTCCTGTTTGACCTGCTGGAATAGTAACCAAAATTGAAGAACCTAATAATTTATTATCATTTATTGAAACAAAGCCCCCCATCGTTGAAGTCAGGCTGTATTTATCTGCATTACCCAAACTTAAAGTGTAAGGTAAAATAAATGACGTTGCTGAATTACATAAATCTGATATGGCATCAACATTGAAATCTATACTCGGACCTACTACAACTATTACTTCTGAACTCGGTTCACTCGTACATCCATTTTCTACACATACAGCTGTATATGAAGTAGTTGTACTCGGACTCACTGAAATACTCGTGCCACTTGAGCTATTGCTCCAAACTACTGTTCCTGTACAGTTACTCGCAGTTAAAATAGTGGTTTGTCCTCCACAAATCGTCGCCCCTCCTGATAAAATGGGGGGATCTATCGTAGTCACATTAACAACTACAACATTGCTTGTAATACTTGTTCCACAGGAATTGATACAGTTGGCACTGTAAGAACCTGCTGTAGAAACAAGGATTAAGCTTGTTGTTGCACCATTCGACCATAGGAAACTCCCATTACAAGCACTCGCCGTTAAAGTTGTACTTTCTCCAGAACAGATTGTCCCTCCACCACTAACACTTAAAACACTTGGGGAAGGATTTATCGTAATTTCTAAAACATTGGAATTGGCATTATTACAAGAACTCACCGAACAATTATAAGTCGCTTGAAAATACTTCTTGATAATCGTTGTTCCACTATTTGTTAAAGTAAGTAATAATGCACTTCCTGTCCCTTCAGTCGTTGGCGAAGTCATAGAAAATGAATTACTAGATTTCCATGTGGTTGTGCAGGTTCCTGTGCCTGATTCAGTGACATTCAAATTAAAATTAACTTGTTCGCCTGTACACACATTTATCTTATCAGACGAAATACTCACAACTGGATCTGGAACAATCGAAATTTTATGTGTATTCGATGAAAATGCTTCTGCTCCACAAGCATCACTTACTTTTCTTCTATAATATGTCGTTTGATTTAACCCTGATGGATCATAAGTTGCCAAATTTGCACCTAGAATATCGTTAAAACTATTCCCATCTGTCGAACTTTGCCATTGATATGTATATGGATTTTTACCACCGCTTCCCAAAGATACACTTGAAATAGTACCTGGATTATAGCCTGCACAATTCGTGCTGTTGGGAGACAACTCAATACTTCCTCCATTCAAAATTGGCAATACAGTTATACTAAAGTTTTGACTTTTTATACATCCAGTAGCACTAATTTTCAATGTTAGGGTAAAAATAAATGTTCCTGTTTGACCTGCTGGAATAGTAACCAAAATTGAAGAACCTAATAATTTATTATCATTTATTGAAACAAAGCCCCCCATCGTTGAAGTCAGGCTGTATTTATCTGCATTACCCAAACTTAAAGTGTAAGGTAAAATAAATGACGTTGCTGAATTGCATAAATCTGATATGGCATCAACATTGAAATCTATACTCGGACCTACTACAACTATTACTTCTGAACTCGGTTCACTCGTACATCCATTTTCTACACATACAGCTGTATATGAAGTAGTTGTACTCGGACTCACTGAAATACTCGTGCCACTTGAGCTATTGCTCCAAACTACTGTTCCTGTACAGTTACTCGCAGTTAAAATAGTGGTTTGTCCTCCACAAATCGTCGCCCCTCCTGATAAAATGGGGGGATCTATCGTAGTCACATTAACAACTACAACATTGCTTGTAATACTTGTTCCACAGGAATTGATACAGTTGGCACTGTAAGAACCTGCTGTAGAAACAAGGATTAAGCTTGTTGTTGCACCATTCGACCATAGGAAACTCCCATTACAAGCACTCGCCGTTAAAGTTGTACTTTCTCCAGAACAGATTGTCCCTCCACCACTAACACTTAAAACACTTGGGGAAGGATTTATCGTAATTTCTAAAACATTGGAATTGGCATTATTACAAGAACTCACCGAACAATTATAAGTCGCTTGAAAATACTTCTTGATAATCGTTGTTCCACTATTTGTTAAAGTAAGTAATAATGCACTTCCTGTCCCTTCAGTCGTTGGCGAAGTCATAGAAAATGAATTACTAGATTTCCATGTGGTTGTGCAGGTTCCTGTGCCTGATTCAGTGACATTCAAATTAAAATTAACTTGTTCGCCTGTACACACATTTATCTTATCAGACGAAATACTCACAACTGGATCTGGAACAATCGAAATTTTATGTGTATTCGATGAAAATGCTTCTGCTCCACAAGCATCACTTACTTTTCTTCTATAATATGTCGTTTGATTTAACCCTGATGGATCATAAGTTGCCAAATTTGCACCTAGAATATCGTTAAAACTATTCCCATCTGTCGAACTTCGCCATTGATATGTATATGGATTTTTACCACCGCTTCCCAAAGATACACTTGAAATAGTACCTGGATTATAGCCTGCACAATTCGTGCTGTTGGGAGACAACTCAATACTTCCTCCATTCAAAATTGGCAATACAGTTATACTAAAGTTTTGACTTTTTATACATCCAGTAGCACTAATTTTCAATGTTAGGGTAAAAATAAATGTTCCTGTTTGACCTGCTGGAATAGTAACCAAAATTGAAGAACCTAATAATTTATTATCATTTATTGAAACAAAGCCCCCCATCGTTGAAGTCAGGCTGTATTTATCTGCATTACCCAAACTTAAAGTGTAAGGTAAAATAAATGACGTTGCTGAATTGCATAAATCTGATATGGCATCAACATTGAAATCTATGCTCGGACCTACTACAACCATTACTTCTGAACTCGGTTCACTCGTACATCCATTTTCTACACATACAGCTGTATATGAAGTAGTTGTACTCGGACTCACTGAAATACTCGTGCCACTTGAGCTATTGCTCCAAACTACTGTTCCTGTACAGTTACTCGCAGTTAAAATAGTGGTTTGTCCTCCACAAATCGTCGCCCCTCCTGATAAAATGGGGGGATCTATCGTAGTCACATTAACAACTACAACATTGCTTGTAATACTTGTTCCACAGGAATTGATACAGTTGGCACTGTAAGAACCTGCTGTAGAAACAAGGATTAAGCTTGTTGTTGCACCATTCGACCATAGGAAACTCCCATTACAAGCACTCGCCGTTAAAGTTGTACTTTCTCCAGAACAGATTGTCCCTCCACCACTAACACTTAAAACACTTGGGGAAGGATTTATCGTAATTTCTAAAACATTGGAATTGGCATTATTACAAGAACTCACCGAACAATTATAAGTCGCTTGAAAATACTTCTTGATAATCGTTGTTCCACTATTTGTTAAAGTAAGTAATAATGCACTTCCTGTCCCTTCAGTCGTTGGCAAAGTCATAGAAAATGAATTACTAGATTTCCATGTGGTTGTGCAGGTTCCTGTGCCTGATTCAGTGACATTCAAATTAAAATTAACTTGTTCGCCTGTACACACATTTATCTTATCAGACGAAATACTCACAACTGGATCTGGAACAATCGAAATTTTATGTGTATTCGATGAAAATGCTTCTGCTCCACAAGCATCACTTACTTTTCTTCTATAATATGTCGTTTGATTTAACCCTGATGGGTCATAAGTTGCCAAATTTGCACCTAGAATATCACTAAAATTTACATTATCAGTTGACTTTTGCCATTGATATGTATATGGATTTTTACCACCACTTGCCAAAGATACACTTGAAATAGTGCCTGGATTGTAGCCTGCACAATAGATTGCATTGGGTGAAATTTCAATACTTCCACCAACTAAAACTGGTAGAATCGTGGCGTTGAAAGTTTGACTATTTACACAGCCAGTAGAGTTATTCTTTAAATTTAAAGTAAAACGAAATGTACCGGTCTTACCAGTAGGTATTGTAACTGTGAGTGGTGAAGTTAACAAATTCTTTTCATTTACATTTATAAAGTCAGGCATTGTGGAAGTCAAGCTATATTTATCTGGGTTATTCGAGTTTGCAATATATGCTAAATTGAAAGTGTCTGCGGTATTACAAATATTATTAATTGTGCCGAGTGTAATAGTAGGCAAGAATTTTTCGGACACGTTAAAAGGCGATGAACCTGCACTAATACACATATTCTCGGTACAAGTAGCACTAAAAGAGCCTGAGTTTGAGACATTAAGTGTACTACCAGTAGCACCTGTATTCCATGTAATTATTCCAGCACATCCATTAGCGGTAAGTTGAGTCGAATTTCCTGAGCAAAAACTTGGATTACCTGAAATTATTGGAGCATTCGGTATTGCATTCACTACCACCGTTTGTATTGATGAAGCTGAACTTAAACATCCATTAACTGTACAAATTGCTGAATATGTTCCTGATGATGAAACATTTATGCTATTGGCTGTGGCTCCATTTGACCAAATTAATGTGCCTGAACAATTACTCGCTGTTAATAATACATTGGTCCCTTCACAAACGATGTTATCTGCATCCTCTGAACTAATTATTGGAGCATTCGGTATTGCATTCACTACTACTGTTTGTATTGATGAAGCTGAACTTAAACATCCATTGACTGTACAAATTGCTGAATATGTTCCTGATGATGAAACATTTATGCTATTGGCTGTGGCTCCATTTGACCAAATTAATGTGCCTGAACAATTACTCGCAGTTAATAATACATTGGTCCCTTCACAAACGATATTATCTGCATCATCTGAACTAATTATTGGAGCATTCGGTATTGCATTCACTACTACTGTTTGTATTGATGAAGCTGAACTTACACATCCATTAACTGTACAAATTGCTGAATATGTTCCTGATGATGAAACATTTATGCTATTGGTTGTGGCTCCATTTGACCAAATTAATGTACCTGAACAATTACTCGCTGTTAATAATACATTGGTCCCTTCACAAACGATATTATCTGCATCATCTGAACTAATTATTGGAGCATTCGGTATTGCATTCACTACTACTGTTTGTATTGATGAAGCTGAACTTAAACATCCATTAACTGTACAAATTGCTGAATATGTTCCTGATGATGAAACATTTATGCTATTGGTTGTGGCTCCATTTGACCAAATTAATGTACCTGAACAATTACTCGCTGTTAATAATACATTGGTCCCTTCACAAACGATATTATCTGCATCATCTGAACTAATTATTGGAGCATTCGGTATTGCATTCACTACTACTGTTTGTATTGATGAAGCTGAACTTAAACATCCATTAACTGTACAAATTGCTGAATATGTTCCTGATGATGAAACATTTATGCTATTGGTTGTGGCTCCATTTGACCAAATTAATGTGCCTGAACAATTACTCGCTGTTAATAATACATTGGTCCCTTCACAAACGATGTTATCTGCATCATCTGAACTAATTATTGGAGCATTCGGTATTGCATTCACTACTACTGTTTGTATTGATGAAGCTGAACTTAAACATCCATTGACTGTACAAATTGCTGAATATGTTCCTGATGATGAAACATTTATGCTATTGGCTGTGGCTCCATTTGACCAAATTAATGTACCTGAACAATTGCTCGCAGTTAATAATACATTGGTCCCTTCACAAACGATATTATCTGCATCATCTGAACTAATTATTGGAGCATTCGGTATTGCATTCACTACTACTGTTTGTATTGATGAAGCTGAACTTAAACATCCATTAACTGTACAAATTGCTGAATATGTTCCTGATGATGAAACATTTATGCTATTGATTGTGGCTCCATTTGACCAAATTAATGTGCCTGAACAATTGCTCGCTGTTAATGTAGTTGAATCTCCTGTACAGATAAAAGTATTTCCTGAAATATTGGGTGCAATTGGAGCTGGACTAACCATAATAGTCGTTGATGTTGTCAAACTTTCACAAGTTGCACTCAAAACACATTTAAAATCATAAGTAAATGTTACTGATGATGGGTAACTAGCTGGGTTAATTATTACAGAATTTCCATTTATCCACCCCCCACCATTTAAACGATACTGCCCACTACCAGCACTACATGATGTTGACAAAGTGAAACTTGATTCATTATTACAAAAGGTTGTTTTATTTGCTGAATTAATTATTGTTGGCGTTGGTGGAGTTGAAACTACATTTATTGTTACAGAACTTCGCTCAGTTTGGCAAGTAAGGTTAGCTGTAATTGCTTGTTCACGAGCAACATAATAAGTCATAGCCGCAGATAAACTTGGTGTTATATAGCTTGTCCCCGATGAAATTTGCGACAAAGTGGTAGAATCAGTAAACCATTTATAGGTACCAAAAGCATTTGGATTAATAATACTTAATGTTTTTGAGCCACTTTCACAAATCTCAGGTATATTGCCTGTTACGTTAGGAATATCATTCCAACCTTGCTTTGTAACTGTTAAAGAAGTAGATGTTGTACAATAACCTGAAGTAATGATTGCCTTATAAGTATCCGAATTTCCAGTTTGAAAAGCATTAGTTACTTTATACATTTGACTTGTTGCAGAAGCTATATTCCCAGCTATATTTTGCCATTGATAGGTAAAAACGCTATTCCCCCCTGTTGGGTTTAAAGTTAAAATTGTAGAATTATTCAAAGCCCCTGTTAAACAAATACCATTTACTCCTGTAATAGTCGCTGAAAGTGATGGTGTAATTTCTACATCAATTTTAGCTCGTTGACTTTCGCAATTATTAACGTCTTTTTGACTCACATAATAGCTTGTTGTACCTCCAAAAGCTGTTGTAGGTATTGGTGCAATACCGCTTGTACTCCCACCAGTCACATTGGTACCATACCACAATAATACATTACTTCCTGTGGCAATTGCTGAAAGGGAAGTTGCGGTTGTATTTTGGCAATAACCCACAGGTGTTGTTATTGTCGGTGCAACAGGGTTATCAAAAATTGTAATTGTAATGGTGGTTTTTGGACCTTCACAATTAGCTGGTGTCGGGCTTTTTTGGCTCACCTTAAAGGTTTGTGTTCCAACATTACTTGTATTCGGAGTTGGAGCAGAAGGCAAAACATTGTCATTGGCATCATACCATACTAAAGTATTTGACCCTAATGCTGTCGCTAAAAGTGCAGTTGCCGTTGCATTTTTACAATATTTGACAGAAACTGGTGAAATTGGTGCTGCTGGATTTTCATTAACAATTACATTAATTGCTGTTCTCGAACTCTCGCAATTATCTGTATTTTTTTGGCTCACATAGTAATTGGTAGTGCCTACCAAAGCAGAACTTGGAGTAGATGGTGATATGCTTGAAGTTCCACCATTTGCACTTGTTCCATACCACACTAAAACATTTGAGTTTGTGGCAGTGGCAGACAAGGCTAAAGTTTCAACATTTTGACAATAATTGATTGAAGCAGTAGCGGGTGGAGCAGCTGGTGTATCATTTATTTTAACTGTAAAACTTTGTGGATTTGAAATACATGTAGTCGTTGTACTTCTCACAGTAACAATAAACTGGTAGGTATTTGGCGTTACATTGGCAGGGATTGTAACGCTAATGGGAGAAGAACCAAGGCTTGTTGTATTGGGTAATGAAGCAAAACCACTCATCGCGGGTGTTCCTGCCGAAATACTATACCGATTAGGTGAGCCTGTTGCAGTATAAGGTAAGCTAAAAGTAGTTACATTATTGCATATATCTGGCACTATACCTAATGAAACACTCGGCAAATCATTTACAATAAAGGTCACTCCCGATGATTTGAGACTCACACATCCACTTGAAGTTTGCGTGCAAGTAGCATAATATACATAAGAACCTGGAGTATTTTTTGTAACTGTCAAATTTGCACCAGTACCAACAACATTATTTCCTGAATCATACCAAGTTGTAACATTAGGCGAACAACCAGTCGAATTTAAAGAATTAGTAATGCCTACACACCCCTTTTCAGTTGTGTTGATATGTGTTGGTATTGTAGGGTAAGCAACAACAACTAATCTCCCATTATCAGAGGTTCGAGGGCAATTTGTAGTCCCTGTGCTTGATGAAGCCGCAAATGTTACAATGCAATGATAATAGTTATCATTGTCCGCAGTATTGGTAGCTCCGGTAATTATTAAAGTATTGCTATTATATCCTGAATATTTACCCCCATCACTTGTTAAAATATCGCCCCAAGCTCCCCCTGTTCCAATTCTCTTTTGCCATTGATATCCAAGCACACTTCCAATAATATTGATAGTATAACTTGCATTGCTACCTTCACAAATTGTTTGACTAGACAATGTACCTTGAATTGAATTAACCGTCATCACAGCAGGGTCAGAAGTTACTGAACATGTATTTCCATCGGTGATAATACATCTATATTCAGTTAAGTTTGGATTAGAGGTATTACCGATATTACTTATTTTTATCGAATTGACGGTCGGATTAGTAATATTAGCATCTCCCACAACACTCACAAAACTACCCCCTACCAACTTTTTTTCCCAGTGGTAGCTCATAGTTGCTGCTCCCATTGCTGTTATATCAAAAGTAACATCATTGTCTTTACAATCAGTCTGAGGGCGTGGTTGAACTGTAATCGTTGGTCGCTGAGGTGTGACAGTGATTGCATTTGATGCTAATGTATTCATTCCACCACAATTGGTAAATAAACAGCGATATACTTCAGTTGTTGTGATATTAGTCAAGTTTAATGAAGTTGTTGCCCCGCTAGCTACACTACCATTACTGATATTTACCCATGCTGCTCCACTTTGTTTTTGCCAAATAAAAGCATCCACTCCAGTTGCAGCAGCATTCAATGTTGTATTGCCCCCAAAGCAAACCGTTGGGGTAGTTGGTTGAGATGCAACTGTAATTGGATTGCTAATAGTAAATGTTGCTGAATAATTGCTTCCTCCATTCAAATTTGTATCAAAAAAATTATTGTAATTACAATTTGTACCCTGACCATCCGTGTAAACCTCTACTGTATAAGTACCGTCGGCCAAGCCAGAAATCAGATTAGTTCCTCCACCTGTATTTTCCCATTGTTGATTTTGGCAACCAGAACCAGCCCCAGAAATATTATTTACAGATGAAAAATTAATTGCTGAAAAACTTCCTGGGGTACTACCGTTCTTAAAAACTCTATAATTGAGCTTAACATTTGTCACATTACAAGCATTGCACTTAAAGATTTTCGTCTGAAAGCCATTCAATATTAAAGAATTTGTACAAGAAAATGTTCCTAAATTGTTACCTTGTAAGTTAGGATTTCCTGTATTCGCCCCTAAATCATAATAGGTATTATTGATAATTATATATGTTTCGTAAAACCCATTATTGTTGGCTTGAGCAAAAACGCCTAATAAAGAAAGTTTAAAAAGGAATAGTAGCAATATTTTCCTCACGGTATATGTTTTTTAAGTGTGAATTATATCTTTTGATGGATATCAAATACCAATAAATGACTGCTAATTATTTATTTCCACAGCCATCAATGTATGCCTCGAAAACACTCCCTTGTTCTACTTTAAAACCAGGTTTCAGTAAGATTCTTTTACCTGCATCGTATTTCACTTGTGAGGCATTTTCTATGACATTTGATGCTATTATGGAATTGGGAGATTCGTATTGTAGAATACTGCCACTTACAATTTTATTACTTAATTCATAATCAAAACATAGAGATTCGCCCTGTACAAAAATGGTAAAACTTCGAGGAGGTAAGGAAACGAAAATTCGGTTTTGTGCATCAATAGTTGTAACTTTTGTAGATGATTTTTGTAAAATATCAACAAATTTTGTTCCAGCTGGATAACGATTAGTATTTGCAATCACATGATTGACTTTCAAACTATCAGTATCAAAATTAATCGCAACAATAACCTCTTTTTTTCCTACACTACCCGTAGAATCAAGTTGATAGATAAGACTTCGCCAATGCTTACCTTTTGAGTAATAATTAGGTGAAGGCACTGCATTGAAAGCTCCGCCATAATGGTTCAAATAATATACATTTTGTGAACCATTAATAAATCGCTTTTGAACCTCAATCAGTTGATCGATTTCTTTTTTTAGAGGTTGTAAACTTGTTGGATGGTAGTCGAAACTATATGTATCAGTTCCATAAGTTGTATTGTGAGCTGGATATCCATAATAATCTGGATAAAAAATCGTTGGAACTCCTAATTGATTATTAGTTAATATATACGCATAAGCTAAAATCGGGTCTTGCCAAACCAAAGCATCTCCGTAGCTTGGATTTGAACTACGCATATCGTGATTATTAACAAAAGTCACTAAATTATAACCACTCATACCACGAGCATCACGAAAACTATTATAAAAAGCATTTCTTGCATCGCCTCCATTATCACAAGCTTGTTTGAGAGCATCTCTCAAAGCAAAATCAAATACTTTTGGCTTGATGGCTGCACGTGCTGCTACGCTCATCGAATTATTTACATCCGATACCCAATTTTGTATAGCTGGGTTTTCTTGTCCATACCATTCTCCTACTACAAAATCAGGAATTTTATTAGCATTATACATTTCAGTGAGCATTTTTCCCACAAAATTCGCCTCAAAATGCTTGATGGCATCCATACGCAGTCCTCTTATATTCAAATCATCATACGCCCATTTTGTCCATGCAATGAGTGTATCACGGGCCACTGATTGATTATGATCATAATCATAAAAATAATCCATACTTTGCATGCTCCATGACGGTCCGAGACAAGTAGTTGTTGCTCCACCAGCAGTACTCACTCCAAAGTCATTCCAGTTTGGGCGAAAAGACTTCCAATTATTTCCTCCCCTACCACTTGGCAAGCCTGAGAAATCAGTAAATGTTTGAAATTGTAATTTATAAGTTGCTGAATTCCAGCTAATGGTGTTAGCTATATCTGAGTTATTTCCTGTGTACCAGATTTTCGAAATCCGATGATCAGTATAATCTCCACATAGATTAATCGCTTGAATTATCAATGTGTCTCCCGCACTATTATAATTATCAGCATTGAGTGTTATTTTAAATTCATCAACATCATTGGCAAAATCTATGGTGTTCCAATAGCCTTGATTCAAGTTAGTTACGTATTCAGCACCTGAAGCAGGAATATCCGATGCCACAGTAATAGCTGTATTTTTGGGGTTACAGCCAGTCACAAAATCCCATGCTTGCCCCACGCCAGCTTTAGTAGTAGTAGCATAAAACATCATTTTTTTGCCCACATAAGCACCCGATCGAGAGCCAATACTGATATAATAAGTTCCATCACCTAAGCCAGTTGTTCCACCAATTGGAATAATCATTCGAACTCGGTCTGAGGGAAAAGGAGATTTATAGGAGGTTCCAGGACAACTTCCTGTATTGTTTCCTGCATAAAAAAGCATATACTCTTTCACTGCATTATTCGCTTCAGGCTTACCACCATCCCGATGGTTATAGACCATATCACCTACGGCTTTTAGATTGTTCTGACCAAAAACTGAAATCATATCTTTGATTTCTTGTTTAGTACCAAGTGAAGTTTGAGTATTGTTTTGTCCAATAAATAAATCTTTGGGGTCATATCCTCCTGACTTATTCCCGTTACCTGCAAATGGAGGAAACCAAATATGTGTAAAACCTGCTGCTGATAATTCTGATGCTTTATTTTTCAGGGTATCAGACCAATTATAACCTTGACCTGTTTTAGGATAGTCCCAATAGAATCCTTGTAGAAGAATTTGCTGTGCGTAGGCAAGTTGTGTCACTCCTGAAAATATCCAGAAGAGGAAAGTTATTTTTCTCATTTTTTATGTAGTTAAAGTAGCTTCGTTTTCCAAAAATACTATTTAAAAAAAGAGAAAATCAAATAAATAATGTACTTTTTTTATAATATGTGTAATTATATCTATATTTTTAATCTAAAACGAAGATATTTTTTTTAGTAAAATATTTCTATACTGTTAACCAGTACCACTTAATTATTTATTTTACTTTTTAAAAAATATTCATGTTGTAAAAGTTCAGTCGATTTTTGTACGATATTAGACAACAAAAAAGCCACCTCAATATGAGACGGCTCTTTGCGAACAACCCTAACCACTATGATGAAACATAATCTACTTAAAATATTTTCTTTGACGGTTCACCGCCACGATTAAAATTTCTACCAATACCAAGAGTATGAAATAATTCATATAAACCTAATGATAGTAAGAAACCCACTAACAAAAATTGCAAAGGATAAATCATTACTATATTGCTAAAACTATTATTGAATTCTAAAAACGTAAACATAAGTTTTAATTTTTGGGTTATT
The DNA here is from genome assembly GCF_051209875.1 of Emticicia sp. SJ17W-69. Taxonomy (NCBI): domain Bacteria; kingdom Pseudomonadati; phylum Bacteroidota; class Cytophagia; order Cytophagales; family Leadbetterellaceae; genus Emticicia; species Emticicia sp. SJ17W-69. The sequence goes on along the minus strand of NZ_JBNTQY010000001.1, from coordinate 2,165,182 downwards.
AGGATATGACAAAGGTCATACAATTTTTTTATTTATTTTAGCGTAAAAACCCCTATTTTTTGTCCGTGTTTTACGGTATTTTTTAGTTAATAATGTGGCTTTTTTGAAAAAAACAGCATTCACACAATCTCATTCCCCAAATATCTTATCCAAAATGAAAATCATTTTCAAAACAACCGTCGAACAACCGATTACACGTGTATGGGAACAATTTGATTCCCAATTACTCACGCAACTATCTCCTCCATTTCCATTTCCTCCTGTTAAAATTATTTCTTTTGGACGAAATTTAGGTGAAAAAGTAACATTAGAGTTAGACTTTTTTATTAAACGGCAGATTTGGGTCAGTAAAATCACTGATTTTTATTTAACGGTAGATGAAATTTATTTCATTGATGAAGGTGAACAACTTCCTTTCTTTTTAAGCTACTGGAAACATAAACATAGAATTATTAAAAATGGTCAAGGAAGTGAAATAATTGATGAAATTGAATTTCGTACACCAACAATTTTGACAGATTACATTTTTTATCCTATCTTGTATCTTCAATTCTTATATCGCAAGCCGATTTATAAGAAATTTTTTAAAAACCTAATCCCTCCCAAATCTTAATGGGACGAATTTCATCATCCTAAAAACACTTCGTATGAAACTAAACATTACTTGGAAAATCTTCATCGGCATGACGCTCGGCATCATTGTCGGTTATTTTATTCACAATCATTTTGACTTAGGACAGTTTTCAATCAAAGATGCCGCATCACTCAGTCCTGAGCAAGTAGCAGCCAACGAAGGCGTTAAGGATTGGAGTTCTTATTTACAATTGCTTTCAAAAATTTTCTTACGCCTAATTCAGATGATTTTAGGTCCACTGGTGTTTTCTATTCTGACTGTCGGTATCGCAAAACTTGGAGATTTTAAGGTTGTTGGTCGAATTGGACTTAAAACATTAGGTTATTTTTATTTTGCTACAATTCTCTCATTAATCACTGGATTAATTGCCGTGAATGTAATGAAGCCTGGTAAAGTAATGACGCTGGATTTACCAAATTCGGGGACTGATACTGGCATTGAAGCAAAAAAAATGACTTTAGAAAATTTCATAACTCACGTTTTCCCAAAAAGCATATTTGAAGCTCTTTCTACTAATGAAGTACTACAAATCGTAGTATTTTCTTTGTTTTTTGGTATTGCATTAGCGGCAATTGGCGAAAAAGGAAAAAGCGTGACCAAAGCTCTTGATGCCATTTCAGAAGTAATGTTTAAGATTGTGGGTTACGTCATGACTTTTGCACCCTATGCTGTTTTTGGTTCGGTAGCGGCTGTTATTTCATCAAAAGGTCTTGGTGTTTTGGGAGGATATTTATATTTAATCATTTGTTTCTTTGCTACACTTGCATTTTTCATCATTGTGGTGTTATGGGTGATATGTCTCGTAATGAAAATTGACTACTGGAAATTATTAAAGTTTGTCAAAAATGCACTTTTCTTATCTTTCAGTACTGCAAGTTCGGAAGCTTCAATGCCCTTACAAATCGAGCAACTCAAGAAATTTGGTATTTCTGAGCGTATCATCTCTTTTGTCTTGCCTTTAGGGTATTCTTTCAATCTTGATGGCTCAATGATGTATATGACTTTTGCGACAGGGTTTATCGCTCAAATCTATGGCATCGAACTTACACTCGGTCAACAAGTGACTATGTTGCTTACATTACTACTGACCAGTAAAGGCATTGCTGGTGTGCCTCGTGCCTCTTTAGTAGTGATTGCAGGAACACTTACCATGTTTGGTTTACCTCAAGAAGGTATCAGTTTAGTTTTAGCAGTTGACTGGCTTTTGGATATGGGTCGCTCGGCCACTTCAGTGGCTGGAAATGCCGTTGCAACCGCCGTTGTTGCAAAATGGGAAGGAGAATTGGACGAAGCAACGTCCTAAAAGATTCTAAAAAAAATATCATAAGCCGTTATTTTTATAAAGTAGCGGCTTTATATTCTTATTTAACAAGCTAACAATAGACATTAACTCTCCCCTAAACTAATGAAAAAAATATTTATTTTGTTGATAATTAGCTTATTATCAATAGCTACAAAAGCACAAAAATTATCAATTGCACAGCAAGACTCTGCATTTGTTCGCGAAAATTATATAAAAACTCAAGTGCAAATCAGTATGCGTGATGGGGTGAAACTTTTCACAAATATCTATACTCCTAAAGATGCTTCTCCTACCAATACATATCCAATTGTGATGCAGCGTACATGTTATGATGTTGCTCCTTATGAAAAAGACGTGTATCCAAAAATGTTGTATTATTCTCGCTATATGATGCGAGAAAAATTCATTTTTGTTGACCAAGATGTGCGAGGACGCTGGATGTCAGAAGGTATTTGGACAAATATGACACCCCAAATTGCCAATAAGACCAAACCAACTGACATTGATGAAGCTTCTGATACTTATGATACCATTGATTGGTTGGTAAAAAATATTCCAAATAATAATGGAAAAGTTGGTCAGTATGGTATTTCTTACCCTGGTTTTTATACGATTGCGGGGGCGTTATGTGGTCATCCAGCTTTAAAAGCATCTTCACCACAAGCCCCAATTTCAGACTTTTTCTTTGATGATTTTCATCATAATGGAGCTTTTACAATTGGTTATGGCATGACTTTCCCAGTTTTTGGTGTTCAACATCCCCAGCCTACTCCTGATTCATGGTACGATGATAAATTTCCAAAACTCAATACTGTTGATGGTTTTGATTGGTATAAATCCATGACTCCCCTCAAGCATTTTACGAAAGTTTATAATGATAATTTCTTTTGGAAAGAACTCATCGAACATCCTAATTATGATGATTTTTGGCAAAAAAGAAACATTCTTCCTTATCTAAAAAATGTAAAAAATCTACCTGCTATGATGGTAGTTGGTGGTTGGTTTGATGCCGAAGACTTGCCAGGCCCATTGAATATTTATAAAAACTTAGAAAAATACAATACAAATGCCTACAATACACTTGTAATGGGGCCATTTGGTCATGGAGATTGGGCTCGTGAACAAGGTCATCATTTTCATTCTAATGTTTATTTTGGCGATAGTGTTTCTACCTATTTTCAGAAAAACATGGAATTGAAATTCTTTAAACATTTTTTAAAAGGAACTGGAGATGGAAAAACAGGTTTACCAGAAGCCTATTTATTTGATACAGGCAAAAAAGAATGGCGAGAATTTGCTGAGTTTCCTGTAAAAACTGCTCAAAAAGTTAATTTTTACTTGAGTCCAAATGGGAAATTATCAACTGAAATGACTGCTAAAGGTTTTGGTGAATATATTTCTGACCCTTCAAAACCTGTACCATATACCGAAGACCCTAAACAAATAACAGGTTTTAGTCCACGAAACTATATGAGTGAAGACCAGCGTTTTGCTGGCCGCAGAACAGATGTTTTGACTTATGAAACACCAGTATTGACAGAAGATATCACACTTGGTGGTGAAATTATGGCCAATCTCAAAATATCAACCACAGGAACTGACGCAGATTTCTTTGTAAAATTAATTGATGTTTATCCTGGTGATGAAAAAAATAGCCCTTATACACCTAAGCATATTACTTTGGGTGGCTATCAACAAATGGTTCGTAGTGAAATTATGCGTTCTCGTTTTAGAAATTCTTTTTCAAAACCTGAGCCTTTAGTAGCCAATAAAAAGACCGATATTAATTTCCGCCTTCAAGATGTTTTACATACATTTAAAAAAGGTCATAAAATCATGATTCAAGTGCAATCAACTGCCTTTCCTTTATTTGATATTAATCCTCAAAAATATGTTCCAAACATCTATAAAGCTGAAGAAAGTGATTTTATAAAAGCGACACATCGAATCTATGCCGATAGTAAAATTTCGGTTGAGGTATTGAAATAAAAACAGAAACGCCTCATAATCAGTAGATTATGAGGCGTTTCAATATATTTTCTATCTATCACGCTCCTTCCAATTTTTCTAAAATTAATTGCTCAATATATTCTCTGATAGAATCAATCTTGATTTGAGAGACCACATCTTGAGCAAAGGCTAATAATTGCAAACGAATCGCTTCTTTTTTAGGAATACCACGAGATTGCATATAGAATATTGCTTCGTCGTTGAGTTGTCCAGTAGTAGTTCCATGCGAACATTTGACATCATCTGCCCAAATCTCTAATTGTGGTTTTGTATTCATAGTAGCTTCGTCAGAAGTAACCACATTTCTACAATTTTGATAAGCATTTGTTTTTTGAGCATCTTCACGGACAAAGATTTTTCCATTGAATACACCCGTTGATTTATCCATCAAAATACCTTTATATAGCTCATTACTTTCGCAATTTGGTTTTTGGTGATCAACTAATGTATGGTTATCAATATGTTGTTTACCATTAGGTACATACAGGCCATACAAATGACTTTCAATATGTTCCCCATCCAAAACAACATTCAAGTTATTTCTAACAAATCCACCATTCAGTGTAGCAGTAGCTGCATAAAAATAACTACGGCCTTTTTGATAAACTTGCGTAGTACCAATATGATATGACTTATCACTTTCGTTTTGTACTTTGTAATAGTCAACAATCGCAGATTCACCAACTACAATTTCAGAAACGGTATTTACAAAAGCAGCATTATCGCCCACTGTACGATAAGCTTCAGCAATTTTCACTTGGGCATTTTTACCTACAATTATCAAATTTCGAGGTTGAGAACCTACATTTGCTAATCTTACATCAGAAATATAACGGATGATAATTGGCTCTTCAACTATCTTATTATCAGCAACTTGCACAACTACTCCATCACTCGAAAGTGCGGTATTGAGGGCAGTAAAAGCATCAGTTTGGTAATTGGCGTATTTACCAAAATAGGCTTCAATTAGCTCTGGTTGTTTTGACAAAACCTCTGAAAAAGGAATTACTTTCAATTTGTCTTCAGGTGTAGCAATTTCTGACAAATCAGCATTATACACACCATTGATAAAATACAATACATTACCTTTCAAGTGCGGCATTGCAATTTTTTTCAAATCAGCTTTCTTGAAATCAGTCTTTGTATGAAAGTCGAATGTTTGTTTGACTAAATTACTCACATTCGAATATTTCCATTCTTCGTGACGAATGGTTGGAAAGCCCAATTTATCAAAATTTTTCATCGCCTCGTCACGCAACTGATAAATAGGCATTTTGCCTTTACCATTCAATGTTGCTTGCGATAACTGAAAATCAGCTATTAATTGAGCCTTTAAATCTTTATTTTCGATAGAATTCATTACTCTAATTTTTCTATAATCTCTGTTTCCTAACAATTTTGGAATATCGTACTACATTTCCGCTATTGCTTCTAATTCTATTTTATAACCAAAATGCAAAGCTGATACTGGAATGATTGAACGTGCAGGACGATGTTCTCCAAAAAAATCAGCAAATGCCTGATTAACTATGCTCCACGCCTCACCATCAGTAATATAAATTGTAGTTTTAACTACTTGGCTTGGAGTTAGACTTACTTCATTTAAAATCTGCTTTAAATTTTCAAAAACTACCTCAATCTGCTCTTCAATACTTGATTCGATGGGCAATTTTTCAGCAGTTTTTATTTTTATTGGTAAAATTCCAGAAGTAAATAACAATCCATTACTCACAATTGCTTGTGAATAATGCCCAACTGGCTTCGGACTATCATTGACTTGGATTTTTTGCATATCTTTAGTCTATAGACTGTGGTTCGTTGATTTTACACTGTCTCCAAAGCATCTACTTCATTTTTAATCCAATCATAGCCTTTTTCTTCTAATTCAAGAGCCAGTTCTTTTGTACCTGATTTTACGATGCGACCTTTATAAAGTACATGAACGAAATCTGGCACGATATAATCAAGTAAACGTTGGTAATGTGTCACCACAACAAAAGAACGATTTTCATTACGTAACTGGTTGACACCTTCGGCAACAATGCGTAAGGCATCAATATCAAGACCTGAATCGGTTTCGTCCAAAATACCAAGAGATGGCTCAAGCATTGCCATTTGGAAAATTTCATTCCGCTTTTTCTCTCCACCAGAAAAGCCTTCATTGAGTGAACGTTTCAAAAGAGCATCATCAATTTTCACTAATTTTGCTTTTTCTCTCATACGTTTCAAAAACTGAGCTGCGTCCAATGGCTCTTGTCCATTATATTTTCTGATTTCATTCAGAGCTGTTTTCAAAAAGTTAATTGTAGTCACACCTGGGATTTCAACTGGGTATTGAAATGCCAAAAATATACCTTCAGCCGCACGTTTTTCAGGAGCTAAATCAAGTAAATCTTTACCATTGAATGTAACTGAGCCATCGGTTACTTCGTAGTCTTCACGACCTGCCAAAACCGAAGCCAATGTACTTTTACCTGAACCATTTGGCCCCATGATCGCATGAACTTCACCTGGTTTGATTTCTAAATTAATACCACGTAATATTTCTTTTTCCTCTATTCTGGCGTGTAAATTACTGATAGTGAGCATTTTATTCTTTTGCTTGTTATAAACTTAGTTAAATACAATTTTGTGTCATAAATAATGCACAAAGATACAATCAAAATAGCCAAAATGCTATTCTTATCTATAATAACTCTAAATAATGACTTGTTGTTCCTTTTTTGTTTAAAAATTCAGAAGAAATTCAGTACGTTTAATCGACATACATTATAAAAAATATGTCGTGTAACTCCTAAAATAGACCACATTTCAAGATACAACTTCATATATTTTCACTGGAAAAGCTTTATTTTTGAGGCTTACCTCACCTACTTCATTGCAAGTAAATGACTCTTTGATTTGTTGATAAGTGACTTCATTTACTACAATTTGACTTGGCTTTGCAGCTGATTGAAGACGTTGTGCAGTATTCACCACATCACCAATTAAGGTATAATCTAAGCGACGGAGCGAAGCAGAGCCAATATTACCAGAAATCACTTCGCCAGTATTGACTCCAATTGAAACTTGAGGTAAATACAATTCAAAATTGGGTAGATTTTCTTGAATATTATCAATTTTTGAACGCACTGAAAGAGCCGCTTCAATTGCTCTATCAAGGTGATAATCTCCTTTAAAAACAGCCATTACGGCATCTCCCATAAATTTATCAATGTATCCCCCCTGCTCGATGATTTCTTTGACCATAATATCAAAGTATTTATTAATCAAATTAACTACCGTATCAGGGGATTCTTTCTCAGAAATGGCGGTAAAACCGCAAATATCTATAAAAACTACAGTTGCAATGATGGTTTCGTTGGCAGTAAGAGATGATTCAAACTCTTGATGGCTCATAAAATTCAAAACTGCCTCATCGACATACATTTTCAAAATATTATTTTCTTTGATAGCCTTCAGGGTTTCACGCAACTGTAATACATGCTTGAGTGTTTTTTCAACAGTCAATTCTAAATCTTCAAAATTGATTGGTTTACATAAAAAATCAAATGCCCCACGATTCATGGCAGTTCGAATATTATCCATGTCTCCATAGGCAGAAACAATAACTGATTTAAGTAGAGGATTTTGTTCAGCAAGTTTAGAAAGTAATGTCAATCCATCCATTTCTGGCATGTTGATGTCACTCAAAACCATGTCAATATCTGGAAATTGTTGCAACAGCCGTAAAGCCTCTGCACCATTATTGGCAAAGCTAAATTCGTAAGTTTTTTCTCTGATTTGTCGGCGAAACTTTTGTTTGATGAGCGTTTCTAAGTCGGCTTCATCATCAACAACCATTATTTTGGCGTTCATAAAGAGCTTTTAAGTTTTTGTTTGAGGTCAACAAAATCTAATGGTTTGGTCAGGAAATCATTTGCTCCCAAAGCCATCGCTTGGTTATGATTTTCGTCATCACCATAAGCAGTAATCATCATTACTGTTGGCGGTGGGACAGGTTTTTCTGATCTAATTCTTCTTAGTAGTTCTAAGCCACTCATCCCTGGCATATTAATATCTGAAAGAATTAGAATTGCCTCGGATTCATGTTCATGAAGAAATGACAAAGCATCTTCACCCGAATGTTGGAACGAAAATAAGAATTCTCCTTCTCTTATTTCCTTTCGGAAGCGTTGTAAAAAAAGCGTTTTAACATCCTCTTCGTCATCTACTACTAAAATTCTCATGGGTTATGACTTTAAAAGTTTTAAAGGTTAGAGTTTAACCACAACAGCTACCAAAATTATGAGTCAAATATAGGGTATTTTTATAATAAAAGTGGTAGATACACCTTCTTTTGTTTCAACTTCAATCGTTCCCCCATGCCCTTTTGTAATTATATCATAAGCCAAACTAAGTCCTAAACCTGTTCCTTCACCAGTTGGTTTTGTAGTGAAAAATGGCTGAAAGATCTTAGCTTTGGTGGTTTCTGACATTCCTATACCATTGTCTTTAACTTTTATAATGACTTGATTATCAATTTTTTGAGTAGAAACTGTTACTTTTCCAAGATGTCCCACACCTTGAAGGTGTGGGACATCTTGGACTGCATAAAAAGCATTATTTATCAAATTTAATAAAACTCGACCAAAGTCTTGTGGAATGACTTCGATTTTTGGTAAGTTTTCATCAAAATCTGTTTTAAAATCACAATTAAAACTATTGTCTTTTGCACGAAGTCCGTGGTAGGCAAGTCTCAAATATTCATCTGCTAATTCATTTATATCTGTTAGTTCTTTTACACCAGTACTGCTACGTGAATGTTCCAGCATTCCCTTCACAATGATACTTGCACGCTTGCCATGATGATTTATTTTTTCGAGATTTTGCTTCAAATCACCTGAGATTGCTTTTACTTCCTCAAAATCTCCATTGTCAATTTCTTCATTCATTTCATCAATTAATTCTCCGCTCAGTTCTGAAAAATTATTGACGAAGTTCAAAGGATTTTGAATTTCATGGGCAATGCCTGCGGTAAGTTCTCCTAAACTGGCGAGTTTTTCAGATTGTATAAGTTGTTTTTGGGTGGCTTTGAGATTCTCTAAAGACTTCTCTAATTCTGCAGTCCTTTCTTTAACCAGTGCTTCAAGTTCAAGATTCCTTTTTCTCCATTCTTCAATTCCATAAGTATCTTCTTCTGTTGGAACATTCTCAGGTTTAGAACCATGAAAATGTATTACTATCCATTTATCATTTTGGTATTCTAAAACAACAGAAAACCGCAATAACAATTTTACAGTCTCGGCATTCATAATGATTGATAAGTGAATCTCATTAACAAAGACAGCAGAATTTTCATCTTTCATTATTTTACGAAATGTTGGGATTATGTTCCATTCCATTTTCATACCCTGACTTTGTTCCCTTTGTCTTACCAAAAGCTCTTTTAAATCAGAAATTGAATAAATTCTTTCATCCTCAGTTGTTCCAAATCCCATCAAATCAGGAGATACTATCTCATCCAAGGCATTTAATGACTCAGGACTACTGAGTCCTATTTCAATAAACTTCAAATATGTTTCATTAAGCAAATTTTCTTTTAAAACTTCCATTCAAATAAATATTTATAAGGGTAATTTAACAATAAAAGTTGATCCTTCTCCCTCTACACTTTCACATTCAATCGTTCCTCCATGCCCTTTGGTAATAATATCATAAGCCAAACTTAGTCCTAATCCTGTGCCTTGCCCTGTTGGTTTAGTTGTGAAAAATGGTTGGAAGATTTTAGTTTTTGTGGATTCTGACATGCCTGTGCCGTTGTCTTTAACTTTTATAATGACTTGATTATCAATTTTTTGGGTAGAAACTGTTACTTTTCCCAGATGTCCCACACCTTGAAGGTGTGGGACATCTTTGATTGCATAAAAAGCATTATTTATCAAATTCAACAAAACCCGACCAAAATCTTGCGGAATTACTTCAATTTTAGGCAAGTTTTCATCAAAATCTGTTTTGAAATCACTATTAAAATTTTTGTCTTTTGCACGAAGTCCATGGTAGCTTAGTCTCAAATACTCATCGGCTAAAGCATTAATATCCGTCAATTCTTTGATTCCAGTACTTGTTCGTGAATGTTCGAGCATTCCTTTTACGATGCTGCTTGCTCGCTTTCCATGATGATTGATTTTCTCTAAATTTTGCTTCAAATCTCCCGAAATTGCTTTTACTTCCTCCAAATTTCCATTGTCAATTTCTTCATTCATTTCATCAATTAATTCTCCGCTCAGTTCTGAAAAATTATTCACAAAATTTAGTGGATTTTGTATTTCATGGGCTATGCCTGCGGTGAGTTCGCCTAATGAAGCTAATTTTTCTTTTTGAATTAATTGATTTTGAGTTGATTTGAGAGTAAATAATGTTGATTGAATTTCGTTATTTTTCTCTTCAAGAAGGTTTTTAGCTTTTTTCTCTTTTTGATTATTGCGATAAAGAAGAAACGTAATCAATAAAAATACACCTAAGCCAACCAACAAAATAAATTGTCTCAATCGGTTTTGATAGGCAACCTGCTCAATTTCGATGTTGCGTTGTCGCTCTTGTTCATCAGCCATACTTTTTTGCAAAGCTTGGATTCTTTTTGCACCATACAATTCTTCATTAGCTGCCTTTGCAATTTTATAGTAATACAATGATTGTCTTATATCTTTTTTTTCATACTGTTCTGCCAATAAATTGGCATTAATTAGTATGCTTTTTTGATAACCAATAGTTTGTCCTTCAATAAGTCCTTTTTTTGCATAAAATATACATGAGTCAAGCTGTTTGGTTTCTTTAAAAAACTCTGAAATAGCTGAATAGCAATCAGCTAACCTACGGTGGTCATTATTTTTCAACTCACCAGAAATACTTTTATGTAGATTTTCAAATCCAAGACTTCGGTTACCCAATCGAAATTGTATGATTCCCATGTACATATAAAATGGATAATAAATAAGCTTGGGATATTTTATTTTACCCCAATTGTATGCTTTTTGAGAATAATTCAAAGCCGAATCTAATTGGTTGGTATTAATAAATGTTCTTTCCATATTCATCAAAATCATTCCATATATTCCGCTTTCTGTACTTGATAATGCCTTACGAAAATACTCTAATGCTTTGGGATGGTCTTCTATTTCAAGATAAATCAGACCAATTCCGTTCCAAATGTGACTTTTATCCATTAGAGGGGCTTTTTGCTCTATAACTCCCAATGCCATTAATAAATACTTCAAAGATTTTGCAACATCGCCTTGTATCCTTGATAACGCTGAAAGATTTAATAAAGCCTCTACTTCACCGTTAGGAAAATTGAGTTTTCTTGACAAATCCAAAGATTTTGCAGTAAAAAACAATGAAGAATCTGGTTTTACTTGTCGATAAGCAAGAAATAATTGAACCAAAATTTTTACTTGATTTGTATCTGACTTGGAAATAGCCAATTGATGTTTTAACCTGTCTATCTGGTCTTGTCTATTTTGACTAAAACAAGTCAAACCGCTGCAAACGAGGAAAAAAGTAATTAGTATAGTCTTCATGTTCAATTGGGTTTCATAGGTAATGTAATAATAAACTCACTTCCTTCACCTTCTTTACTTTCAACTTCAATCGTTCCCTCATGCCCTTTGGTAATAATATCATAAGCCAAACTTAACCCTAATCCTGTACCTTGTCCAGTTGGTTTTGTGGTAAAAAAAGGTTGGAATATTTTTGCTCTTGTCGCTTCTGACATACCTATGCCGTTGTCAGTTACTCGGATTTCTATAAAATTATCTAACTTTTTTGTAGAAACAATCACCGTACCTAAACCTGTCAGGTCTGCCAGACCTTGCAGGTTTTTTCGCTGCGAAACTGCATAAAATGCATTATTAATCAAATTCAACAATACACGACCAAAATCTTGCGGAATTACCTCAATTTTTGGTAAGCTTTCATCAAATTCTGTCTTAAAATCGCAGTTAAAACTATTGTCTTTTGCACGAAGACCATGATAGGCAAGTCTTAAATATTCATCTGCTAAAGCATTTATATCGGTCAATTCTTTTACACCTGTGCTAGTGCGTGAATGTTCGAGCATTCCCTTCACAATACTGCTTGCTCGCTTGCCATGATGATTGATTTTTTGTTGATTTTGAGTTAAATCTGATAATATTTCTTTTACCAAATTTTTGTCCATTGTGTCTTTGTCAATTTCCTCATTCAGTTCATGTGCGAGTTCTACGCTCATTTCTGAAAAGTTATTGACAAAATTCAATGGATTTTGTATTTCATGAGCGATGCCCGCTGTGAGTTCGCCTAAGGAAGCCATTTTTTCAGCTTGAATCAGTTGATTTTGTGTAGATTTGAGTTCAACGAGTGCATTTTCGGCTTTTTCTCGCTGTAAATCAATTTCTTCTTTCTGTTTGTGTAGCAAATGATTTGCTTTTTGTTTGCTTTTATTGTTTCTGTAAAGTATTAGACTAAGTACAACAAGTGCAAGCAAAATACCTGACAAGGCATAAATTCTAATTTTACTTTGCAAATCAGCTTCATGTGCTTCAAGCCTTCTTTGAAGACGTGCCTCACTTTCTCTTTCTTCATACGCCAATTTTTCTACTTGTTTTACTTTTTCTTGATTGAACAAACTATCTTTGGTCGCCGATGAAATGAGAATATATTTTAGAGCTTCAGCAGGGTTTGAATTTTTATATAATTCAAAAAGTAAGTTTGCCGATTGAATAATATAAATGGGTTTATTCTTTTTTTGTTGAATGCTAAGTGATTCTTTGGCATAAAACTTTGCAGAATCGAGTTGATTTTTAGCTCGATAAATCATTGCAATTCCTTGATAAGCTTGTCCGTCAGGGTTATTTGGTTTTGCGGCAATCGACCGTCTGAAATAATCCATTGCAAGTTTGAATTGTCCTTTTTTTAAATAAACCTCTCCAAAATGCACATAAAAACTATAGGGAGGGAGCAACTTATCTGATTTCAAAGAATGTTCATAACCTTTTTGAATATATACCAAAGCTGAATCTAACTTACCGAAATCTTTGTAGCAGTTTCCGATGGCAGAATTAATTGGAATAATGTCTTCTGACATCTTTACTTTCTCCATCATTTTTTTACACGCTTTGAAATAGCTCATTGCTTTTTCAAAATCAAATTTATTGTAGGCATAACCAAGAAAACCCAGCGTTCTGGCTAATTCATATTGATTGTTTTGCCTTTCACATGTTTGTTTGACTTCAGTAAGAATTTGAACAGCTTTATAGTAATCAGACTCAACTAATTTAAAACCAACGCTATTACCACAAAGTATTACACCCTTATCATAGCGAATACGTTTTGCCAAGTTAAATCCATTGAAGCCATACTCAATACCTGCTTGGCTATTCGGAGCGACCCTTATCATTTTTTCGTACAGTAGTACTCGATCTGTATCATTTTTTACTTTCGTAAACTCTTGTTTTAGACTATCCAACTCAAAAACCTTACTTTTGGTTTGTCCAAAAATAAGGTTTATTTGAAAAAAGAGCAGTATCAATAACAAGAGATTTTTCATATCAAAATTTTGATTAATCAATAGGTAATTTTATAATAAACACTGTCCATTCACCTTCTACACTATCTACTTCCATTGTTCCACCATGGCCTTTAGTTATAATATCATAGGCCAATGAAAGGCCTAATCCTGTACCTTGCCCTGTTGGTTTGGTAGTAAAAAATGGTTGAAATATTTTGGACTTTACGCTTTCAGGCATTCCTGTGCCATTGTCTTTAATTTTTACAACGACTTCACCATCTTCTAAATAGGTGTCGATACTTACCAATGGCTTATACCCATCTAATTTTAGCTTCGCTTTTTGTTGAACTGCATAAAAGGCATTATTTATCACATTTAATAAAACTCTCCCAAAATCTTGTGGAATTATCTTGATTTTAGGAAGATTGGGATCTAAATTTGTCTTAAAATCTGCCATAAAACTTTTGTCCTTGGCCCTTAAACCATGATATGAAAGTCTGATGTATTCATCCGCAAGTACGTTAATATCAGTCAATTCTTTTTGACCTGTACTGGTGCGGGAATGTTGCAACATTCCTTTGACAATACTCGCTGCACGCTGACCATGATGCGTGATTTTTTCTTGATTTTGACTTAAATCACTCAATATTTCAATGATATATGTTTTGTCAAAATTTTCTTTCTCAAGTTCTTCTGTAATTTCTTGGCAAAGTTCCACTGAAACTTCAGAGAAGTTATTGACAAAATTTAGAGGATTTTGAATCTCATGAGCAATTCCTGCGGTAAGTTCTCCTAATGAGGCCATTTTTTCGGCATGAACTAATTGATTTTGAGTCGTTTTGAGTTCAATTACAGTTTGTTCTAATTCTTCCTTTTGGCGTGTCAATTCTGCTGTTCTCTCAGCAACTTGGTATTCGAGTTCTTGCTTTTTGGCTTCCAACTTTTTTTTCTCTTCTTCGTCTTTTAATCTTTGTTGCCGTTCTCGTTTCCCCTGTCTTTGTGAATAAATGCTAAAACCAATGAGCCAAGTAATGGCAAAACCTTTGAAAGAAGCGAAAATACTTATATTTGACTCGTGGAATTTTGGCGTTAGTAATTCAAAAATGGCGTTAATTAACGAGACAACAGTATAAGGAATAATAGCAATCGCCAGCATTCGAGTAATAGGCATTTCTCTTGATTTATCAAGAATATATAATATTACCAAACTGAGTAGCAATATATAGTTTTCATTAATAAATTTTAGACCCAATACACTACTCATGGCTAATAAAATCAATGCCCAAAGCCAAGCAAAATTCAAGATCTTGTGTAAGTGTGGAAGACGTTTCTCGGTTTCTAAATAAGTCATTAAAAACCTCATAACTACAAATGTAATTGCGATATTGGGTACTACTTCGCTAAAATCTAAATCATCCATAATTGTAATCTGATTAATATAAATTCTTTAAAATTTATTAAGTTGGTAAATTTATGATAAAAGTTGTTCCTTCCCCTGCTTTTGTTTCTACTTCTAAAGTTCCACCATGCCCTTTCGTAATGATATCATAAGCCAAACTCAGCCCTAAGCCTGTACCTTGACCTGTGGGTTTTGTGGTGAAAAAAGGTTGAAATATTTTTGCTTTGATGGCTTCCGACATCCCTATGCCATTGTCGCTTCCTTTAATAATCACTTGATTTTCAATTTGTTGGGTAGAAACCATTACCTTGCCCAGATGTACCACACCTTCAAGGTGTGGCACATCTTTATTCAACAAAGCTTGACTCTAAGCCAAACTCCTAATCTTATCATTCTGATTCCGAATGCGTTGGCAGAGAATTCTCAAGACACTTCTTAGAAGTTCATTACGTTCTTCCATCAAATCATAGAAATCTTCTTGGTCAATTCTGAAAAGCAAAACATCGTTTTCGGCAATAGCTGAAGCAGAGCGAGGTTCGGAATCAAGTAAAGCCAATTCACCAAAAACATCTCCTTTGGTGAAAGTAGCCAAAAGCGTTTCATGGTCATAGATACTTACTTCACCTGCATAAATCACATACATACAATGACCTATTTCACCCTTTTTGAAAATTGTTTGCCCTTCTTCAAAAGTAATTTCTCGCATGATGGGCACGATAGAAGTCAGTACATTTTCGGGCGTTTGGGCAAAAAGTTGGGTATTTTTCAGAACAATGACTCGTTCAAGTTCTGAGATAGCCGATGTTTCGTGTGTATGGCTCATTTCTTCAAGGATTATAGTCTTTTCAAATAATGTTTTATTTTTCAGCATCACTTCAGTGGCAACTTCTCTAAAAAGTCTTTTTGAATGATTCAAATAAGGTTCAAAAAGCTTTACTTGATCTTTATTGGCTTGCCACTTTAGCATTGCTTGTGTGATTGTCCAATCACCAAAGTTTTTTTCTCCTTTTTCCAAAACATGTGGAATGATAGGTATTTTCTTTGCTTTTTTGTCAAAATATATATCAAAAACTTCGATTTTTTTATCAATACTCGTATCATCTAAAAGTGCATGAAGACATTTATAAACATTACGAGGGATGATATTATCCAAAATTTCGAGGGCATTGGCTCTTTTTTCACGAGATGAATGCTCCACTCCTAGCATGGCATCTTGTACTGCTTCTTTGTCATACAAAAGCATCAATAAGTAAAAAATTCTACTCGAAGCCTGTCCCAAATCATATTGAATTACTTCATCAGGAAGCACATCAAAGCCATTCAATAATTGATAAACATACTTTAATTCTTTCTGTAAAATATCTTCAAAAAAAGCATTTTCTGGTTGCTCTTTCACATATTGTGTAAGTGCTTTAAGTGCCAACAGTCGAACGTCAAGTGCTTGTGTTTTTACAAAATCTATGAGTAATTTTTCAGTGCCATCGCTTTTATATTTTTCACAAAAAACAATTATTTTTCTTATTAAATATTCATCTTTTGATGACTTCATTTTTTTTATTTCAACAAAAGCATCTTCTTTCAAATTAATCAAAGAATGTAGGGCTTTCTTTCCAAAAACTCTGTCAGGTAATAAATATATCAATTCTTTTATCAAGTCTGGAGTGCCTAAAACACCCGCTGTGTCAGTAGCTTTTTCTCTATTTGTTTTTTGTTGAAAACATGATTTTACAAAACTTCCATAATTGATCAATTTTAAAGCTTTTATTACATCTAAAGCTGCTCCTCTTTCTTGTTTTATATTTGATGTGCAAAGTTCATCTAAACGTTTGTGAGCAATATCAACTGCATTTTTGTTTTGAAAACTACCAATAATTGCACCTTCTAATATGAAAATATCATCTGAATTAAGTAGATTTAGCTGAGCATCATTTGACGACGAACACAAGATTTGAGCAAGCAAAGTTCGGCATTCGGTATTTTGTTCTTTTACTAAATCATCTTTTTGTAAAACCGAAAAATCAAAATCAATTTTTGTTTGATTGATTACTTCTAGTATGCGTAGTCTTACTTTATCTGAAGGGTTTTGCAGTAATTTTGGCACATATTTTTCCAATTTGTGAGTTTGGTATTTCAAAATCCAATCTATTGCACTGATTACTTCTTCGGGGCGTTCACTTTCTATATTTCTCAAAACAACATTCAAGGCATCTCCTTGCATTACCAGCTCATCACTTCGTAAAAAGCGTTTACTTAAAGCTGTTTTTAATTCAATAATATAATGTTCAAAAGCTCTTCCGAGAAAATAAAATGCTACAAATGCAGAAATAACCGTAAAACCAAACTCAATCCAAGTAAATGAAAAATCAAAATAATATTCAGCCAAAAGCAAAATACCAGCAACACCCATGCCTAATGGCTCATAAAAACCTTTGGCAAGTGTATGTCCCTTAAGACGTTGATGGGTAGAAAGTGGTTGAAACATCACCAAAAATACTGGGTCGAAAAGTGTGCGTCGCATCACTTCAAAAAGTAAATAGGCTGCACTAAAATCCATCAAAAGTGAGGCTTCATCGTTCCTAAAAGAAGATAATATCACTAAAATGGATGAGATTATAACAGTTCCTATGGGCAAAAAAAGCAAAGCATTTTTAAGGCCAAATCTATCAATTGCTTTACTTGATAGAATCAATTTGATGAGTGTTGAAATCGTATAGGTAATGGCCAACAAATAACCAACAAATGCAATAATATCATGTTGGCTGTGAAATTTGTACTTCACATTCACAAAGAAATTATACTCAATCCAAGTGGCTGAGGCCGCTACTGCTACCAAGCCTATACACATTTCAAAAACCAAACGACTTCCGCCAAAAAGTTGCTGTATATATTTTGATTGTACATTTTTACGAACCTTTTGCCCGTGAATCAATGGTATTTCGGTAAATTGAAAAGTTAGTTTTTGGGTATAAAAAGCCATCAAAAATGTCACAAAAGCTACAGAAACCAAAATCGCAAGCACCGAGGTTGAATGAATCAGAACCGTTAGAATTGCTCCAATTGCCTTAGCTGGTACATCGCCCGAACCAATGACACTAAATATTTTTTTACTCTGACGGACATCAAAAACAACTGCCGAAACACCCCAAAATTCAAGATTGACTAACAAATAAATAACCCTAAAACCTACCATGATCCCAATAGCCGTAACTATATTATGACTCAAGTATAAAATCGCCACCATTATCAATGATAAAACCAAAACAGCTAAAAGTACACGACTACTTAATTTTTGAAGCAGAAAATGATGTTCATAATATTCGTAGATTTTACCAACACCCATCATAGCAATTGTAGAAAATATATAGGCGATAGGTAACGAAAATTCAGGGTGATTTTCGAGCAGAATGATATTGGCCGAAACGTAAACCAAGACTGTTCCGATGCTGATAAAGAAATTATGAAAAAAGAATAAAATTAATTGCGATTGCTCTTTATTTCGAGTAAAAAATTTAGCCATTGTAGGTTTGAAATGTGAACACTGCAATTTAGGAATTTTGCTTGAAAAACTTTTGAAATAGCTTAATGATTTGTAATATTGCAAACAAAAATGGCAATCTCTCAAAAACATAGTGCAAAAAATAGCTATCAGCTAATTAAAATTTGTAGTGAAAATCCTACAAACCTCTATCGCCATTTCTGTAAGCCTCATCGAATCACGATTTCTTTCTTTCAATTGCTTGCCTTTATGGCAAATTTTGGGTTTTACTAATTTTTGAAGCTTTTAGCCATTAGCCGTTAGCTTTTCGCTTTCGGAACTATTCCCTTTTTATTTCAAGGAATTTTAAAACTTTCAGTTATAAATCATCAAAGCTAATAGCTAAATGCTAATGGCTAACCGCAAAAATATCATGAGCAATAATATATTTGTATCTTCTGAAGTAGGCACTTTGCGTCGCCTCATCATTCATAGCCCCGACAGTGGTTTGGGCAAAGTTGTACCATCAAAAGCCCAAGATTGGCTTTTTGAAGACATCGTTCATCTCGAAACTATGCGACGAGATGAGTATGACTATTACGTAAAAATCCTATTATACTTCCTTGATAGTGAGAAAGTTAAGGGAAAACTCAAACGTATTGATGCCGATAAAACAAGGGATTTTTATAAGCCTGGCAACAAAAAATACTTCAACTCTGATAAAGTTGTTGAGTTTGAAAAATTACTTTCTGATATTCTTAGGATTGGCTCTGTTCGTACACAACTTATTGCAGCAGTTTGTGCAGTCGAAGAATGTTCGTTTCAATACCAAAGCGACATGTCTAAAATGGCAATCGTTGATTTAGCTAAAGTATTGATAACAGGCATATTACCTAATAACAAAATGCTTTTTCCACCGATTCCAAACTTGATTTTCACCCGTGATATTGGTATTGTGGTAAATGAGCATCTATTACTCAATAAGCCTGCCAAATATGCTCGCACAAGAGAATCTCTTTTGGCTAAATATATCTTCTTTAATCACCAAATGTTTAAGGATTTACAAGGAAAAATCATTGAGATTACTGAGGATGAAAATCATTTTTTGCTTCCCGAAGAAGAACAAGAAGGCCGACTAAATACCCTCGAAGGTGGTGATGTTATGATGGTTGCACCTAATCATTTGTTGATTGGTGTCAGCGAACGTACGTCTGTTGAAGCAGCTCGCCAAGCTATTGATTTACTTTTTGCAAAAAATGTTGTACAGAAAGTTACGATTGTAAAAATTCCACAAAAACGTGACTATATGCACATAGATACTGTGTTTACGCAAATCAAACGCAATGTTTGGGTACTACTTGGCTCACTTGGCAGAATTCAAGAAGAAGCAGAAAAACAATCTATTTGGGAAGAATTAGGACAACAACCAAGCTATGAAGCCTTGACTATCAAGCAATTTATCAACAAAGAAGAAGGTGTCAAAGTAAAAGATTTTGCTAATTTAGAAGATTTGCTTTCATCTATTACAAAAGATGACTTGAATTGTTATGATGATATAAAGTTTGTATATTCGGGCAATAATCAGTTCCCTTACGGAGCAAGAGAGCAATGGACAGATTCGTGTAATTTATTGGTAGTAAAAGAAGGTATTGCTATCGGTTATGACCGAAATGATAAAACCGCAGAAGCCTTTAGAAATGCAGGTTTTCAAACCATAAAAGCAGCCGAATTGCTTGAAAAGTTTGAAAGAAATGAGCTTTCACCGGAAACTTTAACCGATACTATCATCATGCTACCATCAGCCGAGCTTTCAAGAGCAAGAGGTGGCTCGCACTGTATGAGTATGCCGATATTTAGAGAGCTATTTTAAATGAGTGATTGTGTGGTTTAGTGAATGAGTGATTTAATACTAAACTCAAGCGAAATAATTGTGAAGTATAAAATCACTCATTCACAAATCACTCATTCACCAAATTATTATTCACTAAATCACTCATTCGAAAAACTATGCAAGCACAAACCACTTCCAATATACTGATGATTCGGCCTGTAAATTTTGCTTTTAATGAGCAAACTGCCGAAAGTAATGCTTTTCAAGACATCAAATCAAAGTCTTGGACACATAGTGTTACACAACAAGACGCTCTTCAAGAATTCGATGCAATGGTGAACCAATTGCGTTCTACTGGCGTAAACGTCATCGTTTATGACGATACGCCTGAGCCTCACACGCCTGACAGCATTTTCCCAAATAACTGGATTTCATTTCATCATAGCGGTAAGATTTGTTTGTACCCAATGCAAGCCGAAAACCGTCGTTTGGAACGTAGAAACGACATCATTGATGATTTACGCAAAAGTTTTCATGTAGAAGTTGTCTTGGATTTTACACATTTCGAAAAAGAAGGTAAATTTCTCGAAGGTACTGGTAGTATGGTACTTGATCGTATGCACCGAGTTGCATATGCGTGTATTTCGCCAAGAACCAATCCTGATGTTCTTGATGCTTGGGCAAAACAAATGAGGTATCAATTAGTTAAATTTACTTCCGTTGACACACATGGAAAGGAAGTTTATCATACCAATGTGGTGATGTGTATTGGTGATACATTTGCAGTGGTATGCCTTCATTCAATTCCTGATTTAGATGAACGACTGATGGTAAAAGAAGCTTTGGAAAGTACAGGGAAGCAAGTAATCGAGATAAGTTTAGAGCAAATGAATAATTTTGCAGGAAATATGCTCTTGGTTAGAAATAAAAAAGGATATCATATATTGGTAATGTCCACCTCAGCTTTTGAATCACTCACTCACTCACAGAAAATTGAATTAGAAGAGTATGCTGCCTTACAGCATTTCGACCTTACTATGATTGAAACTTGTGGAGGTGGCTCGGCTCGTTGTATGATGGCAGAAGTGCATTTGCCTGAGAAATAATATCGTAACACAATTCTCCGAATTGTGCAAAGGAGACAATTCAGAGAATTGTGCTACATTTATTTACTTATAAAATTGTCTGACAAAAAATGGAAGAAAAAAATCTACAACTTGAGCGACTTGTATTTTTTAGTGATGCAATTGTGGCAATTGCCATTACACTGTTGGCTTTAGATATTAGAATCGAACGCCCGATTAGTGGGCATCTGAGTTTTGCTGATATTGGAGACAAATGGCAAACTTTTGCAGCATTTTTTCTGTCATTTATTAATATTGCCAATTATTGGAAAACACATCATACTTTTTTTGTTCACATAAAGAAAATTGACGAGAAACTCCTTTGGCTCAATATTTCTTGGTTGTTTTTTATTGTTTTAATTCCTTTTTCCACATCTTTAGTGAGTGGTTATTTTTTTGATACGCCTGCAATTTTCATTTATAGCCTTAATTTATTATTTGTCTCTATTTTTCAAAATAATATCTGGGATACTGCCTCTTTTGCTGGCTTTATAAGCCAAAACACTAAAGATAATATGACTATTTCACATATTCCGATAAGGCTTTATTGTAATTTAGACATGATAAACTGTCTAATCGCCATTGGGCTTTCATTTTTTAGCCCAGTTACAGCATTTATTTTACTTTTCACCAAACTCCCTCTAATAATATTAGCAAGGTTGTATTATTTACCTAAAAGTATCCAACAAATTAAACTTAAAAAGAGTATCATCAACAAAAAAATCAACTCAGAGTAATTCATTTGGTCAGTTGGCTGACAATTTCACTTGTAGAAGTTCTCTAATTTTACAACATCATTCAAAAATTAGCCTTATGCAGCACGTCGTCATTATCGGAAATGGCATCAGTGGTATCACAGCCGCCCGTCATATCAGAAAACAATCTGATTGCAAAATCACTGTCATTTCAGGCGAAACTGAACATTTTTTCTCACGTACGGCTCTCATGTATGTCTATATGGGACACATGAAATTTGAACATACCAAACCTTATGAAGATTGGTTTTGGGAGAAAAATCGTATAGAATTGAAGCGTGCGTGGGTAAAAACGATTGATTTTGATGAAAAAAAACTCTATTTCAGCGTGCCAATTGATGAGGATAAAGATGCAAAAATAGGTGGTTCGATAAGTTACGACAAACTCATATTTGCATTGGGTTCGACATCCAACAAATTTGGTTGGAAAGGACAAAATCTAAAAGGTGTACAAGGACTTTATAGCTATCAAGATTTAGAAAGTTTAGAAACCTTAACTCCCAGCATCAAAAAAGCAGTCATTGTTGGCGGTGGTTTGATTGGCGTAGAATTGGCAGAAATGCTTCATTCGAGAGGAATCGAGGTGACATTTTTGGTGCGAGAAAGTAGTTTTTGGAATGCCGTAATGCCTCCCGAAGAATCTGCATTAATTTCAAGACATATTGCAGAAAACCATATAAATCTGCAATTTTCGAGTGAATTAGATGAAATAATTGGCGATGAAAACGGTCAAGTAAAAGCCATTAAAACAAAATTAGGAGAGGAAATCGAATGCCAATTTGTAGGTTTAACAGTTGGTGTAAGTCCAAATATTGGTTTATTGAAGCTACCACAAGGCAATATGATTGGTCGAGAAAAACCTGCATTTGTTTTAGGTGTTGGTGGAATAAAACTCAATCGTGGAATTTTAGTGAATGAATATTTAGAAACAAATATTGCAGATGTTTATGCCATTGGTGATTGTGTAGAGCATGAAAATCCGCCAAAAGACCGTAAAAATTTAGAGCAAATTTGGTACACAGGTCGCATCATGGGTGAAACTGTAGCACGTACAATTTGTGGAAAACGGACTAAATATCAACCAGGAATATTTTTTAATTCTGCCAAATTCTTCGACATCGAATATCAAACGTATGGACAAGTGCCTGCCATACTTCCCGACGATTCAAAAACATTTTATTGGGAACACGCTTCTGGAAGATTATGTGTAAGAATAAACTATAGCATTGATAATCAGTCAGTTACGGGCATAAATACTTTCGGAATTAGAATGCGACACGAAGTTTGGGACGAATGGATTTCGTCAGGTAAAAACATTCAGTATGTTTTAGAAAACCTTCCAAAAGCCAATTTTGACCCTGAATTTTTCAAACAATATGAATCAGAAATATTGGAAAAATACAATGCAGAAACTGGAAATAATCTAAAATTAAAGTCAAAAAAAGGAATTTTCTAAATTACCATCTCTCGGGCGACCCCGTCGTAAATCGTCATTCGTAAATCGTAAATCTTATACCCATGCTACAAAAACTCGGACTCTTTATTTTCGTTGCCGCATTCGGACTGTTTATCGGCACTTTGGGCATGAATAATTATGTGCTAACATTTGAAGTTTTAGAGAAAAATTTCAAAGACGATGCTTTAGTTGATGTAAAAATAGAATTGGCATCAATGATTGACCAAAGCTACTCAAACGCTTATACTTTTACAGCAGAATTATCCGAAGGTATAAATCAACTCAATAAGGTCTATAATGCTCAACAAGCATGGGATAAAAAGATTTATGAAGATACAATCTTATCAATCGTAAAAGCATCAGCAAGTGGCTATTTAGCTGATAACAAAGGCATTATGTTTTTATTAACTTTCGGTATGGCAATTTTAGGTGCTTTACTTTTTATTCTTCCCGAAAGTCAAAAACCAGCAGGGATTAAAAATAATGGTATCTACTCTAACCCTGCGATGAATCGCAAATGGCTCGGTATTATAATTGGCACTTTTTTGATATTATTCTACATCGTTCTTTATTTTAAACCTCAATACATTGCCAATTGGACAATGCTGGT
This sequence comes from Emticicia sp. SJ17W-69, assembly GCF_051209875.1. Taxonomy (NCBI): domain Bacteria; kingdom Pseudomonadati; phylum Bacteroidota; class Cytophagia; order Cytophagales; family Leadbetterellaceae; genus Emticicia; species Emticicia sp. SJ17W-69. The sequence continues at coordinate 2,141,059 of NZ_JBNTQY010000001.1, read as the reverse complement.
TGACCCAGTGAGTAAACTCATTAATGGAGGAGAAGCAAGTCGCTGGTTTATGTACGGCTTTCTTTATACGATTTCTGTTTTGGTGATGGGAATTCGCTATATTATTAAATACCGTCATTCTAAATATCAGATAATCAGAACTTTATCTATCATGTTTTTTCAAACTTGCATTGCTTTCATTTTACCAGAAATCATGTCAAATTTGAATCTTCCTTCGGCAGATTTAAAAAATATGTGGCCGCTCGACTACTCATTTTTCTTCAATTATCGACTTGATAAACTCATTGCTGGCGGCACATTTGGTATCTTTTTGTTGGTTTGGGGAGTTGTACTTTTTGTAGTTGGCGTACCTGTAATGGTTTACTTTTTTGGGAAACGTTGGTACTGTTCGTGGGTTTGCGGTTGTGGAGGCTTGGCAGAGACGTTAGGCGACCCATTCAGACAACTTTCTGATAAATCATTGAAAGCTTGGAAGGTTGAACGTTACCTCATTCATGGCGTATTAGTCTTCGCAATTATTATGACCATTGGCGTGCTTTATACTTACTTTACTGGTAGTTACAATTTACTCGGTTTTATACCAACTGAATGGCTAAAATCAAGCTATGGCTTTCTAATTGGCTCAATTTTTTCTGGGGTTGTAGGTACTGGATTTTATCCATTAATGGGGAATAGGGTTTGGTGTCGATTTGGTTGCCCATTAGCCGCTTATCTTGGAATAATACAAAGGTTCAAATCAAAGTTTAGAATTACGACCAATGGTGGGCAATGTATTTCTTGCGGAAATTGTTCAACACATTGCGAAATGGGCATTGATGTGCGAGCTTATGCTCAAAAAGGACAAGATATTGTTCGTTCGTCTTGTGTAGGTTGTGGTGTTTGTTCAGCCGTTTGTCCACGTGGAGTTTTGAATCTCGAAAATGCCGAAACAGGTACAAGAGTAATGATTGCTCCTGATGTTTTGTTGGGGAATTTGATGGAAAAGTAAAATCAATACCCACTATACCCAACTCCTCCACTCACAATAGCAACACCTGATGAAGTACCCAATCGAGTGGCACCTGCTTCGATGAAAGCTGTTGCTTGTTCATAAGTCTGAATTCCACCTGATGCTTTGATTTGAATATTATTTGGTAATACTTCTCGCATGAGCTTCACTTGCTCTAAATCAGCTCCTTTATTGGCAAAACCAGTTGAAGTTTTTACAAAATCGGCTCCGGCTTCTTCACATATTTCGCAAGCAATCCTGATGTCAAAATTATCTAAATAAGCGGTTTCGATGATCACTTTTAAAAGAGCATTTTGACTATGTGTTAAATCAGTTAGTAACTTTATTTCTTGCTTCACAGTCTTATAAGCCATTGATTTAAAGGCACTTATATTCATTACCATATCTAATTCATCCGCACCATCTTGCAAGGCTTTTTGTGCTTCTTCAATTTTCACTTTGGTTGTTTGATACCCCAAAGGAAATCCAATCACAGTACAAACTTTGGCATCGCTGTATTCCAACAGTTCTTTTACAAATGCTACATAATAAGGCGGCACACAGGCTGAATAAAAACTGTTTTGATAAATTTCCTCACATAATTTCCGAAAATCCATTTCGGTAGCAGTGGGTTTTAAGAGCGTATGGTCGATGTATTTGGATAAATTCATTTTATGATTTAGTGATTTGTGATTGAGTGAATGAGTGATTTTTGAGCTATTAATTTACTAATAAGTGATAAAATTACCTATCCACTCAATCACAAATCACTCATTCACTCAATTTTCAAAAGTACATTTTTTCTGCTAAACGAAAAGTATTACAATGAGCTTCTACGATTTCAGCAATACGTGGAGAATAACCTCCACCCATAGTAACAACTATTGGGATTTTATTTTTAATTGCTTGTTCAAAAACAAATTCATCTCGCCGACGGCAAGCTTCCATCGAAACTTTTAGCTTTCCTAATTTATCCGAAGCTAAAATATCAACACCAGAAATATAGAAAACGAATTGAGGTTTCTCTTGTTCTATTAAGCGTGGCAAAGTGTCATACAGAAGGCTTAAATATTGTTCATCTTCGCAATAAGTTGGCAGTTCAATATCCAAATCTGAGATTTCTTTTTTCAATGGATAATTTTCTTTTCCGTGCATCGAAAAAGTAAAAACTCGTGGCTCATGTTGAAAAATGACCGCCGTTCCATTGCCTTGATGCACATCTAAATCAACAATTAAAATCTTATTAACTATCTGATTTTCAAGCAAATAGTGCGAAGCCACAGCTACATCGTTCAATAAACAAAAACCTTCACCTTTATCGGCATAAGCGTGGTGAGTTCCTCCAGCAATGTTCATTGAAATGCCAAATTCTAAGGCAAAATGACAACAATCAATTGTTCCTTGTGTGATAATCAGTTCTCGCTTAACCAACATTTCAGAAACAGGAAAACCGATTCGACGCTCCATTTTCGGGTCGACGCTAAGGTTAATTAAATCATAGAAATATTTTTCTTGATGCACGCCTAAAACCCAATGTTTATCAACTTCGGTTGGAGAAAAAAAGTTTTCTTCAGTACAAGTTCCTTCATAAATAAGTTGTTCGGGGATCAACTCATATTTCATCATTGGGAAACGATGTCCTTCGGGAAGAGGATGCTTATAAATTGGATTAAAAGCTATTTTAAGCATGAATCTTAATCAAAATATACGAGCATCTAATGAATATTTTCCAGCACCAGTTAGAAAGATGGAAATGTAGGCCAATAAGTATAACAAAGCATGTTCTTTATCTCCAAGTGGGTCATTTCCGTGAATCACAAAGGCAATAATTGCCATACAAACAATCAGAACAAGCAATGCAGGACGAGTAAAAAGCCCTAAAAGGAGTAAGATTGAGCAAAAGAATTCCGCAAAAACAGTAAGTCCATGTGAAACCATGGGAGTTACATGCAATGGGTCAGGGAAATCATGGTGGCCTGCCAAAAATTCCTGTAATTTATCATAGCCATGTGGAATCAATAAGAGAGCAAGACCAACTCGTAAAATTAATATGGCTAAACTCGCTTGATTAGATAAAACGCTTGGCGACAAATATTTACCAAACGTCATTTTTTTTCTATTTAACTTCCTCATAATCAACGTATTGACCTCCGTCAGAACCTTTGTTTTTTGAATTGGAATTTGGGGTTTTTACTTTTATTTCTCCTTCTTTACCACGTTCTTTTTCCATAAAATCGTTGTAACGTTTTTGTTGTTTGGCAATCTGATTTCCTACCAAAAGATTAAATAAGAAAGAGCGAATAGCAGGAACAAAGGCTATTGCTAAAAGAATTAATATGATGTATTTCATTGAATTAGAATTTAAAAGAACAAGCAAAGTTAAATAAAATATTGCTTCACAAAAAAATAAAAACTTTACTACTCACTAAGTTTTAACAATAACTCTAATGTTTCAGGATTACTCGGACGTGGAGCATCTGGACGCACGATTGTACCATTTTTATCAATAATCATATAACGAGGAATACTATTGATTTGGTATTTTTGACTAACACTTGAACCAAAACCACCATTTGAAATGCCGTGGTCGCCGTTGTCAAGTTTTAGATTGTCGACTGCATTTTTCCAGTTAGTTGGGTCTTCGTCTATCGAAATATACAAGAAAACAATGTTTTTCTTTTGTTTTTCAGTAAAACCTTCGTGCATTTTCTTCGAATAAGGGAATTCTCCACGACAAGGACCACACCAGCTTGCCCAAAAATCGACATAAACTACCTTGCCCTTATATTTTGCAAAATTAAATTGTTTGCCATCAAGCCCTGTCAAAACTGGATAATCGCCACCGAGTGGTAATTTATCTTTACTATCGTCTTTCTTTTTAGCTACTTCTTCTTTTTTATTGAGGGTTTCTTTGCAATGCTCAAAAAGTAAGTTTCTGTAATTATTCGCTTCTAATTGGCTAATCCAAAACTTAGCCGACGAAGCAGTAATTCTTCCACAATTATCATAGATTAATTTGGTTAAAGTATAGTCTAACACTTGCCCTTTAAGATATTTTTGAGCGACATTTCCTTTATCGGTAATGGCTTTTACTTGGTCGGCATACTTGACAAATTTCTGTTCTTGTGAGTTGAAATAAGTGATAAAAAACGGCAGAAAATCTCGATAACTCTCTGATAATAAAGCACTTTCATCATTTATTTTTTGAGGATCAAGAGCCTCTGTCATTACAGTAGGAAGCGAAACGACTCTTGTTAGTTTGGTATCAAGATTACTACGAATGATTGAATAGGAAAGCAATAAATGCCAATAATTCCATCGGATATTACTTTCAACTAATTTTTGAAATTCAGGCGAAAGTTTATCAAAATTTGGATAGTTTTTTAAGAAAGCTAATTGGCTTTTTCTCTCATCATAGAGTCTCATTTCCCAGTCATCTACATTGGCGGTCAATAATTGTTTGTAGCGAATTTCTTTTTCGAATGTATCAGGAAATTTTTTATTAAATTCAGTCAAAAAGGCTTGACTTTCAGGAGCTTGTATTAAATCAGCAGCTTTTTTGACAATTTCAGCATTGCCATATTGAACAAATATATCAACACTATCAGGTTTTGAGAAGCCAATAATCGGGCGGCGTTCCGCTTGGGAAAAAGAAATGACTGGAAATAGCAGTAAAAAAATAAAATTCTTCAACATAGTTTTGTCAGTTTGTTTTTATCTACAAAACTAACGAAAATTGATGCCAAAGAATTCTTTTGTTTGGAAGAAAATACAAAAATAGCTTAGTCAAAAATCCCGTCAGGGATTCAACATCGGTAGAAAACAATATATATAATTAGTTTTTCATGCCGTAGGTATGAAACAATTACACGAATGTATCATTCCTACGGCATGAAATTTCTCGCTCACTTTTTCTACTACCAATATTAAATCCCTAACGGGATTTGATATAATAAAACTAAAGATTATATACTTACATTTTCTACCTCAATGACTTTAAAATCTTTTTTCTCGGCCTCACAAGTTGGACAAACATAACTTGCTGGGAGTTTTGAAAAAGGTACTCCAGCAGGAATATTATTGAGTAAATCGCCAAAATCAGCATCATAAATCGTAAAACAATGTTTGCACTGATGCACTTTCTTAGTACTCGGACGAACCACTTCATTCTCTTTATGGTCATCACGTAAGCCCGCCGCTTTGATGGCATTTTCAGCGGTCATTTTGTTGTACTTCAACACACTTCGACGTAATTGTTCATCTAAATTTATTCTCAAAATACTCGTTTCAAAATACTTTTTTGTACGACCATTTGGGTTAAAATCTTCGGTGTATGAAATATCATAAACAAAGTGCAAAGGTATAAAATTAAATAATTTGAAACGGCGACGTTGTACCATTATGGAAGCATAAACTTCTGTTCTTGGACGAGTTTTTATACCAAAACATAAGCCAAAAGTTCGCAAATCTATCTTATCAAAAGTTTCTACCAAGCTCAGTTTTAGTCGCAAAGCGTCGTCCGAATCATCTTCGACTTGCCAGTTGAGTTCATTAGCTGCATGTCGAACATTGATATTGAATTCTGATAAAATATTACTCCACTTTCCTCTATTTTTTTCATCTATCCCTTTGATAATCAATGACTTAAAAGGAGTTAAACAAATCTCACCAATTTTAGTTTCTTGACATAATTCACAAAGTTTTATCAGGAATTTCACGTTAAAATATTCGTTTCGACGATAGATTCCAAGCCAAGTTTTTTTACCATAACGATTGAAACCTTCGTAATAAGGCAAAGTGAATTTGGCAGGTTCAAGTTCCGTTTCTTTGGGAAGCGAAATCAAAGAAGGAATGCTTGAAAATAAGGTTTCGATATTTTCAGCATACGAATTTTCTTCTTCTAAAATCTGCCCTTCCAACAGTTTACAAAGCTTCGGAATTTCATTTGAAAAAATGAGTTTATCGAAACTAAAAACTTTATTGGTCTTAGGTAATCTGATATACAAATACCAAAAATTGGGATTTGTGGAGGCAATAAAATTAAGATGTCCCGAAAAATAAGGTGTAAAACTCTGCTGATTGTCCGAAAGATTGATTTTGAGTTTCGATTTATAGTCGAATAAATCAAGAATATCTTTATAAATTCCCTCGGTAAGCCAGTTCCCTTTTTGGAAAACTTCTTCAGCTACATAAGAACTAATAATGTTAGGATATTCGTTTGTATCTGATTGAAAATCAATGCTTTGCGTAATCATTTTCTGCTCAAAAGTTCGGGCAAAAGGATGTGGCAAATGTAAAATCAGTTGCTGACGAAGCCCAAAACGCACCTCATCAACCTGCGATTCTTGAGCCGCCTGCAAAATAAATTTCAATTCTCCAGGTGAAGCAATGCCACCTTTGAAGTTTATTCGTATGGTATAAAAATCTTTCATGACCCCCACCGATTCGTCGGCCCGTCCCCTAAAGGGGAGTTTTGTTTAAAGTTTAATTACAATTTATGCCACCACCAACTCCTCTTTCCCTACATTTTCCAAAATCATTCTCACTTCTGGTCGGCAACTTCCGCAGCCTGTTCCTGCTCCTGTATTTTGACAAAGTTGAGCTAAATCCCTGCATCCACCTTTGATAGCATTTTCAAGATTTCCTTGCCCAACACTATTGCACGAACAAACCAATTTACCCAAAACTGGCTCAGATTGTTTACCCGAACGTAATAAAGCCAAGCGTTTTTCTGACAATTCGATGCCATTAGCAATCAAATCTCTAAATTCTAAAAACTCTGATTTATCGCCAATCAAAATTGCACCAACCAAGCGGTCATTATAAATGATACATTTTTTATAATAATGTTTGGCTTTATCAATAAATGTAACTTCCTCATAATCAGCACTTCCCGAAGGAATTTCAATCACCCCAAGCGAACAAAGATTGAGTCCGTGCATTTTCAAAAGGTTCATTGAAAGACTTCCTTTGTAGGCACTTGACAAATCTCCAGCCAAGAATTTTGCTACGATTTCAGCTTGTTGCTCAGCGGCGGCGGTAATTCCCCACATTTGTTTTTTCCATTCGGCAATTTCGCCACAAGCAAAAATATCGGGGTCAGAAGTTTGCAAATAATCATTTACTTCAACTCCCCTATTGCATTGTAAACCTGCTTCACGTGCCAATTGAATGGTTGGAACAGTTCCAGCCGCCACAATAATGGCATCACAATCCAATTTTTGACCAGATTTTAGTCGAATTCCTTCTATTTTTTCAGTTCCGTAAAACTGTTCAACCTCATCATTATAATATACTTCTATGCCACGAGCTACGATCTCTTCGTGCAGAATATCACTACCCAATGGGTCGAGTTGTCTATCCATAAATCGTCCAATACGTTGAACAACTGTAACATTTATGCGGTCCGCCGCCCGATTCATTTCTCGCAAAGAAGCGGCCATTTCAAGTCCTAAAAGCCCACCACCGACGATAACAACATGTCCATTTTTTCTCAAAAACGGTTGTAATGTATCTGCATCCAATCTGCTACGCATGTTGAATATACCTGCCATTCTTGGGAAATTTTTTGGCATAAATGCTTGACTTCCCATGCCCAAAAATAGCTTATCATAACTATGCTCATTTCCCAAATCATCGACTACAACTTTGTTTTTTCGGTCGATATGATTGATACCGATTGCTTTATGAACCTTGATATTATTTTCGGTAAATTGGTCCTCTCGCAATTTGACCAATTGCTCCCAAGATTGCGTACCACTGATATAATCTGGTAACATTACACGGTTATAAAAAGGATAAATTTCCTTTGAAAATACTTCAATATCATCAGTTTGATTGAGTTTTCGGTAAGCTGAAATAAAGCCCAAACCCGCAGAACCTGCCCCGATAATGATTATTTTCTCTTTCGGTTTTACGTATTTTGTCACTTCGACTACGGAAAACTTAAAATCTGGTTCTTTTGAACGAGCATCAACCAAATTACTGGTCAAATTATTAGCTCTCCCAAAATCATTGCCTAAAACCCTACCCCAGTGCATGGGGAGGAAAACATTTCCTTGTTTTACTTCATCTGTAATTTTGGCTTTTACTCTTACATCGCCTCTTTTTCCTTGAATAACTACAATTTCATCGTTTGAAATATTGCGTTTCTTAGCATCTTTTGGATGAATTTCTAAATATGGAATGGGCAAATGTTGATTCAATTTATTGACTCTTGCCGTCTTTGTCATTGTATGCCACTGGTCACGAATGCGACCCGTAAGCAAAATCAAAGGAAAATCTTTGGTGAGTTTTTCTGAAAGATTTTCATCAGGAACAGCATGAATTTTTGCTCGCTTGTTGGGAGTGTAAAATTCTCCACGTTCAAAAAGTCTTGAAGTACCGAGGTTTAATGATGTGTGATGAGTGATGAGTGATGAATTTTTATTTGGACTTTCCGTAAAATTTTGTTTGGAATTAACTTCTTCCAACTCATCACTCATCACTTTTAACTCATCATTCTTATAAGGCCACTGTACTGTCGTTTCCTTCAACAACTCATAGCTTACCCCTGTAATATCAATATTTGTTCCTTTGGTAGTTTCGGTAAACTCTCTATAGATTTCGCCGAAATTATTGTAGTTAAATTTATCACCCCAACCCATTTTTTTTGCAAAACGGCAAATAATTTCAGCATCGGGAAGTGCTTCTCCAGGAGCATCAATTACCTTATTTAAATAAGTAATTCGTCTTTCGGCATTGGTCATTGTACCTTCTTTTTCTGCCCAAGCAGCAGCAGGAAGCACCACATCGGCAAAATTGATCGTTTCGGCACGGTTAGAAACATCTTGTACGACAACAAATTTGGCATTTTTCAAAGCCAATTCAGCCATACGAGAATCAGGAATACTTACCATTGGATTTGTACAAATAATCCATATCGCTTTGAGTTTTCCTTCTTCCAAACTTTTAAACATTTCTGTGGCCGTCAAACCAATTTTGTCTGAAATGGTTGTTCCTCCCCAAAATTCTTCCATTTCAAGGCGATGAATTGGATTGGTAATTTCTCGGTGCGAAGCAAGCATATTTGCTAAACCACCAACTTCTCGTCCACCCATTGCATTGGGTTGACCAGTCAGTGAAAATGGGCCATTGCCTACTTTCCCAATTTTTCCTGTAATCAGACTCAAATTGATGAGCGAAAGATTTTTGTTTACGCCAATCACTGATTGATTCAAACCCATTGTCCACATCGAAAGGAAACCTTTGGCTTTTGCTATCAAAGTGGCCGTTTTTGTAATCAATTTTTCATCAACTCCACATATTTCGGCCGATTCGGTAAGTGTTCTTTCAAAAACTTTTGTTTTATATTCTTCAAAACCATCGGTATGATTTTGTACAAAATCATTATCAATCCAATTATTTTCAATCAAAATTCGCCCAATAGCATGATTTAAGGTAATATCGGTGCCGGGATTTATTTGTAAATGAATATCTGATGAAGTTGCAGTTTGCGTACGACGTGGGTCAACAGTAATGATTTTCACATTTGGGTTGGCTGCTTTGTGGGCTTCTACTCTTCGCCAAATAATTGGGTGACACCAAGCAGGATTTGCACCTTCAACCAAAATACAGTCTGATTGCTCAATATCATCATAACAAACAGGTACAGAATCTTCACCCAAAGACAATTTATAACCAACCACCGCCGACGACATACAAAGGCGAGAATTGGTATCAATATTATTGGAGCCAATAAAGCCTTTCATTAGCTTATTCCACAAATAATATTCTTCAGTAAGACATTGCCCAGAAACATAAAAACCAACAGAATCAGGGCCATATTTCTTGATAAAAGTCTTGAAAATAGCGGCAGTACGCTCCAAAGTCTCGTCCCAAGTGCTGCGTTGCATGGGCATACTTCGGTTCATTCGCATCTGCGGATAAAGCAAACGGTCAGATTTATCATTCACAGTATAATGCAAATTCATACCTTTCGAGCAAAGCATACCTTTATTGACAGGGTGGTCTTTGTCACCCTCAATCGAGATTTTGCCATTGCCTAAATCTGTTGCCACAATTCCGCATCCCACGCCACAATAGCAACAAGTGGTTTTATATGTTTTTTGACTATTCATTGTCAATCATTTAATTGTATTTCTAAGTGTGTTTACATCCCCCGCTAACTTTATCAGGACGGGGCGGGGGATATAATTATGGAGTTAAGCCAAATTCTCAACCAACTCGCTTTTCTCCACTTTTGCTGTTTTATTAAACTTCGTTACAAGAATCAATAAAGCGGCAACGATGGCAGCCATTCCTACATATTGAAAAGCCTCTGCATAAGTTAATTTATCTGATTTAAACAAAAATCCCATCATCATTCCGCCGATATTTCCACCTGCACCAACGATTCCTGCTACTAAACCTACATTTTTTGAGTTAATGAAAGGTGTAAGAGCATAATTTGCTCCGTTTGCCATTTTCAAGAATAATGCAAAAAGAATCATCGAACCAATAGCCATTGGTAATGTGTTTGATGAAGCAAAGAATATTAAACCAAGCCCTTCTAAGGCAATCAAAAGTGCTAATAACTTCCCTTTTCCTGATAGGCCTTTTGTTTTACCAATTTTATCGGCCCAAATTCCGCCTAATGCACGAGCAAAAATATTCATAAACCCAAATAAGCCTGCCAATAAACCAGCCATCTTTTGGTCTACACCAAAGTTATCGACAAAGTGAAGTGCAGCTACATTATCAAAAGTAATTTCCATTCCGAAACTCATGGCATAACATATCGACAAAGCCCAAACTCTCCAATCAGTTATCACTTCCATGATATTTGGTTTCTCTTTTTTAACAATGGTACGATTAATATCTTCGTAGTTTCCTTCAGGAGAATCTTTTGTAAATTTAAAATAAAGCACTGCACAAATCAACAATAAAGTTCCTGGAACAATCATAGCCAAACGCCATGCTTCACCTTTGGTATAACCCAAACCGACGATTCCTGCAAAAATCAAAGGCATAACCATGTTTGTTATTCCTCCTCCCAAATTTCCCCAACCGCCAGCGACTGCATTGGCTGTACCTTTGATATTTGGAGCAAACATCACCGAAGTGTGGTATTGCGTAATTACGAAAGATGCTCCAATAACACCAATTGCCAAACGAAAAAGCAAAAATGTTTCGTAAGAATGAGATAAACCTACCAAAAATACAGGAATTGAACAAAGTACAAGCAATGAGGTATAGGTTTTACGAGGGCCCCAAGTATCGCAAAGGCGACCAATGAGCAAACGAGCAATAATAGTTGCAGAAACCGATGCAATGATGATATTTCCGACTTGACCTTTGGTTAAGCCTAAATCTTCACGAATCGTTGGCATGAGTGGAGCAAGTCCAAACCAGCCAAAAAAGCACATAAAGAATGTAAACCACGTAATGTGAAATGTACGCATTTGTACGCCTGAAAAATTCAGTACGTTTAGAGACGAAAGTGGTTGATTATTTTTCATTTTTTCTTTGATTGACAGTTTAAAAATATTAGTTATTTTTACTTATTTTAATGAGTATAAATACTCAAAAATTGACAGCTTTATGGAAAAATCCCAATCGGTAATACCAATAGGGATTATGTATATTTTGGCTGTCAACCAAATAGTAAAACAAGTTTCCAACTTGTGTAAAAGAAACAAGTTGGAAACTTGTTTTACTACAAATCTTCAATTGAGAATTTATCAAATAATAAATTCAATAATTTATCGTGTACTTCAATGTATTCAGGTAAGTGAATAATATCTTTCTTGTTTCTTGGGCGAGCCAAAGGAATATCAACGATTTCTTTGATGGTTGCCGCTGGGCCATTATTCATTACCACTACTCTATCCGACAAGAAAATCGCTTCTTCAATGTCGTGCGTAACCATCACGATGGTTTTATTTCTATTATCCAAATTCCAAAGTTTGAGCAGCTCGATGTGCATCGAACCTTTAGTCAAAGCATCTAAAGCTCCGAAAGGCTCATCCAATAATAAAATACTTGGATTGATTGAAAATGCACGAGCAATAGCTACTCGTTGCTTCATTCCACCAGATAATTGGCTTGGAAGTTTGTCTTTGTGTTCCCACAAATTCACCATATTGAGGTTTTTCTCAACTAATTCAATTTTTTCGGCTTTGGTTAAATGTGGTAAAACAGAATCAACTGCTTCAAAAACATTTTTATAAACCGTTAGCCAAGGCAACAATGAATAGTTTTGAAAAACAATGCCACGGTCAGGGCCTGGCCCATTTACTACTTTGTTATTAGCAATTACTTCGCCTGATGAGGGAGAAACCATTCCCGAAATTGTATTCATCAAAGTTGATTTTCCACAACCTGAGTGACCAATGATGCTTACAATTTCGCCTTTGCCAATTTCAAGACTAATATCTTTTACTGCCGTGAAAGTACCTTTTCCTTTCGATTTGAATGAAACAGTTACATCTTTGATTTCGATGCTTGTTTCAGTAATAATTTTATGAAACGATGACGAATCATCTATTAATAGTTCATTATTTGCTTTCATAACTAAATGCTTTTTGAAGTACATTAAAAACTTTATCAAACAATAACCCCACAATTCCGATAATCAAGATTGCTGAAAGGATTTTTTCAAGACTCAACCCATTCCAAGAATCCCACACAAAAAAGCCAATTCCAACACCGCCTGAAAGCATTTCTCCTGCAACAATCACCACCCAAGCAATACCTATCGACAAGCGAAGTCCAGTAATTATGTGCGGCAAAGCAAAAGGAATCAAGATTTTAGTGATGTATTTCCAACGAGAAAAACCAAATGCTTTTCCTACATTTTTATGGTCGGTAGGAATGGTCGAAACACCAAAAGCAGTATTGATTAAAGTCGGCCAAAGTGAGGTAATCATAATAATGAAAATCGTTGCTTGGTCAGAAGCTTTGAAAGCCAATAAACCTAATGGAAACCAAGCCAAAGGCGAAACTGGGCGGAGAATCTGAACAATTGGATTTAATAATTTCATGCCGATTTTTGAAGAACCCATGATCAATCCTAATGGAATAGCAACTATACTTCCTAAGGCAAAACCCATAAAAACTCGCTTCAATGAACTCCAAAGTTGAATTCCGATGCCTTTGTCGTTGGGGCCATAATCATAAAAAGGGTCAGCAAGCATTTCTGAAAAAACTGTCCATGTTGCCACTGGCCCTGGAATTTCGGCTTTAGTTATGAATGTAACCAATTGCCAAATAGCTAAGAGGATGAACATACTTCCGATGAAGTAGAGCGTCCCTGCTGGCGAATATTTTGAAAGAATGTTTTTCATGTTTGAATAATTATTTTTGCTATCGGCAATCAGCTATCGGATTTTAAATAATACTGTTTGATTGCCGACTGCCGATAACTGATTGCTTATTTCTTCGTTGTTGATAAATACCCAGCAATATTATTTGGGTCAAAGTTTACATCAAGATTTGTTTTGAATGCTTGCATATCAGGTTGAACTGGTACGCTCATTTCTTTGGCTACTTCGGCAAACAAATCATCCAAAATCAATTTTTCGGAAATTCCTTTATAATCAGGAGCAGATTTTAACATTCCAAAACGAACATATTGTGCTAAAAACCACATGGCATAAGATTTTTTAGGTGTTGCTACAAGTCCATTGTTATAAAATGTCATGTAATCATCTTTGTATTTTTGCACACCCAAATCACAGCCTAAATCATTTGAACCTAACAAACGAGCCTCTAAAACCGCCACTGGAGCATTGACATAATAAGGTTTTGACAACCAAGCCGCAGCTTTTTTGCGATTTCCCATATTATCCAACCATCTTTGAGCTTCGATGATGGCTTTCATTACTTTCTTCAAATCTTCCTTTTGATTTGCTGCAAAATCTTTGTTTACAACCAATGCTTTCTCAGGATGATTTTTCCAAATATCTTGACTGGCGATGTGCGTAAAACCTACGTTTTGAGCAACTGCTACACCATTCCAAGGTTCACCTACACAAAAACCTTCCATGTTATCGACTTTCATATTGGCAACCATTTGTGGCGGTGGAATCGTGATAATTCCTACTGATTTTTGATTAACACCTGCCGCAGCCATCCAATTTCTTAGCCAAATATCATGCGTTCCTCCTGGGAAAGTCATGGCAAATGTTACTTCTTTGCGTTTTTTTATTTCAGCAATGGCAGTGTTAACTTTCTTCAAATCTTTGAAACCAACCAATCCACAGAAATCTTTTGATAGTGTAATGGCTTGTCCATTATTATTTAAAGTCATCGCAATTTTCATTTCTGAACCTGCTTTTCCGCCAATTCCTGTATAAACTGACATCGGCATAGAAAATAAACAATGAGCCCCATCTAATTCGCCATTCAAAACTTTATCACGGATATTTGCCCATGAAGCCTCTTTGCTCAACTCTACGTTCACACCATATTTGGCAAATAAACCCAACTCTTTTGCTGCCACTAATGGAGCACAATCGGTCAATGGAATAAATCCTAATTTTATCACTTCAGCCGATGTAGTAGTTTTGAAAGCTGAAATAGTGGTAGTAATGACAAATGCTGTTACTAAAAGTATATTTTTTCTTATATTTTTCATCGAGATTTGATTTTATTTTTGATAATTTCCTGAACATGTTAGAAACATGTGCTACAATTACTGCTTAATAGCCACTGGTTTTGCGTAGAAAAAGTCAGGACGAATATTCAACATTAAATAAGCCCATTGACCCGTTTTACGAGTTTTGTTCATTGTGCTTTGTTTCACATATTCGAGGCTATTGTTTGCTTTCATAATTGAGTATCCTAACTCAACAGAAGTAAATTTATTGAGTGTATAATTTAATACTAAGTCATATTCCATGCCCAACATTGGAGAGATTTTAGACCCAGCCACAGCGTCGGTCATTTTATTTGGCGTTGAAGCCGCCAATGCAAAATAATGTATGTCAAAAGTAGTTGTCAAACGACTTGCAGCATGTTTTACTTTGAAAAACGCATCTTGCAAACCACCTGCTGGCGAACCAGTTCCTACATAAAAGTAGTCCATATAGCCCCAATGCTTGTGCGGTGTGCCATAAAGTGGGTCAAAACGATGTGTTTCACCAGTTTTTAAAGTAAATCCATCATTTCCTGACAATACTTCATACCCTGGCCCGAAGCTAATCAAGCCTTTTTGAATCATAAAGTTGGCTCCATAGTGGTAAGCTTTACTGATACTCAAACCATCACGGTCTTTGCCTGATTGTAAATAAGCAAATGCTTGCCATTGAACTTTACCAAATTTTGAAGAAGCATTACCTACTTGACCAGTGAGCATCGCACCATAAGTAAGGCGAGAATTAACCCCTGTTTGATCATAACGTCTTCCATATACGTAACCTGCTGTAGCACTACCTATACTATCAATACGATATTTTGAAAAATCATCTTTGAAGAACAAAACCGCTAATTTTGTTTGCTTAAATTTATGGCTCAAATACGCCATTTGGAAAGATTTAAACATTTGGTTTTGTCCGTTGGTACTCACATTGTTTGCTACTACTGGAGCTCCACCTTTGCCACTTGTTGGCAAAAAACCTGTTGGAATAGCCAAAGTTACATTTTTGCTTGAAAGAGCGGTAGCAGGAGCATTTCCTGCTACATAATAAGTGCCATTTGTACCAAAGGCATCTCCGTTTTGATTGAATCCACCACCAAAATCTAATGCCCAACCTAAGTGTTGTGCTTTGAAGATAGCTGCGTCAAACCGGCGACCTTGTTGTAGCCAATCAAGGTTTCCCAGTAAGCGAACATCATCATAAACAAGTTCTTGGCGACCGATTTTTAATGAAAGGTTTTGAATCGGTTTAAACTTTACCGTCGTATCAGCAGAGTTTGCTAAAACAATTTCTGCCCATGCTTCATGAACTCCAAATTTGCCACCATCAGCATTTGAAATTGAGGAAGCATCTTGTCCCCAAACTCTTACATCTTGTACTGCCATTCCGAAAGTTACTCTGTCCCATTTGTAGCCAAATGTTAGACGTGTACGTTGCGAAGTAAAGGCTGAGTATTTTGTACCATACGGTGCGAGATTACCCAAACCATCACGTACTTCTGTGCGAGTTCTGACTTGTCCTAGTAATGAAAATTGCGAAAATGATGCTTTGAAAAAAGCGACTGTGAAGAAAATTGCAAGACCAAACTTGCGAATTAGATTTTTTTTCATTTGTTTTGAATTGAATTGTGAATAAATACCTACGTTCTGCGATTCGTTAGCCGACTTTGACACCCCCATGTCAGGTCGGTTTTTGTTTGGTTCAAGACGAAGCCCCCACTTCGACTATCCCCGATTTCTTTGTGCTTTTGTTGTCAGTTTGCCTACGTTTGCATCTTGTTTTAAATGTTAAAAATAAAAGGTTAGTTTTTAATTTTATTTTTCGATAGCCCCCACTATCGAAATTTTCTTTGGTTATTTATACTTATTATTATGTAATTCTCTTTGCTTATTCAAATGTAAAAAATAATATTTTATACTCAAAACACTTTTTAACATATTTTAGGCATTTTTACTATTTTTATACAAAGTTCTTCTAATTTTGAAACTTGTTTTAGGAAAAATACAATTTTATTTTCTCAAAAAATCATTTTTTGAAACCTATTTTTGAGATTTTGTAATTTTTTAATATTTTATTTCTCAAATTTCATCTTTGAAAAAGATAATTATAAACACTCAAAAATAATCAATCTAAAAATACACTTTTGCAAATAATATTTTGTCGCTAATGCTTATCAGTTCTACAAAAAATTGACTTCCATGACAATAAACATATACAATAGACTTTCTATCCTGTTTACAAGCAATTGAGGCAATTGCTTTATTTTTTTTAATTATTTCTAAAATAAAAAAACTATATCTGACTATCTTAATTACAACTCAGTGTAACAACCAAACGTGCCACACCTTCGAGGTGTGGCACGTTTCACTTTTCTAATATACAAAGTTTACTTAAAACTTCATTGCTGCTAAGGATGATGATTAGTAAAATACAAATGTTACACCTATCTACCTTGGTAGCTCAATGTATCAATTAAACGTGCCACACCTTTGAGGTGTGGCACGTTTCACTTTTCTAGATAGCAAGCCTGGCTATCTAAAAGGCTAGCTCAGTGTAGCAACCAAAAGTGCCACACCTTTTGGGCATGGCACCTTAAACTTTCCAATTTATATAGAGCTTCCTTATAACTTCATTTCTTCAACATAATCCAGTACATACTCAGGATGAAGACTTACCACTTCACCTATAATAATAACGGCTGGATTTGTGATTTTTGATTCACTTACTTTTTCAAGAATATCTCTGATTTGTCCGAAGACAGATTTTTGTTTACCTGTAGTACCATTTTGAATGATTGCAATGGGCATTTCTGATTTTCCATGATGTCCAAAAATAGCAGCAATTTCTGCTAATTTACTCATGCCCATTAATATTACCACTGTTGCCGATGATTGAGCAGCTAAACTTAAATCTTTTGGTAAGCTTCCATCACTTGTATGGCCAGTTACTACCCAAAAACTACGAGCAATGTCACGATGAGTAATAGGTATTTGAATCGCTGCGGCTACGCCAATTGAACTTGAAACACCTGGAATAACTTCAGTTGAGATACCAAAAGCTTTTGCATACTCCAACTCTTCATAGCCACGACCAAAAACAAAAGGATCCCCACCTTTCAATCTAACAACATGACCATGCTCTAATGCAAATGAAACAATTAAGCGATTAATTTCATCTTGCAAATAGGAATGTTGCCCCTTTCGCTTACCCACATTCATTTTAATAGCTTGTATGGGTGCATACGCCAACAATGAATCATTAGCTAAAGCATCATACAAAACCACGTCAGCATTTTGTAATGCTTTTATACCTTTTAATGTAATGAGTTCGTTGTCGCCTGGACCCGCCCCCACGAGTGTAAGCTTTGGTGTCATAATTATTAAGTATTTTTATTCAATTTAAAAATTTGTAGATTTAGCAGTAATCTAAACCTATCATATTATCTACACTTTTATAAAACAAATATTATGGATATAAAAATAAAACAATTATTTGTTAAAACTATATATTTCCCAAAGAATATTTTAAAATAATTCGATTTAGACAAACAATTATCAATAAAACACAAAATGAGTAAAATTACTCATAATCATAATAGTACAAAATAAATAAAAACTTTCATAATATAAAGAACTTTAAATGGCAGCTTGTAAGTTCCAAAAATATGCCCTAATTTTTCAGAAGTATGAATTTTACTTTCTTTATGCAAGACCTCGACAAACAAGTTTCACAACGATTAACACGCCTTTATTTGGTAGCTTTGACTGTCGTTGCCATGCTGTCTTTGTTTGGGCAAGTTTTGATTCAACAATCACTCAATGAATCAACAGATGATGCACATGTGGTAAATTTAGCAGGAAGGCAAAGAATGCTTAGTCAAAGACTATGCAAAATGGCAATTTTAATAACAAACAGCAATCAATTTCCAGAAGAAGCAGCCATCTATAATAAAGACTTTGCCGA
This sequence comes from Emticicia sp. SJ17W-69, assembly GCF_051209875.1. NCBI lineage: Bacteria > Pseudomonadati > Bacteroidota > Cytophagia > Cytophagales > Leadbetterellaceae > Emticicia > Emticicia sp. SJ17W-69. The sequence goes on along the minus strand of NZ_JBNTQY010000001.1, from coordinate 2,122,489 downwards.
TGTCCTTAAATTATGGGCCAAATGTCATTACGGACTAAAAAACAGCAACTTGGTATTAGACAAAACATATTTGGTAAAGAATAGTCAAGAGATTCAATCAATATTTGCTGAGATTGAGCCAATTTTCAAAGTTATTTATTCAAATGCCAGTATCATTAGCCAAAATAAGCAAGAAGAGAACGGGCGTGAGATTTTAAAAAATATGCTCACCAATGAAAGACAGTTTTTGAAATTAATGGATAAAATTGTTTCTCAATATGACACCGAGGCTCAAGCAAGAGTAAGTCGTGTAAAACGCATTGAATTGATTTTGTTTTGTATCACAATTTGCATATTAATTATTGAAGGTTTTTTAATTTTCACTCCTTTGGTGAGGTATGTGAAAGAAGTCATTTTACGCATTACAGAATCTGAATCCGAACTACAATTTAAAAACCAACAACTCAACGAAACCAACGAAAAACTCATCAATATTCAAAAAGATTTACTCAAAGCTACCGAAGAGAAATATGAATTATTACGTAAAGAAGATAATATTCGGTCGGCGGCTTTAATGGAAGGGCAGGAAGAAGAACGCAAGCGACTCGCTCGTGAATTGCACGATGGAATTGGGCAGATGCTCACAGGCTTAAAATTAGATAGTGAAAAACTCAAAAGTTTACCTTTTATTAATGAAAAACAAAAAAACTCATTCATAGAACATCAAAAATTAATTGATGAAACAATTGAAGCTACTCGTAATGTATCTTTCAATTTGATGCCCTCGGTACTGTCAGATTTTGGACTATCGAGTGCGATGAGATTATTAGCTGAACGTACGGCAAATGCAGCTGGCATTAAAGCAACATTTAATGATATGACGGAAAATGTAGTTTTACCAAATAATATCGAAAATAATTTATATAGAATTGCCCAAGAATCGCTCAACAATATCGTTAAACATGCAAAGGCTAAAAAAATTGTACTAAATCTGTCTAATGAAAAAAACAAAAATATCATTCTTTCCATCACCGATGATGGTAAAGGATTTGACTCAAAAAAAACGAAGAAAGCCAAAATAACGGGCAACGGACTTGGCAATATGCAAACACGTGTACGATTACTCAATGGTACTTTCAAAATAGAATCGGAAATCAATAAAGGAACAAGTATATTTGTTAAAATTCCTTTAAATACTGCAAGCTAATCGACTCAAAACTTATATTCAACATGGCAACTAAGATAAAACTTTTGATAGTTGATGACCACGCCGTAGTGCGAAAGGGCATCCAAAACCTTTTGGAAGATGAAGAAAACATCGAAATCGTAGGCGAAGCCTCTGACGGAATGGAAGCTTTAGAAAAAGTAAAAACGCTAAAACCTACCATCGTTTTACTTGATCTCACCATGCCCAAAATGTCAGGTTTTGAAGTTGCAAAAGCAATTTCAGACAAGTTTCCAACGATAAAGTCTGTCATTTTCTCGATGCATAATAACCCCGAATATATGGTTACGTCAGTCGAAAATGGTGCGATGGGTTATTTACTAAAAGATACGAGTAAAGAAGAAATTTTAAAAGCATTAACAAGTGTTTCAGAAGGTGAAAAGTACTTTCCTCCTACAGTTTCGGCAATGATTATAGATGGTTTACTGTCTCAACGTAAACAAAAAGTTACACCAAAACTTAAAAACACTAATTTATTCACCAAAATCTCAAAAAAAGAGCGTGAAATATTAAAATATATTACTGAAGGTTTGAGTAGTCAAGAAATTGCAGAAAAACTTTCATTAAGTGTCAGAACGGTTTCCAATCATCGAGCAAATATCTTACGAAAAACCGATGTTAAGAATACTGCCGAGTTGGTGAGGTTGGCAATGGAGTAAGTTTAAAATCGAATAAGTTCAATCTATTATATTAATTCTGCGATAAATACAATTTACCAAAAAATAAACTACAAATAGTAAATTTTACCAAATAAAAACTTGCATTTTTAAAATCCGTAATATACATTTGATTAAAAATGAGTATTTATACTTATTTCACAAAAAGAAATTCAAGCATGATTGTGTTCAGAATGGGGGAAACGTACTGAACAAATTGATGCCGCAAACGTAGGAAAACATAATTCAAAATGACAAACGGAACTAAAACCCGTGTCGTTGTGGTGGGCAACGGCATGGTGGGCTATAAGTTTTGCGAAAAACTCATAGCTAAAGCGAAAGACCTATTTGAAATAACCGTCTTTGGCGAAGAACCACGCCCTGCTTATGACCGAGTTCACCTAAGCGAATACTTCGCGGGTAAAACAGCCGAAGACCTCACAATGGCTTCATTGGATTGGTATTTCGACAACGGCATCAAAATTCATCTCTCAGACCCAGTTACCAACATCGACCGTGAAGTCAAAACAGTTTCATCACATCATGGTCTTTGCATTCCTTACGATTATTTGGTTTTAGCCACAGGTTCGGCGGCATTTGTGCCACCTATTCCTGGTGTCGAAAAAGATGGCGTTTTTGTTTATCGTACCATCGAAGACCTTGACATGATGCAAGAACACGCCAAGAAAGCACGCAAAGGTGCTGTCATTGGCGGAGGTTTATTGGGTTTAGAAGCAGCAAAAGCATTATTAGATTTAGGCTTAGAAGAAACCCATGTCATCGAATTTGCTCCTCGTCTGATGCCACGCCAAATCGACCAAGCTGGCTCCGATATTTTGAAAGCAAAACTCGAAACTTTGGGTTTAAAAATACATTTGAATAAAAACACGCAAGAAATTGCTGGCGATGGCATAATCAATGGTATGAACTTCGTGGATGGTTCGAGATTAGATGTTGATATGCTTGTTATTTCAGCAGGAATCAAGCCTCGTGATGAAGTTGCCAGACTTTCAGGTCTAGAAGTTGGTTCTCGTGGCGGGATTGTTGTCAATGATAAACTTCAGACTTCTGACCCCAATATTTTTGCCATTGGTGAATGTGCTTTGCATGACCACATGATTTATGGTTTGGTTGCTCCTGGCTACGAAATGGCTGATATTGTTGCTACAAATTTATGTAACGGAGCAAAAGAATTCAAAGCCTTCGATATGTCAACCAAGCTAAAATTGATTGGTGTTGATGTCGCAAGTTTTGGAAACGCCTTCATTGCTGAGCCTGACTGTCAAACAATTGTGTATGAAAACAAATCGAAAGCGATTTATAAACGCATCAATATTTCCAACGACGGACAATTACTTTTAGGCGGAATTTTGGTTGGTGATGCCGAACAGTACAATATGTTGTTGCAAACTGTTAATAACAAATTGGTGCTTCCGAAAGACCCTGAAAATTTAATTTTAGGAGCAAGAGGTGGAGCAGAAGATAGTGGTGCGGGAATTATGAGTTTACCTGATGATGCTTTAATTTGTTCATGCGAAGCCGTGACAAAAGGGCAAATTTGCCACGAAGTTGCTGAAAATAAAGTACATACCGTAGATGGTTTAAAAAAATGTACCAAAGCAGGAACAGGTTGTGGAGGTTGTGTGCCGATGGTAAAAGATTTAATGCTCGGAACAATGAAAGAGCAAGGAATTTATGTCAGAAATATTGTTTGTGAACACTTTGATTATACACGCCAAGAACTCTTTGATTTAGTAAAAATCAACGAAATTAAGTCTTATGAAGGCGTTTTAGATAAATTTGGACATGGTGACGGTTGCGAAGTTTGTAAACCTGCCGTAGCTTCAATCTTAGCGAGTTTATGGAATGAAATGATTCTTGTGAAAGGAAACGACATCGCACAAGATTCCAACGATAGATTTTTAGCAAATATCCAAAAAGGTGGTACTTATTCAGTCGTTCCACGCATTGCAGGTGGCGAAATTACCCCTGAAAAATTAATTGTAATAGGCACTGTTGCACAAAAATATGGTCTTTATACCAAAATCACAGGCGGACAACGTATTGATATGTTTGGAGCTCACCTTAATGATTTGCCAGCCATTTGGGAGGAATTAATCGAAGCAGGTTTTGAGTCAGGACACGCCTATGGAAAAGCCCTTCGTACCGTCAAATCTTGCGTTGGTTCAACTTGGTGTCGCTTTGGCTTGCATGATTCGGTAACATTTGCCGTTGAAGTAGAAAACCGTTATAAAGGTATCAGAGCTCCGCATAAATTCAAAGGTGGCGTTTCGGGTTGCGTACGTGAATGTGCCGAAGCACAAGCAAAAGATTTTGGAATTATCGCTACAGAAAAAGGTTGGAATCTTTATGTTTGTGGCAATGGTGGAGCAAAACCACAGCACGCCCAATTGATTGCAGGCGATATTTCAAAAGAAGATTGTGTCAAATATCTTGATAGATTTTTGATGTTTTATATCAAAACTGCCGAACCTTTGACAAGAACAGCCACATGGCTCAATAAAATGGAAGGTGGTATTGCTTATCTAAAAGATGTAATCGTCAATGATAGTTTAGGCATTTGCCAAGAATTAGAAACTGAAATGGCAGGCTTAATCAATAACTACAAATGCGAGTGGAAAGAAGCCATAGAAAACGATAAGATTCGTCAAAGATTTACACATTTTGTGAATGCTCCAGAATTGAAAGACCCAAGCGTAGTTTTCACACCTTTAAGAGATCAAAAAAGAGCTTTGGAGTGGAGTAAATAATCAGTCAACAGTTATATATCAACAGTTTACTTACTATAAAATACAAAAATTTTAAATAAAATATTCAAGATTCTCTTTGGGGGAAGAGGCATTATGACAACTGAAACAATAACAGAAACATGGGTATTGGCTTGCTCATCAACTCAAATACCTGAAAATGGCGGAGCTTGTACTTTGGTCAATGGTGAACAAATTGCCATTTTCAATTTTACTCGTCGTGGCGAATGGTTTGCTACACAAAACCTCTGTCCGCATAAGCAGCAAATGGTACTTTCAAGAGGTATGATAGGTTCGACAAATGATGAACCTAAGGTGGCTTGTCCATTTCATAAAAAAACTTTCTCACTACAAACAGGTGCTTGTTTAAGTGGGGATGAGTATGAAATCAAGACGTATCCAGTGAAAATTGAAGATGGAATGGTATTTGTTGATGTATCAATGTAAGTAAATGTTTAAAAAGCATTTATGATTCATCATAGGTTTAAGTATTCAGAAAGGCTCTTTGAATCTCAAAGGGTCTTTTTTTTAGAACTTATTATGCAAAACTTTAAATTAGAAAAAAGTGTTAATACATTTAAGCATATTTTTCTAAAATTTCATTTAACAATTTCCTCAACGATTAAAAATACTTTTCACAACAAAATAAAACAATGAAGCATTTTTGCCTGTTTTTTATATTAATTTCATACAATTTATCTGCACAAGAAATAATAAAAGATATTGCACAATCAAACAAAAGTATAGTTATTGAAAGTACTTGCACTGTTGGCAATTCATTTTATATTTCAGCTAAAAACCTTGAAACAGGTATTAAATCATTATGGTTTACAGATGGGCAAACCTCAGGAACAATAGAACTTATCAATACAGGGCAACCTAATGCCCCAACAAGTTTTGAACGTATGACAGAATGGAATGGAAAACTTTTTTTTGCTTCTGGAAATCAATATCATAGAGATTTGTGGGTAAGTGACGGCACAATAAATGGCACAATAAAATTTAAAAGCGATATTGGAACATTTGCACAAGGAGATTTTGGCAAATTCTATAAAGGTCAAAACTATCTTTTCTTTATATCTCAAAAAGATGATTATGATACAAATGGTATAGACTTATGGCGAACTGATGGAACAACAGCAGGCACACTATACCTAAAAAGTCTATATACTTCAAGCGAAGTTGAGCCTACATTTTTAGATATTGAAGGAATTTTCTACTTCATAAGTTTTACCGATAATTCCTCTAATCGTACAGAGCAATTATGGAGTACAGATGGGAATACTTTTACTTATTTAGCAAATTTAACCTCAGAACCAAGATATTATGCTTCGCAAAGGTTTATAAAATTAGGCAGTCAATTAATAGTTGAACACTTCAAGGTTACTTCATCGGGCTATACTAATATTATTGAACTTTGGAAAAGTAATGGAACAATTGCAGGAACAGTAAAATATACAGAATATGATGCTGGTTATCGTTCAACAAGCAATTTTAGAGAATATTTAGAGATAAATGGCGTTCTATACTTCAACGGCTCTGACACAAATAAAGGTGAACTTTGGCGTACAGACGGAACGCAATATGGAACTTATGCTATTTCAAATTTTGCTGCAAATGGTGATAATACTGACCCCAGAGGATTCAATAATATAAACAATCAACTCATTGCTTTGGGCAATATCGAATACCAAAGTCGGCTTTTTAGAGTTGGAGCATCTAATTATGCAGAAAAAATCATTATTCCAAATAACTTATACTATAGTACGGCAAGCTACTTTGCCAAATTAAACAATCAATTATACTTTACCATAGGAGATAATATTTGGCAAACTGATGGCGTAAACTCCTCCTTATTTTATGCACACAATTCTAATTATAGCGTTTATAAGTATCATACAGCGAACAACAAGCTATTCTTTACTGGTAAAAATAGTTTAAATCAAGAAAAACTTTTTGTTTGTGACGGTACTATTGCTGTTGATTTGTCAATTTACCAATCTCAATCTTCGTTTGTTTTTCAAAAAATACTTGGGCAAACATCAAATATCATTTTCTTTTTAGCTTATGATGATATTCATGGATATGAAATTTGGCGAACTGATGGAACACAGTTTGGTACTTTTCTTTTAAAAGATATAAACACAGAAAAAGCATCTTCTTCTCCAAAAAAAATAATTAGTGTGGGTAATAAAATTTTCTATACAGCACGAAACGAAAAAACGGGTACTGAATTATGGGAAACCGACGCTTATACTTTAAACACTTCAATACATTATGAATTTACTACAGATACAACACAAAACTTTAACGGTTTAGCAAGCTTTAATGGAAAAGGATATGTAATGACAAATGGTACTGAATTGTGGGAAATTAGGAATACAGGTGTCTATAAAATTCAATCAGAAAGCCGAGAAAGTACCTATCCTGCCAATTTTACAATTTCCAACAACCGACTCTTTTTTACATTCAAAGATATTTTTGGAGTAGAACTTTGGTCATTGATTGGAACTTATGCCTATAAAGTTAAAACCATTTATATTTATACAGGTTCAAGCCCTAAATTTTTAACAGATGTCAATGGTACATTATTCTTTTCTGCTAAGAGTGAATATAGTGGAGATGAACTTTGGAAAAGTAATGGGGAAAGTAGTGGCACTGTAAAAGTAAAAGAAATTACCTCTGGGTCTGCCAGTACAATATTCAATTATTTATTTAATGCCAATGGTACTCTTCTATTTATTACTGACAATGGAAAAAAACTATGGAAAAGCAATGGCACTGATGCTGGTACTGTAATTTTAAAAAACTTTGGAAGTGGCATAATTTATAATAATTTCGTAAATTATCACGGCTTTACGTATTTTGTAGCAAATGACCCTATAATAGGTGAAGGTTTATATAGAACGGATGGAAATAATATCGAATTTATTAAGCCTTTAGCTCTTAATTTAAGTTCTCAAAATAGTTTTGAAATTGTAGTTTTTAAGGATTTTATCTTTTTTATTGCAAACAATACGCTTTGGAAAACAGATGGAACAAATATTGGAACAAACGTTTTTTCGTCCATTTCTTGTTCAGGGTTACTTAGTACAACCGATAATCTTTTTTTCAAAGGGTGTGATACTAATGGTTGTGAATTGTGGTCAAGTGATAATGTTCAAACCCAAATGTTAAAAGATATTAATGTTGGGAGCGGTAGTTCAAATCCAAATAATCTAAGTTTTATTAATGATAAATTATACTTTTCAGCAAACGACGGAATTAATGGTGAGGAATTATGGTATTATACAAATTGCCCAAATGAAAGAACTCTATCAGAAACATATCTCACAGGTGTTACTAAAAAATTAGAAGCAGCAAATTCTATCACAACAACTAATTTAATTGAAAATGGAGCAAATATAAAACATGATGCTGGTAAATATATAATATTAAATCCAGGATTTAAAGTAATCAATGGAGGTGTTTATAAAGCATATATCAATGGTTGTGCAACAGACAATAATTAACTCTTACTTGTTTCTATAACAAAATTCAAAATGAAAGGTTTCAGATTTTCAGAGTTCAAGCCCGAAATGAAGGGTGAAAACAAATTTGAGCAATTGCTCAATATTTTTCAGCAATTGCTACTCATCACGGCAGGTGATGTGAGTCAGGCACTTGCTTACATGAGTGACCTAGATCGCCAATACCAACTCACAAATGATGAGTATGGAATGGCAAATTTCATTGATGATTTAAAGAAAAAGGGCTATATTACTGAAGAAAATCAGGAAGGTGAACTTCGAATGACACCCAAAAGTGAGCAAAGCATCAGGAAACAATCGCTTGATGAAATTTTCGGTAAATTGAAGCGAACAAAATCAAGTGGTAGCCATCATACACCTTATACAGGCACGGGCGATGAACTCAGTAGCGATATTCGAGCTTTTCAATTTGGAGATACACTCGACCAAATTTCGATGACAGAATCATTAAAAAATGCCCAAATTAATGGAGGAATTGATGATTTTATGCTTTTAGAGAGCGATTTGGAAGTGGTTGACCGAGAGTCAAAAATACAAACCTCAACAGTTTTGATGATTGATGTATCACACTCAATGATTTTGTATGGAGAAGATAGAATCACCCCTGCCAAAAAAGTTGCATTGGCTTTAGCAGAATTGATTCGCACCAAATATCCAAAAGATACGCTTGATATATTGGTTTTTGGTAATGATGCTTGGCAAATTCAATTAAAAGATATTCCTTATTTAGAGGTTGGGCCTTATCACACCAATACTGTGGCTGGTTTAGAATTGGCGATGGATTTATTGCGTCGTAGAAAAACCAAAAACAAGCAAGTTTTTATGATTACTGATGGTAAACCGACTTGCTTGAAAGAAGGTATTAATTATTATAAAAATAGTTTTGGTCTCGACCGAAAGATTGTCAATAAAACACTCACAATTGCCGCACAAGCACGCCGATTGGAAATTCCGATTACAACCTTTATGATTGCTACCGACCCATATCTCAAGCAATTTGTGCAACAATTCACGCAAGTAAATAATGGCAGAGCTTATTATAGTGGTTTGAATGGTTTAGGTGGATTTGTTTTGGAAGATTTTCAACGAAATCGCAGGAAAAATGTAAAATAAAAGTACGACGGATTTCCTAATCCGCTGCCTTGATTGATGAATAGATAATAATATTTGGACGGATCAGGAAATCCGTCGTACTTTGAAGAATGCAAAAAAAAGAAAGATATACTGCCTTAGTAGCTTATTTTAGTGAAAATTATCCACAAGCAGAAACTGAGCTTGTTTATTCAAATCCTTATGAATTATTGGTTGCCGTAATTCTTTCAGCTCAATGCACAGATAAGCGAGTAAATATTGTTACACAAAAGCTTTTTCCTCGTTTTCCGACACCTGAAAGTTTGGCAGCCTCAACAGCCGATGAAGTTTTTGAATACATTAGAAGCGTTAGTTACCCAAATAACAAAGCCAAACATTTGATAGGCATGGCTCGTATTCTGGTCAATGATTTTAATTCAGAAGTACCCAATACGATTGAAGACCTGCAAAAAATGCCCGGTGTTGGTCGAAAAACAGCAAATGTTATAGTTTCGGTTATTTTCAATCAACCTGCCATGGCTGTTGATACGCACGTTTTTCGCGTTTCTCATAGGTTAGGTTTAGTACCTAAAACAGCCAAAACACCTCTTTTGGTTGAGAAACAATTAATTAAATTTATTCCAAAGGATAAAATCGCCGTTGCTCATCATTGGCTCATTCTTCATGGAAGGTATATTTGTGTAGCTCGTACACCCAAATGTAGCGAATGCAATTTAAAACCTTTCTGTTTGGCTTTTGAAAAACAAAAATTCGATACACCACATTTGTAAACTTCGTAAAACAAGTTTCCAACTTGTCTAAAGAATCATGGAAATAAAAGAATTAATGCAAACTTTTGCTCATACTGGCAAAGTTGAATGGATGAGTTACCGTCCAGGGCCTACTTCGCGTGGAGAGATAAAAGTGGTGGAAGAAATAGTAGTTTCTGAGAAAAAAGGCATTGAAGGTGACCGCTATAAAGGTACAAATCGTAAAAGACAAGTGACACTTATTCAAGCCGAACACATAGAAGCAGTGAGCAAAATCTTACATAAAGATAGTATTGATCCTGCTCTTTTACGAAGAAACATTGTCATTTCTGGCATCAATTTGTTGGCTTTCAATGATTTAGCGTTTTCAATTGGAGAAGTGACTTTGAAAATGACAGGCTATTGCCATCCATGCAGTCGAATGGAACAAAATCTTGGAACAGGTGGCTACAACGCCATGCGTGGACACGGGGGTATTACTTGTATGGTTATAAAAGGTGGTAAAATTAAAATCGGAGACGAAGTAAAATTGGTTTAAAATCCAGCAATAATTGCCTTTAATGTTGTTTCATCAACGGTATGCTTACCTTCAAAACACACAATTTTGGGGTTAATATCTTCAATCATTCCAGCTCTAAATTTCTCTGAAATTTCGGGATAAGCGATCAAATATTCATCTTTATCGCCATAAATATAGTAAGTTTCTATATTTTTCAATTGTTTCGGCTCAATAACCTCTCGAATCCCATTACTGAAAAACCCAGCCCAAAGCAAAAGTCGATTGCATTTAATATGCCCATCTCCTACCCATCGACAAACGGTAGCACAACCTTGCGAAAAGCCTAAAATATTGACTTCAATAGTCGATAAATCTCTATCTTTCAACAAGTTATCATACACTTGATTTAGAAAATCATTGTTATCTTTTTTGTCAAAATCACGCAATTCACGGGTTGTCCAAGATGACCCAACTCTACTATAATTGGCATCTAAATAAAACCTTGCTGGTGCTTCAGGAGCAACAATAAAAGTCTGATTATCAACTACTTGGTTGAATTTTTTAATGAAATACTGCGATAATTGTCCATATCCATGAACCACAAACCAAATTGTTTTGGTCGCTTCGTTCAATTCGCCTAATGTATAAAATCGTGCGGTACGCTCTACTTTTATTTGATGCTCCAAGAGTTCTGAATTCTGAGTCATAAGTTCTGAGTTAAATATTTTTAGGTAAATTGAAAAGATTTATGAAAATTAAATAAAAAAAAATACAATAACTCAGAATTCAGAACTCTAAATTCAGAACTAAAATCATCCTCCAGCCTTCTTAGCTTTGTACCCTTCTTTCAACAAGAATGTTAAAATTTTGTCCCGATGGTCGCCTTGCAATAGAATTTCACCATCTTTGGCTGTTCCACCACTACCACACAAATTTTGGAGTTTTTTCCTTAGATTTTGTAAATCTTCATCTTTTCCAATAAAGCCATCTACCCTACTCACCACTTTATTCCCGCCTTTTCTATCCAACCAAATCTTAAAATTTTGTTGTTGAGCAGGAAGTGTCTCTGGCTCTTGATCTTCGCCAAAATTAAATTCAAAATCAGGATTAGTCGAATACACAACTCCCTCTCTTTGTTTCTTATTTTTCATATCATAACTCTTAAACCTTTCTCTAATATACTGATAGTAAGCTTTTTATTTTTCATTTTCAAAGGTTCACCATCAAAATGTATTAAAAAATCTTGTTCACTTTCTAATTTAAACTTTGTTCCACGATAGTTTTCAGAAAGTTCTGATGAATGAATATTTCCACTAAATAATTGAGTAATCATTCTTAATGCCTGTAATATTGAAGGTGGGCTGATGATTGTACAATCTATAAAGCCGTCATCCAAAACGGCAGTTGGTGTAATATAGGCATCATTACCAAATTGAGAAGCATTACCAAATGTGATACTGAAAACTTCATAATCATTGCCAGCAAAAATACATTTCAAGGGTTTGTATTTCCAAAATTCTGTAAAGCCAACTTTTACATAATTCCATAAACCTCTCCCTTTTTTTGTTGAAAATATTTCTGAACAATGAGCATCAAAACCTACACCTGCAGTACAAAAAAAAGGGATTTCATTTACAAAACAAACATCAATTTGTTTGGTGATTGGAGTATTCAAAGACTCTATTGCCTCAGCTGGCTTCATCGGAATTTCTAATTCACGTGCCAAACCATTACCCGAACCAGTCGGAATAATACCTAAAGCCGTTTTTGAATTGATCAATGCTTTTCCAACTTCGTTGACAGTCCCATCTCCGCCAATAGCCACCACAAAAGGTATTTGCTTATTTACGGCCTCCGCTGCAATTTGTGTAGCATGTCCAGCATATTCGGTATAGTAGATTGTGGGAGAATACGTCTGCTTATCTAATTGACTATCAATTAGTTGAATAATTTTTTGATGTTTTTTTTTACCTCCAGAAATTGGATTAACGATAAACCAAATTGCTTGTTTATTCACGAAAATTTAATAATTTTATGCTACTTTGCAAAGATATAAAATTCAATGGTTGATTGACCATAGTCAACTGAAAAAAACACACCATCAAAAAATAGAACCAATGAAAAAAGTACTCCTACTCATCTGCTTTATTATACTTACATTTGTCAGTTTTGCACAAATTTCAAACGAACGTCAAGCGGTTTTGAAGGTATTAGCTCGTCAAAATGATCATTGGAATAAAGGCAATATAGAAGCCTTCATGGAAGATTATTGGAAATCGGACTCTTTGATGTTTATTGGCTCAAAAGGTGTAGTTTATGGTTGGAAAGCAACACTTGATAGATACCATAAAAGCTATCCCGACAGTGCTACAATGGGTACACTAAAATTTGATATTCAAAAAACTGATTTTCACTCAAAAACAACTTGTTGGGTATTAGGCAAATGGCATCTTACACGCCCTGAGAAAGGCGATATTGGGGGTTATTTTACTTTAATTTTGAAGAAAATTAATGGTAAATGGCTGATTGTTTCAGACCATACAAGTTGATTTTTTGGTGATTAGTTACTGGTTATTGTAAATTAGTTCATTAACCAGTAATAGTTATTCAAGTTATTAATCACCATTAAACCAGTGAAAAACACTACTTTTTCGGAAAATCGTGAAAAGATTTAAGAAAATCTTCTTTTCTTCGACGAGATAAATTCACATTATATTGTTCCTGCAATTTCACCAATAATCCTTCATGAATCTGATATCCAATGACATGGTTTAGATTAACCATGAATGATTTATGTGTTCTAAAAAAATTGAATGGCACAAAACGTTTTTCAAGTTCTTTCAAGGTCTTTGAAACAATAAGTGTTTCGCCTCCCTGTAAAAAAACTTCGGTGTAATTAATATCAGCTTTCAAAAAAAGTACCTCTGCTGGGTTTACTTTTTTCTTCCCAGCTAAACGAATAGACGAGGTGTGGATGGGTAAATTTAATTTCATTGTAAAAGTCGTTCAGAGTTTCTTATCCTGTTTATTGGTTAAGACTCCAAAGTTTGTAAAAAGGTTGTAAGGATATTATGATAAAAAGCAATTTTTAAGTAATTCAACTTAAAAATTCAAAATATAGAAAGCATAAAACACTGACTATAAGCAATTTGGTAAATTAAAAATATGTAAAAAATTAACAAAAAAATATTTGATAATCATTTAGTATCAGTTGTATCTCTTTCAATTGGTTCTGAATTTGGCGATTTGGGTGCATCAAGTGGTAAAGGACGTCCACTTGAATCAGTACTATTTGATGACGAGTCTGAAACAATAATTCCCCCAATATCTCCTCCACAATTCTGATAATCTTTTGTGATCGTTATGCTTGGTTTTGGAAAAGGGCCTGGGCTATAGCCAAGTTTTGAGTCAGTATAAACACTTTGCATAAATTTTCCAAAAATAGGCAATGCTGACCTTGAACCTTCGCCCATACGGGAGCGGAAGTGAATACTCCTATCATCGCCCCCAACCCAAACACCACAAACCAAGTCCTTTGTAAAGCCCATATACCAAGAGTCAGAATAATTAGATGTTGTGCCTGTTTTTCCTGCCACTTGTCCACCATTCCCAAATAAAGCACTACAAAATTCAAATAACCCTCTTGATGTTCCCCCTGGCTCTTCTACTCCTCCACGAAGCATATATTGCATCAAAAAGGCTGATTCGGGTTTGATAGCTTCACGTTTTTTTGTTTCAAATTCATATAAAACTCTTCCTTTTGAATCTTCAATTTTGAAAACCAGCATTGGCTCAACATAATTTCCACCATTCACAAAAACGCCATAGGCACCTACCATATCATATAATGATACATCTGAAGTACCAATCCCTAAAGACAAGACTGACTCAAGTGGTGCAGTAATGCCTAATTTACGTGCATAATCAATAATTGTGTTAGGTTTTACTTCGTCAGAAAGTTGTGCAGCTACTGAGTTGACCGAGCGAGCAATCGCACGTCGCAATGTCATACTTGCGTAAGTAAAAACCCCATCAGCATTTTTAGGCTCCCAAGTTTTTGGCTCGCCATTTTCTACCCACTCTTTTTTGAAAGGCTCATCTGTTCGACGATCGCAAGGAGAAAGATTAAGTGGACCATCAATAGCAGCAGTATAAAGCACAGGTTTGAAAGTTGAACCAGGTTGACGACGACCTTGTTTGACATGGTCATATTTAAAATAATCATAATCAATCCCACCAACCCATGCTTTGATAAAACCATTGAAAGGATCCATTGCCATCATTCCTGACTGCAAGAATCTTTTATAATGAATAATCGAGTCAACAGGACTCAACAACATCTCTTTTTCACCTTCCCATGTAAATACTTTAATGTTCTTTTTCTTTTCGTACATGTAATAATGTACTGAATCCGGCTGGTTTTTATACTTTTTTGCTAAACGCTTATAAATTGGCGTTCTTTTAGCAACAGTATCAATAAAACCTGGAATCTCTTGTCCATTTTCATAAGTCCAAGGATTTCTCCCTTTCCATTCTTGGTCAAAAACTTTTTGTAAACGTTTCATGTGACTCGAAACTGCATTTTCTGCATGCGTTTGCATTCTTGAGTCAATGGTAGTATAAATTTTTAAGCCATCACGGTATAAATCAATATCAATTTCATTCTTTTTTGCCCAATTTTCTACGAATCTGGCCAATGCTACTTTAAAATAGCTACCTTGTCCTTCATAAGCATCTTCAATATTTACGTCTAATTTGATTTCCGTTTTGCACAACTTATCAGCCTCTTCCTGCTTTAAATCTCCATTTTTGGCCATTAGCTGCAAAACTGTATTTCTTCGTTTCAAGGCATTTTTATAATTCCTGATAGGATTATAAAGTGTAGTACCTTTTTGTAATCCTACTAAAATTGCTGCTTCTTCAATTGTTAGTTTTTTAGGTTCTTTATTGAAATATGTTTGTGAGGCGGTTCGAATTCCGTAAGCATTGTTCCCATAATCAACAGTATTAAGGTACATTGTCAGAATCTCACCTTTGGTAAAATTCCGCTCCAACCTGATTGCCGTGAGCCATTCTTTTGTTTTATATATAATCGTCTTTACTACGGGGATATAATACAAAAGCCCTTTCATATCGCTTTTACGGGTATTATATAAATTCTTGGCTAATTGTTGTGAAACAGTACTCCCCCCACCTCTTTCACCACCACCACGAATAATACCTACTGCCACACCCGCCATTGATTGCAAATCAATACCCGAATGTTGGTAAAAACGTTTATCTTCTGTTGCAATCAATGCTTTAAAAAGCCAAGGCGACATCTGTGAACTATCAACAGTTTGGCGATTTTCTGTAAAAAATTTACCAATTTCCACTTCATCAGCAGTATAAATTGCTGATGACTGAGCAATTTTAGGGTTTGTTAGCTGCTCAATACTTGGCATTTTACCGCAAAGCCAAAGAAAATTAGTTTCAATACAGAATAAATAAACCAACCCTCCTAAGATTATTTTTCCTGAAAATTTGTAAATTTTTGCAATTGCTCGAAAATACTTTCCATCAGTGTCAAATTTTTCTTTTAGGTAATTCAATACAATATCCAATTTCTGGTTGAAGAAAATAAAAGTATTTGTAACTTTCTCTTCGCCAAAAACTTTGCAAAGTGCTTTATAAATTAAGTCTAGAAACCACCACCAAGCCTCAAGTATTTTGGTTGTGCCAATATTCCAATAGTTTTGGATAACCAATAAGATATTTTTTACTTTTTGTATCATAGGTTGAGTATAAATAGCCGACAATCAATGTTTGTCTTTCAATTTTATTTTAAATCAAATTTTACTGTAAATTTCTATTATCGTTTTTTCCGAGCAATTGAAGTACAAAGAAACATTAAAGTTTTGAAAAATGCTTTGACAAATAAATGATTATCAAACAAATTATCAAAAAAAGTTTGATAGAATTTTCGAGATACATCAACCGCTTAGTAAAATTTTAGGAATTATTATTATTAAACCCTTGATTTTAGCCTCAAAAACCTTTACATTCATATAATATTGCTCCTCATTTCTCAACCCATCCTGATTACTCCAATGGAATCAATTACACCAGATAAACCACTCGAAAAAGAGCTGTTGCCACTTTTCACTATTAAAGCACCTTTTCAATTGCCTACCGAATGGAAGGATTTTATTGTCAAGGTAAGTCCTTATGTAATGTTACTTTTAGTACCTTTAACTGTTTTTGCCATCGGCTTAACTGCGATAGCATCTATTTTCTCAACCTTCACCATCAATTTCAGATGGAGCTTGGCTACCCTCATTGTTCTGGTTGCATTGGTTTGTAGTTTACTTTCAATCAAGGGCCTTTTTGACCGTAAGCGAGAAGGTTGGGTTTGGTCATATTATGCTTACTTATTAATTTTAGCAAGCGATTTGCTTCATTTTGACTTTATAGATGCCATCATTACCTTTTTGATCAGTGGCTTTTTCCTTTTCCAAATTAGAGAATATTATAAAAAATGACGAGTTACGAATTAGGAATTATGAATTGGGAATTGGGAATTGGGAATTGAAAACACAATCTACATTTTACTTAGTTTCGTAACATGTATCTGATTTTACTCATTATATTTAACTCGCAACTTCCATTTTCCCAATTCCCAATTCATAATTCCAATTTCCTAACTCCTCTTTACAACCTTTCATTCAAGAAAAAATCCATTTGTATATATTTCTTTATTTATTCTGACGGAGAGACTATATTTGGGTCACTAAACCAAAACTACTAACAGTGAGTAATATTCTCGAAGTTCACAATGTTGTGAAGCGATATTCGCAACATACTGCCCTTAACAATGTCAGCATCAACATTCCCAAAGGAGTAATTTTTGGTCTATTAGGGCCAAATGGTGCAGGTAAAACCTCTCTTATTCGTATCATCAATCAAATTACAGGTCCAGACGAAGGATATGTTTTATTTGATGGTCAGAAGCTCAATCAAAGTCACATCAGAGAAATTGGGTATTTACCCGAAGAACGTGGACTTTACAAAAAAATGAAAGTTGGCGAGCAACTGCTTTATCTGGCTCAACTCAAAGGGCTTTCAGAAAAAGAAGCCCTTGAAAAATTAAAAGCATGGTTCATTAAGTTTGATATTAAAACTTGGTGGACAAAGAATGTTGAAGACCTATCAAAAGGTATGCAACAAAAAATTCAGTTTGTGGCAACTGTACTTCACGAACCACAATTGATTATTTTAGATGAGCCATTTTCAGGTTTCGACCCAATCAATGCCGATTTGATAAAAAATGAGATTCTTGAACTTAAAGAAAAAGGTTCAACAATCATTTTTTCTACCCACCGAATGGAATCTGTCGAAGAACTATGCGACCATATCGCCTTGATAAATAAATCAGAAAAGGTATTGGACGGCCCTAAAAACGAAATCAAAGAGCGTTTTAAAACGCATACCTACCATGCTGAATACTTCGGGGTTTTAGATAATATTGGAAATGATTTTGAGATTTTAACTACTGATGCAATTGGAGATAACTATGCCACATCAACCATTAAGTTAAATCCAGAAGTTCCTGTCAATCAATTGGTTAGACAATTAATTGATAAAGTTGAACTTCGCTCATTTGGAGAAAACATTCCAACCATGAATGATATTTTCAAGATGGTTGTCAACGAAACTATTGACTGATATAGTACGACGGAGTTCCTACTCCGTCAGAAAGAAATGAGAAACTTGACGGAGTAGGAACTCTGTCGTACTTAAAAAAACTTAACACATGAAAAATATACTACTTATCCTTCGCCGAGAATATTTGGTCAGAATCAAGAAAAAATCCTTTTGGGTAATGACACTCTTGATGCCTCTGCTTATTTCTGGCTTTTATGCTTTGCTTTTTTGGGGCGTTTTCAACTCCCGTGAACTACAAAAAGTATCAATCATTGATGAAAGTGGGGCTTTTACACAAAAATTTAAAGACTCAGAAAAAGTAAAATTTGAATACCTCAATCTACCGCTTGATTCCGCCATTAATCGTCTTAATCAAAAACGAACAGACATTGTAGCCTTGATTCCTAAAAACATTATGGATGACCCAGGAAGCCTAAAAATTTTCACGGGCAAAGGTGTTGGATTTGAAATTCAAGGAAAAATTGAGCGTATCATTCAAAATGAAATTCGCAATGTAAAATTATCAAAAGCTGGCATCGACCAAAAGGTTTTGGATGATGCAGATGTGGATGTTTCGTCAAAAGTTGTAGTAGTAAGTAAAGAAGGTGAGCAGAAAGAACAAAATACACTTGCTTCAACGATTTTAGGATTTATCACTGTTATTTTGATGTTTTCAACTGTAATTGGCTTTGGAATGCAAGTAATGCGTGGAGTTATTGAAGAAAAAACCAATCGAATTATCGAAGTTATCATTTCTTCTGTTAAGCCATTTCAACTAATGATGGGGAAAATTTTAGGCGTTGGACTGGTTGGTTTAACACAATTTACACTTTGGATAACGCTTACATTTGTGCTAACAACGGTGAGTTCTTCACTCCTACCATCACAACAAATAGCCAAAGCCGCTCAAGAGCAAATGTCTGAAATGCCACAAAAGGATAAAGATAAAATTGCTAAGAAAGTTGCCCAAACACCTTCGGATGCAGGTAAAATCATGCAATTTTTACAAAGTGCCAAAAGCCTCAATATTCCATTGATTATTGGTTGCTTCTTATTTTATTTCCTATTTGGTTATTTGTTTTATGCCTCTGTTTATGGAGCAATTGGCTCAGCGGTTGACAACGAGACAGATACCCAGCAATTCATGTTCCCTATTATGCTTCCCCTGTTGGCAGGCTATTTAATCGGCCTAATGACAGCAGGGCAGGCTGATAATAAATTGCTTTTTTGGGCATCCATGATACCATTTACCTCACCAATTACCATGATGTCACGCCTACCGTTTGGTGTTGAGCCTTGGGAATTAATTTTATCAATGTCATTACTTGTAGTGAGTACCATTGGAATGGTTTGGTTGGCAGCAAAAATATATCGTGTAGGTATTTTGATGTATGGAAAAAAACCTTCGTTCAAAGAAATCGGAAAGTGGTTGTTTTATAAAGGATAATACATAATGTATAATTGAAAATGGAGAATTGATAATGTCAATATAAAACATTTTCAGTTCTCTTTTTTTATTCCAAACCCAGAATCAAATTTGGGTCAAGGCAAACCTGCTGATATTTTTCTTTCTCAGACAAAGCACAAACGCCTGGAAAATCGCCTTTCATGCCCATCATATCAGTCATTACTTGAAAATGAAGATGAGGCGGCCAATCACCATTGATTGGAAAATTGCCAATTTTGGCTAATTTCTCGCCTTTTTTTATCATTTTTCCTTCAAAAAGGCCATCGAGAGAGTCTAAAGTTAAATGTCCGTAAAGAGTATAAAGCTTTCTATGTGAAGTAAAATCAAAGTTTTGCGAGTGTTCTAAAATGATTGTTGGGCCATAATCTCCGAAATTATTATTGTTTTGAAAGCTATGCACAATCGCATCAAACGGAGCATAAATTGGCGTTTCTGCTTCTGCCCATAAATCAATACCCAAATGAGTACATCGGGCTTCGGTTTCCGATGAAAAATGCTCACTTCTTCGATAAATCACTCGAGGCTCCATGTAGCCACCAACGCCCATTTTCGCACCCGCATCTGCAATTTTATTGAAAACATATTCCGAAAATTGAGCAGTATTTTCTAAATCTAAGGTTTCTAATTCTTTGTTATTGGCTGTGAAGTCAAGCCAAGTGTATGAATTAAGGTCAATTACTTTAGGCATCATTAATAAAGGTAAACACTATAACTTTTCAAAAAATCTTGATGAATGCATTACTCTTTGAATCAAAATTATTTCTTCATCCAAGATTTCGTACATTACTCTGTAATTTCCATCAATCAATTCACGGTACTTATCTTCCTGCATTTCAGGAATTACTCTTCCAAGTTTTGGAAATTGTCTTAAAACACCAACTTTTTCATACAACCGCTTAACAACCATTGATGCATAATGCTCCGAATATTGTGCAAGGTATTCGGCAATGCTCACAATTTCATTTGTGGCATTTTGAGTCCAAATTACTTCAACCATTTTTCTAACTTTTGACCAACCTCTTGGTGCGTAAAAGTTTTACCTGCTTGATACTGCTGTCTTCCTTGTTCAAAACTTTGTACCAATATTAATTTTTCAATCAAATCATCAATAGAAAACTCATTAGGCATTTCTTTAATGGCTTCATTTACCAGTATTTTTGTCATTGCTTTTATAAATTATGAATCTAATTTATTTAAAAACCTTGAATTATCAAAGTATCTTCTGAAAATTTTGCTTACTGTTCCTTTACCCAAATATCAACCCAACCATCATAGCCTTCTTTTAAAACCTTTTCTTCGTATTCGTTTAAGGCCGTTTTTCTGGCTTTTATATCGTTGAGTTTGATAACATTTACTTGCATAATGCGATCACTTGGATAATCATTGGCAGTTATTGCATCAATTATTTGACGTTTATTGCCAACTTTTAATGTATAAAGTTGTTTTCCCTTTATCGTAAAGTTAGGATCTTCTTTAACTTGTGTGTGTGTTTTAGTTGTAATAATTACCACACCATTTTTACCTTTTTCGCCATAAATAGCAGTTGCAGAAGCATTTCTAAGTACATCTACAGTTGCTATTTCATTCGGATTCAGTTTTGACATTTCATCTTTATATGAAGCTTTTCCATCAATAACAAATAAAGGGTCACCATCAATAAGACTTAAATTAGGTTGGTTTAAGATTAAACTCTTTGGCTTATCCAAAACTCTAATAGTCATACTTTTTTCAATAGTATTAAACGAAATTTCATGTTTATCTATGTCTCCAATGGTTTTTTTTAGTCTTTCATTTTCCTTTCTAATCTCCTCTCTATCAGAAAAAGTTTTTGTTTTTCCATTTTCAATAACGATTAATTTATCCCACTGAAAATCTCCTTTCTCGGTATTCCTCTTTACTTCTTCCAAAATGAAATTTACGGGCATAGTAAAATAAACATTCACTGGTTTACCATTCTGCTTACCAGGATTCCATTTAGGCATTGAGCCAAGCACTCTGACAGTTTCTTCATCACAGCCAAAACCTATCCCTTTCAATACTTGTAAATCCGAGACACTCCCATCTTTTCTCACAATAAACTTTACAAATACTTTTCCTTGAACATTTGCTTTTTGGGCAGACTCGGGGTAACGAAGATTTCTTGCAATATATTGGTACATATTTTTTATTCCATCAGGGAAAGTTGGATTCTCCTCTACCGTTGTAAAAATTTCTTCACTTTCAACAGTATTGGTAAGCTTATGTCCCGCAACCACAATTTCGCTGAGTGCTTGTCCTCTACCTTCTATACTTATCTGACTCCCCGTACGAAGCGATACATTAATAATTTTCTTATCACTTACAAGTACACTTGATGTTTCAAAACCTACGAAAGTAAATATAAGCTCATCGACTGGATTTGCATTTATCTGATAATTACCATCCACATCGGTGGTTGTACCTATGTTTTTCCCTCTAATCGTTATTGCTACTCCCGCCAGTGGTTTTCCATCTTCAGCAGCTATTACTCTTCCTTTGATTGGTGTTTCTACTACTTCCAAAAAATCATCAATCGCTGCAACAGGCAACTCTGAAATTGGCATTTTTGCAGTAATTTCAACAATATTAGCCACTCTTTCTATTGTTTGGTGTCTCGCAATACTTGCTGAGGCTATCACGAGCATTAAAGCAAAAAGTGGAGCAGTAAAGCCATATTTCAATAAGGCAATTTTGCGAGAGCGTGGTTTTTGTAGCATTTCAATGCGTCGTTTGAGGGTTGAATGTTTGAAAAATGGATTGGTAAGTTGGTGTGGATTTAGTCCAAATTGTTGTGAAAAAAGGAGCATTGCGTAATCAGCCTTAGTCGGCTCTAAACGACTCGCAATATCATCAGCAATAAACTCATGGATATTTTTTATTGATTTTTTATAGAAATAAACTACGGGATTGAACCAACAAAGCACCGCAATCAATTCAAAAAGCATGACATCAGCCGAATGTAATTGTTTGATGTGTACATATTCATGTTCCAATACAACTTCTCTTTTTTGTAAGTCTTTATCTACAAAAACAAAATTAAAAAACGAGAAACTAACGCCCTGCTCAAGATGAGCAGGGGAGTTTTGTAACAACTTTTTCAACTGTATAAGATTAAATATCAGCTTAATTGCTAAAAATATGGTGCAAGAAATATAGAATATCTTCAATAAATCGTACCAAGTAAAAGGGTGTTCGGTAGTTGCTCGCACTTCAAAAACGGCTGGACTTAGCACTGTATAAAAGACTTCGCTCACCTGTTGTGTAATGAAAAACGACTGAATATAGTCGGAATACCAAAACGGAATACCGAAACTCAAAATTGCCGAGCCTACCAAATAAGCTCGATTAAGCCCATAAAAAGTTTCATCGAAAAGCAACAGGCGATAAAAGCCATAAAACAGCACCAAGTACAAATTTACTTGAACGAGATAATGTAAAAAATTCATATCTCAAAACCCAAAAGGGCGATTTAAATGATTGAAATGAGTATTTCTTTTATTAATTTAATAAAATGTGGTTGGTCGGCATTTTGTCTAATTATTCAAACTTTCCAACATAATTTTCAAGTTGCCAATCACTGCTTTGGCATCATCTCTATGTACAAAATGTCCACTTTTTGAAAGATAAATAAGCGACCCACCTTTATTTGACGAATAAATAAACTTTTTCCATCTTTCAATATTAATATTTGTGCGTACAGTAAAAAATTTTTCTTGGTCAAAATCTTTGCTTCTTAGCTCTAAAGGGACTTCAAACTTACCACCAATAAAAAAGTAAATCGGAACATTTGGTACGGGTAAACTACTGATTTCAGCAAAATCGGTTCGTCGCAAAGCACCCAATACTTGGGCTTCACTCCAAGGACCATAATTTAGCGAATCAATGGGCGAAACTTTGTAAAGTCGATTATATAACATCTCATCTATTCGCTTTTCAGGAACGCCAATGGTTCTAAATATCGAATTCCATTCTTGCTTTGATTCCGTAAAATCTGCTGGGTCAATAAAAACTAAACCTGTAATATCATTTGGATAGAAACCAGCAAATGCTCTACTATAAAGCCCTCCCATCGAATGCCCCACCAAGACATAAGGTGGTTGAATATTTAAGGTAGTCAGAATGGCTTTTAAGTTTTCTGAAACTAATTTGGGTGTTGGTAGTTGAAATACTTTTTCAGATTTTCCTACACCAGACCTATCATAAGCGAAAACAGGGGTTATTTTTGCCATTTCGTCAATAATAGAATCCCAATTGCCTAAACCCATTCCCATTCCGTTTTCAAAAATGATCACTGGCGAATTAGCTTTTCTTTGCTCAAATCCTTTCAAATAAATATTAAAGCTATGTCCATTCACTTTTACTAACTTTTCTTGCGAAAAAGCAATGGAGGAAAGTGCTAAAAACAATAGTGAGAAAAATTCTTTCATAAGCATTTAGCATTATTTAGACTTTTTATTGTCCATCGCAAACATCACAGGTAATACATAAGACGTTCTGACCGCTTTGCCATCTTTTATTCCAGCCGACCATTTTGGCATTGCTTTCACGATTCTTGTTACTTCTTCTTCACAGCCAAACCCAATGCCTTTTTCGATAGAAGTTGTGTTGATGCTACCATCTTTTTCGATAATCATTTTTACAAAAACTTTACCTGTTATATTTGCTTTTACTGCCGATTCAGGATACTTTATATTTTTCCCAATATAAGTGTACATTTCTTTTATGCCTCCTGGGTACTCTGGCAATACATCGACTTGATCAAAAACGGTTTCAGCATTTTTTGCAGTTTGGGCATTTGAAACATTTACAGCGAACAATGCTAAGGATAAAATAATGAATAGCTTTTTCATAATTGTTTGTTTAATTAATTGATTGATAATAAATACTTTATATTAATAATTCTCGATTCAACCCATCGTCAGTATCCTCACTGACGATTTTTCTCAATTTGATTTTCATCCAAATCTCCTCTTCGTATATCTTTTGCCACGACAAAATAACCAAGTATGAGCAACATCGGTATAATCAAAACATATCGAAGCGATGCCCAAACCGTACTGCGTTTTTTCATCATCATTACGATACGTTCTTTGAGTAGTGAATCTTTGAAGAAATTATTTCCTAAACTGCTGGCATTTGTTCTGAAATTATAAGCAAACAAAAACTCAGCATATTCGGCTTTTTCTGAAACATCCACAATGTCATCGGCGATGAATTCGTGCAATTTTCGAAACGACTCTTTGTAGAAAATCACCACAGGATTGAACCAACAAAATACTTGAACCAATTCTATCAAAAGCACATCGAAACTATGCCATTGACCAATATGTACTTCTTCATGGTCGGTAATAATATTGCGATTGAAGTGTACATCTTCTCGATTCAAAATCAGAAAATTGAAAAAAGAATAAGAAGAAAATGCCTCATTGCTACGTAATAGCCAGTAGTTTCGCCCACTACGGGTTTCTTCTTCGCCAATCGGGTCTCCATCAATCAGCAAAGCATAAACTTTGTACATTGAATAAATAAAGCGTGTTGCGAGTAAAACTGCTCCTGTCAGATAAATAAATGTTAGTACATCGATCCAATTAAAATTAAGGATTTGAGTTTGATAAACAATCGGTCTAATACTTTCAAGTGGCAATTCATTAAGTGATAATGGTAGCGGCTCTGAAAAGTCATAATTGTGCTTGACCTTCAAAAAAGGCAGTAAAAATGATACAGCAACTGATAACATCAAAAACATCCGATTGGCAGTGAAGAAGGTATTTTTACGCAAAAACACCCAATAAAAAGCATAGAAAGCAATCAATCCCAGATTTACTTTCATCAAGTAGATTAGAATGTCCATGTTCAAAAACCCTTTGAAGGGTCATTTAAGTGGTTGAATATTAGACCTTTGACTCAAATCATTTAGCATTTTTCATGCTATCAATCAACTTTAAAATTTCATCGGCTTCTTTCACATCAATTTTCTTTTCTCTTACAAAAAACGAAAACATTTCTTCCACAGAATTCTCAAAATAACCTTCCATGAGCTTGCCTGTGGCAAATGATTTGTATTGTTCTTTGCTAACGAGTGAAAAATATTCGTGGGTTTTACCGTAGGCTTTGTGTCCAACAAAGCCTTTTTGTTCGAGGATACGAATGATTGTAGAAACAGTATTATAGGCAGGACGAGGCTCGGGAAATTGCTCAAGAATATCTTTTACAAAAGATGGCTCTTTGTTCCACAAGATTTGCATAACTTCCTCTTCTGCACGGGTTAAATCTCTTAATTCCATTTTAGTGGTGTTTAATTTCTTAACAAATATATAACTAAATACTTAGTTTCAAAACTATTTATATAGTTTTTTTCATTGAAACAAAAAAAGTAGGAATTCATTGCATTAAATCCCTACTTTCAATAAAATATTTTTCGATTTTAGTTTTTTGCTCCTCCTGAATTTGGTGCTGCTCCTCCTTCAGGACGTGGACGTGGGCCTTGTGGGCGTAGACCATCATGCGGTGGTTCTTTCATTTCATTATGGCAAGAAATACATCCCATTGTTACTGGCTGACGAAAGCCTTTCATTTGTGATAATAATTCTCGGTTCAATCTATCATTCATCACTATCATTTCACGAGTACGCAAATGATTACGACTTTTTTCAGAAGCCCAATTATTTACATCATGACAAAATTTACAGGTCACGCCCAAAGCATGCCCCCAATTATTCATTATACTTAATAATTGTTCAGTTGATTTTCCTTTGAGTGATTTGATATTTTTAAAAACCGAATCGGCAAGAACAGTCTCCTTGCCCTTCAATGAGTCTTTGAAAGCAAGAATATACTTCTCACGATCGGCCGCAAGTGTATCTTTAACTATAGCAAGGTCTCGCTCTTGCGAACTATTCATCGTAACAAATGAGCTAATGCCAACAAAAAGGAATAATACAGGGATAATAAATTTCATAGATTATGAGGGTTTTAGATTAGAAAAGAAAGGTGCAATATAAAAAATATTTACGATTTAGTGATTTTTGAGAGATGATTAAAATTTGAGATTTGTATTTTAAAACTACAAGCAATAAACTTGTGGTACTTTTCTAACAAAAAAAGCCCCGCTATTAGCAGGGCATTTTAAACTTAGATTCTAAGCAAAATTAAAATCTATACAACCTTAAATACTTACAGTCTTACAACAAAATAGTCCATGTTTGATAATGGTTAGTTCACAGAAATATAAAATTCTGCTTACTATTTTTATAAAAAATAATTTACCATGAACAATTAATCATTTATTAACAATTAATCATTTATTAAAGGACTACCTGCTAAAATTTCTTCATCGGCAAAGTCTGCATATTTCTCAAAATTATTTTGGAACATATTCGCAAGTTTTTTTGCCGTAACATTATATAAATCTTTATCGACCCAAGTATTTTTTGGATTTAAAATATCCGAAACTACATAAGGGCAATGTTCAGGAATCATCATTCCAAAAATGGGGTGCCTTGTGAAAGATACTTTATTCAAATCGCCATTCAAGGCTGCCGTAATCATGGCTCTTGTATTAGAGAGTTTAATGCGTGAGCCAACACCATAACTTCCCCCTGTCAGTCCTGTATTGATTAGCCAAACATTTACTTTATTATGATGGATTTTTTCACCTAATAAACTGGCATATTTTGTTGGATGCAAAGGCAAAAATGCTGCCCCAAAACAAGCTGAAAAAGTAGCTTGTGGCTCTTTTACACCCATTTCAGTTCCTGCAACTTTCGAGGTATATCCCGAAATAAAGTGATACATCGCCTGCCCAACTGAGAGTTTTGAAATCGGAGGTAAAACACCAAACGCATCATAAGTCAAAAAGAAAATATTTTTTGGCATCCCTCCTACCGATGGTTCAACAGCATTTGGGATATAATGAATTGGATAAGCCGTACGTGTATTTTCAGTGACCGAATTATTATGATAGTCCACTTCACGTGTCCCTGCAATAAAACGAGTGTTTTCTACAATCGTTCCATAGCGAATAGCATCAAAAATTTCAGGTTCTTTTTCTCTACTCAAATCAATCACTTTTGCGTAGCAACCACCTTCAAAATTAAATACACTGGTTTCAGACCAACCATGTTCGTCATCACCAATCAGTCCACGATTGGGGTCGGCCGAGAGCGTGGTTTTGCCAGTACCTGACAAGCCAAAGAAAATGGCTGTATCACCTTCTTTTCCAATATTTGCCGAACAGTGCATCGAAAGTACGCCATTTTCTTGTGGTAAAAGATAGTTAAGAACAGTAAAAATCCCTTTTTTCATTTCTCCAGCATAGCCTGTTCCACCAATCAATAAAATTCGGCGAGTCATGTCAAGAATAGTAAAGTTGGCTTGACGAGTACCATCAACCGCTGGATTTGCCTCAAATTCTGGAATACAAATAATTGTAAAAGTATTATTCCGCCCATCCTGCTCAAAATTCTCCAACTCTTTCTCGGTTGGGCGAATGAACATATTATTACAAAATAAGTTATGCCATGCTTTGGTATTGATAATTTCAAGGTTCAAGCGATAATCAGGATTAGCTCCAGCAAAGGCCTGACGCATATATACGGTCTTATCTTCAAGAAAAACAAGCATTTTTTCAAGCAAAGCATCAAATTTTTCTGATGTAAACTTAAAATTGACATCTCCCCACCAAACTGTATTCTCGGTCTTATCGTCACAAACCAAAAATTTGTCTTTTGGTGAACGGCCAGTAAATTTTCCAGTATCACACATCAAAGCTCCTGTGTCGGTCAATACTCCTTCACCATTTTGAAGAGCAGCCTCAATCAACTCAGCTGGGCTAAGATTATGAAAAATTTCTTTGGCTTTGATAGACAATTTTGTCCGGGTAATGTCAGTTAGAATTTCCATTGAATTATTTAGTTTATTGATGATGTATAATTCTTGCGACAAGTAAGGCATAAATGCAATTTTATGAAATGATTTTGCTCATATTTAAAAAAGATAATCATCTCATTATAAAGCAATTAGTCTATTCTAAAAGTGTAATAACAAATCATTAACCATATTTTTTGACCCAACATAAAAAGGGCTTCTTTGATGTAATTCTCTTGGCACAATGTCCAAAACATCTTGGTAACCATCAGTCGAGGCAGCTCCTGCTTGTTGTGCAATAAATGCCAATGGATAACATTCATAAAGCAGGCGTAACTTACCTTGAGGGTATTTTTTTGATTCAGGATAGAGATATATACCTCCCTTCAAAAGATTTCGGTGAAAATCAGCTACTAACGAACCAATATAGCGACCTGCATATTCTTTCAAATGACAATTGACAATATACGAACGAGCCGCACTTACAAAATCATTATAATTTCCCTCATTTACAGAATAAATACTTCCATCAGCAGGGCTACATATTTCGTTATGCGATAGAAAAAATTCACCTAATGAGTTTTCATACGTAAAAACATTTACACCATGCCCAGTTGTATAAACCAAAATAGTTGAAGAACCATAGAGAATATAACCTGCCGCCACTTGGCTGCGTCCTCCTTGCATAAAATCCTCCAAAGTTGCCTTTGAACCGATGGGTGTAACTCTACGATAAATTGAAAAAATTGTTCCAATCGACACATTAACATCAATATTTGATGAACCATCGAGTGGGTCGATGGCAACCACATATTTGCCATTATCATTGTCGGTATAAGTAATCTCATCTTCCTCTTCGGTAATAACTGCACAAACTTCCCCCCCATTTTTCAAAGCCCTTAAGAACCGAATATCGGCAACAACATCTAATTTTTGTTGGTCTTCGCCTTGTACATTTTGGCTTCCAAAAGCCCCAGTAATATCAACTAATCCTGCCCGGTTGACTTCACGATTAATGATTTTTCCTGCAAGAGCAATGTCTCTTAACAACTGAGAAAGTTCACCTGATGCAGCAGGCATGGCACTTTGTTGACGCTTGATGAAGCGGTCAAGGGTTACGCCCACGGGCATTGCAAGAGTCTCTTGCTTGGTCATGTTTTTGGTCTCTAAGCGAATCATAGCACAAAAGTATAAAGTGAAAAATTGCGAAACAAATATTTTTAGCGAAATTTCGCTTAATTTTTAAAAATCTTAGATTAATACAAATATTTTTAATAAAATTTACTAAAAAGCATGAATTCCATAAACGCAATATTTATCTGATTTTATGAATTAAATAGAAGTAAAATAATAAAAAAATATTGTTTTAACACTCCTGTACACTACTAAGTAATAATAAAATATGGAAAAACAGTAAAATAACAATAAGTAAATTATTTGAATAGTTCAATTTGCTAAATTTACAGAAAACTGATTTTCGTCATAATTTTAGTATTGGCAAGCACTTATTTTTGTACTTTCATATCACCTATAAAATATTTACAATGGTTATTTTAGTTTTTTTCTTGTGTCATTGGTACTTTTCAATCTTGATGCAAACCTTTTTTTTACACCGTTATGCTTCTCATCAGATGTTTACGATGAATAAATTTTGGGAGAAAGTTTTTTACACACTAACCTTCATTGCACAAGGTTCATCTTTCCTTAGTCCAAGAGCGTATGGTATTATGCACCGCTTGCATCATGCACATGCCGATACAGAAGAAGACCCACACTCACCAAGCTATTCGAAAGGAATTTTGGATATGATGTGGAAAACCAGAATAATTTATAATAGAATTTTACATAACCAAGATTCAGTTGAAGCGAAATTCAAGAAAGGAGTTCCCAATTGGAAATTTATGGAATGGTTTGGCGACCGTTGGTTGGTTAGATTGGCTTGGGGTGTATTTTACACATTATTCTACATTAAATTTGCTACAGCATGGTGGATGTTTTTACTTTTACCAATCCATTACTTAATGGGGCCAATTCATGGCGTAATTATCAATTGGTATGCACACCGTTATGGCTATGTAAATTTTGAGGTTGATGATACCGCTAAAAATCTTTTGCCTCTTGATTTATTAATGATGGGCGAATCATACCATAATAATCACCATAAATTTGGAGGTAGAGCTAATTTTGGCATTCGTTGGTTTGAAATAGACTTGACATATCCATTGATTAAGGTCTTAAATTCTTTAAAAATCATTAAATTAAAGCTAAATAACGACTTGAAATATATGTAATTTCAAAAAACTTTGATAAACTCCAAAAACAATAAAATGATTCGGTGGTGGTACGCAATCTTGTGTATCACCATTTTTTTGTTCATTTTTTAACTATTTTTTTGTTTGCTAACACAATTTTTATCATTTTGCCGTTAGTGAAATCATGATGCTTTAGATTTTCAACAAAATAGGCATTACATTTGAAAAATATTCATCATTACAACCAAAACCTAAACTCAATGCAAGAAAAGAAATTCTTCGGACACCCCATGGGACTTATGGTGCTGTTCCTAACCGAAATGTGGGAGCGATTCAGCTATTACGGCATGCGAGCCATCTTATTTTTATACTTAACAAAAGGAGCAAATGAAGGGGCATTAGGGCTTTCCGAAAAAACGGGCGGAGCAATCATGGGGCTTTACATGGCTTCTGTTTATTTGCTTACTTTACCTGGGGGATGGATTGCTGACAATATTTTAGGGCAAAAAAAAGCAATCTGGTACGGAGCTATTTCGATTATGATCGGCCATTTAATATTGGCAATTCCAGGTTCACCCGAAATATTCTTCTTAGGATTGGCAACTGTAGCCATCGGAACTGGCTTATTGAAGGCAAATATTAGTTCAATTGTTGGAGAATTATATCCAGAAGGTGGAGCAAGACGTGACGCAGCATTTTCTATTTTTTATTTAGGAATCAATCTTGGTGCATTCCTTGGCATGTTTGTGGTAGGTTATCTGGGTGAAAAAGTTGGTTGGCATTATGGTTTTGGAGCGGCTGCATTTGCCATGCTTTTTGGGGTAATCAATTTCAAATTTAATGGTAAATATCTCCAAGGTGTGGGCAATGCTCCTACACAAAAATCTTCTTATACCTATTTATACGTTGTCATTGCAGCTCTTGTTTTGGTTGGAATTTTATTGGTATCAGGTGTATTAGATAGTGTTTCGCTTGCTCAATATATGAAATACATTATTGTTGCAATCACTATTTTATACTTCGCTTATATTGGATTAATAGATTCTACGCTTACAGTTGTAGAAAAGAAAAGAGTAGGTGTACTTTTTATTTTATTTATTGGGATCTCAATTTTCTGGTCGGGTTTTGAACAAGCCTCTACTACCCTAACAATATTTGCCGACCGCCATACTGACCGCAGTTTCTTGGGCATGGAACTACCTGCTTCATGGCTTCAAAATGCCAATTCGATGTTTATTTTGATATTCTCGGCTCCAATGGGGGCTTTATGGATTTATCTCAATCGCAAAAACTTGAACCCAAGTGTACCAATCAAATTCGGCTTAGGACTCTTACAAATGGGTTTAGGATTCTTTGTTATGTATTTGGCAGCACAAAGAGTATTAGATGGCTCAATGGCTGGTCTTGGGTGGTTGGGACTAACTTATATGTTTCATACCCTTGGAGAGCTATGTATTAGTCCTGTTGGCCTAAGCTCATATACTAAACTTGCTCCAAAAAAATATTATAGCCAATTAATGGGATTATGGTTTGTTGGGGCAGCGTTGGGAAATTTAATTGCTGGGTTGTTTGCAGGAAACTTCGACGAAAGCAATGTTGCTGCCATGCCAGAATTATTTCATCAGGTATTTTTGATTGGAATGGTATCAGGCTTGATTTTAATTGTTTTATACAAGCCAATAAAAAAATGGATGGGAGGCATCGAATAAAATCTTTGCTATTTTCGATAAAAACCCTTTTTTTTGCTGAATATTTCTTTCTAAAATCTTACAGGATTCGATTTGTTGCACCGTTTAAATCCTGCAAGGTTTATAGCTTTCAAACCCATAAAAAATGGCAAAATTTAGCACCAATTCAAAAACAGATATTTTCGTACACATTGGCATTATCATTGCCCTGTTTTTGATATTATTCTTTGGATTTTTCTTTATTTATTTACCTTGGAGTACTAACCATGGTCAGTCAATCACCGTTCCAGATTTAAAAGGCTTGACCATGGAAGAAATGGAAAAAGCTCTTGATGATCGTGACCTCGACTACGAAGTAAGCGACTGCACATTTGTGGCAGGAGCAAAACCACTTTCGATTTTGACACAATATCCTAAAGCAGGTTCGAGTGTGAAAGAAGGTCGTAAGATTTATTTGACTATTGTCACCGAAAAAGCTCCGATGGTGAAAGTTCCTGATGTATTGGGTCGCTCAACGTCAAGTGCAAAAAATCAATTGTTATCTGCTCAATTAGTAGCTGGACAATCTGAAATTATTGCTGCTTTGGAAGAAAATACGGTTTTAAGGATGAAATATAATGGGCAAGAAATTAAGCCTGGCATGCTGATTCCTAAAGGTTCAACGGTAGTATTTGTGGTAGGAGATGGCTTAGGTGATCAAATGATTGAAGTACCAAATTTGGTTGGAATGGCTGCTGATGAAGCAGAAATTCTGGCTTCTGGTCAAAATTTAGGTTTAACCAAACGTTACGTAGGAATTGTTGAAGGCTATGAAGCTGGTGTGATTATCAAACAAAGACCATCTTCTGAAGGAAATAAAATTCGCATTGGTGACGTTATTGATGTAGAGATTTCAGGAGATGACCCCGCTGGAACACCACCCAATCAATAATGTGAAAACGATTAATTTTATATGAATATTTTTAAAGCCAACAGACCTGTAAATATTTGCAGGTCTGTTATTTTATTACTTGTTCGGTATATTGACGAATTACGAATGACGAATGACGAATTTTTGTTCTCTAAAAAAAACATTGGTAATGATGGTTCCTCACTCGAATCATTCGTCATTCGTACCTCATCACTCCTCATTCGCAATTTTATACTTTTTTTATTCTTCACACAAACTACTTATAGTCAAAGCATTACACTTCCTTTTTTTGATGATTTTTCACAAACAAAAGGTTCTCACCCTGACCCCAAACTCTGGATCAATGGTGGTGTTACTATCAACAATACATTTTCGATTAATCAACCCTCAGTGAATATTGCCAGTTTTGATGGAAAAAATTCGGCAGGTTTACCTTATGATTTTACCAATAAATTGGCTTATGGAAGAACCGATTCACTGACTTCTCGGCCGATTGATTTATCAACTTCACTCCCAGTTGATTCAGTTTATTTAAGTTTCTTCTGGGAAGCCCGTGGACTTGGAGAATTGCCTGACAGTGATGACACGCTCATGGTTTCATTTTTGGATAAAAACAATAAATGGATACCCGTTTGGAAACAACAGGGTATATTAGAAAATGTCTTTAAACAAAAAATCATTCCTGTAAAATCATTAGATTTCTTTCATAAAAACTTTCAGTTCAGGTTTGAAGCTAAAGGCCGACAATCTGGTGCTTTCGATACTTGGCATATTGACTTTATATATTTGAACAAAAACCGCCGATTTAAAGATGTTTATATCCAAGATGTTGCTTGTCGAGCTATCAATGATACCTATCTAAAAAGATATTCTGCCATGCCTTTAAAACAATATTTGGCCAACCCAACAGCAGAAGTCAATCCAACAATGAATGTAGAAATTAGTAACCTTCAAAAAACTGCTCGTATTGTCAATTTTACTTGGCAGGTCATGGATACACTTTCAAAAACAGTTTATGCCAATAATATTGGAGGAAATGAAACAATCACATCTCCCATAACCAAAGCAAAAACTAATAAAGTTGATGTAATTACTAATTTCAAGCAAAAAAGTGCGGTACTGAAATTCAAACAAACGATTACTTATGAAAAATCGGATGTTATTAATTTACCCGACTCAACCAATAATATTCCCGAAAAATACCTTACTGCCAATGATTCAATCTCAACTTATACTATTTTAGATGATTTTTATGCTTATGATGATGGCACAGCAGAAACAGGTGCTGATTATGACCAAAGTTTGGGCAAAGCTGCTGTTCAGTTTGTATTAAGTAAACCCGATACACTTGGAGCTGTACGATTCAATTTTAGTCCTTATTTTAAAGATATTTCGGGTCAGTTTTTTCAAATTCAAATACTTGAGAGTGCGGGTGGAAAACCAGGAAAAATCCTTCATCAGCAATCAGCTAAAATCAAATATTCGCCAGAAATCAATGGCTTTACAGAATATCAACTTGATTTAAACATTGCTGTAAAAGATACTTTTTATGTTGCTTGGAGCAAAGTAAATGAAGATGTGGTAGCCATTGGTATTGATAAAAACACGCCTCAATTTTCCGATAAGATTTTTTATAATAATGGTAGTATTTGGTTACAAAATACATCTCTAAAAGGCAGTTTGATGGTACGCCCTGTAATGGGTTTTCGTAAAGCAAGTAATGGACAAAACAATGTAGTGACAGCCACTGAAGTACCACTGGAAGATAAATTTATTGTTGCCCCCAACCCTACTTCAGGTTTGATTAAATGGAATGTAGCAGGAATCAAAACTGTGAGTATTTTTGATATATCAGGACGAGAGATTTTTTCAAAAACAGTTGATAGTCAAGAGCTTAATATTGAAAATCTTCCAGCAAATACTTATTTTATAAACTTTTCAGATGGAAAAAAGAATTTTATTCGTAAGATTGTGGTTCTGCATTAAAGTAGGATTCAGATTTTAGAAATGTAGGATATAGGTAAAGAATGTGTATTTTTACTTCAATAAAGCATAAAGCAAAATAATTATGGACAAAAATTATGACATCACAGTTGAGCAATTAAAAGAATTACTCGAAAAAGACGAAACTATCAATTTAATAGATGTACGTGAAGAACACGAATATGAGGATGATAATTTAGGTGGAATTCTCATTCCATTAGGCGAAGTTCCTGACCGTCTTGGTGAATTGGAAGGCATGAAAGGGCAAGAAATTTATATCCATTGCCGAAGCGGTGCAAGAAGTGGACGAGCAAAAAACTTCCTTATTTCGCAAGGTTTTGAAAAAGTACACAATGTTTTGGGCGGAATTATGGCTTATCGTGATATGGAGTAAAATATTTACGAATGACGATTTAAGAATTACGAATGGTATACTATTTGCCAATAGTTTTCCAGAATTCATCTTTTATTGAATTCGTAACTCGTCATCCTTTATTCGTCATTCATAAATTGTCATTCGCAAATTACAATCATAAAATTGCAAATTCTTCTATGCTCTCAGACTTCGGAATTATACTTTTGGCCATTCTTTTAGCAGCAATGATGATTACCTTGATTTTTGGTATTTCATGGCTGCTTCGACCTAAAAAACCAAATGAAGAAAAACTGACTACTTATGAGTCGGGAGAAGATCCAATTGGAAATGCCAATGTGCAATTCAATATAAAATTCTATATTGTTGCTTTAATTTTTATCCTTTTTGATGTTGAATTGGTATTTTTATTCCCTTGGGCAACTGTTTTTGGGAATAAGGAATATATTCAACAAACCAATGGCCTTTGGGGTTGGTTTACACTTGTTGAAATGTTTATATTTATTGTAATTTTAGCACTTGGCTTGGCTTATGTTTGGGCGAAAGGACATTTAGATTGGATAAAACCAGATTTACGTACACCTAAATTCAAGAGTAAAGTTCCGATAGAAATGTATGAGCAAGTCAATAAAAAATATACTGACAAATGAATTTTGATACACTTGAAAAAGAAGTACATATAAAAACAGGCGAAAGTGAAGTAATTTTAACCTCACTCGACGAACTGACCAACTGGGCAAGAGCCAATTCGTTATGGCCATTAGGTTTTGGTTTGGCGTGTTGTGCCATTGAAATGATGGCAACTTATGCTTCCAACTACGATTTAGAGCGTTTTGGTGTTTTTCCTCGTAACTCACCTCGTCAAGCAGATTTGATGATTATTTCTGGAACTGTTACTTTCAAAATGGCTGATCGTATTCGTCGTTTATATGAACAAATGCCTGATCCAAAATATGTTATTTCGATGGGAAGTTGTTCAAATTGTGGTGGCCCTTATTGGGAGCACGGCTACCATGTTGTAAAAGGTGTTGATAGAATTATTCCCGTTGATGTTTATGTTCCTGGCTGTCCTCCACGTCCAGAAGCTCTGATTGGAGGCATTTTGAAATTACAGGAAAAAATCAAAACTCAGACACTTTCAGAAATAAGTTAGAGTAATGTATGTTTTGAATTTATGCCAAATAATAGAAATTCTTTGTAAGTGACACTTACCTTACTGAAACCACTTCATTCGATTCCAAATAAACCAATAGCATTTCTACCTTTTCAAAGCCCATTTGTTGGTATAATTTACCGTAATTTTTAATTTGCTCGGCATATTTATGTTGCATTTTTGGATCGTTACTTTTGCCTGTTTTATAATCTATAATATGTACAATGCCCTCTTTTATTACCACCCTATCAGGTCTTTGAATATCGCCATTAGGCAATAAAATCTCTCTTTCATTTTCTATTTGTAGGCCTTCTTCAAAAAGTGGTTGTAATTCGGGCAAATTAATTACTTTTTCTATGGCATCTCGAATATCTTCCCCTTCTTTTTGACTAATAATTCCTTCAAATTCTAAGGCTTGAATGGCTTTTGTCACATCTTTTTTTGTTTTAATTTTAGCAAATGCGGCATGTACTTTATTTCCTCGATCTTTGCTTTTATCCAATGTTTCAGGGTCAAATATTTTATCAGATGTTCGGCGTAAACGTAGTTTATCACTTCTATCTTCACTGATAATTTTATGTAAACGTATGACTTCTTTCACTTCAATTTTTGGAGTAAATTTCTTAATAAAACTTCCTCGATTAATTTCATAAATATTAACTTCTGGGTCATATTTACCTGCTGACTCTAAGAAATCTTTCATTAATTCTCCTACTCCTTGTACTTTATTGTAATGATTTTTCTGCGAAAGTACAAAGAGTTTATCTGCCGCACGAGTAAATGCCACATACAACATATTGAGGTTTTCGAGGAAAGTTGCTTGCATTTCAGACTCATATTGGTCTGATAACTCAGTCATACCCAACTTATCATTGAGTTTAATGGGCGATGCCAATAACTTCACATTACCCTCTTCTTTTTCGTGTATAAACTCTTGATAATCAAGTAATTCTAAATCTCCCCAAACTTCTGAATAATTATTTGGTTTGAATGACCACTGTGCATAAGGAATGATTACAACTGGGTATTCTAAGCCTTTAGAGCGATGTATAGTAGTAATGGTAACAGCATCCTGCTCAGAAGGCGACTTCACAGAAAGGGCTGAAGAATCTTTTTTTTCATCCCAAAACTTCAAAAAGTCTTGTAAATGATTACTTTCTTTTAAGCTATAATTTAAAACCACATCTAAAAATCTAAATAGATATGATTTTCGATCGGTTCGCTCAAAAAGTCCAAACGTATGAATGATTTTCTCGGTCAATTCATAGATACCAGCTTTATTTAACGTAATGGGATTGAGTTCAAAACCATGATTAGAAAAAAGTAAGTAAAACTCCGAAATATTTGGAGCATCAACGGCCAAGGCAATTAAATCATTTGCCTGATTATCAGGTATTTGCCCTAAAATAGTTTGGTAAAATAAATAAGAAACTTCAGATTTGGCCAAACGATTATCAGGCTGATTAACTACCCGCATAAATGCCACCAATAAACGAACAATGGCAGAGTTTTTTAGTAAAAGCGAATCACGAGAAATGATATTATAATTGGCATCAGTCAAAAAATTTGCCATTGCCGAAGAATCTTTATTTCTGCGACAAAGAATGGCAATATCTCCCTGAGCATACCCTTCTTGCAAAGCCAATTCAATCAATTCAACCGTGCGTGAAAGCATCAAATCTTCTCCTTTTACATACTCCAAAAATTCGATTTGAATTTGTCCACCAACCAGTGCTTTGGGAGGTATTTCTTGCAAATAATCTGAATAAACATCTGGCAAGAAGGAATAAGTCGGCGTGTATTTTTCAAGGATAGAAGCGAAAAATCTATTGTTAAAATCAATAATTTCTTTGGCACTTCGATAGTTAGTTGTGAGTGATTTAGAATTGATATACTGAGCTACTGAAATGAACTGTTCAACCTGAAAATCTTGCACTAAAACACTGTTCATCAATGGTTTAACATCACCTTTGAATAGATATACGATGAGTTCCATCTTACCTCCACGCCAGCGATAAATGGCTTGTTTGGCATCACCCACAATGAGGTTGAAATGATTATTTGCCAACGAGTTTTCGATCAATGGCAGTAAATTATAAAACTGCATATCTGAAGTATCTTGAAACTCATCAATCAATAAATGATTGTATCTTTCACCAATTCGCTCATAAATAAAAGGAACAGGCTCAGACAGAATAATTTGTAAGATTTTTCTGTTAAATTCTGCAATAAAAACTTGGTTTTTCTCGTCCAAAACTTCATCAAACTCCTTTTTGATTTTCTTCAATAAAGATAATTTCCGAAGGTTGGGTTTCAGCAAATTGAGTAGCGTATATTTTTTAAGGTTTTTCTCCTTAAACTCCTGCATTTCATAAAAAATCTGCCTTAAATCTTCTTTGATTGAATCAACAGCAGCTTGAATTGGTATTGGTGTTTTGGCAGCATACCATTTATCGTCATTGATGGCTGCCCAGTGATAAGAATTAGGCGATTTATCTCTTTTTTTATAATATTCTTCCTCAAAATCTTCTCTCATATTATAAAAATATCCGCCAATACCTTTTGCTTTTTGAGTAAAATCATCAACGCTAAGTCCTTGATTTTCAATATATTGTATTCCTCTTTCGGCTAAATTTTGTATTTCATTTTCAAACCATTTGAGATAAGCGTAGATATTATTAGAAATCGCCCAAAAGTCTTTGGGTTCGAGATTATCTAATTTTATAAGTGAAGCATAAAATTGATCATTGATGAGGTGATTCCCAAATTTTGCCAATTCATCAGTCACAAAATTCCAACTTTGTCCATCATTTACTTTTTCACCGATAAAATTTTCCAAAATTCGAGTAATATCTCTGTGTTCTTCATCGCCTGCTTTTTCAATCAATCGCTCAACGGCTTCGGTCATCACTCGGTCGGTGTCAAGTACAATTTCATAGTTGAAGGGTAATCCTAAATCTTCTGTAAAAGCACTTACCAATTGATTAACAAAACTATCAATGGTTTTCACCGCAAAGTCAGAATATTCTTGAATAATATGATTAAATACTTCAGCCGCACGAAATTGTATCATATCTTCTGGAAGTTTCAGTTCATCAACAATCATCTGAAACATGACCCAAAACTTTGAATTTTCATTAAAGTTCGTCAAATCTGATATTTCTTTGAGTGCCGACAGAATCCGCTCTTTCATTTCGGCTGCTGCATCATTGGTAAAAGTAATTGCCAAAATTCGCTTGTAATAATACGATTTATCACTTCCAAGAGCCAATTTCAAGTATTCTTTGGTAAGTGTAAACGTTTTTCCCGACCCCGCTGAAGAACTATATATATTAAATTTTGACATGATTAAGTTGAAGAACTCTATATTTAAAATGTGGCAATTGGAGAATAACTGATTATTGAGTCATTAAGTTACCCTTTATTTCTTTTAATTGTTTGAAAAAACTTATCTGTATATCTAATCTTCATTGAAATCTCTATTCCGCTTTCTATTATAATCTATCATTCCATAAAACATCATACATTTTGAAATTACAAGTATAATTCTGCTAAAAATATAACTCCAAAATTTATTTTCTATAAAAAGATAATTACTGTACAATAAACTAATGTAAATAAACAATATCAGACTTAAAGTAATCCAAAGTTTTTTTTCATAATTGATGGGCAAAAAAGTAGATAATAAGCAAGCATAAGAAATTGTCAAGGTAAATACCAACTTTAATATGGCAAAAGAAGTTGTTAAAACTGGGTATAGAGTCAAAAAGTAATAGACTATTGGAAAAACAAAAAAGAGAGGGATTAATTTTTTAAAAAAATCATCACTTAATTTATACGAAATTTTTGCACCCATCAATCTAAAAACATAAATCCATAATAGAAAAACCAAGATATTTAGGCAATAAATCAAATCCATGCCTTCCTTCAGTGTATAGAAGTAATAGATAGGGGTAATAATAATAGCGAATAAATTACTAATTAGAAATATTTTTTGAATGAGGTTAAACTGTTTTTTTTCTTCTTGATAATACCAAATCACAAATAGGACAGCAGATAAAATTTTGAAAAAATTGACCCAAAAGGCATCAAATAGCTGTTTTTCTTCTA
This sequence comes from Emticicia sp. SJ17W-69, assembly GCF_051209875.1. NCBI lineage: Bacteria > Pseudomonadati > Bacteroidota > Cytophagia > Cytophagales > Leadbetterellaceae > Emticicia > Emticicia sp. SJ17W-69. The sequence continues at coordinate 2,081,488 of NZ_JBNTQY010000001.1, read as the reverse complement.
TAAAAGCAAGACTTTCACATAGAAGTAGTAGAAAAATGATGGAAATGTAGGTAATGTTTTTTTTCATTATTATCCTTAAAGGTATAAAAATCAAAATCAATCACTTCCGACTGAACTTAAAGGTTTCGATTCACCATAACAAATCATACCATAAATCATCATACACTTCGATGCCACGGTTAAAGTTCTGCTTACTGGATATGCCCAAACAAGATTTTGTAAGAAAGTGTGAAAACCATTGAGAATATTCACAATAACTAATAATATGACTCCAAAAATTAGCCAAAACTTCTTGTCTTCCTTAAGAGGTAAAAAAGCGGATAAAACTGCAGTATATGAAAAAATCAAGATATAAACAAGCACAATAATGGCATAAATACGAGGTAGTGCTTGATATAATGAAAAGTAATAATAAAGAAGGGGCAAAACAAAAAAAGCTGGTATTAATTTTTGTAAAGTCTGATTATTATCCTTTAGGGTTATTGATGCTCCTAAATGCTTGAAAGCATAAATCCAGAGCATCAATATACCCATATTGATAAAAATATTAATAATAATTGCTTCTTTTTCTGGAATCAAATAAGACGAAAGAGAAACAATAATTGGTAACAAAATACTAATCAAGAATGCTTTTTGAATACGATTAAAATTTCCCTTTTGATTAATATAATACCAAGTACCCATCAAAATTAATGATATAATTCTACAATTATTTGTCCATAGTGAATCTTGATGGTTGAGTTCGTGCAAACCAATTTCACCTATAAGCACTAAAAACACTATAATAATAAAACCAATATTAATCTTCATAAAGCAATATTAAAAACAATCATTAATGCGATTCACGCTTCACTTCATGGCCTGATTTTCCAACTAAAAAGTCTAAATCTGCACCTTTATCTGCTTGCATGACAGTATTAATATAGAGTTGCGTATAACCTCGGTCATAGCCCAAATCAATCGGTTTCCAATTTTTACGTCGCTCGGCCAATTCTTCATCTGAAACATGTAAATGAATCGTACGATTTGGCACATCGACTTCAATTTCATCACCATTTTGCACTAACCCAAGATTCCCCCCCACTGCTGATTCTGGCGAAGCATGGAGAAATACTGTTCCATAAGCTGTTCCACTCATCCGAGCATCAGAAATACGTACCATATCAGTAATACCTTTTTCAAGCAATTTTTTAGGTAATTGCATATTTCCAACTTCTGGCATTCCTGGGTAGCCTTTTGGCCCAACATTTTTCAAAACCATCACCGAAGTTTCGTCAATTTCCAGATTTGGGTCATCGATTCGAGCGTGATAATCTTCAATGGTTTCAAAAACCACTGCTTTCCCTTTATGTTGCATCAAATGAGGTGAAGCAGCCGAAGGTTTAATTACAGCTCCATTTTCGCATAAATTCCCTTTTACAACGGCAATCCCTCCTTCACGTAGAATTGGATTTTCTGATGTTGCGATTACATCTTCATTCCAAATTTTAGCACCTTTCGAATTATCAACTAAACTTTTTCCATTGACAGTTATCGCTTCTTTATGTAAAAAACTGGCCATTTCTTTGATAACCGCAGGCAAGCCACCAGCATAATAGAAATCTTCCATCAAATATTTGCCCGATGGCATCAAATTGAGTAAGAATGGCATTTTACTACCAATATCATCAAAATCTTTGAGAGTTAAATCAACGCCAATCCGCCCTGCAATTGCCAATAGGTGCAAAACCAAATTGGTAGAACCACCCACAGCGGCATTCATCATAATGGCATTTTCAAAGGCTTCACGGGTCAGTACTTTTGATAAACTGAGGTTTTCTTTCACCATTTCAACAGCACGCATTCCTGACATGTGAGCCAACACTTTTTTACGAGAATCGGCCGCAGGAATTGCAGAAGCCCCTGGAAGCGTTAGACCCAAAGATTCAACCATTACAGCCATTGTCGAAGCCGTTCCCATTGTAGAACAATGTCCAACACTTCGACTCATGCAAGATTCTGCCTCTTCAAATTCTTCTGGAGTCATTCGGCCCATTTTCAAATCATCAGCAAAACGCCAAACATCAGTACCCGAACCAATCGCTTTTCCTTGAAAACGCCCATTAAGCATGGGTCCTCCAGGCACAACGATGGTAGGCAAATCGCAACTCGCAGCACCCATAACCAACGATGGAGTAGTTTTGTCGCACCCTGTCAATAAAACGATGGCATCAAAAGGATTTCCTCGAATACTTTCTTCAACACTCATTGAAGCTAAATTACGATAAAGCATTGCAGTTGGACGAATGATTGTTTCGCCTAAAGACATGACTGGAAATTCTAAAGGAAAGCCGCCTGCTTCATAAACACCATTTTTTACAACTTGAGCTAATTCTCTAAAATGACCATTACAAGGTGTGACTTCTGACCATGTATTACAAATACCAATTACTGGTTTTCCTTTGAACTGATGAGCAGGATACCCTTGGTTTTTTATCCAACTGCGGTAAATAAAACCGTCTTTTCCTTCCTTCCCAAACCAATCTTGGCTACGTAAATCTTTGTTTTCTTGCTTTGACATATTATATTTTGTAATTTTAGGTAGTCTATATCCTATAGACAAAGGTTGAATTTTTTTAATTAAAGACGCAATAAATAAATATACAAAAAACAACTTATTTTTGTAAGGAGTTTATCAATTGATTATCAAGCGTTTAGACTGTGTTTTTTCGCCTTTTAAGTAATAAATTTCCTTTTTTCTACGCACCTTTTTTGGGAGGAGTTTTAGAAAAAAGAAGAAATTTCTATCAAAAATCCTTACTTTTTTGTTGTTTTGCACCAATATTATAAATTTTGTAGGAAAGTATTACGAATAATCAAAAAAAAATAAAAATATGAACTTATTTGATACGTTGAACGAGGCCCTGAATGAAGAAGTTGTATCAAAAATTGCCAAACTTTCTGATGAAGACCCAGAGAGAACGAAAAAAGCGTTAGATGGTATTTTTTATACATTAGTTGCTGGTTTAGTTCGCCGAACAGGTAGCATGATGAGCGTAAGTATGCTCTACAATCAAGTACAAAAAGGCAATCAAGGAGGAGAGTTAATTGGAGACGTGATGTCTTATTTGAATAAAAAAGATAAATTAGATACGATATTAAAAACTGGTGATGGTTTGGTCAGCCAGATTTTCCCAGCCTATAAAAGTCCATTGGTAAGTATGATTGGTACTTATGCTGGAATCAAAAAAAATTCTTCTACGATGTATTCAAGCTTAGCTGCCCCAATTTTGATTGATGCAGTAAGCAAAGAAATTGACACGAATAAATTGGATGTTGATGGTTTAATCAACTTTTTAAGTGAACATCATGAGCCACTATTCAAAAAAGCTCCTGAAGAATTATTAGAGAAAATGATTCCTCAGTTAGGACTTCAAGAATTACAATCTTCTAAATTTGCCTCCGCTAAAAAAAGTGTTTCTGCTAAACCTGTCTCTATTAAAGGTAAAACACCTCAGGAAGAACCAGCGATTGTAGATAATAGAGAAGAAGAAGAAGCGTCTAAATCTCCTCTTCCAATCAAATGGATTGTTATTTTCCTTATTGTTGCCATTATTGTTGCTGGGGGCGGTTATTGGTACAAAAATTATTATGAACCTACTAAGACTGAAATACCTGCTGAAGAAGCCATTTTGCCAGCAATTGATTCATCGTCAATGACAACCGATAGTTCAATTATTGATTCAACAAAAGCAAAAGTTGATACAACTACTAAACCTTCATTGAGTTCAAACGAACAGTTTAGCTCTTTCGGTGAACAGGTCAATGCTTACCTCAATGATAAATCTAAACCTAATGGACAGGTGTTTCCTATGACTAATGTTGCTTTTATAAGAGGTTCGCAGGCATTAGATTCAGAGTCTGATTTGATTATTGTTGAATTAGCCGATTTAATGACTAAATATCCAAAGATGCAAGTTCAGGTACAAGGACACTCAGATAATGCCATAGGAACTGACAATAAAAGTATGGCAACTAAAAGAGCTTTTAGCATTAAGAAAAAACTAATGGCAAAGGGTATCGTTGATACACGCATTGATGCCATTGGTACCGGAGGTGGTGGCAACGGAGCTGATATTAAGATTGTGACAAAATAAGATTTGATAATAAGAGATACAAAAAAATGCAAGCCTACCGACTTGCATTTTTTTGTTGTATAATCACAAACTTTATTAACCAAAAAGCTCACTAAAGATTTCTTCCAACTTACTAGCAGCAAAAATTTGGATTTTATATTGCTTAGTATCTAAGCCTTTGAGGTTATATTTTGAAATAAAAATTTTCTTAAACCCTAATTTTTCTGCTTCTGAAATGCGATTATCAATACGATTGACAGCTCTCACTTCACCTCCTAAACCAACTTCAGCTGCAAAACAACATGAACTAGGAACACTAATATCTTCATAAGATGATACAATCGACACGCAAATTGCTAGATCAATAGCAGGGTCTTCTACTTTTAATCCTCCAGCTATATTCAAGAAAACATCTTGTGTTCCGAGTCGAAACCCACCTCGTTTCTCTAAAACTGCCAATAACATTTGCATACGTCTGCTATCAAAGCCATTACTTGTTCTTTGTGGTGTTCCATAGGTAGCTACACTCACTAGCGATTGAATTTCAATGAGTAAAGGTCTATTTCCTTCAAGCATGGCAGCAATGGTGATACCACTTAAATCTTCTTCACGCTGAGAAATTAAAATTTCAGAAGGATTGCTTACTTGCCGAAGTCCACTGCTTTGCATTTCGTAAATTCCTAATTCTGAAGTGCTTCCAAAGCGATTTTTGGTTGTTCGTAAGATTCTATAAGTCATGTGACGGTCACCCTCAAATTGCAAGACAGTATCAACCATGTGTTCCAAAACTTTTGGACCAGCCAAACCACCATCCTTGGTTATATGCCCAATCATAAAAACTGGAATATCAGATTCTTTAGAAAACTTCATCAATTCAGCAGCACATTCTTTCACTTGCGACACACTTCCTGCACCCGATTCAATCAAAGGAGAAGCCAAAGTTTGAATCGAATCAATAATTACAATATCGGGTTCGATAAGTTCTATTTGCCTAAAAACATTATCAGTTGATGTTTCATTCAAAATATAACATCTGTCATTGACGTAATTCATTCGCTCGGCACGCATCTTAATCTGTTGTTCGCTTTCTTCACCCGAAACATATAAAATCGTGTAATCTTTCAGACTCAAGGCAATCTGCAACATCAAAGTTGATTTACCAATACCTGGCTCTCCGCCTATCAAAACCAATGACCCAGGTACGATTCCTCCACCCAAAACTCGATTCAATTCGTCATCTTCTGTTATAATTCTATAACGCTCTTGCCTTGTGATTTCGGTGAGTGTTTTTGGTTTATTTGCACCTTTTGGTGTACTCGAAGAAGTAAATTTCCAATTTCCTTTTTCAGGTTCATCTTTAGTCAGTACCTCTTCCACCATTGTGTTCCACTCGCCACAAGAAGTACACCTACCGAGGTATTTTGGTGAGCTAAAACCACAACTTTGGCAGAAATATGCCGTTTTTATTTTTGCCATTTATACTTTTAAATTTATTTTTAGTTTCTAAGTTCTCACTAAATGCACATGTTTGAAACTTGTACTACAATTTTGTTAAACTTCTGTTAATAAAATACGAATTTGCTAATAATCTACGTTAATTCCACAAAGCAATCAAAGATTAAATTTACTAATATCAAAAGTATATTAGGTTAATCAAGTTTAAAATCTCTAACTTATTCATTTGTAACAGCCACCTATTTTCAAATTTTAAATTAATTTCTATGTCAAAACAATTATATTTATTTAAGTTTACTAATCATTTAACAAAAATTGACATGAAAAAAATCACGATTCTTAGTCTTTTTGCTCTTCTCTTTGTGGTTTCCAGTACGTATGCACAAAAAGGTTTCCAATTAGGAATCAAAGGTGGGGTTACATTTAATCAAATCACTACTGATGCAGGCTCACTTGGAAAAAATATTTCGCAAAGCTATGATACAAAAACTGGCTATGTTGTTGGTGTCTGGGGGCGTTTTGGCGACAAAGTTTTCTTACAGCCAGAACTACTTTTGGCTCAAAAAGGAGGGACGATTGATATACAAAACGTTGGAAAAGTAAAGTTCTCATATAGCAATCTTGATGTGCCTGTTTTAGTGGGTTTCCGTGTATTAAAAATATTTAGAGTCAATGCAGGGCCTGTTGCTACTTTCAAGCTTTCGGAAGACCAAAAATTAAAAGATGCTTTAAAAGGACTTACAACAAATGATGAAGCTATCAAAAATGCTTCTTTTGGCTACCAATTGGGCGTTGGCGTAAAGCTATTAGGTATTAATCTTGATTTAAGAAAAGTGGGTAGTTTATCTGAAATTTCAGCACTAAATATGAGTAGTAATCAATTTAAAGATTCGGGTTGGCAATTTACTGTCGGTTTTAAGATAATCTAATGAATGAGTCTATCTGTTGGTTTACTATAAAAAATCTCTCCAATTGGGGAGATTTTTCGTTTTTAGCAAATTCCTTAAAAATCAATATATTTGCCTAAAACATTCCAAATGAAAAATATTTCAGGTATCATTTTTTTTCTTACAATCTCTTTTTCTATCAATGCTCAATTCAATCATTTGACAGAAAAAATACAAAGCCTAACTCCCAACACCATGTGGCAGCAGAAAAAAGCTATTCCACTACAATTTCCAACCTATCATCCACAAGGAATGGTAAAAATTAAAAATTTCTTCTATATGAGTTCTGTTGAAGTAATTAAATCTCCGAAAAATGGAGATGCTGGTGAAGGGATTGGGCATTTGTTTAAATTTGATTCTACTGGTACATTGCTCGAACAAATAACTTTGGGCGAAGGAAATATTTATCACCCTGGCGGAATTGACTATGATGGTAAAAACATTTGGGTTCCAGTGGCAGAGTATCGCCCTAATAGTAAATCTATCATTTATAAAGTTGAGCCAATATCCTTAACGACAACAGAAGTTTTGCGTTTTGATGAACATATTGGAGCAATTGTACATAATACCAATGCTAATTCCTTGATAGGAATGAGTTGGGGTTCAAGAAATTTTTATGAGTGGCGGTTAAATTCTAAAGAAAAAGTAAAGAACAAAGCTGATTTGCCTAATAAATTACGCATTAAAAATCCTTCCTTTTACATTGATTACCAAGATTGTCATTTTGTCGGTCAGAATCAAATGCTTTGTTCTGGTTTTCAGAAATATACTCCGACAAATGGTACAGTTTTTCGCTTAGGCGGATTTGAATTAATTAATCTATTGGATAAACGTCCTATCTATCAAATACCGATAAAATTATGGTCGCCAAGTGGGTTAGCCATGACTAATAATCCTTTTTGGGTTGAATCAACTACCCAAGGCATCAAAGCTTATTTTGTTCCTGATGATGACAAAGCCTCCACACTTTTTATTTATGAAACTAATCTTCGGTAATATTTATCTTGGTTTATTTTTGAAAAAACTTTTACATTTGCCTAAATCACAAGCAAAAACTATAAAAAAATGACATTACAACAACTTTTTCAACGTATTGGCGAAAACCCCAATTTTTTACTTTTTTACTTTTTAGTCATCCCATTTGCGGCTTTGATTGCAGGCATTTTAGGTAAAGGAGAAGGGCATCTTTCACCGTGGAAATATCTGTATGCCACCTTAATTTATTTGGTAAGTGTGCCAGGGATCTTTGCAGTGGCACTCAATGCCTATTTCTTTTTGTTTCAAAGAGGTGATGTGATGCAAACGGATGTTTATTTACAAATACTACCGATAATAGTAATGGTTGTAACAATTTTTGTGATTCGTAAAAACGTAGATTTAGCTCTTGTGCCAGGTTTTGATAAAATATCAGGATTATGGTTTATGCTTTTTAGCACTATGTTTTTAATGTGGTTATTGGAAAAAATTCATATTGTCGTTTTTTCGTATCTACCTTTTCAATATTTATTGGGTGTTTTTGCTATTCTTTTTGTTTTGATTTATTTAGGTTGGCGAAGATTCGTAAAATAGTAGGACGGAGTTCCTACAAAAAAAAGGCCTTACTAAATTTTTCAGTAAGGCCTTTGTGTTTTCTCTATCTACTTATGAATTATTTATTCAAGAAATCAATGGTATTTAATCCAAAGAATGGTTTTCCTTCAGCTTTTGGATTTTTGAAGACTAAATAAATATCCTGCTGACCTGTCACATTTGTTTGGATTCTCAATGCTCCCATAAAGGTCTCGCCCACTTTCATAAAGCCTAACAATGGGCCTGAAACTGAACCTGAATGGATAGAAATATCACCGCCAACAGATTGACCTTTTTGTGAAAAAGCATTGACCACTATATTTTTCACTCCCGTCATATCAATGTTTTTGAATACAATATATCCTTCATTTTCGTTAGCCAAAACAACTTCACCACCTAAAGCCTCTACATTGAATTTACTTACACCTTTACCTTCATCATAGCTTGTTGCTTTTAGGTTAGAACTGCGTAATGCTACTGACTCAGTATTTGTCAATGGCCCAACAGCTTTTCCACCTTTGTCAGTATAAGTAGCTTGAATGATGTAAGCTCCAGCTTTTTTGCCTTTGTGAGCAACCGTTTCATAAACCCCTTTGATTGGTTGTGATGCTTTTTTTGTATCGTTCAAAGATAAAATATAATCAACCATGTCACGTGCGTCAGAAAGAGATACTTGTGGATGTGCTGCCATTGCTTGCTCACCCCAAACTCCGCCACCACCTTTGATAACTTTCTCGGCCAATTGATTGATAACGGTTTGGCCACGGCGGTATTTTTTTGCTACATCAATATAAGCTGGCCCAATAGATTTTTTATCAATGGCATGGCAAGCCTTGCAGTCGCTCAAATCAATTAAGCGTTTTCCTGCTGCAAAATTCATATTTTCTTTATGCCCTTGCTCAATCATTGTTTTATCATACCCTTCCAAATAATTGATATTAACAACTACATCTCCTGCATCAATACCTTTTGCAATTGTACCATCTTCTTTATCGCTAACTTTCACTTCATAATCAATTTTCTCATCATCAAAGAAGAAAGATTTATTGTTTTTTACTGCAATACTCACTTTAGGTTCAGCATTACCAACTTTGATTATCATGCTTTGATTTGACTTATTTCCTGCGGCATCACTTACAGTTAGAACCACATTATATTCACCTGCTTTTGTAAATGTAATTTTTGGATTTGGTTGTGTACTAACTGGTATGCCTTTGCCAAAATTCCAAGCATATTTTAATACATCTTTGTCATAATCGATTGTTCCTTCTGAAGAAAAAGCAACAGTCAATGGGGCAGCCCCTGCTTTTTTATCGGCTTTTGCAAAAACAACTGGTTTACGATTTCCAGCGTTATATTCAATCACAGAAAGAGTTGCTTCTTCATTTTGTGCAAACCAATTCATTCCATAATCTAAAACAAACAAACGACCATCTTTCGAGAAAGCCATGTCCATCGGATGATAGAATTTAGTATTAGGCATAAAACGCTCCATACCCGTATAATTACCTTCTTTATCCATACTAACCAAGTAAATCCAATCACGCATCCACTCATAAGCAAAGAATTTTCCGTCAAAATAACTTGGTAATTTTTTAGGATTTTTATCGTAATCTTCTGAATAATACACTGGCCCAGCCATCGGATTACAACCTCCTTTACCAAATTCTGGATATAATTTAGAATCACCATAACCATAATAAATCCAAGCTTTTTGGGCAGGTGGTAGTTCGGTCAAACCTGTATTATTGGGAGAATCATTGATTGGTTTCAAGGCATCATATTTTTCACCCGACTCTTTTTTAGCGAAATCATAATGGTTATAAGCAAAGTTAGGGCCTGTGAAAATTGGCCATCCAAAGAACCCTGGTTTACGAGCTTGATTAAACTCAACAATTCCTTCTGGGCCACGTTTGTCATTTCCTTTTCCAGCATCTGGACCTACATCACCCCAATATAAATATCCATTGCGTTTATCAACTGCGATTCTGTATGGGTTACGATGTCCCATTGTATATATTTCAGGGCGAGTTTTATCTGAAGCAGCAAAAAGATTTCCTTCGGGAATTTTATATGTCCCATCTGGTTGTGGTGTTATTCTCATAACTTTTCCACGCAAATCATTGGTATTACCCGAAGAACGTAGGGCATCCCAACCAGCACGACCTGGCTGGAAATCTATTGGAGCATAGCCATCTGAAGCAAAAGGATTGGTATCATCCCCAGTTGAGAGGAAAAGATTTCCTTTACCGTCCCAGTCAATTGAACCACCTGTATGACAGCACTCATCACGCTTTACACCTACACGTAAAACAACTTTTTCGGAAGCAAAAACAATTGTATCTTTTTGATTATCATAATCAAATCTTGACAAGAAATTATCTTTTGTTACTTCACGAGATTCATTTGGTGAATAATAAAAATACACCCAATTATTTGCTGCAAAATTTGGGTCAACACCAACACCCATCAAACCATATTCAAATTTAGTGTAAACAGGCATTTTACCAACTATTTTTACTTTATTGGTCGTAGGATTCCAAACTTTAATTAAACCTTTACGTTCAACAAAAATCACTTTCCCATTGGGCATGGTTGCCAATTCTGTTGGTTCATCAAGATTGTTTACCAAGATAGTGCGTTCAAAACGATTTTCTTCTGGAGCTCTTTGAGATTTTGCTTTAGAATAATCTAATTTTTCTGCCATTGCCCATTTCAAGCCTTGCCAAAAATGTTCTGTAATTAATGGCTCTGTGAAGGTCTCAGGTGTATGTCCATAATTTGAATAAAATGCCTTCCCACCATCAAATTCATGGTACCAAGCCATTGGATGAAAATCACCCATTTTACCCATCTGATAACTCGATTCATCAACTCTAACGATAAATTTCAAAATGTCTTTTTTCAAAGATTTGAAATCATAAAACTCATCCGTTTTCTCAAAAGTCTCTGGAAAATGAGCTGAAGCCGGGAAAGTTTTGTCGAGCGTAATCATTTTACCCTTTTGTACATTCGATACTTTCCCACCTGGATGGCTAGCAAAATATCCGCCCATCAAATCATTATACCATGACCAATTGTATTCTGTATCAGATGCCGCATGAATACCTACATAACCTCCACCTGCTTGAATGTAACGTTCAAAGTCAGCTTGTTGAGCAGGATTTAGCACATCTCCAGTGGTACTTAACCATACAACTGCATTGTACTTTTTAAGATTTTCTTCATTAAATTTAGTAGCATTGGTAGTTGTATCAACTGCAAAGCCTTCTTTTTTTCCTAAATCAAGAAAAAATTGGTTCCCTTCTTTAATTGAGTTGTGATGAAATCCACGAGTTAGCGAAAAAACCAATACTCGCTTCTGTGCTTGTGAAGTGATTGCTCCGATGAGTAGAGCACACAGTAAAATAACTTTTTTCATTTGTAAAATGTAGGTTGGGGTTAATTTTCAGTAATTATTGCCGAAGTTTTTGATATATTTTAAATTGACTAACAAATGTAAAGAAAAAACAAATGAATAATTGTCGAAATGACACTAAAAAGTATTTTTTGTAGATAAAATATGAACTTTTGTCTAAATATGCTTAAAGACTAAACTATTTTAATAATTATGCCATTAACTTTAAATAAAATACCGTTATTATTTAGTTATAAGAAAACGAAATGCAACCAAATATATCTATCCTAAATGACAGATTATATTATTTGAAAGCTACATTGCATCATGAATAAATACTTTTTTCACACTTTGATACTCAATATTTTTCTTTTACATACTGCTAAAGGGGAATCAAATTCATTGGAAATAGATAGCACCATACACCAAAAACAAGTAAAGCAAATTGATGTAAAGGATATTATCAAAGTCATATTTTCAAAAGATACCACTATAAAAAATGCTAATTTCAAAATAGTTAATAAAGACAAATCTTTTGCTGTTTTACCTGCGTTTAATTATACAATTGTTACAGGTTTCCTTTTTGGTGTTAATACTGTACAAACATTCAAAACAAGTGCTGATTCATTAACCAAACAATCAAATATTCGAACTTTTACTACTTATTCTCAATTTAAGCAGTTTTCAACTATCATCAATACTAATATTTGGACAAAAAAGAATAAACTTAATGTTTTGGGTGATTATAGATTTTATAAATTCCCCTCAACCACCTATGGTTTAGGAGGAAATACTACTTTTGAAAATGCTAATTTAGTTGACTATTTACATTTTAGAGCCTATCAAGTCGCTCTACGAAAAATTTCAAATGGAATTGACATAGGAATTGGGTATCATTTGGATTATCATTGGAAAATCAGAGAAACCAATGGAGATAATATTTTTGTAACTGATCTTCAAAAATATGGTTTGACCGCTAACAGCATTTCTTCAGGCTTTTCATTTAATATTCAACACGATAGTCGGACTAATAGCTCCAATCCAACAGGTGGAAGTTATGCAAATATCCAATACCGTTATAATTTAAAACTACTGGGCAGTAATCAAAATTGGCAATCGTTGGTAATGGATTTAAGAAAATACATCCATTTTCCCAGTAACTCCAAGAACATCATAGCTTTTTGGAGTTATAATTGGTTTACATTTGCGGGAAATGCTCCCTATTTCGATTTGCCAAGCATTGGCTGGGATACCTATTACAACACTGGTAGAGGTTATCCGATTGGACGATTTAGAGGCAAAAACTTAGTTTATTTAGAGGGCGAATACCGCTTTGGTATTACTCGAAACGGCCTTTTGGGTGGTGTTGTATTTACTAATGCACAAAGTGTAGCAAACTATCCAAATAATGGCATGAGCAAAATTATTCCTGCTTTTGGAGGCGGAATTCGTCTAAAATGGAGTAAGCTGACTAATACCACTATTGCCTTAGATTATGGCATTGGTATTGGTGGCTCAAAGGGGGTAGTTTTTAATATAAATGAAGTTTTTTGATATTAACGTCAATAAAATCGGCAAGCAGTTCTACTGTGGGTTTGAAACCTTGCCGATGCTGAATAGACAATTAAATTGTCATTTTTTTCAAAATCTCTACTAATTCAGCAATCATTAAAGCTGTTGCTCCCCAAACTATTTGATCTTGAATCACAAAACAAGGTGTTTCAAATTTATAACCTCTTGCTTCCACGGTGCGTTTTTGAACAATACTTGGATCAAGGATTTCGGAGATGCCTACTTCAAAAACACCTGCCACTTCACGTTCATCAGGATAAAAGTCGGGGCGATAAGGCAAACACCCTAAAACTGGTTGGCAATAAAGGTTTGAAGGTGGAATAAATAATTCGGTAAGGCTGCTTATTATTTTCACGTCTGTAGCCTTAATACCTATCTCTTCTTGTGCTTCACGAAGGGCTGTCGCATGAATATCTTTGTCCTTAAACTCTGCTCTACCACCTGGAAATGCCATCTGCCCACCATGGACACCATCATATTGTGGACGCAGAATCAATGGTAAAAAAACATCATCACCTTTTGGGTAAAACATCAATAAAACAGCACTTCTACGGGTATTTTCGTTGGGTTCTGCCTTCAATCGCATACGATTCGGAGACATTTTCAACACAATTTCCTCGTGTCCAGGTAAAGGATGTTCAATAAGATGATTATTTAAGGTCTTAGTAAATTCAGCAAAATTCACGTTAGTAACTATTTTTCAGGTGCTTGGGCTTAGAATATTTATGGCAAGATACAAAAATATTTAAGAATTATGATTTACGAATAAAGAATAGACAGCAATTAGGTTATAAACAACTGACTATAAATTGTTTATATTAAAAACAATCATTATTAAAAATTAATAATTCGCTCAACTATTTTTTCAAAACACATTGTATTTGTGATTCACAACCGCAAATTCCAAATTCGTAACTCATCATTCCAAATTCGTAATTAACTATATATCCTGACTAGTTGTTCAGCACACCTTTCGCCATCCATTGCTGCTGAAACAATACCTCCTGCAAAACCTGCTCCTTCTCCACAAGGAAATAAGCCCTTAATTTGTAAATGCTCCAAAGATTCTTTGTCACGTGGGATACGTACTGGTGATGATGTTCGGCTTTCAATACCTATCAATTGGGCATCATTCGTCACATATCCTTTCATCTTTTTTCCAAATTCTTTCAATCCTTCTTGTAAAGGTCGAGCAATAATATCTGGCAAAACCTCGGACATATCCATTGAAACTAAGCCAGGCTGATAAGAGGTAGGCAACAATTCTTTGGATATTTTTCCATTTAAAAAATCATTCAAAAGCTGTGAAGGTGCAGCTTGGCAATTCTCATTTTTGAGATAATTGCTAGATAATTGATAGGCTTTTTGCTCAACTTCTTTTTGCAATTGTAAACCAGCTAATGGTCCTAAATGTTTATATTTTTGCCAATCTACCTCATTAATTGCTACCACAACTCCTGAATTAGCAAATTTAGAATCCCTTCTTGATGGTGACATACCATTGACAACTAATTCTCCTTGAGCCGTTGCAGCTGGAACAATAAAGCCTCCTGGACACATACAAAAGCTAAAAACGCCCCGTTGGATGTTTTTGTAGTAAGTTTGAGCTACTAAACTATAAGAAGCAGCTGGCAGTAAACCACGCTCTTTTCTATGGTATTGATGTGTATCAATAAGTGTTTGTTGATGCTCAATTCTGACGCCCATCGCATACGGCTTTGCTTCGATATGAATGTTTTTTTTGTGAAGTAATTCAAAAATATCTCGGGCAGAATGACCTGTTGCTAAAATTACACCAATGCCCATAAATTCATGTCCATCAGCAGTAACAACACCTCTCATCTGATTATTAATTACTTGAAAATCAACAACTTTTGTATCAAAATGCACTTCACCACCCGCTTTTAAAATACTTTCTCGAAGGTCAGCAACAACGCTTGGCAATTTATTTGTTCCGATATGTGGATGAGCATCATATAAAATTTCAGGTGTTGAACCATGAGCTACCAAAATTTCTAAAATACGCCTTACATCTCCCCGTTTTTTTGAGCGAGTATAGAGTTTCCCATCAGAATAAGTACCTGCTCCACCTTCTCCAAAACAGTAATTTGACTCGGGATTCACCACATGATCTTTGTTGATTGCGGCCAAATCTCGTCTTCTTGTTCGCACATCCTTTCCTCTTTCAATCAAAATGGGCTTGATTCCCAACTCAATTAAACGTAGTGCTGCAAACATTCCTGCTGGCCCTGCTCCTACTATGATTGCATGTGGCTTACGACTTACATCTGGATAATCTTTTTGGAATACCATTTCAGGTGGTGGAACTTCTCCTGAATAAATTTCAACTTCAAGATTTATCTTGACTTGGCCTTTTCTGGCATCAATTGATTGGCGAAGTTTTTTAATATTAAAACCTTCATTATCAGATGTTTGTAGGTATTCTTTTTGAATATATTGACGCAGGATTGCATCATCAAGAGCAACTTCTGGCTCTAAGGTAAGATTTAATGTTTGTTGCATTGCTGAAAGGTTTTTATCCTCTAAAATATTAGCAAAGGTATGAAAAAATAATGAGTGAGCGAATTCGAAGTGAATGAATAATTAAGCAGAAACTTCCTTAAATAGCATGATTTTATACAAAAAAGTTTCTCAAATAGCCCATAAAAACCATAAGAGAAACTTTTTTAGAATAAAGCAATTCGGTATTCCAAATTTGTAATTCCAAATTCGTAATTCTTCATTCCATCATCTCCTCATTGCATGACCATTCGGCGAGTGGCTATT
This sequence comes from Emticicia sp. SJ17W-69, assembly GCF_051209875.1. Lineage (NCBI taxonomy): Bacteria > Pseudomonadati > Bacteroidota > Cytophagia > Cytophagales > Leadbetterellaceae > Emticicia > Emticicia sp. SJ17W-69. Next base: position 2,065,646 of record NZ_JBNTQY010000001.1, on the reverse strand, counting down.
ATTTTGCCATTGGCAATAAAAGTACAATAAAGAATCTCAATATTTCCTTCATTTTTATAATCGAACAAATATTCATTGATGCCTTCTTTCACTTCTATCTTTCGATTCTCAATCAATGTACCATCGCCTTTTTTGATGCTTAAATAAGCATCTTCAAATTGTCTATTTGCATCATTTTTCAAAATCAAATAAGTTGATTCATCAAAAGGATTTGGATAATTTTTCAATATTTCTACACCATTCTCAATTAAAGTAGGAGCTTGTAAACTTTCATCTAAAAAACTAATTGTTTCGGGTTGAGCCATTCTTGCTTTCACAGGTACTGTGATAGTTACTTCGTTTGAAAAGAGACTTTCTGCTCCTCCGGAATTAACTGCTGCTACACTCACATAACGAGTGCTACTAATATTTCTTGTAAATACTATCGTTGGTGTTTTGGTCGTAACTGTATAAACAGAATCCCAATCATTGGAAGTTGAACGTATAGCAATTCGATAACTAGGAGCATTACTTGCATCGGTAATGGACAATGATATTTTATCAGTGGCTACATATTTAGCTGTAAAGGCTGTGGGTGCTTTCACCGATTGTGCAGCCATAGCTATGGCATTGGCATTAACTATCGTATTTCGTGCTAAGTAATTGAAATCAACATTAAAATCATCTAAGACCCCATCATTATTGGTGTCTATTTGCTCATTGTCATTGCTAGAGTGTACCACACCACAACTTCCTGTACCATCTCCATTTTCATTTTGTGACATTATTCTGACCGAAGCATAACCTTTACTCCGAAAAGGAACATGGTCGCTTGAACGGCCTGTACGGTCTTCTGCACTCATAAGATTGAGCGTCATTGGAATAGTAGCTATGGGTTTAATCTGTTCATTATATTCCAACTTGATGTAGCGTGCCAATTGTTTATGAATTGAGTTAACACTACCATAAGAAAAAATTCGCATACTTCTATCGGCAATATTATTGGGTACACAAGAAGGAGAAGAAGAACAAGGTCCACAAAGCGTAGTTCCTGCAATATCATTATTTAAAACCATTCTTACTGAGCGACCTTTACTCGAGAGATAATTTGCAAAAGCTGTACTACCTATCAAGCCTTGCTCTTCGCCAATCGTTAATAAGAAAACAACGGTAGCTTTGAGATTGTATTTTGTCAAAACCCTTGCCAATTCAATTACTAAGGCTGAACCAGTGGCATTATCTGAAACGCCTGGAGCATTGCAAGTAATACTACATTGATCATTACAACGACTATCAATATGCCCTTCTACCAAAATAATTGATTTATCTGTTAAATCACTTCCTGGCAAAACCGCAAATACTTCATTATAGGTTTTTGTAGTAGATGAGCATATAGCAGCATTAAAATTCATACGAGATACCACCAATCGATTATTGTTTTGAGCACTAATTTCTTTGAATTTATTTTCAACCCATGTATTGGTCGCAGCAAGTCCAACTGTAGTTGACGCAGAAAAAAGTGTATTAGTATTTCGAGTGCCAAAAGAAGCCAATTTTCGCACGTAAGCTTTTACAGAGTCAGCAGAAATAGATTGATAAATATCTGTTGAAATTGCATTTGGCGTAGTTATTGAGGTAAGCTTTGCATACGTAGCAACGGTATAATTGCCAGCCATAATTGCATCGGCTGTAGGATTTTTAACTACCATATTCGTTTGCCCAAATGTCCTATTGCTTATTATCACAAGCATTACAAGTAAATATTTATTCATAGTGATTAAAATTGATGCTTTAGCCTATTTAATTAAAAAAATCTTATTAAAAGGTATCAAAAATTATGCCTTTTCAGTTAATAATTAATTTATATAATAATTTTGGGTTTATCTTTGCAAATTCAATTAATATGAGTTTCCAAGTATCAGATGTCCACTTATTTTAATAATATTAGTCGAGGAATAAAGACTACAGTGAAAGGCATGAGCCTAACACTCAAGCATTTTTGGAATGCCAGACGTAGTAGAATGCCTATGGCGATGCAAGATTCAAGTTATTTTGATTTGAAGACTGGTATCGTTACGTTGCAATATCCTCATCAAACACTCCCAGTACCTGATAATGGTCGTTATCAATTAGATTGTGAGATAGATGATTGTATTGTTTGCGATAAATGTGCAAAAATCTGTCCTGTTGATTGTATTGATATTGAGCCAATCAAATCTGCAGAAATCATAAGTTATACTTCTGATGGCTCTCCTGTGAGACTTTATGCGGCCAAGTTTGATATTGACATGGCCAAATGTTGTTTCTGTGGTCTCTGTACTACTGTTTGCCCCACAGAGTGTCTAACCATGACCAATGAATACGATTTTAGTGTAGTTGATATTACACAAATGAATTTTGGTTTCTCAAATCTTTCACCCGAACAAGCAGATAAAAAACGTAAACTATACGAGCAGTTCGTTGCTGAAAAAGAAGAACTGAAGAAAAGTCAGCAATCAACGGTTCAAAATCCACAGCCTGCAATAGATTCGGTCAATAAACCAAAACCTGCTTTTAAACCTAATTTCAAACCGACTATAAAGCCAGTTGATAGCTCTCTATCAGTAGAAGAGTCTACTGATAAGTCTTCTCCTTCGGTAAACACACTTGAAGGTACTCAATCAACTGAAACATTAGTCAATAAACCAAAGCCTGCTTTTAAACCAAGCTTTAAGCCTGTTATAAAAACAACAGAGGATGTTGATATTCAGGAACTTGCGGTAAAAAATTTAGCCGATAGTCAACCGCCTGCCGTAGATAAACCAAAGCCTGCTTTTAAACCAAGCTTCAAGCCTGTCATAAAAACTGCCGAAAACACTGATACTCAGGAAAATGCGTCAAAAAATTTAGCCGATAGTCAACCGCCTGCGGTAGATAAGCCTAAACCTGTTTTTAAACCAAGTTTCAAGCCCGTCATAAAAACGACCGAAAACACTGATGTTCAGGAAAATGTGTCAGAAAATTTAGCCGATAGTCAACCGCCTGCGGTAGATAAGCCTAAACCTGTTTTTAAACCAAGTTTTAAACCCAAGTTGACGCAACCGAACAAAGAAATTGGTGTTGACAATGGCACTTCCGAAACAAATACAATATAAGTTTATATCATAAACAAATGCTTAGTATAAAACCATTTTTAAAATTTCACCTATAGAATAAAATACGATTGGAAAAATTTTTAGAAAATATTGATTATCAGCTTGTCAAACAAATTATTTTCTTTGTTTTTGCTGCTATTACAGTTGGTGGAGCAATCTTTCTGTTAATTACAAAAAATGTACTTTATGCTGCTTTTAGTTTACTCCTAACATTATTAGGTGTTTCAGGAATATATGTTTTTGCGGGAGCAGATTTTTTAGCTGTAAGCCAAATCATGATTTATGTCGGTGGCATTTTAGTACTCATGATTTTTGGAATTATGCTTACACACAATAAAAGTAATTCTCGCCAAACAAATCAGCCAAATAAAATCTCGGTAAGTCATCATAATATTTTTTGGGCAGTTCTTGTAGCAGTTTTGCTATTTTTAGGCTACTTAAAAGTAATTTTAGAAGCCAATTTTCATATTATCAATAAACAAACACACATAGGAAGTTCTGTCAATCAAATTGGTATTAATCTAATGACAGATTATGTTTTTGCCTTTGAGGTGGTTGGAATCTTACTTTTAGCAGCCCTTATTGGGGCGGTATTTATTGCTAAAAAAGAAAAGAGTTAATGTGTATAATTAGCTAATCAATCATTAGGTATTTATTTAAGTATTTTTTATTATAATAATGATACATCTCCAAAATTATCTGATCATAAGTGCCTTGCTTTTTTCAATAGGTCTGGCCATTGCTGTAACCAAACGCAATGCTATTTTAATTTTGATGGGTATTGAATTGATGATTAACGCAGTAAATATCAATCTTGTTGCTTTTAGTCAATATGACCCAAATCATCTACAAGGACAAATGTTCGCATTGTTCATAATGGTTGTTGCAGCAGCAGAAGTGACGATTACATTAGCTATAATTATGAAAATATATGATTATTTCAAGAATATTGATTTAGATGAAATAAATCAATTAAAAAATTGAAAAAGTATTTGACAAAGACATTTTAAACCATTACCTTTGCAGTCCCAAATAAAGAAATTGATAAAGGGAAATAAAACAAAAAGGCTGTGTAGCTCAACTGAATAGAGCGTCTCACTACGGATGAGAAGGTTTGGGGTTTGAATCCCTACACGGTCACAAGATTGAGCAAAACACCTTGATAAATTATAAATTATCAAGGTGTTTTTATTTGTACACTATTTGATACTAAAGCTGGACCAGTCAGTAAAACTCTTTGACTCTCTATACAATAAGTCATTGAGCAAAAACAATATACCATTGCTTTTTATTCATACAGATACTGCAATTTAAAATTAGTTACTGATTAGATTTTAGTCTTTCATATCGCTCGCTAACTTGTCCGCAAAAGCTAATTTTGTGCTTTTTAAATTTTGTCATCTTTCTAATCATATCGTATTTAAATTATTAAAAAAATTAAATATAATATTGGGATTATCTTAATAAAACAAGCCACCATTTTAGTAAGTTATTCAATATACGAAACTTAAGTTTTTTTTACATAAAATAATGATTTTACTTTTGATTAAACAATATTTTTCAGTATCTTCATACTCAAAATAAGTATATTCATTTTAGAGAATAGAAAAATAAGTTTTGAATAATTACCACCTATTAATAGTTTGATTATCAATGATTTAGTTTATATTATTTATGCATTATTTTATATTACTATTTCAAGTGTTTTTTCTTAAAATTTAGTAACTGGTTAAGCCTAACATTCCTATTATTTGCTTATATTCACTTTGTTTTAAAACCAATATTTCAATGTTATCCTTCTTAAAAAAAGCTCCTAAAGAAACTTTCGCAGATTTACTAAAGGTAGATATCCACTCGCACCTTATTCCAGGAATTGACGATGGTAGCCCTGATATGGAAACAAGTCTCCATTTTTTAGGAAAACTATCTGAGCTTGGATATAAAAAAGTAATTACTACTCCTCACATCATGACGGATTTTCATCCAAATGATAGCAAAACTATCCTCAGTGGATTAACGGCTTTAAAAAGTGAATTAAAGGCAAAAGGTATTAATATTGAAGTTGAGGCTGCCGCAGAATATTTTTTAGATACAACGTTTGAAAAACTTTTAGCAGAAGGAGACATTCTCAGTTTTGGAGCAAAAAAATATGTTTTAGTTGAGATGTCATTTATTCAGTCAACTCCCAATTTTGAGGAAATTATATTTAATTTATTAACTAAGGGCTACACACCCATTTTAGCTCATCCTGAACGATATACTTATTGGCAAGAAAATAGTAGAGTTTTCCGTCACATTCAAGACTTGGGTTGTTTAATGCAGGTAAATATCCCTTCTTTATTAGGGTATTATGGAAAACCCGTCAAAAACTTAGCAATTCAAATGATCAAATCAGGATATATTGATTTTCTTGGCACTGACCTTCATCATATTCGACATTTAGATTTATTTATAGAAGGGAAACATAATTCTGAAATCAACGCATTAGTTAAAAAGTATGATTTTAAAAATCATTTGCTTTTATAGTGCCATCTCAATGTAATTTTTAATTAAAAGTCTGAAAGTAAGAGTCATTTATTATAGTATTAGACAAAAAAAGGGTAGGATTATTCCTACCTTTTTTGCATTTCCCCCATACAATATTTCATTGTATTATATAAAACTGAAGCCAATATGATAGATAAAAATTTTCATTTAACAAAAATTAATACGCCATCATATCACCTTTTATCATGCTATAAACAGTCATGATTATAACTTTTATGTCTAACCAAGGTGTCCAATTTTCGATGTACCAAATATCTAATTCTACACGCTTCTTCATCATGAAAATATCACTTGTTTCACCTCTATAACCATTTACTTGTGCCCAACCTGTGATACCTGGCTTTACCAAATGTCTCAACAAGTAATTCTCAATTTGTTCTCTACTTTCAATACTATGTTGAACAGCATGTGGACGTGGCCCAATTACCGACATATTGCCCCATAAAACATTAATAAATTGTGGTAATTCGTCAAAGTTTGATTTACGTAAAAAAGCACCAACTCGTGTTACACGGGAGTCATTCTTGGTAGTTTGATTAAATTTACCATTTTCTCTAACAGTAGAGCTATTATGCACCATTGAGCGGAACTTAATACATTTGAATGCCTTTCCATTTTTACCCCAACGTTCTTGAATATAAAAAACTGGGCCTTTTGAATCAAGCTTAATTGCTAAGGCAATAATTGGGAATAACCAACTAAAGACAAAAACAAAGAGTATTGATGTAAATATAATATCAGAGATATTTTTAATCATATATAAATGAAACTCCTCCAAAGGCTCTTCCCTAACTGTAATGATAGGTAAGTGTCCAAAGATATCCATTTTGAATTTGCTCGAATAAAACTGGAAGTATTCAGGGATAATTTTTGTTCGTACTGCATATTTATCAGCTATGGCCAATAATTTCTTAATTTTTTCAGGTTCATATTGAGATAAACTGATAATCATTTCGTCAACATTATAATTGATTATTACATTCTCAATGTCTTCTGTTTTTCCTCTGAATTTTCCGTTTAGTTTTTCAGGTTGAAAATCTTCAATAAAACCAATAGGATTATAGCCAAATTGCTTGCTATTTTTGGCTGTCTGATAAAAAGCCATTCCTTGTTCGCCACTACCAACAATCAATAAGTTTTTGAGGTCATTTCCTGAAATCCAATTATATAATTTCCATTGTTTCAGGATATATTTTTTTAATATTAGCGAAACCGTCAGCATACAAATGTAAACAATCGCTAAAGTACGAACGGCTTCATGGTCATTAATAGCAAAGTAAATAAACCCAACCGCAAAAAGTTGAAACAAGATATTGGGCATTAAGACCAGAATCTCACTTACAAATGAGGTCGTTCGAAAATCGTCATAGAGGTTAGTGTATTTACTGGTAAAATACCAAATAAATGACAATACTACTGGAATTAATAACTGATGATTAGTAATCTCTTTCTGACTAATAATCATAGCAAAATAAAATGATATACCTAATATGGCAATATCAAAAAATTGTCTTTTATGCCTATTTTTACTTAAGATGGCTTTCATGGTTTAGATATAGTTTATATTGTGCAAAAGAGCAACGAGTTTTGGGGTAATGTTTTTTTGTTTACTTTCAGTAATTAGCTGTAAGCGATTTAATTTTCATGCGTTGATTATACTTATTTTTACTTGGTTGATACTTTATTCATACTTTATATAGGTTGTGGTTTTAAGGGTTTGCAATATGACTAATTTCAATTACTTTTTACTTACAATATTCTTTTCCAGGTAATTCAAAACTCCAAATCTGTTTATTTACTAAATAGTTTTTTTGTACGTACGGCCACGTCACACCTCCATCAGTACTACCTCTCATATCATACTTTTTACCTAATTGCATACGATAAGTTTTCACTTTCCGATTATACCTTGTTAATACTCCCAGGTCTCGCCAAACATTTTTGTCTGGCTCACTGTATTGCACTTTCATTTGTGCAGGTAATCCAGCTTCATCCAAAACTTTTCCTTGTGGACAAACAACTTTTATATCTAATTCCACAAATTTAGGAACTGGTAGCTTTGTCAAATCTAAGGTTAGTTGATTTGAACCACAAAGTGGCAGACTACTTGATTCCACTAAAGGAGTTTTATTATCTCCACCATAGTAATTATTATAATCAAACACCTTCAATTTAACATTCGCTGCGACCTTTGGCACAAAAGTCATTCCTGCAACTGCACCATTGTTAAGCGAAATAAAGTAATCTTTAATGAATTGGTTATTACTGGCATCAACTAGTTGAGCGTAATAAACAATATCTAAATCATTGAAATTACTTTTAATTGTATAAGATGGTCCTATCCTACAAATATTTCTTTTCCAACCAATTATCCAATAGGTGAGATGCGATATGTCAAAAGCTATCTCTAATTTACCTGATTGACTATTCTTTACAAGTACAACATCCCCTTCTTCTTTCCATACACCTGAATCAGAATCATAGCTAAAAAGTGCTAATTTTTCTCCAGCAAATATATTCTTATTAGTGATTGGATTAACAATTGTACTATTTACTTCTATATTGATACGAACTGGAATACTGAACTTCTTAATAATTTCTTGCTTTTGTGTACTCATCTCTATAGATACCACCGCTGCTGTTTGCAAAAAATCAAATGGTTCAGGGAGTGGGTTATTGTTCTTATCTAAAGGATTGGTAGCCACACCTCCACCGGGTAAATACAATTTTGAATTCTTACTATTGTAATGTATCAAGGTAACATCAATGACCCCATTCAAAGCCTCATTATCTGTTCCCAAGAAAACTGTTTTTTCAGGTACTGTTAGCGTTACTTTTTCAGTATTACTGAAAGATTGAACTTCTAATTTTTTCGATTGTTGTGGATCGAGCACCAATTGATTTGCATTGGCATTACCTGATGCGTTCGTTTTTACAAATCCAAAATAGTAGCTATAATTACTATTATTGGTAAATGTAACATTTTTGATAATTTTAGTATAATCTTTCGATTCAGCTACTAAGGTCACTTTGATTGGATTGGCACTGCTTGGGACAAACTCGGGAGCAACAGCCAAGATCAAAACACCTTCTTTACTAATCTTATAATTTTTTGTATTTAAATTAGTAACAATCTTATCTGCATCTTTTCCAACAACTTGAAATTTCAAATCTGGAGGTAATTTCCCCTCATTTGGTAATGAAAACTGAATCTTTATTGTTGCTTTATCTATCGGTTCTTTGAATCCTAAAACAAAACCATCCAATGGATTTTTACATGATAATAGCAGCAACACTTCAAGAAAAAAAGCTAAATATGTTACTTTTTTAAAAATCATGATAAATTAGTTGACAATGGATAATTAAAATTGGAAATTTCTTTAATATATCATTCTTTATTGTCCCTTCAACTTTATAATTTCCAAACTTACTACCTATATCTTTATCAAAATTGTATTGATAATGTACTCTTTTTATATTTAAATTTTCTAACAGAAAATATCACTTATCTAAGAATCAACTCCTTTTAATACAAAAAGGAGAATCTATTATCAATGAATAGTCCTCTCCTTCTTTTTATCTTTTGGATTTATATTATATCGTAATTGGAAAGCTAAATAGGGGTAAAAACTATATCCCCTCATATTTTTTTCTATTTTTTTTATCTCTTCATCAATCGTTGTTGTTTCTAAAAATCCTTCATACCCTAAATTAAGTTTTGGCCTTCCCATATATGAGACCCCAACATCAAAACCTACACTAATTGCTTTTTTTGTACTGTATTTGCCAACTCCAACACCCAAATAAGGACGAAATCTATTCCACTTTATTCCAAATTGTATTTCTCCAAAATCATCACTTGCTATAACTAATCCTCCCAAATTCAAACCTGTAGATGAGTTAAACAAAACATTATAACGTTGTATAATTTCGTATGTAAACCCTCCTGTCAATCTAAATATTTTATTCTTAAATGGATGGTAGTCTATCAAACTCCCAATCACGACAGATGATACTTGGGGAAAAATATCTAACGAACTCCCCTTATCCATCTTAATACTTTGTGGTTTAGTAAACGATAGATAAGCCACATTTACTCTCAAACTGTATTCGTTTTTTTCTCTTAATTTCAAGCCTAATTCAGCTCCAAAACCTCTACTTGATAAATTAAGTCCAATGTTATGTATTTTAACATAAGACGTAGTATCATGTTTTACCGCTGCGAATACCTTAAAATTTACTAAAATTATCAAATAAAAAACTTTTACTTTCGTAAAAAAATAACAATTTGAATTCATTATGAGTAAAATAAGGTATAAACATAACATAATCTTAATATAAAATTAACAAAAAAAAAAACAAATACCATGAAAATTTTATTATTCGGTAATTCTTCTTAGTATTAAAATAATATTTCTCAAATAAGTCCTTTTTTTTAATCTAATTAAATTTTAATCTTAATTTCAATTCAGATTATTTGGTTGTTCACGACTAATCCAATATATTCACACATTCAATTGTGCCATGAAAAGGATTGCATCATGCCTTTTCTTAATCAAATAAAAATGCTGATGATAAAAAAAAGTACTTTCTCACTTAAAAACGTTTTCGTTCTATCGTCTTATTTCTCCCTTAAATGCTCTCTATTGTGCATATTTCTAATCATTAGTTTGTTGAAAGTTAAAGGACAAACTACTTCTTTAAAAGATAGCCTGTCGAGTATTGATTCAAACCGGGTCTCGAAAATTTATCCCAAGCGATTAGCCGTTGTAGGTGGCATTACTGTCTTTTCTTATAGCTATGTGTATTATTATATGAAAACACAAGCTTGGTGGAAAGATACCCCAGTACCTTTTCATTTTGACGAAGGGCGTGACAAAGTTTATGCAAGAGGTCATGACAAAATGGGACATTTTTTAGTTGGTGGAATTATATCTGACAGAATGGGTGCATTATTTGAATGGAGTGGTATTCCTAAAAAAAGGGCTGCCCTATACGGTGCATTATGGAGTACTGCCACTCAAGTGGTAGTAGAATTAAAAGATGGATATGCACCAACTTATGGTTTTAGTTGGCGTGATGCTTCGTTTGGAACACTAGGCAGTCTTTATTCTTTGTCTAAATCACATAGTAAATTTTTAGCTAATACAGAAATCAAGTTCTCTTACTATAAGCGTCAGTTTGGTTTATTGATTGACCCTGTTGATCGCAAACATAGTGCAGCTTGGCATGATGATTATATTAACCAAACCTATTGGTTTTCAATGAACATCAAAAACAATGTACCTTTTCTAAAAGAAACCAAATTTCCTGATTGGCTAAATTTGGCTCTTGGAGCAAGTCTTGACCAAACAACCGATGGACATGGCAAAGGAAACAGAGAATGGTATCTTTCACTCGACATCGACACCAAAAGACTATTTAAGCCAAAGAAGTTATTCTGGAAAACAGTTGTTAACTCTCTGGTTTATATCAAAATCCCTGCTCCTGGGATTCAGTTTGGTAGAAATGTACCATTCAAGGCTTTTCCGCTTTATTATTAAAAAATAGAACGCTGATCATTATTATTCTTTATGATAAATTTTGATACCATCTTAATTAATCATAAAAACACAAATCCATCAGCGTTCTATTAATCTTCAATTACATTATCAACTTTTGATTCTCAATTTATTATTTTGAGAACAATGCCACATCAGCTTGCATCATATCTTTTACTAAAGCTGGCAAATCATACTTGGGCTCCCAGCCCAATTTAGTCTTTGATTTGGTTGGATCACCTATCAATAATTCTACTTCTGTTGGACGGAAATATCTTGCATCTACTTCTACTACAATATTTCCTATAGGCACTTGGTAAAGTGGATTATTACAAGCCACTACTTTACCTTTTTCATCAATTCCTTCTCCCTCAAACGCAACTTCAATACCAACTTCAGCAAAAGCCATTCTCACAAACTCTCTTACACGTGTAGTTATACCAGTTGCGATTACATAATCCTCTGGTACTTCTTGTTGAAGTATTAACCACATCGCCTCTACATAATCTTTAGCGTGCCCCCAGTCTCTTTGAGCATCTAAATTACCTAAAAACAACTTCTCTTGCTGGCCTAAGGCAATTTGGGCTGCTGCACGTGTAATTTTACGAGTAACAAAAGTTTCGCCACGCAAAGGAGATTCATGGTTGAATAGAATTCCATTTACTGCAAACATATTGTAAGCTTCTCGGTAATTAACTGTAATCCAATAGCCATACAACTTAGCAACAGCATAAGGAGAACGAGGATAAAATGGTGTTGTTTCTGACTGAGGAACAGCTTGAACTAATCCATATAATTCAGAAGTTGAAGCTTGATAAATTTTGGTTTTTTCGATTAAACCTAAAAGTCTAACTGCTTCCAAAATCCTCAAAGTACCTATACCATCTACTTGAGCTGTATATTCTGGTTCATCAAATGACACTTTTACGTGCGACATTGCACCTAAATTATATATTTCGTCAGGTTGTACTTCTTGCACAATACGAATAATATTGGTTGAATCAGACAGGTCTCCATAGTGCATGATAAATTTTACACCTTTTTCATGTAAATCTTCATACAAATGGTCGATTCTTTGTGTATTTATCAAAGAGCTACGGCGTTTGATACCGTGGACTTCATATCCTTTATTTAATAAAAACTCTGCCAAGTAGGCTCCATCTTGTCCTGTAATACCTGTTATAAGGGCTTTCTTCATTGGTAAATGTTTTTGTTTATATTAATAGTATGTATTTTTTTGTGGGGTATTAGAATTTAGGTGTTAGGAATCATGAATTCTTAAAAATTGTCAATGACTAAATATTAGTAATATTTAGTCATATTAAAGCTAAATTCTAACACCTAATTCCTAACTACAACCTTAATCCATCATGATTTTTCAAAAAGTCTTGATACGCTAAAGTAATTCCTTGTTCTAAATTGATTGTATGTTTCCAACCTAAATCATGCAATTTTGATACATCCATCAATTTACGAGGTGTACCATCAGGTTTGGTACTATCCCAAACCAATTCTCCTTCAAATCCTACAGTATCTCTTACTAATTCAGCTAATTCTTTGATCGTAACATCTACACCAGTACCGATATTGATAAAACCGGCATCACTATAATTTTCCATTAAGAAAATGCAAGCATTGGCTAAATCATCAGCATAAAGAAATTCTCGCATAGGAGAACCACTTCCCCATAAAAAAACTGCAGGCTCATTTTTTACTTTCGCTTCATGAAACTTACGTATCATCGCAGGTAATACATGAGAATTCTGCAAATCATAATTATCATTAGGGCCATATAAATTAGTTGGCATAACAGAAACAAAGTCACAGTTATATTGACTCCGATAAGCTTCACACATTTTGATACCAGCAATTTTGGCAATAGCATAAGGCTCATTAGTTGGTTCAAGCAAACCAGTTAATAAAGCATCTTCTTTAAGTGGCTGTGGGGCCATCTTGGGATAAATACATGAAGAACCCAAAAACATCAATTTCTTAACCTCTTGCAAATAAGCCGCATGAATGATATTGTTTTGAATGGCTAAATTTTCATAAATAAAATCTGCCCGATAAGTATTATTAGCTACTATGCCCCCTACTTTGGCAGCAGCCAGAAACACATATTCAGGTTTTTCGGTTTCAAAGAAAGAAAAAACTGCCTGTTGATTCCTTAGGTCGAGTTCTTTAGATGTTCTTACTATTAAATTTGTAAAACCTTCTTGTTCCAATTGGCGAGTAATAGCCGATCCGACCATCCCCCGATGTCCTGCTATGTATATTTTAGCGTTTTTATTCATTATTTAATTCTCCTTTCTGTTAATTAATTAGACTTAAAGTATGCTTCAAAAGTAGGTAATAGCAAATCTTTTTCTGATACAATTGGGTCAGAAATTGGCCATTTAATTTGTAGTGTAGGATCATTCCATATAATACCTGCTTCAGATGCTTTATCATAACCAGCAGTACATTTATAACTAAAAATACTATCTTCCAATGCTAAAAAACCATGTGCAAAACCAACGGGTATATATACCATTTGGTTAGTTTTACCATCAAGCTCGAAAAACTCATATTTACCAAAAGTAGGTGACTCGGGGCGAATATCAACTGCAATGTCTAAAACCTTTCCAGAAACAACACGAACTAATTTACCCTGAGCATGAATTCCTTTTTGAAAATGAAGACCACGCAAAACTCCTTTAGTTGAGAAAGACTGATTATCTTGTATAAATGAATGAGGTAATCCTTGTTTTTGCCATACAACTTCATTAAAAGACTCAAAAAAGTATCCTCTTTCATCTTTAAAGATAGCTGGCTCAATTAGCAAGACACCTTCTAATGTTGTTTGAAATAATTCCATAATCGTTAGTTTAGTTTCCGCTATAATTCACCTGCTTTATATTACTTATTTCATGAAAATGTTCTAAATATTGGTCAATTATTATGTCCCAAGAATATAGTTCCCTAATCTTATCAATATTTGACTCTATTTTTTTCTGTTCTGCCAATTTATTGACCGAAGTCATCACCTTTACCACATCATCTAAATTTGTAAAATAATATGCGTCATCTCCTAAAATAGCAGCATTGAATGTATTCTGATTAGCACAAATTAATGCTTGAGAAGCCATAGCTTCCAATAAAGAGGGATTAGTCCCCCCGACAGAATGGCCATGAAAATAAATATTAGAAAAGAAACGTAAATTATTTAATTTATTGATATCATATATGCCACCTACAAAAACGATTGAAGTAGTTGCTTTAAATTTATTTTTTAAATATTCACCGAATTTTGTTTCATGCTTTCCTACCACTAAAAATGGTCTTTTACTGTTTGACTTAACCACTCCATCAAGAATCGTTTCAATATTATTTTCTGGTTCTAAACGTGCTATTAACATATCATATTGATATTCAGAAACCATATAATCTGATAGAATATTGCTATTAGGTTCATCAAAAACAAAAGAACCATAAGGAATATAAGTTGAATTCAATTGATATTTTTTGACAAGATACTCTTGTATCCCAATAGAATCTGAAATCCAATAATTACTAAATTTTGTTCCCAAATATTCGGCAAATTGTAAAAACTTCTGAACTGGTTTAGAGTATTTACTTCTACTCCATTCTAAACCGTCCATATTGGTTGTAATAATACTCTTTGAGGGAAGTAACCAACCCCAAACTGTACTGCTTGTATAGCCCAATTGTAGAATAATATCAAAGTCTTTTTTACGAGTATCTAAAATACAATTCAAATCATAAATGAATTGTCCAGCAGTACCATATTTATCTTCGGGATCATAACAATGAATAATTTCAACTCCTCTCCAATCTTTTTTCTGATAGGGGTGATTATGACTATTATAAACTGAGACACTAATACCTCTTTTTATTAATCCCTCCGCTAAATATTCAGCAAATTGCTCAAAGCCACCATAATTGTTTGGGATACCCCTTGTACCTATAATTGCTATTTTCAAGATTTTATTAACTTTTAAAATTTGAAGAAAACTAATATTATCAACAGATATAGATATATATTCAAAATACAATGTAAAATCAGTACTCAAATCAAAGAAATATCAATTATTTTGTGTTTTTTTAACTTATACCCATTAATTTAAACATTCTTATAATTGTAAATTTTCTTACAGTTTTTTAAATATTGAATTTATTCAATTTGTTTACTAGCCTTATTAAATAAATTACTAATGTAAAAACTTATTAATTATGCTTTAATGCCTTTTTTATTCGACTTCCAGGATTAAATCCATTTTTACCCGGAGTCAACCAAGCCCCCTCACCATTTTCATTCCAAGCATACAAAATTGCTATCTTTTCAGTAGCTGTGAAGTTTTTATTGTTTTGTAACCAATTTTTACAGCTAATTAAAGAATTATATACAGATTCAGAAGAAAAACCTGTATAACGAATTTCTTTTGAATAACTATTAGTGCCATTAGCCCAAGGTCTAGGGTCCCAATTTAACGTTGAAACAGGTATATATTTTAGTTTAGAAACAAATTTAAATTTATCCCAAATTTTCTTTTCCCATTTCGTCAGGCTATCTATTTGAATTATTTTATCACTATTTGATGAATTGACACCAGCACTATGGTAATTATATCCTGTAATGACATCAAAACCACACTGTTCAATTAATTGAATATCTTTCTCATTAGGGTAAGAACAGGCTGCAATTGTTACACCGTGTAATCCTCTTTTAACAGCTTTTTCTCTTAGGGTATTGAAAGCACGATTAACTTCTGACACACTACCAAACTTTTCAATCAAAGTTTGAAAGCTAAAAAAAATTAGTAATGGATTACCCTCTGCATTAAGATAGCTCTTTTTATCAATAAAATTGTTAATCCAAGTATCTGAAACAATTTCCCAATCATTGGGCCCAATTTCAAAACCTTTATGATTTGCAACCATCAAACAATACTTTATTTTATTTTTATTAATTGATCGCTTGTAAAAATTTAAAGCTTGGTTTAATGTTTCATCTTCACAAAGTTTTTTATTATTAAAATACCAACAAAACGTAAAAAAAGACAAACCCATTTTTGATGCACTAATTACTTGTTGGTCAACAATTTCTTGTTTGCTTGTAATCCAGCCCCATTTTGGTTCACGGACTTTAAAAGAATCTTTCAAAGATTGGGTAATATGATAAGGATAAGTTCCAGTCCATCCATCAAAATAATATGCCCCTAAAACAATTTTAGACACATTTCGGGAACCAGTCAAAGTTAAAAAAAACAACCCTAAAAGTGAAATAAAAACTTCAATTTTCTTCATTTACATAATTTTTCCTTCAAAACTTGATAAAATTCAAATGCAATTCTATCCCAATTATATTTTAATTGTATTTTATTTCTGATGTTATCATACGGATAATCCTTATCTTCCAAAATGCGATTTAATTGATTCTTAAAATCTTCAAAATCATCAGGATTAAAACGATATTTGAAGAAATCAAAATCAGCCATAGCAGTCGCATTTGAACATAGAACCTTACAATTATTAATTGCAGCTTCAAGTGGTGGAATTCCAAAACCCTCAGCAACTGAGGGAAAAACAAAACAAGATGCTTGGTTGTAAAAATTATTTAGTTCATTTACATTTAAGGATTCATAAAATTTAACTTTTTCCTTAATATTTAATGGAATATTCTTTATCAAATTATTATAAGCATCAATTTCAATCGGTTCTTTTTTCGTTCCAATAAATACCAATTCATACCCTTTAGAAAAAAGATTACTCTCTAAATATGCTTTCAACAATAATAAATGGTTTTTTCTTGGTTCAAACCTACTTACATATAATATATAATTTGTTAACCCATATTTTTTTTGTATATCTACCTTCTCTGAAGGTATTGACTGTACTGCATTATTTGTAATAAATATTTTTTCTAATGGTATTTTATAAATCTGATTTACTGATTTTTTTGAATAAGCAGAAACAGTTAAAACAATTTCTGACATAAAGGCTGATATCCTAAACAATGTTCCATTTATCAATCTGTATTGCCATGGAAAATAATCTTTAAACTCCAAAAACAATAAATCATGGATTGTATTGATATATTTACAAAACTTAATAGGAGGAACTATATACTGAAAATGAGCAAAATCATACTTCCCTCTTTTTAGTATTAAAGGGTATTCAATTCCTAATCTCTTGATTTTTGATTTTGCTTCAGACTTTATGAATTTAAACCTTTTATCTTTAAAATTCTCCTTCAAATTATCTATATCATTTGCACACAGAGTTATTTCTACATCATCATATTTGACGAGAGCATTGTATAATCCTTTAATATATGTCGAAGTCCCTTGAAAAGAATGATCAAATTTATGTGCATCTACAAATATTTTCATTTTCTAATTAATTTGACCATTAAACCACTTTTAATAAACTTTGAAAAATTGTTAGTTATATTTTTAAAGAAAAAGTTTCAATTACTCTTTTTTAAATACACGTTTAATCCTAATTTACGCAATTCTTTTTTAATTTTAAATTTAGCTATTACAATGTAAGCGTTGATCCTTGCTTTCATTGGAGAAGCCTTTGCAGTATTTACTACGGCTCTATAATGTTCCCAAACAGCTTTAACTGAATCACTCACTCCACCTTCACTCATTTTAACAGTTACGTAATCAACAAAGAGAGTCTTAAGGTTTTTACCTCCCCTCAATAATAGTTCATAATCTCCAACAATTTTATAATTTGTGTCATATAAACCATATTTTTCAAATAATCTTTTTGAATGTAATGCTCCGGGATGAGCAATTGTCATTTCTTTCAAAAATCTCGGCCATTCGTAAGCCCAACCTTTGATTCTTATCGTTTTTCCGTTAGTATCAAACATTTCTACTCGGGACGAAATAAGGTCATACTCGTTGATATTGGAAGTATTATTTATTGTTTCCATATAGTGCTCTATTGACCCCTCCGTTAACAAGTCATCAGCACCCAAAAACATAATCCAATCTCCAGTAGCTTTCTTTATACCTTTGTTCCAAGCATCATAAATGCCTTTATCAGGCTCGCTTAACCAATAAGATACCACTGTACCATTTTGCTTGATTATATCACAGGTATTATCTTTTGAACCTCCATCTATAATAATAAACTCAAAATCAATAATACCGTTCTTTTGATATTTAAGGCTTTCTATTAATCTCTGCAGATATAGTTCCGCATTATATGTTGCTGTAATTATTGAGAGTTGCATTTTGTTTTATTTGAGAAACATTTGTCATTGTTTTCATACTACTTAACCCTAACCCCAAACATATCCACCAAAAATAAATAATTGGCATACCATAGGTATTGATTGAAAAGAAAGATGTTACGATGAGTGGTAAACTTATAGCTAATGCTATCTTCACTATAATATTAGCTCTATTATTATATTTTTGCCAAATTTTAAATACTATAAAAAGGTGTAAGCAAATCCAAATAGCAATACCTAAAAAACCTATTTCAAAAGTGATGTTAAGAATAGCAGACTCGAAGAAATTTTTATATCCCTTATTCCTATTATCAGTTGTTCCAACTCCATGTCCAAATGGTTCTTCTATTATGGTGGTTATGCCTTTCATAAAGTTATCATCTCTGTCAGCAGCACTTGCTTCCTTACTACTAAGTGATAACTCCAAGATTTGAACTTTTTCTGGAAAATAAGTAAAAATAATAAATGACAATACTATTGAAAAAAAAGAAAGCCCAATAATTGTTTTTCCAATATTCTTTGTTTTATTAAAATATAAAAGGAGCATCACACCAGAGATTGCTATAAAAAAACCTGCTCTTGAAAACGAGAATAATAAACAAATTGACATAAGAAATAATAACAAAAATATTATTCTTTTTGAAAGAAAGCCTTTCTCCTTGTTTAATAATAATGCTGAGATAATTACAATCATAAATGACATATATACACCAAATACATTTGGACCACCTAAAATTCCAGCCATTCGTTCTATACCTAAAATTCTTGCGGATGACGTTTTATATTTTACATAACCATTATCATCAATAAAATCTATTGATCCCATCAATTGGGAGATCTCAATATTGAACATAAAACTTTGTAAAAATCCCATTAAAACATTTATAAATGCAGTTATTGCAAGAAAGAGAATAATTCTAGTAAAAAATTCTTTAGAGATTTGCATTGATAATAATGACATAAAGAGAAATATTGGAAATAAATGATCTCTTAATGTAGGAATCGCATTAATTAGGTTGTCAGTAGTTATAAAATAGAGAACAACAATTGAAAAAAACAAATAGATAAGTTGTTTTATTAATCTTTCTGACTTAAATAAATGGTTCTTATTTATTTTAAATAATAAAATGAGAATAACCACTTCCTTCCAAACTGAAATAATGTTTCCCCCATTAAAAAAATACTGAAAAAAGCTTTTGATAAAAGAGTGGAATGGGAGGAAAAAAATTAATAGCAAAATAAGCGATTCCTTTTTAATAAAAATCGCAGATAAAACTACTATTGAGAATAAAGCAATTTCTAACATTCTAAAAGTTATTTTACTATGTTTATTAAATCCTTAAATACTTTAAATTTTAATAGATATGATGTAACAATCCAAAGTGTGGAAAATGTAATCATTGAAAGTATAATTTTAAGGTGAAGGTAATCATTCAAATATATCTTGTAAAAATATAATAATACTATAGATATTATCAATGAAAGGAGATAAATTGGAAAAATATCTGCTATTTGTTTAAAAACTCCTAAATTAATTTCTCTACCACAAAAAAACATATTTAATAATACCGTAATAATTGCATAAACAAAATTACCATAAATAACCATTAGTAAACTTAATTTAATTGTGAACATTAATATTATTACTAATAGAACTTTTTTAGCAATTTCTAAGCGTAATAACACATTAGACTTACCAACAATTTTTAAAATATTTAAATTAATAGAACTAATCGGATAAAACATACCTATCAAACATAAGAGTTGAAAATATATTACTGCCCCTTTCCATTTTTCTCCTAATATAATTTCAAACAAATCATTGGCAGTGATCATTAACATACTTAATAATGGAGTCACAATAAAAACCGATAATCTTATAATTTGAAGGTATTTCTTTTTTAACTCTTGTTTATCATTTTGCAAAACTGACAGTGAAGCAAATGTAACTTGCTGAATGACTGAAACAATTGTTATAGTTGGAATATCAGAAATTTTTTTTGACTGAGAATATAACCCTAAATCTACGGGTTTATAATACTTCCCAATCATAATCGAATACAAATTATCAAAAATAACCCCAATAGCTCCTGATAAAAGCAAATTCAAGGAAAATGAAGACATACTTTTAATAGGTTTTATACTAAAATTAAAAGTAGGTCTCCATTTGCCAAATATCCAGAATAAAGAAGTTCTAAAAACATTGTACATTAATAATTGAAAAACCAGTGCCCAAACATCTTTCAAAATATAAGATAAAAAAACTCCTAACCCACCAGATACCAATGCAGAAATGATTGATATTTTAGATAAAGACTTATAATCTATCGTTTTTTGTAAAATAGTTTGTTGTATAATTGAAAAAGCATTTATTGGTAGAATCAAAAAAATTACCTTTGCTGCATTCTCTAATCCTTTAATATTATAAAATAATGCAATTTTTGGTGTAATTAAAAAAAGAACTGAGTATAATAACAAACTCAATAAAACATTAAAGTAAAAAACACTTGAATAATCCAAATCTGAGGTATCTTGTTTTCGGATCAATGCCTGACTAAAACCTGCATCCGTTATAACAGTTCCAAGGGCAGTGAATACAGTAAGTATTCCAACTAATCCAAAATCGCTTGGTGACAAAAATCTTGCAATAATTAGAGTACAAACTAATTGTATAAAAAGTGTAGAAAAACGCTCCAAGCTACCCCATAATATACCTACGACTGTTTTCTTCTTTAAATTACTCATTCAATTAATATTTTATACAACCTTTCACATGATTTATCATCAATAAATTTATGATGAATATTTATTAATTCTTGAGTTGGTCTATAACTATCATAGTTTTTAAAAATTTTAAAAATCATTTCGTAAAGTCCCTCTTCTGTCAAACAAATTTCACCGATGTTAGCTTTCCTAATATCAAAGTATGTATCATTATCTTCCTGCTCATAATTATCATATAAATAGAATAAAACAGGCCGTTTTAAGAGTAGATAGTCTATCCAAACACTTGAAAAATCTGTAATCAATAAATCTGTATGGAATATTACTTTTTGAGCATCAAACCCCATTTTAGAGATCTCTAAAATATTATTTGTATTCTTACCATCTATAATTTTACTAACCATATTAGGATGGTTCTTAATTAACAATACAATATTATTCTCCTCAAAAAATTTATTCACATTTTCATTACCTTCAAACAAAAAAGGACTAACTTTTCCATTACCGTAGTCTCTATGAGTTGGCATATATGTAATTACAAATTTACCTTCAATTCCAGTTAACCACTTCTCTTTTTCAAGATATTTTGGATTTAAAAGAGCATCATTTCTTGGTAAACCAATAGCTTCAACTGCATTTGATTTGAATGCACTTTGTAAAAAAGGTGTATAATAATCAGACGTACTGGTGATTAAATTAAGATCAGAAATTTTAAAAGCTGCTACAAACTTATGATAAAAAAAATGTCTTAATTTTGATTTTGGTATATTTAGACGAGCTGGTTGATCATAAATAATTTTTTTAATAGGCATTCCATGTGCTAAGTACACATATTTTCTGTTCTTTTTAGGAAAGCAGTAATTAATATCAGTTCCAAATGAAGTACAAGTGATAACAACTTCACTGGTTAAAATGTATGACAATGCTTTTAGATCTGTGTTTAGATAGCATTTATGCCCTCTATCTCTAATTTGACGTTTTATAGCTTTATTCTGAGTTATCCAAACAGCATCTATTCCAGAGTCGAAAGAATTAATATACTCTAATATATATTTTGAACCTTCATTGAAGTTTTCACCTTTTGATGCCCCTAATACCCATCTATTCTTTCTTACGCTGAAAAATGGATTTAATATATAGACTAAAAAACCTACTATCAATTGAACAGTTTTTTTAATAATTTCTATCATAAATTATTTATTTATTGTAAAGTATTAATTACAAATAAGTATTCTTATGAAATAAACTGATAAGATTAAACATATTATTCCATTTGTATATCACAAAACAACTTAGACTATTTTTTTATACTCAAGTGCAGTGTTTAAGTCTAAAGTCAATTGATAAAATTATAAATAATCAATTGAAAGATGTTCCTATAATATTCGGGTTTGGTATTTGTTTTTTTTATATTAAAATTTATGATTCTGAGTATTTTTAAAAACCCTTTTATTATTATTCAAATCTATAACATGAATAAGATAATATTTTAGCCAAATATTCTTCTTGCATTTTGATAATCTTCCTCAAAATCAACTTCAATAAATTTCGCATCTCCAATATCGAATGATTTTACATCTTTCGATTCATCAATCGCTTTTTGCACAACCGCCTCCATATAAAAGTTCAAGTTGCCAGTTTTGAACAAGGTCTGTGCTGAATGAATCATGTAAGGAACGGCACCTTTTAAGAATTTAGCTATTCCAAGAAACTCACCATCGGCAATTGATGCGTCCATTTCTTTGGTTATTTCAAGAAGATTCCCATTCACATCCAATCTAACTTTCATTTCTTCTTCTCCACACTTTTTTTTCACGTATGGCAATACCATATCTCCCTGAAAATCTTTCAATTTTTCCCACACAGAAATATCAACCAAAGTATCAGCATGTAAAAAGAAGAAATCATCATCTATACTTGGTAAAGCCATATATAATGAACCTAAAACATTACATTTATCCCAAAATGGATTGTATATGTAGCTTATTTTCTCATTATTTTTTGTATAATCTTCTATTTTATCAGCTTGAAATCCAGTAACAATCCTTATGTCAGTGATACCTAATTTCTCTAATATATCAATATTATAATCAAGTAATGTTTTATTTTCTGTAAGTGATAATAACGATTTTGGTGTATTTGCTGTTTGAGAACCTAATCTACTCCCTTTTCCAGCAGCTAATATTAAACCTATCATAGTGAATTTTGTAAAATTGAAATAATTGTTTCTTTAGATTTATAACATGGATCATTGTCCATATTCCCCGTTACATTTGATGCTATTTCTAAAATATCTGATGAATTAACTCCATAATCAGCAAGTGAATAGTCGATATTTAAGTCTTGTTTTAGCCTTATTATGTTTTCTACAAAGTCCGTAGTTGTCAGTCCTAAGGCATGAGCTAATTCATTAAAAACCTCCGTATCTTTAATTTCAGTTAGCCACCCTTTATACAACATTATTAATCCTTGAGCGTGCGAGGTGTTTGTTTTAGGGCCTAAGGCATACTGAATTCTGTGAGGCAAGCAAGTTGAACTTTGAGCTAAGTTGATACCCATTAATGCCGCAGCAATGGCAACTTTCTCTAAGGCATTTTTATCTTTCAAAAAAGCACTTCGCAATTGTCCAAAAACTACTTGAATTGCTGCGACTGATTGATACTTGACCATTGGTGTTGATGCTGTTGACACATACGTTTCAATTGCATGTGTTAAACAATCAAAACCAACTTCAGCAATTAATTTATTGGGTGCATCAATATATAAATCAATATCTATAAATGCCAGATTTGGTTGTAATTGTGAACCACGTAAACCGCTCTTTATATGGTCTTTGGTATCGTAAAGGATTGAACCAAATGACAGTTCAGCACCAGTACCAGCAGTAGTTGGTACTGCAATAGTTTTTATTTTCTTATTACTAAGGCTCTCTTTTTTATAAAATAAATCAATAATTGTAGCACCTTGCCAAGCTACTGACAATGCTTTACAAGAATCGATAACAGACCCACCACCAATGCCAATGATAAGATCTGGTTTTGGTGTTTTAGCTACAAGGTTGTCTAAATCAATGATTGGGGCATTAGGCTTTATCTCATTGAAAAAAGTTAAATTATAGTTTTTAGCAAGTATTTCTTTTGTTTTTTCAACTTTAAGGTATTTACTTACTGTTGGGCTTGTGACTAATAATATATTATTTACATTAGTAAATAAATCAGATTCGTTTATATGCAATAAACTACCAATAGTAATATTTCCTGTTATATGCTTATTAATCATAAGTTTCTGACAATTTCATTTTCGTGGATAATCTTAAGGTCTTTTATGAACTTATGTGTATCATATAGTGGTGTTAAACGCTCATTTAAGCTTTTATATAGATGAAAATAATTATCATATAAAACCCTATTTTTCTCGGAAGGGTAAATTACTTTCCTTACTTTAACAACTTTTTTTAACCCCTCTTTTAAGGTCAAAAATTTCTTTTGAGCCAATGCCATCAATAAAAATGCACCAATTGATGTACTCTCAAAATTATCAACCACATATACTGGTTTATTACAAACATCGGCCTTTATCTGGTTTATTAAATCAAATCTTGCAAGACCACCGCTAACAGTCAATGATTGAACTGTGACGCCAGAGTTTTCTATTAACTCCAATAAATCACGAGTAACAAAAGCAGCGGATTCAAAAACAGCACGAGTAAAGTCCTTTAGAGTTGTGCTTCTATTAATTCCGAAAAAACTTCCTGATGCATTTGGAGAAGTAAATGGAGCTCTTTCACCTAATAAATAAGGAAGAAAAATAACCCCACCAGCACCTATAGTTGATTGTTGAGCTTGATTATCCATCTGAAAATAAGCGTTATCATTCTCAGAATTATAAAAAGCTTGCTTAAACCATTCTATGATACCACCTCCTAAATTATTGGAAGCTCCTATCAAATAATTATTAAGGAATTCGATGTGTTGAACCAATAAAATAGTATTATTACTTTTCAACTCTTGCTCATGAAGCATTCTGACTGACGTAACAGTCCCTGATACATCGCAAGCATTATTACTATCTCCATTACTTGATCCAATTACTGCACATATCGCATCATAAGTTGTCAGAATAAACTTACAATCAGTATTTAAATTATAGTTTATAATTAGCTCTTTAGAAATCGGTACTTCAAAACCAATTGGTTTAACAGGAGGCAATGATTCAGGGCTAATACCTAAATCATTGAGCACAGCAATATCATACCCTTTTCCTTCTTGATAAAACGCTTTACTTGCATTTAATGGATCAGTAAAAATTTCGCCTGTGAAAATTAAATTAATAAGTTCTCCAGCACCCATCCAATATTTTACATTTTCAAAGGTCGATTTTTCATGATTCTTAAACCAGAGAGCTTTAGGAATTAATGCTGATGTTGTGCAAACATATTCTTTTTTAAAAAGAGGGTTACTTTTGATTATTGAGACTTCCTCAACTGTTCGTTTATCAGAAACCATTAAAACTTTGGTTACAGGTTTTAATTGGCTGTTAATTCCTAAAATACAAGAAGAACTTGTAGTAGCACTAATATGGCTTATTTGTTTGCTTAAATCGGTATTGTTCTTCAAATCATCTAATATTTGATATAGAAGAGTCATCCATTCATTGGCATCTTGTTCAACACGTTCTAAAAATAAAGATGTATGTACAGGGTAAGCTTTAGAATAAATTTGTTCTCCAATCTCATTAAACACAATACCCCTAATTGATTTTAATCCAAGATTTATTATTAAATACATATATTATTTTGTATAATTAGCAATATAATTTAGGTAGAATGGAGAAATACTGTTGTAAAAGAAATCTCCAAATTTAATTTCATCATAAGAAGTATTGATATTTGAGTAGTTCTTCATAATGTTTAATGTCTCTACTTTTAAAGCTGTTGAAACATTCATTTTTACTACACCGATATCAATTGCTTGTCTTATCATTGTCTCAGGCATTCCAGTTCCACCGTGTAAAACAAAAAATTGCTCTCCCACAATTCTTTTGGCATCCTCCAACAATTCAAGCTTAATTGAATCAAGTGATTGATAGATGCCATGAGCATTCCCAATTGCCAATGCCAGCAAATCATACTTTGTAGATTCATTAAACTTTTTTAATTCTTCAATATCATAATAAAGACCATGCTCCTCACCAAAACCATCTTCAACGCCTGAAATGCTTCCCAATTCCACCTCTAAAAGACATCCTTTCTGATGAGCGTAATCATAAATTTCGTTTGATAATTTAATGTTTTCAAGTAATGGTAAAGCAGAACCATCAAACATGACAGATGCAAATCCTTTGTCAATACAAAATTTAATTAACGATATATCTAAGCAATGATCTAAATGAAAAGTTAAAAACTCATTTTGATACTTTTTCACAAGCATCTCAAATCCTATATTATCATCGAAATATTTAATAAATTTGGCAGAAAATTGAGCTATAACGTGAACTTGATTCTGATTTGCAACTTTGTAAAGACTTTGTAGTTGATATAAATTTTGAATATTAAAAGCAACAATAGTCCCTTTATTCAACAATTGTTTATTAAATTTTTCTTTTAAAGTCATCCTTATTATCTTTTAAAATCTCTTTTATTTATTTGTTTTTAATCGACAACATATAAGCATTAGGTAAATCAGTTAAAAATCCATCAACCCCCAAACTTTTCAATTCCTTCATTTTAGAAACAGGATTGACAGTCCAAGGCATTATTTTAACATCCAATTCATGACAGCTTTTAACATCTTTATTAATAAAACTATAATTAAACCAAGGACAAAACAATTCTGGCGTAAATCCTAATGTTTTAAAATGCAATTCCGCAGTTTTTGTTGAATCACTAACATAATAACCTAATGGCACATTTTGAAAAATTGATTTTTCTCTATTAGTTTTCCACTCTTTAAGAATGAAATTATCAAAACTATTGATCATAATTTTATCAGAGCTAACAGTTCTAACAACTTCATTTACAAGTGTACAAAACTTATTAACACTTGGTTGCCACTTACCCTCCATAGATCTAAAAGATTTAATCTCTATAATATATTTAATAGGAGGTTTACCTTTAGCTTTTATATAATTCTCACATTCTGATAATACTTCACTCAAAAGAGGCATATATTGTGGTGACAGTTTTCGAGTAGCCCTATAAGCTGTAGTTCGTGAACCAATATCAAATTTTTTTATATCTTCATAAAGCATTTGGTATATTACATATTTACTTTCTTCACTCTTGAGAAGAGGGGAGCCATCGGGCTTATTTGTAAATTCGGAATTCAAATATGGATCATGTGTTACAACAACTTTATTATCTTTAGAAATACAAACATCCAATTCAATTGCATCTACACCAATATCAATTGCACCAATAAACGATGCAAGCGTATTTTCGGGATAAGCTGCGGAATAACCCCTATGTCCCACAAGATAAAATCCTGGATCTATAGTAGGTTTTCTGTATTGGTTTTGAACAGGTAGAGTATGTACTGTATCAGGAGCAATTTGTACTACATTTGTAACAGGACTGGTCGTCTTTTTACATGAATATAAACAAAATGTCATAATAAAAAGCAAATATCTAATTCTCATGTCAGAAATCATTTATGCTATAATAGGTCTTTTAAACAAATGTATTATAAAAATCTCTCGAAATTAAGGTTAAAATATTGTAAAACAAAGCATGGCTTTTATTTGACCAATACTTTATCATTCATAATCGTTAAGAGAAGTAAGTACTTGAATACTAACACAACATATTCTACTCAAATAATAAAAAGTGTTAGGATTCAATTTACCAGCATAATACATTGTTAGCCAAATCAATGATGATGATATTTCATAGCTCTAATGATAAATATTTTACTCTTATTGATACTGCTACTTTCAGTCAAGCATATAGTAGCAGTATCAATAATTGAGGTATCAAAAATATTCTATACTAACATAGACTTACTTAAATCTGTGCTAATAGTTTCCAACAAAACCAACCGAAAAATTATAATTTAAACTTCTTTCTCATTCTTTTGATGAAACTACTTTTTTTGAAATCTTCAATATAATAACCTTTTCCATATCCATATCCATATCCATATCCATATCCATAGCGATACTCTTGGCTATTTTTATAGTTTACACCATTGAGTATCACATTTAAAGATTTCATTTTGTCAAATTTCTTAAGATCATTCAAAATGTTAAGGTTTTGTTTTGGAGTAACCTCATGTCGTACTAAGTAGAAACAAGCATCTGCATAAGGGCTTAAAAGCATTGAATCAGTTACTAAACCAACAGGTGGACTATCAATCAATACATAATCAAATGTTTCACGATAAACATTAATCAAAGTTTCAATTCTGCCATTTGATAATAATTCAGCAGGATTTGGGGGTATCGGTCCACTTGATATCAAAAATAAATTATTTACTGAAGTAGGTTTGATAATATCTGTTTCATTAGTAGCTCCAACCAAATAATTTGAAATACCAAATTCACGGTTTGTATTCAAATAAGATGAAAGCTTAGGTTTACGTAAATCTAATTCCAAAACAGCCACTTTCTTATCTAATGATGCCAAACTAGCTGCTAAATTAAGGGTTACAAAACTTTTACCTTCTCCACTGGTTGATGAAGTAAATAACAAAACTGTTCCTTTTCCATTACTATTGGTATTGATATATTGCAGATTAGTACGAAGCGTCCTAAACTGTTCAGATAGAAAACTCCTACTTTTTGCATCAATCAATGACCCTTCAATATCTTTTGACTTTTGGGCAACTTCTCCAAAAATTGTCATACCAGTAGCATTCTCAATATCTTTCCTTGACTGTACCCTATCATTCAACAATTCTCTGATATTGATTACAGCCGCTGGAATGATAGCCCCAAGTAAAAGGGCAACCAAATAGATAATTCTCGGTGTTGGTTTAATAGGTTTAGAAGTTGCATGTGGTGTATCTACCACACGACTATCAGTAACTGTAGAGGCATAAGACAAGGCTGTTTCCTCACGTTTTTGTAAAAGTAAGAGATAAAGACTTTCTTTAATATTTTGTTGTCTTTGGATATTAACAAACTCACGTTCCTTACGAGGGATCGTACGAATAGCACTTTCAAATCGGTTATTATTACCTTGCAAGCCATTACGAGTAATTATTAATCCTTTTTTCTGGTTAGATACATTTTCACGAATCGCCTGTTTAGTATTTGCAATTTGAGTATTGATTGTTTCCAAAAATGGATTACCAGCTTGTACAGTACGAGAAGTTCTCTCACGTTGCAACTCTAGCTCCCCTAACTTTTCAATAAATGAAGTAAGAATTGGATCATTGACCATCAAGGTCGCAGGAGCTACGTTGTTTTGTCCACTTGCTAAGTATCGCTCTACACCATCCAATACTTTCAATTGTATATCAACTTCACTCAGCTTAGCATCATTATCTTTTACTTTTTCTAAAAATAAGTTACCTTCAGCACTCAAATCTGTAATTCCTTGTGTAGTTTTATATACCTCTACATCTTTCTCTACATCTTTCAATTCACCAGTAATGAGTTGCAAACGTTCACCAATAAACCTTAGTGTTGCTGTTGCTTCACTATTTTTATCTTCTAAAGAAGAGAAAGTATAAACATCTATTAATTTTGTCAAAATAGTTCTTCCTTTTTCAGGCACGGCATCTTCAAGTCCTAATTGAAGAACTGTACTTTTAGGATTAATCAACTCTACTTGAATGTCTTTGGTAAAGGCTTGAACCATTTCTTCTCTACGTGCAAAACGAATTTTGACGATTTCTCCGCTTTTTGCCTTTGGATTGTTCAAAAACACCCTAAAACGTCCATAACTATTACTCAATGATTGAGTATAGATATATTTTCCAAGTACACTTTTATTTTCATCTAATAGTTCAAAATTTTGCGAATCCACTAATCGTATATATAGTGGGTCTTTGTATGCAATATCTTTTAAACTTATATAGTTCAATGTGACAGGGCTTTTTTTGAACAATTCAACATCTCGTATCCACCCTTCCGAATAATA
This sequence comes from Emticicia sp. SJ17W-69, assembly GCF_051209875.1. Classification (NCBI taxonomy): domain Bacteria; kingdom Pseudomonadati; phylum Bacteroidota; class Cytophagia; order Cytophagales; family Leadbetterellaceae; genus Emticicia; species Emticicia sp. SJ17W-69. The sequence goes on along the minus strand of NZ_JBNTQY010000001.1, from coordinate 2,035,391 downwards.
TGAAACTGTTAGGTTTAAATCATCAATCACTTTTTCGGCCAAAACCTTTGATTTAATTACCTCTATTTCATTTTCTACAATCTTACTTCCACTAAACATATCCAACTCTTTCAAGATATCATTTCCAGCACTTGAGCCTTTTTTCTCATCTTTAATTAATAATGTTGCCGAAATTTTATAGATAGGTACTGCATATTGTAAGTACAAAAAAGCACCTCCAAGTGTCAGCAAAAGAGCCAATCCAAACCAATACCAATAGCGTAGATATTTAAGAAAATAAAGTTTTAAATCTATTTCACCTTCCTTTTCTTGCAAAATTTCAAAATTATTCATTCTTATATTTTATTATTATTTAGAAAATGACTCATTTATTAAGTATATACAATTTGGTGTTTAATATAAATAAGCCGATGAATTACAATTATTTATAACATGAGTTACTTAATAATATTAACCAGTAAAGTGACAAATACAATAGCAGTTGTAGCAATACTTGTATAAATAGGAGCCAACTGTACTTTTTGCTCTGTATAAGTAGCCTTAGCCTTCACAGGTTCAATATATATTAAATCACCATTCTGTAAATAATAGTAGGGTGAATTGAATACTTCTTGGGTCAATAAATTAAGTTTGGCTACTTCTCTGATTCCATTATTTTCTCTTAAAATCATTACATTAGTTCGATTTCCATAGACTGTCAAATCACCCGCCATAGCCAAAGCTTCAGGTAATGTGGTGCGATCATCTAATAAATTATAAGTAGCTGGACGGTTCACCTCACCTAATACAGAAAACTTATGATTCAAAAAACGGACATTAATCGCTGGGTCTTTCAATGACTTTAAAACTTCAGTTCTCACAACATTGGCTGCCTCTTCAAGTGTCATATCCAATAATTTTATCCTTCCTACAAATGGTACCTCTACATGCCCAGTTGAATCAACCAAATAACCCAAAGGCTGCCCTCTTTGGCCTGTTTGAATGTTTGGATATGCAGTAGTTGTCAAAGGATTGATATTTGCAAAATTCATAATTTCATTAGACTCTTTGTTTAAAGAACCAACTGTAATTGCCAAAATATCATTTCGCTGGATACGAGATGTTTTAGGTTGAATTTTTAATAATTGTTGAAATTTTAAAGAATCGCTTGATTGAAAATAAGCAATAGGCGGTGTTGTAATACACGATTGAAGATGTAGGAGCATCAAAGGTAAAAAACAGAACAGTATAAATTTTGTTGCTTTCATGTGTAATTAAGGATTCGTTATATATTGGGGTAATACTTTTTTAATCGAACTTTAATGTCTGTAAAACAAAATTAGATATATTCTTGTAAAAATGCAATGTTTTTTATTAAACGGTTCATTTTTTCTATCTTTTATCCAGTTTTTTTTTTTACAAATACTATTAATACCTATTGTATTTATTATTAAAACCCATAATTGGTACTCAATGAGAAAATATTTTTGGTTGGAGTTTGTATAAAACTTCCATCATAATTCAAATTTTGATAGCCCATTTTTACAAATAAATCATGGATAATTTCATAATTCAAATACACCTCTATGCTTTGAAGATATTTCTTTTGTCCCCAAAGGAAATCTGATTTTAAAGATAGATCTTGTTGTCCAATACCATTTCCGACAGTTCCCTTCCTAATAAGTCGATAATTCATTTTAATATCTAAGCCTCTCTTGATACGATATTGTATTTCATTAGTCCATTGGTCGGCGTTATCACCAATCCAATGACCAATATTATAATTAGAATTTCGATAAGTTTGTGCAGGAATAAAATGTATATATGTATAAGGTCTTACACGAGTATAGTCGCTACTAATAAATAAGTTTTTAATAGGAAAGTCAGTTAAAGAAACGCCCAAATTATAGGCAGTTTGGTTACGGTTCTTATTTCTCAAACTTAATTCATCAATAAAAAAAGATGCATACAAATGTGTATGAGGTATATGGTTACGAGAACTTACTTGTGCAAATATCTGAGAGTTACTCACTGTGTTAGATCTTGATAACTCTCCTTGATAATGGCTCACTGCTCTAAAAAACAAGATAGGCGTCATGTAAGCCAATTGCACTTGGTTATTATAAATAATTGATTCACCCAATAATACCTTTAACCCTTTGAATGGTGTAAAAATCAAAGAGTGAGTTGCCATGTATTTTGGCACATCACTGATTTGATAGACTTTTGGAATGCCCGAAGCTCGTATGTTAGTAGAATCAACTACATTGGAATTAAGCCAAATATGAGCATAATTAAATGAGAACCATTTCACAGGTTTAATATCTAATCTAATCAATGGAAAAGAAGGTGCTTTGGTGGAGATAATTATTTTCCCATTAGTTCCATACCCAATCGGCATGTAATCTTTTCCAACGGTTATATTTCCCCATTTCCAGTTATAGGAGAGTGTGGCCTTCACTTCTGAATATTCTAAGCCATTTTCCCTATATCTTGCCAATACCCCCGTCTCTGGAGTGAAAGATTTGCTTGAATCAACCCCCGTCCCATCTTCTTGATGAGCTCTAAAATCTACACTATAACCAAAGTTTTTTCCGATTGCACCATAAGCCCAAAAACCACTCCAACGATGAGTAAGGCTATGACTACCATTGGTAATACCAAATTGATAACCAAAAATCGGTTGAAAGTTGATAGTGAATAATTTATCTTGAGAAGACAAAAACCGAAAGCGGTCATTGTTACTATATTTTAGAAATTTTACTTTAGTAGTTTCTTTGAGAGAAGAATCACGGTAAAGTAAAGTTAAATCTTGGGTGTATTCTTTGAGATAAAATACCAATTCTTTTTTCTCCAAAGGAGTCAATTGTTCGTCATTTTGCTGAAGTTGATGCAGGTGTTGAGCAATATCCTTACGAGCGATAGGTTGGACTACATCGTCAAGATTAATAATACCTCTTTGTGAAATTCTTGATAAATAAGCATATACACTTCGATAAAGTGGCTCATAAACAACCTGAGCAGTGCTTGTACAATAGCAGAATAGCAAAAAAAGTAAAATTTTTAATTTCATGGATAGTTATTTAATAGTCAACTGTCTATAATTGATAAAAGCTGATTTGCTTTTCACATTAATAATCAATACCAATCGGCAATGTCCCACAGCAAAAAGGCGACGATTTACAGTTAAAAACTTACAGCAATTATTTAGTTTTCAGTAATTGACATTTAGTCAGCAAGACTATAAAACAATTAATAATTTGACAATTAATTTCTCAGTTGCTATAATCATTTATTGAAAACACAGAATAGCAAATTAATGCATCACATAATCCTATCATCATGTTTTACATACGAGAAAAATAACAAAATGGTTGCTTACTACATTACACTACTGAATACTTTAATTGTGTAAATATATATCTTTATTATTACCGTTTGATAAATTATTTATTATTCGGTAAAAAAATCAAAGAAAATATAATAATTTTACCTTAAAATTATATAATCACCAAATAAACTATTAAAGAACCCATGAAAAAATACATTTTTATTTTGTCAATTATCGTATTGACTTCCTGTGAGAATTTCCCAGGCGTTTCCTTTGATTTTAATAGTGATATGACGTTTGTCATTGATAAACCTGGCTTACAATATGATGGTTCTAAGCTATTAGACCCTACAACTAATGAAACGTTTAAAAAAAATTCAGATAAATTAAAAGATGTAACCGTAACTAAAGTCACTTATACCATCAGTGATTTTGTAGGAACTACTTCACAAACAGCCAGTGCTTCATTTGATGCAGCTGACGGCAATGGCAATAATAAAACTAACATCGGAAGTTTTAGCAACGTTAACCTTTCTTCATTGGTTGGTAAGGAAACCGAAATAACAGCCTCACCCGCTGCAATCATTGCCTTAGCAGGTTTCATGAAAACATCACCTTATAAAGTAAATGTATATTATACTGGTAGCGTTAACCAAGCACCTGTGAAATTTACTTTAAAATTAAAAGTATATGCAAAAGCAAAGGCAAAAGTTATTTAATTATGAGGTAGAACTTAGGAATTAGCAAATATGGCATTCTTAAAAACTTGTCATTTGTAAATTTTTTACTTGCGTCATCACAAGATGCTAATGCTCTTCCATTCTCAATTAAAAAAAAATTAAAAATCCAAATATAAAAAAGCTTTGATTCACTTTTTATTGTTTAAAAATCAGCCTTTAAGAGCCAAATACTTCTTACTTTATGGAGTTTTTGGCTTTTTAGTTTTTTTGTCGAATTTTCTAATGCCTGTTAGTACGTTTGCCCAAGAAGAACGTACTGTTGGTTTTTTTCCGAAAAAGCACTTATTCAAACCTCTTCTATTCGACCCATTAGAGGCACAATCTTATGGGTATTTTACTCGTAAAAGGACTGAAGGACACAGTGACAGCGGTTTATATGCTCCATTTGCTGTTGGCTTCAATAAGCCTATTTATCAATGGAATGAAAATAAGCAGTTAAATATGGACATCACAGTCTTTACACAATTTGACATGTTTGGTCAAGATGGCAAGTTTCATCGGTATAATCGAAATGCCGATTATAAAATAAGCTTGAGTTATGTTTGGCAAAAATCTAATTGGCAGTTTAGGGTACGAGGCTTTCATGTTTCATCACATTTGGGTGATGATTATCTATTGCACAATGGCTTAGACTTCTTTAAAAATAACCCTGTCAATTATGAGCAAATAGACTTGATTTCGGCCTATACAAAAAATAATTGGCGATTTTATGGTGGCGTAGGTTATGGTGTTAGACCAAAGTTTCGACCTGGTGATGAACGAAAACGCTTGGCATTTCAATTGGGGATGATGTATGAAAAAAGCTTAAAAAACAAGAATAAGTCTTTTGTTTTTGGCATTGACAATCGAATTTTAGAGCAAACTGGTTTTTACCCAGGCACAAAAATTGGTTCAGGTATCGGCTTTCATTTGCCTAATTACGAGAAAACATTTTATCTTTTATTGGAAGTTTACAATGGACCTACACCTTATGGAAAATTTGAAGCTCAAAAATGCAAATGGGTTGGCTTAGGGTTCAATTTTCAGCCTTAGTTTTCCCAACAATTCAATTGATGTTGGTTTTGTATGTTTCGCCCTTTTTATAAGAAATAGGGCGAAACATACTTAGGAAAATTTATATTTCACATCTTAATAAACGTTATTTGAAGCGAAATTGATGAATATCAAAATTCAGAAAATTATCATGGCCGATGCTTGAATAATCTAAATCTTCGAAAACTTGATGATTTGTTGCTCTAATAATCAAATGATATTTCTTTTCGTCGCTAATCTTTGAAAGCATCAATATCTCTGAGGGTTCAGCAACTGGGTCATAAACATCCGTATTTAACCGACTTGTTTGTAAAGCTTCAATTAAAGTAGGAACAAGCGAACCCTTGATACTTGAAGTATTAGGTTTGTATGCAACTCCTAAAATAAGTACGTTAAAATCAGTCAACTCACCAAAATTTTGTTTGAGTTTTGTTTCTACTAATTTGGCAATAGCATAAGGAACATTTTCATTGATATGACGAGCTGTGCTAAGGGTGTTTGTTGTACCATCAGAAAGATAATCCAAATATTGTGATGCAAGTGGCAAACAATCGCCACCCACAAGGCCTGGTGTAAATTTGAGAAAATTCCATTTTGTACTGCTGGCATCCCACACTTCATCAAAAGGCACTTCATTCGTTGATAAAATATTAGCTACATCGTTCATAAAAGCTATATTAATATCTCTCTGAGCATTTTCTACAAGTTTAGCTGCTTCAGCAACTTTGATAGATTTTACAGGAAAAGTACCTGCCAATACGATAGATTTATATAGTTGGTCAACCTTTTGAGCCGTAACAGGAGTTGAACCCGCTGTGATTTTAATAGTGTTAGAAAGAGTATGTAATGAGTCGGCTGTGTTGATTCTTTCAGGTGAATAACCTACAAAAAAATCATTATTAAATTTTAATCCGCTGTACAATTCTAATATTGGTACACAAATATTTTCTGTACATCCCGGAAAAACAGTAGATTCATAAATAACTAAATCATTTTTTTTAAGTAAAGATGAAATAGTTTGAGTCACTGCTAATAAAGCCTGTAAATTAGGTTTTCCATCATTGTAAGTACTTGTTGGAACAGCGACGATATAGATATTGCAATCATGGAGTGAAGAAATTTCTGTTGAAAAAATTAATTTTTCAGAGATGGTAAAAGTAGGCGAATGAGCATTTCTGCTATCAATCCCCTGTTTTAATGACAAAATTCGTTGAGACTCTAAGTCGAATCCAACTGTCGTATATTTCTTTCCTAATTCAATGGCCAAAGGTAAACCGATATTCCCAAGCCCCATCACAGCAATTTTACTATTATCTAATTCTTTTTCTATCATGTTAACAATGAAGCTAGTAGCAATTGGCTGTTAGCTTTTGATTTAATAATAAATATTTATTTGAATGCTTTATTAAAAGCATAGTCAATGATACTTCTATTCTTTATAGATGTAAATTTATCAAGAGATTAAATTTATTTAGATACAAACCTAACTCCTAAAACCTAATTTTTAATAGCTTTAAATCATCCCCAAACCTTCGTTCCTTCGGTGCAGTTTTTACACATTTCAATTTCTGCACGAGCATTGGTAAGTGATTTTCTAAAGTTTTTATATGGTTCACTTTGCCAAAGCTCTTTAAATGATTGCTTTTTTAAATCACCTAAACGATATTCTGCGTCTTTATCAAAACAGCAAGGTACTACCAAACCGTCCCAAGTAATGACACATGAATGCCACATTTTCCAGCAATGGTCGAGTAATTTATTTTTTATTTGATAAGTTCCATCAGTATTTTTTTTGTATCGTGCATATTTATCAATCGTTGGAATGAGTGTCGAGCCGTCTTCATAATCATAAATTTGGGCTGTTTTAAATCCTACCTCATCAACACCTAAATCTTTTGCCAACTGTTTAACTTCTTCCAGCTGATGCTCGTTTGGTTTGACCACCAAAAACTGAAAAATGACATGAGGGGTTTTAGATTTCAACTCTTTTTTCCAATGGATTATATTTTTTGTTCCTTCGATTACTTTTTCTAAGTTTCCTCCAACTCTATATTGCTCATATACCTCCTGCGTTGTTCCATCAATCGAAATAATCATACGATCTAAACCAGATTCAACGGTTTTCTTAGCGTTTTCACTATTCAAATAATGAGCGTTAGTTGAAGTAGCAGTATAAATGCCTTTTTTAGAAGCATATTTAACCAAGTCAAGAAATTTGGGGTGCAAATAGGGTTCACCTTGAAAGTAAAAGATGAGGTATAATAGTGTATCGGCTAGTTCATCAATAGTTTGTTTAAAAAGATTTTCTTGTAGCATCCCTGTAGGGCGAGTAAAGCTCCGTAAACCGCTGGGGCATTCTGGACAACGTAAATTACAAGAGGTAGTTGGCTCGATTGATATAGCAATGGGCAAACCTCGATGAACAGAATTACCTGTAATTTTTGACTCAATGTAGCTCGAAACATTCTTCAAAGCATTCCATGCACGAGTGGGTGTAACTTTAGAAAAAAAATTTAAGCCGTCCTGTAAGTTTCTGTTCATTTTTTTAGGTTTTAGGATTTAGAGATTTGGATTTAGATGAATTGATACAGTAAGATTCTACTTAAAAATATAGATGACCGACATTAAGAGTAAAGCTTTGCTTTCGCATTGTTTTCCTCCATTTTAGCTACCCAAATTGAACTGTCAAATTCAATTAAATCGCTTAATCACTAAAAAAGCAAAAGTATTAATGGTGATAGCAAAAAACACATTCAATAAAACAAAGATACAAAATTGTATCATTGCTAAAAAGAATATCTTCTACATAAGAGTTAAGCACAAATATATTTACTAAGTCAATTAAAAAAGGTTTAGTTCCAGTAATGTCGAAAGAAATAATTTAAGGCCTTAGACAAATATAAACATACCCTTAAAGAGTATTATTATTTACAGAAATCAATTGAACGGTATAGTTTTTGCTTTCATTTTAAACAAGTATATTCAAACCATCTCAACTATCGTGAAAATATTTTTATTAAACATCGCTTTTTTCTTAAGTCTTAATACTTTTTGTCAAAATCCGACAAATAAATATTTTGTTTCGTCTTATATCGGCTCTATTCAGTACTATGGTGATTTGAATGAGTTGAAAAGTAACATAGACATTAGAAATTTTCTTCAAACCAAAGACCCTCTTTTTGGCATGTGCGTTGGTAAGAAATTCAATAACTATTTTGATACGCAATTAACGATTGAAGCAGGCGGATTTAAAGAGAGCAAAGCAGCCCTTAATCTATCCACTACCACTTCTTTCTACCAAATAACACAACGTATTGAGGCTGATATTTTTAACTTGACACATCCCTACATTCCTATTGCACGCCAAAAGATAAATACTTTGGTTTATGTAGGGTTGGGCATCAATGGTTTTAGAAGTAATGCCAATGATATTGATAATAATCTATCATTAAGGCACGCACAAAGCACAAAACTGGCTTTAAGTTATGGTATAAGTTTTAGGTATAAAATAACAAACACGACAAGTCTTAATTGTGATTTTGGGCATAATAAAATTTACAGTGATATTTTTGATGCTACCATTGGGGAAGACAAAGTGGAATTTGGCAAAATAAAGGACAAAAAAATATCAAGTTATAAAACAGCTTTAGATATGTGGGCTGGCTTAAGAGTGGGGCTTATTTTTGAGCTAAATAAGTTATAATAATTTCCAATATACATTTTGTCTAAAACAAGCAACTATAGTTTCCAATCATTAATTTTATTTTATAGCAATTCGCTTATTAGTACAATTATAAATTAAAAATATACCAAAATTATTGCCGAATAATAAAATTTTACATAAAGTCACTAAAAAAGTTTGAAAAAAAACTTATCTTTATAAGATAATCTTCTTCATTAAGACCCAATTCAGGGTAAAACATTTTTTATAAACTGATTATTTTAAACCAAAAATGAGGTGCTGCTATGAAAAAAACTATCCTATTATTCCTCCTTTGTTCAGGATCTATTTTTGCACAAGATGCAGAAACCAAACCAAGTAAGCCAAGCCCTACGCCAAAAAAAATTGCCATTATTCTAAAAATTGGTACTACTGGAATCTCACCAGAAGTGTCTTATCATTTTAAGCCAAAAATTAATTTTAGAGGTGTTGTTTCCTTTTACAGTTATCACCGAAACGATATAGTTAGCTTCGACCAGGGTGATGATGTTGAGAAAGGAAAAGTGCAATACGATGCCAAACTAAAAGTTGGTAATGTAGGTGCATTAGTCGATTACTACCCATTTAAGAAGTTTTTAGCTATAAACGCTGGTGTATTTTATAACTTGACTGCAGTTGATGTAGGTATAGTACCTAAAAGTAATATTAAGTTTAATGACCGCATCTTTACTCCTGAAGAAACAGGTACTCTCGGTCTGAAAATGAAATATAATAAAGTAGCCCCCTATTTAGGCTTGTCATTCGGCAACCCTCACAATGGAAAAGTAAAGTTTTTATTTGATTTAGGAGTATTGTACTCTGGTTCGCCTAAAATTGAAATGCAAGGCACGGGTTCAATTGAACCAACAGCTGCCCAAGCTCCACAATTAGAGGCAAATCTCAAGCCCGTTTATTTATATCCAGTAATGAAGTTTGGTCTTTCTTACGCTATCAAATAATACTTAAAAAAAATTAAAATGCTCATAACCATGAAAAAATTCATAGCTCTTCCTCGTATCCTTTCGATCCTATTATTTATAAGTATATTTTTACTTAGTTGTAAAGATTTAAAAAATTTAGATCCTGGCAAAGATTTAAAAGTGATTATGAACTACAAACCTGCTGATTCGTTTGTAGAAGCTCAAGTAAAAGATGCCAAAACTGGGAACTTAATTACTGATAAAATCAATATCCAAATTATTGGTAAAGAAGTTGCAAATGTGATAAACTTTGAAGGTGAAGCCAAAACAAGCTATACAAAAAAAGGGCCCTCTATCTACTTAGGATTGAGAAATGTAACACCAACAGCAGCTCAACCGATTGATTTTAAAATTATCATTAGTGTTGATGGTTACTTAACTTCAAGTCGAGACGTTTCTTTAAAGGGGGTAAATAATCCTCCTGTTGAAATTCTATTAGTGAAAGCGTCAACACCACCAGCGGGTTCGGCAGTGCAACAAACAACAATTACAAACTCTGCAACCACAGGTTCGAATCAAGATAATAGTATTGTTGTGGTGAATGGCAAAAATGCAACTATTGTCGATGTTGACAAAGGCACAGTTATGAAAGATGGAACTGGCAATGCCCTTTCAGGAGCTTTGCAAACAACTGTTGCAACATTTTCTGGCCAATCAAGTGAATCAGCAAAAGCTTTTCCTGCATCAAATGCCACCGTGCTATCGAAAGGGCCTAATGGTGAATCAAATGTGAAGGGTACATTAGTACCTTCGGTTTTTGCAGCAGTTGAAATGAAATCAGCTAATGGCAGCAGGGTTGCTACTTTTTCTCAGCCTGTTGATATCTCTTTTGAGATTTCCCCAAATAGAATTAATCCTAAAACCAGTCTAAAAGTAAAAGTTGGGGATACATTTCCTATTTATAGCTACAGCGAATCTACGGGTGTTTGGACTTACGAAAAAGAAGGAATAGTTATCAGCCAAGACAATAAGTTATTTGTTACCTTTCCGACAAGCCATCTTTCTTGGTTTGCATTGGCTGACTTCATTATTTCAAATAGTGCATCAAGTTTCAATGTAAAAGTGACATTTAATTCTGATGGAAGTGTAAGTGCGGCATCATACCCATGTAGTATAGAGGCGTTTTACCAACCTTCTGAAGATGGCGGAGAACCATCAATTCAAAATATTTCAACCGAAGTTAAGAGAAATGCAGATGGCAATAGTTATTCTTTAGATCTTGAAGGTATCGGTTTAAATGTAACAAAACTTGTTTTAAAAGTAAATTTTGGTGTGGGTACTCAAGTTTTTGAAGTAACCCGCTCGAATGGGTCTTTGAGTAATACTAATTTTACTTTCAAAACCAGTACTAACAAAAAGAAAACCATTTATATCAATGTTTCTTGCGAAAACGATAAACCATTGGAAATAAAGCCATATAATGTTGGTATTGAAGGTACTTTACTTTCACCAGTAAACTGGTCTTTCTTAGGCAATGTAAGTTATGATAGTGGTGATAATAAAATTAAACTTATTACATCGCTACCCGATGGAGTTGATATGAACTTCAGATCAGTTTCCTATCCTGATTATACGAAAATAATAAATACTGGTACAGCTGAGAGTTTTACAGTTCCAATTCTACTCACTAAAGATCATCCTTTGTGTAAATGATGGGAATAGTTTTAGTTTAAACAGTTAAAATTCTTGATATAACATAAGTAAAAAATAACTAATTGATGGGGTAAAAAGCTATCAATTAGTTATTTTTGTGTTCAAAAAAGTAGCTATCACTACTTCATCATCCCAAAGAAACTACTATAATTGCCCATGAAACAAATACTACCAACAATCCAAGAGAATACAAAAAGCAAGAAAAAATCATTAGCTATTTTGATTGACCCTGATAAATTTGATAAAATTAATTTTGACGAAATTGAATCCACAGCTTTGACAAAAATTGATTTTATATTTATAGGTGGAAGTTTGATTATTGCTAAAAACATCGAAGAAATTGTTAAAAAACTCAAGGATAAATTTCAAATACCCGTCATTATGTTTCCTGGCAATGCCATTCATATCTGTGGAGGGTTGGATGGTGTACTTTTTTTGAGCTTAATTTCTGGCAGGAATCCTGATTTTTTAATTGGTCAACAAGTCATCGCAGCTCCAATGCTCAAAAATAGTGGCGTCGAGGTTCTCCCAACTGGCTATATGCTAATTGATGGTGGTGCTCCAACAACTGCCAATTATATGAGTCATACTTCTCCTATACCTAATAATAAACCTGATATTGCGGCTTGTACAGCAATGGCAGGCGAAATGTTAGGTTTACAATTAATCTTTATGGATGCTGGAAGTGGGGCAAGTCAAGCCGTTAATCAAAAAATGATAAAAACAGTAAAAGCTAATATTAATGTACCTTTGATCATTGGTGGCGGTATTAATACTGTACAAAAGGCAGCTGATGCCTTCAATGCTGGTGCTGATATGATTGTCATTGGAAATTTAATAGAAGAGAATACTCAACTTTTGAATGAAATTATAGCCATCAAAGAAAGTTTTTAGCTTGAATGCACTCCTTTACAAATAGCATAAATTCTTGCTTATCAAGTATTTAAAGTTATTCGTTATCAAACTTCCCTTCATCTTATTCTTAATTTTGCTTACTTATCATTTCAACAAGTAAGAGTGATTCCTTTTTCCTATTGGTTGAAACTTTTATGAATATTATATCTCTCGCTCATCAAACTTCTCCATCATTTTGTCGTTTAATTAGGTATTTTTGAAAGGATAACCTGATAACTTTGAGAAAACAAAATTAAAATTCAGGATAATATGCTATTATTGTGTAAAATCTGAAGATTCTACCAAACCTAAGATATTATGAAAATTCGCCACAAAGTCTTAATTTTTCTCTTCATACTTTCCATTATCACATTCCTTGACCGAGTGTGTATGAATGTTGTTAGTAAATATGTGAAAGCCGATTTAAGTCTTGATAATCAATCATTTGGGTACATTTTGGGGGCTTTTTCATTAGCTTATGCTTTGTTTGAATTGCCAACTGGAATCTTGGGAGATCGTATCGGACCTCGTAAAGTTTTGACAAGAGTAGTAGTTTGGTGGTCAGGTTTCACGGCTCTAACAGGTACAGCTTTTGGTTTTGTTTATTTACTTATTGTACGTTTTTTGTTTGGTATTGGCGAAGCAGGAGCATATCCCAATGCAGCCATTGTGATTTCTCGTTGGTTTCCAACGATTGAAGTTGGTAGAGCTCAATCAGTAATATGGGCTGCGGGTCGAATTGGCGGGGCATTAACCCCACTTATAGTCATTCCCTTAGTTCATGCTGTCGGCTGGAGAATGGCCTTTTTTGTGCTTGGCATCATGGGTTCTATTTGGGCAACGATTTGGTATTTTTGGTTTAAAGATAATCCTGCTGAACACAAAAGTATTACCCAAAAAGAACTTGATGAAATTGAATCTGGAAGAAAAAAGACGACTGCAAATCATAAAATTGACTGGAAAATTATCATAAAAAATCGCAATATTTGGTTGCTGATGTTGATGTGTCATTTATTCTTCTATGCTGCTTATTTCTTTACAAATTGGTCTTCAACATACTTTCAAGAAGGTAGGCACATGAGTGAAGAGCAAGCCAAAAACTTTGTTTCCTTGTCTTATTTTTTGGGAGCAATTGGCTGCATCGTCGGTGGTTTTGCAAGCGATTTTTTAACCAAGAAACTTGGTCTTAAACTCGGCAGACGCATCGTAGGGGTAGCTGGTTTAGGCTCATCAAGTATTTGTTTTTTAGCTGCTGGACTCACACCTGATAATGAATTGGCAGGTTATTTATTAGCTCTTTGCGTACTACTAAAAGACCTTACCTTACCGGTAGCTTTTGCTGTATGTGTGGATATTGGCAAACAAAATTCAGGAACAGTGACGGGTGCTATGAATTTTGCTGGACAAATGGGCGGTTTTTTTATCACTATTATTTTTGGTACAATTGTTCACCAAACAGGTAATTTTAACTATCCTCTTTTTTTGATTGCTGGCTGTTTAATAGTCGCTTCTGGTCTTTGGTTTTTTATTGATCCAACGAAAGAGATAAAAAGTTCTGAATTCTGACGAGGCCGCCCGTGCAGTTTTAGTATTACTAATTCTGACTTTTTGGGCGGAATGATTCTATTATCTTACTAAATTGAATCGTGTAATTTTTCCACTCAGAACTTTAAGCCGCACGAGCGGCCCCGTCAAAATTCAGAACTTTTTAAATATCATAATTCAACACTTCCTTGATTTCAGCAATATCATGTTTGCTCGTTAAATCAGGAAGCACATCTGCAATCTGAATAGTATGAATACTTCGTGGTTCTTCATTAGCCCAAAGTCTCACCGTTACAGGTATTTCTTTTTCATTTCTGATAGGGTGTAAAGGCGTTTTTTCTAAAAAAGGCAACAAATCCGCCGCCGTGAATGCAAAAATATTCCAACTAATTCCAATGCGAGGCATTGTCTTTAAAATTTCTTCCCACTCTTCATCGTTCGGTTTTTCGAGCAAATCAGTTAAATAACCTGCCTCATCTTTCTTAATAATCGCACAATTCCTTACTCTTTCTACCGCATACCCTTCAGTGTCCCAATCCAACATAGCATTTGGATAAGCTTCATTTAAGAGTAATTTAAATGCCTCAACAGGGTATAAATTATCCCCATTGCAGACAATAAAACGACTATTTTTCCAAGTAGGGAACTGATTCAAAGCTTGTTCTATGGCATCGCTTGTGCCAAGCGGTTTTACTCTTCCTTCTGGAATATGTTGACGTGCAAACTTTATTTCCAAACCCCAACTTTTACCTTCTTGCATCAGTTTCTCGTAATGAGGCTGTGAAACAGTATCCTTCGGATTCAATAACAAAATCACTTCTTTAACACCAGCTTGTGCAGCATTGTATAATACATAATCAAGAAAAGGTCGCCCATCTTTACCAAGACCTATCATCGACTTTGGTAATGTATTGGCTTGTTCAATGAGTTTTGGGTCAAGGTCTGTATTTTCTTCAATGTTTTTTTTCATTCGGGACGACATCCCCCCCGCTAAAATCAATAGTTTCATATTTTTAAAATTGTTATTTATCATTATAAATGCGATGTTGAAAAGCAATGCAACGTGGATACTCAAGGCCACCTTGAAACGCAATGCAAGTAGAGACGCAATGCAATATGAAAATGCAATGTGGAGACGCAATGCATTGCATCTCTACCATCACGGTAAAATTATTTCAACACCAAAATTTTTCCAAAATAAATATTTTCTATGCCTAAACGTACAAGATATTTCCCAGCAGGTAAATTATTTAAAGAAACCGTTTTTGAGTATTTCCCTATGGTAAGTTTTTCTTCTGCTAATTCATGTATATTTCTACCCATCAAATCAAATACTGTGATTTGGGTTTTGGCATTTTGCTTCAACGAAAAATCAATAATTACTTGATTATCAGCAGGATTTGGAGAAATTGTCCATTCTACTAAACTACTTGATGGTTCGACTCCTGTAATAGAAGATTGCACTTTATTCTCTGATACATCTTTTAATATTTTATTTTCTGGGTCGAAAATAACTTGCGAAATTGCTCCTATCGGCTTTGTAAGTTCAATTTCTTGACTTGCTTTATCAATAAATACTGTATTAGTAATTACTTTCCCATCGGTCATTACAATGTTTATATCAATGGGCATTGAAAAAAAAGCAGGTGTTGAATTTTGTGTTTGGCTAATAGAAAGTTTGAGTTTTTCGGATGTTTCGTTGATGTTCCAAGAATAAGTATATTTTGGGTAGTTTTCACCATAAATCCATTCTTTAAAGAAATACTCCAATTTCAATCCAGTAGTTTCTTCTGCAACTTTTTGAAAATCTTCGGTACTTGCTGCATTATAAGCTACGCTCGAAATAAGATAATTCTGCAAAATTTTAAAAAACTTTTCATCTCCCACTATTCCACGTAACATGTGTAGCACCATCGCTCCTTTAGAATATGTACGAACACTGCTAAAAATCTCGTTTTCACTGCTGATGTTTTGTACATAAATACTTCCAACGGCCTTTTTGGCACTTGCAGCCCTGTTATTAATCGAATTCAAATATCCTGCTCTACCGCTCAAAGCTTCGGCATAAATAGACTCTCCATAAGTAGCAAAGCCCTCATTGAGCCAAATATTTTCCCAATTTTTGCAGGTGATTTTATCGCCAAACCATTGATGAGTCAATTCATGTGCGACTAAACTTCCACCATAACTATTAATAGAAGTACATGTTTGGTGTTCCATTCCACCACCAAAATCACATTGAGCATGACCATATTTTTCTTTTATAAATGGATAAAGTCCAAATTTCTCCGAAAAAAGTTTGAGCATAAATGGTGTTTGATCAAGCTGAGTTTTAGTAGTAGAAGTAAATGTTTCTGGATAAACATAGTGCGTAACAACCATCGAATCGGTATTAGAATACTTAAAATAATTTTTGTATTCAACATAATTTGAACAAGCAACAGAAATCAAATAATGAGCAATCGGATAACGATTTTTCCATTGATAAGTACGTGTATTATCTTTATTATCAACTATTTGAGTAAGAATTCCATTTGAAACTGATACAAATGAAGCAGGCATTGTTATCCAAACATCCGACGAATCTGCTTTGTCAGAAGGCGTATCTTTACACGGAAACCAATCTGGAGCACCATAAGGCTCACTCAAGCTCCATACAACTGGTTGCTGAGCATTGCCATGCGTTGCAAATGAAAAACTACCGAAACCAGAACTGGCGGGCTTTCCTTGGTAATAAACAAGTACACTAATCACCTGATTTTCAGTATATTGTTTATCAAGTGTAATAGTCACCTTACTGGCATCTTGTAAAAAAGAAAGTTTTTTAGCCCCCAACTTGATTGAATCAACTTTCAAAATATTTCTCAAATCTAAAAAGAAAGAAGAAAGCGTTGCTTTTGCTTTTAAAGCAACGGTTGCTTCACCCTTCAAATATTGCTGTGTATGCGAAAGGTTCAAATTTAACTTATAATAGGTAATATCTATTTTATCATCACCTGGGTATGCAATACGAGCTTTACTTGACTTATACATTCGCCCAAACGCAGCTTGTTTTGATTGCGAACAAATGATTGCTCCATCTTCTTGGGCAAAACTAAAAATTGGTAACAGACTGACGATAAAGCATTTAACTATATATTTCATGTTAGATTTAGGTTTATTGGAATTTTAAAATTCCCAACGATAACTCAAAATTGGAATTAAACCAAGCTGATATTGTCTAACGATTTTTTGTTGTAAAATATCATAATAACTATACGAAGTATTTTGATAGCCTGCAACATTCTGAATATCTAAAGCAAGTGTTCTCGAATATTTTTGCTTCGATTTCTTTAAATAAATACGGAAATCTGGCCTGAAATAATCGGGTTGTTTCACAGTAAATGCTTCAGAACTACTATAAATCAAACGCTTATTTTCGATTGATGCCTGTTCATTGATGGCACGTTCATAATATCCGCCTAACCAAACAATTCTAAGACTTGTACCGAGCATACGATTCTTGGTTCTCTCCCACTCTTTTCCCACAGTCAAGTTAAAAAGATATTTACCATTATATCTACTATTTCTTTTTACACCATCTAAACCTGTATAAGTTGCATTGTACAACGTTGCATTGGTAAGTGCATAAAAACCATTTGTGAGGTATTGCTGATAACTCAATTCAATACCATAATTTTCGCCTTTTCCTAAATTTTGCAAAGGTTCATTTGTAAAATCTTCAACTAAATTGATGGCTGAAAAAGTTGGATTTAAGGTTGTAATAGGAATATTAAATAATTTCTGGTAGTACAATTCAGCTTTTAAGTACGAACCTTTTTTAAACGAACGCTGTGAACTCAATACATAATGATGTGCTTTTGTGAATTGAAGCAAAGCATTCGGCAAGAAATTGCCACTATTTACATTTGCTTGAGCAAAATACAATTGTGGAGGTTGCAGTTGGCTATGAAGCCCATAAGCAAAACTAATAGACTGATTATTAGTAAGTTGATAATTAATTGAAAAGCGTGGCTCAAATGATTTAGTTCGATTAAACGTATAGTTGAGGTAATGTAAGCCAATATTGGTAGTCAACTTTGGCACAGGTGAAAACTGCCAATTTAGATAAGGTTGTATAATCAAACCCTCAGCATGTCCATCGGATTTTTTTTCAGTAGATAATGAGAAAAGTTCATCGTATTGATGCGTAACAAATACACCAACTTTCAAGGTGTTTTTAACATTAATTTTATAACTCAAACTACTTGTAAAGGATATTTTGTTTTTTGATACAGTATCAATTTGTGTGAGGTAACGTTGAAACGTTTTTTTACTTAAAACATACGCATCTCTTGAGCTTTCCATACCCGATGCTGCCAAAACTGAACGCCAAAGTACCTTTTCGCCAAAATGAACATTGTGGGTAACACCTATCGCACCCATTTTATTTTTATAATTAATGTCAAAACCATCTTTTTGCACTTTCCACAAAGTGGTATCTCTCAAGCCTTCAAAAGTATTACTACTCAAACCACCCATTCCGAAAAATGTAAAATCTCCTACTTTTTTAGTTGGCAACGACACATTGAACGATAGATCTTGAAAAGTAATATTTTCTCCACCAAATGTTACGCCCATTAAACCTAATAAACCCGTAAAAGAATAGCGATAATTGACCAAATAACTTGCTCCTTTATTCCCAACAGGGCCTTCTGCGGCCACATCTATTCCTATGAGACCTGCTTGGGCGGTAAACTCATGTTTTTGGTTATTGCCTTTTCGTAATCTCATATCCATTACGCCCGAAAGAGCATTGCCATATTCAGCAGGAAACGCACCCGTCAAAAAACTCATATTACCCAATAATTGAGCAGAAAGGATATTTACACCACCCGAATTTTGGGTAATTCGGTCGCTAAAAGTACCTGCATTGCTCAAATGATTTGGATTTACAACCTCTACCCCTTCTAA
The DNA here is from genome assembly GCF_051209875.1 of Emticicia sp. SJ17W-69. Classification (NCBI taxonomy): domain Bacteria; kingdom Pseudomonadati; phylum Bacteroidota; class Cytophagia; order Cytophagales; family Leadbetterellaceae; genus Emticicia; species Emticicia sp. SJ17W-69. The sequence continues at coordinate 2,016,584 of NZ_JBNTQY010000001.1, read as the reverse complement.
ACGCCACTGAACACCATTCGGAGAATTCCCTCTGATAACCATACCATTGGCTTGGTCATTAGAATTAGCTACACCCGCGTAAGCAGTAGCCAAACGTGCAGGGTCAAGATATGTTCCCGGGTAGCGAAAAATCTGTTCGGTTGTAATCGTTTGGATGCTTGTTACAGCTCCCGAAAGGTTGGAAGATTGTGCTTTTACAACTGCCTCGGCAAGCTGATTAGTACTCGGTCTAAGATGAATTTCTAAAACAATTTCTTTACCCGATTCAAGCAATAATTCTGAAATATTTTGATTTTCATAACCTATCGAACTTATCTGTAACTGATAACGTCCGACTGGTACTTTTTCAAGACGAAAATAGCCATCACTGTCAGTTTGAACACCTTGGTTGGTATTTTTCAAAGTTACAGCCACACCTGCCAATGGGCTTTCGCTTATCGCATCAATCACTCGCCCTCGAATCGTTTGCACAGTCGTTTGTTGTGCGGTCTGAGCAAACACTTCCAAACAAAAAAATGTCAGGAATAAAATTGTAGTAAAACTTTTATACATTAGTTTTGAAGAAAAATAGTAAAAATAAACCATTGCGATTCTATAAATATTGCCTTTGTTTAAAACATTTCTCCTGAACAAAAGTTTAATTAGAAATGAATCCTACCATGATACTTAGCAAATTTGAAGTAAAATTTTATCAGCGATTAGAAGGTTTCTTCCAACCGCACAACTTCGATTTGGTGTTGGACCAAAAGCAATTCCGCAAAGCTACACAAAACGGCTTTCAGAATATAATTTTTTCGGTATCAGAAACACAAAAGGAGTTTTGGATTGAGGTAAATTTTGGTGTGAGGCACGAATTCATCGAACAAATAGCTCAACAATTCTTGAATAACGCTCGTGGGTACCGTCCATCGGCCAATACACTCGTGATAAGTATTGGTAAATTCCAAGATTTAAAATACTTCCGCTTTAAAGTCAGTGATGATGAAGAATTGAATACAATTTTAGAAGAAGTTAAAAGTTTTTTTGAAGATATAGGCTTTGGCTTCTTAGATGATGTCAACAATTTACTCAAAATTGATGATATTCTAAATGACTCACCAACAAAGCCTTGTAGATTTGTCTATAATCAAGTTCATAGATGTTTTAAAGGATTAATTGCCGCAAAACTAACTGACAACAGCAATTTTGCGACAATTTCTAATATTTATAGACATTTTTTACTCAAAAATGGCACAGATGATGACCTCCTCAATTACGAACGTTTAGTGAGTTTTCTCCATCATTATAATGCCAACTAAGCAAATCGTAAGACAGGTTTCCTAATCCGTCTGTTTTTGTCTAGAAAAAGGACAGATTAGGAAATCCGCCCTACAAAATTTACTCTTTCTCGACTTTACTACTTCCCGAAAGATCGGAATCTACTTTGGCATTGCCTCTGTACCTCACTTTACTCGCACCGCTGGCTCTTACTTTGAGTTGTTGAGCCACATTCACACGGCCGCTACTTGCACCTGAAAGATTTAATGATGCTTCTTCTGCATCATTACTAAAAGCATTGAGAGTGGAAGCTCCTGATAGTTCAGCATAGATTTTTTGAGATTTACCTTCCAGTTCAAGTGTCGATGCACCTGACAAATCAATATCATACGTTTTCGCATTAGTCTGAAAAACACTTTTGGAAGCACCTGATAAATCAATTTTCAAATCGGATAGATTATCAAACCCCCTGATATTTGAAACACTTGCTCCTGAGAAATCGACTTCTTTCAAAGCTGGCATTTCAATATCAATATCCATTCGATAACGGCGAAGTCTCCATTTATTTCTAAAAGAAATTTCGAGTTTACCATTGTTTTCCTCTACCAATAGATCATCAATATCTCGACTATCACCCGAAGCTTTTATTTTAAAAGTAGCTCCTTGCACAACGTTGATGTGAAATGAATTTCCCATTTCAAGACGGTCAAAGTTTTTTACATCAAAAGTTTTTTGTTTTTCATCCGCAGGTTCGATTGCTTGCTGCAAAATTCCACAAGAAGTGATGCTAAAAATCATCACTAAAATCATTAAAACGGAGATTAAATTGTTTTTTTTCATCTTTTTTGTAGCTTTTTTATATGTTTGTGTACTTATGACAGGTCAGTAAATATTTACCCCTATCAAAGTTTGAAAATATTTTAACATTTTTCATTTCCCCATAGGGGAATCTTTAATATCGATTGTCATACAGCAAAAGGTATCGAATTTTTACATTCATATACAACCTTTTATCAATTATAGTTATAGAAATTTGGGCATAAAATCATAAGTTTGCACATTATATTTTCAATCGGTGCAATTATCTGAACAAGAAATAGTTGGTGCAATCAGGCAAGGCAATGAGCGTATTTTTGAAGAAATTTTTCGAAAATATTATCAAAGCCTATGTAAATATGCCCATTCGATTTTGAAAGAGATAGATGAGGCCGAAGAAGTTGTACAACAGCTTTTTTTGACCATTTGGGAAAAACGTGATAATTTAGAAATCAATATTTCACTCAAATCTTATCTTTATCGGGCTGTACATAATCATTGCATGAATCGAATTAAACATTTGAAGATTCGGGAAGAATACCAACAATATGCCACAAACTTTTATGATGCCTCTTACGAATCAGTAAGCCAAACGGTGATGAAAAATGAATTGGAACAGAAAATTGAACAAGCGATCAAAAAACTCCCAGAGCAGTGTCGCTTGATTTTTAAAATGAGTCGATTTGAAGAATTGAAATACCATGAAATTGCTGAACAATTGGAGCTTTCGCCTAAAACCGTTGAAAATCAAATTGGAAAAGCACTGAAAATTTTAAGAGTAGAATTAGCCGAATATTTGCCATTACTAATATTTTTTTTGAATTAGATGATAAGCTTTGAATTTGCCGAACATTTTACCCAAGAGTGGATTGAGTCATGGAACTCTCATAATCTTGATATTATTTTAAGTCATTATACAGATGATTTTTGTATAAGAACGCCTATGGCTGCCAAACTTTTTCCAGAAAGCAATGGGGTTGTGGACGGTAAAGAAAATGTCCGAAAATATTGGACAATTGGACTCGAAAGAATTCCAAATTTAAAATTTGAACTAATTGATTTTTTAGTTGGCATTGATGGAATCACAATTTATTATCTCAATACTGCTACTAACAAAAAAACAGCAGAAGTGATGAGTTTTGATGAAAATCTAAAAGTCAATAAAGCATCAGCTTATTATACAGCATAAATGAGCGAAAAACAACCAATAACCGAAGACCTTCTGGGTAAATTTTTAGCACAGGAAACTGATGCTCAAGAATCTGCGTTGGTTGAAAATTGGTTGAATCAAGACAAAGAGCATCAAAAAGAGCTGGATGATTATCAATATATTTGGCAAAAAGTTGCTTCACTAAAAGAAGAAAAAAACGTCAATGTTGATATGGCTTGGAATAAGGTAAAATCAAAAATGGATTTACCCAAAGAAGCAAAGAATGTGAAGTTTGTACCAAGAAAACAAGTGTTCTTTACTCCTTTCCGTATTGCAGCAAGTATTACCTTACTATTAGTTGCTGGTTTATTAGCTATTTTGCTGAGTCAAAGAAATACTGAAATCATTTCCCTCAAAACAACTAACCATACTTTAGAAAAAACACTTCCTGATGGTTCGATTGTTTTTTTAAATACCAATACAACTTTCAGCTATCCTACTGATTTTCAGCAAGATACAAGAGAAGTAAGTCTGAATGGCGAAGCATTCTTCAAAGTAAAAAGAGATGAATCTAAGCCTTTTATTATTCATGCAAATGGCTCTGATGTAAAAGTTTTAGGAACCTCATTCAATGTTCGTGCTTATGACAAAAATGTAAGAGTGAGTGTCGAAACTGGGAAAGTTCAGTTTAAAAATAAAGCCAAACAAACACTTTTGGTACGAGGAGAAGAAGCTGAATTTGTGGCTGATAAAGATACTATCCGAAGAACTTTGGCAATGGACAAAAATGTATTTGCTTATAAAACGAAGATTTTTGTTTTTGAAAATTCGAGTTTAGAACATATTATTAAAGTGTTGAGCGAGGGTTACCACACAAAAATTCTACTGAAAAATGACCGTATTAAAACTTGCCGATTAACAACCAAATTTGATAATGAGACATTGCCTAATGCACTCAATGTAATTGCCGAAACACTCAATCTGAATATTACGGCTCAAGGCGAAAAATATATCATTGATGGAAATGGGTGTTCCCAATAAATAGCTACCAGTTGATGTATTTTGCTACATGATTATAAATTGTAAACTAAAAATGGGGGAAAAACAAAGCTGAAATGTCATAGCTTAAAAATACATTACATTCAAATCATGAAAAAGCTATTAACATTTACTTTATTATTCTTTTCAATAAGCCTTTGTTTTGCCCAAAGTCATCCGCCTCTTGAACGAATCATCTCCGTAAAAATCTCAAACGAAAGATTAGACAATACGCTCAAAATTATTTCAAATGCAGGTGGTTTTAGTTTTTCGTATAATCCAGATGCGGTGAATATAGAAAAAAGAGTGTCGATTAATGCTCAAAACCAATCAGTTAGAGAAGTATTATCTGATATTTTTGGAAATTCACTTACATTCAAAAATCGAGGTAATTATGTAATACTCAACAAAATAAGTGAAGAACCTCAAAAAGATTTTTTCGTGATGGGCTACGTTTCAGACGGGGAAACGGGCTTAAAAATTGAAAAAGCAAGTATTTATGAACCCATCACTCTTGCTTCTGCCGTCTCAAATCAATATGGTTTTTATCGCTTGAAACTTCCCAAAGATTTAAATAAGATTAATCTTCTTGTTAGGAAACAAAGTTATCGAGATGAAAGAATTTTACTTGGCAACAAACAAGATAAAGTACTTAATATCAAGCTATTATCTATCAAGCCAATACCAAGCATTGATTCTAAGATAAGACTAATTTCATTTAAAATAGATTCATTACCTAATAAAAAACTAGATAGTTTACCTGTTATTCAGCCTATAACCGCTAAAATTGAAAGAATAGAGCCAAAAGATTCAGTAATTATTGAAGCACAAAAATTTGACTATCGTGAGCAATGGCAACTTACAAAAGAAAAATTATTATCTACCCAAGATCGTTTCTTAGATTGGCTCATTACAACCAAGCAAAATATCCATTTAGATAATATCCAAGATACTATTTATCGTCCCGTACAAATTTCGTTTTTACCATTTATAGGTACAAATCACTACCTAAGTGGTAATGTAATTAATAATTTTTCATTCAATATTTTAGGTGGTTATTCGCTTGGTGTCAGAACTTTGGAAGTTGGAGGATTTTTAAATATTGTTCGAGGAAAAGTTAATGGCATACAGGGTTCGGGCTTTGCCAATGTCGTTGGGCAAGATGTGAAGGGTATCCAAGTTGCTGGCTTTGGTAACTTGGTTGGTCGAAATGTTCATGGTATACAGGCTGCTGGCTTTGGGAACCTGAATTTTGGTAGCTCTGGAGGTGTCCAAGCTGCAGGTTTTGGAAATGCCGTTCTTAGAAATTTCAGTGGCATCCAAGCGGCAAGTTTTGGAAATTTAATCGGCCAAGATATGAAAAACAGTCTCCAAGTAGCGGGCTTCGGGAATACACTGATTGGCAATGGAACGGGTGTGCAAGTAGCTGGTTTTGGAAATATAATTGGGAAAGATTTCAAAGGTATCCAAGTTGCAGGAACACTAAACATTGTTGGTGGGACAATGAATGGACTACAAGTTTCAGTGCTTAATTATGCACAAAATATCAGAAATAGTTATCAAATTGGGGTATTTAATTTTGCTGGTGAAAGTACAAATAGCATTCCGATTGGGTTATTAAGTTTTGTAGGAAAAGGAGGCTATAAACGACTCGAAATGAGTGCGGATGAGGTAAATTGGTTCAATTTAACTTTCAAAACTGGTGTAAAACAATTCTATAATATTTTGACAGGGGGCTATAATTTCGGTTTTGCCGATAAACCTAATTTTTCATTGGGCTATGGTTTAGGAACTGCGTGGAAATTGAATCGAACATTTTGGGTCAATTTTGATTTGGTTTCTTCACATATTCAGCAAAATAATATTGAATGGAATCTCAATCAGCTCAGTAAAGCAAGCTTGGGTTTGGAAATTCATGCCACTCGTCATCTTGCTTTATTTGTAGCTCCTACGCTTAATTTTCTTGCAAGTAGTGAATCAAGCATTGATTTAGGAAAAGTTAATAATTGGAAGTTTTATGAAAAGCAAGGCTATTATTTTGGAGAAAGAGCCAGCTTGATTTCTTGGGTTGGGATTCAAGGGGGAATTAGGCTATTTTAAAACTACGATAAAACCTGCAAGGTTTGAAAAACCTTACAGGTTTTGTATCTTAGAACCGATACCCTAAATTAAAGCCAAATCCTCGTAAGTTGATGTAGTTGAGTTGACGAACGTTGTCAATAGTGACTCCTTGGGTATTTACTACTAAACCTAAATATTCTTCATTAATTTTGAATGTAGTAAGGATCTTATTTCTCAAACGTGTGCGAAAATCATCATCAAATCCTTCAAGGTTTTGATTCGATTGTCCATGAACTTTTACCCTACCATAATGCCCACCCAAAATATACCAATCTAACGTAAAACGATTACCCAAACGGAATTGTCGTCCCAACATTAGGCCACCAGAGTAAGTCTGTAATTTAGTATCTACTGGTAATTCTAAGCGAACGGGCAAGTTTTTATAATCAATATCAATAAACACAGGAACATCACCATAAAAATTATTGTATTTACCAAAAGCAGCCAAATACATCCCAACTGGAGCTTCTTTTCTGCCAAAATAAAACCTTATTTCAGGTGTAACATGAATCATACCGATACGTGATTCTGCTTTTCTTACATTTGCAAAACTGATATAATCAATCCGATTGTCTGCAAAATCCACGTATTTTTCTAAATCTTTTGCATAAGGAAGTAACCTTTTAGGTCGAAAACCTGCTCCTAAAGCAAATGAGAGATGTTTCCCCAAAACTTTCTCATATTGAAAAGTAGCCGTTCCGAGAGCTGCAGCTGAAAGATTAAGTTTAACAACAGCCTGATTTTCTTCTTGAGCAAAAGAATGATTTGAAATAATAATCAAAAATAGAATTTTGGCGAAACATCGCCCTAAGTTTTTCTTCACAGATTGGGTATTTTGTATGACTGTTTGCTAATCATCTATTTTAAAACAATTCAAATTCACGAACGATGGGTTGAAAACCTATCATACAATAAACGAACTCAATTGACTTTTCTGATAATTTTACTAAATTCTTCTAAATGTTCATCTGTAAAATCAAGATGCGTAACAAATCTCACCAAATGTTTGCCAAATACTACACAGCCAATATTTTGTTCTTTCATTTTTACCACAAAATCACTCGCTAAAATAGTTTCTGGTAATTGAAAAATAACAATATTTGTATCAATCGGATAGATATTTTCGACAAAAGGTAAACCTTCTAAAATCTTGCCAATTTGCTTGGCACGAGCGTGGTCTTCACGCAAACGTTCGATATTATTCTCTAAAGCATAAATTCCTGCGGCAGCCAAAAAACCTGCTTGTCGCCATCCGCCACCCATTACTTTTCTGAAACGACGGGCTTTTTTAATGAAATCTTTTTTACCCAAAAGTAAAGAACCTACTGGGCAACCCAAACCTTTCGATAAACAAATAGAAATTGAATCAAACAATTGTCCATGCACCAAAGGTGATTCGTTGGTTTCTACCAAAGCATTGAATAACCTTGCTCCATCGAGATGTAAAGGTAACTTTTTTTCATCGCAAACTGCTCTAATTTGCTGAATATCAGCCAATTGATAATAACAACCGCCTCCTTTATTCATTGTATTTTCAAGGGAAACCAAACTTGTCGTTGGCTGATGAATATCATCAGGATTATTGATGGCATCACGGACTTGTTGAGCATTCAACCGACCTTTATCCCCATCTAATAATTTTAATGATGAAAATGAATTTAGTGCTACTCCCCCACCCTCGTACAAATAAATATGTGAGTATTTATCACAAACTACTTCGCTTCCTGGCCAAGTATGCACACGAATAGCCAACTGATTGGTCATTGTTCCTGAGGGGCAAAACAAAGCCGATTCCATGCCAAACATCTCGGCAGTTTTTGTTTCAAGAGCAATCACTGTTGGGTCATCGCCAAAAACATCGTCACCCACTTCCGCCAAAAACATGGCTTCTTTCATACCCTTGCTGGGCTTTGTTACTGTATCACTTCTAAGGTCTATAAACATATTGGGAATAAATGGAGATTTCTTTGCAAAAGTCCAACTTTTTCATAAATTTTACGTCATAATTATGGAAATTAGTTATTGGTTACTTGGAAACTGGTTGTTAGGGAATTGTATATTGGGAAATTAGTTATTAGGAAATTAGTTATTGGGAAACTACAGAGCCGCCCATGTGGTTGTTGAAAAACCAGTAACTAAAAACAAATAACTGCACTGGCGTTTCCGCACCTCTCCAATAATTATTCTTCATCTTTAGGCTTTTTAGCTTTTTTAAGATAATTGATATAACCATTTAATAATTTCCCACAAGAATCAATTTTAGTTTTAAAATCTATCAATTCTTGTTCAGTTATATATTTTTCATCAAAAGCCGTTATTAAATGTTCTAAGGTTTCAGTTAAAGAACCTCTTGACATTCGGCAAAATTGAATATTTTCTTTAAAATAATATCGTCCATAACCTTCGGCAATACAAGCTGTTACACTTCTTGAGCTACGAAGAATTTGGTCAGAAAGTTTATATTTCTCCTCAATTGGAAAATTTGTTTTTACTAAATTTGAAATATTTATTCTAAGTTGACGGGATTCTTTATAAACTTCTAAATCAGTAAAATTCAAATAATTCATATTTGGTCACTGGTTATTGGGGAATCTTTTACTGGAAAATCAGGATATTATATGATTTCACAAATATACAAATACTCGCTAATAACCAGTAACCAATTTCCCAATAACAAGTAACCAGTAACAAATAACCAAATAAACAAATGGCAATATTCAACCTTACTGTAAACGGAAAGAAAACAAAAGTAGATGTTGAGCCTGATATGCCCCTACTTTGGGTTGTACGGGACTTTGTAGGTCTGAAAGGCACAAAATTTGGCTGTGGAATGGCGATGTGCGGAGCTTGCACCGTCCATATCAATGGCGAACCAACTCGCTCATGTCAAGTTCAAGTTTCAACACTTCCCAAAAATGCGAAGATTACAACCATCGAAGGCATTGGAGAAACCCAATTGCACGCTGTTCAACAAGCTTGGATTGAAGAGCAAGTTCCTCAATGTGGCTACTGTCAATCTGGACAAATCATGTCAGCTGTTGCTTTACTCAAAACGAACCCAAATCCAACGGATGCTGATATTGACGCTGCCATGAGTGGCAATCTTTGCCGTTGTGGTACCTATGACCGCATTCGCAAAGGAATTCATCGTGCGGCAGATAGTTTGAAAAGTGCTAACTCAAATGTAGGAAACGGTAAATAATCTAAAATTTGATTCGAAACTATGGAAAATATCAATACATCACGCCGTTCATTTATCAAAACTACTTCGTTCACGGGAGTAGGTTTAATGATTGGTCTTAATTCTTTTGCCCGAGAAAAACACCCTAAAAATATTTCTCACACAAACCCAAGCAAAGTAGGCGTTTTAGACCTTGAAATAAATCCGTTTATTATCATCAGCACCGATGGAAGCATTGCTTTAATCAATCCACGTCCTGACATGGGACAAGGTTCTACACAAGCAGCTCCATCATTGATTGCTGAAGAATTGGAAGTGAGTTTGGATAAAGTAAAATTGATTCAATCTGATGGGCAATCCAAATATGGTAGCCAACAATCAGGTGGAAGTAGTACTGTAAGAGGTTTGTGGACTTCTCTACGAAAAGCAGGAGCCGCTGCTAAAGAAATGCTCATCGAAACGGCCGCCAAACGTTGGAATGTTTCAATAGCAGATTGTTATGCCAATGATGGGAAAATTTATTTGAAAAACTCAGACAAATCATTCACTTACGGTGAATTGGTAGATGATGCTTCAAAATTAGTTGTTCCAAAAAATCCAAAATTGAAAGACCCTAAAGATTTCAAGATTTTGGGTAAATATAACAAACGCCTCGATGTGCCAGAGCGAGTAACAGGAAAAGCCGTTTATGGAATTGACATTGAAGTGCCAAATATGGTTTATGCCTGTATTCAGCACTCACCAGCCATTCACGGAAAAATCGTTTCGATTGATGATAGCGAAACGTTGAAAGTAAAAGGTGTTTTGCAAGTAATGAAATGTGAAAGACAAATGCCTCACCGTAAATCGGATGCAGTTGCTATTATTGCCACAAACTGGTGGGCAGCATTGAAAGGTAGAAAAGCATTGAAAGTGACATGGGATAATGGTGATTTAGCCAAAAGTATGACAACTGACAACTACTTTGCAGCAACTTATGAAGCTGCAAAAAAAGAAGGCATCAGGTATGAAGAAAAAGGTGATTTCAATGCAAAATTTGCCAATGCTAAGCAAAAATTAGAATTAAGCTACGAAACACCATTCTTGGCACATGCTCCCATCGAACCAGAATGTGCAGTAGTACATTTAAAAGATGATGGCACAGCGGAAGTTTGGGCTCACGTTCAAGGTCCAGATGGTGGTTTGAGCGATGTTGCAAGGGCTTTAGGCATTAAAAAAGATAAAATCAAGTTCAATGTTCCTTTACTTGGAGGTTCATTTGGTAGAAAAGCTTACCACGATTATCTGAATGAGACTTGTTTCTTGGCAAAAGAACTCAAAAAACCTGTCAAAATGCTGTGGACTCGTGAAGATGATATTACACAAGGGCCTTACCGCCCAGGAATGTTGAGCCACATGCAGGGCTTTGTTGATAATGGTAAAATCACTGGTTTTCACCACCATGCCATTGGCGAATCAATTGTTGGTCAAGTATTTAATGGTTTAGCTCCTGATGAATCTGACCCTTGGTTATCAGGTGAAATCAGTACCGAAAATAGCAAATATGAATTTCCTGTATCTAAAGTTTCTTGGACCAATGTAAAAACCGACATTCCAATCGTTTGGTGGCGTTCGGTTTATGCTTCAAATATGGGCTGGGGACAAGAATGTTTTATTGACGAATTGGCTCAATTAGCAGGAAAAGACCCGCTTCAAGCACGGTTAGATTTGGTACAAGATGCTCGATACAGAAAAGTATTAGAAACAATTGCTGAAAAAGCTAATTGGAATGAAAAATTAGGTGCTGGACAAGGCAAAGGTTTGGCAGTTTTTGCTTCATTTGGCAGTATTTCTGCTTGTTGCATGACGGTTTCTAAAGATGGAGCAGGTATTAAAATAGATAAAGTAGTGTCGGTGCTGGATTGCGGTTATTATGTAAATCCTGACCATGTAAAAGCACAAACTGAAGGAAATATTGTGATGGGAATTACAGCAGCTATCAAAGGTGGCATTACCTTCACCAATGGTGTTTGTGACCAAAGTAACTTCCATCAATACAACGTCATGCGACTCAATGAAGCTCCAAAAATGGAAATTCATATCATTGATAGTGGCGAAAACCCAGGTGGTGTAGGTGAGCCAGGTTTACCACCAGTTGCTCCTGCATTGGGTAATGCGATTTTTGCAGCAACTGGTAAACGTTTGAGAAAATTACCTTTTGATATTAGTAATTTAGGTTGAGAATAAACAAACTTGTGGCATGGTCTTGCTATGCCACAAATAAAAATCTGTAAATTTACGCTAAAACTCAGATAAGATATGGTAGAGTTTAAGTTACAGTTAGACGAAGCATTTGTAAAAACCCTTGGCTACAATCAAATAGAAAGTTACCTAAAAGACTATTTAGTAAAACTTCAATTGAAAACATCTGCGAAGAATTTATTAGAAGATTTAGAAGAAATAGACCTTAAAAATGATGAAAAATGGCTATTGTCTCGTAATTTGGCTTGGGAACAAGAAAAACATAAGTTTCTCGTTCCATGACAACTCATTATGTAATAGATGCTAATATTCTAATGAGTATGCTCATCAGCGGTAATGCCAGTTATAAACCAATCATTAGTTTCTATCATTTCTTTTTACCTGAGTTTGCATTAGTCGAAATAGAAAAATACAAAGGGGTTATTCTACAAAAAACAAAATTGCAGGAGGATGAACTTAAAAGATGGACTATTTCTGTTTTTTCTGAAATAACAGTTCTGCCAAATTATATTTTGTGTCAAGAATCTTTAGAAAAAGCAAATCAATTACTCCAAAATATTGACATTAAAGATACAAGCTATGTTGCTTTAGCAATGTAGATTTAATTTTACTAACTAGAGATAAGCCTATCACAACTGGTTTAAGAAAGCAAGGTTTTCGTAAAGTAATGCTTTTTGAAGATTTTTTACGTAATATTTAAGGATAAAACTGACACTTAAAACAAAATGGGTAAAAAAGTAGAGCAAATTCTTCCTGAAATAATGGAATTTATAGAAAAACAAAAGATATTTTTTGTTGGAACAGCCATGAGTTCGGGAATTGTGAATGTTTCTCCTAAAGGGATGGATAGCTTTAGAGTGATCAATTCCAATCGTGTGATGTGGTTAAATGTCACTGGAAGTGGCAATGAAACCGCTACTCATTTGCAAGAAAATGACAGAATTACTATCATGTTTTGTGCATTTGAAGGCAAACCCTTGATTTTACGTTTGTATGGCAAAGGCAAGGTCTATCATCAAAGAGATAAAGAATGGGCAGAATATATTAATTTATTTCCAACACTTGAAGGGGCAAGACAAATTATTGATATTGATGTAGAAATTGTCCAAACATCTTGCGGAATGGCTGTACCATTTATGGATTTTAAGGAAGAAAGAAACGAACTAAAAGCTTGGGCAAAAAAGCAAGGTGAAGAAGGGATAAAAGAATATTGGGAAAAGAAAAATACGATTAGTTTTGACGGTCACCCTACAGGCATTTTTGAATAATTTTTATATAAAACCCTAAGCCTTATGGACGCAAAAAGAAGAAGAATTGCAATTGCAATTATGCTAATCATCTCTATTGGAAATTACACACGGATCGTAGAAAATGACAATATTCGGACTGTTCAATTTTTATCCATTTTTGCCATTGGTGCATTAACAGCACTTTTAATACGTAGCATTGCTGAAGGATTTAGAAGTAAGAACGAATAAGTTCCATAAACACAAAAAGGTGGATAGAGCATAAAGCTTTATCCACCTTTTTTCTATTTCAAGCGATTAAATCAATACTTCACCAGTCATTTCTTTAGGAATTTCTACACCCATCAATGTTAGAATCGTTGGGGCAATATCACCTAATTTGCCACTTTTTACTTCAAAACGCTCAGTTTTATCAACCACAATACACGGCACAAGATTCAATGAATGTTGCGTATTTGGTGATTTATCGTCATTAATCATATAATCAGCATTACCGTGGTCGGCAATAACGATTGAGGTATAGCCATTGGCTAAAGCAGTTTCTACTACTTGTTCTAAGCATTTATCAACCGCCTCCACTGCCGAAACAACTGCTGAGAAAACGCCTGTATGTCCCACCATATCAGGATTGGCAAAGTTTAAGCAGACGAAGTCAACTTCACCTTTTTTCAATTCTGGAATAATGGCATTATCAATATCAAAAGCAGCCATTTGAGGCTTTAAATCATACGTCGCAACATCTTTTGGCGAAGGACACATTAGACGACTTTCTCCTTCAAATGGTTGTTCATGACCGCCTGAAAAGAAGAATGTTACGTGTGGATATTTTTCAGTTTCGGCAATGCGAATCTGTTTCTTACCAGCCCTTTCCAAAACTTCACCCAAAGTATTATTCAAATTGTCTTTTTCGTAAATAACTTTGACATTTTTGTAAGTTTCATCATACATTGTCATGGTTACATAGTAAAGATTCAAGGCTTTCATGCCGAAATCAGGGAAGTCTTTCTGCGTAAGCACTTCTGTAATTTCACGTCCACGGTCAGTACGGAAATTGAAACACATCACCACATCCCCTTCTTCGATTACAGCTACTGGTTTTTCATCTTCAACAATAACAATTGGTTGCAAAAATTCATCAGTAATGCCTTCATCATAAAAATCTTGAATGACGGCAGATAATTCATTAATTTGAACTTTCACTTCCAAACCTTCTACATTTTCATCGGTTGCTGCAATGCCTTTAACCATTGCATCATAAGTCATTTTTACTCGCTCCCAACGTTTATCTCTGTCCATTGCATAGTAACGACCAGTTACTGAGGCGATTTTACCACCTGTTGTCTCCAATGTATTTTGCAAATCTTCTAAGAAACCTTTACCACTTTTAGGATCACAGTCACGTCCATCGGTAAACGCATGAACGAAAACATCTTTTAGTCCAAAATCGCCCGCAGCTTTACAAAGGCCTTTAACATGATCGATGTGTGAATGAACACCACCATCAGATACTAAGCCAATAAAATGCACTTTTTTATTATGGTCTTTTGCATATTGAAAAGCATCCACCAATACTGGTTCTTTGGCTAAATAGCCTTCTTCAACGGCAATATTTATCTTTTCTAATTCTTGATAAACGACTCGACCAGCACCCAAATTCATGTGACCTACTTCGGAGTTACCCATCTGTCCGTTGGGCAAGCCTACTGCACGGCCGCAAGCCTCAAGTGTGCTATTGGGGTATTCGCTCATCAATTTTCTAAAATATGGAACATTAGCAGATTCTATTGCCGAACGCCATTCTTCTCCTTTTTTAGGAATTCCCCATCCATCGAGGATAATTAAAATTACTTTTTTGCTCATAAGTTTTACCCCTTGCCCCTAAAGGGGAGTTTTATTATTTCATGCTTTGAGGCTTTTCAGACACATGATTATTATGAAAACTTCTTTGGTTGTTATTTATTTCTAATTGATTCAAGTTCATTTAACAAATCTTCGACAGGACGAGATTTTGCTTTACCTTCTTCTACTTTTTTCATGGTTTTGAGAGCTTTCTTAAAACCTTCAACAACAACAGAATTTTCAGTAATTTCTTTCTCAACTTTTACTTTAACATTCATGGCTTTTGCTACAACCATAAATGCTTTTTTTTGTTGGTCATTTATTTGTTCAATAATTAATCTCATATTCTTGAAAGTTTAGCTCACAAATTTACTCATTTTTTCTTCAATTCTGCTAAAATTTTATTGCCTCTGCTTTTAATCGCAGGTGAACCATATTGGTGTTTCTGTACTACATTTTCTATCATAAAAAATAACTCTTGCTTTAGCTCAGGAATTATTTTGGTGATATTATGACAAACTGTCATGGAAAAAACGATTACAGCAATGGCTTCATTACTCGAAAGAAAGCGAAAACATGTATCATAAACTTCACCAATATATTCTTCTGGAATCTCGATAAATTGCCAAGTTCTAATAATATTTCGTCTGGCAGAATCATGAACATTTGGTGCGTGAAGTTTTTCAATAAATTCCTTAAAAAAAGGGTAAACTAATGACGGTTGATTTGCTGCACATTCACTCAAAATCCAAGACGAACGTTGGGTAGTTATATAATCTCCATTGAGAAATAACTGCATCAATTCAGCAAAACGCTGCTCGTCGCCACCCACATAATTGGCTATACTATCGACATTTGCTTTGGAATATTCTTTTAGGATTTCTTGTTGGAGATTCATGGAAATTGATGATTAGACTTCGGAAACAAAATGAAGATAGTTAATCATTTCTTCGGAGGTCATTAACTCATGAAGTAGCTGTATGTTCTTTATTATCAAGCCATTAGGTTTTCTTTTTGTTGCATAAATAATACCTTTATGCTTAAAGCCTTGATAATGCAAGTCTAAAAAATCGGCACCTTGAGAAATAGTATGAAGTTGTTTTGAGTGGCGAAATTTAGTTGTTCAATATCACTTTTACCCAAATTATTAGCTTCTTGACAACTCAATGCTTCAATTCCCAGTCGGCGTAATTCTTTGATTATTTATGGGTCAATTTGCTCGTCAGAATAAAACTTAATTTTGCTTTCCATTCAATTTATTAGATAATTTGGAAACTGTCATATTCTTCATTTTCTCAGCATAATTTTCTTCTTGATTTATTAGTTTCACTATATCTTCTTTATTATCATAGTAATACGCTAAGGCAGCATAAATATCTGAGAAACTCAAATCATAATCATTGGCTATTTGAGCAACCGATTTTCCTTGTTCCTCATGCCACACAGCAATATGACCTACCATAATGCGTCTACCCGCAATTCTTGGTTGACCTCCACAGGTATTTATATCTGTTACAAAATGTGAATCAAGTGTTTTTACCATTATTTATTGATTTTAGATTCAAATTTAACAAAACACTCCTATTCTACCAAATGATGTTTTTCTATCAAATAATCTAAAAGCGTTTCATTGCTACGCCATACAATTTGGAAAACATCTTCAAAAAATGGCTCTGATTCATAATAAGGGTCTGGCACTTCTTTGATTCCTCTTGTTTCGGGGTCGTGGTCACGGAGCAAGAAAAGTTTATCAGCAGCAGGTGTTTTATGTTTGGTTTTATAGTAAAAATCATTGACATTTTTGAAATTTTCTTCGTCCATTACCACAATATGGTCGAAATTATCTAAATCTGTTGCCGAAAGTTTACGTCCTCGGTGTGTAAGTTTGATGCCATGTTTCTCGGCATTTTTCATGGTACGTTGGTCGGGCAATTGACCAATATGATAACCCGCAGTTCCTGCCGAATCGCAAGCAATTTTGTCTTGTAAGCCTCGTTTTTTGACTAATTCTCTAAAAGTGCCTTCGGCAATAGGCGAACGACAAATATTGCCGAGACATACGAAAAGGACGTTTATCATATTACTAATTAATTATTTATATTGAAAGTAGCACAATTCTCCGAATTGTATTTAGTAAACGAAACAATTCGGAGAATTGTATTACTATGTCTCTTAAAACACCTTTTCTCCTCCAACAAAAGTATTCAAAACCTTCACATTTCTTAGTTTTTCTTTCGGGATTTTCATCAAATCTTCTTCCAAAATAACAAAATCAGCCATTTTTCCTGCTTCGATGCTGCCTCGCTCTTTTTCTTCAAAATTGGCATACGCACTCCAAATCGTCATTGCACGAAGAGCTTGCTCACGAGTCAAGGCATTTTCCATTTGAAAGCCACCTTCTGGGAAATTTTTAGCATCTTGTCGAGCCACTGCCGAATGAAAACCATACAATGGATTTACAAATTCGACAGGAAAATCGCTTCCGTTGGCAATTACACCATTTTGTTTCAATAAATCTTGAAACGCATAAGCCGTTTTTACTCGCACATCACCTAACCTTTTATCTGCCCAATACATATCCGATGTGGCATGCGTAGCTTGGATCGAAGGAATAATTGAGTATTTCCCAAACTTCGGAACATCTTGATTATCAACTACTTGTGCATGTTCGATTCTCCAACGGCGGTCATTTTTTGTCTTTAATAGTTTGCCGTATAAATTCAATATTAAACGATTGGCAGAATCACCGATGCAATGGGTATTTGCTTGAAAGCCTGAATTATAAATTTGGGTCAAACTGCGTTCCAACTCAGCCGCACTCAATAACAAAAAGCCAGTTTTTGAAGTTTCGTCGCTATAAGGTTTCAATAAACAAGCTCCACGAGAGCCCAAAGCTCCATCGGCATATAATTTAAACGAGCGAACGTTTAAACGGTCAGTTTTATAAATACCCTTTTTTATATAATAGTCTAAATTTCTAATGCCCAAAGAAACCATTACATAGTTTCGAATTTTCATCGACCCCTCTTTGTTCATTTTATCAATCAAATCAATATCGTCTTGGTTAAGTCCTGCATCAGAAACAGTAGTCAAACCTAATTTCAAGCATTCTTTTTGAGCAGCCAAAAGCATTTTCCGTTTATCGGTTTCGGTTGCTTGCGGAATTACTCTCTTTACCAAACCCATGGCATTATCAACCAAAATCCCTGTCAATTGTCCATCAATTACCTCAACTACGCCCCCATTTACCTTACTTGTAGGCGATATTTTTGCCAATTCGATGGCCTTTGAATTAATGATGGTAGCATGACCATCAATGCGAGTAAGCACCACAGGTTTGTTTGGAAATGCTTTATCCAATAAATCTTTTGTCGGAAAAACCTTAATATCCCAATCATTTTGGTCCCAGCCTCTGCCAATTATCCATTGCTCGTCTTTATGTTCGGAATCAAACTTTTTTAGTCTTTCTATAATTTCTTCATACGATTTTGTATCGACCAAATCGCACTGACTCAACATTTGCCCAAGTCCCATGAAATGGCTATGTGGATCATAAAATCCAGGAAAAACAGGTTTACCTTTGGCATCAATCTTTTGTTTGGCATTGTACTTTGCTAAAATATCCTTTGAGGAACCTCTTGCTAAGAATTTTCCATCTTTTACAGCAAAGGCTTCTGCCATAACAAACTGATTATCAACAGTATAGACTACAGCATTATACACAATTAAGTCGGCCGTTTGCTTTTGAGCGTAAGTGATAATGGGGAATAATAATACCCACAGTATTTTTTTCATAAAGGTAAGTTTTAGTTTGTAGGGGCAAATTAACAAAAAAGCGAAGTAAAATTTCATTTACTTCGCTTTTTTGTAAGACGGAGTAGGAACTCCGTCTTACTTTATTTTATATTGGCCTTATCCAAAGCCTCTTGGAAAATACGTGCGTTATTGGTATGTTCTTGAAATGTTTCAGCAAAATTATGATAGCCAGAAAAATCTTCTTTTGCACAGAAATAAATGTACTTATGGCGTTCATAATTCAAAACAGCATTCAAAGCATTTGGTTCTGGTAATGCAATCGGTCCAGGGGGTAAGCCAGTATTTTTGTAAGTATTATAGGGAGAGTTGATAGATAAATGCTTATACAAAATTCGACGTAGACTGAAATCGCCCACTGCAAATTTTACTGTTGGGTCAGCTTGTAAAGGCATATTTGCTGCCATTCGATTGATATACGCACCTGCTACACGTGGCATCTCATCAGTTTTATTGGTTTCAGACTGTACAATAGAAGCTAAAATTGCCACTTGAATAGGCGTCATGTTGATGGATTTTGCTTGTTGAAGGCGTTCATCAGTCCAATACTTTTTATATTCGTCGTTCATTCTTGCCATAAATTTTTCTGGCGTGGTTGTCCATCGAATAAAATAAGTATTTGGTAAAAACATACACATGATAGTAGTTGTATCAAAACCATATTTTTGGCAAGCCTCAGGGTTGCGAAGCAAAGCGATGAGTTCTTCGGTTTTAAATTCAAACCTACCTCCCATTTTTTTAATCAAATCTGATTTTAGTCGAACATTATTAAAAGTTAATCTTACTTCATCTTGTTCTCCTCTGCGAAGTCTTGAAATGACCTCTTTATTACCAGAATTAGGCTTAATCTCATAGCGTCCAGCCTTTACTTTTTCAGGATAATTCATCCATTTTGATAAAAACTGGAATGAGATCTCATCATTTATCATTTTATATTTATGCAATGAATCTATGACATTTTTGTAGGTTCCACCCGTTGGAATATACAAAACAAAGGTTTTCTTACCCTCAACATTTAGATTATCACTATTAGCAACTTGCCAAAAATAGAAGGTTAAGGTTGCTACTACGGTTGTAGTAATGACGAGTGCATACGCAATAAATTTTCGATTTTTTAACATAGATATTTATTTTAGCTTTTCAATAATTTGTTCAATTTTTAACTTTTCTTGCTCACCAAAAGCCATGTTTTTGAGCGTCAATTCGCCTGTTTGCATTTCATCCGAACCAACAACGAGTACATAAGGTATATTCTTGCGATTGGCATAATCAAATTGTTTTTTTACTTTTCCAGATTCAGGATAAATTTCAGCATTGATGCCTGCATCACGGAATTTTTTGAGAATTGGCAAAGAGTATTTTTCAGCTTCTGCATCAAAGTTTGTTAACAGAACTTTAGTCGTAACACCTTGATTATCAACAAATAAACCTAATTCTTCCATCACATCAAAAATACGGTCAACACCTAAAGAAATACCAACACCTGACAATCCTGGCATTCCAAAAGTACCCGTCAAGTTGTCATATCTTCCGCCACCTGATATACTCCCGATTTGAACACCATTAGCTTTCACTTCAAAAATTGCTCCTGTATAATAGCTCAATCCACGAGCAAGTGTAATATCAAGTTGTGTCTTAGAATTATCTAATCCGAATGATTCAACCAAAGACCAAACCTTCTCCAATTCTTCGATTCCTTTAAGACCAATTTCAGAATCTTTCAGCCAGACTTTCAGTTTATCAAACACCTGGCTATCAGCTCCTTGTATTCCAAAAATAGGTTGTAATTTTTCAATAGATTCTTCCGAAAAACCTCGCTCACGCAATTCATCCTCAACTTTATCTTTACCGATTTTGTCTAATTTATCAATGGCTACTGTCAATGGAATTTCACTGCCTTTTACACCGATTACTTCGGCAATACCTGATAAAATCTTTCGGTTATTGATTTTTATTGTAAAATCTTTGATGCCTAAATTCTGCAAAATCTCTTGCAACATCAATACAATTTCTGCCTCACAAATCAAAGAATCTGTACCTACCACATCAGCATCACATTGGTAAAATTCACGATAACGACCTTTTTGCGGACGGTCGGCACGCCAAACAGGTTGAATCTGATAACGCTTAAATGGCATCACCAAATCATTGCGATTCATCACCACAAAGCGAGCAAACGGAACAGTTAAATCATATCGTAATCCTTTTTCTGAGATTTTGTGCGTAAGTTTTTTTGCACCTTCATCCAAATCTTTTTGGCTCAAATCTTTAGAAAAATCGCCTGAATTCAAGATTTTAAATAACAGTTGGTCTCCTTCATCTCCATACTTTCCCATCAAAACCGAGAGATTTTCAATGGTTGGGGTTTCGATAGGTTGAAAGCCGAATTTCTCGAAAGTACGTTTGATTGTATTAAAAATATAATTTCGTTTGACCATCACCGAAGGGCCAAAGTCACGTGTTCCTCTTGCTAAACTGGGTTTACTCATATTTTTGGGAGCTTTTTCCGAACATTAAAGGCAAAAAAAGCTATTTTTATAAATTAAATTTAAACTTGCCACAAAATTAGTGGAAAAAAGTTATTGTTAATTATTAAATATTAATTGATTTTTGTAGCTTTGCACTCCGAAATTTGAAAGAATAATTAAAAACATACGAAAATGGCAGTAACACAGTTAAAGCGTAAGGCAAGAAGAAATCAAGCGATTGCAAAAAATAGAATTGCAGCAATCAAACGTTTGTCAAGAAAATTAGATGTAAAACGAGTTGATATCGAAGAATTGAAAGCAGAATTCACTAAGTAATTAGTAGGATGAATGTTTTGAAATAATATTTCGTACTTGCGAAAAATTCATAAAAAAGAGATGCTCTCAAGTATCTCTTTTTTTATTTTATCGCTTTCTACTATATAATCATTTTGTTGTATTTTTTTCACTATTAATGAAAAGATTCTCAAGAAATGGAGTTAATTCCTTCTCCGCATTCTCAATAGGCTCTTTTTTCTTCGCATATAAAACCGGCACTTTAGGGCTACAAGGAAATTTATAAAAATTACTCTCTTTAATAGGCTCATAAAAAGCAGAACTCTCATCCCAAGTGATTACGGCCGAAGTACAATAAGTTTCTTCAATATATTCAAAGAAATTTATATAAGTCGGTGCTGCTTCAACAATGAAAGCAAAAGAAAAATTTGATTCAAAAAAACTCTGATATTGCTCTATCAAAGCCTTTTCTTCATCCATAATTTTTGTGTCTTTAGGAAAAAAAACGAAGTTAATAAATATGTTATCAAAAGAAACGAATCTGTTGAAAGCTGTAAGGCGTTCAAAATTTGATTTCTCTTTTTTTTCTATCAAAACACTAATATTGTTGGGAAAAACAAGCTCGGTTTTGGGGGGAATTACAATAATGGAAGTAGCAATAGCTAATAAAATCGCTTTTGAAGTTGTACCAAGTTCCCAAGCATTTTCATGATTGGTTGTCCCAATCATTATACAATTATAATCATGAACTTGATATAATTGTTCGATAGCGGTAACTGGTTTTTCATTAAGAATAATGCTTTTTAAATACTTATTGGCAAAATTGCTGTATTTTTCATTGATTTTTTCCAGTAAAAGTCGGACTTTTTCCTGTGCAATTTCTTCTGATAAGTCATTATCCAGACAGTACAAAACAGTGTAATCACAATAGATACGCTGCGTGATAAGCAAAGAATAAGCGATGATTTTTTCAGAATTTTCTTTTAAATCAACGGCTATCAATATTTTTCTTGGTTGAAGAACTGCTTTAGAACTTAATTCTTCAAGAGATAAAGAGGTCATTTATTATATTTTTCCTATATATTGCAAAAAATATATTACTGCAAAAGATTTGTTTTTTTTACAAATTTACGTATATATTTCATTTATTACAAACCTCTGATAATCAATTGTTTACATTTTATGAATAGTTAGCAAAATAATACTATATTTTGCAAGTAAAATACAACCTAAAACCAAATATTATTCTGTTTTAGGCATTTCAAGCTTAGTTATGGTCAATTTTTTTGCTGTTTTTTTAGAGCGTTGTTTCAATACTTTTTTTATTAATTTTTTATTTTCCATTTTCATTTTAAAAATAATCGCTTGACCAAAAACACATAGTCCACCATTGATCATTATTAAACTATAGCTTCCAAGCAAGAACCATCTAAGAAAAGGGGCATTGGTATGTTTAAGATTAGCTGCTTCGCTAAAAACGCTTAATCCAAAACCAATCAAAGCCAACCCTCCGATAGCAGATAATAACCATTTTGTATAAAGGCTCATTCGTTTCAACATTTTTTTTCCAGGTGGTTTTTGTTTTTTTACTTCCATCTTCTTTGAATCTTTATTGTTATTGGTGTTAAATCTAAGAACAAAAATAACTAATTTTGAAACAAAATTAGTACAATTATCTATTATCAATTATTAATTATGCACTTAACACTTATTATAATACACTGATAATCAACAAATTGACTAATAATAAAAGAAATTTTATTACATAATAACAACGCATAATTCATCAATTATCACTCATAACTCACAAAAAATGGGCAAAATTATCAGTTTTTTACTCCGATTTATTCCTCGAAAATATTTACAATTATTTAGCCATATTCCCTTAAAAGTCTATACTTTTTTCTTGAAAGGTAATAATGTTGAATGCCCTGTTTGTGATGCAAAATTGACTAAGTTTTTGCCTTATGGTCGTTTAGTTTCCCGTCCAAATGCCCTTTGTCCAAACTGTTTGGCTCTTGAGCGTCATCGCTTGATGGCCCTATATTTGAAAGAAAGAACAAACTTTTTCACAGAAAACCACTTAAAAGTGCTTCATGTTGCTCCTGAATATTGCTTTATTGACCGTTTCGAGGCAATGAAGAATTTGGACTATATTACCGCAGATATCGAATCACCTTTGGCAAAAGTTAAAATGGATATTCATTCGATTCCATTTGAAGCAAATACATTTGATGTTGCCATTTGCAACCACGTGATGGAACATGTTGATGATTATCATCAAGCAATGTCGGAACTTTATAGAGTTTTGAAACCAAATGGTTGGGCCATCATTCAATCGCCACAAGATTGGACAAAAGCTCATACTTTTGAAGATCCAAGCATAACCGACCCACGTGAGCGTGAAAGGATTTTTTGGCAAAATGACCATTTGCGACTTTTTGGCAGAGATTATGGACAAGAATTAGCAAAAGCGGGCTTTAAAGTTACAGAAGACGATTTTGTGATGAAAATGTCAAAGGATTTAGTAAAACGCTATTCTTTGCCAAGCGAAGAAATCGTATATTTTTGTGAGAAAAAATAAGCATTCGTAAAACAATTTTCCAAATTGTTATTCATCATCAAGAACAATTTAGAAAATTGTTCTACAAAACCAAATACTATTCAACCTATGAGATTTAAAGACAAAGTAGTAATTATTACAGGGGGAAACTCTGGCATCGGCAAAGCTGCCGCCATTTTATTTGCAAAAGAAGGTGCAAAAGTCATGATTGCCGATTTATCAGAAAAAATGGGTGACGATCTGGTAGAAGAAATTGAAAACGCGGGTGGCGAAGCTTCTTTCATCAGAGTCAATGTAATCGACCTTGATGATGTACAGCGAATGATTGAACAAACAATTACACGTTTGGGCAGATTTGATATTTTGGTTAATTCGGCAGGTATTCTTGGCCCACGCATCCGTACTGATAAATATCCCGAAGAAGATTTTGATAAAGTAATTAATGTTAATGTAAAAGGACTGTGGAACTGTATGAAAATTGCTTTGCAGCATTTTATCACTCAACGCAGTGGAAATATCGTAAATATAGCTTCTGTGGCTGGACATTTGGGTATGGTTGGACATATCGCCTATTCAGCAAGCAAACACGCCGTAGTCGGAATGACTAAAACAGCGGGTATTGAATATGCTAAATACGGTATCAGAATCAATGCTGTTTGTCCAGGATTTACACAAACACCCATGCTCGAAGGAGCTGATACTGATGATGCTTATATGGAAGCATTGCAAAATGCCACACCAATGAAACGCTTTGGTAAACCCGAAGAAATTGCCAGTGCCATTTTATATTTAGCCGCCGATGAAGCCTCTTTTATCACTGGTCAAAGTGTTATTTTAGATGGTGGATTGATTTTGCAGTAGATCACCCCTAAAGGGGAACAAAAAAATAATTTTTAACTTTATTAGAAGTTTGGCTTTATGAAAAACATATTCGACCTAACAGGAAAAGTAGCTGTCATCACGGGAGCAAGTAAAGGAATTGGTGAGGCGATTGCCAGAATATTGGCTGCTTATGGAGCAAAAGTGGTAATTAGTAGTAGAAAACAAGCTGATTTGGATGAATTAGCTAAAGAAATAACTGCCGAAGGTGGTGAGTGCGTTGGCATTGCGGCCCACACTGGAGAAATGGCACAACTCAAAAACTTGGTTGAAAAAACCATCGAAGTTTATGGTGGCATTGACATTTTGGTTAATAACGCTGCTACCAATCCCGTTTATGGCCCTTCGCTCGAATGTTCAGAGAGTGCATTCGATAAAATCATGCAAATCAATGTGAAAGCACCTTTTGAATTGGCAAAAATGGTTCACCCAAGTATGAAAGCTCGTGGTGGTGGAAGTGTGATAAATATCAGTAGTATTGCTGGTCATACACCCGACCCTGGTTTGGGAATGTATAGTGTTAGCAAGGCGTCTTTGAATATGCTTACCAAAGTTTTAGCCAAAGAATGGGGCGTGGATGGTATCCGAGTAAATGCCATTTGCCCAGGTTTGATAAAAACCAAATTTAGCCAAGCTTTGTGGGATAATGATAAAACTTTGGCTCATTTTACCAAAAACCTACCGATTGCTCGCATGGGAACAGTCGAAGAAATTTCACCAATGGCACTGTATTTAGCTTCGGCGGCATCAGGCTATACTACAGGCGGATTATTTTCGATTGATGGTGGAACGATCATTTAAGCAAGGTATTAGGTGTTAGGATTTAGGACTTAGCGTTTATAAGTTGTAAATAACAATCCAACACCTAAATCCTAAATCCTAAATCCTAAAATGAGTGTTTGCGTAATAATTCCGATTTATCAAGAAAAGCTAAGTAAAACTGAAGAGATTTCTCTTTCGCAGGGAATGCGTGTGTTGGGGCATTACCCAATTATCATTGCAAAACCTAAATCTTTGAATATCAATCGCTTGCAAGAAAAGTATCCAAAAATCCAGTTTGAAAACTTTGATGATTCTTATTTTAAAAGCACATTAACTTATAATCGTTTATTACTTTCCCAAGAATTTTATAGCCGTTTTCTTGCTCATGAGTATATGCTCATTTATCAATTAGATGCTTTTGTATTTCGAGATGAGTTGGCAGAATGGTGTGCAAAAGGTTATGATTATATTGGAGCTCCTTGGCGAATTGAAATAAATTTTGACTCAAAAATCAAGGAGTTTATCTGGAATATCAAAAAGAAATTAGCGATTTGGTTTGATTTGAAAGAAGAACTTTATGGCAAATATGGGCCAAAAGAAATCATCATGAAACGTTCTGTTGGTAATGGTGGATTTTCATTAAGGCGTACAAAAAAATTACTTAGTCTCATTCCTAAAAATCAACAAAAAATTGAGGAATACTTAGAAAAAGTAAAAGAGCATCCCGCCTACAATGAAGATATGTTTTGGGGCATCGAATTGAATCGCTACGTACCTCAACTCAAAATCCCTGATTGGAGAACTGCCCTAAAATTTGGCGTGGAACACATGCCTCAAAAAGCCTACAAACTCAATGGCGGTCTTCCTTTCGGTTGTCATGCTTGGGATATTTATGAAACTGAATTTTGGAAAAAAGAAATTGAAAAGTTTGGTTATACATTTGAGTGATTTAATAAACTTTTAAAAAAAGTCTTCGAAAAGATTTTACCACAAAATAACACACTGATAATAAACACATTATGCGAAAATATTGCGGAACCCCACGAGAAACCATTCCATTTAAAATCATGGATTTTTTTGTGGATATTTATGCAAATTTATTTTATAAAAAAAGAGAGAAAAAGCCAATCAACACAGATTCTCCTCGAATTTTGATTGCTTCTTTAGGGCATTTAGGAGATGCTTTGACAGTAACATACATTTTTCCACTCATCAAAAAAACTTATCCTAAAGCTAAAATTTATCTTTTAACAGCCCAATGGTGCGAGCCTGTCAATCTGCATAATCCTTATCTCGAGAAAACTATTTATATCAATCATTTCCAAACAAATCGTAGAAAAATCTCTCGTTGGGAAAAGATAAAAGATTTTTATCAAACCTTTAGACAAGCCTTGCCTGTTTTGCAAGAAGAAACTTACGATTATTATATTGATATTCGTTACAGCGATGCAGTTGCTCATTTTGTGTTGCCTTTCATAAAAGTAAAAGAGGCCTATGGTTTTGCGAGACGTGGCTTAGGTGGACTTTTAGATAAGGAATTTGATGTTCCTACAAATGAATTTCATCATTTTGATATGTATTTCATGTTGTTGCGTGAAATTGGTGTACAAGGCAAATTAATTGACATTGAACCTTACTTTTTGATTCCAAATGAAAGCACACTTGAAAAAATTCAGCAAAAAATACTTTTGCCAACAATACCCTATTTAATGCTTTTTCCAGAATCAGGGGGAGAACATAAACAGGTCGGTGTGGAATTTTGGTCAAAAATGATTGAAACCATTTTGGTAGAAAACAATGTCTCAATTTTGCTTTGTGGGCAAACCAATCTATCTAATCAAATTTTAAATTTGGTGCCAGAGATTTATAAAAACAGCATCATTGATACTTCTTCAAAAATAAATATCCACGAGATTGCTCTTTTATCAAAAAACGCTACTTTTGCTCTGACGCTTGACTCTTTTCCTGAGCATTTGTGTTGCATTTTTTGCAAAACAATCACAATTTTTAAAGGAACAGGTTATCCATTTTTCCCTTTAGCCAATTTTCCAGTTTATTTGATTCACAACCATAAGTCAAGCATTGGATTGCCTTTTGAACGAACAAATGTATCAATTTTGTACCAAGAAAATGTTGAAACAGAAGAAGTTAGAAAGCTGATTACTAAAAAAATTCACGATGAAATTTAGAAAATATTGTGCCTTGCGACGAGTAATGTATTTCCTATGGTTGAAAGATATTTTTGTTGATATTTATGCACAATTGATTTATAAACCAAGATTAAAAACGCTACAAACCACCTCATCTACAAATCTGTTATTTTTTAACTCTGGGCATTTAGGCGATGCACTTATGATGTCGTATTGTTTTCCTGAAATCAAGAAAAAATATCCAAATAGCGTCATTGATGTCGTTTGTGGTGAGTGGTGTAAATTTATTTTTGAAAAAAATCCAAATGTCAGAAATGTCATTATTCAAAATCATTATATGACCAATCGGTCGGATATTAGTGTATTAAAAAAAATAATCAATCATTTCAAAACGGCACGTTTAGCTACCAAAAAACTAAAAAAAGAGACCTACGATTTTTCTATTGATGTTCGCTATTCGGGAGCTGTCTCTCATTGGATTTTGCCATTTATCAAAGTAAAAAAAAGCTATGGTTTTGGCACAAGAGGCTATGGTGGACTGCTCGAAAAAGAGTTTTTCTTGCCTGACAATTTATTCCATTCGTATAACATGACAGCCACATTATTGAATGAAATAAATGTCAAAACCAATGTATCGGAAGCTGTGGTATATTTACCCTTTCAAAGTAAAAACCTTGAAAAAACAGAGATAAAAGTAGTAAATTTAGCTAATTCAGTGGTGGTTTTTCCAGAATCAGGGGATGAGATTAAAATGTTTGATTATGATTTTTGGATAAAATTCTGTCAAGAAATTTTAGAAAAAGTTTCTTATGATTTGCTTCTTTGCGGTGAAAAAGGATTCACAGAAACCCTATTTGGCAAGCTTCAACAAAAACTTCCAAATTTTAAAAATCGAATATTTTTTACTGGAAAAATAAGCTTGTTAGAAGTGGCTATTTTACCTCAAATGGGCATTGCAGCCGTCACTTTAGACTCTTTTCCCGCTCACCTGTGTTCCATTTTTTGTAAAACACTTGTTCTTTCAAAAAAGGCCATGGGATATGAGTTTTTTCCGATAAATAATAAAGAAACCCTCCTATTTCACGACCATTTGCCAAGTCTTCAATTAAGTTTAGATAGAAAAGGATTTTCTGCTCATTATATTGAAGATTTAGACCTTATTTTGAATGATAAAAATAAAATAGCAGAGATGGTGAAATTTTTAGCAAATTAATCTTCAATTACAAGAACCATTTTTTTTTAA
Source organism: Emticicia sp. SJ17W-69 (assembly GCF_051209875.1). Lineage (NCBI taxonomy): Bacteria > Pseudomonadati > Bacteroidota > Cytophagia > Cytophagales > Leadbetterellaceae > Emticicia > Emticicia sp. SJ17W-69. Next base: position 1,987,522 of record NZ_JBNTQY010000001.1, on the reverse strand, counting down.
TTATACGATTCTTTTGATGCAAAAAGTAATTTTAGATACGTCAGTTTTGGGTTTGGGTCATTTCCATGAACAATCTCGCACGGGTATTTTCAGAGTAGCTGAAGAACTGTTGAAAGGTTTAAATGAAAGCTCAGAAGTGGCACTATCGTTGGCAAACAGTGAAAATTTACCCGAAATACTGAGTTATTTAAAAACTTATTTTCCTCAGTCAAAATTTGATTTAGTCAATAATAATATAGATAAAATTGGGGCAAAATTTGAAAATACCATCTTATCTATTTTTCCTTTCAAATCTTTGGCACAAAAAACCATTCGTGAATTTTTTGTACGAACCAGAGGGTATATCAAACCACATTTTTCTCTAAATCCTTCATCATTAAGTTCTTATAACATTTATCATTCACCTTTTTTACCAATTCCAACAGAGCTACAAGGTATATCAAAGCCCAAAAAAGTCATTACTATTCATGATTTAATTCCTATTCTACTCCCCCAATATTTTAATGAGTCAAATAAAATTGTGATGGGTAAAATTTTGAATTCTATTGATGAAAACACCTTCCCGATATGTGTTTCTGAAGCAACTAAAAATGATTTGTGCGAAATCACAGGTATCTCACCTGAAAGGGTTTCGGTAGTGCATTTGGCTGCTTCAAAAGCAACATTTTATCCCGAATATGACCAATCTAAAATCAGTTCGATATTAAAAAAATACAATATATCGGCTGATAGAAAATATTTTCTTTCTGTTGCGACTTTAGAGCCTCGCAAGAATATTGAACGAACAATTCGAGCTTTTCTCAACATGATTCAACAAGAAAAAGCCAATGATTTAGATTTGGTATTAGTTGGCACAAAAGGCTGGAAATTTGACAAAATTCTTGAAGAAATTGAGTCAAACACCATTAAAAAAAGAATAATTACAACTGGTTTTGTGGCCGATGAAGACTTATCTGCCTTGTATTCTTCTGCTACAGGATTTATTTATCCTTCACTTTATGAAGGCTTCGGTTTGCCACCCTTAGAAGCTTTACAATGTGGTACACCTGTTATTTCTTCTTCAAAAAGTTCAATTCCAGAAGTAGTTGGCAAGGCAGGTATTTTAATTGAGCCAACAGATGAAAATGCCATCTCACAAGCCATGCTAACTTTATATAAAGATGAAAATTTACAAACGGAATTAAGCAAAAAAGCTCTGATACAAGCACAAAATTTTTCTTGGAAACAATTCACAAATGAACATATAAAAATCTACCAGAAGATAGGTTTTTAAAAGCCATTAAAACGCTGCTTACAGAATTAAATATAAAATTTATTACTCATAAAAAATAAACATCATGAAACTCGTCTTAAAACTCGAAGCATTTGGATTGTTTCTTTTATTTTCAGTCGTTTATTTTCAATATTTTCATGGCACTTGGGGCTTTTATTTGGGTTTATTTTTTGTGCCAGATATTTCATTTATTTTGTATCTAATTACCAAAAAGTTAGGAGCTATTGCCTATAATATTTTTCATCACCAGGGAGTAATGGCTATAGTTATTTTAGTAGGATTTCTCTTAAAAAATGACAAAATGGCAGAAATTGGCTTAATTTTCATGGCTCATAGCTCATTTGACAGAGTTGCAGGATACGGGCTAAAATATTTAGATGATTTTGACCGCACGCATTTGGGTTGGATAGGCAAAAGTAAACATAAAAATCAGTTGGAAGGCTAATATAAAAAACAAAAAAGAGCATTGAAATGCTCTTTTTTGTTCATTTATTGCAATGCAAAATACATCAATTAAAGAAGTGTTGCATCAACAGAAATAGTAGTATTATATAATTTTGAAATAGGGCAATTTGCCTCAGCATCAGCCACAAGTTCATCAAATTTTTCTTTAGAAATACCTGGAACAGAAGCACTCAAAATCAAGTGCGAATTTGTGATTGCTCCATTTTCAAGCGTTATTTCACATTTTGTTTCTAAGTTTTCAGGTATAAAACCCGCTCCCGAAAGATTGAAACTTAATTTCATTGTGAAGCAGCCTGCATGAGCAGCAGCCACTAATTCTTCAGGATTAGTACCAATACCATCTGCAAAACGGCTATTGAAAGAATACTGTGTTTTGTTTAAAACGGTACTTTGAGTAGTCAAGTGCCCTGTACCTTCCTTTCCTGTTCCTTGCCATACGGCTGTTGCATTTCTTTTCATTTTTTAGATAAAGTTTGGTTAAATAATTGTTTTCCAAAAAAACAGTTAGACTAAAAATAGAGTTCAGCAAATAAATATTTCTTATAGGAATATAGTTTATTATTAATTGCGAAAACGATTGAAAGTTAAAACTAAATAATCGTCAATCCAAAAATCTTCAATCGTCAATCTCTTCACTTGTCTATACAAATATCTTTTGTAACTTAGTGTCAAAATTCAACCCATGCAAAAGTTAATCAAAGAATTTCTACATAAAGAAGCCGAATACCAAACTCGGCGACATTTTTTGCAAACTTGTACCACAGGTTTGGGAGCAATGGCATTTGGCTCAATGTTGGGAGGTTGTTTAGGAAAAAACTCTGATAGTCAAGCAATGGCTACTGATCCAATGTTTCCCAAAACTCCACATTTTACTCCAAAAGTAAAACAGGTGATATATATTCACATGGCTGGAGCTCCATCGCAATTAGAATTATTTGACTATAAACCTGCACTTCAAAAATTTGATGGACAGGATTGTCCACAAGAATTTTTGGAAGGCAAAAAGTTTGCGTTTATCAGAGGTGTGCCAAAAATGCTTGGTTCTATTGCTAATTTTAGTCAACATGGCAATTCGGGAGCAATGATTTCTGACTTTATGCCTTATTTGCCTGAAGTTGCAGATGAACTGACTTTCTTAAAAGCCATGTACACCGACCAGTTCAACCACGCACCTGCACAATTGCTGATGCACACAGGTAGTCCACGTTTAGGTCGTCCCAGTATGGGAGCATGGTCAGTTTATGGTTTAGGTTCAGAAAATCAAAATTTACCTGGATTTATTGTTTTGGCTTCGGGTGGACGAAACCCCGATGCGGGAAAAAGCGTTTGGGGAAATGGTTTTTTGCCTTCTATTTATCAGGGTGTTCAATGCCGTACAGGCGGCGACCCAGTACTGTATGTTTCAGACCCTCATGGCATGAGTCGTGATGTGAGAAAGCAAACCATTGAAGCTATTAATGAAATAAACAAACAACAGTACGAAGCTGTACAAGACCCTGAAATTTTAACTCGAATTTCGCAATATGAAATGGCATTTCGTATGCAAGTTTCAGTACCCGAAGTAATGGACACAAGCAAAGAACCCGAATGGGTACGAAAGATGTACGGTGCAGTACCAGGTGAAGGTTCTTTCGCTAATAACTGCTTATTAGCCAGGCGTTTAGTTGAAAACGGTGTGCGATTTGTACAACTTTTTCATTGGGGTTGGGATGCACATGGAACTAATAAAGAATTAGCATTAGATGGTGGTTTTAAAGATTTATGTAAATCAACTGACCAAGCTGTGACAGGTTTATTAAAAGACCTAAAAATGCGAGGTTTACTTGACGAAACTTTGGTTGTCTGGGGAGGTGAATTTGGTAGAACACCCATGCAAGAAAACCGTGATGGACAAACACTGCCATTTAAAGGCCGTGACCATCATTTAGATGCTTTTACTGTCTTTATGGCAGGTGGAGGCTTGAAAAAAGGCATGAGTTTTGGCGAAACTGATGATTTGGGTTACTATGGTGTAAAAGACCGTACACATGTACACGACCTACAAGCCACCATTCTGCATCTAATGGGTTTTGACCATGAAAAACTAACTTATGCTTTTCAAGGTCGTCCTTATAGATTGACCGATGTAGCTGGAAAAGTTATTAAGCCGATTTTAGCATAATTTTTAGCACAATTTAGAATCGGAGTTGCATTAACATTGTGCTACATATTAAATCCTATCAAATGAAAATACTCACCACCCTCCTATTTTTTGGACTTTCTTTTATCGGCTTTGCTCAAAAAGATTCGTCCTATTATAATCCTAATATTACTCGAAAGCTGTATTATTTGAAACCTTTACAGAAAGTAAGTGGCGTTTATTTCTATGGTGATAGAAAATTGAGTGGCGTTAATGCACTCGAAGTTCCTTTTTTTGAATTAAACGATCCAGAAGTAAATCATCATTATAAAAACTATAAAATTTTCACAGGTATTGGGCAAGCAATTAGTTTTCTTCCTACCATTTACATTCTTGCAAATCTCAACAATACTCGAAATCGACAAAGTGGTTATTATTCAGGAACATATTTAGGAATTCTTTTTGCCTCACTGGGAGGCTCGATAGGCTGTAGTTTGATTGGCAAAACTCATATTAAAAAAGCAGCGATTCGCTACAACCAAGCCATTGGAAATAATAACATAAGTTACTTACAACTCAAAACAGATGACAATTCATTAGGTATGGCATTACGCTATCATTTCTAAATTTTCTGACTTTCTTACACATATCATGTCTTATAAAATCTCTTTTGGCAGGTTTTCAAACATTTTTGGCAGTCAAAACTGAAAATATGGCAGAAAAGCGTACCTTTGCCGTCCGTTGGCAAAAAGTTTGTGGAAATGTCAACACGTCGTTGAGATTCGTGATAGGAGATTCGAGATAGGAGAAAATTGCATTTATTAGGTTTTATTGTTAATTCTTAGCTTTCTCAAATCCCAAATCTCGCATCTCATATCTATAATCTCAATCTAAATTTTTAAACTTTAAAAACTCAGAATAAAATGTCAGTAAACATTAAGCCATTAGCAGACAGAGTATTAATTGAAGCTGCACCGGCAGAAGAAAAAACAGCATTCGGTATTATTATACCTGACACAGCAAAAGAAAAACCACAAAAAGGTATTGTAGTGGCGGCTGGCCCAGGCAAAAAAGATGAGCCAACTTTAGTAAAAGTAGGTGATAGCGTACTTTATGGTAAATATGCTGGCACAGAAATCACTGTTGACGGCAAAGAATACCTTATCATGCGTGAGTCTGACATCTACGCAATCGTTTAATTTCAATTAAGAATGTAGAATGTAGAATGAAGAATGTCATTGTACAAGCTACTTTCTCCAATTAACAAAAATTCTTAATTCATAATTTTTAATTCTTAATTAGAAAAATGGCAAAGCAAATTATATTTGATACAGACGCAAGAGAGAAGTTAAAACGTGGCGTTGATACTCTTGCAAATGCAGTAAAAGTAACTTTAGGACCTAAAGGTCGTAATGTAATTATTGATAAAAAATTTGGTTCTCCAGCTATCACAAAAGATGGTGTAACGGTAGCTAAAGAAATTGAATTGAAAGATTCGATCGAAAACATGGGTGCTCAACTCGTGAAAGAAGTAGCTTCAAAAACTGCTGACCAAGCAGGTGATGGTACTACTACTGCTACAGTTTTAGCACAATCTATCTACACTATCGGTGCGAAAAACGTAGCGGCTGGTGCAAATCCAATGGATTTGAAACGTGGTATTGAGAAAGCTGTAACTGCTGTTGTTGCTTCGTTGAAAGCTCAATCTAAGCCAATCTTAACTTCCAAAGAAATTGAGCAAGTAGCTACAATTTCTGCAAACAATGACCACGAAATCGGTCAAATGATTGCTCATGCAATGGAAAAAGTTGGTAAAGAAGGTGTAATCACTGTTGAAGAAGCTCGTGGAACTGAAACCGAAGTTAAAACGGTAGAAGGTATGCAGTTTGACAGAGGTTATTTATCTCCATACTTCGTAACTAACGCTGAGAAAATGGAAGTTGAAATGGAAAAACCATTCATCTTGATTTCTGAGAAAAAAGTTTCTTCAATGAAAGAGCTTTTACCAGTATTAGAAGGTGTAGCACAAACAGGTCGTCCATTGTTAATCATCGCTGAAGATGTTGATGGAGAAGCTTTAGCTACTTTGGTTGTAAATAAAATCCGTGGTGCATTGAAAGTTGCGGCTGTAAAAGCTCCAGGTTTCGGTGACCGTCGTAAAGCAATGTTGGAAGACATCGCTATCTTGACTGGTGGTACTGTTATTGCTGAAGAAAGAGGTTTCAAATTAGAAAACGCTGACCTTTCATATTTAGGACATTGCGATAAATTGATTGTTGATAAAGACAATACAACTATCGTTAATGGTGCTGGTGACCAAGAGCAAATTGCAGGCCGTGTTAACCAAATCAAAGCTCAAATCGAATCTACAACTTCTGATTATGACCGTGAGAAATTGCAAGAGCGTTTGGCTAAATTGTCAGGTGGTGTAGCAATTATCTACATCGGTGCTGCAACTGAAGTTGAAATGAAAGAGAAAAAAGACCGTGTTGATGATGCCTTACACGCAACTCGTGCGGCTGTTGAAGAAGGTATCGTAGCAGGTGGTGGTGTTGCATTGATTCGTGCTCAAGCTGCTTTGGCTGGTCTTGAAGGTTTGAACAGCGACGAAACTACTGGTATCGCTATCATCCGTTCGGCAATCGAATCTCCATTGCGTACAATTGTTGCTAACGCAGGTGGTGAAGGTTCGGTAATCGTTCAAGAAGTGAAAAACGGAAAAGATGATTACGGCTATAACGCTCGTGAAGATAAATTTGAAAATATGTTGGCTGCTGGTATCATTGACCCTACGAAAGTAACTCGTTTGGCTCTTGAAAACGCTGCATCAATCGCTGGTTTATTATTAACAACAGAAGCTGTTGTTTCTGATATTCCTGAAGAAAAAGCTCCAGACATGGGTCACTCACACGGTGGCGGCATGGGTGGCATGATGTAATATCAGCCCAATCAATATTCAAAAAAGGTCTTAGGAGAAATCTTGAGACCTTTTTTATTTTAATCTTACTTATTTTTCTATATTTGTTTGATAAAAACGTAGAATAATGGAATTAAAATTAGTACTTGGATATGAACAAAATTGGGAATTGATCAAACAAAAAATTGTAAAGAAATTTCTCTTCCTAATTATCGGAATTGTCCTTTCCACCAATTGCTTCGCACAAAAAGATTTAGATAGAAATCTTGTCTTCTTTGAGTTGGCAAAGAAAAACATTGATTATCCTCGTACTGCTATTTTGTCTAGTTTGTATGGAAGAATTTACGCAAAATTTAATGTAAATGGAAAAGGAAAAATAGAAAATATTGAAGTTTTTTACCCTAAAATGACACCTAAATTTGAAAATAGTGTGGGATTTGGAGCAAATATCAAAAAAGGGCTAAAAAAACTTCCATTATTGGGCTTGGGTTATGAAGGAACATATATCTTACCCGTTGCATTCGTTTTTACTAATTTTAGTGAAAGTCCACAAGTACATTATCCAACTAATAATTTGCCTAATTTTATCGAAACTAATAACATGACACTTTTGACAGAAATCAAGGTTTTTGGTAAAAGTAATCGCTATACCAAACCTGATTTTAAAAGTGGTTTTGAAACTGCTCTACCAAGTCAGCAAATTGCGAAATAACTTACTATTTTTCTTAATTCTTTTGAACTTCTACAACAATTATCCCACTCACAATCAGCCAAATAAGCGTTGAAACAAGTAAATAAATTCGATGAAGTGAATAAAAAGCTGTTTTAGATTTCACAGTAAGCAACTCGAAATCAAGCAGATTGAATAGTTTGCCATGCAGGATGAAAATTATTATTTGCAGCATAATCAATAAAATCCCGAGTCGAAATAGCCATTTTTCAGCTTTGAAAATATAACTTATAAAAAGAAAAATAGGTAAACTAATATAATTGAGATAGTTGGTAACTTCTTGCGTGATAAAACCCATTTCAGTATGGCTTTCCAAAACTTTCATTCCGACTGACACAACAATGCCTGCATAAAAAGTAAATGCTCCCCACCAAATAAGTAATAATGCAATAGCAAGTTTTCGACTAATCATATTCATTTTCTCTTTAAATAATTCTTTTTCCAACAAAAAAACTCGTTTTGTGTCTTTATAAAAAGCATTACGTCTAAAAAATATATTTTTCAGAAAAATCGTTAAGTTTGTATAAAATATTACAATTATGACAGCAGTTATAGACAAAGAAATGATAAAAAAATCACTCAAAGATTTAGTTCACACTGAACCCGACTTTGTAAGTGAATTACTATTGGAAGTTAGTGCTGATTTGAAAATTGCAAAAAAACAGCGTCTGGTTGAAATAGTAAAAGAAGATTTTAAAGAATATGATGAAGTATTTAAGGCATTGGCATGAAAGTTATCTACTTAGACAAGGAAGATATTGTATTTATCAATAAAGAAACCGTTATTACTCACGGTGGAAATTTCATGCCGCCATTTAATTTTCTGCATGAGGAAAATTTAGATTATTTACTCGAAGCTGTTCAAGCCGAAATGTTTGGAGAACCACTCTACCTAACGATTGAAGATAAGGCGGCGGTGTATTGCTACAATATCATTTGCAATCATATTTTTTCTGATGGAAATAAACGAACAGGTTTAGAAGCATCTCTTGCTTTTCTAAAATTGAATGGTAAGAGACTTAATAAAACATTATCTCACAATCTATTATATGATTTCATCATCAAGCTCGCCTCTGGCCAAATGGATTTAGAAGAGTGTAAAAAGTGGTTTGCTGAAAATACTATTATTCTCTAAGTTTTATTTCCTAAAAAAGTAAATCCTCTGAACAAAAAAGCTATTTTTGATGTATTCCAATTTGATACGAGTACAACAAATATAAACCATCTTTTCATGTCAGTATTTCAAGCATTCCAAATAAGCGAAAACGAAGATAAAACATTCTCTCAAGCAATCGTTGAGCGAAAAATCGAAGATTTGCCTGCGGGGGAAGTGTTAATCAAAGTTCAATATTCTTCGCTCAACTACAAAGATGCTCTTTCTTCAACTGGAAATCGTGGCGTTACTCGCAATTATCCGCATACCCCTGGTATTGATGCGGCAGGCGTAGTTGAAGAAAGCATTTCTCTTGATTTTCAGAAAGGTGATAAGGTTTTGGTCACCGGTTTCGACCTCGGCATGAATACTTCGGGCGGTTTTGGGCAATACATCCGAGTGCCTGCCAAATGGGTGGTAAAGCTTCCTCGTGGACTCAAATCAAAAGAAAGTATGATTTTTGGTACAGCTGGTCTAACGGCAGCTTTGTGCATCGATAAACTCTTACAAAATGGTCTTACACCCGAAAAGGGCAAAGTCATTGTCACTGGTGCAACAGGTGGTGTTGGAACAATGGCCGTGATGATTTTGGCAAAATTAGGCTTTCATGTAGTTGGTGTAACTGGTAAACCCGAAGGAAAAGCATTTTTATTGAATATCGGAGCAAAAGAAGTAATAGCGAGAGAAGAAGTAGATGATAAATCTGCTCGTCCCTTATTAAAAGGAATTTATGCAGGATGTGTCGATACAGTTGGAGGAAATATGTTGGCAACTATCTTGAAATCAATGCAATACAATGGTGTTTTAGCCATTTGTGGTTTGGTAAATTCACCCGAATTACCAACGAGCGTATTCCCATTTATTTTGCGTGGTGTATCTATGGTTGGCATTGATTCTTCAGAATGTGACATTGAATGGCGAAGAAAACTTTGGAAAAACCTCGCTAAAAATTGGAAACCATCTGATTTACAAAGTATTACAAAAACGATTACATTGAAAAGTCTTCCAAAAGAAATCAAAAAAATATTGAAAGGTGGACAAATCGGCCGTGTAATCATCCGTTTGTAGAGACGCATTGCAATGGATCTCCATGGGTATGATAAATTTCCATTTATTATTTGTCATTATTATCGTTTCTCAATAACGAGACGCATGGCAATGCGTCTCTACCTTCATTTTTTTCATTTTTATTCTCAAATAATAAAAAATTACTATCTTTAAGGCATAAACCCTAATACTATATTATGCCTGCCTTACCCAATCGACTTACTTCGGCCGACGTTTATCGTGGTTTTGTGATGCTGCTCATGATGGGCGAAGTGCTGAGATTTCATAAAGTTGCCGAAGCATTGCCTGATAGTACATTTTGGGCATTTTTAGCTCACCATCAAGACCATGTAGAGTGGATTGGCTGCTCGCTACATGATTTAATTCAACCTTCATTTTCATTTTTGGTCGGCGTGGTTCTACCCTACTCGATTTCGAGCCGATTAACTCAAGAAAGTAGCTTCAGCAAAGTTTTTATTCATGCACTCAAACGCTCGTTGATATTGATTTTATTAGGCGTATTTCTTCGTTCTCAAAATAAAGTTCAAACTTATTTTACTTTTGAAGATACCCTTTCTCAAATTGGCTTAGGTTATCCAATTTTATTTTTACTGGGTTTTCGTTCACAAAAAATTCAAATCTCAGCATTAATTATTATTTTAGTTGGCTATTGGCTTGCTTTTGCACTTTATCCATTGCCCGACATCAATTTCGATTATGTCAACGCTGGTGTCACAAAAGATTGGGAACATAATCTAACAGGTTTTGCTGCACATTGGAATAAAAATACAAACCTCGCTTGGGCATTTGACCGTTGGTTCTTAAATCTTTTCCCACGAGAAAAGCCTTTCCTTTTCAATGGTGGTGGTTATGCTACTTTAAGTTTTATGCCTACACTTGGTACTATGATTTTAGGGCTTTTAGCTGGAAATATTTTAAAATCCACTACAATTCCAACAAAAAAGATAAAAACCTTTGTCATTTTAGGTATTTCTGGTCTTGCTATTGGGTTAGCTTTAAATTGGTTGGGAATCTGTCCAAATGTCAAACGAATTTGGACTCCAACTTGGGTACTTTTTAGTGGGGGTTGGTGCTTTTTATTTATAGCATTTTTCTATTGGATAGTCGATGTTAAACAAAAAGAAGATAAATTTTATTTCTTGAAGGTTATTGGTATGAATTCAATAGCTGCTTATTGTATTGCTGATGCTTTGGGTTCTTATATTTCAAAATCCCTCAAAATTCATTTAGGAGAAAATTACGGGGCAATTTTTGGCGACCCTTATCAATCACTTGTACATGGAGGATTGATGCTTTTAATTTATTGGCTACTACTACGTTGGATGTTCAACAAAAAACTTTTTATTAGAATTTAAAGACTTCTCCTTTTTACTTTCTCAACCACTATCTTTTGATAGTTGGATAGTGCTGCTATATCTCATTCGTAGATAAATATTTTTCCCTTCTATTTTACTGCTACCACTCAATCATTTAATTTCCTCTATTGCTATTAAATGTGTGAATTTTGCAAAAATTCACAACAATTATGTAAGACTTCCTCCATTTAATTACTTCACCTTTGCATTATATAAATTACTTCACACACAAACTATTCGCTTTTTATTGATAGATTAAACAAGTATCGATATTTTTTAGGATGGAAGTAATTTTTCAAAAAGCTCATTTAAATCCAACACTTTCATTTTTTACATCTTTCTTTTAAACATGAAAATATTCTCTACAATGGAAAAATTATTTTTTACATCCGAATTAATCTCATCAAAAAACAAATCATCCATTAATCATCATAAAAGAAATTCGTCTTTCTTTTGTATCGTCATTTGTCTTATGTGCATTTTATTTAGTGGAGAATTATTTGCTCAAAATAATCCATCTGCCATGCTTGATGTAGCATCAAAGAACAAAGGGGTTCTCATTCCCCGAGTAAGTCTCACATCTACTTCAGACATAACCACGATTGTCTCTCCAGCCACTTCATTACTTGTCTATAACACTGCCACTGTTGGCATACCTCCTAATAATGTTTCGCCTGGATACTATTATTGGACTGGTACAAAATGGAATCTTTTAGGAAGTATTACAACATTCGCAGAATTTTATGCTCTAATGCCAGGAGATAATACTGCTACAATAGCGGCAGGTTCAACTATTCAATTTCCTCAAAATGGCCCTACAAATGGCATCATTACTCGTATAAATACGAGTCAGTTTAATATACCTGCTGTTGGCATTTATTTGGTACATTGGCAAGTGAGTATTGCAGAGGCTGGTCAACTTATTTTACAGCTTAATGGTACAGACGTTCCAACCAGCGTAGTCGGACGTGCAACTGGAACAAGCCAAATCGTTGGTCATACGATGATTACCACCACATCCGTCAATACAATATTGAGTGTTGCCAATCCAAGCGGCAACCCTGTTGCTCTTACAATCAATCCAAGTGCTGGTGGTTCACGTGCTGTTACTGCCAATATCGTTATCACTCGAATGCAATAAAAATATTCTAAAGATTCAAGAATGGATATCTATCAAACCCATTCTTGAATCTACAATTATGCTCTTAAAAAAATCTAAAAAAAATGGAAGATTTAATAAAAGTCGGGGGTAGAATTAAACTATTCAGTAAGGATGTTGCCTATTTCGAGGCCGACATTAATTACACAATTATTCATTATACCATAGGAAAAAGAAAAATAGTTGCAACTACTCTTGGACATATTCAAGAACGAATAGGCAACGGTTTCATTCGCCCAAACAAATCGTTTCTAATCAATCTTGAATTTATAAACAGTTGCCTATTAGGTGAACTATTATTGCAAAATGATTTAAAAGTCAATATGTCGAGACGAAAGAAAAACCAATTAACCATCATCGTCAATAAACATATTGAACAAAAAAAATTACAGATAAATAACACTCTGGCGATTGCTCAAGCAAGGAAGTTTGGCTGCAAATCTTTCTAACTTTTTCGTCTATCATCTAATGTGTTTTTTCAATAAGCAAGCAAACACTATTATTATCCATTAGTTTTCCTTTCGTACATCGAAAGTACGCTGAAGCCATGATTTTTTTTCTGTTTCTTCTGCTTCTTTTTCTTCTTGAGTCAATTTGTAATCAATCAATTGCGACAAATCAGGTTGACCAGCATCAATCCAACAAGTAAGCCAAAAATCACCAACCATTTTGATAGAAGTTCTCATTTGTCGCTCAACTTGATTTTTGAGCATTGTATGATAACGAGTCGAAAATTCTTTGGAATAGGTACGAATCGTAACCCCATTGCGTTCATCAAAACTAAATTTTTTATCTTCTGAAACCTTATTTGTCAATTCACGTTCAAAAATCAAAACAGAATCTAAAGCTGCGTGTGCATTCATCACTGCTTGCCAAGCACGTTTTTGAGGGGTTTTTACATATTCTGCTTGTCCGATAAAAAAATCATAATTTTCAGCAAACATTTCTGGTAAACGACTTTCCCAAAACCCATGAATACCTACTTGATTTGAAAACTGGCCATTATAATTTCGAGTTGTATGCAAGGGAACATTGGCATCTGCAATATAATGTCCAATATCTGCTGATAACATCAAAATTTTATGTACATTTTTATTTCGAAATGCTTCAGTCAATTGGTATTTCATTAAATTGATATGCCACGGTACAATTCCATGTCGGTTAAGAGTATCTTCACCAATTCTTTCAGTAACGTCTTTCCAAGAAAAATTTGGAAGGACTTTCTGCAAAGAATCGCTATAATTATCTAAATCAATAAAATGTCGTGGGGCTTCAGCCTTCACTGAGTATCGACGCTCATCAGGATTAACGGCATTCTCAGAAATATAATCAATGTTCTTTTTGTAGAATTTAAACATCTCTGGTGGTAAAGTAAAAACCGCCAAACGATTGATTTGCTGATGAGCAAAAAAGCCCCACAATGGCAATTGCCACAATGGTAATGGCCTATTTTGAAGTTGATGCTCATTTTTCCATGAAGAAATCAAGATGAAAAGTGAAATTATACTAAAAAAACGCAATGCTATTTTATTATAATTTATTGTTTTTTTTAAAAGTGTGGATTTCAGTGTCTTTTTTTTCATTTTGTACCTTTTTTTTGCCCAAAATAAAATATTTTTTTTGATAATTTCTAAAAAACTCAAAAGCTACACGCATAATTCTAAAAAAACACATTTTTATTATTACAAGTCATAAATTTTAAACTACCTTTTTTACTATTTTTTATTTTTCTCGAAAAAGTACCAAAAATTAGCACCTAAATTCTATTAATTAAAAAAATTAAGTAAAACTGACCATTCTGTTAAAAATACTCAAAACCAAATATTATTTGGCAATACACATTATTTACAGAAACAATAAAATATTTTCTTGAAATAATGCAACAAAATCAAATAAAAGGTGTTATATTTGCAACATGTTACAAAATATTATTCGGGAAAAATAAGAATATGAGTCAGACACAAAAAAAATCGTTACTAAGATATTTAATGCCAGCTATGGCATTGGGAATGTTTGCATTTTTAATGGTTGCTTATGGTTCGGCATATACGCCTCCAAAAGCACAAAAGCAACGCATCGTTTGTTTTAAGTTCAAACAAGGAACTTCAGCAGAAGCAATTAAAAGACACATGGCGGGTTTTCAAGATTTGAAACGTGAGTTGCCAGAAATCGCAAGCTATTCGGCAGGAGAAACTTTCAGTGAAAGTAATTCAAAAGCAGAATATGATGTAATGCACTATTTAACATTCAGAACTGATGCTGAAGTGGAAAAATTCCGCCAAAGTGCTGAATACCAATCATTTGAAAAAGCAAATGAAGCCAATTGGGAAAAAGTCTTAGTTATCAACTCTGAGATTAAGTAATAGTTGATGGTTGATTGAATTGAAGGAAGGCATCGCTCAAAACGATGCCTTCCTTGTTTTTAGAAAACAATAAGGTTTTTATTAAAATATTTTTCGAGTTAGTTTTTTATTTAATATTAATTTCTTAATTTTGCACTCCAATTTTAGCATAGACAAATATTTTTATACAATACAATGGCAAATCATAAGTCAGCATTAAAGCGTATCAGAGCAAACGAAACTAAACGTTTGAGAAACCGTTATCAACACAAAACTACACGTACTTTGGTTAGAAAATTACGTGGTCTTAGCGATAAATTAGCCGCTACTGAATTGTTCAAAAGTGCAGCTTCGGCTTTGGATAAATTAGCTCGTAAGAACGTTATCCACAAAAACAAAGCAGCAAACTTGAAATCAGGTTTGGCAAAGCATATTGCTACTTTAGCGTAATTTCGCCCAAAAGAAATTCAATATTTTGCTCATGGAATAAGTTCTCCGTGAGCATTTTTTGTTTAATTTTTTGAGCTTTTGGCCATTGTCCAATAGCTATTAGCCATGAAGAATGTTTAAAATAAATCATTATTTCTATTCTAAAGCTACATACCAAAAGCACAACAATGATAAACAATATCCTTTCATGGGCAGAGGAAGATAGGCCACGTGAAAAACTTATAATGAAGGGCAAAGTAGCTCTTTCAGATGCAGAATTAATCGCAATTTTGATCGGCTCGGGCTCAAGAGAGCTGTCGGCTGTTGATTTATCAAAATTAATTTTGCAAAGCGTCAATAACAATCTCCATGAGCTTGCCAAATTGAGTATCAATGATTTGATAAAATTTAAAGGTATTGGCGAAGCAAAAGCAATTTCGATTGCAGCTGCAATGGAATTGGGAAGAAGAAGAAAGGAAAGTGAAGTAATAAAAAAGGTAAAAGTTGCCTCATCGGCCGATGCTTATAAAGCTGTTCGACCCTATTTAATGGACTTATTGCACGAACAATTTTGGGTAATCTTATTGAATCGTGCCAATGAAATCATTAGACCTCAACAGATTAGTATCGGAGGAGTAGCAGGCACGGTAGCAGACCCAAAAATGATTTTCAAAGCTGCTATTGAACATTTGGCTTCATCCATTATTTTGGTGCATAATCATCCATCAGGTAATTTAACACCAAGTCAGGCCGACAAGGATTTAACCAAAAAAGTAAAAGAAGCTGGGCGTGTGCTTGATATTCCAGTGCTTGACCATCTTATTTTTGGCGATGAGGCCTATTTTAGCTTTGCAGATGAGGGGATCTTTTGAGTAATGTAGAATGAATAATGCAAAATGAATAATTATAAAACTTATTCAATTAAAAGACATTAATTCTCTAACTCAAACTTAGCAAGTGAGAATATCTTAAAAAAAACTTGTCATTCACGAATATATACATAAAAATCAAAAATAGAGTTTTGAATTTAAGTTGAAAGTAGCAGTACATTCTACATTATTCATTTTACATTCTACATTAATTAAAATGCTTACAGTATCAAATATCTCGCTTAGTTTTGGCAAACGAACTCTTTTTGAAGAGGTTAATCTCAAATTTACTCCGGGCAACGTCTATGGCTTGATTGGAGCAAACGGTGCTGGAAAATCAACATTTGTAAAGATTCTTTCGGGTGAAATAGAACCTACTTCTGGTAACGTGAGCATGGATCCAGGTGAAAGAATGTCGGTTTTGAAGCAAAATCAAAATGCTTTTGATGATGAAACAGTTTTAAATACTGTTGTTAGAGGTAATGAACGTTTGTCACAAATCATTGCTGAAAAAGATGCCATTTATTCAAAAGAAGATTTTACAGAAGAAGATGGCAATCGTGCTGCTGAGTTGGAAGCCGAATTTGCTGATATGAATGGCTGGGACGCAGAATCTGATGCTGCAACTTTACTTTCAGGCTTAGGGATTAAAGAAGATACGCATTATACGCTCATGGCTGACATGAACCCTTCTGATAAAGTGAAGGTTTTGTTGGCACAAGCATTATTTGGTAATCCTGATATTTTGTTACTCGATGAGCCTACCAATAACTTAGATATTGATTCGATTCTTTGGCTGGAAGGTTTCTTAATGAACTTCAAAAATACCGTAATCGTTGTTTCACATGACCGTCACTTCTTGGATAATGTTTGTACCTATATTGCCGATCTTGACTATAAGAAAATTTCTCTTTATGGTGGTAATTACTCTTTCTGGTACGAATCAAGCCAATTAGCAGCTCGTCAGAAATCTGATCAAAACAAAAAAGCTGAAGAGAAAAAGAAAGAATTGGAAGAATTTATTCGTCGTTTTTCTGCCAACGTTGCAAAATCTAAGCAAGCAACTGCTCGTCAGAAAATGATTGAGAAATTGAATATTGAGCAAATTCAGCCTTCATCACGTAAATATCCATATATCGGCTTTAAACCTGAACGTGAAGTAGGTGACCAAATTTTATTAGTTGAGAATCTGAGCTATAAATTAGATGATGGCACTTATTTATTTAAGAATTTAAGTTTTCAAGTTTCTCGCAATGAAAAAATAGCTTTTTTGAGTAAAGATGGTTTGGCTGTTTCAGCTCTGTTCTCTATCCTTTCTGGCGAAAAACAGGCATCAGGTGGTACTTTCAAATGGGGAATAACTATTACTCATACTTATTTGCCCAACGAAAATACAGAATATTTCTCTGATGGAAGTCTTGATTTAGTTGATTGGTTGAGACAATACTCAACAGAAAAAGACGAAACTTTCATACGTGGATTCTTAGGAAGAATGTTGTTTTCGGGCGAAGAAGCTTTGAAAAAATGTACAGTTTTGTCAGGAGGAGAAAAACAACGTTGCATGTTTTCGAGAATGATGCTTTCAGGAGCAAACGTTTTGCTTTTTGACGAGCCAACCAACCACTTAGATTTGGAATCTATTCAAGCCTTGAACAAAGGAATGGAAGATTTCCCAAGCAATATTTTATTTACTTGTCATGACCACCAATTGACACAAACTGTGGCGACTCGTGTCATTGAGCTTACTCCTAAGGGTTGTTTAGATAAATTGATTGACTTTGATGGGTATTTGACTGATGAAAAAATCAAAGCACAACGTGAGGCTCTTTATAAGTAATCAGCAAATTTTCCATAATAAACATTCAAAACCTATAAATCTAAACCTGCAAGGTCTTTTTCAGACCTTGCAGGTTTTATAATTATATAGACATGCTAGATTTCACAGAAATAGCCCAAAACGAGTTAGAAGCCATTCTTTCTGATACCAATGCGATACTTTTGGATGTAAGAGAAGTATCTGAATTTGCAGATTTTAATATTGGAGGAATCAATATTCCACCGCATGAAATAACGGAGAGATTATCAGAATTACAAAATTACTCAACTATTGTAGTTGCTTGTTCAAATGGCACACGAAGCAGTATAGTAGCCAGACTTTTGGCAAAGAAATTAGCAGAAAAAACTATTCTGCACTTAGAAGAAGGGATTTTTTAAAGAGTTCTGAATGCTGAGTTTAGAATAATGAATATTCAACAAAGCACAGCATTCAGAAGTCAGAACTTTATTAGAATCCTTTATAATTTCTATCGTTTTTTACTAACCATTTGCCAACAGCAAAAGATACAGCCATTAAAACAACAAAGAAAAGAATCGCAGACCAAGTAGGATATTGATAGCCGAACATAATCGTATTTAGTTTAAATTTTTATCCTTGCAAAAATACAACAAAATCGAAAAGATTATAAGCTTTTTCTGAAAAAAATCATAATCCTGTGGAAGAAAAGAATTCAGAACTCAGAACTCAGAACTCAGAACTCATTTCCCACCTTTCAAAATCGCATGATAACGTGGTAAATCCTTGAATAACTTCAAAGCCTCTTGTACTTCTTTATCACGTTCAAAGGCAACGAATTTCATCGCTTTTTGATAATAATAACGACTTAGAATTTCAGCTTCTAATTGTTCTTTGATATCTTCTTTATTTTTGATTAAATCCTGTTGCTTTCCTTGATTAATTTTTTCACGTAGAGACTTTACTTGTTCTTGCACCAAATCCAAAGAGTTTTCTTTTTTTGCTGAAGCCTCTAAATTATCCAAATTACGCTCCATTGCTGTTGAATAAGTAAAATCTTTCCCTTTCAGCCATGTGATAAAATCCTGATACTCAGCTTCTGACAATGAAAACTTCTCTTTTGGCTTTTGATTGGCGTGTTCAAAATAATATTTTGTAGCATAATCAAATATTACGTTTTTCTGAATCAAATTGGCAGTTACAGCAGCCATTGTTGGCACTTCTGTTTTAATATCAGGGTCAACTCCTCCTCCATCATAAACAGTACGTCCATTTTTGGTTTTAAATGCTGTTTTTAAAGAATCTGGCACACGTCCGACACTTCCATCGGGATTACGATGACTATAATCTAAAGCTTGAATACAACGACCACTCGGAATATAATATTTAGCAGTTGTAATTTTCATTTTTGTATTATAACTCAAATCACGTGTAGTCTGGACTAAACCTTTACCAAACGAACGTTGTCCAATCAAAACTGCACGGTCATAATCTTGAAGCGTGCCACTTACAATCTCGGAAGCCGAAGCACTTTGACTATTGATGAGTGTCACAATAGGCATTTCGGTGTCAAGTGGAGCTTCCAAAGCCATGTATTTATGATTCCATTCGGCAACTTTTCCACGAGTTTCTACGATCATTTGGTCTTTTGGCAAAAACGCATTACATATTTCAACCGACATATTGAGTAAACCACCAGGATTGCCACGTAAATCAAGAATTAATTTCTTCATTCCTTGTCCTTTCAAATCAACAAATGCAGATTTTACTTCTTTAGCAGCAGTTGCCGTAAAATCATTAAGCTGAATATAGCCAACCTCGTCATTTATCATTCCTGAATGTGGCACATTCAATGTTTTTACAATATCACGACCAACTACTAAATCAAGTGGAGCATTTTGTCCAAAACGCTTGACAGACATTTTTACCGTTGTTCCTGTCTGACCTTTCATCAAACGGCCAATGTCCACACCTTTTCTACTAACCACATCAACCCCATCTACTTTTACAATTTCATCACCGATTTTCATTCCTGCTTTATCAGCGGGTGAGCCTTCATAAATCATCACTACCACGTGCTTATTATCACGATGAGAAACTGTTGCACCAATACCATTATATTTACCAGTTGTCATGGTCATATAATCTTCGATGTCATCTTCTGGATAAAAATTAGTATAGGGGTCGAGTTGCTTGAGCATTGATTCAATACTCAAACGCATAGCTTTATTTGGATTGATTTCATCTACATAATAGGCGTTTAATTCTTTAAACATGGTAGCGAAAATATCCAAGTTTTTAGCAATTTCGAAATAGCGGTCGTCATATTTGAAAGCTACAAAAGGAATTGTAACAATAGCTAAAACAATTAAAGTAAATCTGCGAAGGTTTTTCATAATAAATAATTTGTAATACAATCGTTTCGGCGACCCGATTTCCAGATTGTGGATTGACACTAATGAGCAAGTTGGAAACTTACCCTACAATTAACGCAAAAACTTGACCAAAAGATGTTTCATATAACTGATTTTATTCATACTAATCACTAAACCTGTGAGGTTTTGCAAACCTTGCAGGTTTTTACACATACTAAGGTGAAGTTTTTCCATAAGTTTTTGCAAAGAAACGCATTTTTCTGACTGGAAAAAATTGTCTTTTTACTATATATATGTTATCAAAGTCATTATCAGCAATATCTGACCGCAGAGTATCACGTTCATAAAGTCCATTCACCACATATTTTACTGTATTGCTATGCCCTACAACTAATACATTTTTGCCTTTGATTTGCTTCAATTTTTCAATAAAAACTCGCATCGAATCGGCTGGGCTGGGAGCATAAATACTTATTGAAATACCTGTTGCGTCCGACAATGGCTTAGCTGTATTTTTGGTACGCAAATAGTTGGTTGAATAAATCCCTGATATTCCTTTATTTGATAATTCTTCTTTTAAATCTTTCGCTCTTGCTTGACCCAATTCGCTCAAAGGAGGATTGGCTGAATTATCAACTTTTTCAGCATGCCTTACAACATAAAATATTGATTTACAGGAACTTACAAGCATTGCAAGAATAATTAATAGCCTCATCATTTGGTTGTTTTTCATAAATAAAAAATAAAGTTTTTAATAAAATTTCTTGAATAAAATATTTGTCGAATAAGTGATAATTCAGGTACTCAATGTTCAATAAATATTTTCAAAATCCGATAAAAATGTGTATCTTTACACCTAAATTATACAAAAAACTGTGAGTAACAAAGTTAGTAAATAATACGCAGATAAAATCTGTTGGGTAACATTCATAAAAAATAAATTATGGCAGAAAATCAGGAGGGCGTTGAGCCTCAAAAATCAAGAGCAGATTATGGTGCCGAGAATATTCAGGTACTTGAAGGGTTAGAAGCAGTAAGAAAACGTCCCGCCATGTATATTGGCGATATTAGTGCAAAAGGTCTTCACCACCTAATTTGGGAGGTAGTAGATAATTCAATTGATGAGGCTCTCGCTGGACATTGTGATACAATTAATGTAACAATCAATGAAGATAATTCGGTAACAGTAAAAGATAATGGTCGTGGGATTCCTACTGGAATGCACACTAAAGAGAAAAAATCAGCTTTAGAGGTTGTAATGACCGTGCTTCACGCTGGTGGTAAATTTGACAAAGACACTTACAAAGTTTCGGGTGGTTTGCATGGTGTAGGGGTTTCTTGTGTAAATGCACTTTCTACCCACTTGAGAGTGGAAGTTCACAGAGATGGAAAAGCTTTTGAACAAGAATATAATATCGGAAAACCACTTTATCCAGTTCGTGAAATTGGTGATGCAAGTGATACAGGTACAACAGTAACATTCAAACCTGATGATACTATTTTTACAGTAACAGAATATAAATACGAAACCGTTGCCAATCGTTTGCGTGAATTGTCTTTCCTAAATAAAGGTATTACCATTATTCTCAAAGATTTACGTGAAATTGACGAAAAAGGAGAAGCTCTGACAGACACTTTTAAATCAGAAGGTGGTTTGGCAGAATTCGTATCCTACATTGATGCTGGCCGTGAGCGTTTGATACCTGAACCAATGTTTATGGAAGGTAATAAAGACGGTGTGCCAGTTGATGTAGCCATGCTTTATAATACTGGTTATAGCGAAAATGTTTCGTCTTTTGTGAATAATATCAATACACACGAAGGTGGTACGCACGTTTCTGGTTTCCGTATGGCTCTAACTCGTACCTTGAAAGGTTATGCAGAGAAGTCAGGTATTTTAGCCAAAGAAAAAATTGAAATTAGTGGTGATGACTTCCGAGAAGGATTAACGGCCGTGATTTCAGTAAAAGTACAAGAACCACAATTTGAAGGACAAACAAAGACTAAATTAGGTAATAGTGAAGTTACTTCGGCTGTGAGTTCATGTGTTGCTGAAATGCTTGAAAATTACTTAGAAGAGCATCCAAGAGAAGCAAGAATCATTGTCGATAAAGTGATTTTAGCTGCTAAAGCACGTATTGCCGCTAAAAAGGCACGTGAAATGGTACAGCGTAAAAACGTTTTGGTTGGTAGTGGCTTGCCAGGAAAATTGGCTGACTGCTCAGAATCTGACCCAACTATTTGTGAGGTTTACTTAGTTGAGGGAGACTCAGCTGGTGGTTCGGCCAAACAAGGTAGAAATCGTGCATTCCAAGCCATTTTGCCTTTACGTGGAAAGATTTTGAATGTAGAAAAAGCACAAGAATTCAAAATCTACGAAAACGAAGAAATCAAAAACATGTTTACTGCTCTGGGTGTTCAAATCGGACGTGAAGGCGATGAACGTGCATTAAATACTGACAAGCTTCGTTACCACAAAATCATTATTATGACCGATGCCGATATTGATGGTAGTCACATCAGAACTTTGATTTTGACGTTCTTCTACCGTTATATGAAAGAATTGATTGATAAAGGATACATTTATATTGCTCAACCACCTTTGTATCTAGTTAAAAAAGGGAAAGAAGAGGAATATTGTTGGACTGAAGAACAACGTGAGATTGCAGTAAAACGCTTAGCGGCAGGTGGAAAAGAAGAAAATGTAGGTATTCAGAGATACAAAGGTTTGGGAGAAATGAATCCTGAGCAACTTTGGGAAACTACTATGCGACCTGACAAACGTACTTTGAAACAAGTAACTGTTGAATCGGCTGCTGAAGCAGATCATTTATTTGCAATGTTGATGGGCGACGAAGTTGGTCCTCGCCGTGACTTTATTGAGCGTAATGCCAAATATGCAAAAATAGATATTTAAAAGAACGGTCCGCCGTAGCGGTTCTGAATTCTGAGTTTAGAGTTCTGAGTGGCTGGTTAAACTCAGAATTCAGCACTCTAAACTCATATCCCCCTTCATCATCATGAAAAAACTACTCACTATTTGCCTCATTTTCCTTTTAGGAAGTGTTGCTTTCGCCCAACAAAAAAAGTTTCCTGTCATTAAAAGTGGCGGTGGGATGTATGATGTACCAGAGGCAAGTCCTGTGGCAGATAAAAAGATGGATTACAAGATTATTGTTGATTTGTCGAAGGCTTCTGATAAACCAGATTCGGTCAATTCAAGTCTAGATAAATTAGCTCGTTTGGTTAATTTACACTTGGATGCGGGTATTCCAAGAGAAAAATTGTCAATCGTAGCAGTCTTTCACTTTTTAGGGACTACTAATATTATGACGGATGCGGCTTATATGAAAAAGTTTGGTGTAGCTAATCCTAATACGCCATTAATCAATGAATTGGCTAAAAATGGCGTGCGTTTTTATGTTTGTGGACAATCACTCCGTGCGAGAAAAATGGTTGATGAACCACGCAATGAAAACATCAAAGTGGCACAATCAGCACTGATTACTTTTACCACTTTCCAAAATATGGGTTATGCTTTGATATTACCATAATTAATTCATAAAACATTAAAAAGCGATTGATTTAATGAAAATCAATCGCTTTTTATTTTGAGCATTATCAATAAATGAAACTTAGTTTTATTCTATAATCAAAAAACCTCTCTCGCTACAGCCATCGTTGTATCAGACTTGCTCATTGTATAAAAATGTAAAGCAGGAACGCCAAAATCAATTAATTCTCGACATTGTTGAATCGCCCATTCAATTCCTAACTGTTTGGCTTGCTTGTCATTTTCACATGCCAAAACACCTTTTCTAAAATCCTCTGGCATATCTAAATAAAACAATCTTGGCAAAATATCTAATTGTTTTTTTGTTGCCAAAACCTTCAAACCTGGAATAATAGGAATCGTAATGCCTTCTACTCGGCATTTATTTACAAAATCAAAATATTTTTGATTATCAAAAAACATTTGCGTTACTACATAATCAGCACCAGCTTCAACTTTTCGCTTCAAATTCTCCATATCTTGCTCTAAATTTTGGGCTTCAAAATGCTTTTCAGGATAAGCCGCAACACCAATACAAAAATCACTGGCATTGAGATATTCGGCATCCTCGTGCAAATATTTACCTTGATTCATGGCTTTTATTTGCGAAACTAGCTCATTTGCATATAAATGTCCATCTTTTTTGGCTTTGAAAGAATCGTAAGGTTTAGCAAAATCGCCTCGCAAAGCCAACACATTATCAATACCTAAATAATTCAGGTCAATCAATAGATCTTCGGTATCATCCTTTGTGAAGCCACCACAAAGCACGTGTGGAACTGGGTCAATCTTGAATTTATGCATAATCGATGAACAAATACCAACTGTCCCAGGACGTTTACGAGTTCTGATTTCTTTGCTTGTCCCATCGGGTAATTGCTTTGTAAAATATTCTTCTCGATGAAAAGTAACATCTATAAAAGGAGGTTTCAACTCCATCATTGGTTCAATTGCATTCAATAAATCATTGAGATTTGAACCTTTGGTTGGCGGAATAATTTCTATTGAAAAAATAGGTTTGCCGTTATTATTTTTGAGATGTTCTGTTACTTTTGCCATTTTTATAATATTGAGATATTATCTTTTTATTTCGGCAAAAATAGATATATTATTTATAAAAACAAACTATTACAGTTATTTTATCTTTTATTTCATTAAAAAGTAGTTATATTATTTTAAGCTGTGCATGAAAATTCTTTTTTAGATATAATTAAAAAATACCATTGAATTTTCAATTTTTTATAAAAAATTCTCTCTTTTTTACCAGTAGTTCCCAGTATCAAAATTTAAAAAAGAAAGCTCTATCAGGATGCGAGATATAATTTAAAAATAACTTTGTGTAAAATTCATAAAATGCAAAAAAGGCAAAACTTATTTTATATTATCTTCGTTGTGTTACTAAAGTTATATTTTTTCTCAATAAAACCACTTAATACACATGAAAAAAATTGTTCTCCTAATTGCTTTGGGCATATTTGCTTTCTCATTTGATGTAGCAGCTCAAACTACATCGACAACGACCACAGTAGCACCAGTTGATACTTTGGTTTTAAAGCAATACGTTGGCAAATACAAATTGAAAGACGCTCCTATTGAAGATTTGATAGTTACATTACAAGATGGCAAATTGATGGGTGAAGCTGTTGGACAAGGTTCAGCTCAACTTGCTCCTACCACACAGACTGACATTTATGATGTAGTCGGCTATGATGGTAAAGTTGAATTTATCAGAAATGAAAGCAAAATTGTTGTAAAAATAAAATTGAGTATTCAAGGCAATAGCATGGAAGGCGAAAAACAGCAGTAATCAATTAGAATAAAATATCAAAAAGCCTCAAAATATATATTTTGAGGCTTTTTGATTGAAATCTACTCCACTATTACATTCCCACCACCACTATAACTTCGATAATCGCCATTGTACATGGCATCGGCAGCTACTGGGCCGAGGATAAATTTCCCTTTTGAAACGACCCTAACTAAATAGTAAAATGTCTTTTCGGTAGCATCGGCTGTAGTATAGAAATTGATTCTATCATCTCGAATATCAAAATGCTGAGGTGTTGAAGCATTTTTTATCCAAGTCATATTACGGTCTTCATTCAATCTTGGATTTTCAATTTCAAATGCAGCTGGTAACATATCTGTCACTACCACATTTTCCACTGGCGTGCCAAGCGTACTACTGATACTCACTTTTACCACAACCAATTGATTTTGTTTAAGGCTTCCACTAATTGGTTGCCCAGTTCGGCTCAAAAATTGTCGGCGAACTTTTAGGAAATTATCTTCTTCAACATAGCTACCTGTGGCACTTAATCCTTCTTGTTGGGTAAAGTAATATAAGCTTCCTTTTCCTTTGGCCGAGATATTGACCAATTTTCCTGCGACTCCTTTTTCTACATTTAAATCTGTTCCATTGAAACTTGCTAAAATTTTATTATCAACTGATAATGAAGCAGTTACATTCGATTCACCTGTACGTTTGGCAATTTTTCCTAAAGCCAAGAAACTAAATACCGATTCTTGGGTAGAGAGATAAGGAGTAGCTTTGATGGCTTGAGAAAGCACTCTTGCTAATTTAGGTATTTGCAAATTTTCAGGATCAGATTCTACCAAACTATTCAATGAAATTGCTAAGTTTCTGATAGGCGAAGCAAAACTTCCTCCTGTTTGTTTTTGCGTATTTTCGATGATATAATCTTTTGGCAATAATTGTTTGAAACTTCCTTCATCACCAATTTGTGCAAAACTCGCTCCGAGCATATATCGCTCATCAGTGGTCAGTAAATTAGCATTTGACTTATAATAATTCATCACTGGCTGATTGGCTTTTCCTGCCATTGCAAGCGTATAAAGCGAATAAATCATTTCATGCCGAGCAATGGTTCTGGTTGTCCAAGTACCTGTTTCATTATAAATATAGTCTATTTCTGTCAAATCTTGCATCGAAGTTTTAGTTGTCAAATAATCAAGCATTCGATTCAAATTACCTTCATTTACTTCAAAATCTGCTTTTTTTGCTTCTAACATAAAATGTGCGGCAAAGGCTGTTCCCCACCAACTTTCATAATCACCTCCTTGCCAATAACTTACTGCTCCGCTTGCTAATTGCATATTTTCTATTTTACGAATGGCTGCTTGTACATTGAATTGTGGATTCCAGTCATTTTCACCAGAAACCTTTAATGAACGAGAATTTTTAGCAATTGTTTTGGTAAAATCAGCAAAATATAACTGCGGAAAAGCCTTTGAAACTGTCTGTTCAATACAACCATGCGGATAGCCCAACAAATAATCTAATTGCTTGGCAAACTGCACCATTGGAGAGCGACTTACCAACAAACTCGCCTGTGCAGTACCAGCCATATAGTCGTTACCAAGATTTATAGACTCTGTTTTTCCTGCTAAAACTACACCCGATAGTGAAGTTTTAAGTAAAGATGTGCTTGGGCGAATAGTCAAATCTATTTTTTCAGAAAACTTTTCTTTGAAACCATTGACCACAACCGCAATACTTCCTGTGCCAATTACTGAAGGTGCTTTCACACTAAACATTGTGCGAACTTCTTTACCAGCAGGCACTGTAATCGACTGATTATTAGCACTTTGTAAAGACAATCCTCCTGTTAGATTTACTGAAACATTTGTTGTTGTAGTTGTTTTTGTTGTATTGGTTACGGTTACAGGAATCATCACTTCATCGTTTGGACTCAAGAATCTTGGAGCTCCAGTACTAATAACAATTGGGTCTTTTACTTTCATATTGGCATTTGCTGAGCCAAAGGCCTCATCTTTATATGCAACTGCCATGATACGTAAATCACCCGAAAACTGTGGTATTTCAAACTCAAAATCTGCTTCTCCGCCTGAGCCTGTTTTCAAGATTCCACTCCAAACGGCTACCAATTTTGTTCGTCCATTGCTCAAAGGATTAACTCTTTTTTCTAAATTATATCCATCTCCCCCAACACTACTACTTGCCAATGATAATTCAGGAAATAAAAATTGATACAAATCATGGCTACTTACTTCTAAGGCCTGTTTTTGATAAAAATAATTATAAATATCAGGTGTTTTGAAGTTCTTGATTTGCAAAATTCCTTCATCTACTACTGAAATCGTGAGTTCTGTATTGGCCTTTGTTTTGATTGTTACTTTTTGCTTGCGTTTTGACCGAGATTCTTTGACAGCAACAATCTCTATTGGCAATTGATTGCTTGATTTTTCTACTTTCATTGGGGCAAAACCATGAGCAACCGTCAAGGGCATATCGTTGCCTTTCATTGGACGAATGAGCGTAGCCGTGACATACACATTCGGCAACATTTCTTCCGTTACGCTGATGTCTATTTCAGCTGATTTTTTATCGGTTTCAACATAAAAATGTTCTAAAACATTACCTTTTTCTACGGTTACAAGCATTTTTCCAACAAAAGGTGTTTTCATTAAAACTTTTGCTTTATCACCAACTTCATATTTTTCTTTGTCAAATTCCATCAAAACTTGTCCTTCATTGCTCACTTCAAATGAACTACTCGAAGTGCTACCGTAGCCATAAGCATAAAATTGTCGAGAAGCGTAGCTTTTTGCACCTGCTTGTGCAATACGAATTTCATATTCACCAGAAACTTGTGGGATGAATTTGATAGCAGATTTACCTGCTGCAAAAGTCACTTCTTTGGTTTGAACCAATTTATCTTGTCTTTTAGAATTGTATTTGATGACACCATCTATTTTCTCTACAATTGTCTGATAATCAATACGATAAACAGAAACTTCAGCACGGGCATTTTTTACTTTTCCATCGTTGGAAACAGCAGCCAAAGGAATATTCATAGGCACATGTGTACCAACATAATAATCAGCTAAACCAATGCCATAAAATGTATCTTGCGTGAAAACATCAAAACTTTTAACACGATTGAGCGGACGACCAGTTTCATCAAAAACGGTTACAAAAACTTTACCTTCCAAAACACCCATATCTTGATAAGTTGCAGGGAGTTGAAATGCTTGCTTTGCCAATCCATCTTCATCGGTTGTACCTTGTCGCAAATCGTTATTAAATTTGGTATCATTCTGAATATCAAATGAATAACCTTCAAAGCCTTTGGCAAAAAAACTTTTACGTTTTAAACTAAAGTCCATTTCGTAATTACGATTGGAGGCAGGTGGGCCAAACAGATTGGTTGCGGTAGCTACTAATTGTACTGTTTCACCCGTACGATAAATATCTTTTGCACTGACATCCACTTTAATTCTATCAGGCATAAATTCTTCAATACTGATAGGTTTTGACGTGAGTAAAACATCATTTCCATTCAAAATTTCGATTGTATAAGTGCCTGTAACAGCAGCTCTATCGAGTGGAATAGACGTTTCGACCGCTCCTTGTGCATTAGTATTTTTCAAAAAAGATTTAAATTCACGACCATTGGGCAATAATAATCTGATTTTTAATGGAATTTCTTCGGCAGAAGCCCATTTAGCATCACGCAAAACAGTATTAAAATGAATCGTTTCTCCTGGTCGGTAAATATCACGGTCGCCATACACGAAAGCATCAAAACCAGTAGCATTGGCTCGCTTCCCTTCGACCTCAAAACGAGAAGTTTCGACTTGTGTATCTTCCAACAGCATATAATTGAAATCATCAGCAGTACGAGCGGTAATCATGGCTAATTTGAAATTCGGAGCTTTTTCGCTGAGTTTTTCAAATATGATAACACCCTTACTATCAGTCTTTTGTGAATCCATTACTTGATTATTGCTCGAAATCAATTTAATTTCCACATCGCCCATTGGCTCGGCATCAATGATAGAATTCACAAAAACCATCAGTTCATCACCATCAGCAGATTTTTTAGCAATAATACCTAAATCAGACACCGAAACAAGTTTGGTAGCATTCTGATAATATTCATCATTTGAGTTGAGATTGACCAAATAAACACCACGTAATTTATCTTGCTCAGGCATTGGCATATTCAGTACAGAAACACCATGCACTTTTGAAAGATTACCCGTTTCGATGGTTCGATTGATAATTACATCACTGTAAATTCCTTGATCATCGGTACTGTAATTAAATCCATTAGGGCCACTTTCTTCACCATCATATTCATAATTTTCGTAGCGGTTATTTCTTACATACGAGAGTAAATTATTCTCGTAAATTTTCACAACTTTTAATTGCACTTTAGGTATGTTAGTAATACGAATTCCCACATTTCTACTACCTTTAGAGGATAAATACAGGCCTTTTTTACTCACAAATTCAATACTGGCAGGCATTTCTCCAAAAAATAAATCTTTGGTTAATTCAGCATCTAATTTTGCTCCGAGTGTTCCTCTGAGATTATCTTTTATTGTCAAAGTGTAGGCTTCAGAAGCACTAAAAAATCCTTTGATGATAAATCCATTTTCGGTCAATTCAGTTTGTGTTTCAACGGCAGGTTCTATTTTGAAAGCATCTTTTAGATTGTCGCCCGCAATTTGCTGTGTTGTAATTACTTTTACAAAGCCTTGATTTTTCTCAAAACCAGTTTCAATATCAATAATCTTGACTGAATAAGGAGAAGGCAAAACACCTTCTAATTGAATGCTATTTTGAGTAGAACTACTACCTCCTACAATTTTAACACCTTTTTCAATCGTTGTTTTGAGTGAACTTTCGTCTTTCAATGAAGGTGCATTATCTAAAGCTAAAACTACCTTTTGGTCATTTGGAGTACTATTTAAAATAAATTTTGCATCCGCCTCTTCAATCTGAACCTTCATTAAATTAGCAATTTCTGTTTCTTGAACAGGGTAATTGAAGTCAACTTTCACTTTAGCAAGTGGTTTGCCATCAGCTCCTTTCATCCAATAGCTTTCCAATTTTTGTGCTTGGAGATAAGGCGTATGAAATTCAAAAGAATCATCGCCTAATTTATAATTTTTGGTGATTGATTTTCGTAAAATTTCTTTGGTAACAACTGCTTTGTAATTTGTGGCAGCTTTGAAGCCATTGCTGGGTGAAAAAACTAATTCATTCTTTGCTGACCATTTGAATACACCTTCTACTTTAGGTTCAATTCTTACATATTCGATTGCCTCCCAGTTTTCTAAATCATTGTCGGTAACCAAATCTTTGTTGAATGTAAAAACTAAATTCTGAGCTGCTTGAATTTCATCTTCAAAATTTCGAGCAGAAATACTCACTTCGTTGAGTTTTGAACAGCCAATAAATAGTGATGAATAATAACTAATAAATAATAAGAGGGCAAAAAAACGTAAAAAACCATTGGTTTTTAGACGAGTGAAAGATGCATTCATAAAATATAGGCAGTTTATTATAGGTTTCGGGGATATTAACGTGGGAAGTTCGTTAAATTGTAGCGGATTATCA
Source organism: Emticicia sp. SJ17W-69 (assembly GCF_051209875.1). Lineage (NCBI taxonomy): Bacteria > Pseudomonadati > Bacteroidota > Cytophagia > Cytophagales > Leadbetterellaceae > Emticicia > Emticicia sp. SJ17W-69. Next base: position 1,956,530 of record NZ_JBNTQY010000001.1, on the reverse strand, counting down.
AAATTTTTTTTAAGAAATAAATTAAGCTAATTTTTTAACAAAACAAAGCCTGATAACTCATTGAAATAATTAGTTATCAGGCTTTTATAAAACAGTGTTGTTTGTTTTTATACTTTGCGTTTCAGCTCAAAATGTTGACCTAAATATACTTTCCTTACCAATTCATCACTCGCTAATTCTTCAGCCGTACCTTGTCGAAGAATTTTTCCTTCAAAAAGCAAATATGCTCTATCGGTGATGGAAAGCGTTTCGTTTACGTTGTGGTCAGTAATAAGAATACCGATATTTCTATCTTTTAACTTAGCAACGATTCCTTGAATCTCTTCTACTGCAATCGGGTCAACTCCTGCAAAGGGTTCATCTAACAAAATAAATTTAGGGTCAACAGCCAAAGCACGGGCAATTTCAGTTCGTCGTCGTTCTCCACCCGAACAAACAATTCCTTTATTTTTACGGACGTGAGTCAAGCTGAATTCTTCCAACAAAACTTCTGTTTTTTCTTTGCGTTCTGTTTTTGAAAGTTGGGGTTTTGCTATTTCTAAAATCCCTAAAATATTTTCTTCAACCGTCAAATCTCTAAAAATTGACGGTTCCTGTGCCAAATATCCTACGCCTAATTTTGCACGCTTGTACATGGGCAAAGATGTAATATCCAAATCATCAAGCCACACTTTTCCACTATTGGGTTTAACCAAACCCGTAGCCATATAAAAAGAGGTAGTTTTACCTGCACCATTTGGGCCCAAAAGTCCAACAATTTCCCCCTGCCCTACTTGGTAGCTTACATTATTATTAACTAATCTCTGACCGTATTTTTTAATTAAATTTTCTGTCCTTAGAATCATACTTTTTTAGAACTTTAAGTGGTTCTTTCTGCAAAACTAAGTCCTTTTCTTAAAATATCCTGTTAATCTTTCTTAATTTTAAACTTACGCTTATATTGAGCGTAAGTTGATAAAAAAACTACCACACAAAAATGCGTGATAGTTTTCAAAAGTTTTCACTTATAATAAATTCGTCATTCGCAAATCAACATTCGTCACTCAACTAAAATCTATAATGCTTTCCCTTCTTCTAAAGTCTTAATGGCATTTTCCAAAAACTTCTTATTTACATCATCGGGGGCTTGAACTAAGGCTAATTTTGCATATTCTAAGGCTTTTTTATAGTTTCCACTTGCCGAATAGCCTCTCATTAAACCTCCATTGGTAGGCCAAGCTCCATTATTTTTTTTATGATTCAATTCAAAAATCTTCATTGCTTCATTGACTTTCTTTTGTGCCAACAATTGTCTGCCATATTGGTGCAATTCGATTGCCGAACCTTTGTCAATAGCAGTTTGCATGGTAGTTGCAGCTTCCTCTTTTTTGCCTAATTTATCTAAAATTTTGGCCTTCGTAGATAAAGCCCTGAATGTTGAACTTCCACCAAGATTAGGAGAGGTAGCCGAGGTTATCCAATTATTGGCTTCTTCCAAATTTAGGTCGTTATCGGCACACCAATTGGCTGCAAATTCCAAACTCGGTGGGTCGAAACCTAATTCGCCACTCATTTCTCTTTTAATATGAGCAAGAATTGTTTTCTTTGCGTCCACTTCCACTTTAAATGGAATGCTCCAACGCTCCCAATCTAAACTAATTTCTACTGAATTTTCGGTTTGATTACTAAAATTATACACCAGACGCTCTTGTAATGAAGCTTGATTTTTTTTCTGAGTCGTACGAACTCTCAAAACATCTAAACTTTTATCATAGAAATAGCTTCCCCACCCTCTGCTATTTTTATTGAAAATCAATATGGTAGAGTCTGGAGAAAGCTGCATAAAAAGGGCGTATTTTCCTGCTGCCAAAGACTTACCATTGATAGTAACATCGGTGGAGAAAGAAATAGTAGTACACTCATCCGCTCCTGCACGCCATGGAGATTCGGTATTTGAACCAAATCCTAAAACAGTTGTACCAAAATAAGCAACGTCAGTACCCCAAATCTTGCCTTCTCGCCCTTTCACTCCAGGGGCATTCCATTTTACTTCAATTTCGGTTACGCCGATTTTTCTTCCAGCAGAAGAGGGAAAATTATTGTTTTGCGGTATTCGGAGTGCTTGTGCAAAGCCACTATTGATATAAATAATGGCAATAAGTAGTGTAAGTAATAGTTTTTTTGTCATGATTTTGTGTATGATTAAATTTTGAAAAATTCAAAATTAACATAAAATAATGAAGAAAAAATACCACAATTAGCGTGATTTTTTAGCGGAGAGTAATTAATAATTTGGAGATTGGTCAATTTGACAATTTGACAATTAATGACCAAAACATGTAATAATCAATTTATTGTCAAATCTCCAAATCCTCAAATCTCCAAATTATTAAATTACAGAGTATTTAATATCTTTCAACATTAATTGTAAAGTGGTCTTGTTATTAAATGTATTTTCATCAATCTGATAGGCTACACTGAAATATTTATTAGTGTTCAGTTTTTCGAGATGTTCTTCCACCATACCAAAACCTACTGCTGTTAAAATTGCACCTGTTTCTTCTTCAAAAAGTTCGAGTCGAAGGTGTTTTTCTTTCATGACTCTTGGAGCATATTTGAGCGTAAGGTTTTCAGTGGCAAAAACAGGTTGCATATTTTCTGGGCCGAAAGGAGCCATTTGATTCATAATTCGATAAAATTTAGAAGAAATCTCTCCCAATTTTATTTTCAAATCTATTTTCACCACTGGGGTAAGTTGCTCTTCGGTAATGGTAGCAGAAACTATTTTATCAAATGCTAAACGAAACGCATCAATATTTTCAATCGGAATTGTCATACCAGCGGCATGGGTGTGTCCACCAAATTGCTCAAGTAAATTGGCACATTGTTCGATTGCTCCATAGAGATTAAAACCCTCGACCGAGCGAGCTGAACCTGCGGCTTTTTCATGAGATTTTGTCAGAATTATAGTTGGACGATAATATTTTTCGATACATCTACTCGCCACAATACCTATCACACCTTTGTGCCAATCTTCTTTATAAAGCACTGTACTTTTAGCAGAATTTATCAACCATTCATCCCCCTCAATCATCGCTAAGGCCTCTTCGGTTATACGAGTATCATGCCCACGGCGTTCCAAATTATGTTTTTGTATTTCGTGAGCAAAATCTATTGCTTCGTTATAATCACCTGATAATAAAAGCTTTACGGCAGCTTTGGCGTGTTTTATTCGTCCTGCAGCATTGATTCTTGGGCCTAGTACAAAAACTACGTTTTCAATTGTCATAAGGGTCGTAAAACCTGCCACTTCTTTCAATGCTTTTAGTCCAATTCGTGGATTTTCATTAAGTTTTTTTAATCCATAAAATGCTAAAACTCGATTTTCTCCAGTGATAGGCACAATATCAGAAGCAATGCTGACCACACATAAATCAAGAAAATCATATAGATTATCAATCGGAATTTCAGTACGATAGCAATAGGCTTGAAGCAATTTAAAACCGACACCATTGCCAGTCAATTCTTTATACGGATAAGGGCAATCTTTTCGTTTTGGATCTAATACAGCTATGGCATTCGGTAATTCATCATCAGGTTCGTGATGGTCGCATATAATAAAATCTATGTTGTATTTTTCCTTGGCCAATGTCACTTTTCCTTGAGCTTTGATGCCGCAGTCTAGGCAAATCACCAAAGAAACCCCTTGTTCAGCAGCCCATTCAATTCCTTGTACCGATACTCCATATCCTTCTTCGTAGCGGTCAGGATTATAGTATTCTAAATTACCATAAAACGTTGATAGAAAGCCATATACCAAGGCAACAGCGGTGGTACCATCAACATCATAATCGCCATAGACCATGATTTTTTCTCCATTTTCAATGGCTTCAATGAGGCGATTAACGGCATTTTCCATGTCTGCCATCAAAAATGGGTCATGCAGATGTTCAAGCTTAGGTCGAAAAAAATCTCGTGCTTCATCAAAATCCGTGATTTTTCGTTGAACAAGCATCGAAGCCAAAGCTTTATCAATATTTATTGCATTTGCTAAATCGTTGACAATCTGTGGGTTTGGGGTAGTTTTATATGACCAACGTTTTTCAGACATTTTCCTTTTTGTAAGATTGAGTTGCGAAATTAAGGATTTATTTTGTTGAAATCGACATAACGTATTCGTCAATTTATATCAGTAATTATACACATAAAATTCCATAAGTCAGATGTCAATTAATCTGATATTGAAGAAGGAAATAAGTAGAAAAATGGAATTAATCAGAAAATTGTAATAATTCTGAGTGAACAACCTTTGAAAATTAAATAGTTTAAGTCGAACTACTTAGGATTCAGCCCTATTTCTTCTCTTTCTTACCAAACAAAGAAAAATGCACATATCGCTTAGGATTTGCTTTCATATCAGCCATCAAAAGAGCAATGTTTGCTGCAGTTCTATCTAAGTTCACATAGAGAGAATCATCTTTAGCCAATTTACCAAGTGTTCCTTTACCTTGATTGATTTCTTTAATAACACCTTGCAGACCAGCAATTGAGCTATTTAACTGTGATACCGTTTGCCCTAAACGCATGGCGTTAAGTGAGTCGGTGAAAGTACTTGTTTTTTGTAAGATTGGCTTGAGTTGGGCATCCAAATTATTGGATAATGTATTAAGATTTGCAGTTAATACAGCAGCGTTTCCAGTAATAGCTGCGAGGTTTTTTGAGTTTGCGGCTACAATACCATTGACACCTGCGGTAGTTTGTGTGGCACTCGCCATCAATGCTTTGAGAGCAACGGCTGTTTGGTCAAATTGTTTGATAATGGCCGTAGTTGTTACCATCAAAGAATCAACATTCTTTAACGTTGGTGAAAGTTTATCGGTCACAGAGCCAAGCATTCCTTTTTCAACAGTACTTTCTAAAGTGGCTTCATCTGGCAAATCTTTTCCAGCATTGATTAAAAGCTTTATCATTTTTCCACCTAAAAGTCCGTTATCTGCCAAAACAGCGATAGTTTTGTCACTAACTTTTATTTGTCGTTTAATCGCAAGCATTACTCTGATACGATTTTTGTCTTGCTCAGGCTCTACCAATACCACTCTTCCAATCGTCACACCATTATACATTACAGGGTTTGACGGTTGCAATCCTTCGGCATTTTGGTAAAATGTATAATATTCATTTTCTGTGCGGAAAACGTCTAATCCTTTGAGGAAATTAAATCCAAGATAAAAAATTGCAAAAGCAATAATACCTAATAAACCAACTTTTACTTCTTTTTTCATACTTAGGTGCTAAAGCACAATTAAGACGGGGTCGCCCGTGCGATTAAGAATGATTTTACTCAATCCGTTTTTAATTAAAACAATGTAAGTTGTAACTTATTTAGAAGATAAATATGGAGCGTAGATTCTTATGATAATTATGGTTTTTATGATAAAAGTGTCAAAAAAAACATTTTTTATCTTAAAAATCATAAGAATCTGCGTTCTATATTTGTAGGTTACAAATTATATTAAAATAGTTATTTACAAAAAGTAAAGAAACATAAGAATTTAATATTTATAAACAACTACAAATGATTTGCAAATTTACATTCATAATTCATAATTCTTAATTCTTAATTCAACATTTATTTCTCTTTATCTTCTTTATAAGCCTTTACGGCTTTAAATATAGCATCTGCCAGCTTATCTTGCCCTGATGAGGTCCCCAAAATTTTCTTATCAGCCGAATTTGTTAAATAACCAGTCTCAACATAAATACCTGGCATGGCCGTTTGCCATAAAACCTGAAATCCTGCTTGTTTGACACCTCTGCTTCTATGTCCGACCTTTGGAAATTGTTTTTCTACCAAACTTGCTAACTTCAAACTTTCTTTCATAAACGCATTTTGGTAGTTGGCAAGCATAATATTGGCCATCGGCGAACTGAGGTCATAGCCTTTATAATTTTTCTTATAATTATCTTCCATCAAAATAACCTCATTCTCTCGCATGGCCAGTTCAAGGTTTTCTTCTGTTTTATGTAAACCCATCACATAAGTTTCGGAGCCGCTTAATTTGGAAGAATAAGGATTTGCATTGACATGAATACAAATAAACAAATCAGCTTTATTGCGATTGGCAATGGCCGCCCTTTCGTGTAAAGGTATAAAAACGTCTGTTTTACGAGTATAAATTACTTTTACATTGGGGAAATGTTCTTCAATTTTTTTTCCCAATTTCAAAGTAACGCTCAAGGCTATATCTTTTTCTCTTAATTTGCTGTGTTGCGTACCTGGGTCTTTGCCCCCATGCCCAGCATCTATTACAATTGTTCTGATTTTTCCACTTTGAGCATGAGCAATATCAAGCGTAATCAATAGAAATAATAGGACTTTAAGATTTTTTAACATGATTTTCTGGACAAACGTTCTTCACTACCATATAATAAGCTAATTTTGTGCCATTACTTGTCGTTAGTTCAATAGATTTTGCGAAGATTACAGATTTAATGATTGATTGAGACGTTTAAATCAGTTTTTTCGTGAATCATTTAGAAAGCTATTGGCAATTTGGTTGTTAGATTTTAGCTTTTAAACTCTATTAGTGTTATTTTATTATGTACTTGCTATTTTAAGTGAATACATACTAAAAAAAAAGCTATTTATCGATACACCGAAGCTAAAAACTAATGACTAATTGCATTACAGAAGTATATAAATTAAATAAATTTCTTTACAAAGATACGGCTTTTGGAACAACTGAAAAAATACCACCCAAAACATCAGCTAATGAGCAATTGGCTTTTAGCCTTTAGCTTTTTGAAATTGCACCAAAAATTGGGCGTAATTTTCAAAAAAAATCACATTCGAGCATTTTTATTGGCATTTTCAATGCTTTTCTTTTCTCTTAATATTTTTGCTCAATTCCCTTCAGGTGGGCGGCTACCCAATTTTGGGAGTGGTTCTTCTACACAAAGACCAACTTCTACGAATAATAGCCGAACAACCCGACCATTTGGAAATAAGCTATTTGAAGAAAAAAAAGATACTACTCGTGTACTTATTCCTGATTCACTGCGAAGCAAGAATAGTGGTTTGGAGGCTACTGTTAATTACATTGCCGAAGATTCAACCGTAATGGATGTCACTGGTAAAATTGTTAATCTTTATGGAAAAGCAAAAATTACTTATGCTGATATTGTTTTAGAAGCCGATTACATTCGTTTAGATTGGGGGAAAAGCGAGGTTTTTGCTTATGGTTCGCCCGATAGCACCAAAAATGGCACAAAAGTAAAGGGAAAACCTGTTTTTAGTCAAAGTGGAGAAAAGTATAATACTGACACCATTCGCTACAATTTTAAATCCAGAAAAGCAATCATTAAAGGTATTGTTACACAACAAGGAGAAGGGTTTGTAACAGGGCAAAAAGTTAAAAAAGATGCTAATGATGATTTGTATTTGGTTGATGCAAAATATACCACTTGCAATTTAGCCGAACCGCATTTTCATATTGCGGCCAAGAAAATCAAGTTGGTAAATAAAAAACAAGTTATTTCTGGGCCTTTTAATCTTGTTTTGAATAATATTCCATTACCCATTGGATTGCCTTTTGGTTTTTTCCCAATTCCAAAGAAAAAAGAGGCAGGGACTTCAGGAATTCTGATGGGAACTTATGGAGAAGATGCCAATCAAAGAGGTTTTTACTTACAAAATTTTGGTTATTATTTTGCTATAAACGAAAAAATCGGACTTCAACTTACTACACAGCTCTACTCAAAAGGTAGTTGGGGGGTTGGGCTTCAATCAAATTATTCAAAACGTTATAAATATTCAGGAAACCTCAATTTCCAGTTTAATTACAATAAACTAAAACCTGAAGTTGTTTCACCCGAAGATAAAAATACTTATGTAACGAAAGATTTTAGCTTGAGTTGGTCACATTCACCTGCCAATAAGCGTCCCGACCGTAGTTTTTCATCATCGGTCAATTTACGAAGCAATGGTTTTAACAAAAATAATGTCAACACTGTTGACGTAAAAAATTATTTGAGTAGTACTTCCAATTCATCCGTACAATTTGGTCGAACTTTTGCACAAAAATTGGTAACAAGCTCTGGTGTCAATGTTTCACAAAACTTCACAACAGGGCAAACAGATGCTTCACTCAATTATAGTATTGGTTTAAATCAATTTAATCCTTTTGTGCCTGAAAAAAAACAAATTGGTCGCTGGTACGAATCATTTAGGGTTGGTTTGAACGTGAGCGGAGGTTATCAAGCAACCAATACCAAAGTAAATAGTATTACGAATTATTCTGAATATAAAATTGTTCGTCAAAACAACGACGGCTCGTATTCATCCATCGAAGCAAAACCACTAACCAACGAAGAAATAAAATTGCGAGATGCAAACCCTTTGACATTAACAGTAGAGCAAAGAGTTGCCCAAAAAGCCTTGCAAGAAAGACTTAGTAATGTAAGAAAACTAAATAGTTTGACAGCCTTAAATGATGTTTTGAAAGACGGTCAATTTCAAACAACTTATTCGATACCTATTTCTTTGCCTAACTTCAAAATCGCTCGTTATATTAACTTTACACCAAGCATTTCATTAAGAGGAGATATTGCTACAAAAAGACTCAATTATGAGTATATTGAAAGCGAAAATGCTGTAAAAATTGATACAGTAAGTGGTTTCTTCCCTACTTATCAAACTTCTGTTTCAGGAAGTATGAATACTCGTGTGTATGGAACTTATCAATTCAAAGGAAAAGGTCGTTTACAAGCCATTAGACATACAATGGCACCATCATTAAGCTTGAGTTATGCTCCTGATTTTACGAAAAATCTTTTTCAATATAGTGTTATCAGGGTTGATAAAAGTACTGATGCCAATGGCAAAGTTTCTTATGATACTTTGAGGAAACTGTTGCCAAGATACCCCAAATTAGGAGCATCAGCAGGAGCATCGGGCAATATTAGTTTCAATTTAACCAATCAACTTGAAGCTAAAGTTCGTTCAAAATCAGATACTGCTGCAAAGGCTTTTGAAAAAATTTCATTGCTTGATAATTTAAGCTTAGGTACAAGTTATAACCTTTTGGCATTGGGTGATTCTATGAATTTGTCGAATATTAATTTGGGAGCGAATACCAATCTTTTCAAGAATCTAATCAACCTTAACTTTGGTGCGACACTCGACCCTTATTTTTATCAAGAAGAAAGCACCGAAGCCCTAAGATTACAAAATCCCGCTGGTCGTATTAGGCGTTTTTATAAAATACAAGAAGTAAAAGGGTTCTCTGGTTTGGCAACACTTCGCTCAGCAAATATTGCCATTGCGACTCGCCTTTCGCCAGCAACTTTCAATAAAGAAAAGCCCAAGCCTAAAAGTAATCCAAATGCCGATCCTACTTTAGAGGCAATGAAAAAATTTGTAGCGGCAAATCCTGAACTTTATGTTGATTTTACGATTCCTTGGACTTTAAGTTTGGGTTATAACTTCAATTATAATAAGCAAGGTTTGGCGAAAGCCCAAATTACACAAGCCATCACTGTTCAAGGCGATTTGAGTCTTACGCCTAAATGGAAAGTAGGTTTTAGTACGGGTTATGATTTGCAATTGAAAGCTCCAACATTAACAAATATTACACTTCATCGTGAGCTTCATTGTTGGGATATGGCATTCAACTGGACGCCAATTTCGGGTTATTCGGCCAATAGTAGTTATTCATTTACGCTGAATGTACGCAGTGCTTTATTGCAGGAATTGAAAGTAAGTAGAAGAAGACAATACTATGGTAGTGGAGGATTTTAAAGAGATGATGTTCGATGTTAGGAAATAGCTTGAGGATTAAAAATATCCAAACATCTATCCTCTAACATCGAACATCATTCTTTTTTATAATTCAAAAGTAGCCAATTTTCTAAATTCTTCCACTCTTGCCGCTATTTCAGCTTGGGTTAAATTTTGGATACGTTCTGTTCCGAATTTTTCTACACAAAATGATGCCATTGCTGAACCATACACAATCGCACGTTTCATATTTTCAAAGCTCAAATCATTGGTTTTAGCCAAATGCGAGATAAAACCACCTGCAAATGTATCTCCAGCACCTGTTGGGTCAAAAACTTCTTCCAAAGGTAGAGCTGGACAGAAGAAAACATCGTCACCTTGAAATAACAAAGCTCCGTGTTCACCTTTTTTGATAATCAATGTTTTAGGCCCCATTGCCATGATAGTTTTGGCAGCACGACGCAATGAATAATCGCCCGAAAGCATTCGAGATTCCTCATCGTTTATGGTTACACAATCAACATCTTTCAAGAGTGCTTTCAAATCATCTAAAGCAATATCAATCCAAAGATTCATTGTATCAAGCAATACAAATTTAGGACGGTTTGTCAAACGTTTCAAAACAAGGTGTTGAATAGCTGGAGCAGTATTTCCGAGCATCAAGAAATCACAGTTTTGGTAAGATGCTGGAATTTTTGGGTCAAAATTTTCCATTACATTCAACTGTACCTCAACTGTATCACGACTATTCATATCATTGTGATAGCGACCAAACCAATAAAAAGTTTTTTCCCCTTTTCTGATTTCTAAACCATCTACATTTACACCATGATTAACCAATGTATCAATCATTTCTTGAGGAAAATCTTCTCCAACAACAGCCACAAGGTTGTTTTCCTTGATGAAATATGAAGCAGTAAGTGTGATAAAGGTGGCTGCTCCGCCTATAATTTTATCTGTTTTGCCAAAAGGGGTTTCCAATTTATCGAAGGCAACTGAACCGACTGTAAGTAGTGACATAGAAAATTTACCTCAATTAGAGGACTTTTTTAGTTAAAAATATCTCCTTTTTGCAAAGTTAGCAAATTTTTTATCTTTTTTTAGCACTAACAAGTGTTTTTTTAAATAGCGGGGCAGCGTTTAAATTCTTTATTTCTATCAAATAAATATCTGTAAGTAATGTAAGTTTTGTATTTTTTTGCTCCTAACATTTGAGTGACTTTTAACATTTTTGGGTTAAAGTCTGCAATCCAGTTGAGTTCTAAGGTTTCGTATTGATAGTTGGGTTTCCAACATGCTCTTGAAAAAGACAAAGCAATGGCCGATTCAATTCCTCTACCTTGATATTCTGGAATTACTCCGAAAATCACTCCACGAGCTTTTTTATTGGTTTTCATCAAAGTGTGATATATCCATTTGATTTTACCAATCCAATTCAATTTTCCATTGATGTGTTTAATGATTTGATTCAATTCTGGAATCATGATAAAAAAAGCAATCGGTTGGTCATTGTGGTAGCCAAACCACATCAATTCTTCCTCTAAAATGGGTTTCATGGTTTGCATAATTGCCTCGGCACGCTCAGGAGTCATTTCGCCTGTTGCCATATTTTTTGCCCAAGCTTTGTTATAAATGATGCGAAAATCTTCGGCAAATTTGGGTAGCTTTTTCTTACTTACATGTCTAAAATCATAGCCAGGTGTATTATAAATGCGATTAGCAATTTCGAACAAAGCTGGTCGAACAACCTTACGTGCTTCTACTTCAGGAATAGGTAAGAGAAATGTATATTGTTGAAAATAATCTTTAAAACCATAATTTTCAAAAAATGCTCGGTAATAGTCTTGGTGATAAAACATTCCCCAAGTTGGTTCTGCGTCATACGGGTCAACAAGTAGCCCCCACCAATTATCTCGCTCACCAAAATTCACTGGGCCTTCCATTGCCTCCATACCTCGCTCTTGTAACCAAACTTTACATTTATCAAACATCGCAAACGCAACTTCCTGATTATCAACACATTCAAAGAAGCCCATGCCACCTGTGGGTTGGTCATTCCCGTGTGTAGCAGTGTTGGCATTGATAAATGCAGCAACACGAGCAATGGTTTTTCCTGCATCATCAAGAGCGAGCCAACGCACACAATCGCCACCATTGAAAAGTGGATTTTTGGTGCGATCGAAAATCTTCTCAATATCTTCATCCAATGGGCGAATCCAATATTGGTTACCTTTATAAATACGTGAAGGAAACTCTAAAAATTCTTTTTGTAGTTTTCGGTTCTCTCCGACTTCTATGATTTGCATACTCAATTACTATTTATGAAGCAAAGATAAGTCTTTTGAGTGTTTTTTTACCACTAAGGCACTAAGAAGCAGTAATGTATTACCGAAAGATAAATATCGTTTTGATTTTTTGGTTTGTGGTTTGGGAATTGGGAAATTGAAATGAGAAATTAACTCAAGTTCGGCTAAATATAAATTCAGTCGGTGTCGTAGCCGTTCTTAGAACCGCAAAAACTTCCATCAAAAACTTGCAAATACAGCAAATTTGTTTGTACTTTACAACAAAATTGCTACATTATGCCAGATACAACAATCAAAACATCACCATTTAACACCAAAGCAAGTATAACAAAGGCTTCTGAAGTTAAAAAGAATGAAAAAAAATGGACTTTAGTTTCTGATGGAAAAACGTATGTTTGGGCCAATAAAATAGAACGAGTTGGCATTATCAGACAAGGTATTCCATATAATTCTATTGAAACCATTAGCAAAAGACTCAATCGACCTGTTAAATCGGTGTTATCAATTGTTGGGCTTCCCCAAACTACTTATAACAAGAAAAAAAGCGAACATTCTTTGCTCGATAGCAGAGACAGTGAATTGATTATGCTGATTACAGAGCTAATCGATTATGGTGTAGAAGTATTCAACAACGAAGAAGAGAAATTTCAAAGGTGGTTAAAAAAGCCGAACTTATCACTTGGTGGAAACACGCCCGAAAGTTTATTAGATACAATTACAGGAATTGATGAAGTACAATTCTGCTTGAATAGAATCGAATACGGAAATTTTGCCTAATGAAAGTATATAGAGTTGAAAGAGAAAAATACTTAGAAACGACATTGAGCGGTATTGGTGCTTCAATGTCGAAAGGATATAGATGGAATAGCTTCAATACTAAACTTGTTTACACGGCAGAAAGCCGAGCATTAGCTACACTTGAGGTTTCGGTTCATTTAGATTTAAGCGAAGATTTACCTACCGACAGATATTATGTCGAAATCGAAATTCCCAATGATATCATTATTTTAGAAGTAAACATCCAAGACCTCCCACAAGATTGGGATGCCAAACCTCCCACACTAACTACGCAAATAATTGGAGATGATTTTGTATTTCAGAATGAAGCAGCAATTTTGAAAGTGCCGAGTAGCATCGTTCCCCAAGAATTCAACTATTTGATAAATCCTAATCATGTCGATGCTGCAAGAATCAAAGTAAGCAGTAAAAGCCCAATGGAATTTGATACAAGATTCAAAACAAATAAATAAAAATGCAAATATTATTTACAGGTGGCTCATTAAAAGCAATAAAACAAGTAATTTCGTACCTACTCAAACAAAGTCACCAAGTGCTAAATATTGACTTAACACCTCTGACTATTCCTAACATTTTTATTAATTGATTTTATTCATACATTAGCCAATATGATAGATTTTTCTCAAGCTGAACAACAAATTCAAAGTGTCACAAATTTCCAAGACCTTGTTTCTACGCCATTTAGTAGAGAAACAAATGCGATTGGCTGGATACGTAATCTAAGAGGCGATTTCGCTGAGATTGTTAGTAAGATAGAACTAAACGAAAATATAACGGTAATAGATGAGAAGCAGCTTCGTGAACTTAAATTGAGTGAGCAGGGGCATATTGCTCGTGAAATTATACTAAATGATATGCAGTTATTGACGGCACATGGTGCGGCTCCAGTGCTAAATGTCATCAAGTACTATGACAGAGATGATGACTACCCATTTTTCCCAACTGATGTTTACTCTTTTCATGTAGATAGTTCTCCTGTGCCAACCGATACCTTTTTATGTACATACTACGGCGTTCCGAGTGATATATTGCCAAATTCGGAAGCTATACAAAAAATATTGATTCCAGAAATACGTGGTGAACTCAAAAAACTATATGATGGAGAAGATGAAGGGTTTGAATCCTTTTTAACTGAAAATTTCTTTGACCTACACTATCAGGCCAAACCTAATACACTCCCTATTAGTTTAGGTCTTGGACACATCTGGAGATTGTCAAACAGTTATCCTGAAAGTAAAATACCGCCATGTGTTCACCGTGCTCCAAAGGAAAAAACTGAGCGACTGTTACTCATTTGTTGAATATAAACTAATGACTATGTGCGTCGTTATTAAAACATAACATTTACTCAACCAAAATAAACATATCTCAATATGAAAACGAAATTATTATTACTATGCCTCGTATTTTCACATATAAGCTTTGCCCAAAATAATTTAAAAGTTGGTGCTGCAAAGGTTGATATTACACCTGAACTCAGTGAATTGCCAAGTGGCTTTCTTGGTATTTATGATCGGATTCATTCACGAGCAATCGTAATTGCTGATGAAAACAAAACTGTCGCCTTAGTAACCCTCGATGTTGGTGCAATTTCGAATGATATGGCCAAAAGTTTACTTGAAAAAATAGCAACTCAAACGGGTATTCCGACTACAAATATCATGCTCACTGCCACACATACCCACAGTGTGCCTTTCAGAATAGGTGGTGAGGCTTTTGAGGCTAAAGTTGTAAATTCTGTAAAACAGGCAAAAGATAAGCTACAACCTGCCAAAATTGGCTACGGAGAAGGCGTTTCTTACATAAACGTGAATCGAAATATAATCGACCCCAAGACAAGAAGATGGTGGGAAGGCCCAAATTATGATGGACCGTCTGATAAAACCGTTGCGGTGGTTACGTTTGAAACCCTTGATGGTAAACCAATCGCCGTGCATTATAACTATGCCATGCACGCCGTTACAGTTGGCATGTTGGACATGGTAAGTGGTGATGCCCCAGGCACAACTTCCAAGTACATAGAAGATACTTTTGATAATGAAATCGTGGCGGTTTGGTCAACAGGTGCTTGTGGCGACCAAAACCCAATCTACTTTCAACAGACTTATGATTTGCGTGAATTAAGAATAAAAGAATTTGCTTCAAGAGGCATAGATATTAGCAATAAAATGCCTCCTGGTGGGCAAGGTTTGAACAGAAACGACCCTCAAGTAGCAAAATTGATGCAACAACAAAAACAAATGATTGTCTCTATGGGGCAGTTTTTAGGGGAAGAAGTGATGCACGTAATGCGAGGAATTGAAAGAAAAGAAAGCAAAGTTAAAATATATGCTAATCAAAAAATTGTCAATTGTCCTGGTCGTAAACGCTTAGATGAGGGCAGGGCTGGGTATGCTGGAACTTATGAAGATGCCGACTCGATTGACATCAAACTTGGCCTGATTAGTATCAATGACATTGCCTTTTCTTCGGTTGGTGGCGAAGTATTCAACCCCATTTCGACTCGTTTGAAAAAAGAATCGCCATTTGCACATACAATGATGCTAACGCTTACAAATGGGTATGCAAAATCTGGTTATATCCCTCATGATGCAGCATTTGGAACATATACATTTGAAGTGGTATCGTCAAGATTAAAACCTGGCTTTGCCGAAAGTGCCATAGTGAATGGTATTTTGGATATGATGTATGAAAGTAAACAGTTTCAAAAGTAAATCATTCAACCACATAAATACTAATAAAAACAATGCGAATATTATTTACAGGCGGCTCAGGCAAGGCAGGAAAACATGTGATTCCATACTTAATCGAACAAGGACATCAAGTGCTAAACGTTGACCTCACGCCTTTGAAGCACCCAGGAGTAGATAATTTGATAGCTGATATCACCGATTCTGGGCAGATGTTTAATGCCATGAGTTCATACACAGGCTTACACGAACTCGAAGCGGGCAATGGCGTTCCAAAATTTGATGCGGTCGTACATTTTGCGGCCGTACCCAGAATCTTAATCAAACCCGATAACGAAACCTTTCGGGTAAATACCGTTGGCACTTATAATGTCATTGAAGCAGCTGTTAAACTTGGCATCAAAAAAATCATCATTGCGTCATCTGAAACAACCTATGGTATTTGTTTTGCTGATGGAATAACCGACCCAAAAGTATTGCCATTAGAGGAAGATTATGATGTTGACCCAATGGATAGCTATGGTTTATCAAAAGTAGTCAATGAAAAAACGGCACGGAGTTTCCAACTACGCTCAGGCTACGATATTTATGCCCTTCGTATCGGAAATGTGATTGAACCACACGAATATGCAGAGCTTTTTCCCCATTATTTCAAAAATCCCGAAGTCCGTCGTCGAAATGCTTTTTGTTATATTGATGCCCGTGATTTGGGGCAAATTGTGGATTTATGCTTGAAAAAAGATGGCTTAGGCTATCAAGTTTTCAATGCTGGTAATGACCACAACGGTGCTATTATTCCGAGTAAAGAATTGGCCGAAAGGTTTTTCCCGAATGTACCAATTTCTCGTAAATTAGAAGAACACGAGGCATTGTTTTCAAATCGTAAAATCCGTGAAATACTTGGATTTAAAGAGCAACATCATTGGCGGAAATATGTAAAAATAGATTGAATTAATATTTAAAGCTTGCAGCCTCAAAGTTTTTTAGAAATGAAGCTTTGAGGCTTTTTTTATCCTTTTCAAGTCTTTATATCAATTTTCATTACAATTACTAAAAGCTTTGTTAACTATTTCATCACATTTTTTGGTACTTCTATAACATTTTTAAATTTTATGTAATTTCAAAACTTAGTTTTGGTAAAAAATTATGAAAAAGCTATAGAAGAATTGCCTAAACAAGACTTCTTCTCTATTCAACTTTAGATATATTTTCACCTAAACTCCTTTCATGAAAAAACGATGAGAAAGCATTTAATAGCAGCATTTTTTCTAATCGCCTATATTATCATCCTTATCAAAATAATGGTATTTAAGGATATGCCAGTAATAAGGATTGGTCAATTGATGCTTAACTTTGGAGGAACACACGAAGGTTCGGCCAATTTATTTCCGTTTAAAACTATTTTCCCATACCTTCTTGGTGAGAAAGGATTGATAATTGGGGGTATTAACCTTGTCGGAAACATCATTTTATTGGTGCCAATAGGATTTCTCATTCCTTTCGTTTTTCAGCACATAACATGGAAAACGTCGATATTTATAGCAGTTGTGGCTGGTTTAATCATTGAAGGAATGCAAGTAGTTTTACGTGTAGGAATATTTGATATTGATGATGTAATACTGAATGCGTTTGGCGTAATCATGGGATATTGGGCATTTGCAATTCTTACAAAATGGTTAAATTCTGGACAATATAAAAATATCATTACTTCTGCAATTGCAATTATCGTTGTTGCGGGGGGGGCTTTATATACTATTTATCCTAAACGACCAATAAATGCTGAGAAAATTAAGTCTGATAATAGTAAAGTGAAAGAATTAGAAACTACCGACCCTCAAGGCGAAGACCCCTGCAAAGGTACGGGCGGTACAGGTCAAATTGTTAGTATTGGAAATAACACATTTACCATCAAAGGACATAACGGCATCAATAAAATCATTAAACTTACAAATAATACAAAAATCACCAATTCAAAAGGTTCTCTATTTCAATCTGATTTGAAAATTGGAAATCGGGTTACGGTGGTTATTGATGACAGCGAGACCGCTTCACTTGTCTTAATCTGCAATCAATAACTTTCAGCTTCAGCAAAGTAACACAACCTGTCAAAATAGATGCGAGGGATGAGATGAAGAGTTTAAGATTAGTAATGATTAAAATGAAATTGATTATTATTGTGGTAAAACCAAAACCACCTTGCTAAACTTCTAATAAACAAAATCAAAGGTATAAAGTTGGATGTTAATAAAAATTTCAACAAAATCCATCAAGCTATTGTTCTATGAAATACCTTTGCTTATTAAAATTCAATCCTTAATTAAAAACAATGAAAAAAATACTTCTATTTGTTACCTCAATGATTTTAAGCAATTTAGTTTTTGCTCAAAAACAAGATACTCGCTACTTCGAAATGCGAATTTATTACTGCGAGCCAGGTCGATTACCCAATTTATTGACTCGCTTTAGAGAACATACTACCAAAATTTTTGAACGTCACGGCATGACAAACATTGGCTATTGGGTACCTGTTCAAAACGATAAAAATGCTCTCTATTATGTTTTGGCCTATCCAAGCAAAGAAGCCCGTGAAACCTCATGGAAAAATTTTGGTGCAGACCTAGAGTGGAAATCAGTGAGAACAGAATCAGAAAAAGATGGTAAAATTGTTTCAAAAGTTGAATCCATCTTTATGAATGCAACTGATTTTTCACCAAAAATTAAAGAAAAACAAAAGAATCCAGAGCGAATGTTTGAGTTAAGAATTTATACGGCTACGCCAAATAATATTGAAAATGTTTTGACAAGATTCCGTGACCATACGGTAAAACTTTTCAAGAAACACGGCATGGAAAATATTGCTTATTGGAAAAGTATTGAAAAAGATACGACTCAATCAAAATTAGTTTATATCTTGGCTCATAAAAGCGAAGAAGCAGGGAAGGCTTCATTTGATGCTTTTAGAAAAGATGAAAAATGGATAAAAGTGCGTGATGAGTCAGAGAAAAATGGCAAAATTGTCTCAAAAGTTGAATCAATTTACATGAAACCGACTGATTTTTCGACGATTAAGTAAAATATTGACAAGGACA
Organism: Emticicia sp. SJ17W-69; assembly: GCF_051209875.1. Taxonomy (NCBI): domain Bacteria; kingdom Pseudomonadati; phylum Bacteroidota; class Cytophagia; order Cytophagales; family Leadbetterellaceae; genus Emticicia; species Emticicia sp. SJ17W-69. Next base: position 1,937,890 of record NZ_JBNTQY010000001.1, on the reverse strand, counting down.
ACTTTTAGTGAAAGTTGTCCTTGTTTTCTTCTAAAACACCATATTATCAATCAATCTTACACCACCCAAAAACGCCGCAATACAAAGAGCTGTTTTACCTGTTTCATTCTTTGCTTCAATGGGCTCTAAAGTATCAAAATCTGCCACTTCAAAATATTCTACTTCAAACTCAGGATATTGGCTAAAGTATTGATTTACAACCTCTTGTATTTCTTTTGTAGAAAATCCAGCTTGTAGTTTTTCTTGGGCAAGATTAAGCACTTTATATATTTGCGGAGCTAAAGCACGTGCTTCAACCGACAAGCGGGTATTACGAGAAGACATGGCCAAGCCATCAATTTCTCTTAAAGTAGGACAAGGAATAATCTCCAAATCAAAACTCAAATCTTTCACCATTTGCCGAATAACAGCCACTTGCTGCAAATCTTTCAAGCCAAAGTAAGCTTTATCTGACTTTATAATATTGAAAAGTTTACTGACCACAATACCTACACCATTGAAATGTCCAGGGCGAAATTTACCTTCCATAACCGTTTCTAAAGTCCCAAAATCCATGCGTAATTGTGGTAAACTTGGGTACATTTCTTCAGCAGATGGTGCAAAAACTACATCACAAGCAGCAGCTTGCAATAATTCAGAATCATTGTCGAGTGTGCGAGGATATTTCTTTAAATCTTCAGGATTATTGAATTGTGTTGGATTGACAAAGATGCTACAAACGGTGAGATCATTTTCAGTTTTCGAACGCTCTATCAGCGAAATATGGCCTGCATGTAAAGCCCCCATTGTTGGTACAAAACCAATAGTTTTGCCAGTTTTTTGTTGACTTTTTAAGTATTCTTGTATTTCTGAAATTGTATTGAAAATGAGCATAAATTTATCTTTTTATAAAACAATCATCGCTTCGGCGACCGGATTTCTAATTTATTTGGTATGTTTTACGCAATTTGGAAATCGGGTCGCCGAAGCGATTGCGTTACTGTTTGAATTTTGCTAAAAGTTCTAAATCATCCGTGCCGATAATATCAATTTTTAGCTTTTGTAAGGTTTCAAAACCCAGAGTAGTGTTAGGTGTTCCCCAAATCCTAACTTTTTTTCCTTTGGCATGCGTTTCTTCTACAAATGTGCTAATTTTTTGAAATGTTTCTTCGGGCATTGGCTCTTTTCCTGCCCAATATTTACCAAAATCTAAAAAACTTGCACTTACTAAAGCTACTCTTTTATAGGCATCTTTAGAATAAATCAGGTTTTTTCGACCATCAAAAAAGAACATTTTATCAAAATTTTGAAATTCATCAGGTGCTGGCATATCACCACTAATGGCAATTCTGACGTGCCGAAGTTCTTTTGCGTGAGGTTTCAGTTGAGCATATAGCACTTTTAAAATCTCTTTGCCATCTTTTTTCAAATCAAGTAAGAGTTGCAAAGGCTTTTTATTTGGGTACGGAAAACCATTATTTTCTTTGATTTTTGCTAAAAGTGGTTCAATATAAAGACTTTTGAGTGTACGTTCCGGTGTTACATTTTTCCAATCGTGGGCAACATAGAGTTCGCCATCTTTTAAGTATAAATCCGCTTCTATTGAATCAAATCCTAAATTATAAGCAGCAAAAAATGGTTGTTTTTGCTCATAATCATTATGAGAATGTATGATTATTTGTGCCGAAAGATTTGTGCTAAAAAGCACCCAAATTGATAATAATAGCAATCGCATATTTAATTTATTTATTGATGATAAATGAATTATATTATTCTTTACGAAAAACAACTCGCTGCAAATTATCAACTGGATAATTGATTACTTCTTGATTAGTCAAGGTTTCTTTTTTACCAGAAGTAACCTCAAAAATGAGTTCATTTCCACGTAATTCATAGCTTGATGTAAGTAAAACATTATGCGTTTCAAAAACGCTATACAGTTTATTATTAAACAAATAATCAACCAGTTCTATTCCATCACCCTCATCAGTGATATATACATTTTTTGAAGCATCTTTAAGCCTCAAAACATAATCTTTTACCATTGGCATTTTGGGTGAAAGATATGTTGTTTTCCAAGTCCACGCATTTGGTTTTTCAGTTTTTGCAACTGTTAACCTCACTGATACACTATCTCTAAGTGTTCCTCGACTGTAGATGTACATAGTACCTTTCCAAGTACCTAAACAAGCATCAACAAAAGCATTTTGTGCCAAAATCGTTTGATAAAATGCCAAATTTAATAATAAAATAAAGCTAAATTTCTTCATTGATTAATTAAAAGGATATTATTTTCCATATTTTTGGAGCCAAGCAAAAAGCCTTTCTGCATCTTCTTTTTTAAATAACTGTGTTCCTTCGTTCATCGTTGCTGCCGAACCACAAGCTACTCCCCAACGAAGCATTTCTTGTAAAGTTTTTCCTGTTGATAATGCCCACACCATGCCCCCAACCATGCTATCACCTGCCCCAACGGTGCTTTTTTTCTGGACAGCAGGAGCTGGAATATGTTCACAAATATCTTTCGTTACCAAAACTGCTCCTTGTGGGCCAAGCGAAACCACCACAATTTCGCAACCACCTTTAGCAATAATTTCATGAGCGGCATCGTCAACTTGGTCGATTTCTAAGGCATCCACCCCTACTAATTTTGCTAATTCGCCAACGTTTGGTTTCAATAAATAAACGCCTTCATCAATCGCCATTTTTAGCGGCTCGCCTGAGGTATCAATGATTAATTTTGCTCCAATTTTTCTTGAAACAGCAGCTACTTTTTCATAATACCCATCACCGAGTCCAGTCGAGAGACTGCCACTTGCAACCAAAAGATCAGGTTTCAGTTCTTCAATTTGTTTTAAAATTTCGTTGGCTTCTTCAGTCAAAATTTCTGCACCTGGCATTCCAAAACGATATTGAGCATTAGTCAAAACATCAACTGCAATAAAATTTTCTCTTGTCCAGTTTTTAGTTGTAATAGCCTGATAATCAATTGATTCATTTTTCAATAAATCTTGCAAAAGTTCACCAGAAGGCCCTCCTGCTGTAAAAACCGCTAAGGATTTTCCTCCCAAACGAGCAATGGCTTTCGAGACATTGATTCCACCACCGCCCGCATCAAAATGAGGGCTTTCACAACGAATTTTTTGTTCGGCTACTAAGCCCGAAAATTTCGTACTTTTATCAATCGCTGGGTTTACTGTGAGGGTTATTATTTTTGTCATATATTTTATTGGGTGAATGTGTTGTATTGAGTGATTTGCTTTCTCTCGGATGAAAACTTTTTAATGTTTCTTGCAAAAATACCCTGTCCAAATGCGTATAAATTTCGGTCGTTGTGATTGATTCATGCCCGAGCATTTCTTGTACTGCTCGCAAATCAGCCCCACCTTCTATCAAATGCGTAGCAAATGAATGTCGGAAAGTATGTGGTGAAATACTTTTGTGAATACCTGTTCGCTCGGCTAAGTCCTTGATAATCAAGAAAATCATAACTCTGGTAAGTTGTTTCCCACGACGATTCAAAAATACAATATCTTCTGATTCTGGTTGAATATCTTGGTGATTTCTGACTGTTTCAAAGTAAATTTTAGTATATTTGATAGCATCTCGACCAATGGGTACAAGCCTGACTTTTCGACCTTTTCCGAACACTCGCACAAAGCCAATATCAAAATAACAGTTTGTCAATTTTAAATCAATCAACTCTGAAACTCGCAAACCACAGCTATACAAAACCTCCAAAATTGCTCGATTGCGTGTACCTTCGGGCGTTGAGTGATCAATGATTTCTAGCATTTGCTCAATCTCAGGAAACGTTAAAGTATCAGGTAATTTACGGCCAATTTTTGGCGATTCTATCAAATTGGTTGGATCAATCTGTATAAGATTTTCAAGAGCTAAATATTTATAAAACGATTTTATTCCTGATAAAATTCGAGCTTGTGAAGTAGCCGAAATACCAAAATTGCCAATATATTCTAAAAAATCAAGAATATCTCTCTCAGAAATAGTTTCGGGTGCAGGTTTATGCTCAGCAATATCAGCAAATTGACTCAGTTTTTCAACATCTCGTACATAAGCTTCGATAGAGTTTTCAGACATTGAACGCTCTAATTTTAGGTAATTTTTAAAATGCTGAATGTAGATTTGCCAATTCATGCAACGAAAATAACAGGATTTTAAAGATTTATGAGATGGACAGGATTAGATTTTATTATTTATTTTTACTTAAAACAAAAGAAAGTCCTAATTTTATGACAAAATAAGTCTTTTATCTCTATACTTTCATCTTATGTCAAAAAATATCATTATTATCAATGGCCCTAATCTCAATCTTTTGGGAAAACGTGAACCACATATTTATGGAAGTCAGACATTTGAGGAGTATTTTGAAGAGCTAAAAACACTCTTTCCTGAATTAGCACTGCACTATTTTCAATCAAACCATGAAGGAGCAATTATTGATAAAATTCATGAAATTGGCTACGGTTATACTGAATTTGCAGGTATCGTGATTAATGCTGGTGCATATACGCATACATCGGTTGCCATTGCCGATGCACTTTCGGCAGTAAAAACACCTGCGGTGGAAGTACATATTTCAAATATTCATACCCGTGAGACATTCCGCCATCACTCCTACTTAACAAGGGTTTGCAAAGGCATGATTACAGGTCTTGGATTAAAAGGCTATGAAATGGCTATTAGGTATTTTTTGTAGTTTTAAAAATCACAGAGGGAATAAATATAGGGGGAATTTTAAGTAAATAATATTTGATTCATGTCGTATGCTTAGATAAAAGTGTATGTATTACTTGAGGTAATCTATTTCAGAATGAAACATAAAAATTTTTATAAGTTTTGATAACACCCATAAAAATAGCAAATTGTGCAAATTGATAGACTATTTTATTAATCAAATCACCATGTGGGACTTTTATGACGAAAGCAAAATAGATGTCAAACACGGTTAATAAAACAAAAGCTAAAGCACCAGCCAAAAACCATTGATAGCTACTTTTATTAGTTTTACGCATCAGAGCATTGATATATAACAATGATAAAAATACCATATAAATGATGGAAGAAAAGAAATAATCGTGCGGTATTTTTGAAAAAACGAAGGTAAAAGGAAAAAGAATGAGAACTATATTTAGTACCAATTTCAATTGCTCTTTTAAAGTGCCTACAAAAACTGCCTCTTTGCGAACGACAGCTAAATAAAATGAAAAACTAAAAACATACAGAACCATGGCAATTACTTTGGCAGTCAAGCTTCTGAACTCAAATATGAAGTCTGCTATGGCAGCTATTGCAAGCCCGAAAGTATAGGCGTAGTCTTTGAATTTATACTCTCCTTTGCGTCTTAATACATAGAATAAAATTAAACAAAGCACAGGTAAACCACCAAAAACAAAAAGCCACTTTTTATGAAATGTAAAGGCTACTGCATCTATCAAGCAGCAGAGTACATATATCAATACTAATCTAAGTGGCATTTTAATAGATTTAACTTGAGATTCTTAAACAAATATATTTTTTTACTAAATTGAAAAGAGGTCTTTGTGGGTTGAGGTCTTAGTTAGACTAAATTTTGATTTTTAGTGGAACTACTGCGGTGAACCACACTTACTATCTGTATCTAGTGAAAAACAAAGACACTGATGGAACGAGACCTCGCTCGGGTGTATTTTCATCTCTGATGAATACAATATAACATTTATAGTTTTCTTTCAAACTTCATAGAGCAGGGCATAGAAGTTTGTTGTGCAAAAAGCTTAGAAAGAGAGGAAATTAGTAAAAGTAAAATGGATAGTTTTTTCATTTTGCAAAGTTGTTTTGTAATTGATAACAAAATTAAAAGAAAATATTTCGTTTTCATAAAAACCTTTCTCAATTTAGGGGTATTAATTGAATATATCTACTTTTTTAAAGCATAAATTTCCTTAAATAGTCGGCAAAAATTGCTTGTATGTCGCTTATTTATTTAATAGATATTTAATTACTTTTACATTCGTAACAGTTAAGTATATTTTTGTGTTAAATTGTTGCACTTATCATATAATTTTAAAAGAAACCCTTAAATTTTTGATTTATTCATTCGGTTAAAAACAAAATCGTAAATCGTAAATCAAATAAATCGTAAATACTTACTATGCGTACATATCTAATTATTATTGCTGTTGTTGCGGTCTTGGTACTTGGCAAAATATTTTTATTTAAAAAACCTGAAGAAAAAGGTGGTGGTGGCCCTAGTGCTGGTCCATCAGCAGGCAAACCTGGTGAAAAAGGAAAAGATGGAAAAGACATGAAAAACGCTTCTCCACCTGTTGGTGTTAATGTTTTTGTAGTGAAGCTTGAAAGCCTTGACAATGTGGTTACTTCATCTGGCACAATTTTTCCTAATGAAGAAATTGAGTTAAGAGCTGAAGCATCGGGTAGAATCACTACACTGAATATAAAAGAAGGAAGTCGAGTAGCTGCTGGCCAATTGATTGCTAAAATCAAAGACACAGATTTACAGGCTCAACTTAAAAAACTCAATTTTGATGTCGAATTGGCCAAACAAACGGAAGCCAGACAAAAGAAATTGTTGGATATCAACGCTATCAGTAAAGAAGAATATGAGGTTACTGCCAATAAAATCAATACCCTCAATGCCGACAAAGAATTGATTGAAGCAAATCTTGAGAAAACAGTATTGAAAGCTCCATTTTCAGGCAAAATTGGTTTAAAAAATGTGAGTGAAGGTGCTTATGTTACACCAACTACAAGTTTGGCTACACTCGTGCAGACCAACCCTGTTAAGATTGATTTCACTGTACCTGAAAAATATTCGACACTTATCAAAGTGGGTAGAGGTGTAAAGTTTGAAGTTGAAGGTCAACCAGACGCTTACTATGCAAATGTAGTGGCAATTGATCCAAAAATTGACCCAAATCTACGTACATTGAAACTTCGTGCATTGGCTAAAAACCCAGCCGATAAGCTTGTTCCTGGTATGTTTGTAAGAGTAACCGTTGATTTGGATATTGCTAAAGCAATAATGATTCCAACAGAAGCGATTGTACCAATCTTGAAAGGTAAAAAAGTATATGTAGTACGTGACGGAAAGGCTAACGAAATAATGGTGGAAACAGGCTTACGTACCGACAAAAAAATACAAGTAACAAGTGGACTTTCAGCAGGAGATTCACTTATCGTAAGTGGCATCATGGCTTTGAAAAAAGACTCACCAGTAAAAGTAAAAGGAGCAAATAAATAGTCCACAGTCAATAACTTATAGGCCACAGGTTTATAACTTATTGAAAATATAAAAGTTATTGACGTTAAATGAATTGAGGCATTGCCAACATTCATCATTTAATATTCATCATCGCACGGGCGACCCCGTCATAATTGTGCAAAGCACTATGTCAATCTCAACCATTTCTATCAAACGTCCTGTATTAGCCATCGTGATGAACCTACTCATCATCTTGTTTGGTGCTATTGGCTATACATTTTTGGGTGTACGTGAGTATCCATCCATTGACCCGCCTGTGGTTTCGGTGCGTACCAATTATGTTGGTGCCAATTCCGATATTATTGAGTCGCAAATTACTGAACCTCTCGAAAAAGCCTTGAATGCTATCGAGGGTATTAAGTCAATCAATTCATCGTCCAATAATGGTTCCAGTCAAATCACTATCGAATTTGAAATCGGTGTGGACATGGAAACGGCGGCAAATGATGTTCGTGACAAGGTTTCGAGTGCTGTTCGACAGTTACCTCAAGATATTGATGGCCCGCCAACAGTTTCAAAAGCCGATGCAAACTCTGACCCGATTATGAGTATGATGTTACAGTCGGACATCAGAAGTCACATGGAAATCAGTGATTATGCCGAAAACGTAATCGCACAAAGATTGCAAACCATTCAAGGAATTAGCCAAGTAATGATTTGGGGACAGAAAAAGTTTTCAATGAGACTATGGATGGACCCTTCTAAGTTGGCAGCTCAAGGTGTAACTACACAAGACGTAAAACAAGCACTCGACCGTGAAAACGTAGAATTGCCAAGTGGAAAATTAGCAGGTGATAATACTGAATTGACAGTAAAAACAGTGGGAAGATTTAAAGGTGAAGAAGATTTTAATAACTTGATTGTCAAGACAGTAGGTGAAAAAATCATTCGTTTTAAAGATATTGGAAGTGCTGAATTAGGTGCTGAAAATGAAGAAACGGTTATGCGTATCAATGGTGTTCCATCCATTGGTTTGGCAATTGTTCCTCAACCTGGTGCCAACTATTTAGAGATTTCAAAGCAGGTTCAAAACCGTTTGGCAGAAATAAAAAAAGAACTTCCAAAAGATTACCGAATGGAATTGATGTCGGATAATACCATTTTTATTAAGCGTTCGGTTGAAGAAGTTGGTGAAACCCTATTGATTGCCATTGGCTTGGTGGTTATCATCATTTTCTTATTCTTCCGTGATTGGATTATCGCTGTTCGTCCTTTGATTGATATTCCAGTTTCGTTGGTTGGTACTTTTTTCTTTATGTACCTGTTTGGTTTTTCTGTAAACGTATTAACACTTCTCGCTATCGTTTTGGCAACTGGACTTGTGGTGGACGATGGTATTGTTGTAACGGAAAATATTTACAAGAAAATCGAGGAAGGCATGAAGCCAATCGAAGCGGCTATTAAAGGTTCAAACGAAATTATGTTTGCTGTACTTTCTACATCAATCACGTTGGCTTCAGTATTCTTGCCAGTAATTTTTATGGAGGGTTTCGTCGGACGACTTTTTAGAGAGTTTGGAATTGTGTTGGCCACTGCCGTATTAATTTCTGCTTTCGTTTCATTGACTTTAACCCCAATGTTGAATGCTTATTTGGTTAGAAAAAACCAAAAACATAGTCGCTTCTATGAAATGACAGAGCCTTTCTTCGTAAGAGTGATTGATGGTTATAAAACTCGTTTAACAAGTTTTATGAATATCCGTTGGGTAGCGATTCCATTGATTTTATTCACATTTGCCATGACATGGTATTTTGGAAAAGACCTTCAACAAGAATTAGCTCCACTTGATGACCGCAGTGCTATGCGTCTGCAAATCACCGCTCCTGAAGGTTCATCTTTTGAGTTTACTGATAATTATATTCAAAAATTAGGTAAAACTATTCGTGATTCAGTGCCTGAAGCCAATGTAATTGTAACCATGACTGCCCCTGGCTTCTCAGGCTCGGGAGCTGCTAATACAGGTTTTACAAGATTGGTGTTAAACGACCCACAAGACAGAAAGCGAACACAACAACAAATTGCCGATCAAGTTACAAAGATTACCAAAAGAATGCCTGATGCCAGAGCATTTGTACTACAACAAGAAACGATCTCTTTGGATAAAAGAGGAGGCTTGCCAGTACAGTATGTTATTCAAGCACCTGATTTTGAAAAACTTCGTCAATATGTGCCAAAATTCATGGAAGAAGTGGCCAAAGACCCTACTTTCATGGTTTCTGATTTGAATTTGAAGTTTAATAAACCTGAACTTGAAGTAAGTATCGACCGTGAAAAAGCGAAAAGTATGGGTGTTTCTGTAACGGATGTTGCTCAAACTATGCAATTAGCTTTTGCAGGACAAAGATTTGGCTATTTCACAATGAATGGTCGTCAATATCAAGTCATCGGACAATTTGACCGTGCTAATCGAGATGAGCCTTTAGATTTAAAAAATTCTTATGTTAAAAATAACCGTGGAGAAATCATTCAGCTCGATAATATCGTAAAGATTAATGAAGAAAGTAGCCCGCCACAACTCTATCACTTTAATCGTTATATGAGTGCAACCGTTTCGGCAGGTCTAGCTCCAGGAAAAACTATTGGTGATGGAATCAAGGCAATGAATGCTATCAGAGATAGATTGGGCGATGAAGTTATTCGTACAGCTTTGTCAGGTTCTTCAAGAGATTTCTCTGAAAGTTCATCAAATACACTTTATATGTTCCTTTTGGCATTAGTATTAGTCTATTTGATTCTTTCAGCACAATTCGAAAGTTTTGTTGACCCATTCATCATTATGCTTACAGTACCATTGGCGGTAGCTGGTGCAGTATTTTCATTGTGGTATTTCAATCAAACGCTTAATATTTTTAGCCAAATTGGTATGATTATGCTCATTGGTTTGGTAACTAAAAACGGGATTTTGATTGTTGAATTTGCTAATCAATTGCGTGAAAAAGGCATGGAAATCAAAGAAGCAGCCATTGAAGCAGCATCAATGCGTTTCCGTCCCATCTTGATGACCAGCTTTGCTACAGTTTTAGGAGCTTCACCAATTGCATTCGCTCTTGGTTCAGCAGGTAAAAGTAGAATGGCAATGGGTATTGTGATTATGGGTGGACTTTTATTTTCATTGGTACTTACTTTATATGTGATTCCTGCTATTTATACCTATCTTTCTCGCAAGAAGAATTTTGAGCGTATGAAACAAATAGAAGAAATTGCGAATGAGACTGAATTAGTTTAAATGAAACTTAGGGGGGGATTTCATCCCCTCTATTACAAAATATAAATTATGTCTGCTGCAAGGGGATATTAGACATCTCCCTAACCACTGATTATCAATTGTTTATGAAAAAATATTGTTTATTATTATTGCTATTTCCTGTTTTTGCAAACGCTCAAGAGATTCTAACTTTAGAAAATGCCGTAGGCATTGCTCTCGAAAAAAGCTATGATATTAAAGTTGCAAAAATGCAGCAAGAAATATCCGATATTCAGGTTTTTAAAGGAAATGCAGGCATGATGCCCAAAGTTGACTTAAATGCCAATATGGGAACTGCTTTCAATGAGGTGAATCAAAAATTATCAAATGGCACTGAAACCAATCGTTTTGGTAAAAGTTATACTCCTACTACCAACGTAGCAATGGCTTGGACATTATACGATGGCAAAAGAATGTATGCTACCCTCGACCGTTTGAAAAGTCAAAGTCAATTGAGCCAATTGCAAACACAACAAATGATGGAAAATACAATCATTAATGTGATGCAAGCGTATTATGAAGTGATGCGTCAAAAACAAACAGTGGCTTTTTTGCAGACCGTCATTAAATATTATGAAGAGCGTTTGACAATCACCGAACAACGTTGGGAATTTGGAAAAGGATCTAAACTTGACTATTTACAATCAAAAACTGAATTGAATACGCAAGTTACTCAATTGGTTCAGGCAAAAAATGCTTTGAAAAATGCAAAAATAAGCCTCAATAATGTACTTGTAAGGCAGCCAGATTTGGACTTTGATGTGCAAGAACTCGTTGGAATCATGTTTGATCCTAATACCGAAGCACTAAAAGGTCAAGCAAGAGCATCTAATAGAGCATTGCAATATTTAAGAAAAAATACTGATATTAGCGTGATTGCTCAAAAAGAAGTCGCCGCATTAAAATTACCAAGAGTAACCCTCAACTCTTCTTTTGGTTATTCATTGAGTAAAACAAACGCAGGTTTATTTCTTTATAACCAAAATGTTGGTCTGAACGTTGGTTTAGCTGCTACTTGGAATATTTTTAATGGCGAAATCACTCGTCGTCAAATTCAAGTTTCAAAAATAAATACTGAAATCTTGCGTAAACAAGAAGAAGATTTATGGACACAACTCGAATCAGACTTGGTTAGAGCTTATAATCAATACCAAACCGACAAAGAATTATTGAAGTTGGAAGTAGAAAACAACGAAGTAGCAGAAGAAAACTTGAAAATATCTTTAGAGAAATTCAAATTGGGAGGTTCGACAATTTTGGAATTAAATGAAGCTCAACGAAGCTTAAACACTTCTTTGAATCGTTTGACAAATGCTCGCTACAATATCAAAATTTCAGAATTACAATTGATGCGTTTAAGCGGAGAGCTCGTAAAATAATCTGTAATGAAAAATGGATAATGCAAAATGACTATGAAAGTCTAATCGCATTATCCATTTTTCATTATACATTTTACATTAAAAACTATACTGCTCTCGTTTTACCTGGCATTGGGATTTGGTACCAACCATCTTTATCAGGTAGAGTTTTTGGTAAAGTATCCCAAGTATAAGCATCTGGCATTAAATTAAGATCAGAATTTAATGCTTCTTCCCACTTAATTTTCTTGCCTGAATACGTAGCCATACGTCCCATAATGGCTGTCATTGTACTCTTTGCTCCTCTTTCAGCATCATTGATTGGCTTATTGTTTACAATGCAATCAAATAATACATCATGCTCAACTTGATAAGGATCACCATCTCCTTCGCCTTTATGTCGCCAAATATTATTTCCTTTTAGGTCAAATATTTTACCTTCGGTTGCTTTTCCTTTTGTTCCAATCAAATGCTCAGAAACATCAGAAACTGTACCCGGCTGATGACGGCAAGAACTTGATAAAATCATGCCATCTTCATATTTGAATTCTACATAGTGATGATCAAAAATTTCACCAAATTTCTTATCAGTTCTTACCTGACGCCCGCCCATTCCAATAGCTTCTGTTGGATAACCACCTTTAAACCAGTTGATTACGTCAATATTATGAATATGTTGCTCATTGATATGGTCGCCACAAAGCCACACAAAATAATACCAATTTCGCATTTGATATTCCATTTCTGTTTGATTAGGCTTACGCTCATTTACCCAAACCCCATCATTATTCCAATAACAACGAGCTGCTACAATATCGCCAATCACACCTTCGTCAATTACTTTTTTATAGGTTTCAAGATATGATTTTTGATAATGACGTTGTAAACCGACAACCACTTTCAAATTTTTCTTTTTCGACTCCTCAGCAGCAGCCAATACTCGACGAATGCCTGGTGCATCAGTTGCTACCGGCTTTTCCATAAAAACGTGTTTGCCTTGACGAACGGCTTCTTCAAAATGAATTGGGCGGAAACCTGGAGGGGTTGTTAAGATAACAACATCAGCCAATGCGATAGCTTGTTTGTAACCATCAAAGCCCACAAATTTGCGTTCTTCTGGTACATCGACACGGTCTTTGACTTTCCCTTTAGTTAAATTTTGGTAAGAAGAGTCTATTCTATCACGAAAAGCATCAGCCATTGCGACCAATTTTACATTTTGTTTGACTGAGAGTGCTTGCAAAGCAGCACCCGTACCACGTCCGCCGCAGCCAATAAGAGCAACTTTGAGGGTATCATCTACTGAAGAATTGGCAAAGGTTTCGATAGGCAATGTAGCAATTGAGATACCCCCAACTGCTGCCGCTGAAGCCTTCACAAAATCACGACGAGAGAAATTTGAGTTCATTATCTGAAAGATTATAGCGTTGAAAGATTTAAAAAACAAATTTATCATAATTCTAAAATTTATTGCTATAATTCAATAAAAAAGTATCATTATTTTAGTGTTTTTTTGTTTAATTTTGATAATAAATATTCCATCTAATTCAACCAAGATACTATGAAAGTTTTACTCTCAATGTTGCTGCTATTTATTGCTTCTTTAACTTATGCTCAAAATAAGTTTGTAGCTCATCCACAAGCAGTGCCGCATCACGAAACCCCTACAATGGCTATCGGTTCAAAGGCAATTGACTTTAAATTGCCAAATTATGACGGAAAATTTTACTCACTTAAAGATTTTGCTGCAGCAAAAGTCTTAGTCATTATTTTTACTTGCACCCACTGCCCTACGGCTCAAGCGTATGAAGATAGAATCAAGAAAATTGTGGTTGATTATAAAAGTAAAGGCGTAGCGGTTGTGGCGATTTCACCTAATAGTCCCAATGGACTTTTATTGGAAGAATTAGGTTATTCTGACCTCAATGATGATTTTGAGAACATGAAAATAAGAGCCAAAGAAAAACAATATAATTTTCCATACTTATATGATGGCGACACTGAAGCAACCTCTATAAAATATGGGCCAGTGGCTACTCCACATGCTTTTGTATTTGATAGTCAACGCATTTTACGATATAATGGCCGACTTGATGCCATCGAAAAACCAAGCAAAGGGGCAAATGCCGAAGACCTCAGAAAAGCTCTTGATGAAGTTTTAGCAGGAAAAGAAGTAACAACTCCCACAACAAAAACCTTTGGTTGCTCAGTAAAATGGGCTTGGAAAACTGAATACAACGAAAAAAATGAAAAAAATTGGACATCTCGTCCTGTAACTCTTGAAGAATTAGACACTGAAGGCATAAAAAAATTAGTAAAAAATGATGATTCTGATAAACTTCGCCTCATCAATGTTTGGGCAACTTGGTGTGGCCCATGTGTCATTGAATATCCTGATTTTTTAGATATTCATCGCATGTATGGTGCAAGAGATTTTGAGTTTGTTTCTGTTTCTGCCGATAAATTAGAGAAGAAAGATAAAGCCCTAAAATTCCTTAAAGAAAAACATTCAGGAGTGAAGAATTATATTTTTAAAGATGAAGATATTTATAAACTCATCGAAGCCATCGACCCAAAATGGAATGGGGCATTGCCCTACACACTTTTAGTAGAACCAGGTGGGAAAGTTGTTTATGGTGTTCAAGGAAGCATTGACAATCAAAAACTAAAAAGAATGATTGTTGACCATCCAAAAATTGGTCGATATTTTTAGAAAATAATGGATTATTTCAATCTTTAGTAAAAAGCGAAGTAAAAGTATAAACCTTTACCTCGCTTTTTTTACTCTCAATTCGTCAGTCCATCTTTCTCGGACATGGATTATCACCAATATCTTTGTTGATTTACATTTTGTCTAATGATTTCTGCTTAATTACTGCTCATATTTCTTTAGTAATATCCTACAATAAAAAACTTATTTTACTTGGTTTTTAATCTTAGGAATTGTTTTCAAATAAGCATAAATCGACTTTACTTCATAGTCAGTCAGCGTAACATGTGGTTGCATTGGGTACCGGAGTGTGCTGCCATCTGATTTTTTGCAGAGCTTAACAGCATCTACAAACTGTGCTTCTGTATAATTTTTACCAATACCCGTTTCAGCATCAAACGTGATATTTGACGATGGGATGATTTGGCCTTCAAGATTCGGCATTGGATTGCCTCCACCATAAAAACCAAGTGAATTTTCAGGGTGAAGGGGGTCTTGCTTTGAGAAATCTTTTGAGTGACAAGCATAACAAGCAATCATATCATTTGCCACATATTTTCCAAAAGCTATCATATCAGTCGAGTCAGGTACATTGATTGGCTCTTTGATAGGTTCGAGGGGTTTCATTACGGTATTAGTAAGCACTTTCAATAATAAACTTGGTTCTTGCTCAGGTTGTTTACCTTTGGTGGCTTGAACAGGATAGCGATCAGAATGCAAATAGGCGATTACTGATTTCACATCTTCATCGGCCATTCTTGGTAATTTTGGCATGATTGGCGAATATTGACCATTATTTTTGATACCTGTTTTCAAAAAATACATAATTTCCCCATCAGTCCATTTACCAATTCCTTCTTCTTTGTCTTGTGTGATATTGAGCGAATAGGCTTTTCCAAACGCAGGAGGTAAATCAAGTATTGCTTTGCCAACCAAACGATTGCTATTGTTGGCGTGACAACCATTACAAAGAACAATTGCAATTTTCTCGCCCCGAGCTACTCGTTCGGGAGTAACTTCAACTTTAAGGTTTTTAATGTTGTCAGGAATATTTACTTCATAAGAAGGAACTCCCTTGAAATTGAGAAATAATAAAGCGATACCAACGATTGCTACAATTCCAATGATGGTAAAAAGTGCGACACGCAGAAAACGTTTCATAAAATGAGTATTTTTTTAGGTTTTAACAAAGATTCAAAAATTCACTCAAAAACTCAATAAAAAAAGCTTTTTCTTATTGAGTGGTTTTAGAAAATAATAACACAAAATGTATAAATAAATCCATGCTCAAAATAGTTATACAATTTATTCAGCAAATAATGATTTGAGTAAATTTCAAATTATTCATGTGCTAATTTACGTGCTACAGTTGAATCGGGAAAAAGACTTTATTTTATACGAAAGCCTCAATCGCAAAAACTATAAATAAGAAAAAGACGGATAAGCATTTTTACATGTTTTATAGGAAAAAGTAAAATCTTACAAACTAACTTTTTGTATTTCAACTGATTCACTAATCAATCCGATATGCGTATTTTGTATGTCTTTAAAGTTTAAAACTTGCCCATCAGCTCTTACATTTCGGATTTTATCAAAATCTAAATCTACCATCAACCATTCTTCATTTTGAGGGGAATTTGAAGCAATGATTCCTTCCTCTGGTAAATTTTTATCTGGTGTACAATAAGCAGCTGCAAAACCATAATTTATATCAACCGCTGGCGACCACGCTGCATTGCCCACTGTTTGCGATACAACTACATAACACTGATTTTCTAAAGCTCTTGCCCTTGCACCTACGTGTACACGTGTTGCCCCACGAATAGTTTCCGTACAACTTGGAGACACAATAAGCGAAGCTCCAGCCGAACACAATAATTGTGAACCTAAACCAAACTCAACATCGTAGCAAATTTGGATACCGAAGCTACCCCAAGCACCTTCAAATAAAGTTAATTTTTTAGGTGCTGAATGAATTCCCCACACCTCATTTTCAAACCGAGTCATAAAAAACTTATCTTGAAAGCCAACCAAGCCTTTGCTACTAAATACAAAAGCCCGATTAAATATAAAATTGCCTTCGATTACTGGAAAACTTGGGGCAACGATTGTGATATTATATTTTTTAGCTAAATCGGCATAAACACTACAAAAACCATCTTTAAATGTATTTAAAACTCGCACTTGCCAACGAATATCAGCCCTGATTTCATCGCTCAGTAAACTGACTAATTCCATCGAACCATATTCTGGAAAAACCAACAACTGAGCATCTTGTTTCACAGCATTTTCAACCCATTTCTGGGTATGATTTTGCCAATTACTGAAACTTTTATGAAACCGAATGGGGTATTGTGCTGACGCGATTTTCAAGTTCATTTGTTAGATTTCTTTACTCCAATAAATCATAGTTTTCGATGTTGCAGCCTTTTCTCCCATGTCTAACCACTCAAAATTACTTTTTAATTCTGTTTGTTTTTGGTAACCCCGCTTAATCCAAAAATTGTCAAGTGGTTGATAATCAGCAGGTTTCATTGGATGATTTTCTTCTCTGACTACTCCACAAAAGCAGGTAGTTGTATATTTGCCAAAGCTTCTTGCATGAGCTTCACGTTCATCAAAAAAACGATGCCCAAGACCTAATCCACGATATTGTGATAACAAAATACTTTCTCCAAAATAAAATATTTTAGTTAAGTCAATTCCTGCCTCAATAAATGGTTCTTGCACTTCTGGTGTTTCATGCACGAGCGGAATGCAAGTAGTAGCACCAATCATTTTTCCTTGATCAAATACAGCAAAAAGCAAAGAATTGGGAGCTTGGATATATGTTTGAAGGTATTCTTGCTCATATTCAAAAGTGCCTTCATACAAATATGGAAAATCTCTAAAAACTGCTATTCGCAAAGCAGCTAAATCAGTGATAAGTGACTGAATCTGAGTGCCTTTTTTGGAAACAAAACTTAGTTCTGACATTTATTTCGATACTAATTCAATCCAAAGTGGAAGATTATAATAAGTAGTCACGCGTGAAATTTTACCATCACTCAGCTCTAAAAAGGCAGCCGCAGGTAAAACATATTTTTGGTTTTTGGCAGGTGGCAGGTCTTCAGCATCTGTTTTTTTGTAGATGCCGTTTACTACAAATTCTACAGCAACACGCTTATTATTTGGTTCAGTAAAAAATACCATGTCTGTTAAAGTTTCATCATAACAATCGTCCATGTGTTGCAGAAATGAAGTGAATTTTTCAATTCCGATGCGTACATCTCCTTGATTTGCTTCGTGTCTTACTTCTGGATGCAATAATGCAAGCATTCCAGCCCAATCTTTACTATTAAAACGCTCGTAATATGTCTTAACTATATCTAATGCTGTCATTTAATATTTTTTGGTTTAAAAAATTAAGTTTTCTATGAAATTTTTCTATCGCAAAATTAGAGAAGTATATCTTTTTACCGTAAAGATTATTCATAAATAAGTTGCTTGAAAACAAAAAAAGAAGAATATGCTCAATAAAGTTTCTGTTTTGACTAAAAAAAATAAAAATTTAAAAAAAACATCAAATTGCGTTTCTAAAAAAACAATTCTTCTGTTTTTCTTGTCTAATTTGCAGTAATATTTTCACAGCAAATTCAACCTTAACAATGAAATTAATCTATTCCAAATTACTGTTCTTTGGCATCAGTATCATTTGCTACTCTTATTCATTTGCACAAAACACCACTGAGCCTTTCGTTTATGGCGATGCTTTGCCTGATGCTCCCGAATTAGCTCCTCGTGGCGAGTATAAAATTGGTGTACGTACACTTGATTTTGTTAATAAAAACCAAGTCGATGTCCTAAAATCAAAAGGTGGCGTTGACCCAACTTACGACCGACCACTCAAAGTGGAAGTTTGGTATCCCGCCAACGTAGCAGCTGATGTAAAAGAAATGGTGACTTATGACCAAGTGATGGGTTCATCAAATGACCCAAAACGCCCATTGATTCCGTTTACTTTTTTAGGTCGTGCCGTGCGTGATGCAGCTCCAAAAACTACTGAAGGAGCATTTCCGCTCATTGTGGTTTCGCATGGATATTTAGGTTCAAGGCTATTGCTTACTTATTTAACAGAAAATTTGGCTTCAAAAGGCTATATTGTAGTAGCCATTGACCATACTGAATCGACTTTTAGAGATGCTGGAGGTTTTCCAAGTACCCTACTCAATCGTTCAAAAGATATTTTATTTATACTCAATCAGGTTGCTGATTTAGGAAAGACAAAAAATAGTTTTTTATCAGGAATAGTAGATGACCAAAACACAGCATTGATTGGTTATTCGATGGGCGGTTATGGGGTTTTGAATGTGGCAGGTGCTGGCTATAGCGACCAAATCATCAAAACTTTTGGGGCATTGAGTGGTGGTAGTAAAGCCATCGAAGTACGTACAGGTTCTCATCCAGATTATAGAGCAACAGTCGATAGCCGCATCAAAGCAGTAGTAGCATTTGCTCCGTGGGGCATGGAACGTGGTGCTTGGGACGCAGAAACTTTGAAAGGCTTAAAGATTCCAACATTTTTTGTGGCAGGAAGTCAAGATGATATTTCGGGGTATGAAAAAGGCATTAAAGCCATTTATAATGGAGCGGTAAATGCTAATCGTTATATGCTTACATATATGAATGCTCGCCATAATGTAGCACCCAATCCTCCGCCAGCCGAATCTTTGAAGGCAGGTTTGCACTTTGACGAATATTATCGTTACGCAGAGCCTGCATGGAACGAACGTCGCATAAATAACATCAACCAACATTTTGTAACCGCTTTCTTGGGTATTCATCTCAAGAAAAAAGATTATGCAAAATACTTAGATGTCAATCAGAATTCCAATGATAAACTATGGACAGGCTTCAAACCTCGTGCTTCGGTAGGTTTAGAAATGCTTCATACTGAGGCAGGGAAGTAGAGAAACATTAGGCTTTTCAGCCAATAAATTAGCTGACTAAGGGAACAAAGGAATGATTGCTTTTCATTTCGGACTTGAAGTCTGAAATAAGGTTAGTTTTCCTTTGTTCTCTTAAACCCCCATTTTAATGAGTGTTAATACCTCCAACTCGTCAAATCTACTCCTTTGGGTGCGGTTTTCTTCATATCTTCAACCCATTTTGGAATAAACATTCGATGATAACGTAAGCGACTAATATAATTTGGTTGGGTATGGTCACCATTCCAGCAATGTTCGGCACGGTCGCCATAATCTACCTCGCCTTCATAAGCTGGACTATTCAAGTTTTTCAGTTCAGCTTCGGCAAGATACACAGCATTATTTAGATAAAAATTATCCATATCTCCGCAATAAATTCTGATTTTTCCTCGCCATTTATCTCCATATTTTGGCCAATCACGTTTCAAAATATAAGTCAAATCGTAGTTTTCTCGCCAATATTCAGCTACTTTTTTGTCAATTATACCCGTTTTTTTGTCCCAAATTGGTTGAGGATAACCATCCTTTCCTACTGGCGAGAAAACAGCCTCCCAAATATCCCATTGTTGCCCGCTTCTTGATTTTGTGCCGAGTGCTTGTTCTCTCATATTCATCTCTTTGAGCGTAGCGGTTAGCTGACCTAAATAGTCTCGATAACCAGGTCGTTGAGTTTGTTTAAACTCACTTTCGTAAAAATAGGCATTTTTATCTTTATAAATATCAACAGTTGTAAAAGCCCTAAAATCAATTGGATCTGGACAAGCAGCATAGCAACCACCATATTCATTTGGATATTTTACTTGCACAGCCAAAGCCTCCCAGCCACCTGTTGAACCACCATAAGTAAATCTTGCCCAACCTTCGCCAATGCCTCTGAATTGTTTTTCGATGTACGGAATCAACTCATAAGTAATTGCATCGCCATACGGCCCAATGCTTTCGGAGTTGACTGCATAAGAATCATCGTAGTAAGGACAAGCATGTTGAATTTCGATTGCCAACACTCTTGGGAAATTCGGCCCAGTCCACATTTTATAGAAATCGTAGGCTTCTTGCTGCACTATTTTATTATAACCATAGATTTTGAATCTTGAACTATAATCATCAGTAGGCATATTGGCATCGGGTGGAGTTGTACGAAAACCATCAAAATCACTTGGAAAATG
Organism: Emticicia sp. SJ17W-69; assembly: GCF_051209875.1. Classification (NCBI taxonomy): domain Bacteria; kingdom Pseudomonadati; phylum Bacteroidota; class Cytophagia; order Cytophagales; family Leadbetterellaceae; genus Emticicia; species Emticicia sp. SJ17W-69. The sequence continues at coordinate 1,917,181 of NZ_JBNTQY010000001.1, read as the reverse complement.
TCCATGAAAAATAGCTAAAGGATACTTCACATCTTTGTGTTCATCAAACCCTTCGGGGAGCAAAATATGAGCTCCTAAATACATTGGTCTGCCCCAAAATTCTGTTAATAATTTACTCTGAATCTTAATGTGTTTGATATACTTGGTATCTTTTGGTTCTTCTATTGGCGGAATGGTTTGGTCAATTTTTAGCTCAATATTTTGAGTAACTTTAGGATTGATAGTAATTTTTATGGGTTTTGAGTAAATATTCCCTGGTGCCAAATTCCATTGCTGCCCTTCACCCCTATCCATTGGAAGTTTCACTACTTTACCATCTTTTCGCTTAAAAGTTTCATATTTATGTAACAAAACTTGTACATAATACTCCCCCGCTGGAATCTCTTTCAAGGATTGAATCGGATAACCTGAGGTATTGCCTGAATTTATGATTTTAGGATTGGTTGAAACCCAATTGTCTAAATCTAAACCAAAAACTACTTGCGTATCATGGCCATCAAGAATCTGAAATCGAGGTTCGGATTTGTCATTTTTTGATAACATCAATAACAAACGGCCATCTAATAAGCCTTGATTCGGGAATTTTACGGTAAAATTGACTTGTGCAGTTACTGAATAAGCAACCAACATTAAAAAGATGAAGTATTTTTTTTTCATAGTTGATGAGTTGTTTTTATCAAAGATAATTTTTTTTTGAATGTCAACATCTTTTTCAAATTAGTTTTTCTGTCAAAACATTCAATAAAACTTTTAAAATATAATTTTTACCGTAACAATTGGCATTTTTACCTCAATTTCAATTATCCATACCACCTTTTTTGTAGCATCCTCGTCTATCCAGTTATTAGTAAAATCTTGTGTATTTAGTTTTGTAACAAATAAACATCAATATGAAAAAAAGGAGTATTTTAGTCATTGGCATATTGCTAACATTTATTACGTTTTTCCAAGCTTGTAAAAGCGAAGAAGTAACTACCACTAAAACAGCAACAATCACCGCATTAACTTGTACGAGTACAACATTTTCAGCTACCGCCACCAGCGGGGCATCTTATACAGGAACAGTAAGTGTACCTTATACAGGTGGCAATGGAGTTGCTTATGATGCAGGCACAGCTATTGCTTCTACGGGAATAACAGGTCTGACAGCTACTTTATCAGCAGGAACTTTAGCTTCAGGTAGTGGAACTGCCAGTTTTGTAATCACAGGTACACCCACTTCAGCAGGAACTGCTACTTTCGCTATTGCTTTAGGTGGACAAAGTTGTACATTATCATTGCCAGTGGCAGTTTCAAAAGCAAGTATTTCTACATTAGTTTGTACGGTCGCCCCTGCAATCGGAACAAATGGAACTGCTTATACAGGTACCGTAACAATGGCTTATACAGGTGGAAATGGCGGAACTTATGATATTTCGACAGCATCTTCGACGGGTGTCACAGGACTAACAGCTACTGTAGCAGCTGGAACATTGGCCAATGGTGCAGGAAATTTGGTTTATACCATTTCAGGCTCGCCAACATCATCTGGTACGGCAACATTCAATTTAAGTTTGGGTGGACAGACATGTACAGTTACGCTTGCTATAGCTGCCGGCACATCGAATACTGCCACAGCAGCCAAAGATACAGTGGTGATTGCTTATTCTGGTACGAGTGCTTCGGTGAATAATCCATATTCAAGTTCAGGTGTTGCTGTAGCAGTAAGTGGTGCTGACGTAACTGTTACTTCGACCAATACTTCTAAAGAAATTGTGTATCTACTATCGGGTACTGCTACCAAAGGTAGTTTCAAAATTTATAGTGAATACAGATACAATATCACGATGAAAAGTGTGAGTATTACCAATAGTGTAGGGCCCGCAATCAACAGTCAATCTAGCAAAAAAGGTACAATTAATATATTAGCTGGAACTACCAATACTTTGATAGACGGAGCCACCTACACCACCAGTAAAGAAGATCAAAAAGGTACATTCTTTAGCGAAGGTCAATTGAGTTTTATGGGAACGGGTACATTAAATGTTACTGGACTTAACAAACATGCTATTGTAGCTGATGACTATATTGCAATCAGCGAAGCGAATATCATTGTCAAATCGGCAGTAAAAGATGGTATTCATGCCAATGATTATTTACAAGTTGATAATGGTACAATAACAGTTACATCATCAGGCGATGGTATTGTGGCCGAAGAAGGTTATGTGGTAATCAACGGTGGAACAATCAATGTAAATAGCGTTGATGATGGTATAGCAGCACCCTATTCTAGTACAGATGCCACCATCATACCGTATGTATTGATAAAAGGGGGTAAGATAAGTGTAACAACAACTGGCGATAAAGGCAATGCGATAAAGAGTGAAAGTTATACCACAATAGGAACTTCCGAAGCTGTCACATTAACTGTTTCAGGAAAAGGTTCAAAAGGTTTAAAAACTGGGGGAGATTTTATCTTGAATGCTGGGACAGTAAAAATCACCACTTCGGGAGCAGCATATTATGATACGGCTGATTCAGATATTGCTGCTCCTGCGGGCATTAATTGCGATAAAAACCTATCCATCAATGGTGGGAATTTGACCATCAATAGCACAGGTTTGGGGGCAAAAGGTATTAGTGTTGATGGTACCGCAACTATTAATGGTGGTACAACTAATATCACCGCTTCAGGTGCGAAATATACCTACAATAGTGCTAACACCAGTGAAGCAAAAGGTTTTAAAAGTGATGGGGTTTTTATCATGAATAATGGTGAACTAAATATTGCTGCAACCGATGATGGGATTAAATCAGAAACATCTGTCACGGTAAATGATGGGACTATTAATGTCACAAAATCTACCGAAGGTATAGAATCTAAAATTATTACTTTTGGTGGAGGACTTACAAACGTCACCTCTTCAAATGATGGAATTAACGCATCAATGGGAACAGTATCGGGTGGTACTGAGTCGAATGATGGCAGTCATATTTACATCAAAGGTGGTATATTAATTGTTACAGGAAGTGATGCGATTGATAGTAATGGAAATATTACGATAACAGGCGGAACAGCTATTGTTGGTGGCCCTACAAACCAACCAGAAGAAGGTGTTGATATTAATGGTAATTTCCTTGTAAACGGGGGAATATTAATTGCAGGTGGTTCAAATGCTCGCATGACCAAGGCAATGACTGCAACATCTACACAAGTGAGCATGTACATTACGTCAAGTGCTCAGGTAGCAGCATCTTCTGTATTACATATTGAAGATGCCTCTGGAAAAGATTTAGTAACATTCAAACCCAAAAATGCCAATTACTATTTCCATTTCTCGAACCCAAGTTTGGCAAAAAATTCACAATATAAGATTTACTTTGGTGGAACTTACTCAGGAGGAAGTTTTGTGGGTGGTTCATCAGGTTGGGGATTGTACACTGGTGGCACCTATTCAAATTCGGGAGCAACATTGAAATCAACTACCACTACTTCAAGTTCAAATACTGTTAATACCATTTCATTCTAAATACTTTGGTGGAGTTATCATTTTTCAAAGCCTGCATGATGAATCTCGTGCAGGCTTTTCTTTTCAAGTGCCAATTTTTCCTATTCATTTAAAATTTCTCCAAAAAAGCTCATTAAATTCATACATTTGAGATATTTTTTACCATGATGAATAAAAAGTTTTCAACTACGCAGTTTGTTTGGGGAGTATCGCTTTTCTTGGCATTATTTGTCAACCTTCCAATTATATTTCTTCAATTACCTCGTTTAGAAAAATCTGGCATTGCACAGTTGGATGTACTGATTCAAGTTCTTGTTTGTTTTTTTTATTCAGTATTTTTTATTCAAATTGTTTATAACCATTCAAAATCAAGTCATTCCAAAACAAAGATATTTTTTGAAATATTTATCATCTTTATCGTCTTTGTATTTGTATTAACAACGCTCAATGTTCTAATCATTGGTTTATCAATGAAAATGTTTCCTACTGTATTGATGCGTGGAATTTTAATCGGATTAATCGCCTATTTTTTTTGTAGATTTTTGATAGAAACTGAGCGTAAAAACGAGATTTTACTCGAAAATGAACACCTAAAAAGCGAAAATCTATTAGTTCAACTTAGTTCTTTGAAAAATCAATTAAACCCTCATTTTCTATTTAATTCATTAAATACGCTTAGTTGGTTGATTAATGAAGACAAAGGAAAAAGCCAGCGTTATTTGCAAAAACTATCGCAAGTATTAAGATACTCTCTTAGTATGCAAGAGCATTCCTTAGTACCCTTGAAGGAAGAATTAACTTTAATTGATAGCTATATTTTTTTGTTACAAATGAGGTTTGGCGAAAACTTAAAAGTTGTCAAAAATATTGAAAATATACCATTGCAGATTCCGCCACTTTCTCTGCAACTCTTAATTGAAAATGCTATCAAACACAATATAATCTCTACTGAATCGCCACTTCATATTTGGATTGAGTCGAATGAAAGTGATAAAACTATTACTGTTAGAAACACAATCAATCTCAAACAAAACTCGGGAGGTACAGGAATTGGCTTAGTTAATCTCAATGAAAGATTCAAGATTTTAGCAAATCGTGAAATAGAAATTGAGCAAAACGAAGCATTTATTGTCATTCTTCCGTTAATTTCATACTAAATAAAATTCCCCAATCAGGGTTAGGGGCTTCTAAAATGAAAATAGTTATCATAGAAGACGAGTCAGCAGCTGCAAGCCAATTGAAGTTTTTGCTGAATCAACTCAATATCAATTACGAAGTTTTGGCAATTATAGAAAGCGTCAGAGAGGGAATCAAATGGTTCACAAGCAATGAAAGCCCTGATTTGATTTTTTCTGATATTCAATTAGCCGATGGTATTTCTTTTGAAATATACGAACAAGTAACAATCAATGTACCAATCATATTTACAACAGCTTTTGATGAATATGCCATTCGAGCATTCAAACTTAATAGTGTTGATTATATATTAAAACCACTCGATGCCGATTCATTAAGTTTTGCGATAGAAAAGTTTAACAATCAACAACTCATCAAACAAGAAACTCTCAACCAACTTTTCAAGCAGCAAGCATTTTCTCAAAAAAGCTATCGAAAAAGCTTTTTAGTACGCTACCGAGATAAACTATTGCCCATCAAAACCAGCGAGTTTGCCTATTTTTTTATCGAAAATGGTTTAGTTTTTGGCCAGCTATGGGATGGAAGAAAACTTATTCTTGATTTCAAACTCGAAGACCTCGAAAACCAACTTGATCCTCTCGACTTCATAAGAGCCAATCGACAATACATTCTTTCGAGAGAAAGCATTCTAGAAATCGAACCATATATCAATAGCCGAATCTTAGTTAAGACCAATCCAGCATCACCTTATGAAGCGGTGATTAGCAAAGAAAAAGTTACGCAATTTAAAAATTGGTTTGAGAAAGCTTAATTTCGACGATTCACTTGACTTTTTTTCCATTTCACTTTTAAAGTCAGCATCTTTCCCCACCAAATCATACGTTCTGCCGTCTATATAGGCAATTTCAAATGTAAAATAAGAAAATTTATGAAATTCAAAAACGTATTATTAAGCTTTACTATTAGTATTGCATTATTGATTATTGCTTGTGAGAAAACTGAAGTCGCCACAACTTCCACTGCAAGCCTTACTACATTAAGCTGTTCATCAACTACTTTTTCTGCTACACCAACTGCAGGAACTGCTTTTACTGGAACTGCCACCGTACCTTATACAGGTGGAAATGGAGGAGTATATTCGGCAGGTTCGGCAGTTGCTTCAACTGGAGTCACAGGCTTGACAGCCACTTTGGCCGCTGGTACATTAGCATCTGGCGATGGCTCTGTTACATTTGCTATTGCTGGTACACCGTCGGCGGCTGGCACTGCTACGTTTGCAGTTACAGTAGGTGGACAATCGTGTAGCTTTTCATTGACAGTTTCGGCATCAGGTACATCTGGAGGAGCAACAACAAGCGGTTCGGCATGGTCTGTTGACACGGATATTGCAAATATCGTAGCTATGGCCAATGCTTTTAAAGCCTCGCTTTCAAGCACTCAGGCTACAACGCTTCAAGATACTTATAACAAAGCCCACGCTCAAAAATGGTCGAACTTACCCGAAGGCTTATACAGAGGAAGAGTGGGCTTGCAATCAAGTACATTTTCTACTGCACAATGGACTGCATTCTATAATTTGTTGAAAGCCACAACAAGCACAACTGCCAATGAAGGCAATGAAGAATATATTGGTATTTTGGCCGCTGATGATTATTTAAACTCAATCGGTGGGGGTTCTGATTATGGTTCAGGAAATTATTATGTTGCGTTTATTGGTACACCAAGCACAACTGGCTTATGGTGTTTACAAATTGGTGGTCACCACGGTACAATCATCTATACATATAATAGTGGAAAAATGACAGGCGGTACACCTTCTTTTCGTTCGACGGAACCATTCCCAAGTTATGTTTGGAAAAATGTTACTTATCAACCAATCGCACAAGAATTAAATGCACTTTCAGCCATGCTTAAAGGTTTAAGTTCAGCCGAACTAACATCTGCCAAACGTGCATCTGCTCAAAATGACCTCATCCTAGGGCCAGGTCAAGATAGTAAATTCCCAACTACTAAAACTGGCGTTAAAGTTGGTGATTTGACGCAAGCGAAAAAAGATTTGGTATTAGCAGCCATTAAAACATATACCGATGATTTAGATGACAAAGCTTCAGCAGCAGTTTATGCCAAATATAAAGCCGATATTGATAATACTTATATTTCTTATGTTGGTACAACAGATTTGACCTCAAAAGGAGATTTTGTTTTGATTGATGGGCCAAATGTTTGGATTGAATTTTCGATGCAAGGCGGTATCATTGTGAGAAATGCCAATCACCCTCATTCGGTGTGGAGAGATAGAACAAATGATTACGGTGGAAATTAATCAATGAGATTACTTAGTTTTAATAATTCATATAAAAACAGAACACAAATGACACAGATTATTAAAAAAATACAGGTTTCTAAAGATTTTAAGTACAAGTCATTGAAAACCTGTGTCGTTAAAATCTGGAGCATCTGTGTTCTGACATTTTTACTATTTTTCTGGGGACAAGGTGGACTTTTTGCTCACCCAATGCCCAGTTCAATGGTGATTCTAAATATTCACGAAAAAAATATCTCGGGCGAAATTCAGTTACCGCTCAACGAGCTACAATCGGCAATTGGTATGGGTGTAAATGATCATTCGGCACACTTGGTAGAGCGTTTGGGTGATTCGTTGAGGATTTACTTACTCAATCATATTCGCCCAAGAACTTTTGATGGTAAATTATGGAAAGTTGAGTTGGGTGAAATGAACGTTATCGAGACAAAAAGTAAATTATCAGGCGACTATAAAGAGCTTATTGTAAAGTTTTCAATGACCCCGCCACAGTCTTATGACCTACGTAATTTCTATTTTGATTATGATGTGATTTTGCACCAAGTAGCAAGTCATAAAATCTTGATTTCTATCAAACAAGACTGGCAACAAGGTATCATTGCTGAAGATAGTACTTTTCAAGAAGTTGGCATTATTGAATTAGATATTCCGACTGGCACAATTAAACCTTTTCAGATGAGTTTGCAGCAAGGAAGCATCTGGAAAGGTTTCAAAAGCATGGTTTTATTAGGTACAAAACATATTGCGGAAGGAACGGACCACTTACTATTTATTTTGGTGCTTTTATTACCGATACCTTTATTAGTCAGTAGTAAAAAGTGGGCTTCGCATAGTTCAGTTCATGAGAGTCTGATTCATATTCTAAAAGTAGTAACAGCATTTACGATTGGGCATTCCATAACACTGCTATTTGGTGCTTTGGGCTGGGTTTTCTTACCAAGTAAATTGATTGAAGTTTTGATTGGTGTTTCTATTTTGGTTTCTGCCATTCATGCCATTAAACCTATTTTTCCAAACAAAGAGACCTATATTGCACTTGGTTTTGGACTAATTCACGGTCTTGCTTTTGCCAATACACTCGAAAACCTAAAGCTTGATACAGCAAAAATGATATTTAGTATTTTTGGTTTTAATATTGGTATAGAAATGATGCAAATTTTTGTAATTATTGCGGTTATTCCGTGGCTGATTATCCTAAGTCGAACCTCATTTTACTCAAATTTCAGAGTATTGGGAGCTATTTTGGCTGGAATTTCTTCTATAGGTTGGATTATTGAAAGATTAGCCGAAAAACCCAATTTAGTAACTTCACTCGTCGAAAAAGCCACAAAATATCATTTATTTATACTTGCATTTTTAATATTAATATCTCTTTTAAGCTACTTCTATCACGGAATAAAACTTAAGAATCAAAAAATGTAAATTATAAAATCAATATTTTTATCAAATTAAAAAGGCTCCTAATGCTGACATTTTAGGAGTTTTTTTTTATTTTTGAATGAGAAATTACTTCTTTTTTTATATAAAGCCATTAACTATTTTGAATTTCCTAACAAAAAATAAAGACACCATTCTCTATGGCATTTCATTGGCTATTTTGCTATTTTTATTGAAATGGCTTGAGCTGCGTTTCATTATTATCAATCATACATTTGAGATTTATGCAGGTATTATTGCTCTATTGTTTACTTCACTTGGAATCTGGCTTGCACTCAAACTCACTAAACCCAAAATAGAAACTCAAATTGTAGAAAAGCCTATTTTTACTGATAGTTTTGTTTTGAATGAAAAAGAACTGAATAAACTTGGTTTGAGCAAAAGAGAATTAGATGTTTTGCAACTCATGGCAGAAGGACTAAGTAACCAGGAAATTGCAGAAAAATTATATGTTTCACTCAATACTGTCAAAACACATACTTCCAATGTATTTGAAAAATTAAACGTCAAACGTCGCACTCAGGCCATTGAAAAAGCCAAAAGATTGAGTTTGATAGCATAAATAAACTCATACTTTCGTATGAAAATACCTCTTTTTAGAAAAATCACTCAAAAGTATGAGAAACAAAATTGATTAAATATTCAGATTTGTAGCATAACCAAAATCTTAAAATCAATGAAAAAAATCGTACTTGTCAATGGGGCAATTTCAGGAATAATTGTTTCACTATTTTTAGTTTTTTCAGTGGGATATTGCTACGCTACGAGCAATTTCCAAGGAAATATGTGGGTCGGGTATGCCTCCATGCTTCTTGCTTTCTCACTAACTTTTGTAGGAATTAAAAACTTTCGAGATAAACAGAATGAAGGAGTTATATCTTTCGGAAAGGCCTTCCAGATTGGACTTTATATTTCACTCATTGCCTCGTCTTTTTATGTCATTACTTGGCTTATTGACTATTATTTTTTTATCCCAGATTTCATGGAAAAATTTGGAGGGCAAGCCGTAGAAAGTGCGAAGTCAAGCGGAGCAAGTGCCTCAGAAATAAGCAAAATCAGTACCGAAATAGAAAGTTACAAAGAAATGTATAAAACTCCATTGGGAGTAATACTTTTGACTTACATGGAAATTCTGCCTGTTGGTTTAGTAGTTTCCCTTATCAGTGCTTTGATTTTGAAGAAAAAGTAAAAAAGGCACAAAGTAACAAAGGCACAAAGGTTCAGAGATTGGGTTCAAAGTGGCAAAAGTATAAATATCAATTCCTTATATGCCTTTGCCACTTTGTACCCTGTGCCTTTGAACCTCTATGTCTAAAAACATCAAGGAATATCTTTCGGTGGACGAGCAAAATATGCTTCTATCTCTTCTTTTGAAGGCTGTTTTACTGGCCTTACCACTCTAAAACCTAAAAATGGAGCATCAGTCAACCACCAATCTGACTTCGGAATTTGTGGGTCACGTTGTTTCAATTCTGGTGTAGAAGTTCGGCGAGAAGCACTGCGTAATTTGTCTGCATCATCGTCCCAATGCCCTCCACGAATGGCGTGCGGATAATGGTTTGATGGCTTGATATAAGGATTATTATTTGCTTCAGGTTTGCCATAAAAATCTGCTACATACAAATCGGAAGTCCATTCAGCCACATTTCCATACATATCATATAGTCCCCAAGCATTTGGTTTTAGCTGACCAACTTTTTTGTAAGCACCATCAGAATTTTCAAAATACCACGCATATTCTTTTAGTTTTGAAGCATCATCTCCAAAATAAAAGGTAGTTTTTGAACCAGCACGTGCGGCATATTCCCATTCGGCTTCGGTTGGAAGTCTGTAAAAATTACCCGTTTTAGCATATAACCATTTACAAAACGAACGAGCAGCAAACTGTGTTACATTACATACAGGAAAACCACTTTCTTTTCCTTGACCAAAAGACATTTCTACATAAGGTTGGGTCGGGCGAGCAACTACACTTACACGATTAGCCACTTCAGCCGTATTTTTTTCATCTTTTACTTCCAATTCCTTGTTGAAATAGGTTTCGTACATTTCCCAAGTGATTTCGTATTTGGCCATCCAAAAAGCATCAATTTTAACTTTATGCTGAGGACCTTCATCGGGTTTACGGTCTTTTTCAGTTTCTAGACTCCCCATCAAAAATTCACCTGCTGGAATTGGCTGCATTTCTAAACCGTGCTGCAATCCAGGGATTTGTTCGGTATAAGGCTTAAAATTATCGTTGCGGAATGCAACAAAAGTTAAGAATAATAGAGCGATTGCTATTTTTTTCACTGTAAGGTTGAGTTTTTTTACAAATATAAACCAAGAAGAGGCTAAGATTAAAATGATTTAAAAGAAATTTCAGAACAAAGATGAAAACGATAATGAATCGACAAACAAAAGAAAATTTATATCTTTATTGAAAAATAGCATTAATCTTGGAAATAGCAATCAAAGTATATCTTGAATCTTATAAGAAGATTTGCCATAACATTACCGATGAAGAGCTGCTTTATATAAGTAAAGGTTTAACTATTTCGGAGTTTAAGGCAAAACAATATTATTTAAAAGCAGAGCAAATACAACTTTCCATTGGCTATATTATCAGTGGTCTAATACGTTCATTTTATATTGATGACAAAGGCAACGAAATAACCATTGGATTTTTTAAAGAAAACGAATATGTGACGGATTATGGGGCATTTGTTAGGCAAAAACCAAGCAAATATTACTTGCAATGTATCGAACCAAGTGTTGTTGTAAACTTACCTTATGCTGTGATGCAAGAAGGCTATGATTTATACAAAAATATTGAAAGATACGGACGATTAGTAACAGAAGAGGTTTTGGTGATGCAACAAACTCGTTTAGAAAGTTTTTTGTTTGAAAAAGCCGAAGAACGTTACTTAAATTTTATCAAACGTAGTCCAGAGCTTTTTAATCGAATTTCGCTTACTTATCTTTCTTCTTACCTCGGCATCGAACGCCAATCTCTCAGTCGAATACGAAAACAAATCACCTCAAAATAATTTTGTAACAAATGTGACACATAAATGTTGTTTTGATTGAGGAATTTTGCAAAAGAAACCCAAGTTCAACTACAATTATCGCAACAATTTAGCTTTTATTCAAAATTATGAAATCAACACTTTTGTTTACATTATTGCTTCTATTTGCTTTTGATGAAACCAATGCTCAAGTAAATCCAACTTTTAATTTAAAAATTCCAAACCTAAAAAGCACAGCTTTTCTTAGAATTGCTTTTTATAAGCAAGAAAACAAATTTCCTGATGATGGGAAATTTGCTTTTGCCAAAGAAATCAAACCCAACAAAACAGGCGAAATTACCCTTTCGTGGACAGATATTCCTACGGGCGAATATGCCCTAGCCATTTATCAAGATTCAAATGGAAACAAGAAATTGGATACTAATCTGGTTGGATTTCCAAAAGAGCCATTTGGTTTTTCTCAAAATATTAGACCAAAATTTTCCGCACCTAATTATGATGAATGTAAAGTCATTTTTAATGCCAATAATACTACATTTTCAATTAAACTAATCGACTGACATGAACGCTTCTTCTATTTTTCAATTTGGTAATTCTTTTATCATTTTTGGCTGGCTATTATTAATCATTGCCCCAAACTGGAAACATACCCAAAATATTATCCTCAATGGCTTTATTCTGTTATTTTCTGTCATTTATACATTTCTGATTCTGAAAGACATTGGAGATTTTAAAGCTGATAGTTTCAGCACACTCGCAAATGTGAAACAACTTTTTCAGAATGACAATGCAGTAGCCGCAGGTTGGTTTCACTACTTAGCTTTCGATTTATTTGTGGGAGCATACATCGTCCGAAAAGCCAAGGAATTATCCATTTCTCGTTGGTGGGCTACGCTTGCATTACCTTTTACATTTATGTTTGGCCCGATGGGCTACCTAATTTTTGTTATCATCAAAACCATTAAAACTACTACAAACAATGATTCTAATAAATGAAATATATCGTAGAAATAAATTATTGGCTCAAGTTGGTACGATACATTTAGCTCTCGCTTTGTTGCTCGGAATTTACTCCATCTTCAATGAAGAACTAATTATGGGCATCAATTCAATGATAAAACCCATCAAATTTGCATTGAGTATTTGGGTTTATGCTTGGACAATGGGCTTATTACTTTTTTACATAAACGATAAAAAGAAAGTAAAAAACCTTTCGATTTTGGCAGTTGTAACTATGGTATATGAACAATTTGCTATTACTTCTCAGGCTTTCAGAGGCGAGCTTTCGCACTTTAATAATTCAAGTGTTTACGGCGGAATTCTTTATGCCTTGATGGGAATATTTATTGTAGTCTTAACCTTTCAAACTTTAAGAATTGCGATTACATTTATTCGTCAAAAAACTTATTCAATTCCTTCTCCTTTGGTATTGAGCATTCAAATTGGTTTGATTTATTTTGTCATATTTAGCTTTTTCGGAGGCTATATCAGTGGCGTAAACGGACATACCGTTGGAGCAAAAGATGGTGGAGCAGGCTTGCCATTAATCAATTGGAGTACGACATTTGGAGATCTAAGAGTGGCTCATTTTTTTGGTATCCATGCCTTGCAAATCATTCCACTTTTTGGGTATTGGGTTTCAGGTAAATATAATTCTTCAACTGCAACCAAAGCCATTTGGGTATTCTCAATAATTTATTTGATTTATGTGTGTTTTACAATGGTTCAAGCGATGATGGGAATACCATTCATGGCGAGATAAACAAGAAAACGTTAAAGAATCAGTATAAGCTGATTCTTTAACGTTAGAAACCATCAATCTTACTTTACAGAGATTGTTTTTTCAAAATCATTGATTGATTCTTGACTTCTTCTTTTCTTTTGAATTGGAAATTTATTCAAAATACGTTTAACCTGCTTTGTAAAAATCGTAGTCGAATAATTTGGATTGTCAATAATATCGCTCATTGAAGCTCGCCAAACCAATTGTTTTGTATGTGCATCTACTACATCAATAATGAGTGTACCATCATCATAATTGACAATTGCAGGGCTTTCGCAATAGGTTTTCTCGCTCAGTTGTGGCAAATATCTTTCTCCACGGTAAAATCCTGCTCCGCATACCAAATTTTGAAATTTTTGTTCTTCCACATAAATATGAAAATCAACTAAAAAATCAGGATTAATTGCATTTCTTTGAAAGCCTTTTTTAGAAAAACTTTTATCAATCTCTCTAATAATTAATTGATTAAGTTCTTCAGAACTGTAAAAAGGGTGCGAGGCTTTAGTTGCTTCAAGTTTATTCCAAGCATAAGTATGGTATTGCTCAATTGCAACATTTGGCTCTCGTTCAATATTAAGATTTCGAGTGCAACTCAATGACAATAGAGCAAAAACGAATAACAAAATAAGTTTTTTCATGATTCTTTGTATTTTCTACAAAAATATCATCATAACCATTCTCTATTTATGTTTGCTGATAGGTATATACATGATAAATGTCAGTAGTGAAAATTTTAACAATTCAATACTGACATATTAATCAATTTTTTCAATGAAAAGCACGCACTTATAAGATTTTGCTGATATGAATTTGTTCCTCAATAGCATCTTCAAAAAAATGATGAATAATAAAAGTTTGCTCAACTCCTACTTTTTGGCCTGCTTGTGCCAAGAGCCATAAAATAACCATTCCACCAAATAAAAAAGGAACAATCCACAAGATAGATGCATCTAACTTTAGGCTTAATCTCACCAAACCTACCATAGTTATAAAAAACATCCCTAAGCCAAAAAGTACATAACCCATCAAAAACACAGCCCAAACACTTGGATGGGGGCCATACATCCCTCTTATGATAGTTTTAGAACCTTCTGTTTCTTCAAAAGAAATACTCAACTGTGGCGACCAATAGTGCTGCTCGGTAGGTTTAATTCTCAATAAACCATGCGTACTGAACACTTTACCTTCTACGGGTTGGGTAGTTACACCAAGTTTATTGGTGAGTAGTTTAACAATCTCATTAATTCTTTTTTCAGATACTATTTTAAATTTAGGGCGTACTCTAAAACTTGTCATTTTGTAAAGTTTTTTGTTTGGGTAAGAATAGATTAATCAAATCTATTGATTTCCCTAACTCTGCAAAATGAGTAATATCATATTTTCAAAAAAACACCTTATTCTTTATAAAAAATCCGCTTCACTCGCTCACTCACGCCTGTAAGAATTTCGTAAGGAATGGTGTCTATTGTTTTGGCTAAATCTCTAATTGATAAATCTTTACCAAAAATTATAACTTCGTCACCTTCTTCGCAGATAGCCTCAGTTACATCAATCATGGTCATATCCATACATACATTTCCTACAACTGGGCATGCAATGCCATTGACTAACACCTTACCTACTCCCTTACTAAAACCTCTATCAAAGCCATCGGCATAACCAATAGCAATGGTTGCAATTTTTGAATCTTTTTCCAGAATGCCCTTTCTACTATAACCGATCGTTTCACCTTTTTTGAGGTGTTTTATTTGTGAAATCACTGTTTTTAAAGTGCCAACTGTTTGTAACTCATGTTGTTCTATGCCAGTTACTTCTACACCATAAAGTCCGATTCCAAGACGAACCATATCGAATTTTGCTTCAGGAAAACGAATTATGCCAGCCGAATTACAGATATGTCGGAGTGGCTTAATTCCACCAAGACTATTAACAATTTGATTCGACATTTGCTCAAATTTCTCAATCTGAGTTTTAGAAAAACCATTGTGTTCACTTTCATCTGCACCTACCAAATGACTAAAAATCGAAGCTATTTTTATCTGAGGATTTTGTTTTAATAATTCGATTAAAGCTTCAATGTTTTGTTCCTCAAAACCTAAACGGTGCATTCCCGTATCAAGTTTTAGATGAATTTTCAAAGTTTTATTCGTAAATGGACTAACAAAATCAAGGTATTGTTTGAATATTTTAAAGCTATAAATTTCAGGTTCTAAATTATATTCTATAAGCTTAGCAAAAGTTTCAGGCTGGGGATTAAGTACCATGATTGGCAATTTTATGCCATTTTGCCTCAGAACAACGCCCTCATCTGTATATGCTACACCTAAATAATCAACTCGATGGTATTCGAGTAAACTTGCCACTTCGGCACTGCCGCTTCCATAGGCATAAGCCTTTACCATCACCATTATTTTGGTGGATGAACCTATTTTATTTCTATAAAAATTTAAGTTGTTTGTCAAGGCATCTAAATTCACTTCAAAAACGGTTCCATGAACTTTCTGAATCAGACGATTTACAATTTTTTCAAATTCAAATTTTCTTGCACCTTTGACTAAAATCAACGAGCTTTGAAATTGATTAATTGGATGGTTTTCAAGAAAAGTATCAGTAGAATCATAGAAAACAGCTTTATCAAAAAACTTTTGATTGCGAGAAATGACTTCTCCAATACCAACCACTTGGTCGATTTCTTTGCCTTTTACTAAATCTCCAATACTTTCATAAAGTTCTGATTCCTCCAAACCTGATTGTAGCAAATCACTTATAATCAACACCTTACGGCGTTTAGTATGCTGCTGACTCATAAAATTAAGAGCCATCGAAAGCCCCGCATAGTCATTGTTATAAGTATCATCAATTAAATAACAATCATTGATGCCTTGCTTCAACTCTAATCGCATGGCAACGGGTTTGAGCAGGTCTAAACGTGCCTGAATTTCGTTGATTTCGATTCCTTGATGAAGCATCAAAAAAATACAATGAGTAGCATTTTCGATAGAGGCGTCATCGGCAAATGGAATCTTAAAATCATAAATTTTACTATTCCACAAAATCTGTAAAGTACAATAGGTGGCAGATTTTGTTGCATTAACAAAAATATTACTCCCTGCTTTTCTCGACCAAGCAATCAGCTCTATTTTGGGATTGACTGCTTTTAATAAAATTCGAATTTCATCATCAATGTCTTCGTAATCTTTACAATAAATCAAAGTTTTACTTCGGCGAAAAAGGCGAAGTTTTTCAGTAGTTTTTTGTTTTCTACTTCTAAAGCCAGCGTCATGTGCCGAGCCAATGTTAGTGAAAATACCTATCGAAGGACGAATAATGGGTTCAAGGTTTTCCATCTCTCCAGATTTAGAAATACCTGCCTCAAAAATCCCCAATGTATGATTTTCATTTATTTCCCATACCGAAAGCGGCACTCCCAATTGAGAATTATAACTTCCAGGACTTTTTACGACATTATAGTCTTTCGAAAATAGGATGCTCAACCATTCTTTTACAATGGTTTTGCCATTACTTCCCGTAATACCCACCACTGGAATATCAAATTTTTGACGATGCTCTACTACCAAATTTTGTAAAGCTCGAATACTATTTTCGACTACAAATATTTTTACATTAGATAGTTTTTTTAAGCGATTTTTGAAATCGTCAGAAATTGCTTTTTTCTCTACAACAAACTCACGAATACCTTTCTGATAAAGTTCTTCGATGAATTGATGTCCGTCATGGCGTTCTCCTTTGATGGCAAAGAAAATACTATGCTCAGGTTGTGAAACAAATCGGCTATCGGTCAATAAGACACTTGCCTCAGTAATAATAGGTTCAGAAGAAAATTTCACTGGAAAATTGAAGAATTTGAAAGCCCTCACCCATTCTCTGAGCGAAGCTAAAGGGAACGGGTGGGATTAAAAGATTTTTATAAAGCAGGTAAGAATTCCATATTGACAAATTGTCCTGCACTGATCATTTTATTATTTTCAGCTTGTAAAACCATCTTATCTTTTGATATTTCTATAACTTTGAATTTCCCTTTGAAACCCAAAATATCAATATCTAAGACTTGGTCGTTTTCGAGCAAATACCAAGTTCCAGCATTTAAAATTTGTTTGGTCACTCTGTCTTTTGCACGTGTCACATTATCATCTCGAAATTCATAATCTAGGCCAAAAAGTGCTTGTGCTTGCGAATTGAGTTGATTTTGACTCAAAGTTTTTCCATCAATATCCGCAAATCGGTCAAGTTTCCAAAAATTTGCTGAAATAACCTTCGTAGGTTCTATTACAGTTTCAGGCTTTTTACAAGCAAATACGAATAAGGCTAAAAATAGGAATATGATATTTTTCATTACTATTCAATTTATACAAATTTATACTTTTAATTTTCCTCTAAATCATAGGGCAAATAATCATCGACTTTTGCTCCATATTTATGTAACTCTCTCACAATTGTTGAACTTATTGGTGCTAATTCTGGCGATGTAATCAAAAAAACCGTCTCTAATTCTCCTACTAAATGACGATTTACTTGTGAAATCGTATTTTCGTACTCAAAATCTGTTGTATTTCTCAGACCCCTTAATAGAAAATTAGCTCCATGTTGATGGGCAGCATTGGCTGTGAGGTCATCATAAGAGATAATTTTTATATGCTCATTATCTTTAAAAGTTTCTCTGATTTTATCTGTCATCATCTCTAACGAAAAATATCGTTTTTTAGCCGAATTTGTGCCAATTCCGATAATTATTTCATCAAAAAGTTTTAATCCTCGCTTCACAATATCAGCGTGTCCTTTGGTAAAAGGGTCGAATGAACCAGGAAAAAGGGCAACTTTCTTCATCTTTTATTTAGCTTTTAGCAATTAGCTTTTAGCAATTAGCTAAAAGACTTCCCACTCTTTTTCAAATAAATTATACTTCCACAAATAGTTAAAATCAGACAGTAGCGGCCGACTGTCACCGAAGCAGCGAACTGATAATAGCTACTAAACTTAATACAAATGATATGAACTAAACAAGGTATAATATCGATGTTCGGGTAAATCATCAAAATATTGACTAAAACGCAATTTTGTAGGGTTTAGTGCAAATTTTATATTTTTAAGCGACTCACTTAATTGTATATATCCTTCTGAAAACGATGTAACTTCTCCATAAAATGTAACAGGCATATCAGTTTGCAAGTCCAACTCATTCATCACAAAAAGCACGTGGTAAACCATATCTTGTGCAGTACGAAAATGGAAACGGTTACAAAAATACAACTTGGCATCCTTAAAATAAAGAATCGAAACATAATTATCCTCAAAATATAGATGCAGACCATTATTATTTCTATCTTGAATAATACCTTCGATAAGCGAGCCAATCACTGGTACTGGTGCTATCTTTCGAGCAGGGTACATTTCTCTAAACCAACCAATTAGCTCTTTTTCAACACCAAAAATACTTACCGCCCCAAATCGACTGTGCTTAAAATCAAAAATTTGCTCTCGTTCTAAAAGGTTTTTCCCAGCAGCAAAATTCAAGTATTTGGCAGCTTCATTGGCTTCATAATACTCATCAGGAATTAAGGTGAAATTATTGGTATTGACAGTCAAGCGAATGGTTTTCCAATAATTAGCTGACAAGAATAAGTGTTGCTGATAAATAGTTTTTAATGATTTAAGCAATTGATTTTCAGTCAGCAACGAAAAAATATGATAATCTTCCAACCACATGATTACATCATGTTCGGAATGGTGAACGGCAAAACGAAAACGGTCACGACTCACTTCAATCAGTAGATGGCTTTCAGCTATCTGATTGGTATCGAATCGGTCGTCTTTAATTTCGAAACTCGGTGAAATATTTATAGCTAAAGTCTCCAAATTATGGGTATTATTTTATTTGTCACAAATGCAAAACTGTCTTTTCTTTGACAATTTTAAGCAAAATTCAACTAACTTCTAAGTTTTTTTGCAATTAGCTTTTAGCTCCCAAAAATGTTTCTAACAAAACTTTATATTAAAAATGTAAAAAAGCTAATTAATAATCTCTAATTACTTTTTAAAACGCACTCATTGAAAAAACATTATTTTGCAAAGGTAGCCAACTTACATCTTTAATCAATTGTTCGTTGAGATTCATTTCTGGATCATGTCCTTTTATTAAATTCCCCCTTAAAATTTTTACTGAAAAATATAGTTCGATAGCATGCAAAGGTGGTTGAATAAATTCTTTGGTTTTGAGTAATTTACCTACTTCTACTTCAAAACCTGTTTCTTCCAAAAATTCCCTTTTAAGGGCTTCTTCAGCCGTCTCTCCTCTATCAACTCCTCCACCTGGTGGACACCAATAATCTTTTTCACCTAAAATTGGCCGATGACAAACCAATAAAATTTGTCCATTTTCTACACAGACACCGCACACTCGTACCCGAATACGGTTTCCGTAAAGTTGCTGGGCAATTGCTTGATAATTTGTTCCGGACATTTCTGGGCTTTTAGCGATTAGCTTTTAGCTTTTAGCCAAAACAACTAACCAATTCAGCTAATAGCAAACCGCTAAAAGCTATTGAGCTACAAAGATAATGAATCAAAAACGAGTGATTTACTGAATGACTGAATGTTTTTTGTAGGTCGAAACAATTTAAAGGTTTATTTTGCAGATAGATTGGAGATTGGGGATATGAGATTGGAGAAAAAATCTCGTTTTAAACCAATGACATTATCAATTTTTCATTATCAATTTTCCATTAAAAATGGCTCTCGACGAAAACGTAAAACCTTCGGAACGATTTCATAAAAAATTCCCCTTCACTCCTACTGCTGGACAAGCAAAATTATTTGAGTTGATGGATGAATTTATTCTTGACGAAGAGAAATTTCGTGATGTTTTTATGCTCAAAGGCTATGCGGGTACAGGAAAAACGACCTTTGTAGGCACTTTAATAAAGGTTTTAAAGGAGTTTGGCTACAAAACAGTACTACTCGCTCCCACTGGTCGTGCGGCCAAAGTAATGTCGGGATATTCCAAAAGAATGGCGTTGACCATTCATAAAAAAATCTATCGCCAAGTTGAAAATGCTTATACTGGAGCCTTGGTTTTTGAACGACAAAAGAATAATCAAGAAGGTACTGTTTATATTGTTGACGAGGCTTCAATGATTTCGGATGTGAGAGAATTTGGCACCAATAGTTTATTACATGACCTATTAGATTTTGTATTTGAACAAGATACCAACAAACTTTTATTGATTGGCGATGAAGCCCAACTACCGCCCGTTGGTATTGCTTTTAGTCCAGCTTTGGATGCTGACCATCTTCGAAATCGCTATCATGCTACGCTTACCGAACATTGCCTCACAGAAGTAATGCGACAAGATGAAGGTTCGGGTATCTTAACAAATGCGACAGATTTACGCAAGCAATTGACAACGGAAACGCCTAATATTCAATTAGTTACGAGTAAATACAAAGACATTTATCGGATGACAAGCGAACGTTTGGAGGATGGTATCAGATATGCTTATGATAAATATGGTCGTGAAAACACTACCATTATCACTCGCTCCAATAAAACGGCCGTACAATATAATCGTTATATCAGAAACACCATTAATTATTCAGAAAATGAGCTTGAATCGGGCGATATGTTGATGGTGGTTCGTAATAATTATACTGTTTTGGGAGAGGAATCAAAAGCTGGTTTTATTGCCAACGGAGACTTTGTTGAAGTACTAAAAATTCGTAGAGAAGAAGAAATGCACGGCCTTCGTTTTGCCAATGTAACCCTCAAATTAATTGATTATCCAGACGAAGAAGAATTTGATTGCAAAATTATTTTAAATACACTTTATTCAAATGCTCCAACTCTTACGGCAGAAGAAAACAAGTTGCTTTATGAAAATGTTTTAAAAGATTATTTTTGGGTAAAATCTAAAAAAGAACGCCAAGAATTGCTTCGTAAAGATAGTTATCTAAATGCCCTTCAAGTAAAATTTGCGTATGCTCTCACTTGTCATAAATCACAAGGTGGGCAGTGGGACGCTGTGTTTGTAGATCAAGGATATTTACCTGATAATCAAGTAGATAGCGACTTTATTCGTTGGCTTTATACCGCCATCACTCGTGGTGTGAAAGAGGTTTTTTTACTCAATTTTAATAAGCAGTTTTTGGAAAACAAAGAATAACTCATGTCAAGAAATCACAGAAAATCCGAAAAATACATTAAGAAAAAAGTATTCACTTCGCCAGGTACCTTAGAGTATGTAGGGAAAGAAGTACCTGTTGACACGGTTATCAAATTGGTTGAATTTAACGAAGAGTTTTACCAACAAAAGGTAGTAAAAGTAATGAATGACTGTAAATCAGCCACTCATGAAAACCATATAAACTGGCTTGATGTTGATGGCGTACATGAGGTGTCGGTGATAGCGTCGATTGGAAAGCATTATTATTTACACCCTCTTTTGCTTGAAGATGTGCTGAATACTGAACAAAAACCCAAGTTAGAGCATTTTGGTGAGCAAAATATCTTTGTAGTGATGAAAATGCTACAATATAATGAAGCAAACAACGAAATAGAGACAGAGCATGTGGCTTTAGTTTTGGGCCAAAATTATGTAATTTCATTTCAAGAAGTACATAAATCTGATGTTTTTGGGGCAATTTTTGAACGTTTGAAGGCTTCTGTTGGTAAAACACGCAAAGGTAAATCAGACTATTTGTTTTATTCACTATGCGATTTGATAGTAGATAATTATTATGTGGTTATTGAAAAATTTAGTGAAAAACTAGAGGAATTGGAGGTAAAAATAATTGAAGACCCACACCCAAATGACCAAAAGCTTTTGTATGAATTACGAAGAAGTTTGATGCAAATCCGTAAAGCAATTTTGCCTTTACGTGATATTTTTGGTTCGCTGGCACGTGAAGAGTCAGCTTTAATTCAAGCAAATACCAATATCTATTTGAGAGATGTATATGACCATGTTTTACAAACCCTCGAAACGATTGAGAACTACCGAGAAATGATTGAAAATATTCAAAATATTTATCTCACAAGTTTAAGCAACAAGATGAATTCAGTGATGAAAACGCTTACCGTTTTTACAGCGATTTTTATGCCTCTGACCTTTATAGCGGGTGTTTATGGTATGAATTTCGAGAATATGCCCGAACTCCGCAACCCAAATGGTTACTTCTACACCCTCGGAGGCATGGTTCTCATCGGAATTGCATTTTGGATTTATTTTAAATGGAAAAAATACGTCTAAGCTGTTGTTTGCAACATTGCACCTGCCAAAATGCCATAGCATTTTGTCCATGCGGCTGCCACTTCAGGCTTCCAATCTTTTCCGAGTCCCTTTTCCAGTGTCCATAATAAAGCCTTGCCTACTTGGTCGTAGTGTTTTGGTTTTGCCCCATATCCCACATGTCGTTCTGCCATTGCTTTTATTTCATCGCTTAGTTCGCCCAATCTGTCCAATCTTTGTACAATCAAATCAAGCATATCAATCAACTTTTTAGCTTGTTCTTGTTGTGAGATTTTAAACATTTTTTTTAGAGAAGGCTCGTCTAAAAACAATCGGCTATAAAAAACATCGCCTAAAAGTGTTGCATCAAGTCCTTGCAGACTTCGCCATGTACTTTTTATAATTTTAATTTCTTCTTTTGTCATACCCCCTCTATATTTTGCCCAAATTTTATTCTTTTTGTTTAATTTTCCCAATTAAATTCATTGAATAGTCAGTATTTCAAAATGAATGGTATAGAATAGGTGTTGAATTGAAAAGCAACTCAGGTATTAGTTTACTACCATTCATGTTTAGATTTATACTATTCATTTTCAAATTCTTGTAATTCGTTTATATTTTTTGATAATTTGCTTTAAAAATAGCTCACTGAAATGAACGCCATCATCATAGAAGACGAAAAATTGGTTGCAAGGGAATTAAGTATTAAAATAGCAAAAATTGACCCTGACTTAAAAGTTTTGGAAATATTGCCCAGTGTCAAAACAGCCATTAATTGGTTTGCAGAAAATGCCGAACCCGATGTAATTTTCGCCGATATTCAATTAGCTGATGGTGTAAGTTTTGAGATTTTTGAAAAATTCAGGCTCAATTGTCCGATCATTTTTATCACTTCTTATAATGAATTTGCGATAAGAGCTTTTAAAGTTAATGGAATTGACTATTTGTTGAAACCTGTTGAACCAATTGATTTACAAAAAGCCATTGAAAAAGCGAAAGGAATTAACCAAAAGCAAATAAAATCACCCGTTGATTTGAATAAATTGATGGAAATGTTGCAAACGGGTGGCTCCTCAAAACCAGTTTATAAAGAACATTTCTTGTGTAATCATCGCAATGCTTGGGTGCCAGTCAAAACAAAAGATATTGCTTATTTTTATTATGAGTCAGTAGTCCATATTGTAACAAAAAACAACGAGAAGTTTAGTTTAGACGATACAATGGATGAAATTGAAGCCATGCTCGACCCTGATGTTTTTTACAGAATCAACCGCCAATATATTGTTCACAAAGACATGATTCAACGGGTTTGGGGACTTGAAAATCTGAAATTGATGGTCAAACTAAAAGAGCCACACCAAGCAGTCGAAATAGATATCAGTCGCCAAAAAGCACCTGTTTTTAAAAAATGGTTGGAAAAATGAGTTTTATTTAATGCAAAATGAAGAATATAGAACATATTTTAATGAAAAAAACTCATAAAACCATAAAGGTTTTAAGCCCAATCTTTTCCACCAGAATATTTACGATTAATTATAAATTCATTCTATCATTCTTCATTCTACATTATTCACTCTACACTCCTAAAATTTTTGCTCAATCAGCACGCCTACCTTATACTTTCGATCAAATGAAAGTGAGTAATAGTAGCCTTTCAAATACCATTACTTGTATGCTCAAAGACCAAAATGGATACCTGTGGCTTGGGACAGCAAGTGGATTAAAACGCTATGATTCAGGATTTACAACAACATTTAAACACAAAAAAGGTGACGATAAGTCATTGATTCATAATTTTATTGAATCACTTTGTGAAGATAAACAAGGAAGAATTTGGATTGGAACAACCGAAGGTATTTGCTATTTTGATAAAAAGAAAAATCTCTTTTTTCCATTTAAAGAACTCAATAAACCTGATTATGCTTGTCTCAATATCATTTGCGATTCGAGAGGAGACATCTGGTTTTCGATTCGTGATAAAGGTTTATACAGATTTAATACAAAAACCAATCAATTAGATAATTTTTCTCATGACTTTGCTAAGCCAAAACGGTTAACCTCTAATCGAGTTTTTAGAAAAGGATTAATCGAAGACCCACACAAATCGGGTATTTGGATTTCTTGTAGTGAAGTTCTAAACTTTTTTGACTTTTCAACACAAAGTATTTATAATCATGAATTTAACCCAAAGAAAATAGAGATACTCAACTTACCTACAGTTGCGGCTCTGACAACCAATGAAAACAAATTAATTTTTGTAGATAATAATACGGAAGAAATTATTTGGTACGACACAAAGCTTCAAAAAAAGGTCAAAACGTTTAGCTTGACTACTAACCCAAATGTATCACTTTCAGGCGTATATCAATTATTTTTCGATTCAAACAAGCATATATGGGTGAGTACATTTGAAAAGAAAATGGCATATATCGACCTTCAGAAAAAACAAATTATTCCGATTGAATATGAAAGAGGAAATAGTATTTCGTTTTCCGCCTATCATTTTTTAGATGTTTTTCAAGAAAAGAATGGGACGATTTGGTTTGCAACACCCAATGGTATTTCAACAGTCAATGGTTTAGCAGCACTCACACCCAATGAAAAACTATTTGATATTTATGATTTTTCAAAAAAAATGTTTAAAAATCATTCAAATGATGGTTTCTTAGATTTAGAAGAAGACAATAAAGATAGCAGTTGGTGGATGCTTACCTTTGAAAATCGTTTGATTAAATACCTTCCATCAACGAATCAGCACGTAGAATACAAAATTCCACTTTCCCAAAAAAGTACCCATGACTTCAATTATGCTATTTTTCTTGATGGCTATCAAGACAATATAATTATCACAAAACCCTATGCTATTTTTACTTTTAATAAATCAACAAAGAGGTTTTCTGAATTAGAGATACCAAAAAAAATAAGCGTTGAGAATGTCAGCAGTATCACACATACCAAACTTTTAGGCGATTCTATCTGGATTTTTGGAAAAGACCTCTACGAGGTGTATAATTATCATTTCAAAAGAAAACAATGGAAAACATATCCTTTAATTTTAAACGCTGAAAATAGGAAAAAAGCATCCCAAAGGTGGCATTTTGCACCAACAGAATCATTATTCACTCGTTCGGGTGAGTTTTGGATTGACATTCAGGCAGGTGGATTGGCAAAGTTCTCTAAAGAAAAACAAGCATTTATTGGTATAAAAACAAAACAAGATATTGATTTTTCAAAAATAGGTTTCTCAGGTTTTATTGAAGATAAGAACGGCAAATTTTGGCTGGGAAGCTATGACTTAATCAAATTTGACCCAATAACAAATGATTTTCAGTCGGCTATGGATACCGACTTTATTGGTTCTATGTCAATTGACGAAAACGATAATATTTGTATTTCTGCTTTAGATGAGGTAATGTTTTTTAATGAAAAAAAGAATGATAAATATTCTTTCACTTTCCCAACAAACGAGCCTCTTTCTGATTGGGGCAATCGCCTAATCAATTTGAAAAACAATAAAATTATTTCACTCGGTAAGCAAGTCCTTGCACTAATTGAATTTAAAAATTTAAAAATACCGTCTTTTCAAGACCAACTATATATTAATCGTATCTCCAATGCCGATACTGCCATTTTGATTAATGAAAATAATTCACAAGTAAACTTTGACTCAAAACAAAATACTTTTTCAATTTATTTTGGTATTCTTGCTCCACCAAATACAGATATGTATGAAATTTCATATCAGTTGGTAGGTTTTGATAAGAATTGGATTGCTGATAAAGAGAACAAGAAAGTGGCTGTTTACGGGCATTTAGATGGAGGAGATTATATTTTTAAAGTAAGGGCTAAGGATATTAATCAAAATTATTTGCCAACACAAACACTTAGCATTCACATTGAAACTATCTTTTATAATACACTTTGGTTTAGAATATTATGTTTTTTAGCAATTGTAGGAATTGTCTTTGCATTTTTTCGCTATCGTACCAACCAGCGGAAACAAATTCACCATTTGCAGATTCAATCTACTCGATTGGCAAAAGATAAAACTGAAATTCAATATCAAAATTTGATTAATCACCTTAACCCTCACTTCTTGTTTAATAGTCTAACATCACTCAATGGTTTGATTTTATCAGAGCCTGATGTTGCTTCTGATTTTCTACAAAAACTCTCGAAAATTTATCGCTATATTTTACAAAATAAAGAAAACGAAGTGGTAAGTTTGGAACAAGAATTGGCTTTTGTGAAAAATTATATTGACCTTCAAAAGTCACGTTTTGAAGACGGATTACAAGTAAATATTAACATTGATGAAGATTATCTATCAAGTGGAATTGTGCCTGTAACACTTCAAAACCTTTTTGAAAATGCCATCAAACACAATACCGTTGAGGAGGATAAACCATTGATTATCAATATATTTATTGAAGATGAATACTTAATTGTAAAAAACAATTTGCAGAAAAAGAAATTCGTAGAAACCTCTAATAAACAGGGGCTTGATAGCTTAAAAAGTTTGTATAAATACCTTACCTCAAATCCTTTAGAAACGATTGAAACCGAAACGGAGTTCATAGTAAAAATACCCTTGCTTTAAAAATATTGAAAAATAGTTTGTATTGTGAATTTGGCAATTAAAATTAACTGGAAAACAATTTGATAAGGGCAAGGCGTAAGAAAGGTTGTTGAATA
The DNA here is from genome assembly GCF_051209875.1 of Emticicia sp. SJ17W-69. NCBI lineage: Bacteria > Pseudomonadati > Bacteroidota > Cytophagia > Cytophagales > Leadbetterellaceae > Emticicia > Emticicia sp. SJ17W-69. Next base: position 1,890,068 of record NZ_JBNTQY010000001.1, on the reverse strand, counting down.
GTGTTTATTTTCGTTGTTTATAATAGATTTCTACTACAATTCCATCGGTTTCGAAGCCTTTTTGAATACTTTTATATTTGTTTTGGGTTTCTCTATAAGAGATAAAAAGAAATAATGTACCAGCGAAAATTATAAGAAATATAATTTTTAGAATATTCATTTTATCTGACTATCTCTTGTGTTTTTCTGTACCGCAATCGCACCAAAAAGTGATAATAAAAAAGCAAAAGAATAAAAGCCTTTTTCGCTTGAAAGCAAAGTTGCATTCCATAAACCGACTGCCAAAAGCACTATCGAAAGAATGGTGCAAACCCAACAAATACTATAATAAATATCAGTAACAGCGATATTTTCTAATCGATCTCTTACGGTTTTCTGTAACGAAATTACAGCAAAAAGTCCTAAAATTAAGACTGTAAAGTAGTATCCTTTTTCGTTGAGTAACATTTGCGAACGCCAAAGTCCGATAATATAACCCAACATTCCCGATGCCATAGCTACCCAAGAGGCTGCAATAAAGGCACTTGATGGTTTTTGATTCATATTTATTTTTTATTTATGTTTAAACTTCAATTGCTTCACAAGCCTCAATCATGGCATTTGAGAACATAAGGTAGCAAACTGCCCAAGCAGTTTTTACCTCTTTATTCCAGTGAGAGCCAAGTCCTTGTTCGATTGTCCAAAGTAATGCTTCGCCTACCGATTCGTTAAGTCGATATTCTACTATTCCATACTTTAAATGATGATATGTCAACTTGGCAATTTCGTCTTTGATGGTCTCAAGAATATGCAAACGCTTCACTATATACGCCAACATAGCAGACAGTTGATTATACTGCTCTTTTATTGCTGTATGGTCAAATATTGGACGAATTTCGGGAGCGATTTCAAAAAGTCGCTTATAGAATAATTCTCCAATTACTTCGGCAGGAATTTGCAAAACCAAGCTAAAAGAGTCTTTTACGAGATATATTTGATTAGTTTTCATTTGAAAATACTTGAAAGAAATGATTAAGCCAAAAGTGGAAAGATAACATTTGGAATAAAATCAACAAGAAAATGACCGATGATATTTGCCTTTAAATCTTTTTTCCAGAAATAACAAAGGCTTAAAATAATTCCTGCTACTGTAGCTATCAGAATACCTGCATAGCCCTGATTATAGTGAAACAGTCCAAACGGAATTGATGAAAGAAGTATAACAAACCACCGATTATTGAAAAATGACGAATATCTCTCCAATAAAAATCCTCTGCAAAAAATTTCTTCTGCAATGCCTGCTCTAATAGTTATCAGCGAAATTACAGGTAAAGAAAGTTTATCAAAGGATTTTGATTCACCAAATTTCCAACCCAATACTTTACATAACTCAATACAAACCAAAATTCCTAACAAACACACAAAGGCAATAAGTAACGACAACCATAAGGTTTGTTTCCAGTTATGATTGTGCAAGCCGATTGATTCTAAAGTTTTTGATTCTTTGGGAATGATATAAAAACACAAAAAAGCAACTACCGATAAAATAATCAACTCTCGACTCACCATTATACTGTTGGTGAGTTGGTCACCAAATGGAATTTTATAGCATAAATTAATAGCTGTAATAGAAAATATCGAAATAATTATACCTATCCAAGTGTAATGACTGATGTTAGAAATTGAGGCTTTCATTTGCTTATACTAGCATTAAATTTAATATATGAGATATAATATTTACGAAATTATTACTTCTTCTAATTGATTAGAAACTGCTTTGTATTGATTCAAAACTTGCTTGATGATTCTTATAACCTTACTCATTTCTACCTCGCTACCAATTGTTAGACGAAGACTCTGAGCTATCGGATAACTAACCAAGATATTTCTTGCACTTAAAACATTTTTGACCTGCTCTAATAATTCAGCATCAAAAAAACGGAGCATTAAAAAATTTGCAGCAGAAGGCAAAACTTTGAATGTTGTCTCACCCGACATCTCATTGAGCAGATAAAAAACAAAATCTCTTAGATTCTTGACACGTGCTTGATTTGCTTTTAAAGCATTGATATACAACGGATTAGTTAGAAATTCACTTACAACAAGTTCGGTAAAAATATTGATAGTGAATGGAGCAGCATATTTTTTTAGCAACTGAATCAAGGAAGCACTTCCAGCAGCGTAGCCAAATCTAACGCTTGGTAAGCCATAGCCTTTTGAAAGTGTTTTGAGTACTAATAAATTAGGATATTCATTCACCAAAGGAAGAGCAGATTCTCCACCAAATTCGCCATAAGCCTCATCCACCACAAAAACACAATTATTATATTGATTCAATAAAGTTTCTAAAGTTGAAAGAGCTAAAATTGCTCCCGTCGGATTATTAGGTGATGTGAGGATAATCAAAGAAGGTTCGCTCACCTGTGGAAAATTACTTAGGTCGAAACTATCATTTTCATTGATGTTCCACTCTTTGTATGGCATCCTTTCGTTTTGACATACTTGGTGGTAGAAAGTAAAAGTAGGATTTTCGATAATTGCCTCAGAAAGAAATTTTGAACAGCAATTAACAATCTGTTGAATTATTTGTGATGAACCATTGCCAAGCAAGATATTTTCAGACGAGAGGCCAGCTTCTTTGGCTACCAATGCGTTTAATTTTGTTTGGTGGAATTCAGGATAACGATTCCAAGCCAAGTCATTCATTTTATCAACTAATTGTTGTTTTAAGTTTTGTGGAATATCAAATGGGGTTTCGTTGCAATGGAGTCTTATCGCTTCATTTGCCTCTACTTCTGAGCATAATATTTGTTCGATTTTGGCTAAATTTAATTTTTGATTTCTGTTGGCTATTGTTAATTCTAGAGAGTTCATGGTATAAATATTTATTAGAGTTTTATTAGATGCTTTTTTAATTTGCCCAAAAAAGGCTTGTTATTTCTTCTCCTTTAAATTCTGTGGCATATCTGTTAGGTAAATCAGTTTTTAAATTTGTCCCATTTAAAGCTTCATATTCAAATGAAGCCGTACGTTTTTGCAAACTAAATCCAGTTTCTTCAAATAATTGAACCCATTGTTCGGTTGCAAAGTGTTTTTCAACCCTTACCTCTTCAGTATTTCCTAAAACATCGTCAACTTCACGACTAAAGAAAAGTTTCAAGGCTGCTTTTTCAGTAGCTGTGATTGATAGCGTATCAATGATTTGGAAAAGTACGCCGTAGTGATTCTTACAATTCTGAAAACGTTTTTGGTAAGTTGGTTCAAAGTGATTTGAGTTTGGTTCACTCAAAACAAAAGCATTTACCTTAAGATTTTTCAATATTTCAAAAACTGCTTTTCGTTGAGACATTTGCTGAATATGATGTAACGCAAAGGAAGCATTTACATACAATCCATCATATTGAGCTGGTAACAATTTTTGTAATTCTTCTTGGCTCATTTGCTCAATAAATGCTTCTTTTACAGTTAATTTTACTTCAAAAGGAGCGTTTTTGCTTACACGCTTGATATTTTCCTCGGTCATTTTAAGGGCATCGGCAAATGGCTCGATTCCAACAATATGAAGGCATTTTATTTGGTTATTTCCTTTTTTTGAAAGAGCATCAATGATATTGCTCACTTGAAAACCTGTGCCAATACCAATATCCATCAACACAGGATTTGTATGATTTACCAAGGCATCAACTAATAGCGTATTGGTACACTGTTGACTAAGATTTGCCAAAGGAAATTGCTGAATCAATAATTCAAACAAACGAATCTGAGGAATCTCAAATCTTTGTAGATAAATATGTTCTTGAGATTGCCCTTCCATCAAATGTTTTCTCATCGCTTTTGAAAGTGTATAAGTAAACATTGCTTCCGGATCATCCAAATCCTCTAAAGATTCATAATAAATATCATTTAAGATTGCTTTATCATCCTCTGTCAATGCGTTGGGCATTCTACTTGCCAAATCATTGAGAATCATTTGAGAATTTATATTGATAGTTTTCATAGAAGATATATTGATTTGTTTTGGTTGATGATTCAAAACTACACGATGATAATATTCTAATAAATTTTTTTGAAGTGAATAGCAGATAATTGTAAATGAATGGTGAGAAAAAAGAAATGAATGGAGAGAAGCAAAAAATCGAATGGAAAAAGCTATGAATTAGCCAAAAATTAAAGATTAATACAATTGGTAAAAAAAAAGCGGGATTACATCGTAATTTAAATTGGTACAATTTTTTGTTATCGTGTTCCTCTCTCTCCAGTCGGAGAGGGAAAGGAGGGGTGAGTGTAATAAGGGATTATGATGACTTTCCAAATACACTTTAACATATATTTTGTACCATTCAATAACAAATTTTGACTATTGAATAATGATTTTTTTAATAAACAGACAAATTCCTACAGTTTTACATCAGAAATCAACCAAAACTTACAATAAAGTTGCATTTCAAAACAAATAATTCAACTACACATTTTTACCATCAAATCACGTGGCGACGTAACGCAACAACCATGAAAACTATAGAAAGAAAACACAGAGTAGGCCATCAAAACCTTTTGAAGTCAGCTCCTGAGCACATTATTCGATTGGAAGCCAACCTCAACTACACATCTTTTATTATGCAGTCAGGCAAACGTAAAATCATGTCATATACGCTTGCAATGTATGATATGATTTTACCTCAATCATTTATCAGAGTAAATAGATCATGTATCATCAATAAAAACTTCATCAAGAACCTTAACTCTGACGACAAAAAAGTTCTGCTAAAAGATGGAACTGAAATACAGATTTCAAGAAGAAGGTGGAATCTTGTAAGTCAATATGTAGCAGCTTAAAAAACAATCTTAAAGAAAAATCAAATGATAATATTTTGGATATTTTGGGGGATTGATGCCATCGTTGGTCTGATACTCTTATACTTTTTCTTCATTGGCTTAGCTGATGGTTCTGTTTCTTCATTCAATATTGGCTTATGGCTATTATTACTTATTGTTTCGATAAGTTTACTTATGGGTAGTTTGTATCTAAAATCAAAAGAAAAATTTGTTATCGCAAAGATTTTATTAGGTATAGAAGCCATACCAGCCTTTTTCTTTTTCCTGTTTTTTTTACTCATGATTTTATCCAAACCCAATTGGCAATAAAATAGTCTCGCCAAATATGAAATAAAATCAACCATTTATGCTAGTAAAGCAGCCAAATTTCAATTGAACTCCATTAACTTTTTAGAATTACATAATTTTGAATCAATCATTTCAGCCATAAAAACTATTTAAACAATTAACAGACATGGAAGCATCTTTTTGGATTAAATCTTGGGAATTAGGCGGTTTTTACACATCTTTTCATCGCCGTGATATTCATCCTTATGTTTTAGAATACATGAATCCTACTGAAATCGAAGGAAAAAACATCCTCGTTCCACTTTGTGGCAAAACAGTAGATATGATGTATTTGGCTCAATATGCCAACAAAGTAATCGGCGTGGAATTGGTAGAAGAAGCCATTTTACAGTTTTTCCAAGAAAATAATCTTAGTTATGAAATGCCTGACGCAGAAACTTATATTTCAGGCAATATCACCCTACTTCGCAAAGATTTCATGGCATTGACTCACCAAGAAATTGGTCAAATTGATTGGGTGTTAGATAGAGCTTCGCTGGTGGCTTTGCCTTATGATATGCGAACTGAATATATCAAAGCCATCGACCGTCTTTCTGATATTGGTACAAAGCAATTGATTATTACTTTAGAATATTTCCCTTTGATCAATTCTGCACCGTTTTGTATCAAACCTAGCGAGGTAGAAGATTATTATGGTGCCGGGCATATCATTAAACATGTTGAAAACCCAAATTTACCCAATCATGGGATGGTTCGTAAATGGAATTTAGACTTTTTATATGAGCATGGTTTTGTGCTTACCAAATATGCCAATGGGGTTGTTTTGCAGAAAGACTTAAAAGTAGAAAATAATTTTATTGTAATTTTTTCATCATGGGTTTAGGTATTTTAAAGGAAAAAGCTCTACTAATTAAGTGGAGCTTTTTTATCAATAACTCCTCCCCTTCCAAACTAATTTAGTTGGTAAAAAATAAGCGGTCAACTGCAAAAACCAGAATACATACATATAGATTGTATAAATAGGAATATATGGCAATAAACGCAATTGATTAAGTTTCTTAAAAATGCTAAATCCAAAAACAAAGTTAATTATCAAATTAAATAAGAAAATAAGGAAAGTAATCTTCCAATTTAATAAACTGATAATCAATAAGATAGGCAAAGCAAGTGCTTGAATGAACGCAGGAATGATTAAGACCGATTTTGAAGCAATACCACCTGTTACCCAACGTTTTCTTTGTTCAAAATAATTGGGTGGCGGTTTTGTAACCGTTATTAATGACGGTTTAAATTCTTGTCGAAATTCAAAACCTTTATCAACGATTGCTTTGTAAAGAGCATAATCTTCGACAATCGAAAAGCCTATTTTTTCGTAGCCTCCAACCGCCCAATATGCCTCAGCCGAAACCATCATATTATTACCCATTCCAGTCGAAGGTAATTTAAAATCAGCCATTCTTTTCATCAAATACAAAGCAAAAAGCCATTCGATTGCCTGACAAGCTGCAAACCAATTCGTATTATTGACCAAAGTTATACCCGTAACAACACCATTGATTTTTGACATTTCTTCAATCCATTTTTCAGGAACTTCAATGTCTGCATCTGTAAAAAAGAAAAATTCACCCGTAGCAAAATGAGCCATTTGTGCCAAAACATTAGCTTTCCCTTTCAAACCTGCCACTTGATTCTTTATATTAATTAACTGATAATGAGAAGGTTGTGAATTTTTAGCAAGAAAATCTTTAATAATTTCTTCTGTTTTGTCTGTCGAACCATCATTTCCTATTAATATTTCGAGCTGTTCTTTAGGGTATGTTAGTTTATCTAAAGATTTTAATAAATCTAAAATATTATTTTCTTCATTGCGGACTGCAATAAAAATAGAGACCTTAGGAAAACTTTCGTTTATCATCATTTCAGAGCATCAAATAAAATTTCAATTGGATGGAGAGCGATTCTGCCAGTACCGTCTTTTATTTGGTGACGACAACTCGTACCTGCTGCCGCAATAATTGTTTCTTCTACTTGCTTTCTAACGGTGGGAAACAAAACTAACTCTCCAATTTGCATCGAAACATCGTAGTGTTCTTTTTCATATCCAAATGAACCAGCCATGCCACAGCAACCTGATGGAATTAAATGAACTTCATAGTTTTTCGGTAAAGACATCGCTTTTTTGCTTGGTGTCAGGCTCGATAATGATTTTTGGTGGCAATGTCCATGTAGTTTTATCAAGCGTTTTTCTTCAGTAAACTGTTCTTTTTTGATATTCCCTTTATCAATTTCTTGGGCAAACCATTCTTCAAACAAAAATGTATTTTTTGCGATTTTCTGAGCTGATTCTTTTAATTCGGCAGGTACTAAATCTAAATATTCATCTCTAAAAGTTAGAATAGCAGAAGGCTCTATGCCAATCAAAGGCGTCTCAGAAGTGATTAATTCTTTGAGTTTTTCGACATTTTGGATCGCAATTTTCTGAGCTTCTCGCACCAATCCTTTAGATAAATATGAACGACCTGATTCGATATGCTCTGGAATAATTACTTGATAACCAAGATTTTGCAAAAGAGAAATTAGTTTTTTTCCAATTTCAACATCATTATAATTTGTAAATTCATCGCAGAAAAGAAAAACTTTTTTTAATGATGGATGATGAATGTTTAATAGTGATACGGATGAATGTTTATACCACTTATTTAAAGAAATTTTACTTAAATGCGGCATTGTTCGCTCTGGGTGAAAACCTACTATTTTATTAGCGATTTTACGCAAGCCTTTATTGTCAAAGATTAAATTATAGCTCCACGGAGCAAAGGAGGCTAATTTCATTAATTTGCTAAAATTGCCAACTAATTTTGAACGCAAAGGAACGCCATGCTCATCATAATAATGCTGCATAAATTCAGCTTTCATTTTTCCTACATCTACGCTTGATGGACATTCAGATTTACAACCTTTACAAGAAAGACACAGATCAAGCACATCTTTCGTAGGATTTAGGAGATAGGTATTAGGATTTAGTAATGGCTTTTCAACACCTAATTCCTTACTCCTACCTCCTAACTCCTCGTAATAATGCCTCAACATATTCGCTCTCGCCCTCGTTGTATCTTTTTCTTGACGAGTTGCCATATAACTCGGACACATCGTTCCGCCAGTAATTTCTGTTTTTCTACAATCGCCCGAACCGCTACATTTTTCGGCTAAACGCAAAATGCCATCTTGTTCAGAAAAATCAAAAATAGTGACAACTTCATGCTTTGTCTGGTCTTGTTTTACCCTTAAAAACTCATTCATCGGAGGGGTATCTGTTATTTTCCCACGATTGAATACATTATTTGGGTCGAAAATATGTTTAACTTGTTTAAATAATTCATAGTTTTTTTCACCCATCATAAAAGGCAAAAACTCACCACGTAAACGTCCATCACCATGTTCTCCTGAAAGTGAACCATTGTATTTTTTTACCAAAACTGCTGTTTCTGCCAAAACTTGTCTGAATAGTTGCTTCCCTTCGCCTGTACGTAAGTTCATCATCGGAACCACATGTAATTCGCCTGCTCCTGCATGAGCTGTAATCGAATACTGAAGCTGATGTTTTTTTAATAATATTTCCAGGTCATCAATATAATCAGGCAAATCTTCGGGCGAAACCGCACAATCTTCAATCAAATTGGTTGGTTGAAAATCGCCTTTTTGATTAGAAAGTATGCCCAATGCTGCTTTTCTTAAATCCCAAGCCTTCGTACAATCAGCATTACGCAAAATTGGGTAAGCAAATCCAAGATTTTCTTTTTTCAATGCTTCTATAAATTGAGTCGTCTTTTTTTCTAATACCTCTGATGTTTCGGCAAAAAATTCGACCATTAAAATAGTGGCTGGCCTTCCTTCTACAAAAGAGCGATTGCGGCTTTGTTCAACATTTCCTTTAGTCAATTCCAGCACCAAATCGTCCATCAATTCAGAGGCAAAACATTGATGCTTTAAAGCGATTAAATTTACTAAAAGCGATTCTCGCATTGAGCTGCAATGCACATTTACTAAAGCCACTTCCTTGGGTGGCAAATCAATCAATTTTAACTTTACTTCTGTGACTAAACACAAGGTACCTTCTGAACCAGCGATAAGTTTACAAAAGTTGAATGCCTTAATATTGTCAGTCGCAACATCATTCTCAGATAGGGGGTAGTTTTCCAAAAGCATATCTAAGGCATAACCAGTATTTCTTCTCGTAATTTCTTTTTTAGGAAATCCTTTTTCAATGGCTTCTTGGTTTTCAGGATTTTCTATCAAAGTTTTAATTTCCTGATATATTTTTGCTTCTAAAGTTTCACCCTTACATTTTTCTTTTAATTGTTCTTGACTTAAATCACCGAAAACTACTTCGCTCCCATCGCACAATAAAGCTGTTATTTCAACTAAATTATTACGTGTATCGCCCCAAACAATTGAATGAAGTCCACTTGAATTATTGCCAATCATTCCACCAATCATGGCACGACTAGCGGTTGATGTTTCTGGCCCAAATAACAAACCGTAAGGTTGGAGATAAGCATTCAAATCATTTCGAATAACTCCAGGCTGAACTCTCACCCACTTTTCGGCTTGATTGACTTCTAAAATTTTATTGAAATTTTTAGAAATATCGACTACAATGCCATTCCCAACTACTTGTCCAGCCAGCGAAGTACCAGCCGCACGAGGAATAAGAGTCGTTTTTTGTTCTTTTGCAAAAGCAATTAAATGTTTTAAATCTCCGATAGACTTTGGAATAGCAACTGCCAAAGGCTTTTCTTGATAGGCTGAAGCATCAGTCGAATAGACTAAGCGTAAGGCCTCATGACGAAAAGATTCATCGAAGAATAATTCCCCATCAAAAATTTGGGTTAATTTTTCAAAATTATCTATTGGAGTAGCGTTTTCAGAGATTTTAAACATACGAGTTTTTGGCAAAGTTTTACAACACAAAATAAGGCATTTTCGTCTTCATTAAATAGATGCTCAGATAAAAAATATGTTTGAAGCAGAGTAGTTTTATGAAATATTTAAGTATTTAGTCTATTTTTGTTTTTTGATGCTCAAACTATCATTAAACCATTATTCAACCATCTATGAAAAATAAATATTTACTGCCTTTTATATTATTAACCAGTCTCTTTTTCCTTTGGGGATTTGCTCTTAATCTCAATCCAATATTAATTCCACATCTCAAAAAAGCCTGTCAATTAACCGATCTTCAGTCTGCTTTGATAGATTCAGCATCTTATATTGCCTATTTTTTGGTGGCTTTGCCTGCCGGTTTATTCATGAAAAAATATGGTTATAAATTTGGTATCACATTTGGATTATTGCTTTTTGCAATCGGTACATTTTTATTTTATCCTGCGGCCGAGCTTCGCAATTATGCTTTCTTTTTGGTAGCTTTATTTGTCATTGCCAGTGGTCTTACTTTTCTTGAAACTGCTGCCAATCCATATATTACAGTCTTGGGCGATGCTGATTCGGCTACACAGCGACTTAATTTTGCTCAATCTTTCAATGGTTTAGCTGCTTTTTTAGCTCCTTTGGCTGGTGGTTTGTTTATCTTATCGGGCAAAACTCTTACCCCTCAGGAAGAACAAGCAATGTCGGCCGACCAACTGAATGAATACCTCAACCATGAAGCGTCATCAGTACAAACGCCATTTTTAGTTATTGGTGTAGTTGTGCTTTTTGTTGCCATTTTGATTTGGCGAACAGCATTACCAGAAATCAAAGAAGAAAGCGACGAAGATGTAAGCTCTGGTGGTTCGATTTGGGGCGAAAAAAACCTAATTTTAGGTGTGATCGCTCAGTTTTTCTACGTTGGAGCTCAAGTATGTGTCAGTAGTTTTTTTATTCGTTTTTCAGATAAAGTAGCTGGAATTGAAGAAAGAAGTGCCGCATTTTTCCTTTCGGGTGCATTGTTAGGTTTTATGATTGGCCGTTTTGTTGGCACTTATCTCATGAGATTTGTAGCTCCTTCTCGACTTTTAGCGATTTATAGTGTGATTAATTTCGCCTTATTGATTATTGCAATTATGACCACTGGAATGGTTTCGATATATGCTTTAATTGGAGTTGAGTTTTTCATGTCTATCATGTTCCCAACCATTTTTGCATTAAGTATCAGAGGTTTAGGCGAAAAAACAAAAATTGGTTCTTCGTTGGTAATTATGGCAATTATGGGTGGAGCTATTTTCCCAGTGATCATGGGTCGTGTATCTGATATGAGCAATATTCAAACTTCTTACATCGTTCCTGCTCTTTGCTTTATTGTTGTTTTGTATTTTGCTTTAAAAAATGCAAAAGTAAAGCATGTTAAACTTGGCACTTCACACTAAAATTTAGAATATGCTAATGAACTTAAATCTTAAAGATAAAATAATAATCGTAACGGGCGGTGCAAAAGGCATCGGTGAAGGAATTGTAAAGGTTTTGGCAAATGAAGGGGCGATTCCTGCGATTGTTGGCCGCAATGAAAAAGACAACAATCTTTTGATAGATGAACTTGCCAAAGAAGGAAAACAAGCATTTCAAGTGGTTGCCGAACTTTCAAATCCAGAGGCTTGTAAAAGTGCAGTAGAGACTATTTTTGAAAAATTTGGCCGTATTGATGGTTTGGTTAATAATGCTGGCGTAAATGATGGTGTTGGTCTCGAAAATGGAGATTATACTCGTTTTATGGCTTCGCTTCATAGCAATCTCATACATTATTACTTGATGGCTCATCATGCTCTGCCTGCCTTGAAAATTAGCAAAGGATCAATTGTAAATGTGAGTTCAAAAGTAGCTGAAACTGGACAAGGTAACACTTCTGCTTATGCCGCTTCCAATGGTGGTAGAAATGCCCTTACACGTGAATGGGCAGTTGAGTTATTAAAATATGGCATTCGTGTAAATGCTCTCATTGTGGCAGAATGTTATACCCCACTTTACGATAAATGGATAAAAACTTTGCCAAATCCAGTTGAAACATTGCAGGAAATCAATGCTCGCATTCCATTAGAAAATCGTATGACAACTGCCGAAGAAATAGCCAATATGGTTGTATTTTTACTTTCAGATGCCTCAAGCCACACGACTGGACAGTTGATTCATGTGGATGGTGGTTATGTGCATTTAGATAGATCTATTTTAAAAATGTAAAATTTTTTCTTATATATTTATTCTAAGCATAAAAAAATAGGTGAGTTTTTCATGAAAACTCACCTATTTTTTATCATTCAAACATCATACTTTTCAAAAAATGCTAAAAATTCATTATTTAGCATTACTTCAAAACATCTTTATAACTCACCAATTTTATCCCTCTTTGAATGATGGCTTCTTTTACTTTTTCACTGGTAAAAATAGTCGTTACATCTTGTCTGCCTTGTGCAACATCTTCATAACCAATATGCGAAATGGCTCTTAACTCATCGTTATCCAAACCTGGATGTTCAACAAATACGTAGGTTTTTCCTTCTTCCAATTTATCAAGCATCGTGATAAAACCTTGAATACGTTCTTCGGTAGTTTTATTTCTGAAATCAAAACCTATGTAGCCAATGTTATTATCTTTGAGAGATTCTACATCAACCATTTTTAAATTGTAGCTGGCAGCGACTCTTTTAGACATTTCTTTGATTTCTGGCGAGAAACCTGTACTTCCCATGTGTCCCGAAATATGGCTTAGGCGTGGAATATATTTCAAGGCCATTTCGATTTGGGCTTTTAGTTCTTTCTCAACATCAGCTATTTTCCAAGCATTATCCATGATTGCTTCATTTGGATAATTATTGTTATGATAAAGCATTGGATAAAAATAACCATCTTTATTTCTCAAACTTAGGGCGTCGGTCAATGGCCTCCATTTCACATTGTCCCACTCACTCGTGATGGCAAAATGTAACCCAACATCAACTTTTGGGTTTTGTGCCAATAATTTTACAGCTTCGGGAAACCACGGAGAAGGAGCAATAATTTCAATAGATGTCTCGATACCTTCTTTAAAACATTTTATCAAAGCTTCATTGCCAGAATGTGAGTAGCCCATATCATCACCTCTGATAATTAATTTGGGTGAATTTGCTGTATTTTTACTTAAAATACCTGTAGAAACGGCTCTTTTAGCATTTTTATTGAATATATTTTGAAAATCAACGCTGACTTTATTACCATCAAAAGTACATACGATTATTTCGGTATGAGGGCTTTCGATATAACGTAGTGTCAATTCTAATGTTTTTTCGTCTGTCCAAGTATAAGCTCCTGCAACTTTAAATTGGGGTAATCCTACCCTATTCGCCCTTGCTCCTGCCACCAAATAAGGGCCAAATTTTGTTGTTTCGCTCGTTTCCCATTTTCCAGCACCAAATGGAATAATATGGGTCACTGAATCTGTTTTTAAGGATAAATTACAAACACCATTCTTAAAATCAAAAGCAATATTTTCGAAATTTTTATTAGACAAAATACCATAAGTTTTGCCAGAAATTTGAGATTCTTGTACTGAAAGAACATTTTTGGCAGGAATTGCTAAGGCAACCGACGCTTGTTTGTCTTTTAGACTTGCTAATAATTTTGGATTTGAGGGCAATTTTTTATCTCGTAAAGCAGGCAAAAGATACTTCCAAATCAAATTGATTTCTCCTTGCATATTGGGTGCTTCGGCAGTAACAGCAATAACTGCATCTTTTTCAGGTAAAACAATGATATATTGACCATTAGCTCCATCGGCACGATAGCCATTATTTCGACAACGCCACATTTGGTAACAATAACCTTGCAGCCAATCACTTGAGTCTTTGGCAGCTTGAGTGGCATTGGGATTTTGCATGATTTTCATGGTAGATGCCTCTTCAATCCATGAAGCAGGTAAAATTTGTTTACCTTTCCAAAGTCCTTTTTGTAAAAATAATTGACCAAACTTTGCCATGTCTTCGGTCTTTAAACGTAAGCCCCAGCCACCTGTATTAATTCCTTTTGGGTCAACTTCCCAGTCGATTCCGGTAATACCTAAAGGTTCAAAAAGTCTTGGTTTGAGATAATCTATTACTTTCTGGCCAGTAACTTTCTGTACAATAGCCGAAAGCATATAAGTTGCCACTGAATTATACAAAAACTTAGTTCCTGGTTGAAATTTGATAGGAGTTGCCAAAAAACCTTTGACCCAATCATCACTTGTTCCCATCACAAACGAAGGTTCTTTTTCTTGTCCAACGCTCATGCTCAATAAATCCTTGATGCGTAGTTCAGCCAAGTATGGGCTTATGGTAGCGGGTAAGTCATTCGGGAAAAAGGAAATCACTTTATCATCAACAGTCAGTTTTTTTTCAGAAACGGCAAAGCCTATGGCAGTTGCAGTAAAACTTTTACTGGTCGAATACAAGGTGTGTTTCAAGTCTGCACGATAAGGATTCCACCAACTTTCGGCTATAACTTTACCGTGTCGCACAATCATAAAACTATGTAGTTCGTGCTTACTTTTTGAAACGGCATCAATAAAATCAATAATTCCTTCCGAAGAAACACCTTCAGCTTCGGGTGTACTACGAGGAAGTGAGGTAGTTTTCTGAGCAAATAGTTGGCAGCTCAAAAAGAGCAATAGGAGTATTCTTTTCATTTATTAAGGTTGAATTTGGGTAAAATAATATGCCAAAGTTAAGCATTTAGAGGAATCAAATTAGTAGAATAGTTTTTTTGTTGTAATTTGCCTTAAAAAACTATACATCAACTCTTTAGAAATCATTTACAATTACTATTTCATTTAAAAACTACTACTTTTGCTTCTTATAATTTGAATAAAATAGCTAGTTTATCAATGCCAAATCATCATTGGCTTCATAAATTGGTAAAACTATTGAAAATTTACTCCCTTTTCCAAATTCGCTTTCTACTTCAATTCTGCCACCTTGTGCTTCGATAAATTCTTTACTGATGCTCAAACCCAAGCCTGTACCTTCTTTTTGAGTACCAGGAATTCTAAAATATCGGTCAAAGATTTTTGATAGATATTGCGGTGCAATACCTTGTCCAGAATCAACGATTATAAACTTGACTAACTTTTTATCGGTAACAATATGAATGTGGATTGTAGAATGTTCGTAAGAATAGCGAATGGCATTTGAAATCAGATTGGTTAGTACCCAAGCAGTTTTTTCACTGTCAACAAAGACTTCTGGTACGGGAGATTCCATAGTTGTGAGAAGTTCTATTTGTTTTTGTTCGGCGGCATTTTTATTCGCACTAATGGCGTAGTGTAAAATATCCTGTGAATTGGTTGGCAAAAGATTCAACTGAATACTGCCACTTTCTACTTGCGTCACATTTAGCAACTCGCTTGTTATTCTAAGCAGGCGATTTGTGTCGTCTTTTATGCTATCTATTAAGTCCTTCTGCTCTGTATTCAAGGAGCCAATTTGATTGTTTTCTAAGAGTTGCACACTCATTTTGATGGATGAAATTGGCGTTTTGAATTCATGCGAAACTGTGGCAATAAAATTAGTCTTGGCAAAATCTAACTCTTTGTATTCGGTGATATTTTGCAACAAAATCACATTTCCAATGTTTTTTTCATGCTCTTCGCCCGTTGGTATTATCTTTATCGGAATCAGTTCTTTTTCAAAGTAACTTTCCTTATTATCGGCATAGATTTTTATTGGCTCAATTTTATGAATAATGCTATTATCTGCATTGATAAATAAATCTTTGGTGAGTGTTCGAACTAAATCATTATGGGCAGCAATTTCTTGAACTGGCTTATTTAACACTTCTTCGGACTTCAATCCAGTGATTTTCAGTGCATTATTATTCATAAAAAGCACTTTATTGGCTTCGTCTAAACCAATTACTGGCTCTCGCATATTATTGATGAGGGTTTCGGTACGCTTCTTTTCCATCAATAATTTTTCGATATTCCCAGCCTTATATTCTTCCAATTTTTGAGCCATAGTATTGAACGATTTCGCCAAATCGCCAAACTCGTTATGCCCTTCAAAATGCACTCGTTCTGAATAATTTTCGGAAGCAATTTGCTTAATACTTTTGGTCAGCTCGGAGATTGGATTAGCAATATTATTAGGCAGATTGACCAAAAGCGTAAAAGCAATTAGAAAACAAAAAGCACCAATTAAACCAATCCAAGTAATTGCACTATCGGCTGTTTTTTCGGCAATACTACTCTTTCGTTGAATAGCTTGCATATTCAGCAGCATAATGTCCGAAATATCGGTGCGGATAGTAGGAATGATTGTAGAATCGAGCGTTTTTTGCTTAATTTTCTCAAAATCATTGATTAGTTTGTCGGTGAGTTCCTTCTCTCCTACTTCGGTGATATTGCTTTGCTGTTTTCTGAGGTTTTCTTCAAAAAATGTCAGCTCTTTTTCAGAAAAAATATTTCCATTGAGTGCGATAAGCATATTTCTGGAATAGTCGATAGTATTATAATTCGCCACCAAAATATTCTTGGTTTCGGTCGATAATTTATGAATAAACACCGACCCAATAACCGTAAGCAGGGTTATCATTAAAAACAAAAGTCCAATGCCCGAAATGAGTTTATATTTGATTTTCATTAGCTTAGTATTACAAGGTCAATATCGCTACTGGAAAGTTTTTTGAGGAGTTCGTTGAAAATATTTGTCGCTAAAATAACTTTTATTAAGCTAAAATGTGGCTTCCCAATGCAAATCGTTGAAATTTTACGTTCTTCTGCTTGCTGCATGATTGCCTTTACGATTTCGGAATTTTCTACTTTTATAATTTCTGCTCCCAATTCGGTGGCTAATTTAAAATGATTTATTAGATGTCGCTGCTTATCCAATGGAATTTTATCGGCCGACTCTTTAGGCGTCTGCACATAAAGCACAAACCACTTGCTATTATAATAGTTAGCCAGACGGGCAGTTTTGCGAATAACAGTTTTGGCAGTATTGGCATTGCTGCTAATACAAGCTAAAAATCGTTCGTGCTTAATGGTATTGACTTTCGTGATTTCAGACTCAACTTTTCGCTCAACCTGTGAGGCAACTTCTTTCAAAGCCAACTCTCGAAGTTGCAAAATATGCTCACTTTTAAAGAAGTTTTTCAGAGCCATTTCTACTTTATCGGGCTGATAAATTTTCCCTTCTTTTAGGCGAGTAATGAGTTCGTCGGCCGTGAGGTCGATATTCACTACTTCATCAGCTTGGGCAATGATACTATCGGGCACTCGCTCTTTAACTTCTATGCCCGTGATGGTTTTCACTTCTTCGTTGAGGCTCTCGATATGCTGAATATTCAAAGCTGAAATAACGCTGATGCCAGCTTCCAAAATTTCAATCACATCTTGCCAACGTTTTTCGTTTTTACTGCCTTCGATATTTGTATGTGCCAATTCATCGACAATTACTACTTCTGGGCGAGCATTGATTACCGCCGAAACATCCATTTCTTCCAGTTCTTTGCCTTTATAAAAGATTTTTCTGCGTGGAATAAGCGGTAAACCTGCCAGTAAATCGTGTGTTTCTTTGCGATTATGTGTTTCGATAAAACCAATTTTTACATCAATACCATTCTTCAGAAGTGTATGCGACTCTTGTAGCATTCGGTAAGTTTTTCCTACGCCCGCACTCATTCCGATATACACTTTGAACTTCCCTCGCTTCGATTTCTTGATTAAATTGAGAAATTCTTGGGCAGATTTTTTGGTTTCTTCCATTGGTATTTTTCTTTGCTTAAAAATAAATGTGGCACACCTTTATTTAATCTCAAAAGAGGAGACCCACACTTGGTGTACCACATTTGAAATCCATTAGTATTTTTCTTTTCTAAAGAAACATTTTATAGAGATACAGCTAGAGAAGTAGTCAAAAACACATTGGAATTTTGCGGACTATTGTCACTCATAAAAATCATGTCTTTGCTTCTGAAAGTTCGGGCTTCTACTCGCCACAACAGGTTTTTATGTATTTTATAATCATAATTGACCGAATAACCCCAAGTTTGGAAGCCATTTTGGGTATTTGTTGCTATAATTACGCCATTTTTATCATTATAATGTTCGATTCTTACTGCGATAGCAGATTTTAAATCGGGAGTTATTCGGCAAATCAAAATTGGACTATACCAAGAATTGTATTGGCTACTTCCTTTCTGTTTTTGTTCTATGCCGTAGTCAAATCCAACTGTAAATCCAATTTTATCAGTAGCTTGATAGATTGCATAAAAATTATGAAAATACCTCATTTGTTTTACGCTATCAGGCTTATCACTTCCGAGATATGAGCTGCTATTGAGCGTTAGTTTTGTATTGGGTTTGTAAGTTATTTGATGTCCAAAAGCAGGTTGATTATTGCCATCAACTAACTGTATTCGCTGCCAGCCATTTAGTACCAAACCTGCGAGAAACCATTTTTCATTTCGAGAAGTGTAGGAAAGTTTCGCCCCAGTTTCAAAATATGGTGAATTATCGGCCATCAGACTTCGGGTAAGATTCCAACAATCTTTACTTATAGCACTTTCAAAACCTATGTGTGAGGGCATTACACCCATATCCAGCCATAAGTTATTGTTTTTTGCTACCTTCACTCCCACATTTGCCTCATAAATGTTCTTCAAAACGCCCACTTCAGCAGCATAATTGGAATTCATGTAAGTTCCCGTAGCAATGCTCAAATTTGCCCTCAGAGCATCGCTTTGATAGGTAGCTTTGATAAAACCTATATTAATATTGACTTCATTACTGCGGTTGTGTGAATAAATAAAATTCGGGCGTGTGTGAGTCGGCTTATTGCCCACAAAAGTATAGTAGGTTTCTAAGTAAGCATTGATTACCAAATTAGATTTTATACTATCTTTTTGTGCGTAAAGGGAATTATTAAATGCAATCAGACAAAACAGCACCAATAATTTAATTTTCGAATAATTCATTGATTTTACAGTTGGATTTATGAAAAAAATATTTGACTTCTATATAAAGAGATATCTCGTTAACTTTTTCTATTCTTAGTTTCTCCTCCTTTTTAAGGAGGGGTGGCAAAATTCTGACGTAGTCGAATTTTGACGGGGTGGTTTGCTCCAACTAAGCATTTTTCAAAGCACCCATAGGCTAGGAACCACCCCGTCCGACTTCGTCAGGACACCCCTCCTTTTTAAGGAGGGGAAATTTCAGACCCCATAAACTTTCAGTGAGAAAATGATATATGAATACTTTGCAAGCAAAATCACTCTAATTCTTTAGCTCATCAAGTGCCAAATTTAACTTTAAAACATTAATTTTTTCGGGGCCGAAGAATCCAAGTAATGGCGGTTCGGTGTTTGAAATAATCAATTGCTTGAGGTTAGCCTCGGCAATTCCTCTGATTTTTGCTATTCGTTTGATTTGAATTGTTGCTGCTTGTACTGAAATGTTAGGATCTAAACCACTTCCGCTTGCGGTTACAATATCAGAAGGAATTGCTGATATTTGTATACCAGGGTTATGCACCAAAAAAGTATCAATTCGGGCTTGAACTTCCTTCAAATAATCGGCATTTGAGGGAGCTTTATTGCTTCCTGCACTTCCTGCGGCATTATAAGCAACCGCCGACGGACGTGATTTAAAATACTTATCATAAGTGAAAGATTGACCAATATTGGCGTAATATGTTTTGTTGTTTTGAGAAATGACTTCTCCTTTTCCGTGATTGGGAGCAAACTGGGCTATACCCCAAACAATGGCTGAATAGATTCCGACGAAGAATAATAGACTAACGAGTGTCAATCGGAGAGCTGAAAAAATATAGGCGTTCATGATTTCTGAAAATTAAGGTTTTAAATAAACATTGCTACTACAAGGTCAATAATTTTGATACCTACAAATGGGATAATAATTCCACCCAAACCATAAATCAAGAGGTTACGGCGGAGTAATGCACTTGCTCCAATTGGCTTATACTCAACACCTTTCAAAGCCAAAGGAATAAGCATCGGGATAATAATTGCATTGAAAATCACTGCCGATAAAATGGCACTTTCTGGACTGTGTAAGTGCATAATATTTAGACCTTGTAAAGCTGGAATAGCCACAATAAACAAGGCTGGAATAATAGCGAAATACTTGGCAATATCGTTGGCAATGCTAAAAGTAGTCAGCGTTCCACGAGTCATTAATAGTTGCTTCCCGATTTCTACAATTTCAATTAATTTAGTTGGATCATTATCTAAATCGACCATATTTCCTGCTTCTTTGGCAGCTTGCGTTCCGCTATTCATGGCCACACCCACATCGGCTTGGGCCAAAGCTGGAGCATCGTTTGTGCCGTCACCCATCATGGCTACCAATCTACCTTCCGATTGCTCTTTTTTGATATAATTCATTTTATCTTCGGGCTTTGCTTCGGCAATATAATCATCAACTCCTGCTTTTTCGGCAATAAATTTTGCGGTGAGAGGATTATCGCCTGTTACCATTACGGTCTTGATTCCCATCTTACGGAGGCGTTCAAAACGTTCGCTGATACCCGTTTTAATGATGTCTTGTAACTCAATAACTCCAATAATTTTTTCATTTCTAGCAACAACCAAAGGAGTTCCACCATTACTTGATATAACTTTTACACATTCTTGCACACCTTTCGGATAAATATTTCCTGCATTTTCGGCAATGCCTTTAATAGCATCGGAAGCACCTTTTCTGATGCGAATACCATCAAAATCAACGCCTGAACATCGAGTTTCGGCAGTAAATTTGATAAAATTCGGATTTTGTATTTGATAACTCGCAGGATTCACACCCGCCAATTCGATAATAGATTTTCCTTCGGGGGTTTCATCGGCCATTGAACTTAACACTGCTACTTTGATAAATTCTTTTTCATCAATATCAAATGGATAAAACTTCGTTGCTTTTCTATTTCCAATCGTAATCGTTCCTGTTTTATCCAATAAAAGCACATCAATATCACCCGCTGTTTCTACGGCTTTACCACTTTTAGTGATTACGTTTGCTCTTAAAGCTCTGTCCATTCCAGCAATGCCGATGGCAGATAATAAACCGCCAATCGTGGTTGGAATCAAGCAGACAAATAATGAAATAAAAGCTGCAATCGTGATGGGCGTTTTAGCAAAATCAGCAAATGGTTTAAGTGTGACAGTAACGATGATGAACACGAGAGTAAATCCTGCCAATAGAATGGTTAAGGCGATTTCGTTAGGTGTTTTCTGGCGAGAAGCCCCTTCGACCAAGGCAATCATTTTATCAAGAAAACTTTCGCCTTGCTCGGTCGTTACCTGCACTTTTATTTTATCCGATAAAACCTTTGTTCCACCCGTTACTGAACTTTTATCGCCACCTGCTTCTCTGATTACTGGAGCAGACTCTCCCGTAATGGCACTTTCATCAATCGTGGCAAGCCCTTCGATAATTTCACCATCGGAAGCGATTATTTCGCCCGCTTCACAGACAAAAACATCACCTTTTTTTAACTTTGCCGACGAAATAACTTGCCCATTTTCGAGCTTTGCAGGAGTTTCTTCTCTTGTTTTTCTTAGACTATCGGCTTGGGCTTTCCCTCTTGCTTCGGCAATTGCTTCGGCAAAATTGGCGAATAGTAAAGTGAGAAACAAAACCATAAACACCGTGAAATTATAAGCAAAACTACCTTGTGCTTGCTCGCCTGCGAGAATCCAAGCACACACAAAAAACATGACCACCGTTCCGATTTCGACCGTGAACATCACAGGATTACGAAACATTATTTTTGGATTTAGTTTTACAAAAGACTGTTTGATGGCCTCTTGCATCAAATCTTTTTGGAATATTGATTGATTATAAGCTGACATTTTGATTTGATTTAGAGTAGGAAATATTCAGCGATTGGCCCCAACGCCAAAGCTGGAAAGAACGATAAAGCCGTCACGATGGCAATGACTGCAAAGACCATCAAGCCAAAAGTCATGGTATCGGTTTTGAGTGTACCGTTGCTTTCTGGTGTGTATTTTTTATTGGCCAAAGTACCTGCAATGGCCACTGGCCCAATAATTGGTATGAAACGCCCCAAAAGCATCACAATCCCACAAGTGATATTCCAGAAAGGTGTATTATCGCCCAAACCTTCAAAACCACTGCCGTTATTGGCACTCGAAGAAGTAAATTCGTACAGCATTTGGCTGAAACCGTGATTGTTTGGATTACTCAACCACCCTGCATATTCAGCAGGATTATGGGTGTATAAATAACTGGAGATGGCCGTACTAACCAAAATTAGAAATGGATGAAGCAAAGCAATTAGCATTGCAATTTTCATTTCTTTTGCTTCAATTTTCTTACCCAAAAACTCGGGAGTTCTACCTACCATTAAGCCACTAATAAACACTGCCAATATGATAAACACATAAAAATTGAGCATTCCTACACCACAACCGCCATAAAACGCATTTATCATCATGGCCAACATTTGATTCATACCACTCAAAGGCGTGAAACTATCGTGCATAGAATTGACACTACCAGTAGAAATGACTGTTGTTGCGATGCTCCAATAGGCTGATGCAGGTGTACCAAATCGAATTTCTTTGCCTTCTGTACTTCCGAGATTTTGGCTGATTCCCATTCGGGCAATGGCTGGGTTTCCGTTCATTTCAGAGATAATCGTTGGCACGACTAAGAGCATAAATCCAATGGTCATTACGCCAAAAATTACCCATGACAGTTTTTTTCTTCGGAGAATGTATCCCAGAGCAAATATCAATGCAAATGGAATAAGCATTTGTGTAACCATCTCGACGATGTTGGTAAAATAATTAGGATTTTCGAATGGGTGTGCCGAGTTTGCCCCAAAAAAACCACCGCCGTTGGTACCCAAATGCTTGATGGCGGTGAATGCCGCCACTGGTCCACGGCTCACCTGTACGGTATCGCCTTGTAGCGTAGTCATGGTGTCTTTTCCTTCAAAAGTCATCGGCATACCATTAGAAGCAAGTATAATGGCAACCACAACCGATATTGGAAACAAAATACGGGTACAACTACGCACAAAATATGAGTAGAAATTACCCAACTTATCAGTTGTACGTTCTTTCATTGCCACGAATAATACTGCCGCAATGGCAATGCCCGTACCAGCACTCAAAAACTGCCATAACATCAGCATAAGTTGTCCAAAGTAAGACATTCCACTTTCGCCCGAATAGTGTTGCAAATTGGTATTACAGATAAAACTAATGGCGGTATTAAAGGCCAAATCGCCACTCATTGAAGGGTTACGGTCTGGATTTAGTGGTAGCCAAGCCATATTGGTCAGCACTATCATTGATAATAAAAACCATGTAGCATTGATGCTCAACAGGACAACTAAATGCTGTTTCCAGTTCATTTCTTGCGATTCGTTGATGCCGCTTAACTTGAAAAATAATTTATCAATCGGATTGAAGATTTTATCTAACCAAGTTTTTTCGTAGTTAAAAATCTTGCCGATATATCTTCCTAAAGGTAAAGCGATGGCCAGTGTTAGCACAAACATTAGCACTAAGCCGAGGATTTCTGAGTTCATTTTGTGTTAGAAATTATATAAAATTTTAATTTTTAGAAAAACCGCATAAAACATTGAAAGAGCAATCAACCAAATAATGATTATGACTAATACAGCCTTGATTTTTTGCCATTTCATCGGTTTAGAACTTTTCAGGTTTTAGTAATACATAGCACATGTATAAAAACACGGCAATTGAGACGATGAATAATGCTATCATGGTGCTTAAATATTTTCGAAGAATTTAATGGATTTGTAGAAAAGGGCGAAACCCAATAGCCCTAAAACTGTAAGTGTGATTGTTAGAAACATGATTTTAATTATTTGTTTCTACCTATAGTTTCAAGAGGTGTGCCAACAGAAGAAAGCACCTCATAATCCACTCACTATCAAACACTTATGAAAATTCACAGATTTTGTAAAATAAAAAACCCTTTCAAAATGAAAGGGTTGATACTATCGTTTTGAAAGTGTGATATACCTAAAGTTTATATTCTTCGATTTTGCGATATAGGGTAGTGAGAGCAATATTGAGTAATTCGGCGGTTTTGGTTTTGTTCCCATTTGTATAGTTGAGTACTTTCTGAATATGACTTTTTTCTGCATTGGCCAGTTCAAAATTTGTCAAAGTTTTGCCCGAAGCAAAATTGTTAGACTGTGAAATATGCTGAATTTCCAGCGGTAAGTTTTCAGTTCTTAACTCATCATCATTCATCAAAATAATGCTGCGTTCAATTACATTTTTTAGTTCTCTGATATTGCCGTTCCAGTTGTGTTGTTTGAGCGTTTCGATGAAAGGCTCTTCAATTTTTCGTACTTTTTTATTCATTTTATGCGAGAAAATCGTAACAAAATGATTGGTAAGCAGCTCAATATCAACAATTCTTTCTCGGAGGGCAGGAAGTTTTATCTGAAAAACGGAAATTCTGTAATATAAATCTTCTCTGAAATGCCCCGCTTCAATTTCTTTCAATAAATCTCGATTAGTGGCAGCAATGATTCTGACGTTTACCTTGATTGGTTTGCTTTCTCCGACCTTCAATAACTCGCCCGACTCAATGATTCTGAGGAGTTTAGCTTGTAAATCTAAAGCCATTTCACCGATTTCGTCAAGAAAAATTGTACCGTTGTGGGCTTCTTCAAACAAACCTTTTTGGTCTTTGATAGCTCCTGTAAATGCCCCAGCTTTGTGGCCGAACATTTCGCTTTCGAGCAGATCTTTACTAAAAGCCGAGCAGTTGATAGCCACAAAATTCTGATTATTTCTTCTACTGGCTTGGTGAATAGCTTGGGCAAAAACTTCTTTTCCTGTACCAGTTTCGCCTGTGAGCAGTACAGTTGTGTCGGTTTCGGCTACTTTTTTTGCTAAATCAATGGTTTGCTGCATGATTTTTGACTTACCGATGATTTTATCAAACGAGTGTTTTTCTCCCAATTGCTTTTCCAATTGCTGCACTCTTTTTGATAAACTCACTTTTTCGATAGCCTTGTAAAGCAAAGGTATGATTTTATTATTATCATCACCTTTCGTGATATAATCGAATGCTCCATTTTTGATAGCCTGCACACCATCAGGGATATTTCCGTAGGCAGTTAATAGAATAACCTCTACGGTTGGATATTGACCTTTAATCGTTTTGGTCAAGTCCACACCTCGTCCATCGGGCAGTTTTACATCACAAATAACCACATCAATGGTATTCTGTTCCAATATTTTTAGCCCACTTTTACAATCGCCAGCCTGAAAAACCTCAAAGCCTTCCATTGTCAGGATTTTGGCCAGCAGATTCCTTAATTTTTCTTCGTCATCAATTATTAGAATGGTATTATTCATCGTTTTTTACTGAAAAAACATTGTTTCTCTTTAAGCGAACAATCTTACAATAAATTAAAAAAAATATTTCTTAGGAGGTATAAATCTAAGTATGTCTTAGCAGGGAAAATATAATATCTTCATTTTTAATAAATCAAGGTTCGTTTATATCTCATTTTGTATAGTTAATGCAAATATAATTACATAATTACTGGTAAAGAAAAATACATTGAAGAGCTGAAAATGATATTTCTTTATGGTTCCACTCATATTAAACTTGATTTGGTTTAAGAAATTTGACCGCCGTTTCTGAGATATTTCAAGGTACGTTTACTAAAAGATGGAAAACTACGACTTATGTTTATGTCAAACAGCAATAAAAATATCAATGCTTTGTTGATAATATTAAATATAAATAATTCATCCCATGAAAGTATTTTTGTGTACATTCATAGTATTTTCAACTTTGATTTCGGCAACAATGAAAAACACCTCACCTATGTTATTAAAATACCTTATTAGAGAACCCAAAGTAAAATCAGCACATCCTTCATTACTTATTTTACTGCATGGTGTAGGCGGAAATCAGGCAGATTTGTTTTCATTTGCCAATCAATTACCTGATAAATATTTAGTCATTTCAGCACAAGCACCCATCCTATTAGGAGAAAATCGCTTCGCTTGGTATCAAGTCGATTTTTCGACTGGAAAGCCTGTTTTTAACTTTGAACAGGAAGAAAAAAGCAGAAAAATTATCATTGATTTCATTGAAGCATTAAAAGAAAAATATGGGGTCGATAGCCATGAAATTTATTTATGTGGGTTCAGTCAAGGTGCAATAATGAGTTATAGTGTTGCCCTTACAAGACCTGATTTAGTAAAAGGTATTGCCATCATGAGTGGACGATTATTGGAAGAAATAAAACCTCAAATAGTGCCTAAAGAAAAGTTAAGTCATTTGAAAATTTATATTTCGCATGGTTCATCTGATAATACTTTGCCTATTCAATACGCAATAAGTGCTAACGCTTTTCTGCAAACAGTTGGTTGTACACCTATATTTAATCAGTATAATGCGGGGCATTCCATTAATAATGAGATGCTAAATGATTTGTTGAACTGGTTAAAATAAAATTTATTTTACAATTTATTATAATTTAAAATCTTGAAAAACGAGAGTGAAGGATAAATGATTAACTTCTGAAGCCTTTTAATTCTACGATTAAAACAAAAAAAGCACTCATTTCTGAGTGCTTTTTGCGGTCTGGACGGGACTCGAAAGAATTTCACAAACCACTTATAATCAATATCTTAACTAACGCTTAATTTCAAAGGAGACCGAAAAAGCGACCTCTCGCTTTTTCTTGACTTGATTAAATTTGACTTTCAAATCATGTTTCAAAGATAGCAACTCCGTAATAAAAATCAAATAATATTAGTTAAAATACGTCAAAATAAATCAAATTTTATGGGGATTGGAGACATTGCTTTGAGAAGATTTCTATAATCTTAATTGGTGTTTTAGTCGGTTAGGTAAGTTTTGACATCTTCAGATTTAAGACCTGTAAAGTAACAAAATTCCTCTATCGAAACTAATTGATAAGATTCCTTTTTCAAATGTTCCTTAATGCGTTTCAAGAGTTTCCTACCATACCTTTCTGTTCTGCCTGTAATACGCTGCACATCTTTTGGATATACACACATTCGAGATACCTTCAACATACATTTTTGATGCTTTATTTATGCTTTTTCTATTGGTTTTGGATTATTCAAATAAATTCCTCAGCTTTTCTCTAAACGCATAAATTGTTACTTCCTTTTGTTGGTATATAATAAATTTACATTTAGTGATTGTTTATAGATTTTGTAACTCAAATAGCTCTTGTACTTTTGCTTGTAACAATTGCTTATCTATCAGTTTTGTTGAATAATCTATTACCAAAGCTGGTGAAACATTGCGATTAAGTGCATATTCTACTACAGTTTTACTTTTTGTTTTACATAGCAAGATTCCAATACTTGGGTTTTCATGTGGCTTTTTGATTTCTTTGTCAAGGGCTTCTAAGTAGAAATTGAGTTGTCCAAGATGTGAGGGAGAAAACTTTTCAATTTTCAACTCAAAAGCAACCAAGCAGCATAATTCTCGGTGATAAAACAAAAGATCAATATAAAAATCTTCCATATCAATCTGCAATCTAAACTCTTCTCCTACAAAAGAAAAATCGCTTCCTAACTCCATGATAAAGGTTTTTAGGTTTTTTATGAGAGCTTTTTGAAGGTCTTTTTCTGAGTGGTTTTCTGGAAGTTTCATAAATTCTAATACATAAGAATCTTTAAAAACACCAGTAACATCTTTCGGATAAGTTTGTAAAGACGTTGGCAATAATTTATCTGCTATAATGCTTCGTTCAAAGAGAGCGGTTTTTAATTGTCTTCTTAAATTTTTAATATTTAACCTGTCTTTCAATACCAATCTGATATAAAATTCACGCTCCTCAAGACTTTTCGTTGCACTCAAAATCTCCAAATGATGTGACCAACTAATTTGTGTCGATAGCGTCGACACAAATTCATTATCGGGATAAGCTTCATAGAATTGTCTCATTCTATACAAGCCTCTTTTAGTGAAATTAGTCAATAATGGGTCTTTTTGTTGAATATAATCGGCCAGTTTTTCTACCGTCTGATTTCCCCATTCAGCTTTTTCTAAGCGTTGATGTACATACTCGCCAATATGCCAATATAGCAAAATCTGTGTGTGATTTGCTGTTTGATAAACTCTGTTTTTAGCCTCTTGAATAAGAGCTAAAATATAATCGAACTGTGTATTGTTTTGATTATCTGACATTTAAGACTTCTAATTTACTTTTAAAGTGAATTTGGTAAATTGATGATTCACCAAATTTATAGTTTATTTTTTGAGTTAGCAAAAATACTCAAATTATCAGAAAATGCCTTTATCGGAACGGATAGCACGCTTCATTTTACTTTCAAAATAGACTACTCTACATTCGAGCCATGAAACGACTATTTTTTTCTTTGGCTTGGCTCTTAGTGAGCTTTTCGACTTTCGCTCAAATGCTTGAGGGAACTGTTGTGAGAGTGTTGGATGGCGACACTTATGATGTGGAAGTGAGAGGCACTAAACTTCGTTGTAGGTTGATTAATGTGGATGCTCCTGAAAAAGACCAATTCTATGGTCTGAATGTAAAGAGCTATGTTGAGAATATCTTGTATGGAAAGATGTGCGAGGTGCGATTGGTGGCTACTGATTACTATAAACGTCATGTGGTAGAAATCGTTGTGAATGGTGAGCCGTTGGATAGTTTGCTGATTTCAAAAGGTTTGGCTTGGAGAAACCCTTATTTCTGTACTAAGGAGGATTTGGATTGGATAGAACTGCAAGCAAAGCAAATAGGTTTGGGGCTTTGGTTTTGTAAAAACCCTACTGCTCCTTGGATTTGGAGGAATTACAGTCGAAGGCAAAAACGTATTGTCAGTCAATGTTTGTGAGTTATGGAATTGATTTTAAAAAGAACGTATTTTCAAGATGGAACCAATGGTGAGATTTTTCTTGATCAAGAAAAAATCTGTTGTACCATCGAATTGCCTTGGAGAAACAATGAAAAACGTATTTCGTGTATTCCTGAAGGTAGATACCAATTAAAAAAACGGTATAGTCAAAAGCTGAAATTTCATATTTTACTTAATGATGTAACTGAAAGGGATTTGATTTTAATTCATCCTGCCAATGAAGCCTTGAAGGAGCTAAAAGGCTGTATTGCTCCAGTTTTGCAACATACATCTGCAGGCAAAGGTATCAATTCTCGATTTGCAAATGAGCGATTGAAGAAACTTGTTTTTGATGCTTTTGCAAAAGGCGAAGAGGTATTTTTGAAAATTGTGCCTTTGGCTCCGCTCAGCCACCAGTAATGTAAATTAAATTTTTATAATATTATGATACAGGAAATAGCAAAACGGGTGAAGAAACCTACACCCAAGTTTTTTAAAGTTGTGCGAAATATTGGATTGGCTTTAGCCAGTATTAGCGGAGTGATATTGGCTGCACCTGTTGCCTTGCCAGTTGGTTTAATAACGGCAGCGGGCTATATCGCTGTAACTGGTGGAGTTATGGGGGCAATCAGCCAAATGACAGTTGAGGGAGGGGAATAGTCAGTGGGCTAATGATGGAATGAGTGAATTGATGAATAATAAGGAACTTACAAGAATTGAAGAAATGGGAAATCATACGATAGATAGTGGAACGAAGGTAGGGACGATTGGTGGAACTTTGGTTAGCTTTATAGCCAGCCTCAATCCTGCAGATTTGTTGAAGACAGCTATACTTTCGATGGTGGGTGCGGCAGTAAGTTTCTTAACCTCTCTCTTACTTAAACAAGTGATCCGTTGGTTAAAAAGTAAAGATTTTTGGTAGCGAATTGCTGCCATTGTTTGATGTAGGAAGGAAAAGCGACTTCGTTTGAGGTCGCTTTTTTTATATTATTATCCAATCATGGCTTTCTTTAATCCATTGAAACAATGTTTCGGCATTATGTTCTCCTGTTTTCCATGAGTATTCACGAAAAAATTCAGACAATCTATAAAAACGTCCATCTTTTTCATTACCTCTTAACCATTGCCAAAAATTAGTACTTTTCACAAAAACAGTATTTCTTTTTTTATTTTTGATAGATGGTAAATCTTCAAAAGGTTGCCAAGTTCCATCGACAAGCTCATAAAAATATAAAATCTCATTTTCTTCATCATACTTAAAGCCAAGTCTATCAAATGGATTTAGTCCTTTTCGAGAGATTGTTCCTTCTTTACCTTTTATTCGATTGATATGAATACCCACTAAAGTATTTCCCGCTTCAAAGCTTTTGATGATTTCATATTTGACCCATCTGCGAGAATGAGTATTTTTCCCGATTAAAATAATGGTAGCGTCAGAATCTATCAGTTTTGAGTTATCAATTCTCTTTTTAATTTGTGCATCAGTTTTTGCTTTAAACTCTTCCCAAATTGATTGGTCTGTTAATAAACCTTTATAGCATTTAAGTTTTGAGCTATTCCGAATGATATTGGCTTTAAAATTGCCAACATCTTCATAATGAAATGAATAAAAAACATTAAAATTATCCATAGTTATTTACCTGCGTTTCTTGCTGCTTCTTCGACCCATTTACCTAAATTATTATATCCATCATCATCTATCCAATCGTAGGTTTTATATTTTGTGCTAAAATAAACGGCCCCACCACTACTGTCCTTTCCAATTTCACCAAAATATTCATCCCCCTTTGACGAAGTATTTCCGTAATTATCTTTTATCCTATTGATAAATATGCCTAACATTCCATTGCCTCTTGAATAACTTTTTTCCAATTCGTATTTTACATAAGGGCGATTACTAGTATCTGAACCAATTAACACCACTGTTACGCTTGTTCCATAAAGTTGATTATCTATCCATCTTTTAATAGCAATTTCTCCGCCCTTTTTTATTTCCTCAAACTCGGCTTTATCAATAAATCCTGCCTTTTCAGAATTTGGCTTTGTAACCCAACTGTTTCTTACAATATTTGCCCTCCAAACATCATTTTCATAATGGAAGCTAAAAAATACATGTCTTGCCATATTTTACTTTTTTAAACTGTTTAATATTTTCTTTAAATTCTTAAATATATCTTCTTCTGATAAGCTTGTATCTCCTAATTTTTGAAACTCATCTCTAAGGTGTTTATGATTTGGATAATATGTGTCAAAATCTACTATTAATTCATTTAATAATTCTAATGCCATATATCCTGTTATACCAATAGGAATTAAATAGCATCCTTGTTCTTTTGCAATTTCAAATTCCTTCCTAACACCGTCAGCCATAATTATATTACCACTTTTATCTTTTTTATTACCAAAAATAAAAATAGCAATGCCACTCTGGTCTATCATCTTTTCACGATACTCATGCCATAATTCAGGTAGTTCTTTATTACCAGTTTTGAATTGTGGGAATGGACGAAGAATTAATTGACTTTCATTATACTTATCACTTTTGTCATAAATTGCTTCTAATGCCCCATTTATAACAGCACTTCCAACACCCCAACCAAAACCATTAACTATTCTAAACTTATTTTCAACGATTTGCTTACTGAGTTTATGAATAAAACCCTGTGCAGTATCTTTATCCATCAATCCATATTCTTCGGCACTTCCTGAAATAAAAATGGTATTTGCTTTAAACGAAGCCTCAACTTGTCTTAGAATTTCAGTTATATCATCATAATCATCGATTAGCAATGCTTCTATATGGTATCTCTTCAGTTCTTGAATCTGCAATTCTTGTTTACGCTTTTTATACTGATATTCAGCCTCATCTTCCGGTTTATTACCGAAATTCGTACGATTAACTCGTCTCATGGTGCAATAATGAATTCTCCCATTTTCCTGTTGTTCAATACGTACTCTACTCAAAATATAGTCAAGATTAGGGTCTTCAAAACTGAACCCAATGAAGAGAAAGGTCTTTTGTACTAAGTTCCCTTTCAGGGCAGTTACAAACGGTAAGTGTGTAAAATGATATACTTCATATTGGTCTTTTGTAAGAATTGCATTAGCAGCATCTTGGGTATCTCCGTGCATCTTAAAAACTGTTGCATGACTACCATAGACGTTTTGATTGAGGTCTCTCACACTCCTTTTTACAGCGACTTTTTTTCTTTCTTCTTTAAGTGCCTTCTCAATTAATGTATCATAATTTGTTGTCCAATAAGTTGAAATTGGAAGCCGAGCTAAAATTCTGTGATTTTCACTTGTCTCAGCTTCTTCTGAAAATTCATTCAAAATTTTCTCATTTAGTTTTTGCTTACTGCCTTTATGATTTACATGAAATTGAGCCAATGATATCAAGTCATTTTCTTTATCAATTTCAAGTTCTAATTCTTCTGCGATATCTTTAAGAAGCTGCTTCCAATCCACATAACCACACGCTTTTGACATACCCGCTCCTGCAAAAATTGCAACATTATCATCTTGTAAATTATTTGAAAAATCTTTGATGAATGTTTGTATTTGTGTATCAAATTTTTTCATAACTATCGCTTATAAGGTTTAATACCATTCATCCAATCCTCATAAACAATATATGATTCCTCAGATTCTCTTATATAAATTCTGACAGGACCTGCTTGACTTTTCTGAATTGTTAAGTAGTAATAAAGTCCAAGATACTCAGTACCTTTAAATGATTTATCATTATTTACTGAAATTGGCAACACTGCAACCTTACCATTTTTTATACCATCAAAATATCCACATTCCCAAGGCATCCATTTAGATTGACCAGAATTTGTAGAAAAAGCATAAAAAAGACATTTACAATTTTGCATTCGCTTTTGCAAAAGTTCGGCAGTTTCTTTAGAAACAGTACTTCGATTCATTTGAGGGTCTTCAATCCAATCAATATAAACGGAATATCCTAAATCTTCCAAAATTAGTTTTGTACCAGCAACCAACTCTTTATCTTTTGTACTGTGAGAAAGAAATATGTCATAAGTTTTTGACTTATTTAAAGTGGACTGTTGGTCTCTGAATGACTTTTCTAAAATCTCAGATGCTTTTTTTGACTCTGTTATAATCCCGCTTAATCCTCTTAAACTTTCTCTTGCTAAGCGATTTCTTACTTCTTTTTCTGTTAATAACATATATTTTTAATGATATTTAAAAGTGAAATTAGGGGTTTTATCAACCCCTAAAATATTATTTTTCTTTACGCACCCCTTTAAATGGCGTACCATCTTGCTTAACATCCATGAAACGGCCCGTATTGGTATCTCGTTTTACGAATTGCTCTGTTTGGGGGTTGAATGTTTGTGAGCGATCACGAACTGCTCCGTGGCGTCCGCCACCTTTTGCTCCGTTTGTTGCCATAATAAAATACAATTTTAAGTTTTTTAAAAAATTAAACTAATTGCAGCCTATGGTACTGGAACGCTTTTGTGAAGAAAAATAAAACGAATATAAATTAGAAAAGTACAATTATTGGAATTGATTATAACTATTTCTAACTTTGTAGCGTTATTACAACACAAAGCGTTCACGAACGGGTGAATAAACCCGCTTCAAGTACAAAACCGCTTAATACTCTTGAAAATGCTCTTCTATGTTTGGCGACGGCGAGAGCATTTTCTTTTTTATTCAGCTTATTGAATTTATATGTTAAAATGTCAGTTTTCTCTTCAAATAGTATAATGTTTTAGTTTTTGGACATAAAAAACCTTAACGCTTCTGAGTTTCAATTAAAATGCCATAGAATATTTTGTCAGCTATTTATGCCATATTGACAGATTTAATTAATACTATAGTCAATTAATGACTTTGGTAATCTGTATGAATTTCTTTCAAAGCAAACCCTACCCCTTATAATTGCAGGGTGTATATTTATTTTTTTAGAAAACTGAAATATTCTGTAATCCTTTAATACATCACCCTCTGCATTATAAATTAGCCATTCGTTTAAAGGAATTAAGTTATTTTTTGCAAACTCATCTGCTTCTTTTTCTTCCTTACTATTTTTATATTCTTTTTCCTCAGCAACTAGATCAATAAAACTTGCATTTCTATCATTGACTAAATGTAAAAAGATGTGGCCTAATTCGTGAAATAAGGTAAATGCAAAATTATCAATCCGCTTATGGCGAAATGTAATCCCAATTGCTGGATTTTCATCTGACCAAAATGAATAACCATCAATTGCTGCTTTATCCGCTTTTTCTTGGTAGATAATTTTAATACCAGCATTATTGAGAATTAGTTTAACCTGCTCTTTTAAGTTTTTATTTGTATGAATTGCGTCTCTTAGTTTAGGGATTACCTCACTCTTCAATTCTGGTCTAAATTGATTCACTTCAACACTTTTGGCCTGATACTCTAAATATTTAACCCAACCAATTAAGTTGATTTTATCTTCTTGAAGTTTATCAGACTTTCTGAACCTGTGAAACTGAGGCGTCGAAACAGCAGCAGCTAATAAGTTAAGATTAGTAACATTATAAATTTTATTTATAGTATTAATGTCTTCAATAGGGTTATTTGTTAATAAGTTTTGTGACTTGAAATACTGAATAGGTACATATACTTTCATCATGTTCCAGGCTGCTATAGCAGTTGCTTGCTCTTGAACCTTGCTTTGCAATTTAGCCAAAGCAAGGTCATAGTTATTCTGTGCATTCATCCAAAAATCAACAGAAATGCCAAGAGCCGCTTCGAGCAAGATTGCAGTTTCAGCATTTAATGAGCGTTTACCTTTGATTATTTCGTTTAATTGTGATTTTTGCATACCAATCTGTTGGGCAAACTCTTGTTGAATAATACCCCTTGCCTCCAGTTCGTCTGCCAACATTTCCCCCGGATGAGTGGCAGAAAATGGGGTTAATTCGGAAAGGTTTATTGGTTTCATTAGGTTATGATAGTTAAGTTTAATGGTAATGATTACTTATTTCTTCAAGAGCAAATATTACGACTTGGAAAGGTTCTTTATCAGATACTATCTCTTCAAAAATTAGGCGATACTGGTCATTTATTCTAACAGAGCTTTGTCCGCCTCTATCTCCAGTTAATTTTTCATATTTTAGACTTTGTATGATATACATATCTTCAATACGAGAGATAGCTTGTAGTTTATCTACAGTTTTTCTATACTGTTTTATTATTGTCGGGTTAGATTTAAATCTGTTATCATTAACCTTTTTCCCTTCATATAAATCTACTAAAAGTTGGTTTCGGAATAATATCTCCATTTATTAAACATTTAAGAAACAGCAATAAGTTCACAAATATGTGAATAAAATAATTAATTTAAAAGCAAGTTTAATTATTTATTTATAAATACTCTCTTATTTCGGAACAAACATGCCACTTCAACATACTTGACTAAGAAAATACGTTTGTATCAATTATTCTTGTCATTGAAATCTTTTTTATAAAAATAGTTTTTCATTTTTTCTAATCTTTAAAATGTATTGTGCAGTATGGCAGAACAGATTGGTTTAATTAAGTACAAAGGTAATTTGGGGGGACTCTCAGGTTATGCACAAGGTGGTAAAACCTTGATTCGTCGTGCTGGTGGAGGCTCGAAAGAACAGTTTAATAATTCGCCTACGATGGAACGAACTCGTGAGAATGCTGCGGAGTTTGGCAATGCTGCTACCTCGGGTAAATTGTTGAGAGATGCCTTGCGAATTGTAATTGCACAGGGGTCAGATAAGTATTTGACGGCTCGTGTTACTCAGAAAATGAGTGAGGTAATCAAAAAAGATGGTGTTAATGCTCGTGGGCAGCGTGGAGTTTTGGATGATGAAACGAGCTTATTTGAGGGTTTTGATTTTAATCGAAATGCTGTTTTTGGTAGTGTAGTTTATCTTAAACCAGAGGTGAACGTCAGCAGACAGGATGGCAATATTTCAGCAAAGGTCCCTGCTCATAATGCTAAGATTGTGATTGCAGCTCCTCGTGGGGCCACACACTACCGCTTTTTGGGTTGTGCATCGAACGTTAATTTTGAAGCTTCCGAATTTGCAACAGTTGACGGGGAAAGTGATTTTATCTCTATTGTCAATTCAGCAGTACCAGAAACGACTTTGGATTTGAATTTGGGTGGTGCTCAAAACCAAGCACTCACTTCTCCGATTTTTGTGGTTGTTGGTGTGAGTTTTTTCCAGGATGTGAACGGAGAAAAGTATCCTTTGAAAAATGGAGCTTTCAATGCTGTTAAAATTGTAAAAGTTGATACTGGGGTGTAATAAGTTCACGGTTTATCATTTGAATGTTACAATTTATCTCACCAATTTATATCTCAGTAGTTTATTTAGTTGGGATTCAATTAAAAAAAGCTGACAGTGAATGTCAGCTTTTTTCAAGATTACAAATTTAGAAACATATATTTATAACATTTCAAACATCTCAGCAAGTGTGTTAAATAACACTTAAAAATTCGTCCTAGCTTCCATTACTATTTTCTTCCAGATCATTGAAG
The DNA here is from genome assembly GCF_051209875.1 of Emticicia sp. SJ17W-69. Classification (NCBI taxonomy): domain Bacteria; kingdom Pseudomonadati; phylum Bacteroidota; class Cytophagia; order Cytophagales; family Leadbetterellaceae; genus Emticicia; species Emticicia sp. SJ17W-69. The sequence goes on along the minus strand of NZ_JBNTQY010000001.1, from coordinate 1,853,623 downwards.
CTATGTTAGACTTTTCCAAGACGAAAACCTCCAAAATAATAATTTGCATAACATGGAAAGCCAACATTAATGCTATGTTTAATAATCTAAATGCTTGTATAGGCAAAGTAGAATTTGATTTTTTAGCTATCTTGTAGGAATATCATTTAGGTGCAGGGCTTTATATTATACAAACATATTTCTTTATGATTGGTTTTTGAACTGTTTTGAATAAAAAAATCAGGGTCTCATGTAGAGACCCTGATTGAGTACAAATTAGCTATATTGAAAGAAATGCTTTACTTGTCTTCATCGATTGTAAATAATATGTTTTCTATACTATTCTCAAGATCTAAACTTTCTGAATTTATTTCACTTTCAATTCTGTTAGAAGTTTCTAAAGAAGGGGTTTCTTGAACATTTTTTAATTGTTTTTCAATTGCTCTTGTTCTTACACCTGCATCGCCAATGGTTTTTGTTGCAGCCATTAATTGCCTTTTTGTTTTTTCAAGTACATCACCGAATTTACCAAATTCTTTTTTTACAACACTTAATATGTCCCAAACTTCAGAACTTCTTTTCTGAATTTCTAATGTCCTAAAGCCCATTTGCAAACTATTTAACAATGCACTTAATGTTGTCGGGCCAGTAATAGTTATTCTATAATCCTTTTGTAACAATTCAAATAAACCTGGTGTTCTCAATACTTCTGCATACAAACTTTCAAAAGGTAAAAACATAATTCCAATGTCAGTTGTATTCGGAGGGTCGATATACTTTGTTCTAATGTCTTTAGCACTTTTCACAATTGCATTTTTGAAAGCTTTTCTTAAACTTTCCAATTTGACTGGATCGCCATCATCATAAGCATCTACTAGTGCTTCATAATCTTCCTTGGGAAATTTTGAATCAATAGGAAGCCATAATGTTTTTTCTAAACTGTTATTATTAGGTAACTTTATTGCAAATTCTACAACTTCGCCACTGTCAACCTTAGTTTTAACATTTTTCTCATATTGTTCATTGGTTAATAAGTCTTCAAGAATATTTGCTAATTGATATTCACCCATTATACCTCTTGACTTTACATTTGTCATTACCTTTTTAATATCTCCTACACTAATTGCTAGTGTTTGCATTTCACCCAGGCCTTTGTGAACTAATTCCAATCGCTCACTAATAAGAGTAAAAGAATCGTTGAAACGTTTTTCGAGAGTCGATTGTAATTTTTCATCAACTGTAACTCGCATTTCCTCTAATTTCTTACTGTTCTCTTCTTGTAGTGTTTTTAACTTTTGTTCTACGGTCTCTCTAATTTTATCAAGCTTATTTTCAGTATCAGTTTTTAATTGTTCTTGCTTAATTAATAAGTCATTGAATTTAGTTCTTTGAAACTCATTAAAATCTTTTATGCCATTTGTGAATTTATCTTCGAATGATTTTAAACTTGTGGAGAGTTCATTTCTATTATCTTTTGAACTACTAGAAAACAATTCAGTGAAGGATTTTAAGGTTTCACCCAATTCTTGTCTATTGGCTTTTGAGGTTTTCTGTATTTCTTCTCTGTTATTTGAAAATTCTGTTCTAATTAATGGGTCAATTCTAGAAATTTCATTTTTTAACTCTCCAGAATTAAAAGATGTTTTTTTTAGTAACGAAATTAAAATGTTTATTACCAAGAGTAAAAGTCCAACTATCAATAATATTTCTGTTAGTGTCATATGTTCTATATAAGTTTTGGTGACTCGATTAAACGAGTAGATATTTATACGAATCAGTATCCTGTATCCATCAAAATTACGAAATAGACACAAGTAACTATCCCAAAGTACATATTTTTATTAAACGGTACACCGACCCCCTTCCTCTTACTAATTCTAAAGAAAATAAATGTAAATCACCAAAATAAAATATAGATTCCTATCAATTCAGAAATCTATATTTACATAATCTCAATAATCTCACTCAACTGCGTAGTATAACACTTAGAAATCCGTTCTTGCTTCAAGTGCCGCTTCCTGCCAAAGCCTTGTTTTCCGATACGAACTTTTTCGCGTCCAAATCGAGCGTTTAATTTATCCATCGCATGATTTCAACGGGCAAGTGTAAAAATAGTATCCGACTATGTTGCACTTATCTGTCAAGTTAAACTAAAGTCTAAGCAGGCTACAGCTCTTAATTTTACTGCAATACCGGCTATTATTAGTATGCATTGTTATCTACTGGCGAGTATTCCAAATTTATCAGACAATAAGAATTTTATTCAACAAAGTGCTTATCTTTTCATTAAACCAGGTTGTCTTTGCTAATAATTCCTTATCAAGGTTGAATTTTTCGAGGTAGTGTCTATTAAAACTCTTTTTAAAACCTTTGTCTTTTTTACCTGCCATATCAAAAAATTTATAAAAAGTTTCAAATGAGTCGCTTTTTAAAGATAAAATTATTTCATCCTCAGGATTATTATCCATTGTCGCTCTATCATTATCAGTAAAGTCGGTATATCCTAATCTCGCTAATTTATAATCTTGAATAATTGAATCAATTTTACTATTTTTTTGATTTATAAGTTCAGCAATATATTCATCTTTTTTAAACCCAATTATGACTTCAGAAATGTTATCTGGATGATATAGGTAATTTTCAAAGCAGTAATACTCTAAAATAAAGTAATTTTCATGATATGGCAAATTTGTTAAAATACTTATTTCATTTGAGGTTAAAAAATCTCTGTCACGTAAGGCAAATTTGTCCTTTTCATTCTTAGCAGCAAAATAAACTGCTCTAGAATCCTTCAAAGCCCAAAATTCAATCCCTTTTATTCCTATTGAATTATAGTATGTAACATTATCCCCTTCACAATAAACAATCTTATTACTAATTTTTTTTGATTTAGAAAGGCTAACAATTGCTCTTAATAAAGTATGTTTCCAACTATCAGAGGTAAGGTCATAGAAAATAGCACCAAGTTCAGGGTATTTTTCTCGAATATTTTCTTGCAGTTGTTCAAATTGAGTAAAAACCACAATTCTATTTGGCTGAATATATCCTTCTCCAATCTCTAATTCCTCTAGCAAAAGAACTCCACCGTCTTCTTGAGGCTCGGTTTCACCATGCCTAAAAGGAATATGCATGTCGAGAATGAGTAAATCATACTTTTCTGATAGTAGTTGCTTTTGGGCGGAAATCTGGTCTCTTGCGACTTCTACTTTAGAATTGGGAGTAACTTCACTAAAATAAAGTTTAACTTTTTCAATTTTAAAATCACTATCATCAACCAGCAATATTGTTAGGGGAGAAACTATGTTACAGTTCATTAAATTTTAAAATTTTCAGTTAATAGTTTAGTCAATTCTGTTTTCCATTTATCTTGGGAGCCTATAAAATAAACTGTATCAATGTAAAAATCTCCGAATTCATTTCTTAGTTCAAGTTTAAGTGTATCCAACGTTTTTCCATCACTATAAACATCATAACCTGTGACAACAATCACTCGTGTAACAATATCATTTATATCAATTTCATTTAAAATCATTCGACCTGCATATGTTTCGAAACTTCCTCCAGATTCTTGTGCTGTTTTTTCATATATATGCATACTCATGTCAAGTAAAACCAGATCATAAATGTTTGTCATTATTTCTTTCAATCCAGATTGATAAGACTTACGCCAAGTAAATGCTGAATTCGAAATTATACTACTTACAAATTTTTCAAGATGTTGATGTTTTAACTCATCATCTTCTATTATTAAAATTTTCATACTTTTAATCCATTAGTTTCAAACGAAATAGTGATATTTAATTTATTGGAGGCCAGATGAAAATCAAAATCACTATATTTTCTATTTAAATCAGAATTTATGATTTTTTTGATTTTAGGAAAACCAGTTCCTCCTTCTCTACTAATATTTGCATCTGAGCTCTCCCAGTTTTCTTTTATTGCATTCAATTTTGCGATATGCAAAGATGCATCGGAAAGACAATTTTCAAAATTTAAGAATAAGTTATTCTCCTTTTCATAAATGATCAAATTTGCATTAACCTCTTCACATGGTAAATGACAGTGTTTCACTATATTGAACAAACAATTGTTCATTAGGTCAATAATGTGCTGGTGATATTCTCCTGAAATATTAAAGTTTGGACAAATATCTTTTGCAATTTCAAAATTGAAATTGGGGTTTAGATTTTTTGTGATTTGAATACTTGTTTCTGCTAATGTTTGAATTTCATATTCTCCCTCAATACTGCTTTCAGAACGTCTAAACCATTTTGAAATATTGCTTAATTTGGTTTGAATTTCAGTTCTACAAGTCATCAAATTATTTAACAATTCAGATATAGAATTTTTATCAAGAATGGATAAAAGTTCTAAATGGAGATTGTCTATAAGTTCTATATATCTGTCTCTAAATTGAATATTAAATTTATTGCGAACAACTTCGAGATTGATTTCTGTTTGTTGCCATAATATCATTAATGCTTTATCAATAAAAACATCAATATTTAAAGTTTCATCAAAGTCCTCTACAAAAAGAAATATTAAATCATGTTCGTTATAAGAATAATCAAATAGTGCATCAAATTTTTCGTTCTTTTGCTCATTTTTGCATTGGATATAATTATCTTTAATGTCTTTTGAGAATATATCAACGTCCTTCGAAAATTGACCCAGTGACGCTTGCAATATTGTCATATGTTCTTCGGATAAACTTAATTTGTCTTTCCAAAATTGATTTATGGCATAAACATTATCTGTCTGAGCGGTAACAAGAAAATAGGTTTCGAAGACACTTCTTAAATGGTTCGGAAGTGTCCCATGTCGAATTCGTGTACTCAAATAGGCATCTAATCCATATTCCTTACTGAAAATAAATAAATCTCTTATGTATAAAAAATATGATACAAAAATTCTAAAGGCTGGAAGATACAAAACAACATCTACATCTTGCTCTTTATACGTTTTGTTCTTTTCAGCTTCAACAAATGTTACCTCACCATTTTCTCCAAATTGAATAATTGAACTGACATCTTTGTATTCATTATTATTTTTTACATAGGCTAATAATTTTACATAGCGTTCAAAAGATTCATTTGTTAAAGGAGAGACTTGCTCAGTTGACAATACACTTTGCTTTTCTGATTTTTTTAATGTTTGACGAATTTTATATTCATTAACAAATATTTTGCGTTCATCTATACTACCAATTACCAATTACCTTACTAATTGTGTTCTTCTGAGTCAGTTCTGCAATTTCATTTTTATATGAATCATCATTATCAATAGTTGCTAAATATTTAGTTATAATAATTCTTTCTTCGTTAACCTCATATGAACTATTAAAAAACTTTGATAATTGCATAATTTCAGGGATACATACATATTTGAAGAAAAAAAATAGTTTATCTAAATCAAAATGATTTGGAATACCAAGCAGTTCGCTGGGTTTATTTACTATATTACCATTTAAAAACAATTCATATGATTGTTTAACTTTTATTTTGTCAACATTGCTAATTTTCAATAAAATAGGTAATTCAATTAAAGTTGATTTGTCGCCAACATTTTTGAATTTTGATTTAATAATTATATTATTTAGTTCGTCAACAGCCATTTTCTTTGTTAAGTGCTGATTCTTCAGATGTGTTTCCACAAATAAAATAATTGCATTTCTATAATCTTCCTTCTTTAAATAACATGAAAACAAATAACTAACTATTTCATAATAAATTGTAATTGATAGTTTTTTACTCTTAAGTAAATTCTTGCAAATTTCTATACACTCATCAGTAAGCCCTTTCAACATTAAAGAACGAATTTTATATAAAAAATTTTTGTTGTCCGCAACATTTTCAAAATGCTCATTTAGTTGGGTTGAGATAAAATTCAAATAAAACTGCGAATATAAATTTACTGTAATACTATCTTTAATTGTATTTTTCAAATTGTTTATATATGTTTTTGCTTGGAATTCCTTTTGATAGAGATTCAATACTAACTGAGGATTGATGAATCTTGAATTTAAATTCTCTAAAAATTCATAATTTATTGCAGATTCCCACCCCAACTGTTCAGAAATGAAGGAGTATAAATGAAGACCAATATGCGAGTTATTAAAAATATAAGAAAGCTTAACTAATTCCACTAGAGAATTATCCGTATTTGTATTCTTACTTAAAATGTTAAAATAGTACGAGGCAATTTGATTTAAAAAGCTTTCATTTTGAGTAATTGGCTCGTAATCCTGATTCAGTTCTACAATTGACTTGGAATAAATCTCTAATAGTTCCAAGTAGAAACTTGAATAGTTTAACAAATATGCCTTGGATAAATCTTTGCTACTGTTGTAATTTCCTTTTGTATATTCATCGAGAATATGAATAATTTCAAAATTTATATCCTCATTATTTAATATGTAGGAATTATCTGATGCTAAAAGCATCTGTTTTAGCGAAATATCATCTATTTTTTCGTGAAGTTCCTGTAATAAAACAACAATAAAGCTATTTTCTTCAGGTTGTTCAGAAATAAAATGCTGGGCTATTCTGATAAATAAAATATATCTGTCGATTATCGATGCATTGCTCTCTTTATAGAGTATTTCTGAAAGATGTTTATATTTTGAATAAGAGTAAAAGTTCCCTTTGTATCGAAAATATTCAATTATTCCAGCAAATTCATTATTCCTATTCAATCCTTCTTGTTCTTGCCAACTATTAAACTCTACATTGTACTGAAAAAAAGAAACATTTTTTTCGATTTTAAAACTTGTGAAGCTACCAAAAACTTGTACAAAAGCATCATTTTTTTCGTCCAATACTTTATTTCTTGTTTCCCAATTCTTTTCAGAACCAAATTGATATTCGTCTATAATGAATCTATTTTCTATACTCCAATAAGAAATACAAACTTCTGATTCGATTTCATCTAACAATAATCTGGAGTGCTCGTAATTCCCTAATAATAAATTGTGTTCATATTTGTTTTTTAACTGAATGAATTTATTGATAATAGCAGAACTTTCAATAAAAGCTAGAACTTGCCAGTTCATTTCTTTCTCCAATGAATCAGTAAAGTAATATGAATCAGATACTCCTAATTCTTCATAAGCCTTCGGAAGGTGATTCTTCCCTAAAATAGCACTATTTAGAAGACTGGTTGCTGACCTCAAGTCTTTTTGGTACCTCTCAACAAATTTGGATAATTCTTTATAGTTTGCACAAAAAGTTTTAATATTATTTACAAGTCTTCTTTTATCAGTTCGATTATGAAAAAAGGATTGTTTAAACTGAGAGAAATTCATATTGTCAATTTAATTGTCTGAACTATTTTAGTATATAAAAATATTGTAGATTATGCTTTCCGCTTGAACATAACAAGTATGCTGAGTTCAATTTCCAAATTTAAGAAATAGAGACAATTAATTATTTTATAATAACTTTATTTATTAAACGGTACTCACAACCCCTTCCTTTTACTAATTCTAAAGAAACTACGTGCAAATAACATTACAATCATCATCAGCCCCCCAATCATCCTCAAATCAGGGTCATGGCTCTCACGCCCGATATAACGCATAAGCATCACGCCACCCATGACGAAAAGCAGCATGAAACTCATATCAATCTCTTTAATCTGCCGACCAATATAATTATCACAAATCTCATTAACCGTCTCAGGCACTAAAACATCTTCTTTGCTCAAGCGATGGCACAACTCTACTATCATTTTTGGGTTGCCTTCGCTGGTATCATACACTTTATTCCTGGCATGTTCTACACTTTCAAAATCAAGATTATCAGTCAAACGGTGAAAAAGTCGGAGGCTCTCAATTCGGCTCAGTGGCTTTATCTCGATGCGTTCAAAGTCCCAAATGAATAAACTTGTCATTTTGATTTGTCGGCAAGTAGTCAGAATCGTAAAGTTTTTCTTCAGTATTTCAAGCGATTTGCTCACGGTGGGCGTAATGTCGTCAATGTCACCGATACGCAAATAATACTCGTGGTCGCCAGTAACACTCAATAAAAGCTCGCTCAAAGACTGGACACTCTCTTTACTCATTTTGTTGTGCATCGAATCTCGATCAGCCTTTGTGAAAATCATTTCAGCGACTTGCTCCTTGTCCCCACCGAACAGAAACAGTAAAATAGAAATCAATGACTTTTTATAGTCTTTCAGGTCGTCGAGCTCCAGCACCGGCTTTTTGAATTTGACAGCATTCAAGATGTGGGTTTTACCAACGCCCACAGGGCCAACAAGCACAACACTTATCTCCTTGGCCAGAGCTGCTTCGATGGCTCGTACTTCCTGCTCCCTGCCGATGGTAAAGTTTTGGTCAAACTCCAATAAACTGATTTTAGGCTTAGATTTTGGTTTAAATAGAGCTTCACGCAGTCGAACCAAAAACGGCTTTTTCTTCTTAGTCTGAGCATCAATAATGGCTCGTAACTTGTCTTGGTCATTGTGGGCGTAAATCAAAGATGTTTCAAGCTTTTGGTGTCCGAGAGCGTCTCTAATATCTTCCAACTCTGCACCATTGGCACGTAAATGAGTTGCAAAACTGTGACGTAATTTGTGGGGATAAAGGTCTGGGAGTTCGGGGTTTTCAAACTCAATTTGCTTGAGCATCTTATTAACTGCCTGCCGAGTGATGGGGCTTTTACCACCGTCACCCGAAAAAATAAATCCTGTTGCTTTACCGTGCTGCTCAATATACTCTGCGAAACATCATAAAGCCTTTGGTACATGGGGAGCTGTCAAAGAATTTGTCACTCATTTTTGTCTTCAGTTTCATCTCTTTTCTTAAGTGTTTGAGTGACAATGGTTTTCTTTCTAAAATCCAAGTCAGACCATTGCAAACTTATCATTTCCGTTACTCGTAATGCAGCTATCTGACAGGAGAAGAATTTGTAGTCTGTGGAGTGGGTTTTCAGTAGCTTGTAAAAGCTGCTGAATTTGTGGCAATGTCAAAAAATCAATTTCATCCATAAAACACCTTTTTTAATAAATACATAATTATTAAATTTAATAATTATGTATTTCGTTACAGCGAAACCATTTACCCTAAATACAAATATAATTAAGTGAGCGGCCGTTACAATCGTGGAGCCGTAGAAATGCGAAGCATTTCAAGCGACCCATTGTAACAGCGAACGTCAAAATATATTCATTCCTTATAAAAAAGCAATGAATATAAAAAAGGGGGCGAAGCCCCCCTTTTTTATGTATTTTTCCTTCGCAATGCTTCTTTTCTATACCTTTTGCTTGCCAATTTATATACTTTGACTTTAGTGGAATCACTGAAATAATTAACAAAACCCATCCACATTTGAATATTTGTATTATCAGAAAATGAAAACCTTTTAGATTCCCAAAAATGCTTGAAACGGTCAGCCGTCGCTGTCAAATTCTTGACAGAGTTCTTGAATGTCATTTTGTGAGTAATTATAGAAAAAAAGAGCTAAAACTTCGATATTTAAAATGATATTATTCATGATTATTTTGATTTTAAATGTAAGAAATAAAAAAAACGGGGGAAGCTCCCCCCTTTAGTAGGGGAGAACTCTATCAAGAAATTTTTCTTTACTTTCGCCTACGCCTTTTCGTAATTGGCTTATTTCAAACAAATCTTTTTCCCATTGGCCTTTCATGCCTTGGTCTGCTACACGTTTTGATTTGAGTTTTCGCTTTAATTCTTTGATTTCTGCCTCGATTACATTCTCGACAGTTTTGTACATTTCAAAAGCATTCATATTGATAAAAATTTAAAAGGTGATTAATTATTTTTTCTTTCGGGGAAACGAAATCAAAATGACACCCCGTTGTGGGGCATGGTAGCAAGTTTTTTTGATAAATATTTTCCTGACGTAGGCGGAAAAAATTTATCAAAAACCCGGAGGGCTTGAACTTGCTACTGTCATTTTGACTTTCGTAGCTTTGGAAAAAATAATAAAGCACCGACCGACGAGCCGTGCGAGCCACCCCCCAGTGGGGGGACAGGGGGGAGAAAGGCCGTTGAGTTCCAATCAACCCCACCAAAAACTGTTCGAAGGCTGTGGGTGTGGGAGCAAAGCGACCTGCCCACAGACAAGTTTTTTTGGTGGGAAGGCGAAGGGAAAACCAACTTTGAGAACCAACATACTAACAATCAAACCTTTGAAAGTGCGGCTGGGGAGCAGGCTTAGGGCTGTGCGGTTGGGCTTTGGTTTCGTACATAAGTCAAGCAATCTCTGAGCCTTGCGTTTTGCCATGCTTGATTTCTGTCAACGAAATAAAGCGAAGAAAAGCCAAAAGTCCTGTGCCTGTGAGCCAATGGAAGCGGTGCTTTTTCAGCACTGCTGGAATGATGGAAGTAATGGATTTTGAAGACTAAAGCTTTTTAAAACAGTCCAGGGAACTATGAGTCCAGGAGTGATGGGTAAAGCGGAACGCCGCCCGAAGCGTGAGTGGCTATTTTACATAATGTCAAAATTATAAAGGGCTTGTCCCCTTGACCTTCAGGTTTTATAATTTCACATTATGTAAATATAGCTTTGGTTGTGCGGCTGGAGCTTTTTACGAAGAATAGCAAACGCCCCGAAAACGTGAGGGGCAAAAGGACGTTCGGACTTAGCAAACTTTGAGTTGTCCCAAAACGCCATACGCCACACGAGCCACCGCCCCAAACGTGGGGTGAGTGGCTTGGGTGGCATAAAATCGGGGAACGAATCCCCTCCCCTGTTTAGTTAGTGAAAACATGACCATCATGCTCGACAAATGAACTCGAAAACAAATCTCTTGCATAAGCCTCGTAATCAAAATATCTCGATAATTCATCAGGACAATTATTTAGAAATCCAGCTTGCTCAACATACTCATAAGCATATTCAACTTCTGCCGTATCGCTTTTACCACCATAATAACCTTGATAAGATTCTTCAAAATGCTCAATTAAATCTGAAACTGAAATTTCGAAATGCTTACCTAAAATATTATCTCGGTAAATTTCCAAGGCTTCAATTTTATCATCATCCATATTAGCAATGGCTTCAAAATATTCAAAAGCATCATCATCTAAGCTACATTCTGAAATCAAGAAATCTGGAATATTTTCCCAATCTTGAAACATAAATTCTGCATCTTCTTCATCAGAATGAAGCTCTTTGCATGCCTCATAAAACTCTTCTTTTGATGAATAATCTGTTAAATCAAGCCATTCACCAGCAATTGAACCGCCGTGCGACGGACCGCAATTATACTTGTAATAAGTACCAACATAGATTGAAGGATTTTTTTTCATTTTCGTAAAGATTTAAGCGGAATGCCGCTTGGTTATAAACCCAGCACTTGCATGGGCAATCGCTTTTGCATCACGAGAAAAAAATGTCGGGGCAAAGCCGCAACAGCGGACTGCCCTTTATTTTCAAGTCCATTTGGCGGTTTACGGTGCGTTTGCCTTGTGTGTAGCTAAATAGCCAAATGACATAGTGAAGACTTAAAAACGTCATTTTTTTACTCGTAGATTTCGATTGAACCGTGTAAGTAATACTGTGCGTGCAGACCAACTAAAATCAAAAAACTAAAATAGAACCTTGTTAATAATCAAATGTAGCAAAGGAAAAAGCAGCTTAATTTCTGCCGTGAAACTGTCGGACCGGCGAAGAGGCAGAAATTGGGCTGCTGTGCAATGGAAGCGATAAAACCTAAGCAAGGAATGAGTGAGTAACGAACGATTGACGGCGTGGTTTTTATTGCTGTAATGTTAGGAAAAAGAAATAAGACCTTATTTGGCTTAGGGATAGAAACGAAAAGGCAACCTTTTTTGGTTGCCTTGTAGTGGATAGCCCGACCCGAAGGGGAAGCTCCTAAAAAAATTAATTTTTGAACTAATTGTTGGGAAATATTTTCTCAATTAAATCATTATGTTAGGTTTGCTTGGGAAATTTATGGGATAAGTACTACTAAATTATTGATTTATGTTTTGAATCAATGTTGATAAAATACTGCCCCAATCGTTTAAATCAAAATTTTGAGGGTCATCATGTCCATCCGATAATCCATTATCTAAGACTGCATGATAGGTAGGTATGAGCCATTGTCCTTTACGTACACTTGCGACAATATAAAGTAGAGCCAAACGCTTTAATTGGGCTTGAGAGAAGCCTGGCATTGGAGCTATTGCATCATTGACTTTGTTGGGGTCTGCCTTGCGTGGTTGAATTAATTCAACATGAAGAAATAATCCTCTTGAGGCAACGCCAATAGCTTTTAACTCCAGTTTCGTTGCTCTCCAAGGAGTTTTAAGGTTATTCTGAGTTATTGAATTACCCATGCGGTCAATAAAAATATGAGCAGATTTTTTTGGCTCATTTTTGTAAATTTTTAAAAGAGTTGGTTTCCAGTTGGCAGAGTCAATGTTATTTGGAATGGCAAATTGTCCGTAATTTGGTGTACTTGTATCATGAATGACAAAGTATTTCGCTAATTTTCCTTTTTGTGTTTTTGATACTGTTTCGTCAATGTTGCCACCAATGGTATTCTCGGCGATTTGGTTATTGGCAAGATAAGTTTTTAGTTTTTGTTTATCAATTATCAAATTTTCTGATAATAATTGTTCCAAAACTGGTGGTAAGGCTGCTAAATTCTCTCCAATTTTAGCGTACTTTTTGACAGGAGCTAATAAATACTTTGCCTGCTCAATTGGTGTCCCTTCAAAGGATTGAGTTTGAGTGTTAAACAAAGGAAGTAATTTGGATTGTGCTAAAGAGTCCAAATTATTTATGGTTGATATCAAGATTAATAGAATTATTTTCTTCATCTGAATAGTATTTATCGTGTTTATTTTATTTGTTTTTTCTTCTCTGATGAAATAGATTAAATATAGAAATATCAACATTTGCTGAAACACCGTATCGCCATGTATTTACCTCTGTCTTGGTACTAAGATTATAAATTGTTTCCACAGATTTCGTTATACCGTTTTCAGTTGTGGTCGTAATTGTGGTATCCTTACTGGTTTTAATTATTTCTCTCAGTTGTGGAGTATATTGGGCTCCAGCCATAATTGAAATAGGGAAGTTTTTAAAACCGTATGCCACGTATAATCCTGGTGAAAATATTTGAGATAATTTTATTTTTGGTAATCCTTGTCCATCTTCTGATGTATTAGTCCATCTATAACTAAATGCAGCACCAATATCTATAACTGGAATAAATAAACTCCAAGAATGCCCTTTTATCACATTATCCTTATATCCTTTTTGTAATTTTCCTTTACTTAAAGAAATGCCTATAGGAGCTGTAATTCCATTAATAAAATTATTTTGCCTTAATTGTGATGTACCTAACGGATTTTCAATTCCAGCATATAAACCAGGGTACGCATTTACATCAATTGACCAGCGATTTTTTCTCTTAATGCTATATGACCCAACAGGTTGAGCATAGCGGTTAATAATATCTTCTAAATTTGCTGTTGAATCGGCGGTTATGATATCGGTTATGAAATTGGCATAGAAAATAAATTGGTCAAGCACAACTTTTTTCTTTTCAGAATCATCGGTTGCATCTTTATTTTTATTAATAAATATCTTGCAGAGATTCTCTTGTTTTTTCTTGAGCTTTTTCAAATCATCAACTTTTATAGCAAGAACACTTTGGAGTAATCCATAGAGGAATATATTATTTACTGCCACGGAGACATTTTTTAATTTTATATTATCTGCATTCTTTTGTTGAATTTTGTCTTCAATATCTTTAAAAGCACCACCATTAGAAAGTAAAAAATAGCTATCTAAATAGGTTAAATTTTGTTTATAAGTTTCAATTTTATCCTTAATATCAGCCAATTCTTTATTGATAGTTTTTAAGTCATCATACTTAGTTTTTAATTGATTTATCTCAGCCTTACCAAAAGAAGACCTATTATTTATAGCGATAATGTCTGTATTTAGTCGTTTAATATTAGTATTTGCAATTGTTTCCTGATTGGCTAATATTGCTCTATCAAAACCACCAATTATTTCAAACGCATCAGCAATTTTTTCAATATTAGCATTTGTTTTGCCTATTTTATCCCAAATAGGTTTAATCACTAGTAATGAGTGCATAAAGCCAGCACCTAAATTATTATTATAAAATGCTTTAATTCCTTCTATGGCATTTACACCTGTTGGTCGCCAAGTTTTAAAATATTCACTTGTATAATATGAATTATCTGGATTAGGCTCTGATATTAAATATTTTACACGAAACCCAATATCTACCACATCAAAAACAAGTTGAGCATATTGCACAAAATTTACTGTATTTTGTTTTTCTTGTTTGGAATCTTTCAACGTTTTTAACTGTGCATCAATATTATTAAAAAATTGTAGTACCTGACTTAGTGTTTTATCAACATATTGGAAATTATTATTTGACGTAAAATAATCTTTAAGCGAGAGTATGACTTCTTTTGATTTTTCAATTTTTATATCATCAAATAGTTGCGGGTCTTGCTGATACAACAAGCCCAAATAAAACTTACGAATCGTTGGGTCATTTAGCTTTGCCAAATCTTTGCCAAGTATCCATGCTCTATCATTTGGAATGGTATCTCTTTTTGTTTTAATAGTTGGGTTTATAACAGTTGCCGAAGCAGTATCTCTTAGATTCTTTGAGAGTAAATCAACCAAACGTATTGTTTGTTTCACAATGGTATCCCCAACTGTTTTAAACCTTCCTTGATTATCTTTAAGACCGCCATAAGTATTATTAAGGTAATCAAATACCTCAGCAGGATGTGTACCTTTACCGAGCATATCAAATGAATGTGCGGCTGTCATAAACAATAAAAATTCATTTTCATGGGCAATGTCTTGGTATTTTTGATTTACTAAAGCTTCAAAATTAAATGGGATTTGTTTTATGTCCGATACAAAGGCACGTGCCCAAACTTTACCAAGATTGGGCATCTGATAAATATTTTCTTGGTTCCGAAGCATCATGTAGGTAGCAGGGAGCATCTGACGAATATCTTCTTCGGATTCTAATTTTTCTCTAAACTTATCATAAAAAGACATCGTCAGTTCTTCTTTTGTACGCTTAACAAGCCATTTAGATGTTGCATCAATAATTCGAGTAGTTGGGTCAAATGATGTACCTGTGATTGTTGGGTTATTAGCTTTTTGATTAGCAGAAATTGATTCACCAGAAGTTGTAATTGTACGTGAACCTTCTAATGCCTTATTTGGACTTTCAATATCCTTAATAATAGAAACTCCATTTTTTTTGAACTCATCATTTGTTTCATCATAGCTTATTTTGAGATTTTTCAACTTAGCAAAAAAATCAATATTAACTTTATTTATAATATCATTTTTTTTAAACAACAAATTAGATAGTTTATTGCTATTTTCATTATCACATGTACTAAGATCTGAATTAGCTACATAAAAATAAATAGAATCTTTTAAAACTAAATTATTATTAAAGATTGGCAAAATTGAAGGTATTGGAATTCTTATTTTGGGATTAAAAAAGAAAAGGACATTTTTATTGTTATTTTGGGCTTTTACTACAGATTTAACTGATATAACTGATGAATTAAATTTATAAAAACAATTAGTTGTGTCATTTTTGAACAATGAATCAATTGAAAATTGAGTATTATTCCAGATATTATTTATTTTATCTTTGTGAGATTTCAAATTAAATCCCTGTACTTTCAGAATAGAATCTTGTTTGTTTTTAAATTTTACATATATTTTATACGCTATGAATTGATTTTGTAGTTTTATCCTATTTAACTGAGGTAAGTCTTTTAAAAATATATTTTCGTTATTACTAAATTTATAAATCTTTGTAAACTCTTCCTGTGAATAAATTTTTTTTTCTTTTATAAATTGAATAATCTTGTCCAATTCATAAAAATGTTGATATTTAGGAGAACTTAATGAATCATAAACTATCTTGATCGAATCCTTCTTACTATTCAGCATTAAAGCATCATAATAAGCATTTTGTGATTTTGCTGAAAAACTAGAAGTAATTAAGAAAAGAAGAAGAAGTTTTTTCATATATGTTAGGAGCTAAATGGATATCAAAGGAGTTTGAACGTAACTTAATACACTATAAATTTTGATATTTAGTATACAAATATTCAAATAATAAAAAAGTATCACAAACCATTTTTATTATTCGGTACTTATTCTGAAACCATTTCTAAACCATACTGAATTATCTAGTAGAAATGCTAAAAAGTTACATTTACTCTTTCAGAAAAAAGCAGTTTACCGTAAGGTGAGACTGGTAAGTATTTGTCTACAATCAACTAAATTCTCGTTTTACTTTATCTTGACTGGCTTTTTATTTATACTATTATTGAGTCAATATTTTGTTTTAGGTATCAAAAAGTATCTATAATAATGTTTTGCTGACAATTTTACATTTCTCTCTTCTTTATTGGTCTTCAATAAAGCAAAAAGTTCTTGTCCATCTTCACTCATTTCATTTTTGAATTACGTTTTTTTTTATAAAATCTCATCATCTTGCAATTTCTACCTAAAACATCATCGTTGCCACTAATTCCTGCATGTTTTGACACTTATTCAGCACTTAACTTTCGCCTCAATTTTGACAGTTTTATACCTTCACCAAATTAACTAAGTATTTTTTGATGACTGGGTAATAAAATCATATTTTTAGTATTTTAAACATAAGTAAGTCATACGTGTAAGAGTGGACTTGTAGAATATTTTCTATGGAATAGTAAGATTTATTAGGTTGCTGAAAGGAGTGTACGGGGGAAATTTATTATAGAATTTAATTTATAGTTGCTTTTCTGACTTTTATGTAATCTACGTACATGGATGTTACTTCGAAGATGTTTATGGGGTTATTGAAAATATAATTACTATCAGAACCAATGTTTAGATTGAAAATGATAGCATGCGATTGAAAGGATTGTAGTTGAATATTATTGATGCTTGAGTTCTTGAAACAGGCTACGATTTTATATCAAATATGATAGTATAATTATTCCTCAATATAGGAACTATGTCAAACAATTTATAGACTAATATAAAACTTTTGTATATTTGAAAGTTGGCTTAAACCAAAATACTAAGTATTGACAAAAATTATACAATTGTACATTTTGTAAAAACCGGATTTTGGATAAAGAATAAATTAAATGAAGTTAAGAGAAGAAATAATAAAAAAACTTGAAAATGGCCCAGCAGTACTTCTACTTGGTCAAAGATATCTATCTCTATCATCTGGTACTGACGTTTTACTTGACAAATGTATTAGCAAATTTCAAAAAAACAATACTGATAATGAACCCATTATAGGTTATGATAGTTTTTTAAAACTGGGCTTGAGCAATGGATATGAGGCAGCATCAACTTGGATAGAAGAGTTATGTAAAAATATTTCTGTACCAGTTTGGCTTGAACGAATTGCACGAGTTTCTTGGTCTAGTGTCTATACCTCTTCAATTGATACTATTATTGATAGAGCATTTACAAATGAATGGAGGAAAGTACAACCAATTAATGAGGACAAATATAGAATAGTTGATTCACGAAATAAGTTTAAACTTCATCTGACTCATTTATTTGGTAGTATTTCTCAAATAGAAACCAATAAACGTCCACCATTAACTCTTGCTGAAAAAATAAGAAGGAAGTTCATTAGTAATATTCTCTTGCAAAGATTACCTGAAATAATTACTAATAAGGGAATATTGATTATTGAAGGATTTAGCCAAAATGATTGGCTTTCAATTGAAGAATTATATGGAATTATTTCTTTTTTAGACGTTGAGCAAGCACTTATTTTTAGTTCAACTAATGAATTATCAAATAATGAACTGATTATTGATTTAATTCATTCCCAAAAACTAATCATATTCGATATATCCTTAGCACAATTTTTGACGGACCTTGAAGGGTCAGGTAGGTTAAAATTAGCAATTCCCGATAAAGATGATTATTATGGTAAATATATCAATATTGGACATCAAAAGGTAAAAATTCCACAAGAATTGATTAATAAAGTTTCTAAAACTGCAACTATCATTGATGAGAGCCTCTTTTACACAATACCTTTTAATACCCCAGATGAAAAATACTATGATTTTAAGAATTTTCTAACATCTCCTACTGCCTCAAATCATTGGAAAGGATACCCACTTGGATACACATTCAAAAGAGATTATTATGAATCTCTTAAAACAAAAGTTTTAGAGAAATCTTCATCTAATAAGGGAAAAGAAGTTCCTCTAATTTTATACGGACAATCGAGCAGCGGAAAAAGCACAATATTAGGATTACTCGCATTTGAATTATCACAACAATCAAAAATTCCCGTGTTATTTATTGAAAAAAGATATCAAAAAATTGATGAGCTTGACATTGATACTTTTTGTAAATGGGCGGAGGACAATTTAGCCCGCAATACAGTTGTTATTTGGGATGGTATGGTAGATTCTGATTTATATTTTAGTTTATTGAAACGTCTAAATGCCCGAGGTAGAAATGTTATATTGGTTGGAAGTACTTACGACAATAACAAATCAAAATCAAATGACATCTACATTGAATCTCCTATAGTTCTTTCATTACACGAAAAGAGAAGATTCACTGAGTACTTAAAAAGTATTGATTTAATACTTAGTAACTTGTTCTCAAGCGTTGACGATAGAAACATGCTTGCCATGCTTTATAGATATTTACCTGCTACTAGAGATTCCATAAAAAAAGGTTTAAAGGAAGAGTTTGAGTTTTTCTCAAAAAAATTAAGAGAAACAGAACCAAAGGAAGTTGGTTCATCAAGTAGTATGTTTGAAGCATTAGTTTTTGCTGGGCTAATAAACAAAAATAATGTCCCTTTCATAGAATCAACAACGGAAGTCGATGGAGAACAAATTAATTTGTCTGATTTGTTGATTTTTGCAATCATGATACCTGGACAGTTTGCTCTAAATGTTCCATATGAACTTTTACTTCGAACAATAGGATTTAATACTCTTTCAAGTAACCTTTTCAAAGCATTGAATGAGGTAGATTTAATTATATGGTCAGAAGATTCACAAGGAAATATTCAACTTGGAGCAAGGACTGCTATTGAAGCAAAAATTTTATGTCAATATCTTGGCGGTAAAAAAGCTGAGATAGAATATATCAAACTTCTTTTAAAGCAAATTAAATCTTATGACTTTGCAACTTTTGGTTTTGAGTCAAATACGGAGGTTCAATTCGGTGTTGAATTATTAAACAACATTAGCCCAAATGTAAATGTGAATTATAAGGATAGTATTTTTGATATTACCGAGGTATTAAGAGAGCTTCGAGAAAGCGGTCAAGCATATCACCCAAGGCTAATACTCAAGGAAGCTTCATTTTTAAGAGAGTTAGTTACGGATAAAAATATATCACTTGGATTCTCTAATCAAATACTGCTGGAACGTGCGGAAATAATTGTCAGAGACGCATTAGAAAAATTGCAAAATTTTAGAGAGCGAAATATCACTACATATTTAAGAATTGAATTAGCCGCAATAATTGGCTCTAGAGCTTATGAATTTGTAGATGGTGAGCGGCATATTGAGGAAGCAAAAACTTGTTATGAGTATGTCAAACGATTAAATAGTCACGCATTTGCATCTAATCCAGAGAATTATAATGCACTTGATATTTTAGCTTGGACTACAGAAAAACTAATTAAGGAAAATGCCTTTAATGAAATAGAAAAAATAGATGCAGAAACTCAAATGATTCACTTATTTGAAATGGCAGAAATTGAAGGAATAAGTGAACAAAATCTTGAACGTTTCCATATTCGTAAGTTAAAACTTTATGAATTAATGGGTAAGCAACAATTAGCAGATGCAGTTTTCGAGGAATTAGTACTCAATGGTTTTACTTCAGGGTATTTTATCAAAGCGAAGGAAATAATGGGTGATTCTGAAATAAACGGAGTAATTTCTTTGGAAGAATTGCTAAAAAGATGCACTAATACAGTAAACTACCTTCAAAGTATATTTGATAAAATTAAAGATGATGGCAAATGTTTATTTTTGTTACTAAATACCTGGTGGACAATGAAGTCTAAAAGCAAACTATTTCAAGATGAAAAGCAAACTTTACCATTTACAAAAAATGATTGGGAATATTGCTTAAAACTCGTTGAAAAACTATTGTTTATAGGAGAAATTTATCAATCTGCCACAACTCTCTACATCAAAGCTCTTGCAGAGTTTCATTTAAATCATATCAGATTGTCTTTAGAAACATTTAAAACTCTTGATATCGAATCTGATTTCTCTTCTTATGGACGAAGAAGAGTAATTAAAAGTTACTTGGCATCTACACCTGAAGGGAAACCCAAATTATTCAGAGGTGAAGTAAAAAGAACTGTTTCTTTTATTAAGCATGATAAATCAGGAGAAATTTACATATCTGATTTAAAAGAATATATTCCATTTACACTAAGTGAATTTAAGCAAAGTGAATTTCAGGCTGGGGATGTCATTGATAACTTTTATATCGGCTTCAACTTTCGTGGTCCAATCGCAGTTCCATCAAAACTCTAATTGTGTTTCGTTATGAATGAGGCCTTGAAAAAATACAATTATCTATTGAAAATATGCAACGAAATCAACAATAGTGCTGCAAACATTAGTAGTGGTGAGATAAAATTTTTTGAAGAAATAACTGTGATAGTAAAATTTTCCAATTCAGAATTATGTTTCAATAGTCTTATTTCTTGGCTTTACATACTGTTTCATGAAAATTCTTCTAAAAATATTGATTTTATAAGAAAAAAAATCACAGCCTATAATATTTCTCTAACAGATGATGGTATTAATTTAAAGAAACTTGTACATGCATTTAGAACTATATTTCAACATCAAATGGACTTCATTAATTCAAGGTCGGATATTGAAAAAAGAAATCTTTGTCATAGCTGGTATTACGAAGTAATAATTAAACAAGAACCTGTAAATGAAACAGACTGGAATATATGTATTAATAAAGTTTTAGATTCAGCGATTGAAATGTTGAATGCTGTATTAACTTGTTTAAAAGAAATTAAAAAGAGTGAACATTTGAGTTTAGTAATTGATGAATGGGAAAAAACTATACTTCGGAACTATACAGTTCACGATTTCGAGAAAATACTAATCAAAGTTTTAAGCAATTTAGGGCTTGAAGGATATTTTGATACGAATGTATTAGTTAAAAAAAATATAAATTCATGGCGAAAAGAGTTAGATATATTACCAGATGATTTTAACTTTGAAATTTATGGTTATAAAATCCTTGAGCGGTTTATAATTAAAAAAGAAATAATTCCAATCGACGGACATGACCTTATTTCAATCGGTTTTCCAAAGGGGAAGGTTATTACAGATTTACTCCTAAAAGCAAGGGAAATTTTCTATAATAATCCATGTAATAAACAAGAACTTTTATTAATCATTAAGGAATCCACTTAAAATACTTTGAAATTACTATTTAGTGATTCTCAATAAACAAAAACGGTCAGAGTATTGAAAATAATCTAAATGTATTAATTACATTTCTTAAATAACTCTAATAAACTATTCTATTGTCATTTCTCTATTGTGTATCTTCATATAAGGGCAATTACTAATAAGTGGTACTAAACTTCTAAAGCCAAAGTTTTATATTAATACAAAACACCGATTTTATCTTCGTTCAGTTGTACTTCTACGCTTCATGGGTAGGATTTTATAAGGGCTTTTCGCATGGTATATACTTGAATGGAGGGGCAGCCGAATTCTTCTTCGACTTTGTCGAATACACAATAGATTCCTTTTCCTCGGAATGGGTATTTTTGGAGTGAGTTGGAGAAATGTGTGGTATCGAAAAATTGCCGATGTAATCTAAGAAGTATCAGAAGGCCATAGGTTGGTTTTTCTTGTTGCGTATAGATTTGAAGGTTGTTAGATAGCCGTATATGGATACTCTTTGACCTACTATTGTGCTTACCCAATTTGGCTTTTTTCTTTTCGAGGTATGAGACGTTGTAGCACATTGGAAAATCTGATTAGTTGGGTATATTTTTAGATTCCATTTGCTGAATGATTTTGTTTACTTCGGCTTCTGTACTTCGGAGCTTGGTTTGGCAAAAGTTGATTAGCTCGGAGGCTCTTTTTACTTTTTCAGCTAAAACGTCAACTGAAACGGACTCTGTTTCGATTTCTTGAGCTATTTGCTTTAATTCGATATATGCTTTTTCGTAGGTTAATTCGGTAGCCATTATTTTTTTGTTTTTGAGATTGTTTTTGCTGTAATTTTATAGTCTTCCATTTCGATGTTAATTTCTGAACCAAAGTTTATTGATTCGGCATTTTTTATAATTTTATTATCTTTTCTAATAATTGCAAAGCCTTTCTTTAGTATGTTATCTGGACTCATTAGTCGGATTATCGACTGATAATGTCCAAGATAGCCTCGTTGATTGATTAAGTATTTGTTTGAAAATGATTTGAGATTAGCAATCAAATTGACTAAATCATTGTTGCGGTTGGAGGTTATGATTTTAGGTTTTGAGAGGATTTTATTCATTAGGTTTAACAAATTGGCCGTTTGGTTATATATGATGCTTTTTGATTTATTTACTACAATTAAATTTATAGCATTAATATTTTGGGTTTTTATACTTAGAGTTGCTCTTGTATTATTTAGTATTGAGTTTTGTAGTTGATTAATATTTTGGGTTTTTATGCTTAGAGCTGCTCTTGTGTTATTTAGTATTGAGTTTTGTAGTTGATTGATATTTTGATTTTTTATGCTCAAGGCTCTTTGCGTATTAATCAATATTGCACTTTGTAATTGTATTAAAGCATCTTCGAATGATTTATTGTGAGCTATGATAAATTCAGCTGTTTTGGTTGGTGTTTTGGTACTTGTATGTGCCATCAGGTCAACGATTGAAATATCATTTTGATGGCCCAGTCCTGTGATGATGGGAATTGGAAATTTTGCAACTGCTCTGGATAGTGCATAGGTATTGAACACTAAGAAATCTGATTTTGAACCACCTCCTCGCACTATTACTACACAATCATATTGTTTTTTGGATTCATAGATGGCTATCAGCTTATTTATTAATTCGGTTTCAGCTTCGATACCTTGGACGGAAGACTGATAGGTATCTAAGGAGAATCGGTATTTATGTTGATTTTGTTGGATTGTATGTAAGAAGTCATTGTATCCTTCAGAATTAGGTGAGCCAATGATGGCGATGTTTTGTATGACTATGTTTAGTTGTATTTTTTTGTTTCTAGTATGGTATTGTTCGCCTATTAACTGTATAAATGATGGATTTTCGGCAACTAATTTTTGTAGCGTTTCTCTTCTTTGCTTTTCAAGATTGCCTAATGTAAATGAGTGGTCGATGTCTTCAAGAATTAAGGAGAAACCATAAGTTGAGGTAAACTCTACTTTTACTTTGACAAGGACTTGGATTCCGTTGGTGAAAGCCTGGCCCGTATTTTTTTGGAATAGGTCGATATTTTGTGATCCAGAACGCCAGGCAATTCCTTTTACTTTGGCAATTGGCTCTTTGGATGGATCTTCTTTTTCAATGAACTCAAAATAATGGCGGTCTTGGTTTGAATAGAATTTGTGGTTTGATATTTCGGCGACTATCCAATGGGTTTTTGTTCCAAATGATTGTTTGATTACATCTTGGATTTGTTGAGTTAAATCTGAAAGTTTTATGTGTGGTAGCTCAGTCAAGTTATTATTTGATTTTTAATTGTGTAATGATATCTAAGTGTATTTCAGATTTGTTCATAGACAATAACTTAAGCTGGTATATATGAATGATTACTATTACATTTAAGTTTTACAGTTCTACCGGGTAAGAGTGGAGTTACACCAGTTTCAACAAAATGGTAGGTTTTTAGCTCTGTACCATTAACTGGCTCGCCTGATTGAGTATCTATCATTGATTGAGATTGTTTTAGCGAACGTTGGGAAAGGTAAACAAATAAGTAGTAATATTTTTTCATGGATATATAATTGTTTGAAGGGTGTTTGTTTTTGCTTCGCTAAGGATAAGGCTTCCCAAAACTTGCATTAGGAGATATTGAGGAGCAAGTAGAGTATTTTTTTAATATTCTCTTTTGATTGCTCGGGAAAGGGTGTATTAGGTAATGGTTGCTCCATTGTTTGACAAGTATTTGGACATAGGTAATACAAGCTTAGTGAATTTAGTGGAAAAATGCAAAAATGCATTTATGGCTTAAAGAATATTGCATCTATAGAACTATGCCTCTTATAACTCAAAGGTTATTATAAATTTAAAGGTTAATCCGTATAAATCATCTTAAACTATTCTATAAATTATGTACCGAAAAATAAATAAACAGTCTAATCTTATTTTTAAATATACTTAAATCATATTATTAATTTTATATTTGACTTTATAAAATTACAAAGAATGAAAAAATGAATTCCCTCAACTCATTTTCCGCAGCTGATACTTCAATTATTGATATTACAAGCAATAATGCTGAAGATATCCCTACCGATGATTTATATATTAGTGTAGAAATTCCTTTTTGGAAACCTAATAGAAAAAGTAGAAATATACGTTTTGAGAATTCTAAACAAGCCTTATTCTTCGAAAATTTCAAGAATAGCTTTTATGCTAACGAATTTTATGATTTACGAGGGTATACGAATTACGCCCTGTTTCTGATTAATAATATTGATGAAGATTTTATGGGTAATAATAACTTTTCGCTATTTCAAGAAAGAATTGGCAATCTAATCCATTATTATCCTCAGATTAAAACACAAGCACAACTATGTCTGAAAGAAGCTATTTTTTACAAAAGAGATAGTATTTCTCTTTCAATTTTCCTAAAAGAGTGCCCAAAGGACAACACTCATAGGTTATACTCAACAGAAACCGAAAAATTAGGGAATCAATTTAAAAAGAAATTTGATTTATCATCTAATGAAACGTCCTTACTAAATGAGTTGAATTACAATAATAGTCTTTTTTTCAATATCTACTTTTATAGAGAAGAAATAGTAAAAGTTTTCATTCACCTTCTAAGACAATTAGAAAAGCATTTTTCCGACAGCTTTGACAAGATTTCTAAACGTTTTGCCAATGAATTTAAAGTTGATAAAACTGAGATTTATAAATGGATTTTAATTCAATGTGAAAATACGATAGCTTTAATTTATGGCTTTGAAAAAGAAATCCATTTGAATACCTTATACATCTATAGACAAGGTCCCATCCTGAAATTTGAGAACGAAATTATTCAACTTGCAAAGCAACTTATTGCTGAATATATGGTGTTTTATGTTCCAACAAATGAAGATGAAAAAACTTTAGAATCAATTTATACGATTTCAAAGACTAAGGGAAAATCCCACCTAAAATATTTAGTTGATAAATATACTACCCTTGAAGGTGACTTTTTATTTGAAGTTGTTGCGTTAACCTACTTCAATAGGAATAACTTCTTTTATTTTAACATTTTTTTTGATATATTTAAAGAAATCGCAAATAGGAATAATATCATCGCCTTAAAGATATATTTGCATTATATATATCATCAACTATCTTTTAATATCCCAACCAAATTAATACCTGTAAATATTAAGGCCAAGCTCTTTCCACAAAAAAATCAAGAGTTACATTTTGAGAAAATTGTTAGAATGCTACTCTTAGAAAAGGATTTACCAAAAGCTTTATCCGAAATTACTAAAATTTATGAAGTTAAGAGAAAAAAAATTCTACTTGACAAGATAAGTATTCGAGCAGTTGAAGAGAGCTATACAGGAACGGTAGAACTTTTAAATGAATACTTAAGAGACGATGAAAATAATGACAGTACTATTCTATCTGAAACAGAAAAAGTAGACGAAAAAAATACTGAAAATAAAACTAATAATTATTCGGTAGTTTCAAAGTCATCACCTTTACAAGGTATACAAGTGGTAACATTAGAATTATTTGTAAAAAATAATCTTACTGTGGCTAAAAATGAGATGAAAGTCTTTGCGAATGTGAATGGGGTATTTGTTAATCATTTAATTGAAAGTATAAATGATAGTTATTATGAATTCTTAGATGATTTATTGATTGAGGAAGATGAGGAAAACTATGTAATTTATCTTGAAAATTTTCAAAAAATTTCGGCTTCTTAATTTTTAGTAAGATACATTCTTAATAGCTAAACACTATACCATGATGATCATAATTTTTATTACAGGGATTATTATTTATATTATTTATAGTATAAATAAACCATCAAAATCAGGACATAAAACGGGGACTTCTAATCCATACGTCACTTATCCTTCCGAAAAAAGAAGAGAACCAAAGCCTTTTACGATTTCTACACAAACATCATCTACAAAAAACCTACAAAGAGATGCATCAATCATCGATGTGACCAATTATGGTACTACTATTTCACATTTTGAAAACACAAAAAAATATCATAAAGAGGTTCCGTATTGGCGACATCAATACGTCTATTCCTATCAGGAAATAGACACAGCAACCGATGAGCAGAAAAGTTTTTATAAAATTTTTAAAACAAAGTTTTTAATTGGTGAATATTTAGATGTTGAAGGTAATTCAAATTATTACTTTATTCTTTTATTTGATTTATTGAATGAATATGAGAGTCATAAGGATTTGACTATCTTGACGAAACAACTCAAGGACTTGGGGATAAATTATCCTAAGACTAAATCGTATGCTGCCTTATTTTTGGCTAAGAAATTTGAAGCAAGTGGCAGGTCTATTGATTCATATACAATTGAAAGGAACAATAGAGACTTTTCATTCTTTCAAGGAAATACGATTGACTATCAAACTTATGATTGGAGAAAAAAATATAAAACTTTACTAAAACTAAGTTCTGAGGAAGAAAAACTTTTAGAAAAAATATGGTATCAGTCCAATAACTTTTTCAACATAGACTATTGTTGCCGCTCAATATTGAAATTATTCATTCATACAATTGCAGGTTTAAATGAACAATATCTACAAGAAGGGACTACACTCGAAAGCCAATTTTTATTTGTTGCTGATATTATTGCTAAAAAAAATTATAACTACAGAAGAGGTAGTCAGAATTACAAATACTGTATTGAAAATGTTTCTAATGACTTCCATTTGTATATATTCAAGTACTGTGAAAACGCAATACGAGAATATTATGGTCATAAGAGAAAGATAAATGTTGAAACGAATTATACTCAAGAAATTGAAACTGAGCTGAATGCCAGAATAATTTCAAAAGTAAAAGAGCTATTACCCGATTTGATTAAACAAATACCTCTTCCAGACGAAGTTACGGATATTGAACTTTATGCACAGAATACTAACCGATGGAGGATAAAATTTGAAGAACTTAGTACCAATTATAACGGCAATCCAAATAAGTTTACTGAATCTGTTATTGCACTTGGTAACTTAAATATCCGAAACCCTTCAGTAGAGAATATATTTTTTGAGGCTTCTAAGTTTATGGCAAAGCATGATAAAGAAAAATCTCTTTATCTCTACATCTATTATCTTTATTATGATTTAAAATCCGAAATCTTCGATAATAAGCAGTTAACTAAAACGATTCAAAAAAATCTATTCAAAACCGAAGAACAATTAAAATATTTTGAAGTAATTGTACAGGAATTTGTAAATGATAAAGACTTAAACAAGGCCTTGTCAAGTATTTCAAAAGTATATGCAGTCAAACGGAAAAAGATAAAACTTGATGAAGAAACCATACAGCAAGTACAACAGCAACATTCGGGTACAGTTGAATTATTGAATGAATATCTGCGGGATGATTCAGAAGATACTGCTGATACGCCAATTGAGGAATCAAACGATACTGAAATTGAGCTAATTGTGAGTCAGAAAAAAACTGAGATTAGTCAATCAATTTTTCTTGAGGAATTATCGCTCAAACCTATCCAGACAAAAACATTGGAGTTATTTGCTAAGAATAATCTTGTTATTGCACAGAGTGATATAGAGGCTTTTGCTAAATCAAACGGAGTATTTAAAAATCAATTAATAGATAGCATTAATGATACGTGCTATGAGCATTTAGATGATTTGTTGATTGAAGAAGATGACGATGACTATACTATTAATAATACTTATTACCAAAGAATTTTGACACAATGATTGACAACGTTAAACCTAAAGAGGCCACCTCCATTATCAACTCCTTAATTGGTGGAGTAGTACCTAAAATGGGCGTACAACACATTACTGTTGGCCGTACAGAAGAAATAAATGCAGTAATCTTGGCATTAGAGGATGTAAAAAACGGGCATAGTATGGTGAAATTTTGGATTGGAGATTTTGGTTCGGGCAAATCTTTCATGCTTCATCTACTGAATACCGTGGCATTAAAGCAGAAGTTTGTTGTTGCCAATGCAGATTTTACACCTGATAATCGCCTATATTCTAATGATGGTAAAGGAGTAGCCCTTTACTCTGCCATAATGGATAATGTAGCGATTCAGACTAAACCCGAAGGAGGGGCATTACCGACCTTATTAGAAAAGTGGATTGAACAGGTTATTTCCAAGACAGCAGATGCAAATAGCTTGTCATTGATTGAAATTAGACAAGAGCAATATCTTAGATTGATTGGTGATTCTATTATGAAAACGATTAATGAACTTACAGATGTTGGTGGATTTGATTTTGGAATGGTTGTATTCAAATACTACGAAGGTTATATCAAGGATGATGAACATCTACGCCGTAATGCTTTAAAATGGTTAAAAGGAGAATACCGAACGAAAACTGAAGCAAGGCAAGATTTAGGAGTTAGAGAAATCATTAATGATTTGAACTATTATGATATGCTCAAGAATTTTTGTAAGCTGTTTGTGAATATGGGTTATAGTGGCTTTATGGTAAACCTTGATGAAGCAATTAACTTATACAAAATTTCAACCGCAGTTGTAAGAGAAAAGAATTATGAAAAAATTCTTACTATCTACAATGATTGTTTTCAGGGTAAAGTGACTAATCTTTTCTTCAACTTTGCGGGAACAAAAGAGGTACTGGAAAATGAACGGAGAGGGTTATTTAGCTATAGTGCGTTGAAAACAAGGCTGATTACCAATAAATTTGAAACAGCAGAGATTAGGGATTTTGCCCAACCCGTAATTAGATTACTACCTCTCAACCATAATGAAATATTTGTTTTACTTAAAAAACTAAAAGCAATATTTGATTTTAATTATAAAACTGAAATTAGCATCAGTAATGAGGAGATTCATCAGTTTATGGAGGAGTTATTTAATAAACCAGGAGCATCTGAATTTTTAACTCCGAGAGAAGTTATCAGGGATTTTTTAAATATACTGAATATTATTCGTCAAAATCCTGGTGTAGATAAAAGTAGATTATTTGGAGATATTGAAATCTCTGATGAAAGACCAAGTGAATTTTCATTAGACGACATTGAGGAATTATAATGGCTTTTCAATTACTTTCAGAACCGATACGGAAATATATACGAGACAAAGGTTGGGAACAATTGCGACCTATACAAACTGCCGCAATTACGAGAATTTTGGCATCGGATGAAAACTATATTCTGGCATCCAGAACTGCTTCGGGTAAAACTGAAGCAGCCTTTTTACCGATTTTATCAAAAATTGACTTCAAAGAATCAGGAGTTCAAGTACTTTATGTATCGCCTCTCATTGCTCTAATAAATGACCAATTTTATCGTATTGAAGAGCTTTGCCAAAATCTTGATATAAGTGTAACCAAGTGGCATGGAGAAGCGAATAAAACATTGAAAGACAAACTGTTTAAACAACCTAATGGTGTTGTATTAATTACGCCAGAATCGCTGGAAGCAATGTTTGTGAATAAACCCTATTTTGTAAAGCAACTTTTTTCGAACCTAAAATATGTAGTCATCGATGAAATACACTCGTTTATTGGTACGGACAGAGGGGTTCAACTCAAATCAATCATAGCAAGACTTAAAAAAATCAATAATCACTCATTTAGCGTTATTGGACTTTCGGCTACTATTGGAGATTATGATGAAGCAAAAGGTTTTACTGGTGATTCTTCAAAGACGAAGGTTCTTTTGGATAGAACTGCTAAAGAGATTAAAGTACTGTTTCGGTATTTCAAAGGCGAAGGAGACGAATTGCCATTAGACCTTTTGAAAGACTTATATATCGAAACAAAAGATAACAAGGTTTTAATTTTTCCCAATAGCCGTGGGCGGGCAGAAGAAGTCGCCGTTAAACTGAAAAAGATTTCTGATAGAGTTAAAGGACACCCTTATTATTTTTCCCATCATTCATCGGTTGACAGAGAAGTCAGAGAATATGTAGAACATTTTGCGAAAAATAATTTCCGCCTAAATTTTTGTATTGCTTGCACTTCTACCTTAGAGTTAGGCATTGATATTGGGTCTGTAGATGAAGTGGTGCAAATTGATGCCACGCATAGTATTGCATCGCTTATACAACGCGTGGGAAGAAGTGGTAGAAAAGAAGGCGAGCGAAGTAACTTATATTTGTATGCGACAAATAAGTGGAGTTTACTACAATCTATTGCGTGCTGGTTATTATATAAAGAGGGATTTATTGAGCCTCCACAAAAGAAAGAAAAACCCTACGATATTTTAGTGCATCAAGCATTATCAATCACAAAAGGACATTCAGGGATTAAATTAACTGAATTGATTCATCAACTTAAAACGAATGCTTCATTTAGTAATATTGAATTAAATGAAATAGAAGAAATACTTAACTATTTAATTGAAATTGACTTATTTGAAAGACTCCAAAATGAGGTAATTATTGGGGTAACTGGAGAAAGGGTAGTCAATAGCCGTGACTTTTACAGTGTCTTCAAGGTAGAAGAGGCTTATAAAGTTGTGAATTCTGGTCAGAAGATTGGAGAGATACCATTTTCACCACAGATTATTGAAGATGAAAATATTTTACTTTCCGCAAAAATTTGGAAAATAGTATTTGTTGACCATCAGTCAAAAAAAATTGAAGTAATACCAACAAAAGATGGTAAGAAGCCATTGTTTTCGGGTAGCGGTGCTTTGATACACCAAAAAATAAGAGAAAAAATGTTTGAGATTTTATATGATAGGATAGACTATGATTTTCTTGACCAACCGAGTTGTGATGAAATTTTAGTTTTACGTAAGGATTTTAGCATTTTTAATATCAAAGACTTGACTATTGAAAGGCCTTTACTGGTCTCAGAAAAGTATCTAACCTTTTTTTCGTTTACTGGTACAAGTATCAATCGAACCATTCGATTGCTTTTAAAAATTGTAGGCATAAATCATAGGTATGATGAAGAAAGTAGTACTTTCGAACTTGAGGAAAGTAAGGAATTATTTACTAAACAATGGAAAGCTTTAGCTGCACTATTAGACAATATTGATTTGCATATTACTACCCATTTTAGAGAAAATCCTTCATTGTTAAGTTTTTCTAAATGGGGTATTTATCTTCCAGAAGATTATCAGGTGAAACTTATTAAGAATACGTTTTTTGATATCGAAGGAACAAGAAACTATTTAACGAACACCAATTTAATTTTAAATTAATAATGATTGATTCTCGATTTTATTGAGTGGCTTGAATAATTAATACCGAAAGATAAATTTCTTAGTAATTGCTTGCAGTTGAGGGAGTTTTGTGATAGTCTTACAGTCTGAAATGATATTAAAACTTGCTGTTTATTTCTGCTTAATGAACCAAGTATAACTTCGTTCCACATTTTATTTTTAATATTTAAGTACACTTTTTTACTTCTGTGATTTAGGTCTTATTCTAATTATGCTTGATGGTTAGCGGCGATATGGGTAGTGGAATAATGGGGTAAACGAATGCAAATAAAGTCGGCTGAAATGTTGTATTTGAAAAACTAATCATTGGATTTAAGATTATGGACTTTATTACGATTGATTTTGAAACGGCAACCGCCCAAAGAGATAGCCCCTGTGAACTTGGGTTGACGTTTGTGAAGGATAGACAGATAGTAGAAACAAAGTCGTGGTTGATAAAGCCCATGTATGCTGACTTTGATTACTTTAATGTGCTGATTCATGGCATTAGACCCGAAGATGTGGCGGATAAACCAGAATTTGATGTGCTTTGGGATGAGATAAAACCACTGATTGAAAATCAGTTTTTGATTGCTCATAATGCGGGATTTGATATGAGTGTGCTGCGTAGGACATTGGAGGCTTATCAATTACCTTTTCCGACGTTGCAGTATTCTTGTAGTTATATTTTCTCGAAAAAGGTGTGGCAGGGGTTGCCTGCCTACGACTTAAAGACCCTTTGCAATGCAAATGGTATTGTATTTAAGCACCACAGAGCTGGAGCTGACAGCAGAGCTACTGCTGAATTGGCATTAAAGGCTTTTGATAGAGCTGAGGTGTATTCAGTAGAAGATTTTCCTGAAAAACTCAGGACATCAGTTGGGAAGTTATTTGAGGGGGGATATAGCCCTTCGGAGACGAAGCGGGTCTATAAGAATGTGGCCGAACAGATTGTAGGAGACCTAAGTAAACATAATACTAAGAGTATTTTTTATGGTAAAACGGTTGTTTTTACGGGTACTCTTTCATCAATGGTACGGAGCAAAGCACAACAAGCGATTGCTGATATTGGTGGAATACTCGGCAATGCTATAACAAAAGATACTGATTTTTTGGTGGTTGGACAGCAAGACTACAAAGTTGTGGGCGATGATGGCATGAGTAGTAAACAAGAAAAGGCGATTAAGCTAATTGAGAAAGGTGCTGCAATTGAGGTTATCTCGGAGAATGATTTTTTGAGGAATTTGTAAAACCTGTGTCAGATTACTTTGAATACTGACACAAGTCTATTTACAGTATAAAATGTCATACGTTAAATTAGCTATCTCCAAGAATCTTTAATTATAATTCTCCAAATACGGAATTAATATCAATTTCTATATCATAAAGCGAGATAAATCTATACTCTACCAAATGAGCTTTTATAAGTGGTAGAGGAATAGCTTCATTAGTTATATAAATATATTCAAACTCATAATCATTGAGATGTGGAATGGTCGTATCAAGATTTGAAAGACTATTTAAGTTTTTCATCATCCATTCCTTCCTTTTATCTGTTTTGGGTATCCAAGGCTTATTTCCTCCTATAAATTTTAGAAATTCATTATTCATCTCGAAAGGTGTTTTAGAAGCAGATATACATTTACATTCAACTGCTAAAATTTTTCTTTTATCAGGATTTATCAATAAAATATCTATATCTCCAATATTTATTGGGTTAAATAATTTTGATTTTGGGCCTATTCCTATCTCTTTCATAACAATACAGTTACTAAACTTCTTCTTTAATAACTTATACACTTCTTCATTAAAATCTTTTCCATTTTTATCATTTACAGACGATAGAAATGATTTCATTTCAGGGCTTTTTGCTTGATATTTCCCTCTAAAAATTTTATTTCCTAAATTGAGATAAAAATCATGTATGGTTCTAAATCCATAAAGAATATACACTTTATCTTCACTATTTACTAAAATAAATGGCTTTTTTAAGATAGAAAAATTCCTATTAAATTGCCATGGGAAAAAATCATATGATTTGTATTCTTTTCCATTCAAGTCTTTCCTTTCACATATGGAAAATTGGTCAATAAATTTCTCAATAATTTCATGAGAAAAATTAAATTTGTCAGTAAGAGATTTTTTATATACTTCAATTGAACTATAATACACTGGTTCATCATCAGCTCTCGCTAAATCAATTGAATATTCAATCAATTGAATAAAATCATCAAAAGGAAATTCAAACTCAAAATAAAACGCTTTTTTAAATGTATATACATCAGCATTTTCTTCGTTATTTGAGTTCCCTTTTTCCGAAACTTCAAACATTTTATCAAAGTTCTTCTGGTAATCAAAAATATCTTCACTAAACTTTTGATTATAATATGTATTCATTATGTTTTTTTCGAATATTTTATCTGTTCCTACTCTACCCGAAGGGAGTAAATCAATTTCTATATTATTAATTTTAAAATTTAATCCATCGCTGACAAATCCCCAATTAATTATATTATTCATGTATGCCATCGAAATATCAAAACACTCTAAATTAAAGTGTTTTTTACCTTTAGGAGGGTAAGCAACTATGTATTCAATTAGGCATCGTAAACTAATTATCGTCTGTATATTTTTTTTATTTTTATCAAAAATGTATTTTTCAATGTCACAGTGGTGTTTAAAGCATTCAATTTGAGCAACAATATCTAATTTAGATAATTCACGTTTCTGAATAGTTGATTCATAATATGATAATAGAATCTTTAATAATTGTGTAAAGTCATACTTTTCCAATAAGCTTCTCAGGTTTGAATCAAAGTAGGATACTATTTTATTTACTAAACTATTTTTTTTAGTCTCATCAGTAATCTTCCTTGGTTTATATGGTTTGTCCGTCAAAATTATTCCAAGATTATCTAATTGTTTATTTATCTCAAACGAAGATAACATTCGTACTTTATAAGTATTTTTATCGTCTATCCTTATATTTTTATCTGGTATTTGTACTATTAATTTTTTCTTTTTACCAACCGGGATATACTTTTCAGTTACAGATTTAATAGTATGTTTTATTGAATTTTCGTCATAATCAGAGAAGGTGGAAAGTAAATTATAAATTAATTTCTTCATTAGCTCTCTTTCTCCAGTATTGTCAAGTTTGTATAATGAATGATTAAAATTTTCATCTAAATCAATAAAAACATCGCCCTTAACTATATTAATTTTAATACCAGAACTTCTAATAGGGACATTATTAATTATTAATGGCGAGGAAGAAATAAATATATTTATGGATTTGTTTGACTTTTCTACAAAGGCTAATTTTAATATTGGAGAAAATTCGTTCAACCAATATGCTATTGCAATACATATTTGAATTCTAAAAGACTCTTCATTACTTTTAATTTTATAAATATTCTCTTTGGGTAAAATCCACATAGGAATACCGACACATTCAGTATAAATTTTATAGGATAACTGTTTTTTTAGAACACCTGTTGAGTAAATTGGTAATTTTGCAGGAAGTTTTTCTCTTGATACGGGTAATAGATGCCTTAAATGACCTTCATTAAATAAAGCCAAATGCTCATCAAAATATTGAACTGCGTCTTTTTTATAAGATAGTCCATAACCTGGTGTTATTATCAAAAAATCAAGTTTATCATCATTAGTATAAAAACTCTCATCATGTTCAATAAAGTATGAAATAGCATCTATAAATGATGTTGAGAAACTCTGCGAGTATTGTAAAGCTTTAGCAAAATTGAATAAAGTGAGTTCATGCCATTTCCTTGATTTAAAGAAAATGTCAAGTTCGTGCATAGAAATACCTAAATAAACAACTTCTTCGCTTACAGTCTCCGTACTGAAAGAAACGGCTCGTCCAATTCCGTTGATTATTTTTAAGAAAAATAATTCAAAATCTTGAAAATGTTTATCTTGTTTAAGTTCAAGAAAAATCGCCATCTGTCTTTCAGATACTTTGTCGCTATTCTTATCACCATAAAAAGTTGATAGTGGAGAATTAACATTGTAGCCTTCTCCATTATCAAAAAATATACACACATACGCAATTTTATTTTGGTCAAATAAAAATAAATGTTCAATAATAGGAAGGGGTGTTGGTGAGAAAGGATAATGAACCTGACGAAATCCGATTTCACTAAAAATGAAATTTGAGTATGAAGAACACTGCTTAGCAAATATCTCTAAAAAATTATCAAGAATATTCTTTTTTTGAAATTGTCTCAGAATGTTATTAATCCCTGCAAAAACAAGATTGGTTGGCGATAGAACAATATAGGTTTCATTAAACCTTCTTAGCGGTTTATAAATAATTGGATTTTTGTCAGGTTCTGAATTAAGTAATTCTATATTTTCTAAATGAATTAAATAATCTTCAATATGTTCATGCCTCAAATTAAATGATAGCAATAATTCATCTATTTCAATTTTACTAAATTCAAAAACTGTTGAATACTTATAAAAATCCATTTCTGGAGGAAAATATATA
Organism: Emticicia sp. SJ17W-69; assembly: GCF_051209875.1. Lineage (NCBI taxonomy): Bacteria > Pseudomonadati > Bacteroidota > Cytophagia > Cytophagales > Leadbetterellaceae > Emticicia > Emticicia sp. SJ17W-69. The sequence continues at coordinate 1,817,528 of NZ_JBNTQY010000001.1, read as the reverse complement.
GCATTACCATCGGATAAGTCTGCACCTATGTTACGAGTGTAGCCAAAATTAGTAGCGATTATATCTGATAGTTTAAGCAGAAAAAGGCATGAATTAAGGGTATTTACTCTAAGGTTATTGTCTTTGATACTATCTTTTTCTGAGAGTATCTTTAGAAATTGTTGTAAGATGAATGGATGTCCTTCCGATAGACCGGGGAATATTGTATAATTTCCTCGGGAGGTCATGATATTTTCAGTAAACAAATTTTCTGGAGGGTCTTCAAGATGGTGAGACCTAAAGTTTTGACCTATATACTTTTCAATTTCACTATAACTGGCTTTGACTAAACTTCCTTTATCAGAAAGTATGATTTGTCTTTGAATATCATCAATTCTTATATTTTTTCCATGATTTAGTGAAAATAACTGTAAAAATGCTAATATTTTTAATAATTCAGCACTATTAAAATTACTAAAATACTCAATGTGTTTGTGTTTGGATTTTTGTAAAGTAGGCTTATCAAATTCACTGGTTAATTTATGTCTATTAATCGACTCTAAATTATCCATACAACACTTTTTATATTTTTTACCACTTCCGCAGAAACAAGCATCATTTCGACCTATATACATTTGTTTTTATGACTTGTAAAGTTAAAAAATAGATTTAGAACATTATACTCAATCAAAGATACTATTGCATTAAAATTTGTTTCTCAATATGGTAGTTTATAAATTTACAGAAAATATTCCCATACAACAAAAAATTTAATAAAACATATTGATTAGCGTTTAGCTGAAGTTCCTGTATCTGAAATCTGGTAAATTTTATTGTACAACGGGAAGTAAAGTGTAAACGCCCATGCTATGCGTGGGCGTTACTTTGCTTTGTTGTACGGGCTTACCAGAGCCTCAGATGCGAAGTGTAGGTGATGACTCACGCTTAATTTTTCTAAGGTATGGTCAATCAAAAGATAAATATTTCGTTGGAAATTACTCCTGAAAATGCTTTGTTATTAAGTATGCTTATTAGAGATGGAGTTAATGGTAAACAAAATATTAAAAAGCAACTTTCAAATACTTCTAAAGAAGATTTGATGTCAATTGGCCAAAAAATAATAGATCAAATTATTTTTAAAACTGACTTCGATTCGCTTGGTCTAAAAAATGATCTCTTGGGAGGAATTGAACAAAATTAGTTTGGGAAATTTGGGAAATCACGTATAGGGGAATTTCCCTGATTTCCCAAGTGCTTCGGTTGGCTTCGGCTTCGCTCAGTTAACTTCACTTTGTCACCATCACTTTCCTACTGTTGGTCTGCTGCTATGAGACTTTCACTATCATTCTTTTTTTGAACTTTTGAAGTGATTTTAAGTTCGACTCTTTCAGAGTTGTCGTAAAATTGGATATTTAGCTCCCTGAATTTCAAACAGGCCTATTCATGTTTGAACACTTTGTTATCTTTTCTAGTGATTCATGGAACTGGTTTAGGCTTCGGCTGAGTTCTGCTTCGCTCAGCCACCGTCGTTTAGCAACCATCGTTCAACTAATTTGGTCTGCCATGGTTACTTTTCCAACATTGTTTTTTCACCGTCAGTTTGCCATATTGTTCAACCTATGATGAGGTCACCGTTGATGTATCAGGAACTTTATTTATAGTCTGCTGAAAAAAGTATATCATCGAGTTGTAAAAGGAACATTGGATGTAATAGAAGTTATTATTTTGATTTAAGAATTTTTAGTAAAAATAGATCCTATGTATGTTTTTGTTTTGAAGGATAAAGTGAAGAAATTTCTACCTCGTAAAACTTAGCTATTTTCATTAAAACCCCTGCTTTTGGTTCGCTTAGGTCGCTTTCTATGCGAGAGTAGGTGCTTTGGTCAAGTCCAATGCTATTAGCAACTGCAGTTTGAGATAAACCTTTTTCTAATCTTATTTTGCGGAGTTTAGTGCCGTAGGTCATGTAAAATTTGTAGTTAGAGGATTTAAAAAAATGCAAAATAGAGGGAATTTTTTGAGATATTTTAGCGTAAAAACACCTATTAATAATACGTATTTTTACGCATTAATAATTATGCAAAACTGCATAACGATTATGCGTTTTTGCATAGGAATGTACAATTTGTTGCTCCATATTTGTATCACTTCCAAAAGGTAAACTTTCATTACACATACAACCATTACACGTCTGGACTGCAAATTTTTATAAAGTTTATGTACTATTACGATTTTTAATGTTTAAATTTCGATTAGCTGTATGTTTAAATTTACTCAAACCAAAGACAATGCTGTTGCTGCTACTTACCAATATCTCAAAGCTATTGGTGCAAAAGTAACGGAAGAAACAGTAGAAGAAACCCTCAAAAACCACCCAGATTACCCAAGTCTATTGGCAGCAAGCGATGCACTCGACGAGTGGCATATAGAAAATGTAGCAATACGTGTAAAGCCTGAACAATTAGCCGAACTACCAGTACCATTTTTGACATATCTCCATATCAATCAAGGTATATTTGCGTTGGTAAAATCTGTAAAGGATGATGCTATTGAATGGGTTCATACAAAGGAGGGTTTTAAAAGAGAAAAAACAAACGATTTTTTAAAGAAATGGGATGGTGTAGTTTTAATGGCAGAAACAAATACAGAATCAGGAGAAAAAAACTTTATAGAAAATCGTAAAAAAGAAATCCTCAATAACTTACGTATTCCTTTGCTATTGATTGGTGCTTCACTTCTGACCATCAGCTTATTTTACCATAATTTTGCTGCTGATTGGCATTATAACGCTCTTTTGCTTACAAAATTTACAGGAATCATCGTTAGCGGTTTGTTACTTTGGCAAAGCATTGACAAAAATAATCCATTTATTAAAAATCTTTGTCAAGCTGGGGGTAAAGCTAATTGCAATGCCATTTTGAGTTCAAATGCTGCCCAAGTTACTTCATGGTTGAGTTGGTCAGAAGTAGGTTTTTTCTACTTTACGAGTGGTTTTATAGCTTTATTAATAAATCCATATTCAATGTTTCTACTTTGGGCGTTGGGTGCAACTGCATTATTTTACACTTGTTGGTCTATCTATTATCAAGCATTTGTAGCTAAACAATGGTGTACACTATGCCTGACAGTTCAATTACTCTTTGTAGTAGAGTTTTTGCTCAATGTAAATTACCTTTCAGAATTAAGAATACAACTTGTTTCGCTGACATACGGCGATTTTATAGCTTCCCTTCAAGGGTTTAGTGGTGTAGTGTTAGTATGGGTTTTCATAAAACCTTTTTTACAAAAAAGCCAACAAGTAGCACCATTAAAAAACGACTTAAAACGCTTTCAAAACAACCCCAATTTGTTTTTGAGTTTATTACACAAGCAAGATGAAATGCCGTTTGTGCCTAAAAATATGAGCACAATTTTAGTAGGCAACCCAGATGCAGAGCATACGCTTACAATGGTAACAAACCCATTTTGTCAACCATGTGCCAAAACGCACAAAACCATAGAAAGGCTATTAGAAACTACCGAAAACCTTAACGTGCAGGTAATTTTCTTAGCAAATAACAAAGACGATGATAAACGAGGCATAGTTGCTCGTAGCATACTCTCACTACCAAAAAACCAACAAGCCAATGCACTGCATGAATGGTACTTAAATGAAGAACGAAATATAGAAAAATGGCAAAAGGCTTTGGAGATTATAGAAGACAAGAAGGCTTCAAACATAATTGAATATCATATGACTTGGTGTGAAATGGCAAAGATAGTAGGCACACCAACACTTTATTTAGATGGATTTAAAATGCCTGAATTGTACCGATTAGAGGATTTGAAAGGTGTTTTGAAGTATTTTTCACAAAGGATTTTCGAAAATCATAAATAAATTATTTAACTCTTAAATTTGAATTTTATGAAACATCAATTAAATGGAAAAATTTTGTCTCGAATGGAAATGAAAAACTTATTCGGGGGATTATCGGAATATAATTCAGGAACATGTAAGGCAACATGTATAAATGGTCAAACAATAGAGTGTTCAGGAGTAAAATGTTCGGCATTTGACCCTAATCCTGTTACATTGGAGGATGCATTTTGCTTATATTATGAAAATGCAGGAGATTCTTTCCCCAGAGAAGTTAATTGTTCTTTTGCATAATTAAATTTTAAATTATTATTAAATAAATTATCAAAATGAAAAATTACATATTAAATTTAAGCAATGTAGAAATTTTAAATAGACAACAATTGAAGCAAATAACTGGTGGTCTTGGTGACGACTTTGCTTCCTGTTCGCCTACTTGTCCCCCTGGTAAAACAGCACCTACTTGTGAATGTTCAGGTAATTGTAGTTCAGAAGATGCCTCAACTAATTCAGTTGGAAAATGTTGGTGTGGAACCCCAAGTCCAGACCCCGCCACGACAAAAAATTGTCCTTCATAATTATCTAATTTAAAATTAATATTTTCAGAAAATTAAAATTTGATATAAACATAATTTGACAGCTAATATTTTAACAATTCAATAAGATAATATAAAGTACATAAATTATTAATAGTTATGTGCTTTATATTATTTTGATAAATCAAATAACTTAAACTGAAAAAACATCAATTTTACCAAAAATAATTATCAAATTTATACTTAATAATTATGTAAAATTAGATTAGGTTTTTATTTATCTAATGAATTGATAATCAATTAGTTATTAGTGTATTTACAAATTAGTACAATTACTTAACAGACAATTATTTAATATTTTAAATATATAAATTTCACCTGTATACTTTTATTACTAATTTTTTGATTTTCATTTTTTTTAACTAAAATTTTATGAAGAAAGAAATCCTATTTTTCATCTTAATATTATCTCCCCTTTCGATTTGCTTTGCATTAAACTCTTCAGATTCAACGATAATAATTAAGCTACAAAGAACTTCTGGTGCTAGTAATTTGGGTATATCAGAATATGTTCCTCGACTTTCGAAAAGTGATACTCTTTTTTACAAGTACAATAAAAAAATATACAAAAAAATAGCAATACAGCATTTTAATTTACAACCAGATCAATCATTATTTGAAGATTACAAAAGGAATTCTATTAGTTACGATGAATTTTATCAAAGTTATAATTTTTTCAAATTTGATTCTACAAAACTTTCAAAAACACCCATCAACCAATCCATTGATTTTTTTTCAGGAATAATTGGCAATAAAAAAGTAATTATTTGCGATTTAAATCACAATAAAGATTTTACTGACGATGAAGTATTTGAATATGACCTAAATACTCGTTCAAAAAAAATCAAATTTGATTCTCTACAAACAATGAGTTCTGATTTTGAATATTTTTATGAAAATCGAAAAATTTTGAATACGGTAACTTTTAAAATATTACCATTTGATGATGAAAGTTATAATTTTTCAGATTTAGATAAAAGAGATTTAAATATATTTGTTTTACTCTACCATCACCAATTAGGTACTTTTACCGTAAATGAAAAAAACTATAAAATAGCAATTACGAATCCCTTTTTTCCTGTTTCTAAATATACAGTCAATTCCAAAATTTTCATAGGGGAAAAAGAATTTTTTAAGTTTACGCCAACGCTTAAATTAACAGAACCATTCAAACTTGAGGATGACTATTTCCAAATCAAATATGTTTCATTATTTGGGGATACTGTGAAATTACAAAAAGTGGATTTACAAAAAATAAAGGTAAGCGACTATCGAGTAGGAGAAATTGTTGGGAACATAAACGCTATTAATTTGAGAGGAGGTAACCCTGTTTTGATTAATAAAATAAAAGGAAATAAACTAATCTATTTTTGGGGAACGTGGTGCAAACCATGCATGGAAAAAATGGATAGTACAAAAAAATTATATCAAGAATTGGGACAAAAAATAAATTTTATCAGCGTAGCGTATGATACGGACTTTAAAAGTGTCGAAAAAGTTGTATCTAAAAGAAATCTTGAGTGGATGAATCTTTTTGTAAGTAAGAACAATCCCAATCCAGATAACTTAAATATAATTGAAACTCTTCTTATAGATTGCTTCCCTACTTACATTATACTTAATCAGAATAATAAAATCCTATTTAGAAATTGTGGTAATACAATTAGTGAGTTGAGAAATGAAATTCTTAAACTTAATTGAATCTACAAGCTAGTACTCATAAATCATTAATTCCTCGTTCTAAGTTTATTATTTTATATAACGGTTGCGATTTATAACACCCATTATTCTGATTTTAAAATCAGTCTTTGTGTAAGCCGTACTTATAAAACGGTATTTTATGTTACGGTTCTCATTTAATACTTCACTAATCAATATAATTTGCCAAAAGAAAGAAATCTTATGTGTCCAACTTACCAATAAAACGCCAACACGATACCATGGACAGGTACGCCTGACTGATGAGTCCTAACCGGACTAAGTATTGTGGTAAAAGATAGAATATAAACAATATGCCAAACTTCTCCTTATATCGCCAACATGATGCAATGGATTGCGGTCCTACCTGCCTACGCATGGTAGCAAAGCATTATGAGCGAGGGTTTTCTATACAAAAACTACGTGAGGCAACCCAAATTGGAAAGGAAGGGGTTTCGCTATTAGGCATTAGTGAAGCTGCTGAGAGCATTGGTTTCAAAACTTTGGCAGTAAAGGTGCCATTTAAACAATTAGATAAGGATGCTCCACTTCCATGCATCGTACACTGGAAACAGAATCACTTTGTTGTAGTTTATCAAATTAAAAAAAACCAAGTTTTTGTTGCTGACCCAGCCATGGGTCTTGTAAAATATTCTTATGGCGAATTTGAAAGCCAGTGGGCAACTACTATAGTTGAAGGCGAAAAAACAGGTATTGCACTACTTTTAGAGCCAACTCAAAGATTTTATCAAGAAATTGATGAGCAAACAAAGGGCATTAACCTAAGTATGTTATCGGGCTACGTTTTCAAATATAAACGTCTTATCCTACAACTTTTCTTAGGACTTTTTATTGGTTCAATCTTGCAACTTATTTTGCCCTTTCTTACCCAATCAGTAGTAGATACAGGTATCCAAACTCGAAATCTGCATTTTATTTATTTGGTGTTGGCGGCACAATTAATGCTTTTTATAGGAAGAATGTCGGTAGAGTTTATACGTAGCTGGATATTGCTCCATATCAGTACACGCATTAACCTGAGTATTTTATCAGATTTTTTGGGTAAACTCTTGCGTTTACCTGTTTCGTTTTTTGAATCAAAGAAGACAGGTGATATTCTCCAACGCATCGGCGACCACCAACGTATTGAATCGTTCCTTACGGGAACATCGCTCAATGTGCTTTTTTCAATGTTCAATCTCATCATTTTTAGCGTAGTTTTAGCTTATTATAATCTTACTATCTTTGGCGTTGTCTTGCTAAGTAGCATAGTCTATAGCATTTGGATATTGTTTTTTCTACGTTATCGCCGAAAATTAGATAATAAACGCTTTGCATTAGCAAGCCAAAATCAAAGTTCTTTAATTCAGCTTGTGCAGTCTGTTCCTGAATTAAAACTCAACAACGCCGAAATAAAAAAACGTTGGGAGTGGGAGAATTTACAAGTAAAAAACTTTCATTTGAGCGTTAAAGGGCTTGCTTTACAACAATACCAGCAAACTGGAGCAATGATTATCAATGAGGGCAAAAACATAGTAATTTCGTTTTTGGCTGCAACTGCGGTTGTTAATGGGCAAATGACTCTGGGAGCGATGATGGCACTACAATACATTATTGGGCAGCTCAATAGCCCAGTGGAACAATTGATACAATTTATGCAACATTACCAAGATGCACAAATCAGCCTCGAAAGATTGAATGAAATTCATGAAATTGATGATGAAGAAACCACACAAAAACCATTGTTACATATTTTGCCTGCTAATCAAGATATTCAACTCAAAAACCTCACATTTACTTATACAGGTGCAGGTAATGAACCTGTTTTGAAAAATATTAATTTAACAATTCCACAAGGAAAAATAACAGCAATTGTAGGTACAAGTGGTAGTGGAAAAACCACATTATTAAAATTATTACTAAAATTTTATAAACCTCAAAGTGGAGAAATACGATTAGGGAATGTTTCGTTCGACAATATCAGTCATAAACTCTGGCGTAGCAAATGTGGAACAGTGATGCAAGAAGGTGTTATTTTCTCAGATACTATTGCTGAGAATATTGCTTTCAGCGATGAATTTCCAGATACAAAAAAGCTTCTTCATGCAGTAAAAGTAGCTAATATTCAATCGTTTATTGAAGAACTACCGTTGAGCTATAATACCAAAATTGGTGCGGAAGGAAATGGTATTTCCCAAGGTCAAAAGCAAAGAATGCTAATTGCCCGAGCCGTTTATAAAAACCCCGATTTTATATTTTTCGATGAAGCGACCAACGCACTTGATGCCAATAACGAAAGCATAATCATGGCAAATTTAGAAGAATTCTTTCAAAACAGGACGGTAATTGTAGTAGCTCACCGACTAAGCACAGTAAAAAATGCCGACCAAATTGTAGTTATGGAGAAAGGAGAAATTGTAGAAGTTGGAACTCATGCCGAACTTACGCAAAGACACGGAAAATATTTTGAGTTAGTAAAAAATCAGTTAGAATTGGGGAATTGATGGAAGAAAAATCAAATATTTCAGAAAAACTGCTCCGAACAAATCTAATGGAATTGTTAGGTGGAAAAGGTATAGAAAGTACAAGTGAGTTGCTTAAGCAAGCAACCATTATTCCTCCTGAACCGCCATTAAACAATAATAAAAATGGCTGGAATGATGGCAATAACGACAGAATACCCGAACTACGGAGCTTCGAGGTGAACGAAATTTTGAGCAAACCACCCGCTTGGCTTATTCGTTGGGGTATCACAATATTTTTCTTTGTTTTAATATTAATGTTAGCAGTTACATGGTTTGTGCGTTATCCTGATTTAGTGAGAGGAAATCTTAAAATTGTTTCACAAAACCTACCTAAATCAGTCATTGCAAAAACTGATGGAAAATTGGTAAAACTCTTAGTAAATGATGGGCAAACTGTGCAAGAAGGTCAAAAAATAGCCTTCTTTGAAAGCACTGCCAACCATAAGGAAGTTTTGATTTTGAGTGACTTAACTGATTCATTAGTAAATCTGACAACAAAAGATAACCTTTCAGCCGTTTATACTGTCGAGATTCCATCTTTTTTTAAATTGGGTGAATTACAAAAATCATATCAGGTTTTTCAAGAAATATTTACCAGAGTAAAGTCTTTTGTGGGTACTGGTACTTATTTGCAAAAACGAAAAATGATTGAAAATGATTATACTCAACTAAATTCTTTACAGATAAATCTGAAAAATCAAATAAAGAATAATCAAAAAGATTTGGCATTAGCCGAAGACGAACTCGAAAGCCAAAAGCGATTACAAGAAAAAGGCTACGTATCAAAAAATGATTATCGGCAAGCCATGAGCAAAGTGCTTAGCAAACAGCAAAGCAATGAGCAAATGCTCAGTTCGATGAAGAATAATATAATGTCGCAAAACCAAAAGCAACAAGAGATTTTAGAATTAGACAAGACAATTACTGAGCAGAAAAATGCCCTCATTCAAGCCATGCACACTTTAAAAAGTGATATTGAATCCTGGAAACAACGCTACATTGCTATTGCTCCAACGGCAGGGAAGGTGATTTTTTTGACATCACTACAAGAAAACCAATCAGTAAAAACAGGACAAGAATTGCTTTATGTTTTACCAAAGGGAGAAGGGTTTCATGGAGAAATGAATATCGGTCAATTTAATTTTGGCAAAGTAAAACGTGGGCAGGAAATTATCATCAAGCTTCAAAGTTACTCTTATGAAGAGTATGGTACACTACGTGGGCAGATTAAAAGTATTTCCGAAATTCCGATAGACTCGGTTTATTTTGTTAAAGTAAGTTTCCCAAAAGGATTAACGACATCAGCTAATAAAACTATTCCTTTTCGCAATGGAATGACTGCTACTGGGGAAATAATAACGGAAGATAAAAGACTTATTGAAAGGTTTTTAAAAGAATTTATGAGCGTTTTTGAGAGATAACCCAGTTGTTGCGGACGCCCAACCCCTAAATGGAGTTTTGTTTTATATGGAAAACTGTATTTTAAAATATTTTCTACTACTAATTCTAATCTTGTTTTACTTTGAAGGAGATGCACAACATCGTTTTTCTCTCAACCAATGTATTGAATACGCCTATAAGCATAATTTTGATGTAAAATTGAAAGAGTTGAGATTGAAGCAATCTGAAAATACTTTAGAACAGTCAGAAAAAGCAATTTATCCTAATCTTTTAGGGTCTTTTTCTCAGGGGATTAATTCTGGTCGGAGCATTGACCCATTTTCAAATGATTTTATACAACGAACTATATCGTCTAATTCGTTTGGTGCAAATGCTAATTTTACGATTTTCAGTGGTTTTTCGCTCAAAAATCAAATTATTCAAAATCAATACAATGCCGAAGCCGACCATTTAGAAATTCAGGGAGCAAAAAATGAATTACGAACTCGAATTACCCTTGCTTATATGCAGGTGTTGATGAATCAAGAATTATCAAAAATTTCTCAAGAACAAATTCAAAATATCCAAGTACAATATGATAGAGTGAAGGCATTGGTTAGTGAAGGAAATATGCCCAAAACCAATTTGATTGATTTAGATGCACAACTTGCTACCGCCGAATTTGATGCCTTGAATGCCAAAAACAATATTGATGTTTCAAAACTCTCATTGACACAATTAATGGCTTTCCCTAATTTTACGGCTTTTGATATTGAGAATAGTTTGGTAGAGGAAAAAACTATTCTTTTAAATGATAATTACTTGCAAAATATTCTTTCAGGGCTTTACTTTCAACCAATTATCAAAAGTGCAGAATTTCGAGTACGAAGTGCCAGCATAGGCATAAAACTCGCCGAAGCAGGGAAATACCCAACTGTTTCGTTGGGTACAGGATTCGGCTCAGCGTATTCGAGTGCAGCAGCGAAAGAATATAATTATTTCCATCAATTAGGCTTTAATTTGAATCAATTCGCACGTTTAAGTATCAATTTTCCAATTTATACTAATGGGCAGGTTAAAGGACGGATCAGTAATGCCCAAGTCAACCAAAAAATTATTGAGACTCAGCTTTCACAAACAAAACTTCAAACAAAGCAAGAAATTGAGCAGGCGTATCTAACTGCCAAAATTGCCCAAGAAAAGCTAAAGGCTGCTCAAAGGCAGGTTTATGCTCAACAAATTGCCTACGATTCTGCAAAAGATCGTTATTTAGAAGGCTTACTTCATGCCATTGAGTTGAATACTTTTCGTATTAATCTCGAAAAGTCAAAGTCGAATCTAATTCAGTCTAAATATGAATTTTATTTTAGAAAAATAATGTTGGATTATTATTCAAATATGTAAAATTGTTGATTTAAGTCGACTTAAACTAGTTTGTTTTTTCTGACTTTAGATGGTTCCGGTTATAATCACTTTGCTTCTACTGCTTTGCCAGCATTATGGTATGGATGAAATGTCTTGTTAATTGTTCAGGAATCACGTCAACTATATTTACTTTTTGAATTGAATTATTAAGATTTACAAAGTTGAAAATCTTTGCCGATTGAAGTGTGTTCGATGATGCTGTGGTCTTGCATAAAACGGATGTAGTTTTTTGCCATTCGGTCGGTTACTCCCATCATTTCTGCTAAGAAATTCATTAATTGGGAGTAGGTTATTTTTTCTTTGTCTTTGAAGAGTTCGGTTGCAACGTTTGTCAAATCATCAATTTTTCTTTGTTGCTTGTGTTCTTTTGGTTTTTCTCCTATGTGAACATGATAGCCTTTTTCTTTGTCCCAAGCAAATTGAATGAGTGGAACATCAAGTGGACTTCCAGAGCGAACTTTTAGAGCTTTAATGCAGCTTATATCAGTATTTTCATCTTTTTCAATGCAGAGAATTCCTGCTGACTTACGTTGTAATTCTGAACCCAGATGTCCACGCAATTTGACTCCACTTGGTACTAGGTGCAATACGCAAGCAATGCAAGTTTGATAGATTCCTGCCATACGGTGTAGTTCTTCGATGAGATTTACGCTTTCTCGTTCGTCATTTAGGCTACTGATTAAATCCCCTATTCCGTCTATGACTACTGCATGAACACCATTAAATTGATGGTGGAATTTATCGACAGATTGCATGATTACATGCATTCGCTCTCGACGACTGAGGTTTATGAGGCAGTAGGCTTTGAACCATTCTGGCGGAGTATCTAATTCGCAACGCTGCAAAATATAGTTGAGGTTGCGGTAGAGCTGGTCTTCTGATTGCTCGGTATCGAAATAAAGCAAAGCTTTACCCGATAGGTTAGGTAAGACTTGCGTTCCTAAGCTATCTACTTTTTGGCCTGTTTGGGCCAAAGCTCCCGCAATCATACCTCCAAGAAAATTAGATTTTCCTGATCCTTCACTGCCTGTTATTCCTAATAGATTTCCTTGACTCCCTATGGTTACACCTGCGATGGTTACTAAGGGTTTGGGTATTTTTGGTGGGCGTTTGAAATCAATTTCACAGGACTTGAGCATTGCGAAAGTCTGGGCATAAAGATTTTCAAGTAGGTGATTGAATTGTATTTTCAATTCGTCAGCGGTATGGCCAAGTCGGAAAAAGTCGGATATGTCTTTTTCGTTTTTTTTACCAGAAAGAGGTAGGAGCATTACCTTGATGTCAAAATCTTTGAGTTTTTGTTGGTGGTGGGTTACCGCATTGAGGCCTGCCTTATCAACATCATATAATAGGACAATATGTCGAAAGCGATAAGATAATTTACGAATCACGTCTGGAGGAATTGCTGCGTTTTCAGAGTTGAAACAAATGGAGAAAAAGCCATGTGCAAATAAACTCAGTACATCTTTTTCACCACCCGTGATAAATAAGACATCGCCACGTGGAGGCAGGTGATCGAGTCCGAAAACGTAGTTATCCGACTTTTCACCGAGAAAGAGGAAACGCAATTCAGAATTCGGACGATATACTTTTATAAAGTGTTTGTTTTTGTAGCCAAAAACAGGTTCTGTTTCATGGTTTTCAATGGTGTAGTAATTGCCATTTTTATTTTTGGCTTGAAAGTGTTGAATACTTACGACTTTGAATGCTTCTAAAGTTATTCGTTTGATACCAAATTGTTTCCAGAATACTAATTCAGTTTCTGAAAATTCTTTGAAAGTAATGTTTTCAATGCTATTTGAGGGTGTGTCTATTATTTCGTTGGTTTTAGCCAATTGTTTGAATTTCATCGGTGAATCGGATAATTGTAGTTCTTGTTCTATGATTTTTAGAACCTCTCTAAAATCTTCTTTATTTGTAGTATTTAGGTCTTTGATTGCTGCCACAAAAGAGAAGCAATCTCCATTGAAGCGATTGTCTCCAAAGTCTTTAATTTTATAAATTTTAGCATTTTTATCGAAATAGATATTGCAGGATGCTTTGGTATCATTATAAAAAGGGTTTAGGAAGTTTTTTCCTACTTTGAATGTAATCGGTAGGAAATGCTTGAACACAGCAAATCCACCTTGGGTTATGCCCAAAATTTCTTCTTTATTCATAAAAATATTGTAAAAAAAACTAGGAGGTATCCCCTACCTAAATTTATAAATAGGGGAATTTTTAGGAGGCTATTATCTTTATATAGAGAATTACTTGTTGGGTTACTTGTAATGAATTTTTAAAAATTTAGTTTTATTTAACCTTACCTTTCTCAATCATTTTTCGGATATCTTCAGAATCGTAAAAGATTTTTCCTCCGAGTTTTGTATAAGGTAATTGCCCTGAAACTCTTAGGTGTTGGAGCGTACCTGGAGATATGTTGAGCATTTTGCGTACTTCAAAAGATTGAAGATACGTAGAGTTTGTTGTTGGGTTTTCTTTGATTGCCTTTTTTAGTTCAGCAAATAAGTCACTTTTAAATTGTTGGAGGTCGTCTTTCGTCAGGATTTCTACTGCCATATTTAATTTGTTGTTGGGGTGAATAAATATTTAATTTAAGCTGTTAATACTTAAACAAAATTCGGCAGTAGAAAATAGAATAGTTCAGTATTTATCAATACACAAAAAAACATTTTTTTTACACAAAACTATTCGTGAATCATTAAGATTTTAATTTTTTAAATTTAAACAGCGATTGGTTAACACAAAACACCGTATTTAGACGTAATGTAGGAAAATTTAGTTTCCTAACTCATCATCAATTTTTTCGAGTAGTTTTTCTTTGAGGTGGTCAATGTAACGGGTAGGGTTTTTACGATTTTTAATTTCAGCGTATATGCGATAGATATTTCCTAAGTCTTCATTGAACATTTCTGAGAAGATTTCTGCTAATTCTGATATTTCAATTTTCCCTCTATTGATACTATTTGCAGTATAAATAGCGTAGATTAATTCAACCAAATCTACCTTTTTGTCTGACCATTTGTACTGACTTATCGACTGATTATTGATTTTCTTTGATAGCTTGCAGATTTCTTCTTGTAGTTTCTTCATAAGCATATCATAGGCCGAGATTTGAGCTGTTAAATAATCGTGAGTAGTATTGAATGACTTATCCAATGTTATATATAAGGGTTCAACATAAGAAATAAAATTATTGTTATTTCGGATAAAGAATTGTTCATCAAAATGGGTTTGATTAGCATTAAGATAAGTTTGAAACTCTATGTTCTCCTTTAAGAAACGTTTTAGCTTCTTAAATTCCTTTTCATAATATTTTACGGATGTTTTATTATTGAAAGTAATTTTTCGTATTTGAATATTATGCCACTTTGTATAAAAGATAAGTTTAGCGAGGAATTTAGGTTTGATAAATTTGAAGAAGTAAATTTCTTCTTCTTTCGTTTTGAAGGGGTTTTCTTCGATATGCTTTTTTAATATACAAAGATATTCTTCACAAATACTAATTGCTTTGAGAGCCTTATCAATTTGGTTGTTTTCGTCAATAATATTTAATTTTTCTTCAAACGAGAGATAAAGGTTATTCATACTGTAAAATTTTTAATAAACCTCTACAATAGGTAGCTTCTATCGAGAATTGGTTTCATGTGTGAAAACTTCGTATTTATATGGATTTACTAGTAAAACAAGTAGTAAAAGCTCATTGAAGATAAAAATACAATATTGATCAATAATTGCAAAAAAAGTTGTCTGAAATTTATAGGCTGTTTATTCTATTATTGTATGATTTAGTGGTGTTTGGGTTAGATTGATTTTAAGTGTTAAAATACAATTGACTGATATGAATAAAATTAACTAACATTAATTAGTTTCAATTCTTCAGATTTATTCAGCTTTTCACGTAAAGCTTTCATATCGTTACTAACTTTCTTTTTCACCACTTTTGCATAGATTTGAGTAGTTTTGAGGCTTTTATGACCGAGTAAAGCACTGACAGTTTCCATAGGGACATCATTGGCCAATGTTACAGTGGTTGCAAATGTGTGTCTTGCGATATGAGTTGTTAGATTCATTTTAATTCCACAAATATCCGCTAGCTCTTTCAGGTAAGCGTTGTATTTCTGATTACTATTTACGGGTAATAATTTGTTATGTATTTTGCAGTATGGGTGCTCTTTATATTTTTCAATAATTTCTAATGGTATTGGTAAAAGCATAACACTTTCCATTACCTTGGTTTTCTGACGATTGATTGATAACCACTTTTCTCCGTCCAATCCAATTTGAACAATATCGTTTGTAAAACTTGCAACATCACTATATGCAAATCCAGTATAGCAGCAAAATAAAAATACATCTCGAACTTCATCCAAACGTTTTATAAAAATTTGTTTTTCATAAAGTGTTTGCAGGTTCTCTTGCGATAAAACTTGTATATCTGGATGCTTGTAGGAGCATTTAAAATTGTCAAAAGGATTCGTTGATAACCATTCCATCGAAACAGCTAAACGCAAAATTTTTTTAATATTTTTAATATGCTTCATAGCAGAATTATTCTGCATCTTTTTATGAACCACAAGAAAATGTTCAAAATTTGTAATAAATGAGTATTTTAAATCAGCCAAAGGTAAATCTGACAATTTGTATTGAAAAGATAAAAACTCCGAGACTCTTAGTCGAGTAGTCAAATACTTTTCAAAAGTTTTTAAGGAGAATTGACCTATGTCTGCTTTTTCTTTAAATTTTAGATTGTGGAAATCAATAATTTGAAGTAATGTATTTTTCTCTTCTTTCACGCCTATATAGGCATTACGGAGCATTTCTGGCAAAACTCTATGATGTTGCGTAACTAATATATTGTAGTGCTTTTGAAGCTCACCTTTGACTAGGTTGATATAATTGTTGAGTGTTCGAGCTTCTTCATTAGTGCCTTTGACAATTCCGGCTTTGGAAATCCACTTTTCAGGCTCTATTTTTTTGCCGAGAGAAAATTGAGTTCGGCTACCATCAATAGTTAGGCGAACATAGATGGGAGCTTTCCCATTGTGGATTTTTGGTGTGTTTAACCAAAACAAAATACATAGGTTTTGACTTGCTTTCATATTTGATGTAGTTTAAAGTGACCGTTAAGGATCTAAATTCGTTGAATTTGAATAGTTTTGCCTTGTTTTAAATCACATATAACAAATTGATTATCAATTAGTTATATGTAAATCGGTCTCCAAAAATACAAATAGAAAAAGGATACCGAATAGGATACCTTTTTTCTGAAAGCGTTTGATATGAATTGATTAAAAATACATAAAAAAAACGCTTAATCATGTAGATTAAGCGTTTTTGATGTTGTTTTTGCTTTTACTTGCGGTCTGGACGGGACTCGAACCCGCGACCCCCTGCGTGACAGGCAGGTATTCTAACCAGCTGAACTACCAAACCATTATCGTTTTGAAACGTTGAAAATATTTCTCTGTTTGTTTAACGTGGTGCAAAGGTACAACTATTATATTTGTGTGTCAAGTACTAAACCAAAAATAATATGAAAATTTCTCGACCAAGCGAAAACGAATACAATACAAATTCACCTCAATACCGTTATATTCAGGCAGTTACGGGTGAAGATGCCTTCAAAATTTTACGTGAAAATTTTTTAATTGTGGAAAACTTTTTCAAAAATTTACCTATTGAAAAGCTGCATTTCCGCTATGCTGAAGGAAAATGGACACCAATTGAGGTACTCGGACACATCATTGATACCGAAAGAATTTTGGCATATCGTGCTCTGTGCATCGCTCGTGGCGAAAAACAATCTTTGCCAGGATTTGAAGAAGAAGACTATGTGAAAGCAACTAATTTTGAAAAACAATCGCTCAGAAATCTTTTATTACATTATAAAGCAGTCAGAAAAGCCAATCTTTTACTTTTTAAAACCCTTTCTACAAAAGAATGGAAACGAATTGGCAAAGCAAATAATATTAACTATTCGGCACGAGCATTGGCTTGGCTCATCGCAGGGCATGAAATACATCATTTAAATATCTTGAAAGAACGCTATCTTTGACACTAATAAATTTTTGATAACTCCCTTTACTTCTCAAATCAAACTGAATATGATGAAAATAAAACTAACCCTCATTTCATTCTTAATTCTACATTCTTCATTCTTCATTCATTCAGAAGCTCAATCTCTAAGCACTGTTGAGAAAAAGATAATTGAACATGTAAAAACCAATATGCCTCAAACAGAAAAGCTTTTGATTGATGCGGTCAACATTAATAGTGGGACACTCAACCATGAAGGTGTTCGCCAAGTTGGACAACTTTTTAGAAAAGAATTTGATGTAATGGGTTTTACAACAGAGTGGGTTAACTTACCAGATTCACTCAATCGTGCAGGGCATTTAGTGGCCTATCGAAAAGGGAATAAAGGCAAAAAACTTTTTCTGATTGGTCATTTAGATACAGTTTTCGAGAAATCAATGACGCCCAATCCTTTTACACGTCTGAATGATTCAACTGCAACTGGTCAAGGTGTAAACGATATGAAAGGCGGAGATGTCATGGTCATTGCGGCTCTCAAAGCTCTTCATGCCCAAGGTTTGCTTGAAGATACTTCTATTACCATATATTTTACGGGTGATGAAGAAAGTGCAGGAAAACCAACGAGTATTAGTCGAAAAGATTTTATCGAACGAGCCAAACAATGTGATATAGCTTTAGCTTATGAAACTGCCGTAAGTTTTGATATTGCTGCTACGGCTCGTCGTGGAGCAAGTGGCTGGGAATTGATTACCCATGGAAAAACTGGTCATTCCTCAGGCGTTTTTAATAAAAATATGGGTTATGGAGCCATCTATGAAGCAGCCCGAATCTTAGATGAATTTCGTGAATCATTGAGCCAAGAAAAGTTTTTAACGTTTAACCCTGGTGTAATTGTCGGAGGAACTGAAGTAAATTATGACCCTGCTCAAGCGAAAGGTACTTCTGTTGGAAAAACAAATATTGTAGCTCAAAAAGTTGTCGTAACTGGCGACTTACGATTTATTAGTGAGGCTCAAAAAGAAGCAGCAAGAACAAAAATGCGTGAAATTGTTAGTAAAAACCTCAATGCGACAACGGCTGAAATAAAATTTTCGGACGGAATACCTGCCATGGAACCTACCGAAGCAAATAATAATCTTTTAACTATACTCGACAAAACAAGTCAAGATATGGGTTTAGGGCCTGTAAAAGCTGGCGACCCAGGTTCTCGTGGAGCAGGCGATATTTCATATATTGCTCAATACGTAGCATGTCTTGATGGCTTAGGTGCTTCGGGAAGAGGTGCTCATGCTCCAGGTGAAACCATCAATTTAAAAGAATATCCTGCTTTAACTCAAAGAACGGCCTTATTGATTTATCGATTGACAAGGTAAAGACTAACAGTCTTCAGTCCACAGTTGAAAGTTTTTTATAAAACTATCGACCGTGGACTGTTGTCTATCGACTATTTTTTGTTGTATTTACATAGCGAATTATCAGGCTCTAAATAATACGATTTAAAGTTCAATGCCTTTTTATCCATACATCCTTTCAAATTTAATAATTCGATATTTTTGAAATCAATGGCATGGCTTTCAGCTTGTAATGCTATGTAACCTTCGCCAAGTAAAGTCCCATCTTTTTTTGCCCATTCTTCGCCATTTTTCACTTTATCAGCAGCAAAGTCATAAGGCTTTCCTAAGAAACCTCCGCCAATTTTAGGATTCTGATAGGTCAAAACAGTATCACCTTCTATCAAATGATAAACTACTTTACTCCCTAAAACAATGGCTTCTGCTTTTACCCATTGGTCTCCATCATAAGTTTTTGATTTAGAATCTATGCAATGAGCTGTTTGTAATGTGCCATTCATATCCACAATTGTTCCTGGCGTACATAAATTTCCTGTGGCACGTGGCCCATTTCCAAGTCCCCCGAGTAATTGCATTTCAAGCGAAACTGGAAAGTCTTGGTCTTTTCCGTTACTCGCCGCCGACTGCGAATGAAGCATGATTCCACTATTACGTACATTCCAAGTTGCCCCACCTGGTACTTGGTTTCCTTGAAAACGGTATTCAAAACGTACTCTATAATGCGAAAATGGTGTTTTATAATAAATATGTCCATATTTTGCGTCAAAATTTTGATATTCCTTATAATTCACTCGCATCATGTTATCTTCGACTAAAAAAGTATTCTTATAATTATCGTTCATTTCATGTCCTGAAATCTTCAAATCCCAGCCTGTCAAATCTTTTCCGTTGAAAAGCGATTGCCACTCTTCTTTATCTGCTTTCTTTTGAGCAAAAATATTTGAACAACAAGCAATTAGAAGTAAAGCATAAATAAGTTTTTTCATGATTGTAAAAATAATTTTATAAAAATTTAAGGTTGAATATAAATGAATGATTATTGCAGAGCTAAACATTTACCGTAATTTTACGACTATCAAACTTATGAAAAATCTATCAAGACAATGTTATTTTGATAGATTTTTTCTAAGAAAAAAATCTGTTTTGAAAATACACTAAGGAAATACCATGACAATAAAAGAAATTAGCAATTATCTCGAAGAATTCGCACCTTTGGCTTACCAAGAAAATTATGATAATGCAGGATTGATTGTTGGCAACGCAAGCACCGAAATCACAGGTATTTTAGTGACCCTCGATTCTACTGAAGAGGTGATTGATGAAGCCATTGCCCAAGGTTGCAATTTAGTTGTTGCTCATCACCCCATTGTTTTTAAAGGCTTGAAGAAATTGACAGGCAAAAACTATGTGGAGCGAACCATTATTAAAGCAATAAAAAATGATATTGCTATTTATGCCACCCATACCAATCTTGATAGTGTTATTGGTGGCGTAAACTTTAAAATTGCACAATTACTTGATTTACAGCAAGTTAAGATCCTTTCTCCTAAAAGTCAGACCTTGATGAAATTGATAGTTTTTGTGCCTATTGATAATACACAAATGGTCGTAGATGCTCTTCATGAAGCTGGTGCAGGAATGATTGGCAATTACACTCATGTAAGTTTTCGTGGAGAAGGCACTGGAAGTTTTCGACCAAATGAACTTGCAAATCCAACCATTGGTACAGCAAATGTACAAGAAGAAGTACACGAAAATCGCGTGGAAGTGATTTTTCCTGCCTATCTCAAGAATTTAGTTTTGGCGGCAATGTATCGTACGCATATCTATGAAGAAGTAGCACATGACATTGTTTTATTAGAAAATCAAAACCAAGAAGTTGGCTCTGGAGCAATCGGTGAACTGGCAGAAGCGATGGACGAAAAAGAGTTTTTGCAATATTTGAAACAAAAAATGAATGTTTCAGTTATTCGTCATACAAATTTATTGGGAAAACCAATCAAAAAAATAGCCGTTTGTGGCGGAGCTGGGGGTTTCCTGCTCAATGATGCACTTGCACAGAATGCCGACATCTTTATTACCTCCGATTATAAATATCACGAGTTTTTTGATGCCGATAAACGCATTATTATTGCCGATATTGGTCATTATGAATCAGAACAATTCACAAAAGAATTATTGAAAGATTATATTTGCAAAAAAATGCTTAACTTTGCAGTCCATTTGTCGGTAACACCCACAAATCCAATAAATTATTATTATTAAAACGGAGATTTTAAGAATAAATCAAGACGATATTAGATATTATGGAATTAACGGTTGCACAAAAATTAGAAACACTGCTTAAACTTCAATCAATTGATTCTCAATTAGACGAGTTAAGAAAACTACGTGGTGATTTACCTGACGAAGTTCGTGATTTAGAAGATGAAGTCATCGGTTTTGAAACTCGTATTGGTAAATTCAAAAAAGAAATTGATACCTTAGATTCTGAGGTGAATGCCTATCGAGCAAATAAAAAAGATGCCGAAAAGCTTATTCAGAAGTACAAAGATCAGCAGATGAATGTTCGCAATAACCGTGAATATGATGCTATTTCTAAAGAATTAGAATTACAAGAGCTTGAAATTCAGTTGGCCGACAAGCGTATCAAAGAAACTGAATTTAAAATAAAAAATAAAAACACAGAAATTTCGGACGTAGAAACTGCGATGGCTAATCGTAAGAAAGACCTCGAAACCAAACGCAAAGAATTGGATGTGTTGGTTGCTGAAAGTCAAGAAGACGAAAAGAAACTTTCTGTTGGACGTGACAAAGCTGCTGCTAATGTTGAAGAGCGTTTGGTAAATGCTTATAACCGTATTCGTAATAATGCAGAAAATGGTTTGGCAATCGTTATGGTCAAGCGTGGTGCTTGCGGTGGTTGTTTCAATATCGTTCCGCCACAACGTCAAGCTGACATTAAAGACAAGAAAAAAATCATCGTTTGCGAGCACTGCGGACGTATCTTGGCTGATGTAGATGCCATCGAAATTTCAAGAAAATAATTGTTTGACTGATAGTCATTAGACAATCGTTCACAGTCATATTCCTATCAAAATAGCTAAATTTTCAGCATTTGTTTGAAAATTTAGCTATTTTTGTTTTCTCACAATCTTTCTCTCAGCGGTCTTCGTAAGTAAAACAATAATTAAATTATCAATGGCTGAATCAACAAAGCAAAAAATTGAGAAAAAAGTGTTTAAAAACATCCATGCTTCTATAATTGTAAAAAGAACTTTAATAATCTTTGTTACTTTTTGTTTATTTTTTACAGCACAAAATTCAGTAGCAAAAGATTTTGATTTTACACCTAATCTTCAAAAAGCATATTCTGAGATTTTCAAATTAAAAATTCAGTCTGGTAAAGATTTGCTTTTGAAAGAAAATCCTACGAATCCATTTAAAATCTACTTAGAAAATTATGTAGATTTAGTAGAGTTAATCAATGCCGAAAATGAAGAGGCTTATGAAAGAATACTTCGCAAAGAAGATGAACGGCTTGAATTGATTGAGAATTTGGACCTAAAATCTCCATATAATCGCTTTTTACGAGCAGAAATAAAACTGCATTGGGCTTTATTAAAAATTAGATTTGGACATGAAGTAAAGGCTGGCTGGAATGTCATTCAAGCCTATCGATTATTGGAAGAAAATCAGCGAATGTTTCCAAATTTTGAGCCAAACCAAAAATCTTTGGGTTGTTTGCATGTATTGTTTGGGTCGGTGCCTGAAAATCAAAAATGGATAACCAAGTTTTTAGGACTTCGAGGCAATATTCAGCAAGGAATGAATGAATTAAGGCTCGCTTCAAAAGATAAAATTTGGGGACTTGAATCAAAACTTTGCACGATTTTCATCCAAGCCTATGTACTAAAATTTGATGATAAACAAAACTCTGATTTATTACAATTAATTGATAATCAACCAGATAACTTAAACTTTTTTTTACTTGCAACAGCCGTTGCTCTCAAAGAAAACCATACAGAACAGGCGATTGAATTATTAAAAAAACATCCAACAGATCCAACCTACATTTACTTTCCAATTTTTGAATTGTATAAAGCCGAAACGCTGTTATTTAAAGGCCATTATTCGCAAGCTATTAATTCATACATGGCTTATCTAAAAAACTTTAAAGGCAAAGGCTTTTTAAAAGATACCTATTATAAATTGTTTGTTTGTTACTGGCTTTCGGGAGATGAGAAAAAAGGGAGATTCTACCTTACTAAAATTCCAACAAATGGTAACGCTATAGCCGAATCAGACAAAGCTGCCCAAAAATTTTATGAAAACTACATAAAAACTAGTATTTTACCCAATAAAACACTCTTGAAACTCCGTCTTGCGTTTGATGGTGGTTATTTTGAACAAGCAGCCGATGAAGTAGAAAACCTTTCGGAGAAAAACTTTAGCAATACAAAAGACCATTCTGAATTTGCCTATCGGGCAGGGCGTATTTATCAAAAACTCAATCAATTTGATAAAGCTATCGTCTTTTTTGAACAATCTATCAAGCTGTCGGATGGGCAAGAATGGCATTTTGGAGCAAGTTCTTCTCTGCAATTAGGGTATATTTTTCAAGCAAAAAGTCAAAAAAATAAAGCCAGAACATATTTTGAGAAAGCAATTTCATATAAACGCCATGAATATAAAACTTCCATAGATAATAAGGCACGTGCTGCTTTGACGGAAATGGGGTATTAAAAATTTAAATTTCAAACGAAATCTCTTTAAAATCAAAATATTCCACTTCGCCGTTTACTTCCAACATTAAATGACCCGTCGGTGCAATATCAATAATTTTACCTAAAAACCTTGTGTCATTTTTACTAAAATAATGGTATTCTTGGTAACGATACAAAATTTCGAGATAAGCTTCTTTTTGTCTTAATGAATGCCCATTTTTAAGCTGCAAATAATATTTTTCAAGGCTTTCACACAATTCACCAATCAATTTTTCAATATCAAACTCGTCCAAACTTTGTGTTGCCAAACGAAGAGAAACAGCACGAGTATTCGTTTCTGAGAAACTTAATTGATTAATATTCAACCCAATGCCAATGACCGAATATGCAATACGACTTCCTGAAAGTGTATTTTCGATTAAGACACCACCCATTTTTCGGTCACTGACATATACATCGTTTGGCCATTTTACGGTCAATTTGTCTGCTACATATTGATTGAGGAAAGAATAGATTCCGAGAGATACAGCAATATTGAGTTTGAATTGTTCATTAGCATTCAAAAAATCAGGTTTTACGATAAGCGAAAAAGTAATATTCTGTCCAGGAAGTGCTTCCCAAGAGTTTCCACGTTGCCCACGCCCAGCTGTTTGATCGGAAGTTATGACAATAGTGCCATCAAAAACTTGTTTATTTTGAATTATTTCAGCAGCAATATCGTTAGTTGAATGACAACTTGGCAGATAAATTGTTTTTTTACCGAGAAATAAGGTTTTGGGTTGAAAATTGTGCAACTTTATAGTAATTTAGCGTTTTATAAAACGTATTATAAAAATATTTTTAGTGATGTTCGTATATACATCTATTTATAGATTCAAAATTTAAGCGAACCGCTCACAAAATTAACCGAAGATAAGATTGAATGAAAGAAATTAAAGAACTTTCTGGTGATGAGTTATGTCGCTTAGTAGTACACGGGATGTTGGAAAAAAAAGCGGCAAATATTGTAGTAATGGATTTGAGAAAAGTTAAAAACTCCATAACCGATTTTTTTGTCATTTGCTCCGGAAACACCGATACGCAAATTGATGCAATAGCTACTTCTGTGGACGATGAAGTATTCAAGGCCACAAAAATGAACCCTTGGCACCAAGAGGGTAAACAAAACAAAGAATGGATTTTGTTAGACTACATTGATGTTGTAGTGCATGTGTTCAGAAAAGACCGTCGAAAATTCTACGATTTGGAATCTTTATGGGGTGACGCCGAACTCACTCAGATTGAAGAAAGCATGGAACCAGAGCCTGAAAAACAAATGATGTTCAATTAATGTTTTAAACTAAACCTTTACAAGGTTCACTAAAAACGTTGTAAAGGTTATTTTATACAAATAAAATTACATTAAATTTTGAAAAACTAAAAAAATGTCTGAGAACAACAATAATGAGTTTCCGAAAAGAAAACCATCCAACAGTAGTGGTGGTTTGCAGGGTTGGATAGTAGCGGCAATTATCATGGGTATCATCGGATTTTTGCTTTTTTCGAGACAAGCCACACTTGCAACAATCAAGTACAAGCAACTCGAACAAATGATTTTGCAAAAAGACGTTGAGAAAGTGGCAGTAGTTGAAGGTAATCGTAGTGTTGAGGTTACCCTTACCCGTGATGCCCTCCAGAAACCTGAATACAAAGCAGAATTGGGCAATAATCGTTATAATGCTGGTGGTCCGCACTTGAAAATTGATGTGGTTTCGGTTGAATCTTTTATGAACGAGTATCGTGAGTTTTTGAAAAGTCCACAAATTGAAGAAAATTATCGCCAAACACTTTATCCAGAAAGCGTCGAACGTCAAGACATGATGAATATGGTTTGGCAATTGCTACCGTTTATCGTTGTACTTGGCTTAATGTACTTCTTAATGAGTCGTATGGCGGGCGGTGGCGGCCCAGGAGGTCAGATTTTCAATATTGGTAAATCAAGAGCTGCCTTATTTGATGCCGATAGCAAGGTTAAAATCACTTTCAATGACGTTGCTGGTTTGGAAGAAGCCAAAGAAGAACTTCAAGAAATTGTTGATTTCTTGAAAACTCCAAAAAAATACACCGAATTAGGTGGTAAGATCCCCAAAGGGGCTTTGCTTGTAGGCCCTCCAGGAACTGGTAAAACATTATTGGCAAAAGCAGTGGCGGGTGAAGCAAGCGTGCCGTTTTTCTCACTTTCAGGTTCTGATTTCGTAGAAATGTTTGTAGGTGTGGGTGCTGCTCGTGTGCGTGATTTATTCAAACAAGCCAAAGAAAAAGCTCCTTGTATCATATTTATTGATGAGATTGATGCTGTTGGTCGTTCACGTGGGCGTGGCTCAATGCCAGGTGCGAATGATGAACGTGAAAATACACTTAACTCTCTCTTGGTTGAAATGGATGGTTTTGGTTCTGATGCTGGAATTATCATTTTAGCCGCAACTAACCGTCCTGACGTTTTAGACTCCGCTTTGATGCGTCCAGGTCGTTTTGATCGCCAAATCAGCGTTGATACACCTGATTTAGTAGGTCGTGAAGCTATTTTCAAGGTTCATATGAAGCCTTTGAAACTTTCTGATAGCATTGATGTGAAAAAATTGGCTGCTCAAACGCCAGGTTTTGCAGGTGCTGAAATCGCCAATGTTTGTAATGAAGCTGCTCTTTTGGCTGCTCGTCGTGGCAAACCATCAATCGAAATGAAAGATTTTCATGATGCAATTGACCGTGAAATTGGAGGATTAGAAAAGAAAAACAAATTGATTTCACCAGAAGAGAAAGAAATTGTTGCTTACCACGAAGCAGGTCATGCTGTTGCTGGTTGGTTCTTAGAACATGCCAATCCTTTGGTAAAAGTGAGTATCGTTCCTCGTGGAATTGCTGCTTTGGGTTATGCTCAATACTTGCCAAAAGAACAATATTTATATCGTACTGAGCAACTTTTTGATGAAATGTGTATGACGCTCGGTGGACGTGCGGCTGAAGATGTAGTTTTTGGAAAAATTTCAACGGGTGCATTGAGTGATTTAGAACGTATTACTAAGAGTGCCTATGGAATGATTAGTATTTACGGTATGAATGATAAAATTGGTAATGTTTCATTCTACGACTCAAAAGGTCAAGGAGAGATGTCATTTACGAAACCTTATTCAGAAGATACTGCAAAAACCATTGACGAAGAGGTAAAAAAATTGATTGACACTGCCTATGTTCGTACAAGAGAATTATTGATTAATAAAAGAGAGGAATTAGAGAAAATTGCTCAAGAATTACTCAAAAAAGAAATTCTTTATCAATCTGATTTGGTAGAATTAATTGGTAAGCGTCCTTTTGAGAAGTTGACAAATTATCAAGAGTTTATGGATAAAATTGATACTCCAACTGAGGAAAATGTACCAATTGTTAATTCAGATTCTGCTCAACAATAATTTTTGAGAATAAATACAAAAAAACAAGGTCATCTATCAATTGATGACCTTGTTTTTTTTGTATAATTTGAGATATTACTTTGGAGAATCGCATCTTAATAATGGATAACTCTTACTTAACTATTCTACAAAATGCCAACAAACGCCAGCTATATCAATGATATTTACTTCTTTTCCATAAGGCTGCTGGGTAGGTTTACTTATATGAATACCAAACTTCTCTGGTAATTTTCTTTCTATTATATCCATCCAATACTCTTCTGCATTACTTATTTTTACGCTTAGCATAAAATTTTGTGCAAATTCAATATTATCAAAATTTTGTAGAATAAACTTACATCCATCTTTTTCAAACCCGACATAATCACCTGAATCCCAGTTGATTATAAAGCCTAATTCTTGAAAAAGTTCTTTAGATTTTTCAAAATTATTGCCTGAAGGAACAAAAGGTTCGAGTGATAGAAATTGCATAATGTGTAATTTTCTTCAAAAATAAATTAACGAATAAAACCTAAAGTAATTTGAAACAAACTCGGTAACATTTGAAATTTTGAAGGGTTACTTGAAGGGCCTAATTCATAATCAACGGTATTAGAAAGTCCTCTTTCATAGCGTCCTTCGATAAAAATATGATTAAATTCAAAGCCAATTCCAGCATTGATCCCAAAAGCAGGTTTAGTAAATAAATCCTTCTTGAAATCGTTGGCGGTATATATTTGTAAAGTTTCTTCCAATTCTTTATTGAAATTTAAAGGGAAACTCATCAAAGGTCCAGCAAAAACCCTTCCTTGACGAAAACGAATTCCGAAAAGCATAGGAACATCAACCGTATTATAAGAGGCATTTACACGTTTAAATAACTTCCCATCCGATTGTAAAATATCAAATTTCCCTCCTTTCTGAGTATAAATAGCTTCGGGCTGAAAATAAAATGTCCCACGAGTGATGCGGACAAATACACCACCTAAGTATCCAAGTACCACTTGGGTATTATTTAAAAAATTATCTTTCGTAAATGGTGTTTGAGGCAGGCCAGATGATGTTACCCTGACAACATTATTGACATCTTTTAAATTGAAACTGCCAAAATTTACCCCTCCACGAAAACCTGATTGAAATCTCATATCATCTCTTTTATATTCAGAAGCATAACTTGATGTAGTATCTTTTGTCACTACCTTCTTATTCTTTTTACGATTTTTATCACTTTTTTCATCTTCAAAAACAAATTGTTGGAGCTTTACCGAGTCTTGCTTGATTTGAATAGAATCATTTTTAGTCTTTTCATTATTTTGCTTTTTTTGTGCAAAAAGTGTAGTAGAAATGAGGCTCAATAGCAATAATAGTATTTTTTTCATCTTAAAATTTGATGTTTAATATCAAAGAAATGTCGTTTTCTTTCATAATTTTTAGGCACTTTTACAAAAACTACCTTCAAATAACTTACAAAAATCAAGCCATTTAATAGGTATTGATTATTGAAAAACTGATAATGCAATAGTAAAGTAATAACTAATCAACCAATAACTATTTTACTGCAATGATAGCCACAGTAAAACGTACTACACAAACTAACTTTCCTTCTTCTGAAGTAATTTTTATATCCCATACATGCGTAGTTCGACCTAAATGCAGGGGTGTAGCTTTGGCATAAACCCAACCGCTACTCACCCCACGAATATGGTTAGCATTTATTTCAAGTCCTACAGCTCTTTGCGTAGTTGGGTCGGTTAATGTTAGAAAAGAAGCAACACTTCCTAAACTTTCAGCCAAAACGACAGATGCTCCACCATGTAAAATTCCGAAAGGTTGGTGAGTACGATGGTCAACTGGCATTCGAGCAGTAACAAAATCTTCGCCTATCTCTAAAAACTCGATACCTAAATGGTCAACCATATTTTTATTTCCAGTTGAGCTTATATTCGTAAAATTTAAATTTTTATTAAACATTTTATTTGTGTTAAGTTTTTTTTTGAATTATTGATAAAATATTAATTCTATGAAAAATCACTTAAATGATTTAATCAGAAGTTTTTGTAATTTTGCACCTTCATTGAGTTTGAGACCTTAAAACTAAGGTTTGTTTTAGAGACTTTCAATTTTAAATACTGATATTTTGCTTACCAAAACAATTTACTTAATCCGACACGGTGAAACGGAGTTTAATCGCATGGGTGTCGTTCAAGGCAGTGGTATTGATTCTGACCTTAATGAGACAGGTATCTCGCAAGCTCGTGCCTTTTTTGAGGCTTACCAACATATTCCTTTCGATAAGATTTATACTTCAAAACTCCGTCGTACAGTTCAATCAGTTCAAGATTTTATCAACCTTTCTATTCCATACGAACAACACGAAGGCTTGAATGAAATAAGTTGGGGTGAGAAAGAAGGAAAAGCTCCGAATTATCTCGAAGATGAGTTCTATTTGGAAGTAATAGCTAATTGGGGAAAAGGCAAAACCGATATTCCAGCAGCTCCTTTGGGTGAAAGTCCAGATGACGTAGTGGCTCGTCAAAAACCTGTAGTAGATATTATTTTATCACGCCCCGAAGAAAAAACGATTTTAGTGGCCATGCACGGGCGTGCTATCAGAATCATTTTAACACATTTACTGAATAGACCATTAGCCGAAATGGATGCTTTTGAGCATACCAATCTTTGCCTGTATAAACTTGTATACTCTTACGAAGAAAAGACTTTTCATCTTGAAAAAGCCAATGATACTGCTCATTTGCTGCAACTTTCAGTCTAAGAATACTTCCGTTTATAGAATCATATTTCCATTGATGTATAAAAGACTCCTATCTGGGAAAGTTTTTTATATTTTTATGTTACAACAAAACGTAATACCTTTCGTATGGCACGTATGAAATTTGAAGAGTGATGGAAAAGAATAAATTATATTGGATTTTTCAGGTTGTCGGCTGGACATTATACTTTTGCAACGAGATATTTGCTTACTCATTGCAATTTGGGTATGAAAGCCAAATGATTCTCCAGGCCTTAGCAAATATCTTATTGGCAATTTTATTGACTCATTCTTTCAGATTTATAGTAAAAAAATATAATTGGATTGTACTTCCGCTTCATCAACTCGCCCTTAGAGTATTGCTTGGTGTTTTTGTGATGACCGATCTTTTGGTTGCTCTTAATCTTCCTTTAGATGCAAAATATACAGGGCAACTGCTAAGTGAGAAGCCCATTTTAGCTACTGAATATTTCATTAATTTAGCAAAACCATTATTGGTTTGGGTGCTTATTTATCTTTTTTATCATTATTCAGAAGAAAAAAGACAAAAAGAGATAGAAGGGTTAAAACTAAAATCTTCCATAAAAGAAACTGAAGCCAAAGTTTTGAAGGCCCAAATGAATCCTCACTTTATGTTCAATGCCTTAAATAGTATCAGGGCATTAGTTCTTGAAGACCCATCTAAAGCTCAACAAGGGATTACTCAATTATCCAATATTCTTCGTAGTTCACTCATTGCCGACCGTCGAACGACCATTTCTTTGAAAGAAGAATTGCGAACCATTGAAGATTATCTTGCCCTTGAAAAAGTACGTTATGAAGAACGTCTTCAAACAAAATGGGACATTGATGCCAATACATTGGGCATTCAAGTGCCGCCAATGATGTTACAGACTTTGGTCGAAAATGCTATTAAACATGGCGTACAAAAAGCCATTGGCTGGGGATTTATTGAAATCAACACAAGTTTAGCGAATGATAAGTTGTACATTAAAATCCGTAATACAGGGCAACTTTATAGCACCGAATCTGATTCTGAGTCAGGTGGTTTTGGGTTAAAAAATACGACACAACGCTTAGATATTTTATTTGGTAATGAAGCAAGTTTCAAGATTTATCAAGAAGATGATTTGACTGTTTGTGCGGAAATTACAATTCCAGAAAAAAATACAGATTAC
Source organism: Emticicia sp. SJ17W-69 (assembly GCF_051209875.1). Lineage (NCBI taxonomy): Bacteria > Pseudomonadati > Bacteroidota > Cytophagia > Cytophagales > Leadbetterellaceae > Emticicia > Emticicia sp. SJ17W-69. The sequence continues at coordinate 1,786,578 of NZ_JBNTQY010000001.1, read as the reverse complement.
AAAAATATTATTACTGCCAACACTGAGTTGAAAGTATAATTTTTTGAATTGAAGGTTAATTAATTCACCAATATACTGATTAAAATAATGAAAGCATTAATCATTGATGACGAAAGATTGGCACGTAATGAATTGCGTCGTTTATTAGAAAATTTCCCTAAAATTGAAGTCATAGGCGAAGCCGCCAACGCAGATGAAGCATTAAATTTGATTGATGAACTTTCACCTGATTTGCTTTTTTTAGACATTCAAATGCCAGGAAAAAATGGTTTTCAGTTACTTGAAGCCATCGAAGGAAAAGTTCCAGAGGTGATTTTCACTACAGCTTATGATGAATATGCACTCAAGGCCTTTGAATTCAATGCTCTTGATTATTTGATGAAACCTGTTGATATGCAACGCTTGGCCGAAGCCATTCAGCGTGTTGAAGAGGAACAATTGCATGAGGTCGAGCGTAAAGAAGGAATCAAGCTATTGGGAGAGACCGACCAAGTTTTTGTGAAAGATGGCGAAAAATGCTGGTTTGTTAAACTTGGAAAAGTACGTTTATTTGAATCAATGGGAAATTATGTGCGTTTGCATTTTGATGACCAAAAACCAATGATTTTAAAATCCTTAAATAGCCTCGAAGAACGTCTCGATCCAAAAATATATTTTAGAGCGAATCGTAAACATATCATCAATTTAGCTTGGATTGATAAGATTGAACCTTGGTTTTCTGGTGGACTTTTGGTAACCCTAAAAACGCCCGAAAGAAGTTCGGCAATTGAAAAAATTGAAATCTCTCGCCGACAAGCAATTAAATTCAAGGATTTGATGAGCCTTTAATTTAATGAATAATGCAAAATGACTAATGTTTAATGTACCAATAGCAGCCATTACGTTCAAAAGAAAAATAAATATAATTTACTGACAATCAGCATTTTATATTCTGTATTCTTCATTCTGCATTCTACATTTGCAGAAATCTATTTCTTTTTAGCAAGAAAAAAGCAAAATGACGAGCCACAACTCGTCATTTTGTTTTAGTTTTTCTTAGATTTGTTCAAATAACTGGATAATAATAAAATGCTATCAAAATCGACTTCTGACAAACTACAAATTCTTGATCTTAAAAATGCTGAAGCTTTGCAAGGCGGTGGTGAAAAACGTATTGAAGCTCAACATAAAAAAGGCAAACTTACTGCCCGTGAACGTATCGAATTGCTTCTCGATGAAGGCTCTTTTGAAGAAATTGGTAAGTTTGTAATGCACCGAAGCAAAGATTTTGGACTTGATAAAGAATATTACTTAGGTGATGGTGTGGTTACAGGATATGGAACAATAGCAGGAAGGTTAGTTTATGTTTTTGCACAAGACTTCACTGTTTTTGGTGGTTCCTTGTCTGAAACTTATGCCGAAAAAATCTGCAAAATCATGGATATGGCTATGAAAAACGGAGCAGCTGTCATTGGATTAAATGATTCAGGTGGGGCAAGAATTCAAGAAGGAGTTAATTCATTGGCAGGTTATGCCGATATTTTTTATAGAAATACTTTAGCTTCAGGTGTAATTCCTCAACTTTCAGCTATTATGGGACCATGTGCTGGTGGTGCTGTTTACTCCCCTGCCCTCACCGATTATGTTTTCATGGTTGAAAACACTTCTTATATGTTCGTTACAGGGCCCAATGTTGTTAAAACCGTTACACATGAAGATGTGACTTCCGAAGAATTAGGAGGAGCAATGACCCATGCCACCAAATCTGGCGTCACGCAATTTGTGTCACCAAATGAAGTACAGTGTATTAACGATATCAAAAAACTATTCAGCTATATACCATCAAACTGCGAAGAACAAGCTCCTTTTGTTCATTATGAGTCGAATGGCAATGAAAAACGACCTGAATTACTTAAAATAATGCCTGAAAATCCCAATCAGCCTTACGATATGCGAGAGGTGATTGAGCAATTAGTAGATGAGGATAGTTTCTTTGAAGTTCATAAATATTTTGCCGAAAATATCGTGGTAGGCTTTGCCCGCATCGGTGGACGAAGCATTGGTATTTTGGGAAATCAACCAGCGGTTTTGGCAGGTGTCTTAGACATCAATGCAAGTTTGAAAGGTGCAAGATTTGTCCGTTTTTGTGATTGTTTCAATATTCCTTTATTAGTTTTAGAAGATGTACCAGGTTTTTTGCCCGGCACCGACCAAGAATGGCACGGCATCATCTCACATGGTGCAAAGCTATTGTATGCTATCTGCGAAGCCACTGTGCCACGTATCACGGTTATAACTCGCAAAGCTTATGGTGGAGCCTATTGTGTGATGAATTCAAAGCACATTGGTGCTGATATGAACTATGCGTGGACGAGTGCCGAAATTGCAGTAATGGGGGCAGCAGGAGCGGCAGAAATTATTTTTAGAAAAGAAATTATGGAAGCTGAAGACCCAAAAGCCGAATTACAAAATAAAGTGGATGAATACACTGAGAAATTTGCTAACCCTTACAAAGCTGCTCATAGAGGCTACATTGACGAGGTGATTAATCCAGAAGATACGCGTGAAAAACTATTGAAAGCCTTTAAAATGCTTGAGAATAAAGTGGCAACTTTGCCTCGAAAAAAACATGGGAATATTCCGTTGTAGAAATTAGTAGTGAGATACTGGATAAGAGATTCGAGAAAATTGTTTTTTCTCGAATCTTAAATCTTATATTCCGAATCATTCTATCTCATATCTCGTATCTCATATCTCGTATCTTGAATCTCGTATCTCATATCTCGAATCCATCATTTAGATATTTGGCTGAAAGTTTTTTAGGAGCTACTTCACAATAAGCAGCGATGAGAGCATCTCTGAGAAATTCTTCATCCAAACTTTCCAAGTTAAAGTTTGTCCAACCTTGTTTGCCCCATTTGTTTGGTACGGGATATACAATAGTTTTATCACCATAAAGTGAAAAAACGTATTGGTCATTTTCTGACAATTTCAATGTGGCACGTTTGTATTTTTCGTTAAGTGTAGCAAATATCTTGTTATTGATACGAAAAGAAGCTTTTTCAAAATGTGGCAATTCCTCTACTTCATCCAACGAAAGAGCCATTTCTCTTACTTTTTGAGATGTCATGATTATTTCTTTAATAGGAAGTAATCGTAAGTTACTTTTCCAATTTCGGCAATCATACGATCATTAGTTGCCTCTTTTTCCATTGAATTTGTAACAAAAATTGCAATGGCAAATTGTTTTCCATTAGGCAAAGTTATAATACCAATGTCATTTGTAGCTCCCGTCAGTCCTTCTTTGTTTGTACCTGACCAGCCAGTTTTATGAGCAAGAATGGCATTTTTAGGTAATAAAGCCTTTATTTTCGTCGAGCCTGTGGTGGTTTCTACCATCGTTTTCCAAAGAAAATCTTGACTTGCTTTAGATAAAATATGGTTTTTGTGAAATTTTTCAAGCAATTTCGCCGCAGCTAAAGGTGTACTAAAATTAGTATATTGCACATTCCAATCAGCTTGCATTGTTTCTTCATTTGTCAAAATCGCCACATCTTTGATGCCCAAAGAATGAATATAGTCATTTACTTTTTTAGGCCCCCCCACCAATTTAAACAAAATATCACACCCATTATTATCACTTTGTGAAACTGTAAAACTAAGCAATTCGCTCAAAGGTAAATTGACATCACCGTTGGGGTATTTATCATGAAGCGGACTCCACCAATTAGGTTTTAATTCAGATTTTTTCACAAATATCTTCTGATTTAAAGAAAACTTCCCTTTATCAACTTGGTTCAAAACCGCCAATGCCAAATGGTATTTAAAAACACTTTGCATTGGAAAATGTCCATTTCCATGAATGGTTAATGAATCTTTTCCATTAAAGTCTAATATCGCCACACCAACTTTGGCTTTTTTGTCTCTCGTAATTTGCTCGATTTGGGTTTTTAATTGATCAATTTGAGCGTAAGATTGCAAGTGAATTGTTAAAATCAAAAGAAATATAATACGTTTCATGGGTATTTTCTATATCAAAATTTAAAATTACTTTCTAAACATTTTCAAAAGTTTGGTAACTGCACTACTGATTTCTTTGTCCGTATCCATCAAATCATTGACCGTTTGAATAGCATGAATGACTGTACTATGGTCACGTCCACCAAAATGATAACCAATTGATTTTAACGAAAGATTCGTTAATTCTTTGGCTAAATACATAGCTACCTGACGAGGCAATACTATCTCACGTAAGCGGCTTTTCCCTTTCAAGTCTGGCGTTCTAACCTTATAATGTTCAGTTATTGCCTCAATAATGGTATCAACAGTTACTTCTCGCTCAGAATCTTTGACCAAATGACGAAGTGTAATTTTGGCTAAATCCAAATCAATTTCACGACGAGTGAGCGAAGCTTGTGCTAAAAGTGAAATCATTACGCCTTCCAACTCACGCACATTTGTATCAACACTATGTGCTAAATATTCAATTACTTCATAATCAATCGAAATGCCTTCTGCTTGCACTTTTTTCTGAATAATGGCAATACGGGTTTCAAAATCTGGGGTTTGTAAATCGGCCGTCAAGCCCCATTTGAAACGTGAAAGTAAACGATCTTCTACACCTTCCAACTCACGTGGTGGTCGGTCGGAAGTCATGACAATCTGCTTGCCCGATTGATGCAAGTGATTAAAAATATGAAAAAATGTTTCTTGGGTTTTCTCTTTTCCTGCCAAAAACTGTACATCATCAATAATCAAAATATCAATTTGCATATAAAAACTCATGAAATCTTGCAAACTATTATTTCTAATGGCATTAATATATTGACTTGTAAACTTTTCAGAAGACACATATAATACAAACTTTCCATTGGCTTTATTTTTCATAAAATTACCAATAGCTTGTACTAAATGCGTTTTTCCAAGTCCAACACTTCCATAAATCATCAGTGGATTGAAAGAAGTAACACCAGGTTTTGAGGCAACCGCATAGCCAGCAGCTCTTGCCAAACGATTACAATCGCCTTCAATATAATTATCAAATGTATAATTGGGGTTGAGGTAGGAATCAAGGCTCAACGAATCCAAATCTTTCATTTGAAAAGGGTTCTTTACGACATCAGCATTAGGATTATCAGGTTTGGCATATTGCGGATTATTGACTGGCGGCATATTGACCGCAATCTGTGGTTCGTTTCTTTGGCGATTTCCGCTATCAATGACAATCGAATATTCTAACATGCCATCTCTGCCAATGGCATAATCTAAGGATTTGCGTAATAAATGCACATAATTTTCTTCAAGCCATTCATAAAAGAATTGGCTTGGTACTTGGATAGTCAGTTTCTTTCCTTCCAACTTAGCAGGCACAATAGGCTCGAACCAAGTTTTATAACTTTGTTCAGAGATACTCTCCCGAATCATTTTAAGGCAGTTCTGCCACACGATATCTACCTCACGTTGCACGTTTATAGTTGGAGTTTTGGGGGTTTCTAAAACAGTCATTAATAATAGTCAGATTCAAAAGGGTTGCAAAGATAACAAAAATTTTGACCCAACCGTAAAGTGAATTTTGAGATTTTTAATGGATTTTCAAAGTAATTCTCAAACAATATTTTTCCAAATTAAATTTGTCTAATAAAAGTACAAATGTTAATTTTACATTTACTGATTAATTAATAATATCATCTTTGAAAAATACAATTTCATAATATGAATCAAAATTTATTCCTCGAATTTCCAACAATCACAAAAGAAGCTTGGTTCGCCCAAGCAATGAAAGATTTGAAAGGAAAAAATTTCAACGAAACTCTCGTTTGGCAATCTTTAGAAGGTTTTGATATTTTTCCTTACTATGCCGAGGAGGATTTAAAAAATATACCTATACAAGCGATTCAAGAAGCTCAGAAAAACAAAAATTCAACAAGCTGGCAGAATCGGTTGTTAATAACATACGCTAGTCCAAAAGAAACTAATTCTTTGATTATCAACTATTTAAAAAAAGGAATAGATGCCATAATTATTGATTTCGGAACTTCAGATATTTCAGAACAAGACTTAGTGAAACTTTTATACAACATTAAGTTGAGTGAAACACCTATCTACTTTAAAACGACTTACCAAGAGACTTTATTAACAAATCTTAAAAAATTCATTCATTATCAACCCAAAGGTGGCCTTACTACCGATAGATTGACCGAATATTTTTCATCGGAATCAAAATTAATAGAAGAGAGTACTTGGGAAAGTACAAAAAATATTATCAATCAAACCCATGATTATCCAGCATTCCGAACCATTACCATAGATTCTCATAGCTTTCACAACGCAGGTGCAAATGCTGTACAAGAATTGGCTTTCACGCTCGCTTCGGCAGTTTCTTATTTAGATAAACTTACCAATTTGGGCTTATCCATTGATCAAATTATTTCAAAACTTGAATTTTCTGTTTCTATTGGCACCAATTACTTTGTTGAAATAGCCAAACTTCGTGCGTTAAGGTATTTATGGTCAAAAATTGGCGAATCATATAATAGTGCTCTCTTTGCTTCAAATTGTATGATTCACTGTCAAACTTCCAGTTTTTATGATTCAACACTTAGTCCTTATACGAATATGTTGAGAGCTACAACCGAAGCTATGTCAGCAACAATGGGAGGTTGTGATTCTTTGACGACTCTACCTTATGACTCAGTTTTAGAAACAGGTCAAAAGTCAGATTTTGGAGAAAGAATTGCCAAAAATGTCTCTATTTTAATGAAAGAAGAGGCTCATCTGGACAAAACCAAAGACCCAGCAGCAGGTTCATACTATATTGAAAATCTCACCTATCAACTGGCTACTTCTGCTTGGGATTTATTTTTAAAAGTGGAAACAATGGGAGGGATTATAGAGGCTTATGCACAGGGTTTCATCCAAACAGAAATAGAGAAATCTTATCAAGCAAAGTTAAAATCACTTCAAAATGGCAAAATAATGGTTGGGGTAAATAAGTTTAAAGTAGAAAACATTGAAAAAACTCACAAAGAAATCGTTTTCAATAGAAGTATCTTACAAAATAGAAGGATTTCGGAAGTTTTTGAATAATATAAATAATGAAAATATTACTTGCTCCCGATAAATTTAGGGGTTCGCTTGAAGCTCCACAAGTCTGCCAAGCTATGGCTGAGGGAATAGCGATGGTTTCATCAGAAATTGAGGTGGTTAGCCTTCCAATGGCAGATGGCGGCGAAGGTACATTAGATTTGTTGTTGTGGTATTCTAAGGGCAAAAAGCAGCAAATAAAAGTTCATGACCCACTCGGTCGAATCATTGAAGCTGAATATGGTATTTCTGCCGACGGTAAAACTGCTTTTATTGAAATGGCAACTGCCTCTGGTTTACGTTTATTGAATACAGAAGAACGCAATCCATTAATAACCAGCACATTAGGAACAGGTGAATTTATCAATGCAGCTATTGAGGCTGGAGTTGAACACATCATTTTAGGTATTGGAGGTAGTGCCACCAATGATGCAGGAATCGGCATGGCTCATGCTTTAGGTTGGCGTTTTTTAGATAATAGAGGCGAAGAACTAGTCCCAATTGGAGAAAATTTACTTAAAATTGAAAAGATTATTGAGCCAAAAAGAACTTATATTAAACCAGTTGTTGCTTGTGATGTAACCAATCCTTTGTTTGGTGAAAATGGTGCAGCGTATATTTATGCTCCACAAAAAGGGGCCAACAAGGAGGCCGTACAAACATTAGATAAAGGCTTAGAAAATATCGCTAACATTATTAAAAGAGATTTTGGAAAAGATTTTGCCCAAATAGCAGGTACAGGTGCAGCAGGAGGATTAGGTTTTGGAGCAATGTTTTTTTTAGATGCACAACTGCAAGAAGGTGTAAAATTATTGATGGATTTTTGCAATTTCAATCAGCATCTCAAAGATGTTCAATTAATTATTACAGGAGAAGGCAAAATTGATGGACAAACATTGCAAGGAAAACTCATTAAAGGGATTTCCGATCAAGCAACGAAATCCAATATTCCTATAGCAGCCATCTGTGGCACATTGGATGTTACGCCTTTAGAATTACAAGAAATGGGTATTAATTATGCAACTTCAATACTTAATCGGCCCATGCTTTTAGACGAAGCTCTAAAATATGGTTATGAAGGTGTGCGAAATGCTACTTTTTATTTGGTAAATTTGCTGCATAAATCAATGAGTGATTTGTGATTTTTTGAATGTGTGATTTTGGCATTAGCAATAATCAAACCTCAATCATAAATCGCTCAATCGCAAATCACCCATTCACTCAATTCAATATGAAAGTTACTGGTTTTACGATTGTCCGAAATGCTATTAAATATGATTATCCAGTTGTTGAAGCAATTACTTCCATCTTGCCCATTTGTGATGAATTTGTGGTAGCAGTTGGAAACTCTGAAGATGACACTTTGGCATTAATCCAATCAATAAAGTCAGAAAAAATCCGTATCATCGAAACCATTTGGGACGATTCACTGAGAAAAGATGGAAAAGTGTTGGCAATCGAAACAGATAAAGCATTAGCGGCTGTAAGTAATGATACTACTTGGGCATTTTATATACAAAGTGATGAAATTGTGCATGAGCAATACCATCAAACAATCAAAGAAGCCATGCAAAGATATGAGCATGAACTTGTGGTAGAAGGGCTTCTTTTTAAATACATCCATTTTTATGGTTCCTATAAATATGTAGCTGATTCTCGAAAATGGTACCGTAATGAAATCAGGATTATTCGACATACACAAAATGTTTTATCGTATCGAGATGCTCAAGGCTTTAGAAAAAAAGATAATGCCAAATTGAAAGTAAGAGCAATCGAGGCCTTTATTTATCACTATGGTTGGGTGAAACCACCGAATAAAATGACTGAGAAAATTCGAGGATTATCTTATTTTTGGCATTCCGATCAAGAACTCGACAAGCAGCAACCAGCCCATCTTGCTTTTGACTATTCGGGAATAGATTCTCTAAGTCTTTTTGAAGGCACACACCCAACTGTCATTCAACCACGCATCGAAAAGATGAGTTGGGCGTTTGATTTTGATATTAAACAGAAAAAATATTCATTAAAAAACCTCATATTAATGCAATTGGAAAAACTAACAGGTTGGCGAATTGGCGAATATAAAAATTACACTAAAATTTAACAGGATTTTAAAAGATTTACAAGACAGACAGGATCTTGTAATATTTTTAACGAATTTACCATAAAGCCATATCAATCACAGAGATTTTCCAATAGCATTACCTAAACCCCAATACCTGACTACAAATACCTAAAACCTATGAAAGACAAACAAAATTGGCTAATTTTTACACAAATTGGCTTACAAATGGCACTTACGATTGGTTTAGGCACTTGGGCAGGTTATTGGATTGATGGAAAAATGGCCAATAAAAATCCAATCGCAACACTTATCTTATCGCTAACTTCCATTGGGGTTTCGCTGTACAATGTAATCAGGCAAATTCCAAAAAATTAAAAATTAAAAATGATTAGAACAGTCATACTAACAGTCATACTAATAATTGTATTTTTCTTAGCCAAATATTTTGGAATCGACTACTTATTACACCCAAAGAAATGGTTGATTTTAGGCTTTTTTGTTGCATTTTCTTTTCTATTTCACCGAGTCATAGAGTTTGGTTTAAGAGAAAAACAGAAAAATTTCATACCATTTTACCTTTCAACCGTAGTTTTACGACTAATTTTAAGTCTTATCTTCATTGGTATTGAGCTTTACTTAGGTCTTCCAAACCAAGAATTATTCATTCTAAACTTTTTTGTACTATATTTATTTTATACAATTTTTGAGATTTGGAATTTAAGTCGTAAATTGCGGCATAATTCAGAAAAGTGACAAATTCACTTATTTAATTGACCGAATAATTAAAATAATATGTTGCGTACGATTACAAGTAAACTCCTACTCGTTCTTTCATTATCGGTATTTTCGATAAACTTTTCTTTCGCACAAGAAGGACACGAAGCTCATCACGAAAGCAAAGAGGCTACTCATGAAGAAGAAAAATTTGACATCGGTCAAATGATTATGCACCACATTTCTGACTCTCACGAGTGGGAATTTGCACATGGCTTAACCCTCCCTTTACCTGTAATTCTTTATACCAAAGAAAATGGCCTTGAAATATTCTCTTCAGCAAGATTTACTGAAGGGCATGGCGTTTATAATGGTTATATTAATAACCACGAACATATTCATCGTTTAAATCCACAAGGTGGATTGGATGAAGAAGTGCATGTTTGGGATTTATCCATTACTAAAAATGTTGCCTCAATGTTATTAAGTGCCATAATCTTGATATTATTGATGTCAACGGTGGCTAAAAGTTTTGCTAAAAATCGTGGAAAAGCTCCAAAAGGTATTCAATCTTTCATTGAGCCCATTATTTTCTTTATCCGTGACGAAGTAGTTAAACCTAACATCGGGGCAAAATATGAGAACTATTTACCTTACTTGCTTACTTTGTTTTTCTTTATCCTAATCAACAACTTATTAGGATTAATTCCAGGTGGTGCTAACTTAACGGGAAATATCACAATTACTTTATTTTTAGCTGTAATTACTTTCATTATTACACATATCAATGCCAATAAACATTATTGGTTACACTTAGTAAAACCTGAAGGTGTGCCAACATTGATGTTACCTTTGATGTGGGTTGTTGAGATTGCGGGTGTATTTATGAAGCCAATGTCATTAACTATTCGTCTTTTTGCTAATATTACAGCGGGACACATCATTATCCTAAGCTTACTTGGATTGATATTTATCTTCAAAAGTTTTGCAGTAGGTGGGGTGGTTACATTATTTACATTGTTTATGAATGCAATTGAGCTTTTGGTTGCTTTCTTGCAAGCCTTTATCTTTACTTTACTTACTTCAATGTATATTGGAAGTGCTATCGAAGAACACCACGAGGCCGACCACGGACATTGATTTTTTAGTCCACTGATGATAGACCACAAGTCCACAGTTAAGACTTACTATCGACCGTTGACTATTTATCGACTATTTTGCATTTTTGTTTCACTTATATAAATTGTTTTTATCATGTCTTTTTTACAAGTTCTTTTACAAGCTGCCACTGATGGCGGACGTGGATTCGCAGTAATGGGTGCTGCAGTTGGTGCTGGTCTTGCTGCAATTGGTGCAGGTCTTGGTTTGGGTCGTATTGGTGGTAGTGCATTGGAAGGCGTTGCTCGTCAACCAGAAGCTGCTAACAAAATCCAAACAATGATGATCATTATCGCAGCCCTTGTAGAAGCCGTTGCGTTATTTGCAGCCGTTATTTGTTTGTTGATTTCTTTCAAATTAGCGTAAGAAACAATAGCAAACGACTTATTTAAGAGTGATAACCTGCTCCGTTCACATTAGGTGTCGGTGCAGGTTTCATACTTTACCCTTGACAATTTTGCTAAAAAATAAAATCTAGATTTGAGATTTGACCATCAAAAATTTTAAAATAATACTTAAGTGTAGTTAAGAAAATATTTTCAAATTTCTAAATCGTTAAATTTCCAAATTAAATCAATTTTCACTAATTCAATAATTTTATATTAATATGGAATTGCTAACCCCAGCCATTGGTCTGTTATTTTGGATGGCATTAGTTTTCGGAATTTTAGTTTTCTTCCTGAAAAAATTTGCTTGGAAACCTATCCTTTCTTCATTAAAGGAGCGTGAGGAATCAATTGAATCAGCTCTTCGTTTGGCAGAAGAAACACGTGCCGAAATGGCAAAATTAAAATCTGATAACGATAAAATTTTGGCAGAAGCTCGTGCTGAACGTGACAAAATGATTCGTGATGCAAAAAATATCACTGATAAAATGGTAGCTGATGCAAAAGACAAAGCAGTATTAGAAGGGAATAGAATCATTGCTGATGCACGTGAGGCAATTCAACAAGAAAAAACTGCAATGGTTGCTCAAATGAAGAAAGATATGGCAAGTTTCTCGATTGAAATTGCAGAAAAAGTTATTCGTAGAGAATTAGCTGACAAAAAATCACAAGAAGAATTAGTATCAAGTTTGATTTCTGATGCGAAATTAAATTAATACTTTCATCACTTTTCATATTCAGCATTCATTTTTGCAATATTTGTACAAGATTTTGCAAAATTTGTGAAACAAAATTTGTTTTATTGAACCCCTCGGTTGTAAATTTGTGTAATACACTATCAGCAATCGGGTATTCGCTCTAAATAAAATGGCAGATTCAATAGTTGCTTATAGATATGCCAAGTCATTATTTGACTTGGCAACCGAAAAAAAAGTCGTTAATGAAGTAAATAACGACATGATTTCTTTCAAAACAATTTGTGAAGAAAACCGTCAATTTTTAGTGGTTTTGGGCAATCCTATCGTCCGTCACCATACAAAATTGGCAATTCTGAAAAAAACTTTTGAAAAAAATGTTCATCCTGTGACTTTTTCAATTTTCAACGTCTTAACTAAAAAGAACAGAGAAAATTTGATATATTCAATTGCTGAAGAGTTCGATAAATTATACAATCAGCAAAAAGGTATTCAAAAAGTAACGATAACAACAGTTACGCCCCTTACAAAGGAGCAAAAATTAGAGTTTACTAAGATTGTTGGAGATGCAACTGGAAAACAGATTGTATTAGAAGAGAAGGTAAACCCCAATTTAATAGGTGGTTATATTTTGAGTATCGGTGATACACAAATAGACACATCTGTTAGAAAGAAATTAAATGAATTAAAGCTATCTTTATCATAAGATAGACACCAGCGATTAACCTCGCCTCAAAAAGTATTAGTTTTCATGGCTATAAAGTTGAGAAATCCCCCACCAATAGGTGGGGTTTTTTCTTTTAGGATAGTGAAGATGTTTTATTCAACATAAAGCACCAAACCCTTCAAATAACTTCCTTCAGGATGAAATAAACTCACAGGATGATCTGCTCCTTGCGTAAGTTGATGTAAGACACGAACTTGTCTGCCAACTTCGAGTGCTGCTGATACGATTGTATGATAAAATAGTTCACGGTCGACAACTTGTGAACAAGAAAAAGTAAATAATATTCCTCCTTTTGCTAATCTTTTGATTCCTTCAACATTTAATCTTTTATACCCTTGTACGGCATTGTGGCGTTTGGCAATATTTTTTGCATAAGCTGGTGGGTCAAGAATGATTAAATCATAATACTGATCATTCCTCTTCAAATAATTCATTACATCTTCGGCATAGGCTTCGTGTTTATCAGTTTCACCAAAATTCAAAGCTACATTTTGATTAACGAGCTCAATTGCTTTTTTAGAAACATCAACCGAATGAACCAACTCCGCTCCTGCCTTTAAAGCATAAACCGAAAAACCTCCTGAATAACAAAATGAATTCAAAACTTTTTTACCCTTTGCATATTGTCCCAATAAAGCTCGATTATCACGTTGGTCAAGAAAAAAGCCTGTTTTTTGACCAGTTTCCCAGTCGATCAAAAATTTATTGCCATTTTCTAAAACTTCGTGCGGAATTGAATGAGTGAATGAGTGAGTGGGTGAATGAGTGAATATATAAGAGTTTTCTATGGTTTTCGAAAATTCGGCAGGTAATGTTTCGCTACTTTTATCATAAATTGCTAAAAGCGATTCTCCATAAATTTGCTTTAATCCAGCCACAATTTTCTCTTTCTCTCGCCACATGCCAATCGTATGTGCTTGAAAAACAATCACTCCTTTATAAAAATCAAGAATCAGACCTGGAAAACCATCTCCTTCACCGTGAATCAAGCGGTAACAATTGACCACTCCTACTCCACCTTGGTAAGAAATTGTTTGACGAAGGTTATAAGCGATTTCAAGTTTTTCTAACCAAAATTGTTCGTTGATTTCAGTCGAGACATAAGAAAAAATCTTGACTGCTATACTTCCTTTATAGAAATGTCCTGTGGCAAGATAGTTGTTTTTTTTATCAAAAACCTCAACAATATCTCCATCTGTTGGATTACCTTCTGTGCGAGCAATTGCTCCCGAAAATATCCAAGGATGAAGACGTTTAACTGCAATTTCTTTTCCTGCTTGTAAAATAATTTTTGCGTACATATTTCAAATTTTTGGGCTTTATGCAATAAGTTTTAGGTAAAAGGCAAAAAGTATTCCACCAAAAAGCATAATGCTTACAGCCTAAAGCATATTGCTTGTTGCTAAATATTTACAAAATAAGAAAAAAAAGAGCCTTATTAAAATGATATAATGAATTAATATTTATATTTACTATTTACATTTGAAAGTAGATATAAACTTATAACCCTTTAATACTAATCACTATGAAAGTAAATCGTAGAAACTTCCTACGCCAAACAGGGCTTATCGCCGCTACTCCTTTGATAGCCAACGAACTATGGTCTTGTACACCTTCTTCAAAAACCGAAGAAAAATCAAGTGACTCAACCGCAACTTCATCAATTATATCAGAACCCTCAGTAAAAGATTTTGGCTTACAATTATGGACTGTCAAAGAAGATATGCTTAAAGACCCAAAAGGAGTTTTAAAGTCTTTGGCAAATTTTGGTTATAAACAAATTGAAAGTTTTGAAGGAGAGAAAGGTGTATTTTGGGGGATGACTGCCAAAGAATTCAAAAGCTACATGGATGAACTTGGCATGAGCCTGATCAGTAGCCATTGCAATCCAGACTTCACGGTAAAGAAAGAGACAGAAAAAGCATTCATAAAATTGGTCGATGATGCCGCAAGTATCGGCATGAAATATTTGATAAATCCTTTCTTAGGAAGCTTAAAAACATCAGATGAGTGGAAAAAAGCAGCTGAAGGCTTAAATCGCCAAGGTGAAATAACTTCAAAAGCAGGTTTACGCACAGCCTACCATAATCATCATTTTGAGTTCAAAAAATTTGCTGATGGCACCTCACCTCTACAAATTCTTTTGGATGGTACTGACCCTAAATTGGTAGATTTTGAATTGGATCTTTATTGGATTGTGAAATCAGGCGAAAATCCTGATGAATGGTTAAAAAAGTACAAAGACCGTTTCCGTTTATGCCATATCAAAGATTATTACAAAGAAGATAAAATGAAGGAAATCGAGTTAAAAGAAAAACAAACTGATCCATTTTGGCCAATTGGAGGTTCAACAATCATTGGCACAGGACGCATTGATTTCCCTAAATTATTAAGCACTGCCAAAGCCAATGGCATGCAATATTATATAGTTGAACAAGAGCGTTTTGATAATACAACACCGCTGCAAGCCGTAAAAGTTGATGCAGATTACATGAAAAAATTGGTTTTTGCATAAAATATCGCTGTGTAACCTCACCCTAAATCCCTCTCCCACAGGAGAGGGACTTAAAAATTGAAAACTCTAATAGGGATTTTAATTTTAATCTATGAATCAAAACAACGACCAATACCTTGATGGCTTACTTTTAGAAGCCCTTCGCAAAGATGACGAAAAAGCATTGGGGTATTTGTTCAACACTTTTTATAATAAACTCTACCGAAGCGGACTAAAATGGTGCTTAGACAGCCACCTTACGGAAGAATGTATTCAACTGATATTCAGCGACTTATGGAAATATCGCCAGTCATTATCTGAAATCCAATCATTTGAAGCATACCTTAAAACTTCACTCAAAAAAAGAATTTTCAAAGAATTACAAAAAGTAAATAGTATCGAAAAAATCAATTGGGAAGATGCCGAAACCTTTATTCTTTCGACGCAATCTTATGAAGAAATTCTGATTAAACAAGAGTCAGATTCAAAGCTCAAAATACAACTTCAAACTGCCCTCGACCAACTTTCTCCCCGTCAAAAAGAAATCATAGTATTGAAATACTTTGAAGAAATGAGTTTTAAAGAAATTTCAGAAAAAACAGGCCTTCAAACCGATACAGTTTACAAAGTTCTACATGAAGGTATCAAAAAACTAAAAGGAATTTTATCATAATTTTGCACAAGCGACCGACACTCGGTGAATATTTAATATTCATATATACTTTATTATCAGCACTTTACAGATTATTTTAAAAATAATTCAGAAAAATTAGGAAGATTTTATGAAAACTTTTCTCTGTAATTATATAGCAAAATATTATTCTTTTATACGTACAACCCTATAAATTCCATGAAAAGTAAATCAGTGCGGTACACCGTCCGAGTAACAGTTGATGACCTTTTATTAGATGAATCTTTTCTGAATTATTATTATAGAAAAGACGAAGCAGATATTTTAGAATGGGAAGATTGGGCAGAACTCCAGCCAGAACGCCAAGATTTAGTTCGGGAAGCATGCTTACTATTAGATAAACTTTCTTTAAAATGGAATCGTGAGCAAATCGAAGCAAAATTTAATATTTTGAATGGTAAAATAGAATTATTATTAGAAGAAGAAAACCCATCTCTTCAAATAAGTTATCGCCGCCCTATTCGATGGGTGGCTGCGGCATCAGTAATTTTGTTATTAAGTATTGGCTGGTGGTATTTTAATCAAGATGATGGTAAATCGCATATCTATAAAGAATTGGTAGCCAATGTTTCTGTGCCACTTATTGAAAAAGAAAATAATGCAGATAAACCTTTATTAGTTACTTTGAATGATGGCTCATCTATTTTGCTTCAAAAAGGCAGTCGTTTGAGTTATCCAATAAATTTTACTGAAGAAAAAAGGGAAGTATATTTAGATGGTGAGGCTTTTTTTGAAGTCGCTAAAGACCCCAAAAGACCGTTTTTTGTATTTGCTAATGAGCTGGTTACTAAGGTTTTAGGGACAAGTTTCAATATAAAATCATACAAAGGTCAGAAAGATATTGAGGTAGTGGTTCGTACAGGTAAAGTATCTGTTTTTAGATTAGATGAAATAAAAAATAGTATCCAACTGAATGGAAATCAGTCTAAAAGTGTAGAAGGTGTTGTAATTGTACCGAATCAACAAATAAGTTTTGACAAAAAGAAAAGTAATTTTTCAAAATCATTGGTTGAGCAACCTGAGATGCTTTCAGAGATGCCTTCTTATAATTTTGAATTTAAAGATGTTTCAGCAGCAAAAGTATTTGCAACTATCCAAAAAGCCTATGGCATTTCGATTGTTTATGACGAAGAAATTTTAAAGGAGTGTCCTGTAACAGCTTCATTATCCGATGAGCCACTTTATGGGAAGTTAGAATTAGTTTGTAATGCCATCGAAGCTCAATACCAACTCATTGATGGTCAAGTTGTTATCAATAGCAAAGGGTGCAAAAATTAAGGAAAACGTAAAAATAAAATTACAAAAATACAAACCTATAAAAATCAATTTATCATTCATCTGATTCAACCTAAAATAAAAAATCGGTGACGCTACCAACATCACCGAAGTAATTTCCCCGAATTGAATTCGACGGTGCGATGCTTCGCCAAAATTCGAGTTTCTCTTGTTAAAGAGAATCGGGAATGTTTTTGTCTCATTTAATCACAAAATCATCAAAAACTCTTAAAATTATGTCATTTTTTACAAAATCCAATTCATTAATTACAAAAATTATGAAATTGAGCCTCTTGCAGTTTTGTTTGGCTCTTCTTTTCACTGGACTCAGCTATGCACACGATAGTAATGCCCAAGAGGTATTAGACCGTGAGGTTTCACTTCAATTGAAAGAACAGAACCTTGAAGATGCTTTGAGTAAAATCGAAGAATCAGCCAATGTAAAATTTATTTTTAGTTCAAAACTTATCAAAAGTAGCCGATTTGTTTCGTTGAATGTAAAACAACAAAAATTATCGACTGTACTTGAAGAGCTTCTAAAGCCATTAAATATTGGCTTTAAGGTGAATGGAAATAAAATTATCTTGAATCGCCAGTCTGCCCCTACTACTTTAAATGAAGTAATCATCATCCCAAACGTAGTAGAAAATCCAATTACAGGAAAAGTAACAAGTAAAAACGGTGAAGGAATTCCTGGGGCAAGTGTCAGTATTAAAGGAACAAAACGTGGAGTCGTAAGTGATGCAGAGGGTAATTTTAAAATCAATGCTGATAAAGGTGAGATTTTGGTGTTCTCATTCATTGGTTTTAAAACTGCAGAAATTAGAGTGGGTGACAATAATAATCTAAATGTAAATCTTGAGGAATCGGCATCTGCTTTGTCAGAAGTTGCGGTGGTAGGTTCTCGTTCAACAACCGCACGTACAAATATTAATACACCTGCCCCTGTCGATGTGATTAGCACAAAAGAATTAAAATCATTTCCACAAGTGGAAATCGGACAAATTTTGAATTATGTTGCTCCTTCATTTAGTTCAAATCGCCAAACCATTTCTGATGGTTCTGACCATATCGACCCAGCATCTTTGCGTGGTTTGACTCAGGTATTGGTTTTGGTAAATGGTAAACGACGACACATGTCTTCGTTGGTTAATATCAATGGTTCGGTTGGTCGTGGTTCGGTGCCAACTGATTTAAGTGCGATTCCAGTTTCAGCCATTGAGCGTATCGAAGTTTTGCGTGATGGTGCTGCTGCACAATATGGTTCGGATGCCATTGCTGGTGTAATTAATGTTGTTTTGAAGAAAAACTATGAAGGGCTTTCTGCTTCAATTACAGGTGGGACTAATATGACTACCATGAATTATAATGCTCCAAATATCAATGGTGGTATTGATAATAAAACGCAAAAAATTACTGATGGTGGACTTTTCCAATTTGATTTATCAAAAAGTCTTCGATTAGGAAAAGGTGGAAATTTGACACTTAGTGGGCAATATGCTACTCGTGGACGCACCAACCGTTCGGGAGAAGACAATGTGCCAACAGAATATTTAGGTACATCAGGTGGTTTCCCAGCGACCCCATCTGGACAAGTAACGGCCGATTTTCGTAATACTTTGTTAAAAAATGATGCTGCACTTGTTGCAAAAAATGGCTACGATCGCCATAATATGATTATTGGGAACTCTTCATCGGTCAATGCTTCGGTTTTTGCTAATGGTAGCATCCCTGTTGGTAAGAAATCAGAAGTTTATTTTACTGGAGGCTTGTCTTACAAAAATGGTAAATCTTTTGGTAATGCTCGTATTCCTGTTTCTCGTTCGCAACAACCTTTATTGGCTGATGGTACATCACTCTTATACCCAAATGGCTTTCTTCCAGGAATTGAATCAAATATCAATGATCACTCATTATCAGCAGGATTCAAAACAAAGCTTAATGATAAATGGAATTTTGATGTGAGTAATACTTTTGGAGGAAACAATTTTGCCTATACGATTTTTAATTCAGGAAATGCAACATTGAGAACAGGTCAAACTGAATTTGATGCTGGTACGTTGAAATTTATGCAAAATACCAGTAATATTGATTTTTCTCGTAACTACCCCAAAGCAGGCTCGTCTAACTACGTAAACTTAGCTTTTGGTGGAGAGTTTCGTATAGATAATTTCCAAATTGTTGCAGGAGAAACGGCATCCTATAGTCCAATCAGTGGTGCATCAGTTATTGTTCCAACTGCACCTTTGACCGAAGGAGGCCCTGCTCAAGGAACAACTGCTGCTTTGCCGGGTTCGCAAGTATTTCCTGGCTATCAACCAGGCAACGCCATCAATAAATCTCGTAATAGTCAGTCTTTATATGCTGATGTTGAAACAGAAATGGGGAAATTATTAATGGATGTAGCAGGTCGTTTTGAAAACTATTCTGATTTTGGTTCAACAGTCAATGGTAAAATTGCTTCCCGCTTACAAATCATTGATGGTTTGGCTTTACGTGGTGCGGCAAGTACAGGTTTTAGAGCTCCAACTTTACAAGAACGTTATTTCAATAGTACAAGTACACAATTTATCAGCGGTTTACCTGCCAATACATTGACAGTCAATAATGATAATCCGATTGCTCGTGACATTATTGGCGTAGCAGCATTGAAACCTGAAAAATCAGTCAATCTTTCATTAGGTTTAACCACTCGAATTGCGAAACAATTGACATTAACAGTTGATGCTTATCAAATTACCATCAAAGACCGTATTGTTTATTCTGGAGGTTTTAGTGCAGGTCAATTAGGCTTAAACGATGCCAAATATAACAATGCTTATGCAGGAATCAGTTCAGTAAAATTCTTTGCCAATGCGGCCGATACTCGTACCAGAGGTATTGATGTAGTTGCAAGCGAAAAATTGGATGTTGGAAAAGGGAAATTAACGTTATCAGTTGCTTTAAACTTCAACGAAACAAAAGTTACTGCGATTAAAGGTACAGAAAAGATTGATTTGGCTTCAAATAATGACCCAGCAACTAATCCAAGTACATGGTTCCGCACGCAATTATTTGACAGAAACCAAGTGGCTTTGTTAGAAAATTACTTACCAAAAGACAAATGGAATCTGAGTGCAAATTATGCCATTGGCAAATTTAACATCAATGTTAGAGCAGTTCGTTTTGGAGAAGTTTCTTATAAAAATGCAACTGACCCAAATGCGAAAAAAGCAGATGGTACCTATTGGAATACAGTTTACTGGCATGGAACTGATGGCAAACAAGATAATACGATTATTGACCAAACATTTGCTCCCGTTTGGATTACAGACATCGTTGCAGCTTATCAAATCAATAAAATGTTATCAGTATCAGTTGGTGCCAATAATATTTTTGATGTATATCCTCAACAAATTAATATTGATCCTCGTAATGCCATTGGTTCAATTGATTATAGTTCAGGACGTGATAATTCTAATCGTGGTCGTCAATTATATCAGCCTAATCAAGGTGGTTATAATGGACGTTATGTATTCGGTCGTTTGAATTTTAGTTTTTAAGGCTCTATTAAAACCTGTAAGGTCTTTTCAGACCTTGCAGGTTTTGTTTTTACAGACTGCCAATCAACTCCTTAATAATCAAGGTCATACTGGGTTCAGCTTTGAAAGCTGCTTCTAAAATATTTTCAATTTTTGCTTTTTTCAATGTTTCTGGAATACACATATCGGTAATTACAGAAATACCAAAAACAGGTAAATCCATTTGACGTGCCACAATTACTTCTGGAACTGTACTCATTCCTACGGCATCAGCACCCAACATTCTCAATAATTTATATTCGGCTTTTGTCTCTAAATTCGGGCCAGTAACACTCACATACGTACCACTATGTACGCCCTCAATGCCATTTTGTGTAGCAATTAACTTCGCTTTTTCAATCATTCCCAAATCATAAGGTTCGCTCATATCTGGAAAACGATCGCCTATAATATTTTTGCCGAGCAAAGGATTTTCTGGTAAAAATAATGAAATATGATCTTCAATAATCATCAAATCGCTTTCTTTAAAGGTCGGATTCATTCCTCCCGAAGCATTTGAAACAAATAATCGCTCAATTCCAAGCATTTTCATGACCCTAACTGGAAATGTTACTTGTTTCATTGTATAGCCTTCATAATAATGAAAACGCCCTTGCATACAAACTACTTTTTTTCCATTCAATTTCCCAAAAAGTAATTTTCCAGTATGAAATTCGACTGTTGCGATAGGGAAATTAGGTATATCTTCATAGTTTAACACAAATTCTACCTCTATTTCGGTAGTTAATTTTCCTAAGCCTGTACCTAAAATAATACCAAATTGAGGTTTAAAATCTCCAATTTTGGACTGAATATAAGCCGTAGCTTCATTGATAAGCGTCATAGCGGTTTAATAGTTTTTGTTTTTCCTTAAATATATAAGATATTCTTTGAAAAGAATATGTTTTAAATGAAAAAAGCATGACCTTGAGAGCCATGCTTAAAAAATCTTTATACGAACGAAATAACATCGCAGTAGCGAACCGTTTCGTTCCACCATTTATTGAAGTCTTACAACGACAATGTACCTCTGCGAGCTGCATCAACTAAAGTGCTTTCTAAGCCTTTTTTGTTGATTGTACGAAGAGCTGACATTGAAACTTTCAATGATACCCAAACGCCTTCTGATTCTAAAAAGAAGCGTTTAGTTTTGAGATTTGGAAAAAACTTACGCTTAGTTTTATTATTAGCGTGCGATACATTATTACCGACTTGCGTTTTTTTACCAGTGATTTGACAAACTTTTGCCATTGCCTTATTGAATATTTTCTATGAAAAAATGATTAATTCCTAAAATGGAGTGCAAAAGTACACATTTATTTGAAAAGAAAAAAGTATCACTCAGTTTTTTTGATCCCATAAGGACAATGTCTGCACATATTCTTACAGCAATAGCCTCTTTTGAGATGATAAGCAGCCGTAAAGACCATAAAACCTTTTTCAAAGTAATAATCTTCTGTATCTGCCCTTTTTTCTGTAGGCATTCGATAAATTTTATTTTTTCTACTACTCACTTTCCTGTATTTTTACTTTCAAGTACTTAACAGTCTGTTTCAAAAAATGTTTCAAAAAAAATGAATATTCAGATTCGACCAGCAAAAATAGATGATGTGTCAGCAATTTTATATATCTATGCCAAAGCATTAGATAATGATAAAGTTTTGTCGGTAGAAAAAGCCGAAGAAATTTTCCTAAAACAACAACAATATCCTGATTATCAGGTATTTGTTGCTGAATTAGATAATAAAATCATAGGTACATTTGCCTTATTAATCATGGAAAACATGGCTCACCTCGGCACACCTTCAGCAGTTGTAGAAGATGTAGGTGTATTGCCAACACTGCAAGGAAAAGGCATTGGAAAAATAATGATGGAATTTGCATTAGCCAAAGCAAAAGAAAAAGGTTGCTACAAAATGAGTCTTTCGAGCAACCTTCGTCGGGAACAAGCCCATCAATTTTATGAATCTTTGGGCTTTAAAAAACATGGTTTTAGTTTCTTAATGGAATTAACTTAACCTCATTTTTCGATGATTAAAGTATGGTTTGAGTACTTTTCTATCAAAAATCACTAATAAAACAATCAAATTTGCCAAAACTGCTATTTTTACAAAAGTATCAGTCAAGAAAGTATTTGTTGTTTCAAACCAATGACTTGTTGGTTCGTCAATAACCGTTTTGGAGCTGGATAGATAAATAAATGCAAAAATAAATACTCCAAGCAATATCACCGCCATTACTCCAAACGAAATAAAAGTTAGTTGATTACTCCATGATTTTTTCTTTACTAATTGGCTTTCAAAGTGAATATTTGCCAAAACATTCTCAGTAAATTGCAATGATGGCTGTTCAATTGCCATAGTCGCTAAATCAATATGTAAAGTTTCCATTTCTTGAAAATACCTTTTATAATCAAGCGAATGAGTCAATAGTTGACGATGCTCTTGCTGAACTTCCTCAGTAGCAATGCCATCTAAAATATCGAATATTTGGTCGTCTGTGAGCATTTTCATCTTTTTAGTTTATTTATAATAAACTTCTAACTTCTCCTTTTAAAGTTCTTTTCATTTCTTCTGCCAAGCGTTTTCTGGCTCTATGAATTTTTACTTTGGCTGTTTCGGCACTTATTTGTGTGATTTCGGCAATTTCTTCAAGAGATTGTTCTTTCAGATAAAATAAAGTTATCATCATTACATCATCAGCAGAAAGGTTTTGCAAAGCTTGTTGAATAGCTCTTGTTCGTTCATTTTTTCTTAAATCTTCAGCCGAATCACTCGAACTACTTATTAAAATCGCCTCTGATGAGGTTTCTATATCATCTGCAAAGATACGATTTTTACGTTTTTGCATCAAGGCAGCATTAAATACAATGCGATAAAACCAAGTGGTAAATTTTGATTCTCCATTGAATGAATGCAAAGCACCAAATACTTGCATAAAAGCATCTTGAGCTACTTCTTCGGCATCTTCTCTACTATTCAGAATACGATAGGCCACGGTAAACGCATAGTCCTTATGGCGATTAATTAACTCTTTATAAGCCAATTTATCACCTAAACGCATACGGTTGAGCAAAGCTATATCTTTCTGATTATCATTCACAAATGATTGGATGCCTTTTTGTTTGTACAGGTTACACTTAAATTATTCTTTTTTCAAAAAAAGCTTTTAGCATCAAATTATTGAATATTTATTTTTTTTATAATTAGTTGATAATCAACAAATTAAGTATTTATAATCAATAATTCATCATTTATCATTATTTATACCTGTAACCTCAAAAAATAATTTTGCATCCTATGGGCAAAACATTATTTCACCATTTAAAAAAAACAAAATTATGGATCCTCGTGCAGCAATCGTAGCTATGTCTATTCCAATTACAGCTATTTTAGGCTTTGTTAGTTTAATGATTATTTTAAGAAAATTCGATAATGACGAACGTATGGCAATGATTGAAAAAGGTCTGGCATTACCTCAAAAACAAAGTTCAAAAGTTAACCCAGCTTCGGCATTGCGTTGGGGTTGCTTGTTTGTAGGTGTAGGTTTGGGCATTTTTGTTGCAAATATGATTGCAAGTGTAAAATCAGACCACGAAGCCCTTTATCCAGCCTTAATTATGTTTTTTGGCGGAGCAGGCCTATTAATTTCGTATTTTATACAATTAAAAATTGACGAAAGAAATAAATAAAGTGCTGAGTTTAGAGTTCTCAATTCTGACGGGGCCGCCCGTGCGGTTACTATTACTCAGTAAAAAAAACTTTGCACACAGAACTCTAAACTCAGAATTCAGAACTCTCGCCATTTTGCCAAATTCCCTTTAGCACCAATTGCCCAACAAGCATCTTTGAAGCATGAAATAGCATGGAAAGATTCATTATCAATGGCTTTCCATACACCACTTTTATCCATCACACCTGTTCCTGAAGTTCCAACCACCAATAGATTTTTATTAGGAAGCATCCATCCTGATTCTTTCAAACCATCAGGTTGAGCGGCAGCTAAAAACTTCCAAGTTTTGCCTGCATCCTCAGTAATAGCTACATTATCAGCTTTCTCCTTATCGTTTTTATAGTCCCCCCCTACTGCAATCCCTTGCTTTTCATTCCAAAAATGTAAGCCGAAAATTCCAGAAGTTTGTCCTTGTTTGAAAGGCGTCTGATACACTTGCCAAGTTTCTCCTTTATCAGGTGTAAAGAAAACCCTACTTTGCGTATTTAGCCAAGCTTTGCCATTAGGCTTCGTAGCAATACAAGTACCACTTGAGGCAAAAGATGCTTCACCTACCAACACTGCTGGTAACCTAGCTTTATCGATTCTATTCCATGTAAGTCCGCCATCTAACGTCCTGAGAATAAATGGTTTATCATCAATTGGGTCGCCAATCAAAATTCCTTCTTTTTCGTTCCAAAAATCCATTGAATCGAAAAATATTCCCTTTTCTGTTAAATGCAAAACTATCTTCCAAGTTTCGCCACCATCAATTGTTTTAAATATTTTTGCGGCTCCTTTATCGGCATCGCCAGCACTCATTGCATATGCAATCTTATCGCTTACACCATAAATATCACGAAAATCTAAGCCTTCAGCATCTTTTACATGAATCACCTGCCATTTTTCTCCTCCATTAATTGTGCGTAAAACAGTTCCTTTACTTCCTCCTGCCCAAACCACTTTTTTGCTTAAAGCATGAATCGAACGAAAGGACGCATCTGTTCCAGCACTTTGCTTTGTCCATTGGGCCTGAACAAAATTTATACTTAGAAAAATCAATAGTAAAGTAGCTTTTTTCTTAAAAATCTGAGCAATCATAGTAATCAAAGAGAATAGTGGTTAATTTTGTGGAATGAACAGGGCGAATTTACATATTTTCTTTACTTTTTTGACCTTTTTGGTCAGTATTTTTGCTTATGGGCAAGATGAAGAGGTAAAAATTGAATTTAGTAAAAAGAATATTTTACTGGAAGAAAACTTGACGATTAGTGTTAGCATAAAAAATAGTGATAAATGGGTAGTTAGTCCATTTCCATCAATTCAGGGTTTTACGAAGGGAGCAAAGCAAATTGCCCACCTCAAAAATACATTGGGTGGACAGAAAGTTTTGACGCATATTATTTCTCAAACATATACACCAACAAAAGAAGGAGCCTTCAAAATCATACCTTTTGAATTAAGTGTAAATGGTAAATTATATTCATCTGAAGCGACAAGTATTACAGTAACGGCTCCAAAAGAAGAAGAAGATAATTCAATCATTGAAACTATTTCACCTGAAAATGCTAAAAATGATGCTTTTTTGGCAATGAATGTTGATAAAAGACAGGTTTATGTGGGTGAAGGATTCAGGGTATTTTTGGCTTTATATTTGGCTGAAAATCGTACATCTGAAATAGCCTTTTCTGATAATTTAAATACCCAAGTTGAAGCGATTTCTAAGAAAATCAAATCACCTGATTGTCTAGAAGAAAGAGTCAATATCACCAACCTCAATGGCGTTTCAACAAGTATTAATGGAAAAAAATACTTGGTTTATAAGTTTTTTGAAGCATTGTATTTTCCTTTGAATAATAAACCTATCAATATTCCAGCTGTTAATTTTGAAATGACGCAAGTCAATAAAAAAACTTCACAAAAAGAACCCGTCATTTTTACAGATAAACCATTTACTGTAAAGGTTTTAGATTTACCCGAACATCCATTAAAAGATAAAGTAACAGCAGGAAATTTTAGTTTAGTTGAGCAACTCGAAACTCGAAAAATCAATACTGGCAAAAGTTTCAATTATATTTTTAAAATAGTGGGAGATGGCAATTTTTCAACTATCAATATTGCACCGCCAACTGATGATAGTTTTTTTGATTTTTATCCACCAAATATTCGAGACAACCATTCCAATGGTCAGCCCAGTAAAGAAAAAGAGTTTAGATATAGAATCATTCCTAAAGATTCAGGGCGATATCAATTGGAAAAATATTTTTATTGGGTATTTTTTAATACTAGAAAAGGGCAATATGATACTTTAAAATCTGGCATATCTATCAAAGTTTTAGGCAAAACCATTGCTGATAAAAGTGCTGATACATCTGAAGATATTTTCGCTGGAATTGATAAATTAGATACTTCAATCATAGAAACAAATTACCAAGAAGTAATAAAAAACATTTCAAATCTCATAATAATCTGTATGCTAATGGGAGGTTTATATTTATTTAATTGGGGAAAAAGAAACAAGAGCGAATCTTAATAAAGCTCAAACCGAAAATAATTGATAATTGATAATTGATAATTGATAATTGATGAGTAGCACTTACGGAAAAATATTTAAGATTTCAACCTTTGGTGAATCACATGGAAAAGCCATTGGTGTAGTTGTTGATGGATGTCCTGCTGGACTTGATTTCGATGAAACTTTCATCCAAAACGAACTTGACCGCCGCAAACCAGGGCAATCAAGAATCACTACGCAACGCAAAGAAGCAGATGAATTCCAAGTTCTTTCAGGTATTTTTGAAGGAAAAACCACAGGTACTCCCATTGCGATGGTAATTCCAAATGAAGACCAACGTTCTAAAGACTATGGACATATAGCTAATCAATTTCGCCCTTCACACGCCGATTATACTTATACCGAAAAATACGGCGTGCGTGATTATCGAGGTGGAGGACGTAGTTCTGCTCGTGAAACGGCTGCTCGTGTTGCTGCTGGGGCGTTGGCCAAAATACTACTTAATTCTCGTGCTATTAGCATCCAAGCTTATGTTTCGCAAGTAGGAAAATTGAAATTAGACAAAGAATATTGGGAATTAGACTTGTCGAAAACAGAAAACAATGCGGTGCGTTGCCCAGATGAAGCAATGGCACAAAAAATGTTTGACTATATCGACGAAATTCGTAAAAAAGGTGATTCAATCGGGGGTGTTATTACGTGTGTGATTAAAGGTGTGCCTGTCGGTTGGGGTGAACCCGTTTTCGATAAGCTACATGCTGAATTAGGCAAAGCGATGTTAGGTATCAATGCGGTAAAAGGTTTTGAATACGGTAGTGGTTTTGCAGGAATCGAACTTTATGGCTCGGAACATAACGATGAGTTTTTTGTAGGCGATGATGGCAAGGTACATACAAAAACCAATCATTCAGGCGGAATCCAAGGTGGTATTTCTAATGGCGAAGATATTTATTTCAGAGTGGCCTTTAAGCCAGTAGCAACCATTATGCAAGACCAAGAAAGTGTCAATGCTTTGGGTGAAAAAGTAATCGTTTCGGGCAAAGGCCGTCATGACCCGTGCGTACTTCCTCGTGCTGTACCCATTGTTGAAGCGATGGCAGCATTGGTCTTGGCTGATTTTAGTTTAAGAGTAAAATCTAATAAAATTTCTTGACATTACAATAAATTCAAAATAAATAAAATATTTTATTTATTTTGAATTTATTTTTTATTTCATATTTTCAAATATTTCTGAAATAATTACCTTTATCATAAATTTGATTATTTCAAAAAAAATAACTTAGTTTGTTAGGATTTTTAAAAAATGTTATAATTTTGTATAATAAAGTCGATGGGCAATAGACGATAGTCAAGTGCTAAATTTGGGAATAAACATCTAATCAGTTGATTATCAATATATTTCACAAATATCCATCGTATATAAATATTCAACATTCATACATGGAATTTATTGCCCCTGAAATTGACGATTATTGTATTACACACACCTCTCCTGAAAGTGAACTATTGGGTAAGCTTAACCGTGAGACACACGCAAAAGTTTTGCAGGCTCGTATGCTATCGGGGCATCTACAAGGACGCTTTTTGGCAATGCTATCGCAAATGATACAACCAAAAAATATTCTTGAAATTGGTACTTATACAGGCTATTCTGCACTTTGCTTAGCAGAAGGTTTGACAGAAGGTGGTAAAATCATCACGCTTGATGTGAATGAAGAATTAGAAGATTTTGTTCGTGGTTTCTTTAATGAATCTTCCTTAAAATTAAAAATTGATTTTAGGATTGGTAATGCCATCGAGATAATTCCTACTTTAACCGAAACATTCGACTTGGTTTTTATTGATGCCGATAAGCTCAATTATGCCAATTACTATGATTTAGTCTTTGATAAAGTTCGCAAAGGAGGCTACATTATTTCTGACAATGTTTTGTGGAGTGGAAAAGTAGCTGATGCTACTAAAAAAGATAAAGATACAGTGACAATAAGGGCTTTCAACAAAAAATTACATGAAGATAATCGTGTAGAGAATATCTTACTTCCGATTCGTGATGGTTTAATGGTGGTGAGAAAAATTTAACTGTAAGCAGTTGTCAATGTCAGCTATTTGTGATTATTAATCATTTAGCATTTGCAATCAATTTTCGTGCTTAAAAAATATATTCGAACCCAATTTCCTAATAAAATGAAACAGAAAATTATTTTTCTACTTTTGCTTGTGAGTATTCAAGGGGTTTTTGCTCAGAAAGCATTACTTCCAGAAGTATCTAAAAAATTAGAATTTGCTGGAATTAGTATCAAACTCGATGCTGATGCTCAGAAATTAGTTCAAAAAGAAGTTAACACGCTTCTCACTCCCGAAAACAAATACCTTCTTGATAAGTTACAACGTATCCAATGGTATTTTCCCATCATTGAAACTATTTTAGAAGAAGAACAAGTACCTGAAGATTTTAAATATGTAGCTGTATCAGAGAGTTCGCTGCTGCCTGATGCAGTTTCCTCATCTAATGCGGTAGGATATTGGCAGATGAAGCCTACAACTGCCCAAGAAGTTGGCTTACGAGTAGATAAAGATGTTGACGAAAGAAAAAATATTTTTGCTTCTACCAGAGCGGCGGCAATTTATTTGAAACGGAATAATTTGATTTATAAAAACTGGGTTTCAACGTTATTTTCTTACTCACTTGGAGCAACTGGCGTCAGTAAAATTGTGCCGGCAGAATGGTCAAATGCCACAGAAATTACATTCGATGCAAAAACAGATCGCTATTTAATCAAAGCCTTAGCCAATCGAGTTGCTTTTGAATACCGTATCAATCGCCTCAAAGAGTCGCCATTTTCATTTGTTGAATACAAAAAATCAAAAGGAAAAACGCTCGAAGAAATAGCTTCTGCAACCACTATGGATGTCAATGAATTGAGAAAATATAATTCTTGGTTACAAGCAGATGTCATTCCTACTGATAAAGACTACTCGGTTGCTATTTTGGTTCCTGCTGAAAATTTGGAAGATATTCAAGGGAAACTTAATCATGATTTGCGAGTCACTAAAAACAATGCGAGTTTTCCAATACTTAAGCGTGTTACTAATGTTGCTGCAAGTGAAGAAGAGCCTATTTTCTACGAAATAAATGGGAAAAAAGGTATTTTAGCAAAGCCTGGAGATGATGTAGCGTCATTGGCGAGAAACGGGAAAATGAAAATTCCTGATTTTCTCCGTTACAATGACATGAACGAAAAAGACCTTGTTGAAGAAGGAAAAGTATATTATTTGCAAAAAAAATCACGTAAAGGTGCTGTACCACAGCATGTGGTACTTACAGGACAAACCATATGGGAAATCTCACAAATCTATGGTATTCGCTTGAAAAATTTGCTTCGACTAAACCGAATGAAGACTTCTCAACGAATTCAAAAAGGTCGTTTGGTTTATTTACAGAAAAAAAGTCCCAAAAATCAACCTATAGAAGTTTTGAATGGCAAAGACAATGAAGAAGTCGAAAAAGTGCCGATTAAAGAAAACTATGATGGAAATGAAGAAAAGGTTTTAGCAAACGATAATAAAAAAACAGAGGCAGAAAAAGTCAAGACTCCTAATAGTAGTTCTAAAACAAATAAACCTACAGAGACGGTTTTGGCAGAGGAAAGCAATAAAAAAGCTGATAAACCACGCCGTGATGAAGATGACATCATTGTTATTACAGACGAACCTGTAGAGGTCAAAAAAACACCTGCAAAAGTTTCAGACCCTGATACTCCAACAGTTATTGTAAAAACTACACCAACTAAGCCAGCACCTGTTTCAAATGCAAATGAACACATAGTAGATGTAGGACAAACACTTTACAGTATTGCTCGACAATATAATGTTTCGGTGAAAGATTTGGCTGCTTGGAATAATATTCCAACGGATGAAAAAGTAAAAATTGGTCAGGTTTTGATAGTAAAAAGTACTGCTAAAGCGGCCGTACCAAATAAAGTAGAAGCCACTAAACCTACGCTAAGTCCAAGTGCTTCTTCGTTTCATGTGGTTCAAAAAACAGAAACACTTTATAGTATTTCAAAACGCTATGGTGTGTCGATGAAACAAATCCAAGATTGGAACGGTATGTCTGATCAAAACGTTAAGATTGGACAGAAATTAGTGATAAAAAAATAATTATTTAATATGACGGGTTTCCTAACCCGTCTTTTTATATTCATTACAAGGGCGAGTTAGGAAACCCGTCGTACGATTAATAGAATGATTTTAATAGAAAATACCTGTATTAGTGATGATGTTGCAGACAAACTGTTTGTTTGTGACCTTAATAAGTGTAAGGGTGCATGTTGTGTGGAAGGTGACTTAGGAGCTCCATTAGAAGAAGCTGAGTTGCCTATTTTAGCAGAAATTTATGAACATGTAAAACCTTATCTATCAGCAGAAGGTATAAAAGCAATTGAAAAACAAGGCACTTATATCAAAGATTGGGAGGGAGATTATTCGACGCCAACCATCGGCGACCGTGAATGTGCTTATGCAATTTATGATGAAAATAAGATTCTAAAATGTGGTATCGAACAAGCTTACCTTGATGGTAAAATAACTTGGAAAAAACCAATTTCGTGCCACCTCTACCCTATCAGAATTACCAAATATGATAATTATCACGCTATTAATTACGACCGTTGGTCGATTTGCAGTGATGCTTGTTCTTTAGGCGAGAAATTAGGCGTACCTGTTTATCAATTTTTAAAAGAACCACTCATTCGAGCTTATGGAGAGCAATGGTACGCTGAGTTAGAGAAAGAAATAAAAAAATAGTACTGAAATCGGTATTATATATTTATTTAATCTCACTCCCTTCGACTATCTTTAAATGATGCAAAAATCTAAAGAAAATAGTTTTGATGATATTTATGAGGTCGTAAAGCTTGTTCCTTATGGCAGAGTGACGAGCTATGGAGCGATTGCCAAATATCTCGGTACTGGTGGTGCAAGAATGGTTGGATGGGCAATGAATGCTTGCCATAGTATGCCAGATGTTCCTGCTCACCGAGTGCTTAACCGTAATGGTTTATTGACAGGTAAACATCATTTTGGAGGGAATCGTATGCAAGAATTACTCGAAAGTGAAGGTTTAAAAGTCGAAAAAGACCAATTGGTGGATTTTAAGAAATATTATTGGAATCCATCTGAAGAACTCCTTTGACTACTATTTTTTGTTTCGACAAGCATCACCACAATATTTTACCTCCTCCCAAACTTTCTCCCATTTTTTTCGCCAAGTAAAAGGCCTGCCACAGGTTTTACAAATTTTGCTTGGTAAATTTCCTTTTTTTACTCCTTTCATAACTAATAATTCAACATCTCAATGATAGAATGAGTGAATAATCAATGATTTCGAATCTTATTATTCACATTAAAAGAAAACATTCAAGTAAGCTATTTTGTTAAATAAAGAATCAATTATAAGCAAATTTCATGAATTCTAAAGAAAAATATAAGGCATTACCAGACGAAGACAAAGACAGAATTGTAGAAATGGCATGGGAAGATCGAACGACATTTGATGCAATTGAGGCTCAGTTTGGATTAAAAGAACAAGAAGTGATTGAATTGATGAGGCGAGAGATGAAGCCTTCCTCTTGGCGTATGTGGCGAGAACGGGTGCAAGGCAGAATGACGAAACATTTGGCAAAATCAGCTATTGATGACTTTAGACATAAATGTAGCCGTCAGCGAAGTATTTCACATAATAAAGTATCTAAACGTTAATTCAAAATTTATGGGTAATGTTTTGTATTTTGGCTTTTTTCCAAAAAAAGTTTTCTTTTTTGCTAAAATTTCAAAATTAATAATTGTTTTATAGAGAAAAGCAGTAACTTTGCACCAAATAATATTTTGCACTTCCAAAAACAATTACTCCCCATGAGTATTAACAAACTTGACCAGATTGACCACAGTCTTCTGGAAATTCTCCAAAGTAATGGTAAGATTACCAACGCCCAACTTTCAAAAGAAATAGGATTATCACCAGCACCAACACTCGAAAGAGTAAAAAAATTAGAACAGTCTGGTATCATAAGAAGCTACCATGCCCAAGTAGATAGAGAAAAAGTGGGCTTAGGTGTAATGACATTTGTTCAGGTATCACTTTCGGGGCATCGTAAGTCGGTTACAGAAGCTTTTGTAGAAAAGATAACAAAAGTACCAGAAATAATTGAGTGCCATCACGTAACTGGTTCATGTGATTTCTTGTTAAAAGTAATCGCCAAAGACATCAATTCGTACCAAAAACTCATCATGGAAACTATCAATGAAATTGAAGAGGTGGCCAATACGCAAACAATGGTAATTCTTTCAACTTTTAAAGATACGCAGGTTTTACCCGTACCTTAATAGTTGTTTTTGAAAAGACAAACGTGCCACATCTTAGATATTTACTATCAGATGTGGCACGTTTTTTTGCTTTTAAAGTTTTACAATCTTTTTACTTACTCTAAAAGTTGTTGTTTTTAAAGTCAAAAAATAAGTACCTGAAGGTAATTCTTGCAGAGAAATCTGTTCTTTTTCAGTAATTGAAAGTGATTTATGAAATACTTTTTTTCCATTCAAATCTCTTAGAATTAGTTGTGTTTTTATTGCTTGACCAGTCTGATTTTCTATCGTAAACTCTTCTGCTGCTGGATTAGGGAATATTCTAAATATTGTATTTGATTCGTTATCTTCAACAGCAAGTGGTGCAAGAATACTCACTTTATTATCCTCCAACACTTTGCCTTCTCCACAAGTATTACTTACTTTTTCAAGTACATAACTGGTAGCATCTGTTTGTTTAACTTTTAGAGAAATTTCTAAACTTTGAGAAACACTTTCTGGCAATTTACTGATTTTATAGGAAAAAGGTGGTGTACCGTCAAAGCGGATTTTTAAAGTTACAGTTGTATCAAAAGGAATTGCTTTTTCACCTATAAAACTTGCAGTTACAGGTCGATAAACGCTGAAGTTTTTACTTGGTTTTTCATCAAAAAAGTCAACATTAGGTCTTACACGAAAGCGATAATTTTTACTTTCTTTCAAGGTATCAGGCAGAATGATGCTAAAAGGGCTTTTATTAGATTTATCTAATTGCAAAGGCTTTGCAAAAGAGCCATTCATATCTGATAATTCAAGTATATAATTCCATTTTTCAGGTAATGTGTTCTTCACATCAAAATATACTTTTAG
This sequence comes from Emticicia sp. SJ17W-69, assembly GCF_051209875.1. Classification (NCBI taxonomy): domain Bacteria; kingdom Pseudomonadati; phylum Bacteroidota; class Cytophagia; order Cytophagales; family Leadbetterellaceae; genus Emticicia; species Emticicia sp. SJ17W-69. The sequence goes on along the minus strand of NZ_JBNTQY010000001.1, from coordinate 1,752,313 downwards.
TTCTTTTTTCAAACAAATTGTGCCAGTTTCACGCAATTCTGTTGAAATAATTGGCTGTGGAGATACCAAAATTTGAAAATTATCTTTCAAAAAACCCAATGAATCTATGACAGTAATGATGGTATCTTTTCGTGGAGAAATCTCAATAAATTCTTGGTTTCTTGCACCATTCGACCACTCTTGCGTGCCATTCCACGAAGCATTTAAACGTATTTTTTCACCATATTCGATGGTCTTTTTTTCAATTTTATTAACATTTTTGAAAATAGAGAAATTATCTCTAACTACTCCATCAGCACAAACCCACCGAGCATCTAAACGATTGTTATCAATGGTAAGAAGCAAAGAACCGCCAATGGTATAATTTGAATAAACAGATGTTGGATGGGGTTCAGTATCGCCATTCCAATCAAGCCTGCCCGCAGAACCGACCACACAATAAACTGTACCTTCATCTTTATTGATAATTGGTCGAGAACCTATGTTTTTATCATATTTACCATTCACATTTTGTACTACATGAATTCTGGGGTCAAATGTCATCGAATGCCCTGTATGACCTTTTATCAAAAACGAACGCTCATATACATGACTATGCCCACTCAGCACTAAATCAACTTTATATTTATCAAAAATTGGCACTAAATTTTCACGTGTCAAACGCAATTCTTCTTCGGCGTTTGAATCATGTGAACGTTTGGTGTAGGGTGGATGATGAAAAAAAATAATTGTCCATAGAGATGTATTACTGGCTAAATCTTTCATCAGCCATTGGTATTGTGTACTGGCAGGCTGATAAAAACGGTATTTCCCTTCATCTAAACCATAAGAATCGAGTGAAATGAAATGTATATTGCCATAATTGTAAGAATAATAGGCTTTTGTATTGGACGAAACTCCACCCATTTCTCCTTTATTAGGCACAGAAATTATATCAAAATAATTGATCTTTCTATCTACTTGTCCAGTTGTTGTTTCATAATATTCATGGTTTCCAGGCGAAGGGAAAATTGCTGTATTTCCTAAAATATTACTTCCATAAAAATCAAAAATTTGTTTCTGATATTCAACATCGGTTCCACAACAATAGGCATTATCACCCAACCAAAGCCATAAATCAGTATAATTTGCCTTATTTTTCAGGTATTGGTCTCTTACAGCAGTCTGATTTTTGATATAAACTTCAGTAGAATTATCGCCAAAATCACCCATAGCCCAAATATTTATAGGTCGCTTGTCTGTTGGCGATGGGGCTGTTGTGAAATAAAAATCTTTGCCCGTAGCCAAGATAATTTTATCTGTCCCAACAGCATAAAAATACCTTGTATTGACTTCTAAATTTGTTAATTTAAGAATGTGTTCTTGTGTAAGTGTTTTGTCAAACTCAATTTTCACATCAATTGGCATATTTGGATTTGGTGTTCTCTTCCAAAAATTTACTAAACTTGTGGTTGGCACATCGGTACGCCAACGAATAATAACATCATTTTGGCTCAATTGCTGTAAATATGGACCACGAATAAGTTTTTGGGCATAAAGCATTTGCCCTCCCCAAAAAGGAAGGACAAAAATGAAATATACTATAATAGATGATTTAACTTTAATTCGATTAATTTGACTGAACATATTTCTGAAAATTTATTCAAAAATAAGGTCAAAAAGCACTTAATTTGAGAAGATTTAATTATTTCTTTTTCTTTTCACTTTTTAGCCATTTTTTGATATCCTCAATTAGCTTCTTAGCTTCTTTGTAAGAATCTGATTTTTTTTCGGCATTATCCGTTACAATGGTATAATATTGTAAAGCCTTCATGTAATCTTTTTCAGAAGCATGGATTTTTCCTAAGGCTAAATTTGCACCTAAAAAATAGCCCGAATCTTTAGAATCATTTTGTAGAGCAAAGTCTATTGTTTTTTGGTAATATTCTTTAGCTTTTGTTAAGTCATGCTTATAGTTAAAATTAATGTAGCCCAAAATATAAGCTGCATAACGGCCTGAGGTACTTTCATAACCATATTTACCCATTTCAACATTCGCTAATAACTCTTGAGCTAAAGTTTCTGCTTCATCAGCTTTACTCAACATGAAAGCTGTTCTGGCGGCATAACGGTGAAAAAAAGCATTATTTGGATACATCGCGTGCATTTGAGCAGCCATATAATAAGCTTTTTGGTGCTGATTTTCCATTGCATAAATTTGCATCAGAAAATACTTTGCTTCCATTCTTGTATAAAAAGCATTGGATGAAACATATTCTAATTGCTTGATTCCTTCGGCTTTCACGCCTTTATGAAAGAAAACCAGCATTGGTTTGAGCGAAGGATAGTTTTCAGGAATCCATTTAGAATAATAATTGTATAGTCCATCACCAATGGCCAATTCGGGGCTAAAATCTCCAAAACCACGACATTTTTCTAAATATTTCATGGCTTGTTTGCCTGCCCAAGCTGCTTTTATCCAATTTTCACGTTCAGAATAAAGTCGCCCTTTAAAAGCATAAGCGGCTGCTTGAAAAAATGCCGCTTCTTTATCCGTATCATCATCATCAAGCATATCATCTGCCAAATCAATGGCTCGATTCATGTTGTCTAAACAAGCATCATCGTGCGATTCATTTTTTGTATCTGGCACAATTTTCCACCATTCGTTGAGTCCTAAAAGGAAAAAACCAATCGGGTGATCAGGATATTTTACAGTAAGCCATTTGAAATCTCGCTCGGCAGCATCATAATTAAAATTATACATATTATTGATGGCCTGCGTAGCCTCAATCTGAATCGCACGGTTTGCAAGCAATACTTCATGGTGTTTCTTTTTGGTATCGCCACCAAACCACGAAAACTGAGCTTGACTCACATAACTTATCAATAAAAGCAATAAAAACCAAGCATTTTTGAACTTCATATATTCTTTAATTTTTATACATTAACGAAACTATTTTTGCAAAATTACAAAAACTTAAAATTTTCTTAAAATTATTTTTTTTGAATTAATTCTTTAAATTGCATCAAGAATAAATTTGCCAAAGAAATGAAACAAATCAAAGACAAGCATTTTGTCCCTTTTATTGAAGCAGAGCCCTTGCAAGACCGCATCAAAGCACTTGCCCAAGAAGTAAACAAAGATTATGCAGGAAAAAATCCATTATTGATTGGGGTTTTGAATGGTTCGTTCATGTTTGTAGGCGATTTGTTTAAATATATAGACATTGCATGTGAAATTACCTTCATCAGAGTATCATCTTACCAAAGCACGGCCTCTACTGGCACTGTGAAGCAGATTTTGGGTTTGAAAGAGGATATTCAAAATCGAGATATAATTATTGTTGAAGATATTGTAGATACGGGAATGACCATGCAAGAGATTTTAGGGCAATTAGCTGCCAATAAACCTGCTTCAATAAAAATCATGACCATGCTCTTCAAACCCGAAGCTCTGAAAGTGCCTTTGAAGCTGGATTACGTTGGTTTTGAGATTGAAAATAAATTTGTGGTTGGTTATGGCCTTGATTATGATGGTTTTGGACGAAATTTGGATGCGATTTATGTTTTGAAGGAATGATTTAATAATTAATAATATTGACTTTGTCTAAGCATAACTGAGCTTTTTTGAAAACAGAAAAATGCCTCTCCAAATCGAAAAATATAATGATGATTTCCGCAATCAAATCATTGAGATTTGGGAGGAGTCTGTTCGTGCTACACATCATTTTTTGCAATCAGAAGATATTGATTTTTATAAGTCTATTGTTCAAACCATTGATTTCAATACTTTTGATGTGTTTTGTGGTTTTAGTGAAAACAAAGAACTTGTTGGCTTTTTAGGTATTGCTGAAAATAAACTTGAAATGCTTTTCTTAAAGCCTGAGTGTATTGGCAAAGGCATCGGTAAAACTATGATGGATTTTGCATTAAACGAATTGAAAATAACAGAAGTGGATGTCAACGAAGACAATACCAATGCTCTTGATTTTTATAAAAAATTTGGTTTTAAAGTCTATGACCGTACACCGCTGGATGGTACGGAAAAACCCTACCCGATTCTAAAAATGCGATTGTAAAAGAGCTTATATGTCAATAAAAAAACAAAAATCTTTCGGAGAAAAAATCGGTTTACAACTTCGTGCATTTTTCAGGAATTATCCTGCTGTTCCTTATATTTTAAAATGGCTGTTTTTTACTACGCTTATCGGTATTGGCATTGGTTCGGCTTCGGCGGGTTTTCTGCATTCATTAGATTGGGTTGGCAATTATCGTGAAAATCATTTATGGTTAATTACTCTACTGCCTTTGAGTGGTTTAGCAATCGGCTTGCTTTATCATTATTGGGGAAAAGACATTGAAGCAGGCAATAATTTGCTTATTGATACGATCCATCAGCCACAACAAATCATATCTTTTCGCATGGCTCCTTTTGTGTACATTGGCACGATGGCCACGCATCTTTTTGGTGGTTCGGCTGGGCGTGAAGGCACTGCATTACAAATGGCTGGGGCAATAGCAGACCAGCTTAGTAAACCTTTTCGATTGACTCCAAATGAACGAAAAACTCTTATGATTGCGGCCATTGCTGCTGGTTTTGGTTCAGTTTTTGGAACACCATTGGCTGGTGCGATCTTTGGTTTAGAGGTATTTTTGATTGGTAAACTGAAATATGATGCTATTTTTCCTGCATTTATGGCTGCTATCATTGCCGACTTAGTAACCAAGCTTTGGCATACTCAACATACACATTATCATATTCATCTAATTCCTGATATTTCAGAAATCAATATTATATATGCCATTTTGGCAGGCATTGTATTTGGTTTGTGTGCTGCAACATTTAGCAAAGTCATACATTTTATGAGTGCCATTTTCAAATCAAAAATCCAATACCCACCGTTTCGTCCATTGGTTGGTGGTATCATTGTAGCTTTGGCAATTTGGGCAATCGGTACAACCAAATACATTGGTTTGGGAATTCCAACAATCGTTGCCTCATTTGAGCAACACCTCCCCGCTTATGACTTTGCCTTGAAAATGGCTTTTACTATTCTGACATTAGCAGCAAGTTTTAAAGGTGGCGAAGTAACGCCGTTATTTTTTATTGGTGCTACTTTGGGCAATGCTTTATCTTATATTATACCTTTGCCCACTGGGCTTTTGGCGGGAATGGGCTTTGTAGCAGTATTTGCAGGAGCAACCAACACACCTTTGGCTTGTAGCATTATGGCGATGGAATTATTTGGTAGCGAATGTGGTGTTTATGTTGCCATTGCTTGTGTGGTTTCTTATCTATTATCAGGACACAATAGTATTTATAAAAAACAAATGATTGGCGAACCTAAACATAGTAGATTTACCAATCATCAAGGCAAAAGACTAAACGAGCTTTAAAACCAAAACTTTCGAGACTATTGAAAGATTGGGTAATCTTCTAAGCTATATATTTTCTAAAATAGATGAGTTTGAACATTATTTCTTACGCAAAGCTTGTACTTCTTCAGGTTTTATGGCTTCAGCTTTGTTATCAAAATTTGAACGGATGAATGTTAAGACATCGGCAATTTGCTTATCGCTTAGAAAGCTATGTGAAGCCATGATTCCTCGGTATGATTCACCGTTTACTTCTATTTCTTCGTCTAAACCTTTTAAAACTACATTGATTAAGCGTGTTTTATCACCAAGTACCCAATCAGATTTTCGGAGAGGTGGGTTCATATTTGGTACGCCACTTCCGTCTTCTTGATGGCAAGCCAAGCAATATTGCGTATAAATAGCCTTGCCTGGATCAACATTTTTCTTTTGTCCGAATGAAATATAACTAATTGATAATAAAGCTAATACAAATACTTTTTTCATTATTTCTCTAAAATAAATCCTTACAGGTCAGACAAAGACCTGCAAGGATTTGTTATTGATTTCTTTTATTTATTGGCAATTACTTTCCATACTTTTCCTTTTACTGAATCAGTAATGTAAAGAGAACCATCAGCACCTTCAGCTAAACCCATCGGACGAGCCTTGGCATCGCCTGGACTTTTAATTTCTGGACCACCAGCAAAATCTTCTGCAAAAACTTCATAAGGACCCGAAGGCAAACCATTTTTGAAAGGTACAAATGCTACAAAGTAGCCCGCTTGCATTTTTGGAGCTCGATTCCACGAACCATGAAAACAAATAAATGCTCCGTTTTTATATTTAGCCGCAAATTGATTGCCATGATAGAATAACACATCGTTTGGAGCCCAATGCCCTGGGAACGCCATGATTGGCTTATCAGCTTTGGTATATTCCTTTTTGCCATCGCCACCATATTCTGGGCAAAGCATTTTCTTTCCTTTATCTTTGTCAAAATAGCTATAAGGCCAACCAAAATCAGAGCCTTTTTTCACTAATAAAAATTCCTCCGAAGGCAATTCTGCTCCTTGCTCGGCCGAGTACATTTCTGGATAATGTTGAAAAAGCATATCACGTCCATGTTGCAAAGCGTAGAGATTCTTAGAAAATGAATCATAATTGATTGCCACAGCATTGCGAATGCCTGTGGCGAAACGGATACCATCTTCTTGCTTTTGATTGAGTTTATTGGCATCAAATTGCCAAATTCCTGCATTTTTCTCTAATAATGGACAAGGCATTTGACCTGGTGAACCTTTTTGGCGGTCTTTTTCTTGACAAATATTTGATGGAGCTCCAATTGTTACAAATAAATGTCCTTGTTCGTCAAAAGCCATTGGTTTTGATTCATGCTGACGAAAATCAGGCAAACCACTTACAACAGTTTCAGGAGCATTTTTATCAATTACATCGCCTTTTCCGTCTAATTTATAACGAAAAATCTCTGAATTTGATGAAGCATATAAGTATCCATTATAGACTTCGATGCCTGTTCCACCATAATTCCCAAAATATTCTTTGATGTCAGCTTTGCCATCACCATCAGTATCTTTCAAAATAGTGATACCTTTATTATCTTTAGCTGAGTTATTTTTAATATAAATCGTCCCATTTGGCAAAACAACGATGTGACGAGCTTTACCAGTTTCTTCGGCAACAACAACTGCCCCAAAGCCTTTTGCTAATTTGATTCCTCCGTTATCAACATCTGGTTTTAATACTTTTTTTATCGGTTCGTCGATAATTGGTTTTGTGGTAAATGCTGCTGCGATAATAACCAAAGCAACAACTAAACTCATTTTTTTCATAGACATTAGATTTTAATAAAATTCTGTTCAAAATTACAAATAAAACAACTCTTTTATGAGGAAGATGTTTGAAATTTGTTTTCTCAATTTTTAAATTAAGCAAAATCGTTTCTCTAAAAATTCACCTAACTATTCGATGAGCATCAAATAGCTTACATATATTTGTAGATAATTTGATTAAGTTTTTTTGATTTCGATATTCAACCATGAAAAGATATTTTCATACAATAGCACTTTCTCTTGTCTCTATTATCACTTTTCTTGTTTACAGCAATCATTTTTACAATGCATTTCACTTTGATGATTTCCATACAATTGTCGAAAATTTGTATATCAGAGATATAAAAAACATCCCAAGTTTTTTTTTAAATGCAGAAACGACCAGCACTTTGCCTGCCAATCAAGCCTATAGACCTGGGCTTACAACGCTGAATACCATCGATTATTATTTAGCAGGAAAATCTTCAGCAGAGCCTTTCGTCTTTCATGTTAGTATTTTTATTGGATTTCTGCTTTTAGGTATTCTTTGTTATTTTACATTTCTTTATTTGTTACAAAAAAGCCTTGATTATCAGTCTAATAACTACTTTGCTCTATTTGCTACTGCTTGGTTTTTATTACATACGGCCAATGCCGAAACTATCAATTATATCATTGCGAGGTCTGATTCTTTCTCAACGCTTACCATCATTTTATCATTTATATTGTATTTTTATTTCCCTAAAAGTCAAAAAATCTATCTTTATTTTATACCTGCATTTTTGGGGTTTTTTGTAAAAGAATTAACCATGATGTTTATACCACTCTTAGTTGTTTATAAATTATTATTTGAACAACAACTTTTGGTCAGACAATGGTTTTTAAGTAAAAATTATACGATTATTAAACAAGTAGCTTTTCCGCTATTATTAGCCATTGCTCTCTTCATTTTTTCAAGAAAAATGACTCCTGCTCACTGGGATTCTGGCGGAGCCAGTGTGCTAAAATACCTTTTCACCCAACCTTTTGTTATTTTCCATTATGCCTATAACTTTGTTTTACCACTTAATTTAGTCGTAGATACCGATTGGTCTGTCATCCATTCTTATACAGATGATAGAATTTTAGCAGGAATTTTATTCATCATTAGCTTATTGGCGATTGCCTATCAATGTTCGTTTGATAGAAAAAATAGACCCATCACTTTCGGAATTTTATGGTTTTTTATTGCTCTTTTTCCCACTTCAAGTATTTTCCCATTTGCCGAGGTGCTGAATGATCACCGTACCTTTTTCCCATACATTGGTTTATTTATAGCCGCCACTACTTTTTTAAGAAATTTCATCATAGAACACAATTTATTTGAGAAAGCCGCCTCAAAATGGGTAATTCTTACTTCAACCTTCGTTTTTTTATCACTACATGGTTATGGAACACATCAACGAAATAAGATTTGGGCTACCGAAGAGACACTTTGGCAAGAATGCACAATAAAATCACCTAAAAATGGTCGTGGTTGGATGAATTACGGACTTGCATTGATGAAAAAAGGAGATTACGCAAATGCGATGATGTGTTATCAAAAAACAATAACAATTTGGCCCAGTTATGCGTACGCCTACATCAATATGGCAATAGCCAAACGAATCATGGGTGATAAAGCGATGGCGGAAGCTTATTTCAAAAAATCTTTTGCACTAAATCCAAATATCCCAGAAGCTTACGCATTTTATGCTGAGTTTCTGATCGCTTCTAAACGAATAACAGAGGCAAATATTTTTCTTGAAAAAGGGCTTAGTTTAAGTCCTCAGCACCAAAGGCTTTTATCATTGAAGCATTCATTTCTTAAAAATAGTAAACAAAATAACTTGTCTGCAAAGAGTAATTTAACTCCAGAATACTACATTGATTTAAGCCTTCAATATTATAATGCTGGGGATTTTCAAAAATGTATTGCTGCTGCTTATGAGGCTTTGAAACTTAAACCTAACTATGACCTTGCCTACAATAATATCTGTGCTGCTTACAATCAACTTGGAGCTTATGAGAAAGCCATTACTATTGGCGAAAAAGGCATGAAAATCAATCCAAAAAATCAATTATTGAAAGGAAACCTTGCGGAAGCCTACCAAAAAAAGACCAAATAAATATGAAAATATTAGGCTTTAATAGCTTCGGACATGATTCGGCAGCAGCTTTAATTGTTGATGATGAGATAGTTTTTGCGGTCGAAGAAGAGAGACTCAATCGCAAAAAACACGCAGGTGGGTTTCCTGAAATGGCAATTAATGCGTGTTTAGCTTACGAAGATATCACAATTGATGACCTTGACCACATCGCCTTCTTTTGGAATCCTACGATTTCATTGTCTAAAATTCCTATTTATTTATTGAAATTTTGGAACAAAGTACCAACGTTGCTAAGAGAACAACGTCATTTTGAGGTAGAAGAAAATTTGGGCATGGTCAATTATTTGTTTGATATGTACAAACTTCCAAAAAAGTTAAAGGAAACATTTCAATCGCAAAATCCGAAATTTAAATTTCATTTTTTTGAACATCATTTTTGTCATGCCGCAAGTGCTTTTTATCCTTCGTCTTTTGAAGAATCATCTATTTTAACAATTGATGGTGCAGGCGAATGGGCGACGACTTTATTAGCAGAAGGCAAAGGGAATAATATTCGTAAAATTCAAACAGTGAATACGCCTTATTCTTTAGGGGCTTTTTATCAAGCCATGTCAATTCATTTAGGTTTTAAACTCATCGAAGGGCCAGGAAAAATGATGGGTTTGGCATCTTATGGCAATCCAAATGGTAAAGTTTATCAACAAATGAAAAAGCTTTTTCGGCTAAAATCTGATGGTGGATTTGATTTTGATATGGATTATTTCTCCTACCATTATACCCGAAAATCAGGCGTGAGTGAAAAATTCACTCAATTATTTGGCCATTCAAAAAAAGAAGGAAAAGACTGGACAGAACATGAATTGGAAGTAGCAGCTGCAGCTCAACATATTGTGGAAGATGTAGTCATGCACATGGCAAAACACCTCAAAAAGGTAACAAAAAGCAATCATTTGTGCATGGCAGGAGGCGTTGCTCTCAACAGTGTTTCCAACGGTATTATTGCTAAATCGGGGTTATTTAAAGATATTTTTATTCAACCTGCAGCGGGAGATTCTGGCACTGCCATCGGTGCAGCTCTATTACTTAATCATCAAAAACTAAACAGACCTCGAAAAATTCAAGAGACAGCATTTTTAGGGCCTGAATTCACTAATGAAATTTGTATCAAAGCTATTGAAGAAGCAGGTCTTCCTTATAGAATTGCGAGAGAAGAAATTTACAGTTTTACAGCAGAAAAAATATTACAAAATAAAATTGTAGCATGGTTTCAAGGAAAAATGGAATTTGGGCCACGAGCATTGGGCAATCGTAGTATTTTGGCAAATCCGATGAACAAAGACATGAAGGATATTTTGAATAAAAGAGTCAAATTCAGAGAAGATTTCCGACCTTTTGCAGCCATTGTTACTGAAAAAGATTGTGGAACTTTTTTCGACCATGATTACCCAAATCCTTATATGCTTTTGGTGTATCATGTAAGAGAAAAATACCGCAGCATTTTGCCTTCATTAACGCATGTGGATGGGACTGTCAGAATCCAAACAGTGAATGAAAAAGAAAATTCACCAATGGCGAAACTTCTAAAGACTTTTGAGAAATTGAGCGGTTATCCTGTTTTGATTAATACATCGTTTAATATCAAAGGAGAGCCAATTGTTTGCTCGCCACAAGATGCTGTCCGCTCATTCGCCAATGCCGATGTAGATTATTTGATTATGAATGATATGATTGTTTGGAAAAACTAGCTTCGGCTTCGCTCAGCTACAGTTTTCGTTCCTTGGTCTTCGAAATGCTTCGGTGGTTGAGCGAAGCCGAAACCACCACCACAAGACTTTCGCTTATTGAAAGCCATTTTTGAGGCATTATGCTTTGCTCCCGCGACGTATCAATATATTTGGAAGCAAGCAAACCCGTTAGATTGTCTTTTTTGATTGGAGGATTAGGCAAGAGCTGAAGAATAGCTGTGAGCAGTTGCATGAACCAAACTGGAATATGGATAAAAACAATCTTGTTTTGTGTATTTTTTGCTACATCATTCATGAAATCTTTATAAAAAACTTTTGTTGGATGTGCAATATGGAAGATTCCCTTTGCTTCATTTTCCATCAAAAAAATAATAGCATTTACTAAATCATCAATGAATATTGTCTGAATGATTTGTTTGCCACCATTCAACAATGGTACAAATCTAATTTTAGATAATTGTGCTTGCAATCTTCCAAATAAACCGCCATTACCCAAAACTAAAGCAGGTCGAATAATTAAGTCATCATTAAAAAATGATTCGGCTTCAAACTTGTATTTTCCATAATAAGAATCGGTAACAGGCTCGGCCGCAGCAAAGCTAGAAATAAAAATATATTGAGACAATCGCAATTTCTTCAAGTTTTTAATGGCCAGAATATTAACATCTTCGCCATTATTTTCCTGTTTTTTATATTGAAATGCCAAATGAATACATACCTCAACATCAGAAAAAAATGCTTCATCTATATCTCCATCCAACTGATATGAATGATACAGCACACCTTCCAACTTATCAGTTGGAATTTGACGAACCAATGCTTTTATCAAATAGTTTTTTTTGAGCAAAGCTCTCACTAAAGCATTGCCAATAAAGCTATTCGCTCCTGTTATGGCAATAGTTTTAGACATTTTTCATCACATTTTGAGCAACTAATTGAGCATTTGCCATGAGCGATAAAGTCAAACCTTTGCCTGATAAAAACTTAAATCCAGAACCATCAGCCACAAAAACTCGCTGGGTACCATATAATTTTCCTTCGGGAGAAAGATGATATAATTGTTCGTTTTCACTGAAAGGCAAAGTTCCAGCATAATGAATACTTGTCCCTGTATTTGTGCGTATCTTCTTCAAAATCAAGCAATTGAGTTTATAAAAGGCTTTAGCAAATAGCTTTTCAGTTGCCAGAATTTCATTCGCTTCATTTCCTTCAAAAGTATAATTAGTCAATAAAGTATCTCCTGTAAGAGAAGTTGATTTTTGTAATTGAATGAAATTTTGTGCTTGATAATTAGCAGGATGAAAAATGCCAGCAATAAATAAAGCAGGAATCATTAATTTCAAAAACTTCATGCCATCGGCATAGTTGAGTGGCATTTGTTTCAAAATTCTAAAATTAAGCATCGATCTATAATTATATATCGAAGCCATCGGTACATCTGAATGGTCACTTTTTCTATCATAAAACATGGCTAACTGCACCAATCCACTGCATTGATCAATGTTTTTTTTCCCAATAAAAGGCAAATAAACCATCGGCATATAGGTATAAGCATTACACAAAATGGGCAGTTTTTCTTGTTGCTGAAAAGACCTCATCACTATTCGAGCAGTACTAAGCGTGCTGGCTGAAAGAATTAATTTTGTGGTATAAAAAAGCTTTTTTTTATGGGTTTCAATATGTAAACATTCCAAAACTGTGTAGTCTTTTTCCTCCCAAAAACGCAGAGCTAAATATGATTTTTGGTATTCGATTTTACCTTTTTTAAGTAAATCTTGAATCGTGATAGCTGGTCGATAGGCACTATTGCCATCGTTGATATAGAAATCTAAATCTTTATAGGCATACGCCTGTCTTTCATCTTTATTTTCGGTCAAAAGGGCAATGGATGGTTGACCAATCAAGAGTTTTTGTTGGTGAAAATAGGCACGTTGCCTTTGATATTTATTATATAAACTTTCAGCCGAAGGATTGAGTTGGATGGGTGGCTGTAAATCAATTTGATTTTGGTGACAAAAAGTACTTACATCATCATTTTTAACACCTGAAACACCTATTCTTTGAGCAATAGTTTTGTAAGATTCATTCATCATTGAAGATGAAAGTCCTACCTTTCTGAGTTCATTGGCAGAAAAAACGCAACTACCGAGTCCCCAACCATTACCCAAACCACCCAAAGCCAAAGACTCAACAGGAATAAAATTAGCCGAATCAACCGACAAGAATTTATCAGTCAATTCAGTCATAAATTTTCTTTGAGCCATTTGTTGAGGAATATTTGGGTGAGTGATTTCACTCAAAGCATCAAATTCTTCACCTAAAAAAAAATCTGATTGTTGATTTTCATTAAGCCTTTTTGAAATGAAATCATTGGTTGACTCGTTTTGATTATCATTTTTCAAACCTACATCAATCACCAAAACTCTTTTACCCGACTGCGAAAGTGTTTCGGCAGCCATTGCTCCAGTGCAACCCGAACCAACAATGATATAATCAATTATCTCCATCCTAAAATAACAATCAAAACTGTACCTAACACTCCTTTCAATAACGCAGCTATGCCTCTAAATATTAAGCGAATACGTGGAAACGCAATATTTTTCTCAACCAAGAAAAGATTTGTATAGTTAGGTTCTGTTTCAATCAAAGCACTCATTACTAAGATTCTTTTCCTGATATTACTTTGGGGTTTCAACAAAGCCCAACCAGCATCTACAAATGGTAAAAAAAAAGGTTCTTTTACTAATTTAATAAGTATCTTTTCTTCTTCTTCAGTAAGAATAATACTTAGTTTCTTGATAGCATCTATATATTTTTCCAGTAATCTTTCATCAGCAACAATTGCTCCAAGATATTTCGCAAATAAGCTCGCTTCAAGTTGTTTCATCCGAATCATTATTTTGAGCATTTTCCTCTTTTTGCTTCATCAAAGCAATCTCTTGAGCTAGTTTTGTAATATCTTTTTGAAGTTTTGTATTTACAACCGACAAATGCAATAAATATATCAAAATGATAAAGATAAATGCGGTAAAAACTAAGTTTGGAGCTTCAAAAAAGCCAAAAGCTTTTGCCAAAACTTCCAAACCATTTCTCCAAAATGAAAAGAACATCAAAACAATGGTACAAACCACCCAAGCAATGGCATATTCTTCTCTTAGTTTTCCTTTAATAATGAGCCTTGCAATATACAAAAGCAATAAACTATTTATAAAAATGACAATAATTTGAATTTTCTGCATAACTACCACTAATTTAATCTACTGATAATCAATGTTTTACATATTTATCAGTAAACATTAATCAATTATTTTACTTTTCTTATGAATGAAAAAAACATGGCAATGCTTACTTTTAAAATATAATAAATCTGAGAAAAATGCTGTATCGAAGATTTTCCTCCTTGTCGGGGTCTCATCTCAACGGCTGTTTCTGAAATAGAAAACCCCGCTTTAGAAAAAATAACCAAAGATTCAGGTTCTGGATATTCGTCTGGATAGTAGCAAACGATGAAAGCAATCACTTTTTTATCAAATAATCTAAAGCCTGAAGTAATATCATAGATATTTTTCTGTGTAAGTAATTTATTGAACCAATGCAGATAGTAAATTCCTACCCTTCTCAAAGCAGAAGATTGAAAACCTTGTTTAACAAGAAATCTTGAACCAATTACCACATTTGCTCTATTTTTCTCAAAAGCTAAAAGTAGTTTTTTAATCTGACTTGGTGGGTGCTGACCATCGCCATCCACTTGAATTGCTAAATCAAAATCATTCTCAAAAGCATACTTAAAACCAGTCTGTACCGCTCCTCCTATTCCCAAATTGACAGGTAAATTTAACAAAATCACATCAAATTGACGCACAATTATAGCTGTTTTATCTATTGAACCATCATTAACGACAACAATACTTACACTATATTTTTCCGAAAAATCAACCACCAAAAGCTCTCGTAATAATGTAGCAATCGTTTTTTCTTCGTTGAAACATGGTATCACTATTAAGATTTTTGTAGTCATTAATCAAATGGCTAAGAGAGGCGGTATAAATTTCGTTACAAAGAGAATTATTTTTTCTTTGCAACAAAAATAAAAACGATATTATTACCAATTTCTAAAAAATGAAGTACAATATTTTAGATAAAGATGCTACCAAATCTTTTTTTTCATATCTTTAATCCATCACAAACTAAACCCTGTTATACCCATGAAGAAACATTTATTGTTTGTTTGCTTTTTTGGCATTTTATGCAATTCTTTTGCCCAAAATGACTACTTTTTTCCTAAAAAACAACTCAACTCTGCAATTCCTACCCCTGAGCAATTTCTTGGATATGCCATAGGATCGCATCATACTCGACATGATAAATTAGTAGAATACATGCGTGAACTCGACCGAGTTTCTGATAGAGTGTCAGTACAGAAAATTGGCGAAACTAATGAACATCGTGAGCAAATAATTGTGACGATTTCAAACCCCGAAAACTTAAAACGTATAGAAGAGATTCGAAAGGAACATTTGACAATCACCGATCCTGCCAAACCAATGCCAGATACCAAAAAAGCTCCTGCTATTATTTGGTTGGGCTATAATGTTCATGGAAATGAGCCTTCAGGTGGTGAGGCTTCTATTCTAACAGCCTACTACTTGACCGCTACCGAAGACCCAGAGGCACTCAATTGGCTAAAAGATGCAGTGGTATTGATGGAACCAGTGATCAATCCTGATGGTCGTGACCGTCATACACATTGGGCAAATATGCACAAAGGTGATCCAATGGTGGCTGATGCCAACGACCGTGAACACAACGAAGTTTGGCCAGGTGGACGTACCAACCATTATTGGTTTGATTTGAACCGTGATTGGTATTTGGCTGTCAATGTTGAAAGTAGAAATCGCTTGGCTTTTTATCACCAATGGCTGCCAAATGTAGTGACTGACTTTCATGAAATGGGAACAAATGCTTCTCATTTTTTTGAACCAACCAAAGAAAATGCTGAAAATCCTCTCATACCCAAATATGTTTATAAGGACTTAAATAGCCGCTTTGCTAAGTATTTTGAGCAAGCCATGAACGAAATCGGTTCGTTGTACTACACCAAAGAGTCTTTTGATAATTTGTACCCTGGCTATGGTTCAAGTTACCCCGATATGGAAGGTGGTTTAGGTCTTTTATTTGAACAAGCAAGTTCTCGTGGGCATTTACAAGAAAGCCAAAATGGCGATTTAGCTTTTGGTTTTACGATAAGAAACCAATTGGTCAATGCTTTAGCTACGGTTCGTGCTTCGTTGGTTGAAAAAGAAAATCTTTTGAAACATCAAAGAAATTTCTTTTCAGAATCAATTGTGCAAGGGCAAAAATCTGCTACAAAAGCTTATATAATTGGTGATGCCAACGACCAAAGTCGCAATCGTGCTTTTTGGGATTTACTTTTGCAACATGACATAGAATTCTATCATCTTTCAACCGATATTACCGAAAATGGACAAAGTTTTAAGAAAGGAAAAACAGTAGTCATTCCTTCGGCACAAGCACAGTACTTGATGGTTCGCTCTATTTTTGACCGTCCAACTACTTTTGCTGATAGCCTATTTTATGATGCTTCAGCATGGAATTTAGCTTTGGCGTATGGGCTTCCTCACGCAGAAATGAAAGGTGTTTTTCAGAAAGGTGAACGTATTACTAAGGCTGATTTGAAAGCAAATCCTACAACACTTACTAAAAGCGAATATGCCTATTTAATAGAGTGGACAGATTATTATGCCCCGAAAGCATTAAATCAATTACTTGATAATCAAATACTTACAAAAACCTCTTTCAAGAAATTTAGTATTGGCGGAAAAGATTATGGCTACGGAACACTTTTGATTTCGGTGCAAAAACAAAAACTCAATTCTGAAGAATTATATCAAAAATTAAAGCAAATCTCACAAAATACAGGCGTTACTATCGAATCTATTTCAACTGGCTTTAGTAGCTCAGGTATTGATTTGGGAAGTAATAGTTTCCAAACTGTTAGAAAACCGCAAGCAATGATGCTCGTGGGTGGGGGCGTAACATCTTCGGAAGCTGGCGAAATTTGGCATTTATTGGATACAAAAATTGGAATGCCAATTACAAAAGTAGAAATTTACAATTTTGCTCGACTAAATATCAATCGCTATAATACCATTGTACTGGTTGGTGGGAATTATTCAGCTTTGGATAAACCTTCCTCTCAAAAACTCAAAGCTTGGGTTGCTAATGGTGGCACATTGATCACCCTAAAAACTGGCACTGAATGGGCAATCAAGCAAGATATAGTAAAAGAAAAATTGCGTGAAGCGAAACCTGATAGCAGCAGAAATAAAGTTCGTATTACATACGAAGATATTCAAGCATCAGAAGGTGCAAAACAAACGGGCGGAGCTATTTTTGAAGCTGAGCTTGATATTTCAAGTCCAATTGGCTTTGGTTATACCAATAAAAAAATGGCTATTTACCGCAATAATAACACAGTTTTAGAGAGAAGCGTAGGAGCAGCAAACTCGGTTTTGGTTTATACACAAAATCCAAGAATTACGGGTTACGTTCATCAAGAATCTTTGAAAAGAATTGCTAATTCTGCTGCAATCAATATTGCTTATGAAGGCAGTGGACGAGTAGTTTTATTCTCTGATGACCCCAATTTTAGAGGAACATGGTTCGGCACAAACAAACTTTTCTTAAATGCTCTTTTCTTTGGTAGCAATATTAGTTTAGGTGGACAATTTGCAGCTGAGGAAGAATAAAACCACAAAAAAATAAATGGGTTGGCAAAAGCCAACCCTTTAAAAAGCTACTAACCTTAAAAATAGATAATCACTCTTAATTCTTTTTTACAGTAAATTTTAAAGTATCTGCGTTTATGCCAGTAAAAATTCCCATTCCGTTAGTGATGCTGGTCGGTGGTGTACTAAGATTCTGTGAAGTTGTTCCGCTTGATTGATACAGTGCAGCATATTCTGAATTTACACGATAAAGAATAACATCATGTTTGCCAAAATACTGAAAACTTTGTGAACGTAAAATATTGTTTGTCCCAGTCAGTGGCTCATTGAAAAACCTAAAACTTGGAAAAGTAGCTCCAGTTGGTGGTATCACAATCTGGACTGGACTCGCTTCTGTGTTTTCAACAGCTACAAAATGATACATATTTTCAGGATTACTCCATGTCAGCGTAACTGAAGTATTTTCTCCACCACCGAATGGACCTCCACCTCCTCCGCCACCACCAAAATTGGGTACTCCACTCGATAAATCAATCTGCGTACGTGAAATTTCAGTTTTATCTATGGTAAAATTGACTGGTTTTGAAGGTATTTCAGTAGAAGCACTTACTTTTCTGCCTTTGTAATCAAATTCCATTGTATAGATAGTTTTAGCTGCTCCTATCAATTCATTTTTAGCCGACTCATATTGCCCATTCCCAATTGATTTTAAGGTAAAAACTTTACCATTGCTTCCTGTAAGCTTAATAGTTAATCCATCTATCACTTCCGATTTTCCTTCTGATGTTTCAGAATATGGAATTTCGGTATAAACCTTCATACTTGCTGGATGATTAGGAGCGAGATAGGCTTCAATGATTGGTTTTTCTCCTGGATTAATGACCGTATTAGTTTTAGTGCAACTCCAAAGCATGCACTGAAAAGTCATTAAAAATGCGATTTTATATAAATTTTTCATTGTTTTTTATTAAAATGGAAACAAGTCAGAAACTTGTTTTACAATTATTATCTAAGCTTCCAACTGATGGTCATGTTGGGTGTGATTCCCAAGTAATTTACGTTTGTTATTTGTAAAGCAGTAAGATCATCTTCTGTAATTACTTGGAATCTTTTATACCAATTATTACTACGGTTATAAAGGTTAAAAATAGAAAATGCTACATTGAAATTAGAAGTCAAATTATAAGTCGCCGATACATCCATTCGATGATAATTAGAGAAACGATTGGCATTTTTATCGGATGGATTGGTAAAGTTTTTAACCGTACCATCTAATAAAGTCAATTGATACGCTCCTAAGATTGACGTATAAGGCCTTCCTGATGAGAAAATCCAAGTAGCAGCAAAATCCCATTTTTTATACTTATACGAACCAATTGCTTTGAACTGATGTCTCACATCTTGGTCGGAATAATAGGCTTTATCTGAAAAAGCAGTAATATTTCTTTTGGCTTCGGCCAAAGTATAGCCCAACCAACCATTAAAATCTCCAAATTTTCTTTGTACCAAAATGTCCACTCCTTTGACGGTTTCCGTTCCATTAAAAAATGTTTCACTGGCACTTAATCCACGGCCAATGGTTGGAACAAATCGAAGCGTGTATTCGGTAATATTTGTACTATTTTTTTGATAGAATTCTACATCAAATAAATAATTGCTAATCTCATAACTTCCTCCCAAAATCAAGTGATTGGATTTAGTAACAGGTAAAGATTCGGCATTTGACAGCACCCAAAAATTGCGATTCCCATTAGAAATATCTTCTCGATTGATTTGCTTTACAAACTGATAGTACACCCCAGCTGCACCTTTGAGCTTGAATTGTTTGGTTACATTGAAGTTTGCGGAGATTCTTGGTTCTACATAGTTTTTCTTGGTTACATCAAAATATGTTAATCGAACACCAGGTTTTAAATGCAATTTTCCGTTAAATAATTTGATATTGTCTTGCACATAAAATGTTGATGTACTTCCTCGATCATTTCGATCTAAGACGGTGATGGTATCATTCTGGCTATATGTATATTTAATGATATTTTTGGTATATTGTAGGCCAAAGTCAAATTGATTAGCGGTAAAAGCTTTCCATTCGAAGTCTATTTTTGCAGTAAAATCATTCAAATTATTGTCTTCTAATTGCCCAATTTTCACGTCACGTGTGACACCATCTCTTGTGGTTGTAATGTTTCGACTATTATCACGTGTACTATAATAATTTGAATAGCAAATCAACGAATTACTATAAAAGTTATCGCTCCATCTTCTCGACCATTTGAGACTTCCGCCCAAATTACCCCAATTTGACACATCGGTATTGGAGGTATTCAATCCAATATTTCGTCCACCAAAACCACCTAATCCACCCAAATCAGAACTTGCCGAATTATCCATATTATCAGTCCCATTATACAAACTCAATGATAAAATATCTTTTTTGTTGGGCGTATAAGTCAATTTTGAGTTTAAATCATAAAAATATGAACTGGCTACTTGCGTAGCCGAAAAGCTACCAAATCGCCCACCTCCCGGCGGAAAACCACCTTGCTGAGTTGTTTGGGTTTGTGTCTGATTAGTGCTTGTGAATCTTTTGAATAATTTGTTATAAAGCGGGCCTTTATATGACCTACGAGCAGCCGCCAAAAATGTAAATTTCGAGCCAAGTGGTGTTTCTATATACGCATTGGCACTCAAAAGGCTTACATCCACACCAGCATTAAATTCTTTTTTATTACCATCTTTTCCAGTGATTTCGGCAACTGCAGAAATTCGTCCACCAAATTTTGCATCAAAACCTCCTTTATATAATTGAATATCTTTAATAGCATTATAATTAAAGGCCGAGAAAAAACCAAAAAGGTGGTCAACATGATAAACCGTAAAGCCATCGTAAAGCACCAAAGTTTGGTCAGGTGTACCACCACGCACATACAAACCCGACGATGATTCATTGGAAGCACTCACTCCTGGCATTAATTGAAATGCACGAAATGGGTCTCTTTCTCCAACATTTGGTAGTTTTGCAATGTTGCGAGGTGTCATTTTTATCATTCCAACTATTTCATTGGCTTTCAAAACTTCTGTTTTTTCAGCTTGCACAGTCACTTCCTCCAAAACACCAATCGCTGGTTCTATTTCTATTTTTAGGTCATTTACATTCAATTTAGGATTGAGGTGGAAATTACGGGTACGATAACCTACATAGGAAATTTCAAGTGTAACCGTGTCAGAAGGAACTTTTAATAAAGTAAAATAACCATCAACATTTGTTTGAGAGCCAACTTTTGTACTTTTCACCGATACAGAAGCAAAAGGCAGATTTTCTCCATTGGTATAATCAACCACTCGACCTGTTAGTGTAAAATTAGTTTTTTCAGCATTTCCTTTAAATTGTCGGTCAACGGCGGTTTCAACTTTCACACTTTTTGAAACGATATTGATGAAGCCATTTTCATCAACATAAGTTTTCAAGGGTAATTTCTTCAAAATAGCTTTTAAGCCTGTTTGTACTGTTTCATTAGCAAACCAATACGTAACGCTATACTGTTTGAGTTCATTTTTGTCGTAAAGTAGTTTTAACGCATGTTTCTTTTCTAAATCTGCCAAGATGTTAGATAAAGCGATATTATTGTAAAACTCATCTTTAATAATTTGATTATTTACCTCCGCAACTTTGGGTGTTTGGGCAAGTAGTTGGTGAGGCAGCCATACAAATGCCAATAAAAGGCAAAGAAAATATCTTTTCATTTATGAGTGGTTTAAGTTCATAATGAAAGACGAACATCGACTTTTATTAGATGCTTGCATTAAAGAAAGTGTAGAAACTTTAATGTGTTGTGTCTATCTGTGAGAAGAAAACGTAGAAATAAATGAGTTGATAGTCCACAGGTCATGCAATGTTTAGCCTCGTAAAAAATCACTTTGGATGATATTTCTGCTCAAAACTTTCAGCATACTTCTTCCCTATAGGAATTTCTTGCTTTTCAATATACAGTTTAGTTTTCTTAAAGGAGGTTATTTTATTCAATGCCACTAAATAAGAATTATGCACCCGATAAAATTGTTGAGCAGGTAATTTAGCTTCAATGGATTTCAAATTCAAACGGGTCAACAACGGTTTATTTTGGTTTTTAATAAAAATTTTAACATAATCTTTCAAACCTTCGATATACAAAACCTCATCAAAATAGATCTTTATTTGCTTGTATTCTACATGAATAAAGAAAAAAGCAGCATCTTCAGCTATTGATTCTGTCATTTCTTTTGGCTTCATTTGAAAACGTTCATAGGCTTTATTAACAGCTTTCAAAAAACGCTCAAATGGAATTGGTTTCAGCAAATAATCAATGATATCCAAATCATATCCTTCGAGAGCATATTGCTGATAGGCCGTAGTAAAAATAACCATCGGAGGTGTAGGCAAAGTTCTCAAAAATTGCGTCCCTGTTAATGTAGGCATCTGAATGTCCAAAAAAATCAAGTCAACTTTGCCTTGTTTAATCAGCTGCCAAGCATCTAATGGATTAGAAAAGGTACCGATGATATTCAAAAAAGGTATTTTTTGAATATCATCGGCCATCATTTCTAAAGCAAAAGGCTCATCATCTATCGCAATACAGTTGAGTTTAAGCATCAGGCTACTTGTATTTTTAGGTCTATTATAAATTTACAATTATTACTATTAATATTTAATTCATGCAATGCAGGATAATGCAATATCAAACGCCGCTTTACATTCTGAATCCCGATGCCAGAATCACCTGTTTCTTCGGGCATATTGCTTTCAAAAATATCATTTTCTGAATAAAAACAAAGCGTATTTTCGATTGCTTTTATTTCAATCCGAATCAAGCTTTTTTCTTGATGATGCAATCCATATTTAAAAGCATTTTCGACAAATGGAATAAACAAAAGGGGTTCAATCAAAATCCCATTTGTATGGCCTTCACAAACAAACTCAACTGTGTGTTTATCGGTCAAACGCATTTTTTGAAGGTCAATATAATGGTGTAAATGCTCAATTTCTTGCTCCAATGACACTTTATCATTGGATGATTGATAAATCATATAACGCAATAATTGAGACAATTTCACTACCGAATCCTCAGTTCTCTCTGATTTTTGCCTTGCCAACCATCGAATATTATTGAGCGTATTAAACAAAAAATGTGGGCTTATTTGTAGTTTCAAAACAGCTAATTCGGCAGCCGTTTTTTCTAAAATTATCTGCTGCTTTTCGTCATGGCTACGAATCCGTTCACGGACAAGTGCGAGCATAGAACTTGCAAAAATGACTAAAACATAAGAAATACCCGTGGCAAAAAAACGGAATATCCAAAACATCACTGGCGAACCTTGTCTTTGAAACGATGGTGGAGGTGGCGGTCTTTTTGGCATAGGAAATTTCGGAAAATTTGGTTTAAATACCAATTCAAAAATTACCGAATTCAATATAGCTAATACAATAAGCCCTGCAAATAGGTAGAAAACAAATGTTTTAGTGTTTTTCTTGATAAGTAAATTAGGTGTAAAATAATTGAGGTTTAGGTAAAAAATAGCTATCAATAAAGTAGTGCTAAAAATCTGAGGAAGTACAAAGATGTTAAAGTTAGGTTGACTAAAAACGTTGCTTACAGGCAAAGTCAAAATTGGGATAGTTATAAAAACGATCCAGCCGATAATATGAAGTAAAATAGAATACCGTTCAACTATTTTCATTGGTAAGCGTTGTTGAAATTTACAAACGACAAATAACAAAATTATTGTTTGTTAAGCTAAAAAGCTAAGGATTTGTGTATAGGAATGCTGCAATTGTGTAGAATATTGGCAAAAACAATTAAAAGCATTTCTGTATCTACACATCTAAACTAATCTTCTACACTGCATATTTTTCCAATAAAAATTCTCATTCTTTACTTAAAAAATCAAACAAAAATTGGTAAAAATGAAACCTTCATCGCTTAGATTTATAAACCTAATCGCATTGTTATGCTATATTTCACTGCCTTCTTTTGCGACAAAGCCTATTTCAAAAAAGAGGCAAAAGCCTAATTATACTGTTGTTTTTTCGCAAAAAAAAGTCAATATTCTTGAAATAAGCATGGCAAAAAGCCAATGGGACAGCATCAGAATTGACATGAAGGATAAATTTGGTAATGATTTTGGCAAAAGTGGCTTTCCTGGAATGGGTAAAATGCCACCCAATGGAATGCCGCCAATGCCACCACCCAATTTTGCCGATGGTGGTGGCATGATGAATTTTGGCAAAGGCGAACCAAATTATTTCTCAGTTTCTGTAAAATTCAAAGGTAAAGTCTATCCAAAAGTAGGTTTTCGATTAAAAGGGAATTCAAGTTTAATGCAAACTTGGGGAAAAGGTATTTATAAATTGCCTTTTCGATTGGATTTCAACGAGTTTGAAAAAGATAAGAAAAAAAATAAACTTTATGGTTTTGAAAAGCTATCTTTTTCACCAGCCATGAGCGACAAGGCATTGATTCGTGAAAAAGTAACTTCTGATATTTTACGTGAAGCGGGCATTCCTGCTTCACAAACAGCCTTTTATCGGATCTATATTGATTTTGGAGAAGGAAAAAAATATTGTGGTATTTATACACTCGTGGAAGTCATTGAAGATACCATGATTAAAGCCCAATTTGGAGAAGAATCAGGTAATATTTATAAACCTGAGTCAAATTTTACGAAGTTCAAAAAAGAACAATTTGAGAAAAAGAACAACAAAAAACAAGCAGACTGGAGTGATATTGAAGCATTTATCAAGATTTTGAATGATTCAAGTCGGATTAAAAAGCCCATTGAATGGCGAACAAATTTAGAAAACACCTTCAACATTGACCATTTCATCAAATGGTTAGCGATTAATAATACCATCGTTAATTGGGACACTTACGGAGCATTGCCACATAATTATTATCTCTATCACTCCCCTACTCAAAAACTTACTTGGATTTCATGGGACCATGATTTATCGTTGGGTGTAAAAATGGAAATGCCTACGGGATTTCCACGTGGCGGCTCTCCACCAGAAACTTTTAATCAACCTGATGGATTGAAATTAGCCGACGGGTTTAAACCACCAGCGGGTTTCGGTCCACCAATGGGTGGAGCAATGGGTCGTGGCGTTTCCCTTTCATTAAAGGAGGTTGGCAAAAATTGGCCATTGATTCGCTACATTGCCGATGATATTTTTTACTATGCTAAATACAAACAATATGTAAAAAATTTCACTGAAAATGTGTTCACTCCTGCCAAGATGAACCAACTTTTTGAGCAAAATCATCAATTAATTGCACCTTTTGTGATTGGAAAAATAAAAGAAGAAAACCCTTACTCTCATCTCAAAAACAGTGAAGATTTCGTCAAAGAACTTGATGTTCTGAAACAACATGTTATAATTAGAAATGAAGCAGTAGAAGCTTTTTTGAAATAAAAAACGGCATAAATTCTATGAGAATTTGTAATTAAGATTAATTTTTAAAAACCAAAACTACCTGAATATTATCTGTTTTTGCTATTTCAAAAAAACGCTATCCACTCGACATTTTGGTTTGGTGGGTAGCTTTTTAGAGTTTCCTCAATTTTAAAAAAAAGTTAAAAAAATAGCATAGTTTATTTTAAAATCAGTTTTGTGAAAACTATAAAAAGCATCTTCAAATGTAAATTTTATAATCATTTAAATCAATATGATGTGATTTACAAATAGCAAAACACCTAAAAAAAATCCAGTTTTTTTAGTCTATTATACCAATTTTCTGCAAACTTTTGCAAGCTTTTATTAAATTAATTAATTTTTTGCGAAATAACTTGCAAGAACAAATTGTAAAATCTACCTTCGCAAACCGTTGATAATCAGTCATTTAACGGACTCCTATAACTAACCCCTAAAAAACAAAAAAAATGGAATTTCGTACTGAAATTGAAGTAGCTCCTGCTCGCTTCAATATCAGCACTGACTCAAAAATTATGACTGTCGGCTCATGTTTTTCCGAGGTCATTGGAAGTCAGTTGGCTGATAACAAACTGCAATGTTTATGTAACCCCTATGGTACTGTTTTCAATCCATCCTCTATATTCAAATTAGTCAATCACAGTTTACAAAACCAACCTGTTTTTAAGCATCTTATGCTCGAAAATAACGGTATTTGGCAACATTACGATTTTCATTCAAAGTTTTATGGTTCTTCTCGTGAAGACTTAGAAAAAGATTTGAATCAAACACACAAAAAAGTCCATCAGTTTTTGCGAAAAGCTAATTTTTTGATCATCACTCTTGGCACTTCTATTGTTTATCAACTCAAAGAAAACAGTCAAATTGTTGCGAATTGTCATAAAACCCCAGCCGACAAATTCAAAAAAGAAATGTTGACTGTCAAAGAAATACAGCTTCGCTTTCGTTCGATGTATGAAGCTTTGAAAATGCAGAATAATCGTATAAAAATTTTACTTACGGTTAGTCCTGTTAGACACACACGTGAGACTTTACAACTTAATTCTGTCAGTAAAAGTATTCTTCGTACCGCTTGTTATCATTTAGAGCAAGATTTCAATGATGTACATTATTTCCCAAGTTATGAAATCATGATGGATGATTTGCGTGATTATCGTTTCTATAAAGCAGATTTGATTCATCCAAATGAGCAAGCTGAACAATATATTTTCGAGAAATTTGCTGAAACATACTTCACCGAAGACCTAAATGTTTTTTTGAAAGAGTGGAATAAATTAAAAATGTCGCTGAATCACCGACCAATTCAAACGGATACTCCTGCTCACCAAAAGTTTTTGAATGATTTATTAGCAAAACTCGATGGTTTAAGTCATAAAATTGATGTTTCTAACGAAATAGCTGAAGTACGTTCTAAACTCATCGCAGCATAGAAAATACTTTACAGATAATACTTAAAACTGATGTATCTTTGCGTAAGAATACATCAGTTTTTTTAGTATAAAAAACAAGTCCTCATGTTTGGAAATAAGTTTCTTGATGCTCATTGGAAAAACCTCGTGATGGCAAACTATGAGGTTCCGCCAGCAATTTTGCAGCCATACCTGCCCTATAAAACAGCATTAGATTTTTGGAATAATCGCTGTTATGTAAGCTTAGTAGGTTTTCAGTTTTTAGAAACCAAAGTTTTAGGTATCAAATTTCCATTTCATACAAATTTTGATGAAGTAAATTTACGCTTTTATGTTCGTTACAACGACAACGGCGAATGGAAACGCGGGGTTGTTTTTATTAAAGAGATTGTTCCGAAATTCATGATTACTTTCGTTGCTAATACGCTTTACAACGAAAAATACGCAACACATCCTTGCAAACACGACATACAAATCAGTGATAATCAAGGAAAAGAAGATGCGATATTTGTAAAATATTCTTGGAAACATGAAGCTATTTGGAACCATATTCAGGTAAATGCTGATTTGGATACAAAGCCGATAGCAGTTGGAAGCGAAGAAGAATTTATTACCGAACATTATTGGGGCTATGCAAGATATTCTTCTGAAAAAACAAATGAGTATCAAGTACAACACCCTCGTTGGAATGTTCACCAAGTGAATAACTACGATATCAAATGTGATTTTAAGGAACTTTACGGAAGCGAATTCGCTTTTTTAAAAGATACAAAACCTACCTCGGTTTTACTTGCCCAAGGCTCAGAAGTATCAGTTTTTAAAGGAAAAGTAATTATTTAGTACAACAGGTTTCTAACTTGTTTGATTTACAAAACATAATGGGAGAATTAACAATAACCAAAGAAAAAGTACTGCAAGCCCTCAGCACTGTTGAAGAGCCAGATTTAAAAAAAGACCTTGTTACACTCAATATGATTCGTGATATTGAGGTAGGTGTCAATCAAGTTTCATTTACGGTCATGCTCACTACACCAGCTTGCCCGTTGAAAGAATTGATAAAGAAAAACTGTACCGATGCGATTCATAAACATCTCAGTCAAGATATAAAAGTAAGCATCCACATGACTGCTGATGTTACATCAATACGTAGCAATGCACCAGTTTTGGCAGGGGTAAAAAACATCATTGCAATATCGTCGGGTAAAGGTGGAGTTGGTAAATCGACAGTTACTGTCAATTTGGCGATGGCTCTCAAAAAATCTGGAGCAAAAGTAGGTATCATTGATGCCGATATTTCTGGGCCTTCGATTCCATTGATGTT
The DNA here is from genome assembly GCF_051209875.1 of Emticicia sp. SJ17W-69. NCBI lineage: Bacteria > Pseudomonadati > Bacteroidota > Cytophagia > Cytophagales > Leadbetterellaceae > Emticicia > Emticicia sp. SJ17W-69. Next base: position 1,724,326 of record NZ_JBNTQY010000001.1, on the reverse strand, counting down.
TGGGGCAGAAAACATGCAACCACTCATAACCCAAAAAGATGGCAAAAACATGATTACACCAATCATGCAATATGGCATCAAAATGATTTCGATTGGTTTCTTAACACCTGCGGATAGTGCAGTAGTTTGGCGTGGTCCAATGGCAAGCCAAGCTTTACGTCAATTTTTTGGTGATGTCGATTGGGGTGATTTAGATTATATTCTGATTGATTTACCACCTGGCACAAGCGATATTCACCTTACTTTGGTACAAACAGTTCCTCTTACAGGTGCGGTGGTGGTTACTACTCCACAAAAAGTTGCTTTAGCAGATGCTACTAAAGGCTTAGCGATGTTTCGTCAACCACAAATAAATGTACCGATTCTTGGTGTTGTTGAAAACATGGCATATTTCACTCCTGCCGAGCTACCTGACAATAAATATTATCTTTTTGGAAAAGATGGTGGAAAAAACTTGGCTGAAAAGTATGGAGTTCCATTGTTAGGACAGATTCCAATTGTGCAAAGCATCAGAGAGGGAGGTGATGAAGGACGACCAGCGATGATGGACAATGAATCAATCACAAGCGAAGCTTTCAAAGCAACTGCTGAGGCGTTGGCACAGCAAGTTGCCATTCGTAATGCTTCTGGCGAAAAAACTGTTAGAGTTGAGATTCGGTAAATAGGCAAAATACTTGTTTAAATAAGAACAATGATTGATTTATAGATTCAATGATATAATCTTGAAATCTAAAAATCTTTATAATCTTGCCGAACTTTTCTTGTTTTTTTGTACTTTTATAGATGTATTTAATAGAATTGTGTGAAAAAAGTTATCATTCACAAATAACTATTTATTGATAAATGTTTACTATTCAATGGAAGATTTAATACAAAGGGTAGAAGCTGCTTTAGATAGCGTTCGACCATATTTAGTAACCGATGGGGGTAATGTAAAAGTCGTGGAAATTACTGATGATTTCACAGTAAGGCTTGAATTATTAGGAGCTTGCGGCAACTGTCCTATGTCTTCTATGACCTTCAAGGCTGGTTTGGAAGAAGCCATCTTAAAATCTGTTCCTGAAATACGAAAAGTAGAAGCCCTCAACTTAGTTCCAATTTTCTAATAGGTTATTTAGTTTGAGGAGAATTTCGCTTAAAAAACGAAGCCACTTGCAGCAACAAGTGGCTTTTTTTATTAACTTGCAATCGGAATGTGAGATGGCTATAGAAGCATGCAATGGAAAGAAAAATACTGTTTCTTGATTCATGAATCTCCTTTCTTTAAACCATAGTAGCATCCTATTTGCAGACCAAAGACTGTGAACAAAATAAAATGGCAAATAAAATTAGAATCGGTATTTTCTTCGGCGGACAAGCACGTGAACGAGAAATTTCTTATTTAGGCGGAAAGACTGCCTTTGAGCATATTGATAAGGCAATTTTTGAACCTATTCCTATCTTTGTCGATAGTTTGGGGCATTTTATTCAGATAAATCCTGAGTTGCTTTACGAAGAATCTATTCGTGATTTTTTTCCTTCAAAAAACCTTAATCGTGGATTTCGTGTGTATATCGAATCATTAGGTGAGTTGAACGAAACTCAACTTTATAAACTCATTTATAAAGTTGGGAAGCAAATACAACCAGCTGACTTTTCTCAAATCATGGATTTTGCTTTTACCATCATGCACGGCCCTCAAGCTGAAGATGGAGCGATTCAAGGTTTATTGGAATGGTATGGAATACCTTACGTTGGCCCTGGTTTGATGGGTTCATCAGTTGGAATCGACAAGCCAATGCAAAACAAGCTTATTTCTCTTGTAACAGGCCAGAAAAAGAAAATGGTCACCTTTACTCGTGAAGAATGGCAAGTGGCTGACCGTTCAAAAATGTTTACTGATTTAATCAATAATATAGGTTTTCCATTTGTTGTAAAAGCTCCGCACCAAGGCTCATCTATTGGTGTAGCGATTGTTCGTAAAAGAAGCCTCGAAGAGTTTACAAAGTCGGTTCAACAATGCTTTTTTGAAACAACATTTTTGAAACGTGAATGGGAAAAAATGACAGACCGCCAGAAACGCCATTTGATGGAAAAAACATCAAATTTGGATGAAGGTATAGGTTTCCCTCTGATAGTGAATGGTAAAATGCTCTTTCATCCAGTAGAATTGATGGAAGAATTGGATGCACAGCTCTTTACATTAGATAGTGTTACTGCCATATCGGCAAATGCTGAAGATCATGTAATGATAGAAGAATTTGTGGTTGGACAAGAATTTTCTTGTGGTGTAATTCAACATGACGATGGCACAGCAGTTGCCCTCCCTCCTACTGAAATCTACGGTGAAATTCAGACATTTGATTTCAAATCTAAGTATAAATCTAATGTAACCAAAAAGCGTATTCCAGTAGAAACAAGCTTAGAAAATTTGAACAAAATTCAAGATAATCTACTTAAAGCTTTCAATAATTTAGGTTTCTCGGTTGTTACACGTACAGATGGCTTCTTAACTCCTGATGGTAGAGTATTGCTTCATGATCCGAACACTATTCCAGGAATGTCTCCTGCTTCGTTGATTTTCAAGCAAATGGCAGAAATCGGACTTACTGTCACTCAGTCTATTACTTACTTTATTCGCCAGTCTATTCGTGAAAGAATCAGAAATGGGAAAAATACAGTAGTTCTGCGTCAATTGCTGGAAAGATTAGATAATGACATTGAAGAACGTTTAAAATCTCACCGCAAGAAAGTCGCTATCATTTTTGGAGAAACCGACGAAGAGTATAAAATTGCTCAAAAGAAATTGGGTGAATATGCATCTTCGCCAACTTACGAGCCAGTGCCCATTTGTGCAGCCAGAAATGGGCAAATGTACAAAATTCCGGTAAATCTAATGTTTAAGGCTGATATCCAAGATTTTGGTCAAAATATTGGCAAACCCAAACACCCATTTATTGCCGAGATTATCAGAAAAACTGAGAAAATTACACAAAAATATGCAGGAGGATTCGACTGGCAAGTAAAGAAGATTTCTGAAGCCGATTTAGCAGAGACTGTTCAATTTATTTTCCAATGTGATTCGAATACTTTAGTTGAATTATAAAAAAAAGTCCAAGATGGATTGAATTCCATCTTGGACTTTTATATCAATTGGGTTTAATATTCATTTTAGCTCCAATAGGTACATCTAATATACCTCCCTTATCGTTATTTATTGTTTTTGCTTGTGCGGTTTGCCCTACTGTAACATTCACCTTATTATTTATTTTAATATATACTTTATCTGCTATAGTTGGAACACGTTTACATTCCCAAGTATCCGAGTCATGCCAATTACCCGATTTGACACTAAACATAATTACACCATCTGGGCATGTATAGTTAAAAACTACTGCTTTTAATGCCGACCATTGCCCACTACTATTTTTTACCCTAACAAAAAAGATATGATTGCCATACTCCAAATTATTAGGTGCAATATTAAAAGTAGCTATCAAATTATTTGTTGGGTTAGGGGTAAATAATAGTTGAGTTGCAAGTCCTTTTCCAGGGTCAGTATCAACAAAATATTCCATTTGAACAATTGGTGTGCTACTCACATCATAAACCAAAATAAGTTTGGACACCGTTTGAGACCATTGTCCATTAGCTAATCTTACTCTTGCATAAAGCGTATGTAGTCCAGCTGGCACATTCCCAACATTGAAAGTAAGGTTATTATTATTGGTGGCAAAATTGATACTTGTGGCATTTCCATAGCCAGGATCATTATCAAGAAAATATTCAGCTTTTGTAAGCGTTGCTTGCTGTAAAGTTGCAGTTTGCCAAACTAAAATCTGTTTTGAAGAACCTAATGTCCATCTTCCACTTCCATCTTGTGTACGAATATAGAGCGTATGTAAGCCAATAGGCATAGCATTAGATATTGGAATACTTATTGTACTTTGATTATTGGTAGGTGAAACAGACACTTGAGAAGCTAATCCTATACCTGGATCATTATCAAAAAAGTACTCAACATGCGTAATATTACTAATACTTCCATTGCCAGTTAATGGAAATACTAAAATAGATTGCTTTTGACTCAATGACCAATTCCCTGTCCCATCTTGTGTCCTTAAGAAAATGGTTCTCAAACCTGTATGCAAAGTGTCAGGAATCAACAATGGTGCTACCACTTGATTATTTGCTGGTGCGATAGCAACCTGAAATCCATGTCCAAATCCTGGGTCTTTATCAAAAAAATACTCTGCTTTTGTAATTGCACTTTTATTTCCACTACCAGAATTTGGTTGAACAATAATTGGCTGATGGTGTGAAAGAGTCCATCTACCATCCATTCGCTGATAACGCACATTAAAAGTTCTTAAGCCAGTCCTAAGTGTATCTGGAATATGAATATTTGCAAGAATTGTGTTGAATCGGGGTAAACAAACAGTTGGAATAGGAAAAATACAAAGGGAGTCTGTAGCGTTAACTACTGCTGAAAAGCCATTTCCGTAATCAGGGTCTTTATCAAAAAAATATTCAATTTTTCTAACTTGGTTAGTATAGGTACTTGAAGCCAATGGTACGGCAAAAATCAAGCGATTAGCTGTAATTGACCATGGATTAGTAACCGAGTTAGTTTTTGCTCGAATAAATAAGGTATGCAAACCAGCAGAAAGATTATTTGAATTGAGCGATAATGACAAATTAAGGTTATTGCTAGCAACAAAAGAATTAACAGTTGTAGCGTTTCCATAACCTGGGTCATTATCATAAAAATATTCAAATGCTGTAATTTGAGCTTGTAAATTAAAAACCAAAAGTAAGCTCAAATAAAAAGTTATTACTTTTTTCATTAGCAAAATTTAGTTTTGAACTTTTGCTTTTATTTGAACTTGAATTGTCTGCCCTACTGCCGTAGAAGTGGGTACTTGCAAGTCATACACCACTGGCCCAATAGGAATTCCTGAAAGCACATAAGGTTCGTCTCCACCAAAAGCTCCCGCATCACTTAAGTTTTCTCCTGCACCTTTGGCTGGTGAGTTAGTAGGTAATTGAAATCTTGCATCTTTGGGCAAGCCATTTGGGTTATTAGGGTAGCCTACAAACATATTGGCAAAGTTAGTGGTGACTTTATTTGAAATATTTGCAAAAGTGACTCCTCCCGCCACATTATTGTCAAAACTATAAAAGTTCTGTACCGACAGAATCTGTGGAGTTGAACAATTATTTCCAACAAAAACTTTTCCAATAAATATATTATTTTTTATTATATTTATATTTGTCAGAAAATTGAAAAAATTTCCTGTTGTAGTAGTAGAATCTGCACACTTTACATATCGAGCATTTAAAGTATTATTAATAATTTGACCTGCCATTAATGGAACGGATGAACTTGAAAAAGTAATATTATCACCAATTATATTGTTTTTAACAATGAAGCCTGTTGAATTAGAAAATGAAAGATAATTTTCAATAAAGTTTTGTTTGATGAGTGTATTATCTGCATTTTGTGATAAAATTCCCCCAACTAAGTTCCGTTGAATTATTATGTTATGAGTAGATACCATAATTGAACTCAATTGAAATCCTGAAATAATTGAATTTTGAGAGCCAGGATTAAATGAAAGGTTTTGTATAGTAGCAACATTCGGACTCGCTTGTGTGTTCGTTCCATTTGCTCCTAATAAATAGCCAGTTCCTATTAATCCTATTCTTTTACTAATAGTTAAGCTATTATAATTACCCCCTTCCACTAAAAATGTAGTACCAGCAGTAGCATTATCAATGGCCGCTTGGAGGTCTGTACCAGCTGTAATTCTCACAATTTGAGCTTGTAGATTGCCAATGGTAAAAAGCAAAAGAAATAAAGTTTTTTTCATAGGTTCAGAAGGGGTAATAATAAAGATTCAATGTTTTAAAATTTCAGCAATGTTTTGGGTTAACGGGAAAAAATCAATTCAATACAGCTTTGACATAACCATCTTTCTCTTTAATTCAACTCTTTTTCTTCGTGATACCTTAATTTCTACATTATTTTGAAGTGTCACAATATTTTTATTTAAAAGAGAATCGTTTGCATAATTTAGGTTTAGGACAAATTTTTTGTGTATCCGAAGAAAATCATAGTCTTTTAGAAGAGGTTCTATCTTTTTCAATGTAGTGGCTATCACCAATGGATTTCCCTTTGCAAAATGAATAGTAGTATAATTAATGTTGCCTTCCAAAAGAGTTACTTCGTGAGCATTCACGTGGGTTCTTTTATTAAGAGCTATCATAGTAGTAGGTAATTGTTTATTCACAGCTTTAGTGGTTGTAGGTTTTAATGTTTTTTAAACTCATATAAATTACATCAATAAGCCAACCAATGTCAATCTGCACTTTATGAATCAAGGCATTTACTTTGCCAAATAGGTCATTTCCCAAACGAGAAAAAAAATAAGAACATTTCATAACTTTTCTTTAGCTTTGGGTTTTGTATAAACAAGTAAGTATAAATGATTACTTCTACTTATGTCAATATTTTAGGAAAAGTGTTGTTAGTGACAATTTTGACATTACAACCTATTTTTGCCCAAAAATATACCTATTCAAGTATTCAGCTTGGAAAAATAAGATATGCCAATAAAGTTTTAAAAGAAGGTATTGCAAAAAAAGATTCTCTGCAAATAGCTGAAGCCTATTATTTGTTGGGCAAGATTGAAGCAAATACAGGTAATTATCTTACTTCACAAAATTTGTTTTTAAAATCTCTAAGTATTCAAGAACTGTATGGAGATTCTTATAAGTTGGGGCGGTTATATATACGATTACACGAAAATAGTCTTGGTCAAGGCCATTATGAAGATGGCTTGAAATATGTAAGAATCGCACTAAATATTTTTCAGCGAGTAAAATCAGATCTCGGTTTGAGTCATGCTTATACTGCTTTGGCTCGTTTTTATATTCCTTCAACGAGTTTGAATGATGAGTTTTCTAAGAAACCATCTTTTATTAAGCCTGATTATGACAGTGCTTTTTATTACTTTAAAAAAGCAGAAGCCCATACAATAAAAATAAAGGACACGCTCAGTTTAGCTTATCTACAGATTGCTTTTGGAGGCTTGGCTCAAATAAAAAAAAATCCAAACACTATAGCATATTATCAAACTGCTTTAGATATTTTTTCAAGTAAAAATAAAAAAAGTGAATCATTACATACGATGCTTGATTTAGCAGGTGCTTATTTAGCTTTCAATCAACCCAAAAAAGCTTACAAGCTTATTCTGCAAGCACAAAAATTATATAACGAAGAGCTTTTAAATGAGTATGATTCGCAACATCATCTGGCAAACTTATATGTAACTTACTTTCGGACAGTAGGTAATTGGGAGCAAGCTTTCAAACATTTGGAGAATGCGAATAAGTTAGACAAAAGGCAAATCTTGGCTGATCATGAGGGAGCTGTCAGCCGTTTGAATGTAGAATATGAAACCAAGAAGAAAGAAGTTCTTTTACTAAAGCAAAAAGAGGAACTTATTTTACAAGCTCAAAACTTTCGTATTCAACAACAATTCTTAATTGCCTTTGCTTCATTACTCATAATAACTATTGGACTAAGCTTTGTTTTTTATCAATTATACCGAAAAAATAAGCGAATTAGTCATTGGAATATTGTATTGGTAAAAGAGCAAAATCATCGTGTAAAGAATAATTTACAAGTAATTTCAAGTTTATTGAGCTTACAATCAAACCGTCTCACTGATTTAGTTGCCAAACAAGCCGTAGAAGAAAGCATGCTTCGAATTGAAGCGATGGCTATTCTACACAGAAAGCTATATGATGGCGACGAATTAACTGTGGTAAATCTATCCAATTTTATCATTGAATTGGTTGAAAGTGTCCTTAATAGCTTTGGATTTGGAGAGATTGAACCTACCTATTCAATGCCAAAAATTCAATTATCTGCTGACCAAGCACTACCTATTGGCTTGATAATCAATGAATTAGTTACTAATTCTTGCAAATATGCTTTTCCCGATCGGCTGAATCCGAGCCTTAATATTACTTGCTTTTCAGAAAAAAATGAGTTGGTTATAAAGGTAGTCGATAATGGTATGGGTTTTGAGAATTCAGATTTGACTCTTGACCCCATCGAAACATCTAAAACCTTCGGTATAAGGCTCATTCAGATGCAGGTTGCTCAATTAAATGGGTCTTATCATTTTGAATATAATAATGGTGTTAAGTTTACGATGAAATTTACGCCTCTCAATAATTTCTCTGGTCATTAAACTATTACTTGTTTGAATTCTTTTAAATGATTTAAAGAATCCTTAGCCATCTAAAAATGGTCAAGCCCATTTCAATTTGAATCTATGCATTTCGATAACAAAAAGTACAAGAACTATTATTTTATGGACTGAAAAAATAGCAGACTTACTATATTTGTTTCAATTATTCAGTATAACGCCAAATAAAAAGATTGCCATTGTAGCTATTAGTTGTGGAAGTTAATTGTTGATAGCCAAAGTTTATTGTTTCTTTAAAATTACCTATAATATATGCAATATTATTTTTGACTACTAATCCTCTACAAGAATCATCGTAACCATCGGGTGCAACAATCGCCCATTGTAAAGCACCTGCTGTGTTATATTTTGCTAAATATGGGTCGCCATATTGGACACCTCTTAAATAAAAAATTGTAGCTAAATTAAATGAATAAAAATTAGTATCGTATTGTAGTGTCCCTGTGATATATGGATTACCAGAATTGTCAGTTGAAACATCATTTGCGTAATTATGTTCACTATTGGTTGAACCATTCCGAACAGACCACTGTATATTTCCATTTAAATCATATTTAGCGAGAAAAGAATTATTATAACCGACAGAACCAACCGGTGCCAATGGATTTGTTCCTAAACCTGGACCAAAAGTTATTGTTGATCTGTAACTACCACATATATATAATGCGTTCGAGACCGATGAATAGGCTAGTCCACCTAAATTATCATCATAGGTACTTCCTAGTGTTTTTGCCCAACTTAATGCTCCATTAATATCATATTTTGCAAGGAAATTATCTCCATCACCTCGAGATGTATAGCTTATAGCAGCAGTATTCTCGCCAAAGGTAGCAGTAGTTTGGTAATATCCATACAGATAAACATTTGTTGAGTTATCACAAACCAATCTATATCCCGATTCATTATTACTTGTTCCTCCAGCAGTTTTGACCCATGAATACACACCTGAACTATTTAATTTAGCAATAAAAATGTCATTTGTTGAACTTAAGGAGTTATAAGTTGTTCCATCAAACGACACCCCACCAGTAAAAAAACCAGTAAAAAATACGTTCCCAGTTCCATCAAATGACACACCTTTTCCTTCACAATGATAAGTACCTGACGATCCTGCTGTTTTGAACCATTGCAATACTCCTGAAGAATTATATTTGGCGACAAAAATTTGTGAATAATAGTTACTACTAGTAGTGAAGGAACTTGACGAACCATTGGTTGAGTAAAAAATTGTACTACCTTTTAAATAACCTACGATTGCAATATTTCCGGAAGCATCAACATCTACATCTAAAATCTCTTGGTCATTTGAACTCCCAGCTATTTGGGTAGCCCAAATTAGGTTTCCATCAGCATCATGTTTTACGATAAATCCATCAAATTCCCCTGCAGAAGTCAATGTCATACTATTAATATTTTTCCCAAAAGTAACCGCACCTCTAAAAGAACCGACTGAGATAGTATTACCTAAATTATCAGCTGAGATTGATTTAGCGTTAACAGTATTTTCTGCAACAGACTGAAAAGCAAAAGATGAACTCAAAGGTGTAGCAGCAACAAGATTTGCTCCAGTACATTCCCATTTAGTCCCATTATAAGCTTTTAAGCAATTTAAGTCAGTATCATAAACCATTAAACCTTTAACAGGTGAGCCAATTGCATCAATCAGTACTGTTGTCATCCGAGGAGGCAACATACCTTTGTTAGAAGAACGAAGCTCCATAATAGCAGAAGTTGGCATAACAGCATTGCCACTTTGATTCGAAATCAATGTCCCACTTGGTGAAGTTTGAACAGCTTGCCCAAAAGAATAATAATTACAAATATTCAGTAATAAAAAGATAAATGTTTTTTTCATCACAATAATTATTTTGAGTGTTTAATGATAGTTTTATACTAACTTTTTATGATGATTTATTTCTTTTTGAAATAAATCTAAAGCAATTACTTATATATTATAAAATCAGATCTTATTATTACTTCTATAAACTAAATATTTACTCCTAATTTCTCAGTCTATTATTCTATTAAACTCGAACAAGACTTACCTTTTCAAGAAATATTGAAAAGGTAAGTCTTATTTCCTATTTTTTGTTACTCTCCCATAGCACCATTCTTTTCTTCAATTCGCTTATTTCTTCTGATTGTTTTGCATTATAAATAGTCAACTCTTCAATCTTTTCAAGCAATTTTGAAACAATTTGATTGATTTCTACCCCACTTTCAACCACTTGTTTTGCCGATGGAATATTGGGTAAGTGTTTATTTTCTTTGGCAAATTTCATTACATCTACAATGTCCATCAGCTTATAATTTTCATCAAAAACTTTATCTGACCAATCCTTTTGGTCATCATATTTAATCTTGAAATTTGTCACCAAAAACTTCCCTTCCGAGTCTAATGCTAAAAAATCACGGTCATTTATTTTTATGGATGGTGAATTGAATGCTACTCGCATATTTACGATTCCCTTTACATCTAATCTATATTTGGGCCATGCTGTGCCGATGCCTACTTTTATATTAGTATTTACAGTATCTCCCAAAATAATCGCATCATTGATGGCTACTTTTGCATTGGTCCCAATAGCTACTGAATTGGTAATCGTTGGTAATGTCCCATTTGAATTACTTCCTAAAAACACATTATTTTGACCAGCAGCAATCATATTACCCACATTTAAACCTAAAAAAAGATTTGTTGAACTTTTCAGTTTAAGTATCGCCGCTCCGTTGATTCGATAAGCACTTGTGTCTGGAATCGTGATGCCACTCTTCACTGTTAGAATACTATTGCTTGGAGTTTCAATGATTTGTGCCATTGTGCTAAACATGAGCATTGAGAATAGCGAAGTTATCAGTATATTTTTCATATCAGTAGTATTAAAAATTAAGGTTTTAGTGTAAGAAATTTAATTGTGCTGTTTGTTGAAACTTTACTGTTGGCCCTTGGTCATACGTAATCTGTTGTGCTTGTGCTGTATAACCCGTAGGTACTGTGATAATATGCTTGATCAAAACAACATCAGTAGTATTGGGTATTCGGTTGCAAGACCATACCGTAGCATCGTTCCAAGAACCATTTTTTATTGTGTACATGCTCGCACAAGTAGTTGGAGTTGTAAAAGTACTTGGCCCAGCATAAATGGTCGTAACAGATGGCGTACACAATAGTTTCACTTGCCACTCATAAATTGTTCCTGCTGTTAAGCCTGTTAATGTATATGGTAGCGATGAAATATTATTGATTGTTGTCCAAGTACTGGTGCCTTGTTGCCTCCATTGAACGGAATATGTACCTCCAGCATAGCCACCCGACCAATTGAGCTGCACAGATCCAGGAAGTAAATTAGCCACTGATAAATTGGTTGGTAATGGGCAAGATGCCGTAAAAGAAATAGGTGTAGCATAAGCTGAACTGACAGTTGGCGAACAGTTTGAACGAACCTGCCACTGATAATTCCCCCCTACTGATAAACCCGTAAGTGTATAAAAATTGGTAGCGATACCTGCAACAGTTGTCCATGTATTTGCTCCAACCAACCGCCATTGTAAATCATAGGTTGCTCCTGGCAAACCAAGTGTCCAGTTTAGTTTTGCACTATTGGTTGTTATATCAGTAGTATTTAGGCTGGTGGGCAAAGGGCAAGATGTCATAAATGTAGCCAACGTACTAAAAGCTGTATTGAGTGGAGCACAGATTGTACGCACCTGCCACTCATAAGAGGTTTGTGGTGAAAGCCCCGTTATACCATAAATAACCGTTGAGTTTGGTGTGACAGTTGGTGCATTGACTGTTTGGGTTGTCCAAGCTGTATTACTTCCTTGTACGCGATAACGCACTTCATAGCTGATACCTCCACTGACACTTAACCAAATAAGGTCTGCACTTGTAAGTGTAACATTTCCATTACCTAAGCCTGTGGGGGCAGTACAGAGAGTTGTGAAATTATTTCCTATTACAAAATTTGATGGGTTACCTGTAGGACATAAAACCCTAACCTTAAATTGATAAACTGTATTCGGAGACAAACCATTTAATATCAGTTCTCTCTCTAATATATTTGTAATTGTTGTCCATGTTGAGCCTGCCACTGGTTTATATTGGACTTCTGATAAAGCATTTTGTTCAAATACCCCCCATGTAAGTTTTACTGACGTTGATCGTATATCACCAACACCTAAACAACAAGGAGCGGGACATTCTGTTGTAAAATTATTCCCTGTAACAAAATTTGATGGGTTACCTGTAGGACATAAAACCCTAACCTTAAATTGATAAACTGTATTCGGAGACAAACCATTCAATATCAGTTCTCTCTCTAATATATTTGTAATTGTTGTCCATGTTGAGCCTGCCACTGGTTTATATTGGACTTCTGATAAAGCATTTTGTTCAAATACCCCCCATGTAAGTTTTACTGACGTTGATCGTATATCACCAACACCTAAACAACAAGGAGCGGGACATTCTGTTGTAAAATTATTCCCTGTAACAAAATTTGATGGGTTACCTGTAGGACATAAAACCCTAACCTTAAATTGATAAACTGTATTCGGAGACAAACCATTCAATATCAGTTCTCTCTCTAATATATTTGTAATTGTTGTCCATGTTGAGCCTGCCACTGGTTTATATTGGACTTCTGATAAAGCATTTTGTTCAAATACCCCCCATGTAAGTTTTACTGACGTTGATCGTATATCACCAACACCTAAACAACAAGGAGCGGGACATTCTGTTGTAAAATTATTCCCTGTAACAAAATTTGAACTTACATTTCCGTCACATATAGTTTTAACCTTCCACTGATAAGTTGTATTTGGCATTAAGCTTTCCAAATTAATGTACCTATCTATTATGTTTGTAACTGTTGTCCAAGTTGAACCAGTCACTGGTTTGTATTGAACTTCCGATAAAGCATTTTGCTCAGATACTCCCCACCCAAGTCTAACAGTTGTTGAGCGAATATCAGACGCCCCCAAACAACAAGGGTCTGCACATACAAAATTAGTGTTCAAGTTACTTGTTAGACCGAATACACTCTTTTGAGTGTTACTCTCACTATTAAGTCGTTCAGTAAAATCTTGGGCTTTTAAACAAAATGAAAGCCCTACAAATAAAATCCAAAGGAGACGTTTTTTCATAGTTGTATAAAGGGTTTTGTGTATCACATTTTTATAGTACAGTAAAATTATTTTGGGTAATTCCTTTTAAAATATTACGTTTTCTTCTTGAAACTAATAATTCAAGATTATCGGTAAGTCTGACAAAAGTTTCTTTGTCTTGTATAGTAATGGAATTGATATATGATTGATTAACCATATAGGAACGATGGATTCTAATGAAGTTTTTGTGCGATTTTATTCTATCTTCAATCGTCTTTAAAGTGTAGGATACTAACAAAAAACTGCCATCAACGAAGTAAATTTTGGTATAATTTATCACTGATTCAAGCCAAGTGACATCTTGTGAATTGAGGCTTATCTTTTCAGTAATCTTCATAGTTTTTATAATTTATAGCAAAAGATGTTAACTTATTAAAATCTGACTCAATGTCGTCAATAGAGATTAACTTTAAAACCATATCTTTACCAATCCTACTGTATTCTTTACGAAAAATCAAATTCTCTTTAATAAGCACAATAAGCTTTCATTCTTCTTGTCATTTTCCTATTTTTGATTTTAGAATAACTGAACATCAGCACATGAACGATTCTCGACAAAAATTACTTTTTGGGCTAATATTTCTGAGTATAAGTTTGATTAGTAATAAAGGGTTGGGACAAACTCAGATTGAAGAAGAAAAATTGGCTTATGCAAAATTAGTATTCAGTAGAGCCACAGCAGATAACGATACATCGCTGCTGGCAGAAGCCTACTATTTATTTGGAAAGATTGAAAATGCGAAGCATAATTATAAAAAATCGAGTGAATGGTTTTATAAGTCTTTAAGTATTATCGAAAAAAAAGGCAATTCTTATGAATTAGGGCGTCTTTATTTACGACTATCTGATAACGAGTACAAACAAGATCATTATCATAACTGTGTACAGCTCATACGTTCTGCTTTACCAATTTTTCAAAAGACAAAAAATGCGGAAAGAGGTATCATGAGGGCATATTTACAGATTGGGGATGCCCATGCAAGGGCTTGGGGACTGATTGGCTCACCTACATTTGTGAACATAAAAGTCGATAGTGCTTTGTTTTATTACCGAAAAGCAGAAAGTTTAGCAATCAAATTAGGTGAAGATGAAATACTTGGACTTGCAGAAGTACGACACTCGTTGGGCAGGTGTCTATCAACCTTAAATGATATTCGCTCAATAGATTATCTAAAGGGGTCGCTATCTGTCTATCAAGATAATGAGCAACAAAGTTTGAAGGTTCATTGCATGTTAGATTTAGCAAATGCTTATATGGCCTTCAATCAATTAGATAAAGCTTTGGTTTTATTGAAAGAATCGGATGCTTTGATCAATAAAAGTTTTATTGGAGATTTTAAAACTCAAATGCACTTAGAGGAAGTGTTTTCTCTCTATTATCAAAAAAAAGGGGATTGGGAAAAAGCATTTGAATACAATGAAAGAAAAGAAATCTATCACGCTAAAATTCTACTTGCTGACCGTGAAGGTGCTGTAAGTCGCTTAAATATTGAATTTGATACCAAAAAGAAAGAAACTCAATTAGGACAACAACAACTCGAACTCCAATTAAAAGATGAAAACCTGACTATTCAAAAGCGTTTACTTTGGGTGGTTGGCACTTCGCTTCTTTTTACAATTATATTAAGTAGTATTCTTTTCAAATTATTCAAAAAAAACCAATTAATTAGTAAGCGAAATGCTATATTAATTCAAGAACAGAACCATCGAGTAAAGAATAACCTACAAGTTATTTCGAGTTTATTGAATTTACAGGCAAATATGCTTGAAGATAAAGAGGCAAAACAAGCCGTAGATGAAAGTCAATTAAGAATCGAAGCGATGGCAATTCTTCATCGTCAATTATATGATACTGACCAATTAGATAAGATTGATATGGCCGTTTTTATTAGCGAACTTTCTGAAATTATTTTTCAATCTTATGGTTTAAATGATATTGAAACAGATTTTGACATCACCATTCACGAAATGCCTGCTGATAAAGCTATTTTCTTTGGTTTGATGCTAAATGAATTAATTTCAAATGCTTGTAAACATGCTTTCAAAAATCATCCAAATCCGATTTTAATTATTAATTTTAGCGAATATGCCGAAGAACTTATATTAAAAGTAAAAGATAATGGTTTCAAAAAAACTACAAATCTAAAAACACATTCAACTTCTTTTGGTTTGAAGTTGATAAATATGATGACGGTTCAGCTTGATGGTACAATAGAAAATAAATTTGATCATGGAATGGAATTTTTAATTAAATGTAAACTTTAACTTTTGCTTATAAACATGAATTCACTAAAAATCTTAATCATTGAAGACGAAATTATTACTGCAACAGACTTAAAAGAAACCTTAGAAAAATACAATCATAAAATTATCGCTATCGCAAAAAATTATGCTGAAGCGATTTTAGCCATTGACAAACTGATACCAGATTTGATGATTATTGATATTCGCCTTAGAAACTCATCATTTGACGGTATCGAAACAGCCCAAGAAATTATCAAAGAATATCACATCCCATTTGTATTTCTTACTGCACATTCAGAAGCACAAACCTTCGAGCGTGCTAAAGCTCTTAATCCTTCTGCATATTTGCTCAAACCCTTCCGCCACCGAGAGTTGGCATTTCAAATTGAATTAGCATACAATCATTACATGGCTAATAAAAAGTTAGATAATAATCCCATTAAGGCAGACAATATCTTTCTTCCTCTTGAAAAAGGGCATCAAAAAATAGTCAAAGAAGATGTTTTATTTTTAAAGGCAGAAGGGGCTTACGTTAATGTTTATGTCAAAAATCAAAAAAGTCCCTTTCTTTTTTCAATGAATTTAGGTTATCTAACTCAATATTTTACGACTCCTAACTTTTATCAAATTTCACGTTCTTACTTAATCAATCTTGATTATCTCAATAGATTTGACACCGAAAATATTTATTTAAATGAGTATGAGGGAAAAATTCCTTTGCCACAAAATCGAAGGTCAGAATTAGTCAAAAAGCTTGCAGTAATCAAAACACCTTAAAACAAAAAAAATCTCCGTCGTATTGACGGAGATTTTTTTGAAATCTTATACAAAAATATTAATTACAATATTCACGAATAACATTATAGGCTGCTGAATATCCTAATTCTCCAGCACGACTTAGGTCATAACATCCTGCATTTTCGTCACCTAAAGCATGCTTAATAATACCTCTTACGTAATAAGCCTCACCGTATTTAGGGTTTAGTTTAATGGCATTAGAGCAGTCTTGTAAGGCTTCTTTTTGAGCTCCCATTGATGAACGCACCAACCCACGAGAAAAATAAGCCTCGGCATAAGTAGGATTTAATTCAATTGATTTATTTAAATCAATGATAGCACCTTTGCCATCACCCGTTTTAAACTTAGAAATTCCTCGACTATAATATGCTTCCGAACGATCGTCAGAAAACTCATTAATCTTGCTTCTTTCCTGAACAACATTTCTCAAGTCGTCTAATGTATTTTTAGTCATACGACCTGTATAATAAACTTTTGAGTCAATATTTACATTGTTAATCTCAATTGCTTTGGTCAAGTCATTGACGGCATCTTTTTGGCTGCCTAATTTGCTATTGCAAAACCCTCTACCATAAAATGCACGAACATTTTGTGGGTCAAGCTGAATCGCCTTATCATAATCATTCATTGCTCCACGAAAATCCTCGATTTTTGTTTTAGCAAATCCACGATTAAAATATGATTCGCTATCTTCTGGATTTAGTTTAACAGCTTCATCAAAATCTTTGATTGAGCCAGCATAATCATTGATTTTTAAGCGACTAAAACCTCTACTTGCAAATGATTGTGAACGCTTAGGGTTCATATCAATTGCTTTTGTAAAATCTGAAATACTTCCTTGAAAGTCATCTAAACGAGATTTACAAGCTCCACGAGAATAAAATGCTTGATATTTCTTGTCATCTTCAGTATTCAAATCAACTACTTTTGTAAAATCTTGAATGGCACGGCGATAGTCTAATAATTTAGCTCTTGTCATACCACGGTACAAATATGCCAAAGCATCTTCTGGATTTAGTTCGATTGTACGGTTATAATCTTGTAAAGCTGAACGATGGTCATCTTGGTCACTTTTACTTTTTCCACGATACAAATATGCTAAAGCATTTTTAGGATCAAGGTCAATCGTACGGTCAAAATCTAAGATTGCTCCACGATGGTCTTTTAGTTGCTGTTTTGCCAAGCCACGATTATAATAGCTTGTTGAATTTTCAGGGTTCATCGCAATAGCTGTACTGTATGCTTGTGAAGCACCAATATAATCGCCTGCTTTACTTTTATTTACACCAATATCAAAAAATTCAGAAGCAGTTTGTTGTGCTTTAGTCTGTACTGTAAAAATAGTTAGGCAAAAAGCCAATAGAGAAGGAAATACTTTTTTCATATGATTATTTAAAAATTAAAAAGACATAGTGGTACTATGTAATTATGAAGCTTTTTTTTGGGTTTAATTTAGTAAGTAATGGAAAAGCAAAGATAAATTTTATGCCTGTTTCCTCAATGCTTTTTGATAAAAAGTTTTAGTTAATTGTGTAATTTGCTACCTAATAATAACTTTTTTACCAAATAGTTTGCCAATCTTAAAAAAAAATCACCAATTTTACGTAACATTTATTTTGCCTTAGGCAGAATTATTTACTTACGTTGCTTAAAAACATCCTAATTCCATGAAATTTTTGCGTCAATTTGCAAGCCTGGCTATGGTTATAGCTATGTTTGCTGCTTGTAATTCTTCAAAAAAAACAGCTTCATCAAATCGTAAAAAAGATCCTGTGGCAGCTGATGCTGCTCGTAAAATTGGTGAGATGCTTGATAGATTAGCAACTGACTTGATCAATGCAACAACTGGCAAAGCTGATATCATTCGTACATCTGATGGCATTAATATTACTTTTCAGCCCGACTTTTATTTTGAGTCAAGCTCAGAAAAATTGACTTCTGAAGCCACTAATGTATTAAATGATATTTCAGGTGTTTTGAATCGATATCCATATACTGAGATTTTTATTGAAGGACATGCCGATAGTACTGGCAATCAACTCAATAACAAAAAACTCTCAGAAACAAGAGCTAAGACTGTTGCTTTATATTTGAAATCTCAAGGTGTAGTAGCCGAGCGAATGGCCATTGCTGGCTATGGAGCAACTCGACCGCTTGTTAGTAATGCAACCCCTGAAGGCCGCCGTAAGAATCGAAGAGTTTTGGTTAAAATACGAGCCAATGAACAAAAATTCTTGGCTACACAAACCCAAGTAGCAGGAACAAATTGATTTATAAATGACGATTTACGATTGTTTATTTGTAAATCGTCATTCCCAACTCGTTATTTAAAGCAACTGTCCGACTCCAAATAAGATAACAAAAGCTAAAGTAGAAAGTGCCATTTGTTTGAGCATTGGGTCGGGGTTTTGTAATCGAGAAACTTTGAAACCATTCATAAAAAACAATGGAAAACAAAGGATGTATTGAAAGTTGTTTTTTCCTTGTAAAATACTAAATATAAGGATACTGCTCATTCCGAGTATCAATAAAATCCAATGATAAATCACTGCCTTGTCCCTGCCTAATCGGGCGGGGATTGTTTTTTTTCCTGCTCTTGTATCTGATTCAATATCTCTGATATTATTAATATTTAATACGCCAGTAGCAAAGAGTCCACAACTGAGTGCTGGTAAAAAATTGAGCCAATCGAAGGTTTTGGTAAACAAAAAATTACTCCCTAAAACGCCAACTAAACCAAAAAAAATCAAAACAGAAATATCGCCCAAACCTGCATAGCCATAAGGTTTTTTACCTGCGGTATAAGTGTAGGCCGCTAACATTGAAAGCAAGCCAAGACCTAAAAAGTACCAAAAAATTGTAGAGGAAGCATCTCTAAAAGCAAAATATAAGAGTGAAATACCAAAAATTAAACAAAGAATCGCAAGGAAAATAATCCCATTGAACATTTGTTTTGGCGAAATCGCACCTGA
This sequence comes from Emticicia sp. SJ17W-69, assembly GCF_051209875.1. Taxonomy (NCBI): domain Bacteria; kingdom Pseudomonadati; phylum Bacteroidota; class Cytophagia; order Cytophagales; family Leadbetterellaceae; genus Emticicia; species Emticicia sp. SJ17W-69. The sequence continues at coordinate 1,704,885 of NZ_JBNTQY010000001.1, read as the reverse complement.
TTGGACGGCTCGCTCTGGGCCAACTCTTCCTACCAAATCTGCTCCATTTTGTGTATCTCCATAGTCATTGGCAAAATTAGAAAGTACTTGTAACGCAATGGTTGTCAGACAACACAAAGCAAAAATGAGCCAATCGAATTTCCCAGCAAATGCTGCTAAAAAACTTCCCATAAAAATACTCGCCAAAGCCAAAGGTAAGGTACGTGGTCGAGCTGCTGAAAGCCAACTTTTCATAATAATAGAATGAGTGAATGATAGAATGAATGAATTGAATATTTTTACTTTTCTATCATTCACTCATTCTATCATTAAATATTAAATTCCTACTGCCTTTAAAAATTCAGGAGAATCTGGTTTTACACCTGATGCAAAAAAATGCGAAACTTCTCCCTTCTCATTGACAACATATTTACAGAAATTCCAAGTTGGTTCTTTATCGTTCCAACCATTCAAATCTTTTTTGCTCAACCATTTATATAATGGATGTTGGTCACTTCCAACAACGCTAATTTTTTCAAGCATTTGGAATGTTACACCATAGTTTTTCTGACAAAAAGTAGCAATTTCTTTGTTTGAACCAGGTTCTTGTCCGCCAAAGTTATTGGCAGGGCAACCTAAAACTACAATTTTATCACCATATTTTTCATGGAATTTTTGCCAATCTGCATATTGAGGCGTATAGCCACACTCCGATGCAGTATTCAAAATTACCACTTTTTTACCTTTATATTTGGCAAAACTGATAGTTTCTTTGCCATCAAGTGATTTTAAGCTATAATCATAAAAAGATCCTTTTGCCATGACATTGCTTGGTTTAACAGATACCATTTTCTTATCAGAAAAGAGGTGTTTGATGATACGAAAACTCATAGTTCCTGCGAGTGTTACAATAGTTAATACACCTAAAATTACTTTCTTTTTCATAGTTTTTACATTCGGTTTGGTACATCTATTCCTAATAACGCAGTTGCCTTCGCAATTGTTTCAGCAATCACTTTTATGAGTGAAAGTCTAAATTGTTGTTTGTCAGCATCAGTTTCATTCATAATGGAAACTTCGGCATAAAATTGATTGAATGTTTTAGCTAATTCATAGACATAACTTGCTACAACTGCAGGCGAATATTCATCTCCTGCTTTATTAACAGCAGTTGGATATTCACTTAAAACAAATATTAATTCTGCTTCTACTTTTGTCAATTCGATTGCTTTAACTTGCTGATTTACAGGGATATTCATAGATGCCGCTTTACGTAGAATCGAGCAAATACGTGCATGTGTATATTGAATAAAAGGTCCTGTATTTCCTTGAAAATCGATTGATTCAGCTGGATTGAATAGCATTCTTTTCTTAGGCTCAACTTTCAATAAGAAATATTTCAACGCTCCCAAAGCAAGCATTTGAAATAATTTTTCTGCTTCTTCTTTACTAAAATCGTCAATTTTTCCACGTTCACGAGTAGTTTCAGTTGCCGTTTCAATCATTTCAGCTACCAATTCATCGGCATCAACGACCGTTCCTTCACGAGATTTCATTTTCCCTGAAGGCAAATCCACCATGCCATAACTTAGGTGATAACAGCCATCAGCGTAGGCTCGGCCGAGTTTTTTCATAATGGCAAAAAGTACTTGAAAATGGTAATCTTGCTCATTGCCTACTACCCAAATTGATTTATCGTTATGATAATCATTGAATTTCAAATCAGTCGTACCTAAGTCTTGTGTAATATACACCGAGGTTCCGTCCGAACGAAGTACGAGTTTTTCATCAAGACCTTCTTCTTTCAAATCAATCCAAACACTTCCATTATCTTTTTTAAAGAAAACTCCTTTTTGTAAGCCTTCTTCAACCAAATCTTTTCCAAGCAAATATGTATTTGACTCATAGTAGGTTTTATCAAACGAAACGCCAATTTTTTTGTATGTTTCATTAAATCCTGCGAAAACCCAGTCATTCATTTTTCGCCATAAAGCCATCGTTTCGGGATCACCTTGCTCCCATTTTTGCAACATTTCTTGAGCTTCAAGCATCAATGGAGCATTTTTCTTGGCTTCATCTTCGGTTTTGCCTTCAGCCATTAATTGAGCGATTTCAGCTTTATAGGCTTTATCAAACTCAACATAATATTTACCAGCCAAGTGGTCGCCTTTTAGTCCTAAAGATTCGGGCGTTTCTCCATTCCCAAATTTTTGATAGGCTAACATTGACTTACAAATATGCACACCACGGTCATTGACCAAGCAAGTTTTGACCACATCATATCCTCCTGCCTTTAAAATACTGGCAACCGATTCACCTAAAAAATCATTGCGTAGATGTCCTAAATGCAATGGTTTGTTGGTATTGGGTGAGGAAAACTCAACCATGACAGATTTTCCATTGGCAGGGAAAGTACCAAAATTATCTTCTGATAAAATGCTATTTAAAGTATCAACCCAAACAGTGTTAGTTAAAACTATATTCAAAAACCCTTGAACAACATTGAAACCGCCAATAAAATCATTCTTTTCTTGCAAATACTGCCCAATCGCATTTCCTATTTCGACTGGATTTTTACGTAATGATTTTACTAAAGGAAAAACTACATACGTATAATTTCCTTCAAAATCCTTCTTGGTTGGCTGCAAAACTACCTCTTCTTCTACTTGAAATAATGCCGAAAGTGCTTCTTGGATGGCGTTCTTTAATGATAATTCAATATTCATAACAATTATTACTGTTTGCTTTTGTAAACAAAATAGACTTTTGTTCTACTTAATGAGCTGCAAAAGTACAGTTTTTTTAAGAGAAATGCCTTATTTTATTTGGAAATAAGACATGATTCGAGGTAACTTTACTACCGCTAACCTGTATTTCCGATGAAAGAAAAATTACTATTCATATTCTTCTATTTCTTATATTCTACTGCTATTTCGCAAAGAGCCAGTCCGACCCAAGAAGCGATTGCTGCGGTTGCAAGATTTTCTCCTCAAAATAGTTTAATCCCCAAAAGCCACATCAAACAAGGCATCCAAACACCTATTGAAGAAAATATTTTCAGACCTATTCAGCAAAACAATATCATTCCGATGGGTACAAGTGGGACTGTCTTGTCAAATTTGAATTCGGATGAAAAATTCACGTATGTACATACCGAAGGCTATGACAAGAATGTGAGAAATATTTGGCAAAATGATTTCAAAATAGAATCTAAATATGATTTCATTGGTGAGCAAACGGATTCAGTTTTTCATTATACATTGTTTAACCGTTTTTTACCAAAAAATAAAATTACCCTTCTCAAAACTTCTATCAAAACTGGTTTACAACAAAAAATCGAAGGCACGCTACCAGAGGGAATAAAAATGTTTACATTCCGAGTTGTCGATGAAGATTGTTTTCTTGCTTGTAAATACAAAGAACGCCCTGTAGTGATGGTTTTTCATGTGGAAGATGCTACTTTCAAGGTTTTACCTAATTTATTGAACAAAAATGCCCAATTTTTATCACTTTATGCTGATAACGAAAGTTTTACGGTTATTTTAAAACAACAAAAAGGCGGTAGCTTACTGATAAAAAAGTATTCTAAAGAAGGGAAACAATTGAGTAATTATCTGATTCCCAATAACAAAAAGCAATTCAATGAAGCAAAAACAATCAGAATTGGCGAGAAATTATTTGTGATTGGTACTTATACAAAAGGACTAAGTTTTCGAGTAAGAGGCTTATATGCTGCTTGTTTGGACGAAAACTTTACACCTGAAGAAGTCAAATATACTGAATTTTCTGAATTTAAAGCCTTATTGGATAAAAAGCAACATACACCCCCGTATGCCATTGTTCACCAACTGAAACCACTCGAAAATGGGTTGATGTGTGTTTTCGATTTTTTTGATGCTTCCATTTCCAACCAAGAATATACAGGCAAGGTAAAGTACCATTATAGCATGGTTTGCCGACTTGATGGTGAGGCAAATTTTGTCTGGAATTCAGTGATTGCCTTAGAAGGCTTAACGAACTTTATTTATACCCAGCGTTTGCGTACACAAACATCCAATAAAATTGATATTTTAGAATCGAATGTAAAACCCGCCATGCGTTTTTTGGTCAATAAAAATAGAGTCATGGGAGCCTGCCAGCTTGGTAATGTCATTTACACCAATTTGCTTGATACAAACACTGGTGAAGTAGTTGCTAAAGGTATGTATGAAGAATTAGGGAATGAACAAATCACTGGTTTTTCACCGTGGTTCGATGAAAACTTCTTGGTTTGGGGGCGTGAACGCAAAAATATCCTTGCCCGCCCTACTTTATATATGCGTAAGATTAAAATTGTAGAGAAAATGTAAAAAGTGCTGAGTTTAGAGCGACCATCGCTCGGTTCTGAATTCTGAGTTGTTTTGTTTAATTTGATAGATATTTTTACAAGTAAAATCTTGATTTTGTACAATTATTATTATTTTTTACTCAGAATTCAGAACTCTTAACTCAGAATTCACGAACTCTCCCATATTTTTGCGTTATTTGCCTAACTTTTATTTTCATAACAATATGAATTTTGAAAACAAAATCCTTATAGGTTCAATTTCAGAATTCAGAATTCATAACTCAGAACTCTTTTCCATGCTGCAATCAATGACTGGTTTTGGCTCGGCTACGGTCGAAAATGCTAAAATCTCGGTAACTGTCGAAGTCAAATCGTTGAATTCAAAATTTTTTGATATTTACTGTCGAATCCCACGTAGTTATTCAGAACGAGAAATCGAAATCAGAAATATACTTACCCAAGAATTGGAACGTGGTAAAGTCGAATTTATGATGTCGGTTACACCTAAAGACGAGTCAGGAGCTTCAACTACTGTCAATCGTGCTTTAGTGAAAGCCTATTTTAAAGACTTAAAGGCAACAGCCAATGAGCTTGGTTTCGAGCCATCACCTACCGAATTGCTCAGAATGGCAAGCATGATGCCCAATGCTTATAATACTGATTCTTTGAGTGAATCAGATTCAAAAGCAGAATGGGAATTGATGAAAATGGCTGTCAATCAGGCAATTGTAAAATGTAAAGAGTTTCGTACCCAAGAAGGAAGAAATACTGAACTGAAATTCCAAGAATACATAGCAAGCATTGCAAGTTTATTGAAAGGTGTTGAGGAGCAAGATCCCAAACGTATTCCTGTGGTGCGTGAACGAATCGAAAAAGCAGTGGGCGAATGGTCATCAAGCGAAAATTTTGATAAAAATCGTTTTGAACAAGAATTGATTTATTATGTAGAGAAATTTGATATTTCCGAAGAAAAAGTTCGTTTAAAAAATCACTTAGAATACTTCGTTCAAGAATTAAAAGTGGCATCAAATGGTAAACGTTTGAATTTCATCGCTCAGGAAATCGGAAGAGAAGTAAATACGATTGGCTCAAAAGCCAATGATTCTGTCATTCAGCGTTTAGTTGTACAAATGAAAGACGAATTAGAGAAGATTAAAGAACAGACCATGAATATTGTGTAATAATTTAACAATCTTGAGATCGGGAAATGCAGAAATATGCTAATTTCATAATGTTGGTAATGTCCTAAAACTATTAATTTATTTTTACTAAATTCCAAATTATCAATTCTCCAAATTTCCAAATCGACAAATTTAATAATTATTTCCTTCACATATCCTTAAAAGATTCGTACTTTTGCATGATATATCCAAAGAAAATATCGTGTTGAAGCACGATACCAATATTTTTTACAACCAAAAAAGCTTAGTTTAACTTATGAGCCAAATTGTTAGAGTACACGCCAGACAAATTCTCGATTCGAGAGGAAACCCTACCATCGAGGTGGACGTATTGACAGATAACGGTTATTTAGGACGTGCCGCTGTGCCTTCGGGTGCTTCAACTGGTATCCACGAAGCCGTTGAATTACGTGATGATGATGCAAAAGTTTATCAAGGGAAAGGCGTTTTAAAGGCCGTTAAAAATGTAAACGATACCATCGCCAACGAAATATTAGGAGCAAATGTTTTTGAGCAAAATCTGATTGATAAAATCATGATTGACCTTGATGGCACTCCAAACAAAGGAAATCTTGGAGCAAACGCTATCTTAGGTGTATCATTGGCAGTAGCCAAAGCTGCAGCTTTTGAAGCAGGTTTGTCATTGTATCGCTATTTAGGCGGTGTCAATGCCAACACATTGCCAGTTCCAATGATGAATATCTTGAATGGTGGCTCGCACGCTGATAACTCGATTGATTTCCAAGAATTCATGGTAATGCCTGCAAAAGCTGAGTCTTTCTCACATGCTTTGCAAATGGGAACTGATATTTTCCATACTTTGAAAAAAGTATTGAAATCGAAAGGTTACTCTACAAACGTAGGTGATGAAGGTGGTTTTGCACCAAACATCAAATCGAATGAAGAGGCTATCGAAATCGTATTGCAATCAATCGAAAAAGCTGGTTTCAAAGCTGGTGAAGATGTATTTATTGCCATGGATGCTGCTGCTTCAGAATTCTATAATGCCGAAACTGGTCTTTATACTTTCAAAAAATCAGATGGTAAGCAATTAAATTCACAAGAGATGGCTGCTTATTGGGAAACCTGGGTTGGTAAATATCCAATTATCTCAATCGAAGATGGTATGGCTGAAGACGATTGGGCAGGTTGGGCAGAACAAACTCGCTTGATTGGTAGTAAATGCCAATTAGTAGGTGATGACTTGTTTGTAACAAATGTAAAACGTTTACAAGAAGGTATTGATAAAGGAATTGCTAATGCGATTTTGGTAAAAGTAAACCAAATTGGTTCTTTGACAGAAACGATCAACGCAGTGAATTTGGCTCATAAAAATAAATATAAGAGCATCATGTCGCACCGTTCGGGTGAAACTGAAGATGCAACAATCGCTGACTTAGCAGTAGCATTGAATACTGGTCAAATCAAAACTGGTTCAGCTTCACGTTCTGACCGTATGGCTAAATACAACCAATTGCTTCGTATCGAAGAAGAATTGGGTGATTCGGCTACTTTCCCAGGTTTGAAGTTCTAATTTAGTCGATAGTCCACCGTCAACAGACGATAGTATTTAATTAAATAAATCTATCGACCGTCGTCCATAAACTATTGACTCGAAAAAAAGTCTGTCAAAATTTTTGGCAGACTTTTTTTGTTTTATAAATACCGATTTTCTACTTTTGAATCACAATCGTGCTTATAAAATTTCCTATATTATGAAAATCTACGTTCCTGCATTCGCCATGAAGTACCGTTTCTACGTACTTACACTCGCAAGTTTATTGGTTTGGGTAATCTTTTTTGATGGTAGCAATCTTATTGCACAGTTCAGACTTTGGCAAAAACTCTCTGACTTAGAAGAGCAACAAGAATATTATGTTGATGAACTAAAAAAAGTAAAAGAAGAAGAAAAAGAAGTAATGGGCAATACAAAATCAATGGAAAAATTTGCTCGTGAAAAATACCTAATGAAAAAAACTGGTGAAACTGTTTTTGTGATTGTTGATGAAGACAATCAATCGGTGGAGAAAGATGAAGAATAGAAGTTTGTTTCTTTTTATTTTGCCCAAATTTTAAGTAAAAACTTCGTAGTTGATGAAATTATTGAACTGCATTTTCACCTTAATCTTGGAAAGAAAAAAAAGAAGGCGAATTATAAAGAAGTTTTCAAGGATGGTCGTCTGATAATTGACCAGTCGCTTAGTGAAATAAGAAAACAAATTAAAAAGTAATAATAAAGAACAAAAAAGGGTGTTTTAAACCCCTTTTTGTTCTTTAACAAATCTATTAATACTATTTCCTTACATAAAATAACTACATTTTTTGACTTATTAAGTCAATTTTTAGCCATTTTACATACTTTCCTACTGCCATTTTCAAAGATTTTATATAATTTATTAGTTTTTTTCGTATCTTTGCGTACTTTTTTGGAAGATACCTCCCACTAATAATATTTTTAAGATATGCGTAAACTCCGTATTCTATACGTTGCGAGTGAGATAAATCCCTTCCTGCAAGTTTCAGAAGTAGCTGACTTCCTTCGTAAACTTCCGCAAGCCATGCAAGAGAAAGGCATGGAGATTAGAATTTTGATTCCTCGTTTTGGTTCTATTAATGAACGCAAAAATCGTCTCCACGAGGTAGTTCGATTATCAGGCATTAACATCACTGTCGGTGAAGATGAAAAACCTTTGATTATCAAAGTCGCTTCTATTCCAAGTGCTAAACTTCAAGTTTATTTTTTAGACAATGAAGACTATTTCAATAGAAAATACGTTTTCTTAGATAAAGAAGGAAGTTTCTACGACGATAACGATGAAAGAACCATCTTCTTTTGCAAAGGAGTTCTCGAAACAGTAAAAAAATTAGGTTGGGCTCCTGATATTGTTCACTGTACCGATTGGATGACTGCCTTGATTCCATTGTATTTGAAAACAACCTATAAAAATGACCCTGTTTTCAAAGATACAAAGTCTGTTTTTACGGTTTATAACAATGTCTTTGAGCATAAATTTGATGAAGATATTGTAGAAAAAGCAAAGTCAATGGATGTTTCTGATGAAAACTTGGCCAATTTGCGTTCAGCAGATTTTGAAGGGTTTATCAAAATAGGTTGTCAATATGCCGACTCAGTTGTGAAAGCCAATGAGGATATGAATGAAAATTTAAGTAAACTTTTGAATGAAATTGCAGCAAACACAATCGACGCAAACATCGAAGATGATGATGTTACAGAAACTTATTTTAACCTCTACACAGAACTTGTCCCTGAATAATATATGGCGTAATTTAGCATTAGTGCTATTTTCTGCTTTCTTTTTCTCTTGTCAAGATCCAATAGGTATCGCTCTTGATACACCAAGCACTGGTGGCCAAATTGTAACTGTTTTTACTGATACAGTAAAAGTGGCATCATCAACCGTCATGCTTGATTCAACTGTTACCTCTGGGCAATCGAGTGGTGTCATTGGCTCTTACAAAGACCCAGTATTTGGTACTGTTTCAGCAAAAGCATTTGCTCAAATTACCTTACCTTATTTAGCCAGTAGTGAAGCATTTGCTATTCTTAAATTTCCAGCTGCTGACTCAGGTTTGACGGTCTATGATTCTGTATATGTTTACTTAGCAAATGATAGTTTTGTCTATGGTGATTCAACTAAACCTATTACTGTTTCAGTTCATCGTTTGACAGAAGATTTTGTGAGTGCTCAAAATTACACAAAAGATGATGCTTTAGCCTACAACCCAACACCCATTGCAAGTAAAGAATTTAGTTTTAAAGATTTGAAACGTGCCTATTCAACTGCACAAGATAGTTTATTAAGATATAAATTACCTGACTCTTTTGGTCAAGAATTATATGATTTAGTAGGAAAGGATGCTGGAACTTCGATTGATAAATTTACCAGTGCGGTAAAAGGATTTGCTTTTGTAGCTAATCAAGATGCAGGAGCTATCTATGGGCTATCTATTTCTAATAGTTTTATACAATTGTATTATCATACCACCAATAGTACTGATAGAAAAAGTATTCCTTTGACTTTTCTTGCAAAACGATTTAGTCAAATTAAAACTAATCGAACGGGAACTGCCTTACAGAATATTAAATCTTTACAAGCCATTCCGTCAAATTTGACTAACAACAAAACCTATATGCAAACAGGCTCGGGAGTTTCGACTAAGATGATTTTCCCCACATTGGCAGCTTTGCAAAAAAATAAAGATATAACAATTAATAAAGCGGAGTTGGTCATTGAACCTGATTTAGACCAAATTACAGGAAATTTCAGACCGCCTGCTCAATTTGCTTTAGTCCAAATTGGTACAGATAATCGACTAAAGAAAACATCCAGCAATGTGATTGACTATGTAGCTTTGGATGCCATTTCTGGTACACAATACGTGGCAGCTTATAGTTCTACTAACAATAATTATACTTTTAATTTCACTTCTTATTTACAAGATTTAATCAGTAAAAAGCAAACTTCTGATGGATTAGTTCTTGTTCCAAGTGTGCTTACGACCACAACCATTGGTATCAATAATACGAATGTTTCAAGAGCTGTCTTTAAAAGTATTAAATTAAATGTCTATTATTCGGCCAAGAAATAAAATATTATCATAAGGCTAATTAAGTAAAAGAGAAGATTTAGGTCTTCTCTTTTTATTTGTATTGGATTTTTTTTATACATTTGCTTCTTAATAATCAATTATATTGTACTATTCTTTTAATAGTCAGTAAAACCTATTATATATTATGTGTGGAATCGTAGCTTATGTGGGGCATCGTGAAGCTGCTCCGCTAATCATCAAAGGACTCAAACGATTGGAATATCGTGGGTATGATAGTGCTGGAATCGCTCTACTGAATGGTCATGGCTTAAAAGTTTATAAGAAAAAAGGAAAAGTATCTGACCTTGAAAATGAGATAAAAGATAAAGAATTATTAGCAAAAATTGGTATTGGACATACTCGTTGGGCAACGCATGGCGAACCAAACGATGTGAATGCTCACCCACATTATTCAAATAGTGGCCGATTTGCCATTATTCATAATGGAATTATTGAAAATTATTCTTCAATTAAACAAAGCTTACTTAATAAAGGATATACTTTTCATAGTCAAACTGATACTGAAGTATTAGTAAATTTTGTAGAAGATATTCAGAAAAACAAAAATTGTTCGCTCGAAGAAGCGGTACGTATTGCTTTACACGAGGTTGTTGGGGCTTATGCCATTGTAATCATTGATGCTGAAAACCCAACCCAACTAATTGCTGCTCGCAAAGGTAGTCCGTTGGTTATTGGTGTTGGTGAAAATGAATATTTCTTTGCCTCAGATGCTACTCCTATTATCGAATATACCAAAGAAGTAGTTTATTTGGATGATTATGAAATTGCCATTGTAAAAGATAATGAATTGATAATCAAGAATTTATCTAACGAAGACATCGACCCTTATATCCAAACTGTGGAGTTAGAGTTGGAAGCAATTGAAAAAGGTGGTTATGACCATTTCATGCTCAAAGAAATTTTTGAGCAACCTCGTTCAATTGCTGATTCGATGCGTGGACGTATTAATCCAGAAGATGCAACACTTCTTTTAGGAGGCTTGGGTTCATATCTTGATAAAATAGCTAAGACCAAGCGTATTGTGATTGTAGCCTGCGGAACTTCGTGGCATGCTGGTTTGGTTGGTGAATATTTATTAGAAGAATTAGCACGTATTAATGTTGAGGTTGAATACGCTTCTGAATTCCGCTATCGAAATCCAATTATTAAAGAAGGTGACATTGTGATTGCTATTTCTCAGTCAGGTGAAACTGCCGATACAATGGCGGCATTAGAATTAGCCAAATCAAAAGGAGCGATTATTCTTGGTGTTTGTAATGTGGTTGGTTCGTCAATTGCTCGTATCACACATGCAGGCGTTTATACCCATGCTGGACCGGAGATTGGTGTAGCAAGTACCAAAGCATTCACTGCTCAAGTAACTGTCTTGACATTAATTGCTCTTGCAGTTGCTCAGAAAAAAGGTACAATTAGTCACGAATTATATCGTGAATTGATTTTTGGTTTGGATGCTATTCCTGCAAAGGTTGAGAAAATTTTAAAAAATGCTGAAAAAGTGAAAGATATAGCCAAGCTTTTCACTTTTGCTTCAAACTTTATTTTCTTGGGTCGTGGACTTAATTTCCCTGTAGCCTTGGAAGGTGCTTTGAAATTGAAAGAAATTTCATACATCCACGCTGAAGGATACCCTGCTGCTGAAATGAAACATGGGCCTATCGCCTTGATTGATGAAGATATGCCAGTAGTATTTATTGCTACAAAAGACAGTTCTTATGAGAAAATTGTATCCAATATTCAGGAAGTAAAAGCTCGAAAAGGTCGTGTAATTGCCATTGTCACTGAAGGAGATACACTTATTTCAAAAATGGTTGATTTTACCATTGAAGTTCCTCGTACGAATGATTTACTTTTACCATTGTTGACTTCCATTCCTTTACAATTAATTTCGTATTATATCGCAGTTATGCGTGGCAGAAATGTTGATCAACCTCGTAACTTAGCTAAGTCGGTTACTGTTGAATAATAGCCTCTCTCAACCCTCCCCGATGGGGAGGGCTTTAAAAACTAAAGAAAAAATAATTAATATTTTTCTAAGAATGAGTATCTAGCTCCCCCCATCGGTGGCAGGGGCTACTGATGCTTCGGAGCTATAGTAATCACTACCGACTTGGAAGTGGGAGTTTTACTAATATCGGCAAAACTATCAATTGGTACTAATACGTTGGCTTCTGGAAAATAGGTTGCTACGCATTTTCGAGGAATATTATAAGGTACAATAATAAAATTCTCAGCCACACGTGCTACCCCACCAAAATCATTGTAAAGGTTTACAACTTGGTATTTTTGTAGATTTGCTTCTTTCATATCGGTTTCGTTCATCATAATGATTCTTCGTTCATTATAGATCCCTCGATAACGGTCATCTAAACCATAAATAGTCGTATTGAATTGGTCATGACTGCGTATTGTCATCATCAAATACTGATTCTCAAGGAGATTGATTGTATCTAATTCATTGATTGTAAATTTAGCTTTAGCTGTATCAGTCAAAAATTTTTGTTCCCGAGGTGCGTTAGGCAAATAAAATCCTCCAGCAACACTAATTCTTTTATTATAATTTTCAAATCCTACAATCGTTTTCTCAATCAAATCTCTGATATTATCATAATTTGCCACAAGCTTATCCCAGTCAAGTTTTGTACTTGACAGCGTAGCTTTTGCCATTCCTGCAATAATGGCTGGTTCACTCATCAAATGCTCCGAAATTGGGTCTAATACACCTCTACTACTATGCACCACCCCCATCGAATCTTCGACACTTACAAACTGCTCTCCTGAAGCTTGAAAATCAAGGTCAGTTCTTCCAAAACATGGTAAAATCAAAGCAGTTTTTCCATGAATTAAATGGCTACGATTGAGTTTTGTCGAAACATGCACAGTCAAATCACAGTTTTGTAAAGCTTTTGCCGTAAATTCGGTATCAGGTGTTGCTGAGAGAAAATTCCCGCCCATTGCTATAAAAACTTTGGCTTGCTTTTCGGCCATTGCATTAATAGCCTCAACCGTATCAAAACCATGCTTACGAGGAGGTTCAAAAGCAAAAACCTCTTGAAGTTTATCTAAAAACTGAGCCTTTGGTTTTTCATAAATACCCATGGTGCGGTCGCCTTGTACATTAGAATGTCCACGCACAGGGCAAGTTCCTCCACCTTCAATTCCAATACTTCCTTTTAGCAATAAAAGATTGACTACTTCTCGAATCGTCGCTACTGAATTTTTGTGTTGAGTAAGACCCATCGCCCAGCAAACAATGATTTTATTATGGTAAATCAATAATTCTGCAGCTTCTTTAATTTTAATTAAAGGAATACCACAAACTGCTGAAAGTTGTTCTAAATCTTCATTTTCAAGACTTTTTAGATACTCTTCATAGCCTTCAGTCTGGCTAATTATAAAGTTTTTATCAAAAACATCACCCAACCTCCGTTCCGCATCCATCAGAATTTTATTCATGGCTTTTAATAAAGCTAAATCTCCATTGATACAAATTTGTAAATAAATATCAGTCAATTTTTCTCCACCAAAAATCACATCTCTTATTTCTTGCGGATGTTTAAATTTGACCAAACCCGCCTCAATCAAAGGATTAACAGAAATGATTTTAGCTCCAGCACGTTTGGCTTTTTCTAAAGCTGAAAGCATTCGAGGATGATTTGTTCCTGGATTTTGACCTAAAATCATAATCACTTCGGCTTTTTCGAAATCATCTAATTTTACCGAACCTTTTCCTAAACCCAATGTTTCGTTTAATGCTGAACCACTTGATTCATGGCACATATTTGAACAATCAGGCAAATTGTTTGTACCATACATTCGAGCAAATAATTGGTATAAAAAAGCCGCTTCATTGCTGGTTCTACCCGAAGTATAAAAAATTGCTTCATCGGGTGAAGGTAAATTTTTGAGATGAGAGCCGATTATTTGAAAGGCTTCCTCCCAAGAAATTTTTTCATAGTGCGATTTCCCTTCCTTCAAAACCATTGGATGTGTCAAACGTCCTTGTTGACCAAGCCAATAATCTGACTTTTTAGAAAGTTCATCAACTGAGTATTTTTGAAAAAAAACAGGAGTCACTTTTCGAGTTGTGGCTTCTTCAGCAATGGCTTTTGCTCCATTTTCGCAGTATTCGGCAATTTTTGAGCGTTCGCCATCAGGGTCGGGCCATGCACAGCTTGGACAATCAACACCCTCTTTTTGATTCAAATTTAGTAATGCCTTGATTCCTCGCTTGATTGGCATAACACCAAAAACATGTTTTACAGATGAAATGACAGCCGTAAAACCCGCAGCTTCTTCAGCAGGTTTTGATGTTTCGATTCCTGTAAAATCAAGGGGCGGTTGAGGGTTTATTTTCGACATAATATTTTGAATTTTAAACCAATCTATGAAAAAATTCTTTCATCACCTGAATAAATATTAAAACTATCTTCCCGTAAAAAGCCAATCAAAGTCATGCCGAATGCTTTGGCAGTTTCAATAGCCATACTCGAGGGGGAACCCATGCAAGCCAACATAGAAATTCCTGCCATTGCAGCTTTTTGAATCAATTCAAAACTCGCTCGACTGCTCATCAAGAGTACTACATTAGATAAAGGTATGAGATTTTGCTGAAATGCAGCTCCTATTGCTTTATCCAAGGCATTGTGCCGACCAATATCTTCACGCAAAATTGACATAGAAAAGCCTTGCAGCAAAGCAGCATGAAGTCCACCTGTATGTTGAAAGAAAGTTTGTTTTTCGAGTAATATTTTTGGTAAACTTTGAATGAATGCTACTGAAACTTTAAAATCACTTTTAGGTAAAACTGAGCATTTTTGTTGAATAGCTTCGATTGACGCTTTTCCACAGACTCCGCAACTTGAAGTTGAATAAAAAAAGCGTTCTAAACTTTGAAAATTTACTAAAATATGTGGTTTAAGCTCAACTCTCACAATATTTTGTTGCTCTTGTTTTCCAGTATCAGTGCAATAATAAATAGATAAAACATCATCAAAAGTTTGAATAATATTTTCAGTAAACAGAAAACCTAAAGCCAATTCGAAATCATGTCCAGTTGGGGTTCGCATCGTTACAGAAACACTTTTTTGCTGACGATTATTCTCACTTCCATAGCCCAACCGAATCTCCAGAGGTTCTTCAACCACAACTAAATCGGGCGTTTCTTCCACGCCTTTTGGCCTGAATTTCTTTATTTCAAAAGATTTTATTCCGTACATTTGTTGTAAGCTTTGTTGATTTATCTACTCAATGCTAAGTTAGCAAAACTCTTTTAATTTGGAAACGTTATTCTTAGTAGCATATAAATAATTCTCAAAGAAATTCAGCAAAAATCATCTCAAACTATGAAAAAACTCCTTATTTCTCTCTTATTTCCCAGTTTAGCAATGGCTCAGTATAATTATCCAGTAACCAAAAAAATAGACCACACCGACAATTATCATGGCACCATCGTTGCCGATCCTTACCGCTGGCTTGAAGATGACCGTTCGGCCGAAACAGCTGCGTGGGTAAAACAAGAAAATGAAGTGACGAATGCCTATTTAGAAAAAATTCCTTACCGAGCAGATTTACAGAAAAGACTCGAAAAAATCTTTAATTATGCCAAATATTCGTCTCCTTCTCGCAAAGGTGAATGGTTTTATTTTTACAAAAATGATGGTTTACAAAATCAATCAGTACTTTATCGCCAAAAAGGATTGACTGGCACCCCTGAATTGGTCATTGACCCAAACAAACTTTCGACCGATGGCACCACTCGTTTGGTGCAATTTGTATTATCGAAAGATGGAAAATATGGTGCAATGGCTCTTTCAAAAGGTGGGTCTGATTGGCAAGATATTGTGATAATGGATTTGGCAACGAAACAAAACCTCAGTGATAAACTCGAATGGGTGAAAGTTTCGGGGATTGCTTGGCAAGGCAATGGCTTTTACTATAGCCGTTATCCAAAGCCCGAAGGGAGTGCTTTGGCAGCAAAAAATGAAAATCATCAAGTATTTTTTCATAAAATTGGCACAAGCCAAGACACCGATGAGTTGGTTTTTGAAGATAAAACTAATCCACAACGTTTCAATGGTGTTTATACAAGTGATGATGAAAAATTTGCTTTTTTGAGCATCAGCGATCGTGGGAAAGGCAAAGATGGCAATGCTCTTTATTATAGAGCTTTAGGTCAAAAAGAATTCAAACCAATTGTTTCTGAAATTACTGATTTTAGCTTTGGTGTGATTGATAACGTTGGGCAAGCATTTTTAATTAAAACTAATAAAAATGCTCCCAATGATAAAGTAGAAAAATATGATATAACCTCAGGTAATTGGACAACCATTCTAGCTGAAAAACCTGAACCTTTGCAAGGTGTTGGCACAGCGGGTGGAAAAATGTTTGCGACTTATTTGAAAGATGTAACCACTCGTGCGTATGTTTATGATTTGAATGGAAAACTTGAAAATGAAGTTCAACTACCAAGTTTAGGTTCGGCTGGTGGTTTTGGTGGCGAGACAGATGATAAATTTGTTTTTTATACTTTCAGCACTTTCAACTACCCTCCTACTATTTTCAGATACGATATTGCTACAAAAAAAAGTACCGTTTTTCGCTCGCCAGAAGTAGATTTCAAAGCTACTGATTTTGAAACAAAACAAGTATTTTATACAAGTATAGATGGCACAAAAATCCCTATGTTTATTGTCTATAAAAAAGGCTTGAAACTGAATGGACAAAATCCAACTTTACTCTATGGCTATGGCGGTTTTAATATTAATTTGAATCCAGCATTTAGTCCGTTGCTGATTCCATTTTTGGAGCAAGGAGGCGTTTATGCTTCGGCAAATTTGCGTGGTGGTGGCGAATATGGTGAAAAATGGCACGAACAAGGTATGAAATTAAAAAAACAAAATGTTTTTGATGATTTCATTGCAGCAGGAGAATATTTGATTGCTCAAAAATATTGTGATAATGCTCATTTAGCTCTTCGTGGTGGGTCTAATGGTGGACTTTTGGTTGGTGCGGTTATCAATCAAAGACCTGATTTAGCAAAAGTTGCTATTCCACAAGTAGGCGTAATGGATATGTTACGTTTCCAAAAATTCACAATTGGCTGGAATTGGATTGCCGATTATGGCTCATCAGATAATGTCGAGGAATTTAAGGCTCAATATGCTTATTCGCCTTTACATAATATTAAAGAGGGAGTCAATTATCCTGCCACGCTCATTACAACTGCCGACCATGATGATAGAGTTGTACCTGCACATTCTTTCAAATATGCGGCAACTTTACAGGAAAAAGGGGCAAAAAGTAGCAAAAATCCTTTGTTGATTAAAATTGATACAAACTCTGGTCACGGAGCAAGTAATACCAAGAAAAACCTTGAATCGACTGCCGATATTTATGCGTTTATTTGGTGGAATATGGGTTTTGTACCGAAGTTTTAAGAAAATATTTTGAGGCACATCTTTTCAGATGTGCCTCAAAATATTTGTTTACCATTACGATTGAAACATCAACGTCCTCCGCATTCCAAAAACTTGCAAAAATAGCTTATAGTTCATATTAACACAAACCAGTTCATTATCATCCAACACTCCTAAAATAAACGATGCAAAAGACCATTTTAATTTTAACTTCAGCTTTTTTGCTCAATTTCCTGAATCTTCAAGCACAACTGCCAAATTTATTTCAAGATTCCTATGAAGGGAACCCTCTTGTTCCTACAACAAGTAATTTATTTGTTTGGAAGGATAATTTGTACATGCAACGAAGAGTTGGTGGAATTTATGGTTCAAATACCAACTTATGGAAATTTGATAATAATCAAAATACAACTCAACTAGCTAATATAAACATCCATCGTGTCACAACATCAAATAATTACATGATGTTTCAATGTAATATTCCATCAAATACTAATGTTTTAAATCTTGCATTTTCTAAAACTGGGAATGATAATGATTTTGTATATTCCAGTCAACATGGAACAATGCAATATGCAATAGCTAAAAATGACACTTTTTATGTGATTAATGCAGACAACACTTATAAGTATAAATTTTGGAGAATAATTCCAACAGCAAGTGGTGTTTCTGAAACTATGTTTTCGACACCGAATGATCTATGGATTGAGAAACATTGCTATTATAAGAATGACATTTATTTTGTTGGTGTTATTTATAATGATCCAAGCTTAACCCGATATCTTTATAGAATAAGAAATAATCAAGTACAATTGATACGTTCACACATTTATGATATTCATTTTTTAGAAAATGAAATGTATGTCTCATCCTACTCAGGATATTTTTATTATTTAGATAAGGGTACTATTGATAACAATGGTTATATCACTTGGAAAAATTTGAATTACTATATTCCAAATGAAGGCCATTATATGGGCTTGATAAAAGATTTTACAACATTTAAAGATAAAGTTCACTTCGTTTGCAGTCTGCCGTATATAGGCGAACAATTATGTTACATTTCCAATGACTCTATAAAAATTGTTAAATTAAATAATTATCAGACAAATGAAGTAAGTATTTTAGGGCAGGTGAACGAAAAAATAATTTTTGAATCAAGAAATTTAGATGATTACTGGAAACGTTTATGTTTATGGTCATCTGATGGAACGGCCAATGGAACTAAAATAATAAACTATGATGTAAGAACAACTCTATCAGGTTATTATAATCTATATAATGGTGGAGAAAAGAGACCCTCAAATTTTCAAAATCGTATTTTTTTCTTAGGAACGACCGAAAATGAAGGTGAAGAAGTTTGGTTTACTGACGGTACATCGGCAGGAACAAAAATGCTGATGGATATAAATCAAGGTACAGAAAGTTCGAGGCCAACTGATTTTATTGCATTTAATAATAGATTATATTTTGTTGCTTATCACCCAATTTATGGGAGCGAACTTTGGTATTTTCAACCAAATTGTTTGTCTGAAAGAACTATTTCCGGCATTTCTTCCCAAAATGAAGGCTCACTCGACTATTTAAACTCTACACAGAAAATAACTGGAAATGTAAATCGAGCATATAAAACCAGTAGAGCATTTATACTAAGTAATGGATTTGAAGTAGAAAAAGGTGCCGTATTTCAAACAATTCTTGATTATGGGTGTCAATATTGATGTTGATAGTACTACCAAGAAAAAGCTCGAATCAACTGCCGATATTTATGCCTTTATTTGGTGAAATATGGGCTTTGTGCCGAAGTTTTAAAGAAAAAATATTATGATGAGGCATAATATTAAATTTATCATAAATAATCATAAAAATCTGCGTTTCTATTTTTTCTTTTCACCTCACCACCTCTGCCGCAAATTTCAAATATTGTTGCCAATCATAATTAGTCATATTATGTTTTCCAGAGCGGTAATGGTAGCGAATATATGAGCCAATTGGTTGATTTATTGGCGGTCTGGTTTCTTCTGTTAATGTATTTTTGCCATATAATTGATAGACAGGTTCGGCATTTTTGAGTGATAAAAATTCACCAGTTGGGTCAGACCATTGGTCGCTTTTGGCACTTGATATATATATTGGGCGTGGAGCAATCAATGCTACTAATTGATGTTGGTCAGTTGGTAAAGCATTTACATTTTGGTTATAAGTTTTGAATTTTTCACAAAACCAATGAGGGAAATTTTTATTTATAATCTCCACTGTTTCTCCATACCAACGCCTTGCTAAAGCCGCCCCGCCTTCGCCCGATTCATTTGAAATATAAGCGGCAAAACGAGTATCTTGGGCAGCCGCCCAAAAAGCTGCTTTTCCTAATCTCGAATGCCCAACTACAATGGCTTTTTTGCCATCAATGTCTTTGTCAGTTTGTACATAATCTAACATTCGACTTAGTCCCCATGCCCATGCACCCATTGCTCCCCAAGTATTTGTTTCTCGCTTGCCAATCACACCTCTTAGGCTTGTTTTCCATCCTTCTGCATAATCGGGTTCGATGTCACCATAATAAGCAGTTGCTACGGCAAATCCTGCCGAAATTATCTCTTCAAAAGGCCAAGTTTCTATGCCTGCTGTTCCTCTTGAGCCTTCTAATGCTTGGTGGTCTTTTACTCTTGTGGTATCTTTTATGTATTCGAGCATCCAATTTTTTGTAATCGGAATATCATTATCAAGAATCAAAGAATGATTTCCTTCAAAATTTAAACCTATAAAAACTGGTGAATTTTTGACTTCTTTTGGCACATAAAGCAAAATATTTATCGGATTTAAATTTGGATAATCATCAAAAACAATCGAAACCTGCTTCTGAATAGCTTTTCCAGCAAAAACTTCTTTTGTTTTGGTCACAACAAAATGTTGCTTTAGAGCCAGTTTTGGCGTAGTTCCATAAACATTTTCGGCAAATAATTTAAGCAAAGCAGGGCGATTAGCCTCCCATTGGGGTACAGTTTGTATTTTCTGTCCATCGACCGCCGTCAAAACATCGGGAAGCGTAAATGGTGGCATTTTTGACTCATCGTAATTGGCCGCTTGGCCAAAGCAAAGATGGGTAAACAACATAAGAAACCCAGTTAGTTTTTTCATAGTAGCAATAGTTTCAGGTTATTTATTGATAAGCGGGTTGCTTTACTTCTTGATGCTTCCAAAGTTCTTGGAAAGCTGAATTGTTATTTTTCAAGTCTTCAAAAGTTCCTTCAGCTATAATTTTCCCTTGACTCAACACATATACATAGTCAAAATAGCGAAGTAAATGTAGTCGATGTAGAGAAGAAATGATAGCTTTATCGGCAAAAGTCTCAAACAATTTTTCGTAAATCAAGGCTTCGGTTTTAGGGTCAACGCTGCTGGTTGGTTCGTCCATCAATACCACTTCACTGCTTTGGGCTGCCAAAATTCCACGAGCCAAAGCCAAACGTTGCTTTTGTCCACCCGAAAGATTTACACCTTTTTCTTGAATATTCGACTCTAATCCATTGGGCAATTGTTTAGCAGTATCTGTAAAATATGCTTCGTCACAAACTTTCCAAACATCGGCTTCGTCAAATGGTAAACCAAGCGTAATATTATATCGAATCGTATTTTCAAAAATCTCAGGTTCTTGCGGAAACAAAGTAACAGTTTCGTTCAAAGTAGCCATTTGAAAAGGTTGCCCATCAACAGTAAATTTAAGATTCGTTTCTGGCTCATACAACCCTCTTAATAAGGCAAGTAGCGTACTTTTTCCACTGCCACTTTCGCCAATAAATGCAATCTTCTTACCTCGCTCAATTTTTATCGAAATATCATGCAGACTCTGCGGAGCATGTCCTTCATCGTATAGTTCTCGGTGCGAAAAACTCAGATTTTCAATGTTTATTTTTTGCCAATGATTGGGCAAAGCAATAGCTGATTCTGGGCGATGGTTATTTTGATAATCTTCACTAACCGAACGAGCTGTTTGAATATCAGTATTGTACTGCACGATTTCGGTATATTGCCACGCCACATCATGAAAAACACTCGTAAATTGATTAACAAAGCCTAAAAGTGTAACTAATCCTCCTACATAAAAAACTTTATCTGGTTCATAATTTTGATAAACATAGCCAAATGTAATAACGGCATAAGTTAAGCCAACCAGCATATCGGCCGTAAACCATTTCCATTCATTAATCAATACATTTCGCCGAAAAGGTGACATAATATTTTGTACTTTTCCAAGTAAACCCGACTCCATGCTTTTTTCGAGACGGAGTGTAATAACAGTAATGATATTAGACAAACTATCAAAAAGCGTAGAAGAAACAATATGTTCTTTCTCGTTTACTTCGTCGAGTGTTTTGATAAATGGCTTATCGAACTTAAAAATTACCCAAATCGTAAAAATGCCAATCAAAATGCCAATTCCTCCAAAAAGTGGTGAAAAATATAGCATTGCACCAAACGAAAAGATGAATTTCGAGAGAGCATGAAGAAACATAAAACCATTTTGGAAGAAGTTTTTAAGTGCTTCATAAGCTTTTCGTATTCGATTAATAGTTGAACCGCTATGATGGTCTTGGTGCCATTTGACAGGCAAATGTAAAGCCTGATGGTACATTTCTTGCAGGAAATTTCGACTCAGATTAAACGCCAATTGCCGCTCCATCACACGAGCAGGTCCATGAAATGTCCATTCCAAAAACTTTAATCCAACATAAGCCAATACATACCAAAATGTATATTTAAGGGTATGGTGATAATCTTGCTGAATTTTATTGATAAACCAGCCAAAAAGAATTGGATTAAGTGAAAAAACGACATTTGCCAAAGCAAAAAGTGCATAAATGAGCAAATAACGCTTACGCTCATGTTTGGCATATTTCCAAGCCGTTTGTAAGAGAGATATGTATGGATTTTTTGAATTCATTTATGTTACTTGTTTCGTGATTTATCATCTTCAAAATGCAGAAAGATTTCTGCCTACAATTTACTTCAATTTGTTTACTCAGAAAATTTTAGTTTCAAAAAACATCAATTTTAGGCATAAAATCATTTGTAACTCATCTAGTGGCTTTCTACTTTTACAAGCAAAATTCCAACCTTAAAATATGCAAAATATTACTCGACAAAAATTCCTTAAACAATGTTTAGGAATCGGTACTTTACTTACTTTTTCTCCAAATTTTGCTTGGTCAGCAGAAAATGATGATCATTTTTTTGAAAAAGTTGTAAAAGCCAATAATCAAGAAGTTGAGAAACTTTTGAAAGCATTAGAACCTGACATAACCGACATTCGTCGCCGTTTGGGTTTCGATTTTGCCAATCTTTCAGCAGCTTTGGCTGAACCAACTTCATACTTCTATCAAAAAGAAAATTTAGTGCCTTTTATGAGCAAAATTTTGCATTTTTTGATAAAATATCAGAAAACTGACGGTACACTCGACCTCGGCAATTTAGCGTCTCCGCCCGATACTGCTTTTATTTTAGAGCCGCTTTGTGTAGCTGATGCAATTCTGAGAAAACTTACGATGCCATCTTTATCAGAAGTAAAGGGTTTACTAAAAGATTTTATCTTGAAATCAGGCGAAGCCATGCGAACGGGCGGTGTACATACGCCTAATCATCGTTGGGTGATTTCGGCAGCATTGGCTCGAATCAATGACTTGTATCCTGATAAAAAATATGTAAAAAGAATTGACGAATGGCTCTCAGAAAACATTTTTATGGATGCCGATGGGCATTATTTAGAGCGAAGCATGATTTATGGAGAGGTAACTAATAATTGTCTCATTACAATGGCTCGCTTGTTGAAACGTCCAAAACTATATGATTATGTGCGAAAAAACCTCAATATGACATATTTTTATATTGAACCCAACGGAGAAATTGTAACCAATGATTCGAGACGGCAAGACCAATTTATTGGCATGGATGTACTACCTTTTTATTTAGATTATCGCCACATGGCTCTTCATGACAATAATGCAACATTTGCAGCTATCAGCAAGCAAATCGAAGCAACAAAAGGTTTTGAGGAGAAAACAATGCCAGATATGCTTGCTTTTTTTGTAGAAGACCTAGAATTACGCAAAGTATTACCAAAACCTGCCAAGTTGAATACCAATTTTGAACAGTTTTTCAAAACTACTAATTTGGTAAGAATTAGAAGAGAAGATACGACTTTGACAATTTTCGGAGGAACAGACAAACCAACTATTATTGGCTCGGGACGTTCAACGAGTCCAAATTTCTTTAGTTTTAGAAAAGGTGAAGCTATCTTGAAATATATGCGTTTTTCAACTGATTTCTTTAGTACAGGCTATTTTAGAAGCGATGAGGTGAAAAAAGAAGGTAAAAAATACATACTTAGTCAACGAATCGAAGCACCGTATTATCAACCCTTACCCGAAAAATTCAAGCGAGCTGATGGAAATTATAAGCATTCGCCAAGTACTGATGGTAGATTTTGGAATAAAATGGATTTTCAAAATCGTCCCCAAAGTAATATTAAAAGTATCGAAACCATTATTGCTATTGAAGAGAAAAATGGAAGTGCTGAATTGAATTTTCAGGTAAAAGGAGCTGAAAATGTAAAAGTTACCATTGAATTTTGCTTCAAAGAAGGTGGACAATTCATTGGTTTAAAACAGCTTGATGCTCTCAATAATTATACCTTAGAAAATGGAATAGGAGAATATCAATTTGGGAAAGATTCGATTAAATTTGGAGAAGGTACATTCAAACATAATAAACTGCGTGGACTGGAAGGTGAAATGTACACATCGCACTTTGGAAGTTTACGTACCGATGGTATGCACGTTTTTTTGACAGGCATCACTCCGTTTGTACATAAGATTAAATTGTCATAGTTCTTCGGATATTTCATTGCCGTCTGCTTTAGCTGACGATAAATGGATAAATAAAACATATTTGGCTTTAGCCTAAACTATTTAGAAGAGGTTTGGGTTAAAATTACTATTTAAAATGCCGTCGGTTAAAACCGACGGCAATGACATATTGCCGCTGAACAATTTGGAAAATTGTTTTACAGATTTAACCAATATGTAACTTTTGCTAAAATAGCTCTGTTTTTAGGCATCCAAGTTTCTGAATTGTAGTTATCGGTGTAAACCAAGAAAAAGTCTGAAACAGGAGCAAATCGCCATTGTAAACGAGAATTGACATTGACATTTTTGAACTGACTATTATACTGCACATAGGTTGTCCAGAAAATACTTTTGGTAAATGTCAAATCAAGTTTTGGGCCAAGCAAATACACTTGATTTTTACCAGTCGAAAGTTTGATATTATTATAGCTAAAATTAACTGATAAAAAACCATAAGGTTGGAAGCGATAAGAGGCATTTCCGACTAAACTAACAATATTTCCATCGAAATACTGTCCGACTACTGGTTGAAAAGCAATCGCTAATTTCTTACGCAAATCTGAAACATAATTGACCGAAAAATTATAATAGGTATAACTTGAGCCTTTTTTGAGTGATGGAAGCGTTTTATTACTTCGTAAAGCATCAAAATCGGCAAATAGATAAGTATAATTTTGATTGAATGTCATCAGGACATTTGAGGTATTTTGAAATCCTAACAACAAAAATGGTCCCGCTTGACGGTCAGTTACGCCCAAACCTGGTTGATTAAATTGGTCATAAGCTACACCATAACTTACTCGGTTAAGTACATGACTATTAGGAAAATGGTTGAATCCTATCGTTGGGTTGATATGAAAAAAGTTTTTTCTTGGCACAAATCCAACTTCAGCATCAAAACCCTTTCCTACCCAATCATGCGACCATTTAGCAATGAGTTTACGAACACTATAATTGAGCATAAACCCATGAGAACCTTTTCCAGTAATATCAATTGGACTAAAAACTTGATGATAAAATACCTTCCCACTCCAACGATTATCTTTTGAGGCTAAATTATATTCCAGCCCCCCTACTCTATTATAAGCATGAATTCCTTGTGCCAATTCACTACCTAAAACCTGTTTATTGGCAAATATAAAAGCAATATTTGAACGACCAAAAACTTTCCGTTGCAATGCTGCCACTGAATAATTCATGCTTGGCGTGCCTTTAAACGCATCAGCGGCTGTCTGAGTATTTAGTAAACCTACACGCCAATTATCATCTATTTTCCCACTGATTCTTGCTCCGTATAAAATTCGATTCTGCACATTCGTTCCTGTGGCTGTATCAAGGCTAATGCCAATTTGGCGAGAGAAAAACGGACTAACCAATTGATTGCCAGCCGCTGGCCCGAGTGTTCCAGAAGGCGGTACAAATGGATTCGTATTATAGCTACCAAACCCAGTGAAAAGATCAGAATTTTCCAAGAAAAATTGCCTTTGTTCAGGGAAATTAACATCAAAACGAGTCAAATTCACGACTTGGCGGTCGGCTTCAACATTTGAAAAGTCGGGATTAACGGTCAAGTCTAAGTTCAAGCCAGAAGTGATACCAATTTTAGCATCTCCACCAAA
This sequence comes from Emticicia sp. SJ17W-69, assembly GCF_051209875.1. Lineage (NCBI taxonomy): Bacteria > Pseudomonadati > Bacteroidota > Cytophagia > Cytophagales > Leadbetterellaceae > Emticicia > Emticicia sp. SJ17W-69. The sequence goes on along the minus strand of NZ_JBNTQY010000001.1, from coordinate 1,678,830 downwards.
ATTGATTTTATTACCTGCCGCAGGATTATTTGGATTTTCAAAATCACGTGTAATTCCTGCTGATAAATAAGGGATAATTGAAATATTTGCTCCTGATTTTTTCAGTGGTTTCTCAAAAGCGATAGGCATCGAATAGCCCAAATTCATGATAATCTGATTTTGAGGAATCCTCATCAAAGTTGATTGTTCATTGGCTTGAGTATCAAAGCGATAGGCCTTAAAGTTCCACTGCTTACTTCCTTCTTTGAAGCGTAATGTTGTAAAAGGAATTGACAACTCACAAATCCAATATCCATCGTACATTTTAGAAATAGCAGTCCATTTATTGTCCCAATACATATTAAAATATTCGTTGGCTGTACCGCCATTATACAACAATGCCTCACGCATAACACCATAAGGATTCATACCAAACAAAAAACTATTGGTTTTATCATTGAATGTATCGAATAAAAAACTCACATTATCATTTCCACCTGCTCTAAAATCACGGCGAAAAGATGGGGTCACATACGCATTTCCTGGCGAATACATTTTAGCACCGATGTAAATATTTTTATCATCGTAGGTTAATAAAATCTCCGTTTGATACTTTGCTTTCACGCTATCTTTTGGGAAAAACTGCCAAAATGTGGGTAGTTTCTCAGCTTTTCCCCATGCTTGTTCGTCCAAAACCCCATCAATTTTTATTTTTTCGGAAGTGTTCTTTACCAGTAAAGGAGTATTTTCTGGATTTGTTTGGGCAAAATTTTCTTGAAAAATAAATAAGAAAGCGAAAAAGAGGAGAAGTCTTTGCATATCAGACGGTTTGTTGAGTTTTCCTACAAAATTAATTGTTTTAACAACAATTAATGTGTCATTTTTAATAAATTTTGATATTTTTGAGTCATTCTTAATTATTTTTCAAAAAAAACTTATTCTGTTATACCTTTGCTAAATAAAATACCATTTCGTAGAATTGTGAATTTGGAATTACGATATTACGAATAACCAATAAAATTTACTTATTTAAAATATTTACTACATGAAATATACTTCGCTTCTCTGTTTACTGATAACTGTTCATTATTCACTGACTTTCGCTCAAGCTCCCGAAGAAAAGCACCTTAAAAACATTCGCCAATTGACTTTTGGTGGCAATAATGCTGAGGCTTATTTTAGTCGTGATAGTAAATATGTAAGTTTTCAATCTGATAATCCTGCTTGGGGACTTTCGTGCGACCAAATTTTTTACATGGATGTGGAGAAAGGATTAAAAGACCCTAAAGTTCGTCCTGATTTTATTAGTACCAGTTTTGGACGTACAACTTGTAGTTTTTTCATGCCAAACGGTAAGCAAATTTTATTCGGAAGTACACACGAAGCGGGCGGCCATGCTTGTCCACCAGTACCAGACATGGGCAAGAAATATCTTTGGGCAATTTATGATAGTTTTGATATTTATGTGGCTGATTTGAAGGGAAATGTAAAGAAAAAACTGACCAATTCGCCAGGCTATGATGCAGAAGCAACTGTTTCACCTGATGGAAAAAAGATTGTATTTACCAGCACTCGCAATGGGGATTTGGATTTATACACAATGGATATTGATGGCAAAAATGTAAAGCAAATCACACACGAATTGGGCTATGATGGTGGGGCATTTTTCTCGCCTGATAGTAAGAAATTGGTTTTCCGTGCCTCACGTTTTTCAAGTGAAGAAGAAAAAACTGAATACAAAGAAAATTTGAAGAAAAACTTGGTTGCTCCAACCAACATGGAGATTTTTACTTGTAATGCAGATGGCTCTGATTTGAAACAAATTACCAAGTTGGGCAAAGCCAACTGGGCTCCATACTTTAATCATGCAGGAAATAAAATCATTTTTGCTTCAAATCATCATTCACAACGAGGCTATGATTTTCAATTATATATGATCAATATTGATGGCACTGGTCTTGAAAAGATCACAACCGAGAGCAATTTCAATGCCTTCCCGATGTTTAGTTATGATGGAAAAAAGATCATTTTCAGTTCAAATCGCAATAATGGCGGTACGAGAGATACAAATTTATTTATTGCAGATTGGGTTGATTGAGACACCAATATTTTTTTGACAAACCACTGAATTATCGAATAAATACTATATTTGTAAAAAACAATTAAAGATATGACAGCATTTTTGGAACAAACCGATGTTGAAGCTGAATATTTACTCGACCGTGGAAAGCCTGTGCCAAGCAAAAATCATTCAAGATTAGAGTCAAGATTATCATTTTTAATGACCCGAGATTACGAAAACACTTACGATACATTTGTTGAATTAAGTCTTGAACTAAGTACAGGAAAAGCTACTCCAGACCTTTGTTTATTTAAACCTGAACCATCAGATTGGTTGGAAGATGAAATTAGAGTTAAAAACACGCCACTTGGTGTCATTGAAATTGTTTCGCCTAAACAAAGCACACAAGATTTGGTTGATAAATTAGATACCTATTTTGGTGCGGGGGTACAATCATGTTGGATTGTTATTCCAACTTTTAAAATGATTAATATTTTTCATGCAAAGCACGAGTATAAAACTTATATGACAGGAGAACTTTTTGATGAAAAATTAGGTATCCGATTAAATTTAGAAGAGGTTTTTAAATAATTCTCCCTGCTTTTTTTTAAATCGAAGCAAACTAAGCCATTGTCTGTGTCCTCACAGACAATGGCGATATATTTCATCCTCTCAAAGCCTCCACTTCCTCAACTGTCTTCGGAATTGGGTTCCCCAACACTTTACAGCCTGTTGGAGTAACCAAGCAATTATCTTCAATTCTAACTCCACCAAAATCTCGGTAAGCATCTAATTTTGAATAGTTTACAAAATTTGTAAACTTATTTTCTGCCTTCCATTTATCAATCAATTCGGGAATAAAATAGATGCCTGGTTCAACTGTTAGCACATTCCCTGCCTCCAACTCCTTTGCCAATCTTAATGATTTTAAGCCTAATTGCGTGCTTCGCTCCAAACCTTCACGATAACCCACATAATTTTCTCCCAAATCTTCCATGTCATGCACATCAAGACCGATGGCATGTCCTAAACCATGTGGCATAAACAAGCCTTGCACGCCTTCAGCAAGCATTTCATCAATATTTCCTTGCAATAAACCCAAATCTCTTAATCCTTCCAACAAAATTTTATTAGTTAACAAATGTATTTTTTTGTATTGAATATCTGGTTTTAGAGCAGCAATTCCCGCTAATTCCATTTTCAAAACAATAGTATAAATCTCCTTTTGTTTTTCAGTAAATTTCTTGCTTACAGGAATGGTTCGGGTTATGTCTCCTGCATAAAACATGGCATTCTCTGCTCCCGAGTCATTGATAACCAAACGTCCTTCGGTCATTGTGTTCCCGTGATAATGGTTATGCAATGTTTGTCCATTAATCGAAAAAATTATTGGATATGATAAATCTCCACCACCTTCTAAAGCTTTTGCATGAATCGCTGCTGCAATTTCGTATTCTTTTTTCCCAGCTTTTGTCAACTGCATGGCAGTGATGTGCATTTCACGGGTAATATTGACCGCATTTTCCATTTGCACAATTTCTTCATCTGTTTTGATTGAACGCAAAGCCACAATGGCTTTGATGAGTTCAACCGAAGCGTTTTCTTTCAAACCTGCCACAGGGATATTTAGCCATTCGCTTAGCTTAAACATATTATCATAGCGGTACGGTGGCGTAAAATGCACTTTTGAGGCTTTTTTGAGTCTTTCTGGCAGTTTTTCAGGAGTTTCGGTGCGATAAACACCTACTTTGCGAGCTTGTTCAGCGAGCGTTGGTTGAGGGCCTATCCAAATAATATCGTCCATTGTAAACTCATGCCCAAAGATAATTTCTTCGCCCGAATCAATATCAATAATGGCTGAAAGTCCAGCATGACTAATGCCGAAAAAATACAAAAAATTACTATCTTGGCGATAACGATAGGTATTATCGTGGTAATTCATTGGCGATTCTTCATTACCTAAAATTAATACAAGGCCACTCCCGAGGCTGCGTTTAAGGGCATTTCTTCGCTCTGTATAAGTTTGAACTGAAAACATTGTCTGTCGATTTTTTTATAGCACGAAATAAGTAAAAGAAAGCCAATTTTCCATTATAAAATGAAATGAATTATTGGTTGATGGAATAATGTTCCGATTTTGCAAACCAAACAATCAATGTTTTATTATATTTTTTACAAATATAATTATATATATTTTTCTATTTTAAGTTCTGGGATAAAATCCTTTATGGCATATTTTTTGGGTAAACAACTATCAATCAAAGAGTTAACATTTGTAAGCTACAAATAATCGGTAAAAAATAAAAATAAAAAAACTTTCAGAATATTTTGAAAATTCAAAAAGGTTATTTTACTTTGGGGTACAAATACGCTTACGTGCAAAATTATAAAAGTTAAAACAAAGATGTCAGTAATGGAATTAAAAGAAGCAAAAGATAAGTTTATCCATACGTGGGGTACGCTTGCCACCCAGTGGGGAATCAACCGCACGATGGCACAGATACACGCATTGCTTTTGCTTTCGCCAAAGTCTATGAATGCTGATGAGATCATGGCTGATTTACAAATTTCGAGAGGGAATGTAAATATGAACCTGCGAGATTTGATGGATTGGGGCTTGATTTACAAACAACTCCTTCCTGGCGAACGTAAGGAGTATTTCATAGCTGAGAAGGATATTTGGAAAGTTGCCAAGCAGATTGCTAAAGAGCGACGACGCCGAGAAATCGGACCTTTGATTGAAGCAATGGAAGATTTGAAAGAAGGAATCAAGCCTGATTCGGCCGAAAAAGAAGAATTCTTAAAAATTGTGAATGATATTAGCAAAGTTACTGTTTTTGCAGACACTTCGCTCACAGCCATGCTCAAATCAGAAGAAAATTGGTTGATCAATAATTTTTTGAAAATCTTTAATAAATAGTACCCATGACTCTTGGCAGTCATGATTTTTTGGAGTTTTTGGGGTCATGCAGTAACTTGCTCAATGATAGAAAGTTACTGCATTTTTTTGTGTTTAGGAATTAGGTTTTAAGAATTATACATTTTTCTTTTAAAATTATTGCGACGAATCATTCTCAATTCTTCGTTCTCAATTATAAAGCTCTTTCCAACTGTTTTTTCTTATTCCATGGAGCTGTAGTTTGGCGAGATAAATCGTAGAGAAAATAAATCACGATTGCCAAAAAAATTAAAAATATTATCCTAAAAATAGTCCGATTTCGCTTATTAGAAGTATTCTCAGCCATTGTTTTATATCATTTTACGAATGAATCATCTTAGGTGAATAGTGGGCAATAAATTTTGCCATTTTACTTGAAACTTCTGCCCATTTAATATCTTCAAATTCTAAAACAACAACCCCAGAAGTCTCCATCGAGTTGCCAATATCAGCACGTGTGAGGTATTCAGAAAAAAAGGTTACATCTGGATTATGTCCAAAAATAGCAACATTCTTTACCGATTCTTCTAATTGGTTTACCGCTGCCAAATACGTTCTTGCACCTCCCCCATATAAAGCCTCATCTAATATTATAGCATCTGCATCATAATGTAATTGCTCGGCGAAGATTTTTGCGGTTGCTTTGGCACGCTCTGCGGCACTGCTGATAATTAAATCGAATTGCGTGTTTTTTTCAGCCAAAAACTTCCCCATTCTTGCAGCTTCAATGATACCTGACGAGATAAGATCTCTGTCAAAATCTCGAAACATGGGTGTATTACCACCATCTTCGGCAGTTGCATGACGAATCAAGTAAAGGTTTTTTTTCATATATTCAATGGTTTGTGCATGCAAGGTACACGCATTCTGACAAAAAACTTAATTTTTTCTGAAAAAGTTCTTAAAAACAAAGGTCATCACAAAAAAATCCATTTGTTGTGTATGCTCGCTTATCCAAGAAACAGTCAATTCTGATCTAATATTTCAGCAAAATTTTTTTTAAAATTTTAGTCTTTACCATTACCAAAATCTACACAAGTTTTTTTCGCATTACAGTAGCTGATGAAGGGCAAATACCCGCAAATTGTGTACTTTCTTGAATCTCCTTTGGTACTAAATCTCGATTAACAACTTCGTAGTTTTCTTTTTTATCAAAGAAATCTTTTGCGGTATTGGTCAGTAAATACAACTCTTTGATACCAATTAACTTAGCATAATTTTCGATAGATTGTGTTATTTTTTGTCCGAAACCTCTCCCCTTTTCTGATTCTTTCACACTCACCGACCGAAGCAAACCATAATCATTCATCTGTTCAAGGCCACCTGTACCAATAACTTCTTGCTCGCTTTGAAGAACAAATAATTTTACACTTTCATCAATATCTTTTGTAGGCAGTTGAGCTTGTTCCAAAAGCAAAATTGCTTGTTTTCTTTGTTTATCAGAGGCTTCAGTAAAAAATGTTTCCATTGTATTTATTTGATAAATTAAATAATGTTTACAAAGCTGGTATTAAACTTTAGATTCATCGTAATATTACGATATTCATTTTATTACACCCAAATATTTTTGAAAAAAGTTTATATTTGTTGCGAAAACTTAAAAAAAAGCGATTTAAAAATCGCCCCACAAACATTTATGACTCATTATAATCCTTCAAATTGGTGGAAGTTCATCTTTTATCTCCACAAAGCTGATACTTTTCGTAAACTTTTTCCAGCCATGCTTGGTTTGGCAGCTTATACAGCAATTTTTGCTTTTATTGAAAATGAAATTTTTCATTATAATCCAGTTAAAAATCCATTAGTAATTCACTCTTTGATTGGATTTGTCCTTTCTTTACTTTTGGTTTTTCGTACCAATACCGCTTATGATCGTTGGTGGGAAGGTCGAAAAATTTGGGGAGCATTTACCAATAATTCACGCAATTTAGCCTTGAAACTTGATGCTTTTTTACCAGAACAGCACGAAGCAAAAGAAACATTTAGAGTTTTGATTGGCAATTATATACAATCAGTCAAAGATCATTTGCGAGGAAGACCACATGCTTTAGAGCAAACTTCTCTTTACAATGATGCTTATTATGCTGACATTAAGCATATCCCAAATAGAATTGGGCAAGCCATGTACCGAGAAATTAATAAACTGCATAAAGATGGAAGTATCAATGGCGAACAATTGATTGTATTGAATAATGAATTGGCTTCTTTTGCTGATAATCTTGGAGCTTGTGAACGAATAAAAAATACGCCTATTCCGATTTCATATAATATTTTTATTAAAAAAATTATTTTTTTCTATGTTTTCACGATGCCGCTTACGGTTGTTTTAGATTTCAAATTTTGGTCGATTCCTATCGTTACATTAGTATTTTATGCGTTTGCAGGCATAGAAATAATGGCCGAAGAAATCGAAGAACCATTTGGAACAGACACCAATGATTTGGCTTTAGATACCATCGTGAAAAATATAAAAGGCAATTTGAAGGAGATTCTAAAACAATAAAACCAGATTAAAATTGCTAAAATAAAACATTTTCCGCAACCAATCGCTTGGTCTTTACGTCTAAACATAAAAAACTAAATTCATATGAAAATTTTACAAATAAAATCACTCTTTTTGTTGTTTTTCGTGGTTATTAGCTTCGTATCTTGCAAAAAAGATACCTTAGACCCATCAAATGCCACTACAACTATTCCAGCAGACGAACCAGCAGGAGCATCAGATGCCAACAAAGCTGCCAATAGCTGGGTTTATGACCAATTGAAAGAATGGTACTTATGGGCGGATAATATGCCTGCCAAAGCAAGTACTAATTTAAGGCTACTTACAGGAAGCGATTCCGAAATCGACACAAAGAAATACTATTTTTATTCATTGCTCAATGATTATCCAAACACTGACCGTTTTTCATGGATTCGTGAAAACATTACAGATTTAACTAATTCTTTGTCGGGCGTTAGTACAGCGTTCGGATTTACAAGGACTTCGGTATTTTTAGATAATACACAGACTAATGTCGGTTTTTTTGTTTCTTATGTTATTGCAAATAGTCCGATGGATAAAGCAGGACTCAAACGTGGTGATATTATTTTGACTGTCAACGGTACTCAAATCAACAAAGATAATTTTGCCACTATTTTGGCAAATGTCGAAACAGCTACTTTTGGACTTGGAGAATTAAAGAATGGAAGTTTTGTTTTATCAGGAAAAACACTGCAAGCGACCAAAGCTGTTGTGCAAAACGACCCTGTACATTTTTGGAAAGTGATTGAAAAAGGCGACAAAAAAATAGGTTATTTGGTTTATACGCAGTTTTTGGCAGATTATGACACTAAATTAAAAACTGTTTTTGGCGAATTAAAGGCAAAAGGTGTAAATGAATTTGTATTAGATCTACGTACCAATGGCGGTGGTTCGGTGGCTTCTGCAGATATTCTTTCATCTTTACTTGTCAAGAATTTAAGTACAAATAATATCATTCATCAAGATGAATGGAATGCCAATATTACCAAGAAATATCCGAGTGTAGCCAATCCAACCAAATTTAGCAATCAAACAAATAATTTGGGAACACTCAATCGAGTGTTTGTTCTTACTTCCAATGGTACAGCTTCTGCCAGTGAGCTTGTCATCAATAGCCTTAGACCTTATATGGATGTAATTATTATTGGGGAACATACTTATGGAAAAAATGTGGCTTCTATCACACTGAAGGATGAAAACAACCCCGTTCGTTGGACTTGGGGAATGCAACCTATTGTATTGAAAACTAAAAATTCAAAAGGTGAATCAGCCTACGGAACAAAAGATGGATTTGCTCCTGACTACTTGGTTACCGATAATATTTATCCATACAAACCTTGGGGTGATGAATCTGAAACTTTATTAAAGAAAGCATTAGAAGTGATTACAGGTACGCCTGCTCAAGCTTTGTCAAATGCACGTCAAGCTTCAGCAAGACAATTGACTACGCAAGCAATTCAACTTCATGAGTCAGATTTAGCTGGTGAAAATAGCAAAGATATGTTTGTAAAATTGCCCAAATAAACCATTTTCTTCAAAGTTTGAACCATCTAAATCATAAAAAAGTCCCTTGCAGCAAAGCTGCAAGGGACTTTTTTATATTGTGTTTAGTTACTTCACCTCAAAAGAACCACGACCGATATTAAATCCTTCAGAATAAAGTTCGATTGAATATTTTCCTTTCGAGTAGCTTGCACCACGAGAATAAATAAAATCGACATTTTGACCTGAATTATCGTATTCTACAGATTGTTTAGCTGTATAAACCATTTCTTTACCTCCAAACATAAATGCACCAGAGCCAGTTGCCATGTCAGAAATAACATTTCCTTGTGGGTCAAGCATACGCATGTAAATCACTTTGTCTTCTTTTTTAGTCAATGGGTTTTCCATTAATTTGAAAGAAATTTTTACTTTTTCTACACGTTTTGCTTTATATTCACCACCTTCACGCTCTTTACCACGAGAATTGATTGCATTTACATTTACATTCATTGCTTTCAAAGCCGCCGCAAGCGTTACTTTTTCGGCCAATGCTCTGTTTTTAACCGTCGTTGCATAAACCGAATCCGCAAGAGCTTGTTTATCTGTTTTTAAAGTAGAAACGTCAGTTTTTAAGGTAGAGTTTTCATTACCCAAGGTTTTTACTTCCGTGGATAATTGAGCATTTTCCTCTCTCAACTTCGCAATTTCAACATCTTTTGCTGTTAAAGCAGCTTCATAACCTTTGATTTTAGTCTCGTAATCTTTGATACTTACGTTTTTCGCATTTACCAAGTTTTTCTTATCTTTCTCCAATTGAGCTTTCAATGCTTCCAAATCAGCAACTTGCCCACCCAAAGATGCAACTTCTGCAATTTTAGCATCTAATTGAGCTGAAATAGAGTCAAGTTTGGTATTGGTAATCAATAGCTCTTTTGTTTTTGATGAAATATCAACGTTTTTTGCATCAATATCTTGGCGAGCATTAAAATATAGGAAGCCGAAAAGGGCTGCTAATGCACATGCCAGCACAAGCCCTGCTGTCATTGCTGTATTACTTTTTCTTTCTTGCATCTGTTCCATAGGAATTTTAGTATTAATAGTTCAGGTTTATTAACGGCAAAGTTAGTTTTTTATTGAATGTTTTCACACAAAACAAGAAAAACTTATGTATTTTTTTCGTAATTTTCTAAACGAATGACTACTTTGCACGAAGTTCATTTTAGGTTTTATATGTATTCAGTATTCTCTTTAAATTATAATTTATTGCGAATAATTTATTTTATATAGTTTGTAATTCATCAATCTTTACTCCTAATTCATAAATCCTCTATCATGGCTTTAATCACAAAAAAGAAAATACCATTCAAGATTTCACATCGTTTGCGTAAGTACCTTAGCAAGTATGGTCGAGAAAAGGATTTGCCTATTAAATATAGTGATTTACTGCGTTATGACAATGCTTTCCCACTCTATGATAAGAAAGGAAAAGATACACTTTGGGAAACTGTCATGTATCCTCAAAGCGACTTGCATGAAATATATGAAGCTCTTAAAATTATTTATGCCGACCTTAAGACCGATGGTGACGCATCAGTTATCAAACATTTGGTAGTAGATAGGGTTGATACTTGTACTTACGCCAATACCAAGCCTTTCAGAATCAGAATTGTGAATAGAATAAACGATAATCACGATTATTTCTATATCAAACAAGCAGATGCTTCACGCATTTATGGCCTCGAACTGGAACACCTACTTTCACCCAATGTCATCAGTTATTGTACACACGAAGATACACTGGTAGAAGAGCACATCGCTGGTATTCCTGCCGACCAGTTTATGAATAACCACCTAAACGATGCCAATTTAAATCCTATACGTTTAGCAAAAGAGTTTATCAAATTCAATGAAAGATGTTTTGTAAGACTTTTGGGCGATATGCACTCTGCCAACTTTGTAATTATTATTACACCTGATTTTGAAGATTTTCACTATCGTTTACGTGCCATTGATTTCGACCAGCAATCTTATGAAGCAAGTAAATCGGTCTATATGCCTCAGTTTTTTAAACAAAACAATCCTCTCATAGAAATGGGAATGGAATCACTCACGCCTGAGTCAGTGAAACAATACCAAGCTGAAGAGCGAACTTTGATAGCGAACCGACTAAGAGAAGAAAAAGGAAGAATCCATGATTTGATAGAAACCATGAAAAAAGATACACTTTCATTACCCGAAAACCTTGATAGTTTAAGAAAAGAATTGGCTCGTCATTATAATAACAATCTCTTTTTAGATTGCCAAAATATGGGCGAAGTAGTGGAATTGAGTTTGAAATTGGTTTTGGTACATTAGTTGAGAATGATAAGGTACAAATTACGATTAACGAATGAAAATTTACGAATGACGAGTTACGAATATTAAATGATGAATAAGAAATGTTCAGCACTCACTCGGCACAAATATTCGTCATTCGTAAATCTTCATTCGTCACTCAAAAAATTCCTTATTTTTTCAAAACTGTCCAAAAAAGCAGTAGCCAAGCCACAACCAATAATGTTCCACCAATGGGTGCTACCGCTCCGAATGCGGTTATTCCTGTAAAACAAATGAGATATAAAGAGCCACTAAAAATCAAAGTTCCAATTAAAAAACAATAACTGCTATAATTTAGTGTTTTGGCAGAAAATTCTTTTGCCAGCATACCTACTATAACTAAGGCCAAAGCATGGTAAAATTGGTATCTTACTGCTGTTTCAAAGGTTTCAAATCTACCACTTGCAACGAGCATCGGTTTGAGAGCATGAGCTCCAAATGCACCGACCATAACACCAATCGCTCCTAATAGCGAACCAGCTTGCAGAAAAAATTTATTCATTATTGATGAATTTTAAAATTATTTGTGAAATTACATAAAAAACAAATGGCTTAGTTGCTTATTCTACCACAATAATTTTAAGGTAATTTTGAGAAATCAATCATTGGCGACTTTGCTTTTAATTTTCTTGTAAATTTCTGATTAAGTAAAGTATTATCATTAAAAAAACCACAGTTTCTTAGATAAAATCTCCCATCTTTTTCTCCGCCAGCATAGTCAAGCCGATAAGATTTTTTCGCCGTATTGTCAGCAGTCAAAGTTACCTGATTCAACTCAGTCCAACCAACTTTTGAATTAAAAACCCATTGATTGTCAAAATATCCCATTCGTTCTTGATTGCCAGTTTCTGGAATAAAGTTTTCAAGAAAAGAATACAAATTTTTTAGATAAGTTGATGTTTTAGGGCGTTTAAAACTTGCAATTAATCGCCATTGATTTTCTTCGGGTGCGAAAAAATAAGCGGTATAAATGGTATAATTATCGGCAGTTGGTTTTCCTTGAAGTAGAAATTTATAAGTATTATTGGCTTTCCAATTATACTTTAAATAGCTTTGACCTCCCGAACCTTCATTGCCAAATTCACCTGTATAAACATCGGCTCCTTTTTTTAATAAAAGTATCTTTTGGTCTTCTGGAATCGTTTTAGGGTTATCAGTAGTAAAGGGACTCCAAACCGAAAACAATATGCGTCGCTCATTTTCCGAATTTACTTGCATGCCAAAATATCCTTCTCCAAAACCATTTGCCATAAAATATGAACCCATGACATCATTATTTTTAGGTACGGTGATTTCATTATAAAACCATTCTATATTTTCAACGCCTTCAGAAGCATAACGCAGATGTACTGATGGGCCTCTTCTGCCCCAATAAAAGTAATTTCCCACATTGTTTTTTACATAAGATAATTCTGATGTTATGGCACTTCCGCTTACCGCTAAGTTAGAAATTATACCAAAAATGCTGCTTGTTTTAGAAATACCAGTAATATCAACAGAAATATACCCCGCTTGAGAAATATTCCATTCACCAACAAAATATTCCTTTTCGCCCCCCCCTTCTGCCAAAACTTCAAATGTTTTACCTAAAATACTCACATTAAGTTTACTTTTTCCACCTTTAGTATTCAAAAATAACGATAATTTAAGTGTTCCTTTCTGAGCCAATTTAAAATACGTTCGACAAATTGTCTGCTTATTTGTCCAATCTACTAAGCCTTTATCAGTAATTTCTCCACCATTAATTGTCCATGAATTTCCACCAATTGGAATCATTTGTATGTTCAAATCATGTCCTTCCATAAACATCGCCAAAGATTCGTTTGTCTTACATTGTGCAATTAGATACAGAAAAAATAAAGTAATAATTTTGATTTTCATTGGCTTGAAATAGGCTGATTTGAAACGATTTTCAAAATGTTTTGTGAAGTTAAATAAAAAATAATTCTCGTGGAACTCTATTCAGAAAAATATAGTTGTATTTACATATAATGTAATTGTATATATTAAAATTCAGACACAAAATGGAAAATATAAAATCAGTTCAGCAAATATTAACTCCTCCGCCTGCTCACATGGTTGGTGATGGTTTCAGGGTACATAATTTTTTCCCAAGTGGTTATAATTTGGGCTTACAACGCATGAGTCCATTTTTCATGCTTGACTATAATTCTAAAGTAGAATTTTCACCAAAAGAAGAGCCAAGAGGTGTGGGTGTACATCCTCATCGAGGTTTTGAAACAGTGACGATTGCCTACAATGGCAAGGTTGCTCACCACGATAGCTCAGGAAATCATGGTGTGATTGGCGAAGGTGATATTCAGTGGATGACAGCAGGAAGTGGCGTTTTGCACAAAGAATACCACGAAAAAGAATTTAGTAAAGCTGGTGGCTTGTTTCAAATGGTGCAACTTTGGGTAAATTTACCAGCCAAAGACAAGATGACAACGCCCAAATATCAGGGAATAGAAAACAATCAGTTAGGAAAACATTACTTACCTGATAATCAAGGAGTTGTAGAAGTAATTGCAGGCGAATATAAAGGAATTAAAGGGGCAGCATCAACGTTTACACCCATGAACATGTACAATATAAAAATCAAAAAAGGTGTTTCTATTGACATTTCTTTGCCCGAAAAACACAATACTGGTATATTGGTTATTGAAGGAAGTGCAAAAGCAAACGATGGAGAAACTGCCCCTACTGATAATTTTATTTTGTTTAGAAATGATGGAACAAATATAAAAATCGATGCGATTGAAGATGCGATTTTATTACTTTTGAGCGGTGAACCAATCAACGAACCGATTTTCCCTTATGGTCCGTTTTTGATGAATACTAAAGCCGAAATCTTACAAGCCTATGATGATTTGGCGAAAGGAAAATTTGGAGTTTTGGAAGAGTAATACAGGTATTAGCTGTTAGCGATTTGCTATTAGCTTTATTTTTTATTATAAAAACCTTTTTTTAGCTAACAGCTAATCGCTCATAAAATGAAAAGAAAAGATTTTTTGAAAACATTGGGTATTTTACCTTTTACAATATCAAACATGAACTTAAACGAATTAAAAAATATATCAGACAATTTTCCAAAATCGGAGAAAATGCCTGTTGTTTTCATCGGACACGGAAGTCCGATGAATGCTCTTGCCGACAATGCTTTTACCGATAGTTTGGCTCTTTTAGGCAAAAATATCGAACGTCCAAAAGCGATTTTAGTGATTTCAGCCCATTGGCTGACAATGAATAAAACGTATGTTTCAGTTAATCCTTTTCCAAAAACGATTTATGATTTTGGTGGTTTTCCTGAAGAATTATACAAAGTCAAATACGAGCCAAAAGGCTCGCCTGAGTTTGCCAAAGAAGTAATTAGTGAAGTAAAATCAATTGGAATTTTGGAAGAACACCAAATGGGACTCGATCACGGTGCATGGACTGTGCTTCGCCATATTTATCCTGCGGCCGATATTCCTACTTTTCAGATGAGCATTGATTATTCAAAACCAGCACAATATCATTTTGAATTGGCAAAGGAATTGCAAAACCTTAGAAACAAAGGGGTTTTGATACTTTCAAGTGGTAATATTGTGCATAATCTCAGACAAGTAAAATGGGGAGAAACCAACCCAAAGCCTTATGATTGGGCAGTAGAATTTGATACAATTGTAGAAAGCAAGCTCAATCAAGGTAAATTTGCTGATTTAGCTGATTTCAAGACTTTTGGAAATATTGGCTCAATGGCTCATCCTTCAATTGACCATTATTTACCGATGGTTTATAGCGTAGGGTTGATTAACCCAAAAGAAGAAATCAAATATACTTACAAAGGTCTCGAAATGGGAAGCCTAAGTATGAGATGTTTTCAGGCGGGGTGATACTTAAATTTAAAAATGGTTTTCTCACATTCAGCCTTTTTTTGTATTAAATTCTTTAGTTTGTAGAAGTCCGATTCCCTAAGAGTCCCTTTCAGGAGACTCTTAAGGAACGGAAACATTGCAAATGCTAATTAACCAACCGTATTTCTGCGGTTTATCTCCGCTTGAATGTTCTTCATGGTTTTTGAATTTCTGGAACCAATCAGAAAAGCAATAATAAACAAAATGACAGGAAGAATAAAACCCTGATGTGTTGCAGAATAAATTGCAATGCCAATTAGCAGACCAATAAACACAGCCGTTGGGATTTTTTGTGATTTCATTTTTTTCTCTTCTGACAGTAATTCTTCAAGTGTCATTTTAGAGTAATCTTTATTATCGAACATTTTTATAAGTTGTTTTTAATGTCAAGATTTGTATCTTTTTTGTAGTGGTAATTAACTCAAAGTTTTCTATTCGAATTAAATTCTTAGATTTTTCTAAGTACAATATTCCCTATTGCCTTCGAGAAAAACAAGCTTTTATAGCCTACAAATATAGACCGTTGATTCCTATGATAATTGTGCTTCTTTGATATACTTGTAAATAATCATATTTTATCTTAAAAATCATAAGAATCAGTACGGGCCACCTCTGCGGTTCTATTATTTTTGATAAATTCGACCACCAAAAATCTTGCTACCTACTCTTATCATAGTACTACCCTCTTCAATAGCAATTTCATAATCACCACTCATGCCCATGGATAGAATTCTGAGTTCTGAGTTCTGAGTTCTGAGTTTTTTACTAAAATCTTTCAATTTTCTAAACTCTTTTTTGATTTGGGTTTCATCGTCGGTTAGCGTTGTCATGCCCATAAGACCTACAATTCTTATGTTTGGTAGGCTTTTTAAAGTTTCAGGTTGAAGAATTGCTAAACATTCTTCTTCGGTCATCCCACTTTTGGTGTCTTCTTCGGCAATATAAATTTGTAACAAACAGTCAATCATTCGACTATTTTTGGCAGCTTGTTTATTGATTTCTTGCAATAATTTTAGGCTATCAACTGAGTGAATCAAACTCACAAATGGAGCAATATACTTTACTTTATTCGACTGCAAATGCCCAATAAAATGCCATTCAATGTCTTTTGGCATTGATTCATACTTTTCGACTAATTCCTGCACATAATTTTCACCAAAACGCTTAAAACCTGCATTGTATGCTTCCATGAGCATTTCAACAGGTTTAGTTTTTGAAACAGCAATCAGCGTTACGCCTTTGCTAACTACTTGGTTTTCAATGTATTGAATATTTTCTACAATTGACATTTTTCTATTGAATAGGTATGTTTAAATTATTCTGTGGACTACCGACTAAAAACTATTGACTCCTAATTTAGTGTGCATTTTCTTCCCAAATCTGCACCAAATTGATGATTACTTCGGTTGCTTTTTCCATATCTTGCACCGAAACCCACTCTAATTTTGAGTGAAAAGCATGCTCGCCTGCAAAAATATTAGGGCAAGGTAAACCCATAAATGACAAACGAGAGCCGTCAGTTCCACCACGAATGCTTCGTCTTTCAGGTTTTAAACCAGCTCTTTTGATAGCTTCCAAAGCATAATCAACCACTTGAGGGTAATTGACCAAAACTTCTTTCATATTGCGGTATTGCTCAAATACTTTGAAATCTACGCTTGAGTTTGGGTAATTTATAAGCACCTGATTAACAATTTTTTGCAAGAAATTTTCTTTTTCGTGAAGACCAACAACAGTAAAATCTCTGATAATAAAATCAAGTTTGACCGATTCTTGAATACCTGAAATTTGGGTCGGATGAATAAATCCTTCCATATTTTCAGTAGTTTCGGGTGAAAGACTATCTTTTGGCAAGGCTGACAAAATATCACCCGCAATTTTCATCGCATTTTCGAGTTTCCCTTTCGCAAAACCTGGGTGTGTGCTTACTCCATGAATCGTTAAACTTACTGCATCGGCCGAAAACGTTTCGTCTTCAAGTGTACCAAGACTTTCTCCATCCATCGTATAAGCAAAATCAGCACCAAGCTTGTTCAAATCAACTTTTTCCGTTCCTCTTCCAACTTCTTCATCTGGCGTGAAAAGTATTTTGATTGTTCCATGTTTTACAGTAGGGTTTTGCATTAAATAATAAGCCGCTGCCATAATTTCAGCTACTCCAGCTTTATTATCCGCCCCTAAAAGGGTCGTTCCACTGGCCGTAATAATATCATTCCCAATTTGATTTTTTAAATCAGGATGTTCCGAAACTTTAATAATTTGAGAGGTATCCTCAGGCAAAATAATATCAGAGCCATCCCAATTGAAATGCACCAGTGGTTTTACCCCTGCCCCACTACAATCGGGTGAAGTATCAACGTGCGAACAAAAACAAATAGTTGACACTTTTTTCATAGAATTACTGGGAATCGTAGCGTAAACATAACCCCATTCGTCTAAGTGGGCATCTTTGATACCCATATCTAATAATTCTTGAACCAAAACTCTGCTCAAATCCTTCTGCTTTTCAGTAGATGGATTTGATTTCGAGTTGGGGTCGGATTGGGTATCAATTTGCACATAGCGAAGAAATCTTCCACTTGCAGCTCCTAAAGTTTTACTCATAATATTCATTACAATTTTATCTAATAACAAAAATCACAATTTCAAGAAGGGTTTATGATGCTCTTCAAATCAGCGGGTGAATAATTGATATTTTTGAGTGTTTTATCATCACCTTTTCGATAAACCAAAAACTTACCTTCAATTTCTTTGTAATATGCTTCCGTTCCTTTTTCAGAGGCATAATAATTAATGGTAGCTTCGGCTTCTTCAACACTCTCGCAAGCTTTGCTCATATTTGATCGTTGAACTTCATCAAAAAGCTCTCTAAACTTTTCACCTAAACCAAATTCTAAAATTGCACCTGCCAAAACATATTGTATATCGGCCAAGGCATCGGCAACTTCAACTATATCATTATTATCAATTGCTTCTTGTAATTCTTTTAATTCTTCGGCAATAAGCAATACCCGTAAATCACTTCGTTGCTTAGAAGGAATTTGAGGAGTATCTAAAATTGGATGTTTGAAAGTACGATGAAATTCGGCAACTTGGTTGAGACAATCTAAATTTTGCATATTTAAGTAAGATAAACAGATTTGATAATTTGATAATATATATACGACGGCACTAAATTTAATAATTTCAACTTGTTTTTAGCAAAAAAAACTCATTGCTAATATGAGGGGTTAATTTTTCTTGAAAAAATTTTTGCCGTAAAATAAATAAAGCGATATTAGCGTTTGCAAAGTTGAACAAATTTCAATAATATTGCTACGTAACTGAAGCCAAAAAATCAAAACCCATCAAATCATGAACAAATTTTATAGAGTTCTTTCAGTGGTAACACTAACATTATCGGTTGCTTTGTGGTCGTGTAAAGGAGATCAAGGGCCTGTTGGACCAGCTGGTGCAACTGGTGCACAAGGTGCAGCAGGTACAAACGGTACAAATGGTAAAGACGGTACAAATGGTACAAACGGCACAAATGGTAAAGACGGTAACGCTAATGTAAAAGGTAGCGAAGTAACAGTAAAAGCAAGTGATTGGAAAACAATTGATGCTCCTGGTCTTGGAACAGGTTCGACTGGCAAAACTGGTACTTTTGTGGTAACTGACGCAAACATCAAAGCAACTACTTTTGTTTTTGCTTATGTTAAAGTAGGTACACAATTTATTGCCCTACCACGTGTAGTGATCAAAGAAACTGACGGTTCGACTGAACAAGTAAATTTTGGTATCGAAACTGGAAAACTAAACTTGTATTATGTTTCTCAAACCGCAGCTATCGGTGGTAGTAAAAGTTATGCACCTCAAACTGACCTTGTTTTCTCTTATGTAGTAATTGAGAAATCAAATTTAGTAAACTTGCAAGCAGAAGGTGTTAATCTTAGAAGCCGTGATGCAGTATTGACTTACTTACAAGAACACAAGTATTAATCGTAAACTACACAATATAAGTTACGAAGCAAAAAAAAGCCTTCCTCTGGGGAGGCTTTTTTGCATATTTTTCGTTAGTAAACTACATATACTTTGAAAATACATGAAACGGTTATTTTTTATACTTCTATTTCTTTTCATATCTCCTATAACTTTTGCTCAACTATTGAATGATAATGAATCTAAGCAATTGATTATCAAGGGGTTGGATAAACTTTACAACTTTGAATTTAAAGAGGCTGATGTTTTTTTTCAGAAAGTTAAGGCTAAATATCCCAAGCACCCTGTTTCTCCTTTATTAAGTGCTTTGCAGATGCAATGGCAAAATTTGCCGATTGAAAAAAATCAAAAAATATTAAATCAATATATCTTACTACTTGAAAGGTGTCAGACATTAGCAGAGCCTTTGCTTAATGACCCATCTCGCAAAGCTGAAGGCACTTTTTTCTTGGTTGCTTCGCATGGCTACATAGCTCTGGTGCTAAACGACAAAAAAGAGCAAATAAAAGCAGCTAATGAAGCACGGAAAGCATATAGTTATTTGAAAGATGGTAGAAAATGGGTGGAAAAAAATCCCGAGTTTCTCTTTACGTCTGGATTATATAATTTTTATAGAATCCAATATCCTGAAACTCATCCTATTGTTAAACCAATCATGATTTTTCTTGAAGATGGGAATAAAAAATTAGGCTTATTACAACTGGAACAAGCCATTCAAAAATCAGTATTCTCTCGAATAGAAGCTGCTTATTATCTCACAGGAGTAAATCTAAAATATGAGTCTAATTACCCAAAAGCCCTGATTTATTCTACTTGGTTGCATGATAAATATCCAAATAACTTACTTTATACCATGCGACATACCGAAACATTGGTAATGAATGGAAAATATGAAGAGGCAACCCTATTGATTCAAATACTTAAAAAGACCAATGAAAGAGAATATATTTTAGCAGCTAATTTATTTGAAGGGCAAATTGCCGAAAAAGGCAAAAAAAATGATAAGCAAGCGTTAGATATATATAATATTGTCTTAAAAATCCAACCTTCAGACCGATACACTTCCGATTATTATGCCATGGCTTATGCTGGATTGGCTCGCATCGCTCACCGAGCAGGCAACACGCTACGTGCCAATGAACTTTATAATAAATGTTTAGATTATGCTGAATATAATTCAACTAAAAATGAGGCAAAAAACTATTTAGATAAATAAACTATTTATTTTCTACCGAAACGCAACCATGATTTAGTAATACTCGTAATTACCATAGAAGGAAAAGTTTAAACCCATAAATTAAATCTTACTATGGAAGAAATACAATTAAGCAGAGGCCAATTTCTAAGACAATTAGGCATGAGTAGTGCAGCATTGATGTCGTTTTATTGTCTTGGTACAAGTATGACAGCCTGCACATCTGCCAGTGATGATCCTACACCAACAACTCCCACCACGCCAACAACTCCCGCAGGTAATGTAGATACAGGTATTACAGGCTCAACAACAGGCACAATCGACTTTACAATTGATTTGACTCACAAAGATTTTAAAAAATTAAAAACAGAAGGTGAGTTTACTTATGTAGCAGATATTATTATCGCCAATGCTAAAGGAACTATCGTGGCTTTATCAAAAATATGTACCCATCAAGGTTCTACAATTGATTTTAGAGGCGGAACTGGCGATTTTAAATGTCCAAATCATGGTTCTGAATTTACCTCAACAGGAAAAGTTCAAAAAGACCCAGCCGTTAAAGCTTTACAAGCATATAAAGTTGAAAGCCTAAATAGTGGAAATTCTTTAAAAATAACAGGTTAATTTTTAAAGAATTCGCCAGATTTTTAAAACCAAGTAGTCAATTTTTCGTATATATTGATTAATCTCGTAAGAGGTATGTGTTTCTATAATAAAAGGGGGCTGATCTTATCGGCTTCCTTTATATTATAAAATGCACTCTTTTATCTCAATTTGATTAAATCTTAAATATTTTATTGCATGAAAAAAATATATTTACTTATCTGCTGCCTATCTACTTTTATAACCTATGCACAAAATACTCAAGCCGATAGTCTCTTATTAGATTTAGAAAATACCCCACAACAAACAAAGTTATTACCTGATAAAATGTTATTAAGCCAAAGGCTCTTTTGGGGGGAAAAAGGGATTTACAGAAGTATAGGTATTGCACCAAAACTTACTACCGCAAATCGGGAAAAAGAATTGAAAATCCGTAGAAATATGTTTAAAGTTCATCAAGCAATGGGCTTCCTTACTGCTGCTGGAATGATTGCTCAGGGTTTGCTTGGGGCCAGACTTTATAATCCTGATACCTATAGTGATAAGTTGAGATCAGCTCATAAAGCTACAGGTTTAGGCGTTCAAATTGGCTATGCCACTACAGCACTTATGGCGTTTACGGCCCCACCTGCCTTAGTCAATAGAAAAGGAATTAGTAATATAAAAGTCCATAGATATCTCTCTTATATTCACCTTACAGGTATGATTACGACGAGTGTTTTAGGTCCTAAAATTAAAAAAGATTATACACTCAAACCTTATCATAGAGCAGCCGCTTATACGAGCTTTGCCACTTATTTAGGCTCAATGGTTGTATTAAAATTTGAATTTTAGCCATCCACAAAACATTGATTATCAACAACTTGACACATTATCGACATGAAAACACTTAAGAATTTTTTTTTACTGATATTCCCTTTATTTGCTTTTTCGACCAAGATTGATGGTCGAAAACTATTAGCAGATAAAGCGGCATCCTCTGTCACTTACTCCATGAGTCATCCAATGCACTCTTGGGATGGAGTTTGTAAGGATGTGAATGCGGTGGTTGTACTGAATGATAAAACAAAAGCGATTGAACAAGTAGCCGTTGCCTTAAAATTAGATACATTTAATAGTGGAAATGCCAACCGAGATTCTCATGCTTTAGAAGTAATGGAGGCATTGAAATTCCCGAAAGTAACATTTGTGAGTAAACAAATAAAAGTTGCTGCTGATATATTGACTGTTGAAGGAAACCTCACTTTTCATGGTATCACTAAACCAGTGACCATCATTGCGACAAGAGAAGATTTTGTAAACAAATTAGTTATTGAAGGTAAATTTGATGTATCATTAACTGATTTTAATGTTGAACGTCCTTCTCTTTTGGGTCTTAAAACAAATGACAAGATGAACTTAAAGTTCCAAGTAATTTTTGCATTATAAAAATTACTTCTTCCATTTTAAAGTCTCTAAAATATGGCGACAATCGACTTTCATATAATCAATAATTGGGCGAAGAGAATCATTTTCAGTGGCAGTCATTAAGTAAACTGCTCCTCGCAAATAATGTTTAGTACTATCAGTTACAAAAAATTGGTAAGGGCTTGGCACTTCACCTTCTAATTCAAAAATGACAGCTCTTTTCCCATCTTTTGTTTGCAAAAGTTTATCAGTAATTGAATAGGCTTTTTTATCATGATGAAAGGCTAACTTTGCTGCATCTGCCATCATATTCTGTAAACGAGCAGGATCGTTATTGACAGGTTTATAGGTAAATTGAATACGTGAATTGAGTTTTGGATAATATAAAACTATCCAATGTGGCTCGGCATTACGAAAGGTATCACGCTGAACAATGGCATATTTTGAGTACTCAAAAGTATAAGGATGTTCATCGCCAAGCTTTTGATAGGCTGGAGTAGGTAAATCTATGCGATTAAATCCACGTGGTTTTGGTGAATATTCTTCAGTAGTTTTACTGCAGCTATACAACATAAATGTTGAGACAAAAACACACAAAATCTTTACTATCAATACTTTAGACATATTTTTAATTCATTTTTATCTCGAAAAAGACGTATGCAATACGTCTCTACTAATACAAATAAACCCCTATTTTTTCGTTGTCACCTAATACTACTTGAATGTGTTCATTGAGGGTAGTTGAAAGCGAATATCCAACATAATCGGCTGCAATAGGGTAACGAGGATGATTTCTATCCACTACTACGGCCACTTGCAATTTTTTTAAAGGAATACTTAAAAAAGGACGCAAACTAAATGCCAATGTCTTACCAGTATTTAAGACATCATCACATAAAACGACATTTCGGTTGCGAAAAGTATCTACATCACTTTCAATCTTTATATCAGGTTGTTCAACTGATTGTTTATCAAAGCTTAGTTTAGCAATAAAAATCTCTAAATCAGATATTTGCCTCAATTCATTGACTAATATTTCAGCAAAATGATACCCTTCTCCATTGATACCCGCAACAATAAGAAAAGATTCGTCAAAGTTTTGCTCATAAATTTGATAAGCAATGCGACGTATTTTTTGAAGAGTTTCATTGCGATTTAATAATTGATTTGACATAAATACACAGTAATTTAATTAATTTGACAATTTGACGAAATAGAGGAGGTTTGACATAGCGATTCGAAAACTATAAATATATTTTATTGATTATCAATTTAACTTTATTTCTCTTCAAAAACACTACGATAAACCATCTCCAAATTACTTTTGCTAATAAGCAATCAGTACGTTTTTTTACCAATAATACTATTCCATTAGGCTGTAAAAATAACGCTTTATCAGCTTCAGTAAGCATTATTAAATGTAAAAAGTTTTCATACAAATCGTATAAAGTTATCAACAAAAAACATATCCATTTAATAATTTTTTGGCATAGTTTGTGTAAATGACTATCACGAACCATAGATCGGACAAAGATACTCAAAACTTAAACATTATGAAGGCCATCAAATACTTAATGTCTGCAATCGTTTTTATATTTCTTACGAGTGCCACAAAACCTAACACTAAAAGCATTGGAGAAGATAATGAGCTTGCAGACCGAATCAGAATGTCATTTAGAGGGGGGAATCCTCGAATGTTGGCAAGTTGTCTCAATCAACAAATAGAATTAGTCATAGATTCAGAAAAAATTGACTTTCAAAAAATTTCTTCTCAACAAGCTGAACAGATTTTTAAAATATTTTTTCAAAAAAATCCACCTTTGGCTTTTCAATATGTTTATCAAGGAGCATCGAATGCCGACCTCAGATATAGTGTAGGCACGTATCGAAGTAGAAACAAAGATTTTTTAGTGTATATTTTGGTTAAACGTGCTGATGCCAACAAATATGTAATTGATACGATTCAGTTCAGAGAAGGTTGAAAAGAAAAATAATGATTAAAAAATATTAAGTTTTTTTATTTAAAAGAGTATTTATAAAAAATATGCTAAAACTCTACTAATCAATGATTTGACACATAAGATTTTAACAATTGTACTCAAACATATATCATTTCAATCATCAAAAATCGAAATTTATAAAAAAGGCTCTGACATTCTCAGAGCCTTTTTCTATTTTTGTGTTTAGATTGCGTAATGATTAGTCAATTGGTAACAGAAACTCACCGATTGAGCATTTTAATGATAAAAAAACAAAATGATAGTTAAAACTAAAAAATTTGCATTAGACAAAAAAGAGTATGTAAGCATTTCTTTCAAACGTCATTTGAAGAGTGGATGGAAATGGTTGTTGATTCCAGCAGGAGTATTTTTATTAGGGCTTGTTCTGCACTTCACGGGAAGCTACAAAAACTGGTGGATTCCTGTAGTATCGGTCATTGGAGCTGGGCTTTATCTTTTATTTTGGTATGCACAATTCTATGCGGCCTCACAAATGGAGCAAAACAAACAAATGTTTGATAAATTTATGTACGAGATTGATAGTAGCAGAATTTTGGTAAAAATCAATCAAAAAGAAGGTGGTGTAATGAAATGGGACAGCATACAATCGGCAGAAAAGGTAGCTGATTCTTTTTTACTTATTATTGGTAAAGGGCAATTTTTACGTTTCCCATTCAACGTATTTAATAGTGAGCATGATTTGAAATTATTTGAATCTATCTTAAAACGTAAAGAGCTTTTATAAATATATTTTTATTCAAAGAAACGACAGGGAAGTATTACATTTAAATTTGTTTATGTCAGCGTAAATAATAGTTGTAGCGAAAACTCTATTTCTATGGAAAACATAAAGTAGAATTTATTTTAAATGAAAAAACTCTGGTATATTGTTTATTGTTGTGCTATTCCAGCCATTATTTTTGCTAACTTTTATACGGAGACTATTTTTATACAGAAGATTGGGGGGATTGAATCAATTACAAATCTCATTTTGGTTTTGTATTATATCACTAATAGAAAATCAAAATTTGTCACAAACGATTGGCTTTTAATTGAAGCTCTTTTGTTTACTTGTGTGGGAGGTATTTTGCTGCAACTCTATGAAAATGAAGAACTACTCTATTTTATTAATACAATGGGGTTTTATCTTTCTCAATTTACATATATCAATATTTTTCGAAATGAAGGTAGCAGCTTACCCCCCTATTTTTCAGCTTTTCGAGAATGGAAGCTAATGGCTGTGAGTATCTTGTTTATCCTTGGACTACTTTTTGTTTTTACACCTTATATCCCTGACAAATTGCTGGTAATAAGTTTTATTTATTCAACACAGATGTTAATTCTTTGTTGGATGGCCTATTACCGACCAATTGAGAAAAAGGCTTACCAAGTAGGGATATTGGGAGCTGTATTGTTAATTTTTTCAAATGTATGGCTAACAATCAGTTTATTAGTTGCTCAATTTCCCTACATGGTTCTTATTTACTTTATTTTCTATTCCAGTTCCCAGTATTTTATTTTGGAAAGTATTCTAAAAAATATAAATAAT
Source organism: Emticicia sp. SJ17W-69 (assembly GCF_051209875.1). Classification (NCBI taxonomy): domain Bacteria; kingdom Pseudomonadati; phylum Bacteroidota; class Cytophagia; order Cytophagales; family Leadbetterellaceae; genus Emticicia; species Emticicia sp. SJ17W-69. Next base: position 1,652,835 of record NZ_JBNTQY010000001.1, on the reverse strand, counting down.
TCTACATTGACATCAGATAATCCATCGTAGCTAAATCAATGGCTTGATCTACATTCATGCCTTCTCTTAAATACGAAAGCGACATTCTCAAATAAGATAACTCATCTTTAAGATTTGGACGAACGCCTGAAGTTTTTTCAAGTACTTGCTGAATATACTCAGTTGGAATTAGGATTGAATCTTGCATAAAATGGTAGTTTTTTGATTTTTATTGATTTATATAGATTGACTTCACAATATCAATGCCAAATTCTATTTATGAATAAAAAATTTCAAAAAAAGAATTCGTCATTTGTCAATCAACAATCATAAATTCTATTATTCTACTACCATTTTTACTACTTTTACTAAATTACCGCTTGTAAGTTTTACAAAGTAAAGCCCTGACTGTAAGCCAATTACATTAAATTTCTTTCCAAATTTCAAAGCCTTAGTCTGAAGAGTTTCTTCATGTTGCAACCTACCCATGATGTCAATAATTTGAATTGATTCTATATCATTATAATCAGCCTTGATAGTAAAAGTACCATTATTCGAATTTGGATAAAGGCTAATTTTCATATTATAAAACTCATTACTTTGAGGGTTCACATCAGATAATAAATCACTTACCCAAATCCCTCTCCCAAAAGTTGCTGCATAGAGTTTTTTTGTAGCTTGATTGATTTCCAATTCATGTACAATAACATTGGGCAAATTACCCATCAAAGGTTTCCATTCTTGCGTACCTATCACCAAATAGTACACACCTATGTCCATCCCTACGTATAAGACATCCGAGTTATCATCCGATTGATAAACTATACAATTGGCTGGAATATTTGGCAAATTATAACTAATATTCTCCCAGTTCTTACCTCCATTGCTCGAATAATATACTTTTTCTCCCTCCACAAAATTGCTGAGTGTTGCCCATACTCGGTCAGGAAATTCGTTGTCAACTGTCAGATAGGTGATGTATGAATCTTTATAAATATTATTGGTGATGTTTTCCCAAAGTTCACCATTATTTGTAGTTAACCATAAATCAGCAGGCAATTTAGAGAGTGGTGTATTTTTTTTAGCAATATAAATAATGTCTGAATTAGATTTAGGCACTGCCAAAGCACTTGATACTTGGGGATATTTAGTTGTACCAAAAATCTTGAAATTTGATATTGGAGCAAACGAACTTCGATCTTGTCCGATAGTTCCTTTAAACACATTACCCCCAGCGATAATCACCTGGTTCTTTTCTTGGTTAATCACAAAAGGTGTTGTCCATTCGCCTGAATCATTATTCGCAGCTGGTGGAAAAATTTGTTTTTCTATCTTTCTTACATCATTTTGATCAAAAAAACTAATATAACCATATTGTGACGAGCCATAAACATAATTATTAACCAATGCCCCTTCCATCCCATCGCCTCCAAACTCGCTCGTCCAAGATTTACCTAATTCTGTCATAAACATATTATTATCTTGAGCTCCAGTAATGACCCTTTTTCCATCATCAGACAAGCCCAAACGATAACATGAGGTTGCATTAATCCCTTTTGCTACAAATTTCCAAGAAAGGTTTTGATTTACACTGGCAATAATTTCTTTGGTTGCAAAAACGCCACCATCATTACACAAATAAATGGTTTTATTCAATGGATTATAACCAAAAGCGTGCTGGTCTGGGTGTATTGTATTATATCCCGTGGCTTGTTTCCAAGTATTGCCCCCATCCTTGGTTTCATTCAAAATCAAACCGCCTACATAAACAGTCTGAGGCTCAATTGGATGAACTAAAATGCACAAATCATAGAAGCCCTGCCCTCCCGAAGCATTATAAGCAGTCGATAGTAAATTGCCCTTAAACGCTGATTTTTGCCAAGTTTCTCCCGTATCAACACTTCTATAAAACCCCTCAAATCCATTATTAACATCACAAGTAACAGCATAAATAATATTAGGATTCGTCGGGGAAATCGCTACTTCGACACGTTGAACAGTCTTCGCATTAATTCCTGATGCTGTCAATTTCCAAGTATTACCCGCATCTTCTGATTTCCAAAGGCCGGCCTCACCTTGCTTTGTGGTTGCTACATAAACTGCCGATGCAAACAAAATATCTGAGTTGGTAGGGTGCTGTACCAAAGCTGAACTCATCTTATCTAAAACCCTTACTGACCAAGTATCTCCTCCATCAAATGACTTAAAAATCCCCTTTGTGCCAACAACAATTACTTCTTTTGAGTTTTTTGGGTTTACCCAAACCGTCCGTGTAATAGAATTAATACCCTCAGAAAGTTGATTTTTTAGACCCGTTTGTTTCCAAGTTTTTCCTCCATCAGTACTTTTCCAAACACCAATTCCATAATAAGTATTGCGTTTACGATCAGCAGTATAGAGGTCATAGCCAATGTAGGCAAAATCTGCTAATGAAGCATAAATAATTTCGGGGTTATTAGGGTCAAGAGTAATACCACTAATTCGCAAAATTGGCAAATTATCACCTAAAGGCACATAAGAATTACCTCCATTGGTTGTTTTCCAAATACCACCTTGACCAAAGCCTAAATAAAAAGTGAGACTATCTTTTGGGTGAAAAGCAATACAATTGACTCGTCCAATTCCAAACAAATTACTATCGCCATAAGGGCCAGCCGGTGACCACTCAGGGGCTTTCACACGAGCATTAGCTGAAGCTTTACGAAGTTTTTCAATATTGCTTGTATTTTTTAATAATACTTCGCTACTTGGCATTGAACCTTCAGCATCTATTCTCCGCAACAAATCATTTTCATAGCGAGCCATCCACTTCCACCCTTTTGTACCTTTAGGTTGTCGAGCAAGCCACGCCTTGAATTGTTGGTCATGGTCAAATAAACTTTCAGAATTATCTAAACTCGGAATTGGTTCGGTCGAAAATTGAGCAAAAACACACGTATTATATAGTAATGTCAAAAAAAATAGTAGTTTTTTCATAGAATAGTCGATGGACAAAGGTCAACAGACGATAGCAAAACGTCCACTCATCATATTATAAATTTGGTAAATATTAGTAATCTTTATTTTATCTAAAAAAGAAATTTACTGAATAATTTCTTCTCAACCTTCATCTTTCAACAAATTACTTTTTCAAGAAGTCTTTTACTACTGCTACAGTATTATGTGCATCTTCTTCCATTGGCGTATGGCCTAAGTTTTTAAAAACCACCAATGTATCATTTGACAAATCATGGTGAAATTTTTCAGCAACATCCAACGGAATCAATAAGTCTTTATCGCCCCAAATAATGAGTGTTGGCATTTGTAAAGTTTTGATTTTTAGATAGTTATTATTTGTAATATTCTGACTAATTCTATCTAAAAAAGCTCCTCGATTTCCTGCACGAAGCGATAACTCAAAGTATCTATCAACCAATTCAGGCGTAACTTTCTCTTTCTGAGCATAAACATTTTGTACGCTTTTTTCAATAATTGAGCGTGGCGTTATGTATTTGAAAAGTGTTTTGATGACTGGTATTCTTGCCATTTGAAAGGCAATTGGTACTGACTTTGAGAGCATCGGATACCCCCCCGCATCAACCAAAATCATCTTTTTTACTTTTTCGGGATATTTCAACGCATAAACCCACGTAATTGCTCCGCCCAATGAATTTCCTCCTAAAATACACTGTTTTATGTGCAGCTCGTTCAAAAAATGATTAATAAATTCTGCATAATAATCTTGCGAATAATCACCCGTTGGATTCGGGCCTGTCAACCCGTAAGCAGGTAAATCTAATCTTATTATTCGATGTTCTGTTTTAAGCTCACGAACCCAACCTTCCCAAGTATGCAAACTTGCTCCAGTGCCGTGTATAAGAATTACGGGAATTGTATCGTTTTGGTTGCCTTCGTCTCTATAATGTACCGACATTCCGTCAATTTGAACAAATTTTGACTCTAAATTGGCATATTTCTTAATCAACACCTCTAAAGGAATATCATTTTCCCAATAAATAACTGATACTCCAACAATTAATACTACAATAAAGAGCAAGACAAACTTGGTGATTTTCCAAAAGTTTTTCATTTTACAAAATTTTTGTTTTTCAAAAATAGCACAAACACTTTATAATTTAGGCAAATCTCAAAATTATAATTCTACCCAGTACTTCTCTTAAAAATACCTATTTTTCCAGCATGATTCGATAATTATTAATGTTTAAACGATTTATTTCCTTAAAAATATTTAATTTTTTCATTCTTTTGTGCAAATTTGTCAACAATATTATCAACCCAACATTAAATACTATAAAACCTGTTAATACTTATGAGCATTTCACCCGATAAATCCCTTTTGGAGTATTTTTACCATTGGGAAAAAACAACACCTGATAAAATTTACTTACGCCAACCTTTTGGAGATACTTTCCGAGATTTTACATGGAAAGAAGCAGGAAGACAAGTACGAAGTTTGGCAGCTTATTTACAATCATTGAATCTTCCTCCCAAAAGTAACATAGGTTTGGTTTCAAAAAATTGTGCCGAATGGCTCATTGCTGATTTCGCCATTATGATGGCGGGACATGTTTCATGTCCATTTTATGCCACACTCACCAATGAACAAATCAATCAGGTACTTGTACATAGTGGTTGTAAAGTTCTTTTTGTTGGAAAATTAGATGATTGGCAAGGTATGAAATCAGGCATTCCTGAAAGTACAATATGTATTTCTTTCCCTACTTATAACCCCGATCCAGCACATGAGCAGTGGGAGACAATTCTGGCAAATTATGCCCCTCTAACGACAAATTATATGCCTAATTTGGATGATTTGTTTACGATTATTTATACATCTGGTACTACTGGAAACCCCAAAGGTGTCATGTTGCAATACAGTGCTATGTCGAATGGTATTTATCAAACCCGTAATATTGCCAAGCTGGATTATCCTAACCCCCGTTTTTTTTCTTATTTACCGCTTTGTCATATTGCCGAACGTAATATCATTGAGGCAGCCGTCGTAACCATCGGTGGAACAATCTATTTTGCCGAAACTTTAGATAGTTTTGCCAAGAATTTAGCTGATGCACAACCGACACATTTTTTGGCTGTACCACGCATTTGGACGAAATTCCAATTAGGTATTTTAGCAAAAATGCCTGAAAAGAAGTTGAATTTATTTTTAAAAATCCCATTTTTAAGTGGTCTTGTCAAGAGTAAAATCAAAAAAGGCTTAGGCTTAGACAAAGCCGTGGTAATTTTGACAGGAGCAGCCCCAATGCCAGCAACATTGATTAAATGGTTCAGGAAATTAGGCATTATTATTCAGGAGGCATATGGCATGACCGAAAACTTAGGGGCTGTGTGCATGATGCCAAGTGATGCCATCAAAGATGGTTATGTAGGCAAATTATACCCTGGTATGGAAGTAAAAATAGCTCCAGAAAATGGTGAGATATTAACTCGCTCAAAGTGGAATATGGTGGGATATTATAAAGAACCTGCTTTAACAGCCGAAACAATAGATGCTGATAATTGGATTCATACGGGCGATGTGGGCGAGCTGGACTTAGAAAACTACCTAAAAATCACGGGTCGAGTAAAAGAAATGTATAAAACCTCAAAAGGCGAGTATGTTGCTCCAGCACAAATTGAATTTGGTTTTGCCGATAATAATTTTATTGAGCAAATCTGTGTAGTTGGCAATCATTTACCCCAACCAATTGCTTTAATTGTCTTATCAGATTTAGGAAAAGCAACTGATAAACAAGTAGTTAGAGAAAGTTTAGAAACTACCATGCAGGAATTAAATCCTCGCTTGAAATCTTATGAGCGAGTACAAAGAATCATTGTTTTAAAAGAGCCTTGGACGGTAGATAATAACAAAATGACTCCAACGCTGAAAATAAAACGAGGTGTTATCGAAAAAGAATTCGCTCCAAAATTAGAATCTTGGTATAATAAACAAGAGGTTATTGTATGGGAATAGGTGGTTCAATTAAATGAAAAAAGGTACTACATAAAAAATGTAGTACCCTAACATTTAAGTGGATTCAACTCTGTAGCTGAATATTTGCAAAAGTTGTAATTGTTGTGCAAAAGTTGTAATTGGCTTGTCGGTCTCAAAAAGTATTCAAATATTCCAATTAATCACAAGCCTTGCAAGTCAGAAGTCAGATGTGGTAGTAAAAAATGCTTATTCGGTAGCAAATATGTCATAGATGGTATTAGTATTTTTTAAGCCATTCATTAAATTCTGGTTTACGTCGCCGAGCGATTGGGACTTGTGAATCATCCGACATCAACAAGATTCCTCCATCAATATTCTGAACTCGAATGATATGATGATAACTCACCAAGTGCGTATCATGCACACGAAAGAAATCATATTCTTCTAAAATCTCTTGATAAAATTTCAAATCTTTAGACGATACTATTTCATTTTTTGTATTCAAGTGCATAATTGTAAAACCGTTGACAGCCTCACATCTAATCAAGTCGTCTATTTCAACCAATTCTATTCCTTTTTGTGTAGAAATATTGATTTTATTTTTTCGACTTCTTGGATTTTGAAGGTTACGAATCAAGTTTTTCAAATCATCGGTTAGCTGTTTCTCTTTGATTTGAAAAATAGCCTTTGCCACAGCTTCTTTCAAATCAGTGGAGGCAACAGGCTTCAAAAGATAATCTAAAGCCGAAAACTTAATGGCATTGAGTGCATAAAAATCGAAAGCCGTAACAAAAATAACCTTAAATTCAGGCTGGGAAAAACGAGCAAGTAAATCAAAACCAGAACCCGTTGACATCTGAATATCTAAAAATACAAGGTTTGGTTGTAGTTGTAATATTAGTTGATATGCCTCATCGACCGATTGGGCTTTGCCAACAATATTGACTTGTGGGCAATATTGAGACAGCGATTTATCAAGTGCTTCAATAGCATTATATTCATCATCAACGATGACAGCAGTAAGGATAGGTTTCATCATTTTATTAGAATCTTAATTTCCACTTTTGTACCTGAAATGCCAGTATTTGGGTGGTAGATGTCGATAATATTTACCTCAACTTCAGTACCATCAACTATTTTTAGTGTTTTTAGTCTTTCATCAATTATTTCTGTTGCTCTTGATTTATAAGCTTTCAATGATTTTGTGCGAATTTCTTTGGCTTTTAATCTACCAATTCCATCGTCTTCAACAATACAAATAAGTGTATCGTCAATTTTTTCAAAACTCACCAATAAATATCCTTTTGTTTCTTTGTAAACCAATCCATGATTGATTGCATTTTCTACAAATGGTTGTATCAACATCGAAGGAATTTCGAAGGTTGGCTCAATAAAATTATTTTCTCTAATTTCGTAACTAAATTTATTTTTAAATCGAGCTTGTTCGAGTTGGATATAATTTTCTAATAGAATTTTTTCATCAAAGATAGAAATATAACGATTTCGGGAAGATTCAAGAAATAAACGAATCAATTTTGAAAAATTAGTCAGATATTCATTGGCAGCATTTGTTTCTTTATTGAGTATAAAACTTTGAATCGAACTCAAAGCATTGAATACAAAATGTGGATTCATTTGCGATTGAAGTGCTTGAAGCTCCAATTCGGCGAATTTCTTTGAAATTTCCAAATCTTTTTCAGACCTTTTTCGATAAATTATAAAAATATAACCAACAATGCCTATTGTTGATAAAGTCAAGAATACTCTAAACCACCAAGTTTGCCAATATGGTGGATTGATGACAAACCTAATTGGTATTTCCAATGAAGTTTCATTTCCTTCAATATCAAAAGCTTTCAAAAAAAACTCATATTTCCCCGGAGATAAGAACGCAAAAGATAAGCGAGTTTCGTTGGTTGTTTGCCACGGATTGTTGGCATCTTCAGTAGCCAATTTATACTCATATTGAATATTTTTATCGCTTTTGAATGAAAGTTCAACAAAATCAATTTCAATTGAATTTTTAGTATAGCTCAAATCATAATTTTGTAATCGAGTTGTATCTTTCCCATTAATTTTAATTGATTTGATTACCAATGATGCTTTTTCTTTCTTTTTATTCTCTTTCTCAAAAAAAGTTTTTAGATCAATTACTGCCAAACTATTGTTAGTTCCTGCATAAAGTTTATCTTCCTTAGCAAAAACAGTGTGTACTTCAAGTGTAGGCAAGCCTTGTGTTAGTGAAATTTTATTGACATCATAATTATCATTCCCATTATCTGTAATGGCATAAACACCTTCGTTAGTAGCTGCCCAAATACGTTTTTTTATTTTTTCAAAGAAAAGAGAATTAACGATTTTACCTGCTAATTCGTTGATATTTAACACTTTATCGTTTTTGTATCGTATTACTCCATAACCATCAGTACCCGCCCAAACATATCCTTTATCGTCCATTACTAAGTCATTGATAGTTGCATTGATAGCTTTGATTTTTTTTCCAATTTTACTATTAAAATTTTCTTTCTTCGCCAACCAAAGTCCATTACTCGAACCAATCCATAAATTTTCTGTATCTCCAACCATCGCCAAGCTTCTCACATTATAAAGCATCGTTTCAAGCGTTAACACATTTTTATTGACAACTACTTTTCTCATACCGTACGATAAGCCTATCAATAAACTTCCATTGTTTTCAATAATTCTTTTGCTAGGAATTGATTTAATGATTAGTCCATGATTCTCGTGATATTTGCGGTTATTTTCTAACTGAAAAAAGGTTTTTTTTCTGTCCTCATCTACTTTAAATTTAAAAATTTTAGGGTATAATGTGTGTGTGTTATAAGCTATGTTGGCAGGAAATATACCCAAATCACCTGATTCCCAAATGACCATAATTTCGTTATTACTTGAAGTTGCAATATTTCTAACAGGCACTTTAGATATATTATTAAGATTTACCTTAGTAGCCTTATTCTGTAAAATCGTATAAATATCTCCTGTATTTGTACCAAGCCATAGTAAGTTCGTCTTATCGTAAGCCATGCACTTAATGGCATAATTATCTAAATTTGATATAACAAAAGAGTTCTGTGCTTCTTTTGTCAATAAAAGCAGTCCTTTGTCTTTGGTACACAGCCATAAATTTGATTCTTTATCAAAAAAGACAGAATTAATTTTATAATCATTTAAATAATCGAATTGATGGAGTCTTTGAAGGTTTTTATCCACCATAAAAACTTCATTTGTTGCAAAAACCAAAAGAGATTCTTCTCCAAATCTATCTATTCTTACAACTTCGCTATTAGGAAATTTACTTAATGTATTGATATTTACCCCTATATCAGTATTGTTACTTAAAAAATGCAGTTCGGTTTTATTTGAATAAAATGTTTGCTTTTCATTGATGAAAATAATGTTAATAATTGGCATTTTACTTTTTATTACCTCCGATGGAAAGTAGGGCTTCCGACCCACCATGTAGCGATAATTGTAAGGAAATACATCAGGCAGGGAAAATGGTTCGATGTAATTAGAACCCTTTTTTATTGTGGCATAAAAATCTATTATTGGTAAAGTTGTAGGATTAATCTTTTTACTCAGGGGATTAAATTTGAGGATAGGATTGGTAAATACAGAAACGTTATCTTTACTGTTAAAAAAATAACCCGCAATTTTCTGATTAGAGTATGCAGGTAATTTTGAAGTATATGTAACTTCAAAACTTTGTTTTTTCATATCATAATAACTAATTGCAAAAGCATAACTTGCCAGCCAAAGGCGTTTATTCTTGTCTTCTACTATGTCCCATATATCATTATAAGGTAGTCCATTTTTTGTTGTGAAATTTTCAAAACGATAGCCATCAAAACGAGAGAGCCCTCTATCAGTACAAATCCAAATAAACCCCTCTGAATCTTGAAAAGCACGGTAAATATTTGAACTTGGCAAACCATCATCTACAGTATATCGTCTCAAAAAAGGTGTTTGAGCCATTAATGACCAACCAAATAATAAGTAAATAACGATGAATAAATACTTTTGCATTAATCAATTTCATTTAGCCTCAGCAAAAAACAAAGACGATAGCATTGACAAAAATCAATGCTATCGAAAATTAAAATTTTTAAAATACCCACTTCATTATTTTAAAAGCCCTTCGGGAACAGGCTTTTCGAGTAAATATTTATAGATAAACTGTGTTTTTAGATTATCAAAATGCTGACCTTTTGCTCCACCCCATCCGTGTCGGCCATTTGGATAAAGCATAAATTCAAAGTTTTTCTTAGCATCTTCTAATTTACTGATCAACTGAATACTGTTTTGTAAATGTACATTATCGTCCATTGTACCGTGCACAATTTGCAACATTCCTTTGTATTTATCTACATGTGTCATTACACTTCCATTTCTATAACCTTCTGGGTTTTCGGCTGGCGTATCCATGTATCTTTCAGTATATGCACTATCATATAGGCTCCAGTCGGTTACACTTCCACCCGCCATTCCATGCGTAAATACGTCACTTCCGTAAGTCAATGCGTAGCAACTCATATAACCACCATAACTAAAACCTGTGATACAAATTTTAGTTGGGTCGGCTATCCCCTTGTCTATCAATGATTTGACTAGTGTTTTATAATCCACCATTTCCCAATAGCCCAAGTTTCGGTGCATGTAAGCTACACCCTCTTTTCCAAAATGACCACTAGCACGGTGGTCGAGCGATACTTGAATCATACCCTCTTTGGCATACCACTGGCTACGTGTACTCCACCCCCATTGATCATAGACCGTTCCTGCATCTGGTCCACCGTAAATACTAATCAAAACTGGGTATTTTTTACCCGATACCATATTTTGTGGATAAACGATTGTCATTGGTAAATCAAACTTTCCATCGTCACTTTTTACGCGTAAAAGTTCAGTTTTCGCCAAATTATAATTATCCATTTCTGTACCTTTGGCTGAGCCTAATTCACGAATAATATTTCCATTATTGTCAATAACTGCCATTTGAGGTGGAGTATTGAGGTTTGAATAAGTTGTGATGAAATATTTTAGATTAGGCGAAGTTTGGATTTGCTTATGGTTAAATTCTCCAAAAGTTAGGCGTTTCATTCCTTTTCCGTCAAAACCTACTCGGTAAAGGTCAAAGCGAGCCGTATTTTCGATACCACGTGCATAGAAGTAAACAATACGGTTTTTTTGATCGATACCTTCAACTGATTTTACAGTAAATTTACCATCAGTAATATTATTTTTGAATGTGCCATCAATGCCATACAAATACAACTGTTTCCAACCAGTTTTGTCGCTAATAATCATCATTTCTTTGCCCCCATCCATGATTGTTAAGCGTTCTTCAGCTTCGTCAATACCAATCCAAGACTTTTGAGTTTCGGTATAAACTTCCTTTTTACTGCCATTTTTAGGCGAAACATTATACATTTTCAAAGTATCATTGCCACGATTCACCCATTGTACCATCAATCCACTTCCATCGGGCAACCATGATGGCCAACCTAAATAATGTTCTTCTTTCATATTGAAATCAACCCAAGTTGTTGCACCACCACTTGGCAAAACAAAACCTAACTTCGCTTCTGGGTTTGGGTCGCCACTTTTCGGATAACGAGTTTCTTCGATAAAGCCATGTTGTCCTTCGCTACTATATAATGGAAACATCGGCGTTTTTGATTCATCAAAACGCATATAAGCTAATGATTTACTATCAGGACTCCACCAAAAAGCACGAAAACGAGTAGGGCGTCCAAAAATTTCTTCCCAATAAACCCAAGTGGCATAGCCATTTAAAATGGTCTTTGTGCCATCACTTGTGAGTTGGATTTCTTTCTTAGTTTTAAAACTATAAGTGTAAAGATTATTGTCTTTTGTATAAACTATGTAAGCACTATCAGGCGAAAATGTAGCGTTTTTCTCTTCGCCTTTATCGTTGGTTAGTTGTGTTTCAGCACTTCCATTTTTCAAGAAAAGGTCGCCATTTTTGCTGATAACAGATTTGGTTGGAGCATTTTTTGGATTGATAATTTCAGGTGTTGCTTCAGTAGTTTTACCGCTTACCAATTCCAAAACCACAGGTTTCATTTCGGCATCAGGCGATGCTTTTTGGGTAATAACAATTTTTTCATCATCAATCCAACGGCCAAAAGTTGGTAATGGTTGTGTAAAATTCTTTGGAGCTTTACCTGACTTTAATTCTTTTTCGTCAAAATCTTTTTTTTGGGCAAAAACAACAACATTTGTCAAGCATAAAAATAGTAGGGTCCGTTTCATTAGTTTTAGTTTGGTGATTAAATTTTGATGTAAATTTAAAAATATTGTTCGGTTTTCGGACGAAACAAATGCTTTTTATAAATGCTCAAACCTAAATCCTTTCTCTGAAAAATGCTCTAAAAATCTTGGCAGTGCAAAAGACATGTTTTCATTTGCTTTTATACTATCATGGAAAAGTACAATCGAGCCTGCCTCGGTATACTTCAAAGTTTTTTCTAAAACAGTTTTAGGAGAGAGTTTTTGCGAAAAATCCCCACTGAGAACATCCCACATAATAATCTGATAATCAGCAGAAACTTTACTGGCTTGACTTCGTTTGATTCTCCCGTAAGGTGGGCGAAAAAGATTCGTTACTACTCCCCTATTCAATATCTCATCCTTGCATTGTGCAATATTTTCAAAATAAATATCATCATCAGTTGCCCAACCTCGAAGGTGATTAAATGTATGATTTCCAATGCTATGTCCACCATTAATTACTTTTTGAAAAATATCAGGGTGTTTCTGAATGTTATTGCCAATACAAAAAAAAGTAGCTTTGGCATGATAAGTAGCTAAAGTTTCAAGCACAAATTCCGTGACATCTGGAATTGGGCCATCATCAAAAGTTAGGTAAATAATTTTTTCTTGCGTGGATTTTCGCCAAATAAAATTGGGGTACAAAGCCCGCATCAAGAAATTGGTTTTATGAACAAACATCGTTTTTTGTTTTAGGCAAAGGTCATAAATTTTAGAATGAATTCATAAATTGCAGGAAATTGTAAAACAATTTCCCAAATTGTTTCAAACCATTTAGCACAATTCTGAGAATTGTGTTACAAAATAATAAAATTTAAGCCCATAAAATGAAAAAATATATACAGTTTTTCCTGCTAATATTTTCCTTTTTCCAAATAAATGCCCAAAAACCGCCTTTAAGCAATCACGTTGCCAATTATGATATTGCGGTAAAATTGGATGCAAGAAAGAAAACACTTGATGGGAAAGAAACACTTACTTGGAAAAATACCTCAACTGATGAAATTGCTGAACTTCAGTTTCATTTGTATTTGAATGCTTTCAAAGATGAAAATTCGACTTTTATGAAAGAATCAGGTGGGCAATTACGAGGAAATAAGATTGACAAAAATGCTAAAGTAAATTGGGGATCAATCACAATTCTTTCGATGCAAGTGCGTGGTGGTGAAAATTTAACCGATAAAATCCAATTTATACAACCTGATGACCTTAATGATAAAGATAAAACTGTCATTCGTGTGCCTTTAAAAAAAGTGCTCAAACCTAATGAAAGCATTACACTCAACATCAATTTCAAGGCAAAATTGCCTAAAATATTTGCCCGCACAGGTTTTGTAGATGATTATTTTTTGGTAGGACAGTGGTTCCCTAAAATTGGAGTTTATGAACCCGCTGGAATGCGTTATGCTACAAAAGGTGCTTGGAATTGCCATCAATTTCACGCCGACAGTGAGTTTTATGCTGATTTTGGCAATTATCATGTCAGCATGACTGTTCCGAAAAACTATATTTTGGCCGCTACGGGCATTTTCCAAAATGAAAAAACCAATCAAAATAATACCAAAACTGTCAATTACTTTGCCAGTGATGTCCATGATTTTGCATGGACGGTTTCACCTAAATTTGAGGTCAGTGAACGCCAATGGAAAAATGTGAAAATCAAAGCAGTGATGCAACCCGAACACGCTGGTGCAACCGAAAGATATTTTCAATCGGCCATTGCTGCTTTAGAATATTTCGATAAAAACTTAGGCAAATATCCACATAAAGTGTTGACTTTGGTTGACCCACCTCTGGCTGGTTCGGGTTCGTCAGGCATGGAATATCCTACTTTCATTACTTGCGGAGAAACAATCTGGGGAATGCCAAAAGGTATGAGGCTACCTGAAGTAGTAACGATTCATGAATTTGGGCATCAATATTTTCAAGGAATGCTGGCATCAAATGAGTTTGAGGAATCATTTTTAGATGAAGGCTTTAATCAATATTATGAAGGAAGAATCATGGACGAGACTTATGGAAAAGGTTCGCAATTAAGTATTCTTGGCTTTAAAATGGGTGATATGGAATCTTCAAGAATGAGCTATGTAGGTATGCAAAATCCAAAAATTTCAGAGAGTTTTAAGTATTCTTGGAAATATCCTAAAGGAACTTATGGCGTTTTGACTTATACAAAAACTGCTACTTGGCTAAAAACATTAGAAAATATGCTTGGCAGAACGGTAATGGATGAAATCATGCAAACGTACTTTATTCGCTGGCGTTTCAAGCATCCTTGTGTGCAGGATTTTATCAATATTGTCAATGAAATTACGCCCAAACGCTTAGGGAATAAATTTGGAACAAACATGAATTGGTATTTTGAACAGGTGCTTTACAAAGCTCCAGTTTGCGATTTCGCAGTTACCAAAATCCAGAATGATGAGAAAAAAAGTGAATTTACAACAACTCAATTAGGCGATATGATTTTGCCGACCGAAATTTTAGTGAAATTTGTCGATGGGAAAGAACAAGTGCTTCAATGGAATGGCAAAGAAAAATCTAAAACCTATAAATTTGATAGAGCAATTGAATCGGTACAAATTGACCCCAAAAACAAAATTTTACTTGATTTGAACATCATTAACAACAGTCAAACGCTGAAACAATCGCCTTTGCCTTTCATTAAATATGCCTTAAAAATAATGTTTTGGCTGGAAAACATTATTTAGTTCTGAGTTTAGAGTGTTGAATGCTGAGTTTTTACTGTATTATATGCAAATTATCAGCATTTTGGATAAAGCAAAAAAACTCAGAACTCTAAACTCAGAACCGCTGCGGCGGACCGCTCAGAACTCTTATAGTACATTGTTGAGCAATTCTCTTTTCTTAAAATTTGTTTTGCCATTGCTTGCAGGCTTTCTGGTGTAACCGCTGCAATCTTTTCGGCATCTTGGTTACACCAATCAGCATTTCCTGCATTTGCAGCAAAAGCCAGATTCATGGCACGATTGAGTAATTCAACTTCGGCAAAAGCCATTGTTGACTCTGACTGATTCTTTACTTTCTGTAATTCGCTTTCTTCTAAAGTATTATTGACCAAATCTGCTACAATTTCTTCGATAGCAGCATCAGCCTCTTCGAGCGAAACACCTTCGTTCAAATTTCCTTGAATCATTAATAATCCTGGGTCGAGTGAAGCGGTGACATAACCCGAAACATTGTTGAACAAATGTTTTTCTTTGACTAATTTGCTATAAAGTCTTGAAGATTTTCCACGACCTAATATGTCACTTAACAAATCAGCGTCATAAAAATTATCATCAAATCGCCCTGGCATATGATAGGCTTTATAAATCGCATTTAAAGGAACTTTAGCAGAAGTTTCTAAGAATTTTGGTGCGGTTTGAAGCTTTTCTTTTGGAAGGTTTCTAACATATTTTTCACCCGCAGGAATTGGCTCAAACCATTTAGAGCAAAGGTCTTTAATTTGTTCAACTGTTACATCGCCAGCAACAACCAAAATGGCATTATTAGGCAAGTAATATTTATAGAAAAAATGTTTCACATCATCCATTGTAGCTTCTTCGATATGACTAATTTCCTTACCAATGGTTGCCCAACGATATGGATGTTGCTCATAAATCAAAGGGCGAAGTTTCAACCAAACATCGCCATAAGGTTGATTCAAATAGCGTTGCTTGAATTCTTCAATAACTACTTTACGTTGCACTTCCAATACTTTTGGGTCGAACGAAAGGCTCATCATGCGATCAGATTCGAGCCAAAAAGCTGTTTCAATATTTTCGGCAGGAAGCGTAATATAATAGTTGGTAATATCAGGCGAAGTGAAGGCATTATTTTCACCCCCTACTTTTTGGAGAGGCTCGTCATAAGCTGGAATATTTTTTGAACCTCCAAACATCAAATGTTCAAAAAGGTGAGCAAAACCTGTTTTATTTTCTTCTTCATCACGTGAACCAACATTATAAAGAATATTGACAGCCGCCATTGGTGTTGTGTGGTCTTCGTGTACATACACTTCTAAGCCGTTTTTTAAAGTAAAGTGTTGGTAGTTAATCATCAGAACGCAAAGTGCAAAAGCACAATTATTAATTTAAAATTATGAATTATAAATGGTTAGCTCATATCAATCGAACTGTCTTTATGAGCTACAAAGTTAAAACATCTTTCCGAAAGCAAAAGTTTATCCTTACTTTTGCCCAAAAGAAATTTAATCTATGAATATCAGAATAGGACAAGGCTACGATGTACATCAATTAGGAGAAGGCTATGATTTATGGTTAGGTGGTGTAAAAATTCCGCATACAGTTGGTTCGGTGGGTCATTCGGATGCTGATGTATTGCTTCATGCGATGTGTGATGCACTTTTAGGTGCAGCAGCAATGGGTGACATTGGCAAACATTTCAAAAATACCGACCCTCGTTGGAAAGGGATTGATAGCAAAATTTTGTTGAAAATTGTAGTCGAAATGCTCGAAAAAGAAGGCTATAAAATCGGAAATATCGATTCTACCGTTTGTTTGCAAGAACCCAAAATAGGCAAATATATTCCCGAAATGATTGAAGCAATTTCGAGTGTTACAGGTTTGCCTGCCAATTGCATTTCTATCAAAGCTACAACTACCGAAGAAATGGGATTTGTTGGTCGAAAAGAAGGCTTAGACGCTCATGCGATTGCTTTGATTTATAAAGATTAACCTACTATCCTTTTATACTTTCCAAAAAATATCTTCCAATGAAATTCATCGTCTTATTGTTAACTCTTTGCAGTATATTGGCTTATTCGCAAGAAATCGA
The DNA here is from genome assembly GCF_051209875.1 of Emticicia sp. SJ17W-69. Classification (NCBI taxonomy): domain Bacteria; kingdom Pseudomonadati; phylum Bacteroidota; class Cytophagia; order Cytophagales; family Leadbetterellaceae; genus Emticicia; species Emticicia sp. SJ17W-69. Next base: position 1,635,809 of record NZ_JBNTQY010000001.1, on the reverse strand, counting down.
TAAAAGAATTGAATATTTCCCGAAGAAAACTGAAAAAGTAACAAAATTACCTAAAAAGAAAGATACTTGGGTATTTATCATGGCAGGGCAGTCGAACATGGCAGGGCGTGGGCAAGTGGAACCACAAGACACCATTCCAAATGAAAGGTTACTCACCATCAATGCCAAAGGAGAGTTGATTTTGGCAAAAGAACCCTTACATTTTTATGAGCCAAACTTAACAGGTTTAGATTGTGGTATATCTTTTGGAAAAGTTCTCTTACAGAAAATCCCTAAAAAAATAACAGTTTTACTCATTCCTACGGCAGTCGGTGGTAGTGCCATTGAACAATGGTTGGGTGATTCTACCTATCGAAAAGTACAATTACTCTCAAATTTTAAAGAAAAAGCAAAAATTGGTTCACAATATGGTACAATAAAAGCCATACTTTGGCATCAAGGAGAAAGTAATAGTAGCACCGAAAAAAGCATCAGTTTGCACGCATCAAGACTCACAGAATTATTTAAAATCTTTAGAAATATTACACAAAACAAAAATCTACCTATCCTTCTAGGCGAATTAGGTTCTTATTCAAAGAATAATAAAAATTGGCAATTACTCAACGCTACCTTGAGAGATTATGTAAAAAATGATAAAAATTCAGCCTTAATATCTACACAAGACTTAAAACACAAAGGCGATGATATTCATTTTGATTCTGAAGGTCAACGAAAAATGGGCGAACGTTTTGCCAATGAATATTTGAAAAAATAGAATATAACTTTAATTATCATTTCTTTATATTGCTTACCACATTCGGCATAAAACGTGGCACACCTTTGAGGTGTGCCACGTTTAGTTTTTAATCTTAACTTTAAGATTTTTCTCGCCCTTTTCATCTCCAATTTCATAGTTATTGTCGAAATATAAATCTTCGTTATTTGAAATTATTCGTTTTTCATTAAATTGCATGAAAGATTTTAAACCTACCATTATTAATGAAGAAAATTGCACTTGCGGTCGGAATATTACTGACTGCCAATCATTTACAAGCCCAACAAATCAAGATTGGTGATAATGCTGGAGCAGTCACATTTGAGGAATACGAGCCAAAATCCACCCTTGTTGTTCCTGGAAAACCTATTACAAAAGCTAAGTTCCCATTCATTGATGTCCATAATCACCAATGGGAAATGAGCAATAAGTCCGATTTAACCAAGCTCATTACTGACATGGATAAAATGAATATGGGTTTGATGTGTAATTTAAGTGGTCGTGGTTTTAACCAAGATGAAGCCAAAAGTACCGCAGGTTTGGTAAGTATGATCGATGCCGTAAAAGCTAATTATCCTACTCGTTTTGCAATTTTTACAAACATTGATTTCTCGAAAATAAATGAACCAGATTGGACGGCAAAAGCTGTAAAAACACTCGAAGATGATGTAAAACTCCGTGGTGCAAAAGGTTTGAAAATTTACAAAAGTCTTGGTTTTAGTGTAAAAGATAATGGAAAATTGGTAGCCGTGGATGATGCAAGAATTGACCCAATTTGGGCAAAAGCTGGCGAATTAGGCATACCTGTTTTGATTCACACCGCCGACCCAGCTTCTTTTTGGGATCCTCTCAATGCTCAAAATGAGCGATGGCTTGAGTTAAAAACACACCCAGGTCGCAAGCGTGAAGCAGCAGCAGGTAAAGATTTTACTTGGGAACAACTCATTGAACAACAGCATAATGTTTTCAGGAAACACCCCAAAACTACATTCATCAACGCTCACATGGGTTGGTACCCTAATAATTTAGCCAAACTTGATAGTTTAATGGAAGTATTCCCAAATATGTATGCTGAAATTGGGGCAGTTATTGCTGAATTAGGTCGCCAACCACGCATGGCTAAGAAGTTTTTTGAAAAACGCCAAGACCGTATTTTATTTGGTAAAGATTCTTGGGTTCCTGATGAATACCAAACATATTTTAGAGTTTTGGAAAGTGAAGATGAGTATTTCCCTTACCATAAAAAATACCATGCTTACTGGCGAATGTATGGCATGGGTCTTTCGGACGAGGTTTTGAAAAAAGTTTACTACAAAAATGCCTTAAAAATTATTCCTGGGCTTGATAAGAGTAAATTTCCTAAGTAAAAAATAGTCCACAGACCACCGACGATAGTCGATAGTTTTTATACTGTTGACTATCATCCATTGACTGTGGGCTTTTATAATACCTAAACTTAAATCAAAAAAATGAAAAAAACTTGCATCTTCATCACTACAATGGTGATTGTCAGCAACTTAGCTTTTTCACAGAAGAAAAAAGTTGTTGCTGCTCCAATTCCTGACAAACTTGAATTATTGAAACAAGAAGTCATCAAAAAAATTGATGACCGACAAAAATTCACCCAAGAGGTAAATGACCAAATTTTCAGCTTTGGTGAATTAGGTTTTCAAGAATTCGAAACCTCCAAATACATCACTAATTTACTCGAAAAAAATGGTTTCACCGTTGAACGAGGTGTGGCAGGAATGCCTACTGCTTGGATTGCCAAATGGGGTTCGGGAAAACCAGTCATTGCCATTGGTAGCGATATCGACTGTATTCCAAAAGCTTCTCAAAAACCAGGTGTTGCTTATAAAGACCCAATCGTAGAAGGGGCTCCTGGACATGGTGAAGGTCATAATTCAGGACAAGCCTTGAATATTACTGCCGTTTTAGCTCTAAAAGAAATCATGGAGCGAGAGAAAATTGCAGGAACATTGATGCTCTGGCCCGGGGTTGCAGAAGAACAAGTTGGTGCAAAAGCAATTTATGTACGGGATGGCTACTTCAAAGATGTGGATGCTTGTATTTTTACCCATGTTGGGGATAATTTAGGCGTTTCTTGGGGAGATGCAGGAAATAACGGATTGGTTTCGGTAAAGTTTCATTTTGAAGGTGAGGCTGCTCACGCCGCAGGAGCACCTTGGCGTGGAAGAAGTGCCTTAGATGCTGTCGAATTGATGGATATTGGTTGGAATTTTAAACGTGAACACTTAGAAACTACCCAACGCTCACATTATGTCATTTCGGATGGTGGTGACCAACCCAATGTCGTACCATCAAAAGCAACAGTTTGGTATTATTTCCGTGATCGTACTTATCCAAGAATTCGGAAGCTATTTGAAAGCGGCATTAAAATCGCTGAAGGAGCAGCCATGATGACTGATACAAAATTTACTTATGAAATTTTAGGAAGTGCTTGGCCGGGACATTTCAATAAGCCAATTGCTGATGCCATGTATAATAATATCAAGAGAGTTGGTTTACCACAATGGTCGGAAGATGATCAAACATTAGCAAAAGCTGCTCAAAAAGAGTTAAAAGCTGCAAAAATAGATGGTTTGGCTATGAAATTAGATACCATGAGCGAGCCTGTTTATTCGCCAAATATTGTTCGTCAAGGTGGCTCAGATGATATTGCTGATATTTCTTGGTCATTGCCAACTGTCGTTTTACGTTACCCATCAAATATGCCAGGTATGCCAGGACATCATTGGGCTAATGCCATTACTATGGCTACTCCCATTGCTCACAAAGGTTGTACCGCAGGAGCTAAAGCAGAAGCTTTAACACTTTTAGATATGCTTTTAAAACCTGAAATCATCAAAAATGCTTGGGAATATTATAACAAAGAGCAAACAAAAGAAATTAAATATACTCCTTTGATTTCAAAAGATGACAAACCAGCAATTCAGCTAAACAAAGAAATCATGGAAAAATTTCGCCCAGAAATGAGTAAATATTATTATGATTCTACTAAATATAAAACTTATTTAGAGCAATTAGGGATAAAATATCCAACGGTGAGAGAAAAATAAAATAATAAAAAATTCAGCTAAACATGGCACATCTTAAAGATGTGCCATGTTTGTTTTGAGAATATTTGATAAAATCCGATTGCTAATAATCTACTCAATCTTCTGGAAAAGGGATAAATACAAATCCTGCAAATTCGGCTTCGATTACAAACAAACAACAATATTCATCAGCATTTTTGTAGTTTTCTTTGAAAAGCTCAATCGACTCTTCCCCAATAAGTTTTCTTTGTACAAATTCATCCAAATAAGATGCTTTATAATCGAATTGCGTATTAAAATCAAGTCGTGTAAAGAGCATTTGCCCTACTTCAACTTGTGTACGGGCGACAATAAAAATCGGATTTTCAGAAAAACCACGTTTCCTGATTTGATAAGATGCTTCTTTCAGATGGTCAGAGACGACAATAAAATCACCTGCAATTTGGCTCATGATTTTTTGGTCAAGTTCTGGTGAATTTACATCATCTAAAATCGTATTTTCGTTTGAATGTGAAGTCATTTGATTAATTCTGAGTTTTGAATTATGAGTTTCGAGTTATTTTACTCAAAACTTATAAAAAAATATTGTTAATTGATAATTGAAATTACATTCTTGCCGCAGCCAAAAGTCCTAAATCTTTATATCTGAGATTGAAACGCTGGGCAATCGCCAAATTGGTTAAACTCCCTTTGAAACAATAAACTCCTTTAGTAAACCATTGTTTAGCAAAAATCATTTCTTCTATTCCACCAACATTGCCTGTTTTAAGTAAAAAAGGTGTAAAGACATTGCTTAATGCGATGCTTGCTGTGTGAGCCACTCGTGAAGCAATATTTGGTACGCAATAATGAGTAATGCCATATTTTTGAAAAGTTGGATGCTTGTGCGTAGTCATTTCTGATGTTTCAAAACAACCACCTTGATCAATCGAAACATCAATAATGATTGCATTAGCATTCATTTTTGATACCATTTCTTCAGTCACCAACATCGGCGAAACGCCATCTTCCGCACGCATAGCTCCTATGACAACATCTGCTCTTTTAAGAGCATCCATCAATGTTTCAGAATCAATAATCGAAGTATAAATATGTTGTCCAACTGCATATTTTAAACGCTGAAGTCGATAAATATGTTGGTCAAAAACTTTGATTTCTGCCCCAAGTCCAAGAGCTGTTCGGGCGGCATATTCCCCAACTGTCCCTGCTCCTATAATCACAATTTTTGTAGGAGGTACCCCAGTAATCCCCCCCAAAATCATGCCTCTGCCATCATGCACACTACTCAGATATTCTGCTGCTATAAGCATCACGGTACTCCCCGCAATTTCGCTCATTGTTCTGATAATTGGGAAGTTTCCAACCTTATCTTGAATGAGTTCAAAGCCAATACCAGTAACACGTTTATCATTTAGCTGTTCAAAATAAGGACGGCCAAGATTAGGAATATTCAAGGTTGAGATAACAGTCTGCCCTGTTTTCAAATTTTCCATTTCATTCTCAACCAAAGGCTCAATTTTCAAAATTATATCTGCTTCAAAAACCTCTTTAGGGCTATAAACTATTTTTGCACCAGCCTCACTATAATCATTATCAGAAAATTTTGCTCCTTCACCAGCACCTTTTTCAATCAAAATTTCATGTCCATTTCTTACTAATAATGCAACCGCTTCTGGAGTTAAGGCAATGCGATTTTCTTGCAAAGAAACTTCACGTGGGAGGCCAATAAATAGGCTCTTTCTGCCTTTTTTAAGCATTTCTGGAGATTCTTGCGGGTAAAGAGCTGATTGTCTTGCTAATTCAGAAATAGATTGTCCTGTCATACTGTCTTTGGGCTTTTATTCAAAGCAAATTTAGTTTTTAGGTTAGTTTTAATCAAGATACATTTAGATTACGAGCGAGTTCATTATCAACATTCAACGCTATTCTAATCAAAAAACAATCTTCGGGTAAAAGCGATTCAATTTTTTCAGCCCATTCTAATAGACAAATATTTCCTGAATCAAAATACTCTTCGATACCAAAATCAAGAGCCTCAGTTTCATTTTTTAGGCGATAAAAATCAAAATGAAAAATTGTTTTTCCACTATCTGTCAAGTATTCATTGACAATCGAAAATGTTGGACTTTGCACTGAGGTTTTGACACCCAATTCTTTACAAATTGCTTTAATCAAAGTTGTTTTTCCGACGCCCATTTCACCTTCAAAAATCCAAATTGTTTTACTTTTGGCTAAAGCAATCACTTCTTTAGCAACGATAGGTAAGTCTTCAATTCTATAAATCATTCCTGTCAAATTCTACTTTGATTATCTTACAAAAATCGTATAAATACTTAAAATAATTTTAATCTTAAATACCTAAATTTACTTTTCTCAAAAAAAAGAAATTTTCTTAAGCAATATATGCAAATTTCTGTTGATTTTTCGAGAACTTTGTTGATAGAAAGAAAAAAATCACCTATCCTTTGTTTAAATAGGTCAAATATCTTTTTCTAACAACAAAAATTAGAAGAAGAATCCGCCAACAGAAAAAGTAAACAAATAATAATACTAATAACCTCCATTTATAAGCCATTGTAATGTTCCAAGACAGAAAACAAATTATTTTGAGTTTTTTCTTTTTAGTGTGTGGTATTTACTTGATGAGATTGCTGTACCTTCAAGTTATTGATGACCAATATCATGTACTTGGCTCTACTGGAGCTCTTAAAAAAGAAGTACAGATTCCACTTCGTGGGCAAATCTACGACCGAAATGGAAAACTATTAGTAGCAAATGTGGATGTATATGACATGTATGTCACTCCCCACAAGGTTAAGCCCATGGATACCACAATGTTTTGTAGGTTGTTTAATATTTCAAAAAGCTATTTTGATAGCACCATGACTATTGCGAAAACGTATTCTCGTAATAGAGCAACTATATTTTTACGCCAGTTATCTAAAGAAGATTATGCCCGAGTAGCCGACGCAATGGTTAGTTTTCCGGGATTCACTTTTGAGCTTTCTTTTTTTAGGACTTATCCTGCTCATACAATGGCAAATGCTTTAGGATATATTGGAGAAATTAGTAAAAAAGCTTACGAAGAACAGGAAGTAGAATACTATCGAAGTGGTGATTATATTGGTATTACGGGGTTAGAAAAACAATATGAATCAGAACTTCGGGGCAGACGGGGCGTAAAGTTCACGATGATGAATGTACATGGCGAAGACAAGGGCTCTTATGCCAATGGAGAATATGACACATTGGCTGTTATTGGAAAAAACCTTATTTCAACGGTTGATGTGGATGTTCAACAATTAGCTGATAGCCTTTTTCAAGGAAAGACCGGTTGTGCAGTAGCCATTGAACCTTCAACAGGTGAAATTTTGGCTATTGGTTCTTATCCATATTATGATCCAAATATTCTTTCAGGAAAACAATTCAGTAAATATTTTAAAGAACTTTATCGAAATCCTGATAAGCCTCTAAATGATCGTGTAGCAACTGGTTTTTTTAGACCAGGTTCTACTTTCAAATTGGCACAAGCATTGGTTGCCTTGCAATTAGGTTCTATTACCCCTTCCACGGCTTTTCCTTTAGGCGGAGCTCCAGTAAAATGTCATAATCACCCAGGCTCACCTAATGATCTTCACAATGCGGTTCGTTTTTCTTGTAATCCATATTTTTACCACGTTTTCCGTAAAACTATGTCATTTACAGATGAGACAAATCCTTTTAAGGCCGCTCCAATTATGCTTTCAAAGTGGCATGATATGATAGAAAAATTTGGTTATGGACAAAAATTAGGAATTGATTTACCTTCTGAATCATCAGGCTTATTACCAAATGTCAAATATTATGACAAACGATATGGTTCTTTACAATGGAAGTTTTCAAATATCTATTCATTGAGTATAGGTGAAGGTGAGGTTTCAATTAATATGCTTAAAATGGCCAATTTAGCAGCAACCATTGCCAATCGAGGCTATTGGGTTACGCCTCACTTACTGAAAGGTTTTGGCCAAAATGGAAGAGGAGTTGATCCTCAACTAAAACAAGTCCATAAAACTGAAATTGACCCTAAAAACTATGAGGCAATCATAGGTGGAATGCAAGATGCAGTTGAGCGTGGCACCGTAGCTGGTGGAGCTGGAATTGTTGAAGGCATTGCTATTTGTGGTAAAACTGGAACATCACAAAATAAAAAAGGAAGAGATAATTCAATTTTTATTGCTTTTGCACCTCGATACAACCCTAAGATTGCCATTGCCGTGATGGTACAAAATGCTGGTTTTGGTGGTTCGGTGGCTGCTCCTATTGCCACTTTAATGATTGAAAAATACCTCAAACGCAAAATTGAACGCATTGCATTAAAAGAGCGAATGATGAATTTGAGTATCAAGACGGTAGAAGCAATGGCTGCGGGTTCATCAAATAAAGTTAAAACTTCATTTGTAGCTCCAATAAATAAACCTTCTAGCCCTATTCATCCATCAAAAGAGGAAAATAAAACACAAAATGATGCTTCAAAAGCTTCAAAAACCGCATTTGTAAAACCCAAAGAAATAAACCAAAAATCAACAAAATAGTATGGCACGTGATATTGATATTAGAGAAGGCATTGACTGGACAACCGTTTGGCTCTACGCTGCGTTGGTTATTTTTGGATGGCTTAACGTTTATGCGGCTATTTATAATCCAGAAAATCCAATTACGATTTTTTCAACCTCACATAATGCTGGAAAACAATTACTTTTTATATGTTCTTCGTTTGTCCTGATTCTTATCATTTTGTTCGTTGATTATAAAATCTATGATTCATTTGCCTATATTTTCTATGGGTTCATTATACTACTCTTAATTGCTACTATATTTCTTGCAACAGAAATTAAGGGTTCAAGGTCTTGGATAAAGTTGGGGGGAGGGTTTTCGCTTCAACCTGCCGAATTTTCAAAGATTTTTACTGCTTTAGCACTTTCACGCTATTTGAGTACTCAAAATGTAAGTATTACTAAATTCCGAGATGCAATTGTTGCTGGTTTGATGGTCTTCATCCCTCCTATCATCATCATTATGCAAAAAGAAACAGGTTCAGCACTTACATTTGCGGCTTTTATTGCTGTTTTTTACAGAGAAGGTTTACCGGGAATTTACCCAGCTTTAGGAATCGCTTTGGTAATTTTGTTTGTACTGGTACTATTTTTCAATAAATATTATGTTGTGATTGGACTTGCCGTAGCTTGTGGACTTTTTTGGCAAGTTTTCTTAAAACGTTATGAACGTACCAAACAAAACCTTGTGAGGCTTGGTGCAGTGTTTATTATTTCATCTGCTTTTGTCTTTGGCGTTGGTTTTTTCACAACAAGTGTTTTAAAACCTCATCAGCAAAAACGTATTCAAATATTGGTTAATCCTGATTCAGATCCTTTGGGTGCAGGTTGGAATCAAACTCAGTCAAGAATTGCCATCAGTTCGGGGGGGATAATAGGAAAAGGGTATTTACAAGGTACACAAACCAAATTTGACTTTGTCCCTGAGCAATCGACTGACTTTATATTTTGTACCGTTGGTGAAGAATGGGGCTTTATGGGAAGTTTGATAGTAATCTTAATTTTTGCAGCCCTATTAAACAGAATTATCAATTTGGCAGAAAAACAACGAAGTAAATTTTCCAGAATTTATGGTTATTGCGTAGCGTCCATTTTGTTTTTCCATTTGTTGGTAAACATAGGAATGACCATTGGCTTGATGCCAGTTATTGGTATTCCACTTCCATTTTTAAGTTATGGAGGTTCATCTCTTTGGTCTTTCACAGTGCTCTTATTTATCTTTTTGAAATTAGACGCACATAGAAGTTATAAAGTTTAGTTTCGACTTCAGGGTATCATCGGCTTCGCTCAATTCTCACTGGTTATCGGTGTCTGTGCGAAGCCGAAGACCCGACTTATTCAATTATCAATCAATCTTTATTGAATCAAAACTGTAAAGAAAAGGAGCTTTATGAGCTGCCCCAGAATACTGTTTTTCGTGTCTTTGTAAAATTCCTAAATTCAATATTTTCCGCTGAAAAGTTCCTCTATGAAGCTTTTCCCCCAAAATAGCCTCATACACTTTTTGCAATTCATTCATTGTGAATAATGTTGGCAAAAGATTCATTCCAACTAATTTTCGTTCTAAATTATCTCGAAGTGTTTGCAAGGCTTTTGCAACAATCTCGGCATGGTCAAGCATCAAATTTGGCAATTCATCCATTGAATACCAATCACAAGAATCTGAGAGTGCATCTGGCTTGGGTACAACATCATTGTAATTGATTAAAGCATAATAGGCAACTGAAATAAATCTATCTAAAAGCCAAGAAAGCTCTTCTTGGGGCTGGTTATTGGCTGTCATAATGGTTTTCATTATTTCAGGTTTATATCGAGCCACATCGCCAAAAGTATAGAATTGTTCCAAATAAATATTGTCTAAACCCGTACGTTCTTTTAAACCTCTTCTAACAGCATCATTCAGATTTTCATCCATTCTAACAAATCCTCCTGGTAGTGCAAATAATCCTGTATTATGGTACTTCATAATCAAGATTTTTAGCTTATCTCCCGAAAACCCAAATATTACCGAATCGTAGGCAATGTGACGTAAAAGCACTTTTGATAGCAAAATTAATATTATTATTTTTTGTAAAAGTACAAATAAATTAGAAAAAAAATAAATAGATTTTTTAATATGTAGACAATAGTCCGTTGTTCAACAGTCTACTTATGTTGATCTTTGTCGATATGGATATAAAGAAAAAATTTGGCAAACAAGTCAAAAAATTCCGACTTGAAAAGGGATTGTCGCAAGAAGCACTTGCTCTTATGGCAAACCTTGACAGAACATATATTCCAAGCATTGAAAAAGGCGAAAGGAATGTATCAATTACTGTTATTGAGAAGATAGCAAAAGCTCTCAAAATTAAATTTTCAGTTCTATTTGATGAGTAAACCCAAATTAAATAAGCAAAAAATGAAAGAATTAATAGAAACTGCCGATAATAAAAGGCAATGGCACCCTAATTTTCTAAAGTATACCGAATTCATTGTAGGACATGAAAATTATAAAGGTCTATTTTATGAAAGAGGAGATGATAAAAAAGTAAAATGGGTAATTACTGGTAAATCCGAGAATGGTCAACAAAGAAGAATTTGGTGGGATGCACAATGCAAAAATTACGGGATAAAACTTGAAGCTGGCTGTTACGCAAAAGTTGCTTTGAAAATCCATCCTACTAAAAAACACATATGTCAAATATGCGGTAAGGAATTAAGTCTTGAATATGTATATCCTAATAAAAGAACAATTGCAGGAATAAAAAAGGAATTCGGAATTACCGTAGCCCCATTCAATAAAGATATTTTTCAAATAGTGAATGAACTTGTGAACTCTGCTGATGATATTGAAAAGGTAAAACGTATTTTCAAAATAAAATCAACTGAAAAATTAACTAAAGAAAATCTCAAAAATTATTTACAAAACTATTTTGTTGATAATTTTGCGAAAGGATTGCTATCACCGGGAGCAATGAGCAATTCTCCTGATAGATTTGACGGCTATCATTCAGATGGTGCTTGTTGTCGTCATGAAAGCGATAAGGGAAGACACAAAGCAAATCTTCAACGCTATGGTCAGGATAGAAGAGTTTATGAAAATTGGGCTGATGGTGATTGGAAAATGGCTGACCGTTTAATGTCATTATTTCGAAAAAATGGAATAAGTGCCGACCATATTGGGCCAATTTCACTTGGTTTTTGTCATCGTCCAAAGTTCCATCCACTTACCAAAGCGGAAAACTCTGCGAAAAATAATCGCATGAGTTTAAATGATGTTGAAGTTCTGTTAGCTGATGAAAAAATCGAACAAGTCGTTTCATGGCATACTAAATTTATTTGGGACAAACTTAAAAGCAACGTCAAAAATGATAAAGATGCTGTGAAACTTAGTGATTTAATGAGAAAGAATTTACATCACGTTCTTATAGTTTTATCAATCATAGATGAGAAAGGTTATGGTGTTTTTCTTGAGCAATTTCTAAATCCTGAATATTCTTTCTTTGATTATAAATTTGAAGGTTTCAATCCAGAAACAGGACAATACAAAAAAGTTAACTCAAAGAAACTTATCGGTAGAAATCAGCAGAACAATATAAATCGTTACTACAGAGTTGCTTTTGATAAATTACAGGAGTATAAGACGATTGAAAATAGGAAAACAAACCTTTGGACTCATAAAGAAGTTGATGCTGAACTCGAAAAACTACTTGAATTACTAAAATATAAAAAGAACAAAGAAGCAAAAACTCAATTAGAAAACGTGTTCAAGAAATTAGCTGATTTAGCTGCAAACAACTGGTAGTTTTTGTAAACAAGTTTGGTAGAATGTCACAAAATCAATTTCTCCAAGCATTAGTTTTTCGTAAGCAGAAGTAGCCTTGTAGTTACAAGTCATTTCAAATTCGCCTGAACCCGTTTCTAAAAATGGTAATCCACCTATAGCTTGTTTCACCGTAATAGGTTTGGGTAGATTTTCATCTGTGGCAGAAAATAATTTTTTAGGAGGATTGATTTTTTCTTTTTTCTGTGAACCAACAATAACAACTCTTTTTCTTTTTTGGGGAACTCCGAAATTTTCGGCACTCAATTTAAACGGAGTATTTACATAATAGCCGATTTCTTCGAATGAAGTAATGATTTCTTTTATTGCTTCGCCTTTTCTCATTGTTAAAATGCCTGGAACATTTTCCATTACAAATATTTCAGGTCGAACTTCATTCACAACATGTACAAATTCTTTGAATAATTGATTTCTTTTATCATCAGGATTTCTCCAGCCTGCATTTGAAAAGCCTTGACAAGGCGGGCCACCAATCACAACGCCAATTTTATTTTGTTTTTTTGAAACATTAATAATTTGAGCCTTTATCTCAGTCAAAGTAATATCGCCTAAAATTAAATTGTCACCCTTGTCATATTCTGAATGATTTTGCTTATAAGTTTCAAAATAATTTTTCTCAATTTCATTAGCTGCGATTAACCTAAAACCTTCCGATAAAAACCCCTCGGACATTCCACCCGCACCTGCAAATAAATCAACAAACGTTAGATTTTCTAAATGGTCTTTTAGTGTTTCAGCAATTGCTCGAGCAAGTAATGTTGGCACTGCGTTGCCTATCTGTTTGTATTGTGAGGTCTTACTGCCATAAAACACAAAATTATCTTTGAATGATTGCAATCTTGCTCCTTCTCGTGTAGAAATGATTCTGTCTTGTGATGGATGTAAATTGCAACCATTACCCAAGCGATTAAAATAAGTCGTAATTGTATAACTTGGTTTGTTAAATTCTAAACGACCGTAGTATGTTGTTCTTCCTCCTGAACGCCTAATTTGTTCAAGTCTTTGAGAAGGAATTGTATCAGGAATGTTCTGCCAATTACCACCTGCAGGAATATGTTTCACCATTTCCCATTCTAATTTACTTAATCCAGGGGCAATGTGGTTATACAGTTTCTTACTCATATTCAAATAGTTTCTGATTTTTTATTTGTACTTAATAAGTAATTGGTTTCCGTCTTTGTTAAGCCATATAGGTAACAAATAATTTCATTGTTTTTGATTTCATCGTCAGAGAATTCACTTAAACTAATACTATCCAAGTCAATAATTGGCAACTCGTCCAATTCATAATTGTTGATATGATTATTGCTACTTGTGATTTTGAAACGCCAGTTCAATAAATCACTATTCAAGATATAATAGAGTTTCTTTAAATCGGATTGTTTTCTTGACGATACTATATAGTTGCAGGAATTCCCCAGAATGTCTGTTTTTTCTGAAAAAACAAATTTCAATCTTTTCAGCAAATCAACATTTGAAATCTGTGGGCAAATTAATCTTTCTTTATTGTAATCATGAACCCTAAAATCCTCAGATTTTTTATTGAGGAAGCCTTCAATTTCAACATATTCTCCATTTTTGTCAATCACACAATTATAAGAAACCATATTACCTCTAACTAATCTCCATCCAGTATTATTTGTAGTAATAAAAGATTTGAAAAGCGTTAAATCTAATTCTCCTCTTTTATTCCTGATAAAAGAATATTCCTTTATTTTTTTTTGTTTTGAAATTTTTGTGAGGATTGACCAACCGATTTTATCAATCAATGGAATTTCAAAATTGGAAGGAAAAATTGATTTTATCGATGTAAAATCAATCTCAAATGTATTGTCAGCAATCTCAATTCCTATTTTATCAGTTTTAGAATTTTTCTCTAAATAAAATATAACAGTTGATTGAGAAACGTTCTCGAATAATTTTGATGCTTCTGAATAATATCTTATAAAATGAAGTTTATGCGAACCTAACAAGTGTTTACGAAGTTTTGACGAAGTTAAATCAGCAAATAAAGAAGATGGGCAAATAATTCCTATCTGTCCTTTTGGTTTTGTCAAACGAATTATCATTTCGATTGAAAGTTGGTAATAATTCAACATTCCTTCAATAGAGTATTGATATATTCCTGATGTCCTGAAAAAACTAATTTCATTCTGAATTTTACTTTGAAGATTTATATAGTATCCGTTTAACTTTTGTTCATCTTCTTTTTTATTCACTTTTAATAAGTAATAAGGTGGATTTGAAAAGACAGCATCAAACCCGCCATTTTCAAATACCTTATTAAAATCATTGGCAAGGTCTATACTTTTTTCATTTACATCAAAGAAAGTTGCCTTTGGTATTAAGGCATTTCTATTTAAAATATTAGTTGATAAAGTATTAATGATTTGGGTATTAAGATTTTGAAATTTTGAAATTATTTTACACCTCAGAACATTAAGTGCAGTATCATCAACATCAACCGCAAACAAATTATTACAGACTATATTTTGAAGAGATAAACCGTATTTATCTTTAAGAATTTGGAAAGCTTCAAAATAAAATCGACCTGTGCCACAAGCGAAATCAAGGCAAGTAATTGTATCTACAATTGTATTTTCTTGAATTGCATTTTTGATTGTATTATCTACTATTTCATTAGTTACTTGCTTGAGTGTATAAACCGCTCCAGTTTCTTTTAAATGATGCTTTGATTTTTTTCTTATAAGTTTACCATTTCCAAGTATAAATTCTGAATTTAAAAATGTAATATGTAGTTCTTCTATCAAATCTGGGATTTCATCAATATTTTTTTCAAGAATATTTTCAAGACTTAGTATATTTTCAAAGTAAAAAATCAATTTTAACTCTTCTAAATAGTTGCTAAACTTTGCATTGATAAATAAACTTATTAAAGAATTAATTAGTTGTTTGTGAACTTTGTATGCAACATTTCTGTCATCAGTTAAAAGTAAATTAGCATTTATCAAATTAACTTCATCTTGTGAAACAGGAGAAATTTCATTCGTCTGTGAAAGAAAATCTTTGTTAATTTTAAGAGCTATCAATTGCTCTTCTTTTACCAGAAAATAATTGATATAATTTTTCATTTCATTTTTTTGTTTCGTTGATACTGAATTTTAGCCTCTGCTACTTGTAGTATTTCAGAAAATAAGTTTTCCTCTTGTATTTCATAAGCAACAATATCACTGTAAAAAGCGACAAGTAGCATTTCTTTATCTTTCATAAATATTTTTGCTATCTGCTCAATTATTTGAGCATTTGGTTTACGTTCATCTCTCTCAATCTTACTTAAAGTTGATT
The DNA here is from genome assembly GCF_051209875.1 of Emticicia sp. SJ17W-69. Taxonomy (NCBI): domain Bacteria; kingdom Pseudomonadati; phylum Bacteroidota; class Cytophagia; order Cytophagales; family Leadbetterellaceae; genus Emticicia; species Emticicia sp. SJ17W-69. The sequence goes on along the minus strand of NZ_JBNTQY010000001.1, from coordinate 1,620,272 downwards.
GGTCAATATCAAGTAATGCAGCAAGTTTTCTTAGAGGCATTTCATTTTCTTCTCTCAATTGCCTAATTTGAGTTCCAATTGTATCTAAATTTTTCATAGGCATAAAAAGTCAAGACATTTTTTGTCAAAAATATATCTTATTAATTTTAACTACAAATCTTTTTTCAAAAAAAAAAAATTGCTACTATTGTCGTAATTTGCGACAATAAGTAATTTAATCTAAAAAAATGAAAAAAATCATCTATCTTTTCTCTCTAATCGTGCTTGCTAATTTTTCAGTTAATGCACAAAGTATCAATACCTTTGCGGTACAAACAACTATCGAAAATGGTGTAATCGAGGGTAATTATGACACCAAAACAGGTATTCAGAAATATTTTGGTATTCCTTTTGCCAAACCACCCGTTGGAGATTTGCGTTGGAAAGCTCCACAAGCCCTTGAAAATTGGAAAGGTGTAAAAGAAACCAAGAAATTTAGTGCCAGACCCATGCAAAAAATTATTTTTGGCGATATGGACTCTCGCTCATCTGGTTTGAGTGAAGATTGTCTTTACCTCAATGTTTGGACTCCTGCTAAGCGAAATACCAAAGATTTACCTGTGTTACTCTACTTTTATGGTGGTGGTAACTCAGCAGGTGATGCTTCAGAACCACGTTATGATGGCGAAACGATGGCAAAAAAAGGCATCGTTGTGATTACTTGTAACTATCGTTTAAATGTTTTTGGCTTTTTAGCCCACCCAGAGTTGAGTGCAGAAGCTCCCTATAAAGCCTCTGGAAATTATGGTATGCTCGATCAAGTGGCAGCTATGAAATGGGTAAATAAAAATATTGCCGCATTTGGCGGTGATCCTAAAAAAGTAACAATCGCTGGTGAGTCGGCCGGTTCGATTGGTGTAAGTATGCAAATGTCATCACCTTTGGGTAGAAATTTGATTGCTGGTGCGATTGGTGAAAGTGGTGCAGGAATTACACCAACAATGGCTCCTGTTACTTTGGTAGAAGCTGAAAAAACAGGCACTGAATTTGTAAAAAAAGCAGGTGTTTCAAGCATCAAACAACTTCGTGCTTTATCGGCAAGAGATATTTATGAGATTTTTGATGAATCAAAAATGTTTGGATTTTCGATTGTAATTGACAATTATTTTCTTCCAAAAACTATTCCTCAAATTTTTGCTGCCAAAGAACAAGCACAAGTGCCTCTATTGTTGGGTTGGAACTCTGCTGAAATTCCTGCAGGAGCATTTATGTTTGGAATGCCTAATACTACCGAAAACTTTATCACAAGAGTAAAAAAGGAATATCCTGATAATGCAGATGAGGTTTTAAAATTGTATCCTCATGCCAACGAAAAAGAAGTTGAATTATCGGCAACTGCTTTGGCTTCTGATAGATTTATATCTTATTCAACTTGGAAATGGTTTGATTTACATCGTAATAATTCTTCACAGCCTGTTTATCGTTATTTATATAGTAAACTTCGCCCTGAATTGGTTGATAAAACTTTGGGTTCTGGCTTGGCAGGTGGAACTGTAAAAGCCGATGCAAATGCTCCAAGACCAAAGGCTGTTGGTGCTCCGCACGCTTGTGAAATTGAGTATTGTATGGGTAATCTTCACTTAATAAAAGATTATGCTTGGACAGCCGACGATTATAAAGTATCTGAAACAATGTCTAATTACTTTGCGAATTTTATTAAAACTGGCAATCCGAATGGTTCTAAATTACCTGAGTGGATAGTTGCTAAAAGTGGAGACGCCACTCCTCCTGTGATGATTATTGATGTAGAATCTCGTACTGAAAAAGCTGCAAACGATGCTCGCTATGAGTTTTTGGATAAGGCTTATAAGAATAAATGATGTATTCAAACTAATAATAGTGTTCAAACTTCTAATGTTGGCAAGGTTTAAAACCTTGCTAATATTAGAACTCCCCTCCCCTAATCAAATGAGAAAAATACTTTTTTTTATTCTTCTAACATTTTCTTCATTCGCTCAAACAATCATAAAAACAGAGAGCGGAAAAGTTGAAGGCTACGAAAATCAAGGTTTAAGAATTTTCAAGGGAATTCCATTTGCCGCACCACCCGTTGGTGAACTGCGTTGGAAAGCACCCCAGCCCGTAAAATCTTGGGAAGGGGTAAAGAAATGTATCAATTACAGTGCAAGCCCGATGCAAGCGAGTCCAGCTCCATTTATGTGCTGGTCAGAAGAATTTTTGATTCCAAAAGAGCCTATTTCGGAAGATTGTTTGTATTTAAATGTTTGGTCAGGTGCAAAATCAAGTAAAGAAAAACGCCCTGTATTGGTCTATATCTACGGCGGGGGTTTTAGAAGCGGTGGTGCGGCTTGCCCCATATATGATGGAGAAGCCATCGCAAAAAAAGGAGTTATTTTCGTAAGCATCAATTACCGTGTTGGTGTTTTTGGCTTCTTGGCACACCCAGAACTTTCAAAAGAATCGGGTAAAAGTGCTTCAGGAAACTATGCTTTAATGGATATGATTGCGGCATTAAAATGGATTCAGAAAAATATCGAAGCATTTGGTGGAGATGCCAGCAATGTCACGATTGCGGGGCAATCAGCAGGTGCTTTTGGTGTGAATTATTTGGTAGCATCTCCGCTTACCAAAGGCTTGATCCATCGAGCTATTGCTGAAAGTGGTGGAAGCTTTCACAGAAACCCACTTCGACCAAATGTAGATATGAAAGGAGCAGAAGAAATGGGTGTAAAATACGCTAAATCGCTTAATTGCAATAGTTTAGCAGAATTGAGAGCAAAATCAGCCGAAGAAATTCAAAAATCACAAGGTGGACTTGCTTCTCCAATTGTAGATGGTTACGTAATGCCCGAAAGTATTATAGAAATTTTCTCAAAAGGTAAACAAAATGATATTCCAACGATTGTAGGTTGGAATGAAGATGACCGAGTGGCTGGCCCGCCAGTAAAAGCCGAAACTTTCAAAGAGCAAATGAAAAAACGATTTGAAAGTACAGCTAATGATTTCTTCAAAGTTTATCCTGCTGAAACAGAAGAACAAGCTACTCAATCTCAAATGGCATTAGGACGGGACGAAACCTTTGGTATTCAAGATTATACATGGGCTAAAATCCAAACAAAAACAGGAAAATCTAAGACTTTTATTTATAATTTCAACCGCAAACTTCCTGCATATACACCCGAAACTCAGTTTGGAGCATTTCATACAGGTGAAGTACCTTATGCCTATAATAACTTACATACAGTGAAGCGTCCTTGGGAAGCGATTGATTATAAAATCGCTGATACCATGTCTTCTTATTGGGTAAATTTTGCAAAAACTGGCAATCCTAATGGCAATGGTTTACCAAAATGGGAAACTTATAGCATTAATAATGAACAAGTAATCATTATTGATAAAGTGATAGAATCAAAGCCATTGCCAACTACCAAACAAATGGCATTTTGGGAGAAATATTTTAGTAAATAATTCATAATCAAATATTTACAAAGTTTTTCATATTATTCATTTTACATTTCAAAACAAAATTAAATAAGTGAAAAAATACCTAAAAGTACTTAGTTTAGTCATTCTTTTTTGTGGATTATGGTGTTTTACTTTCGCCCAAACAGGAAAAGTAGAAAGTTTTGTCATCAACTCAAAAGCTCTACAAAATACAGGTGGCGAAAATCCAAATCGCAAAGTTTCGGTGTATCTTCCACCCAATTATGATGCTACCGATCAGCGTTATCCTGTCATTTATTATCTACATGGTTTCATGGGAAAGGATAATATTTTTGAGAATATGAAGAACATTTTAGATGCGGGAATCAGCAAGCAAAAAATTCGCCCATTTATCTTCGTTCAAGCAGATCATTATACACTTTTTGAAGGAAGTTTTTACTCAAATTCAACATTGACAGGCAATTGGGACGAATTTGAGTCGAAAGAATTGGTAGAATATATAGATAAAAACTACCGAACACTTGCTACTCGTGAAAGCAGAGGTATTGCGGGACATTCGATGGGTGGTTATGGAGCTTTCAAAATCGGCATGTTACATCCTGAGGTTTTTAGCAGTATTTATGCTTTGAGTCCAGGTTTATTGGCAATGGTAAAAGAATTTGGTCCTAATAGCAATTCTTTTAAAGAAGTTCAAAATGTAAAAACCCAAGAAGACTTGAAAAAGACTTATTATCCAAAAGTTTTGGTTGCTGTGGGTCGTGCTTGGTCTCCAAATCCTAATAAACCACCGTTTTTCTGCGATTTTCCGTTTAGCTATGAAGGTGATAAAATGATTGTCAATCAAACAATCTTAGAAAAATGGGAAGCAAATATGCCTGTTTATATGGTTGACAAGTATGCTGATAATCTCCGCAAAATGACAGCCATCAAATTAGATTGGGGACGAAATGATTCTCCACGTTTTCCTGTACAAATAGGTATGCTCAGTCAGCGTTTAGAAAATCTTGGTATCAATCATTTTGCAGAAGAATACATCGGTGACCATGGTAATAAAATATGGACAAACGATGGCCGTGTTTTAAATGATTTGTTGCCATTTTTTAATGATTATTTAAAATTTTAAACATCCTCTCTGATAACAAATCTTAACCTTTTTATATCATGCGTAATTTCATCTTTTTAGCCCTCATTATTTTTACTTTTTCTGCAAAAGCATCAACGGTTGATAGCCTCGATGTTCCAAGTGCAATAATGAACAAAGCTTATAAAGCAGCAGTTGTTCTGCCTGCTTCTTACGCCAAAAATCAAGCATCTTACCCTGTTTTATACTTGCTTCATGGTGGTGGTGGGCATTTCCGTGACTGGCTTACACAAACACCAGACAAAAATCTTGTAAAAAACCTTGCTGACAAATACAATTTAATCATCGTAATGCCTGAAGGTGAAACTTTTGGTTGGTATTTGGATAGTCCATTCGATCCAAACAATAAGTTTGAAACTTACATTACAAAAGAAGTAATTCAGAAAATTGATGCTACTTACAGGACAGTAAAAAGCAATAAAGGCAGAGTAATTACTGGACTTTCGATGGGCGGACACGGAGCGATGTATCTTTCTACTCGCCATCCTGATTTATTTGGTGCAGCAGGAACAATGAGCGGAGCAATGGATATGAATTATACAAAATTTAAGGTCAATGCCGATTTCTCGAAATCCCTCAAAGAGCGTTTTGAAAAGCTTTTAGGCACTTCTGATGTATCCAATGAAGTTTTTCTAAAAAATTCAATTGTCAATATGGTTGATTTAATTAAGAAAAATGCCATGCCAATCATTATTGATTGTGGTGTTGATGATTTCCTGATTGAAGCCAACCGAGAATTGCATAGTCGATTGCTTTATGCGGGCGTTGCACATGATTACACTGAGCATCCAGGAGCTCATACGTGGCCATATTGGGAAAACTCCCTACCCTATCATGTACTTTTCTTTCATAATATTTTGAAAAAAAATGGAGTAACAGTGGAATAAACCTTAATAAAGATGAAGAAGATAATTTTATTTTTTCTTGCGATTGGCTTAGTTTCTCTTGGATTTTTTGCGTTCAAACCAAACAAAACCAAGCGTCCGAATATCGTTTTTATCATGTCGGATGACCATGCTTATCAAGCGATTTCGGCTTATGATACAAGATTGACGAAAACACCAAACATTGATAGAATTGCTAAAGGTGGCATGCTATTTACCAATGCTTGTGTGACTAACTCCATTTGTGCTCCATCAAGAGCGGTCATTCTGACGGGAAAACACAGCCATCTCAATGGAAAAATTGATAATTATTTTCCATTTGATACAAGCAATATTACTTTCCCACAAATCCTTCAAAAGAATGGTTATCAGACAGCTATGTTTGGTAAACTTCATTTTGGAAATAATCCAAAAGGGTTTGATGAATTTCAAATTTTACCTGATCAGGGCGATTATTATAATCCTGATATTATAACCAAAAAAGAAGGCAAAAAAAAGCTGACAGGCTATGTGACTGACCTCATTACAGATATTACTTTGAATTGGCTAAAAAATGAGCGTGATGAAGAAAAACCCTTCTTTTTGGCATATTTGCACAAAGCACCTCACCGAGAATGGCTACCTGCCGAGCGTCATTTTAAAGAATATTTGAAGAAAACCTTTCCAGAGCCAACTACACTTTTTGATAATTATGAAGGCCGAGGAAGAGCATCAAAAGAGGCAGAAATGAATCTGCTTACACACATGAATTGGGCGGGTGATTCAAAGATTTTTCCTGAAAATATGGATAAATTGGGCATTAAAGAAAGCCATCCGTATGATAAACGGAACTACAATTATACAGTTGGTAGAATGAACCCAGAGCAACGTAAGGCTTGGGATGAGGCTTATGGGAAAATGAATGAGGAATTTATAAAAAAATACCCAACCATGACCGAAAAAGAGAAAATGCAATGGCGTTATCAACGCTACATGCAGGATTATCTGGGCAGTATTGCTGCGGTTGATGAAGGTGTAGGGCAAGTTTTAGATTTCTTAAAAAAAAACAATTTAGAAGAGAACACAATTGTAGTTTATACTTCTGACCAAGGCTTTTATTTGGGTGAACACGGTTGGTTTGACAAACGATTTATTTTCGATGAGTCATTCAAAACACCTCTTTTAGTTCGATGGCCAAATGTTATCAAAGCAGGTACAAAAAACTCTCAAATGGTTCAAAATCTTGATTTTGCACAAACTTTCCTCGAAGCGGCGGGCATCAAGCCTCCGTCTGATATGCAAGGCGAAAGTCTGATTCCGATTTTCAAAGGGCAAGGTAAAAATTTCAGAGATGCTGCATATTACCATTATTATGAATACCCGAGTGTTCACATGGTGAAGCGTCATTACGGTATCGTCACGGAAAAGTACAAATTAGTTCATTTCTATTATGATATTGATGAATGGGAACTTTACGACCGTCTTAACGATAAAAACGAAATGAAAAACGTTTATAACGACCCAAAATATGCCAAAGTAAAAGCTGAATTACATCAGAAATTAGCTGCTCTCCGAGTAAAATATAAAGACTCCGAAACACTTGATAAAATGTATATAGAAAAGTATAAGGAATTGGAGACAAATGGAAAAATTTGGAAATGATATTATAAACTAACCTATAAAACATGCTCGCAATATTTGGTTTTGCCACTATTATTATTTTTTTAATATTAATAATGACTAAAAAACTGTCAGTTATGACAGCATTAGTCATTACACCCATTGTCTTTGGGCTTTTGGCTGGGTTTAACCCAAAAGAATTGGGTGAATTTGCCATTGCAGGTATTAAACAAGTTGCTCCAACGGGTATCTTATTGATGTTTGCGGTGTTATATTTTGCCACCATGCTTGATACTGGTCTTTTCGACCCAGTTATCGCAGCGATCATCAAATCAGTAAAAGGCGACCCTTTGAAAGTAATTATTGGAACAGCGATTCTGACAATGATTGTCCATCTTGATGGTGATGGTACAGCTACATTTATGATAGTTCTGTCGGCATTTTTACCTATTTACAAACAACTAAAAATCAATCGATTAGTTTTATCGAGCATTGTAGCTTTGAGTGTTGGGCCTATGCACTTAGTTCCGTGGTCTGGAACTTCAGCAAGAGCCATTTCTACCTTAAAATCTGATGCTGTACATATTTTTAATCCAAATATTCCAGCCATTATTGGTGGAATTGTTTGGGTACTATTTGTTGCTTATATTTTTGGTAAAAATGAAAGAAAACGTCTTGGAATTATTGATTTTCAATACAATCACAAAGAAAATCTTAGCGATGAACAACATAGTTTGAGAAGACCAAAGTTGCTTATTTTTAACGCAATTCTCACTATTTTGTTAATCTTTTCATTAATGAAAGGTTGGCTTCCAGCAGCTGTGCTTTTTGTGGTAGCAAGTATGATTGCATTATTGATCAATTACCCCAAACTCGCTGACCAGCAGAAAGTTATGAAAGCTCACGGTACCAATATTTTCATGGTTTCGAGTATGATTTTTGCCGCAGGGATTTTCTCGGGCATTTTGACTGGCTCAAAAATGATTGAAGAAATGGCAAATACATTAGTTGCTCTGATTCCTCAAAATCATGCCAATCTTTTGCCGATGCTTACAGCCATCACCAGTTTGCCAGCGAGTATGTTATTTACACCAGATGCTTACTATTTTGGGGTTGTACCGATTCTGAGTCAGACCGCAACTCAATTTGGAATTGACCAATTGGAAATTGGTCGTGCTGCATTACTTGGACAAATGACGGTTGGTTTTCCAATTAGTCCACTTACAGCCTCGACCTTTTTATTGGTAGGTTTGGCAGAAGTTGATTTAGGAGAACATCAAAGACACACATTCAAATGGGCATGGGGAACAACGATAGTGATGACGATTGTAGCACTTTTAACGGGTTCGATACATTTATGAAACAAAAAATCAGAATTGGCTGCGGTGCAGGTTTTTCGGGAGATAGAATCGAGCCTGCGATTCTACTTGCGGAAAATGGTGAATTGGATTACTTGGTTCTGGAATGTTTGGCCGAGCGGACTATTGCCCTTGCTAATAAACGAAAAATGGCTGACCCAAGCAAAGGTTATGACCCACTTTTAGAGCGGAGAATCGAAACACTTTTACCAATTTTGGTAAAAAACGATATTCGCTTAATTACTAATATGGGAGCGGCAAATCCAATAGAGGGAGCAAAAAAAATCATTGAAATAGCAAAAAATCAAGGAGTAAAAATAAAAGTTGCAGCAGTTTATGGCGATGATGTTTTTGATAATACTGAATTAACGGATAATGATTTTATAAAATTTGGAAACGAAGATTTTGCTTACGATTTAATCGTAAATCGTAAAACCAATCCAATCGTAAATTCTGCTAATGCTTATTTTGGAATCGAAGGTATTTTAGAAGCCTTGAAGGCTGATGCTCAAATTATTATTACAGGAAGAGTGGCTGATCCTTCCTTGTTTTTAGCACCGATGATTAATGAATTTGGTTGGAAAACAGACAACTATGATTTGCTTGGAAAAGGTACTGTAATTGGTCATTTAATGGAATGTGCTGGTCACATCACTGGTGGGTATTTTGCCGACCCAATCAAAAAGCCAGTCGAAAACATGGAAAATTTAGGGCACCCTTTTGTTGATGTATTCTCAGACGGAAAAGCTATCATAAGTAAAGTAGCCGATACAGGTGGAGTCATTAATCTTCAAACTGCAAAAGAACAATTGCTTTATGAAGTGATCAATCCAAGTGAATATTATACACCTGATGTAATAGCCGACTTCACAAGTGTACAATTGAAAGAAATAGGTAAAAACCAAGTTGAATTTTCGGGAGGAACAGGAAAAGTAAAACCAAATACCTATAAAGTAAGCGTTGGCTACAAAGCCTTTTATTTGGGCGAAGGCGAAATTTCCTACGCTGGTTCATCAGCTTTAGAGCGAGCGATACTGGCAGGCGAAACGGTTGAAAAACGATTAAAAAATCAATTTGAAGAAATACAAGTAAATTACATTGGACAAAACTCAATTTTTGGTCAAAATAGGTTACTAAGCGACGCAAATACTCAGATTGCCGAAGTGAGATTACGAGTAGCGGCAAAAGCCAAAACATCAATCGAAGCAACATTGGTAGGTGAAGAAGTAGAAGCTCTTTATACCAATGGACCGGCAGGTGGCGGTGGTGTACGAAAATACGTCAATGAAGTGATAGGAATCGTTTCAGTTTTGGTAGATAGAACTAAAGTTTTACCTAAAATAGCTGTTTTTATTAGCTAAATTTTTCACTCATTCAAAATTAAAAATGAAACTCTACGACATCGCTCATAGCAGAGCTGGAGATAAAGGCAATATTTCAACACTTTCATTGATTCCTTACAATGAAAATGATTATGAAATGCTTTGTCAAGAAGTTACAGTAGAAAAAGTAAAAAAGCATTTAGACGAAATCGTTTCTGGAGAAATTATTCGCTACGAAATGCCAAATATCTCATCCTTGCTTTTTGTCTGTCAAGATGCCTTAGCAGGTGGTGTAACTACCTCTTTACGCATGGATACACATGGAAAAGCACTCAGTTATAAACTTTTGGATATGGAAATTTAACCAATTTAGTGATAGTCTCAATTTATATTTTAGTTTTCAACTCAATTTTAAACAATGAAAAAAACAATTCTTTCTCTATTTGTATCATGCTGTTTACTCATTCAAACAGCCGATGCACAATTACAAACGGGTGAAAATGTGGGAGTTACAACAACCGATGCAGGTAAAGTTCGTGGCTATATCAACAACGGAATCTACACTTACAAAGGTATCCCTTACGCAGAAGCAAAGCGTTTTGAATCTCCACAAAAACCAAAACCTTGGTCAAATGTTCGTAGTTCTTTTAGTTATGGTCCTGTTGCTCCTTTAATGGACCCTACGACCAGCATTATGGATGAAAGCGAATTTGTTTTTGACCATAGCTGGGGTTTTACGAATGAAGACTGTATGCGTATCAATATCTGGACACCAGGCATCAATGACGGCAAAAAACGTCCAGTTTTGTTTTGGATTCATGGAGGTGGTTTTACCGCAGGTTCATCACAAGAATTACCTTCTTATGATGGCGAAAATTTAGCAAAAAAAGGCGATGTAGTAGTCGTTTCTATCAATCACCGCTTAAATATCTTAGGCTATCTTGACCTTTCAGCTTATGGAGAAAAATACAAGCAATCAGCCAATTTGAGTGTTCTTGACATGAAAGTTGCTTTAGAATGGGTAAAAACCAATATCTCAAACTTTGGTGGAGACCCAAATAATGTTACGATCTTTGGTCAATCGGGCGGTGGAGCAAAAGTAAATACTTTGATGGCGATGCCATCGGCCAAAGGACTTTTTCACAAAGCAATCAATCAAAGTGGTGCATTCCGTACAGCTATGCTTGATAAAACAACAACTCAGGCAATTGGTGCAGAAGTTTTGAAAGAATTGGGAATCTCAGCCGATAAAGTTGACGATATTCAGAAAGTACCTTTCCAAACTTTAAGTGATGCAGGTAAAAAAGCTCTAAAAACTGTTGCAGATAAAATGAAAGCTGAAGGAAAACCAGTGATTGGTTTTGGTTTAAGTTGGGGGCCAAGTGCAGATGGTGAAGTTTTACCTTACCAATTATTTTCAAATGAGGCATTTGAACTTTCAAAAAACATTCCTTTGATGATTGGAACAACTATCAACGAATTTGCAGTATTTAGAGGTGGTATTCCAAGCACAGCAACAAACGAACAAGCAACTGAAGCGATAAAAAAAGTTTATGGTGATAAAACTGATGCCTACATTGCAGCAGTAAAAAAAGCATATCCGAATGGCAAAATGTCTGATATGCTTAGCTATGATGTAACTTTTCGTCCTGGAGCAGTTTCACAGGCTAATCAAAAATCAGCATTAGCTGGTGGAGCCCCTGTTTATATGTATTTGTTCGATTGGCAATCTCCTGTAATGGATGGAAAATATAAGGCTGTACACTGTATGGAAATAGCTTTTTGTTTTGATAATATCCAACGTACAAAAAACATGACTGGAGGTACTAAAGAAGCACAAGCTTTAGCCGACAAAATGAGTCAATCGTGGATTAATTTTGCAAAAGCTGGTAATCCAAACCATAAAGGTTTGCCAAATTGGCCTGCTTATAATTCATCAAATACCGCAACCATGCACTTTGATAACATAAGCACTGTAAAACCTCAAATGGATAAAGAATTATTTGACTTGGTGAAATAAACAATGAATAGTAAATCAATAAAAGCCTTACACAAAACAATGCGTAAGGCTCTTATTTTTTAGTTATGAATATAGTATGGGAAAATGCTAAATCATCAAAAAAATAGAAAAGCAAGAATCAAAATGCTCTTGCTTTTACTCTCGTCAAACTGCTGTTGATTATTAAAACCATCAATTTTAAAATTGATGGTTTTAACTTTATGCTTTACAAGCATTTATCGCAACTATTACAATAAAGATTGACACAACTAAGAGTTCATCAATGTATTCGTAGAATATTTTTTTCATGGTTTTCTTACTTTTTTTTACTATGATTCTAATTATCATAAAAAGGTTGAAAAGCCTTGTAAAAATTATTTAAAATATATCAAACATTGATTGAACATAAGAAATGTCTTTTTAATGTATAGTAATTGTTTACATGGCTATAATTACTACGCTTTTTATTAATACAAATATCAGAAGACGAATAATAATGAACAATACCCCAATTTTGGTATTTTTCATAAAACTTGTATCCGTACCAGTACGGATATTTGAACTTATTGTAGAATAAATTAGATTAATCTATGCTCAACTGCATATTTGATGAGTCCAACTATGGTCTTTGTGTTGGTTTTTCGGTAGATATTTTTTCGGTGTGTTTCTACTGTTCTTTCTGAAATACAGAGCTTTTTTGCAATTTCACCATTTGAAAACTCTTGAGCAATCAATTTTACAATTTCAATTTCACGTTCAGTTAAATGATAATTTTCTTCTTCGGCATCATTTCGATTTGAAAGACTTCGTAAAATTTCGTTTGATACTTCACGACTAAAATATATATTTCCTTTCGCAATTTCATGAATGGCTTCAATGAGTTCATCTCGACCTATGGTTTTAATGATGAATCCTGAAATTCCAGCATCAATTAAATCATGGACAATAGAAACATCATAAGAAACAGATAAAGCTAAGACTTTAACTTCTGGAAAGTTTTTTTTGACCTTTTGCGTAAGTTCAATTCCAGTCATTTTGGGCATATACAAATCTGTCAACAGCACATCGACTTGATTATCGCTGAGAAAATCTAATGCTAAATTTCCATCCAAACTTTTGCCAACTACTTCAAATTCGGATATACCTTTCAGCATAGACTCAATCCCATCAATTAATATTTGATGGTCATCAACGATAAAAATTTTTAATTTGTTTCCTGACATTAGTTTAAACTCAAAGGGATTTCTACAACAACACTCGTTCCATGTCCGAGAGTAGAATCAAAATTAACACATCCATTTAGATATTCGACACGAGTAGCAATGTTTTTTAATCCGATGCCTTGATTTTCTTTGCTTCCACTATCAAATCCTTTGCCATTATCCTCAATCATCAAAACTAATTCTTCGTCATGTTTGATAAGTTCGATACTAACTTTTGTCGCTTGAGCGTGGCGAATAATGTTACTAATAATTTCTTGGACTATCCGATAGAGCATCATTTCAATTTTTTCATTGAGTCGTTCTTTAAAACCAACCACTTGTAAATCTACTTGGAGTGTATCTAAAGCATTAATTTTATTGACAAATTGTTTTAAAGCCGACGATAATCCAAATTTTGTGAGTGTTCCAGGCATCATATTATGCGATATTTCCCGCACTTCTCGAATACTTTCTTCTAATAAATCGAGTGAATTTTGTATTTCTTTTACTTTAGTTTTTCTATGTGAAAGGTAATTTCCAAGCATCATTCTAACTGCTGCCAACATTTGTCCAATACCATCATGTAGGTCTCTTGCGATACGAATTCTTTCTCGTTCTTCAGCTTCCAGCACTGCTTGTGTTCTTTGCTGTTGTACAAAGTTTTTTTCAATCAAAAGCTGTTTACTTGTCTCTTGAATCAGTTTTACACGATGGGCTAAAAATCCACTCAAAGCTAATATCTCAACTAAAAAAGCTATGGCAAAATAATCAACACCTATCAAAAAACTTCCTGGTACAAACTCATAGATACTCAAACCCGCATAAAATGCCAATAAAAAAACGGGCAAATTTGCCAATAAATAATAGGTGGCATCTTGGCGATAATGATTTACAACGATGCAATAAACTGTCGTACCAAAAATAAAAAAAGGAGGGATACAAAGACCCAAACTTATCATAAATGTGATAGCAAGGGTATATGAATTAAATATATAGTCTTTCAAAACCAAATGGTCGAAAAAACTTAAAGTGATTAGAATACAAAATACGATTATAAAAAAATTGCTATACCATTGAAAAAGTTCATTTTTGAGCAAATCCCAGCGTAAATAACTTCTAACAAATAAAATATTAGCAATAATCATCAACATGATTGCGATGAATCGAATTTTATCACCTTCAATACCCCAAGAACCATCGCCATAAAAACGAATGAAATAGCCCTGCATCGTATAAACAAATCCGAGTGCAGTAAATACATATAAGCCATAATAAATATAGAGCTTTTCTTTAAAAACAAAAGCTAATAATATGGAAATAAATATAACAAACCCAAAAACACCTGAAACCAGTCCCCAATTGTGATAATCGTTGGTGGGATAAGAGTAATCAAAATAATTCCTTTCCCAAATAGTCAAAGGAAAAGAGATTGAACCAAAACTTTTACTGACTTTTAAGTAACAAAATACTTGCTGATTGGGCTGAAGACTTGTTGGAAAAATAAAATCTCGGTGTTTGACACTTCGCTTTTGCTGAGGCATTTTCCACGTAATCGATTGTCTATCAATCACCTGTCTTTTTTGTACGACATAAAAAACAATTTCATCATAAAGAGATACGTGCAAGTGAACAAGCAGATTTTGAACAAACTTGGTTGAGTTTTTTAATTCAAATCTAAACCAGTAAGGATGCCCTTCAGCCCAGAAGGTAGGCACGCTCCCACGGGCTTTTGTGAATTTATATACTTGCGGAAAGGAGGCTAACTTCCCAATTGTATATGCTTCGGTTACTTCGGGTAAATAATAAATTCCTTCGGGGCTATCTAATTGCTTCCAACTACCATCATAATTAAATACAACCCCTTGACTTTTGTCTTGAGCCGAAAGACAAATGCTTGACATATAAATAATAATATACAGTAGTTTTTTTATCATGGCTAAATGGTCATGGATGGCAAAAGCGGACAGATAAAATGTGGCACGTCTTAGATAAAAACTTTGTTAGTCAAAAAACTTCAGACGTACCACATTTGGCTTTACATAAATCCAAACTCAATGAAAGAAAATATATGAAACAATAATGGCAGTAATCACACCAGCTAAATCTGCCAATAAACCTGCAACAAGCGTATAACGAGTATTTTTGATATTTACTGAGCCAAAATACAATGCTAAAACATATAAAATGGTATCGGAGCAAGCTTGAAATACACATGAAAGTCGCCCTACGAATGAATCTGCACCATAAGTTTTCATCGCATCAATCATCATGGCTCGTGAACCACTGCCACTTAGTGGGTGCATCAGAGCCGTAGGTAAGGCATCGGTAAAATCGGTATTCATGCCTGTCAAACTAAAAATCCATTTTAAGGCATCAACAATAAAGGTTAAAGCTCCTGAATTTCGAAACGCACCAATGGCTACTAACAAGCCTACCAAATATGGCAAAACCTTGATAGATGTTTCAAAACCACTTTTAGCACCTTCAATAAAAGCTGGGAAAATATCTACTTTTTTATAAACTGCTCCGCCAATAAATCCCATAATAAAAGTCATCAATATTAAATTACTCGCTACTTTGGAAGTTGCTTCGATTTCTTCTTTGGGTAAACCAGCAAAATACCATAAAACAAACCCGATAAATCCTGTCAGTCCTAAAAGCCATGAAAGTAAAGTCTTATCAAAGAAATTGATTTTTTGCTTGATTCCTACAAACAGCATTCCTGTAAGAGTAGCAATATAAACCGAAATGAGGGCTGGGATGAAAATATCAGCGGGGTCGGCAGCATTATATATAGCTCGCTGTGCCATGATACTTATTGGAATCAAAACTGGACCAGCACTATGTAGCACCATAAACATAATTTGAGCATTAGAAGCAGTGTCTTTACTTGGATTTAATTCTTGCAAGCTCTGCATTGCTTTCAGCCCAAATGGTGTAGCGGCATTGTCGAGACCCAGCATATTTGCCGAAAAGTTCATAATCATCTGACCATTGGCTGGGTGGTCTTTTGGTACTTCTGGAAATAACTTACTAAAAAAGGGCCCTATAATTTTTGCCATTCGTCTGATAACACCCGCCTCTTCACCAACTTTTAGAATACCCAGAAAAAAAGTCATTACTCCCGCCAGAGGTAAAGCAATGTCCATAACTGCCATTTTTGAGGAGTCGAACATCCCTTCAATAATAATTTTAAAAATTTCAGTATCACCTGTAATGATGAGTTTCAATAACGCAACAACGAATGCTATTAGAAAAAAAGCTACCCAAATGTAGTTTAATGCCATAAATTTTAAGGTTTAATAGTAGATTTGTGGCTAATTTAAGAAAAAACCACGATTTTTTGTTTTTTTTAAGCGAAATTTGATTTTCATACAAAAAAAATAATCCTCCAAACAATGCCCAAAATTAGCATTCTATTTAAAATTTTTATACCAATGACCCTCTTTTTAGCCTGGAGTTGTCAAACAAAAACTCAAACCGAAACCATACAAAAAATTGATACTGTTTCTACAAAAAAAGATACTATCGTCATTGCTCCAAAACCAATTATTTCTGAAATCGAGCAACGTATGATTTCGCAAGGCTTGGTTGATATTCAAACAATTGATTCTACTATCATGGTAGAATTAAAATATTCAACCACCGATAATTTTGTTCATACCGATGTTTATGGCGATCTCACAAAAGCATATTTGCAAGTCAATCCTGCTCAAATGTTAGCAAAAGCTAATCAATTTTTAAAAGAAAAATATCCAAACTATCGGCTTTTGGTCTATGATGCTGCACGCCCCTTGAGTGTTCAATATACTTTTTGGAATTTATTAGATAGTATTCCGCCAAAAAAACGAGAAGATTTTGTTTCCAATCCAGTAATTGCTTCGATACATAATTTTGGTTCGGCGGTTGATTTAACGGTGTATGATTTAACTACGCAAAAACCTTTAGATATGGGTACAAGTTATGATTTTTTTGGTGATTTAGCCTACCCACGTTTAGAGTCGTTCATGTTGAAAACAAAACAATTGAGTCAAAATCAACTGGATAATCGCTTAATCTTGAGAAATGCCATGAGAAAAGCAGGTTATGGGCGAATAGAAAGTGAATGGTGGCATTTCAATGCAATGGCACGTATCAGGGCAAAAGCCCTTTATAAAATCATTGAATAAAGGTCATTTTTACAGAAAAATATTTTCTAATCTCGATTTTTATCTCTATAAAAAAGCAAAAAGCAACCATCCAGAAGACGGTTGCTTTGTTCATCACCTAACCACTAAAAAGTATTATGAAAAGAATATAATACCAAAATCTTTAATACTTCAGTAAACAAAAATATCTACTTAAATCTGTAAATTGCAAATTTTTTAACAACCTCTTTTAATTTACGACGAGAAACTTCAATTGGATTTCCCTTTTCAAATTTTATTTCAAAACACGCTGGTTGTAAATCTTTAATATGCAGCATATTTACAATATGCGATTTATGTACTCTCACAAAAATATTATCATCTAAAATATCTTCAAAATGTTTTAAAGTCCGTGAAGAGACATACTGGTTATTTTGGGTATGTACAACAGTATAATTACAATCACCTTCTAAACGAATTATTTTTTCAACAGGTATTGTTACAAAACGATTCGAATAGTGTAATTTAATTAGTTTACTTTTTGAATCTAAAGTTTTTCTTATTGAGCAGTTTGAAGTATTGAGTAGTTGATTCATTTCTTCTTGAGGAAAGTTTATACTTCAAACTTAACCCTTAAAAAATAAGTATGCAAATTAGCTTAAACCTCAGCAAAATACGTAAAAAGCTAATTATCAACTACTTACAAATAAAACAATAATAATTTCAAGTAAAATCCCTTATCAAAATGCGTAATACTACGTATTGATAAATACCCTACATTTGGTATATCATTTTCTATTTGATAAGTAAAATTATGGGAGATTCTGACAATATTTATATATTTGTGCTAAATTTTATTAAACGGTACACAGGTGTTAGACAAGATTCAAACTTTATTTGAGGAAGTAAACTCAGCAATAGTCAGTAATAAAGATGACTTAGATAAATTTCGGATAAAATATATTAGCCGAAAAGGTATTTTAAATGATTTATTTGAGGAGTTTAAAACTGTTGCAAATGACCAAAAAAGAGCAGTTGGACAAGAACTTAATAAGTTAAAAAACCTTGCAGAACAACAATTGAAGGTTTTTACAGAAGCGATTGAACAAAGTGCTGACGATTCTGCCAATCAAGGTGGTCTTGATTTAACGATGCCTGTCGCACCCAATTTTGCTGGTACGATTCACCCGCTTACCCTAACCCGTCAACGTGTATTAGAGATTTTTGCTCGGATGGGTTTTAATCATGAAGATGGGCCTGAAATCGAAACTGATTGGTACAATTTTACAGCCTTAAATTTCCCTGAAGACCATCCTGCTCGTGAGATGCAAGATACTTTTTTTGTGGAAAAGAAAGATATACAAAAAGATGATGTTTTGCTTCGTACGCATACATCGAATGTGCAAGTTCGCTTAATGGAACGTAAAAAACCACCGATTCGCTCGTTGATGATTGGTCGGGTTTATCGCAATGAAGCCATTTCAGCAAGAGCCCATTGCCAGTTTCATCAAATCGAAGGTTTATATGTAGATAAAAATGTAAGTTTCAAGGACTTGAAAGATACACTTTATCATTTTGCAAAAGAAATGTTTGGCAAAGATACCAAGATACGTTTGCGTCCGAGTTATTTCCCATTTACCGAACCAAGTGCCGAAATTGATATTTCATGTTTTATCTGTAAAGGTTCTGGTTGTAATATTTGTAAACATTCTGGTTGGGTAGAAATTGCTGGCTCAGGTATGGTTGACCCAAATGTTTTAAAAAATAGTGGTATCGACTCTGAAGAATATACGGGTTTTGCTTTTGGTATGGGTATCGAGCGTATCACAATGCTCCGATACGGAATCAATGACCTGCGTGTTTTCTTTGAAAACGATGTAAGGTTTTTGAGACAGTTTTAAGCCCCCCGAGCTAACAAAAAAATAGATTGTTTCAATGAATTGAAACAATCTATTTTTTTCTATTACATATAAACAGAAGCTTCTCTTTAGGGGCGGAGGGTCATTTTACTCACAAAATCCCAACAAATAATACCTACTGTTACCGAAATATTGAGTGAATGTTTTGTGCCAAATTGTGGAATTTCTAAACAATTATCGGCCATTTCTACTACCTTTTCATTTACACCAAAAACCTCATTCCCAAATACAAAAGCGTATTTTTGGTTAGTTTTTGGCTGAAAATCATTCAATTTTAAGCTATTTTCTACTTGTTCCACTGCCAACACAATATAGTCTTGTGCTTTTAGTTGTTCAATCAATTCTATAATACTTTCATGGTATTCCCAAGACACAGAGTCTGTTGAACCCAAAGCGGTTTTTTCTATTTCTCTATGAGGCGGCTTTGCTGTAATACCACATAAATAAATCTTATCAGTCAAAAAAGCATCGGCTGTACGAAAAGCCGAACCAACATTATTCATGCTCCTGACATCATCTAATATTATACAAAAATTATTCTTGTTCGTTTCTTTAAAATCTTCCACCGACAGCCGGTTCAATTCATCCATTTGAAGTTTTCTCATCTTTTCCTTAATTTCTAATTTTCCGCAATTTACCAAAAATAATGGAGAATGCCTTAGTGGAACTTGGCAAACAACGCATTGAGGATTCTACTTAAAAACTGATAAATACTGTCGGCAGCAAGACATTTGTTTTGTATTTAAAGCCATTACTTTGCAGCATAAATCAAAAAAACGATGGATTTTATCTTATTTTTTCTTGTAGCATTGATTAGTTTCGCCGGCTCAATACATATTGGTGCCGTCAATTTGGCAGTGATTCAAACAACCTTGAATCGTAATTTTTCTGCGGGTATTTTAGTAGCTATTGGTGGTAGTATCCCCGAAATCATTTATTCATCTTTGGCCTTGAAAGGTTTGTTTTTTCTACAAAACAACCAATCCATTATCGAGTTTTTAAACTTTCTCATCATTCCAATCTTTTCTATCATAGGATTGATAAATATCTTTCAAAAAACAACATCTAACAAGCATATACACTCAGAAAAACATAGCCAAAACATTAATTTCATCAAAGGTTTTTCGCTTGGAATGTTGAATCCGCAATTATTTCCTTTTTGGTTTTTTGTACTGGCTTATCTACATAAGTATTTTATAATCAATGATTTAAGCACTAAACTCGCTTTTGTTTTAGGAACGGCGGCTGGAGCTTTTAGTATTTTATACTTATACGCCAAGTTTGCTCACCGTTATCATCAACGCATTACATCAATCTTACAACGCTACTCAGTTAATCACATTTTTGGTTATACTTTTTTAAGTTTAGCGATTCTTCAAGCAATTAAAATTTTTGCTTAAATCTGTCATTTTCCCGACAATTCGTAAAATTCAGAACCAATACCTTTGTATTATAACAATCAAAAACAAAATGAAAAAAATAACCGTATTTTTAGTTTTATTATCATTCGTTGCTTATTCGCAAGAAACAGTACATGGGACGATACGTCAAAAACACTTTCTTATTGAAAAAGGAGTTGCAATCTCGGGCTATGATCCTGTAAGTTATTTTTTAGGAAAACCACTAAAAGGGAAAATTTCTTATATCCAAGATGGGATTAGCTATAAATTTTCTTCTAATGAAAACTTGGAATTATTCAAAAAAAATCCCTCCAAATATGAACCTGCTTATGGTGGCTGGTGTGCTTTTGCGATGGGTACAAAGGGCGAGAAAGTAGAAGTTGACCCTGAAAATTATAAAATTGTCAACGGAACTCTGAATCTTTTTTACAAGAATTTTTTCTCAAATACGCTGGATGATTGGAATAAAAACGAAGCAAAATTAAAAAAGCAAGCAGATATAAATTGGATAAAAATACTCAAATGATTATTCATATATCACTAACTATCAATCATTTAAACAATAAACAATCTTCCTAAAAATGAAAACACTTCAATTGATAGCACGATTTATCGCTGCAATTATCATGTTACAAACATTATATTTTAAATTTACAGCACAGCCCGAAAGTGTCTATATTTTCTCAACACTCGGCATCGAACCTTTCGGCCGAATTGGTTCAGGTATTGCCGAACTCATTGCTTCCATCTTATTGCTTATTCCTCGAACTTCTTGGATAGGTGCAATTTTAGGCATCGGTGTAATGGCTGGTGCAATTGCTTCTCACCTCACAATTCTTGGCATAGAAGTACAGAATGATGGCGGACAACTTTTTGGTATGGCCCTAATCACTTTTCTTTGTTGTGCATTTGTATTATTTTTTGAACGTATGAAAGTACAAAATTTTATATCAACTATTTTTGTAAAATGGGTTTCCTAACCCGTTAAACCTTGACTGGTTAGGAAACCCGTCGTGCAATATTATGCGAACTCCCTTATTTTTAGTGAAATTTTTTAATTACGAATATTGGTCATGGTGGGTGTTTTATTTACCAATGGCTCCATATTGGATTTACCAAGCTATACGTGCCAAATCTTTGGCATATTTTACGGCAGTCAATCCCAGCATTGAAGCAGGAGGTTTTTATGGCGAACATAAGACCGAGATTCTAAAAAATATTTCGCCCAAATATTTAGCAAAAACTGTCTTTATAGCAAAGCAAACCTCTTTTAAAAAAACAATTAGTTTACTGATAAACAATAACTTACCTTATCCAATTATTGCCAAACCAAATGTTGGAGAAAGAGGAAATTCAGTAGAAAAAATCCATTCAGAAGAAGAGCTTTTAAAATACCATACCCATATTTCTGAAGATTATTTAATTCAAGAATTTGTTACTTTTCCTATCGAATTGGGTGTGCTTTTTAGTCGTTTACCCAGCGAAAAATTGGGTAAAGTTTCTTCTTTGACTATGAAAGAATTTTTGACAGTTACGGGTGACGGCAAATCAAGCATTGAAGCATTGATTTTACAAGATACACGTGCCAGATTTCAGTTAGAGTCTTTGCAAAAACGTATGGGCGAAGAGATCAACGAAATACTACCTTTGGGTGAAAAACGCTTACTCGAACCTATCGGCAATCATTGTCGCGGAACGAAGTTTATTAACGTTAATCACCTGATTAATAGGAAATTAGATGAAGTTTTTACCGAAATTTCCAAAAGCTATGACGGTTTTTTTTATGGGCGTTTTGACATAAAAGTGTCGAGTATAGAAGAACTTTATGAAGGCAAGAATATTAAAATCATGGAATTAAATGGTGTAAGTTCTGACCCTGGTCATATCTATGACCCGAAATATTTTCTTTGGCAAGCCTATCGAGATTTGATGTGGCACTGGAGACGTGCAGCTGATATAAGTATTCAAAATCAAAAAAAAGGCATAAAACCTATGCCTTTTGGGGATATTCTAACAATTGTGAAGCAACATTTTGGGTAAGCTCACGTTCCCTTCGGTTTCGCTTAGAGAACGGAACGGTTTTAAAAGTAAGTATAAGTGTTTTTAAAAGACTGTTGCCTTCAATTTCAATTAGGCAACAGTTTTTCTCAAAAGCGACAAATTACAAATTCAAAAATATCTCCGCTCCTATTTCACCTGTAATTAAATCAGGATTAATAAAATAACGATAGGACTCATCTTCAAAATCATCTAAATTTTGGCCAAAAATAGTTTTGGTTTTCAAGGTTTCACGAAGCACCAAATCATTTCCTAAAACGAGTCTAATTTTCTCCCAATCATTATAAAAATATTCTTGAAGCAAAGGAATAATTTTATGCACAAATACCTTACACAACTGCATAATCGACTGACAATCAATTAGATACGCATGACCAATCGTGTGATCACGGTCAATCAAAAATTCAATTCTCTGATTAATTTTACTTAAAAGCTTCTCTAAGTTCACTCCCTCTACTTCTATTAACAGGTGCGGTTGTGGCATCATTTCTTGAAATGAAAATCTTCGCCTCAACGCAACATCCAACAAAGCAATAGAACGATCAGCGGTATTCATTGTTCCAACAATATGTAGGTTTGCTGGCACTCCAAAACTTTCTTGAGAATAAGGTAAAGTAAGCCACAGTTCATTTTTTGCACCAAGTCTTTTATCATCTTCAATGAGCGAAATAAGCTCGCCAAAGACCTTAGAAATATTTGCCCGATTTATTTCATCAATAATCAATAACTCGCTTGGAGCTTGTTTAAATTTCAATTCACGGCTTTCTTTAGAATCTTCAATAGCATCCATAAATGTTTTATAGCCAGCTTTTTGTAGGGCTGCTAAGCAAGATTGATAAAAAACACCTTTCAGTACTTCATAATATATTTGTCCGTTTTTAGAGATAGGGCGAATTCCCTCTAAAAAATCTTCATAACTATATGATTGATGAAAAGTCACAAATTGATTATCAACATTTTGGGATATTTTTTGTACTTCAAAAGTCTTTCCAGTGCCAGGAGGGCCATAAAATATTAAGTTTAGTGGGATATTTAATTTAATAACATACTTTGATTCTGTTTCATAAATGGTATTTGGGGTATTTTCCAAAGTATAGACTTTATCTGGATTTGCTATTTCCCAAAATAATTCATTACGGAGGCTTTCACTTTCAGCAACCTGATACATATAATGATTATGGTGTTCTTTCTTCATGCTCGACACCGCAGTAGCTTTCAATTCTTCTAAGCAATGCTGCCAAGCACTCATTACCTTAGTATCATCAAGGATATGTTTTTGTTCAAAAGGAATTTGTATGTATAAGAAATCAGAGCTATCAGCAAGCCTTGAAATTTTAATCCCTTTATATTTATTAAACAAAGATTCATCTCTTTTAAAGAACATTAAATCGAGCCAAACGCCATTTTGTCGATACAGTTTTAGGGCTGCGTAGAAGTTAATATTAGCAGTGATTCCTTTATCTTTTCTAACTGAAAAAGCGATTCTTGGGTCATCAATATCAAAGTTCGTTACTTCGATGAGTTCTTGTAAAAGTACAAAAAACTTGAGACATGCTTCCCGATTGTCAATTTCTTGAAGTTTTTTAATGAGGACTTCTTTTTGCTTAGGTACTATGATCATAGATTTGGTCTATATATTTTTTTACAAGATAGTTACAATAAAGCATTTTGTCGATAAAATATTCGTCTTGCATACTAAATTTTGGATTGTAAAGATTGCATTTTTTCAAGAATTTTCAAAATTTAATATTATGAGTAAAAATCACTAAATTATTCATTCTGACAAAGATTAAAATTGTGTATATACGTCTAATACCAAAACTATATTTGGGATAAGTGCATATTTATAAAATAAACTAAAAGTATTGCATTCTTTTGATATTAAAAATAACTATATAAAGAATTTTACAAATTTTGCCAATTTTATTTCGTCATTTATGAAAATTATTATATGTTTAATCCAAGAATGTGCAAGGTTCTTGTTTTATTATTTGTTTAAAATAAGTATTTTTGTACCTAATGTTTCTTTAATTATAAACCTAAACTAAAATGTACATGAAGAAGAATCTACTTCTTAGTTTGCTGGGAGTCATCATGTCCTTTGCTGTAATGGCACAAGGCAAGAAGATTACAGGTAAAGTAACGTCATCAGATGATGGCTCTGGATTACCGGGTGTTTCGGTGCAAGTAAAAGGTACTTCTAAAGGTTCTCAAACCGACGTAGAGGGTAACTACTCAATTGAGGCTGTGAGTGGGAGTACTTTGGTATTCAGTTTTGTTGGTATGAATACCCAAGAAGTAAAATTAGGCAGCCAGTCGGTTGTAAATGTATCGCTTGGTGCCGACACAAAACAGTTGTCAGAAGTAGTTGTTACTGCTATTGGTATCCAAAGAGAGAAAAAAGCTTTGGCGTATGCAGTTTCAAGTGTAAGTGCCGAGAGTTTACAACAACGCTCTGAGCCAGATGCATTGCGTGCAATGAATGGTAAAGTACCAGGTGTAAACATTATTTCAGGTGGTGGAGCTCCAGGACAAGCAACTCGTATTACCATCCGTGGTGCTAACTCTTTCTCAGGAAACAACCAACCTTTATTTGTGGTAGATGGTATTCCATTTGACAACTCAGTAAATGCTACTGATGGTTTTAACCAAAATACAGTAACATCAAACCGTGCGTATGACATCGATCCAAACAACGTTGAGTCATTAACAGTTTTGAAAGGTGCTGCAGCTTCGGCTCTTTATGGTTCTCGTGCTGCCAATGGTGTGGTTGTTATCACAACTAAAGCTGGTAGTAAAAATGCAAAAAAAGGTTTAGAAGTAACATACAATACCTCTTACTCTACAGAAAAAATCTCTACTGTACCAGATTACCAAGATTCATATACACAAGGTTCAAACCAAACGTATAATGGTGGATTCATTGGAAACTGGGGTTCTGCATTCCCAGCAGAAGTTGACCGTATCAACCAAGCATTAGGTTTCGAACGTTATTCAAAAATCATTGATGGTAATTATGCTGCTGGTTTTGTTCCAAACCCCATCACTGGTGTTGCTTATGGTGCAGCTCGTTACAAAACAGCATTCCCTGAATTATTAGATGCTAAAGGAAATGCAGTTCCTTATGAATTGAAGCCTTACGATATCATTGGTGGTTTCTTCCGTCAAGGTCACGTAATTGAAAACAGTTTCAATATTAGCTCAACTGGTAATACTACTACTATTAGTGCAGGTGCTTCACGTACTACTAACAAAGGTATTATCCCAGGTTCAAGTTCTGACCGTACTACTTTGAATTTTGGTGGAAATGCAACATTGACTAACAAAATCACTTTGAGTGGTAATGTTAACTATGTAAGTACAAACCAAGCTTCTCCACAATCAGGTGCAGGTTATTATGCTGACTACGGTGGTTTAGCTGCAACAGGTTCAATCTACTCTCGTTTGTTTTATTTACCACGTAACTTCGACTTGAATGGTTTGCCATTTGAAAATCCAGTTACTGGTGCAAACGTATTCTACCGTGCCTTAGACAATCCTCTTTGGACTGCTAAATACAATACTTATAACAGTAAGGTAAATCGTGTATTTGGGAACATGGCCTTGACTTACGATGTAGCTCCTTGGTTGAATGTAACTGCCAAAGGTGGTATAAATACTTATGCTGAAACACGTAGAAATGTGTATCGTCCGGGTGGTAACTCAGTGCCTTTGGGTTCAGTTACACGTGCCGATATCACTAACACTGAATTAGATTTCACGTTCTTAGCATCAGCAAATAAAGATATTACTGAAAAAATTAATATGCACTTATTAGTTGGTTTCAATGCCAATCAACGTTACAAAAATATTAGTAATGTAGTTGGTCAAACAATCATTGACCCTAACTTATTGATCGTAGGTGGAACAAACACTCAATTTGCTAATGAATTCTCAAGCAAAAGACGTTTGTATGGATATTTTGCTGAATATGGTGTATCGTATAATAATTATGCGTTCTTAACTGCAACAGTTCGTAATGACCATTCATCTACTTTGCCTGCAGCCAACAATAGTTACATTTATCCATCAGTAAGTGGTTCATTCATCTTTACTGAAGCGTTTAAATTGCCTACAAATATCTTGAGTTTTGGTAAAATCCGTGCTAACATTGCAAAAGTTGGTAAAGATGCTGATCCATATCAAGTATTTACTTCTTATAACTTTGCTGTACAATACTATGGTGGTGCACCAATTTCAGCAACAAGTTTGCCAACTGTATTGAGCAATGCTACATTGAAGCCTGAGTTTACAACTGAGTACGAATTAGGAACAGAATTACAATTCTTCAAAAATCGTATCGGAGTTGACCTCGCTTATTTTAATCGTGTATCAACAGATTTGATTGTAACAGCTCGTATCCCTACATCTTCTGGTTTTGATTACAAAGCAACTAACGCTGGTAAAATCATCAACCGTGGTTGGGAATTAGGCTTAAATTTAGTGCCTATCAAATTGAACAATGGTTTCACATGGAATTCATTTGTAGCTTATACTCGTCTTCGTTCAGAAGTTGTTGACGCTGGCCCAAGTGGTGAATTATTCTTAGGTGGTACTGGTCTATCATCAACAGGTACTATGCACCGCAATGGCTTCCCTTATGGTATGATTTATGGTTCTAAAAATGCTCGTGACGACCAAGGTAATGTATTGATCAGCCCAACTACTGGTTTGCCATTACAAAACCCTACTTCTGAGATTTTGGCTAACCCAGCTCCTAAATATACTGTTGGTTGGACTAACACATTCACATTTAAAGGATTTACTTTGACTGCTTTGATGGACTACCGTGTAGGTGGAAGTATGTTCTCTGCAACTGCGGCTTCACTATTATTGAGAGGTCAGTTGAAATTCTCTGAAGATCGTGAAGGTATGCGTGTAATTCCAGGTATCTTAGGTGACCCACAAACATACAAGCCATTGCTTGATGAAAGTGGTAAAACTATACCTAATACAATTCCAATGACAGCGTTCCAATCTCATTTCTCAAATGGTTATGGTGCGTATGGTGCTGATGAAACTAATATCTATGACATCACTACTATTCGTTTACGTGAAGTTTCATTAGGATATAATGTTCCAAAAGCATTCTTGAAAAAAACATTGCCATTTATCGGTGGTTTGAGAATCTCTGGTTCGGGAAGAAACTTATGGTTCAAATCTCCTAACATGTTGACAGGCTTGAACTTTGACCCAGAAGTTTTATCAAACTTTGCTGATTCAAACATTCAAGGTTTTGACTTAGGAGCTGCACCTTCAACTCGTCGTTACGGAATTAACTTATCAGTATCGTTCTAATTTAGGATTTAGGAGATAGGATTTAGGAACTAATAAATTGAAAATGTAAGGAAACCTAATCCTAAACCTAACAGCTAATTTCTCATACCTAAAAAAAAATAAGAGATGAAATTAAAATATATATCAAAAATAGCACTTACCACAGCTTTAATAAGCGTGCTGAGTTCTTGCGACTTGACTGATTTAGATATTAATCAAAGCCCAAATAGCCCAACTGTGGCTTCTGCCAAGCTTTTATTACCAACAGCAGAGTATGCGGCAATCAATGCTGTAACAGCTGTAAATGATAATGCAATGGGTTTTGCGGGATTATTAAGTAGTGCGGATAATTTTGATTTAAATAATCAATCTTATAATGGCACATGGAATGCATTCTACCGTAACATGAGCAACGTAGAAGCTATCATCAATTCAAGTGCTAACAGCCCGCATTATTTGGGTGTAGCTCAAGCATTGAAGGCCTTTGCAACTGGTAATTTTGTAGATACTTTTGGAGACTGTCCTTATAGCGAAGCTTGGAAAGGAAATGCTGAAACAGCTATTACAACACCTAAGTTTGATAAAGACTCAGATATTTATGAGGCATTAATTAAACTATGTGATGAAGCTGTTGTAAACCTTTCAAAAGTGACTGCTGATCCATTGGCTGCTTCTGCGGACTTTATGTATGGTGGTTCTGCTGCTAAATGGATTAAATTCGCAAAGTCAGTTAAGATTCGTTTATTGTTAAATTCAAGAAAAGGGCGTGCAACTGGTAATGCTGATTTGAATGCAGCCATTGCAGCAGGTGGTTATATCACTGCACCAGCTGATGACTTTACTTTCAACTTCAGTTCAGCTTCTTCACCAGAAGGTCGTCATCCATGGTTCCAATCGGCTTATTTAGCAGATAATGGTTTTGCGTATCCTGCACACCAATTGATGGAAGAAATGATTTTCAACAAAGACCCACGTTTGGATTTCTATTTCTATCGTCAAACAAACACTATTCTTGACCCGTCGAATCCTACTGATAGAGGTACTATTCCTTACGGTGGTACTTATTTAGTACGTAAACCTGCTTTCTTAGCTAAATGGAAAACCGTTTTTGGTTCAGATCCATCTGCTGATGATTTAAAATATATTGCAGGTTTCTTCGGTCGTGACAGAGGAGATAATACTGGTGTACCTCAAGATGGTGCATTGCGTACTGCTCCAGGTTGTTACCCTGCTGGTGGATTATATGGTGGTAGAACTGTAACTCCAAGAGCCTTAACTGGTGGTAGAGGTTCAGGAAATGGTATTTGGCCATTAATCACAAGTAATAACATGAAGTATTACCAAATCGAAGCTATCTTAGATGGTGGTGGTAGTGGTGATGCAAGAGCAATTTTTGAAGCTGCTATTAAAGAGCATATTGCTCGTGTTGCTGCTTTAGGTACTAAAGTTGATGCTGCCAACTCTGTGGCTCCTTCAGCTACTGCAATCAGCGACTATGTAGCGGCTCAATTAAAATTATATGATGCTGCTCCTACAAATTCTGCTAAATTGAACGTTGTTTTGAAACAAGTATGGTTCAGTTCTTGGGGACAAGGAATGGAAATCTGGAATGCGATGCGTCGTACTGGATTCCCATCACAAGTGAATAACCCAATCATCAAACCACCAAGACAATATGCTTTGCGTTTACCTTATACTTCACAAGAAGGAAGCTTGAACCCAAATGCAACAGCTAAATTGACAGAAGTAATTTTTGACAGAGACCCTGTGTTCTGGGATAAAGTTAAACTTAAATGGGAGTTCTAAATTAGATAATGAATTTGGGATATGAAATTCAAGAAATAATATAAATTTATTTCAAATCTCATATCTCAAATCTCCAATCTTGTATCTAAAATTTTAAACGTAATTAGAAATGAAAAAAATATTAAGTCTTTCGTTAGTGATTTCGCTATTACTTGCATTTAGTGCATGTAGAGATGAGTCATTGAATCCTCTACCAACGTTCCTTCCAGGTGTTCATGCTTTTACTGTTTTTGATGGTATTGCATTTAATGGAAATTTATTAGCAAGACCTCAACCTTATGAGGTTAACAATGCTAAAAACTTCCCTAAAGCAGCTCAAAATACAGCGAAAGTAGATTTAAAAACTCGTTGGGTATCTTTGGATAATAAACTGGCAGTTAATAAAATTGAAATTTATGTTAGAATGTTGGAGTCATACAATGACCCTGATGGTAACCCTAAAGTAGCTGATTTGAGTGGCAATGGTAAAGGTAAATTAATTACTACTATTTCATCACCAGCAGCAAACCGTCAGTGGAATACTTTTAGTATTACTCCACAACAGATTTATAATGCATACAAAACAGCCACTGTTAAATATGACAAAGTAAATGCTGTAAACGTATTCAGTAACCCTTCAAGACCACGCCCTGATAACGCTTGGTTAAGACCGGCCGAAACAGCAGCTTATGGTGATGTGGCTGAAGATAACTTTATTGTAACTTGGGTACTCTATACAACTGATGGCCAAGTATTCAATACTTGGAATCCAGATTCAATTTGTGCAGACCCAACTTCAGTATCTGAAGCAAACTCAAATTGCCAAATTTCATTTATTGTAAAATAATTGATTCTTGATTGCAAAATGTATAATTTTGAAAGAGCAGGCTACATTTGTAACCTGCTCTTTCTTTTAAAAGTATGCTGAACTCCAAATATCTTCTAAAAACTTTCTTTACTATTTTAATTTTAATAAGTAGTAATACTCTATTTGCTCAACAAGCAAGTGAAATCAACTTCTACGATAATATTGCTCCTATTATTCATAAAAACTGTACGCCTTGCCATCAACCAAATAAGTCGGCTCCTTTCAGCCTAATCAAGTATGAAGACGTTGCTAAACGTGCTAAGTTTATTGGAAGAGTGACTCAATCACGTTATATGCCTCCATTCCCCGCTGACCGAAAATTTCAATCTTATCTCAATGAAAGAGGCCTTACTGTGGGCGAAATAGCCACTATCAAGCTTTGGATTGAAGGAGGAATGAAAGAGGGAAAGTCAATTGATAATAACAAGCTTTCTTCAACTGTGGACATGGTTCACTTTGCTGATTCACAAGATAAAAAACCTGATTTAGTTTTGAAAATGAATAATCCCTACCAAATTTCAGGTGAAAATTTAGAAGATTTTAGGTTTTTTAGTTTACCGAGCAATACCTCAAAAGATGAATACATTGAAGCAGTTGGATTTAATCCAGGCAATAAAAAAGTGGTACACCATAGTCGTCTAATGGTAGATACAACTAATCATATTCGTGGTATTGATGGGCTTTCAGAAACTGACCCAAAAGTTTATGAATTCCAAAAAACTGCCTTAAAAGATGAATTTTTATATGGTTGGGTTCCAGGAAATGATAAAATCAGTTTTCCGAAAGGGACAGGTATAAAACTGAATGCCAATTCAGACTTTTTACTAAATATGCACTATGCCCCTTCACCAGTTCTAGAAACTGACCAATCAGAAATTTTACTTTTTTTTGCCAAACAAAAAGTTGAAAGAGAAGTAAGAAACATTACGCTACGTGAAAATGATATTTCAAACAAACCATTTTTGATAAAAGCAGGTGAGAAAAAAACTTTTTTTATCTCCAAAAAAATTGACAAGTCAATATCTGTAATTTCAGTTTTACCACACATGCACTTGATTGGCAAAAACTTTAGGGCTTTTGCCGTAACTCCCAATGGAGAAGTGGTAAATTTAGTAAAAATTGACAATTGGGAATTTAATTGGCAAATGACTTACCAATTCAAAAAACTACTAAAAATCCCCGCTGGTTCAACTTTCATCGTAGAAGCAAGTTACGATAATTCTGATGAAAATCCAGAAAACCCGAATATTCCACCCATAGATATTGGTTATGGTTGGGGAACAAAAGATGAGATGTTTAATTTAGTTTTATATTATTTAGACTATCAAGAAGGTGATGAAAATATAGAACAAAATCGTTGAACTGTACAACGGAGTTCCGTTGAAATAGTGACGGAGTAGGAACTCCGTCTTATCAAATATTAAAGCATACACCCAACAGGCTCTATATATTTTATTTTTATTTCTAAGTTATTTTTATAGGCATTGATGGCATCAAGTAAATAAAACTCATTTGGTATAGCACGGTTTCTGCCTAATCCATAAAACCAATTATCAATCGCTCCATGATAAAGTCTTTTTCTATTATTATCCAACAAAAAAACCTCAGGGGAATAATTAGCTTTAAGTTTCTTCAATAATTTTCTTTTTGAATCATAAATAATTGGCAAATTGAATTGATATTCTTCTCTAAACTCAGCTAATACACTTTTATCCAAAACTTTAAAAGGATAAACAACATAAATTTTTATCCCTTCAGAACTATATTTTTTATCTAATTCAATTAAATTTTTGGTATATTTTTGGCAAATTGGACATTCGGGGTCAAAAAAAACAACGATTGATGCTTTATTATATTTCAGCGTTTTATAGTCAAAGATTTGTTCAGAATCTGTTGGGAGTTTTTGGGCATTAATAGTTAAAGAACAAAATATAAGTAATAAGTTTGCATAAAGTGAAATCACCCCTACTACCCTACTTTTTGTAGGCAATGGCTTACTATATTGCTTTCCTAAATGGTGAGTAAACCAAAGTGATGTATATCTAAGGTAAATCATTTCAGTTCGCTTGCTTTAATTTCCTTCGTCCACAATTCTTTACCATCCTTATCTAAAATATTGATTTTCAATACTCTATCCGTACGTTTTCCTGAAACTTCCAATAAACCATAATTATGTTTGGTTACACTTGTTCCTTCCACATAAGGAGTATTTTGTTCTTCATTTACGGGGGCGGATGCTCCCGAAGTTAGAGCAGAAACTGTCAAATCATATAATGGATAAGTTCCTTCACGCTCAACTTTACAAAGAGAAGTCCAATGACGATCGCCACTGATAAAAATGACTCCGGGTATTTTCTCTTTTGTTATTAAATCAAATAATTGGTTACGTTCTTCTTCATAATTAGCATAGTTTTCAAAAATCTTCGCAGGATTTCCCACTTGTCCACCAACAACAACAAATTTGAAAGGAGCATTTGAAAATTTCATGGCATCCACTAACCATTGTAATTGTTTCTGCCCAAAATAATCTTGTGTACCTGTTTTTCGGTCGTTTGGCGTTCTCCACCAGCGGTCGTCAACTAAAAAGAATTGACAATCAGCCCATTGAAAAGAACCTGTAACACCTTCATTATCAAAGGTATAATTAAGATTTCCCCAGAAAAGTTTAAAAGCATCTAATGTTTGTTGTTTGCTTACAAAACCACGATCTGAATCATTTGGGCCAAAATCGTGGTCATCCCAAATAGCGTAATTATGTACATTTGCCAAAAGTGGCTGCATTTCTGGTAATGAACGTGTATGTGTATAACGGTGCAAAATACCTGTTTTTGTATTCCAGTCTGCTTCTCTCAAATACAAATTATCACCGCCCCAAACCATAAAATCAGGTTTAGATTGATAGATACTTGTAAAAATCTCATATTCAGAACCATAAGGCTTTCCAGGGCGGTCAAAAGGATCTTCATTGATATAAGCACAGCTTCCCACCGCAAATTTAAATGCTGGTGGATCAGTACGCCACTGCCAAAGTGCTTGTGTTTGAAATTCAAGAGGATAGTTAAAACTTACTTTCTTCTTATCAACATATACTTCGTAATTATACTTTTTCCCTGGTAAAACTTTATCTGCGATCAACTTTGCCACAAAAACATCTTTTTTAGTGGTTTTTATCTCATCTGTCGAAAACTTCTCAGCCGGTTTTTCTTTGTCCCAATAAACAAACTTTACACTTGCTTCATTTCTTGTTTGAACCCAAAGTAAAACCTCTTTCATTTCTGAATACCCCAACATTGGCCCAGATTGAATCGTACTTGACTGTATTTGTGCGAAGGAGGAGAGAGCAATTGTCCAAAGGGTCAAGACAAATAAAAGTTTTTTTCTCATAATATTTGTTGATTTTTAGTTTCAAAAAAATGTAACACCATTTCGTAAATTTTATATTAAATCGAACAAGTTGGAAACTTGTACTACAACAATTCAAATTTACAGGAATATTTCAAAAGGCTATATTACTATTTGGTAAAATCTATAAAAATAGACTCATATCGGCAATCCTTTCTACATTACTTTTTCAATTCAAAGATTAGCCTTACTTTTGCAAAACATTTATTAAATTTTACAATGGAAATCAAAGGAAGACTTATTCACGTATTAGCTTTGCAAACAGGCGAAGGCAAAAATGGCCCTTGGAAAAAACAAGATTTTGTCATAGAAACAGATGGTCAATATCCAAAGAAAGTATGTCTTTCGATATGGGGAGATAAATATAATGAAACATTTTTAAGTGTTGGAAACGAGCTGTTGGTATCATTTGATGCCGAAAGCCGTGAATATAATGGACGTTGGTTTACTGATTTGAAAGCATGGAAAATCGAATTGGCAGGTGCAGAAACTGCCGCTGCTCCAGCAACTGCCTATAAAGCAGCAACACCAGCACAGCCCACATCAGTTGCTACCGAATTTGCGGTCTCGGCTGAAGGTGATAAAGATGATTTACCATTTTAATTAAATTCCCTATTCTCTCCTGTAATTTCGTTGAGATTATGCTCAGAGAGTAAAAAGAGCTAAATATTATACAGTATGGTTTTGAATAGTTGATTAAGGTCGAATTAATTATTCACTTATTCAATTATTCGTCCATTCAACATTAAACTAAGCATGTTTTCAATTCAAAATATTAGTATTGAGTCTTTAGTCGAGCAATTTGGTTCTCCACTTTATGTCTATGATGGTCATAAAATCGAAGAACAAATTACCAAAATGAGAAGTGCATTTGCAGGGACAAATCTTAAAATAAAATATGCTTGCAAAGCCCTTACCAATGTCAGTATCATGAAGTTGATGCGAAAAAATGGCGTTGATATTGATGTTGTTTCGATGCAAGAAGCACATTTAGCCATTTTAGCAGGTTATGCACCCAATCAAATTCAATATACTCCCAGCGGCGTGG
Source organism: Emticicia sp. SJ17W-69 (assembly GCF_051209875.1). Lineage (NCBI taxonomy): Bacteria > Pseudomonadati > Bacteroidota > Cytophagia > Cytophagales > Leadbetterellaceae > Emticicia > Emticicia sp. SJ17W-69. The sequence continues at coordinate 1,585,400 of NZ_JBNTQY010000001.1, read as the reverse complement.
CTTTTACAGAAGTACAAGAAGCAGTCGAAATGGGTTTACGTATGAATTTGGATTCTCTGCCCTTGCTTGAAAAATTTGGGCAAACTTATGGCAATCGTTTCCCCATTTGTTTGAGAATCAATCCACATATCATGGCGGGTGGAACTTTGAAAATATCGACAGGGCATAAAGATTCTAAGTTTGGTATTTCTATTGGGCAAGCTGAAGAAATCAATGCAATCGTAAAGAAATATGACCTAAATGTAGTAGGCTTGCACCAACATACAGGTTCAGATTTCAAAAATGCTCATGTAATTATTGAAGCTGCTGAAAAACTTTTTGAATTAACATTTAAGTATTTCCCAAATATTCAGTTTATCGATTTAGGTTCAGGTTTTAAAGTTGCCTATCGAGAAGATGACCATGTAACCGACATGGAAAAATTGGGTAAAGGAGTTGTTAAGGTTTTCAATGAATTCTGTGAGAAATTTGGACGTGATGTTGAACTTTGGTTTGAACCAGGTAAGTTTTTAGTGAGTGAATGCGGTTATTTGTTGGCACGTGCCAATGTGGTTAAATATAGTCCGGAAAGAAATTTCATTGGTGTTGATTCTGGACTTAACCACCTCATTCGTCCAATGATGTATGATGCTTATCACGAAATCATCAACGGCTCAAATATTGATGGAGAAGAGAAGGAAAAGTATGATGTGGTTGGTTATATCTGTGAAACTGATACTTTTGGGAAAGATAGAGAATTGCCAAAAACCAAAGAAGGCGATATTATGGTTATAAAAAATGCAGGAGCTTATGGCTTTTCGATGGCATCTAATTATAATTCTCGTTTTCGTCCTGCTGAAGTTTTGATTTATGAAGGTAAAACTCATCTCATTCGTCAACGAGAAACGATGGAAGATATTTTGAAAAATCAGGTGCTGATTGATTTGTAAATTTGAATCCAAATTACTAAAGTTACGATACGATTGAAGTTTTTACTTTAGAAGATGGCATTTATAAAATTTTCTCCAAAGGAACCGATGAAGAGGTAGTAAAATCAAAACTGCTCAAAGGACTTGAAATCAAAGTAATTGATGTAACAAAAGAATGACTACAAAAGGATTTATACATATTAAATAGAATAGTGAGGGGCTTATTTAATAAGTCCCTTTTTATTTAGTAAGCAATGTCATATTTTTGTAAGGTGATTAGTCACTAATATTGCAAAATATTATTCATTAACAAAGCTACATCAAAAAACATGATTCCTTCTCAGCAAAACTTCCAACGTTCAAATAAAAAAGACGAATTCGAGTCTCCTGACTTTTACCAAATTGATGATTTATTGACCGAAGAGCAGTTAATGATTCGCTCGGCTGTGCGTGATTTTGTAAAAAAAGAAATTTCTCCTATCATCGAAGATGCCGCTCAAACTTGCACTTTCCCTGAATTTATCGTAAAAAAAATGGGTGATATGGGTGTTTTTGGGCCAACCATTCCTCTCGAATATGGTGGGCAAAGCCTTGACTATATTTCTTATGGCTTGATGATGCAAGAAATTGAAAGAGGAGATTCAGGAATGCGTTCAACTGCATCAGTGCAAGGTTCGCTCGTCATGTTTCCGATTTATAAATATGGTAGTGAAGAACAGAAAATGAAATTTTTACCCAAATTGGGTAGTGGAGAATATTTAGGTTGCTTTGGCTTAACAGAACCCGACTTTGGCTCAAACCCAAGTGGAATGACTACTAATTTCAAGGAAGATGGCGATCACATCATTTTGAATGGTTCAAAAATGTGGATTTCTAATTCACCAAGAGCCGATGTAGCAGTTGTTTGGGCAAAGAACGAACAAGGACGCATCAAAGGAATAATAGTTGAGCGAGGAATGGAGGGCTTCAGTACACCCGAAATTCACGGAAAATGGTCTTTGCGAGCAAGTATTACAGGAGAATTGGTTTTTGATAATGTAAGAATTCCAAAATCAAATATTTTGCCTGAAACTGATGGATTGAAAGCACCGATGTCGTGCCTTGATAACGCCCGTTTCGGTATTGCTTGGGGAGCATTGGGTGCTGCGATGGACTGCTATGAATCAGCACGTAAATATGCAATGGAGCGTATCCAGTTCGATAAACCGATTGCCTCATTTCAATTGATACAAAAGAAATTAGCAGAAATGCTTACAGAAATTACCAAAGCTCAATTGGTTTGTTGGCGTTTGGGAACATTGAAAAATGCAGGAAAAGCAACAACCGCTCAAATATCTTTGGCAAAAAGAAATAATGTAGCAATGGCCTTAGAAATTGCCCGAGAAGCTCGCCAAATACACGGCGGAATGGGCATTACTGGCGAATATTCTATCATGCGTCACCAAATGAATCTCGAATCGGTGGTAACTTATGAAGGTACACACGATATCCATTTATTGATTTTAGGTCATGCTATTACTGGAATTTCCGCGTTTAAGTAATAGTAAACCAATTATTTAAATTATTAGTAATGAATCTTCACAATTTAGAAAATTGTGATAGAAGCCCTTTCTTTGAGTAAAAATCCTTATTTTTGCAAAAAATTTAATAATTCATAAATAATAATGTTAAGAACTCATACGTGCGGAGAGCTAAGAATCTCTGATGTGAAGAAAACCGTTACTTTGAGCGGTTGGGTACAAGTTGTTCGTGATAAAGGTGGTATTATTTATATTGACCTCCGTGACCGCTATGGCATCACACAATTGATTTTAAATGAAAATGAAACAGATGCAGCTTCAATTGCTACTGCTCGCACACTCAGCCGTGAGTTTGTGGTTCAAGCAAAAGGTGAAGTAGTTGAGCGTATCGCAAAAAATGATAAGATAGAAACTGGTGATGTTGAAATAAAAGTAACATCATTGGAAGTATTGAATCCAGCCAAACTACCGCCATTTTTGATTCAAGATGAAACTGATGGTGGTGATGATATTCGCATGAAATACCGTTACCTCGATTTACGTAGAAATGCGGTACGTCAAAATTTGCAGTTGCGTCATAAAATGGCCCAACAAACACGTATTTTCATGGATTCTCAAGATTTTATTGAGGTAGAAACACCAGTTTTAATCAAATCTACACCTGAGGGAGCAAGAGATTTTGTTGTGCCAAGTCGCATGAATCCAGGTGAATTCTACGCTTTGCCACAATCACCACAAACATTTAAACAATTATTGATGGTTGGTGGCTTTGACCGCTATTATCAAATCGTCAAGTGTTTCCGTGATGAAGATTTACGTGCCGACCGTCAGCCAGAGTTTACTCAAATCGACTGTGAAATGTCGTTTGTTGAGCAAGAAGATATTTTGAATATGTTTGAAGGCTTGATTCGTCACTTATTCAAAACAGTGAAGAATATCGATATGCCAGAAGTGCCTCGTATGACCTACGCTGATGCCATGCGTTTATACGGGAATGATAAGCCAGATACTCGTTTTGGAATGGAGTTTGTGGAATTAACCGACCTTGCCAAAGGGAAAGATTTTCCAGTTTTCGATGCAGCTGAATTAGTTGTAGCAATTAATGCCAAAGGTTGTGCAGATTATACTCGCAAACAATTAGATGAATTGACAGAATGGTTAAAACGTCCACAAATTGGTGCAAAAGGCTTGATTTATGTACGTTATAATGCTGATGGCACGCTAAAATCTTCGGTTGATAAATTCTATTCTGAAGAAGATTTGAAAGCTTGGGCAGAGCGTTGCGGAGCAGAAAAAGGCGATTTGATTTTAGTTATATCGGGAGAAGCCAACAAAGCTCGTAAACAATTAAGCGAACTTCGTTTGGAAATGGGTAGTCGCTTAGGTTTAAGAAACCCTAATGAATTTAAAGCTCTTTGGGTTTTAGATTTCCCACTTTTGGAATATGGCGAAGAAGAAGATCGTTGGTTTGCAATGCATCACCCATTTACAAGTCCAAAACCAGAAGATATTCCTTTGCTAGAAACTAATTTAGGTGCTGTGAGAGCAAATGCCTACGATATGGTTATTAACGGAACAGAAGTTGGTGGTGGTTCGGTACGTATATTCCAAAGACCGTTACAACAAAAAATGTTTGAGGTTTTAGGATTTACCGATGAAGAAGCTAAAAAACAATTCGGTTTCTTGATGGATGCTTTTGAATTTGGAGCTCCTCCACACGCTGGAATTGCCTTCGGTTTCGACCGTTTGTGTTCAATTTTCGGAGGTGCTGATTCGATTCGTGACTTTATCGCTTTCCCGAAAAACAATTCAGGACGTGATACAATGATAGATTCTCCATCAACAATTGATGCCAAACAAATGGACGAATTGAAAATTAAAACGACTGTTTAGTCAATAAAAAATCATAAAAAAAAGAGACAAACTGTAAAAGGTTTGTCTCTTTTTTTTATGTTGATTTAAAGCAGTTTCAAAACTGATGTATCTCATATTTGAACTCACAATAAAAGCGGACTTTTGGGTAAACAAAAACACAAATTTTATTATGGAGACTCAAAAGTATATCACGGATTTACATCAAGAACATCAAGATTGGGAAAAGAAATTAGCTTTTTATGAAGATGAAATAAAGATTATGACCAATCGTTTGTCGGAAGTAAGTGCTAAAAATACTGATACCACAATCAAAGCTAAGGTCGAACAATTCCAAAATCGCTTTATTATTCAAAAAAATGAAATCGACCACTTAAAACACTCAATTAACAAAGAAGAAAGTACATTAACCGCCAATGTGAAAGAAAATCCAGTAGCATATACACATCGAAAATTAGATGACAATGTAGTGCTTCGTGAAAAAGTCGAAATTTTCGACCCAATTTTTGAATCACTTAAAGATGATTTCACGCAGTTTGCTGCCGATAATTTATAGTAAAAAGAATCAGTCCTAAAAAATAGGGCTGATTCTTAAACTTATCTAAATAATTATTCCCTTCATTTCAATCTCTTGATTACTCCAAAAAGCTGACGGAGAAATAAAATCGCCTCGTTCATATTTCAGATAAATTCCAGCACTTTTAAATGCTTCATACACATACTCCGAACAAGTGTATTTCGTATCATGAAATACTTTTGCTTTCCCCGTTATCGTTCGCCAGAGTATTCGGCTATATTCTTTTCTATCGTATTGTTTCGACAAATTATCTAAAGCAAATTCCTTGATAATCAATGCCTTATCAAAAGTAAGATCTCTATATCTTGCCCAACTCACTCGTCCATTATAAGGATGATTTCGTCCATCATAATCTTTTATAACAAAAGACATTGGAATCATTCTTACACCTACTTCCAAAATACTTTCAACTAAAAAGACACGATTTATTTCTTCAATTCTCACTACAATTCCAACATGGCTCCATGCCCCTTTCGAGCGTATACGAATAAGATTAGAGAGCCAATGGTTTCCCGAAAAAAAAATTAAATCACCCGTTTGGAGTTCATTTCGTAGCATCTCATAATTTCTACGGATTTCTTGAATCCCTTTTTTGGGAAATAAGTCATCTAATTCTTTTCGATTAGCTAATCTAATTGCCATGAAACTTTTGAGTATTACTTTTCGTTAATTAATTGTGAAGTTCAAATATAGCACGATAAAAAAGATTTTTTAGTTTAAAAAGATTAAAAAAATCGTGTTTAAATTTGTAAAAAATCAATCGCAAAATCGTAACGAGCGGTGGGCCGCTTAACTCAATAAAATTATGGTAACTGTAACTGAAATCGCAAAAAATAAAATTATAGAACTCCGTGCAAAAGATGGTTTAGAAGGAAATCATGGAGTAAGAGTAGCCGTAGAAGGTGGTGGCTGCTCAGGATTGATGTATGATTTGAATTTCGATTCGGAGCAACGTCCAACCGACCATGTTTTTGAAGATAAAGGAATTAAAGTTTTTGTTGATAAAAAGAGTCTTTTGTACTTAATAGGCACCGAATTAGACTTTTCGGATGGCCTAAATGGTAAAGGTTTTCAATTCAAAAACCCAAATGCCACTCGTACTTGTGGTTGTGGTGAAAGTTTTTCGGTATAAAATGACCGCTTGAAAAGTTTTTAGCTATATTTACATAAAAACCATCTGTTTTGAAACAGATGGTTTTTATTTTTACAACATAATCTTTGAAACTATGGAAAAGAAATTACGTAGGACTATTGGCAGCGAAAAAATGTTTTTTGGTGTTTGCGGTGGTGTCGCCAAATATTTTGGTTTAGATGCCGCACTTATTAGAATTTTGTGGGCAATATTTACCATTTTTGGATTTGGTACACCTGTTCTGATTTATGCAGTCATGGTTTTTATAATGCCAAAGGAAGGAACAGTATAAAAAACTTTCTACTGTTCCTTTAGAGTCCAAATTACATTTCTGACTTCATGGTCTGACTAGTAAATGTGCTTTCAAAAATCTTATCAGCATTGCCAGTTTCAAAACCATCACGGCGATGAATTCTTTCAATTTTATCCATTGGTATGCCGGCAAATTGTGGTAATACCTTTCTTTCGGCAAATTCCACATAACTTCCCGAAATAACATGTGTGCTACCATCAGCAAATACTGCATCAATCATTTCGGCCACAGTCGAGCTTTGCAATAACCCTCCATCTGGACTAATTTTTGTTTTTCCACCAGCATCATTGAGTTTTACACCGAATTTCTCCACAAAATCATTAAACTCTTGAATCGTGTTATAACCTTCTTTCAAATTATGGACACTAATCGTATAATGATTTAAGTAATATCGGTTATAAATTACCCATGCGGCATATTCACTTTCTTGAAGTAAAGCTTCATAATCATCCCAAGTGGGTGTTCGCCATAATGGTTGATGAAGAAATCCATCTACCGCTACTCCATCATTTAAATCTAAGCTATCGGCTGGGTCAGTTTTAACTTCATCAGTATAACTTTTAATAATTTTTTGGGCTTTTTCTGATAAATCCTCGACCCGAAGTTCACTCACAAAAATTCTCGGGAAGCGTGGCTCTGGTGGCGAAAACCAATACGCATTAAGTTTTTTTCCTTCAAAATTGAAAAAATCACGCTTTTCATAGCCAAAATGAAGAAAAATCTTCTCAAAAGACTGAACCCCTAATTGCGGCACACCCATGGTACGGAAAGCTACATGGTCATTTTCTATTTCATTGGCATTAGTAATAATACCTTCTGCAATCATAGCCTCAGCAACTTTATTTACATCAGGTACACGCTCGCTGTATCTACGCATTAAGCCATTTAATACAAATGCTAAAGTTTCTATTTTATTATTTTTCATTAGTAATTCAATAAATTAAATTGATATTTTTAAGCATTTATCGTGCGTATCAAATAATATTTTCAACTTTATTGGCGAACAGAATGCTACCGTCGCTACGGTTCGCTCCACAAATTAATCTTTAAAAAACGAGCCATTTTTGGTTTCAAGATAAGCCCCGAAATCAATATCTTCTTGTTTCAAAAATCCTTGTTGTGGTAACTTCCCATCAGCAACCATTTCAACCACAGCAGCCACCGAAGCAGCGGTTGTCCATGAGATTGCTCGCCAATGTTTGCCATCAATTTCAATTGGGTGATAAGCTCTATAAAACTCTTCTCGTGCTAATTCTTGTCCTTTCCAACCTTCCACGACAGCATATACATATACAACATCTTCCTGCACAGGAGGTTTCGCTTCGGTCAATATTTTTTCGATGAGTTCTCTTTTATCCTTCAAAATTAACTCATAAAGGAGGAATTTCATCAATTTTGCATGACCGGGGTAACGAATAGTTTTATAATTCAAAGTATCAACTTTCCCTGAATAAGTTTCACACATAGTACCAAGACCACCCGAAGTGCTAAAAGCCTCAAACTCTTGTCCTTCTATCTGAATATGTTCGATTCCATCAAGTGAAGTAACCATTTTTACTTCGCCATTATGAATCACTTCGGCATCATTGATATATTCATTAATTACACCTGCAGGCGACCAAGTAAAGGAATATCCCATCAAACCATTCGGAAAACGAGGTAAAGCTCCTACTCGAAGCTCAATATCACGCAGTTTTGTAAAACGTTTGGCCAAGTCTGCTCCTACTATTCCGATTAAACCTGGAGCAAGTCCACATTGCGGAGCCATTACTGCTTTAGAAGTTTTTGCCATTTCTCTGATTGCCGAAGTTGTAGGTACATCTTCTGTCAAATCAAAATAATGGATGCCAAGCTTATGTGCAGTTTGTGCAATCGGAAGATTCAAATTATAAGGCATCGCCGACACAACAGCATCGAAATTTTTGAGTGTTTTTTCTAAGAAATGGATGTCATTTACATCACCGAGTAAGACATCAAAGGGCAATTTGGTAGAAGGTTGGCGTAAGTCCATACCCGTAACAGCAAAGCGTTTTGCGAGTAATGTACCAACCAACGAACCTACCTTGCCCATACCAATGACAAGTACGTTTTTCATTGTAGGAAAAGATTAAAATATGTTATGATGAAGTATAAATGCGACAAGGCACAACGAGTTTTTAACTCGTTTCTTAGAAAGACAGGTTAAAAACCTATCCTACAAAACTGATAAACTTTGTCGGAAATTAAACGTAAAAATACAACCTAACAAGCGTCAGGAACAAATGAGCAAGCACTGCGAAGATATGCAAGGCGTGCCAAGAGGTATTTTAAGTCTTTAAACAAATGAAGAATAATTTTTATGCAAATGTAGAAAACGAAAAGACATTTACAAGGAAATTAAGAGAATTTAATTAAACAAAAATTTATGACACATTTGTGCCACATCTTTGAGATGTGGCACAAATCATCCCTCAGGGAACGGGAGAGAATTTCCGCTGCTTGAGTGTAGCCGCAATGGAATTGTCGAAGGCAGAGGCTAATCAAAGCCTATCTTTATAAGTTTCAAAACCAAAACTTTTCAATAATTGAAAAGTTTCATTTTCTTTCCAAATTCCGATTGATGGTAAACCTACCCCATTAAATGTGGTGGTTTTTACCATTGTATAGTGAATCATATCATCAAAAACTACACTATCACCAATTTGTAGCGGTTTTTCAAAAGAATAATCTCCCATAAAATCGCCGGCCAAACAAGTCATGCCACCCATGCGATAAGTAGGTTTTATATTTCCAACTACTGCATCAGTTGCACCCCAAATACGTGGTTTATAAGGCATTTCGAGGGTATCGGGCATGTGAGCGGCAAAAGATACATCCAAAATTGCGACATCAATACCTTGAGCATCAACAATATCTAAGACCGTGGAAGTTAGATAGCCAGTTTGCCAGCCAATGGCGGAGCCAGGTTCGAGTATAATATCAATATTATATGTGGCTCGCAGACGTTTTATCAAAGCAATCAAATGTTCATGGTTATAGCCTTCACGGGTCATTAAATGCCCACCACCGAGATTTAGCCATTTTACTTGGTGCAATAAATCACCAAATTTCTCTTCGATATGAACCAATGTGCGTTCTAAAGTATAAGAATCATTTTCGCAAAGTGTGTGCGAATGTAGTCCTTCAATTCCTTCAGGCAATTTTTCACCAAGTAAATCTCTTGTAATACCCAATCTCGAACCAGCTATACAAGGATTGTACATGTCAGTTTCTACCTCGGCATATTGAGGATTTATTCTGATTCCGCACGAAATTTTACGTTCAAAACCTTGTACTTTATCTTTAAACTGATTCCATTGATTCAAAGAATTGAATGTAATATGGCTGCTATTTGCCATTATTTGGTCAAATTCTTGTGGCTTATAAGCAGGACAATACGTATGTGCTAAGCAACCCATTTCTTCTACAATTAAGCGAGTTTCGTTGAGTGAACTGGCTGTTGCACCCGACAGATATTGAGCTACCATTGGGAAAGTTGCGTACATCGAAAAGCCTTTCAGGGCAACAATGATTGATGCACCAGATTCGGTTTGGACTCGGTTTAATAATTCAAGATTTCGGCGTAAAAGTCTTTCTTCTAAAACATAACACGGCGAAGGAATTTTCGAAATATCTATTGACATTTTTAAAGTAAAATGAATAATGTAAAATGTATAATGCTTTGGATGCCATTATTGTTTTACAAAACTACTCATTTCATTGTAATCTTTAACAAAAAAATAGCCCGAACAAATATTGAACGGACTATCAAAACCTATTCATAAGCACATTACACGTGCAGAATTAGGCAGGAAAAGAGTAAATTTTAGGATTTTATCAAAGTTTTTAAATAAAGTGTAAATAATAATGACAAGATAATTAAGGCAAATCGAATAATATTCTTGGTAAAAATAGTTGTTAAGGAAATAGATGGTAATGTAGATTTTGTTTTCAAGAAAAACACGACAAGACGCTCATAATCAAGCAGGATTAGGAACAAAATTCCTATACTTAAAATAATAGATTGTAACAATGCTCCTCCATTCATTTGATAAAAAATATTGATTAAAGTCAGATTGAGCATAAAAGAAAACAATATAATTGCAGCCAAAAGCATGGTTTTTCGGAACAATAATAAGTAAGAACCAACAATTTGAATGGCAGCAGTGATAAGTCCAAAAGTAAGCGAATAACCAAAATAATACCAAGTAAGCCATTCGCCTGATTGTTGGTTCATTGGTTGACTGGCAATATTATTTGGTACAACAAATTGAAGTCCAAAAACCTTTTTCCAACCAAAACTCATCAAATTGAAGGCAATTATAAATCGAATGAAAGTATATATAAATCCATAGATTTTATTCGAATCTATTTTTTGTTTATTCTCTAAAAACTGCCAAATAAAAGGAAAAAGCAAGGCAATTAGTAAAGAAATACCAACGAATGAAAAGACAACTGCAGGAGGAAACCAAGGAATGTTTCCACTATTTCCCAAAACTAATAATAGTGCAGTAGAGCTAAGCCCAGCGATGAGACAAGTAATAAATTTCTTTAAAAGTAATTTTGAGGTCATAAGTTAGAGTTGGTTAAATGAATCAATAGACTTTATACTGCTGTTTTATATAAAGTCTATTGAAAATAATTATACAAATATCTAATCATCTAATCTAAAAAAAACAGGAATGGTGAAAAATACTCTTACATTTCTACCATTTTGTTTCCCTGCAATCCATTTTGGCATCAATTTTACCACACGAGCAGCTTCTTCATCACAACCAAAACCGATGCCTTTCATCGTTTCCACTCCTGTGATACTACCATCTTTCTCAACAATAAATTTCAGAAATACTTTTCCTTGTATATTGGCTCGTTGAGCCGCACTTGGATACTTCAGATTTTGTGACAAAAATTTATACATTTCTTTATCACCACCTACAAATGAAGGTTTCATTTCTACAGTTAGAAATGGAGCGTTATCTTCTTCTGGTAATTCAACCACTTTTGTAACAGCAGTTGGAGCTTCAGCGGGTGGTGTTTCAGCAATGCCCTCAGATTCTTTTCCATCTTGCGTTTTATCGCTAATTACAGCTATTTCAATAGCTTCTTGCGTAGGTGGAGGTGTTTCATTTTGAGTTTCCTCTACCACTTCTGGAATTAAATAAGCGATCGTTTTTAATTGCTCTACCTCTTTTGGGGGCTCTATTTCTTTAGGCTTTTCGATTACAGGCAGTTCTTCATCATGAATATTTTGAGCTGTCAAATCTACATCTATGACTGTTTCTTGCTTATCCTTTTGCCGAGCAAAAATAAAATTTGTCAATAACATTAATAAAAACACACCCACGCCTATTACAAAGGCACGATTGATAGTTTTGGTATAACTTGTACGAAGCTCATACGCTCCATAAGCCTTGTTGCGATGCTCGAAAATCATGTCATCGAGCGATGGTTGAATTGCATTGATAGATTTCATTTTGTGTAAAGTTTAGTTGAACATTTGGTAGTTTTATTGAATTACGACACAATGTTAAATAACAAAAATGAATCCTGCAAGGAAATGACAATAAATATTTAGATATTTGTCTAAATATTTATTTTTAAATTAAAAATTCATATAATAACTTAAATTAGCTCTATTTATCATTAACTTTCGGATAAATAGGATTAATCCTATACAAAATTCTGATACAATTACTTTTACATGTTCAAAAGAAGAAAAATATTCTTATGTGCAATCGCACTGTGGGCCTGCTCATGTGTAGAGCCTTTTGAAACGTTGAATGAAAGTTCATTAAAAATAATGGTTGTAGATGGTATTTTGACAGATGAAGACACACAACAAAAAATCAAAATTCAAGCTACCGTACATGAAAATGAAACAATTTATAATAGTGAAATCCCAAACTTAAAAGTTGAGCTTATTATCAATGGAAAAGAGAGTATTTCATTTCTCAATCAGGGAGAAGGCGTCTATGCTTTACCTGCTTTATTTCGTGCAAAAGTTGGTAATTCATATCAATTGAAATTTCAGAAAAGTGATGGAACAAAATATGAATCTAATGACCAAATAATGCCAGATACACCAAAAATCGATGAAATTTATGACGAATTTGAAGTAAATGGCATTGAAAATGGTATCAAGAAAATTCCAGCAAATTTTATATATGTTGACTTCAAAGACCCAGCTGAACAGAAAAACTATTATCTCTGGACTTGGACATTATGGGAACGACAGTTTGTTTGTAAAACTGAATTCAATTATGATTATTATTGCAACCAAAATTGCTGGGAAATTCTTCATAACGAAGATTGGAATATCTTTAGTGATATTTATTCCAATGGCAGGCCTGTTATAGGAAAATTGGTTGCTAAAATTCCTTATTATCAAATGGCGGGTTCGTTATTTGAAATCAAACAATTAGGTATTAGTCAAGAAACCTACCGCTTTTTGAAACTTATCAGCGATCAAACCGAAAGAACAGGAACTTTGGTAGATACCCCTCCTGCCGCTATTGTGGGAAATGTAAAAAATCTAACCAATCCAAATGAATTAATTACAGGTACTTTTATTGTAGCAAGTAGTTCTACGGTAAAATATTGGCTCAATCGAGCAAATGCAGCTGGTAAAGCTCAGCCTGTTGGCTTATTAGGTAGAAAGACAAATCCGACAACAAATGGTGTTACTTATGTTTGTATCGAAGGACCTAATCGAACGCCAACAAAACCACGAGGCTGGATTGATTGAGTTTACTCCTCTCGTATCCCACCACCAAAGAAAATACCTAATTTAATAGTCAAATGGTTTTGGTTGAGATTAATGCTTTGTCCGTCAATAAGATTTCTTTGTCCAAAAATAAAATTGTAGTCGGCTGATAATCTGAAATGCCAAATATCTAATCCGAAGCGTGGTGAAATACCAAATTTACTTCCACGAGCCAGTTCTGGGTATTTATCACCTTTGCTATATGAAGCTGCCGTTGGTCGGAAAAGCCCAGCCCCAAACCCGATAGTGGGGCGAATTTGCCCTTCTCCAAAATGATAATCAGAGATAGCAAGCAATGAAGTAACCCAACCCAATGAGCCTCCTGCATCTTCTGAAGCATTTGTTTTCAAACGCCCAAGTACGGTTGCTTCTGCTCTCACTCCAACTGACAAATTATCTGTTACCAAATATTTAGGTTCAGTAAAAATACCTAAACCAACACCATAATTGCTCGGACGAGCATAGTGCATCCCAATATCCCATCTGAAAGGTGTATGATATTCAGCTTGGGCAAAGGATTGCGAACAAATAGCAAAAAATGAACAGATAATGATGAGTTTCTTCACGAGTGTTTGGTTTTGTGGTTAGCTCTTAGCGGTTAGCATTTGACAATAAAAAATGATATGAGCTAAAAGTACAATTAACTAATTAATCGAATAAACACGGTTTTAGTCAAGATTAGTATATTTTACGCTAAAAATATTTTCAAAAACTGCCAATCTGTCAGTATTTAGGGCTTTGGAACAAGCTTTGATGAATAGACTTCGCTGGCTTTTAGGGTCGCAAAAGATTTGTATTCATGTAAAAATGTCAATAAATTATGGTAGCTGAAAAAGGTACAATTTCGATTAACACGGAAAATATTTTTCCAATCATCAAAAAATTTCTTTATTCCGACCACGAAATCTTCTTACGTGAGTTGGTTTCAAATGCGGTTGATGCCACTCAAAAGCTAAAGAAATTAGCTTCAATGGGTGAATTTGATGGCGAATTAGGTGATTTAACAATCAAAGTTTCGGTCGATAAAGAGGCAAAAACGATCACTATTTCTGACAAAGGAATTGGGATGAATGCCGAAGACATCAAAAAATACATCAACCAAATTGCTTTTTCGGGAGCAAAAGAATTCTTAGAAAAATACAAAGATACTCCTGATACTAATCAAATAATTGGACAGTTTGGTTTAGGTTTTTACTCGGCATTTATGGTTGCTGAAAATGTAGAAATCATTACTAAATCATTCCGTGATACAACACCTGCTCGTTGGATTTGTGATGGTAGTACAGAATTTGAAATCACTGAAGTTGAAAAAGCAGAGCGTGGAACTGACATCATTTTGCACATAGCGGCTGATTCAGAAGAATTTTTAGATAATTTCAGAATTAGTGGTATTTTAGAAAAATACGCCAAATTCTTGCCAATTGAGATTGAATTTGCTGGAAAAGTTATCAATAATCCAAATCCAATTTGGACAAAATCTCCTTCTGAATTAACAGATGAAAATTATAAAGCATTCTACAAAGAATTGTATCCATTTGGTGAAGAACCACTTTTTTGGATTCATTTAAATGTTGATTATCCATTCAACTTAACTGGTGTTTTGTACTTCCCGAAAATCAAGAAGGATTTTCAACTCAATCGTGATAAAGTACAATTATACAGCCGTCAGGTGTTCATTACTGACGACGTAAAAGACGTTGTTCCTGAATTCTTGCAAATGCTTCATGGTGTGATTGATTCACCTGATATTCCATTGAACGTCTCTCGTAGTTATTTACAGGCGGACGGCAATGTGAAGAAAATCAATTCTCACATCACTAAAAAAGTTGCTGATAAATTACAAGAAATCTTCCGCAACGACCGCACAGGTTTTGAAGAAAAATGGGAAAGTGTAGGTGTGTTTGTGAAATATGGTATCGTTTCAGACGATAAATTCTATGACCGTGCAAAAGAATTTATCTTATTAAAAAACGTTGATGGTAAGCATTTTACAATTGATGAGTACCGTGAAAAAGTACAGGTAAATCAGACGAATAAAGAAGACCAAGTTGTATTCTTATATGCCAACGACATCAACCAACAAGATGCTTTTATTGCATCGGCAAAGAAACGTGAGTATGATGTTTTAGTGCTTGATTCCCCGCTGGACGCTCACTTTATTAATGCTTTGGAATCAAAATTAGAAAAAACAACTTTCAAAAGAGTAGATTCAGATAGCATTGATAAATTGATTGACAAAGGGCTGAATTTAGAAAGTGTATTGAATGAAGATGAGAAAAAGAAAGTAGAAGAATTATTCAAAAGTGTAGCAGGGAATAATACGATTCAACTTGAATCGCTTTCACCTGATGAAACACCTGTGAGTATTGTTCAACCTGAATTCATGCGTCGTTGGAAAGATATGCAACGTATCAGTGGGCAAGGAGATATGTTTGGCATGATGCCAATGGGCAATAATGTAGTAGTCAATTCAAACCACAGTTTGATTAGTAAATTATTAAAAACTGAAGATATTGAAGCCCAAAAGGCACTGACAAAGCAGTTGTATGATTTAGGTTTATTAGCTCAAGGAATGCTCACTGGTGCTGAATTAACCAAATTTGTAGAACGCACAGTAGCAGGTTTGTAAAATTAGCATTAGCTGACTTTCAAACATAAAAAAACTCACATGATTTAGTTCTTGTGAGTTTTTTTATAAATGGATAAAGACTGCTTACTGTAAACTGCCTACACCTTCTCCTATCAAAACCTTCTCATAATATCGTTCGTACATTGGGACGATATTAGTAATATCAAACTCTTTTGCACGAGCCAAGGCATTTGCTTTAAAAGTAGGCAAATTTTCGTCTTGCAAAATATATATGGCATTTTTTACCATGTCATCAACATCGCCTACATTACTCAAAAATCCTGTTACTCCCTGAACATTCAACTCAGGTAGGCCACCAGTATTTGATGAAATGACAGGTACTTCACAAGCCATTGCTTCTAACGCTGCCAAACCAAAACTTTCTTTTTCGGAAGGCATTAAAAACAAATCAGCTACCGACAAAACCTCTTCAATTGCATCTAATTTTCCAACAAAACGAACATCTTCGCCCAAATTCAAATCACGACTTAATTGTTCCATTGGTCCACGCTCAGGTCCATCACCAACAAGCAATAGTTTACTTGGTATTTGAGTTTTTAGTTTTGCAAATATCTTTATGATGTCTTCAATACGCTTTACTCGGCGGAAGTTTGATGTATGTACCAACAATTTTTCATCATTTGGACAAATAATACGTTTGAAATGCTCTTTTCTTTGCTTTTTGAAACGCTCTAAATCAACGAAGTTTGGAATTACTTCAATTTCTTTTCTAATATCAAAAGCTTCATAAGTATCTTTTCGTAAATCTGCTGAAACAGTTGTTACCCCATCTGACTCGTTGATACTAAAAGTAACAACTGGTGCAAGCGAGGCATCTTTACCAACAATTGTAATATCAGTACCATGTAAGGTTGTGATAACTGGAATATTTATTCCATGACATTTCAAGATTTGTTTTGCCAAAAATGCCGAAGTTGCATGTGGAATGGCATAATGCACATGTAGTAAATCTAATTTTTCATATTTCACAACATCAACCATTTTACCAGCCAAAGCTGACTCGTAAGGTGGGTATTGAAATAATGGATAACTGGCAATATTTACCTCATGATAAAATATATTTTCATTGAAGAAATCTAAACGGGCAGGTTGGGTATAAGTAATAAAGTGTACCTGATGACCATTTTTAGCGAGTCCCTTTCCGAGTTCGGTAGCTACTACACCACTTCCCCCAAAGGTAGGATAACAAACAATTCCGATTTTCATAGATGCTTTATGTGACTTGTTGATAGTTTTTTAGAATAGATTTTGGGCTTGTTTATCTATCACTATTTAGTACAACAAAATTTTTCAAAAAAAATCCCAAATTTTTGAATTAAGGATTTATTATTATTAAAAGTTACCTCCAATTTTACATAAAAACATCAAAATAAATCTTGTAACAATTACAAATAGCTTGCAAATTAGTACTCGCTTTAATATCTTTGAATACACTAAACTCCAAACTTATAGAAACGCTCAATGCTTTTTTCCGACTTATTCGCTCTCGAAATATCTTGATAGTCTTGTTGACCCAATATATGGTTAGGATTTTCCTGATAGGCCCAAAAGAAGAATGGATAAGCTACTTACTTGATTACAAGCAATTTATGCTTGTTTTTGCTACGATTTCTATTGCATCGGCTGGTTATATTATCAATGATTACTTCGATGTAAAGATTGACTTGATTAATAAGCCACGAGAAGTGGTTATTGGTAAATATATCAAACGACGTTGGGCGATACTTATACATCAAATACTCAATTTCACTGGTATTGCCATTGGGCTTTTTTTAGGTTTAAAAGTTTTTTTAATAAATATTCTAGCGGTTTGTATGCTTTGGTTTTATTCAGAAAGGTTTAAAAAGAAAGCATTTATAGGTAATTTTTTAGTGGCTTTTCTGACTGCATTTTCTTTAGTAATTTTATCTGTTTATTATCAAAAAAACACACTTTTAGTAAATATTTATGCCCTTTTCGCTTTTTCGATTTCATTGATTCGAGAGATTATTAAAGATATGGAAGATATTCGTGGTGATGCTCGTTATGGCTGTCGCACATTACCTATTATTTGGGGAATCAGACGAACAAAAATATTACTATATATTTTCATAATCTCCTTTGTGATTATTCTGATTTCAATGGCTTCAATTCTTGAAAATCAATACCTAATTTCTATTTTTATTATAGGTATTCTCCCTTTTTCGTGGCTTATTTATAAACTTTATTGGGCTGATAAACGACGTGATTTTGCCTTTTTAAGCCGTGTATGCAAAATCATTATGTTGGTAGGCATTTTGAGTATGATATTTGTGTGAATAATACACCAAATAGGACTCCCTTCTGATTTCTTCATTTCCGTTTCTTCCATTGATGCTGCTGTTTTCAAGCTTTGTTGCTTTAACATTAATTAACCTTATTTCAATTATGATTAACCTACTTCTGCCGTATCTCATCATAATTTTGAGGCAACAAAACAATATCACATTTTATGAAAAAGCTTTTCTTACTTTTATTACTTACACAATTAACTTTCGCCCAAAAAATAACGATTAAAGGCTCTGTTTTAGATTCTGCTTCACATCCATTACAATATGCTACAGTGATGTTATTAAATGTAAAAGATTCTTCTTTGGTAAACTTTGGTCGTACCAACGATAAAGGCCTTTTTGAACTCAAGAACATCAATTCTACTAATTATTTATTCAAAATAACTTATATCGGGCATCAAGCATACCTAAAAATGATTGTTCCTGTCGATGCTATTTTAGTTGATTTAGGTATGATAAAATTACAACCTATTAGTAAAGAATTGGCAGAAGTAACTGTTAAAGCAGAAAAAGCACCCGTAACCATCAAAGGTGATACAATTGAGTTTAATGCAGGTTCATTTAAGGTAAAACCCAATGGAGTTGTGGAGGATTTACTGAAAAAATTACCTGGTGTGGAAGTAGATAAAGATGGTACAGTAAAGGCACAAGGCGAAACTGTGAGGCGAGTAACCGTTGATGGAAAAGAGTTTTTTGGAAGAGACCCAAAGATGGCAACCAAAAACCTGCCTGCTGATGCCATTGACAAAGTACAAGTTTATGACAAACGGTCTGACCAATCTGATTTCACTGGCATTGATGATGGTCAACGTCAAAAAAACATCAATCTTACACTCAAAGAAGACCATAAAAAAGGAGCTTTTGGTAAAATTACTGCTGGAGCGGGACTTGACGAACGTTTTGCAGGAAGGTTAAACATCAACCGCTTCAATAAAGATAAGCAATTGTCATTTTTGGGTATGGGGAATAATGTAAACCAACAAGGTTTTTCGATTGATGATTATATGAATTTTACGGGAGATTTGATGAGAATGATGAGTGGCAGGGGCGGTTCAATTAGATTAGAAGTGAATGGGGATGATTCAGGTTTGCCACTCAATTTTGGACAAAAACCGACTGGTTATATGAAAAATTGGGCGGGGGGAATGAATTTCAATAATCCAATCACAAAAAAAACTGAGCTAAATGGTAGCTACTTTTACAATAATCTTAACCAGCTTTCAGAAAGTGAACAAAATCGTGAAAATTTTCTTTCAACTGGCAATTTTAATTCTAATAAAAAGAGTACACAAAACAACATCAACGACAATCATCGTTTGAATTTTACACTCGACCAAAAAATTGATTCACTTAATTCGTTGAAACTTACCTCATATATCAATTACAATAATACCAAGACCAATACCGTGAGTAATAGCCAATCATTGAATGATAAAAATGTATTGTTAAATACAGGCTTTCGCAATTATGTTGGCAATGGCGAAGGAGTAAGTTTAAACAGCAACTTACTTTTTAGACACAGATTCCACAAAAAAGGTCGAACCTTTTCTTCAAATCTAATTTTTGGTTTCAATAATAATACGAGTAAAGGAGATTTAGCTGCCACCAACAAATATTTCAAAGATGAAATCTTGGCTCGTACCGAAAATATTTCACAAAATAACAATAAGGTATCAGACCGCATGAATTATGGCGTAAACGCCTCTTTTACCGAGCCTTTAGGTAAAAGAAAGTATTTAGAATTGAACTATGCTTACTCAAAAAATAATTATAAATCAGATGCGGTGGTGAATGATGTCAAAGACAATATAAGTACTTATAATAAACTCCTAAGTAATAGCTTTGAAAGCTATTTTACTTATAACCGTTTGGGTGCTAATATTAGACTTAATGGTAAAAAATACAACTTTTCTACAGGATTGAATATCCAAAATGCTCATTTAGAAGGTAATTTGTTGCTATTAGATAGCAAAATTTCACGTAGTTTTCAGAATATTTTGCCAAATATGCACTATAACTATGATTTTCAACAATCACAGCATTTGAGATTTGACTATGAAACTAACTTCCAAGAACCGAGTATCAGTCAACTCGCACCCATCACCGATAATCGTGACCCATTGAATATTTATATTGGTAATCCAAACCTGAAACCTGAATATTCTCATCGACTTGGAACAAATTATTCTTCTTTTAATCAATTAAATTTTTCAAGCTTTTTCTCAAGTATTAATCTCGTTTATACAACCAACAAAATCACCGATTCTCAGCAAATTAATGAACTTTTAGTGAGGACTTTACAGCCAATTAATGTAAAAGATGATTATCTATTGAATGGAAACGCTTCTTATGGTTTTCGCATCAAACCTATAAAATTACGAGTTGAACTGACAGAAAATATCATGCTCAATCGAGGAATTGGCTTTGTGAATCAACAAGAGAATCGAACTAAAGGTTTTCAAGCAAATACACGACTCAGGTTAAGCTATCAAAAAGACAACTTTGACTTTTCGACCGAGGCAAAAATTGGGTATAACCAAACACTTTACTCTGTCAACAAGCAACAAAACCAAGAATATTTCAACAATAACTACGCTGCCGACTTAAATTGGACAATCCATAAAAACTTGATTTTTGGCACTGATTTCGATTATACTACCTATACAGGCCTAACTACGGGCTATAACCAAAATATTCCACTTTGGGCTGTTTCGTTATCTACATTTTTCTTGAAAAATCGCCGAGGAGAATTGAAGTTTTCGGTCAATGATTTATTGAATCGTAATACTGGTATCAATCGAGTAGCACAACTCAATTATATACAAGACGAACGTATCCGTACACTTGGAAGATATTTCTTACTGAGTTTTACTTATTCTTTGAAAGGATTCAATCCCACACAAGGACGTGGAGGAATAAGAATTATTACTAGATAAAAAATCAGTATTTGTTGATTTATAGTTCTTGAATTGATGCGTTTTTGCCATATTTTGCATCGTTCAAAGGAATTAAACCTAATTTTCTTTTAAGAATCCTACTTAATTTGATTGCCCAAAGAGGAATGATATGGTCTTTTAATACTGATTTTAGTTGAGGTGTATTAGGAAATGTAAGGAAAATATAATAAAAGCTAATGATAAGTTTTTTAAAATAGCTATTTCTTAGCTGTTTAGCTGATAACATTAGGTAATAATAGCTAGCAATATTTTCTCTGAGTTTCCTATTATATCTATAACGGGTTTCTTTGTTTATCATTCTATACATAAAAATCCTGTTTTTCAAGAAAACAGTGTCATCTTTATGGTCAGTCATACTCATGCCTGCTGAATGTTTTTGATAAACTGCCATGACATTGGGTAAATATTTGATTTTTCCATGCAGAGATGCTAAAATTATTAAAGGAATATCACCACTTTTTGATTTAATCACCCAATCTGGAATGCTTTTAAGGCTATTGGTTCTAATCATTAAACTGGCAGTTGCCATAAACCAAATCTCTTTATTGCCAATCAAATCATCCAGCGTAAAAACATCTTTTACTAAGCCATCGTTTAATAAATAATTGGCCTGTGGAATATCTATAAAATCAACTTTAACATTATGAAAACAAATCGAAAATGATTGATTAGTATCAAGAAAATCTACTTGTTTTTGAAGTTTTAGCTCATCAATCCAGTAATCATCTCCTTCACAAATGGCAAAATATTGCCCGCATATCATATTATGTATATTTCTCCAGCTACGCATCACGCCCAAATTTTCTGCGTTTCTGATATATCTCACCTTTGAGGTCGTAGCAATACTGGCAAGTGTTTCAATAATTATATTTTGAGTAGTATCGGTAGAATTATCATCAGCAATAATAAGTTCAAACTCAAAATCTGTTTTCTGATTCAGGACACTTTCAATCGCTTTTTTGATAAATTTTTCGTGATTGTAAGTTAGAATAAGTACACTAACTTTTATTTCATTGAACTTGTCCATATAATTTAGCTCTTAATTGAAGTCTTTCAATGTCATAATTACATCATAATTTACAGTACCTTGATGCACCTTGTCAATCAATTCTAATACCATTAATGAATCCTTTTTCTGGCGAAAGTGTCTATCATCTCCTAAAAGGGTATTGCCAGAAAAATAAGAAAATACCGAATAAATTTGTTTTTTATCCTTTGAAAGTTGAGCAATTTGAGACCAAATCAACACCTGCTCCTCTGTCAAAACAAAATCGTTTAAATGATTCGGAGAAAACTTCGCATAAATAAAATCGTAAAACTCGTTGTATTGTTGGTATTCAAAAATGAGATTAGTAATTTCTTTGAAATTCTCAATCACTTCTTTAGGAGTATAAATATCCAATGCCTTAAATGCCTCTTTTGATTGTTTTGATTCAAACAAAATGCGAGCTTTCAGGATAATTGCTTTGCTATTATAATGCTGTTTTTTGATAACTTTATCTAATATATATATACTTTCTGAAACTTGATTATTATTGAATAATAACCAAGCATAATCATGATGATTGATAAGGCGATTAGGAGAAAGTTTATTCATTAACTCAAATGTTTTGATGCCTGCTAGTTTCCTATTGCTTTGGTATTCGGCAAAACCTTTTTGATTAAGTAAAACTGGATTCTCAGAATGTTTATTCAATGACGTTTTTAGCACTTCGTCAATACTTGAAAAATATCTTTGATTCAATTCATTAGAAAGTTTACTTGCTAAAACTGAGTTTTGTTTCAGAGCAAAATCTACAGCCACATCATATTCTCCAATAATTGCATTTTTATACGCTTTATCGTATAAACTGATCATTTCTGAAATATTTTGTTCGAGATGGGCTTTACTTAGCAATTCATTTGTTTGAAAACTCTTATAGACAAAGAAATAAAGCGATAAAACCGATAAAAACGATACTACTATTTTAACAAATTTCATCGGTAAATTCACCTTACTTATATCAACTGACCATTTTATGGGGCTATATTTTTGAATGATAATAAACAAGGAAAATATCCCTAAATAACTTATCAAACTATCGAAACCAAAAAATATAAATGCCAAATAAGATACGATGACGCCTGTAAGTAACAGTTTTTCATATCTCAATAATTGATTGTTTTTCATCCAAATGGTCTTAAATGAAATGAAAAAAATCAAGCAGTATGAAAAGAGGCCCAAATAACCTGCTCCTATGATTTGGTCTATAAAATTATTGTGAGAAGAGTCATACCAAAAACCTGCATTATTTAATTCACTTGTAAAATTTTGGAAATAAAAATAAACAAATGAGCCTTGCCCCCAACCCAAAAATGGTTTATCAAAAGTATGTTGTAAACACATTTTCCAAATTTTCAAACGAACCAAACTCGTATCTTCGGCAAAATTGGTATTAACAATTCTATCAATAATATCAATTCTATCCCACTGTCCATATTTTATTCCTACAAATGCAATACTTATCGAAACAATAGAGACAATTAGGGTATAAATAATGAGTTTTAATTTTTCATGTGATTGAATTATGGTAATTATTAACATAATCAATCCACCAATCAAAAGAGCAACAAAAGCAGCTCTTGTTTGTGTAAGCATCAAAGCAATCAAACAAACAATCAAATACAGAATGATTACAAGTTTTGATGGGTAATTTTTCCAACGAAAGAGGCAATAAATACCCAAATATATTTGCAGCACAAGGTATAAAGCAAAGTGCATCGGATTTGACAATACTGATTCTGCTCGATAGTGCTTTCCATTCATTACCTCTGCGATTCCCCAAAAACTCAATGCTGTTCCTATTATTAATGTCAAATAAATAAGCGTATTGATTTGAGTTTCTGAAAATGAATAATTGCTAAATAAAAAGAAAAAAACAACAAAATGTAGCATCCCAACGACTCCCATCATTCGCTCAAAATTTGACAACAAATTGAGGTAAATATCTGTACCTAATATAGCTGCCAAAAGGCTGATTACAAAATAAATTAAAACAGCCAATTGTAGATAATTAAATTTTATACTCGTTATTTTTTGTCGAAAAAGGGTAAAAATTAAAGCTACATCTATAACCAACCAAAAGTAAAGAGACCGCTGGACAATGGTTCCGAAAATTGTTGTTTTAGAATGAATGAGTGGCGTTAAAGTCAATAATAATGCTATATAAAATAAGTAGTTAGTTTGTTTTTTGGTGTGGTCCATCCCTGCAACTATTTTAAAAAATTAGAAAAAATACGAGAAGAAGAAAATAATCTTAATTTTGATTTTATTGCCGAATACACTTCGCCATCTCTTGTGTCACGAATAATATTACACCCTACCCCAATGATGTTATTCATCCCTACTTTTAAATTTTGATTAATCGTAGCATTCATTCCAATAAATGTATTTTTTTCAACTGTCACACTACCACCAATCGTGCATCCACTCAGCGTTACATTGGTTTCTATAGTAGAATGATGACCTATTATTGAACTAAAAATTAAAGTATTGTTTCCAATGCTCACAAAGGGCTGTATTACACATCCTTCACTAATGAATACATTGTTTCCAAGCTGACAATCAAACCAATATTGTGATTTTGAGGATAAATAATTAGCAAATGTGTAGTTCATAGTGCTTATTTTTGCATAGATTCTATCTCTCACAGAATTATTGCCTACTGCAACAAAAATATGATATTCAACTGAAGGAAAATGTTCGGCAATCTTGCCTAAATCATAAATAGGTAAGCCTAATCGGTGTTGTGTAGTTGAGGGCATAAACTCTGTTTCGATACAAAAACAAACGACCTCGTACTCACTATCATGTGTAAACACAAAATAGGCATATTCAGCCAACTTCCCAGTGCCATAAATGATAAGTTTATGTTTTTTAGTGATCATGATTGGGTTTTCAAACAGATTTAGAAGGACTCACTCTTTCAGCAAATATATTTTAAACGGCTTACTGTTGCTATTTTAGCATTTATACCAATTGCTATTTTACTATCACCACAAAATGCTAAAATTTTGAACTAATATTAAAATAAGTATTTTGTGTAATTTAACTACAAGCAAAAATTAGTACAAGCATTTTTTATTATACGGTACTTTATTTTAATTTCCAATGAAGTAAATTATTCATAACTCAATGATTATGAATAACTTATAAATAATATGGCATTACTTTATTTAGCTGCATCTGTCATATCAAATAATGTATTTCGATATACTTTTCTCTGAAAATAAATATCACTTATGCAGAAGTAATCAAATTCGATGACTAAATATAAATTAGAAGATTAGTAAGAAAGTTATGTGAATTTAACTTATTACAAACTAAAAATCATTGGTACCCATTCACCTCATCTAGCATTCTTAGATATAACTTTTCTACTTTTTTTCTTGCCCAATCAGTTTTTCGTAGAAATTTAAGGCTTGATTTTAATGTTGGATTATTAGCGAAGCAATTAATATTGATATGGTAAGCCATTTGGTCCCAACCATAATAATCATGTAGTTCTTTTACAATCCTCTCAAGAGTAATGCCATGAAGCGGGTTGTTAGGTTGAGGTTGCTCTTGGTTCATTCTTTTTAAAAGTTTCTATTTTTTTGTTAAAAAGTGCTTGTAATATTGTTGAATATTTATGCAAAAAATACTAAATGCTTTGCAAGCAACATTAATTATCAGCACAATCAATTCTACTTCTTCTTTTTCTTTCCTTTTTTACGCTTTTCCTCTATCTTTTCGGCCTCCAATAGCAAAGCTTTTAGGTCATAATTTGTCGTATCTTTTGAAAAATCTATGGTTTCAGTGTAGTCATTTTTATCAATTTCTAAAACCCTGATAGCTTTATCCATAAATCCTTCAATTTCTGCTAAAATAGGCTTTTCTTCAGTACTACAGAATGAAACTGCTAAACCTTTTTTTGTCCCTCTACCCGTGCGGCCTACTCGGTGTACATAATTTTCGGGAACATCAGGCAAATCATAATTGACTACATAATCCACGTTAGCAATATCAATTCCTCTGGCACTTACGTCGGTAGCAATCAAAACCTTACTTTCACCTTCCCTAAATTTATTTAAAACTGTTAATCGATCTTGTTGTTCTTTATCACCATGTATCGTTTCACTGGCAATACCAACCCGCTCCATTGCTGCTTTTACTCTCTCAGCACGTACTTTGGTACGCACAAAAACCAAAATTTTACTGTCTGGGTTTTCATTAATGACTCTCTCCAAGAAAAAACGTTTGTCGTCCATTTCTACAAATACCACCGAATGTGTAATATTTTTTGAAACAGGGTCTTTAGGCGAAACTTGAATTCTAATTGGATTTTTGACCAGTGAATAAGCTACTTTTTTGATTTGCTCATTAATAGTTGCCGAAAAAAACAAAGTTTGATGATTACGTGGCAAAAACTTTTTTACATCTTGAATATCCTTGATAAAACCCAAATCAAGCATGTGGTCAGCTTCATCCAGTACCAATATTTCAACACCTGTAATTTTGAGATGTTTTTGATAAATCAAATCAAACATTCGACCTGGCGTGGAGATAAGAATATCTATTCCTTTCTCAATTGTTGCTATTTGTGGCTCTTGTTCTACTCCGCCAAAAAGGCATAAAGTCTCAACTTTTGTTCCACGAGCCAATTGCTGAAAAACCTCTGTAATCTGAATCGCCAGCTCTCGAGTAGGTACCATGACTATACACTTTAATCCTTCTTGATACCTTACCGAATACTTCATTTCTTGCAAAATGCTTATAATCGGAATAGCGAATGCTGCCGTTTTCCCAGTACCTGTTTGGGCAATTGCCAATACATCTTCTCCTTTTAAAATTGGAGGAATCGACTTAAATTGAATATCAGTTGGCTTTTTAAAGCCTAATTTTTCTAAATTTTGCTTGATTTCGAGCGAGATACTATAATCTTCAAATTTCATTTTTCGCCACGTTTATCAATATATCCTTTGCCAATACCCCTAAAAGCACCACCTTTTAGTTTTCCTTGTGCATTGAGTTTGCCTGCTTGAGAAGCTTTATCTTTTTTCTCTGAAATACTCACTTCAATAGTACGCCCCATGAGTTCTGTCCCATTGAGTTCATAAATTGCCTTGCGTACTTCGTCTTCGTCGGGCATTTCTACAAAACCAAAGCCTTTGTTTTGACGAGTCACCTTACTTTTTACTATTTTGACAGAAGTAACTTCTCCAAATTTCTCAAACATTTCTCTTAATTCTTTTTCCTTTAACTTAAAAGGAATACTTCCCACAAAAATATCCATTGCTTATTTCTTATTTTTTTACAAAAGTACGGATTTTTAGACGAAAATGTAGATAACTAAGTGAAAAGGCTCAAAAGATGAGGTTTTACAATTATTCATTTTCCATCACACGGGCGACTCCTTATTAATTATACATTCACTACTTACTCTTCATAAAACTTGATACCGTTTTTTGCCAAAAAAGTTTTGATAATATCTACATGAATGCAATGCCCTACATGAAGAAAAGGTTGATTATTAACTTTGATAGTTTTACCATTGACATTATGCTCGGCATCCATCATGTCAAAACCCAAATGTAATGCGTTTGTTTTGCTTTGCATTCCACAAACCAAGCCATTTCGGTCAAAAAGTGGGCCTCCGCTTTGTCCACGTAAGCCAGGAGTGCTTAACTCTACACCAAAAATTGTTCCTTCATCAACCAAATGTCTGGTGAGCATTCCATCAATCGGAAAGCGTGGTGTACCTATAATTCCAGTATTTGTCCATGAAATTTCATCTGATTTTTGGTCGTATTGAAAATTGGTAAACTCAGGAAAAGGGTAACCTAAACGGCATAAAGATTTACCTTGTTTGAGAGAAGAACCATCTTTTAAAAATCGTGCGTAAGATTGATAAAGAGGCTGACTAAAGTCATCAAAGATAATAATTGACAAATCATATTTTGGATGATTGATCCATCTAAATCTCAATTCTGAATCTGCTGTGCAGTCCAAAAACCTTTCGCTCAGTTCGACCATCACATCAGATTTATAATTGTATTTGGTTTCTAATTGTTTCAAGGCCTCTTGATATTGAGCATTTTGGGCAATTGCTGCTCTTTCTCTACGAAAATTAGCATAGTTTTGATTAATTACTGCCCTATTTCCAATCAAATCCATGACGTGTTTACAGGTAATGGCACATGCAAACTCATTCACAAAAAACAAGGTAGCGGCTCCACCTGTTATTATTTTTTCATTATAATTTCTTGAAATAAACTGAATTGCTCTTGTATATTGGCCTACCTCCTCAATTGCATCTACAAACATACTTTTAAATTTTATTTTAGTTTGATTCAAACTTAACAAAAAAAGAGCCAATTGATTTAGCTCTTTGAAGATTCCAATAAAATTATTTTCTTTTCCAAAACTGAATTTTAGCCCAAATATTCATTTGCTTTTGGCCAGATTTTTCTTCTTTCAAAAAATCATCAATCATAATAACATCTCGAAAATCTTGGTTTCTTTTAGCAAAAACCTTTATCTCACGCAAATCGTTGATATGAAGTACCCGAATTGTATGACCTTGGGTTTGTTGAACTCTTGCTCGATTATAACATTTATCAAAATCAAATTTCTTATGTACAAATGTAAGTATATCAATTGGCACTCTCAACAAAACGCATAAATTCGGAATTTTCTAAATCCATGTAGGCTTTTTGATAATGATTGTACGTTGAGTTTTTTTGGTAGGTTCATTATGAATTTGGCGATATTCTTCTTGCATTTGAAATAGACTTATTAGTCTTTCGGTCGGTGTGATTTTTCGCCCCATTTCCAATAAATGCAGATATTGGTCACCAATATGTTTGTGTCGAATTATTTTCCGCTCTCCCATTTTATAGCCATTTTGATATAAAATTAACTAAAAACTCGAATAAACTATCTTTTCTAATAATTTGTAAAGAATTCTTCAATATTTCATCACA
The DNA here is from genome assembly GCF_051209875.1 of Emticicia sp. SJ17W-69. Classification (NCBI taxonomy): domain Bacteria; kingdom Pseudomonadati; phylum Bacteroidota; class Cytophagia; order Cytophagales; family Leadbetterellaceae; genus Emticicia; species Emticicia sp. SJ17W-69. Next base: position 1,556,377 of record NZ_JBNTQY010000001.1, on the reverse strand, counting down.
AAGCCAAAAGTCCAAAATCTTTTAAAGTATTGACAGGTTTATTATACCATAATAGTTCAAAATCTTCTAATCCTGCAGCTTCGTAGTGTGCTTTTACTTCTTGAAGGGTATAAACTTTGACATTTTTGGGAGAGATTTTATCTAAAATTTCAGCTAACCAATCGCCTTGAGCTTGATTGAGTTTGATACTGAAGGTTTCTTTTTTGTCGTGGAAAGTCAAATTAGCTACTACCCCTTTTTTGTTTGTAACGTATGTAATCAAAGGCTTTTTACCCAACCAAACAATTTTTGCAGAAGGCTTTAAAATGTATGGTTCTTCTTCCAACAAGGCATTTTCAATATAATTTTTCGGTACTTTGGTGCGTGGAACTTTGAAGTCGAACCATTCTTGAAGTGGATAATCAAAACAAATGCCGTGCATAAAATTGAGTAATGATTTCTTCAAACCATAACTAAAAGCGTCATGGTCAGCACCTTTGGGGTCAGAAAAAACCAAATCATTATTGGCAAAAGTTCCTATTTCATCACTTTCACGTTGTACCGAAAATTGTTCGGGATAAAGTCCAACGGGACTGTGAGCAGTCATAGCAAATTGATGCCAAAAACCAGATTGTAAAGTGCCAATTTCAAACATCTGACGTACCATTTCGAGCGAATCAATGGTTTCTTGGGCGGTTTGTGTAGGAAAACCATACATCAAATAAGCATGAACCATAATACCTGCTTCGGTAAAATTGCGAGTGACTTGTGCCACTTGAGCAACAGTAACGCCTTTCTGAATCAACTCCAACAAGCGATCGGAAGCAACCTCCAAACCTCCCGAAACAGCAATGCAACCAGACGCTTTCAGCAATAAACACAAATCTTGACTAAAGCTTTTTTCAAATCTAATATTTGTCCACCAAGTTACGGTGAGTTTTCGGCGTAAAATCTCTAATGCTAATGCTCGCATCAATGCTGGCGGAGCAGCTTCATCTACAAAATGAAAGCCATTTTCACCTGTTTGGGCAATCATTTCTTCCATTCTATCGCAAAGTAAATTAGCTGCGATAGGTTCGTAAATTTTGATATAATCAAGTGAAATATCGCAAAAAGTACATTTTCCCCAATAACAACCATGAGCCATAGTCAGCTTATTCCAACGCCCATCGCTCCACATGCGGTGCATTGGGTTGACGATTTCTATCACCGAAATGTATTTGTCCAATAATAAATCGCTGTAATCAGGTGTGCCAACTTCCGATTGTTTGTAGTCTTTTGTTAGACTATTATTGGTATATGATACTTCACCATTAATTAAGGTAAAAGCTCTTTTAAGTTGTTCAACTGAGCGTTTGCCTTCAATGTAATCAATTAAATTTTCAATCGGAGCTTCTCCATCATCAAGCGTAATAAAATCAAAAAACTCAAAAACACGAGCATCCGAAAGCGAGCGAAGTTCGGTATTGGCAAAACCACCTCCCATTGCCACTTTTACATTGGGGTAATACTTTTTTATCCATTGTCCAATGCGAAACGCACTGTATAGATTTCCAGGAAAAGGCACTGAAATAGCCACTAATTTTGGTTGAATCACGGCCATCCTTTCTTCCAAAATTTTAATCAGGATTGTATCAATGTAAGTAAAATCTTGCTGCAAAATGCCATATAATTCATCAAAACTATTGGCTGAACGTCCCAAACGCTCGGCATAACGACTAAATCCAAAATGTGGGTCAACACATTCCATGATTAAATCAGAAATATCTTCGAGATAGAGTGTTGCTAAATGTTTGGCTTTGTCCTGCATTCCCATCGAACCAAATGCCCAATCGAGGTCGTCAAGCTGGGCAAAGCGAGATGCTTCTGGCAAGAAATTATCTTGACAAATCTGATTGGCTAAAGTCGGATTTTTACCTTGAAGAAATAAGATGACGGCATCAATTGTATTGGCGTAATCTTCTTGTAAAGCAATAATTCTTGCCGCATTTGCGGAGAAAGCTCCTCCATCGGGGGGCAAGGAGCTAAATAATTCTATTAAACCTTCTTTTGAAAAAATCTTTAAAATTACCTCAATTCCCAAGTCAGCCTGAAAGCAGGAGATATTTTTTGTCTTCAGAAAACCCTTAATATAGGCCGTCGCTGGATACGGTGTATTCAGTTGGGTAAAAGGCGGTGTTATGGCAAAAACAGTCGTATTCAAAATAAATCACCCTTGATTAATTGCATAAAAATTATAATGCTTCCATTTAAGCATATCTTCTTTTTGCAAAATTGGGACAATTTCTGTATTTAATTCAAAATCATTGAAATAAAATAATGAATATCCGATTGAACTTAACACCTCAAAATGCTCAAATCTATCAGCAGGGGAAGATTGGAAAAAACATTCCGAAACGACAATTGGCTTAAATTCGATTAAAATATTTCTGATTGATTTGATGATTTCTTTGTCATAACCTTCAGTATCAATCTTTATAAAACGTAATTTAGGTAATTTTTGGGCAAAATTTTTCTTTAAAAAAGCTTCCAAATTAATACCTTTTATCTTTTTTTCAAGCACATATTTGCCATGTTTTCCAGATTTCTCCTTAGAAATACCTCCATTATTAAACGAAGCTTCTGATGAGGTGTAGAAAAATTCATCATCAAAATCAGTAATCGCAAAATTGAAAGGCTGAATATTAGACAATTGCAGATTTAAAGTAGCATTTTGTTCTAAAACCTTAAATACAAAAGGGTTTGGGTCGAATGATAACGTTAATCCTGTTTTGCCACAAGCAATCGACATGGGTACAGAAGTATGACCAATATTTGCTCCAATATCAATCACTAAATCGCCTTCGTTAATAAATTTCTTAAAAAACGCTATTGATGCTTCTGGGATGTCTTTTTTTTCAACGAGAGGATTGTTCCAATTTGCAAATTTTATCGTGCCATAAGCATTTGTTTCAAACGAATCTAATGTCGTTGAATACTCTTTGGTCACTCTTCGAGCAAGCTTCCTTTTAAAGGAATTAATTAGGTAATTTAACATATAAATAATAGGTTATTTTTAAAAAATTTGCCTGCTATAAAATGATTTAAGAGCATTTGAATAACATATTCAAAAAACACAATATTTTATATCAAATTAATCCTAAATACTGGCTAAAAGGCATCACCAAGTTTTAAATATACAAAAATACTTATACAAATTTTCAATGAAACATGTCTATATTAAAGTAAATTTTTAGTTCAAAATCAGTAATTTTTAAACAAAAAAAGGTGAAATGCGATTGCACTCCACCTTTCATAATTTAGAAAATTATACTTTTAATTATTTCGGATAATGATTCTCGCTCCTCCTGGGCCGCCATCTTTTATACCCATTTCTTTCATGTAATCATCTCTGATTTTCTTGAATTCTTTGGCAGTTACTTTTTTGCCGCCTGTGGGTACTTTTAAATCTTTACTTACATCAGTCAAAGTAACTTTCTGAGCAGTAATCATTTGTAATCCATCATTGATATCAACTCCTAAAATCATTCCTGGTAATCCCCAATAATTTTGTGGCCCCGACGAACACACCAAAGCGTCAGTAAACCATGCTACAATATCTTGTTTGGTTTCGTCATTGTGATAGGTAGCTTTTTTACAATCATATCCAGCAATTTTCTTCGTTTCATCAACAAATTTCCATGCCATCGTTTTCAAAGAATCTTCCACACGAAATTTCTTTCCTGCAAAATCAGTCAACATGGTATATTGTGTATTATCAAAATTGCGATAAATATCCTGCTGAGGTCGATTAAATTTCATCTGAACATTCGCTCCACCCGAAGTTGTATTAATTTCTTGGTCTTCTTCCTCAACATTTGTATAAAATGACGCATTAGGCTTAAAAAACAAGCGATTTTTACTCGTTCTAAATTCTGGAATCATGCTTTTCATTTGTTCATTATCCATTGTGATACTTTTGTGCATATTTACTTTGAATTCAAACTCAATTACACCTTCTTGACTTTGTGCAAAAGAAAACTGGCTATAAATAAGTGCTAAAAGAGTGCCAAAAGTAACCTTGGCAATTGATTTGAAAAAAGGTTTCATATAGGTTTTGATTTCGTGATAAGTTTTATGTCACAAAAGTATTATTCTAATCTTGCTTCAAAGGTTAATCTGCCTTACAATAATGTTAATTAAGGTTAATGAAAGCATAGAATAACAAAAAACTCTGTTATTTTTGAACATTAGTAAAGCCAATTGGTAGTTGCCTAAATTTATCAAAGCCCTTGAAATTTTTCAAGCAAAATAAAACCTCCTTATTTTTGATGTGCGTGAGCGTATTATTGCTGACGCTATTCAATTTGTTTTGGCTACGGCAAAATTATAGTGAACAGCAAAATAATCTACAAAAAGATATAAATAATACTTTTGAAAAAACCATTGCTTCGATGCAAGATTCGCTCATAAAAAAGCAAGTAGATGAAGCAATGAAAGGCCAAAAGGCTCAAAAATATCAACTTAAAAAGACTGTAACTGATATAAATTTGAAAAAAGATAACCGAAGTATTGTATATATCAGTAAACCAAACAATAAGCCAATTTTAAAGCGTGATTCGGTCTTTTTTGAACAAATTTCAGTCAATTCAACCAATAGGCAGCATCTTTCTGATTCGATGGGTCGCCGACTTCTAAGCTCAATGATTAAGTCTTTTCGCTTAGATTCCGGGGGAAGAAGCATAAAAATTGAGTTAAAATTAGACTCTTCTTCCAAGCACAACTTCAATACTCCCAATCGAATAATGGTGATGTCGAGCCTCAAAGGCGAAATAGAACAAACTCCAAAAAAAATAGCTCTCAAAACAAAGTTTCAGAAATCTGATAATATTGTAATCAAATTGGTCAATGACTCCTTAAAAACAGCAGAAATACAAGAAAAATATCGTTCAAAACTTCAAAAACAACAGATAATTTTACCGTTTTCCATCACTGTCAATCCAAAAGAAAAAAACAATACGCCAAATGTAATTACGGCAAAAGCTACCTTAGGATTGCTCACTTATCAAGCAAATTTTGACAATTTCCGATGGTTTTTAACAAAAAAAATCATTCCTCAAATTTTGTTTTCATTTTTTCTAATCGCCATTACAACCATTTCATTTCTACTCATTTTTAGAAATCTGCAACAACAACGCCGCTTGACTGAACTCAAAAATGATTTTGTTAGCAACGTTACTCATGAACTCAAAACGCCTATTTCGACAGTAAGTGTAGCGATTGAAGCGTTAAGTAATTTTAATGTTTTACAAAATCCTGCACAGACAAAAGAATATCTGGAAATATCAAAGAACGAGTTGAATCGCCTCACCATTTTGGTAGATAAAGTACTAAAAATGAGCATTTTTGAGCAGAAAGATTTAGCTTTAAAAATAGAAATATTAGACTTTAAATCATTGGTCGAAAATGTATTGGCAACGATGAAACTCCAATTTGAAAAATACCATGCTCAAATTGATTATGATTTTTTAGGTAATTATTTCACGCTCGAAGGTGATGTTATACATCTCACCAATGTGGTGTATAATTTATTAGAAAATGCTCTAAAATATAGTCCAAATCCACTCATTTCGATTCGTTTGACTGAAGAAAATCAAGAAATAAAATTGGCCATTCAAGACAATGGTATCGGTATTTCAGAGGAATATTTGCCTAAAATATTTGAAAAGTTTTTCCGTGTACCAACGGGCGATGTTCATAATACAAAAGGCTATGGATTAGGTTTGAGCTATGTTCACAGTGTTGTCGAAAAACACAATGGAACAATACAAGTTAGTAGTAAAATTGGAGAAGGGAGCTGTTTTACTTTGAGTTTTTAGCTTTTAGCGGTTTAGCTATTAGCATTAAGCTTTTAGCAAAAAACTTCTTCTCAGTCATTTAAACTTCATAGTCAAAATTTAAATTATAAAAAAAGCTAACCGCTAATAGTTAAAAGCTATAAAAATGTCAAATACAGGAACTAAAATATTCTATGTCGAAGATGAGCCTTTTTTAGGAAAAATCGTCAAAGAAAGTCTCGAAAGTAGATATTTTGAAGTAAAAATGGTGACTGACGGCCGTTTTGCTTTAAAAGAATTTATGCAATTTAAACCTGATATTTGTGTACTTGATGTCATGCTTCCAAACAAAGATGGCTATACAATTGGGAATGAAATCAGGCAGCAAAATTCGGCTATGCCTATCATTTTTTTGACTGCTAAAACGCAAACAGAAGATGTATTAAAGGGTTTTCAGTCGGGCGGAAATGACTATATTAGAAAGCCATTTAGCATGGAAGAATTGATTGTTAGAATCAATAATTTGTTAAGTTTAGCCAATAAAAAAACGATTTCACAAGGGATGAGTGTTCAATTAGGCGAATACGAATTTTTTCCTCAAAAATACGAACTTATATTTCAAGAAAACATAAAAAAACTTTCTTATAGAGAAGCTGAGTTATTAAAAATTTTCACCGAAAATCGTAATTTCACCATCAGTCGAAAGGAAGTTTTGATGAAAATTTGGGGTGATGATTCATTTTTCAATTCTCGCAATTTGGATGTTTATATCACTAAATTGCGAGAATATCTAAAAAATGACCCTTCAATCAAACTTACTACTCTCAAAGGTGTTGGGTATCATTTTTCAGTAGGAATTGATTAAAATTTTTCATTATTTCTCCCAAGTATTTGTGATCATCTCAGACCACCATTGGCTCACTTTATCATTTGTCTGAATGCGAGAATCGCCCCAATAAGTACCTGATTTTGTCAAAGTCCACTTGGTTTGTTCGTCCCAATTTTGGTTGATATAGGCGACAATTTTAATGGTTTGCTTATTTTTTTCGATAAACTCAAAGAAAGGTTTATACCACTCATTCCATATTTGCAAAGGTGTAAGTTTTACTATATTTTCACCAGCAATTCCATCCCAATAGGGGCCAATATTTTTCCTGTAAAGTCCGCTTAGGTTATAGCCCTGAGGAGTAGCTTCACAAATCATCACAGGCTTACTTTTGTAATTGGCAAAATAAATCATTTCATTGGCTAAACTTCTTTGGCTACGTTTATACACTACATTGGTGCTATTAGCATACTTCGGAGCAGTTTTTGTTCCTGCCAAAAACCAAGAAAGTCCACAAAAATCGACATATTTATCGCCTGGATACCAATCACCTATATTTTCGATTTTATTTTCCATAATATCATCTATAGGAGAGGTACAAGCCTGCCAAACTGAAAGCCAATTTCGATTGGTTTTAGTTTTTTCATAATTAACCCTTAAAATATCATGAATCCTTTGAAAAGCTACAATATATCTACGGCGGTCTTCGTAAGCTTTATTCCATTGCCCATCAAATTCATACCCAATTCTGAGATAAAACTTCACATTTGGATAAGTTTTCAGAAAATCAGCCAATTCATTGATTTTTGCATCATAAAGGCCATTGACAAGGTTTTGTATTTCTAATTCATTATTCATCCAAACCCCAATAGCCATATTAAAAGGGATATTTTTATTATATCGCTTTAGGCAATTATCATCCAAAATATTCTTGACACAATTCGAGCCAGCACCATTATCCACAGGCTTTTTTAGACCTTCTAACTTGAAAATATCAATGTATTGTGTCAAACCAACAGGTTGAGGAAAATTACGGTAGGTGAGACAATCATCATTTTTTTCGATATGAAAATAATGATAAATCGCATCTTCATCTTGCCCAATGAAAAGACTTTGGGCATTTACATGTAGGCAAATCAATAGAGCAAAAAAACTTAAAGTAACTGTTTTCTGTAAAGACATTTCTAATTTTGGAGCTTAATTCTTAACAATTTTAAATGTTTTCGAGAAGTTTTCATAGTTAATTTTTAATAAAAAATTCCCTTCCCCTACTCTTTTCAATTCATTTTCGATTAATGGCTTCATTTCTTGCCAAAAACCCTCTTTTTCAAGCAATATAACTCCATTTGTTTGAAAAAGAGCCATTTTTATTTTCCGATTTGTTATTTCATTTATCGGGAAAATATCAATTGAAGCATTCGTTGGATTAGGGAAAATTACTAAAGGAGAAGTTTCTGGCGAAATACTCAAGGGCTCTGGTTCTGAGCCTGAACATTTGGGTCTTATTTTTTTTTCAAAAGTAGAACTTAGCCCTTCTGAATCAGTCACAGTAAGTGAGACTTTGTAAAAATAGGTTTGAGCATCACAAGGAACAGTTCCTAAAATCGCCTCGCCACTTGATTTATAGAAACTTGTAATCAGATGCACATGGTCATCATGGTAAAGCATTACTGACCACACATAATTTATTTGAGTTTGTTCAGCATCGCTGACTTGAGCATTGAGTATTATTGGAAAATCTTTCAAATTATCAAAAGAATCTATCTTATCAATACTTGTACTTTGGATGACAGGTGGTGAATTATCTACAAAAACCCTCAGTGTTTTTGTAGCTGTTAGTCCTGCTGCATCAGTTACTTTTACAATGGCATAATAGGTAGCAGAAACGCCTTTCGACTCATAAATATGTTCAGGATTAGCATCATTTGAAGTTTTCCCATCACCAAAGTCCCATTCATATTTTAAAGATGTACCTTCTGGATCGCTTGATTGGTCTGCTTTAAAATTTACTTTCAAAGGAGATTTTCCATAAATGGGTGTTGCTGTTTGTACAATATTAGGTTTACGATTAGCATTGGGATTGTATGACAATCGTCTTATTTCCTGAATATTTGGGTAAAAATAATTAGTATAATAAATCGCTCCATCTTTAGGGTTAATAGCCAAACAAGTAGGATGTACCTCATCCACAAAATCAATGACTTCAACTGGATTATTTTTCTCATCAAATTTAAAGGCTTTTATCCAACCTTCATAATCGGCATGATAATATAAGTTTTGGTATTCTCTTGGAAACTGTGAATAATTGTACCAAAGCCCCCCAATAGATGCAATTCCATTAAACGAATTACCTTTGAATTGTGGCGAATTTACAGCAAAAGGTTCACCATTAATCAAGCCTTGTGCCACCGTTCCACGCCAATCAATGACTGGCTTTTGAAAAGTAGCTGGAGCAGCATAAGGGGAATTTTGATATGATTTATTGACAAAATCAATACCTTCATAAGTTGGCCAACCAAAATTTTGCCCACCTTTGGTGACAATATTAATTTCCTCACGATGAAACCAACCCACATCACCTAAGAATATCATTCCAGGATTTCCATCGCTTACTTTGCTACTTCCTGTATTAGGTTTAATTGAAAAACGGAATGGATTTCTTAGCCCTATACTCCAAATCCGTGATTTGGCAGAGCGAGGATTGTTGCTTTCAAAATATGGATTTGAGGCAATTCCATCACCAGTGTTTGGGTCAATTCGCAAGATTTTACCTGATAATGAGTTTAAAGATTGGCTTTTAAAGGCATTGATATTTTGATCAGCACTTATAAAACCTAATTTGATAGCTTCTTGAAACCATGCGTTTTGTGAATCATCTACCACTCCTTCGGTGGCAACGGCACCATCACCGACGGTGGCCAAAAGTGTTCCATCAGCAGCAAAAACCAATGAACCTACGCCATGATTATCAACCAAAATGGGAATACCTGTAGTAGCAGATTCACCAACTAATATTTTTCTTGAAGTAGAATCAATTGTTTTAAAATCTTTGCTGGCAATGAGTGTATATCGGGTAATTCGCCCAATAGTATTCTGAAACGGGCTATCATCATCAGGATTATATGAAGGTTTTCCAAAAAACAATACATGGTGGCGTTTAGCGGCGTACATCAAATAAACATAGCCATTTTTCTGAAAATTAGGGTCAAGAGCAAAACCATTGAGTCCATGGTCGCCATAATTGAGTACTTCTTCCGAAATATCAATAATGGGAAGCTTTTGTTTTATCCCATTTTCGACAATAAAAACTTTACCACTTTTTTCCCAAACATACATTCTTCCATTGGCATCAAAGGTGAGACCGGTTGGTGAATTCCATTCATTTGAGATTACCTCATCAATAAATCCAGAAGGTTGTGCTTGGCTTATTAAACCAAAAAATATCAATAAAATTGTTAATTTTAGCCACAGCGTTGTCATATTTTTCATATCAGTTGTCATTGGGATTTCCAAAACAAAAATAAATATTATCTCGCCAAAAGGTTAAGATTCAAAAAATTATTGAACCATTAAATCATTTTATTTTTGACGCAAAGCAGGTTTAATAGATATGTAGATCGTTTATGTGGAAATTTAGAAAAAATAAATACACTCGGGTCAAATTATTTCCTCAACTCGAACGCATTTGCACAAAGAACTGTTATTTTTGAACGCCTATTTTACTTTCACAATATGTCTGAAATTATATTCGATTATAAAGCCGAATTATCCAAACTTCCCGAAGAACCAGGGGTTTATCGTTATTTTGATGAAACAGGTGAAGTGATTTACGTTGGAAAAGCCAAAAATTTAAAAAATAGAGTTAGCAGTTATTTCTATAACTTCAATCGACACGACCGTAAAACTCGCCGTTTGGTTATTTGTATTCGCAAATTAGAATTCACCATCGTACCTACCGAATTTGATGCTCTTTTACTCGAAAATACGCTCATAAAAAAATACCAACCTCGTTTCAATATTTTGCTAAGAGACGATAAAATGTATCCTTATGTGTGTGTCACCAATGAGCGTTTTCCACGAGTAATCACTACACGAAGGATTGAAGATAAAACAAAAGGTAAGCTTTATGGCCCGTTTGTCAATTCAAAAGCCATGTATGCTTTGCTTGAAATGTTCAGTCAATTATACACCATTCGCACTTGTATCTTGAATCTTTCGGAAGAGAATGTTGCCTCCAAAAAATACAAAATTTGCTTAGAATACCATATTGGTAACTGTAAAGGACCTTGCGAAAACCGTCAGTCGGAAGAAGAATACAACAAAGAGATAGAGCAAGTACATAATATTTTACGAGGTAGTCTTGCCCCTGCCAAGCAATATTTTGTGCAACGAATGCAAGAATCAGCTCAAAAATTGGCTTTTGAAGATGCCCATCAATTTAAATTAAAATTAGATTTCTTACAAAACTACCAAAGTAAGGCAACTGTTGTTAATCCAGCAATCAAAGATTTGGATGTTTTTAGTATAGTTTCTGACGAAAATTCGGCTTATATCAATTATCTCAAAGTCATCAATGGTACAATTACGCAAAGCCAAACGCTTGAAGTAAAAAAGAAGTTAGATGAAACAGAAGAAGAAATTTTAACGATGCTTATCATTGAGCTTCGTCAGAAATATGAAAGTGAATCGAAGGAAATCGTATCAAATATTCCATTAGATATTGATATGAAAGCTGAAATTGCGGTACCTCAAATCGGAGATAAGCGAAAACTAATGGATATGTCATTGAAAAATGTGATGTATTTCCAAAGAGAAAAAGCAGAACGTGAGGCAATTGCAGCAAGCGGAGCAACCAATAAACGAGACAGAGTATTGGTTAAGTTGAAACAAGATTTACAACTAAAAACCATTCCACGCCACATCGAGTGTTTTGATAACTCGAATATTCAAGGGACTAATCCTGTTTCGGCGATGGTATGTTTCATTAATGGTCAACCATCAGTTCGAGATTATAGACATTATATTCCTAAAACAGTAGAAGGTCCCAATGATTTTGCGACAATGAAAGAAGTAGTTGGCAGGCGTTATGCTCGACTTTTGGAAGAAAAAGCCGATTTACCTGACCTTATCATCATTGATGGTGGCAAAGGGCAACTTTCAGCAGCTTGCGAAGCACTCAAAGAACTTAACATTTATGGACAAGTCCCAATTGTGGGCATTGCCAAACGTTTGGAAGAAATCTATTTTCCTGAGGATACATTGCCCTTGTACATAGACAAAAAATCAGAATCGTTGAAACTCATCCAACGCTGCCGAGATGAAGCTCACCGTTTTGGTATCACTCATCATCGAGATAGAAGAAGTAAGAATTTTTTAATTAGTAGCCTTGAAAGTGCCGATGGCATTGGCAAACTCACAGCGACAAAGGTTTTGAAACAATTCAAAACTATTTCAAATATAAAAAATGCTCCAGAAGAAGAACTTATTCAATTGATTGGTAAAGACAAAACACATCGAATCAAAGAGTTTCTTGAGAAAGAAAGTTGATCATTTTTTCTCAATCCAAATTTGCTTGGTTTCTTCAAAAGTATCATTGAGTATTTTAACAAAATATTTACCTTCATTTAAAAATGACAAATCTACTACACGACGCTCGGTGAGAGCAGGGATAGGAGCTGAATAAACAATTTGTCCTTTTAAAGAGTAAACTATTAATGTAAAATCTGATACATCGCTTTTTGCTTCAAACATTACAAGACCATCAGGTGAAGGATTTGGATAAATGATAACATTTTCAATACTAACATCTGGAATAAAAGAAAATGCACCTGAAAGATTCGAGCGACATGTAATACTTTTGTTATCAGCCAGCGTATAGTTTTTGATTGAAGATACAGTAAAAAAACTTGCTTGGGTTGCTTTCAAAAAAGCTGTCTTATTTGGAGAAAGTACACCATCTTTTTTCCACTCATAACTTAAATTGAGCAATTCTGTTTTTTGTTTTGCTTGAAGTGTAAACGCTCCTACTTGGGTTATTTCTGGCGTCTCAGGTCGTGCTTTAATTGAAAATATGGCTGGGTCTGAACTCACTGAAATACATCCATTTTCGTCTTTTGCCTTCACCGTTATACTATAATCCCCTGCTTTATTAATCGAAATAACAGGTCCTATTTCATTGTTACTCCATGTATTTTCTTTTGTACTTGTCGAGGCCAGTGTGATAGAATTGCCTTCACAAATCACATTATCACTTTGATAAATTACTGGCTTTCCAGGAGGGATAAGTGACTGCGTAACTACTGAATTAGACTCCTGCGAACCACATCCAATAGCATTGATACCACGAACCGTAAATGTGCCTGATGTTTTTACAGAAATTTGCTTTTGTGTTTCACCGGTACTCCATAAAAAAGAGTTAAAATCAGGTGAATCTGTCAATAAATCTGTACTAGTCCCCTCACAGAAAAAAGCACTTTTCTTAGGAAAAGCAAAAGGAATTTTGGTTGGAAAAGCATTCTTTACATCAATACTGGAAGTAAAAAAGTAATTTCCAGTTTGGTCACGAGCAAGGCAGCTATACACGCCGTTAGCAGCAGTAAGAGTAGTTGCATTTGTATTATTCGACCATTGCAAAGATGTATAATTTGAAGGTAAACTTAACGTAACTTTATCGAATGTAGCACAAGTAGCTTTCAAAGCCAAAATAGGTGCTGCTGAAAAAGGAACAGATTGATTGAAAAAGGTATCATTTAGTTTTTTATCCCATGCTTTTGCTAAATCAGTGATGCCAGCATTATTAGAAGATAAATTTTGAAAATGAACACCTTCGGTTCGAGGAACTTGTATCGAGTCAGTATATGGTCCTTCAAAAATGCCATCTGCCGGATTAATTAGTCTATTTTGTGCTTTAATAATAGCAGGACTTGTCTGGTCAAATTTTGTTAGCGAAGTACGAGCAATGACCCAGCTAAGTTTTTTTCCAGAATCGGCTCTACTTTTATCAATTACTTTTTTTAATGCCGTTGCATAGTAATCCTCTGTCGTTTTCAAGTCCAATTCTGACTCACCTTGACACCATAAAACAGCACGCATTCCTAATTGCGATACATAATACTGCAAGGTGGTTCTTATATAAGAATAAGGTGTTTCATGAGGATAAGTAAATAAAAAACCTGGGTGTATTGTTGGAACTCCTATAGAGCTACTGTACCAATTTTCAATTGAAGACCCTTCATAGGCCGCATTAAAGAACATTATAGGAACATTAAGTCGCTTAGCTAAGAGGTCACCTAATTCACCCCAGCACCATGGTCCTTGCCCACGTGGAGCGATTGATGAGTTTGTTTCTAAATGAGAAAAAGCTTTAAAAGGTGGAAGGTCATCTAAAAAATCAATTTTTTGGTAATCAAAACAATTAACACGGTCATCAATTGAAGGTTTTTCACCAAAATTACGTTTTCCTTCAGCATTTGACTGTCCTGTAATTAGAAATACTTCGCCGATACCTACCCTATCTACAATTGGTTGAGCAACTATTACCCCGTTTTTCCAGCCTCTCACTTGCAACTGATACCATCCACCTGTACCTTTGATAGTACCTACAAAAGTTCCATTCTCTGGTTTGTCAGTTAATATTACCCAATCAGTAGCTGTACCTTGACCTTGTTTGATAGGTACTAGCCTTGCCTCAATTTTTTCGAGGACATCATCATAGTTCCCAGAGATGTAAATAGCAGATGAGTTTTTATTATCTCTTTGAAATACACTTCTTGATAACGGTAAATTGATTGTTATTTGAGAAAAACTTGTAAAGGCAATCAATAATAATAGAATGGTAATGCTTGGTTTTCGCATTGTCAGCAGAATTCTTTGGTTAAGTGAGAAATCAACATCAAACAATTTGTTTCGTTGATAATTATATACCTTGCAAAACATCTTGCTAAGTGAATAATTTATATCATTGGGTACTTAAAATATCTGCAAAAATAACGAGTAAAAAGCAAAATAAAAAATCCTCTCAGATAAGGTTTATCTGAGAGGACTTATAATTTCATACATTTGCTACTTACTACCTCTAAAATCAACTCTTATCGCACCATGACAAGGACGAGAACCGTCAGGTAACGAACTTGGTTGTGCTTGAATGTGAGCTGGAAAAGCGTCAATTCTACCCGTACATGAAGTCCCAGAATTAGATATTATTGTAACATTTTCAATAAACCAATTCAATGACTGTTGTGGCAATAAGGTCCCAGTCCATTTTGCAGTAAAAGTTTCACCAGCTTGATAGTAATCTTTATCAAGAATCACATTTTCATTGTTTTCTGGACAATTGATAGGAGCATTATCATGCTCACAGGTACTGGTATATCCTTGATAACTAAAGTCTTCATATCCATCCCTTGATACCGTCAATACAAAATAGGCATTTCCATTATCTGGAATATTATTTTTCGTAATAAGTGTATTCCCAGAAAAATTAAATTCAATTTTAGGACTAAGATTTTGAATAGACATCCGGTATTGTGATAAGTCCGAATTAGGAGTAAAAGGCAAAAATTTAAATTTCATGCCACCTTCTCTACATTCATTGGCTATTTTTATCTGAATTGGACGGCTCTCAGTTGCTGAAATATCATTGCATCCACTCAAATTAAATTCTAATACACTTCCCAATTCTGAATCAAAACCTGAAGTAATATCGATGCTTTTACCAGCTCCATAGTGAATAGAAGAATTTTTAGTTACTTTATCTGAGGTACTCACTGTTTCAGAGGCAAGTATATCAGTATTGGTAGCTATGAAATCCTTATCGGTTGTAATATTTGCCTGACAACTATAATTGAGTTTTACCAACCATATATCATGGCTATCTTGTTCATGATAATGATTACCTGATACATCCCCATCAAAAGATTGGGTGGTACCAATTGTAACAAATGTACCATCTTCGCTTTCAACCAATCCATTCCCTTCATCATCAGCCGAACCACCAGCCGTTTTTTCCCAAATAAGATCAAAATTGCTTGTCACTTTCATCACAACTACATCATAACTTGCAAAATTATTATTGGCTATTCGTCCACGATCAGTGATATTTCCATTGGATGATTTGGTTGACCCTGTGATTGCAAAGTTACCATCTTGCGTAGGTATTAAATCATTTAATACATCATTCCCTGAACCTCCTAAAATTTTTCTTTTTTGAAAATCTCCACTCGAATTGAGCTTAAACAACCAAATATTTCCTTCATAATTGTTTGGAAAATCACCACTTATGGGATTATCAAAGTCATTATTCATTGAATTAGAAGTAATTCCAACAATTAAATCCCCATTCGATAAGGCTACTATCTTACGAGCTTCGTCACTTTGACTTCCCCCATAAGTTTTTTTCCATGAGACATTCAATGAAGCATCCATCTTCACCGCCAAAATATCTTTCCCACCCTTATTTGGACTAATTTCAGCATCATTAGAAGTGGTACTACCAACAATCACATACCCCCCATCAGAAGTTTGTTTAATATCGGAAGCTATTTCATCCCCACTACCACCGATACATTTTTTTGAAATGATATTTCCATTATCTTGGTTTAGCTTTGCGACCCACAAATCACGATTAAAGCCAACAGTATTTTTATTAGAGTTTACTAAATCTCCATCCAATGAAGTTGTGTAACTCAATAATAATAAATTATTATCACCAGTCTGAATAATCTTTACAGGTATATCTTCACCCGAACCTCCCAAAACCTTAAACCAAACCATTCTGCCCTCACTATTGAGCTTAACGACTAAATTATCATAAAAACCTTGTCCTTTCTGCTCAGCTATCTGACGGCCATTGGTAGCATTAAATCTTAGTTTCTGTAAATTGTTTACTCTTCCTAATACAATAAAACCACCGTCGGTACTTTGAATAATATCTATCCCTTTGAAGCCAGTATAGGACTGATCATCAAAGATGGTTGTTTCCCATATCAGGTCACCTTTCCTATTTATGTTAGATATCCAAATGGTTTCAAAGCCGTCTAAGGCTTTTTTTCCAACGGCTGCATAGTTACCGTTGGAGATGGATATAATTTTACTCCCTTCATCAGCATACCAGCCATTCCATCCATAGCACTTTTGCCATTCGATAATAGTTGGCAAACCCTGAGCATTAGAATGCAAACTGCCTATCAGCATTAATACAAATGCTATAATTTGAGCGTTTCTTTTTTTCCTAAACATCTTAAAAACAAATTGATAGTATGATTGCACAAATCATTCATATAGCGAACCGAATACATAAAATCTTTGCACAAAATCAGTGCCAAAAGCAATCATAGACCGAAGAATACCCGAAGGAATAACGGAGAAGAACTTAAAAAACAATTTTAATTAGTAGTTTAAGGCAAGCACGAATTTTAAATAATTTACAAATGTAACGCACTAAGCGTTAAATAATTGGATAAAAGAGATTAAAATTGGCTTAAATCTTTTTTTAAGAGCCAATCTCAATCTCTTTTTTATAAATGCAGCGATATGATATTTTAATGCAGTTTTTTTGTAACTAATTCTCCCTTATGATTTAAGAGAAATGACTTCTTTTATATCTCTAATTATTTTATCAGCAAGGTTTGAGGCAGTCGTTTCAAATTCTGATTCTGCATAAATTCTAATAATAGGTTCTGTATTTGATTTACGCAAATGCACCCACTCTTTTTCAAAATTTACTTTCACACCATCTTCGGTATTGACTGGATAGCGGTCATATTTCGCTTTGATTTCATTCAGTACCTCATCCACATTCAAATCAGCCGTTAACTCCACTTTCTTTTTAGCGATATGATAATTAGGGTATGTATTACGTAAAAACCCTATTGTTTTACCAAATTTGGCTAAATGGCTTAAAAATAAAGCTATACCAACCAATGCGTCACGCCCATAATGGAATTCAGGGTAGATGATCCCCCCATTTCCTTCTCCTCCAATAATGGCTTTGACTTCTTTCATTTTTGTTACGACATTCACTTCGCCCACAGCAGCTGAAAAATATTCACCTCCTGCCTTCAATGTCACATCTTTCAATGCCAATGTAGAAGAAAGATTTGAAACGGTTGTTAAGCCTTTTTTCTTTTTTGTGTTGCTCAAAATATAATCTGCAACAGCAACCAAAGTATATTCTTCGCCAAAAGGCTCGCCATCTTCGCTAATAAATGCCAATCTATCAACATCAGGGTCAACAACGATACCTAAATCATAGCTACCTTTACGAAGTTCGCTCGATATTTCTCTTAAATTTTCTGGTAGTGGCTCTGGATTATGAGCAAAAATCCCAGTTGGTTCACAGTTAATTTTCTTGATTTCATTTACTCCTAAAGCCTCCAACAACAACGGTACTGCTATACCACCTGTTGAATTTACTGCATCAATACAAATCTTGAAATTAGCTTTTGCAATGGCTGCTTTATCAACCAATGGCAAAGCCAAAATCATTTCAATGTGCTTCTTGATATAAGTATCATTGGCCTCAACTTTACCTAAGTTTTTTACATCAGCAAAATCAAAATCCTCATTATCAACCATTTGCAATAATTCTTCTCCATCAGCTCCTGAAATAAACTCTCCTTTTTCGTTGAGTAATTTAAGAGCATTCCATTGTATCGGATTATGGCTGGCTGTAAGAATGATACCACCTAAAGCATCTTCAAGTGGAACTGCAATTTCGACTGTAGGCGTAGTAGAAAGTCCCAAATCTATTACATGAAAACCAATACCTACAAGTGTCGAAGAAACTAAATCAGAAACCATTTTCCCTGATAAACGAGCATCTCTACCAAGCACAACTCTCAAAGTTTTTTTACTATTTTTCTTCTTGAGCCAAGAACCATAAGCAGCAGTAAATTTCACAACATCTAATGGAGTAAGGGCTTCACCACTTTTACCTCCAATAGTTCCTCTAATACCCGAAATTGATTTTATCAGCGTCACTTTAAATAAGTTTTGGATTAATTTGACTCGACAAAGATATAAAAAAACATCATATAATTTACAGTTTGATATTTTGATTGGATGTTATGAGCTAATTTTCAAAGCAAGAAAAAACAATTTTATATGCTCAAACATCTGATAATCATACGATTATAACCCTGTTTTTGTGAATAATACATTAGGCTAAAACATTGATAATTTTAATATTAAAAAAAAATCAAACTACTCACACACAATCGCTCATACCTTGTAAAATACTGGTATTATTTCTGATAAATGATGCGTAAATTTGTATAAAATGATTCCAAATGTAAACACAATCACCTTTCTCAATGTTTAGAAATTATCTCAAAATATTTTTTATTTTCATACTCATTGTCGCTTCGATTTTTCTTTGGGAAAAACTAAAAACTTTTAGCCTTTTTTCAGTTAAAGAAGTAAAAACAACGCATAATATGGTATTAAAAGAAATGAGTCTTTTAGGAAAATTGGAGTTAGCCAATTTTGCATTTCGGGATATTGTAGAGCAAGAATTGGTAAGAGATTATTTGCCTAATCCAAAGGCAATTTTAATTGTTCAAGGAGAAGCCATCGGATGTATTGATTTATCTAAAGTAAAAGCTGAAGATATTTCTTCCAAAAATGATACGCTCATTATTCACTTACCCGACCCCGAACTATGCAGCTATAAAATTGACCATAGTAAATCCAAAATTTATGATACGGAATATGCCTTTATGAACGAACAGTCGCTCATGAATGAAGCTTATACACGTGCAGAAGACAAAATCAGAGAATCAGCATTAGAAATGGGAATATTAGAACAAACCAAAAAGAATGCCAATTTAGTTTTAAAGCCTCTTTTAGAAAATGTCTCTGGAAAAAAAGTAGTATTCCAATATCGCTTAAAAGCTACCCTTGAAAGGCTGAAATAATTTGGTTATTTGTGACTGGAAAACTGGTTACTAAGCAATCGGTTACTTATAACAAGTAACCGATAACAAATTCACACTTTCCCGCCAAAAGCTAAATCACCTGCATCGCCCAAACCAGGAACGATATATGATTTTGAATTCATTTCTTCATCTACATCACCTACCCACAAACGGCATTGTGGCAACCGTGCTTGAATAAATCGTACTCCTCTACGACTGGCAATAGCTGAAACTATATGTGTTTTTGCAGGCACGCCATAGCGAAGCATAGCATGGTACGCTTTTTCAATAGATTTTCCAGTAGCCAACATAGGATCGCTGATTACCAAGACTTTGCCATGAATATCAGGGCTGGTAATATAATCCATTTCTATTTCAAATGCCTCTTTATCATCATGTTTGCCTCTGTATGCACCTATGAAAGCATTTTCTGCTGTATCAAAAAAATTCAAAAGTCCTTGATGCAGAGGAAGTCCCGCTCGAAGAATCGTAACTAAAACCACGTCCTGCGAAATCTGATATGTGCCTTTTATGCCTAATTGCGTTTCTACATCTTGTTTTTGAAACGATAATGTTTTGGAGATTTCATAAGCAAAAATTTCACCCAGACGCTCCAAGTTATTTCGGAATCGCATGGCATTTTGTTGTGTTTCTTTATCTCGCAATTCGGCAAGAAAACGATTGGCTAAAGAGTTGTTTTCAGTCAAGACAAACATTTGATTTCAGAGTTAATTTGGTAAAATATTTACAATAATAGTTGTCTTTGTGCAGAGTTCAAGCGAATTCCAAAAGAAAAAATCTTACTCTTAGTCGCATCCACCTCATCTGAATACTGGATATTACGATTTTGAAATTTAAAGTCAATAAATAGATTATGTTTGAGCATATAGGATGCTCCAAAGCTCAAATGATGAATCTTTGCCAAACGCCCCTGCCCAATTTCATTGCCATATTCTCTTGGGCGAGCAATCATATAATTACGAAGAATATTTCCACCCCAATTCAGATTATCGAAATCTTCCCCATGCTTGGCCGACATACTTGTCAAGTTTAAAAATAATTTTCTAATTGGCTGATAACGCAATACAAGTAATGTTTCTCTAAAATTAGCCCCCAGTGGGTGTGCCAAAGGTAAGTTATAGTTGACATAATTGCTAAATGAAGAGAAGTGACTATATGTATAAGGTCGTACTACATTGTATTCTACCTGAAAATCGAGGTTTTTGATACCTAACATATCAATATATCTTCCTCCTATTTGTGTCGAATATTTTGTTGCCCACCACTTATTCCTTTTAAAATGTTCTAAATTGAATTCATCTAAAACCAATTGTCCATACAATGAGAAATGTCTTTTAAAATTGTATTTAAAATCTGCTCCAACAATCGAATTATCAACACTACCCAAATTCCCTTCAACAAAACGTAAGAATATAATTGGATTTAAATAATTAATATCAAAACCAATCGGACGTTTTCCAAAAACAACTGTTTCGAATAAACCAACATTGAAGTTTTTTGAAATATTTAGGCTCAGATGATGCAATGAAAAATATTTCGGCGGCATCTGCTCCGTACCATCAACTGCAAGTGGTATTTGCTTATTGAGCATTTGTGCGAAAATATTGACATACTGAAATCTTCCAATTTGTGTTGTTACTTTGAGATGTAAATAAGGAGCTGAAAAATCGGACAAAATCAAAGATCTTATGCCCGAACCAATGAAGTTTTTATCGTGTCCAAATTGAATTTGAATACTTTTCAAAGCCTGAAAAGTGATATAACCTCTTGCTGAAAAAAAATCAGTTGCAAACTTTGTTGAGTCGGAATTTGTTATCTTAGTAAAACCTTCGTAAGGATTGGCACTATAAAAACGACCATACTGACGTACATATTCAGGGTAAACGATTTGATTCTCGGAAAACATGGAGTAGAAACCCAATTTTTTATTAATTGTCCCTCTAATTTCAATACCACGAGTATTGGTTGTAGGCTGGCTTTCTACGAGATTATCATTGCCAAAGGCGAGCTGAAAAATAGGGTTTATATGAAAATCAATGTCTTTATTTTGAACATTATAAAAATCTGATTTTTTCTTAAAAAAATATTTTAAAAACTTTCTTGTGCTATTGCTTTGCGTCAGTTTTTCATCATCAAGCCATTCCCAGCTATCGTTTTGAAGATAAGACAAATTAAAAGAATCGACTTTAGAAAGTTTTATTTTTGTATCTTTTTCTAAATCTGTGCTCAGTTTTATTAAATCTTTTCTACGTACGGGTTTTATATTGCTGTGAAGATTTAATAAACTACCACTTTTTATCTCATATCGCTCAATCAAATGCGAATATTCGTCATTCAAAGGAGCATATGTACTTTGGGCGGATGTTTTTAATAAAAATATTCCAAAAAGAATAGTAAGATTCAAACGCATAAAACTGCTTTCTTAATTGATTAGTGCGAAAATACAGATAATTCCTTAGTTTGTCTCATTCATCTATTAGTTTTGTAATTTAAAATAGTATTTGGCGATTAGCATTTAGCTTTTAGCCCAAAAATAGAAATCATAAACAGTTTTTAAGCTAAAGGCTAACAGCAAAAAAAATATGAAATCATTCGTTATTCCAGAAATCTACAAGAGCAATATCATTGGAAAAATCAAAGAAATTCGTCGTTCTAAAGATAAATTAAAAAAAGATTTTACCCCTTCAGTTTTGGATTTTGGCCCAGTAAAATTTTTGATTGCTCGACATTTTGGTTTTTGCTATGGTGTTGAAAATGCAGTCGAAATCGCCTATAAAACCATCAATGAAAATCCCGATAAAAGGATTTTTTTATTGAGTGAAATGATTCATAATCCCGATGTAAATGCAGACTTATTATCACAAGGTGTGCGTTTTTTGATGGATACCAAAGGAAATCAAATCATTGATTGGCAAGATTTAAAACCCGAAGATGCTATAATCGTACCTGCGTTTGGCACCACATTAGAGATTCAAAAGCAATTAGAAAGCTTAGGAATCGACCCTTATAAATTTGATACTACTTGTCCATTTGTTGAAAAAGTCTGGAACCGAGCAGCACAAATTGGTGAACGTGGTTATACCATCATTGTGCATGGCAAACCAAATCATGAAGAAACAAGAGCAACTTTTTCGCACAGTCAACAAAATGCACCAACGGTGGTTGTCAAAGACTTAGCACAAGCACAAGTACTGGCCAAATACATCACAAAAAGCTTAAGCAAAGAACAATTTTATCAAGATTTTGCGGGGCAATACTCTGAAAACTTCGACCCCGAGCGAGATTTAGAACGCATTGGTGTCGTCAATCAAACTACGATGCTTGCCTCTGATACGCAGGGTATTTCTGATTATCTGAAACAAATTATTATTGAACATTATCAATTGAAACCCCTTGAAGTAGACAAACATTTTGCCAATACTCGTGATACGCTTTGTTATGCTACCAACGACAACCAAGAAGCAACTTATGCTCTACTCCAAAACGAAGCCGACTTTGCAGTAGTGGTGGGTGGTTATAATAGCTCCAATACATCACATTTGGTTGAGCTTTGTGAAGAAAAATTGCCAACGTTTTTTATCCAATCACAAGAAAGTATCTTGCCTGAAAACAAAATTAAACGCTACGATTTGCACAATAAACAGGAAATTATTGAAATTTTTCTGCCAGAAAAAGAAAAAACTATAATTATGCTTACTTGTGGAGCCTCTTGCCCTGATGCAGTAATGGAAGCAGTAATGTTGAAAATTTTATCATTTTTTAACACCTCAAAAGAAATAGAAGACGTATTGGAAACGTTATAAAATGGAACTCAAAAGTATATACGATTAAGCGAAGATTATTTCTCAATTTTTCTTTGATAAATAGTATTTTCTTTTTTAAATTTACTTAGAATTCCTCTTAAATCCATCAGTTTAATTATAACAGGTTTCCATGAAAATGCTTGAATACGTAAAGTTGATTTTAGAAAAAGTCAGCTTTGAAAGTAGTTTGTTTGAAAAAGAATTGAAAAAAGGAATAAAGGCTTTGACATTCCGTGAAATTAGAGAACTAAGAAAATGGTGCTACGAAAAATTTGGAAGCATCTATCGTGGAATCCTTAACCGAACATTCCGAAGGACACAAGTCCAACTTATTTCATAGTCACTAAGACCTTCCGATGATTTGGAAGGTCTTTTTTTCATTAAAATTTGATTATAACTATATAAAACATTGATTTATGAAGAAAACTACATTCTTACTCTTCTTTCTATTTGCCTCAATCATTGCATTTGCTCACGAGTTTTGGCTTGAACCACAAAAATTTCTCTTGGCAATCGGTGAAAAAATTCATTTCAGGGTCTTTGTCGGCGAAAATTTTACTGGTGAAGAAGTAGATTTTTCCAAGTTTAAAGTGACAAAATTTACCCATTACAGCTCAAAAGGCCAACAAAATACCAAAGGCGATTTGACCGAACAAAACCTGAGTGATTTTCTAAAATTTGAAACCGAAGGAAATCACTTGATTGCCTTTAATAACTCAAACAAACACATCGAACTGGAAGCTGATAAATTTAATGAATATCTGAAAGATGATGGTTTAGATAATGTGGCGGCTTACCGAAAAAAACATGGTCAATTAAACAAAAGAGGTACTGAACAATACCAGAGATGTGTAAAAACCTTATTACAAGTGGGCAATACTCATGACGAAACTTATCGAATCAATACTGGCATGAGGCTCGAAATTATTCCTGAGCAAAATCCATATAGTAGTGATAAATCATTGACTTTCAAGGTTTTATTTGATAACAAACCACTGAAAAATGCTTTGGTTGTAGTTTGGCAAAAGGGAATTGAGCAACCAAATAAGCGAAATTTTAGAAGTGATGCCAATGGAAAAGTAACTTTCAGTTTTGAACCAAAAGGTGCATGGATGGTGAGTGCAGTAAACATGGTACCACACACAAAACCTACCGAAGCCGACTGGCAAAGTTATTGGGGAAGCTATACCTTTGGATTTAATTAAATGCTAATGTTTTTCACCTAATTCATAAGTAATTCCATTTGAAGTACCAACGTGAACTGGTGTTGCGGCTCTTAAATCTGGTAGAGCAAAAGTTGTTCTACCATCGCCTCCATAAGTAGTTCCTAAAATGCTGAATAATGCAGGGTTTTCACTTATTAATAGCAATTGTCCATCACAAAAAGCCCATCCCATAGGTGCAAAATTACCCGCAAACATTGTTATTTCACCATAGAATGGGTTTAAACCAGCTACTCCATCAATTGATTTCATTCTTGATGACATTGATTCTCTTGATGGGAATACTCCCGTTAACGAAATGATATAGCTAATTCCTACTCGATTATTGCCTTTGGTAAAACCAACATTGCCATTTACATCGTTTTTAACTAAAAAGTCTTTCGAACTACCTCCATTTGCAATTTGAAGATTATTGGTTTTTGTCAAGCCGTTTACATCGACAATACGATTATATAAATCAATCGAACAAGCATTTATTCCTGCACCAACAAAATAAAACTTATCTTGTACATCATTGTATTGCAACCCATAATTTTGGTAAGTAGGTGAATGGGCAATTACCATTCTTGTTGTATTTTGAGTACCACCAGCAAACAAGTACATCATTGGCACATTGGCTACATATTGTTCGGGGAATTTAATACTTTGTTGTGCGTCTGACAACGCAATACCATTGCTCGGTAAGATGGTTATTGATTGAGATTTTCCGAGAAGGAAAGATAAAAACAAAATTGTAGTAAAGAAGAAAGTTTTCATAACTAAGAATCGTTTTAAGATTAATAGCCAAATTTATATTTTTTTTTAATCAAGTTTTAAATTATAAAAAGATATTACTGAATGGTAGATTTTTCTTGAAAAAGGCCGCCCCAAAAAGTAAATGCTTGATAGCATAAAATGATTGAGGCAGCCTTTCAGAATTAATAAGCAACTGTAAAACGCTTTTGAATAAATTGGTTTTTCTCCAATTCATCTACCAAAGCGACTGAAAGATCTTGCACTGAAATTTTGCTATCGCCTTTTTCATCAGTCAATAATTGGTCGCCACCTAAGCGGAAATTAGCTGTACGTTCACCGGGTTCGAGCATGATAGCTGGACTTAAAAATGTCCAATCAAGGTCTTTTTCTTCACGCAAGAAAGTCAAATAATCACGTGCGGCTGTTGCACCTGCTTTCCATTCAGCAGGGAACTGTGGGGTGTCCACTAATTGCAAATTGGGAGCAACTTCCAAGCTACCTGCACCACCAACAACCAATAAACGCTTGATTCCTGCTTTTTTTGTCCCTTCTTGAATTGCTTTTGAACCTGCTAAGAAATCATCATACAAATTCGGATTTGTCCAACCTGCATTAAAAGTGCTTAAAACAGCCTCATTTCCTTCAAGCAAAGTTGCTAAAGCATCGCTATCTGAAGCATCGCCTTGTTTGATGGTTAGATTGGGATTTTCTACTGTAATTTTTTCTGGGTTACGTACGATGGCGGTTACTTGGTGTCCACGTGAGAGAGCTTCGTTTAATAATACCGAACCAACAAAGCCTGATGCTCCAATAATTGCTACTTTCATGATATTTATTTTGTTGTTTTAAATTAACTGTATTTAAAAATATTACAGTTTTTGTTAAAAAAATTATTCAAATTTATTAGTGAACTCCGCAAGGCTGATTTTACCAAGACTTTCCAAAATGGCATCGTCAGCAATCTGATAAATTCCTTCAATGTGATGATTGATTTGTCTGCCAACAAGGCAAGCGGGATTTGGCATATTTTTACTTTTACCCAAAACACTCGCATCTTGCCTAACGACTTGATAAACATCAGAAAGTAAAATATTTTGGGCATTTTTGGCCAGAAAACAACCACCATTTTTACCTTCTTTGCTTTGTACCATACCTGCCTTGCGTAAAACAGAAATTTCTTTTCTCACCAAAACAGGATTGATATTGATACTTCCAGCAATCAACTCGGAAGACATAGGCTCGCCATCTGCCTTTGCAAGCAATGTAAGAATATGTACCGATATTTGAAATCTTGCGTTATTCATTCTGTAATTATTAATATTACAGTTTTATTATTTGATTAGTTCCTGAGAGGAGGATTATTTTTTAAAATTAAATAAATATGTCTCAAACTTAAATAAATTAAATAAAAAACACTGAAAGTGTTTAACTTGATTAGCCCTCGATGCAATCGGGGGAGAAATAATAAAAAGGAACTCCACCCTGAAAGGGTTGAACCCATTTAGGGTTCGTTTGCTTTAGAATCTCCTACACCGATTTGCAATCGGTGCTATTCATGTTTGACGCTTTCAGCGTCGCTAAACATAAATTATGATTTTTTACCGTGCTTACGGAAGGCCGCAATTAATTGATAAACAAAATATGGAATAACAACAAATCGAGTTATTCCGAAAATAAATTTGCTGTTTGAGGTCAATTTTTCATGTGCTAGCCCTAAACTATCTGCAAAATCTTTGATTTTAGTTGTAGGATTAATGTACTCAAACATTAGCCCCATTTTCCATTTTAAAGCCTCAAAAATATTGTCAGTTATTGGAAAGTTTAAAGAACGGGTAAATAATTCAAGGCTGATAAAAACTATTAAAATTGTACTTATAAGAGCTAAAAGCCAGTTTTGTCCGAAATTATTTGAGATATAATTAAATAACAGATTTAGTAATTCTGGAATTTTAGAGATTTTAAAATTACTAAACAATTGGCTCATATAAGTTTTCATTTCTTCTGCATAATATTCATTTGCAGACAATGAATCACCTCTATTTTCATAAATTTTCTTTATTTGGCTTAATGCAAGGCGTTTTTGCTCTTTATCTCCACTATTTCGATTTATTTTATTGTGTGAGGGCATTTTAGTTCCTGCCAAGAAAACTTCACTGATTTTGGATGAATGGAAATCAAGCCTATAATTTTCTAGGTTACAATCCATCATAGTTGTCTTCCCTAAATCAGAATTTAAGATAAAGATTGTTGAATCTTTATTTACTGGATTATTGCTTTGCTTTAGATTTATCAGATAAATATTGCCAAAATTGATAAACTTGTTGAACATTAAATCATTAACTCTTATTTGATTAAAACAGATAAAATTATCCTTACTGGAGTTTAAATTTTTGAGATAAATTTTATTATGACTGCTACTATTAAGTAAAAGAGTAAAAGGTTTAGTTGTTGAAGCGAGTTCAAATTCATCAATATAAACAGGAGATTGGATTTCAATAGTACCTACTTTTTCTAATTTATCAATTTTTACAATTTTAAAATTGCCTTTATTAAGTTCAAGATTTTTTTCGAAAGATGACTCCAAAATTGACAGTGTGCCAAATTTTCCATCAAATACCTTCAGGACTTCTTTAAAAATTATTTTTTGAAAATCAAAATTTTCAATGTTTGATTCTTCACCTTGTATATCAAATTTACTTTCAATAATCAAATTCAAAAACTTAATTTTTTTTGCTATTAAATTTTTAAAATAAGTAATTTTAAAAATGTTCTTTATCTTATCATCTTGACTAATTATTTCTAAATATTCTTTAAAGGTTGGAGCATTAAAATCTAGTGAAAGAGTATTATTTTTATCGTAGTTAATTACAGAAAATTGACCATATTCTCCTCTACTAACTCTAAAAGAAGAGGTCATTAAAATACATATGACTTTATTGATTTTGCAGCCTCCTAATGATAGGAATATGGAAAATTTAGAATAAGTTATATGTAGTTCATCACATATTATTCCTAACGACAAGTCTTCATAACAAGAACAATTCTTAAAAAAAATAGATTTATTTGAAATACCGTTTAAATAAAAAGTTTGCATAAAATTGCATCCTTCAAATATCAAATCGTAAGGAATTTTAATTGAATTATTTGAAGCAAAAAAGCCAAATTCACATTCTTTTACCAATATTCGAGGTTGAACGCCTGAATTATCAATGAAAACTAACTCTTTTCCGCTTAATATGTTTTCAATTCTATCAGTAGTGATAATTTGTTTCGCCATTGGCTTTGGGTTTTGCTTTTTTTAAAAATTTCCCCTTTCAATACCTCCTAACCAATTCAATCGCACCAAAAACACCTGCACTGTCGCCTAATTTTGGCTTTAGGAAGAGTGTTTCTACTTTTCTGCTATTAAAAATCCAGTTTTTCAGTTCTTCTGGGAATGCGGTATAAAGCATATCAATATTACCAACTCCGCCACCAATCACAATCGCATCAGGGTCAAGCACATTCACAATAGAAGAAATGGCTCTTCCGAATGATTTAATTAAATGTTGTAACGTAGCTGTTGCGTTCGGGTCGGTTCCTGCTTTGTGAAGTTCATAAATTTCCTTCATGGTTAGGTCATTTCCGCTTAGTTTCTTATAATATTGCTGCAAAGCTGGGCCTGAAAATACATTTTCGTTACAACCCACTTTTCCACAATAGCACATCACACCATCGTCTTCAAAGAAATTATGTCCCCATTCGCCACCAATGCCATGACGACCATTGATTACTTGTCCGTTTACTACTACTCCCCCACCAACGCCTGTACCAAGAATTACTCCAAATACTACTTTTGCATCAGGTAAAACATCTTTCACAATTCCCATAGTGGCTTCTGCTAAAGCAAAGCAATTGGCATCATTGGCGAGTTCAACAGGTACACCGAGGGCTTTTTCAAGGTCAGCTTTCATCGGTTTGCCATTCATCGAAGTGGTGTTACAGTTTTTCATGGTTTGCGTAGTAGGGTCGGTTGTCCCTGGCGTACTAAAACCAATGGCTGTGGGCTGGATTTTTACTTCTTCTTTGATAGAATCAATCAATTTGGCAACTTGACTGATAATATGTTCATAGCCTTTATTGGCTTCAGTTGGAATTCTTTTCCTTGATAAAACTTCATTGTTTTCGGCATTCATTACAACGCCTTCGATTTTTGTACCGCCTAAATCTACGCCCCAAAGTGTCTTCATTTTTATAAATAAGGTTGATTTTTTTAATTGATAATGTAAAATAAATAATGCCGAATGTTTAACTATCGACCGTCGTCGGTGGACTGTGGACTTTATTAACTTGTCATTAACAAATCAACAAGCAACGCCTTACAAACTTATAGCATCTTATCCTCAAAGACAACAATTTTTATAAAAAGCTAAACTTAATCGAAACCATGAAACGTTCGTTCGTCGTAATGTGTACAGTCCTTTTGGGAGTATTTGGATTGTCATCTTGTAATACTTATAATTATATTGAAGGAAGCGGTGTTGTGCAAACAGAATATCGTCGCACTGCTTATTTTAATCGTTTAGAATTATATTTTCCTGCCGAAGTCATCGTACGTCAAGGCATTGCCAAAGACATTGAAATTGTTGCGGAAAGTAATATTATTAATTACGTCATTAGTCGAGTAAGCGGAAATACATTGATTTTAGATGATAATGGTCGCTTGCGTGGCATTAATAATGTCAAAATTTATATCCAAGTGCCTGATTTGAATGCTGTTTATGTTTCAGGAAGTGGAAAAGTTATCAGCGATAACAAGATTTTTTCAAAAAACATGAGTTTACGTTTGTCAGGAAGTGGCTTAATTGACATGGCTCTCGATGTAAAAAATGATTTAGTTGCCGATTTGAATGGTTCGGGTTTAATTTTCATGGAAGGAGATACTTATAATGCAATTTATACAGTTTCAGGAAGTGGAAAAATTGAGTCGTTTGATATGCACGCCGATAATTCAGATGTTGCCATCAGTGGCTCGGGACGTTGTGAAACTACTGCTTTGAGTAATCTTGATGTGAATATTTCGGGAAGTGGAAGTGTATGGTTCAGAGGAAATCCACGTATTAGCAAATATATTTCTGGTTCAGGGAAAATTTTCAATGCTAATTGATTGTAAATTTGCTAAAACTAAAACCTGTAAGGTCT
This sequence comes from Emticicia sp. SJ17W-69, assembly GCF_051209875.1. Taxonomy (NCBI): domain Bacteria; kingdom Pseudomonadati; phylum Bacteroidota; class Cytophagia; order Cytophagales; family Leadbetterellaceae; genus Emticicia; species Emticicia sp. SJ17W-69. The sequence goes on along the minus strand of NZ_JBNTQY010000001.1, from coordinate 1,525,879 downwards.
GGACGACACCGTCCGAAAAAGACCTTACAGGTTTTTTTATGCCTAAAAATTCTGTATTTTTGCATTATTATAAACAAAAACTGTCGTCCGTCGGCTATCGACCATCGACTCTCAGCATAATGGCAGAAATCAGCAAAACTTACAATCCGAAAGAGATAGAAGACAAATGGTATAAGTATTGGATTGATAATCAATACTTTAAGTCGAAACCTAATCCCGATAAAGAACCATATACCATCGTGATTCCCCCACCTAATGTGACGGGTGTGCTTCACATGGGACACATGCTCAACAATACTATTCAAGATGTATTGACTCGTAAAGCACGGATGGAAGGCAAAGAAGCTTGTTGGGTACCAGGAACTGACCATGCTTCTATTGCAACTGAAGCGAAAGTTGTGGCGATGCTGAAAGAGCAAGGAATCAATAAAGCTGACCTTACTCGTGAAGAATTCTTGAAATATTGCTGGGAATGGACAGAAAAATATGGTGGAATCATCTTGCAACAACTCCGCAAATTAGGTGCTTCATGTGATTGGGACAGAACCCGCTTCACGATGGAGCCAAGTTTGTATGATGCCGTAATTGATGTTTTTGTTGATTTACATAACAAAGGAGATATTTATCGTGGACACCGCATGGTAAACTGGGACCCTCAAGCCAAAACTACTGTTTCGGATGAGGAAGTAATCATGAAAGATGTTCAACAGAAATTGTATTACATTCGTTATGATGGAGAAGAAGGGAGCGTTACGATTGCCACTACTCGCCCAGAAACAATCATGGCTGATGCAGCGATTTGTGTTAATCCAGCCGATGAGCGTTTCCAAGATTTAATTGGTAAAAAAGTAAAAATTCCTTTAATCAATCGTGAGATTTCGATCATTGCTGATGAATATGTAACGATGGAATTTGGAACGGGTTGCTTGAAAGTAACACCTGCCCACGACCAAAACGACTATGCTCTCGGACAAAAACATGGTTTAGAAATCATTGACATTTTGACAGATGATGGGAAATTGAATGAAAAAGCCTTGATTTTGGTAGGTGAGGATAGATTTGTGGCACGTAAGAAGATTGCAAAATTATTGGCTGAATCGGGCAATTTAGTCAAAGAAGAAGATTATAAATCAACTGTTGGAACTTCAGAAAGAACAGGGGCGATTATCGAACCTAAGATTTCATTACAATGGTTCTTGAAAATGAAACGTATATCAGAACCTGCATTGGAAAATGTAATGAATGATACCATTCAACTGATTCCACCGAAATTTAAGAATACATACAATCACTGGATGGCAAATGTACGTGATTGGTGTATCAGTCGCCAACTTTGGTGGGGGCATCGAATTCCTGCATTTTATATGCCCGATGGTACTTGTATCGTAGCAAAAGATAAAAAGGCAGCCTTGAAAATTGCTCGTGATAAGTACCAATTATTTGCTTTAAGCGAAACAGACCTTACGCAAGACGAAGATGTTTTGGATACTTGGTTCAGTTCATGGTTATGGCCAATTTCAGTTTTTGATGGCTTCAAAGACCCTGATAATGAGGATATTAACTACTATTACCCAACCAATGATTTAGTAACTGCCCCTGAGATTTTATTCTTCTGGGTAGCCAGAATGATTATTGCGGGTTATGAATACAAAGGTACCTATCCATTCAAAAATGTATATTTGACGGGTATTGTAAGAGATAAACAAGGCCGAAAAATGTCGAAATCATTGGGTAATTCACCTGACCCAATTGAGTTGATTGAAAAATATGGAGCAGATGGTGTGCGTACAGGAATGTTGTTTAGTTCGCCCGCTGGAAATGATTTGCCTTTTGATGAAAAATTATGTGAACAAGGCCGTAATTTTAGTAATAAAATTTGGAATGCTTTCCGCTTAATTAAAGGTTGGGAAACAAGTGCAGAAGCAGCTCCTGCGAGTAATAAACTGGCTGTATCTTGGTTCAAAACAAAAATGAATAAGGTTGTTGCTGAAACACTCGACCACTACAATAAATTCAGAATGTCGGATGCCTTGATGAGTACTTATAATCTTATCTGGGATGATTTCTGTTCATTGTATTTGGAAATGATAAAGCCCGCTTATATTGATGGAAAAGGCTTGCCAATTGACCAAGAAACATACAATGCAACACTCGAAATTTTTGATGAATTAATGCGTTTGATTCATCCTTGGATGCCGTTTATCTCAGAAGAATTATGGCAGTCGATTAAAGAAAGAAATGCCAATGATTCGATCTGTTTAGCAGCATTCCCAACAGGTGGCGAAGTAAACGAAAGCCTTTTAGCTGATTTTGAATTATTGTTTGAAATCGTTTCGACAGTTCGTAATACTCGAAATGCCAAGCAAATTTCGCCAAAAGAAGCCTTGCCTTTAGCAGTAAAAACTGACAATCAAGCTCGCTATGAAACTTTAGCGGGTTTAATCCAAAAAATGGCAAATATCTCTGCTATTCAATACGTTAGCGATAAAACTGATGGTATGAGTTTTGTCATTAAAGGTGATGAATTGACAATTGATTTAGGAAAAAATTTGGATATTGAGGAAGAAAAAGCTGCTTTGCAAAAAGATTTAGATTATATCATAGGTTTCAAGAAATCAACCGAAGCTAAATTATCAAATGAACGATTTGTACAAAATGCAAAACCAGAAATCATTGAAAAAGAACGCCAAAAATTGATTGATGCCGAAACTAAAATTAAAGCTTTGGAAGAAGCGTTGGCTAAGTTGGGGTGATTTTAATAAATAGTATTATATTTGTATAAAATCAATATCAGTATGACGGGAGTAAAATATATAACCGATGAAAAGGGCGAGCGGACAGATGTTGTTATCAACCTTCGCAAACATGGAAAAAGTTTAGAAGACTTTTTTGATTTCTTAGTTTTTGAAGAAAGAAAGAATGAAGAAACAATTTCTTTAGAATCTCTTTTAAGTGAATTAAAAGCTTAAGGTAGATATAAAAATTAACGAGATGTATAGCATAATTTTCACAAAATCAGCAGCTAAAGAATTAAGAAAATTATCTAATCAGTTGATTGCTCGAATAATTCCTGAAATACAATTACTTGCTATTGAGCCAAGACCTACTAATTGTAAAAAATTGAAAGGAGAAGAAAATCGTTATCGAATAAGAATTGGAGATTATAGAGTATTGTAAAAATCGGACATCATAGAGATGTTTATGACTCATAAACCAAAAGGGTTAAATCTGAATGTTAGATTTAACCCTTTTATTCAAAATTTTTGACGGCTTTTTACCTAAAATCCTCGTCATCATCATCAAACTTCATCTTATTAGGGTCGAACATACTATCCAATAAATCTTTGAATTGTAGGCCTGTATCTAAATTTTGCTTACTGATTAATGAATATTCTGCTAATCCATGCAGAGCAAATTCCATCATAAATAATTTATCATCTTCACTCAAACGTCCGTGGTAACCTTCTACCAATTCTTCCAAACCTTCGATGGTTTTTAGTCTGGCACGGTATTCACGGTCAGTTAAGTCATTTGTAAAATCAATTACATTTCCTTCGCCAAACCAATTTGATACTTGCTGAAAAGGATTTTTACCTGATTTTTTCTTCTTGACTGCTTCAGGATTGGGGAAATATTTCAAAAACTCTGTTCGCATTGCTTTACCTATAAGGCTTTGAGCTACATAAACAGGGCCTTCTACTTCACCTTCATAAACCAATTCTATTTTTCCATTGATGGCAGCAATTGCCCCATATATATCTGATATTCTGGCATTTACATTTTTTTCGCCATTAATCAATGAACGTCTTTCTGCTGAACTCAACAAGTTTTCATAAGCTGAAATCGTCATACGAGCCGACACGCCACTTTTGGCATCAACATATTCGCTTTGGCGAGCTTCAACGGCAATTTGTTCAACCAAATCTTTCAAAATATCATTGACAGCAATTTTCTTCTGACCATCTTTAATGATTGCTTCTTGCTCTGTAATCTTGCGTCCTATTTCAATAGATTTTGGATAATGAGTTACGATTTGGCTATCAATACGGTCTTTTAGTGGCGTTACAATACTTCCGCGATTGGTATAATCTTCAGGGTTTGCTGTAAATACAAACTGGATATCAAGCGGCATTCGGAGTTTGAAGCCACGAATTTGAATGTCGCCTTCTTGTAAAATATTAAATAATGAAACTTGAATACGTGCCTGCAAATCGGGTAATTCATTGATAACAAAAATACAACGATGCGAACGTGGAATCATACCAAAGTGAATGACTCGTTCGTCAGAGTAAGGCAATCGCAACGTTGCCGCCTTGATTGGGTCAACATCGCCAATTAAGTCAGCAATAGAAACATCTGGTGTTGCCAATTTTTCATTATAACGTTCTTCACGAGGTAGCCACGAAACGGGGGTAGCATCACCGTGTTCGGCAATTAAATCTTTAGCAAATCTTGAAAGTGGTTCGAGAGGGTCATCATTTAATTCTGAACCCGCCACGATTGGAACAAATTCATCTAAAAGATTAACCATCAAACGAGCGATACGAGTTTTTGCTTGCCCACGCAAACCCAACAAGTTGATGTGGTGCATCGAAAGAATTGCCTTTTCTACATCAGGAATAACGGTATCTTCATAACCCCAAATTCCTGGAAAAACAGACTCTTTATTTTTAAGTTTTTCAACTAAATTATCACGAAGTTCTTGTTTAATTGATTTTGGGCGGTAGCCACTGGCTTTTAATTCGCCGAGTGTCTTGATTTTTAAAATATTCTTATCGAAAGGCATGAATTTAATGTATAATGTATTTTGGGGAATGTATAATTTTCGGACATTGAAACTATCTTCTTTGAATAACGGATTTAATCGAGAAATGGTTTGAGTATTGTAATACAATTTTCCAAATTGTTCAGAATAATCATTACGATTTGAAAAATTGGGTTAAAAAACTAAAGGTTTAAAATCATTCAAGTTTTCATCAAATACAACAAATTTTGCGGGAAACCCCTTATCTATCTGACCAATTTCATCATCAATTCCCAATGCTTTTGCTGGACGAATCGTTGCCATTTTGATTGCCTCCTCCAATGAAACTCCTAAATGATGCACAGCATTTCTAACACAATCTGCCATCGAAACCGCCGCTCCTGCCAAATTTCCTTCCGAGTTTCGGTATTTCCCATTTTCTAAATACGCATCAAATTCTTCCCATTGAAATTGTTTAACTTTTTCTCCCACAAAAAGTGCATCTGAAATCAAGAAAAGTTTGTCTTTTTTTATTTTATAGGCAATGCGAGCTGCTGCATAATCACAATGAAAACCATCTAAAATAATAGGAGCATAAACATCAGTACTATCAAAAGTTGCTCCAACTACCCCAGGCTCACGATGCCCCATTTGGGTCATGGCATTATACAAATGTGTACAAAGCGTAATCCCATGATTATAAGCACTTTTTGCTTGTTTATAAGTAGCATTTGAATGACCCAGCGATATTTTTATGCCACTTTCGAGTAGCATCTCCAGTTGTTCCGTAGTAAAGTTTTCAGCAGCAACCGTCATAAGTTTAATAATACCTTTGCCATATTTGATGATTTCAGCTAACTCATCATTGGTTGGTTTTCTGATATAGGCTGCTAAATGAGCTCCACGTTTAGCAAGATTCAAAAAAGGACCTTCAAGGTGCATTCCGAGTACGCCAGCGTTTGGATTTTTCTCTAAAAAGCTACGAGTGGCTTCAATACCTTTCAAGATATTTTCGAGTGGAGAAGTAATGAGCGTAGGCAAAACGTGTGTCGTACCCAATTTCAGACTTGACTCATAAATATCTTGAATCGTTTCTTCGTTGGCATATTGGGTGAAGTAAAATTTTTCTCCTCCATTGATATGCGTATCAACAAATCCTGCGGAAATATGTTTGTTTTGGAGGTCGATTACTTCCGATGCCGATTGATTTTGACTAAGTCCTGAAATTATGCCATTTTCAATGACAATTGATTGATTCTCAAGTACTTCAGTGCCAGTATGAATAGTGGCGTTGATGATGACTGTTTGCATAAAAAAACTTGCTCAAAGATTATTGAGCAAGTTAGGGAAAATGTTTTAAAATATTTCTTTCAATTATTGCAACCACCAAATTCGGTTTTAAAAACCGCTCCACTATCAACCATAAATCCAGAATGAAGGGTAATACTTTTTCCTGCCCGATAAGTAACTTTAGCGGTATTGGTTATTTTATTGGCAGCAGCAATTGTGCCTATGATACGGTTTACTTCTTGAATAAGAATTCCATTTGTGTAATCATTAGTGGGGCTTTGCAAGATAATTTCTACTGGGCAAGGTGGCGGTGTTAATTTCCACAATTCATTTCCATATATTCCATCATCTGCCGAAAAATATAGTGCATCATTTACTTTTGTAAGGTTTTTAGGGGTAGAACTTTCGATGCCTTGACTCATATCATTGACCATTACAGTACCAATTGTAGTTCCATCACTTTTCCATAATTCTCTCCCATTTACACCATTATTGGCTACAAAATATAAAGTACCATTTAAATTGGTTAAATAGGTATCAAAGGGATACGTACCGTCAGATGAATTTGAGGTTCCAATATTAATATCTTTGACGAGCACCGTACCCGCTTCCGTGCCATTGCTTTTCCAAAGTTCCATTCCGTGTATTCCATCATCGGCATAGAAATATAACACTCCATTAACATCAACCAAATCACGAGGGTAAGAATTACCTGTTAGATTAATATTTTTAACTAATACAGTACCTGCTTCTGTGCCATCACTTTTCCAAAGCTCAACACCGCTTCCAGTTCCACCTTCTAATCCATTGTTAGAAACAAAAAATAATGTACCGTTGACATTTGTCAAAAAATAAGTATCATTTGAAAATGCACTGGGTATTGTTTTCACAGGAACTGTTCCTGCCTCTGTACCATCACTTTTCCAGATCTGATTATTAATTGTTGTCCAAAATAATGTACCATTAACGTTTATCATCTCTCTGGGAATTCCTCCAGTATCACGAACCAATAATGTTCCAGCCGATGTTCCATCACTTTTCCAAAGCCCAAGGAATCCAGTCTCAGGATTGGATGCAAGAAAATATAGGGTATTATTAAGGTTTGTCAAAAACTTTGGTTCAGAACTTCCACTCCCTGGCCAAATATCTTTAACCAAAACTGTTCCAGCAGGAGTTCCATCTGTTCTCCAGAGTTCAGTCCCTAAAACACCATTATCAGTAACACTAAGATACATAATGTTATTGATGCTTGCAAAATAACTTATTCTCGAATATTCGTTGTATCCATTGAAAAAATCTTTCACTAATTGAGTATTATTAGCCATACTTGACCAAAGTTCAAGACCAGTATTTCCATCATTTGCATTAAAGAAAAGATTATTATTAGCCGTACCAAGCATTGAAATATTTGAGTTACCAGCTCCAATATTTATATCTTTTACGAGAGTAGTTCCCACAGCTGTTCCATCACTTTTCCATAATTCTTGTCCTACTTTTCCATCATTGGCTGATAGATACAAAATGTTGTTAACATTTATCAAATTTGAAGGTGTTGAACTTTCTACATTTATGTCTTTAATAATTAAAGTACTTTCCTCTTTACCATTACTTTTCCAAAGTTCATAGCCATTTATTCCGTTATTGGCACTAAAAAACAATGTATTTCCTAAAGCAAAAAGCTTTGGCGAAAAATCATAAGCACTATTTGTCCCTTCATAAATATCTTTAATTAACGTTGTCCCAGCATTCGTACCATTACTTTTCCAGAGTTCATAACCATTGATTCCATTATTTGCCACAAAATATAAGGTACCATTCAAATCAACAAATCCTTTAGGTGAATTAATATAGCTATTATCATTTTCATAGATATCCTTTACCATCACTGTTCCTACAGCCGTACCATCACTTTTCCATAGCTCTACCCCATTTATGCCATTTGCTGCAGAAAAAAACAACGTACTATTCACCTTTGTAATATCTCGTGGATAAGAAGAATTACTTCCTACCGCAATATCTTTGACCATCACTGTTCCTGCTTCAGTACCATCACTTCTCCATAATTCTTCCTGAAAATTACCATCATTTGCATAAAAATAAATGTTTCCATTCATGTTTATTAATCTATCAATAGCAGGATTTACACCATTATCGGCTCCTACATAAATGTCTTTCACCATAACAGTACCTAAGTCGGTTCCATTTGTTTTCCAAACTTCAGAGCCATTTATTCCATTATTTGCAGTAAAATATAAGGTATTATCAATACTTACAAAATTATTTGGGTAGTATAAGCTATGACTACTATTTGGCCCCGTATATATATCTTTGACCATAACTGTTCCTGCTTCAGTACCATCGCTTTTCCAAAGTTCGTACCCATATAAATTGTGATAAGCGAAAAAGTAAAGTACACCATTATGATTAAATAAGTTTTCTGGAGCAGATCCTCCACGACCTGACAAAATATTCTTTATCATGACAGTTCCGGCCTCTGTTCCATCACTTTTCCATAGCTCAGTGCCATTTATTTCATCTCCAGCAGTGAAAAACAAAGTTCCGTTGACATTGGTAAGAAATTTTGGATACGAATAGAATTCATTATAAATATCTTTAACTAAAACTGTTCCAGCATCAGTACCATCACTTTTCCACAAATCATAGCCAGAACCTATATTAGCACTAAAATAAAGAGTTCCATTGATATTTGTAAAATTTGTAGGATTAGAACTATTTAAACCTTGATTAATATCTTTTACTAATTTAGTTCCTAACAATGTGCCATCACTTCTATATAACTCCATTCCAAATTTCTGATTAGTCGCTGAGAAATATAAAATTCCATTAATATTGATAAAATTTGTAGGTGAAGATGATGGCAGAAAATTACTATTAATATCCTTTACTAATTGGAGAGTTTGTGATATTGCAAAAAATGGAATAAGACAAATTATCAAGATATGTAATAAAACTGCTTTAGGTATTGCTATATAATTGATGTTATAAAGTTTATTTTGAATCATGATTGAGTTTGAGTAATTATTTGTCTTTTTTAAAGCATTAAATTTGATGATTTTTTATGCTTTTTTAAGCTTTTTATTCAACTTTTTTTTAGCCATTATTTATAGTCGAATATTACATAGCAATAGTTAGCAATTCAAATCTAATGAGTATTACCTCTTGAAATTATCTTTCCAATATGTTCACGTATCTAATAACCGTTCTTTAATTTTACCGTTTTCACCAAGGTATTGATAATCAGCAATGTAGTAAACTTTTTTAGTATCAATTGAAGAGATTTGAAAGTTTGATTGTTGTTTCTATGATAAAAAAAATCTTCCTCCCCTTGTCCTGATAAGAAAAGGAGAGGAAGGAGATACTAATTTCAAAAAATATTAAACTTTGGCTTAAATATCTTGAAAACTTAGATAGAATTATTGATAATCTAATTACAGCCTTGAATCTTAGCATTAAACACACTTCCTGCGGTTATACTAAAACCGGGTTGCATAATGATAGATTTACCCGCCTGATATAAAACATTCGGCTTAGGAATAACAGAAGTTTCTCCAATGATACTATTTGAAGTGATTGATTCTGTAACTTGAAATTTAACACTCCCAGTTGAAACATTATCAGCATTTGTTAATATAGCGGAAGTTGTTCCAACTGTTACAACAACAGTACTACTTCCTCCTGCCGAACAAGTTGCAGTATAAGATCCTGTTACAGTTGGTGTAATTGTTAGAACATTACCTGTTATTCCACCAGTCCATGTAATCATGCTTGAACAACCTGTTGCAGTAAGTGTTAATTGCGTATTCGGGCAAACAAAAACTTTTGATGGTGAAATTTTAATTGAATTATTACAATTTGCTGTTATAGTTACAACTGTTGGCTGACTATTATTGCTCACGCATCCATTAATGGTACAATTTGCTGTAAAAGTAGTTGTCCCTGTAGGAGAAACTGAAATGGTACTTCCAGTTGCACCATTTGACCAAGTCACTAAACCTGAACAGCCACTTGCTGTAAGCGAAATACTTTGCCCAGAACAAATTGCAGGGGGATTTATTGGCGAAATGATTGGTGTTGGAGGTAAGGCTTCAACCGAAACAAAGGTCGTCGCTGTTGCACTACATCCATTTGTCAAAGAGCTTACTGTCACTGTATAAGTCCCTGCACTCGTGATAGTCGCTGTAGCTGAAGTTCCTAAATTATTTGACCATAAATAACTACCTCCTCCACTCGCTGTTCTACTCACACTCAAATTCGTACACGTCAAATTCGTTGTTCCTGTGATACTCGCTACTGGAGCTGTCCTATCAACCGAAACAAAGGTCGTCGCTGTTGCACTACATCCATTTGTCAAAGAGCTTACTGTCACTGTATAAGTCCCTGCACTCGTGATAGTCGCTGTAGCTGAAGTTCCTAAATTATTTGACCATAAATAACTACCTCCTCCACTCGCTGTTCTACTCACACTCAGATTCGTACACGTCAAATTCGTTGTTCCTGTGATACTCGCTACTGGTGCTGTCCTATCAACCGAAACAAAGGTCGTCGCTGTTGCACTACATCCATTTGTCAAAGAGCTTACTGTCACTGTATAAGTCCCTGCACTCGTGATAGTTGCCGTCGCTGAGGTTCCTAAATTATTTGACCATAAATAACTACCCCCGCCACTCGCTGTTCTACTCACACTCAGATTCGTACACGTCAAATTCGTTGTTCCTGTGATACTCGCTACTGGAGCTGTCCTATCAACCGAAACAAAGGTCGTCGCTGTTGCACTACATCCATTTGTCAAAGAGCTTACTGTCACTGTATAAGTCCCTGCACTCGTGATAGTCGCTGTCGCGGAAGTTCCTAAATTATTTGACCATAAATAACTACCTCCTCCACTCGCTGTTCTACTCACACTCAAATTCGTACACGTCAAATTCGTTGTTCCTGTGATACTCGCTACTGGTGCTGTCCTATCAACCGAAACAAAGGTCGTCGCTGTTGCACTACATCCATTTGTCAAAGAGCTTACTGTCACTGTATAAGTCCCTGCACTCGTGATAGTCGCTGTCGCGGAAGTTCCTAAATTATTTGACCATAAATAACTACCTCCTCCACTCGCTGTTCTACTCACACTCAAATTCGTACACGTCAAATTCGTTGTTCCTGTGATACTCGCTACTGGTGCTGTCCTATCAACCGAAACAAAGGTCGTCGCTGTTGCACTACATCCATTTGTCAAAGAGCTTACTGTCACTGTATAAGTCCCTGCACTCGTGATAGTTGCCGTCGCTGAGGTTCCTAAATTATTTGACCATAAATAACTACCCCCGCCACTCGCTGTTCTACTCACACTCAGATTCGTACACGTCAAATTCGTTGTTCCTGTGATACTCGCTACTGGAGCTGTCCTATCAACCGAAACAAAGGTCGTCGCTGTTGCACTACATCCATTTGTCAAAGAGCTTACTGTCACTGTATAAGTCCCTGCACTCGTGATAGTCGCTGTCGCGGAAGTTCCTAAATTATTTGACCATAAATAACTACCTCCTCCACTCGCTGTTCTACTCACACTCAAATTCGTACACGTCAAATTCGTTGTTCCTGTGATACTCGCTACTGGTGCTGTCCTATCAACCGAAACAAAGGTCGTCGCTGTTGCACTACATCCATTTGTCAAAGAGCTTACTGTCACTGTATAAGTCCCTGCACTCGTGATAGTCGCTGTCGCGGAAGTTCCTAAATTATTTGACCATAAATAACTACCTCCTCCACTCGCTGTTCTACTCACACTCAAATTCGTACACGTCAAATTCGTTGTTCCTGTGATACTCGCTACTGGTGCTGTTCTATCAACCGAAACAAAGGTCGTCGCTGTTGCACTACATCCATTTGTCAAAGAGCTTACTGTCACTGTATAAGTCCCTGCACTCGTGATAGTTGCCGTCGCTGAGGTTCCTAAATTATTTGACCATAAATAACTACCCCCGCCACTCGCTGTTCTACTCACACTCAGATTCGTACACGTCAAATTCGTTGTTCCTGTGATACTCGCTACTGGAGCTGTCCTATCAACCGAAACAAAGGTCGTCGCTGTTGCACTACATCCATTTGTCAAAGAGCTTACTGTCACTGTATAAGTCCCTGCACTCGTGATAGTCGCTGTCGCGGAAGTTCCTAAATTATTTGACCATAAATAACTACCTCCTCCACTCGCTGTTCTACTCACACTCAAATTCGTACACGTCAAATTCGTTGTTCCTGTGATACTCGCCACTGGTGCTGTCCTATCAACCGAAACAAAGGTCGTCGCTGTTGCACTACATCCATTTGTCAAAGAGGTTACTGTCACTGTATAAGTCCCTGCACTCGTGATAGTCGCTGTCGCGGAAGTTCCTAAATTATTTGACCATAAATAACTACCTCCTCCACTCGCTGTTCTACTCACACTCAAATTCGTACACGTCAAATTCGTTGTTCCTGTGATACTCGCTACTGGTGCTGTCCTATCAACCGAAACAAAGGTCGTCGCTGTTGCACTACATCCATTTGTCAAAGAGCTTACTGTCACTGTATAAGTCCCTGCACTCGTGATAGTTGCCGTCGCTGAGGTTCCTAAATTATTTGACCATAAATAACTACCCCCGCCACTCGCTGTTCTACTCACACTCAGATTCGTACACGTCAAATTCGTTGTTCCTGTGATACTCGCTACTGGAGCTGTCCTATCAACCGAAACAAAGGTCGTCGCTGTTGCACTACATCCATTTGTCAAAGAGCTTACTGTCACTGTATAAGTCCCTGCACTCGTGATAGTCGCTGTCGCGGAAGTTCCTAAATTATTTGACCATAAATAACTACCTCCTCCACTCGCTGTTCTACTCACACTCAAATTCGTACACGTCAAATTCGTTGTTCCTGTGATACTCGCCACTGGTGCTGTCCTATCAACCGAAACAAAGGTCGTCGCTGTTGCACTACATCCATTTGTCAAAGAGGTTACTGTCACTGTATAAGTCCCTGCACTCGTGATAGTCGCTGTCGCGGAAGTTCCTAAATTATTTGACCATAAATAACTACCTCCTCCACTCGCTGTTCTACTCACACTCAAATTCGTACACGTCAAATTCGTTGTTCCTGTGATACTCGCTACTGGTGCTGTCCTATCAACCGAAACAAAGGTCGTCGCTGTTGCACTACATCCATTTGTCAAAGAGCTTACTGTCACTGTATAAGTCCCTGCACTCGTGATAGTCGCTGTCGCGGAAGTTCCTAAATTATTTGACCATAAATAACTACCTCCTCCACTCGCTGTTCTACTCACACTCAAATTCGTACACGTCAAATTCGTTGTTCCTGTGATACTCGCTACTGGTGCTGTTCTATCAACCGAAACAAAGGTCGTCGCTGTTGCACTACATCCATTTGTCAATGAAGTTACTGTCACTGTATAAGTCCCTGCACTCGTGATAGTCGCTGTAGCGGAAGTTCCTAAATTATTTGACCATAAATAACTACCCCCGCCACTCGCTGTTCTACTCACACTCAAATTCGTACACGTCAAATTCGTTGTTCCTGTGATACTCGCTACTGGTGGAATATTTACGGTAACTGTAACAGGTGTTCGAGTGCTTTCACAACCGTTTACAACACAACTCACATAAAATGTACTTGTTGAACCTAATTGTGGTGTTGTATAAGGATTTCCAACGAACTGACTTGTACCTCCTGTTGACGTTAAATACCAAGCAAAATTACCTCCAGTACAACCGGATGCTGTCAAAGTGGCTGTACTATTTATGCCACAGACGGATGTATCTGTTATGACGGGACTTGATTCACCATAAACAGTGACAATTATAGCATTATTTGTAGGCATACTACAGGTATTTGGTGTATTACAAGTAGCACTATAAGTACCAGAAGTTGTAACACTTATCATATCATTAGTTATCCCATTTGACCAAATAACGGTTCCATTACAATTACTAACTGATAATAAAACACTATTACCCAAACAAAAAGTAGTGGAACCTCCGGCAGAGATGGAAGGAATTGTAGATGGTTTTAAAGTAAACTGAACTGGATCACTCATCAACGAAGGAGAAGAGCTGATGATTCGGAATTTATAAATTGTATTAACACTTACATTTGGTAGTGTAACTGTCAATATACCACTTTTTGTTGCATTTTTCGTAAGCAAATTGGCGTTGACAATATTGTTATTTGCATCTAAAAGCTGAACGGTAAGTGTATTCTCTTCATTAAATGTTCCTTCGAGTGTATATGGTAAAATTAAATTTGTTTGCCCACACAAATCCGAGGGAATGGCTCCGATTGAAACGATATTAGTACCATAAGTAAAGTTTTTAATACCAACTGTACTCCATTTATTATCAACATCTTTGGCTCGAATCGCCAAAAAATGAGACCCAGGAGTAAGACCTGTCATATTGATAATCAAAGGGGTATTACTAAGGGTAGAGTTTGTAGAAATTGGAATCTCTGTCCCCAAATCATAACCAGGGTCAGTATCAATGTAATATTCTAAACGGGTTATATTTGGCAAATTAGCATTTGAAGGCAAAATATCTTTGTAAAAAGGTCGAATTACGACGATACTCCAGCCTCCATTAGCATCTTTGGCTCTTATGGTAAGATTATGCCATCCTGTAACTAATGAATTATCCAAAGGCATTGTCACTACCAAATTATTAATTGATACACCTGCAGTTATCGGAATGTTTGTACCATTTTCATAACCAGGGTCATTGTCAATAAAATACTCCAGTTTTACAATATCTGGTAAAACATTAATACTTGGTAAAGCCTCTTTCCAAAATGGTCTTACTATTGTCCAAGCCCAATGATCATTGGCATCTTTAGCTCTTATAGAAAGATTGTGTAAGCCATCGGCAAACGACGCCTGAATTGGTATAATAATATTAAGGTCATTAATAGCAGAAGAAGCGGTTATAGGTACATCAATACCATTGTTAAAACCAGGGTCATTATCAATAAAATATTCAATCTTTGTAATATTTACTGCAAGATTTTCACATTCTGAAACTGTGAGCGTAATGCCGCTACTATTTGCACTTGGACAACCATCCTTCGTACAAGTAGCTGTATAAGTAGTTGTGGTCATTGGGGTTATCCTTTGCGTTTGCCCAACAAATCCATTACTCCAATTAATTACTCCACCAATACAGTTATAGGCACTCAAACTAATGCTTGTTCCTTTACAAATTATTTGACTTTGTCCGTAAAGAGTTGGTGCATTTGGAATTGGCACTACTTGGATTTGTAGAATATTGACACTATTTCCAGTACAACCATTATCTGTACAAGTGGCAGAATATGTACCTGTGACACTCGGTGAAACTGTAATAGTTGAGGTTGTGCTACCATTACTCCATAAAATATTACCTCCGCAGCCAGATGCTGTGAGGGACGTTGACTGACCATTGCATATCTTCGCATTCAAAGCAGTCAAAGTCATGGCGTTTGAAGTAGTATTACTAACATTTACAGAAAAAGTATTACTTGCTACACTTACACAACCACCTGATGCACAAGTAGCCGAATAAGTTCCTGATGCCGTTGCTATAAAGTTTAATGAACTTCCCGTTTGTCCATTATTCCATGTAATAACTCCTGCACATCCGTTTGCTGAGAGTGAAACATTCGAATTTGGACAAACAACCGAATTCGGCCCTGTAATGGTTGGTATTGCTAAAGCTGCATTTACAGTAATGATTGCTGATGAGCTACTATTTCCACTGGTACAACCCCCAATGGTACAAGTTGCGGTATAAGTAGTGGTTGTGGTTGGTGCTACTATAACAGCACCACCAGTGCTTCCATCGCTCCATGTAACTAAGCCACCGCAATTACTTGATTCAAGGGTAACTTTTTGACCGTTACAAATTGTTTGATTCTGCGTAATAACTGTTGGTGGATTTGGCGTATTAGTAACATTAACTTTTACAGAATTTAAAGTAAATAAACAGCCATTTTGTGCAATTACAACACTGTAATTACCTGTTTGCGTAGCTGAATATGTATTTGAACTTGCATTAAAAATATCTTGCCCATTGAGCCGCCATTGATAAGTATAACCCGTAGGAACACTTAGATTTATTGGCACTCCTACACAAGTATTTTGCTCCGCTGCAGGCGAAATCGCCACTGCGAATGGATTCATACAAGAAACAAATTCTCTCAAACCTACTGTGCTCCATTTATTATTTATATCTCTGGCACGAATTTCTAATAGGTGCTTACCATTCTGTAGGCCTGTCAAATCTGCCGTAAAGCTGATATTTGATAAGCTCGAATTGGGTGTAATTGGTACATTGATTCCATTCCCGAAGCCTGGGTCAGTATCAATAAAATATTCAACTCGATTGATATTTGGCAAAATTGCCAGTGTACTTGTATTTTCTTTGTAAAATGGTCTGACAACTGCAGTACTCCACTTGCCTTTATTGTCCTTAAATCTAACAGTAACAGTATGAATACCATTGGGTAATGAATTTGATAATGGCACACTAAATGACAAATCATTTACAGTCGTTCCTGCTGTAAAATTGACCGCAGTACCATTTCCAACACCAGGGTCATTATCAAAAAAATATTCTAAGTTGCTAATAGCCGATAGTGGTATAGAAGACTGAATATTTTCTTTTAAAAAAGCTCGATTTGTGACAATACTCCATTTGTTATTGGCATTTTTTGCTCTCACTGAAAAAGTATGAATACCAGGCGAAACATTGTCTGGTAGAGGTATGGTAAACGATAAATTACTAATACTTGTAGCTGGCGTAAAAGTAAGGGCAGTACCATTGCTCACGCCAGGGTCTTCATCTAAGAAATATTCCATATAAGTGATATTGGGCAATGGAATATTAGAAGGTATTTCTTCTTTCAAAAATGGGCGAGAAATACAACGTGTCCAACCATTACGGGCATCTTTTACACGTACACTTAGGTAATGAAAACCGATAGGTAAAGAAGGTAAAGGCGTAACAAAGCCGAGATTTGACACAGAAGTGCCTTGTGTGAAAGGCACATCAACGCCATTCCCAACACCTGGGTCAAGATTAAAAAAATATTCAATCTTTGTGATGTCTATGGGAGGGGCAGTATTGGTAATCCTCTCTTTAACAAACAAACTATTAGCTACCCAAGACCATTGGTTATTGCTATCTTTAGCCCTTACACTGATACGATGAATACCATCCTTAAGGTTTATTGACGAGAGTGAAACAGGGAAAGTTTGCGTGACAACATTGCCCGTTGTAATTGAAACTGCCGTGCCATTCCCTACACCAGGGTCATTATCAATAAAGTATTCGACACTATTTATAGTCTGGGCAGATGCTTTACCCATGACAAATAGCCATAGGAAAGCCATACTTACCCATAAGATTGAGAAGTTTTTCATGTTTGGTAATTAGTTAGGTAAAAAATAATTTTAAACCTTATTACTAATTAGCTGATCTTACACTGATCGTTACACTGAGTGGCGTTGCTGTGGTACCCGAACCTGTATTGGTAAAAGTAGTAATAACTGGCACATTTGGTACACCAGATAGCACATAAGGATTATTACCAGCAAAAACACCAATGGGTGTGCTTCCTGGACCAACTGTCTTGGCAGGAGAACTCGTAGCCAATTGTAGGTTAGCATCATTGCTATAAGGACTCCAAGGGTTTCCTACCGTAAAAATTAAATTGGGATTGGCACTATTAACATTACCACCACCCACTGGTAAACCTGCCACATTTGTACAAAGATTATTAGATACTGTGGTGCCATTTGAATTTGCTCCCATTACTAAATACCCAAGAGTACGGTCACGTGCATCGAAAATATTATTTGTAACTGTACTGCCATCTACATCATTGAGAATGCTACCACCGTTACAATAAAAGGTATTATAGTTAATCACTGCACCAGAAAACGAATTAATATATACGGCACCGGCTCTATTATTAAAAATATTATTTGTTATAATGCAATTGATTGCTTGTCCACCTGCAACACCACTTCCAGAAATCCCAGATTCAAATCTGTTATTTGTAATAGTAGCATAGTTACCTTGTGAATAAATCCCACCTAATAATGTACCAGATTGACCCAAACCGAGACTATTCATTGTACATCGGGTAATTGTACAGTTTATGTCGTAAATACCCACACCACCTATAGACATCCCCATTACTAAACTTCCTGCACTCCCATTGTCAAAACTTAAGTTCCCCAGTGAAACTCCTCTTTTATCAAATGAAGTATTAGGTGTATTCCCTAAATCATACCCAGTGCCAATGATAGTTACTCGTCTATTGAGAGTGACATTACCATAGCTACCAGCGTCAACATCAGTAGGTTCAACATAAATAATATCGCCAGCTCCTGAGGCATCATGAGCAGCTTGTACTGAGGTATAAATCGAAGGGTCATTCAGGCCTGGGGTCTTGTTTACACGGCGAACAGTTTGAGCAAAAACTGAGGTACCAACAATGGCACAAAAACAAAAAGTCACAAACACACGAAGAATGAAGGTAGATATTTTTTTCATGTTATTTTAGGGAGTTAAATTTTAATAAGTAAATATTTTCAAATATTCTTTACTGCTTTGCGGTTGAGTTTATAAAAAAATAAAATTAATATACTATTAGTGATAGAGGCTAAAGCAACTTGCAAGCATATACAAATCTTTAAATGTCAAATAAATTGCTTAAAGGAATGAATGCCTAATCATTTTTATTAAACGGTACCATTTTTATTATACGGTACTTTTTGTTGTATTTGTAGCCTGATTACAACATTTTTTAGCACAACGCAATTATTATTTATTATACAACCTTTACAAAAACGATTGGCAAAGCTTACATCCATTTTAAAAAAAATAAGCCAATTAATCTGATGTATCAATCATTGTCTTACATTTAATCGAATAGTTTCTACAACCAAAACTTTACCCAAAATCACTTCATCTTTAGAGCAAAGCCAATAGAAGAAAGCATTGCAAAAAGGTATAAGGCTAAAGTTTTTTTAATCTTTACTTGATTAAATGACATACAATCATTGAACAGACATTCGAAAAGTCAATTACATCCTACAATTTCTGCTTTAAATATTGCCCCCGATTGAATTTGAAAAGTTGGATTGAGCAAAACACTCTTTCCTGCACGATAGCTTGTAATTATTCCCGTATTGATAGTTTGAGTAGAAGTAATTGACTGACCTGCTTGAATGATGCCATTGGTAGCAATGCCTGAGAGCTCTTGTGTAGCAGGTACACTCGTAATTATGACTTGTGAGCTTGGTGTACTAGCACCACATAGATTTGTACAACTTGCCGAATATGTTCCTGACAAATTGACTGTCAATGTAGAACCAGTTGAACCATTCGACCAAACGATGGTATCACTACAGCCACTTGCAATCAAATTGATACTACCATTTGGACAAAGCGTTTGCGTTCCTGAAAGATTTAAGGTAGGAGCATTTAGAGTAGAACAAATATTTACTAAATAATCTTCTGCTTCTCCGTAACCATAACTTCCGCATGGTTCTGTTGGGGTTGAGAAAAAATTTGAAACAATTCTTAATTTAGTACCATTGACCGATGACATACTTGCAGGAATTGTAAAACTTCCTGTTTGTGTACCAAACGCTGAGACATTTGTTGAAAATAACTTTATGGATGTTCCATTATTTGCCCAATCTAACCAAATTGATACCTGAATACCATTGAAATTACCCAAATAATTTAAGGTAAAGTTATAGCTTTTCCCTGCCTCTAAATTTATTATAGGACTTGGAAAGGCAGCATAAGCATTAGGTGAGCAACCTGAATTAGAACTTAATACGGTACTTCCAATTGTAACGCCATTTATTCCTATTCCAAAACTATTACAACCAACAGAATAGGTTGGTGTACAGGCAGTTGAGAAAGTTGGCAAACATTCATAAGGTAATTCACAAAAAGCTGTATAAGTCGGGCTTGTTCGTGGAATAGTACGTTGCGAACCTGCGAATCCATCTGACCATTTTATTGTACCGGGACATCCTTTTGCGGAAAGCATAATCGTGGTATTTGATGTATCGGCCATAATAATAGGCGGCATGATATACCGACAAGCTCCCGAAGTATTACTTATTCGTAAACTAACGGGCGTTGAAATAACCTCTGCATTACTTGGGTCTTTTATTTTTAACTTTGCAAGATAGTTACCCTCATTCGGAAATAGTGTACTAAAGTCTGTATTAGCATTCATCCAGCCTGTCTCATAAATTCCGTCATTGTTAGTATCCCATTGAACTTGGCAGTTATTTATACCATCATTCACATCGGAAGAAGCACTGGATTTCATTAAAACCGTTGCATCTTTTTTTGGTGAATGCTCAATCGTCTCTATGTATGGTTTTGGTGCTTGATTTGAGCCATTTTGAAGTACAGCTAAATTTACTTTTGCGTCATTGATATTCCCTTGTTTATCAAGTATGACAACTTGATATTCTTTTGTAGAAGATAAGTCATAATAAGGAATAACAAACTGAGAAGAAATATCTTTGGAATTTAGTTTCATCTCACTAACTGTATTTCCATCAAATCTTAAAGTAGCAGAAGCCAAAGTATCGCTGTCTGAGGCCGTAAATGATATTGTAAGCTGTCCATTATTTAAAGATACGGGAGAAGTTGTAGTTATATTTACAATAGGATTTGAGGTAATTCTATTATTTCTATTAAACTTTTGACTGGTATTCAAATATAAAGCACCTGCATATTCAAGACGTGTGTGTTCGTCGGGATAAAGAGATGGATATACACTTCCACGAATGCCTCGAAGTCCGTTATACATAACATTTCCATTGCGATTTCCATCATTTCGATAATCATGAGGCAAACCAAAAGCATGGCCTAATTCATGACAAACAGCTCCCATCAACGAAGAAGCAACCCCACTAAAAGTTGAACCTTCAGCCAATGAATAAGTTGTTTCATAGACCATTGGATAAGGGCCAAGACTCGGTACAATTTGTCCGTTATAAGGAGTATTATCAGTTAAGCGAGTATAAAAAGATAAATGGTCGCTTCCAACAGTACAAACTCCCCCAGAAGACCCACTTCCACCCCCTCCGAGAGCGTTTGTTCCTAATATTGTTCCATTAGGATTCATTAAATGACTTTCAGTATATAAAAGCCAAACTTCATTTTGGGTCAATACGGTAAGTCCATTAGCATTTGCTTCCTCAATTGCATGTCCCAAAGCATCTTCATTAGAATTACCTCGCATATAGGTATCCGTTTTGCTTGTGTTCACAATATTTACTTTAGGTTTATTTGTATTTGGCTCACTTTCATACACAAAAGTTTTTTCACCAAAACCATTTAATTTCATTTGCTCTTTATACCAAGCTTGAGCAAACATTACCATGTATTGAATATTCTCAACTGCATTAGGTTGTGCGGTACGGTTTGATGGTATGATATATGCCACTCGAAGTCGTGGTGGAATAGTAGCGGCATTCGCATCAATGTTATATTTAGGTAGTTTTATATTTTCAATCGGAACACTACACGCTTGTCCTGATGGAAATATAAATTGGGGTTTAAAAGTTGTTTGCCCATACATATTACTATTAATTGAGAGCCAACAAATGATGAAGAAAATGGTATATTTTTGCATTGTCAAATATAGCGATTTCTGAGATATTTAATTACATCCCCCAATTTCAGCTTTAAATATTACACCTACTTGTGTCTGAAAAGTAGGATTGAGCAAAACACTTTTTCCTGCTTTATAACTTGTATTAATACCCGAATTGATTGTTTGGGTTGACGTAATAGTTTGACCTGCTTGTTTTACTCCATCGGTGGCTATGCCTGAAAGTGTCTGTGAAGCGGGTACACTCGTAACAATCACTTGTGTACTTGGGGTACTCGTTCCGCAAAGATTCGTGCAAGTAGCAGAGTAAGTGCCGGCTAAACTGACAGTAAGTGTGGAACCAGTAGAACCATTAGACCAATTAACCGTACCTGAACAAGCACTGGCAATAAGATTAATACTGGCACTTGGGCAAAGTGTTTGTGTTCCGGTAAGATTTAACGTAGGAGCATCAGGCGTGGCACCAATAGTTAATGTATTTGAGCTACAAATTTTATAGGTTGAAAACTTCATTAGGTAGCCTTGCCCCCAACCAATGTAGCCGACCATCCAGCCACTTTTTCCATCGGGTAGCATAAATAATTTTCTACCAATGGCTTGGGAAGTTATTTGGGAAGCATTAGTCGTAATATCTCGGGTGAATGTTGCTCCACCATCCGTTGTTGAAAGCATATTATAACCCATTGAACTATTTGAAGCAAGCATCCAACCTCTATTAGCATCAACAAATTGGATGCTTCTTATTGAATTATAAATATTTAATCCTGCAAATGATAAACTATTCCATGTTGAACCAGCATTAGTAGTTTTATGTGCATAGGGAGCCGAACCTTGTATTGATCCCCCTACCCAGCCTGTATTAGCATTTATGAATGATAATCCAAACATAAAGGCACCTGAAGCACTGCCCGATGAATAGGAAGACGTCCACGTAGTACCACCATTAACACTTTTACGAACAAAACTTTCCGAAAAATCTGATTTTCCTCCAGAAACATAACCTGTGTTAGCATCAATAAACTGCACTTTTGAATAATAATCGCTTGTTGAGGCGGTATTATCAATACTTATTGTCGTCCATGATGCTCCTCCATCAGTAGTTTTTAGTACAATATATTGTCCGCCTACAGCCCAACCAGTAGTTGAATTAATAAAGAAAACATCATACAGTGTATTCGTTGTATTACTCGTTATCTCTGTCCATGACGTACCACTGTTGGTTGTCCGAAGAATTTTTCCATTATTACCAACAGCTATGCCGTTATTGTTATCAGTAAAAAAAACTGAGGTAAGTGACGAGGTTATACCACTTGTTTGCTGTGTCCATGAAGTTCCAGCATTTACAGTTTTATAGATAATCCCAGCACCTCCTACTATCCATCCTTGCTCAGAATTCACAAAATACACGCCATTAATTGATTGATTTGTGGGAGATGTAAGTGATGTCCAAGCTCCATTTAATGAAGTTGTTGCTACTTGATAAACACCAGCTTGCGTTGGAATGTAGGTGGCGGCAGTTGCCCCAGTTAACTCTACACCATCTTTAAGCCACTGTATGGAAGCAGAACCAAAACCCGAAGCTGTAAGCGTAGAGCCAACACAAGTAACACCTGAAATCGTTGGTGTATTATGGACTGTTACAGTGATACTCGCCATTGAACTTTCACAGCCACTATCAACGCATTTTGCTTGATAAGTAGTAGTAGTAGTGGGTGAAACGGTAATAGCATTTGCGGTTGTAGCAGGAGCAATCCAAATGGCAGGAGAATTACACCCATTGGCATTAAGTGTGATACTTGAGCCAGTACAAATGGTAGCACCTCCATTTCCTGAAACACTGACACTTGGAGCCTGAACAGAAATAATAGTTTTTGTAGCAGATAAACACATTTGCTTTTCATACCTGCCTATCGCTGGATATGTACTTCCTGAAAATGAGTAGGTAATTGTTCCAGAATAAAAAGCAGTATTGGCATTAAAAGCGAAGAAATCTCCATTAAAATCTGTGGTATTTGGAGCAATTTCAATCTCTTCTTTTGTCCATGTATTTCCCCCGTCATTCGTAGAGTATAATTTTTTTTCAGATGTAAAATTATCACCTGTTAAAATCCAGCCTTTGTTTACATTAATAAATCTTGCATTATATAAGGATTCAAAAAAAGGCTTATTTACCCAAGTGGCTCCACCATCAGTTGTTTTATAAATATAACTTCCTCGAAAAAGCCATCCATTATTTGCATCAAACATTGAAATTTTAGGATAACTTGGCTCTGTAGGCATAGATTGTCCTGCAACAAGCGAAAGAGCAGTCCAAGTTGTACCAGCATTTACCGTTTTCCAAATTCCTAAATAACTTCCATTGGTCTTCCCTGTCGCAAAACCTATGGTATTAGTCACAAAAACCATATCATTTATACCCCCTATTGAAGTATTTGGGTCTGCTGCCGATACGATTGTCCAGGTGGTTCCTCCATCAGTTGTTTTTAAAGTCTCTTTAAAGTTATCCATAATGAAACCATTATTGGCATCAACAAATTGAATAAACCGCAAATTAGCTGTGGTAGGTGATGTAATACTTGTCCATGTAATACCACCATCAATTGTTTTCTTAATAACACCAGCATTTCCGACAGCAAACCCTGTTGTTGCATTCAAAAAATGGAAGGCTTTTAAACTATTATTATTTGAACTCAAAGTATTCCAGTTTTTTCCTCCATCGGTAGTTTTTAAAAAGCTATATTGATTAAGCAGCCAACCATTATTATCATCAATAAAAAACATGTCTAAAGCATTAGCAAGGTTTGGTGCACCAGTAACTGTCCATTTTCCGTCATTTCCAACAACTTTCACTTGATATGTCCCAGTAGTTATAGGCGTATATGTGTTTGCTGTTGCCCCTGCAATTACCTCTTCACTTTTCAACCATTGAATAGGGAATACTCCCTGTCCAGAAGCAGTAAGTGTAGTACCTAAACAATTACTTCCACTTATTGTTACCATTGGTACGAAAGTAAAATTGGCATAAGTTGAGGTACTTGTACAACCATTAACCGTACAACTAGCGGAATACGAACCATTTGATGCAATTGTCAATGCAGATGTTGTAGCACCATTACTCCATAAAAGTGACCCACTACATCCACTTGCTGTAAGTAAAAAGCTGCTACCTTGACACAATGTTTTACTACCCGAATTGAGCGTAGGTGTAGGAGCTGCATCATTAACAGTAATCGTTTTACTCACCGAACAAACACCTGATGTACTACAATTTGCTGTAATTGTTCCACTATTAGCAGTTGTTGTTGAACCGCCAGTTGTACCATTACTCCATGTAACAACGCCTGCACAACCTGTGGCTGTTAAAGTTGTAGATTGTCCATAACAAATATTAGTTGTACCACTGACTGTCATCGAATTGATACAGTTTTGTGAGCAACTTGCTCCAGCAATTGTACCTCCAAAAGCAGCTCCACAAGGTGGGTCTGTTGTAGCTCCCGAAACTGTATCAAATATTTGTTCTGTATAGTTATTAGGAGGGCTCGAAAGAGAACGATAAACTAATTCCCATATATTACTTGTAGAATTCCATCGGATAATATATGAACAATATATTACAGTACCATCACCACTGGAAAACACATAACTATTTTTCCCATTGTATATATTTGCAAGTGCATAAGTTCGATTGACAGTTCCACAAGATATATAACCTGAACTGGTATAACTACTTCCCGAAAGTGTTATTTGTGCATTTATTATGAATGGGAAAAGAAGAAAGAATAAAAGTTTTTTCATTATGGTTATAATTGGGCTTGAAGTTCTATAAGAATGTAAAATTGGCACCTACTTATTGCGTAAACAATACCACAATCGTGGTATTTTTAATTTTATCTTAAAGGCTTAAGAGAGCTAATAATTAATCATCATATTTTTGCATTTTGGCAAACTTTTTACATGCTTCTACATCAATAATTTTATAAAAAAAATAACATGAGAAATAATATTTTAAGCACATATTAAGATGTTTATACAGAACTATTTTAAAAAAGATTAAGGTTGTTGACAAGATATAACTTACGTCGAGAAACCTGCAACACAGTACCATCTGCCATCTTAACAGTGGCTTTCTTTCCTTGTTTTTCTATACTTTTTACATATCCTGGATTCAATAAGATTGACTTGTGCACACGTAAAAAACCAGAAAGCCGGCTATCAGATTCATATTTTTTGAGTGTAAATGAGGAGACAATTTTTTTTCCACCATTCAAATGAAAAATTGTATAATTTATGTCCGCTTCAAGATAGGTAATCTCATTGTTTTTGGGTGTTTCGAACTGTGTCATGGCAGATGATTTTTTTGGGTTTTACAGCGTGTTTTGGGTTAATCCTTTTATTATTAGTTTCAGTAATTTTTAAACCAGTTGCCAACGATGAGCAAAGTTGACAATGCTTACAACATTTCGGGCATTGAGCTTTTTAGTAATATTTTTACGATATGTATCAACCGTAAATTCACTAACACATAGTTTGGTGGCTATCTCTGAGGAGAGAAATTCGAGAGCAATCAATTTAATGACTTCTACCTCACGAGGAGTGAGAGCATAGCGTGTAATTAATTCTTGTTGAAAATTAGTATTTGTCTGAAAAAAAGAGTGGGCTTTTTTTGATTTAGTACCATTTAAAACGCTATAAATAGTATCAAAAAGCTGAAATCGGGTTGCTGATTTTGAAATAAATCCATCAACTTTGCCTTCGATTTTTTTTAAACAATTGACTGACATCGAATCGTGTAGTACGAGGATTTTTTCGTGATAAATACCTTTCAGAACTTGGTCAAATTGTATATTTCCTTGGAAGAAAAAATTAGCATCAATCACCAGCACATCACAGGTGTTTTTTTGTAGTTCATGTAGAGTTTCCTGTACATTGCGAGCCATACCGATGACCTGAAAGTCATCGGTTGAGGCAAGCATCATAGACAAACCTTCAACAAAAAGATAATAGCTATCAGCGAGAAAAAGTTTGACTTTGGGTTTCATAGCAACAGTTGTTTTTGGGCATCGAATTAACAATACAAATATCCCCCAAGTAATACTACCGTTCAATACCTACTTGACATGATTTTATCTACTGTCTGGACAGTAGATTTTGGTTTTATAAAGTTTTTTTCACTAAATTCACACACCCAAACCACTTATTATGAAAAAATACATTTGCTGTTTTATACTATTGCTGTGTTCGTTCTACATTCATGCTCAATCGAACAAAAAACTTGATAGTCTTAAAAAGGTATTATCCAAACTACCACCTGAAGGAAGATCTTTTGCTGGAGATACTACTAAAGTGAGAGTGCTTTGTGAGATGGGAATTTTAAGTCCAACTGGTCAAGAAAACTCTACATTAAATTTAGTTGAAAAAGCTATAGTATTATCTCAAAAAATAAAATGGAATAAGGGACTCGCAAATTCTTATTACAGAAAAGGTTATTTGTATGCAAGTAAAAATGAAGACATAAAAGGTATTGAATATCTATTTAAGAGCCTTGCAATAGCAGAAAAAATCAAAGACAGTTCAATAATTGCTCAAAACTATCAGACATTGGGTGATTGTCACTCAAGACTTAGAGATTACAAAAAAGCTATCTTATATTTAAATAATGCCGTAAATATTTATAAAAAACTCAATCAAATAAAAAATTATCTAATTAGTCTAAACAATTTAGGGCTAGTCTATTATGACTCACAAAATTATAAAACTGCCATGAGTTATTTTAATAATTGTTTAGAGCTTAATAAAATATATAAGATACCTAATATTAACATCCATTTTTTAGTAAATCTTGGATCAACTCATAGGTTTTTAAAAGACTATGATAAAGCATTAAAAAATCTTCAGAAAGCAAAAAACATTCAAGATTCAATTAAAAACTATCCCAATTTCAGTAAAGTAATGATTAACATAGCCATTGCTGAAGTTTGGTATTACACAAATAATTTTCAAAAAGCAATCGAATATCTTTCAATTGCTGAAAGATTGAACAGTAAAGGTGGTACTGAAGTTACTGAAAAATATATGTATCAAGTATATTATAAAGTATTTAAGAAGTTAAATAATTTTCAAAAATCACTTTATTACTATGAAAAATATATTGCATTAAACGAAATGAGTACTAAACAAGATTTTAATAAACAAGTTGAGAATATGCAATTTGAATATGAGAATGAGAAAAAGATTGGTCAAATCAATTTATTAAACCAAAGTCTTGAAAAAGAAACATTGTTAAAGAAAATATTTATTGGTGGTGCAGTCTTTTTGTTATTATTTGGAATTTGGTTTTGGTGGAGTAATACACAACTTTCTACTAAAAATAAACAGATTGAGAAGCAACAAAAAGAAATCTTGATTTTTAATAATAAATTAGAGGATTTAAATAAAAATTTAGAAGTAAAAGTAAATGATAGAACGAAAGAGTTATTGGAAGCGAATGAGGAATTATCAAGAAAAAATGAAGAAATATTAACTGCTTTAGTTGAAGGGCAAACGATTGAACGTAAACGGGTTGCAATAGAATTACATGATAATCTCGGTTCCATGCTATCTGGCATGAAGTGGCGTTTACAAGCACTTAATAAAGAAAAACTATCTGAAAAAGAACAAAAAATTTATGAAGGTATATTATCTATGATGGGAGATGCATATTCCGAAGTTAGGTTGATTTCTCATAATTTATTACCAGCAGAGTTAGAAAAGAGTGGATTAAAGGGTGCATTACAGAAATTAATCAATGACATTAATCAAAGTAAAAAACTAAATATTAGTCTCTTTTTTGACGATAAAAATATCAAAATTGACAAAAAAATAGAATTGGAACTTTATAGTATTTCTATGGAAATAGTCAATAATATTCTAAAACATGCTGAGGCAACACAAGCAAGTATCAAACTTTGTCGACAAAATGGTTCTATAAACCTTCAAATAATTGACAATGGAAAGGGTATTTCCGACAAAATACAAGCAAATGGTGTGGGATTAAAGAATATTAAAAAACGTATTGAAGGTTTAGAAGGTGAAGTTTATATTAATTCCCAAACTGGATTAGGTACTCAAGTTGTTTTATTAATTCCTCAAGCTTGAAATTTGAAAAAACTATAGGTTTATCGAATTCGAATGCATAAAGCAATTTTTGGTTACCCTTCATTCAAGTTTTTCGATAATTCCCCAAGTTCGAAATTTGGAAAAGCTTTAGGTTTATAAAGCACGAGAAAGAACAAAGCAATGTTCATTCTACCGTTCATATTGGGACAATAGTTATAATTATCAAATTTGTTTTTTATTGGAATTTGATCATTTTCATACTTCTTTATCAGGATATCTCCCAATATAATAAATTCTTTATCAGCAGATTCAGAAAGATTAGATTGAAAAAATCTATTGTTAAAATCATCATAGTTATCAATTTTGAGGGTACTTTTTAAGTCATTAGACACAAAATCAAATACTTGTTGTTTGATTTGTGCTGTTTCATCGTAAGAAATCTTACTATCTATTTCCAACACTTTTTTTTCTGAGTTTTTATAATAACTCTGTTCCTCATCATCTGGATAGGTTTTAAAGGCAAAATTTCTGTAGTAATCTTTGTTTTCAACAAAATCGCTAATTTTATATAAAAAGTATCTAATTAACCTTTTTTCATTAATATTTAAAAGTCTATGAAATTTGAGAAATTCGGGATCCGTAGATTCATCATAGGTTATCCAAGTGTATCTATTTTTTTTACTAACCCAAATTGCTTTTTCACACAGTTCATTTGCATATTTTATTGCTGTTGTTAAAAAACGTTCTCTTTCTATAATTCCCCATTGGGGTAAATAGTGATTTCTTCTATTTAAAATGTGATGGCTATCTGTAGAACTTTCATGTTGCTTAGGCAATAGAAATG
Source organism: Emticicia sp. SJ17W-69 (assembly GCF_051209875.1). Classification (NCBI taxonomy): domain Bacteria; kingdom Pseudomonadati; phylum Bacteroidota; class Cytophagia; order Cytophagales; family Leadbetterellaceae; genus Emticicia; species Emticicia sp. SJ17W-69. The sequence continues at coordinate 1,496,216 of NZ_JBNTQY010000001.1, read as the reverse complement.
ATTTCTCAAAATCATAATTAAAATCTGAATTAGGGTTTCTAAAAAGGTCAATTTTATAACCTGTTGATATTAATTCATCTACAATTAGTTCAATCGCAATATCAAATTCATTGTCATTAAGTCTTGTCTTAATTTTTTCATTTTTTTGAATTATGTCGAAAATCAAGTTGCATCGATTTTCACCAAAACTTGATTCTTTTCCAAAATTTGGATCCTCTGCAAAACCAATTCCTGAATAAATTTTACGAGTAAAAAGTGGCACTTCATCTCTTAGAATTGAAGATTGAGAGTCTTTTCCAAAGATAACATAAATATCTTTTACTATTTCTGCGACTAAAGGATAATGATTTTGGGCAACATATAAAACTCCAGAATCACCACAATCATAATTTTTTGTATTTTTGGAATACTTCAATTGAAATGGTAAATCTCTTTTCCTAAACTCTTTTTCAATAAAATTTGCCCATGCCAAGATTCCATCCTTGATAGGTTTTAAATTGAAATAAAATCTAATAATGGGTTTATTGAAAATATTGATTGCTTGGTCACCCTCTACACTAATATAAAAGTTGTCTACTCCTATTTCTTGTTTCTTTATGCGATACAAATATACGAATCTTTCTTCCTTTATAGGTTGATTCCTATCAATACTACCAGTTTGTGTTTCTTTTGTAAATACTCCTCCATCAAGATACTCACCAGCATTAACAATAATGGACTGTCCATCTTTTTTAACAAGTATTTGATTTTTTTCTAAAAATACTTTATCGTTTGTTTCAACAAACCAAAACCTCTTTTCATTGAAAGATTCTATAAATGGTCTTAGTTCTTCGACAACTTCGCCTTTTATCTCATTTTTAACTAATTTGTTTTTATACGTCTCATACAATAATCGTGGAATACCCTTTTCCTTAATTTCTTTATTTTCCCACAACCAAGCATTCGAATCTGTATTGAAACGAAGATTTTTAAAAATTTTGCTTATATCTTTCTTGTATGTTATAGACATTTTTATAAAAAATCATTTATCCTATTAATATATATTTCAGAATCGTATAACGCAAAATTTTGTAGCCTCCAATATACTCTTAACTTATTTAAATCAGGTTCATCTTCTTTTTGAGAAAAATATGTTTTTATAAATTCTTTAACAACTGATCTAATTCTTTCAAGTCGAAAATGAGTAGATAAAGTATAAATTTCCACCGTCCCCAAAAATAAAACTAATGAATTTAAAAAAATTGCCAAATCCCAATAATAATCACCTATAATTGCCATTTCCCAATCAATTATCTTGATTTCGGTATCCTTTATAAGCATATTATCCAATCTTAAATCAAAATGAATAAAGTCCTCTTGTTTCCATTCTCTTTCAAAGAAGTTAATGTCATCTATTAATAGTTGGTTACTGTGGCTATCAACTTTTTTTAAAATACTTACAGAATCTGGTTTCAGCATCAAAGAACTATCAATTTTGCTTTGATGCAATTGTCTAAAAATTGATGCTGATAAGCTAATGATATTACTAACCTTTTCCCAATTTCCAAGAGGTAAAATAAGATATAAAATTTGCATTATTGGGTCAAACCCCAATAGTTTTTCTGTGACAATAATTCCATAGCCATGGTCATAAAATATTTTTTCAGTTGAAATATTTCCCAAAATATTTAGGTCATAAATATTACTTTCATTCTCAAGAAACTTTGAGGGTTCTGGCTTTCCATACTGTTTAAAAATATAAATTTTTTGTCCAATTTTGACTTTTGACAATAAATTTCTACTATTTACAGGAAGTATAATGACTTTCATGTCATTATAAAAATTTTCTTCAAGTTTCTCAGAAAAACTATCAGAAAAATTACACATTCTCCAGATTAAGTATTCGACTGTCAGGTACTCAGAATGTAAAATTATTTTCATTTTTGACTACATGGAGGACGTGATACAGTACAATTGATAAAGTTACCCGATGTTTCTTGCCCCTTTACTATATTATTTAATGTAGCCATATCTAAGTTCCCTATGAATCCCCTATCAATTTTATTCAGAACAAAATTAGTACCCACTTTTTTTAAAAAAACGATATACCTTTCAAAGTCATCACTAAGTGTGATTTCGTGTTTTATCATATTTATAGCAATCCCAGTTTTAGTATGGAATGTTAAACTTTCACCTAGAGCAATATGAGTAATAGCAATTTTAGGTATCTGTATTGCAATAAAACTAACGTCGTCATTTTGTGCAATTGTCTTTATGTGGGGATCGAATAAAAGATGCAGACAGACAGTCTCCTGACCAAACCCAGTTAATTGATTTATTTCATCATTCCAAACTGATACTTTACCTTCGTACAAAGCTGTAATTGTTGCCATAATCAAAAAATATTTAAAATGAATTAAAAAAATTACTTATCAAATCCATGTTTCATCGCCCAACGCATCAATCCAAGAGCGGAACTTACTCCTAATTTCTTCATCAAATTTCTTCTATGCGTTTCTACTGTGGTCGGGCTAATGAAAATCTTTTCAGCTATTTCGTTGTTGCTCAGATCTTGTATTACAAGCTGCATTACCTCAATTTCTCTTGGCGTCAGCGATATATGTTCTGCTATATTATCTTTGCCATTAGTCGTATTTGGGTTAGGCATTTGTGCCAACCTCATTACTACTGCCTCGCTAAAAAACTTTTGCCCACTTGCTACGGTTTTGATAGCTTGTTCGAGTTCTTTTCGCTCAGCACGCTTCATTATATAACCATCTACACCAGCCACCAAGGCTTCTTTTATCACTGATGTTTCCTCCGACATTGTTAAGAGCATGACTGCCACTTTTGGGTATTTCTCACGCACCCTTATGGTTGTTTCAATACCATTCATCAACGGCATGTGCAAGTCTGTTAGTACAACATCAGCATCATTGGTTTCTAAAAAAGTCAACACCTGCCAACCATTATTGACCGTACCCACTACTTCAATACCATCCATCGTATCAATCAAAATACTTAGGCTTTCAGCAACAATCACGTGATCATCAGCAATCAAAACTCTTATCATACAAATTGGCTAAAGCATAATTAAAAATGAGCAAAGCATAAAGTTGCCTGTTCAAAATAATGAAATAATTTTTTACTTAAAATAAAAATAGAAGACCATGAAATTCGCAGAGCTGAGGCATCATTTCGGGTTAGTTTCATGTCTAATCAACAGTATCAATAAGAGATTCCAAAACCATCTTTTTTTGATTGTGCTATACTAAAAACTTTAATCCTTAAAACCAAATTTTCTTCTTATAATTATTGTTTTCGGCAAAGTTAATGGTTGGCAATCTACAAAAAAATACCTACTTGTAGTGAATTTTTCATTAATCCAACATTTATTAATTTCAATATTGGCTTTACTTCTAAAATTCTTTCACTTCACAATGTTTCGTTTGTTTTTCCAGTTTCCTTTATTATCTTTGGTCTTCGTCAATAAAAACCAAAGATAATTATGTTAAGTCGTGTCGCAAACTCCATTTATTGGATAAATCGCTACATCGAGCGAGCCGAAAACTATGCTCGTTTTGTAAGTGTAAACCTAAATCTAACACTTGATGCTCCCGGAATTTTGACCGAACAGTGGGAGCCACTACTCATTGCCACGGCCGATAATTATGGTTTCTTCGAGCATCATACTTCTGCCAACCGAGATACTGTGATAGATTACATGACTTTCGATAAACGAAATCCAAACTCTATTTACAGTTGTCTTGCCAATGCACGAGAAAATGCTCGAACCATTAGAGAAAGCATCACCAAAGAGATGTGGGAGCATATCAATATGTTTTACCTAAAAATCTCAGAAACACAATCGACCAAGAACTGGGAAGTAGAGCAACTCCAATTATTTTTTGACGAAATCAGAGACGGATGCCAGCTATTTTTTGGTATCATTGATGCCACTGTTACTCGTAACGAAGGTTTTCACTTTGGAAGAATGGGCCGTTTTTTGGAGCGTGCCGATAAAACTTCTCGCTTTCTTGATGTTCGCTACTTTACTTTATTACCTGATGATCAAGCGATTGGCTCACCTCAAGAATTACTTATTTGGACTTCTGTTCTAAAATCTGTGAGTGCATTTAATATGTATCGCCAACAGCACCGTGTGATTAATCCTTCACATATTGTTGAATTTCTGGTCTTAGATAAAAGTTTTCCTCGTTCGATTTTTTATTGTATTCGCCAAGCCGAACTTTCATTATACGAAATTTCAGGCAGAAAAATGACAGATGGCTATTCAAATTTTGCAGAAAAAGAACTTACTCGCCTACGACATGAAATTGAATTTACTGAAGTAGGAGATATTTTCAAAAAAGCACTTCATCCTTATTTAGATGAATTTCAAATAAAAACAAATACTGCCGCTAAAGCGATTTTTCAGACTTATTTTGACTTAAAAACAGTAGAAGCGTAAAATTAAGTTTTGAGTTCTGAGTTTTGAGTTCTGAATTTTTCTTAATTTTGTCCATCTTAAAATATTTTATTCATGTGATGAGATTTTGAATGATCAAATAGCTGAGTTTTTAGAAAACTCAGAATCGCTACGGCGAACCGTTCAAAACTCAGCACTTAGAACTCAAAAGAAATGACTTTCTGTCTTGGAGTAAAAGTTGCCAAAGGAATTGTTGCCATTGCCGATACCCGTATCACATCGGGTAGCGAAGTTTCGTCCAACAAAAAAATATTTGTTCATCAGTCAAAGCATCATTCATTGTTTATTATGACTGCTGGGCTACGCTCAGTGAGAGATAAGGCCATTACTTATTTTAAAGAAGTTTTAGAAGAACAAGATACCAAGTTTGATAAACTTTATAAAGCTGTCAACGCTTTTGGTGATATGGTGAAAAGAGTGGCTGTTGAAGATAAAGCCTCTTTAAGAGAAGCAGGTTTATCATTCAATTTGTCGGCAGTGATTGGTGGGCAGCTTGAAAATGATGATGAACACAAACTTTATATGCTTTATCCAGAAGGCAATTGGGTTGAAGTAACCGAAGGCTCTCCATTTATCATTATTGGTCAGCCAAACTATGGAAAACCAATTCTTTATCGAAACTTGAAATACAATACTTCTTTACAGGAAGTATTAAAGTTAGGGTTTTTAGCCTTTGACTCCACAAGGGTAAGTGCCAATGATGTAGATTTTCCCATTGATGTGGTTTTGTGCGAAAAAGATAGCTTTAAAATAGTAGAGCAACGTTACGAAAAACAAGATTTAGAGCAAATTTCTTATCAATGGAATGCTCTTCTGAATGCTTCTGTACAAAAACTCCCTACTGATTGGATGGAGCCAATTTTTACAAAATCCTTAGAAGTATAAGGTTATAAATATGTAAACTTCACAGAAAAAAACTATATTTGCATAGTGAAGGCATTCATAGCAAAATATCTCATTGTAGTTTACCTACTTTCAGCAACCGAGCTCAATCAATTGCTGAAACTTCCCGTGCTATTTTCACATTTTATCGAGCATCAACAAATCGACCCTTCAATGTCTTTTGGAGAGTTTTTATATCATCATTACGCCATTGACCACGGCGATGACGGCGATGCAGCAACCGATAATAAACTCCCTTTCAAATCGCATGACCAGTGTCATTCGTTTGTTTTTCCAATAAGCGTTTTTTATACTATTCAACTTTCACAAATAAAAGCTATTGTGATCGAAAAGAAGAATGTGTTATTTTCTTCTTCAACTAATATTATTTCTGCCTACCTTTCTAGCATTTGGCAACCGCCAAGATTCTAACCAACTAATTTTATAAAAATTAACCATTTGGAAATACCTCCATATTTCTAATTGCTTTACTATAAATTAATTGTAGTAGCTTGTTTCTTGCAATCTACTAAATGAATCATTCAATTATTAAATCATGTTGAATTCAATCATTGGGTTTGCTATCAAAAACAAACTCATCATTGGGCTATTTACAATCGCCCTAATTGGCTATGGTAGCTATGAAATTACCAAATTGCCAATAGATGCTGTACCTGATATTACCAATAATCAAGTACAAGTCATCACCATTGCTCCTTCGTTTGGAGCAACCGACATCGAACGTCTCGTTACCTTTCCCATCGAACAGGCAAATAATAATATCTCTGGACTGCAAGAAATTAGAAGTTTCTCACGTTTTGGACTTTCACTTGTAACCATCGTTTTTGATGATGCAACCGATATTTATTGGGCAAGGCAGCAAGTCGCCGAACGGCTCCAAAGAGTACAAACGCAAATTCCTACTGGAATTGGTGTTCCCGAACTCGGCCCCGTTTCTACTGGTTTGGGTGAAATTTATCAATATGTAGTTCGCCCAAAAGAAGGCTACGAATCAAAATACGATGAAACGGAACTCCGAACCATTCAAGACTGGATTGTTCGTCGGCAGCTTTTAGGCGTAAAAGGTGTGGCAGAAGTAAGTAGTTTTGGTGGAAAACTTAAACAATATTCTATTGAAATCGACCCACATAAGTTACAAGCAAATGGCATTACTATCAGTGATGTTTTCAAAGCTCTCGAAAGCAATAATCAAAATACAGGTGGAGCTTATATAGAAAAAGGTTCAACTGCTTTGTTTATAAGAAGTGAAGGTTTGATCGGAAACATTGAAGACATCAAGAATATAGCTATCAAAAATCTCGGTGGTGGCACTCCCTTATTTATTCGTGATGTTGCTGAAATAAAAATTGGTCATGCCACACGATACGGAGCAATGGCTTTCAACGATAAAGGAGAAGTTTCTGGGGCAGTTGTGATGATGCTCAAAGGAGCAAATAGCAGCGAAGTTATTAAGAATGTAAAAGTTCGAGTGGCTCAAATCCAAAAAACTTTACCTGAAGGGGTCGTAATCGAGCCTTTCTTAGACAGAACCAAAATGGTCAATAATGCTATCGGCACCGTAGAAAAAAATCTTTTGGAAGGAGCTTTGATTGTCATATTCGTTTTGGTGCTTTTTCTCGGAAATTTCCGTGCAGGGATATTGGTTGCTTCGGTGATTCCTTTAGCGATGCTTTTTGCCATTATTATGATGAATTTATTTGGCGTAAGTGGAAATTTGATGAGCTTAGGAGCATTAGATTTTGGTCTGATTGTCGATGGAGCGGTAATTATTGTTGAGGCTGTCATGCACGTGCTGGCAGGAAAACATGCTCTCGGTAATGCCAAGTATTCACAAGCTGAAATGGACGAAATTACCAATAAATCAGCAGGAAAAATGATGAATAGTGCTGTTTTTGGACAAGTCATTATCTTGGTAGTTTATTTACCAATCTTTACATTACAAGGCATCGAAGGTAAAATGTTTAAGCCAATGGCACAAACAGTGGCTTTTGCTTTATTAGGAGCATTTATTTTATCGCTTACCTATATCCCGATGATGAGTGCGGTTTTTTTGAGCAAAAAAACCAAGCATGAACCTAATATTTCGGATAGATTAATGGCGAAAGTTGAACATGCTTATCAATCGGCTTTGACGAAAGTTATTGGTTTTCCAAAAATAGTGTTGGGTGCAACAATTGGGCTTTTTGCTATTGCTGTGCTTATTTTAACCACACTTGGTGGTGAATTTATTCCAGCCCTCGAAGAAGGTGATTTTGCAGTTGACACAAGGGTTTTGACTGGAAGTAGCATCAAAACAACCATTGAAAATACGCAGAAAACTGCTCATATTCTGAAAACGAGATTTCCTGAAGTAGAAAAAGTGGTAACAAAAATTGGGAGTGGTGAAGTGCCAACCGACCCCATGCCAATGGAAGCCAGTGATATGATGGTGATTTTGAAGGATAAAAGTGAATGGACTTCGGCCAAAACTTTTGATGAATTGGCTGAAAAAATGACCAAAGCTGTTGAAGAAATTCCTGGCGTGACCGTTGGTTTTCAATACCCTGTTCAGATGCGTTTCAATGAACTGATGACAGGTGCAAGACAAGATGTAGTTTGTAAGATTTTTGGGGAAGATTTAGATACACTTACCAAATATGCCCACCAACTGGGTGAAATTGTCAACACTGTTGAAGGTGCAAAAAACCTTTATGTTGAAACTGTGTCAGGAATGCCACAAATCATTATTGCGTATAAACGTGATATGATTGCTCAATATAATCTAACAATCTCAGATATAAACAAAATTGTCAATACTGCTTTGGCAGGGCAAAGTACAGGAATGGTTTTTGAAGGAGAAAAACGTTTTGATTTGGTGGTCAGATTGGCAGGTGAACAGAAAAAAGACGTCCAAGATATTCAAAATCTTCTTATTCCAACACCACAAGGTACTCAAATCCCTTTATCGCAATTGGCTGATGTGGCCATAAAAGATGGCCCAAATCAAATCCAAAGAGAAGATGCTAAACGTAGAATCGTGGTTGGTTTCAATGTGCGTGGACGAGATGTTCAGACAATTGTAAATGAATTGCAAATCAAGATTGAAAAGAAAATCAAATTTCCGACGGGTTATTATGTCACTTATGGTGGAGCGTTTGAAAACTTAAATGCTGCCAAACAAAGGTTGATGATTGCTGTACCAGTTTCATTGATTTTGATATTTTTATTGTTGTTTTTTGCCTTCAATTCAATCAAACATGGCTTGCTTATTTATTCGGCCATTCCATTGTCTGCTATCGGTGGTATTTTCTTCTTGGCAATGCGTGGTTTGCCTTTCAGCATCAGTGCGGGCGTTGGTTTTATCGCCTTATTTGGCGTGGCGGTTTTAAATGGTATCGTTTTGATTGCTGAATTCAACCGACTCAAACACGATGGTATCGACGACCTCAAAAAAATAGTTTTACTTGGCACCCAAGTACGTTTACGACCAGTTTTAATGACTGCATTTGTGGCATCTTTAGGTTTTTTGCCAATGGCACTCAGCAATGGTGCAGGGGCAGAAGTACAACGCCCGTTGGCTACTGTTGTGATTGGCGGATTACTGGTTGCTACATTTTTGACACTTTTTGTTTTGCCAATCTTGTACATGGTTTTTGAAGGAAATATCAAGAAAATTACACCAAAAGCTGCAGTTATTTTAATAATTCTCGCATTTGCTTCATCTGCCCATGCACAAACGCCCACCATTACTTTACAATCGGCGATTGATGTTGCTTTAAAAAATAACCTTTCGATTAAAAATGAAAAACTAAAAGCTGATTACCAGAAAAGTTTAATAAATACTGCTAAAATGCTACCATCGGCCAATATTTCGGGCGAATTTGGACAAATCAATAGCATTTATGCAGATACAAGATTTGGTTTAGGACAGTCTTTCAGTTTTCCTAAAGTGTATGAAAGTCAAAAAAACTTATACCATGAGCATTGGAAAAGTAGTGAATTAAATGTAAAAATGACTGAGCAAGTACTCAAAAAACAAGTCACACAAACATTTTATCAACTCCTATATTTACAGCAAAAAAGTCAGTTACTGCAATTTGCTGATAGCTTGTACGCTGCATTTTATAAGCGTGCAGAATTACGTTTGGCAAAGGGCGAGAGCAATGTTTTAGAAAAAGTTACTGCCGAAAATCAATTGGGACAAATCAAGGTTCAATTGGCACAACTCAAACAAGACCTCGAAGTGCAGCAATTACATTTTCAGTTTTTGTTGAATTCAACTTCGCCATATTTACCTTCTGAAAGTTCGTTAAAAATGCCTGTAAACTACAAGGTTGATATTGAAGCATTAAAAGAACATCCAACAATAAAGTTTTTGAGTCAGCAGCAGCAAATAGCTGATGCTGCCATTGAAGTAGAGAAAAAGAAACTTTTACCCACAATGTCGCTCAACTACAACAACGGAAGTATCAGAGGAACAGGTGCCGACAATAAGGTTTATGGTGGTTTTTATAGGTTCCAGACAATACAAGTTGGTGTAGGAATTCCGATTTTTACGGCCGCTCAAAAAGCAAAAATCAATAGTGAAAAGGTGAGTAAAATGGTGGCTGAAAGTAGTTATTCCGTTGGTTTGCAGAACCTCAATACGGCCTATCGTACTGCCATCGTTGAGCATGAAAAATTTCAACAAACAGTGGCCTATTTTGAAAATACAGCTTTAAATAATTCCACCATAATCAGCACTACAGCTCAACAGCAATTGGCCAATGGCAACATCAATTATTTAGAGTGGGTTACGTTGATCAATCAAGCTACGACTATCAAAAATGATTATATTGAGGCAATCAAAAACCTTAATGAAAGTGCTATTCAGCTTAATTATTTAGTACAGTTCTAATACATTGCGGAACGAACCGAGGCGACGGCGGCCGACGCTCGGTCGCTTTCATTTCGTTCCTAAACATAAAATGCTGATAATTAACTTATTATAATTAAAAAAACTATTGGATAGTTGAATTTTATCCAAAACAAACATACATTAAAAATGAAAAACTCATTTAATACGCTACTAATTGTAGCCATAATTTTAATTCTATCCTCTTGCGGAAGCCAAAAAGCAACTGAAGAAGCGAAAGATTCAACAGCTATCGAAAGCTCCATTGCAAATCTAAGCGAAAAACAAGTGCAAAGCATTGGCATTGTCACTGCTTCAATGGAACAAAAAACATTTTCAACGATTTTGAAAGTGAGTGGTAAAGTTGATGTTCCACCACAAAACCTCATTTCAGTGAGTGTCCCAATGGGTGGTTATTTGAAATCTACACACTTGATTCCTGGGATGTTTGTACGTAAAGGAGAAAGCATTGCCATTATCGAAGACCAACAGTACATTCAAATGCAGCAAGATTTCTTGACAACACAATCGAAAATTAGTTTTCTCGAAAATGAATATCAACGCCAAAAAGAGCTCAACCAAAGTAAAGCAAGTAGTGATAAAGTTTTTCAACAAGCCGAAATGGAGTTGAAAACACAAAAGATTTTGGTAAAGGCTCTGGCAGAAAAACTTAAATTGGCAGGCATCAATCCAGAAAAACTCAATGAAAATTCAATTTCTAAAAGTATCAATATTTACTCGCCCATCAATGGTTATGTGAGCAAAGTAAATGTTAATATTGGTAAATATATCTCCCCTACCGATGTAATGTTTGAGTTGGTCAATACCAGCGATATTCATTTAGCTTTAAAGGTTTTTGAAAAAGATTTAGACAAAATCAGTATTGGTCAAAAAGTAACAGCTTATACCAATACTTATCCCAATAAAAAATATCCTTGTGAGATTTTGTTGATCGGAAAAAGTTTGAGCGATGAACGTAATACTGATGTGCATTGTCATTTTGAAGTGTATGATAAAGCATTGATTCCTGGTACTTATATGAATGCCGAAATTGAAATTACAAATGCTAAATCGTATGTTTTACCAGAGGATGCTATTGTAAGATTTGAAAATAAACACTTTGTCTTTGCAAAAAAATCACCCACACAATTTGAGATGATTGAAGTTGAAATTGGCAACACCGAAAAGGGGCTGACCGAAATTATCAAAACTGATAATATGAATAACCAAACTTTTGTTATCAAAGGAGCTTATTCATTATTGATGAGTTTGAAGAATAAATCAGAAGAATAAGTTGCATTTTGTGCAACAATTTTCCAAATTGAGAGCAACAGAACAATTTTCCAAATTGTTGTACAAAAATAATTATGATTTTAAGTATTGAACATACATTGCGGTATTCTTATTCAAGCCCTGTTTCGCTGACACCGCACACAATTTATTTAACGCCGAAGGCCTCTCCCAACCAAGAGATCAGTCGTTATCAGCTTGATATTCAGCCTGTTCCGAGCCTTTTGTTTAAAAATACTGACATAGAAGGTAACACCCAATTTGTTGCCTTCTTTGATACTTCGTGTCAAGAACTGAGCATTAAAGCGAATTTTGATCTCGAATCTCAGCAATTCAACCCTTATCATTTCATCTATTTCCCATTTGAAGCTGAAAAACTCCCTTTTAAATATCCCGAGAAAGAACTTTCCTTACTACAACCTTATTTAACACAAGAAGGTGTAACAACGCTGATTCATCAGTTTTCTCGCCAAATTGCTGCTGAAGCCAATTGGAAAACAACTGATTTTTTAGTGAAAATTTCTAAGTATATCAGAGATAATTTTACTTATGAAAAACGCATCGAAGGGCCAGCAAATTCACCCGAAACTACGCTTTTAAGCAAAGATGGCACTTGCCGTGACTATGCTGTTTTGATGATTGCAGCTTGTAAAGCACTCGGAATAGCTGCCCGATTTGTAAGTGGCTATTGTTATGGAAGTCCACTGCAATCCCATGAACTTCACGCATGGGTCGAGGTCTATTTGCCTGGTGGTGGTTGGCGTGGTTTTGACCCAACATCAGGCGTAATTGTTGATAAGCAATACATTAACTTAGCTTCTTCTTCGCAAGCCGAACTGATAAACCCTGTTACTGGAGGCTTCAGAGGCAATGCAAGCTCAATATTAGAGGCCTATGTCAATATTATTGAAAAATAATTTCTATTTTTGCTTGAAACGAGTATCTTTAATTTATTGATAACCCTAAACACTGGAATGCAAATAAATACTGGGCATTTCCACAAGACAAACTTCTGATATGAGCATTAAATACCGATTAATTGTAATGAATTTCCTCCAATTTTTCATTTGGGCATGTTGGCTCATTACTATTGGAGCATACTGGTTTCAGAATAAAGGGTGGTCAGGAGCAGAATTTGGTGCTATTTTTTCTACGATGGGAATTGCGTCTTTATTTATGCCAACTCTTGCGGGTATCATTGCTGATAAATACATCAACGCCGAAAAATTGTATGCTATTTTACACTTTTTAGGTGCATTGGTTTTGATTTATATTCCACAAGTTGATAATCCACATGATTTCTTTTGGGCAATTTTACTTTGTGTAATTTTCTATATGCCAACATTAGCTTTATCGAACTCAATCGCTTATACAATTCTTAAAAATAATAATACGAGCGACCTCGTGAAAGATTTCCCACCTATCCGAGTATGGGGAACGGTCGGTTTTGTGGTAGCACTTTGGGTGATTAGCCTTACACACAATGAAACTTCGTCTAATCAGTTCTACATTGCTGCTGCTTCTGCCATTATCTTGGCTATTTATTCGCTTACTTTACCCAAATGCCCACCATTGGCAGCCATAACCGATAATAAAAGTTTTGCACAATTACTCGGTTTAGATGCCTTTAAGCTTTTTAAAGATCCTAAAATTGCTATATTTTTCATTTTTGCAATGTTTTTAGGAGCTTCATTACAGCTCACAAATGCTTATGGCGATACATTTTTGCATGATTTTGCCAACGTTGATGCTTATAAAGACACCATTGCTGTCAAATTTCCTGCCATTATCATGTCGATTTCGCAGATTTCAGAGACTTTATTTATTTTGGCTATTCCTTTTTTCTTAAAGAAATTTGGTATTAAACAAGTAATGCTTATCAGCATGATTGCTTGGGTATTACGCTTTGGACTTTTTGCTTACGGAAACCCAGCCGATGGTCTTTGGATGATTATCTTGTCGTGTATTGTTTATGGAATGGCTTTTGATTTTTTCAATATCTCAGGTTCGTTGTTTGTAGAAACTTATACAGATGCCAAAATTCGCTCATCAGCACAAGGGTTATTTATGATGATGGTCAATGGTTTTGGAGCAGTTTCAGGAAGTTTGACAAGTGGTTTTATCATTCAAAAATACTTTACGCTTGCCGATGGCACAAAACTTTGGAATGGCATTTGGCTTACATTCGCAATATATTCACTTATAGTAGCCATACTTTTTGCGATACTTTTCAAACATAAGCATGAAGAGGATTTTGAGATAAAAGAGCATTGATTGGCTGTTTTATAAGTCACCATTTCAAAACATTATTAACTTAATTATCCACCGTTCACTTCCATTTTTATATTGGAAGTGAACGGTATAAATAAAACCCTATTCCTTTCTCGAAAGCATCCAAAGGCCAGCAAAAGTAAGAAATCCATTGAGCATTAATTTCGAGAAACCAAATTCAAAATCGAAAGTTGCTTTTGTAAACTCTTCAATGGCGTAAGTTAGAAATGGCGAAGCTACGCAAACGAATGGCACAAACTTGTCGGTTAATGGACGTTTGAGGTATAATCCAAAAGCAAAAAGTCCTAATAAGGGGCCATAGGTATAACCTGCAATATTGAATACTGCTGAAATCACTTCCTGACTATTCAATGCTCGGAAAATAAGAATCACGATTATAAAAACTACTGTAAAGCCAATGTGTACATAATGCTTTAAACTTTGGCGTTTTGCTTCTTCATATTTCTCAATATTCAAAAAATCTACACAAAAAGAAGTAGTAAGAGCCGTCAGAGCAGAGTCTGAACTTGCATAAGTTGCTGCTGTTATTCCTAATAAAAACGTAACGGCAGCCAAAGTTCCAAACTGATTCCCAAGAGCTAACGAAGGGTACAAATCATCCGTTTTTACAGGAATTGGTAAGCCCATTTTTTCGGAATAGATATATAAAAGTACACCTAAACTCAAGAAAAGTAAATTGACAAAAACTAACACCATATAAAACCAAAACATATTTTTTTGTGCTTCACCAATACTTTTACAAGTCAAATTTTTCTGCATTAAATCTTGGTCAAGTCCTGTCATAACGATAGCAATAAACGCTCCTGACAAGAAATCTTTTACAAAATGGTGCTTATTTGCCCAATCCCAAACAAAGATTTTTGAATACTGGCTATCTTTTACTGTTGTGAATAAATCACCTATTCCTAAATCTAACTGTTTGCTAATCAAGTAGATAGTTAGTACAAGTGCTGTAAGCAAGAAGAAAGTTTGTAGCGTATCAGTAATAATAATTGTTTTTACACCACCTTTGAAAGTGTAAACAAATATTAAACCCATTGCAATTAGTACAGTCAACTCGAAAGGTACACCAAGGTCATCAAAAATAGCCAATTGAAGTACTTGAACGGCTACATACATTCGCACTGCCGAACCAATAGTACGTGAGAGTAAGAAAAAAGCTGAACCAGTTTTATATGACCAAAAGCCAAAACGTTTTTCGAGATAGCCATAAATTGAAATCAGGTTTAAACGATAATACATTGGCATTAAAATCGTGGCAATAACCCAATAACCAACGGCATATCCTAAGACCACTTGAAAATAAGAAAATTGAATTTTCCCAACGGCTCCTGGTACAGAAACGAACGTAACACCCGAAATTGATGTTCCAATCATACCAAAAGCAACTAAATACCAAGGAGATTGACGATTTGCAGTAAAAAATGTGTTTGTGTCAGCTCCACGAGCTGTATAAAGCGAGATTGCAATGAGTATTAAAAAGTAAATTACCAGAATTGTTAAGGCAAGCGTTGAGGTCATAAGTGTTAAAGGTTTAAAATCCTGTCCAAATATCAAAACTTTTTTTTCGATAACAAAACTACTCTTTGGCAAGAATGAATTATATTAGCATAAAAAATAGAGGTTCGGAAAAATACTTCTTGATAATTGAATCAAACAAATAACTGAATATCAATATTTTACAAATATTAATCAAACATTTTTCGTGCAAAAATATAGACAAATGACAACGTTACCAAGTCCTGAAATTGAAGTCATTGATGAAGCGATTGAAGACATCGCTAATATAAAATTATGGGAGTTAGTCGTTTTTAATGACGACATCAATACTTTCGACCATGTAATTGAAACTTTGATTGATGTATGTCATCATTCTCCCGAACAAGCCGAACAATGTACTTTAATTATTCATTATAAAGGTAAATGTGGCGTAAAATCAGGTGATTTTGAAGAATTGGCTGGTTTACGAAATGAAATTTGTCGTCGGGAGATTTCAGCGGAGATAATGCTTAAATAGACGATGGACGATAGTCCGTAAGTCAATAGTAAAGAGTTTAAAAAGTTGATATTGCAAAAGACAAGTACAAATGGCTTTCAAATTTGAGCAATTATTAGTTTGGCAAAAAGCGATTGATTTGACTGGTATTGTTCATGAATTAACACTTACGTTTCCAAAAGATGAACTTTTTATATTAACTTCTCAAATTAAAAGAGCTGCCGATTCTATTTCATTAAACATTGCAGAAGGCTCGACTGGACAAACTAATCCTGAATTTAAAAAGTTTCTTTCTTATGCCATACGTTCAGCAATAGAGGTAGTTTCCTGCCTTTATATAGCACGACGGAGGAACCTTATAAATGAAGAAGCTTTTAAAACTATTTATGATAAAGTTGAAGAAATAGTAAGAATGATTCAAGCACTAAAAAAGAATTTAAACTGATTAGCTAAGAAACAAATTTATCTACAAAACTAATTCTAAACCTATTTTCTGTTGACCGTGGACGGTGGACAGTTGACTTATTAATAAATGAACTTCCCCTCAAAATTAATAGAAGAAGCTGTTATCGAGATTTCCAAGCTTCCTGGAATTGGCAAAAAATCAGCTTTGAGGTTGGCTCTGCATTTACTCAAAAGAGAAGAAGCCCAAACACAATCATTGGCTGATGCTCTCATAGCGATGCGAACAAAAACAACATTTTGCAGAAAATGTCATAATATTTCAGATGCCGAACTCTGCCTGATTTGCACTTCACCTCGTCGAGATCCATCTATACTTTGTATTGTAGAAGATACCCGTGATGTACTCGCCATCGAAAATACTGCTCAGTACCGTGGACTTTACCATATTTTAGGTGGAATTATTTCGCCATTGGCTGGCATTGGCCCCAATGATTTGAATATCGAATCTTTGATCAAAAGAGTAGAACAAGATACTGATATTCAAGAGGTTATCTTGGCACTTAGCCCAACAATGGAAGGCGATACAACTGCTTTTTATCTACAAAAAAAATTAAAACCTTTTAATAAAAAAATTAGTACCATCGCTCGTGGAATTCCTATCGGGGGAGATTTAGAATATACTGATGAAGTAACCCTTGGACGCAGTATTTTAAGTAGGATTGCTTATGAATAGTTAATTGTATGAAATTTTAAGACATAAAAACATGATACCTCGTGTAAAAATCTGTTGTATTAGTTCACCTTTAGAAGCCAAACAAGCGATTAGCTACGGAGCATCGGCATTGGGTTTGGTTGCTAAAATGCCAAGTGGGCCAGGGCCTATATCAGATGAATTGATTAATGAGATTGTACGCACAATTCCACCACCTATTGCTTCGTTTTTGTTGACAAGTCGTACGGATAGCCAAGAGATAATTAAGCATCAAAAGATGGTTCATTCAAATGTCATTCAGATTGTAGATGCCTTAAAATCAGGAAGTTATGAAGATTTCAAAATAGCAATTCCTGCCATTAAAATCGTACAAGTGATTCATGTTATTGATGAAAAAACATTAGATGAAGCCCTTGAAATTTCTGAGAAAGTTGATGCACTTTTGCTTGATTCGGGCAATCCAAATTTAGAAGTAAAAGAACTGGGTGGCACAGGGAGAGTACATAATTGGGCCATTAGTCGTAAAATTGTAGAGCAATCGAAAGTACCTGTTTTCTTAGCAGGTGGACTAAAAGCTGAAAATGTAAGAGCAGCCATTGATGCCGTACAACCTTATGGTTTAGACTTATGTAGCAGTGTTCGCACTAATGGTAAATTAGACCCTTACAAATTAGAAGCATTTTTTAATGAGGTTAATCGGGTTTAGGAAAAATTAAAAGATTAAATTTCATTTAAAATAGCATAATAAAGTCAAATTTATACCGATTGATTCGTTTAAAATAGTAGATTTGTGAACTTTAGAAATCCATTATATCTCATAAAAAAATGAACAGAAAAGATTTTATCAAAGCCTTTATAGGAAGTACTTTCGCTTTTAAATTAGGCGATACATTTGCCAGCAAAGCTCCCATTTTTGACGGGATGTTTACGCTCGCTCCTCTACCCTATGCCAATGATGCACTTGAACCGCATATTGACAAATTGACCATGGAAATTCATCATGACCGTCACCACAAGGCCTACGTTGATAACCTCAACAAAGCCATTGCAGGAACTGACATGGAGAAATTGTCAATTGACCAATTGTTGAAAGATATTAGCAAATATCCTGTGGCAGTAAGAAATAATGGTGGTGGACACTGGAATCATACATTTTTCTGGCAAATCATGGCACCAAATGCTGGTGGAATGCCTTCAGGCAAATTGGCGGATGCCATCACAGCGACTTTTGGTGGTTTTGATAAGTTAAAAGAAGAGTTTGCCAAAGCAGCAACCACTCGTTTTGGCTCTGGTTGGGCTTGGTTGATAGTAACTCCTGATAAAAAATTAAAGATTGTTTCAACTGCCAATCAAGATAATCCATTGATGGATGTAGCAACTGACAAAGGAACGCCAATTTTAGCTCTTGATGTGTGGGAACATGCTTACTATCTAAAATACCAAAACAAACGTGCCGATTATGTAACTGCTTTTTGGAATGTTGTTAACTGGAAAAAAGTTAGTGAGAATTTTGAAGCAGCAACAAAATAATTTGTAGCAATAAAACCTGTAAGGTCTTTTGGGAGACCTTGCAGGTTTTAAAACATTTCTAAGCAATCAAAAACAAGAAAATCAATGGAAAAACAATGCCAGCAACTGCCAATTTCCAACCTCTTGATTTAAAGCTAAACTTTCCTCTTGGAAACATCATTGCTCCCGTGACGGCAATAAATATCAATCCTAAAGCAAATACGTCAGAATAATAAATCCACCAAACTGATGTGTCTTTGTGTAATTGATTCATCTGACTAATAAAAGGCGTTTTCTTGAATTCGATGATTTCTCCTTTTCCTAATTTGATGTCAATTTCTACATCATGTTTCTCATAAGAAATTTTCAATTCTCCTTTCTTGATGGAATGTCTGCGAAATTTATCTTTAAAACCAAATTGATTAGTCAATTCCTTCGCAAAATCTTCTGTAATCTCTTTTTCATCTTGAGGTAATTGTAAGCTTATTGGCTTTGTTTCTACCGTGTATTTTTCAGGATGCCAAGTCTGACGATGATTTTGTAGAATCCCTGAAAGAGAAAAAGAGATAATCAATCCAATAAAAAAATAACCCAAATCTCGGTGCAGGCTTCGTGTGTCAAATTTCATAAAAATTAGAACTTAAATGATAAAGTAGTAGAAAAGTTACGTGGAGCAATCGGATTTACACTATTATCGTCGTGTACATTATAACTATAAACATTGAAGATATTGCCTACTTTTGCACGAAGTGAAATGTTTTTGTAAGTATAGCCTGCAGTAGCATCAATTTGGGTGTATGCAGGAATCAACACCAATTTAAAATTATCATTTACTACCTGTACACGAGTACTACGCCCAGCCTGACGGTCGCCAAAGTACAAACTTGTCAAACCGATATTTAAGCCTTGCAATTTCCCTTGTGAAAAATTATAATTAACACTTAAATTGGCAGTATGATTTGGATTATATCTCAATAAACTACCTTCCACAAAAGTATTTGATTTTGTGTATCTTGTTTCGTTATAACTATATCCTGCAATTACTGAAAGGCTTTTAACTGGACGAGCTACAAAATCCAATTCAACGCCTTTGCTTGTAACTTCGCCCACCAATTCTTTGATATTGGCATTTGTATTCCCATTTGCCAAAGAAATTTGTGCCAAATTACTATTGATTATTTGATAGGCAGTCAGATTCAATGATAATTTATTATCTATCAATTGATTTTTAATTCCAATTTCAAATTGGTCAATTAATGAAGGTTTTAAAGCATTCCCATCTACATCAACACCTGTATTTAGCGTAAATGAGTTTGAATAACTTCCAAACAATGATATATTTTTATTTGGCTGAATAACCAATCCTAAACGTGGCGAAAATGCTCCATCAAAATATACGCTATTGGTGGTAAGTTTAGATGCAAACGTATAAACCTCACTTCCTGTTTGCTGATAACTATATCTTACGCCTGCTAAAAACTTAATGTTTTTGGTCAAACTAATCAAATCTTGCACATAAACTCCTACTCGATTGACAGGTGAAGTGGTCAATGTAGCCACACTCAAAGTAGGAATATCTGTTCTTATTTTATAGTTTTTTGTGCCAAAGATATTAACAGTATCGTAGCGAGCTAATTGATTATATGCAGTCGTTCTTGTCTCAAATTGGTCAGTATCCATTCCGAAAAGTAATTGATGGCTAATTTTTCCAGTATTAAACTTTCCTGTCAAGTCGAGTTGTGCTAAATAATAATCTTCAGCTACTTGACTTCTTTGAATATTACGAATCCACATGCCCTCTTTTGTGATCAATGTTCCTGTATTCGGGCGAGTATTGGCAAATAAATCTGTTTCATAATTTCGGTAAGCTCCTGTAAAGTTTAACTTCCAATTTTCAGAAAAGTTGTGTGTAATTGTAGCGGTTGTTGAAAGCTGTTTAGCTGTATAATTACTCCAAGCTACACCCAAGAAACGCTCACGTGGAAGTGTAACAACTTCATAATTGATAATTCCTGCACCAAAATCTGGCGTACGCTCATCATTTGAATAATCAGCTTCAAGTAAAATATCAGTTTTTTTACCTAACTTAATCAAAAGCGAAGGGTTGATATAAAAACGCTCTGAACTAACTCCTTGACGGAAACTATTAGCTTTTTCATAGGATGAATTTAAGCGGTACGCAAGTTTTTGATTTTTCCCAATACCACCATAAATATCAATTGTTGGCTTCAACAAACCAAAACTACCCGCTCTCATGCTTATTTCTCCACCAAAATCGAATCTTGGTTTTTTTGTAACCAAGTTAATAATGCCGCCAGCAGCCACATTTCCAAATAATATAGCCGAACTCCCCTTCATCACTTCAACTTTTTCAACATTACTCAAATCAGTAATCATTCCATTAAAATATCGTACGCCATTTTTGAAAGTATTGGAGCTACCAAATGAAAAACCACGTCCAGCAATTTCTTCTTGATAACCGCCCGTTGTACCCATGATATAAACGCCATTAGTATTAACCAATACATCACTCATGCTTTTAGCTTGCTGATTATCAAGTATTTGTCTATCTACAACGGCAACACTTTGTGGCAAATCCATAGGTTTGATCGCAATTTTTCCTACCGAAACTACTTTTTCATTGGCATTCACATACCCTTTTACTATGATTTCTTTTAGTAATTCACTGTTTTCAAAAAGCTCTAAATTGATACCAGTCGTTTTATCTGCTTCAATTTTAATCTTTCTTTCTAAAGTCTTAAAACCTACAAATGAAGCCACTAAAGTATAAGTATTAGGTTTGATATTATCAATTGCAAACTCGCCCTTTTCATCTGTTGTAGCACCTTTACGGAGTTCTTTTAATTGAATCGAAACAAATTCAGCAGGTTTGCCTTCCCCATTAGTTACATACCCTTTCAGTTTTCCATTTTGACTGAAAACCATGCCACTTATTAACATGAACACTATAAAAAGTAAATTTTTCATATATATTAACTTGTTTATTGTTTTTATTTAGACTTATTATAAATAACGACACAAAGGTAATTTTGGATTTTGAAAATGCAAAATTTATTTAGACTAATTTTAAATAAGATTTCCTGAGTCGTAGATTTTCATAAAATAATGCTATTTTTTACTATATTTGCCTTAGAATAATGCTTTCGCTAACTGAATAATATGAGTGAAGAAACCCCAAAATATGACCCTCTACAACAAAAAGAGGTAATTGATGATATGTTCGAGAATTGGTTTCTCGATTATGCCTCTTATGTAATTCTTGAGCGTGCTGTTCCTGCCATCGAAGATGGACTTAAACCTGTGCAACGCCGTATTATGCACGCACTCAAAGAGATGGATGATGGGCGATTCAATAAAGTTGCCAATGTTATCGGTTCAAGTATGCAGTTCCACCCACATGGGGATGCTTCCATTGGAGATGCCATTGTTTCGATGGGGCAAAAAAACCTCTTGCTTGATACACAAGGAAACTGGGGAGATGTGCGTACTGGTGATGGTGCGGCGGCTCCTCGTTATATCGAAGTGCGTTTATCAAAATTTGCCAACGATGTCCTTTTTAATGAAGACACCACCGAATGGCAAATGTCTTATGACGGTCGCAAGCGTGAACCTGTCAATTTGCCTTCCAAATTTCCTTTACTTTTAGCTCAAGGCGTAGAAGGGATTGCGGTTGGACTTTCAACCAAAGTAATGCCGCATAATTTTGTAGAACTTTGTGAAGCTTCGATTGCTTGTTTGAAAAAAGAGCCTTTTCAACTTTTTCCAGATTTCTTGACTGGTGGTATGGTTGATGTGGCTACCTATAATGATGGTGCAAGAGGTGGAAAAATAAAAGTCCGTGCAAAAATCGCTGAACTCGACAAAAAAACACTCGAAATTCAAGAGATTCCATTCAGCACAACTACTGCAACTTTGATTGATTCGATCATCAAAGCAAATGATGCAGGAAAAATCAAAATCAAAAAAGTAGAAGATAATACGGCTAAAGATGTTTCCATCATCATCCATTTAGCTCCTAATACCTCACCTGATATTACGATTGATGCACTCTATGCTTTTACAGAGTGTGAAAACTCTATTTCGCCTAATGCATGTATTATCATTGATAATAAACCTCACTTTGTTACTGTCAGTGATATTCTAAAAAAATGTACTGAGCAAACCCAACATTTATTGCAACGTGAGCTTGAAATTAGAAGACACGAATTGAAAGAAAAGTTGCTTTATAGTTCATTAGAAAAGATTTTCATCGAAAATAAAATCTATCGAGACATTGAAGAATGTACAACTTTTGAGGCGGTTATTCAAACCGTTGACAAAGGTTTAGAGCCTTTCAAAAAAGATTTTTATAGAGAAATTATCGAAGATGATTTACTAAGATTATTAGAAATTCGTATCAAACGTATTTCAAAATATGATTCATTCAAAGCCGACGAATTAATGAAACGTTTGCTTGATGAATTGGCAGAAGTCGAAGATAATTTAGCTAATATTGTTCGTTATACCATTGCTTTTTACAAAGAATTACTCAAAAAATACGGTAAAGGGCGTGAAAGAAAAACTGAAATTCGACACTTTGGAGCAGTACAAGCAACTGTTGTTGCAGCCAATAATCAAAAATTATATGTTGATCGTGAAGGTGGTTTTATTGGTTATGGCTTGAAAAAGGATGAGTACATTATGGATTGCTCTGATATTGATGAAATCATTGCTTTCAAACGAGATGGTAAATATGTCATCACAAAAATCCAAGAAAAAGGTTTTGTAGGCAAAGATATTATTTATTGTTCGGTTTTCAGAAAAAATGATGAACGAAAGATTTATAATGCCGTTTATCTTGATGGAAAATCTGGAACTTCTTATGCCAAACGTTTCTTCGTAACGGGTATCACTCGTGACAAAGAATACGATATTACGATGGGAAATCCAAAATCGAAAGTATTGTATTTTACTGCCAACGACAACGGTGAAGCTGAAAGCATTTTGGTTAATTTGACAGCCAATTCAACTGCCAAAAAGAAACAATTCGATTGGGATTTCTCGACACTTGCTATCAAAAACAGAAGTTCTATGGGCAACGTTTTGACCAAGTTTCCTATCAGGAAAGTTGTATTAAAATCTGCTGGTAAATCAACACTTGGTGGAGTTGACATTTGGTTTGATGCGGTTATTGGCAAACTCAATCGTGATGAACATGGGCAGTATTTGGGCAATTTTGGTTCAGAAGATAAAATATTGGTCATCTATAAAGACGGACAATATGAGTTTACAAACTTTGAACTCACCAATCGCTATGAACAGAAAGATATTCTAAAAGTAGTTAAATTTGAGCCTGAAAGACCTATTTCTTGCTTACATTATGAGGGTGAACATAAAATCTATTATATCAAACGTTTCAAGATAGAAACCACTACGATGGATAAGAAGTTTTTGTTCATTTCTGATACCAAAAACTCACGTCTATTAGCAGTAAGTTTAGACAAATATCCAAGAATAGAAATCAAGACAAAAGCAGATAAAAAAGCTACGATTGAGAAACAAACAATTAATGTAGATGAATTCGTAGAAGTGCGTGGTTGGAAAGCCATTGGGCAAAAAATTAATACTTACGAAATCGTAGAGGTAAAAATACTTGAGCCAAAGGCTGAGGAAGTTATCAGTGAGCAGTCGGGCAGCGTACCGCTATCAGTGAACAGTGAACAGTTGCCTGATAATGAAAATCTTGATAATCAAGAAGATGACAAGCAATTGGCTTTGTTTTAAGGGTTATTGATGTTCGAAATTCGATGTTAGAGGTTTGGTAAGGTACAACAAAGAATGGATGTAAGAAAAATCGAACATCTAACCTCTAATATCGAACATCGAAATTTTAAAACTCCCAAACAGTTGGATTTTGGTGTCGGCGTAGGTGTTTTCGGACTTCCATCCAAAAAGCTAAAACTAAATAAATAATAATTGGAGAGCCAAACGTAAAAAAAGAAGCATAGATAAAATATATCCTAATGCTTCCTGCTGAAAAGTTTAACTTTTCACCAAGTTTAGAACAAACTCCAAAAAGCTGGTTCTCGACCAAGTATCTTAACTTTCCTGTTTTTAGCATTGTCTGTTGAATTTTGAATACGAAAGTAATAAAAAAAATAGTTTTGTCAAGCCATTAACAATAAAATAACAAAAAGAAGTATGATTTAATACAAATAAATATGCGTTTTGTACAAATATCTTTTTTCTAAAAACTTGCATTGTCTTGAAAAATCCGTAAATTGCCAATCATTTATTTACTTTTTTAATTTATTTTATTGTAATGCAAACAGGCGTAGTAAAATTCTTCAACGAGACTAAAGGCTTTGGTTTTGTCGTTGATGACGTTTCAGGGCAAGAAATCTTCGTTCACGTGACAGGTCTTAACGGCACAAAAATTCGTGAAAACGACCACATTCAATACGATGTTGTTGAAGGTCGCAAAGGTTTGAATGCAGTCAACGTGAAAAAAATATAGTTTTTTTCTGTTTAAGATTGATTTCAGTGCCACAATCCTCGTTAAAGTTCTCTTTGACGAGGTTTTTTGTATCATTTTGGTACGAAAAAGCCTACGTATATTTACGATATTCATTAGGGGTTTTTACGCATTAGTAATACCAAAATATTCGTAAACTCTTGATTATAAACTATTTACAAACAATTGATTATATTCCATAATTTTGTAATAGTATAATTTATTTATATTTTTGATTTTCTTTATCAAACTTGATTTTAGAATGAAAAAGATTGTCGAACTACTGAAAAAAATATTCTCAATATTCAAAAAAACAAACACACCTCCAACCATGAAAGAAAGACTCCTCAACGCTGGTTCATTTTTCCGTATGTCAGCTATTCAAGGTCATGTTAAAAACCTGATCGCTCATGTCAAAGCTAAAAAAGCTTCTTCAGAAGTATTCATCGAAGACGATGGCGATATTAGAAGAGCCGAGCTTTTCGGAAAAAATGTTATTAATAAGTTACTCGCTGATAAAGGTGGAAAAGAAGTAGTAGGAATTAGAATTTATTATGGCCATGCTTTCGAAGATGCCGATGGGAATATCGTTAAAGCAGGTGGTAAATTACGTCCACGTTTATTTTTAGTACCAGTAGATGAGAATGGAAAAGATATTGGGTTTGACGAATCTGGCTTAAAAGATGAACCAAATGGCGACGGTGCTGGAGGTGGCTTGCCTTGCCCTAAAACCTGTGCTTAATATATGTGGGATAGATTTATAAGCCA
This sequence comes from Emticicia sp. SJ17W-69, assembly GCF_051209875.1. Lineage (NCBI taxonomy): Bacteria > Pseudomonadati > Bacteroidota > Cytophagia > Cytophagales > Leadbetterellaceae > Emticicia > Emticicia sp. SJ17W-69. The sequence goes on along the minus strand of NZ_JBNTQY010000001.1, from coordinate 1,470,486 downwards.
AACGCTCAAATATCCGATTCTTATGGCATCGGTATTTGCTACAGTTATACCCATTGCTATTGGCTTTTTTCGTTATAAATACTTATCAAAAGAAAATAAAATACTATTGTATTATTTAGTAGTTTATTTTCTTTTGGATTTGGATTCCCTATGGCTGAATTTAAACCGAAAAAGCAATATATTTAATTTTAATTTCTCAGAACTCTTAGAGATTTCTGTTATTTGCTATGTGTTTTTTCAATTAAATACGACAAAAATTAAACGCATCTTTACTACCCTATTATTTTTTGTTTGTATTATCATAGGAATTTGGAAATTCGATTTTGTCGAATTTTCCTACTTCCCTTATACAATCAACAGGCTTGCGTATCTGGTACTTGTTTTTACTTATTTTGATACACTACTCGCCGAAACCTCGGTAAAAAATATTCTTATTCATTCTCCATTTTGGCTTTGTGCCGGACTAATCATTTATTCAACGGGTAGTTTATTGATTTTTTTATTTGGTAAACAAATTTTCTCAATCAATGCCCCCGATGAGCTATTTATTCAATTTTACACACTTGTATCAATCATTAATATTATATTTAGATTGCTATTAGGGGTGTCATTTTTTGTAAGTAAATATGAAAAGCCGTAACTTTCCATTTTATTACTGATTGTTTCTATCTGTCTTTAATTATGGTCGAAAATCAATATACGCTAATTATAATAGGAACCTGCCTGTTACTTTTGATGGGTGTAGTATTGATAGTTTTTGTGGCTTATTATCAACAAAAACAACTTAGAAGAGACCTCCAACAACAAAAGCAAATTCAAGAACTTAAAGATGAAATGCAACGCCAACTCTTGGAATCAGCCTTAGAAGTACAAGAAGTTGAGCGTGTACGTATTGCCAAAGACCTCCACGATGAAGTTGGAGCGATGCTTTCGGCTACCAAAATGAGTTTTAATCAATTGCTACGCAAAATTGACAATACATCCGATCTGACGACATTGGGCAAACAAACAAAAGAACTATTAGATGAATCAATCGGGCATGTGCGTCGTATCTCAAAAGAATTAGTGCCAAGCACACTCGAAGAATTTGGTCTAATGTGGGCCATTGATGAATTTATTCAAAAAATTCATTTAGCATCAGGGGTTTTATTTGTCTTTAGTCATGAAGGTATTGAAGCCAATCAACGGTTTGATAAAAGAATAGAATTAACTATTTACCGCATTGCCCAAGAATTAGTCAACAATGCTCTCAAACACGCCGAAGCTGAACAAATTACTTTGAAATTGGCATCCGAACAAAAAAAAATAATATTTACCTTTACCGATAATGGCAGAGGATTCGACCTCGAAAAAGTTCGTAAAGACCCAAAATCAGGTTTAGGAATACGAAATGTCGAAAGCCGTTTGAGTGTAATCAATGGCAAATTAGATATGAAGTCAGTCATTGGTCAAGGTACAACTACAGTCGTAGAAATCCCTTTATAGAATGCTGAGTCTTGAGTTCTGAGTGTCGCTTTATTTGCGATTTATTCTCAGAACTTGACAAAGAGATTTGTCAATTCAGAATTCAGAACTCAAAACTTAGAACTTAAAAAGATTATGTCAAAAATTCAAATAGCAGTCGTTGATGATCACAGTTTATTTCGGAAAGGAATGATTTCTATTCTGCAACAAGTGATTGACTTTGAGGTCGTGATGGAAGCCACGAACGGGCAAGAGTTTTTAGATAAATTACCTACTCAAGCCATTGATGTGGTATTAATGGATTTACAAATGCCTGTACTTGATGGTATCAAAACGACTGAAATTGTTCGTGCCAAATACCCTGAAACAAAAGTTTTAATACTTTCCATGCACGACGAAGACCAATTTGTATTGCATTTAATGGAAATTGGAGCAAATGGTTATTTACTGAAAGACACCGACCCTGAAGAAGTAGAAAAGGCAATCAGAAAAGTATATGAAACTGATATTTATTTTAGTGATTTTGTGAGCAAAATAATGCTTCGTAAAATGAACCGAAAAACGCAGCAGGAAAACAAAATCTTCAATTATAAAACTGACCTTTCGGAGCGTGAGCTACAAGTATTGAAATACATTTGTGAAGGCTTAACAACTGCCGAAATAGGCGATATTGTTGCTCTCAGTCCACGCACAGTTGAAGGGCATCGCCTACGTATGATGGAAAAACTTGGTTTAAAAAACACCGCAGGTTTGGTGGCATTTGCAATTAGAAATAATCTTTGTTAGGAATTAGGTGTTAGGATTTAGATTTTGTGTTTCAATTACAAATCGTTAGCATTATACTTCACTGAATTTATATGCTTATCTGAAAAACTTACGATTACATCCCAAAACCTAACACCTAATCCCTAAACCCAAACACCTAATTCCTAAAACCTAATTCCTACCCAACAACTGCCGAAAACTCAATTTCAACCAAATAATCTTTACCAATCAAAGCACTTACTTCTACCATCGTTGTACATGGCTTGATTTGTCCAAAAAATTCTCCGTGAGCTTTACCTATTTCTTCCCATTTAGAAATATCTGTGGTGAAAATTCGAGTACGAATCACATCACTCAATTTAGCACCTAATTGCTCCAATACTTTTTCTACTTTTATAATGATAAATTTTGTTTGGATATAAACATCATTTTTTCCAACAATTTCACCACTGCCATCAGTTGCAACTGTACCAGTTACTTCTATAATATTTCCAATTTTTACCGCACGTGAATAACCCACGATGTCTTCCCATTTAGCTCCAGTCGAGATATTTACTCTTTCCATTATTTTTTTGTTTTTTTTAAATCAACTTAAAATCTAATACTTACATTCAGACATTTTATTAGAAAAATGTTCTAAATCAACAATTTTCTGCCATCTTGTCAGGAAATTTCCTATTGGCAAAATAATTGTCGAAATTTGCAAAAAATAAACCTGATTACAAAATGGCAGATAATATAGAAGAACAGGCACAGACAACTAATAATAATGAAGAGTTGACAGATAATGGAGATGTGTTAGAATTAGAAAACGAGGTAGTGGAAGAAAATGGCTCGGTACTGGAAGACCAACTTGCAGAAGCAAAGGATAAATATTTACGCTTATATGCTGATTTTGAAAACTTCCGTCGTCGCACAGCCAAAGAAAAGATTGAAATGATTCAAAACGCTTCAGAAGGCTTAATTAAAGATCTTATTCCTGTGATTGATGATTTTGAGCGTGCTAATAAATCTTTTGAAACTGTAACAGAAGTAGAGCCGTTGAAAGAAGGGATTGCTCTTATATTTCACAAATTACAAAAAACTTTGGCAAGCAAAGGCTTGAAAACAATGGATGTAAAAGACCAAGATTTCGACGCTGATTTGCACGAATGTATTACTCAGTTTGCCGCTGGTGAAGATAAAAAAGGCAAGGTTATTGATGAGGTAGAAAAAGGTTATTTCTTAAACGAAAAAGTTATCCGCTACGCAAAAGTTGTGGTTGGAAGCTAAATATAATGAAGAATTACGAATGACGAATTACGAATAAATAACATTCGTCTTTCGTCATTCGTAATTCGTAATTCAAGAAAAATGGCACAAAAGAAAGATTATTACGAATTATTGGGCGTTGCTAAAAACGCTTCGGAAGATGATTTGAAAAAAGCCTACCGAAAATTGGCGATTCAATACCACCCTGACAAAAACCCTGGTGATAAAGTTGCCGAGGAAAAATTTAAAGAAATTGCTGAAGCTTATGGTGTATTATCCGACTCCGAAAAACGTCAACGCTATGACCAATTCGGGCATCAAGGTGTAGGTGGTGCCAGTGGTTTTGGTGGTGGGCAAGGTGTCAATATGGAAGATATTTTCAGTCAATTTGGAGATATTTTTGGTAATGATAGTCCATTTGGTAGTTTCTTTGGCGGTGGAGGAGGTGGTGGCCGTCGTGGTGGACAAGCCATGAGAAAAGGTTCGGATTTGAGAATAAAACTCAAACTCGACTTAGAAGAAATTGCCAACGGTGTTGAGAAAAAAATAAAAGTAAAACGCTACGTTTCATGTAATGCTTGTACAGGAAATGGCTCAAAACATGGTACTTCACTCAAAACTTGTACCACTTGTAATGGTCAGGGTCAAGTACGTAAAGTTGTAAATACCATGCTCGGGCAAATGGTTTCGACCAGCCCTTGTCCTACTTGTCAAGGCGAAGGAAAAGTGGTAACTGAGCGTTGTGATGTATGTTTTGGTGAAGGTCGTCAATTGAATGAAGACTTATTGAGTATCAAAATTCCAGCAGGTGTGGGTGAAGGTATGCAATTATCCATGACAGGCAAAGGAAATGTTCCTACTCGTGGGGGTATTGCAGGAGATTTATTGATTGTTATTGAAGAAGAAGAACACCCAGAGCTTAAACGTGATGGCAGTAATATTGTCTATGATTTACGTTTAAATTTTGCTGATGCAGCATTAGGTAAAGATGTAGAAATACCTACAGTTGGTGGAAAAGTAAAAATTGTAATAAAGGCAGGTACGCAATCAGGTGAGATTTTACGTTTAAAAGGCAAAGGGTTGAAAGAACTCAACAGCTATGGCGTAGGCGACCAATTGGTTCATGTAAGTCTCTACACTCCTACTTCGATTAATTCGGAAGAGAGAGCCATGCTTGAAAAAATGAGAACATTGCCAAACTTCCAACCAAAAACTGACAAAAACGAAAGAAGTATCTTTGATAAAATGAAAGATTTCTTTCATTGATAAGTGATATTTTTTTGATAGTTAAACAGGCATGAGAAAATCAAAATCTCATGCCTGTTTTTATTTCGTAACTATATGTTGTCTAACAATCTATTTCACTTTGACAACCACTTTTCCTTTGGCACGACCTGCTTCTACGTAAGACATCGCTTCGTTAGTTTGCTCAAATGGAAATACTTTATCCATCACAGGTTTTATAACACCCGACTCTATTAGTTTTGTAATTTGGCTTAATTGTTCTCCTTGTGCTTTCATAAAAAGAAAAGAAAAGTTCACCTGCAATCTTCTTGCTTTTTTCTTAATACTAAAACTCAATAAACGCATTATCATTTTAACCAACCAAGACAAACCGACTTCATTTGCAAATTCAACATCAGGTGGGCCCGAAATTGAAATTACTTTTCCAGCAGATTTTAATATTTTCAACGATTTTTCAAGTGTTTTTGCATCTTGACTATTCAACACTACGTCGTAATCTTTAAGTATCGTTTCAAAATCTTCTGTTTTATAATCAATCACAATATCGGCACCAAGACTTTTAACTAAATCTTTATTGACCGAGCTTGTTGTTGTAGCTACAGTAGCTCCCAAATGTTTAGCCAACTGAATAGCAAATGTACCTACGCCACCCGAACCAGCTTGTATAAATACTTTTTGTCCTTTTTTTAACTTCGCTTTTTCAACAAGTGCCTGCCAAGCCGTCAAACCTACTAATGGAATCGAGGCAGCTTCATCCATTGTCAGATTTTTTGGTTTAAAAGCTAAATCATTTTCAGTGATAGCAATATACTCAGCAAATGTACCAATATGATAGTCAGCAGGTCGTGAATAAACCTCATCGCCGACCTTATATTTAGAAACTTTTGAACCAATTTTTACAACTACCCCTGCCACATCGTGTCCTAAAATGAAAGGAGGTTTATATGGCAATAAAAGTTTGAATTCACCATCTTTTATTTTTGAATCTAACAAATTGACACCCGCTGAATGTACTTGTACTAATACTTCATTTTCGTTTATATCAGGTTCGGCAATATCAATAAATTTTAATTTTTCGTTTTTGCCGTAGCGATTAAGAACAAATGCTTTCATTTTTCTACATTTTAAATTTATTGATATTTTTTAAAATTGATTTTTCAAATGTTTTGTAGGCAAAAAGTTGAATAGCAAGAAAGACCGATGCACCTTTACCAACAGGATGATTAAACGTTGGATTTTTATCTTCTATCAATTTTATTAGGGTATTTATGACAGGTGTAGGTTCGGGAGCATTAGTAAATAAATCTTTTGAGAATTTTCCGATTTTGTTGCGATAAGTATCGTAATCATTTATTTTACCATCGGCAGCAACTGAACTACTTATAATATTGGTTTTGAAACCCATTGGCTCAACCATTGCAACTTTGATATTAAATTCATTTAACTCAAATCTCAATGACTTAAAATACCCTTCCAATGCGTGTTTGGAAGCACCGTAGTAGGCAGCACTTGGAAAATTGAGTAAACCCATAATAGACCCAACGGTTAGTATTTTGCCAAATCGTTGCTTTCTAAAATTGGGTAAAAGTTCATTTGTAAGTTTAATCGTCCCCCAAAAATTCGTTTCAAATTGTTGTCGTCCTAACTCGATTGAAGTTTCTTCTGCCAAACCAGATAAATAAAAACCTGCATTGTTTATCAACACATCTAATTGCTTGATTTCACTAAAAAGTTCTTTGGTAAAAGACTTAATAGAATTATCATCAGCAATATCTAAAGCCAATAATTTGAAGGGTACGAGGTTTTGATGTTTTTCAGGATTACGACTTGTCCCAATTACGTTGTAACCACTTTCGTGTAGCTTATTGGCAATCAAAAGACCAAAGCCCGATGATGCACCTGTAATTAAAATATTTTGTTTCATTTCTTTTTGTTTTAAATACTAATGTGTAATTTTACTTGCAAATTGCAAGTGCAAATATACAAACAACTTTCAAAATGCAAGTGGTATTTAAAAATTATTTTTATGGATTCTACAAAAAAAAGGTCAGACTGTCCAATTAGTTGCTCTCTTGATATTTGGGGCGACAAATGGTCATTGCTGATAATCAGAGACTTGATGTTTAAAAAGGAGTGTACTTATGGCGATTTCCTCAAATCGGCTGAGAAAATTGCTACCAATATCTTAGCTTCGAGGTTGCAAACTTTGGAAGAGAATGGGTTAATTCAAAAATTAGCTCACCCTGAAAGTAAGGCAAAAGTTTTGTATAGACTTACTGAAAAAGGAATTGATTTATTGCCAATTTTGATTGAAATTCATCTTTGGGCAGATAAATACTCAACAATTCCTGAAGAGATTAAACCAATAATCAAAGAGACTAAAAAAGACAAGGAAGGATTTATTAATTTAATGACAAAAGAGTTGAAAAGTAGCATAAGATAGAAGAAAATATTAATTAAATGCACCAAACATATTATCAATAGTAGGGCTTGATGGAATAACAATATGTCAAATAGCATACTGTTTTATTTCTATTTTGTCGAATAGTTTCAAAAAGCAATAGCCTGAAATGTCATAATCTCAGTTATATAGAAAATAGTATATTTTTTTGTCGAAAAAAATACAAAAAGTTTCACTATAAAATATTTCAAAGTATTTTGCAGAAATTAACAGAAATCAAATGAACAAAAATTACAAATGGTGGGTAGTTTTCATGCTGTGGTTTGTCTGTTTTTTTAACTATGCCGACCGTCAAGCTATTTTCTCGGTATTCCCTCTTTTAAAGCAAGAAATGGGTTTAAGCGATGTTCAACTGGGCATTGTGGGTGCTGCTTTCATGTGGGTTTATGCAGGATTTGGTGCGATTGCAGGGATTGTAGGTGATAGATTTCAACGCAAAACGCTTATCATTGGTGGTCTCATTTTTTGGTCATTGGTTACTATCGGAACAGCACTTTCTACTGACTATATTCATTTAGTAATTTGTCGTGCATTAGAAGGTTTTGGTGAAGCTTTTTACTTCCCAGCATCCATGTCGCTTCTGAGTGATTATCATAGCAAAGAAACTCGCTCAAAAGCCATGTCATTTCATCAATCAAGTGTATATGCAGGCACAATTGCTGGGGGAACAGTAGCTGGATTTATGGGACAATACTATGGCTGGCACACAAGTTTTTACCTTTTCGGTGGACTTGGTGTTTTATTGGGTGTTGTCTTACTTGGTTTTTTGAAAGAACCTGTGCGTGGGCAAGCTGAAGTTGATGCTGAAATTGAAGATGGTTCGCACGTATTACTTGACTTAAAACAAGGCAATATTTTGGATACTATCAAACAAGTTTTCAGCAAACCGATGGTTTGGATATTGGTAGCAGTATTTGTTGGAGCAAACTTTGTGGCAAGTATTTTCTTAACTTGGATGCCTTCATTCCTTTATAACAAGTTTAATATGAGCCTTTCGATGGCAGGTTTAAATGCTACTTTTTATCTACAAATGGCTTCTGTTTTGGGTGTTATTTCAGGTGGATTTTTAGCAGATAAATTAGTAAAAAGCTATAAGGGTGGTAGAATGATGGCTCAAAGCATTGGTCTGATAATGGGTGTACCATTCATATTTTTAGCTGGCTGGACACTCTCTATACCTATTTTAATTGTGGCTCTCATCGGTTTTGGTTATTTCAAAGGACTTTATGATGCCAATATTTGGGCTTCACTGCACGATGTTGTAAAACCCAAAAATAGAGCGACTGCCGTTGGTTTTATGAATTCAATTGGTTGGTTTGGTGGAGGCATTGCTCCTATTGCGATTGCTTATGCCAGTACAAAATACGGTATGAGTGCCTCTATCAGCACCACATCCCTTCTTTATCTAATTTTTGGTTTATTATTGATTTTTGGAATTTGGAAATTCATGAAAAAAGAGAAATCATAAACATTTTTCCTGCCAAAATCGAAGGCTTTCATGATTTTTTGTGTTCATTGAGGTTTTCTTTGATATGAATTTTCTTTATTTTAAGATTATTTAAGTTTCTTTTTTACCATTTTATCCCTCAAATTCCCTAATTTTGAGCCATCAAGAGAATATTCATTCACTAATCTCAAAAAATGAACAATTTCAAAAGGCTCAATAATATCGTCGGATGGGCGATTTTTGCCGTTGCATTACTTACTTATACCCTCACCGTTGAACCAACCGCCAGTTTTTGGGACTGCGGCGAATTCATCGCTTGTTCTTACAAACTTCAAGTTCCACACCCAGCAGGGGCTCCTCTTTTCTTATTGATAGGACGCATGGCTTCATTGCTTGCGGGAAGCGATGTAACCAAAGTAGCCTTAATGGTAAACATGGTTTCTGTCATTGCTTCAGCATTTACAATCTTGTTTATGTTTTGGACAATCTCGCTTTTGGCTCGTAAAGTTTTTGGCAAAAAAGGCGAAAATTTGGATACAACCGAAACAATATTAGTTCTTGGTGCCAGTGCTGTTGGTTCGTTGGTTTATACTTTTTCTGATTCATTCTGGTTTTCGGCAGTAGAAGCTGAGGTTTATGGAATGTCTTCTTTCTTTACCGCAATCGTTATTTGGGCTGCTTTCCGTTGGGAAAACATCGAAGATGAAGCTGCCGCAAACCGTTTCTTGATATTTACCGCTTATTTAGTAGGTCTTTCTATCGGAGTTCACTTATTGAACCTCGTTACGATTCCTGCTTTAGGCTTAGTTTATTACTACAAAAAAGCTAAAAAAATCACTTGGAAAGGTGGAATCGCTGCATTTTTAGTAGGGATGGTCGTTTTAGGAGTTGTCAATGTTGGTGTCATCACAGGTTTCCCTTCATTAGGGTTTACTTTTGAAAAACTATTTGTCAATAGCTTCGGAATGCCATTCAGCTCAGGTATTATTTTCTTCGTAATTTTATTGATTGGTGGATTAGCTTATGGTATTTTCTATACTCAAAAGAAAGAAATGGAAATTGCCAATACTGCCCTCCTTTCTTTCGCATTTGTGTTAATTGGTTATTCGTCATATACCATCGCTTTGATTCGTTCAAATTACAATCCTCCCATCAACGAAAACAATCCAAGCAATGTATTGAATTATGTTTCCTACTTGAAACGTGAACAATATGGTAGCCGTCCGTTATTATACGGCCCAGTATTCACTGGAAAATTAGAGTCGATTGAAAATGGCGAGCCTATTTATAAAATGGGTAAAGGCAAATATGAAATCTACGATTACAAGCCAACTTATATTTGGGGACCAAACAGCGAAAGTCTATTGCCTCGTATGTGGAGTACCGATGCTGGTCATCAACAAATTTATCGCCAAGAAATGGGGCTTGCTCAAGACCAAAAGCCAACCCTTTTTACCAATATTGGCTATATGTTTAAACGCCAAATGGGTTATATGTACTGGCGTTATTTTGCTTGGAATTTCTGGGGACGTTCGAGTGACATTGAAGGTGCAGGACCAACCAATATCTTAGAAACAAAGGCAAGTTTGCCACCTGCTATTAAAGAAAATCGAGGAAGAACCAACTTTTTCGGACTTCCTGTTATTTTAGGCATTTTGGGCTTACTTTATCACTACTTTCGTCGTGAACGTGATGCTTTGGTGATGTTCTTGTTGTTCTTATTCACAGGAATTGGTTTGGTTGTTTTCTTAAATTCTCCGCCAGTTGAGCCTCGTGAGCGTGATTACATTTATGTAGGTTCATTCTACATTTGGGCCATTTGGGTAGGTCTGGGTGTGATGGGCTTATTTGATTATGCACTCAAATTCATCAAAAACTCACAATCAAGAGCTATCGGTGCAACAGCTTTAGGTTTAGCAGTTCCATTGATTATGGCTCCGCAAACTTGGAAAGGTCATGACCGTTCTGGACGTTACCACCAAGTTGATTTTGCAAAAAACTTATTGAATTCTTGTGCAAAAAATGCCATATTATTTACGGGAGGTGATAATGATACTTTCCCTCTTTGGTATGTTCAAGAAGTAGAAGGCTTCCGTACTGATGTGCGTGTATGTAACCTTAGCTTGTTAGGAACTGATTGGTATTGTGAGCAAATGAAACGTAAAACCTATGAGTCAGAAGCTTTACCAATTACATTCAGCACTGACCAATTGTTGAGTGGTGTGAATGACCAAATTCCTTATGTTGAACGTCTGAAAGACCCTATCAATTTGAAGGATTATTTGGAATTAGTGAAGAAAAATGATCCTGCCATTCAAATTCCATTAACGACAGGTGAAAGCATTAATTCATTGCCATCTGATAGTCTTTTCTTGACTTATAATGTAGAAGATGTCAAGAAATTAGGCTTTGTTCCAAAACAATTTGAGCCTTTTTTAAGTGGTCAAATTACTTGGAATATCGGCAAGCGTGACTTGTTGAAAAATGATTTGATGCAACTCGAAATGATTGCTCAAAACAACTGGAAACGTCCAATTTATTTTGCAGGAACATTGGCCAATGATAATTATTTGAATCTTAAAGATTATATGCAATTGGAAGGCTATGCTTACCGTTTGTTGCCAATCAAAGTGAGTCAAGGAGATGATGGCTTTGCCAATACAGACATCATGTATGAAAATATGTTGAAGAAAATGTCGTGGAGAGGCATGGACAATCCAAATGTGTATTACGATTCAGAAACATATTTGAAAGTTCCAATCATTACTGCTCGTTTGGCGTTCTTGCGTTTGGCTGACCAATTGGTAAGAGAAGAGAAAAAAGCTAAAGCAAAAGAAGTTTTAGACTATGCTAATAAAGTTTTGCCTGATAAAGCTGTTCCTTTTGACCAATTATGTTCAAACTACGTCATGTATTACTTTGAGGTAGGTGATTCGAAAAAAGCAATGGAAATTGCCGAAACAATCACCAAGCGTGCAGATGGGAATTTGGCTTACTTTACAGAAAAAAGCAAGTACACAAGTGCTGAATGGATGCCAAACAATGTACAAGATTATCTCCAGATTAATCTCCGTAATTTGCAAGTTATTGCCAATATTTGCAGCCGAAACGGACAAGAAGCAGCCGCAAAACGCTACGAAGCTACGTACAATAAATATTATGACAGAGTAAGTCAGTAAGATTAATAAGTCATTTTTAAAATCCTCTTTGATTGGTTTCAAAGAGGATTTTTTGCTATATTGCAACATTGTTGCACTTTTAGTAGCACAATTTTCAAAATTGTGCCAGTCTAAGTATGAAAAAAAACTTTTTTGCCTGTCTATTTATTCTTCTCTCTCCCCTACTCGGGGCAAATGGGCTGTCCGCCCAAACAAAAACAGCAATTCACCACGATTGTGACTGCTTCATTCAAGGTATTGTTTTAGATGAAATTTCAAAACAACCCATTGTTGGAGCAGTCGTTTTGGTCAAAGAATTAAATAAAGGTACAAGTACAGACGCCAAAGGATTTTATAAAATCTCTAATATTTGTCAAGGAAAATATACAATCATAGGACGAATTGTGGGTTATGAAGAAAAAAGCTACATCATTAATTTGGAACATGGGGCAGAACAAAATATCAAACTTTCAGAAAGTGAACTTCATTTAGCAAATATTGACATCAAAGCTCAAAAAATAGATAATCTTACTCAAACTAAAAGTACGCTTGAAAATGCTGCTCTTGACCAAACCCGTGGACAATCTTTAGGCGAAGCATTGAAACAGATTTCTGGTGTAACTACCTTACAAACAGGCAGTTCGATTGCCAAACCTGTCATTCATGGCATGCACTCCAATCGGGTTTTGATCATGAATAATGGCGTGAGACAAGAAGGACAACAATGGGGAAGCGAACACGCTCCCGAAATTGACCCTTTTGTAGCAAAAAAAATCACAGTTTTGAAAGGTGCGGCTGGCGTTCGCTATGGTTCAGATGCTATTGCGGGCGTAATCATGCTCGAACCTGAAGCCCTACCCGACTCAAATAAAATTGGTGGTGAACTTAATACTGTTTATTTCTCTAATGGCAATCAAATTGTAACTTCTGGAATTGTTGAGTATGGCTTAAAAAATTTAGGAGTCAGAAATAGAAAGCCACACACTCAGAATCGCACGGCGAACCGTTCAGAATTCAGAACTCAGAATTCCTTTGGTTTACGATTACAGGGAACTTTTAAGCGTGGTGGTGATATTTCAACACCAAATTATAGATTAGCGAATACAGGTATTTCTGAAGTAAATTACTCATTATCAAGTAATTATAAAAGAAAAAACTGGACTACTGATATTTTCTTTAGTCAATTTAATACAAAAATTGGTGTTTTTTCGGGCTCACATATTGGCAATGTAACAGACTTGATTGAAGCTATTAAGCGTGGTACACCATTGGCTATCTATACACCAGAAAATTTCACTTACACAATCGACCGCCCTTACCAAGAAGTACAACATAATTTGCTTAAAGTCAAAAATTTACAACAAATCAGATCAGGAAAACTTTCATTAACATTAGGCAGGCAATATGATTTTAGGAAAGAAATTGATATTTTGAGAGGCGATAAAAACTTGGTGCAATTATTCAAACTCAATACATATACAGGAGAATTTTTATTTGAACACAAACCATTATTTAGATTGCTCACTGGTTCAGCGGGCATAACTGGGCTTTATCAAGAAAATCTTACGACAGGAACACTGACACAGCCCCGTACCTCAACGGTTTTAATTCCAAACTTCAAGAATTTTACCTCAGGAATTTTTCTCATTGAAAGAATTGTAAGAAAACAATGGGAAATAGAAGGTGGTTTTCGTTATGATGTGCGTAATTTAACTGTTTATCGCATTCCTCGTGGCGAACAAACAATTACCCAAAATAAAAAAAATAACCAAAACCTTACAGGTACTTTAGGAGCAAATTACCGCCCTAATTCTCATTGGAACTTCCTCACAAATATTTCATCGGCTTGGCGAGCAGCGACCGTCAATGAACTTTATAGCGATGGTGTGCATCATGGAGCAGCAAGTTACGAGCGTGGAGATGAAAATCTTGTACCAGAAGTAGCTTTAAATCTTTCACTTACAGCCGATTATGTTTCTAAAAATGTCCAAACAGAAATTCATTTCTATAATAATTTCATCAATAACTATATCTTTTTATCACCGACTGGTCGCCCAACTTTGACTATTCGAGGAGCTTTCCCTGAGTTTTTCTATACTCAAACCAATGCTCGTTTTCGAGGCGTTGATTTAACAGGCAATTTTCAAATACAAAAAAATATTGCACTCAATTCAAAGCTTTCATACTTAGAAGCTCAAGATTTAAGTAATAATCAAGCACTCATTCTGATTCCTGCCAATCGTTGGGAAAATACGATTCGCTATGATTGGAAAAAAACGATTATTTCACTTACCAATCTCTATGTTGCCAAACAAAACCGGGTTCCTACCAAAATAATTTTCAAGGATATTCCAACTTCTGAAATCGTTTTTACTGAATTTGGAGGTGATTTTGCTCCTCCCCCACCTGCATATATGCTTTGGAATGCTGCCATTAGTCATCAATTTGCAATTAAAAGCAAACAAAACCTAGGTATTTCATTGACAGTCAGCAATTTACTGAATACTTCATACAGAGATTACCTCAACCGTTTTCGTTATTTTGCTGACGAAATTGGAAGAAATGTTGTCTTGCGAGCAAAATATACTTTTTGACAAGTTTTTTCTGCAACATTATTGCATTTAATTTAATTGCGATCTATATTTGCAACACTAATGCAAAAACAACAACACTTCATAAACTCCAAATCTAAATAAATCATGGTAAAAAAGTCTTTTTTTCTGAGCTCACTATTGAGTAGTGTTCTTTTGATTTCAAGCTGTAAAAAAGACAGCGTAGAAGCAGCCGATGAAAATGAGTTAATCACTTCTGTAAAATTGACTTTTGCTACGGGTGGTATAACTCAAACGTTCGCATACGCTGACCCCGATGGTGATGGAGGAAAAGCTCCAATTATCGAAATCATCAATTTGAAAGCCAACACAACTTATACGATGACGATTGAGATTTTAGATGAATCAAAAAATCCTGTAAGTAATATTACAAATGAAGTTTCGACCAAAAGAGATGAGCATTTATTTGTTTATACTCCCTCTCCAGCCAGTTTATTGACTTATAGCTATGGTGATAAAGATTCAAGGAATTTGAATGTTGGCTTGACTGGTAGTGTAAAAACGGGTGCAACCGCAACAGGGAAATTGAAGGTTCAGCTACGCCACCAGCCACCTATCAACGGCAAAGCAAGCAAAGATGGTAGTATTACTCCAGGAAGTGATGATGTAAATATTGATTTCAATGTGAATATTCAATAGGGAACTTAGCCTTTTTTTTAGTAGCTCCCCATATCATACACTTTTTATGAAATGGGGAGCATCAAAAGTATTTTCTAAAAGAATGCAATGTTTCTTTTGGTCAATTTGTCTGATTATTTTGTCAATTTGGAGTAATTTTTATTTAAAAGGTAGTTATTCGCCATAATATTTCATAACGGTATTGAAAACTTGTTCTCGAATAGGGTTTACATTGTAATAATCTTTGGTTTGTTGCAAGCCCATATTTTGACGATTGATAAGCAAAACAATTGAAATATTGTCTTTTGAGCTAATGGTAATGCTCGTACCAGTGAAACCAGTATGCCCAAAAGTATCTTCTTTTGCATTTTTCATAAAGGCATTTTGGTTATCCATCATCCAACCTAACCCGTTTTTAAATTTGTCTTTTGTCAGAAAAAGGTTCAAGGTTTTCTCAGAAATAAATTGTTTTGAGCCATTTTTACCCTTACTTCTTAATACATCTACCAATTTTTGAATATCATCAATTGTCGAAAAAATACCCGCAGCTCCCGAAATCCCTTCATTGGCATACCATGTATTTCCATCATTTACTTCACCTTTGAGCGTATATTTACGCCAGCCATTCCATGAATTTGGGTCAATTCCTTTAATTTTGAAACCTAATGTTGAATCTTCAACCATTCGCTTTTCATAAGGATTACCATGCGAAGTAGCGGCAATTTTGAATTTTCGACCTGTATTATTAGGTTTGTAGGTTGTATTGGACATTTTAAGAGGCTGAAAAATATTTTCTTCCATGAATATGTTTAAAGGCTTATTAGAAATTTTTTCAATAATTTCACCTAAAATAGTAAAGCCCAAATCGCTGTAATGGCGGCCTTCTCCAATCGGGAATTTGAGTGGAAGTTCTTCGATAAACTTGAAGGTTTCTCCTTTATTTTTACAACGATAATACAATGGATACCAATCGTATAGACCAGATGTATGCGTGAGCAGATGTCTGATGGTAATATCTTTTTTGTCGGGCTGATTGAACCCTTGAATGTATTTACCTACTTTATCCTCCATATTGATTTTTCCAGCATCAACCAAGAGCATTATTGAAGTGGTAGTACCAATAACCTTTGTTAAAGATGCAATGTCGTATAAATGATTGATTGAAGTTTTTTCGGGAAAGTCCAACTGATTACCATTGAAGTCTTTTAATTGAGCAAATCCGTATGCTTTTTTGAGGATAGTTTTGTTACCTTTTTTAATTTGGATAACTGCCCCAGGAATTTTAGATTGTTCGATTTGAGTTTGAATGATGGCATTTATTTCATTAGTTAGAGAGGACTCTTTCTTTTGAGAAAACCCTAAAAGACAACAAAACGAAAGAAATAAAGTAAATATTTTTTTTAACATGATTACGTATTTTAAATTTGTTTTTTAGTTAAAACCATTGGTCCAATTGTTTTGCGAAGCAATATTTCTGTAAAACCATCTTTTACAAAGTTATCTAAATTTCCAACCGTTTTAAAACCAAATTTATGATAAAGTTTAATCGCTCTAACATTGAATGATGAAACACAAATAAAGATATTGGGTGAAAATTTTAAGATTTTTTCTTCACAAAAATTCAAAAGTATTGAACCAAAACCTTTACCTCGGTGGGTTTGATTGATACAAAGAGTTTGAATATAACCTTTAAATGTGCCACACATTTGCAAAATTACAAAACCAGCAACCTCTTCACCCAATTTTAAAAGATAAACCTCCTTACATTGCCCTTCAAAAGCATTTAAGCACTGATAATAATCTAAGTCCAACGTAATCCAAGGATCAGTTTCTGTCATCATTTTTGCACATTTTGCAAAATCATTGATGTCAGATGTTTGTATTATCGAAAATTGGCTTGATTTCATTTTCTTTCTTTAATTATAGCTAAAAAAAGCATTGTCAAAAGAGCATTTACCAGTATATTCATAAAGCCAAAATCAAAATTAAATGCTTCGATGAAATATTCATTTAGTAAATAAGTAAGCAATGCAGCCCCAATACAAGCAAATGGCACGAAAGTTTCTTTGAGTTTTATTTTAGAAAATAGTCCTATCATATATAATCCTAAAAGTGGCCCGTAGGTATAGCCTGCAATTTTAAAAATAGTATTAATAATTGCTCCTTGACTATTCCAAAATGCCATTACAATAACAAACATGACCACATTTACTCCTAAAAGAACACTATTTTTGATTTTGTTTTTCTTGACATGGGCTTGATTTTCTATATCCATGAAATCATAACTGAAAGCAGTAGTAAGTGCGGCTATACAAGAATCCACGCTTGCAAAGGTTGAGGCGATTACACCTATCAAAAACGCAATTGCACCGATTTGTCCAAAATAGTTTAATGTAAGCAAAGGATAAACGCTATCAGTATTGATAAACTTTCCATTTTCGGTGGGTAGGTTAATTCCATTTTTTTCGGCATAAACATAAATCAATATTCCTAACCCTAAAAATAACGTTTGGGCAAAAGCAATAAAAAAACTAAATACAAATACATTTTTTCGGGCATCTTTCATTTTTTTTACTGTCAGCGTTTTTTGCATCATACTTTGGTCAAGTCCGACTAAGGCAATTGTAATTAACAAACCAGAAATAAATTGTTTATAAAAATTCGAGCCAGATTGAATATTCCAATCAAAAAGTTTGGCATATCGGTGATGTATAATTGTGCTTGTTAGTTCAGAAATTGAAAAACCTAAAGATTTCTTTATGGTAAAAATAGAAATCAAAATCACTAAAATCAAAAATAATGACTGCAAAGCATCAGTCCATACAATAGTTTTTATGCCTGATTTATTAGTATATAGCCAGATTAGGAGCAAAACAACAGAAATAGTTACATAATACGGAATATGTAAGGTATCAAAAAAAGCATATTGTAATATTTTTACAGAAAGAAGTAAGCGAAGGGCAGCACCAAATGACTGAGAAACTAAAAAGAAAATTGAACCAGTTTTGTAAGTTATATTCCCAAATCGAATCTTTAGATAGGTATAAATCGAAACAAGTTTTAATTGATGGAATAATGGCGTTAGAATAAAAGCAATAAACACATATCCAGCAATTGTACCAAGTATAAATTGAAAATAGTAAAGGTTGTTATTTCCGACATTTCCTGGAATTGACACCAATGAAACTGCCGAAATCCCCGAGCCAATCATGCCAAAAGCGACCAAAAACCAAGGAGATTCTCGATTTCCATCAAAAAAGGTATTATCATTTGTTTGTCTGGAAGTCAATCTTGCAATGACTATTAAGACAGAGAAGTAGGCTAAAATAACGAAAAATATAATTGTAGCACTCATTTTAAATGGATAGGGTTTCTTGATATTAAATCACAGGAATCGTATCCAAATTTGCGAAAAGAAATTCAATAATAAAATTGTTTTTGTTTAGTGCTACAAAGAAGTTAATAAGAACTCCCTAATAAATGATGTTTTCCTATAATTCAAGAAAATGGTATTCGCTTTGTTTTTGAGAAAGCAGATCTAACTGTAGGGCAGAAAGAGCGAACTGTCCTAAGCCCAATCACTGCATGGAACGTTTTGGAGAAAAGTCTTTTTATATTTAATCTCGTTTGCATCTTAACTTATACTCCAAATCAAATAAGCATAAAAAATATAAAAGGTCTAATAATCGTTGGATTATTAGACCTTTTATAGAGTGGGCCCACTTGGAATCGAACCAAGCACCTACTGATTATGAGTCAGTTGCTCTAACCGAATGAGCTATAGGCCCTAAAACCAAAATTTGGCTTTGTGGTGCAAATATACAAAAAAATTAAATACTAAAAAATTCCTTCATAAAGTTCTTGCATTGAAAGCTTTATTTCTAATGCAAAATATAGCTAAAAGGAAAACAATTATGATTTACTATGTCGCTGCCAGCCATTACAAAAAGTATCAATATTTTTATGCAAAAAGAAATTTTATCCTCATTTTTCTCTTCTTCACAACTAAAAAATTCTTCTTTGCGTTGTTGATAGATAAGCATAAAAAAATAAAAGACTAATTTTGTATAGTCGTCTAAAGCCATTTCTAGAAATGACCAATAAACGCAAGATATTCAATGACCCTGTTTATGGATTTGTAAGTGTGCCATCAGATTTAATTTATGATTTGATCGAGCATCCTTTTTTCCAGCGTTTACGTCGTATTAAACAATTGGGCATGGCTGAATATGTGTACCCTGGAGCTTTACATACTCGTTTCCATCATGCACTCGGAGCTATGCACCTCATGGGGCAGGCTTTACAAGTTTTGCAAGCTAAAGGGCATTTTATTTTAGATATTGAGTGGGAAGCCGCTCAGATTGCCATTTTATTACATGATATAGGTCATGGACCTTTTTCGCATGTACTGGAATATACCATCTTGAATGAAGTAAACCATGAGCATATTTCGGCACTTTTGATGGAAAAACTCAATCAAGAATTGGGTGGACAATTGGATTTAGCGATTGAAATGTTTAATGGTACTTATCATCGGGAGTTTTTTCATCAATTGATTTCAAGCCAGTTGGACATGGACAGGATGGATTACCTCAATCGTGATTGTTTCTTTACAGGGGTGGCCGAAGGAACAATTGGCGTTGATAGAATCATAAAAATGCTCAATGTTGTTGATAATCAATTGGTTGTAGAAGAAAAAGGTTTGCTAAGTGTTGAAAACTTTTTGAACGCACGGCGGTTAATGTATTGGCAAGTATATTTGCACAAAACTTCAATTTGTACTGAAGCAATGCTGATTCAGATTATTAGTCGAGCCAGAGAATTGATAAGAAATGGCATAGATTTATTTGTAACGCCCCCTTTTTTAATGTTTTTAAAAGAAAATATTACTTTAGAGGCTTTTCAAACAGACGATAAATATTTAGAAGCATTCACCAAATTAGACGATTATGATATTTGGGCTTGCGTAAAAACTTGGCAATTTCATTCTGACAAAATTCTTTCGACTATTTGCAGTGATTTATTAAATCGAAATTTATATAAAATCCGAATTTCTAACTTTCCCATTGAGGACTCTTTTATTCAGTCAATTACTGAATCTCTCAAAGAAAAAGGAATTCAAGAAAAAGATTTTGGGTATTTTCTCATCGAAGGCGATGTAAGTAATAAAGGCTATGTTTCGGGCGATGAAACCATCAATATTTTGACTAAAAACAAAAACGTAGTTGATATCGCTGATGCCTCTGACTTACCGACCATCAAGGCTTTAAGCAACATCGTGAAAAAATACTATGTATGTTGGGGCAAAAACGTATCTTTGCAATGATTTTGCGAGAAAGATTTGTGTTTTTGTATTATTTCAAGAATATTTTCTATAAAACCAGTTATTCAGTCAATATCGTAATACTGAATTGAGCGAATAGCTAAAAACTAACGCAAAAACTAAGTATGGGTAGGCCATACGAAGGTAAATTAATTTATGAAATTCACGGTTAAGCAAATAGCACACCTACTCAATGGCGAAGTTCAAGGCGATGATTCCTTGATAATCAAGTCTTTATCAAAAATCGAAGAAGGTTCGCAAGGCGACATTTCTTTTCTTGCCAATGCAAAGTATGAGTCTTTTCTTTATACTACTCATGCAACTGCCGTAATTGTCAATAAAGATTTTGAACCAAAAAAAGAGTTTTCTACTACGTTAATTGTTGTAGAAAATGCTTATGTTGCATTTACACAACTACTCGAAGAATACCAAAAAATATTGAACTTTTCTAAGAAAGGCATCGAACAACCTGCTTTTTTAGGTGAAAATACTACTTTAGGCGAAGGCATTTATCAGGGGGCATTCTCGTATATTGGTAAAAATTGTAAAATTGGCGAAAATGTAAAAATTTACCCTCATGCTTATATCGGTGATAATGTTATTATTGGCGATAATACCATTTTGTATGCAGGTGTCAAAATTTATGAAAATTGTGTTATTGGCAATTTTTGTGTGATTCATTCTGGAGCTGTTATTGGTAGTGATGGTTTTGGTTTTGCACCACAAGCGGATGGTACGTACAAAACTATTCCGCAATTAGGAAATGTTATTCTTGAAGATAATGTCAGCATTGGTTCTAATGCAACCATTGACTGTGCGACGATGGGCTCAACAATTATTCGCCAAGGTGCAAAAATTGATAATTTAGTACAAATTGCCCATAACGTTGAAATTGGAGAAAATACGGTCATTGCAGCTCAAACGGGCGTTGCAGGATCAACCAAAATTGGCAAAAACTGTGTAATTGCAGGTCAAGTTGGTGTCAACGGACACATCACCGTTGCCGATGGAACAAAAGTTGGAGGGCAAGCGGGTGTTACTAAAAGCGTCAAAAAAGCTGGAATTGCTATCAATGGAACACCTGCATTTGATTTGAATGACTATCTGAGAGCAATGGCAGTTTTCCGCAAACTTCCTGCTTTAGAAAAACAAGTAAAAGCATTAGAAGAACAAATAGAAGATTTGATCAATCAAGGAGTTTTGGCATAATCAACCTATTACAAAAAGTTGATAATTTTCAAAATCCATTATTAAATAGAATTCCCTATTCAATCATATACACTTACCAAAGAACAAGTAACATTATATTACAATGAACGTTAAACAACATACAATTCAAAAAATAGTTTCAATTACTGGCGTAGGATTACACACAGGAGAAAAAGTAACCATGTTGTTACAACCGGCAGCTATTAATCATGGTTATAAATTCCAGCGAATTGATTTACCAGGAAAACCAATCGTTGAGGCCGACGTTGACTACGTAGTGGATACTTCGAGGGGAACAGTTTTAGAAAAAAATGACGTTAGAATTCATACTACCGAGCATATTTTAGCGGCTTTGGTAGGTTTGCAAGTTGATAATGTGATGATTCAATTAGATGGTCCTGAAGTTCCTATTTTGGACGGAAGTGCTATCAAGTTTGTTGAAATCATTGAAGAAGCTGGTTTGGAAGAACAACATTCTTTAAGAAATTACTACGAAATCGAAGAAGCGATACATTTCCGCAACGACGACCAAAGTATCGAATTGGCTGCTTTACCACTCAATGACTACCGTTTGACGGTAATGGTTGATTATAATTCAACGGTTTTACATAGCCAACACGCTCAATTGCATGACATCAATTTATTTAAACAACAAATTGCGTCATGCCGAACTTTTGTTTTTTTACACGAATTGGAAGCTCTTTTCAAAGCTGGATTAATCAAAGGTGGTAATGTTGACAACGCCGTGGTAATTGTTGATAGAGAAGTTTCAGAAGGAGAAGTTGAAAATTTATCGAAATTACTCAATAAAGAAAAAATAGAAATCGGCAAAACTGGCATTTTGAATGATATGCCTTTGCGTTTTGCCAATGAGCCTGCTCGACATAAGTTATTAGATGTAATGGGCGACTTGGCATTGATTGGACGCCCTTTGAAAGCACATATTTTAGCGGCACGTCCAGGGCATACCCCTAATGTTGCTTTAGCAAAGAAAATCAAAAAACAAATGCTTGATTCAGCTAAAGGAGCTCCACAATTTGATCCAAATGTACCTCCTGTATATAATGTTAGTGAAATCGCAAGACTTCTACCCCACCGTTATCCATTTGCTCTCGTAGATAAGATTGTATATCTGGACGGGCAAGCTGTAGTAGGTGTAAAAAATATTACCATGAATGAGCCTCAGTTTACAGGGCACTTTCCTGAAAACCCAGTAATGCCAGGTGTACTCCAAATAGAGGCGATTGCTCAAACAGGAGGTGTTTTGGTATTGACTTCTACAGGTGATCCTGAAGCGTTTTGGCCATACTTAGTGGGTATTGATAATTGTCGTTTTTACCGCAATGTTTTACCAGGTGACACGTTGATTATTAGATGCCATCTCCTTGCAGCGATCCGACTTGGTGTGGCAAAAATGCACGGTGAAGCTTGGGTAGGAAAAAATCTCGTTTGTGATGTAGATATGACTGCTCGATTAGTCAGAAAAGCCAAATAACACACAAAATCCAATGATGAATTATTAGTAAAGAAATTGATTCTTTACACTGCAATCATTCATCATTCATCATTTATAATCGTACGGGCCACCCCGTCTTAATTAATTAGAATGAATCAACCGTTAGCATACATTCACCCCGACGCAAAAGTCGCTCAAAATGTAGTAATTGAACCATTTGCAGTAATCAACAAAGATGTTGAAATAGGCGAAGGAACATGGATAGGTTCGCACGCAATCATCATGGAAGGTGCAAGAATTGGGAAAAATTGCAAGATATTTCCTGGTGCCGTCATTTCAGCAGTTCCACAAGACCTAAAGTTTAAGGGAGAAGATACCAAAACTATCATTGGCGATAATACCACAATCAGAGAATGTGTAACTGTCAATAGAGGTACAACCGACAAATATCGTACTGAAATAGGGTCAAATTGCCTCATTATGGCCTATACTCACATTGCCCATGACTGTATTATCGGTAATAATGTCATCTTAGCCAACTGTGTTCAATTAGCTGGACATATCACCGTGGGAGATTTCGCCAATATCGGCGGAATGTCAGCAGTTCAACAATTTGTCAAAATTGGTAAACACACTTATATTGGCGGATGTTCACAAATTAGAAAGGATGTTCCTCCTTATATTAAAGCAGCACGTGAGCCACTTTCTTATGCAGGTATCAACTCTGTGGGCTTGCGTAGAAGAGGCCATACAGATGAGAAAATCAATGAGATTCAAAACATCTATCGCCTTATTTACCTCAGAGGATTGAATAATAGTGATGCCATCACGCAAGTCGAATTAGAATTTCCTGCTACACCAGAAAGAGACGAAATCTTAAATTTCATTTCAAATTCTGAAAGAGGAATCATTAAAAGCCCTGTAAAAAAATCAGTCGAAGAGTAAACCCCCTGCCCCTAAAGGGGAGTTTAATACTTAATGAAAATTCTGTTAGAAAATCTTGGCAAAAAGTTTCGCAAAGAATGGATTTTCCGAAAGGTAAATCTATCTTTTGAACTTGGAAATAGCTATACTTTTGTAGGGCCAAATGGCAGCGGAAAATCTACGCTTTTACAAGTACTTGCTGGCGTGATGCCTCACACTGAAGGAAACATTAGCTATCAAGTTGCTAATCAGAAAGTCAGTGTTGATGATATTTTCAAAAAAATCGTCATTGCAGCACCTTATCTTGAATTGGTTGAAGAGTTTACGCTGCAAGAATCCGTAGAATTTCATCAAAAATTCAAGGCTTTTAAAGATAATATTTCGGCTACGCAATTGATTGATTTATTACAACTTTCGGCACACAAAGATAAAACTGTTAAGAATTTTTCATCTGGAATGAAGCAACGTCTTAAATTAGGCTTGGCTTTCTTTTCAGAATCCCCAGTCATTTTGCTTGACGAGCCAACTTCTAATCTTGATGCTCAAGGTATAGCATGGTATTTAGAACAAATTGAAAAACATACAGCCAATCGCCTACTTATCATTTGTTCCAATCAACCAAATGAATATAGCTTTTGCAAAAACATAATTGATGTAAGGGATTTTAAATAATCCTGTTTACTTTAAAACAAAAATACGCTGAAAGCTAAGTTTAGCTTTCAGCGTATTTTTGTTTTACCTATTTTGTGACTATCTAGGCAACCATTTTCAACTGAAAAAATGCCGAACGCTCAAACATATTTTGAGCATAATCAAGTGTAATCGTAAAGTTTTTAATGGTTTTATCGGAAGGAATTTCGTACATAATATCAGTCATAATTGCTTCACAAACCGAGCGTAAACCTCTTGCTCCCAATTTATATTCCATAGCTTGGTCAACAATAAACTCAAGTACTTCATCCGAAAACTCAAGTACAACGTCTTCCATTGCAAAAAGTTTTTTATACTGTTTTACCAAAGCATTTTTTGGTTCAGTCAAAATACGGCGGAGTGCTTCACGGTCAAGTGGATTGAGGTAAGTAAGCAAAGGCAAACGTCCTATCAACTCAGGAATAAGGCCAAAAGATTTTAAATCTTGTTGTGTTACGAAGCGTAATAAGCTGGTATCACTCGAAAGTTCGACATTTTTTCCGCCATTTGAGAAACCAATCGGGCGAGTATTCATACGTTTTCCGATATGGCGGTCGATGCCATCAAAAGCTCCACCACAAATAAAAAGGATATTTTCAGTATTGATTTGAATCAACTTTTGTTCTGGGTGCTTACGTCCGCCTTGTGGTGGCACACTCACAATCGAGCCTTCCAATAATTTCAAAAGTCCCTGTTGTACACCTTCTCCACTTACATCACGCGTGATAGAGGGGTTATCGCCTTTACGAGCAATTTTATCAATCTCATCAATATAAACAATGCCTCTTTCAGCCAATTCAACATTAAAGTCAGCAGCTTGAAGCAATCGACTCAAAATACTCTCTACATCTTCACCCACATAACCAGCTTCTGTCAAAACAGTGGCGTCAGCAATAGCAAATGGCACTTGTAAAACTTTGGCAATGGTACGAGCCAAATAAGTTTTACCAGTTCCTGTCTCGCCAACCATGATAATATTCGATTTTTCAATCATTACATCATCATCTCTTTTAGGCTGAGTCAATCGCTTGTAATGATTATAAACCGCTACGCTCAAAACTTTTTTTGCTTCATCTTGTCCAATAATGTATTGGTCTAGATGCCCTTTTAACTGAGCGGGTGGTCTTAAATCAAACTTTGGTAATTCTGTTTTCTTCTTTTTTTCTTTTTTCTGAGGAGCTACTCCACCATGCAATTCTTGTTGAACCAACTGAAAACCTTGTTCCACACAATAATTACAAATATTTGCCTCAGTTCCTGATATTAGTAATTCAACTTCGTTTTTACGTCTGCCACAAAAAGAGCAATATGCTTGTCCAACATTCATTCGAGCGTATTTTTTTGATTATCTTACAAAATTACAAAAAATGTTTGGGTTTAGGTGCTAAAGCACAATGAAGAATGTAGAATTAAGAATGTAGAATGCTATTCTATCTTTTTATTTGATAATAAACTTTATATAATTTAACAAACCGCTAATAAAAACTAGCAGAAAAGCCATCTAAAATTCAAATGGCTTTTACCAACTAAACCCTAACAGAACCTGTACTTATTTACATATCTAAAGCAAAAATTTGCTGTTTATAATCAGATGGTAATAAAGCTGATTTTAATAACTTATCAAATTTAAGTTTTCGGCTAATTTTATAAAACCATAAGAAAATCGGCAGTATGGAAATACTACTAAAGTTCAATAGTTTTTTTACATGAAAAGGTACAACCAACTTTTGTCCTTCCAACAAAATCATATATCGTAAGAAGCCTAAATGTTTTTTATATTGCTTGTATAAATCCATTGTAAAATCACTTTTTAATAAATTCTCTTGAAGATGCTGCTCACGAACTACCAACCAATCTTGATAATTTTGAGGTAAATCTTTTAAATTCATTCGTTTACCTACTCGAAAAAAAACCTCAAAAATTTCTTCTTTTTCAACCCCAGTCAATTTTCTTTCGAGCAATTCAAAGGCAGAAATTGAGTAATGTATGAGCATAAAAAGAACATCACGATAGGCCCAATCTGGAATTTTCATACCTCTATTTTCCTCCACTGCATGATGAATAGCCGTAATTTTATCAATTGCTCTCAAAGCTGATTCTTCATCTAAAAAGAGAATTTGTTGGGCATAAACCACTGTTGAAAATAGCCTACCCAAAGGGTCGGCAGGCAATTTTCCTGTAAAATATAGCCAATCAACTGCTTTATTGAGTGAAAATTCGGCCGCTGCTCCACCGAAAATAAACAAAATCGTATCAGCATTTCCCCAAATTTGACGAACTATTGCATTCTTGGCCATGATTAAAAGATTTTCTGAATGATTTGATTTTTCAATTGTTTTTCTGAAAGCATAATAAATAAAGCTCCAAAAGTATAAGCAACGATATCGCCCCAACTGAATGAAGTACCAAGTACAACTGCAATGATTTTATAATCTTTCAAACCTGTAAAAGTCAAAAAATCAATATACTGCAAAAATTCAAGCAAATAAGCAAAACAAAGACTACCCAAAATAAGGGAGAGATTATTGAACGTTAGAAATGATTTCAACAAGTAATATAACGTAATCACCGCTAAAAAATCTCCAAAAATTGGACGAATGATAGCATCATGCATGAAAATAGCAATCATTACTTCTGTTAGAAATAATAAGAGGAAAATGATAAAAGGTTTTAGATTAAATGTGAACATAATTGATAGTTTTTAGTAAGACGGATTAGGAAATCCGTCACACAATTCTGGTTTTGAAATTTCGTTCATGAATAGCCTAAAATTGTAATAAAGCATATATAATGGATAGCCAACAATAAAGACACTCAATAGAATTGGAAAAATATCAATTGTGATCAACATCATTACTGCCAATTTAGAGAAGATTATCAACCAAATGGTAGTCGAAATCAGATTTAATGCCCAAATCCAAATCATTTTAACTTGCTGTTGTTCCTCCAATTCAACAAAATAAACCATAGAATAAGATATTACACCAAATAACGCTATCAGAATAAATTGAATTTCTTTAAATGTTCCAAGCAATGCTATCAACAACACAGAACAAACAACTAAAGGCAAAATATTCAACCTTTTTAAAACCCTAACCCAAAGTTCCTCTTGCTCCATCTTAGTTTGCTTTAGGTGTAATAATTGGGTCAGTTGCCATTTGGGTTTTTAGTTTTTCGATTGCAGCAGCATCCGCCAAATTCCATGAACACCAAGTATAGCCATCTTGATGCTTAAAATACTGTTCTGTTCTTACTTTCAATCTATTTTGATTTGTTTCAGGTAGTTGAGTACGATTTTCGTAGATAATTGGCAAGGTTTTGTTTGAAAGTGTGAGTAAATACTCATAATCTACTCCATTTCTAAAGGTATTAGCAAGATTATAACGAGCAATCAGCACATCCCAATTAACCAATGTCAAACCCACCCAAACTATATACAAAGCCCAAGTATTTACACGAAACATATAGAAAAATGACTTTAAATCTCTAATTTTCATCCATAAAGTAACCAATCCTATTAGCGTGATTAGTAAGAAAAGCCCAACACCGATACGTAAATGCGTAAGTCCATAGAAATTAATGTAATAGTAGTTTCGCAGACTAACAGAAATTATCAAAATCATATTTTGAACAATCCATGCGTAAGCTACATATTTCAAAAGCTTATTATTTTGATAAAAATTGAGGTCTTTTCGGAAATAGTATAGCAAAATAGCAATCGATAAGAAAATACTTAAAATTAGCGTTCCTGTACCTTCGTGTACCAACTTTGAAAGATTTCCTGCCTGCGAATAATCAAAACTAAACCAAAGAAAATTAATATCTATGATATTGATAATCAACAGTAAAATATTCACCGAGCCAATGAGCATCAAAGCAATTTTATATTCATTGCGTTGGTAGTTTGATTTCTTTTCTGAAATATCTTCGGATGGCGTGATATGTTCATTTCTTGCAAAAAACGTCAGGAGGTTTTTTGAAATTTCCCAGTCGAATAAAGCACTGAATACGAAATAAGTACCAAAGAAGAAAAAGACAATTCGACCCCAAGTAGCTTCATCGAAAGACAGGCTAAATAAATTGGAAAGATACAGCCATGAATTACTAACTAATTCATTAAAAACAGGGTTAGCATTAAAGAAAATCAAGAAAAACACCCCAAAAACTAAGATTGGAATAATAGCTAAATAAAGGTTTCGGCTGATGATTTTTGCAAGTTTATTCTCACCAAACACCAACTCGGAAGCTCGTTGCAAATGTTTGGGGGCTTCAATAAATGTTCCAAAATAATTGATAATATATTGTAAAGCAGCTTCAAAAACTGTCTTTGAACGATTTTCTTGCATAAA
Organism: Emticicia sp. SJ17W-69; assembly: GCF_051209875.1. Lineage (NCBI taxonomy): Bacteria > Pseudomonadati > Bacteroidota > Cytophagia > Cytophagales > Leadbetterellaceae > Emticicia > Emticicia sp. SJ17W-69. The sequence continues at coordinate 1,441,514 of NZ_JBNTQY010000001.1, read as the reverse complement.
ACCAATCATCAGAAAAAACGAAGCTAAATGCCCCATCTTGCTCACCACCGAATTGTGCACAATCACCATCAGACCAGATAGCAAAGTAAGTAGCATTGATATTTGTACATTTCGTTTATTGATGCTTTCTGGAAACAAAAAAAACGCTAAGATAAACATCACTAAACTACTGAATATCAATAGATTAATCCCAAAATCTTCTTTCCAAAATATTGCATTGAAAAGCAGTGGCAGCACCATTAGGCTTGTGATCTGAATTGTCTGTTTTTTCATCTAAGTTTTTATTTAAATGTATTAAAAAGAACTTTGTAACACAAAGTATATATACAAAAAAAACAATTATCCCCCTTTAATAAACTTTTCTAACTCATTGAGGTGCTGTTCAAAAGCAGTTTTCCCTTCATCGGTCACGCTATAAACCGTACTTGGTTTGCGTCCGATAAATTCTTTCTTAAATGTAATATAATTTGCTTCCTCTAAAGCTCGTAAATGCGTTGCTAAATTACCATCAGTCAAAGACAAGAGGTCTTTCAAAACAATGAAACTTACCTCGTCATTAACCATTAGCACCGACATTATTCCCAGTCGAGCTTTGCTTTCAAATGCTTTATTGAAGTTTTGTAATATTTGCATAATTGGCTACGGGCGGCGTTCCGCTTAGCAGTTAGCTTTTAGCTTATAAAATACTGATAATCAATCAATTAAATACACCCTAATCCTCAATTGGAGAATGTAATTCTCGATGTTTTGGAGCAATATCATATTTAAAATACATTACGGTACCATAAACAATGTGCAAAACTCCAAATCCAATTGCCCAACAAATGAGATTATATTTTGCTAAAAACAAAGCAATAATTCCTAAAACTATTTCAGCAATTCCCAAATAAAAAATATCATGTAAAGTGTATTTGCTGGCACTAACCAATGCTACACCATAGAAAACGAGTGTGGCGGGAAAACACAACCAAAAAAAACCATGATAAAGCATTCCCAAACAAAAGCCTCCTCCTGCACCTAATGGAATCATAAGGTTGAGTAATAGTAGTTTTGAGGTTCTATTCCAAACATTTAGCCCTTGTTTCCTTGCTTTTCTAACAGTAAACAATACTCCAAACAAAAAGGCAAAAAATAAAACAAATAACGCTCCTATAACCAATTGCGGCACAACTTCATGCCTAATCTCTGGATTACTTAATACACTTGAGCCATCAACATTAAGTTTGGCATAAGCATACCAAGCTCCAATTAATGCACATATTCCAGCAGAAATACCCGAAAGTCCACTCAAGGAAAGGAATTTCGAGGAGCGTTCCATCAAGGAGCGAATTTCTTTGAGATTTTCGAGATGTTCGTTCATGTTGTAAATTACAGGTTTTCGTTGGACATCCAAACAACTTTTTGTTCAGAAATATTATCCTTTACTAAAATATCTTTATATAGCTCTGTTCTTCGTGCTTTCTTATAGCGATAACCACCCGCTTGTTTAAGTTTTTCAGCCGTACAAACAGCCATGGCAATATCATTTCCAAGATTGCGACATTCGGCAATTATATCTCCAAAAGGATCAATGATCATTGAGCAACCATTTTTAAGTTGGTCATCATCCATACCAATTGGATTGGAGAAAATCGCATAAATAGCATTATCATAAGCTCTTGCGGGTAGCCATTTCATCAACCAAGCACGTCCTTTTAAACCATCAAATTCAATTCTCAAAGAAGTAGGATCTTGCTCCCGATTTTCCCATAATTTTGGGTCAACAAAACCAGCTCCTGGTCGAGTTGAAGGCGTACACATGGTTACATGCGGCATAAAAATAATATCCGCTCCCAATAAATTAGTTGCCCTCACATTTTCAATAATGTTATTATCATAACAAATCAAAATGCCACATTTCCAACCGAGCAAGTCGAAAACTACATATTCATTGCCAGGCGTGAGGTGTGGATTAATAAAAGGATGTAATTTTCTGTATTTTGCTACCAAGCCATTTTTATCAACACAAACATAAGCTTTGTATAATTTATCATCAATATCTTTTTCAAACAAGCCTGCTAAAACTACGATATTATTGGCTTTTGCGATTTCAATCAACTGCTGAATACTTGGCCCTTCGGGAATAATTTCTGCTACTTCCAACATCTGTTCTTTCGATAGATGGCGAGCAAAAGTATAACCAGTAATCGAACATTCATGAAACGCAATGACATCAGCCCCTTCCTGAGCCGCCTTGAATGATAATTGTCTAATCATTTCAAGATTATAGCTTTTATCACCACTTTTATTTTCAAATTGTGCCGTAGCAATCTTCAAGTCGTTCATTTTTATTTCTTAAATGCTTAAAATCTTTGGCAAAAATATAATAATTCCAATAATTACAGCAATAACTGAAACAATCAAAACTGCTGCTGCCGATAAATCTTTTACTTTCCCGATGAGTATTTGATGCTCAGGTGAAACAAAATCACTGAGTTTTTCGATGGCTGTATTAAATGCTTCTGCAGCTAACACAATACCGATTTGAATAATAACAATTGCCCATTCATTAGCTGACAGTTTTACATAAAATCCTACTAATGAAACAATTATAGCAGCTAATAAATGAAATTTTGTATTATTTTCTTCAACCAAAAAATCTAATCCTCGAATAGCATACTTAAAGCTACGCAACATTTTTAATACTTGCATGGCGATTGGGAATTAAGATAATCATAGAAATATATAATACCATCACAACCAGCGTAAAAACCATCGTTGTTTGCATCGCCAATGGATTTCTCATTTCATGCAACGATTGACGAAATAAATGGAAAGGATTGGTAAATAAATCCCAACTATTGAAGCGAACAAATCGCCCTAAATATAAACCAAAACCCGAAAGTATAATACTTATAGAGATGATTACCCAAGCTATTAAGCTGCTAAGCAATTGATTAAGTACCTGATGAGCCACATAGAGCGAATAAAGTCCCGTTGCCATTCCTGCCAAAGCTGCAATAAAAAAGCCAACAGTATCGAACCACAGAATTTGATTATTGTATTCACCCAAGTGTATTAAATCTGTAATAATATAAGGTGAATTAGGAAAAAATAAAAGCCATAATGCTAAAGTTGTATAGATAAGTATTTGTTTGGATTTAGTAATTGCTGATTTTGAAGAAGCCATTCTTCTTGCCATAAGTGCAAAAAACAAAGGCATCCAAGCCAAAAAAAGATTCCAAAGGAGAAATAATCCTCGCAATTGTTGTGTTTCTACTACCCTGATTATCAGTAAAATGCAACTTAGAAAGGTTAGTAAAACTAAACTTAACGTTGCTCTGCTAATTGAGAATGATATTTGGATTTTTCTTAGATACATTATTTTAAAAAGAACTTTGTGTTACAAAGTAACTTTATATAAAAAATATTTCCAAGTATTTTTGGAAATATTTTTTCAAAAACTAAATATTAATAGCTTATGTTTACTTGATATACCTAAAGTCTTGTCCTGCTTCTAACTTCAACAAAACTTCATAATACATTTCAATACAAGCATTAATATCGTCTTTATGGCACATTTCTACGGTAGTGTGCATATATTTTTGTGGCAAAGAAATCAATGCTGATGCTACACCTTCTGCCGAATAAGCAAATGAATCAGTGTCAGTTCCTGTGGAACGACTGGCTGCGGCTCTCTGAAAAGGAATGCTTTTTTCGTTGGCTACATCAATGATAAAATTCAATAAATTATTTTGAACAGCTGGGCCATAAGTTAAAACTGGGCCTTTACCACAAGCCAAATCACCATCTGTTTTTTTATTATACATGGGCGATTGTGTATCATGGATAACATCGCAACATATTGCCACATCGGGCTTTAATCGGCGAGAAATCATTTCTGAACCACGCAAGCCTATTTCTTCTTGTACAGCATTCACGACATAAAGTGTAAAAGGCAAAGTGATATTGTTTTCTTTCAATTTTCGTGCTACTTCTGCCACAATATAGCCACCCATTCGATTATCTAAAGCACGTCCTACATAGAATTTGCTATTCAACTCCATCAAAGAATCTTCAAAAGTAATCACACAACCCACATGGATACCCATTTCTTCTACCTCTGCCTTTTTAGCAGCACCTACATCAATAAAAATATTTTTTAGCGTTGGTTTTTCTTCGGTAGCTGCTTCACGCACATGAATTGCAGGCCAGCCAAAAATGCCTTTCACAATACCTTTACGGGTATGAATATTTACTCTTTTTGATGGAGCGATTTGATGATCAGAACCACCATTGCGACGAACATAAATGTAACCATCTTCAGTAATATAATTAACAAACCAAGAAATTTCGTCAGAATGAGCTTCAATGACTACTTTATAAGGTTGGCCAGGATTTATTACGCCCACCGCAGTACCATAAACATCAATGATCTGTTCGTCAATATAAGGTTTGATATAATCCAACCAAATTTGCTGTCCTGGAGCTTCAAAGCCAGTTGGAGAAGCATTATTTAGGTATTTGTAAAGAAATTCAATGTTTTTTTCTGCCATTTTCTTCTGTATTATGTATTGTTTGCCTTTTTCTGGATTTTTCTTCAAAAGTAATCTTATCGCATGAAAAAACCTTAGAGTTTTTAAACAAAAAAGCATCGCTCTCAATGGCGATGCTTTCCTTGGATAATAATCAAATTTTATATTATCTCAGTCCTGTATTTACTGTAATATTTACAGTTGTTACTTGGCTTGCCTTTACTGCCAAATTAATGGCTTTATCTGAACTTGGTTTATTACTACCATACAGAATATGTGGTGTATAATCCAAGTTATATGAACCTTCAGGAACAGTAAAGCTAAACATACCTGTATGGTCCATTTTCTTTTCAGCGACAACGGCCGATGTGTTGGTATTGATTAATTGTACCTTATAAACTTCATAAATTTTATCTAAGGCTTCAAAGCTCAATCCACATGGATGCTGCTCATCAGCAGTTATTGGCTCGACGCCACAAAGAGGACCTATTTCAAATCTTCCTTCTATTGTTCCTTCTGGAAGCACCTCTATTTTTCCGCAACTCAGATAAAAAACGCTAATGACGATTGACAATATTACCTTTTTCATTTGAATAAATATTTTAGTTCATTAAAAGATATGATTCAAAATTCGTGCAAATAGTTGGAATTATATAAAAATTATTTTTTAGTTTCTTCTGGGGCATCTGGAGGAGCAACAATTGATGCAACACAACCTGTAATGTAAGCATAGAATACTGAGCCAGTATCAGCCAAAAAACCTGGGCCACCATCATTTGGATTGGTTGGTTTTAGTTCAATGTATTTTCCTGCTTTATACGTTACATTCGCACCTGTTTGTATTTTATTAGTTGCCGATATTGTCTGTGATGCCTGATATACAGAAGTGCCAGTGGTTTTGTTGTCATAAGGAGAGATAAGCGTATAAGTATTTTGGCATAAAGGAGTAGCTGATAACTTTGTTGTAAAAGTACCTCTACCATGCGTTGCCAATATTACAGTATTATCTGCCGAGCGATAACGCATTGACTCGCAACGAACATGAGCAAGTCCTGAGTTTGTTAAAGCCCAGCCAGGATTTACGGCAGTAATATCATTGGTTGACCAAACTCCCATGTCGGTTGAAATCAATACTTGTTTATAGTTTAGGGGATTAAACAATGCATACCTTACAGGAATATTAGGAAGCCCATAAGTTGATTCATCCTTACTTGTCCAAGTTGTACCTCCATTGTTGGTATAATATACTGATTTAACACTAAAAGTTGAAGAGGTAACTATTAATTCATTATCGGTTGCTCCAATATCAATACACGAAATGAATCCTGTCAAGCCTGTCATTATTTTTGTAGCAGTTAAAACCAATGAAGGAGAAGTATAGACAAGCTTATAGACTTCTCCATTCCCAGTACCCACAAAAAGTGTGTTTGCTGCTTTAGCAACTTTTATAAACCTTAAATTCGGAGCCAAATTTGCAGGCGTTGCAACATCAAAGTAAGGTCTTGTACTGGCGTTTGAAACGCCCCCTGTGATGCCATCAACTCGATAAAGATAAGTTCTAATAAAACCTGATCCACTTGCCTGCCCCCCATAGGTCCAAAAAACATTGGCAGGAGAATCAAAATCACAGGGATTAATAAAAGTTCCATTATTTAATCCAACTAAGGTTTTTTTATAATTTCCTTCTCTATCAAACAAATAATGATTGGCATAAACATACGACATTATTACAGTATTTGGATCATTTTGATCAACTAAAGCCGCTACTCCATCACCTCCGTTGGCTATTGCTCCGCAACCAATGACATTCGGTGAAGTTCTGATAATATGCGTTCCATTGTCTTGAGCTCCAGCATATACATACCCATCATTGGCAGTATTAGCAATTGCCGCATTATAATATTGTGTAACATTATAGTCTTTATTCCTTTCACCGAAAACTAAACCAGCGGGCAAAACCACAGTATTATCGCCATAATTAGAAGAGTAAAAAACGCCGCCATCATTTGCCATCACCACTTCATTAAGGCTACCTGGGCGAAAAAGAAAAGCATGATGGTCGGGATGAATACAAGTTGCTGCTGGAGCACAAATTAATGGTTGAGAATCATTTAAATAGCAATATTCAAAAGTGTACCAAGTGACTCCTCCATCAATGCTACGGGCATGAGTTGCTCCACCAACGATTACAATATTAGGATTAGTTGGATGTACACTTATTGGCAAGTCATACCACGCTTGTCCATTAGTATAATCGGGTGTTAATCCATTGTTTGGAGGGGTAATGGTCGTAGTCCATGTAGTGCCTGCATCTATTGAGCTTTTAAAGTACCCTACCCCATTATTTGAATAATTATGCGAAAGTACATAAATCTTTTGAGTCGCTCCGCTGGTTGATGCAGCTAAAGCAATGGATGTTCGACTACTGTTAGCAGGGATTCCTGCAGGAGTGATGTTTGTCCAAGTGGTTCCTGCAGAGGTAGTAGAGCGATATACTTGGCTTTTTGTGCCAGTCAGACCAACAGAATCATAAAATCGCCCATAAGCTACAAATAGTATTCCATCGGTTCCGATAGCAATATCAGAAACAAACGAAGATGTAATGACAGTAGGTAAACCACCCGATGTAATCAGTGTCCATGTGTTACCGCCATCGCTTGATTTTGCCAAACCACCTTGCGTACCTGCATAAACAACTCCCGTAGAGGTGACTACAATTTTCTGTATATTCTGAAAGGCATAACCAAGTCCAGTTGTTACATTAAAATCGGGCATTGTACTTAATAGTCTTTTCCAAGTAGCTCCACCATTGGTAGTTTTCCAAATTCCACCTCCAGCTGTAGCATCTGAATTACCATAACCTTCACCTGTTCCTACATAAAATACCTGTGGATTAGAGGGGTCGTAGGCAATACATGAAATTGCTAAATTGTCCCAAAAATCATTTACTTTTATCCAAGATGTTGCTGCATTTGTAATATCAGTATTATACCAAATTCCTCCTGCAACGCCACCTGCCCAAACTTTTTTATGGGTAGCATCATTTGGGTCAAACATCAAAGCACGTGTCCGACCACCAATATTATTAGGGCCTCTTTCTTTCCATTCAATACCAGTGATAGCACTATAGGTTTTCAAAATACCATCAACAAGTACTTGTGCTTTCATCATTTCATTATAAGGGACTTTTCCATCTGGCAAAGAAACACGCTCTAATTCAGCATTTTTTCTTCCTTCTGGGTCATCGTCAGCTTCTTTCTGACCTCTAATTTTTCCAGGTTCATTCTTAATTAAGTCAATTTTTTGTTGAGCTTCAATTGAGAATACTGTATTTAAAAGAACAAATACAATTACACCTTTGATGAAGTTTTGTGTTTTTTTCATAAAATTAATAGAAAGGGGGTAGTGAAAACTACTCAAAATTATAAAATATTTACACAATTATTCAAATAAATTTACTAGGCGGTAATTGAACAAAAAAGCATCGCTCAATCTGGCGATGCTTTTAGTAAAATAATAAACCCTAACCCTAAACTATGAAAAAAACTACTCTTTTATTGCTATATGCTTTTGGCTATACGCTTGAAGCAATGTATATCTCAATAAAAAGCCTAAAGCATATATAGCTTATGGCAAAATTACTTATTCATACTCACCGCCGAAATTGCTAAAATCTTAAATTCAGTACGTCGATTGGCTTGGTGTTGTGCTTCTGTACAAGCTACACCATCATTACAATTATTCAATAACTCACTTTCGCCATAGCCTTTGGCTTCAATTCTACTTATATCTACACCACGTGCTACCAAGTAATCAACAACAGCTCTTGCTCGATTTTCTGATAATTTGGTATTAAACGCATCGGTGGAGCGACTATCCGTATGAGAGCGAACCTCGATTCGCATATCCGAATATTTCTTTAACAATGGTACCAATTTCGTTTCCAATTCTTTGGCTGCATCAGGTCTAATGAAAAATTGACCATAATCATAATAAATATTATCTAATCTAAAAATATCTCCTTGACCAACTAAACCTAAATCTTGTTCAACAGTCTTACTTCCTTTCTTAGTTTGCTTTATTTTTCCTAAATTTTCTGTATTCACAGCATATCGGTCCTTACTCGCTGATACCGAATATTCACCTTCTTTTTTAGCTTGAAATTCATATTTTCCATCTGCACCCGTCACAACCTGTTGGGCAGAACCATCTTTCTCATTTTGAAGTGTTACTACGGCACCTTGAATAGGTTGTTGATTGACTTCTGCCACAATTGTTCCTTTCACAATCGGAGCTTTAGATTTTTGTAAGTAAATCGTAATAGAAGTCTTGTTTTTTAATGACGTAGCAAATGTTCCATAAGAAATCCCATTTGCCTCATAGCCTTCTTTTAAAGCTTTAAACTCAAAATCACTTCCTGTTTCTAAGCAAATACTTACTTTTCCATCTGAGGCTGTCACAAATAATTCTTTATTAACCCCATTCTTTAATAATCTCACATCTACATTTTCTAATGGTTGTTTTGTATCTGCATCATAAACCAATAAATTCAACTGGCGACAGCCACGACGGAATGAATAAATATTATCATCCCCAAAACCTCGTTTGCGATTGGAGCTAAAATAACCGCTCGAACGATTGGCATCGGTGATAAAACCGAAATCATCTTTTTCAGAATTAATAGGCGTTCCTAAGTTCTGCACATCACTCATCGGAATACCTTCACGCATTTCTACATAAAATACATCTAATCCTCCAAGTCCTTCATGCCCATCTGATGAAAAATACATATTTCCATTATCGTCCATAAAAGGAAACATTTCATTGCCTTCTGTGTTGATTTCTCTACCTAAATTTACAGGCGAACTCCACTGATCATTGCGATATTCTACTACATAAATATCTGTTCCACCAAAGCCACCTGGCATATCTGAAACAAAATAAAGCTTTGTATTATCTGGCGAAAGTGCAGGATGTCCACAAGAATAATCATCGCTATTAAATGGTAATTCCTTTACATTTCCCCAACTTCTACCATTTTCATAGGCCATATAAAGTTTCAATTTATTCACTCCATCAGATCCTGTTCTACTTCTCCCTTTATTGTAATTATTTCTGGTAAAAACCATTTTTTTATAATCCTTAAAGAACGTTACTGGGCCTTCGTGGTATTTTGTATTTAGGGTTTTGCTAAACTGCTCAATTTTCGACAAAGGTTTTTCTTCAGCCGCAACGGCTTCTATTTTTTCTGAGCTACTAAATGTGGAACTTCCACCACCTATTCCTCCGGTTTGCTTCATTGCCATCACATTATCTTTCCTTAATTCTGCGGTGTCAGGAAACATGAATAAATCAAGAAATGGTGTTTGATTTTGCATAAAAACTCGCTTAATAGCACCTCCTTCTTCCCTTGAAGATACAAAAACTAAACTGTTTTTATAATACATCGGGCTAAAATCAGATTGTCGAGAATTCAAGGCATATAAATAATCAACCTTATACAAAGAAGAATCTTGATAAAAACGACTATTGTCCATATAGGCTACCGTAAACTTTCGACCTCTCATATCGGTCGTTTGCTCTTGACCATAGCGACTATACATTTTTTGAGATTCCTTATATTTGCCATTATTTGCTAAAGCTTGAGCATAATATAGATAGATTTCACTCTCTAAATCTTTACTAAAATTTTCGATTATTTCGGCATAAATTCTCTCTGCATTTCTTGAATCTTGTACTTTTCGATAACTGTATCCAAGCTTTGTGAGGGCTTCCTTTGTTTCAGGCATCCCTTTCTTGGCAGTACGGAGAAAATCCTCATAATTTCGGATTGCCTCAATGTAGCTCATATTCTCAAAGTTCCGATTAGCGAGCTTCAATCTACCACTTTGAGCGACAATTTGTTGGGTTATTAAACAAAATAATACCAACAGTACAATGTTGTATTTTTCCATGAATAAAGCACTTTTAAAGTTTTACGGGAAGCAGCGAAAGTTCACTGTTTTTTTAGGTTATATTAATGTGGGCTCAAAACCCGTGCCAAAGAAGAAAACTGCTAAACAAATTGATTAGAAGGGAGTATTAAAGCTATGTAGTTTTTTTGCTTGCTTAGTTACAGGTTATTAATAAACAAGAGAAATATCATTAAAAAACGCTACTTATTTAAGTAAAACCAACATTTTAAAGCATTTATCAATAAAAAACAGTTACTTAATTTAGTTAAATAATTTCAATTTTCAACACTCGTTTAGTGTTAGTAGTGATTCTGAATCTATCATCTGCTCGATAACCAACTACCCAACAAATCTTGTCTTCAGAAGTAAGTAAAAATATGTTTTTTTTAAGATTCATCGAGATCTTTTTATCGATCAAAAAGTCGGAAATTTTCTTCTTACCTTTCATTCCGAAAGGGATAAACCAATCGCCTTCTTGCCACTTCCGGAGCATCAAAGGGAAGACAATTTTTTCATAATCCACAAAAAGTACCATACTATTTTTGGTAAAATTCGCATCAAAATCAGCCATATCAATTAATGAAAACTTTAAGTTTTTACCTTCAAATTTTACTGTATATATGCCCTCCCAACCTCCAGCAATTGGTAATTTTTGCTCTTGCTCCCTCCCTATCGGAGAGGGTTGGGGTGGGCTTGTCGTGTCGGTTATGATTAATTCTTCCCTATCTTTCAAAATTGTGTGTGTAGAAGAATGAAATATTTTCCCAGAAAGGCCATCAAGCGAATGATAAATTTCTTTTGATTGAAAATAATTAAAACCAAAATCTTTCAATAATTCTTCCAAAAAATAAGCAGCCGATTGATACGTCTTGATTTGAGAGATACTCAAAAAAAAGACCCCATTTTCTTCACGCAACACGTCGGTTTTAAATGCATTCAAGTTCCTACGAAAATCAGCTTCTACTGCCTGCATACGTTCTAAATTTCGAGCAAAAGTTTCATCAAAATTAGGGTTGATTTTTTTTAATATAGGTACTACTTGATGTCGCAATAAATTTCGTTGATAATCATCAGAGGCATTGGAACTATCTTCACGCCAAACCAATTGATTTTCAGCCAAATAACTATCAATTTGCTCTCTTGAAGCAAACAAAAGTGGACGAATAATAAAGCCGTTTTTTGGTAAAATTCCTCTTAAACCAGAAATTCCTGTGCCTTTTGTGAGGTTTAAAAGCACAGTTTCGATACTGTCGTTGAGGTGATGAGCTGTGGCTATATAGGTATAATTAAATTCTTGTCTGATTTGCTCAAACCACGCATAACGCAAAGTTCGAGCAGCCATTTGCGTAGATACCTTATTTTTTTTGACAAATTGCTTGGTTTCAAATTTAGTCGTATGAAATGTAATCCCTTGCTTTTTACACAAATCTTCTATAAATTTTTCATCTCCAACTGAATCTTCACCTCGAAGTTGGAAGTTGCAATGGGCTACGGCGAACTGGAAACGGCCGTCACTGCGGTTCGCCCTACAAAAAAGATTAAATAAAGTGATAGAATCCTTCCCTCCACTGACAGTAAGTAGAATCTTATCTGTGGGTTCAAATAATTTTTGCTCGTTAATATATGTTAAGAAGGCATGAAGCATCAAAGCAATTGCGTAATTTTGCGAACAAATTTAGAAGTTTCAATCGAAGATGATTAAATATATTAAAAAAAGTTTAACCTCACACGGATTTACAGTTGGCTTACTACTGTTTATCGCAGTCGGTGCTTTCGCTCAAAAACCCTTAAATCCACCACCACCCAAAGTACCCAACTCACGTATTAATCTTTTGAGTGCCGATAGTTTATTGGGAATTAATCAAAATCCTGTAATTACTCGTCAATTTCTTGGAAATGTTTCATTTTCACATCGAGGAGCAATTTTGTATTGTCAAAGTGCCACACAGAATGAATCAACCAATACCCTCGAAGCCTACGGAAAAATCAGAATTGTACAAGGAGATACACTCACAATTACAGGTGATACACTTTATTACGATGGAAATACCCGTTTTGCCCGAGTTTTAGGCAAAAAAGTAGTTCTGACAGATAAGAAAGTAACACTCACTACTCGTATTGTAGAATATGATATTCAGAAGAACAGAGCTTACTACCCAGTGAGAGGAGTAATTGTGCAAGATTCAAGCACTTTAAAAAGTGAAAAAGGTTTTTATAACACCCGAAGCAAGATATTCAATTATAAAGAAAACGTCGAAATAATTAACCCTAAGTACACCATTACGTCCGACAGCTTGCAATACAATGCTCGCACAAAAATGGCGGTTTTTAAAGCTCCAACCCTTATCAAAAGCAAAGATGGCGATATTATAGCCAATGCAGGAAGTACTTATAATACCCAAACGCAGCTATCAAATTTTAAAGGTCGCTCAAAAATCGTCAATGATGATTATACGCTCATTGGTGATACGCTGAATTTCAACCAAAAAACCGAGTCAGGTATTGCCAAAGGAAATGTAGAATTAGTTTCAAAAAAAGATAAAGTTATCTTGAATGGAAATATTGGTATGAGAGATGGGAAGACTGGTCTTACCAAAATTTTGGGCAATGCTTTGATGCGTCATACGGCCGAGCGAGATACGCTTTATTTAAGTGCTGACACGCTTTACGCCTACGAATCAATTGATACTTTGCAAAACAAAATAGCAAAAAAAGATACAGTTAAAAGAGAAAATAGGATGGAAAAACTCATAGCTTTTGGGCATGTGAAAGTTTATCGCTCTGATATGCAAAGCCGCTGCGATTCGCTTCTATACGACTTAAAAGATTCGGTGATACATTTTTTTACAAAACCTATTCTTTGGAGTACTCAAAACCAATCTGAAGCCGACACTATTCACGTATATATGAAAAACAAAAAAGTCGATCGTATGTACATGATTAACCAAGGTTTTGTGATTGCTAAAGATACATCTCAGAATTTCAACCAAATCAAAGGACGAAACATCTCTGTTTTATTCAATAAAGATACACGTATCGACCAAGTGATGGTAGAAGGCAATGGAGAAAGTATTTATTATGCCTTAGATGATAAAAATAAACTCATTGGTGTGAATCGAGTCGAATGCAGTAAAATGAACGTAAAGTTTAAAGAAAATCAGGTAAATAAAATATCATTTTTAGGTAAACCAGATTCCAAACTCGTTCCACCAAAAGAATTAACCAATGACAGTAATCAATTGGAAGGTTTTAATTGGAGAGAAAAAGAAAAACCCACAAAAGCAGAAGTTCTTGGCTTGAAATTTGCTATGATTCCAATAAAAAAATAGCTCTTTAGTACACTTTTTTACTAAAAAAACATCGCTAACGAAAAAAGTTTCTTTTCATTGCAACCTTTTGTCCAAAAAAGTAGTCTTAATAACATAAAATAGTTTGGATTTTAAAAATTTTCACGTATTTTTGTATTATCCCTAATAGTATACGTGCAAAAATATAAAATTGATTTTGGTTAATTTATGGTAAAACATTTACAAAAATACTTATCAGTACTGATTGGAGTTGTACTCGTATCCAACATTGCTTTCGCCCAAGTGGAGAAAGGCAAGTCTCGCTTGGATATTGGGAAGAAGCCAAACACTACAAGTAAGGCTTCCCTTCAAAAATTAGCCTTTGTGAGCAAACCAATGCCAACCGAGGTAAAATTGAATAAACCTTCAGTCGTAAATCAGTACTTTAGAAATGCCTTATTGAATGGTTCTTCAAAACCAGTTATTGCAAAAACTGTCAATAATGAAGCTCCTGCTGCTACGTTTGATAAAAGTGTAGGTGAAAATAACAATGACAGACTTTATTCAAGCGAGAAATTAATTGTTTCCAATATTTACCCAAACCCTGCCAATGACATTGCAAACATTGATTATGTGATTACAGGAAATGTAAATGAAGCAAGTATGTCATTCTATAATTTACTTGGCAATGAAGTTGCTAATTATGAATTAGATAAAAATGACCGCAAATTAAAAGTTCAGACAACTAATTGGGATTCAGGTGTATATCTTTATCAATTGGTTGTAGATGGCAAAAAATTAGTTACAAAAAAATTGTTGGTAAGACATAACTAATAATTTTCAGTTAGAAAATATTTAATCGCATAAATACTTGTTTATCAAGAATTTATGCGATTTTTTTGTGCATTACGACGGAGTTTCTACCACAACCGTCTTTTTTTGACAAATATTAGGACGGAAGGATCCGCCGTTGCGGTAGGAACTCCGTCGAACTAAACTAAAATGAAAAAACTACTATTATTAACTTCTTTATTCTTTCTAAGCAGTTCGTACAAACCCAAAGAAATAACTTGGGTAGCCATTGGTGACTCTATCACCTATTTGAACGAACATCCAAACGAAACAGGTAATAGAATTACAAAAGGCTACATGAGTGGTGTAGTTGAAAAACTACCAAATATTCACTATGTCAATCAAGGGCATAATGGTTGGACATCAGGCGGAATAGCTGATAAAATTGAAACATTGGGGCTTACGGCTGCAGATGTTTACTCTGTTTTTCTTGGAACAAATGATTGGTGGCAAGGGAGGCCTATTGGGCAAATGTCTGACTATCAGGAAAATACAGGTAGTAAAACTTTATATGGTTCTTATCGCATCATCATTGACAAAATTAGAAGGCTGAATAAAAATGCTAAAATCATCCTAATTACACCTATGCAGCGAGTTGATTTTGTGTATATCAATAATTTCAAAAACAATGCTTTTGGTTCGTATAAAGAAAAAAAAGGACAGTTTTTAGCTCAGTTTGCAGAAGCAATTAAAGTTATTGGCAAAAAAGAACATTGTAAAGTGATTGATCTCTACAATGAAAGTGGTATGACACACGAAAATTTAGTAAAATTCAAACGACTAAAAGACCCTCAAACAGGAGAATATAAGAATTATACTTACCCACAATTTATTGATGTTCCATTTAATCCTGAAAAAGACGAATATCCTTATCCAGTCGAAGCAATTGATATGACTTACGACGGGCTTCATCCTTCTGATAAAGGCTATGAAGTAATTACAAATATGCTTGTGAAGGTAATGAAGAAATATTGATTTTAAAAAAATATAAAACGGAGATCTTAGCGATAAGACCTCCGTTTTTCAATTAAAATCTTGCTTATTTTTACTCAAATAATTTATCGTACTGATTTCCTGACGATTTCGTTGACGAAACACTATTTCCTGCAATTAATGCTTTTTTATCATCACCCAAGAGCAACGAAATGCCTTCTTTCTCCCATTTCTCTAACATATTTAAACCTTCTTCCTCGAAAACGCCATTTTGTAAATCTATTGAATCCATAAAGTTTGATGAAACTTCCATAAAACGTTGCATTTCACCTACTTTTTGACTCACATCGTCAGTGATAGATTCCATTGCCATATCAAACATTTGGCGTTGATCTTTATCTCCACTCAAAATATTCATTGCTGAACGCATGGCAGAATGGCTTGCACGAATCGCCTTGCGTTCTTGCTCTTTTACTACCACTTGGTCTTTAATATCTTCGAGCATTACCGCTGAGTTTTCGTACATCTTGCCTAATACACGGTACAAAATTTCCATTTTTTTGTACAAATCATCTAATTTCATGTTAGACTCTTGCAAACGACCAGCCTTACGAGCTTTCAAAACCATCATGGCTTGTTTATCGGTTTCTTTGGCTTTACTTGCCAAACTCAAGTCATTTTGAATTTGCTTTTTATTGGTTTCGATTATCGTTTTCAGATTAATCATTTGACCTTTTAACTTTGAGATTTGTTGGTTCATTTTGCCCAAATTTCCTTGCAATTGGTCAATATAAGTTTTTAAAATACCAATTGGATCGAGTTGAACAAATAAACCTGTAACCCAACGCATGATACTTTTATAGATATAGAAAATGAGATTACGCATTTTTGGGTCGAGTATCATATAGATAACGGCCGCTAAAACAATGAGTAAACCCGCCAAATAAAGCGTATTTGATGCTAATGTTATCAGAAATGGTAGTGCTTGGTATAGTAGATAACCACCACCAAGCAATGCCCCTGCGGCGAAAAGCATACCTGTCGTGCCTTCTGGGCGATTCCAAAATGATTTTGGTTTAGATTCTTGTAGTTCCATTGTTTATTGACTACTCCCAGCCTCTAAAATGGGAGTTTTGTTTTTAAATTGAAAAGAGAATGAGGCATTTCTCTTTTTGGTTTAGGTATTTTTTAATGAATAATTGAAAATCGATAATTTTTCTTTCTGGAATATGAATACTACCCATCGACTACTTTTTACTTCAAATATTTACTCATTTTCTCCACATCTTGAGCAATTTGACTTGTCAAATCACTATAAGTTGCATGAAAATCGCTGAGTGTTGTTTCTATTTTTACCACCGCTTCTGATATTTCGGCTTTCATTTTACCCATATCATCTTGGTGTGCAGCTATTTCTTGTGTCAATCTGGCAATTTGTTCGCCTTTGGCTTTTATTGTTGCATCAAGATCTGCAATCGCTTTTTCTTTACTACCAATCTGTTTTTGGCGTTGTGCATTCACTGATTCTTGAAATTTTGCATCTTCTGTTTTCAAAACATTCAAATAAAACTGAGCCGAATCATTTAGTTTTTGAGATGTTATACCCATCGCTTGTGCTGCTGCAAACGCCGAAGCATAGCGAGTTTGCTCGTCCATTGGCATTTTAGCAAGGGTTTGAAGCGATTTCTTGTATTCCAAATAATCAAATCCTTCCTGATTGTTGGCTTCCATTGCTCCAAACAAAATATCATAAAATTTGTCAGAAACTTTCCCACTTAAGGGTGCGGGTGCAACAGGTACAGTAGTAGTAGCTGGTGTAGCCGTTTTGGCTACAGGCTCTGCCGATTTTCCATCAGCAGGTGTTGGCACAATAAAAATACCTTTCAGTTTTGATAAGAAATCGCTCATTTTTTTAGGTTTTAGGACGTAGATTTTAGGTATTAGAATTTTGTTGAATTTACTTTAATCGTAAGAATCATTAAGTATTACGAAAGGAAAAAGATCTGTCCTAAAACCTAATTCCTACATCCTAATTCCTTAATGCTCAGCAAATCTTCGGGTTATTTCAAGATTCTACAAATACTTTCATACAATCCAAGTAAAAGATGTGTCGAATGGCTAAATTTAGTGATGATTTTTCAAAATTAATTATTCTGTTGTGAAATTAATATGAAATCATATTGATTCTATTAAATTTGTAAATCAATCTCTTGTATAGACAAGTTTATGAAAAGCTCTAATCTTATTATTATAAGTATCATAACGGTAGCCACCATTGGAATGATGGCCTTTGGCTTTAATCCTTTCTCTGATGAAGTTGATTTTAATACAGAGGTAAAACCGATTTTGAATAAACACTGCGTGGCTTGCCATGGCGGAGTGAAAAAAGCTGCAAATCTTAGTTTTTTATTTTCACAGGAAGCTTTAAATACGAAAGGAAAATCTGGGAAAATTGCGATTATCCCTGGTGATGCCGAACATTCAGAGTTTTATAAACGACTCATCACCAATGATTTAGACGATCGAATGCCAAAAGGCAAAGATGTTTTAGCAAAAGAAGAAATTGAGATTTTAAAAAAATGGATTGATAGTGGTGCCAAATGGGGAGAACATTGGGCATATCAAAAACCAGAAAAGCCAAATGTGCCTTCAATTGGTGGATTTTTTGCACGCATCGGGCTTTTCAAAGATGATGAAACTCGTTTTGCTAAAAATGAAATTGACCATTTCGTTTTAGATAAACTGAAAAAAGAAGGGCTTACACATTCACCTGAAGCCGATAAAGGTACATTGCTTCGTCGTGTCTATTTAGATTTAACAGGTTTACCTCCTACTGAAGCACAAGTACAAGAATTTTTGAAGGATGAGTCTGAAAATGCCTACGAAAAAGTAGTGGATAAATTACTCGCCTCTCCTGCTTACGGTGAGCGTTGGGCGGCTATGTGGCTAGATTTGGCTCGCTATGCCGATACCAAAGGTTACGAACGTGATGTTTATAGAAATATTTGGCGTTATCGTGATTATGTCATCAAAGCTTTCAATGAAGATAAACCTTTTGACCAGTTTACAATTGAACAATTAGCTGGCGACTTATTACCACAACCTACTGATAATCAACTTATTGCAACTGGATTCCACCGAAACACAATGACCAATGATGAAGGTGGAACAGTAGATGAAGAGTTCAGAGTTGCAGCCATGATTGACCGTGTAAATACAACTTTTGATGTGTGGCAAGGTACAACTTTGGCTTGTGTGCAGTGTCACACGCACCCTTATGACCCTTTTGTTCATGACGAATATTACAAAACAATGGCGTTTTTTAATAATACCCGTGATGAAGACGTGGTAAGCGAAACACCTTATTTACGTTTCTACAAAAAAGAAGATTCAACTAAAATTGAGCAGGTGAAAAACTGGATTCTGACTAAATCTGGACAAACAAAAGTCAAAGAATTTGAACATTTTGCCAAGGTTTTAGAACCAAAATTTAATTCGCATGATGTCGAGCAACTTTCGCCAGGTACATCAACTTTGATGGATTCAAAATATCTTGGATTGCAACACACAGGCTATGGTCGTTTGAAAAATGTGACATTGACAGGTAAAAATCGTTTGGTAATGACATTCAATACCAACAACGAAAAAGGTACTTTATTGATAAAAGATAATGCCTTAAATGGGAAAACAATTTTGACTGTTCCAATTTTTAAAACTCGTGATACAGTCATGTTTTATCCACTTCCAAAATTAGAAGGTAAACATGATTTATATTTTGTTTTTACTAATCCAAAGACACCGAAAGAATGGCTGCAAATTAAATGGTTGTCATTTCAAAATACATTTGCTGAAACTCCTGATTATCAGGCGATTGAAAAAAAATATAAAGAAATTTTGAATGCTAAAGCCGACTATGCACCTATCTTAATTGAAGGCACTGGAGATTTGGCAAGAAAACAGCAAGTTTTTGAACGAGGTAATTGGCTCGTGAAAGGCAAAGAGGTGCAGCCAGATGTGCCAAAATATTTATCTAAAATGCCAAATGACTATCCTAAAAACCGTCTTGGTTTTGCAAAATGGCTCGTCAACAAAGAAAACCCACTAACATCACGAGTAATTGTGAATCGTTTTTGGGAACAGATTTTTGGTACTGGAATCGTAGAAACCGTAGAAGACTTTGGTACGCAAGGCTTTCCTCCTTCACATCCTGAAATGCTCGATTTTTTGGCAGTAACTTTTCAAGATGATATGAAATGGAGCGTCAAAAAATTACTCAAAACAATCGTATTATCAGGCACTTATCGGCAATCTTCAGAAGTCAACAAAGAATTATTAGAAAAAGACCCAGCTAATAGATTTTTGGCTCGTGGTCCTCGTATTAGACTTACAGCAGAGCAAGTGCGTGACCAAGCATTGCTCGTAAGTGGACTTTTATCAAGTAAAATGTACGGAAAAAGTGTCATGCCTTATCAACCAGACGGAATGTGGCAATCGCCCTGGAGTGGTGAATCTTGGCAGACATCAAACGGCGAAGATAAACATCGTAGAGCCATTTATACTTTCTGGAAACGTACTTCACCTTATCCTTCAATGATGTCATTTGATGCTCCAAGTCGGGAATTTTGCCAGTCACGTAGGCTAAGAACCAACACGCCTCTACAAGCACTCGTAACACTCAACGACCCCGCTTATATTGAAGCAGCACAAGAATTGGCAAAAACAATGATGAAAAAAGGAAAAAGCCCTGAACAGCAAATTCAAGCAGGTTTTAATTTGATAATGATGCGAAATATAGACGAACGAGAATTACAAATTTTGACAAAACTTTATCAACAAACTGAACAACAATACAGAAAAAATCCAGTAGAAGCTTATAAGTTTTTTGGTAGAACTGATACTTCACCAGCGTTGGCAGCAATGGCTGTTACAGCAAATGCCATGCTGAATTTGGATGAAATTGTGACGAAAGAATGATTTGAATGACGAGTTACGAATGATGAGTTACGAGTTTTACATTTTCACAAGTAATTAAATTTTTAGTTTTCAATAAATGAATCTACTTTTCGTGTGTAGCAGAAATCAGTGGAGAAGTCCGACGGCTGAGGCAATTTTCAAAAATAGCCAAGAGCATCAAGTGCAATCGGCTGGAACAGAACCTTCGGCAAGAATAAAAATAACCGAAAAATTGATTAATTGGGCTGATATTATTTTTGTAATGGAAAAGAAACATAGAGAACGTATCAATCAACGATTTGCAAGAGTTGTCGATAAAAAAGAGTTAGTGGTCTTGGATATTCCTGATGAATACCAATTTATGGACGAAGAATTAATAGATTTAATAAAAATTTCGGTTTCACCTTATTTATAATTTCGGTACATTTAAAACTCAATCTATAAAACCTACGAAATAAACTATGGAAAGGAGAGAATTTCTTCAAAAAAGTGCTTTAGCTTTGGCTGGTACTGCCGCTTTTTCTAGCGAATTATTAGCAGCAAAAAAGAAAAAAGGAGTAGTTGGCATTCAACTATATTCGATTAGAGATGACATGAAAAAAGACCCACTTGGAAATTTGAAAAAATTGGCCGAAATGGGTTATACTGATGTTGAACACGCTAACTATATTAACCGCAAATTTTATGGCTATACAGCCAAAGAATTCCGTAAAATTTTGGATGATTTAGGACTAAAAATGCCAAGTGGACATACTGTAATGGGCAGGCAACATTGGGATGAAGCTAAGAATGATTTTTCTGATTCTTGGAAACAAACCGTTGAGGACGCTGCTATCTGTGGACAAAAATATGTAATCAGTCCTTCGTTAGATCTAAGTATGCGTAAAGATTTAGACCAATTGAAGCACTTTATGGATGTTTTCAATAAATCGGGCGAACTTTGCCAAAAATCTGGAATGAAGTTTGGCTATCATAACCACGATTTTGAATTTAGTCTAAAACTCAGTAGCGTGAGGGTTTATGACATCATTATGCAAAATACCGACCCGAAACTCGTTGCTCAACAGTTAGATATTGGTAATATGTACGGTGGCGGTGGAAGAGCCTTAGATTTACTTAAACAATATCCTGGTAGATTTGAATTGATGCACGTAAAAGACGAAGTCAAGAGCGAAAGCGAACACGGAGGCTGGGAAAGTTCGATTTTAGGTGTAGGTGTTATCGGAACAAAAGAAGTAATTGATATTGGCGTAAAATCGGGTGGTACTAAATATTTCATCATCGAACAAGAATCATATCAAGGCAAAGCTCCATTGGATTGCATGAAAGAAGATTTGGCAATCATGAAAAAATGGGGATACTAATTAATTGATAATGGAAAATTAAAATCGCAAAAAAGAGAAGACTTAAAACCTTCTCTTTTTGTGTTTCTTGCATAATCACCGTCTATCAATTTATGATTGTAAAACGGTCTTTTTTTATTCTCTTTTGTGATTTATTTTCATACACATCCAAAAATGAATCACTTTACAAAAATACAGTTTTACATTATAGGTATTGTTTCTATTGCAATTTGGGGACTTTTAGGATGGAATTATTTTCATGGTGGTGTACCAAGCCACCATATACTGGCTCGTGAAGATTTACCCAAGTTCTCGAATTGGTGGGGAGGAATTCTACTACCTTTGCTTACTTGGCTGGTGCTACTTCGTATTCAAAAACGAGAAAAACTGAATGAAAAACAGGCACTAAATCTATCTAATTTTCCTCAAAAAATAATCTATGGATTTGTAGGGGCCTTGATGTATGGCATTTTGTTAGCTCTATTATTTACTTTCAAATTTAACGAAATTTTAGGGTATTTTTTTCCAAGTGTGATGATTCTTGCTCTTTTTTATCCTATTTATAGAGCCGAGTGTCTGCTTGGTTTTGTGATTGGTATGACATTCACTTTTGGAGCAGTTTTGCCTACGGGCATTGGTTCTATTATTTCAATTATTGGCTTTTTAATTTATAATTTAATACGTCCTGCAATACTTTTTGTAGGGAATTTTTTAAAGAATTTAATTGCTTAAAACATTGAGAATCACACGCCAGCAATTAACACTTTTTGTGGAAGAGCCATTTTCAAATACAATCGAAACAATCAGAAAAAAATATAATCCTGAGCAATTTCAATTGATAAAAGCTCATGTGACCCTTTGTCGTGAAGATGAAATTACTGATATTGAAAATGTCTTGAAAAATTTAAGAAATCTTGATTTTGGAGCAATCACTATTAATTTTGGCGAAATTATTCGATTTTCAGAAGGTAAAGGATTGTTGATTTCAGCAGATAAAAACAATGATCCATTTCATCAATTGCGAGAAAGTATTTTATCTAACATTATTGAAAAACCAAGAAAACACAATCCACATATTACATTAATGCACCCTCGCAACTCATCTTGTACTGATGAAATATTTAATAAAATAAATCAAATATCATTTCCACAAAGAATAAAATTCCACAAAATCAGTTTAATTGAACAAGAAAATGGAGGAAAGTGGAGGATTCTGGAGGAATTTATTTAAATAATTGAAAAATAACATAAATTATAAAATGGCCACATTTCATCTTTTAAATGGCGACTGTTTGGCAGAGCAGCTAAGAGCAACAAAAATTAACCAAGATTTCATTGTATGTCGTGAAGCCTTGATTGATGGTGAGGTATTGGCTAATAACTTGGCAGATTTTTGGGCAATTAGAGCAAAATTTATTGCTGATTCTTATGGAGCTTCAATTGAACAATATTTTGAAATTACAGTAAAAGAACTCGAAAAACTAACAACTTTGCCAGATGGGTCGGAAGTTTGTCTTTGGTTCGAAAATGATTTATTTTGTCAAATCAATTTGTGGTTTGTATTAACATTGCTTAAAAAAAATACCAATCTAAAACTTCATAGAGTTTTTCCTATCATAGAAGATCAAGCTGATATTTGGAAGGGATTTGGAAAAGCCAGTACCGAAAAACTTGAAGAAGCATACGCATCAAAAGTTCCTTTTACAGCTAACGATATTGAATTAGGTACAAAACTATGGAATGCTTTTCTAAATAGTGATTTTGAAAAACTGAAAGATTTATCGAAAGAAAAATCAGGTTGTTTCGAGTATTTGGAAGAGGTTTGTCAAGCACACATCGACCGATTTCCGTTAGACAATTCTTTAGGAAGGCCACAAAAAATACTAAAGAAAATCATCGAAAACGTTCCTAATGATTTTAATAGCATTTTCACGAAATTTTCCGAACAAGAAGGAATTTACGGTTTTGGCGATTTACAAATAAAGCAGTTATTAAACGTTTAAATTACTTCACCAGCTTTCGATACAATTCAGTTTTTGAAGGGTCAACAGCCGATAAAAGAGCAAAAGCTTTTTGTTTCTCATCTTTCGTTGCTTCAGAAAAGATATTGACCATTTCTTGGTTTTTAGCATTCATGAAACTATTTAATAGCACTGAATTAGCTCTTAATTGCTGCATGGTTTTTATAGAACTCAAAAAATCTAAAACTTGCTTTCGACCACCAACTGGGTCAGTTGTAAAATTATCTAAAGTCAAGCGATGATAATTGTAAAAACCTTCCCGAAAAGGCAAAAGTTGCTGATTTTGAAGATTTTCTACCAACCAATAACGATTTCGTTGGTCGCCTGACTGCTCCCAACCAGCTTGCCCTGCACTTGAAGCCAAGTTGGCAATATTATAGGCTCTTTGTAAATATTGATTTCCACCTGTTTTACCAAACGAATCATAATCTAAAGTTAGGGCAATCATCGAGTAAAAACCCAAAATAGAAGTTAGATTATTTGAAAATGTTTGTTCATTAAAAACCATTTGACGGTCTTCTGGCGAAAACGAAACATTAAAGTTTCTATCAACATAACTCAAAATTAGTGTTTCGTAAGTGCTATTAAAAACTGGTCGAATAACCTGAAACTGGGCATTTCCTTGAAAAACATTTTGTTGCGGCGACTTAGTAAAAGTAATTATCAAATTACATTTGATACGCTCTTCTTGGCTATAAATATCATTTGTCCAGCGTTTATTATTCATAAAATCACTGATAGATGTTTTCATGTCCACAAAGACTTGCTTTTCAGCCGCTTGTTGGGCATTAATTTGGTCTGAAATGATCGTTACATTGCAATTGAGTTCTTGTGCTTTTAATAGCGAACAAGGTACAAGTAATAATAATAAGATAATTTTTTTCATGTATTTGGTAAATAATTCATCTTCAAGAATCAATCTTTATGATTGTTTCCAAAATATCCATTGCCACTTCTTTCTTGGTTTTCAATTCAAAATTATAAACTTTTCCTGCACGATTGATAATTTTGATTTTGTTTGTATCATAACGAAAACCTGCCCCACTATCTTGCAGAGAATTTAAAACAATGAAATCAAAATTTTTCCGTTCGAGTTTTCCTTTGGCATTTTCAAACTCGTTATCAGTTTCCAATGCAAAACCAACAATAATTTGACCAGTTTTTTTCTCTTTCCCTAAAGTTGCGGCAATATCGGTCGTTTTGGTCATTTCGATAGTAAAAACATCTTCTTTTTTCTTGATTTTCTTATCTGCTACGTGCAAAGGTGTATAATCGGCAACCGCCGCCGACAGAATTACAATATCGCTCTCTAAAAAATACTTAGTGGTAGCTTCATACATTTGTTGAGCAGATTGTACCTTTTCTATTTTCACCCCATTTGGAAAAGGGATTGAAACAGGCCCACTGACAAGCACTACCTCTGCCCCAGCCATCTCGAAAGCCTCTGCTATTGCAAAGCCCATTTTTCCTGAAGAATGATTACTAATAAATCTTACAGGGTCGATTGGCTCTTGGGTTGGGCCAGCCGTAATTAAAACTTTTTTTCCTTTTAGTGTCTCTTTTCTTGAGAAAAACTTTGTGAGTTGATGCACAACTTCTTCTGGTTCGGCAAGTCTACCCTCTCCTACCAATCCACTTGCCAATTCTCCATACGAAGCATTAATGATCTCATTCCCAAAAGATTTTAATTTCCTAAGGTTCTCAACTGTACTTGGGTGAACATACATATCTAAGTCCATCGCAGGGGCAAAAAACACTGGACATTTCGCAGATAAATAACTGGCTATCAATAAATTATCAACAATCCCATTGGCACATTTAGCAAGTGTGTTTGCAGAAGCAGGAGCAATAATCATGGCATCCGCCCATAATCCAAGTTCTACATGGTTATTCCACTCACCATTTTCACCATTGGTAAAAGATGACAAAACTGGATTTTTAGAAAGCGTAGATAGTGTAAGAGGCGTAATAAAATCTTTGGCGGCATGTGTCATGATGACTTTTACCTCAGCACCCTCTTTTACTAATAGACGAACCAACAAAGCCGATTTATAGGCAGCGATGCTTCCCGAAACACCGAGTAATATTTTTTTATTTTTTAAGCTCAAAATTGAATTGTTAATGGTGAATTATAAATGATTAATCGGTAATGGTAAATAATAAATCAAAAAAAAAACTTATTTAAATACTCGATTTTTGAATTAAAACAGTCTAATATCTTGCAAAAATGTAATATTTCATAATAAAATTCAAAAACTTCACGCTAAGTCTTTGTTAGATACGTTAAAATAAGTATATTTAGTATATTTTTGCATCCATGAGACGACTTCTCCGCATAATAGGCTGGCTATTAGTCGGAATTTCTTTGTTGTTTGGGGGACTATTTATCTTTTTAGAATCTTCCATAGGCCAGGATTTTCTGACCAAACAAGTCGTTTCCTATTTGCACACAAAGCTGAAAACCAAAATCGAGATAGAGAAAGTCAGGTTTCATATTCCTGACTGGATTTCTTTGGAAAATGTCTATGTCCAAGACCTCCAAAAAGATACACTTATTGCGGGTAAAAAGATTTATATTGATGTAGATATGTTGGCTTTATTGCAAAATAAGGTTGCTATTAATCAAGTAGAACTTCAAGGCATTAGAGTAAAAATCAATCGAACACTACCTGATACGACTTTCAATTTTAATTTCATCGTACAAGCATTTGATACACCTTCCAAAGCTAAAGATACAACGACTACACCAGCCGCTCCACTTGAAATTGGCTTAAAAAAAATCAAACTTTCTAATGTAAATGTCAGCTATAAAGATGCAATTTTAGGCACTGATGCCGATGCAAATTTGCGTTATTTAGAAACCGAATTCGATAAATTTAATTTTGATAAATCACAATACCACTTTGCTAAAATCAATGGTGATGGAGGCACGGTTTCACTCAACCTTTATAAACCTTTACGCCCTTCTACAAATGTAGAGACTACTCATAAAAACCCCTCTGATACACTTGATTTTAGTCTTAAAAAAATTAGTTTAGCCAATCTCAATTGGTCGTTTGAAAGTGCAGAAGATGGAATAAAAAACAAAGTAAAATTAGGCAAATTTGAAGCAGAAGGAAATGGATTTTACTTAGAAAAACAACAAGTTGGTTTGAAAAGCATTTTACTCGAAAATACCGAAACACTCGTAGAATTCAATAAAAAACCTCAAAAACCAAACAACCCTGAAAGTAAACCAAACAATTGGGCAATCAATATCGCTAAAATACAAGTAAAAAATAATAGTATTCGCTACGATGATTTCAACACACTTACCCAAGCAAAAGGTTTAGACGCTTCACACCTCAATGTAAAAAATCTAGGATTGACCTTAAATAATTTTGTTTTTAGTCCAAAACTCATATCAGGGCAATTAGACAAAGCTACTTTTAATGAACATAGCGGCCTTATCGTACAAAATATCAGCAGTGATTTTAGTTATACTGATAAACAAATAAGTTTTAAAAAACTGCTTGTCAAAACACCAAACACACTTTTACAAGACGAGGTTTTGATGCAGTATAATTCTGTTGATGATTTCACCAAAAACTTAGGTAAAGTCAAGCTGAAATTGAACCTTAAAAAGAGTCAATTGGCTGTCAAAGATTTGTTTATTTTGGTGCCAGATTTAGCTAAAAACGCTTCTTTTAAAGGTCGTGAAAATGATATAATCAAAGTTGATGGAATTGTAAGCGGCACAGTAAATAATCTATCAGTTCCGAAATTAAATGTGGATGGTTTTGGTGAAACACACCTGCAAATCAATGGTCGAATTTTAGGTTTACCCAATACCGACAAATTAGGGCTTGATCTAAATATTGGCGAACTAAGTATGAGCAAAAAAGATATTTTGCAAATGGCTGGCGATAGTGCTATTCCAAAAAGTATTGAGCTTCCTGAGTTTGTAAAAATAAAAGGCTCTATCAAAGGGAAAATACAAGATTTGGTCATTGATGCCGCATTAGATTCTGAATTTGGTGGAGCCTCATTTAAAGGGAGTTTAGGAAATATCACTGCCGATAAAAATCAAAAGTATGATGGTCGAATTATTTTCCAAGATTTTGACCTCGGCAAGCTCACCAAACAACCCGAAACAGTAGGGAAGCTCACGCTTGATGCAACAATAAAAGGCACTGGATTTGACCCAAAAACGATGCAAGCAAGTGTTGAAGGAACGGCACAAAAGGCAAGCATAAAAGGCTATGAATATAGCAATTTAGCATTAAAAGGCTCAATAAAAGATCAGAATGCCATTTTTGATGCTTCGATAACAGATCAAAATTCAAAAATAAGGATTGTAGGCAGAGCTAATTTAGCAGACGAATACCCTGCTATCGTTGCGGATGTTTCTATTGATGAATTAGACTTAAAAAAGCTAAATTTCTACGCCGAAAACCTTAAAATACAAGGTGATATTCGATTAAATATGACCTCAACTAATCCCGAAAATCCATTAGGGGAAATATTAATTAATAAGGCAGTTTCGGTAAAAGACGGTAAGCGGATTCCTTTAGATAAAGTTAGTTTGAATTTTAAAACCATTGATAATCAAAGAGATATTACACTAAAATCACCCTTTTTTAATGCACATATCAATGGAAAGTTTAATTATGTGCAGATTGCAGATATTTTATTGACTGAAGTAAATAAATATTTTGCACTTCCTGCATTTCCTTATACACCCATCACAAATGACTATAGTTTAAAGGTTGATGCTACGCTCAATAACCACCCAATTATTCAAAGTTTTATACCTGAAATCACTAAATTAGATACTATTAAAGTAAGTGCTACATTGAATAATAAAGCAGACACTACTTTAAACGCCTCATTTTTTATTCCTTTTGTAGAGTATGATACTTCAACTGTCAATAACGCTCGATTCAAAATTTTTGGAACAAATAACAAAGCCAAATACGAAGGAAATATTGCTCAAGTAATTTATGACGGTTATAGGGTTCGACGAGCATTTATCGGGGGAGAAGTTTCAAACAATGTTCTTTCATTAAATTTAATTGTAAAAGATTCGCTCAATGCCAATCGCTATGGTTTTGCAGGAAATCTTCGTTCGATTGATGACAAACTTCGTCTTAATTTAAGTAAAAATGGCACACTGATTGACTATCGAAAATGGGAATCAGACTCAACGGGTTTCATTGATTATAGCCCTAAAGGAGTTTATATCAAAGATTTGGTTTTAAAGCAAGACAAGCAAAAACTGTTAATCAATAGCCTTTCGCCTGAGCCAAATTCACCACTCCAAATCCAAATAGATAGCCTTGTTATTAAGCCATTTGTGACAATAGCTACGCTTGATTCTACACTCGCCTCTGGCACACTCAATGGTTCTTTCAAGCTTAGTAATTATATGACTTCACCCGAATTTACTGGTGATTTGGCTATTCAAAACTTTGCTTTTACGCAAATACCCATAGGCAATTTAAGTGTCACAGCCACTAATGAGACTTCCAATAAAATCAATGTAAAAGCAGCTCTTGTAGAAAACAATAATAATATTCATTTGGATGGCAACTATCTTTTGAAAAGTAAACAACCCCTTGATTTCAAGATTGACATCAACAAATTAGGAGCAAAAACCGTCGAAGCATTTAGTTTTGGACAACTCAAAAATGCTTCAGGAAATTTAGACGGCATATTATTTTTAAAAGGAGAACCAAGCAAACCTGTGATTGATGGTGAGATAAAGTTTGATACAGTTTCGTTTAGTTTAGCTCAATTAGGTGCCAAATATCGAATCCAAAATCAAAGTATGGGATTCAAAAATAGTTTTATTTCTTTTAATAAATTCATCATTGCTGATACTTTGGGGCAAAATTTATTGGTAAATGGCTCGCTTTCACTGCAAAATCTTCCAAATTATAGCTATAAACTTGATATTGATACCAAAAATTTCATGGCACTCAATGGTAGTAGAAAAGACAATGATTTTTTCTATGGAAAAGGCTTTATTGATGCCAATTTGAGTGTAAAAGGTGTAGGCACCAAACCTGCCATCGAGGGCAATATCAAATTAAAAAATGGTAGTGATATTACCGTTATCATGCCTGATAGAGAAATTGACAAGGCCGAAACTGATGGTATTGTTCAGTTTGTCAATCTAAAAAATCCGAGTGCTGAAGTAAAAGCTGATTCATTAGATTCGGAAAATGCTTTTGATTTTGTTGAAGAAGTTTCTCTTAATATTGAAGTTGATGATAAATCTCAATTAACTGTAATTGTTGATGAACTTAATGGCGATAATATCAAAGTAAAAGGCAATGCACAACTCAATACAGGAATTACCCCAAGTGGACAAGCCTATGTTTTAGGATTATACGAACTTACTTCTGGAAGTTATGATTTGTCTTTCCAATTTTTGAAAAAGCAGTTTATTATTGAAAAAGGCAGTTCACTGCTCTGGACTGGCGACCCAATGCAAGCTCAAATTGATATTACAGCGGCTTATAAAATTGTGGCTGAAGTTCCAAAAGTTGATGCCAATGCAAAAGCATTAGGTAAAGTGCCGTTGGACGTTTTATTGAAAATGAGTGGAAATCTATCAAATCCAATCGTTGATTTTGATATCAGAGTTGATGCTAATGCACCGTCTGATATTTCGGATGCAATCAAAAATGATGGTTACTTGGCTACACTCAAACAAAATCAAGTTGATATGAACAAGCAGGTTTTTGCTCTATTGGTTCTCAATCGTTTTTTAACTGAACAATCGACTGATTTCTTTTCAGGCATAAATCCTGAAGCTATTGCTCGACAAAGTGTGAGCAAATTACTATCCGACCAACTCAACTTATTGGCTGGAGACCTTATCAAAGGCATCAAACTTGACTTTAATCTTAACTCTACGGCCGTTAATACAGAAGGCGTAAATAAAGCAAAAACTGATTTAAATGTTGGCTTAAGTAAGGCCTTCTTGAATGATCGATTAAAAATAGCTGTGGGACGAAATTTTCAATTGGAAAATACTACTGGCACAGCCAGCTCGAATGAAATTGTAGATAATATTTCACTCAATTATAATCTCAGTAAAGACGGGAGATATTTGTTTAGTGCTTACCGCAAAAACCAATATCAAGCGATTCTTGATGGGTTTGTGGTTGCGACAGGTGTATCATTCTCCATTACGCTCGACTATGAGTATTTTAAGGAGTTATTTCAAAAGAAGAAATGAGTATAAAAAAAGTCATATCATTAGCATATATTTTTTTACTATGGGGATGCTCTATTAGCAAACATATTCCCGAAGGTGAAAGCCTTTATACGGGAGCCAAAATAAAAGTCTATGCTGATTCGAGCTTTAACAAATCACAAACAAAAGCTATTCATGAGCAATTAGTGACCATCATAAGACCTATTCCTAACAGTACACTTTTGGGGTTTCCTTATAAAGTTTGGTTTTATTACCTTTTAGGAGAGCCTAAAAAAGAGAAAGGTTTTCGACAATGGTTTAGAAGTAAACTTGGTGAGCCTCCTGTACTTGCCAGTAAAAGAGCGGTCAATATCAATACCGATATCATTAGTAATTTTCTAAATAATGAAGGCTATTTTCGCTCAACCGCATCGGGTGATTTACTAATTAATGGTAAAAAAGCAAGTGCTATATATACCGCCACTGTCAAGCCTCGTTATAGCATTGATAGTGTGGTGTTTGTCAATAAAGATAGTTCGAGTTTTGGAAAAAATCTTCAAATAACAAAAGAAAATTCATTGCTAAAAACTAATCAGCCTTATCGTTTTGACAACATTAAACTTGAACGAGAACGCATTGATAAAGCCTTAAAACTAAAAGGATTTTACTTTTTTCGTCCTGATTTTCTTATCATCAAGGCCGATTCTAACCAAAATAAACAGAAAGTGAATTTGTATGTAGAATTAAAACCTAATATTCTGCAAACATCACTGAAACAGTACCGTATTAAAGACATTTTGGTGTATGTCGATACTCAAGACAGCACTCGTGGCTCGACACGCACTAGGCGAGGTATTCGAGTTTTTGACCCTAAAAAAACTTATCATGAAAGGGTTTTCAACGACGCTATTGGTTTCAGTACAAGCCGCATTTATAATAGTCAAACACATGATGCTTCTTTGTCTCGTTTAATCAACTTGCGGAATTTCAAATTCGTAAAAAATCGTTTTGAATTAGTCAATCGCTCAGATTCGGCATTTATCAATGTCATTTACGACCTAACTTCTCTTAGAAATAAATCTTTTCAAGCAGAGTTGGATGCCCTTACTCGCTCCAATAACTTAGCGGGAACAACATTGGGTGGAAACTGGTCAAATCGGAATGTTTTTCGAGGGGCAGAGATTTTAAAAATAGGTCTTAATGCAGGGTTCGACTTCCAATTAGGTGGAAGGCTCAATAACAATGTCAATAGCTATTACCGTATAGCAGGCGATGCTGATCTTACTTTTCCACGATTTCTTTTACCATTCTATAAAATACGTGCAGGACGCAACCAAGCACTTCCTAAAACCAATATCAATATTGGCTATGAGCGGCTACTTCAAAAAGGTGTTGGCTTCAGAGATGATAGCTCGACTTATGCCTATACACAATATACAACTACTTCACTCAGAAGTTCTTTAAATTATAGTTGGCGAAAAAATATTGAAGTTGAACACAGTTTTACTCCACTCTCTATCAATTTGATCAAACCAAAAAATATTAGTGAAGAGTTTGTAGAAAAAATATTTAGAAGTAATAATATCCAAGATTTACTCCGATACGATAAAATATTACAAACCCGCTTAATTTTAGGTGGCCAATATAATATTACTTATATACCAAAACAAACGCTCAATAGTAGGAATTATTTTTATCTCAATACTGGGGTAGATATTGCAGGAAATATTGCGGGACTTTTAACCAAAAAAAGTGAAGACGATTCAAAACGCATCTCCAATACAGTTTTTGAACAGTATTTGCGTTTCGATGCTGAAATGAGATATTATCTCAATCTTAGCCCAAATATTCGTTTAGCTAATCGAATGATTTTGGGCTATGGCGTACCGTATGGAAATTCAAAAAGCTTACCTTATCAAGTAAAACAATATTTTGTAGGAGGAAGTAATAGTATTAGGGCATTTAGGGCAAGGTCGATTGGCCCAGGTAGCTTTAATGTGACGGCTGACCCCAATGCAATTTTCATCAATTCTTATGGCGATATTAAACTTGAAATGAATACTGAACTGCGTATCAAAGTGACCCAATTAATCAATTTGGCCGCTTTTGTTGATGCAGGAAATATTTGGTCGGCCAAATATAACGAAAACTCATTTTATACGGCTGATGGTGTTTTTGGCAAAGATTTCTACAAGCAACTTGCTGTTGGTGGTGGTTTGGGATTAAGATTAGATTTCACTTATGTTAAGTTACGACTCGACCTTGCTACACCCTTTTGCAAGCCTTGGCTACCAGAAAAAGAACGTTGGGTAATTAATCAAATTGATCCTTTCACAAAAGCTTGGCGAAAAGAAAATTTAATTTTGAATATAGCAGTAGATTATCCTTTTTAAGGGTAACTATTTTAATTGTCAGACTATAAAACCAAAAAAGCAGCCAGAGAAATCTGGCTGCTAAAATATTATCTTTCATAACAATCGACTTGTTATTCAGCGTCTTTCCAACGGTATTCTACTTTGTCTTCAATGAATTCTTCCAAAGCAACCGAAGTTGGTTTTGGTTGACGCTCATAAAATCTTGAAATTTCAATTTGCTCACGATTTTCAAAAATTTCTTCTAAATTATCAATATTTGAAGCAAATTCACCCAATTTTTGAGTTAATTCTTCTTTAGTTTTTATAGCCACTTGTCTTGCACGTTGCGATGCAATATATACCGACTCATAAATATTACCTGTTTTGGCAGCGAGTTTATCTAAGTCTCTCGAAACGATTGAAGGATTGATTGCCATATCTTTAAAAATTATGTATTACGTACGCTGAATATTTATATAGAACCTTATTTATTAGTTTTTAATTCATTAATGCCCACTTTCTCATCTTTCTTAGCAGTATTTTCTTTGTCAGCTTTTTCTTTAGCGGCTCTTTCGGCTTCTTTTGCTTTAAATTCTTTTACTTGTTGCTCGTATTTGGCAACTTTTTCTAATCCTTTTGTAGAGCCATCATATACTTTTTCTGCTTGCTTGATGTATTTACTTTTCGGAAAAGCATCAATAAAATCTTCATAGAATTGCAACGCAGCAGTATAACGCTCTCTTTGTTTGGTCTCAAAACTTACCTCAGCCAATTCAAATTGAGCTTGTACTTTCAAGAACGAAAGCTCTTCAATATACTCTGAATCAGGGAAATCTTTTTGGAAATTATCAATCGCTACAACGGCGGCCTTAAAATTAGCAATGGTTACACCACTGGTTTTATAATACAATTTTGCCTTCTCATAAGCTTTTTCCTCCAAACGATGTCTTAAATCTTTCAAATTCTGATTACATGACTCAGCATATTTGCTATCAGGATAAGAGTTGATGAAAGTCTGTAAAGCATCAATCGCTGTGAGTGTGCTGGTTTGATCGAGGTTATAATTAGGCGAATCTTTAAACATTGAAAAAGCATACATATAGAATGCTTCTTCGGCCAATGGGCTATTGGCATAGGTTGCGTAAAAAGATTTGAACAAATAGGCACTCATGCTATACTGTTTCTGTTGAAACTGAGAATAGGCATTATAAAACTGCGACTGTTCGGCAAGCGAATCTCCTTTTAACAAAGGAATGATTTCTTCAAAAAGTGTGCCTGCTTTGTAATAGTCTCCTTTTTTGTAGTAATCATTAGCAGCTAAATACTTTTGTTCGGTTGTACCTTTCTTTTGCAGCTTCATAAACTTGCTAGAACAAGACGAAAACAGCAAAATACCGATAAACAAGAGGGCGATATGTGGTCTTTTTAAAAACATGGGTGCAAAGATAATAAAAATATAGCAGTTTTATAACGAAAAATATCTCATATTTATTCTTAAACGGTTGAATTGTTAATTTTAAAAGTGGCTTAGGCTTATTCTGCTTTATTTACTGACACCAACATATTCAATAACTGCATATCGCCAAACTGGGTTGCTAAAGCTACATCAGCTGCATCACGACCATACGCCAACACTACTCTGTTGCCTTTTGGCTCGGTTTGGGTTGCATCAAAAGTGTACCAATTTCCACCTAAATAAGCTTCAAACCAAGCATGTAAATCCATTGGATTGAGTTCATGAAGATAACCAACTACCATTCGGGCAGGAATATTTATGGCACGACAAAGAGCAATACCCAAATGTGAGAAATCTCGACAAACCCCTATCCTACTCTGATTGATGTCACATGCCGACGAAGATGAAGAACTATAACCATATTGATAAATAACATTATTTTTTACCCATTGACGAATGGCTTCTACTTGTGGATAACCTAAAGCAAGGTTTTGGGTAATTTCGGCAGCCATATAAGAAAACCGATCCGATTCACAATAGCGACTCGGTAAAAGATATAAAAGGGTGTAATCAGGGAGATGTTCAACAGGTATAAATTCAGCTCCAAAGTTCACTTCTATGTGTTCGCTTGTTTCGACAACTGCTGATGTTTTAATGCTAAAACTACCTATTGGACTAATCAAACGTTGGCATAAATTACCATATAAATCGGTATATTCTATCACTGGTACATTTGGTGTAAACAAATATTCTTCTTTAACGACCCATTGCCCTGAGCCGCTCCTTGGGCGTAACATCAACACTAAAGGTACATTTTCTTGGGTTTGATAATCAAGTTGGCAACTAATTTGTAGTTTCATTGGATGGCCTAAAGCATTTGTAGCGATTCCTCGCTTTTAATTCCTGTAAAGATAACTTAATTAAGTTTGAATAAAGTCATTGTTGTTACATAATTTTAAGAAGTACCATTGTATCAATTCAAAATAGTCTATAATGTTAAATTATCATTAAATCCTTGCCTTTTTGTCCATAATTGCCTTATTTCGCAAGCAAACAGTTTGTCATTGAGCAATGGAAGATAATAATAAAAATATCCCAATTGATAAAGGCTCGAAAGGTAGCCTTTTTTCGTTTTTAAACGGTTTAGTTTCGCCTACTAAAAATCAGGGAATTAAAAGTGAAATACAAGAATCAAAAATCAATCGTTATGCTGATAGTATAGAGCAATCTAACTATTTGAGTCGTGATTTGAGTTGGCTAAAATTTAATGAGCGAGTACTTGACCAAACCCGTGAAAAAGACTTAAATCTGTTTGAAAGGTTAAAATTTTTAGCAATAACTGCTTCCAATCTTGACGAATTTTTTACAGTTCGTTTAGGTAGCTTATATAACTACCTTGATTTTAATAAAGAAAGAATTGATTACTCTGGACTTCGTGAAATTCCATTTCGCAAAGCCTTACTACTATCTATTCGCCAGTTTTCACAAGAACAAGACCGCATATTCAAAGAAGAACTGACACCCTTATTTTCAGAATACAAATTCAAACTAATAAAAGTTAATGACCTTACCAGCAACGAATTAGAAGAAGCCATCAGTTATTTCGATAATACGATTTACCCGATGCTTACCCCTATGTTGTTCGACCACACACATGCTTTTCCTGTACTTATTGCCAAAACTTTGATTTTTGGTGTG
Source organism: Emticicia sp. SJ17W-69 (assembly GCF_051209875.1). NCBI lineage: Bacteria > Pseudomonadati > Bacteroidota > Cytophagia > Cytophagales > Leadbetterellaceae > Emticicia > Emticicia sp. SJ17W-69. Next base: position 1,404,963 of record NZ_JBNTQY010000001.1, on the reverse strand, counting down.
GTAACTGATGCCAATCGTTCGACACTTTTTCCTGATGATAGTGAAAATAAAAAAATCTCTTTTGTCCAAATCCCAGGTAATTTACCAAGGTTTGTTACCATCGAACGAGGCGAAGAAATTTTGTTTTTACCAATCGAAGAAATTGTTCGACATGAAATTAAAAAACTTTATCGAAATGTTGAGATTCAATCAGTAAATCTCTTTAGGATTGTACGAAATGGTGATTTTACTTTGGAAGAATCGGATGATATTGAAGCAGATTTTGTTGATGAAATCAAGCAAAAAATAAAGAGTCGTCGTTTAGGCAGGGTTGTTTTTATGGAAATTGAACCTAATGCTAATGAATGGATGGTGACAATGCTTCAAAAACGTTGGGAGATTGACAAATATAATATTTTTGTAGATGAATGCCTCATTGATTATACTTGTTTGTGGCAAATTATTCGTCATCCAGAGTTTCAAGAAGACCTTTCAACCATTCATCCGCCTGTTACTCCTATCAGATTAAGAGATAAAAATGTTGATATTTTTGAAGTAATTCGTGAAAAAGACCTTTTACTTCATCATCCATATAATAATTTTGAACCCGTCCTTCAGTTAATCGAAAAAGCAGCCGAGGATCCTGATGTTTTGGCAATCAAGCTAACGATTTATCGTTTGGCAAAAAACTCCCGTGTTACCCAAGCTCTTTTAAAAGCCGCAGAAAATGGTAAACACGTTTCTGTTTTGTTTGAAATAAAGGCTCGTTTTGATGAAGAAAATAATATCAAAGAAGCCGATAAATTGCAAAGAGCGGGTTGTTTTGTTATTTATGGTATTGGTTGGTATAAAACCCACACCAAACTAATGCTAATTGTAAGAAAAGAAGGGAATCGAGTTGTACAATATGCTCACTTGGCAAGTGGAAACTACAATGAAGATACTGCAAGACTTTATACAGATATTGGCTTGCTTACTACTAATCCGGCTTATACAAGAGATATTTCAGAGTTCTTTAATGTTATCACTGGACATTCTCAACCTGCTGACTATCAGTACCTTATCACTTCACCTCGTGATATGCGAAACAAACTAATCGAGATGATTAGGTTAGAAGCTGAAAATGCAAAAGCAGGATTGCCAAGTGGTATTTGTATCAAACTCAATTCGGTTGAAGATCAATTTGTGATTGATGAGCTTTACAAAGCTTCTCAAGCAGGTGTAAGGATTAAGATGATTATCCGTGGCATTTGTTGTTTGCGTCCTGGTCGTAAAGGTTTGAGCGAAAATATTACTGTTCGGTCAATCGTTGGTCTATTCTTGGAGCATGCCCGTATTTTCTATTTCCATAATAACAACCAACCCAAACTTTATGGTGGCAGTGCCGATATTATGGTAAGGAGTTTTGATAAACGAATTGAGTCTTTGTTTGAATTAGTTGATGAAGAAGTACAACGCCAAGTAATGCACATTTTGGACTATAACTTACGTGATAATGTCAATGCCTATGAATTACAAGAAGACGGTACTTACAAAAAAGTGATGTGTTCGCTTTCTGCAGAAGATGAACCTTTTGATATCCACCAACGCTTTTTTGAAATTAAAGAAAAGGAGGAAGAACCAATCGCTTTATTTGAGGAAATAGACAATACTAATGCAATGATTGAAACAAGCATTGAAAATTAATAATTACTCAATGCACTACAAGCTTTGTTTCTAAAATCAATTCTTGATATGGAGGCATTTCTTTAGAAGGGTTTTCGATGATGCTGATTAAAAGTTCGGCAGATTTGATACCCATTCTATAAGCAAACTGGTCAACCGATGCAAGAGGAGGATTATCTAAATAAAATGTCATTGGTAGATTTGCAAAACTTACAAACAAAATATCTTTGTTTGGTACAAGATTTTTTTGTTTACAAACTTGCATAGCATAAAGTGCTAAATAATCATTAAAGGTTAGAATCGCTTGTGGTGGTTCTTTCAAAGCGAGCAATTCGAGCATTTTTTCAACGCTTTGCTCTTTCGACAAATCGGTAGATTTGATATAATTTGGGGTAGTTTGTAACTTAAATTTCTTAATTGCCAACAAATATCCATTCAATCGTTCATCTGAAACCTCCATACTCGTTGGGCCATTCAGCAAGGCAATTCTTTGGATTCCTTTATTAACCAAAAATTCAACTGCTTCAAAAGCACCTTGCGTAATACTGCAACGTACTTTATTGGCTTCCAAATTTCGTGGAACACGATCAAAAAACACCAATGGAGTACCATAACTTTCCAATTCTTTGAAATGACTATAATTACTGGTTTCGGCCGCTACCGAAGCAATGACCCCATCCACTCTACTGCTCAAAAAGGATTTTAGAGCTTTTTCTTCACGCTCAAATTTTTCACGAGATTGGCTCACAACCACATTATAACCTTTTTCTAAAGCAACATCTTCAATGCCTGTAATTGCCATCGAAAAAAATTCCTCTTGCAAATACGGCAATACTACGCCAATGGTGGAAGTCTTATTTTTCTTTAACAAAATAGCTGCTGGATTCGGCACATAATGCATCAATTTAGCAACCTCCCAAACTCGTTCTCTTGTTCTTAATCCAATACGAGGATTATTTTGCAAAGCTCTTGAAACGGTTGAGATTGAAATCCCTAATTCTTGGGCAATTTCTTTGATTGTTGCTTGGTGTCTCTGCATGATAACTGTTTAACTGATGGCAAGTTTTAAAAAAAAAGCAAATTTTATAGTAAACTTAGTCTATAAAAACATATTAACTGCGATTTCAAATAATATACTTTTACCTGTCAAAAAATATCCAAATCATGTCCTGAAATCACTTTGCCTTTATAATCATTCATAATTTCTTGAAGCATTATTTCTTCTGTTGATGTCCAAATCAATTGATGTGTCAATAATAAAAGTTTGGGTTGTACAATATTAGCTATCGCTGCTAATTGTTTAGTAGAAGTATGAAATTGCGAATGATACGCCTTCCATTGAGGCGTCCTTTTGTCAAAACCTTCTTGTGAATAAACTTCATGAATAAGTATATCACAATCTTTACTATTGGCGATGAGGTTTTCGCTATAAGTACAATCGCCCGAAACAACAATTACTTTATCTTTCGTTTCAAAACGATAGCCAAACGCCTCTTTCCAAGAACCATGATTAACCTTAAATGCCTTTACTGTAACGTTTGTATCTTTATATATAATTCCCTCTGCTATTTCGGTTGTTTGTATCGAATATGATTTTGAATCGCCATGTTCTAAGCCATTTATTCTTAAATCAATGTCTTCAGCATAAGCTTTCATGACATGATTTACCATTTTTTTTGACCCTTTCGGGCCAAAAACCTTTAACGATTTATTTCTACCTATAACTGCAGGCGTAAGTATAAAATCCGACAGCCCAGAAGTATGATCCGAATGAAGATGCGTTATAAAAAGACGATTCAATTTTGAGACTTCTAAACCTTTAATACCTTTTTTTTCGGCAGCCACACACCTACGAACAACACCTGGCCCGCAATCTACAATATAGGGAGTATTATTTACCACAATGGCCAACGATGGACCAAACCTATCAGGATCAGGATTTGGCGTACCCGTACCTAAAAGAACCACCGTAGTTTGACCAAAAACAGTGGTTTGGCAAATAATCAAGAGTAAGCAAAAGTAATTTTTAAGAAAAATCATAACATTGATATGATTAGGATTTCTTCTTCTTCCAAAGCCATAGTCCAATACCTAAAACGACAAAACTTAAGAGTATCCATTTTAAAACTGCGAATATACTAAAATGTTTTTCTTCGGTAAGTATTAGGGTTTGATTTACTTTTTGGTCTTTCAAAACTTGCGTATTTCCACCTGTCCAATGTATAATGATTTCATCTATTTTGGTAGCATTTGCTACACCAAAATGGGCATAAGTAGCATTTTGAGATAAGTGACTTGAACCTCCGCCATCAATTTCTCGAATTTGATGCACGCCATTTACAACAATTTCTATTTTTGAGCCTATCCCATTTGTTTCAGCTTCAATACCTTTTAAAGCAATTTTTATCCAATTTCCTTTTGAAGAATCATTGCGAAACAAGTGTGTCACTGATTCAACAGGATAGCCTTCTAAAACGGGCTTTTGATTAACTACTAAAATATCTAAATCTCCATCATTTTCTAAATCAAAAACAACCGAACCTCGCCCTATTCCGTAGTCACTTAGGCCTTTTAGCCTACCATTTTCAATAAATTTTCCACCAATATTCTCAAAATAATTATCACCCATCGGCGTACAGTTAGGGTTCAAATCTCCATTGGCTACAAAAAGGTCAAGATCACCGTCATGATCAAAATCAGCAAAGTTGGCTCCCCAGCTAATCGACATAAAACTTAATCCCAAAGGCTGCGATTGTTCAACAAAAGGTTTACCTGCACCACCATTAACCATAAATTTATTGAATCGGATATTAGTTATGAAATAATCCATCCAACCATCATTGTTATAGTCACCTACGGCCGCTCCCATCGAGTTGATTTTTAAATCCATTGCCATTTTTTTACCAATTTCATCAAATGATGCCCAAGGATAATTGTTTTGATAAAGTAAATCGGGCGTTCGTTTATAGCCGAAATCGTGGTTGACAAATAAATCTTGGTCGCCATCATTATCAAAATCTGTAAATACTCCGCCAAAACCAAAGCCTTTATGGCTCATGCCATAATCTTTATAGACATTTTTAAAGCCTTTACCTTTTTCATTCAATAATAAATAACCTTCTGTGATTTGGTTAGCACTCACAATCATGGCATCATTGATTGTACTAAGGTCGCCAGGATATTCAGTAAAATAATTTCCTACGTAAAGGTCAGGATAGCCGTCTGCATTAAAATCGCCAAAACTTGCTCCTGTACTAAAAGAATTAAGTTTTCCGAGTCCAAATTCTGCCGTAGCATCACGAAAAGTACCATTACCATTATTGAGATAAAGTAAGTTAATCGCTCTCGGAATAATCTTTTTTGTGCCTTTCGACGTGATAGTTGTAATATATAAATCCACAAATCCATCACGATTGACGTCTGCCGCAGCCGCACCTTGTGTAAGGAATTTTTTAGTGCCGATTAACCCAGACTTTTCATAGACATTGGTAAATGTACCATTTTTATTATTCAAATAAAGTACATCATCGGCCATACCGCCTGCGAGGTAAATATCATCAAAACCATCATTATTTATATCAAAAACACAAGCTCCACCCCCTAAAAAACCTTCAAAAACCTGAAACTGATGTTTAATCCCAGCTTCTTGTGTAATATCTTTGAAAGGTGTTTGAGCTTGAGAATCATTGCTTATAAAAAATAAAATAAAGGCTAATAACTGAATAACATTCTGAGAATCAATTAGCAAAACTGATCCAAATACATTTTTTATTTTATTTGCTTTAATATTTTTCATTTCTTCCATTTCAATTGTATAATATTCTCTGCAACTACTTTTCCTTTTTCTAAGCCTGCTTGGTTATCTTGTGGAACATGAATTCCACCATAGAAACGAGAATTGGCAGTCTCTTCTGCTAATTGCCAAAATGATTCAAAATGCCTTGCTTTGAAATCTACATTACGCAATTCATCACGCTTTCTACCAACATGCGAACTATCTGTAAAAGAGAACTTTTCTCCATATAAACTACTTAAAATTGTTGCTGTCGCTGCCGCCTGAATGGCATGTCCAGATGGAAAAGCAGGAAACGGCGGATCAGGCCAAAAAGATTCCCATCTTTGGTCGATGTGTTGAGTAATATATGTGTTAGGTCTTTCTGTAAAGAATTTATACTTCCACTTCCAACAATTAATAAAGGCATCAGCCACTCCCATACCCACTTTGGCATAGGTTTCTGCACATTTTATTAAGCTTGGTTTACTTTTTTTGATGACTAATGTTGCCAAATAATAAGAATGACCTGGTGGTGTAAACGTTTCGTCTGGGTCATCTCCCCACCAAATAGCGGCCTCTTTTTGAGCTTGGGTTAAGGCTTTTTCTTGTTGATAAACAGCCAAAAATTGTTTGTAGTAAGCAGAGTTTGGTAAAGTGTCATAAGGGATGATTGTGGGGTCGGGAATTTGGTGATTTTGAACTAAAAAAGTACGATTTTCACCCCAGTGTGGATGTAGTGGATAATGACTAAACGACTGTCCATACAATGGTGGTTTCCAAGAGCCTAATTTATGTGGATAAACCATCTTTTTATCAAAGTTTTTTAAATAACCTCGATGTCCACCATCTATTTTAGACCATTCAAAAACTGCATTTGCTACTGCTTTCCCAAAAGATACTGACCTGTCAATCAATAGTTTATCTTCTATTTTCTCAGAATAGTTTTCGTAAATAGCTTTTTCTAAAGAATCAATTTTTAGTTTGTTTTGGTCTGAAGTTTGATTATAAATACTTTTCAAGATTGTTGCTTGTGCTGCATTTAGTGCTAATTTATAGTCGTATTTTTTATCTTTTTGGGGTTTTGGAAGACTATCAAGACCATCTAATTGTGCTGCGAGTGATTGATAAGTTGAATCACCATTGACAATGGATTCGTACATTGTTAAACCTATGTAGCCTAAACATCTTGATGAATATGTAGGTGAGTTTGAAGGCGTATTTTTTGTTATGAAAAGCGTCATTTCTGCCCATTTTATGGCAAAATCTTGTTCGCTTAATTCTTGCTTTTCTTTACAGCCAGAAAATAAACTGATCAACAGAAGCATACACAAGCATTTTTTGGATAGATTATTCATCTTGACCAAGTAGATTATAGTATAAGGTTAGTATTAAAACTGAAAAATACTCAATTTAATGAATATGAGCAAATACTTGTTTTAGTATCAGGCTAAAAGTTAAAATCTACCCCACAATGGCATTTCCAAAGTGAGGTAGATTTTAGAAGGGGTCAAAACATGATCAATTAGTATCCAGGGTTCTGAACCAATTTATTGTTTCGATTCATTTCGTCTCTGCTCAGTACTCGATAATACATCTTATCATTCCATTTTCTGGTTTCATTTGAGGTATTATCTTCAACTGTATAATTATAATCATAAACTGATTTATCAAACTTATAAAGTTTAGGTGCTTTCGCTCCTGCTTTAAGCTTTGCATCAACATTGATAGATTTTATACCTCTACCTACGGTTGTTGCAGGAATCATCCAACGACGAGCATCATGGTAGCGATGCTCTTCATAAACAAGCTCGATACGTCTTTCATTACGTAATCTGTCTCTTAACGTGGTACCTTTATCTGTCACAGCAGGCATACCAGCACGGAATCTGATTCTGTTGATCCATTTCGTAGCTTCGGCTTCGTCTCCAGTTTCGATACATGCCTCAGCATAGTTCAAAGCCATTTCAGTATATCTAATAAATGGCCAAGGAATTACCTGTGCAGAAGATTGGTTATCAGCAACAGCAGGATTTGGGTCAATAAATTTACGCGTATAATAATGGGTACGGCTACCATTCCAGTTTTCAACTGCTGACTCTCTTGTATCAATACCATTGATTTTTCCACCTGCACCATCATCATAATAACCTGTTTGTACTTGATTCACAGGGTCTAAACCAGCTACATCTGAAGGGCGAGGTTTCCAAGTTGCACCATCATATAATACAGTTGCATAAAAACGTGGGTCTCTATTTTCAAAAGGAGCAGCTTTGTGGTCTTTATTATTCCAATCGAATTTAGAACCATCCATCATTTCATAGTCATCAACTAAGTTTTGAATTGGGGTATTTCCAGCCCAGTTATGATAGCCATTTGGACCATTGTTGATACCATAGTGAATACCACCTAAAGGCCAGTTATCTTCTTGCGTATAAAGGGCAGTGTGTGTACGTTGTAAGATTAACTCCGAAGCTGCTGAAGCATCACCTATACCACTTTGACCACCCATTGCAATTGAGATATAATTGTTTTTACCTTCTTCTGCCGAAACAGGAGCAGTTAAATTCAATTTATACCCAGAAGTCGCATCTAAAACTGCTTTTGCTGCTGCTTTTGCTGCATTCCATCTCGCAGTACGATCACCAGATGTATAAGCAATTAAATCTAAGTTTGAATAGCTACCCAAAACGCTTGATTTAGCTTTTACAGTAGGGCCATCGTGCAAGTCGCTGGCTGCATAAAGCAACACTCTTGCTTTCAAAGCCATTGCAGCAATTTTTGAAGCTCTACCAGGTGTAGCACCTTTACCATCCAACATCTTGATTGCATTGTCAAGGTCACTAACGATAAATTTCACACATTCATCATAAGTATTACGAGCAACTGTATAATCTTCATTCAAGCCATAAGATTTGCTGATTAATGGCACACCACCATAAAATCTAAGCAATTGTTGATAATAATATGCTCTCAAGAAATATGCCTCACCAGTCAGTTTTTCTTTCAATACTGCATCTGTGAAAGTTGCTTTTGGAAGGTTTTCAAGAGCCACATTAGCCTCTCTGATTGCCAAATACATTCTTCCCCATCTGTAAGTATCACTTTCCCATGCTACGTTTGATGGACTTTCTGATGCTTCAGTAAAGGTATTAATATTTCTTCCGGCGTGTGTAAACATCGCTTCGTCAGTATAAGCGGCAAGAGCTTGCTCTTCAAAACCACCATAACCTAAAAAAGAGTAAACATTGAAAATAAAGGCTTCAGATAGCGGACCATCAGCCCAAGTAGCTGCACTTGATATTTTATCAAGTGGCTTGGTATTCAAAAATTCTTTATCACATGAGAAAGCAAACGCCATTATAATTGCAAACAGGCTTGCTTTTATTTTAAGATTCTTCATTTTTTCTATTTGCTTTTTTAGAATGTTAGACTTAAACCTGTATTGATTACACGAGATTGTGGATAATAAACACCACTTTGAGCTGTTGCCTCTGGGTCAAAGATCTTATTTTTATCAATTGTCAATAAGTTCAATCCATTTACATAAACTCTTAAAGTACCTAACTTAGCTTTTTGAACAATGCTGCTTGGTACGTTATATCCTAATTCTAAGTTTTTCAAACGAACATAGTTTTTACTAAACAAGTAATAGGTATTATTTCCGTAGTTTCCACCTGTATAGTACGTATCACCTCTACTTGCCAAACGTGGATCAGTGCTACTTGGATTATCAATTGACCAACGGTGATCGTAAGAGTATTTCAAGAAGTTACCAATATCACCTGATTCTGTTTGGATACGTATAGCTGCACCTGCTGCACCTTGGAATAAAACACTTAGGTCGAAACCTTTATATTTTATATCCATTGTAGCACCAAAGTTGAATGTAGGGACATCACTCTTATCTAATCTAACTCTATCATCACCATTAATTTTACCATCACCATTATAATCTTCAAACTTCATATCACCAGGGCGAAGCTTTGAAGTTACAGCACTGTAATCAATTTTGTTTGCATCAATTTCGGCAGCATCTTTGAAAGCTCCTGCTGATTTATAAACTAAATAGCTATTGATTGGTTTACCTTCTTGCAATTGGTAACCAGGAGCTCCAGGTACTTCATCCATAAACACTACTCTATTTTTAGCATATCCACCATTAATACCTGCTCTAAAAGTAAGTGCATTGGAGGCTTTACTATTGAAACCTAAGTTGAATTCAAAACCACGGTTATCAACTTTTCCTGCATTTACTGGAGGTAACAAAGAGTTGATACCCGAAGAAGAAGGTGTTGAACCAGTTTTTTGAATCAAAATTTGGTCTCTTCTATTATAGAAATACTCCAAAGTCAAATCAATCTTACTATTAAAGAATGTACCATCCACACCAATATTATAGTTATTAGCTCTTTCCCAAGTGAAGCTAGGGTTTGCCAAAACTGTTTCACCTAAAGTAGTAACTACTTGGCCATTGATTGGGTATGAACCAAAGCCATATGTTGATAAATAAGCATATTCTTGTAATGAACCATTATAGAATACTTGGTCATTACCCATTTGTCCATACGATGCACGAAGTTTCAAATAGTCAATTCCTTGAACTTTAAAGAATTTTTCGTTGGTCAAATTCCATCCTAACAATAAACCAGGAAAGAATCCAAATCTACCCGATTCTGGGAAAATATATGAACCATCATAACGCCAAATACCTTCGATAAGATACTTTTCTTTGTAGTTGTACTGTGCACGACCATAATAACCCAATCTGGCTCTGTTATATGCACTACCACCTGTATTTTGTTGTAACGAACCTCCAGCAAAAAGTTGGTCAATTGCTGAAGAAATATAGTTTCTTCTGAAAGCACCAAAGTTTTCACCTTTGAAGTTCTCTTTTGTTACACCAGCTAAAACATTCAATGTATTATCACCAATTTTCTTTTCGTAACTCAATAACGCTGACATGTTGGTATTTAACACTGAGTTATAGCTTTGAGAAAGACGAGGGTCTTTAAAGTTAGAACGTACAGCTCCTTCTAATTTAGGCGTTACGCCATCAGCTTCGAAGGTTTGTTTATCCCAATAGTAAAGCGACCAAGGTGTTTGCCATACTTTATTAGTATTACTATTTTTATCAATTGCACCAGAAAGCGTCAATTTCAAACCATCAATCCAAGGGTTGGTGATATTTATAGCACCATTAGCTTGCGTATAATCAGTAGGAGAATCGACATAACCAGTTGCATTTGTTGTAATAACATAAGGATTTTGTCCATTTTCAATATCTGGGCCTGGTTGTCCTGTTGGCCATACTTCAGGCTCAGTTGGACGACCACGCATCAACATTCTGAAAATCGAACCTGCACTTTCAGTTGGGTACTTACGTTGCTCTCTTCTAACCATAATACCTAAATTGGTATTGATATATTTGTTGACTTTAGCATCTAAGTTTGTTCTAAAGCTATATTGTTGGTAGCTTGTTGCCGAATTTTTGTAGTAAGCATCTTGATTCACATAACCTAATGAAGCAAAATATTTAATCGCTTCTGAGCCACCTGCCAATTGCAAATTATGACGTGCTTGTGGTGACCAAGTTTTGAAAGCATCAGCAAACCAATCAGTATTTGGGTAACGCCACGGGTCTGAACCATCCGCAAATTTTTTCACTGCGTCTGGGCTATAGTTAGCACTCAATGAACTTACACCCGCTGTTGGCGATTTATAAGTACCTGTTGTTTGAATACTTTTCCAAGCATTTGACCACTCACCTGCTGGAATTGAGTTATAAATTGGCAACTCATTCATGATGTTGGCATATTCATAAGCACTTGCCATTTGAGGAACTCTTGCTGGTTGTGCGAATCCTTGGTTGAAATCATAAGTGATGGTTGGTTTACCAGACTTACCTCTTTTTGTTGTTACCAAGATAGCTCCATTGGCAGCTCTTGCACCATAGATTGCAGCCGAAGCATCTTTCAAAACTGAAATCGACTCAATATCACGTGGACTTAAACGACCTAAACCTCCATCTCTATCAGGAATCCCATCAATAACAACCAATGGGCTACTATTTCCGAGTGTGTTAGTACCACGAATAGATATTTTAGCTCCGTCATTTCCTGGCTCACCACTGGTTTGTATAACAACCAAACCTGGAAGACGTCCAGCAAGTGAGTTAGAAATATCAGTAGCTGGAGATTTTATTATTTTCTCTCCTTGAATAGCTACAACAGCTCCAGTTACTGTAACTTTTTTCTGAGTACCGTAGCCTACAACAACTACCTCACCGAGAGCTTTAGTATCTTCTTCGAGGCTCACATCAACTACAGAGCGACCATTTACCGCTACTTCTTTTGTTGTGAAACCAATGTAAGTAAATACCAAAGTAGCATTCTTACCTGCTGATACTGAGTACTCTCCATTAGCATCTGAGATACCGCCAGTATTTGTGCCTTTGGTCAATACACTAACCCCAGGTAATGGTTGCCCTTTGTCATCAGAGATTTTACCCTTGACATTCTGAGCGACTGCATTTGTAAAAATCGCAAAAGTAAACACCGCCAAAAGAAGACTTATCTTCCTTTTTAGGTGAATACGCCGAGTAGAAATAATCATAATTTTAAGATTGGTTAATTTTAGTAAAAGATTAAGGTTAATAATGAGTAAGTAATAAGTTTATCGGATAAGAAATACCCGATACTGAACAAGCGGGGCGTGCAAAATAATAGGTACAATAAAATTTACTGATGTTTGAAAAAATCAAAAACAGCATGAACAAACAAGGCATAAAATACTTTTTGGTAATTGAATAAAGAAAGATAAGACTACTCTGATATATAACTCTAAGACCATCGCAAATTGCAATAATAGTATAATCTATACAAGAATTATTTGCATTATTTATATTGAAAAATAGCATAAAATAGCTATGCAAACGTTTGAATGTGTGTATTTATCTCTACATTATGATGTGCAAAGGTTTGCACAGATTTGCTTTTTTTTCAAAAAATTGCATTTTTTTTATACTAATTTCCAGAATATCCTCTCGATAGATTGTAGCATATCTATTATTTAAAAAAAATACTTGCAAAGGCAAGTACGAAATTTTAAAATTAGCACCTAAAATTCCATAAAAATAGCCTAATCATTTACACCATTTTGTTAGAATTTATCCTCAAATTTCTCATCTAAAATTTTATGTTGGCAACTTTTAGCCTTCTCATAAAATCAATTAAAAAATTAAACCTGGGATACACTTGTTGCTGAAGTCTTCAAATAGTACAAATAATAATAATAATAATAAAATTTTGTGCAAACGTTTGCAAATGCTATATACATAGCTAAATAAGCAACATTTTCACATATTCCTTAGTTTTATTATATTTTCAAATCATAAAATCATACTTTTTAAAATATTTTAATTTACTTTTAATTCAATTTTAATTTAAAATTAATTTCATTTTAATCTTACCGTGTTATTAACCTTAAAAATTCAAACTCTTCTATGAAAAAATTTACTCTACGAACCCTCGTCGTACTTCTTTTGGGGGCAGTTGGGGCATTGTCTGTTCCAAATGTTTTTGCTAAGCCCAGTGCTGGTAAAATTCTCGAACAAAAGGTAACAGGAAAGGTAACTGATGCCGAAAAAGGAGAAGCTTTACCTGGTGTAAGTATCTTGATTAAAGGTACACAAAAAGGGACAACAACTGATGCAAACGGAGATTATACACTCACGGTCGTTGATAGTAAAGCTGTATTAGTATTTAGTATCGTTGGGTATGAACCACAAGAAGTCGTTGTTGGAAATCGCTCAACTATCAATGTTGGTATGCAAACAGACACCAAAACTTTAGGTGAAGTGGTTGTGGTGGGTTATGGTGTTCAGAAAAAAGAAACCATCACTGGTTCGGTAGCCTCAGTGAAAGGCTCTGAGTTAATCAAATCTCCAACTGTCAACTTGAGTAACTCAATTGCTGGACGTATGGCTGGTGTTGTGGCTGTAAACCGTAGCGGCGAGCCAGGTGCCGATGGTTCGGCGATTCGTATTCGTGGCTCAAATACATTGAACAATGGTGATGCTCTTATCGTTGTTGATGGTATTCCAAACCGTGCTGGTGGACTTGACCGCATTAATCCAAATGACATCGAAAGTGTGTCGGTATTAAAAGATGCCTCGGCAGCTATTTATGGTTCTCGTGCTGCTAATGGTGTAATTTTGATTACTACCAAACGTGGTAAAACAGGAAAACCACAGGTTTCATATTCGGCTAACCAAGGTTTTTCACAGCCAACAGTCATTCCTAAATTGGCAAATGCCGCTCAATATGTAAGTATGCTCAACGACCTCGATATTTATGGTTTACCTGTAAGCGAATGGGGAGCAGCCAATACTGCTTATAAATCGACAGGTTCATATACTCGCCCTGATGGCTCAATCAGAAAAGCACCTTTTACACCAAAAGATATTCAACAATACAATGATGGTTCAGACCCTTGGCTACACCCAAATACAGACTGGTATGCCGCAACTTTAAAGCCTTGGTCACCACAAACTCAACACAATTTACAAGTTTCGGGTGGAACAGAAAACGTAAAGTATTTAGGTTCAATTGGGTATCAAAATCAAGATGGTTTCTACAAAAAATCAGCTACGGCCTATCAACAATATGATGTTCGATTCAATTTAGATGCAAAAATCAACAAATACATCGATTTAAACATCGGTTTATTGGCTCGTGAAGAAGCACGAAATTATCCAACACGCTCGGCCGCTGCCATTTTCAGAATGCAAATGAGAGGAAAACCGCAGCAACAAGCTTATTGGCCAAATGGGCTTCCTGGCCCCGATATTGAAAATGGTGAAAACCCTGTTGTCATCACAACCGATTTATCTGGCTATGATCGCCAAAAACAAGATTACTTTCAAAGTAACGGTTCACTCGACATCAGAATTCCTTGGGTAAAAGGTTTGAAATTTACAGGAACAGCAGCCATTGACAAAAGGATTGGAACAAGAAAATTATGGCAAATTCCGTGGCTATTATACCAACAAGGCTCTGGTTTTGAAGCAGATGGTACTACACCAAAATTGGTAGCAAGCAAGCGTGGGCCTGCCGAACCAAACTTAACACAATCATTTGACGACCAACTCAATATATTGCTTGGCGGAGTCGCTACTTATGAGCGTACATTTGGCAATCATGGCATTACTGTTTTAGCAGGAACAAACACCGAAACTATCAAAGGAAATAACTTTAATGCTTACCGTCGTTACTTTATTTCATCAGCACTTGACCAAATGTTTGCAGGTGGCGATTTAGAAAGAAACAACGGTGGTGGTGGTTTTGAAACTGCACGTATCAATTACTTTGGTCGTGTTGCTTATAATTTCAAAGAAAAATACCTTCTTGAATTTTTGTGGAGATATGATGGTTCCGACAGATTCCCTAAAGCTACTCGCTATGGTTTTTTCCCAGGTGTAATGGCCGGATGGGTAGTGTCAGAAGAAAAATTCATGAAAGAACTTCCATTTATTAGCTTCTTGAAACTAAGAGGTTCATGGGGACAATTGGGGAATGACCAAGTAAATCTTCCTAACTCAACTACGCCAGCTACTTATCAATACCTTTCAACGTATGGTTTCCGTAGTTATATTTTGGGTGATGCCGAGCAAAAAACTTTGTACGAAACTCGTTTACCTAATGAAAATATCACTTGGGAAGTTGCTTCTAATTCAAATATTGGTTTAGAAGGTCAATTATTCAACGGAAAAGTAAGTTTTGAATTTGATTATTTTTCTAACTATCGTTCAAAAATCCTTTGGTTCAAAAATGCTTCTGTACCTCAATCAACAGGTATCAGCCTTCCAGCACAAAATATCGGAGAAGTATCAAACAAAGGATTTGATTTCAATGTAGGCTACCGCAGTCAAATCGGAGATTTCAAATATAATGTGAGTGTCAACGGTGGTTATTCAAAAAATAAAATTGAATTCTGGGACGAGGCACCAGGAGCTCCAGAATGGCAAAGAACAACTGGTCGCCCTATGAACACCTTCATGGCATATCTTTACGATGGGGTATTCAAAGACCAAGCTGCAATTGACGCAAGAGGTATTGATTATTCAGCAATTGTGAAAGAACTCAGACCTGGTGATATGAAATATGTAGATTATAATAAAGATGGAAAAATCACACCTGACGACCAAGTAAGAACCGATAATACTACACTTCCACTTTTCCAAGGTGGTATCAATCTTGGAGCTCAATACAAAAATTTTGACCTAAGTATTTTGATTCAAGGTGCTGCTGGTGCAAAACAATATGTAAGTGCAGGCGAAATGGGGAATATTGGTAATTATTTACTTGATATTTATCAAAATCGTTGGACAATTGATAATCCAAGTGATGTTCACCCTCGTATCGCCAACCGTTCTGACCAATATTTTTCAGGTGGAAACACATATTGGTTGAGAAGCACTGATTATATGCGTTTGAAAAACTTTGAGTTGGGTTATACCATTCCAGAAAGCATCGGCAAAAAAATTGGCTTTAGCAGCATGAGAATTTATGCAAGTGGTATCAATTTATTTACTATTGATAAATTAAAGGTATTCGACCCTGAAACAGCAAGTACTACTGGTCAATATTATCCTCAATCAAAAGTGATGAACTTAGGTTTAAATGTTAAATTTTAAAAATTAGAAAAATGAAAATGTATAAAAAAATAATTTTGTCATTCCTTACAGTTTCGTTTTTTGCGATTAGTTGTAATGATGACTTTGTAGATACCAAACCACTCGACCAATTATCTGAAAATGTAGTTTGGGGAGATGCTTCTTTAGCTGAGGCTTTTGTAAGTGAGTTATATGGAGGTTTAGGAGTAGGTGGTTTTAATGAGCAGATGCTCGCCTCATTGACCGATGAAACTATTTTTACGCATCCTGGAAGAAATATTACGACTATCACTGAGGGCAGAAGTAACCCTGCCGACCCAGGTTGGATTAATGGTACTTTGAGTTGGGTAAATATGTATTCAAGAATCAGAGCTTGTAATCTTGCATTGAAAAATTTAGAGAATCCGCAATTTCCAAATGCTAATAAAATTGTTGAGCGTTTGAAAGGTGAAACTAAATTTATGAGAGCCTATTATTATCATCAACTGGTGCGTTATTACGGCGGCGTACCAATCGTTGACAAAGCATTTGCTTTAACTGATAGTGATTTTTTAACTGCAAGAAATACTTTTGAAGAGTGTCTTAATTTTATTGTAAAAGACCTCGACGAAGCAGCTGTATTACTTGATGGTCAATCTTTGCAAAAAGGGCGTGCAACTAAGGCATCGGCTTTAGCATTAAAATCACGTATGTTGATTTATGCTGCCAGTGACTTATATGATGTACCAACTGCCAAAGCAAAGTCTAAAGCAATGGCTTCATTTTCTAAACCTGAATTGATGGGTTTTGTGAGTGGCAGTCGTACTGAACGTTGGCAAAAAGCAAAAACAGCCGCAAAAGCTGTCTTAGATTTGCCTGGGTTTGGTTTCCAATTAGGGTTATCAGCCCCTGTTGCTCCAGAACAAGCCTCAACAAACTACATGAATCAATCATTGGCAAGAAATGGTGGGCAAAACGAAATCATTTTCGGAAGGTACTTTATTCAAAGTAAAAACGAAGACGGTGGACGTGTTGGGCTTTTCAATGGGCCAAATGGCTATAACAACTGGGCAGGAAATACACCAATCCAAGAGTTGATTGATGATTATGAAATGATGGATGGCTCGAAATTTAGCTGGAATAATCCAGACCATGCCAAAAGCCCTTATGAAAATAGAGATCCTCGTTTAAAATCAACCGTTTTATATGAAGGTTCTCCTTGGAAACCACGCTCTGCAAGTGCAGCTCCACTCGACCCAGCAAACCAAATCCAAACTGGTGAGTACGAAGTCATTTCGGGTGGAACAAAAAGGACACATTTTGGCTTAGATACACGTAAAAGTAGCATTGAAGACTGGAACGGAAGTTATACTGGCTACTATATGCGTAAGTTTACTGATCCTAACCCAGGCTTAGTTGACCAAAACTCTTGGCAACAAATTCCTTGGCCATTTTTACGTTATACTGAAGCAATTTTCAATTATGTAGAAGCATGTATAGAATTAGGTGAAGACACCGAAGCTAAAAAATGGTTAAATCAAATTCGCTTCCGAGCAGGTATGCCAGCCATTACAGAAACTGGTGAAGAACTTCGTCAGCGTTATCGCAATGAGCGTCGAGTCGAAATGGTATTTGAAGAACAACGTTACCACGATGCTCGTCGTTGGATGATTGCTCCAACAACTCTTGGACGTAAGGCAAGTATCATTTTTGTTAAAGGAACTTTAAAAGCTGGGAAGACCGTTTCGATTTATAAATTTGACCCAAGTAGCTACGACTATACATATACCGTTGGTAAAATTGACCCAGGTAAAGAAAATCGCAACTGGGACGATAAAATTTATTTCTTACCAATTCATCGTGATGAAATAAATCGAAATAATAAATTAATCCAAAATCCTGGATATTAATTGTTGAATTTCTAAAATTGGGTAGCCAAAAGCATCAATGCTATTTGGCTACTCGATTTTGTTTTTAAGCATATTTAAAAACAATCTATAAAACATCTTTGTATATTTGTTTGCTTGTTTAGCAAAATCCAATCTTAACCCCAACCCCTGACTCCCAAACAGAGAAGCTTGATGATTTTAAAAATGAAAATTTCGACAACCTTTTACTTATTCATTGTAGTAAACACCTTTTTTATTAGCTGTAATAAACCCACTTCAAAACAAGAAAGCAATGAACCCGAAGGTGAAAAGCAGCAAACAATTTTCACTTTACTTCCTTCCGAAAAAACACATATTGATTTCCAAAATATCATTAATGAAGGATTAAATACCAATGTTTTGATGTATGAATATTTCTATAATGGAGGTGGTGTAGCTGTGGGGGATTTGAATGGTGATGGATTTGATGATATTTATTTTACTTCAAATATGCAGTCTAATCGCTTATACTTGAATAAGAAAAACATGGAATTTGCAGATATTACTGCTATTGCTGGTGTTGCAGGAAGAGAAGGTCCATGGAAAACAGGGGTTACACTGTCGGATGTAAATGCAGATGGCAAATTAGATATTTATGTCTGCCATTCGGGTAATTTAATGCCTGAAAAAAAGGCAAATGAGCTATTCATCAATCAAGGGAATGATGCTAACGGCAATCCAACATTTATTGAGCAAGCTGCAAAATTTGGACTCGACAGCCCTGCTTCAAGTACCAATGCTTATTTCTTTGATGCTGATAAAGATGGTGATTTGGATATGTTTTTACTCAATCATAATATCAAATCACTCCCAGTTTTGGACGAAGCTCGCACTGCTGCATTGACCAAAGTTGATGATGCCGTGAGTGGCTCAAGGTTTTATAAAAATGATAAAGGTTTTTTTAAAGATGTTACTCGTCAAGCAGGCATTCAAAGTTCGGCTTTATCGTATGGCTTGGGAGCAGGTATTGCCGATTTTAACCAAGATGGATGGCCTGATATTTATGTGAGCAATGATTATGCCGTGCCTGACCGTCTTTATATTAATAAAAAAAACGGGTCGTTTAATGAAGTAAGTCGTGAGCAATTGGGGCATACCTCCAATTTCTCGATGGGCAATGATGTAGCCGATATTAATAATGATTTATTACCCGATATTTTTACGCTTGATATGCTTCCCGAAGACAATCGCCGTCAAAAATTATTGATGTCGCCTGATAATTATGATAAATTTGATTTGAGCGTTAAATCTGGATTTCATCATCAATATATGCGAAACATGCTTCAAATCAATAATGGCAATGGCAGTTTCAGCGAAATTGGGCAAGTTTCTGGCATTTCAAACACTGATTGGAGTTGGGCAGCCCTTTTTGCCGATTATGACAATGATGGATGGAAAGATTTATACATCACAAATGGATATCTACATGATTATACCAATCTTGATTTCTTGAAATATATGGATGATTTCATGGCAAACAAACAGGGTGGTTTTCAACGACAAGATGTACTTGAATTAGTACAAAAAATGCCTTCATCAAATGTAAAAAATTATATTTTCCGTAACAATGGTCAATTGAATTTTCAAAACGAAACTACCAACTGGGGGCTTGGCGAACAATCGAACAGCAGTGGTGCTGCATACGCTGATTTAGATAATGATGGCGATTTAGATTTAGTGGTCAATAATATTAATTTACCTGCTTTTGTCTATCAAAATGAAGCGAATACAAAACTCGGTAATCAATTTCTGAAAGTAAAACTTGCAGGCGAAAATGCCAATAAAATGGGTATTGGTACAAAAGTTTATTTATATAGTCAAGGAAATACACAATATCAAGAGCAAATGCCTACACGTGGATTCCAGTCGAATGTGAGTTTTACACTCAATTTTGGCTTAGGAAAAACCACAAAAATTGATTCTATAAAAGTCATTTGGAATACAGACAAAAGTCAAGTTTTAAAAGATATTCAGTCTAATCAAACTTTAGTTTTAGAAGAGAAAAACGCTATTTTTCAAAAGTTAGCAGTGCCAAAACAAACAACGATTTTTGCAGAAATAGCTTCTCCTATTGCTTCTATTCAATCAAATACCCTGCAAAATGATTTCAAAAGACAATCTTTGATGCCAAATTCATTGTCTTTTATGAGTCCGGCAATGGTCAAAGGCGATGTAAATAATGATAGTTTAGAAGATATTTTTGTAGGCGGAAGTTACGGCAAAGAAAGTGAATTATTTATGCAACAAAAATCTGGAAACTTTACGAAAAAAGCTTTTCCATCAAATCCAAATGCTGATGTAAGTGATGCAGTTTTCTTTGATGCGAATGGTGATGGTTTTCAAGATATTTATGTAGCAAATGGAGGTTATGGCAATTTTACTGAAAATGACCCAAATCTTCAAGATCAATTGTTTTTAAATAATGGAAAAGGTGACTTTCAACTAAGTGCTGCTGCCTTACCTGTGATGCTTACAAGTAGTGCGTGCGTACGTGTGGGTGATATAAATAATGATTCAAAACCTGACCTTTTTGTGGGAGGAAGAGTCATTCCAGGAAAATACCCGCAAACACCTCGAAGTTATGTGTTAGTAAATGATGGAAAAGGCAACTTTAAAGATAATACACCAAAAGAATTACAATACATTGGCATGGTTACTGATGCTGCTTTTGTTGACTTAAACAAAGACAAAAAACAAGAATTAGTTATCGTAGGAGAATGGATGCCAATTACAGTTTTTGAAAATTCAAATGGAAAGTTTACAGATAAAACCGAGACGTATTTTGAGAAAAAATACGCAGGTTGGTGGAACAAGTTATTGGTAGATGATCTCAACGGTGATGGCTCTCCAGATTTACTCATTGGTAATCTCGGACTCAATAGCCAAGCAAATGCAAGCGATAGCCAACCAACCGAACTTTATTACAAAGATTTTGATGACAATGGAAGTATTGATCCAATTTTATGCTTTTATATACAAGGTAAGTCTTACCCATATCTCACTCGTGACGAGCTTTTAGAGCAGGTTCCATCCAAACGTCCAAAGTTTACGAGCTATGATAGTTATTCTAATGCAACTTTGACTGATATTTTTGGAGAAAACGAAATAAAAGATGCAAAAAAATTAGAGGCTAATTATTTCAAAACAGCATATTTTATCAATGATGGAAAAGGTAAATTTCAAGAGAAGCGTTTGCCAATTGAAGTGCAATTTTCACCTATCTATACGATTACAACCCTTGATTATGACCATGATGGTAAAAAAGATTTATTGCTTAGCGGAAATTTAAATAAAACTCGACTAAAATTCGGAAAGTATGATGCCAATTATGGATTATTACTCAAAGGAGATGGAAAAGGTCAGTTTTTAAGTATTCCACAAAAAATTTCAGGTTTAAATATTAAAGGTGATGTACGATCAATTGTTATTGTAAAAAACACCCTATTATTTGGTATAAATCAGCAATCTGTAAAGGCTTATAAGTAAAAGCCGAACATCCAAAGGCTTGATAATTTACGATAATATGTGCAAAGGTTTGCAATGAATTGTAAAAGAATAAAAAAGAACAAAGCAAACGATTGCACACGCTATTTGGTCCTTATAACACTAAAATAAAGACAATAACAACTTAAAAAAACACTATTTTTGATTCAAAGTAGTTCAAAAAACAAAAGTGATTAAGTTAATAAAAAATTATTGATAGAAGCCCCAAAGTTTCTTGGGGCTTTCTTTTTACAATTTTTATCCAAACTACTGACGATTTAACATGATGTATTACAAACTCATTTGCCAAAAATTTGAAGATATTTTCGACCAAATCCCCACTCTTTCAGTGCGTGCACCTGGACGAATCAATCTTATAGGTGAACATACAGATTATAATCATGGATTTGTGCTTCCTGCTGCTATTGACAAGGCTATTTATTTTTCTATTGCTTCTAGAGATGACCAAACGTGCAAACTATATTCTTATGATCTGCAAGATTCTTATGAGTTTTCATTAGAAAAGATTGGTAAATCTGACAAAGGTTGGGCAAATTTTCTGATTGGTGTTTTAGCTGAAACGATCAAAAAAGGCTATACAATTCCGAATGGTTTTAATTTAGTTTTTGGAGGGGATGTGCCTCTTGGTGCTGGTTTGTCTTCATCGGCAGCGGTCGAAAGCGGAATGGGTCTTGCTCTTAGTAAATTATTCGATTTAAACATTTCAAAACTCGATTTAGCTCTCATTGCACAATTAGCTGAACATAATTTTGCGGGTGTAAATTGTGGGATAATGGATATGTTTGCCTCTATTCATGGCAAAGAAAATTCAGTAATTAAACTCGACTGCCAAGATTTAAGTTTTCAATATTTTCCATTCCACGCTCCCAATTATACCATCGTTTTATGTAATACTGGTGTAAAACATAATCTCGGTGATAGCGAGTACAACAAACGTAGAGCTGAATGTGAGGAAGGAGTAAAAATTATGCAAAATGCCTTTCCGCAAATTGATAGTTTAAGAGATGTTTCGGCACAAATGCTGAGAAGTCAATCCGATAAATTACCTTATGTTGTTTACAAACGTTGCAAATATGTGGTAGAGGAAATCGAACGTGTGACAATTGCTTGCGAAGCACTCGAAAGAGATGATTTAGCAACTTTTGGGCAAAAAATGTACGAAACACATGAAGGTTTAAGCAAAGACTACGAAGTAAGCTGCCCTGAATTAGACTTTTTAGTAGAACATACGTTGAATTCTCCCCTATCGGAGTCGATAGCTGGAGCCAGAATGATGGGTGGTGGATTTGGTGGGTGTACCATCAACTTGGTAAAAACAGAGATAGTTGATGCGTTTTTAGAAACCATAAAAACCGCTTACTATCATCAATTTAAGTTAGAATTAGACTCCTATAAGGTCAAAATCACAAACGGTGTTGAAGAAATTACAGATATTTTTGAAAACGCTTAAAATATCAACCATAACTAATACCCTTGCCTACCTATGAAAAAAATATTGTTGACAATCGCTTTACAGCTTTTGTTTAAGTCGGTATTTGCACAAGTAAATTTCACATTCAAAGAATGGGAAGACCCAACAACAGTAGAAATTAATAAAGAAGCACCGCATGCTACTTTTATGTCGTATGCTAATGTGGAAGATGTTTTTAATGATAATTATTCCTCTTCTCCTTTTTATAAATCACTCAATGGAAATTGGAAATTTTACTATGTGAATCGACCAGAAGAACGTCCAACCGAATTTTATAAAGAAGGGTATAATGACTTCAATTGGTCAGATTTACAAGTGCCATCCAATTGGGAACTGAAAGGTTTTGGTGTTCCGATTTATACAAATATTGTCTATCCTTTTCCTAAAAATCCGCCTTACATCGACCATGCCTATAATCCAGTAGGAAGTTATCGTACCAAGTTTACCATTCCTGAAAACTGGGACGGTAAAGAAACTTTTATTCAATTTGGGTCTATTACTGGAGCTGCCTATATTTGGGTAAATGGACAAGCAGTAGGCTTCTCGAAAGTTTCAAAGTCAGCCGCCGAATTTAACATTACTAAGTTTCTAAAAAAAGGAGTCAATACACTTGCTGTTCAAGTATTTCGGTGGCATGATGGTAGCTATTTAGAAGACCAAGATTTTTGGCGTTTGAGCGGTATTGAGCGTGATGTATTTCTTTTTGCAAGAAATAAAGTTGCAGTTCAAGATTTTTTTGCAAAAGCTGACTTAGAAAATGCTTATAAAGATGGAAAATTTTCTCTTTCAGTTGATGTAAAAAGCATAGTTAATACTTCGTCGACTTTTAATGTTGAGGTTTCGATTTTCGACAAAAATCATCAGAAAATTTTCACTCAAAAGAAAGGTATTATCACTAAAAATGGCCTTAATACTGTCAATTTTGAAAGTACTTTACCAAATATAAATCGTTGGTCTGGCGAAAATCCTTACTTATATACCATGAGTATTGCTTTATATGATACCAAAAATCAAGTAATTGAAGCAACAGGGGGGAAAATCGGTTTCCGAAAAATTGAAATAAAGAATGGCAGTTTTCTTATCAATGGAGTTCGTAGTTATGTAAAAGGGGTCAATCGCCACGAGCATGACCCTGTTGAAGGGCATGTACCAAACCTCGAATTGATGAAAGCAGATTTACGATTAATGAAACAATATAATATCAATACTTGTCGCAGCTCACACTATCCTAATGACCCAATGTGGTTAAAATTATGTGATGAATATGGAATGTATGTTATTGATGAAGCCAATATTGAGAGTCATGGAATGGGGGCAGAATTGCAAGGTTGGGTTGATAAAACTAAGCACGTAGCCTATTTACCAGAATGGGAAGCAGCTCACATTGACCGAACCAAAAGAGTAGTTGAACGAGATAAAAATCATGCTTGCGTGGTAGTTTGGTCACTTGGAAATGAATGTGGTAATGGGCCAGTATTTTATAAAAATTATGCTTGGATAAAACAACGTGATGCAAGTCGTCCTGTACAATCAGAGCAAGCTGGGGAAGCTGAAAATACAGATATCGTAACACCGATGTATCCAACCGTTAGTCACATGAAGGAATATGCTTATGATTGGAAAATGAGCGAAGATGGAACATTGAGCAATAAGAGTGGGAAACGAGGCAAAGTTCGACCTTTTATTATGTGTGAATATTCACACGCAATGGGTAATAGTAGTGGTAATTTTCAAGAATATTGGGATATAATTTATGACAGTCCTGTGATGCAAGGTGGTTGTATTTGGGACTGGGTAGATCAAGGAATCAAAACTTCTGATAAATATGGGCGTTCATTTTTTGCTTATGGTGGCGATTTAGGTAGTCAAGATTTACGTAATGATGAGAATTTTGTCTGTAATGGTTTGGTTGCAGCCGACCGTTCTCCACATCCTGGTCTTTTTGAAGTAAAAAAAGTATATCAAAATATTTTGTTCAAAAATGAAGATTGGAAAAATGGTAAAATCAATATCAGTAATATGTTTGATTTTACAAATCTTCAAGAGTATGACTTTCGTTGGGTTTTGACCAAAAATGGTTCTGTTGTAGAAGAAAATAGTTTTTTAATTGATTTAGAGCCTCGTCAACAAAAGAGTATTTTGCTCAATTTGCCTAAATTTACGACTACTAATGGAGACGAATATTTACTCAATCTCTATGCTTATCAACGCCAAGCTACGATTGCGATTCCTGCAGGGCATGAACTGGCTCGTGAACAGTTTGGAGCAAAAGATAGCAACTATTTTATTACAAAAACAAGCAATCAAGGTACATTAAAAATAGATCGCACCGAAAATAATTTAAAGTTCTCAGCAGGAAATATCAGCGGAACATTCAATACTTCTTATGGGCAATTAACTGAATATACCTTTAAAGGTCAATCAATTATCAATCAGTTTCCTGAACCTTATTTTTGGCGTGCCACCACTGATAATGATTTTGGTCAAGATTTTGCTCGAACAGCAGGCGTTTGGCGAGCGGCTCATAGTAATCGTAAAATCAAAGATATTATCGTTGGAGAAAAAAACAATGAGGGACTTGCCATAAAAGTAGTTTACCGTATGGGAAACATAATGGCAGATTATACCTTAAACTACTTGATTTTAAATGATGGAGCAGTCAAAATCCAAGCAAGCATAGATATTCATAATGATGAATTACCTGAAATGCCTCGTTTTGGTATGAGGTTAGAATTGCCAAAACAATTTGACAACCTCAATTACTATGGCAGAGGTCCTTTTGAAAATTATTCGGATCGCAATTCAGCTTCATTTATAGGGCTTTATAGTGATAAAACTGAAAATCAATTCACCCAAAATTATGTTCGTCCACAAGAAAATGGTTATAAAACCGATACTCGTTGGTTGACATTGACCGATGCCAATGGCACTGGGTTACAGGTTGAAGGTTCTCAGCCGCTTTGCTTTAGTGCGATGCCTTATCAAAACGAACAATTTGATGAAGGTACAATCAAGAAAAATCGTCATCCAATTGATATTATCAAAAAACCTTTAGTTTCTTTACACATCGACCTCAAGCAAAGAGGTGTTGGTGGTGATAATAGTTGGGGCTTGCTACCACATGATGAATACCGTTTGACGGAAAAAAAATATACTTATAGTTATGTAATTCGTGCCATTGGTAAATAGTTTTTATCTAAAAATGCCTAAATTGCAGCAAAACACACAAGTACTCGCATGAATAGAAATTTAAACCTCGAAAAATTACAAAACGAAACATTTGATATTTGCATCATTGGCGGCGGAGCAAGCGGTGCTGGCTGTGCTTTAGATGCTGCCTTGCGAGGTTTCAAAGTTGCTTTGATTGAAAAAGAAGATTTCGCAGCCGAAACTTCTTCAAAATCAACCAAACTGATTCATGGTGGCGTGCGATATTTAGAACAAGCTTTCAAAAATTTAGATTTTGCTCAACTTCGTCAAGTAAAACATGGCTTAGAAGAAAGACATACCGTAATCAGAAATGCACCGCATTTGGCTCATCCTTTAGCTTTGATTACACCTGTATTTAGTTGGTTTGAGGGTTTTTATTTCACAATTGGGCTAACAATCTACGGTTTTTTTGCCAAAAACGATACCCTTCCAAAAGCTCAATGGCTCACTAAAAAAGAAACTTTCGAACATATCCCAACACTAACCCCAAAGTTACATAGCTCAGTTATGTACTACGATGGCCAACTTGATGATGCTCGATATTGCTTGGCATTAGCTCATTCTGCCAATAAAACAGGGGCGGTTGTGGTTAATCATGCTTCAATCACTGGTTTTGAAAAAGAAAGCAACGGAAAATTAAAAACCGCTATCGTAAAAGATAATCTAACTGAAAACGAGATTAAGGTAAAGGCCAAATTATTCATCAATTGTACAGGCCCTTTTGGCGATAGTGTTCGACTTTTGGCAAACCCTACACAAGAAAAACGGCTTCGCCCAAGTAAAGGTGTACATATCATGCTTCCACCAGAAGTTTTGCAAAGTCAAGATGCCATGTTGATTCCGAAAACTAAAGATGGAAGAGTAATTTTTGTTATTCCATTTGAGGGAGAAGTAATGGTTGGAACAACAGACGACGAATACCGTGATTTAGAAAAAGAACCTATTTTAATTGACCAAGAAATTGATTTTTTGATTGATACACTTCGACCTTATCTTGCCACAATTCCTGACAAATCTCAGATAAAATCTGGTTTTGGCGGGCTTCGCCCATTAATTGCATCGTCTGGCTCAAAAGCCACCAAAAAATTGGTACGTGACCACGAAGTTGAGTATGATGAAAAGTCTAATCTTATTAGTTTGCTCGGAGGAAAATGGACAACTTACCGACTCATGGCAAAAGATACAATTGATGAGGCCTGCAAACTTTTAGGTAAAGATGTTGAATGTAGTACAGCATTACATTATTTAGTCGGTGGAGAGAATTACCAATTTGATACTTGGAAGATCATTCAGGAAAAATATAAATTGGATGAAGATATCTCTCAACATTTGCTCAAAAAATACGGCACAAAAGCTGAGGAAGTTTTACAACTACTTGAGAGTGATAATACATATAGTGAAAGAATCCACCCAAACTATCCTTTCATTAAAGCAGAAGTAATTTATACAATTCGACATGAAATGGTGTGTAGTTTGCGTGACTTTTTTGCCAGACGTACTCGCATGGAATTAATGGATTGGAAAGCTACACTTTCATCAATAGAAACAGTGGGTAATTTAATGTCAATAGAATTGAATTGGTCTGATACTCAA
This sequence comes from Emticicia sp. SJ17W-69, assembly GCF_051209875.1. Taxonomy (NCBI): domain Bacteria; kingdom Pseudomonadati; phylum Bacteroidota; class Cytophagia; order Cytophagales; family Leadbetterellaceae; genus Emticicia; species Emticicia sp. SJ17W-69. Next base: position 1,377,187 of record NZ_JBNTQY010000001.1, on the reverse strand, counting down.
AAAAAGAGCAATATCATCGCCTATCAAAAACTATTGAAAAGCTTTATTCTGTGTGCGAATGTATAATTTTTTGCAAAGTTTTAAAGCGAAAGACCAATACTAACTCCTCCACGAAGTTCATATTTACCAACCGAGTATGAAGGCGTGACATTTAATCGAAGAAAAACAACTCTTGGGTGTGGTGGAATATCAAAAATAACTTGCTGACGTAAACCAAGAATTCCAAAAGTAAAATTCCGAGTTTCAGTAGTGCGGTAAGCAGCTAAAGTATAGCCTGCTCCGATCTCGGCAAACCATTCTGAAGCGATTTTTGAAGGGGCTGATTTGCACTTCACACTTACTCTTTTATTAATACCTCTACGTAGATTATTGATAAGATAATTGTAAGTGATAGAAGCAGGAACTGATACACCACCACCGTTAGTGACACTACCTACATCTGTTTCTTTACCCCCTGGTAAAAAACCTAAGCCAATACGAGTTGATAAGAAACTATTTGTCCAACGAATAGGTAAATACTCATAGTTGATTGAACCAATCGGGCTAATGGCAAACGTTTCAGCCATAATCGCTGATTGATAGCGAGTACGATACATAATTTGTGATTGGCTATTTTCAAAAAATAGCAATATCAATATAAAGGTTATTAAATATTTCACTGATTAGTAGTATTACGTCAACAAAAGCAAGATAAAAACGTGCCAAAATATGTTCGTTTTAATATTTTTTGTATCCTTCAATGTATTTGCTTGGTTTGACAACGAATCTTGCTCTTCAAAAATTTCAATTTCTAAGATATAAATCATTTTTTTTCTGTCAATTCATAAAAAAAGACGGATTATGTCCGTCTTTTTTTGCTAAAGTATTAAGAAATTATATTACAAATTTTTCACCAATTCCTTTTGCTTTTCGGTCAGTCTAAATCTTTCTCCATAAGTATTTGCCAAGCGATCAGCTTCTTTCAAAAATGTATCTATACCTACAAATTCAGGAAAATTAAGCGTCCCACCTGCATAAGGAGGGAATCCCCATGCCAAAATAGATCCGATATTTCCATCTAACTTTGAAATCAAAACACCTTCGTCCATACAACGAATACACTCAATAACTTGGCGGTAAAGCAAACGTGTTTTCACTTCTTCTATCTCAGGTTGAGTTTCAGAAACAGGAAAATATTGAGATAGCCCTTCCCACAAATATTTTTTTCCACCCTCAGGATATTCGTAAAAACCTTTTTTGTTCTTTTTACCTAATCTACCTAAATCTTCAACCATTAATTTTGTGGCTTGATAAGTAGTATCTTCTTCTGTCAAAGCTCCATCAGCAATGGCCTGTTTCGATATTTTCAACGCTAAATCTAAAGCTACTTCGTCCGAAACTGCTAAGGCTCCTACTGGCATTCCTGCATTTTTTCCCGCATTTTCTATTAAAATTGGATTCACACCATCTTTCAACAAGGCGATTCCTTCGGTAGTATATGTTCCAAAACAACGTGACGTATAAAATCCACGAGAATCATTCACCACAATTGGCGTTTTTCTGATTTTCTTGACATAATCGACAGCCAAAGCGACAGCATAGTCAGAAGTTTCTTTTCCACGAATCAGTTCTACTAACATCATTTTATCAACTGGCGAGAAGAAATGAATACCAATAAAATTTTCAGGTTTTGAAGAAGCTTTTGCCAAACCTGTAATCGGAAGTGTCGAGGTATTTGAACCAAAAACGCCTGTCCCTTCAATCAACATTGGTTCTGATTCTTTTGTAACAGTTGCCTTCAACTCACGATTTTCAAAAACTGCTTCGATAATTAAATCACAACCTTTCAAATCAGCAACATCGGCCGTTGTTTTAATCAAACTTAAAAGTTTTTCGCCTTTATCTACCGTTGTTTTTCCTTTTTCAATACCTTTTTGTACCAAACCTCTCGAATAATCTTTGCCTTTTTCAGCAGCTTCAATACTCACATCTTTCAACACAACCTCAATTCCTGCCATTGCCGACACATACGCTATGCCCGCACCCATGAAACCTGCACCTAAGATTCCAAGTTTTTTAACATCGGTTGCTGGAATATTTTTCGGACGACTTGCTCCTTTATCTGCATCATTTTTACCCAAAAACATCACACTAATCAAATTTTTGGCCTCTTTTGATGTAGCAACTTTTACAAAATATCGAGCCTCAATTGGAATCGCACGGTCGATATTTACTTGTAAACCTTCGTAAACACATGATAAAATAGCAATTGGAGCAGGATAATTGCCTTTGGTTTTGTCCATAATCATGGCCGTACCGCCTGCAAAAGTTCGCATACCTGTGGGTGATTGCACATTTCCACCAGGTACTTTATAGTTTTCACGAGCTTTGATTGCTCCTGTTTTCTTATCAAATTCATCCCACGGTTGAATGGCTCTTGGATTTGCCAAAATCCACTTCATGGCTTTTTCCATCATTTCTTCACGAGTTGCAGCCATATCATTCACCATTCCATAACCCAAAGCTTCTTTTGGCGTAATTCGTTTGCCCTCAACCATCAATAGCAAAGCAGCCTCGATACCAATCAAACGTGGCAAACGTTGTGTACCGCCACCACCAGGCAATAAACCCAATTGCACTTCGGGCAAACCAATAACGGCTTTGGGATTATCCAATGCGATGCGATAATGACAAGCCAAACAAACTTCATAACCTCCACCCAAAGCAGTTCCATTCATGGCAGCTACGACTGGCTTTCCACATGTTTCGAGTTTTCGGAAAATATGGTTAAAATCTAATGAAAACTTGTGCATTTCGGCTGGGTCTTTGTCATTGTTACGCAAAATCATTTTTACATCAGCCCCCGCAATGAATTCATTTTTCTCAGATGTGATAATGATCCCTTTTACTTCGGCATCATTGTATGCCTTTTCGAGGTATGATTCAAACTCAGGAATCGAAATATCATTTAATACGTTCATGGGCGATGTTGTCATATTCCAACTGATAATCGCCACATTGTTTTCAATTTTATAGTTAATTTCCATTAGATGGTTGAATAAATTTTGTTTGAAAATAAAGTATGCAAGCATACTATTTTGCAAATATAAAAAAATTATGATTAATTTTATTTTGTTATTTTTGTAAATAAATAAGGAGTCCGTGTAGAAAATTTCGACTTCACCCAAAACCGAAACACCAATTCTACATATGCGAGTATGAACAAAACGCTTTACATCATTCATTGCAGGTTGCAATGGAGCAGGAAAAACCACTGCTTCCTTCACAATTTTACCTGATATTTTGAATTGTAAAGAGTTTGTCAATACTGACGAGATTGCGAAGGGTCTTTCGCCATTTCAACCTGAATAGGTTTCTTTTGAAGCTGGACAAATAATGTTGCATAGAATCAAAGAACTTTTAGAAAATAAAGAGAATTTTGCTTTTGAAACTACACTTTCCACTAAAAGTTACAAAAATACCGTAGTAAAGGCAAAAGAGAATCATTATACAGTTGTTTTGCTCTTTTTTTGGTTGAGAAATGTTGAATTAGCCATTGATAGAGTAAAAACAAGAGTGATGGAAGGTGGACATAATATCGAAACAGAAGTAATCAAACGAAGATATAAAAATGGGATAAATAATTTGTTTGATATTTATATTCCAATAGTTGATGAAGTAATGATTTTTGACAATTCAGAAGGTAAACACGAATTGATTGCAACAAAAACATTTGAAACAGAACTTTATATACAAAATCAAAGTAAATTTGATACATTAAAAAACTCATGCAATGAAACCCCATAAACTAAGCGAACAGCAAACCAAAATCTTGGAAGGAATGGACAAGGTTTATGAAAAATTGATTGAATTTAAGAAAAAAAACAAGAGTGATTTGGTAGTCTTAAAAGGTGATAAAATCGTCAGAATTAAGCCTGAGCAATTAGATTAAATTCTAAACTAACTTCTTGACTATCAACAATTAACGTAGCCACACGTCCGCATGGAATTGCCCAATTGACCGACTCGTGTCCAACAGGAAAATCATAGCAAATCGGATAATTATATTCTGCTGTATGCTCTTCTATGATTTCATAAAAAGTTTTACCAAAAGGTTCATCATTTTCTTTTACATCCGAAAAATCGCCTACAATTAATCCTGCTAAATTCTTCAATTTTCCTGCCCGTTTGAGTTGAATCATCATACGATCAATATTATAAAGGTATTCTGAAACATCTTCAATGAATAGAATTTTTCCATCAGTATCTAAATCTGCAACTGAGCCGATTAAATGTGCCAACATACAAAGATTTCCTCCGATAATTTGTCCTTCTCCCCTACCTTCTTTGTTAATATTATTTGATGGAATTTTGTAGTCGATACTTTTACCAAAAAGAAATATTTCAAGCGTTTGAACTGAATAATAGTTCCGCATGAAAGTTTTAGGCATAGGAGCATGAAGGCTCTGAAAGCCCATAGCTTGAAGCTGACAATGAACTGCTGTAATATCAGAAAAGCCAATTATCCATTTTGGATTTTTCTTGAATTCTGTAAAATCAACATTATCAATAATTCTTGAGCTCCCATAGCCACCTCTGGCAGAGAAAATTGCTTTAATTTCTTGATTATCAAGCTGTTTCTGAAAATCATTTAGGCGAACGCTATCAGTTCCTGCAAAGTTAAAATAAGCTGCTCCAACCGATTCACCTACAATGACTTCTAAACCCCACTGCTCTCGCATGAGATTGATTGCGGACTGAATATCATCTAAAGTAAGTTTGCTTGCTAAAGCAACAATGGCAACTTTATCGCCTTTTTTTAGAGCAGATGGAGTAGTTAATGAGTTCATTTTTTAGCGATAAGCATTATGCTATAAGCTGTATGCTTTTTATAAATTTTAAATTGCTTAAAGCGTATTGCCTAAAGCCTAATGCAAAAATTGTCAAGCATTTAAAGCTACTTGGTCATAATCATCAATTTTGCTCAGGTCTAAGATATAGCTTTCCTCACCATCAGTTTCAAGCATAGGTTTAAATTTAGCTCCCCAAACAAGTTCATCATGAAAATAAGAATGTCGTTTATGTACTGGGTCGGCAAAAGTATCATCAATACCTTGCGTCGCAATCATAAACTCAGCATCGGCTGCTGCCAAAGATTCGGAAGTTTCGCCATAAAAAGGGCTATCTTCTGTTATGGCATGGACAATCGTCCAGTTGGTAGGAAAGAAATTCACTTTTGAGCGTTCAAGTGTAAGTCCATAATATTGCCTATTTCTTACCCCATTTTTTTCTTCAACTTTAGAAAAAACCAAACTCACTTCCAAATTGATAATTTGGTTACTTTTTTCATTCACCATTCTAAACATCAAGGCATTTGTGTCTAAATATGGTGCGATAATAGCATTTTTACTAAATAAAATACGAGGATTGGGTCTTGAAAAACGCCCATAAAGCAAGCCTGTAATGATGGCAAACATCATCAAACCAGCCAATGATTCAAGTCCAGCCACAAAACTTGCGGCAAAACCAATGGGTGCAATACGGCCATAGCCAACGGTAGTGAGCGATTGAGCAGAGAAAAAGAAAGCGTCCCAAAACTGTGAATGAGTGGTGGTCATATCAACACCAGCCAAATGCTCGACTCCTATTAAATAATACAGATACGCAAAACCGAGGTTTAGCAATAGATAAACTAAAAGGACTAATAAAAAAAACTGACGCCATGATATGGTAATGAGGCGATTGTAAGTATTAAGCCATGCCCAAAACGACTGCCCTTGTCGTTTTACATTAAATTGTCCATTATTTGTGATGAGGCGAGTACGTCGGTCGGTCATTTTTGTACCGAAGCCCAAATCTTGCCGATTACGCTCTCTTTCTACGAGTATATTTTTTTTTGTCATATTTGTATGTGACTAACTTCCAGTTTGTCTAAAGAATCTTAGTTGTTTTACCAGTAACAAGATTTTGACTAAAAAAAGTTTACTACAAAAACACAACATCATCAACTACTGATTCGCCAACATCTTTATTGACGAGGTCGATAAGTTTGGTTTTTGCCATAAAAAGCTCTTGACGAAGAGGTGAAGAATCGATACGAAGATATAAAACACGATTTTTTACGTAGATTTCTTTGGTGCGAGAGGCAATGGTCTGTCCCATCATTCGTCCCCAAAAAGCAATCAGATAAGTTTCATTAAATCTGGTTTTGAGGTCAAACGTTTTCAGAAATGCTTCAATAGCATCTTTCATGGGAGTAGCCTTTGAGCGACGTGAAGTTTCTGAAGCCATGACTTAGGTTTTAGGAATTAGGTGTTGCTTTTTAGGTAAAAACATTAGATTTTGAAGAAAATTGGGTTAAAAATTAATCTGAGAAATAAAGTATTATGAAAGAAAACTCATTTCCTAAAACCTATTTCAACAATTCTGCTACTTCAAAACTAACCAATGTTTTTTCGGTATTTGCTTTAACCTGTGTATTTTTAGGTAAAACAATCGCAACTTTATCATCAAAATTGGTCGCTAAATTTTTAGCTGGAATCTTGATAAAGAATGTATCTTGATAAGTTTTCAAAACTGACTCTGGCCCTTCAATTAAAATTTGGGCTGGTGAAAGATTGATTAAACTCGAAACTACAAAGTTCTTGTGTAAATCAATTCCCAAACTATCTACCTTTAAGTTGATTGTTTTTGATAATTTTCGTTCAAAAACTAAGCTAATTGTATCTGATACAATGTAGTTTACTTTAGTATTTTTGAGTTTTGTAGTAAGAGATTCCATTAAAAAACTATTGTCTAATCTCCTAACTGTCAACGGATTATCTATCTCATAAACCAAAGGTGAAGCATTTAGTGATAAATTGTCTTTCAATAAATCCCATCCTGTACTTGATACACTCACTGTAATTTGTTTTGGCAGTGGAGTAACTGGAATATAAAGAGAGTCATTGTACTTTATCTCTAAAGGGAAATTTATTTTAGTAGAATAACCTGCTTTATTGAGCGAATTCAATAACCAAAATACAAAAGCCGCAAGAAAGCACAGAAATAATGTTCGTAAATTCATTTTAAAAGTCAATGGACGATAGTCCACAGATGACAGAAAACCATTATTTCCGTGGACTATGGACTATCGACAGTGGAGCGGAACGCCGCCCGCTATAATTATTTTTTTCTTGCAACTGCTGTTTTATCAAAAGTTAATCTTGCTCCGCCACCTGCTGAAAGTGTAACAGTTGTTTCATCTTTTGATACAATTTTACCGTGCATTCCTCCAAAAGTCACAATTTCATCTCCTTCTTTCAACTCATCAACCATTTTCTTTTGGTCTTGGGTTTTCTTTTGTTGCGGACGAATCATAAAGAAATAAAATACCGCAATCATACCAACCATCATAATTATTGAAAACATTCCGTTTCCACCTTGAGCTTGTAAAAGAATCATTATTTTTAGAGTTAAGTTTATTAAAAAAAGGTTTAGATTCTATGACGATATTTCAATATGAACAGTTTTTCGTCTAAAACCATTTTCAAATTAAATTTTAGGTATTTTTGAAGCGGCTGCTTTCAAAGCATCTGGCATATCTTTTTTATTCACAAGTGCTGTAAATGATAACACCGTTTGGTTTGGATTAGCATTCGAATAAATAGTAACAAATTTCTTATTCGTGCCCACTTTTCCAAGGCTATTAAAACGAACCACAATTTTAGCTGACTGACCAATACCCACAGGATATTCAGGTTTTGAAGCAACTGTACAGCCACATTGCACTTGTACATCTGTAATTTGCAAAGCACTTTTTCCAACATTTTTGAATTTAAATTCATGTTGAACTGTATCACCTTCGGTAAGTGTTCCGAAGTCAAAATATTCTTCTTCAAATTCAATGACGGGAGCATTGGCGATAGCTGCCAAAGAATCTTCTTTAGTCATCGTTTTTGTTTGATTTTGTGAATCAATCAAATTGCAAGAAAAATTAAGCCCAGCAAGAATAATCGTTGAAGTAATGGCTAAAAACACCTTTTTCATAAGAATAATTGAAAGTCCATCAATGACAAATGATGGTTTTAAGTGATTAATTGTTATAAATTAAAATGCGGAATACTGACCACCTGTTAATCTTATAAATTTTATTAGCTTTTTGACTTTATTTGGCTCATCAAAGATTCTACATCTTCTAAGAGTTTTTCCGCTTTTTGGCGAGCTTCGCTTACTACTTTTTGCCCTTCGGCTTTTGCCGAGCTGTCACCACCTACTACTTCCATCGCTACTTCATCACCTCTTTCGATAAGGTCATTGATGAATTTTTGGAGTTGTTCACGGTATCTCGACAAACGATAAGACAGTTTATCTCGTGTGACTTCGCCTTTTTCAGGTGCATACAAAATGCCAATAGCAGCTCCAGTAGCTACTCCAGCTAAAAATGAAATGAAAGTTCTTGTTGAATTGCTCATAAATTTAATGAGTAAATGAGTGATTTATTGATTGAGTGAATACTTATTTTATTAAAAACACCCGTTATTTTAGATAATTGATAATATTAAATGAATTGGAAAGTCGAACTACAACATTCTTAATTCTACATTGTGCTTCTGCACCTACTTATTATCCAGCATTCCTCGTCCGCTTTTGCGAAGTCGTCCTGATTCTTTGAGTTCTTTTGCTACGCCATCCAAAATCCCGTTGACAAACTGTCCACTTTTGGGTGTACTATAATCTTTTGCAATTTCAATAATTTCATTGATCGTAACTTTCACAGGAATACTTGGGTAATTAAGCATCTCAACTAAAGCCATTTTCAATAAAATATGGTCGGTACTGGCAATACGCTCGATCTCCCAGTTTTTCAACTTTGGAATCAAAATTTCTTCTAAATCTTTTGATTCAAGAATACTTTTCTGATACAAAGTTTGTAAAAATTCTTTTCTTTCCTCCCATTCATCATCTAAAAGACTTATTTTTAATTTTCCATCTTCTACAAACGCTTGAAAAGTATGCGTAACAGCCGCTCTGAGCGTTTCGATATCATCAATCCAATAAAGATCTTGCTTCTCAAAAAACTCCCACGAAATTTCTTGTTTCAAAATTACGTTTTTTAACAAATATTTCAAGATTGAGAAATCTTCTTCAAGAGTATGATTTACTTTAGAGCAGTATTCTTCGTAGTATTTGTTTGTGCGAATGACTTCACGGTAAAGTTTAGCAATAAAAACTTGTTCGCCACTCAAGCCAATACTTCTACGAATCAACTGTGTTTCGAGTGTTCGTTCATGTCTGAGAGCTTTAATAATTTGATTATCAGCAAACTTTGATTGACTGGCATTACTTCCATCCAGTTCGGCACGGTCTGCGATTTCGATAAAAAGTTGTAAAATTTGCAAATACAAATCATACACTCTTTCGGCTTCAATCACCATTCTACTGGCGTAATGTTGAATGTCTTTTTTATTTTTGAGAAGAAAATAGTCTTTGGCTTTCTCAACTGCCCGTACAACTTCTGGTGGAGCATTGAAATCATCTTCTTTTTGGCGAGAAAATTCTTCTTGAAGTAATTGTTGACCTAACTTTCGATAGCCTTCCAATTTTTCTTTGTCTTGAAATTCCATTGAATTTAAGTCAGGAGCAAAAGTTTCAGCAATGAGGTCTAAAGATAATTGAAAATTCGCACCCTCAGCTTGCTTATAAGCATAAAGGGCTTGCATCGCACGAATTCGTATGAGGCGTCTGTTGAGCATAGGTGTTCAAAGAACTATGTTTATTGAGCTGCAAAATTAAGAAAAAAATCCCAACACCCCTAACCACTCAAGGGGAAATTTCTATATTATTTGTTGTTTACCCTCATCCTAAACCCTTCTCCCAAGATATAAGGACTTTAAATCATCTGATATTTAACGCCCTCTCCTTGAAGGAGAGAGCTGAGTGAGGTATTTTTTTTATCATTATTTTAAAGTAGATTTGAATCAAAGAAATTAAGTAAATGAAAAGAGGGCTTCGATATATTAGTACTATTTTGTTGGTAATCAGCTATTTAGCTGCTTATTCACAATCTTATTCGGCCGAACAGATAAGAGAAGATTTGACTTCATTAAAAAACGAAATCGAAAAATACCACCCCGACCCCTACAAATATATTACTAAGGAAAAATTCGAGCGAATCTATGATTCACTTTCCCAAAGCGTCAGCGGGCGTTATTCGCTTCGAGACGCCTATTTTATTTTTTTACCAATGGTTCAGGCTCTTGGTTGTGGTCATACGCACATGAGTCCCGATCGCCGACTACTTTCAAAAAACAATTCTTCTCTTGAACGACCAAAATATTTCCCTTTCAGCGTTAGATATATCAATAATCAATTATTGGTTTCGAGAAATTACTCGGCTGATAGAAAAATAACTCGTGGTACTGAAATATTAGCAATTGATGGTCAACCAGTAAAGAAAATTTTAGAGCATTTAGAAAATATATCTTATTATAATGGTGATGGAATTAATCCAAATGCTCGAAAGTATTATGCGATTAGAGAATTTAGAAAATTGTATTATTTGTGGAAAGGTGAGCAAGATAGTTTTTTATTGACTTATCGAAAGCAAGGGCAAGACAAAGCAAAAACCAGCAAAATAGAAGGACAAAATGCTGATTTTATGGAGAAAATGTACGAAGTTAGGTATCCTGATGTAGATGAAGATACCACAGGCATTGTATCCTACCGAGTTATCGATTCAAGTCAGCGGGTTGCGATGGTTGATATTCGTTCGTTTATGTATGATATGCGAAACTTCGGAAGAGGTAATTTTGAAGGTGAAACAAGAAAGATTTTTAGAAAACTACAAGAAAATAAAATAGAGAATTTAATTCTTGATTTACGTGGAAATTCGGGTGGAATCATCGATTATTCAATCTTTTTCCTTCGGTATTTTGTGACACAGCCATTTGATGCTTATAAATTGGGATTTAGAGAAGCTGGACTTCAACGACTCAAACAAGATTATAAAAAATTTGATGCTTATCTTGCTAAAGAAGCATCTTCGAGACTTAATACTGAATTTACAATTAAAGATAATGAAGGTTATTTAGAAAGCAAATATTACCAAAAACAACGTCCACATGATGAGTTTCACTATGGTAATAATGTTTATGTTTTGATGAATGGAGGTACATTTTCAGCCGCCGCTTTGTTGGTTTCTAAATTGCATAACATGGATGTTGGAACTTACGTGGGTATGACTTGCGGGGGAGCTTATGATGGCTGTTCGGCTGCACAATTTTCGTCCATTCAACTTCCTAACACTGAATTAGAAATTTCATTACCACTAGGACGTATTCTTTATAATATAGATTCAAAAAAATATGACAAACCTATTTTACAACCCGATTTTGAGGTCAATCCAAATCTTGAGGATTTTCTAAAAAATGAAGACACGGTATTGAAATTCACCTTGAATTTAATTAAAAATAAGGTCAAGATTAGGTAGTGTTTAGTGAATGAGTGAGTTTGTGATTGAGTGATTCTTTTGAACATTTAACTCATTCAATAAAAATTTCAAATCACTCAATCACAAACTCACAAATCGCTCATTAAAAGCCCCATGAAACAACTATTGCTATTACTTTTGCTTTCACCATTATTGACTTTCGCACAAAAAAATAAGGCAACTTTTACACCCGAAGAAGTCAGGCAAGATATGGCTTTTTTGAAAAAAAAGTTTGAAAAAATTCACCCCGGAATGTATTATTACATAAGCAAAGAAGCTTATCTGCAAAAATATGACTCTTTGTATAATTCTGTTAATCAGCCACTTAACTATTTAGAAATATTTAGTATTCTTTCCAATTTGGTTACTAATGTAAAGGATGGACACACCAATCTTCTGTTCAATAAAAAGCGTTTTGATGCTAAGAAAACCAAGTATGTGCCATTTTATCTCCGAAAAATCAGCAATAAATATTATATTTCGCTTAATTATGCCCGTGATTCAAGTATTTTACGGGGTTCTGAAGTTTTGGCATTCAATGATGAGCCGATTACTAATTTAATGCAAAAACTCAAACCTTTGGTTTCGAGCGATAATGGTAATGAGGTCGTAAAAGATTATTATACAACTGGGGCTTTCCCCAATTATTTTAAGCGAAAATATGGTGAACTTGACTCTATCAAAATCACTTATCGCTTGGCTAAAAATGATTCTATTCTGACAAAAAAAGTAGCTTGCCTGACAAACGCCGAAATCAATAAAACTTCAAATAAACGTTATAAATCACTTACCAGACCTAATTTTGCTTTAAAAATCATTGATAGTACTAATCATATTTCAAAACTTGATATTACCGATTTTTCAATGAAAGACAAATTCTTTGATTTTGACAATCGCAAATTCAAACGGTTGTTAAGAACAAGGTTTGGAGAAATCAAAAAACTAAAAGTTGAGCATTTAATCATAGATTTCAGGGCCAATGGTGGTGGTTATATTCCAAATATTTCTCGTTTTCTAAAATACCTTTCACCTACACCTTTTACATTGGTTGATACACTCGCCTTTAAGAAAAAGGCTTATTTTACACTTTTCAAGCCTCAGTGGATTGGCCCACCACTAACCATGTGGATGGGTTTTCCGAAACGAAAAGGAGAATGGATGTATCGTGTTAATAAACGTAATGACAAACAAAAACCTGAAAAAAGATTAGCCTATCGAGGGAAAACGTATTTTATTATTGATCCTGGTTGTTATTCAGCAACTACTTTTACACTTAATTTGGCGAAAGATTTAGGTATTGGAGATAAATTCATTGGACAAGCCGTTGGAGGAGCAACTTGGGGTAGTTTTGCCGTTAATTGGCAAGATTTTAAGTTACCAAACACAAAATTTATTGTTCACACACCATTGATGAAAATCATGCACCGATTACCTAATCATGTAAATAAAGATTTTTTTCTACAACCTGACTTTGAAGTAAATCGTAACTATGAAGAGTTAATAAAAAATAATACAAGTGTAATAGATTTTACTGTTGAAATGATTCGACAGAGTAAGTTATCGGCCTTGCGTTAATGTTCGTCATTGAAATCATTGGATGAAAGGTTGTAATAAGCTCATTTAAAAAGAACTTAGAAAAGTTTCTTTGATGTTTCCCAATCTATATATCTGTAAAAAAAACAATAATGACACTCAGGTTTACGTCTTTTTACTTTATGACCGTTGCGGCAGTCCACTTCTATTTTTTATATACTCCTTTTTCTCAAGAAATTCTTTCTTTGTCAGAATTTAGGCTTACTCAGGTTCTCAATCAATCTGATGTTATGCTATTACTACTTTTTACCATTGTTCATTTTTGGAAAAAATTCACAATAAGCATTTACCTACTTATGCTGATTTATGTATTGTATATAATATTTGAAATTCTCTTTCCAGTTTTAATGCCAAAGATAGGTTCGGAAAGAGTTTATGACCTCGATTATTTTATCATGATACTCATTCGTTTATTGTATATAGCAATATTCATAAGAAATGGCCTTCTACGAAATTTTTCCAATAAATATCTTTATGTTATTACTTTTGTAGGAATTATGGCTGTAGATTTTTTCATTTTATCAATTTCCGATTCCGACAATTTTAGTTTAACCATTGCAGCCTTATTCAGCCTCACACAAATGCCCTATATAACGATTGGTTTTCTCACAAAATCTCGTGACAAGTATTGTCTTTATGCTATACAAGCAGGGATTTTAGTTTCTTCGATCGTTGATAGTATTTATCTTTATGATATTTATGTAGAAGAAGTTGATTCGGCTTATACTTGGGTTCGGCTTGCCTGTACAATTGGTGAATTTTTATTGGCCTATGGTATTATTCGTAATATTGATATTATCAAAGCATTTGGTTTTAAAGCAAATTAATTTTGATAACGTTCCTCCCGCATTGCATTCTTATAAAAGATTCACTTGCGATTGAGTAACCAACCTGTGATGCTTAATCTTTCTGCAAAAGCCTCGGTAACTTCATGGTCAAGTTTCTCACTTTCAAAACACACCAAACGCCCAGCCAACGGAGCGATAATGATGCTTTTTTCTAAGCCCTCTTCTTGTGTATAAATCACTAAATTACCGCCATTTTCTGCAACCCAATGTGTATTGAGGTAGTAAATTACTGATAGTACCCTTCCTCGCTGGGTTTGGAAAGTATCTCTATGTCGGCGATAAAATTTCCCAATTGCATATTTAGCAAAATGAATCTCGGTATCTACAATTCCTAAATAACAAGTTTGATTGAGGTAATTAACAAAAGCCTGATTTTTGTCTAAAAGCATGCGTTCTGCATCATTTATTGAATCAGTCTCAAGCCATAAGATTTCATCGCCTCGGATACTTGATTCTTGATGTGCCTCACTTTTTTTACCAATACTGGCTTCTTTAAACTTCCCAGCATCGTATCGTTGGGCAAAAGTCACGAGTAGATTTTCTACTTCATTCGGTGTTAAAAAATTGTCACAAACAGCATAGCCTTTTGACACGATTCCCTCAATAAGAGATTCAAACTTTTGTTCTTGCGTCATTTTTACTCAAAAAACCTTATAAGTCTTGCAGATTTACAAGGTTTTTTTGGGCTTGAAGTAAAAGTAGGGAATTGTTCATTGTCAAAACAATTTTCGGCTATAATCTTCTAAAAATAATAAAGTTGATAATTTTTAAAAGCTTTCAAATCCCGAAAAATTCGTAAATTCGGGCAGTTTTTAAATCACGCTTAAAAAACTAAAAATGGCACCCCATAAATCTTCCAAAAATAAATCTGCCAAGAAAAAAAAGGTGGAAGTTTCCAAGAAAATCCCCTATTATCGTAAGCCAGAAAACCTCACACTCGACCAATGGCAGATTGGACTACGGAAACAATTTGGGCAAGACAATGAATTTTTGATAAGCAATATCGGACAGGAAAAATTTTTTTCTGATTTTTATGTAACCAATAATGCCACCAATAATTCGTATAAAGTAGCCATCAGAAGTGCAGATGATTCACAGAATTTTTGTGAGTGCCTCGATTTCAAAACCAATCGTTTGGGGGTTTGCAAGCATATCAGTGCTACGATGCAATATTTAAGCAAAATTCATGGATCAAAAAAGGCATTTAAAGATGGTTTTCAGCCTCATTATAGCTCCGTTTATTTAGATTATCGCAACGGACGTGAAATAAAAATAAGAGTTGGTTTAGAGCAGAAAGAAGCTTATTTAGCATTGGCAAAAACTTATTTCGACCAAAATTTTGTGCTTAAGCCAGCTTCTTTTGGCGTTTTTGAGTTGTTTTTAGAAGAAGCCAACAAGCTAAGCAATAGTTTTAGGTGCTATCCTGACGCCCTTGATTTTGTCATTGCGGAGCGTGATAAAACTCGTCGCCGTGATTATTTATGGCGTATCATGCCCGATGGCGATGAAGATAAAGCATTTGATGGCTTACTGAAAGTGCCGCTTTTTCCTTACCAACGTAAAGGCGTATTTTTTGCCGCTTTGGCAGGAAGAAGCCTTATCACTGATGAAATGGGTCTTGGAAAAACCCTTCAAGGAATTGCAACTGCCGAACTTTACCGAAAAGAATTAGGCATCAACCGTGTCCTTATTGTTTGCCCAACTTCTCTCAAATATCAATGGAAATCTGAAATTGAAAAATTTACCGACAGTGTTGTTCATGTAGTAGAGGGGCCGTTACTTAAAAGAAAAGCTCAATATGAATTTTCTGAGGCTTTTTATGTGATTGTTAGCTACCACGCTGTAACCAATGACTTGGATCTGCTCAATAAAATGGAAGCAGACATGGTTATTTTGGATGAAGCTCAACGTATCAAAAACTGGAAAACAAAGGTTTCTCAGCAAATCAAAAAACTCGTAACTCCCTACGCCATCGTATTGACGGGGACTCCTTTAGAAAACAAATTAGAAGAACTTTATTCTATTTCTCAGTTTATTGATGTTTATCGTTTGGGGCCCATCTATCGTTTTTTAAATCAATACCAAATAACTGATGATGCAGGAAAAGTAGTTGGTTATAAAAACCTGAGAGAAATATCTGAAAAACTTTCAGATATATTGATTCGTAGAACTAAAAAGGAGGTTTTATCGCAGTTACCCAAGCGAATGGACAAGAATTTATTTGTTCCGATGACACAAGAACAAATGGACATGCACAACGATTTGGGCGATAATGTTGCAAAATTAGTGAATAAATGGCGTAGATATGGATTCCTGAATGAAACAGACCGCAAGCGATTGATACTCTCTTTAAGTCAAATGCGAATGGTTTGTAATAGCACCTACATCCTTGACCAAAAAACTCGACACGATACGAAAATCGAGGAAGTGATGAATATTTTGGACGAAGTTTTTGAACATTCAGACGAAAAAGTGGTCATTTTTAGTCAATGGGAACGCATGACACGTTTGGTTTCACAAGAATTAAATCAACGTGAAGTTAAATATGAATATTTGCATGGTGGCGTAGAAAGTGCCAAAAGAAAAGACCTCTTGGATAACTTCAA
This sequence comes from Emticicia sp. SJ17W-69, assembly GCF_051209875.1. Taxonomy (NCBI): domain Bacteria; kingdom Pseudomonadati; phylum Bacteroidota; class Cytophagia; order Cytophagales; family Leadbetterellaceae; genus Emticicia; species Emticicia sp. SJ17W-69. The sequence goes on along the minus strand of NZ_JBNTQY010000001.1, from coordinate 1,360,691 downwards.
AAATGACCCTAAAAGCAGAGTTTTTCTCTCAACTGATGCGGGTGGAGTAGGCTTAAATTTACAGTCGGCTTCTTTAATGATAAATTTAGACATTCCTTGGAATCCAGCAGTTTTAGAACAAAGAATCGCAAGAATCTATCGACTTGGACAAGAACGGAATGTATCAATTATCAACTTGGTTTCAACAGGTACGATCGAGCATAAAATGCTTGATGTATTGAAGTTTAAAGGTGCTATGGCAGAGGGTGTACTCGATGGCGGGGAAGATACCATTTTCTTGGGTGATGATAAATTTAAGCAATTTATGAATTCGGTTGAGAGTTTGACTGATGCACCACAAGATGAAAATGCCATTATTGACGCCATTGAAGAACATGAAGTTGAGGAACAAGAGTTGAGCAATACTTCAGAAAGTATCTTGATTGATACACCCGAAGCTGAACTCCGATTAGGAACCGCCACTTTTATGGGCGATGATGATATAAATGAAACTGAAGAGCAGGTTAACTTTGCCAGTTCATCAGGAAATATCATTAGTCCAAATGATGAGTTGATTCAAAGTGGAGTCAAGTTTTTTACACAATTAGCCCAAACTTTGAATAATCCTGAAGTGAAGAAAAACTTTGTTGAATACATCACTGAAAAAGATGAAACAGGTAAAGTTTATTTAAAAATCCCTGTCGAAAATGAAGAAGTAATTGGTAATACTTTACAAACCTTAGCCGCTCTTTTTGGAGCATTTATCAAACAATAATTTTAATGGATAATTGAAGATGAATAATTAAGCATTCAAAAAGCCTTATAAAAGGCTAAAAGTATTAACTTTTTTTTTCAATTCTCCATTTCCAATTTTCAATTTAAAAACCTAATCAATGAATCGTTGTTTTCTTATGCTGATTTATCTGACGATGTTACATACATTGGCCGTTAGTCAGGAATCCAAAAATGTAAAAATTAAAGGTAAAATAGAAGATTTAAAAACAAAAATGCCTTTAGCCGCTCAAATTACTATTATTTACAAAGATGCTGAAACGAATATCAAAGAAATAAATAATAATACTGATGGGAGTTTTGAGATCGATGCTTTACCAAAACAGTTGATTCTTCAAGCTAAATCAAACAATTATATCGTTTCTAATGTGTTGATGAATTTAGAAAACTTAGAAACCACAAATATTGTATGCAATATCCCCTTGTTGTTTGACAATAAATCTAAAAATAACCAACTTTATTTGCAATTTGCAGCTCAAAAAACAGATAGTGTTGCACAAAACAATATTCCCAAAAACACACAGATTTTTCAGGCAATAGATGCTCTCGATGGGCATATTGTTCCTGCACAATTTCGCTTAGTCAATGCTGATAAAAAAGATGTTGTTACCATAAAAACTGGGCCAGAAAATCCCATTTTCAAGTATAATTTTACACAAAAAGACAATATTCTTGTTCAAGTAACTGCCAATGGTTATCAAAATTTTTTGAGTAATATTGTTATCAAGTCTTTTGACGAAACTATCCATGAAAATACTGCTAAGCTGATAAAAAAGGTATCTTTTTTAAACTTAATTGTTAAAAATGAAGGAAATTTATCTAAAATAGAAATAGTTGAAACAAGTCATGCAAAATCAATTCTACTTTCTAAAATAGATGGGATTCATTTAGGCAACTTGACTGTGGGAGAAAAATATAAAATTACGATCCATCCAAAAAATGCTTCGCCGATTATCAAAGAATTGGAAGCAATCGAAGGTTTAAATCAATTGGTCATCAGTCTTGATTCAAAAGCACAAACATTTGCTGATATAGAAACAAAAGTAGTACAAGTTGAAAAACAAGCCTTCAAAGCTACCAATAAGCCTGTAAATCTTGAAATCCAAACTATCTTTTTCGACCAAAGTAGTAGTGCTTTGAAACAAGAATCGAAAGAAATTTTGGAACAAATCAGTAAGAAAATGTTAGAATCCCCTGAAATAAATATAGAAATCACAGGCCATACTGATAATATTGGAGATGTTAGACAAAACATTTACCTTTCCGAATTTAGAGCAAAAGTTATTTCAAATTTTTTATTCAATAAAGGCATTAAATTCAATCGCATCACGCTGAAAGGGGATGGCAGTACACAACCCAATGCTGAAAATAACACCGAAGAAAATCGGCAAAAAAACCGTCGTGCGGAGCTGAGATTTTATTGAAATCGTACAACGGATTTCCTAATCCGTTTGCTATAGAGTAGTAAAATATTAAAAATGAACGGATTAGGAAATCCGTTGTACTTAATTATGAAAAAAGATCAAACAGAAAATTATACTGAAGTCATATTGATTGGGGCAGGAATTATGAGTGCAACTTTAGGTACTTTTTTGAAAAAATTAGAACCTGAATGGAGAATAAATATTTTTGAGCGAATGGACAAAGTTACTGCCGAGTCATCGGAAGCATGGAATAATGCAGGTACGGGTCATTCGGCTTTTTGCGAACTCAACTATACTACTGAACAAGAAGACGGTACTATAAATATCGAAAAAGCTATCAAAATTGCTGAATCTTTTGAAAAATCGAAGGAATTTTGGGCTTCATTGGCACAAGAAGGTATTATCGAAAATCCCAAAAATGTCATTCGACCGATTCCTCATATTAGCTTTGTTTGGGGTGAAAACAATACCACTTTCCTCCGCAAACGCTATGAATCTATGAGTAAACATCATTTATTCAGCGAAATGCAATTTTCAACGAATCATGACCAGCTCAGCGAATGGATGCCTTTGATTATGGATGGGCGTGAAGTGTCCCAAGAAGTAGCTAGTACTCGCATGGATATTGGTACAGATGTCAATTTTGGAGCTTTGGCTCGTTCAATGTTTACTTATTTGCATGAAGACAACAATGTCACACTTCATTTAAACAATGAGGTAGAAGACATCAAACGCCTTGAAAATGGTTTGTGGGCGTTGACCGTAAAAGATTTAGAAACGAAAGGAGAAACCATTTATACATCTAAATTTGTCTTTATTGGAGCGGGCGGAGGCTCTCTACCCTTACTCGAAAAAGCGGATATTCCCGAAGGAAATGGTTATGGTGGATTTCCAATTAGCGGACAATGGTTGGTTTGTAACAAAGCTGAATTGATTGAAAAACATTATGCAAAAGTTTATGGCAAAGCCAATGTAGGTTCGCCTCCCATGTCCGTTCCTCACCTTGATACTCGCATGATTGATGGCAAAAAAGCCTTACTTTTTGGCCCTTTTGCAGGTTTTTCTACAAAATTCTTGAAACATGGTTCATATTTAGATTTGCCGCTTTCGGTCAAATGGAACAATATTTTGCCGTTGGTTTCGGCAGGAATTCACAATATTCCGCTCACAAAATACCTCATCGAGCAAGTAAGTCAATCGCCCGAAGACCGCTTAGATGCCCTACTCGAATATTTTCCAGAGGCAAAATTGGAAGATTGGGAATTACAGCAAGCAGGACAGCGTGTACAAGTTATCAAAAAAGATGAGAAAGAAGGTGGTGTATTGGAATTCGGCACTGAGGTAGTTTATGCCCATGATGGTTCATTGGCAACTTTGCTCGGAGCATCACCAGGAGCATCGACTTCGGTAAGCATCATGCTCAGTTTATTGAAAAAATGTTTCCCTGCTTTAGAAGCAACACCTCATTGGCAAACAGAATTATCAAAATTGATTCCATCATATAGCAAATCTTTGGCGTCTGATGCTCAATTAGCTCATGATACTCGTGAAAGAACTGCGGAGGTTTTGGGTTTGAAGTAGAAAAAAATTAGGCTATGCAAATACTTATCGAAACCGAAAGACTGTACTTACGAAAACTCACATTAGAGGATGCACCTTTTATGCTCGAATTGCTAAATACGCCTACTTGGCTGCAATTCATTGGTGATAGAAATGTTCATTCGATTGAAGATGCAGAAAATTATCTTAAAAATGGCACTTTGAAAAGTTATCAAGAAAATGGCTTCGGTTTTTATGCAGTGATTGAAAAAACTTCAGGCAAAACAATTGGTATGTGTGGACTTATCAAGCGAGATTCTTTACCTGATATTGATATTGGTTTTGCTTTTCTACCTCATCTCATTAGCAAAGGATTTGGCTATGAAGCAGCATCAGCCACGCTTGATTATGCTTTAAATACACTCAAAATCAAAAGAATCATTGCCATCGTGAATCCTGATAATGAAAAATCAATTGGCTTGATTAAAAAGATTGGTTTGCATTTTGAAAAAATGATAAAATTTGGAGGCGAAGAAAAAGAATTGATGTTATTTGGAATTTAAAAAAAAGAACTTGTTCGAAGATAAACTTAGACCTAAAATGACAAAAAAGACTATAATATTTATACTTTCGCTATTGCTTAGCCTTCATTTATATGCACAAAATACTTATGTTTTCATTGGCTCATACAGTTTGGATAATACCCAAGAAGGCATTTATGTTTATCAACTGACTCCAAAAGGGGCTTTAAAAAAAATCACAAGTGTTAATGTTCATAATGCTTCTTATCTGAATTTATCACCCGATGGCAAGTATTTATATGCTTGCACTGATACAAAAACGCCCAATGCGGGCAGCATTAGCAGCTATGCCTTTGATACTCAACAAAAAACCTTAACTTTTATCAACAGCCAAAGAAGTGGCGGTGAAAACCCTGTTTATTTGTCGGTTCATCAAAGTGGGAAATGGCTCGTTAATGCTAACTATACTGAGGGAAGTGCCTCAGTTTATTCGCTTGAAAATGGAAAAATAAGCCCTTTTGTGCAAAACTTTCAATATACAACCGAACACAGTATTGACCCAAAAAGACAAGAACGCTCACATGTTCATTCAGCAGTATTTTCACCTAAAAATGATTATGTTTTTTTACCCGATTTAGGTGCAGATAAAATCAGATGTTACCAATTTGATAGTTCGCAAAAACAGCCTTTACAAGAAACTCCTTATCCTTTTACCCAAACTGTGGCAGGCAGTGGTCCAAGGCATTTTACTTTTCACCCAAATGGAAAGATTGCTTATTGCATCGAAGAACTTTCGGGAACGGTGAGTGTTTATGCTTACGAAAATGGCAAATTGACCAGTATTCAAAGAATTGAAGCTCATACAAGTCAATATAAAAATGGTTTTGGAAGTGCCGATATTCATCTTTCGCCTGATAGTAAATTTTTATATGCTTCCAATCGTGGGAAAGAAGATACGATTGCTATTTTTTCCATCGAAAAAGATGGTACACTCAAAACCGTTGGCTATCAATCTACTTTGGGCGAGCATCCACGCATGTTTGGCATTGACCCAACTGGGAAATTTGTGATTGTGGCCAATCAAGTAAGTGGCGATGTGATAGTTTTTAAGCGAAATGCAAAAACAGGTTTATTAAAAAAAGTTGGTAATAGCATAAAAATCCATGAGCCGTCTTGTGTGCAAATTAGGCATTATTAATCAATTGATGCTCAACACTTTACTAAACTATTCCTCAAAATCTCAACACATTTTCTCAACTCCTCCACTGTCGAAGAGGCAAAGCCCAAACGGGTAGAATTGATATTTCTATTAGGCAAATTATGCTGTAAACCATTAGAAAAATAGAGTCCATTTTTTAAGGCATTTTCGGCTGACTTTACTAAATCTATGCCTTCCTTAAATTTCGCCCAAACTGCCATTCCACCTTCGGGAATTTGGAAATCAATTTCATTTGTTAAATTTTGCTTCAATAATTCACAAAAAACATCACGCCTTTCTCGGTACTCACGCAATGATTTTCGGAGGTATTTTTGAATAATTCCTTCTTGCAAAAGTTCAGCAATTGAGTTTTCAAGCATCAAATCTCCCTGACGGTCAATAATTCTACGATAGTGTGACAAATGTTCAATCACTTCTTCGGGAGCAACCAAATACCCCACCCGAAACGCGGGAGAAATACTTTTAGTAAACGACCCCGAATAAAGCACCACACCCGCATCATCGGCACTGGCGAGCGGTAAAAGTGGCTTGCTTTGATAATGAAAGTCATAGTCATAATCATCTTCAAAGATTATAAAACGATATTTTTGGGCCAAATTCAAGAGTTTTATGCGACGGTCTGCTTTTAACGTAACAGTTGTCGGATAATCGTGGTGTGATGTTATGTAAATCAATCTAATGGTTTGCTTTTTGCAAATTTCTTCTAATTCATCAACCAAAATACCATTTTCATCAGTCGGAATCGTCAAGATATTTGCTCCCGCATGTTGGAAATTTATCTTAGCACTCGACCAAGTTTTTTCTCCTAAAACCACATTATCACCTTTTTTTACGAATGCTGTTGTGAGCAAATACATCGCCATCATTGTTCCTCGCACAATCAAAATATTATCTGCTGTGATTTTTAAACCTCTGCTTTCATTCAGGTATTTTGCCAATTCTTGTCGCAACCACATCGAGCCTTTTGTATCGCCATATCCTAATTTAACATACGAATTCCCATGAATCAAATTGCTTCTATAAGCCCTCGACAAATCAAGTAAAGGAGCTAAACGAGGGTCGGGAAAACCATCATCTAAATGCAATTTATCGGAGGCTTTTACTACTTCTCGTTGTAAAAAAGGCTTTGGTTCAAAACTAAAACCTGCTGATAGTTTTCCATCTTTGTTTATAGAAAAACTATCATTTTCTTTCAATTTCTGAGCTTTAATTTCGGGTAAATTATTGGCAACAAAAGTGCCACTTCCTTGTTTGGTTTCGAGCCAACCTTGAGCCAATAACTCATCTAAAGCAACAATAATTGTTTTTCGATGGACTTCTAAAACTTCACTCAATTGTCTTGAACTCAATATTTTTTGCCCCGACTTCAAAGTTCCATTACGAATTAAAGCTAAAAACTGATTCGTAATCTGCTGATAAACAGGCATTTTCAACTTTTTATCAATCACCAAAAGTGATTTGTAAGGAAATACAACTGGACTACTCATTTTCTTAAAACTGGTTGATTATATCCATCCAGTAAAGATATACTTTTGTGCATAGAATTTCAAAACAAAAGATTTTTATGCAAATCAAAACCGCTCAAACCAAAGAAGATTATTTAAAATGTTTTAGGGTACTGCAAGCACTACGCCCACATCTTACACCCGAACTATTGCTTGAATTATTACCAAAAATGCAAGCCGAAAACTATTCGTTGATATTTATCGAAGAAAACAATGAAGCAATTTCGGCCTGTGGTTTTCGATATCTTACCTCACTTTTCGACGGTCGATACATTTATATTGATGACCTCTCGACCCTACCAGAAGCACGAGGCAAAGGTCATGCAGGAAAACTATTTGATTATGTGGTGGAAAAAGCTAAATCCGAAGGCTTAAAAGCAGTTCATCTCGATTCGGGACATCAGCGTTATGATGCTCATCGACTTTATTTAAACAAAGGAATGAGAATCGTCTATCACCATTTTAGACTTGAATTATAAAACCAAAGAAAATTATGCTACAACAAACCCCACGTACGACTACGAGCAGAATGCCAAAGCGTACACAATACGACGAAGAATTGATTTATTCGATTTTAGATGAAGCATTATTTTGCACCATCAGCTATTCGATTGATAATCAACCCTTTTCAATTCCAACTGCCTTTGTTCGCAAAGAAAACAAACTCTATATTCATGGCTCAGTTGGTAGTCATTTTTTGCGAGGGATTGAGTCAGGAATACCCGTTTGTATTTCTGTAATGCTCACTGATTCGCTTGTGGTGGCAAAATCTGCCTTCCATCATTCGGTTAATTATCGTTCGGTCATTATTTTTTCAAATGCCATCAGAATAGATGATTATGAAGCAAAAGCCCTATTTTTCAAAGAATTGACCGATAAAATAGTACCCAATAGTTGGGATTATCTTCGTCCAATGAAAGCCAACGAGGTGAACAAAACTATGCTTTTGGTTTTTGATATTTCGGAAGCATCAGCACGTATGCGTGCAGGAATGCCAAATGATGATGAAGAAGACAAAGCCTTGCCAATTTGGTCAGGAATTATTCCGATTCCAAGTAAAAGACTCACGCCGATTGCTGACGAATCGAGTATAAATATTACTTTACCAGAGCATTTAAAATAAAGATAGTGCGATAATAATCAAAATTATCGCACTATTCTTGCGTTTTCAAAACCTAAAAAACACTATTTGCATCATAAATACATTCAGACTACTAATGAGTTTTCTGTTTGGCTATTTTTTCCAAATTTTTCACGACACCATTCCATTAATAATCTAAACTCATCTTTGGTTGATTGTCGAAGAGCCTTTCTTAACTCTTTTTTAAAAATTTGAGGTTCAAAACTTACTTTCTCAAGTATCATTTTGCGATATTCAAACATTGTCATTTTTATAGAGGTTGAGATGGATTTTCCGAGTAACCTTGGCTATTCAGAAAATATAAATTGATTAATTTACTGCCGTTTTTACCGAGTCTTTTCTGGCAATATTTATGGTAGTTTGGTCTAAACTACCTTTTTTGAAAGCCATTTGTCGGCTATACTCAGTTGTTTGAAATTGGCTTTTATAGTGGTTAGACGATAAAAGCGGATTTATGGATGTGGGTTCAGTAGCGGGCATTTCAATGACTAAAGTAGCTTCCGATGAAAAATCCACTTTACCTTGACGCTTGTAATTATGCACCGAACTAATATCGTTTTTGATTTGATTAGCTGGTTGGCTAAATACTGTCACATTCTTACTTTCTGAAAGAGCTTTTCTTTGTTGAAAAACTGGACGTTTGTAATTATGTGGTGAATCTATTGATGATTTCTGGGCAAAAACCGAACCAGAACCCAATGCTACAAAAGCGAAAACATACTTTACGAAAGTTTTCATTGTTTTTATGTTTATATTTTTTTCGAATAATATTTAATCACATCAATCAATACCAATGTATTTCTCTCTGATGACAATACAAAGATAAAAGAATAATATTAGGTTAGAATTAAGCTAATATTAGAAATTGCTTAGAATTTATTTGGGAAGTAAAAGCGTAAAGATTGTTCCCTCTTCTTTTGAAGAAACAACACTGATTTGACCTTTATGAAGTTGTACGATGCGTCGAGTCAAAGATAATCCAACACCATGTCCTTTGGTATTTCGTGCGTTTGAGCCTCTTTTGAAAGGTTCAAAAATTTGATTCAATTCATTGAAAGGAATGACCGAACCTTCATTATGAAAAGCAATAATCAAAGCTTGATTTTCAATTTTAATATTAATTTCAACTTGATGATTTGGTGAAAACTTCGCTCCATTTTCTATTAAATTAATCAAAGCGGTATAGAGCAAACTCTCATCTCCTTTCACTTCAGGCATTAAATCGGTAGCATCATCTAAATTGATAAGTATCTGATAATCAGGATTTTTCTTGAGCAATTCCGTTCGAATTTGCCAAATAATCTCTAATACATTCACGAGAAAATGCCTAAATTTTGTATCATCGGCATCAATACTTGTCAGATCTAAAAGGTTATTTGTTAGTTTGTTCAGTTGCTGTACATCATCCAATACTGATTGAATCATTAGTTTTAAATCGGCAGGATTATCATTAGCCAAAAGTGAGACTTGAATTTGTCCAGTAATAGCCGTAAGTGGTGTTCGCAGCTCATGAGAAGCATGAGAAACAAACGAGCGTTGAGTTTGAAAAGCACTTTCAAGGCGGTCGAGCATTTGATTAAAACGAATCGAAAGTTGCTCTAATTCATCGGCTTTATTTCCTTCATCAAGCCTTAAATTAAGTTGAGATGCACGAATTTTATCAATTTTATTAATCATTTGTTGAATCGGCAGAAGCATCCTTCGAGCAAATATCCAGCCAGTAACAGCACTGACACAAACCAAAATCAAAGCAGAAAAACCTAACGTTAAAGCCAAATTCCGTTGTTTCTGCAAGCCATATTTATCAACTGATGATGCCAAAACAATGTACTCCTTATTGTTATTTTTGATAACAATTCCATACATTTCAAGGTTATTTTCTTTCCAAAAAAGCTCTTTTTCTTGTCTTATTTGGTCTAAAATATCATGTTTCAAATTAGTTGAATCTGAGCCACTTTCATAAATTACTTTATTATCTACATCATAGATAATGATTTCTTCTTGGTTGAGAGCCGTTACATTGTTCTTATCTAAAAGTTTAAGTAGATCGGGGCTAATTTCGTTTTTATTGAAAATGATAGTTGCTGCCGTAAGTGCCTCTTGACGCAGCCGAGTTTTGTATTCTTCTTGGCGATAAATTTCACTTTCGAAATAGATAATCGCTGAAAAAATTAGTAATAAAATAGAAAAGATGCCCAAAAATAGCACCGTCATACGTGTCCGAATTGTCATTTGTTTTTTAGCATATAGCCCATGCCTACAATTGTATGAATGAGCTTATTAGAAAACCCTTTATCTATTTTATTACGAAGGTAATTGACATATACTTCTATAAAATTAGTGCCAGTGTCAAAATTAATATCCCAAACTTTTTCAGCAATATCAACCTTCGATACTACACGACCTTTGTTGATCATCAGGTATTCAAGCAAGCTAAATTCTTTGGCTGTCAGCTCAACTACTTTTCCATTTCGGCGGGCTACTTTTTCCTTCAAATCAAGTTCTAAATCAGCTTCTTGGAGCTTTTCAGAAGGTTGCTCTACCTCAACAGTTCTTTTGAGCAGAGCTTTTACCCTTACCAAAAGTTCCATAAAATCGAAGGGTTTTACCATATAATCATCCGTTCCTACTTCAAAACCCGATAATTTATCAGCCACAGTACCTAAAGCTGTCAGCATCAAAATCGGAATTTTAGTGTTTTTTGCCCGAATATATGCACAAACATCTAAACCACTCATATCAGGCAGACCAATGTCTAAGATAATTAGGTCAAAGACTTGAGTATCATAAAGCAGCTTTGCATCACTTCCTGTTTCTGCTATTTCAGCATCAAAACTTTGGGTTTGTAAGCCTTTTTTGATAAAAGTTGCTACTTTACTTTCGTCCTCAACAATAAGTATTTTTTTATTCTCTATCATTTTTATTTAATAATCATCTCCAATTTACTAATTATTTTGAAATATCTTTAAACTTAAAAAAGCAGTTGAATATCAACTGCTTTTTCTGCTAAACTAAAAACTAAAATTTTCCTAATCCTCAAAGACTTACTCCTTATAAGATAGAACAAAACTACAACAGACAAATTAGAATCGAATTAAACTCACATTAGAAAAGGCTTAGAATTATAACAATATTTTTTTTCTATGATACTAACTTTTTAACCATAGAAATCTGTCCAATATGATATATATCGTGTTGAGTGATACCTTGAAGCATTAAACGAAAATTATAAGACCTACCATCTACTTTGCTATCTAATAATTCTTCTGCTTTTTGTTGAATCGTTTGTATTAAAAGTTGTTGGTTTTCTGCTAATTTTTGTTTCAAAAATACCCAATTTCCTTCATCTAAACTCGTAATTTTCACCCAATTGAGCTCAGTATCCCAAACTTCATACTCAGCATTTCCATTCAATTTTTCTACAACAAAAAGCCGCCAAGCCATCATGTGATGGATAATTTCAGCAATAGAATGGTTGAGCTTTTCAGGAACTTTATAGGCTTTTACAGCATCAATTCCTTCTAATTGTTGCAGAAGATTATCTCCAAACCAACCTTTACCATCATAAGCGGCTTTAATCGCTTTGATGATTCTGTTTATTTCTTGATTCATCATATTTTTGATTATGTTATTTTTTCAAAATACCTTCCAAAACCTTAATATCTCCATCAATTTTCGGAGGAGTGATTCCTAAAATCGCTGCTACCAATGGATAAACGTGGATATTCTGAAAAGTTGGTAATTTCTTTCCTTTCTTGATATTAGGTCCATTGGCATAAAAAATGGCACCCATTTCAGGCGTTATGGTTGGGTCAAAACCATGTACACCCCACACATTTCTGGTTTCTGGTTTCTTTTCCAAAGCTTCTTTCGAATAGATACTGTAAGCAGGCTCAACCACAAAAAACAAATCTCCGATGCGAGGATGCTCATTGAAATGCAATTTTTCAGGAATATCCGCTTTTTTATAAATCTTAAAATGAGCTTCTTTCGCTTTGATAGAAGTATAAATTTCTTCTTCTTTAGCTTTATTTTTAATGAAAATATTGGCATGAGTACTATTATTCACAAATATAAAATCATCTTTTGACAAACCTGCCAGTAAGTCTTCTTGGTAAATAAAATACTGAGGTTTGTTTTGCATTTCATACATTCCGTGGTCGGAAACCAAAATGACATTGACAGGCAAATCAATCTTTTTCAAACCTGCCATCAACATCCCAACCAAACTATCGGCCTGCATTACAGCTTCTTTGGTTTTTTCTCCATTGGGTCCATATTCATGTCCTTGTGTGTCAACCATCGAAAAATAAATTGTCATCAAATTTGGACGCTCAGCTTCAGGTAATTTCAACCAATCAAATACAGCTTGAACACGTTTTTTGGGTGGCACAGCATCATCAAATCGGTAATAATAATCAGGAAACTTCCCTCCTATTGGAGCCTCAGAACCAACCCAAAAGTAAGATGCAGATTTCATACCGTTTTGCTGAACCAATTGCCATAAAGGCAAGCCACCATAATAATAAGGATCTTCAACTTTGTCTCGTTGACGAATGGAATAAAATGTATCTCGCCCTTTATCATAAAAAGTATTATCAACCAAACCGTGGTGTCCAGGGTAAAGTCCAGTGACTAAAGTATAATGATTAGGGAAAGTTTTGCTTGGAAATGATGGCTGCATCATTTCAGCAGCAGCACCTTTTTTGATGAATTTTTTAATGTTTTTAGCATTATATTTTTCTACATAATCATGTCTGAAGCCATCAAACGAAACCATCACAACGTAAGGAGTTTTCTCATTGTTTTGAGCGAAAGACGAAACATTGATAAAAAAGAGAATAAAAATATAAAAAAGTTTTTTTGAGAGGAAGTGCATACTTTTCTTTGGTTAGATGAGGTATCAAAATTAGAAGAAATAATTATATTGTTAAATACCTAATGATTAAATTCATCAATCTTGTTTCTGAGCAACCACCGCTCAATCAGTAAAGTTTTGAAAAGCCTTAATTGATTGGAAGAATCATCTAATGCTTGTATTTTTTTTATAAAATCCTCAAATAGTTTTAATAGATTTTTAGGCTTTTGTGTTAATTTTTTTAATATTTCAAGCAGCAAATTTTCAAGAAAACTTTCTTGTTTATCAGCTTTTAGTTTTCGCTCAAACGAACGAATTTCATAACGTAAATAATCAAAATTGGCTAATTCATATTGTGTAATTAAAAACAAAAACCTCGACTGAACATAAATTTGGTACGAAAAAGTATTTCGATAATTATTCAACATAAAATTCAAAAAACGAAGCGTTTGTTTGTATTCTTGTCGCCAAAAGTGCGTAATGGCAATCGTCAGACATAATTGTGCTTGTGAATTAAAAGGAGTATTTACGGTAAGTTTTTCAATCATTTCTTTCTGAAATTCAAGAAATGTAGCTGCTTCCTGAAACTGATTGGTTTGATTAAAAATTGTGAGTTGATGATGCGTTGCTAATAGCTCAATTTGCCAATTCAAATCTTGTGAATCAGAACTTATATTTTTCAATTGATTAACAAAAAAAGGCATTTCGTTGAAACGTTCCATTGCACACAAATCAGTCAGAATTCCATCTAATAGATAAATATAATAAGTTGGTGAGTCTTTCCAAAGGTGTGTATTTTTCTGAAATAGTGCATCCAACTCATAAAAAAGCTTCAAACTTCCTTCATGGTCACCAATCATCATAAAATAAGCCGATTGGAAATTGAGATGAAGTTTTTGAGATTCAAAAGAACGATAATTTCTATTATTTAAAATATTGTATTCCTCTAATAATAAGTCATTTAACTTTGTTTTTTCTTTTAAACTATTGACAGTCCCTTTTCTCCAATAGCGAATCAATAAGATTTCATGCAAGCTCGAATGTCGATGTACTTGCATTTCATGTTCAAGAATTTCTTCAATTTTACTTTGTTTTTTTATCATTTCAAATTCGTCAAGTCCTGCCAATTGCAATCGTGTCAAATATTGCAATTCGAGTCGAGCGGCCATTAAAAAATAAGGATATAATTCATTGTTTAAAGCCGTTTGTTTTATCTTATCTAAATACTCAAAACTCTCACTTACAAAACCTTTTCGATGTAAAATTTGGGCATCTTTCAAATCAATAATTAAGCGATTTTCCACATTTTTATCATTTTCTGCTTGTCGAATCGCCTTCATTAGATTATGCGTCAAATGCTTTCTGGCTGCTTCTAATCCATTTTTTGTATAGCTTTTTTCAAGATTTTCGATGTCAATATTTTTGGTCGTCAATAAATATTCATACAATTTCAAGTATTTTTTGTCGCCTTCTTGCATTCCTGTAAGCAAGCTAAAACTTTTTTTCTCAGCTTTCGAGAGTGAATAAATGAGGTTTTTTAATGTGATAAGGTTCATTTATCTGGAATTAAAAGTTTTATATTAGCTAAATTATACTTATAAAATACTGATAAACAATTAATTATAAAAAATAATCTAATTTGTAATTAGCCAAAATTACACAATATTGGCTAAATAAATATTATTAAACAATGAAAAAATTGTATTTAATTTGAATATAATTTAAACAAAAACATGAAAAAACTACATCTCTTCATCTTCTTTTTATTCACAACAATCGCACTACAAGCACAAAAACAAAAAGTGATTCTCGACTGCGACTTAGGTGATGATATTGATGATGCCTTCGCTGTTGCATTGATGCTTTCAAACACAGATAAATTTGAGATTTTGGGAATTACTACTTGCTACGGCCGCACCAATGACCGAGCTGAAATGGCTTGCAAAATGCTCTACGAAACAGGTTTAGAGAAAATCCCTGTGGCGATGGGTCGAAATACTTCAAACACAGATGAGCGTGCCAATTGGTACGCCGAACAATATTACTGGTCGAAAGGGTTTAATAAAGTCAAACCAATTCAGCAATCTGGAGCAGATTTTATCATCGAACAATTGCATAAATATCCCAATGAAGTGATTTTGTTTTCGGTTGGCCCTGTTACCAATATGAAGGATATTATCGAAAAAGACCCACAAGCACTAAAACTGGCAAAGAAGATAATTGCCATGTTTGGCTCATTTTATATTGGGTATAATGGTAGTCCAACAATCAATCCAGAATGGAATGTAAAGGTAGATATTGAGGCTTCCAAAAAATTTGTCAACTCAGGTGCAAATATTGTTTATGCAGGACTTGACATTACGACTTTTGTGAAATGGAACAAAGCCAATCAAGAACGTTTATTGTATCGACAAAGCGTTTTGACAAGTACTTTATGCGGACTTACCACACTTTGGTCAAATACGGCAACGCCTACACTTTTTGATGCAGTTGCCATCGGAATGGCACTTTACCCAGACTTATTCAAAACTGAAAAAGTATTTATTGAGGTTGATGACAAAGGTTATACAAGAATTGACAAAACCAAAACTCCCAATGCTGAAATTGGTGTTGGCATCAATACCGATGAATTTTTGAAGAGAATTATGGATGCATATTTAAAACAAAATTTAGGTAGATGAAACAAAAAATATTTGTTATCGGTAGTTCAAATACCGATATGGTGGTAAAATCACAGAAACTTCCAGCCCCAGGAGAAACCATTATTGGAGGAACATTCTTGATGAATCCAGGTGGAAAAGGAGCCAATCAGGCGGTTGCAGCAGCAAAATTAGGAGCAAATGTCACTTTTGTGAGTAAAACAGGCAATGATATTTTTGGAAAACAAGCTATACAGGGTTTCCAAAGAGAAGGTATCAATACAGATTTTGTTTTTACTGACCTTGAAAACCCATCGGGCGTTGCCTTAATTTTGGTAGATGCTAAAGGTGAAAATAGCATCGCCGTTGCTTCTGGAGCAAATGGAAATTTACAAATCAGCGAAGTTGAAAAAGCAATTGGACAAATTATGCCCAACGATACAGTTTTATTTCAATTAGAAATCCCTATTCCCACTGTTGAATTTGCCATCAAAAAAAGCTTTGAACGTGGGGCAAAAGTAATTTTAAACCCCGCTCCCGCTCAAGTATTGGATGAATCGGTTTTCAAATACCTTGACATTATTACGCCAAATGAAACCGAAGCCGAATTACTCACAGGAATCAAAGTAATTGACTTAAATACGGCCGAACAAGCAGCCTTGAAATTGCATGAAAAAGGTGTAAAAAATGTCATTATTACATTAGGTTCTCGTGGAGCGTACTTGCATAATGATACCATCAATCATTTGATTCCTGCCCCCGTTGTTGAAGCAACAGATACAACCGCCGCAGGTGATGTTTTCAATGGAGCTTTAGCTGTAGCCCTTTCAGAAGGGCAAGATTTAGAACAAGCGATCAGTTTTGCATGTAGAGCTGCCGCCATTTCAGTTACTCGGATGGGAGCTCAAGCATCTGCTCCTAAACGCAGTGAGATAACTTCAATGAGTGAATGATTGACTTATTGAATGTGTGAAAAAATTATCAATCCTAAACATCTATTTCTACTATATAAATATGAAAACCCTTCCAATTCGTAGTCAAATTTTCGGTAAAGTCCTTATAATTAAGACTTTACTATTATCATTTTTCGTGTTATTATCAATTATTGTGGATGCTCAAAAAATGATCACTATGAGCAAAGAACAACTTAAAGACAAAATAATGGGTGGTTGGGCTGGACAAACCATTGGTGTTACATTTGGAGCTCCTGTAGAATTTAAGTTCAACGGAACGATGATTAATGACTATCAAAAAATTCCATGGTATGATGGTCTATTGAAGAAAACAATGGTCAATAATCCAGGTGTTTATGACGACCTTTATATGGATTTAACTTTTGTAGAAGTTTTTGAACGAGAAGGACTTGATGCTCCTGTTCAATCTCACGCCAAAGCATTCGCAAATGCGGGTTATATGCTTTGGCATGCCAACCAAGCAGCTCGCTATAATATCCTCCAAGGAATTATGCCTCCTGCCTCGGGACATTGGCTCAATAACCCACATGCCGATTGCATTGACTACCAAATTGAAGCAGATTTTGCAGGCTTGATGTCTCCTGGAATGCCTAATACTGCCTCAAAAATTTCTGATAAAATCGGTCATATTATGAATTATGGCGATGGTTGGTATGGAGGCGTTTATATCGGTGCCATGTATTCATTAGCATTGACCTCTAATGATATAAATTATGTGGTCAATGAGGCTTTAAAGACCATTCCAAAGCAATCAAAGTACTATGAATGCATTACGGATGTAATCAAATGGCACAAAATGTATCCTGACAATTGGAAAAAAACTTGGTTTGAACTTCAACAAAAATGGACCAATGATATTGGTTGCCCTGATGGCGTTTTTGCTCCATTTAATATTGATGCCACCATCAACTCAGCTTATGTGGTTTTAGGATTATTGTATGGAAAAGGTGATTTTACCGAAACAATGGAAATTACCACTCGTTGTGGGCAAGATGCCGATTGTAACCCTTCTTCAGCAGGTGGAATTTTAGGAGCAATGTTAGGTTATAAAGCCATTCCTGCCTACTGGAAATTAGGCTTAAAAGACATCGAAGATTTAGATTTTAAATACACCAGTACTTCACTCAATGATGTTTATGAAATAGGTACAAAACATGCTCTTTTAAACATCGAACGCAATGGAGGAAAAGTTACAGGAAACACTATTACCATCAAATCTCAATTACCAACTACTGTTCGTTTTGAACAAAGTTTTGAAGGGCAATATCCTTTAGATAAAAAATGGATTGGCAAAACTTTGGAAGACGAAATGGAACTTGATTTTGAAGGAAATGGATTCGTAATAAAAGGAGAAAGTAAGCCAAAAAGTAGTAGTTCATGGGACTCAAAAAGTGAAAAGTCTGCCGTAATTGAAGTTTACATTGATGATAAATTGAGTGAAACTGTCAAACTTCCTGCAAAATTCACTACTCGTCGCCACGAAATTTGTTGGAAATATCAATTAACAGATTCGTCGCATAAGGTAAGGCTCAAACTCATTAATCCTGACCCTGAAATCATCTGTTATTTATCAGAATTAATCTGGTATTCGAGCAAACCACAGCAAAAATTAACCATTGGTACTTTTGGACCTTATAAGAAGAAATGAGGAGTTTACGAATGACGATTTACGAATAAAGAAAGAAAAAATGACGAATGTTGAATGACGAGTAACAAATAAAGAAATCCATTTGCAAAATCGTCATTCGTAAATCGTCATTCGTAAATCGTCATTCGTAAATCGTCATTCGTAAATCGTCATTCGCAATTCGTCATTCGTAAATCGTCATTTGTAAAATCCTAAATTCAAAAACCATGTTTATCATTCAAGATTATTCACTCGCTGTTGTTTTCACCATCGTTACGATGCTCTGTTGGGGGTCTTGGGCAAATACGCAAAAACTTGCCTCAAAAGACTGGCGATTCGAGGCATTTTACTGGGACTATGTACTGGGAATGCTATTGATGGCAATCATTATTGCTTTAACTTTTGGAAGTTTTGGAGAAGGCGGTCGAAGTTTTATAGAAGACATTAAACAAGCAGATGCTCAAAGTATTCAATCAGCAATGATTGGAGGTGTGGTTTTCAATGCTGCTAATATTTTATTGGTTGCTGCTATTACTATTGCTGGAATGTCAGTGGCTTTCCCAGTAGGCATTGGTTTGGCTTTGGTGATTGGTGTCATTGTCAATTATCTTGATAATCCAGTTGGTGATAAAACCTTACTTTTCGGAGGCATGGCATTGATTGTTTTAGCAATTTTATTAAATGCCAATGCCTATCGCAAAATGCAAAGTGGCAATAGCGGAGTTTCTACCAAAGGCTTATTGCTATCAGTTGTTGCAGGTATTCTAATGGGCTATTTCTATAAATACGTAGCTGCCGCCATGTTCCCTGATTTCAATGTACCAGAGGCAGGCAAACTCAGTCCATATACTGCTGTTTTCTTTTTTGCGATTGGTGTTTTATTGAGCAATTTTATATTCAATACACTACTAATGAAGCGTCCATTTGAAGGAAAACCCGTCAATTATAGTGATTATTTCAAAGGGTCATTCAAAAACCATTTGATGGGAATTTTAGGTGGGATGATTTGGTGTAAAGGAATGTCATTCAATATCATCGCTTCGGGCAAAGCAGGCCCAGCCATTTCGTATGGATTAGGACAAGGAGCCACAATCGTGGCAGCTATCTGGGGAATTTATATTTGGAAAGAGTTCAAAAATGCACCCAAAGGCACATCCATGATTCTTAATATTATGTTACTCTGCTATGTTATTGGCTTAGGAATGATTATCGCTGCAAGGTAATCGAGTAAATTGACGTTTATCTATAATTTTTTTATAAAAAGCCCATCAAAACTTGGTTTTGATGGGCTTTTTATTGGTGTAAAAGACCGTAAAATAAATTTGAGATAAAATTCTCCCACACAATCGTAATTATACTGAAATTACACTTTCTTAAATTTACTGCTTCATAAGTATATGCATACGCTGACCCGATACACCACCGCTGTTTTTTTATTTTTAATTTTGCTCATCCCACTTATTTTTGATAGAGCTGGATTTTATGGTTATGTAGTTCCGAAGGCTCTTTTATTTCAAGTTTCAGTGCTTTTGTGTGCAATAACATATCTGCTCTCTGATAAGAAAAGTTGGACTTTTTCCTATAATAACCTATCTCTTTCGATTGCTATTTTTGGAACTATTACATTGATAATAAACCTATTATCTTATGATAGTTTATTCAGTATTGGAGCAACTTTTGAACGAATGGAGGGAGCAATTAATACAATTTTATTATGTCTATTTTTCTTTTTGCTTGCTGCCATTTTGAGAAATGAAACCAATCAAAAATATGTTTTTATGATGATGCTTATCGTTGCTTTTGCGGTAGCTATTTTTGGTATTTTGTCAGGTGAAAAGTTTGCAGGAAGACTCATTTCTACTATCGGAAACCCAGCTTTTTTATGTTTTTATTTAGCCAATCATCTTTTCTTAATCGCCATATTTTATCTCAAATATAAGCCTCAACATAAATGGATTCTATTGATTGGAATCATTGTTCTCATATGGGCCATTTTTCAGACACTTACTCGGACATTTTATATGGCAATCTTGCTTTCAGCAATTGCTATGCTAATCCTTTATATTTATAATTTGATAAAAAAAGAAAAAAGAGTTAAAACACTAATTATTAGCACTTTAACTCTTTTTTTCTGTACTATAATCTTTTACTTTATTAGTCAAAATACTTGGGTTCAAAAAAATCTTCCTATTGGTAGATTGACAAATATAAGTACGCTTGATTCTCGTTTTTTGGTTTGGAAAATTGCTTTTGAAGGCTTTGCCGACCGTTGGTTTTTGGGTTGGGGACAAGAGAATTTCACTTATGTTTATGCTAAATTTTTTAACGCTAAATTAGCAGAAGACGGAGTATGGTACGATAGGTCGCATAATGTTTTTTTAGATTGGTTTGTAGCTGGTGGTTTGCTTGGTGGTTTATGCTATATTGCTATATGGATAAGTGCTATATTGAGTATTTGGCGTTCAAATTTTCATCAATTATTAAAAATCTTGCTAACTGGTTGGCTTTTCTTCTACTGTTGCTTTATTTGCTTTAATCCTGATAGTTTGGTCAACACTATCTTTTCTATGATTATTTTAGCATTTATTTATCTGAATAGTCCCAAAAAAGATATTAATATCTTGAGTATCAACAAATATGATTCAATCATCAATCTATTATTCATTGGCGTTTTAGGTACCATTTTCTATCAATTTACCTACCAAAATATTCGTTCGTATTGGGTTTTCTCCAAAGCTATCACTGAACCAACAATCGAAAACCTCATCGAATTATCCAATAAAACCTATACTATTCGTTCAGCAGTAAATCTTAATATGATTGAACAATTGACTTTTATGCATCAAACTGTTCTTGGAAGTCAGCTACTCCCCGAACAAAAACAACTATATACTTTAAGCGTCCAAAAACTTATAGAAAAAGAGATAAAAAGACATCCGCCATCAGTCAAAATGCTTGAATTAAAATCAATGATTGAATTGAATATCAATGATTTATCAACAGGGAAGCAAACCTTGGATAAAATGATAGTATTATCTCCCAATTATGTTTTAGCTTATATGCAAAAAGGAAGAGCTGCCATCAGTCAGAGTAGATTTGATGAAGGAATAGCTAATTTTGATAAAATTATTAAAATAGCTCCACAATATGTTCCTGCTAAACTTTATAGACTATATGCCAAAGCTTTAAAAGACTCAAATTATGATATAGATAGAGAATTAAAACAAATACCTCCAACCGAAATAGCTAATAATATCAAGCTTTTGAGGGAAATTTTTGATAGTTTAGGTAAGCCAGAGGGTTTTGTAAATTGGATTTGGAATGGCAATTTAATGACTGTTTTTATGCCAAAACAAGTCTATTTTGAGTGGATTACCACAGCATTTCAAATTGGGGATTTAGAAAAGCTCAGTAAGATGCTGATTATCTATCGAGACAACTATGAATGCGACAGTCCATTATTAGAACAAATACCATTAGATGCCCAAAAAGGAATTGCACCAAATCAAGCCCTTGAACAATTATTTTTAGCTTGCCCCAGTGCAAGATAATGGGAGGAGAACTTAGCTCTCCTCCTATCTTTACGATGGCTAATTACAACCTCCAACCGATGCTGAAAATATGGTTCCTGAGTTGGCAATAAAACCAGGTGAAAGCGAAATACTTTTTGCTTGGTATGTAACTTTCGTACCACTTCCAGTTATCCAATTCGATGCTACAATTACCCCACTGGTGGCCGATGCTTGCCACAATGTACCATTTATTGTTGGATTTGTAGAAATATCATTAGCAGGATGAGCTAAATTAACAGCTGCATTACAGGGGTTTACTATCACCTGAATGGTATTACTATTTGGACTTGTACAAGTACCATTACCACAAGTTGCGTTATAAGTACCTGCTGTTGATACCACCAAGCTAAAACCAGTTGCACCAGTTGACCATGTTACGGTACCATTACAATTAGTTGCTTGCAATGTTACAGAAGAACCAGAAAACAATGTAACAGGTGATGCAAGCTCAGTACATACGTTAGGGTTGATACCATTACAAGCCTTAATGCTTGGCGTTGCAACTGCGAGCGTGCTTGTTGTGTTAACTGTGGCACTTGAAATAAAACAATTTCCCCCAGGCAAATTACTGTAAGTTGCATAGAGTTGATACTCACCTCCAGAATTGGCCGAATATTGATTTCCAGTTCCAAAAGGAGCAGGAATGATATTAGAATTAATTGCCCATTGAAACGAAACATTGGTATTGGGTGTACTACTGGCTGTTAAGATTGTTGGATTACATATTGTAGAGCCCACTGTTTTGATAATGTCCACGCTTGGAGGACTCAAAATTAAAGTATCACTCGCTGAGCCAAGACACGTTGTGCCTGTTCCACATCGTACTGTAATTTTTAATGCAGCTGGTTTACCCAAAAATTGTTTACTATAAAAAATAGCACTGTTACCAATACTACTACCTGTTTCCCCATAAGAATACTTATAACTCCAGTAAGGTTGTTGTTCTGGAGTACAGCCACTTGCAAAAAAAGTAACCCCATTACTTGGACAAGCATACACTGGACTTGGCACTGGTGTATTAGAAATAGCTGAATTTGTAATTATCGGTTTTCCTGCTGGTGCCGAACCTGAATTAGTCACATTTATTGGTGCTGAAGTAGCTGAACAACCATTTTTACTTATAGTAAGCGTATAAGCCCCCGGCCCTTGTGTTGCAGTAAAATATGCACTCGTAGCCCCGGCAATATTTACAGCATCCTTTTTCCATTGATAAGTGGGTGTCCCAGCACCTTGGAAAAATTGATAATCATAATTCCAACCCATACTTACCGAATTACCAGGACAAACATTAGTAGGTGTATTGGCTGTAATAGTTGGCGTTGGTAAATAGTTTACTTGAGGAGCATAACCATAACTTGTACAACCAGCAGGAAATGGAGCTGGTAATTTTACCATTACATTATAATTGCCCGAACTATTGGCCACATAAGATTGATTAGTTGCTAATGAAATATTATTACCACTATTTTGCCATTGATAAGTGGGCGTCAAAGGAAATGGCGTTGAACTTGCATTATAAATCTCTGCGGTAAATGTTACAGTATTTCCTGCACAAATAGTTGGGTCAATGGTCAGAGGAGTCACCCTTACTTTCCAAACAGGTATTTGAACCATGTTACTTGGCGTACTTGTACAAGAAGAGCCATCCCAACACTCAGCATGATAATTGGAAGTATTAGATGGAAAAGCACTATAAGAAGTACCTGTACTTTGAAAAACACCATTTTGGTACCATCTAACAGAGTTGGCTCCACACCCAACAGCAGTCATTGAAACACTGCTACAACCAATAGTTGAAGATACATTGGCTGTTGTAAACGCAATCGTTGGAGTAGGTAGTACTGGGCAAGCTAGTGCAAGTCTATTCGCCTTGTTGTTAGCTTCAATTGTTTCTTCTGGTGTAGATAAAACAACTTCTTCTAAAGGAGCTGATGAAAAACTTAAATATTGTTCTGTGAAGAAACTTATCACATTTTCTGGAAAAGATTCAATCGGTGTAGGCTCTTCCGTTTTTCGCTTTTTCTTTTTGGGTTTATCATCTATTTTCTTTTCTATCTTGCTTACCAATTGGTAGCTTTCCACATTGGGCTGAGCATTATCCTTCCAATATTCAATGCCCTGATTGAGAGCAAGAATACTACTTGATACAATTAAGACAGGGATAAGTTTTTTCATATTTATTTTATAGGTTTAGAATTCTGAAATTATTTAATGTTAAAAAATCAATCGGTAGATTGACTTATATTTGATTAAGTTCAGCTCGAAGAGTACGATTTTTACGGCGAGAAAGTAAGAAGGTTTGACCATCATCAAGCATGACAGAACTATCAAGGTCATTATAGGCTTTGATAAATTTTTTGTTCAAAACATATTTTTTATTGATTCTTAAAAAATCGTTTGATTCTATTTTTTCATTCAGTCTTTTGATGGTAGTTGACGAAATAATACTCTCGTCTTGATTGGTATGAATGATTGTGTAGTTGGTATCTGCTTGTAAGTATCGAATATCATCAAGCAAAACATGAACTTTTTGAGTTACGTAAAGTGCTTTCATTAGTAAGGGGATTTGACTGTGAATATCATCAACAAAGTTTAATACTTTCTACCCACATTCAAATACCTCATAAATGTATATATTATAAGTATTTTTTGTAATTTTTCTACACCAAAAGTGTAGTAACCAAAGCTCTATATAAGCAAAAAAATCTGACACAAAAATTTTGTATCAGATTAGATTCACTTTTACACTTCTTAACCACCTATATATTTTGTTTCCAAAACCACCTAATCATGTCTTCGGTTTTAACAAAACCTAATTTTTTACGAGCATTATCAATATGTTTACGTACTGTTTTTTCAGAAATTGATAATTGTTCTGAAATCGTTAAAGGATTCATTCCTTCAATACGGCAATATAAAATCTTATTTTCTTGACTTGACAATGAATGATTGACATTCGCCCCAGCCTCAAGACTCTCTCTTATATCTTCACTTATGGCTTTTTTATTTTGTATAACCCTTTGAATGGCCATGGTTAATGAGCCTTCTGGTTCAGTTTTTAGTATATACCCATGTATATTCTCTAATACTTCTTTCACATAAGAAAGACGTTCTTCTTGCGTATATAGTATAATTTTTAGTACCGGGTATTTAACTCTCAATTTCTTAATAATACTTTGTGTGTTGCTTTCTCTAAACCAATAATCAAGTACCAAAACATCTACCCTATTGCTGATTAGCTTCTTTTCAATTTCCTCAATATGTTGTGTACAGGCGACTACGATTAAATTCCTGTCATTTTCTAATTCTGCAGAAATCCCCTTCAACATGGAAGGATGTTGGTCTGCTAAAACTACATTTAGTGGCTTATTCATCTTTTTTAACAGCAAATTAATATTTATTAAAACTACTGATAATCAAAAAGTGAAGCAAGGCTTTTTTATTATACGGTACAACTACTTCATTTTCTATACAAATAGGGGTATTTGTTCAAAGATTTATACCCATTTGATAGGCCATTCTATCTTCAAGCAAAACAAACGCTAAACAATGGCACGACCGTTAAATAAATTCTGAATTGATTAAGGAGTTTTTTTTTTAATTTTATCAACAAAAAAGTGCTAAATAATGAATAAAATATACGTTTGCTGCTTTATAATATTCATTTCTGAATCAATTTTTGCTCAATCATTAAGTGTTTCCTTTAATGGAGAAACAATTTGCAAGGCAAAAGTTGAACAGGTCGCATTTTCTTCAACAGGTACTTTTAAACAAGGTAATTTTTTTAAAATTCAACTTTCAGACTCCTCTGGAAATTTTAACAAACCCATCGAAGTAGCTCGATTTCTCAATGCCTCTCTTCAACGCATTGCTTTTGTTTTACCCGATTCAATCTACTTAGGTCATAAATATCGCATACGAGCGGTGAGTACCGATCCAATCATCATTAGCGAGGATAATGGCACAAATTTATCTGTGATTGATACTTGCAAGATTTCTGCTTCGCCAATTATTACATTACAAGAGCTAAGTTCAAATCTTATTTGTACACCTACAACCGCTTCAATCAATTGGGCAATTACCAATGGGACTTTTTCAAATACCAATTTACTTACGATACAACTTTCTGATTCAAGTGGAAGTTTTCTGCATCCATATAATTTGGCTACTGTTTCTGCCAACGCACTTACTCAAAATGTATTGATTCCTGCTAATTTTACGGAAGGCACCAAATACCGAATACGTGTCATTGCCACTAACTCAAGTGCGATTAGCAATAAAAATGGAACAGATATTGCTATTAGAGCAAGCCCCAAACCATCGATTCAGGTAGTTCCAAGTAACTCATGCTTAGGAGATGATATAAAAATCATCGTTAGTGATAGTGTATCCAATCAATCCACTTTTCTGTGGTCAGGAATTGGAGTTGGAACAAATGATACATTAACAATTAATCAAGCTGGGATTAAAAATGTAGGAAATTATATTGTTCATACTTCTAAAAATGGCTGTACTATTTCTACTTCAAAACAATTAATTTTATCGAATTGTAAACCCAATTGGTCTTGGGCTTTAGCTGATACTTTTTGGACAAATACTTTCAATTATCCATCTACTATTGTTGATTCAGAAATTGATAGTACAAATAATTTATATATTGCTGGTTTTTTCTCCCAAAAAATGAGTTTGGGCAATATCAGTATCAATGCTATCGAAGGAAATAGTGCCTTCTGTGACAGCACCGAGAAAAGGACTGGTTTTTTGGCTAAAATCACATCAGATGGGCAATTAGCTTGGTATAGAAAATGGAATACTTTGACTGAAACAAGCGACTATCAGTACTGTGATTTGACAATTGATCATGGTCAAATATTTATTGTTTCTGAGTTTAACGCAACATCTCCTTGTAGCATTACACCTGAAAATCAAGCCTCTTTAGTAATAACTGATGAAGAAAATTTCTCCTTAGGTTCCATTCTTGGTTATTGTCGATATGCCATTCCTAATATAACACCAACGCAGTATGAATATAGGTATAAAGGAAAATTCGCTTGGATTGCTAAATTTGATTTAAGTGGAAACTTAGATATTTTGTCAAATCTAACAAGTCTAAAAACTTGTAGCAACTCTCCTACCAGCTTTGATGCTCAAGCAACTTATGGTTTAGGGAACAAAGGTTATTATTCATTAAAGGCAAAAAAAGGAAAACTTTGGTTGCTTTACACATGGCATCAGGGACTTCCAAATATACTAAAATTTATTGATGGGAACCAATATAGCAATGAAAATGCGGGGTTAGTGATGGCCGAATTAAAACCTTCTAACTTGAGCATCATAAAGCTTGAAAAAATAAATGTAAATTCACCTAATGGTGCGTTAGGTTTCTCAAATCTTGATATTGATTCTCAAAATAATGTAATTATAACTGGTTCAAGTGCGACCACTGGAATTGGGACTGCACTTCAAGTTAATTTTGGCACAAATCAACTTAATTTTAGTAATGCAGGTTACTTTGTAGCAAAATATAATACCACTGTGAATCGCTGGTCATGGGCTAAAAAATCACAACTTACTCAAGTAAATATTCATTCAACACCTGCTCCAAACCTAAAAATTGATTCAAAAAATAACATTTATTTGAGTTTCTCCTTAAAACCGGCCAATGGCGGAAGTTTTGCAGGCTTAACTTTTCCAAGCACACCCAATGGTTTTGATAGTACGCAAACAGTTGCTTTGCTGAAAATAAATTCAGGTGGCAATGCTCAATGGGTCAAATTCAATAATCATATATTGCAAGAAGGAAGAAATGCTTTAGGCATGGATTTACAAGACAACATCTATTTTACCTCTTATTTAAAAAATAGCAATAGTTCTGAGTATTTTTTAATTGACAAGCATCGCTTACAACAAAAAGATCTCACTACTATCAGCAATACCTCTGGAACACCATTTGTAGCAATCTATAATCCTTTAGGAAATTTGGTGGGTTCGATCAATAACATCAAAGTTTATAACGCTGTTTTAATCAATGGTTTGGCTATAGATTCATCAAAAAACATCATTTTTATTGGACAAAACTTTGGAAAAGCTTCATTTGGGCAAATTAATTTAAATACAAATTTTAGCAATCAGTCTAATCGTTTGGACAATAGAAAAAGGGCATTTATTACTAAAATAAGCAATACACAGAGTATTGTTTTAGATAGTGTTTCTTATCGGATTTGTGCGGGAGGGCAAGCTCAAATCAAATTCAACACTTTGGGGGATTTTAAAAATAATACAACATTTAGTGTACAATTAATTGGTATTAATGGCTCTCAAGAAGGAAAAATTGTCGAAATTGCAAATGGTGACCATAGTCCCATATCTTTTACCGTCCCTGATAGCTTAGCTGAAAATACCTTCTATGTTCGAGTGCTGACGACTGATAATCAGATTGTTGGCACTTTTCGAACCGATAATACATTCGTAGTCAATAGTGTTCCCAAACCTGTGATTTTAAGTAATACTTTGGGACTTATTTCTCCACAAAACATCTGCTCAACCAATCTAAGTAACTTCAGAATTCAAGGTTCTGGAGGACCACAAGGAATTTTGAAGTTTAATAACAATACTGTCTATACTGGTCCAAATATTGATTTTCAACCAACACAGTCAGGGGTTTTTACTATTCATTGGACAGCCAATGGTTGCACGGGTATTAGCTCAGATTTAGTAGTAAATATTTACAATAAATTATCTGCTCAATTAACTGGAAATCAGGTAATTAGCGTAATTGGATCTCCTGCATATTTATCATTACTTGTAGATGGAGGAGGAGATTATAACGTGAATATTTCTGGTTTGGCTCCATTCAGTTCTGACAAATCATTTCAAACAATTGCAGTAACACCAACGCAGAATACCAACTATAGCATTATCTCCATATCTAATGTTTGTGGAAATGGTACTGTGACGAGTTCAGCAAATATCTCCATTTGTCCCGATTTAGTTCAACTACAAAATCCAAACGACAATTACAGTTCTGGTACTATTTTGAAAGAAACCAATAATTCTCATGGTAAAATTATTGCTAATAACATCATTTCAAATAAAGCAAACGTTATCTATAATTCTGGCCGAGAAATTATCTTAAATCCAGGATTTTCAACAAGAGATAGCGTATCTTTCAAAGCCGAGATTAAAGGATGTAAAGCTCTTACTACGGCAACTGACCCCGATTTCAAATTGGGTTATCAAGTTACGTATGGAACAACCGACCAAATCATCCTAGAAATGACTGAGTTTGCAAATAAAGGAGCAAATCTATTTGGAACAACTATTCGTTTGGAAGAAGTTTTTAAAAGTCTTTCTCAATTTAATGAAACGAATCCCGACTTACTTAACCAATATTGGAGTAGGTTTGATAAAATTCTTGGTCATGCCAATAATGTTTATGATTATATAGCGATAAGAATCGCTGTCGATTATGATGACACAAGGTATTATTTTCAGGAAAGAGACGAAACTGACCCCAATCAAAATGTATATAATACTTTTGATAATGCTCTTTTTGATCTATTTGGCGGAGAAATCATTCAAGACCAATTTGGAAACCCTGCCAGAATTGGCTATGGTTCAGGGCATGGTTCTTTCGCTTCTACTTCTGCTAAAACGAAAATGAAAGGCTTTGTTCAGAAAATTATGGATAGATATTATCCAATTTTAGGTAAAAAATTATATTGGGTTTCAGTAGTTACATCAGCACAGTTTGAATCAGGTTTTAATTATGAAAATGCGTGGAATGGTTTCAACTTTACTAATCCACACACCTGCGAATATGACTACACACTCGCCAATGTCAATCAATTTAGAAGCTGGTTAGTCAATGAGCGATATGCAGGCTTGGCAGGGTTAAACACAGCTTATGGCACAAGCTACCTCACACAAAGTCAAATTCAGCCTCCAAAAGTAAATGTTCGTTCTTTGGAAGAGATGTTTGGTAATGATATACGTAATATGTATAATAGTGTTTTATTTGAAGATTGGTATCACTTCAATTACAAACAAATGAAAACGTTTCTAGTATCGTGTAAAGAGCTTGTCAAAGAGAAAAATGCTTCTATCAAGTTCTGTTTTGAGGCTGGATCAAATACCGACCAACTAAGTTCAGCTCGAAAAACCTTTAATATTCCCGATATAAATACCTATGCCGATGTATTGAAAACAACTTTTCAAACGAGTAGTTTTTCTGGCATAAAAACTTGGGATGCAGATGTAGTTCGCTCAAACTTTACTGGTGAAATTGAGACCGAAATCAATGAAGCAGATGTAGTTACGATTGGTGGTATTACTGATCCAAGTATAGTAAAGCAGAAAATGTTGGAATATTCAAAAATTGCTTACTTAAATCATGCAAAAGCTATCATTTTTATTGCTAAAAAAAGCACCCAATACTATAAAAACTCCTTAGATGCTTTGGCAGAATTCAAAACTTGGATTGATAATCATACCGAACAATTGACATTAGGTCAAACAATCAATGTGAATCTCTCTCAACTAATAAAAAATTTTTCAGCAGCTATAGCTCCATTCAATGCCATTGCACCTTCATTACCAACAAATGGTTATCAGAATCGACCAAAAATCATCATTAATCCTAATAATTGACAGTCAATAGAAGGGTGAATAACGAAATTTCATAGTCATTTATGCAACAATTTTCTAAAAATCGTTGTTAGAAATAGTGTAAGTATGCTAAAAAGCAAACAAAACTCTAAACTCAGCATTCAGAACTCTTGAAACACCTCGCTTATCTCAACAAATACTTTTTTAAATATAAATGGTACTTGATTTTGGGTATCATTTTTACCATCGTTTCCAATCTTTTTGGTATTATTCCTGCTCAAATTGTACGCCATGCACTCGATTTGGTAAAAGAAACGATTGATATTTATTTCCTTTTTGATAATTCTCAGACGCAAAAAACCATGTATGATGTTTTTACAACAAGCATCGGTATTTATGGTTTGTTGATTTTGGCGATGGCAATCTTAAAAGGGATTTTTCTTTTCGCTGTTCGTCAAACCATCATTGTGATGTCACGTCATATCGAATTTGACTTGAAAAATGAGATTTATGCTCATTATCAAAGTCTGCCTTTGAGTTTTTATCGCCAAAATAATACAGGAGATTTAATGGCAAGAATTTCAGAAGATGTCGGAAAAGTGAGAATGTATGTTGGACCATCGCTCATGTATCTGATGAATATGTTTGTGTTGGTGGTTTTGGTTTTGAGTTATATGTTTTCGGTCAATACTCGTTTAACTTGGTGGGTTTTGCTACCAATGCCTGTGCTTTCGGCAAGTATTTTTATGGTAAGTACCATCATGAATAAACGCTCAGAAGAAATACAGAAAAGCCTTTCCAACCTTTCTACTTTTGTGCAAGAAGCTTTTTCAGGTATCCGAGTGCTGAAAGCTTTTGCTCGTGAAGATGATTCTGCCAAACGTTTTACTACGGAAAGTGATATTTATAAATCAAAATCTTTGGCTTTAACTCGTGTAGATGCTCTCTTTTCGCCAACAACTGCTCTTTTAATTGGTTTAAGTACGGTTTTGTGTGTGTTTGTGGGTGGACAAGAAATCATTGCAGGAAGATTAAGCCCTGGCAATGTTACTGAGTTTATCATGTATGTGTTTATGCTCACTTGGCCACTCATCGCTTTGGGTTGGACATCGAGCCAAATTCAACGTGCAGCAGCTTCACAAAAACGTATCAATGAATTTCTAAATATCAAATCGGAGATTGTTTCTACGAAAAATATTACGAAAAATATCGAAGGAAATATCAGCTTCCGAAACATTGATTTTATCTATCCAGATTCAGGAATTCAAGCTTTGAAAAACTTCAATCTTGAGATAAAAGCGGGTGAATCAGTAGCTATACTTGGCACGACAGGTTCGGGGAAAAGTACAATTGCAAACTTGATTGTAAGAATGTATGATACCACCAAAGGCAACATACTTTTTGATGACATTTCAATAAAAGACTATAATGTCCAATATCTTCGTAGCCAAATGGGATATGTTCCACAAGAAGTATTTTTGTTTTCGGATTCGATTATGAATAATGCTAAATTTGGTTCACCAAATTTGACAGACGAGCAAGTGATAAAAGCAACGAAAGATGCCGATTTGTATCAAAATATCATGGATTTTCCTGAGAAATTCAACACAAAATTAGGAGAAAGAGGAATTACACTTTCGGGCGGGCAAAAGCAAAGATTATCTATTTCTCGTGCCATTGCTCGTGAACCTAAGATTTTAATTTTAGATGATTGCCTTTCAGCAGTTGATACGAATACTGAAAATATCATCTTGAATAATCTACAACGTATCATGCAAAATCGTACTTCTGTTATCATTTCGCACCGAGTTTCATCAGCCAAATTAGCTGACAAAATCTTGGTTTTAGACAATGGTGAAGTAGTTGAAGAAGGTACACATGATACACTTTATGAAAAAGGTGGAGCGTATCGTGAACTATATGAAAAACAGTTGCAGACCGAAGAAGTTGCACAGTAGTTTTTATCAATAAACGCATAAAAAAACCTTACAGGATTGAAAAAATCCCGTAAGGTTTTGGCAATTCTTAATATCAATATCTTCTATTATATCTGTCATTATAGCGGCGGTCGTCGCTACGGTCATTACCACGATTATTTCTACTGAAATCATCATACGTTATACGGTCACCGTCACGTTTTTCACGATTGATCCAACGATTCAAAACTGTCAAATCTTCAATTAAATCTCTACGTTCACGTGGGTCAAGCACGCCATCACGTTTGTAACGATTTTCTTTGTACTCGATATGCTCTACTTCACGCAATAACTTTTTCGATTCATGTGATGTAATACGTCCACTTTCAATTCCAAAAGCAATTTGGCGACGAGCTTCACGTTGGTAACTATCAATGCGATCATAATTATCACCTCGTCGGTCGTCTCTCCTGTCATAACCCCCACCTCTGTTGTCATAGCTACCACCTCTGTTATCATAGCCATTGTCTCTTCTGTCATTTCCTCTTTGTGCATTGGCCACGGCAGCACTTGCTACCAACATTGCCACAATCATTAGCTTTCTCATAGTTTTATTTCGTTTTGGTTTTCTTTATTAAGTTTTCTAAATTATTGAAATCTAATACTTAGATGCAGAACCATCACAAAAGGTTTACTTGTTATTTTGTTAATGATTGTTAATGGGAAAAATAGCTCTAAAACCATGTATATTCAACAATACTGTTCAATCTCATAATTATGGACTATATTTATAAGCTACATTTGAGTAAAAAAAACACTTACGCTCAAAAGTTGTTTTATATTAAAAGTCTATATAAATAATGATTGCAGAACTAAAAGGTGCAGGAAAGCAATATCAAACTGGCGACCAAGTTATTGTGGCTCTTCAAGCAACTACATTAAAACTAAATGAAGGTGAATTAATGCTTATCATTGGGCCATCTGGTTCGGGCAAAACCACACTTCTTTCCTTGTTAGGGTGTGTGATTTACCCGTCTTTTGGTGATTTATGGGTAGATGGAAAACATATCAACGACCTCAAAACCAATGATTTAGCCAAACTACGCCTCAATACTATTGGTTTTGTGTTTCAAAGCTTCAACTTACTCGCTCCACTCAATGCCGAAGACAATGTGGGTTTACCCCTAAAACTTCAGGGAGTTACCAGTTCCGAAATTAAAAAAAGGGTACAAAAAGCCTTAGAAGTTGTTGATATGACTGATCGACGCAAGAATTTACCTAAAGAACTTTCGGGCGGTCAACAACAACGCATTGCCATTGCAAGAGCTTTAGTAACCAATCCCAAACTAATTCTTTGTGATGAACCAACTGCATCACTTGATAAAGATTCTTTGGGAGTTGTCATGAACGAACTTCGTAATTTGGCAAGACAAGGAAAATCAGTGGCAGTCGTAACGCACGACCCTCGTTTGCAAGAATATGCTGACCGAGTTGTGGAAGTAAAAAATGGCATTGCAACTGAAATTTTCAATCTAACTAAAGAACAGCCTAATTAAAACAAGTTTTTATTCATTAAAAATATGAATTGTCAAAATCAGATAATAGCATTTAAAAGTATGAGAAATTACATCATATCTATTCTCACCATCGCAGTTTTGGCTTCTTGTGGTAACAAAGCAGAAAAAGAAGCTGCTGAAAAAGCCAAAGCCGATTCTCTCGCAAAAGTCCCAACAACCAATAATCAAATTTTGGGTGTGGCACGTATCGAGCCTGAAGATGGAATTTTGAATTTCACAGCGGGTATCAATGGCAAAGTACTGGCTGTTTTAATCAAAGAAAATCAAATTGTGCAAAAAGGGCAAAGTTTATTGACTATTGAAAATAGTATCGAAAATGCACAATTGTCACAATCAGAAAGTAAAATAGCAACCCAAAAAGCTGCTATTGCTGTCAATCAAGCCAATCTGGAAGCAGTCAAAGTAAGTCTAAAAAATGCTCGTGACAGTTATGAACGAAACCTACGCTTATTTGAAGGAAATGCCCAAACAAAACAAGCCGTTGATGATAGTAAAGCAACAGTTGATAAATTAGTAAAAGATGTAGAAACTGCCACTGCAAATATTGAGCAATCGAAGAGTAGAATCAACGAATTACAAGCCGATATCGGTTATTTTCGTACTTTGGTTAATCAGAAAAAAGTCAATGCTTTGATTTCAGGGAAAGTACTGAAGGTTTCAGTAAAAACGGGAGATTATGTCAATAATACAACACAAATAGCCGAATTTGCTCCAACTGGCTCTCTCATTGCCAAAACCGAAGTTGATGAACTTTATGCCGAAAAGATACAATTAGGACAAAAAGCCTTCATTATTTCACAAACAACGGGTGATACGCTTGCTCATGGCTCGGTCAGTTATGCTGCCGATTATTTGAAACAAAAATCGCTTTTCAAGGACCAATCAACTGAGCAAGAAGACAGGCGAGTACGTGATGTATCAATTCGCTTAGAATCTGGCAAAATGCCGCTAATTGGTAGTCGAGTGGATTGTGTGATTTTATTGAAGTGAGCAAGCGGTTAGCTATTAGCATTTAGCCGATAGCTATCAAAAACGTTATTTTTAAGGAATTTTGATTATTTTAAATGCAATATTCAACAAATTCAATAATAGAAAATAAACATTTCCAAAAAGCTAATAGCTAATAGCTAAAAGCTAATAGCCAAAATCCAACCATGTTAAACGAAGCATTCAAATTTATGTGGTACGACAAAGCCAAAATGTTTGGTATTTTGTTCGGCATTATCTTGTCCGTTTTCTTAATTGGACAACAACTCGGTATTTGCTTTTCACTTCTCAACAGTACTATATCTTTGGCACAATTCAACCAAAACTATATTTGGGTGGTGAGCGATAAAAGCCAACAAGTCAGCGATTTACCACTACTTGACATGAGAATTTATCGAGAATTGATGAGTATATCAGGCGTAAAAAAAGTCAATCAATTAATTGTTGGTGGAGGAAGTGCCAAGTTTAGCAATGGCACAAAAACCAATATCACAATGATAGGCACACAAGCTCCCTCCTATGCAGGTGGGCCATGGAATTTTGCCATCGGCAATCTGCAAGATTTACTGCAAGAAGGAGCTGTTATAACAGATTCTTATGATGCCATTTTAAAGAAAAACATCAAAATAGGTGACCACTTTGAGTATAATGGCAATCGGGTGGTGTTGGTTGGTCAAACCAAAGGAGCAAAAGGCTTGGGTGTAGCTTATGGTTTTACGACTGTTGAACGGGCCAGAAAACTCTGCAAAGTACCAACAACCAAAGCCTCAGCTTTTTTGGTGGAATGGCAAGATGGAGCATCAATCGAACAAGTAATAAATGCCATAAACAAAGAAATCCCAGGTGTGAAAGCTCGTGATGGAAAAACTTATACTGACGAAAGTCTCAAATATTTTGCTTTAAATAGCGGTATTGTAGCATCATTTGGTCTTTTGGTAGTCTTTGCTATCATCACAGGTTTCGCTATTGTTGGCCTTACTATGTTTTCGGCAGTCAATGACCGCATCAAAGATTATGGTACTATCAAAGCAATCGGTGGCACCAATGGTGTCATTAGGAAATTGATTCTATGGCAAGCAACTATCTACTCCATTGTTGGTTTTATTGTTGCCTATTTCTTACTTTTTGGCTTCGTGCAAGCCACTAAAACCAGTTTAAATATTCAAGTTACTCTCGGCTTAATTGTTTTTCTGATTGGTGTAACTCTATTTATTGCTATTTTGGGTAGCCTTCTTGCCATGCGAAAAATAACAAAACTCGAACCAGCGGCTGTGTTTAGAACATAGTACCAAAGCACTATCAAGCGTTTTGATTGAATTTTAACATCCAAACTAAACAGTTTAATAGTGTATTTTTTCCGTTTTAGATAGAAAAAAATCATTCATTCAAATAAGGTTTTTAGATTTGAGAAAATATAGAAAAATATGAAAAAAGTAATTTTCGGCATTGTTATATATACCACTTTTTTGCTGCAAGGAAATGAAGTTTTTGCTCAAAAAATAACGCTCAACGAGGCAATACAAAAAGGTATCGAAAATCGGATTGAGTTAAAGACCCAAGCCTTGAATATTCAGATTGCCAATAGCGAAAATGATAAAATCAAAGCAAAATGGCTACCACAAGTCAGTGCAAGCGGTGATGTAAGATGGAATACACAACTCCAAACTACGGTTTTACCTTTTGCATTACCAGGTTCGAGCGAGTCACAAACGATTGTGCGTTTAGGCCGTCCGTTCAATAATACCTTTGCTTTACAAGCCGAGCAGAAAGTGTATGATGCCAATAAAAAAATCGACCGTTTGGTGAATGATACACAAACTGAAGCTCAAAAAAATACACTTGAACAACAAAAACTCAATCTCAAACAAAGCATTACTGAAGCCTATTTTTCGGCAGTTTTCAATAAAGAAAAACTGCGTTTATCTGAAATTGCTTTGCAGCGTGCCAACGCTTACTTAGATGCGGCACAAGTAAAATTTGAACAAGGTACTATTCTAAAAAATGATTTAGATAAATTTACACTCGATGTAAGTAATGCGAAATTGACTCAAACCAAAAATGTTCAAGATTATGAATTGAGCTTAGTCACACTACAATATCAACTCAATACTGGCGATAAGCTTGAGCCAGCCGAAGACCTTACGTCTATCTTGAATTACTCACAAATTATTGAGAATCAATTCAATACAGAAAAAAGAACAGAAGTAAAAGCAGAGGAACTGAACCTTCGATTGAATGAATTGAATGGTCAGAAACAAAAAATTCGTAATTTACCAACAGTATCCGCTTATGGAAATTATTCTGCATTTCAGATTTCTGATACTTTCAATCCATTTGCAAATAAAACTTGGTTTTTATCAAATTATTTAGGCATTCGTGCCAATATTTCAATTTTTGATGGAAAGCAGGCTAAACTTTCGATGCAAGATTTTTTGGTTCGTCAGAAAATTAATCAGCTAAATATGGAGCGTTTAAAAAATGATTTCAATTACGAATCGAAAAGTACTTGGAATACTTTACAACAATCTAAATTGAATTTGGAAGAGGCGAAGAAAAACATCACGCTCGCACAACAGATTTTAGAAACTGATAAATTCAGATTTGAGAAAGGTGTAATCATCATTTCCGATTTAAAAAATTCTGAATATTCATTACAAAACGCTGAAAATCAATACCTTAGCAGTATATATAACTTTTTGGTAGCAAGTGTGAGATACAAAAAAGCAAGTGGCAATTTGTGAGATAAATCTCTATCATTTTAAATGCCGTCGGTTAAAACCGATGGCATTTAAAAAAACTACCCCAACAAAAACGGCAAAATCTCATTAATGGCTTCTACTTTCTTGAAATTCGGACTATCAATATTATGTTCAACTTGTTCATAAGCCCAAGTGGTATGATAGGGTACATGTACTCCATGCCCACCAAGAGCTAACACAGGTAAAACATCAGATTTGATGGAATTACCAATCATCAAAAACTCTTCAGGCTTAATGTCCAAATGTTTGATAAGTTTCTCATAATCAGGCGTTTTCTTTTCACTCATAATTTCGATATGATGAAAATAATGCTCAATACCAGATTTTTTGAGTTTACGTTCTTGGTCGAGTAAATCGCCTTTCGTAGCTACCACAATTCGACATTTTGATGAAAGAGCTTGCAAAGTCTCCTCAACTCCCTCCAACAGTTCGATTGGTTTTTCTAAAAGTGCCTTTCCATTTTCAATGATTTTCTCTAAAACGCTCACATTCAGCGTATTATCTGTAATTCGGAGAGCAGTTTCTATCATACATAGTGTAAAACATTTTACACCATATCCATAGAGCGGCAAATTCTGTAATTGAGTTTTGAAGAGTTCTTGCGAAATAGTATGATGTGGCAAATAATCTTCAAGCAAGGCACAAAATTTATTTTCTGTTTCCAAAAAATAGGGTTCATTTACCCAAAGGGTGTCATCAGCATCAAATGCAATTACTTTAATGTTCATTGGTTTTTGTATTGTATAACAATTGTTAAAATTATTATTAGCGAACAGAATGTTCGCTCCACATCATTTCTATTTTTTTGATTAAAATAGCTTTTTTCTCTGATGAAATAAAAGCGTGTCTAATAGCTTCGAGATTACATTTTAAAAACTGTTCTTTTTGCCAGTTAAAATATTTCTCTAAAGTTTCGTATTCTTGCCTTAAATCAACATTCGAAATCGTTCGGGCATCGGTGTTGATACTCATTGAAACGCCACTTTTATAGATTTTATCCACAGGATGATTTTCTATTTTATCAACCACATTGGTTTGCACATTACTGGTTGGACAAACTTCGAGATGAATATTTTCTTGTTTCAGAAATTCCAATAAATTAGTATCTTCTGTACTTCTAACACCATGCCCAATGCGGCTTGGATGAAAATTTTTCAGTGTTTTCCACACACTTTCAGCACCTTTTGCTTCGCCAGCATGAGCAGTTACGTGCAAATTCTTCTCTTTAGCATACGCAAAAGCTTTCAAATGATTGTCAATCGGAAATCCAGCTTCGTCAGCTGCTATATCAAACCCAATAACATTTGTACCCTTAAATTGCTCAACTAATTTCACTGTTTCCATGCTTTGAACCTCTGAAAAATGACGCAAAGTGCATAAAATCAGTCCAGCTTCTACACCTGTTTGTTCAATGCCTTCATTTATTGCTTCATTGACTATTGAAACAACCTCAGTTGGTGTCAAACCTTTGAATGTATGCAAAAGTGGAGCGAAACGAATTTCAGCATAAATTACAAAATCGTTTTTCAGTTGGTCAAATAAATCAAGTGTAACTAATCTTAGTTGCTCACTGGTTTGCATCAGATTACAACCACTGACGGCACGAGTGATATAATCGGCTAAATCGGTGCATTTTGCAGGTGCTATAAATGATGCTCTATATGTTTGATAATTAATCGTTGGGTCAATTTTATGAACTACGTCAAAACTCAAACAACAATCTAAATGCAAATGCAATTCTACTTTTGGTAATTTTGAATAATCTGTATTCTTCATTGATAAAACATAGAGGGAAATTATTAATTTTCCCGAAAACATGACCAAAACAATGACAAGTATTGTTTAATTTGGCAAAAATGCAGATTACATTTGCCATAGAAAAGGACATTTGTCTCGAAGAGTAGAAAATGATAAGATACAATCAAGAATTATTAGCGTATATTTCTCAGCTGAGCCATTCAA
Organism: Emticicia sp. SJ17W-69; assembly: GCF_051209875.1. Taxonomy (NCBI): domain Bacteria; kingdom Pseudomonadati; phylum Bacteroidota; class Cytophagia; order Cytophagales; family Leadbetterellaceae; genus Emticicia; species Emticicia sp. SJ17W-69. The sequence goes on along the minus strand of NZ_JBNTQY010000001.1, from coordinate 1,321,093 downwards.
CGAGCTTTATTTCTGAAAAAAAACTACCTCAAAAAGAAAGAATTATTGTACAAGGTGAAAATATCAGCAACTTATATATCATCAAAAGCGGGATTGTAAAATGTTTTATCACCGAAAACAATGGTAAAGATTATATTCTTGAATTTTTAGGTGAAGGAGAAATTATTGGTGAATTAGAAATTTTCAATAATAGCCAAAGTCTTACGAATGTCGAAACATTGACTGATATTGAAGTTTTCAAGATTCCGAATCAGTATTTTATTGAGCTTCTACAATCAAATTGGAACTTAAATTATCTAATTTTAAAAGAACTCGCCACACGAGTAGCACAAACTGCGAGCAGGGCATCCTATCAGCAAAACTATCCTTTAGAATATTCAATCCTGAAACTTATCTACCTTTTTTCGGTGCAGCCGCTTAAACTTAACAAACAAGATTTAGCCGATTATTTGGGGATTACTGTTCGTAGCCTCAACCGAACTTTATTAAATCTTCAGCAAAAAGGAATTATCGAAGCCGAAAATTTAAATTTAATTATTGAACAAAAGGATATAGCAAAAGTGCTAAATTTATTTGAAAGAGGGTAAAAGATAAATGGAAATTTCGAGAAAAGATTAAGCTAACGCACGGGCAAAACCCACCGTATCTCGATATGTTTGTGGCGATACATCAGCATTATTTTTGAAAAATCGGCTAAAATAATGTTCATCTTCATAGCCCAATTCGTAGGCGATTTCTTTGATTGGTTTGTTTGTTAAATACAATTCTCGTTTTGCTTCAATGATAATTCGTTCTGAAATTAAGTCAGTTAGCGTTTTATTAAAGTGTATTTTAGTAATTTTTGCCAAAGCTTTGGGAGTAATATTCAATAAATCAGCATAGTCTCTCGCCGAATGTTTCAATTTAAAATGTATTTCAATAAAATTCTTTAAATTTTGAAGAATAAATGGTTCTTTGCTATTTGAAAGATTATCTTGTATTTGTGTTTGTTGCTTAACTTTCAGTCTTGTAGCTGTTATCAAAAATATTTTCAAATATGAAACCAAAAGTTCATATTGTGCCAAAGCCAAATTTTGCATTTCGGTTTTCACCTGCTCCAAAACCATCTCAAATATTTTTTTTGATTCATCATCAACCAACACAAACGGTGGACTATAAACATTGTTATATAAAATACCATTCGTAGCTATTTCTTGTTGGTGTTTATGAATACAAAAAAAATCAGCATGGAAATGAATAGTGATACCCTCTATATTTTCGACATTGGAAAACATAAAAGGTTGGTACGGTGCGAAAGAAAATAAAGTGTTTTTTTCAAAACTATATTCCGAAAAATCTGATTTTACCTTTCCAGTCCCTTCCTTAATCCAAATCAACGAGAAATAATTAAGTCGTTGTATCTGGTCAAAATGGTTATTTCCTTCAAACGAAAACAATTTAAATGCAAGATTACCATTTTGGGGATTGATTAAAGTAAAAGAGTTTTGATTAGTCATTATTTTTTTGCGTAAAACTTCAGTATTCTAAGAATTATTAGCTGTTAACTGTACTTTCAAAGCTTTTATTTCTGCTTCAAGTTTTGAGATATATTCTCTTTGCGGAGCTAAAAAAGTATCAATTTCATCCAGTGTATAGCGTGGTGTGATGTGTTGTGGACAATTCCAGTCAAACGCCTCAATATGAAAAACCATCATACGTTCAGGTCGAAATTGATAGGTTTCTAAATTAAGCAATTCATATAATTCAGGATTTTCTTTAAGTTCAATAATTTCAGTTGTTGCATAAATTTTCAGTCTTGTTTTTGCAGGATAATCCATCAAAAACAAACAAACTTTATTATTGGTCGCCAAATTTCCAACAGAAATATATTGCATATTTCCTTTAAAATCAATAAATCCTAAGCGTTTTTCATCCAAAACTTTCAAAAAGCCCTTTGGCCCACCTCGATGCTGAATATAAGGAAAGCCATTCTCTCCAACCGTTGATATATAAAAGCTATCTCGATTTGAAATAAAAGCTATTTCGTTTGGAGTTAATGAATTACGAAAAGTTATTCTTTCCATACGTTCATAACTTGCCCTACTTCCGTACTTTTCTTGTAAATCTTTCGATGATTTACTAAAACCTATTTCTGCGAAGTTCTTTGCCATGACTTTTCTGTTATTTTTTGACTGACTTTTGTTCTTCTTGAGCTAATACTTTATCCCAAAGTGTATCCCCACATTCATCATAAATATATACTTCCTCCTCAGTTTCTACATTTTGACTACTTTTTGTAGTTTCGTCTGCAATCAGTGACAAATCTACATTGACCGATTTTTCTATTTGATTTTTCATAATAATTAATTTTATAATTTTCTATCTGATTCATTTATTGCCAAGTCATTGATACTTGCATAACGCTTCCGCATTAAACCGTTTTCATCAAACTCCCAATTTTCGTTACCATAAGCCCTAAACCATTGACCATCAACATCTTGATATTCATACTCAAATCGAACAGCCATGCGATTCTCACGAAAGCCCCATAACTCTTTTTTGAGTTTATAATTCAACTCTTTTTGCCATTTTTTTTGTAAAAAAGCAACAACTTCATGTCTTCCATTAATGAATTCCGTTCTATTTCTCCACTCAGTATCAACACTATAAGCCTTTGAAATCCTTTCTGGGTCTTGGCTATTCCAAGCATCTTCTGCCAATTTCACTTTTTGTAAAGCTGTTTCCATCGTAAATGGTGGTAGCGGGTGTTTTTGTTCAATATTCATTTTCGTTTCGATTTTGGGTGGAGAAAATGAGTCAATTGTTGCAATCAACTCATTTCTGAAAAATTACAATGCTGGAGCTAAAGGAAAATCTACTGGAACTTTAGTAAGATTATGTAGATAATTCATTGCTGTTTTATCGCTTATTTGAAGTATCAAATCTATTAAGTTTTCTTTAGTATAACCTTGTGCAAAAAACTCCGTCACCAAAGCATCGTTTGAGTTTCCTCTATTTTGGGTAATATCAGCAGCCAATTGCACCAATGAATTTAGTTTTGCATCTGCTGACTTTCCTTTTCTAATATCGAGTAATTGTTCATCAGAAAACCCATTCATTTTACCTAAAACCAAATGAGCACTTTGGCAATATACACAGCCATTAACTTGACTAACTATGAGATTAACTGCTTCTTTTTCTTTGTTCGACAAAGAAGTTTTAGCATTTTGATACGCTAAAAACCTTGCTAAACCATTATCTGAATAAGCAATGGTTGCATATAAATTAGGTACAAACCCTAATGCTTTTTGTAAGTTATCGAAAATTACTTGATTGGCTGGTGCGACTTGTTCTCTTGTTGGAACTAAAAATTGATTTTGCATTATCTAAAAACTTTAATTAATGTTATCGAAATTGATAATGCAAAGGTATAGCAGCAATGAACCCTATGAAATGGACAATGAACGCAAGTAGGTGGACTATTTTCTCTATTGAATTTTAGTGATAAACCGAGACAATCACACCAAATGATTGCCTCGATTTTGTATAATTTTTACGCCAACAATTATCAACCAAACCAACCAAAGGATGCTACCGATAAAGCCTGCTAAGATGAAAAAAGCGTATTGGCAATCGACACATAAGTATAAACTCATCTTTAAATTACTGTTTTTTGCTTAATAAAACCAAAATTCCAGCCATCAGCACAAACAAAAATAGAACAAACCCCAATCCAAATCTCAAACCAAACTCTTCGGCCAAATACCCAATCGTTGGTGGGCCAATAAAGAAGCCAGTATAACCAATAGAAGTAGCCATCGAAATCCCTGCCGATGGACTGATATTTTTAAGATTTCCTGCCGAAGAGAATACAATCGGTACAATCGTAGAAAGCCCCAAACCAACTAAAAAAAATCCAACAAAAGTACTCCAAACCGAGACAAAAGCAAGGGCAATTCCCAAACCTGCAATTGATAACAAGGCATCAATCAGCATCAATTTTTGTTTGCCAAGTTTTAGCGTAAAATAATCACCAAATACTCGTCCAATAGTCATGGATACACCAAAAGTGCCAAACGCCCACGCACTTAACACTTCACTTTGTCCGACCACTTTATTCATAAAAATAGCTGACCAGTCAACCATTGAACCTTCGCCCGTCATGCAGCAAAAAGCAATGATTCCGAAAGGCAAAATTGTTTTTAGAGCTAAAAGTTTGTCAGTTTTACCTTCAGAAACTATTGTTTCATTGGCAGTAGGTGTATCTTTTATCAATTTTGTAGAAGCCCAAATAGAAAGCAAAACGCCCGAAATACTTATTATAATTAAATGCGATTGCAACGGCACTTGAAAACTGGAAAAAACTCCACCAACAGCAGCTCCGATTGCCATTCCAATGCTAAAAACCGCATGAAACGATGAAAAAATTACTTTTCCCCAAAGACGTTCGACTAAAACTGCTTGTCCATTCATCGTTACATCCATCGAGCCTGAGGCTGCTCCGAGAAAGAAAAAACAAAGTCGAATTATCCATTCGTTCTGCGAAATGGCCACCAGTGGAATAGCCACACAAAACAATAATGCGGTCACTTTTACAATCGAATCAGAACCGAATTTGCTGCCCAGCCAGCCTGCCAATGGCATCGAAACTATCGAACCGAGAGCAATACAAAACAATACCGAACCCAACTGAGCATTATTTATACCAAAAAATCGCTGTAATTCAGGCAAGCGAGAAGTCCAATTAGCATATAAAAATCCATTGACAAAAAAGAAAGTCGAAACTGCGATTCGATTGGTAAGCAAAGATGTATTATTCATAATCATAAAATATTTGTTACAAAATTAGAAGAATAAATTATGGTAAAATTTTCTTTATTTGGCTATTTTTAACATCAAATTGTCTTAATTTTGATATAAAATCATATTTAGCAGCAAATGAAGGCTAAAAAACCTTTTTTAGAGGTAGTTCAACCCACACAAGGATTATCGTTGCGGGTGTATCATAATATACATACTCGCACTTGTTCGATGAAATCATGGCATTTTCATCCTGAGATAGAATTGGTCTGTGTACCGCATGGCAAAGGCCAATTATACATTGGCAATAAAGAATACGCTTATGAAGATGGCGTAGTGATTTTACTCAATTCAAATATTCCGCATAAAAGCTTTGATTTGGGCTTTGAAAGCGAGCATTATGAAGAATATGTATTGCAGATTACGCCAGAACAATTGAATATTTTATTGACCCAATTTCCAGAATTTGAAAAAGTAAATCAATTAGTAAAATTCGCTAAAGAAGGCATTGTACTTCCACTCTCTGCCAATGAAGCAATTTTTAGAAATAAATTTGAATCATTACCACAAAGTCATTCACTCAAAAAATGGCTAACTTTTATAGAAGTGTTAGATGAACTTTCAAGGGCAAATTATGAAGTTTTAGGGGTAGTTTCTGGAAATATTAACTCCCAACAAGCCGAACGAATCGAAAAGGTTTTTGAGTATATTTCTCATCATTTTGCCGAAAATATCAGCAGTCAAACTGTCGCTGATTTATTGCATTTAACTGATTCTTCTTTTTGTCGATTTTTTCAGAAACATACACAAAAAACTTTCAAGCAAGTTCTCAATGAATATCGCATCACACAAGCTTGCAAATCATTGTCATTTTCTGATAAAAGCATCGAATTCATCGCCTATGAATCGGGCTACAGCAATCAATCTTTTTTCAATAGAGTTTTTAAAGAAGTAATGCACACCACTCCGATGGTTTATCGGAAAGAAAGACAGAGTTTAAATTAAATTTTGCATTTTTTTTGAAATTACAGCCTTATCAACCTCAGTTTTTGAAAGTTTCATAGCAGTTTTTAAATGATTTAGAGCGATATCATTATCTAAATCGGTGAAGAGTTCGGCTAAAAGTGAATGGTATAAATGATTATCTGAGAGATTTAACTTCAAGGCTTCTTTGATTGCTTCTTGCTTTCCGCTTGTTTTTGCCAGAGCATAAGTTCTATTCAAGGCTGCAATGGGAGAATATTCTATTTGAAGCAGCCTATTATAAAGTTGTAAAATATTTTCCCATTTATTAGGCGTTTCAACTTTGGTACAATGCCAATAAGCAATTGAGGCTTCCAAATGATACTTTGAAATTTCTTGTCCTTTGGCACTTTCAATTAAGAAATAGTTACCTTTTTCAATCAAATCATCATTCCATAAATCTCTGTTTTGATTTTCATACAAAATATACTCTCCACTATCGGTAAATCTTGCCTCAAATCGAGAAGCGTGAAAACACATCAAAGACAATAAAGCATTTACACGTGGTTTGTTGGTTTTGCTATTTTCGAGCAATAAATAATTGAGCCGCATGGCTTCGAGGCAAAGCTCTTTGCGAAGGTTTTGGTTTTGAGTAGAAGAGTAATAGCCTTCATTGAACAACAAATAAATGGTGGTCAAAACAGCCTCTAATCTTTTGTCGATTTCAACTTCATCAGGAAGTTCGACTTTTATGTTTTCTTCTCGGAGTTTTTCTTTGGCTCTGAATAATCGTTTGTTGATGGTTTCTTTGTTACTTAAAAATGCTTCAGCAATTTCTTCAATGCCAAATCCGCACAAAATACGTAAGGCTAAACCTATCTGAGCCTCTATTGGAATAACAGGATTACAAATGGTAAACATCATTTGCAACTGACTATCGGCAATATTTTGTCGAGATAAATCAATGTCTATTTCTTCAAAATCTTCTTGGTTATGTTTGATTTCCTGAGCAATTTTTTCGGTAAAAATCTTATTTCTACGAAAATAATCTCTGGTTTTATTTTGAGCAACCGTATGCAGCCAAGCGGTTGGGTTATCAGGAATTCCCTTCAAACTCCAAGTTTCGGTTGCGAGTAAAAAAGTATCATTGGCAATATCTTCAGCTATTTCGATATGAACAATTCCAAACAATTTACAGAGTACCGAAATGATTTTTCGATACTCTGTTTTGAATAAATATGGAATGAGTTCATTTTTTTGCATTTATACACCAAATTGAGTCAAATGATGGTCTAAATGTTTATAAAACATATTGTTCCATTCGGTTTTGTTTAAAGTTCCAAACGAATGAGATTCTTTTCCATCAAAATAACTTTCACCTAATTGTTGTGTTTTAGTCAGATAATCAATCAAACGTTTTTTCTCAAGCTCAAAGTTTTTGGCATCTTTGATAAGAAATTGAGGGGCAGTTTGACTATTTCTTTTGTAAGATACTTCATTCACTACGGTATTTTTAACCAGCAATTTCAAAACGAATTTCATAAAAGCATTCGGTTTTGGGTGAATGTCTTCATAAACCATTTCATAAGTTACATTACAATGAGCCAACATTTTGTCCACACTCATTTTTCCCCATTGAGGCTGAGTACTTGCTGTCAACTGATTAATTCTCTGAATAACCGCATCAGAAACTGATTTTGTAAAAATATTTGGTAGTGCCATATTGATTGTTTTGTGGTGAAATTACTACATTTTTATGATACTTCTCAACTCCACATGCCCGCCAACTGATAAGACGGGGCAACCTTCTGCCAATTTTAAAGCTTCTTCCATTGAGTCCGCTTTTACTACTATGTTTCCACCCACAATTTCTTTTAGTTCGGCATAGGGGCCGTCAGTCACAACATTATTAGGCTTAAGTATTTTGCTATCAATCGAACTTAGGCGGTTTGTACTAACAAATTTGCCTTGTGCGGCAATCCCTCCTATCCAATCTTGCCATTGTTTGATACTGGCTTGCATTTGTTCAAATGTTGGCTTAAACTCTGGCATGTAAGGATTACGGAAAATCATCATGAATTCGTTCATTGCATTAAGATTTAAATGGTTGTTATTATTGAAACTACAACACTATGACGATTGGCATTTGAAGAATTGGACAAATTTGAAGTATTTTTTTGGGAAATAAAATTCCTGTGAGGTTTTACACAAGAAAAAATCTACATAAGTTACTGATAATCACAAGCTTATACAATTTTATATTATTATAAAATTATTATACAACTCTTTCTAAACCATTTATTATAGCCGATTCAATCATTTTTCCATAACCATCATTCGGCAAATGGTCGGTATATGTTAAGGCTAATTGATAGTTTTCTATTGCATTTTCAAAATCTTTTAAATCTTCATAACACTTTCCAATATTCAAATAAAGCGATGGAAAACTTTCTTTTATCTCTTCATTATCTACTTTTATTGCAGCATTTAAGGCGATTTTATCCCAATTTAATTTATCTTCGGTGCTTTTTTGATGCCGAGCTACATAATGAGCAGCTATGAATTTTTCAAAATCGTTAGTAGCTTCATCCCAAGCCCGTTGAAATAATTGAAGAGCTTCGGAAGCATCTCCTTCAATATTTATTCCTTCGGCACAAAGTTTTACTATAGGATTATTTGGGTCGAATTGCATTTTGGTTTTTCTATGCTCAAATATTTTTCTTTTGAAGAATTGGCTGAAATGATAAATTCACCTATACTCCCATCAATTCCTTTAAAATCTTCTGAGCAGCTACCGAAATAACTGTCCCTGGTCCAAAAATACCTTTTACACCTGCATCATATAAATATTGGTAATCTTGTGCAGGAATTACCCCTCCTGCAATCACCATAATATCTTCTCTACCCAACTTTTTCAACTCTTCAATCAACTGTGGTACGAGCGTTTTATGCCCAGCCGCCAAGCTTGATGCACCAACAATATGTACATCGTTTTCGGTGGCTTGTCTCGCTGTTTCTTCGGGAGTTTGAAAAAGAGGGCCAATGTCCACATCGAAGCCTAAATCGGCAAAACTGGTTGCAATTACCTTTGCTCCACGGTCATGACCGTCTTGCCCCATTTTGGCAACCATAATTCTCGGACGACGACCTTCGATTTCGGCAAAACGATTAGTCATTTCTTTGACAAGCTTGAAATTCTCATCGTCCGAAACTTCAGCCTGATAAATACCTGATATTGAGCGAATTACGGCTTTGTGTCGCCCTGATACTTTTTCCATAGCATACGAAATTTCACCTAAAGTAGCACGTTTTCTGGCAGCATCTATTGCTAAAGCCAATAAATTTTCTGCTTGCTCGCTATTTTTACAAGCTTCCGTTATTTTATCTAAAATTGCATTGACTTCCTCAATATTTCTTTCCGCCTTGATTCTCTCAAGTTTTTCAATTTGTTTACGTCTAACTTCCTGGTTATCAATATCTAATACATCAATAATAGTCTCTTCATCCGTTCTAAATTTATTGACTCCCACAATTATATCTTTGCCCGAATCTATCCTTGCTTGTTTTCTTGCCGCTGCTTCTTCGATTCTCATTTTTGGCAAACCTGTTTCAATCGCCTTTGTCATTCCACCCAAAACTTCTACTTCTTCAATCAAAGCCCATGCTTTTTCAACCAATTCTTTGGTTAAATATTCAACATAATAAGACCCACCCCAAGGGTCAACAACTCGACAAATTTCGGTTTCGTGTTGCAAATACAATTGCGTATTTCGGGCAATTCTTGCTGAAAAATCTGTCGGTAAAGCCATTGCTTCATCTAACGAATTCGTATGCAAAGACTGCGTATGTCCTAAAACTGCCGACATGGCTTCAATGGTCGTTCGTGCCACATTATTGAATGGATCTTGCTCGGTAAGTGACCAGCCCGAAGTTTGGCAATGGGTACGTAAAGCCAAAGATTTATCATTTTTAGGATTAAATTGTTTTACAATTTTTGCCCAAAGCAAACGCCCTGCACGCATTTTGGCAATTTCCATGAAATGGTTCATGCCAATTCCCCAAAAAAATGAAAGTCTTGGAGCAAAAGCATCAATATCCATTCCTGCAGCAATTCCTGTGCGAATATACTCCAAACCATCGGCCAAAGTATAAGCCAATTCTAAATGTGCTGGAGCTCCAGCCTCGTGAATATGATAACCAGAAATCGAAATTGAGTTGAATTTTGGCATATTTTTGGCCGTATAAGCAAAAATATCTCCCACAATTCGCATCGAAAATTCGGGCGGATAAATGTAGGTATTTCGTACCATAAACTCCTTCAAAATATCATTCTGAATCGTTCCAGATAGTTTTTCTGGCGAAACGCCTTGCTCTTCGGCAGCTACAATATAAAATGCCATGATGGGTAAAACTGCACCATTCATAGTCATCGAAACCGACATTTCGTCTAAAGGAATTTGGTCGAATAAAATTTTCATATCTTCGACCGTGTCAATGGCAACACCAGCTTTTCCAACGTCACCCGTTACTCTTGGATGGTCAGAATCATAACCTCGATGTGTCGCCAAGTCGAAAGCAACAGACAAACCTTTTTGTCCACCAGCCAAATTTTTTCTATAAAAAGCATTCGATTCTTCGGCGGTCGAAAAGCCTGCATATTGCCTAATTGTCCAAGGTTGCATGACATACATCGTGCTATATGGCCCTCTCAAAAATGGTGGAATTCCCGCAGAAAAGTGTATATGTTCAGCATTTTTAATATCATTAGCCGTAAAATGAGGCTTGACATTTATCCCTTCGGCAGTTCGGAAAGTAGATTCGGGATTCGAGATTCGAGATTTAAGGCTCGACTCGTCGCTACTAATAGTCGATTGTCGACTACCGACTGCCGAATTTAGTGATATTTTTGAAAAATCTGGTTTCATTGCTTGATGCTTGAAAATTGGCAATCATAATGATGCTGACAATGCCACAACTTAGAAAGTTGTGTTACAAACATACAAAACAAAAAAAAGTTTGCCACTATAAGCGACAAACTTTCCTGCTAATTTAAAGTAGATTTGTTTCAAAAGTTTTAGTTATATATCAACGATTTCGTCGAGATTGCTTTGTTGCTCAACGAAGGTTTCAATGATGTCTCATTTAATTGCTTTGGTAAATCTTTCAATCCACCAAGTCCACGAGCTTCCCACGCATCAAGCCAGTTAGTGATTGTTCCACGACTGACTTCAAAAATATCAGATAAAACGGTTACATTATAGCCTTTATAGCTCAACAAAATAGCTTTTGCTCTCTCCCGCTCCCGATAGTTACGACTACGGCGGGCAATGTCTCTCAAATAATCAGCTTGGTCTTGGGTTATTTGTCTTACGTAACGCATAAATAAGTTTATTAAGTACGATTATATAACTTAAAATCTGTTATGTTTACTGTACATTTACCAAGACGATGAATCAAGAATAAACGCTGTAAACTTATCAAGATTTTTTTATAGGTACGTAAAATAAGAGGCAAAGGTTGATTTTCTGTCATAAACAAAATAAACGTTGATAAAGAGTTTTTTCACCTTTTATCATTCTTTTCTTGGGTATTTCCTCTTATTATCCGTTAATTTGTTTTCAAAATTTAGTTTTTATTTTCAACAAATAAATCGTGGCGACGAACGCACTAAAAAAATGAATCAATTAACCCCCTTTGCAAGATTCCTCATCATGCTTGCCATTCTTGGAGCAATCTTTTTTGGCGGAAAGTATATCCTCGAAAACACTGGTTTTGGCAAAAATCTAATGAGTAAAAGTGCTGAACAAAAATCAGAAACAGACACGAAAGCTCCAGAAGAAGGCCCAGCAAACGAAAGTAGTGCTACTGCAACAGGTTCCTCATCAAGTAGTTCTTCAAGTGACAATGAAGCAAGTGCATCAACCTCTTCTTCATTTAGTTATGTTGCACCCGAGCCTATCAATGGTAAGTTAAAAGGTGTTGTTGAGTTAGGTGCAAGTGGTTTCAATTCATTTATTGTTAGAATTGATAAAAGCAAAAACTGGAAACTTGAAAAAGCTGAATTTGGCAACAGTTTAGTGACCGAAAATATGGCAACAGATGATGATATTCGTGCAGGCTTGAAACAATATATCGGAAAAATGCTTGACTTTGGTGTCAGTGGACGTGATATTCATTTTGTTGTGAGTTCAGGTGCTGTTAAAGCTGAAGTTACTCAAAAAATTGTTAAAAACTTAAAGGCTTTAAACTATTTTGTGAATACTGTTACACCTGAACAAGAAGGAGCTTACGGCTTAAAATGTGTACTTCCACAAGACTTTGAAGATGAAGCTTTTGTAACAGACATTGGTTCGGGAAATACTAAAATTTCATGGAAAAATGGTGGAGTTTCATCCTTTGAAACGTATGGAGCTAAATATTTCCAAGATGGAACAGATGATGGAAAAGTGTATAATGATGTAAAAACAAAATGTGCTGAAATTCCATCAATGAAGCGTAAAACCTGCTTTATCATAGGTGGTGTGCCTTTTTCTATGGCAAAACAAGTACGTGAAGGCAAAGAAAGATACACGATTTTAAAGGCTCCAAAAGATTATAAAATGGATGATGCCAAAGGAAAAGCTGGCGTAAATATCTATAAAGCCATCAAAGATGCTACTGGCTGTGATCAATTTATTTTTGACTGGGATGCTAATTTTACTATCGGTTTTTTACTGAATTTACCATAAAATTATTTCTCTGATTTATAAGCCTTTCAGCATAAATGCTGAAAGGCTTTTTTATTTAATCATACAACGACTGATTTTCCTTCAAAACCTACGAAATCTTAAAATAATTTTATCTTATTTTTAGGATACTTTTTTAAAGAAAAATATTGCTGTAAATTGCATTATTATCCAATTACCCTAACCAAACTCATTATAAAATGGCTAAAAAACTACTACCACTGCTAATTATAAGTAGCATTTTATATTTGAATTTTATTCCTACGAATAATTCAAAAACCCCATCTATTTCAGACCCTAAAACAGAAAAAATTTATACACAATATTGTTCAAGCTGTCATGGTGAAAAAGTAGAAGCTTTTGTTGATAGAACTTGGAAACACGGTAAGTCGAAAGCTGAGATTGTTGCAAGTATCACTAATGGTTATGTAGATTTGGGAATGCCAACGTGGAAAGCAATCATTGATGCTAAAGATATTGATAAATTGGCCGAGTTAATTGTTAAAAACATTGCCAATGTTGACCAATATAAAGTATCAAATAAGCCAACCTCAAATATTTTCAAATCTTCAGGTATAACTGTTTCTTTAGATACAATTGCTACAGGATTTGAAAGCCCTTGGGGTTTTGCTCAATTACCTAATGAACAATATTTAATTACCGACCGTGCAGGTGTATTGTATTTGGTCGATAATAATCGTAACAAAACTATTATCAAAAACACCCCTAAAGCATTAGCTGAAGGTCAAGGAGGGCTACTTGATATTGAACTTCATCCAAATTTTTCTGATAATGGTTGGATTTATTTATCGTATTCAAAGTTTAAAGAAGAAAATGGCACAAAATTGACCACAACTGCCATTGTAAGAGGTCGAATTTCGGGCAATGAGTTTACCGAAGTTGAAGAAATATTCGAAGCCCAACCTTATACCAAAACCAAACATCATTATGGTTCAAGACTCGTTTTCGACAAGCAAGGTTATTTATACTTCACTGTCGGAGAGCGTGGTATGGAAACCGTTTTTCCACAAAATACTGATAATGACAATGGCAAAATTCACCGTATCTATGATGATGGCAGTATTCCTAAAGATAACCCTTTTGTAAATGACACAAAAAGCCGTGGAAGTATTTATAGTTTCGGTCATAGAAACCCACAAGGATTAACACTAAACAAAGAGACAGGTGAAATTTGGGAGCATGAACATGGCCCACGTGGCGGAGATGAAGTAAATATTGCGAAAAAAGGAGCAAATTTTGGTTGGCCTGTTATTTCTTATGGCATTAATTATGATGGTAAACCAATCACCAACATTAGCCAAAAAGAAGGAATGGAGCAACCTGAACTCTACTGGATTCCATCAATCGCACCTTCTGGAATGGCTTTTGTGAGTAGTGATAAATACCCTGCTTGGAAGGGCAGCTTAATGGTCGGCTCACTCCGCTTCAATTATCTCAATCGTTGTATTATCAAAAACAATAAGATTGTAGGTCAAGAAAAACTCCTTGTAAATGTTGGTCGTATGCGTAATGTTGAAATGGGTGTTGATGGTTACCTCTACGTAAGCATAGAAAACCCAGGAACAGTGTTTAGATTGAGACCAAACTAAGGGAATGTCGAATATCGAATGTGGAATATTGAATGACGAGTTACGAATGATGAATGTCGAGTAACGAATAAAGAATGATGTATAGCTAAGCTATACGAATCATTATCAGTCACTTATAACTTTTTGAATGACCTTAAATGCCTTTCAGAACAAAGTTTTGAAAGGCATTTAAATTACATATTTGCGATTCATCATTCCTTACTCGTTATTCGTTTCCTCATCATTCGTCGATCGTCATTCCTATTATTCCCCCCAAAATGGGTTAGGTTTTGATAAACATTAAATCCGTAACTTAGCACTTCAATTCTATGTTATGTTTCTACGATTGCTATTCATATTTTTATTGATTGGCCATTTTGCGTTGGCTAAAGGTCATTTTGACCAAATTGGCTTAAAAGAAGGTCTTAGTCAAAGTGAAGTGCGAACCATCTTGCAAGACAATGATGGCTATATGTGGTTTGGTACGCAGAATGGGCTTAATCGCTATGATGGCTTACAAATACAACATTTCTATAATAATCCTTTTGAAAAAAATACTCTTTCTAATGATGATATTAGTTTTTTGTACGAGGATTCAAAAAATAAATTGTGGATTGGTACTAAACATGGACTCAATAGCTTCAATAAAATCACAAAAGATTTCACTCGACACACTGATTTAGAAAAAAACAATGACTATTCTTCAGTCATCACAGGTATTACCGAAGACCGCCATAAGACACTTTGGGTAAGTACTTATAACGGACTTTGGCGATTGATTCCTAAAGGAAAAACCTACAAAGCCATTCATTTCACAAATGACAATAAAAACAATAAAAGCCTCAATAATAATACTTTATCTTACATTGTAAAAGATAAAAAAGGCGAAATTTGGTTAGGAAGTAGATCGGGTTTGAACAAAATTATTATCAAAAATGATAAAGAATTACCCGAACAACAACATGTTGAATTTCAACATGCGAAAAATTCTCCAAATTCAGTATATAAATCTTTAAATACGCCTATCAATCGCCTATTTTGTGATGCACAAAATAACCTTTGGATAACTTCGCTAAATAAAGTTTTCCGCCTTAATCTAAATGATTTAAGTCTAATTGATTTTAGCAATCAATTGGCTGTGCCTGATAATTTTAATTCCTCAATTATGCTCGACCGCTACGGCACTCTCTGGTTAGGGACTTATGGCAATGGGGCATTTCGTTATGAAATAAAAAACGACAAAATAAAACTGATTGAACACATAGAAGAAGATATTTCGAGTAATAATGGATTAAAAAGTAGTGTTGTTTATACCATTTATGAGGGGAAAGAGGCAAACGAAGACATTGTATGGATAGGTACGAGAGATGCTGGCGTGCATACATTTAGTCATTCCAAAAATAGTTTTAAGCAATGGGATAAAATATTATTAAAAGAAAAATCAGTAGCATCAGCATCTGTTTTTGGTATTTGTAAAGACAGCTTTGGTTATCTATGGGTAGGCACTTATGAAGGTTTATTTAAGATAAATATCGCTACCAATGTACTCGAAAAGCAGTTTTTAAATAATAATGATGAAAGGCAAAATTTCTCTCAAGCTGTTTTTGAAGATAGCCATAAAAACCTCTGGGTAGGTGCTAATGAAGGATTATTTCGCTACAATCGAAAAACAAGAAAATTCTTTAAATTTAATATTCCCAAAATCAAAGGTTACGAACCTAAAGTGATGCGATTTTTAGAAGATCGAAATCATACAATTTGGGTAGGGACAAATGCTTATTTGCTTAAAATTGAAGGAAAAAAAATAAAAACTTATGAGAAAACTCCTGATAATATTTGGCTGTCAGTGATGGCTTTGGAAGAAGATGAAAAGGGGAATTTATGGCTTGGTACTAATAATGGTTTGGTTAAATTCAATCCTATAAACGAATCTTTCAAAACTTATAGAAATGATGCCGAAAACCCAAAAAGCCTGATAAACGACCTTGTTTTGTGCATTTTACATGATAAAAACAATCAAATTTGGGTAGGAAGTGCCAAAGGACTAAGTAAATTGGTTGTTGAAAACGGTAAAGAAAATTTTGTTCATTTTACCGAAAAAAATGGCTTGCCCAATAACTTTATTTATGGGGCTTTACCCGATGCCAAAGGCAGGATTTGGCTAAGTACCAACAATGGTATTTCATGTTTTGACCCAGCACTTCAAACTTTCAAAAATTATTCTTCCGACGATGGATTGGCTAATCGTGAATTTAATTCTGGGGCATATTTCAGGGCAGCCGATGGCGAACTTTTTTTTGGAGGTTTGTCTGTTTTGATAAGTTTTAATCCATTGCAAATGGTTGATAATCAACATCTTCCTAAAACTATCATTGCTTCATTTAAAAAATTTGAGCAAGCACAAAACGTAGATAGTTTGCTAAAAAAAGATGGTAAAGTAAAACTTAATTATGATGAAAATTTCTTTACATTTCAATTTTCTCCACTTGATTTTACAAATCCAGAAAAAAATCAAATTGCTTATCAATTAGAAAACTTTGACAAAGATTGGGTGTATTGTGGTTCTCGTCGGTATATCAATTTTGCTAATCTAAAAGCTGGTGATTATGTCTTAAAAGTAAAAAGTTCTAATAATCAAGGTATATGGAATAATACCAATGTACTAAGCATTCCAATTTACATCAAACCTCCATTTTGGCAAACTTGGTGGTTTTTTCTATTAACTACTGCAATCATAGCGATATTAGTCACTGCCTTTTATCGCTTTAAAGTTAATCGTGTCCTTGAGCTTGAGCGAGTCAAATTAGATGAAAATGAGCGTGTTAGAAAAATTGCAGCCCAAGATATGCACGATGAATTTGGGAATTCACTTACCAGAATCTCGCTTTTGACTGAGCTTATTAAAAACAAACTCAAAAAAGCTGAAAATGATGAGGCATTGGTACTTTTATCAAAAATTGGTGACAATGCCAATCGACTTTATCAAGGCACAAAAGATTTCATTTGGGCGATAAATCCTGAGCATGATAATTTATTTGAAATTGCCATTCGTATCAAAGATTTTTGTGATGAAACACTTGATAAAACTGATATTAGATTTGTTTGTGAGGGAATTTCAGATGATTTTGCTCATATTAAACTACCAATGGGAGCAAGTCGGCATTTAGTGATGTTGTTCAAAGAAGCCATTATGAATACCCTCAAACACGCCAGAGCTACGCAAGTAAGACTTTGTTTTAAATTTGAAAACAATCAATTACAAGTAATTTGGCAAGATAATGGCGTTGGCATTCAAGTAAATAAACCTAACAATGGAAACGGGTTAGCTAATATTTGTAGTCGTGCCGAAAAAATTGGAGGAAAAGCAGAAATCAATTCAAAAAATAATGAAGGTACAACTATTAGGTTTATAATGAATGAAGTCTGACTTTCATATTGTCAATATTTTCATTAAAATTAACCATTTTTTGTACAATAATTTTCCAAATTGTTTGAACCGACGGTACAAGTTAGAAACTTGTGTTACAAAGTAAATAATTATCAATTTTTCATTCATATCAATGAGCTATCAAACAAATAATCAAATCAAAATCTGCTTAGTAGAGGATGATCATATCATTCGAGAAGGGTTTGTGATGCTCTTAAACGAAAATCAAGGTTTTAAAGTAATTAATTCATATAATAATTGTGAGGATTTTCTAAAAAACCTACAAAATGACAAACCCAATGTGGTTTTGATGGATATAGAATTGCCTGGAATGAATGGCATTGAAGGTATCGAACGAATAAAAAAAATATATCCACAAGCACAAGTGATTGTAGTAACAGTTTATGAAAATGATGAATTGGTTTTCAAGGCTTTATGTGCGGGTGCAGGCGGGTATCTAACCAAAAATATGCCGCCAAGTCGCTTGATTGATGCCATCAAAGAAATCATGAGCGGTGGAGCTCCCATGAGTACAAATATTGCTCGGTTGGTAGTTGCTTCTTTCCAGAAAAACCATAATTCGCCACTTTCGGCACGTGAGACTGAAGTTTTAGAATTACTTTCCAAAGGAAAGAGCTATACTAATATTGCTGAAGATTTATTTATTGATAAAGAAACGGTAAGGACACACATTAAAAATATCTATTGGAAACTCGAAGTGCATTCTAAAGCCGAAGCAATTGAAAAAGCTGTCAAAGAAAAACTAATTTAAACATCGAATAATTGTTGATCGAGTAAATAAGAATAACTTAATTTTTACTCCCTACTACAACTTTTCCTTTAAATTCTTTCTTCTCGCCAGCAGGATTAAACAGCTCAACCAACATGATATAATAGCCAACAGAAACCACTTCATTCCCGTCATTTTTGCCATCCCATTCGAGTTCACCATTGACGCTAAGTAGTTGATTTTGAGAAAGTTGCTTAATTTTCCGTCCATTCACATCAAAAATACTAACATTTGCAGCAAAGCCATTTTGGTCGAGTTGAAACTTCAAATTTGTTACTTCATCTTGACCATCGCCATCAGGTGTAAAAACCTCTGGCTCGATTTTAAAAACAGTTTCTTGAATATCTAAAATTCCCTGAGAATTGGTATAGCCAGGCGTCGCATATCCTTCGCTTGCTGCCGCTGATCGCCAATTTTTTTTCTCAGATGAAGCTACATTAAAATTGACCTTTTCGAGCGAAACCCCTGTCTTATCATCAATTAATGGATGGTGAAAAGTTTCAGCATAATCAAACCTATCAAAAACCTTTTTAGCATCATTTAATAGCACTACTGAGCCTGCATCATCAGGAAAAGAAGGCAATGAAGACATCTCTAAAAAATTGTTTTTTACAGCCTTAAAATATTGGCTCTGAACTGTTTTAGCATTACGTGTTAAAACCAGAAACTGCTTAGGTTGCAAGACAAAATCATTGCTTGTAATTGTTTTAATATTCGCTACTTTCCCAGTAGCATCAACATTAGCCAAAGACCAATTTTTAAGCGAAATTATCTTTTCTGAACGATTATAAATTTCTACAAAATCTTCTCCCCCACTTCGTGGATTAAACAAAATTTCATTTAAAACTACATTTCCTGAATCAGCGGGTTTTATGTTTCCTAAAGCTATTTGAGCGGTGGTCAAAACATTTCCTGAGCAATCGCTTATATTTTTAATTGATAAATTATAAATTGTATTTTCTTGGAATGGTGCATTTAAAGTCAAATTCACATTTGTGTTTTGCGGACTTTCTATTGCTATTTTATTGATTTTCAGCGATTTATCAAATAAATAAGCATTGATACTAACCGAAGAAAGGCTATCTAATTTCTCTGAAAAAATCAATTTAATTGCCGATGAATTAGTCACTTCAAAACGAAGTAAAGCTGGTTGTGTAAGATCAGGTTTATTAGCTTTTACGGAATTCTCTTTGGCTGGTGTTCCTTGCAAGGTAGCCGTACTGGAAGTCCAATTGCCTTCTTCCACACAAGGATAATTGACATCAATTATTTCCAACGAAAACCCTTGGTCTTTGCCTTTTTCATACCATTTGTCTGAGTAAGTAACAGAGAAAATGGTCTTGTTTTTATCATTTCTCAAAGTTAGGGTTGTGCCAGTATTGAGGAGTGAAAAACTACTCAATCCAATCACGTTTCCAAAATTTTGAAATTCTTTTTCGCTGGTTTTATTGGTAACAATCGCATAACTTTTAGCGGCAAGCATGAAACTTGGAAAAACAACCGTTGTAGAGCCATAAGTAAGTTTAAATTTATTAAGATCGATGGCTTTATCAGTACGATTGTAGAGCTCAATATATTCTTTTTCTGGTAGACCTCTTGAAGGGGTAGGGTCTGCCATTATCTCACTGATAATTAATTCATTAACATTCTGAGCAAGAACATTCTTTGTCAAAAAAAACAAAAAAAAGGTGCCGGTCAGTATAAAAAACTGACGATAAACACCCAATTTCAACATTTTCTCCATCATTTACTCTTTTGAATTATCAGGCGTCTTAACAACTTTTGTTGGAGCAACTGGTTTTGGCTTCGGTGCTGTAGGTTTGGCAGGAGCTGCTGATTTGGTTACTGTTGGTTTTGGAGTTGGTTCTTTTGGAGGTACAGCAGCTAAAACAGGAACTTCAACCTTTACTTCTTTCTTTTTTGCTTTTTTCTCTCCTTTCTTATCTGCTTTTTTTGCTTTTTTTTCAGCATTTTTCTCGGCATTTTTTTCTGCTTTCTTAGCTGCTTTCTTTGCTTCTTCTATTGCTTTCTCAGCAGCTTTCTTTGCTTTTTCTTCTGCCTTTTTGGCTTCTTTTTTTGCCTTTTTTTCAGCACCTTTCTTGATCTCAGCTATTTCTTTTGCCAATTTCTCAGCCGATTTATCAATTGCTTTTTTTATTTTTTTATTTGTAGTTTCGCCTCTGATTACTGCTGCAAGCACATCTGCAATTTCAGTTGCTTTTTGTTTTATTTCTGGTTTCATTGTTGTAAAATATTTAATATTATTATATTGTTAGATAATTGTTATCTAATTATTATACAAATACAACAAACTATACACACAAAAGCAAAAAATCTGTGTTAAGTTTTTAAGAATATATTAAAAAATAATTTTAGAAAAAAAATTATCCATGAATTTTATAACAGAAGATATCATAAAGTTACTTATTTCAGCTGGAACTGGAGCTATTATCGGCTTAGAGAGAGAATATCATAGTAAATCGGCAGGGCTTCGCACCATGATTTTGATAAGTTTAGGTTCGACACTTTTTACGCTGATTTCGATGAAACTCGGCTCTGACCCTTCTCGCATTGCAGCCAATATTGTTACTGGCATTGGCTTTGTGGGTGGTGGAATCATCTTTCGAGATAATTCAAACGGACGTGTAACTGGCATCACCACTGCCGCAGCTGCTTGGGTAACTGCCGCATTAGGGATGTGTGTAGGTTTCGGTGATGGACTTTACGAAACTGGTTTTGTATCAATGATTTTGGTGGTTTTTGCATTATATGCACTTGTGCCTCTTCAACAAGTCATCAAACGTAAAAATAGTATTCGTACCTACCGTATTGTTTGTAGATTTAGAAGCAAATCGCTGAAACACTACGAAGAAAAATTTGAGCAGTTTGGATTAGAGGCAGAGCGAGGTACACAAAGCAAAAACAACGAAACTATCAGCGGTATTTGGATTGTAAAAGGCCCAGAAAAAAACCACGAAAAAGCGATTAAAAATTTAATGAATGATGATGAGATTTTGGAGTTTGATTTTTAATATTTGAAATAAAGTGGAAAGTATTACTCAAAAAAATCTTATTTTTTGATAAACATATTAATAATTCCAACCTTTCTTCTTAAAAAAGTATCTTATCAAAAATATCTAATGAATCTATCCTTAGTGGCAATGATTACAGTTTGTAAAGTATTTAGTAAAACCTAAACAATTTTGCCAGTTATTGATGTAAATGATAATTTTTCATGAATGGTTCTACCAAACAAATATTAAGAAATATCCAAATTAGTAAATCTCACAATGTAAAAATGAAAATATAAGTATTCCTGCGATTTTAAAATTCAGACAACCCTAACAAAAAAGTTTGTGTGGATAAAACAAGAATCAATCGCTGAAACAATTAATCTAAATAACTTCTATTATAAAACCATGAAAATGACAATAATAACATTTTTGATAACATTTTTGATGGTAAATTGTCAGCTTGAAAGCTCGCAAGCTATAAATCCAGAAATGTCAAAATTAAATGGCAAGTGGAAACTATCCAAAATTGGATACGGTTTCCCAGCTCCTAATGGCCCAACAGAGTACAAGCCTACTTATGAAGAAGTCTTAGACTTCAATTTTTCTACAAATGCTTTTACAAGAACAAAAGATGGAAAAGTAGAAGAAATCAGTAATATCAAAACCTCAAAATTGACTGATGGAGGAACTTCTTCCAGAGATATAATTATTTTCGAAAAAGACAGTACTTATTCTTTCTACTCATTTACCGAAAATCCCATTTATCTAGTTTTATATCAAGCTGCACCAATTGGATCAGTTTTAGCTGATGGAAATAGTTATTTTTATGAGAAAGTTAAGTAAAATTTTATAGTTTGAGGCTTTTTTGATAAATTGCAGCCAGAATCTAACGTAATTTCAAAATACATTATGGCAAATCATTCAAACACATCACAACCGCTTCCAAGTTGGCTCATGTTGGTTATTTTTTTAGCAATCATGGCAGTTCTTTGGATTTTCGGTGATTTATTTATTTTTATTCTTGGACTTTTGGTAATGTCTATCATCTTTGCTGGTGGATATGATAGAAATCCTGCCAATCACGAACATCATTGAAATGATACAATAGACATTCATAAATGAGGCACGTTTTAAAAACGTGCCTCATTTATTTTAAAGATTTGACATTAGCCAAGCCTTAAAATCTACAAAATCTGTACTTATTAATGTAGCTTGTTTTTCTTTATTCAATAAAGCAGCTAATCTTTCAGGAATCGCCTGCTCTCCAACTACCTCCTCTACCACATCCAAGAATTTTGCATAATGTGCAGTTGAAAAGAAAATACCACTAATTGGCGTTTTTAAGGTTTTTTCGTAAGCTTTTAATCCTAAATACGCCACCGCAGTGTGTGGACACATCACATAGCCTGTGCGTCCATAGACATCTTTCATCGCTATTTTTGTTTCCTCATCCGTATAAAAATAGCCTGATAAAACATCTCTCATCTCTTGCCAATCATCATTCAACAATGCTTTCATACGAGGAAAATTACTTGGATTTCCCACATCCATGGCATTAGAAATCGTTGATAATGAAGGGCTTATAGCTTCATAAACTCCGCTTTCAATGTATTTCGGAACTACGTTATTGATATTGGTTGCTGCCACGAAGTGCTGCACTGGCAAACCTAATTTCCACGCAATGATACCTGCACTCAGGTTTCCAAAGTTACCACTGGGAACTGAAATAACCACTGGCAAATCAATTCCTTGTTTTTTAAGTTGTGCATACGCATTGACATAGTAAAATGCCTGCGGAATCAAACGAGCAATATTGATTGAATTTGCCGAAGCTAAATCAAATTTTCGCGACAATTCTTCATCTAAAAATGCTTGTTTGACCAATTTTTGACAATCATCGAAAGTACCATTCACTTCTAAAGCTCGTACATTTTCGCCCAATGTAGTCAATTGTTTTTCTTGAATATCGCTTACTTTTCCACTTGGGTAAAGAATCGTCACATCAATATTGGGTGTTTGATAAAAACCTTGTGCTACTGCTCCACCAGTATCTCCCGAAGTAGCTACCAAAATATGAATTTGCTTCTGAGATTTTTGTAGAAAATATGACATCAAACCTGCCATAAATCTCGCTCCAAAATCTTTGAAAGCCATCGAAGGACCATGAAAGAGTTCTAAACAATAAGTATTTTCTTCTACTTTCACCAATGGTGCAGGAAAATCAATCGCAGTGTCTATTAATTTTCTTAAATCTTCCGAAGGTACATCTGTTCCTATAAGAGCATTTGACACTTCAAAAGCGATTTCTTGTAAGCTCAAATTTCCTACATTATCCCAAAATGATTGAGGTAACTTAGTAAACTCGGTTGGCATATAAAGGCCATTATCAGGTGGAAGTCCACGAAAAACAGCTTCTTCTAAATCTACATCAGGACTTTGGTGGTTAGTGCTATATAATCTCATAAATAATTGGTTATCAGAGGGTTTCTTTATCAAGTTTCAAACCGAAATTTGGTAAATGGGTCTTTACTTCTTGGAATAAACGACCTTTTCTTTATAACTTCGGTCATTATTCACTCCCTTTTTTCGCAAAGATAGACAGTCAATGGTCAATAGACAATATTAATAACAAAAAACCTGCAAGGTCTTTTTCAGACCTTACAGGTTTTAGAGGAGCTTCTTTATTTATAACATCTTCACAAAATCGTCGAATAAATAACGAGAATCATGCGGGCCAGGAGAAGCTTCTGGGTGATATTGTACCGAAAATGCGGGTTTATCTTTTCTACGAATACCTTCGATGGTATGATCATTGAGATTTATATGTGTCAACTCAATATTTTCGATACTTGAAACTTGGTCAGGTTTTACGGCAAAACCATGGTTTTGCGAAGTAATTTCACAAAGACCAGTTCGTAAGTTTTTCACAGGATGATTCAGGCCACGATGGCCGTTTTTCATTTTATATGTGCCAATGCCACTTGCTAAGGCCAGAAGTTGATGCCCCAAACAAATACCAAAAATTGGTTTGTTAGTTTCAACTATTTGCTTGATCGTTTCAACTGCATAAGGCATTGCCGAAGGGTCACCTGGGCCATTCGACAAGAAAAATCCATCAGGATTAAATGCTTGAATTTCTTCAAAACTTGTTTTAGCATTGAAAACTTTACAGTAACAATCACGCTCAACGAAGTTTTTAAGGATACTTTTCTTCACACCAAAATCTAAAACTGCTACTTTATATTTGGCATTTTCATTACCCATAAAATAAGCACTTTTTGTACTTACAACTGATGAAAGTTCGAGACCATCCATTGAGGGTACTTTCTTTAATTCAAGTGCTAAAACGGCTGGGTCAAGAATTTCCGAAGAAATAATACAGTTCATTACACCTGCATCACGAATATGACGAACAATCTGACGAGTATCTAAATCGCAAATACCGACGATATTAGCTCGCTCAAAATACTCTTGGAGCGAAAAATCGGCAGTTGTCCGTGAATAATAGTGATTGGCATAGGAATTACAAACCATACCACTGATTTTGACACTTGAAGATTCTTCTTCATTATCTAAAACAACGCCATAATTGCCGATGTGAGAAGTGGTATTCACAACCACTTGGCCAAAATATGAAGGGTCGGTATAAATTTCTTGGTAACCAGTCATGCCTGTATTAAAACAGATTTCACCAGCCGAAGTACCAATTTTGCCGAGTGCTTTTCCTTTGAAAACAGTGCCATCTTCAAGGAGTAGAAGGGCATCAGAGGGTTTGTGAGTCATTGAAGAATGCTAAAAAGTTCCGAAATTACTATTAGTTATCGGAGAACAAAGGTAGTAAAAAAAAGTTTATGAAGGGGTATTTAAACATTAGTAGTCTATTATTTCTTTTTATAATACAATCATTACATGAAATAACAACAAATTATTAATTCTTCTTCGTACTATTTCTAAAAAATTCATCTCGGGTTACATTATCAGAGGGAGCGGTATTTGCTCCAGCTTTCCATGCTTTGTCTTTCCAAGCACCACTTTTCACCGACTTGACGAAGTTTACCCAAGCGAATGGATTCAGTAAAGGATTCATTGTTACTTGCCCTCTACTTTCCATTTGTTTCAAGAACTGGTTCTGTCCATACCTGTAATTAGCATCGGCACTCATGCCATGTACAGAGGCCATTTTGGCGATGTTTTCGGGGCTATATGTTTCTTGTAAAATCTTTCGTTCTCTGTCATCAGGAAGTTTCATATCGACCAACGCTTGCTTAAATTCCTCCTCAGTGCTAAATGGATAAACTTTAACTTCTTTTAACATTTTAGAGTCAACTTGTAGCTCAACAAAAACCGAATAATCTATCTCTGTTTTCTTAGGAATAATATGGAATTGTTTTTTGAAACCTAAATAACTGAAGATAACAGTGTCGCCTGGAAATACGCCCAAAACAAAGTATCCTTTGCTATTTGAGAGCGTCCCACGACCTGCTCTTGGAATTGTAATGTATGCTCCTGGCAAAGGTTCTTTTGTCTGACTATCAATCACCAAACCCGAAAATGTGATATATTTTATTTCGCCTTGTCCAAAAGACAAACCACTGACTATCAACGAAATAAGTATAAAAAGATATGTAATTTTAGTCTTCATTCTATATTTTCACCCAAAAATTTTCAGAAAAGTAACGATAAAAGGCATCGAAAGCAATAGGCCATCAAACCTATCCATAAAACCTCCATGCCCTGGAATTGTGTTGCCCGAATCTTTGATGGCTATGCTACGTTTAAAGAGCGATTCAACCAAATCTCCAAGCGTACCTGTGACAAAGATAATAACTGCGACTCCATACCATTGCCAACTCAACAAACTATCAAAATACTTTGTTAGAATAAACGCTATGGCGAGCGAAATTATTGCTCCGCCAAAAAATCCTTCCCATGTTTTCTTAGGAGAAACTCGCTCAAAAAGTTTACGTTTTCCTAAAAACCTTCCAGCAAAATATGCTCCTGTATCATTTGCCCAAAGAATAAACAAACAACCTAAAATCAATTGTGGAGCATAGCCTTTATCGGTCAAAACCATTTCGTTAATCAAAGCAAAAGGAACAGCAACATAAATGATTCCAAGAAAAGTATAACCCAAATTTGCAAATGGCTTAGTATCTTTCTTACGATATAGTTTTATGAAAAAAGTGGTAGTCAGTAAAGGTACAATCAAGTAATAATATTTAAAAGACAAAAGTTCTTTTTCGATAAAAAAAGTTAGGGCGTTTAAGACAATTCCACAAAAAATACCATAAACACTTAATGGAAGATTTTCATCAAGTTTGAGTAATTTATAAAACTCACGTTGAGTGAGTATGCTGATGGCTAAAAATAGCAACCAAAAAGTCCATTCATTATATAAAACGCCACATAAAATAATGGCAACGCCTATCACAGCAGCAATGGCTCGTTGGGCAAGATTAGGAAGTTGGTTTAGTTTCGAGGTCATTTTGATTAAATATGTCAATTACTACTTTTGCGATAGATTCATGCTCTTGAGGCACTTGGACTTCGTAATACCCTATTAAATAATTACTATCCTGTTTATTCAGAACAACCGCCATAATTTCATGCGTAAGTAATTCGTTTTTTAATAACTCGGCTTTAAAAACATTCTTTGTTTCAAAAACTTTTACCCAGTTTGCCATCTTTTGATTTTGAATTTGTTTCAAAGATAGGGGGAAAATATGAAAAATACTGTGCGTTTTGAAGGATGGTTTATTGTTTTATTTTTTTAAATTAGAAGAAAAGGATTAAATTGCTTCCAAAACATGAGTGAAAGAATAATTTATGCAGATAATCTTAGTTGATGACCACCATCTTTTTGGACAATCACTTTACTCTTTGCTGATACAAATGAATGACGTTCGACAAGTAAACGTTTTTCAACGGGGGGGCGATGTGTTAGATTATTTGGAGAATAACCATGCTGATATGGTATTGTCGGATTTGCAAATGCCCGAAATGAATGGCATTGAATTAACTGCCAAAATCCATGAACAATTTCCAGATGTTAGGGTACTCATTCTTACGATTGATGATGAACCCTACAAAATCAGACAAGCTATTGCAGCAGGTGCATCGGGTTATTTATTAAAAGATACTGACAAAGCTGAATTGGAAGAAGCTATCGGAAAATTACATCAAGGTTTACCTTATTATAGTCAAAAAGTTTTAAATATAATCACTTCAGGCGAAAAAGATAAATCTTTGATAAACAAGGAATTGGCTCAACTTTCGGTGCGTGAAATTGAAGTTTTGAAACTCATCGCACAAGAGTTTTCAACCAACGAAATTGCCGAACAATTATTTGTAAGTGTCAATACTATCGAAAGTCATCGAAAAAGTTTGATGAAAAAGTTAGATGTGAAAAATGTTGTTGGACTAATTAAATTTGCGATGAGGCATAAGCTGGCTGAGTAATAGGAATACTGATATGCGTGCGTGTGCCTTCACCAATTTCTGATTCAATTTCTACAATACCGTTCATGGCCTCTACCCTCTCTTCTACACTTGTCAAACCTTGCCCTTTTAAATAGTTTTGAAGCCCTTTTCCATTGTCTCGTACAAAAAGTTCGAGTGTTTTTTCTTTTTTTCTAAATGTCATGGCAGCATCAGTTGCTCCCGAATGTTTCAAGATATTATTAATTAATTCTAAACAAATAGAATATAAATGAAAGGCGGTTTTACGGTCTATGGTTATACCATCTGAATAATATTCTTTTAAACCTTTGGTGTTTAAAGTAAATTCGATAGGGGTTGAAAAATTGAGTCGTTCTATCATTTTTTCTAAGGCCACTTCTAATCCAAATTTTTCAAGCTCTTCAGGTAATAAATTATGCGAAATGAGCCTTACTTCTCGACAAGCATTTTCAACCATTTCTTGGATTTGTAGATATACTTTTTGGTCATGATTAGGCAATTTTGTACTGTTCAATGTCAATAAACTCACTCTTACCGCCGATAATAGAGAACCAACGTTGTCGTGTAATTCGTTAGCAACTCGCTTCCGCTCAATACTTTGGCCTTTTAATAAAGCTTCTTGAATCTCGTGGTTTTTATTGAGTAATTCTCTATTCTTTTTTCTTAAAATAAAATTATAAATCATAGCTGATATTCCCAATAATGAAATCAACCCAACGATAATTAGAAGTGATTTTTGCTGTTGATTTTCAAGCATTAATTTATTAGATAACTCATTAACTTTTAATTGTTTAGACAATCTCTCTTGTTGATTTTTTTGTTTATCAGACTCTATCTTAAGGGCTTGTTGGGTTGCTAAAGCGTGTTCATTCTCAAGTTTTCGACTAATTGATTCTAAATTAAAATCTTGGGCTAATTTTTCGCTTTTTAGTTTGGCGATTTCATATTGTTTTTGCAAAAAATCAGTTCCTCTTTGTTGAATAAGTTTTTCATTTTCATATCGAATTTGCATTTTTTCAAGATCATACCTTTTCTGTATTTCGGTCAAATCATTAATCCTTTGTGCTTTTTGTGTACTATCTCGCAATAGCATCGCTTCTTTATAATAAGCAAAAGCTTTTTGAGCGTTATTTTGTAATTCACTTATTTCAGATAAATCTATTAATGCCTGATATTTTACTGAATTATTTTTTGATTCAATCGCATTTGCAAGCATTAACTTGGCATATGGTTCAGCCTTTTCTGGTGCATTTTTTAACTTATAAAGTGTCACATAACTGGAATATAAAGACGCTTTCCCCTGCAAATATGCTTTTGAAGTAAATATCTTATCTGCTTCATCTAAATATTTTTTGGCCTCTTCCGTATTACGTTCAATATCCAAATAATAATCACCCATAACCGACTGAGCAAAAGCAATTTGGATGTCATTTTTTGATAATTCGCAATGCTTTACTACATTCAAGAACATATTTTTTGCCATTTCTTTATTTCCTAAAATTTGAGAAGAAACTCCCCCGAGTCGATAACATTCGGCTAATTGCAGGTGCAATTCGGTAGATAAATTTGGTTTCCCTTCTAAATATTCAATAGCTTTTTTGATATAAATGACGGTTTTATCATATTCTTTGATATTATAATAAATCTGTCCAAATCGTAGGTTTATTTTCCAAACATCATCACATATAACGTTTTTTTCTTCACATTTTTTTAGTGTACTCAAATTCACCTCTAAAGCTTTGGTATAAAGGCTCTTTTTTATATAAAAATTAGAATAAAAAAATAAAGCCCTGAGCTGATAAATATCATTATTGGCAATGACTGATTTTTGGTAAAGTTTTTCGGTATAATAAAGACCAGAATCTGCAAATAATCGTGTCAATAATGAATAGTTTTTACATATTTTATTGAGATAAAATAGCTGCAATGTATCATTTACAAAAGAAAATGGCTGTTTACTAATTTCAGTAAGACGCTGTTTAGATTGCTCAATTTCTCCAAGATTGGGTAATTGAGCTTTTACAATTCCAAAAGAAAAAACCGATAGTATCAATAGTGGTATAAACTTCTTCATCAGGTGTGATTTTATCATAAAATTATTCTTTTATTTGATATAAACGCTACAAAATATTCAAAAATCACGGTTTTCCGTGAGTGATTTCACGGTTTTCCGTAATTGACAACTACCCTTTAATCATAGACCTTTGTTAAAATGTTTCTTAAACTTTATTGCCATGAAAAAACTACTTTTTTGCTCACTATTACTTAGTGTCAAAGTATTTAGTCAATCAATCACTATAAAACCTTCTGATGCCGATTTTCTTAATTCTGGGCATATTTTAAAAACTATTCCAAACTCTACTGGTTATTCTCATAGTGATGGTACAGCTACTTTTAGAGACTGGATGGCACCCTACCCCGAAAAAACGGTTTATGCTGGCTCTTTTTCAAATCATCCCTTTGCTCTAACAACCTATGGTGGTACTCCGCAAATTTTTTTAAAAAATACAGGTATAGGATTGGGATTTATTCACCTTTCCCCAAGTGATGGTACTGTAGGTAATATCGGCATCCGTTTGCCTTCTTCTTCTGTACCCACTTATCCTTTAGATGTAAACGGCAGAATTAGACTCAGAAACAATGGGGGATTTAACACTGCGGGTATTTGGTATGATAATACTGCTGGTACAGAGCGTGTTTTTGTAGGTATGGAATCTGATGATCTTTTCGGGTTTTATGGCACTCCTGGTTGGAGTTTTAGGTTCAATGCATCCAATGGAAACGTTGGAATTAGTACAGTGCCTACGAGTAATAAATTAGAAGTAAATGGCACTATTGGGTCTTCGAGTTTGGCTGGTACTGGTATTAGAAATGTATCGGCTGATGCCAACGGGAAGCTCGTTATCGCTGGCGGAGCAAATTCTTCTGCTTTTGCGGCGAAAGATATTGGTGCTTCAGCATTCCCTGTAGGAAATGGCAATAGCACTTTGCCATTTAGTGTCGAAGAGTATGATATTTCAAACAATTATAATACAACTACTGGTGAATTTACGGCCCCTGTTAGCGGTATTTACCATTTTGATGCTTTTGTTCTATGGAATCCTGGTGCAGGTGCGGGAGGATATAATTTACAAATCCAGAAAGATGGTGGCATTGTAGGCTTGGATGTCGAACTAGTTACTGCCACTACTACTAACTATATGACTAATTCATTGAGCGTGGATTGTCAACTTTCTGCTGGCAACAAGGTAAAAGTAGTATCTAATCAAACATCTGGTGCTAGTCAATATATATCACCTTCTACTGAATACGCAAGATTTTCTGGTCACTTACTTTTAGCATTCTAATATACATATAACTACCTTTCTATTAATATTTTATACAATGAAAAACTCTCTTCCTTTAGCTATATTATTTGTATTTATAGGTTTTCTAAGCTGCAATAATAGTAGAAATACTAATGAAAACGCAGCAACTCAAAAAGAAGATTTATATTTCACTTTTACGATAGATGACAAAGAAGTTTCTATTCCATCAGAAGAAATTTCTACTTCTTATAATACCGCTTTGAAAAAGCCAGTTTTTAAGATTTTTGCTGGCGAATATGGCAAAATAAACCTTTTACTCGCCACTACAGAAGATGTAACCAAGCCATCAAGCACACCCTCCGGATCAAAAAACTTTGACGATGAAATAACACAAGGAAGTGTTTCTCTGCAAAACTTTCCAGAAAAAAACTATACCTCTAATAGTTTCAATACCAATTTCCCTGCCTCTTCCATACCAGTTCCAGATGCCATTGTTATTACCGAAAGTAAGCGTTTCGGTGAAAAATACAGAATTATTACGGGCAAAATAAATGTAAAAGTATTTGGTGGAGATGCCACCAACGACCCGAAGGTAAGCGATCATATTATCGTAGGGAAGTTTAGAGTAAAACACGAATTCAGTGATGTTAAATTTTAAAAAACCATGAAAAATTCTATAATATCTCCAAAAAATTGTAATCCAGAAATGCTTTGGTTGAATCATCGCAAAAAAAGCATTCGTCCAGAAGACGTTGTTTATCTCAAAAGTTATGATAATTATACAAAATTCCATCTGAATAGTGGGCAAGTCATTTTGGCTTCTTATACCATGAAAACTTTTGAACAACAGCTTTCAAATAAAGGCGATTTTACTCGAATCCATAGGGGAACTCTGCTCAATCTGAAATACTTGACAGGATTTGAAAAAACCATTGAGGGCCATTTTGCTTGTCTTTCTACTGGCGAAAAAATTGATGTTTCACGCCGAAAAATGAGAATTTTGGATATGAATTTAGAAATAAGATACTAGGCAAAAAACATTAGATAAGAAAAAATCTATTTTCTCTTGTCTAACTTCTTTTGTCCATCAATAAAAAGTTCTACTTTAGTGGCTTCAACCAAAATCTAAGCCATTATGCTCAACGTTGCTCTTGTTGGATTTGGACTTTCGGGGAGATATCTCCAAGCTCCTTTTTTCCTTACAAACCCTAATTTTAATCTAAAAACCATCGTTTCAGGTTCACAAAACCCACGAGATATATACCCAAGTGTAGGCGTTGCTCGTAGTATAGACGAAGTTTTGGC
Source organism: Emticicia sp. SJ17W-69 (assembly GCF_051209875.1). Lineage (NCBI taxonomy): Bacteria > Pseudomonadati > Bacteroidota > Cytophagia > Cytophagales > Leadbetterellaceae > Emticicia > Emticicia sp. SJ17W-69. The sequence continues at coordinate 1,288,734 of NZ_JBNTQY010000001.1, read as the reverse complement.
CGACACCGAAATTGACTTAGTGAGCATTGCTTCACCAAGTCACTTACACTTTAGCCAAGCTCGTCAAGCACTTCTAGCGGGCAAACACGTACTGGTAGAAAAACCATTTACAGCCACAGTTGCCGAGGCAGAAGAACTCATCGCTTTAGCAAAAAAGCAAGGTAAAGTTCTTTCTATCTTCCAAAATCGTCGTTTTGATAGCGATTTCATGACTGTGAAGAAAGTCGTAGAGAATAAGTTTTTAGGCGAATTGGTAGCTTTTGAAGTTCATTTCGACCGCCATAAGCCAATCTTAAATCCAAAAAAATGGAAAGAGGAAGTGAGTCCCGCAAACGGAATTTTATATGATTTAGGAGCTCATATCATTGACCAAACAATTGTACTTTTTGGTTCGCCAATGTCAATTTCAGGCGAAACCTATACTCAGCGTGAAGGCTCAAGTATTGATGATGCTTTTGATATTAGACTCGATTATGGAAAACTAAAAGTAACGCTAAAATCAAGTCTATTGGTACGAGAAGAAGGACCAAGGTATATTCTACACGGCACAAAAGGTTCATTTGTAAAATATGGCATTGATGTACAAGAAGATCACTTAAAAGCAGGTTTGATGCCAAGAATGGATGGTTTTGGTGTAGAACCAAGTGATAAATGGGGAATTCTAAACACAGAAATCGGAGGCCAACATTTCAAAGGGCATATTGAAACCGAAGTTGGTAATTGGGATTTTCTATTCCAAAATCTATATGGTGCTATTGTCGAAGGTAAAGAACTTTATATTAAACCTGAACAAGTTTTAGAACAGATTAGGGTTATTGAGGCAGTGAAGGGGATTTGATTTTTCAAAAAGGTTGTTTAGTAAATTTAAATGTAGATTAAATTTTCAACAAGTTGAATTTGAAAATAAAAAATCCCAACGCAATACGGTCGGGATTTTATTTACCTAACAACAAACTGTATGATTCATACAGAGTAAAATCTTTTAGTGATGAGTGATGATAAGTATTTGGAAATATTATTTACTGAGAATGTTTTGTATGGACATAGAGATGCCATAGAAGTCAAGTGTAAATAGCTTTTTCATAATTTTTTCATAATGTATTACAAAAATAATGGGTGAATGCATGCCTGTTTTACCCCATTTTGGGTGATTTGGATGAATGGAAATAATATTGGATAAATGGAAAACCCCTCTTATTGCTTGTTTAGGAGGGGTTTTCCATCAAATCATCCTCCTTTAATTCTATTCAGTTCATCTTCTGAGCCTGTTCGACGGTTTCTTGCCGCTTTGATTTCTTTGCTACCAAAACGATAATTGAAATTGACTCGCAACATTCTACCTTCAAATTTGAATCGCAAATCAGTTGCAACACCAGCATATTCCGAATGATAACCTCCTCGGGCAGTGTGCAAAACATCGCTAAAGGTTAATTTTAAAGTTGCATTATCTTTCAAGAATTTCTTTTGTAAACCCATATCCATCATGCCCATTGCTGAGTTATAATCAATGCGACGATAAGGAGAATTATACCAACCTGATAGCTCAAAAGTCCAGTTATTTTTTAGTTTGATGGTACTTTGTCCATTAAAATTAAATGCTGTTGTAGGATTATTGATAATCAATCCATTGTCTAAACTGGCTCGATAAAGGCTATGGTAGGCACTGAGGCTGTAATAAATTTCCCACCATTTAGTAGGCGATACCGTCAGACTCATATCCAAGTTAAAACCTTGTGAATAATCTAAATTTCTTGAAATAAAGTAAGTGCGGCTATTATCATAAGGAATACGTAACCCCACCACAGGGAATCTGGTTCGCCAATACCCCACCGAACTTGTCAATTTCCCTTTATAAATATGCGTCAATTTGAAACTATTGGCATATTCGGGACGTAAAAACGGATTCCCTTTTGAATAAACCAATTCATCAATTCTGTATTCAAATGGATTCAGATTTTGGTAACTTGGGCGATTGATTCTTCTACTATAATTCAAATTAAAAGAGTGATTATCGGTCGCTTTATAAGTCAAAGCTCCACTTGGAAACAAGTTGATGTAGGTAGTATCTACTTTGTTCAAAGCATTTTGTTTATAACTCACCAAATTTCCTAATGATTTTGTATTTTCGGCCCTCACCCCTACTTGCAAACTCCATTTTTTGTTGAGCGTTTTATTATAATTGAGATATGCCGCATACACCCTTTCAGTATAAGTAAATTGATTACTTCTATCAATATCTCTGACCTCGACATCATTCAATTTATTGAAAAAATCAAAAGTATTGTCTGATTTTACGTCAGAAAGCTTGATCCCATAGCCTAATTTGCCTTTCTTGAATGGTTGCTCATAATCAACTTTAAACGATTTTATTGTTATGTCAATGGGCGTTTTGGTTACATAATTTCTCGAAAATGATTCTTGAGCATTATTCAAAAAAGTATATCTATTGGGCTGATTACTTATGCCTCTCGATGTAAAAATGCCATAATCGGCATCTACATTCAATTCGTGACCAGTTGTATCGGCATAGCGATAATTGAGATTTAAGTTTAAATTCTTATTTTTCTCGGGATTTGATGTTTGTGAACTAAGTACCGCCGAATCTGGCACCGAGCTATATCTTCTACCTATCAAAGTTTCACTTTCACCACCGCCATTGTGATTACTTATTCTGCCATTACTGCTAAAACCAATGGTATTTTTGGCATTGATAAAATAATCTGCACCTAACTTTACACTATTTGAAGTATCACGCCAAAGCCCTTTCCATGTTTTGTTATACATGATATTATTCAAAATCTGATTATCTAAAGTTTGGTTATGCCAAGCACCTTGATTATAACTATAAGTACCAAAAAGGTTGGTTTTTTTATCACGATGATTGAGATTAATCGAAGTATTATATTTTGGTGTAATGCCAAACATTCCGCCCAAACTCACATTTCCATTGGTTCCCATCTTGCGATTTTTCTTCAAACGAATATTGATGATTCCTAAATCTCCCGCAGCATCATATTTTGCCGAAGGATTTGTAATGATTTCGATGGCTTCAATATCAGCCGAATTCATGCTTTTGAGTGTAGAAGCTAAATCTTTTCCACTCATCGGCGATGGCCGTCCATCAATGTATATTCTTACACCCGATTTGCCTTTCACCAATATATTTTCATCTTTATCGACTTGCACGCCTGGTGATTTTCGCATCAATTCTAAAGCATTCGAACCAGTCGAATTAATGCTACTTTCGACATTGAAGACAATCCTATCCTCCTTTACTTCTATCAAAGGTTTGGAGGCAACCACTTTTACCTCTTTGAGTTGTTGTGTGTCAGAAATTAGTATAAATGGCTGAAAATCAATATCCTTATCAACAATTTCAAAGGCTGGAGATTTAAAAGGAACAAATCCAATGGTTGTAATTTTCAAGAAATACTTTCCTTTTACAACTCCTACGATTTTAAAACCACCATTTTCGTCCGCAATATCTGCTTTAAAAAGTGTTGAATCTGAAACATTATGAACGGCAATGGTAGCAAAGGAAACGCCTTCATTTTGTGGATTTTTCACAAGGCCTTTTATGGTAAATGTTTGAGCAAAGGCATAGCTCGACAGGCTCGTTAGAAGCACGAGTAGTAAATTTTTCATAATTAAAATGTTATAGCTTTTTCAAAAAAATTATAGTGAACACAAGTGAATTTGTTATTGGTGAACTGGTTATTGGTGAATTAGACCAATAATCAATTTCCCAGTAACTAATAACCAAAAGAAAGGCTTGTGCTGCAAAAGTTGTGCTTACTGTTTCCTTTACTCTTGTGGATACTTCACAAATAAAAAAAGGTTACAGAAAAAATAAAAAATCATCTACGAAATATTTCGTAACAAAGATAATGCACAAGAATTATAGTTTCCAAATTTATTACGAAATTTTTCGTAGAGAGAGTGATTAGAGGAGGAAAATTGATTTTAATAATTCATCATTGGATAAAATTACAAATATTTGCTTAACCACAATAGACACAATGGATTTCGCAATGGACACAAGGCTATTACGAGATAAAACTTGTGTCTATTGTGACTCAATAGTGTCTATTGTGGTAAAAAAATTGTGTAACAAATAATAATGAAGTAATAAATGCAATCAAAATAAACCTAAAAACTTTGCAGGAATTTCAGTTTCAAAATTCAAATCTTCGCCAGTGATTGGGTGTTTGAATGCCAACACCCACGCATGCAATCCTAAGCGTTTGATGGGGTCGGTTTTTGCACCGTATTTGTTATCACCGATTACCGAATGACCTATATCTTTGGCATGTACTCGAATCTGGTTTTTGCGTCCTGTTTCAAGATTTACTTTCAATAAAGAGAAATTTTTATTACTTTTTAGTACTTCATAGTGTGTAATCGCCTTCTGCCCTACTTCCGAATTTTTATTAGAATAGACAATCAAAGCTTTACTTTCAACTAAGTATGAAGTAATTGTGTCTTGTTTCTTTTCTACATACCCTTCAACCACAGCCAAATAAGTTCGCTCTTGAATCGTAGCATTCCAAGATTCTTGCAGAAGTTTTTGTACTTTCTCGCTTTTGGCAAACATCATTAATCCTGATGTTTCACGGTCGAGGCGATGTACCACAAAAATACGATTTCGAGGGTCTTGCTTTTTGATATGTCCACTCAAAATACTATAAGCTGTATTGTCTTTTTGTTTTTCGGTAGCAATTGATAAGACGCCTGCTTGTTTTTCAATTACAATCAAATATTGGTCTTCAAAAACGATATTGATTCCTCTATATTTTTGCTCTTCTGGAGCTTTTTTCCAATGAATTTCAACAATTTGCTCGGGTTTCAGGACATGATTGAACTGTGTAATCGGCTTTCCATCAACAAAAATATGTTTATCTCGTAGCAAAATTTTCACATCATTTCGGCTTTTTTGAGCCATTTTTGCCAATAAAAAAACCAATAATTCAGTTTCTTCAATGACCGTAAATCGAGTTGCCTCTGGTTTTGCTACTTTTTGCGTATTTTGTTGTTTCGGCCTTCTATCCTTTTGCTTCATCGAGTTTCTATCTAATATTTGCTCAAAGGTAGGACAAAAATTTGTTAAAACAGTTCCATTGGGTCATCAACCACTCGGTAGTTTTCATTGAAAGCATCCATTTTACTCATATCCTCGGCATTCATTTCAAAATCAAAAACATCGAAATTCTCTTTGATTCTTGCTAAATTGGCGGATTTTGGAATGGGAGAAACACCATGTTGCAAAGCCCAACGAAGAATGATTTGGGCAGGAGTTTTGGCATATTTTTGTGATAAAGCAAGTAGTTTTGCATCGTTCATACGTTGCCCACGTACCAAAGGCGTATAAGCTTGTAACTGTATATGCTTCGCCTGACAATATTTCAATAAATCTTCTAAATACAAATAAGGGCTAAATTCTACTTGGTTGACAACAGGAATAATATTGCTATATGTGGCCAATTCATCTAAAAATGGAATCATATAATTTGCCACGCCAATTGCCCGCACTCGTCCTTCTGAATAGATTCTTTCAAGAGCTTTCCAAGTTTCTTTTCGTGTAGCTTTTAATGGCCAATGAACCAAATACAAGTCAATGTATTCGCAATCAAGTTTTCTTTGGCTTTCGTCGAACGCCCTTAAAGTTTGCTCAAAACCTTGGTCTTTGTCATGTACTTTTGTGGTAATGAAAATGTCTTTTCGGGCAATGCCACTTGCTCGTACAGCATTGCCTATTTCGACTTCATTTTCGTACATGGCTGCCGTGTCTATCAAGCGATAACCTGTTTCTAATGCCCATAAAACTGCTTGCTCGGCATCTTTTTTGTACATATCATACACACCAAGCCCCAACAAAGGCATTGAAATGCCATTGTTGAGGGTGCTCATAATTTGTTTTTGCATCATGTTTTTATGTAAAATTGACTCTCCTTCAGGGTGGCAGCTGATGCTGGGTGGGGTCACCATTTTTCAAGCCCTAATAATTTTTTACCTAAATCATTCAACTCGGCAATACCATATTTTGTTTGTTCCCAATTTCTTGGGTCACCCGGGAAAGCATAGCCTTCGGGAGAAATACGATTTTTCCAAGAATTTACTCGCCAATCACGCATGGCTACATTTTCCTCTTCAGCAGGCATCATCGAAATATATTGAGCGATTCTAACTTTATCTACTGAATTATTTGGGCGAATACCATGTGGCTGAGTACTATTAAAAATCAATAAATCACCTGCTTCTAATTTCACTTTATGAAATTTATCTTCAAAGCCCGTAGTATCAGGCTTAAAATGGTCACGGTTATCGGGCTGTGTTAATTTCCAAGTATCATACGTACGATAAAGCTCTGGAATACATTGAAAACCACCCATATTTTCGTCAGTTTGGTCGGCAAGTGCCAAAACCCCTTGTACATTTTGAGGTTTTGTTTCTGGGTCATAGTCCCAATGAATAAACCCTTTGTACTCAAACCCTGGGCGAATCGGAAAATTCAAATTCGCACGGTCAATTGTTACCCACAATTTTTCAGTTCCCCAAATATCGCAAAAAGCATCATACACTCTTTGCATTTGACGATTATTCCATAAATGTTGGTTATTATATACTTCCACCATGCCCGTTCCTCCTAATTCCTTCATTTTCATTTCAGCACGTGGCGGTGCATACCATGTACTTTGGTCATTTGGATCTTTTTCTTCAAATTCCCACAAAAACTGAGCAGTCGCTTGAGCTTGTTCACGTGGCACAGCATTTTTGATAATTACATAGCCATTTTCTATCCAAAAAGCCCAATCCTCATCACTCAAAACCTTTAAAGGTTTGCCATTTGAACGGTCATTTAATTTCAAAAAACTACTTGTTGCAGTCGAAGGGTTTCCTGGAATATCGGTGTGATTGGTATTTGGCATCATCGTAGCCACCATTCCTTGTTCTTTGAGTTCCATCTTTTTGTTATATTTAGCATTGAAATAATGATACAAAGATAACAGATTTAAAACCATGATTTCTACGCCAATAATTACCTAAATTTGAACTATATTGATATTATATAATGTATTTAAATATAATATTGTTAATTTTAGACAAAAATATAAATATCTCAAACGCTCATAGTATAATTAAGACTCAGACGTGGCATAATTGATTTTCGCTACAGTCAAGTTCTGCCATGCTAAGTTGGAAAATTATATGTCAAAAAATGAAGATTCAATTTGAAGAAATAAAGCCCGATGTCAATAGTTCGTTTCGTTTGATGCACAACCCAAAATTGAATGATTTATTCTTTTGGCATTTCCATCCTGAATTTGAACTGGTTTATATCGAAGGAGCAAATGGCACTCGCCATGTGGGCGAACATATTTCACGCTACGTAGAAAGCGATTTGGTTTTTATTGGCTCCAATATTCCACACCTCAATTTCGATTATGGCGTGCAAACCGATTATGAAGAAGTGGTGATTCATATTCAGCAAGATTTCTTAGGCGACGCTTTTGCCAATACTCCCGAACTTTTAGGGATTTTTCAACTCTTTGAAAAATCAAAGTTTGGAATTGCATTCGATGCTGAAACAAAGCAAAAAGTGGCAAAACGTCTGAAAAATCTATATTTATTACCTCATTTTGAGCAGTTTTTAGAAATTTTGAGTATTTTTAAAGTTTTGGCATCGGCCAAGAATATTGAATTATTGCACACAAATCCAGTAGAAAATCAATACAATAAAAAAGAACAAGAACGCCTCAAACACCTTTATCGCTTTATTGATGAAAATTTTCAACGAAAAATAGAAATTGATGAAGTAGCCAATTTGAGCAATTTATCGAATGCAGCTTTTTGTCGGTATTTTAAAAAAAGAACTTTGCTTACTTTTACCGAATTCTTGAATTTTTACCGAGTCAGTCAAGCAAAAAGGCTACTACTTTTAGATAAAAACGTAACCGAAACTTGCTTTGAATGTGGTTTTGAAAGCCTTTCGTACTTTAATCGAACTTTCAAGAAAATTACCAACGAAAACCCTTTGGCTTTTAAAAAACGATATTTGGAGAAGTAATTTGTACAACAATTTTCCAAATTGTTTATTCTCGCTGAACAATTTGGAAAATTGTTGTACAAATAAAAGAACCATTTCTTGCTAAAAAATGTAATATTATTTCAGTAAACTATAAAAGCAAAATGACTGGTTCTTTTGAAGAATTAATTGGGTCAGATGAACCCGTTTTAATAGATTTCTCGGCAGAATGGTGTAAACCTTGTAAGAAAATTTCGTCGATGCTCAACCAATTGGTCGATGAATTGGAGGAAGACCTACTGGTTGTAAAAATTGATGTGGACAAAAATGTTGCCCTCAAAAAGAAATTTAAATTGGAAGCTGTGCCAACTTTGATGCTTTTCCAAAATGGAAAATTACTTTGGCGACATACGGGGCTTATTTCTGCTCCTGAAGTAAAAAATGCTTTGAGAAAAGTTATGTAGAAAAGTAAGACGGATTTCCTAATCCGTCTTTTTCGCTTCTACGCTTGACAGATTAAAAAATCTGTCCTACTTTTATTCTTCCTCACTTCCAGGCAATTCCAAATATTGAATTGGGGCGATAGCATTTCCTGCAATGCCTCTGATACTACCATACATGTCAATGGTGCTGCCAATTACTTTTTCGATTTGCATTTCTCTTTCTTTCCAAATGCGTTGCATGGCACGTCTTTCCTTATCCAAATCTGATTTCATCGTTGTAAAGCTTTCTACAATAGCTTCTATTTGCTGACGAAATTGATTAGAAGTCAAGAATGAATAAAGCAAACTCATTTTATCTGTTTTGTTTTCATTGGCAGATTTAGCAGTTTGTGTTTGAATCAAAATCTTTCGCAAAGCAAATACTAATCCCTTCATTTCCAAATAGTTACAAACCCATACACCATCTTTTTCGCCAAAACGCTCCATATCTTTGGGCATTGTTTGAGTAACTAATACGGCTATTTCTGCTCCGATTTGTCGTTGGTCATCTTTTAGTTTTTCAATCCAATCTCCACCAAAATTTTGTGTACGCTTGCTTTCATAGATAATTTTTCCACAGATTTGCCCTAACTCATTTTTCACAGTTTGAATGACATCTGCTCCACGAATTCCTTTACCAACTTCACTGATTTCATCATAGATAAAAGTATTTTTTAGCATTTCTTCCAAACCCATTTCTTGTACCTCGCCTTGCAATTGCATCGAACCCTGCTCGGCTTTTCGCTGCATTTCGGCTGCCAGTTTCTTTTGATCTTCGAGCTGTTTTTCCTTTTCTTTGATAATCAAATCATATTTTATTTCGAAATCTTTACTTAGTTTTTCTTTCAATTGGTCTTGAATTTGAAGTTCAAACTGTTTTCTCTCCAACTCCATTCGGTCTCTTTCATCTTTCAAGGCTTGTTCTTTTTCCAGAAAATCTATCTCTTTTTTCCTCAAACTACTTATCATTTCAGTTTGATTTTCCAATTGCTTAGTCAATGATTCGATAGAAGCCATATTCTCACGTTTAAGGCGTTCTTGAATCTCATCTGTGAGATTTTTGCGTTGTTTTTCAATAGAATCTGCCAATTCTTGCTCTTTTCGCTTCAATTCTGCATCACGTTGTTGCTCTTTTAGTTCAAATTTTTCAGCTTCTTTCTTTTGCCAATCGGTCATAATTTGGCGATAATCATTCTTCACTTTTTCAGAAATAGACTTTTCAATATCACTCGCAATAGCAGAATTGATCGAAAAACTATGTTTACAGTTGGGGCAGCTTATTTGATTGTGTTCCATTGATTTGATAAAAAATAATATTGAACAACAAAAATGGCATATCCTTTCGAGATATGCCATTTTTATGATTGTTTTTGTAGCTCTAATATACAGTATGCTATGATAAACTATTTTTATCAACAAATTCGACTAATTCAAAAACGCTATTTATTCCTAACTTATAATAAATGTTTTTTCGATGGGTCTTAACTGTTTCGACACTAACTGATAATTTTTGAGCAATACCTTGTGAATTTAGCCCTTTGCAAATAAGATTAATGACATCTAACTCTCGTGGAGAGATAGCAAATTGTTTAACAAAATTATCTTTTTGATGCAAATTAATGGTTAATGCTTCAAGTTTTGGGTCATAATAGGTTTTATTGATCAACACTGCATTGAGACATTCGACAAGCTCTTCTTTTGTCGAATGTTTTAGCATATATCCGTGAACTTCTAAAAGTCTGGCTTTTTCAATAAATCTCATTTCACTATACATTGTTAAAAAAACGATTTTTATATTACCGAAACTTCGCTTTATCTCTTCTGCAATTTTAAAGCCGTTCTTATTAGGCAGATTAATATCTAATAAAATTGCATCGGGCACAAAACGGTGTAAAACTTCGATCACGTTTCCTCCATCTATTACTTGAGCAACAATATCATAGTCAGTTGATAATAAATATTTTATACCATCATTCACAAGTAAGTGGTCATCGGCTATAATAATTTTTGGTTTCATTCAGTTAATTTAATGAGTCGAATAATACACATCAAAAGTTATCAATGTACCATTCTCATTAGTGTCAATAATTAGTTTAGATTTCAGGAAATCAATACGTGCTTGAATATTTAGCAAGCCAATTCCTAAATTATTTTTATGTGTGTCGATACCAATGCCATTATCTTCTATCGAAATATGCAAATAATCATCATAATATAGTATCTGCATTGTAGCTTTTGTTGCTACAGAATGTTTAATAATATTGTTTAATAATTCTGCAATTATTCGATAAGTATGTAATTCTTCTTCTTTATTTAATCGTTTTTCTTTTCCAAATGTTATAAAGTCAAATTCTATATTCGACGCAACTTGAAGGTAATTTATATTTTGTTGAACGGCCTTTATCAATCCATTATTTACAAGGTTTATTGGTAGAAGGTTTTTTGAAACATTCCTTAAATCAATAATCGCACGGTCGATTAATGGGAGTAACTGTTTTTCATTCGGTTTGGAGATTGCCATATTTCTAATGGCAGTAAGTGTTCCACCTAAATCATCATGTAAGTCTTTTGCGAGCCTTTCACGCTCCATTTCCTGTGCTTTTATTTCTACATTCAATAAATTTTCTTTCTGTTGAAACACCACAAGATTTAAGTTGTTTTTTTCTACTTCAATCAATCTGAATCGGTAAATAATTGCGATTGATAATGTAAAAAGTTCAAATATATGTGAACTGTAGAAGATCGCATTTATATTGGCTCCTAATAGCCCTGAAGTCCCAAGTGGGTCAAGAAAAAAGCCAACTAAGAAAATAGGGAAATAACTTAATGTAAAAAGATAGACTGGACTAAATTTATTTTGAAATGCTTTGAATATAAAATACCAGATATATAATAGCATTAAAGGGTTTATGATAAATACAGACACCGCAGCTACTTTTACCGAACTAAAATTAAATAACCATAAAAGAGAAATTGATACAATATAGTAAATGTAAAAGCTCTTTTTTAATAGATTAAGATATCTGATATATATGGGTTTGACAAACTGTGAAACATTTAGAAATTCTTCAGAAAAATGAACATAACCCACCAGCATTAAAAAGTAACTAAGAGCAAGTCCGCTCCAATTATTCTTAAAAAAAGTTTCTGAATCTGATACATATACTATGAAATTATTGACACAAACATAGAATATCACCAAACCTAAAAGATACAAAAAGTAAAAAAAGTAAATACGTTGACGATACAAAACAACAAAAATCAATGTAAAGACCACGATAAAAAATAATGTTCCTAAATATATCTTTTCAAAGAGTGTCGCCCAGAATTGTTGCGTAGGATAATATGATTTAGCAATAAACTTGAGAGGTAATTTCAATTTATTGAGCGAAATTCGATTATCTATTTGGAAATATAACTTATAACTTGTTTTTGCTTTTAATACTAATGGCAATTCATTTATTAATTTGTTACCTAAGATTTTTATATGAGGGTCAAGAATAAATTTTGAGAAGGTATTTATAGGCTTTCCGTTTTCAAACATTACAAAATTGAAATGATCAATGCGTGGTTCATCCACAAGCATTATAACCTCAATATCTTCGTTATCAATATTTTGTACTTCTATCTTAATACAATAAAAACTATTGTCTCGCTTGGTTTTGAAATTATGCAAAAAAGTTAGCGTATTGGTGTTTGCATCTTTAACAAGTTCAGCAAAAGTTAGTCGTTTTTCAGACCTTACATATTGATTCTCTCCTGATAAATACAGGTACTTAAAGTTTCTGTCAAATTGTACTTTTTTAACATTTCCACCGAAAACAAAATAAGGATATGTAAACAAAAATATGACAAAAATCTGTGTGAGTTTATTCAAAATAGTAGTTTAAGTTGATGATTAACAATATTTGATGAAGGCTTATTTTAATACCCAAAAGTTAAACAGACAAATAACTATATCTACATTTAATTTAATGATTAATACACTAAATATTAATAATCATTAACTTTCAAAAGTAGTAATTAAAATATCATATTATAATATTTTTTAACCATTTTTATTATTCGGTACTTCTAAGGTTTTTATTCACAAAATTGAGAAAAACAGTCATAAATCTTCAAAATTCTAATCGAAGTAACACAAAAATCCCTCTAACGTGGTATTGTTTTGCAATAATCTTTACCTGTACATTTGTATCGAAACAAAGTACAATCTTTTGCTGTTCAAAATAGTATTTTTCAATGAAAACGGATTCAACAAAATCGAACTCTGAATCGAATTATATTTCGATTGGGGGAAGAAAAACAGTATCACCCAAGCAAGTTTTAATGCTTGTTGCTGATATTAACTATACTACCATTCACCTCTTCAATGGCGAACAATTCATTATCGCAACTACCCTAAAAAGAGTCCAAAAAAGCCTCAACTCTCACGGAAACTTTATTCGAACCAACAAGAAATTTGTCGTTAACTGGGATTATGTACTTAGTCATTGTGCTAAACAATTAACACTTCATAATAACCAGATAATTCCCTTTTCACGAAGACAGGGAAAACAAGTTATGGAAAAAATGGCTAAATAATCTCACAATAAGGGCAAATTCTGAATTTTAAGATCAATGAGAAATTTCTCCTTTTCTTTTTTTCTATGTTTTTGTTGACGGTCAAGTTAGTCAATCGGGTAACAATTTATTTATAAATAGTAGCTCGTGCAATGGAAGTTTAATGCCTGTCAATAGGCATATTTTTACACTTATTTTTTAAAATTTAAATTATTAATATGATGAATAAGATAATTATTAACACTAACGAAAAAGCTTTTTGGGAAACATGGTGCTTATTAATTTGTAGCTTTTTTTTAGCAGATGCCAATGCTCAGCAGTTAGGTGCAGATTTTAGTATCTCAAATTTCCCTGAAAATGCTACAAGTGTGACACTAAACAAGGGTACATCCTACACTTTAAATAACCTTTCCACTAATTTATGTGAAATTACTAATTATACTTGGACAATAACACCATATAGAGGTGGCTCAACTACAGGTTATACAATTAGTAGTAATACTGCTATTAATCCTACTATATCATTCTCGGTATCTGGTATTTATACTGTGAAATTAGATGTCCTAACTTACCCCAATTCGCCTGCATATATTTGTGGAAATGCATCAGCAACGACAATAAAGACAGCATTTATTAACATTTTATCAACCCCCAATGCTAATGCTTGCACCGAGACATCTATTCCAATTATCTCAGGTTCGGGTTTTACTTGTTCTATGCTTACAGCATCAGCAAACGGAGCAACTGGTTTTCAGTGGTATAAAGATTTTAACGCTATTTTGGGTGCTACAAGTGCTACTTATACCCCCACTGATGCAGCAACCTATCAGGTAGCAACCACTTTGGAAGAAGGTTATTGGATGCCTACATTGGCATCTCCATCTAATCAACAACTTATTGATCTTTTTTTCATTAACTCAACCACAGGCTGGGTACTTGGAAGTGATGGACAAATCTTCAAAACAACTTTGGGGGGTGATAATTGGACGCAACAAACAAGCGGAATCACAACAACTTTGAATTCCATTTATTTTACCAACCCCAATAATGGTGTAGCTGTGGGAGCCAATGGTGTAATCGTACGCACCATGAATGGTGGAACAACTTGGCAAACCGTATCAAGTGGTGTAAGTAACAATTTGACGGATGTCTTCTTTTTGAATGCAGCTACTGGTTGGGCAGTTGGTAGCCAATACTTAGTATTGAAAACAATTGATGGTGGAGCTACATGGAATACAGTAAGTATTGATAATGGAGCATCAACAAATGACACCTATACTGATGTTCAATTTACTGATATTAATACAGGTTATTTAACGGGCAGTAGCTCTGCTAATAATACGAGTTTTGTACGTAAAAGCGTTGATGGTGGTATAAATTGGACAACTTCTACTTCTACCAGTGCGGGAGTATATAGAAAACTTTCCTTTATAGATAACAATACTGGCTGGACTGGTGGACGGAATGCAAATCCAAGCGTTACACTTCCTGATGTTTCAAAAACTGTCAATGGAGGTACAAACTGGCTTTCATATTCGGCTATTCAGACTACGGCTTATGCCAATCGGGGCATTACATCTTTACAATTTATTGATAACAATCGGGGTTGGATGTTATCCTCAAATATTATCGGTTCAGATATTATTACGACCAAAAACGGAGGTAACACATTCTTTAAAGGGTCAACATATTTTACTCAGCCAACCCAATACATTGGCATTAGAATTTTTATGCTTCCTGGTGGTAGCAGTGGCTGGATAATCGGGCGAGATTACGGCAGTAACAATAATATTTTAAGGTATAGCAACACCATTTGTACCTCAAATGCAGTTGCAGTAAGCGGTTCGAATCTGACTTTATCGGGCAATGCCACTACCTCTACCCAACGAGCAGGTACTATTATATCTACGCAACGTGTGGCGGCAGGTGCTACAAGTATATATTCGGCTACCCAAAGCGTGACGCTTTCACCCACATTTCAAGCAAATAATGGCAGTGTTTTCTCTGCTAAAATTGAAGGTTGCAATTAAACTTTATCAAAAAACTAACTCATGAAAAAAATCCTAATCTCAATATTCTCAAGCATCACCTTACTGGGTCATGCACAAATCAATACCCAAGAAGCCACCGATGGCTCGGTTATTATCAGTCCACGAGGGATTCAAGGCAAAACCAGCGGCAATGGTTCTATTACAAATGTGGGTTTGGGTACAAATACACTTAGATCAACTACCACAGGACATAGTAATGTGGCTGTTGGAAGAAACAGCCTTTACTCAAATACTATTGGATATAGCAATATTGGCATTGGAGATTCAACATTATTTTTTAACAATAGTGGAGAACTTAACATTGGCATTGGAACAAACGCTTTACGTTCAAATATAAGTGGGTTTCAGAATGTTGCAATTGGAGGATATACACTTTCCCAAAATACAACTGGAAGAACTAATGTAGCTGTTGGAATGTGGTCATTACTACAAAATACAACAGGATTTTCAAATAGTGCAGTTGGTAATAGAGCTTTATCTTCAAATACCACTGGCAATTATAATACTTCTATGGGGAGTTCTTCTTTAGCAGTAAACAATGTTGGTAATGAGAATACGGCGATTGGATTTTTTACACTTGGCACAAATTCAACGGGCAACAATAATACAGCAGTCGGAAGTCGGGCACTTAATTCTAATACCACTGCCAGTGAGAATACTGCTGTCGGAGAATCATCGCTGTATTCTAACACAACTGGCACACAAAATGTTGCCCTTGGCACACACACTTTATATAATAACACGACTGGTAGCTGGAATACCGCTAGTGGTTTTCTTTCATTAGAAAAAAATACAACGGGAAATTATAATACCGCTTATGGCTATTATACGCTTAGTAATAATACAACAGGCGGTGCGAATACTGCTTTAGGCCCTGATGCACTTTATAGCAACACTACTGGTAGTTATAATACTGCTACAGGATTCTTTGCTCTCCATCAAAATAAAACAGCAGGTAGTAATACCGCTACTGGTTTTGCGGCTTTATTCAGTAACACAATTGGTGAAGAAAACACCGCTATGGGAACGGATGCTTTAAAAGCCAATAAAACTGGCTCTCGAAATACTGCCGTTGGACAATCGACACTATTTAGTAATATAGATGGAGATTATAATACTGCTATAGGGACAGGTGCACTTTATAACAATACAACTGCTTATGATAATACGGCTATCGGAGAAGCATCGCTTTTTTCTAATATGACTGGTATTAATAATGTAGCGATTGGCTCCACTACTATGTTTAAAAATACTACTGGTAATGCTAATACAGCTAGCGGATTCAAGGCTCTTTTCTATAACACAACTGGTGGCTACAATACTGCAAATGGGCATCTTTCTCTTTTTGCAAATTCAACAGGTTCTCAAAATAGTGCTACTGGTATATTAACTCTTAAAAACAATACAACTGGTACAAACAATGCTGCTCTTGGAAGTTTTTCCCTTGAAAACAATACAACTGGCTATGGTAATACTGGCGTTGGGTTAAATTCACTAAATAGTAATACTACTGGAGGAAATAATACAGGTGTTGGTAATGGTGCAGATGTAAGCCTACCAAACCTATCAAATGCCACAGCCATAGGCTTTGATGCTAAAGTAAATGCCAGCAATAAAGTGCGTATTGGTAACACTTCCGTGACGGTCATAGAAGGGCAAGTTGCATGGAGCAATCCTTCAGATAGACGCCTCAAAGAAAACATCATTTATACGCCTAAACTCGGTCTTGATTTTATCAATCGTCTTCAAACTGCTTCTTATAACTACATTGATGATAAAAATAAAATCCGTTACGATGGATTTATTGCTCAAGATATTGAACAAATATTGAAAGATTTAAATCTACCATTTAGTGGTTTGAAAAAATCGGCTGATGGATATTATTCATTGGCATATTCTGACTTCGTGATGCCTCTCGTCAATGCAGTAAAAGAACAACAATCTCAGATTAATACTTTGAAGAAAATGCTGGAAGGTTTTGAACAAAAACTCACAGCACTCGAAAGTATAAAAACTCAACAAATAACCAGATAATATACTGATAATCAAATAATTAGATAAAAAATATCATAAAAAACGCATTGCTATTCATATTATTATCAATATCATACTTTGCTCAGGGAAGTGCTGGCAGCCGAATAACTGGATTGGATATACTGGGTGCAATTACTATTAGTGATGCTAATTGTATCGTTGAACGTAATCTTATAAATTCGCTTTCATTAGGATTTGAAACCTTTGAAGGTGTAACAACCATTGCAAATAATACCATTATACGCAATAATAGAATTACTCATAGTCTTATTGGATTAGGAAATGAGTCTTATGCAAATAACTCAGACGGTAGAAGAACATCAAACTGTACTATAACTAATAAAATATTTCATTTCCATTTGGCCGATTTTCTGAAGGTTTAGCGAGTTTTGTTTCAGCAAACATCACAAGAAATACATTTTATATTAGCGAAAAAGTATTTGCTTTTAGAGATGTGGATGCAAATACCATCACAGCCAATATTTTTGATACACGTGATACAGAGTCCTTTTTTGCTATAGAAGTGACAACTTGTCAAGGAACAACAGTATCAAATAACCTATGCACCAGACATGCAGGCTTACCAGTTAATAATGGAAATGTAAACTCAGTTAGCTCAAGTACCGTTTTTAAAGTAACAAACCCTTGGGCAGAAAATCCTTTTCTTGAAAGCAATTTAGAACTTTCTGTAAACTCACCTGCACTTATAGTTGGACCAAGTAGCACACCTATTGGGGCATTTTCGGGTACAACACCTTTTGTTCCATCGGGTTTAACAAATATTCCTTATATCACTGATTTTTCAATCAAAGGTATTGGTAACGTTAATAGTCCTTTACAAATCAATGTGAAAGCGAGAAGCAATAATTAAGCGTATTTTGAGCCGCTTGAGGGTTTTCAAGCGGCTCAATTATTTCATAACTTCACCTTATTCTGATACACTTCTACTTCTTTCGGTGAAATATCAGTTAGCACATAAATTGGCTGATTAGTTATTTTCATTTCATCCAGCACATCCACAGTATTTCTATAATTTGATTCATCGGATGGCTTGATTATTACCGTAAAATTTTCCTTTTCAATAGCACTATTCCGTTTTTCAATAATTAATTTACTTAAAGTTGTTCCATAAGAAGTCTCATTTAAAACTTCTGAACTAAGGTCTGTACGCCCTTTTTGATGCCAAAAAATTCGATTATCTTTTCCTAATATAAAAGTCAAAGTATTTCTATACTTTATAAATGGAACCTCCTTGTCTGACTTATCAGGCATCATTAGTTTCATCATATTTGGCGATGAAAATGTAGTGGTAAAAACAAAGAAGGTGATAAGTAAAAATCCCAAATCTACCATTGGGGTCATATCCACCCTTGATTGACGAGTATTATTTGTGAATTCTGCCATGATTTTAGATGCTTAATAATCAATAATTAATTATTTATATAAATATCTAAATAATTAATTTGATTTCAAAATAAATCATTTAAAATTTTGGATAAATTAGTTTAAAACAAAACAACATATCTTTTCGAGATATGTTGTCATAATTCCTACTCAAAAACTTGGTTTTCATGTCGATTTAACACCAAAAAATACAGTTTATAGAATTATATACAATTACAATTAAGTATTATTTATATTTGTACACTATTGAAAAATAGTTTTCATGGCTATACAGTATAGGATGAATAAATATATTCATCCTATCTTTTTTTTTAAATATGAATAGGATTATTTCCGTTCAATTGAAAGAATTTTAAATTCAGTTCTGCGATTGCGTTGATGCTCTGCTTCAGTACACTGCACACCATCTCCACATCCGTTAACAGGCTCTGACTCTCCTTTTCCAACACCTCGCATTCTTCCACGGGCAATTCCTTTTTGTACCATAAAATCTACAACCTCATTGGCTCTGAGTTGAGAAAGATATAAGTTATCTTGAGCATTGCCACGTGTATCAGTATGCGAGCGAATTTCGATAATCATGTTCGGATTTTTCCGCATGGTATTTACCAATTTTTCAAGTTCACGGGCAGCATCTTTCCTGATTTTTGCACTTTCGGAGTCGTAGTAAATATTGTCTAATTGTACCACATCTCCCACCTTATACAACTTTGTATCAAATAATGAACCGATATTTACTGGTGCAGTCTTTTTACGGAAAATATTAATAATACTACGTTTTTCTTCAACTTTTGCCACTAATTCTGAAGATTTTCCAAATCCCTCCTTCACCGACTCCAAAATATAATCACAATTTAACTCACGCTTAAACTCATAAGAACCATCGGCTCCTGTGGTCATTTCTTGAATACTTCCATTACATTGATTGATAAACTTTATCAATACTCCCGCAATTGGCGTACTATCTTTACCTGCCGTCACAACTCCTCTAAAAATTGTAGAAATACTATTACCATTTCTACGAGCTACCAAAATCTCATTAGCAGTAAGATTAGGTGTTTCAACCTTACTTTTTTTGTTTTTTTCTACAATCAACACTTCTTTTTTTAGGTATATATCTAATTTTGAAGATTCATAATCAGAAGCGTCTTTGTTTGAAAAATTCACAGTTATTGGTTGATAACCATTTTGTTTTACATAGAAATTAAAGTCATTATCTGCTTCTAAACATAGTTTTATTGTACCTAAAGTATTGGTGATCGCACTTTCACGTAAGGCTGGCTCTCCTTTAACTTCATACTCAAACCTAATTCTATCGAAAGGCTTTTTGGTTTCATTATCAAAGATATTTACGACTAATTCACGGCAGCCATAAAGTGTACCAAGACGAGTAAATTTATAAATATCGTCATCGTTTCCGCCACGTTTTCGGTTACTACTCAAAAAACCTGTACGACGCTCGCTATCTGTAATAATTCCGAAATCATCTTTACTTGAATTAAGCGGAGCACCTAAGTTGCGTATTTTCCCACTTGGCATGGCCGTAGCTGTATTCATTGGAATGAAAAACATATCTAAATCACCCAAGCCTGGATGACCATCGGACGAAAAATAGAGGTTGCCACGCTCATCAATGAATGGAAACATTTCATTACCACGAGTATTCACTGTTCCGCCTAAATTTTGAGGTTTTGTCCAATCTCCATTGTTATATCGAGTCATCCAAATATCGGTTCCACCATATCCTCCTGGCATGTCAGACACAAAATACATGATTTTATCATCAATGGTCAGGGTTGGATGTCCGCACGAATAATCATTGCTATTAAAAGGAATTTCTTTGATTTTTCGCCACTCTTTGTCTTCATATTCGGCAGTATAAAGTTTTAATCGAGTAATCGCTGCATTTTTCTTTTGTCCAAAAATACCTCCTCCCCCACTTTGGCTATTCCTTGTGAAAACAATTTTCATTCCATCATGAAAAAAAGCACAAGGGCCTTCATGGTATTTTGAATTAAGTGATTTGCTAAATTTCTCGGTAGGAATCGAAGGTGTTTCTTCATAATCCAAATCTTTACTACCAGTGATATAGTCACTTCCTTTACGACCAACGGTTTTTGTATCATTGGCAGTAGGTGGAGTATAATAATCACTCCCCAGCCTTTTGGATGGTTGAGGTGTTTTTGGAGAAGCTGTTTGAGAACTCGAACCAGTAGCAGATGCACCTGTTTCCGTACCAAGAGCTTTGAGGTCTTCGAGATAAAATAGGTCAAGAAATGAAGAAGCATCCCAATTAAAAACTCTCTTAATACTTGCGTTGGCACTTCTTCCTGAAACAAAAACTAAGCCTTTTTTATAATAAACAGGGCTAAAATCGGCACTACTTGAATTGATTCCAACATATTCTATCTTATAGCTTCCTGAATTTCGCTCTAAAGCTTCACGGTTGCTATTCAATTTAACAAATTCAACTCCTCGTTTATCTTGTTCTTGTAATTCATTAAATTTTTGCCAATATAAATTGGCTTCTGAGAATTTACCATTACTTGTAAGCACTTGGGCAAATGTGCGATATGCTTTAATATCGTCTCCTTTTAAGATAGGATTTCCACTTAAAACATCATAAAATACTCTTTCAGCATTCTGATAATCTTTTACTTGTTTATAACTTAAAGCAAGATTGATTTTAGCTTTTATGATCTCATCATCTGTCAAACTCTTCGGTTTTTTCAAAGCAGTTTCATACAACTCTATGGCTTTTGCATATGCCAAGGCTCCATATTGTGCATCTGCTTTTTGAAGCAATTTGGAGTTATTTTGGGCAAATAAGGCAAAAGTAGCAGTTGTGAGGTAGATAAATATGATTAACCTCTTTAATAACATTTTCTAAAAATAGTTGCTTCTTGAATGAATAACGAACAGTTTACAAAAATCATGCCTGTAACAATGTTAATACTTTCGAAAAAAAAGTGATATTCTAAGGTCAATAATTGGCAATTCATAATCACATCAAACATAGGGCCTATGAGCGTTGTATTTTCTACCAGTATTAATCAATTCTACTCAATTTTAGCTCAAAAATTACACTTTTAATTAATAAAAAAATGCCCCCTTTCATCACGTTTTTGTTCGTTTTGAAAAGGTGGCATTTAGTGGGTTACTTAAGATTTATCCTATCTTGCAATGGTGATGTAGCTTACTTTATGAACTCTTTGTCCATCAAGTTCGTAATCAATTGCATAATAATACGTTCCATCAGGAACACCCTCTGTTCCGAACCTGATACCTTGATTAGATGTACCATCCCAACCTTTGGTTGCCAAGACATTATCTTTGTCTCTATAGACCACGTGTCCCCAACGGTTATAAATATCAGCACTTATCAATTTTGCTGTATTTGGAATTGTTATCTTAAAGAAGTCATTATTACCATCACCATTTGGTGAGAATGCTTCTGGAATAATAACAATACCTGATACTAATGGTAATCTTAGCAAGGTTGGCGATGATTCATTTACTTTAATTTCAATACCTGTATTTGAGATGTCAGATACGATATTTCCATTACCAATTGCTTTCGCATAAGCATAGTTTGCAAATGGTCCAGTGTGTCCATTATGGAACACTTTAACGGTATAGTAGATTGAATCTAACTGACTTACATTCAACTTGCTGGTCGAGTCTGCAATCAAGAGATTTACGTCTTCTTTACCATTGAAGTTTGGATTTAACTTCAACGTACTGTTTTTGCCTGCTGTTGGTTTACCTACCAATTGGTAAGTCACACTATCAGCAAATACTTTGCTTAGACTATCAGCTACTTGTACATTCGTCAATTTCGAGTTACCAACATTTTTAACAAGTGCTAAATAAGTTACATTATAAGATTTATCATCAACCTTCACCGAATCAGCAATTGATAATGCAATACCAATCGCAGGTTTAGTCGGTACATTGTCGATTTTGATATCAATCTTAGTTGCCTCTTGGTTATTAGTTGGGTCACCATCATCATCAGGGTCAGCATTTACACCGCTGGTTGAAATATCATTTTTATTACCATCAAAAGTAACTTCAGCACTATTAAAGAAGTTTGTGATAGTTGCATTTTTCAAATCAACTTTAACCGTAAATCTAATTGCTAATTTTTGACCTTTCTTAATGCTACTTGCTGAATCAATTAGCATGTTTGTATTTAAGCCACGACCTGTGTATTTTGGATTGACTACTAAACCAGCATCTGCTACTAATTTAATTGTATCATTCAAAATCTTAGCTCCATTACCAAATGCACGGTCAAGGTCATCTTTCACTTGAAGTTTATTCACATCTTCACCGCCCAAGTTGGTTACATAAATAACAAACGGCACATTGTAGATCATATCACTTACCAAGACCGCTGGGTCACATACTTTACTGATACCAATGAGTTTACCATTGATTGGGTCGTTGATTATAAACTCGCTTGAATTGTTTGATAAAACATTATCTGTTTCATTAATTTTGAACAATTCGGCTTTATTTACAATTTTACCAGCAGCCGTTACTTTAGTCGTATAAGTAAATGTTGTACTATCACCTTTTTTCAAAGTATCAATTTTAATAGATACGATTCCATTGGCATACTTCGCATTGCTACTTACACTTTCGAAAGTTAAACCGCTTGGTAAGATGTCTCTTACTTCAATACCCGATGCTTTCACTTCTCCTTTATTTTTCACAACAACTTTATAAGTTGCTATTTCATTAACTGGAATATTTTTGGCAGAAGCTACTTTTCTTACCTCAATATCAACAACTGGAGGGCTTGGTGGTGTAACGCCACCTGGACAAACTGTAATTACCACTCTCACGGCAACTGCATCGGAATAACATCCAACATTGCTACGTTCAAAGACATAGTATGTTGCCTCTCCAACTGCTCCTGGATTTGTAACGATTGGTGAGCTTGGTGAGCTTGAGGTATGGAATTCAAACTGACCTCCATTGGTGGAAGGATCTCCTAAAATGGCTGTATTAAGGTCTGCAGTATTGAAAGGGCAGATATTCTTAACTTCCGCTATTACTTTTGGAGCAACTACCGTCTTACCAACTGTTATTTCAATCTCGTTTGATTTTTCGCTTTCACACTTACCACCATTTGATTTACAAATTGCAGAATAAGTTGATTTCTCAGTTTTTGGCGAAACAGTTAAGACAGCACCCGTTTGACCCGTTGACCAAACTACCGTTCCTGTACAACCTGATGCTGTTAAAGTTGAACTTCCGCCTAAACAGATGACACTATTTTTACAAGTCACAAATGGTTTGTTAGGTGTTCCAACAGCAATATTCAAATGTTCAGTAATTGGGCTTTCACAATCTCCAACTTTACATTTTGCTGTGTAAGTAGATGAACCGTCTGGTGTAACAATAATTGACTCACCTGTTTGGCCAGTTGACCAAATCACCACTCCTTCACAACCATAAGCTTTAATCGTTACTGATTCTCCTTTACAAACTAAATCTGTGCTACATGCAAGTGTCGGTGTTGCGACTGTACCTACCTTTATTTGTATTGTATTTGATAATGGACTTGTGCAATTATCTGAAACTTTACAAGTTGCCGAATAAATTGTCGTCGCGGTTGGTTTCACTATTACCGAAGTACCAGTCTGACCTGTTGACCAAACTATTGTACCAGTGGCACAACCAGTTGCTGTCAAAGTAACATTTTGTGGTTTACAGATAGTTGTTACAGATGCTGTTATTGCTGGCGTTGGTGCATTACATGTTCCACAATCTGCTTTCGTTTTGATGTTTAGTGGTGCTGCTGCAATACTTATTCCACAAGTGTTTTGGCAAGTTGCAGTATAAGTACCAGCAGTCGTTACTTTCAAAGTACTTCCTGTTGCTCCTGTACTCCATGTCACTGTTCCACTACATCCTGTTGCTGTCAAAGTTGCTGATTCCGTTGCACAAATTTCTGGTTTATCGGTAGTCAAATTAGGTGCTGAAGGATTTCCTCCAGAAGTAATTGTTATTGCAACTGATGCTGGACTTGTTCCACAGGCATTTTTACAAACTGCTGTATATGTCCCTGCTGTTGTGACTGTCAATGAACTTCCTGTTGCTCCAGTACTCCAAGTAATTGTACCTGCACAACTTGATGAAGTCAAAATCGCAGTTTCTGTTCCACAGAGGCTTGTCCTATTTGCTGTTACAGTTGGAGAATTAGGTAAACCACCATTCGTTATAATTATAGCATTTGAGTTTCCACTTACTCCACAACTATTTGTACAAGTTGCTGTGTAAGTTCCCGCACCTACTTGAATACTTGAACTTGTAGCTCCTGTACTCCAAGTAATTATACCTGTACAACCAGTTGAACTTAGAGTTGCTTTTTCTGTTTCACAAACATTTGTTTTGTTTGATGAAATAACTGGTGCAGAAGGTGTATTTCCACGTTTGATAACTACGCCTTGGCTTGGCTCACTTTCACTACAAATGGTTTTACAAGTGGCAGTATATGTTCCTGCTACACTTACACTAATACTTGTTGTCGTTGCACCAGTACTCCATGTCACTGTTCCAGCACAACCTGTCGCTGTTAATGTTGCTGTTTCTGTTCCACAAATATTTGTATTACTTGCTGTGACTGTTGGAATTGATGGTGCAGGCGTAAGAACAATCACAATTGCATTGCTTTGTCCACTTTCACCACATGCACTAATACAAGTCGCTGTATAAGTTCCTGCAGTACTTACCGTAATGCTGGTTCCTGTTGCTGCATTGCTCCATTTCACAGTATTGTTACAACCTGATGCTGTTAATGTGGCTGTTTCTGTTCCACAAAGACCAACTTTGCTTGCACTAATAATTGGTGATGCTGGTGCTGAATCTGTTTTAATCACTACTTGATTTGAAGGCACACTATCTCCACAACCAATTCCTGAACATCTCGCAGTATATGTACCTGCTATGGTTACTGTGATACTGGTTCCTGTTGCTGCATTACTCCAAGTAACTGTTCCTGCACAACCTGTTGCCGTCAATATCGCATTTTCAGTACCACAAATACTTGTTTTAGTAGTACTAATTGATGGAGGATTAGGCCCGCTTCCTGTGCTAATCACTATTGTATTTGAGTTACCACTGTCGCCACATGTACTGCTACATACTGCTGTGTAGGTCCCTGATGTACTCACAACTATACTGCTGCCTGTTACTCCATTACTCCATTTCAATGTCCCTACACATCCACTCGCACTCAAGGTCGCACTTTCTGTGCCACACAAGCTTGTCTTAGTCGTACTGATCACTGGTGCTGTTGGTAAGGTACCCACACTTATCGTTACTACATTGCTCGCCCCACTTTCGCCACAAGCATTCAAACATACCGCTGTATAAGTACCTGAGCTACTTACTGTTGTTGTATTTCCCGTGGCTCCTGTACTCCATTTAATATTGCCTGAACAGCCTGTTGCACTCAATACCGCACTCTCGCCTGGACATAAACTATTCTTGCTCGTACTGATCACTGGCGACGCTGGATTTGACCCTGTGCTAATCACTATCGCATTTGAGTTACCACTATCGCCACATGTACTGCTACATACTGCTGTGTAGGTCCCTGATGTACTCACAACTATACTGCTGCCTGTTACTCCATTACTCCATTTCAATGTCCCTACACATCCACTCGCACTCAAGGTCGCACTTTCTGTGCCACACAAGCTTGTCTTAGTCGTACTGATCACTGGTGCTGTTGGTAAGGTACCCACACTTATCGTTACTACATTGCTCGCCCCACTTTCGCCACAAGCATTCAAACATACCGCTGTATAAGTACCTGAGCTACTTACTGTTGTTGTATTTCCCGTGGCTCCTGTACTCCATTTAATATTGCCTGAACAGCCTGTTGCACTCAATACCGCACTCTCGCCTGGACATAAACTATTCTTGCTCGTACTGATCACTGGCGACGCTGGATTTGACCCTGTGCTAATCACTATCGCATTTGAGTTACCACTATCGCCACATGTACTGCTACATACTGCTGTGTAGGTCCCTGATGTACTCACAACTATACTGCTGCCTGTTACTCCATTACTCCATTTCAATGTCCCTACACATCCACTCGCACTCAAGGTCGCACTTTCTGTGCCACACAAGCTTGTCTTAGTCGTACTGATCACTGGTGCTGTTGGTAAGGTACCCACACTTATCGTTACTACATTGCTCGCCCCACTTTCGCCACAAGCATTCAAACATACCGCTGTATAAGTACCTGAGCTACTTACTGTTGTTGTATTTCCCGTGGCTCCTGTACTCCATTTGATATTGCCTGAACAGCCTGTTGCACTCAATACCGCACTCTCGCCTGGACATAAACTATTCTTGCTCGTACTGATCACTGGCGACGCTGGATTTGACCCTGTGCTAATCACTATCGCATTTGAGTTACCACTGTCGCCACATGTACTGCTACATACTGCTGTGTAGGTCCCTGATGTACTCACAACTATACTGCTGCCTGTTACTCCATTACTCCATTTCAATGTCCCTACACATCCACTCGCACTCAAGGTCGCACTTTCTGTGCCACACAAGCTTGTCTTAGTCGTACTGATCACTGGTGCTGTTGGTAAGGTACCCACACTTATCGTTACTACATTGCTCGCCCCACTTTCGCCACAAGCATTCAAACATACCGCTGTATAAGTACCTGAGCTACTTACTGTTGTTGTATTTCCCGTGGCTCCTGTACTCCATTTGATATTGCCTGAACAGCCTGTTGCACTCAAGGTCGCACTCTCGCCTGGACATAAACTATTCTTGCTCGTACTGATCACTGGCGACGCTGGATTTGACCCTGTGCTAATCACTATCGCATTTGAGTTACCACTATCGCCACATGTACTGCTACATACTGCTGTGTAGGTCCCTGATGTACTCACAACTATACTGCTGCCTGTTACTCCATTACTCCATTTCAATGTCCCTACACATCCACTCGCACTCAAGGTCGCACTTTCTGTGCCACACAAGCTTGTCTTAGTCGTACTGATCACTGGTGCTGTTGGTAAGGTCCCCACACTTATCGTTACTACATTGCTCGCCCCACTTTCGCCACAAGCATTCAAACATACCGCTGTATAAGTACCTGAGCTACTTACTGTTGTTGTATTTCCCGTGGCTCCTGTACTCCATTTGATATTGCCTGAACAGCCTGTTGCACTCAATACCGCACTCTCGCCTGGACATAAACTATTCTTGCTCGTACTGATCACTGGCGACGCTGGATTTGACCCTGTGCTAATCACTATCGCATTTGAGTTACCACTGTCGCCACATGTACTGCTACATACTGCTGTGTAGGTCCCTGATGTACTCACAACTATACTGCTGCCTGTTACTCCATTACTCCATTTCAATGTCCCTACACATCCACTCGCACTCAAGGTCGCACTTTCTGTGCCACACAAGCTTGTCTTAGTCGTACTGATCACTGGTGCTGTTGGTAAGGTACCCACACTTATCGTTACTACATTGCTCGCCCCACTTTCGCCACAAGCATTCAAACATACCGCTGTATAAGTTCCTGCGGCACTTACACTGATGCTTGCCGTCGTAGATCCCGTACTCCATTTGATATTGCCTGAACAGCCTGTTGCACTCAAGGTCGCACTCTCGCCTGGACATAAACTATTCTTGCTCGTACTAATCACTGGCGACGCTGGATTTGACCCTGTGCTAATCACTATCGCATTTGAGTTACCACTATCGCCACATGTACTGCTACATACTGCTGTGTAGGTCCCTGATGTACTCACAACTATACTGCTGCCTGTTACTCCATTACTCCATTTCAATGTCCCTACACATCCACTCGCACTCAAGGTCGCACTTTCTGTGCCACACAAGCTTGTCTTAGTCGTACTGATCACTGGTGCTGTTGGTAAGGTACCCACACTTATCGTTACTACATTGCTCGCCCCACTTTCGCCACAAGCATTCAAACATACCGCTGTATAAGTACCTGAGCTACTTACTGTTGTTGTATTTCCCGTGGCTCCTGTACTCCATTTAATATTGCCTGAACAGCCTGTTGCACTCAATACCGCACTCTCGCCTGGACATAAACTATTCTTGCTCGTACTGATCACTGGCGACGCTGGATTTGACCCTGTGCTAATCACTATCGCATTTGAGTTACCACTATCGCCACATGTACTGCTACATACTGCTGTGTAGGTCCCTGATGTACTCACAACTATACTGCTGCCTGTTACTCCATTACTCCATTTCAATGTCCCTACACATCCACTCGCACTCAAGGTCGCACTTTCTGTGCCACACAAGCTTGTCTTAGTCGTACTGATCACTGGTGCTGTTGGTAAGGTACCCACACTTATCGTTACTACATTGCTCGCCCCACTTTCGCCACAAGCATTCAAACATACCGCTGTATAAGTACCTGAGCTACTTACTGTTGTTGTATTTCCCGTGGCTCCTGTACTCCATTTAATATTGCCTGAACAGCCTGTTGCACTCAATACCGCACTCTCGCCTGGACATAAACTATTCTTGCTCGTACTGATCACTGGCGACGCTGGATTTGACCCTGTGCTAATCACTATCGCATTTGAGTTACCACTGTCGCCACATGTACTGCTACATACTGCTGTGTAGGTCCCTGATGTACTCACAACTATACTGCTGCCTGTTACTCCATTACTCCATTTCAATGTCCCTACACATCCACTCGCACTCAAGGTCGCACTTTCTGTGCCACACAAGCTTGTCTTAGTCGTACTGATCACTGGTGCTGTTGGTAAGGTCCCCACACTTATCGTTACTACATTGCTCGCCCCACTTTCGCCACAAGCATTCAAACATACCGCTGTATAAGTACCTGAGCTACTTACTGTTGTTGTATTTCCCGTGGCTCCTGTACTCCATTTGATATTACCTGAACAGCCTGTTGCACTCAAGGTCGCACTCTCGCCTGGACATAAACTATTCTTGCTCGTACTGATTACTGGTGACGCTGGACTGTTGCCAGTGTTGATAATCACTGCATTGCTCGCTCCACTTTCGCCACAAGCATTGCTACAGGTTGCGGTATAAGTTCCTGCGGCACTTACACTGATACTTGCTGTCGTAGCTCCCGTACTCCATTTGATATTGCCTGAACAGCCTGTTGCACTCAAGGTCGCACTTTCATTGTTACACAAACTATTCTTAGTCGTACTGATTACTGGCGACGCTGGACTATTGCCAGTGTTGATAATCACTGCATTGCTCGCTCCACTTTCGCCACAAGCATTGCTACAGGTTGCGGTATAAGTTCCTGCGGCACTTACACTGATGCTTGCTGTCGTAGATCCTGTACTCCATTTGATATTGCCTGAACAGCCTGTTGCACTCAAGGTCGCACTTTCATTGTTACACAAACTATTCTTAGTCGTACTGATTACTGGCGACGCTGGACTGTTGCCAGTGCTGATAATCACTGCATTGCTCGCTCCACTTTCGCCACAAGCATTGCTACAGGTTGCGGTATAAGTTCCTGCGGCACTTACACTGATGCTTGCCGTCGTAGCTCCCGTACTCCATTTGATATTGCCTGAACAGCCTGTTGCACTCAAGGTCGCACTTTCATTGTTACACAAACTATTCTTAGTCGTACTGATTACTGGTGACGCTGGACTGTTGCCAGTGTTGATAATCACTGCATTGCTCGCTCCACTTTCGCCACAAGCATTGCTACAGGTTGCGGTATAAGTTCCTGCGGCACTTACACTGATGCTTGCTGTCGTAGATCCTGTACTCCATTTGATATTGCCTGAACAGCCTGTTGCACTCAAGGTCGCACTTTCATTGTTACACAAACTATTCTTAGTCGTACTGATTACTGGCGACGCTGGACTGTTGCCAGTGCTGATAATCACTGCATTGCTCGCTCCACTTTCGCCACAAGCATTGCTACAGGTTGCGGTATAAGTTCCTGCGGCACTTACACTGATGCTTGCCGTCGTAGCTCCCGTACTCCATTTGATATTGCCTGAACAGCCTGTTGCACTCAAGGTCGCACTTTCATTGTTACACAAACTATTCTTAGTCGTACTGATTACTGGTGACGCTGGACTGTTGCCAGTGTTGATAATCACTGCATTGCTCGCTCCACTTTCGCCACAAGCATTGCTACAGGTTGCGGTATAAGTTCCTGCGGCACTTACACTGATGCTTGCTGTCGTAGCTCCCGTACTCCATTTGATATTGCCTGAACATCCCGTTGCACTCAAGGTCGCACTTTCATTGTTACACAAACTATTCTTAGTCGTACTGATTACTGGTGACGCTGGACTGTTGCCAGTGTTGATAATCACTGCATTGCTCGCTCCACTTTCGCCACAAGCATTGCTACAGGTTGCGGTATAAGTTCCTGCGGCACTTACACTGATGCTTGCTGTCGTAGCTCCCGTACTCCATTTGATATTGCCTGAACAGCCTGTTGCACTCAAGGTCGCACTTTCATTGTTACACAAACTATTCTTAGTCGTACTGATTACTGGTGACGCTGGACTATTGCCAGTGTTGATAATCACTGCATTGCTCGCTCCACTTTCGCCACAAGCATTGCTACAGGTTGCGGTATAAGTTCCTGCGGCACTTACACTGATGCTTGCTGTCGTAGATCCTGTACTCCATTTGATATTGCCTGAACATCCTGTTGCACTCAAGGTCGCACTTTCATTGTTACACAAACTATTCTTAGTCGTACTAATTACTGGTGACGCTGGACTGTTGCCAGTGTTGATAATCACTGCATTGCTCGCTCCACTTTCGCCACAAGCATTGCTACAGGTTGCGGTATAAGTTCCTGCGGCACTTACACTGATACTTGCTGTCGTAGCTCCCGTACTCCATTTGATATTGCCTGAACAGCCTGTTGCACTCAAGGTCGCACTTTCATTATTACACAAACTATTCTTAGTCGTACTGATTACTGGTGACGCTGGACTGTTGCCAGTGTTGATAATCACTGCATTGCTCGCTCCACTTTCGCCACAAGCATTGCTACAGGTTGCGGTATAAGTTCCTGCGGCACTTACACTGATGCTTGCTGTCGTAGATCCTGTACTCCATTTGATATTGCCTGAACAGCCTGTTGCACTCAAGGTCGCACTTTCATTATTACACAAACTATTCTTAGTCGTACTGATTACTGGTGACGCTGGACTGTTGCCAGTGTTGATAATCACTGCATTGCTCGCTCCACTTTCGCCACAAGCATTGCTACAGGTTGCGGTATAAGTTCCTGCGGCACTTACACTGATGCTTGCCGTCGTAGCTCCCGTACTCCATTTGATATTGCCTGAACAGCCTGTTGCACTCAAGGTCGCACTTTCATTGTTACACAAACTATTCTTAGTCGTACTAATTACTGGCGACGCTGGACTGTTGCCAGTGCTGATAATCACTGCATTGCTCGCTCCACTTTCGCCACAAGCATTGCTACAGGTTGCGGTATAAGTTCCTGCGGCACTTACACTGATGCTTGCCGTCGTAGCTCCCGTACTCCATTTGATATTGCCTGAACAGCCTGTTGCACTCAAGGTCGCACTTTCATTGTTACACAAACTATTCTTAGTCGTACTGATTACTGGTGACGCTGGACTGTTGCCAGTGTTGATAATCACTGCATTGCTCGCTCCACTTTCGCCACAAGCATTGCTACAGGTTGCGGTATAAGTTCCTGCGGCACTTACACTGATGCTTGCCGTCGTAGCTCCCGTACTCCATTTGATATTGCCTGAACAGCCTGTTGCACTCAAGGTCGCACTTTCATTGTTACACAAACTATTCTTAGTCGTACTAATTACTGGCGACGCTGGACTGTTGCCAGTGCTGATAATCACTGCATTGCTCGCTCCACTTTCGCCACAAGCATTGCTACAGGTTGCGGTATAAGTTCCTGCGGCACTTACACTGATGCTTGCCGTCGTAGCTCCCGTACTCCATTTGATATTGCCTGAACAGCCTGTTGCACTCAAGGTCGCACTTTCATTGTTACACAAACTATTCTTAGTCGTACTGATTACTGGTGACGCTGGACTGTTGCCAGTGTTGATAATCACTGCATTGCTCGCTCCACTTTCGCCACAAGCATTGCTACAGGTTGCGGTATAAGTTCCTGCGGCACTTACACTGATGCTTGCCGTCGTAGCTCCCGTA
The DNA here is from genome assembly GCF_051209875.1 of Emticicia sp. SJ17W-69. NCBI lineage: Bacteria > Pseudomonadati > Bacteroidota > Cytophagia > Cytophagales > Leadbetterellaceae > Emticicia > Emticicia sp. SJ17W-69. The sequence continues at coordinate 1,255,954 of NZ_JBNTQY010000001.1, read as the reverse complement.
CTCCATTTGATATTGCCTGAACAGCCTGTTGCACTCAAGGTCGCACTTTCATTGTTACACAAACTATTCTTAGTCGTACTAATTACTGGCGACGCTGGACTGTTGCCAGTGCTGATAATCACTGCATTGCTCGCTCCACTTTCGCCACAAGCATTGCTACAGGTTGCGGTATAAGTTCCTGCGGCACTTACACTGATGCTTGCCGTCGTAGCTCCCGTACTCCATTTGATATTGCCTGAACAGCCTGTTGCACTCAAGGTCGCACTTTCATTGTTACACAAACTATTCTTAGTCGTACTGATTACTGGTGACGCTGGACTGTTGCCAGTGTTGATAATCACTGCATTGCTCGCTCCACTTTCGCCACAAGCATTGCTACAGGTTGCGGTATAAGTTCCTGCGGCACTTACACTGATGCTTGCTGTCGTAGATCCTGTACTCCATTTGATATTGCCTGAACAGCCTGTTGCACTCAAGGTCGCACTTTCATTGTTACACAAACTATTCTTAGTCGTACTGATTACTGGCGACGCTGGACTGTTGCCAGTGCTGATAATCACTGCATTGCTCGCTCCACTTTCGCCACAAGCATTGCTACAGGTTGCGGTATAAGTTCCTGCGGCACTTACACTGATGCTTGCCGTCGTAGCTCCCGTACTCCATTTGATATTGCCTGAACAGCCTGTTGCACTCAAGGTCGCACTTTCATTGTTACACAAACTATTCTTAGTCGTACTGATTACTGGTGACGCTGGACTGTTGCCAGTGTTGATAATCACTGCATTGCTCGCTCCACTTTCGCCACAAGCATTGCTACAGGTTGCGGTATAAGTTCCTGCGGCACTTACACTGATGCTTGCTGTCGTAGCTCCCGTACTCCATTTGATATTGCCTGAACAGCCTGTTGCACTCAAGGTCGCACTTTCATTGTTACACAAACTATTCTTAGTCGTACTGATTACTGGGGCATTTGGCTTGTTTCCTGTATTGATCAATATCTCATTCGACTTAGGACTTACCCCACAAATCGTCTCACATACCACTGAATAGGTACCTGCTACAAGTACTGTAATACTGCTTGTCGTAGCTCCAGTACTCCAGTTCAAACTACCATTACAACCACTTGCTATTAACGTCGCACTCTCTCCTAAACATAGCGTCTCTTTATTCGTTACGATCGTTGGAGTTGTTGGTTTTACTCCTGTCCTGATTATTATTGGGGTCGATGATGAGCTACTGCCACAAGAATTACTACAAATTGCTGTATAGGTTCCTGCTACACTCACTTCGATGATGCTCGTCGTTGCTCCTGTACTCCATGTTAAACTTCCTACACAACCACTCGCTGTTAATTTCGCTTTCTCTCCATCACAACATATCGTCTTGTCTGAACTGATCAGTGGTGCATTTGGCTTGCTGTTTTGGTTGATTACCACTGGATTACTTGATCCACTACTACCACATACATTACTACAAATTGCCGTATATGTGCCCGCTGCACTGACGGTGATGATATTGGTCGTCGCTCCAGTACTCCATGTCAAACTTCCCACACAGCCACTCGCTGTCAATACTGCACTTTCTCCAACACAAATACCTGTCTTGTCTGCACTGATCAATGGTGCATTTGGTTTGCTGTTTTGGTTGATTACCACTGGATTACTTGATCCACTACTACCACATACATTACTACAAATTGCCGTATATGTGCCTGCTGCACTGACGGTGATGATATTGGTCGTCGCTCCAGTACTCCATGTTAAACTTCCCACACAACCACTTGCTGTCAATACTGCACTTTCTCCAACACAAATACCTGTCTTGTCTGCACTGATCAATGGTGCATTTGGCTTGCTTCCTGTATTGATCAATATCTCATTCGACTTAGGACTTACCCCACAAATCGTCTCACATACCACTGAATAGGTACCTGCTACAAGTACTGTAATACTGCTTGTCGTAGCTCCAGTACTCCAGTTCAAACTACCATTACAACCACTTGCTATTAACGTCGCACTCTCTCCTAAACATAGCGTCTCTTTATTCGTTACGATCGTTGGAGTTGTTGGTTTTACTCCTGTCCTGATTATTATTGGGGTCGATGATGAGCTACTGCCACAAGAATTACTACAAATTGCTGTATAGGTTCCTGCTACACTCACTTCGATGATGCTCGTCGTTGCTCCTGTACTCCATGTTAAACTTCCTACACAACCACTCGCTGTTAATTTCGCTTTCTCTCCATCACAACATATCGTCTTGTCTGAACTGATCAGTGGTGCATTTGGCTTGCTGTTTTGGTTGATTACCACTGGATTACTTGATCCACTACTACCACATACATTACTACAAATTGCCGTATATGTGCCCGCTGCACTGACGGTGATGATATTGGTCGTCGCTCCAGTACTCCATGTCAAACTTCCCACACAGCCACTCGCTGTCAATACTGCACTTTCTCCAACACAAATACCTGTCTTGTCTGCACTGATCAATGGTGCATTTGGTTTGCTGTTTTGGTTGATTACCACTGGATTACTTGATCCACTACTACCACATACATTACTACAAATTGCCGTATATGTGCCTGCTGCACTGACGGTGATGATATTGGTCGTCGCTCCAGTACTCCATGTTAAACTTCCCACACAACCACTTGCTGTCAATACTGCACTTTCTCCAACACAAATACCTGTCTTGTCTGCACTGATCAATGGTGCATTTGGCTTGCTTCCTGTATTGATCAATATCTCATTCGACTTAGGACTTACCCCACAAATCGTCTCACATACCACTGAATAGGTACCTGCTACAAGTACTGTAATACTGCTTGTCGTAGCTCCAGTACTCCAGTTCAAACTACCATTACAACCACTTGCTATTAACGTCGCACTCTCTCCTAAACATAGCGTCTCTTTATTCGTTGCGATCGTTGGAGTTGTTGGTTTTACTCCTGTCCTGATTATTATTGGGGTCGATGATGAGCTACTGCCACAAGAATTACTACAAATTGCTGTATAGGTTCCTGCTACACTCACTTCGATGATGCTCGTCGTTGCTCCTGTACTCCATGTTAAACTTCCTACACAACCACTCGCTGTTAATTTCGCTTTCTCTCCATCACAACATATCGTCTTGTCTGAACTGATCAGTGGTGCATTTGGCTTGCTGTTTTGGTTGATTACCACTGGATTACTTGATCCACTACTACCACATACATTACTACAAATTGCCGTATATGTGCCCGCTGCACTGACGGTGATGATATTGGTCGTCGCTCCAGTACTCCATGTTAAACTTCCCACACAACCACTTGCTGTCAATACTGCACTTTCTCCAACACAAATACCTGTCTTGTCTGCACTGATCAATGGTGCATTTGGTTTGCTGTTTTGGTTGATTACCACTGGATTACTTGATCCACTACTACCACATACATTGCTACAAGTTGCCGTATAAGTACCCGCTGCACTGACGGTGATGATATTGGTCGTCGCTCCAGTACTCCATGTTAAACTTCCCACACAACCACTTGCTGTCAATACTGCACTTTCTCCAACACAAATACCTGTCTTGTCTGCACTGATTAATGGGGTATTTGGTTTGCTGTTTTGGTTGATTACCACTGGATTACTTGATCCACTACTACCACATACATTGCTACAAATTGCCGTATAAGTACCCGCTGCACTGACGGTGATGATATTGGTCGTCGCTCCAGTACTCCATGTCAAACTTCCCACACAACCACTTGCTGTCAATACTGCACTTTCTCCAACACAAATACCTGTCTTGTCTGCACTGATTAATGGTGCATTTGGCTTGCTGTTTTGGTTGATTACCACTGGATTACTTGATCCACTACTACCACATACATTACTACAAATTGCCGTATATGTGCCCGCTGCACTGACGGTGATGATATTGGTCGTCGCTCCAGTACTCCATGTCAAACTTCCCACACAGCCACTCGCTGTCAATACTGCACTTTCTCCAACACAAATACCTGTCTTGTCTGCACTGATCAATGGTGCATTTGGTTTGCTGTTTTGGTTGATTACCACTGGATTACTTGATCCACTACTACCACATACATTACTACAAATTGCCGTATATGTGCCTGCTGCACTGACGGTGATGATATTGGTCGTCGCTCCAGTACTCCATGTTAAACTTCCCACACAACCACTTGCTGTCAATACTGCACTTTCTCCAACACAAATACCTGTCTTGTCTGCACTGATCAATGGTGCATTTGGCTTGCTGTTTTGGTTGATTACCACTGGATTACTTGATCCACTACTACCACATACATTGCTACAAGTTGCCGTATATGTGCCTGCTGCACTGACGGTGATGATATTAGTCGTCGCTCCAGTACTCCATGTCAAACTTCCCACACAACCACTTGCTGTCAATACTGCACTTTCTCCAACACAGACACCTGTCTTGTCTGCACTGATCAATGGTGCATTTGGCTTGCTGTTTTGGTTGATTACCACTGGATTACTTGATCCACTACTACCACATACATTGCTACAAATTGCCGTATAAGTACCCGCTGCACTGACGGTGATAATATTAGTCGTCGCTCCAGTACTCCATGTTAAACTTCCCACACAACCACTTGCTGTCAATACTGCACTTTCTCCAACACAAATACCTGTCTTGTCTGCACTGATCAATGGTGCATTTGGCTTGCTGTTTTGGTTGATTACCACTGGATTACTTGATCCACTACTACCACATACATTACTACAAATTGCCGTATATGTGCCCGCTGCACTGACGGTGATGATATTAGTCGTCGCTCCAGTACTCCATGTTAAACTTCCCACACAACCACTTGCTGTCAATACTGCACTTTCTCCAACACAAATGCCGGTCTTGTCTGCACTGATCAATGGTGCATTTGGCTTGCTGTTTTGGTTGATTACCACTGGATTACTTGATCCACTACTACCACATACATTGCTACAAGTTGCCGTATATGTGCCTGCTGCACTGACGGTGATGATATTAGTCGTCGCTCCAGTACTCCATGTCAAACTTCCCACACAACCACTTGCTGTCAATACTGCACTTTCTCCAACACAGACACCTGTCTTGTCTGCACTGATCAATGGTGCATTTGGCTTGCTGTTTTGGTTGATTACCACTGGATTACTTGATCCACTACTACCACATACATTGCTACAAATTGCCGTATAAGTACCCGCTGCACTGACGGTGATAATATTAGTCGTCGCTCCAGTACTCCATGTTAAACTTCCCACACAACCACTTGCTGTCAATACTGCACTTTCTCCAACACAAATACCTGTCTTGTCTGCACTGATCAATGGTGCATTTGGCTTGCTGTTTTGGTTGATTACCACTGGATTACTTGATCCACTACTACCACATACATTGCTACAAATTGCCGTATATGTGCCTGCTGCACTGACGGTGATGATATTAGTCGTCGCTCCAGTACTCCATGTTAAACTTCCCACACAACCACTTGCTGTCAATACTGCACTTTCTCCAACACAAATACCTGTCTTGTCTGCACTGATCAATGGTGCATTTGGCTTGCTGTTTTGGTTGATTACCACTGGATTACTTGATCCACTACTACCACATACATTGCTACAAATTGCCGTATATGTGCCTGCTGCACTGACGGTGATGATATTAGTCGTCGCTCCAGTACTCCATGTTAAACTTCCCACACAGCCACTCGCTGTCAATACTGCACTTTCTCCAACACAGATACCGGTCTTGTCTGCACTAATCAATGGGGCATTTGGCTTGCTGTTTTGGTTGATTACCACTGGATTACTTGATCCACTACTACCACATACATTGCTACAAATTGCCGTATATGTGCCTGCTGCACTGACGGTGATGATATTAGTCGTCGCTCCAGTACTCCATGTCAAACTTCCCACACAACCACTTGCTGTCAATACTGCACTTTCTCCAACACAAATACCTGTCTTGTCTGCACTGATCAATGGTGCATTTGGCTTGTTTCCTGTATTGATCAATATCTCATTCGACTTAGGACTTACCCCACAAATCGTCTCACATACCACTGAATAGGTTCCTGCTACAAGTACTGTAATACTGCTTGTCGTCGCTCCAGTACTCCAGTTCAAACTACCATTACAACCACTTGCTATTAATGTCGCACTCTCTCCTAAACATAGCGTCTCTTTATTCGTTACGATCGTTGGAGTTGTTGGTTTTACTCCTGTCCTGATTATTATTGGGGTCGATGATGAGCTACTGCCACAAGAATTACTACAACTTGCTGTATAGGTTCCTGCTACACTCACTTCGATGATGCTCGTCGTTGCTCCTGTACTCCATGTCAAACTTCCTACACAACCACTCGCTGTTAATTTCGCTTTCTCTCCATCACAACATATCGTCTTGTCTGCACTAATCAGTGGTGCATTTGGCTTGCTGTTTTGGTTGATTACCACTGGATTACTTGATCCACTACTACCACATACATTGCTACAAATTGCCGTATATGTGCCTGCTGCACTGACGGTGATGATATTAGTCGTCGCTCCAGTACTCCATGTTAAACTTCCTACACAACCACTCGCTGTCAATACTGCACTTTCTCCAACACAGATGCCTGTCTTGTCTGCACTGATCAATGGTGCATTTGGTTTGCTGTTTTGGTTGATTACCACTGGATTACTTGATCCACTACTACCACATACATTGCTACAAATTGCCGTATATGTGCCTGCTGCACTGACGGTGATGATATTAGTCGTCGCTCCAGTACTCCATGTTAAACTTCCCACACAGCCACTTGCTGTCAATACTGCACTTTCTCCAACACAAATGCCGGTCTTGTCTGCACTGATCAATGGTGCATTTGGCTTGCTGTTTTGGTTGATTACCACTGGATTACTTGATCCACTACTACCACATACATTGCTACAAGTTGCCGTATATGTGCCTGCTGCACTGACGGTGATGATATTAGTCGTCGCTCCAGTACTCCATGTCAAACTTCCCACACAACCACTTGCTGTCAATACTGCACTTTCTCCAACACAGATACCTGTCTTGTCTGCACTGATCAATGGTGCATTTGGCTTGCTGTTTTGGTTGATTACCACTGGATTACTTGATCCACTACTACCACATACATTGCTACAAATTGCCGTATAAGTACCCGCTGCACTGACGGTGATAATATTAGTCGTCGCTCCAGTACTCCATGTTAAACTTCCCACACAACCACTTGCTGTCAATACTGCACTTTCTCCAACACAAATACCTGTCTTGTCTGCACTGATCAATGGTGCATTTGGCTTGCTGTTTTGGTTGATTACCACTGGATTACTTGATCCACTACTACCACATACATTGCTACAAATTGCCGTATATGTGCCTGCTGCACTGACGGTGATGATATTAGTCGTCGCTCCAGTACTCCATGTTAAACTTCCCACACAACCACTTGCTGTCAATACTGCACTTTCTCCAACACAAATACCTGTCTTGTCTGCACTGATCAATGGTGCATTTGGCTTGCTGTTTTGGTTGATTACCACTGGATTACTTGATCCACTACTACCACATACATTGCTACAAATTGCCGTATATGTGCCTGCTGCACTGACGGTGATGATATTAGTCGTCGCTCCAGTACTCCATGTTAAACTTCCCACACAGCCACTCGCTGTCAATACTGCACTTTCTCCAACACAGATACCGGTCTTGTCTGCACTAATCAATGGGGCATTTGGCTTGCTGTTTTGGTTGATTACCACTGGATTACTTGATCCACTACTACCACATACATTGCTACAAATTGCCGTATATGTGCCTGCTGCACTGACGGTGATGATATTAGTCGTCGCTCCAGTACTCCATGTCAAACTTCCCACACAACCACTTGCTGTCAATACTGCACTTTCTCCAACACAAATACCTGTCTTGTCTGCACTGATCAATGGTGCATTTGGCTTGTTTCCTGTATTGATCAATATCTCATTCGACTTAGGACTTACCCCACAAATCGTCTCACATACCACTGAATAGGTTCCTGCTACAAGTACTGTAATACTGCTTGTCGTCGCTCCAGTACTCCAGTTCAAACTACCATTACAACCACTTGCTATTAATGTCGCACTCTCTCCTAAACATAGCGTCTCTTTATTCGTTACGATCGTTGGAGTTGTTGGTTTTACTCCTGTCCTGATTATTATTGGGGTCGATGATGAGCTACTGCCACAAGAATTACTACAACTTGCTGTATAGGTTCCTGCTACACTCACTTCGATGATGCTCGTCGTTGCTCCTGTACTCCATGTCAAACTTCCTACACAACCACTCGCTGTTAATTTCGCTTTCTCTCCATCACAACATATCGTCTTGTCTGCACTAATCAGTGGTGCATTTGGCTTGCTGTTTTGGTTGATTACCACTGGATTACTTGATCCACTACTACCACATACATTGCTACAAATTGCCGTATATGTGCCTGCTGCACTGACGGTGATGATATTAGTCGTCGCTCCAGTACTCCATGTCAAACTTCCTACACAACCACTCGCTGTCAATACTGCACTTTCTCCAACACAGATGCCTGTCTTGTCTGCACTGATCAATGGTGCATTTGGCTTGTTTCCTGTATTGATCAATATCTCATTCGACTTAGGACTTACCCCACAAATCGTCTCACATACCACTGAATAGGTTCCTGCTACAAGTACTGTAATACTGCTTGTCGTCGCTCCAGTACTCCAGTTCAAACTACCATTACAACCACTTGCTATTAATGTCGCACTCTCTCCTAAACATAGCGTCTCTTTATTCGTTACGATCGTTGGAGTTGTTGGTTTTACTCCTGTCCTGATTATTATTGGGGTCGATGATGAGCTACTGCCACAAGAATTACTACAACTTGCTGTATAGGTTCCTGCTACACTCACTTCGATGATGCTCGTCGTTGCTCCTGTACTCCATGTCAAACTTCCTACACAACCACTCGCTGTTAATTTCGCTTTCTCTCCATCACAACATATCGTCTTGTCACTTGTAATAGTCGGAGCTACAGGAGTGGTTCCCTTGGTTACAATTACCGAATTTGAAACGTTACTTGAACAATCACCTACTTTACAAATGGCAGTATAGGTTCCTTCATTCGCTACAGTAATAGTATTACCAGTAGCTGTTGTTGACCAAACTACAGTTCCACTTACACAAGCAGATGCTACCAGTGTAACAGAACCTTTTTCGCATATTGTATTTGCACCATCAACACTGATTGTAGGTGGTGTTGGTTTTTCTTTCACATCAACCGTTACTGTTCCAGTTGTAGTACATAGTTCTTTTGTTACAACAATAGTATAAACACCTTCAGCTGCTAACGTTACACTATTAATTGTAACAATTCTACCCGACTGAGCAAAAGCATTGGGTCCTGTCCATTGATATGTTGCACCAATACCATAATCTGGGGCAGTCAATGTTAAGTTCTGCCCTTCACAAACATTAGCATTTGTTGAAACAATTTTCTCCAATACTTTGATTGTTACAACTGTTGCTGTTGTTCCTATACACCCTTTACTATCAGTTACAGTTACATTGTAAGTGCCTTGTTCAGCTAATGTTGCTGGTGTGATAAATGGATTTTGTAATGTTGAGGTAAAGCTATTTGGACCTGTCCAAGAATATGTAATACCACCACTTGATGTTAAGCTAATTGTTGTTCCTTCACAAACTGGTGAATTACTACCAATAGTTGGAACTAAAGGAGCTGGTTGATTAACAATAATACCAGTAAGTGATACCTTACAACCATTTGCGTCAGTTACTTGAACAGTATAAGTACCTGCGGCTAAACCTGTAATGGTTTGAGTAGTGGCTCCCGTATTCCATTGGTAAGAATATGGTGTTTTACCACCGCTAACATTGACAGTTGCAGAACCATCTTTGCCTGAGTAACATGTTACATCCGTCTTAGAAGGTGTAGCAATTAATTTATCTGGTTGTTTAACTTCAACCACAGTTGTTTTAATACAGTAATTTTGGTCTTTCACAGTAAATGTATAAACTCCTGCTGTCAAACCACTAAACACATTGCTTGGTTGGAAGTTAATTCCATCTTTACTGTATGAATAAGGTGTTTTACCTCCGGTTGCTGTTAAAGTAACAGAGCCATTTGTTTCATCATTACATTTAACATCTATACTTGTACCTGTCAACGTAAGTGGTTCAGGTTGAGTAATATACACACTTGCCGTTGCACTGCAATTGTTCGCATCTGTTACTGTGACACTGTATGTACCTGCAGCTAAACCTGTTAAGTCTTCTGTCGTTGCTCCATTGCTCCACAAATATTTCAAAGCTCCTGTACCACCACTCGCTGTTAAGTTCGCTTTGCCACTGTTATCGCCATTACAAGTTAAGTTTGTACCTACTATGCTCGCTACTACTTTCGTTGGTTCGGTGATTAACACACTGGCCGTTGCACTGCAATTGTTCGCATCGGTTACTGTTACTGAATATGTACCTGCAGCTAAACCTGTTAAGTCTTCCGTCGTTGCTCCATTGCTCCACAAATATTTCAAAGCTCCTGTGCCACCACTCGCTGTTAAGTTCGCTTTGCCACTGTTATCCCCATTACAAGTCAAGTTTGTACCTACTATGCTTGCTACTACTTTTGTTGGTTCGGTGATTAACACACTGGCTGTTGCACTGCAATAGTTCGCATCGGTTACTGTGACACTGTATGTACCTGCAGCTAAACCTGTTAAATCTTCTGTCGTTGCTCCATTGCTCCACAAATATTTCAAAGCTCCTGTGCCACCACTCGCTGTCAAGTTCGCTTTGCCACTGTTATCCCCATTACAAGTTAAGTTTGTACCAACAATGCTTGCTACTACTTTTGTTGGTTCGGTGATTAACACACTGGCTGTTGCACTGCAACTGTTCGCATCGGTTACTGTGACACTGTATGTACCTGCAGCTAAACCTGTTAAGTCTTCTGTCGTTGCTCCATTGCTCCACAAATATTTCAAAGCTCCTGTGCCACCACTCGCTGTCAAGTTCGCTTTGCCACTGTTATCCCCATTACAAGTCAAGTTTGTACCTACTATGCTTGCTACTACTTTTGTTGGTTCGGTGATTAACACACTGGCTGTTGCACTGCAACTGTTCGCATCGGTTACTGTTACTGAATATGTACCTGCAGCTAAACCTGTTAAGTCTTCTGTCGTTGCTCCATTGCTCCACAAATATTTCAAAGCTCCTGTGCCACCACTCGCTGTTAAGTTCGCTTTGCCACTGTTATCGCCATTACAAGTTAAGTTTGTGCCAACAATGCTTGCTACTACTTTCGTTGGTTCGGTGATTAATACACTGGCAGTCGCACTGCAATAGTTCGCATCGGTTACTGTGACACTGTATGTACCCGCAGCTAAACCTGTTAAATCTTCTGTCGTTGCTCCATTGCTCCACAAATATTTCAAGGCTCCTGTGCCACCACTCGCTGTCAAGTTCGCTTTGCCACTGTTATCGCCATTACAAGTTAAGTTTGTGCCAACAATGCTTGCTACTACTTTCGTTGGTTCGGTGATTAACACACTGGCAGTCGCACTGCAATTGTTCGCATCGGTTACTGTGACACTGTATGTACCCGCAGCTAAACCTGTTAAGTCTTCTGTCGTTGCTCCATTGCTCCACAAATATTTCAAGGCTCCTGTGCCACCACTCGCCGTCAAGTTCGCTTTGCCACTGTTATCGCCATTACAAGTTAAGTTTGTGCCAACAATGCTTGCTACTACTTTCGTTGGTTCGGTGATTAACACACTGGCTGTTGCTGTACACGAGTTCGCATCGGTTACTGTTACTGAATATGTACCCGCAGCTAAACCTGTTAAGTCTTCTGTCGTTGCTCCATTGCTCCACAAATATTTCAAGGCTCCTGTGCCACCACTCGCCGTCAAGTTCGCTTTGCCACTGTTATCGCCATTACAAGTCAAGTTTGTACCTACTATGCTCGCTACTACTTTTGTTGGTTCGGTGATTAACACACTGGCTGTTGCTGTACACGAGTTCGCATCGGTTACTGTTACTGAATATGTACCCGCAGCTAAACCTGTTAAGTCTTCTGTCGTTGCTCCATTGCTCCACAAATATTTCAAGGCTCCTGTGCCACCACTCGCTGTTAAGTTCGCTTTGCCACTGTTATCCCCATTACAAGTCAAGTTTGTGCCAACAATGCTTGCTACTACTTTCGTTGGTTCGGTGATTAATACACTGGCTGTTGCACTGCAACTGTTCGCATCGGTTACTGTTACTGAATATGTACCTGCAGCTAAACCTGTTAAGTCTTCTGTCGTTGCTCCATTGCTCCACAAATATTTCAAAGCTCCTGTGCCACCACTCGCTGTTAAGTTCGCTTTGCCACTGTTATCGCCATTACAAGTTAAGTTTGTGCCAACAATGCTTGCTACTACTTTTGTTGGTTCGGTGATTAATACACTGGCAGTCGCACTGCAATAGTTCGCATCGGTTACTGTGACACTGTATGTACCTGCAGCTAAACCTGTTAAATCTTCTGTCGTTGCTCCATTGCTCCACAAATATTTCAAAGCTCCTGTGCCACCACTCGCTGTCAAGTTCGCTTTGCCACTGTTATCCCCATTACAAGTTAAGTTTGTACCAACAATGCTTGCTACTACTTTTGTTGGTTCGGTGATTAACACACTGGCTGTTGCACTGCAACTGTTCGCATCGGTTACTGTGACACTGTATGTACCTGCAGCTAAACCTGTTAAGTCTTCTGTCGTTGCTCCATTGCTCCACAAATATTTCAAAGCTCCTGTGCCACCACTCGCTGTCAAGTTCGCTTTGCCACTGTTATCCCCATTACAAGTCAAGTTTGTACCTACTATGCTTGCTACTACTTTTGTTGGTTCGGTGATTAACACACTGGCTGTTGCACTGCAACTGTTCGCATCGGTTACTGTTACTGAATATGTACCTGCAGCTAAACCTGTTAAGTCTTCTGTCGTTGCTCCATTGCTCCACAAATATTTCAAAGCTCCTGTGCCACCACTCGCTGTTAAGTTCGCTTTGCCACTGTTATCGCCATTACAAGTTAAGTTTGTGCCAACAATGCTTGCTACTACTTTCGTTGGTTCGGTGATTAATACACTGGCAGTCGCACTGCAATAGTTCGCATCGGTTACTGTGACACTGTATGTACCCGCAGCTAAACCTGTTAAATCTTCTGTCGTTGCTCCATTGCTCCACAAATATTTCAAGGCTCCTGTGCCACCACTCGCTGTCAAGTTCGCTTTGCCACTGTTATCCCCATTACAAGTTAAGTTTGTACCTACTATGCTCGCTACTACTTTTGTTGGTTCGGTGATTAACACACTGGCTGTTGCTGTACACGAGTTCGCATCGGTTACTGTGACACTGTATGTACCCGCAGCTAAACCTGTTAAGTCTTCTGTCGTTGCTCCATTGCTCCACAAATATTTCAAGGCTCCTGTGCCACCACTCGCCGTCAAGTTCGCTTTGCCACTGTTATCGCCATTACAAGTTAAGTTTGTGCCAACAATGCTTGCTACTACTTTCGTTGGTTCGGTGATTAATACACTGGCAGTCGCACTGCAATAGTTCGCATCGGTTACTGTGACACTGTATGTACCCGCAGCTAAACCTGTTAAATCTTCTGTCGTTGCTCCATTGCTCCACAAATATTTCAAGGCTCCTGTGCCACCACTCGCTGTCAAGTTCGCTTTGCCACTGTTATCGCCATTACAAGTCAAGTTTGTACCTACTATGCTTGCTACTACTTTTGTTGGTTCGGTGATTAACACACTGGCTGTTGCTGTACACGAGTTCGCATCGGTTACTGTTACTGAATATGTACCCGCAGCTAAACCTGTTAAATCTTCTGTCGTTGCTCCATTGCTCCACAAATATTTCAAGGCTCCTGTACCACCACTCGCTGTCAAGTTCGCTTTGCCACTGTTATCGCCATTACAAGTCAAGTTTGTACCTACTATGCTTGCTACTACTTTTGTTGGTTCGGTGATTAACACACTGGCTGTTGCTGTACACGAGTTCGCATCGGTTACTGTGACACTGTATGTACCCGCAGCTAAACCTGTTAAATCTTCTGTCGTTGCTCCATTGCTCCACAAATATTTCAAGGCTCCTGTGCCACCACTCGCTGTTAAGTTCGCTTTGCCACTGTTATCGCCATTACAAGTTAAGTTTGTGCCAACAATGCTTGCTACTACTTTCGTTGGTTCGGTGATTAATACACTGGCAGTCGCACTGCAATAGTTCGCATCGGTTACTGTTACTGAATATGTACCTGCAGCTAAACCTGTTAAATCTTCTGTCGTTGCTCCATTGCTCCACAAATATTTCAAGGCTCCTGTGCCACCACTCGCTGTCAAGTTCGCTTTGCCACTGTTATCCCCATTACAAGTTAAGTTTGTGCCAACAATGCTTGCTACTACTTTCGTTGGTTCGGTGATTAATACACTGGCAGTCGCACTGCAATAGTTCGCATCGGTTACTGTGACACTGTATGTACCCGCAGCTAAACCTGTTAAATCTTCTGTCGTTGCTCCATTGCTCCACAAATATTTCAAGGCTCCTGTGCCACCACTCGCTGTTAAGTTCGCTTTGCCACTGTTATCGCCATTACAAGTTAAGTTTGTGCCAACAATGCTTGCTACTACTTTCGTTGGTTCGGTGATTAATACACTGGCAGTCGCACTGCAATAGTTCGCATCGGTTACTGTTACTGAATATGTACCTGCAGCTAAACCTGTTAAATCTTCTGTCGTTGCTCCATTGCTCCACAAATATTTCAAGGCTCCTGTGCCACCACTCGCTGTCAAGTTCGCTTTGCCACTGTTATCCCCATTACAAGTTAAGTTTGTGCCAACAATGCTTGCTACTACTTTCGTTGGTTCGGTGATTAATACACTGGCAGTCGCACTGCAATAGTTCGCATCGGTTACTGTGACACTGTATGTACCTGCAGCTAAACCTGTTAAGTCTTCTGTCGTTGCTCCATTGCTCCACAAATATTTCAAGGCTCCTGTACCACCACTCGCTGTCAAGTTCGCTTTGCCACTGTTATCCCCATTACAAGTCAAGTTTGTACCTACTATGCTTGCTACTACTTTTGTTGGTTCGGTGATTAACACACTGGCTGTTGCTGTACACGAGTTCGCATCGGTTACTGTTACTGAATATGTACCCGCAGCTAAACCTGTTAAGTCTTCTGTCGTTGCTCCATTGCTCCACAAATATTTCAAGGCTCCTGTGCCACCACTCGCTGTTAAGTTCGCTTTGCCACTGTTATCGCCATTACAAGTTAAGTTTGTGCCAACAATGCTTGCTACTACTTTCGTTGGTTCGGTGATTAATACACTGGCAGTCGCACTGCAATAGTTCGCATCGGTTACTGTGACACTGTATGTACCCGCAGCTAAACCTGTTAAATCTTCTGTCGTTGCTCCATTGCTCCACAAATATTTCAAAGCTCCTGTGCCACCACTCGCCGTCAAGTTCGCTTTGCCACTGTTATCGCCATTACAAGTCAAGTTTGTACCTACTATGCTTGCTACTACTTTCGTTGGTTCGGTGATTAACACACTGGCTGTTGCACTGCAACTGTTCGCATCGGTTACTGTTACTGAATATGTACCTGCAGCTAAACCTGTTAAGTCTTCTGTCGTTGCTCCATTGCTCCACAAATATTTCAAGGCTCCTGTACCACCACTCGCCGTTAAGTTCGCTTTGCCACTGTTATCCCCATTACAAGTCAAGTTTGTACCTACTATGCTCGCTACTACTTTCGTTGGTTCGGTGATTAATACACTGGCAGTCGCACTGCAATTGTTCGCATCGGTTACTGTTACTGAATATGTCCCTGCAGCTAAACCTGTTAAGTCTTCTGTCGTTGCTCCATTGCTCCACAAATATTTCAAGGCTCCTGTGCCACCACTCGCTGTTAAGTTCGCTTTGCCACTGTTATCGCCATTACAAGTTAAGTTTGTGCCTACAATGCTCGCTACTACTTTTGTTGGTTCGGTGATTAATACACTGGCAGTCGCACTGCAATTGTTCGCATCGGTTACTGTTACTGAATATGTACCCGCAGCTAAACCTGTTAAGTCTTCTGTCGTTGCTCCATTGCTCCACAAATATTTCAAAGCTCCTGTGCCACCACTCGCTGTCAAGTTCGCTTTGCCACTGTTATCCCCATTACAAGTCAAGTTTGTACCTACTATGCTTGCTACTACTTTCGTTGGTTCGGTGATTAACACACTGGCAGTCGCACTGCAACTGTTCGCATCGGTTACTGTTACTGAATATGTACCTGCAGCTAAACCTGTTAAGTCTTCTGTCGTTGCTCCATTGCTCCACAAATATTTCAAAGCTCCTGTGCCACCACTCGCTGTCAAGTTCGCTTTGCCACTGTTATCGCCATTACAAGTTAAGTTTGTACCTACTATGCTCGCTACTACTTTTGTTGGTTCGGTGATTAACACACTGGCTGTTGCTGTACACGAGTTCGCATCGGTTACTGTTACTGAATATGTACCCGCAGCTAAACCTGTTAAGTCTTCTGTCGTTGCTCCATTGCTCCACAAATATTTCAAGGCTCCTGTGCCACCACTCGCTGTCAAGTTCGCTTTGCCACTGTTATCGCCATTACAAGTTAAGTTTGTGCCAACAATGCTCGCTACTACTTTTGTTGGTTCGGTGATTAACACACTGGCTGTTGCTGTACACGAGTTCGCATCGGTTACTGTGACACTGTATGTACCCGCAGCTAAACCTGTTAAGTCTTCTGTCGTTGCTCCATTGCTCCACAAATATTTCAAGGCTCCTGTGCCACCACTCGCCGTCAAGTTCGCTTTGCCACTGTTATCGCCATTACAAGTTAAGTTTGTGCCAACAATGCTTGCTACTACTTTCGTTGGTTCGGTGATTAACACACTGGCTGTTGCACTGCAACTGTTCGCATCGGTTACTGTTACTGAATATGTACCTGCAGCTAAACCTGTTAAGTCTTCTGTCGTTGCTCCATTGCTCCACAAATATTTCAAAGCTCCTGTGCCACCACTCGCTGTTAAGTTCGCTTTGCCACTGTTATCGCCATTACAAGTTAAGTTTGTGCCAACAATGCTTGCTACTACTTTCGTTGGTTCGGTGATTAATACACTGGCAGTCGCACTGCAATAGTTCGCATCGGTTACTGTTACTGAATATGTACCCGCAGCTAAACCTGTTAAATCTTCTGTCGTTGCTCCATTGCTCCACAAATATTTCAAGGCTCCTGTGCCACCACTCGCTGTCAAGTTCGCTTTGCCACTGTTATCCCCATTACAAGTTAAGTTTGTGCCAACAATGCTCGCTACTACTTTTGTTGGTTCGGTGATTAACACACTGGCTGTTGCTGTACACGAGTTCGCATCGGTTACTGTTACTGAATATGTACCCGCAGCTAAACCTGTTAAGTCTTCTGTCGTTGCTCCATTGCTCCACAAATATTTCAAGGCTCCTGTGCCACCACTCGCTGTCAAGTTCGCTTTGCCACTGTTATCGCCATTACAAGTTAAGTTTGTGCCAACAATGCTCGCTACTACTTTCGTTGGTTCGGTGATTAATACACTGGCAGTCGCACTGCAATAGTTCGCATCGGTTACTGTGACACTGTATGTACCCGCAGCTAAACCTGTTAAATCTTCTGTCGTTGCTCCATTGCTCCACAAATATTTCAAGGCTCCTGTGCCACCACTCGCTGTCAAGTTCGCTTTGCCACTGTTATCCCCATTACAAGTTAAGTTTGTGCCAACAATGCTCGCTACTACTTTTGTTGGTTCGGTGATTAACACACTGGCTGTTGCTGTACACGAGTTCGCATCGGTTACTGTGACACTGTATGTACCCGCAGCTAAACCTGTTAAGTCTTCTGTCGTTGCTCCATTGCTCCACAAATATTTCAAGGCTCCTGTGCCACCACTCGCCGTCAAGTTCGCTTTGCCACTGTTATCCCCATTACAAGTTAAGTTTGTGCCAACAATGCTTGCTACTACTTTTGTTGGTTCGGTGATTAACACACTGGCTGTTGCTGTACACGAGTTCGCATCGGTTACTGTTACTGAATATGTACCCGCAGCTAAACCTGTTAAGTCTTCTGTCGTTGCTCCATTGCTCCACAAATATTTCAAAGCTCCTGTGCCACCACTCGCTGTTAAGTTCGCTTTGCCACTGTTATCGCCATTACAAGTTAAGTTTGTGCCAACAATGCTTGCTACTACTTTCGTTGGTTCGGTGATTAATACACTGGCAGTCGCACTGCAATAGTTCGCATCGGTTACTGTGACACTGTATGTACCCGCAGCTAAACCTGTTAAATCTTCTGTCGTTGCTCCATTGCTCCACAAATATTTCAAGGCTCCTGTGCCACCACTCGCCGTCAAGTTCGCTTTGCCACTGTTATCCCCATTACAAGTTAAGTTTGTGCCAACAATGCTTGCTACTACTTTTGTTGGTTCGGTGATTAACACACTGGCTGTTGCACTGCAACTGTTCGCATCGGTTACTGTTACTGAATATGTACCCGCAGCTAAACCTGTTAAGTCTTCTGTCGTTGCTCCATTGCTCCACAAATATTTCAAAGCTCCTGTGCCACCACTCGCTGTCAAGTTCGCTTTGCCACTGTTATCCCCATTACAAGTCAAGTTTGTACCTACTATGCTTGCTACTACTTTTGTTGGTTCGGTGATTAACACACTGGCTGTTGCACTGCAATTGTTCGCATCGGTTACTGTTACTGAATATGTACCTGCAGCTAAACCTGTTAAATCTTCTGTCGTTGCTCCATTGCTCCACAAATATTTCAAGGCTCCTGTGCCACCACTCGCCGTCAAGTTCGCTTTGCCACTGTTATCGCCATTACAAGTTAAGTTTGTGCCAACAATGCTTGCTACTACTTTTGTTGGTTCGGTGATTAACACACTGGCTGTTGCTGTACACGAGTTCGCATCGGTTACTGTTACTGAATATGTACCTGCAGCTAAACCTGTTAAGTCTTCTGTCGTTGCTCCATTGCTCCACAAATATTTCAAAGCTCCTGTGCCACCACTCGCTGTTAAGTTCGCTTTGCCACTGTTATCGCCATTACAAGTTAAGTTTGTGCCAACAATGCTTGCTACTACTTTCGTTGGTTCGGTGATTAATACACTGGCAGTCGCACTGCAATAGTTCGCATCGGTTACTGTTACTGAATATGTACCCGCAGCTAAACCTGTTAAATCTTCTGTCGTTGCTCCATTGCTCCACAAATATTTCAAGGCTCCTGTGCCACCACTCGCTGTTAAGTTCGCTTTGCCACTGTTATCCCCATTACAAGTTAAGTTTGTGCCAACAATGCTCGCTACTACTTTTGTTGGTTCGGTGATTAACACACTGGCTGTTGCTGTACACGAGTTCGCATCGGTTACTGTTACTGAATATGTACCTGCAGCTAAACCTGTTAAGTCTTCTGTCGTTGCTCCATTGCTCCACAAATATTTCAAGGCTCCTGTGCCACCACTCGCTGTTAAGTTCGCTTTGCCACTGTTATCGCCATTACAAGTTAAGTTTGTGCCAACAATGCTCGCTACTACTTTCGTTGGTTCGGTGATTAATACACTGGCAGTCGCACTGCAATAGTTCGCATCGGTTACTGTGACACTGTATGTACCCGCAGCTAAACCTGTTAAATCTTCTGTCGTTGCTCCATTGCTCCACAAATATTTCAAGGCTCCTGTGCCACCACTCGCTGTCAAGTTCGCTTTGCCACTGTTATCCCCATTACAAGTTAAGTTTGTGCCAACAATGCTTGCTACTACTTTCGTTGGTTCGGTGATTAACACACTGGCTGTTGCACTGCAATTGTTCGCATCGGTTACTGTTACTGAATATGTACCTGCAGCTAAACCTGTTAAATCTTCTGTCGTTGCTCCATTGCTCCACAAATATTTCAAGGCTCCTGTGCCACCACTCGCCGTCAAGTTCGCTTTGCCACTGTTATCGCCATTACAAGTTAAGTTTGTGCCAACAATGCTTGCTACTACTTTCGTTGGTTCGGTGATTAACACACTGGCTGTTGCTGTACACGAGTTCGCATCGGTTACTGTTACTGAATATGTACCCGCAGCTAAACCTGTTAAGTCTTCTGTCGTTGCTCCATTGCTCCACAAATATTTCAAAGCTCCTGTGCCACCACTCGCTGTTAAGTTCGCTTTGCCACTGTTATCCCCATTACAAGTTAAGTTTGTGCCAACAATGCTTGCTACTACTTTTGTTGGTTCGGTGATTAACACACTGGCTGTTGCTGTACACGAGTTCGCATCGGTTACTGTTACTGAATATGTACCCGCAGCTAAACCTGTTAAGTCTTCTGTCGTTGCTCCATTGCTCCACAAATATTTCAAAGCTCCTGTGCCACCACTCGCTGTTAAGTTCGCTTTGCCACTGTTATCGCCATTACAAGTTAAGTTTGTGCCAACAATGCTTGCTACTACTTTTGTTGGTTCGGTGATTAACACACTGGCTGTTGCTGTACACGAGTTCGCATCGGTTACTGTGACACTGTATGTACCCGCAGCTAAACCTGTTAAGTCTTCTGTCGTTGCTCCATTGCTCCACAAATATTTCAAGGCTCCTGTACCACCACTCGCCGTCAAGTTCGCTTTGCCACTGTTATCGCCATTACAAGTTAAGTTTGTGCCAACAATGCTTGCTACTACTTTCGTTGGTTCGGTGATTAACACACTGGCTGTTGCTGTACACGAGTTCGCATCGGTTACTGTTACTGAATATGTACCTGCAGCTAAACCTGTTAAGTCTTCTGTCGTTGCTCCATTGCTCCACAAATATTTCAAGGCTCCTGTGCCACCACTCGCCGTCAAGTTCGCTTTGCCACTGTTATCGCCATTACAAGTCAAGTTTGTACCTACTATGCTCGCTACTACTTTTGTTGGTTCGGTGATTAACACACTGGCAGTCGCACTGCAATAGTTCGCATCGGTTACTGTGACACTGTATGTACCTGCAGCTAAACCTGTTAAATCTTCTGTCGTTGCTCCATTGCTCCACAAATATTTCAAAGCTCCTGTGCCACCACTCGCTGTCAAGTTCGCTTTGCCACTGTTATCCCCATTACAAGTCAAGTTTGTACCTACTATGCTTGCTACTACTTTTGTTGGTTCGGTGATTAACACACTGGCTGTTGCACTGCAATTGTTCGCATCGGTTACTGTTACTGAATATGTACCTGCAGCTAAACCTGTTAAATCTTCTGTCGTTGCTCCATTGCTCCACAAATATTTCAAGGCTCCTGTGCCACCACTCGCCGTCAAGTTCGCTTTGCCACTGTTATCGCCATTACAAGTTAAGTTTGTGCCAACAATGCTTGCTACTACTTTTGTTGGTTCGGTGATTAACACACTGGCTGTTGCTGTACACGAGTTCGCATCGGTTACTGTTACTGAATATGTACCTGCAGCTAAACCTGTTAAGTCTTCTGTCGTTGCTCCATTGCTCCACAAATATTTCAAAGCTCCTGTGCCACCACTCGCTGTTAAGTTCGCTTTGCCACTGTTATCGCCATTACAAGTTAAGTTTGTGCCAACAATGCTTGCTACTACTTTCGTTGGTTCGGTGATTAATACACTGGCAGTCGCACTGCAATAGTTCGCATCGGTTACTGTTACTGAATATGTACCCGCAGCTAAACCTGTTAAATCTTCTGTCGTTGCTCCATTGCTCCACAAATATTTCAAGGCTCCTGTGCCACCACTCGCTGTTAAGTTCGCTTTGCCACTGTTATCCCCATTACAAGTTAAGTTTGTGCCAACAATGCTCGCTACTACTTTTGTTGGTTCGGTGATTAACACACTGGCTGTTGCTGTACACGAGTTCGCATCGGTTACTGTTACTGAATATGTACCTGCAGCTAAACCTGTTAAGTCTTCTGTCGTTGCTCCATTGCTCCACAAATATTTCAAGGCTCCTGTGCCACCACTCGCTGTTAAGTTCGCTTTGCCACTGTTATCGCCATTACAAGTTAAGTTTGTGCCAACAATGCTCGCTACTACTTTCGTTGGTTCGGTGATTAATACACTGGCAGTCGCACTGCAATAGTTCGCATCGGTTACTGTGACACTGTATGTACCCGCAGCTAAACCTGTTAAATCTTCTGTCGTTGCTCCATTGCTCCACAAATATTTCAAGGCTCCTGTGCCACCACTCGCTGTCAAGTTCGCTTTGCCACTGTTATCCCCATTACAAGTTAAGTTTGTGCCAACAATGCTTGCTACTACTTTCGTTGGTTCGGTGATTAACACACTGGCTGTTGCACTGCAATTGTTCGCATCGGTTACTGTTACTGAATATGTACCTGCAGCTAAACCTGTTAAATCTTCTGTCGTTGCTCCATTGCTCCACAAATATTTCAAGGCTCCTGTGCCACCACTCGCCGTCAAGTTCGCTTTGCCACTGTTATCGCCATTACAAGTTAAGTTTGTGCCAACAATGCTTGCTACTACTTTCGTTGGTTCGGTGATTAACACACTGGCTGTTGCTGTACACGAGTTCGCATCGGTTACTGTTACTGAATATGTACCCGCAGCTAAACCTGTTAAGTCTTCTGTCGTTGCTCCATTGCTCCACAAATATTTCAAAGCTCCTGTGCCACCACTCGCTGTTAAGTTCGCTTTGCCACTGTTATCCCCATTACAAGTTAAGTTTGTGCCAACAATGCTTGCTACTACTTTTGTTGGTTCGGTGATTAACACACTGGCTGTTGCTGTACACGAGTTCGCATCGGTTACTGTTACTGAATATGTACCCGCAGCTAAACCTGTTAAGTCTTCTGTCGTTGCTCCATTGCTCCACAAATATTTCAAAGCTCCTGTGCCACCACTCGCTGTTAAGTTCGCTTTGCCACTGTTATCGCCATTACAAGTTAAGTTTGTGCCAACAATGCTTGCTACTACTTTTGTTGGTTCGGTGATTAACACACTGGCTGTTGCTGTACACGAGTTCGCATCGGTTACTGTGACACTGTATGTACCCGCAGCTAAACCTGTTAAGTCTTCTGTCGTTGCTCCATTGCTCCACAAATATTTCAAGGCTCCTGTACCACCACTCGCCGTCAAGTTCGCTTTGCCACTGTTATCGCCATTACAAGTTAAGTTTGTGCCAACAATGCTTGCTACTACTTTCGTTGGTTCGGTGATTAACACACTGGCTGTTGCTGTACACGAGTTCGCATCGGTTACTGTTACTGAATATGTACCTGCAGCTAAACCTGTTAAGTCTTCTGTCGTTGCTCCATTGCTCCACAAATATTTCAAGGCTCCTGTGCCACCACTCGCCGTCAAGTTCGCTTTGCCACTGTTATCGCCATTACAAGTCAAGTTTGTACCTACTATGCTCGCTACTACTTTTGTTGGTTCGGTGATTAACACACTGGCAGTCGCACTGCAATAGTTCGCATCGGTTACTGTGACACTGTATGTACCTGCAGCTAAACCTGTTAAATCTTCTGTCGTTGCTCCATTGCTCCACAAATATTTCAAGGCTCCTGTGCCACCACTCGCCGTCAAGTTCGCTTTGCCACTGTTATCGCCATTACAAGTCAAGTTTGTACCTACTATGCTCGCTACTACTTTTGTTGGTTCGGTGATTAACACACTGGCAGTCGCACTGCAATAGTTCGCATCGGTTACTGTGACACTGTATGTACCTGCAGCTAAACCTGTTAAATCTTCTGTCGTTGCTCCATTGCTCCACAAATATTTCAAGGCTCCTGTGCCACCACTCGCTGTCAAGTTCGCTTTGCCACTGTTATCGCCATTACAAGTTAAGTTTGTGCCAACAATGCTTGCTACTACTTTTGTTGGTTCGGTGATTAACACACTGGCTGTTGCTGTACACGAGTTCGCATCGGTTACTGTGACACTGTATGTACCCGCAGCTAAACCTGTTAAATCTTCTGTCGTTGCTCCATTGCTCCACAAATATTTCAAGGCTCCTGTGCCACCACTCGCCGTCAAGTTCGCTTTGCCACTGTTATCGCCATTACAAGTTAAGTTTGTGCCAACAATGCTTGCTACTACTTTCGTTGGTTCGGTGATTAACACACTGGCAGTCGCACTGCAACTGTTCGCATCGGTTACTGTTACTGAATATGTACCTGCAGCTAAACCTGTTAAGTCTTCTGTCGTTGCTCCATTGCTCCACAAATATTTCAAAGCTCCTGTGCCACCACTCGCTGTCAAGTTCGCTTTGCCACTGTTATCGCCATTACAAGTTAAGTTTGTACCTACTATGCTCGCTACTACTTTTGTTGGTTCGGTGATTAACACACTGGCTGTTGCTGTACACGAGTTCGCATCGGTTACTGTTACTGAATATGTACCCGCAGCTAAACCTGTTAAGTCTTCTGTCGTTGCTCCATTGCTCCACAAATATTTCAAGGCTCCTGTGCCACCACTCGCTGTCAAGTTCGCTTTGCCACTGTTATCGCCATTACAAGTTAAGTTTGTGCCAACAATGCTCGCTACTACTTTTGTTGGTTCGGTGATTAACACACTGGCTGTTGCTGTACACGAGTTCGCATCGGTTACTGTGACACTGTATGTACCCGCAGCTAAACCTGTTAAGTCTTCTGTCGTTGCTCCATTGCTCCACAAATATTTCAAGGCTCCTGTGCCACCACTCGCCGTCAAGTTCGCTTTGCCACTGTTATCCCCATTACAAGTTAAGTTTGTGCCAACAATGCTTGCTACTACTTTCGTTGGTTCGGTGATTAACACACTGGCTGTTGCTGTACACGAGTTCGCATCGGTTACTGTTACTGAATATGTACCTGCAGCTAAACCTGTTAAGTCTTCTGTCGTTGCTCCATTGCTCCACAAATATTTCAAAGCTCCTGTGCCACCACTCGCCGTCAAGTTCGCTTTGCCACTGTTATCGCCATTACAAGTTAAGTTTGTGCCAACAATGCTTGCTACTACTTTCGTTGGTTCGGTGATTAATACACTGGCAGTCGCACTGCAATAGTTCGCATCGGTTACTGTGACACTGTATGTACCCGCAGCTAAACCTGTTAAATCTTCTGTCGTTGCTCCATTGCTCCACAAATATTTCAAAGCTCCTGTACCACCACTCGCCGTCAAGTTCGCTTTGCCACTGTTATCGCCATTACAAGTTAAGTTTGTGCCAACAATGCTTGCTACTACTTTCGTTGGTTCGGTGATTAACACACTGGCTGTTGCTGTACACGAGTTCGCATCGGTTACTGTGACACTGTATGTACCCGCAGCTAAACCTGTTAAGTCTTCTGTCGTTGCTCCATTGCTCCACAAATATTTCAAGGCTCCTGTGCCACCACTCGCCGTCAAGTTCGCTTTGCCACTGTTATCGCCATTACAAGTTAAGTTTGTGCCAACAATGCTTGCTACTACTTTCGTTGGTTCGGTGATTAACACACTGGCTGTTGCTGTACACGAGTTCGCATCGGTTACTGTTACTGAATATGTACCTGCAGCTAAACCTGTTAAGTCTTCTGTCGTTGCTCCATTGCTCCACAAATATTTCAAGGCTCCTGTGCCACCACTCGCCGTCAAGTTCGCTTTGCCACTGTTATCGCCATTACAAGTCAAGTTTGTACCTACTATGCTCGCTACTACTTTTGTTGGTTCGGTGATTAACACACTGGCAGTCGCACTGCAATAGTTCGCATCGGTTACTGTGACACTGTATGTACCTGCAGCTAAACCTGTTAAATCTTCTGTCGTTGCTCCATTGCTCCACAAATATTTCAAGGCTCCTGTGCCACCACTCGCTGTCAAGTTCGCTTTGCCACTGTTATCGCCATTACAAGTTAAGTTTGTGCCAACAATGCTTGCTACTACTTTTGTTGGTTCGGTGATTAACACACTGGCTGTTGCTGTACACGAGTTCGCATCGGTTACTGTGACACTGTATGTACCCGCAGCTAAACCTGTTAAATCTTCTGTCGTTGCTCCATTGCTCCACAAATATTTCAAGGCTCCTGTGCCACCACTCGCCGTCAAGTTCGCTTTGCCACTGTTATCCCCATTACAAGTTAAGTTTGTGCCAACAATGCTTGCTACTACTTTTGTTGGTTCGGTGATTAACACACTGGCTGTTGCTGTACACGAGTTCGCATCTGTTACTGTGACACTGTATGTACCTGCAGCTAAACCTGTTAAGTCTTCTGTCGTTGCTCCATTGCTCCACAAATATTTCAAAGCTCCTGTACCACCACTCGCTGTTAAGTTCGCTTTGCCACTGTTATCGCCATTACAAGTCAGGTTTGTGCCAACAATGCTTGCTACTACTTTCGTTGGTTCGGTGATTAACACACTGGCTGTTGCTGTACACGAGTTCGCATCGGTTACTGTGACACTGTATGTACCCGCAGCTAAACCTGTTAAGTCTTCTGTCGTTGCTCCATTGCTCCACAAATATTTCAAGGCTCCTGTGCCACCACTCGCCGTCAAGTTCGCTTTGCCACTGTTATCGCCATTACAAGTTAAGTTTGTGCCAACAATGCTTGCTACTACTTTCGTTGGTTCGGTGATTAACACACTGGCTGTTGCTGTACACGAGTTCGCATCGGTTACTGTTACTGAATATGTACCTGCAGCTAAACCTGTTAAGTCTTCTGTCGTTGCTCCATTGCTCCACAAATATTTCAAGGCTCCTGTGCCACCACTCGCCGTCAAGTTCGCTTTGCCACTGTTATCGCCATTACAAGTCAAGTTTGTACCTACTATGCTCGCTACTACTTTTGTTGGTTCGGTGATTAACACACTGGCAGTCGCACTGCAATAGTTCGCATCGGTTACTGTGACACTGTATGTACCTGCAGCTAAACCTGTTAAATCTTCTGTCGTTGCTCCATTGCTCCACAAATATTTCAAGGCTCCTGTGCCACCACTCGCCGTCAAGTTCGCTTTGCCACTGTTATCGCCATTACAAGTCAAGTTTGTACCTACTATGCTCGCTACTACTTTTGTTGGTTCGGTGATTAACACACTGGCAGTCGCACTGCAATAGTTCGCATCGGTTACTGTGACACTGTATGTACCTGCAGCTAAACCTGTTAAATCTTCTGTCGTTGCTCCATTGCTCCACAAATATTTCAAGGCTCCTGTGCCACCACTCGCTGTCAAGTTCGCTTTGCCACTGTTATCGCCATTACAAGTTAAGTTTGTGCCAACAATGCTTGCTACTACTTTTGTTGGTTCGGTGATTAACACACTGGCTGTTGCTGTACACGAGTTCGCATCGGTTACTGTGACACTGTATGTACCCGCAGCTAAACCTGTTAAATCTTCTGTCGTTGCTCCATTGCTCCACAAATATTTCAAGGCTCCTGTGCCACCACTCGCCGTCAAGTTCGCTTTGCCACTGTTATCCCCATTACAAGTTAAGTTTGTGCCAACAATGCTTGCTACTACTTTTGTTGGTTCGGTGATTAACACACTGGCTGTTGCTGTACACGAGTTCGCATCTGTTACTGTGACACTGTATGTACCCGCAGCTAAACCTGTTAAATCTTCTGTCGTTGCTCCATTGCTCCACAAATATTTCAAGGCTCCTGTGCCACCACTCGCCGTCAAGTTCGCTTTGCCACTGTTATCCCCATTACAAGTTAAGTTTGTGCCAACAATGCTTGCTACTACTTTTGTTGGTTCGGTGATTAACACACTGGCTGTTGCTGTACACGAGTTCGCATCTGTTACTGTGACACTGTATGTACCTGCAGCTAAACCTGTTAAATCTTCTGTCGTTGCTCCATTGCTCCACAAATATTTCAAGGCTCCTGTGCCACCACTCGCTGTTAAGTTCGCTTTGCCACTGTTATCGCCATTACAAGTCAGGTTTGTACCTACAATGCTCGCTGTTACTTTATCAGCTTGATTTATTACTGTTGTAGCCGTTATAAAGCAACCATTTAACATAGCAGTAACAGTATATGTACCACTATTTGCAGGCAACGCCGCAATTTTCACAATTGCTCCTGTTGCACTGTAATTATTTGGCCCTGTCCATGAATATGTTGTTGCATTTCCTACGGCAGTTAATGTAATTTCATCACCATAACATTTAGGTCCGTTGTTTGAAGCAACTACTGTTGGTTTCGCCTTCATAGTAATTAACGCAGGATCAGAATCATCTTCATCAGTTGCTGCAGTACCACTATTTACTGGACCCGTTCCATTACCATCTATAAAGTCATCAGCTGGAGAGCCTGCTAAACCACCCGCATCATTAGCAGGGTTTGTATCAGCTTTGCTGTCGATATCCAATAAACTCAAGGCATTTGTTGCATTGTTACTAATTTCGGCCATGTTCACAATTGAACCTGTAGCCGCCGATGGAAGTACATTCAATGCTATATTAATTGTTGCACTTTGACCTGGCAATATTGGTCCAACAATAGTATATTTTGCGTTTCCAGCAACTAATGTCCAACCAGAGCTTAATGTACTATTCAAAGCCAAACCAGTTGGAATATAATCTGTAATATCAATATTTGAAGCCTTTAACGTACCTTGATTGTAAATGGTAATGGCGTAGTTTACGACATCTTCACAACCTACTTCCGAAGGTTGACCTGCTTTTAATTTCTTAACCAAAGCCAAATCAAATGTTTGTTTCACTACTACACTTGCTGGGTCTTCGTCATCTTCGTCTGTCGCTGCATTGGTATCATCATGTACACCTGTGCCATTTCCAGTAATCACATCATCACTTGCACTGTCTTCCTTGCCACCTGCATCATTATCCGCATTTTGGTCTGGGGTACTGTCTATATCATTTTGTCCTAAACTATTGCTCGCTCCACTGATCTCTGCACTGTTCACTAATTTAGTCCCTTCAAAATCTGCATTTACTTTCAAAGTAATCGCTACCGTCGCTGTACCATTATTATCACTGATGCTCGCTATTGGACTATTCAACGTCGCTTTGCCTGCTACTGATGTCCAGTTGGCATCATTCAAACTCATCCCACTTGGAATGTAATCTGTTATCTGTACATTCGTCGCGGTTAAGGTCCCTTGATTCGTTACTGTGATAATGTATTTCACATCACTACCTGGTACTACTACTTGACTTGGATTTGATAATTTCTTAACTAAAGCCAAATCAAATGTTTGTTTCACTACTACACTTGCTGGGTCTTCGTCATCTTCGTCTGTCGCTGCATTGGTATCATCATGTACACCTGTGCCATTTCCAGTAATCACATCATCACTTGCACTGTCTTCCTTGCCACCTGCATCATTATCCGCATTTTGGTCTGGGGTACTGTCTATATCATTTTGTCCTAAACTATTGCTCGCTCCACTGATCTCTGCACTGTTTAC
Source organism: Emticicia sp. SJ17W-69 (assembly GCF_051209875.1). Taxonomy (NCBI): domain Bacteria; kingdom Pseudomonadati; phylum Bacteroidota; class Cytophagia; order Cytophagales; family Leadbetterellaceae; genus Emticicia; species Emticicia sp. SJ17W-69. The sequence goes on along the minus strand of NZ_JBNTQY010000001.1, from coordinate 1,226,483 downwards.
TAATTTAGTCCCTTCAAAATCTGCATTTACTTTCAAAGTAATCGCTACCGTCGCTGTACCATTATTATCACTGATGCTCGCTATTGGACTATTCAACGTCGCTTTGCCTGCTACTGATGTCCAGTTGGCATCATTCAAACTCATCCCACTTGGAATGTAATCTGTTATCTGTACATTCGTCGCGGTTAAGGTCCCTTGATTCGTTACTGTGATAATGTATTTCACATCACTACCTGGTACTACTACTTGACTTGGATTTGATAATTTCTTAACTAAAGCCAAATCAAATGTTTGTTTCACTACTACACTTGCTGGGTCTTCGTCATCTTCGTCTGTCGCTGCATTGGTATCATCATGTACACCTGTACCATTTCCAGTAATCACATCATCACTTGCACTGTCTTCCTTGCCACCTGCATCATTATCCGCATTTTGGTCTGGGGTACTGTCTATATCATTTTGTCCTAAACTATTGCTCGCTCCACTGATCTCTGCACTGTTTACTAATTTAGTCCCTTCAAAATCTGCATTTACTTTCAAAGTAATCGCTACCGTCGCTGTACCATTATTATCACTGATGCTCGCTATTGGACTATTCAACGTCGCTTTGCCTGCTACTGATGTCCAGTTGGCATCATTCAAACTCATCCCACTTGGAATGTAATCTGTTATCTGTACATTCGTCGCGGTTAAGGTCCCTTGATTCGTTACTGTGATAATGTATTTCACATCACTACCTGGTACTACTACTTGACTTGGATTTGATAATTTCTTAACTAAGGCCAAATCAAATGTTTGAGTAATATTAAGTAAAGCTGGGTCTTCATCATCTTCGTCTGTCGCTGCTACACCGTCACCTATTGCACCAGTACCATTTCCATCTACATAATCATCGGCTGGACTACTTACTAATCCACCTTTATCATCACCTAATGTTGCGTTTGGATTACTATCTTTATCTAAAAGACCTCTTGCATTTGTTACTGCACTAATTTCTGCTCTATTGATTACAGTCGCTCCTTCATAAGACTGATTGATTGTAAATGTTATATCTTTTGTAACTGTTATACCTGGAGCAAGCGTTGCAATTACTGCGTTCAAAGTAGCTTTTCCTGAAACTGCTGTCCATGCAGCATCTGCTAAAGTTAAGCCTGTTGGTATATAATCTGTTACTTGTACATTCGTTGCCGTTACTGTTCCTTGATTAATAACTGAGATTGTAAATGTTACATTATCACCTGGTTTATAAGTACCAGCAGTTTTTAATACTTTCTTCAATGCTAAGTCAAACGAACAATCTTGTGGAGTGAGGTTAACAGATGTTGTAGCTGAACAGCCATTTTTATCTGTAACAGTCACACTATATGTACCTTCAGCTTTAGCTGTTAAGTCTTCCGTAGTTGCTCCATTCGACCACAGGTAAGTATAAGGCGTTGTTCCACCTGATACGGACAAATTAATTGAACCATCTGATTTTTCACACTTAGGGTCAACTTTAGTTGTTGATAATAATAATGTTGCTGGTTGTGTAAGCGAAGTTGTAGCAGTACCTATACATCCCTTAGTATCTTTAATTGTGATAGTATAAGTTGTATTTGGGTCTAAACCAGTAAATGTATTTGTAGTTGCGGCTGGTGTTGTAAATGTTCCACCATTTAAACTAAATGTATATTGTGGTGTACCACCATTTCCTGTTGCTAAGACTTTCCCGTCTTTTGCTCCATTACATGTAATATTTGTTGGAGTAAGCGTTACTGATGGATTAGGATTTACTGTGACAGTTACTGCATCTGTTGCGGTACAACCATTATTTGAACTGGTTGTACAAGTAACTGAATATGTAATCGTTATTGGAGACGCTCCAGTATTTGTCGGAATTACTGTAACCGAAGTTGTTGTTGCACTATTGGCCGAAGCACTCCATAATAATGTACCTCCTGAGCAACCAGTTGCTGTTAAAATTGTTGATGTTCCGCTACAAACAGCAAAATCTGCTGGTAAACTAACAGTTGGTGTTGGCGTTACTGTTACAACTCCTGTTGATGTTGCTTTACATCCATTCGTATTTGTACAAGTAGCTATATAACTATATGAACCAACACTTGCAGGAGTAACAGTAATTGTTGTTCCATTTGCTGTACTTGCACCTGACCATACGACATTACCTACACAACCAGTAGCTGTTAAAGTGGCTGTTCCACCTAAACATATTGTTTTTGAATCTGCTGATACAGTAGGATTTGGATTAACTGTAATAACAATAGCATCTGTTGCAGTACAACCATTGTAAGTATTAGTGGTACAAGTAACCGAGTAATTAACAGTAATCGGTGTAGCACCATTATTTGTAGGTACAACGGTTATTGTTGATGCTGTCGAATTATTGCTCCATAATAATGTGCCTGTGCAACCTGTAGCAGTCAGTGTTGTACTTGTACCACTACAAACTTGAAAATCTGCGGGTAAAGAGACCGTTGCTGCTGGCAATACTGTTACCTTAGCACCATCAGAAGCACTACAACCATTTTTGATAACTGTTAAAATATAATCAGTCGTAGTGGTTGGGGTAACTGTATAGGTTTGGCTTGTTGAAAGAACAGTACTATTGGTTGAACTTCTCCATTCATAAGTTGCTCCTGCAACTGGCGTTGCTGTTAAAGTAGCACTTCCTCCTGCACAGATAGTTACATCTGGAACATTAGCAGAAACATTGTTTTGTGTAACAACTACAATATCGCTTTTTACACATCCTTGGCAATCTGTTACAGTCAATGTATAAGTTCCTGCCGCATTTACTGTAACATTTTCAGTATTATTAGCTCCAACAATTCCAGGGCCTGACCACAAATAAGTAACACTGTTATTTGTACTGCCTACTGTACTTGCTTTTACATAATCTAATCTAAATGCACATTTGCCATTATCAGTAACTTTGATGTAACGGGCGGCTGAAGATAAAGTATAAGTATATTCTTGTAAAGATGTATGTGTAAATAATAAAGATGAAACCAAATTTACATAGCCTGATGATGGACTTGTTGAGGCTTGTATCAAAGCATCTGATTGATAAGATGTTGTGTTTGAACAATGCTCTAATTTTAAACTTACTCTTATGATTGTTCCTGCTGGATATGATTGCCCTAAATCTAAAGTAATAGATGAGGGTGATGGATCGCCTGATTTTGTCCATAATTTCGCTCCTAAATTATCGCCACAAACTTTCGCATAGTTTAAATCTGCAATCCAACCTGTTGAGGCTGTGATTGTTGTTGCACAGGTGGTAACCCCTGGAGTACCACAAATCGAAACATTTGATACTGTGCCATTTAAAACAATTTGATCAGTATTACAAAGTGTTTTGTCTGGACCTGCATCTACAGTTAAAGTACAGTTTTGTGTACAAATAAGGGTTGTCGTCACAGTTCCAACACAATTTGGAGCATTGACTGTTCTTACATAAAAAGTGTAAGTAGTTCCAGGTGCAGCAGAACCTGATAATCCTGTAAATACATTTGAACTTTGTTTAGTAACAAAGTTATCTTTACTATATTCATAAGCACCAGTACCACCTGTTGCAGTCACAGTAACCGAACCATTGCTTTGCGTACAAATAGGTTGTGTTGGTGTACCACTCACTACTAAAGTTGGTATTGGATTTACAGTAACCCTAACTCCGTCAGAAGCACTACAACCATTTTTAATCACTGTTAAAATATAATCAGTTGTTGTAGTTGGGGTAACTGTAAAGGTTGGATTCGTTGAAAGCACTGCACTATTGGTTGAACTTCTCCATTCATAAGTTGCACCTGTAACTAAGGTAGCCGTTAAGGTAGTACTTCCTCCTGCACAGATAGTTGCATCAACGCCTGCATTAGCAGACACATTATTTTGTGTAACAACTACAACATCGCTTTTTTGACAGTTATTACAATCCGTTACTGTTAATGTATATGTTCCTGCCGCATTTACTGTAACACTTTCAGTATTATTAGCTCCAACAATTCCTGGACCTGTCCACAGATAAGTAACGCTATTTGATGTGGTAGCAACAGTACTTGCTTTTACATAATCTAATCTAAATGCACATTTGCCATTATCAGTAACTTTGATGTAACGGGCGGCTGAAGATAAAGTATAAGTATATTCTTGTAAAGATGTATGTGTAAATAATAAAGATGAAACCAAATTTACATAGCCTGATGATGGACTTGTTGAGGCTTGTATCAAAGCATCTGATTGATAAGATGTTGTGTTTGAACAATGCTCTAATTTTAAACTTACTCTTATAATTGTTCCTGCTGGATATGATTGCCCTAAATCTAAAGTAATAGATGAGGGTGATGGATCGCCTGATTTTGTCCATAATTTCGCTCCTAAATTATCGCCACAAACTTTCGCATAGTTTAAATCTGCAATCCAACCTGTTGAGGCTGTGATTGTTGTTGCACAGGTAGTGATTCCTGGTGTTCCACAAGAAGAAACATTAGTAACTGTACCATTCAAAACAATTTGGTCAGTATTACAAATTGTCTTGTTTGCACCTGCATCCACAGTTAAAGTACAACAATTCAAATAATCACCAGTGGCAGTGCCATTAACATAGCTTTCATTGATACTGGTTACTGCATTATGTAAATCTGTAATGGTATATGAAGTTGTACAGCCTCCCAAAGCTTTATTGGCTTCGTCTAAAACAAACTGGACTGTTTTTCCTGCAAATACGCCAGACTTAACTATTAAGTTCTTTAGATTATCTGTTGAAGTACCAAAATTGGCATCATAGTTATCGAAGCCTACACTTAGTGTCAATGCAACAACCTGTCCAGCAAAATTATTGCTATATGATTGTCCAGGGTTGGTAAGTGTTCCTGCTGGTAATGTGGTTGGAGTTGTACCTGATGGTAAGAAATCTTGAACTGCTTGAGATGTTGTCAGTTTTAATAATCTTGTTCCACAACCTACAGTCACACCACTTGGGAACGCTCCTACAAAATTTGCATCACGATACGCTCCTGGGTTTTCGCCGTTGGCATCACTACCCCAACCACCTTGTGTTTGCGTACGGAAACCGTTGCAATCATAAGGCTGAGTAATAATAAACTGCCACATTTTGCTACATCCCTGTACATCTTTTACAGTTACCCAATAAATACCTGCTTTAAGATTCGTACGGTTTTGTGTTGTTACTCCATCATTCCATAAATAGGTATAAGGTGCAATACCACCTGTAACTGTTACATTGATTGCTCCTGTCGAAGCACCCATTGTTGTAACATTCGTAACTGTACCAGAAATAACTGTGTTACAGGTTTGTACGCAAGTGAGTGTTACACTCAAAGTCTTTGTACAGGTAAGGGCATTTTTATCTCTTATTTCTAATGTATAAGAACCCTGAGCTAAACCTGTATAAGTATTTGATGGTTGCCATGTTCCACTATTAATACGGTATTCATAAGAGCCACTACCTCCTGTACCTGTTACAGTAATCGAACCATTACTAACATTACAGTTAGGGTCAACTTTACTACCTAATGTTAAATTGACAACACCATAACAAGTTGTTAATATTACATCTGTAAATTTCAATGCTGTACCACGGGCATGCCCTACTACTCTAACTTTTGTAGTATTGGTCGGAGCAATAGCTGCAATCGTACTCAAAACTTCGAGTGTACCATTATAATTTAACGTTGTTGCTGAATGTGCCGATTCTCCAATTTTAGTAGCACCATTATAAAACTCCAAATACATTTCAGCCACAGCATTGGCATTTGCGATACCATGTGAAGCAACCCAAGCATCTAAAGTATAAGTCAATCCAGATACGGCTGTTTGTTCTTGATAAACATAAAAATCACTATTGGTATTGCTATTATTTAAAACGCCAAAATTTCCACGATTTGAACCAGTTCCTAATGTCCATGCACCTTGTGGAGCTGTCCAACTACTTGGAGGATTCCCGGTTGCCATATCTCCATTTACTACAAAATTATTAGAAATACAACCTGTACAACACGCAGAAGGAGCCGTCGTAAAAGTAATATCACTAAAACATTCGTCCTTTCCACTCCAAGCTCGAACTGTATAGGTCGTACCTGGTTTGAGATTAGTAAATTTAACCGAAGTCGCTCCTGAAGCTAATGTAACATTTGAAGCTGCACCATAAACAGGTATTTGTCCATAAGACGAACCTTCTTTTATATCAGCTTTGACAATATCAGTAGCATTATAAACAAGTCCTCTAATAGTAGCTGTTGCATTATTATTAGGCGTACTTCCTGTACAAGTTCCAGGTGTAGTACTTACATTACTAAGTGTCAACACAGGAGCGGTACAAATACATTTAAAGTTTCCACAAACCCATGCGATTGATTTTGCAGTAAAACCAGAACGGTAGTCTAAGTAAGAGTTAAAACCCCCTGTTACTGTATTTAATTGAGTTACGCAATCTCCTTGAAAAGTTGTAATATATAAAATTGGATCAGTGCCGATGTTTGGTCCAAAAGCTAAGTCAAATGCGTTTACATTTCCATAAGGTGCGTGTGTAGCAACGGGCATAGTGAAAGTTGCAAGAGGAGAACTATTATAGGCACTAGGATTATATTTAAAAATTTTATCTGCTTTCGTTCCACCTGCTGTACTTGAAGCAACTGCCCAAAGATTACCTGCTGCATCAAATATAATACCTCTATATTGATAGCCCGATGGAGCGTCAGCAATTTTGGTACTTGCTCCCGTCATTACTCCACTAACAATCGTTGTTGGATTAAAATATTCAATTGTACTTGCTCCTCCTTGCCAGTTAGTAGAAACATAAACATTCCCATTTGATGGTCTAACAGCACAACCCCATAAATCAGCAGTTCCAGAATTTACTAAAGTTGATTTTTGTTTATAACCAACTACATTTTTATTTACAGTACTTACTTTGTATACACCTGTATAAGTCGAAACAAACAAAAAATTAAAATCACTGGTTGGTGATACATCTAATATATCTTCTCCAGAAGGTAATTGAATAGGAGTGAGAAATGTTCCTGCTACAATATCATAAATACGAATTTGTCCAACACTATTAGGCGTAGATAAATACGCTATGTTTTTTGTTGGGTCAACAACCATGCCTTCACCACCACCACCAGGTAAACTACAACCTGTGAAAGCTTGATTTGAAGAGTATTGATATACATCTGTTAATCCATTGGTTCCTGCAGCCGAACCAGTTTCTCCAACAAGTAAATAATACTTGTCGCAGCCTTGCGGTGCATTTTGTGCTTCAGCAGTTGAAACTGAACCTAATGAAAACAACATTGCTAAAAAAGCTAAAACATAGCCTCCGATTACTGGGCGGAATGCTTGCTTTCTTGCTTTGATAGACAATCCATTTCCAACAAACACCTGCATTACAGGCATTTGAAAAAATGTTTTCCATACTTTTTCTGATAGAAAAAAGTTAATCAAAGCAGCGAAAAGGTAGAACGCTTTCCCTTTTTTAGCAATTTTGTTGACAATAGCCAACCAAGATGTAGAATTTCTCATCGTATTGTAATTGTAATTTTTCACTCAATTTTTTTTATAAATGCAAAAGTTGTACTCGCTTTTACTAAATATTATATTTGTTATTTTCTCCAAGATAAAGCATTGATATTCTGCCCAATTTTCTTACCTTCTTTCAAACCTACTTCATTATCTTGGCAAGTATGAATGCCTCCGTATAAACGAGAGTTGGCAGACTCTAAGGCTGCCTCCCAAAATGAATTAAATCTTCGAGCTTTATACTCAACCGACCTCCATTCATCTTTTGGTCTTCCAACATGTGAATCATCAATGAATTTAAATGCACCTCCGTATAAATCTGTTAGTACCGATGCAGCGGCGGCGGCCTGTCCTGCGTGTCCTGAATAAAAAGCTGGGAATGGAGGTTCTGGCCAAAAGAGGTTCCATGTTCTGCTTAGATTATAATAAATAAACAAAAATGGCCTTTCGGCATGATAGGTATATTTGCATTTCCAACAATTAATAAAAGCATCTGCCACTGCCATTCCAACACGTGCATAAGTCTCTGCTGCAGTAAATAAATCTGGTTTAGCTGTCTTGATTGTTATGGTTGCTAAATTATATGAATGCCCTGGTGGTGAAAATGTTTGAGAAGGATCATCACCCCACCAATTAGCTATCTCTTTTTCCTCTTGGGTTAAAGTATTTCTTTTGGCAAATACTTCATACATTTGAGCATAATAAGGAGAGTCTTTATGATAATCAAAAGGTATGATTTCAGGAACAGGCAAAACGCCATTTGCAGGAGCAAACGTTCTGTTTTTTCCCCAGTATGGATGTAAAGGCAATTCAACTGGAGACTGACCTTTTTTAGGAGCTTTCCAAAAACCATTACCCACAGGAACTTGATAAGTACTATCAAAGTTTCTTTTGTAGCCTTCAAATCCTCCATCAGTTTTTGACCATTCATAAATCGCTTTGGCAATTTCTTGTCCAAATTTAACCGAACGTTCAGCAATTTCTTGACTCGTTGATCCTATTTCAGATTGATAAATTACTTTTTCAAGCGAATCAATGCTCGCTTTATTGATGGCAGATGTTTGTGAGTATAATTGTTTTAGTAAGTAAGATTGCCCAGCATTCAAAGATAGAATCCAATTGTATTTGTATAAACTATTAGGTACTGGCAAATTTTCTAATCCTGACACTTGACCAACCATTGATTTCTTTTTTGGTGTTCCCCAAACAATACTTTCGTACATAGTTAAGCCCATATAACCTACTGATCTTGAACCATAGGTCGGTGTGCCACCAGGAGTATGTTTCATCGTCCTTACAGTCATTTCACCCCATTTCGTAGCTACTGTTGCTCCAATAACTGCTCCTGAGCTTGGGTTCTCACTGATAAACCCAACACTACCATAAACCAAAACACTATTAGCCACTATTAAAATAGCAGTAATATTGTAAATAGCTTTTTGTAGTGTAAAAATTAATCTCATATTCAATTTAATCAGGGTATTTTTGTAATTATGAGTATTTTCCTTTACTAAAGTTTGATTTTACCCAATAGCAAAGCCCAAAGGCGAAGAATCGTCTTTTAGCGTATCGAAATCATGCACAGTTGTGCATCATGCTTGAAGTGGGGAAAAAAAATGCGGAGGGAGCTTATGGTAAAATATACCATACCCTCATGAAGAGGCTTGTAGAATTCAATCATCTTTTTATAATAGTAAAGGTTCACTCAATAGCAAAATAGAAATAAATGTAAGAATATCGTCCCAAGAAGGGAGTCTTTCTTATGAAATTTATGACTCAAAAAATAAGAAAATGTAACTGATCAATAATAATATTTTTCAATTCCAGTAACTTGCTTATATTCAAAAAGGTATTCTTTCCAAGAAACGGCACTAAATGGCACTATTTGGCATAATATTTGCCATACTTACCTACCCACATTATCTAAATCTGTGCCAAACTTTCACTTATGTTCCTATATTTTTTTTAACTAAAAATAATCGGAAAATATCATTACTATTTGAAATACAAGACTATCTAATAATATTAGGTAATTCTAATCAATTACAAATTGTGCAAAAACCGTGCTAAAAATTATCAGGCGGATGCAAACATCTAAAAAACTTCTAAATACTTCATTTACAAAGAAAAACAGCGTTACTTTGTAGCTTAATAAAACCACAAATCTCGTGAAACTTTGGCAAAAGGAAAGCAATAAAAATTTAGATAAGAAGGATAGCTCAATAGAAGCTGCCCTTCGCATTGAAAAATTTACGGTTGGCGGAGACCGTGAAATGGATATGTATTTAGCAGAGTTTGACGTACTCGGCTCAATGGCTCATGCCATTATGTTAGAGAGTATCGGCTTGCTCGAAACCGAAGAACTTAGACTCATTTTGAATGAGTGTCGAAAGATATATAATGATATTTTAAATGGCAAATTTTTCATCGAAAAAAATATTGAAGATGTTCATTCACAAGTAGAGTGGTTACTAACACAAGCACTCGGAGATGCAGGAAAAAAAATCCACAGTGGCCGCTCACGCAACGATCAAGTACTGGTCGATTTGAAACTGTTTATGCGTCACCAAGTTCGTCAAGTTGTTACACAAAGCGAACAACTTTTCCATAAACTCATCGAACTAAGTAATAAACATAAAAACGATTTATTGCCTGGATATACGCATTTGCAAATTGCCATGCCTTCGTCTTTTGGGCTTTGGTTTGGGGCTTATGCCGAAAGTTTGGTCGATGACATTGTGGTGATGCAAGCAGCTTATAAAGTCGTTAATAAAAACCCGCTTGGTTCGGGGGCAGGTTATGGAAGTTCGTTTCCATTAAATAGAACTTTGACTACAAAACTTTTGGGATTTGATGACCTTAATTATAATGTAGTATATGCCCAAATGACTCGTGGAAAAACTGAGTATGTAGTACTTTCAGGGCTTACCTCTTTGGCTACAACGCTGTCAAGAATGGCGATGGATATTTGTCTCTACAATTCTCAGAATTTTAGTTTCTTGACTTTGCCAGATGATTTCACGACGGGTAGCAGTATTATGCCTCACAAGAAAAATCCTGATGTGGCCGAACTTCTGAGAGCAAAAACCAATCGTTTGAAAGGTCTTCCAACTGAGCTGGCATTTGTCACAAGTAATCTTCCAAGTGGCTATCATCGAGACATGCAGATTTTAAAGGAAATCTTAATGCCTGCTTTCGACCAAATTTTGGAATGCTTAGACATTGCTCATTTCATGCTTTCAAATATTGAAGTAAAACCCAATCTTTTGGAAGACAAAAAATATGACCCAATCTTTTCAGTCGAGCGTGTCAATGAATTGGTGATGCAAGGTTTACCTTTTAGAGATGCTTATTTGCAAGTAAAAGAGGAAGTTTTTGGTGGCAGCTACGAAGCTCCACGAGAACTAAATCATACACTCGAAGGAAGTATTGGAAATTTGTGTAATGAAGAAATCACCAAAATGATGAATAAAACCATCAATGATTTTGACTTCGATAAAGTTGATTCGGCTTTAGAGGAATTATTGAATTGGAAAGTTTAAAATAATCATTTTAGATTTGACAACTTTTGAACGGTGCGACGTTTCGCAAGTTGTCAAATCTATCTAAAAATGATTATTACTCTTCTTTCACAGCCACTGCAATCTTAGAATCGGCAGTACCATAATACAAATACCATTTCTTCTTGAAATTCACTAAACCTTCTACAAAAACTACATGGTTTACTTGTCCTTCGAGTTCGTAAGGTTTATCGGGTTCAAAGAAAAAAGTTTTTGAACGGTCGATAACTTTAGAAGGGTCATTTTTATCAAAAAGTACTTGGCCAGCACGGTAAGCATTTTTGCTATCTTTACTCTTATTTTGAAAACCTTTGTTGGCACTATTATATATAAGGAATATTCCTTCTTCTTGAATAAATGCTGCTGGGCCTGATTCTACCAACCAACTATCAAAATTATCATCACGAGGTTTTACAATTGGCTTGGGTTTTCCTGTTTCGTCTTCCAAAATCTTCCAGTCAGTCAGGTTATCTGAACTTGCCAAAAATAAATTGGTATCACCCCAATACATCCAATATTTGCCATTGATTTTGGTTGCTACAAATCTTTCTTCAACCTTCTTACAAATTATCGCCCCTGATTTCGACCACAACATTTCATTTTTAGGGTCTTTAAAAGCCAAACCTTCTTTTTTCCAGTTCTGTAAGTTTGACGAAGAAGCTACACAAAGCCTTGCTGTTTTTCCATCATAAGCGGTATAAGTTAAAATATATTTCCCATCCTCAGTTTCGACCAAACGTGGGTCTTCGCAACCACCTGGGTATTCGTATTTCTTCATAAAATCATTGTCAGGAAAAAACACTGGTTTTGTTTGGCGTTTGAAATGAATCCCATCTTCGCTAATAGCCAAACCCAAACGAGAAGTACCATCAACAATTTTTAAAGTATCTTCTGCTCGATAAAGCAAATATACTTTCCCATCACGCACCACTGCCGAAGGATTATACACATCCTTTGCTTCCCAATTGATTGATTTTTGCAAAATCGGGTCATTAAAAGTCGTCGTATCGACTGCTCCTAAAATCGGATTTTCAGCATCCTGTTTCGCAAAAGGTGCAAGTTGCCAAGTTTGTTGCGTAGTATTTCTGCAAGAAGCCAAGGCTAAAAGCAAAAGAATTAAACTTTTTTTCATAGATTTGATTGAAAAGTATAAGTTTGGTTAATTATAATTATGACTGAAATATACTGCAAAATCAACAAAAAAAAGATATAAACCATTTTTCTGAAAACATGACTCGAAAATTATCCTTACTTCTATTCTTTATATCAAGTATCAGCTTTGCTCAAGAACGTTTAATTTTGATTGGTGGAGGCAAACGAACACCTGATATTTTGACAAAATTCATCGAATTTAGTGGCAATGAAAATGGTAAAATATTAGTGATTCCATGGGCGAGTGGCGAACAAGAAATTGCTTTTTCAAACATTAAAAATGAAGTGGCTGCTCTTTCAAAAATTTCAGTTGAAAATGCTCCTTTATCTCCGCTCAATGCAGAAACAAAAACAAAACTTTTAGCTCAACTAAAAACCGCTAAAGGAGTATTTTTTTGCGGCGGCGACCAAAATCGTATCATGGATGTTTTGAAAGATGAAGAGTTATTCAAAACTATGCACGAAATGTATAAAAATAGCGTAATTTTTGCAGGAACAAGTGCTGGGACAGCCATTATGTCGGAAATAATGATCAGTGGGGAAGGTGATTTCAAGGTGATTGATGGTTCGAAAGTTGAAACAAAAAAAGGACTTGGACTAATGAATGAAATCATTGTTGATCAGCATTTTATCAAACGTCAAAGACAAAATCGTTTGATTGGCTTGATTTTCAAAAATCCTACCCTGTTAGGTGTTGGTATTGACGAAAATACAGCTTTAGTGGTGGAGCAAAATCGCTATGCAGAAGTCTTGGGCGAAAGTCAAGTAATGATTTTTGAAACCTTAAAGCAGCCCAATGAAATGAAGTTTTTGATGCTTCAAAAAGGCGAAAAATTTGATTTAAAGAAACGAAAAAAAATGTAGCACAATTCTCCGAATTGTTTGTTTTGTACAATTCGGAGAATTGTGCTACTATTAATTTTCAATTATCCATTTTACATTCCCCATTAAACAAGTACCTTTGTGACTCAATAATAGACTATTAAAATGACTGACCGTTATATGCAGCGTGGCGTTTCGGCTGCAAAAGAAGATGTACATAAGGCAATTGAGAAATTAGACAAAGGGCTTTTTCCAAAAGCATTTTGTAAAATATCGCCTGATACTTTAGGCGGAGATGCCGATTATTGCAATATTATGCACGCCGACGGTGCTGGTACAAAAACTTCATTAGCTTATTTATATTGGAAAGAAACAGGGGACATTTCGGTTTGGCGTGGCATTGCACAAGATTCAATTGTGATGAATACTGATGATTTGATTTGTGTGGGAGCAGTTGGCCCGATGTTGATTTCATCGAGTATTGATAGAAACAAAAATAAAATTCCTGGTGAAGTAATTGGAGAAATTATCAACGGTACAGAAGATTGTTTAGCGATGCTTCGTAGCCACGGAGTAGAAATTTATAGTACTGGTGGTGAAACTGCCGATGTGGGAGACCTTGTAAAAACTATTGCTGTCAATAGCACCATCGTTGCCCGAATGAAACGAAATGAAATTATTTCTAATGATAATATTAAAGCAGGAGATGTCATTGTTGGTTTAGCTTCTTACGGACAAGCGACTTACGAGAATAGTTACAACGGAGGCATGGGAAGTAATGGCTTGACTTCTGCCAGACACGATGTTTTGTCTAAAAATTATGCCGAAAAATATCCAGAAAGCTACGACAATGAAATAAACAAAGATTTGGTGTATAGCGGCGGAAAGGAATTAACTGAGGAAATAGCTGGCACAAATGTAGGCAAACTCATCCTATCTCCTACTCGTACGTATGCACCAGTTGCCAAAGCATTCTTGACCGAACTTCGTTCGAAAATTCATGGCATGGTACATTGTAGTGGCGGAGCTCAAACAAAGGTTTTACATTTTATCGAAAACTTGCATGTTATCAAAGATAATCTTTTCCCGATTCCTCCACTGTTTAAATTAATTCAAGAACAAAGCGGAACTTCTTGGCAAGAAATGTATAAAGTCTTCAATATGGGACATCGCTTAGAAGTTTATTTGGATGAAGTTCATGCCCAACGTATTATCGAAATTTCTCAATCGTTTGGAATTGATGCTCAAATTATTGGTCGAGTTGAAGCAGCCGAAAGCAAAAAAGTAACGATCAAAAGCGAATTTGGAGAATTTGTTTATTAGTCCGCAGACAATATTTTTATAATATAGCTAACAAAATAAAAGCGTCATGCTGAGAATCTCAACATGACGCTTTTTCTATCTGTCATCTATCGACTGTTGTCCATTGACTACTTAAAAACCAATACCAGCATACAATTTCACATCATCAAGTGTGATAGTAGGTCCACACATTATTACCAAACGCTCTACTACGTTGCGTAATTCACGCACATTTCCTGTCCAAGGCAAGTTTTTCATATACTCCATAGCGTCTGCATCAAACTCTTTGGTTGCATCACCATATTCTTCTGCTACATCATTCAAAAACTTATCTGTCAATAAAGGAATGTCATTTTTACGGTCAGATAATGCAGGAACATGAATCGGAATAACATTCAGACGATGGAATAAGTCTTCACGGAAGTTTCCTTCAGCAATTTCTTTTCTCAAATCTTTGTTTGTTGCTGCAATCACCCTTACATTGATTTTAATTTCTTTATCTCCGCCAACACGGGTAATTTTACTTTCCTGCAAAGCACGTAACACCTTTGCTTGTGCTGAAAGGCTCATGTCGCCAATTTCATCTAAGAAAAGTGTACCGCCATCAGCTTGTTCAAATTTACCAATTCTTTGCTTAATTGCCGAAGTAAAAGCTCCTTTTTCATGTCCAAAAAGTTCACTTTCAATCAATTCTGAAGGAATCGCAGCACAGTTTACCTCAACTGAAGGTTGATTACAACGGTTACTTTTTTCATGAATTTGCTTGGCAACCATTTCTTTACCCGAACCATTTGGCCCTGTAATCAATACACGTGCTTCCGTTGGAGCTACACGATCGATGGTTTCTTTTACTTTCTTGATAAGGTCAGACTCACCAACGATTTCATTGATTTTATAAATTCTTCTTTTAAGAACTTTGATTACTTCTACATCTTTGTTTTTTTCAATGGCATTACGCACCGTTACAAGCAAACGATTCAAATCAGGTGGCTTAGTAATAAAATCGTAAGCACCACGTTTGGTTGCTTCAACAGCATTTTCGACATTTCCAAAAGCAGAAATCATCACAAATTGGGTCATTACCCCTTCTTCTTTGGCTTTCAACAGCATCTCAAGCCCATCTAATTTAGGCATTTTGATATCACAAAGAGCCACATCATACTGGGTTTTTAGCACCATTTCGAGCCCTTCTTCGCCATCTTTTGCTTCATCTACTTCGTATTCTTCATATTCCAAGATGTCACGTAGGGCATCTCGAATACTTTTTTCGTCATCAACAATCAATAATTTTGCCATTGGTGGTTTTACTCAGGGTGAGGTTAATTGATTTTATGATTAATTTGGGTTATTTATATTAAGACGCAAAATAAAGAAAAAATCTCAATTTTTGCGATAAATTTAATATTTTAAAGCAAAAAATCTAATTCAAGATTTTTTCAAAGCTATATTTTCATCTTTTTCCAGTAATATTTGTAACAGTTCATTAGCAAAGTATGTTATATTTATCAATTCAACGATTTAATAAGATTTTATGAATGTAGCAATCATTGGGGCAGGAATTGGAGGTATTGCAACTGCTATTCGTTTGGCAAATAAAGGGTATAACGTAGCAGTTTTTGAAGCCAATGATTATCCTGGTGGAAAATTGAGTGAATTTCAGCAAGGTGATTATCGTTTTGATGCTGGGCCTTCTTTGTTTACAATGCCTCAATTTGTGAATGAACTTTTTGAAATTTCTAACAAAAATCCTATTGACTACTTTCAGTATATCCAACTCCCCGAAGTTTGCAAATACTTTTGGGAAGATGGTACTCGTTTAAATGTTTCTGCTGACATCAACCAATTTGCCGAAGATGCTGAAAAAAAACTTGGTGAGCCTGCCGAAAAAATCCGTAAGTTTCTAAAAGATAGTGCTTTTAAATATGAAATTTTGAGCGGACTTTTCTTAGAAGATTCACTTCATCAACTCTCTACTTGGACTTCAAAAAAGGCATTCAGAGGATATTTTAATTTACATAAGTTAGGTATTTTCGGTACAATGAATGGTGCAAATGAATGTTTTTTTTCCACCAAAAAAGCCGTTCAATTATTTAATAGATATGCTACTTATAATGGTTCTGACCCTTATCAAACGCCTGCAACACTCAATATCATTCCGCATTTGGAATATAACATTGGGGCATTTTTTCCGAAAGATGGCATGTTTGGTATTACTCAAAGCTTAGTTCGATTGGCAGAAGATTTGGGCGTAGAATTTCATTATCATACCAAAGTTGAAGAGATTTTAGTTGAAGATAATATTGTAAAAGGGCTCAAGATTCGAGATTCGAGAAATGAGAGTAAGAATGACCAAAACTCGCCCATCAGCGGAACATTACTCATTCATCATTCATCACTCATCATTTCAAATATGGATGTAACTCCAACTTATCGAAAATTATTGCCAAAGGAAAAACACCCCGATAAAATTCTTAATCAAGATAAAAGTGGTTCGGGTCTTATTTTTTATTGGGGAATCAAACATCATTTCAAAGAATTAGGCTTGCATAATATCTTTTTTTCTGATGATTATCGCACTGAATTTGAACATCAATTCCAGAAAAAAACAATTTATCACGACCCTACAATTTACTTAAATATTACTTCAAAATATAAAAAAGATGATGCTCCCGAAGGCTGTGAGAACTGGTTTGTTTTGATTAATGCTCCCGCCAATGAAGGTCAAGATTGGGAGAAAATTATAGCCGAAACTCGACAAAACGTCATCAATAAATTAAGTAGAAATTTGGGCGTAAATATTGCCGAGTTGATAGAAAATGAATCAATTCTTGACCCAAGAAGCATTGAATTTAAAACTTCCTCGGCACAAGGTGCTTTGTATGGTAATAGTTCAAATAATAAATTTGCAGCTTTTTTACGACACGCTAATTTCTCATCAAAAATCAAAAATCTTTACTTCGTAGGTGGAAGCGTACACCCTGGAGGAGGAATACCATTGGCGTTATCATCGGCAAAAATTGTTGCAGGAATGATTCAATAATTCCCACTCACATTGTCCTACCTACGAGACGCATTACAATGCGTCTCTACCTTGCAACGAAATTTAAAACTGCTTCTACAAATTCGGTAGGTTTTTCGGCCTGTACCCAATGCCCTGCTCCTTCTATCGTCTGTATAATTGCATTGGGGAATGTTTTCTTGATAGCAGGAATGTCTTCGTCATGAATATAACCCGATTCGCTTCCACGAAGAAAAAGTACAGGTACTCCTACCTCATGAACATCAGTAAAATCTCCACCAATTTGATAAATTTCTCTGCTCAAAACTGGTAAGTTTATTCGCCAGTCAAATTTCCCTTCTTCGGTTCGGTAAATATTTTTCAATAAAAATTGTCTTTCTCCCACATTTGATACGTATTTTGCTAATTGTATTTCAGCTTCATTACGGTTTTTAAGATTTTCTAAATCAATCGAATTTAGGCCTTGAATAATATGCCCGTGATGGGATGGGTAAAACTTAGGAGCTATATCAACAATGATGAGTTTTGAATACTTTTCTGGGTATTTCATAGCAAAGTGCATCACCGTTTTTCCACCCATCGAATGACCAATAATAACTGGCTTTTCTAAAGCATTATCTTCGATAAATTCATTCAAATCATCTGCCATCAATTCATAGCTAAAGTCCTCACTACGAGGCGATTGTCCATGATTTCGAGCATCTAAAGCATAAACCGCATAACCCTTTTCGGCAATCATTTTACTAATGGAAAACCAATTATCTGAAGAACCAAAAACACCATGTAGAATCAAAATTGGCTGACCTTCGCCAGTTTTTCTAAAAAAAAGTTTCATACTTAAATTTGATAATTTGAGGCACAAAGGTAAGGTTTTTTGGGGAAATTGACGAGTTACGAATGACGAGTTACGAATGAAAAATTAACGTTTTCTACTAACAAAAGAAAAATAAATAAGATGATTTATTTACTTTAAATTTCACAACTCATAAACCTTTGATAATAAGCACTTTATGCCAATACTGTAAACTATTCATTATTCTTCATTCGTAAATCTCCAATTGTAAATTGAGTTAAGCTCCTTTAGACTTAAACTTCAATTCACAAACGTTTTTACCAATTCTCTTGCCATTTTTTAAGCCTTGTTCATTAGAATTTCGGTAATGAATGCCCCCGTACATGCGGGAGAGAGCAGCTTCTTCGGCAAATTCATAGAAAGATTCAAATGAACGAGGTTTAAAACCTCTGGCGGCATGTGCATTATCAGTAAAGTGATAATTGAATCCAAAAAAATCAGATAAAACTTGAGCCGTTGCTCCTGAAACAGAGGCGTGTCCAGATGTGTATTCAGGGAAAGGAGGTGTATCCAACAAAGGATTCCAATTTCGGTCAATGGTGGTACGAATGTATGAAACAGGTCGCAAAACATTGTGCATAAACTTACATTTCCAACAAGAAATGAAAGCATCAGCAGCGGCAATACCTACCTTACAATAAATCTCAGCCGCTTTATCTAATCGTAAATTTTCTTTGGCAATTATTTGTGATGTAATCGCAATGGCATGACCTGGTGGCGTAAAAGTTTTTCCTGCATCATCTGACCAATAACGAGCAATGGTAGTTTGTTCTGAAGATAAGTTTTTACCAGTGCTATATACCTCTAATGCTTGAGCATACATGACCGACGAAATACTTGCTTCACAACGAGGAGGTGTAGGCAACTCAAAATCAGCATCTCCCTTCACAAAAGTTCGATTATGTCCCCAGTAAGGTTGCAAAGGTATTGACTGCTCGCCTGTGGGTGTCCAGGCACATGCACCTGTGGTAACTTTATAATCTTTAGGGAAATTTTTATTATAACCTTCATGTCCTCCATCCGTTTTTGAGTAATCAAAAACAGCTTTGGCTATTGCTTCGCCAAGTTTAATCGAACGTAAAGCCGTTTCCTTATCTACATCATTTAAGTATTTTCTTTCAAAAATACCTTTCAATGAATCTATTTTGAGAAGATTTGCCTTAGAAGTACTGGCATAAAGGCTTTTGATAATGCTTGCTTGGGCGGCATTGGCACACAAAACCCAATGATAGTTTTTGCCTGACTCTATTCTTGGAACAGTTTTAAATTCATTTAAAACACCTGTAAGCGATTGATAATCAGGCATTCCATTTACAACTGACTCATAGAGTGTCAATCCAGTATAGCCCAAGGCACGAGAAGCTACTGGTGGTGAAAAACCTGTTGTATTGGGAATCAAGAATAATTGTAGATTGTACCAAGCTGTAGCTACTTCACTCGAAAACTCTTTAGCTTGGTGTTGGGAAAAAGCATTTTGACAAAGTAATACGCCTAAACAGGCTATTATTACAATCGTCTTTTGTGTCTTTAGTAATATGTTTGTAAGAATAAACATGAATCAAATGTACAAATTCTTGATAAATAATAAAAACGTGAAATTAACTTTAACCACTGACGGGGATTTTGATGTCCTCCGTCAGGGTTTTAGCTGAGCTTTTACAAAAATATATCAAGAAATCAGCGTAAAAAAAACTTTATTTGTCGATAGACAACAATCAACGGTCGATAGTCTAAGAAATGTAGCTTGTTGATAATTGAAAAACGACAAATCTTTATTTTCTATTTTGTGGACTATTTTGTAAATTTCAATTTTAATATATTTTTAGCTATCTCTTTCCCATTTTTTAATCCATTTTCATTAGCTTGGCGATAGTGAATTCCTCCATAAAGCCGTGAAAGCGTAGCTTCGTTTGCATACTCGTAAAACGATTTAAACGAGCGGTCAGCGTATGTTCCTGCGTGTGTATTATCTGTAAAAGCAAAATTATCTCCGAAAATCGTTGTTAGGATTTCGGCTGCTGCACCCGAACCAGATGAATGACCAGAAGAATATTCAGGAAAGGGGGGTGAGACAAGCAGTGGAGACCATGAGGGGTCGATTGCTTGACGAATATAAGTCTGTGGACGCATCAAATTATACGTATATTTAGTTCGCCAACAAGTCACAAAAGCATCATTTATGGCCATTCCTACTTTAGCATATACCTCTGCTGCTTTATCTAATTTTGCTTTTTCTTTTTTCAACACAATATTAGCAATATTGAAATGATGTCCAGGAGGAGTGATTGAATTTGCTCCATCAGACCAGAAATTGGCAATAGCTTTTTGCTCTGTTGTTAAGGCTTTGTTTATGTCATACACTTCTTTTGCCAATTTATACATATCAGAGTTTTCTTTGAAAGAAAAAGTATATGGTGCTGTTGGATTTGTAGTCATATTTAAAACAACAAAAGTTCGATTTTTACCCCAATATGGCAACAATGGCGTTTTTTGAGCATTGGTTGGCTCCCAAAGCCCAATCCCTACTGGTATTTTATAATCAGTGGGAAAATTATTGTTCCAACCTTCATTACCACCATCAGATTTTGAATATTCCCAAATCGCTTTGGCAATGTCGGCTCCAAAAGCCACCGAACGGTCGATAATATCTTGATTTTCAACATCTCTTTTTAAAGGACTTTCAATATTTCGGCGAAGTGAATCAATGGCTGCTTTATTGGCATCATTGGTAGTAGCATACATTTCAATAACTAAGGTCGAAAGTGCCGAATTAGCAGCTAAACCCCAACTATAATCTTTCGCTAAATCTGGCTTAGGCAAGTCTGTCAAACCAGCTATTTGACCAACCAAAGATTGATTATTTTTCATCCCATAAACTACACTTTCGTACAAGGCAAGACTCGTATAAGCAAGTGTACGTGCCGCTACAGGTGGAGCATAACCAGGGGTAGATTTTATTAACTTTAATTGCAAATCTGTCCATCGAGTGGCAATACTTGCATCAAATTCACTTGTTGGTATTGATACACTCACAGGGGTTGGTTCTTCTGTGGCTTTCTTATCTTTACAAGAAGAAAACAATATCCCCAAAACTAAAGGGAGAAAGAGAACATTAAGTTTCTTTGTAAAGAAAATAGTAAAATGATTCATGATAACGCTTATAGTTTTATTCCGACTTTTTAGCTTACGCAATTACTACAAAAATTAAGAGCAAAAATCTTGCCAAAGCAAAAATCTCCTTAATCAGCAGAAAGTCATATAACTATTTGATTATCAACTATTTACAAGAAATATATGAGTATATTATATTTACCAATCCAATACTATTTCACAAAAACCTTTTTTAAAACGTTTAAACCAGTTGCTTAAATTCACCAAATTGGTGGCGATGAGCCATTTCAACATAATGTGCAGCACTCATTTCAAGACTCTGGGTATAAGCTGGTGGGATTTGTTTAACTATTTTTGCAGGAACTCCCAAAACCATCGAATAATCTGGAATTTCCATGCCTTCTGTTACTAAGGCACATGCTCCGATGATGCAATAGTTACCAATTTTAGCTCGATTCAAAATCGTCGCTCTCATGCCAATAAGTGTGCAATTCCCTACTGTAGCTCCATGCACGATTGCTCCATGACCTACCGTCACATCATCACCAATGATGGTTGGCTCGCCATAATCGGCATGTAAAATTGCTCCATCTTGAATATTGGTTCGTTTACCAATGATAATTTCTTCCACATCAGCACGAATAACTGCCGAGTACCACACTGAAGCATCATCTCCAAGCGTAACTTTTCCTATTACGGTGGCATTATGGGCAATAAAATTGGACATATTTTAGTAAAAAGGTTAGATTTGACAACTGTATCGGTAAATCCAATCCAGCTGTCAAATCTAAAAAAATAATATTTAAAAACGAGTAGAAACTGTCAAATTTACACTTCGACCATCAGAAGCCCAAATGCCTGGACCAGGATAAAATTGCGGACGTTTTGTAAAATATTGTTTGTTAGTTGCATTATTAAGATTGAGTTTCAATAATAGTTTGCTCGAAATTCGATATGTAGCATTAAAATCAAGAATGCTATATGCCGGAACCAATCCAACGCTACCATTTGCCGAAGCTTGCACAGTGTTAAGTGCATCGGCATAGCTTTTAGCTGTATAGCTAAAAAGACTCGTCAAACTCAGTTTTCTGTATCTTAATGTAGCACCATTACGACTAATTATTTGCGGTGTACTTTCAACAAAATTACCTTCAATATTGATATTTTTTTCGCCCGAACGAATTTCCGATTTCAAATATTTCGCCTCCATCAAAGCCGTTGAAGTAAATATTGAGATGTTTGCTTTTTCGTTGATTCTTGCGTAATATTCAACAAACATTTCTAAGCCTTTCGTAAAAGAATCTCCTATATTTGTTCGCAAAATTTGAAAAACGCCATTGGCATCCGTTTGAGCCAAAGTTCCGAGCCTATTTCTGTAAAGTAGTTGAAAATACGTCAACTCCACTCTTATCCGTTCGAAATTTCCTTTATAACCCGCTTCAAAATTATACCCACTGGCATCTTTTAGATTATCTGCCGATTTTTCATAAATAGATGCAGGAATAATATCTTTGAAAATCACAGGGCGGTATGCTTGCGAAAAACCAGTATAAAAATTTTGGTTTTTGGTCAATTGATAATCTGCATTTACACCAAACAATGGGAAACGATGTGGAATCACATTTGGCAATTTTGCTGGGTCATAATAACTAATCGTACCTGACATTTCTGATTCGCCAGACTCAATTCTAAAACCTGGAGAAATTGCTAATTTTTGAGTTAAATTGATGCGATTTTCTATAAAAACAGCAATATTTTGTGTTTTAAAATGTAAATCTCTACCAAAGTCTCCAGTAATACTTAGGTCAAAATCACTCCCTGTTGTACCTTTTCCTTGTTGACGGCGATGCAAATCATTATTCATCAATTGCACCCCTCCTACTACTATTGAAGGCATTTTTCCGATGCGATATTCATGTAAAATACGTAGTTCGGAAGTGAAACTATGGTAATTGTCAATGTCAACCTGACGATTGGCATATTGAAGCGTTACTGGGTCTATTTTATCAAGAATGTCGGCAGTTTTATCAAACATTACACTATTTCTACTACCTAAAATTGCTGAATTAACCCACGAGAGTTTAGTACGATTACTCAAAGCCCAATTCAATGAAATGGAAGGCACATAAATATCTGGACTATAATAATTTCTTGACCGAATAGATGCTCTTGGATTAGCATAAAACATGGCATCGGTTTGCTGTCCTGCTAATTGGAAGACATATTTTGAACGAGAAAAATCTGCTTTCAATGACAACTTTGAAGTGGGACGATAAGTAATTTGAGCCGATTGAGCTTGGTAGTCGCTACGACTATTATCTCTGTAACCATCAGAAACTCTTTTGCTATAATAAGCATAATAATTTACCTTGCCAACTTGTCCACCAACAGCATTATACGTACTCAACAACCCATACGAGCCAATACTATTCGTACTTTCAAAATCGAATACTTTAGTTGAATCCCCTTGCTTTCCAATATAATTAAGCATTCCACCAAATTGAGCTCCGTATTGTAAAGAGCCAGTTCCACGAATCATTTCAATATTTTGAATCGCTTCCATCGGCATTGAATAATGGCTGGCTGGATACCCATAAATATCAGAATTAGTAACTACGCCATCTTTTCTGATATTAAATTCCCAACCACGATGAGGGTCAAGCCCTCGTGTTGAAATATTGATTTGATTTCCTGAACCGTCCATATCATAGACAAAAACACCTGGTACTTTAGCAAAAATCTGTCGTGGTGTTTTTTCTGCAATATTAGCATCTAATCCTAAAACATTGATTACTTCTGTCTTTTTTCCTGCATAAAGATAGGTACCTTTAGTAGCTGGAAGGCTTTGGATATTAAATTTGAATTGCTGTTCTTTTACTTGTACTTCGTTGAGCTTCAGGATTTTAGTTGAATCTATTTTTTGCTGTGCAAATACAAACGTATTTGACAGAAAAAAAAGTAATATATTTTTTTTCATTTTATCATTTTATTAGTTGAGATTTTATCATCATTGAAGTATGATGACAATTAATAGCATCATAGCATTGCCTTTCAAAAGGAATGCCAAATGAATCTTAAATAAAAAAGGGTCTTATGAAAACATCGGTGGCGGGGCTTTGACCGACAAAATATGATTGGAATGTACTGCTAAATAATTGTAGTTTTTAAAACCAAAATCTTCTATCCAAAACCATGTAATCATGCTCGAATACAATTCTACATAATCTTTTGAGAAGTTTTTAAAAAATTCTAAGGCTTTTTGGCTTGTAGTTTTATTGTTTTTTGAAAAAACATTGAGGTTTTCATGTACTTCATTCAACAATGTATAAATATTATCTCGGCTAATATTCAGCAAGCGATAATGTGTATAAAGTGTGTCATTTTGATAAACCTGCTCATACGATTCATAAAATTGACCTTCATAAATGGCCGTATTTCCTGTCATTAAATCATTCCGAAATTCAGTTTGATAAGGAAGCGTAAGTTGCATTTTGAAAATCAATTCATTTCCTTTTATTTCGACTGAACTATTAGATTTTACGCTGTGTCTTTCCTGCCATTCGTTCCAAAAAGTAACGAATGTAAAGCCTAAGACATTACAAAGTAATAGAAATAGAAATAATATTGAGGAGATTTTTTTCAAATAGTGTTTCCCAAAATTTTATCACAAATCTACTTTTAGTTTCGATATTATGAAAATCTTGGGCAAAGAATGTGATTAATTTCCCTAAAAACAATGAGTTTAATCACATTCTTTGTAAAAACATCTTAGAAACGATAAGCATAAGTAGCTGAAATAAAATAATCAGCAAAAGCAGCATCACCTTCTCTAAAACCTGTTGCTGTCCAAGTAGGGATACGGTTTCTAACTACGGCATAAGGCACAGCCACCAAAAGCGAGCTATGATGTCCGCTCCAGATAATACCTGGCTCAATTGAAACTATATAACCTGGGCGACGTGAACCCGCACTTCCACCGATAGCATCAACTGCAGGCAAGCCTTCTAATCTTCCGCCTAAGCTAACAGCGATGTTTTGTTTTGGCAATAAGCCATAAGTTAAGCCAACTCTTGCACCAAATTGGTCAGGCACCGAAAGGTTTGTTGCTTTATTTAATTCTTTTGGACTAAATAAATAAAAACCATTGAAATAGAGATTGGCTTTCTTAAACAAAGACCAATAGCCTTGCACCTCAATACTTTCGCCCCAGCCACTATCTCCTAATTGAATCGATTGGTCAACCGCTTTTACTTGGATATACTCTTTTTTATCTTTGTCTAATTTATGAAATTCGTCTTGCACATTTGCATTACCCGTAGGAGCTTTGATTCCAACGCCGATGGCAATATTACCTTTCGGTGCTTTCATTGGGTCTATTACCCAATATGAAGCTGACAAACGCATATCACCTACACCTTTTGATTGTGTATGAAAACGAGGGTTAGAACCTGCAGGCGTACCATTGCCATAATGTTCATAAAGTGAAGAACGGTCATTATAAGACATTGGAACATTGATGGTTACGCTTAAACGATTAGTAGCCGCATAAGTAAGTCCAAAATCAAAACTATGTTGGTCATTGATCACTTCTGTGTGTTGTTCAACACGTTGTTTTTGTTCTACAGTACCCACAAAATGTTTGTATGAATGTAGGTTACGATAATTGGCAGAAACTTGAAATTCACCCGCGTGCATAAAAGCCGAACCACTCGGATTTCCGTTGGCAGTTGCCATCGAACGAACCGCAATACAACCTTGTGAAAAGGCGATTATATTAGACATCAAAAAAGTGATTAATAATAAATATTTTTTCATTTTCGTAAAGTATTTAGAGATAAAAATGTTTTTGTTTTGAAGTCGACACTAGTTCTCTTCAATAAAATGAGCTCTTTTAAAGCCCAGAACCATCAGCTTTGCCTCTTGCGATGGCATATTCACCTATTCTCTTTCCATGTGCTAATCCCATTGAACAATCTACACGGTAATGGATCAAACCATAAACACGAGAGTTGGATGCCTCTTGAGCTTGTGCTGAAAATTCATTCGCTTTTTCAGGAAAAATCGAACCTAAAACAGTGGCTGCTGCTGCTGAAAAAGTTGAGTGTCCTGAAGTATAAGAAGGGAAGTTTGGTAATCCTACTGAAGTTTTTACACCAAATTGTTGTGGGCGAGGTGTATAATAATAATATTTCGTTTCCCAACATGCAATACCTGCATCCATTTCGGCAGTGCCGAGCAGTGCCAATGTTCTGGCCATACGAACTTCGCTAAATTTGGCATCATGAGCTGCATTTGCACCTGCTCTATGCCAATGCCCTGGAGGAGTATAACTTCCTGCACCATCAGCCCAATAATTGGCAATACGAGCTTGCTCACGGGTTTGATTTTTTTCAATTGATTTTAACTCATCAATATCTTTTTGAAACTCCGCTGAATTTTCTAAATATGGAATCAATGGACGAATTTGTACCATTGTTGCTTTATCAAAATTCCACGTTGTTACTGCCCCGTAGTTTGGCAACATTGGTGGGCGTGCTGGTGTTTCTTGACTTACCCATGGGTTTTTGACACCAATTTTCTTTGCATTTTCAATCATTCCAGCAGTCAAGGCTTGGTTATTTGCAGCACTCATCCCATCGGTTTTTGCTTTTGCCATTACTTTTGCTCCAACAGCTTTCCCAAGTGCATCTCCTGCTGAAATATCGCTTGGCACATTTGTTCCTGCCCAAATTCTTGCATTTTTTGCTTCTGCTAATTTTGAATCTAAATAAGGTACTTCACCTGGAAACATTGCTACTAAAATAGTGTAAGAAGCAGCAGCCACTACTGCATCTTCTGAAGGATAAGACGGTAGATCAGTTACTGGCAATAAAGCTGAGATTGAAGCATCATTTTTTGATGGTGCTTTGCGATTATATTTATATTTATAATTCCAAGCTGAAACCAAAGCATCGTATTGAGCAACACTCAAATAAGCCAATGCACGTGCTGTATAAGGAGGATTGGCAAATGGAAATTTTGGATCAGCCAAAGGGTTAGTTGCATCTGGCACAGGATATTTACCTTCTGCATTTGAAGCTGGTGGTATATTGTATCTTGCTGCTAATTCACGAGCAATTTCATTCCAACGATACACTGCTCCTGCTCCCCAATAAGCTACTGCATCTTTGTTTGTAGAGCTAACTGCTGGAAGAATTTTATTTTTCAATGAATCTAATTCTTTGAGATAGGCTGCATCAGTTGCTGCTTTAGGTGCTGCTACTACAACATCCGTTGGACTTGCCAAAACATAAGTTTTCCAAGTGCCTGCATTCTCATCTAAACTAGCGGGTGTGTAAGCTTCTTTGATTGGTTCAGCAACCGTTTTATCACATGAGATGATAACACCAGCTAAACCAGCAATGAAAAAAAGAGAAGCGAATATTTTATATAAATTTTTCATAACAATTATCTATTTTATTGATTATCAAGACTTTGTGGTTTATTTTTTTTCTGTTTTCTTGAAATAATTGATTTGATATAATAAACCAACTGAATAACTTAGTGATTGACCAACATTTAGTCCGTCAATTACTTTTGCAATTCGAACATTAAATCCGATATTTTTAGGTTGATATTTGCCATAAAAGCCAACACTTGTAGAAGTCATGTTATTAGTGGGGAAAGGCATATCATTTCGACGGATATTATCACCACCTACACAAGTAAAATGCTCAACGAAAGCCTCAGCCTGAATTCTGCTTCCATTTTTTGAATAGCCTAATCTAAGAGCAGCATCAGTAGCGTTTGGCACACTTACTTCATTGGTATTATATACTCGATTATCAGCTTGGTAAGCATCTCTGTCAACTTTGATTTTGCTACGTAAAATGTAGCTTGCATGAGCTGTTGCATAAATACCCGACTTATGGGAGTAATTAGCAATCAATCGCCCAGTTGCAGTTTTTGTTTGTAAGCCAATTGACATTGGTAAAAAATCTGGCACATAGTTTCCAACAGGAACAGATGCACCTAAAACACCATGCAAAGAAAGTCCTTTGTCGTTTTTCACTAATTGATATTTCAACCAACCCGATAGGTCTTGAATACCTTTTTGGCCCATTAAATTACCAGCACTTGCTTTGGTTTGAACATAAGGAAGTCCAACAATAACATTCAATTTATCGGTAATTCCGACAGCCAACATTGGCATTACGCTTTCGGTTGTAAGTGTACCGATATTGAAGTTTTCACGTTTGAGGGTATTTTCCCAATATTTTTTCCAGCTACTGCTATTATACGATACTGCCAAACAAGCAGTATTTTTAGGCATATAAATAACATCATGCGGCATTTGAGCATAGATATTTGATGAGATAGACATCAAACATAGCCCAAGGACTAAGTACTTGATAAAAGATTTCATTTTTAGTAGTTTCAATAAATTAACATCATAGATAATAGTTCATAGGAACAATACTTGATATAAGCATTGCCTAATGATCTTTGGAATACGGACTTATAAACTTGTAGAAATCGGAGGAAGGTAATTGACCGTTAAAATGGAATTTGTATGTGGAGTTAGATATGTAAAGTTGTTGATGACTTCTAAATTTTCGACCCAAAACCATGCAATCATGTTTGAGTGAAGTTCGACATAATCTTTTGAAAAGTTTTTAAAGAATTCTAAAGCTCGTTGACTTGGTGTTTTATGGTTTTTTGAGAAAACGTTCAAATTTTCGTGTACATCTTTTAATAATGCTAAAATATTATCTTGATTAACACTCAAAGGGCGATAATAAGTATAGAGTGTATCTTTTTGATAAATTTGTACATAAGACTCATAAAATTTCCCCTCATAAATAGCTGTATTTCCAGTCATTAAATCACTCCGAAATTCGGGCTGATAAGGCAGTGTTAGCTGCATCTTAAAAACCAATTCGTTATTTTTTATCTCAACAAAACTACTCGATTTTACACTATGGCTTTCCTGCCATTCGTTCCAAAGCGTGACGAATGTAAAGCCCAAAACATTACAAAGTAAAAGGCATAAGAATAATATTGAGGAGATTTTTTTCAAAATCTAAATGATTGGTAATTATGTTTTTTTAAATTTCGATAGCAAAGGAAATACTTTTTTCAATAAATTCCAATTTAATGGAATATTTTTCCGCAAAAACAAAATCATATACGTCAAAATCAATAAAAAGCAGTTGAATTTAATATATTTAGCACTTATTTTATATTTATTATTAAATAAATACTTTTCCATTTACTTGGAGCAAGAATAACAAAAACTCATATTTCCTAAATAATGGAAAAAAATTATAAACCTCCGGTAAAAAAAAACTCTATCCACCAACAAAGATGAATAGAGAGCTTATATCAATTTTATTTGCAATACCTTTAACGGGGTGATGAACCAGCATAACCTGTTTCTTCTGCAATCTTTTTTGCACGTTCACGATACATTGCTGGAGCATTTGGAGCAAAGGTACCCAAGCCATCAACATAGCGATTGAACATACAAAAAGCTGCCGCAATCAAAACCGTATCATGAATTTCTATGTCAGTCACTCCTAATTTTTTTGCAATTTCAATTTGCTCTGGAGTGACGAATTTACCTCCTTTTTGAACGTTGGCGGCAATGCCTAAAAGAGCTTTCATTTTATCAGAAATTGGAGCATTTTGATAATCTACTTTTACCTTTTGAACCAAATCTTCTTCTTCTGAATAATAATATTGAGCCACTGCTCCATGAATATTCTGACAAAAAAAACAATCATTCAATGAAGAAACAAAAGTGGCTATTAATTCTCTTTCGCCTTTACTCAAACCTTCATCAATCCGTAAAAGTACTTCTGCCAAAGCATTTAATGGCGTAGCAGTTGAAGGTCTAAATGCCATCAAACCTCTGATGCCAGGTAGTTGTTCGGTTAGTTCGATATGTGCCATTATTCGTATAATGAATTTTCTTGATAATCAAATTTTATGTTTAATCTTTTGGGGGATGTGAACTATAACCCATTTCAGCTATCATTTTTCCTCTTTCTTTTAAAGTTTCGGGTGTGTCTTTTGATAATATTCCCAAGCCATCAATATAACGATTGAATAGGCAAAACAGAGCGGAAATTAAAACTGTATCATGAATTTCCAAATCATTTGCTCCCCTACTTTTTGCTGCAGCCACTTGCTCAATACTTACTTGTTTTCCATTTTTTTGCACACTTACCGCTATTGTTAGCAAAGCTTTCATTTTATCAGAAATCGGTGCATTTTGATAGTTTTCTTTTACTTTTTCAATCAGATTTTCTTCTCCATTCAATAAGCACTGAGCTACTTCTCCATGAATTTTATGACAAACCGAACACCCATTCAACGAAGACACAAAAGTGGCTATGAGTTCTCTTTCGCCTTTACTCAATCCTTCATCGCTTCGCATCAAAATTTGCATTAATGTTGTCAAAGGCTCTGCAATCGCTGGTCGAAAAGCTAATAAACTTCTCATGCCTGGCAATGTTTCATCAAGTTTAATATATGGCATTTTATTGCAGATTTGAACTATTATTTCTATTCATTATTGTGTTTTTGGAAGAACATAACCCAATGTTCCCATACGTTCGCCCATTTGTGCATAAAGGTTTGAATCGGTTGGACTAAGCGTTGCCAAGCCATCTACATAGCGATTGAACATACAAAAAGTTGCCGCAATCAAAACTGTATCGTGAATATCACGGTCATTGGCACCAAATTTTCGAGCATTTTCTACATCTTCGTCGCTCACTGTTCGAGCATCAGTTTGTACCTTTCCAGCAATCGTCAACAAGGCTTTCAATTTTTCAGAAATAGGGGCATTTTGATAATCATCCAATACTAAATCTACCGTTTTTGCCTCATCTTGAAACAAATAGCGTGCTGCCGCAGCATGACTATTCATACAAAAATTACAGGTATTTTTATGAGAAACATACGTTGCAATCAATTCACGCTCGGCTGGACTCAACGGAGATTCCTCTCTCAATAAAATTTGGGCTAATTCATATAAAGGTTTACCAGTATCTGGACGATACATGACCAAGCTACGAATACCTGGTACGCCTTCTGGAAGTGGAATATGGGGCATAATGATAGATAAATGTAAAATAAATAATGTAAAATACCACATTATTGGGCATTGAAATTCGGAAGCTCAATGTAAGAGTTACACTAAACATGGCACGTCTTGAAGATCAATTAAAATATCAGACATGCCACGTTGATTTAAAACTAACGATTTTTTACAAAAGCCAATATTTCATCTTGATTATTTAGAACCTTTGTAAAATTTGTCTGATTTTCTAAAATATGTCTTGATTACCAAGAATAGTTCCTTGATTGGCATTGAGTTGTTCCTGATTTTTCAGAATTTGAGATTGGTTTTCAACAATCGTTTTCTGATTTTCGAGAATCATTTTTTGGTTTTCAAGAATCATTTCTTGATTTTGTAATAGGATTTCTTCAGCGTTTGCCATGATTTTTATTATTTAGTTTTATTTATAAAATTTAAAGATTATTCCATAGATTTAGCACTAAAATAAGTGGCGATTATGGCAAAAATAAAAAAGACCGAAAAAGACAAAAGTGCATTGCTGAAACCACCAAAAAAAGTAACTAAACTACCTACAAAAAAAACTGCTGTTGCCGTAAAAAAACGAGCAATATTAAAACAAAAACCAGTTGCTGTGGCCCGAATATCTGTCGGAAATAAGGCTGGAATATAGCTCGACAATGCCCCTTGACTAATTCCTAAAAACAAAGTCAAAAATGCCATTTCAGCATAAATAATAGGAGAAAATTTTGTATTGGTCAGAAAAAGTATGCCACAAGCCAAAATACAACCTGAAAATGTAAGTATTAAAGTTTTAATTGAACCTAATTTTTGAATCAAAAAACCAGAAAAACTTCCTCCTACAACTCCACCTACACCTAATAAAACCATCGTTAATCCTCTTTCTGTTTGTCCATCAGAAGTGTCGCCAAGCAAACTTTGCACCCAAGTAGGTAACCAAGAGAAAATCCCCCAAAGTCCCACTAAAACTGACCCAAAAATAATTGAACCATAAGCTAAATTTCTACTATTTTCTGACGAAAACAATTTCTTAAATACTTTATTATCAACATTTTGCATTTGTTTCCATTTCTCTGATTCGGGTAAAAAAACAAATGTAATAATTGATAATATCAAAGGTAAAATTCCTAACCAAAAAGCATCTTTCCAATAGCTAAAAAAGACATTTAAACCTCCTGTTAAAACTATCCCAATAGGAAATGCCACAGCTAAAACGCCTAACATCACAGGGCGATTGCTTTCTTTCCAAATCTCAGAAATATAGACTGTGCTAACCAATAAAACTCCTCCGACACCCATTCCTGACAAAAAACGATAGACTAATAATACATGCCAATCGCTTACAAAAACTACCGTCAAAGTAAAAAAACCGTACAAGGCAGTAGCCAATGCGAGTGTTTTGATTCGACCAATTTTATCACTGACAATACCTAAAATCAAACCACCTAACATCCAACCAAATATGGAGGAAGAACTAAGGTAAGCTCCGATATCGCCTAATTCTTGTTCAGAAACATTTCTTTGCAATAATTCTGGAATGGCAACAGGCAAATAAACTGACATTAAGGTCGAAACTGTGCCACCTAAAAGATAGCACAGCATACAAACGATAAAGGCAAGCCTTGGTTTAGCTTTGTTTAAGTAGGTTAATTTCATTGAATATTTTTTTATTTATGTCAAATTGTCGTTGGATTCGTTTTGCAAATCGGAATAGTCGAATTTGGTTCTGAAATATCTGTTTTTTTAATATTAATATTTGAAATAGTATTACTACCTTCCGTTATTTTAATAAATTGGTTGGGTTTAATATTTCTAAAAACTTGTGTTTTACGAGTTTTTGCCCAAGTTACAGCAATTTCGTCTATTATATTTGCTTGTCCAATACCAATTTCTCTCCTTAATGTTGATGCTCCAAAACTACCACCTGAGTTGACAGTTCTATATAGTATTCTTTTCTTGCCGTTTTCAGTAAAACTAATTTTAAGTTGACTACCTATAGCTGAACGATTGCTTGCTGTTCCTTCTAATTTCAAATTTATCCAGTGATTGTCATTCTGACCAGGATTAAGGTAAAGCGAATTATTATACGAATCACCTACATATGCCCCTCCTACTTCTATAAAAATATCTTGGTCGCCATCGTTATCCATATCAGTTATGGCAACTGCATGTCCTTTTTGCAAATTGCCCACTCTCCCAGAAACGGTCACATCAGCAAATTTGCCATCACCCATATTTCTAAAAAGGCGGTTAGGTACAAGCGACTTATAATCAGGATTTCCTGTACCGAGATACATATCCAAATTCCCATCATTATCAATATCACCAAAATTTGCTCCCATCGCAAAGACCGATTTGTTTAAACCTGCTTGCTCTGAAACATTGGTAAATGTGCCATCATGATTATTATGGTAAAGATACATTCTACTCGCCTCATTCGGAATTCCTAATGCTTCAGTAGCTGCGGTATGAGCAATGGAATACCTAAATTCATAACCACAAACAAAAATATCTTGCCAACCATCATTGTCATAATCCCAAAACCACGTTGGAAAAGTACTTACACGAACATCAGCTAAACCTGCTGCTCTTGTTACGTTTTCAAATTGTGGAATACCGTCTTTCAACCCTTTATTCTTTAATAATATTCGCTCACCAGTAATACCCGAAATGTAAATATCTTCCAAACCATCATTGTTAAAATCTCCTGCTGTTACACCTTTTACAAAATCCATGATTCTACATCCCGCTTGCTTTGACACTTCTTTAAAAGTGCCATCAGCATTACTCATGTATAGTTCACAAGGATAGTATTGGTCTTTTTGTATCGAACTTTCATTACCAATAAACAAATCTAACCAACCATCATTATTAAAATCACGCCAAACACCTGTCTGGGTGGGAAATTCTGAAAAAAGACCACTTTTAACAGTTACATCTGTAAAAGTATCATCACCATTATTTCTTAACAATGAATTGGCTTGTTTGCCATATTGCCCCATCCAAGCTCCCCTTAACACAAAAATATCAATATCTCCATCATTGTCATAATCAGCTTGAATCATATTCAAACCACCTTTAAAACGTCCTAAAGCTGATTTTTTTGAATAATCAATATAATTGCCTTTCTGGTCATTTTTGAAATAGTGCATAACTCCATTCAAGCTCCAGTCAGAAGTAACAATGTCCAAATATCCATCATTATTGAAATCATCTACGATAGTCCCACCAGCCATATTTTTTTTATTCAGCCCCAAATGAGGAGCAACATCCACAAAAGGTTTGATGCTGTAATCGGAATTGTCTTTATCCATATTAGGAATCAACCATTGTCTTGGTACTTTTGAAGGATATTCACCCAATGTCATATAGGCAATATTCAATAACCATCTTGACTCATAATCTATAGGATTTTCTTTCAAAAGAGATGCATACACTTGAATCGCTTTTCTCGAACCTGTCTGAATTTGATGAATACCTGAATTTCTAATAGGTAAAATACAAGATTCGGCAGAATGATTCGTCACACAATTCTGGCGTTCACCCAAACGTAAACAAGCAATGGCATAATTCCTCACTAATTCGTGAGCAACTTGGTTTTGAGAACTTGCTTCTTGCAACAGGTTTTCAAAAACATTCACAGCTTCTTGTTCTTTCCCTAATTTCAGTAAACTACTGCCTTTAAAGAAATTGGCTCTCATCCTAAAATTATAGTCAGGATGATTGATTGAAATAGAGTCAAAAAAAGACTGCTCTGCTTCTGGGCAAAAAGTATTTTCTTTGACACTGTATTTCTTATAGGTTTTTGCTAAAAGTTCTACCATCTCATCATTTGAGTTAGTAATAGCTACTCCGCAAGATTGACATAATAGTAGCAAAAACGGTAAAAAAAGTGGATATTTAGTTTTCATTGTGTTATTGTTTATATGTGTATGGTCGATGCAAATAATAGAAACATCTTTTATCGAAACATTTCATCAAAATTCAAACTTACATAGTATAAACCACCCACCGCTGGCGAGCCATAAGCCTGTACAATGTATTGATTGGTAAGATTACTTGCTCCCAATTTTACAATGGTTTTCAAACTCGGTACTTTCATGCTTATTTGTGCATCAAGCAAGCTATAAGCATTGATTCGTCCTGGCAATGGCGTTGTAAAAGTACCATACCAGTCGAAAGCACTTTGCCAATGCCAAGCTACACTAAAGCCTAACTTTTCGGTTAATTTTGCATTGCTCAAAATTAGATTGGTTTTCCATTTTGGAGTATTGAAGGCAGGGATATTGCTTGGATTAGCATCTAAAAGGTTAAAATCTGACCAAGTAACATTGCCATTTATGCGATAGTTTTTAGGTAAAATATAGCCTAAACCAACACCAATCCCTTGAATAGATACTTTGTCAGCAGCATTTGTGTATAATTGGTATAATTGCGTTTTACCACCCAAAATATCCGCCGCCGCATTAAAGTTAGGTTTTCCATCACTACCCAAAACATCGCTATTAGGAGCCATTACCACCGTATTTATCAAGAAATCTTTGTATTGGCTATGATAATAATTGATGTCAAAAATTAACTTATCTGTCAATATGCCTTTATATCCAATTTCAAAACTTTGCACTTGCTCAGGTTTGATATAAGGTACATTTGATTTTACTAATTTGTCTTTGTTGTTGGCAACCGCTACTGGGAATGGCACGCCACTACCAACATCTTTACCAAAAGCTCCACCAAATGCACTTACCGATGCAATAGTATAGGAGTTTGTATAAGCATTGATTTCTTTTGTACCAATCGAATTGACAGGGGCTCCACCTAAAATGATAATTGGCCCTGCATTGAGTTTGATATATTGGTCGCCAATAGTTGGATTACGGAAGCCAGTTTGATAGCTTGCTCTGAAATTATGGTTTTGTTTTGGACTGAAAACCATTGATGCACGTGGCGTAAATCTTCCATCAAAATTTTCATTTTTATCATATCTTCCAGAAAGCGTGAGTTTCAATTTGTCTTTAAACAAAGATTTTGAAGCCTGAGCAAAAACGCCATACTCTGAATTAGTTAGATTTTTGCCTTTATCGTCAAATAAAGTACCTTGTGTGTCTAAGTAATATTTTCTTAAATTACCCCCTACTTGTAAGTTAACTACTTTCAAAACTGAACTGAAATCATACATTCCTTCCAAGTGCTTCAAACCACATCGGCTATATATTCCTGCCCCGCTCAATCCTTGGGTTTCTATGAGTTTTTGTTTGGCAGCATCAAATTCTGCAGTTCCTGGCAAAATGCGTCCTTGGTCGGCAAAACCTCTTGCGGAGGCATCGCTATTACCAGTAACTCCTGTAATTGTCCCCATAAAAGCAGCCGTATAACGTTGAAACCACATCGCATCAGCATCTTTAGCAGCAACCACATTTCCACTAAGGTCTTTCACCCAAGTTTTATTGATTAATTGTCCCAATGAGCGAACTTGATAAGAATCTTTCGAGTCTTCTTGGCTTGAATAAGCTCTTACATAAAATTTATTGCTTCTCAATTCAAGTCTGTGTTGAACAAAATTAAAACCATTGATAGCAAAACGCTGACTACCAGTATATTGAGCCACACCTTCGCTATAATTTGCTTGATAAATTGCTTCTAAGTTATCGTTGAATCTGTAATGTAAAGCTCCACTTACTTTGGTGCTGTGTACACCATAATTGGCCAAATCTCTTTCAGCATAACCTGTACGAGAAACACGACCAATGCCTGCGATTGTCTGAGCTACTTCATCTCCATAAATATTCAATTGATTTTTTCCAGGATTATTGAGTCCACGGCTACCAGCAGCGGTATTAGCATCAATATCCGATAAATCATTGGCGTACCAATCAGTACCTCCCAAATAAGAAGCATTGAGTTTGAAAGCTATTTTATTATTGAAAGCTTTTGCATAACGCACAGCAAAATCGCCCATTGGTTTAGCTCCATAACTTGTGCCATCACCAATGTGATTTACGCCAACTTTTGTCTGCACACTTAATCCTTGATAATCAAAAGGATTTTTTGTACGAGTAGAAAGTAAACCATTAAATGCCACTGGGCCATAAAGTGCAGAAGCAGCTCCTGGAATCAACTCTACACTTTCAACATCAATATCATGCGGGCCAAAAAGATTACCCATCGCAAAACCTAAACCTGCTGATTGGCTGTCCATGCCATCAACTGTTTGTAAAAAACGACCATTCCCCGTGGTATTAAAACCACGAGTATTGATAGCTTTATAAGTTAAACTACTGGTCACCATATCAATTCCTTTAACATTGACCAAAGCATCATAAAAATTAGCTGAAGGCGTTTGCTGTATTGCCCTAATATCCATTTTTTCGATGGTCACAGGCGATTTTAGAATATTTTCTTCAACACGTGAAGCAGAAATAACCACTTGTTGCAAAAGTTCCGAACCTGTTTTGAGCAAAATTTTAATAGATGCAGTTGAGTTTACAATGATTTCTTGACGTTCATAACCAATGACTGTTACGACGAGTGTAGTCGGTACAGCAGCTTTTATCGAAAACTGTCCATCTGCGTTTGTGATTATTCCCGTATTTTTGCCCTTTACAATGACCGTAGCTCCAATAATAGGCTTTTGTGTTTCGGCATCAGCAACAGTTCCTGTGACATTTTGAGCAAATGAGAGAAGGGTACTACAAAACAAAATTGTTAGTGTGTAAATGTATTTCATAGAGGTAGATTGTTTGGGTTATCGGCAATCAGACATCGGCATTAAAGTAGCCGAAAAAGTGTCAGTTGAAAACCGGCAGTTTATTTATTTTAAATTTTGATTTTCATTTTTTAATTGGTCATAACCACCAGGCAAACGATTGTAACCTACCGTGGTTATACGTTCACCTAATTTTTGATAAAAAGCAGGGTCGGAAGGGGTAAAACTTGCTAATCCATCGACATACTTATTGTATAAGCAAAACAAAGCAGCAATCAATACGGTGTCATGAATTTCTCGGTCAGTTGCTCCAGCGTTTTTTGCACGTTCAACATTTTTCTCGGTAACTCTTTTACCGTTTTGTTGCACATGAGCGGCAATTGCTAATAAAGCTTTCATTTTATCGCTTACAGGTGCTGTTTCAAAATCTTGCTTTACCATCTCACAAGTTTCTGATTCGCCCAAAAGAATATCTGCAGCAGCAGTGTGAGCAGTCGTACAGAATTTGCATTGATTTCTTGATGAAACCAATGAAGCAATTAATTCTCGCTCGCCTTCTGTCAATGTAGATTCTCCACGAAGTAATATTTGAGTCAATTCGCGGATGGGTGCAGCCGAATCTTTACGGTATTCGAGTAAACCCGTAATACCAGGCAAATGACTTTCTAAAGGAATATGAGCCATGTGTAAAAAGTTAATCTGTGGTTGTAAGAAATGAATGATTGAGTAACGAGTGCAAAAAAATATTAAAATTTTTACATTTCCAAATTTATGGAATTAAATTCCGTAAATTTGGATTTTTAATTTTTTATTATCTATTAAACTAAGAAGAAGTTGAGAAAACTGCAGGAAAAACTAACAAAAAAGATTGTTTTTTTATTAAAAACAATCTTTTAGTTTCATTATATATGACAGAAGCATATTTTTTTATAATTCCATAATTATGGAATTTTCTATTTTATTGCGAATTTTCCGAAAAGCAAAATAAGTTTGAATAAATAATCATTTATTTTTCTCCTATCAATCGCATAAAATCTTTTTGAAAGCTATCGCCCACAGGGATACTGTTTTTACCAATGAATATCCGCTGACGTTCAATCGTATCAATCTTTTCAAGCGATACAATATAAGATTTATGCACACGCACAAAACGATTCGATGGCAAACTTTCTTCCACTTTTTTCATGGTTTGAAGCGTCAAAATTCGCTCTGTTATCGTATAAATCGAAACATAATCTTTCAATCCTTCGATATATAATATATCAGAAAGGTTTATTTTTTGAATTTTGTACGCTGTTTTTACAAAAATAAAATCCAATTGTGGAATATTAATCGAAGCTGGTTCGCTGTCATTGTCAGAAGACTGCTCATTGATAACTGTTGACTGAGAACTGCCTATTGTCAATTGTTTAGTTGCTTTCTGAACCGCCTTCAAAAAACGCTCAAACGAAATCGGTTTTAACAAATAATCAGCCACATCATATTCATAACCTTCAAGGGCATATTCAGCATAAGCAGTTGTCAGAATAGCTTTACATTTCCCATTCATTACTCGCAAAAACTGAATACCAGTAAGGGTAG
The DNA here is from genome assembly GCF_051209875.1 of Emticicia sp. SJ17W-69. Lineage (NCBI taxonomy): Bacteria > Pseudomonadati > Bacteroidota > Cytophagia > Cytophagales > Leadbetterellaceae > Emticicia > Emticicia sp. SJ17W-69. Next base: position 1,186,754 of record NZ_JBNTQY010000001.1, on the reverse strand, counting down.
GCATTTGAATATCAAGAAACAACAAATCGACCTTGCCTTGCTGAATTAAACTCAGTGCTTCGAGTGGCTCGGTGCAAGTAGCAACCAAAGTTAATGAAGGGATTTTTTGTATATAATTTGCCAAAATATCTAATGCCAAAGGCTCATCATCCACAGCAATACAGCGTATTTTTTCCATCAGTTTAAAGGATTAAATTTAGTTCACAAAAATACGTATCATCTACTTCTCTCACTTCTAAACTATGTTGATTAGGATAAATGAGCTGTAAACGTTTCTTAACATTCTCTAAGCCTACCCCACCAACTTCATCTTTATTTTGGTCTTTTTTATAATTTTTAACAATAAAATTCAAATTATTTTCGCTCAATAAAAGACTTATAATCAATGGTTTAGAAGAGATACTTACTTCGCCATGCTTAAAAGCATTTTCTACAAATGAAATCAATAAAAGTGGAGATATCAGCTGCGAATATAAATCGCCAGCAATTTGAAAATCAATAAAAGTTTGTCCCGAATAACGAAGCTTTTGCAGTTCAATAAAGTTTTTTAAGTACTTCACTTCTGTTTCAATACTTATTTTTTCAACATTCGACTCATACAACATATAACGCATCAACTCCGATAATTTCAAAACCGCTTCGGGTGCTTTGGGCGATTGGGTGAGAGTCAGTGAATATATATTATTGAGTGTATTAAACAAAAAATGTGGATTCAATTGGTTTTTCAAGAAAGCTTGTTCAGCATTCAATTTTTCGGTCAATAATTCATTTTTTTCCTTTTCATTCGTGAAAAAATCCTCAATCATTTTCAAGAAAAAAGCATTGAATGAGTATCCTACAAAAAAATAAAAACAGTCGGTATAATAATAGGGGAAAACACGTGAGGCGTCGGAATAATTATGCATATTAAATAAATAAACATACAATACTTCTTCGACCAAATATCGCAATGCAACAAAAATAGCTGATACTCCAAAAAAGCCTAAAACTAAGAAAATATATTGCTTTTTTGGTAAGAAACGATTGAATACATAGAGAATCATGTATGAAATCATAATCTTAAAAAACAAGGAACTTATCCATATAGGGTCTGAAAACTTTGCTACATTGAGTACAAAATTTTTCTCACCGATAAATCTTAAAATATCGCCGTAAAAAGTAATGAGCAACCAATAGGAAATATGAAATAGAAAGCGTTTGCGTTTGTCCATTGTTTTAAGGAGAATTTGCAACGAAAGTAGCATTTTGGAACTTAACAATAAAATATTTCCTGACCAATACCCATTTCTAAACGTCGAATAGGCATTTCAATCGACAAATGCCTTTACTTAGAATAAAACACTTAGTACGCCATTTATCGGCAATTTTTCCTGTTTGTCGAGTCGATTTTCTTCTTTGACGATTCTTCTATAATGCTTCTTTTCTATTGGCATACATTTGCTTCATCAAACAAAAACAATTCTTACAATTATGAAAAAGCTATTATTATTCCTTCTCATTACTATCGCACACTCAGGTTTCTCGCAAGATTTAGAAGTGTTGATGATTGGTGCATCACACAATTATGACCCAAAAACCAAACAAGATTTGACAGGTATTCACGCTAAAATCAGAACTTTCAAACCTAATGCTATTTTTGGAGAATGGCTGTCGCCCGAAGACGAAAAAGCTCTAAAAAACTATTGGAACAAACAAGGCGTAATGAAACGTTACGAACGTTTGAAAAGTCGAAAAATGATTCCCGAAAATGAGCTGCCTGCCATCATTGCTCGTTATGAAGCAATGATTGCCAAAAATCCGACCGATATGAAAAACCGTATTGATTTGGCAGTGGCACATTACTTGAATTTTGATGCAGGAAATGGGTATTTCCAAATGTGGCACGTAGCAAAACATTTACAGAAAAATCCAAAAGACACGACTATTTTTAATTATGCTCGAAAAAGTTTTTTTTCAGCCGAAATAGATTCAGTTCATAAAGCGATTCCTAATTATATTGATGATGAACACGACTACATTTCTTTTCCAATGATGAATGAATTAGGAATGAAGAAAGTTTATAGCATGGATTCACAACGCTGGGACGACAAATGGAGTATCGCTTGGGGAAATGCAGACTCCGTATTTTTTGAAAGATTTAATAAATATAAGACGGATTCTTTGAGTGAAATAGGCAAAAAAGTAAAAGAATTAAAGCAAATTACTAAAAATAGAATGAGTTATTTGATAAATGACGCTACAAAAACTTTTGGAGAAAACCATGCGACCGAAGCACTCAACGGTGCAGCTATGAGCGAATGGCTTTTTAGAATAAACTTTTTTGCTGACGAATATCGCCAATTGGATTTCTTTCCTGCCGATTTGTATGGTTGGATGACGCATTATTGGTGGCATCGTAACAACGATATGTGTGACAATACCATCAATCGTGCAAAAGCCAATGGTTTCAAGAAAGTAGTAATTGTGGTTGGGGCAAATCATGCAGCCATCATGAGTAAAATTTTTAATGAAAAAGGTGTAAAAGTGACCAATATAAATGATGCCCGTTTGAAGTAATTCCTTTCTAAGATATGCACAAAAAAGCCTTCAGTTGAAGGCTTTTTTCATATCAAACCAACAATAAAACACTAATTATCAATACATTAACATATTCAAACTGCTTTTTAAATAAAATAACTGAAAAAACAGTTGTAAAACTGAAATTTTAGTTTCACATTTGTTTCATCATGGAAGAATTAACAAAAACCGAAGAACGCATCATGCAAATCATCTGGGATTTGGGCAGATGCTTGGTCAGGGATATTATTCAAAAAATGCCTGATGAACCAAAACCGCCTTATAATACTATTTCTTCAGTAGTGAGGCTGCTCGAAAGCAAAGGTTTTTTGAGCTACAAAGCTTATGGAAAAACGTATGAATATTTCCCTATTATCTCAAAAGAAGAATATGGTCAACGAACTTTTAAAAAGGTCTTTGCCGACTACTTTGGCAATTCGATGGAAAGCCTGCTATCGTTTATGGTGAAAGAGGAAAATCTGACTTTAGAGGAAATTGAAAAATTGAAAAGTTTGATAAACAATCGCTAAAAAATTTATTGCATGGACTATCTTTTCAAATCATCCATCTGCATGACAGTCTTTTATGGACTATACTTTTTCGGTTTTCGCAAGCTGACTTTTCATGCACTCAATAGGTTTTATTTGCTGACGTCGTTGGCATTGAGTCTGATGATTCCGATGCTCAATTATGAGCGTCAAGAAGTGGTGATTGTTGAGCCAATTCCTGCATCAGAAGTAACTTACTCGGAAGAAAAACCTATACAATCAACTGATAATCAGACACTTACTATTACACCGCAAAGCATTGAGCCTCAACCAATTAAAATAGATTGGATGCAAATTTTGACAATTATTTATTTGTCAGGAATGATAATGATGCTTTTTATCTTTCTGAGAAATATGATAATCATTCTCAAATCACTCACTTCGGCTTCGCACAGTGAACGATTTGAACAAAATGGAAATACAATTATCATGGTAACTGAGCGAAGCCGAAGTTTGGTAACTGAGCAAAGCCCAAGTCCGCAAAGCAATGCTTCATTTTTCAATTATATTTTTTTGAATCCCGACAACCTAAATTCGCATGAACAAACTTTAATTATTGCTCACGAAAGTTTTCATGCCAAGAAACTTCACACAATTGATTTGCTATTAGTTAGTTTACTGAAAGCTATTTTTTGGTTCAATCCGATTATTTATTTCTATCAAAAATCTCTCAAGCAAATCCACGAATACGAAGTTGATTCCCTCATGTCAGCAGCATACAATAGCCAAGAATATGCTCACTTGCTTTTAAAATTGGGCGTAGCACCTAACTCCTTGATTATCAATCAGTTTAGTACAAAACCGCTATCAGATAGAATTCAGTTTTTATTTAAAACACCCACAAAAAATCTAAAAAAGCTACTGTATTTTCTCGCAATTCCTATTATTGGCATTGGAATCGCTGCTTTTGCACAGGAAAAAGTGAGGGTAATTTATCAAGAGAAAGAGGGTGAAAAAAAAGAATTAAATAAAGGAAGCATTTCGACAGAAATAGTTGACGTACCGAAAGTAATTGCAGATACATTAATAAAGAAAAAAACAATTGAAAATAGTATAGACAAGTTTTGTCGTCCGATAGACTTTATGCTCAATTTTGAACAAATTGATAGTCTCACCATCATTGCTGATGGTCAGGTATTAATGAAAGACAAAGATTTTGTCATCAAAGGCAAGTATGTTTATTTAGACCAAAAATATGAAAAAGCTAAAGTGAGTATTCGTGTTCAAACGTCGGCAAATATTGGTGGTCCTGGAAGCTACTATCTTTACCCAAATTTGATTAAGTTAGAAGAAAAGCCATATCCCATGCTCAATAAAGTCAAGAATTTGCCAATTTTTGTAGCAAATAAAAATAATATGACTTTTGCATATAACTCGAAATTACCAAAACTACCCACTGCATTTTCACAAATTGCGAAAAATCAAGAGACAGTACGCACCACATTTGAGGCGTATAAATTGGGCGAAAATCCATTGGTAATTATTAACCGAACCGAATATCCCTCAAGTATTTTATATCGTCTTAATCCTGACGCAATCGCTACGCAATACATTTCTTCTCCAGATGATAAAAATACAATTCTACTCTATGGAGAAAAAGCTAAAGATGGCTGTATTGAAATTGAAACTAAAAAAGGTATCGACCTATTTCTAAATGATGAAGAAAGTAGTAAAAGAGTTATTGAAAATGTAAAAAAACAAATACAGGCTTCTAAAAAACGTGTCCGAAGAGAAATTATAAAAGATGCCGATGGAAAAGAGTACGAGAGAATCAGTGTCATGCGATTACATGGCGAAGATGTTCATTTTTCAGTAGTTGTTCCTATTGGTGGTAAAGCCTTATATATTGTAGATGGAAAAGTTATGAGCGAAGACGAAGTCGATAACAGTAATCAGAAATTTATATGGGGAGGTTGTGGAAAAATAGAGGGTATATTTGAAGATGATTTAATTGTTAGGCATGGAGAGTACGTCAAAAAATATGATGCCTATTTTAAATTAAACTCAAAATAAAAAACTCTGCACATAAAACCAATGTGCAGAGTCTGAATAACCTTAATCAAATCTTTAATAACTTTTTCAATATCTTTTTTGTATGGAATTGGTTTGCGGAATGGTACTTAAAACTCTGCACAACAATGTGCAGTGCAGAGTCTGAACAACTAACCTATAATAAAATTTACTTCAGTGTTTTAATGTTTACTTTTGTGTTGACTCAATAGCATACCAAACTTGCCACATTGGATAGGAGACAATTCCCTGAAAAGTCGTTTTCTTATCTGTTCCTACTTTCATCAAAAACGTATCAGCCATATCAAGTGTCCCCATTTTGGATATTCCTTCACTTATATCATAATGAGCTGATAATAAAATCAAGTTTTTGTTTGTGGCTTGTTCCTCCAAAATATTTATCATGCCTACATAAGAAGTGACGCCTGAAACATTATAAAAATGTCCGTTGATTCGGTTATCTATTTTTATTTCAAGTCCCAAGTTCATCAATTCTGCTGTTTGTCTTGAGCGACAAAATTCACTCGAAAATATCTTTTTTATGGGCATTTTTATGCCTTTAAATATCTTTCCGTACTCGGTAGCTTGCTTTTTTCCTAATTCACTTAGTTGACGAGCCAGCTTGCTATCGCATGAAGTCCACCAATTAGTTGAAGCGGGTAATTGCTCGCCATCAACTCCAACAATTGCCTCGGCATGGCGAATGACAATGGCACGAGTGGTATCTGTTTTATATAAATGCTCAATATTTTTCCATCCCATCAAATACAGCTTTTTGTCAGAAGCCGAACTTGCCATAACATAAAACTTTTTTTTTGTACCATCTGCCCAAGTTGCTTCAATTTCGTTGATGGCATTGACCGATGTATGTGTAATTAGCCCTGTTTCACTAATATTAAAATTGGTATTTTGACTCAATTTTTTAAATGTTGCCGCTTCTGATGTTATTACTTGTACAGAACCTTGGTCGATAAACAAAACATCTTTATAAAAATCGGCCGAAACGATTATTGGTTCTGGCTTGGTATCTTCCTTTGAACATTTAAACGAAACAAAAGCCAAGAAAAACAAAGCGAAAAAAGCTCCAATTTTTACCAATTTTTCTTTTTTGAATTTATTGCTCAGCCACATTTCTCAATATTTTTTTGTGGCAGGATGAAAAGTTTGCCAACTATGCCAAAATTCTTGATAAGCCTTGATTCTTTTGAGCGAGCCTACTTTTTCATTTGTATTGACTAAGTTTCCATTCAATGTAAATCTTTGATTATCAAGACTTAAGGTGTCATTTTTCATCGAAAATTTTGCTACATTGTTTGGACGCTCATACGCAAAAAAACTTTTATCATCACCAGCCAAAACTACTAAAACAGGCTGATTTCCTACTTGTTCATGAATCACTCTTTCTCTTTTCAAACGCAGCCAATCAAACGCCTTGCTTTCTTTTCCTATTTCGATACCCACAACCCAAGATTTATCTTTCCATGAAAGTGAATCGGTTCGAGTCAAATCACTTTTACTTTTACCTTTTTCATACTTTGCTGTGCTATCGTATTTTGTTTTAAAATTCAAATCGGGTTGCATGATTAGGCTATTGGGGTGCAATGCCAACCATTTTTCGACCGAAGTTTGCTCTGAAAGCAATTCAGGTAAAGTTTGTCCTTTCAATTTCCCAGTGATGGCTTCACCATTGGCTTGTCTCCACCAACTCTTGGTCGTTGCATCTTCAAACATTGCATTGAAATGGTCCATGCCTACCAAGCGAAACGTTTCTGGTTTGCCATTGACAAGCGGTTCAAAGATTCTACCTGTACGGCACACCGAGCAGTAAGTTACCATAATTGGCTTTCCTGCAAGCGTATCAAGCACTTGATGATGATAAGCAATTAAGGATATTGGATAAGCTTTTGCTTCACCATTCAATTCGATTCCGATAACTATTCTATCTTTCTCAACTTTATTCGATTGTGCATTTTTCATCTGCAAATCTTTTGGTTGATAAAACATGCTATCTGCCGCCATTTCAAAATTAAAAGCATAAATCGCTGCAATCACTAAAGCTAATCCAGCCAAAGTAAACCATTTTGATGCTTGAAAAGCTTTTAAAAAACCAATGATTAGTAATAAGCCAAACAATCCACGGAAAGCCCAACGCCATGTATAAAGAAAATACGCCAAATCAATACTACGTACCCGTTGACTACCAGGCATAGGCATAATGAAATAAACATTCAAAAATTCAAAAAGAATTAAACCTATTACACCTACGTAGAAAAATTTTTTCATAAAGCCGAAATACCGTATTTTTGAAACTCAATCAATAGCTCTAAACAAATAAGATTTTTTAATCTTTAGCGAATTTCCTAAATTGCAAAACAAAGTAACAAACAATTGAAATAAATTCCAAATTTGTGGAAATAAAATAATAAAATTCCTGAATAATGGAAAATAGATTTGGCTCTAACCTCAGATTCCTACGAAAGAAGCAGAAATTAACCTTAGAAACCTTAGGAGATGCACTAAAAATAAGTAAAAGTGCTATATCCGATTATGAAATTGGTAAAACCTTTCCACCTTTAGATGTGTGTGAAATTATTAGCAATTATTTTGGTATAAATATTGATGACTTAAAAAATTCCGACTTTTCGGAATTATCAAATAGCCAAATCGAAGAACTTATTGCTTCAAAAGGTTTAAATAAACACCAAAAAGAAAACTCTGACGATTTTAGCAATATAAGAAAGCAACTAGAGTTCCATAATAGACTATTAGGGCAGCAAATAGAAGGTTTGCAAATACAGTTGCAGTTAGTAAAACAAATCGTTGAAAGCAAAGATTCTGAAATCAAATCTTTACAAATTCAAGTGAGGTTATTAGAAGAAAAATTAAATAGTTAATTTTAAAAAGATTAAGGTTATAATGAAGTTGGGTCATTCCATGGTTTTGGTGGCATATTCATTTGTCTTGCTTCAATCAAGTTCTTTACAAATTTATCAGTCTCTTCAAAAGATTCGCCTTCTCCAGCAATTTTCTTTATCAAATTCAATAAGTATGTTTGCGTTTGTATAATCACATCCAATTGTACTTGATTTTCTACAATTTGCTTCTGATTACGAACAATATTGATTTGATTATTAACAATGATTTCTTGGTTACGAATAATCGTAGTTTGATTATGAATCACAACTTGATGATTATCAGCATTTTGTTGCTGATTTCTAATCATGATGTCATAATTTTCAACAATACGTCCCTGCATTTCTTTCAAAAAATCTTGTTCAGCAAGTAATTTTTGCAAAACCTCTTCAACATTTTTCATCGGTAGAATTAGAATTTTATAAATAAAAAAAGTGTTTTTTGGTCTTCAATCTTTTATTTACAATTTATAATCATTTTAAAAAGCCAATTTTTGAAACTAACTTTGTAGGAACATCTTCACAAAAGTAACATTTTTTTTTATGTCTGACTATAAAACTCCAAAAAACAGAATCCCATATTTATACATTACTTTCTTAATCATTGTATTAAGTTGTTGGGGGTTTTATATTGTTTCTACAGACAGTTCTTATGTTTTTGCTAAACATTGGGCAGCCATTCTCACCATGATTTTCGGGTCTTTTATCGCTGGTTCAAGTCCCGAAGGAAGTGCAGCTATTGCTTACCCTGTTTTTACTCTTTTGTTAAAAATAGCCCCCGCAGTTGCTCGAAACTTCGCTTTTGCCATTCAAAGCATAGGCATGACTTCGGCTACATTATTAATTTTAGGCCTCAAAATAAAAGTAGATTGGAATTATATTAAATATGTAACGTTTGGAGGCGTTTTTGGGCTAATTTTTGGCACTTATTATATCGTACCGTTGATTTCACCACCTTTGGCCAAATTATTCTTTGTTTCGCTTTGGCTCAGTTTTGGCTTGATTTTATGGTACGAAAATCGCCATCCTCACCGAGAAGTTTTTGACAAAATTCAAAACTTTGTTAAGTCAGATATGGCTCGCTTGATATTTTTTGGACTAATCGGTGGCATTATCTCTTCTATTTTTGGTACAGGAATCAATATTTTTACTTTTTGTTTAATGACGATTTATTACCGTATCAACGAAAAAGTGGCAGTTCCTTCCTCAGTCATCATTATGACTATCGAAACGATTCTTGGTTTTTTTGTTCATGGAGCTGTCATCGGCGATTTTCAGCAAGAAGCTTTCGAGATGTGGTTGGCTTGTATTCCGTTTGTAGCTTTCTTTGCTCCTTTGGGGGCTTATGTGATTAGTAAATTACCTCGAAAAGCAATCGCTACTTTTCTTTATATCATTCTAATCGTGCAGTTTTTTGGAGCGATTTGGGTATTAAAACCTTCTCTTCCACACTTGGGGCTTTGTCTGATTACACTTTTGGCAGGACTTGGGACATTTGCTTATTTGGCTCGACTGAAACGTGTTGTCATAAAAGAGTAAGCTTAAAAATTTATCTTAGGTAATGAAATATTCATTTTGACTGCAATCAATCTAATACCAAAAATGGTCAAAATTGTAAGAACATCTATTATTTCGGGCGAAATTTTAAGTTTTTGTAGTAAAAAGAATACTAATCCTCCTAAGATACACGCCGTTGCATAGATTTCTTTTCTGAAAAGTGTAGGAATTTCGTTAAGCAAAATATCTCGGATAACTCCGCCAAAACATGCGGTAATTGTTCCTAAAATCAAGCAAGCAGGCACATCCAATTGAATTGCAATGCCTTCTTGAATTCCTCGAAGTGTGAAAAAGCCAAGTCCTAAAGAATCGAAAAAAATGAGGGTTTTATCGAGGGCTTCTATCTTATTTTTGAACAAAATTGTAAGCAATGTAATGCCAATAATGAGCAATACAATACTCGAATCCAGTATCCATCGAACTGGTAAATGACCAATTAAAATATCTCGAATGGTGCCGCCACCAACTGATGTAACAAAGGCCATTACGGCTAATCCAAACACATCAAGTTTCTTGCGGATACCTGCTAAAGTGCCTGATGCGGCAAAAGCAATTGTTCCGCCAATATTAATAAAAGTATAAAATTCCACCGTACATTTGTTTTTTAGGAACAAAAGTAACACAAAATGTGTCATCCTGATTGACATTGTTTAAATTGTAGTCATGAGAATCAGTCAAGATACTGTTCAACAAATTCTTCAAGCAGCCGACGTAACAGAAGTAGTAGGCGATTATGTTTCTCTCAAAAAACGGGGAGCAAACATGATGGCGTGTTGCCCTTTTCATAATGAAAAAACGCCTTCATTCTATGTGTCACCTTCAAAAGGAATTTATAAGTGTTTTGGTTGTGGAAAAGCAGGCGATTCAGTGCGATTTATCATGGATATTGAGGGAATTGGCTACCCCGAAGCACTGAAACATTTGGCAAAAAAATATGGTATCGAAGTTGCTGAAAAAGAAGTAACCAGCGAAGAACAACAAGCTCAAAACGAAAAAGAAAGTCTTTATATCGTACTGGATTTTGCCAGTAAATATTACCAAGAACAACTTTGGAAAACACCCGAAGGCGAAAGTATTGCCCAAAGTTATTTCAAGGAAAGAGGTTTTAATCATACCACCATTCATAAATTTGATTTGGGGTATAGCCCCGATGGCTGGGATACTTTTACAAAGCATGCCATCAAAAATGGTTTTTCAATTGATATTCTTGAAAAAGCAGGACTTACGATAGTAAAAGAGGGCAAAGAACCGATTGATAGATTCAGAGGTCGAGTAATTTTCCCGATTCATAATGTGGGCGGAAAACCCATTGCTTTTGGAGCAAGGATTCTGAAAAAAGACCCTAATGCACCAAAATATTTGAATTCTCCCGAAACGGGCGTTTATCATAAAAGTAACATCGTTTATGGTATTTTACAAGCCAAAAACCCCATTCGGATAGAGGAAAATTGTTTTTTGGTGGAGGGTTATACTGATGTAGTTTCTTTGAATCAGGCTGGCATCGAAAATGTAGTTGCCTCATCTGGAACTTCGTTGACGAAGGAACAAATTCAATTAATCAGGCGATTTTCTAATAATATTACTGTTCTCTATGATGGTGATGCGGCTGGAATAAAAGCATCTTTGCGTGGTATTGACATTATTTTAGAAGAAGGGCTTAATGTAAAAGCTGTTGTTTTTCCTGATGGCGATGACCCTGATAGTTTTGTACAAAAAGTTGGTAGTCAGGCATTTAGAGAATATATTAAAAATACACAGAAAGACTTCATTCGCTTCAAAACTGAGATTTCACTCAAAGATGTGGGCAATGACCCCATCAAAAGAGCTGAACTTATTAAAGAATTGGTCGAAACGATTTCCAAAATTCCTGATTCTATCAAACGCTCAGTTTTCTACAAAGAAGTAGCTACTTTGATGGGTATTGAGGAACAGATTTTGATTACAGAAGGCAACAAAATTTCACTCAAAAAAGTAGCTGATACAGAAAAAGACAGACAACGACAGAGCCGAACACAACAAGTTGGAGATTTAGACATTTTAGTTGAGCAAAGGCCAGAAACACAAACATTTACACCAGAAAAAAATGAAACTTCTCGTTCGGCAGTTTCTTATCAAGAAGAAGAATGTGTACGATTGTTGGTTTGCTATGGCAATAGCGTTTTAGAACATAATACAGTTGAAAATATAGATTATAAATTAACAGATTATGTTTTTAACGAAATAAAAGACATCACTTTTGAAACACCTGCATATCAAAAAATATTGAATGTTTTTAGGGATTTTTATCAACGGAATGAAATTCCTGATACTTCACACTTTACGAGCCACCAAGATGAAGAAATTCAACAATTGGTTTCAACTTGGCTATTAACACCGCATCAGTTGAGTGAAAATTGGCTCAAAAAAGAAATCTATATTCCTTTAGAAACAGATAAATTGGCTGATTTGGCCTACACAAATGTACTACGTCTGAAAAAAACTCGTTTTGAATCTGATATGGCAAAACTTACCAATCAGCTTGCTGAGGCTCAAAGTTATGAAGAACAAGACCAGATATTGATAAAAATGATGCAATTGAAAGAAGTAATCAAGAAAATTGCAAGCTTACTCGGGACAGTGGTGCAGGGGTAACATGTTGGTAAAAGCATCAAAAATGTCGGCAAGCATTTCTGCTGTGGGTTTAAACCTTGCCGACGTTAAAAATTAAAAAAATATGCAAATAGATATAAAAACCATAGATTTTTCGCCTGAATTTGAATTTCAGACCTCCCGAAGTGGTGGGCCTGGGGGGCAAAATGTCAATAAAGTAGAAACAAAAGTAGAGCTAAGATTTGATATTCAGGCATCAAATTTGTTGACGGATGTACAAAAAACCAAACTTTTAGAAAAACTACAAAATCAATTGATACAAGAAACTATTTTAGCAATTACCGCCCAAGAAAAGCGGAGTCAATTACAAAACAAAGAATTGGTTATCAAGAAATTTTACAAAGTTTTAGAAAAGGCTTTGCACGAACGAAAAAAACGACTCCCTGCAAAGCCGTCACAAGGAGCGGTAGAGAAACGTTTGAAAACTAAGAAAATTGATTCTGAGAAGAAAACACTCAGAAGTGAAAAAATAGATTTTTAGTTGACTTATAAAAGTTCATTTCAATAAGTAAATTAACCAAAAATAGCTATCGACTGCTGTCTGTAGAATAAATATTAAAATCCTCAATGCAAAAAGCCATTTGTTTATTACTCATTACGATTTCATTAAGTTCATGTAAATGGTTTCAGAAGAATCCAACGCCTATACCGGCAGTGGTTATTCCAGATTTTGAAACTACACCTCAAAGCTATATTTTACCATTAAATATAGCCGATGAAGCTTCTGGAATTTGTGATAGTAGAAGTATGTCGGGCAATGTTTGGGTACAAGAAGATGGTGATAACCCAAATGTCATTTATCTTTTTTCACACAAAGCTGAATACAAAGGAAAGATTCAAATGCCATTTCCCAATCGTGATTGGGAAGATATTAGCATCGGTGCTGGGCCAGAAACAGGTAAAAACTATATTTATTTGGCTGAAATCGGTGATAATAATGCCGTTTACAACAATCAATATTATATATATCGCTTTCTTGAACCACAATCACTGAATGAGGAAGTGAAAAATTATGACCGCATTGCCTTTCAATATCCAGATGGCAGTCGGGATGCCGAATGTATTTTGCTTGACCCAGCTACCAAAGATATTTATATTGTTACGAAGCGTGAATTCAATGTTCGTCTTTATCAACTACCTTACCCTCAGTCAACTACAGAAGTACAAACTGCTAAATTTATTCAGAATATCCCGCTTCAAATCATTACCAGCGGTGGTATTTCAACAGATGGAAAAGAGATTGTTTTACGAAATTATGAAGCGATTTACTATTGGTATTTGAAAGAAAATGAGAGCATTATTACTGCACTAGCTCGTAGTCGTGATAAACTGCTCCCCTACGTAAAAGAACCACAAGGTGAAGGTTTCTGCTTTGATAAAGAGAATAAAGGCTATTTTACAAATAGTGAAAGACCGGATGGACAAACCACACCTAATTCACTGTACTATTACAAAAAGGAATAAAACTGCTAATTATCAAGAAAAGTTTTGAGCTTTTGAAGCTAAAAAACTACTTCGCTTTTATTTCCTGCCAAGTTGCATTATATGACCCAAAACAGCCATATCCACCTTTGATATTTGTATATAAAAGTACAGGCTCAGCAAATGGATTATTGTTTTCTCTTTGTTTTCGCAAAGATGTATGATAGTTGTAATAGTTTATATCTGTTTGAAATAAACCAACTCTAATTTTATCTAATCTCTTTCCAAGTTCGGTCTGATTTCCTTGAATATTTCCAATATTAGTGGGTTGAAAAGTCCTGCTCAAAGAAATCAATTGTCCGTCAGAACCTTTATCATCGATTGTTCTTAAATCTGTAATTGTCGAAAGAAGCTTCGCATTCGTCTTAGTAGGATTTGTCGAGTCTGGGATTTGATAAACAATATCATACACACTGATACCTCTATAAAAATTTACTTCATTGGCTTTATCTTGCCAAATCAGCTTAACTGTATATTCTGTGTTTATAACAGTTGCCCCTCGTCTAATATCAGTGGTTTGTACCGAATCAATTTTTATTTCTTTTATCGGTATATTTCTTGGCACAGTGGTAGTAGCATTTACACTTCGACCATCGGGTGTACTCACACTTATCGTGTATGTAGTTCCTGCATTTATGAGTAATTCAGCTGGTAAAGCTCTATAATAGCCATCGACAGCATTATATGTGAGCAAAATCGTTTTTGCTCCATTTGAAAGTTTTACGGTGGCATCCGTAATATCATCTTTAATGTCACCCGTTGAGCCAATCAAGACTTTTGTTTCGGTGACTTTTGCAGCCAAAACAGTATCCTGTGGTGAAATAAAACAAGCAACCACCAACTTAGAATCTGTCTGAGGCAAAATAGATGGGTCAATTTCTTTTACTAAACTTTGGCAAGAAACAATAGATAATTGACTGATTATCAGGAATATATTTATACAATACTTTTTCATCTGGGCTATTAGCAGTTAGCTTTTAGTTTTTAAAATAGTTAAATTTTCTGTGTCAACTGTGAAATATTTTTTTCTAAGCTAATAACTAAACGCTAACAGCTATTTTAAAACTTAAAATTATAACTTACAGATGGAATAATCGGGAAAATAGAATATCGCTGCAAAATTGTGGTAGTTTGGTTAGTGTTTGCATCAATTTTGCTTCCTAATTGATAGAAAAATGGATTTTTGCGATTGTAAGCATTATAAATACTAATCTCCCAAGTTCGTTCATGGCGACGCATTTTTTTATGAAATTGAACACCTATATCTAACCGATGATATGGTTCGGCTCGAAACGCATTTTTCTCTCCATATTCTTGGACTGCCCGCCCTGAATAAAGTATCGAAGCAGGATTATTGACTGATGGCACGGTATTTCGTCCATTTCCAGTATTGAGATTGCTGTACCCATTATACCTCGAAAGTGGCACTGTAAGGGCATTTCCTGTACCATAAACCCAAACTGCCGAAACTGTAATATTGGACTTAATATCATAAATACCTACTAAGGAAATATCATTTCGGCGGTCGTAACGAGGAAAAAATGGTTTACCGAAATTCAATTCTTCAAACTGCCATTTCGTCCATGAAAGCGTATAACCTGCCCAGCCTGAAAATTTCCCTACCTTTTTTTGAAGCAAAAACTCAGCTCCATACGACCACCCCTTTCCTGACGTCACATTGTCCTCCCAACGCACTTTATTTGCACCAGTTGGGTCATTTATCAACAAAAAACTTGCTCCTTCTTTATAATTAATCAAATTTGACATATTTTTATAATAACCTTCAATAGTCAAAGTCAAACCTTTTTTATCAATATCTTTGGCAAAACCTACCGCTATTTGCTGTGATTGTTGTGGAGCAATCTTATCTGTTGTTGGCACCCATAAATCTGTTGGTAAACCCAAACCTGTATTTGTTAATAAATGAACATATTGATTCATCAAAGCATAAGAAGCTTTGAAAGCCAAAGAATTACTCAATTTATAAGCAGCCGAAAAACGTGGTTCAGGGCGAAGATAATTAACACCCGACACATGATAATTGCTAAGTCGTAAACCAATATTCATTTTCAAACGGTCAATTGGTTGCCAAACATCTTCGGCATAAATTCCCGATTCTGTGACATCAATATTTTCAATTTTATTTTCTAATTTATTAATATCAGAATCTTGTACAACAATGGCACTTGGTGTAAAACGATGAAAAATTGATTGAATTCCTAACTTTACAGCATGTTTTGGGTTAGGAAAAAAGTCGAAATCATATTTTAAGGTATAATCTCGAATCCCTGAATCATACTGTAAATTATAAATTGAAGTTGTATTAGTTTGGGTATCAGTAGAACTTTCTTCAGAATTGATATTAAAGCGATAGCGGCTATAAATCAACGATAAATTTCCAAATAGCTTTTGATTAAAAAGATGATTCCAACGAATTGTTGCTGTTTCATTTCCCCAATTTAAACCACTTGATGAAATATTATCGGTACTTTTTGTTGTGGAGAAGAATTTATCTTTGCCAAAATATCCACTCAAATATACTTTGTCTTTTTGTCCAAAGTCATAGTTCATTTTGGCATTCAAATCATAAAAATAATACCCGCCCGTTGTTTTTTCTATCTCATTTTTTTGTGATGCTTTTATCAAAGGAGCAGCCAACACATCAACATAAGTTCGTCGAGCCGAAATAATAAACGAAGAACGTTTTTTTTTGATTGGCCCTTCTAAAGTTAATCTTGACGAAATCAAGCCAATACCACCTTCTCCACTAAATTTTTCTTTATTACCTTCTTTCATATTCATCTCAATTACCGAAGAAAGTCGCCCACCAAAACGAGCAGGAAAACCACCTTTAGTCAGCTCAACACTTTTCAAAGCATCGCCATTAAAGACTGAAAAGAAGCCAAAAAGGTGATTAGCATTATAAACAATCGCATCATCAAGAATTATCAGATTTTGGTCGGGGCCACCACCACGCACATAAATACCCGTTTGTCCTTCCGAGCCTTTTTGCACGCCTGGCATGAGTTGAAGTACCCGTAAAACATCTTTTTCTCCTAAAAATGTAGGTATTTTCTTGATTTGATTAATTGGAATATCAATTTTACTCATCTGCACCGACTCACTTACACGCTCTTCTTGACGTTTGGAGGACACTACTACTTCTTGTAATTGATTGGTAGAAGTCAGCTCAATATTCATCTCTAAACTTTTTGTGAGAGCTACCTTTTTAATGATTCTATCATATCCTACAAAAGAAAAAGTCAAAGTAGTGGAGTCTTTGGCTGGAAGTGTAAGAGAATAAAAACCATAAGTATTGGTCGATGTTCCAAATATAGTTGTAGGCACATATACATTGACACCTATGAGTTGTTCTTGACTACCTTTTTCACGCACATAACCACTAATAGTAAAAGATTTTTGGGCAATAATACCGAAAGGGAATAATAAGGTAAGCAATAAAACCAAAGGTAATTTTTTAATCATTATCATAACTCGTTTGAAATAAATAGATAAGCTATTCTCTATAACGAAAACTAAGATAGAAAAGTAGGCTATTTTTTAAAAATTAAAATTTAACAAGAAAAAAATATTCTAATTGCTTAAATACCAATTGTTTAAATTTTCTTTGTCGTTACAAATTTTGTAATTTTACGTCCAATCATAAATCAATTACCTGAAATTTAAAAATTATCATGGCAGAGAACGAAAAAAGTATCACCGATAAAGCAACTGAGATTGCAGACCAAGCTAAAGTAGCAGCAACTGAAACGTTTGCTGATTTGAAAGCAGATGCTACTGAAGCCCTTGAAGGCTTAAAAGCAAAAGCTTCTGATTTGGTTAGTGATGAGAAAATTAGTGAAGTAAAAGCAGAGGCCGCTGAAGCAGTAGAAACAGCTAAAGTAAAAGCCAAAGCGGTAGTAGCAGACGCAAGCGAAAAAATAAACGATTTGAAAGTTGATGCAACTGAAGCAGTTGCTTCTGCAAAAGTGAAAGCCCAAGAAATAGCTGCTGATGCGAATGAGAAATTAAACGATTTGAAAGAAGAAGCAACAGAAGCTGTAGAAGCTGCTAAAGCAAAAGCTCAAGAATTTGCTGCCGAAGCATCAGCAACCATTGATGAATTAAAAACAAAAGCAACAGAATTCATTAAAAGTGAAAACGTGGAAGCAATGAAAGCTGAAGCCGCTGAAAAATTTGAAGATTTGAAAGGCGATGCAGTAGAAGCAGTAGAAAAAGGAAAGGCAAAAGCCCAAGAATTAGCCGCTGAAGCAAGCGAAACAGTAGCCGAAGTTACGCAAAAAGCCAAAGGTTTTTGGAGTAAATTGTTTGGTGGAAAGTAATCATTGATTATTTCATAAAAATTAGGGTTTATGACTTAAAAAAAAGTTGTAAACCCTAATTTTTTTTATAGCTTTGATATGATTTATTCATTTTGAGAAATCGCTCAAAAAAGCCCAATTGTCGAGTGCATTAGCTAAAGTGACGATTTATTATTTGTTAAATCAAAGTTATTGCCATATTTACTACGTTTTTAAAAATACTCAACCTTCAAATCTATGAAACACCTATTTTTTCAGTACTTGAAAAAGAAAACTACGCATAAAAACTTATCTCTGTACGCTTTTTTTAGCTTCCTTTTTACAATCTGTATCTCATTCGCTTCATCAGCTCAAGCTCCCGATGAAAACCGCTTTACTAAAGTAGTTTTGGGCGATAAACTCGACGAGCCAATGGAAATGACTTTATTGAAAGATGGTCGAGTTCTTTTCGTTGAGCGTAAAGGAGCTTTAAAGCAATATAACCCTACAACAGGCGAAATTAAAACATTAGCGACAATACCTGTCAATACAAAATACACCAATGCAAAAGGTGTAAAACGTGAGGCAGAAGAAGGACTGATGGGACTTATACATGACCCAAATTTTGAGCAAAACCACTGGATTTATATGTATTATGCCGATACAGATGTAAATCAGCACGTGTTGGCTCGTTGGGAGCTTCGTGGTGAAGAGTTAGTGGCAGATTCAAAAAAAATCATATTGAAAGTGCCAACACAACGTGAAGAATGTTGCCACACAGGCGGTGGAATGGTTTTCGATAAAGCAGGAAATCTTTATTTAACCGTTGGAAATAATACTTCAAATAGTGGAACGCCAGGTTATGCCAATCTTGACGAAAGGAAAGGTTGGGAATATTGGGATGACCAACGTGGTGCTGGAAATACCAACAGTTTGACAGGTAAAATTCTAAGAATTAAGCCTGAAGCTGATGCCACTTATAGCATTCCAAAAGGAAATTTATATGAAACATTACCAAATAATGGTGATGGTTTAGTGAAAAAAGAAATCTATACAATGGGACATCGTAATCCATGGAGACCTACCATTGATAGCAAAACTGGTTACTTATACTGGGGAGAAGTTGGCCCTGATGCTTCAGTTGACTCGGAGCAAGGCCCACGTGGTTATGATGAATTTAACCAAGCACGTAAAGCAAGCAATTTCGGTTGGCCATATTTCATTGGCGACAATAAAATTTATACCGATTGGGATTTTGAAACTGGCAAACCAAGACCTAATTCTACTTATGATCCTGCCAAACCAATCAACGACTCGCCAAATAATACAGGTTTAAAACAATTACCTCCTGCACAAAAAGCATTTATTTGGTATCCTTATGGTATTTCTGAAGAATTTCCTTTGGTTGGAAGTTCGGGCAGAAGTGCAACCGGTGGTCCTGTTTTTCATAAATCAGATTTTCCAAATGGGAAGCGTGTTTTTCCTGACTATTATGAAGGAAAATGGTTGATCGTTGAATTTATGCGTGGCTGGATTATGTCAGTAACGATGGACGCAAATGGCGACTATAAATCAATGGAACGTTTTATGCCAAGCACCGATTTTGGTAGTGCGATTGATATGGATTTTGCACCTGATGGAGATTTATATGTATTGGAATATGGTTCGGCATGGTTCAGAGGAAACGATAATGCTCGCCTCGTGAAAGTAGAATACAATGGCGGAAATCGTACACCAAAAGTAGTTGCTTCTGCCGATAATTTGACAGGTTCTGTGCCTATGAAAGTAAACTTCTCATCGAAAGGAAGCGTTGACCCTGATGGTGATAAATTGACCTATTTGTGGGAAGTAAAAGGTAAAACAGGTAAACGTGTTTTCAAAACCGAAAACCCAACAGTAACTTTTGATAAAGCAGGAACTTACGAAGTTTCGCTTACAGTAAAAGATGGCAAGGGCGAAGAAAACACCGATTACTTAGAAGTAAAAGCAGGCAATGATGCACCTGCTGTGGCTTTCAACATCAAAAAAGGAAATAAAACTTTCTACTTTCCTAACAAACCAATTGAATATGAAGTAAGTGTAGCCGACAAAGAAGACGGCAGTTTGAGCAATGGAAAAATCAAACCTGAGCAAGTTGCTGTTAGCATTGATTATATTCCTGTGGGTTATGACAAAATCGAGGCTTCACAAAATCACCGTGGTGTTGATGCTTCTGCTTTTGCTTCGGTCAGTGAAAGAATGATTAATAAAAACGATTGTAAATCGTGCCATCTTCTTGATAAAAAATCGGTTGGTCCAAGCTATCAAGACATTGCAAATAAATACAAAGGTGATAGCAAAGCCTTAGATATACTTTCAAAGAAAGTAATCAATGGTGGTGGTGGTGTCTGGGGAAGTGAACATGCTATGGCTGCTCACCCACAAATTTCGATGGCTGAAGCTAATATTTTGGTGGGCTACATTTTGGACATCAACGAACCAAAAACTGCTAAATCATTGCCAGCACAAGGCAGCTACGACACTAAAATTCCTGCTGGACAAAAGTCAAGTGGTTCTTATATTTTACGTGCTGCTTATAAAGACCAAGGTACAAAAACGATGCAACCGTTGGCGTCAGAAGATGTAATCGTACTTAGAAATAATGCACTAAATCCTGAGCTTGCTGACAAATCGAAAGGTACACAACTGGTTATCACTCCAGGAAGATCTTTCTCAATGGTTGGTAATAATTCTTATATTGGTTATAAAAATATTGATTTAAATGGCATTTCTGAAATCGAAATTACGGCACAAGCGGCTACTCGTGTAGGAGCAACTGGCGGTGTTTTTGAAGTAAGATTAGACTCTCCAACAGGAACTTTAATTGGTACAAGTGATAAAATCGAACCAAGAGAAATGCGAATGGGGCCTCCACCAGCCGCAACACCTGCCGCAGGTGCAACAACTGCACCCGCCGCTGCACCAACTGCACCACCAGCTCGACCAAACATGAATAGCAAACTCAAAGTTGCCATTCCTGCCAATTCGGGTCAGCATGATGTGTATTTAGTATTCAAAAATAGTACAGCGAAAGACACCCAAATTATCATGTCGCTTTCGGGAAATGTTGAATTTAAAGCGGCCGAATAAAATCGACTTTATCAAAAAAATATAATAAACCCTATACTAAAATAGTACCGAGAATTGGGGGTAAAACCCCAATTCTCTCTTTCTGAATTTCATTGTCTTTTCGACCCTCTTCAACCTATATTCAACCTCAAAACTCATGAAATTATATACAAAACTGCTCTTTGTAGCACTTTTTGGCTGTTTAATACATTTGACTACGTTTGCTCAAAAACTCTCTTCGGGGCCGCAAGTGCTTACTTTTCATTCTGATGTTGACGATACCGAGCAACCTTATGGCTTGTATCTGCCAAAAAATTATAATCCCAAGAAAAAATATCCATTCGTAGTTATGCTTCATGGAGCAGGCTCAAATCATCGTTTGTCATTGCGTCGAGTTTTTGGTAAAAGCAATGCACAAGGTGAGTCTGATGTGGAGGCAAGTCGCTATTTTCCTGAGTGGAAAGACGTAGATTACATTGTAGTTTCCTCATTTGCTCGTGGCACAATGGGTTATCAGGGCGTTGTAGAAAAAGACGTAATGGACATGATTGCTGATGCAAAAAAACGTTTTTCTATTGATGAAAATCGCACTTATCTCACAGGTCTTTCGATGGGCGGTGGTGGCACTATGTGGATTGGTCTGAGCCACCCAGATTTATGGGCAGCTATTGCACCAGTTTGCCCAGCACCGCCACAGGGTACACTCGAATTAGTACCCAATGCTCTCAATTTTCCAATGTATTTCTTTCAAGGAGATAAAGACCCCGCAGTAAAAGTTGATTCAACTCGTAAATGGGTGCAACGATTCAAAGACGCTGGTACGAAAGTAGAATATACCGAATATCCTGGCGTTCAGCATAATAGCTGGGAAAATGCATACAAAGATGAGTTTATTTTTGAGTGGTTTGCCAAATTTAAGCGAAATCCTTTTCCTGAAAGAGTACGTTTTGCTACCAGCCAATACAAACACGACAAAGCTTATTGGGTAACGTTCAATGAATTTACGGTTGGAAAAACTGCTTCAATTGATGCCAAATTCACAGCAAAAAATCATATCGAAATTTCTACTCTTGGCTCAAGTTTAAACACTTTTACGCTAAATCTCGAAAATCATCCTAAATTCAAAGCAAAAGATGCTCTCGAAGTAATCATTGACGGAAAAACAATTTCAACACAAAAAGGTAGTGTTGTTACCTTCTCTAAAAATTCAGGTGCATGGGCAGAAAGCACTTATTCACCTGCCGAATTAGCAAAAAAAGTAGGAGCAGAAGGGCCAATGACGGAAGCTATTACCGACCGACATATTTATGTCTATGGTACAGCAGGGAATCCTTCGGCAGAAGAACTTACCAAACGTAGAAATGATGCTCAAAAAGCTGCCGAATGGTCTGTTTACCGTGGTGATTTCATAGGAAGAATCATGGTTTTCCCAAGAACACTGAGCGATAAAGAAGTTCGTCCGAGTGATATTGAATCTTCAAATCTGATTTTATTTGGCACAAAGGAAACCAATACTTTGATTCAAAAATTTGCAGACAAACTACCTATTGAACTGAACACCTCAGTTACTGATTATGGTCTTGCTTATACTTTCCCTGTAGGAAATCATTATGTTTTAGTCAACTCAGGCTTGCCATGGTGGACAGTTGTTGATGCTCCAAATGGCCCAGTTACCAGACAAGGCTCGCCAGCCGCAATGAATGCTTTAGGAAGGTTCCAAGATTTTGTACTTTTCAAGGGAACTATGACGAATGTTATTTCAGGTGGAAGATTTGATAATAATTGGAAATTACCAAATACAGAAGCTGAAAAACTAAAAGCAACTGGAGTAATTACTTTAAAATAATTAAAGAATCAATTTCAAAAACAAGGCTATTAAAATAGCTAAAAAATCATAAAAAATGCAAAACAGAAGAAATTTTCTTAAAAATTCAGGTACTTTAGCTCTTAGTGGCTTGATTTTACCAAACTTTGCTGATACGATTTTTGACCCTAAAAAAGTAAAAAATTTCGGAGTACAATTATTCACAACTATGTCTGTTATCGATAAAGATGTGGAAGGTACTTTAAAACAAATTGCAGCCATTGGCTACAAAGAAATTGAGTCGGCATTTAGTATGAAAGGTGGTTTTTATGGTATGAAACCAAAAGAATTTGCCAAAGTCGTTAGCGATTTGGGTATGTCTTGGCAAGCACATCACGCAAGTGGAGCTCCATTCAGAAGACCAGGTGGAACACCTCCTCCTGCTGCTCCTACTACTGATGGCAAACCTGCTCCAGCTCGTCCACAAATGCCACCGATGAAAACATTATTGAATGATACCCAACAAATCGTTGATGAAGCTGCCGAAGGTGGTGTAAAATATTTGGTTTGTGCCAGTATTCCTCTCAATAAAATGGAAGAAATAAAAATGTCTTTAGAAATTCTTCAAAAAGCAGCTGAAGCCGCAAAAAAAGCAGGACTTACCTTTGTATATCATAATCATACTGCCGAGTTTGAAATGGTTGAAGGTCAGCGTCCATTCGATATGATGACTTCACAAATCAGTGCCGATCTTCTTAAATTTGAACTTGACCTTGCTTGGGCAACCAAGGCTGGTGTGAATATTCCAGAATTATTCAAAAAACACCCTGGTCGTTTCCCACTTTTCCACGTAAAAGATTTGAATAAAGAACAAAAACCTGTGGAAGTTGGTGCTGGTTATATTGACTTTAAGCCGATTTTTGCAGCAGCTAAAACTGCAGGCGTGCAACATTATTTCATCGAACAAGATGGAGCTCCATCGCCCGTTGAAAATTTAACAACAAGTTTCAATAACTTGAAGAAAATAATGAGTTAAACAAGTCAATGGTCGACAGACGACAGTCCACAGTAAAAATTAATTTATAATACTGTGGACTGTGGACCATCGACTGTTGACTTTTCCCATATATTCAACCTTATAAAATCTACTCCAATGAAATCAAACAGACGAAGTTTTATTCAAAAATTAGGTCTAAGCACTGCGGGTTTGGGCTTTGGTTCTACGCTTTCTTCTGAGGCAAAAAGCTTTAAACCGAAAGAGAAAGAAGATGAGCAAGTGTTATTTGTTGGTGATAATATTGCCGTAGCAAATACGCAATTTGGCAAAGTGAGAGGATACATTCTGAGAGGTATTCACACATTTTTGGGAATTTCTTACGGAGCAGATACAAGTGGAGAAAACCGCTTTATGCCTCCACAAAAACCAAAACCTTGGACAGACATAAAACCTGCTGTATGGTGGGGAAACTCTGCTCCACAAATCATGGAAAAACGTTATTCAGACCAGTACGCTTCATTTGTTGACCATTGGAATTATGATGATGTAAGTGAAGATTGTCTAAAAATAAATGTTTGGACACCAGCACTTGACAACAAAAAGAGGCCTGTAATTGTGTGGCTACATGGTGGTGGATTTGTCAACGGAAATGCGGTTGAACAAGATGGTTACAATGGCGAAAACTTAAGTCGCTTTGGTGATGTAGTTTTTTGTTCACTTAATCATAGATTAGGGGCTTTAGGATTTACTAATTTAGCCAGTGCCGCAGGTGGAAAAATGGCCGCTTCGGGTAATGTTGGAATGCTCGACATCGTAGCTGCTTTAGAATGGGTACGAGATAATATTGCCAATTTTGGGGGTGATGCAAGCAATGTTACCATCATTGGTCAATCAGGTGGTGGAGCAAAAGTATGTACACTAACTGCCATGCCATCAGCCAAAGGACTTTTTCATAAAGCTGTTGCTTTGAGTGGTTCATCACTTGGAGGTTTATCAAAAGAGTATTCCGAAAAATTGGGTGAAATGGTACTCAAAGAAGCAGGACTTAGTGCTGGTGAAATCGGGAAGTTGCAACAAATTCCGTGGAGAGAATACATTGATATTGCCAACCGTGCAGCAACAAAAATGGCAGAAGAAGCAAAAAGACTTAATCTTGCTCGTGGTGGTTTTGCACCAGTTGCAGATGGCAATTTCCTATCTGCAGGAACTTTTTATGCTGATAATTCGCACTTTTCGGCCGATATTCCGATGATTATTAGCACCACATTCAATGAGCAATCGCCAAGTAGAGTAAATTCTGCTCTTGAAAATATCACTTTAGCCGAGGCAAAAGAGAATTTAAAAACCCGTTTTGCCGACAAAACAAACGAAATTGTTGATAGTTATGCTAAGGTTTTCCCTGATAAAAAGCCAGTCGAAATTTGGTCAATGATTCTCAGTAATCGCAAAGGAGCAATAGCTACTGCCGATGCAAAAGCCAAACAAAAAGCTCCAGTCTATTTAGCTTGGTTTGGTTTCCAACCACCACTTTTCGATGGTCGTATGCGAGCTTTTCACTGCGATGATATTTGTTTTTGGTTTTATAATACTGACCTTATGCTCACGCATACAGGTGGCGGTGCAAGGCCAAGAAGACTTTCAGAAAAAATGGCAAAATCATTTTTAAACTTCGTTCGCACTGGAAACCCAAATGGTGGAGGATTACCAAATTGGGCAAAATATACCTCCGAAAAAGGTGAAACAATGATTCTAAATGATGAATGTGTACTCAAAAATGACCCTGACCGTGAAGCAAGAAAGTCGTTGAGTTAAATAATTATATTTATAGCAGATTTATTGACATTTTGATTGTTAAAAATGAAAGTAAATCTGCTATATTTACCTGATTATTCAACCTTAACATCAAGAAACGACAATGAAGCAACTTCTTTGCATACTTTTATTAGTATGTTCAGTTACTACGTTTGCCCAACAAGGCATGCTCAAAGAAAGTCTAAAAGTAAAAAGTTCTACCCTTGGCAAAGACGTTGAATACAGCATCTACCTTCCTGTTGATTATGATAAAACAAATCGTCAATACCCTGTGTTATATTTATTGCATGGCTATACCGACGACGAAACTGGCTGGACACAGTTTGGACAAACTCCAGAAATTGCCGATAAAAGCATCAATAGTGGTGAAGCTCCACCTATGATTATTGTAATGCCTGACGCAGGTGTAACTTGGTATATGAATACTTTTGACGGAAAAACTAAATTTGAAGATTTTTTCATCAAAGAATTCATTCCTTATATTGAGTCAAATTACCGAATTCGTGCTAAAAAAGAGTTTAGAGCTGTAGCAGGACTTTCGATGGGTGGACTTGGCACACTTCTTTACGCAACCAAACACCCTGATATGTTTGTAGCAGCCGCTCCACTAAGTGCGGCTATTTGGACTGATGAAGAAGTTGTTACGCAAAACGCCGATATTGCTCGTTGGAATGCAGTTTTTGGTGATTTATATGGAAAAGATTTAAAAGGAAAAGAACGCCTAACAGAGCATTACTACAAAAATGCACCAATAAAAATTGTTGAAAATGCCAATGCAGAAGATTTGAAAAAAGTAAAATTTTACATTGATTGTGGCGATGATGATTTCTTGATAAAAGGCAATATGGCACTTCATGCCATGATGATAGATAAGAAAATTCCGCATGAGTTTAGAGTACGTGATGGAGCTCACAACTGGACATACTGGCGTACAGCCTTACCCGAAGTTTTAAAATTCGTAGGAGATAGTTTTCACAGGTAAACAATTTGTGAGTAAGTGAATGGGTGATTTTACTGTAAAAATCACTCAATCGCAAATCACATATTCACTCAATAAAAAAATACTCATTAAATTTAAAATATATGAATCGTAGAGAAGCAATTCAAAAGGTTACACTCATGCTTGGGGGTGTAATGGCTGCACCACTAATGGCTGGAGCAATGGGACAAGTAACCAATTTTGGAAGTAGCGTAGCTGTTACGGCCGAACAAGAAAAATTTCTTGCCGAAGTTGCTGATATTATTATTCCAACCACAGGTACGCCAGGAGCAAAAGCTGCAGGTGTCGAAAAATTTATTGTTAGAGTTGTACGTGATTGCTACGAAAAACCCGAACAAGAAAAGTTTTATGCAGGATTGGCAAAATTAGATGCTGATAGCCAAGCCAAATTTGGTAAAAGTTTTGTCGCACTTGACCTTGCTCAAAAAAATGAAATGGTGAAACAAAGCACTATTGACAACAAAGCATTTTTTACTCAAATGAAAGGCTTAACTGTAACAGGTTATTTCACTTCGGAAATTGGAGCAACGCAAGCCTTAGAATATTTGCCAATTCCGGGCAAATTCAATGGCTGTACAACCATGAAACCTGGTCAAAAAGCTTGGGCATTATAACAAGATAGGAGATTCGAGATATAAGATTCGAGAGTAGAAAAAAACTCTGCAATTTTTCATATCCAGTTTCTCATATCCCAAATCCAATATATCACATCTATCATCTCAAATAAAACAATGGCAAACTTAAATATAGATTTAATCAAAGACCAAACTTATGACGCTATTGTCATTGGTTCAGGAATATCAGGAGGATGGGCAGCTAAAGAATTGACAGAAAAGGGTTTACGAGTATTAATGCTCGAAAAAGGCCGTCAACTCGAACACGTAACAGGCTACGAAAATGCCATGAAAGCTCCGTGGGAATCACAATATAATGGACGTTTAACAGTTGCTCAAAAGGAAAGCCATCCAAAATTGTCTCGTGATTATCCATACAACGAAATGAGCGAAAAATACTGGATGAATGATTCAGATGCTTTATATAAAGAAGACAAACGTTTCGACTGGTTCAGACCCAATATTGTTGGGGGAAAATCAATCATGTGGGGACGCCAGTCGTATCGTTTAAGCGATATTGATTTTGAAGCAAATCTTAAAGATGGCATTGCTGTTGACTGGCCGATTCGCTACAAAGATATTGCTCCTTGGTATTCTTATGTAGAAAAATTTGCAGGTATTTCAGGTGAAAAATTAGGTTTACCTCAATTGCCAGACAGCGACTTTTTACCTCCAATGGAAATGTATTGTGTAGAAAAAGAAGTACGTAAACGCCTTGAAAAGAACTTCCCAGGTCGTACAATGACGATTGGACGTGTAGCCAACCTATCGGAAGCTCGCAAAGAACAATTAGGTGTGGGTCGCTCGGCTTGTCAATATCGCAATAAATGTGCATTGGGTTGTCCATTCGGAGCATATTTTAGTACACAATCTTGTACTTTACCACCAGCGGCTAAAACAGGCCGACTTACTCTTCGCCCTGATTCAGTAGCCAAAGAAATTTTATTCGACAATAAAACTCAAAAAGCTACGGGCGTACGTATCATTGATACACAAACATTAGATGTACGTGAGTTTTATGCAAAAATTATTTTTGTTTGTGGAAGTACGCTTGGTTCTACAACTTTGTTGCTTAACTCAACCTCTGACCGTTTTCCAAATGGTTTTGGTAATGATTCTGGTCAATTAGGCCATAATTTGATGGATCACCACTTCCGTACTGGAGCAGCAGGTGAGTGGGAAGGAGATTTAGATAAATATTATTCTGGCCGTCGTGCCAATGGTATTTATGTACCTCGCTACCGAAACATTGGTAGTGACAAACGTGATTATCTTCGTGGGTTTGGTTATCAAGGTGGTGGTAGCCGTCAAGGGTGGCAAAGAAATGTGGCTGAATTAAGTTTCGGTGCTGATTTCAAAGAAGAACTAACAAAACCTGGTAACTGGACAATGGGCTTTGGTGGTTTCGGAGAAACACTTCCTTATTTTGAAAATCGTGTATATTTACACAAAACCGACAAAGACAAATGGGGACTTCCACTACCTGTTTTTGATGCGGAATTGAAAGAAAACGAGAAGAAAATGCGTGTTGATATGCAAAATGATGCCATTGAAATGCTCGAAAAATCAGGTGTAAAAAATGTAAAAGGCTATGACCGTGGTTCATATTTAGGTATGGCGATTCACGAAATGGGAACTGCTCGCATGGGACGTGACCCTAAAACTTCGGTATTGAATAGCAATAACCAAGTTTGGGGAGCGAAAAACGTTTTCGTAACCGATGGTTCGTTTATGGTTTCGGCATCTTGCGTGAATCCTTCACTTACTTATATGGCAATGACCGCTCGTGCAGCAGATTTTGCAGTAAAAGAATTAAAGAAAAAGAGTTTGTAATTTATTGAATTAATAAAAGTGCGTGTCGCTATCATCAAGCTGGCACGCATTTTTTTATTGTTTTTTTGTTAAAAAAATTTACGTTTTGCTAAACAAGCATTTTTGCTTAGCTTTCGAAATCATTCATAAAAATTATTGATTATCACAAATATGAAATTATTTAAAATAATAAGCTATCTATCTTTCATTGGTTTATTATTTACTTTAGGCTGCAATAAACAATCAGAAGGCGAAAAATTGGCTCAAACTTACTGTGGGTCGTGTCATCTTTTTCCTGAACCTTCTCTTCTTGATAAAGCTACTTGGAAAAACAATATTTTGCCTATTATGGCAGGACAATTAGGCTTGCAATTTGTTAATGGTGAAGTATATCCCGATATTCGGAAAGGGGATAATGGAAAATATGAAAGTATTTCAAGCATTTCGACCGAAGATTGGGCAAAAATAGTAGCTTTCTACCAAGAAAATGCTCCTGAAAAACTCCCTGCTCAGGCACGAGAGTCAATTTCAGCAATTACGGATTTATTTTCAGTCAAACCAATTTCAATTCCGAAAAGCAGTTTTCCTTCGGTTACTTACATAAAAATTGATGCAGGAAACCAGCAAATTTATGTTGGAAGTGATGCCTTGTTTTCAATATATGACAAAAACTTCTCCCCTATTTTATCTCAAAAAGTAAGCGAAACAATTGTTGATATTGATTTTGAAAACGACCTAAAAAAGGCTGGAAGTAGAAGTGGATTCCTTACAAACATCGGCATTTTGAATCCCAATGATTTAACAACTGGCACTTTGCATCCTTTTAGTTTTGCAGGAAAAAGTGGTTTCACTCAAAATGCTGCCTTACTCGATAGCCTCCCAAGACCTGTGCAAAGCAATGCCTTAGATTTAGATAAAGATGGTTTAATTGACCAATTGATTTGTGGTTATGGTAACAAAAATGGAGCTTTGTTTTGGTATCAAAACAAAGGGAAGAATGTTTACAAGAAAAATATCATCCGAGAATTCCCAGGAGCAATCAAGGCTTACATTGATGATGTAAACAAAGATGGATTGCCTGACATTTGGGTACTTTTTGCACAAGCCCAAGAAGGTATTTTTCTTTTTACAAACAAAGGAAAAGATACAGCGAGTGTTACTCAATTTGAAGAAAAAGAGATTCTACATTTTTCGCCTGTACATGGCTCAAGCTATTTTGAGATGACTGACTTGAATAATGATGGATTCAAGGATATTCTTTATACCAGTGGCGATAATGCCGATTATAGTACGCATTTACTCAAAAATTTTCATGGCGTTTATGGCTATTTGAATGATGGCAAAAACCAATTCAAGCAAGCATTTTTCTTCCCTATTCATGGTTGTTTCAAAGCTATTGCGAGAGATTTTGACAAAGATGGAGATATAGATATTGCTACAATTGCCTATTTCCCAGACACTAAAAATCAACCACAAGAGGCATTTGTTTATCTTGAAAACAAAGGAAATTTAGCCTTCAAACCTTTCACAATTAAAGAAGCAAATGTAGGAAATTGGTTGGTAATGGATGCCGCAGATATTGATGCCGACGGCGATGAAGATATTGTATTGGGAAATTTCGACAGAGTCAAACGACAAAGTAGAAATGGCTCAGCGAAAGATACTTCGGTTTTGGTTTTGATGAATCGGTTGAAGTGAAATGTTATTTTAACGAGCAGGTAGCTTTGTGCTTTTAAGCATTTCTTTAGCAATAGCTTTTTTCTTTGAGAATAAATCAATGTCCTTTAAAAAAGATAGACTTTCATCTTTCACAAACTCAGCTTTAGGAAGTTTAACAGTAGTATTTTTCACAAGAGTTTTCATAATAATTCGAGTTTTTGTTTAATTCACAACGTTTTTCTGATTAAAAAAGGTTCATAGTTTTCATTTTTCTGAAACAATTCAAATTGACCTTTTTTACGTCCAAATATTTCAAAATAAGAACTAAAATCATCATAATACCGATTAATCGCAATTTGATAAAGCCTTGTTCGACTCAATGTACTGCCAACAATAAACACTGAATATTTAGGATTATTTTGAAGGAACTTATTAAGAATTGATACTACTGTTGCCAATATTTTTTCCATATCGCCATTGTCACTAACAATAGTATCACTCAATGTTTGTTTTTCAAAATCGAAATCTCCAAACCCTAAATTAAAAATTTCATCTTCGATTTCATCAAATCTAACAACTTTCAATATTAATCCTTTTCTTCCAACGCTTATGAAACTGAAAGTATTTTCATCATTTATCTGGACTTTATAAGTTGGTTGGTTCACTATTATTAAAATTACTATAAAAAAATAACAAAATGAGTAGTATTCCTTATAATTACAAATTAAAGAAATACTACTCAATATGTCAAAAAATATCACTAAAACACCATCAAACTAATATATTCTTAGCATAAGCAATACATTTGGCTACTTCTTTCACTGCATCAGAGCCTGCTGGAACGTCATATTCCAACTCAATAGTAACTGGAAATTTATATTTTTTGCTTTTTACTAATAACAAAATATCCTTGATTGGGGTATCGCCTTTGCCCCACTCTAAATTACCTTTGCCATCTGCTGTACGATCTTTTAGGTGCATACTCGTGATACGGTCATGCTTCGCTTGAATCAATGCCAATAATGATTCTTTGGTATTTTTTCCACCTACTGCGATGTAATGTCCACAATCGAGATTCAAAGAATTGTATGGCGATTGACTCAATGCTTCATCCCAAAGTGTATCAGTTGCCTGTAAATGGGCATGATAGCCTACATAAACTTTATGTTTTGCTCCCAAATCACCTAATCTTTTTGTTTGAGCCGAGTCAGTTGGTAGTTCAACAGTTACTGAAGTTGCTCCTAATGCTTTGGCTGCCATCATGCCGTATTCAATTTCTGCATCAGAGTTATTTGCTCCAAAAGCATTGGGTTTGAAAGCATAAATACTTACCCCAGCATCATTAAATTTCTTACGTATTTCTTTGAATTTATCCATCGAAGCAGTTGCTCTCCACTCAGCAACTTGTTTTGCATAAGCGGCCATTTGAGCTTTTTGCTCATCAGTCAATTGTGGGCGTTGTGGCGGGCCAGCAGGAGCTGCACCAGCTGGGCGAGGCTGCGGTCTAAATGGATTTGGATTTTTAGGTTTTCCTGCAAATTCTTCAGCAGGATCGCCCATCATTTCGATTGCACTCACCCCAGCATCAATACAAAACTTCAATAATTGGTCAATATCGTGGGGCATACTTCTAAACGAATAAGTAATGGCACCCATTTGTACGCCACCAAATTTTGAATTTGGTTTATCCAACCAATTATTTGAGCGTTTGTTTAATAACAAACCGATTGTTGCAATAGGTGCGATGGTCATAAAACCACGGCGAGAAATTTCATTTTTCATAGTAAAAATTTGGTTGAATAAAAGGGTATAAACTTAAAAAGTAATCAAGGTTGTTATTATTTTGTCGGAAAACCACTATTCCGTAAATTTTCAAAAAACGTTTTGGTTTGTTCAATTTTTGTATTGCCATTGATATCAAAATACCAAAAAGTTTCCAGTTCACCTTTGTGCATCGAAGCATCCATGTCACCACTTTGGGTTTTATGACAAGCTTTTACCCAATCAGCTACAATCATATAACTATGATGCTTGTTTTCACCAAAACCAAACGAGCGGTCGAAATAAAAAACGGGTGCTGTTGTTGAAATTTTTGTTTCGGGATAATTTTCTAATTGTGAAAATGTATAGGTATAATTTTTATTCAAAGACCTTCCACCTAAAACAACAGGCTTTTTATCTCCTTTCATTCGTTGTACCGCACGCAATGCCAAAATCGAAGCTGTTTTATGATGAGCATGTTGCTCAGCACTCGGAATCAAGCAAAAAACATAATCATATTGTCCATTTTGTAAGATTTTATCTAATTTTCTTTCACAAAAGGCCAAATCCCATCTTTCTCCTGCCAAAAAAGGTTTTGGGTCGAATTGATAATAATCGTCTATTTGGTCAAAAAAATGGAAGTTTTTGATACCCATGACCTCGCCCGAACAAAATAATTCTTTCTTGCGTAACAATGGCAAATGTATTCTTCCCGTTGTCGAATCTGTCAAATTCATTCCATAATATGACGATGCCACCAAACCATTATATCCTCCCGAACCATCAGTAATTAAAGCTAAATCGGCAGTACCTTTTAGCTCATGCGTAATTTTGAAAATCGTCACAGGAAACATCGTTTCATCGTCAGGATGTGCCGTAACAATTAGCACTTTTGGCCCTTGTGAAAAGGTTTGAAAAGCGATAAAAATGAAAAGAAATGAAAAAGTTTTTTTCATGGTTTTGCTCTTTTACTTCAAATTAGCCAAAAATTCTACCACATCACGAATCTCTCTTTTTGATAACAAACTACCCATTGGTGGCATACTTGAAGGCATGTTTTCTCTTTTTGCAATTCTCGCTACTGGAATCACCAAAGGCTCGGCATCGGAAGTTGTAATGACCAATTCGTGTTCGTTTTCTTTAGCCAAAGTACCTATTACTTCTTGTCCATCTTTCAATTTCAATGAAACTGTACCAAACCCTGGCGATAATCTTGCACTTGGTTCGATAAGAGCTTGTAAGAGTTGTTCACGACTCAAAGTAGCTCCGATTTTAGATAAATTTGGTCCAACAGAACCACCTTCACCACCAAGCGAATGACAACGCACACATTGAGCCGTTGAGTTATAATTGAAAGTATTACGTCCGTTATTTCGATTTCCACCGAAAAGTGCTTCCAAATATTCATCCATCGGCGAAGCCCCAGGCTTGATGGCAGCGATTTTAGCTTTTAAACTTTCTGACCCAGAAGCTTCGACGGCCTCTTTTAGTTCCAAAGAAAGGCTTGGAGATAATTGTTTTTCTTTCAATTGGTCAATCAATCCTTCTAAAATTGTTTGGGTTTTATCGAGGTCTAATTTACCCAAAACCATCAACAATTGTTGTTCTTCTTTGATGCTTCCTTTAGCAAAAATACCTTTCACAATCGCTGGAAGGCTTTCTTTAGAAATATTGCTATTATTCAATAAACCTAAAGCAACCGTTCTCACATTTTCATCTTTATCCTCCATACCTTTCTTGATAACCGACTCAATATCAGCATATTGCAATTTATTCAATGCTGGTAAAATAGCAGTTTTCACTTTAGCATTTTCGGTTTCATTATAGATTTTAGCCAATTGAGCATTGGCAGTTGAGATATTCAACTCTGCCAATAAACTTGCCGTAGCTATCAAAGTTTCGGCATTGGTTTCTTTCAAGAAATCTGCAATGTATGGTTGGATTTTTGCTTTTACCAAAGCTCCATCTCTTTCTAATTTACCACGATAACGCCCATCCACTCTATCCATCACCGAAGGATTTGCCCACGAACCCAAAGTTGCCAAAGCCTCTGCTTTTATTTCATCCTTGATGTCGGTTCTTGTTGAAAATGCGATCAATAAATCTAATTCTTTTTCAGTTCCCACTCGCAAAGCTGCATTGATTGCTCTTCTGAGTAATGGTTCGGCTGTAAATCTTTTCTCTTTTAATGTAGCAGCCAAAGCAGGTAAAGCTGCTGGAATCGACAAATCATCGTTGATGCCTCTTGCAGCTTCTGTTACAATATATTCGTCTTTGTCATTCAAGAAAATAGCAATATTTTCATTTTTCAATCTGCGTAAAACCAAAACGGCTGCCGTGCGTAAAGCCTTACTTGGGCTATTTGACAAAGCAATCATTGGCTCGGCTTGCCCGATTCTCGACAAAGCCAGCACTCCTGCATGACGGATATATAAATCTTCATCATTGTTGGCTTCCAACATTTCAATCAATGGAGCGACCGCACCTTGATAAGCTATGCGACCGATTGCCTCAGCAGTATAAAACTTCACTCTTGGATTTTTACTTTTCAATAAAGGCATCAATTCACTGCCAGTATTTTCTAATCTAATATCACCAATGATTTTGGCCGCTTGAGCAATGATCTCTTCATCTTTATCTTTTAATAAAGCAACAAAAGGCGAAGCATATACTTTGTTTTGACGAGCCAATTGCCCTGCTCCCCAAATACCATGAATTCTTGTTAATTGATTGTCTGTTTGTGCAATTGCTTTAGCGAATTGAGCAAATCCATTTTTACCTCTACCTGCCAACTCAAATTGTGCTTTTTGGCGAATACGTGCATCAACATTTGAAAGCAAAGAATAAAGCATTTCATCAGTTTGAGCAGAATAATTTAACTGAATCAAACGTTTTGTTTCTTTTCTGAGTGCTTCGTAGTCGTTTTTATCTTTTGTTACATCTAATTTCCAAACTCTACCATAATTTTTTGTATCCCAGCCATTTATCCAGTCGGCAGCATACAATGCTCCGTCTGGGCCAAATCTGATTCCCGTAGGTAAAATTCCACTAACCACATCTTTTTCTCCATCTAAATCAAACGAAGCACCTTTAGGTTTTAAGCCAAACGACCAAATATGTGAACGTGTTGGACTTCCTACAAATTCAACCAAGAAAAACTTCTTTTTCCACTCCGAACCCAAGGCTGTGCCAGGGTTATACAGCATACCTGTTGGGCCATTATGAAAATTCATAATTGGAGGAATAATATAAGCGGCTTGACCTTCCCAACGAGGTTTGAAAAGTTTTTCACCCATCCAAACATTGTATTTATTGTTTTTTGGGTCGGTGTATTTGCCATACTGCCAGTTTGAACGCCAACCTGCATCCGAGCCTTCTACTACATGAACCAAACGCTCACTTTCGCCAGGGTAATCTCCGTCATTGTCAGATGAAATCAAATTGCCATAATCATCAAAAACAAACTCGTGGGTATTGCGTAAGCCTGATGCAAAAATTTCAAAATCGCTACCATCAGGATTTGCACGAGCAATGATTCCAGAATTTGGATGCTCAAATTTTTTGCCATCAGCAGTAGTAATATTTGCTCCAATATCGCCGATATTCCAATAAACTCTTCCATCTGGGCCTTCAACTAAGCCAGACATTCCATGTCCGCCAAAACCAATGTGTACACCATAACCGTGACTAATAGACGTTTTTTGGTCATAAACACCATCACCATTTTTGTCGGTCAAACGCCAAACATCAGGGGCAATGGCAACAAACATATCTTTGGCTCTTACCAAGATTCCACCTGCGACGTCGGTGATTTCTTCAAAGAAATCATTCAAAACTCGCATTGATTTATCAGCAATGCCATCATTATTGGTGTCTTCCAAACGCCAAACTTCATCTTTTTCAACAGCTAAATCATGCCAGTCATGAATGCCGTCTTCATTCAAATCTTTGAGCCATTCATTTTCTTTACTACGCTCTGGCGAGAAAGTTTTACGCAAAAAAGCTCGTCTATCTTCGACTGTTTGCAAACCGATTGATTCGGTCATCCAATCACGGTGTCCACGAATATCAAACTCTGAATTTTTCTGGCGATTGGTGCGAATCAAATAGATTCTACCTTGGTCATCGACCGACATTGCCACAGGATCAGGAGCAAGCGAATCAGATGCCCAAAGAGTCATTTGAAGACCATCTATGACTTTTGCAGGAGTTTTTTCACGAATTTCTTTGGCTTTTGCAACTGCTTTAGTAGGGTCTTCATTAATGATTAAAGTATCACTTTTGGGGCTGCGTTTCATACACGAAACAACAATAATTCCCGAGGCGATTAATAAAGGAAAAGTGATTTTTGTAGATTTTTTGAAGGTCATTCGCTTGACTATTTTAATAGGTTTAATAGAATAGGAAAATTAGTGATTTTATATGGAATTGGGATTTATTATAGATGTTTTTTTCTTATTACTCGACAAAAGATAGATTTTAGACGATACTTCAAATCTTGGCTTTGGTAGCATTATAAATAAAAATACGGCATCCTTGCAAATGTGGGAACAATATAATGATTTTCTAAAATTGTGTAACACTTTTACTTAAAAAGCTCCTGAACTTTACAACACCGAAATTGACAAGAAAACACTGATGAAATGACTCATTTTATCAAGCATTTTCACAAGGTTTTATCAAAAATATAAAATTCAAAAACCATGAAAAAACTATCATTTTTTATTATTGCGTTGGTCTCGTTTGGTTGTCAAGGTTTAGCTGACATATTACCAAGTTCAAAAAAAGAAACAGCTATAGACAACACCCCCGTTGTAGTGGCAGATTATAGGTCAGAATTAAATGTTTCTTATGGTTCTGATGAATTACAAAAGTTTGATATGTATTTGCCAAATCTTTCATCAGGTACCCAAGCATCTACTACTATTATTATGATTCATGGCGGTGGTTGGAAAGAGGGCGACAAAGGTTATATCACCTCATTGGCAGAAAATCTAAAAGCACAAAAAAAGAATATCGCTATTTTTAATATTAATCACCGACTTACTTTTATGTCTGGGGTGAAATTGAATGAAGAATTGGCAGATATTAGTTCGGTCATTAATTTTATCAATGCTAATAAAACAAAATATAATCTTTCGGGCGATATTATCTTATTTGGTCATAGTTCAGGTGGACATCTTGCCCTAACTTATGCTTACAAAAATACTGCTAACACAAATATCAAAGCCGTTATTGGTTTGGCTGCTCCCACCGACCTTACGCAAGCTGACCTACAAAAAAGCATTGTGGATAAAAATGGAACAAATTTAACAGAATTATTGGTGGGAGTTCCTTACAGCCAAAATCCCAACGCTTATGAACAATCAAGTCCGTACTTTATAGCATCTAAGAAAGCTCCACCAACCTTACTTTTATATGGTGATTCTGACCAAATTGTTAATTACAATCAAGGAGAAAAATTATATGAAAAGTTAAAAAATTTGAAGGTAAAAACTACTTTTAAGAAGTATTCGCAAGGAACGCATGATCTAAATAATATGAATGATATTTTTGAGCAAACCACTACTTTTATGAATGCGAATGCAGTGGATTGAGTTGAGAAAAATGTTGTTTTCTCAAAGAAAATACTGAGAAAACAAAACTCTATATAGCTATTTTATTTGACTGCTTTCATTGATAGAATCGCTAAAGCTTCATAAATGAGGCACACTTGAAAAGTGTGCCTCATTAGAATTTACACCAATAACTAATTTCCATTAACTACTTTTCCGAAGGAATTGCTAAAGCTTCGCTTTCTTTCACAGGTACGCCAAAATTAGGTGTTCCATCAGCATTCCAAGAAAACTTTTGCATTCTTGGCGAACGAAATTGCCCACAACCTTGTCCTGGTTTTGAATTGGCATGATAAAGAATCCAATCTTCTTTTCCATTAGGAGATTTGAAAAATGAATTATGACCAGGAGCAAAAACACCATTTTCAGCGGATTGTTTAAAAACAGGTTCTGATGATTTTTTCCAACTGCTTGGCTTTAATAAATCTGCATTTTCATCAGCACTTAACATCCCTAAAGCGTAAAAATCTGTCCAGCAGCCACTTGCAGAATAAATAATAAAAAGTTTTTTTCCATGTTTTAAAATCTGTGGTCCTTCATTTACATTCACATGTGGCAAATTTGGGTCTTTTAAGTCGCCATGCTTTTCCCAATCAAAATCAGAACCAGATATTTTAGCACGCCCTGCTTCAATTGTCCACGGATTTTTCATTTTAGCAATATAAATATTTTGTTGTCCATTACTATCACCTTCCCAACCCGACCAAATCATGTATAATTGACCACGATGTTCAAAAACATCACCATCAATTGCCCATTTGTCACTTGATATATCTGCCACTTT
Source organism: Emticicia sp. SJ17W-69 (assembly GCF_051209875.1). Classification (NCBI taxonomy): domain Bacteria; kingdom Pseudomonadati; phylum Bacteroidota; class Cytophagia; order Cytophagales; family Leadbetterellaceae; genus Emticicia; species Emticicia sp. SJ17W-69. Next base: position 1,147,773 of record NZ_JBNTQY010000001.1, on the reverse strand, counting down.
TCCTTTAAAACTCCAATCTCCTACCATTGGGTCAGGCGAATTATTTTCCAAAACATACATTCGGTGATGATTATTATCGCCATCATCGGCAGCAAAATACATATACCATTTTCCTTGAATAAAATGTATTTCGGGAGCCCATAATTCTTTAGAATATAATGTCCCTGTTGGTGGTATCCAAATTGTTTTTGACTCAGCAGTTTTCAAATCTGAGAGATTTTTGGTTTTCCAAATAATCAATTTGCTTTGTACAGTATGTGTATAATAGTAATAGCCATCTTTATAAAAACTGTATGGGTCAGCTCCTGAAGGTAATAATGGATTAGTGAAAGTTTGTTGAGTTTGAGCATAGCTTTTTGCCAAAGAAATGGACAAGAAAGCAAATAAAAATGTTAGTTTCTTCATAAAAATTATTTAAAAATCAGGTAATCATAAAGGGTTATATAAGAGCAAATATCGAAAATGGAGTTTGATAAACCTTTAAAAGTAGCACAAAACAAATACCGAATGATTAGAAACTCATTCGACCTTCGTAATTCTTTTCAATTATCATTTTCTATCAACACATTAATTCTACAAAAATATCATCAAGTGGTACAATTGTTGATATTTTTCAAAAAAACTTTTCCTGTTTACTAAAACTTTTCTTTTATGCCAAAGTATGTATACGTGCTTTTTTTAGTGTTTTCTTCACTAATTTCTACCGCTCAAAATTGTAATGAAATTTGTATTCCGTTTACAATCAACAAAATAAATACTACAAAAAGCACTGTATATGTAGGTGATATAAATTATACTTTTTATGCCATTGATATTCATACAGGAAAAAAGAAATGGTCTTATGTTACTGATCCAAACTATATGTTCGACCTTTTTACGAGTGCCATTGTAGAGAATGATCTGGTGTATGTAAGTAATTCACATGAAAGCGTATGTGCATTAAATGCCAAAACAGGAGAAAAAAAATGGAGTTTTCTTTCAGATGGAAGTAGTTCGGGAGGTAATTCAAGTCCCACCATCGCAAATGGTTTAGTTTATACTGGTAATAGCGGTTCGGGAGAATTAAACGCTTTAAATGCTATTACTGGAGAAAAAAAATGGTCATATCTACCCAAAAACACAGGTTTCTCAATGGCTTTCAATAAGTCAACACCAACAGTTTATAATGGAATTGTTTATATTGGAAACACAAACTATAGCTTATATGCCATTGATGCCAACACTGGTGAAGAGAAATGGATTTTTCCTACCAATTTGGTGATTAGTTCCTCACCTATTGCCGCAAATGGAATTGTTTATGTGGGCAGTTTTGATAATAACTTATATGCCATTGATGCCACAAGTGGTGCAAAAAAATGGAGTTTTGCTACAAATGGAGCGATTGATGCAAGTCCTACCATAAGCAATGGAATAATATATGTCGGTAGTCAAGATAATAACCTATATGCCATTGATGCCATCACTGGCGAAAAAAAATGGAGTTATTACTTTAATGACTTTTACCTTTCAACAGCAGCAGTAGAAAATGGGATTGTCTATATTTCGTGCGGAGATAAATATCTTTACGCTTTCGACGCCTTGACTGGGGTGAAAAAATGGACTTTTTATAATGATGAAGGAATTGCTACGCCAACAGTTGCAGAAGGCACCGTTTACGTGGGGAGTGTACTTCAAAAATCTTTATATGCCTTAGATGCTATTACTGGTGAAAAAAAATGGACTTTTCTTGCAGAAGGAGGTATAGTTTCGAGTCCATGCGTTGTTACAAGTAAAGGAAAAATATACAAAAGTTTAGGAAATATCCGTCCATAAGGTTTTCATATAAGAAAAGAAGCATAACTCTAAAATTATGCCCCTTTTCAATGCAAATCTCTGTTATTTTTATTGCTTTTTCAAAGTACGCAAGTACTCCACTAAATCAACAATTTCTTGTTTTTGAAGTGGGAATTTTGGCATCAATGATTCTTCGTTTTCTTCCATCGAAACAATGTCCGCACGCTTGAAAGCCGTTGGATTGGTACTACCAATTTGCTTTACATTTACATCATTTTCTGTCTTACTCAAAATCATTCCTTCTACTTCTGTTCCATCTTTTAGTTTGAGTTTATAGCCTTCATAACCAAAGCTTATTCCTTGACTTGGATTAATAATAGCCGAATAAAGAGCAGTTTTTGATAGTTTACTGCCAATTTCAGTTAAATTAGGCCCAAAGTTCACTCCTTCGCCTTTCACTTGGTGGCAAGCCACACAATAAGTTTTAAATACCGTTTGACCTTTTGTGACATTGCCAATCCCTTTAGCTAAATCATTAATATCACCCAATTCTTTGTCTAATTCTGCACCAAACATTTTCATGGCTTCTGAACGAATATCTCCGTGCCACGTTCCCAAAAGTATTTTTTTTGCAATTGGCATTACTTCATCAGATACTTTATTGGCTTTTACTAAATCCCACAAAATAGATTCGCTATTCCAACCATTCATGGCTCTCATGGCTTCATTACGCAGGTTTTTTGAAAGATTTTTATTGTTGAATAAACTCACCAAATAGTCGGTTACTGGCTTTTCATCCACTCCTCCATAAATCATAATTGCTTTGCGAGCTAAATCTTCATCTTTGCTTTTTGCTAATTTTTGAAATTCGCCTAAACCGTTGATTTTTATCTGAATTTTGGCAGCTTCATTGCCCAAAAGTGAATCATTCATTACCATTGCCGTTAGACGGTCTGACTGGTCTTTCATTTCATAGCGTTTCACTAAATCCAAATAATCAGTTGGGTTTTTGATACCATTCAAAACTTTTGGTAAAAGTGTTCTGAACAATGGGTTTTGATTAGCACTTTTTACATCTAAATGCTTGAAAACCAGCGTCATAATCTCACTCGAAGCATTTCCACCATCTAACATTCCGAGTAAAACTTTTGTTTTTTCTGGGTTAGTTTGAAAATCAAAAGCACGGAAATATCGCAAATTTTCTTTTTCAGATTTTGCTAATTCAGCCAAACGATAAATATTATCAGTTGAACGGCTACGCCAAACCAAGTCTTTTGCAGCAGCATCCATTTTCCATTTTTCGCCAGCTTGAGCCATATAATTAGCAAAAAAAGTATCCCATTGATTATCAGCGGCAATGCCTAAAGCTTCTAAATACCAACGATCTTTACCATCATATTGATTAGCTAAAGTCGTCCAAATGGCAGCCGCTTCTGGAGAAGTTTTATGACGAATCGCCACAGCAACTTCACGACGGATTTGTGGAGAAGCATCATTGGCGAGTTTTTTCAAAATCGGCAAATTATCAGTCTTAAGCTCACGAGACAAACGAATGCCTGTCAAACGAATATCTTCGTCTTTGTCTTCGATTGCTTCTTGTATATATTTTGCTTCTTTACCATTAATTTTGCCTAACAACCACAAAGCTCTTGCACGCATTCTTGAATCATCTCCCTTCCAAAGTTTTAGTAAAGCTTCCTCTGCTTTGTCTTGCATGGCGTTCAACTTTGTCCAAGCCAAATAACGTACCGCTAAATTGGCATTTTGCAAAGCCTCTACGCAACCGTCGGCAGTTTCAAAATCAAATTTTGGTACAGAATAATCTTCTCCTTTTGGTGCAATGCGATAAATTCGCCCACGAAGTGAGTCTCCCATCGCATGCCCACCCACACCTGGATCATACCAATCGGCTACGAAAATAGAACCATCAGGAGCGGCTGTTACGTCTGAAGGACGAAACCATTGGTCACGCTTTGAACCATCCAAAATATTATTAATAGTTGCTTTGAAACCTGCTCCATCTTTTTCGGCAGGATAAGAACGCACAATGCTTGGCCCAGCATCACAATGAATTACTTGATTATGGTATTTTTGTGGCAATAATTTCCCTTCATAAATAATCATTCCCGTTGGCGAACCAGCACCTGTTTGTAATAAATTTGGTACCACACCTGGGTCGTTCAAATGCCAATGACGCAAAGGAATTTCACTTTCCCAATTAGTACGACGTTCTTGCCAACTTGCCCCAGTCATTTCATCTTTGAAGCCATAATTGCCATAATCCATTACATAATTGATACGCACGCCCTTGTTTCCATCATCATCATTGTCCGATTGCCACATTCTACCATAAGAATCAACGGCTACTTCGTAGTTATTACGAAAATTATGAGCTAAAATCTCAACATTTGAACCGTCAATATCACAACGGAATACTTTCCCTTGCTTATAAGTTGAAAATGGGCGACCTAAATCATCTGTCAATTCTTTGCCATTTTTATCGCTCAAAGTCTCTACTTCATTTCCACCATCAAAGTATAATTTTCCATCAGGTCCAAATGAAAAAGCATGAATAGCATGGTCATGTTGAACACCTTTCAGATTAGTAAAAATAATTTCTTTTTTATCGGCTTTCCCATCACTATTTTCATCAGTAAACAAAAACACATTTGGACTGCATGAAACAATTACTTTATTACCTAAAACCGAAATACCGAGAGCCGCATTGATGTCTTCGCCTTGATAGAAAACCGTACTTTTATCAGCTTTTCCATCTTGGTCGGTGTCTTCCATAATCAAGATTCTGTCACCTTTTTTGTTATATGGATTCTTTGGATTTAATTTATTTCGATAATTATACCCTTCACAAATCCAAACCCTTCCTTTCGCATCAATATCCATATTGGTTGGGTTCATCATCATTGGTTCTGATGCAAAAAGCGTCACTTCCAACTCAGGGTCAGCAAGTTGAATACCATCAAGGGCATGTTCAACTTTTCGTTTTTCTTCATCAGAAAGTTTAGAATATGCTTCATCATTAAGCATTTTGCGAGTTTGCTTACAGGCAAATGCTATACTGAGAAGAAGAAAAGAAAAAATGAGTGATTTTTTCATTATTTATTTTTGGTTGAATATTTTACGAAAGTATTGAATAAGTGTATAATTGACAAATAAGACATCAAGTAATTTTATTACAAAACATTGCTCTCCTTTCGACAGTCTATTACTTTCTCAATGGGACAACGCCTTTCTCTGAACCTAAAATGCGTCTTGAACGCAAATAACGACTGGCATTATGGGAATCATAATTGCTACAATTTTTGTCAAAACTACTAATTCTAACCATTCCCGAAGAGTGAATAAATTGATTATCACCAATCCACATACCTACATGTACCACTTTTTCGGGTTTTTCAGGAGTAGCTTTTTCTCCAAAAAACAATAAATCTCCTACTTTCAGTTGCTCAAATGGAACTTCATCCCCAGCAAATACCTGCTGAGAAGCATCACGAGGAAGAAGAATAGCATTATTTTGATAAATCATTCTTGTAAAACCACTACAATCAACGCCTTTCCATGAAGTGCCGCCCCATAAATACGGTAAACCCATCATTTTTGTGGCTGCACCAACCAAGCTTTGTTCGGTTGCTTGGGTTGTTTTTTGCCATTGTTGGAAATGAATCACTTCATTTTGAGCAACAAATGCCTGACGATTATCAGGATAAATTACTTCATAAAAACCTTTCAGCGTATCTTTTACAATTAATAAATCACCCCAAGTGAGGTCAGAAATCGTCTGAGCATTTTCATCGGGTTTAGTGTAAGAAAAACCATAAGGTTTTGCATACATCAACTTAGTTTTTGATTGATAGCTATCTAAATCAGCTTTACTTATGCGGCTGATGGTTGTTCCTTCTACCCATCCAATATAATTATCAGGTGTCTGAACTTGGTACCAATAACGGTCTTTGTCAAATATCTTTAATGCAGTCCCGAGCAACGTTTGAGAAGCTAATTCGGCTGATTCTTTTGGCTGACTTCGCATATTTGCTACCGAAATATTCACCAAAGCGTAAGTTTTATCGCCCAAATCATCTTCATCAGGTAAAGTTTTTATCGCATCAACCAATACATAACCATTTGATTTTAAGCGATTTAACAAATCTTTTTTTGCTAATGGCAAATTTGTTTTCCCTACTATTCGATTTGAATCCAAATCGGCCTGAAAAATAGCTACACGTTTATCAGGGGCATATTTTTTTCTTACTTGCTCGACGATTGCATAGACTGTTGGCTTGGGTGTAGGTATAACACTGGCTGGTTTTGGTATTTGTGCAAATGCTGAAAAAGAAAGCAGAGAAAGAATACTGATTATTATCTTATAATTTGGGTTACTTATTTTCATTGAAATTTGTTCTTTTTTTCTGCGAAAATACTCATTATTTCTTAATCTTGAAAAAGCTGTTTTGGAAGGATGCTTTGGGAGGTTTGACGGATTAGGAAATCCGTCGTACAGACACAAAAAAAGGAAGCCATTTCGACTTCCTTTTCTTATATCTACGGCCTTCTGTCAGTGTATTCACTGACGGCAATTTTTACAAACCAAATGCTGTTTTCACTGCATCGACATAATCTAATTTTTCCCAAGTGAAAAGTTCTACTTCTTTGGTAACAACGGAACCATCTGGCCCTTTGAAAGTTTTTGTTACCACTTCATTTTTACGTCCCATGTGGCCATAAGCAGCAGTTTCTGAATAAATTGGGTTACGTAATTTCAAACGTTGCTCAATTGCATACGGACGCATATCGAAAATTTCTTCTACTTTACGTGCAATTTCGCCATCGCTCATATCAACTTTGGCAGTACCATACGTTGTTACAAACAAGCCACAAGGTTTTGCAACACCAATAGCATAAGAAACTTGTACCAATACTTCGTCGCAAAGACCAGCCGCTACTAAGTTTTTAGCTACATGGCGAGTGGCATAAGCTGCCGAACGGTCAACTTTTGATGGGTCTTTTCCAGAGAAAGCACCGCCACCATGAGCACCTTTACCGCCGTAAGTATCAACGATGATTTTACGACCTGTCAAACCTGTATCTCCGTGTGGTCCACCGATAACAAATTTCCCAGTTGGATTGATATGATAAGTAATTTGGTCGTTGAACAACAATTGTAAATCAGCTTTCAATTTTGCTTGTACACGTGGAATCACAATATTGATAATATCGGCTTTGATTTTTGCCAACATTGTATTATCATCAGCGAAATCATCGTGCTGCGTTGAAACAACGATTGTATCAATTCTTTGAGGAACATTATCGTCAGAATATTCGATTGTTACTTGCGATTTAGCATCAGGACGTAAATAAGGAATCAATTCAGGTTCATTATTACGAATATATGACATTTCTTGGAGGATGGTGTGAGCCAAATCCAATGCTAATGGCATATAATTGTCGGTTTCACGAGTGGCATAACCAAACATCATACCTTGGTCGCCAGCACCTTGAGCATTTGCTTTTGACTCAAAATCATCTGCAGCTACTGCTCTATCAACACCTTGATTAATATCGGCCGATTGGTCATGAATCGCTGAGATAATTCCGCAAGAATTAGACTCAAACATGTACTCCGATTTAGTATAACCAATTTTACGGATTACCTCACGAGCAATTGATTGAACATCAAGATAAGTTTGAGTTTTTACTTCTCCTGCTAAAACAACTAAACCTGTCGTTACCAAAGTCTCGCATGCTACTTTAGATGAAGGGTCAAACGCCATGAAGTTATCAATCAGGGCATCTGATATTTGGTCTGATACTTTGTCTGGGTGTCCTTCCGATACAGACTCAGAAGTGAATAAATAAGGCATAAATCCTATGTTTTTGGTTAATGATATTTATTGAATCTAATGAGTAATTGAGTGAGTGAGTAAATGAGTGAATAAAATACCATCACAAATACACAGCTAACAATCAATAATCTCCCATTTAAAAAACTTGGTATTAAGACTATTTTGCGGAAGTTTTGAAGAGAAAAATAAAACATTTTTGACTTAAGAACAGCCCGCATCCTTTGACCACCGTAGTGTTTCGACTCGGTTGGATTTCTGATTTTTCAATCAGAGTTTCTTGATACTGATGCAAAGTTGAACAATTACCTAAACAAATGCAAAGAATAGAATAAATTTTTATCTAAATTTTATTCAACGTACACAGAAAATATCTGCAAACGTTTTTAAGAATGGATTTTTTATCTATTATTTAATTAAAAATAGGATATTTTAACTTACCGCATTTTTATAAAATTAAAGAGTTTTATAAGTACTATAAGACTCTTTTTATTTTACATTTCATTCAAAAATCTCAATCCCCACAACATCACCCACTGTCAATTTATCAAAACTGTACATTTTCAAACTTAAATTATCTATTTTTAAAATCACTTCATAATATGCACCCAGAAATTTTATTGATTCAACAAGGGCTTTTATCTCAGAGGTTTCAGAAATACGAAGCTGCTCGGGACGAAGGAAAAAAGTTTTGAATTCTGAGTTTTGAGTTCTGAGTTGTAGTTGTAACTCAGAACTCAGAACTCTTAACTCAGTACTTAAGGCAAGCTCTCCCGTAATTTCAGCAACATATTGATTGATTGGATTTTGATAAACTTCTTCTGGCGTTCCAATTTGTAGCACTTTGCCTTTCTGCATGATTACTAAGCGGTCGGCCATACCGTACGCATCAGCCACATCATGTGTCACAAAAATACAAGTTACTCCATCATCTTTAATAATATGTAATATTTCATTCTTTAATCTTCGCTTATTAAGTGCGTCTAAATGACTAAAAGGTTCGTCCAAAAGCAATAATTTTGGTTGCTCGGCAATGGCTTTAACGATAACGGCACGTTGCTGCTCACCACCCGAAACTTGGCGAGGAAGATGACTCTGCACTTTTTGCAAACCACTGATTTTTAGCAATTTATCAATTCTTTTGTTGCGATATTTTTCTTCATAATAACGTAATTCATAAGCAATATTCTCACGAATAGTCATATTCGGAAATAAGCCGTAATCTTGTCGAACCAACTTTATATCAGGATGCCCAGCAATCAGTTTTTCTGAAGGTGGCGTAATACGTTCACCATCAAGCGTTAGACTACCTGCATCTGGCTCATGTAGAGCTGCGATCAGATGTAAAAGCGTGGTTTTTCCTGAGCCACTTTCACCCAAAATTGTCAATATTTCACCTTTCTCTATAGAAAGCGAGATATTATTAATGGCTTTTTTACTACTATCAGCTTGCTTCCCAGCGGAATTTCCCCCAAAAGTTTTATGCAGATTTTGTATTTTTAGAAGAGACATCAGAGGTTTTTTGCACAAAAATATGAGTTTTTTAGATAAAATTTGCAATTTTGTTGTTCATCGAAGTCAGTCATGCTATATTGCTGATGAAATGACGAAAAATACCTAAATATAATAGACCCTAAAAACATTGAATGTTAGAACTTTACAAACAACAAACCAAATGCTTAGTGGCATTGGACTCGATTATATTTGGTTTTGATGGCGAAGAATTGAAATTATTGCTGGTCAAACGTGGTGTTCAGACCGACCATGATACTTGGTCATTGATGGGAGGCTGGTTAAAACCCAACGAAAGCCTTGATCAAGCTGCCGAAAGAATTTTATTCGAGTTAACAGGCGTTACTGGCATTTTCTTGGAGCAACTCAATGCTTTTGGTGACCCCAATCGTGACCCTGTGGAGCGAACTGTGGCGGTGGCATACTATGCTTTGGTCAATGTAAAAGACTACGAAACAAAGATTTCGGACACGCACCATGCTCAATGGTTTTCGATGCACGATTTGCCTGAATTGCTTTTTGACCACCGGGAGATGATACAAATAGCAATAGAACGCTTACGTTATAAGGCAGCTTTTCATCCTGTTGGTTTTGAATTGATGCCTGAAAAGTTTACAATTCCGCAAATATTGAATCTTTATGAAGCTATTTATGGTAGTAATTTTGATAAACGCAATTTTAGTAGGAAAATACTTTCGACAGGACTTCTGATAAAATTAAAAGAAAAGCAAAAAGGTTTCTCGAAAAAAGGAGCTTTTCTTTATGCTCTTGATACCGAAAAGTACAAGAAAAAATCTGACTCATTCTTGAATTTTATTCCCAATCCAGAAGGATTAGTGTGATATATTTGAACAATTATTTCCATAATTAGTTTAAAACCATGAAAGATTTAAGCAAAAACTTCATGGTTCTTCGATTAATACTGGGCGACCAACTCAATCATTATCACACTTGGTTTCAAGAAAAAAACAATGATATACTTTATGTTATGATGGAAATGAGGCAGGAAACTGACTATGTGAAACATCATATTCAAAAAATCGTTGGCTTCTTTACGGCCATGCGACTTTTTGCACAAAACCTCGAAAAACAAGGACATCATATTATCTATTTGCGTTTAGATGATGTACAAAATAAGCAATCACTCACACAAAATCTTGAATGGATTATTGAACAAAACCCCATTCAACAATTTGAATATCAGCTTCCTGACGAATATCGCCTTGACGAACAACTAAAGGCATTTTTAGGCACCATCAATATTCCCTCAAAAGTCTATGACACTGAGCATTTTCTGAGCCACAGAAGCGAATTAGGAGAGTTTTTCAAAGGTAAAAAGACATTTCTGATGGAGAATTTCTACCGTATGATGCGAAAAAAATACGGTATTTTGATGGATGGCAACGAACCGCTCACGGGTCAATGGAACTATGATGCTGATAATCGAAAAAAACTTCCAAAAGAACACCGACCACCGGAACCTTTAACATTTAGTCGAGATATTTCAGACATATACGAACTTGTACAAAAACAAGAAATCCAAACAATAGGAAACATCAATCCGAAAGCTTTCTTTTGGCCAGTGACCCGAGAAGAATCCTTACAATTATTGGATTTTTTTGTAAAAAACTGTCTGCCAAACTTTGGCACTTACGAAGACGCAATGGCTATGCAATATTGGTCCATTTATCATTCTCGACTTTCATTTTCGTTGAATATAAAATTACTTTCGCCTTTAGAAGTCGTAGAACAAGCTGTCGAGCATTGGAAACATAACCAAGATAAAATCAACATCGCTCAAATCGAAGGGTTTGTGCGTCAAATCATCGGTTGGCGGGAATATATGCGTGGAATTTATTGGCATCAAATGCCTGAATTTCAAAAACTTAACTTTTTTGAACACAAAATCAAACTCCCAGATTTCTTTTGGACTGGCCGAACCAAAATGAATTGTATGAAACATGCGATTGGGCAATCGTTGCATCTGGCTTATGCCCACCATATTCAGAGATTAATGATTATTGGTAATTTTTGTTTGCTGGCAGGCATCGACCCCGATGAAATTGACGAATGGTATCTGGGTATTTATATTGATGCGATTGAGTGGGTCGAAATTACCAATACTCGTGGCATGAGCCAATATGCCGATGGTGGAATCGTTGGTTCGAAACCTTACGTGGCATCGGCAAATTATATTGATAAAATGAGCGATTATTGTAGCTCATGCTTTTATGATAAAAACAAGAAAGTAGGTCAAAAATCTTGTCCGTTCAATGCCTTATATTGGCACTTTTATGAAAGAAACCGAGCCAAACTTGAACGAAATCCACGTATTGGAATGGCTTACACTTTACTCAATAAAATGCCCGATCAACAAAGACAAGAAATGATTCAACAAGCCGAATTTTATCTAAGTATGATTGAAGAATTGTAAATTAAAGACCTACCGTTTACTACTCCATTACAGGAATATCTTCTTCTTTTATCAAACTTATATCAGCCTTGTCAACACCTTCTTTTACGAGGCGGTTGGCTTGCTTTTCGTAGGTTTTCTCAAAAATATTTCTTGATAAACGCCCATTTCCGAAAGCAGCATCTCGGTCTTCGTACAATTTTTTGAAGAGTTTATAAACTTTCTTTTTGGCAGCTTCTTCTACTTTTAATTGTACTTTTTGGGTTTGAAGCAAATAAATTTCGAGCAATTCTTCTGGCGAATAATCCTTAAATCCAATATATTTATTAAATCTTGAATGTAGTCCAGGGTTTGAATTGATAAATTCGGTCATTTTTTCTTCATAACCTGCCACAATTACCACAAAATCATCACGATTATCCTCCATAAATTTCACAATTGTATTGACTGCTTCGGGGCCGTAAGTATCATCGCTATTAAGAGCATACGCTTCATCAATAAACAAAATACCACCCAATGCTTTTTGGCAAACTTCTCTCACTTTTAATGAAGTTTGTCCCGTATAACCTGCCACCAAACCACTACGGTCGGTTTCGTACAATTGCCCTTTGCTTAATACACCCAACGCCTTGAAAATTTTTGCCAAAAGTCTTGCAATGGTTGTTTTTCCAGTCCCAGGATTTCCATGAAAAACCATGTGTAGCGAGCGTTCGGGCAAACTTATTCCCTGCTCTTTTCTGATTTTTTCAATCTTCAAAACATTTACTAAGCTACTTACTTCATCTTTGACATTCTGTAAACCAACCAAAGCATTTAACTCCGCCAAAAGCTCATCCAAAGACCTCTCTGGTTCGTCTGATTTTTTCACATTATTTACTGTAAATTGAGTATTACTTTCTATCGACTGTTGTTTATTCTCTTGTGGACTAATCATTTTAGAAAGTCCATCTAAACCTCTCAAAAATACATGAAAGGGATTGCGATTTACTTCATTTTCAGACTCTTGCGTCAATTCTTCTTGATTTTTTGAATAAATATCTCTTTCGTGATGTATTGGAGAATCTTTCCCTTCCAAACGAGCTTGAGCAACCGTATAGAAAGCTGCTATATACTCTTCGAGTGTATTATCAACTTTAACTTTTCGCTCTTTAGTACCAAATACGACTGAATCAGGTGTTGGGCAACGAACTGTAACCGTATCGTCATAAGGAAATTCAATAACTTCTACATCACCATAATTATCACTATCAACCAATAAAATCCGTTGAGTTGTAGCCAATAATAAAACGTGGCGAGTATTCCAATAACCATGTACAGAAGCATCAATATATTCATTTTCTTGAATAATACTTGGCAAAGCCTTTAATTCATTGCGAAGCATCAGTTCGGCAAAAGGGTTAAGGTCAATTTGACGTTTGAGTTGGTTGTAAGTTGGCATTTAACTAATTTGAAAATTTGATGATTTGAAAATTTGGAGATTAATAAATGGCAAAATCAAGTCTATCTTTTAAAATATTTCGATAAATATAAGTGATTCTATTCTGATACTTGAATGATTTTTTGACCAAAGGTTAATTTTGAGTTCTATCTCTTGGTTTACAATTTTGAAAACATGACAATCCTCATCATTTTTGAAAGTTCCGCTGCCTAATTTTGTGTAAAAACTAAGCAAAAAATATGGCAGATTCTTCGCTAATAAAAAAATATGATGTCCCGGGACCGAGATATACAAGCTATCCGACCGTTCCACATTGGAAAAATGAAACCTTTAGTACAGAAAAATGGACTAAAAGTTTGATTCATACATTTGTTGAAACCAATCATACTTCGGGCATCAGTCTATATATTCATTTACCTTATTGTGAAAGTCTCTGTACATTTTGTGCTTGTCATAAACGAATTACTAAAAATCATACAGTCGAACTGCCTTATATCCAAGCTGTTTTGAAAGAATGGTCATTATATTTAGCTCTTTTTCCTGAAAAACCGCTGATTTCAGAAATTCATTTAGGAGGCGGAACACCCAGTTTTTTTGCCCCTGAAATGCTCCAATTATTGATTGCAGGAATTTTAGAAAATGTTGAGGTGACAGCAAAACACGAGTTTAGTTTTGAAGGACATCCCAACAACACTACTGCCGAGCATCTACAAACTTTGTATGATTTGGGCTTCCGTCGAGTAAGTTTTGGCGTTCAAGATTATGACCCACAAGTGCAAAAAGCCATTCACCGCATTCAACCCTTTGAAAATGTCAAAAAAGTGACTGAATTGGCACGTACGATTGGCTATACTTCCGTAAGCCATGACTTGGTTTTTGGTTTACCTTTTCAGAAAATCTCATCAGTCGAAAATACCATTCAAAAAACGTTAGAACTAAAACCCGACCGTATTGCCTTCTACTCTTACGCTCATGTGCCGTGGATAAAGGGCAATGGACAACGTGGTTTTGAAGATGAAAATTTGCCAAGTGGCGAAGAAAAACGACTCCTATATGAACGTGGACGAGCAATGTTTGAGCAAAATAACTATGCCGAAATCGGCATGGATCACTTTGCCTTGCCCGAAGACAATCTTTATAAAGCCCAAGAAAATGGTTCATTACATAGAAACTTCATGGGTTATACCACAACGCAATCAAAAGTCTTATTAGGTCTTGGAGCTTCTTCGATTAGTGATTGTTGGACGGCTTTTGCTCAGAATATCAAAGAAATTGATACTTATATTGAAACTGTCAATGCAGGCGAATTGCCCGTTTTTAAAGGGCATATTCTAAGTAATGAAGATATATTTATTCGTCAGCAAATTCTGAATATTATCTGTCAGTTAGAAACTTCTTGGCAGATATTTGATTGGTCGGGACAAGAAAAAGAGATTCTTTTTGAAAAACTTGAAGATTTTGAAGAAGATGGTTTAATTACTTTCAATGAATTTGGTTTGAAAGTTTTACCTAAAGGAAAAGCCTTTATTCGGAACATTTGTATGGCATTTGATAAACATCTCAACCAAACAAATTCACAACAAAAATTATTTTCTAAGACTATTTAAAGCTTCTTATTTTTTAGACAAAATGATTAAAATCAATAAAGCCTGACATTTCAATGAATAGAAATGTCAGGCTTTATTGATAGTTAATTCTTTTATTACCAGCGAATGAGAGCCGAACCCCAAGTAAAACCACTACCAAAAGCAGCCAGACAAACTAAATCACCCTCTTTTACCTTTCCAGCCTCCCATGCTTCACACAAAGCGATTGGAATAGATGCGGCAGTTGTATTGCCATACTTCATAATATTATTGAATACCTTTTCATCGGGCAATTTCAAGGCTCTTTGTACAAATTGAGCGATTCTGAGATTAGCTTGGTGAGGTACTAACATATCAATATCAGCTACTGTCAAGCCTGTTTTATTGAGTGCTTCCATGATTACTTCTGGAAACTTCGTTACCGCAGTTTTGAACACCAACTGGCCATTCATATTAGGATAATAAGTCTTGTTTTCGAGCAAGTTTTCATAAACGAAAATCTCACCGTATTCTACATCAGGAAAGCCGAATTGTTCTGCTCCTAAATGATAACCACCATGACTTCCAGGGCTAATCAATGCTAATTCTTCGGCGTGTGTGCCGTCTGAATGGAGGTGAGTAGTTAAAATCCCCTTCCCTTCTTCTTGGGTTGCTTGTAGCACAACTGCTCCAGCTCCATCACCAAAAAGAGCCGAAACATTTCGACCACGAGTCGAGAAATCGAGACCCATTGAGTGCATCTCTGAACCTACCACTAGTACATTTTTATACATGCCACTCTTAATAAATTGGTCAGCAACCGAGAGTGCATAAATGAAGCCAGAGCATTGATTTCTTATATCTAAAGCTCCCATTTCTTTGTGTGTAATGCCTAACTCTCTTTGCAAAAGCACCCCACATCCTGGAAAATAATAATCAGGACTAAGTGTGGCAAATACAATAAAATCTATTTCTTCAGGTGCAATACCAGCTCTTTCGCAAGCAATTTTTGTTGCTACTGCACCCATTGTTGTAGGTGTTTCAAAGCCTTTTTTCCCATAACGTCTTTCTTTTATTCCCGAACGTTCCTGAATCCATTCGTCACTTGTATCCATTACTTTCATTAAGTCGAAGTTGGTAACAACGGTTTCGGGAACATAAAAACCTATCCCTGCAATTTTTGAATGTAACATATTATTTAAGTTTATTGATCTTGTTGCGAAGTTACGAGAAAAACTTTTGATTGTGCAAAACATTCTTAGGAATGTAATATTTTTAATGAGTTTTTTTTAACACTAAAATTTTGCAGTGCTTGTTACTTCACAGTACTAAGAAATTTCTGAATCGCATTGGTATATTCTATAGGTTTATCACCAATTTTATTATGACCTGCCCCTTCAATAATTTCAACTTTAGAATGTTGTATCAATTTTTGAAATTGATACATCGTTTCTGGTCTTGCTTCATCATATCGACCCGCAATCAACAAAACTGGTACTTTTATTTCGTGTAAACGCTTCGTTCTATCAAAGTTTTTCAGCGTACCTGTGCAGTTAAACTCTGTTGGTCCCCACATATATTCATAAATTCTTTTATTGCCTTTCACCTCATTGCATTCGATTGTTGGATTTGGGTTTTTATTTCTGCTTAAAAATCGAACATAAAACGAATCCGTTGCTGCTATATACTGAGGATTATTATACAATTTTGCGTGTTCGTATTTTTTAATTGTATCTTGAATGTTTGTGGGCAATTGAGCTAATAATATTTTAGCATCTTGCATCCAAATGGGGGTACTCAATAAGGCTCCTGCAAAAATAACCGACTTTACACCTTTAGGCTGCTTGGTAAGCATGTATTCTACCGCCACAGTTCCGCCCCAAGAACTTCCTAAAATATGCACTTCTTTCAGATGAAGTGCTTTTCTCAAAGCATCAATTTCATCAACAAATCTAGGAAGTTTCCAAAGTGTAGAATCTTCAGATTTATCCGAACGTCCCGAACCCAGTTGGTCATAAAAAATAATGGGTCTATCTTTCGTAATAGAAGAGTTAGAATAGGCTGAAATTCCACGACAGCTATTTCCTCCAGGGCCACCATGAATCAATAAAAGTGGCGTTCCTTTACCTTTCCCAACAATTTTGTACCAAATTCGTCCACCTATGACTTCAACAAAACCTTCTTTTTCCTCCAATTGTTGACTAAAACCATTGGTAAAAAGACATAAAATACATAAAACAAAAAAGAGTTTCTTCATATAAATGAGCAATTAAGGCATTATAAAAGATTCATAGTTAAAGCAATATTTTGCATGATAAACAAAGTTTACAATAGCCAAATCTTTGGAGAATAAAATTGTTTATTAAATGAGTATAATATTTTTAATACATTCAACTTGATAAATGGATGGTATTAAAAGAAAACTAAAAATTCATTGTATATTAGGGCAAAAATAAGAACAAAAATGACTAATTAATTACAAACATTGGATTATGTAGTGAGGTATTACTAATAAATTGTTGTAAAATCAATGAAAAATTGTACTTTTGTTGTAGAAGATTTCAGTTTTCCTATTTTCTGATTTCCTAAAAAAAACTTCGTCTTACAAGCAAAATGATTTCTAAAAAAGCTAAATATGCCCTGAAAGCCTTAAAAGTTCTTTCAGAAAACTACGAATCAAAGCAACCAATTTTGATTGCTGACATCGCTGAGCAACAGAGTATTCCTAAGAAATTTTTAGAGGCTATCCTACTCGAACTTCGCAATAATGGGGTGTTACATAGTCAGAAAGGTAAAGGGGGTGGTTATCAATTACGTATGCCTCCAGAAGACGTAACAATTGCCAAAATCGTTCGTATTATTGATGGGCCTATTTCGCCAATGCTTTGTGTATCGCTTCATTTTTACGGAAAATGCGACGACTGTGTTGATGAAAAAACTTGTTGTATTCGTCCGATTATGGAAAAAGTACGTGATGCAAATTTGGCAGTTTATGAGCATACAACACTCAGAGATTTGATGGAAAAAGAAGAGGTTGTTGAAAAGCAGGGATAAGGTTGAAAGCCTTATAAAACAAGCATTTTATCTATTTTTTGTCTTTATCAAAGGTAGCTTTTTCTGATTGACAGGAAGCTCCGAAATCTTCGTATCTACGGGTAAAGGTTCTAAATCAACACTAATACGAGGGTCGAGTAATGTTGTGGCATTTTGAAGCCAACCATAGGTGTTGACAGGAAATGGATTACCTTCTTCATCTATTCTTAAATAAGTCAGGTGAAGGTGTGTATCTGAGCGAGGCTTAGCTGCATTAAAGCCCGTTCTACCAACCAAAGCAATTTTCTGCCCTGCTCTCACAATTTGTCCTGTTTTTACATAAATTTCTCTTTGATGTGCATAATACCACAGCCCTCCAGTGGTGGTGTCATACACCCAAATATAATTACCTCCACGATATTCGCTATCTGCTTGCCAATCATTTTCTGTGCCAATCACCACGCCATCACTTACTGAAAGCACCGCCACATAATCCTCCGTCCGATCATCTTTACAATCTTGATTTTTGTCTTTCATAAAAATATCGTGTGCAGGATGGCTTCCTTTCTTGGTTTGGTCAAATAAATCATACCCTTTTGGAATGTAGCCTCTGCCATACCCTCCCACTGCTCGAAAATCAAAACCCATTAATGGAAAACAAATATTGACTTGTGTTGAATCATAATGAGTAGTCGGAAAAGCTTTTTTAAAAACAAACATCATGTCTTGAAAACGCACTCTTGCCTCTTCAGGTGTGAGTTTATATTCGCGAATATCAACCAAAAGTTGTTTGTAACCATTGACAGCTTCTTGGTATTTTTTCAAAGTAATGGCTGAAGTGTCTTTCTGGAAAACCAGCAAGTTTAAACAAAAAACAAAAATTTTAATCATACTTCTCAGCTATCCGCTGCGTTTGTTTCAAGCACGAATTTAAGAAAATAGTTGCCTTATTTTGAAAAAAACGACTATAATTTTCAAGAATTTCCATTTATTTTAAACAATATTTGTGTTATTTTTAGAAAAAATTTAACTAAATGAGTTTTTGCTAATATTTTAAGGTTGTTTTAATTTGTATTTATTTAACTTTGCAATCAGAACCAAATTAATACTTGAATGTTGAAAAAACTTCTCATTGGTTCGTTGTTTGTCGTTTACCCCTTATTAGGTATTTCTAATGAGGATATTCCCACCAAAAAAACAACTGCTGGATCGCAGTTAACTTCCGCAACTGAGGTTTCAATTAAAAATACCTATTTAAAATTAGCTAACGACATTCAGCGATACGCAAAAAAATTTATTGGTACACCTTATTTAAAAGGAGGAAAAGCTACCAAAGGATTCGATTGTTCAGGATTTGTTATTTATGTTTTTGCCAAGTTTGGACTAAAATTAGGAGCTTGTAGCTCTGAGTTAGTCAAGTTAGGCTATGATGTTCCATCAGAAGCAGCACTCCCTGGTGATTTGATTTTCTTTAAAAGAGGGGCGAACTCAAAAAGTGGCGTTTCACACGTTGGCATTGTATTATCGTCAAATGAAGCAGGTGTAAAGTTTATTCATTCTGCCACTAGTTCAGGTGTAACCATCAGCTATTTACACGAAAAATATTATACTACTCATTTTGTAGGCATTCGTCGAGTACTCGATAGTTTAAAAGATTTTTAATATTGAGTAATTTAGCGATTGAGTGAATATTAAAAAAATCACACATTCACTCAATCGCTAATTCACCTAATTTATTCACTCAATATCTCCAAACCTTTAATTTTCGTTGGAAACCAAATTCTCATCTCCCCCTGCCCACGATTAGAGCGAGCATAGTAGGGAATCAATATTAATGGTTGAGTTTTCGTACTTACGGTCAAGTTATTTTCGATATTAATGGCATGAGCCGCACCTTTGAGTGTCATTACACCATTCAATAAATTAGGTTTAAATTCTTCTAAAAAAAACTGGTCATCAGGTACTATGAGGTTTGAAGTTGCTCCATTATTATCTACAAATTCAGCACAATAAACAATTGGGCCTCGTTCGATAGCGATTTTCCCGATATTGTCTTTTACTTTTTCGTTGGCAACCACTTGTTGAATATTCATCGGTAGTTCAAACATAATTTTGTCTCCTTTCTTCCAAGCTCTATCTATAATCGCATAGCCATTCTCTTCTTTATAATCAATCGTTTCTCCTTTAGTATTGGTAACTTTTAGCTTTCTCACGCCCATATTGTCCTTATTAAAATGGTATAAATCAGTAGGAAACGCCTGATTTCGTGCAAAACCTGGAATACGAACATATAATGGAAATTGTAAACCATTTTTATTACTTGGCTCAACCGAAATCTCCACTATTCCCTGCCAAGGATACTCGGTTTTTTGTGTAATCGTCACATTTTCTTTTGGCAAAACCTCCAACGTTGTAGTGTTTGACATAAAAAGATTTACATAAATACGGTTATCTTTCTGTGCATACACATAACTCGGAATCGAAGGCATAAAACGACAAATATTGGTTGGGCAACAAGAACAACCAAACCACGGTGAACGCTTGTTTTCTCCACTCAATTTGCCTTTTTGGAAATTATATTCCATCGGATTTTCATAATTAAATGATTTTCCGTCTAAACCAATTCCACTGATGAGTCCATTATAAAGTGTTCTTTCCAAAATGTCAATATATTTCGAGTCACCATACATCATAAACATACGGTGATTCCAATAAACGCTGGCAATAGCGGCACAAGTTTCGCAATAAGCCGAGTGATTTGATAACTCATAATCTGGCCCAAAACCTTCCCAATTGCCTGCTTGCCCAAGCCCACCTGTGATATAAGTTTTCTTGGTAAAAGCATTGTCCCAAATTTTATTGAGAGCCGTTAAATATTCTAAATTATTGGTCATGGAAGCCACATCTGCCATACCAGCATACAAATAAACTGCCCTCACCGAGTGTCCGAGTGCTTCGGTTTGTTGCGTTACAGGAATATTATCTTGCCAATAAGCCCCTGTCTGCCAAACAGTTGCGTCTTTTTCACCTGTTTTTTTCTCATACTTCCGTTGCCCTCTACAATCAATAAAGAATTTCGACAAATCGAAATATTTTTGGTTGCCCGTTACTCTATAAAGTTTCACTAAACCTATTTCAATTACTTGATGCCCTGGAGCAACTGATTTTTTGCCGGGCCCAAAAACTGTCAATAAATGGTCAGCATTTTTGATGGCAATGTCCAACATATTACGCTTGTTTGTTGCCAAATAATGTGCTGTGGCTGCTTCATAAAAATGCCCCATATTATAGAGTTCATGGCTCAATTCATGCTCTTTTTCGTAGCGAACTTTGCCAATCCAAGGGTGAGTTGTGTCGCCCATCGTGCGAGTTGTATAAAGATAGCCGTCAGGCTCTTGGGCTTTGCCAATTAATGTAATGAGCGAATCTAAATAGGTATCAAGTTTTGCATCGTATTTTACATGAAGTGAATAAGCTGCTCCCTCAATGATTTTATAGACATCCGAATCATCAAAAGGATAGGTCGTACAAAGTTTTCCTGTATGCGAAACTGCCTGTTCAAAATTTTTGATACGTCCTGTTTCTTTTGATTTCTGAAATGACCAAGGAATCGTAACAGTTCGATTGATTTCGAGTTTGGGTAACCAAAAATTATCATTTAGCTTTACTTTAGTGAATGGCACACCACGATAAGGGTAATCCTTCTGGATTTGTGCTATTGAAGCAAGAGATACTAGGCAAAATACAATAAACAGGTAACGTTTCATAGTTGAGATAGGGTTAATTATTTATATAATTTACCCTCATCCTAAATCCTTCTCCCAAGGGAGAAGGACTTGCTCTCTCTCCTTGAAGGAGAGGGTTGGGGTGAGGTGAAATGTCGCAATATTTTTCATAAAAATAAGAAATATATTTTCGTAATTTGGCAAAAAATTTCTAAAAATATGAAACCTAAAATCACACTCGAATATTGCCCTAAATGTCATTGGTTGCTACGTTCGGCTTGGCTGGCACAAGAATTATTGACAACATTTGAGGCCGAACTCGGCGAAGTAAGCCTTCGGCCAAGCGAAATAGCAGGAAGTTTTAAGGTTTTACTCAACGAAGAAGTAATTTTCGACCGAAAACGTGAAGGACATTTTCCCGAAATAAAAGAGTTGAAGCAATTGGTAAGAGATTTGGTTGCTCCCGAAAAATCATTAGGGCATAGTGATAGAAAATAAGGGTGATTTATTCATAATTTGGAATGTTTTTCCCTAAAATAATATCTCGTTTTCCAATCCAAACGCCTTTTTCGTTTTTGCTTAGTTTGATGATGCCCGAACCTCCACGGTTTTGAAAATTTGCTCTTTCTTGCTCCGTCAATAAAGAATCATCATCAAAATGATATTCATCAATCCAATATTCATTTTTATTGGGCTCTTTGATAATTGGGTGGATATGAGCTGCAAACTTGCGGTTAGGGTAAGCCGCAGGACGAATCGTATAAAATTTATATCGGCCGTCAGTATCAGTTTTTATCCAAGCTCGCAAATGTCCATGTTTACGAGCATTTTCTTGTGTTGCTGAGGGTGTGTATTCTCCTTTTGCATCAGTATGGTACACATATAAAATGATGCCTACAGCTGGCGTTTTGCCATCTTTTTTATAAATTGTTCCACTAATTTCAAGCCTTTCACCTGCTTCATTTTCATTAGCGATGCTTGTTTGCCACGATAAGTTTTTAGGCATTCCAGCAAAAATCAATTCGCAGTTTTCACAGTTTCCACCTACATTTTTTTGAGCAAAGATGTTAAGTGGAAAAAGAGATAGGGAAAGTAAAAATAGCTTTTTCATTTTGTAAATAATTGATAATCAACGAATTAAATTATCTTTAAAGTTACGACTCATTCTTAAAACCTTGGCATTTTTCAGAATAACCGAGTAATCGCCATTGAAATGTGACTGAATTTCTTTGATGAAATTCAGATTAACGATAGTCGAGCGATGAATACGTACAAAGGTTTTTGGATTTAGCCTCGTTTCAAAATGAGCCAATGTTTCGGAAAGCAAATACTTTGATTTTTCGGTGTGGAGCGAAATATAATTTCCATCGGCTTCGATATAAATAAGGTCGGCGGTTTTTAATAATTGAATTCTGCCTCCGTCTTTTACCGTTACGATTTCGGCATAAGTAGGTTGTGAAATTTGCTGAAAAAACTGCCCATATTTCTCAAAAATTGCTGTAAATTCTTGCTTATTTGTCAATTCTAATTGCTTTAAAACTTTTTGAAACATTCGGTCGAAACGCTCTTCATCAAATGGTTTTAGTAAATAATCAATAGCGTTTGCTTCAAAAGCTTGAATCGCATAATTATCATAAGCAGTAACAAAAATAACCAATGGTAATTTATTGATTTTCAGATTCTTAACTAAATCAATTCCATTCAATTCAGGCATTTGAATATCTAAAAAAACAACATCAGGTTCGTTTTTCTCAATAGCTACTAAAGCTTCATTTCCATTTTTACAAATTGCTACCAACTCCACTTGCGTATAACGTTGCAATTGTTTTTGCAAGATTTCTCTGGCAATAGACTCGTCATCGGCGATTAAAACTTTATAAGTCATTTCAAAAGAGGTAAAGTGATGGTAACTGTTATTCCATTATTTGGATAATTGCTGGCAATATTGAGATTCGTTTCATCTCCAAAAAGATTTTTCAAACGCTCTTGTGTATTCATCAAACCAATACCAAATTTAAAATCAGTAAAAGTTTCAATGCCATTGTCTTTTACAGAAAGCATCAATTGTTTTTGCTTACCTGAGGCCGAAATTTCTATGATTCCATGCTTGGCAAAAGGCTCAATACCATATTTTATGGCATTTTCAACAATGGGTTGAAGCAACATTGGCGGCACAAAAGCATCTTGTAATTCACTGTCTATCAATATATTATAGTCTAATCGCTCTTCAAAACGAATTTTTAGTATATCTAAATAAAGTTGTAAAAGATGAATTTCATTTTTTAAACGAAATAAATCATCATTGGTTTCTTTGAGACTCAATCTTAATAAATCACTTAGTTTCATCAGCATTTTTGTTGCTTTTTCGGTATCACCTTTCTGCATCAAACCAATGATATTGTGGTGTGTGTTAAACAAAAAATGCGGTTGTAATTGCATTTTTAGTGCGTTAAGTTTTGTGTCCGAAAGTTGTTGTTCGAGCCTTGCCTTTTCTACAAGAGATTGCTGGTAATTTTCAAAAATTTTTATACCATGGTAAACTGCTAAAATTAGCCAATAATTAATAAATTCGTTCAAGAAGGAAGTTGAAACTACTTTTCGAAACATATCTGTAAATGGCTTTTTATCTCCAACAAAATTAAATAATAGGGTTAGGAATAAAGCATATACAAATACAGCTAATGTACTGATTAACAGTGAAATAACTTTGTGAACTAATAATCTTTGAACAATTTGTGGCTTTTGAATGGGGAGTTTTTTGCCAATATAAAAAACCAAAAAAGTAATTGGAATATATAAAAGCCATTTGAATTTAAACACAATGCTCGAAACCCAGTCGAAAGGCAAATTCCGTATTTGATTCGACAAATATTCTTGTGCAAACATCAATATACTAACGACTATCCAAAAAGTCGGAATTAACCAATATTTTAGTTGATTGATTTTCATCACTGCTAAACGTTGATTTTTATAAAAGTAAAGATTAATAGGTTAAAAAGATAAAAAATAAAGTAGAAATAATTGGGTTTAAAACCTTTGTAAAACGATATTTTTTTATCAATAGAGTAATTAAACAAATTCCTAAAAAGAAGTGTAAAATATTGAAAATCAATGAGTTATCATTAGATTTATTAGCAACAGTCTCTGCCAAATCTACTTTTGCTACTCGAATGACTCTGACCTGATTTAATGCATTGTTTTCCAACACCCAAAGATTGGCATTCTCATCAAAAACACCACCAGTTGGGTGCCATGTCAGTGGACTTTTATATATGATTGACATTTTGCCAGTGGGTGAAATTTTACGAACTTCTCTTTTTTCATAAACTGTTACATAAATGTTTCCTGCTTTATCGTCACAGATTCCATAAATGCTGTGGTTAGGTTTTCGTAAGGGATTATTCCCTTCTACATCATCCAAATCTTTGGCCACGAGGCCTATTTTTTTGTCCTTTATTTTGTATAAATCATTGTCATCGACATAATAAAAAGTACCATCTTTCTGACAAAATTGCCAACGAACATCAATAGTTTTGAAGTTTTGTAAGATTGAAACCTCACCTGTTTTTGTTTTTTTCATCAAAAGACTTTCTATTTTTCCTCGCTCTATCCAATACATATTTTCATCGACATCACGAGTAAAACTATAATTACTCAGAAAGCCTTCGGTATTTGGGATTTCTTTTGAAAACTTGCCATCGGCACTATATTTCCAAGCAAAATGCCCCCATTTGTTAGTAGATTCCCCTTCATACCAAAGATGCTCACCATAAAGATTGTCTTTGGAGTCAAGGTGGAGTTCGTGCGTATGGACATTTGGTACAATAACTGTCTTTGTTTTCCCACCGTTTGAAACTTTCCAGACCTGAGATAAGTCTGAATAGAAAATCTCTCCTTTGGAATTTTTGACGATGCCAATTCCGGGGTGAGCTTCAATATTTGAAGAAAGTAATAGACTGATTATCAATAAAATAAATAGCTTTTTCATAAATATTAAATTTGATGAACAAACTTAATGATTATAAAAAAGCTACTGTACTTCCTTTTGACAGAAAGAGAAAAAAATAGGGTAAAGCGATGGATTTAGTATGAAATTTGGAAAATAAAATGGAAAATTCAAGTTATTACTCGAATCTCCTGTCTCATATCTTGCATCTATTTCATTGCCTTAATCCATTCTTTGATAAGTTCAACACCTTCTTTGTGTGTAGTTTTTCGACCAACTTCGGGCATCATCACGCCTGGGTCGGTAGATGCCATGCGATAAACGATAATTGATTCGTCAGGTTTACTTGGTACGATGTCGAATTTTAGATTACCTGAACCACGTCCTGCTGCTACGGGCGTTTTCATGATTCCATTAGCAATAGGATCGGTTTCATAAATACTTAAATTTAAGCCTGAAGTTTGAGCTGGGCCACCCAAACGATGGCAATGAGCACAATTGATATCCAACCAAGCTCTGGCACGAGCATCTAAACTACCAGTTTCGGGTTTGTTCCAAACGGGTGTTTTAGGAACATTTTCAATTGCTGGAAGATTTGTTAGAATGCCTAATTTTTGCCAATTAATCAGTTGATTATCAGAAGATTTTGGCATATTCCAGGCAGTATATTCTCCATTTAATTGTCTTGCTGAGGGGCCAATGGGTGACATTTTTTCATTACGATTATGACAGCCCTTGCATTGATTAATGTTCGGAATTCCGTATTCGTGTTTTTTCTTTTTACCGTTGGCATCAATATAACTTACTTCTTTTGTATCCCCTGCCACTTCTAAAAATGCCTCGGTTTGTTCATCATTCCAAACATAATCTAAAGCTTTCCAACCATCTTCTTCATGAATCAGCAGTCGAGTTTCCATCAATCTTCTACCTAATTCTGGTTTCCTAAAATCGTTGGGATAATAGAAAGTTTTGATAATAGTTGAGCCAACAGGAAAATCCAAAACTTCTTTATCATTATACGCAACTGTCTGATTATCAGGTAGTTTTATAAAACGAAGTTTCTCAGCATAATCAGTAAATAAAGGCGTATTGAGCGAATAAGGATATACTCCCGTCACTGGCTTTTGCTCCGAACCATTTCCTTCAAAAAAATGATAGTCAGATAGTTTTTCTTTAGGCATAGTAGCCTCATTATCAGTTTTTTGATTAAAAGCCGATAAAGCAAAAATGCTTAAAGAAATGATTAAAATGCTTAATTTTTTCATTATTTTATCACTTACACAAGTATAAACTTGCATCACGAGAGATATTCTTGAAATCATGTTCAACATCCATGTTGGCAAATGATTCATTTTTATTGTTTTTGATACAAATGATAGGATTTGGATTTTTTGCATCAACTATTCCATCCCACAAGATATGCGGAACATTTTTACCAAAACGTAATTTAAACTTATAAATTTGCCCAAATCTACCTTTATGTGTAGCTTTTACTTTTTCACGTTCAAAAACATTATCATAAATGCTGATTGCTTCTGAATATGGATAGTAAGATGGGTCTTTAATTGGATTTTCAGTAGTGAAATAACTAATAACGCCAACACCCATTGATTTGTTATTAATGATTTGATTGTTAAATATTTCTACATGATTGGCAGCCAAAATTAACACTCCAGTTCCATCAGGAACTTTACCAACAATGTTTCCTTTTGGAGCAAAATTTAAGAAATTATTGTGGTGAACATTATTGTTGTAAACTTTGGTATAACCGCCTTTTTTTAAAATTAAATCGGGCAAATCAAAAACTAAAATTCCACCTGTATTTTCGGTTGCTTCATTTTCATAAACTTCGGCATTGAGTGAATTTTCGATTTCGATTCCAGCCACATTATGATAAGCTCTTGATTTTCTAACAATTATATCTTTCGATTGTCCCACATAAATGCCCGCATCCGATGCTCCAATGGCTTCGCAACCTTCAATCAATACCCTTTCGCATTGTACTGGATAAAGTCCATAAGAACCATTTTCTGCTTTTGGTTCTCCTGTCCATTCAGTTTTTACATTGCGGAATGTGATACCAATTACGTTCATGGTTTTTACAGCATCGCCTTTAGAATCTTGTACTGTTAGGTCTTCAATCGTAATATTTTCGGCATTTGAAACCCTAATTCCTTCAGCTCCGTCTGTCTGTCCTTTGAAAGACAAAATAGTTTTGTCTTTGCCTTTTCCTTTAATGGTTATATTTTTTTTTCCTTCCATTGAAAGGCTTCCTGTAAATGTAAAAGAACCTTCATCAAGCATAATGGTTGAGCCATTTTCTGCCATAATGAATTGGGTTTGAATGCGTTTTTGTACGTCTTTTTGGGCAAAAAGTGTGGAAGAAATTAGCAAGAAGCTAAAAAAATGGAGGTTTTTTTTCATAGTTGTAAGAGAGGTTGAGTAAATATTGACCCAAAATAGCATTATTTTCTTGGAACTATTATTTGATAAATGTCAAAAAAATGGTTTTGAGTATAGTTGAATAATTGATTTGGAATGAGAAATTTGCAAATAATAAGAAAAAGTGCCTAATTTATTGGATACATCACCATTCTAAAATTATTTCACCCCATTATGATACCGAATGATATATTTATTAGTCTTAAACAAGCTTAGGAAACATTTTCAGTAAAATTTTAACTTTTTAAGTCTTTCGTTATGCAACACTCGCTTTCCAATCAATAATTAATGAAATCAATGCAGCATTTTTTTAAACAGAATAAATACGAAATATTACTTTTTGCCTTAATCCAGCATCTTTTTGTAGGCATTATATTGAAGGATATGGATTTCTACGTAAAAATTATATGGCCAATCAACATGATTATTGTAGGTATTGCAAGTGTGGGTGTTTTTATGGAAAAAGGTCGATTTAAAAAAATAATCAAAAATTGTTTGTTTCTGTTAGTCTTAGCTTTGCCAGTGAGTTTGTCATTTATCAAAAAAAACTCACCAGAGTTAATGACAATCATAAGTGCAGTCTATGTACTTTTCTTTTTATACATCTTTTTGGAGCTTATCAAATTTTTAATCAAACCAAGCTATATCAATAGTGATATTATTTCGGCTTCGGCATGTGGCTATTTTTTGTTGATAGAAGTTAATGTTTTCTTGATGCAGATATTTTTCTATAATAATTCTCAATCTATCAAAGGTATTGATATGACAAGCACCTCGGCGGTTTACATGGATTTGGTTTATTTTTGTAGTATTACCATCACCAGTATTGGCTTTGGCGATATTACTCCTAATACTCATGTCACCAAGTTAATCACCTCCCTTTTCGGCATCATTGGGCAGTTTTACTCAGTGGTTTTAGTCGGTATTCTTATTAGTAAATTTTCATCAAAAACAGATAATAATTAAAAAATGCACGCAGGAAGTTCATACAAACTAAAGGAATTTCTTCTCTGGACAAGAAGAAATATTTATAAACTGATATTTGTCGGAGTTATTCCCACAGTTTTATACGAAGTATTAGGCTTGAAATGGCTCGCTATTCCTTGGACAGTCGTTGCTTTGTTAGGTACTGCTACGGCGTTTATTGTGGGTTTTAAAAATACACAAACCTATAGTCGTACTTGGGAAGCTCGTCAAATTTGGGGTGCGATTCTGAACAGCAGTCGAGCGTGGGGAACAATGAGCCGAGACTTTGTGGTTGGCAATCCCGCAAAAACCAAAGAGCTGATCTACCGTCACTTTGCTTGGTTGACTGCCTTGCGGTATCAGATGCGAGATAGTAGAGCGTGGGAAACAGGCAATAAATCTTATAACAAAGAGTACAAGGAATTTTATATCATTCCAGAAAAAGAGACATCATTGGAGGCCGAATTATCGAAATATTTAACAGATGACGAACAAAAATATATTTTAAGCACCAAAAATAGAGCCGCTCAGTTGCTGAGTTTACAGTCTAAAACCTTAAAAGAATTGGTCGAGGAAGGTTCATTAGATAATTTTAGATTTTTAGAAATGGAAAAAATGATTCGTGATTTTTTTGATAATCAAGGAAAGTCAGAACGTATTAAAAACTTTCCCTATCCACGTCAATTTGCTACGATTAATTCACTTTTTATTAAATTATTCTGCATTTTATTGCCTTTTGGTATGCTCAAAGAGTTTGAAAAACTCAATGATTCGATGGAAGGTTTGATGAAAGGAAACATGGTTTGGCTGGTAGTTCCTTTCAGTGTATTGATTTCATGGGTTTATACTTCGCTCGAACAAGTTGGAGAAAGTACCGAAAATCCCTTTGAAGGAAGTGCCAATGATGTGCCGATTTCGCAAATGAGTCGAACCATCGAAATTGATTTAAGAGAAATGCTTGGCGAAACCGATTTACCACCTGCTTTACAACCAAAAAATAATATAATCCTATAAATTTTTATGAAGAAAAGAGAAAAACTAAACATTATTCGTAAGTATTACCCCAATGCTATCACAACCATAGATGGTGTAAATAAATTGATTGATTTTGTTGAGGGAGTACTTGATTTAGAACCATCACAAATCATGCTTGCTGATAGTATTTGCAGTGATGATGTCAATAGCATTCAATACCCAGCTCGAACGCAAGAGTTTTTAGGGCCATTTAAAATGGGAGGCTTAGATGGTTTTCCATTCACAGGTTTAACTGGAATGGGGGCATTTGCAAGCCATGTACCTGATGAAGGTGCGGTTTTTATTTATTATGGGCCACATATTGGTGTTTCAAAAAATGGTGCAATCGGTGAAATTCATCGTTTTGGACAAAGTAAGAATTCTGGTTGTTGTGGTGCAGCAAAAGGGGCTTTAAATAAGTTGGTCAATAATCTTGTAGAAGAGGGTAATATCACAGAAATGGATTATCAAATGAACACGATTGAGCAGATATTATTGAAAGAAAAACAACGGATTATTACGGCAGAAATTCCAATAAAAGAGGCTACTGAAGTAATTTATGAAGCAATTGACAAAAGAATATTAGAACTGGCCAAAGCAACCAAATATAATTGCAAATATGTTATTTTGATGGGAGCAATTCTTATCAATAGCGATAGCGACATGGGTTCATTTAATGAAATTCGTCGCTTCGAGTACGTCAATCTTGAAACAAAAGAAATAACTGATTTGACAAGAAATTTTAATAATCTGGATAATTAATAAACGTACCACGTCGGATGATTTCTTAGAAAATTGTTATAATGTATCAGGCTTGGTAAGTTTAGCTTAATAAACTATATTATTATTTCTGATTTCTAACTCTGCTCAAAGTTTCGAGCTGAATTCCCAAGAAAGAAGCAAGGTATTTTAATGGAATTCGTTGGATAATTTCAGGTTTATTATTAATAATGTATTCGTAGCGTTCACGAGCAGAAAGGGTTTGAAGGATAATTTTCATTTCTTCAATTTGCACTAAATACTGCTCTACAATAAGCCTTCCGAGTCGTTCGATGTCATGAAATTGGTCAAAAAGGCATTGTAAATCTTCATATTTAATAACAATTGTCTTTAAATCTTCAATGGCTTGTATATGTGTCAAACTTGGTTTCTGAGAAAAAAAACTATAGGTTGAAATAGCTATAGAGTTTTCAAAACCAAACCAAGTATTGACTTCATTGGCATTGGCATCTTCAAAAAACTCACGTACACATCCTGAATAAA
The DNA here is from genome assembly GCF_051209875.1 of Emticicia sp. SJ17W-69. Taxonomy (NCBI): domain Bacteria; kingdom Pseudomonadati; phylum Bacteroidota; class Cytophagia; order Cytophagales; family Leadbetterellaceae; genus Emticicia; species Emticicia sp. SJ17W-69. The sequence goes on along the minus strand of NZ_JBNTQY010000001.1, from coordinate 1,116,828 downwards.
CAAAATATAATTTTGTAGAAATATCACCTTGTCGAACTAAAAATTCTTTTTTAGCAAAACTTTCTTGAGAAAGAATAGACAAAACAGCAGCAATGCTTTCATCCTTTAATGGAGAAATCATCTGAAAGAATTGAAGGCAATATTGAAACTCAATTGGCATATTTTATAAAACTTTTTACAATATTGTCGGAAAAACTTCGTGAAACAATATTTTTTTTCAACTTTGTATTTAATCTATCAACCATAAAAACTATTGACGTTTTGGATACGTCTTTTTTCAACAATGAAAAACCTTTTATTCACTCTATTTCTAATGACTATCTTGTCAAAAACTTTTGCTCAAGGAAACGAAACAATTTTGCTTTATCCTGAAGGCACACCTGGCTTGAAAGCGGGTGTTCAAATTCCTGAAGATTCAAAAACCACCGATGGTATCACTCGTGTCAAAGATGTGACCCAACCAGCCTTGTATTTCTTTAAAGCCAAAAAACAAACATCTGATGCCACTGTAATCATTTGTCCAGGTGGAGGCTATGGTATTTTGGCGATTGACCACGAAGGCTATGATATTGCTAAATGGTTTAATGAACGTGGAATGAATGTTTTTGTCTTAAAATATCGTTTACCACAAGATAATTTGTTTGAAAACAAAGAAATTCGTCCCCTACAAGATGCCCAGCAAGCAATGAGAATTGTTCGTAAAAATGCAGCAAAGTATGGTGTTTCAGTAGATAAAATTGGTATCATGGGCTTTTCGGCAGGTGGGCATTTAGCTTCAACAGCTTCAACACATTTTACTTCGCAAGTAGGCGAAATCACCGACGCAAATGTGAGTGTTCGTCCAGATTTTTCATTGTTGATTTACCCAGTAATTACTTTTAGTGATAAGTTTACGCATTTTGGTTCGAGAGACAATTTGATTGGCAAAAATCCAACAGTCGAAAAAATGGAGCTTTATTCTAACGAAAAGCAAGTAACAAAAGATACTCCTCCAACATTCTTAATAAGTACAACCGACGATGGTGTACAACCTGAAAATAGTATCTCTTACTTTTTAGCTTGTAAGAAAAATAAAGTGCCTGTTGAAATGCATATTTATGAAAAAGGCGGCCATGGCTATGGACTCACGAAAAAAGGCAGAGGACCAGTAGAAACATGGGCATCTCGCATGGAAGATTGGCTAAAAGATAGGAAGTTGATGAAGTAATTTTTCGATACAAGATATGGGACTTGAGATACGAGATTATATTTTTCTCGTATCTCAAATTAATCTCCTCAAAATCAACCCTTTAACTAATTCATAAAATAGATTGGGTTTCAAAGTTCTCCAATTATCAATTTGTAATGTACCGCCAAAGTTGATATATGAATCTAAATGATAACGCTTAAATTCAGCTATAACAAATTCCCGAAAACTAACTGCTGCAATCCAACCATCTTCCACATCTTCAAACCATTCTTCGTAATAATCTTCTTCTCCACCGTGAAACTGAAAGATATTTTCGCCAATGAGAATAAACTGATTAATGCCTTTTTTCGTCAAATGGTCAATGACTGTTCGTTTTAAGAACATGATGTCATTGTGCAGTGTATCATTCCATTCACCAAAAAGCTCGATAATGGCATAGCAATTATTATAATCAACAATCAAGAGTTTGCAAAATAAAGTTTCAGAGCCAATTTCGTCCCAAAATGGGTCAATATAATAACCATAAATAGTATTTTCGTACACATTCCCATAATTACGCCCATAAAAGGGTGATTTTTGGTCTTTTTCAGCTTGGTAATATTTCTGCCAATGATAAGTTGGCTCTATTTCGTGCATGAGATTTGAGATACGAGATACTAGATTTGAGATACGAGATACTAGATTTGAGATACGAGACGTGTGATACAGGAGTTGAGGCATAAGATTTGAGATATGAAATACGAATTTATATTTTTCTCAAATCTAGTATCTCAAATCTAGTATCTTTCATTAAAAAAGAACCTTTCTCATTCGCCAAATAGCGGCTTCTAATCTTCGCATTTGTGTACCAAAATTAAGTCGAATAAAACCTTTTCCATCAAAAGACATCCCTCCTTCCGAAATGGCAACTCCAGCATCTTCAATGATTTTAGCAACGTTTTCAATTTCTGACTCTCTTGTATCAATCCAAGCCAAATAGGTTGCTTCGAGAGGCTGCATTTTGAAACCTTTGAAGGTATTCATTTCTTGTAAAATAAAGTCATGGTTTTTGCGTAAATAAACCAATAATTGTTGATGCCATTCTTCACTGTCACGATAAGCAGCAAGAGCAGCTTGATAAGCAAATGCTGAAACTTCAGGTTGAATAATTGAGCGAATTGCTGCAAATTTTGAGCGAATTTCATCATTTGGAATCACCGCAAACGAACAACCTAAGCCAGCAATATTGAAGGTTTTACTTGGAGAAAGCAAGGTGATTGACTGATTTTCAATTTTTTTGTTGAGTGTCGCTATCGAAATATGTTTTTTTGTTTCATCCAAAATTAAGTCACAATGGATTTCATCAGCACAAATCACAATATTATGTTCGATACAAATATCAGACAGAGTTTGAAGTTCTTCTTTGGTAAAAACAGTTCCCGCAGGATTATATGGATTACACAACATAAACACTTTTGTGCGTGGTGTAATGGCAGCTCGGATGGCATCAAAGTCAAAAGTCCAGCGATTGTTTACCAACTGCAAAGGTACTTTTACCAAGTTTTTTCGAGTAGCAAGTGGAGCTCTCATAAACGGGCCATAAACGGGGACGGTTGTCATCACCTCATCTCCATCATTTCCTACTACCAAGCAAGAAAGTGTTAATCCTGGAACCATTCCTGGTAACCATACAATCCATTCTTTTTGTATTTTCCAATGATGTCGATTTTCAAGACGTTTGATAACTACCTCAATTAATTCATCAGGCGTATGCCAATAACCATAAACACCCGATTTTGCTACATTTTCTAAGGCATTGATAATCGGTGGAGCTGATTTAAAATCCATATCAGCCACCCAAAGTGGAATGATGTCACGGTCTTTGTATTTGTCCCATTTGAAACTATCAGTATTGGTTCTGTCAATTATCTCGTCGAAATCGTAGGTCATTAAAATAGTCTTTTTTGTTTAGATTGTGGGGGGCAAAAGTAATAAGCTTAATTTTGAAAATCTATTTTAATTAAAATTTATTTGCTGAATGATTGCTTTTACTAAAGTTGCCGAATTATCAGATGCTATTTTTTTAAATGCTTGAAAATCAAGTGGGGCAGCTTCGTTGGCTTTGTCACTAATACTTCTAATAACCAAGAAAGGGATATTTTGTTGAAAACAAATTTGAGCTACTGCTGCACCTTCCATCTCAGTCGCATCGGCTTGATAAATTTTTCTAAAACTATCAACAGCAGTACTTGAAGCAACAAAGCTATCGCCCGTCACAATTGTTCCTGTGGAAATATGAGGAGCAGGAGATTTTGGTGTAACTTTTTGCAAATCAATGTTTTGTGATACTTGAATTGCCAAAAAAATTAAACTTGAATCAGCTAAAAAGTACTGTGGATTTTGCTTTTTTGTATGTGGATTTCTCGTTGGATTTGGCAAAAAACCTTCATTGCTTAGCCTTCCATAATCATGATAAGAAAGACGTTTGCCAATCAAAATGTCTCCTTGATTCAAGTCAGGGTTGACTGCCCCTGCTACGCCAGTGAAAATAATTACTTTCGGAGCAAACTGCTTAATAATCAGCGTAGTAGTGACACTTGCATTCACTTTGCCTATGCCTGTTTCACCAATGACGACTTTTCTTCCATTGAGTTTGCCCGTTTTGAATTCAAAACCTAAAATATTTTTAGTTTTTGGGTGTTCTAATTGCGATTCGAGCAATTGTACTTCTTCGGGCATTGCTCCTAAAATAGCGATTCTTTGAGCGAAAGAATTGCTCGTAAATATGACGATTAATATAAATAATAGTTTTGTTTTCATTTCAATATATTTAGCGTGCTTACAGGACATTTTTAATGCCCCAAATACAAAGCCCAAAGGGCAAAAAAGTCAATTATAATCAGCATCCAAGATACTTCTTTCATTTTTCCCTGAAAAATTTTGATGATTGTCCAAGATAAAAAGCCCCAGATAATACCTTGAGTGATTGAATAAGAAAATGGTATCAAAACCATTGCTAAAAAAGCTGGAATGGCATTATCAAGTTCATCCCAATTGATTTTGGTGACAGGTTTCATCATTAAAACACCAACTACGATTAGTGCAGGAGCAGTAGCAATAGCAGGAATAATACCCAACAAAGGCGACAAAAACATGAATGGTAAGAATAAAATACCTGCTGTTATAGCTGTTACACCTGTTCGCCCACCTTGACTAATACCAACTGCCGACTCAATAAAAGCTGTACCTGGACTCGTTCCCAATAAGCCACCCATTGTTGTTGCTACGGCATCGGTCAACAGCGATTGCTTTATATTGTGTGGTTCACCATCAACATCGTATAAATCGGCTGCTTCAGCAACGCCTACAAATGTTGAAAGGCTATCAAATAAATCAGTAAATACAAAAGCAAAAATAACGGGTAAAAGGCTTATTTTCAGTGAATTAACAATATCTAATTGAAATAATAAACTAAAATCAGGAGCAGAAAAAACACCTTGCCATGTAACCAAAGTCTTTTGTCCAAAATTGATGGCAGAGGCATCGCCCCACCATCTTCCAACAGGAATGGCAATGAGCGTTGTTAATAAAATACCTAAAATAATACCACCTTGTATGCGTTTGACGAGTAATAGCATGGTAATTGCCAAACCAATTAAAAAAGTTATAACAATTGGGTCATGCAAATTAGCAATACCAATCATAGTAGCAGGATTTGGTACAATAAATTTGGCGTTGGCAAAACCAATAAGTGTAATAAAAAGCCCAATTCCTGCTGAAATAGCATAGCGTAATTGCTTCGGAATGGCTTTTACGATTTGGGTGCGAACATTGAAAATTGATAATAACAAAAAGATAATACCTGCCCAAAATACAGCTCCCAGAGCCACTTGCCATGAGATTCCCATTCCTTTGACGGCAGTAAATGTAAAAAAAGCATTCATGCCCATTCCGGGAGCAACAACAATGGGATTTTTAGCATAAATACCCATCATTAAGCTACAAAAAAACGATAATAAAACGGTAGCGGTAAGCACACCATTAAACGACATTCCTGATTGACTAAGAATGGCAGGATTGACAATAATGATATACATCGTGGCTAAGAATGTAGAAACGCCTGCCAATATTTCGGTTTTTAGGGTAGGTTTTAGGTTCATTAAAGGAAACTTTTAAAGATTCTATTGCAAGATAAAAGGATAAAACTTAATTTTCTGAAAATCTATTCAAAACCCTTATAAAAATGAATCGTAAAGACTTTCTTCGTACATCGGCATTAGCAACTGGTGCAGTTTTGGCTCGTCCTTTTATCACTTATGCTTCACAAAGTAAATATAAACTTGCCTTGATTGGCACTGGTTGGTGGGGTACAAATATTTTGCGTGAAGCCATCAAGTCAGGCGAGTGTCAGGTGGTAGCTCTATGTGATGTGGACGACCGCCAGTCAAAAAAATGCTTAGAAGAAGTAACAAAACTTTGTAGCGACCGCCCAAAAATCTATAAAAATTATCAAGAATTACTCCATAAAGAAAAACCTGAAATTGTAATTAATGCTACCCCTGATCATTGGCACGCACTCATTGCGATTGATGCCATGAAAGCAGGAGCTCATGTCTATCTCGAAAAACCCATCAGCCATACGCTCAATGAAGGCAAGGCCATTGTGAAAACTGCTCGTGATACCCAACGAATTTGTATTGCAGGTTTTCATAGAAGATATTCACCACATAATGTAAGTGGACAAGAGTTTTTGAAATCAGGAAAAGTGGGAACAATAAAAGAAGTACGTGCTTTTGTAACTTATAGCTATGGCCCAGGAAAAATCATTGCTGATGAACAAGCACCAACAGAAATAGATTGGAATGCTTGGTGTGGACCTGCTCCACTTGTTCCATACAATTCGAGTATTCATCCAAGAAGTTGGCGACAACATTTAGAATTCGCTAATGGTCAACTAGGCGACTGGGGGCCACATTGGTTCGACCAGATTTTGTGGTGGACTGAGGAAATTGCTCCTAAAAAAATATTCTCTATTACAACAGATAAAACCAGAACCGATAATAATAATGCACCAGAAAGCCAGATTGTAGTTTATGATTTTGAAGATTTTAGTTGTACATGGGAACATAGTATTTTGAATGGCCGACCAACACAAAAGTCGGAAAATGTAGGTGTTTATTTTCATGGCACGGAAGGTACTTTCCACATGGGTTGGATTAACGGTTGGACATTTTATCCAAGAGATAAAAATAAAGAGATAATTCATCAAGATGCTAAACTCAATATGCCTGACCAACAAAATATCGACCTCGTTTTTGCTGATTTATTGAAGTCGATTAAATCAAAAGAATTGCCATTTGCTGATATTTTAAAAGGACATCGGGCAACCAATATGTGCTTGTTGGGGATGGCATCATTAAAAGCTGGAAAGAGTTTGGATTGGGACGGACAAAAGGAAATCATCACCAATGATAAAGCAGCGAATAAGTTTTTAAGTCGTGATTATCGAAAAGGATATGTTTACCCAAGTTAATTTTTCACTAAAAAACTTACATTTCTCCACATAGATAAAATTATTGTCATTTTTTTCTATCTTTATCAAATACCAAAGAAGAAATCTAAACATCAATCAAACATGAAAAAACGCATTGCTATTTCCTTCTTTTGCCTACTCTTATCTTGTTTAAATGTATTTGCTCAATCAAGCGAAGAAGAAATTTCAAAAATTAAAAACCTAATTCCCGAACTTGATAATAAGTTTCAAGACTTTAGGGTAAAAAATCATCTTTCAAGTGTGTCTTATGCCTTGGTGCTTGATGGGAAAATAATTTATCAAAGCAACAAGGGCATCATCAATTATAAAACCAATAAAACTGCTGATAATCAATCAGTTTATCGCATTGCTTCGATGTCTAAAAGTTTTGCTTCGGTAGCAATTTTGCAATTGCGTGACGCAGGAAAACTGAAATTAGATGACCCTGTTTCGATGTATATTTCGGAACTAAAAGGTCAAAAATATTCAACAGATTCTCCCGAAATTACGATTCGACATTTACTTTCGCATGCAGCGGGATTTCCCGAAGATAATCCTTGGGGAGACCGACAATTGGGCATTTCAGAAGAGGCAATGTTGAAGATGTTTAAAAAGGGAATTTCATTTTCCAACGAGCCAGGTATTGCTTACGAATATAGCAATATGGGCTTTGCGATGTTGGGTTATATCATCAAAAAAGTTTCTGGACAAAGCTACCAAAGCTATATCATTGAGCGTATTTGGAGGCCTTTGGGTATGAATAATACTTTCTGGGATTACAAAAAAGTACCTAATAATCAACTTGTGATGGGCTATCGTTGGCTGAGAGAACAATATATTGAGCAGCCTATTGAAGATGACGGTGCTTACGGAATTATGGGTGGTGTTCTAACATCTATTGAAGATTTTGCTAAGTACATGTCTCTCCACCAAGCAGCCTATCAAACTGGTTCGCCCAATTCATCTATTTTGAAAAAAAGCTCCCTTAAAGAAATGCACTTTACGTGGAATTTCAATAGCATGAATAACCGTGGATTTATGGGTTCGGGCGAGCCTTGTACCAATGTTTCATTTTATGGATACGGTCTGCGTATTGATAAAAACTGCAATCAAATAACCAGCGTCGGGCATTCGGGTGGTTTACCAGGTTTTGGTTCTGACTGGAAAATATTGCCACAATATGGTCTCGGAATCGTTACTTTTACCAATGGTACTTATGGTGGTGCCGCTCTGATGAATAGTCAGATTTTACCATTCATTGTCGAAAAAGCAGGTCTTACACCTAATCCGTTTCCAGTTTCGTCAATATTGAAGCAACGCCAGAATGAATTGGTAAAGCTTTTACCTTCGTGGCAAAATGCTGAAAAAACAGGCATTTTTGCTGAAAACTTTTTCTTAGATTATTTTCCTGACTTACTAAAAGCCGAAGCAGAAGGCATATTTGAAAAAGCTGGAAAAATATTAAAAGTCAATGAAATTGTGGCAGAAAATGCTCTAAGAGGCAAGTTTGTGTTGGAAGGAGAAAAAGCAAATATCGAAGTAAGTTTCACGATGTCGCCCGAAAACCCACCTTTGATTCAGGCTTATAGTATTAAGTTGAAATAATCATAAAATAAGCTTTTCGAGTCGAAACTCGAAAAGCTTATTTTCCTTTTTATAACTCCTTTATCTTAATATTCCGAAAAGATACTCCTTTTGACCATTCTTGTAGAGCAATATGCCCAGCGATATTTTTGCCAAATAATGGAAAATATTTAAACCCACTATTACTCACCATATTTTTCCAAGTATCAACATTAAAATCTTGCTCGGCAGTCATTACTCCATTAAGATAAAACTCCACTTTCCCATTAATTTGTTTGATTCTTGATTCATTCCATTGACCCAGAGGTTTAAGATTGACACGATTTTTTTGAGGAGCAAAGCCATAAAGACAAGCAGCCCATTTGGTAGAGTCTTTAAGATAAGCCGCTCCAATGTTTTCATGTTCAAGTAGTTGATATTCAGGGCCTGATGCCCAAGCAGTAGGAATCGTATCATTTTCAATCACATTAATAAAAACACCACTATTGCCTGCTTTGGATATTTTCCAGTCAAATTTAAAATCAAAATTTCGATAAATTTTGTCAGAAATCAAATCTCCATGCTCAATACCGACTGTATCAGGATTACAGTATAATTCATCATTTTTCACCATCCAAGTCGAAGGGACTTTTGCTTTATTGTATAAATGCCAGCCATTGGTTGTTTTTCCATCAAAAAGCAAAGTCCAATTATCCTTTTTTTCTTGGTCATTTAATTGATTATTTTCTGCTTTTTTATTGGAACATGACCATAAAAGGCCAACCGAAAGTAAGTAAATTAGTGCTTTTTTCATAAAAAGTGCTTTTGATAAAATGAATAATCTTATGTTTTGTTTGTACGCATACTTTAATCAAAAATACTAAAAATTATTCATTCATTACGTCAATCAAATCGTTTTACTCTCATTGCTTTGTTTTGTTGTGAAGAAATATTGGCCTGCATTACTCTTAAAATATACTCAATCCTCTGTTGACTTGGGATATATATAAAAGAGAGATTCAACTGAAAATAATATAATTTAGCCTAAAAATAATTGCGAACTAATGTCTTTCTACTACATTTATGAAATAACACCCTTAAATTGGCATAAGTGAAGTAGAAAAAAACTATTAATCATGAAAAAATACATTGCTTTTCTTCGAGGAATAAACGTAGGAAATATCCGAATCAAAATGCCTGATTTGAAAGCTGCTTTTGAAAAAATGGGTTTTCAGAATGTTGCTACTTATTTACAGACTGGAAATGTAGTTTTTGAATCAGAGAAAAATATTTCAGAAATGAAGACTATTTTGGAAAAGGGGCTTTCTGAAACTTTTCATTATCAGGCATTTGTGTTACTCTACGCTTATGATATTTTAGAAGAAATCGTTAATAAATACCCTTTTGAGCAGGAGGAAAACTACCACGCCTATGTGATTTTTGTAGAAGGTAATGCAATTTTTGAAGAATTAGTCAATATTTCTCACGGTATAGAAGAGGAAATCTCTAAAGGAAATTCCGTGCTTTATTGGAAAGTAGCCAAAGGCGAAAGCCTGAATACTCCTTTTGCAAAAATCACAGCCAAAGCAAAATATAAAAGCGGCCTCACAGTTCGAAATATCAATACGCTCGAAAAAATGCTTGAATAAGTAGTGTTATTTACTAAGCTGCTAACTATTCGGAGAATTGTTCTACAAATTGATTAAAAATTTATCTTTAAAATTAGTAACTTTGCAAATAAATTTTATTTTTACTTTGCTTCGTTAATCAGAGAAGGAAATCAAAAAAGTTAAGAAATGTTTGAAAATTTAAGTGATAAGCTCAATAAAGCCATAAAAACCCTTAAAGGGCAAGGCAGAATCTCGGATATTAATGTTGCATCGACCGTTAAAGAAGTAAGACGTGCTTTGATGGATGCTGACGTAAACTATAAAGTTGCCAAAGATGTAACTGATCGTGTACGTGAAAAAGCAATCGACCGAAAAGTGATGATTGCGGTTGAGCCAGGACAATTATTCGTCAAAATTGTACAAGAAGAATTGATGGAGCTGATGGGCGGACAAGCCCAAAGTGTTAATCTCAAAGGCTCACCAGCAGTGGTTTTGATTGCAGGTTTGCAAGGTTCGGGTAAAACTACTTTTTCGGGAAAATTTGCTTCTTATCTGAAAAAACAAGGTCGTCAAGTGCTTTTAGTGGCCTGTGATGTTTATCGTCCTGCGGCGATTACGCAATTGCAAGTATTGGGTGAGCAAATTGGTGTAGAAGTTTTTGCCGAGCCAGAAAATAAAAACGCCGTTGATATTGCCAAAAATGCCTTGGCTTATGCAAAAACCAAAGGAAAAAGTGTCGTAATTGTCGATACCGCTGGTCGTTTGGCAGTTGATGAGGTGATGATGAAAGAGGTTGAGGACATTAAAAAGACCGTTTCTCCAAGCGAAATTTTATTTGTCGTGGATTCAATGACTGGTCAAGATGCAGTAAACACGGCCAAAACTTTCAACGAAAGACTTGATTTTGATGGCGTTGTACTAACCAAACTTGATGGTGATTCACGAGGCGGAGCGGCCCTTTCAATCAAAGCGGTGGTAAATAAACCTATCAAGTTTATTTCGACTGGCGAAAAAATGGATGCCCTTGATATTTTCTACCCTGACCGTATGGCGAGTAGAATTTTGGGCATGGGTGATGTAATTTCCTTAGTAGAAAGAGCTCAACAGGCCTTCGATGAAGATGAATCACGCCGTTTGAATAAGAAAATGCGTGAGAATAAGTTTGATTTAACTGACTTTCTGATGCAGTTGGAGCAAATCAAAAAGATGGGAAATATCAAAGATTTGATGGGCATGATTCCAGGTGTTGGTTCACAAATCAAAGATATTGATATTAGTAATGATTCTTTCAAGCCCATTGAAGCAATCATTAAATCAATGACTCCAAAAGAGCGTGAGAAACCTGATATGATTGATGGTAGTCGCAAGAAAAGAATTGCCGCAGGTAGTGGAACCGATATTACACAAGTAAATAATCTTTTAAAGCAATTTGATCAAATGCGTAGTATGATGAAAAAAGTAAATACGATGCAATCAAGTGGTAAAATGAAAGCTTTTAAATAATTATGTTCTTGTCAATTGCAAAAGGTCAAAAAGTTTGAAAACTTTTTGACCTTTTTTATTTGGTTTAAACCTTAAAGTTTTCCAGTATTGCATATTATAATCTTAGAATTGAAATTGATGTTCCATCATTAAGTTATCAATCTTTCTTGCAAGCTAAAATTAACAATATGACAACCGCTCTCGAATTCCGTCATCATATTCATGCCAATCCAGAGCTTTCTACTTTAGAGAAAAACACGAGTGAATTTATTGTATCTGAGTTGAGAAAAATTGGCATTAGAAAAATTTATCATGGATTTTCGATGTACTCAGTTTTGGTAGAAATTGATGGCACTGAGGTGGGGCCGACTATACTTTTTCGTTGTGAATTAGATGCTTTGCCGATTCAAGAAGAAAATAATTTTGCCTATCGTTCAACAACAGATGGTATTTCGCATAAATGCGGGCATGATGGACATGCCGCCAGTATGTTTCGTTTTGCACAGAAATTGATAGAATCACCTTTGAAAAAAGGTAAAATCTTATTGTTTTTTCAATCAGCGGAAGAGATTGGAGCTGGTGCAAAAGCTGCTATTGAATCTGGTATTTTCACACAATTCAACATTGATTTTGTTTTCGCCTATCATAATTTTCCAGGTTTTCCGATGGGAGCAATTATGGTAAAAGAGGGATTGTTCACTCCTTGTGTAGAAAGTGGTGTTTTTGAATTAAAAGGCAAAACCAGTCATGCCGCCGAACCATTAAAGGGGATTAACCCAGCTTTGGCAATTGCTGAAATAATTGTTTATTTAAATTCATTGAATAACCAAGATAAAGTAAGTGATAACTTTTTTGTTGCAACCCCTATTCATATCGATATGGGCGAAAAGGCCTATGGAACTTCAGTGGGTAAAGCAACAATAGGCTATACATTTAGAACTTGGAAAAATGGAAGATTTGATGCGAAGAAGCTTCAAATTGAAAATAAAGTTGCTGAGATTACAAAAAAACACCAGCTTGAATTGACTTCGAATTGGATTGAAACTTTTAATGCCAATGAAAATAGCACTGAAGCCTATAGACAGATAAAAAATGCAGCTAAAGCATCTAACTTTGAAATCATTGAACTTGAAAAGCCATTTGAATTTGGTGAGGACTTTGGACTTTTTACCAAAAAATATAAAGGAGCTATGTTTGGTATTGGTTCGGGAATAAACCAAGCACCTTTACATAATTCAACATTTGATTTTCCTGACGAATTGATTGATATAGCAAGTTCAATGTTTTATCAAATTGCCATGCAAGTTTTAGAAAATTAAATCTTAACTTTCGCAAAATCATTTATTAATAACTTTTGACGCTATTATTTCAAGATTTTGTTTCAATAAAGTAAGTTGTTATTTATAAAATTTTGATTTCTGTCAAAACCTTCGTTTAGTGGTTGTTTCTTCGACAAATTAAGATTTTCTTTGCAAAAAAATAAAATTGCATGCACAAAATTACCATTGCCATTGATGGCTATTCGAGTTGTGGCAAAAGTACGACTGCCAAAAATGTTGCCAAAAGGTTGGGCTATGGATATATTGATACTGGAGCTATGTATCGAGCGGTTACTCTATATTTTCATCAGCATTTGGTTACACTAACAAATCAAAAAGAGGTTATCAAAGCCCTTGATAATATTCAAATTGAATTTCGACGAAACCCCAATGATGGAAGAAACGAGACATATCTTAATGGTTTAAATGTTGAAGATGAAATTCGAAAATTGTATATTGCTAATAAAGTAAGCGAAGTAAGTGCTATTGCTGAGGTACGTCATGCGATGGTTGCACAGCAACGCAAAATGGGTAAGAAAAAAGGGGTGGTATTGGATGGAAGAGATATCGGAACAGTGGTTTTTCCTGATGCTGAGCTCAAACTTTTTATGACTGCCGACCCAATTATTCGTGCCAATCGCCGACAAATTGAATTGAGTGAAAAAGGTGAGCTTGTAGATATAGAAGATATTATTGAAAATATCAAAAACCGAGATTTAATTGATACTACTCGAAAGGAAAGCCCACTCAGAAAAGCAGAAGATGCTATTGATATTGACACCTCCTACATGACTCTTGATGAGCAAGTTGAAACAGTTTGTCTTTTGGCTGATGAAGCTTTGAGTAAAGCGATTAGAAATTAGCAAACCAGTAAGGTTTTTTCAAACGGGGTCGCCCAGACCTTGCTGGTTTTAAAACCCAACAATGAAAAATATAGACTATATAATTGTAGGCCAAGGAATTGCAGGCTCGTTGTTGGCGTATAAACTATTGAAGGCCGATAAAAAAATCATTGTTTTAAATGATGAAACATTACCCACTTCCTCAAATGTAGCAGGTGGGATTTTCAACCCAATTACAGGCAAAAATTTAGATAAAACTTGGTTAGCCGATCAAATATTTCCTTATTTAAGAAACTTCTATCTTTCGCTCGAAAAAGAATTTCATTGTTCATTTTATCACGAAACAAATCTTTACCGACCTTTTGCTAACGAACAACAAAAAAAACATTTTCTACGACTTACTGATGAATTTGACTTAGGAAATTATATCAAAATTATTCTCGAAAGCAATTCTTCTAATTATTCGGCCATTACAAATAATCTTGGAGGACTTCTCACTTCATCGGCGGGTTGGGTAGATGTAACAAAAATGATAGTTAATTTTCGTAAATACTTCATCACTCAAGAAGTTTATCAAACAGAAAAATTCGCTTACCAAGCATTAGAAATTTCAGAAAATAAAGTCGTTTATAAAGGTATTGAAGCAAAAAGAATCATCTTTTGTGAAGGGTATTATGCCTCGCAAAACCCATTTTTTAATTGGATTCCTTTCAATCCAGCAAAAGGAGAAACCTTGCTGACTGATGTGGAGAATTACACAATTTCAGAAATTATCAACCAAGGTTTTTGGATCATTCCACTTGGTGATAATAAATGTAGGTTTGGCTCAACTTACATTTGGGATGAAATTGATTGGAAAACTACAGAAAAAGGGATGGAATTAATTTCCACTAAAGTCGATAAATTTTTATTGAACCACTATAAAATAACAGGCCAAGAAGCAGGCATCCGCCCAACTACTAAAGATCGTCGCCCCTTCATAGGCAACCATCCACTGCATTCCAACGTATATGTGTTTAACGGACTTGGAACCAAAGGCGTTTCGTTAGCTCCATATTTTGCAGAAGAAATGCTTTGTTATTTAGAAAAAAATAAAGTTTTAATCTCAGAATCTAACATTGAACGATTTTATTCGTTATATTCGTAGTAAGATTTTTAGTAATTAAGCTTTTAGCCATTAGTCACTTTTTCGGCTTGTTTTTAGCCAAAACGATTAAAATAATGCTCGTTTATTTATCTTAATAAGTGTATTTTATGAATAAATGAGTCTTTTTGAGTAAACTTGTTATAAAATCGCAGCATCATTTCGCTAAAAGCCAACAGCTTTGCAAATATTAAAAGGCATGAGACATTTATATACTTTTCGTCGACTAAGCAGTATTTTATTCTTAATGATTTCATTAGGAATCAACAATGGCTTTGCACAAAATTATTTTGCTTCAACGCAAGAAGAATTTGGCAAAAATCGTATTCAGTATAAACGATTCGAATGGCTTACGATTCGAAGTAATAATTTTGAATTTAATTATTATCGTGGCGGTGATAAAATTGCCCAAAATGCTGCTAAAATCTCTGAAAATGAATATGATCATATAACTGAGTTGCTGGGTTATACACCTTTTACAACCATGAAAATATTCTTGTACAATTCTCCCAAAGATTTAGCCCAAAGTAATATTGGTTTAACCGCACCGATTGACTTAGATGGAAGTATATTGAATTTAGCCAAATCTCGTGTACAAATTGCCTATACTGGCAATGAAGAAGAGTTCAAGAAAGAATTGGTTCGACAGATCGCTCGTTTATTTGTTTATGATATGCTTTATGGTGGTAGTTTGAAAGAAGTGTTACAGAGTTCATTATTATTGACAGTACCTGAATGGTACATGGCAGGAATTTCTGCTTACATTTCTGAAAACAATGAAGATGCCATGATACTTGACCGTATGCGAACAAGTATTTTGAAAAATAAAGACAAGAAAATCGACCATTTGTCGGGAAAAGATGCTGAACTCGTGGGGCAATCTATTTGGAATTATATTGCGGTTCGTTACGGAAAAGACAATATTTCAAACATTCTGAATCTTACACGCATTATTCGTACGGAAGAATCGAGTATTACCAGTACTCTTGGAATTTCTTATACTCGTTTTCTTAGAGAATGGAAAGATTACTATGTCAACAGTGCATATGCCAATAATAACGAAAAGATAGAAGACCCCAGTAAGAAAGCTGGTGATACTCCGAAAATTGAGACCATTGTCACAAAAGAAAAATTGGTACTTGGAGCTGGAGAAATTGACACTGATAATTATGAATTTGATTCAGAAAATATCATTAAATCTCTTGCGAATGAGGCTGCCAAGTCTAAAGGAGAAAATATTGATAAATCATTACCCAAACTCAATCGTTTAAAAGAAACATTGAAAGTAAAGGGGCCTTTTGCCTACGAAAATATTATTATTGCCAATGACATCAAATCTGAATTTTTGATGGATCCAGTTAGAAGAATGGGAATGAAAAATACATTGGTAATGAATGATTTGCTTGAAAACCACAGTGTTAAATTAGGTCTTTTTATCACACCTGTTTTACGTAATCATGATGTATTTTTAGGCTATAATAATAATGTCAAACGCATTGACTGGGGACTTGATATTCAGCGTCGTTCTATTGCATTGGGTGAATTAGACAATCGTAGCTTGTATTTATTTCGTCCATTGAATATCAATTTGCCGCAATCTGCAGCTTTTGCCATCGATCGTCGCATTTATTACAATAAGTTTTCTGGCTTTGCAGCCTATCCAATCAGTACTAATCTACGTGTGAGTGCTTCACCATTTTTGCTTTCTACATCTGATATTGATGTATCAGATTTAGGGCGAAAAACTTTACAATCTATCTACTTGGGTGGCCGTGCAGAAGTAGTTTTTGATAATACAACTCCCCTGTTTAGTAAAGTTTTAGTCGGAACAAGAGCAAAGATTAGAATTGATCGTACTTATAGTTTAAAAAGTAGTTCGGAGAATTTTAGTCGCTTGGTAATTGATGCCCGACATTATCAAAAAATATTGGGAAGCGTTATTTTTGCAGCACGTGTTTCCTATAGCCGTTCGCTTGGAAAATCACCAAAAGTTACCATTTTAGGTGGCGTTGAGAATAGTGTTAATAGAAGCATTGAACAAAGCAATGGGCAGGGAATTGGCGTACCACGTGACCTACGTGATATTCTTTTTTATGATTATGCTGGAAATTTAAGAGGCTTTGACTTTGCGAAACTATTTGGAACAAGTCATCTATTAACAAACTTAGAACTACGATTACCTTTAGCTCAATATGTGTCAAAGGGTTCTCTAACATCTAACTTTATACGTAATCTTCAATTTGTTGGTTTTACAGATATAGGCACTGCATGGTATGGAAATAAAGGGCCTTTCAATCGTCAGAATAGTTTGAATACTGAAGTGATTGGAGGTTTCCAAAATCCTTTCCGAGCAACAGTTACTAATTTCAAAAATCCATTTTTAGTTGGCTATGGTGCTGGTGTAAGAACTACAATATTGGGCTATTTTGTAAAAGCTGATTATGCGTGGGGCCTTGAAGACAAAGAGGTGGGTAAAGCGAAATTTTATCTTTCTCTTGGTTATGATTTTTAATCAATAGTTTAATGTTTTTGTTTATTTGAGGCGTTTTTCTTTAAGAAAAACGCCTTTTTTATTGAATACTTACTTACCCCGTATTATCAAAGAATTATTATATGTTGCCCGATCACAAATACAATAAAAATACAATTGTAGCCAACTTACGATTGACTAAAAATTAAACAGAAGCTCTTTACAAACATAGCATCAGACTCTCATTCAATAAATTTAAAATCAAATTTTTCACACTAAAAATGTTAAAACCACTCTATCCTATAAACTTTAAATAAGTTATTTAAATATTTCTCGCACCAATCTTGAAAAAGCAAAATCAAATTTTATTCAAGTACAATATGTTTTTTATTTTAGAAAAGATATATTAGATTTTTACCTCAATTAGTCAATCTCTGTCCTCTATTTTTTTAAAAAATTCAATAATTTTTAAAAAAACATCTACAAACTGAGGGATATTTATTCAATATTGATCATTTGGCATAATTTTGGCTCTTTTTATGCCATATTTTCTAAATATAGCTTCAATTAATATTTCTTCATTTTATACTTCTATTTAGCCAAAAACCAATCTTTTTTTATTGAGTGGACACAAAATTGGGTTTTGGCACAGTTTTGGATACTAATGTATGTATATAAGCAAAATTGTGTATTCTTTCGTGAACCTAAAAGACTAATGGCACTAGATACAAGAATACACGCTGATTATTGAATTAAGATTATTTAAAAAAACTTGCAGATGAAAAACAATTTTACACAAAGTGAGGCAAAAACACTCGTTGAGAAGCACTCACGGACACATGCACAGCCTAAAGGTAAAAGCTTGTTGGCATTTGTACAGAAAATTGTTGATATAATGGCTTTCCTTTTTGAGTCGAAAGATGAAAAAAAGAAAACTAAGACTAAAAATACAAATAGTTTTGGTCTTCATTCTGCTGTTTCAATCGAGGATAAAATTTTGCAAGAATATTTTATAGATGAGCAAAATAAGCACCTGCATGCTTCGGTCAATAATCAAGAGTCAATCGTGAATGAACCTCTGATAAAAACAGATTCTATTGTAAAAGAATATAGATTGGGTAGTCGTTTTGACCAAAATTTGAAACAATGGGTTTCTGTATTTTCTCCTCCAATACGAATCTATAATGAAGAGGATGACAAACAATCTAAAAATTCAACATATAGAGGTCTTGCAACAACAATTATGTTGGTGCTTTTTTCTATTTTAGGAGTTGTAGCTCAAACATCTGTAGATTTGTCATTAAGAAAAAGTATTGATAATTCTTCACCAACATTAAACGGAACAGTAAAATATACCTTGTGGTTAAAGAATTCTGGTCCAAGCACGGCATCAACCATTGTAGTACAAGATAATTTTCCGATTGGTGGAGCGACACTTACTAGCCATAATGGGGGAGCTAATTTTAATTATACACCTGGTACTGGTATTGGGCTTTGGAGTGTAGCATCTTTAGCTTCTGGAGATTCGGTACATTTAGAAATTATAGCAAATGTGATTGAAAGAGGTGTTTTTTTTAATATTTCTGAAGTTAAGTCAATAGGTATTGGTCAACAAGATATTGATTCTACCCCCAATAATAGCATCTTATCTGAAGATGATATGGCTGCCAGTTGTTTTTCAGTACCACTTATTTGGTATCCAGGTGAAGAATACAATGTGTCAGTACCTGCACCATTTAAATATGGCAAGACCATTAAATGGTTTCGTGGTGTGACAGAAATAACAGGTGCTACAACCCAAGCTGTGGTAAATGCAGATTCTTCATTGACTATTAAAGCTCCTGGTAGCTATAATTTTACCACCAATGTTAGCACTTGCCCTGCCCAAGGCTGTTGCGGGATTCAAGTGATTGAAGGGCCTTATGGTTCTATTAGTGATTATGTATGGATAGATTCAAATAATGATGGCATACAAGGAACAACCGCACTTGAACCACCTGTAGCAGGAGTAAAAGTATATTTGTTAGATAATGCTGCGGGGACAAAATTAGATTCAACTTTTACAGATGCCTTAGGCAAATATGTATTTGATAGTTTATTATCAGGTATATATAAGTTAAAATTTGTTTTGCCAGCAGGTAATGAAGCTACGGGAAAATTGTTAGGAGGAGATATCACTAAAGATAGTAACATCAATCCAGATGGAACAACCGATGCTATTACCATCGATGTTACCCAAACATTAGGTTTAATCACAAGAAACAATACGACAATTGATGCAGGTCTAAAACCTACTTCAACAGGTTCTATTGGAGATTATGTATGGAAAGATACTAATAATAATGGACTAAATGATGATGGTCAAATAGGTGTCAGTGGTGTAATCGTTGAACTTTATGCTTCTGATGGAATTGGCTTACCTATTGGCTCAGTATTGAAAAAAGATACAACAGATAATAATGGTAAATACTTATTTACTGGTTTATCCGAGGGAAATTATGTTGTAAAAGTCATAACAAGTACTTTACCAGCAGGTGCCCAAATCACTTCTAAACAAGACGTAGGTAGTGATGAAACAATTGATAGTGATTTTAATTCAAGTACTGGTCTATCGGATAAGGTACTAATTAATCTTAGTGATATTGCAAAAAAAGACATCTTAACTGTTGATGCAGGACTTTATACTGTACCCACTCCAATCACACCTGTTACAATAGCTGATTTGAGTGTAAATAAAACAGTAAGTAATTCAACACCAAATCAAGGTGATCTTATTACTTATTATATAGATGTAAAAAATGGAGGGCCAGCTATTGCAACAAATGTCGAAGTAAATGATATTGTCCCTACTGGATTGCAAGTTGTATCTGCTACTGGTGGTGATTTGATGGATATTGCAGGAAACACAGTTATCGCAAAAATTAATCAAATTGCTGTTGGACAGAGCACTACATTCCAGATTGTAGCTAAAGTAACAGCAAGTACAGGATCAATTAAAAACTGGACTCAAATCACAAAATCAGACCAAAAAGATTCAAATTCAACACCAAATAACGGTATTGACAAACAGGAAGATGACGATGATGATGCCGATATAAATATCAAACAATCATCTTGTAATCCAACAACACCACTCATTGCTTGTTCAAATCCATATATATGTTTGGGTGAAAGTGTATCTATCGAAGCAATTGGCTGCAATGGAACAATCGTTTGGTCAGATGGACAAACAGGAAACTCCGTCAAAGTAACACCAAATGTAACAAGTACATATACAGCACAATGTAAAATAAATGATAACTGTATTAGTGCAAAATCGAATTCGGTAACAGTTGTAGTAAATGTAATTGCAGCTCCACTGATTTCTTCTAATTCTACTACAAATATTATTTGTGGTAGTGGAAAAATAACATTAACCTCAAATAACTGTACTGGAACTATCACATGGTCAACTGGTGCAACGACGGCAAGTATAGAAGTTTCACCAAGCAACACTACATCTTATACAGCAGTTTGTAAAAAAGGCGATTGTATAAGTGGTAAATCAAATAGCGTTACTGTCACTATTGGTTCACCAAGCAATCCTCCAACGATTGCTACCAACAAAAGCACTATTTGTGTAGGACAAGCAGCTGTATTAACTGCGAGTAATTGTAGTGGTACTGTAGTTTGGTCTAATGGTTCAACTGGTACAAGCATTTCACTAACACCTACTGCCACTGGCATTTATTCAGCAGTATGTAAAGTTGGTGAATGTTCGAGTGCTACTTCATCGACAGTAACAATTACTGTAGCACCAACTGAAACCCCAACCATTACAGCAAACAACGAAAGTATTTGTGTAGGCGAATCTGCTATATTAAAAGTAACTGGTTGTAACGGAAATTTATTATGGTCAACTGGAGCAACAACTTCGACAATCACTGTAACACCAACAATTACTACAACTTATGACGTTAAATGTGGAACAGGTGAATGTGTAGGAAAAGCTACAAAGTCAATCACAGTCACACCAAAACCAACTGCTCCAATAGTAACATGTGGAAAAGAAAGAATATGTGCAGGTGAATCGTTAACTTTTACAGCCCATGGTTGTGAAGGCTCGGTAACTTGGAGTTCAGGTGCAACAGGTTCAACAATGATTGTAACGCCAACAGTTACTACATCTTATAGTGCAATATGTACTGTTAATGGATGTACAAGCGAACCATCGAAATCTTCTACAATTGAAGTGATTAATCAAACCCCACCAACAATTACAGCAACATCAGAATCTGTATGTAGTGGAGGAACGGTAACACTGACAGCAGCTAATTGTACTGGAACGGTATTATGGAATACAGGTGCAACGACATTTGCTATTACAGCAACTCCAACCATTGTTACTACTTATACAGTCAAATGCATCATTGAAGACTGTGAAAAATCTACTTCAAAAACGATTACTATAGGAGGAGGTACAGCACCTGTTGCTCCTATAATCTCTACAAATCAATCGACACTTTGTGGTAATGATAAGGCAATATTAACAGCCAATGGATGTGAAAATGGAACAATAAAATGGAATACAGGAGCAACAAGTTCAACAATTTCAGCAGGGACTGGCAATTATACAGCAACTTGTAACAATAGTTGTGGAGAGAGTGCGAAATCAAGCGAAATCATTATTACAGTTGGAACGATACCAGCTGTACCAGTGATTACAACTACAACAAAAACGCTTTGTGGAAATAATACAGCTAATTTAACAGCATCTGGTTGCATAGGAACTATCAAATGGAGTACAGGAGCAACAGGTTCAACAATTTCAGTAGCGACAGGGACTTATTCTGCTATTTGTAGCAATAGTTGTGGTGATAGTGGTACTTCAAATTCGATAATTCTAACAAATACAACTGTTCCGACACCAAGTATAACAGCGAGCAAAAATGGTATTTGCATAGGTGAAACTGTAACAATGAAAGTAAGTAATTGTACTGGAACTTTAACATGGTCAACTGGAGCAACTGGTTCAACCATTACAGTTACACCAACAGAAACAAAAACTTACGAAGTAACTTGTTTGGTAGAAGATTGTAGTAATAAAGGCACTAATACCATCACAGTTACACCAAAACCAGCAACACCAATTGTGACTTGTGGGAAAGAAAGAATATGTTTAGGTGAATCCCTTACATTTACAGCTCACGGGTGTGAAGGTGTTGTAACTTGGAATACAGGTGCAACTGGCTCAACAATTATCTTCACTCCAACTGTAAGTACAACCTACAATGCCACTTGTACAATCAATGGTTGCACAAGTGAACCATCATTACATGGTGCAATTACAATCATAACACCTGAACCAAGCATTTATGCAACCAATGAAACACTTTGTGGCGGAGGGTCAGTTACACTCACTGCGAGTAATTGTGCAGGAACAGTATTATGGAATACAGGTGCAACGACAGCGGCAATCACAGTGACACCAACTTTGACTACCACCTATAATGTGAAATGTTTGGTAGATGGATGTGAAGGTTCAGCGTCAAAAATAATTACTGTTGGTGGTCAACAGCCAAGTGCTCCAACAATTAAGTCAAACAAAGAAAATGTTTGTGGTAATGAAATAGCTACACTTACTGCTTCTGATTGCGTTGGGTCAGTAAAATGGAGTACTGGTGGAGTAGGTTTAACAATTGCAGTTGGAACTGGTACTTATTCGGCTATTTGTACAAATGGATGTGGCGAAAGTGCTAAATCAAATGTAATTACGATTCTAAGTGGAGGAGGAACTGCACCAACTCTTTCGGCATCAATTACTGCCATTTGTGAACCTGGAAACGTAACGCTTTCTGCTACAGGATGTACAGGAACATTAGTTTGGTCGAATGGCCAAACAGGGAGTAGTTTTACAATAAATGTAGCTACAACTACTACTTTCTCAGCTACTTGTAAAGCAGGTGCTTGTGAAAGTAGTAAATCAAATGAAATAACTGTAACGGTGGGTAAACCAAATAAACCAAGCATTAGTAGTGATAAAACAACTATTTGTGCTGGTGATGCTGTAGTACTTACAGCCGTAGGTTGTACAGGTACAACTGTTTGGTCAAATGGTTTGACAGGTTCTCCTATCACAGTAAATCCTGCTAATACAACCAACTATACTGCTGTATGTAAATTGCCTCAAGGAGGATGTACCAGCGAGCAATCAGATAAAGTAACAGTTAATGTAATATCGAAAGCTGAGTCTCCAATCATTTCATGTTCTGCCTCAAGAATATGCCAAGGTGATACATTGACTCTTAATGCTCTGGGTTGTGCTGGGACAGTTGTTTGGTCAAGTGGTCAAACAACTACATCAATCAGCATTCACCCTACTGTCACAACAGTTTACACTGCAATTTGTAAAGTAGGTTCATGCGAATCAGCTCCATCAGCTGCAGCAACTATTAATGTTGGAAATCCACTTGCTCCTATAATCAATTGTAAGAATACACAAGTTTGTAGTGGCACAAGCACACAAATTGAAGCTGCTGGTTGTGCAGGAACAGTGAAATGGTCAGATGGTCAGGTTGGTGCAGTCATAACCGTTTCACCAACAATACTTACCAGCTACTGGGCTATCTGTGATGGTGGCAAGTGTCAAAGTGAAAAGTCGAATATTATTACCGTACAAGTAACGGGTTCTGGCCTAACAAAACCAACAGTCAAAGATCTCATAAATACATGTCCATTTACAACTGTTGATTTGACAACAGGTGTTACAAGTAAAGTTTCATCACAAGGAGGCGTGTTTGTTTTCCGTACTGGAACAACACCAGGCTCTCCAGCGGTATCAAATGCTTCGGCGGTTGGTACTGGAACATACTATGTTTTTGAAAAAGCTGGGAATGGATGTTATAGCGATGCTGGTAAAATCAATGTAAATATTACTACTTGTGTACCAGTCAATCCATCATGTGTAAATAATCCTGCAACTGTCAAAGCAGGAAAAGATAGCACAGTTTGCATGAGTGAAGATTTCTTTACTTTAAAAGGTCAAATTGGAGGTTCTGCTAGTAGTGCCAAATGGACTACTACCGATGGTACAGGCACATTTGAAAATGCTCTAAGTTTGAGTACAAAATACTATTATACAAAAGAAGACTTAATCAAAGGTAATATTTCATTCATACTTACGACCAATGACCCAGATGATAATGGCCCATGTGTTGCAGCAAAAGATACATTCAAAATTATTTTAAAAGGAGTTACAACTACACCAAGCATAGTATCCAACAAATCACCAAATATTTGTTTTGGAGATTCGGTAGTATTAACAGTAAATGAAGCAGGGATTTATAAATGGAGCAACGGTGCAACTACCAAGAGTATCACTGTAAAAACTCCAGGGCGTTATTCTGTTAAATTATTAAGTCAAGAAGGATGTGCGTCACTTAGTTCGAATGAAGTTGTAGTGGTACTGGGCAATGCGATTGCAGCACCAACAGTCACAGCAATGGCAAAAAATACTTGTCCAGCAACTGTTGTTAATCTAAGTACTGCGGTCAAGAGTGCACCCCAAACACAAGGAGGAGTATTTGAATTCCATACTGGAAATAAGTCAGATTCACCAGGTCTTGCCAATACAACTGCTGTAGGAGCAGGTACTTATTATGTTTTTGAAAAAAGTACAATTGGTTGTTATAGCTCAGGAGCTCCGATCATGGTAATGATTGATCAATGTACACCTGATAATCCTTCTGATACAACACAAACTGAGTTGAGCATCGAAATTATAGGCTCAAGAGTCGAATTAAAAGTTGGTGATCCTGTAACTTATACGATAAAAGTTAAAAACAATAGTAGCAAAACCGCAACGAATGTACATATCGTAAATGTATTACCAAAAGGTCTTGAAATTACCTCATCAACTCCAGGCTTTACAGCTTTTGGCAAAGACTCCTTGTTGAGTGTCATAGGTAGTTTGGCTGGTGGTGCAACTAAAACATACACTTACGAATCTAAGACAACCAAAGCAGGTAAGATTATCAATATCGCCAAGATTACTAAACTTGACCAGATAGACCCAATAACAAGCAATAATATTAGTCAATGGACAGTCGAGTGTAAAACTTGTCAAGAAACGTGTGTAGGATTGGCTCTTTCTGCTGATACAACACGTCAAGCAAATGGCAGTTACAATATCACATTCCGAGCATTAATTGAGGCATGTGGTAATGTAAAACTTGAAGGTGTAAAAATTTCGGAAAATTTGGCAACGATGTTTCCAGCACCAACAACTTACACTATTGTTCAAAAACCAACTGCAGGTGTAGGAAGTAAATTAATAACCAATGATAGTTTCAATGGCTCAACAGACTTGAGTTTGACAATTCCAGAAGGGAGTGTTGTAGAACCAGGAATCATTGATACGGTAAAATTTGTAATTAATATTGTGCCAAATGGCAAGGAAGGGCCATTTACAACCAATGCCATTGCTGAAGCAATAGGAAACACCGCTTTCGGCATTCCACAAGATGTATCTGATGTATCAAACAACGGTAAGTTTGTAGATAAAGCAAGTGCCGAGCCTACAGTTGTGAAACTTTATAAATCACCAAGTATTGGTTTAGCAAAAATCGTTTTAGATACAACTAAGCACGCAAATGGTTCTTATGATGTTACTTATCAATTACTTGTAAAAAACAATGGTTCGTTGGTATTGAATGACGTAATTGTAAGAGACACATTAAGCAAAGTTTTCAAAGCACCAGCTACGTTTACAGCTGTAGGTGTACCTACTAAAAATACGGGTAGCCAATTAGCTATCAACAATGCTTTTAATGGTTCAACTGATACACGCCTAACATTGACAGGAAGTACAATTGCCGTTGGTAAAACAGATACGCTGAAATTTACAGTAAATGTACAGCCAGATACAGTAAAATTATTCGCCAATACAGCCGTAGCAAGTGGCTCTGGTACGCTTACAAATGGTACGAAAGAAAATGTTACTGATTTATCAAATGCAGGTCTTAACCCTGATGCTCCTGGTAGTAATCCAACCAACTTGGTACTTGGTTCTGACGCAGGAAACTCAATTGAAATCCCTTGCATTGGTATTGCATTGTATGTGAAAGATACATTAAAACAAGCTGACGGCAGCTACAATATCACTTATAATGCTATCATTAAAAATTGTGGTAATTTGAATCTTTCTAACATACAAATATGCGATACATTATCCAAAACTTTCAATTTACCCGCAATAGCAACGATTGTAAAAAAACCTACGCTAAGTGTTGGAAGTCAATTGAAAACCGATAATGACTATGATGGCGTTAACAATACATGTATGTTGCTGAGTGATAGTCAAATCGCACCCAATAAGATTGATACAATTTCATGGATAATTAATGTAAAACTAAACGGCAATAAAGGGCCATTTAGAAATACCGTAATTGTAACAGCAAAAACTCCAAGTGGTAAGATTATCAGCGATGCTTCAAACGCAGGTATTAACCCAAATGCAGATGGGAATGCCCCAACAGTAATAAATTTCAATAATTTACCAGAAGCCATTATTGGTATCTCGAAGAGTGCAAGCGAACCTAAGTTAGTAAATGGTACAACCAACACCTATGATGTAACTTTCACTTTCAAAGTCAAAAACTATGGTAAAGTAGTATTCACTGGTGTACAAATACAAGATAACTTGAGTGTTGCCTTCGGTGATAGTGTAAAAATTGATTCAGTAAATGTAAAAGCAGACACAGGTTTCACAGTCAACAAAAGCTACACAGGTCGTGGAAGTTTAATCAATCTATTGGTTGATTCACTAAGTACATTAGCCGTCGATTCTGAAAGATCTGTAACATTATTTACTCGATTGACTACAACATCGAATAAAGTTAACTTCGAAAACCAAGCATTGGCTATTGGTAAATATCCAAGTAATAAATCAACTGACGATTTATCCACCAATGGTAGTGACCCAGATTTCAGTGCAGGTGGTGAAGCCCAAAAGAATAATGATGGTGATCCAAGAAATAACTGGCTCCCAACGCCTGTTAAACTTGGCACTATTGAGCCAACAGTTTTCTCAACAACTTTAGGTATTGCAAAAGCAGCAACTCTTGACTCTGTTAAGAACGCTGATGATACATATAATTTGACTTATACTGTTATTGTCAAAAACTTTAGTACTCACAAATTAACAAATGTGCAATTAAGCGATAGTCTTGGACAAGTATTTGCCGATAGTGCAGAGTTTGTGTTGGTTGGCAAGCCAACCTTGAATAAAAACAGTAAGCTAAAAATAGATAGCACTTTCAATGGTAGAACTGTCACAACCATGCTGATTGCAGATAGTAGTTCGTTAGCAGTAGGAACGAGTGATACACTAATATTTAAACTTAGATTACTGAGTACAAAACAAGGAGACGCTATCTATGCTAATACGATTACTGGTACAGCAAAAGATAGTACGACCAATGTGAAAGATAAATCTTATGCTGGTCTAAATCCCGACCCCGATGGCGATAAAAATCCAGGCAATAACAATGAACCAACTATCATAACTATCAAAGGAAAAACAACAGTGCTTGATTCGTTAGCAATAATCCCAGATGGTTTCTCTCCAAATGGTGACGGAACTGGTGATATGTTCGTCATAACAGGTGTTAATAAAACTGATAGGTTGGCCGAAATCTATATCTATAATCGTTGGGGACAATTGATTTATCAGAATACTGACTTTGGCAAAGAAGAAGGATGGAATGGCGTTGCCACAAACGGTATATTAGTAGGAAGCAAAGGAGCTGGAGTTCCTGATGGCACTTACTACTATTATGTCAAAGCAGAGGGTCTGTGGGGCGATAAACCAAAAATTGGATTCTTAACCCTTGTAAGATAGAAAAATAAATGAAAATATCTCGAAAGTATAATCATTTGAGATATTTTCAAAACCTTAAGTTTTGTCAAGCATAAAAAAATTGATATTTTAAAACTTTAATGTAACTTTGTTTGCTATTGAGTATAAAAAGGCTTATAAGGTTCATCAATCTAATGAAGAGAACCTTTACAACCAACATTATCCGTACTATTTAATTGGGTAAAAATGAAGAACTTTACAAACCTGAAAAACAGGCTTGCCACGCTTTTGCTCGTTGGAGCATTAGTAAGCAGCTACCAAACCTTCGCTCAACAAGAAGCGATGTTCTCCCAGTACATGTTCAATACAATGGCTATTAATCCCGCTTATGCTGGAAGCCGTGATGTATTGAGCTTAACCGCCCTCGGACGCTATCAATGGATGGGTGTTCCTGGAGCACCAACGACTTATACATTCTCGATGGATATGCCTATCAAGAATGAAAAAATGGGTCTTGGGCTGCAAGCATCCTATGATGGTCTCGGTCTTGCCAAAAATACAGGACTTTATCTGACCTATTCTTACCGTGTAAAGGTAGGGCCACGTTCTACACTTGCTTTTGGTGTGCAAGGTGGTGCAATGAATCTTCGTTGGGCCTTATCAGATGCTCAAAATGTTGGGAATGACCCTGTTTTTGGTGGTAATTTCGACATCAATCGCATTTTGCCAAATGTAGGTGGAGGTATCTACCTCAGCAATGACCGTGGGTATATAGGCGTTTCTTGCCCACAAATTATGCAAAACTCTATCACAAACTATAACTTGGGAAGCGATAGTCTCAGAAAAGCTGGTGATGGCAAAACCCGTCGCCACTATTTTGTAATGATGGGATTTGTGGTTGGTAAAGGTAATTTCAAAATCAAACCTTCAACCATGCTACGATATACCGCAGGTTCACCACTTGGCGTAGATGGCAATATCAACTTTTGGATAAAAGATAAAATCTCCTTCGGTGTTTCTGGAAGAATATCACAATTCCAAAACTTCAGCCAAGTTGATCCGTTTGATGCAGCAATTGGTATGATAGAATTACAATTGACTCCTCAGTTGAAAATGGGTTATGCTTATGATTTTACAACGAATAAGCTAAATGACAAATCTAAAACTGGCACCAGTCGATTCTTTGGTATTCCAACGCATGAGGCAATGCTTCGCTATGAATTTGGTTTTGGAAAAAACAAGATTCTTACGCCAAGATATTTCTAAGCAAATTTGAGGAAAACCCTAAGTACCGTCTTGATGTTCGCCGAGATTGGTATGAAGGTTGTATAAATTATAAATATAAGAATTTCAGCCACTAAGAAATAGCGGTTGTGTGTTCTTACGCACATAATTTTTTAATAAGAGTGAATTTTAAATTCAACAACAATGATTGTCAGGAAAAAAATAATCGGAGCTTTGGTTGTAGCAGCCTTGTTCTGTGGTAGCGTAAAAGCCCAAGAAGCTTTACTAAAAACTGCTGAGCATCACTATGAGAGTCTTAGTTACGTAAAAGCCATTGACGCTTTTGAAGCGGCTTTGAAGAAAAAAGGGTTGACCGATCAACAGAAACTAGCTGCCAAAATTAAGTTGGGAGACAGTTATACCAAGATTAAAGATACACAAAATGCTGAACGTGTTTACAGCGAGATTTTCGGTACAAATACTGATTTATCAGGTGAAAACATAGGCGTATGTCTTAAATATGCCCAAGTTCTTGCCAGTAATGGCAAATACCGTGAAGCACAAGAAATGTACGACAAATATACACGTAAAGTGGAAGACGACCCTCGTGGAAAAGGTTTTTCAAAACTGTATAATGATGTGAGTGTACTATCAAAAAATGCCAACTGCTACAAAGTAGATTATCTCTCAATTAATACAAATGCTGCGGATTTTAGTCCTTCTTATTTCAAGAATGGATTAGTTTTCGTTTCAAATCGTCATAATACGGTTGGTGTGCGTCGTGTATTTAATTGGAATGAAACTCCTTTTCTTGACCTATTTTTTCTTGACGATATATCTGCTATAGGCGGACAAGCAGCAGGTTTAGGAACTGGTTCGGGTGATATAAAAGCTCCTCGTAGAAGAGGTGGAGGCGGAGGTGTTGTTGGATCTGATGAATACACTGCCCCTACAGCCAATGATACTCGTACAATCGGTACGTATGGAGGAACGAGTGTAATGGCAGGCATGGGCTATGGTGACCGCCCCGTTACTGAATCTGAAAGATTTGGAGGCTCTATCAACTCAAAATACCATGAAGGCCCAGCTGCTTTTTTCAAAGATGGTTCAAAAGTGATTTTTACTCGTAATAATTTTAATAATGGTAAAGTTCGTCGCAGTTCAGATGGCATCAACAAATTAAAATTATATATGGGAGATGCAGCCAAAGATGGTTGGAAAAATATCAAAGAATTACCCTTTAATAGCGATGATTATTCTACTGGACATCCTGCACTTTCTCCAGATGAAAAATTACTTTTCTTTGCATCAGATATGCCTGGTGGCTTTGGTGGAACTGATATTTATGTTTCACGCTTAGATGGCAATAACTGGTCAGCACCAATCAATTTGGGCAAAACGGTAAATTCTAAAGGTAATGAAATGTTCCCATTTGTAGATGATAAAGGTAATTTGTATTTTTCATCAGATGGACAAGCAGGTTTAGGAGATTTAGATATTTTCTTTACTCAGATGGATGGAACAACTTCAAAAGGACGTATCATCAATCTTGGCTCACCAATCAATTCAAGCAAAGATGACTTTGGCATTGTTACTGACGGTTTACGCAAAGCGGGCTATTTTAGTTCCAACCGTAAGCGTGGCGGTGCAGATGATGACATTTATAAATTTGATCGAGAATGTGAACTCAAAGAAGGTTGTGATCTAATCATTGCAGTATATGACGCCGAAACAAAAATGCCTTTAGATAATACTAAAATTGTTTATGAAGACAAAGATGGTAATATCAAAGAAAAAATGAGTGATGCGGATGGAAGTGTAAAATTAGAAGGTCTTGATCAAGATGTAGAGTTTGCTTTCCGTGCTACTCGTGATGGATATAGTGCTAATACGGTTAGTTTTTCTACCAAAGATTGTGATAATGAAGCTTCTCGCTTAGAAATTCCCATGAGTAGGCCTAAGCCTGTGGTTGATTCAACGGCATTGGCACAGAATGCAAGTGGGCAAACTACCGGACAACCAAGCAACGCTGGTGAAGCCACCACACAAGGAAAACAAGGTACAGGTACAAGTGGTACTTCTGGTACAGCTACTGGCAATACATGTATCATTCGTGGACGTGTGATGTCACAAGGTACTAAGCAAGCCGTTGATGGTGTTTTAGTTACCTTGCGAAGTGAGTGCGATGGCTCAACACAAACTGCTTATACCGACGCCACTGGGAATTATCAATTTACTGTAGCTGAAGGTTGCGATTATACTGTTGAAGGCTCAAAAGATAATCTTGGTTCTAAAGGTAAGCGTATTCGTAAATTGAATTGTAAGAAAGGTCCTGTAACGGCAGATGTATTTATGTTTGGCACAGGTGACATCGTTCAGGTTGATAATATTTATTTCGACTACGGAAAATGTAATTTGCGATCTGATGCTCGTGCAGAATTAGACAAATTAGTAACCATGATGCGTAAATATCCAAAAATGCGTATCGAACTAAGAGCTCACACAGATAGCCGTTCGGAAGCAGATTTTAATCAAAAAGTGTCTGAAGGCCGTGCCAAAATATCTGCTGGATATTTATTCAAACGTGGCATTAGCCGCAGCCGTGTTGAGTTTGCTGGTTATGGCGAATCAATGCCAGTCAATGGTTGTGTTGATGGTGTAGAATGTACAGAAGAACAACACGCTCAAAACCGTCGCACTGAAATCAAAATTTTACAAATGAATTAATTCAATAAGCTCAATATAGTAAAATACAAAGAAGCCATCTCATTTATTCGGGTTGGCTTCTTTGCATTTTACTATGTGTACTATTTTGAACTTATTTTAGGACAGAATAAATTGCTTTAAACAAAAAAGCCCCAAGATAGGGGCTTTTAAAATATAATCTTACAAAATAGCTTAGAAACTTTTGATCGTATCATTAATGATTTCAACGCAATCCCACATTTGAGATTCTGTCATCACCAATGGCGGTGCAAGGCGAATTTTGTTGCCGTGAGTTGGTTTTGCCAATAAGCCATTATCTTTAAATTTCATACAAATATCCCAAGCCAAATTAGAATCTTCGTGTGAGTCAATCACAATCGCATTGAGTAAACCCTTACCACGAACCGCTGTTACAATATTTGTTTCCTCAACCAATTTGTTCATTTCGTAGCGGAATAATTTCCCTAAACAGTCAGCATTTGCAGCCAAATTCTCATCTTTTACTACTTGTAAAGCTTCCATTGCTACGGCACAAGCCAATGGGTTTCCTCCATATGTAGAACCATGTTCACCAGGTTTTAAAGTAAGCATGATTTCATCATCGGCTAAGACAGCCGACACTGGCAAAACACCTCCCGAAAGAGCTTTTCCTAAAATAACAATGTCAGGTCGTACATCGTAATGATCCGTTGCCAACATTTTCCCTGTACGAGCGATACCTGTTTGAATTTCATCAGCAATGAAAAGTACGTTACTCGCTTTACACAAACGATAGGCTTCGGGTAAATAATTATCATCAGGTACAACCACGCCCGCCTCTCCTTGAATCGGTTCAAAGATAAAACCTGCAATATAAGGGTCGTTAATCAATGCTTCTTCTAATGCCTCAATATCATTGTAAGGTACAACCTCAAAACCTGAAATAAATGGACCGAAATCACGGCGAGCTGTTGGGTCTGTTGAAGCTGAAATCACAGAAAGTGTGCGTCCATGAAAATTCCCTCCAGCAAAAATGATTTTGGCTTTATTTTCAGGAATTCCTTTGACTTGGTATCCCCATTTGCGGCAAAGTTTCAAAGCAGTTTCTACTGCTTCTACACCTGTATTCATGGGCAAAACTCGGTCATAACCAAAATATTTTGTAATATACTCTTCATAACGACCCAAAATAGAACTATAAAATGCTCTTGAAGTAAGCGTTAGTTTTTGCGATTGTTCTATCAAAGCATTGATAATACGAGGGTGACAATGACCTTGATTTACGGCAGAATAAGCCGACAGAAAATCATAGTATCGTTTTCCGTCAACATCCCAGACATACACCCCCTCTCCCCTATCAAGCACTGCTGCAATTGGGTGATAATTATGAGCTCCGTAGCGTTCTTCTAATTCGATTAGCTGTTCGCTTAGTGAAATATCCGTTAGCATAATTGTAAATGGTTGATTATTCATATTTCAATGATAAATAGATATTTTATCATTGAAATTTCTTTGGTTTTAAAAATAATATTCAAATATGTTAAAATGACTTAATATATTTTATAAATAAGTTATATTTACTTTTATTTCATATTTTATATTTAATAAAAATTTAATTATACACATATTAAGTCATTTTAACTTATGATTAATGAAGATATTTTAGATGAATTCGATAAAAAGATTTTAATACAACTTGAAAAAGATGGTAGAAAACCATATTCTGAAATTGCTAAAAACCTAAATATTTCAAATACGATGGTTCATCAGCGAGTAACTCGTCTAAAAAAAATTGGCATTTTGAAAGGTGCAGGAATCATTTTAGATGAGCGTAAACTTGGCTACGAATGGAGTGCATTTACAGGCTTAGTTCTGAAAGAAGATTCTGACTCAAAAGTAATTATTGAAGAATTACGTAAGATTCCAGAAGTGACGGAATGTTATTATATTACTGGACAATATACACTTTATATACGCATCGTCGCTAAATCAAATGAACACATGAGAAGTGTACTTTATGATAAAATTGACCACATTGCTGGCATTCTTAAAACAGAGTCAATGATTGATTTTGGTGCTGCTTTTAAAAGAAATGTAAGTGTGGAGCTTTAGGGGTTAGGATTTAGTTATTAGGAGGTAAGGGTGTTTAAACTATATTTCTCCTAACTTTTCAATCTAATTTATAGAACCTAAGTCCTACTCCTTACCCCCTAATACCTAAATCCTAACTCCTACATCCTAAAAACCAAATAAAATTTGCCTTAGTCTATTAAAACAATAGGTTGTATAATTAAAAACCAAATATTATTTTTGTAAAACTTATTGCTTAGCTCAACAAACACTTTTTACCAAATGCCTAAAATTTATTTAGATAATGCTGCCACTACTCGCCTTGATGACGAAGTTTTACAAGTAATGTTGCCATTAATGACCGAAAATTTCGGGAATCCGTCTTCTATCCACTCACATGGGCGACAAGTGCGTTCGGCAATCGAAAAGGCTCGTAAAACCGTTGCGACACTCATTAATGCTTCTCCTTCAGAAATATTCTTTACCTCTGGTGGAACAGAAGCTGACAATACAGCTATTACAGGCAGCATTGATACTTACGACTTAAAACATGCCATCACTTCTCCTACTGAACATCATGCGGTATTGCATACACTTGAATATTTGGCGAAACAAGGCACAATAGAATTGAGTTATGTCAATCTTGATGAAAAAGGACATATTGATTTAGTTCATTTAGAAGAATTATTAAGCACCAAACCACGTAGTTTAGTATCGTTGATGCACGGCAATAACGAAATTGGCAATTTGATTGATTTAGAAAAAGTAGGTGATTTGTGTAAAAAGTATGATGCTATTTTTCACTCCGATACTGTCCAAACAATGGGGCATTATAAGCATGATGTACAACAACTAAAAATTGATTTTTTGGTAGGGGCAGCTCATAAATTTCACGGGCCGAAAGGTGTTGGTTTTTTATATATCAATGCCAATAACAAAATTCATCCATTTATTCATGGAGGCTCACAAGAGCGAAACATGCGTGGCGGTACAGAAAATGTTTATGGAATCGTTGGTTTGGCAAAAGCCCTTGAGATTGCTTATAAAGAAATGGATGTCCATAAAGCACACATCGAAGGTTTAAAGCAACGCATGATTGAAAAACTTCAAGCAGCCATTCCTGATGTGCGTTTCAATGGAGATTCAGCAAATTTGGAACGAAGCCTCTATACTGTCTTGAATGTTAGCCTTCCTCCAAGTGAAGATAATGATATGTTATTGTTTAACCTTGATATTGCTCAAATCTCTTGCTCGGGTGGAAGTGCCTGCACCAGTGGTTCTGATGTAGGCTCTCATGTATTAGGGGCATTAAATGTTCAGCCTGAACGTGGGAATGTACGTTTTTCATTTGGAAAATATAATACTGCCGAAGAAGTTGATAAAGTGGTGAAAGTTTTGTCTGATTTGTATAAATAAGATTTTTATTTTTTGTCTGATACAAAACAAAAAGCCCCACTTCGAAAGAAGTGGGGCTTTTTTGTATTAAACTAAATATCAATTAGTTAAAGATATAACGAAGTCCGAGTTGAACTTGGAATACATCATCAACAGTTTTTGACTTCACGAATGAATCACGAAGTAAGATTGTATCCGTAGTTGTTTTTCCATCAGCACCAACAGTTGACAATACTTGCGTATTTAAACGATAAACAGGTACGCCAGCATTTGCACCAGTAGTTGCAACACTCGCTAATACCAATGGGCTAAATGAAGTAGCTGTATTACCTACACCCCATTTGTTATTAATCATGTTGCTAAAGTTATAGATATCACCTCTTACACGAATAATATTTTTCTTTCCAGCTTTACCAGTTTTTATATAAAAATCTTGCTCAACTGAGAAGTCAAAACGAGTTAACCATGGGAAAAATCCTGCATTACGTTCTGCATATTGTCCTCGACGAGTAGAAAGATAAGGATTACCATTAATAAAGTTATCCAAAGCTGCTGCTTGATCGGCAGGTGTGAATGTTTTTCCTGCAGTAGTCAATGCTGAGAAGGTCAATTCAGATGCACTTTTTGGTACATAAATCAAGTCGTTGATTTGGCCATCACCGTTCATGTCATTAGAATATGTATAAGAGATTTTACCACCACTCTGAGAAGTACCACCCAAAGTAAACATTGTAGCACCACCAAATTTACCACCATATTCTTTACGATAACTCACATAACCTACAAAACGGTGACGCAAGTCATTATCCGAGTAACCCAAAGTGTTGTAATTTACACCACCCAAAGCAGGGATATTTGCATTTACTGTACTACCTACCGAAGCTAAATCTTTAGCTTTTGCATAAGTATAACCAAACATTGCACCGAATCCTTTTGTTACTGGTTTCTCTAATTTAAAAGTTAAAGAGTATGAGCTACCTAAATTAGTATTTGTCAAGATATATGCACTATTGATTGCACCATTGATATAACGTGCTGTATTAGCTGCAGTTCCTGTTAAACCAGATGCTGGGTAACGGTCACGAGTATCAGTGCCCACAAAGTCACCACTTGCACCTTTCAAGTTTACGTCAATATAACGTAGTGCATTGCGGTTTTGGTTATAGATTAACTCGGCAGTTGCAATAATACCCAAGAATGGTAATTTTTGATCAATTGCTAAGTTAGTTTTCCAAATTTGTGGAAACTTCAAGTTTTCGTCAGAAGCATTAACATTATAACCAGTGATTTTTGATAAATCTGTTGTAGCAGGTGTATAACGAGTTGGGTCAAGCGTGAAAGGATAAGCTTTTGTATTTGTAACATTTACTAAACCAATGTTTACACCATTGTTACCCAATTGATTTGAAATCAAAACATAAGGGATTCTTGATAAGAAAAGACCAGTACCACCACGAATCTGAGTAGTTTTCTTACCAGCTACATCGTAGTTAAAGCCAATACGAGGAGAAATATATAATCTTGCTTTTGGTAAGTTTTCAGTATTTACTTTATAATCTTTACCATCTGGATCTTTGAATGTCAAAGCCGAAACAATTTTATTAGCATAATCTCCAGCAGTTTGAGCAACCGCTACATAATCTCCTCTGAAACCTGCTGTAATTTTTAAGTTTTTTGTCGCTTGATAATCATCTTGAGCATACAAACTTGTTGTTCCAAGTTTCAATGTTTGCCAAGGTTTTTCACCTGCTGGTAACAAAGTATAACGGTAGTTAAATCTGTTCATTGCCACTGGTGATTCTGTCAAATTTGGATTAGCCAAATAAGCCAAAGCTGCAGTTTTGAAATCAGCAATTGAGTTGAAAGTATAAACACCATTCGAACCATAGAAGAATAAGTTGTTCGACGTAAAATGTTCGTAAGCAGCTCCTAAAGTGAAAGTATGCTTATTTGCAAAAATCGTAAAGTTATCAGTAAAGTTCAAAGTTGAATAGTTCAACTTGTTATCAGGTGTAAATGGGTCGAAACCAATCGAAGTATAAGTAGAACCATCTTTCAAGATATCAATTGATGGGAATACTTGAGTACGATAAGCACGGTCTTCAATTTGTTTGTTATAAGTAGCAATCAAATTGTTAGCATATTTACCTTTGAAAGTTGAGTTTAACTCAGCAACAAATGAGCGTGTGTTATCTTTGATTTTATAACCAGTATTTTGTGGCGAAATAGCTGTTGATAAGTTATTACGATTACCATTACCAGCTGTATTCGAACTATTACTATTACTGATAATCGCATCTGATTCTGAATCATGGTGAGAATAACGAACTGATAATTTATGGTTATCATTAATGTTATAGTCAATACGAGTCAAAAACTTCTTACTATTCACTTCATTGTTATAGCCATCAATTGCACCAAGGTCGAAATTGAAGTTTGTTTTCATAAACGAACTCAAATCTTCCAAGTCAGCAGCTGTTGTACGGGATACGTTACCAACTGCACCTGAGCGGTTTGCTACCCAATCCAAAGCTGGACGAGCTCCTTTCACACCTTCAGCATTTACAAAGAAAAATAATTTATCTTTGATGATTGGCCCACCTAAACGGAAACCATACGAACTTTCTTTAAAAGTTGTAGCAGGAATAGCCAAACCAGCAGCTTTCTTACCAATTAAGTTTTGATTTTTAGTAAAACCATAAACTGAACCCGAGAAATCATTTGTTCCAGAACGAGTTACAGCGTTGATACCTGCACCTGCAAAACCCGATTGACGAATATCAAATGGAGCAATGTTGATTTGAACCTCTTCGATCGCATCTAAAGAGATAGCAGAAGTACCTGTACGGCCACCAGCTTGTGCTTGATTACCTAAACCAAAACCGTTATTAAAAACCGAACCATCAATTGTAAAGTTATTGAAACGGCTATCTTGTCCACCAAATGAACGGCCATTGCTATAAGCATTATATTTTGTTAGGTCATTTAAGTTACGAGTCAAAGTTGGAAGGCGATTGATGCTTTCACGGCTAAGTGTCGTAGAAGGACCAGTACGTCCAGAGCTAATAATGTCGCTACGATTAGACACAACTTTGATTTCATCAAGGAATGTGCCTTCCTCATCTAATTTAACATCAACGTTAGCCGAAGTACCCAAACTTGTGATTACTCCTTCTTTGATAGCCTCTTTAAAGCCAACAAATGAAATAGTAATTTTATAAGGGCCACCTACACGTACTGAAGGAAGTACATAACGACCAGAAGTGTTTGATACAGTACCATATTTTGTACCTGACGGTACGTGAACAGCAACAACCGTTGCACCAGGCAGACCTTCGCCTTTCGCATCAGAAACTAAACCGCTGATTGACGAGGTCGTAACTTGTGCAAAGCTTTGAAAAGCAAAAAGCATTACTGCAAGAAAGCTAAAAGCCTTCTGCATAAAAGTAAATTTTCGCATCATGTTTTTTTTGGAGTTAGAAATGTTTGAAGTAAAAATCATTTAGTGGTTTTTAATTTTCCTTCACAAAGGTCATAAAATTTTTCTCTAAAAAAAACAAGCACCTACCCTTTTTATTTGGATAAGTGCCTGACTTACAACATTTTATAAGTTTTTTAATGAAAAATATTGGTAAAATTCTATTTTGGTTCATTAAAAAATTGTTATGCGTGCCTAATATTTTTATGAACCTAAAATCTCATGACCCATTTTATCTCTTTTGGTCTGTAAATATTTTTCATTGTAAGGATTGGGCAAGATTTCAATTGGAATTGAGTCAAGTATTTCCAAACCATACCCCGTCAAGCCTGCTCTCTTTTTTGGGTTATTAGAAATGAGCTTTATTTTACGAATACCCAAATTACGCAAAATTTGAGCCCCTACCCCATAATCTCGTTCATCCATCTTGAAACCTAATTCAAGATTTGCCTCTACAGTATCTCTTCCCATCTCTTGCAATTTGTATGCTTTGAGCTTATTTAGCAGTCCTATTCCCCTTCCCTCTTGATTCATATATAATACGACTCCCTTATCGGCCTTCTGAACCATCTCCATTGCAGCATGTAATTGAGGCCCACAGTCACAACGACAAGAACCAAAAATATCACCCGTCACACAAGATGAATGTACTCGTACCATCACAGTTTCATCAGCTTCCCAAGTACCTTTGATAAGAGCCAAGTGCAATTGGTCATTATCTAATTGTCGAAAAGCAACCATATCAAAATGCCCCCATTCAGTAGGCATATCTACACCGATTTCTCTTTTTATCAGACTCTCTTTAGCTAAGCGATATTCGATTAAATCTTTAATACTTACTAATTTAAGATTAAATTTCTTAGCAATTTCAAAAAGTTGTGGCAAACGAGCCATCGTGCCATCTTCATTCAGAATCTCAATAAGTACACCTGCGGGCTTCAAACCTGCCAAAACGGCCAAATCAATGGCGGCTTCTGTATGCCCTGAGCGGCGTAAAACACCTCCCTCGGCAGCTCTCAGTGGAAAAATATGTCCTGGACGACCCAAATCTTCAGGTTTTGTATTTGGATTAACTAAAGCTTGGATTGTCTTCGCACGGTCACTTGCTGAAATGCCAGTAGTACAACCATTTCCGAGTAAATCAACTGATATTGTGAATGCAGTTTCATGTTGAGCGGTATTTTTGCCCACCATCATATCCAATTCTAATTCTTCACATCGTTTTCTTGTAAGCGGTGTACACATCAAGCCTCTTCCTTCTTTCACCATGAAATTAACCATTTCAGGTGTAGTTTTTTCGGCAGCACATATAAAATCTCCTTCGTTTTCACGGTCTTCATCATCTACAACGATAATTATTTCTCCATTACGAATAGCTTCAATTGCATCTTCTATGCGGTCTAATTTCATTTATCTATATTTAATTTATTTTTTTATAGAAAACAGTTTTACAAATAAAAACGTTTGTAAAGGTAATAGATTTCAAGGGAACAGCATTTAAATTGAGCAAATCAAATTAATTTATACTAGAAATGACCGAAAAAAAGCTGCAAATAAGTCAACTTCTTGCTAAAGATTTTGATAAGTTGCTGATATATCTGAGTAATCTTAGTTTGGCCACTCGTAGTAGATTTGCTCCTCATCGATTTGATTTAGTAGCGATTGAACAGTTTTATTTACCTGAAAACAACAATATTGGATATATCATAACTGACATTGAAACCCAAGCCATCATCGCCTATTCGATCATCAAATTGGGTTATGTTTTAAAAGATAAAAAAAGATTCGAAGAAAATGGAATACAACTCTATCCGCAAACAGATTGTACCTTTGCTCCTTCGGTTGCTGATGCTTGGCAAAGCAAAGGTTTAGGAAAAATGATGTTTGATTTCCTTAAAATCGAATTACAAAAACAAAGTTTACGAAGAATTTTTCTTTGGGGTGGTGTTCAAGCTACTAATGAGACAGCTATCAATTATTATCTAAAAAATAGTTTTGAAAAAATCGGTAGTTTTGAAAAAAATGGTATTGATAATTTTGATATGATAATGCACTTATAGTGTCATTCGAATCAATAAAAAAAATCCTGCAAGGTTTTTTCAAACCTTACAGGATTTAATATTGTTTCTGGTATTATTTCTTATTAAAGTCTCTGTGAGCAACTTCGTCAAAAAGTCTTTCTCTTGGCAAATTTTTGAAATATTCATAAGTAATCTTCAAACCTTCAGCACGATTTACTTTTGGCTCCCAACCTAATATCTCTTTTGCTTTTGTAATATCTGGTTGACGTTGCTTTGGATCATCTTTTGGCAATGGTTTATGAACAACTTTCTGGTCAGTACCCGTTAATTTGATGATTTCTTCAGCAAATTCATTCATTGTAATTTCCGACGGATTACCAATATTTACTGGATAAGCATAATCCGATAATAAAAGGCGATAAATACCCTCTACTAAATCATCAACATAACAAAATGAGCGTGTTTGCGTACCATCCCCAAAAATCGTCAAATCTTCTCCACGAAGTGCTTGACCAATAAATGCAGGTAATACACGTCCGTCATTGAGTCGCATGCGTGGGCCATAAGTATTAAAAATTCGTACGATGCGAGTTTCTAAGCCATGATAAGTATGATAGGCCATTGTCATCGCCTCTTGGAAACGTTTGGCTTCATCATAAACACCACGTGGCCCTACTGGATTTACATGTCCCCAATACTCTTCAGTTTGCGGATGAACCAAAGGGTCACCATACACTTCAGAAGTAGAAGCAATGATTACTCTTGCTTTTTTTACACGGGCCAAACCCAAACAATTATGAATACCGAGCGAACCAACTTTAAGGGTTTGAATCGGAATTTTTAAATAATCAATCGGACTTGCTGGCGAAGCAAAATGCAAAATATAATCTAATTCGCCTGGAACGTGAATAAATTTACTCACATCATGGTGATAAAATTCAAAATTTGGGTGTTTGAATAAATGTTCAATATTACGTAAATCACCTGTGATGAGATTATCCATCGCAATTACATAATACCCTTCTTTGATAAATCTATCACAGAGATGTGATCCTAAAAAACCCGCACCACCTGTTATTAATACTCTTTTCATAAAACCAATGAGTAAATGATTGAATTATAGAATGATTAAAATATTCATTCGCCTATTTTTTATTTTACCGTATCTCTACCTACACTAAAGTACGTGTATCCTAATTCTCGCATATCTTTTAGCTCGTATAAATTACGACCATCAAAGATAACTTTATTTTTTAATGCAGCATCCATTTTATTAAAATCTGGTGTACGGAATTCTGGCCATTCAGTCATAATCATCAAGGCATCAGCTCCATCAATTGCTTCATAAGGCGTTTTAGCATATTTTACTTTTTTTCCAACAACACCACGAACATTTTCCATAGCTTCTGGATCATATACTACCACTTTCGCTCCTGCTTTTCTGAGTTCTTTGATATTATATAAAGCTGGTGCTTCACGAATATCATCTGTATATGGTTTAAAAGCCAAGCCCCAAAGTGCTATTGTCTTTCCTTTCAAATCACCATCAAAATGAGCCTTTAAATGCGGTATCATTTTGGTTTTTTGTTTTTCATTGACTTTCATTACAGATTTCAAGATTTTGAAATCATAATCAAACTCAGTAGCAGTTTTTTCTAAAGCTTGTACATCTTTAGGAAAACAACTTCCACCATAACCAATACCAGCAAACAAGAAACGCTTTCCAATACGACTATCAGTACCAATACCACGGCGAATATCGTCAACATTGGCACCTGCTTTTTCGCAAAGATTGGCAATTTCATTCATAAAAGTAATTTTCATGGCTAAAAATGCGTTCGCTGCATATTTTGTCATTTCGGCAGAACGTTCGTCCATAAAGATAATAGGATTGCCTTGACGCACCAATGGAGCGTATAGTTTTTCCATTACTTTTTTAGCATTTTCAGAAGTTGTACCAATCACAACACGGTCTGGCTTCATGAAATCTTCAACCGCTACACCTTCACGCAAAAACTCAGGGTTTGAAACAACATCAAAATCAACCTTTGCATTTTTTGCTATTCTCTCGTGCACTTTTTGAGCTGTGCCAACGGGTACAGTGCTCTTATCAATAATAACTGTATAACTTTCTAATAATGGGCCTAAGTCAGTGGCTACACCTAATATGTATTTCAAGTCTGCCGAGCCATCTTCTCCTGGAGGTGTGGGCAGAGCCAAAAATATCACTTGTGCTTCTTTAATTCCTTCGGCAAGATTAGTTGTAAACCTTAAACGACCTTCTTTGGTGTTACGGTCAAAAATTATATCTAAGCCTGGTTCGTAAATAGTGAGTTTCCCCTTACGGAGTTTCTCAATTTTACGCTCATCAATATCGATACACGTCACTTGATTGCCTGTTTCGGCAAAACATGTACCAGTTACGAGTCCAACGTATCCTGTTCCTACTACTGCTATTTTCATGTAATTAAACCCCCAGCCTCAGAAGGGGAGTTTTTAGGTGTGAATAACTATCTGAATGAGGCTTTATCAGATAATTTTTTTATTATTGACTGGCTATACATTTAATGGCACAAATGTATAACTTTTTTTAGAAATAAAAATTTTAATACGAATAAAAAAATATATTTTTCTATCAAAAAAAGCCACTTAATTAGGAACAACACGCTTTAAGTCTATATTTTTAGAAGAAAATTTTAATTTTTAATACTATGACAATAAACTGAAAATATTAAAAAAAAAAGATTTTAGAAAATAGAAGATTCGGCGTCTAATAAAATCTAATGCAAAAATTTTGCCAATACTGTACTGTAAGCAGAATTTTCATTCATTTTAACTTGCGTAGACAAAAAATTCTTTCGTAAATTCACCACTTAATTTTATTAACAATCCTATAAAGTATATTAAACATTGAATAGAAGAGATGCCGTGCAAAGAGTTGCCTTCCTGATGGGAGGTGCTTTGTCTGCCCCAACAATGATTGCAATGCTGGAAGGCTGCAAGTCAAATACTGCCACAGAAGCAGCTACTTCTTTCGGGTTTTCGACCGACTATAAAAGTTTGGTTTCAGAAATAGCCGAAATTATTATTCCGAAAACGTCAACTCCTGGTGCAAAAGATGCGGGTGTAGGTCCATTTATTGAAATGATGTTGAAAGACTGTTATAGTGCAGCTCAACAAGAACATGTTATCAAAGGACTTGATGCACTGGAAGAAGCATCTAAAAAAGCCAATGGTGGTAAAAAATTCTTAGAAAGCACTCCTGCACAACAAACCGCATTGTTGAAATCTTTTGAAGCTATGTCGAATGAAGAAGCAAAAAAGAATGAAGAAGCAAAAATTGTAGATGCAGAAACTGGTTTAACTAAAGATACCAAAGGAAAAAAAGAAGCTCCGCCTACTCCTTTCTTCAAAATAATCAAAGAATTGACTCTTTTGGGCTATTTCACATCTGAAGTGGGAGCAACACAGTCATTGGCTTATTTGGCAGTACCTGGTAAATATGAAGGTTGTGTAAAAATGACTCCAGGGCAAAAAGCTTGGGCATTATCTTAAGGAGTTAGGATTTAGAAAATAGGATTTAGAAAACTAAAGTCTAATACCTAAATCTTTAAATGTTTGGGAGTTAATTAATAGAAATTAGCTAAATAGAAAAGAAAAATCTAATACCTAAATCCTATTATCTAATTCCTCAAAGAAAAAAATACTTAAAAAATAATCTATTCAATCTGATGAATATTCAAGGTAAAGAAAAAGAAAAAATGACTTACGACGCTATCGTTGTTGGGTCAGGAATATCTGGTGGCTGGGCTGCCAAAGAATTATGTGAGAAAGGCTTAAAGGTGTTAATGATTGAGCGTGGACGTGATATTAAGCACGTGGAAGGATACGAAAATGCCATGAAAAACCCTTGGGATTTTCCACATCGTGGAAGGGTTGACAATATGGCAAGAGAAGAATATTGGGCTAATGTTCGCACGGGCTATACTGCTAATGAAGAACACCGTAAGATGTTTGAAAATGATAAGGAGAACCCATATTTAGAAAAACGTGGTTTCGACTGGA
The DNA here is from genome assembly GCF_051209875.1 of Emticicia sp. SJ17W-69. Lineage (NCBI taxonomy): Bacteria > Pseudomonadati > Bacteroidota > Cytophagia > Cytophagales > Leadbetterellaceae > Emticicia > Emticicia sp. SJ17W-69. The sequence goes on along the minus strand of NZ_JBNTQY010000001.1, from coordinate 1,071,922 downwards.
TGCGTGGATACCATGTAGGCGGACGCTCATTGATGTGGGGTCGTCAGAGCTACCGCTGGAACGAAAAAGATTTCACTGCAAATCTTGAAGATGGACACGGTGTTGACTGGCCTATTCGTTACAAAGATTTAGCCCCGTGGTATAGCTATGTTGAAAGTTTCATTGGTGTAAGTGGAACAAAAGAAGGTCTGGATGTTTTGCCTGATGGTAATTTCCAACCAGGTATGGAAATGAACTGCGTTGAAAAAGAGTTCAAATCAACCATTGGCAAAAAATTTGGTGGCCGTGCTGTTACTATTGGTCGTACTGCTCACTTGACAGCACCAACAAAAATCCAAACGGATTTAGGACGTTCTTCTTGTCAATACCGCAATGCTTGTATGCGTGGTTGCCCTTATGGAGCTTATTTCAGCACACAATCAGGTACTTTGCCAGCAGCAAATAAAACTGGAAATTTGACTTTGACAACTGATAAGATTGTTCACCAAGTAATTTTTGATGATGAAAAAGGTAAAGCTGTTGGTGTAAAAGCAATTGACCAAAACACAAAAGAAGAATACGAATATTTTGCAAAAATAATCTTCTTGAATGCTTCTGCTATCAATTCGACTTGGATTATGATGCAATCTAAGTCAAAAACTCACCCAAATGGTTTGGGAAATGAATCTGACCAATTAGGAAGAAATATCATGGATCACCATCTATCGGTAGGTGCTTCGGGAACTTTTGAAGGTATGGAAGACATGTATTATTACGGTCGTCGTGCCAATGGTCTCTACATTCCTCGTTTTGCCAATTGGGGTAATGACAAAAAACGTGATTTTGTACGTGGCTTTGGTTATCAAGGTGGTGCAAGTCGCTCAAATTGGGGACGTGGCGTTGGAATGGATGGCTTTGGTGCAGACTTCAAAGAATCAATGACTCAAGTGGGGCCTTGGTCGATGGGTCTTGGTGGTTTTGGTGAAACAGTTCCTGACCCAAATAACCGCTTTACTTTATCTGACAAAAAAGATAAGTGGGGCTTACCAATCGTTGAGTTTGACGCAGCTTGGGGTGAAAATGCTTTGAAAATGCGTGTAGCAATGATGAACGAAGCAGCCGAAATGCTTGAAGCAGCAGGATTTAAAAATATCAATCCTTATAATAACCCAACACCAAACCCAGGTATTGGTATCCACGAAATGGGAACAGCTCGCATGGGTCGTGATAAGAAAACTTCTGTTTTGAATGCGAACAACCAAGTATGGGGGGCGAGCAATGTATTTGTAACTGATGGTGCTGCCATGACTTCTGCTTCATGTGTGAATCCTTCATTAACTTATATGGCTCTTACAGCTCGTGCTGCCGATTTCGCAGTGAATGAATTGAAGAAAATGAATTTGTAATATAATTTTGACAATACAATATAAAAAGAGCAAATCTGCATTTGGTAGATTTGCTCTTTTTTGTAGCATTTATTATGTATTTATGAATCTGAAATTAATTATTAATACCTTTGCATACTTTAACAAAACAAATTCAATGAAAAGTATTAAACTAATTTTAGCATTTTTATTTGGAGCAGTCATGATTTTGGCTGGATTGTATCATTTTATCAAACCTGAAATATTCGCACCTTTTATTGCTAAGTTTTTACCCAATAAAGCTATCAATTATTTAGCTGGACTTGTAGAGATTATTTTGGGTGTTGGTGTATTTAATCCAAGATTTCGTTCGATGGCAACTTTAGGAATACTGCTACTGATGTTGGTATTTTTACCACTCCATATTTTTGATGTTTTTAAAGAAAACCCTGCTATTGGAAGTCATCAAGCAGCATTGATTCGTTTGCCTATTCAGTTTGTACTTATTTTGTGGGCTTGGTTTATTAATAAAAATGATGAATTAGATGTCGAACCAAGAAAAAATTGAGCAATTAGAAGCATATAAATTCAGAGAAAGATTTATTTTGGATGATTGGGAAGACCGTGAACTTGTCCCATCTTCAAATTCGACCATAGAGCGAATGCACAAAGAAGTTGAGCGATTTACTGATTTTTTGATCAATCAACTGGCTGCTAATGTGAGCAATTTACAAACACAGGTTCAATTGTATTTCAATGGCTGGGACAATGAATATTTCAGTCAAGATGAAACTGAGTATATTGTCGAAATCGAATACGAAGCGATGCGAATTGCAGGAATTAATATTGATAAATTGATGATATGAGTAAAAACCTGCAAGGTCTTTTTCAAGACCTTGCAGGTTTTTGGAGTTACCTCCACCCACCCCCTAGCGATTTATAAAGTCCAATAACAGCTCCATATTGGCGTTTTTTGAGATTAATCAACTCAATTTGTGACTGTAAGGCATTTTTTTGAGCGGTGATTACCTCTAAATAAGTAGCTCTCCCCGAACGAAATAACTCCGCAGAAGAATTGATTGATTGCCTCAAAACATCTACTTCTTGGGCTTTGAGATCATACATATCGTTGGTATTTTGAATCAAGTTTAATTGATTATAAACTTCGGTAAAACCATTGACAATCGTTTTTTGATAATTAGTATAAGCTATTTTTTGATCAGCTTTGGATGCCATCAAATCAGAGATAATTTGACGGCGATTGGCTAATGGGGCCATCAAGCCACCAAAGGTATTCATGGCAAATGAAGCTGGATTGAGTAATAAAAGTGCTTTAAATGCTTGAAAACCAAGCCCTCCCGTAATATTTAATGAGGGGTAAAAAGCTGCTTTTGCAGAAAATAAATTAGCGTTAGTTGCTACAAGTTCATATTCAGCTTGCTTAATATCAGGGCGATTTTCAAGTAATCTTGAAGGAATCCCAGCAGTTAATTTCGGTGGAATCACATTTGCCCATACTACTTTCGGACGAGCAATAGGCTGCGGATAACGCCCCACCAAAAAGTTAATTTTACTTTCTGCTTCAATAATTTCTTGCTTTATCTCTACTTTTAAGGCCTGTGAACTCAGTAATTGAGCATTCAATAAATCAACACCAAGTTGGTTTGCTTGCCCCGCTTGCTTCAATACTCGGATGATTTCCAAAGCTCTTTCTTGCAAAATGATGTTTTCTTCCAAGAAATCTAATTCATTGTCTAAAATCAATAATTCGTAATAAGCAGAAGCAATTTGGGCAACTAATTCACTCACAAGCAAGTTTTTTCCTGATTGACTGGCTAATAATTTTGCCGCCGCCGAGGCTTTCTGGCTTTTGAGTTTTCCCCATAAATCAATTTCCCAAGAAGACTGAACACCCAAATAAAAATCAGGAATGACCGAGGCAGGAATTTGTTGCTTATCATCAATATTATTCGAAAAATTGGTATCAAAATTTCCGACACCATCAATAGTATATTTCCCAAACTTTCGTTGCCCGATGGTAAAATTCCCTGTCAAATCTGGTTTGCCAAGTCCTTGCGTAAATCTTACCCCAGCACGAGCGATTTCGATTTTTTGCAAAGTCATTTGTAAATCAAAATTATTATTAAATGCCGTATCAATTAAAGCCTTTAAAGTAGCGTCAGAAAAAAATGTCTGAATCATGGGCAGATTATTTACTAAAGAATCTGACTTCGCACTAAACTTCTGCGGCATTATCAAAAGTGGCCGATTTTGTGGAATTTCTTGCTTTACTTTACACGAACCCAACAAAAGCAAAACGACAAACAAATAAATATTTTTATATTTCAACATACGCTTCTTCGATAACAATTTCAGTTTTTTCCTTTGATTTTTCTTTGTTCATTCCTGCAAAAATGACATATAAACCAGGAATGATGATTACACCAAACACGGTCCCAAAAAGCATTCCTCCTGCGGCAGCCGTACCAATCGTTTTATTTCCAATAGCTCCAGCACCTGAAGCCAACATCAATGGAATCAAACCCGCAATAAAAGCAAAAGAAGTCATCAAGATTGGTCTGAAACGTGCAACAGCACCACCAACGGCTGCTTGCAATAGTGAATTCCCTTGTTTTTGTTGAAGCACGGCAAATTCTACAATCAGAATAGCATTTTTACCTAACAAGCCAATCAGCATGACCATTGCTACTTGAGCATAAATATTGTTTTCTAGTCCAAACAAATACAAGAAAAACAAAGAACCAAAGATGCCAATTGGCAATGACAAGATAACTGGAAGTGGCAAAAGAAAACTCTCGTATTGAGCAGAAAGTAAGAGGTAAACAAACAATAAACAGATAGCAAAAATATAAACTACCTGATTGCCAGAAAGTACTTCTTCACGAGTCATGCCCGACCATTCGTAAGCATATCCACGAGGAAGTGCAGTTTTAGCGACTTCTTCTACAGCTTTGACGGCATCGCCAGAACTATAACCTTCGGCTGCCTCACCATTGAGCATCGCTGATACATACATATTATAGCGAGTCAATTGCTCAGGACCATACACCCGCTCAATGCGACTGAAGACTGCATAAGGAACCATTTCGCCATTTTTGTTTTTGATGCGTAGCTTCATAATATCATCTGGTAAAGCTCTATATTTAGGGTCAGCCTGAATCATTACTTTATACATTTGACCAAAAAGGATAAAGTTTGTGGCATAAAAACTACCAATCAAAGATTGTAAATTACTCATGGCAACATCCACAGAAATTCCTTTTTTAGCAGCCATATCTTGGTCGATATGAATCATATACTGGGGGAAATTTGGGTTAAAGCTCGAAAAAGCATCTTTGATTTCGGGGCGTTTTTTCAATGCCACAATAAATTCTTCGGCAACTTCTGCTGTTTTTTGAAGATTTCCTGAGCCAGTTTTATCTAATAGTCTTACCTCAAAACCACTGGCATTTCCAAAACCTGGTACTGCTGGCGGGGGAAAAAATTGGATTTCGGCATCTTTTATATGCTTTGTTTTCTCTATCAATTGCTCAATAATATCATTGGCATTCGCTTTACGTTGATCCCATGATTTAAGGTTAATCGTACTCATGCCAAATGAAGCCCCTACTCCATCCGTCATCATGCTAAAGCCCGACAAGCTCGAAATTGACTCAACTTCTGTGATTTTTTGAGCAATTTTATCAATTTCATTCATCACCTCTTCAGTACGTTCAAGGGTTGCTCCTACTGGCGTTGTTACATTGGCATAAATTGTCCCTTGGTCTTCGGTTGGAATAAAACTGGTTGGTAAAATACTACCCATTCCCCAAGTGGCCACACAAAAAGCAATCAAAATGACGACTGTTATCAAACGACGATTAGCAATAAGTTTTAATAAACTACCATATCGGTCAGAAAGTCGGTCATAACTTTGATTAAATTTCTTAAAAAAACGAGTCAAGAAGGTTTCTTTTCGGTGTTCTAAATGTGGGTTTTTGAGCATAATCGCACACAAAGCTGGTGTAAGCGTAAGAGCATTTACACCAGAAATAACAATGGAGATTGCCATCGTGACAGAAAACTGTCGATAAAATACCCCAACTGGCCCCGATAGAAATGCCACAGGCACAAATACTGCCGACATTACGAGTGTGATTGCCACAATCGCCCCGCTTATTTCGTCCATTGACTCAATTGTAGCTTCTCGGGCATTTAGATGTTTCTCTTCCATTTTAGCATGAACAGCCTCCACGACCACAATTGCATTATCGACCACAATTCCAATGGCTAATACTAAGGCAAAAAGTGTTAGTAAGTTGATGGAAAAACCAAATAGTTGCATGAAAGCAAATGTACCCACCAATGAAACAGGCACTGCTAACACCGGAATAAGCGTTGAGCGAAAATCTTGCAAAAACAAAAACACTACGATTGCCACCAAAATAAATGCTTCAATGAGTGTTCGGATTACTTCATGAATTGAAGCATCCAAAAATCTTGATACATCATAACTGACAGTGTAGGTCATTCCTGGCGGAAATGTTGTTTCTTTGAGATAAGCAAGACGGTCTTTGATATTTTGAATTACCTCGCTGGCATTTGAGCCTGGGCGTTGTTTTAAAACAATCGCTGCCGAGGGTTTGCCATTTTCTTTAGAAAGTACATCATAATCAAGTGAGCCAAACTCAATATCTGCTACATCTTTCAAACGTAGCATTTCACCAGTTTCCGTTGCTTTAATCACAACATTTTCATATTGCTCTTTACGAGTCATTTTACCAGTATATCGCAATACATATTGCATCGATTGCGGCTCTCGTCCTGAGCTTTCACCTATTTTTCCAGGAGCAGCCTCTACGTTTTGTTCTTTAAGAGCCTTTATAATATCTTCTGCTGAAATTTGATAGGCATCCATTTGAGCAGGTTTCAACCATACACGCATGGCATACTCACGAGAACCCATAATATCGGCAAAACCAACGCCGTCAATACGTTTTAACTCGGCCAAAACATTTATATCAGCAAAGTTGTAGATAAACTTTTCATCCACAGTTGGGTCATTGCTGATGAGATTGATATACATCAGCATACTATTTACCTCTTTTTCGGTCGAAACTCCAGCTTTAATTACTTCTTCTGGCAATTCGTCAAGAACAGTCGTTACACGATTCTGTACGTTTACGGCTGCTACGTCGGGGTCAGTTCCTACTTCAAAATATACTTGAATGATACTTGTACCATCATTGCCCGAAGTTGAAGTCATGTATGTCATGCCTGGCACACCATTGATGGCTCTTTCGAGCGGAGTTACTACAGCCTTAGCACATACTTCTGAGTTTGCCCCTGTATATTTTGTAGTAACTGTAACGGCAGGTGGAGCAATATCGGGATATTGTGTAATGGGGAGTCCTGTCATTGCCAAAACACCCAAAATCACAATAAATAAAGATATAACCAGTGAAAGCACTGGCCTATTGATAAAATTAGTAAACATAATTGTTTGAATTATTCGGGTGTATTGACGTAGGCTAACTCTTTAGAAATCACATTCATCTCCACAAATTGTGGTTTTACGGTCATTCCGTCTTTGATATTCTGAACTCCCTCATAAATAATTTTGTCATCCTCGCTCAAGCCCGATTCAACAATGTAGTAATGTGGCATTCGATGTTTTGATGTAATGGCCTGGGTTTTCACTTGATTTTTGTTGTCAAGTACATAAACAAACATTCGGTCTTGAATTTCGAAAGTAGCTTTTTGAGGAATAATCAAAGCATTTTTGTATTTTTTCAATAGTCGAACCTTACCACTTGCTCCATGTTTCAAAACTTTTTCAGGATTATCAAATCTGGCTCTAAAGGCAATATTGCCAGTACTTTGGTCGATTTCTCCTTCTGTCGTTTCAATTTTTCCTTTGAATGGATGCTCTTCTCCATTTGCCAAAATCAAAGTCACATTATTTGAATTATGGGCATTTTCTTTAAAATGCGTCATATAATTCAAGTATTCTTTCTCCGAAACATCAAAATAGGCAAACACTTCACCATTATTGGAAATATTGGTCAAAAGTGTTCCATCTTCTATTAATGAACCTATTTTATTTGGAATACGATTAACAATTCCATTAAATGGAGCTTTGATTTGTGTATAGGTAAGTTGAATTTTAGCAAATGATTCATTAGACTTTGCTTCTTCGACCTTTGCTTTCATCATCTCTACTTTATTTTTAGCTGCTTCCAATTCAGTATTAGAAACAACGTTTTTTTCAACAAGTCTTTTCACATTACTAAGGTCTATTTCAGCAGCTTTAAGTTCGGAGCTAATACTTCTCAAAACGGCTCCCGCTTTCACAACCTCTTCGTTTAATTCTTGGTTATTGATTGTAAAAAGAAGTTGCCCCTGCTTAACATATTTTCCTTCATCAATATATATTTTATCAAGATAGCCTTTTACTCTGGCTCTAATTTCTACATTCTGCACAGCGTTGATTTCTGCTACATAATCAGTACTTAAAGTAGTGTCAATCACAATTGGAGAAGTTACTGGGTAATTTTCAGTAATTTCTTTTTTACTGTTTTTTTCATTGGCACATGATGATACGATAATTATCGTACAAATACCTAATATTGCGTGTTTCATTTTCATTCTTTGGTTAATTGTAAAGCGTAGATAATCAATAAGATATATTGAATTTATACGAATTTTATATGACTTTCCAAATGTTTATTTGAAAGTCAAAATTCATTATTGAAATCGTACAATAAATTCCATTTTTGCCAAATAAAATTGGGCAAATCAACTCATTGACAAAACAATTGCGATATTAATCGGAGTAGTTACAAATACTTAGGTGGTGGAGTATTCAATCCTAAGTAAATTTCGTAGGTATTTTGTAGGTATAAGAAAACGTTATTGTTATTAGAAAAGTTATCAAAAATTGCGAAAAAAGCACTTTCATTTATATCGTTATTGATGTAAACAATCGTCGTTTCATTGGCATCGCTCAGGTCACAATCATTCAGTAATTCAATATCAACATCAGGACAAGAAATTTTATCTTTTGAAACAATATCATGCAACATCACATAACTACTCGAAAAGATAGTAGTTAGTAATAACACAAAATATATTTTCTCAATGATTTTCTTTCTCACAATTCAAAATTTCTATTTGTTTAGCAAATATAACTTAAACAAGTCAGAGTTCAGAATTGTTCAACTCCAAAAGGCTACCAACCAGTAGATTTTGTAGATGAAAACATTAGAAAATATAGCTTAGAATGGCTTTCAGTAGGGTTTTAAGCTGAAAATTAGAATTCTATTAGAAATGATGATCTTGATTTTTTTTGAATTAATTTATCACTTTTTCTTGATTTTCAACTCAATAAAATTGATACAAAAAGAGCTTTTACTATTTAAATAGTAAAAGCTCTTTTCTATTAAATCTTAGGAGTAAATTTATTTAAAAACCTCATTCAACAAACCTGCCAGTCTTACACCACCTTTCAGGAGTTGTTGATTTAGCATTTCTACATTATCAAAATTGTAGCGATAGCTTAATCTTGGCTCAGGTTGCTTGATGCCAGCATAAAGTTTTTCAGCCAATTGGTACGACTCAAAAAACCATTCAGACATGGGTTGTTTTTGCCATTCATGGCGTTGAGCTTTGCTCACATGGTTGATATTTGCCGAATATTCGGTATAGCTAAGTTTTTGGTATTCAATCAATTTATCGTCCCAAAGAGCATGTAGATTTGTAGCGTCAGCAAACCAAAATGCCTTAATTCTATTTCCACCCAAATCTTCGGCACGACTCACGTGCATAGGTTGGTGAATATCACCCGCAATATGTATCAGTAAGCGTAGATAAAGACGCTTTTGTTCGAGGCTGGTATTTTTATTTTTCAATTCTCCAATCAAAAAATTGAGTTTAGTATAAGCATCTATACCTTTATCATTGTTCAAATAATTGGTAAACTCGGTATTATTCAAACCAGCTTTGATATTGATGTAATGCCACGAATCTAAGTATTTGAAAGAAGTATCTGACTTGATAAAATCAGCCCAGTTACTGGAAATGGCAACTGATTCTGTACCTAAAATTTTACGAATATTTCTCTTTGCCTTGCATGAAAGGTACGAACTGGCAATATGTCCCACAACTCGATGACCCGTTGGCCCCCACGCAAAAGTTTGTAAGGAAAGAGTGAGTAATAAAAGCAGTATAGATGTTTTTTTAAGCATTATTGTAATAGTTTGTTTTGAAAATTTATGCAAATAAAACAATAAACCACGGAGATTCACTGAGTTTTTCACAGAGTTACACAAAGTTTTTGAAAACATCTGTGCAACTCAGTGCTTCAACATAGTGAAACCGCTACAGCGGACTGTCCGTGGTTAAAACATTGGTTAAACGCTTATTTTTTCTTTATTTTCATCGCAACTGGATCCCAGTTGATGATTTTTTTATCAAAATAACTCAAATTACAAGCCAAAGCTGGAGCGGCTGCACGGAAACCAAAAACAGGATCTTGGGCAGTTTCTTGACTTCCTTTACGTACATTATCAAAAAAGTTTTTGAAGTGTTGAGCATGAGGGTCGTCTTCTTTTGGCGTTTCGTATTTAATTTCTTGTACTGGTGGTGCTACACGGTCAGATTCAGCATATTTAGCATCATATTCTTTCTTATATTCTTGCTGAATCGCATCAGGGAATGTTGCATAACTTTCGCCTGCACCATAACCTGGAGCTTTTGGTAATTTACGCTTGGTAAGCGTCAAACCTTGTGCATTCCATAAAATTTCTCCCTCAGTTCCAACGATTCGAGTGACGTTTTTGATAGCTCCAGCATTAGCAAAGTTTACCCTTAATACAGCCTGAAACTTGGTGTGTTTGTCGGTATCAGGATAATCCAACACTGTTACCATTACATCAGGCACATCACGGCCATCTTTCCAGTAGCTCAATTCGCCCGAAGCAAAAATTCTTTCTGGCCCGATTGCTCCAGTAGCAAAGTGCATTCCTGTAATCAAATGCACAAATAAATCACCTGCTACGCCCGTACCATAATCACGGTAGTTTCTCCAACGGAAAAAACGAGTCGCATCAAATGGACGTTTTGGAGCATCCCCAATAAAAGTATCCCAATCAATTGTCTTTGGCGAAGCATCGGGTGGAATTGAGTATGTCCAAGCTCCTAAAGCATTGTATCGGTCGTATGTTGCTTCAATAAAATTAAGGTCACCAATTGCTCCAGTAGCCATCAATCTACGAGCTTCAGCATAGGCAGCTCCACTACTTGGCTGGCTACCTACTTGTACAGTTTTACCAGTTTTTCTCCAAGTATCAATCATCGCATGACCTTCGTCAATGTGCTGAACCATTGGTTTTTGGCAATACACATTTTTGCCTGCTTTCATAGCCGCAATACTGATGTGGTCGTGCCAGTGGTCAGGCGTAGAAATGATTACCGCATCAACATCTTTACGATCTAAAATTTCTCGGTAATCACGAGTCGTAAATAAATCTTTATTATAGAGTTCTTTGGCATGAAGCAAGCGGCCATCGTATAAGTCGGCTGCACCTACAAATTCTACATCAGGGTTTCTTAAAGCTGCTCTTGTATCGCCATGCCCTTGAATTCCGAAGCCAATGGTGGCAAAGCGAAGTTTATCATTAGGACTAATTTTTTTTAAGTCTTTGATAATATTAAAAGGTTTGGCAAAACTTTCAGTGGCTAATAAAACTGAAGCTGCACCGACATTTTGAATAAATTTTCTACGAGAAGATTGCATAGTTTGTAATTATAGTGTTTGTGCAATATGCTGTGATGGCACATTGCGGGGTTAAATAGTTTGAAATGATGAAGTTAATGCAAAAAATAATTCTAAATAAATTATTTAACCGTTTTATTTTAAAAAAATTTAATAAAGGCAAATAATACCCAGAAAACCCATTCCAATAATTCACAAAAACAGGTCAGGATTTTTGGTTTCTATTGAAAAATAGTATCTTTCTGCCCATCTTAAACTTAAAATAATAAAATCACAATGAACAACTTTCTTACACAAGACGAAATTCGTGCCGCACAGGCAAGTTTTATGCAAAAAGTGTTTGGCTGGATGGCAGCAGCACTTGCAGTAACTGCTCTTACAGCCATGTATGTTGCCAGTAGTTTGAACTTAGTTGAAATAATTATTGGTAATAAAATAGTTTTTTATGCTCTAATTTTTGGCGAATTAGGCTTAGTCATTTGGCTTACTTCAGCCATGCGAACTATGTCATCGACTACGGCAATGATGCTATTTTTTGCTTATGCTTTGATGAATGGACTGACACTATCGGTCATTTTTCTTGCATATACCGCCGATTCTTTGGCTGGAACATTCTTCATTTCGGGAGGAATGTTTATGGCGATGAGTGCTTTTGGCTATTTTACCAAACGTGATTTGACCTCGTGGGGAAGTCTGCTTTTCATGGCATTGATAGGGATTATTATCGCTACGGTTGTGAATATGTTTTGGAAAAATGATATGTTTCAATTAATCATTTCTTATATTGGTGTAGTTATTTTTGTTGGTTTGACAGCTTATGATACACAAAAAATCAAAGAATTACACCTTGAAAATGCTGATAGCGAAACACAAAGCAAAGGAGCTATCATGGGAGCATTAACACTCTATCTTGATTTCATCAATTTGTTCTTATACCTATTAAGAATTTTTGGCAGAAAAAAATAAAACATATATTGGTTTATCTTATCTAGATGCGTGTAGACTATGAGGCTGCACGCATTTTTTTTAGATAGACATTTCTTCTCAGTATTCTTTCATATACCTAAAATTGATTGATCTAATCATTTTTACTCAGCAATTGCAAACGTTTGCGTAACGATTTCAAACGTTTGCGTAATTTTTTATGAGAAAAGTCTTATTTTTTATCAGTAAAATGCACTCTAAACTAAAATTATACCCTAATTCACTTATAACACCAATATGAAAAATCTATCTCTCAAAAAGCATCACTTTATTAAATATTGGTAATGTTGAATTAACATTATGGTAATGTTGGAAGCCTACCTTTGCGCCCTAATGTTTACATTCAATATTAGTCTAAATACATAATTAAATAGCTTTAATACAACTAATAAATCACTTAACCAACCTTCTAAATGACAGAACAGTAAACGACAATTTACATTCCCTGAACCAAATTATTCAAAAAGTTTCCTCTAATTCATCAAAAAATTATCAAAACCCGGTCAACAAAAATGAATCAAAAACTACAAAAAAACAGATTGTTCTCCAAAATTATGGGAACGGCTGTAATCTCTTTATTTTTCACGCTCTTGTGTGTTGATATAGGCTACGCAAAGGGTAACATCAGTACTGTCGATATTACAGTAAAAGGTAAAGTAGCTGATGCAGAAACAGGCGATGGTTTGCCTGGTGTGAGTGTTACTGTAAAAGGTACTGCCAAAGGAGCGATTACCGATGTAAATGGTGAATTTTCAATTGCAGTACCTGATAACAAATCTATTTTAGTATTTAGTTATGTAGGTTATACTGCTCAAGAAGTAGCAGTAGGTGGTCAAACCCAGTTAAGTATTCGATTGAGTTCAGATAGCAAAACACTAAGCGAAGTAGTAGTAGTAGGTTATGGTACTGCTAAAAAAACAGATATTACAGGTGCTGTAAAATCGGTAAAAAGTGAAGAATTTAACAAAGGTATCATTAACTCACCAGAGCAATTATTACAAGGTAAAGTGGCTGGGGTAAATGTTACATCAGCAAGTGGAGAGCCAGGTTCGGCACAAGGAATCACAATTCGTGGGCCAGGTGGTGTGCGTACAGGAAGTACACCTTTATTTGTTGTGGATGGTTTGGCGTTGGATAATTCAGGAACTGGTGGAGCAATGAATCCATTAACTTTCTTGAATCCACAAGATATTGAATCAATTGATGTATTGAAAGACGCTTCTGCAACGGCTATTTATGGAGCTCGTGGAGCCAATGGTGTGGTTTTGATTACCACTAAAAAAGGTAAAGCAGGTAGTTCATCACTCAACTATTCGGCAAGTGTTGGTATTTCTGAAATTGCTCGTGCATTGCCAGTTTATACCGCCGACGAATATCGTAAAGCAGTACCAAGTGTAGGTGGTGTATTGGAAGATTTGAAAGGTAATACCGATTGGCAAAAAGAAATTACTCGTACAGCTTATACGCAAAATCATAATTTGACTTTGGGTGGTGGAGCAGGTAAATTAACTTATTATGCTTCGTTTGGAGCTCAAAAGCAAGAGGGTATCTTGAAAAACAATGATTTGAATCGTTATACAGGAAGAATTAACGTAAGCCAAAAGTTTTGGGAAGATCGCCTAAATGTAGATGTAAACTTAAATGCAACTTTCACCAATAACTCTCGCCCACCAATCGGAAGTATGTTGGGAAATGCTATTTCGGTAAATCCTACTTATCCTGCATTAGATGCCAATGGAAACCCTGCTGTTTATCCAAACTTAGTCAATCCTTTGGTTAGTTTGAAATTAGAGAAAGACATTACTAAAACGAATCGTTTGATTGGAAATATCTCGCCATCACTCAAAATCACGAAAGATTTAACTTATCGTTTGAACTACGGTATTGATAATTCAAACTCGGTACGTGACTTAGAGTCTTTGCCAAATGCTGTTCCTTTGCAAGATGGTCGCCTCGAAACAATCTATACTAATAATAGTAATAGCCTCATCGAAAACTATTTGACATTTTCGCACGATTGGAATAGTCATAGCTTTACAGCATTGGCTGGACATTCTTACCAAAAGATTTTCTTGCAAGGTCGTTCGTCAAGTATTAATAAGTTTCCAATTTCTGACATTGAACCAATCTATAATCCAGGTTTAGGTCAAGAGTTGACTTTGGCCAATAATAAGCCTTCGGGTTATGCTTTAAAAAATGAATTACAGTCATTTTTCTCAAGAATAAATTATCAATTCAAAGATAAATACCTTCTTACAGCAACCGTTCGTGCCGATGGTTCTTCTAAATTTGGTGCCAATAATAAATATGGTATTTTCCCATCATTTGCTGCTGGTTGGAGAATTTCGGAAGAAAAATTCATGAAATCATTGCCTATTAGCAACCTAAAATTAAGAGCAGGTTGGGGCCAAACTGGTAATCAAGAAATACCTTCAAAGATTACACAAGCCTTATTTACTTCTTCTGTTTCGGCGTCAACAAGTTACCCGCTTAATTCAACGAGTGTTTTCCCAGCAGGAACCACATATACTCGTTTAGCTAATCCTGATATACAATGGGAGGTTTCTTCACAAAGCAATATTGGTCTTGATTTTGGTTTCTTGAATGGTGCATTATCAGGCTCAATTGATTATTTCAATAAGGTATCAAATGATATTTTATTAGAAGTAATTCCTTCTGACCCAGTACAACCAGCAGGTACATTCTGGACAAATGTGCATGATATGAAAATCATCAACAAAGGTTTGGAAATCGAAGTAGCTTATCGTCAAAAAACAAAAAGTGGCTTGAATTATGGCGTTGGTGGAAACGTTACTTTCATCAATAACGTAGTGAAAAACTCACCTTATTCGGTTATTCCTTCGGGAAGTGCTTCTGGCTCGGGCTTAACTTCTGCTACAATCAATGGCTATATCAGTGGCGAACCGATTGGTACTTTCTTCTTGAAAGAATTTACTGGATTTGATGACAAAGGTTTAAGTACTTACCGTGATGTTGATGGTGATGGACTTGTAACTGACAAAGACCGTATTGCCGCAGGAAGTGCTTTACCAACAATGCAATACAATTTCTTTGGAAATATTGGTTATAAAGGCTTCGATTTGATTGCCAATTTCAATGGTGTAAGAGGAAACAAGATTTATGACAATACTGCCAATTCAAATTTCTATAAATTGAGACTTTCAAAAGGAATCAATACAACACCAGAAGCTGTTCAATTTGCCAACGAATCTACTAATAATGCGGCTCCGGTTTCAACAAGATTCTTGAAAGATGGTGCATTCTTGAGACTTAATAACTTGGCTTTGGGCTATAATTTCAATACAAGAGCTTTAGGAATTGATAAATATATTCCAACACTACGCTTGTCGGTAACTGGCCAAAACCTTTTCGTTATTACGAAATACAATGGTTATGACCCAGAAGTAAATACCGACCGTACTATCAATGGTATTTCGTCGTATGGTATTGATTATTTAAGCTATCCAAAAGCCAAATCAATCATTTTTGGTCTAAATGTTTCATTCTAAAAAACTTGCTGTAAGCTATAAGCCGTAAGCAATATGCTAATAAATGTTTTAAAACTGCCTAAAGCGTAAAGCATAAGGCATAAAGCAAAAAAAAATGAAAAAGAAAATATATTCGTTATTATTACTGTGTAGCTTCGCTGTTTTAGAAAGCTGCACCGACCTGAAAGAAGATATTCTGGACGAAACGCTGTCGGCCGCAAAATTGACCGACAAACAAGCAGCAGATGGAATCATTGCACCTGTGTATGCTCGTCTCCCAGATATTTTCTTGCATACCAACTATTTTGCTATTCAAGAAATCTCGACTGACGAAGCAATTTTGCCTTACCGTGGCGGTACTGACTGGGGTGATAATGGTATTTATATTGCCATGCACCAACATACTTACCAAAGCACTGATCCAAATATCAGAAACACTTGGAATTTTATTTTGCAAGGAATGTCGAGAGCTATTACAGCAATCAATACTTTACCTACACTCAACGACCCAAGTGCAAAAGTATATTTAGCAGAAGCAAGAGGTATGCGTGCTTATTATTCAATGCTAACACTTGATCTTTTCGGTTTAGTATTTGTAAAAGAAGATGTGGGCGAAACTTCAAAAATCATTCGTGGTGAAGAAGCATTCCAATACATCAAAAACGAATTACTTGCCGTTGAACCTGATTTAGATGCTACCGTTGGACCAGGTCGTTTATCAAAAAGTGCTGCTTGGGGTTTATTGGCTCGTTTGTATTTGAATGCTGCCGTTTATCGTGATGTTTATGGTACTCCAAACTTCAAACCTGAAGAAATGGATAAAGTAACTGAGTATTGTGATAAAATTATCAACTCAGGCCAATTCAAGTTATCACCTGATTATTTCTCAATTTTTGGTTCAGACAATCATACAAATCCTGAGTTAATTTTTGCAGTTGACCAAAGAGCAGAATTGAACGGACATAATCGTATGGCGTATTTCTCGCTTTCAGGCGACCAATTCCCGCTTCCTGCTTATCCAAATGCCAATGGTACTGATGGTCCTGCTATTACACCTGATTTTTATCGTACTTGGGTTGATCAATACGCACCATTAGACCCTGCTGCTGCTGACCCAAGATTTCACAGACAAAACTTGTCGATCTATACTAACCCTGCCGATTCTTGTGTAGCTGGTGAAAACTTCAATATCAATCGTGGTATTTTAAGAGGTCAGCAATATGGTTTGATTAGAAAAAATGGTGTTTTCTTGAAATGCCCAGATGGCAAATATAAAGTTGGTAAACTCTTCAACGATACTCGTAACCGTCCGACTGTACCAGTTAATTTTACTGAAAAGGTAGATTTTACAACTGCAGGAAGTGATTATAGCTCAGGCTACCGTGTTGAAAAGTATGAGTTTAGCAAAAAATCGGTGAGTGGTCGTAACTTCGGTGAAGCCGACATCGTGATTGTGCGTTTGGCTGATGTTTATATGATGCGTGCTGAAGCAAAATTACGTAAAAGTAACGATGCTGCTGGTGCTTTGGCTGATGTAAATATCGTACGAGCGGCTCGTACAACTCCTCCTCCTCCATTGACAACCATGTCATTAGACATTTTATTCAAAGAGCGTGGTTTTGAATTTTACTGGGAAATGCTCCGCCGTAGCGATATGATTCGTTTTGGTAAATATGAAGGAACTTGGACAGAAAAAACCAATACCGACAAACTCAAAAGAGTATTCCCGATTCCACAAACAGCTATTGATGGAGCATCGAACCTTCCTGGATATTTAAAACAAAATCAAGGATATTGATCTAATTGATACGGTGTAATTATTCATTATAAAGTGTTCATTAATAGATATTTAAGCGATGATAAATAAAATTTTATCATCGCTTTTTATCAAATTACCTTTTTGCAACGATTTCAAACGTTTGCGTAAATTTTATTTAAAAAGTTATAGATTTTATTACTTTATTGCATAGTATTTGATAGTTTCCAAGAAAACATTCGATAATTCAAAAAAATATATCCTAATGAACTTCACCGAAAAAGAAATTTCGCCTTTAGCAAGCATCGAAGAATGGGAAGATGATTTGCTCGAAAGATACCCAGAGCCTAAAAATAGTACAACCAAGAAAACGAAAGAAGAATATCGTAATTACACTGACTCAGCACGTGTAAATACTGTAAGAGAATTTTATCGTTTAAATCATACTTATCAAACTTACGACTTTGTACTGGAGAAAGAAAAAGAATTCTTGAAATTTAACAAACGTGAAATGTCTGTTTGGGATGCCATTGATTTCTTGAATACTTTGGTTGATGATTCTGATCCTGATACAAATCTTGACCAATTCCAACATTTACTTCAAACTTCTGAAGCTATTAGAGCTGACGGGCATCCAGATTGGTTTGTTTTGATGGGCTTTATGCACGATTTAGGCAAAGTTCTTTGCTTATTTGGCGAGCCACAATGGGCGGTTGTAGGTGATACTTTCCCTGTTGGTTGCAAACATTCTGATAAAATCGTTTATCCTGAGTTTTTTGAAGCAAATCCTGATTCAAAAGATGAACGCTATAATACAAAATACGGCGTTTATTCTCCAAATTGTGGACTTGAAAATGTAAAAATGTCATGGGGACACGATGAGTATCTTTACCAAATGATGAAAAATTATTTACCAGAAGAAGCTCTTTATCCCATTCGTTATCACTCATTTTACCCTCAACACCGTGACGACGCATACAGCCATTTGATGTCAAAACATGATTATGAAATGTTCAAATGGGTAGATAAATTCAATCCTTATGATTTGTATTCTAAAGTGCCTGTGCCACCCGATGCCAAAGCACTTCGTCCATATTATGAAGATTTAGTGGCAAAATATTTGCCTGCTACTTTGAAATTTTAATAATTTTATAAAAATAAATTAGTATTAAGTGCTTGATAGTTTAACTTTTTATTTAGTTAAACTATCAAGCACTTTTTCATTTAAAATTAAGCAAACAATCACCTGTATGTTGTTTGAGACTTGTTGCTTATATTTGTTCATCTATTCAATTTTCGGCATTTTATACATAAAAATATGCAACACCAGGCAAAATCAATACGCCCATTTATTGGAGCTACTAATTATGAGGTCTCACGCAACTTTTATCGTGATCTTGGTTTCGAAGAAATCATTATCTCTACTGATATGTCCTACTTCAAAACAGGTGAATTTGGCTTTTATTTGCAAGATGCTTATGTGAAAGATTGGATAGATAATACTATGATTTTTATGGAAGTAGCTGATGTGAAAAAATTTTGGAATGAATTAGTAACTTTAGATCTCAATTCAAAATATGAAAGCGTAAGACTCACACCAATTCGTGTGCTGGATTGGGGCAGCGAATGTTTCTTGCATGACCCTTCGGGGATACTTTGGCATTTTGGAGAGTTTAACAATAATTAGTTTCACAATTTTGGATAACAACAATAGGCATGAATTTCAAAACCCTATCAATATTACTCTTTTTTAGCTTTCCATATTTCACCAATGCTCAATCAAAAATTAAACTTTTTAATCAAAAGGATTTTAGGGGTTGGTATGTTTACGAACCAACATTAGGTAAGCAAAAAGATGCCTCCAAAATCTTTCATGTTGATAAGAAAATGATACGGCTATATGGTGATAAAATTGCCTACCTCATGTCTGAAAAGTCGTTCGGTAATTTTCAATTAACTGTTGAATTCAGATGGAATACCGATTCGACTTTTAGCAGAAAAAGCAACAAAAAAAACAGTGGAATTATGTATCTTATTCCACCCGAAACACCTGATGTTTTATGGCCAAAAGGAATACAATTTCAGATAAAAGAAGCTGCAACTGGAGATTTTGTTTTCCTACAAGACGTTACGTTGAGCATCAATGGCAAAAGAACTGAGCCTGGTAAAAGTGTTACATCAGCACGCTTCACTGATGCCGAAAAGCCTTATGGCGAATGGAATACTGCTGTAATTACCTCATTCAATGGTAAAATTAAGCAAGAATTAAATGGTAAATTAGTCAATGAAGGAATTGACCCCATGATTTCAGAAGGCAGAATATTATTGCAATATGAAGGTTATCCGATTGATTTCCGTAAAATAATAATTAAACAACCATAACGATGAAGTACAAAACTAAAATCTTACAATTTGGCAATAATACGGGTATTGAAGTTACAGAAGAAATACTTGAACAACTTGGCGGCGGTAAAAAGCCTTTGGTAAAAGTAACATTGAATGGCTATACTTATCAAAGTGCGGTTGCCAAGATGGGAGATAAATTTCTGATTAGTCTGAGTTCTGAAAACAGAAAAAATGCCAACGTAAAAGGCGGAGACGAACTTGAAATTACAATTGAATTAGACACTGAACCTCGAACAGTTGCATTGCCTGAAGATTTTGAAAAGGCATTAGATAAAAATAGCTCAGCAAAAGCCGCATTTGAAAAACTCGCACCAAGCAAAAAGAAAGCGATGGTAATTTCTATTCAAGATGCAAAAACAGCAGAAACAAAACAGAAGAGAATTGAAAAAGCAATTGAATCATTGTTATTCTGAAACCTGATTCAATGCTGAAAGAAAACATTTTAATCTTTTCATCTCCTGTGAGACCATGAGGAAATTGAGTGAAAACAGTGTTTGCTATTTATTAAAATACGCCCAAAGTCAAAAGTTGGATTAGTATTAAACTATCCTTTCTTATATTTACCTTAAATTCAATCCCTTTCTATGAATAAAAACAACTTAAAAACCATGTTGTTTGTGCTATTATCGTTTCTTTTGATAAATGAAGGAATGGCTCAATCAACCAACACACTTTGGTACAAACAACCTGCTCAATACTTTGAAGAAACTTTAGTTTTGGGCAATGGTAAACTTGGAGCCACAGTTTTTGGTGGTGTCAATTCTGACAAAATCTACCTCAACGATGCTACACTTTGGACAGGCGAACCTGTAAATGCCAATATGAATCCGCAGGCTTATAAAAACCTTCCTGCAATTCGTGAGGCTCTCAAAAATGAGAATTATAAATTAGCCGACCAACTTAACAAAAAATTGCAAGGTAAATTTTCTGAGTCCTATGCTCCGCTCGGAACAATGTATATCAATCAAGCAAACGTTGATAATTATACAAATTATTACCGTGAATTGAATATTTCAGAAGCAATATCGAAAGTAACTTACGAAGTCAATGGTGTGAAATATACTCGTGAGTATTTTGTTTCACAACCTGACCAAATTATGGTCATCAAACTAACCAGCAGTCAAAAAGGAGCTTTGAGTTTTGATGTAAAATTCAATAGTTTACTTAAATATAAGACCAATACGGCTACCAATATTCTTCAAGTAAATGGCTATGCTCCTTCTCATGCCGAGCCAAGTTATCGAAATAGCAATAATCCAGTGATTTTTGATGAAAACAAAGGAACAAGATTTACAACTTTGGCAAAAATCAAAAATACAGGCGGAACTATTGTAAGCACCGACAGTACTTTAGGCGTAAAAAATGCTACTGAAGCATTGATTTATGTTTCGATTGCGACAAGTTTTAATGGTTTTGACAAAAACCCTGCTACACAAGGGCTTGATAATAAAGCAATTGCAGCGACAAATCTATCAAAGGCATTTGCCAAAACATTTGCCCAAATCAAACAAACACATTTGCTTGATTACCAAAAATTTTTTAAACGTGTGAGCTTGGATTTGGGAAAAACTACCGCACCAAATTTGCCAACCGATGAGCGATTAAGACGCTATGCCAAAGGTGAAGAAGACAAAAACTTAGAAGTTTTGTATTTTCAATATGGTCGTTATTTGTTGATTAGTAGTTCTCGCACACTGGGTGTTCCTGCCAATTTACAAGGAATTTGGAATCCATACATGCGTCCACCGTGGAGCAGTAATTATACGACCAATATCAATGCCGAAGAAAATTATTGGTTGGCTGAAAATACCAATTTGAGTGAAATGCACGCTCCAATGATGCGTTTCATTAAAAATATCGCCACAACTGGTAAAATTACAGCAAAAACATTCTACGGTGTAAACGGTTGGACTGCTGCCCATAATTCAGATATTTGGGCAATGAGTAATCCTGTTGGAGCATTTGGTGAAGGCGACCCTTCGTGGGCTAACTGGAACATGGCAGGTGCATGGCTTAGTACGCACCTTTGGGAGCATTATGTGTTTACACAAGATAAAAGTTTCTTGAAAAATGAAGCCTACGATATTATGCATGGAGCAGCACAATTTTGCTTGGAATGGTTGGTAGAAGATAAAAATGGCAAGCTAATTACCTCTCCATCAACTTCTCCCGAAAATATTTATATCGCTTCCGATGGCTACAAAGGTGCAACGATGTATGGTGGAAGTGCCGATTTGGCCATGATTCGTGAATGTTTTGATAAAACTATCAAGGCTTCAAAAATATTAAATATTGATGCCGATTTCAGAGCAAAATTAGAGGCTGCTTATGCAAAACTTTATCCTTATCAAGTTGGAAAAAAAGGTAATTTACAAGAATGGTACTACGATTGGGAAGATGCCGAACCAAAACACCGCCACCAATCGCATTTGTTTGGGCTTTTCCCTGGAAATCATATTACGCCATTGAAAACACCTACATTGGCCGATGCTTGTAGAAAGACACTCGAAATAAAAGGCGATGAAACAACAGGCTGGAGCAAAGGTTGGAGAATTAACCTTTGGGCAAGACTTTGGGACGGCAATCACGCCTATAAAATGTACCGTGAATTGTTACACTACGTTGAGCCAGATGGTGTAAAAACAAACTATGCTCGTGGTGGTGGCACTTACCCAAATCTTTTTGATGCTCACCCGCCTTTTCAAATTGATGGGAATTTTGGTGGAGCAGCAGCCGTTGCTGAAATGTTGGTGCAGTCAGATGTGAATGAGATAAGATTACTTCCTGCTCTACCCGATGTTTGGGAAAGTGGCTCAGTCAAAGGTATTTGTGCCAGAGGAGGATTTGAAGTTTCATTAGATTGGAGCAATAAAGCACTCAAAAAACTAACAATTTCTTCAAAAAAAGGTGGAAAAACTACTTTGATTTATGGCAATAAGACAAAAACTGTTTCTCTGACTGCTGGGCAGAAGATGGAGATTGTTTGGTAACAATCAAATAATTATTCCCGCATTTATACTTTTTTTTGGTGTATTTGCGGGAATAATTTTAAGTACATCCACTAAAATTAACAGAATATTATGGGACTTGATAGTGTAGATTTGCTAGTAAAAATTGAAAAAACATTCGATATATCAATTTCAGACCCTGAAGCTGAAGAAATAGAAACGGTAGGAGATTTTCATAATACGGTGTGGGGGAAACTTGACCATAGAAATAGAGAAAAGTGCATTTCTCAATCACTTTTTTATAAAATTCGCCAATATGTCATTGACAATTTCAAATTTCAGAAGAAAGATTTTGCTCTTACTACTAATCTAAACGATGTTTTTCCAATAGATAATCGAAAGGAATTCTATCTAAAGTTTTCTCAAAACCTTAAATTAGATGTTCCGAATCTTAGTCTAAATAACTCTTGGAACAAATTTTTAGAATATTTTGGCTTTACAACAATCCTCGGTGGACTTCTGATTTCAATAATATTGATTCTGTTCTTCGATTACACAAAATGGAGTCTTGTAATCCCTATTTTTGGAATCATCCTAACAATTGCTATTTCAAAAATACTTGAGCCATTAAGAACGACAATTACCCCTTCGTTGGTTAGAGATTTTATACCCAAAATAGTATCCCTAAACTACTCGACATTATCTCAAAATGCGGGTATAAGTAGAATTGAAATGGAATCCATTATGAATCATCTAATTGCTGATACGGCTGGGCTTGAATTAAATTTAATTACGTCTGAGAAAAAAATCTGCCATGACTTAGGCATTGATTAATCATCACTCAAATTTCTTTGTTTAAATATTTTTTTCAAAAATTATTTTTATTTTATAAGTACACTTATTTTATTTGTACATAAAATAAATTTACTTATAATAAATTCCAAAATCATGTGGACAAAATCGCATACAATCGTAACAAAAGAGGCAACTAAAGAACAAATGTGGAAGTTATTTTCTGATGTAAACAACTGGCATAAATGGGACAAAGGCATTGATTATGCTAAAATGGAAGGAAAGTTTGAGCAAGGAAACGCTTTTGAACTAAAACCAAAGGGAAATGGCAAAGTAAAAATCGAATTATACGAAACCATCGAAAACCAAAAATTTATTGACCTTACCAAATTTCCCTTAGCAAAAATGTATGGCGAACATACTTTTGAAGAAACACCCGAAGGGCTAAAAATCACAACAAAAATGTCGGTTGAAGGTATTTTAGGTTTTTTATGGAGAAAAATTGTTGCCGAAGATATCGTTAATGGCTTACCGCAAGAAATGGTTGAACAAGTAAAATACGCAAGCAAATTATAAGATGGAAAATCAAAAATATTGGATAGCAGTTGTCTCAAAAGAGCATACGATGCGTGGCGTTACTGGCGGTTTTATGCAAGTTTGTCATGGAAAAGAAGCTCCACTGAAACGCATAAAATCGAATGATTGGCTCATTGTTTATTCGCCAAAATTGGCAATGGAGAGTGACACAAAATGTCAGGCATTTACGGCCATTGGACAAGCAAAAGATGAAGATATTTATCAATTTCAAATGACTCCGAGCTTTAATCCTTTCCGAAAAGACATAAAGTTTTATAAATGCCAAGAAACTTCTATCTTGCCATTGATTAATGACCTCGAATTTATTCAAGATAAGAAAAAATGGGGCTTCCCTTTTCGCTTTGGTTTCTTTGAAATAAAGGAGAAGGATTTTAATTTAATCGTTTCAAAAATGAAACCCGATGAAAGCAACTGAGAAAACATTTAGTGTAGAAACCCCCGAAGAAAGTTCGGGATTTTTGCTTTGGCAAGTAACCAATCTTTGGCAAAGAGAAATAAAAAAAGCTCTCGAAGTTTATGATTTGACACATTCTCAATTTGTATTGCTTGCCAGTACTTTGTGGTTGATGCAACACAACGAAAGCATCACACAAATTGTACTTTCAAACCACACAAAAATTGACCCGATGACTACCTCAACCGTGCTTCGAACTTTACAGAAAAAAGGCTTATTACAAAGACAAGAACATTCGACTGACACAAGAGCAAAAACCGTTGAATTAACTCCTGCTGGCGTAGAAATGGCTAAACTCGCCGTAAAAACTGTCGAAACTTTTGACCATGATTTTTTTCAAGTTTTGAGCAATGACACAAAAGCATTCAATGAAAAACTCAACTTGCTTTTAATCAAAAAATAGAAACATATAACTTATTCATCCTTTTCTGCTGTTGATTGCTACTAAAATCATTTTGGTAAAAATTTGTCAAAATACAAAAAACTCTCTTACATTTGAAAAGCGATTATCCATCTAATTCAATCGCTTAAACCCTCAAAACATGAAAAAACTGCTGCTAACGCTCTTCCTGTGCGTTTTTGGGGCTGTTAATGCCTTTTCACAAGCCAATCAAACACTTATTGCATCTGCCAATTCCTTTCTCAATACGCTCAATGCTGAGGAAGTAAAGAAGACAGTGTATGATTTCAACGACCCGCTTCGCTTCAAATGGACTAACTTGCCTGTGGGCTTGGTACCTCGACCAGGCATTGCTTATGGCTCACTTACTGACCAAAGTCGTTTGGCATTTCATCGGGTACTTTCAGCTATGCTTAGCTCGCAAGGGTATTTGAAAACCACCAGTATCATGGCTTTGGACGATATTTTGAATATACTTTATCAAACGATGTTTGACGAAAAAAAAATAGACCAAAGAATGCTAACCCAAATGCAAAACCTCAAATGGGCTTATGGCAATTATTATATTTCTATTTGGGGAAAACCTGATGCAAAAACTCCTTGGGGACTTAATTTTGGTGGACACCACATGGCATTAAGCCTTACTTCTGATGGCAAAAATATTTCTATGTCGCCCTACTTTATTGGTACTGACCCTTCGGAGGTAAAGTTTGGAAAATATGCAGGATTAAGGGTTTTGAGCAAAGAAGAAGATTATGGTTTTTTACTCATCAATACTTTTACTGATGCTCAAAAATCTGTAGCTGTTCTTAAACAAACGGTGCCTCAAGATATTATCACTTCGCCACAGGCCAATCAACGGATTACAAGTTATTATGGTATTTCAGCTCAGCAATTTGATGAAACTCAAAAGGCGATTTTCAAAATGCTGATTCAAGAATATACCCATAATTTTGAACACGAAAAAGCCCATCAATTATTTGATAAAATCATGCAATCGGGCATCGAGAAAGTATATTTTGCTTGGGTTGGTAGCCTCGAAAATAACAAACCTCATTACTACATCATTAATGGCCCAGATTTTTTGATTGAATATGACAACGTAGGTTTTCAGAATGATGGTAACCATATTCACGCCATTTTGCGTGAAAAAGGCAATGATTTTGGCGAAGATATTTTAAAACAACATTATTTAGAGAACAAACATGGAGCCAATAATGAGATAAAAATTAACTTCAAACTAAAAATACCAGAAATAGCTAAGCCTGATTCTATTGCTATTTTTTGGGCTATTTTACCATTAAAGCAAGGCGAAACTTATAACAGTGCTTTAAAAGACCCTGTTTATATGCAAAAACCTGAGGCTGAGGGGTTTTATCAATTAACAATGTCACTTCCTGACTCGGCTATCGGTAAAACACTGCTTTATCGTTATCAATCAGCCAATAATAGAGACATCTTACATAGATTTACGCTCGACAAAAATCAATCACAAATAATTGACCAATGGGGTTATTTAGATGGTATAGAAGGCAAGGTAAAACCAGCACAGCCCATACCAGTATTTCAAACCAACAGTCCAGAAGAAGCAAGAGAATTAGCAAAACCTTATGTAGGAATTACCACCGATGGAAAGGTTGTAAAAGATTTATTTCCACTAAAAAAGACAGGTGTAAGCACCAAACCCATCCAAAATGCGGTAACAGCCTTTCTTAATGCTCTCAGTAAGGAGCAAAGAGACAAATGTACCTTTCCTATTGCCTCTAATGAGTGGAGAAAATGGCATAATATAGAATTATACGACAGAACAGGCGTAGGTTTAGAAGAATTGAATAAAGCACAAAAAGCCCTTGCTTTTGGTATTCTGGAAGCTGGTTTGAGTGCCAAAGGTTTAAAAAAATCGAAAGATGTGATGAGTATGGAAGCTTATTTAGCCATATTAGCTCCTGATAATAAAAAATTAGGAGGTGAAAAATATTGGTTTACATTCATGGGGAAACCTTCAGATACGGAGCCTTGGGGTTGGCAAATTGATGGACATCATTTGATAATCAACTATTTTGTATTGGGCGACCAAGTGGTAATGACACCCACATTCATGGGTTCTGAGCCAACTTATATCAAATCAGGTGCAAACAAAGGTCTTCGTACCTATGAAATCGAAGAGAAAAAAGGAGCAAGTTTTTATGCTTCTCTTGAGTTGCACCAAAAGGAAAAAGCAACTTTATGGCATAAAAAAGAATATGATTTCAATCGTACCGAAGCCTTTAGAGACAATGAAATTGTTGCTACCACAGGCATTTCAGCAAAAGAATTGACAAATGAGCAACAAAATGCTTTGCTCGATTTAATCGCTGAATATGTAGGCAATATAGAGGATGGTCATGCCAAAGTAAAAATGGAAGAAGTAAAAGCTCATTTGAACGAAACCAATTTTACATGGGTACAAAGTGAAAACCCTGATAGTCCTTTTTATTACCGTATCCATAGTCCTGTTATTTTAATTGAATTTGACCATCAAATACCTGTTTCAGTTTGGGATAGGTCGAAACCACGCCCTGGCCCTGTAAAAGCACATATTCACACCGTTGTCCGAACACCCAATGGTAATGATTATGGAAAAGATTTATTGAGAGAACATCTGGAAAAAGAGCATACGCATTAATTCTATCAAAAGTGTATTAAACAAGTTGTTCCTATTTTTAGACCTAAAACTCACTAAAATGAAGCGATTAATTGCCCTTGTTTTCTTTTTAAATTTCCTGAATACCACCGCTCAAGATTCACGAAGCAAAATGATTGCACGAGGTGCTGAACTTGAGTTAAAAACAGCAATCTATAAAGCACCTCCTGGTGATGCACTTTCACACCATACATCGGGCTTTGCCAAAATTATGTGTTCAGCAGTTTTTATCACAGGTCTGAAGCCAGATTTTGCCGCCGAAAATGTAGGCTATTTTACAAGTCCTTATGCAGAACGTGCCAAAGTAGGCAAACCTGTGATTGATTATGACAAAAAAACTGTTTCGATTACTCTTCCTAATGGTGTTACTCGTACCGCTATTTATACGGGCGACCAAGGTTGTATAACTTTACCCGAAGGTCGCACTTCACTTTATTATAAACCCATAAAAGTTCCTCGAAATTTACCTAATGCTGCCACAACTCCGTGGCCCATGGGCGATGTATTGCCAAATACTCCAATACCTTCTGAAATTGATAAGGTAAAGGTTGAGCAAGCAGTCAATGCCGCTTTTGAAACTTCGGAAGCTCAAACAGCAGCTTTTGTGGTTACTTACAAAGGTAGAATCATTGGTGAACGTTACGGCGAGGGCATCACTAAAGATACGCCCTTAGAAAGTTGGTCAATGGGCAAAAGCCTTTCGGCTACAATTTTAGGTATTCTTATTCGTCAAGGTGTTTATACTTTAGAACAACCTGCACCTATTCCTCAATGGCAAAGCAAAGGCGATGCACGGGCAAAAATCAGAATCATGGATATTATGCACATGTCCAGTGGCTTGTATTGTAGAGCTCCTCAAGACCCTGACTTTGACCCTGCTTTGGGATACCCTGACCATTTATATTTATATACGGATGCTGGAAATTCATTCGAGTATGCAGCCAATTTACCTCAACAATGGCTACCAAATACTGTTGGCCGTTACAGAAACTCAGACCCAGTTCTGACAAATTACCTTAATCGCTTAGGAATAGAAAAGTTGAAAAGAAATTATCATACTTTTCCTCAACAAGCCTTATTTGATAAAATTGGTGTTCGCACAATGATTATGGAAACAGACCCTTCTGGTAACTTTTTGACACAAGGCTACGAGTTTGCTTCTGGAAGAGATTGGACTCGGTTGGGTAATTTGTATTTACAAGATGGCGTTTGGAATGGTGAACGAATTTTACCTGAAGGCTTCACTAAGTTTGTTAGTACACTTGCCGAACCTTGGGTGGCCGACGGACGTCCTATCTATGGAGGTTTGTTTTGGATAAATGGAGATGCAGCTCGTCCCATTCCCAAAGATGCTTATATGATGCTGGGTGCAGGTGGGCAATCAGTAACGATTATTC
Source organism: Emticicia sp. SJ17W-69 (assembly GCF_051209875.1). Classification (NCBI taxonomy): domain Bacteria; kingdom Pseudomonadati; phylum Bacteroidota; class Cytophagia; order Cytophagales; family Leadbetterellaceae; genus Emticicia; species Emticicia sp. SJ17W-69. The sequence goes on along the minus strand of NZ_JBNTQY010000001.1, from coordinate 1,042,878 downwards.
CCTCACATGATTTGGTAGTAGTTCGCCTTGGACATTATAAAGGTTCAAAAGCAGGTGATATTGCCTTAAACAAAGCCTATTCTTTGTTAATGGAAGCTATTCCTGAGAAAAAGAAATGAAGAAGTAAGTAGAATGACGAATTTAGATTGACGAATAACAAATTTGGCATAACGAATTTAAAACGCTGACTATCAGCCACTTGGTTATTATAATTTTGTTCTTATATTTACAAAACATCTTTAATACATTGTCAATTAAATTGATACAATTTTTTGTGGTCGTGTCTCTCCCATCGGAGAGGGAAAGGAAGGGTGAGGTTTCGCAAGGGTCTCGCAATTTGTAGCAAGGTTTCGGAATGTTCAGCAAGGCTCCTGCACTTTGCAGCAAGCTTGCGGAGCATTCAGCAAGGCTCCTGCACTATTGCAGCAAGCTTGCGGAGCATTCAGCAAGGCTCCTGCACTTTGCAGCAAGCTTGCGGAGCATTCAGCAAGGTTCCTGCACTTTGCAGCAAGCTTGCTGAATGTTCCGAAAGTGTCTTATCTATCAATGAATAGTTTCTATAAGTTTTTTATCTCTTCTCCTGTGGGAGAGGGAATAAAAATTATATTTATTTTAAGCACAGGTTGTAGAACAACTTTCTATTTGTTCCCTTCGACACACAGAACAATTTACAAAATGTTCTACAACCAACTCTTAGAAAAAGTGTACCAACTTAGTTTACAATGTATTTAAGCATTCAAAAAATGGAACAAACAAGGCGAAATTTACTTAAATCAATCACTGCTTTGGCAGGTGGTACGATGCTACCCTTGGAAGGACAAAGCCAAGTAACCACCGACCCAATTGATTCAAAGAAAGGTGACCCTATCGATTTATCAGAAATCGTAAATCTGTTTGACTTTGAAAAAATGGCTGAGGGGAAAATGACCAAAATGGCCTACGAATATGTAGCCAGTGGAGCGGCCGATGAGTTTACGGTCAGATGGAACAGACAAGCCTTAGATACCATTAAACTCAATCCAACGGTGCTTACTGATGTGACCAAACTCGACACGAGCGTTTCACTTTTTGGACATACCTCACCTTCTCCGATTCTTATTGCTCCTACTGCTTTTCATAAAATCATGCACCCCGAAGGAGAACTTGCCACTGCTCGTGGTGCAAGTGCCGCTTCGACTATCTATGTAGTGAGTTCGTTTACAACCACTCCTATTGAAGAAATTGCCAAAGTGGCTACACAACCACTCTGGTTTCAATTATATGTGAGAGATGATAGAGCTTTTACCAAAGATGTTGTTCAAAAAGCTGAATCACAAGGCTGTCGTGCCCTTTGTGTGACGGTTGATACGCCAGTTTCAGGGGCTCGTAATCGGCAACAAAGGGTAAAATTCAAATTGCCAGAGAATGTCAATGCACCCTATATGGTAAGTTTAGGCCCACAGAAAACACCACTTACATGGAAAGACATCGAATGGCTAAAATCATTTGCTAAAATACCTGTTTTAGTGAAAGGTGTTTTAAATCCTGATGATGCCGAAAGAGCAATTCAGTCAGGTGTGTCAGGAATCATCGTTTCCAACCATAGTGGAAGAAACTTAGATACTGTGCCAGCTACTATTGAAGCACTTCCTCGCATTGCCGCCAAAGTAAATAAAAGAGTACCAATATTAATGGACGGTGGCATCCGAAGAGGAACGGATGTTCTAAAAGCCATTGCTTTAGGAGCAAACGCTGTTTTAGTAGGCAAACCCATCTGTTTTGGATTAGCTTGTGGAGGAGCAGAAGGTGTAGCAAAAGTATTGTCAATACTCAAATATGAATTTGAATTGGCAATGGCTTTAACAGGCAAAGCATCCATTGCAAGTATCGACTCATCAGTGATATGGAAATGATTAAATAAATCAACATTAAAAATCAAATTAGCAAACCTTAAAACCGAGTATGAAAAAAAATACAATTACCAGTAGCTTACTTTTATTTTTTATTGGCAATCTCTTCATTTCAACGCTTGTAATGGCACAGGAAGAAGATGCAGGGAAAAGTGGCAAAGTTGAACCTCAATACATCAAAGATATTGAACAATTAGCCAAAAATAAGCAAATACAAGTAGCTTTTCAATCAATTTTAGCACAAAACAAACGAAATCGTGATGAGCTAATTATGCTTACTGAGATTCCAGCCCCTCCTTTTATGGAAGAAAAACGAGCTGCTCGCTTCGCTACAATGCTTAAAGAGGCTGGAGCTGATTCGGTATGGATTGATAAAGTAGGAAATGTCATTGCTTTGAGAAAAGGTAAAAAAGGCAAAGGTCGTGTAGGATTTGATGCTCATTTAGACACCGTGTTTCCATTAGAAACAAATGTAAAAGTAAAAATAAAAGGCGATACACTATTTGCTCCAGGTGTTGGCGATGATACACGGGCTTTAGTAATGGTAGCTTCTGTTTTGCGAGCAATGGAAGAAGCAAAAATAGAAACACAATCAGATATTTTATTCATTGGCTCTGTAGGTGAGGAAGGTCTGGGCGATTTACGAGGAGTAAAGCATCTTTTCAGCGACCAAAGTCCTCGCTTAGATTCATGGATTTCGATAGATGGTGGCGATATAGGAAGAATAAGTACGATGGGACTGGGTTCTTACCGTTATCGCATTACATTCAAAGGGCCGGGCGGACATTCTTGGGGAGCATTTGGCTTAGCCAACCCACAACACGCTTTGGGTTCAGCCATTCATTATTTTACTAAATCGGCTGATAAATATACCAGAAGTGGAGCTCGCACCAGCTATAATGTAGGAAGAATTGGGGGCGGTACTTCGGTCAACTCTATTGCTTTTGAATCTTGGATGGAAGTGGATATGCGTTCAGAATTTCCAGGAAACCTCAACAAGGTTGATTCTATCTTAAAAGCTTCTGTTCAACAGGCATTGCAAGAACACAATGCCATGAAAAGAATGGGGCCAGCCCTTACCGTTGACATTGTAAAAATTGGAGACCGCCCATCAGGTGAGTTAGATGAAAATCTTCCTCTAATCCAACGCACAATGGCAACCGCCAGTTATTTTGGCGTTTCTCCAAATGTTTCAAGGGGTTCTACTAATTCAAATATTCCTATTTCAAGAGGAATTCCTGCTGTTACCATAGGTCGAGGAGGTAAGTCGGGGAATGCTCATGCCCTCAGTGAATGGTGGTACGATGATAAAGAAAGCTACAAAGCGATTCAGTTTGCATTACTAACATTAGTTTCAGAAGCAGGAATTGTAAATCCTTGATGATTATAAAAACCCTTAATAAATTATAAAAAGCCCCAAAAATGCTAATTAATTGATTGGTAATCAATATATTATACATGAAAAAGAACATTGTTTTGCTATTACTATTTATTGGAAATTTGACATTTGCCCAACGTCCAAATTTTCTAAAAAAAGACAGTATTCGTTCATCTTTAGATAAGAATATACAAGTTTTTTATTACGATAAATCTACTGCTTCTAAACCAAAGCCTTTGGTGGTTGAATTACATTCTTGGAGTAATACGGTTGATTCTCAGAAAGATATACTTGCTGAACAAGCCCATACTAAAAACTGGAATTATATTTTGCCAAATTTCAGAGGCGTAAACAATCATTTAAAAGCCTGTTGTAGTGAATTTGTCATTAGTGATATTGACGAAGCCATTGATTGGGCTTTGAAAAACCTTAATGTTGATAAAAAGAATATTTATGTGGTAGGCAATAGTGGAGGTGGCTACGCAACAATGGCCATGTATATGAAATCTCGGCATAATATTCGGGCATTTTCGGCATGGTCGTCTATTTCAGATTTAGCAACTTGGTATGAAGAATCGGTAGAAAGAAAAAATAAATATGCTGTCGAAATCATTCAATGTACAAGTGCAAACGGCATATTTGATGACCAAAAAGCAAGAGACCGTTCGCCTTTATTTTGGGAAACCCCTATCAAAAAACGTAGAAACAGCATTTTGCAAATTTATGCGGGTATTCATGACGGATATACAGGTTCAGTACCAATTTCTCAGTCTATTAAATTTTACAATAAACTTTTGATTGATTATGAAGAAGAAGATAATGCTCGCTATGTCTCGGCCGAAGATGCTACAACAATGCTCAAAACTCAGACTTTTCCTGCGAAAAAACCAGTAAAAACCATTGATAATCGAGTAATTCTTTATCAAAAAAAATCTAAAAATATTACACTAACCATTTTTGAAGGAACCCATGAAATATTAGGAAAAGTAGTTTTAGATTTGATTGGCGATTGATGTAAATATTTCCTAATTTGGTACAAATATTTACACTTACGCATCAAACCTCTATGAAAAAAATATTTGCTACTATTCTTCTATCGCTGACCAGTTTCTATTGGGTCATTGCCCAACAAAATGCGTCTGTCAGTTTTGAACAATTTTTATCGCTTCGGCAATGTGGTAGTCCTGTTATTTCGCCCAATGGCGAGAATGTTGCTTTTACAGTAACCTCAACCGATTGGAAAGAAAATGGCTATGATACCGAAATATGGCTGTCACTGAAAGGTGAAGAACCATTTCAACTCACTCGTACATTGAAAGGCAGTAGCACTGCCCCGAAATGGTCTCCTGATGGAAATTGGCTGTCATTTTTAGCAGATAGAGGCGACAAAACACAGATTTTTGTCATCAAATTGATTGGTGGAGAAGCTCAGGCAATTACAAAAGAAGAAGAGGGAATTCTAAATTACGAATGGTCACCAAAGGGTAAATCATTTGCTTTTACAAAAAATGAACCTGAAAGTAAAAAGCTAAAAACAACCAAAGAACGATATGGTGGATTTGCATTCGATGATGAAGAATTTACACTTTCACATCTATGGATGATTGATTTTCAACCAGATATGATGCCCTCGCCCAACGAAAAACCTTGCTATGATTCAAAAGATTCTTTGAAGAAAAAAGATTGTATCAGCTTACCAAAAGCCACAAGGCTGACCGATGGGAAATTTACTGTCACCAGTTTTGGCTGGTCGCCAGATGGTAGCAAAATAGCATTTAATCATCAGCCCAATCCATTGATAAATTCTTCTAAAAAATCTGATATTTCAATCATAGATATAGCCTCAAAAAAGATTGACGTATTAGTCAAAAATCCAGCGAATGATTTCTTCAGCCTATGGTCGCCTGATTCTAAAGAAATTTTATATGAAAGCTCTGTAACTGATACATTATCAAACTTTTACAAAAATAATCGAATTTTTAGAATACCGATTGTTGGAGGAAATGCGGAAGAATTAGCAAGTAATTTTGACGAACAAAAAAATACCATTGATTGGAATACTGAAGGCATTTTCTTTCAAGCTACGCAAAGAGCTTCTGGCATTTCATTGTTCAAATTAAATCCAACTACCAATAAATTTGTACAAGTAACTGGCTTGCCTGATTTTATGGGTTCTGTCAGTTTTACCCTTGATGGAAAAAAACTGGCATTTACTGGCAGAACTGCCACTGCTTTGCAAGAAGTTTATAAATCGCTCGATGGAAAGTTGATAAAGCTTACCAATTTTAATAAACAAATCGAATCATGGAATACCCCTGTAAGTGAAGTTGTCAAATGGAAAAGCAAAGATGGTACCGAGATTGAAGGTGTTTTACATAAACCAAGAAACTTTGACCCAAGCAAAAAATATCCATTATTGGTGGTTATTCATGGCGGGCCAACTGGCATAGATTTTCCTACACCAGTGCCTGTCTCTGTATATCCAATAATCGAATGGATAGAAAAAGGGGCAATAGTTTTAAGACCAAATTATCGTGGTTCGGCAGGATATGGTGAAAAATTCAGGTCTTTGAATGTCAGAAATTTGGGCGTGGGCGATATGGAAGATGTCATGTCGGGTGTTGATTTTTTGGAAAAACAAGGCTTTGTTGATTCAAACAAAATGGGTTGCATGGGTTGGAGTCAAGGAGGCTATATCTCAGCATTTTTAACAACCAATACCAACCGTTTCAAAGCGATTTCGGTGGGAGCAGGTATTTCTAATTGGGTTACTTATTATGTCAGCACAGATATTCATCCATTTACTCGTCAATATTTACAAGCAAATCCTTGGAAAGACCCTGAAATTTATAAGAAAACCAGTCCAATGACCAATATTTTAAATGCAAAAACGCCAACTTTGATTCAACATGGGGAGTTTGATAGAAGAGTGCCGATTTCAAATGCGTATGAATTATTACAAGGTTTACAAGATGTGGGTGTGCCAGCACAATTGGTTGTTTATAAAGGTTTTGGGCATGGCATCACAAAACCAAAAGAGCGATTAGCAGCTTTGTGGCATAATTATCAATGGTTTGGTAAATATGTTTTTGGTGAGAATATTGAAGTGCCTACCGAATAAACTTATCAAAAGTTTACTATTTATTGACAAATACCTAAACGAATCCTAAAACCTTCATCCAATGAAAAAGAATATTTATTATTTACTTATACTATTGCTCTGTGGCAATATCTCTATTGCACAACAGCAGAAGTCCAGTACCTCTTTATCGTTTGAACCTTCTATTTATGAAGGAATAAAATGGCGAGAATTAGGACCTTTCCGAGGAGGACGTTCGTGTACGGTTACAGGTGTAAAAGACAAACCCAATTTATATTACTTTGGTGCAGTTGGTGGAGGCGTTTGGCGGTCTAATGATGCAGGTCAAACTTGGGGAAACATTTCTGACAATTATTTTGGTGGAACTATTGGTGCAATTGCTGTTGCTGAAAGTGATCCAAATGTAATTTTTGTAGGTGAAGGCGAGCAAACTTTACGTAATAATGTTGCGGCTGGCTCAGGCATCTGGAAATCGACTGATGCAGGCACAACTTGGAAACATGTTGGCTTGCCTGACTCAAAGCATATTTCTCGTATTCGTATTCACCCAAAAAACCCTGACTTGGTTTATGTAGCTGCCATGGGAAATTTGTGGAAACCTAACGAAACCAGAGGTATTTTTCGTAGCAGTGATGGCGGACAAACTTGGAAGAAGATTTTATATATCAATGACAAAGCAGGAGCGGCCGATTTAGTGCTCGACCCAAACAATCCCCGCATCATGTATGCCAGTATATGGAATATGTCCCGCAATGGCTATCGTATGGATAGCGGTGGGCCTGATTCTAAACTTTGGAAAAGTACCGATGGTGGAGAAACTTGGGAAAACCTTTCTGATAAACAAGGCATGCCTAAAGGTATCAATGGCATTATTGGTGTTACGATTTCTCCAAAAAATTCAAATCGAGTGTGGGCAATTATAGAAAATCAAGAAGCAGGTGGTGTTTATCGCTCAGATGATGCAGGTAAAACTTGGGCAAAAATCAACCAAGACCGTGCTTTATTACAAAGAGCTTGGTATTATTGCCGCATTTATGCCGATTCTCAAAATGAAGATTTGGTTTATGTAATGAATGTGAGCTATGGAATTTCGAAAGATGGTGGAAAAACCTTTGAGTTAAAAAATGCTCCACACGGCGACCATCACGACCTTTGGATTGACCCTAACAATAACCAACGAATGATTATAGGAGATGATGGTGGAGCTCAAGTATCGAATGATGGTGGAAATAACTGGACAACTTATCACAATCAACCAACGGCACAATTCTACCGAGTCTCAACCGATAATCATTTCCCTTACCGCATTTATGGGGCTCAACAAGATAATACAAGCGTCAGAATTCCGCATCGTACAGGTGGAAATGCGGTTACAGAAAAAGATTGGGATGCACTCTCTATTGGTGAAAGTGCCCATTTAGCTCCCGATCCACTCAACGATGATGTTGTTTTTGGTGGAGATTACAAGGGTTATATGACCATGCAAGATATTGCCACTGGACAAGAACGCTCAACAAATGTCTATCCTGACCTTCCTGCTGGCTCTGGTGCAGAGGTGATGAAATACAGATTTAACTGGAATTACCCCGTTTTTTTTAGTCCACATAATCCTAAAAAATTATATGCTTGCTCAAACTATTTGCACGTAAGTTATAATGGAGGCGAAAGTTGGGAAGTCATTAGTTCAGATTTGACAAGGGGCGAACCCGAAACCATTAAATCTTCAGGCGGCCCTATTACGCAAGACAATACTGGGGCAGAATACTATGCCAATATTTTTGCCGCCACCGAATCGCCTTATACCGAAGGCGAAATCTGGACTGGTTCAGACGATGGCTTAGTTAATGTAACCACTGATGGAGGCAAAACTTGGAAAAACGTTACACCACCTACTTCGCCCAAGTTTAATATGATTAACGCCGTAGAAGTAAATCCATTTGTGAAAGGTGGGGCTTATATCGCCGCCACATCCTACAAATTCGGCGATTATACACCCTACATCTACAAAACATTAGATTATGGCAAAACTTGGACTGTGATTACAAAAAATATTCCCAAAGAAGAATTTGTACGAGTGGTCAGAGCAGACCCAAAGCGTAAAGGTTTGCTTTATGCAGGCACCGAAAAAGGGATGTGGGTATCATTTGATGATGGCGAAAACTGGCAGAAATTACAACTCAATTTACCTCCTGTACCGATACATGACTTGGCTGTAAAAAATGATAATCTTATCGCAGCTACACATGGACGCAGTTTTTGGCTCATTGATGACCTTACACCATTACACCAACTCAACAACGAAATTGCTTCAAAAGAGAACATTTTATATAAACCAATGACCACCTATCGCATGGCAGGAAGCAACCGAAGAGAGGCGAATATGGAAGGTGAAAATCATCCTAATGGCGTAATGATTCATTATTTTATTAGAAAATATGATGAAAAAACAGAAGTTAAAATTGATATTTTAGAAAGTGATGGCGATACTATTCGCACTTTTAGCAACAAGGCGAAAGAAAAAGCAAATCTATTAACCACAAAAGCTGGCGGTGGTCGCTTTGTTTGGGATATGCGTTATACAGGTTATAAAACTTTCCCTGGAATGGTGTTTTATGGCTCGCCTAATCAAGGGCCAAAAGCTGTTCCTGGCAAATATCAAGTGAGATTTACTGTAAATGGACAATCACAAACCCAAGAATTTGAGATTATCAAAGACCCACGTTTGAAAACTACACAAGAAGATTTTCAAGCACAATTTGATTTCTTGATGAAAGTCCGCAACAAGGTAACGGAAGTCAATGAAGGCATTATCAACATACGCAAAATCAAGGAAGATTTAACTTATTTGAAAGGAAAAATGGCGGAAGACCCCAAAAATAAAGATATAAATGATGCTATCAAGAAGTTTGAAAGTGAACTCAAGACGATAGAAAATGATATTCACCAAACAAAAAATAGCAGTGTACAAGACCCGCTCAACTATGGTATCAAGCTCAATAACCGACTTGCCCATTTAATGTACGAACAAGCACAAGGTGATTACCGTCCAACCAAACAAGGCGAAGAAGTACGAGAGAAACTGACGCAAGAAGCTGACAAAGAAATAAGTAAACTCCGAAACTGTATTGACAATAACCTCATCAAAATCAACCAAATGGCAAGAGAAAAAGGCACTCTTTTTGTAAATTAATATCTAAAACTTTCAAAAATAAATCTTCAAAAGCTTTGACGAGACATTTCTTATCAAAGCTTTTTTTAATTCAATTTCTTTTTTTTTTACAATTTATCTCTTCTAAAATCCATTTCGGGAACGTTCCCGATAACGTTTGCGTAAAATAAGTCTTGAAAAAAATTGATTAAAAGTAAGAATTAGGGTAGATTTAAATCTATTTTAAAGAAGTTTTCAACCTTATTCTATGAAAAACACCTTTGTGATAGGCATTATTCTGTGCTTATCACTTACCTCTTACGCTCAAGTAACAATCAAAATCGACCCAAATGCCGAACAGAAAAGTGTGTCTCCCTATTTATATGGGAGAAACAACTCACTTTCCACCGACCCTGGTAAAGTTTTGAACATTAATTGGACATTATTGAAAGATGCAGGTGTAACTTTCTTCAGAGAAAATGGTGGAAATAATGCCACCAAATATAATTGGCGAAGAAAACTATCCAGCCACCCAGATTGGTATAATAATGTTTATGCCAATGACTGGAGTAGTGCAGCTAAAGCTCTTCAAGCAAATATGCCTTCGGCACAAGGAATGTGGGGATTTCAGCTAATTGGTAAAGCTGCCAAAACAAATGCTGCCAATTTTGATGACTGGGGATATAACAAATCACAATGGTGGGAAGGAGTCAACCAAAATTTAGCAGGTGGTGGATCACTCAACAAAACAGGTTCAAAAGCAGCAATAGAAGGTAATACAGATTTGTATTTAGAAAATTGGCCTGCCGATTCTACCGTTGATATTTTAAACAATTGGTTTGGAAGTTTAGCACTTGATCAATCAAAATTGCAATACTGGAACATGGACAATGAGCCCGAAATCTGGAGTGGCACGCACGATGACCTATTTTCAACGCAGCCATCTGCTGAAGATTTTATGCAAAAATATTTTGCGGTTGCCAAGAAAGCTCGTACTACATATCCAAATATAAAATTAGTTGGCCCTGTCACAGCCAACGAGTGGCAGTGGTACAGATGGGGTTCGGCAAATATAACCGCCGATGGAAAAACCTACCCGTGGCTTGAATATTTTATCAAACGCATTGCCGAAGAGCAAAAAACAAGTGGTATTAAGCTATTAGATGTTTTAGATATTCATTATTACCCATCCAGCAAAATTACAACAGAAGTCGTACAATATCATCGAGTTTTCTTTGACAAGAACTATGTTTATCCTGAAGCAAATGGTGTGCGTACAATCAATGGAGGCTACGACACAGGGCAAACCAAAGAGTATATTTTTGCAAGATGTAATGAATGGTTAGAAAAATATTTGGGAGTAAATCATGGCGTGAAATTAGGTTTGACAGAATCAGGAATCGCTCTCACAGACCCCAATGCAGTAGCAGTTTGGTACGCCTCTACTTTAGGTGAATTTATGAAAAATGAAGTTGAGATTTTTACACCATGGAATTGGAGCGTTGGTATGTGGGAAACACTTCATTTATTCAGCCGTTATAACAAAAAAATAAGCATCAAAGGACAATCTTCTGAAGAAGAATTTGTATCTGCTTACCCTACGATTAATGCAAAAAAAGATTCAATGACGGTCGTTTTAGTCAATCGTTCTACAACTACAACAAAAAACACAACTGTAAACTTTGATAATTTTACTATCAGTGATAAAAATGCCAAATCGCTGACTATCAAAAACTTACCAACAACTGAAACATTTGTTTCGCATACACAAAATGCTTTGGCAAGTAATAGTTTGGCTGTTTTAGATAATATAATTTCGGTTTCCTTGCCTCCTTTGTCGATCACTTCAATACAACTAACTGGGAAGGTTGAGAATTATATAGCGATTGTTTTGGCCAATGAAAAAACGCACGAAAGTGAAACTTTTAATATTTTCCCCAATCCAAGCCAAGAATTTTTAGAAATAAATATAGAAGGAAAAGCTCAAATTTTCAATGTAAAATCCCAGGAAATAAAGGTTTTCCAAGAAGGAAATAAAGTAAAAATAAACGATTTACAAGAGGGCATTTATTTTATCAAAATCACCAATAAAAAAGGTGAAATTTTTAGCAAGAAATTTATAAAAAATTAGTAGGACGGATTTCATAATCAGTCCATCATCTTCCAATATAAACGGCATTTATTTAGTCAATATCATTCCAATGAATAAAATAGTATTTAGGTTCATTTTTCTTTTTCTCCCAACATTTGCGTTTGCCCAAAAGGACGTATATCTATTCTCCTATTTTGTCGATAATGGCCAAGATGGGTTACATTTTGCCTACAGTAAAGACGGCCTTTCTTGGGAAACGCTGAGCGAGGGTAAATCTTTTCTAAAACCCGAAATAGGCAAAGATAAATTGATGCGTGACCCTTGCATCATCCAATCGCCCAATGGCACATTTCAAATGGTTTGGACGAGTGGTTGGCACGACCAAATCATTGGCTATGCTTCTTCAAAAGATTTGGTTCATTGGTCGGAACAACAAGCCATTCCAGTAATGGAACATGAACCAACCGCCAAAAACTCGTGGGCTCCTGAAGTGTTTTATGATGATAAAAAGAAAAATTACCTTATTTTCTGGGCAACAACTATTCCAGGGAGACACGGCGATGTGGCCGATTCAGAAAGAGAAAAAGGCCTAAACCATCGTATTTATTATACAAAAACTACTGATTTCAAGACATTTAGCAAAATAGAAATGTTTTTCAATCCAGATTTCAGTGCGATTGATGCTACTATTTTGAAAGATGGTAAAGCATATTATATGTTTATTAAAAATGAAAACCCAAATCCACCACAAAAGAATATCAGAATTGTAAAATCTAAAAAAGCGAGTTTATTTCCAACTAATCAAGTTTCAGAACCTATTACAGGGAAATATTGGGCAGAAGGACCAACTTCGATTAGAATCGGTGAATATGTTTATGTGTATTTCGATAAATATATTGACCATAAATATGGTGCGATTCGCTCAAAAGACATGAAAACTTGGGAAGATATTTCTGATAAGGTTAGTTTTCCAAAAGGCTTGCGTCATGGAACAGTTTTCAAGGTTTCGGAGGCTGTTTTTGAGGGCCTATTAAAAAGGTAAATTATATATGCCGAGCCTACGGCTCTCAAATTAAAATCTATAATTCTATGCCCACGGATTAAAATCCGTGGCTACAATATTGTTCAAGCCTAACGGCTTTTAAAAAATTGATAAATTTAATTAAATATTGAGTCTAAAAAGTTCCAATAGGAACAAGCCATTTGGTAGCAACGGATTTTAATCCGTTGAAATAAAAAACATAAATCAAATTTAGAACGACCACAATATTGTTCAAGCCTAAAGGCTCTTAAAAAATTGATAAATTTAATTAAACATTAAGTCTAAAAAGTTCCGATAGGAACAATCCATTTGGTAGCAACGGATTTTAATCCGTTGAAATAAAAATATAAATCAAATGTAGAGCGACCACAATATTGTTCAAGCCTAAAGGCTCTTAAAAAATTGATAAATTTAATTAAATATTGAGTCTAAAAAGTTCCGATAGGAACAATCCATTTGGTAGCAACGGATTTTAATCCGTTGAAATAAAAATATAAATCAAATGTAGAGCCATCGGCTCGACATATATAATATCCCCACATAAATGGCAAATACTTACCACCAAATATATATACAAACAGTTTTTGCTGTTAAATATCGTAAAGCAATAATTGATAAAACATGGCAAAATGAGTTATTTGGTGTAATTGGAAACTTAATAAATGAAACAGGTTGTAAAACAATAATAGTCAATGGTGTAGAAGATCACGTTCATTGCTTAATTGGATTAAAACCTGTAATATCTGTTTCAGAATTGATGAAATCTGTAAAAGCAAAATCCTCTAAATTTATTAATGACCATCTCTTAACTCCAGAACGTTTTGAATGGCAAGAGGGCTATGGTGTCTTTTCATACAGTCAATCTCAATTGGATGAGGTCTATAAATACATTCAAAATCAAGAAGAACATCATAAAAAACGAACATTTAATGAAGAATATTTAGGTTTTTTGCAGAAATTTAAGGTAAATGATGATGAACGATACATTTTTGAGGCTTTGATTTAATATATACCAAGCCTAACGATTTTAAAAATATTTAACCAAATTTACATTGAAAAAGATACTCTTTCCCCTACTGGTTATTTTCATTTCCTTGCAAAGTTTTGCTCAAAAACTAAGCATTGAAAAAACAACAATCAATATTGATTTTAATAAAAACATTGGCGAAATGTATCCTTTTTGGGCATTTTTTGGAGCCGACGAACCAAACTATGCTTATATGAAAGATGGTAAAAAACTTCTTTCAGAGTTATCAGCTATGAGTCCTGTGCCCGTGTATTTTCGAGCTCATAATTTATTAACTTCTGGGCATGATACCCTTAATTTAAAATGGGGTTCGACTAATGTTTATACCGAAGATGCCAATGGAAACCCCATCTATGATTGGACTATCGTTGATAAAATTTTTGATACTTATCTACAACGTGGTATCAAACCTTTGGCACAATTTAGCTTTATGCCAGAAGCTCTCTCGACTAAACCTCAACCTTATGAACATCATTGGCAACCTGGCATGCCTTATGATAAAGTATATACAGGCTGGACTTATCCACCAAAAGATTATAAAAAATGGGCAGATTTAGTCTATGAATGGGTCAAGCACTCAGTAGCAAGATATGGAAAAGCCGAAGTTGAATCTTGGTATTGGGAGCTTTGGAATGAACCAAACATTGGCTATTGGAGCGGAACGGTGCAAGAGTATTGCAAATTATACGATTATACTGCCGATGCCGCTAAAAGAGCGTTGCCCACAATCAAAATGGGTGGGCCAGAAACTACAGGCCCAAGTTGGGTGAAAGCAGGTGATTATTTAAAAACCTTTCTAAATCACTGTCTATCAGGCACTAACTATGTTACTGGTAAAATCGGTTCTCCACTTGATTTCATAAGCTTTCATGCCAAAGGTTCACCAAAAATTGTTGATGGGCATGTGCAAATGAACATGGGAACGCAGCTAAGAGATATTTCCGAAGGTTTCAAAATTGTTACCTCTTTTCCTAAATTCAAAAACCTACCAATTATCATTGGCGAGTCCGACCCAGAAGGTTGTGCCGCTTGTGGCATGAAAACCAACCCACAAAATGCCTATCGAAATGGCACGATGTATTCAAGTTATACTGCCGCTTCTTTTGCTAGAAAATATGCCCTTGCCGATTTTTACAAAGCAAATTTGCTTGGTGCAGTAAGTTGGTCGTTTGAGTTTGAAAACCAACCTTATTTCTACGGTTTCCGTGATATGGCGACTAACGGCATTGATAAACCTGTGCTGAATGTTTTCCGAATGTTTGGTATGATGTCGGGTAAACGTGTAGAAGTCAAAGGCAATCAAAATTATAATTTTACGATGGTGCGTGACTCAAGTGTCAGAGGCAAAAAAGCCGATATTGATGCACTTGCCAGCAAAGATGCCCGCTCGGCGGCGGTCATGCTTTGGCACTATCATGACGATGATTTAATGACAGAAAATGCCAATATTGAGGTAAACTTAAAAGGTTTACAAGCAAAAACAG
Organism: Emticicia sp. SJ17W-69; assembly: GCF_051209875.1. Classification (NCBI taxonomy): domain Bacteria; kingdom Pseudomonadati; phylum Bacteroidota; class Cytophagia; order Cytophagales; family Leadbetterellaceae; genus Emticicia; species Emticicia sp. SJ17W-69. The sequence continues at coordinate 1,027,718 of NZ_JBNTQY010000001.1, read as the reverse complement.
TCAATTTTCATCATTATCGCATTGATAATGAAAATAGCAACTCTTATGAAGTTTGGAAGAAAATGGGTTCTCCTGAGAATCCAACAAATGAACAAATTGCAATTTTGGAAAAGGCGGGACAACTAACATTATTGACTTCGCCAAGCTATCTAAAAACAATAAATGGTGAATTAAAACTCAATGTTTCCTTACCTCGGCAAGGTGTTTCTTTACTAAAATTTGATTGGTAATTCAAAAATGTTACGTTTAAAAAATCATCAAAACCAACGAATCTTGCGTATGAAATCATTTGTTTTGGTTTGGCTTTTATCTTTTTTTAGCCATCGTTTAATAGCACAATTGAAAACAAACGATAGCATTTTTCTCCAAAAAGCTATAAATCATTCAGTGGCATTGTATCATCTATCATTGGGCGATCAATCGGGGCTTTATAATGGCAGTCAATATGTAGGTTATTCATTTACATTTAAAGAAGGCGGTCAGCCCTATTTTTATAAAGATTATACAAAAGGCTCTATTATTTATGACCAAGTGCTTTATTACAATATTGATTTGCTTTATGATGAGGTGGCCGATGTGCTTATATTGAAAGATGGCGTTCGTTATATACAACTAATCAATAATAAGATTTCTCGCTTCACAATTGGAAGCAATGCTTTTGTTCAACTTGCAAAAGAACCTACAAATATGATTAAGTCAGGCTTTTATCATATACTGTATGAAGGTAGTATAAATTCTGTATTTAAGCGAGAAACCAAAACTATCAATGAAGTATTGAATTCATTTGAAGGTATCCAAAGGTTCATTAAAACCGAACAATATTATACTATCAAAAATAACAATCAATATTATTTAGTCAATCGAAAAAAAGATGTTTTAGCTATTTTTAAAGACCACAAAAAGGAAATTCAGCAATATATCAAAAGCAATAAACTGAACTTTAAAAAGGAAAGAACTAATTTCCTCATAAAGGTATGTACCTATCATGACCAGTTAAGCAATTAGCATGAAACAACACTATATATATTTACTTTTTGTGATGTTTTCTTTGTGTAAAATTCAATCTTTTGCACAAAAAGACTCATTGTATCCTATTACTTTAGAGTTAAAAAAGGCGAATATAAATGAGTTTGTAAAGCACGTAGAAAAACAAACGAATTTGTATTTCTACTATGATATTTCGGAGTTTGATAGTCTCGCCATCGACATTGTAGTGAGGCAGCAACCCATAAGAAAAGTATTAAACCAAATTTTCGAAAAAACAGCTTTTCAATATATCATTGATGAAGAATCACGCATTTTTCTCACCAAAGGGCGTATCCTAAATTTATCAATTCCTACTGATTTTTTTATTAGTATAAATGAAAATAAAACAAAGAAAATACAGTCCGATACCAATAACATTGATAATCTCGAACCACAACAAAAGGCAATTTGGGAAAACAAATTGTATGAAATTGGCAAAAAAACCACAAAAAACATTCAAAAAACTTATAATATATCAGGTTTTGTTAAAGACGCTGCCAATGGCGAAGCCGTCATAGGTGCTTCGGTTTTTATCGAAGAGCCACGCATCGGAATATCAACCGACCAAAATGGTTATTATACGCTCAACTTGCCCAAAGGTCGGCATACACTGCAAATCCGAAGCATAGGCATCAAAGATACCAAGCGACAAATTTTTATTTATGGTAATGGCAAATTCAATATTGATTTGGCTGGAACGGCTGTCATTTTAAATAATGTGACGATTACTGCTCAAAAAGAAAGCAATATAAAAAGCACACAAATGGGTGTGCAGAAAGTAGATATAAAAGCTATCAAACAAGTACCTGTTGTATTTGGAGAGGCCGATATTCTCAAAGTTATCACAACTTTGCCAGGTGTAAAAACAACGGGCGAAGCCAGTACAGGACTTAATGTAAGAGGTGGGTCTGCCGACCAAAATCTTATTTTATTCAACGATTCACCCATCTATAATCCTTCTCACTTTTTTGGAATGTTTTCGGCATTTAACCCCGAAATAGTAAAGGATGTGGAACTCTTCAAAAGCAGTATTCCTGCACGATACGGCGGTCGATTATCGTCGGTACTAAATATCAATACACGAGAAGGCAATAAAGAAAAAATCACTGGTTCGGCTGGAATCGGCCTACTTACAAGCCGATTAAATATTGAAGGGCCACTTAGTAAAGGAAAAACTTCGTTTATTTTGGGTGGACGAACAACCTACGCCAATTGGCTTTTAAACCTTTTGCCCGACCCTTATAAAGGCAGTAAGGCTTCATTTTACGACATTAACCTTGACATTACTCATGAAATCAACAAAAAAAATAATATTTATCTGACAACTTATTTAAGTCAAGACCACTTTAATCTTAACAGTGATACACTTTTTGGGTATGGCAATAAAAATGTTTCTTTAAAATGGAAACATACATATAATAATCAATTAAGTAGCACTTTCGTAGGCGGCTTTACCAATTATAAATACCAAATAAACAGTCAAAAATTACCTTTAAGTGCTTATTCACTTGGTTTTGACATCAACCAAGCTTTTTTCAAAGCACATTTCAATTATTATCTTAGTCCAAAACACACGCTTGATTTTGGACTCAATTCGCTTCATTATCAATTACATCCTGGTTCGTATCTACCATCAGGCAATGAGTCTTTGGTAAAACCCGACATAATTGCTACAGAACAAGCCATTGAAAGTGCTTTGTATATCAGCGATTCTTACACCATCAACGATGCTCTTACCCTTGATGCTGGCATCAGGCTTTCCGTGTTCAATTATCTTGGTCCACATGATGTAAACACTTATTCGGAAGGATTGCCCCGAACTGAAAACACTTTGGTTAACACCATTTCGGATTCAAAAAGTAATGTTCTCAAAACATACTCAGCTCCAGAATACCGAGCTTCAATGAGATATACTTTCAATGATCATTTTTCATTAAAAGCAGGCTTTAATACACAACAACAATACATTCATTCTATTTCAAATACTGCGTCTATTGCCCCTACTGATGTTTGGAAATTAAGCGATACCAATATTAAGCCGCAACACGGAAGTCAGATTTCATTAGGTGCTTATAATAATTTTAAATCTAATGCGATTGAAACTTCGATAGAAGTCTATTATAAAAATATCCAAAATTTCTTAGATTATAAAAGTGGGGCTCAATTAATCATGAATCACCACATCGAAACCGATGTCATTGCTACCAAAGGAAAGGCATACGGCATTGAATTTTTGATTAAAAAAGTAAAAGGTAAACTAAACGGATGGGTAGGTTATACTTATTCAAGAATTCTCTTAAAACAAGACGACCCTTTGGCTGGAGAATTGATAAATAAAGGCAAATTTTATCCTGCCAATTATGATAAACCACATGATGTAACGCTCGTGGGAAATTATCGTTTTAGTCATCGTTTTAGTGTTTCACTCAATACTACTTATAGCACAGGTCGCCCACTTACGCTCCCTGCTGGAGTATATAATTATGCAGGAGCAATTCGTACCTTATATTTAGAACGAAATGCTTACCGAATACCCGATTATTTTCGTACAGATTTTTCGATGAATCTTGAAGGAAATCATAAAATACACCAAAAAACACATAATTCGTGGACACTCGGAGTTTATAATATTACGGGTCGAAAAAATCCATATTCGGTCTATTACATTTCAGAAAATGGTCAAACCAATGGGTATAAGCTTTCCATATTTGGAAGTGCCATACCATTTATCAATTACAATATTAGGTTTTAGATATATGAATAAAATACTTTTTTTTATACTCATTTTGGCAATAATAGTGGCTTGTAAAGAAAAATACAATTCACCAGTTATTTCACCAGAAACAGGGTATTTGGTAGTAGAAGGAGCGATAAACAGTGGCTCTGGCACTACTGACATATCTTTGAGTCGAACCACGCAATTAGATAGTCGGCAAACATTACATGAACTCGGTGCAATTGTAAAAGTAGAAGCCGAAGACAAAACTTTCAATTTATTATCAGAGAAAAAAGAGGGACATTATCTTGCCAACAACTTAAATTTAAATATTAACAAAAAATACAGACTTTATATAAAAACAAAAAGTGGTAAAGAATACCTTTCTGATTTCGTTGCTGTAAAAAACAATCCTCCGATAGACAGCATCAGTTGGAATCGTGAAGACGATGGTGTGCATTTATTTGTAAATACACATGACAACACCGGAAATACCCGCTATTACCTTTGGGAATATACCGAAACATGGGAGCATCAAGCTGATTATAAGTCATATATAAAATATGAAGTGAGTGGACCATCAAATAATAAAACCTATAAGGTTGTTTATCGGAATCCCGACAACAACAACTATTTCGATAGTAGCATGTATTTTTGCTGGCAAAACTTCACCTCTGCTCAACTATTGATTGGTACTTCTATCAAGTTAAGTCAAGATGCGATCAATCTTCCGATTACTTTTATTCCGCAAACTTCTGTCAAATTGAATGCCCTTTATAGCATCAATGTTAGGCAACAAAGTTTAACTAAAGAAGCTTACGAATTTTTAGATTTAATGCGAAAAAATACTGAAATGACAGGTACCATTTTCGATGCACAACCTTCGATTTTGTATGGTAATATTCACAGCATAAGTGATCCAAATGAACCCGTCATTGGTTATGTTTCTATTTGTTCAATTCAAGAAAAAAGAATTTTTATCAACCCAAAACAAGTCCCTAATTGGCATTATAATTCTAACTGCAAAGAAACCACTTTTAGGAATAATAGTATTGTCATTCGAGACCAAGCTTTAGGTTTTATACCTACCAATGTGGTACCATTATTAGCTCCTTTTCCGACAATTGTATCCTACTTTGCAGCTCCACCAGAATGCGTTGATTGTAGGTTAAGTGGCACGAATATTAAACCTGCCTTTTGGCCAAATTGATAAAAACATGTTTGAGAAACATCTTTTAAATATAATCAAAAGCAAACCAATCTTTACAGTTTTTTTAGGGCTGTTTATAAATATTGGAATGGCTTGTGATGCACAAAGCTTGGTACAAGACTCACTAAAAAATCAGTTTAACACTTATCAGACAAATACTCTACAAGAAAAAATCTTCATTCATACCGACAAAGATTTTTATCTAAATGACGAAATATGTTGGTTTAAGGTCTATTGTGTAGATGCCTTTTTTCATCAACCACTCGCCATTAGTAAAATAGTTTATGTAGAAATTCTTGATAAAAACAACAAAGCCATTTTGCAAGAAAAAGTACCTTTAGAAGACGGTTTTGGCAATGGTTCACTAAAAATTTCTCCATTTTTAAGTTCGGGTAAATACAAATTACGAGCCTACACCAATTGGATGAAAAACTTTAGTGCCGACTTTTTTTTCGAGAAAACCTTAACCATCATTAATTCAAAGCTGATTTATGAAGGAGATAGCTCGCCACAAAATGATAAGGTCGAAATTGTTTTTTTTCCTGAGGGTGGCAACCTTGTCAACGGATTACAGAGCAAAATTGCTTTTCAAGTATTACAAAATGGAAAAGGTGTGCCGTGCAATGGTATTATTCTTAATAAAAAATCAGATACACTTACTCGATTTTCGAGCTTAAAGTTTGGTCTTGGAAACTTCATTTTTACACCAAATTCAGGACAAAATTATAAAGCAGTATTTTTATTAGATAATGGCACAAAAATAAGCCAAGATTTGCCCATTGCATTCGCCGACGGCTATGTCATGCAGCTTTCGGAAGCCAATAATAATCAAGTCAACATCACGGTTCGGGCAAAAAAAAGTGAAACTATTTATCTTTTTACGCACACGAGAGGTGTTACAAAATCAGTCCAAAGTGCCCTCATTCAAAATGGAAATGCCAGCTTTTTAATTGATAAAAATATATTGGGTGATGGCATTTCTCATTTGACGGTTTTTAATGCCAAGCATCAAGCTGTTTGCGAAAGGCTCTATTTTAAATATCCTAAACAACAATTTAACCTAGATTTAGCTTTAGATAAACAAATTTATGAAACCAGAAAAAGCATAAATCTCCACATAAAAGCAAAAAATCAGGACGAAAAACCTGCATCAGCAAATTTATCAATGGCAGTCTATCAAATTGATTCGCTGCAAACAATCGATGAACTCGACATCAATAATTATTTGTGGCTAAGCTCCGATTTGACAGGAAAAATCGAATCTCCTGCCTATTATTTCAGCAATGCAGGAATAGGTAAAGAGGAAGCCATTGATAACTTAATGCTAACGCATGGTTGGAGAAGGTTCCGCTGGGAAGAAATATTACTAAACCCAAAACCAACATTTGAGTTTACGCCAGAATATGTGGGTCATATCATCAATGGAAAAATTATAGAAACACGTACTGATTTGCCAGCAAAAGGCATCGAAGGATTTCTGTCGGTAGCTGGCACTCGTACGCAACTTCGTATAGCATTGAGCGATACAAATGGACATATAAAGTTTGATATGAAAGACTTTTATAATAATGGAGAAATCATCGTTCAGGTCAACAACCAAAAAGACAGTTTATACAACATAGAGATAGCGAGTCCATTTTCTGAAAAATACACAAAACATTTGCTTCCTAATTTCTCACTCAGTCGAATAAATGAACGAGATTTACTCAACCATACTATTGGCGTACAAATTCAAAATGTTTATAGCAACAAACAACTCAATCAATTTACTATACCAAACATTGATACTACCGCATTTTACACTAAGCCTGACGAGACATACCTCCTCGATAATTATGTAAGATTTCCAACCATAGAGGAAGTATTAAGAGAATATGTAACACCTGTTTTGGTAAGAAAAAGAAATGACCGATTCCACTTATATGGCTATGATTTATTGAAAAGTAAGTTTTTCGATTCTGAACCTTTAGTGATTTTAGATGGAATGCCGATTTTTAATACTGATAAACTCATGAGCTATAATCCTCTCAAAATAAAAAAGTTAGATATTATTTCTCGGCAATATCATTTTGGTAATATGTCATTCGATGGCATTCTAAATTTCGTTACTTACACAGGCACGCTGCCTAATTATCATCTTGACCCACAAACAACTATTATAGATTACGAAGGCTTGCAAAGGCAGCGAGATTTTTATTCGCCTATATACGATACTCAGCAAAAACTTGAAAATAGATTACCTGATTTTAGAAATGTTTTATACTGGTCACCAACCATTATAACCAACGAAAACGGAACACAAGACCTAACTTTTTATAGTTCAGACCTCGTAGGCAAATTTGTAGCAGTCGTACAAGGTCTTACAAAAGACGGCAAAACAGGGAGCAAAATAATACCATTTGAAGTAAAAAAGCAGCATCAGTAACCTTTAATTAATCTATTGGGAAAGATATACTAATTGATCATTTTAGATAGTAAAAAATAAAAAACATTCAACCATCAAATATATGCACCGTTTAGGATTTAAAATGAAACTTCATGCTGGACAAGCAGAAGAATACAAACGTCGCCATGACGAATTATGGCCAGAGCTTGGTCAAGTTTTAAAGAACGCCACTGTAAGCGATTATTCCATTTTTTTGGATGTTGAAACCAATATTCTCTTTGGCACTTTGAAAGTTGAAGATTTGGATAAATTCAACCAAATTCCACATAATCCAGTTACCAAACGTTGGTGGGCATACATGGCCGACATTATGGATGCGAATGCTGATAATTCACCAGTTAGCAAAGATTTAAAAGATGTTTTTTATTTAGCTTAAATATTACCCTAATGATTAAATTAATTCAAAAACCACTCATTTTTGCTGCATTTTGTAGCATAAATTTAGCTTTTGCTCAAGTACAAGCTCCTGCTTCTACTTTACATTCTGAAACATTGCATACAGCAAAACCCGATTATCCTACGCCTTATGGAAACCCAAAAGTTGAAGAGGTTACACAAGTTTTAGGTCGAGTACGTAGTTATTTAGATGCAGTAACACCCACAAAGGTTATCAATAAAATCACGAAGGAAGAAATTACAGATTTCTCGAAAATTGATACAAATGCAACGGTTTACCGTGGAGATTTTAGTTTGACAAGCTATGAATGGGGTGTAACTTATGCAGCAATGTTGGCAGCTGGAAAAGCAACAGGCGACCCACGTTTTGCACAATATACGACTCAACGTCTTAATTTTTTAGCAGAACTTACGCCAATCATCAAAGCTAAATTTCCAATTAGTTCAGGTATGCCGCTACGTCAAATCATTGCTCCACACGCATTGGATGACTGCGGAGCAATGTCTGTATCGATGATTAAGGCTTTGCGTGATGGTTTGGTAAAAGAAAATGTTCGTCCTTTGATTAATAATTACCTCAATTATATTTATACCAAAGAATACCGTTTGACAGATGGTACATTGGCACGTAATCGTCCACTAAAAAATACCCTCTGGCTCGATGATATGTTTATGGGCGTGCCTGCTTTAGCACAAATGGGAAAACTCACAGGAGATAAAAAATATTATGACGAAGCCGTGAAGCAAATTTTGCAGTTTTCTAAACGAATGTTCAATAAAGACTTAGGAATTTTTATGCATGGTTGGGTAGAAAGCATGGAAACTCATCCAGAATTTCACTGGGGTAGAGCCAATGGCTGGGCAATCTTGACAATGACTGAAGTGTTGGATGTATTACCAAAAGATTATAAAGGTCGTGCCGAAATATTAGCTCTTTACAAAGCACACGCCAAAGGATTGGCCGCTCAACAAACTGGCACAGGTTTCTGGCATCAATTGCTTGATAAAAATGACACTTATTTAGAAACTTCGGCAACGGCAATTTATACTTATTGTATTGCAAAAGGTATCAACGAAGGCTGGCTCGATGCTTCCACTTATGGGCCAATGGTTTTATTAGCGTGGAACGCTGTTGCAACCAAAGTTACTGAAAAAGGGCAAGTTGAAGGTGTATGTGTAGGTACTGGAATGGGTTTTGAACCAGCTTTTTATTACTATCGTCCAGTTAATGTTTTTGCTGCTCATGGTTATGGACCCGTATTATTTGCTGGTGCAGAAATTATTAATTTAATCAAAAACAAAAAATTCGCTTTAAATGATAGTGCGATAATGTTGAGTAAATAAAACCCCTCCCCTAACCTCTCCCCAAAAAGGGAGGTGAATATATAGCCCTCCCCATTTTCAGGGAGGGTTGGTTGGGTAAATTAACAATTCGATTACCAAAATTCCATCAAAAATGAACGCTAAAAAACTACTTCTCTGTTTAACTGTCCTTATTTTAAACTTGCCTTCAGAGGGAGCTTTCGCCCAAAAACCCTATTCTGTTCAAATGGCAGAATCTTTTATGACATGGCACAAAGATTCTATTGCTGTGAAAGAAGGTAAACCTGCTGCTTGGGACTATGAACAAGGTTTAATGCTAAAAGCCCTCGAAAAAGTTTGGTATCGCACAGGTGATGGCAAATATTTTGAGTATATCCGCCATGATTTAGATCGCTATGTGCAGAAAGATGGTAGTATCCGTACCTTCAAGTACGATGATTATAATTTAGATAATATTCCAACGGGTCGTGCTTTATTGATGCTGGCTCAACAATCTCAGCCAGATAAAGAAAAATACCAAAAAGCTGCCGATTTACTTTGGAAACAAATCGAAAATCAACCTAAAACGAATGAAGGTGGTTATTGGCACAAAAAACGTTATCCTTACCAAATGTGGTTGGATGGACTTTTCATGTGCGAACCTTTTGCGGCAGAATATAGCAAGATTTTCAATAAACCTGAGCATTTCAATGACATTGCTAAACAATTTGCTTTGATTGAAAAATATGCTGTTGATGCCAAAACAGGCTTAGTTTATCATGGTTATGATGAAAGTAAAGAACAAAAATGGGCAGATAAAAAAACAGGGCTTTCACCACATTTTTGGAGTCGAGCGATTGGTTGGTACGCTATGGCATTAGTCGATGTGCTTGATTATTTTCCAGAAAACCATCCAGAAAGAGCCAATCTTATTAAATACCTACAACGCCTCGCTCCTGCTTTGGTCAAATACCAAGATGCAAAGTCTGGTGTTTGGTATCAAATGACTTCACAAGGTAATCGCAAAGGCAATTATTTTGAAGCATCGGGTTCGGCAATGTTTGTTTATACACTTGCCAAAGGTGTTCGCAAGGGCTATTTACCTGCTACTTATTTAGCCGCTGCTAAAAAAGGTTACGCAGGAATGTTGAAAGAATTTGTAGAAAAAGAAGCCAATGGCACTATCAGCTTTAATAAAACCGTAAGTGTAGGCGGTTTGGGCGGAACGCCTTATCGTGATGGTAGCTATGAATATTATTTGAGTGAACCAATTAAGAAGAATGATTTGAAAGGTGTTGGTCCATTTATTTTTGCAAGTGTAGAAATGGAAATCGCTTCAGAAAATTCATTGGGCAAAGGTAAAACTGTTGCCGTTGATAATTACTTCAATCATGAATTTAGAAAAGATTTGAATGGCAACCAAGAGCCTTTTCATTATACTTGGGAAGACCGTTTGCATTCTGGATTTTGGGTATGGGGGCAGATTTTCAATGAGTTAGGAGCAAAAACTGCTACTATTTCAGCCGCTCCAACCGCACAAAATCTCAAAGGTATTGATGTTTACATCATCGTTGACCCTGATACAAAGAAAGAAACAGCTAAACCAAATTTTGTAGAAAAGTCTGATATTCAAGTAATTAGCAATTGGGTAAAAGCAGGTGGTACATTAATAATGATGGCAAATGATACTGCTAATTGTGAAATTCCACATTTCAATGAGTTAGCAAAAGCATTTGGTGTTGAATTTACCAACAAGAGTCGAAATATGGTACAAGGTACACAATGGGAACAAGGTCGTGTAGATATTCCAGCAGGAAACCCTGTTTTTAAAAATACAAAAACTGTTTATATCAAAGAATTGGTAACACTTAATGTACACGCTCCAGCAAAATCAATTTTGAGCGAAGGTGGCGACAATATTATTGCTACTGCCAAAGTTGGTAAAGGAAGTGTATTCATCGTAGGCGATCCGTGGCTTTACAACGAATACACCGATGGCCGAAGAATTCCAATCATTTATGAAAACTTTAGTGCTGCCAAAGATTTAGCAAAGTGGGCTTTAGGAGTGAAATAATTTTATTAAGATTCTATAAGATTTGACAACTTTTATAAAAGTTGTCAAATCTATGTTTCCTTAAAATTGAGCATCTATTAAAAAAATGATGAAAAAATCACACTTAGAGAAGGTCTTTATCAAAATAGTATTAAAAAAAGAAATATTATAGCAAAATAAATAAAATAAACTCAATAGTTTTGCTAATCGAATAAAGTCGATAGTCCACAGACCAAAGACGATAGTTTTTTACACTATATATTTAAGTGAATTGCAAACAGCCTTAGAGATATGAAACCGTTTTTAGACGAAGATTTTTTATTACAAACCAAAACTGCTCGTACACTTTATCATGAGTATGCGAAGGAAATGCCTATCATTGATTATCACAATCACCTACCACCTGACCAAATTTTGGGCGATAAGGTTTTTGAGAATATTACCCAAGTTTGGCTTTATGGCGACCACTACAAATGGAGAGCCATGCGAACCAACGGTATCAATGAAAAATACTGCACAGGAGCTGCGTCTGACTACGAAAAGTTTGAAAAATGGGCAGAAACAGTACCTTATACACTCCGTAATCCTTTGTACCATTGGACACATTTGGAGCTACAACGCTATTTCGATGTGAAAGAAGTATTGAATCCTGAAAGTGCAAAAAGGATTTACGAAGATTGTACAGCAAAAATTCAAACACCTGACTATTCTGTAAGAAATTTGTTAGGAAAAATGAATGTTAAAGTGGTGTGTACAACCGATGACCCACTTGATTCACTTGAGTTTCACCAAGCATATAACAAGCAAGAAGGCACCAATGTAAGAATGTTACCTGCCTTCCGTCCTGATAAATTTATTTTGATAGAAAACCCTAATTTCGCAACTTACATTCAGAAATTAGGTGCAATCGTCAATTTTGAAATCAATACTTATGAAGATTTATTAAAAGCACTCCGTACTCGTGCAGATTTCTTTGCGAGTGTTGGCTGTCAATTATGCGACCACGGTTTGGAGCAATTATATGCTGCTGATTTTACTCAAGAATTGGCAAATGCAGCTTTTCAAAAAGCTATTTCGGGCAAAACACTTAGCTCAGAAGATGCTTTAGTTTTCAAATCAGCTATTCTTCATGCTTTGGGCGTAATGTACCATGAATTAGGTTGGACACAACAATTCCATTTGGGAGCTTTACGCAACAATAATACTCGTGCTTTGCGAGTTTTAGGGCCTGATACAGGTTGGGATTCTATCGGAGATTATTCGCAAGCCATCGCTCTTTCTAAGTTTTTGGGCAGACTTGACGAACACGACCAATTAGCTAAAACCATTATTTATAATCTCAATCCAGCCGATAATGAAATCATTGCAACGATGATTGGGAATTTCAACGATGGTTCGATCGCTGGGAAAGTACAATTTGGCTCAGGTTGGTGGTTTCTTGATCAAAAAGATGGCATGGAACGACAAATCAATGCACTTTCCAACATGGGTTTATTGAGTAGATTCATTGGAATGCTAACCGATTCAAGAAGCTTCTTATCATTCCCACGCCATGAGTATTTTCGTCGAATTTTGTGTAATATTCTTGGAAATGATATAGAAAATGGTGAAATTCCGAACGATATTAAATGGACAGGTCAAATCGTTCAAAATATCTGCTATAACAACGCCAAAGATTATTTTGGATTTTAAACACTGGCTTTTAGCGATTAGCGATTAGCACTTAGCTTTTAGCTAAAGAATTGAACATTTTTAAGTTTCTTTTTTAAGGCTAAAAGCTAATCGCCAATAGCTAACAGCTAAGATTATTCAACCCTAAAAAATATATGGAAAAAATCGGAAAGTATCGCTGGACCATTTGTAGTCTGGTCTTTTTTGCAACCACAGTCAACTACCTTGATAGGCAGGTAATTAGTCTTCTAAAATCTGTTTTATCAAAAGACTTAAAATGGGATGATGGCGACTATGCCAATATCGAAATTACATTCAAAATCTTTTATTCATTTGGTATGCTCATTGCGGGCAATATTGTTGATAAGCTTGGAACTAAAAAGGGCTATGCTTGGGCAACTGGATTGTGGAGTTTGGCTGCCATTGGACATGCTTTTGCCAATTCGGCTTTTGGCTTTATGATTGCTCGTGCAGGTTTAGGACTTACAGAAGCAGGAAATTTCCCCGCAGCCATCAAATCAACGGCAGAATGGTTCCCTAAAAAAGAAAGGGCATTGGCCACTGGTATTTTTAACTCTGGGACTAATATCGGAGCAATTGTTGCACCTTTAACAGTTCCATTAATTGCAGTTTATTGGGGATGGCAATGGGCATTTATTATCACAGGTTTGATTGGTTTTATTTGGTTGGTTTTGTGGCAAATTTATTATACTTCACCAAAAGATTCTAAAAAACTCAGCAAAGCTGAATACGATTATATCCATTCTGACAAAGAAGAAGAGGAAAATATTAAAAACGAAGAAAAAGTGCCTTGGATCCAGCTTTTAGGCTTTCGTCAAACATGGGCCTTTGCTTTAGGGAAATTCTTGACCGACCCAGTTTGGTGGTTTTATCTTTTCTGGTTACCTGATTTTCTACAAAGCGAATATAAACTTTCATTGATTGAAATCTCATTTCCCGTTGCAGTAGTTTATATCATTTCTACTGTTGGAAGTATTGGTGGTGGGTATTTACCATTGGCATTTATCAATAAAAATATGCCTGTTTTCAAAGCACGTAAAACTTCAATGTTGATTTTTGCTTTGTTTGTTTTACCAGTTATTTTCTCACAATTAGCAGGAAAAGTGAATATGTGGTTAGCTGTTTTAGTCATTGGTATTGCAGCGGCAGCACACCAAGCTTGGAGTGCTAATATCTTCACAACCGTATCAGATATGTTCCCTAAAAAAGCTACGGCTTCAGTAGTAGGTATCGGCGGAATGGCAGGTGGCTTGGGAGGTATCTTACTAACTTGGGCTGTACAAAAAAATATGTTTGTTTATTATCGCAGTATCAATCAAATCGAAACGGCTTATTATATTATGTTCGCCATTTGTGCAGGAGCTTATCTATTGGCATGGCTCATCATGCACTTATTAGTACCAAGAATGAATAAAGTTGATATTTAATCACTTTCAAAAAACCTGTAAGTTCTTTTTCAGATGGGTCGCCCAGACCTTACAGGTTTTAACTCTATAAAACTATGAAAAATATATTAATTTTAGTATTATCGCTCATCATTGGTCAAGCAGCCAATGCCCAAAATCTCAAAGCTGATATTGAAGCTCTTGAACACAAACGTTTTGCAGCACAAGTATCAAAAGATTTTGATTTTCTTGAAAAAATCTTTGCTGATGATTTAGTTTATACGCACTCCAATGCAAAGGTCGATAACAAAGTTTCTTACATTGCTTCCATCAAAGAAGGGAAAAGTGTGTATAAAAGCGTGGATTTACAAGAAATTAGTGTGAGGGATTATGGAAAAATCGCAGTTGTCAATGGTAGAGCTTTAATTGAGCTTGGTTCAACTGATGGCAAACCAAATATCCTAAATTTACGCTACACGGTAGTATATGCTAAAAATGGCAAAAAAGGATGGCAAGTCAACACTTGGCAATCAACTAAATTGCTGTAAATTGATTTCGATTTAAACAAGAGGAATTAGTCATAAGACAAGAGATATAAGATTTTAACATCTTTTGTCTTTTAACTACTGCCGTTGCCTGTGTCTCCACAGGCAACTTTTTTATTATATTTGTGAAAACAAAATCATCATGAAAAAACTATCTATTTTAATCTCCTTCCTATTTCTATTCCTTCTCACGGGCGTAAAAGCTCAATTACCACAAACACTCACGTTTGCAAAAACACCTGAAGAAGTAGGCTTTTCGAGCGAACGTTTACAACGATTAGACACGCATTTTCAAGAGATAATTGATAAAGGAATAGCACCAAACATTGTTACTTTTATAGCAAAAAAAGGCAAAATAGTTCATTACAAAGCTTTTGGCTACAATAATCTTGAATCAAAAACAGCTTTAAAAAAAGATGATATTTTCAGAATTGCTTCCCAATCAAAACTCATTACAACAGTTGGGCTTTTAATGCTTTTTGAACAAGGCAAGTTCTTTTTAGATGAACCCATTTCAAAATATATTCCTGCCTTCAAAAACCCAAAGATTTTGGTCAGTTTTGATGAAAAAGATCATAGCAAATACATCACTCGTCCAGCAAAATCAGAAATCACCATTCGACAATTATTGAGCCATTCGGCGGGTATTCCTTATGAACACGCTTTGCAAGATTTGCCAGAATTTAAAGTGCCATTTTTCTGCTCAACAGAAAAAGATTTATTGAAGGATGTAGTTGATAAAATTGCAGCTCGCCCACTCGTTGCTGATCCAGGAACCCAATTTGTTTATGGTCTTAATACTGATGTACTTGGTCGCCTTATCGAAGTGCTTTCAGGAATGTCCTTTGATGAATATTTACGCAAAAAAGTGCTTGACCCATTAGGAATGAATGATACTTACTTCTATCTTCCTGATGCTAAAGCTTCACGTTTAGTAGAACTTTATTCAAAAGGTAATGTAAATGACAAATTGAGTGTCCATGAAAACGAATCTTATCGAAAATATGCTATTTCGGGTGCAAAAAGCTATTTTTCAGGTGGAGCGGGACTGCTAAGTACAATTGAAGATTATGCAAAAATGTGTCAATTTATATTAAACAAAGGAGAGTTTAATGGAAAAAGATTATTGAGTCGTTCGACGGTAGAAATCATGGGGCGTAACCAGATTGGGGAAAGTTTTGTATGGGACAGGCAAGATAAATTTGGCTTAGGTTTACAAATTATTACCCCAGAATCTCACTACGGAGATAATGCCACTGCTGGTTCACTCACTTGGGGCGGAATGTACTGCTCAGAATATACCATCGACCCAAAAGAAGAAACCATTATGTTGGTTTTTACCAATGTTCATCCTTATGCACATTATTCCGAAATTGTACGTAAATTCAGGATTTTGGTTTATCAAGCAATGTTTTAAGAATTTGTCTAAGCAAAAATTAAAATCTTATTCATCTAATAAATCTTTCGATTCGTGCTAAATTAATATTTTATAGAAACTTTTCAAGCAAGAATCTTTCTTTAATACAATTTTCTACCGAATTTTACGACTCGAAAAAATAACAATAATATAATGGAACATCCATTGATGGGCGTTGGTGTCGCTCTTATTACACCATTTGACCAAAATCATGAAATTGATTACGATGGTTTTCGTCGGCTACTTGAATTTACAAGTGGAGGTGGTGTAGATTATTTCGTTGTACAAGGAACAACAGGTGAAACTTCAACTACTACTTCGCAAGAAAAAGCTGATTTATTGAAGTTTACAAAAGATAATAATACTAAGAATCTCCCAATTGTTTACGGTTTAGGGGGAAACAATACCAGAGTAGTACTCGAAACCATCAAAAATACAGATTTAACTGGTGTCACAGCCATTTTATCAGTTTGCCCATATTACAATAAGCCTTCTCAAGCAGGTTTAATTGCTCACTTTACAGCTATTGCTGACGCATCGCCAGTTCCAGTATTATTGTATAATGTACCTGGACGTACAGTGACACACATACAAATTCCAACGGTTGTGGAGTTAGCTAAACACCCCAATATTATAGGGATCAAAGATGCTGGAAGCATTGAAAATGCGATTGAATTGGCCAAACGTTGTCCAAAAGATTTCTTGTTATTGTCAGGCGATGACAATCTCGTTACGGCCTCAATAAGTATTGGTTTTAGTGGTGTTATTTCGGTAATTGCCAATGCTTTCCCAAAAGAATTTGGAGAAATGACTTGGGCTGCCTTAAAAGGCGATTTTGATAAAGCCGCTTCTCTTCAACATCGCTTTGTAGATTTTGATACATTATTATATACTGAATCAAATCCAGTTGGTATTAAAAAATGTTGCGAAATAAAAGGTATTTGTAGCTCAGAAGTCAGATTGCCATTAGTAAAAGCCTCTGACGAACTTGGCAAAAAGCTAACAAAAGCAATGAATGACGAAAGTTTTTGGAAATAAATGATTGTAAAATATTTTTCATAAAAAAATCCGTAAGCAACAGCTTATGGATTTTTTTATGAAAACGTGTTCAAAAACTAAATATAAAAAATGAGTAAATTGTATCGCTAAGAGGCTAATAGCCTTTTTCTAATAAAATCTAAAAGCTATTTAAACTATTAATTTCTTAACTTCTTATCATCATCTAATGCACCATGCACCATTAAAGCATCTCTTACAGAAATATTTATTTCAAAACCCAAAATCAAAATCAAAGCAACTAAATAAAGCCAAACCATCAGTGCAATAAGTGTTCCGATAGAGCCGTAAAGTTTATTATAGGAGCTAAAATTAGCTAAATAAAATGAAAAAAGATTTGTTACCAAAATACCTAAGACAGAAGCTACTAATGCACCAAAACTAAAAAACTTTAGTCTTTTATGCACAGCGGGGGCAAAATAATAAATCATACAAATTCCTAAATAAAAAATTACGAATGTTCCTCCGAAGCGAACAATTTGAAGCAGATAAAAGTTGAAATTTTCATTCAAAAGTCCTTTGTCAAAGAGGAAATCAATCAGAATCGTGCCTATAACTAATATCAAAATTGCACAAATCAAGACTACAATTAATAAAACTGTCAAAAATAATGCTATCATTCTTGCCCTAAAGTAAGTTCTTTTTTCACGTACTTTTAAGGCCATATTAAAAGCTCCCATCAACGACATCATGCCATTGGTTGCCGCAAAAACAGTAAAGAAAAAACCAAATGAAAGTATATCACTTCGCTTACGACTTACAATATCTTGAATAGTGTAAGATGTATTTTCATAAATCCCCTTTGGCATCACATTACCCAAAAACTCCATAATTAAGCGGTCGAGATGTTCGATTGGTATATAAGGAATTAGCGTAAATAAAAAGATAACCCCAGGAAAAACTGCTAATAAAAAACTATATGAAACTGCGGCTGCTCGTTGGTCAATATCAAATACAATAAGCTTTTGCCAAAGGATTTTTAGCACATGATACAGTGACACGGTAGTGTCCCAGAGATAAATACTTTGGAGGAATTTAATGACTCGTTTCAATGAAAAATCAAATGTTGATTGACAAAGATGGTGATTTTTAGGGAAATTTGGTAGAAAAATCTATTTATTGCTTATAAATTCTCTTTCCACTCGCCCATAAACCTATCAAAGAGCCAAAGCTTAGTAGCCAAAATACAGTCAGGTTTTCAGGAAATTTTCCCAATACAAAATCCATCAATTGAATAGAAACAATTGTAATCGCAAAGCCAATGCTCGTCACAAGTGTAATAATGCTTCCACGCCGCTCGGGCAAAGCAAAACGTGAAACTAATGTAGAAAATTGAGGAGAATCTCCCACAACTGTAATGCCCCAAATACCCATAAGCGTAGAAAAAGCAAACAAAGAAAAGTCAACACAAAAAGGTAAAATCAAGCAACAAATTCCTGAAATTAAAAGTTGAATTAAAGCGACTTTTCCACTACCAAATTTCAGTGAAAGGATTCCACCACCCCAACAACCGAGAAATCCAACAACAATGGTCACAAAAGTTGTCAATGGTATATTTATAACATATTCTTGGTGAAAGTGAGCATAAATCTTCCAAATTGCAGGTAAAAATGCCCAAAATGTATATAATTCCCACATATGACCGAAGTAACCAAAAGCGGCAGCACGAAGTTCGGGAAGTCTAAAAATTGCAGTTAATGCCTTTATTGAAAATTGATTTCGTTGTAAAGGCAGTGCTTTATCGGGTGAAAGTGACCAAAGTAAAAGTCCTCCAATGAGTGAAACGAGACTTATCCAAAATAGAAATTCTTTCCAAGGTATTTCAAAACTAATACCCTTCAACAGATAAGGAAATGACTTACCAAGTACCAAAGCTCCAACCAAATAGCCCATTGCTCGACCTAAATCTTTGCCATACCAATCGGCAGCAATTTTCATCCCGATTGGGTAAATTCCTGCCAAAAAAAGCCCAGTAAGAAAACGACTTGATAAAACAAAAAATGGGTTAAGAGGCAAAAAAGTCATACTCAGATTGGAGATAGCTCCAAAAACTGCACAAATTAGAAAAAGCCTTGTGCTTAAAACTCGCTCAGGGACAGCTAAAATAGCATTGAGCAATGTGCCAATTATAAATCCTAATTGAACAGTTGATGTCAACCATCCACCTAATTTTACACCCAATTCTGCTTCAATTTGTCCCGCTATTGCATTACCTGAAAGCCAAAGCGTAGTTCCTGCAAATTGTGCAAAAACCAAGACTATTAAGAAATAAGAAGGTCGTTTTTCAATCGCATTCATTCCCTACAACTGATCATCATCAGCAGGTTTTGCCGTTGGTGGTGTATATTTTTGAGTTGAATCAATATAAGCTCCTTCGCCCGCAGTAAATACACAATCACCAGAAATCGAAACAGTTGAGGGCTTCAAGAAACTACCTTTTTTATAATCTAAGGTTTTATCGGCATAAACCTTCTGGAAAAACATTCCCCAAGTTGGCATCGAAAGTCTTGCACCTTGTCCTAAATTAATATCTCTAAAGTGAATAGTTGGGTCGTCACCACCTGTCCAGCCGCCTGCTACGAGCGTTGGAGTAATACCCATAAACCAACCATCTGAGAAGTTTGAAGTAGTACCCGTTTTGGCGGCAATTTCATTACCATCCAATACCCCATATCTTCCCAATCCTGCCGCAGTACCTCCTGGCATGGTTGCTCCACGCATCAAGTGAATCATCTTATAAGCAGTTTCTTGACTGATTACTTCTTTGCTATCAGAATAATATTCTTTAATTATTTCTCCATTTTTATCTTCTATTCTGGTCACAAATATTGGTTCAGTATATTTCCCCTGATTGGCAAAAACACAATACCCCGACATCAACTCATATAACGAAACATCGCCAATGCCTAAGCATATTGCTGGTACTTCAGGCAAATCACTCTTAATTCCTAATCTATGGGCATATTTGATAACATTAGATGCTTTAAATTGATTGATTAGGAAAGCACTCACAGTATTGATTGATTGTCCCAAAGCCTGACGCAGCGTAAGCGAACGATACGAATATTTTCCATCAGAGTTTTTGGGAGTCCAACTACCTCCAGGAATTGGGATAGTGATAGGTTGGTCAACCACTTGTTCACAAGTCGAAAATCCATTATCAATGGCAGTTACATACACAAATGGCTTGAAAGTCGAACCTGGTTGACGTTTACCTTGATAAACATGGTCGTATTTGAAATATTTGTAGTTTATACCTCCAGCCCAAGCCTTGATATGTCCATTTCGAGGATCCATCGCTAAGAAACTCGAATGCAAGAAATATTTATAATGTCGAATTGAATCCATTGATGAAAGCACAGTATCACGTTCTCCTTGCCAAGTAAAGACTCGCATTTTCGCAGGTTTATTCATTTCTCGCCAAACCTTGTCCAAATCACCATCAAATGCTTCTTTTAACTCACGAAAACGGGGTGTAGTTTTGGCAATATTCTCTATGAAATTAGGTATTTCGACATATCTCCCCTCTTTTGTTTTAGATTCTAAAACCCAAGGATTTCCTTTCCCTTTCCAGTGAGCATAAAATTTCTTTTGCTGATCTTTCATATTTTCTCGCAAAGACTCTTCAGCATAAGCCTGCATGTGCGAGTCGATGGTCGTATAAATCTTATAGCCTTTTGTATTAATTTCACTTTCACTATAACCTTCTTTTTTTAACCAATCTTTCAAGAACTGTCGGAAATATGGAGCCGGTCCAGAATTATGACTTTCGGGCGAGTAACTTAGTATAATTGGCTTCTTTTTCAACATTTCGCCTTGTTCAAGCGAAATTTTGTTGTATTTGACCATTTGATCAAATACAATATTGCGACGAGTTCTTGCTGCTACGGGATGAAGTTGAGGATTAAATCTTGAAGGATTTTGACACATTCCAACCAACATGGCAGCTTCTTCTTGATTCAAATCGCTTGGGTCTTTCTTGAAGTATGTTTTTGCCGCCGATTTTATACCTAAAGCGTTACTGCTAAATTCAACAGTATTTAGATATTTTTCCATGATTTCTTGCTTGGTATAACGTCGCTCCAACTTAATGGCCGTAATCCACTCTTTGGTTTTAATGAGCAATTGGCGTAAACCTGGCACATAATAAAGTGGCCCTTTATAGAAATCTGTTTCACGAAGCTTGAATAAGTTTTTGGCTAATTGCTGTGAAATTGTACTCCCTCCTCCTTTACTTTGGCCTGTTAATACACCCGTAATCGCTCGCAAGGTACTACGTGCATCAATGCCCGAGTGAACAGTAAAACGCACATCTTCGGTCGCAATAAGGGCATTAACCACATTAGGAGAAAGCTCATTAAAATCAATTGGGCTACGGTTTTCGTAGAAAAATTTAGCGAGAACTTTACCATCTGAAGAAATAATTTCGGTAGCAACATCACTTTTCGGATTTTCAATATCTTCCAAACTTGGCATTTTCCCAAATAGCCAAAAAAGATTGAAGTTGACAGCAATCAAATAAATAATGAAGGCAATAGAGCCATATTTGGTAAATTTCCAAAATTTGGAAATGATGTTGTGGTACTTACCTTTTTCTAATTCAGGAAGGGATACTTTCATTTTTATTAGGTCAAAACAATTACGAATTTAGAACTACGAATGTAGAATTAAGAATGCTGTCATCTACATTTAACATTTGTTTTTATGAAAATTGAGTTTTCAACTCAAAATCGCACGGGCGACCCCGTCAGAACTCAGCATTCAGAACTTTTATACTTCTTCCTCAATCAAATATTCATCTTTCTTGAAGTTTTGTTTGACAAATAATTCGCCAATAAATCCTGCTAAAAACAACTGTGTCCCGATAATAATTGCTACTAAAGCAAGAAAATATAGAGGATTATCAGTAACATTTCGATAGCGTAAACCTTGGCTAATATTGTATAGTTTCTCGAAAAGTAAATAGATTGCCAAACAACTCCCAATGATAAATGAAAGCACGCCCATCGTACCAAAAAAGTGCATCGGCCGACGACCAAATTTATTGACAAAAGCTACCGTTAGTAAATCAAGAAAACCGAAAATAAAACGTTCAAGTCCAAATTTTGTTGTTCCGTATTTACGAGCTTGGTGTTGTACTACTTTTTCACCAATTTTTTTAAAGCCATTCCACTTCGCAATAATCGGAATGTTGCGGTGCATTTCGCCATAAATCGTAATACTTTTCACAACTCTTGATTTATACGCCTTCAATCCACAATTAAAATCATGCAATTGTACCCCCGAAACCCAACGTGAAATACCATTGAAAAGCTTAGTCGGAAGTGTTTTTGTCAATGGGTCATACCGCTTTTTTTTCCAACCAGAAACCAAATCAAAACCATCTTCTTTTATCATGCGATAAAGTTCTGGAATCTCATCTGGACTATCTTGTAAATCAGCATCCATCGTGATCACCACCTCACCTTTTGTCTGTACAAAAGCGGTTTGAAGGGCTGCCGTTTTTCCATAATTACGAACAAACTTAAATCCTCTAACTGCTTGATTATTAGCTGATATTGTCTTAATTACTTCCCATGATTCATCACTACTTCCATCATCAACAAACAAAATTTCGTAAGAAAACTGATGCTGTTTCATTACCTTCACAATCCAATCATGGAGTTCGGGTATCGATTCAGCTTCATTATAAAGCGGTATAACAATTGATATTTGAAGTGGTTGGTTCATAGGAAAGCAACTTTAGCTATTAGCCGTTAGCGATTAGCTTTTAGCAAAATGGGTTTGGTCTTATATAAGTTTTTTTAAGCTAATAGCTATATGCTAAACACTAACAGCTCAAAATATCAAATAATAATCTTTCAATAATATTCTAAACTTTTCGGAATAAGTTTTGCTATCTTTTTCGTGAATTACTAACATTTCTTCTTGATAATCAAGTGTTTGTATGTTTTGAAAAGTAGCAATTACTCGAAAAATTGGTTTTGATTCATCATGCTGAATCAAAATTTTTTTTGACAAATATAATTCTTTTTTTCGTGCTAATTGTATCAATTTTTCTACTTCGAAAGGTGGCAAAAGTACCACAAACCTACCCTTAGGTTTCAATAAACGTGCAACTGCATCAATTAATGCCTCTAAACTCAGTTCAACTGCATGATGTGCTTTGTTTGCTCTTACATCAGCCGACTTCAATGATTTTTGATAAAAAGGTGGATTAGAAATGATTAAATCATAACTATTCAGAGAATCAAATAATTTAATATCTTCGTGAAAAACGCTAATTTTATCACCAAAACTACTTTCTGAAACATTGCTAATAGCCTGACTATAAGCATCTCCATCAATTTCAACTGCATCAATTTTAGCTTCACTTCTTTGAGCCAGCATTAAAGATAAAAGCCCTGTGCCTGTTCCAATATCCAAAATATTTTTCACATGATCAACATCAGTCGAAGCTCCCAAAATACACGCATCCGTGCAAACCTTCATCGCACAACGGTCTTGGTGAATCGTGAAATGTTTGAATGTAAAAAAGTTTTTTGGCATAAATTCAACGAGTGAATGACCGAATTAATGAATGAGTGAAAAGTCAAACATTGATAAATTTGTTCACTGATAACAGTTCACTGAAACTTACTTCCTACCAAAATCAGCAGGATTTTCGCCCCAATAATCAGTTTCCCATTTTAGTACTTTATTGGGATATGTATTTTCCTGCAACCACTTTACTGCACGTTCCAATAATTCAAAAACTTCTGAATTTCCTGCTCCTTCTTCTAATTTTGTATTGGCTTTTTTATTTTTTACCCAACTGATTGCTGTTCGAGAATCCGAATAAATCGGTAAGGAAGAATTGTGTTTTTTCAAGTGAGCTAAAGCATGAACGATCGCCAAAAATTCACCAATATTATTGGTAGCTTGTGGAAATGGTCCTTTATGAAAAAGTCGTTCCTTGGTTTTCAAATAAAACCCTTGGTATTCCATATCTTTTTTTACTGAATTCCAAGCTGCGTCAACTACAACTGACTCTACATTCGGAGGAGGAAATGCCGATTTTGGAAGTTTTGTTTGTTTTTGTTCTGCTTTCTGAACATGTTTCCAGTAATTTTCTTCCAAAGCCTTTTCTGCTTCGCTTTTTGAATCGAAAGCCTTGTACTTTGCTCCTTGAACACCTTCAACCTGTTTTTTACAGTCATCCCATGAGTCATAAACTCCTTTTTTTCGACCTTCCCAAACGGTATAAAATTTTTGTTTTTTCGCCATTTTGCAAAATTGCAGAAATTTGTTGTTTTTGAATGAAGATTTTGGCGTTTTTTTCAAAAAACAAAAAACCCTTTCTCAATCAAGAGAAAAGGTTTCGTATTTTTGGTGGTGAAGTGTATTATAAAATTGCATCAACTTCGCTCAATTCTAAGCCCCACGCATCGGCAACTCCTTTGTAAACTATCTTGCCATTCGCCACATTAAGTCCTTTCTTCAATTCTTCATTTTCATTACAAGCTTTTTTCCAACCTTTATTTGCTAATTGTAAAGCATAAGGTAGAGTAGCATTGGTCAATGCCAATGTAGAAGTATATGGTACTGCACCTGGCATATTAGCTACACAGTAATGCACGATGCCATCAATCACAAATGTAGGGTTTTCGTGTGTCGTTGGTGTACATGTTTCAATACAGCCACCTTGGTCAACAGCTACGTCAACTACAACTGTTCCTGGACGCATCAATTTCAACATATCTCTTGTAATGAGGTGAGGAGCTTTAGCACCTGGAATCAATACCGCACCAACAACCAAATCCGCTTCTGCTATGGCGGCACTAATATTATAATGATTCGACATGATTGTCGTAACATTTGGTGGCATGATGTCAGACAAATAACGCAAACGAGGCAAACTTACATCCATGATCACTACTCTTGCCCCTAAGCCAGCTGCCATTTTAGCTGCTTGTGTTCCTACGATTCCACCGCCTAAAACCAACACTTTTGCTGGCGGAACCCCTGGAACACCTCCTAATAAAATACCTTTGCCACCCGATGGTTTTTCTAAATATTTAGCACCTTCCTGAATCGCCATACGCCCCGCTACTTCCGACATTGGTACCAATAATGGCAAGCTACGATCTGACTTCTCAACTGTTTCATAAGCTAAACAAACTGCTCCACGCTCAATCATGGCATGAGTCAATGGTTCTGAAGAAGCAAAATGAAAATAAGTAAATAATAATTGGTCTTTCTTGATGAGTGGATACTCAGAAGCAATAGGTTCTTTTACTTTTATGATCATTTCTGCAATGCCATATATATCCTCAATGGTTGGCAAAGTTTCAGCACCTGCATTTACATATTCGTCATCATTAAAACCGCTACTTTCTCCTGCACTTGCTTGAACGTATACTTTGTGTCCATGCTTTTTCAATTCTGCAACACCTGCTGGTGTGAGAGCAACACGATTTTCGTTGTTTTTGATTTCTTTTGGTACGCCGATTATCATTTCTTAAAGTTTATTTGATGAAGTGTAATTGTTCTCCGCTACGACAGACAGATGGTACGTAACGGAGATTTAATATTTTATATGAAGTGTAATTGCACCACAAAATTAATGTATTAAGAAAATATTATGGCTATATTTAATAAAATAAGAAATAATTATTTTAAATTATTATTTTTATAGAAACAATTTCTTTTATTAAAGTTTTTTATATTTGTAGAAAGAAAAATATTCTGAAAAAATATTCTAACATTCAATCAATCTATCATTCAACATTACATGATTCTCGACGAAACCGATAAAAAAATCTTACGCCTCTTACAAGAAGATGCCCATGCAACACTGAAAGATATTGCCAAGCAAATCAATCTTTCGCTCACACCAGTCCATGACCGTGTGAAACGTTTAGAACAAGAAGGAATTATTGAAAAATATGTAACGATTTTGAATAAAAAGAAATTGGGAAAAAACTTGACAGTTTATTGCCAAGTGACACTTATTAAACAAACACATGATACGGCAGAGGGTTTTAATCAACTAATTTTAGATTTACCCGAAGTAGTAGAGTGTAATTTTGTATCAGGAAGTTTTGATTATATGCTCAAAATAGTAGTGCCAGACATGGAAAGTTATCATCAGTTTCACCAATTAAAACTTTCAGTTTTGCCCAGTATCTCACTGATTCATAGTTTTTTTGTCATGTCAGAGGTGAAAAGTACAACAGTGTTGCCTATTTAGGGATTAGGTTTTAGGACTTAGGTCTTAGAAATTTTCCGTTAGATAAAAAACTTGTTTTTCATTTACGCATTTATTTTCAGCATGCAAATCGAAAACCTATTCCGTGTACATTTTCAATTTTTATAGAAGCATCATCGGCAAGCATTTTTCTTAGACGAGTCACAAAAACATCAAGACTTCTGCCCAAGAAATAATCATCACGCCCCCAAATGGCCGTTAAAATCTCATCTCGCTTGATAACTTGGTTTTTTCTTTCGCACAGAAATTTCAATACTTCAGCCTCACGATGTGTTAATTGTTCTGTTTTGGTAGTAGATTGAAGTGAAAGTTGCTGATAATCAAATGTATAAGTTCCAATTTTCCAATTACCTACTCCACCAACTACTTTGCTTACTTCTTTACGTTTCAAAAATATTTTAATTCTCAAACTCAGTTCTTCAATACTAAAAGGTTTTGTAACATAATCATCTCCACCTATTTTAAGTCCTGTAATGCGGTCTTCTTGCATGGTTTTAGCCGTCAAGAAAATAATCGGAACTTGTAGGTTTTGTTTTCTTATCTTTTCTGCCAACGAAAAACCGTCTAATTCGGGAAGCATTACGTCTAATAAACAAAGGTCGTATTTTTCTTTGCTAAAACTTTTCCACGCATCTTTTCCATCTTGAAAATGAACGATTTCATAACCTTCGAGTTCGAGATTATCTTTAGTCACGAAACCCAAATTTGGGTCATCTTCTACGTACAAAATTTTAGGCATTAGTTCAATTTATGAATAATGAGTGACGAATAACGATTTACGAATTTTTATTACAATAATATCCTTTAAAATATATTACAATCCAATAAGTAAGAATTACGGTTAGTGAGATAAAATTCGTCATTCATAAATCGTAATTCGTCAATCAAAGTGGCATTGTAACTTTAAATGTACTTCCTTTTCCTACTTCACTTTCTACACTTATTTGCCATTTATGAGCTTTAATAATCTCATTCACATAACTCAAACCCAAGCCAAAACCTTTTACATTATGCAAATTACCAGTAGGAACTCGGTAGAATTTTTTAAAAATTTTATCTATACTTTCTTTCGGAATACCAATGCCACAGTCGCTCACAGAAAAAACAAGGGTTTCTCCAATATTTTCTGTTTTCATACAAATATTTGGTGGTTTCTTTGAATATTTTATCGCATTTTCGAGTAAATTTCTGATTAGGCTTAATAATTGTGTACGGTCGGCGTAAATACTTGATTTTGAAGCATTTAGTTCGATTTTTAGGTGATCTTCCAACTCTGCCTGAACGCCTTCAGTAACCTCATTAATCAAACTATGCAATTCTTGCAATTGGATATCCAAATTCATCTTACCTCGCTCCAGTTTGGCGGTATTTAGCACCGTTTCTACCTGAGTTTTCAAACGATTATTCTCTTGACGAATAATCTGGACATATTTTTTCAAACGTTCGGGTTGCTCTATTATTTTCGCTTGGCTTAATACATCAGTGGCGATTCGAATCGTCGAAATAGGTGTTTGAAATTCATGTGTCATATTGTTTACAAAATCTCTTTGCACTTCACTTAAACGTTTTTGATGCAAAATCACAAACATAGCATAGCCAAAGAAAACTGTAACAACCAATGTAATCAATGAAGAAATTAACCAAATATCCAAGCGACTTGCCAAATAGCTGGTTTTGCTTGGGAAGCGTACACCAAAATAATTAAGATATTTATCGGTTTTAGGCAATGGCTTGCTTGTCACTCCGCCTTCTTCAAAATTTGATTTAATATAGGAGCCATAGACAATTTTTTCAGTATTGCAGTCATAAATACCGAATTCAAAGTCTGTATTTAGATTTTGTTTCTTAAATTCATCTTTTAAGTAATGCTCCAATATATCCTCTTGTAAAGGAATACGCAGGTTTACGACATAATAGTCGGAAGAAAGTTGGCTTACTGGATTCTCAAATTTTGATAGTTTATAGAGCGTAGAAATCCTGTTCGCCACATTTCGCAATGAAATCATTACTGTTTGACGAAATTGTTGTTCTTTAAGGTCGAAAGCACTTTTGACCCAGTAGGCTTGCACAGCAAGAATCCCCGTAATCGAAAGCGTACCCAGCAAAATCAGGAGCCTGATTGTATTTCTGTTCAAAACGGGACAGTTTTTTTGTAAAATTATAAAAAAGAACTTTGAATATCAAGAATTTTAAAATTTGTTACTAAATACCTTGTTAATTATAGCTCTTTTGTTCTTTTTCAGAAGTCTAGATTGATATTTATTTCATTGATAAAATATTGATAAGCAGTTATTTAAACTTATAATGATTTATATTCTCAACGTCGGTTTTATAAATCAACAATTCTAATAATATACTCAATCCTATCATGAACAAACGCTAAGAATACTTAATTTCTTGTAAAAGCCATTATTTTTCTTTGAAAAAGCAAATTTTTTACCTTAATTTGTTAATATAAAACTAAAAATGTATTTTTGACACTTAATAATTAACCCTAAGCACTATGCAAAAATTACAAACAATTGATTATTTGGTTTTTCTCTTTTACTTTATTGTTGTGGCTGGATATGGTTACTGGATTTACAACAAAAAGAAATCGGCACAAACTTCTACTAAAGACTTCTTTTTGGCCGAAGGGTCACTTACTTGGTGGGCAATTGGTGCATCTTTGATTGCATCAAATATATCAGCCGAACAAATGATCGGTATGTCGGGTAATGGTTTTTCTATGGGCTTGGGTATTTCGACTTACGAATGGATGGCAGCAGCTACCTTAATTATCGTAGCGGTATTCTTTATGCCTATTTATTTGAAGAACAAGATTTCAACTATGCCACAGTTTTTGAGCCAACGTTATAATAAAACGGTGAGTTTGATTATGGCTATCTTTTGGCTATTGTTATATATAATGGTAAACCTTACTTCTATTTTGTATTTAGGTGCATTAGCGGTATCAGGTATCTCTGGCTTAGAATTTTATACTTGTATGATTTTCTTAGCTATTTTTGCTATCATCATTACCATCGGTGGCATGAAAGTTATTGGTTATACTGATGTAATTCAAGTATTTTTCTTAGTTATTGGAGGTTTGGCTGCTACCTATTTGGCTGTCACACTGGTATCATCAAAATACGAATTAACCGGACTTGTCAATGGCTTCAAAATGATGACTCAAAACCATGATGACCATTTCCACATGATTTATCCAAAAGGAAATCCAAATTATATGTCGCTCCCTGGGCTAACGGTACTTTTTGGTGGCATGTGGATTGTTAATTTAAATTATTGGGGTTGTAATCAATACATCACACAACGTGCTTTGGGTGCAGATCTCAACACTGCTCGTAATGGTCTATTGTTTGCTGCTTTTCTTAAATTGCTGATGCCAGTAATCGTTACTTTGCCAGGTATTGCAGCTTATGCTCTCTATCAAAAAGGAATGTTCCAACAAGAAATGCTTGGTGTTGATGGTACTTTCAACCAAGACAGAGCCTATCCTGTATTATTAAACTTATTACCAATCGGACTTAAAGGACTTTCATTTGCAGCTCTTACAGCAGCAGTGGTGGCATCTTTGGCTGGTAAAGCCAATAGTATTTCAACTATCTTTACTTTAGATGTTTTCAAGCCTTATTTTGCAAAAGATATGAGCGAAAAACAATTAGTATTGGTAGGTAGAGTAGTCATTATTATTGCCATGATATTAGCAATTGTTATTTCTCCTTTTATGGGAATTGAGAAAAAAGGTGGTTTTCAATTTATTCAAGAAATGACAGGGCTACTTTCTCCTGGTATTTTTGCTGCATTTATTATGGGCTTTTTCTGGAAAAGAACCAATTCGGCAGGAGCATTTTTTGCAATTGTAGGCGGGTTTTTAATTGCTTTATCAATGCACAACAACTGGCTTCCAGGTGCAGATTGGACTCAAGTACCATTTTTAGATCGTATGGGCTGGGTATTTGTAATATGTATTACGGTCATGTTTATTTTGAGTTTAGTCCTACCTGATGAGAAAAAAGGCTTAGAAGTGGATGCTTCTATGTTCAAACCATCTACTGGCTTTACAATTGGAGCAACGATCGTTATCCTTATTATTATTTCTCTTTATACTTATTTTTGGTAAATAGTGCGAAATTGGTACGGGTGATGTTCCACATACAAGAAGGTATTGCAAGAAATTGCAGTACCTTTTTTATTTATCAAATTATTTTAATACGAATTGCTTACTTTTGCAAATCTTTAATCTAAGTAAAAAAAATCGCCCTTATAGACGAGTAAAAATTTCGTTTGGGGGTTTTATCTCTATGAAAATTGCCGCCATTGATATTGGTTCAAATGCTGCCAGAATGCAGATTTCGTCAGTATTGACTAATAAAAAAAGTATTAGCTTCAAGAAAGTTGAATATGTACGTTTTGCTCTCCGCTTGGGTATGGATGTATTCAATACTGGAAAAATTTCGTCTGGAAGCGAGGCTCGAATCAAAAAATTATTACAAGCCTACCAACTTTTAATGGAACTCCATGAGGTAGATGCCTATATGATTTGTGCTACAAGTGCCATGCGAGAGGCCGATAATGGAGAAAATATTGTAGAGCGAATCAAGAATGAATTGGGCATGGAAATCCACTTGATTGAAGGCGAAAAAGAAGCCGAATTAATCAATAATGTGATTGTAGTGGTGCTTGAAAGTGATAAAACTTATCTACATATTGATGTCGGTGGTGGAAGTACCGAGCTAAATATTTATCAAGGACAGCAAAAAATTGCAGCAAAATCTTTCAAAATTGGCTCTGTTCGCCTGCTTGAGCATAAAGAAGCTCCTGATGTTTGGAAAAAAATGCAAGCTTGGGTAAGAGAAAATGTACCAACGCATGTAGAAGTCACTGCCGTAGGAACTGGTGGAAACATATCGAAGCTTTTCAATATGATTGAAAATAAGAAGGAAAATAAAGCTACTTTGAAAGATGTAGAAAAAATGAAAAACTACATTGAAAAATTCAGCTTAGAAGACCGCATCAATAAACTCCAACTCAATGCCGATCGTGCTGATGTTATTGTCCCTGCTTCTGAAATTTATATTTCAGCAATGAAATGGGCAGGTGCTACCGAAATCATTGTGCCTGATTTAGGTTTAAAAGATGGGATTTTATTGTTAGTTTATGAGACTTTGATGAATGAAGAGTAGAAGATTGACTTACTGAAATACTAAAAAAGCTCAATGACCAAAATCATTGAGCTTTTTTATATAAACTTTGTATTACTACAACATTTTCTTAATAATATCTTCTACTGAAATATTTTCGGCTTCTGCTTTGAAGTTTCTTACCAAACGATGACGTAAGACCGAAACTGCTACGGCTTTCACATCTTCAATATCGGGCGAATATTTTCCGTTGATAAGGGCATTACATTTGGCACCTAAAATCAAGTTTTGGGAAGCTCTTGGGCCTGCTCCCCATTC
This sequence comes from Emticicia sp. SJ17W-69, assembly GCF_051209875.1. NCBI lineage: Bacteria > Pseudomonadati > Bacteroidota > Cytophagia > Cytophagales > Leadbetterellaceae > Emticicia > Emticicia sp. SJ17W-69. Next base: position 995,762 of record NZ_JBNTQY010000001.1, on the reverse strand, counting down.
CAAATATTTATTGGTTTCTGCTGACGCCATTTCAGTATTTGGACGAGTTTTATGTACCAAACCCACTGCATATTCGACTACATTATCGGGTACTGGCACGCGGCGAACTAAGTGTTGGAAATACAAAATTTCTTCGCCCGAAAGTACTTTATTGACTGTTGATTTGCGGTCAGAGGTAGTATTTTTTACAATGTCAACCTCTTGTTTGTAAGATGGATAATCTAAATTTACCATAAACATAAAGCGGTCGAGCTGTGCTTCTGGTAAAGGATAAGTCCCCTCTTGCTCAATTGGGTTTTGAGTAGCCAATACAAAAAATGGACGGCCAATACTATGTTTTTTTCCTGCAACAGTTACAGCAAACTCTTGCATAGCTTCGAGCAAAGCTGATTGAGTTTTGGGAGGAGTACGGTTAATTTCATCGGCCAAAATAATATTAGCGAAAACAGGGCCTTTGATGAAACGGAAATTACGCTCATTATCTAGTGTTTCAGAACCTAAAATATCAGACGGCATCAAATCGGGAGTAAACTGAATACGGTTGAAATCTAAATCTAGAGCTGAAGCAATGGTTTGAATCAACAAGGTTTTTGCCAAACCAGGTACACCCACCAAAAGGCAATGACCTTGACAAAAAATAGCTGTTAACAACAAACGAACCGTTTCGTCTTGACCGACAATTACTTGTCCGATTTCATTTTGTAAATTGTGAAAGGCAACTTTTAGGGCATCTGCTGCTTCCACATCCGAAGTAAATTTAACTTTGCTCATTTATCTGATTAAAATAGTTCGTTGTTGCGAATCATCTTTAAATTAAAAAGGGAATCTGTTTTATTCGGTCGAAGCATGTGTTTTTCCAAAAATTTGGCACGCTTCAAACTCTGGGTCTATCTTGATATAAACATCGGCTGTTGCCTTTTTGAACCAATTTTCAATCTCTTTATTACGTTTTTCCATCAAGGCATATTCCTTCAGCTTTTCAAAATCCTCTTTCAAACTAGCTTTATGAGGAGGATGTTTGGCTTTGTAATAAAGGATTCTAACACCTGTTTTTCCATCCTCACTTCTGTAAGGCAAAGGTACAGTAATCGTGCCAACTTTCATGCTATCAATTGTAAAATAGAGCGTAGGTTCCATTGAAGCATCTAATGGCATTTTTGAAGAACCTGTCTGGGGATCTAATAACATTCCTCCCCCATCTTGTGTAGCTTTATCGTCTGAAAAATCTTTAGCAGCCTTTTCAAATTTGATACTATCCTTCACAATTTCAACACGAATACTATCTAAAAAATGGGTTGGTTCAGTAACGTCCAATCTATTATAATCAGGACGCAATAAGATATGTCGAGCATGAAATTCTTGTCCACGTATTTCAAGTGTTTGAATTAAGTGCAAACCAAAGTCGGATTCTACAACATCAGACATTTCATTAGGTTTCAGTTTCATAGCAGCGGCTTCAAACTGAGGCACCATTGCTCCACGTTTCGACCAGCTCAAATCTCCACCGTACTGACGAGAGCCTGGATCTTCTGAATATTCTTTTGCTAAATCTTCAAATTTTTCACCAGCCAAGATGCGGCGTTTATAATCTAAAAGTCTTTGTGATAGTTCTTCTTTTTGAGCTTTAGTTACTTTCGCCAAACGCACAATATGCCCAATTTCTACTTCGGTAGGTATTTCAGGGATACTATCTTTTGGAATTTGATTAAAAAACTTCTTTACTTCATTAGGCGTCACTTTCAAGTTTTCGGTGATCTTGGACTGCATCTTTTGAGCAGTTAATTGCTCTCTCACTTGCGAACGCACTTCACTTTTCAATGTTTCCAAAGATTTACCAAATTGCTCAACAATATTTTTTTCATTGCCATACAATTGTATCATTTGTTGCATACGAGCGGTTAATTGATCATCCACTTGTTTATCTTCAACAATAACGGAGTCAATTTCAGCTTTAGCCACTAATAACTTATTCACAACCATGCTTTCTAATGCTTGGCATTTACTAACAGGTTGTTGTTGTTGAACAGACCGAAGGTAAAGCTGTTCTACTTCAGACCGAAGGATAATGTAATTGTCAACTTTTGCGACTATGCGGTCAATATTGATAGGAGCATTTTGCGAAAATGCCAATATCGGTAGGCAAATCAACAGCAATAATTTCTTTAACATTTGTATTTAATTTTAGCTTTTAGCTATTAGCGGTTAGCCGCTTCGGCGGTCCGACTATTAGCCAAAAAAGATCGAAACTGTAATGTAATTTTTTAAAACACTTTTCGCTAATAGCTAACCGCCAATAGCTAATCACTTAATTTATTGTTTTTTTGTATTTATAGCCTTTTGAACCTCTTCGTTATTCAATTTTACAGGATACTTATTAATCAAATCATCATTGAATTGCTTTTCCAAGAACTTTTGATAATCTGATAATACTTGACCACGTGCTTCACGAAGGCTTTTATAGCGTGTTGGCTCAACTTTTTCGATAATTACATCTGCAAATTTAGCATCTTTTACAATTGATTGTGTACCGACTTCCCATTTTGCAGCATCAACATATTTATTTTCACCTTTTTTGAAATAACCTTCCTCAATAATGACAATATTGGGTTCTTTAGCATTGAAAATTTTCTCAACATCTTTCTTCGAATTACTATAAAACCGAAATGTCACTCTTTGGTTTTTTGTCCAATCAAACTTATTAGTAAGATTAGGACTGGTTTTGGCATAATCATTTTCTATGATTCGCTCGATTGTCAAGCCATTTGCTAATAAAAAGGCCTTCACTTTTTCTATACGCTCAGCCGAAACATTGTCTCCTTCATTTTGGTCGATATGTCCACCTATTTCGAGTACATAACCCTTATTTCGACGCATAATTTCAAGTACTGAAACCAAAATATGTTTATGTTCAGGTGTTATATCACTCAAATTTTTAGCGAATAATAAAGGTGAACTATAAGCTCGTTTTAGGTTATAGGGTGTTCCTTTAGTGAAAATTTCTTTTGCTAAATAAACAGTTTTTGCGTCTTTCGAAGCAATTACCGTTGCCAAAGCTCGCTCAGGCATACGATATTTTTCTATATTTTTTTCATAGAAAATCCGTTGACCCGTTGTATCCTCAGTGGATTTTTCATACACTAAATCATTGAGCAACTGCATTTTCAACAAACTGGTTGAATATTCGTTCAATAAAAGCTTAAATTCAGCATTTATATCTTCTAAATGTTCTTCAGCATAAGTTTTAACAGTATTTTCAACAAACTTTTTATAAAAGCTTCTCATAGCCATTGAAGGTGTAAAACCAGCAGGAATACGTTCAAAAGTTTGTCTATCTACAGCAAAATCATAAAATAACTTGGTTGGATAATTGGTATTTTTAATGCTAAAAATCGTTTGATTAGTATTTTCATCATTTAAAGCATAATTCCATTTTTTTCGCAATAAATTAGTATCGGCGGCGGCAATTGCTTTTTTGATAACGTCCTCGTTCTCAACAAACTGCATTTCCTTTTTCAATCGCTTCAACGCATTTTCTTTTACCACATCTCCTCTTGAATCAGTAACGATTTTTTCCTTTATTTTTGGATAAATTGCTTCAAAAGATTCTAAAGGTAGTTTCTGAGCAAGTTTGATAATATGCCAGCCAGCAGATGTACGAACAGGTTGGGAAATAGCTCCTTCTTGAAGTGCAAACGCTGCTTGTTCAAAAGCGGTTTCTTCTCTTGTTCCTATTCCAAATGCAGGCAGAAATCCACCGTAGTTTTTAGTTTTATAATCATCCGAATAGTTTTTGCAAATTTCTTCAAATGAAACACCTTTATTCAATTGGGTATATAAGGAATCAATTTTTGCTTTTATTTTAACATTGACCGAATCAGGTGCATTAGGAGCAACCATTTTTAAAATATGCTGTACTCTCACATTACCACTAAACGGACGGCGTTCTAAAACCTTTACAATATGATAGCCCCCTTTACTACGAAATGGCATCGACACCTGGCCTACTGGTGTATTATATGCCGCCTTTTCAATAGGATAAACAAATTGTAGAGCCTTGAACCAGCCTAAATCTCCACCAGTAATACTCGTTTTTTTATCTTGCGAAAATTGTTGAGCTAAAGCTCCAAAGTCTTCGCCTGCAATAGCTTTAGTGCGAATATCTAATAGTTTTTGATAAATAGCTACCGTGTCAGATGGTTCAGCAAATTCAGAAATTTGGTACATAATATGAGCCGCCCTAATTTCTTCCTTCATCCAGTTGTATGTTTCTTTCATCAAATACTTGATAGTGGTGCTATCTGTCAAGTATGCTTCAGCTAAAATCCCACGATAGGTTTCCATTTCGCCCTTGAAGTCTTCACTTTTATCATAGCCTCTTTTCTTAGCATCGGCAATGACACGCTGATCATAGATCACTTCATCTAAAGCACTTTTAGGTGAAATTGAATCATCAAGCATTCGTTTTTCAACTTCCAATATTAAATCTGAAGTTTTTACCTCGTTCACACCAACAGTCAAAGCAATAGGTTTAGGTTCTTCAAATGGCTGTGCTACAACTGCAGGAGCAGGTGCTTGAGGTAATGCAAAAACATCGGTAGCTTGCTTAGGAGCAGATTGCTGAACGACCTGTCTTTGTGGAGTAGGTTTCTTCGAAATCTGGCAAGCAAACTGAGATAGGGTTAATGATATATATAATAATGTTTTAAATCTCTTCATAAAAGGCACCGATGAATCATCTACAATAAAAAACTCTGAAGGTTAAAATTTATTGTGATGAATATAAACTTTGTTTGGGTAATAAAAGACTTTTAGCTATTGGCTATTAGCGTTTAGCTATTGACAAAAAGAAAAATTATACAATAAAAAATCTCTTTTTAAAAGCTAATTGCCAATCGCAAACAGCTAATAGCTTTCTAAAAAGTTCAAAATTAAACGAAAAATCTTCGTTTTACGAAGTTTTTACAATAAATTCTTCAATAATTGATTCTCCTATTGAAAAATCACCACTTGTCCAACGCCATTTTTCATATAATCGTAACAATCCATTTGGCAATACTTCTGGTGTTGATAGACAAACACCTGTCATCAATTCACCCTTATTATTGATGTGTTCATAACGCATATCTAAAATATCATTTTCCAAGACTTTGGCTATTAAAAAACCTTTTACGATAGCTCCGCCACTATATTCTGCCCAAACTACATCTTCTTTTTGTTGATAATGAAAAAGTGTTTCGCTACCTACTTCGCCATTAGCAGTATTAGTGATTGATTTGAAAGTTTTGTTATGGTAATTGATGACCATTACTTTAGATTTTATTTTCTACTGACGAAATAAAATTTCGTCCCACAAATTATATAATTGGCTCTTGCTGAGAAAGGCAATGAAAACTGCCCAATCCCCATATAATTTCAGTAGCGTCAATACCTACTATTTTTCGCTCAGGAAAACAGTCTTGAATAATATCTAAAGCAATATCATCTTTTTCACAACGGTAAGTTGGAACAATAACCGAACCATTGGTTATTAAGAAATTAGCATAAGAAGCTGGTAGCCGAACGCCACTATCATAAACGGCATTTGGCATTGGCAATTCTTTGATAGTCAATTGTTTACCATTCAACAAACGCATTTTTTTTAAGTCTTCCAAGTTTTGCTTGAGTGGCTCATAATTATCATCTGATTTATCATGTTCAATTACCGTTAACACCGTATCTTCATTCACAAATCGAGTTGTATCATCAATATGCCCATCAGTATCATCACCTACAATTCCTTCAGTTACCCACAGCACTTGCTCGACGCCATAATAATTACAAACGTATTCTTCAATTTGAGCTTGGTTCAAATGCGGATTTCGATTAGGATTTAATAAACAAGATTTGCTCGTCAACACAGTTCCTTTTCCATTGAATTCTACCGAGCCACCTTCCATAATAATGCCTGGAACGACATAAGGCAGATTTAAATAATTTGCTATTTTGATAGGAATTTGGTCATCATCATCAAAAGGAGGGTATTTTCCTCCCCAAGCATTATAACCCCACTCCACAATCATTCGCTGTTTGGTTTCAGGATTTATCAAAAATGCAGGTCCATGATCTCTACACCATGAATCATTATTGGCATGAACAGGAATTTCTACTTGATTTTTATCAACCCCATACTTATCCAATAAACTAATTATCAACGCTTTATGAGCTTCATTAGTGGCATTGATACAAACTTTTTCACTTTCGGCAATTGCTTTAATAAATTGTAAATAGGTTGGATAAATTCGTTCCAAACGGTCGCCATAGTCCCATGAATCAGAGCTTTGTGGAAAGCTCAACCAAGTTGCTCGGTGTTGGTGCCATTCGGCAGGAAAGAAAAAACCTTGTTGTTTTGGAGTCATATTTTCAGTGAACAGTTAACAGCTTTCAGCCATCAGTAATAACAATTAGCTTAGAATTCACAAAGGTAAGGCTAAAATCTAAAACAATAAATCCAAAATTTCCGATATATCGTAAATGAGTGAGAAAGGTTAATAATCAATTGAAGGATTTAGGGTTTGAGGGTTATACAAGAGGTTTTAAAAATTAAAGCCTCTTGTTTTTAAACAAAAGCTTTGGAAAAATGTTAAGAAACTGACATCTTTGAAGAAATATTTTTACTTAGCCTGAAATCAACAAACCGTTTGGCACGACGCATTAGCATAGCAGAAGAAGAATTAGTGTCTTTGTTGAAGAACAAAGATCAAAAGGGCTTTAATATCCTGTATAATAATTATTCAGGGGCGTTATTTGGTGTAGTCAATAAAATAGTACAATCCAATGACGATGCCAATGATTTGCTTCAAGATACTTTTTTAAAGATTTGGCGAAACATTGACTATTATGATGCCTCGAAGGGTAGCATTTTTACGTGGATGATGAATATTGCTCGAAACTTAGCCATTGATAGGGTTCGCTCGGCCGATTTTCGAGATTCATCACAAAATATTTCTATGGAAGATAATGTTATCTATCAAATAGATAATGAATATCAGACCGTACAAGACATTGATGCAATAGGCTTACAAAAGGTAGTAGAAAAATTAAGACCAGAGTATAAACAGTTGATTGATTTGGTGTATTATAAAGGTTATACACAAGCGGAGGTTTCGGAAGAATTTGGCATCCCTCTTGGTACTGTAAAGACCAGAATAAAAGCTGCTGTTGGAAGCCTTCGAGCAATGCTTAGTGGTTTATGGTTACTCATAAACTTCTTATTTTGAGTATTATACTGAAAAATTTAAAGTGAATTCCAGAGTGAAAAGTATCACTCACTAAATAAAAAAATGAATATTCAAGAATACATAGCGTCGGGGATTTTGGAGAGCTACGTGCTTGGTTTAGCTAATGAAAAAGAAATAGCTGAAATCGAAGCTTTGGCCTTACAATCACCTGAAATTAAGGCAGAGATTCGAGCTATCGAGAATGCCTTAGAAAGCTATGCTTTTGCCAATGCCGAAACTCCTCCTGCTCATTTGAAAAGTCAGATTTGGGAAAAAATAGCGGCAGAGTCGGAAGTAAAATCGACAAAAGTTATAGACTTTGATAGTGGTCAGGAAATTGACATCCATGAACAACAAGCACCAAAAATCACAGGCTTTTTTGGTAGCTATCTTCGTATCGCAGCTTCGATCGCACTGCTTGGAAGTATTTTAGCTAATATTTATTTGGGTACCCAATGGAAAGAAAGTAAAGAAAATCTTTCTTTGGCCATCAATGAAAATATAGGCTTACAAAAAAGTATGAAAGCACAAGAAGGAGCAATCATGCCAAATGAAGTAAATATGTTGATGAGTCCTGAAATGAAAATGAGTAAATTAGTTAGTCAAAAAAGCTCTGAAAACGCCACTGTGATGCTTGCATGGGACACAAAAACTAATAAAGTTTACTTGATTCGGGGAAATTTGCCTGCACCACCTGACGGTATGCAATACCAACTTTGGGCAATTGTCAATGACAAACCTATGGATGCAGGTGTTTTTGACATCAAAAATAATACACAAGAACTCAAATCTGTGCCATTACCAAAAGCATTTGCTGTAACACTCGAAAAGAGAGGAGGAAGCCCAGTTCCTACTTCTGATATTAAGGTAATAGGTATTTAAAAATATTATTGTCTTTTCAAAAACGCAACATTATCTACTTGATGATGTTGCGTTTTTTTTCAATAAAATTTCTCTCAAAATAAAAAACTTCAATTTTTCTGTAACCTTTCTTTTTTTGCTTAGTTTCCACTTTCAAATCACTAACAACATTCTTTAAAAGTTTGGAAGCATTGACAGACAATTACCTTATGCTCAAAGTAAAAGCGGGCGATTTAGACAAGATGGGTTTGCTTTTTGAGCGTTACCATCGGGCTTTGTTTGCTTTTCTTTATCATTCAACAGGGCAGTCGGCACATAGTGAAGATTTGGTACAAACTGTTTTTTATAGAATGTTGAAATATCGTCATACATTCACCGAAGTAGGTGAATTTAGAACTTGGATGTATCATTTGGCAAGAAATGTGCTGAACGATGCCATCAAGAAAAATCATCGAATGGTTTATCAGGCAGATGTAACGACTGTAGGTGAAAGAAATCATTCAGAGCCATCGGCAGATGTTCAGCTTGAAAAAAAACAAGCATCCGAAACATTGCACGAGGCATTAGCAAAACTAAGTGATGAACACCGAGAGGTTTTAGTTTTAAGTCGTTTTCAAGAATTATCGTACCAAGATATTGCGAAGGTGTTGAATACTTCCGAAGGAAATATTAAGGTGAAAGTACACAGAGCAATGAAAGAATTAAAAAATATCTATTTAAAACTCGAACATGGGACAAGCATTGGAAAATAACGAATGGGAAGCAAAGTTCATCGAGTTAATGCAAAACAAACTCAGTGAACAAGAACGGTCGGAAATTGAAGAAAAGATTTCGTCGTCAGTAGAGATAAATGCTGAATTTAATTCAACAAAAGAATTATGGGAGCAGCTCGGTAAATTGCATACACCTCTACCAAGCTCCGATGTAAAAACACGTTTTTATTCGATGCTCGATACTTATAAAAATGAAGTTGAAGCAAAGGAGGAAAGTGTATTTAGTAATCTTTTGGCTCATTTGAATACCTTGTTTACTTACAAACCAGCCTATAATTGGGCTTATGCTTTGATATTGGTAACTTTTGCAGGGTTGGCGGGATTTTTTATTGGAAAGCCTGATAATCAAATAGTTGCAAGTCAGAATGAAGTCAAAAAATTTTCTTCTGAAATGCAAGAGATGAAACAGATGATGATGCTTTCGATGCTCGAAAATCCGACTGCAACCGAGCGACTCAAAGCTGTGAGTTACACACAAGAACTCACAAATGTTGATGACCAAGTGATAGATGCTTTGCTAACAACTCTAAATTTCGACCCAAACGAGAACGTACGCCTCGTCACACTTGAAGCTTTGATTCAGTTGGCAGATAATCCAAAAGTAAGAGAAGGTTTGGTACAGTCTCTTTTAAAACAAGAATCGCCCTTAATGCAAGTAGCTTTGGCAGATGCTATGGTAAAATTGCAAGAAAAACGCTCTGTCAAACAGTTTAAACAAATGCTTCAAAAAGAAAACCTCAATAATGCTGTAAAAGGCAAAATCGAAAAGACGATTCAGGTACTTTCGTAGCGAGGATTCAAAGAATTTTAAACAAAAAAATCAAAACAAAATTATGAAAAAGCTAATTATCCCGATTCTGGCGGGGCTGGTATTCTCATGTACCAAAGCTCCCGCCCAAGACACAAAATTTAATGAAAAAATAAAAAAAGAATTCACCGTTTCACCCAATAGTGTATTGGCAGTGTATAACATTGATGGCTTTATTAAAGTTGAAGGTTATGCTGGAAATAAGGTTTTAATTGATGTTGACAAAACAATTTCTGGCAAAACCAATGAGATTTTAGAAGAAGGAAAAAGAGAGTTCAAACTCGAATTTGAGCAAAAAGGTGATAGTGTGATCGTATATATTGCCGAGCCGTGGGACTCAAGACCCAACCGAAATCGTGATAGATGGAACAATGACCACAGAAAAATTCTGTATCATCATAATCTCAATTTTACAATAAAAGTACCCAATTCTATGAATCTGGTGGTTTCTACTATCAATAATGGCGATATTGCTGTTTCAGATGTTTATGGTTTTATGAAAGCATCAAATATTAATGGTGGTATTGATATAAAAAATGCCCAAAAAGCTAATGAAATCCATACCATCAATGGTGATGTGAACATCAATTATACCACTTTACCACCCGATAATTCCAAATATTATACGCTCAATGGAAAGCTAACTGCCATTTTCCCAAATAATCTTTCGGCAGATTGTGAGTATAAAAGTTTTAACGGTGAACTTTTTACAGATTTTGAAAATGTAGAGAAACTACCTTCAAAAGTCGTTAAAGTTATCAAAGAAAATGAGAATGGAACAACACTCAAACTCAGCAAAGGAAGTGCTTTCAGAATAGGAAATGGTGGAAAAAACCTCAAGTTTGAAACATTTAACGGAAATATTTATATCAAAAAATCGTAACGCAATTTTTCAAATTGCACTAACAAATTAGACAAAAGCAATTTTCTAAATTGCTCTATAAAACAATTAAAAAAATGAAATCAAATAAAATAATATTCGCAGTTCTATTGCTTTTAGTAGCCAATTCTTATTTCGTTCAAGGGCAAGATAGAGAACAATTGACAGTCCCTTTGACAGACCCAACAAAAGAAGGGAAATTAAATGTGAGTTTAGTCACAGGTTCAATAAGGGTCATTGGTTATGCAGGAAAAGAGGTAGTGATTGATGCTATTTCGGTTGAAAAGGACAGCAAAAAGTCTGAAAGAGAATCAGCCAATGGTATGAGAAGAATCTCGGCCAATGATGGCTTTGAACTCACAGCCAAAGAGAAAAATAATACTGTAAATGTTGGGGTTGATAAAGTAAATACACTTATCAATCTGACTATAAAAGTTCCTCATAGATTTTCTCTCAAAGTCAGTACGGTTAATAATGGAGATATTTCAGTAGAGAATGTCAATGGTAACCTTGAAATAAGCAATATCAATGGTTTTATCAAAATGAAAAATGTTGCGGGTTCAGTCGTTGCCAACACCATCAATCAAGATATTATTGTCAATCTCACAGAAATTACACCCAACACGCCTATGGCTTTTACAACACTCAATGGTACAGTAGATGTTACATTCCCTGCTTCTCTCAAAGCCAATGTAAAACTAAAATCAGATATGGGCGAAGTTTATACTGATTTTGATATTGATGTAGATAAAGCTACTTCTAAAATCAATCATTCTATTGATAAAGAAAAAGGTCTTTATAAAATCAAAAAAGATGAATGGACTTACGGAAAAATTAATGGTGGTGGTGCGGAAGTAATGATGAAAACTATGAATGGTGATATTTTCATCAGAAAAGTGAAGTAGTGGACTAATAAAAAGCACCCAACCAAATTGGTCGGGTGCATACAGTTTTTAGTTTAGGGTAGGTGTAAGAATATTTTAGGGTTAGGGTTTAATTTGTAATTGTAAAATTACATTTATTATTAAATAAATACAAATTGAGTTTAAAAATATTTTATGTCAATACATTGATTTATTTTTAAATACAAAACGCCATCGCTGATTTTTAGCGATGGCGTTTTTAAGATAAATTCTTAGAAAACTATTCTTTGGGTTGAGTATTGGCATAAACCCAACATCCTCCTGCCATCACCAAATCTTTTAGTACTTGAAACATTGCCATTTGATCTCCCTCTGTTACCTTAGGTAGGTAAACGGTCAAAGCAAAAATAATAAGCATAAGCCCTAATAAAGTAGCTGCCAAGCGAGTATATTTTCCAATAATAATGGATACAGCAGCCGAAAGGTGTGCAATTCCAGTAAGATATACCCAAAAAACGCCTCCAGGTAACCAGCTTGGAACCATCCCAACCATATTTTTAGCAATCAAAAAATGAAACATACCGAATACTGCAATCGGTATAGCTATTAAAAAGTGGCCATATTTGACGATCGTATTCATATTAAAAGTAGTTTAGGTGAATAATTTATTGATTTCTTTGAAAAGCTAGGTTTTTTATTGGATAAATCCAAGAAATATTTGATTTATTTTGCTTGGAGTGATTGAAATTCTACTTACTAAAAACAAATCACATATTTGGCTGTTCTAATAAAAAAAAGCCTTTTTGTATATGCCAAAATCCTTATTAAAATATAAGAACTATGACGTTCACTCGATTACTACAGCCCACGAGGGAAAGATGAATGCAAATATTGCAACATGGGTAATGCAAGTAGCTATGTGTGGAAAATTGATTTGTGTAGCACTCTATAAAGTAGATTATACAATTGAGTTAGTTAGAGCTTCACAGCTACTCAATATCAACATTTTAGCTAAGGCACAGACAAATTTAATCACTAAATTAGGTAGAAAAAGTGGAAGAATTTTGGACAAATTTAAAAATCTAAAATATGACTTTGACGAAAGAAAAGTTCCATATTTGACAGAAGCAATCGGTTATATCCAATGCAAAGTTTTGCACTCAACAGATGCTGGTGATCATGAGCTTTTTGTTTGTGAAGTTTTAAAGCAAGTAGTTTTAAATCCTGAAAAAGAAGTAATGACCAATCATTTTTTGCGTGAAAATGGATTAGTTAGAGGGTAAATGAAGTCTTATCAAGCAAAATCCACTCAATTGATAAAATTAAGTGGATTTTGCTATATTAAAAACTAATTACAAAGATATGAGTATGTTTCACTGCCATTAATTGTACTTACGCCTGAGAGTGTTACATAAGTCTTTTTGGATGGTTGTCCTTCTTTTGTATATTCATACTTATAAGTGGTTGTAGCGGATTCAGCACTGAAGAAAGAGATACTTTTATCGGTCAAAATATTATTTGTATTAATAAAATGTGATAAATTTTCGCCAAAAAAAGCTCCAATTATAATTAAGGGTATATATACTTTATTTAAGCCCGCATTAGCATATACATTTGGTTTATCATCAAAAGTAAGATTTTCAATGATTGTTTCTATTGTTCCACCTGTATTTAAATTCAATTTTTTGAGATTACCTTTCGTATCATATTCAAATAAATATTCAACATTAGCATCTTTTGAAATAGACGATATGGCTGTCACTTTTGAAACCTGTCCGCTTGCATTAGTTGTAAATATATACTCTTTTAATAAAATATCGTAGGGGGCATCTTTTGAATCATACTTCACATTACTAATGTTTCCTTTAGCATCATAAGTATATGTAAATGTTTCTTTAGCACTTCCATCAATGATTGAGATACCTGTGATATGATTAGCTGCATCATAAGTATAAGTAGTGATTGCACCATCATTATCAATTTTTTCAAGTAAATTTTTAGTATTAAAAGTGAAAGAACTCTTGTATTTGTCACCATCAATTACCTCCAGCACATCTTTTATATAGCATTTTGTTGAATTTGGCGTAGTACCCGTTGTTGGAGTTATTGGATTAGATGAACTTCTACTCCCTCCATTGATAAGGTCATCCTCTTCGCAAGAAAGCAGAAATATTAATGACAATAATGTCATCACTTTTAGAAGTAATTTTTTTTTCATAGATTTTTTAGTCACAGTTAGTTATCATTTTGCACAAAACTACATAAAAAAGTTAATTATTGCATCCTTGAATTTGAGCAGTAAAAACACTACCCGAAGTTGCACTAAAACCAGGTAAAAGTTCTATTTTATTGCCAGCTTGATAAGTTACTTTAGAAGTTCCTAAAACTGAATTATTTGCAGTAATTATTTCTGACGTCTTCAAGATAATTGTATTATTAAAAAAATTATCTGAAGAAAATAATAGCTCCATACTTGGTTGGCACAAACCATAATCTATTCGAATACTATTACTAATCGCTCTATTATTATCGTCATCTTTTGCTTGTATCGCAACTGTATGAATACCTTGACTCAATACGGGTAATGGACTTTTTAAGGCCGTTGTTGTAGTAAACAATTCATCATCAATGATTATTTCGTAATCTAAATCTGCGTCAGATTCATCTTTTGAGGCATCCCAATCAATTTGGAAATAATTCGTTCGTTTGAAATAGCTTAATTTTGTTGGTGTTGTTGGTGGTAAAGTATCTGTTGAAACATTTAGCTTAAACAGTTTTGCATCAGCCCAATCACCATGGTCGCAAAAATAATCATCTCCAGAAAATTCGGCCACAAGTTTTAATTGAGCTGTATTGGATATATCAAGTTGAATGTCAATTGTTGTTGAATTTGGGAACATTGTTGGACTTGCAAAAGCTAATGTATCATCTTTATATACCTTAAATATAACGCTTCCACAATCTCCATCAGCTATCTCATCATCAATACCAATTTTTACACTAAAGGTTTTATATGTATGTGCTGGTATATCATATATTATTTCAGAGCCAGCATGAACCCCGATTCCTTTGCTATAAGTAACTCCATTTAAAGTTATTATTGAACCATCATTTACCTCATCTTGTCCATTGCTATGATCTATCTCTATTGGTCCAAAACCATTAATGATACTACTTGGTAGCAGATCCGATAAATATACGATTGCTCGTTCAAAACTACTACTATGGGTAAATTTAAGTTTAGAGCTTATACTTATATTTCCTGCCAAGTCTCGTACTTTTATATAACATTCAAATACTTTATTGATGATACTCGTTGCTGAAATATATTGATAAGATAATGTTTGGGCATTCAGCAGCCCTTGAGAAATACCATTAATAAAAACTTCATAAGAATTCACACCAACATTATCATAAACATTGTTCCATGATAACTTGAAGGACTTAATCTTACTATCAAAAGACTTTAAAATTGGAATTTCAGGAGGAATGGTATCTGATGGACTACAATTAGGATAAATATCCTTTATATAAGTAGCTGATAGACCATAGGAATCTGAGACAATTAATGTAACTCGATAAAAGTATAAATGTCCATCACATGGTACTTGCCCAAGACTTACTTGTGATGTAGCTCTTGTTACATCTAGCTGTGGATGCGAGTGTTCATCGTGGTATAAACGAACCATCCATCTATAAGTAAGGTGATTGGTAAGTTCTTCATTGTCAGATACTTGTGCTGATAAACTTATTAAATCATTATTATTATTAGAAAAAACATTAACACTATCGACGCTTGTAGAGTGAATAATCGGCGGGGTATTATTTAAAGAAATAACTGTGGATGTAGTATTTGACAGTCCTTCTTGGTCAGTTACAGTCAAGAAAACTTCATATATCTGAGGTTCAGCCGAGTGATTATCGTACACGTGCGTAACATTTATACCTGTATCTGTATTGCCGTCCCCAAAGTCCCAAGTATATGTTAGGTTTGCATTCTCATAGTCATTTGAGGCAGAGGCATCAAATGAAATTGATAATGGAGATACTCCATAAGAAGAAGTAAGTGTAAATTTTGCCACTGGTGGCACATTGGATATACCATAGCTTATTTTACGTATTTCGATTGGATCACTTTGATTGAAACCTAATTTTAAATAATAAATAGATTCATCAACAGGATTGTAAGCCATACCCACTGCTCCTACTGCCGAGGTGTGTAGGTTTCGAAAAGAGGTAGGATTTTCATTATTATCAAAGGAAAAGCTCTTTATCCAACCAGAGGTAAAATCTGCAAATATATAAGTATTCTTGAATTCTTCAGGGTAAGTAGTTCCTTTATACCAAACACCCCCTATTGAACATGAACCACTGAAACTCAGGCCAGGAAACTCTGTAGAGCCAACCTCACTGATTATATTATTGATGAGGACTTTTGCCGTCCCAACAGTTGGACTATTCTCATCAATATGACTCCACTCAACGATTGGTTTTTGATAACTTTCTGGTATATATATTGGATTAGTCCAAGGCGTTATCAAATCAAGACCTTCATAAATAGGCCATCCAAAATTTTGCCCCTTCATTGTAACAATATTCACTTCTTCACGACTGTTCCAACCTACATCTCCAACATATAATATGCCAGGCATACCAGAGTTTGGTTTGACGGCAATCCTGAATGGGTTTCTAAAACCTAAAGCCCAGACCCTAGACTGAGCAGAACGGGGATGTTCTGCATCAAAATAAGGGTTATTTGAAAGGCCATTACCCGTTTTAGGGTCAATTCTAACAATTTTCCCATTTAAAGAATTAATCAATTGACATCGATAAACTCTATCCTCTACATTTTCGGCCTCTGTTATGATTCCATCAGCCAAAGCGTCAGCATCATAATCAGCACCTAATCCTCCATCACCACAGCTAACAAATAAAGTCCCATCATTGGCAAAAGCCATACCCCCTCCTCCGTGATTTGTTCCAGTAATTGGAAAACCTGTTGATTTGGTTTCACCTATTAATACTAATCGACTCTTATAATCAACAGCATTTGGAATGGCTGGTTGGGGAGCAGTGTATCTTGTAACTCGTGCAATCGTCGCTCCTTCCCAAGACATGTATGGGTCATATTCTTCTTCTCCATAATGCAGTAAATAATACCTATCTACAATATAATATAGATATACATAGCCATTAGTCATGAAGTTTGGGTCTAAAGCAAAACCCAATATCCCATAATCTCCATAAGTGGCTACCTCTTCTGATATATCAATAAAAAGGGTTTTTTCATTATTTTTTACTATATATACCCTTCCATCTTTTTCCCAAACATACATTTTTCCACTGGCATCAAATGTTAATCCTGTTGGAGCTTGCCAATCACTGGAATGTAGTTGGTCAACAAATCCATCAGGCAATTGAGCTTCAACATTAATTGAAGCTAAAATGATGGTGATGATAAAAATAGTAAAACTACGTATCATTATAATTTCATAATAGGTTTGTATGCTGCAGCTATATTATAAACCTTGCAAAACGTAAGCAAGGTTACATTTGGCTACTATTTACCTCTAAAAGCAGGCTTTCTCTTTTGTAAAAAAGCCATTACTCCTTCGGCAAAATCATGTGTCTTTCCCAAAATATCTTGATTATTGGCCTCATGCTCTAAAATCTTATCAATTGAGCTATTGAATGACTGATTTAGCACTTTTTTCATCTTCCCGATGGCTTTAGTTGGAGCTGTTTTATAATAACTTACCAATTCCGCAACAGCTTGATCTAATTCTTCATAAGGAATTATTTTACTTACTAACCCTAAATTCAAAGCTTCATCCATATAAATTTTTCGACCAGTGCTACATAGTTCAAATGCCTTTTGAAGTCCTACAATTCTTGGTAAAAAAAACATAGACCCTGCATCAGGCATTAGTCCAATTCCTACGAAAAGTTCGCTCATATATGCCTCTTTATTGGCGATAATAATATCACATGATAATGCTAAGGACATTCCTGCCCCCGCTGCCACACCATTCATCCGACATATTACTGGCTTTTCAGCATTTCTGATAGCCAGAATCATTGGGTTATAGTTCTCTCTCAAAGATTCACCAAGTGAGGTAAGGCCAGCATCCATCCCTGCTTTCAAATCTGCACCCGAACAGAAGGCTTTGTCTCCCGAGCCTGTCAAAATAATTACTCTGATGGCATCTTCATTTGCTGCTACTTCTATTGCTTGAGTAATTTCTCTTATTAAGGCTGTACTGAGTGCATTATAGACTTGTGGACGATTAAGTGTGATCGTGGCGATAGGCCCAGAAATATCAAATATTATATTTTCGTACATGATTGATTATCAAAGTTTTATTGTTTGCTGTACCTGATTTAGATGAGTAAAGAAAAAATGTTCATTAAATTTAGTCAAAAGTTGCAAATCTATGTGACTTATTAAAACATTTTTATTCAAAATTTCTACTAATTCATTATGAAGACCTATATTTGCAAACTTTTTTCATAATTTTTTATTAAATGGAAGTGAATCAATTGGTAAATGGTAACGGCAACGGACACCATCACCACAATCTTGACAAAGTTTCTGCTGCTGGGTTACTCATCGCTATGGGAATTATTTATGGCGATATTGGTACATCTCCACTTTACGTTTTAAAAGCTATCGCAGGTACAGAGCCGATTAATGAGGAAATTATTTTAGGGGCATTATCATGTGTGTTTTGGACACTCACCATGCAAACAACCATCAAGTACGTTATCTTAACCCTACGTGCTGATAACCGTGGAGAAGGTGGCATATTAGCCCTTTTTGCTCTTGTTCGCCGCCACGCACGCTGGCTTACTGTCCCTGCAATTATTGGAGCGAGTGCCTTGCTTGCCGATGGTATCATTACTCCCCCAATTTCAGTGGCATCGGCCATTGAAGGGCTTCGGATCAAATTTCCTAACATTCAACAAGATACCATTGTCAAGATAGTTATTGCTATTATATCAATGCTATTTATTGTTCAAATTTTTGGTACAAAAAAAGTGGGATACCTATTTGGCCCCTTTATGTTGGCTTGGTTCTCAATGTTGGCGGTTTTAGGAGGTTTGTGGATAGCCAAAGATTTAAGTGTCTTGAAAGCATTAAATCCTTATTATGCCTTTGAATTATTGGTGCATCATCCTGGGGGTTTCTGGATTTTAGGTTCGGTTTTTTTATGTACAACTGGAGCCGAGGCTCTTTATTCGGATTTGGGACACTGCGGTCGTGGAAATATTCGTATTAGTTGGATTTTTGTTAAAATTTGTTTGTTGCTTAATTATTTCGGGCAAGGGGTGTATGTAATGAGCCTTAATGGACAAATGCTCGGTGATAGAAATCCTTTCTATAATCTAATGTCTGAATGGTTTTTACCTTTTGGTATTTTTATTGCTACTTCGGCAGCTATTATTGCCAGTCAAGCCTTAATAAGTGGATCGTTTACTTTAATTTCTGAAGCAATTCGTCTAAACTTTTGGCCGAAAATTAAAGTTAATTATCCTTCTGATCAAAAGGGTCAAATCTATGTACCAAGCATTAATATTTTGCTTTGGATAGGTTGTGTGGGCGTTGTTCTTTACTTCCGTGAATCAACAGCTATGGAGGCTGCTTATGGTTTGGCAATTACAATGACCATGCTAATGACTACCATGCTAATGGCATATTATTTATATGCCAAAAAATTCAATATTTGGGGAATAATCCTATTTATTGCGATTTACACTTGTATTGAAGTCTCTTTCTTAATTGCCAACCTTCAAAAATTCCCACATGGTGGTTATGTCTCTTTAATTATTGCAGGTATCATTGCTTTGGTTATGTATATTTGGATTAGGGCATTTAGAATAAAAGCCCGATTGACTGAATACGAGAAATTAGATAAATATACCGAATCACTCCAAGAGTTAAGTGCAGATATTACTGTTCCAAAATATGCTACACACTTGGTTTTTTTAAGTAATGCTGGTCGAGCTTCTGAGATTGAAAATAAAATTATTTATTCTATATTCCAAAAACGTCCAAAACGTGCCGATGTATATTGGTTTGTTCACGTAGATACTGTTGACGACCCATACACAATGGAGTATAAAGTTATGACTGTTGCAGAAGATGATGTGTATAAAGTAAATTTCCGTTTAGGATTTAGAGTTCCTCATAAAATAAACCTTTATTTCCGTCGAGTTTTGGAAGATATGGTAAAATGTGGTGAAGTAGATATTCGTAGCCGTTATGAGTCTTTAAATAAACATAATGTCATTGGAGACTTCCGTTTTGTCGTTCTCGAAAGATTCTTGTCTTATGAAAATGAGTTGCCTTTTTGGGAAGGTTTAGTAATGCGAGCTTATTTCTTTATTAAACAATATACTCCTTCAGAAGATAAATGGTTCGGTCTTGACAGCAGTGCGGTAAAAGTCGAAAAAGTTCCTTTTGTTATTAAAGCTTTGGATAATATTAATCTCAAACGTATCCCTTGGACTGGTAATGGGCATTGAGAAAAAATCATATCAAAACAACATAAAGCGTAATGCTTCTTTATGTTTTATTTTTAATCATCTTACATGAAAAAAATCTTAATTACTGGTGGAGCTGGGTTTGTTGGTTCAGCACTTGCCATTTCACTCAAAAAAAATTATCCATCTTACGAAATCTATTGTCTTGATAACCTACGCCGTAAAGGTTCTGAGTTAAATGTAGCTCGTTTGGGCAAAGCTGATATCAATTTTATTCATGGAGATATTCGAAGTAAAGAAGATTTCGATGCTCTTCCGATAGTTGATACTGTCATTGAAGCCTCTGCCGAGCCTTCTGTTTTGGCTGGAATCAATGGGGGCACTCCTGACTATCTAATCAATACTAATTTATTTGGAACAGTCAATTGCCTCAACTATGCAGTCAGATGTAAAGCCGAATTTATATTTCTTTCAACAAGCCGAGTTTATCCTATAAAAACCATTGAAACATTGGATTTTATAGAACAAGAAACTCGTTTTGAACTCACTGATAATCAAACTATTAAAGGCGTTTCCTCTAAAGGTATTGCGGAAGATTTTCCATTGGATGGAGCAAGATCACTTTACGGAACAACCAAATTGGCATCAGAGTTAATTATTCAGGAATATAACGAATTTTATAATTTAAAAACTGTTATCAATCGTTGTGGTGTCTTGACTGGCCCTTGGCAAATGGGAAAAGTTGATCAGGGTGTAATGGTGCTTTGGATTGCCAAACATTTCTTTGAGCAAAAACTATCTTATATTGGTTATGGTGGCGAAGGTAAGCAAACCCGTGACATCATGCACATTGACGATCTTTATCGCTTGATAGACTGGCAATTGCACAATATTGATAAAGTAAATGGTGAAATACTAAATGCAGGTGGAGGTGTTGAGGTAAGTGTTTCTTTACAAGAATTGACCGAAATATGTCAGAGAGTTACTGGGAAAACCATCCCAATTACCAAAATAGCAGAAAATAGACCAGCTGATATTCGCTTGTACATTACAGATAACTCAAAAGTCACTGCTTTGACAGGTTGGAAACCAGAAATTGGAGTTGAACAAATTGTAAAAGATATTACGCAATGGATTACTGACAATAGAGCAGATTTAGAACCTATTTTGAAATAAAAAGATTGGCAATAAAAAAAGTTGTGGCACGTTTTTGAAACGTGCCACAACTTTTTTTACCCTTCTGTCATCTCTTTTCTACGCTCAGATACCACAAGGTTGATATGAATCAAATCGTATAATTTTTTACAGTATCAATAAAACACTTCACTTTATCAGGGTCGGTATCAGGATATACGCCATGCCCTAAATTGGCAATATATTTTTGTCCACCAAAGTTTTTAATCATCTTTTTGGTGTGTTTTTCAATCTCTTTGAAAGAACCATACAACACACATGGGTCAAGATTTCCTTGCAAAGTTTTATGTGGAATCATGCGTCGAGACTCACTAATATCCATATTCCAATCTAAGCCTATTACCTGACAGTTTAAATTTGACATCTCTTTACGGGCAAAAAATGCTCCTTTGGCAAAAACTGTAACGGGAACTTCATTGATTGCATTGCAAATTTGAGCAATATAAGGCAATGAAAACTTGCGATATTGATCAGGAGAAAGGATTCCCGCCCAAGAGTCAAAAATCTGTACTAAGTCAGCTCCATGTTTGGCTTGGGCTTTCAAATATGCAATGGTAGTATCGGTGATTTTTTGGAGTAAAGCATGTGCTAATTCTGGTTCAGAATAAAGCATTTTTTTAGCAATTGAAAATGTTTTAGAACCTTTACCTTCAACCATATAGCAAAAAATAGTAAACGGAGCTCCTGCAAAACCAATCAACGGCACTCTCCCATTTAACTCTTTTTTAACAATATCAATTGCTTTCAAAACATACGACAATTCTTTTTCAGGATTGGCTATTTTTAAAGCATCTATATCTTTTTTTGTATGTATTACTTTTGGGAAAATTGGACCTTTGGCTTCCAACATTTCATAAGGCAAACCCATTGCTTCTGGTACAACCAAAATATCAGAAAAAATAATCGCTGCATCAACACCCAAAATATCAACAGGCTGAATCGTTACTTCAGCAGCTAACTCAGGGGTTGTTGCCAATTTTATAAAGCTTCCTGCTTTTTCACGTACCGCACGGTATTCTGGCAAAATTCGCCCCGCTTGACGCATCATCCATACCGGTACTCGCTCCACACGCTCGCCCTTGGCGGCACGTATAATTAAATCATTTTTCAATTCCATACTACAAAGATATAACTCAGCCTATTGCTTTACTATATTTAGTTACGGAAATTTATCAAATTTGGTTTTAATTAGGCCAAGAGGAATATTTATTTCGAAAAAAATTAACAGAAGTATTAGCATTTTAAACTAACTTTTCTTGGCTTTTTTATACAAACAAAAAGCCATCTATTTACAATAGATGGCTTTAAAAAATTTGTTTTGCTATTCTACAAAGAAGCAGTAGTATTTTTAGGAATAATAAATCGTTTTCCCTTAAGATATTTACTTTTCTCCAATTCATTTTTCAAATAATCTGGAGGAAAAAAACCTCTAAAACGGCCAATGTATTTACTTTTCGCATCTAAAAGTACTAAAGTTGGATACGCATCTATAGCAAATCGGTCGGCAATTGCCATTCCGTCGAAAGAGTCGATATCAACTTTAAAAACCATAAAATTGGCATTCATATAAGATGCAAAATTTGTATTGGAAAATGTTTCATTATCCATTTTTTTGCATGGGCCACACCAGCTTGCCCAAAAATCCAGCACAATCGGTTTCTTTTGTTTTTTTGCTTCCCGTAAAAAGTCATCGTAACTACCTTTATAGAAATTCACCTGATTTTTTGTAGCATCATTACCATTGGTATAAGATGCCAGTATGATAATGGTGATTCCTAATAACAATGTTACTCTCATTTTCATAGCCATCGTATTTTTATAGTTGTAGAATAGTATAAATTAACCCTTAGCTCAAATCTTACTTAAAGGCGATAACATTACTATTTAGAGCAAATACTAAGCCATATTTTTGTTTTCTTTATCTTTTGTAAAAAAACAAGGCTACCTTCTTATGGAAGGTAGCCTCTTCAAAATTGTTTTTTTGATAAATTAATATTCTACTCCAAGAGATTTTAAAGTTTCAAGGTTCAAGTTTCCTTGTGGTAAATTATTATCTTTTTGGAACTTAATAATCGCAGCATTGGTACGTGGGCCAAGTACATTATCATCTGGGCCAGGATCATATCCTTTAGCTCTGAGAGACTTTTGAATCGCTCGTACCGTAGCCGAAGTAATTTTATTCCCACATAAAATTTCAACCCAGTCAGCATAAGTACCACTGCTTGTCATAGATGTAGTTGTATAAGTACCATATTCCGTTGGGATTTCTTTTTCAGAAGTAGATGCTGGTTTTTTCACAACCGTCTTTGTGACAGAACGGAATTCCGCAGGAATGAGCGTCTCAGTTGTTCCACCTGCAGAAGCAACAACTTGCTTAGTGATGGTTTTATATTCGGCTGGCACATCAATCTCGCGTATTTGAGGTTGGCCTGCTACTAAATGTTTAGTAACTGTACGGTATTCAGCAGGAACATCAATCTCACGTACTTGTGGGCCACAGCCACCATTACCAGCAACAATACCATTACCTGTAATAGCTGAGGTTTCAGCACAGGAGTATTTTGTTCGAGAAGCAAATACTGCTGGCACATCAATCTCACGAGTTGTAGCAGGAGCTACCAATACTTGTTTTGAACGAGTAGCAAATACTGCTGGCACATCAATTTCTTTTACTTGAGCTGCTTGTGCGACTACTTGTTTTGTGATGGTTTCGAATTGAGCGGCAACGGGTACTTCTTTTACTTGAGGCCCACGAGCAAGTACCTGCTTAGTGATGGTTTCATATTGAGCAGGTACTTCAATTTCTTTATATTGAGCAGGCGAAGCAATCACAGTTTTTGTAATAGTGGCATATTCTGCCGAAGCCGAACCACCTTTAAAAGCTTGTACGGCTGTCAAGTTTACACCTGATGGCTCTACACCATCTAAAACCAACTTAGTGATTGTTGCAAATTGTGCTTCAACCACAACTTCTCGCACTGAGGCAGCTTGAGCAACCACCTGTTTGGTAATGTTAGCTGTTTGAGCAGGTGTAATTACCTCTCTTACTCCAGCAGGCGATTTCAATACTTGTTTTGTTACGGTTTTGTATTCAGCAGGAATCTCTACCAAACATAATTGTAAACAATCATCTGGGTTTGCACTTAAACATGAAGGATCAAGCTTACGCTTCTCATATTTTGTATAAGATTCACGAATTTTCACTTTTTCAGTTATTGTTTCATAAACTGGTGGTGTCACAATTAATGTTTTAATTGGCTCTTTTATGACAATAGTTTCGGTAACTGATTTGTACACAGCAGGTACAATTTCAAAACGCTTTGATGCTTCTTTTACTATATATTGTTCGGTTACTGTTTTATATTTTGGCTTTTGTCCACCTGCAATCGCTGAGGCAGCTTCACGAATCAATACTTGTTCTGTAACTGTTTTGAACTGTGCAGGAACTATCTCATAACGCTTGTAGGCTGGGCGTACTTCGACTTTTTCTTGGACGGCTTTGAACTCCACAGTATTATCTACAATTAAATTATTATAAGCAGGTTTTACCATATACTGCTCTGACACAGATTTATAAACTGCTGGAATGACTTCATAACGTTTAGAAGGCTCTTTGATAATTACTCTTTCGGCCTCAGTTTTAAACTGAGCTGGAATCACTTCTAATTTTTTATAACCTTCACGAACCAAAACCTGCTCCTTTATTGCCTTGAAACATGGCTCGTTCGCATTATTCTTAGACGTTCCCCCTTTAGTGTCTGTATTACAACCATCAATTTCGTAACGTTTATAAGCGGGGCGGGTTTCTATTTGCTCCGAAACTGCTTTATAAGAACCCGAACCTGGAATCACTTCTGTTCTCTTACCTTGTTCTTTAACTAATACTCGCTCTGTAACAGCTTTGTAAGCAGTTGCTGATGATTGCAGAGCCTTACTACCTTCTTTGATTATCACCTGCTCTGTTACAGTAGCTAACTCTGGTGCTGTGGCTGTAAGTATTTTACTACCTTCTTTTGATACATACTGCTCTGTGCGGGTTGTAAATTGTGCTGGTTTCAAACATTTTGCATAACATTTACCCGGTACAGCGTTTGGTGGCAAGTCACTTTGAGCCATCGCAAGCCCAGAAGCCAACATAACCGCTGACAGCGTTAAAAGGGAATTCTTCATCATTTGTTTTGGAGTTTAAGTAACTAATTTTTTTCCTGTTTTATTTTTATATCAATTTGTATGGTTGTTGTGATTGTATGCTATTTTATGTCAATTTCCAGCTGTCTGGCTCCACAGAGCGTGCTAATACGACACTTTTACTCATAATCATTCCATTAGTCTTTATTCAGACGCTTCGGTGCAAAACAAGTAACAAAATGACGTGGAGGTTTTGAGAGTTTTACTTAACTCAAAATTAATTACAAAAAAAAATGTAATTAAGACTAAGTTTAATAACCCTTTAAGAATGAAAGGAAAGACAGGTTTTTCTCTTTTGAGACGGCAATACTAAAGAAAATATTCTATAAACTAAAGAAAAAATTACAGTATTTTTTTTAAAATACTAAATATTTGATAGAATCTGCTTATACTTGACAAACATTATATTTGTATGAAAATTTCTATCATTGGGTCAGGGAATATTGGCTGGCACTTAGGTCTTGCACTTGAAAATCATCACCATCAAATCTATGAAGTTTTTAGTCGGCAAAAATCTAAAGCATCCAATTTAGCATCAATGCTCTACCAAGCAACTGTCAAAACTGATCTTGACTTTTCGGAGAGTGATGCCGAATTATTTATATTAGCTGTTTCTGACGATGCGATGAGCGAAGTTTGTCAACAAATAATCTTGCCTGAAAATGCCATTTTAGCTCATACTTCGGGCAGTAAATCATTAGAAGATTTACAAAAACTGATGCTAGTTCACCACGATTTACCTGTAAAATGTGGGGTTTTTTACCCTTTAATGACTTTTAGTATTGGTAAAAAATTGGACTTAAAAACTGTCCCATTCTGTATTGAAGCCAGCGACGAAGAAACCGAACAAAAACTCGTTGATATTGCACAAGAATTGAGCAATACCGTCTATTTAATCAGTTCAGACGAGCGAAAAGTTTTGCATGTAGCGGCTGTATTTGCCTGTAATTTTACTAACCATCTATTAGCCTTGGCAAAAGAAATCACTGATAGTGAAGATTTAGAATTTGATTTATTAAAACCTATTATCCGTGAAACTTTCAAGAAAGCATTAGCAGTCGAAAATCCTGCTGATGTACAAACTGGACCTGCTATCAGAAATGACCAAACAATCATTAATCGGCATTTAGATTATCTCAAGGAAGATGAAAATTTGGTCGAAATCTATGAAGTAATGACTGAGAGCATTCAGCATCACCAACAGTCATTTTGAAAAACCTATGATTTGACTACCAAACTTCTACACAATAAATTTATGAGTAGTTAAATTATGTGTATTATAAAGACCATCCATTTTATAATCAACCACCAAAGATTTAGCATCTTCTATCATTTTTCTTTCTATTTCTTCTTTCATTAAATCTTCTTTCATCAAAAACATGATTACCCTCACAAATGTTGATGAAATGTCTATATAGAAATACTTTTCTAAAAAAGAAAAACCAATGACAGAGCTATCATATTCATAAGTAAAACTTGCATATCTTGGGTTAAACAAAATCTGCTTAATTCTGCTTATCACAATTTCATCATCGGTAGTTGAGCTACTGCCCTTTAGAAGCCGAAGAATGTCGTCTAAATCACTCCAATTGGTATTTCTCTTTTTAATATTTATTTTTTTCATATGACAAAAATTATAATTAATGATTAAGAATAATACTTCCGGAAGAATGCCAATTGTTTTTAATAAAAATTAGTCACGCTATTTTATGTTGAAAGACTTGAATGACTTATTTTTTTAAGTTTATTGAAAACTGTAACATGGCTAATTCCAAAAAAAATCCCCGTCAAACGTAAACTTTTATTCTCTTGATAAACTTTTAATAGTGCTTCGATGTCGATATCTTTCTTTTTCTTTACACTATTCAATACTCTACAACAACCACAATTTTTGCATCTGTAAGTTTGGGAGCCACTGCTGTTTCGCCCATTCAATACGACACGATTGCTTTCGCAATTTCCGCATTTTAGATTTAACTGTCTCATAATATATTAGTTTCATGGAGTGATAAAATATCAGTTATTTTTTAACATAATTTCAGAATATTAATTATATTTGAAATTAGAAACCCTCAAAAATTTGATCGTTTCGCAATAGAATTCAACATTAAGTAAAAAACCTATATTCACACAAAACCTACGCTGATGATGATTATATATTTGAAAAAAATATTAAAAGTAACTTAGAATATTTTAGTGATTATATAAACTCAAATTGATTAAAGAGCAAAAAATACAATTACATTCTATGTCTTTAATCCAAAATTGAAACTTAAATTAAAGAATTGATAAGAACATATCTGTGCCTTTCATTACTATTTACTATTGCCGCTGCTTGTAAGTTTAATTGATAAGTATTATGTAGTAAAGGTAAAGTTTTCTTGGATTGCCTTGTTAATGTTAAATACCAGTAGGCTATAATATTAGTATTTTTACTAGGCGGAAGTTTTCAAACTAATCCGTGTAAAACAGCTTCACGTGTTAGTTCAGCAACATTCTTACAATCGAATTTAACGAGAAGGTTACTCCGATGAAAATCTACTGTTTTGGTAGAAATAAACAGTTTTTCAGCTATTTCATGACTTGTATAGCCTTCAACAATGCAACTAAGCACCTCTTTTTCTCTTGGAGATAAAATTGGAAGGTCTTTTATGCTGATGGTTTGTGGTATTTTATTGAGTAATAAGTTTTCAACATTTTTTGAATAATATATTTGTCCATTTACCACCGCATTGATAGCATCATATAATACTTGACTATCAACATCTTTTGTAATATAGCCATTGCCACCTGCTTTCATGGCTCTATTGATAATGAGAGCATCAAAGTGCATTGAAAAAAATAAAGTTTTTATAGCAGGATGATTGTTTTTAACCCATTTACAGAATACAATACCATTATCAGGAGGAACTGATATATCAAGCAAAATAACATCAATGGATGAGTTTTGTAAAACTGGCTTAACATCTTCGGTATTCGGAAAAAAGCCTGAAAAATTAAATTGGGGTTGGCTTGCCAACAGTTGTGCGATTCCTTGACCTAAAATCAAATGGTCATCAATTAGGATAATATTTATAGTCATTTTCTCAAAAGTTTGGATTTTGTATTTTTAAATTATAAATCTATTTCAAAAAACTATTAAAGCGATTGTCATATTAGTTATCAAAGAAGTCAAAATAAATGACGGCAATGATCTTTATACCGTTATCAAATTTCCCATTGGCTTCTTCAACTATTTTTTATGTAAGTAAGATACACGAAGAAACAAGTTGTATTAAACGATTTATTTTAGACGCATATTTACCTTTTCCGTCTCTGTTACCTATTTAAATTTCTCTTTGCAACAAATTTATCTTTTTTACAATGAATCCGCTACATTATGACATATTCAGAAATATTGCTGATGGCATGGTCATAACAATGATATTGTATTCACTTTTGAGTTACTTCAAAAATAAGAATATTGCTTTTTTACTTTATTGCACTGCATTAATTTCGGGCTTATTAGAGTTCTATATAGTAGACCAATATCATAAAATAGGGATTTTTGATACTTCGATAAACACGTTTACCCCAGAAATAACATGCTTTAACGTTATTTTATATTGTTCATTCCTGTTGAAAATGTTTGATGTACATATCCAAGAGCGGCATATTTTTAATAAGATGATTCTAATTATTTTAATATTAACAGCAACCATTTTTATAAATATTTTCCTAAAGCTTAGTAATTACACATACTTAATAGCATGGATTTATAGTATAACTATTTTTGCGTCTGCTATCATATTCAGCCTGATTTATTATCACCTTTATCAGTTAAAATTTTTATTCATGAAGTACTATTTGATAGGTTCTGCTATCATTACAGTAGCTTGGATATTGAAATGTATTTTTCAAACATTTCCCAATAGCTTCCCTTCCTTAATAACTTTTGATAATAAAAATGCCTTTACTTTTCCAGATACTTATGGAGAATTGGGTACGGTGCTGGAGTCTATTTTTATGTTTATCGGCATTTCTGAATCTCATAAACAATCAGAATTGTCTAATATAGACTTGAAAAGAAAAATATTGCTTAGTATTGAAGAAAAAGGCAATGATGATAAGATTTTCATCAATGTCAAACAAGAAATATTGATTAAGATAAATACTACTTTTAATCAACACTTGAGGCAATCATCGACACTTGCTGAAGAAACCCTACAATTATTAAAATCCAACAACAATGCAAGAGCTAAAGAAAACTTGCTTCTATTCAATACCCAAACTTCACAATCTATCCAAACCATTAGAAATATTGTTAGAGAATTTAATGAGCTAAATAGCTTAAAATTCAATCTATCAATTGAAAGCAAGGCTTATGAAATATCTAAATATCGCTTATCAGAAAAAAATGTTTCTTTCGACTTATATGTCAATCAATCAGCCTTATGGCAAACGATTGGAAATGATTTTGAAAAACAAATACTAACATTCTATGAAAAAATACTTGATGTGTTTATCAAATATAAAGAATTTCTCCACATAATAGCCAACTTCGCTATGCACAACGATGGTAATATATTTGTCATTATCCAAGATGACGGAAGTAAAGTGGCCTCAAAAAATAAAATGATCTATGAGTTAAATTTACTGTCCACCCAATTACTTTATTGGCAAGGAAAGATGAACTATTCAATAGAAGATAGTTCAAGCTCTACTGTTCGACTTGATTTTATATCAATTCAAAAAAAAACCACACATGAATAATACATTCTTTCATCTTTTACAGGCAGGCATTTTTTTGATGATGTTGCTTTATTGCTTTGTTAGTTATATTGTTTATCAGTACAAATTATATTTATCTATTTTTGTACATACGGGAAGTCTTTTTCTGGCCTACTTCGCTTTTAGTAGCAAACAATCTTTAGTCGAAATACTTTCCTTTTTTGCTTACCTTGCCTACATCAATTCTGTTGTTTTCTATATCCAACACCACACATTTCTGAAAATCAATCACCTTTCTTTACTTTTAGCTCAATTCATAGCTGGCTGTGGATCAATTTTTTACTTACTGAATTATCAAACTTCCTTTATACCTATATTCGGTCTTATAGCTCGATACCTAATTATGTCAGGGCTAATTATTTATTTTATTCAATTGACAAAAACCACCGAAAAATACAAGTCCTTATGGATGAGTCTGCTATTTTGTATTTTGGCATTATGTTTTTATATACTTATCAATATCTACAACCATTATATAATGACATTGGATACTAAAGAATGGGATATTATTATTTTTAAAACCATCACTATCTTTCAAATCTTTTTCTTGATCAATGGTTTAATTGGAAAACTATATTCATTTACTACTGAAAAGGAAGAATTGGAAAGTTTATTTTTTCAGCAAATGCAAGAAAACTTCTTGTATCATCTTAGGCTTAAACAAATTAAAGAAGATATCAATAGTAACCTTCATGACGATATTGGCTCTCAATTAAGTGTAATTAATTCACTCAACCAATTAGCATTGCAATGGCTTGACAAAGAGCCAAAAAAAGCCATAAAATATGTAAATGATATGAAAAAAGCCCTTGACACAATACCCTATAAAATAGAAAATATTATTACTAATAATGAAGCAGAAGATATAAATGAAAACAAACCAATTTTTATTAATGAAATGCCTGCTATTTTATTTGAGCCAATGGATGTGAAATATACGATCAATATCAATAATGAGAAAGATTGGGAACAAATAAATGATAGCATCAAAAAACATTTTTTCTTGATATATAAAGAAATTTTGGTGAATATCGTTCGACATTCAAAAGCATCAATGGTAATAATAGATATTTCACTTAAAAACAACAACATCTCCTTAACTATTCGTGATAATGGTATTGGATTTGATACAAATAAAAAAGTAGATGGGCATGGCTTATATAGCATTCGAAGGCGTGTGGCCAATTTAAAAGGACGTTTGTCTGTTGTGTCAAGTATTGGTAATGGGTGTAGGCTGACTATTATAATTTGATTTATTTGGCATAAAAAAAAATCCTGCAAGGTTTATAAAACCTTACAGGATTTCTCAAAAAACAACTTCAGAATTAAATCAAACCTTCATTACGGTTAATACAATCTAAGTCTTCAAAAGCTACTTTCAAACGAGCAATCATATTTTCTTCGCCCTTACGTAACCATACACGTGGGTCATAATATTTTTTGTTCGGAGAATCTTCGCCTTCTGGATTACCCAACTGCGATTGCAAATATCCTTCTTTGTCTTTGTAATATTTCAAGATACCTTCCCAAGTTGACCATTGAACATCTGTATCAATGTTCATTTTTACTGCACCGTATTTGATGGCTTCTCTGATTTCTTCACGTGAGCTACCCGAACCACCGTGGAATACAAAGTTTACTGGCAATTCGCCCGTTCCGAAATGTTCTTGAATATAGTCTTGTGAATTTTTCAAGATAATTGGTGATAATTTCACATTACCTGGCTTATAAACACCGTGTACGTTTCCGAATGCTGCTGCAATAGTGAAATTTGGAGAAATTTTCAACAATTCTTCATAAGCAAAAGCTACTTCCGAAGGTTGTGTATAAAGTTTCGAGCTATCAACGTCTGAGTTATCAACACCGTCTTCTTCGCCACCTGTAACACCTAATTCGATTTCGAGTGTCATGCCCATTTTTGACATTCTCTCTAAATATTTTGCACAGATTTCGATATTTTCTTCCAATGGCTCTTCTGATAAATCAATCATGTGTGAGCTAAACAATGGTTTGCCGTGTTGAGCAAAGAATTTTTCACCAGCATCTAATAAGCCATCTATCCAAGGCAATAATTTTTTGGCACAGTGGTCAGTATGAAGTACAACTGGGATACCATACATTTCAGCGATTTGATGCACGTGCATTGCTCCCGAAATAGCTCCAGCAATGGCAGCTTCTTGGTTTTTATTAGGCAAACTTTTACCCGCATAAAATATCGCACCACCATTAGAAAACTGGATAATAACTGGTGAGTTTACAGCCTTAGCTGCTTCCATTACGGCATTAACAGAGTTAGTACCAACTACATTCACCGCAGGAAGGGCATAATCATTTTCGTTGGCATGGCGTAACAAAGCATTCAATGCCTCACCTGTAACTACGCCTGACTTAATCAAAGATTGACTCATGAGTAACGTTTTTGAATTTTAAAAAGAAAAAATGTTATTATAATTGTAGATGAAGCCTAATTTAAAGAAATATGATGCAAATTAAGAGTTTTTACCTAAAATCTTGCTGTTTTTATATTAAAAAGTATTCTATTTTTATTTTCCATCGTACAAAGCCTGAATATCGGCTGGTATTTCTATGTCTTTTAGGCTTGTTTTTTTCTTATCGGTTATTCGCCAACGATGTATCCATGAAAAACCATTGCTTGTTATTACTCTTTCCGACCGACTATAAATTTCGTCCTGAAGGGCATCTTTTAGGGTAACAAATGTATAACCTCGCTTTCTTATAATTTCTATTAATTCATTGAAATAATCAGCATTGAGAGCATTGGCATGGCATAAAAAAATATGTTTGATTGGACGACCAACAACTTCCTGCGTAAGTTTTTCGTAATATTCAAAATAGTTATCGGTATGCTTTAAGTATTTTTCAGCCACACTTTTCATCAAATCTTTGTTATTTGCTTTCATGGCATCCATATAAACTTTATTAAAAAGCCAATCATCAGCATCAATGGTAACGGGGGCATTTTGATAACCTTTTTCAGTTAAAAATGCTTGAAAACCATATTTTTTTAGGCTATCCGAACCCGTATGCAAAAAAGGGTAGCGAAAATAACGCTCAGTTTGTCCGTATTTTTGCTTAATTTTATCAGTAATGACTTCGCCTTTGAGTGTTTCAGCTTCAAAATTTTCTAAGGATAATTTACTAAAAGATGGATGAGAAAAGGTATGGTTGCCTAATTGCTGTCCATTTGCCATCCATGCATCTAATAGAGCTACTCGCTCGTCAATTTCACCAAATTTATATACCGAGTTCTCATTCACAAAACCTACTGTTTTGAGATTTTGCTTCTTCATTTTACTAAGCAACTTAGCGGTCGATTCTTGGGCGTGTTTGAGTGAAAGCTCTTGCACAAAAGGCAAATCATCAACCGTAATAGCGATTTGTTTTTGGGCCTTTGTAACAAAAGTTATGAGTATTAAGAATAAAAAAGGAAATCTCATCTGTTTTCTAATTTTACCGAGCATCGGTCTCAACTAAGGTTCACTAAAGAAATAAACTATAAAATCTTAGTGAACCTTAGTAGTAACCGAGCTTCTTGGTAACAAAAAATTATTTTATCAAAGCTTTCATCATTAAATCGGCAACAAACTGATTACCTGTATCATTAAGGTGTACACGGTCAGTAGTCAAAACGCCAGATTCTTTGTTGCTCGAATTATTTTTAAGATTATATGAAATAAACTCTTTACGTAAATCAATCAATGGACAATCAAATTTAGCTGAAATTGTACGAATAATATTTGAATAATGATTCAGATCTCCATC
Organism: Emticicia sp. SJ17W-69; assembly: GCF_051209875.1. Classification (NCBI taxonomy): domain Bacteria; kingdom Pseudomonadati; phylum Bacteroidota; class Cytophagia; order Cytophagales; family Leadbetterellaceae; genus Emticicia; species Emticicia sp. SJ17W-69. Next base: position 961,902 of record NZ_JBNTQY010000001.1, on the reverse strand, counting down.
TTGTTGATTGCTATTATCTGTACGTTCTCCAATAGCGGCTGGCGTGCAACAAATAACTTTAATTCCTTGCGATTGCAACTTTTTGATAATTGCTGTATAAAAATTGCCAAATTTGTCGGCATCTGTACCCGTACCATGGCTTGCTTTATGCCAAACATCATTTACACCTATATAAATGACAACAACATCTGGTTTTTGAGAAAGTACATCATCTTCCATGCGAAGAAACAAATCATATACTTTATTACCGCCAATACCTGCTCCTATCAGTTGATATTTATCTTTAATGCCTTGTTTTGCAAGCATCTCTTTCATTTTAGTAATATACCCACCTGGCTCGACACCTGCTTGTGTGATAGAATCTCCGAAGAAAATAATTTTTGTTGGCTTGTCTTGTTTCAAAGAAAACATAGAAAGAGAAAATAAAATAATAATAAAAGTTTTGAACGTCTTTTTCATTTAGTTTTTTTAGGTTTGAATATGATTTTACGAAAGTAAAAAGATATCATCATAAAACAAAAAAAAACAGCGTTGCGGAAAATACCACGACGCTGTCCAAATCCCCTAAACTAAAATACTAATGTTTCTTATCTTTTGATATGATTACTTAACCTCAACGGTGCGATAATCTGCGGGTATTGGTTGACGTGTTTCTAAATTAACTTCTTTCGTGATCTTTTCTTTCCCATTGGTAATTTCAAAACGGTACTTACCATCAGCCAAGCCTGTCAAATCAAATTTCTTTGAAAATTTAACCAATTTTTTACCTACAAATTCGGTATATATGGTTTCATTTCTTTCATTTTTTAAAGTAATCTCTACGGTATTACCTTTTAATTTTTCAACTGCAACATTTACTTTCATCGAATTTACGATGCGATACATACCAACACCAAATGTTTTGTTTGCATCTAATTTTGTCTCCACTGGTTCAGCTGCCAATACTGTTGAGAATGTGAAGATTCCAGCTACAAGAGCCATTGCGAAGTTTTTTAAGTTCTTTTTCATAATTTTGTGAGCGGCGAACCGCAAGTTTTGAATGTTGTTAAATTTTATAGCTTTTTCGATTATAAGATGTGTTGTGTGTACTATACGTTTCAAGTTTTACCGTAATCGGTTGTATTGCTTGATGAGTGGAATTAGTAACTCAAAGTATTGTTTGATTTGATAATTTCTTTGGTAATAATATTATCCCCCTCAGTGATTTCAATAAAATATTTACCAACTTTAACATTGTTGAAATCGAAGCAGAAATTATAGCCTGTCAATTTCTTTCCAATTCTTTCTTCATTTAATACTGCACCTTTTTCGTCCATTATTTTTACTATGGCATTTTTACCAGCATCCTTTGTCAAAGCCATGTTTAATTTCATTGAATTAACTTTACCCAACTCATACATACCTACATTCAGATTGCTACTTTTGTACTCAAGCATCGTACTCGACGATGTATTTGATGTTGTTGTTTTTTTGTCTTCTGCGTTTGCATTGAAGAATACTGTTGTTGCTAATAAAGCGATGGCGATTTTTGATTGTAACGTTTTCATAATTTTGTGAGCGGCGAACCGCAAATGTTAAATGTTTTTAATTTTATAGCTTTTTCAATTATAAGATGAGTTGTGTGAATGATGCGTTTCAAGTTTTACCATAATCGGTCATATTACTTGATGTATGGAAATTAATAACTCAAAGTGTTCGTTGATTTAATAATTTCTTTTGTGATAATGCTGTCACCTTCTGTGATTTCGATGAAATATTTTCCTGCCTCAACAGTACTGAAATCGAAACGGAAGTTATAACCCGTCAATTTCTTTCCAATTCTTTCTTCGTTCAAAACTGTACCTTTGCTATCCATCAATTTGATGGTTGCTTTTTTGCCTGCATCTTTAGTCAAAGCTAAATTCAATTTCATTGAGTTTACTTTGCCAGATTCATACATACCTACATTAAGTTGGCTACTTTTGTACTCAAACACCGAGCTTGATGATGTGTTTGTTGTTGCTGTTTTTTTGTCTTCTGCATTTGCGTTGAAAACAGTTGTTGTTGCTAATAAAGCGATGGCGATAATTGATGTTAACTTTTTCATAATTTTGTGAGCGGCAAACCGCAAGTTTTAATGTTTATAGCTTTTTCTATTTTTTTTATTTTGATGTCTCAAATTTAGCGTCTCAAATTTTGCTCAAGTAAGATTAGTGATGAAGTAAGTAAACTATGTGATGAAACTTCATTTATTATATAATGCTACTCTTGCTCTTTTAATTTTTGTTGCCTTGTTTGATGATTCAAAGGTATGGGTAAAACTTGGTACTATGTAATACAAACTACTCAAATGGTTATTTTAAAAGGACGAACGGTAATTAGATTAGATGGCCAAAAATACACCTTGTAACAAAATATAATTCTTTATTTTTATAAAAAACACTATGTAAATAGTCAATTACAGAATAATATTTTGTTTTTAAGTTAATTTTGCCATTCTGATATTTATATATATGACAAACTCGTGCCAAAAAAAATTAAGATTTGTTAAAAAACACATAACCAGTTGATTATCAATACTTTAATAATCAAATAACAAATTTAAAAAAATATGTTTCGTCGAAAAATTGTCCATTTTCGTACATTTTAATGTCATTTTCGTACACTATTTCATTTTGATTCACAAAACTTTATTACATTTGAAAATCAAAAATCAACCTTATTAATTAAGATGAAAAAAATACAAATCATTATTTCAGCATTTACAATCGTTGTGCTTTTTAGTTGTTCATCTAACGCTCAACAAACTTCCACTCCACCTGCCGTTTCTCCAATGCCTATGAAACCAGAAATGACAGAGATTTGGGAGCCAGAGGTTGCTGTTGTAACACCTGGTAAAACCAGTGCAGATGCCCCATCTGATGCAATCATATTATTTGACGGCAAAGATTTATCACAATGGGTTAGTGCTAAAGACGGTTCTCCAGCCAAATGGTTGGTTATTGATGGTAGAATGGAGGTCGTACCAGGTACAGGCGATATCAAAACCAAATTGAAATTTGGTGACTGTCAATTACATATCGAATTTTCAGCACCAGATGAAGTTGCAGGTGCAAGCCAAGGTCGTGGCAATAGTGGTGTTTTCTTTCAAGACCGCTATGAATTACAGATTTTAGATTCTTACCAAAACCGTACCTACCGCAATGGTCAAGCTGGAAGTATCTACAAAGACACCGCACCGCTTGTAAATGCCATGCGTAGTCCATTAGAGTGGAACACTTATGATGTGATTTATACAGCTCCTCGATTCAAGCCCGATGGTCGTTTAGACTATCCTGCACGCATCACTGTTTTGCACAATGGCGTTTTGGTTCAAAATAATACTTCGATTTTAGGACTTACCAACTATATTGGTTTACACTTATATACTACTGCTCATGGTGAAGATGTGATTCATTTGCAAGACCATAACAATAAAACACAATTCAAAAATATTTGGATTAGAAGATTGTAATCAATTGTTAGTAACATTTGTAAGAATGTGCCACTTTTAATAAAAGTGGCACATTTTTTTTACTTTTCGTGCGATGTGTTTTTGGAGACGCATTTCAATGCGTCTCTACCAGTCCTCATTCTTCTACTTTGGGTGCTTTTGGTGGAATTGGTGTGCTAACTCTCGCTGGACGAGGTGCTACTCGTGGCGTAGGTGTTGGTGCATACGAACTACGAGGAGCTGAAGGTGCTACTCTTGGAGTTGGTGAAACTTCTCTCATCAAAGGCAAAGGTGGCATTGGAGCTGAAAGGTATCCTGAACGATTATAATTATAGTTTTTACCATAAGTGTTAAAATTAATATTATCGCCTTTCACGCTAATTCTCAAATCTTTTTCGCCAATGTTTTTATGACGACTACCCCAAGTTTGGTTAATCCAATTCCAAACTTTTTCATAAACTGCTGGTGTTTGGGGTTCAAGATCAATTAAAAGCTTTTCACCCTTCAAACGTACTTCAAAATCTTTTTTATCTTTTATCAAACCTGCATTGAAAAGCATATCTGCAAAATCAAGCATTTGTTTTTTGAAACGTACTTCTTCTTCTTTGGCCAATTTTTCAAGTACTTTTCCTTTTTCTTCCATGATTCTTCCCAAACTATCCATTGGCTTACTGTAACGTTCCATCAATCGACTGAGACTATCCATAGGAGATTGTAAACTATTCATTTTTTGTTCAAAAGGTCGCATTTCTGCTTCAATTTTATTCATTTCTGCTTCTTGTTGGTGCATCAATTTTTCTAATTCACGCTCTTTTTTCTGTAAATCTGCGATTTTATGTTTGACTTCGGCTGGCATCTTTCCATCATCATATTTCATTTCTAATTTTTGCATTGCCAAACTTGCCTCTTGCATTTCTATCGAAAGTTCTTGAATTTTTTTCTGTGGAAGCTGCATTTTGCGTTGAATTTGTTCCATTTCAGCTCCATGCTTTTCCATTTGTCGGCCATATTTCTCTTCCATTTGTTTGCCATAAATCTCCATTTCTTTGCCATATTTTTCCATCTCCTTACCCAAACGCTCCATTTCGGCTTCTACTTCATCAAGAGCAGAAGTATCTGATATAGCTATGTTTTGTTTGTTCATAACACTATTTTTAACAGCTAAATCCAATGACTTTTTTGTTTCAATTAATTGCTTGCTCGTCAATGTTTTATCTTTTTTTGTTGTTTCTTTTTGTGCATAAACTACACCCAAAGCAACCACCAAAATCATTCCTAATACAGCAGCCCAATTGCCATAACTCATTGGTTTTGAGTCATTTATGCCAATAATTCTTTTAATTCTATCCATAAAAGTTTGGCGTTTTGCCCCAAATGCCATTGCCAAACGTGGTTGTTGTTGGTAGCTTGCTACTTGCGTAAGAGCTTTTGCTAAAATCATTCTATCACCACAGATTTTGACGGCATAATCATCACAACAGTTTTCTCTTTCGTCACGTACTTTTGCCGAAATAAACCATGTTGCAGGATGAAAGAAAAACAGGATCTCAACAAAGTTTTGGAAGATATTGACCAAATAATCATAGCGTTTGATATGTGCCAATTCATGAGCCAAAATAGCCTCTAACTGCTTGACTGACAGCCCAGTAGTTATTCCAACTGGTAGCAAAACAACTGGTTTTAACCAACCAATTGTCATTGGTACAGTTGCACGGGCTGATTCGAGCAATTTAATAGTAGTAGGCATTTGTATTTTTTCAAGAAGCTTATCCATCAACTCCTGAATATCAGTACTTATCGGCTTTACTTGTTGTACTTTCAAGCCTTGTACATAAGTAAAACCAAGCACCAAACGAAGCAATAAAATACTTGTACCAATCATCCAGAAAGTAACGAATAAATCAAGATTACTTTGCAAGAATAACTCAACTTGTTGCAAAAAACTTAATTTTTTGGGTGTAAATGCCAAATTAGATGTTTGAGTCAAAAAGTTTGAAAATACTTGATTTTCTGATACATAACTTAAATTTTTGACGGGCTCATAAATTGCAATAAAACTGACTAACGAAGATAAAAATTGTAAACACAAAGCACCAAGCCCTAGCCAATAACGAGTATTTGAAGGCTTGTAAAAATAATACAAAATACTGAATATCAACACAATAGCAATTCCTTGCCAAATTGAGTGAATAAGTGTCCAGCCTAATGCCGAACTAAGGTTTGATGGAATAATTTCAAATAGCTTTTTCATATTTAGTCCTCAGTTTTTACATTATGCCTTATGAGGGTATAAGACATAAATTGATTGAATTGATAATTTTATAAACCTAAACTTTTTTCTTTTTCTGCAATTAATTTCTTTATTTCCTCTAACTCATCTACACTAACCTCTTGATTACCAAGCATTTGCATCACAAGTTTCATTGCCGAACCTCTGAAAGTAGCATCAACAAATTTTCCGAGTAATAGCTGTTGGGTTTGCTCCTCTCCTATGGCTGCTTCATAGAGATGATAACGACCTTCCTCTGTGCGGCTAACAATGTGTTTTTCGTGCATTATCTGCAAAAGTTTGAGTGTTGTTGTATATCCAACCTCCTTTATTTTTAGCAGTTCGTCATTTACTTGCCTGACTGTGGCTTTGCCCAATTGCCACAAAATCTGCAAAATTTCTAATTCCGACTCGGTGGGCTTTATTGATTGTATATTTTCCATAAACTTTACTTACGAATTATTTCGTAGCAAATATAATACGAAATGATTCGTAGTTCCAAATTTTATTACGAATATTTTCGTAGATGAAACAAAATTTTATTTTTTTTAATAATTCTTCATTAAAAAAACTATATTTGATTTCTATCTTTCATCAATCACTATGCCTAAGAAACTCAACGAATTGATTGCCCGTAGTTCATTCAATTTTACCTTGTTTGCTTCTATCACTGCATTTCTAACCTATATGTGTTTTTATCCATTTAGGCGAGCCTACACTGCAGCAACTTATGAAGATTTAGCATTTTTTGGTGTCAATTTTAAAATATTAATCATTACTGCCCAAGTATTGGGCTTTGCTGTTTCTAAGGGTTTAGGCATTAAGTATGTATCAGAAATGTTGCCAGCCAATCGCTCACGTAACTTATTGATAATGATTGCTTTATCTTGGATTTGTTATTTATTTTTTGCCCTTACTCCTGCCCCGTTCAATCTGATTTTCATATTTATGGCGAGTTTACCTTTGGGGATGGTCTATGGTACAATTTTAGGTTTTTTAGAGGGTAGAAAAACAACTGATTTATTGGTTGCTGTGCTGACGGCTTCTTTTATTATGGGTTCGGGTTTTGCCAAAAGTATCGGTAAATGGGTAATGACTAGCCTTGAAGTGAGTCAATTTTGGATGCCGTTTGTAGCTTGTGCCATTATGATTGTACCGTTTTCTATTTGTACTTGGTTAATGGGACAAATTCCACCACCGACAGAGGCCGACAAAGAAAATCGCACCGAACGAAAGCCTATGCAAAAAGCTGATAGAAAGGCATTTATCAAAGAGTTTTCGTTAAGCATGATTATTTTTGTCATTTCTTATGTATTGCTCACAACCTTTCGGGAGTTCCGAGATAATTTTACACCTGAGATTTGGAAATTGCTTGGTTATGGTAATAATTCTGCCATTTTTACACAAACCGAAACGCCGATTGCGATTACAGTTTTGTTGATGATGGCTGCCATGCGTTGGGTACAAAACAACTACAAGGCATTTATAATCATACAATTATTGATGTTGGCAGGGGGAGTTTTGATTGGTGTAAGTACGCTACTTTTTCAACAACATCTCCTATCGCCTGTGGCATGGCTTACGAGCTTGGGTTTGGGCGTTTATATGGCCTATTCGATGTGTAATAGTTTGTATTTTGAACGAATGATTGCGGCTTTTAAGAAATCGGGTACCGTTGGTTTCTTGATTACATTTGCTGACTATTATGCTTATTTGGGTAGTATTTTAGTACTTTTTTACAAAAACTTCTTCCAAAAAAGCATCAATTACCTCGACTTTTTTATCATTCTATCTTATTGTATATCAGTTGTTTATGTAATTTTAGTCGCTCTTTCGATGTGGAATTTGAGCTTGAAAAAGGCGAACGCTACTGAAAATTAATTTTATTTGGGATTGAGCTAAGATTGTTGTGATATTGTATAAAAGATATATTTATCAACCCTAAACCTACAAAACAAGATGCCATCGAAAGGATAAATTAAACATAACCCCACTACATATTACTTATTGAACATTTAGCCAAACTGGGTTTGTTTTGTCCTTAAACTATGCTTACCCTTTCTTTGGTCTTTAATAATTTGCTCTTAAGAGTTGACGAATTATTGAAATTTTATTTTTATTTACTGTAGTTCTGATTAACCCAAAGTTACGCCGCTTCTCGTTTTATTGCAATTTTAATAAATTCCAAAACACACTCTTATCCTATTCTTTAATAATAGTAAATTTATTCAATTTATCTATTTTGGTAGTTAAACGAATAAAATATGTATCGGGTTGCAAATGTCTTAGGTCAAGAGTAAATATCTTTTCTGTTGGTTGAACTTCCAAAACTTTTTTCAAAAGAGAAGAATAAACCTCAATAGATTTTATAATTTCTTTTGATTCCAATCTAACCAATCCATTAGTAGGATTAGGGTAATATTGAATATCTGTCTCTTCTACATTATCATCGCTTGTTTGTGAATTTGTATCTGTTGTTCTCGCTGATGGATTATTTAAACGAACAAATTCATTATAATAGCGTTTACCCATTTCTCGCTGTCCGTCAGAATCGAAGTGAATATCATCCAAATAATTATTAGGTTTTGAAATAACAAAAGGTAGTGTTGGATCGGCAAACCCCGTATAGGTTATTCTATTAGGCGTATTTTTAATAATAGTATTTGTGGCTATTCGAGAAGGATAAGCATTTGCCCAAAATGGGACAAATCCACCTAAAATAAATTTTAATTGGGTAGGATTAGCCTGTTTAATATCATTTCTCATATTTGAAATTAATTTATCTAAGGTTGCTTGATACCCACTCGTAGGACCAGCATCATATTCTCCTTGATGCCACAAAATAGCTACTACTTTACTACCAGGTATGTTGTTTAATACATAATTGGTTCTATCAATAGCATCATTATACAAAGCTGTACCTTTGATCCAAGAAGCAATAGCTGTACCAGCATAGCCACAAGGAATAATAAGAATTTTTCTTCCAGAATTAGATAAAATATTTTTGACATAAAGGTTAGCAAATGTAATTGCAAAACTATTTCTATTTGTTGCCTTTGTCCAAAAATCCAAAGCTGGAGAAGCTTTATCAATTCTATAATCTTTTCCATCATATCGTTTCAATGCATAAACTTTGGTACTAACAGTATCTTTTGCAGGTATTAATGGATAGCCATAATGGGTATTTGATTGCCCAGCAACTAAGATAATATCATATCCTGTATCGCAGTTTTGTGCCCATGCTCCTGAGCTAAATAGTAGTAAAAGAAAAGATAGTAAATGTTTTTTTTTCATCAATGTTTTTAATTAAAAATTTGCAAAAAAATCAATGTGAATTTAAGTTTATAATTGATTGAGCTGAACCTTCATCCAAATAAATATAGATGTTGGCTTTTCAATCTTAAATTAAGACATTCCATCAAATCAAAAAGTCACTCAGTTAGTCTAAATATTTATTGAGTTTTTATGTCAGCCGTTGTTACAATGGCATTTGCTTAATACGTTCTAAACATTGACTAAATTAAAATTTAGCTAACTACGAACATCACATAGCTCTATCTTGCTGAATTTATTACAAAATCTTGTACAATTCATTGATTTTGAGGTTATTTGCCTTATGAAACTACACATCAATCAAACCAATACGACAAGATTTTTAAGGAAAATATCGAAGCTGCCATTTTAAGCATCACGCAAAATATACTTAAAATTAAAGCTATTTCTTTGGAAGAACTGCCTGATGATATTCAACACACCAAAGAACGAAAACCCAATGTTTTAAAGAAAGTTGTTGATAATCAGGGCAATACCTTTGTTTTACAAATTGAGTTTCAAGTAGCAGACGAATCTGAAATGATTTATCGTATGGCTGAATATTTCATAATGCTTGAAAGAAAGTACAAAATGGCTATTAGGTAGTTTGTCATCTTTCTTGGGTCAGATATTCCTAAAATGCCCACGCAACTTGACAGAGAAATGTTAAAATTCAAATTTCATTTGATTTCTCTATCCAAACTTGACTATCACTTATTTCTAAAATCGAACAAACCTGAAGAAATAATTCTGGGTATTTTGGCAGATTTCAAAGAAGATGAGCCTGAAAATGCTATCAAACAAATAATTCACAGAATTGAAGAAACTGCCGAAGGAGGTTTTTCGTTAAAAAGATATTTCAACCAATTGCGTATTTTAGCACAATTGCGTAACTCATAGATGAAGAAAGAGATGTTGCCTATTTGATAGGCAAAGAAAAAGAGCAAACCAAGTTTGTAAGTTATTTACTAAAAGAGGCGAATAGAACTCTTGACCAGATTGCTGATATTGCAGGTGTTACGGTGGACTTTGTTAAGGATGTCAAGCAGAAAATTTCTGACAAAAATAAATAGCCTTACAATTAATTGGGCTTTTAATTCTACATATATATGCGTTCGCCCGAATGCTCGTAACTATCAATCTAAATAAAAAGATACATAACACTCCTGTAAAAATTGAGCATCCTCAATTCAAACTTCTTAAAATATTAATAGTCTAACATTCGCTTTGTTTATTATTTATACGGATGCTTACATTTTTTCTACGTTTTCTTGGAAAATAAATTATTAATTATTTACTTTGTAATACAAAGTACTTTTTAATAATTAAAAACATAAAATTATGACAGCAAATAACAACCGATTAATGATTATCTTATCAGTCGCAGGTCTTTTATTATTGCTACCTTTGATGGCGATGCAGTTTACGAGCGAAGTAAATTGGACTTTTTCTGACTTCATCGTAGCGGGTATTTTATTATTTGGCACTGGCGGACTGATTGAACTGGCTATACGAAAAATTAACAAAGTAGGAACAAGAATTTGGGTGATTTTAGGAATATTGATAGTACTATTTCTAATTTGGGCCGAATTAGCCGTTGGGATTTTCGGAAGTCCATTTGCGGGCAATTGATTGTGAAATATTATTCAAACATATAAAAACTCATTCTGATAATTATTTAGAATGAGTTTTTTTCTTTAAAGCTCTCTGTTCCAAAAGGTACCATAAACCTTGAATGAGAAACATACAAAAGACTTAATAAGACTTCTACATCAAAAATCTTATCTCAATCTCGCTCAAAATGTCAGATTCTCCTATTTATAAAGTGTAAATTCTGTCCTACCTTTGTGCGAAAAACTACCCGCTATATTAAATGAAAACCCACAGTAAAGTACCGAAAGAAATAATTGCTTTTACATCTTGTTCAATGGTACTTACAGCTCTTGGCATTGATATTATGCTTCCTGCTTTTGCTGATTTACGTCGTCATTTTTCGATTGTCGAACAAACTGCCCAAACCGATAAACTGATTTCGTATTTTTTTATGGGGCAAATCACTCAGATAGTTTTTGGCTATTTAACCGATAAAATGGGCCGATTGCCTATCTTACGGTTTGGTGTGATTTTATATATTACCTGCGGTTTTGCTACTGTTTATGCACCAAGTATCGAGTGGATGTTTGTTTTTCGATTTGTATCAGGTATGGGGGCGGCCGCCGTATTGATGACCTCCATTGCATCAGTGCGTGATAGGTATTCGGGAGATGAAATGGCTCGAATTATGTCGTTAGTACTGGCGTTATTCTTGTTTACGCCCGTTATTGCACCTGCTTTGGGGGCTTTTGTGTTAAAATTTTATTCTTGGAAATGGGTATTTCTGATTCCGCCTACGTTTGCCATCATTGTGCTTTTGTGGTCGTTTCGAATTGATGAGTCGCACCCCGAAGAAGCCCGAATTCATTTACCTATCAAAAATTTATTGCCCAAATTCAAATCCATCATTACCGATTGGCATTTTCTACGCTACTCCATTATTGCCACCCTTCTGTTTGCGATTTTGAGTAGCTACGTTTCAAGCTCCGAACGAATCATTGGCGAAATTTATCAAAAACCGCAACTCTTTCCCACTATTTTTGGTACGATTGGTCTACTGATGGCCATTTTATCGTTGAGTAATTCGTTCTTTACTCGAAAGTTTGGTGCAAAAAACACACTTCGAGCCATACTTTTGATGTATCTCGGTGTTTCGGCTTTACTTGTACTCGCAACCTTTTTCTTAGGAAATCCACCTCCAATGATTCATTTTTTTGCACTTATTGCACTTTTAATGGCATTTACTACCGCAGGCGACCCCAACAGTAGTGCAATGGCATTAGAGTTTATGGGTGAAAACGCAGGCTTAGCTGCTTCAGTTTACGGAACAATCTTTTTCTTTATTGGATCAAGTATCGGTGCAGCCATTAGTAGCCAGCTTTCAGATGGCGTTTTGCCTTTGGCTATCAGTGCTTTTGTAGTAAGTGTCTTAGCAGTGGTATTATCTTTTAGCGATAAATCTGATAAGTTTTCTTCAAAGTAAAATAGGCACAATATGGAAAATTCCTTAAAACAAATACTATGGCGGCAGTTTGGAGCAAGTATTGATATGCTTAAAAATGCAATTATTCTCTGTCCAACAGAATTTTGGGATACCGAAAAGAAGTTTTGGTATAATGCTTATCACTGCTTATTCTTTTTAGATTACTACCTCACACTTGAGCCAAGCAATTTTTTGCCACCAAAGCCATTTACACTTTCTGAATTTGAAGACAGAATGCCCGAACGAGTGTATTCTAAAGAGGAATTGTTAACTTATTTGCTATTTTGCCGACAAAAATGCCAAAATTTAATTGGCGAAATGACAGACGAAATATCAAAGAGTTTTTGGACAAATGAGTCTAAAACGATGAGCTACAATGTCATTGAAATATTACTTTATAATATGCGACACGTTCAGCACCACGCAGCACAACTCAACTTATTATTACGGCAAGAAATAAACAATGCACCAGAATGGGTTTATGAGGCAGAAGACAAACTATGATTATTTGATAAAGACTTGTTACAACCGTAAATTTATCTATTAGTTGGCTCATCACACTTAAATTAATTTCTATTTTGAAAAATATTGCATTTTTATAATTTTACATAATATTTGTTTATGAAATCTCACTTCTTTTAATTTAATTTCGTTATGGAAACACAAAGCTATTACTATAATGAGTAGGAATGTTTTAATTGCAACAACCAGCCAACGGGTTTTTCCTGGTGGGAAGGCATCTTCTGGCGTATGGCTTAGCACAATTGCTCGTTTTGCTCGAGTACTTGAAAAGCATGGATATAACTACACTTTTATCAGCCCCAAAGGTGGTGAAGTACTCATTGATAAACACAGTCTCAATTGGATATTTGCTAAGAAAAGCGATTGGGAATACTACAATAATGAAAACTTTCGAGAAAAATTACGCTATACCCTATCTCCTCAACAAATCAATGCTCAGTATTATGATGCGATCTATTTTGCAGGTGGATATGGAGCTTTAGAAGACTTTCCAAACAATCAAGCTTTTCACGAAATTACCAAAACAATTTATGAGAACGGAGGAGTAATAGCTGCTGTTGCTCATGGTGTCAGTGGCTTAATGAATATTCGACTCAACAATGGCAAATACATGGTTGATAACAAGCAAGTCACAGCTTTCTCTAATTTGGAAGAAATATTAGCTGGTAATAGAAAATACGTACCATTTTCTATTGAAAATGAGCTCAAAAAAAGAGGTGCAATCTTCAAAAAAGCGTTACTTCCTTATGCTCTATTTTTAGTATCCGACCAACAAATCATTACTGGACAAAGCCCGTGTGCTTCGGGAGCCATTGCGAAAGAAATCATTCGTAAATTACATAATGTAACCGATAGTTTAAAAGAAGCACAAAAAATTCACATCCAAGACAATTCTAAATCACTTCGTCCAGGTTGTTGATAATTTATCAAATTTATTTTTCATTTGACAACAAAGAGTTATTTCTATAGCCTGGCTTATCAAGGTACCAATCTGGGTATTTTGAGCCACCACTTTCTACCCATTCTTGAAAATGCAAATACCCATTAATAATTTTTTGTGTTTCTTTGGGGAAGTTAAAATTTTCATTTAAGTTCAATGCCCAAGGTAAACCTGTTTTATTTATGTAATAAATCCCCTTAGCAGTCACTGAATTATCATCGGACGTACCCAAAACACTTAAGTTAGCTTTCTGAGTAGGAGCAAAATTAGCTAAATGAATTTCAATACCTCGGTTATCTTTTTGAAACATAAAAGGGTTGAAAGGTGCTGTACCTAAATCAGATTTATTAATTGGTGAAGTAAACCTAATTCTGAGATTAAGCGTATCGGCTTTATTACCTATTACTTGTTTAAAAGCATTATCGAAAGCAATAACTGTTGCATATTTTTGCCCAGTTTCTGTACCATTGGCAGCATTTATAATGACACCATGCAAAAGCGATTGCCCCGTAACACTAGCAATACTTGACGAAGGAATTGGTAATTGAAACCCCCATCCATTGATGATACTTGCTAGGCATGATTTTACATAAATTTTTGCTTTTAATTCTACAATTTGGTTATTAGCATTCATAACTTCCTGAAATTGGTAGTTTACCACAAGATCATTCATATCATAATCTCCTCGAAATGGCCACAAATCTTCATAGGCGAGTGAGCTATAAGTATTTTTTGAAGGAGTAAAGTTATTCATCGCTCTACTTGCATCGTTTGGATATTCATCATGCAAATCACTTATACCATCGATATCAACATCATTTTTGCTTTCTATAATAGAAGGAATATGATCTTTATTAACCGCTCTTACAGGATCTGAACTTGCAAAGAAAATAGCATCATTAAAATCTTGGTCGTAACTGATATTTTGTCGATTAGTGTCTTCAAAGCTAAAAATTAAACGGTTGGTTTTGGGGTCATTTAGCATGATTATGTGACGTTTATTCTCGGCAACTGTTTCAACATTCAATACATCATGGCTATAATAGATATTATTGTTGCTTTCAACAGTAGATTTGGATGTAAAAGCATTTACCAATAAGGCAAAACCAATACCTGTACCTGCTTTGAATCGTCCTATTTTAACTTTATCGCCCGAATTTAATCCACCACCATTACCGACATAAGAAATATTTGGGAAAATAATATTCAATGAAGATACCTCTGTAATTTTGCTTGGAGGATTTTTTAAATCGAAAGTATAAAAACCAAGCGTGTTCTTCAATGAAGCACTTTCATGTACAAAGGTAATCCATACATCGGCATCTTCAGTAATATTTAGTGTATTGACATTTGAGGCACTTAAATACTTAGGATTTGCCTTTGTTACCGCTACATTCTCCGAAAGGTTAGCGTCAATTATGCTTAAAAACTCAGAAGAAATCAAATCTCTTTCTTTTTCCAAATAATGAGGGACACCATTGGCATTCCAAGTTCCAAAGTTTGTGATTGTTGGAGATAATTGGTTTAATTTATTTAAATCACGTGAACTATTCAAATTAGGTAACAACAGTGCATTATCAATCATGCTTGCTGTGATCACTGGGTTTTTCCCTCCAAAAGTCAATTCTACTGTATTATTAACAACATCAACTATAAACTCTTGGGGTAAACCTATAAATTCTGTTCTTACCAAAACCTTTTGTATATAAGTTGGAAGTTTTCGATTAATTTGTAATAAACCTGTTTTTGGTGTAATACTTTTAAATAATAATTGTTGTTCGGGAAAGCTATAAACAACTATGGGAATTCCTTTGATAGGTTTATCATCATTGTCGAGTGTTTGTATCGCAAACTTTATTTCAATGGTTGTCTTATAATCAAAATTTAGTGGAACATGAAGGGCTTCCATTGATGATGTTGCTGTGGCAGGGATGGCATTTATTGGAGCAATATCTTTTTTAGGGAAGCAACTTGCAAGACTAAGAGTTATAGCAATAATATATACTAAAAAAAGATAAGATTTTGTTTTCATAGCATTGCTTAATTGGCACTAAGCTTTTTTTTAACGAAGTTAATCCTTAGATAGGCATGAGCAGAAGATATTTCGATAACTTGGAGTTTCTTAGGTATTTTTGGTTGAAAAGCACTTGATTTTATAAAGCTCCAAAAGCCATAATAGGTCATTTGACATAGATTTATGAAATCAGCTCGATTAAAAAAAGAATTAAACCACTCAAATACCTTGTATTGTTTTACACGAAAATTTCCCCGTAGGTTTTGTCAATTAAGCTGATCAAAGCGTAATTTTACTTATTAATCATTTAGCAGCTTTGGCAAATGAATTCTGGTAAGAAAAAATCATTTTGAAATTACCTGTCAAATCTTGTTAATTTGTGTAGATTTACTAAAAAAAGAGTAGTTGCACCTTGAACACCAATCCTAATATAACGATTAAAGACATTGCTCGAAAGTTCAAATGTTCTCCTTCAACAGTGTCGAGGGCTTTAAATGACCATCCGACTATCAATATTGAAACACGAAAAACCATTCAAGAATATGCTCAAAAAATGGGTTATCAACGAAATTCCCTTTCATTGAGTTTACTTCATAAAAGTACCAAAACGATTGGAATCATTCTACCAAACATTAGCCAATTTCATGAATCCTCGATGGTTGAAGGTTTACAATCAATTTTGCAACCATTGGGTTATTTATTGAATATCTGTGTAACAAATGAGCATTTTTTAATTGAAAAAGAATATACTGAGCGACTTTTAGCCAATCGGGTGGATGGAATTTTTATCTCAATTTCACAAGAAACGTATAATGAAGGTCGGTATGAGCATCTTCAAATGGCTTTTCACCGAAACATTCCCTTGATTTTTATCGACCGAAAATATGATGAAATTAAGGCCGATGGCGTCACAATTGATGACTATCATGGAGCATTTATGGCTACCGAACACCTTATTGATGTAGGTTGTACAAGGATCGCACATTTGCGTGGACCAAAAGGGTTAACAGTTTCCGAACAACGTCTTAATGGTTATAAAGATTGCTTGGTAAAGCATCATTTCCCTATTGATGAAGCACTAATTCGATTTTCTAACTTCAAGCCAGAAAGTGCAATAGAGCCGACCCAATATTTTTTAGATTTAGCTAATCCCCCGGACGGTATTTTTGGCGTAAATGACCAAGTTTGCTTTGGAGCATTGAAAGTTATTCGTGAAAAGGGCATCAAAATACCAGAAGAAATAGCAATTATCGGCTTTGATAATTCACCCATTTCGCAATATTTTTATCCTCCTCTTAGTACGGTAGGCCGCCAAAGTCAACCAATTGGCGAGGAGGCCGCTAAGTTATTTTTGAAACAGATTACTCATCCATCTGCTTCAAGTAATATCGTTCTTTCGCCCGAACTAATTATCAGAAAATCATCTAAACGATAACTAGGTTTCTTCTTCAACTCTAAAATTTTAGTGATCCGTGAGACCACAGGAGGGTTAAAAAATGACCAACGGCTTATATTTGTTACATTAATTGTAATAAAGTTTCAATAATAGTAAGCAAAATATTTCTCATTTATAGCCTGATAAACTTTTTATTTTTAGCAACTTTGCTCAATCAAAAATTCAATTTTGTGTGGGCAAAGTTGACTCATGATATATTCAGATAGCATCTAAAATCTATTATCCAAGCAAAGAATATTTTTCATAAGTAGTAAAAAGTTTTTTTAGTAATACAATGGCTGAGGGCAAACTCGTTTAAGTTGCTGGTAATTAATTAAAGTCGTTTTATATTTACTTACTACCTATTATTTAAAATCAATAAAAATGCAAAAGCGTATCATATTCCTCCTACTTATCTCTATTTTTAGTCAATTAAAAGCACAAAAATTACCGCCAAAAACTGAAGTTTTGAAAGCCTTAACGGTTGCAAATGACTATTTTATGAATGAATGGTCAGATGTCAGTAAACCCATTTGGGCAATTGATAAAACTCGTCCAAGTAATATTTGGACTAGGGGTGTTTATTACGAAGGACTCATGGCTCTTTATAAAGTTGATAAACAAAAACGTTACTACGACTATGCAGTTTCGTGGGGAGAAGCACATCAATGGGGACTCCGTAATGGCACAAAAACTCGAAATGGTGATGACCAATGTTGCGGACAAACCTACATAGATTTGTATTTGATTGACCCAAAACCAGAACGAATCAAAGACATCAAGGAGTGCATAGACAATATGGTGAATAGCGAAAAAAAGGATGATTGGACTTGGATTGATGCCTTACAAATGGCTATGCCTGTTTTTGCCCAATTAGGTGTGATTTACAAAGATGACCGCTATTATGAAAAAATGTACCAAATGTATATGCACACCAAAACAGTTCAAGGTGAAAAAGGCTTGTACAATCCCGTTGAAAAACTTTGGTACCGAGATAAGGATTTTGACCCACCCTATACAACACCAGCGGGCAAAAGTTGTTATTGGTCTCGTGGGGATGGTTGGGTAATAGCGGCATTGGTTCGAGTGTTGGATATTATGCCTAAAAATGCTCCACACCGAGAGGAATATGAAAAAACCTATTTGGAAATGATGCAAGCCTTGCCCCCACTCCAACGAACTGATGGATTTTGGAATGTAAGCCTTACGGATGCATCTGATTTTGGTGGAAAGGAACTTACCGGCACTGCATTATTTACTTATGGAATGGCTTGGGGCGTGAATAAAGGTTTATTGAACAAAAAAACTTATACCCCTATCATTGCCAAAGCCATGAATGCCATGATAAAAGATTGTGTCCATCCAAATGGATTTTTGGGTTATGTACAAGGCACAGGAAAAGAGCCAAAAGACGGTCAGCCTTTAAGTTATGACAAGGTACCAAACTTTGATGATTTTGGTGTTGGCTGCTTCCTTTTGGCTGGTGCTGAGGTTTATAAAATGAAATAAAACATTGATAATTAATATTTTACAAAAATGTTTAATAAAGTATTCTCTACTAACAACTCCACCCAACCCTCCCCGATAGGGAGGGTTTTTATCTTCCTCCCACTTTTAGGAGTAGGATTAATTATAATCCTTCTTACAAACACTATTGCTACTGCTCAACCAAAATGGAAGCCTATTACTCAGCAATCCAAACCTTGGTCTCGTTGGTGGTGGGAAGGTAATGCTGTAAACCCAAAAGATTTGACCTACAATATGGAAAATTACCAAAAAGTAGGGTTAGGAGGTTTGGAGATTACGCCTATTTATGGTGTAAAAGGTTACGAATCACAGTTTATTGATTTTCTTTCACCCAAATGGGTTGATATGTTTAAGCATACCCTCAAAGAAGGAACTCGCTTAGGCATGGGCATCGACTTGGCAAATGCTTCGGGTTGGCCATTTGGAGGACGTTGGGTTACACCAGAAGATGCCTGCAAATATGTTGCTCATAAAACTTACCTTTTGAAAGAAGGAGAACAACTTAATGAAACCATCGCACTCAATCAAACGCCTTTATTGAGATATGTATTACCTAAAAAGACTGAAATTGGAGCTTTGAAATACCCGATTTCAGCCAATGAAAATTTACAAGAATTGGCCATTGACCAAGTACGTTTTGAGAAGGCAATGCCTTTACAGACTTTAATGGCTTATTCAGATAAAGGTGAAGTTTTAAATTTAACAGAAAAAGTAAGCAAAGAAGGAAAACTTAACTGGAAAGCCCCAACAGGCAACTGGGCACTTTATGCCATTTTTCAAGGTTGGCATGGCAAAATGGTGGAACGTGCTGGCCCAGGTGGCGAAGGTGATGTAATCGACCATTTTTCGGCAAAAGCTATCAAAAATCACCTTACAGCTTTCGATAAGGCTTTGTCGAAAGATGATATTTCAAGTATGAGGGCATTCTTCAATGATTCTTACGAAGTCGATGATGCTCGTGGGCAATCTGATTGGACTGAGGCATTATTTGATGAATTCAAAACTCGTCGAGGTTATGACCTTCGTAACCATTTACCCGATCTTTTCAATAAAGAAAATACTGACCTCAATCACCGAGTTTTGTTTGATTATAGAGCGACAATTGGCGATTTGATTCTTGAAAAATATACGACTGAATGGGCAAAATGGGCTCATGCACGTGGCAAAATTGTTAGAAATCAAGCTCATGGTTCGCCTGCTAATACTTTGGACTTATATAGTGTCGTTGATATTCCTGAAATCGAAGGAACAGATTTGTTGAGAATAAAATTTGCTTCATCTGCAGCCAATGTAATGGGTAAAAAACTCGCATCAGCCGAGTCGGCAACTTGGGAAAATGAGCATTTTCTTTCAAATTTAGCTGATGTGAAGCGAGCATTAGACCTTTTTATGGTGGGTGGCATCAATCATCTTTTTTATCATGGCACCAATTATTCGCCCAAAGAAGCTGCATTTCCAGGTTGGTTATTTTATGCTGCCGTACATTTTACGCCTCACAATCCTTTTTGGAAAGATTTTGGTACTTTAAACAATTACGTAGCTCGATGTCAAACTTTCCTTCAAGATAGCAAGGGAAACAACGATGTATTATTTTACTTTCCTATTACTGACCGCCTGACCGAGCCTTCTCCTAAAGGTTTATTGGAGCATTTTGATGGCGTAACGCCAGAATTCAACGGCACAGATTTTAAAGAATTAGGGCAAAAACTCCTCGACCGTGGTTATGGCTTCGATTTTATTTCAGACAAACAAATTGGCCATTTAAATGCTAAAAATCAAGAAATTTTGACTGGTGGCATTAGCTATAAAACTATTTTATTAGCCGAAAGTGAGCAAATTCCTCTTGAAACTTTTGAAAAATTAGTCACCTTAGCAAAGCAAGGGGCCAATATTATTTTTCATAAAAAACTCCCTATTGATGTGCCAGGTTTAGGAAATTTAGAAGCAAGAAGAACTAAATTTAAGAATATTTTAGCTCAATTAAATTTTAGTAAAACAGCTTTAGGGTTTAGTCAAGCCAAAATTGGTCAAGGATCCATTTTGGTAGGCGAGAACTTAGAAGAAATGATGATCTTCGCTAAAATTCATCGTGAAACAATGATTGATAATGGTTTGCAGTTTATCAGAAAAAGCTCTGAAAAAGGCAATTATTATTTTATCAATAACAAAACTTCAAAAGCCTATGAAGGTTGGGTAAAATTAGAGGCAATTGCGAAATCGGCTGCATTATACAACCCAATGACAGGAGCTTTAGGCATGGCAAAGTTTAATTCAAAAACCAACGAAGTTTATTTACAATTAGCTGCTGGCGAATCTTGCATCATTGAAACCTATAAAACACCAATAAAAAGCACAGAATATGCCTACTGGAAAACAAAAGCCGAGCCTCAAGAATTAACTGGAAAATGGAAAATTACATTCCTCGAAGGTGGTCCAAGTTTGCCAAAAACAGTTGAAACCCAAACACTTGGCTCATGGACAAATTTAGATGACGAAAGTTACAAAAACTTCTCAGGAACAGCCTCGTATTCGCTTGAATTCTCAAATCCAAGTAGCTCAACATCAGGGTATTGGCTCGACTTAGGCAAAGTAGCAGAAAGTGCAAGTGTGACAATAAATGGGCATTTTTTAGGTACTTTACTTGGCCCAACTTATAAAGTATTTGTCCCCAATAGCATGTTTAAAGCTCAAAATACCTTGGTCATCAATGTATCCAATTCTATGGCAAACCGAGTAATAGCAATTGAAAAACAAGGTGAGGTTTGGCAAAAGTTTTATAACATCAATGTATCGGCCAGACTCAGACCAAACTTAGGAAAAGAAGGCTATTTTACCACCAAAAATTGGCAACCATTGCCCTCGGGTTTATTAGAAAAAGTAACACTGACACCTTTAGAAATGCAATAGTTTTTTTATCCCAACACTAATTATTGAACTCTTTTCTTCGTTTATCTTTAAATTTTCCTAATTTTGACGCAAAGCCAATGGTAATGCTATGAAAATATTAGTAATCGAAGATGAAGCAAGAACTGTTCAACTCATCAAACAAGGGTTGGAAGAACAGCAGTGGGAAGTTGATGTGGCTTACGATGGCCTAATTGGATTACAATTGGCTACCCGAAGTCCTTATGCCATTATTATTTCGGACATCATACTTCCTGGAATGAGTGGTTTAGATTTATGTCGAAAACTCCGAGAAAAAGGAGTTGTTTCTCCTATCTTATTATTGACAGCTTTAGGCACAACCGATGATAAAATTGTAGGTCTTGATGCTGGTGCGGATGATTATTTGGTAAAACCATTTGAATTTCGAGAATTAATGGCTCGAATAAGGGCATTGACTCGCCGAAATTTTGGTTCGATTCAAACAGCTAATTTACTCAAAATTGCCGACCTCGAAATGGACTTAGATGCCAAAACTGTCACTCGAAATGGCAAGGAAATTATACTTACTGCCAAAGAATTTGCCCTACTTGAATATTTCATTAGACACCAAGGACGAGTGATTTCAAAAGTTGAATTAGCAGAAAAAATATGGGATATCACCTTCGATACTGGTACAAATGTGATAGAGGTTTATCTTAATTTCCTTCGTAAAAAAATAGATAAAGACTTTGAACCAAAGCTTTTACATACCCAAATTGGTATGGGCTATGTAATGAAAGTAACAACCTAAAGAGTGCTGAATTCTGAGTCTTGAGTTCTGAGTAGCACATTCTCTATAACTTTCTAACAGATTCAGAATTCTGAGTTTTGGGCTATAAGTGGCTCATTCTCTGTAACATTCTAAAAAACTCAGAATTCAGAACTCAGCATTCAGAACTCTTATCATGATAAATATTCGCTCTCGACTTACCTACCAATTTATGGCAATTGTAACTGCCATTCTACTGTTTTTTTCGGTAGGTGTCTATTTTTTTAGCAAACTTTATCTCGAAAAACGTTTTTTTAAACGCCTACAAGACCGTGCCATCACTACTACAACATTACTTTTTGATTTAAAAACGGCCAATACAACAGTCCTGAAAATGGTTAATGCTTCAGAAAAAGAGTTTCTAAGTGATGAAAGTATTTTTGTTTATGATGAAAAACAAAAAAAAATCATTTTCTCCACACAAGAACCTTATTCTGGATTATTTAAAGAGCTTATTCCTAATATTCAAAAACAAAATAAACCAACCTATTTTCATGCAGGTTATTATCAAACGCTTGGCATTCAACTCAAAAAAGGAGCTTTTAGTTATTGGGTTATTGTAAGTGCCATTGATACAAATGGAAAAGAAGCCCTCGAAGACTTACGCAAGATTTTGGTGGTGATGGTTTTGATTGGCATTCTTCTACTTGGTATCTCAGGTTGGTTTTTTGCTGATAAAGCCCTCGCTCCTATGTCGAGTATTATCAGACAAGTCAATGATATTTTTCCAGCTAATGTCGAAAAACGAGTGCAGCACCCCAATCGTTCTGATGAAATTGGCTTACTTGTAGCTACTTTTAATCAACTTCTCGACCGCATCGAAGAGGCATTAGTGATGCAAAAAATGTTTATTGCCAATGTTTCGCACGAACTCAAAAACCCATTAACTAAAATTTACTCACAAATTGATATTACCTTACTTCAAAGACGTACTCCTGAGGTCTATGAAACAAGTCTAAAAGCACTTCAAGAAGATACACGAACACTTACACAACTGACCAACACCCTTCTCGACTTGGCAAATACTGTTGTTAGTTCAGAGACTATTCAGCGTGTAGCCATTAGAGTTGATGAACTTTTATGGGAGGCAAAAAGTCAATTAAAAAAATGGCATGAAGATTATGATATTCAAATTAATTTTGAGGATTTCCCAGAAGACGAAGAAGCATTAATCATAGAAGGCAATGAGGCTTCGCTGAAAGTTGCAATGATGAATCTCATGGATAATGCCTGTAAGTTTTCAGATAATAAAACTGTATTTGTTAATTTTGAAGCATCTATTAGTGAAATAAAAATCTCATTTTTTAATAAAGGACCTATTATTCCCGAAGCTGATTTGCCTTATATTTTTCATCCATTCTACAGAAGTAATGCAACAGCAAAAGCTACCAAAGGTCATGGGGTAGGTTTAGCAATTGTTGCACAAATAACTAAACTTCATAATGGGACTATTAGTGTAGTTTCAAATAATGAAGGTACTACTTTTACACTGAATTTTGTAAAGTAACTTTCTTTTAAATCATTCAGCAAACAAGAAATTTACCGATCATGGAATTTTAAGCTAAATTTAAAGTCGATTTAAGTCGTGCTTAACATTGGTGTTGTTGATTTGCATTATCAAATAATTTAAGTTTAAACAAAATCAATATAACCTATGGAAACGACAACTGTTCAATCAAACAATCAAGGTGTTTTAAAAGTAGTCATCGGTGTGCTTGTTGGGATTTTAGCTCTTTTAGGCTATTTGTTCATGGGAGCAAGAAACGAAACTATCGAATTACAAAAATCTTTGACTTCTAAGGTAGAACAACTTTCCTCCACACAAATCAAACTCGATTCAATTTCAAAATCATTAGATCTCAAAATCGCAGAAGTTCAAAGTTTAGGTGGAAATATCGCTGAATTAGAAGAAGTAAAAGCTCAATTGGAAAGTGACAAGAAAAAATTAAAATCTGATTTTAGTTTTTCACTTCAAAAATATGAAACTAAAATCAAAGAATACGAAACTTTCTTGGTTGCTAAAGACGATGATATTCGCAAATTGAAAGAAGAAAATGGTATTTTAGTAGCTCGTACCCAAACACTTGAAACCGAAAAGCAACAAGTATTGGTTGAAAATACAAGCTTAAAAACTGAAAAAGAGGCATTATCAACAACTTTAACCCAAACTGTTGATGATTTTACAGCTAAAAACAATGACCTAAAACGTCAAGTAACTTTGGCTTCAGCCATGAAAGCAGTAAATGTTGAAGTCACTGCCTTGTCATCAAAAGGAAAAGAACGCGATGGAGGAGCTTATAAAGCATCAAGAATTGATCAATTGAAAGTGTCATTCATCATGCCATCTAATCCAGTAGCAGTGCAAAACAACAAAGATATTTATGTGAGAGTGCTTGATGCCAACGGTGCTGTGCTTGAAAATGGTAATGGCGGTATCGCACAAATTGACGGAAAAGAGATTGGTTACAGTTTCAAACAAAGCGTTCCGTTTGAGAACAACGACCAAAAGGTAAATATAATCTCAGGAAAGGGTGCAACTTATAGCAAAGGAAAATACAATGTAGAATTGTATTCAGAGGGCTTCAAAATAGGAAGAGGTGCTTTTGAAGTAAAATAAAAAAACGTAGCCTCAAAGACGGTATGTGTTTAACATATACCGTCTTTTTTTTGAAAAATACGCAAACAACCAAGTTTGCAAACCCTGAAATTAGCCATACCCAATTAATTTAGCCATGACATTCTACGATTTTAAAATATTTTTATTGGCCATTACTCATGTTTTTGGAGAAATGTTTTTTGAAATAATTCATTTCATTTTCAAAAAATTTCGTCAATATCCAACAGCCTACATAAGCATAGCTTACCTATTTATGACAATGGCATTTTGCTACTACCCAATTTTCGACCATTGGATAACTGGATTTGTAATGATGAGCCTTCCTATTGCCATTTTAGGTGGACTTATTGCCTCATGCTATCTATTGGTCAAGAAGCAAAAAATGATCGCAACTGCGGGATTTATTTGGATTTTATTTACTTTTCCGTTAGTTAAAAGGATGGTAGGAATAGGCAATGGAGAAATTAATTTTCAGCCAGTATCTTCACTAAAAGTATTAAGTTTCAATGGCGAATCTTTTGATAAAAGCAATAAAAATGACCGTTATTGGTCAACTTTACAGTCCGACATTGCCTGTTTTCAAGAATATTCACCTAATCCAACCATTGAAAAACAATACGCCAATAACATTGTAAATCTTACTACTTTTGAGAATAACAAATTGATAGGACTTGCTTTGTTTTCTCAATATCCAATATTGAAGCAATACAGTAAAATTTGGGACAGAAGAAACCAACCCAATATCAATGGTTATCTGTGTGCGGATATTGCCTATAATCAAGATACGGTTCGGGTGGTAAATGTTCATTTATGGTCAATGGGGGTTCGTATTAATTTGGCTTTTGATGCTCTCAAAAAAGGTCAAATCAAGACCTTTACTTTTGAATTATTAGATAGTTTTTATCGGCTAAAAGAAGGATTTGAAAAGCGTGATGAGCAAATGAAAGAAGTAGAATCGTATGTTTCTGGTAGTCAATACCCAGTAATTATCTGTGGAGATTTCAACGAAACCCCTTTTGGTTATTCTTACGGAAAACTCAAACTAAGTTTTAAAAATGCTTTTGAAGAAGCAGGACATGGCATGGGATTTACGCTCAACCGCCAACCTTACTATGCTCGAATAGATCAACAATTTTTCAGCTCCGACTGGAACGTTCAGTCTTGCACAACCTTGTCAGGTATCAATATTTCAGACCATTTTCCAGTAGTTGCTCATTATATTTTGAAGAAATCACTTACCAATTCTCCAAAATTACTTGCTCAACGATAAATTTATCTTAAATAAGTTCGACTCCACAAGCGTTCAACTTTCCAGCCTTTTTCTTGTAAGTTAAGAAGCAAATAAGCGTGAGCTTCCTTTGGTGAAATACTTGCATAATACAAATCATCATCAGTTAAAATAAGTGATTCATAGTTGCCTGTATTGTTTTTAACAGTAATGTCAGCAAATGGTAATTCGCTGATATACAATGGATTATCTTTCTTCAACTGCTCTTTTAAAAACCAATCCATTCGGAAGTTTTCATTGAGAACAATCTTAGGTAAATACTTTCCATCAGAAACTTCCAGAGCATATTCTAAGTATTTTTTTAATAATTTGGGCCCTTGATTTTGGGCATCTTCTACTCGGAGTTGGTTTGGAAAAATACTACTTACTATATAAATTTTCTCTCTTGCTCTCGTAATTCCTACGTTTAAGCGATTTTCGCCTCCTTGTTGGTTCAAACTACCAAAATTCATCAACATTTTTCCTTGTGCATCGGGGGCATATCCTATCGAAAAAATAACAATATCAAACTCATCTCCCTGAATATTCTCTATATTTTTGATAGAAACTTGCGTTTGTTTTTGAATCTCATTGGTCATTCGCAATTCAATCAAATCGGCTTGTTTATGGTTGAAAGTTACCACTCCAATGCTTTTTTCAGGAGAAATTTCTTTCAAATTTTTGATAATTCCAAGCACCATTTGCACTTCAATTTCATTGGTATTCTTTTCCCAAACTCCCTCCACTTTTATATAATTTATTGAAGGTTTATTTTTATTAATTTCCTCATAATCAGGCAATAACCGCAAAGAGTTTTTGTAAAAAAACTGGTTTGAAAAATCAATTAAATCTAAAGAACGACTCCGATAATGCCCTTGTAAAGAAACTTGCGGGAGATACTGAGCCGCCAAATCAAGTAATGAATCAATTTCTAAAATCGGTTCATCAATTAAGTCTTCTTCATAACGAATCTGATATAAATCATTCGGCTGTAATTGTTTAGAATCACCCGCAATAAGCACTTGTTTTCCTCGAAAAATTGCAGGAATACCGTACTCCGCAAAGCATTGTGATGCTTCATCAAAAATGACTAAATCAAACAATTTTTCATCCATTCCTACATTCATTGGAAACATAGCAGAAACTGACTCTGGCGAAGCCATCCAACAAGGAATTAGTTTGAAAATTTCATCGGAATAATGTTCTAAAACTTTCCTTACTGACCAAATTTTACGTTTTTTGGTGGTTTGGTGTTGTAATTCTCGATATGTTACTACATTTTGTAAACGATTGATTATTAAATCTTTATAGGTTTGTTCTCGCAATTTCAACAATAAAATCTCTTCACTTAATGCCTGTTTTTGTTTGATAGAAGTTTGTAATTCTTCTTCCATTTGACTCATTTTCAAAGAACTCACACTTCTTAAAATCGGATATAAATTTTCAATATGCTCTGTCCAAGCCAAACGCAAAGAATTTTGAAAAATAGCAATCGCATCTTTTGGATTTTCACTGAGTTTTTTGACCACTTCCCATTCTGTTCGACTGAATGATTCTTTCAATTGATCAGTTTCAACGAGATAATCGAAATTTTGTCGTAAAAACCTTATCGACATTTCACTTGTTGCTTCACCAGAGTCTTCAATCTGCTCTTTTGTCAAATACAGCTTCCAAACAAGCATTTTCTGCTTAGTTTCAAGAATTAATGTCTCTAAATAATGATAATATGGAAGGCTAAAATCAGGTTTTTTAAGAAAACCATTGGCTTGATAAATTACATTTGCTTTATTGGCCAAAATATAATTTTTTAATGTTTGACTAATCCAATCAAAATCATCTTGTGGATCAATCAAAATATCTTTTTTAGCTAACTTTTCTTTGATTTGCTCGAAAGAAATTCGGTTGTCTATTTTTTTACTAAGTAATTCTAAATCAGTGGTTTGCAAGGATAATTTATTCTGAAAAACTAACTTTTCAATATCTTTTTTATCTTTTGAAAACAACTTCCATACAAACCAATTTAATCCAGATTTACTTGCCAAATATGCTTTCTCAATTTGTGTTTTTCTAACAAGAAGCTCTGTTTGTGGCAATATCGTTTCAATCCAATCATTTGTATTCAGATTTTCTATTTCATCTTTGATTTTGGTTAAATCGAATTGTCGATTTTCTAGATATTTTTTTTCATATAAAATAGCTTCAAATATCTTTACTATATCGTTATTTTCGAGCAATTTCAAAAATTGCTCTACTTGTTTTTCATCAAAACTATTGAGTGCTATTAATGAAAAATCAGTGGTGTTTTTTGCTTGAAAATTCTCCACATCCTCCACCGTTCCAATGATTTTAGACAGGTCAGAATTTGTAAATTTTGCAAACGAAACTCGGTTTTTCCAAAACTCATATTCTTCAGTTTCTTGCAATTTTTCTTCATATTGAAAATAGCGTTTCAATCGACCTTCAAAATCAGCTAATTCATTGAATACAAATGATTTATATAATTCTTTTAGCTTGATATATGGTTTTTCCAAACTGCTCGTAAGATACAATTCCTTTACTGAAAGTCCGCAGATTGACTCGTCAAAAAGTGCAATTTTAAAGCCTTGTAATTCTTCAGAAATCTTATCAATTCTTCTGCTGATTTGCGTAAAATTTCGTTCTAAGAAGATCGCATCTAAGCCTTTGTTCTTCTTTTGATAATCTTCAATTTGTTCAATTTGATTAGCTATTTTTTCAAAAAGGGCTTTTCGGTCATTTTTAAAATCGTGTATTAAAGCCACGAAATTGCCCATTTTGACTTTTTCTAACCTTTGGAAAACAGTATCTAAGGCCACTCTTTTTTGGCAAACCACCAATACCCGTTTGCCCCTTGCCGTAAAATCAGCAACCAAATTGGCAATTAACTGTGATTTGCCAGTTCCTGGAGGGCCTTGCACCACCAATGATTTTCCTTCTTTTATTTGTTTAATGGCCGCTTCTTGCGAAGCATCCACAGCAAATGGCAGAAAGGTTGTTTCTTCTTTGACCAACCCCTCCCTGCCCTCCCCGATAGGGAGGGTTCTAAAAAAAACATTTTCCTTATTATACCCCTCTCCATCGGGGAGGGGAAGGGGTGGGGTTAATAACTTCTCATAATCTGGCACTAAATATGACCCTGCCTGCGGAAAGATACCAAGTACAGCTTGTGGAAAAAGTTTGAGTTCGCCATTAAGTTCAGAAAGTTCTAAATCAGCTTTTGTAAGTTTTTGAAAATCAATTAGTTGGTCAGTGAATAAATCTTGATTGAAATTTATTTCAAGTTTACTTTCTTTCAACAATTCGTATAATTGCGTGCGAAAAACAAGGCTAACTTTATCAAAATCTTCAAAAGAAGTTTCCAAAAATTCATCTGAAATACGAATTTGATTAAAATGAGAATAAGCCAATAAAAAACTCCGATTGAGCGAAATTGCTTCATCTCGCTTTTCCAAAATCCACTTTTTGCTGTTGTTTTTTAAGGTAACAGGAAAAAACAACAGCGGACAACGCACCACCGTTCCATCTGAAAGCTTGCCTTTTACAAATGGATAACCTACATACAAATCTTCAGAACCACGCTCTTCTTCAATAAAAGCTTCGGTACGAGCAATTTTTTTCAGACGTTTGCTTGCTTCATTGACTTTTTCCATGCGACTATCCAGTAAATCACAAAGTGGAATCGTTGTTTTTTGAACAATGAGTTGATTGATATATTCAAAAGAAGGCTTTCCGTCTAAAAAATTGAGTTCGTTCAAATCAAGGAATTGCTCTTGGGGTAAATTGAGCAATAGCAATGAGCGATTTCTCGAAGTTAGGTTTGTTAGCCGACGAAGATATGTTTTAAGGAGTTTTTGCATAAGACAAAGATAAGTGAAAAAACCTGTAAGATCAGGGTGACCCGTCTGAAAGAG
Source organism: Emticicia sp. SJ17W-69 (assembly GCF_051209875.1). Taxonomy (NCBI): domain Bacteria; kingdom Pseudomonadati; phylum Bacteroidota; class Cytophagia; order Cytophagales; family Leadbetterellaceae; genus Emticicia; species Emticicia sp. SJ17W-69. Next base: position 931,828 of record NZ_JBNTQY010000001.1, on the reverse strand, counting down.
GCCTCGAAGGTTTGAATAGTTAATTACAACCTTCTATCAACGATTAACGCATTTTAACATTTTCTATTTGGAATAAATTATTTTAACGACTTTCTTCGTTATTGAATGACAAAAATTTATAGTTTTTGTCTAACCTTGTATCTTACACATTTAATCCATTTCAAAAATTATGTTAAACTGTTACCGAACCCTCACTTTCAGGCAATTAGTGATTACAATGCTTGTTGGTATTTTCTTTTTGGGAGGCGATGCTTTTGCCCAGAAAAAAGAAAGAAAGCGTAAAAAGAAAAACAAAACTGCTCTTGTTGAAGAAAAAGCACCTATTCCTGCTCCTTTAAAAGTAACTTCTGTTGAAGGTATTACAGAATATGTATTAGGGAATGGGCTTCGTGTATTACTTTTCCCCGACCCTTCTAAGCAAACGGCTACTGTAAATATTACTTATTTGGTTGGCTCACGCCACGAAGGATATGGCGAAACAGGTATGGCTCACTTGCTCGAACACATGGTTTTTAAAGGCTCAACCAAACATCTTGACATCCCTAAGGAACTTTCTGACCACGGAGCAAGACCTAATGGTACAACTTGGCTCGACCGTACCAATTATTTTGAAACTTTTGCCGCCACCGAAGAAAACCTTCGTTGGGCATTAGATTTGGAATCAGATCGTATGGTAAACTCTTTCATCAAAAAAGAAGAACTTGATAAAGAGTTTTCAGTTGTTCGTAATGAGTTTGAATCTGGCGAAAATAACCCTGAAAGTGTTTTAAGCGAACGAATCATTGCTACTGCTTACTTATGGCATAATTACGGAAATTCAACGATTGGTTCTCGTGAAGACATCGAGCGAGTGCCAATTGATAATTTACAAGCGTTTTACCGTAAATATTATCAACCTGACAATGCTGTTTTGTTAGTTGCAGGGAAATTTGATGAGGCAAAAACCTTGAAAATGATTAATGAAGAATATTTTGGTGGCATTCCTCGTCCAACTCGTAAACTTCAACCGACCTATACTGTTGAACCAACCCAAGATGGCGAGCGTTCAGTAACATTGCGTCGTGTAGGCGATGTGCAATCTATCGGAGCTGCTTACCATATTTGTGCATCAAGCCACCCTGATTATGCGGCATTAGATCTTTTACAAGTTATTTTGACAAGCGAACCAGCAGGAACTCTCTATAAAGCCTTGATTGATAGCAAAAAAGCATCCTACCAATACGCCTACTCTTTCACAAACAAAGACCCTACATTCCTTTATTTTGGAGCGGGTGTTTTGAAAGATAAAGACTTAGAGGATGTTAAGAAAACGATGCTTTCGACACTTGACGCTGTGCCAACAATGGAGATTTCCAAAGAAGATGTGGAGCGAGCTAAAAATGATATTTTGAAAAACTTTGGCATTACTTTCCAAAGTTCGGATAGAATTGGCTTACAATTGAGTGAATACATCGGTGCAGGTGATTGGCGTTTGGCATTTTTGTATCGTGATGCTGTAACAAAAACAACTTTGGATGATGTAAAAAGAGTGGCAAAATTCTATTTCAAGCCTTCCAATCGCACGATAGGTGTATTTATTCCAGAGGAAAAACCTGATAGAGTAATCATACCTGCTACGCCTGACGTGGATGCTTTAGTCAAAGATTATAAAGGAAAAGCACTGATTGCTCAAGGTGAAGCATTCGACCCATCGCCAGCTAATATCGAAAGCCGAACCAAACGTGGACAAGAGGCAAGCGGAATTGAGTTTGCTCTATTACCAAAATCAACTCGTGGAAATAGCGTTAGAGCCAATATCACACTTCGCATTGGCGATGAACAAAGTTTACAAAATAAATCAACAGTAGCCGGTTATACTGCTTCAATGCTTAATAAAGGCACAAAAACCATGAGCCGTCAGCAATTGAAAGATACTTTGGATAAATTGAAGGCACAAGTAAACATTGGCGGTGGCGGTAATTCGGTGAGTGCAAGTATCGAAACAACTAAAGATAATTTACCAAAAGTATTAGAAATTGTAACTGATATTTTGAAAAACCCAACTTTTGATGCAGAGGAATTTGAGAAACTTCGTCAAGAAAATTTGGCTGGAATTGAATCTCAAAAAAGTGATCCACAAGGTTTGGCTTTCAATGCTTTCCAACGCACAATGAATCCTTATCCAAAGTCAGATATTCGTTATGTTGCTACCATTGATGAGCAATTGGAGAATAACAAAGCCATTAAAGTAGAAGATGCCAAGAAATTTTACAAAGATTTTTATGGAGCATCAGCAGCAACAGTTTCGGTAGTTGGAGATTTTGATGAGGCTACTGTTCGTAAAATTATCAGCAATAATTTTGGTTCTTGGAAATCTCCTATTCCTTTCAAACGCATTCAAGCAGTTTTCCAAGACATTGCCCCAACAGCCAATGCAATCAAAACGCCAGACAAAGCCAATGCTCTTTTCTTGGCAGGCCAAAACCTACAATTACAAGATACTGACCCAGATTACCCAGGCTTGGTTTTAGGGAATTATATGTTAGGTGGTGGATTTTTGAGTTCACGTTTGGCGGTTAGAATTCGTCAAAAAGAAGGTATCAGCTATGGTGTTGGTTCAAATTTAAGTGGTAGTCCGATGGATAAATCGGGTAGTTTTATGACTTATGCTATTTATGCTCCTGAAAATGCTGAAAAATTAGAAAAAGCATTTTATGAAGAAATTACCAAAGTTGTCAACGAAGGTTTCACTGCAGAAGAATTAAAAGCTGCAAAAGCAGGTTGGTTACAAAGTCGTAGCGTTTCTCGCTCACAAGATAACGAACTTTCAGGACGTTTGAACAACTACTTGTATTTGGACAGAACACTTCAATTTGATGCCGATTTCGAGAAAAAAGTTGAGGCAATTACGGTTGAACAAGTAAATGCTGCAATGAAGAAATTCATTGATCCAAAGAAAATCACTATTGTAAAAGCTGGCGATTTTGATAAAAAAGTTGCTGCACCTGGTACTACTGCCCCAGGTGGTGTTTCGGGAAGTGGAAAAAACTAATATAATGGTAAATTGTTAATTTTCAAGCAAAAAGACATCTAACTTAGATGTCTTTTTGCTTTTATTTTTTCAAAATCTCTTGGTATTCTGCTAACCCTTTTTCGGTTAAATAAGGAACTATGAGTGTAAAAGTGATATTAATATATTTTTCAAGTTTATTTTCTTCTGTGCCTTCATAGAGTATCTCAGCACTCGATAACCAAAAATCACTGATGATAAAAAGTTGTTCAAAATAGTTCTCGTATTGCCCTTCAATAATATCGGGTTTCAACATTCCGACTTCAATAGCGGCACCAATTCCCATTTGAAACAACATTCTTCTGCTACTTACCAACGCTCGATGTTTTTGTTTTAAATTAGGATTTCGACGCATAATACTGACAAAGTCTTGCATTAAAAATTTATATTTATACAATTTCCCAAAAATAAAACTTGTTAATTCGTAAAACATTTTCAAATTTAGCTCTTGCAAAAGCATTGGATTTGTCAATGTTTCATTCAATTCATTAAGGAGTTGTTCATACAGTTTTTCGATAATTACATCGGTGTTGGGGAAATGATAACATAAATTACCGTGACTCATACCCAATTCTTTAGCAATGTGTCGCACAGTAATCGTATCTATACCTTGTTGATTAAATAATTGAAGCGAAGTATTGAGAATTCGTTGTTTGGTTGTCATAAAAATGCTTGAAATTAAGCGAAGTTACGAAAAAAATATTTATTAGAACGTTTGTTCTAAATTTATTTTTAGTACATTTGTCCTAAATTTAAAGTTTAAGCATATGAATCTCACATTTCTCCGAAATATAGGCATTACACTTGCAGTTTCATCAGTAGTCATTTATGTCATTTACCATACTTATGGTTCGGGTGCATATCTTGCCATGTCATCTTTGGCATTATCGGCGTTTTTGATGGGTTATTTAGAACCCCACAGAGGTTGGGCTTTGGCGTTGGTACAAATTTGTGTATTAATGACAGTTCATTTTCTAAAACTCGTAAAACCCGTCAATGCCGATTTGGCGATGTTTGCCACTTTTGCTGGCTCAGGTATTTCCTTGGTTTTTAGCTTTGTGGCGGGACGTTTGATGCGTTTGTTTGAGAAGTAAGTTTTACTTTTTTGCATTCAATTTCTTCATTTCGGCCAAAATATCAATCAATAAATCATCTACTTGAGGTTTTGCTTCGGTATTTTGTCCCAATGCACGCAAGAAAAAATATAGAATTGTACCAACAATGATAAAATCGAAGGATGCTTGAAAGGCTTCGCCCCAACCAAGTTTTACGGACAAAATTTCAAAATATCTATCTTTTAAATTTACACCTCCTACCATTACGCCCACCAAAGGCATAAATATTTTATCCACCAAAGCTGAAATTATCTTCTGAAAAGCTGTACCTATCACCACTCCCGTCGCAAGGTCAATAATATTTCCTCGCATTAAAAATCCTTTAATTTTCTTCACCATAAAAATCGGTTAAATTTTATTCTTATTATCTTCTGTCAATTTTTTTATCATATTTCCTCCCGCAGGAATCCAATCAGAAACCTTTGAAATAACTGTTGGTGCAACTTTTGCCACAACAGGATATGTGAGTGATTCTTTCACTAATTTTTCGGGCAATTTTATGTCAATACTCGTCATTAACCAAAGAAAAGTACTAATTCCAAAAAGCCAAGTAAAAATACCTACCATTGCTCCAGCAAAACCATCAATCGTACCTAAAATGGTAAAACGTAAAGCTCGACGAAGCATCCACCCCATTTTATTGATTAAAAATATTGTCGGAAAAAAAATAATTGTAAAGCTCAAATAAGGTAAAAAGCGATTCGCCAAATTTTCGCCAATGGCTGGGGCAATTAAGTTCATACCGTAGCCTAAGAATTTAAAACCAATCACAATAGCAATCACAAAAGCGACTACACCAATGATTTCGATAAAAAGCCCTTTTTGATAACCACGATAAGCTCCATAAAGTAAAGGAAGGATAAAAAATAAGTCAAGCACGTTCATAATTTGTTTTTTCTTTTCACAAAGGTAAGATTCTACTCACAAAAGGCATAAAAAAAGGGCAGATTCTTAAAAACTGCCCTTGATATTTGATAGAAAAAATTAATATTTTCCACCACCATATTTCGCAATATGCTCTTTGATTTTAGCAATGCGATTTTCGGGACTTGGGTGCGTACTCATAAATTCATCACGTTGCTGTCCACCACTGGCTTCTTCCAATATTTTCATCACCTCAATCATTGCATTGGGGTTATAATTCGCTTTTATCATATACCGAACACCAAATTCATCAGACTGAAGCTCATCATTTCTACCGAATTTCATTTGCTGAATCTGAGCCACGTATTGGGCAATTTGTCCACCACCCATACCAGTTCCATCTGAAGTGGCCGTAGCCACTGCTCCTACCAAACCTTGATAAAAGTCTGATTTTGCCATTTGTTGTGCTGAATGTCGATGAATAACGTGTCCAACCTCATGTCCAAGCACACCCGCCAATTGGTCTTCTGATTTTAGTCTTTTCAAAAGTCCAACAGTGATAAAAATCTGACCGCCAGGCAAAGCAAAAGCATTGACAGTTTGGTCATCTGCCAAAACATGAAAATCAAATTGATATGGGATATTTACGCCCTTGGCTTTTGCTTCATCATCCACTTGTTTCACAAGCTTATACCCTACAGCTTTGGTTTCTTGTTGCACTTCATTGTCATTATAAAGTCCACCATATTCTTGAGCCATTTGCGGGGCAGATTGTAAACCCATTGCTACTTCTTGTTCAGGAGTTAAGTCTATGTGTTGTGCTTCGCCAGTGATAGGATTTACTTGGTTTTTGCTGTAATAGCTAAATAGTGCTACAACTGCCATGACCAAACCAATGATAAGTCTAAGTTTTAAACCTGATGATTGCATAATATTCAGAAATGTTGAAATACTAATCTTCTATAAGATAATAGCTGTTAAGACGGTAAAGTTACAGTAATTCTTGCTAAACTGACAAAATTTTATTGCAGAAAAATTTTGACTTTCATTTACTTGATTATCAATCATTTAGAAATTTTTTAGTTAATTTCTAAAAACAATCATTGCTAAGTTTTGATTATATAAGTATATTTGATTTGCAATTCTACACCATGATGTACTAATAACTGATTGTAAACCTCCAAACAAAAAACTTTTATGACTGACGCTGAATTGATGCAAGTCGAGCCTCTTTTAATTGAGGATAAAACCCGTTTCGTTCTTTTTCCTATCGAACACGACGATATTTGGCAATATTATAAGAAACATGAAGCATCCTTTTGGACTGCCGAAGAAATTGATCTTTCACCAGATTTACAAGATTGGAAAAACTTAAACGATGGTGAGCGTCATTTTATTTCTCACGTATTGGCATTTTTTGCTGCATCTGATGGCATTGTGAATGAAAATTTAGCTGTAAATTTCATTTCTCGTATTCAGTTTGCGGAAGCAAAATGTTTTTATGGTTTCCAAATTATGATGGAAAACATTCATTCAGAAACATATTCTTTGCTGATTGATACCTACATCAAAGACCCTGTGGAACGTGACAGAATGCTCAATGCAGTTGACCATATTCCATGTGTGAAGAAAAAAGCTGATTGGGCTTTGAAATGGATTGAAAATGGCAATTTCATTGACCGTTTGTTGGCATTTGCAGTAGTAGAAGGAATCTTCTTTTCTGGTTCATTCTGCTCAATATTTTGGATGAAAAAACGTGGTTTGATGCCAGGTTTGACTTTCTCAAACGAACTTATCTCTCGTGATGAAGGTTTGCACCGTGATTTCGCATGTTTGCTTTATACCAAATACATCCAAAATAAATATCCTGCTGCCAAAGTTTACGAATTAGTACGTGATGCGGTTGAAATAGAAAAAGAATTTGTAACTGATGCTTTGCCAGTTTCATTGATTGGTATGAATGCCGAATTGATGTGTCAATACATTGAGTTTGTAGCCGACCATTTGTTAGAGTCTCTTGGTTTGGCTAAAACTTATAATGCAACAAATCCATTCGATTTCATGGATATGATTTCATTACAAGGCAAAACCAATTTCTTTGAAAAACGTGTAGGCGAATACCAAAAATCAGGTGTAATGTCACAAAAAAGTGATATGGCTTTCTCGCTTGATGAAGAGTTTTGATTTTTAGATGAAAACATAAAATAAGGCTATAAACGATTGATAATCAATCATTTATAGCCTTATTTGTAAGACAGACTTCCTACTCCGTCAGTATTAAAATTTAATTTTCTTGTAAATATCCTTTACTGAAACTGCCTTTCCATCTATTTTCATAATATCATTTTCAGTATAAAAATCTTGATTTAACCACACATCAGGATTTTCCGAACGCAGGAAATTCATTACTCCGACCTTCTTTTGGTTGATAAAGATAACTTGTTGAAGGCTGGGTAAAAGTTTATATTCATGTAGCTTTTCTGACAAATCAAAATTCTCTGTTGCTTTAGATAAAACCTCAACAACAATATACGGGTTTGTAATAATTGCTGTTGAATTTTCTTTAAAAATTGGTTCACCTTTTACAACCAACACATCGGGCATATAGTACCCACCTTCGAACTTTGGAATTTGGATGCCCACATTGCTACCATAAACCATTATATCTTCATTGTCGCCAAATAAAATATTTAAAATTGTGCCCATGTTCATAACAAGAGCTTCATGTAAAGGTGTAGATAATCCCATCGTTATAATTTCGTTGTTGTGGTATTCTATTTTAAAGGGCATTTCAAAAGCCAAGGACAAATAATCTTCTTCCGAAGCGGGAATACAGACAAATTCGTTGGTTTCGAGCCTCTCTAAAATGGTTTCTTTGATGCTTTTGGTTGCTATCATAATTGCTGAATTTTTATCAAATATATAAAATTTTCATACCATAGACAACCCAACTACGTTTTTCTGCATATATACCATTGAAGGCACTCCAAACAGATTTTATGCTTGAAAATCAACTAATTGCAGAACTGAAAAAACAGAATCCATTCGTGCAAAAGCGTATGTATGATACGTTCGTAAAACGAATGTTTAGACTATGTATTCGGTATGTGCGTGTCGAGGAAGATGCCCAAGAATTATTGATGAATGGCTTTTTGAAATTTTTTCGTTCGATTGATAAAATTGAGTTTCGAGGCGAAAATTCTATTGAAGCTTACTTGAAAAAAGTAATGATTAATGAATGTTTGATGTTTCTTCGGCAAAAGCAATTTTCAACAATTTCATTAGACGAAATAGCTGATAGTGAACCAATTAACAACTTTTCCTTTTATGAAAACATTGATGGAGAAGAAATTTATGACTTAATATTAAAGCTTCCCGATGGCTACCGAACGGTTTTTAATCTTTTTGCCATTGAAGGATACAGTCACCAAGAAATTGCTGAAAAACTCAAAATCAGTGAAAATACTTCAAAAACTCAATTGCATAAAGCACGAATCATTTTACAGACAGCATTACAAAAACGAGGATATGATTATGGCACAAAATATAGATGATTTTTTCAAAAAAAAGACAGAAAACATACAAGATACATTACCCGAAAATTCTGCTTTTGACGAAACTTTACTTTGGGAAAATATCCAACAAAATTTACGAAAACCTAAACGTTTAGTTGGATATTGGATTTCAGCAGCAGCGTGTTTGGTGGTTTTATTGACTTGGTGGATTTTACCCCACCCTGCCCAACCCAATAGGGAGGGTTCTTCTAACTCTCACCCTCCTGTTGGGGCGACCATCGCTATGGGTGAGAAAAAAAAACACATCATCCATTCAGAAAAGCAGGAAAAAGCGTCAAGTTTCAAGAAAAATAAAACAAATATTCCTCGAAAATTAGATTTTCAGATACAAAGCATTGCATCGAAAAAAATCGAATTTTCGAGCGAAAACTCCAATAAATTGCCTGATTCGCTAACTTTCCAATCATCGGTTGTTTTTGAGAAAAAGTCTAAAATGAATTTCAAAACAGTTCATATCAATGAAATATCAAAGCAAGAAGATGCTCCATTTAAGCAGCCACGATTCAAAATTCAGTTTGCAACTATTGGCAGTATTCAAACAGAAACCAATACTAATGAAATCATAAAAACACCTTCTATCAAAACTCAATAAACAAAAAAACATGAGAAAATTATTAATTATTTCGATGCTCATTTTGGGCATCGCAGTCCACGCTTTTTGCCAAAAAAAGAAAGTAGGATACGATACTTTAAGCGTTTTAGATGGCGTTAGACCGCCTATTTTAATCAATGGTTTCTCGCGAAAATCAGACATTTATTTTAAAGAAGAAGTTAAGAAGAATGCGAATCACCTTATCATTGACTTTGGCAACAAAAATCGCTTATTAATTGATTATCAAGGAGATACGAAGTATGAACTCAAACAAAATGTAGATTCGCTTTTACAAAATTTTTGGAAAGATTATTCATTGATTAGTGATACTGTTAATAAGAATATGGTTAAGAAAATCACTTATTTTGGTAAAAATAAAAATGTCAACCGGAAAGCAATTATTGACATACAGTACTTCCCACAAAAAGAAGTTTTTCAGTTTGGCAAAGAAAAAGAAGTTGAGCTGGTACGGTTAAAACAAGATACGCTCGTATTAATCAATTTTGACAATGAAGCGACCAGCAAATTAGTAAAATCTTATAACCGAGTTTTTAAAACTTATGAAGACCACGTTTTTTTATTCAATCTCAATTCTCTGGATGACATAGAAGATATTTTAGAAACTAATATCAATCGCTCTATCGTCGAAACTGCAGAAAGAATTGAAAGCGAAAGAAAAATAATTAAACCTTGGAAAATGATAGAGGTAGAAAATGATGTAATGGGTCAACGAATCAGAAGTAAAGTAAGAGGCAACGCATTATTTGATATTATTAATTTTCATGCTGATATGGGTATTGGGGTGATTAAAGAACAAGCCCAAGGTTCTGCTACATTTGCTTTTGACATCGCATCAAGTAGTTACTTAAAAAAAGGCTTTGCCTTAGGGGTCCAATCCTCTTTTAGGATTGCCGAAAGAACTAACAGTTCTTTACTCTCTATTTTGACTCCAACTTATTTCACGGGTATGACTTTTTACCAAAGAAAAAATAATACCAACCAGTTCAAAGGAGGAGTGTTTGTTGGATATAGTCGATTTAGAGACCCTAAAAGCAACGCTCCAAGTGCTGATGCAAAGATTTTTGGTTGGTATCAGTTATCACCTTTGATTAGAATTCAACCAGAAATTGGCTTATTTACTTATGATGTCATTGATAGAAAAATCAAGTCCGCAAGTGGAAGCTTAGGCCTTCGCTTGTCATTTGGCTTCTAACAAATATCACTTTACATAATTCAAACATGACATACCAGTTAGGTATGCCATGTTTATTTCGTTTTTCTCATATCTCCACCACAAACTGTTTCCCACTGTGTTGCGGAATAAAAGCCTCAACACCAGTCTTTATTTCTTGGGCTAAAACTTCAAGTAGTTTGGTTTTTACAAAATGGCGATAGGTTACCAAACTGATTTCTCGTACTGGTACAGGGGCTTTAAATTCTCGTAATTGTGATTTTTGCTTTTCATTAAAATTAATAACCGCCAACTCTGGCACCACCGTAATACCATTATTCATTTCCACGATTTTTAGCAATGATTCAATACTCCCTGCTTCGTATTCAAGATTACTAAAATCGGTGTTTTTTTTGCGAAGTTCACATAAATTTATCATTTGAGAGCGTAAGCAATGCCCTTCTTCAAGTAGCCAAAGGCGATTTACATCAATTTCTTCGGGCAAAATGAATTTTTTTCTAAGTGTCGTTTCTTTATCAGACACAAAAACAACCAATTTTTCATAAAAAAGTGGATATTCTTTGATGCCTTCGACATTGATTGGTGTTGCTAAGATTCCGACATCGAGCAAGTCTTTTTCTAATTGCTCAGTAATCTGGTTGGTATTTAACTCACTGATTTTTACTTTGAGTTGAGGATTATTTTTGAGTAAACTATACAAAAATAATGGTAATAAATATGGTGCAAGTGTTGGAATAATACCAATTCTAATTTGCCCTTTTACCTCCAATTTTGTATCATGAGCGAGTTGTTTTAGGTAGGAAGTTTCTTTCAAGATAACCTTTGCTTGTATAATAATACCCTTACCGGTTTCAGTTGGTACGACTGGCTGTTTGCTACGGTCGAAAATAATTATTTCTAACTCTTCTTCAAGTTTTTTAATCATCATGCTCAAAGTTGCCTGCGTTACACAACATTCATTGGCCGCTCTCAAAAAATGTCTGTGCTTATCAACTGCTACGATGTATTCTAATTGTTGAAGGTTCATATTTTTTAGTTGAAAATGAATAATTTATAATTGAGAATTTATTCAATTAAGTAAGTGACAGTATTTATTTAGCAATATTTTTAGAGCAAATTTTGCAAGTTAAACTATTTATAATCAGCAAATTATACATTTTTACGAATTTTATATTATCCATTTTCAATTATCCATTTTTCATTAAAGTATTAGATTTAATCTATGTAAAGGTAAGAATTATCATTTTGATTTAACAAGTAAAATTTATCCCTTCCATATTTTTTCGATTCTACCACTCTTTTTAATTCTCTCATTTTTCCGTTGTCTTCATTTTTTTCAGTGTCTGAGCGAAACCGAAGACCCGAAAAAAGAATAGAAGTTGAGGCATCAAAATCAAACAAAAGCTATATTGCATCATATTCACAAAAAATCAAATTATTATGAAAACTATTCAAACAATATTATTGCTCATTTTATCTTCTGTATTTTGTTTGGCACAAAAAGAAGTAGCCATTGACTATTTAAAAAACTACAAGCCCGACGACCCAAAACTCTACGAAACCATCATAAAAATGGATAGCCTATTTTTTGGCTACTATAATACTTGTGAAACAAACTTAGACAAATACGCTGCTTTATATTCTGAAAATATTGAGTTTTTTCACGACCAAGGTGGTTTGATGAGTTCAAAGCAAGGGATTGTTGATGCTACCAAAAGAAATATCTGTGGAAAAGTAACTCGTGAACTCGTCAAAGGCAGTGTTGAAATTTATCCAATCAAAGATTATGGAGCTATCGAAATTGGTCTGCACAAATTCCATAATAACCAAGAATCTGCAGGTACACCCTCAAAAATAGGTCGATTTATGATTACTTGGAAGAAAGAAAACAATGATTGGAAAATAGTCAAAGTCGTTAGTCTTCATTAGATTTGTTCATATTTTATTTATTCTAATACTTCATGAAAAAGCAAAACTTTTTATTTATTTTTTTCTCCATTTTCTTGGTAAATGGCTTTACTAATCAAGTACTTGCTCAAAACCCTCATATAAAATTAGACACACTACGTTTGTTTGATAAAGACAGAAATCGCCAGATTCCAGTAGCTTTTTATGAACAAAAGATTGACAAAAATGTAAAAAATCGAAAAGTAGTGATTTTTAGTCATGGCTATGGTCAAAATAAAGGCGGAGATTATTTAGCATACTCTTATTTGACTGAAAAATTAGCTTCTGAAGGATATTTTGTAGTAAGTATTCAACATGAACTTCCATCTGATGAATTATTGCCAATGACTGGCATACCTCAAATCGTGAGAAGACCTTTTTGGGACAGAGGAGCTGACAATATATTATTTGTAATCAAGCAATTAAAAAAGCTAAAACCTACATTAGACTTCAAACATATCACCTTAATTGGACATTCAAACGGTGGAGATATGACAGCTCTTTTTCCACAAAAATATCCTAATATTGTCGATAAAATTATCACATTAGACAACCGTCGAATGGCATTGCCACGAACATCAAAAGTTTATTCCCTTCGCTCAAGCGACCAGCCTGCCGATGAAGGTGTTTTGCCTAATCAAGATGAACAAAAAAAGTTTGGTATAAAAATCATTAAATTACCCAACACTATTCACAATGATATGGACGACAATGCCAACGATGTACAACGCAAAGAAATTACTGATTATTTGTTGAGTTTTTTGAAGGAATAAAAAAAATTGCGTTTTTTTTGTAATTTGCTCTTGAAAAGCTATCTATTCCCTAAAATACAAATTATGAAACGCATCAATTCTATTGACTTTGTAAGAGGTTTAGTGATGGTTATTATGGCATTAGACCATATACGAGACCTCATGCACACCACTTCTTTGACTCAAAACCCTGTGGACTTAGCCACCACCACCACAGGACTTTTTCTAACTCGCTGGATTACTCATTTATGTGCTCCAATATTTGTGTTTTTATCGGGTGCTTCTGCTTATATTTCTTTCAAAAACAGCAATAATTTGACAGAAAGTAAGCGTTTTTTGCTCAGTAGAGGCATTTGGCTTATTGTTCTTGAGTTCACAGTTATCAATTTCGCTCTTTGGTTTGATATTCATTTTCAGATATTGATGATGCAAGTCATTTGTGCCATTGGTGTGGGTTTGGTTGTACTTTCATTTTTACTGAAATTCTCTCCTCGCAATATTGGAATCGCTGGTTTGGTCATTATTTTTAGCCATAATCTTTTGCAAGGCATCAGTTTTCCGAAAAATCCCGCATTAAATTTTATTTCTTCGGTGCTTTTTGCTCCAAATTTCTTTCAAATCACCCCTAATTTTTCCTTTTTGGTGAGTTATCCACTTATACCGTGGTTAGGCATTTTGCTTTTAGGCTATGGTTTTGGGCATTTCTTTGCCATTCCTCAGGAAAAAAGAAAAAAACTATTCCTACAATTTGGTGGAGGAGCATTGTTGCTATTTATGTTGCTCCGATTGATCAATATTTATGGAGACCCAGCTCCATGGTCTGTACAAAAAACACCACTTTTTACCATTCTTTCTTTTATCAATGTTACCAAATACCCTCCTTCGCTTCTTTATACTTTGGTAACTTTGGGTATTATGTTTTTGGTATTATCTTTTACTGATGGCATGAAAAACAAACTCATTGATATTTTCTCTGTTTATGGCAAAGTCCCTTTGTTTTATTACCTCATTCATTGGTATTTGGTTCATAGTATTATGATAATCATGCTTTTTATGCAAGGATTTAGCATAAAAGACTTAAATTTTGCTCCATTTAGCTTTGGTCGTCCACAGATAGGGTCTGGAGTCGAACTTCCTGTTATTTATGCAGTTTGGTTGAGTGTCGTTATTATTTTGTATCCTTTGTGTTTGTGGTATGGAAAATATAAAACCGAACACAGAAATAATAAATGGCTAAGATATTTGTAAAGTATGATAAGAATAATTTTCTGTCTGTTAGGTTGCCTTTTATCTTACATTTGCTTTGCTCAAGCAACCGCATTGAAGGGAAAAATAAGCCTGTTGGAACAACAATTGGTCAAAAATCCAAAAAATCATGAGATTTATCAAAGCTTGACTTTATTGATACCTGATCATTATGTTCAAATCAGTAAAACCGAAAGACTTCAATTAAGCAATTTCTTAAAAAACCATGCTTTTGGTTCATCTTTAAACATCAGTTCTAATGAAGAAGCTGGCAAACATATTTTGATTAAAGGAAGAGTATTAGACCAAAAAGGGAAGCCAATACCTAATGCTTTTATTCATGTTTTCCATGCCGATAGCAAAGGATATTATGCCCCGACAGATTCGGTCAATAACTCAATGGCAGAAAACGACCCAAGACTATTTGGTTTTCTACGAACAGATAATTCGGGGAGTTATGAAGTAAAAACTATTCGTCCAGCAAGCTATCCAAAACAATATAATGGTCGAACAATTCCTCAGCATATTCATTTTCGTATAATAGCCGAAGGTTTTGCCGAACGAAACATACAAATGGTTTTTGAAGATGACCCCGCCATGTCGCCTTATTGGAAAGAATGGGCAAAAAATCTAAATTATCCTATTGTAAAAATGATTTATTCACAAGAAAATGCCTTTGGTGTGAATGATATTATTTTAATAAAATAGTGATTTTCATAACTATTTTGGTTTGTAATCTAATTTTAATATGTTATTTTTAGATTACAACCTGAAAATATCATACTTTTTAAAATAACATTAACGTTTCCCAAAATCTGTTATCTATATTTACCGCACAATTCTATTAAAAAATGGGTATGCTGACTGAAAAATCAACTGAAGAGCTTTTATTTGAAATCGAAAAACTGAAATTTCAACTTGCTCAAACTGAGCAACAGAAAGGTATTGACCAACTCCAAGATTTGGTTGATAACACTTCCGAAATCATTATGCTGTTGTCGCTAAGTGGGCGTTTTTTGTTTGTAAATGCTGCTTTTCGTGAAGCTTTTGGTTATTCTGATGCTGAATTATCGCATCTTTCTCTGAAAGATATGCTGCATCCACAATTTGCCGATGATACTTTAGAAACGCTCCAAAGAATCAAAGAAGGCGATCAAGTTATTGATTATCAGACAGTTATACGAAATAAAGAAGGAAAGCGAGTGTATCTTTCGGGTGATATTAGTTGTCGTTTTGACAATGGGAAAGCGGTTGCTTTTCGTTGTTTATTCCGTGATATTACGCAAAGACGACGTGCCGAAAAAGCACAACAATTATATTATACGATTGCACAACTCAACCTAAATACGCCTAATCTACAAGAGTTTTTGACACAAGTGCATATCGAATTGCAGAAAAATATGTTGGCAAACAATTTTTTTGTAGCACTTTTTGAACCCGAAGAAGGTACTATCCATTTTCCATATTTTATTGACGAATATTCAGAAGAAACCGAAGAAAATTATCACCGTCGAAAATTGGGTAATGGCATCGTCGAATATTCGATGGTACAAAACAAACCACTTTTTTTATCAAGTGATGATATTAAAAAATTGGTTGAGGTTGATAAGATTTATTTCTATGGTTCATCGCTTCCTGAAGTCATGCTTTGTGTGCCTTTGCACGTAGGCGAACGTACTACAGGTGTGATTGGTGTGAAATCATATAGCGATCGTAACAAGTTCAATATCAGAGATTTAGAGTTGTTAGAATTCGTTTCTGGACAAGTTGCTGTTGCATTGGTTAGGAAGCAAAAAGAAGAAGATTCACTGCGACAAACCTCTCGATTGAATGCGGTTTTTGATAGTAGTTCGCACTTAATTTGGACTGTAAACCAAAAACGCCAATTAAGTTCGTTCAATAAAAACTATGTAAATTTATTGCAACGAGTCCTCGGCACTCCTCCCGAAATCAATCTTAATATTGAAAAACTGGGTTGGAAATTAATTTCACCAGAAGACCGCCCCATTCTTCGAGAAAAATACAATGCCGCTTTCAAAGGTGAGCCTCAATACTTTGAAATGCACTGGGGCAACATTGACGGAGGCGATGATTGGTATGAGTTTTATCTCAACCCTATTCTATCCTCAGAAAGTGGACAAGTAGAGGAAGTTTCTGGAATTGCCCAAAACATCACAGACAAGAAAAACTCGACCATTACCCTCCAAAAAAGCGAGCAGAAGTTTCGAGATACCATCGAATCATTCATTGATATTTATTACCGAACTGATTTGGCAGGAAATATCAGCATGATTTCTCCTTCGGTACTGACTCACACAGGTTATAGTGTGGAAGAAGTGATGGGAAATAAAGTTGATAAGTTTTTTGAAAATGCGGTTGATAGTTCAAAAAATATCAAAGGATTATTGAAATCGGGTAGTATTACCAATTTTGAAGTCATTGTGAAAAGAAAAGATGGTGAACTTCGCCAGTTCATGCTCAATATTCGCATGATAAAAGATGCCAAAGGTATTCCAATTGAAGTAGAAGGTGTGGCCCGTGATATTTCAGAATTGAAAAAAGCTGCCGAAGAATTATTGATAGCCAAAGACGAAGCCGAACGCTCATTGAAAGTGAAAGAACGTTTCTTGGCAAATATGAGTCACGAAATTCGTACGCCGATGAATGGCGTTATCGGCATGATTGATTTGATGTACGAAACACCACTCAATCCCGAACAAAAAGATTATGTACAAACCATCAAAAAATCGTCAGAAACATTACTCACGATTTTGAATGATATTTTGGATTTATCGAAAATTGAGGCGGGTAAAATGGATTTGCACAATGCTCCACTCGATATTAAAGAAATTTTGGAGCGATTGGTTGCTCTTTTCCGTCAACGAGCTATTGAGAAAAACAATAAGCTGATTTACCATATTGCTGACGATGTTCCTGCTTATTTGATAGCCGACCAAACCCGATTATTACAAATTTTCTCGAATCTTACTTCAAATGCGTTGAAATTTACTGAAAATGGAAATGTAACTATCTCATTATCAAGAGTTTCATCGAATGGCAAGATTCATGTATTGAAAGGGGAAATAACCGATTCAGGCATCGGGATTTCGGAAGAAGACCAAAAACTATTGTTTGGGGCTTTCCAACAAGTTGATAATTCCACCAAAAAATCATTTGGTGGTACGGGCTTAGGGCTTGCCATTTCCAGAGAACTTTGTCGCCTGATGAAAGGTGATATGGGCGTTACATCGGGTCATGGCAAAGGAAGTACCTTTTGGTTTACCATTGAAGTTCGCTCAACAACCATCAGCCCAAGTATTTCTGAAAACGGTGAAGCAGAGATAAAACTTACTGATTTCTTCAAGGTTTATGCACCTAAAATTTTATTGGTGGATGACAATCAAGTCAATCGAAAAGTTGCTTCGGAGATTTTACATAAGTCTGGCTGTCAGGTAATTACTGCCGATAGCGGAGCAAAAGCGATTGAGGTTTTTGGAGCAAATATTGGGCATTTCGATTTGATTTTTATGGACATTCAAATGCCAGAAATGGACGGCATCGAAACAACTAAACGCTTACGTGAACTATATGGAAATAAACTTCCAAAAGTAGTAGCTATGACAGCCTACTCGATGCAACATGACCGTGAGAGATTTTTGAGTGAAGGCATGGACGATTATGTTCCAAAACCTATTCGTGCGGCTATTTTGGTTCAAAAAGTAAGAGAGTTAGTCAATGACCCAACAATAGACATTACACCAAAAACAGAAGAAATTTCAGCTCAAAAACCAGTAGAAAAAGAGGTCAGTATTATTAAACCTGAGCTTCCGATTTTTGATATGGAAGTGGTGAATCAGTTGCGAGAAATGGTTGGTGATGAAACGCTTATTTCGGTTTTTGAGGATTTTGAAAACGATGCCGAAATACAAATCCAAAATGCAAAAAATGCTTATCCAAATGATGTAAAAACGATTCAAAGTGAACTGCATACATTGAAAGGAAACTCTGGCACGATAGGTTTGGCACGCATCCATGATATTACAGAAATCATAGAAGTCCCTTCAAAGACAGGCGATTTAACACATTTTTTAGAAGGAATGGTGATTTTAGAGAAAGAATTTGCCGATTTTAGAGAGAGATATAAGACTTTGCTTTGAAAAACAATTCTATTCCTATTTTTGAGTGCATCATTCATTTTACAAATATTTTTTTCTAACTACCAAGAAAGATTTAATTACTAATATTTTTTTGGACACGGAGTTTCACAAAGTTTAAAAGCACGATGTTACACGAAGTTTTTTTATTTCCCTGTGGCACTTTGTGAAATACTTAGTGTTACTCTGTGTCCCAAAATATTATTAACTAAATTATTATGCCTACTTAACCAAACCAAGTTGAAAAAAAGCCTATTCATCAGTTCAAGCCCTAAATTTATCATCAATCCTACATTTTTGTTAAGTATTTCGTACTTTTGTCGTTTGTTTCCAATACATTAAAATCAAAGTACGAAATATCGTATGAAAAGGAAGATTGAAATTCTTGCACCTGCCAAAAATTTGATTCAAGGAATGGCCGCCATCAATGCTGGTGCAGATGCTGTATATATTGGAGCTCCACAATTTGGGGCTCGTACCAATGCCACCAATTCTGTAGAAGATATAGCTGAAATGGTGCGTTATGCACACTTATTCAAGGCACAAGTATTTGTTGTCATCAACACCATCTTATACGATGATGAGTTGAGTCAGTGCAAAAAATTGATTTATGAGCTATATGAGATTGGTGTTGATGCCTTGATTGTGCAGGATATGGCCATCATGGAAATGGACTTGCCTCCGATTGTCATTCATGCCAGTACTCAAGCCAATAATAGAGACCCAAAACATGTTAAATTCCTGAAAGATGCGGGGATGAAACGTGCTGTTTTGGCAAGAGAATTGAACTTAGACCAAGTCAGAGAAATCAGTGAAGCCACCGATATGGAATTAGAGTTCTTTGTTTCGGGAGCTTTATGTGTTTCTTTTAGTGGCAATTGCTATATGAGTATTGCTGGTGGCGAACGAAGTGCGAATAGAGGCTCATGTGCTCAAAATTGTCGTCTTCCTTATCAATTAATTGATGGTACAGGCAAAACTTTAATCGCTAATAGTCATTTATTATCTATCAAAGATTTAGATTTGAGTGACCAATTGCCTAATTTGATTGAAGCAGGCATCACTTCATTCAAGATTGAAGGCCGTTTGAAGGATATTGTTTACGTTAAGAATAATACCTCATTTCTAAGAAAAAAATTGGATGCTTTCTTAGAAAATAGCGATAAATATCAAAAAGCTTCTTCAGGAAGAACATTCTACAATTTCGAGCCTGAAATGGATAGAAGTTTCAATAGAGGTTATACCGATTATTTTGTCAATAAACGCAAGGAGAAAATTGGTAATTGGGAAAGTCCCAAGTCACAAGGGCAATTGATTGGCAAAGTACTTGAAGTAAAAGCCAATGGTTATGTTATTGAAAATTATGAAAAACTCAATAATGGCGACGGGCTCTATTTCATTAATGCCAATGGAGAAGCCGATGGTGCTCAAATCAATATCATTATCAATAATATTGTTGTACCTAATACTTTTAAGCCGTTACAAGTTGGAACAGTCATTTATAGAAATTCAGACGCGGAATTCAATAAAATGGTTGAAAAAGAAAACAGTGCGGTTAGAAAAATTGGTGTGAAGCTATATTTTACTGAAACTTCTGATGGTTTTCAATTATTGGCTGTGGATGAAGACGGACATCAAAATTCGATGGCGATGAAAGCAGCAAAAGAATTGGCTAATTCTCAAGAATCGGTGATTCCAAATATTAAAAAGAATCTTGCTAAAACTGGAAATACACCTTTTATTGTAGATGAAATAGCTGTTGAATTCACAGGAAATTGGTTTTTGCCTATATCAAAAGTAAATGAAATCAGAAGAGAAGTTTTAGAACAACTCATAGATATTCGTGTAAAAGAATACCACAGAGAAACATTCCAAATAACAAAAACAGACCACCCTTATCCTGTACAAAAGCTCGATTTCATGTACAATGTCTCGAATAAATTGGCAAGAGCCTTTTATAAAAGACACGGTGTAACAGAAATAGAAAAGGCCTTTGAATTGCAATGGGACCCAGGAAAAGCACGAGTTATGACTACCAAATATTGTGTCAAATATGAATTAGGCAAGTGTGCGAGATTTCAGCGAGAAACGATGGGAGAAAAATTAGTAGAGCCGCTTACACTCAAACATGGCGAAAATGAATACAAATTGAAATTTAACTGCAAGCCTTGTGAAATGGAAATTTGGGAAAAAGATGCCGAATTAGAATTTGAAGACGAAGATGAGCAATTGGGGTATGTGATGAAGAAATAGTAAGTACCTATTCATATTCTAAAAACCGGTCATTGAAAGAAAGCAATAAAACATATTTCAATGATCGGTTTTTCTAAATATTACTTATTTTTATGTAAATTTTACATTCAATTTAACAAATTTTGATTGATAATTTGGCAATCAATCAAAGATTATTCTTATAAACTACTACATAAAAATCCACCCAAAAAACCTCACTTTCACACATTTCCAAGCAGAATTTGTAATTTTAAACAAAGAGTTTAGTAACTTTCGGGAAAAATGCGGCAAAATTTTAGCTTAGAAAAGCCTTCGGCAAAATTTTTGCTTGTATTCTATTACCGTCTTTGCACGGTGAGATATTGAGCGAATTTATAAATTAATGAGAAATTTTTATTCTTTATTCATCTTATTGCTTCTTATACTGGGGCAAGGTGAAAGCCTTTTCGCACAGTTGAAGTGCGGTATGCCCTCGCCTACCGAACAGGAAAAGCAAGCCTCATTCGCCCAATATCAAGCCTTTCTTCGCCAAAAAACAACACAAAAACAAGCACGAGTCAATACCTATAAAGTAGCTGTCAAGGCAAATATTATTACTTCAAGCAACCCTTCAACACCTACTTTGTCTGAAAATGATATTCAAGCAATCATAGCCAATGCCAACACTTATTTGCAAAATATCAATGTCGAATTGTTTTTATATAATAGCCAAGTTTTTCCAGTTGTTGAGGATAAGTTTTATAACTTTAAAATGGCAGATGAATCTGAACTTCGTCGAAAGTATGATGTACAGAATGCAATTAATATTTACTTTGTCAGAAGCATAACATTAAAAGATTCGACTATTTTAAGTGGCTTTGCACCCCTACCCAATTCATCCAACAATAGTAATAAAGTTTTTTATTCTTATTTTGACCGCAGTTCTGAAGATTTTGAGAATCTTAAAAACAAGACATTTCTACACGAAATCGGTCATTATTTCGGGCTTTTTCATACTTTCCAAGACAGTAATCACCCCGACATATCAAAGAGAGAAGTAGTCACACGAGGGGTTGGCTCAAACTGCATTGCGATGGGCGACCAACTTTGTGATACCTCTGCTGACCCTTTTGAACGACTACCACAATCGACCGCATTTAATTGTGACCAAAATACTCCTGCCAATATTCAAGATGCTAATGGTGAAACATTTACGCCTCCCAACACCAATATCATGTCATATTACCAAAAATGTGGAAATGTATTTACTGAACAGCAATATCAGAAGATGCAAGCCTCATTTGGCATACGCTTTTCGCCTTTATCGGAATACCAAATTGTCACTCGAAGTGCAAATTTCGTTTCGATTGGTAGTTTAGCTCAAAAAGTATATTGCGTAGGCGATTCACTTAAAATATCGTATGATTTAGAGGGACTTTTCGAAACCAATAACCAGTTATTTGTTGAAATTTCTGATAAGTTTAGCAAAAATTATCAGAAAATTGAAGCTAAATTTACCGAGACTTATCTTGAAATTAAGCTTCCTAACGATTTACAGGAAGGCGATGATTACCGTGTAAGAGTAACTGCTACCCGCCCCGAAACTATAAGCTCTATTAGCGAGAATTTTGCAATTCGCACACCACCTACCGCCAGTATTACAGCCAATAACACACTCATTAATGCAGGAGAAAGTATTAATCTTTCTGTTAGTTTAGGAGGTAGTGGGACTTGGTCATTTAATCTATCAGACGGAACATCAGTAAAAGATATACGTTCAGATACTTATCAAATTTCCAAAACACTCTCTGAAACAAGTACATTTTCAATACTTTCTGTTGAAAATGTCTGTGGGGAAGGCTCAAAGGGCAATAGCATAACAATAAATGTTGTTCAACCTCAAATTCGGACTGAATCTTTATCAACGACAACCCTTTGTCAAGGCCAAATTATCAAGTTAGGTATTTCTATTCTTGGAACATTATCTCCTGACAATCAATTGATTATACAAATTTCAGATAATGAAGGTAAAAATTATATAGACCTGCCTACGCAGGTTTCATTATTTAATTTATCTACTCAAATACCAACCAATTTGCCAGTTGGGAGTGGTTATAGGTTAAAAATTCTGGCAAAAAAATCGCAATTATTTAGTTCTCCGATTGGTCCAATAACGATAGTTGCCCCACCACCTCCCCCCAAAATTGCTTCCAATATAAATTATTGTCAAAATGCAGTTAGCCCATTAGTTGCTGAGGGGACAAATTTAAAATGGTTTTTGAATGAATATGATATTAAATCATTTGCATCAATTATACCCCCAACGGATAGAGAAGGAACTTTTGCATATTATGTTTCCCAAACCGATGCTTTTGGGTGTGAAGGGCCCAAAGCAAAGACCAACGTAACCATTCGCTTTTTAGCAACAGCTATGATTAGCGGAGACAGAACAATGCTTATTGGAGATAGCACATTGCTAAATATAAATATTATGGGAGACCTGCCAGCCAGTTTTACGCTATCAGATGGGCAAGCATTTATTACTGATAGCAGTCCCTTTATTTTAAATATAAAGCCATTAAAATCAACTACTTACACACTTAAAGAAGTAAATAATTCGTGTGGATTAGGGAACGTTTCGGGGAGTGCAAAAATTACCATTTTAGAGCCACTTGCCAATGAAGAAATTAATTCTTTTAAGGTTTTTCCTAACCCGTCTCATAATCAATTGATTGTTGAGTTATTAGCAAACTCAAATAGACATACAAGCATTACATTGATAGATTTGAATGGAAAAATTTTACAAGAAAAGTCTATAAATAATACTGGTAATCATCAAGAAACGCTTGATATAAGTCAATATGCCACAGGGAATTATTTTTTAAAAATCACAATTGATAGACAGTTTTTCGTGAAGAAGATAGTTATTGATAGTCGATAGTTGTTAGCACATAAAGCCTTAATTATCAAATATTTACAAAAAAAACAATTATTTGTTAACTATTTTTTTCTGCTAACATTTGCCATTCTATTCAACAAAAATGCCTTTCCTGAATCAAGAAAGGCATTTTTTATTTTGTCTTTAATATATTAATTAAAGAGCTGGAATTCTTAAAACTTGACCAGGATAAATTTTATCTGGATGAGTAAGCATTGGTTTATTTGCTTCAAATATCACAGGATATTTCATCATATCGCCATAATATTCTTTAGCAATTTTCGACAAAGTATCACCTTTCTCTACTGTGTGAAACTTCGCTTCTGGTTCAGGAGTAGCCACAACTAATTGGTTATCAACCATGTGTACGCCTTCCACATTACCAACAGCTAATGAAATTTTTTCAGCATCTTCTTGCTTATCTACTTCACCCACCAAAGTAACTGTATCACCAGCTGTTTTGATGGTAAGGGTATTGAAAGCTAAACCGAGCTGTTGAACGTGTGCCAATAAAGCACTTGCTTTTAATTCTTCTTTTTCTGCTACTGGTGCTGCCTCTTCTTTGTGACCGAAAAGTTTTTCGCCTACACCCTTAAAAAACGACATTAGTCCCATTTTGAGTAATTTGGTTTTTGGTTAAAATAAATAAATAACTTCGCAAATGTATTAAAAACTTGATTTTTACACGATAAAAAATTTTTTTTTGTCGTTATAAATATAATAGGTTTTAACCAAATATTATACATTCACAGGTATTAGACGCATTAATTAATAAAAGTAACAAAAAACTTTCGCAATTAACAAAAAAACGAAACTATTTATGATATTTGTAAGCATCTCATGGTATGAAATTTGCTCATAATAACAGCATGAAAGCTGTTGTTGCCTACACCTATCCTGATAGAAAAATGTAAAAAACGAAAAATTGTTTCACGTTTTCAGAATACTATCTGAAAAAGGTAACAAAATAGCCTTAGAATACTACGAAAGTAACCTATTAAAACTGAAAACTAAAAATGAAATTTGCTATTGTATTTACCTCAGTTTCGATGCTATTCTTGATGATTGCCTGTGAAAAAAATCAAGAAGTAGCACCTCAAACATCAAATCCAACAACAAGCCAAACACAGACAAGTGGTACGATCAACACTACAAAACCTACCAGTCAGGAAATTTATGATGGCTTCGTGCGTTTAGCATTAAAAAATTCAGCAGGAACACAAACCACAACTATCAGAAAATGGTCTCCAACCAAAAGTCAAATTAAAGTCTATTGGGACGGTGGTCGTACAACAGCTTTATTTACATTCTTAGATAAGATAATTGCTGATATGAATAATCTGAACAAATACAGTAAAATGATTCGAACTGAGGTTGCTACCGAAGCTGATATTATCATCAATCGAGTAGAAATTGCTACACACAATGCGAAATATACAAATTATCAAGTAACCAATACCAGTGTTCAAGGAAATACCTTTACACAATGGAGCAATACCGAAATCACCAAAGCTGTAGTATGGCTTTCACCAAGTACACCAACTACCCTGCAAAATGGTATATTACGTCATGAACTTACACACGCATTAGGTCTGGGGCATATAGAAAATACAAAGTCAATTATGGTAGCAGTGATGAGTGGAGTTGGTTATGATTTTAATAGTTACTCACTTTTGGATCAAAGGATTTTGCAAATCTTGGCAGATAATCGAGTTAAACAAGGCATGACTGAAAGTAATATCAGTGCTGTAATAAAGGAATATGCTTCTAAATAAGAGGAACATTCTATCAAAAAATAATCTACAAAAAAGTTTGTTTTCTACGACAAATTAGTAATTTTGATTTAAAATATAGTACTATTTCAAGCTATTTAGTACTAATGAAATTTTGCTTGTACCTCATACTAACAGTCGTATTTATTACAGTATTGTAGATTTGCAATACGCCCAATATTTTTTTCGTTAATTTAATATTAGATTCAAACAAACATACCAATGAAATTTAACAAATTCTTACTTGGATTCATAGCTTTAATAAGTATTTCGGCAACTACTTTTGCCCAATCAGAAGATGAAGCTATCAAAGAAACGATTAACAATTATTTAGATGGAGGCTCGGTTGGTGATACAGCTCGCTTAAATCGTGCATTTTTCGCTTTCGCCAATCTACGAAATTTAAGTAAAGATGGTAAAGTATCCGAAATGCCAGTAAAGAAATTTATTGCTGCAGTACCTGCTGGAGGTGCAAAATGGACAAGTAAAATCGTTAGTTATAGTTATGCTGGCACAGCCGCTACTGCCGTAACCGAGGAGGAATTACCAACTTTTAAATTCGTCGATTTTTTGAATTTATTGAAAATTAATGGTGAATGGAAAATCGTTAGTCGTGTTTATTCAAGAGTTGAGAAAAACGTGGCAGTTGCTTCATCGAATACTGGTGGTTTCTCAACAGCAGCTTCGGTCGCTCCTACCAAAGGTAACACACCTGCCGCTGCAACTAAAAAACCTGCAGCTAAACCAAAACCATCAGATGATGGCTGGTAAGAAACATTATATTATTTATAAAAATGCAGCTATTGGGCTGCATTTTTTATATCGTTTCTTTTAACCATTTTTCAACTTTTTCTTCCCATTCTACTTGCTTGTGACGATTGATACTATGATGGGTTTCGTTGTCATATTGATTTTGAAGTTGGTTCATCTCACGATACGATTCTAAATATTCGTATTGAATCATACTATTTAGGTCAATCACTAAATCTGCTTTCATTACACTAATTTTCTTTTTAAAACGCTCGACTACAAGCCTTGTAATATCAAAATGTAATTGCTCATGACTTAAAGAATAGGCATCGTGAGCAGCGGGTATCACCCAAGACATTCCACGTACCATATAAGTTTTGGTCTGAACGGTGGCGACAATAAACCCATCAATAATTTGAAAACTTGCTCCAAAAGCAAAATTTGAAAAGATTGCCGCACCATATTGACTATTTGTAGGTTTCCCTCTAAAATCATCCCATGTAATTTTTCTTGAATGATAATAAACAGTATCTCCAGCATTTTCAATGGGCTCCGGCACAAAAACTATTTTCACACCTTTGATGAGGGCTTCACTTTTACCTCCATTCACCACCAACCATTTATCAAAATATTCTAATGATTTCACAAATAATGAGGTCAGAATTGTTTCATATTTTCCAGCTGGCATCTGAGCATCTGAACGGATAAATGATGTTGAGGAAGTCGTTTCAGTTAATAAAACCGTATCTTTTTTCCCCAATCGCTTAAAAGCAGCTCTCAAAAACATTTGCCCAGAAATATTGCCATTTTGAAGTTTTGACTCAGAAATTCTTAAATCCAAAATAGTATAAGAAGTAACAATTGTACTATTATTAGGTGGAATTGATTGCGAAAACATTTTTTTGATAGCAGCTACTACTCCCCCTTTCATTGAAATTGTTTCTTTTTCATTAGCCGAAACAAAAACATTCCCAATAGGTGACATTCCTAAATTATCTTTATTAGCACGCTCATCTTGCACATAATCAATGCGAAATGCTGGAGAAAAATTTAACTTTTCAGCATTTAGCGAAATCAACTTTTGTGAATATGACTCAAAAAGTACGGTAAAATTGAGTAAAAATAACAGGATTTTAAATATTTTCATTGAATTCCTTTTGTTTGAAAATCAACTAACGTTTTCACAAGCAGTACTTAGACCTCGCTTGCACACAAATATACATAAGCTCTTCATAAGTATCTAATTATCAGAAATTTATCAAGGATTTTTAGTTGGCTTTGTAGCTTTATATAAAATAAATTAGATTTGAGCCTATCAAATAACCCTACAAGCCTAAATTTTGAAATGAAAATAGATATTAGATCGGCCAAAGTAAAAGAAATCAACCAATTAATCGAATTTGAACAGGGAATTGTAGCCGCCGAACGCCCTTATGATAGCACTTTGAAGGAGGGTGAAATTCACTACTATGATTTATTAGAGTTAATAAAATCAGATGAAGCCGAAGTTATGGTAGCAGTGGTCGGTGAAGAATTGGTTGGTTCGGGATATGCCAAAATTTTAACTGCCAAACCTTATCAAAAACATACGCATTTTGCCTATTTAGGCTTTATGTATGTAAAACCAGAATTTAGAGGGAAAGGCATTAATCAAATGGTATTAGATGAATTGATGAATTGGGCAAAATCAAAAGGAATTTCGGAAGTAAGGCTTGAAGTATATGATGCTAATTTGATAGCAAAAAAGTCCTATATAAAAGCAGGGTTTACACCAAATTTATTAGAAATGAGATTAGAAATTTAATCCAGTTTTTCTTAACATTATGAGTAAAATCAATACCTTTTCTGCTAAAATTGAAATAATAGGAGTCAACCCTTTCGTCTTTTTGCCCGAGGAAATTTTGAAAAATATCTTTGAACAAGCCAATCAGACTAAAGGTAAAATTCCTGTGAAAATAAAAATTGATGGACATGAATTTATACAAACATTGATAAAATACAGTGGTTATTGGCGACTCTACCTCAACACACCCATGCGAAAAGCTGCCAAGAAAGATGTTGGTGACATTGCGATCTTTGAGATTGTATATGACATAAAAAGAGAAATTCAATCACACCCCAAGTTGCTCAAAGCATTAGATATTAATCAAGAAGCAAAAGCTGTTTTTGATGGATTGCGACCTTCTTTGCAATTGGAGATTGTAAGATATATTTCTTTTTTAAAGACCGAGGAATCGGTAGATAGAAATGTGATTAGAGCGATTGATTTTTTACTTGGAAAAGAAAGGTTCATAGGCAGAGATAAACCATAAGAAACAAAAAAATAACACTATGTCATTTCAAGCATATATCGACAATATCAAAACTAAAACTGGTAAAAGTCCCGAAGATTTTAAAAAATTGGCAGAAGAAAAAGGCTTTTTGCAAAACGGACAACTAAAAAGCGATGTAAAAGCGGGGCAAATTGTGTCTTGGTTAAAAGAAGATTTTGATTTAGGGCATGGACATTCGATGGCAATATTTGCCTTATTTAAAGGAAAAACTGAGTAATCTCTGATAAAAATAAATTCCAGTAAGAACTAAAAGTTTTTACTGGAATTTGCTGTAATTGGTGTTTTACTTATTTTTTCCTTGGTAATTTCTCATCACGCATCGCTGCATTATATACAAAAGATGCGATGATAGTTGCCGCTTGTTTCAAATCATCAGGTTGTAGATGGTCGTAAGAATCCATATTTGTATGGTGTGTACGAGTATTGTACTCAATTTCATCTTGAATAAACTGAAATCCTGGAATTCCTACCCCTACAAAAGACAAATGGTCAGTGCCACCTGTATTTCTAATCGTAATTGTTTTTGCTCCTAAATCATGGAAAGGCTCAAACCATTTAGTAAAAATCGGACGGCAGGCCTCATTTCCTTGCAAATAAATTCCTCTGACTTTACCAGTTCCATTATCAACATTAAAGTAAGCCGAAACTTTATCGCCTTCTTTATTACTTTTCTTGGTATCAGCGTCGGTCAAGTGGTTTTTCACATAATTTCTTGAACCAAAAAGCCCTTGTTCTTCACCACTCCACAAAGCAATACGAATCGTTCTACGAGGTTGAACGTCCAAAGTTTTCAAAATTCTTACCGCTTCCAACATCACTGCCGAACCCGCTGCATTATCTGTTGAACCAGTCGCACTATGCCAAGAATCAAGGTGTCCGCCAAGCATAACGACTTCTTCTTTGAGATTGGGGTCAGTTCCTTTGATTTCAGCCAAAACATTATAACCTTTTAAATCTTCGGTATAAAATTGTGTTTTTACATCTAATTCTAATTTAACAGGAATTCCTGCTTTAGTCAATCGGCAAAGCGACAAATAATCTTCGGCAGTTAGCATAATGTCTAACAAGCCTTCAGGGTCAGTGGCTTTATACGAGCCACCACTCGACACAAATAAAGTTCCATCTTTTCCTCTTGCATTCATGCTCAGAAGTGCCAAAGCACCTTCCTTTTTCGCCAACTCTTTGGTTTTGGTTGAAAGCATATTATTTCTACGCATGGCCAGCATCATTGAGCGAAAGGCAGTATCGGGTTGGCTCTGCGTAGTAGACGTTGCTGATGCCATTTTCTCTAATTCTTCATCAGTATAGCGAGTAGCATCGGGTTTGAATGAAGGTTGAATTTTGTCATTTTTATACAACAAAATCACTTTGTCTTTTAGTTTTCCTTTATAGTTTTCTAAGCCCAAAGTGTCTGTTTCATCAATAAGTAAAATTTCTGCTGATTTTAGTTTTCCTTTGGTACCAGCACTCCAAGTTTTTGGAGCGGCTATCAACGGTTTGTAGTAAGGAGCTGTCATGGCAATATAACTTTTTTTCAACTCCCAGCCTTTGCCAAAATCGCCCCATGCTTCGAGTTTAGCATCTTCTAAGCCCCATTCGCTTAGTTTGTTTTTTGAATAATTGGCAGCTTTCATAAATCCAGGTGAACCTTGAAGGCGTGGGCCATTAACATCGGTCAAGTTAAAAGCAATGTCCATTACTTTTGAATTTTGTAATCCTTCTTGACGAATTTTTTTGACCATTTCTAAGTCAATTTTTTCTTCTTGAGCCATTGCCCCAAAAGAAAACACGCTAAGTGCAATTGCAGGTAGTAATTTTCTCATACTGTCTATTTTTAGTTTGTTTTGGATAAAGATAGAAATTCATAGCCATGAATTCAAAATAATGAGATTAATTCAGCTTTTGAAGCGATTAACTGAGGAAGTTGATATTGAGTTTTATAGAAGCATTTTTTGTATAAAAACAAAACTCTTGTAAAAACAAAAAGTCTTTACAAGAGTTTAAATTTATGGGAAGTTTTTATAAATATCCTTTCGATGATCAAAAGTTACAAAATAAAGCGTCTTTTCTGACTCTTCCCACTTCATTCCTATTCGGTAATTTCCTACTCTAATGCGAAAATAGGAAGTATAGCCTTTAAGTTTTTTAATATTCCGAATTTCCATCAAACCTCGGCTTGTTCGGCATTAACAATCGCTTCAAAAATAGCTTCTTTTATATCTATTTCTTTGAGTTTTTGAAGAGATTTCAGAAAAGAGTTTTTGTAAGCAATTTTCATATTTTGCCTAATGCCTTCAAAATATCATCTTTGTTTACAGTATCGGTTTCCATTCCAGCTTCTATTTTCGAAGCAAGCAAATGATCTTCCCACTGTTGTGTTGATATTTTTTGACTCTTTACACCTAATCTATTAGCCAAAGTAATCAATAATTTCAAATTTTGACTTGATTGGCTTTCTAAAATAATTGCACTCATAATTGATGTGTTTTTTTACAAAAATAGTAAAAATAAGTTGAGTCTTCAAAAATCATTGATTTAATACTTCAAAACAAAAACAGCCCCAATATATACAATTCTACTAATCGGAGCAGAACCATAAACCGTAATCGCATTAGCATTAGTCAGATTAGTTCCACCCAACTTGAAAGTTGTTTTCAAAGGTTTTGCATGATAATTTACTTGGGCATCGAGCGTACCAAAAGCCTTGATTTCACCTTCGTCGAAAGGCATGAAATACGTATAAGTATCGCTCCGACGATAGTTTACTGAGTACGATAAATCTTTCATTATCAAACCGTTAACTCCTAAATTAAATTTATTTTTTGGCGTATTAAAACCAGCTATCAACCCTTTAATATCTGAGATTTGTGACCAAGTATAATTCCCGTAAAGGCTAAGTTTTTTATTTAAACGATAGTCTAAACTCACGAACGCTCCTTGGGTAGTCACAGGTTTATCAAAATTTGCCCAAGTTTGAATAAATCTCCCACGAGTTCGGTCAGTGCTTGGTTTTGCCCAATCACCAGTTTTTTTAGTAAAATCTCCCTCTGGCATTTGTCCATCTTCACGCCCTTGGAAGCGTACAATTCCAATAAAACCATTGTACAAACTTTGATAATAACTCAAATCAATTTGTAAATCTTTGGTAAGTAATGCTTTATAACCCACTTCCCAAGAATTCATTTTTTCGGGAGCAATTTTCTTTACTTCGTAAGGGGCGGTACCTGCTGAATTAAGTCCTTTGAAGCCATTTTCAGTATTTCCTATTAGCAAAATACTGCTGTAATCTAAATAAATATATTGGTCAAGTTGGGCGGGGGCTCGGTAAGCTCTTGAATAATTTGCTCTAAAATTATGATTTCCTGATGAATAAACAGCCGAAATTCTTGGTGAAAGTTTAGCAGCAAAATTCTTGAACGCATCTAATCTTGTAGCCACAGCCAACGTTAATTTTTCATCCAATAATTTTTGTTGAACTTGACCGTAAATTCCTGATTCCCAATTGATTATTGAATTTCTTTGTTCTCCATTTAATGGAGAATAAATACCATCCGAAAACAATGTGCCATTAGATTTCAATAAATATGTTCGGTATGCACCACCAACAACAACATTGGTTGTTTTGAAACGAAACTCACGTTGTGCCGAAAAATCCATATTGCGAGCGGTATTAGCAAAAGCGGCACCTTTCACTGTCGTACCATTTACTTTCAAATCGCCGATTCCGTTGGCAACTTGTTGGGTTATATTTTTAAAAACTGAATTAGACCCAGCAGGATTAGAGGTAATTTGCAGATTTTGTGTCAAATCAAAAGCTAATTTTGCAGCATTTTCAATACTTTGTCCACCTTGAATCGTTGGTAAGGCAAAAGAAGTAGGTACACCGCCATTGACTGCATCAGGTGTATAAACTCCTGCCAAGTTTCCACCACCAAACCCATTGCCACGAGCCGCTGCAAAAATCTGATTCCAAGCATTGAAATAATTAGCAGCAATTGTTGGAAAAGTACCATTGGCAGGGTCGGTCATTCGCATATTTTGGAGAGCATTAGCTACGCCCCCGAGTTCATAAGCCTTGCCGCCATAATCAAACATCGAATAGGCACGTACAAACCAATGGTCATTTTTAATCTCAAATTTATGCAAATCATATTGCATTTCTCGCCAAGCAAAGCGACTTGTACTTTGAAAAATACCATTTCCTATTGATTTGCGGTATTCATAAGAAGCCTTTGTTCTTTCATTAATTTTGAAATGCAATGAAGGATTTAAACGTATATTTCCAGCTTTGAATATTCCTTCAGAAAGTCCAAATTTTGAGCCATTATTTGCTGAGAGAATTTCACTTTCTTTAAAGCCCGGCATATAAATTCGATAAGATTTGCCATCATTATATTTGGTATAATCTGGATTTGTGATTGTTGAACCAATATCTCCAAAATAGTTGATTTTATTCCACCCAAAAGGTGAGCCATAAGCATTATTTGAAGCATCAGAACCCGCCAAACCACCTGCGGTTATAGCTTTAATTGCTGCATCAGATTCGCCTAAAAACTCATTTCCTGTGATAAAATTGGCATTGAGTTTAAAAGCAAAACGTTTGGCAAAAACTTGTGCATAACGAATTTGGGTATCAAACAATGACCTCGAACCACCTTTTACCGAAGCTGTGATTCCTTGATGTTTGAATGGGTCTTTTGAATTCATCAACACCACACCATTCAAAGCACCCGAACCATAAAGGGCAGAATTTGCTCCATAAATTACTTCAATATTATCAATATCTAAGTCGGGAGTCCCCATCCAATTTCCTCCATAAAGTGAAGATGTCGGTGACATAAACTCCACATTATCAGCCAATTGCAATAATCTTTCAGCTTTTCCACTATTAAAACCACGTGTACTAAGACTTGTTACAAACCAACTCGATTGGCTTACGTCAATTCCTTTATAGCGAGCCAATGAAGAAATCAATTCGATACTCGGAGAATTTTGAAGCTGCAAAGACGAAATCTTCGTGACTGAAACTGGGGCTTTAAAAATACTTTCTTCGATACGAGAAGCCGAAACTACGACTTCATTTAAAGCTTTCGTACTGTCGGATTGTGCGAATGAGTCAATGACTGAATGTGTGAGTGAAATACTTAATAAATAGATAATTGTCTTTTTCATTTTTCTTAGGTTTAATTTTTTTTAGTCCACTGTCGATGGACGACAATCAACAGGGTATCTGTCGACCGTTTTCAATAGACTATTGACTAATTATTCTTCAATCCATTTTTTAAACTGGGCGGCGTTTTCTTGACTGATACTTACTTCGGCTTTGGAGAGGTGCATGAGTTCGAGGGCAATTTTACCCTTAAAAGAAGGTTTAAAACTCAAAATAGCATTGATATGCACAATGAATTTACGGTTTACACGAAAAAAATCTCTACTTGGTAATTCGATTTCCAACTCGCTTAGGCTACGCTCTACGGTGTAGCGTTCGCCTTTGCGGTCTATCAAAAATACAATTCTTGATTCGGTATAAATAAATGCAATATCCTTGGTTGCTACCACATAATAGTTTGTTCCTTTCTTGGCAATCAAGCGGTCTTTCTGAAAAACACTTTTTGTACTTTTCGAATCATTTTCGGCCATAAAACGCTTCAAAAAATGCAGTTTAAGGTTTTCATACTTGTCCAAAACTCGATTTACTTCCTCCTCTCCTATTGGTTTTCTTAAATAATCAATAGCATTATAAGCCATTGATTGTGACCAATATTTGTCATACGCCGACATAAATACAACAGGAAAATTCGGCATAAAATCTCGGAATAATTCAAATATTAATCCGTCTGATAATTCTACTTCGCACAAAGCTAAATCGGGTAAAATACTCGTACTCAATTTTGTTTTCACCTCTTCAATGGTTCTACAAAACTCAATCATTGCCATAGGATAGTATTCAGCTAATACTTGCGTCATTAGCTTTGCATACGTTTCATCTTTTTCTACCAAAAGAATAGTCATGGGCAATTTGGGTAACAAGATTTCCGCTTTCGGGCGGCAATTTTCGGCTTTGACGAAATAAAATTTGCGTTGCAAAATTACAGAGAACAAATTAGAATACAGCCATTTTGTAATCAACAGTCAGTATTGTGCTATCAAAGCATGAGAAGGAGATGCAACCGAACCAAAAGTAAGAAGCAATTTCGATGAAACTCAGTTGCTATTTTTTAAGTTTCACAACAACATTTAAAGCATTGGATGAAAAAGTAATAGTATCAGATTGATAGCCTTTTTTTTCAAAAACCAAACTCAGATCTGGGCATTTTGTCCCACTTTCAATATCAGTGAATTGAAAATGACCTTTGGCATCACTCTTAATGGTGTGATATGATTCTGTATTTTTATAAATCACCACATCCGACACCGTTTGCATCGTTTGGGCATCATACAAATCACCTTCCACTTTTTGAAGGCAATCGCAGCTAAACATCAGTATTAATGATAGAATTGAGCTTATTCTAATGCAATTATTTGTCAGGTTTTTCATGGCAAAAATTGATTATATATTCAAAAGTAGAAGTAAAATTACTTTGCTAAAGTACAAAACATTTCAATTGTTGGGCCTTTAATAAGCAATTTATATACACAAACCCAAAATCTCTCGACACTTTGACACCAATTTTAACAAGGCTCCGTCTGTGTTTATGAAGTAATGATTAATTATTTGTTAAATTTTTCAAGCCTTCTAAATTGATATAAACCTAATCGAAACACCAAAAATGAAATCAAAAATTCACCTTTTAAGTACCATCGCTTTATTCATAGTCAGCATTTCTTGTAATAAACTTGGTGGAACTGAATCTGTTGATCCTATTCATGCTGGACTTGCAGATTGGACAGAAGCCACTCATGGCAAAACAGACCCAAATTATGATGTAGTTTTTCCACAAGATAAAATCAATACGCTCGAAATAACCCTAACAACCGAAAACTGGGCAGCTATTAAAGCCGACATGAAAACAAAAACAGGCAATGATTTTGGTGTGGGTGGAACGCAAGCAGGTGGCGGAGGTACAGCTCCAACTGGTGGGATTCCTCCTACGGGTGGACAGATGGGTGGTGGGGTGCCGCCAACAGGTATTAATATTGATAGCCTAAGAGCAGCAATGGCAGGAAATGTTCCAGGGGGTGGCGGTGCCGCAGGTGGTGGTGCTTTGGATATTATTCCAGGCGACCCCATTTATGTACAATCATCGGTTAAATTCAACGGCAAAGAGTGGTATAAGGTAGGTTTCCGTCTGAAAGGAAATTCTAGTTTATCACAAGCTTGGAGTTCGGGCATTTATAAACTCCCTTTCAAGTTACAATTTGATGAATTTGAAGATACCAATCCAGAAATCACCAACCAACGTTTTTATGGTTTCAAAGAATTTTCAATGTCACCAGGGCAAGGTGATGCTTCATTGATGCGAGACAAAGTTGTTTCAGATTTATTTCGTTCGGCAGGAATCCCAGCAGCACGTACGTCATTTTACAAAATATACATCAATTTTGGTGACGGATTAAAATACTGTGGCGTTTACACAATGGTTGAAGTGATTGATGATACCATGGTAAAAAATCAATTTGGTGAAGACAAAGGGAATATTTATAAGCCAGAATCAACTTTCCAAACCTTTAGTCAAGCAAATTTTGAAAAGAAAAACAACGAAACAGAGGCAGATTACAGCGATGTACAAGCTGTCATTACGGCATTAAATGCCACTACTCGCACATCTAATGCCGCTTTATGGCGTACAAATCTCGAAAAAGTCTTCAATGTTGATCATTACTTAAAAGCCTTGGCTATCAATAATACGATTGTCAATTGGGATGCCTATGGTGCGATGGCTCATAATTATTACCTTTATACGCCAACGGCTACTAAAAAAGTCACTTGGATTCCATGGGATTTCAATTTGTCAATGACTTC
Source organism: Emticicia sp. SJ17W-69 (assembly GCF_051209875.1). NCBI lineage: Bacteria > Pseudomonadati > Bacteroidota > Cytophagia > Cytophagales > Leadbetterellaceae > Emticicia > Emticicia sp. SJ17W-69. The sequence continues at coordinate 895,376 of NZ_JBNTQY010000001.1, read as the reverse complement.
AACTACCGCAGCTGGAAATACAACACAGCAAGGGGCAGGAGGCATGAACAGGGGTGTTTCGCTTGAAATGACAGAAGTGGCAGCAAGTTGGCCTTTGATTCGTTATTTAGCCGATGATGCAACGTATTATGCTAAATATAAGTCTTATGTGAAAGATTTTAACGATAATATCTTTACTTCTGCAAAAATGAATGCTATTTTCGACAAAAATTATAATTTGATTTCATCATCTGTGATGCAAGAGGTAGCCCCTTATTCTTATTTATCGAATACTGCCGCCTTTACTTCTGCCATTACACAGTTGAAAGCTCATGTGGTAACAAGAAATCAAGCAGTAGCTTCGTTCTTGAAATAGTCTTAAAAAAATAATACTAATGAAATATTTATTAATGCTCATTCTCCCTTTTTTAGGGTTACAATCTTTTGCCCAAAGCAAAAAAGAAATTCGTAAAAATAACATCAAAGGTGTAACTGAAGTTATTACCGAATATGAAAATGGCAAAGAAAGTACACACAATGACGTTGCCAAAAAATTTGATAAAGAGGGTGAAGTCACACAAGAAATCAATTATGATAAAAATGGCGTTTTAAAAGAAAAGATTTTAACCAAAAACAACAAAGATGGTGATAAAATCGAAGAAATTATTTATGATGCCAATGGCAAACAAAGCAAGCGATTTACCTATAAGTATGATAATTATGGTGAAAAAATAGAAGAAGTGCAATATGATGCCAAAAACAGCTTGCTCACCAAATCTGTCTATGTGAATAATAACAAAGGCTTAAAAGCTGAAAAAAAAACCTATGATGCCAAAGGCAAACTGATTCAGGTTAAGAAGTATGTATATGAATATTAGCCCGCCTCCGATAAGGGAATTAATTATGACAACAGACCATTTTTTCAATAAAATAAAGGAAGAAGCAGGTAAATTTGAGATAATCACTTTAGCCGAAATGGACAGTGTAAAGCTCATGGACAGGATGGATGTAAAATACCTAATTCCGATGAACTTATTGCCCAATATTTTGGCTGATGCCCGACAACATTATCGCCTTTTAGAAATAAATAAGCAAAGGCTTTGCCCTTATCAAACACTTTATTATGATACTGAAGATCTTAGGCTTTATCATCTTCATCAAGTGGGTAAACAAAATCGTTATAAAGTGCGTTCTCGCAACTATGTTGGCTCAGATTTGCAGTTTTTTGAAGTAAAATTTAAGAATAATCGTGGCAGAACCATCAAAAAACGCATCAAAACTGATGGTATAAATGAACCACATTTGGCAAACGAAAGTTCGGAATTTTTGACAAAAATCAGTCCATTAGAGCCTGATAATTTGCAGGGTATTATGTGGGTAAATTATACTCGACTCACCCTCGTTAGTAAACACAATGCCGAACGCCTCACGATTGATTTAGAGCTAACTTTCAAGAATGATGCAAAAGAAATTCAGTATGCACAAATAGCGATTGCTGAAATAAAACAAGAAAAAATTGGAGCATCACCAATTTTGAACATTTTCAAGAAACATCATTTAAAAGAAGGTTCGATAAGCAAATATTGCTTCGGTATCATTAGCCTTTTTGAAGGTATCAAACAAAATAATTTTAAGAAACACCTAAGAAGAATTACCAAAACACTACACCAATATGACTCTATTGCAGCAAACACTTTCGCCTGATACTTTACAAACTGCTAAAGCCGCCTCTTTTGAATTATTTGAAAAGCTTTCAAGCAAATTTTTCATCCGCTTATTCATCGACTTAGCCTCGGTATTTGTACTTATCAGGCTGATTTTTTATCGAAACTATAAAAAAGCCGACCAATATCTTACCTTTTTTGCTTTTAACTTGGTCATTTTTCTCATTACTTATCTACTCAATAAAGTAGAAATGTCGATGGGTGCTGCCTTTGGTTTATTCGCCGTTTTTTCGATGCTTCGCTACCGTACCGAAAGCATTTCGACCAAAGATATGACCTATTTATTTTTGGTAATTGCCATCGGTTTGCTTTCGGCAATTAGTAAAGGGGGCTGGGACGAACTGGCTTTGTTGAATGGTATTATTTTGTTATTAACTTTTCTATTGGAAAGCAATTGGCTTATCAAAAAGGAATTTACAAAAATGATTCAGTATGAAAAAATTGAGCTAATTCTTCCCGAAAAAAGACAAGAATTGATGCAAGATTTAAAAAACCGTACAGGTTTAAACATTCATCGAGTTGAAATTCAAGAAATTGATTTTCTGAAAGATGCTACCCGTATGATAGTTTATTATTATGAATAGGTTGTAGGTTGTAGGACTTAGGTTTTCATCAAAAAATCAATCATTTAAAAGCAGAAAGTATCAAACAAATATGAAAAAATACCTCAAAATTTTTATCCTTTTATTCATTTCAATCGCAACGCAAGCTCAAAAATCTGAAGTTGATTTTCAAACTCGTCCTGCTATTACACTTAACCTTGATTTGCCAAAAGGCTGGGAAGTTAGCAGCCAATACCGAGCAAAATTTAATGAAAATTCAAATAATTATAGGGGTTCTTATCTTTATTTGGATGTTGACAAAAAGCTTAATAAGTACCTTTCGGCAGGTGTTGCCTATCGATTTGGCCTTGTTGATGGCGAAAAGTTCAACCGATTTTCGGGAAGCTTAGAAGGGAAATATAAATACAAAAAATTAACCTTTTCATTACGAGAATTATACCAAACACAGCATCAAATCATTAGTGATGATGACGAAGGAACTGCCGAAAATTATCTTAGAACTCGAATTGGTGTAAAATATGCTGTTACAAAAAAAATAGATTTTGGTATTTCTACCGAACCATTCATGCACAAAAAAGAAGGCGTTTTTGAGACAGATTTTTGGCGAAATCGTATAGGATTCACTTATGAATATATGAAAAACAAAAGCGTCAATTTGTACTACATTTGGCAACCTGATGTCAATAAAAAATATCCCGACACTAAGAATATTGTAGGTATCAACTTCATATTTACTATCAAAACTAAATAATTAAGTTTTTTTAACCAATATTGCTACCCTGTATGAAAAAAAGTGTCTTTCTAATCTTGTTGCTGAGTTTATCATTTACTACTCAAGCTCAGAAGTCAACAACAGATTTTCAGACTTGGTATGATGCTTCTTTGAAGCTCAATTTGAAAAAAGGTTGGGAAATTTCGGGGCAATATCGTGTGAGAATCACTGAAAATTCAAGTCATTATCGAGGTTCGTATTTCTTTTTTGCAGGTGAAAAAAAACTCAATAAATATTTCAAAGTATTAGCCAATTATCGCCTTGCATTAGTGGAAGGCGATAATTATCATCGTTTTCTTTTTGGTTTGAATGCTCAAGTTAAGGCCAATAATTTTACTTTTTTCACCCGCCCAATGCTTCAATATCAAAAACAATACTTTGTCAATGATGATAGCAACCCAAGTGATGGCGATACACATTTACGCCTACGTACAGGAGCAAAATATAAGATAAAAAAACACTGGGATACATACATTTATGCCGAACCATTTTTCAAAATCAAGCAAGGTGGTACTCTTACTGCTACATTTTGGCAAAATTCAGCGGGAGTCAGTTATGAATATATGAAAAATAAATATGCAACTTTGTATTATATTTGGCAGCCAGAAGTCAACAAGAAATATCCCGATACAAACAATATTTTAGGGATAAGTTTAGAGTTTTTTCTCAAACCCAAATAACAATGGTTCTTGAAGTTTGGTCAAAGAAATACCTATTAAAATAACATTGGCAATGATTGACAAAAATACTTTTTCGCATTTTCCGATAGACTATAATGGGGCGATTTGGGAAAAACTTACAAAATTGGATTTTTCAAAAAGAACCAAACTTCCAAAAGACATCTTGTGTTTTATTGAAAAAGGAACTATTAGGAAATACTTTCTTGACTCAGAAACCGAATTCGGTCGTGAATATTCGGTTGATTTTTATTTTTCTGGTGACATTTTTACAGCAAAATCAGACAATGACATCGAGAAACAATTTATCTACGAACCAATCGGTAAAGGGACTTTGTGGTACATTGATATGACAGAAGTACGAAAAATGTTTTTTGAATCACAATTATGCGGGTCGATTCAAAAAGTCTTCATGGAAGAACGTTTGAGAGAGAAAGCTATCAGAGAAATGCAGTTGCTTAAAGCATCTCCTCTTGATTTATACAATTATTTGCTGAGCCAGAAACCAAAATACATTCAATCTGTTCCACTTAAATATTTAGCTTCTTATATTGGCATTACTCCACAAGCATTAAGCAGAATTCGTAAGCGAATTAAGTAACTTAGGTTCATTGTTTTACATGCAATCGCTATTTTTCTTTGCATAAAAATAGCGTGATGAAAATTCATCTGTACACTTACAAAACTGACAAGCCTCAATAAAATCATTTTGATAGATGCTATTGATGACTTTTGAATACACGCCATTTTAGTTCATAAACAAATCTTAAAAGTTTAATAAAATGAAGCGAGCAATTATTCAAAATCTTCAAAAGATTATTAACACCAAACCAACGCAATCTGCCATATTTTCAGTTGATAAAACCATTGAGCAAACAATAGAAATTATTGAAAATATCATTCCTCAAAAGATAAATTCAAATATATTCAGGTACGATACTGAGCAGGGGTTTTACAAAGCAAAAACAAATGCAACGATACGTTCTTGGGGAGAAATTGTAACTATTAAATTGACAAAAATGGATGATTATCAAATTCAAATATCAGTTTTAAGTAAATCTTTACTTAAAACTACGCTAATTGACTATGGAAAAAGCTCCCTTAATATTCAAAAAATTAGATTAGTATTTGACTAAAATGAGCTAATTTAGCGAAAAGCCCTTCCATTTATTTGAAAAACCGAGAATTTATACCAAAATAATGAAAAGAATCAACTCAATTGATTTTCTGAGAGGTTTAGTGATGGTCATCATGGCATTAGACCATGTGCGTGACCTTGTACATATCACTGCTCTCACACAAGAACCATTAGATTTTAGCACCACTACAACAAGTCTTTTCATGACACGTTGGATAACCCACCTCTGTGCTCCAACTTTTGTTTTTTTATCTGGAACATCAGCTTATTTGTCATTCCAAAATCAACAAAATTTGAAGGAAAATCGTCATTTTTTATTTACACGAGGCATTTGGTTGATATTTTTAAATTTTACCATCGTCAATTTTGGGATATTTTTTGACATTAGATTTGGCATATTGTTTTCGCAAGTAATAGCTGCCATTGGTTTTGGGCAGATAATATTGGCATTAATGCTAAAAATGAACCCTCGATTAATAGGAGCAATCGGACTCACTATTATTTTTGGACATAATTTATTTCAAAATATTGCTTTTGAACAATCAAGCTCTTTAAACGTAATTTGGTCAATATTAATGAAAGTTAAATATTATCAAATCACGCCTGATTTTGCTTATTTAACCAGCTATCCATATATTCCGTGGACAGGTATTATGTTGGCAGGCTATGGTTTTGGAACATTTTTCAATCAATCAGTTCTAAATAGGCAAGCGTTATTTTTAAAAATTGGACTTGGTGCTTTGGCTTTATTTATTGTTTTAAGAGCGTTTAATTGGTATGGTGACCCCAAGCCGTGGTTGGTGCAAAAAAACAATGTATTTACGTTTCTTTCCTTTATAAACGTCACCAAACAAGCTCCTTCCTTACTTTTTACGCTACTAACATTAGGTATTTCAGTACTACTTTTATCCATTTTTGAACCTATAAAAAACAAGTTTAGTGACCTGATTTCTGTATATGGCAAAGTTCCTTTGTTTTATTACCTTATTCATTGGTATCTTATTCATGCAGTCGCAATTGTGATTTATCTTTCTCAAGGGTATTCTTTTTCGGCATTGCAATTTAATGGTTTTTACTTCGGACATCCGCTCAATGGTGGTGGATTGGAACTGTTTGGCACATACTTGACTTGGATAGTTGTTGTTGTGGTTCTTTATCCAATCTGTCAATGGTTTTGGCAATATAAAACTCGCAATAAAGATAAAGTTTGGTTGAGGTATCTTTGAAAATTAACCTAATAAAAAAACATGCAATTTAGCTTATCAAAATCATTAGAAATCCTTGAAAGTACGCCCGATGTGCTAATTTCGATGCTTTACAACGCTTCTCCTGATTGGACAAATAAGAATGAAGGAGGAAATTCTTGGTCGGTTTACGAGATAATTGGTCATTTGATTCATGGAGAAAAAACAGATTGGATTCCAAGAATGGATATTATCCTTTCTGACAAAATTGATAAAACGTTCGAGCCTTTCGACCGATTTGCTCAACTTGAAAAGAGCCATAAAAAACCTTTAGAACAACTTTTAAAAGAATTTAAAGATTTACGAAAAAAAAATATTGAATATTTAATTTCAAAAAATATCCATCCAAAATCTTTTGACGCAAGAGCTATCCATCCCGATTTTGGAGAAGTTAGTTTAACACAACTTTTGGCAACATGGACAGTCCATGACCTTAATCACATTAGCCAAATTGCCCGTGTCATGGCCAAACAGTATAAAGATGCTGTTGGCCCTTGGATAAGTTATTTACGAATTTTACAAAATTGATTTTCAATGGTAAAATTCAGCTATTCATTAGAATAGCTGAAAAATAAATTGGCAATTTTATATTATATTTGGGCAATAAGTCTTGCATTTTTTATCAAAACAAAGTAAAATTTATCATGGCACTTGAAGTTTGGTTACGTGGCCCACTACCCGATGTTCCGCTACTTTTGCAACCTGTGGCTCATGCTTTACTACAAGCACAAGAAGAAGTCGCACAATATATGCAAGATTTTTCAGAGGAAAATCTTTGGAAAAAACCAGCGGGGTTAGCTTCGGTTGGCTTTCATTTGCAACATCTCAGGGGTGTACTCGACCGCCTTTTTACTTATGCTCGTGGTGAGGCACTTTCACAAACTCAGTTGGAAGCACTTGCTGCTGAAGGTAAAGAAAATACTGAGATAAAAGTTAAAGATTTGGTTGAAGCATTTAATAAACAAATTGCCCTGGCACTTATTCAACTAAAAGCCACTGATACGCAAACTTTGACACATGTACGAGAGGTAGGTCGAGGAAAGATTCCATCAACAGTCAATGGGCTTTTAGTACATGCTGCCGAGCATACAACTCGTCATTTAGGACAATTATTAGTTACGGCAAAAGTAGTAAAGTTGGTAATTGATTAATATGACGAATGGCTTTAGTACGATTACCAAGAGCGATTTCATCATAAATACGTTGTACTTCAAATTTAGCTTTTTTCTTTGAAATAAAATTTCCCAAAGAGTTTTCCACTTCATATAAAAGTCCATTTATATGCACATCATCAGCATCCATCAATAATGCTGCCCGTAGATGGCTCAAGCTTTTCTCAAACGCAACAGTTTTATTTTGTTCGGGTGAATTTTCTTTCAAAAAATACTTCGTTTCAAAAGCATCTTGTGGCATTCCATTAAAAGCATAATAACAAATAATAAGCATAAAAGTTACTAAGGATAAAAGATTTTGAGCGTGATTTTGGTGAGGTACAGATGTTTGCATTGCGAACGATTTTTTAACAAAATACACACTTAAATATAAATTGAGGTTTATCAGAATGTTAAGAAAAAATGAAACTTTAGTCCAAATTGACAGATTATTAAGCTTTAAAATATAGAAACTTCTATTTTCTTCTTCTTTTCTTAACATTGGCACAATATTTAGTTTATATCATTTGCCGACCTTTGTGGCATTAAAATAAAAAAGTAAAATGATTAAAAGTACATTTCGATTAAACCAAATTCACTGGAAATACACAGTGAAAACTACAAACGGACTTAGTGAAGAACGTTTGTACGACGACACCGACGACGATTCGTATGGTGATGCCTTTGAAAGCGACGATTTTGATGAAAACTTCGACGATCAATTCGACGATAGATTTTCTATCGCCGCTTAAATTAGTATGATTAAATGAATGATAAATAAATTTTAAAAAGTTTGGGTTTATATCTTTTTATCAATCAAAACCCTAATTACATAAATCCAACATCTTAAAAATATCATATAGTTTTGTTTAGGTTAGTAATCAAAGAATCGGCAGGGAGGTTTTCTCTGCTCTATTTTTTATTTTTTCTTCCCTCAAAATACAAGTATTCTTTCTTTACATTTTCATAACACCCTCTTAATCAACACTTTACATCTATTTCGGTATTTTGTGGGTATGAAAAAACACAAGCATTTCCGAACCATCGTACTTTCCGATATCCATTTAGGCACAAGTGGCTCAAAAGCCAAAGAAGTCACCGAGTTTTTGAAACAATATCGTTGTGAAAAACTCATTTTAAACGGTGATATTATTGACGGTTGGGCTTTGAAAAAATATGGAAATTGGAAGAAAAAACACACCACATTTTTCAGAGTAGTGCTGAAAATGATGGATAAGCATGATACAAGAGTCATTTATCTTCGAGGTAATCATGATGATTTCCTTGACCAAATTCTGCCGCTTCTTGTAGGAAAACAGTTTCAAATTAGGCGAGATTATATCTTAAAGTCGGGCGATAAGCGATTTTATGTAACGCATGGCGATGTTTTCGACAGTGTTACGACTAATATGAAATGGCTCGCTCATTTGGGTGACTTGGGCTATACTTTTTTGCTTTGGCTTAATAAAAACTATAATAAATACCGAGAATGGAAAGGATTACCTTATTATTCACTCTCACAAGTAATCAAACAAAAAGTAAAAATGGCCGTCAGTTATGTCAATGATTTTGAAGATAAATTGGCAGAATTAGCCAAAGTCAAAGGGTGTGACGGTATTATTTGTGGCCATATTCATCAACCAGCGATCAGAGAAATTAATGGCATAACTTACTTAAATTCAGGCGATTGGGTAGAAACAATGTCGGCTTTGGTAGAAGATTTTGATGGCAATTGGAGTTTAGTGTATTATTCAACAAGCGATATGATGGAGTACCAAAATACTGATTTGCAAGAGGAAGAGGAAGATGAGGAAAATAGAAAAGAGAAGTTTGTTTTACCAAGAATCGCAGCATCGCTATAATAATCTAAAATAAAGCCCCCCTTTAGGGGTGGAGGGATGTATATGAAATTTCTATTCATCATTCAAGGCGAAGGACGTGGCCATTTGACTCAAGCCATTGCTCTTTCAGAAATGCTTCAAAGTAAGCAACACCAAGTTGTAGGAGCTTTAGTAGGCAGTGCTGATGGAAAAACCGCTCCTCCATTTTTTGTTGATAATTTCGCAAATAAAATTATCTCTTTCAAAAGCCCTTGCTTGGTTTATTGCAAAAAAACTAAAGCATTAGATATTCGTAAAACATTATCCAATAGCATTTTAGGAATCAATAAGTATTTTAAAAGTCTTCAAAAAATACAAGACACGATCCAACATCTACAACCCGATGTAATCATTAATTTTTATGATGTTTTAGGTGGAATACATCAGTTTGTATTCCGTCCCAAAGTGCCTATGGTTTGTGTTGCTCACCAATATTTACTACTTCACCAAGACTTCGAGCATCCCAAAAACCATTGGCTCGATAAGCTTTTAGTAAACACAAATACTCGTATTACTGCTTTAGGAGCAGCAAAAAAAATAGCTCTGTCGTTTACTCCTTTTTCTAACGACAAAAAAAGAGGTGTTTTTGTTGCTCCTCCCCTACTTCGCTCCGAAATCCATCAACTTGAAACAACAAATGATGATTATATATTGGCCTATGTCACACAAGCTTCGCTTGCCGATGAACTCATCAACTGGCATAGTAAAAATTCAAGAGTAAAAGTTCATTGTTTTTGGGATAAACCACAAAATACAGAAGTTTATAAATATTCAAGAAACCTTCATTTTCATCGAATCAATGCTCAAAAATTCTTAGAAATGATGCAAAACTGTAAAGGTTTAGCCACTTCTGCTGGTTTTGAGTCAGTTTGTGAAGCGATGTATTTGGGAAAACCCACCTTGATGATTCCTGTACCGAAGCACTACGAACAAGCCTGCAATGCCCTTGATGCAAAACGTGCAGGTGCGGGCATTACAGGAACAAAATTCGATTTGAGTAGTTTTATCAATTATTTACCTCATTATCAAGACATTAGTCAAGATTTTCAGACTTGGCATAGCCGTAGTTCGTTTATATTTTTGCGTGAAATTGAGGTTTTATTTGAGAGAAAAGAAAATATTTCGGCAGATGCCTTTGGAACATTTGCCGTTAATTAGCGATCATTTCATCGCTGATTTTACTTCTTTTCCTATTTCTTTTCCATTTTGGAAGTCATATCCTAAAAACTTTGCTGCTGTTTTAGCAATTTGATTTTGGAACAATTGTCCTTCTGTTTTAACTTCTCCTAAAGCTGGTGTATCAGGTCCAATCACTGCCATCCAAATTTGATAACAATCCGAAACTCTCTGACCGTGGCTTGTCCATTGCTTCTTGATTTTATCACCTCTGCCGTGGTCGGTTACGAGTATAAAAGTTGTTTTATCTTTATACTTTGGATGATTTTGACAAAAATTCCATAAATCTGATACATTTTTATCAAAATTATTGGCTGCAAAAAGGTATTCACGGTATTTGGCTTCATGAGCAAATTCATCGGTTTCATCAAATGATAAAAACATGACATTAGGTGTATTTTTCTTGATATACTCTTTTGCTAAATGATACGTTACGAAATCAAATCTATCGCTCGCTAAACTTGGGTATTGACTTTGAATATCATTCAATAATTCCTCTTTTTCACTGAGTTTTCCATTGACTGTTTCTACACCAGCATTGACAGGAACGCCACTTCTACTTTCATTGATGATATAAGGAAAAACGTCCCAAGTACCAAAGGCCGCAACTTTGCCTTTCAATTTTGGCTGATTGTTTAAAAACTCCAAAACCGTTGTATTTTCATTCTGAATTTTATTATTTGAATTGATTTTATCATCGGCATAACCCGACAAAACCTCATTATAGCCTGGATACGAAAACCAGTATGGGTTCAAGACATTTACTTTATTTCCTGCCCAACGGTTACCGTAAAGTTGACCTTGTTTGGCTATGGTATTCCAGAAAAAAGGCAACAATTTTTCTCGGCGTTCGGTAGCTGTTTTTGCCCAAAACTTTTTTACAGTTCGAGCAGAATCTGGGGTAAATTCTTTACTGAAAATCAAAGTCGAATCTGCTCCGCCATATACTTCTTGCCAACGAAAACCGTCGGTCATAATAATGAACACGTTTTCGGTCTTATTTTGAGCAAAAATTATTTGACTTGAAAAAAGTAAAATAAATACTGTTTTAGAAAAAGATTTCATTGGTACGTTTTTTAGGTTGATGAGTTAAATATTGTTCACAAATATTCATAAAATATGTCAAATCAGGAAGTTTCTGCCCTTCTACTTTTGCTGCTTCATCCCATCTTCTCATTTTTATGATTGTTTCGAAATATGGATTTTGTTCAAATTCATTTGCTTCTTGAGCTGACATTTTCCCGCCTTGAAATTCCAAAGTTTTTTTGCTTGCTTCTGAAAGATTATCGTAATAAGTTTCATTCACAAAACATAAATAACGCTTCGCATTGACATGGTTTTCAACTAAAACGGCTATTTTTTCAGAAAAACCTCTTAATCTTAACCAGTCAGCAGCCACTCCTTCATGGTTTTTTCTGCCATATACTTCCATCAATTCTTCTGTGGAATTGGCAGGCAATAAGTGTCCAATATCATGCAGAAAAGCAGCGATTTGCACTTCATAGTCAAAACCTTGTTTCTGAGCCAAAAGAGCAGCTTGAGCGGCGTGTTCATACTGGCTTATATTTTCTCCGTAATATTCAGCATCTCCTTGACTTTCAAAAAGTTGCCTAATTTCTGAAACTATATTTTCTATCATTTTTTATATTTAATTAAAGAAAAGCGGAGCTAAAATTAACTCCGCTTTTGGGGAAACTAAATCTATGATGAAACAAAAAACTACTTTAATAACCAAATGGAATCATTGATGTCGTCTTTTCCACCAAATTGACTATCAATTGCTGCTTTATAATTGGTTGCATTCGTTGTACGCTCCGATAAAGGATACTGCCAACGAACGGCGATTCTATTTGAATTACCATTTCCTACACCTGAATAAAATTTAGGAAAACCAGTTCTTCTCCAGTTGAAAAAGGCTTCCATGCCAGAGTTCATAAAGAATGCTACATATTTTTGCGTCAAAATTTGCTCTTGACCTTTTGACGTTTTTCCTGCGTACTTTACACTTGCTTGATTATAGTAAGTATCAAAATTATAATCAATATTAAAAGTTGCTAAATCAGCAGCTTCACGACCACCAGTTTTTGAGTAAGTCATAGTATTTGAGCCATTTTTGACACCATAGAAATCCATTGATGCTTGGATACCTTTTTTGTACCAACTTTCGGCATCTCCAGTTGCCCAACCTAAATGATATGCCTCTGCAATATTGAAACACATTTCTGGATAACCTGTAATAAATGTAGTTTCGGCAGTATAGTTACGGTAATAACGATAACGATTTTGAAATGAATATACACCTGGAGCAAACCCTGCACCATTGCTACGTCCTGCTTTATCACTCATATCTGTCAAATCTTCAGCCGATGAAGCACCAACATAAGCACTATAATCAGAAGGTTTTTTACCCGCTTTCAATTCTGCACCTGCCGGCTCACAAGTAATCATTACACGTGGGTCATTCATCAATGACAATGGTTCCACATAAGCCTTTGCCATATTTTGGCGAGTAGCATCAAAACCAAAGTTATCTGGGTTTGAAGGATATTTGTTAAAGGTATTATAAGTAAATTGTAAACTTTCAGACAAGCTACCCAACAATGGAAATTTAGTTGGATTCGACATCATTTCTGCAAAACGTGTTTTAACATTCAAATCTGCATCGGTATCCTTTTTGCTCAAAGCAATTAAGATTCTCAATTTATAAGCATTCACAGCTTTTTGCCATTTACGTATATCTCCACCGTAATAAAAATCACCTGCAACTGAATTCTCTCCCTTAGTAATCAATGCAGCCATGTCGGTATTGGCATCGTCGAGCCACTTCAACACTTGGATGAAAACTGCTTTTTGGGAATCATATTTTGGAGTGATATTTTCGATTCCTTTCAACGCTTCGGTCATTGGCAAATCACCCATACGGATAGTCATTTCATAGTAGAAAAATGCACGGAAAAATTTCCCCAAAGCACTATAACCATTTACATCGGCCAATCCACCACGTTTAGCTTCTTCCTCCATTTTAATTACATTTTTAAGTGTATTATAATGGTTTGTGCCTGATGTCCAGGTGTATTCGTTGGTGGCATAATAATTATAATTTGAGCAATAAAATTGATTCCAACGCATTTCAGCACTGAATGGACGACCTGTATTATTGGCCATATCAGATTCTACGCCTTGAAGTACCAATGAAGCAGGTACATTTACTGGACGATTCGGGTCTTTTTCGAGTTCTTCGAAAGATTTTTCGCAGCTGCTCAAAGTCAGAGCCGCTACTGCGAAAATGGAAGTGAATATTTTATTTATTTTCATTTTTTTGAGTCTTTTAGCCAACCCTCCCAATAGGGAGGGCTAAAGAAGGATTTTTTTAATTATTCCACCCCCCTTTCCACGGTCGGGTCGAACTCGCCGATGCGGAAATGGTTGGAGATAAGGGTTTTAGAATGTAAAATTCAAATTAACACCATATCTGCGGGTTGATGGTGTTTGTAAACCTGAGCCACCATCACCAATGTATTGATTTAGATCGATGTCTTTTTTCTCAGCAAAGTATAATAAGTTTCTTCCTACTACTGAGATTGAAGCGTTTCTAATTTTACTTCCAAACCATTTTTCTGGAAGAGTATAGCCAAGTACAACTTCACGCAACATTCCAAACGAACGGCTCATCAAGTTGCCTTCATCAGAGTTGTAATAACGACTTACCCAGTCTTGTACAAATTGTTTTGTGGTGTTTGGAGTGTATTGTAATTCAGCATAATTAGTTATATTTCCATTAGCATCATACTTAATCGCTACGCCATTTGACACTTGTACGCCTTCGCCTACGTAAGCTTTTACACCTAAATAATCCTGGTAACGAGCTACACCCATTTCGCCTTCAATTGTACCAATATGGCGACCACCACGATAAGTTTGTTTCTGAACATAGTTAGAAATCACACCACCGATACGTCCGTCAAACTGAAAACTAAGATTGATATTTTTATAGTTAAATTTATTATTGATACCAAACACAAACTTAGGGTTTATATAGCCTAAAAATTGACTGACTGGGTTATAAATCGGACGTCCAGAAGCATCATTAATTATCTGACCATCAGGTGTTTTTGCAAATGCTCGACCATAAAATTTATCTAATCTATCACCTACTTTTAGGAATGTATTTAAGCTATTTACACCTGGATAAATTTCTGTCAAAACTTCTTTAAATGTTGAATAGTTTGCTACCACATCCCAATTAAAACCACCTGCATTTTTGATTGGTGAGCCAGTAATGGCTAATTCCCAACCCGTTTTTTGAGTTTTAATACCATTAACCAACGCAGAAGTGTAACCTGTTGCAGATGAAATTGGTAAAGAGAATATTTTCGGTCCTTCGTCAGAAATAAAATAAGTAAGGTCAAAACCAAGACGATTTTTCAAAACTTTGAAATCAAGACCAATTTCGGTCTGTGAAGTAGAACTTGGTTGTAAGTTTGGATTATTCAAAGCACCCGTAAAATAGCCAGCAGGTTGATTATTATAAGCAAATGGCGTTGAATAAACGGCTGAATTTGAATAAGCTGGGCCATCATAAGGCGAATAATATTGGTCACCATAACCAAGCGGATTACCGTCACCTGTTAATGCAGGTGTTGTTCCGATAGTTGAGCGAGTCAAACCATCTTTCACATTGGCATACGAAGCTCGAATTTTCAAGAAAGATATAAACTCTGGAACAGTAACATAATCAGAAATAACTGTCGAAAGTGCTACAGATGGGTAGAAGAAAGTATTATTGCCTGAAGGTAAAGTTGAAAGTTTATCTACACGGCCTGTTGTAGCAAGTGTCAAGAAATTTTTATAAGAAAAGTCAGCCGAATAATATGCAGAATTGACACGCATGGCCGAAGCAAAATTGGCAGTACGTACAGGATTTGATGAGTTATTGAAATTATATAGCCCTGGTACGTTCAAATAATCAGTTGAGCCATATTGTGAATTATACTCAAAAGTACGTATATTTCCACCAGCCCATATTTTAGTATTAAAACCGCTAAATAAGTCTTTGTCAAATTTTATCAAAACATCGGTATTATTCTCGAATAGATTACGGCGGTCTTCACGGTAATCACCACGACGTTCATCACGACCATAAGCACCTGCCGAATATGGCATTTTTTCACTACGGAATAAGTTCCAAGTAGTGATTTGCGATCGTACAGATGCTTCTAAATAATCAGTCAATTTATAAGTCAAAGCTGCTTGACCAATGATATCAGACTTTTGATGTCCACGCAACCACTCATAACTCATAAAATATGGGTTGTTGTAACGTTGGTACTCAGCATAAATTTGTTGGATGCCTTCTTTTCCTGGCTGCCAATAATTACGCATATCATCCACATTCCAGTCAGCACCAGCCCAAAGAGTCATGTTATAAATGATTGAATTTGGCCCATAATTTACATCAGGAATATTTGGCGTATATTGACGATTATACTGCAAATTTGATTCAAAAGAGAGCTTTTTTGAGAATTTATAGTCAGAAGACAAATTGAAATTGGTGATATTCAATTTAGTATTTGGTACAATTCCACGTTGCGAAGTTTGAGAGGTCGAAAAACGCAAATTATATTTATCACCTGATGACGCAACCGAAATATTATTTGTTGATAAAATACCTGTTTGTAAAAAACGCTCTAAATTATCTTTTCCACGGGCAACCCAAGGCGTACCCGTTCTCACACCCGTTACAGGGTCGATTGGGCTATCGTATTGCGGAATTGCTTGACCTTCAAATTTTGGTCCCCAACCACCATCATAGTCTCCATCATTTAATCCACCACCTTTACCATCAACGAAAGCATAACGACCGTGGTCACCTGGGCCATATTCATCTTGCACTTTTGGAATAGCATAGAAACCTCTATCGAACATTGTTGATGAATTTACATCTACCGAAAATCCACGCTTATCTTTTGTACCACGCTTGGTTGTAATCAAGATTGCTCCATTTTTACCACGAAAACCATATAAAGCTGATGCAGAAGCACCTTTTAAAACAGAATACGTTTCGATGTCATCAGGACTAATATTCCACGTATCAGAATTAATCGGCACCCCATCAACTACATAGAGAATCTCACTATTTCCACGCAATGAAATATTAGGTTTTCTTAACATTTCTTGTTGAATACCTACGGTCAAACCAGCCACTTTACCTGCTAAAGCATTAATAGCATTTGGTTCACGAGCTTTGATTGTTGAAGCTCCATCAACCGATTGGATAGCAACACCTATGCGGCGTGCATCTTTTTTAATACCCAATGCTGTTACTACCACTTCGCTCAATGTTTTCGTATCCTCTTGGAAACTTACATTAATAACCGATTGGTTTCCAACTGTTTTTTCTTGTGTTACAAAACCAATTGCTGAAAACACTAATACAGAACGACTTGAAACACTACTCAATTTGTAGTTTCCACTGGCATCAGAATTAGTTCCTTGATTAGAACCTTTCACAAGCACACTTACCCCAGGAATTGGGTCTCCGTTAGGAGCAGAAATTTTACCACTGACATTTTGATTTTGAGCATTGGCAGAAACTATCGCCAACATACAAAACAAAATTCTAAGAAAACCAGAAAATTTGGTTCTAAGGAGAGATTTGTTCATAAAAGATGATTAAATTATTTGGGTTTATTTTGTTGCCTTCGGTGAAAAAATATCATGTTGAAGACATAAAATTTGTTGGTGCAAAGGTGCGGAACCTGTGTAACCTGAATATCAAGCAAGTTTTAAGCAATTGTGAAGAAATCAGGGGATTTGTTAGATTTTTGTTAAGAATTTATATGATAATATTAGCTTAACGATTTGTTTATATTTAGATAAAATCAAACTAATTTTAAAGGCTTTACTTTGTCAAATAATACAAAACTTGATTAAAAATGTTGCCAATAAAATTAGTTGTTTTCGACATGGCAGGAACAACCGTCCAAGATAAAAAGGAGGTTGAAACATGCTTTGCACGTGCATGTGCTCAAACTGGTTTAGTCGTTTCAGAAGAAAGGATTTTGGCTTTACAAGGTTATTCTAAAATTGAAGTTTTTAGACTTCTTTGGGAAGAAAAAATTGGACAAAGCCATCCAGAATACGATGAAAATGTAATCTATTCTTATGACTATTTCCGTATGATTTTAGAAGATCACTATCGTTCGAACGATGTGTTTCCAACTGAAGGGTGTTTGGAAATATTTGATTTTTTGCGTAGAAATAACATAAAAATAGCTCTAACTACTGGTTTTTACAGAAAAGTAAGCAATATTATTCTTGAAAAACTGGGCTGGCTCCATGGTTTAGAATACAACTATGTAAATACTTCAGGTAAATCAATTATTGATGTTTCTATTGCCAGCGATGAGGTTCAGAAAGGTCGCCCTGAGCCATATATGATTCAAAAAGCAATGAAATTAATGGGCATCGCTGACCCTTATGAAGTAATCAATATAGGTGATACTCCGACCGATTTAAAATCTGGTGTACGTGCGGGATGTCGTCTGTCATTGGGTGTGACAAATGGTACTCACTCAATTGAACAATTAAAATTCTTACGTAATGATGGCCTAATTAGTTCATTGAAAGAATTAAAGCCTATAATCGAAAATATTAGTGTTTTAAAAGAAGCTTAAATGAGAAATTTTGATGTTATTATCGTGGGTGGGGGTATCATGGGAGCATTTCATGCTTTTCATGCTGCCAAACTTGGCAAAAGTGTACTTATCTTAGAAAAAGACAATTTTCCAGTAAGTTCAACCGTGCGAAATTTTGGTCAAGCAGTTCCTTCTGGTTCTTCGGGCAGATGGTTTGATTTTGGCCGAAGAAGCTTGGAAATTTATCAAGATATTCAGCAAAAATTCGACATTTCAGTACGCAGAAACGGCACACTTTATGTAGCTTCTGATGACACAGAATGGACTTTAGTAAATGAACTTCATGCCATTCACCAAAGTCGAAATTATCCTTGTGTTCTTCTTTCAAAAAGACAATGTTTAGAACAATACCCCGAACTAAAAAGTGATTATATTGTAGGAGGGATTTATTATCCCAGCGAAGTAAGTGTAGAACCTAACCTACTCATTTACAGAATATTAGATTATTTACAAGAACAGTTTAAAGTTTCTTACAAACCTAATACTGCGGTTATTGATTGTCAAGAAATTAATGGAAAAACTGAAATTACAACAGCAAATAAAGAAAAGTATTCGGCTGAGAAAATTATCATTTGTAGTGGCTATGTTTTTAACTTACTTTTTCCACAAATCTACGCTCAAAGTGGATTAATTGTTAGTAAGTTGCAAATGTTGCAAACCGTTCCAATGAAAAATATTTCGCTCAAAGGGAATATTCTTACTGGTCTTTCTATTCGTCGATATGAATCTTTTGAAGAATGTCCTTCTTATAAAAATAGTACAATACCAGAACACTATAATGAATTAAAAAAGTGGGGTATTCATATACTTTTCAAACAAGCTATTGATGGCTCAATCATTATTGGCGACTCACACGAATACGCTTCTGTAGGAAAAACTGATGAATTAGGTTTTGAGACTAAAGACTATATTAATCATTTAATGTTGAAAGAAGCTCAACGCATTGTCAATTTCCCTGTCAATCAAATTGCCCGTACTTGGGCTGGCTTCTATGCACAACATCCTGACGAGATTTTTGAATATAATGTATCTCCCAATATCCATATTTTCACTGGAATTGGCGGCAAAGGTATGACAACCAGTGCAGGTTATGCCGAACAAAATATTCAACGGATATATTCATGATGGTAAAATTGCCAAAACCATGCAATCATCGCAACTGTAGAGACGCAACGAATTGCGTCTCTACATGGC
Organism: Emticicia sp. SJ17W-69; assembly: GCF_051209875.1. Lineage (NCBI taxonomy): Bacteria > Pseudomonadati > Bacteroidota > Cytophagia > Cytophagales > Leadbetterellaceae > Emticicia > Emticicia sp. SJ17W-69. The sequence goes on along the minus strand of NZ_JBNTQY010000001.1, from coordinate 876,181 downwards.
GAATAAATAATTGTTTATAATTCGTTTTTATCCAATTGGATTAAATTCGGTTTCGTGCATAGAAGATATAATCCAGCAAAATTTTCTTTTTAGAAATTTGTTTGAAAAATAGAATAATTGAAGAATTAATAGAATAAAACAAAAGAAAGAAATGGCGTAACTGAATGTCATCAAGATATGTAAAAAAGACAATTTCTTCAAGAAAAATTCACGGTAAAGCAATAATAATACACTCCCAAGATACCCTACTGAATCACAGATATAAACCAAGAAGCCCACGTTCCCACGAGCTTTAAAGAGAGCAATTAATCGCTCGAAAACAACCGTCTGAATCAATAAATAAGGCAAAAAAAGTCCGATTCCCAAACTCAACATCCAGATTTTAGCACTTATCAGCTGTTGCTCGAAAGCCCAAGTGCTACCACCACAAAGCATTATAGCCACAAGCATCATACTTGAAAAAGTAAGGTATGATTGAAAGTTATCTTTGATAAGTGCATTAACAGCTATCAAACTTACAACTACTAATCCAATGATAGTTTCAATCTGTGAGAAAATACCTTTGCTGAATTGCGGATCAATTTCTCGCCATACTTCAATCGCAAAGTTATCTCGAAAATCACGCATAGTAGCTAAAAGCAAATAAACACCTATAAAACATAAAAGCCCAAGTCCAAAATCTTTGACTATCAATGATTTATCTTGTTTTGTCATAGCCACACGTTGACTCCTTAGACTTAAATCCTCAGCATTGGGTGGTGGAATTTGAGCCAACATCCAAACAAAAAATAAGAAAAATGGAAAAAAAACAAGTCCAATTGTATAAGGTAAATGGAATTCTGAAATATGAAAAGTTTCTTGAAGAAATAAATAGATAGTCTTCAAAACACCAGAAGTCATGACCAAATTTAAACTCAAACCGAGAGCCAAAAACTCGGTTAATTTTCTTCCCTCCAAAAAACTAAAAATCACTCCCCAGACCATTCCTAATGGCAGACCATTCAAAAACAAAAAAACAAAGTTATATGGAAACGGAACAAATCCAAAGGCTAAAAGAGCGATTTCAGCAAACGCTATCAAGCTGATAATCAACCAAATACGTTTTTTATTCTTTAGCTCGGCTATCACTTTTATACCAATTATTTTGGAAAGCATATATCCAAAAACCTGAGCAATAATTAATATGGTTTTATAGCCAACACCCCAAAGTTCGTAGCTTTCGTATAAACCAGTAGTAAATGGTTTTCTGAAAGCATACATACAAAAATATGTACCAAAAGCAGCAATAACACACCAAATAACAAGCAAAACTTCCGATTTTTTGAGCAATTTCTTCACAGGCTTTATGAGTTTAATTATGCCCAAAGTTCGTGAAGTAATATAAACTCAGAATTATGCAATTGTTATGATTGGATTAGGTTTTAAGTGTAAAAGTAGTGGATAATTAGTTTTTCTATTTCCATTTAATGACCTTACCTTTGTCGAGTTAAATTTTTTATAAAAAATAATCCATTACAGATGTCGAATTGGTATCAAGGCAAGATTCGCTACCAAAAGGTAGATGAAAAAGATAGAACAATCAAAATCACCGAAGTTTATTTAGTAGATGCTGTTTCGTACACCGACGCCGAGGCTCGTGTTTATGAAACTGTTGCTTCAAATACCCCTGATTTTCAGTTATTCGGACTTTCAAGAATGAAACTTAGTGAAGTGTTTTTTGTTGAAGGTGGTTCCGAAACATGGTATAAAGTAAAAGTAAATTTCATTAGTTTCGACGAAAAAACTCAAAAAGAAAAACGTACGCCTTTCAATATGCTTATCAATGCTGAAAACCCTTTGGAAGCGTATAATTTATTATCAGAAAGACTCGGAACAGTAGAAGATTATCAAATCACTGACATCAATATTACCAATATTTTGGAGGTAATTCCTTACGAAAAACCAGAAGAAAAAATATTAAAAAGTGGTAATTTTAGGCCATTAGCTGAGGTTTTGGCGAATGTTGAGTAGTTTTAGATTTTCTTAAATTGTTCAGTTTTAGAAGGGTACAAGCTGGAAATTTGTGCTACAATTTAAAGAAAAGTCAGAGGCAAGGCCTCTGACTTTTCTGATTTTTAACACCAATATGAATCAATTGAACTACCGAAGTAGTTGATTCAAGTCTCAGCCATAAGCTGATAATCTTTTTGTTTGTACAAATATTTTTAAATCAGTCCATTGACTACCTCCAACAGACGACTGTAAAATCTTTATTTCTTGACTTCTGTTGACTGTTGACTTTCGACCGTTGAATGTCTCCCTACCCATTCGTTTATTTTTTTATCGTAAACCAGTGTTGAATCTGGCCATTCGATGTAATGTTTCATTCCTAAATATTTATCCAAATTGCCCGTTTTAATCAACTCTTTGAATAAAAATGTGCCTCTTTCTTTCACTAATGCTTCTTCTAAATGAGGCGTATTTACTACTTCTTCAAAATCCGTAGGCATCAATGAGCCTTGTTTTAATCTGAATTTTCCTACAACTCCACGACGGTATTTGAGTGTATTCCCTACGGGGCGAATCAAGAAAAAATAATGTGTGCTATCGGGAGTAATGTAATAGTTTTCGAGCGAAAACTTGGGAATACTTTGTACGTAATATTTTCTAAATTGTGCTTGGAATTTTGTAGTGCTATTTGCGTAAGGTGGCTTTACATAAATATATGTAATCATATTTGCCAACAACGTATCTCGTTCACTTTCGTTGAAATAGTTTGATATTTTATTAGAATTACCTTGGCAAGAAAAGACAAGCAATGGAATTAGTAAAAGAAAGGCTCTTTTTTTCATATTGGTGTAAGGTAGTTTTGTTGTATTTTTTGAAAGTAAACTCTCCGAAAATCTCAAACCTTCGGAGAGTTTACTATTTGTAAAGTAGAGTGAGTAAGTATTTTCTACTCCGTAACTTATTAATTACTTCAAATACTGAATAGACTGTGGGTTAAATTCTGCCCAAGTTTTTGTCCAATCTGTATCTTTGAATGCACCTACGAAATCAGTTTTATCAAAAAACGCTGGCAAAGTAGCTGGCAATGATGCTCCGATTAGAGATTCGGCGGTACCAGTAGTCAATGTGAAAGTTGGTGTCCCTGTTCCCCATAAAGTTGAACTTAGACCAGTTTTGCTTGTGTTTGCCAAGATTTTATTTCCTTTTAAAGCAACAAACCATTCTGACGGCTTTTGTGTACCAATTAAAATTGGTGTTAAGGCAGCATTTTGTTCAACATCCGATACTGCAAAACCTTTAGGATTTGTAGCAAAACCTTGTCCCCAACCATTTGTTCCCCAGCCATCTACACCTGCCAAAACAACATTTTGTAAATCAATGTCACCTTTTTCTGCATTCGTTTTCGCACTTCCTCTTTGGCTATCAATATATACACCATTTGGATAGCCGGTGATGAATGTATTATAGATTTTCAATTTATTATTTCTTCTCAATTGAGCACCATTTTGGAACTGGATATTGATAGAAGTTTCTGCTTTACCTTTAGCACCAATGATTGATACATTGGCCCAAATTGCAGAAGTAAAAGGTGTATTTGATGAACCATTGGCATCATTATCAACCTCAAAACCATTTGAACCCGATTGGTCAGCTTGTGTAGTTCCACGAATACCAACTGCATATTGTACATACCCACTGTAACCATTATCATTATCAAAATCATCATCTAAGCCACGATAAGCGATTAAGTGCTTACAGTTTACTGTTCCACCAAAAAACTCAAATGAATCATCTAAACCATAAGAAGCTTGTACGTAGTCAACAGTTGTACCGCTACCTACCGAACCAAACGTAAATGAATTTACCTCTTGATTTGGGTTAATCGGAATACCAGCATATTCAACACGAACATATTTCAAAGAACCTGAATTATCAGCAGCATCTGAACCACCGTGGAATGCACCATAACCACCTTCCAATTCACGGTTCGCTTTGTCGTCAGGCAAGTTGTTTGGAGCTTTTCCACAAATTACTAAACCACCCCAGTCACCAGCCTCTTTCTCACCTGGATTTCTTTCTGAAGTCATTACAATTGGCTTCTCAACTGTACCGTTAGCAATGATTTTGCTACCACGTTGTACAATCAAAGTACCCTTAGTAGCACGGTCACCAATAATACGTGTACCGGGTTCGATAGTCAAAACACCAGTTTTAGTAATTGTTCCAAAAACATCCTCTTGACCAACACGTACAAAACCAACTAATTTGTAGATTTTATCAGCAGTCCAAGTAACATTTCCTTCCAAATTACCTTTTACTTCAACAACAGGAGTTGGTGGAACAGCAGTAACTGTCACAGGAATGGTTGTTAAACTTGAAGATTGATTACTATTATCTAATACTTGAATCGTAAAATTTACGATTGTCCCAGCAGCTAATGTTTCAACAGTATATTCTTTTGTATAAGTTGCAGAAGTTTCACCAGCATAAGCTTTTGAATCAAAAGCAGCACCATTTTTCAAAACAGTTACAGTTTTGATACCACCTGGAGCAGATATAGTTGCTGTAAGTGTTACTTTTGCACCAGGAACTCCTGAAAGTGCTGTACCAGCAGAAACTGTTGGAGCAGGAACTACTTCATCTTCTTTTTTACAAGCCGTGAAAATCAACGCCATAGAAAGCATTACCATCAAAGCTTTTGTAATTTTTGTTTGCATTAATTTCATTGTTTTTTTGCGATTCGTCGCCACGATTTGATTTATGAATTTGGAGCTTTATTGGGTATTATTTCTTAAAAGTATAGGCTATACCTAATGAATAAACTCTACCAGACCTGTAAGACTGAATGATTTGGTCTTGGTTGATGTCAAAAACCTTATCTTGATTACCATCTTGTAATACCAGATTTCTTGCATTAAGAAGGTCAGTAACTCCCCCTTTGAGTAGTAAATTTTTACCAATTCCTTTCGAGAAAGTAATATCAACCACATTTCTTGGCATTTCGTACCAATCAGGATATTGGAAACCATAGTTATTACCTACTGCATAAATACGCTTACCAATGACATTGTATAATACATTGATTTGCAATTGCTTTTTTGTATCATTATAGCTTAAACCACCATTAATCACATAAGGAGATTGTCCTTGTAAGGGACGATTATCAGACTGGTTAGCTGCAATAGAACTATTCAATTTTACACGGCTATAAATAAAGGCTGCATTGAAAGTAACACTTAGTTTACTCAAAAATGGAGCACTTGTCAGACTTTCTAACGATTTACGAGCTTCTAATTCGATACCTGTACTATAGGCACTTTGGGCATTTTCAAAGCTCAAGTTAGGATTTGCACCGCTGGCAAAAACCACTTCAATTGGATTAGTAAATTTCTTGTAAAAAGCAGCAATACTTAATACTTCTGCAGGCGTTGGGTAAAACTCATAACGGAAATCTACATTTTGAACTTGTGCATTTTTCAAGTTTGGATTTCCAGTAATATTTCGATTATTTACAAAATCATAGAAAGAAAATGGTGCAATTTCACGGAACTCAGGGCGATTCAAGGTCTGACCATAGGCCATACGAAGCAATGATTTTTCTGAGAAATTATAAGTGATATTTGCCGATGGCAATGCGTTAGTTTTTGAATTGTTATAATTAATTGGATTTTTGATTAAATCATAACTATCCAACTTCTGTGTATTTTGTTCAACTCGAACACCTACAATTGCATTCAATTTTTTAGTCAAAGAATAATTTCCTGAAACATAAAAAGCCATTAAGTTATTTTTTGCTGTATAGGAATCATTCGGGTTAGTTTGTTCATCAATTTTTACTCCCGTAGTATTATTGATATTACCTGGAGCAAAGATTTGTTCGATTGGTAAGCTACCAATATTGAAATTAGCACTACTCGCTTGTACATAACCTAAGTTACGAGCATCAAATTGTCTGTTTTTGATTTCGTAATAAGCACCTGCTTTCAATTCTAATTCTTTGTTATCTTCTTTTTGGGCAGCTTTTTTAAGAGTTATTTTTTGAACAAGATTTACACCACCAGTAATGGCACTTTCTGTCATTTGGATATTGGTTCTTCCCAAGTTGAATGTTTGTGCCGAACCTTGCGGTACAAATAAAACTGGTACAGTACCATCTAAATTATACTTAAAACGCTTATAATCAGGCTGATTACGATAGGAATTATTATAACCAACAACCCAATCTACAGTTGTTTTATCTTTAACTAATGTATGTTTTCCTATTAATTGACCTGAATAAATACCACGATAAACTTGATCAAATGAGCGGATATTCCATTTATTACCACTGTCAAAACCTGTACGATTGACAAACTGACCATTACTCATTTGGTTATACAAATTCTTGAACTCAATCGTGTTGTTATCATTCAATCTAAATGCCCAGTTATGCAATGCTCCTAAGCGAACTGCATGCGTATATTGTTTGTCATCAAAATTGAAAACTTCACCAGCCTCTCCATTTTTCTTGATTTGGCTAAACTCGTAATCATTGCGTTGCATAGCAAAATTTGTGTAGCTATTACTATAATTGATAGCTGAGAAATTACCAATTTTAATACCGCCTCTTTGAAGTTTGAAACCACCTGTAAGCGACACACGTGCATCTGGCATAGCCTTGGATTGTAAAGGAGTCCAGTTATTTTTTAATGATTGTCCGATTTGAGCTAAACGGTCAGCACCAGCATTGATAATGTCTAATTTTGTAGCAGGAAAATATTTTGGCAAATCGCTATAACCGTCATTGAAACCTGTCCAATAGTTAGCACCATGTTGTGGCTCAAAAAAATCTTTACTTGTAGTTCCTTCACGGAATGAACCACCTAAATCAACCGTCAAGAAGTTTTGATCAGGAATACTTTTGGTAAAAATCTTTACTACACCGCCCGAAAACTCACCTGATAATTCAGCCGCAGGGCTTTTGAAAACTAAAATTCGGTCGATTTGATTGCTCGGAATGATATCGAATGAAAACGAACGAACATCTGTTTCCATACTTGGCGTAAATACGTTATTCAACATTACTGTATTATAACGCTCATTTAAACCTCTGATATTGATGAAGCGATTTCCGAAGATAGTTACCCCTGGTACTCTTTTTACTACTTCAGCAGCATTTCTATCGAGTGTTTTACCAATTTGAGCTGAAGAAATACCACTCACAACCATTTGTGAAGCTTTGATTTCAGAAATCACCGAAACCTCCGTTCCAGTAATTCTATTCGCAACTACCTTTACTTCTTGCAAAACCACTTTATCTTCTTGAAGAGTCGTATTTATTTCTACAATTTTATCGGCCTCTACTACTACTTCTATTTCCTTTTGCTTGTACGAAACATAAGAAATGATAATTTTTTTCTTGCCTACCGGAACTTTTGAAATAGAAAAGAATCCATTTATGTCAGTAGCAGCACCCATCGTTGTCCCATCTACTTTTACAGTCGCACCTATAATATCCTCGTTGTTTATAGCATCTTTGATTGTTCCACGTACTACCCCAGTTTGAGCAAAAGAAATAATGGAGCCGATTGTCAATAATAGCGTAAGAGTAAATTTTAATTTGGAGTTCATAACTGATATTGGTGTATTTTGATTTCGACCACAAAGGTCGCAAGCCAATATTAACTTAGTGTTAAGCTAATGTTACGAGTTGATTATTATTAAAATGAGGTCATGAGCTGACAAGGGATGTTAGTTTTTAAAATATTTAAAAAACTACATTTTTTATCAGTTTAATTCAAAAACTATCCATATTACTAATCAAGTATTGCTTAATAATCCAACACTTTGGCTAAATTTTGAGGTTTTCTATAAGAATAGTGCAAATTTTAAAATAACTTTGAGGTAAAATAGTTTATACGCTATTTTTTAAAATACTGTTTCTATGGAAATCATACACGAAAAAAATCTCGGAACAAAGCAAAAGGCTTTGCGTATTAATCTTAACAAACAGATTTATGGTTGTTTTGCCGAAATTGGTGCAGGGCAAGACGTTGCTGCCAATTTTTTTAAAGCAGGTGGAGCATCCAATACAATTGCTAAAACCATGTCGGCTTATGACATGACGTTTTCGGATGCCATTTATGGTGTCATGGAAAATGGTCGCTATGTATGCGAGCCACGTCTGATGAGTATGCTCGACCATGAATATGGCTTATTAATTGAACGTTTGAACGAAAAACGTGGCGATAACTCTACCTTTTTTGCTTTTTCTGATACAGTTGCGGCACTCAACTATCATAAGAATAACGATGCTCATGGTTGGATGGGTGTCAGATTTCAGCTTACGCCTCATGGTGATTTCAATGATATTATTATCCACGTAAAAATGTTGGATAATGATAGTATTCTCCAACAACAAGCACTTGGGACTTTGGGGGTAAACCTTATGTATGGTTGTTATTTTTACAACCAAGACCCCGAGGTTTTATTATTATCGCTAATGGATGACCTTTCAAAAGACCGAATCCAGATTGATATGATTCGTTTTGAAGGGCCTGATTTTAAGCACGTTGATAATCGCTTGATGAGTTTACATTTAGTAAAATATGGTTTTTCAGACATTGCTTTGTTTGGTGCTGATGGCAAAAACTTACAACCTTCGGAAGTACTATTCCGCAAACACGCTTTGGTGCTTCGTGGGCGATTCCGTCCTTTAGTAAACGTACACCTTGATATGCTTGCCAATGGTCGTAAACAGTTCATGCGAGAACCTGACGTTGACAAAGATAAAGTAGTAGTACTTTCAGAAATAACATTACAAGGACTCAAACAGGCCGACGCTGAAATTGATGAAAAAGACTTTTTAGATAGGGTCGATATTCTTTGTGCAATGGGCCAAATGGTGATGATTTCAAATTACCAAGAATACTATAAATTAGTGGCTTATCTTTCAAAATTGACTAAATTGAAAATGGGTCTAATTATTGGCTATCCAAACTTGGAATACATTTTTGAAGAAAAACATTACAAAGATTTAGCTGGTGGAATCTTAGAATCATTTGCTACACTTTTCAGCAGAAATCTTAAACTTTTTGTCTATCCAACTTACCAAAACAATAATATCATGAACTGCATGAGGTTTAATCCACCCATGCAACTCATTGATCTCTATCGCTACTTGATTGCTAACAATAAAATTGAAGACATTCATCATTATAACGAAGCAAATCTAAGTATAAATATCAATAAAACACTTGAACTAATTAAACAAGGCGAAGAAGGTTGGGAAGAAAACATACCTGAAGAGGTAATAAAAATGATCAAAGACCGTTGTCTATTTGGTTTTCCATGCGTGGTAGTACCTGACTTAAATGAGTCAGCTAAAAATATCAAAATCGAAGAGGTAACAAATACAACAAGTGAAGTATAATAACATACTTTACTTTTCTATTTGTAAAAAAGCATCAACAAAATGAATATCAAATTACTGATTACCAATATATTAACTTTATTTTCTTTTTATACTTTTGCCCAAGAAACACCCAAGATTATACTGCCTGCTGGCAAAGAATGGAGCCAACTTAAAGAAGGGACTGAAGTATCATTTGAGCTAAAAGTAGAAGGAAAAAACTGCGAAAAATTCCGATTTACAATTCCACAAGGAAAAATTGATGGCATGGCTTTCGATTCGCTCGGACGCTTTACTTGGACTCCTGGCTATAACTTAGTCGATCGACTTGATTCTTATAAATTTCATCAAGTAATTTTTGAAGCTAAATGTGATTCTACTAATGAAAGTATTTCTTCAAAAGTCGAATTCCGCATTCAGCATGTCAATCGTAGCCCAAAGGTCAGAGATTTGAAGCCTTTTTATGTACAATACAACACCAATAATGTTTATAAAATTGACCGTGATTTTGTTTATGATGAAGACAACGACCCAATCGTAGTTATACCATCATTCGAGACAATGCCAGAAGGCATGAAAATGACCTCGCAAGGTGAAATTTCATGGTCTCCTTCATTGACTCAATTTAAGAAATTGAAAGAAAAGACGATTGATGGAAACTTCATGTACTTGGAGTTTTATGTAGAAGACCAACCTGCTAAAACTCAAACCAAAGGTCGTTTAAAAATCGAAGTAACTCAGATAGATTTACCGCCCGAAATCGTGGTTGTTCCACGTGATAATGTCTTCAAAATCAAAGAAAATCAAACTGTCAACATTCGTTTTTATTTATCCGACCCAAATGGCGATGACGACATTCAAGACTTTGATTTTTTAACTGATAATCAGCATGTTAGTAAAAGTAATTTGATAAAAAACACTTCAAATCAATACGAATTTACGTGGCACCCGACCTATGATTTTGTAAAAGACCCGCTCGATTCGCTTGGTTTTAACATTGATTTTTTTGTATTAGATAAAACAAAAAAACGTGATGTAAAAACCATTAGATTTGTCGTAAAAAATGCTATCAATGAAGCTGAAACTGACCTTAAATTGTATAATCTTTATAGGGGAACTCTTTTAAGAGGCTGGGAATTATTGGAGCAAATGAAACAGAAAGAAGATGAACTAAAAAAGGCCTATACACAAGCAAAAAAAGGCAAAAAAAATCGTTCTGTTTTGAATGCTTCTTTGGGTGCAACCACGAGTTTATCATCGGTTTTTGTACCTAAAACTAAACCTGACCAACAACGTTTGATTTCAACATTGGGTGGCACTACTGTACTAACCATTGGAACACTCGAAGCAACCGAGGTCATCGGTCGCTCTATGAAAGACATCATCGACCGTCTCAATTATATCATCGAAAAAAAGAACGAACTTCAAAGCAAAGGAGATATTTTTGCCCGAGATTATGCTTTAAAGTCTTCTCGTCGTGGCCCCGAATTTGTACGAAAAGTAGATGACTTTATGAACGCCATGAGCCTTAAAGGATTAGTTGTACTTGATTTGGATGCCGCTTGGGAGCCAAAAAACAAACCGACTGATGCCAATATCAAGAAGGTTTTTAAAGATTTTAATGCCGAGTAAAAGATTGCTAACGATTGTTGCTGCAAGTGTGCATTTTACTTCACACTTGCAGCAATAGTTTTTTAGTGTTCACTAAAAAACTTCAACATTGTATTTAACGCACTTCCCGAATGCATTCGTTCGCCATTTTCAAGCGATTCTTGGGCCATAAGTGCTGCTCTTTTTCTCATATTTATTTCATAAGAAGAGATGGCTTCTTGTAATGAATTGTGTTTTTCGGAGGTTAAACATTCACTCAATTCAAGAGCATCAAGCATGGCCATATTTACACCCTCTCCTGCAAAAGGTGGCATCACATGAGCTGCATCACCAAGCATAGTCAAGTTAGACATACTTTCCCAAGTTTGATTTAGTGGCATACAATAAATGGGTCGTGGGATAAAAGGAGTGGCGGAATTTTCGAATAATTCGTTCCAAATATGACTCCATTCAGCATATTCCTTTTCAAACCATTCTAATAATTGTGTTTTATCAAAAAAATCTAATCCACTATTAGCTGCCCATTTTTCTTCTGTTTTAAAACTTATATAAAAACCAATTTCACCATTCGCTTTTTGACCCATCAATATATTTTTCGAATTTCCGAAAGCCATTATTTTTCCACCATTAAGTAGTTTTGAAATTTTTGGAGTTGATTTTTCGGCATTAAAAATATTACCTTCGAGCATTGTTATGCCTGAATAGAAAGGTTTGATGTCAGTAATGTAAGGTCGAATTTTTGAGTTTGCACCATCTGCCGCAATGACAATATCGGCGTAAGCATTTATTCCATTTTTAAAATGTAACAGCCAACCTTCATTTTGCTTTTCCATTGACATAAAATAACTATCCCATACAACAGTCTCGGCTTTTAATGATTCCAAAAGTATTTTTCTTAATACTCCACGGTCTATTTCAGGACGAAAATGTTCATTCCCAAAGTTTTCAATAGCTTTACTTTCATGGTCACTGAAAAAAACATCAGCACTTTCGTTTACGATAACCATTCTATCTGCCCCTTGAAGATAATTCTTTTTAAACTCATCTAATAAATTTGCTTGGCGTAAAGCAGCCAAACCAGACTCTTCGTGCAAATCAAGAGGTGAGCCCTGCACTCGAGCATCTTTATTAATATCTCTTTCAAACACTTTTACGTTTGCCCCTTTAAGTTGTAAAAGTCGAGCTAAAGTCAGCCCTCCAGGGCCTCCACCAATGATGGCGATTTGTTTATTTTCTAACAACATAATTTTTAATTTTATGTTGCAAAATTATTCCTCATTATACACTAAGAATTGTAAAAATCGGTCGTTTTTATTTTTGAATAATTCTTTGGGCGAAACACCCGAAAGCTTTTTTATTTCTTTGATGAAATGAGATTGGTCGGTAAAGTTGAGTTGAGGAAAAAGTTTTCCTTTTTTGATATGTGGTAGAGAGGCTTGAAAACGAAGAATATTGCAATAAATTTTTAATGAAAGGCCAAATTGTTGGTTGAAATAACGATTGATTTGACGCTCACTCCAACAGGCTTTTTCGGAGATTTCTTTTATAGAAACCTCCCCATTTTTCGCAAGAATCAATTCAAATACTTTGCGTTTTCGTTCATCAATCTCTTTTGGAATGAGGTATTGAATTTTTCGAGAAGCCTTATCGCAAAACGCATCAAAATTGTCTAAATCTTCAATAGTAAAGCCCCAAAAATCATTTTTTAGTTCTTTTCCAATATTCAATATATCAGCAATAGGTTGTTGAAAAATATATTCTACTGCCAGAGGATTGAAACTTATTGCAAAGAAGTTTGATACATCAGACTTTGCCAGCTTAGCTTTGGTTTCAATGCCCATCAGCAAAACATGAAGTTCATTATCTAAAGTTTTAGAAAAGAGCAAATCAATTTTCCCGTTAGGGATAATAACTGCATTGTTTATGTTTGTCAAATTTTGTAAAGATGAAAAACAATAAACATAATCAGCGAGTGATTTGTCTGGTTTTACGAGTTTGTAATTCAAGGTATTTTCCATTGTCATTCCATTGTCTGTGTCCTCACAGACGGCGATTTCACATCCTCATCAAAGCCACATAAGTTTCGATACCGTTCCAAATATTTTGGATTCTAATATTCTCATTTTCAGCGTGTTGATTGTTGTCATGATTGGCAATCGGAACGGTGATAGTTGGTGTTGCCAAATATTTTTCAAATAAAAATAGTGGTAAGCTTCCGCCTAAACTTGGCATTAAAACTATTTCTTCGTTGGTACTTGATTGGACTGCTTTTATCACATTCTGAGCAATTGGCAAATCCATTTTTGTGCGTTGGGCATTATAACCTTTTTGAGCTTGCACACGAGCAATGAGCGGGTATTTCATGCGTTCTTCGTCAGTAATACTTTCATTTTGCGTCACATAATAGCCTTGTGATTTGATGTGTTCAATTACTTTTTGGGTTTGTCGTTGAGCATCGTTTCCTAAAACCAAACGTAAATCTAAAGCAGCCGTTGCCGAAATCGGAATCACATTTGCGGCCATTTTACCTACATTAGCACTCGAAATACCATTAATATTAAGTGATGGTAAATTAATCAATTCGACCAAAGATTTGCCACCACCCTCTGGACGCATAAAACCCAATTCATTTTTCATTTGTTCATCAACCGAAGGTACTTTTGAAATGGCTTTTTTCTCGGTTTCAGTAAATGGAATCACATCATCATAAAAACCTTTAATCAAAACTCTTCCATTGTCATCTTTCATCGAAGCCAAAAGTTTGACCAAAAGCATCGCAGGATTAGGAGCCCAATTGCCGTAATGACCGCTGTGTAGCGGTCGCTTTGAAGCATATACTTTTACTTCCATATTTACATCGCCACGCACGCCAAAAACCACTTGTTTTTTACCCGATTGATGCACAGGGCCATCACAGATTATCCAAAGGTCAGATTTGAGTTTGTCTTTGTGTTTTTCTAAAATTTCCGACAAATGCGTTGACCCAGCTTCTTCCTCTCCTTCAAAGAAAAACTTGATATTTACCGATGGTGAAATACCTAATTTTGTCAAAACCTCATAAGCAGTCAAAATAGAAAACACACCAGCTTTATCATCAGAAGCACTTCGTCCATAAATCCGCCATTCGGGATTAATTTTTTCATCAGCTTTCGGAGCGGGAATAATCTTTCCTCCTTTTTCAAGCGAAGCATCCAAAAATACCGATTTGAAAGGCTCAATTCCCTCAGCCCATTGATTTGGATTGACTGGCTGACCATCATAATGGGCATAAAAAATAATGGTTTTGGTTGCATTTGGCACATTTACTTCACCAAAAACTGCTGGTGGTACACCTTTTGTTTTTCCATCCAGCATTTGTGTTTTTATACCTCTTGCTTCCATCATTTTTACAATATAAGCGGCAGTTTTCTGAATACCCACTGTATCATAAACAATGTTAGGAATGGAAAGTAAACCCATGAACTCTCCAAGAAGAGCATGTTCGTTGGCTTTACGGTAATTTCTGGCTTGCTCAATCAATGGACTTTGAGCAAAAGAAATATTTGTTAGCAATAATAAGGGTAGAATATAATTTTTCATAAAGTTTGATTTGAACAGATTTGAATGCTTTTTTTACAGAATGTCACTCCATAGAAACCTTTTCCCAACCTAATTCACGGTATTTTTTAAGTAAATATAAAGCTAAAATTAACTGAAAAATAGCAAAAACAAGTATAACATAAGATACTTTCATCAGAAAAAAGTGTATAAATCCAATCATACCCGTAGCAATCATATAAAGCATCGTACGTAAAAAAGTACCTCCAGAATTATTTCTAACTTCGGTCGAAAAAGGTAATTTATTATCTCTGCTGGAAATAGCATTGAGTAATGCAATATTGATAACTGTCAATGCTCCAAAGAAAATATCGTCTATGATATCTCCTCCCCAAATAATCGGTAAAATAATAGATAATAGTAATATAATTGGTAACATAAACTTTACCATGACCGACCGAAATGCCCCGCTAAGCACCTCACCAGGATGCGTGAGTGGGGCAATTGTAAAAATCCAAGAAGCTTTAAATTCCTCTGATTGTGAAATCTGAAGTCGAATTGTCAATAAAATAGAAAAACAGAGGTAAATCATCATTACCAATAACCAAGAAGATTCTCTGAGGTTTTCGATTTGTTGGCTAAAGCTACCTTCGCTTTTGCCTGCACCAATCATGAAAATTGGATAAATGAGCAAATATGCCAATGATGGATAAACTCGCAACTTGAATTTTCGATCACGACTTGTTAGTTTCCAAACAAATTCAAAAGCTCCATGTTCTATTGGTGTTCCTGTAAAAATTTGAGCCAATCGTCCTACAAATCCGTTTGATTTTACTTGGTTTGGCACTCTTTCTTCTCTTTTGGCAACGTCCATTCCTGCAATCTTTTGACCAAAACTCTCTGATAAAACATTATTTACCAAGAAAAACACCATAAAAGGAACCGTCAAAGTCAGGAAAATAAAAAGAAATTTTGAACCATCGAATTGATGGTTAATGGCAACATTCATACTATTTCCCATCCAAATTGGTGGTATAAGATAATGCCACCACATTGCTTTCAGTTCTAAACTACTTTGTAATGCTTCAAAATTTACCAAACGACCAACGATTCGATAGCCGCCCATAAAAATAAAAGTCAAAATGATTTGAAATGAATTAATGATATTTCGTAGTTTTTCTTCGCTCGTAAATTTCATCAAAACCAAATAGAAAATATTGGTCAAGAAAACAATCAATATTAACAACAACAAGCTGATTATCAAGAAAATAAATCCAACAAAAACACCATATTTTATAATCGTAGCCACCAAAACTGGCAAAGAAAGTGCAAACATCATTGAAAGCAAGTACATCAGAATATGCGTGATACGGGCAATCAAGAGTGTACGGTCATCAATGGGGCGAGGCAGTAACACCGCATTATCATTTGAATCGAGAATTACAGATGAAAAGTCAGTGATGAGAGTCATTGCCAACATAAACATTACGTAGGCAAACGCCATCGAATAAACGGCAGTAACACTTGCAGAAATATAAACAAAGAAGCCAAAAATACTTGATAGGAAAGCATAAAGAAGCAATGTCCAGTAAAAAGAAGCATTAGATTCTTGCTGCTTCTTGTTCATTTGATTAAATCTCGTACGGCGATTATCCATTTTTAGTTTTACTTCAACAATCGCTGCGAGTTGGTCGAAGTTGACACCTAATCGAATAAATAATGGGCGTAAGATAAAAAGTATTTTTATGTAAAATGTGGTCATTTTTTAACTTCAAGTAATTGATAATAAGGAATTTATGTGTTTTTGATAACTTATCCTACGCAGACGGAGTAGGAACTCCGTCGTAGGGGTTAGCGATTCATTACTTGAATAAATTCTTCCGCCAAATGCACGTGTTCAGTATTGCCTGTGAGTTGATTGAAAATTTGTTCCAACGAACCAGTTTCTCGCTGCGATTTAAGTTCTTCAAAAGTACCATTAGCTATGACAGTCCCTTGATTGATGAGTACAATTCGGTCAGAAATTTTCTCGACAACATCCATGATATGCGAGCTGTAAAAAATAGTTTTACCTGCTTGTTTCAACTGTGCTAAGATCTCTTTTACCAAAATCACAGCATTGGCATCGAGGCCAGAAAGTGGCTCGTCTAAAAATATCACTTCTGGGTTATGCAACATTCCCGAAATCAAGAGTACTTTTTGCTTCATCCCTTTCGAAAAAGTAGTCATGCGGTCGTCTCTTTGGTCATAAAGTGTAAAAAGTCTCAGCAATTCGCTTGCTTTTTCTTCGATATGGCTTGATTCTAATTGATATAAGCTACCTAAAAACCGCAGGTATTCCATCGGCGAAAGTGTATCATAAAGCATGGCATTTTCGGGAACATACCCAATGAGTCGCTTCACATCCATCGGATTAGTCTTTACATCATACCCTAAAACTTTTACTACACCCTCAAAGTCAGGAATCATCCCAATCAAAATTTTGATGGTTGTTGATTTCCCCGCCCCATTTGGCCCTATATAACCAATAATTTCGCCCGAATTTACATCCAAATTTATGTCTTTCAAGACCAAACCGCTACCGTAAGATTTTTGAAGGTTTGAAATTTTAATTGCATTCATTTTTAAGCTGTTTAATTTAGATTTAGTTGATTTTTTCTTAAAATTTGAAATAAAGATGAAATCTATGAGAGGTTTTTGAGAATTCCAATCGAAAGATTGACAAATAAATTTTCACAAGATATTTTAATCAAACTTACTGTTTTACTTTTAGTCTTGAAGCCATTCATCCTCGTCTAATAATTTTCTTCCATAAGTTCTTGACTCGTATTGTTTTTTTTACTACGTTAGATTAATAAAAGTTCTTTGAAAAGCGAGATACAAGATAAAAGATAGGAGATGTGAGAAGTTTATATTCATCGTCTTTGTGCTAATATCTTGAATCTCAATAGTTTATGTAATTATTCACTCTAAATTAGTGTGTTATGAAGATTCATGTGCATGCAGTCCATTTCGACATCGACCCCAAATTGGTCGGATTTATTCAAAACAAGTTAAACAAATTAGAAACCTTCTACGACAAGTTTATTAATGGAGAAGTCTTTCTAAAATTAGACAAAGGAGAAAATAGTAAAATTCACAAAAAGCACATTGAAATCAAATTAAACGTACCCGGTCATACGATTTTTGCCGAAGAGAAAGGAACAACATTTGAGGAAGCGACCGACCTTGCTCTCGAAGCTCTCAAAACCCAGATTAAAAAGTTTAAAAACAAGAAAAATGAAGTTGAACATAAAAAACAAGAGGTAACAGCAGTGGCAGAAGAATTGGTTGAAGACGATTTTTAATATCAAGTAATAAAACCCACCAAAAAAGCGATAGTCTATCTTTAGGCTATCGCTTTTTTGCATTTATAGGCGTCTGGCAAATGTAGAAGTATAGTTTATAACTATCTGCCCATCAATAGTTTATATTTTAATCTTATACTTTTTGTTTTTTATAAAAAAAATACAATAATTTTGTGGAAACGTACTAACCAAATGCTTACATTTTATAAAAACAAAAAAGATTTTACTCGTCTTTTATGGTTTCTGTTACCTGCTTTGGCAGGACTAACCCATGTGTTTCGCAAAGACATCAACAATTACGCAATTTATAAGGGAGTCTTTTGGCATCTTCTACATCAGACAAATTTATATAATCTTTACCCTCAAGAATACGTTGATAGCAATCATTATGGGCCATTATTTAGCCTAATCATCATGCCTTTTTGTGCATTTCCTGATGCCTTTGGCGTAGTGCTATGGGTGGTTTTCCATGCTTTTGTTTTATACCAAGCACTCATGGTTTTACCACTGAAACGTGCCGACCAATGGCTTATCTTATCAATATGCATTGTTGATTTAATGACTTCGTCTCACAATGTGCAGGTCAATCCAAGTGTGGCTGCATTGATTATTTTATCTTGGTATTTTGTCAAAAAAGAAAATGATTTTTGGGCAGTTTTATTTGTCATGATCGGCACTTTTGTAAAACTTTATGGTATCGTAGGATTGGTGTTTTGGCTATTTTCAAAGCATAAAGTAAAGTACATCTATTCTGCGTTTTTTTGGGCAGTGATACTTTTTGCATTGCCTATGATTATCAGTTCGCCGAGTTTTGTGCTGCAAAGTTATCAAGATTGGTACAATAGTTTGGTTGAAAAAAATATTGCTAATCAAACTGTTAACAACGGCGTTGGCAATATGCAAGATGTCTCTTTAATGGGTTTGGTAAGACGGCTAAGTGGCCACCCAGATATTTCAAACTTGGTATTTATTATTCCAGGGCTTTTGTTACAGTTATTACCTTTGCTGCGTTTTAAGTTTTACCAAAAACTAAATTTTCAATTACGGTATTTAGCTTCCACATTGATTTTCGTTGTTATTTTTTCATCATCTTCCGAGTCTGCTACCTTCATTGTTGCTACGTCGGGGGTAGCCATTTGGTTTATCACCCAAAAATATCCTATTGAGCGTTGGGTATGGGTTTTAATGATATTGGTTTTGGTTGGTACTTCACTTTCGGCAACCGATATTTTTCCAAGAGAAATTCGCATGATGTTTATACAATATTCTATCAAGGCTTTCCCTTGTTGCGTGGTTTGGTTTGTGTGTATTTATCAATTATTGAAAAATGATTATACTGATAAAAATCCTATAACAGTTTTGAATAGAAAAAAAGAAGCATTGGTAGAAATGAATTAGGCTTTCGGGTTAAATATATGGACACATCAAAATTAAAAATTTGTATTCTTACTGCTGCCTACAACGAAGAACAAAATATAACTACTTTCTATGAAGCAGTGAAAAAAGTCATCGAAAAGTTGCCTTTTTTGTTTGAATTTTGCTTTGTCAATGATGGTAGCAAAGACAATACTTTATCTGTTCTCAAAACTTTAGCAGCAAAAGATGCTAATATAAAATATGTATCATTCTCAAGAAATTTTGGTCAACAAATTGCTCTAAAAGCAGGAATTGATGCGATTGATGCCGATGCTATTGTGATGATGGACTGCGATTTGCAACACCCTCCCGAGCTTATTCCAAAGTTGATTGATATTTGGTTGGCAGAAAAAGTAAACATTGTCAATAGTATACGAGAGGAAGATAAAGATTTGTCGTGGTTCAAGAAAAAAACAAGTCAATGGTTTTATAAGATTCTAAATAAAATCAGTGATTTAAAATTAGAGGCTGGACAAGCAGATTTTAGATTAATCGACAGACAAGCTACTCAAACCCTCAAAAACTCAAAAGAACACGATGTTTTTTTACGAGGAATGATTCAATGGATAGGCTATAAACAAGCCAAAATGGTCTATACTCCTCAAAAAAGACATGCAGGCGAAAGCAAATATACCTTTTCTAAGATGTTCAAATTAGCATTGGCTGGTATTACATCATTTAGTGTAAAACCTTTACATGGAGCTATTTATTTGGGTTTTACTATCGCTTTTTTATCATTATTGTATTTGCCTTATGTACTTTATAGTTTATTTACAGGTAATTATGAAAATGGTTGGAGTTCTGTTTTATTAACAATTGCTTTTTTTGGAGGCTTAAATTTGATAATTTTGGGCATTGTTGGAGTCTATATTGGTAATATTTTAATCCAAAATAAAGAACGTCCATTATATATTATTCAAGAACAAAATATAGTTGAAAGATAGAAAAAGAAAATCAATTTTATTCGCTCATTCTATCATTCACTCAATCACTCATTATTTTTAATGAAAGTAGCCGTACTTAGTTTCGATGTAGAAGAATTTGATATGCCTTTTGAATTTGGCGGAAATCCCATTATGGACGAGCAAATTGCCACTTCAACCAAAGGTTTAATGACGCTTACGACTATTTTAGAAAAATACCACGCCCAAGCTACGTTTTACTGCACTGGCGTTTATGCGTTGGCTCAGTCAGAAAAAATAAAGATACTAAGTCAATCGCACGAAATTGCTTCTCATAATTATTTTCATTCTACCCATCAAAAGGAAGACTTGGCTGCTTCCAAAAAATTGTTGGAAGAAATTACACAAAAAGAAGTAAAAGGTTTCAGAATGCCACGCATGGCACCTGTTTCAGACCTTGATTTGTTGGAAGCTGGCTATACTTACAATGCTTCATACAATCCAACTTATTTGCCAGGTAGATACGATTATCGGCATATTCCTCGTACAGTTTTCAGTCAAAATGGACTAACGCACGTGCCAGCATCGGTTTCGCCAGCTTTCCGAATTCCATTGTTTTGGATAGCTTTTCATAATTTTCCACTACCCTATTTCTTCTATTTATGTAAAAAAGTAGTAGAAGCTGATGGGTATTTGCATCTTTACTTCCATCCTTGGGAATTTACTGATTATACTGATTTGCCAAATGGAGCAAAATATCCATTTTATTTGCATCGCAACAACGGAAAAAAAATGCAAGAACGATTCAGTAAATTAATGGCTTTTCTTCAAAAAGAAGGCTTTGAATTTAAGACAACTTCATGGCTTTTGGAGAATCGGCATTAAATAAGTAAATCCCCTACCTTATAGCAAGTTGTTTGTCAAGCAATAAATCATTCATTTACCATTCATCCAAATCCCCCAATAAGGGTTAAACCTTCATTTTGAAATACATATAATTTTGAGCGACCATCCTCTTTTTTAACAAAAAAGGCGAAAACACTCAAAACTATATGAAAAAGCTACAAAAAATTACCTTATTCTTGTTGTATGGCTTTATGTGCCATGCCCAAGCTCCCAACGGAAAAATCACTGGAAAAATCGTTGATGAAAATCAAAAAGTAGTTGAGTTTGCCAATATCATGCTACATCGTTCGGCCGATTCTGTTTTTGTAAAAGCTGCTTTATGCAATGAATTTGGTCTCTTTGAATTTGAAAACATCAGCAATGGCAGCTATTTCTTAAAGATTTCACACACTAATTTTGAAAAATATGCAAGTCCAAAATTCATTATTTCAGACGAAACTCCTGTTTTAGATTTCAAAGAAATTGCTTTAAAAACAAGTATAAAAAATTTGGGTGAAGTAAGCGTAAAAGCAGCTAAACCTTTTATAGAAAGGCAATTAGATAAAATTGTAGTGAATGTTGAAAATAGCATTGTAGCTACCGGAAACTCTGTTTTAGAAGTGCTTGAACGCTCACCTGGCATTGTTGTCAATCAAGAATCTTCTATTAATTTAAAAGGGAAAGCAGGCATTGTTTTGATGATTGATGGAAAACCTTCGCCACTTTCAGGGACAGATTTGATTACTTATTTGAAAGGAATTCCTGCTGCAAATATCCAATCTATAGAAATAATAACGAATCCTTCAGCTCGCTACGATGCAGCAGGAAATGCAGGAATCATTAATATCAAATTCAAAAAAGATAAAAATGAAGGCCTAAATGGCTCGTTTACTTTAAGTTACGGTCAAGGCGAATATTGGAAGCCATCGGCGTCAGTCAATTTTAATTATCGAAAGAAAAAATGGAATATTTTTGGAAGCCATTCGCACGCCCAACCAACGCAATTGACCAGATTTTATATCAATCGCAAGTTTTTTGATGAAAGTAAAAATTTAATCTCTACTTTTGACCAAACTTCCTTTACAAAACAACCGATTTCGAGCGATAATAGCCGATTTGGTGTTGATTATTACCTCAACAAAAAGACGATTATTGGCGTAATGGCCAATACCAATTGGGTAAAAGTTGAGCGAAATGGCACAACAAATGCTTTTATAACTAAATCTACTGGTCAACTTGACTATACTAACGAAAACTTCATTCTATCAAACGACAAGCGTTTTAATGGCTTCGCAAATTTTAATTTCAAACATACTTTTGATTCTACTGGTAAAGAATTGACCGCCGATATTGATTTTGGAAAATATAATTCCAAAACCATTCAAGATATTAGTAATCAGAACTTTAGTCCATCTGGTCAGCCTATTTTCACCAATAAATTGGCTACAAATCAAACGGGAACGATTTCGGTCAAATCTTTCAAAGCAGATTATGTACACCCTTTTAGTAAAACGACCAAATTGGAAATGGGCTTAAAAAGTAGTTTGGTAACTTCAGACAACGACGTGAAGTTTTTTGATGTAATCAATAATCAAAACAAACTCGACCCCAGTCGTTCAAATAATTTTATTTATAAAGAAAACGTAAACGCTGCTTATGCCAGCTTTGCCAAGCAGTTAAAAAAATGGGATTTTCAGACAGGACTTCGCATTGAACAAACTCATACGAATGGCGTTCAGTTGACAACAGGTGAAAAATTCGAGAGAAAATATATCAATTTCTTTCCAAATGTGGTCTTAAACAAAAAGTTTTCTGAAAACAACCAACTTTCATTATCGTACTCCAAGCGAATCGACCGACCAAGTTATCGTCAGCTAAACCCTTTCCGTATTTTTGTTGATTCTTATACTTATGTGGTAGGCGACCCAAAATTGAAGCCAGTCATTACGAATCTCTATGAACTGAACCATACTTTTAAGGGCAAATATGTAACAACCCTCAGCTATAATAAAAGTAAACAGAGCATCACAGATATTTTTGTACAGGAAGACGACACCAAAATTTCTTATCAAATTCCAGCCAATTTGCAAGATTTTGAGCAGCTCAATCTGGGCTTATATATTCCTTTTAGTATAAAAAATCGAGTAAATTCTACATTCACTGGCTCAGCAAATTGGAACAAATATACGAGTCCATTACAGGGAGGAACTTTAGAAAACCAATACAAATCTTGGGACGCAAGATTATCAAATAACATCATTTTAGGCAAAGGCTGGACAGCCGAATTAACTGGATTTTATCAAAGCAAATCTGTGTGGGGATTGTTCATAATCAAGAGTTTGGCTCAAGTTTCTATGGGTATTCAGAAGGTTTCAAAAGATAAATTATCTACCTTTAAATTTGGATTAACTGATATGTTTTTGACCAATCACATCGCCGTAATTGTGAAATACCAAAACATGGATTTCTTTACCGACCGCACTTGGGATTCGAGAGTGGCAACGATTTCATATTCTTATCGTTTTGGAAAAAACACTGTTGCCCGAGCAAGACAAAGAAATACTGGCGTAGAAGATGAAAAACGAAGAGCTAATTAAATTTAACCCACATGAAAAACACTTTTTTTATCCTACTCATTCTCAGCCATTTAAGTGTAAAATCTCAAATGGTTGAGAAACCATTTTTTCAACAAGCTGCACCCACAGGAAGTGCTATTTTATTTGCCCCAAATATTGTTTCTGATGAATTTGGCAATCGAGATATGGCTATTTCACCGAAGGGTGATGAAATGTTTTATACACTTCAATATCGCAATGGGTATTATAGTACGATTATGTTTTCAAAGAAAATCAAAGGAAAATGGACGCAGCCCGAAATTGCAAGTTTTTGTGGGCAATACAATGACCTCGAACCTGCATTTTCACCCGATGGTACAAAATTATATTTTTCTTCGGACAGACCTTTAAGCGGAACTGATAAGAAAGATTATGACATTTGGTTTATAACAAAAACAAATGGAGAATGGAGTAATCCACAAAACATGGGAAGTCCTGTAAATTCACCAAAAAATGAATTTTATGCTTCATTGGCTCGCAATGGAAATCTATATTTTACTAAAGAAATGGAAGGAAAAGATGAAGATATTGTGGTTTGCAAATTTTCAGGTGACAAATATGAAGCACCCGTGAGCTTGCCCGAAACTGTTAACTCTATGGGTGCGGAGTTCAATGCTTTTGTAGATGTCGATGAGCAGTTTATTATTTTTACAGGTTATAAAAGAAAAGGAAATATCGGTAGTGGGGATTTATTTATCAGCAAAAAAAATGAAAAGGGAGAATGGTCAGAAGCAAAAAATATGGGAGAGCAAGTAAATGGTGTAGGAAATACTTACTGCCCGTATATTTCGCCTGATAAAAAATATTTCTTTTTTACAAGTAGTAGAGGGGTTTTTAAAACTCCTTTTGCTCAAAAACAAGACTTTAGCAGCCTAAAAGCATTCGTGAAAAGTCCACTCAACGGTTGGGATAATATATATTGGATAGACGCAAAGGAGGTTTTGAAATAAAGCATAATTTTTATTCGACGCCTATTATTTTATCCATTACCCAACTGGTACGAGCGGCTGAATCGCCCTTGCTTTGACATTGTCCGATTCCATTGAGTTCGTCTATCATGGTTTGGATAAATGGTTGTTGAATGTGTTTCGATATATCAAAAGTAAACTTTTGGGGTTCTTTGCCTTCAATCTCAAGCAAAACCGAGTGGTCGCCAAAATAGGCAAATGAAATCTGACCTTTGCTACCAACAATCGTAGTTTTTTCGACTTCTAATGTTTGGGCAACAGAAAAGCACCAAGTGCCTGTGCCTAAAACGCCTGATTCAAATTCAAAATTTCCAATAACAATATCATCAGCATGATAAGCACCTGCTTGGTTTTTTGAAATACCATTTGCTTTTATGATTGGGCCAAAAAGATAATCTAAAGCATCTAATTGATGACAAGCTAAATCATGAAAATACCCTCCACCTGCAATTTCTGGTTGGCTTCTCCAATTATTAAAGGATGCTGAACCTCCAACAATATCAGGTTTTAGTGGTTTATATAAACTAATGTTTACGAAACGCACCTCGCCAATTGCTTTTTCTTTCAACAGCTCTTCAATTTTCAGAAAATTAGGCAAGGCTCGGCGATAGAAAGCCACATAAAGCGGCACATTGGCTTTTTGGCATGCCTCAAGCATTGTCTGAGCCTCAGCAAAATTGAGAGCCATTGGTTTTTCTACATAGACAATTTTGCCTGCAGCAGCAACCTTCAAGGCATAATATTGATGTGTATTTGGAGGCGTAGCAATATAAACTGCATTGACTTCTGGGTCATTGATCAAATCATCGGCATTGCTGTACCATTTTGGAACATTGTGCCTTTTGGCAAAATCTTCTGCCAATACAGCATTTCTCCGCATAACGGCCACTAAGGCAGAACCTTCAACATTTTGTAAGGCAGGGCCACTTTTTACTTCACACACATCACCTGCACCAATGATGCCCCATTTGATTGTTTTTGTATTAGTTTCTGACACCATAAGTCACTGATTGTCAATTAAGTATTCAAATTTCAACTGTTGGTAATAAAAAACCACGCTCTTCAATCAATTGTTTTATTGAAAAACTAATGTTATTCATTACATCAATTTTACCAGAAAAATCAAACATTTTCCAAGCAGTTTGATTGGCTTCGGCGATAATAATTGTTTGTGAGGATGTCAAAATCCAGATAACTTTTTCAACACCAAACTTCAATAATTTCTTTGTTTTACGAGTAATGTACTCGGACTCTGTTGTTTTCGATTTTGTTAAATCAATTTTCACATCAACTTCAAAGACTATTTTTGGGGGAGTATTAAAATAAACTGGCTCAAAAATATTTCCTACTTCATGAATATTGTAAATCGCAATATCGGTTGAAAGATTGTTGCCAATGGCAAGGTGCAAACCTGATTCGCTCGAAACCGCTTCATATTGATTTGGCAAAAAGCGATTTAAATATTTAATAATAAATGAAATGATAAACGATTGTAATTTGCTTGAACCCATTATCTCTTCTGCGGTCTTGATTCCTGATAAAACATCTTTATAGCCTTTTCGGTACAAAGGCACACCATCCATCTCTTCATAAATGAGATGTTTCGGAATTTTATTTGAAATCCTTGGCTTTGGTTTTTCGAGAACTGCTTCCATCATTTTTAAATTTTATGCCAATATACAATAAAAACTTTACTTCTTTTTCACCAAATAAATCTTTCGTTGCTCATTAGTCATGACAAAATCAGTATCATTTGTATAAGCCAATGCTTCCATCTGATTACGCCCGATTTTTATACAAGATTTAGGTTTAGAGAAATCTATTTTGCCATTAGCAATCTCAAAAACAAAGATTTTCCCATAAGTAAGCAAAGCAAATTCTTTACCATTTGGACTTACATCAGCGGCAGTAACGGGGCTTTTAATAAAAATACTTTGTTCGGGCAAAAGCATATAATCTCCTGCTTGGTCAGGCAAAACATAGAGTTGCGTTTGGTGATTTTTCGACCAATCTTTTGAGAAAAGATAGAGTTTTCCTGCATACCAAAAAAAAGCTTCACAATCAAAAACTTTTTGTTTAGCAGGAAAATGATCTTGGTTGCCATAATGAAAAGTTATTTTTTCAGTTTTCCCATTTCGATGTTTATAAATACATAAATCTTTACGAGCTTGGCTATTATTACCAAAATCACCCACATAGATATTGCCTTTATCGTCTTTTGTTAAGTCTTCCCAATCAATATTTTTTGAGTCATTCACAAATAGTGTATCAAAAATTCTGCCTTTATTATTAATCATGTATAGCTCTGCATTTCCTCCACTGTCGTTGTGTGTCCAATAGAAATCATCTTGCCAAGCACGGGCAAGTCCAGAATTTTCGTTAATACAAGTTGGCATTCGTCCTGTTTGTATAATATTATATTGAGACTTGGCTTTATGAAAACCACTCTTGTGAATTTCGGTATAACAATTACAAGTTGCAATTTTCAACGAAAATAAAAACATATAAAATTTATAGAGAAACATAGAATTGTGAAATGAATTTATAAATCGTCCAAGAAAAGTTTGAATTTAGGCAACAAGTTAGTTAATTTTGGAAAAACCTATTTATAAATAGATTGAAATATTATAAAACATCAAAAATGACGTGCAAAAACCATGAAGCCTTATCAACAACCATTTAATGCTCGCCTTGCCTACATTCTAATTTCATTGGTTATAATTATTTATGGCATGTACATCCTTTCTGATTTGCTTATTCCACTTATTTTTTCGGTCATTTTTGCCTTACTTTTGATGCCTCTTTGCCAATTCCTCGAAAGGCACAGGTTTCCTCGATGGTTGTCTATTAGCGTTGCCATTTTGTTTACATTAAGTATTCTTTCTTTGCTTTTCTATATCGTGTATATTCAAATCATGGATTTAGAAGAAGTTTTGCCCCAACTCACTGAAAAGGCTGAAGTATGGTATCGAAAAGGTCAAATTTTAATTCGCCGAAATTTTCATATAAGTCGTACACAACAGAAAGTAGAAGGACAAAAATATTTAACCGAATTTTTGAAAAATAACAGTGGCATCATTGGCAATACACTCTCTACAACCACCGGTTTGCTTGGCAATTTGACGATTATTCCCTTGTATATCTTTTTGCTTTTACTTTATCGAGATTTCATTCGTGTATTTTTTTATAAAATCTTTAAATCAGTCAGTAGTCATCGAATTGATGTTGTTTTAAAAAAGGTAAAAGATGTTGTTATCAATTACGTAGTTGGTTTAGGCATGGTTATTGGTATTATTGGTACATTGAATACACTGGGCTTATATCTGTTAGATATTGAACACGCAATATTTTTCGGATTTTTGGCTTCATTTTTGGTACTAATTCCATATATTGGTATAGCGATTGGCTCATTATTGCCTATGCTCTTTGCTTTGATTACAAAAGATTCGGCTTGGTATGCTCTTGGAGTAGCGGCACTTTTCTTTGGTATTCAAATGTTAGAGGGTAATTTCATCACTCCATACATCGTTGGTTCAAAGGTAAGTGTCAATTCTATGGCGGCGATTATCGCCTTAATAATTTTTGGTAACCTTTGGGGCATAGGTGGCTTGGTTCTTGCTTTACCAATTACAGCTATTATTAAAGTAATTTTTGACTCAATTGAGGATTTAAGACCCTATGGATTTTTATTGGGGGATTTTGACCATATTGATGTAGTGAAAAAACGGCATTCTTGATTCAAGTTTGCCTACTATTTATAGCTAAGACTTACTATTCTTTCCATCAATAAACCATGAAAATTGTTATTTTTGCTCATTCAGTTGAGAAATATTTCAATGATAAAAAAGTAGCTCAATCACTACTTAGTATATTCGCTTGCCCGCTCTCGAAAGGGATTTATTCACTTGTCAGTGACAATAACTTAACTAACACTGTCAGTTTATTTAATAATTTCAAATCATCTACCATATTAGTATCTAATTATCTTCGTACTTTTGATAAAAGTTTATTCCACACATTTAGCAAAACTTACTATGATTATATCAAAAAGAATAATGAAGCGAAACTTCCACATTTTTCTGCATCTTGGACTGATAATTTGGTAATGAATCATTTGTCTTTTCAAAAAACGGTGAGCATTGCTAATACATTAACAGAAAGTTTTACGGGAAATACTATCAAAAACACCTCAATTATGCAAAAATCGCTAAAGAGAAACGGTGGTTTAGTAAAATTTGTGCTTATACGACAATAAGATGGAAGAAATAGAACTACTTAAACGTCAGTTAGAACGGGAATGTAAGGCCCGCGAGCAAGCCGAGGAAATCTTGGCGAAAAAGGTATTGGAATTATCCGAAGCCAATAATCAAATTGAGCATCTCGGTAATAGTCTTGAGAACCAAATAAAAATAGGTTTTTCCGAACTTCAAAAGACAGAGAAACGCTACCAAGAACTGATTGAATCTGTACAAGATATTATCTATAAAATTTCCCCTGATGGTTTTTTTACCTTTGTCAATCAAGTGGTTGAACAACGCTTGGGTTTCACAGAAAAAGAAATTATTGGCCAACATTTTACCAAACTTGTTTTACCAGAATACCATGAAGAACTAACAAATTTCTATAAGGGAATGCTTAAAAATAGGTTGGAAAGTACCTATAATGAATTCCCAGTAAAAGATAAAAATGGCAATATTGTATGGATTGGCCAAACAGTTCGTTTAATTGAAGTCAATAATCAAGTAAGCGAAATGGTGGCTGTTGCTCGTGATGTATCTGACAGAAAAAAAACCGAAGATTCTCTTCAAACTACCCAAACTCGCCTTTCAACACTTATAACCAACCTACAAAAGGGAGTATTGGTTGAAGATGAGAATAGAAAAGTAATACTTGTCAATCAGTTATTTTGTGATATTTTTTCAATCCCTGTAAAACCTGAATCGCTTATTGGCACTGATTGCCATGAATCAGCCGAAAATACTAAACATTTATTTAACAATCCTGAACAATTTGTTGATCGGATAAATGAAATTCTAATAGATAAAAAAATCTGTGTAGAAGAAAACCTTGAAATGGCTGATGGCCGAATCTTACAACGAGATTATATTCCGATATATTTAGAAGGAGATTATCGAGGACATCTATGGGAATATGCTGATATTACTGAGCAACACCGAGCCTTAGAACTCATTCGTAGGAGTGAAGAAAAGTATCGTGGGATTATCAATAATATGGAGCTGGGCTTAATGGAGGTTGATAATAATCAAGTGATTATTCGTGCTTATGACCGTTTTTGCAATATGGTTGGTTATACCGAAGAAGAATTGATAGGCAATATTGCTTCTGAACTATTTTTACCAAAAGAATTTAATGAAGTTCTTGAAACACAGCAACAACAACGGAATGAAGGCGTTGCCACTTCCTACGAACTACAATTAATTAAAAAAGATGGTAGCCGGATTTGGGTAATTATCAGTGGAGCTCCTATTATTGACGAAAATGGTGTTGTCGTTGGTTCATTAGGAATTCACTATGATATTACCGAGCGAAAAACTCTTGAACAAGAGCTTGCCCAAGCAAAACAAATTGCAGAAGATGCTCGACAAGCCGAAAAACAGTTTTTGGCCAATATGAGTCACGAAATTCGTACGCCTCTCAATGCTATCATTGGCATGACTCATTTATTATTTGACACTCGACCTGACAAACAACAATACGAATATTTAGATATTCTTAAAACTTCAGCAGATTTTTTATTGAGCCTCATTACAGACTTACTTGACATGGCAAAAATTGAAGCGGGCCGCATTGAGGTACATAAACATAATTTTGATTTAATAGGATTACTTCGTACCAACCAAAGGGTTTTCCAAATAAAACTTGAAGGTCGTCCAATTGAATTAAACTTAATGATTGATGCCAAAATTTCGGGCAATTATATAGGTGATGACCTAATTTTGAATCAAATTTTATTAAATATCCTTGGCAATTCTGAAAAATTCACAGAAGAAGGCTCTATTGATATTACTGTCAAGTTAAAAAGACAAGAAGATTATATCACGTGGATTGAATTCAAGGTATCTGATACAGGAAGTGGTATTCCTCAAGATAAACAAGAGCTAATCTTCCAAAAATTCAAACAAATTAATGCTCATGGGCATAAACACAAAGGAACTGGCTTAGGTTTGGCTATTTCTAAACAATTGGTTGAATTACAAGGCGGAACAATTTCTGTAAAAAGTAAAGAAGGTGAAGGCACAACATTTACATTTACACTTCCATTTGAAAAATCAGATATTGAAATAGTTCAAAATAATAATGAAATCCAGTCGGCACCAACCAGTATTGAAGGCTGCAAAATCTTGGTTGCTGAAGATAACATTATGAATCAAAAGTATATCAGTAGTTTACTTAACAAATGGAATATTAATTTTTCTATTGCATCAGATGGAAGAAAGGCCGTTGAAAAGGCACAAAGAGAGCAGTATGATATTATTTTAATGGATATCCAAATGCCAAACATGGATGGCTACGAAGCAACCATTAAGATACGCAATACCAAAGGGCCTAATCAAAATATTCCAATCATAGCTCTTACGGCATCGGCTATGCTTGACCAAAAAAGCAAAGCACTTTCGGTAGGAATGAATGATTTTATTTCAAAACCATTCGCACCTAATAATCTACTTAATACTATACAGAATTATGTTAATAGTTCAAAATTAGCCATTAAAAGCTCTCTTAAAGGTAATTCTTTGCTTGATTATAATCGCCTGACTCAGCTTTATGGTAATGATAAAGAATACGCTGCCGATATGTTTCAAACATTTTTGAGTGACGTTCTGCCAGATTTCTTGGTTGTCAATGAATTATTAAATAAACAAGATTGGGCGGCTTTAGGAACTTCTGCACATAAACTAAAACCAACGCTTGGGATGGTTGGATTGACAACATTAGAAACACAAATGCACGAAATTGAAAAAATAGCCAAAGAAACACCCGACGCCAACACCTTAAGATTACTATGGAATGATTTCCAAGTAATGCTCGAACAAGGTATTCCGATTTTAGAAGAAGAATTGACCAAATTTACAAAATAAGTTTTCTTTTTTACGAGTATTCCGAAGATTCGGGCATAAAATTATGAAACTAAAATGTATTATTGTTGATGATGAGCTAATGGCTCGCAAGTCTTTACAAAGACTTTGCGAACAAGATGATTCGCTCAATTTAATAGGTGTTTTTGAAAATGTAGAAGATGCTTTGCAGTTTTTATCAAAAGAACCTATTGATATTATTTGGCTTGATGTAGAAATGCCTGGCCTATCAGGGTTTGATTTGCTAAAGAACCTAACGTCAATGCCACAGGTAATTATGACCACCAGCAAAGTTGAATATGCTTTTGAAGCCTACCAATATCAAGTAACTGATTATATCCAGAAGCCAATTACAATGCCTCGTTTCAAAATGGCAGTTGAGAAAGTGTTAGAGCTTAATAATCGTAAAACAACAACATCTCCCGAAAGAGAAGAAATTTATGTTAAAATTGATGGCAGGTATATCCGTTTAGCTTATTCTGATATTTTATATATCGAAAATATTGGTGATTATGTCAACATTATTACCCAAAGACAGTCTTATATCGTCCATACTACCATGAAATATTTGGAAGAGAAGTTAGGCAATTGTTTCTTGCGGGTTCATCGCTCATTTATTGTACATCTTGATAAGATTGTAGATATTGAAGAAAATAATTTAGTAGTAAGCAATAAAGTAATTCCGATTAGCAGAGCCAATAAACCAGAACTATTGAATAAATTAAACATGCTTTAATAGCTACATACTAAGCATAAAAAAAGTGTGCTAAAAATTTAACACACTAAATACTCTCATAAAAGTAGGAGTCTAAATCCAATTATCTAATCTCTAAAGCTATATTTAGCTATTTTTTGGTACAATTCTTTTGGATTAAATGGTTTTGTTACATAATCATTCATTCCTACAATAAATGCTCGGTCTTGATTGGTAAAGGTTGCCGAAGCAGTAAGTGCTATGATAGGCACCTCACTATCTACCTCTCTAATTTTTTCTGCGGCTGAGTAACCATCCATTACTGGCATTTGAATATCCATCAAAATAACATCATACCTACCTTTTTCATGTTTTTCGGTAGCTATAAGACCATTTTCAGCCACATCAAGCTCGACTTGCCATCTTTCTAAAAACTTAGTCGCTACTTTTATATTGATAGGATAATCTTCAACCAATAATATTCTAACACCTTTCAACGTATTTTCGTTGAGCAGCTCATTTGAGCCTTCAGATGCTTTATTTTTTAGTTCTGATCCAATTTCAAGTTCGATTGTAAAAAAGAACTTTGCTCCTTTCCCCGCTTCACTTTCAAGTTGAATTTCGCTATCATAAAGTTCTAAAAGTTTTTTTGTAATCACCAAGCCCAAGCCAGTTCCCCCAAATTGTCGAGTGGTTTCTGAATTTGCCTGCGTAAATTTTTCAAAAATCAATGCTTGTTTCTCCAAAGGAATACCGATACCCGTATCTGCCACCGAAACCTCCATCGCTACACGATTATCAAATTTTCTTAAACAGGCAAGCTCAACAGTAATACTCCCATTTCTGGTAAATTTCACAGCATTTGATACTAAATTTGAAATAATTTGCCCCAAGCGAAGTGAGTCTCCGATGACAACATTAGGCACATCATCATCAATCATCAACCTTATTTTATTTCCCTTCTCTTCAGCTTTAACCTGATTGGCTTTTTTGATATTAGATATCAATTGTTTAAAATCAAATGAAATACGTTCTAACTCAACTTTACCAGCCTCTATCTTACTAAAATCCAAAATATCATTAATCAAAACATGCAAATTATCTGTTGAAAATTGCAAAATCTTGAGATTTTCTGCCATATTTTCACTCATTTCCTCTTGTTGCATGAGATATGTAAGCCCCACAATTGCATTGAGTGGCGTTCTAATTTCATGACTCATCATCGAAAGAAATTCAGATTTTGCTTGGGTAGCCTGTTCAGCAGCTTCTTTCGATTTACGTAATTCTATCTCTATCTGTTTTCGATTATCAATTTGAATTTGCAAGAAATCAACTAAACTAAGTAAATTATTAGAGTCTAATGATTCTGTATGCAATCCTTCTTGAACTTCAAGCGAGCGAATAGCTTCAATCAGCTTTTCAACTGATAATCGTCTCTGCTTGATTTCTTTTTTTAACTTGGCGTTCACCTCTGCATATTCTTTTTCATTAAGTTGAGATGAATGTTCAAATAATTCTTTATCTCTTTCAAAATTGAGGTAAGAATCATTAACTGCCTTTACAAAACTTTGAAACTTTTCATGCGTTAAATAGTCTTCTGACAGGTATTTACTAATCTGTTTTGCCAGTAAACGATGAAGTTCAGTATTATTCATAAAAGATTATTTTTCAGAAATGGTTGTAATTGTCATCGTTTGATTGTGTAATTCGCAACGAGCATTGGCATTTTGTGAGGAAATTTCACCATAAGAATAGAAACCTGTCATGGTCGTTTTCTCACCAAAAATTTCACGAGCAGCTTCTACTTCTTCTTCAGTACGTTGTCCTAAGACCAATTTTCGTCCAACACAGCTTACCAATATTGCTAATTCAGGTGCTTCTTCAAAAGGTTCTAATGAACTTTGAGCGGCAGTTCCCGAAGCGTCAATCAATCGGTCGAGATTTGCTTTCATAAATCTCACTAACGCACCTTTAGGCATTTCGCCAGCAAATGTCATACTTTTATTAGCTTCATCAATCGAAAGAATGGTACGAACTACAGGTTCATCATCTTCATTTTCTCTCATTGATAACGGGAATAATAAGGCAGCTCCTGGTAATTCATCGGCATATTTTCCCAAGTACTCCTTGTACACATCCAAGGCAGCTTTATCATTAATTTTATACAATACATTGTACTCTGACATGGTAACTTCTCTTTCAGGTCCAAATCCATCCCATCCACCCAAAGTTCCATGTCCAATTCGTAATTTTTTTCCGTATAAACCTATTCCTACAATTTTTCCTTCCACAGGATTTTGGTTAAGCCCAACCAATGTTTTTTCAAAGCGAGCATCATCTCCTGCTAAACCACCCGAAATTTGTATTTTATTCTTAGTCTTTTCATTCAAAGCAGCAATCAAGGCACTACCATTTACTTTAGCCCCATCCGAGACAATGAAAATCGTAGCCAAATCATCATTCATCAAAGCATCAGCAATTTCTTCACCTGCTTTCGCACTTTGCAAATAATTTTCAATTGGAATTTCTACCGCACGAACAGTCGTTTTCTCAAATTCAATTGCTGTGACGATTATTGTGCCACTATGAACAGAATCTCCGTAAATTTCACCTGATGTAGAATTTATAACTATTTCAGCTGTAGGATACAAACTCTTGATATAGTCATAAGGTTGGGTAAGTTCTAAACACTTTCGCTCACCAAAAGCCAATACTAATTGGGCATTTAATGGGTTAAAATTTTCAGATTCAGACACTGCATGCCATTGATTGGCACTAAAGGATTTCTGCTGTGTTTTCATGCTATAAAGGTGAATAGAAAAAATTTAGGAATGCAATTTAAAAATTATATTCACAAGATTCATTATACTAATGAAAAATAATGGTTTGAATATTTTAATAGCAAATAAAATGGTCGCTACTAGAAGATATGCCAAACATATTGCGAAAAAAAATCTATAATCTTTTCTTTTTTCTAAGCAATTTATGAGCCAACAGATAATTAAAAATCATTTAAGCGGTATATTTGTTTATTTTAATCACATTTTTATACTTATTTCCTCCGATTAAAAACTTAAAATTTCAATTCAAATTAAATAACTCTAACAATGAAATTTTGGCAAAATTTTTGATGCTATATTTTCTAAATATTAAGTAGTTCTCAATTATACAGTCCACATCAAAAATATAAATTTAAATTATTCCGATACTAAGCCACCCTTTCATAATTTAAAAATTGTTAGCGTATTTGTTCCAAATTAGTAAAAAAAACACCTTTTTTTTCTTCTTTTTGACACAAATTTTTAGCAATTTTAATCAGTATTCATTTTTGCTTCTTTATGAAGTTAGGAATCAAGGAAATAGCCTAAAATTTCTTTGTATTAGCCAATTAAGTAGTTGATTATCAATAGATACAAGTCAACCACTGTGTAAGTTATAGATTACAAAACAACATTTGCATTTAACTCAAATTATTTACCTTTTAAAGACTTACATATCATAGCTTAGTTTTCAATATTTACATTCAAACTGATATAATGGAAAACAAAATAAAACTCCTAATAATCGATGACGAGCCAAGTACAAGAAAAGTGTTAGAACATTTCTTAAACAAAGAGTTTGAGGTAACGGTAAAAAATGATGGAATGGAGGGAATGAATTGGCTGGAACAAGGTTATGATCCTGATTTTATCATTGCTGACCTCAATATGCCTAATCTTAATGGAAAAGAACTAACAAAAGTTATTCGGGCAAGTAATCTTTACAGTAATGTACCAATTATTATCCTTTCGGGTACTGATGAAAGTAAAGAACGTATCGAATGTCTAAATTTAGGGGCTGATGACTTTATGCTCAAACCATTCAATCCAATGGAAGTCCATGCCAAAATTAAAGCCATCTTACGCAGAGTAAAACCTCAATAATTGAATACATCAGATAGATATATTATGGACAATTACGCCCAACAACATCATATAGGAGAGCAAGACGCACTTCCTATTAAAGTTATTTTGGTTGAAAATGATGACTTTGCTGTAGTCAAATTCTTGAAAAAATTTGGAACGGAACTAAGTATAAAAGTCATCGAAAGTGCCGAAGAATGTTTTGAATTCATTAAAAATACTTATCCGCCCGATGCCATTATTATTGGAAGAAACATGGGTGGAATAAAATTTCTGGAAACAGTTCGACAAGAAAGTTGGACAAATTTGCTTCCAGTCATCATCACCAGTGACCAAATTACTCCTGGCTTAATCAAAGAAGTAGCTGAAAAAAAAGGTGACGACTTGTTTCCTAAAGATTTTAGTAGCGGAGACTTGGTAACTCGACTTAAATATTTCATTAAACGTCGTCACTACCAAGCAAGCCAGCAAACAAAAGCCAATATTTTAGAAGTAAAAATTCCTTTTTGGAAACGTTTTATTGATGTCACTTCTACTGGATTTGCTCTACTATTACTTTCCCCTCTCTTAGCTATTGTTGCTATTTTAATCAAATTAGACTCAAAAGGGCCAGTTGTATATAAATCAAGGCGAGTAGGTGCTGGTTATAAAATTTTTGAGATTTATAAATTCCGTACCATGCGTACAGATGCTGATTCTATGATCAAAAATATGGGTTCGCTCAATATGTACACCAAAGAAAATACAGAAAAGAAAATTGAGGGGCTTTGTGATGATTGTAAGGCATTAGGTGCTTGTCAACAACAATTATATTTGGATGGAGAAGTGACTTGCGAAAAAAAATACCTTACACAGAAAAAAGAAAAAGTGGCATTTATGAAGTTCCAAAATGACCCAAGGATAACGAAATTTGGTGGTTTTTTACGCAATAGTAGTATCGATGAATTGCCACAATTATTCAATATTTTTATGGGTGATATGTCACTTATTGGGAATCGTCCTTTGCCTTTATACGAAGCCGAAAAATTAACAACCGACAAATACATCGAGCGTTTTGCTGGCCCAGGTGGCCTAACGGGGCTTTGGCAAGTAACCAAACGAGGAAAAGGTAAAAAAGAAATGACCGAAGAAGAACGTATTGAATTAGACATTGAATACGCCAGAAATTTTTCATTCAAATATGACATGAAAATATTTTTTATGACATTCCCAGCCCTTCTTCAGTCTGAAAATGTATAATCTATTCGCTTTATAAAATCCTATTATTAATGGCTATCCTACTTGAAATATTATTTTGGTTCAGCATTGGTTTAGTAGCCTACACTTATGTAGGCTATGGTATCGTGGCATGGGTTTTAGTAAAAATCAGGAAAACAATCGGCAAAGCATTTAAGCAATACAACGATCCAAGTTTTCTTCCAAAGGTTACACTTGTGATTCCTGCTTATAACGAAATGAGTTGTATTCAGGCTAAAGTTGACAACACTTTTGGTTTAGATTATCCTGCCGATCAAATGGAAGTTTTGTTTGTAACCGAAGGCTCAAATGATGGCACTTCCGAATATATTCAATCACTTAAATCAAGCTATCCTAATCTCCGAATGATTGATGGAGATACCCGCAGAGGAAAAATTGAAGCGATGAATATGGCCATAAAAACTATCACTACGCCTATTGTGATTTTTACAGATGCCAATACAAATTTGAATCAACTGGTTGTTAAAAATATTGTAAGACATTTCCAAGACCCAAAAGTTGGAGCTGTTGCAGGTGAAAAACGCATCGAGACCGAAGGAAGTGAAGCGGCGGCTGGAGCAGGCGAAGGACTTTATTGGAAATATGAGTCATTTTTGAAAAAGTTAGATACACAACTTTATTCCGTTGTAGGAGCTGCAGGAGAGCTTTTTGCTGTCAGAACTGATTTGTTTGGACAGGTTGAAAAGGACACACTGCTTGATGATTTTATTGTGTCGCTTCGCATTGCGGCTGATGGCTATCGAGTTATTTACGAACCAGATGCTTATGCCAGCGAACGTCCATCGTTTTCAATTCAAGATGAAATGAAACGAAAAGTCAGAATTGCTGCAGGAGGCTTCCAAGCCATTGCTCGATTGAGTTTCTTATGCAATATCTTTCGTTATGGTTTGCTTTCATTTCAATATGTTTCTCACCGAGCTATGCGTTGGGCGGTTGCACCATTTTGTTTACCTCTGATTTTCTTGCTCAATCTTGCTTTGTATTTCACAGAGACAGAGCTTCTTAGTCAACCTATTTATCAATG
Organism: Emticicia sp. SJ17W-69; assembly: GCF_051209875.1. Taxonomy (NCBI): domain Bacteria; kingdom Pseudomonadati; phylum Bacteroidota; class Cytophagia; order Cytophagales; family Leadbetterellaceae; genus Emticicia; species Emticicia sp. SJ17W-69. The sequence continues at coordinate 837,547 of NZ_JBNTQY010000001.1, read as the reverse complement.
GATAATGTTGGCTCAAGTTGCTTTTTATCTCATGGCAATCATTGGTTATTATCTTGAAAATCAGAAGATTAGGGTAAAAGCATTGTTTGTGCCGTTTTACTTTTCTTTTATGAACTATTGTGCAATCAAAGGCTATTTTAGGTACAGAAATGGACTCACCTCTGGTATCTGGGAAAAAGTAAAAAGAGCAGCATAATCCATCCATGCTTGATTGAAAGCTAATCTTTCCTAAACACTAAAAAAACTATGATTAATTTCTCCATGCCCAAATGGGTAAAAAATATACTTCAAAAACCGCTCGACATCAAACAATTCACTGATGCTGAGGTAGCTGATTTGAAACAAAAATTATCAAAGTTATCTTCCACAAATCCTTTGGTGAGTGTGGTTATTCCTGCTTGGAACGAAGAATTAGGTATTTTGCATACGCTCATTTCTTTGGCAAATACCAATACAAAATATGACGTAGAATTACTTATTATTGATAATAATTCTACGGATGGCACTGCCGCTTTATTAAAATCTTTAGGTGTAAAAACTTTCTTAGAAACCAAACAAGGCGTTGGTCACGCTCGAACTTGTGGTTTGCATCAAGCAAAAGGCAAATATATCTTGACAGGCGATAGCGATACATTGTACCCTGCTGGCTGGATAACAGCAATGGTAGAGGGAATGCTAAATGATTCACAAGTTTATTGTGTACATGGTAGCTATTCGTTTTTACCAAGCGATAGTACCCCTCGTTGGCAATATGGTCTTTATGAAGTTTTAAGCGGTTTTATTATCAAGAGAAAAGAAAAAACACAACCGTTTTTAAATACTTTAGGCTTTAATTCTGGATTTATTCGCCAAAAGGGAATAGACGTGAATGGCTACGATATTGAGACTCAACGTACTTTTAGAGGAGCAGCGGGGGTTTCTGAAGAAAATGCCACAGAAGATGGCATGATGGCTTTGAGATTAATGCAATCGGGCGGAAAAATAAAAGCGATTGATTCAATCGAGGCAAGAGTTTGGACAAGCGACCGCCGAATTCAATTAGATGGTGGTTTGAAAAGTGCTTTAATGTTAAGAATTAAAAAATATCTTTGAGCAAGCATTATGTCTATCATATCTACAATCAAGTCGAATCCGAAGCTAAAACAATTTGTACATTGGTGCTTGATTCCCAAACATCAAGCTCGTCCACGACTTTGGGTGCAATGGTTTGTGAATCCTTTTTTTCATAAAAAAGGCAAAGGAACAAGCATTTGCCGACGTACACGCATAGATGTTTTACCTTTTCAGCCTTTTAATATTGGAGATTATAGTACCGTTGAAGATTTTGCAACCATTAACAATGGTGTGGGTGCAGTAAATATTGGCAATAATTCAAGAATTGGCATTGGTAATGTTATAATCGGCCCTGTAACAATTGGAAATAATGTTATTCTGGCTCAAAATATTGTAATGAGTGGTTTAAACCACAATTATACTAATATTGATGTTCCCATTTATTTACAAGGCGAAACAGTAGCTACCATCACGGTAGAAGATGATTGCTGGATTGGAGCAAATGCTGTAATTACCGCAGGTGTAAAAATTGGGAAACATAGTGTAGTGGCAGGAGGGGCGGTTGTTACCAAAGATATCCCACCTTTTAGCGTAGCAGTGGGCAATCCTGCGAGAGTAATCAAAAAATATAATTTTGAAAGTAAATCTTGGGTTTCGGTTTAAGGTAAGTATTTGTTTTTATCTTTGAGGATTAGCAATTCATCAAAAATAAAAACTGCAAAACCATACCAATTGAAACTACGTATTTGAAATATGTAATTATATTCCGAAAAACATATTTATTGTTAAAAAATTGACTTTGGCAACAAACTTGAATTATTAATTGTTGTACATTGATATGTACATATATTTCAGGTTCAATTCACAGTAGTTTTTATTAAATCAAAAATATTAGCTATTAATAAAGTTAGGATATTTCAATCTAAGACGATAACATAGTAAATTTGTGCGGTTGAAGTTCATTTGTAAAAATTGAACTATTCTAATATTTTGGCAGTATAAAGTATTTCTTATCATGATAAAAAATAACATTCCTATTCCCATTAATGAAAAAGAAAGACTTGAAGCCTTGTTGAGTTATAATCTATTAGATACTTTTCCTGAAGAAGAATTTGATAATATCACTAAATTAGCTTCATATATCTGTCAAACGCCAATTGCAACAATCACTCTGATTGATGAGAAAAGGCAATGGTTTAAATCTCGTCTTAATCTTGATGATGCTGAAACATCCAGAGATATTTCTTTTTGTCAACATACAATAATGAGCAATGAGGTATTTGAAGTCCCTAATGCTCTTGAAGATGAAAAGTTTAAAGATAACCCATTGGTAACTGGTAAACCCAATATTCGTTTTTATGCTGGAGCTCCGCTATCAACTCCTAATGGCTATAATATTGGTACTTTATGTGTCATAGACCGTGTCCCTAAAAAATTAAATAAAGAACAAAAAAAGGCACTTTCTACTCTGGCTAAAAGCATCATTACGCAATTAGAATTAAAAAACAAAAACAATCAATTAAAAAATGAGATTGATTCACTGGCTAAAAAAGCCTTAGACACAATTACGCAAGAATTAAATAGTTATAAATTAGCTTTAGATGAAACTTCAAGCGTCATTATTACCGACGAAAAAGGTATTATCAATTTTGTCAATGATGCCACATGCAGAATTACCAAATACTCAAGAGAAGAGTTGATAGGTCAAGACAATAAAATTTTAAGTTCTGGCTATCATCCTAAAGCGTTTTTCTCAGAATTATGGGCAACAGTAACCCAAGGCCTGGTTTGGAAAAATCAAATCAAAAATAAAGCGAAAGATGGCAGCTTTTATTGGGTTGATACTACAATAGTCCCAGCATTAGATGAAAACGGAAAACCCAACAGATATGTCGTCATCATCCATGATGTTACGCTTCAAAAGCAACAAGAGAATAAAATAGAGCAGTTTTTCAATCTATCTTTAGATTATTTGTGTGTTGCCAATACCAAAGGCTATTTGATTACACTCAGTCCTACTTTTTCCAGAGAATTGGGTTTTTCTGATGAAGAATTAAAAGCAAATCCATTCTACAATTTTATCCATGAAGAAGACCTTGACAAAACAAAAAAAGAGATTGAAAAATTAGCTCAAGGATTTACTTCTATTAATTTCGAAACAAGATTCAAATGTAAAAATGGTGATTATAAATTATTGAGTTGGAATGCTTCTCCAAACCGAGAAGAAGGCCTGCTATATGCTATTGCCAGAGATATCACCATTAGTAAAAAAATAAATGAAGAGAATAGACGGCTTTCATTAGTTGCTAAAGGCACTGATAATATCATTGTCATAACAGACAAAAACAGAAGAATTGAATGGGTCAATGAGCCTTTTGTGACCTTAACTGGCTATACTTTAGAAGAGATTATTGGTAAAAAGCCTGGGCAATTCCTCCAATATGAAAACACCGACAAAAACACAGTTGCTCAAATAAGAGAGGCTTTAAATAAGCAAACATCTTTTAAAGGTGAAATTAAAAACAGAAGTAAAACGGGAAGAACCTATTGGCTTGAAATAAGTATCAGCCCTGTTTTTAATGAAAAAAATGAGTTAATCAATTTTATCGCTATCGAGTCTGATATAACAGAAAAAAAGAGAAAAGACTTAAGTATTTCCAACTTAATGGCCTCTCAAAATGCCATTTTTAATGGTGTAGGCCATGCAGTAGTGTTTACTGATGTCAATGGTATTATTAGAAGAGTTAATAAAGCTGGGCTAAATTTAATTGAATATAACGCCGACGAAGTACTTGGTAAAACACCAGAATTTTTTCATGACCGAGAAGAAATCCTCAAACGCTCAGAAGTGCTATCGCTAGAGTTAGGTAGAAAGATAAATCCAGGTTTTGACACTTTTGTGATAAAAACAAGAGGAGAAGCTAATGTTGATGCTAATGAATGGACCTATATCTCAAAATCTGGCAAACGAATTCCAGTTTGGTTGAGTGTCACTTGTATCAAAAATGCAGATGGTGCTATCTTAGGGTACTTAGGTGTGGCTGAAGATTATACCATTAAAAAGCAAGCAGAAAGAGAACTTATTAATGCAAAAAACCTGGCCGAACAAGCTGTTTATGCGAAAGATAGTTTCTTGGCTAATATGAGTCATGAGATACGGACACCACTCAATGCCATCATAGGTTTTACAGAACTCATTTCTCAAAGTAATCTTGATACTGCTCAACTTGATTATGTAAACAATATTCAGATTGCTGGAGACAATTTACTACTCATCATTAATGACATTTTAGATTTATCAAAAATCGAATCAGGGCAATTAGTTATTGAAGCCTATCCATTTAATCTAAAAAATACCTTAAAGCATGTTTATGATTTATTGAAAGTAAAAGCAACAAAAAACAACCTCGATTTTAGCTTATTTTTAGATGCTGAAATACCTGAATTTGTTATCGGAGACAAAGGTCGCATCAACCAAATAATGATGAATCTTGCTGGAAATGCAGTGAAATTTACCTCAAAAGGCGAAGTCACTATCTCTGTTAAAAAAACTGCTGAAACAGATGACAGTGTAGTACTGAAATTTTCAGTAAAAGATACTGGAATCGGTATTCCAGAAGATAAATTACAGGCAATTTTTGACCGCTTCACACAAGCAGAGGAAAGCACGACACGTAAATTTGGTGGTACTGGACTAGGACTAAGTATAGTAAAACAATTGGTTGAACTACAAAATGGTCAAATTCAGGTAAAAAGTAAATTTGGTAGAGGGTCTGAGTTCTTTTTTTCTTTAGAATTAAAAAAAGTCGATTCTTCAGTTGTCGAAACGATCATAGAGAATAATTTAAACAAAAATTCGTTTGGAAAACTTTCTATTTTACTTTGTGAGGACAATATTTTAAATCAACGATTGGCACAAAATGTTATTCAAAAATTTGGTTTTGACTTGACTATTGCTAATAATGGACAAGAAGGTATTGATTTGCTAATGAAAAATAAATATGACCTTATTTTAATGGACCTTCAAATGCCCGTAAAAGACGGTTATCAAACTACTATCTTCATTCGTCAAGAACTAAAATTAGATATACCAATTATTGCCATGACCGCTCATTCATTGATTGGTGAGCAACAGAAATGTTTTGATATTGGTATGAATGCTTATGTAGCCAAGCCTTTTAAGCAACACGAATTATTGACAAAAATACAGTCTGTAATAGAAAAGCGTGCCGAAAGAAAAGTTAATATACCTATTGAATCTGAAGTATTAGTCTTACCAAGCAATAAGTCAAGAACTATTGATTTTTCCTACTTAGATGAATTATCTGATGGAGATGACAACGACGAGTTGAGAAAAGAAATGATTAGCTTGTTTATTAATAAAGTACCCAAAGATTTAGATTTGCTTGAAAAAGCAATTCAAGATAAAGATTATGCAAACACCAAACATGTAGCACATGATATGAAATCTTCTCTTTATATGTTTCGCTTAAATGACGAGGTTGCTTTTTTAGAGAGAACTGAAAAAAATGCGATGGCTTCAATCATTAATGATGAATTAATTACCGAGTTTATGGCATTCAAACAGGAGCTCATTGAAATTATTCAGTTATTGAAAGAAAACTGAGACTTTAAATTTTTCAACAAATTTTATACGTAAAACAGAAAGACCTGCCCAATTTAGCAAGTCTTTCTGTTTTTAAAGTTATTAATTGATATTTAGCATCCTCCAATCATTTCACTTCACCCCAAACAACAACCGCATTGCTCGAAATGGCTTTATTAAAAAGTGGTAAATCAGCCATGCAAAACCAAATGTTCCTACAACCAAAATAATGAATTTCGGAATGACTGCCATTTCCCAATCAGCAATATAATAGCCAATTGTAACAGTAATTGTTTGGTGTAAAATATAAAATGGATAAACCGCTAGATTGGCATATTCCACAAAGCTGTTCTCGAAATTGAGGTAGTGCTTGGCAAAGCCACAAATAGCTAAAATAATACACCAAATAAATAACATTTTCAAGATTCCATTAAAGATCAATATGCCAATGCCATCTTCTGGAATAGCTCCCAATAGTGCATCATAAGTCTTACTAAAAGCTATCAAAAATACCCCTATTGACAGAAAAACCTTGCGATATTTCTCAATTATTTCCCAGCTAAATTGCTGATTAGCAATAATATAACCATAGATAAAAAATAGCAATGAAAGCGTAAAATTATACCAGTCGGCGGTCAGGTTATGTGTTATTTCCCAACGTTGTGAGAGCGTCCAATAAGTAATCGACAGTGGAAATGTAAATAGTAATATTTTTATGAAAGACTTATATTGGTCTTGAAGATTTAAGAACTCAATGGCTCTTTTTTTAATCCATAAAAATAATGGCGTTGCCATCAACGAAAATACCCAAAGATATGCCACAAACCACAAGTGATGCCAGCTAAAGCTACCTTCGGGATAAGGTACAAACTCAAACACACTTGGATAAAATTCGGCATAGCTTCCCGAAAAATCATGGGCTTGTAATCGTTCAAAATAAATTTGTGGAGGCACAATAACAAACATACCAAAAACCAATGGTAGTAATAATCTTTTGGTACGTTCGCCAATAAATTGCAAACCTGTACGAGATTTTAGAGCAAAACTTACACCTACCCCCGAAATAAAAAATAAGAGCGAAAGTCGCCACGGATTAACCAATTCCATCCAAATCTTAAAACCATTGGCAATGGTATTGTTTTTGACATGCCAGCCCCAGCTTACAAAGAACATTCCACTGTGATAAAAAATAAGAATGCCAAAGGCAATTACTCTAATCCAATCAATGAAGTATTGTCGATTTTTCATAAGATTATGTTTTTGTTTTTTCGACAAATATCAAGCTTGAAAGTACAATTTCAGGTATTTTCCTATCAAAATGATGTTCATTCTGATAAACTCGAACATCTAAGATTTAGATTTATACTCTGAAGGCGTCATTCCAGTGATTTTTTTGAATGCAGTATTGAAAGCTGATTTAGAATTATAGCCTACCATTTCAGCAACTTCCTCTATTTTTATGTGGGCATTTGTCTGATTTTTAAGAAGTAATTTTGCTTCTTCAATCCGAAGTTGGGCAGTAAAATCAAAGAATGATTGACCAAGCGATTCATTCAAAATTTGTGATAGATGATGCTGAGAAACAGCCAGCTTTTTGGCAAGTATGGGCAATGAAAAAGTAGAACTTAAAAATGGCTTCTCATTTTTCATTAATATTTGTAGTTTTTCAAGTGTATTTTCTTGAATTTCTTCAGTCAACGAAGATTTTTCGTATTTTTTTGTCGGTTTTTGGTCAAAAAACGTTGATTTATTCATCAAAATAAAACTAATTCCATAAATAATCAGCGTAAGATATGTTGCAATAAAATGGTCGCCTAAATCATTTTCAAAAAGAAGTTTAGAGCTAACAAAAACGACGATTGCCAAGACTGAATAAATAGTACCTTTTCTACACCAAGCCAAATCTGGATTTTTGTTCGACCAAAACGAAATCTGCTCGTGATCAGCTTCCTTTTTTAACATCCAAAAACCTAAAGCTACATAAATACACATTTGCAATAACATCAACTCATTGACATAATTACTGAGAATATAAGCACTGCTGGGTAGATAGCCTGTCTCAGGTAATCGAACCAATTCAGACCGATGATACGAGCCAATATAGGCATTATATTTAGCGGGGAAAGATGCTACATAAAAAGTAATAGTTTTGTAAAAAGTATAAAAAACAAAAGGCAGAAAATGCAGAAAATCAAGCTTTTTGAAGGTTTTTTGCAGGTAACTTCTATGATATAAATAAATGAGTGGAGCAAATAAAAAATTGGTGGGTTCGGCAAAATCAATGAGCCAAATCACCCAAAACATATAATTGGTATAACACAGCAAAATCTCGGTTAATGCCGCCGCAAAAGCAAGTAGTAGTATGCCAAGAAAACGATTGGCAAGTTTATTTCCTTGTTGGTTTACAACAAAAAAGTACGCCAAAAATAAGGCTTGAATAATACCCAGAAAAATCCAAAGAGCATAAATGTCAATCTTAATTGGTAGCGTTTGGGGCATTTTTTAATTTAGTTTGTCCCAAATTTATGATATATTTTTGGAAAATTGAGGTCTAATTTTTTCTTAAACCGTTGTTTGAAGATTTTATTAATCCTTTAGCAAAATCCAGTACGCTATCTTCACCCTGAAGAAAATCAGTAAAACTTTGATGTATTTCATGGTCGGGTACGAGTTGAAGCTCTTTTATGGCATTATAATTTATTTTTAGAAGAGGTAAGTTTACCGTAAATTTTGTATTTGGAAGTGTAAATGATGTAAAATCTCCTGCCGAAGAACCATCTGCCGCTCCACCACAAATGGTGCCTATGAAAGTACCAACTTGTTGGTTTTTGAGGTGAGCAGCCAAATAAACAGCCGTTGAAAAAGTGCCTTCATTCACCAAAACATAGACATTTCCGCCAAACATATAATGATTGGCTGGCTCATAAAAACGACTAACCGTATAACCTTTTTTCTTTTCTCGAATAACAGAGCTACTACTGATTTGGTATTTTTGATAAGGTTTATTGAGTAAATATTTCAGCACCTCATCGGCATAATCTAGTCCACCACCAGCATTATTACGAATATCAATAATGAGATTTTTTGTTTGTTTTTGAGCTATTTTTTCAAAAATATGTTGAATTTCTGTTTTAAAATTACCATTTTCAAACTCATTCCCATCAAAACTTCTGATGCGAAGAATGTCAGTTTTGGCATCGACTTCATTCAAATAGATATTTTTATAAAACTCCACATTCCGAATAGGATTTCGTTCAGCCTCCATCTCTCTGAGATAAGCCAACGGTTGTGTTTTTACACTTATATTTTTTGTTTCCTTGTTGAGCTTAATTTTCAGATTTAGCTCATCTTGTTCATCAAAAAAGAGGTAAAGCAGTCTTCTAAAATTGCGTTGCAGGTAATACGATTCCACATCTGCATTTTTTCCATCTCCATTCTGAAAAGTATATTTCGATAGGTTTTTTAGCAGTTTTGCTACAGGAACCTCTTCGACTTCAAGGATTTCTGTGCCTTTGATTAATAAATTATTTTCGGATAAGTTTCTTGAAACATATACCCTATCGCCAAAAATGACAACATCCATTGGTAAAAACTTAGGATTTACGTTATTGGGTCGAATCAATCGTTCGTCAACCAAAATAGAAGTATGACCACACTGAATGGCACGCGTGAGATTCAAGAAATAAGTAAATGTTTGTTTGACAGTGAGTGGTTTTTCAACCCGATAAAGTGAATCATAAATTTCTTGAAAGCGACTTTGTTCAATAAATTTATAGGGATTTGGATGAACTTCCTCAATGCGTTCCTTCAAAAAAGCCAAATCTGCATGAATTTCAGTCGAACTAAAAGTTTGTCCAAAACCTTTTACGCAGATAAGTAGGAAACAAATGAAGGAAATTTTGGGCATAATTTAGGATTGAATTTCGTTGTTTTATAAACGAACAAAATAGAGTTATTATTTGCTTAGTTTCTATTTATGGCTGATGAGTTTTTCGAATTCCTGTATTGTTTTTAGGGTCTCTTTAAGTACTGATTTTATCCTTTTAAAAGTTATATTTTTATTTTTTTCAGAAACTATTTCTTCTCGTTCAGATAATAATATTTCAAGGCTTATTATAAACTGCTTCTCATTTTTTATATAGTAGAATTTTTCACTCTCCCATCTTTTAATTAAAATGCTGTGAAATTTTTGTAAATCTTTGTTTTCAGCCTTAGATAGTTTATTGAATAAGATTTCAACATTTGCTCTGCTAAGGCTTGAGTTATTTACATCTTTTTCTAAGTATGCAATGATAGTATCTAAATTTTCTTCATCAATATTCTTAGTTGTAAAGGCCTCCCTATTCAGAAGTTCTTCATCAATTAGTTCTGAAACTTTATCTCCAAAATCGTGAGATGATTTCTGGTTATCAATTTCTTCTGTATACTTTTGAGTAACTCGAAAACTTTTTAAGGTTTCACTATCAGCATTAATCAAGACTTTGTTTTTGATAACTTCTAAAAAGTTCCTTTCCAAATCATCCAAATCAAACCCATATTCTGAATAATTCTGAATGTAAAAGTAAATAGTGGAATAATCATTTAGTTCTTCGTAGTCTCCATTTTTAGCGTAATTTATTATGTCTTGAAAGTATTGCTTTAATTCACTATCATTATATTGAAGAAGACCATGAAATCCATTTGAAAAAAGCTTATTATAAATCTGATAAGCTGGTTTTATCGCTTTTCTATCAATATCTTTTAATTCAGATATTAGTTCTTCTTCATTTAAATAGCCACTTGTAAGATAATTATAAGCACTTAAAAAATAAGTGTACTGAGTATTGAAATAGTATTTTTCTAAGAAAGTGTTTTTATAAATATTGTCTTGATTTGTCTCAGGAGTCTCACTTTTAGCTCCTTCTAATTTCAATTTTCTTATAAAAGTGTTCATTTCTTGTTCTGTCTCAGTAACATTAATATCAATACCTCTACGATTTTCAAAAGAAATTCTATTTTCTCTAAATTCTATTGAGATTGTTAATACGAATTTTAATAAATCATCACATGTTTTACCTAAATCAACATATTTGAAAGTTCTTTTTTCTTTCTCAACCTTACTAAAAATATGATGAAAACAATTTAATCCAAATTTCAGAATACGTAAATTCTTACTATGTTTAAAGAATATATCTCCTATATAATCTATTTTATCTTCCAAAAATGTGGTAAATATTTTATCTTCTTCAAATCCTCGTTTGATAATTTCTTTAATAGTGTCTTCTTGTTTTTGCTCAAATTCAAGACTTAAACCAAAAGTTTTTTCTTTTAATTTCTTAAACTCTTCATTAGATTCAATCTTATCTTCATCCGCCAAAACGATTACTTTGGTTCCTTTTTCAGCAAAATTATTAATATATCCTATTATCTCTTTATTTGTTAACACATCATTTTTTCTTTCCAAATCATCAAAACATAAAATTATATTCTCTTCTTTTACATCTCCATTTTCTTGCTTTTTTGATGTAAATCTACCAAGCCAGCTACTTGTTTCATCAACTACTTTTTCTTGATTAATAGAGACATTTGTATCTTTGTTTCCATCTATTTCATCAATACCAAATTTTAAGTAATCTGCTATATCAATACTTTTGAAAAATGATTTTACGATAGGACCTCCATATTTTATAATACCTGCTAACTTAGGGCTTCTTTCAGCAAAAATCATTGTTGATACTTCCTTTATAGTAGAAACCCCATAGAGAGAAATAACTATCATTTTGAAGTTTTTTGCTTCAATTTTTTCTTTTAGAATATTGTTCAAATAATAGGTTTTTCCTGAACCCCATTTCCCTGTTAAAAGTACAGCATAGTCAGTATTAGCCTGTTCAATGTAATTCAGAATCGCTTCATCTATATGTTTCATAATATATTTTATCCTTTATATTTAAAGTAAACATACAAAAAAAGAGCCGAATAAAAATATTCGACTCTTCTCAAAAGCTATAAAAACTTCTCAACTATATCTATCATTTCGCCAAGGATAAGCGGTATTTGAGTAACCTCTTTCTTCCCAAAAACCTAATTTGTTTTTAGGCAAAAACTCTATTCTTTTTATCCATTTCGAGCCTTTCCATGCGTAAAGTTGGGGTGTAATCATGCGGGCTGGGCCGCCGTGTTCTTTTGCCAAAGGTTCATTATAGACGGTGTGAGCAATCAAAACATCAGGTTTTAAGGCTTCTTCGAGTGAGACATTGGTTGTATAAGTGTCATACCCATAACACATGATATGGGTTGCTGTTTCTTTCGGTTGCACCAAAGCCGCCAAGTCAACTAAGCGAACACCTTTCCAAACCATGTCCATTTTCGACCAAGTAGTTACGCAATGAAAATCACTAACATCTTCCACTTGTGGTAAAGCCATAAAATCTTCCCAAGTCAAAACCACTGGATTGTCAACTTCTCCATTAATGGTGAGTCGCCAACGCTCTGGCGTAATATCAGGGTGATAACCTAAATCTAATACTGGCCATTTTATAGTTGTGGTTTGTCCTTTGGGCAATTGTGGCATTCCATGTCTATTGATAGGCCCAGTTCCCATCGGACGATCATCTGCCATGGAAGGCGTATTTTTCATTTTTTCCTCAAAACGAGTTTTCAACTTCATCCTCGCTTCGATGATTCGGTCTAATTTGCTTGGTTCTTCCATTGTTTGATGAGTGAATTTTGGATGGTATGTCTAAGTAAAATGACGAATTTTGACGGGGTCGCCCGTGCGATGACGAATGACTAATATAAAATACTTATTATCAGTCGTTTATGAGTTATCAAATTTAAAATAAATTAGTTCTTTTACTTACAAAACTAAATAATGATAAAAATAGTTTTGTGAATCATTTATCAATCAGCTATTTACCGGTATTATTTCAAGGCTCTGCTACTTGTTTTATCAGCAGTTGGAAAATCTGAAGGTATCGGAAAAGTTACTTTACCCGTTGCTGCCCACTCGGAGCCTCGCAATAGACAAGTGATAAAACCTACACATTCAATAGAATAATCAACATGCCCCATCGGTGTATGAAAAATTCTACCTTTTCCATAATTAATAGTCATCAACATTGGCTCATGACGGTCGGTACCTTTCATCTCTTTTGAAGAAAAAGTCGTGGCTAAAACCTTCATGTTTTCGGCAGGGCCTCTGAGTCGATCATACAATTCGTCTTTTGTGTGTAGCCATTTTGTAGGCATTCCTTTGGTAATTGGATGCTCTGTATCTCTTATTTCGATGGTAAATTCATGCTGAGGGCCATGTGAGCCTCCCCTACCTGCGGCAGTATCTTTGATTAATTGCCCCTCATTATTATAATAAACATAAGGGCCATCTTTTTCTGTACGGTCTCCCCAACCTCCTAGACCTATCATTTTATTGTAATCTGGCCATTTGGGGAAAGAATTATCAGCAGCATGAATCACTACTAACCCTCCACCTTTTTGCATATATTTTTCAAAAGCTTTTTGTGTTTCTTCTGGCCAAGGGGCTGCATTCCAACCAAAATTACAAATCACTAAATCATATTTTGAAAAATTTGGCTTGAAATTAGGGTCTGCCTGTGGCTTTTTTAATGCCTCTGTTTCGCCTACGCCAGCAATAGGAAATGCTTTAATAAATTCATCTCCTTCCATGTATATTTGGTTCGTTCGACATCCACTTTAAACCTACCTGTTTCTTCCAAGTATTGTTTCATCATGAAGGTTATTTTTGGCCATTGCACATGGTTATTTTGCCCGTCAACGATGAGCGTTTTTATAACAGATTTCTTTTTTTGAGAAAAAACACTTGACATAGTAAAAAGAAGAGTAAGGCTAAGCAAAAAGATGATGTTTTTCATAGAATTGAGTTTATTTTAAGCAAGTTATGATAAACATGGGGAATTTGAAAATTTGAAGATTTGAAAATTTGAAGATGTAGGAATTTTATTAGAATATGTCATTAATTTCCAAATTGACAAATTTCCAAATTGGCAAATTATTTACTTTGCTATAGTCTAAATCCTATTGAACAATTGCCGCATTGATTACTTCATGAATACGTTTGCGAATTTTCAAGGTATTGATTTTATTATTGGCAGAACTTTGATAAACTCGATTGGAGAGAAAAATAAAAATTAAATCTCGGTCAGGGTCAACCCACACAACGGTGCCTGTAAAACCCGAATGACCAAAGGTATTCATTGAAGCATTAATAGCGACAATAGGCTTATCATCGCCCTCTTCGGGCTTGTCCCAGCCAAGTCCACGATGGCTTTTTTGTGTATAATTTTTAGAAAAAAGAGGTACTGTTCCTGCAAATAAAATCTGTCTGCCTCCATAATAGCCTTTTTGTAAATTCATCTGAAAAAGTTTTACTAAATCACTGACATTACTAAAAAGTCCTGCATGACCAGCGACTCCACCTAAAAGTGCAGCATTGGGATCATGCACCGTTCCTTGAATTTGGGAACCTCGAAAAATGGCATCGTTTTCGGTCGGAGCAATATTAATTTTTGCAAACTTTGTATTGGGATTATAGAGTGTCGAACTCATTCCTAAAGGCTCATAAACATTCTGCTCTACAAATTCATCTAAAGGCTGATTGGTCACTCTTTCCACAATTTTTTGTAAAATCAATAAGCCTAAATCGCTGTATGTAAATCGAAAACCACCTAATTTATCATAAACATTGATTAACTTTGATTGCATCACCCATTTCCAAACCGAATCTTTGATTGCTGGCGTAATATACAGATTATCAGCCACTTGCAAGTTTGTGCTATCTTTAGCAAAGCGATAATAATCATTTTTAAAACTTCCTGCCGACTTAGTTTTTTCCCAAAAAGGGATAAAAGCAACCAAGCCTGCTTGGTGCATCAGAATATCAGACACCAACATGTTTTCTTTATTTGTCCCACGCATTTCGGGCAAATAAGTTGATGCTTTTTCATTCAAATCTACCGCTCCACGCTCATTGAGCATCATCATGGCTTGTAAAGTTGCAGTTACTTTGGTCATGGAAGCAATGTCGTAGAGTGTTTGGTCATTGACAGGCTCATAATAATCATAACGAAGTGTGCCAAAATTTTTATTATAAACTACTTTGCCCTTTCTTGCTATCAAAATCTGACAGCCAGGAAAAGCTCGATTATTGATTCCTTGCTGCACAATCTGCTCAATTTCTGCGAGTTTTTGGGCATTCATACCAACACTTTCGGCAGAACCAAATGAGACCCTACCCAAGCGTTCGGTCTGAATTCCTGTTCCGACTTTTTGCTCATAAGTTACCGAAACTGGTAATTTCCCCTTTGCTGGTAATGCTCCAAAAAGTATCTGTGGCACAATTCGTTGCGAGGCAGCTTCATCTTCATAACCACAAACCAAATTGGGCACACCATCATATAATTTCATGCCGTAAGGATTTCCAAAACCAACTACAACAACCTTCGTTTTTTGACGCAACTGATTAATAAAAGCCACTGTCGCAGGTGAAACCCCATAATTTCTATCTCCTCTGCTATTCATATCATGCACACTCACTACCACTACTTTGTATTTGGCAGCTTCCTCTAAAACCCATGCAATGTCTTTGTCGGAAGCAGGTTTGAAAGGTATTGCAAAATGCCTAAAATTGGCATATTGACTCAACATTTTCTGAAACTCATTGTTATAATCGGCACTAATGGCTACTGATGCAAAACTCGTGGTATCAAGATGAATAAAAGGCAGTAAATTATCTTGGTTTCTGACAATCGTAACGGCTTGTTCAAATAATTCGGCTTTTAAATCATAGGCTTTTTTGCTATTCAAATCGCTACCCAAATTGGACAATTCAATGGGTTTATAATTATTTAGACCTACCCAAAATTTTGCCTTTAAGATTTTTTTTACACGTGCATCTAAATCTGAGATCTGAATTTGTCCAGTTTCTACGGCAGTTTTTATTTTATTAAATGCCGCAGGAAGATTACCTGTTTGCAGTAAAATATCATTTCCTGCTAAAAAAGCTAAAAAATCAGGTTCTCCAGGTTGAAGTCCTGCTGTAATTCCCCGCATATTCAAAGCATCGGTAACTGCCAAACCCTGAAAACCCATTTTTTCTTTAATGATTTCGGTGACAATTTTGCGAGAAATAGAGGTTGGCGTGTTGGTTCTTGGTTCAAGTGCTGGCACAAATAAATGGGCAGTCATCAAGCTTGCTACGCTATCAGCAATCAATCGGCGAAACGGGTATAATTCAACTTCATTCAATCTATCAATCGAATGACCAACCCAAGGCAAAGTTCGATGAGAATCTTGGTCAGTATCTCCATGCCCTGGGAAGTGTTTGGCACTACCCATCACATTGTACTTTTTCATTCCTTTGATATACATTGCTCCTTTTTCGGCAACATTATATTGTGATTCTCCAAATGAACGGTAATTAATAATCGGATTTTTAGGATTTGTATTGACGTCAACCGAAGGGGCAAAATTGATATGAATGCCTAAACGCTTGCATTGCCGCCCAACTTCTTCTCCAAATTTTTCGACATAACTATTGTCTTGAATAGCTCCAAGTGTAATTTGTTTAGGAAATTCAATTGCACTATCAAGACGCATGCCTAAACCCCATTCAGCATCAATGCCAATCATCATCGGAATACGAGAAAGTTGCTGATAACGGTTAGTCAATTTCGCCTGTCTATAAGGCCCTCCTTGAAAGAAAATCAGTCCCCCGAGGTGATAAGTAGCAATATTATTTTCAACTTGTTGATAGTAATTTTCAGTACGATTAGAAAAAGTCGCAATCATAAACAATTGTCCAACTTTCTCATCGAGTGTCATTGTTGCTAATAAACTATCAGCCCACTTTTCTTGTTGAGTCAGGTAATCTGGTATCTTTAGTCCACTAGTCTTATTCCAATAAAGATTGGGGGTATTTGTTGATGTAAATGAAGTGAGAAAAGCAAAAAAGCCACAAAAGAACGCAAGCAAAAGTATTTTTTTATTCTGGTAAAGCACGATTTGGTATTTTAGTATATTGGGTAATAACGAACAAAAAAGCCATAGATTATTACAAAAGTAAATAATCTATGGCTTAAAATAAAAGGTTTTATTTTTAATCAATTTCAATCACCACATCTTTTGTCAGTGGATGAGCCACACAAGTAAGGATAAAACCTTGTTTTATTTCTTTTTCTGTCAAACCATCTTCTTCGTCCATTTTTACTTTTCCTTCGATACATTTACCCATACAAGCCGTACACATGCCTGCTTGGCAAGAATAAGGTAAATCAATATCCAAATCTAAAGCCGCTTCCAAAATAGTTTGATGAGGTTTTACCTCAAATTCATATTCTGAGCCTTCATATTTTACTTTTATTGTTTGAGTTTTTAAAGAATCTTCTTCATCAACAGAGTCTTCCTCAGTAGCGGCTATGGCTGTATGAAAGTTTTCTTTATGAATTCGGTCTTTAGAGACATTATAAATACCCAAGCCAGCAATCACATCTTCCATCATACCAATTGGGCCACACAAATAGAACTCATCATTGGCAAAATCCGTATCTGCTTCTTTCATCAAACGAATAGCAATTCCTTGGCTGATACGCCCTTTATGTCCCACCCATAAATCAGAAGGACGGCTCAATAAATGGTGAATCGTGAATCGTTTGCCATATTGTGCTTCCAATTCTTCAATTTTTTGTTTGAAAATAATGCTATCTTCACTGCGATTACCATAAATGAGCGTTACACGAGAATTTGCTTCCATTTTCAAAATAGATTTAGCAATAGACATCATCGGCGTAACACCACTTCCAGCAGCAAAAAGTACAGCATGGCGAGATTTATCAGCATCAGGTTCAACATGGAAATTGCCCATTGGCTCTAATACTTCTAAAAAGTCTCCAACTTTTACATTGTCATTCAGATAATTAGAAACCAAACCACCAGATACTCTTTTAATGGTAATTCCAATAGAAGTATCACTATGTGGAGAAGTGGACATTGAATAACTTCGGCGGATTTTCTTTCCACCTTCGCCCGCTGGTACAATAACCGTGATAAATTGTCCAGCCTTGTATTTTATTTGTTCACTTAATGGATGCCAAAAATAAATCGTTACGCTGTCAGAAGTTTCATTTGTAACTTCTTTTACTTGAAGAAAATACGTTTTTAAAGACATTTTTGAATTATTGTTGTTTTTACAGTCCACAGTCGATAGACCACCGTTCGCAGATTTTATACTGGTTAATTAGCAAAAAACTGCTGTCAGTTATACATGGAACTATCGACTAAAAAATCACTAACTTCTTAACACTTTCTTGGGTAGAAGTGTTTACTTTTATTAAATATTGTCCACTATTAAAATGCTGGACATCAATTTTTTCTTGTTGAAAACCACCCTGAGATTTTATTTTTCGTTCCTCAAATATTCTCCCTTGCGTATCAATTAATAATATACTCACATCTTTGTTGGCTTCTGCTTCAAATGAAACAAGCACTTGCTGGCTTACAGGATTTGGATAAACTTTTATACTTGATTCACTTGGTGCTTCATTAGCTAAAATCAGATTTACCAATACCACTGTTTGAGCAGTTGCAGAACAATTAATATCATCTGTAACTTTCACCGAATATGTTCCTGATGCACTAATAGGAATATTCAAAACTGTCGGGTTTTGCACGGTGGAAGAAAAGCTATTGGGGCCACTCCACTCATATTTTGTTCCACCCGAACTACTTAGCTTCATTACTTCACCCTCAAAATACGGTCCACTATTCGTTGCAGTAGCTTGTATTTTGTTAGCTTGAATAGCAATTGGATTTGAGGCAGTACTTTCTTTACAACCTACAATACTACAAACGGCAGTATAAGTAGTATTGTCACTGATGACCGAAGTTATCGACGAGCCTGTTAGAGCATTCGACCACTTTAAAGTACCTTCTTGACAACTTGTTGAAGAAAATGTAATCTTATCTGTTCCACCAGCACAAACCAATAGTTTATCAGAAGTAATCGTTGGAGCTTCAACTTCATTAATCTTAATATCTATCGTATTTACGCTTTCCACTACTGGCGAAGTAGAAACTATTTTGATTTTATAACTTCCTTTCTCCAAATTTTGGGTAGTTTTCACAAGAATCGTTTTTCTAACATCCTTTCCTACCTCGATAGCTTTATCAAAACTTCCATTTTTGTCAGATAATAGTACCTTAAAAGTATTATCAAGATTAAAACTGCTGCCTGCCGTTGTCAGAGAAACCGTAAACGATTGTCCAGCACAATATGTATTAACTGTATTGGGTGTAACATTGATTACGGGTAATGCTTCAAAACCCAATTTTCCTGCTTCTGTGATATAATTTGTGTATAAATCCACCGAGCCACCACGCCCATCTTCTAACTCCTTATTGGCACCATATAAAACAATCACACCACCTTTGGGGTAAGGAATAAGTCGGTAATCGCTAAAAAAGGTAAAATTTTTGAAAGCAAGGCCATCTTCGCCATATTTCAATGTGCCGTTAGCATCAATGCGTTGAACAGTCAAATCATAGCCAATATCTTTAGGTTTTAGCCATAATGTATAAACCCCATCTTTGCCATCAGCAATCAATTTATTAGGTAAAAAATAAGATTTATCTGATTTTGGCGTAAAAACATCGTTTTTCCACAAAATATCGCCATTTGCTTTCAATTTAGCTACTTGAAAAGGCCTTGACCTATCTCCAGTTTCAATCCATGTTGCGATTCCACCTCCATCACTTGTTGGAACAACCTGTACATCATAAGTAGTACTTGAGCCTAAATTTGTTCCGTTAGTACCCCAAATAGATTTACCATCTTTGCTTATTTTATGAGCCACCACAATTTTCTTGTTATCTCCTGAAAGCGTTCTTCCTATAACAGCATTACCATCGGTATCAATCTTAAATAAGTCTATTCTGGAATTTCCAGGAAATGGATTTGAATAAACAGCCACTGCTGAAATCAAAGGTTTATTAGATCCATTAAAAGTTTGAAACAAATAATCAGCGGTTGCATCTTTTATTAAAGCGACAAATCTGCTATTTTTTTCATCATATAAAACTTTGGTTTCTAAACCTTTCCCTTCCACTAATTTAGTTTCAGCTTCTACAGTAGTGCCTGCATAATTTAGTTTTTTTGTATAAACAATATTTGCAGTAGAAGAACTATTATAATTATTGAAAGTAAACAATAATCTGTCGTTTTTAAGATCATTCAATTCTATTACACCATCATTTGGGTCGTAACTTGTCAATTCTTGCTCTGTTACTTTTATACCATCTTCCGCCCATTGAGCTTTCCCATCACTCGAAACATACTGAGCATAAAGATTTCTTCTTTCTACTTTATTGACATCTATCAAGCGATGCCAAGCAATATATGCTCCACCTTTACCATCGGGTTTAATAAGTTTTGGTGTATAGATAAACATGTTTTTATCTAAAATTTTTCCAATTCTTAGTCCATCTTTTGTCCATTGGGGTATTCCCTTATTGTCTAATTTTTGGGCGTATAGTTCAATATTTTCATTACGATAATCTGCCCAAACATAAAAACTATTTCCATCCTCATCAATCGAATAAAGCACCGCATACTGAAAATTCGGAGCAGCACTCACCAAAACTGGGCTTGTATCATTCGTCTTCCATTGGGCATTAGCCACTTGGAAAAGCGAAAGTAATATCAACAGCAAATTATATTTTTTCATCGTTATAATTGGGTAGTAGTTTGATAAGGTAATTTTTAATTGCAAAGCTTTAGGGATTAGCTATTTAGAAGTATAAATAAATAGCTTTCATATATCTTATTACTTATTCACTAAAAAGTAAAAAAAAGCAATAAAATAAAACAAATTTAAATTTAAAGCTAAAATCTAACAGCTCATTGCTAAAGCACCTTGAAAACTTTGCAAACTTATTGTAATTACATACAAAATTACGTCCTTATCTTCATATCAACTAATTAGATGAAATTATTTCGTAAGATTTTGCATTTATCAAAAGAAATTTATAATTTTGCAGCCCCAAAATACCACCCTCGTAGCGTAGCCCGTTTGTTCGAGGGAGATTTTAAGTTAGAGAGGAACGTTAATTCCGAAGCGAACCAAGTGTTGTTTCAACACCTCATAACTTCTCGAAAAATTCATTAAAACTCAGTTATTGCTTTTGGGGGCGAAAGCTGAAACTTAATGAAATCAATTTTTCAAACGTTGAAGCGTACCAACAAATCAACGATAAACATTTAAAAAATTAATACTGTGAAGCATCTAAGTTACAAAACGATTTCTGCTAATAGCGAAACCGTTAATAAGGAATGGGTAGTTATTGATGCTACCGACAAAATTTTAGGTCGTTTGTGTAGTCAAATTGCGAATATCATTCGTGGTAAAAACAAAACAAACTTTACTCCTCATGTGGACTGTGGAGATAACGTAATTGTTATCAATGCTGAGAAAATCCGTTTGACAGGTAAGAAAATGACCGACAAAGTTTATACTCGTCATACAGGACACCCAGGTGGACAACGTTTTGCTACTCCACGTGAGTTGATGGCAAAAGACGGTCGCCGTGTGGTAGAAATGGCTGTTAAAGGTATGTTGCCAAAAGGTATTTTAGGACGTCGTTTATATACTAATTTGTATGTTTACGCAGGCCCAAATCATCCTCACGCAGCTCAAACGCCAAAAACGATTGAACTTTAATACAGTTAGGAATTAGGAGTTAGGAATTAGGAGTTATATTAAATTTATAACTTTTCAACTTTATAACTTTTAACTTTTCGACTGAAAACAATTCTTTATTAATTCAGAATATTTTCAAATTCTATATACAAATGCAAGTTATCAACGCAGTAGGTAGAAGAAAAACAGCCGTAGCCCGCATCTACATGAAGCAAGGCAATGGTGAAGTTTCTATAAACGGAAAAGGTTTGAAGGAATATTTTCCTTCTGAAATTCTCCAAATTATCTTGAACCAACCCTTTACTACTACAAGTACAGGTGGTCAATACGATTTAAAAATCAATGTAAATGGTGGTGGAATTGCTGGACAAGCGGAAGCTATCCGTATGGCAGTTTCTCGTGCTTTGTGTGAAGCAAATGCAGAAAACCGTCCAGCGTTGAAGAAAGAAGGTTTCTTAACTCGTGATGCACGTATGGTTGAACGTAAAAAACCAGGTCGTAAAAAAGCACGTAAGAAATTCCAATTCTCGAAACGTTAATATCAGTGTTCAATTAACAATTATCAGTTATCAATATTTTATTGTTCGCTAATAATTGTTGATTGAATTCTAAAAATAGTTTGCAGAAATTTCTTAATAAAAATCATTTCTTTGATAATTGTTAATTGATAACTGTTCACTGAAAAATAGTCCAGACAGCACTTATCGTGTCCGGTGTGCTGTGCTGCGTAGTTTAATTTTTTATTTTCATCTTTACTAATTTTAGTCAAATGGCACAATTAGAATACAAAGAGTTATTGGATGCAGGTGTACACTTTGGTCACCTTACCCGTAAATGGGATCCTAAAATGGCACCGTATATCTTCATGGAGAAAAACGGCATCCATATCATTGACCTTAACAAAACACTTGCTTGTTTAGAAGACGCTCAAGAAGTTGTAAAAGGAATCGTTCGTTCAGGACGTAAAATCATGTTCGTAGCTACTAAGAAACAAGCTCAAGAAATCGTTGCTGAAGAAGCACGTCGCTTGAAAATGCCTTACGTAACTGAGCGTTGGTTAGGTGGTATGCTTACAAACTTTGCAACAATCAAAAAATCTTTGAAAAAATTGCAAAATGTAGAGCGTATGTTGAAAGACGAAACGACTGCAAAAAACATTGCAAAACGTGAGCGTTTGACATTAGACCGTGAGCGTATCAAATTAGAAAGATTGTTGGGTGGTGTGGCAGATTTGTCAAGACTTCCAGCAGCTTTGTTTGTTGTTGACGTAAAACGTGAACACCTTGCAGTATCGGAAGCTCACCGTTTAGGTATTCCAGTAATTGCGATGTGCGATACAAACTCAAACCCTGAGAATGTTGAATACCCAATTCCAGCGAATGATGATGCTTACAAATCAGTATCATTGATTACTTTGGCATTAGGAAAAGCAATCGAAGAAGGTATCATGGAGCGTAAGTTAGATAAAGACAACGCTGCATTACAAGAAGAAGAAGATGCAAAACGTGCAGTTGATGAAGCACGTGAGGCAAAAGAAGCAAAAGCAGCAGCAAAAGCCGCTGTGGATGCAGCAGTAGTTGAGGCAATTGCAGAAGCAGCAGCGGAAGATGTAGCAACAGAAGAAGAAGCTTAATTGATAAGCTCTGAAAATAAGGAAAGCCTCAATATTGAAAGATGTTGAGGCTTTTTTATGTTATTTATTATTACTCATACACCTTCTCACCTTTATTACACCAAATGCCCCATTTCCAGTTATAGCCATGAATCTTATTGGTTTGTTTACCAGCCATATCATAAACTGGGTTTCCTTGATTAACCCATTCGAAAATACTACCATAAAAATTATGGACATTCGTAAAACCTGCTTTCATGAGTTTTTCACCAATTTTGCCACTTCTCACACCAATTGAACAATAAACTACGATATTAGCATCTTTCGGAATCGCAGCTATATTTTTCAAATCAAATTTCTCGAAACCTACCCATTGAGCATTTTTCAAATGACTTACTTCGTATTCTCGTCTTTCACGCGTATCAAGTAACACCACATTTTTCATTTTCTTTAGGTCTTCACATCCCACTGTCGGAACTGCTTTCGTAACCATTACATGGAGTAAACTATCAAAAGATTTACTCTGAATTTGAGCCTGCATAATTTTCGATGAAAACATAATTAAAGTCAAAAAAAGTATTTTGTTCATTTTTCTATTATGTAAAAGAAGCTATTTATTTAAAATTTGATACCCCATATATGTGCCTTTATTTATCATTCATAAATCTAAATTGTTCATTACAATCACAACATTAAATTTTCACAATAAAGTCCTAAAAACTCACAAAAAAGTAAAATATTTATTCTTTTTTATCTATTTTCGCAACAATAATACTTCAATCATCTAACCAAAACCTAATGAAATTCACAAAATTTATTTTGAGTCTTATAGCCGCTGCTGGCTTGACTTATTATTTAAACCAACCTTTAGGAACCATTCCCGCACTTGGACGGCTCTTTAGTCCTTTTGAAGGTTTCTGGCAAAACGGTGAGGCAAAACTTGCCCTCCCTCCAACTGATTTAAAATTAGAGGGTGTAAAGGATGAAGTCGATGTTGTTTTCGATGACAATCGTGTTCCGCATATTTTTGCCAAAAACGACAATGACTTGTATTTTGCTCAAGGCTATGTCATTGCACGTGACCGTCTGTGGCAAATGGAATTTTATACTTTAGCCGCTTCAGGCCGACTTAGTGAAATTGTGGGCGAACGTGCTTTAGAACTTGACCGTTATAATCGCCGAATTGGCATGGCTAATGCTGCCAAAAAAGTGTATGAAAATGGCAAAAAAAATGCAATTTTCAATGAAGTACTTAATTCTTATGCGGCGGGAGTCAATGCTTATATCAAACAATTAAAGTATAAAGACCTTCCTGTTGAGTATAAAATTATAGGGTATCAACCAGAAGAATGGTCGCCATACAAGACTATATTGATGATGATGAATATGCGAAATGTACTCAATGGTGGTAGTGATGATTACCGGATGAGTAATATTTTAGCAAAATATGGGATAGATATAGTCAAAGATTTATATCCTGATTATCCTACCAATGAATCACCCATTATTCCTACGGGTACAAAATGGAATTTTACACCCATACCTGTGCCTGCTGTTCCAGCAGAAATTGCGGCAAAACCTTCGAGTGATGCTTTAGCTTTTGACATACCTTCACATTCACCCGAAATTGGTAGTAATAACTGGGCTGTGGGAGGAGAAAAATCGGCAACAGGCTTACCAATTTTAGAAAACGACCCTCATTTGCAATTGACCTTGCCTTCGATTTGGTACCAAATGCAATTAAGCTCGCCGAACATGAATGTTTATGGTGCTTGCCTTCCTGGAGCTCCAGGGGTAGTAATTGGTTTCAATAAAGATGTTGCTTGGGGTGTAACCAATGTTGGCTCGGATGTCATGGATTTTTATCAAATTAAGTTTAAAGACAAAACAAAAAGAGAATATTGGTACAATGGTGCATGGAAGCCCATTACGATGCGTGTGGAAGAGTTTGTTATCAAAGGAAAAAAAGATCCGTTGAGAGACACTGTTTACAGTACGCATCATGGTCCGATAGTTTACAATACTGCTTCGGAGAAAAATTTCAACAAAAATGCTCCTGTGGGTCATGCCATGCGGTGGATTGCCAATGAAGCAGAAGGTACTGATTTGATGGCTTTTTATTACCTGAATCGAGCAAAAAACTATGATGATTATCGTAAAGCTCTTACTTATTATATTGCACCTGCTCAAAACTTCATCTTTGCGAGTAATCAAAATGACATTGCAATTACACCAAATGGCAAACTGCCTTTGAAATGGAAAGAACAAGGGAAATTTATCATGGATGGCTCAAATCCCACCCATGATTGGCAAGGTTGGATACCAGCAGAACAAAATCCAACTGTAAAAAATCCTCCACGAGGCTTTGTGAGTTCGGCTAATCAATTTTCTGCCGACCCTACTTATCCTTATTACTTAGGTTGGAAATTTGCTCCAAGCGAGCGTGCCATTCGTATCAACGAACGTTTGACTCAAATGACAAAAGCAACTGTTGATAGTTTACGTTCAGTTCAAAATGATAATTTTAATGTGGAAGCTCGTCGAGTTTTACCACTGTTAATGGCAGTTTTAAATAAGGATTCTTCAAATAAAATTAATTCTGCTTACCAAGTTTTAGCCAAATGGAATTTGAGAAATGATCCAAATGAAATTGGTGCTACAATTTTTGAGCGTTGGGTACGTGAGCTGCGGTATGCTATTTGGAATGATGAATTTTCGCCTCAAAATGACAAATCACCAATGCTTTACCCTACCCGTGACCGCACTTGGGTGATGATTGAAAAACAACCTACTGCTCAATGGTTCGATGATGTAACAACCAAAGATAAGCAGGAAACGATGCAAGACCTTGTAAAAAGCAGTTTCAAAGCTACAATTGACTCTTTGACAGCGAAACTTGGGCCAATGAATGATAAAACTTGGGCTTGGACAAATGTTAAAAGTACAGATATTAATCATTTGGGTAGACTTCCGGGTTTTGGGCGACAAGATATTTCTAATGGTGGCGGAGCGGGTATTGTTAATGCCACAACCGAACAACATGGACCTTCTTGGAGAATGATTGTACAGCTTGACAAAGGTTGGCCAAAAGCCTATGGTCTTTATCCTGGTGGACAATCGGGGAATCCGTCCAGTCCATTCTATGATAACATGATTGATAAATGGGCAAAAGGCGAACTCAATGAACTCCTTTTCATGAAATCAAAAGATGAAAAAAGCAGTCGAATTGCAGGAAAAATGAAAATAAGTAAAAAGTAGTTCTGAATTCTGAGTTCTGAATTCTGAGTAATTTCGTAACAATAAACTGATGCGATTTTGCTTTTAGTACAGCACTCAGAACTCAGAACTCTAAACTCAGAACTCAAAAACATGAACTACATTATCATATTAATCGTCAGTGCTATTGCACAATATTTTTTACCTTGGTGGGTTATCGCACCTATTTCATTTGCTGTTGGAGCTTGGCGTTCTGACTCAAGTAAGGCAGCGTATTTTGCAGCCGCTGGTGCTATCGCTACACTTTGGGTGGCTTATGCTGCTTACCTTAATATCTCATCAGGTGGACTTATGCTTGAAAAAATCGGTGCTTTATTTGCCGAAAGTCTTAAGTTTTTGAAAAATATGCCATTGACAATCACTTTTTTTGCAATCATGGCTATCATTGGTTCACAAGTTGCAGGTCTTTCCGCTACGGCAGGTTATCATTTTAGGCAATTATTCAAATAAAACTTTTGAAAATCCCTCCTTTTCGGAGGGATTTTTTTATCTTTGCAATCCTTAAATTTTTAAAAAACATTTAAAAAAAACATTAAAACATAGCTTTTCATGATGAATATTAAAAAATACTCATTGAGCAGCTTGTCTATTAATCTATTCTCGCATGAAAAATCTTTCAATTGTAGTTCTTCTACTTTCAGTAATTGCTTGGGGTTGTGATAAATCTGCCTCTACTTCAACATCTTCAGGCAAGCAAGTTGCAGGTCGCATTGTTTATGTCAATACCGATACGCTTTTAAATCAATATGATTATTATAAAGATGTGGTGAAATCTTCTGAAAACAAGCGTTTTCGCTTAGAAACAGATATTGCTAACAAAGCAAAAAACTTTCAAAATAAAGTTGCTTTCTTCCAACAAAAAGTACAACAGGGTGGGTTGACACAAGAGCAAGGTCAAACAGCTCAAGCACAATTACAACAAGAAGAACAAGCGATTGTGGCTTATAGAGATAAATCGGCTCAAGATTTAGCTAAAGAAGATGCTAAGAAAACCGAAGATATTTTAAATAATATCCAAGCATTCTTGAAAGAATTTAATGCAGGTGATAAATATGACATGGTTATTGGTTATTCAAAAGGTGGCGGTGTTTTGTATGCTAAAGAAGATTTAGACATCACCAAAGCTGTATTAGAAGGCTTAAATAAAAAATACGCTGAAGATAAAAAATCAGGGAAAGTAGCAGCAGTAGCTGATTCAACAAAAAAATAATTATTAGTTAGTTCATAGATAATAGGCATTCATTTGAAACTATCTTATAAAAATATTTGTCAGCTATCTATCAACAATAGACTCTTATTCCAAGTAAACCATGTCTTTAGACCAAACACCCTATTTTGATTACGACGACGAGGAAAAAGAATCAGAAGGTAAAGAAATGGGTTTTCTTGACCATCTCGAAGAACTACGTTGGCATTTGATTCGTGCGGCAGGAGCAATTGTTTTCTTTATGGTTTTTGCTTTTGTCTTCATTGAAGATATTTATGAAGGTATCATTTTAGCTCCTTCAAAAACCGACTTTTGGACATACCGAATGTTATGCAAATTAGGGGATTTAGTACATGCTCCTGGCCTCTGTGTAGAGAAATTACAATTTAGTTTGATGAGTCGAGAGGTTTCAGGACAATTTGTAATGGCTTTTACTTCAGCAGCAATTATCGGGTTAGTATTTGCATTTCCCTATGTTTTTTGGGAAATATGGCGATTTGTTGTACCTGGCTTGAAGCCATCTGAAAGAAAATCAGCTCGTGGAGCAGTATTTTATGTGACTTTATTATTCTTTTCTGGTGTATTTTTTGGTTATTATGTTGTTTCGCCAATGGCTATCAACTTTTTAGTCAATTTCCAAATCAGTAAAAGTATCGAAAATCAGTTTGATATTGGTTCATACATTTCTCTTTTAGCAACGCTCACGCTCGCTTGTGGGGTGGCATTTCAATTACCAGTTGCCATATTTGTATTAACTAAAATAGGCGTAATCGGACCACAATTCATGCGTACTTATCGCAAACACGCTGTTGTTGTTATTTTGATTGTGGCGGCAGTTATTACACCATCACCTGATGTAACAAGCCAGATATTGGTAGCGTTTCCACTCTATATTTTGTACGAAGTAAGTATATTTATTTCGGCAAGAGAGGAGAAAAGAAAACTAGCAGAAGAGAAATTAGCATTATAATATTTTCAATCAACAATAAAGCAACTAATTGATTATCAATTAGTTGCTTTATTGTTTCTAATTATTGTATTAATATAAACTATTATAATATTCAAATAAATGTATCAAATCTGCTTCATTTTTAGTACTAAGTTTCTCTTTTTTGATAAATGTTTCTAACTCATCTGTTTTATTTGAAAGGTATGTAAGAATTGATTTTTTATCAGTTTTGAGTTTTACCAATTGCGTCAGTTCGCCACCATAATATGAAACATTATTCAAGATATTTCTCTGAATCGTTGCCGAACCATAAGGTTTTTCATCAATGATAGATTTGTGATTTCGCTTCCATAGCATTACTTTTCCCGTCATTAATTGTTCATAAAAAACGCCGTCTATCCCTCTTTCAAATTGGTGAACATTAGGCATTTGTCCAATATTAAAAGAAACAACTGGTTGATTAAATATCTTGCTATCGCCATTCCTATCTTTAAAAATCAATTGGTTTGTCACTTGGTCATACATCAAATCAATATTCTCAAATTTTCTACCTGAGGCTAATGTAACCACTCCTTTTTCAAAATTATCAAATAAGTAAGGTGAGCCTTTGGCATTAAGGTAAGTTTGCCCACTCAATGGAGTACCTCCTATAACATCTGCTGAAATAGCTATTTGGCATTTTGCATTGAAAGTAGAGCTATTCAAAAGTATAACTATGAAAAAAAATCTAAGAAATTTCATCCTATTATGTTATTAAAAAGAAAGGTTGTCTCAAATAAATCAAGACAACCTTTCATAAAGATAAAAAGAACAAGCTTATTTACCAATACCAGGATTCGTTTGAATCTCAGTTGTCGGTATTCCAAATATATATCTTGCTTCTGTTGGAGCAATACTTGCACCTGCACCAAATGAATTGATAGGTTGTCCTCTTCTTACAATATCATTTGCTCTAAAACCTTCAGCCAATAACTCGATACGTCTTTCTGTCAAGATAGCTTGAATCAAGCCAGCTTTATCTAAAGCAGGAAAGGTATATGTAGCGTCCGAACGAGTATGAACGGCTTGCAATAATGCTAAGGCACGAGTTTGACTTCCTGCTTCAGCTTCAGCTTCAGCCAAATTTAACAATACCTCTGCATAACGGATATTCGGTACGAAATCAATATATGGAGAAACTCCACTGAATTTAGTTGGTGAAGGGAACTTCGCAACCGAAGTAGTTGCAACAGTTAGCTTGGTTTTACGGTCGTCAGTTGCTCTAAATTGAGGGTTAGAATAAATACCAGTTGGGCCAGTATTCAAATAATACTCAACATTACCTACGTTATAATAATAACCTAATTGATTTTGTGTTCCTGGGCTATTTGTTTCAGCCATTGGGAACGACAAAATTGATTCTACCGAAGTATAAGGAGCCTTAAATACTGAAGAAACATCTGCTTGTAATTCATGAGCTACTCTATTAGCCGATTTGAAAGGGGCAGCAGTCGATACAATTTTATTTGCTTCTGTAATTACTCCTGCATAGTCACCTTTTGCTAATAAAACACGAGTTTTCAAAGCGATAGCCGTGTTTTTATGAGCTCTTGTCGTACGTAATAATGCCGTAGTGTAATTATCAGGTAACTCGCTTTCTGCTTCGTTCAGGTCTTTTAAAATTTGGTCATACACTTGTGCGACCGAGCTTCTTGCCAATTCGTTATTAGCAGAAGAAGTTTCACCTTTCAATCTTAAAGGAAGTCCAGCCGAAGCACCTTTATCTAAGATATAAGGTTTAGCGAAGAATTGTACCAACGAGAAATAAGTCAAAGCTCTAAGAAACTTTGCTTCACCTCTATAGTTAGCAGCAAGCGTGGTACTTACAGCATTTGGATTAGCTGCAAGCCCTTCTAGAAACAAGTTAGCTCTGTTGATTGTAAGGTATCCTTGGTTCCAAAAACCAGCGATATACGTATCAGAAGGGTCTTGATTTCCTTGATAAGTAGAATATCCCGTAACAGAGTTAGTTGTACGGTTAACAAATTCTTCGGCACGAATATCGTTGTAAATTAAATATCGTCCACCGAAAAGGCTACCATTTTTTGCAGAGCCATAAAGCCCAATTACTTGCGATTCAACTCTTTGGGGTGTCGAAAACACCGTTGCATCCGAAAGGTCAAGTTCAGGAATTGCTTCCAAGAAATCTTCTTTACATGAAGAAATACTCATGGCCAAAGCCAATGATAAGATTCCTATTTTTTTAGTTAATATTTTCATAATATAATATCATTTATCATTAGAAACTTAAATTAAGACCAAAAGTCAATTGTCTTCCTTGTGGGATTGAGTTACGCTCAATTCCTGAAGCAAGGTTAGTATCACCATTGGTTGAGATTTCTGGGTCAACACCAGTATATTTAGTCAAAAGGAAGGCATTGTTTACTTGAGCATAAACTCTGATTGCAGTGATACCTGATTTACCAAATGTACTTGGTATTTTATAACCCAAAGTAGCTGTTTGTAATCTTAAGAAATCACCTTTTTCAATGTTTGCGTCAATCAAGAATGATGAACCATTTGATACGTTATCGCCATAAATTGCTTTTGGAATGTCTGTAATTTGACCTGGTGTTTTCCATGAATTTAATACATCAACCGAGTTATTCCAAACACGTTGGTCTCTCAAACCTGCTTTACTTCCATTATAAATATAGTTTCCGCCCGAGAATGTGAAGTTTAATCCTAAGTCAAATCCTTTATATTTAAGTGTATTATTAAATCCACCATAGAAAGTCGGAAGTGTATTGCCTAAGATTTGCTGTTGCCCTGAAACTGATGTTGTAGGAGTTCCATCTAAGAAAGTCCAAGCATTTACCCCACCTAAGTGTAAGTATTGTACTTGTTTGCCATCACGAGTAAGGTATATACGACGACCATTATCAGGATTTACACCAGCAGTTTTCACACCATAAATTTGTGCAGCCGAGTAGCCAACTTTTGTGATACTTGTAGTTTCGAGACCCGATGTTGTTGTCAAAATTGGAGAATCATCATTTACAAGTGAAGTAACCATATTTTTGTTCGTAGAGAAGTTTATGTTGGTTGACCAAGTAAAACCACCCTTATTAACAGGAACTGCTGTGATTGCAAACTCCCAACCTTTGTTGTACATCGAACCAACGTTGGCAAGGATTGAGTTACCAGGAATACCTTTTGAAGGTGCTTGTGGCACATCTAAGATTAGATTATTGATATTTTTATTGTACCAGTTTGCCTCAAAAGTGATACGATCATTAAGGAAACTTACATCTAAACCTAAGTTTGTTTGTTCACTTGTTTCCCATTTCAAATCTTTGTTACCAGCTTGATTAAAAGCTAAGGTAGCACTTGAACCATAAAGGCTTGAACCAAATGTAGAGAATGAACCGTAAGCATTGTTTACGTTACCATTACCTACTTTTCCCCAACTTGCTTTCAAGCGAAGAGAAGATACTTTATTACCTAAATTTAAGCTTTTAAAGAAATCTTCTTCTGAAACTGTCCAACCTGCTGATACACCACCAAAATTACCCCAACGGTTATCTGCCGATAAAGCTGAGTTACCATCACGGCGATAGTTTCCACTCAAGAAATATTTGCCAGCATAATTATAGCTTGCACTTCCTAAATAAGCTTCATAACTTACTTGAGTGATACCATTTCCTGCGGCAAGGTTTGTGCTAAAGTTACCTTGAAAATCAGTAAAGAAGTAATCAGCTAAAGTTTGGCGTTGAGCTCCCCAGTTAGTTGTTCTTCTTTCTTGTACATCAGAACCTGCAACTAAAGACACATTGTGTTTATCTCCGAAAGTTTTAAGGTATGAGAATGTATTAATCCAGTTCCAGTTATCAGAGCGAGCAGTGTTGTTATACGCATCACCACCAGCAGCCCAACCATCACCATTGTATGGGTTGAAGAATCTGATATTTTCAGTATTTCTTCTGTCCCATGAGTATGTTGTTTTGAATGTTAAACCATCAATGATTTTTACCTCAGCTCCTAAGTTTGCAATTAAACGATTATTTTCAGAAGTGATTTTATCCAAATCTCTAACCACTGCAGGGTTAGGAAATTGAGCTGGCAATAAGTTGTTTTTACGTCCAACGGTATTGTTCTCTAAGTTATAACTTCCATCTTCGTTATAAGCAGGTAAGTTAGGTACTTGTGCTACCGCAATACGTCCCAAACCAGAAGTATTAAATGCTCCACCTGGGTTTGAACCACTCATAGGTGCCTTATTGAAACTATTGGTATAGTTAAAATTAGCATTAAATTTCAACCAATTAGTAACTTGGTGGTCCATATTAAAACGACCAGATCTACGTTGAAAACTGTTGTTTTGCAAGAAACCATCTTGGTCTGAGAATCCAGCAGAGAAATAGTAATTTGTTTTGTCTGTTCCTCCAGTGATAGTCAAGTTATGGTTTTGAGAAAATGCTGTGCGGTACACTTCTTTATACCAATCAGTATCAATCAATGAGCCGTCTGCATTATAAGCAGGCAAAAATGATTGGTTTTTATCATTCCGTTGAGTTGCAGTAATCGCATTTGGATTGATTGCTAAAGCATTGGCGATGGCAGCATTTTTGTGGTCCATGTATTGTTGTGCATTCAATACATCAGGCAAACGAACAGCATTACTAACACCCGCCCAGCTATCAATTGATACCTTTGCTTTACCTTGTTTACCACGTTTAGTAGTAATCAACAATACACCAGCTGCTCCACGAGAACCATAAATTGCAGCTGAAGCTGCATCTTTCAATACGTCAATTGACTCAATATCCGATGGGTTAATATCACCCAATGGATTGTTTGTTGTTGAGTTAGCAGAAACGTTGTCGGTTGTAATTGGAATACCGTCAATGACAACCAATGGAAATGAACTCAATGAAAGTGAGCTAAGTCCACGCACACGAATCACAGGAGGGTTATTTAATAGACCATTAGGCTGGGTAATGTTTACACCTGCAGCTTGACCTGTTAACCCTTGCGAGAAACTTTGTACTGGGCGTTCAGCAATCGCAGTTGCCTTGATCGTTGAAGCTGCACCTGTAAATTCTGTTCTTTTTTGAGTGCTGTAACCTACTACAACTACCTCGCTTAATTGTTTGTTGTCAACCTTCAATTGAACATCAATGATTGAACGACCTCCAACAGAAATTTCTTGGGCAATCGACCCAATAAAACTAAACACTAGCGTTGCATTGCTTGGCACACTAATTTTGTAGATACCTGAGGCATCTGTTTGTGTTCCTTGCTTTGTGCCTTTTACGCTTACGCTCACCCCCGGCAATACAGAGCCGTCCTCCGAAGCGGTTACTTTGCCCGAAACTGTTCTCTCTTGTGCAGCTACCTGCCACCCAGTAAAGATAAGTCCCAGCATGAAGAGAAGTAAAAATTGCTTTCTCATTGTTTGTTGTTGTTTTTTTAGTTTGTCAAAAAATTCATCCAATTTTAAAAATTGGGTTGTAAAAGTATTAAAATTAGATTAAAAAAACAAAAGAACTCTACCGGTTTGGTAGAGTTCTAGAGTCGTTTTTTGATGAATTCACCACAATTTATAGACTTCTCCTACATAAAAATAGACCTATCATTAAAATATTGGGACTTCATTTTTTAATATAAATATTGCATAAAACTACAAAAAACTGTGTTTTTTGTAGTTTTAGTGTATTTTACTTCTGCCTGTTCAATATTAAGGTTAACCTTCAAAATTAATTTTAGTGTGAGAACCGTCACAAAAAGGTTTATTATCAGATGCCCCACAACGGCAAAGAGCTGTGACCTTATTCTTTTTAATGAAATTTCCGGCATGGTCTTTGATAGAGATATTTCCATAGACTAATAATGGACCATTTTTTGTTGCCTCAACAATAGTTTCATTAGAAACTTCTACATCTTCATCCTCATTTGTTTCTTTCAAGTAAGATAAAGCTCCCGATGGACAAGCATCTATTTGCTTCATAATGGTTTCACTTTCAGCATGCTCAGGAGTTACCCAAGGACGTTTACGAGGATCGAAAACATTGGGTAAACCTCGAAAACATATTGTAGAATGAACACATAAATGTGGCTGCCAAACAATGGTTACTTCACCATTTGAGTATTTTTTAGTGATTTTTCTTTGCTCTTCCATGATATTAATTTTTTATGGCAAAAAAATAAAAAACTTTAACAATAACAAATATCAATTACCAACGAGTTTGTTTAAACTCCCAATCAGGAATTACTTTTCGCATTTCTACTTGGTCGTCACGTTTGGTAAGTCCACAATCTAAATAGTTTTGGTGCAGTTTTGCTAAAGCCTCTTTATCAAGTTCGACACCTAAACCTGGGCCTTCTGGTACTACTACTGCTCCGTCTTCAAATTTGAAACGACCTTGCGTTATCACTTCATCTGACTGCCACGGATAATGTGTATCTAAAGCATAACGGAAATTAGGAATTGCCGCTCCTAAATGCACCATTGCCGCCAACGAAATGCCCAAATGACTGTTGGAGTGCATGGATAAATCTCGCCCGAAAGTTTTACAAACACCTGTCAATGTCATGGATTCACGCAGACCTCCCCAAAAATGGTGGTCACTCAAAATAATATCTTCCGAACCTAATTGAATACTTCTTGGAATATCCTCAAAAGACGTGGTACACATATTAGTAGCTAAAGGCGTTTTGAGGGCTTTTCTGACTGCTGCCATGTTTTCTTGTCCTCGGCAAGGGTCTTCCAAATATTCAATAATGCCTTCCATTTCAAGGCCATATTTTATTGATGTTTCAACTGTCCAAAGAGCATTGGGATCTATTCTTAATGGTACATTTTCACCAAAAGCTTCTCTCAAGGCAATAATCGCATCCACTTCTTGGCGTGGTTCAAAAACACCACCTTTTAGCTTGATTGATTGAAAACCAAATTCTTTGCACATGGCTTGAGCTTGTGCTACTATCTCAGCAGGATTTAATGCACTCGCTTGTCTTGCTGCTGCCCAACCTTTGGCATTTGGGTCTGTCCCAAATGCTAACTTACCGCCTGCACCTTCATATTTATAAAAAAGATAGGCAGCAAAAGGTACACTTTCTCGGCGTTTCCCACCCAATAAATCCACCACTGGGCGATTGACAATTTTACCAACAATATCCAAACAAGCAACTTCTAAAGCACTGAAAATATGTACTAATTTACGTGAATCCCAAGGAAAAAGCCCTCGGTCAGCAATGTTATC
This sequence comes from Emticicia sp. SJ17W-69, assembly GCF_051209875.1. NCBI lineage: Bacteria > Pseudomonadati > Bacteroidota > Cytophagia > Cytophagales > Leadbetterellaceae > Emticicia > Emticicia sp. SJ17W-69. The sequence continues at coordinate 801,896 of NZ_JBNTQY010000001.1, read as the reverse complement.
AGTACCAAAATGAGCAATCAGAATATCACTTATTTTATTGGTTTGAAATGGGTCTTGACCAATTATCAAATCTTTACACTCATGTAGAGCTTTTTCAATATCAGTTGTACCAGGTATTTCACTGATGCCTGTAATGTTATCATCAGTAATTAATTCAACGATAATACGTAGGGCATAAGGTGCGTGCAAACCTGCTGCATTAAGCAACGGTGGGTCAACAATCGCAATAGGTGTAATGTTGATTTCTTTTATTTTAGGGCCTTTTTTCATTTTAAAATTAGGGTGTTTTTTTTTTCGTTATGTAGAGACAAGGCATGCCTTGTCTCTACAGTTGATTATTCATAGAAAATGTTACATTCATCATCGTTCAAGACATATTTTACCTATTTCTCGATTTGTAAAACAATGCCACTATGGTCTAACTCGCCATTGCCATCTTTGATAGAAGCTGCCATCAAATTGGCTACTTGTTCTGAACCTTTTAGGGTGACATTATAAGTTTTTCCTGCCTCTAAAGCCAAATTCATATCTTTATTATGTAGCTTTATTTTGAAACCTGGTTTAAAGTTTCGGTCAATGATTCTTTTTCCATGTAGGTCAAGGATACGGCTTTGGGCAAAACCGCCTAACAAAACTTCTCTCATTTTTTCGAGATTTACGCCTGCTTTACTGGCCAATGTGAAGGCTTCCCCAACTGCTTGAATGGTCATTCCCACTATCATTTGATTACAGATTTTAGTGGTTTGCCCCGCTCCTGCTTCACCAATCAATACAATATTTTTACCCATTGCTTGAAACAAAGGCAAAGCTTCGTTGAATGCACTTTCATTACCACCAACCATGATTGATAATGAAGCTGCTTCTGCCCCAACTTGTCCACCTGAAACTGGGGCATCTAAAGCTTCCACGCCTTTTTCTTGCATGGCATGATAAATTTTTATAGCTGTTCCTGCCGAAATAGAAGACATATCAATGAAAAGTGAGCCTTTTTTGATTCCTGATAACACATCATCTTCGCCTAAAACAACCTTTTCAACATCAGGCGAATCGGGAAGCATCGTGATAATTACTTCGCTATTTTCTGCCAATGATTTGATGCTACCATACGATTTCGCACCTGCTTCGATTAGTGTTTCGGCAGCTTTACTCGTACTTAAAACAGATACAGCATACCCTGCTTTGATTAAATTGAGTGCCATAGGTTTCCCCATGATACCTAAACCTATAAATCCTACTTTTTTCATTTATTTTGGTTATTTGTTACTGGTTAGTGGAGAATTGATTGATTTGTGACTGAGAATTGGTTATTGATTGTCTAATTCCTTTACCAATAACCAGTTTCCCAATAAACCAATATCAATATTTCAAGTCAAAGGGCCTGGATTGAATAATACCAAGTCATTATGAATTCCTATTCTATCGGCAGCGACTTGCTTTTTGCCACTGGCTACTTCTAAAATCAGATGGAATAATTCCCACCCCATTTCTTCGATTGTTTTATTGCCAAATGCAATTGGCCCCGCATCAAAATCTATCAAATCGAACCAACGATTACTTAATTTTGAGTTAGAACTCACTTTAATAACTGGCACCATCGACAAGCCATAAGGAGTGCCTCGACCTGTGATAAATACGTGCATATTCATTCCTGCTGCCAATTGTAGTGTACCACAAACAAAATCACTGGCAGGAGTTGCAGCAAAATTCAAACCTTTTTTACGTATTTTTTCTCCTGGAGCTACCACATCTACAATCGGACTTGTGCCAGATTTAGCAATCGACCCTAATGCTTTTTCTACAATATTACTCAATCCACCTTTTTTGTTTCCCGGAGTGGTGTTTGAACTACGGTCAACGAGTCCATTTGCAAGATAATCATCATACCATTGCATTTCGTTTTTGAGCTTTTGAGCCACTTCTGCTGTGGCTGCTCTTGGCACTAATAAATGGATGGCATCTCTCACTTCAGTTACTTCTGAAAACATCACCGTTCCGCCTGCTCTTACAATTAAGTCAGAAGCAAAACCTGCTGCTGGGTTTCCTGTTATTCCCGAAAAAGCATCACTCCCGCCGCATTGCATTCCAACAACTAAATCGGAGGCTGGACATGTTTCTCGTTTTCGAGCATTTAGTTTTTTTAAATGCTTCTCAGCTATTTCCATGATTCCTTCTATCATTTCCTCAAAACCTGTAAAGGCTTCATCTTGAAGATAAAGAACAGAAGAAGAGTTGGGAATGGGCTTTGAACCACTTGTATATTCCGAATTCTGCATTCCCAATTCCAAATTCGGCAAAAGCGTTTCTGGTCGAAGTTTTTCACAACCTAAACCAATAACCATGACCTCTCCACCAAAATTGGGATTTTGGGCAATATTTTTTATCGTACGGATAGGAATTATTGCCGCAGGAGCATTAATCGCAATGCCACAACCATAACTGTGATTGAAAGCAACCACATCATCAACATTGGTGTATTTTGGCAGTAATTCTTGCTTGATTTTATTGACAATATAATTGGTAATGCCCGCCACACATTGCACACTAATGGTAATTCCCAACATATTTTTTGTACCAACACTGCCGTCAGGATTTCGAAATCCTTCAAAAGTATAGCCAGTTAAAGGTTCTAATTTTACTTCATCTGGAACTGTATAGGGAACATTTTCTAAATCTGGGGCTTGGGGCAGCGATAGTTTATTTTCATTAATCCACTCACCTTTTTGAATTTTGGTATGAGCATAACCAATTATTTGTCCATATCGAATAATTGTTTCGCCTTCTTCAATATCTTCCAAAGCGACTTTATGCCCCATCGGAATATCTTGCAGTAAAATGATATCATTCTGAACAATCGCTCCTTTTGGTAGGCCAAAAGCATTACAAACGATACCTACATTGTCGGTTGGATTTATTTTAACAATGGTGTTTTCCATATAGCTTTTAGCCATTAGCATTTAGCTATTGGCTTTTTTGTAAGTCGAAGATTATACTTTTTTTGCTACAAGCTAATAGCCAATAGCTAAATGCCAATTCAAATCATTGGAAAAAATTGAGCGGCAATCATAATTAAAATTAGTCCTGTTATACCCATGAGCGTTTGCATAGGTGCAATGGTTTTTAATGCCTCTTTTTCGGTCAAATTACTTGTTTTACACATAATCCAAAAGCCAGCATCATTCATCCACGGCACTAATTTTGCACCTGCTCCTATTGCCAAACACAAATATACAGGGTTAAATCCAAGATTGGCATTTTGTGCCATACCTGATAAAATCCCCGAAGCCGTAATCAATGCCACCGTAGCCGACCCTTGTGCCGTACGAACCACCGCCGTAATGAAAAAAGCCAAAGGAATTAATGCCATTTGGTAATCTTTGGTAAGGTCGGCTATATGGTTGCTAATGCCCGTTTGTTGCAACATTCCACCAAAAGCTCCGCCTGAGGCAGTGATTAAAATAATTCCACCACCACTCATGAGGGCAGTTTGCACAAAGGCCGTCATGCCATCTTTCATGGTCTTTTTTTGTTTGGAAAGCACAAATAATGCAAATAATGCTCCTGCGAACAAAGCAATATTTTTATCACCAAAAAACAAAACAACATCAAGCAATTTATTCAAAAAATCAGATTGCGTCAAAGGTACTTTGGGTGTTGCAAAGGCTTCAACACCTGAACGAATACAAATCGTCACCAAAGGAAAGACAGCAGGCAAAAGTGATAAACTCAAAGCTGGCAATTCGCTATCATCTTTATCAGCAATTTTTCTAATTTCTTCTAAACGAGCATCAGGTGAATCTCTAAGGGGAATATCATATTTCTTGTTTGCCCAAATGGCAAACAAATAGCCCACCGTAATGGTACAAAGTCCTAATAGTGTACCGCAAACCATCATTAAGCCAATAGGTACATTTAATGCTCCGACCAAGAATAAAGGACCTGGAGAAGGAGGTACAAATGAGTTTGCCATTACAGCTCCAGCAATAACAGTCAGCACAAGCAACAAATAATTTTTACCTAATCGCATACCCATTGCTTTTGCCAAAGGCATCATCAAGAAAATAACAGTATCAACAAAAACAGGAATCGTAAGAAAAAAACTGCTAACCAAAAAGCCAATAGGAGCTTTCTTAACGCCCAATAATTGAAGCATCCCTCGAATAATACGCTCGGCAGCACCACTTTCCAACATAGATTTGCCAATAATGGCCGACATGGCTATCAAAATACCAATTTTGATACAAGTATTACCAAATTCGGTAGCAATACGTTCACCTATACTTTTATGAGCAAGCTTGGCAGCTTCGGCAGCAGGCGTTCCTTTCAGTAAATAAAATTGCTCGACTGTGGCAACTGGCGTAAGCAATGCAACTGCCAAAGCTGCCAATAATAATGCTAAAAAAGGGTGTAGTTTAAAGCCAATGATGCCTCCAACTACAATTACTACACCAACTAACAAGATAAATATTGAGTCCATTTCTTTTAATTATGAGATATGAATTATGAGTTATAAATTTTGAGTCATTAGATTACAAATCGAGCATTTCATAATTCATATCTCATAATTCATATCTAAAATCATTCAGCTTCTTCGCCATTGCTCTTGCCCCATCAGCTACAAAAGTGGCATCGGCTCCACAAGCAATAAATTTGATACCCATGTCATGGTATTTTTTATAATCATCAGGATTGAAGAATAAAATTCCAGTAGCTTTTCCTGCATTTTTAGCTGCATTTACTATGTTTTTTACAGCATCCAAGAAAATTGGGTTATTGAATTGACCAAAAATACCGAGTTCCATCGAAAGGTCGGCTGGGCCAATAAAAAGTACATCAACCCCTTCAACGGCGGCTATATCGTCTAAATGTTTGAGTGCTTCAACGGTTTCAATTTGGATAATTCCTAAAATATTTTCTTTCGATTCAGCATAGTATTGGTCAAAATTTACACCAAAACCCGTTGCTCTCACCATTTTGGCTACGCCACGATTACCAAAAGGTGGGTAATGAATGCCATTGATTACTTTTTTTGCTTCTTCAGCATTATTCACTTTTGGACACATGACACCTGCTGCTCCCATATCTAATACACGAGAAATACGAGCAGCGTCTGCACTTTCAACTCTCACAAAAGCGGCAGTTGGCGTACTTTCTAATGCTTGTAGTTGAGATAATACATCTTTTTCAGAGCCTGCACCATGTTCGAGGTCAATCAGTACCCAATCAAAACCTGATAAGCCTACAATTTCAGCCGTGAGCGAACTACCCAAGTTTAACCAACATCCATTGACAGTTTCGCCTTGTTTTAGTCGTTTTTTAATGTTTTTCATAAACTTTCTTTATTCTTTTAAGGCAATTATAAGGGTTCAATACAATTCATCCACTTACATAAATCCAATTATTTGATGTAGTGAATTATGTTCAAATATGGCAAAATTAGTTTACAAATTTGTAGCTTTGCTAAATATATATTACAATTAGAAGAAATAATATGAGTATTAGAAGTTTTGTTTCCTTAGTTATCTTTTTGGGTTTGCCTCTACTTACATTTTGCCAAAGAAATATTGAAGGAAAAGTAATTGGAGCTGACGATAGGAAACCTTTATTATTTGCCAATGTATTCATCAGTAATTCGACCAAAGGACAACAAACTGACGACAAGGGGAATTTTAAATTGACCAATGTTCCTGCGGGTGTACAAGATTTAGTCATCAGTTATATCGGTTATGAAACGCTCTCAATCAAAATCAAAGCAGATACACTCAAAAAACCTCTGTTAATTCTACTAACACCTGATGCGATTGCGTTGCAAGGGGTAACTGTTAGGCGTTTGAAAAATGGTTTTGAGAAATACTATCCATTATTCAAAGAGTATTTTATTGGGAAAACCGAATTTTCTGAGTCTTGCATCTTAAAGAATCCAAAAGTGCTTTGGTTTTCGATGAATGATGATGAATCAGAGCTAACTATTAAAGCTGAAGAGCCTTTAGAGATAGAAAATAGAGCTTTGGGTTATACAATTAAATACCAATTAGAAGAATTCAAATATAATTTCAGCCAAAGTTATGTTTCATTTTATGGGTTTCCTTTCTTTCAAGAAATGACTACTAAAAATGAGAAAAAACTAACAAAATGGCATGAAAATCGAGAAAAAGCATACTTTGGTTCACCTCAACATTTTTTCAAATCAACCATCAATTTTGATTGGTCGAATGCGGGTTATCGGGTTTATACAATGATACGTGAAGAAAAAAGATATTTCATGGTTCCTCTCATTCCCGAAGTGAAAGATAGTTTAGGGAATATTATTCAGCACGCTTCAAAACAAAAAAAAGAAATAGATTCAACTGATATTCTATTGAGCAAAGATTTTTGGTTGCATAAAGTTCCAAATCCAAAACGTGCTTCGTTTGTGCAGTATTTAAAGCGATTGCCATTAGACGAAAATTGTATTTTTGAGGTAAAAGAGCAAAACCCTTATCTCAATTTTGAGCATTTCTTATATGTCTTTTATGACCGAGAATTTGAAGAACCACAATTTGCCGATTTAGGCAAGAAAGATGCTCCACAAGTATCTATTCTAACTCTTTTAGAACCACGTACTTTAATCGAAGCTACGGGGCATTTAGTCAATCCATTAGCTGTACTATTTGAAGGGCGTTGGGGCAATGAAAAAATGGGCGAATTTCTACCGATTGATTACGTCCCTGACTCTTTTTAGTTGCCACAAGCACCAATACTTGCTTTGAAAACACTACCATTTTTTGCTTCAAAACCTGCATTGAGTGAAATTGATTTTGTACCAGTAAAAGAAGTGGTTGCTCCATTAAATATTTTATCAGAAGCTTGAATCGTTGCTGCAGAAAGTGTATTGTATTCTTGCGATAAAACATCATTGAGCGGACTATTCAAAGTGGTGGTAATTCCTGCCGAGATATTTAAGACTGTGGTACTTTTGGCAATATTTCCTGCACTATATATGTACAAATAGCCACAATCGTCCCACACCATTTTCCAGTAAGAACCAGCAAGCCCAGCCACAGGAACAATCGTAGAATTAGCAGTAAAAGGCGGTGAAATAGTAAATAATGAAGCAACACCCTGCCCAGTCGTAGTACAATAGGCTTTGCCATTATTATCAAAAATCACATCAGTTGCACCTTTATAATCTGGCAGAATTGTACTTGTAAAGTTGGTATAAGTCATTCCACTATCAGTCGAAAATCGAAGTGTTCGCTGACCTCCTGCACTTACAAACATATCTCCAGTTGGGGAAACTTCTATTGATGTAACATTGCTATTGAGTCCCGGAAGTGCATATAAATTAAAGGTATTTCCCCCATCTGTGGAGCGAAAAACACCATTTGATTCGCCAGCTGTAAACATATTGCCTGCGGCGTTGGCTGCTGTACAATAGCCTAAGCCAGCCATAACATTCAAATCTATCCAATTGCTGCCATGGTCATGGGAAACAGCTAAACTTGAACCGATAATGGTTGCTGAAGGTGTTTGAGAACCAAAACCATGAGAACAAATCAAATCGTGATTGGGCAGTTCAGCCATTTCAAGGTAACGCCAATCTTTGGCAATATTTACAGGTGTCCAAGTATTACCATCATCTTTTGATTTGTACAAAACACCATCGCCAAAACCTACACTTCCTGCCCCTAAATATCGCCAAACTGCACAAAACAAATTGCCCTGACTATCACATTTCAAAAGTGTAATATTGTGGCGAGTAAGTCCATTATTGGCAGGATGCCAAGTTACTCCACCATCAGTTGATTTAAAAACACCCTCATCAGTACCATAAAAAATATGATGATCGGGTGAAGCTGTTACCGCAAGGCATCCATTGGTATTAAATACGCCACCAGATAAACCTTTTTTTGCAGTTGTCCAAGTTGTACCATTATCAGTTGATTGAAAAACACCCCATCCTGCAGCAAAAAGTGTATTATTACTTGTAAAAAGTAAGCTTTTGATAGCAGTAGAAGAAATATTCGTTGCGATTTGTGACCAATTGGCACCTCCATTGAGGCTCTGAAAAACTTTGCCAACAAGTGTACCTACTTGATCAAAATTATAGCCAGTACCTACAACGATATGTGAAGTATTATTAGGGTCAACTGCAATAGATTGAATGGCATCATTTGGAAGATTAATATTCAAGTTTTGCCAATTGGTAGTGCCATTGGGCAATTTAAAAATGCCATTATCAGTGCCAGCAAATAAATCTCCATTGGGAGCAAACACGAGTTTGTGAACAATTAAATTTCCCAAACCAGTATTTACCGCTACCCAATTGCTACCATTATAAGCAAAAACTCCACCGTCTGTTCCAGCATAAATCAAATCAGAAATAGGCGAAATAGCAATCGTATTTACATCTTTATTTCCCATTCCACTACTTATGCTCGTCCAAGATGTGCCATTATACTTATACAAATCACCATTTGGAAAATTGGAAGTATAACTATGAGCTCCTGCATAATAATTCCCTGCCAAGTCAACAGCAATCGTTCTTATTGGAATTGTAAGGGTATTTGCTGTAAAAAGCCCTGAGTTTATACTTGTCCAGCTCGTGTTATTCCAATATTTTACACCACCTTGCTCAGTAGCCGCTAGTAATTGATTAGTATTATTAAAGACAAGAGCATTGCATTGCCCCACACCAAAAGTATTTCCGCCCAATCCTACCCAATTTTGTCCATTATCAGTTGAAGTAAAAACACCTTTGGTGTGAGAGGCCAGAAACAAATTTCCGGAATTATCTTTAATAAGATCATGGAAAGTTGTGAGCGGGCCTTTGAGGAATGTAAAAGTTTGGGGAAAGGTTTTCGAGCTAAAAAACAGTATTGCAATTACGATGTATCTTTTCATTAAATTATTTAAACAACTCATTATCTGTTTTTTATATTTATGAATCCTTTATCTTCATAATCAATACCCACAACCACCAATATAAGCCTTAAAAACACTACCATTTTGAGCTTCAAAACCTGTTTGAAGTGTCACCGAACTACCACCGTTAAATGTTACATTTGCTCCTGCAACAACCCTTGTTTGTACACCACTTTGAGTAATTATTGTGGTAGCAGCATTGTACTTTCCAGTGGTTAGATTGCCTGAAAAACTCTGAGAATTGGGGCATGGAGGAGAAATGTCAATTTCTTGAATAAGAATATTATCTAAAAATAATCGGTTGCCCCAACCTCCAACATTCTCAAAAACTAATTCGACAGTTTTTCCTGCATAAGCCGAAAGATTAATGCTTTCATTTCGCCACTGATTACAAGCAGCGGGTGTAAAAAGTGTCGTTTGGTCGGGTGCAGTTGCCAAAGTAGTTCCTGCTTTATCATAAATTAATTGTTGGCTTCCATCACACAAAACAACATAGACTTTTAATCTATCAAACTTTGACGCATCATAACGAGCATAAGCCACATCAAATGAAAGTTTTGCAAAATCCATGTTTGAAAGGTCAACAAATCGTCTTAATCTGTCAATTTTTCCTGTATTATCTAAGGCACGATTATTAATCATTGCTGAGTTGGCATGACAAGTATTACTTTGTGTAGTCCATGTAACTGCGTCATTATCAAGATTTTGATTGATCCAATTAGCTAAATTTGCAACAAATTTTTCGTTTACAGCCTCAGCAATTGACTTTGTTCCATCATTAGGAAAAGCATCATAAATATCTTTCACTCCATCATTATCGCTATCTATGGTTTTTACATGATTCAATAAGGTTGTTAAAGCTTGTGGGGGATTCGAAGGCGATGGCTGCCCAGCTTGATTCAAGGTACTTTCACCATGACAAGAAGTACATGTACGAATTTCACCTGATTTGGTACTGATCCATAAACGTTCACGAACAATTCCTTTATTATTATCATCGGTCAATTGCCAAGTCAAGGCTCTTTTAGCAGGAACAATCATTGCCACTGAGCCATCAGGATGAATATTGGCACTCCCTTGCGAACCCGTCGTTGGTGGGTTATAAGTCATAGCCGTTGGGTCATGTAGAAACCTTGCCAATCCTCTCCTACCTGCTTTTGGTGTATTTATTCCACCTATTCCTCTAACCAAATCATTCTGAAAAAATTGCAGGTGTTTTACATTATAAACAGGTGAAGCCTGACTTGGATTATTACTAACAGTTTGGTGAGCTGTGCCTGATACTTTTAAATTAAAAGGTTGTTGTTGGTCTTGATCATCACGACTTGTCACATCTCTTATTGCCAACACAGATAAATTATTTCTATTCAAAAACTTACGAAAATCATGCAAATTTACACCTGCCGAAGTAAAAAGAGCCAGTTCCGACGGAGCTACTGTTTCAATATTAAGGGTGGTTTTTGTAGGCAAAGCTCTCGCCCGAACCTCAACTGGATAGGTTTCCCAAAGTACGCCATTATAAGTATAAAGTTCATCAGGACTCCACCACGAAACATTTTTCGTAATTCCAGCACCTGTCAATGCGGTGGCACTTGCTTTAAAGTAGCCGCCCGTTGCTTCCAAAAGACGTATTCTATAATCGTATTTACTTAACGGGTTCCCTGATGCACCAATGTTGCTATCTTCTTCGGTCGAGTGTGAATGTGAAACAACAATTTTACCATTAGAAAGGGGCATTGGATTTCGGTATAATCCAGAATGATTTACACTTGGTGTAGCGTCGGCACTCCGAGTATCAGGATGGGTGACATAAGTAAAAGTAACTTGTTCGGGATGCATTCCAGGAGGAGCATTTACTGATACTACCATACCTGAACCATGCGTTCCAAACTCAGGTGCTTCAATACCGTAATAAAGACCGGGTGTAACAGGTGATTCTTGAATATGAAACATTCCACGAATCGGCGTTTGACTTATAGGAGTATAAAAATCATGGATTTTAGGGTCATTAGTAAAATTAGGGGTAATATATTGTTGCATATCATGCCTGCCCAAGTGATTGAGGATTTCCATTTCGGTTCCATCTTCATTCATCATCCAAGGATTGAATATATTGAAGCTCTGCGGGTTGGTATTTGCCCATTGAGGCAATGAAAGTAAATCTGTTCGGCCAGGACGAGGCTCTGGGAAGATTTCTGCATCAGGCAAAATAGCAGACTTTGTTGCATTAGCTGTTTCATCTGCATAATTAAATGTGCCATAATTATAATCATTTCCAGTATTGTTCAAAATATCTTCAATATCAGCATCCGCTTGTTGGTCACGCTGTAAATGATCCCATCTTGTAAAAATAAGTCTTCCTGCATTGTCAATACTTGGTGTAAAATCTCCAGAAGGCGAGTGTGTCAACATTTCAAGTCCACTTGCGATCGAACAAGCTTTTGGGTCAAGTCGCCAAATACCTGAAACAATTGGTGACGATTCATATTCATCATGCTGAGGATAAAGATGAGCTATACCTCCACGTGGCATATCGGAAATAAAAATAATACGGTCATCTGTACCATATATAGGTTGGATATTATTATAACCAATTGGTTGATTTGGCACGAGTGTAATCACAGGTGTTTCATTTTTTCCTAATCCTGTAATTTCATAGATTTTCCATGTATAACTCTGTACTTGATAACGTTGTGTTGCCGACCCAATCACCATACTAAAGAGTGCTTTGGTTCCACTCCAGTGAACAGAAGGGTCTCGAACTGCAATCGCATTAGCTCCTTGCATGCCATTTTGCCCAAAACCTGCAGTTTGGGTTAAGTTTTTCAAAGAACCATCAGTATAGCGAATATATAAATCACCTCCTCTTGGAGCAGAGAATGTACTTGCTTGTTGATTTCCAAATGTTTCTAAGGAAGTACCAAAACCAAAGGGTTGAGGTACTTGCGTACAAAACATGATTGGATTTGGTAATGTTTGGGAAACACCCGAAAGTGCATAAATGCAAAATATACTTAATATAAAATATCTTTTCATATTCAATTTTACTAAATGCAATGGTATAAGATGTTCGAGAACTTTATATAAAAAAAATAGAAGTCTTACAAAGATAAAAGACAGTTATTGATTGTTATTGCTTTTATCAGTTTTGATACAATAAATTTACTGGGCGGTCAAATTACTGATTTTAACTTCTTTAGTTGTGCACTTCAATCATTATTATTGTTCTTGAGATAGTTTTTTTAGTAGCGAAACTATATTTATTCTCACTATTTTTCAGAAAAAACTTTTTCATTCATTCTTTATTTACTACCATTCAAGAAAGGTTTCTGACTACTCAGTCAATTTTTATTTTTTGTCCTATTCTAAGAGCTTAGTTTTGAATCCAGATAGCATCAATCACCAATAAAAAATTAATTACTCAGTCATGAATACCTATCAAATCAAACTCGTAAAAGACACTTTTGCCCTCGTAGCTAAAATTCCTGCCGAGACAGTCGGCGAATTGTTTTATAACCGCCTTTTTGAAATTGCTCCCGAAGTAAGCCCGATGTTTAGCAAAACTTCAATGCCTGAGCAATCTCGCAAATTAATTTCGATGTTGTCTTATGTTGTAGGAAAATTAGATAAACTCGAAAGTATCATTGACGAAGTAGCGAAGTTGGCCCAAAGACACATCAAATATGGTGTCGAGCCAAAGCATTATGAACCTGTTGGTGCAGCTTTATTATGGACACTCGAAAAAGGACTTGGCACAAACTGGAACGAAGAAGTAAAAGAAGCCTGGACACTCTGCTACGTTACGCTTTCTGGTGCTATGATTGCAGCTTGTGAAGAAGTTGAAGCTTAAAAACGATAAGATTGGGACTTACTTTTGTAAGTCCCAATCTTTAACAACAGTACGCGAATTTTACCCAATTCCCTAACTTCTTTATTTTAAGTAGAAAACTTAATCCATCAAACATAATAATTTAAATCCACATCAATTTCTCAAACTTTTTTGCTAAGTTTATTAATAGCTCTTCCCTTTTCTAAATAATCTTTTCGTCGTTCTCTTACGTTTAAAATAGCTTTATATTCAAGTCAAAGAAATCATCCAATGATTGTCAAAAGTCATCTATTATGATTAGAATTTTTGATCATTTTTCAAATTGAACAAAACAGCAATGTAGATACCACATGTCTTATCCCATCAATAAACTCATAAACAGGAATAATAATTACCATACAGCAACTACTTTTTAAAATAGTTTAAATATTTTTATAAATAAATTGATAAATAATTGAATAATTTCTACATTAGCCCCATGAATTAAAACAGAACAATTGTATTGTGAAATTAGCCGTAATTAAGGAAACAAAACCATTTGAACGTCGAGTTGCTCTAACCCCTGAAGTCTGCAAACAACTTGTCCTTGCTGGATTTGAATGTGACATTGAAAAGGATGCTGGAACCTCTTCTTTTTTTGAAGACGCTGCCTACACTACTGTAGGAGCAACTATCCAAAATGATAAATCTACCTTGCTCGCCTCTGCTGATGTGGTTTTGAAAGTAAACCCACTCACCAATGACGAAATAAACTCCATGAAAAAAGGGGCGGTTGCTATTTCTTTCATGTATGCTGCTTCCAATCCTGAGATGGTCAATGCCTGCGTCAATCAAGGTATTTCTGCTTTTTCGGTAGATGCTATTCCTCGTATTTCTCGGGCCCAAAAAATGGACGCTTTGAGTTCACAAGCAAATTTGGCTGGCTATAAATCAGTCATCATTGGGGCCTATCATTTAGGCAAAATTTTTCCATTACTAATGACTGCTGCTGGAACAATCAAGCCTGCAAAAGTTGTGATTATGGGTGCTGGAGTAGCTGGCTTACAAGCCATTGCTACAGCCAAACGCCTTGGGGCTGTAGTTGAAGTAAGTGATATTCGCCCTGAGACAAAAGAGCAAGTAGAATCTTTGGGTGGTAAATTTATCGAAGTAAAAGGCGATGATTCTATCAAAATTGAAGGTGGATACGTCAAAGGTGTTTCAGAAGAATTCCTGAAAAGGCAACAAGAAGTCATTGCCAAACATATTTGTGAAGCTGATTTAGTTATTACTACAGCTCTGATTCCTGGAAAAAAAGCACCTATGCTTATTCCTGAAGAAGTAGTAAAAAATATGAAATTTGGCTCCGTCATTGTTGATATGGCGGTCGAACAAGGTGGAAACTGTGCTTGCAGTGAATTTGCCAAAACCATCGAAAAACATGGTGTAACCATTGTTGGAGAGGCCAATATACCTTCAATGTTGCCACTTAATGCCAGTGAACTCTATGCCAAAAACATTGCTACTTTCTTGCTTCATTTAGCTACCAAAGATGGCTTCAAATGGGAAATGGAAGAAGAAATCACCAAAGGCTCTTTGATTGTGCATAATGGAGTTATAGTTAAATAGTTACTGGTTTATTTCTAAATCAAAAATAACTAATTACCTAATCCCAGTAACCAGTTCCCCAATAACAAATAACAAATTACCAAATAATGAACGAAATACTCACTTTTCTTGGCGAAAACATTCAGATGATATACATCATTATATTATCTGTTTTTGTAGGCGTTGAGGTAATCGGAAAAGTACCAGCCGTACTTCATACTCCTTTGATGAGTGGAGCAAATGCCATTCACGGAGTTGTGATTGTTGGGGCAATCATTGTTATGCTCAATACTCCTGCCGAAAATATCTTAGCTTTAGCTCTTGGGTTTGTTGCGGTAGTTTTCGGCACACTTAATGTAGTCGGTGGCTTTGCCGTTACTGATAGAATGTTAGAAATGTTTAAAAAGAAAAAATAGACCTCATGGAAGTAAAATATATTCTTGACATTATTTATTTAATTGCTTCGGTAACTTTCGTGCTTGGTTTAAAGATGCTCAGTCACCCAGACACCGCTCGTAAAGGAAATCTTTATGCAGCTTTTGGCATGACTTTGGCCATTGTCGGCACTATCTTATTGTATAATCATACTGATGGTTATACTACTCGTGAACCTGCTAAAATTATTCTGATTTTAACAGCTATCGGTATCGGAACAGTAGCAGGTTGGCTTACCGCCCGACGAGTGCAAATGACAAAAATGCCAGAATTGGTTTCACTCTTCAACGGAATGGGCGGGGCTTGTGCTGCAATCATTGGATTGATGGAATATGAGCATAATTTAGGTAAGACAGGTGCTTTAGCTACGATTATTGCAGGCTTAATTATCGGTTCAGTTTCTTTCAGTGGAAGTATCATTGCTTTCTTGAAACTCAATGAAACGATGAAAAAACCAATCAGAATTCCATCGTATAATATTCTGAATACTGTCGTACTGATTGCCCTTGTTTTGTTTGGGGCATATATCGTTTACGCCCAACCTGAGCATCTTTTCTTAGTCGTTTTATTATTTGTTTTTGCATTAATTTATGGTGTCCTATTTGTGATCCCGATTGGCGGAGCTGATATGCCCGTAGTAATTTCATTGCTCAATTCATTTACTGGTTTAGCTGCCGCCTTTGGTGGTTTTTTGTACCAAAACCAGGTAATGCTCACAGGTGGAATTTTGGTAGGTTCGGCAGGAACAATCCTAACTTTAGCGATGTGTAAAGCTATGAATCGCCCTTTGAGCAATGTAATCTTCGGAGCATTTGGTGGTGGAGCTGCTGCTGGCTCTGGTGCAGAAGTCAACGGAAGCATCAAAGATATTTCAATTTCGGATACTGCGATTTTGATGAATTATGCTAAAAAAGTAGTCATTGTGCCGGGTTATGGCTTGGCAGTTGCACAAGCACAACACGTCATTCATGAATTAGAACTTTTACTTGAAGAACGAGGCGTGGAAGTAGTTTATGCGATTCACCCAGTAGCAGGGCGTATGCCAGGACACATGAATGTACTTTTGGCAGAAAGTAATGTTTCGTATGATAAATTAGTCGAAATGGAAGATATAAACCCTCAATTTGCTAATACTGACGTTGTTTTAGTTGTTGGAGCAAATGACGTGGTAAATCCCGCTGCTAAAACAGACCCTTCTTCACCTATTTTCGGAATGCCAATTTTAGATGTAGAAAATGCTAAAAATATCATTGTCAATAAACGAAGCATGAACGCTGGTTATGCAGGAATTGATAATCTTTTATTCTACCAACCAAAAACAAGTATGCTTTTTGGCGATGCCAAAGGTGTTTTGTCAAAATTGGTCAATGAATTAAAGCAGATGTAAAACTTGTATTAAATTAACAAAAAATCATATAATCATTGCCAATTTAGTTAATTAACAAAATAATATTTGGTAGTGCTTTTTAAAATTAAGTAGTTTTACCTACGATTTCAATTTAAAACTATTCAAACCATTGGAACCAACAAATGTACACGACCCAGAGTACTACCATAAGGTCGTAGATTGTCAGTATGCTTGCCCAGCTCATACACCCGTACCTGAGTATATCAGACTTATTGCTGCCGAAAAATATACAGAGGCATACATGGTCAACTGGGAATCAAATGTTTTTCCCGGCGTCTTAGGCCGTACCTGTGATAGACCTTGCGAACCAGCGTGTCGTCGTGGTCGTGTGGACGAAGAGCCTGTGGCTATTTGTCGCTTAAAACGAGTAGCTGCCGATAATAAAGGAGATATCTCTCATTTACTTCCTAAAATTCCTACCAAAGGCAATGGAAAACGCATTGCTTTGATTGGTGCTGGTCCTGCTTCCCTTACTGTTGCTCGTGATTTAGCTCCTTTGGGCTATGAAATTCACGTTTTTGATGAACAAATCAAAGGAGGTGGTATGATGCGAAGTCAAATTCCATCTTTCCGTTTGCCAGAAACAGTTTTGGACGAAGAAGTAAATAATATCCTTAATTTGGGTATTCATCAACATTTCAAAACTTATGTTTCGAGTCTAAAAAGTGTTTTAGATGATGGATATGACGCAGTTTTCATAGGAACTGGAGCTCCTCGTGGGCGTGATTTATCAAATCTTCCAGGAAGAACTGAAGGTGCAGCAAACATTCACGTAGGTATCGAATGGCTCGCAAGCGTTGCATTTGAACATACGAAACAAATCGGTAAAAAAGTTATCGTTTTGGGTGGTGGAAATACCGCTATGGACTGCTGCCGTACTTCTCGTCGCTTAGGTGGTGAAGAGGTAAAGGTCGTTGTACGTAGTCCGTTTTCTGAAATGCGTGCCTCTCCTTGGGAAAAAGAAGATGCCATGCACGAAGATATTCCGATTTTAGATAACCATGTGCCTGTTTCATTTGTGGCTGAAAATGGTCAGTTAAAAGGAATGACTTTTGAAAAAGTTCATGCCGTTTATGATGAAAAAGGCAAACGTTCACTCGTTCCAACGGGAGAACCGCACGTTTTCATCGAAGCTGATGATGTTTTGGTAGCCATTGGTCAAGAAAACTATTTTCCTTGGATTGAACGTGACTTAGGTATTGAGTTTGATAAGTGGGAAATGCCTAATGTTGATAGTACAACTTTCCAATCGACTAATCCTAAAGTTTTCTTTGGTGGAGATGCTGCTTTAGGGCCTAAAAATGTAATTACAGCTGTTGCTCAAGGTCACTCGGCAGCAGTTTCGATAGATTTATATTGTCAAGGAAAACCACTTGATGTACGCCCTGACCCATTCACAAACTTGGTTTCTCAGAAAATGGGTATCCATGAATGGAGTTATGATAGCATTGTTGCTGATGATGACCGTTTTGTAGTACCTCAAGCTTCCAAAGAAGTAACATTGAGCGACCGTAAAAAAGAAGTGGAACTTGGTTTTGATAAAATCGTAGGTTTTAAAGAAGCTGAACGTTGTCTTAACTGTGACGTACAAACAGTTTTCACCGAAAACCGCTGTATCGAATGCGATGCTTGTATGGATATTTGTCCAACCGACTGTATCACATTTACAGTCAATGGCACAGAAGAAGACCTTCGTACCCGCCTAAAAGCTCCATCTTTGCACTTAGACCAAGACCTTTTAGTGTCAAATACATTAGCAGCAACGGGTCGAGTGATGGTAAAAGATGAAGATGTTTGTTTGCATTGTGGTTTGTGTGCCGAGCGATGTCCAACCTCAGCTTGGGATATGCAGAAGTTTTTCTATAATACAACAAAAGCACATCACGGTTGCGGAAGCCATTGATGTAGAACAAGTCTCTGACTTGTTCCTTTGCAATAAATTAAATGAAATTTCCTCTTTTTTGAGAATGTAAATATGACAAAAGTCAATGATTTTGTAGTTCGCTTTGCCAATGTCAATGGAACTGGTTCGGCCAGTGCCAATGGTATGTTTGCCAAAGCTATATTTAGAATGGGAGTTCCTGTTACACCAAAAAACATTTTCCCTTCTAATATTCAAGGATTACCGACTTGGTATGAAGTGCGAGTAAACGAAAAAGGCTATTTAGGTCGTCGTGAAGGCATAGATTTAATGGTTTCGGTCAATCCACAAAGTATGTTAAAAGATGTTCAAAGTGTGCGTTCAGGTGGTTATTTTATGTATGATAGCACCAAACCGCTGCACAAAGAATACATTCGTGAAGACATTACTTATCTCGGCATTCCGCTGATGGGAATTTGTATGGAGCAATACTCTGACCCTCGTCAACGCCAATTATTCAAGAATATCATTTATGTTGGAGCATTGTCAGCTTTATTGGATATTGAATTTGCTGTTTTAGAACAACTCTTAGCCGAGCAATTCAAAGGAAAAGAAAAATTAATTCCTTCAAATGTTCAAGCTTTACAGTTGGGTGTAAAATATGTTCAAGAAAACTTCACTTTTCCGCTTGAAATTAGAGTTGAAAGACGTGATTTAGTTGGTAAAAAAATCTTGTTTGATGGCAATGGAGCGTGTGGTTTAGGGGCTGTTTTTGCAGGAGCAACTGTTGCAGCTTGGTATCCAATTACTCCTTCAACTTCAGTAGTTGAGAAATTTGAAAAATACGCTAAGAAATTCCGTACGAATAAAGAAACCGGCGAGAAAAATTTTGCCATCGTTCAAGCAGAAGACGAACTGGCAGCTATCGGTATGGTTATCGGAGCAAACTGGAATGGTGCAAGGTCATTTACAGCCACTTCTGGCCCTGGAGTTTCATTAATGAACGAGTTTTTAGGATTAGGATATTTTGCTGAAATTCCTGCTGTTTTGATTGATGTACAACGTACTGGTCCTTCAACTGGTATGCCTACTCGTACACAACAATCTGATATTACGATTTCTGCTTATGCCTCTCATGGCGATACAAAGCACGTTTTGCTGTTTCCGAGCAATCCAAAAGATTGTTTTGAATTGACTGCTGATGCTTTTGACTTGGCAGAACGTTTACAAACGCCAATCATCGTCTTGACTGATTTGGATTTAGGAATGAACGACCACATGAGCGAGCCATTTGAGTGGGATGAAAGTAGAAAATACGATAGAGGTAAAGTTTATACTGCCGAGGATTTAGAAAATATGGGACGTTTTGGTCGTTACTTAGATTCGGACGGTGATGGTATTCCGTATAGAACTTACCCAGGCACGCACCCAACTAAAGGTTCGTATTTTACTCGTGGTACTTCTCGTGACGAATATGCAGTTTATACTGAAGATAGTGCAGTATATGTAAGAAATATGCAACGCTTAGAGAAAAAATGGGATACAGCCAAAGACCTTGTGCCAAAACCACATTTCTACCAACAAAAAAATATGAGTCCGATGGGTGTGATTTTCTTCGGAACTTCCACTTATTCGTCTGAAGAAGCCATTGATTTATTACGTGAACAAGACGTAGTGCTTGATGCAATGCAACTCAAAGCATTCCCTTTTAATAAAGACGTTGAGCAATTCATTGAAGACCATGAAGTAGTTTTTGTAATTGAGCAGAACCGTGATGCCCAAATGCGTTCGTTACTTATCAATGAATTAGAAATTAATCCTAAAAAATTGATTCGTATTTTGAATTATGACGGAATGCCTATTACGGCTGATAAAATTGTGAAAGAAATTAGTAAAAATCTTGTAACAAACTGAACAAATGACATACGTTCGTCCGACCTTTAGG
This sequence comes from Emticicia sp. SJ17W-69, assembly GCF_051209875.1. Taxonomy (NCBI): domain Bacteria; kingdom Pseudomonadati; phylum Bacteroidota; class Cytophagia; order Cytophagales; family Leadbetterellaceae; genus Emticicia; species Emticicia sp. SJ17W-69. Next base: position 781,930 of record NZ_JBNTQY010000001.1, on the reverse strand, counting down.
CATCCTGATTTGCCAAAAAATAAAATAGATTTTACAAAAAAAGACTACGAAGGAGCTTTATCAACGCTTTGTGCTGGTTGTGGCCACGATTCTATCAGTGGAGCAATCATCCAAGCTTGTTTCGAGTTGGCAATTGAGCCACACCGAATTGCCAAGCTTTCAGGAATTGGTTGTTCATCAAAAACTCCTGCCTATTTCTTAGGAAATTCGCACGGATTTAACTCAGTTCACGGACGTATGCCTTCGGTGGCTACTGGTGCATATTTGGCCAATCGTGACTTGGTTTATTTCGGAGTTTCAGGCGATGGAGATTCAGCTTCTATTGGTATGGGGCAGTTTGTCCATGCCATTCGCCGTAATCTTAATATGGTTTATGTAGTAATGAATAATGGTTGCTATGGTCTTACTAAAGGGCAAGACTCTGCTACGGCAGATAATGGTTCAAAAAGTAAAGCTGGTTCAACTAACCTTTTCAATGCCATTGATTTAGTAGGTTTAGGACTTGAACTGGGAGCAACTTTTGTAGCTCGTAGCTTCTCAGGCGACAAAACTCAGTTGATTCCATTGATAAAAGCAGCTATTTCTCACCCAGGTTTTGCTTTGATTGATGTAATTTCACCTTGTGTGACTTTCAATAATAACGTAGGTTCTACAAAATCTTACGATTATGTGCGTGAGCATATCGAAGCAACTTCGACAGTAGATTTTGTGCCAGTAATGGAAGAAATCACAGCGAGTTATGAAGATTCTAAAGAAGTAACTTTACACGATGGTTCAGCATTGCAGCTACAAAAATTGCATCAAGGTTGGAATCCTGAAGATAAACTTTCGGCGATGAATGCCATTCAAACCTCAAAAGAAAAAGGGGAAATCTTAACAGGACTTATCTACATTGAGCCAAATACCAATGCTTTACACGATGTACTTCAAACAACCAAACAACCACTAAACACCCTAAAAGAAGATTTACTCTGCCCAGGTGTTGATGCTTTGGAAGCTTTGAATGAGAGTTTGAGATAAATATTTTAAGATGTATTGAAAACGTTCAAGAGATTTTGATTTCTTGAGCGTTTTTTATAGCTTAGTCGAATGAAATGACCAAGAATTATTTTCAAGTCGACTAATCAAATGAAAAAAGAATTGAATCTTCGGATTAATCTAATAAACCCACCTATTGGGGTAGATTTTGGCTTACAAAAAGGTTATGGGAACAATTTTATAACTGTCCAAAAGCAACGTGCTACCACTAATGACTTGATTTTTGAATTTTCAATTCTTATAAAAGATGATACCGAGAAAAAGCAATCACCGAAATTTTCGGGTGAATTTGTTCAAGGTTCAAGTGATAAATTCGTTTACATTGGTATCGGAGCTTTTGTAGGTCAATTCGATTCCGTTTGGTCAAGGAGGCTCAAAGTCCCTTTGACTGGGATTACTTGGGAGCAAGTGGAACAATTATACAATATGCCTAATGCAGTTTTAGAAACTTATGTGCCAGGTACAGGAAAAGATGGTAGTCCAAATTGTGCAACAGTGAAACCATTTGCAGGATGGCTCATTAATGTGTAAACAAGAAATTTCGCAAGCAGTCTCAGACTGCATGTTATTCATAAGTACAAGTGACGCTTCGCTTAACACTTGCACCAGTTAAAAATCCAATCCATGACAAATATCATGTTTCAGTTAATGGATTTTACGTTGCTTTGTTAAATTTTCTGAAAAGCAATGATACAAAAAACCTCTCACACATTCCATATTCCCGTAATGGGCTTGGGTTTCACGATTGATACGCCACTAAAAGTTGCCCGATTTGGTATATCTTCGGTAATTTCAATTATCGAACACGAACTCATCGAAAAAATGAGAAAGTTTCACAGCCATCAAAATGGTGAAACTTATCATCCAATTACTGAAAAAGATGAAGATTATCGAGCCAAACGCATTACTGAATACTTAAATTTATTAGACAGATTGATTAATAAGCAAGTATCAAAACTACGCTTAGAACCATTCGTTGAAGGTTCAGAAATTACTAAATATTTTGAGCTTTTGCCTGAAACCTCGCCCATCAAGCAACTTTATATTGGAATGCTTCAATTAGAGGATAGTTCAGTCAAAACACAGATTCAAGAACAACTCCGTCATTCGATTGTGGCAGGTTCGATTGATGTAAACGTGATGTCAAAAGTTGATAGAACACATTATGATGAAAATGGAGAAATGCTTCCAAAAGAGTTTTCCGATGCACTTTCTTCATTTCGTGGCTATGCACAAAGCAATTTAGCATCAAGTATTGTATTTTCGGCTGGTTATAACCCTCGATTATATGGCTATATTGATGCCTTCAATGACTTTTTCCCAGATGAAAAAGGTCTCTTGAAAAAGAAAATCATCTTAAAAGTAAGTGATTATCGCTCAGCTCTTACACAAGGTAAAATCTTGGCAAAAAAAGGTTTGTGGGTTTCGGAATTCAGAATCGAGTCGGGACTAAACTGTGGCGGACACGCTTTCGCTACCGATGGCCTTTTGCTTGGCCCTATTATGGAAGAATTCAAGCAAAATAGAGCAACTTTGCAAAAAGAAATATTTGAGATATGCAATCAAGCATTGATAGCCAAAGGAGTAGCTTCATTTGCTTCGCTTCCTGATATGAAAATTACAGTACAAGGAGGAATAGGAACGGCTAATGAAGATAATTTTTTACTTGACTACTACGATGTTGATGGTACTGGTTGGGCAAGTCCGTTTCTGTTAGTTCCTGAAGCTACTAATGTTGATAATGATACGCTTCAAAAAATGGCAAATGCTCAAAAAGACGATTATTTTTTGAGTGAAGCTTCACCTTTGGGCGTCCCTTTTAATAATTTTAGACATTCGACTGGAGAAGAGCAACGTTTGATGCGTATTGATAAAAATCGCCCAGGAAGCCCTTGTTATAAAAAGTTTCTTGCTACCAATACAGAATTTACAAAAGAACCTATTTGTGAATCTTCTCGTGAATACATTCATGCCAAAATCAAACAGATTGAAGCAAGTGACATGACACCCGAGCAAAAAACCGAAAAAATCAATTTTCTCAATCAAAGAGATTGTTTGTGCGAAGGTCTGGGGGTAGCTGCTTTATTAAAACATGATATTAGTCCTGCTCATAAACTTACGGCAGTAACAATTTGTCCAGGGCCAAATTTAGCTTATTTTTCAGGAGTATTTTCGCTAAAACAAATGGTTGATCATATTTATGGTCGAACAAATATTTTGAACTCATTGAAACGACCTAATATGTTTGTAAATGAACTGATACTTTATGTAGATTATTACAAAAATCAGCTCAATAAACAAGTTGAAAATCTTTCGACAGCACAGGTAAGAACACTGAAAGCTTTTTACACCAATTTATTGTTAGGCATTGACTATTATAAGTCGCTGGCATCTTCTTTTAAAAACGAAACCGAACGTTATGTTGAAGAAATGAAGGAAGAACTCAGTGCATTGGAGAATACCATCATGAGCTTGAATTTGCCTTTTGAAGTTGTTGCAAAATAATACTTCTTTCAATCAGTCCGAGAATTTACTAAGCCTAAATTTCTCGGACTTTTTATTTATATTTTCCCTCAAAATCTACTTCTTTAAGAAACAACCCAGCCAAGCTTACGGCTATTTCACTCCGAGAAATAGCTTGATTTTGTTTATCAACACTGCTATGATTAATCAATAAATTTTTAGCCAATGGGTTTTTATTTGATGTCAAAAATTGCTTAAAATTCATCAAAATCTTTTCAAATTCGGCAAAAGCCATGATTTTTTGTTCGGGAATTTCTTTATAATCAAATTTTGGTTCAAAGTCTTTTAAGCCTTTCAGAAATTCATTGGTTGAAATAGCAGAATCTGGATAAAACCAAGTTCGATTCGACCAATTAACTGATTGCCCTACGCCTTTCAATATTCCGGTTGCACCTACTCTTTGAATCGCTTCCCAATTTGGGTGGCTTGACGGAACATCATAATAAGGCATCAAGTAACCTTTTGAATACAACAATAAATCTTGAATAGCACGTACCGAAGCTTTTTCAGGTGAAATACTTTTTTGGATGCAATATGCAGCCAATGCTCCTGCAACTTGACCTATTTGCATCACAACTGGCTGCAAGCGTGAAGCTCCATTAACCAAATTACTCACCGAAATTGACTTTTCTGTCACAATAAAATTAGATTTTCCTTTCGGAATAAGACTACCCAACGGAATATTAAACGATGGTACTGGCACAAAATGTAGGTCGGGAGCAGCTAAATTTTTACCATGATGATGGTCAATGGCATAATCACCCACGGCGATACCCGTGCGATAAAGTGGCAGAGTTTGGTCAAAAGGCTTTTCGATATGATTTAAGTTCATCCGCACCAAACCATTGATACGACGACTTTCACGATGATATGGAATCAGCGGTAATTGGTCTGTACTAGGAAATTCGTCATCAGCCAAGCCAAAGTTTTTAAAACCTAATTCTGTTTGAAGAAAATACACAAATCGAAGTGTTACAGCTTTGGCAGCATTAATGGCTTCTAATCGTTGATTTTCGTCCATTTCCACCATATTTGCATAATAATCATTGCCATTAATAGGCCAATTGATTAAAACCTTATTGTTAGGAAGTTTGGCATAGGTCATCAAACTTGCACATGGATTTTGACGTTTAGCATTAGGGTCATTGCATACTTCTTTGCACGCACAATGAAATTCTGCAACATCATAATTGGCTGGTTTAGGCAATGTTTTATCAGCATTTACTCCAAAATCTTTGAGAATTGCCGTATATGTGAGGTCTTGAATAATATGATTGGATTTTTCTGGGGCGATAGCTTCGTTATAAGTCGTTTGTGCGTCCATTCCTAAATCATATTGAATGCCCACTTTTGCTGCAATATCACCAAGTTCAGTGGCGTCAATTAAAATTTTTGTTTGAATGATCTTTCCATTTGACAGTTTAACTTGCCAACCTTTTGTAAGTTGCTGAATATCAATTACTTTAGTACTAAACATCAATGAAAGCATTTTCTCTGCTTTACACATTTTGAGCAAAATTTTCTGTCCAACAGAAGGCTCAAATAAAGTATTACTCACCCAGCCTGTTGAAAGATTTTCTACGCCTCCATAATAAGTGATGAGATTTTCTCGAAACTCTCCCCAAAGCCCCGATGGTAAATGATGATTGCCATCTATTGCCGAAACTCCTGCCGAAGTTAGCATACCTCCCAGCCACGGAGTTTCTTCCACAATAATTGTCTTTACACCCAAACGTGCCGATTGAATACCTGCCATTGTCCCCGAAGTACCACCACCAATAATTAAAACATCAGTTTTGATGAAATCTTGAGCTTGAATAGCATTGAAAAAAAACATGAAGATGGAAAGCAATAGCAACCTTTTCATCGGAAAATTCAGATATTTATTCATCAATTACGACAGCTATTTTATTTCCTTTTACAGCCATTCTACTAATTTTCTTTTTTGGCAAGTTCTCAGGTAAAATTACATATTCCCAGTTTTTAATTATTGAATCATACCAATAGATTTCAGCATTTCTACTTTCCAGAATGATGCCATCGGTCGTCCAAGCATTATAATGCTCCGATTCTGGGCTACTTTCTGCAAGGTCTTTAATAGTATTTTTCGCAGGATTAAATGAACGAATAAACCATTTTTCGCCAATTTGTTGTACAAAACTAAAAGTCTTTTGATTAGGCATCAAATGTAGGGAACGACCAATATTTGGGGCAATTATTGTGTCCTTTTTTGTAATAATATTTTGATAATGAAGCGTTTGAGGTGTTCCCAAAACAAAAGTAATTAGCTCATTAGAATTAAGCCAAGCCTGATAACCAATCTTACCAGTTTTCTGCGATTCAAAAATTATTTGAGTATTTCGAGGATTATCAATTTTATATTTTACCAAGTCTTGGTCGCCATTGCTTTTACGTTGCACAATACAAGAAAGATATTTTAAATCTGGCGTAACATTTGGCGAATACTCAGAATCAATGGTATTTGTTATTTGTTCATATATATTGGTTTTATAATTATATGACCAAATATCTGTTTGCCCATCTTTCATTGCCGTGTAATAAATCAGCGGTTGTGTAGGATGGAAAAAAGGTTGGTTATCATACCCTATTCTTTTAGTGATATTTTTAGGATTTGTAAGAATAAAATATCCTCCTTCTTTAGATAAATCCATCAAATAAATCTCCGTACCGTTTTGAGCATACAGAGATGTTGTAATTAACAGCAAAAATGACAATTTTTTCATGGGCAATTATTGATTTAAAATTTTTCAAGGAGGCAAGTGTGGTAATGCCCTCTTAAACACTTCGTTCTATTTTATCACAATCAACAAAATTTCTATCAATAAACAATATAAAACTGAAATTTAGCAACTTTTAATATCAGTAAAATTACAAGTAAATTCTTCTTTTATGTATTTTTTAGACTTTTATCAGCCTCAAAACTATCTATTATCACCCTTTCATAAATCGAATCAACAAAATTTCAATTAATAAAAAAACTAAGGCAAGCATTACACAGTATTTCCAAAGTGGTGTACCTACATTACTTTCTTGGAATGTTTTCACAAAATCCCCATCCAATAAATTATCAAAAATCGTTATGTTTTTTTGTCCTGAAAAGAAAGTTCTTAGTTCTTCTGGCGTATAAAAATCCATTTTTGATTCTTCGTTATCATGGTTAAATGCCAATAATTTCTCAGTTTTTCCGTCTAATTGCAATTCATAATATCCAGATTCAAGTACTTGATTATCAGTCAATTGCGATGACTTTGGCAATTCCAACGTAAGCGTATTTCCTATGATACGCTGTATTGGAATAATTTCAATTTTATTATTTGGAGTAGAGACATTCTTTAATTTATAAGTTGCATCTTTTTTCCCATTACTCAATTCAAGTGTGATGCTTCCTTCGCTAAAATTGAAGGCTGCTCGTTCTTGTTTGGTACTCATCGAGGCAATCTTAAACATTGTTGGCACGAAAAAGGCATGTTCGGCAAAATTTCCATACGCTTTGTCTAATGGTGAGGCACAAAGATAAATACGTCCTTGCGAAGCTTTCGTTGAAGTAATAAAATTTTGTAGGTTTTTGAAAGTTAATATTTTTTCACCTACGCCCGACCAAGTCCATGCAGGTTGCATAAGTGGTGTATTCACAACTCCCTGTAATGTAGTTCGTTCAAAAACATCAATATAAAAAGGATTTTGTCGATTGGGTTCGGCAATGGCTAATTGGCTTTGTGGTAAAACAGGCTGATTCAAGTTATTGATTCCTTGAATACCAAAACCACCTAAAAATTGTTCGTATGCGACCACATCTGGGCGTGCCGATGGAAAAATCAATAAGTTTCCACCATTTCTTACAAACTCTTCAAGATTGGCTCTGAATGTTCCCGAAACTTGCTCCACACCTTCTAAAACAATGAGATTGGCATTTTTAAATTGCCCTACATCTACATTTGTAGCACTGAATGCACGATAACTAAAAAGACTATCATTATCAAAAACTTTTCCGATATAGTCAGTCGCACTACGTTCTTGGTACAAATGTAAAATCTGAATTGTTGGCGAGGCATTCAACACAAAATAATAATCATTATCGAATGTAATGGGTTGGTCATCAAATGAAACTTTTCCACGATGAAAACCTTTGTCTTTTACAGTAAAATTAAAAGTGGCAGTTGCCGAGCTATTCGGGGCAATATCAACTGAAGCGGTTGAGGCTTGTGTATTATCAATAAACAATTTGATTGGTAGTTTTTCAACCTCTTCACTACCTGAATTATAAACTTTTACATACAAAATATTATTCTGCATTTCACGAATAAAAGGTGAGGCTAACCAAACCGAATCAGTGAAAACATTTTGATTTTTCTTGCCTTGAACTGGCACTAAAAACACCTTATTGAGCGTATCAGTTTTGATTTTTTTCAAATCTCCTGCGGTACTTTTCTGAAAATCAGAAAACCAAAAAAATTGGTTATTTGCACTTGAATTATGCTTTTGAGCTAAACTATTTTGGCGTTTATAAACACTTTCTAGCGTTCGTGGATTCGATGAAAAACCTACGGAAGTAAGTCGATCTTTTATTTTTGTACCATTAGTTACGGCTTGATCTTCTCCCGAAAAATCGTTTGTAACTAATTGTATATTAGGCGATTGGCGAAAAAGTGTAAGTAATTCATCAATTTTGGTGATTGCTAAATCTAAATAGCGTTTGTTTTCCGTTGTGTTTTGCATACTCAACGAATTGTCGAGGTAAAGGCTATTCACACCTAAACCCGAACTACGATTCGTTGCTCCATTTTTGGCAGGCAAAAAAGGTTGAGCAAAAGCCAAAACCAAGAAGGTAAGAAACAAAATTCTTGAAGCTAAAATAAGCCATTGCTTGATGCGACGAAAAGCACTCGTTTGGGTTTCGACTGCTTTCAAGAATGCAACATTTGTAAAAAAAACTCGCTTTGTTCGGCGAAAATTGAATAAATGAATAATCAAAGGCACAGAAAGTGCCAATAAGCTCCAAAGAAAAGTAGGAAAAAGAAATTGCATATCGCCTTTTTAAATTAATTTTAATTGCTATTAGCAGTTAGCTGTTGGCTTTTTTGAGGTTTTAATATAAAAATTAAAATAGACCGCCGAAGCGACTAATTGCTTACAGCTAATAGCCACTATATCTAACGTAAAAGTCTGAAAATCCTTTCAATAAATCATCATCTTTTAAGTTTAAATGCCAATTATTATGCCAAAGCAAAACAAATTTATTGGTAGCATTTTACAAGATAACATTTTAAACAGATAAGTAGTTAGTATGTTTACTTCACACAATTATTTATTTATAAATGTTTGAGATAATTGTGATATTTACTCTCAAAAACATTCTAACTTATTGATAGAAAACTTAAACAACAGGTATGAAAGTTTAGAGATTGAGAATTGTGGAATTATCATTTGGGACAACTTTCACGCGTGGAGTAATAGTTCTCTAAAGCATTTAATAGAAATATTAGAGAAAATTAGAATTATAATGTAAAAACATCAAAATTTCTGTTTGACATTAACTTTATAAAACCTCAATACATGATTGACTATTAGAAACTCGCCAATGGTATTGATAACTCTTATAAAAATATAAGTAAATTCAAAAGTTCGTGCTTCGGGGGGCAAAATATAGTATAAATCAGCTATAGCTGTAAAAAATAATCCTATAAGAAACAAAACTTGATTATTCTGTTGGTGATGCTTTAGCTGAATTCCTGTAAATAAAAATATCATTATTCCAACCCAATAAAAATTAAATGACCCCATCGAAGGTCTTGGGTAAAGATTTAAAAGATATAAAAAATACAAACCTCCAATTGTGCCTAAAATATACAAAGCTATATCTATTTTTGATGTTAGCAGATATTTTCTAACCCCCATTCCAAAGAAAATAATTACCAAAATTAATCTCAGAATAGGTTGAACATAAGAATACACAATATCGTACATCTTCTCATCTACGATAAAAAATGAAGAAAGTCCGATAGTAAAAAGGCCTCCATAACAAATAGAAAGTAATACTAATGGTTTTCGGATTTTTTGTAAAAGTTTTGAGAGAATATAAACGAATAAGAATAAGTAGTCGAATTGAAAAAGGAATAGAGCTAATAATCTATCCAATTGGTTTTTAAGTTCGTTTGGCTCAATCTTTATAAAGAAATAGATATTGACCAAAAGAACCAATGTAAAAAACATACTGGTAAATCTTTCACTCATTGGAGTTGTTTTTATAGTATCATAGTGTAAATCTATCTATTTACAATTAAAACTACAAATAATAATCAATCACAAAATCGGTAAGTAAAAGCTTATTTTTAATTAGTAAATCAAAACCATCATGCTTCTTGCTCCATGAGCTCCAATGACCAATGACTGTTCAATATCGGCAGTTTTTGATGGTCCCGCAATGAAAACACCATAACTACCCGCTCCTTTGAGTTTATCATAAGCTTGTTGCATATTGGCGACAATGTTCTTTTTTTCAAGAACCAATACCAGATGTTGGGTAATAAATGGCAAAGCTCTGTTAAGCATATTACTTTCTGGAACCCAAATTGTTCCATTTTCAGCAACACCAATTTCTCCTTGAATAACTGCCAAATCAATCTGCTCTAAAACGTCTTTAGACGTACTCAGATTCACTTCAACATTCGCTTTGACAATATTGGAAGCTACATTTTTCAAATCGCTATAATAAGTATCAATTGCTGATTGGCAATCGGCTTTTGAAGAAAGTTCAATCGTTCTTCCTCCAATCCCATCAAGCACAGTCTTGAATCGCTCGATACTTCCATCACCTTCAAAAATTGGCACATTAGGCAATGTTGTCAATGAAGGTTTATTACTTGCGATATTTGCTAATATTTTTTCTCTGCTGGTCATCTATTTTCTATTTTCCTCGTACCATTCCTTAAAACTATGTTTCGGAGCATCGGGCAATTCTCTTGCTTTCGCCCACGGATTCATGCTTTGATTATGAGTCAAACCATGAGGTAAGATTCTCAATGCCCCACGAGCCATTTTTCCACTAAAATTATATACTTTGGGCATTGAAAGTACTTTTGCTAAGCCTTTCATTCCCCATTTTTTTGCGGCAGGTAGTTCATTTGCTTGACCAACAATTTGTCTCCATTTATATAATTGTACATGAATATCAATTTTTACAGGGCATACGTCCGAACACGAACCACAAAGTGTACTGGCAAAAGGTAAGCTGCTATATTTATGTAAATCAATATTTGGCGATAAAATCGCCCCAATTGGGCCTGGTACTGTAAAATCATAACTATGTCCACCGCTTCGGCGATAAACTGGGCAAGTATTCATGCAAGCTCCGCAACGAATACATTTCAAAGAATTACGAAAATCGGCTCTACCTAATTGCTGTGTTCGTCCATTATCAACAATCACAATGTGCATTTCTTTGCCATCCGTTGGTTTTGTAAAATGCGAAGTATAGGTTGTAATTGGCTGACCAGTAGCACTTCTGGCGAGTAATCTGGTATAAACTGATAAATGATGTAGTTTTGGAATAATCTTTTCGATGCCCATGCAAGCAATATGCACTTTGGCCAAATTTACGCCTAAATCAGCATTGCCTTCGTTGGTACAAACCACAAAACCGCCTGTTTCAGCAATTGCAAAATTGACACCTGTGAGAGCTACGTCGGCTGCTATAAACTTCTCACGCAAATGCTGACGTGCTGCTTCGGTCAGAACTTGTGGATCTTTTTCGCCTTTGGTTGTTCCCAAATGCTCGTGAAAAGTTTCGCCAACATCTTCTTTTTTGAGGTGAATGGCAGGCATTACAATATGGCTTGGTGGCTCATCACGAAATTGTATGATGCGTTCGCCCAAATCCGTATCAACGACGTCAATGTTATTTTTTTGCAAAAAAGTATTCAAATGGCACTCTTCTGTGAGCATTGATTTACTTTTTACCATTCGGATATTTCGGCCTTCTACATTACTCGATTGCTTGATAATATCCATTACGATTTGATTATGCTCGTCAGCATCGGCTGCCCAATGCACTTTCACGCCATTTTTAATAGCATTTTGTTCAAATTCGAGTAAATAATTATCAAGATTACTTAATGTATGATCTTTTATTTCAGAGGCAAGCGTTCGTAATTCTTGAAATTCTGGAATTGGATATATCGCCTTATCTCGTTTCTGACGAACAAACCACAGTGTTTCGTCGTGCCAAGTTGTACGCTCAAAATCTTTATTAAACGCCTCTGCTAATTCTGGGTGATTTTGGTGATTCATGGTTGATTTCCGTTCAAAATTTCAGCAATGTGCATTACTTTTATAGGTGCTTTTTGGCGTTTAACGATCCCTTCGAGGTGCATTAAGCAGGAAACATCTCCACCTGTCAAAACCTTTGTACCATTTCGTAAATGGTCAGCGATTCGGTCTTGTCCCATTCGTGCCGAAACGGCTTCTTCAGTCACACAAAACATTCCACCAAAGCCACAACATTCGTCATTCCTACTCAATTCGGTGAGTTCAATGCCTTTTAATTTTCGGAGTAATTTTGAAATTTGCCCATCTCGTACACCTGTAATTTCTGAGGCGTTGGCTTGTCGAAGTCCACGCTGTCCGTGGCAACTTAAATGTAAACCTACTTTATGCGGAAAATCAACAGGGATTTCCTCAACTTTCAGCACATTTTCTATAAAATCGACCAATTCATAGACTGACTTTCTGACTTTTTGAACAGCGGGTGTTTGCTCAAGAATATCATAATGCTTTTTGATATGATAAGTACAACTTCCAGAAGGTGTCACGATATAATCGAATTCGGCAAAAGTATCAACAAAATGTTCATAAACTCCTTTAGAATCTTGCTCACAACCACCATTGGCCATCGGTTGCCCACAGCAAGTTTGTTTCATCGGAAACACGACTTCCACACCCAACTTTTCCAATAATTGTAGTGTAGCAACACCTACATTTGGATAAAATTGGTCAACATAACAAGGTATAAATAAGCCTACTTTCATAATTTAGTTTTTATAAACCAGTTGCCACACTAAACCCTCTTTTCCCAACCAAACTTTCTCTAATTTTTGCACTACGGAAAGTTGCAATTGGGTCAATTGCTCCACCTGCTTGGCGACTTGCCTCAGCAACTAAGGCTCTTGCATCGGTCAAGAATGTGTCTCTTAGTAATTCTTCTGCACGCAAAACATCGTTGTTTTCTTGGGCATCAGCTAAAGCCACTCTATCAACCAAAAGTGCTTTTGCATAAGTTGTCAAAATAGCATTGACCGACTGCAATAAATCTTCAATTGGATCTTTTGTATTATGACTTGCATCAATCATCCAAGCCAATGGCGGATTTTTCACACTTGCATCTTGCATTCCATCAACCAATTCATTGAAAATCAAGAAGAATTGGTAAGGTTTGATGCTTCCAGTTGTTAAATCATCATCACCATACATTGAGCCATTGAAGTGGAAACCACCCAAACGTCCGAAGTGCATCAAACGTCCAACAATTTGTTCAATGTTTGTGTTTGGCAAATGATGCCCTAAATCAACTAAAACTTGTGCATTTTTTCCAATATTTTGACATAGCGAATAAGAAGTCCCCCAATCAGGAATCACCATTGAATAAAAATGTGGCTCATAAGGCTTATACTCAATCAACATCGTCCAATCCTCAGGCATTGATTGATAAATACTTGACAATGAATCGTTTGTTCGTTGATAAGCACTTCTTAAATGTGATTGACCAGGGAAATTAGAGCCATCCGCCAACCAAACAGTCAGCACTTTTGAATCCAACATTTTACCATATTCTATACATTGAATATTATGTTGAATTGCCAAATCACGCACTTCACTTTTGGTATGCGAAAGTGAACCAAATTTATAAGAAAAAGGCTGGTCTTTTTGGTCTTGAAAAGTATTAGAATTGACCGAATCAATGGTCAAATCATTGGCTTTGAGGAGTTGTTTTACAGCATTGGCATCTGATGGAATATCCCAAGGAATATGCAATGAAATCGAATTCGATGAGCGATTTAATTGATGTATCAAACCTACATCTTCTATTTTTTCATCCAAATTTCTTGGTTCTCCACCATTCGGAAAACGTCCAAAACGAGTACCGCCAGTGCCTAAAGCCCAGCTTGGAATAGCTACTTGAAACTCCTTAATTTTATCAATAATAGTCTGAATATCAATACCTTTTCGGTCAAGAAGTTCGGTCAAATATGTCAATTTGAACTGGTGTTCAGCCTGTAGTTTTTCGTTATGGTGTTGAATAATATCGTTACTGAGCATTGGTTTGTAGGGGTTTTGTAGTACTTAAATCATCCTGCAATTTTATACTTAAAAAATCATGTAACATTCCTGTACTGTACTGATAAAATCTATTTCATAATTTTCGATATTCTTTCGTCCAATTAATAGCACCGAATAAAGCTATTACGCAAAAAACTGCATAAAGCAACGAATATAATTTTACGTCTTTCACAAAATACATATAAGTACTAATGAAATCAACTGCCAGCCACATCCACCAAGCTTCCACTTTCTTGCGAATAAGCAAGAAAGTAGCAAATATACTCATAATCGTTGTAAATGAATCCATGTATGGAAATGCACTTGGCTTGCTGAAAAGTGCTGGCATTAATTCACTTAAATTCTTGGCAAATGTTCCCAATAAATAGGTACAAACAAGCCCTATTAGCGAGTAAATAGCAAATTGTTTTAATGATAATTGACTGATTTTTAGCTCATTATGCAAGTTAGCCTCTTGCTCTTTTGGGAATTTCCATTGCCAAAATCCAATAATATTCGTAATAAAAAAGAAGATTTGCAAAAACATATCAGGATAAAGTTGAATTTGATAAAACATGATAAATGCCAAAACGACATTCAGCAAGCCAAGTATCCAACTCCACACATTTTCTCGCACTGAAAGAATGACAGCAACTAAGCCCGTCAGTGTTGCATAAAATTCGAGGTAACTCATTTTTACCCCTAAAAGCTCAAAAAAGATATTATTAATGTCGAAAAAATCCATTGTTTTAAAATTATGTATTCATTATTTTCTTACGATGTTCTATTCCCCAAAGTCGAAGTTCGTTGATTAACTTTTCAAGCGATTTTCCATGCTCCGTTATCGAATATTCAACTGTGGGAGGAAAAGTATCATGTACTGTTCGTTTGATTAACTCATTCACTTCCAAATCTTTCAACTCTTTCGATAACATTTTATCTGTAATGCCATTGATGTCTTTTGCGATTTGCCTAAATCTTTTTGTACCAAACGACAATGCAATAATAATTGGTAGCTTCCATTTACCATTCAATATCTCTAAAGAGTCTCTTACGGGTACAATCATTTTTGTACACTCTTCAGGATTATGTTTTTCATCAAATTTTGATACTGTCATAAGTTTCTAACATTACTATCCTCAATGATAGTGCTATCCTTTAGTATAGTACTATAAATTATATAGCAAATATAGATAGGTTTGCACCATCAAACAAAATAAATCTTAAAAATGAAAAAAGACAAAATTATTTATTGGGTAAGTACTGGTATCATTGGTGCAATGATGCTTTTTAGTGCCTATAGCTATTTTACAAATCCTCAAATTGGAGATGGATTCAAACATCTTGGTTTTCCAGACTATTTTCGTCAAGAATTAGGCTTGGCAAAATTAATAGGTGCTTTGGTGCTACTTATTCCTCAAATACCTTTGAAAATAAAAGAATGGACTTACGCTGGATTTGGCATTGTATTTATATCAGCCTCTTTTGCTCATTTCACTAGTGGTGATGCAACTCCAATGGTGATTACACCGATTGTTCTTTTAGGTATCTTAGTTATTTCAAATATTTATCTTTCCAAAGTAGATAAAGTAGCGAATTAAATAGTCCACTGCTAACAGACGACAGAGCATAGCAAAAAAGTCGAATAAATTTTCCAATTGCTCAAAAGACTTTTACCACTAAATTAAAAAAAACACAAAGTTTTACTTAGAAAATCTAAGTAAAACTTTGTGTTTTTGAATTCTAATGAAATTTTATTGTCTAATCGCTAAAGGTAAATCTATAAAGAAAGTTGTTCCACGGTCGGTTTCTGTTTCAAACCAAATATTTCCACCTGCATGTTCTACACCTCTTCGAGCCATTGCCAGCCCAAGCCCTGAGCCACCAACTTTGGTAGTAAAATTAGGAATAAATACACGTTGACGAATATTTTCAGGTATTCCCGAGCCATTGTCTTGAATCTCAATAATGGCTATATTATCATCTTCATTGCGATACAATCGGAGATTGATAATGGCACGTTTTTCTTTCGGAACTGATTGTATTCCATTGATAATCAAGTTAGTAATAACCCGACTCATAAATTGGCGGTCGCCTACTACCCACGCTTCTTTTTCTTTGATATAAGCATTGAGCGAAATTCTTTCATCCTCAGCATACAAATCGGCCGACTTCTGAATCAATGGCACAAGGTCGAAAACCTCATTGCGTGGCACTGGCATTTTGGCAAATTCCGAAAACGAATTGGCAATTTCACTAATATTATCAATTTGTTCGGTCAATGAATTCAAAGCACGACCGATGCGTTCTTTGGCTTTTGGATTATCAACAACCAAAGTACGTTGCAATTGCTGAATCGACAGTTTCATTGGTGTCAATGGATTCTTGATTTCGTGAGCCACTTGCTTTGCCATTTCTCGCCAAGCTGTTTGTTTTTCACTCATCGACAATGCCACTTTACTTTCTTCCAATTTCTTCAACATTTTGTTGTATTCACGCATCAAAATTCCAATTTCATCGTCTGAATTCCACACAAGGCGGTCATTGAGTTTATCCAAATTGGTCTTTTTCAATTGTTGTGCAACCAAACGAAGTGGGTTTGTCAAAACATTAGAAGCAAAATATGAAATAGTCAATAAAATCAAGAATAGCCAAGCAAAAATGCTCAAAATTGAGGCAACAACATCTGTTACTTGACGGTCAAGGGTTGGTTTAGCATCAAAAAAAGGAATACCAATTACTCCGATTGGCTTACTATCATGCCCTTTGATACTCATGTACGCCGTTTTATAATTCAAGCTTCCAAGCGATTCTGTCAATAAAACCTCATTTTCTTTTTCTTCTAAGATTCGACGATACGCCATTGGATTGATAAAAGTAGAAAGCAAGCCATATTCATAAACTAATGGTCGGGTAGTTAAATCTAACTTGCCATTAAGTCCATAAAAATTAATATCTAATTTTGTATCACGTGCCAAATCATTGATTTCTTGCTCTAAAAATGCTCGACTCATGCGTTTTTGAATAAAACTTTCGAGCTGAAGCTGCACCGTAGAAGTAATATTTTTGGTATTATCCAGATACGCTTTTTCTTGATTACTCACAAAAGTTGAATCAATGACACTCAAAGTTATGATAATAACCAACAATAAAGGCGACAAAAATGCGGCATTTAGATAAAGCTGAATCTTTGTAGAAAAATTGATATTGATGTTTTTCAGACCATAATTAATGGCATATAAACCCATAACCATGATGATGAAAAGCACCGATAACAGAAATAAGAATGAAAAATTAGAGAAAATATTTCTCCAAACCTGATATTTCGCTGAAATCACAATTTTTCGACCATTTAGTCCTATCTTACCTACATGGTTATAATCGTGAAGTTGAATACCTTTTTCGTAAAGCAATGAATCTGAAAGAAGCGATATAGGCAATTTTCGCACATAATTATAGCTTCCTGAACTAAAAATCATGTGGTTGCTTTTATCAAAAATAGCATAACTGTAATTTTTGGTGTCAGGTGTTTGCGTAAATTTTTTATCTAATAATAACTCAGGATAAACACTTTGAGCAAACTCATCACGTATTTTTAAATCTAATACGATGCTTCCTAACAAAGCTCCATTTTCATTAATTGGAATAAATATGAGGTATTGCTTGATAAAATTATTTCCAACATCATTGATAAAATAAACATCTGGATTTGCAGTTTTATAAGCTCCTTGCCGATAAGTATTTTCATAAAAAGACAAATTTTGTGAGCCTTCTGAGATGTCCAACGAACTACCGTTTTTATCAAAAGCCAGCACTTCTGTATCGTAGCGGTCGAAATACAAGTCAAGATGTTTATTCTTAATAATTTGTTGTGTCTGCTCACGAGCAAGTGTCTGTCTGGTGATTGCTTGCTTGATTGCCGTATCTTGCTCGATTGTTTGTATTACTCTTGGAAAAAGGCCTTCTCCTAATAAATCATTTTCTGCTAAATACTTTTGTCCAAAAATTTGTTTGTCAAAAAAGTCTTTTTTCAACTCTTCTGCATGAATCACATAAATACCAATTATAGCAAAAATAAAAGCCCCTGTAAAGAAATATATTGTGGTTTTATATTTAAAACTATAAAAGAATCGAGGAAACTTATTGAGATAAATTACTAAAAAATATAAATCTGTCAAAATATAAATCCATCGTATTTGGTCGAAAAAAAAGACAAATACCAATCCCAGTATCGAGCCAATCAGCCATTTCAAAACACCTTCTTTCGGAAACTTATTAAATCTTAAAAAAAGACTTATCAACAAGTGCATCGACAAGAAGAATATCACCGAAATTAGTAAATAAAATATGAGCGTAGCCACCTTCAATGAAGAGAATGAAATGCTCAAAGCAAGGTCTAAATTATACTGTGATTTTTCATAAATATTACACAAATTCTGGAAACATAGGTATGTAATAAATATTGTGAAAGCAGCTAAGAAAACAGAAACAATGCTCTGTACTATCTTTGGCGTTTTGAATAATTTATAATAAAGTGTTGAACGATAAAAGAAAAGAACCAAATAGACAACCAAAACAAAAACTACAGAAGAATTGAGCAGCAAATCCCCTAAAGAAGGAGCCAATTCATTGATAGTCAGAAACTTGGGATTAAAAACACTTGATTCATAAAAAATAAAAGGAATGCTATTGGCAAGCATTACTAATCTTACAAAAAACAGATAAAATGCCAATAAAATAAACCCTCTTCCAAATTGATGTTTTATTCTGAGACGATTGATCCAAATTAGAATATAAATACCAAATAATGCAATACTACATGCAAGTAAGATGAGTGTATTAGTAGGTATATTTGGAGAATTTATTTTCTCGACTTGAGGAGGTAGAACAGAAAACAAAAAAGCACCATTACCATCAGTAATATTGAAAAATTTCTGTTCACTTTGGCTGTTGCTAATTGCATTAGGTTCAGTTATAAAAATATGATTATTATAACCATTTTTTAGGTAATCATTTTCATTCCTAAATCTATGGTAAAGATTAATCAATGAAAATATTTCAACTTTGTTTCCTTGATGATTAAAAGTGATGGCATTAGTAATATATTTACCATTTTCAACACTTAGTAATTTACTTAGTTTTCCTTTTGAAAGCTCTTGATAATTAGGTACATATCGGTGGTCAGACCAGTAAAATAACTGTCCATTTCTGAAAATATAGTATGGGTAAACACTTGGCGTTTCAAAATTCAAGAAAGCATTGCCCGATGATTTTTGATATTGTACACCAATTTCAAGTAGTTCAGCTCTTGACCGCAAAACCTCATCAATCACCCGCTTACGAATAGATGAAATATAATGTTCTTCCGACGCTCCAGGGGCATCTTTTTCAAAAATGAAAAAGTTTAAAGCCGAAATCCCCAGAAAGACTACGGAAAGAACTAAGAAAATATGTTTTTTAAGAAACTCCAATGCTTTTTTGATTACTTTAGAATGCTAAACAGATTGAACGAAAATCATGCCAAAGGCAGTTTTAAAATCACAATTAGCAGTCGTAAGCTCACAATAAGCTACTTTAAATTTTTAACAAATATATTTAAAAAAATAAAATCTTGCTTACTCGACTGAAAAATTGAAGCCCCCAAACTATTTCTGTTTCTGAATGGTAAAGCCCATGCCTTCTTCTGTTTGAGTATAGTCAATCTGCACCCCAATCAAATACATCAGGTGTCTTTTGTCAATCAAAACTTTTACGCCTTCAACTTCATAGAGCTCATCGTTTTCCATTGGTTTATCTAAGCCCAAAAGATATGTCCCTGCACATGCTCCACCTTTCAAACCTACCCGCAAAGCATAACCTGCTGGGATTTGTGATGAGTTTAAGGATTTTAAAATTTCTACCCTTGCTATTTCTGAAAAACTAATCATATTATAAAATTTCACCAAAGATAGACATGATTAAAGAGATTTCAAGATTATAAGAATTAACTCCCTTACCAAAAAAAACTTCTTAGGGTTTTGATGCACCGTTGGCTTAACTTACTTTTGTAGTAGATATAATGAAAATATAATGCAATCAATTACTGAGTTATTAAAAATACTTATTCCTGCGGCGGCGGTTTTGTACGGAATGTATTTAACTATTCAAACTTTTCTACAAAAGCAATTTGAACAGAAACAAATTGAGCTCAAACAAAAAAACACCGAACTTATTACGCCTCTACGCCTACAAGCGTATGAGCGTATGACGCTTTTTTTAGAGCGAATTACACCCAATAATTTATTACTTAGGTTAGGAAGTAATAGCATAGAAGTAGCTGATTATCAACAAGTTATTTTGCACGAAATTAGAGAAGAGTTCAATCATAACCTATCTCAACAAATCTATATTTCTCATGAAGCATGGGAGAGAATTAGGCAAGCCATGAACGAAGTTGTGGCATTGGTTAATACATCGGCTGCCGAAGTTTCTGCCAATACACCTGCTATAAATTTATCAAAAAAAATCTTTGAAAAAGTTATCGGTGAAAATAAACAACCAACAGCAGAAGCATTAAAGTTTTTAAAATCAGAAGTACAAACAATGTTTTTGTAAAATGGGGGAGTTTGTGAATGTAGAGATAAAAAACTCATTCACAAATCACTCAATCACCCATCGAACCCAAAGTTTTATGAATCCGTTTTTTGTGTGTTCTTTTCTTAAAATCTTCGGATAATACGCTGATATTCCCATCTACTTCCAGCATCGCTAAATCTACTTTTTCAATGCTTTCAACACCATGTTCTCGTACAGCAGCCTCTAAATCAGAAATAGTAAAACCTGCTCTTTCTAAGTTTTTCTTTTGTGGTAAACCATTATAAATCAAGGTAATTGGCTCGCCTTGAATCAATTTCCCAACCGACTGAAACTTATAAATAAGTTTTTTTAGAATATAATTAGTAATGAATAAAGCCCCCGCAGCCACCAATCCACCTTGAAGCGACGTATCAGGCCCTACCATTGCATTTTGAACCGCATTACTAATAAGCAAGATGAAAACTAAATCTATCACTGATAGTTGGGTTAATTCTTTCTTCCCAAATAGTCGAATAGCAATTATTATAAATACATAAACTGCTATTGCTCGCAGCATTAGGTCAAAATATTGCGTCATGTTATGTAAGGAAATCAATCTTTTTTTTCAAATGTACACAATCTGTCAGTATTAAAAAAAATATACTTGTCTGTTATGACTTGTTTTTTGTCTCTTTTTTTGTTAATCTTGGACTAAAATTACCTTTAAAAGCAACCTTTCAATAAATTTTTGCGTAACTACTTTATGGCGAACAATCTGCCAACAGAAAACCCAGAAGAACTACTCCGCATGAGTGTAAGAGGTGATCGTATGAGCCAAGAAAAGCTCTATCGACAATTCTATGGGTTTGCTATGGGTGTTTGTATGCGTTATACAAAAAATCGAGAAGAGGCATTAGAAGTAGTCAATGATGGTTTTTTAAAAGTTTTTACCAAAGGTGAGCAATATGACCCGAAATATCCATTTAAGGCATGGTTTCGGAGAATCATCGTAAACACCGCATTAGATTTTTATCGAAGCCAACAAAAACATTATTTTCATGAAAATATTGAAGAAGCCTACGAGGTTTCTTCCAATGATAGTAGCCCATTGAGCCAACTCAACCATGAAGAGTTAATGGCAATGGTGCAAGAATTACCAACAGGTTACAGGATGGTCTTTAATTTATTTGTTATTGATGGATATTCTCACGAAGAAATTAGTAATCAATTAGGCATTTCAGTTGGGACGTCCAAATCCAATCTTTCTCGGGCAAGAGAAGTTTTACGAAAAATGATTTTAAAAACTGAAAAAGAGTATATTAATAAAGCTGATTAATTTTATCCTTATTTTACCACTAAAAATACTTTTTTTTATTTAGTTATAAGTAATGAATATAAACCAACATGATCTATCAGACGATGAGTTAGATCATCTTTTCAGAGATTCTGCTGAAAAGATGAATTTTGACTTTGACCCTGATTCATGGACAAAAATGAGCCAAAAGCTTGATGCAATCAATATCTCAGCATTAGGCGAAAACCAAGCGGGTAATGTTTGGTTGAAGCGTGGTTTATCAATGTTGCTTGCTTTGTTGTTTTTGATCGGAGGTTATTTCTTGTTCAAACCTTCACTCAATCTGGCATCAACACCACTTCAAACCAAACACAAAAATACTTCTGAAGTAGCAAGTGAGGTTGATGCAAAAAAATATGTAACAACAGATAAAGTAGGTACAGATAATTTAAACAATGATACCTCTGAAAAAATAGTCAATTCTAAAGAACTCATAAACGACTCAAAATCAATTGATTACGAAAACAAAAAGGATAAAAACAAAATTACTATTGCTCCTAAAAGTGAAAATACGGACAAATATTTAGTCAATAATAAGATAGAAAACGCTCCAAAATCTCAGAAAAAGGATGTTGTAATTAATACAAAATCGGAAAAACCTATCACCAATCAGTTGTTAATCACTAAGAAACAATCTGCAAAAACGGAAAGCATTCTTATTGATAAACCAAAGGGTGAATTGGCAAACACCAAAATTGCAGAAACAAACTCGATTGCCAATGAAGCTGGAGAAAACAAAAAAGGAAATAAAGTTCGTCAAGTAAATTCAGACATCAATTCTAAATCACCAATAAATAATATTATTAGCGGTTCTAATGAAGTGGAGAAGTTGTCAGAGTCAAATTCCATTGCTGTCATTACCGAAGAAAAAAATCAACGTTGGCAATTAGAAAATGTCAAAAGCCTTACTCCTAAAATTGGTCTTTTCAAATCAAGTTTCAACTTGCCGATTATTGCTTTTGAAAGCCCTAAGAACGACTCTCCTATGCCAGTGAGTAAGAGTGCTTCATTCAAAAAAGGACTTAATATTAGATTAGGGGTATCCCCTGATTTTAGTATTGTTACAATTGATGAAATAGCTCGATTAGGTAGCAACTGGGCCGCCTTATTAGAATACAGATTCAATAATCGTTTGAGTGTGCATTCAGGTGTCATTCGCTCAATGAAGTACTACAATTCATACCCCGAATCGTACGAATGGCCAAATAATTGGCCTCAGCCTCCAGTACTGATTGATATCAATGCCACTTGCAAAATGCTTGATATTCCATTAAATGTGAGATTTGATATTACCCAAAAGCCTAACAGTCGTTTATTTGTGAGTGCTGGTTCGACCAGTTATATTATGCTCAAGGAAAAATATACCTATAATTATGAAAACCAATCTGACCCTAAAATCAAATGGCGAAACTGGGAGGGGAAAACTGGGCCTTACAATTTTAGTGTATTAAATTTCTCGTTTGGTTATGAACATCAAATATTTCGTCGTTTGAGTTTACAAGCTGAGCCATTTCTAAAAGTACCAATTGGAAAAGTAGGTTTTGGAAAAGTAAACTTATCTACAATTGGCATCTTTTTCTCTGCAAAATACCCAATTGCAAAGTTCTAAACTGAATGCTCTTCAAAATGATATTTTTCAGATAAAATTTCGGTATTATATTTGTATAAGTCTTGCTAAAGACTTTAAATAATAAAAATACTAATCAAACCGTTTTTAGTAAAAATTACTTGAAAATGAAAAATATATACTCTTTTTTAGTGCTTATGCTCATAAGTACATCCATTTTCGCTCAAAATGTGGCCACAAACAATCAGGTGAATAAGCCAAAAAAACATGAAGTAGAATGGCTTACTCTCCAAGAAGCTTATCTTCGTACACAAAAAGAACCTCGTAAGACAATCATTGATGTATATACAGCGTGGTGTGGGTGGTGTAAAGTAATGGACAAACAAACATATACGAATCCAGAATTAATTGATTATCTCAACAAAAACTTTTACATGGTAAAACTTGATGCTGAGTCGAAACAAGATATTATCATTGGTAACTCAAAATATGTTTTTGACGAAAAAAGTGGGGCAAATCAAGCTGCTGTGGCATTATTACAAGGAAAAATGAGTTATCCAACAACAGTATTTTTAGATACCCAATATAATATGATTCAACCATTACCCGGCTATTTGGATGCGAAGGCATTTCACCAAATTGTTACTTATTTAGGAGGCGATTATAATAAGAAAGAACCTTTTGAAAAATATAAAGAAGGGACCTACAAAGAAGTATATAAATCTGTTTTAGTGAAATTATAACTCAATATACCAACAAAAAATGAGTCCGACTTTTGATATAAAAGTCGGACTTTTTTAGTTTTCAATGGCTAATATATTCATTGTCTGAATGTAGTAGTATTTTTTAAATTCACTTACAATTTAAATTGCGTATTTTATAGTTTTATTCATGGCTGAAGTACTCTTTTTTGAATAACAGCAGCAGTTATTTTGGTATCACCAAGAAACTGAATTAGTTTTCTACGTTTGTAAAAAACTACTCACAAAACTATAGATATATCTTTGCAATCCATAGAGGGAAACTACTTGAATCAATAGGGGTTTTTACGTAGTCTATCTTTATTTATAAGAAAACACGTAATACAATCAGCGATTAAGGCTCAGTTTTGTGGCCAAATCAGCTTCTTGCATAAGACCTTCAGCAGACATCGTCCCTTCAATGCGATGCAACACCCGTCCATCGGGACTAATAAATAAATACGTCGGATATGAATCAACTCGATAAATGATACCTACATTTACTCCTTCAAAAGAATCTCCATCAACTTTATAATTGATGAATTTTTTATTAAACTTTTCAGTCACACGGCCATCTTTAAATGTATTTTCGTCCATCCATTTGCAAGGGCCGCACCATGTTGTAAAAACATCTACAAACAAAACTTTTCGCTGCAATTTTGCTTCCGCCAGCATTTGCTCCATTGTTTTATCTGTATTTTTAACAAAATTTATTTTCTTGATACTTTCACGACTACACGCATAGACCAACGCAATAAGACCTACTAAGCTCACTGCTACAATTATTTTTTTCATTACAAATACCATCTGTTTCATCATGGTTTGTACAAATTCCTTGCCTCTTTTGCTTGATAGAAAAACAAATTCTTAGATTTTTTTTACTTTCGCTTTATTTCCTTCAATGTTTCTTGCAAATCTTTAATATCGCTACCTTCTTTTTTTGCTAATTTTATTGCTTTTTTTTCCGCTTTAATCGCTTCTTTTTTTCTACCTAATTTACTTAAAAGATTGGCATAAGTATCTAAGTTTACTGGTGATTCCACCAGATAAATTGCTCTTTCTGACCACTTCAAAGCCTCTTCCAAGTCTTTAGGGTTACTAATCATCTGTACATAGCCCCAAGCATATTCATTCAATTGAAAAGATGTCAGTTTCTGAGCATTATCGCTTAGATTATCCAAAATTATTTTGAATTGGGGTGTTGTGTCATCAATGTTTTTATCCTTGGCTCCCTCTTTAAAATTCGTTATTTTTTTCTCGGTTTCAGCCGTTAATTCTTCCGTAGTTTTGGCCATCAGCTTACCACTTTCTCTACTTGCAATCTTCTTAAAATTCTCGCCATCACGTGTGATTTTCGCATATTCTAATCGAAATTGTTTTTCTTCTGCCTCAAAGCCTGCCATACTATAAGAGGTAATTCTAACCGCATCAATGAGTTTTTCGAGCAATGCTTTATCACGATTATCCAATACTTTTTTGAATGTATTTCTTTTAGCTTTCGAGATTCCATTCAACACATATTTTTGTTGCTGAACAGTCATATTCATGTATCTATTCAGAGCATTTGCTAAAATGGCAAATGCCTTTGTTTCAATTGTACTAATATTTTCAGAAATAATTGAAAGAACCTTCTCGGTTTTATAGGAAGATTCTGGAATCACATTCAAATATTCGTCTAATAAAGCTGCGTTCTCTCCCCCATTAAGGCTTTTTCGCTTCATATACTCATATAAAAAATCGGCATCTCTTTTACCTGCGTTGAAATCTCTATCCAAATCTTCTGAAGATTTGAAACTTTTTCCTGCTGTGAGTGCTTTATCTGCCTCAATCATAAACTTATCAGCGGGCATTGCACCTAAAGTTCGATAAACCAATTCTCCACCAGCATTTACAAATAGATAAGTGGGATAGGCGGTAATGGCATAATTTTTTGCCAATTCAATACCTTCACCTTTTTCCGCATCAATTTTATAACTAATAAACATTTCATTGAATTTATCACCAACTTGAGTGTCAGTGAAAACCTTCTCTGCCATGATTTTACAAGGGCCACACCAAGTTGTATAAATATCAATAAAAATCAACTTATTATGATTTTTGGCCATACTCTTAATATCTGCCCATGAGCCTTCTGTAAATTTTATCCCTTTCCTATCCTCAGCGAAAGAGGTAAAAGTGAGAAAAATGAATATATAAAGTATTTTCTTCATTATTGAAACTTGGTTTTGTGTAATTTACAGCAAAAAACATACGAATATCTATATTCCGAAAAACTTCTGCTATTTTTAGGAATATTTTCTTTTGAAATTTGTTTACTATTCAGAGGTGTATGAAATTGCGTACACTATTCTGGAAATGGTTTTAAGAATAATGATAACAACAACACTCGAAAAAAATAATTGCCGCCAACAACTTTGGAAATCTGCTAAACAATTGGCATTCCCAACAGCTATGTGGCGTTTGCCTCGTCAAACTGAAAAACATTTTTTAACTTCTTTTTCAGCTATTCCTGAACAAACAAAAATAGATTTTGAAGAACTTGGTCCTGGCTTTGCTTTTTCTCCCTTTGTTAATATTGATGGTAAAAATACTTTTTTCTTAAAGGCTGATTTACATTATATATTCACCGAATCTGATTTAAATAACAAAGAAGATTTACAAGAAGTCATTGTGCCATCTTCTCTCAATCCTCAATTTATTGATTTACTTGCAAGCTTAGATTCTGATCAAAAAAAAGTTTATCAATCAACATTTGATAATCAAGAACAATCACAAAAGCAGGATTATATCAACTTAGTTGAAAAAGCAGTTGATCAAATTAACGCTGGAAGTTTTCAAAAAGTTGTACTTTCTCGAACAAAGAAAATAACATTATCTTCTGATTTTGAGGTAGTTACAGTTTTTGATAAACTTTGTAAAGCATATCCTTCGGCCTTTGTTTCGGCGGTTTCATTGCCGCATTTGGGTGTCATTTGGATGGGAGCATCACCCGAAACGCTGGTAAGTCAAAATGCAAAAGGTATTTTCCGAACAATGGCTTTGGCAGGAACGCAATCAGCTTATGATGCTGATGGCAATTTGATTCGTCCATCAGAAGCTCTTTGGCGGCAAAAAGAGATTGAAGAACAATCATTTGTTACTCGATATATTATTAATTGCCTGAAAAAAATCAGGGTAAGAGAATTTGAAGAAGAAGGCCCTAAAACAGTCATTGCTGGTAACTTAATGCACCTTCGTACCGATATAATTATTGATACGGTTGAAATAAATTTCCCACAATTGGCTACTGTAATGCTCGATTTATTGCACCCGACTTCAGCAGTTTGTGGAATGCCCAAAGTGCCTGCTACAGAATTTATTTTAGCCAATGAAGGTTATGATCGTGAATTTTATAGTGGATTTTTGGGGCCAATCAATATGCAAACAAATGGTAATGGACAAGAATCTCACATTTTTGTCAATCTTCGCACCATGAAGTTACAAAATGAAGCTGCCATACTTTATGCTGGTTGCGGAATCACTGCCGATTCAAATCCAACTAAAGAATGGCAAGAAACTGAAATGAAAACTCAAACGCTTGAAAGAGTGCTGAATGCTGAATTATAAGTTCTGAGTTTACTCAGTTAAAAACGTGCCACATCTGACATTTTATTTTGATCTTCAAAACAATCTCCAAGATGTGGCACGTTTAGTTTACGAACTATCTAAGATATTTTGGATAACGAGTAAAACGTAGTCCAATCGTGAAATCTACACGGCTTAGGTCAATCGGTGTTGATAAATTCACCGCCCCATTTCCTCCACCCAAGTCCAAAGCACGCATTTTCCCATAGTTATAGCCTGCTTCTAAGCTCAAGATTATATCACGACCAGTGATGTCGTTTCCAAGCAAGAAATCAACACCAAGTGTAGCAGCAGCTCCAAAATCCAAGCCTTTAAAATTATAATTACTGGCATCATAAGTGCCTTTATCATTATAGAAATACGCTCCTGGAGCTAAACCCAATACAACCATTGTCTTGAAGTCGATATTCTTCCGAAAATACAAAACTGGTCCTACGAATTTTGTTGAACGTTTATTGGAGATACTTCCTGTGGCATCTTCGTTTAATAGAATATTTCTATACTTAATATTTTCAGCTTTATTTTGACTTTGAAAGTTATTAAACATTAAGCCTATTCCTACATGGTCAGAGAAAAAATAAGAAGCATCGGCACCCCAAGTCCAGCCACGAAGCAACTTTTCTTGATAAAGACCAAACTCATCTTTAGTATCTATTTTTGCCAACATATTCCCAAAACCACCTCTTGCACCGATTCTCCACTTTAAGTAATTACTAAACTCATTGCTTTCTTTTTTAGCATTGGCATTAATTGGTGTAACAACTTTAGTTTCCTTTGTTTTAACTACTTCTTTGCTAGGTTTTTCGCTTTCCTTCTCAGCACTTTTCTTTGTTTTTTCAACCGTTTTTGGTGCCGATTTTTCTTCTTTTTTGTCAATTTTAGGCGAATTACTTGTCTTTTTTTCGTTCTCCTTACTATTTTTAGTAACTTTTTTAGATTCTTCCGACTCGGCAATTTTTTCTTCTGGTTTTTTGATTTCTTTCGTACGACGTTCGTCTTTATTACTTTGTTTATTTGCTTGCTCACCCTTTTTTGTATCAACTCGCTCTTGAGCAGTGGTATTTTCTTCTCTTACATTACCAAGCCCTTCAGGCATTTTTGTCCCTTTGATAGCAATATCACTTGGATAAAAATTATATTTAAACTCGGAAACCAAATTTTTAAAGATTTCATTTCTTAAAACTTTGCCCGTTGGAGATAAGTAAGCATAAATAAATCTATTAGGTGTTTCGTCTAAAATTCGGCATCGAATCTTCTCACCAGCTTGCGTTGTAATCTGATCTCGTTGAGCAACTGCATGCGTAATGGAGAAACCCAAAACTAAGAAAAGTACAATTATTCCTTTGCTAAATTTTGTATTAGAATGGGGCAAGAATTGAGCAAAGTTGCTCTCACTCCAAATAAAGATATTTGCTTTAATAAGACTTTTTGGGAGAGATGTAAAGGTTTCCAAATGAAAATTGCGAGTTAAGTTTGTTTTTTTTTCCATGATTGTATTAGTTCACCAAATTAAAATATGCAAATATTATACCGAAAAAAACAATGATTTATTAAGCACATATAAACACTTGAATATCAGTTATTTACAATTTTAAAATTGCACAAAACTACTGGTACAATTTTTGGACTTTATTTTGCAAAAAACTCTTAAAACGAAATATCATTTGGATTATTAACAAACCATTAACTAAATTTTTTGCACCAAACACTTGACACGAATCATATTAATTGCATACCTTTCGAAATAAAATTTGAAATTCTTCAGAAATTTAAACCCCAATGTACAATATGGCATAAAGCTCTACGTTAACTAAATTGAAATACAGAAATGGGAAAAATCCAAGTTAACGATAGTGAGCTTGTTTCATTGTACATCCGCGGCAACGAAAAAGCTTTTGCTACGCTTGTTCAGCGTTACAAATCAAAAGTTTATACCACGATTTACCTTGTTGTTAAAGACCAATATGTAGCAGAAGATTTGCTACAAGATACATTCATCAAAGCTGTTGAAGTTTTGCGTGAAGGTAAATACAACGAAGAAGGTAAATTTTTACCGTGGGTGCTTCGAATAGCTCATAACCTTGCGATAGACTATTTCCGTAGAGAGAAACGCTACCCGACCGTGGTGTTTGAAGACGGAAGCAGTGTGTTTAACACGCTTGAATTTGCCGAAGATTCTATCGAATCAATGCAAATCAAACGTGAATCTCACGAACACTTACGTGATTTAATCAAAAGATTACCCGACCAGCAGCGTGAGGTCTTGGTGATGCGTCATTATGATGATATGTCTTTCCAAGAAATTGCAGATGCCACTGGTGTAAGTATCAACACGGCGTTAGGGAGAATGCGTTACGCTCTCATCAATCTTAGAAAAATGATGGGTAAATCAGCGTATGCTTATGACACAAACCTTTACCAGCACGCAGGATGATGTGATTCGCTATTTGTATAACGAAACATCAAACCAAGAAAACACTTTGATAGAAGACGCTCTTCTTTATGACAAAGATTTGCTCAATTTCTATCTTGATTGTGCCGACCTGAAATCAGGATTGGACAAAATTCAACTCTCCCCGTCTGATCGGGCGATTGAGCGAATCTTCAACTATTCAAAAAATTACCAGCCTAAGATTTAATCTTAGGCTTTTTTTATGATTGATTTTTCAACAAAAAACAAGCATCTTTGTGGTGTATCAATGAGGTTACTATTTGCAAATCACTGGAAACCAGTCTTTTATAAATATATACTATATCATTCTACATTTTACATTCTTCATTCTACATTAATTAAATGTCTTTTTTAGAAAATATTTATTCTCGTTTTGAATCAAAAAGTTTAGCGTTTTTGGCAAATAATAATTGGCAATTGAGAATCGTTGCTATTGCCACTTTAGCTATGCTTTTGTCCTTTTTCAATAATCAATCTCCTTTGCATGACTTCAGAAATTTCTATGATGATGTTATCGTAAAAAAAGGCGAATATTTTCTCTATAATGTTACCAAAGACCGTTCACAAAACTTGACCGAACATCGGGTTTATGAAGAACCTGCTTCAAATAATCGGGTTTTCCGATTGACGCTGCCTGTGCTTGTCAAAATTTTTCATATTCGACACGTCAGTGTTTTTGTATATGGTTTACAATTAATTTTAGGTATCTTACTTTACTTCTTACTTACTCGGTTTTTATTTCAGATTCTCAATGATAAATTGGCTACTATGTTGGCTGTCATCGCCTTAGCATGTATTTACTTTGGAACATCTTTTTTTGTTGAATATGCTGGTTACGGCGATTTTTATACTTTCTTTTTTTTATTTCTAAGTATTTATTTCCGAAATCCTTTACTGGTTTTTGGGGCTATGTTTACTGCCACTTGGTGCGATGAGCGTGCTGTTGTAGCAGGAAGCTTAGTTTTTGCCTATTGGTGGATTGCAGAAAAAATAAAAGAAGATAAACCCATTAGTTTTGTTCCAAATAAGCAAATGTTAGCCATTATTGCAGCTGAAATTGGATATATTTCGTTAAGATATTATCTGATGACCTATCAAGGAATGGAAGGTACATACAAAAAAGGGGAATTTACTGAGCAGCTTTTTGCCAGTTTGCCTTCTTTTGGCTTTAAATTCATCTGGATTTTAGAAGGATTTTGGTTAATTATGCTTTTGGCATTTTTGATTTTATACATCAAAAAAGATTATCTCAAACTTTTGATCGTTTTTGGGGGGACGATTGCCATGATTGTATCTGGCTTTACAACTTTTGACTCGACTCGAAGTGGTTCTTTTGTTTTTCCAATGATCTTTCTGGGACTGATCGCCGTTAAAACCAAACTAAATGAGAAAGAGATAAGAGTTCTCTTACTATTGGTAGCTTTATTATGCTTTTTACACCCATTGGCTAATAAAACACATGGCGTTGGGTATTTTTTAATGTAAATAATAGCCATGTTTAGATTTTTTATGACTCAAAATGGCAGTTTATATTTCATTGCCGTCTGCTTTAGCGGACGGACTAAAAAAAATTGTATCAAATTGACTTTAGTCAAAAAATATTTGCAATTCTGGCTAAAGCCTACATGGTTTCTCTCTCTTTTGAACCGTCAGCTAAAGCAGACGGCAATGAATTTTAACAATTCAAAAAACTCTTTTTCCTTATTAACACTCCCCCTTCTTAGTCTTTCGACTTTCGCTCAAATTCCGACAAATACTTGGCGAACACATGCTGATTATAGTAATGCCAAAGGTGTGGAAATAGTGGATAACAATGTATTTTGCTTTTCTAAAAATGGTTTATTTTTCTTCAATAAATCTGATGATCAAGTAGTTACTTTATCAAAAATCAATGGTTTTAGTGAAACTAAAATAGCACAAATTAGATATAGTAGTGAGCTAAAAAAACTTTTGGTTGCTTATGAAACTGGTAATTTGGATATTGTAAGCATTGCAAACGGAACGCCTGACCAAATTCAAAATATTGATTTTATCAAAAAAACAGATGCCATTCAAGGAAGTAAATTTATCAATCAAATAGAATTTAAAGGTGATTTTGCTTATTTAGCTGCTGATTTTGGTTTGGTAGTTTTAGATGTTAAAAAAAGTGAAATCAAAGAAACTTATCAAAATATCGGGAATGAAGGTAGGCAAGTAAGTATCAAGCAATTAACATTTGCTCGTGATAGTATATTTGTAAATACATCAGGAGGCATATTGGGTGCAAAATTTGATGCAAAAATCAACCTACAATTCTTTGGTAATTGGCAGCAATTTACTGCGGGAGATGTTTCTCATAATCAACTTTTTAAACCTCAGACATTTCCAAAAGATATTTTAGCCGTTTCTCCCAATGAAATAGCAACAGACATACAAAGCAAAGTTTGGATTGCTGATGGTGAGAATGGGTTGGTCAGTAATTTTTCTGGGATTTTCAAAACTTATAGTCCCAATAGTATAAAAGGAGATATTTTTGAAGTTTATTATCAGAATCAGAAAATATATGCTGCTGGCTTTGTTGGATACGCTTTTGAAGAAAACGAGTGGAAAAAACTAAATATCAACCAATTACCAAGCAATTCAAAAGATGTTATTGACCGTTTTGGTTATCGCTGGCAAATTGTTAGTAATGGTTTGCGAGTAACAAATAACACAACTAATCAAAGTCGTTATTTTTATGCTGGAAAAGGATCGGGCAACTTGCCAAGTTCGATTGTTAATTCTATCGTGGAAGACAAAGACAATTTGGTTTGGGTAGGAACTGCTAATGGTGTAGCGGTGATTTCAACTTCAAAAGATATTTTCACAACTGCTACGGAAGCATATACACCTTTTTTTCAAACCCGCCGTTTGTTGTTACAAGAAGTTGTTACCAAAATTGTAGTTGATGGTGGCAACAGAAAATGGATAGCTACACAAAACGGGCTGAATCTATTTTCGGCTTCGGCAGATGAACAAATATTCAATTTTACGGAAGAAAACAGTCCACTTCCCTCGAAAAATATTCTTGATTTAGCACTTGACCCCGTTTCAGGAGAAATTTTTGTTTTAACCGAAAATGGACTTCTCTCCTATCGTAGTAATGCCACCGAACCCAACGAAGATTTGGATGCTGTAAAAATCTTTCCAAACCCTATTCGTCCTGATTATCAAGGCGTGATGACTATTTCAGGACTTCGAGAAAATACGACAATCAAAATTACCGATGCTTCAGGAAGGCTTATTTACGAAACAAAATCGAATGGTGGAACTGCCTCTTGGAATTTACAAAATCCACAAGGAAATAGTGCCACATCGGGTATTTATTTGGTGTTCTGCATAGCCGAAGATGGCTCTGAAAGTTTTGTCGGGAAAGTGGCCGTAGTGAGATAACCGTACAACGGAGTTTCTACTGCTACGGCGGACCGTTCTCTCAAAATGAACGGAGTTGGAACTCCGTGGTACTACATTGTTTTTGCTGTCACATAAAAATTCTCATCAACTTTCAAATCTGATTTACCTTTCATGGTTTTCCAAGAAGTGCTTGGGTATATAAAATCCATTTTCCCTCCATCAACCGCAACTTTTACTGGCATATCGAAACCTTCAATACAATTAGTCCAGCGGTATTTTATTTTGTTTTTTTCTATCGAATATTCTAAAACAGGAATCTTGCTATCTCTTAAATATTGGTCAAAAACTTTGCTCAAATCTCGCCCAACGTTTTTAGATAAATAATCCTCGATTTGTTGAGTCGTAACGGTTTGGTGATAAAAAGTTTTGTTCAAGCCTCTTAATATTTGACGCCATTTTTCGTCATTATTGGTAATTTGTCGAATTGTATGCAACATATTCCCACCTTTTGAGTACATATCGCCCGAGCCACTATTATTGACGCTATAAGCACCAATAATTGGTTTGTCGTTGCGAATACCTTTGCGAGTACCTATTACATAGGCTGCACCTGCTTCTTTGCCAAAATAATATTCCGTATAAAGATTTTCAGAATAGTTAGTAAAACTTTCATGAATCCACATATCGGCCATGTCTTTGTAAGTAATATTATTGGCAAACCACTCATGTCCCGACTCATGAATGATAATAAAATCCCATTTCAAACCCCAGCCTGTGCCTGATAAATCTCGACCTAAATACCCATTTTGATATTTGTTTCCATAAGTTACTGAACTTTGATGCTCCATACCCAAATACGGCACTTCTACTAATTTATAGCCATCTTCATAAAATGGATAAGGCCCAAACCAATGTTCAAATGCCTTCATCATCATACTGGCTTGTTTGAATTGCTCTTTTGCTTTGTCGAGATTTTCGGGCAAAACATAATAATCCATGCTTAACTTACCTTTTTCTCCTGCATAAACTTCATCAAAATGCACATAATTGCCTACATTCACATTGATTCCGTAATTATTGATAGGATTTTTAACAAACCAGTCGAAGGTTTTTGTACCATCTTGATTTTCTGTAACTTTTCTCAAACGACCATTAGAAACATCCATCAAATTTTTCGGTACTGTTATGCTCACCAACATACTGTCACACTCATCATACATGTGATCTTTACACGGCCACCATGCACTCGAACCAAGCCCCTGACACGAAGTAGCTACAAAGTCATTACCAGCCTTATCTTTTACCCATTGAAAGCCTCCATCCCAAGGTGGACGCTTGGCAACTATTGGTTTTCCTGAATAAGTTACGATGATTGATTCATTTTTTCCTTTGATTTGGTCTTTTTTAAGACTAATCATATAAGCATTCGCTCCATCTTGCTTGAACGAAAGTTCTTTACCATCTTGCGTAACTTTTTCTATTTTCAATGGCGGTTGTAAGTCAATCTGAATTGTTTGATAAGGTTTTAGCACTTCATAAAATACCTTTGTGCTTCCTGAAATAGCCTTGTCGGCAGGATTTACTTTTACTCGCAGTTCGTAATATTTCAAATCCCACCAGATACGTTCGGGGGTGATACTTCCTCTTAAAGTATCCTCATGTGTAAAAGTGGTATTTTTTGTTTGTCCACAAGCAATAAAAATTTGTAAAGTGAAAAGTAGTAAAAAGAGTGTTTTTAGCAATTTCATATTTTTGTCGATGTTCAATGAGTAATGGTCGATAGCTTTTAGTTTTTATTTCCTCAAAGTTAATTGAATTTCTTAATTTTGTAGAAACTGGAACTACAAAACAGAAAAAAACTGTTGTTTCTTCAACAACAAAAAGCAGAACCTAACAAGTAGCTCCTGCAAATGAATCGCATGAAACAAACCAAAGACCCTTACGCAGCCCTTCGTTTCCCTGAGTTTAGGTATTTTATCTCTGCTCAATTTCTATTTACAGTCGCTATTTTGATTCAGGAAGTTGTGGTTAGTTTCTATCTCTATGAAATTACGCATGACCCACTTTCATTAGGCTTAATTGGGCTTTTTGAGGCAATTCCTTATATTTCTTTAGCACTTTTTGGTGGATACTTTGCTGACCGACGGGACAAAAAAAATATTATTCAGATTTGCTATGGCATCATTGTTTTATGTTCATTTTTATTACTTTGGGTCACTTATCCTTCTGATAATCAAGCAATTGATATTCCAAAAGTTAAGTTTATCATTTATCTAACAGTTTTTATTTTAGGTTTGGCAAGGGGTTTTTATGGCCCAGCATGGTCTTCTCTTAAACCATTTCTTGTACCTGCCGAGCATTATCCAAATTCTGCTTCATGGAGTAGTCAATTTTGGCAATCTGGTATGATTTTAGGCCCCGCTTCGGCTGGTTTTTTATATAGTTGGTTGGGACTTACCAATACTCTTATCTTAGTTTTATTTCTTTTCGGTATTGCTTTTATTTTGGTTTCATTGATTTCTCGAAAACCTGTTCAAAAGTCTGAAACACACCAAAATGTTTTCCAAAGTCTAAAAGAAGGAATTGATTTTGTGAGAAAAAATAGAATTTTGTTTTATGCCATTCTGCTTGATATGTTCTCGGTGCTTTTTGGCGGAGTGGTAGCAATTTTGCCAGTTTTTGCTAAAGATATTTTGCATGTAGGAGCAGAAGGTTTGGGTATTCTAAGAGCGGCTCCTGGGATTGGAGCAGTTTTAACAATGCTTGGAACAGCCTATTTTCCCCCTACTCGCAAAGCTTGGCGAAATATGCTTATTGCTGTAACGGGTTTTGGTATTGCCACCTTAGTTTTTGCAATTTCTACAAATTTTTGGCTTTCTGTTACTGCTTTATTTCTTACAGGAGCTTTTGATAGTATTAGCGTTATTGTGCGTCAAACCATCTTGCAAGTGCTTCCTCCAGACGAAATGCGGGGGCGTGTGAGTGGCGTAAATGGTATTTTTGTTAGTTGTTCCAATGAACTTGGAGCTTTTGAATCTGGGCTTGCAGCTAAATTTTTTGGGGCGATGCCATCCGTACTTTTTGGTGGGTTAATGACTTTGTTTTTTGCAGGAATTCTCTTTCTGAGGTCAGGAGAGTTGTTTGATGTGAAGTTGGAGAAATAAATACACTTGTTGTCTGTGAGGACACAGGCAACGATAAGTAAATAATGAAATTTTGCTATAAAAAGCGGTCATTCAAAATTAGATTTGAATGACCGCTTTTGTAAAAACAAGCTTCCAGCTTATTACTTGTAAAAACGGATTAGAAAATCCATTTTACAAAAATTATCTACTAATTTCCAAAATCTCGACTTCAACAACACCTGCTGGAGCTTGGATTTGAGCTGTTTCTCCTAATTTTTTACCAAAAAGGCCTTTGCCAAAAGGAGAATTCATTGAAATTTTGCCTTGTTTCAAATCTGCTTCTTCCTCTGCCACAAGCATATATGACATCACTGCCCCATTTTTCTTGTTTTTGATTTTTACTTTCGACAATAACGAAACCTTAGATGTATCAACAGTTGATTCATCTAAAATTCGAGCATTGGCAACAATTTCTTCTAATTTTGAGATTTCCATCTCCATCAAACCCTGTGCATCTTTAGCAGCATCATATTCAGCATTTTCTGACAAATCACCTTTGTCTCTTGCCTCAGCAATTTGACGAGCAATATCAGAACGCCCTTTGAACTTTAATTCATGAAGTTTATTTTTTAGATTGTTAAAACCTTCTTCTGTGTAATATTGAATCTTTGACATAACGTTTATAAATTTAAAAACCCCTAACTTTTTTAGGGGTGGACAAAAAAAGAACGGCGAAAATTCGACCGTCCCTGATAAAACTTACATTTTATTACAGAAACTACCTAAATTTTAGTCGAAAAAACACTTTATTTGTTCGTTTTCTTTTCATTTGCTTATTTTGAGCAACAAAGGTACAAAGTTTTTTTAAAAATCAAGTGTTTTAAAAAGGCTTTTAGCTGTTAGTTATTGGCTTTTAGCTGATAAATTCTGTTTTAAAATTAGATTTCCTTAAGGCCATGTTTAACAGGTCAATACCTAACTTAAAAAACAGTACAATTTCACTACATTATAAAATGGCGTAATAGCTATAGGCTCTTTTAAATACATATTATTATAACGAAAAAAAGATGAGAATAGTTTTTATGGGTACACCAGATTTTGCAGTGGCGAGTTTGGCAAAATTGGTTGAAAATGGATGCGATGTTGTGGCTGTAATCACCGCCCCCGACAAGCCCTCGGGTCGAGGGTTACAAATGCACGAAACACCTGTGAAGAAATATGCTGTTTCGCAAAATATCCCTGTTTTGCAACCTGAGAAATTGAAAAATCCTGAGTTTTTAGAGCAATTACGTAGCTATCGAGCTGATTTACAGGTAGTTGTGGCTTTCAGAATGCTACCCGAAGTTGTTTGGAATATGCCTACAATCGGTACTTTCAATTTACATGGGTCACTTCTACCGCAATATCGTGGAGCAGCACCTATTAATTGGGCAGTGATTAATGGCGATACAGAAACTGGCGTAACAACTTTTTTTATTCAGCAAGAAATTGATACTGGAAATATTATTTTTGCAGAAAAAGAGCCTATCTTGCAAACAGATAATGCAGGAACGCTCCATGATAAATTGATGGAACGAGGAGCAAATTTAGTATTGAAAACTGTGCGTGCTATTGAAGCAGGAAATTACCCTCAAATCCCACAACAAATGGACGTAGCTCTAAAAGCCGCCCCAAAGATTTTTAAAGAAACTTGTCAAATCGACTGGAATCAATCGGCAGAAAAAGTACATAATTTTGTGCGTGGACTTTCGCCTTATCCTGCTGCATGGACAATTTTAGCTGAAAAAAATTGCAAAATTTATCAATCAGCCATTGGTGATTTGGTGCATGGTCAGTCAGAAATTGGCACTTTTAAAACCGATGGAAAAACATTTTTGGCGTTTTGTTGTGCAGATAAATGGCTGAATATCAAAGAATTACAATTAGAAGGTAAAAAACGAATGGGTATTGAGGAATTTTTGAGAGGTTTTAGGTTTTAGGTTTTAGGTTTTAGGTTTTAGGTTTTAGGTTTTAGGTTTTAGGTTTTAGGTTTTTAAATTTACGTTTTATTTTACAACCCTTCATCACATGAAAAAAATAATTTTACTATTAATTACTATCTTTCATCTACAAACAGCTTATAGTCAAGGGCTTACAGTAGAAAAAATCATGCAAGACCAATCTAAATGGATTGGAACTTCACCAAGTAATCCTTTTTGGTCGGAAGATTCTAAAACGATATATTTTTCGTGGAATCCTGACAAAAACAAAGGTGATTCACTTTATAAAATTGTTCTTCCTGAAAAAACGCCTATCAAAGTTACACCTAAAGAGCGTCGTGCTTTGCCTGCTCAATCGGGAGAATACAATAGAAATTTTTCGATGAAAGTTTATGAAAAGCAAGGTGAAATCTTCTTGATGTATGCTAAAACTTTGATAATCAAACAATTAACTAATACTATTGAAAGAGAATCTAATCCTTATTTTAGTGGCGATGAAACCAAAATCATCTATTCAAAAGGTGGTAATTTGTTTAGCTTGAATTTAGAGGATGGAGCTGTTTCGCAAATTTCAAATTTTATTGCAGGAGCCAAAAAAACAGAAGCAAAACCAGCCAATGAGCAAGAAAAATGGTTAAAAGCCGATCAGTTGGATATGTTTGAGGTTTTGAAAGAAAGAAAAGATAAGAAAGATGAAGCAGAAAAAATTGCTAAGGCTGATTTACCCAAACGTCCAAAAGAGATTTATACTGAAGATAAATCATTAGAATTGCCAAGAATAAGTCCTGATTTGAGGTATATCACTTATAGACTTTCGACACAGCCTAAAAATGCCAAAAGTGCTATTGTACCAAGCTATGTAACGGAGTCAGGTTTTACTGAAGATTTACCTGCACGAACAAAGGTAGGAGCTCCGCTCCCAATTTATGAAAATTTCATTTATGACACCAAAAAAGATACGGTTTATCAAGTCATCACAAAAGAGATTGTGGGAATTACTGAACAACCAGAGTTTTTGAAAGATTATGCCAAAAAGGATACAACAAAAAAGAAGGCATTACCTCGTAAAATTACGATTTCGAGTCCAAATTGGTCAATAAATGGCACTTATGCTGTCGTTACAGTGCGTTCTATAGATAATAAAGATCGTTGGATAATGTTACTTGATCCAGCAACTGGAAAACTAAAAAACCTCGACCGTCAGCACGATGAAGCATGGATTGGCGGCCCAGGAGTGAGCGGTTTTGGTGGCGGAAATATTGGTTGGGTAAATGACCAAACACTTTATTTTCAATCAGAAGCTGATGGGTACTCGCACCTTTATACCATCAATGTATTGACAAATGAGAAAAAACAACTCACCAAAGGTAAGTTTGAGGTACAACAGGCACAGCTTTCAAAAGACAAACAATCATTTTATTTAATTACCAATGAAGTACATCCAGGCGAGCAACATTTCTATAAAATGTCAGTTGATGGTGGTGAAAGAACTAAATTAACAAGCATGATAGGGGCAAATGATGTCACTCTTTCACCTGATGAATCAAAATTAGCTATTCGATATTCATATATCAATAAACCTTGGGAGTTGTTTTTGCAGGAAAATACACCCAATGCGAAAGCCGAACAATTGACCTCTTCACTAACTGATGAGTTTAAAGCCTATCCTTGGAAAGATGCTAAAGTGATTTCGTTTACAGCACGTGATGGTGTAGAGATTTTTGCGAGAATTTATGAGCCAACTGCCAAAATCAAAAATAAAAAAGCGGTGGTGTTTGTACATGGAGCTGGTTATTTACAAAATGCCCATAAATGGTGGAGTCAATATTCAAGAGAATATATGTTTCATAATTTATTGGTTGACAAAGGCTATACTGTTTTGGATATTGACTATCGAGCGAGTGCGGGATATGGGCGAGATTGTCGTACGGGAATTTACCGTTTTATGGGCGGAAAAGATTTGGAGGATAATGTTGATGGGGCAAAATTATTGGTTTCAAAATATGGCATTGACCCTAAGAAAATAGGTGTTTATGGAGGTTCTTATGGTGGTTTTATCACTTTAATGGCCATGTTTACTACGCCTGATGTTTTCGCAGCAGGTGCAGCACTTCGCCCTGTGACCGACTGGGCGGCGTATAATCATGGCTATACTGCTAATATATTGAACGAACCACAAACCGATAGTTTAGCATACAGAAAAAGTTCTCCAATCTATCATGCAGCAGGTTTGAAAGGACATTTACTGATTTGTCATGGTGGAGTTGATGTGAATGTTCATATTCAAGATTCTTATCGTTTAGCACAACGTTTAATAGAATTGAAAAAGGAAAACTGGGAAATGGCAACCTACCCTATGGAAGATCATGGTTTTGTAGAGCCTACTTCTTGGATGGATGAGTACAAACGTATTTTGAAATTATTTGAAGAAAGATTGAAGTAATCCACGGTCGATAGTCCATAAGTCCACAGATATAAAGAAGAAATCTGTGGACTATCGACCATTGACTTTAAAGGCTACTTCTACGAATCGTGTAGAAAGGATTTTTTACTTTGATTTGTTTTTTATCAAGCAATAAAGCGGCAGCCGTACGCCCCATCGTTTCGAAATCAGTAGTAATTACGGTAATTTCTAATAATTCTTTCAGAGTAGTTTCATTGAAAGAAATAATTCCAATATCTTGACCTAAAATAAAATTCGATTGACGGGTTTTCTTCACTAATTCAGCCAAATCAGTTTCTTCTACTACCAAATAAGCCGTTCCTGCATGAAGAGATTCGTCAAAAGCATTTTCTTTAATCACAAAATCTTTTTTATGATTG
This sequence comes from Emticicia sp. SJ17W-69, assembly GCF_051209875.1. Taxonomy (NCBI): domain Bacteria; kingdom Pseudomonadati; phylum Bacteroidota; class Cytophagia; order Cytophagales; family Leadbetterellaceae; genus Emticicia; species Emticicia sp. SJ17W-69. The sequence goes on along the minus strand of NZ_JBNTQY010000001.1, from coordinate 740,446 downwards.
ACACAAAATTGTCTAAACCCACGAACAATTTCTGAGGGATAATTGCCATCGCTCGGAAAAACCAAAACCATTCGATTATATTTACTCAATAAATCTTGGGCATCGTCTAACGCATCAAAAATATCTTTCTCAAAGTCTTGATAAACACTCAAACATAGCTTTGTATATTCTGGTAAATCCTTATCGAGCAAGACTAATTCTTCGGAAGGAATTTTTTCTATGGTTTTCAAAGCCAACATTTTTTCTGATTCAGGAAAAAAGTGCGGCATGATAACGTAATAATTATATTTCCCTAAATTCTTATCAATGATTTCTGCAAAAATTCGGGCATCATAATGATGAATTTGTAAATCTACGCTTGCTTTATTACCCAAAACCTTCAAAAAAGCATAATAAATTAGTTTTTTATACGAACTTAACTTATTGAAAACCAATAAGATACGCATTTTATTGGTTTCAGCTCCATTGACATAAAAGCCTTTTCCCTGAACCGAAGTAATAAAGCCACGCTCTTTCAATTCACGGTAAGCTTTTTCTACCGTATCACGAGCCAAATAATACTCTTCGCTTAACTCACTGATGGAGGGTAATTGTTCATTTTTCTTTAAAACTCCCCGTTCAATATCCACAACAATAGATTGTACAATTTGTTTGTACTTGGGTGTCTTTTCGTTAGGGTTGAATTGTAGTTTATACATCGGTGCTTCGCACAATTAAGAATCGCTACGGCGACCCGTTAGAATTATGAATGAAGAATGATTACTGAAAGGTAAAAAATAGTGCCTATTTAAACAAATCGGCACTGTTATAAATTTGACTATTTTTATCTCACAAAAGCAACTGCTACACCTCCATCTACATTCAAAATATTTCCTGTAGATTTTGAGAGGCTTCCATCAACAAAAACTCTTACAGCTTTGGCTATATCTTCTGTTAAAATTTCTTCATTTAATAAAGTTCGTGCAGCATACATTTTAGGCAAATCTTCTACACTAATACCGTAAGCCTTTGCTCTACCTTCTGCCCATTCTCCTTCCCAAATCTTACTTCCACGTAAAACCGCATCAGGATTTACCGTATTTACTCTAATTCTATCTTTTCCTAATTCGGCGGCTAATAGTCTGGTCATGTGAGCTTGGGCAGCTTTGGCTGTACCATAACCAACGTTGTTTGGTCCTGCAAAAAGTGCATTCTTACTCGCAATATTCACAATATCACCACCCGTTGCTTGCTGACGCATGATTCTTACTGCTTCTTGCGAAACTAAAAACTGACCTTTTACTAATACATTTTGTAGTAAATCCCAGTCAGCAATGGTATGGTCTTCCAATGGTTTTGAGATAGAAAGTCCCGCACAATTAACAATAATATCAACCCCACCAAAAGCTAAAATTGTATTACGAAATGATTCGGCAATAGCTTCAGCACTTACCACATCAATACCTGTTGAAATAGTCGTGTCCTGACCGTATTTTTTGCGTAGCTCTATTTGAGTTTCATTTAATAAATTACGATCGGCAGCTACCACACAAGCTCCTTCTTTTAATAATTCCTCACAAATTGATTTACCAATACCACCCGTACCACCAGTCACAAAAGCAACCTTACCTGACAAAGACTTTGGTTTTGGCATTCTTTGCAATTTTGCTTCTTCCAATAACCAATATTCTATATTAAAAGCCTCTTGTTCGTCTAAGCCCACATATTCTGAAACTGCTTCCGCTCCTTTCATTACATTGATAGCATTAGTATAAAACTCAGCTGCAACTCTTGCTGTTTGTTTGTCTTTAGCAAATGTAAACATTCCCACTTCAGGATACAAGATTACTACAGGATTTGAATCTCTGATTGCAGGACTATTATGATGTTTACAACGCTCATAATAAACAGCGTAATCGGCACGATAAGCTTCAAACTGTGCTTCAATCTCCTCTTTTGAGATTCCCTTTAATACCATTGGGCGAATTTTAGTACGCAAAAAATGATCAGGGCAACTTGTACCTTTCTGAGCTAATCGCTCTAAATCATTTGAGTTTACATATTCTAATACTCGTGGGTCATCTGTAAAATGGCCAACCATTTGGCGGTAACTTGATGCCAAACCACGAAGTGTAGGCATGATTTCGGCAGCAGCCAATTTGCGTTCTTCGGCAGGTTTTGAACTTAATTTTGCTCCTCCAAAAACAGGTCTATTTTTCCCGTAATTCGCTTCTAAATACTCAGAAGCCATTTCGATCACTTCAAGTGTATTGATATAAGAATCAAAAGCTGTATCGCCCCAAGTAAACAAACCATGTCCCCCCAAAATTACACCACGGAGATTTGGGTTTTCTTTAACTGTTTTTTCTAACTGTAAACCTAAGTCGAAACCTGGTTTTTGCCACGGCAACCATGCCATACTATCACCCCAGATTTCCTTCATAATCGCTGGACCATCTTTACTGGCAGCAATCGCAATCAAGGCATCTGGATGAAGGTGGTCGATATGTTTGAATGGCAGTAGTCCATGTAATGGTGTATCAATCGAAGGCGTCGCACATTTGGGGTCAAATAGACAATGATCAAAGAGAGCAACCATTTCATCTTCAAATGCCAAGCCTTTGTAGCGTCTTTTCAAAGAGTGGAGTTTCTCAACATATAAATTTGCACAACCTTTTTTGGTGAGTGTGCCGATGTCGCCCCCAGAGCCTTTTACCCACATTACCTCCACCGATTCTCCTGTTACAGGGTCTATTTCTGTAATTTTACAAGATGTATTCCCTCCAGCATAATTGGTTAATCTTAAATCTGCTCCTAAAAGATTGGAGCGATAAATGAACAAATCTACTTCATTTTGAGCTAATTCAGCGGCTTTAATTTCGTCCCACAAATAGCTAACATACTTGAATGTTAGTGTTTTTTCCATTGGTATAAATAATAAGTTTTCTTTTCAAGAAATTGATTTTGAATACTCAAAATTGTAGGCTCACTAAAAAAGAATCTTCATGTACTCACCTGTATTGAAGGGAAATGATAAGAATAGGGATGGACAACAAACCTAGAAAAGAGGTGCAATTTGTTTGGATTACTATATAAATAAAATAAAGTGCCAGATTATACCAGCACTTTATTCCTCGTAACCCAAAAAGTAAAAATTAACCACGGGTGACTATTAAGAAACCCGGATCGTAGTCTTCAATTTAATCGTAGATGAAACATTTTGACCAGTTGTACGTAAATATCTGCGATAACTACGACGAAAATCCGCTGCCTTTCTGCGAGAAATAAATATTTTTTGATCATGTATTAAAACTTCGCCACCACGACAATTAAAATACAAATCATCAACGTATTCGAGATTAATTAAGTAAGAACGATGAGGTCTTACGAAATTTGAAATTTCAAGGAGTTCTTCCTCAAAAATCTTTAAAGTTTTTGAACTAATGATTTCCCGACCATCTTTTAATTTAAAGATAGTATAATTCTTTGCACTTTTTAAGTACAAAATATCGCCGAGTTGAACCATATTACGCATTCCAGCGACTCTCATTGCGAGATTTGTTCCTGTGGATTGACTAACCACATTTGGTACCACACTAAAGCCTTCGAGGCTAAAGGGTGCTGTGTAAAGTAGTTTATTCATACGGCTATTTTTTAAGGAAAGCTTACTGTGTTTTTAAATTCTATGAGCAATTTATGTCCCATATTTTAACACCACAACTACAAATCGGTAAATGGTAGTAAAAAAGCCATAAGTGGCAGGTTTATTTTTAAACGGTAGCTTTTTTCAGTAAAAAAAAATTTTTTTCTTAAAACAAAAGGTTCATTTGCTTTTTTTTACTAAAAACTGATTGAATACTTGAATGAAGGATATATAAAGTATGGTTAATATTAGAAATTATTTAACCATTCTAAGAATTCAGATTTTCGGCGGCGAGAAACAGGAAGCTCATTTCCTTGTTCGGTCAGAATAGTTCCACCTTCGCCTTTGATATAACGTTTGATATAATCTCGATTGACAAGAAAAGAATGATGAATGCGAAAGAAGTCATAGCTTGTAAGTATGTCTTCAAACTCCTTGATATTTTTTGATACTGTTAATTTCTGATTTTCTACTAAATGCACATAAGTGTAATCATCATCTGCTTCACAATAAACAATAGTATTGACTGGTACAAACTGAAAACCATTGACAACTGAAATTGGTATTTTATTAGTTTTGTCACGTGGATGTCTCAGATTTTTAATTAAGTGTTCGAGGTTCTGTTGTGTGTGCTTACCTTCTATACGCTTTTTTGCTTTTGCAATTGCATCTCGTACTTCTTCAATATTAATAGGTTTGAGAAGATAATCTAAGGCACTAAATTTTATTGCTGTCACTGCATAATGATCAAAACCTGTCGTAAAAACTACTTCAAAGTTTGGCTTTGTAAACTTTTCTAATAAATCAAAGCCACTACCATGTGGCATTTCTACATCTAAAAAAACAATGTCGGGCGAAGTTGTTTGAATAAGTGTATAGGCTTCTTGCACAGAGTTGGCAGTACCCGTCACTTCTACTTCATTAGAACAGAATTGTTGAATAATACTTTTGAGGGTTTCGACACTTCGATTTTCGTCGTCAACTATGATTGCCTTATACATAGTATTATTGTTTAAATACAAGTTTAGTCTTTAATTTGATGAAGTAAATTTATAAGGCACATTTTATAAATGACTACAAAGCAATATAAAGATTAATTATTAACCAAATTTTGGGAATTTAATTTCTATCAATGTTCCTATATCAGCTTCTTTATGAACAGATGAAGCTTGTGTACGATCAGTTATTGAAAAATGTATATCAGAATTGGCAATCATATTGAATGTACGTAGCCGTTCCTCTGTAATTTTCAAGCCCTGTGATTTATATCCTTTACTTGATTTCGATTGGATTTGTCTGGCACGTTCTCTACCTACCCCATCGTCTTCAATTCGACAAACTAAATATTTGCCTTGATTATAGAATTTAACATACAAATTGCCTTTGGTTTCTTTGTATCGTAGTCCATGATTAATGGCATTTTCGATAAAAGGTTGTAAAATCATTGTTGGAATATCAGTAAAACGATTTACCTCGGGAGCAATCGTTAAATGAAAATCAAATTTATTTTCAAACCGTAGCATTTCCATCTCTACATAAAGACTCAAGAGTTTTATTTCATCTGACAACACAATGTATTTGCTTCGTGAAGAATCTAAAAACAAACGAATAAGATTGGCAAATTTTGAAAGATAATTATTTGCCGAAATACTATCACGGGTCAAAATAAAACTTTGCACTGCATTTAAAGCATTGAATACAAAATGAGGGTTCATTTGCAATTGCAATGTTCGTAGCTCTAACTCTGTTACTTGGCGATAGTGTCTCTGTTCTTCATCGGCCCAAAATTTAAGAAACCGTTCTCTTCCGTAAAAAAGGCCAAAAAGGGTAATAAAACAAGCTCCCCAAAACCACCATGACCGCCACCAAGGATATTCTATCTTAAATTCAACCGAAACTGCTTGTCCTTCTCTTTTATCGGGAGCAATTCCAACAATCTCAAAATGATAAATTGCAGGGTTTAATGTATCTATTCTTAGAAATGGTTGTTTAGTGAAAAACCATTTCGATACATTATTTCCGTCAAAGCTACTTTCAATGATTCGAAACTTATAAGTAACATTAGGAATTTGGGGAATGGTAACCAAATCCAATTCTATTGCATTGTCTTCATAACGAACATAATAAATATCTTGCAATTTTTCATCTCTTCCAGCAATTTCAACACGGCTAATCTTAGTTTTAAAGAAAGTGGTATCTTCAGGCTGACTATGGAGGTCAAAATTTGCCAACAAGCATAATAAAATAATTATGGATTGAAATTTTGACATTTACTTAGAATAATATTGAAAGCTTACTGATTGTGGGGTAAATGTACGTTTTTAAAAGTAAATGCGAAAGAAGTGGCACCATTTTTATTGATACTTGCTAATTTTTCTTTTGCTTCTTGTGGCGTAGGAATATGCCCTACGGGAATCCACCAAAGTGCTAAGGCGGCGTCTTGTGGTTTTTCAAACCACTTATTTCGGTCTTTCATAACCATTGTATGAGCGGTTTTGAAAGCAAAATCTTTTAAATCTTCGATTGTTTCCCAAACTGACATATTGATGATAATCATATCATCTTCAAAAACCCGAAGTGCTGTGGCATTTTCGTTATCTCCTTTCAATCTCCATACAAAGCCTTTACTTTGCTCGGCAAGTGCATTGATTTTATCTAATTGTCCTACAAAATCTGCCAATAATGGGCTATCAATGGGTTCTAATAACTTTGAGATATTTACTTGGGCAAGGTGAAATTTAGTTGTTGGCATTTTGGGTATAATTTAAAACCTGCAAGATTTTTTCAAACCTTACAGGTTTTTACTCCTATATTAATTCAAATCTAATTCAGCTTGAATGGCATTTACTTTCTCTTTTAATGCCTCTAAAGTGGCATCAAATTCATCTTTCTTCTTCAATTTTGCTCTTACGCCAACATAAAACTTGATTTTGGGTTCAGTTCCTGATGGACGACAAGTAAACTTAGTACCATCGGCTGTGAAGAATTGTAAAACATTTGATGATTCAATACCTAATTCTCCAGATGGAATAGCTTTTTCTTCTCCAGTCTTTAAATCTTTAGTCACCAGTGATTTATAATCATCCATACGAACAACTTTTGAACCAGCCAATGATTTTGGTGGTTTTGCTCTGAAGTCAAGCATCATTTGTTGTATTTCTTCCGCACCAGTTTTCCCTTTTTTCGTTAAGGAAATCAAGCCTTCGTAGTAGAAACCATTCTTTTGGTACATTTCAGCCAAGAAATCAAACAATGACAATCCTTCATTTTTGGCAAAAGCAGTCAATTCTGCAATCATCGCACAACTGGCGATGGCGTCTTTGTCACGTACTTTATCACCAATCAAATAGCCATAGCTTTCTTCACCTCCACCAATAAATGTTTGTTTTCCTTCTAATTCTCTAATAACTTGAGCAATATATTTGAATCCAGTCAGTGTATTATAACAATTTACACCTGCTTTTGCAGCCATTTCATCAATCAAATCAGTTGTAACAATAGTTTTTGCTACAAACTCATTTCCTGTGAGTTTTTTAGCTTTTTTCCATGCTTTCAACAAATAATAGATAATTAAACTTGCAGCTTGATTACCATTCAACAACTGCCACTCTCCTTTAGGGTCTTTCACGGCCATTCCCACACGGTCGGCGTCAGGGTCAGTGGCAATTACTAAATCTGCATTGATTTCTTTGGCTTTTTTTAGAGCCAAACTCATCGCTTCTTTTTCTTCTGGGTTTGGATAAACTACCGTCGGAAAATTACCATCTGGGGTTGCTTGTTCGGCAACAATGTTTACGTTGGTAAATCCCAATTGAGCTAATGCTTTAGGTACCATTGTGATTCCCGTACCATGAATAGAAGAATACACAATATTCAAATCAGATTGCTTTTTAATCATACGAGGATTGACACAAATACTTTTAACAGCCTTCAAATAAGCTTTATCAAGTACTTCACCAATCATCTTGATGCGTTTTTTCACACCTCTAAACTTAATGTCTTTCACATTTGTAATAGCGTTTACCTCTGCAACAATATTTTTATCGTGTGGAGCTACTACTTGCGAACCATCAGTCCAATAAACTTTATAACCATTGTATTCACGTGGGTTGTGCGATGCTGTAATGACAATTCCACTTTGGCAACCCAACTGACGTACAGTAAACGAAAGTTGTGGTGTTGGGCGTAATTCTTTATAAAGATAAACTGTAATTCCATTAGCCGATAGAATATCAGCAGCTACACGAGCAAATTCAGGTGAAAAATTTCGGCTATCATGAGCAATAGCTACTTTTATTTCTTGATTAGGAAATGTTTTGTTGAGGTAATTCGCCAAACCTTGTGTGGCTGCCCCTACAGTATAATTATTCATACGATTAGATCCGACACCTATTTCACCTCGCATACCGCCAGTACCAAATTCGAGGTTTTTGTAGAAAGAATCTGTCAACTGTGTTGAATTCCCTTCATCAATTAATTTTTGAATAGCTGCTTTTGTATCAGCATCATACTTGCCTTTTAGCCAAGTTTTGATATTTTTCTCTGCTGTTGTATCCAATTTTAGGCCTTTTAGCATGACTTATCCCAGATTTATATGATTTAAAAAAGATTTGAGCAAATTAAAGCAAGTTTTTGATGTTTTTCAAGAATGTCTTATATTTTACGTTGACTTTCTTGAAATTATTATTGAAATTAACGTTATTAGAGTTTAAATGTTATTTCACGAATAATAATCATACCAAATGATGACTTGTTGGTAGAAAGCTTATTAAAAAACACATGGTAAATTAAAAATATAAGATAAATTAAAAAAAACCTTTTTTAAAATATTTTAATTTATCAATTTTGTAGTAAAAACTATCCAAATAATAACTCAAACTAATATACTTAAATCATGAAAATTATTTTCAAACCTTTGTTGGTTATGCTTATTGGCCTGTCGATGGCTTCGTGTGTTGCAAAAAAGAAATTAACCGCTTTACAGTCACAGTATGACAAAGCACAGGCTGACTTAGTAAAATGTGGAGATTCGGTGCAAGATTACAAAGATAAACTTGACCGTTTGGCGAAAACACAACAAGAAACGGAAGCTCAAAAAAATGCTTCACTTAGTACAATTCAACAACGTGATCAACAAATCAACGATTTAAAAGACCAAGTTGCTGATTTGAGAAAATTACGTGATAAACAAGTTGAGCAAGTTGGTAACTTAACTGTTTTGTCGAAAGCAGCCAATGACAACATTGATAAAACTTTATCACAATTGGCAAGTAAAGACAAATATATCAATTTGCTTCAAGCGGCTCGTACTAAAGCAGATTCTATTAATTTGGCCTTAGCAGTTAATCTGAAAAGTGTATTGAACACTGGCCTCGACGACAAAGATGTAGAAGTAAAAGTTGATAAAACAGTAGTAATGATCAATATTTCTGATAAAATGTTGTTTAGCAGTGGAAGTTCGAAAATTTCACCAAATGCTAATAATGTTTTAGGAAAAATTGCCCAAATCATCAAATCAAGACCTGATTTAGATGTAATGGTGGAAGGCTATACCGATAATGTAGCTATTAGCAATGAATGTATCAATGATAACTGGGATTTGAGTGTAAAACGTGCAACTTCAGTGGTACGTACCTTACAACAAAACTTTAGCATCGACCCAAATAAATTGATTGCAGCAGGAAGAGGTGAATATAATACACTTACTACCAATGATACTTCAGAAGGTCGTGCGACTAATCGCCGTACTCGTATCATTTTAATGCCAAAACTTGACCAATTCTACGACTTATTGAATCCAGATAAAAAATAAATTTAGTTGTTAATTATTCTTATCAAATACAAAAAGCCACTTGAAAGATTTTTCGAGTGGCTTTTTTGGTAAAAATAAACGAAAACTATTTTTCGACTTTTTTCATTCTTGAAAACGGAAATCCATTACATCCTTTTCTTGGATTCGTTCGGTCTGCTTTCTCGACGGCTTCAGCAGCATCACTGGTTTGTGCATCATAAGTAGTCAAGCAAAAACCCCAATTATAAGGAGGCATATTTTCAAAAGTCATGTAATCAATTCGAGTATATAAATTTTTATCACTTGTATTATTAGCATCATTTTTTGTGATAATATACTGCTTTTCTACATTCCATTTAATAACATGATATTTTGCTTTTGGAAATTGTGTCCATAAAGAATCATTGATGGAATAACGAATGTCATAATCATCCATAAAATCACCAAAAAAGGCTTTTTTTGTGGCATTTTCTTTATTGACAACAACCTGTTGTGCAAAAACTGTATTTGTTACAAGGATTAGAAATAATAGCGTTTGATTTTTTTTCATATTTAAATTAATTTTTCAAACGCAAACTTCGTCAAATCATTCCACATAATTCATATCTTTTGAGAAGGTTTCTTCTAAAAAGAATAAAGCAAGTAAAGATATTCCAACCGTAATCGCTCCGATGATTATAGCTGCATTATTAACACCAAAATCAGGCTTTAAAGCTGCAAAGGAGGCGGTCAATGGAATAGCTGCTCCACGGACAAAATTTGGAATCGAAGTTGCCACCGTTGCTCTAATATTTGTACCGAAAAGCTCGGCAGCCATAATAATAAACAAAGTCCAATACCCATTAAAAAATCCTAATAGAAAAATGATGCTATAAAAAACAAAAGTGGAGGAAACAGGTGCGACTAAATAAACGAGCATCATTACGAACGATAAAATCATAAAAATACCAATGGCTTTTTTGCGACTTTGTAGTTGTTGACTTAATAACCCACAAACAACATTCCCGAATGATTGCCCCAAGAAAGTAAGCATGACAGATTTTCCTGCAATAATTGTTTCTGTGAGTCCATGAGCTTTACCGAATTCAGGAGAAAATGTAACTAACACCCCTACCACAAACCATAATGGCACGCCTGCAATTATGGCTAAAAGGTATTTTTTGAGTCTTTGTCCATTAGTAAAAATCATCAAAATATCTCCCCTTTGGGCTTTTTCTTGCTTTAGTTTTAGAAATAAACCCGACTCAAAAACATTGATTCTTAGTAATAAAAGTAATAAACCTAAACCTCCACCAACGAAATAAGAAGCTCTCCATTCAAACAAATCTGCTACAAAATAGGCTAAAACTCCACCTAAAACACCCATTGTTGAAACAATAACAGCTCCATAGCCTCTGAGTTTTTGTGGTAATAATTCAGCAACGAGTGTGATTCCCGCACCTAATTCTCCTGCAAGACCAATTCCTGCAATAAATCTCAGAACAGCGTATTGTGGCAAAGTTTGCACCAAGCCATTTGCCATATTTGATAATGAATAAAGAATAATTGAGCCGAAAAGCACTGATAAACGACCTTTTTTATCGCCCATAATTCCCCATAGTACGCCGCCAATGAGCAATCCTGCCAATTGCATATTGAGTAAAAACACACCTTCGGGCAATAGTAATTCGTCAGAAACACCAAGAGCTTTTAGACTCGGAACACGCACGACACTGAATAAAAACAAATCGTACATATCTACCAAATAGCCCAAAGCAGCTACGATTACAGGTAATTTTAAAAGTTGTTTAGTTAATGATTGGTTATTTTCTTTCATAGAGGTTTAGGGTAAAATATTTTTTAGATTATTTGCCATCGTTATAGAAAAACTAAACTTTATCAGGAACAACATAAGGAGCTCGATATTTACGAGTGAGCATGGCATTAGCCTCTTTATCGCCTACAAATGTTTCTTTGGCTGGGTCGAAATGCAATGTTCTGCCCAAACGATAAGAAATATTGCCTAAATGAGCAATACTTGCTGCCAAATGTGCTGTTTCTACTGGGCCATTCAACATAGATTTATCTTTTGCTCGAACTGCTTCTATGAAGTTTTTATAATGGTCACCGCCTGCATTTCGAGCTGGGCCTGGTTCACGATTTTTTCCCAAAAAGGTTTTATAATCTGAATAGCCATTGACAACCATGTAACCTTTATCTCCATAAAAAATATTACCTACTTCCACGCCATCTTCTTTATTGGTCATCCACGGACGTACCTCCATTTGAATTACTTTCCCTTCTTTTGGATAATTGTAGGTTGTACTCAACACTTCAGGCGTTTCTTTGCAGTCATTCCAAAGGTATTTTCCGCCCGCTGAGGTAATTGTTTCTGGTAAACCAACATTCAATCCCCACATACACAAATCCGTTTCATGAATGCCTTGATTTCCCACATCGCCATTACCATAATCCCAAAACCAATGCCAGTTATAATGCACATAGTTTTTGCTAAAATCACGTACTTGTGCCGGGCCTTGCCACAAATCCCAGTTTAAACCTTCAGGAACGGGAGATTTGCCAAGATTACCAATATCTGGTCGCCACTTATAGACTGTTCCACGAGCCATGTAAACTTTACCAATAAGTCCATCTCGTAAATGTTTGATTGCTTCTTGCATCGCTACCGAACTACGCAATTGCACACCATGCTGTACAATTCGGTTATATTTAGTAGCGGCTTCAACTAATTTTCGGCCTTCAAATAAATTATGACAAGCAGGTTTTTCAACATACACGTCTTTGCCTGCTTGACAGGCCCAAATTGCCGCCAAAGCATGCCAGTGGTTGGGTGTAGCGATACTTACGGCATCAATGGTTTTATCTTCATAAACCTTGCGTAAATCGCCTTCAGTATTTACTTTTTTATTGTATTTTTCTTCAAATGCCTTAGCTCCTGCTTGCAACACCACATTATCCACATCGCAGAGCGTAGCAACTTCCACATTATCTTGCGACATAAAGCCTTTAATGTGGTCTTTCCCTCGACCATTGATGCCAATAACGGCAACTCTCATTCGGTCATTAGCACCAAAAGCAGTAGATGGAATGATGGTAGGAATGGCCATCATCGCAAGCGAACTCGGAACTGTTGCCTTGAGGATGTCTCGGCGAGTAAATTTTTTCATTGTTTGCTGAATAGTTTAAGGTTGAAATTATTGTAGAACAAGTTTTTAACTTGTTCGATTGCTGTGAATGCTATAAAATACCTATAATACAGATTTTGGACTATTTAAACTTACGCAAGTTGGAAACTTGTGCTACTCTTTTGCTCCGATAATCTGATAAACTTTTCCATCAGCTTTGGTCATGATGTACATTTCACCTTGGGCATCAATACCAAAATGCAAATCAATTCTATCATTGCCACACAAATTTCTGAGGGTTTCTGACTTGCCATTGAGCGTAAGTTTCCATTCTTTTATTTTTGCTGTTTGTCCTTGTTTGAGGTCAGCTACATTCAAATAAAATAATCTTCCAGAAGGAATATCCCCGAACAAATATTTACCTTTTAATGCTGGCACTAAAGTACCTGTATATTCAAAACCGCCCGTGATAGCTTTGGCTTCATCGTGGTCGAAAGTAGCTACGGGGTATGTTACATTGTAGATTTTATCATTGGTAGGCAATGGATAAACTTTATTCATATCGCCATCGGCGTGAATGACAAATTTTCCTTCTCGAATCGGCCAGCCGTAGTTTCTTCCTGCTTCAATTTTATACAAAGATTCGATATTGGCATGGCCAATATTTACGGTAAGCATATCACTTTTGCTCGTCCACATGATTCGGTGTGGATTTCTAAAACCACTTGCAAATATTTCTTTTAAAGCCCTTTTATTAGCTGATTTTGCGTAAGGATTTGTGGCTGGAATACCATATTTACCATTTTTACTATTTCTACCCGATGGGTCGATTCGCAAGATTTTACCCCAAATGCGTTCTTCTTTGTTGGTCAAGAACGAATAACCGTTTTCTGCTGCTCCACCATCGCCAATTCCAATATATAAAAGTCCATAATCAGCATCGCTTTTTTTTGCCATTGGGTTAAAAACGATTTCTTGCACACCATGAATGACAGATACTACATTCACTCGCATCATTTCACGAGGTTTTCCCGAGAAAACCCCAGAAGATGGATGATCAATTTTCCATTCGGTAAGTACCCATTGCAACGAAACTTTTATAGAATCAGCATAAGCAAAGTCGGCTTTTGCAGAACCTGTTTTTTCGCTATGAGTCGTATAAAGCAGACCATTATTGAGAAAATCTGGGTGAAAGGCAAAACTTCCTAAACCTGTAGCTAAACCTGGTTGATGAATAAAATTGGGCATTAATTGGGCAAAATCCATATAAACAACTGGCGTATTGCCTTCCATTTTATACAATTTTCCTCTTAAATCATTCATAAAAATCTGTCCTGTACTTGGCTGGGGGACAAGTTTTGTGATACGGGTAAGTGGATATTTTCCATTTTCACTCGACACTGGGAATTGCGTAAATTGCTTTACATCAATGACAAGGTTAGAAACTTCGATTGGCTCAGGAATAGGATTACTCAAACCAACACCATAATCTTTCTTGAAGTTATTTTTAATCGGCTTAGTTGTAGCCAAATAATCAACAATGGCGTTGAGTTCTGCTTCTTGTAAATGGCTGTAAGAAGGCATTATAGCCTTTTTGTATTTTAGAAATAATTGCGTTGCTCGTTCGTCTCCCGCAGCAATAACATCCTGCGAATTTTGAATAAATTTCTTTACCCATGCTGGCGAAGTAACACTTGTAACTCCCGATAACTTTGGCCCAATACCATCTACTTTGATTTGATGACAACTCGTACAGTTTTGTGTAAATAACACTTGACCTTTAGCAATTGAAAGCGAATCTATTGGTTGATACAATATCTCTCTATTTTTTGCATTTTTAGCAAAAACGCTCAGATTTGCATAGGTAAGAAGAAATAATGTATAAAAGATAGTTCGTTTCATTGATTTTTAAAGTTTTAATCGACAAATCTATTATGCTAAATTGCTGTGGACTAAGGACTATTGACAGTGGACTATTTTAAAGTCTTGCAATTGTCAAACCACCATCAATCATAAAAACTTGCCCTGTTGAATAAGGGAAATCTCCTTTAGCGATGGCAGCTACTGCTTTACCTATATCATCGGGAAAACCCCAACGATTCTGTACTGTTAAACCTTCAGCAATGAGTTTATCGTATTTAGCTGTTACGCCTTCGGTCATATCAGTTTTAATTATTCCTGGTCTGACTTCGTAAACAGGAATATTAAATTCGCCCAATCGTGCGGCAAAAAGTTGTGTCATCATTCCCAAGCCTGCTTTTGAAACACAATATTCACCTCGATTGACTGATGCAACTGTTGCCGAAATCGACGAAACAGTTATAATTGATGCAGTAAATTCGTCGATATTGTTTTTTTGCTCAATCATCCAATTGGCAACTGCTTGTGTCAAAAAATACGTTCCTTTCAAATTTGTCGAAATCACATAATCAAAACTTTCCTCAGTTGCTGCCAAAATATCGTTTCGTTCTTTGGGAGCAACACCTGCATTATTGACCAACACATTTAATCTACCAAAGTGCAGGTTAATTTTTTCGAGCATTGATTTTCTATCTTCACTTGAAGCAATATCTCCTTGACAATAGATAACTTCAGCCCCTAAAATCCGTAATTCTGCCAACACATCTATGACTGATTCTTCGGAACGAATACCATTGATAGCCAAATCAAAGCCATTTTTCGCCAAATATTGAGCAATTCCTAAACCAATTCCACGACTTCCGCCAGTAACGAATGCTACTTTTTTCATATACTGTCTTTGATAGTTTTGAGTAATTCAGCGTGAGGATGATTTTTATAAATAGGGTCTAAAGGAAAACATCCAGAATACAAACCATTACGTGGAGCAGTGGTACAATCAGAAAAAGTACGACATAAAAGTTTTCGTTGAATTGGTCGGTCATTCAACATATCATCGGGCATTGTTGGATACGAAAGTACCATGCGGCCAAAGCCTACAAAATCTACTTTATTATTTCGCAATACATTCTGAGCAACATTTGGTAGCCATTCTTGCAAGTATGAATAACCCGAACCAACAATGACTAGTTCAGGGAAGGCCTCTTTCAAACCTTCTGCTACATCAATCATTCGTGCAACGCCTGCCAATGGCTCTTCTGGTGGCTGATAACCATCTGATGGAGGGAAAAGTGCTGGGCGTGTAACATGAGGGTTATAATATGGACTCGAAACCGTTACACAAATCAACTGAATACCCAAACTTTGAGCCAACTCTAAGAAAGCTTTTGGTTCTTCTAAATCAATTTTAATTCCTGAATCATCGCAGCCAAAAGCGTATTTATAAGGTTGATTAGGCATTAAATCTGGTTCACCTTCACCAGTTGCACTTTTCTTGAAAGGAACAAAGTCAATAGCACTAAGCCTTACTCCCATTTCTAAACCAGGAGCTGCTTTTTTAATGCCTTCTACGATATTTCTAAGGAACCTTGTACGGTTTTCAAAACTACCACCGTATTTCCCTTCTCGGTCATAAGCACTTAAAAATTCGTGTCCCAAATAACCATGACAATGCTTAATATCCACAAAATGAAAGCCTGCTTTCTGTGCCAAAACTGCTGCCTTTACAAAGTCTTCTACCAAGGCATCAATCTCGTCATCAGTCATCAAAGGATGATTTTCGCTTAGATGAAATTTCTTGTCAAGTTTTGGATGATTATATAAAATTTTAGATTCGAATTTTGTATTATCGTTTGGTTTGCAGAAACGCCCCGAATGCGTCAATTGAAGTCCGACCAGTAAATCATCAGCCGAACCAAATTTTTCGGTATGTTTATCAATAACAAGTTTATAGAGGGTTTCATACTCCGAAAAATTAGCTTCATTCATAACCAACTGACGTGGATTTGCTCGTCCTTCATGCGAAACAGCAACTGCCTCACATCCCCATAAGAGTTTTGCACCGCTGATAGCAAAGTTCTCCCAACGTTTTTTAGTAAACTCACTTGGGCGGCCGTCTGCAGTTCCATCCCAGCCTTCCATTGGCAAAATCGAAAGAGCATTACCAATTTTTTTACCTGATTTTAGAGTAATACTTTTTTTGAAAGACGATGCTTCGCCTGTGATTAATTCTTCATCAAAATCTAATTTTACATGATTTGACTCAAGATAATTTCTTAAATCTTGGGCAGTTTTGAGTTGAGCTACTCTTGTATATTTTGGTTTAAATTTTTCGGCCATTGAGTTGATATATTTAGTAGAACAATTTTTCAAATTGTTCTACAAGATTATAAATTTTCACAAACAATTAAAAAAAGCATAATAAGGCTCATTATTTATGATTTTTTGAACATAAAGAGCTACTTCTCTGAAATGATAATCGCCCCACATGCTTGATTCGCCATTGGCGATTTTGCTACCTTCTGGCACATAATCCCAGCCATTGGGTTGGTGATAAATCGAATGTAAAAGCAAGCCTTGGTGAGCTTCGTTTTTGCTTAAATATGGTTCATCTAAAAGTGAGTTCAGCACTGTCAACCCTGCTTGCCAATATTTTTGACCTGCTTCAGTTTCACCTTTTTTGATTAAATATTTACCCAATCTCAATAGTCCTTGCGAGCCAATAGCTGCCGCCGAACTATCAACAGGTTCAAAATCATTGTAAGGGTTGGCTTTTTGGTCAAGATAATCGCCTAATTTATGCAAGTTAGGAGCTCCAGTATCCCAGTACGGAATGCCATCAATGGGCGTATGTTCGATATAAAAATCACAAGTAGCACGAGCGGCTTTTAACATATAACTTTCAATAAATGTTCTTCCACCAAAAGCTTCAAGCTCAGTATCTTCAAGCGTTTCTAAAAACTCTAATTCTTCAGGAAAACCGCACATTGCCCAAGCCAAGCCACGAGTCCAAGTCGTAAAACCTGTATAACCTTGTTGAGAATTAGGGCAACGAAAATTGCCATCTTTTACATTAAAAACACTCTCGTGGGCAGTTCTTCCCCAAATATCATAAGAATCACGTCCTTCTCCATAAAAAACTGAATAATCAGCAGTGGCTTTTATATGTTGCAAAGCTCTATCCAACATATTGATTTTCACATCACCTTCGCCTTGAAAAATATGTCCTAAACGATGGCTCACTACCAAAGCTCGGCACGAACGAATGGTATCAACAAAAAGCGAATGAGCTCCATTGAAAGAATGAATATAACCGCCACTTTTTATAGGAGTCCAACGACTCGCCTGCACTGCTCCCGAAATTTTAAGAGCCAATTCGTAGAAATTTTTCTCCCATTCATTGAAAGCAATTTTTCCTTCACGCATGAGGCGTAAAAGATTACCATAAGTACTTACATTATTAAACCCGTGGTCGTGTACACCAATATGACTAATGTGCGGAGCCATTACTTTTAGGGTATTTTTACGACCAATTTCAAGGAAATCTTGTTCACCTGTGGCATCAAATTGTAAAATTGCCGAGCCAAATTGAAAACCCTGCGTCCATTCTGTCCAACCACGAGTAGTGTATTTTCCTTGTTGGGTAAATACTGGTGAACCTTTTGAAACATCATAATTTTGCTCAATTGAATGGATTTTTTGCCCTGAAAGCTCCCAAAAAGCTTGGAGTTTTGAGGTTAAATCGGTGGGTTGAAGGTTGTAATCAATCTTAATCATTTGAATTATTTAGTATTTTTTTTGTAGAACAAGTTTCTAACTTGTTCAGCTATATAAGTAACAAGTTGGAAACTTGTTCTACAACCATGTTTTTAATAAAGCCAAATCTCTTTTCATTGCGGCAAGAATATCTTTTTTATCCATCTTAATATTTCTTAGACCATTTTCTGCTCCGCCTAAATCATATTCAAAGTGCATGGTTATCGGCACATTAATGTTATATTGTTTGACCAATTGCAAGAATTTCTTCCAATCAACAATACCTTCGCCCAATGGACAGCCAACTTTAGTCAGTTTCCCATCTTTCAAAATATATTTAAAATCTTTGATAGCTAAAGATTTGATATATGGAGCAATAATTCTAAAACCAGTTTCCCAGTTAGCACCACTTTCGGCAGTAGCGTGATTGACATCATATTGGCAGCCAGTCAAGGGAGAATTAATGCTTTTGAAGATAGGTTGTAAATCCCAAACGGCAGCTCCGAGATATTGTCCGCCATGATTTTGGTACTCACCTGAGATTTTATATTTTTTGTTCAGAGCATCCAATCCTTTCATTTGTTTTCCAAAAGAATCGACTTGTTGCATGATGTCTTTTTGCATCTCGAAATGATACCAGCCCATACGATAATGCCCTATTCCTACGGCATTGGCTGTTTTCAACACTCGTTCTGAAATTGCATCGGCTTGTAAAATAGCCGTCGTCATCATCTGTATTTCAAGATTTGCTTTTTTGGCAGCTTGTACTGCTTTGGGCAAATCAAGTTCTACTTTTTCGGGTAGCACATGACCATCAGGTCGTACCGTTAGGTCAATGCCATCGAAGCCCATTTCGGCTATGGTTTCAGCCAAAGCCTGGTAGTCTTCAATCCAATGAAGGGTTTTAGAAAACACGCTGATTTTCATTCCAGCGGCGGGTTTTGCAAAAAGAAAATTAGTTTTTGCTAAAATAGTACCAGTCAAGGTAGTTCCGATAAAATCTCGTCTGTTCATGCCTAAAATTAGTAAAATATTTTAAAATGCTTTGCAAAAAATATAACTAATTTTATTAATTTTTACACTATTTTATGATTGAATTCAATAATCAATTAGCAGAGAAAGAATGTTTTTTTGAGTAGAATAACTAAGAATTGACTTAGAAAATGAGGTGTCAGAAAAATCTAACACCTCATTTTCGAATTTTTATTTGTCCTGATTTATATAAATGAATGGCTTTTTGAATAATCGTTTCGATGATTTCGATTGGCAAATCTTCGTTAGGGTCGAATAATAATATTTTTATTCTTGAACGCTTTTCTGCCAATAAATCAGGATGTTCGATGTGTTTGCCTTCAACAAATCCAATATAAGGATGTTTTGTTTTTGGGCGAATCCATAAATAACAAAACATCTTTTCCTTGTAACAGAAAAAGGGTAATTTGTACTTCCAAGCCACCGTGATATCTTTGTCTTGTGCAAGTATTATATCTCGCAAAGCAAGTAAACAGCTTTTGTTTGGTTCATCCAATTGCAAATAAAAATCATCTAATTCTTTCATTATTGTATCATTTGCAATTGGAATAAATTCTTATCTATCAAACTTCAAACGTTGCCCTTTGACACTTTCATCAAATTTACCATTAGCAAAAACAACATTTCCTGAAACAATGGTATGCGTAATTTTCGATTGAAATTCTGTTCCTTCAAAAGGCGACCAAGCACATTTTGCAAAGAGACTTTCTTTGGTAACTAATGTACTTTGGTTTAAATCTACCAAAGTCAAATCAGCCCAATAACCTTCACGAATATAACCTCGACGCTCAATTTGAAAGCAATCTGCTACCGAGTGAGACATTTTTTGTGCAATTTTTTCAAGTGAAATTTTGCCTTGTTTATAAAATTCCAACATTACATTGAGTGAATGTTGCACCAAAGGAAGACCCGAAGGTGCTTGCCAGTATGATTGTTGCTTTTCTTCCCAAGTATGAGGTGCATGGTCGGTTGCTACCACATCAAAATGGTCATCGAGCAAAGCTTGGAGCAATTTTTCACGATGTCCGTGCTTGATAGCAGGGTTACATTTGATTTGATTACCCAAAGTTTTGTAATCATCGGCATCAAACCAAAGATGATGCACACAAACTTCGGAAGTAATATGCTTCGGTTTTTCTTTAGTATATAAAGCATTACTGAAAAGAGAAATCTCATCAGCGGTTGAAATATGCAAAATATGTAATCTTGTTTTATGCTTTTTAGCTAATTCAACCGCCATTTCTGAAGATTTATAACAAGCCTCTTCATTACGAATCAAAGCATGAATATCATAAGGAATATTTTCACCAAACTGCTCTTTGTATTTTGCTAAATTGGCTTTGACTGTTGCTTCATCTTCACAATGGGTCGCAATTAATGACGAGAAATTTGCAAATATTTTATCTAAAACACCTTTATCATCAACCAGCATATTGCCCGTTGAGCTGCCCATGAAAATCTTTAGCCCACATACATTTTTGATGTCGGTTTTCATGGCTTCTTCATAATTATCATTTGAAGCACCCATGAAAAATGAGTAGTTTGCCAACGAAGACTGTGCTGCAATTTGGTATTTGTCTTCCAAAAGTGTTTGTGTAAGAGCATTCGGCACAGTATTGGGCATTTCCATAAAACTCGTTGTCCCACCTGCTACTGCTGCCTTTGCTTCAGTAGCAATCGTTGCCTTGTGCGTAAGCCCTGGCTCACGAAAATGCACTTGGTCATCAATGACACCAGGCAATAAATATTTTCCTGTGGCATCAATGACTTTTTTTGTTTTGAGGTGCGATAAATCATTTCCGATTTGCTCGATAATACCATCTTTGATGAATACATCTGATGGCGTAATTTTCCCTTCATTTACTACGAGGGCATTTAATATTAATATTGTTTGTGACATTTTAGAAGATTTGTGTCAAATCTAACTCAAAACCCACGAGGACATCTTCGCCTGAAAGTTTTGTGTTAAATGATTGAATAACTGTACTTTGTGCAGGACGATAAATATGCACTTGTCTATTTTTCTTGTCAATTAACCAACCTAAACGCACACCATTTTTAATGTATTTAACCATTTTATCTTGTAATTCAGTCAAATAATCTGACTCTGAAAGTAGTTCAATTACAAAATCTGGGCAGGCATGAATGAAGCGTTTTTGGTCATCGGGTGTAGTTTTTGCAATTCTTTCATTGCTTATCCAAGCCACGTCTGGAGCTCTCATAGAAGCATCAGGAAGGGTATATCCTCCATTTGAGTCGGTTACACGCCCTGATTTATTTCTTCTATTCCAAAGGTTTACATCTGTAAGCAAATCACTATTATAATAACTTGATTCAAATCCAGTAAGTGGCATAATAATTATTCTTCCAAGTTCGTCTCTTTCAATAGGCAAGTCGGGGTTAGCCATACAAAGTTTGTATAGTTCTTCGTCGTTAAATCCAATCTGAGGAACTGTAAGATCAACAATCATTTTATTGGTGCTTTATTAATTCTGACTATATTTTTGTCACTTATTTTTCTGTGAAAATATCATTTACAGCAATAGCAAAATCGGGTAGAACTGGTTCAGCAGAACATATATCATTATCGCTACAAATCTTTACGGTTTTACGAGAAGTATAAATATAAACCAATCTATGTTCAGGTACGATATTCCAAATAACTTTTACGCCCGCCTTAAAATACTCTGTAATCTTATCTTCGATTTTATAAAATTGGTCAGTTTCTGAGATTATTTCAATGACAAACTCTGGGATTACATCTTCACCTTTTCGTCCTTGTAAAATCTGTTCATCAGTTAAGTAGGCAATATCTGGCCTCCGCATTTGTATACCTGTAAGCTTAACGTCATATTCTGATACTAATGAACCTATTTCGATATACCCTTTTTTACTAAAAAGTTTATTCAAAACGTTGTAAATGTAAACCTGCTTTTTATTCATACCATCAAACTTTATTAACTCTCCATCATTCCATTCATATTTGAAACCATCGTTTGGTTCCCAAAGCATAAATTCTGCTAAGGTTTTCGGAAGTGATTGTATTTCATTTTCTAAGACCATTTTTCTTGCATTTTATAGTCAAACTTAATTAGAAAAAGTAAAATTTGCTAATTTTTAGTGGTTTTTTAATAGGGCATACTCTTTCGCAAAATAGCTCAAAATAATTTTTGCACCTGCACGTTTGATACTTAAAAGCATTTCCAGCATGGCTTTTTCACCGTCGAGCCAGCCATTTTGAGCGGCGGCTTTTATCATGGCATATTCACCCGAAACATTATAAGCCGCAATCGGCAAATCGAAATTATCGGCCATTGTTTTGATCACATCTAAGTATGAAAACGCAGGTTTTACCATCAAGAAATCTGCACCTTCAGCTGCATCAAGTTGACCTTCGATGAGTGCTTCACGCACATTGGCAGGATTCATTTGATACGTTTTTTTATCACCAAATTTTGGTGCAGAATCAAGTGCATCACGGAATGGGCCATAGAAAGCACTGGCATATTTTACCGAATATGACATGATGCTCACATTGGTAAAACCTTCATCGTCCAACAACTCACGAATATAACCAATTCGTCCATCCATCATGTCTGATGGCCCAAGAATATCAGCTCCTGCACGGGCTTGGGCGAGAGCCATTTTGCCTAAAATATCAAGCGTTTCATCGTTGAGAATTTGTCCATTTTCTACAAGCCCATCATGCCCATCGCTGCTATATGGATCCATTGCGATGTCAGTCATTAAAGCTAAATCAGGAAATTTGCTTTTGATTTCGCTCAAAGCCTTGATATACAGCGTATTAGGATTATGGCTTTCGGTTGCGTATTTATCTTTTTTGGATTCAGGGTAATTTGGAAAAAGGCAAATTGATTTGATGCCTAAATCTGTAATTTCTTTAATTTCTTCTAATAAAGTATCTAATGAAAAGCGATAAATATTAGGCATTGATTTGATTTCGCTCTTGATACCTGAACCCTCCATGACAAACATCGGGAAAATAAAATCATTGACCGAAAGGCTTGTTTCTTGCACCAAATCTCGGATGGCAGCACTTTTTCTATTTCTACGTGGGCGATTGATTAGCATATTTTTAAATAATGATAAATGCTGAATTATTAATGACGAAAAACTTGGTACAAAGTTCGGGAAGAAAATTTGTTTTTGAAGGTAAAATATTCAAACATTTTATAAAAAAGCAAACGCCTCGATTTTGGTCGAGACGTTTGGCGAGTTTTTAAAGAAAAATTTTTATGCTAAATAATTTTTCAATGCGGTATTGACTATATAATTCCAACCTTCAGCAAAATTACCTTTAGCAAAGTCAGGATTTCCCTGAGGGAATGTTTCTAATCCTTCGTGCGTAAGTCTTAACAAAGTCTTATTTTCTTGCTCAGAAAGTTCAAAACTTACAAAAGAATTGCCTACATAACCATCATATCGCCAGCTATAAGTAAGTTTTTTCTCAGGAATTACTTCCGTTATTTCACAAAGGTGTAAGTATTGTTTACCGTTGGTGTCGCCTCCCATAAACTGAAATTTAAAACCTACTTCTGCCTTGAATTCCGCAAGGTCGAAATACCAGTTTTTCATTTCATCTTTATCTGTAATTGCTTTCCAAACCTTTGCAATTGAGGCATTTAGCGTGCGTTCAACAATGATTGGTTGATTTTCCATATTTTTTACGCTATTTCAGTAAAGTTTACCATCCAGTTAATGCCATATTTATCGGTAAAGCTTCCGTAATAAGCTCCCCAAAACATATCTTGCAGTTCCATCGTTACATTTCCACCAGCCGAAAGTGCATCAAATAATCGCTTGGTTTCTTCACGTGAATCTGGTTCAAGATTGATGTGCATATTATCTCCCTTATTAACTTTCATACCAAAACTTTCAGGAGCATCGGTTGCCATCAAAATATACCCTCCAAGAATAGGTAGTTCAATATGTAAAATCAATTTCTTATCTTCATCCGATAATGGTGGCATTCCTTCTTGTGCAGGAATTTCGCCAAATCGTTGAATTCCACCATTAAATTCGCCACCAAACACAGACTTATAAAAATTAAAAGCCTCTTCAGTAGTACCTGGAAAGTTGAGATAAGTGCTTACCCTTGCCATTTTATTAGTTTTTAATTGTTTACGAATGGTTATTTGTGCTTGTAAGTAATGACTCAATTTATCAACATTTTGCTTTAAGCCTTCGTCAGCCTTGAAGGTTTTTACAACTTGTTCAAATTGTTCTTTCGACTCGAAAAGCATGTGCCAATGAATAAATGTTTTATCACCTTCGGCAGTAAAAGTTACAGTTGTTAGGAATTTTGGCCCTGTAATATGTTCAAAAACAATCCGATTAGGCTTGTCAATTTCCTTAAAAATACTTTTGTTTTTGTAATCAACACCATCGGGGCCGTGCATCACAAATTCCCAAATTCCTTCGGGTTTTACCTCCATTTTATCAATGGTATTGGTAAATCCTGTTGGCCCCCACCATTTCTTAATATGTTCGGGATTTGTCCAAACTTCCCAGACTAATTCAATCGGGGCATTCATCAGCCTCGAAACACTTATTTCACGGTCGGAAGTATCGCTATTTTGTGCTGTTTTCATCTTTCTTTATTTTTTGTAGTTCATTCAAATAATTTTCTAAACTATCCAATTTTCTCTCCCAGAATTGTCGATATTGCTCTACCCATTCTGATATTTCATTAAGCTTGTCGAGTTTTGCCTCACAATACCTTTCTCTGCCATGTTGCTCAATAACAATCAATCCACATTCTTTCAAAATTTTTATATGTTTTGAAATCGCTGGTCGGCTAATATCAAATTTCTCAGCAATTGCATTCAGATTTAAAGGTTTCTGTACTACAAGATTGATAATTTCCCGTCGGGTCGGGTCGGCAATTGCTTGAAAAACATCTCTTCTCATGGTTTTTGATTCTTTATGTAACTAATCGGTTACAAATATATATGTAACAATTTGGTTACGCAATTTATTCTTAAATTTTTTTGATTGAAAAAAGAAAAAGGTGTAGCTCTATAGTAGAACTACACCTCAAAATAAAGTAAGTCGTTAGACAGTTTTTAAAAATCTAAAGCATCAAGTTCTTTAAAATGTCCATTCATGGCGATTCGTTCTTTGGTACGCTCTACTTCGGCCACAATTGGCAGAATCACTTCGAGATGTTCAATGAGTTTTTCTTGCCGTTGCTTTTCAGAACACATTGTAAGCAATTCATATTCTTCGGCAACCGAAATGCCTATTTTGTGTACAATTCTATAACTAAATGGAGCGTATTCGGGTTTGTCATAATCAACTTTTACTTTCAATAAACGATATAGTTTTTCAACTAAACTCAACAAATAAGGATTAATTTCTTCAACTAAATCTTCATTTTCAATAAATACGACCTCGCCCCCAGCGTATAATTTGTCTTTTACAGGATTTTGGAAATCAACAATTCTAAAGATTCGTAACCCTTTGGTTTTAATGTCCATTCTACCATCACCGTAGCGTTTCGATAATTGCTTTACTTCTACTTCTGTGCCATAACCCAAGAGTTTGCTATTGATAAATGCAGGAATACCGAAGGTCTTTTTTTCATCCAAACATTCATTGATTAATTGTCGATAACGAGGTTCAAAAATATGTAAATTTAGGTCTTCGTGTGGGAAGACAACTAAATTTAGTGGAAAAAGAGGAAGAAAGCTCATGGGAATGATGAATTATGAATGATAAATTATGAATGGTTTGTTTCTACCATTTTTGCATTCAAACTCATCATTTTAAACTTCAGATATCTACTTATTGTTTTGGTGGAAGTGGTTTTTCGATACTCACACCCATCGACATTACATACGGAAGTGGGTCTTGACGCATGTATTGTTTGAGTTTTATAGTATATTTTCCTTTTTTGGGGAACATAAAACTTCTACTCGAAAGTAATTTATGGTCATAAATATCGCCCAATCCATCCCCTAATGGCTTACCAGTTTTTTGGTCAAAAAGTATTACTTCTTCCAAACGATTGCTCAATATTTTACCATCAGGTCCATAAATATAGCGTGTCACATACAGGTTATTGTAAGGATACTGCGAAGCATTTCTTACCAAAATATAAATGTTATAAGGAATGTTTTCATCTTTTATCTCGAAAGTAAAAGTTGGTACGTTTTTAACGTACCAATTGGTATCTTTCAAATCGACATAAGATTTATAAATCGCATTGCTATCACACGAAAAACAATAGAGTGTGATGGCTATAAACATAGCAATTTTAACACTTCTTGATAATTTATTACTCATATATCCTAAAAAAATTTTCAATACTTAACCATTTAACATTAATAATTCACCATTAATCATTAGCTCTTATCCTCATTAGGCTTTGGCTGTTGTACTTGCTTGTTTTGAGGATTGTTATTTTGTCCACCACCTTTTTTGTTTTGGTTATTAGGCTGAGGATTACGTCCTTGATTATTACCTCCTTGTGGTTTATTTTGCTGAGGATTTCCTCCATTTTGAGAAGTCCCTCCTTGTTTGGGTTGTCCTCCTTGAGAATTGCCCTGCTTGTTTTGACCACCTTGAGGATTGCCACCTTGTGTAGCACCCTGCTTATTTTGACCACCACCTTGCTGAGGTTTTGCTTGCGGAGAGCCGCCCTGCGGAGAGCCGCCCTGCTTATTTTGATTTGGATTACCCCCACCCTGTTGAACACCGCCCTGCTTATTATTAGGGTTGTTTTTCTGAGGATTATTGCCTTGATTTTGAGTTGTATTCCCTCCCTGCTTTTGTGGATTATTTGTGTTTTTATTTTGTAAACTTTCCTGTTTACCGCCTTCAATTGGTGCTACATTACTACCACGATTCACAGGAATAGTGCTTTGCTGAGGTATATTAGCTCGGTTTCCTTGGTTTTTATTACCATTTGAAAACTGCTGTGGCTTTTTGCCCTTATCAGTGTATTTTTTATCTAAACGGTCTAAATCAGAATTTCTTGGAGAATTCTTATCAATCACCACCGTATCAATTAAGTTCAAATCTTCGAGCGAATTAGGCAAAATACCTTTTTCGTTCATCTTCATAATTTCAACAACTTGATGAATCGGAAGTGAATGCCAGTTGATGTCATTATTATAGCTAAACCACATGATTCGACGG
Organism: Emticicia sp. SJ17W-69; assembly: GCF_051209875.1. Taxonomy (NCBI): domain Bacteria; kingdom Pseudomonadati; phylum Bacteroidota; class Cytophagia; order Cytophagales; family Leadbetterellaceae; genus Emticicia; species Emticicia sp. SJ17W-69. The sequence goes on along the minus strand of NZ_JBNTQY010000001.1, from coordinate 713,100 downwards.
AAAATATCAGTCTTTTGCAAAACAGCATTTCCTTTTTCGGTTTTCAATGGTTTCTCAACAGTCGGAATGTCACTTAAAGCATCTAAATAAGTTTCTAACTCATAATTTAAGCAACATTTCAAACGTCCACATTGACCAGAAAGTTTGGCTGGATTGAGCGAAAGATTTTGATAACGTGCCGCAGAAGTAGGAATTGCACGAAAATCAGTGAGCCATGTTGAGCAGCATAATTCACGGCCACAAGAGCCAATTCCGCCTACACGAGCCGCTTCTTGACGCAAACTGATTTGTTTCATTTCAACTCTGATTTTGAATTCAGAAGCTAAAAGTTTAATCATTTCACGAAAATCAACACGGTCATCGGCAGAATAATAGAATGTTGCTTTGGTATTATCAGACTGAAACTCCACGTCTGACATCTTCATTTGTAGCTTTAATTCTTTGGCAATGATGCGTACTCGATACATTGTTGGCGTATCACGAGCAATAGCTTGTTGATGCTTTTCAATATCACGCTCGGTAGCAAGACGAAGAATTTTCTTCACTTCATCATTATCTTTCAAGCCTTTTTTTATCATTTGCAAACGAACCAATTCTCCCTGCAAAGACACACTTCCGATATGATAGCCCGATGCCATTTCGCAAACCACGAAATCGCCAGTATAAAGGTCAATATTATTGGTATTTCGAAAATATTCCTTTCGTCCACCTTTAAATTTCACTTCAACAATATCATAACGCATCGAACGAGGTACATCCATATTGGATAACCAATCGTACGCATTCATTTTATTACATCCACCCGTCGAGCAGCCTCCTGAAGAGCAACCTGCTACGGTTTTATGATTCGATTTTTCGGTTTGGCCTATTGCTTTTACTGCTCCACAACCTCCCGATGAACATTGTCCACAGCCCATTTTCTATGTATATATATAAATTTCGACGAGTAATTTACTCAATCGATGGTTGAATACTTATTTCAGACCTGCTTCCTTCAATAGAAAATCAAGTTCTTGGTCTGAAATATCTTTTTTGTTTGATTTATCGTAGATGGATAACAAATAGATTGTGTCATTAATGATTTTAACACAAGTTATTAACCTTGCTCCATACGATTTACCTGTTCCTTTTGAAGTTATCGCCATTCTTACTTTGTAGCAATTTTTACCGAGAGCATCACCTTGAAAAGGATTTTGCTGTAAAGAGTCAAGCAAATTGCCAAAATCATCTGATACGGACTTATATTTCTTTTTTTAACTTACGAATATCTTTAAGGAATACATCTGTAAAAGTAACTTTCATTTGGAATCAGCTAATTCTTCATTTTTTAATTCTTCTAATAATTCATAAGCATCTCTTAGTTGAATTTTCCCTTGTAAATGAAGTTCAACCTGTTCCAAGGAGTGCTTCAAATCTTCTACAAACTCCTTTTGAGAAGCAGTAAGTTTTTCTTCCTTACGAATTTTAACAAAACGAATATTTCGTACCACTTCCATGAAAGAAGCGTATTTATCGTCTGGTATTTCTAATGTTACTTGCATAATTGCAGAATCATCTATTTTTCAACATACTTCAATAAATCCTTGCCAATATCGCTTCGGAAATATTTTCCGTCAAATATAATCTTTTTTGCCATCAACTGCGACTTTTTACGGGCAGAATTTAGCGTTCGTGCCATTCCTGTTGTTACAATTACTCGACCGCCATTAGTTACGACTGTACCATCCGTAGCGATTTTTGTGCCAGCATGGAAAATAATCGTATCTTTTTCGGCTTCTGGAATGGTCATCACATCACCTTTGCGGTAATCTTCTGGATAACCTTTTGCTACCGAAACAGTTGCAATGGCTACTTTTGGATTGACCGTAAGTTTGATTTTATCTAATTTCCCTTCAGCAGTAGCTTTCATTAATTTTACCATATCAGTTTTGATTCTTGGTAAAACTACTTCTGTTTCTGGGTCGCCCATGCGAGCGTTGTATTCAATTACATAAGGCTCGCCATCAACATTCATTAATCCAACGAAAATAAATCCTACATATTTGATGCCTTCTGCTTGTAAACCAGCCAAAGTTGGTTTTACTACACGCTCTTCAACTTTGCTCAAAAATGCTTCATCGGCAAATGGCACTGGCGAAACTGCTCCCATACCACCAGTGTTTAATCCTTTATCGTTGACGCCAATTCGCTTATAATCTTTTGCTTCGGGAAGAATTTTATAGTTTTTACCGTCAGTCAATACAAAGACTGAAAGTTCAATTCCTGACAAATATTGTTCAATAAGCACCTTACTACTGGCATCGCCAAATTTGGCTTCTGCAAGCATTTCGTGTAATGCTTTTCGGGCATCTTCTTTGGTTTCGGCAATGATGACACCTTTTCCTGCTGCCAAACCATCAGCTTTTAAAACTATTGGAAGCGACTGATTATCAAGGTATTGTAAACCTTCCTGAAGGGTTTCTTTTGTAAAAGTTTGTGAAGCCCCGGCTGGAATATTATACTTTTGCATAAAGCCTTTTGAAAAATCTTTGCTACCTTCCAGTCTTGCACCTGAGGCATCAGGGCCTACGATTTTTATCTTTTTTAGAGCTTTATCTTTCTTGAAAAAATCAACAATTCCTCGTACTAAGGGCTCTTCGGGGCCAACAATCACCATTTCGATTTGATGCTCTTTTACAGCATTTCCAATGGCTTCAAAATCATTTACACCAATTGGCAAATTAGTAGCAATTTGAGCTGTACCTGCATTTCCAGGAGCAACAAAAAGGTTTGTACAGTTTTTTGATTGTGAAATTTTCCAAGCAAAAGTATGCTCACGTCCACCCGAACCAAGTATTAAAATATTCATTACTTTAAAAATCTTTGAATTTTGATTCGCAAAGTTCGCTAAGTTTTTTGGAAAATAATACACTTATAGAATGGATAATGGATAATGGACAATGGGCAATTACCTTAAACTACTGATAATCAAACATTTAATCCTTATCTCACATACTCAAACCTGCAAGGTTTGCAAAATCTTATGGGTTTTTAGGTGGCTTAAAACTCAAATTTGTCTTCTTTTTTAGTTTTTTCGATAATTTCAAATATCTCTTTTTTACCTTTTGTTGAGATTTTTTGAGAAATAGCTACCGCCGAACTGAAATAGGCAACTTTAGTAAAAAGCTGATTTTGTCCAAAAAAAGCCTTTTGTGTGGTTAGTTCCTGAAGCGGAATAGGTTGAGAAGTCAAATAATTCAATTCTGCACGATAATCTATGTATCGCTGACTGCTATCTTGCGAACTCACAAATCTTTGGTCAAGCATCAATGCCAGTCCTTCATCGAACCATGTTGGAATGTGCTTTTTTGTTTTCCACCAACCAAGTCTTGTCATTAACTCATCATGACACATTTCATGAGCAATAACATCAACATTGAGTCCATCAGTATTCAAAATGATCCATGAGCCCAAAGGCGTTCCGATACTACATCCTGCACCTTCAGAGCTTTGACAGTATTTTTTATAGGTTTCAGCATTTTTGCAAAAAATAATTTTAGCAATGCCTTCTTGTTTACCCCAAAAACCAATAATACGTTTTTTGGCAAGTACAATATTTTTTATCAAGGTATCTTTTTGATTTTTAGAAATACCTTTTTCAACAAAAATCATCGGTTTGATTTCATTAAAATTATCTTGAGCAACAAAAAGACAGCGAAAAAACTGGGGAAAAGTCCATGTAAAAATCAATAATACACCTATTATTAATAAAGTACCATGTTTAAAATATCTCATTGTTTTCAATAATTTCAGACAGAATTACGATTCAGCCTACAAGTTCGATCCACAAATAACAAAAGCACTCAACGCTAAGTTATGTTATTCAGCGATTATAACTTAACTTTGGCAAAATTTTAAACAAAAACTATCAAAATTATATGTACTCGATTATACAACCGATACACTCTTATCTTGCTTTTGCGGCATTATTTCTTTTAGGATTTGCCACAATCAATGGTATTTTGGGTTCAAATAGTGAAAAGGCATTTGAGTCAAAAGATGCAAATATCAACAAATTTGCTCTCATTGCTACCCATACAATGTTTCTTTTAGGTTTAATTTTATTATTTGTTTCACCTATTGCCCAATCAGCTTTTGCTGATATGAAGGCAGCCATGAAAGATAGCGATGTAAGAAAAGCTGTGGTAGAACATCCATTTGTTAATATCATTGCCGTTATATTAGTAACGATTGGCAATGCTCGTGTGAAACGTGCCGTTGGAAATGGTCGCAAATTTAAGCAAACAGCTATTTTCTTTGGAATTGCCTTGTTGTTAATATTAAGTAGAATTCCTTGGGGAGCTTGGTTTGATTGAAAAAAAGCCATAAGCTATATGCAGTACGCTTTAGGCTATTTTCAACTAAAAAAAGCGTACTGCTTAAAGCATATAGCACAATTTTACAAAAATTGTTTTAAAATCTCATTATGTTAAGGTCATATCTTGGTAACATCGGGCATGCGTCCGTCATTATTGCATTTGTAGCTGCTGTTGTTTCAACGTATGCCTACTGGCAAGCATCTCGTTCACAAAGTTTAAGCACAGAAAGTTGGTTAAAATTTGCACGAAGGGCATTTTACGTCCATACCGTTGCAGTTATTACCATTTGTGCTTCGCTTTTGAGTATTATTTTTAACCACTATTTTGAATATCACTACGCTTGGGACAACTCCTCTTGGAGTTTACCATTAGGATATGCTATTTCGTGTTTTTGGCAAGACCAAGAGGGAAGTTTTCTGCTTTGGATGTTTTGGAATGTAGTTTTGGGTGTTATTTTGATAAATACAACACTCAGAAAAGCCAAAAATGGGGGGATGGAAGGGCCAACTATGACCATTTTTGCCTTAGTCCAAGTTTTCTTGGCTTCTATGATTTTGGGAGTTGTTTTATGGGGAGAATTCAAAATCGGTAGCTCACCATTCTTGACTCTAAAAGAATCAATGCCTAATATTCCAATATGGACAACTAACCCAAATTTTGTTCCAAAAGATGGCAATGGTCTGAATCCTTTGCTTCAAAACTATTGGATGGTTATTCACCCGCCTACGTTATTTTTGGGGTTTGGTCTGACACTCGTTCCATTTGCATTTTGTATTGCAGGATTATGGAAAAAACAATATACTGAATGGATAAAACCTGCTCTACCTTGGACCTTAATGGGAGCTGTTATTCTCGGAACTGGAATCATGATGGGGGGAATTTGGGCGTACGAAACCCTTAATTTTGGTGGTTATTGGAACTGGGATCCTGTTGAAAATGCTGTTTATGTTCCGTGGCTGGTTTTAGTTGGAAGTTTCCATACCATGCTTTTGGCTCGTAAAAGTAGCACAGCTTTAAAATACACTGTTATCTTAGTTATTGCTCAATTCATTCTCATTATTTATTCTACATTTTTGGCTCGAAGTGGTATTCTTGGCAATGCTTCTGTTCACTCATTTACTGATTTGGGGCTATCTGGGCAATTATTGATTTACTTGCTAACTTTCATCATTTTTGCAGTCGGATTATCAGCTATTCGATGGAAATATTTACCAAAAGACGAAGCAGAAATATCGACTTATTCTCGTGAGTTTTGGGTCTTTACAGGTGTTTTGATGCTTTGCTTGGCCGCATTTCAAGTGATTGTTACTACTTCGATTCCTGTTTATAACAAAATTGCAGAAGTTTTTGGAGGTAAGCTCAACATGGCCTTGCCTACCAATCAAGTACAGCATTTTACTCAGTTTCAGCTTTGGTTTTTTATTGCTATCACAGCACTTTCAGGAGTTGCTCAGTTTTTTTGGTGGAAGCGTATTCAAAAAGAAAGTCTTTCAAAATTACTTAATCCCCTGATTATTAGTCTTTTAATTTCAGCATTAATCATCACTTTTGCTAAAGTGAACGATTGGAAATATATTATTTTATTGACTGCCACGCTGTTTAGTATTGCAGCAAATGGGAGTATTTTAACGGATATTTTGAAAGGTAAATTCAAGGTAGCAGGCGGTGCTATTACACACATCGGTGTGGCTTTGATGCTTATTGGAATCATGTTTTCATCGGGATATTCAAAAGTTGTTTCCTTGAATTTTTCAGGAGCAAAAATTTTCACCAATGAAACTGACAACAAAGAAAACGCCTTACTTTGGCTCAATCGCCCTACCGAATTAAGTGATTTTTCATTTACTTATAAAGGCCAGTTTGTAGATGTAAGAAATGTACCAGGCTATATTGAAAAGAAATATATCATGCCTGTGCCAGGAAGTAATTACAAAGGGATTGCTCGTGCCGATGTAGTTGATGGAGATAAAACTTTCTATAAAAGAGGCGATACACTCGAATTTGAAGGAGAAAACACCTATTATCAAGTTGAGTACACTGACAAAAGCGGTAAAACTTTTAATCTCTATCCACGTGTGCAAGACAATGAAAAGATGGGAACAGTACTTTCTCCTGATATTAAAAAGTTTTGGAATAAAGACATCTATACTTTCGTATCAGGTCCGCCTGTAGCAGAAGATGAGCGTGATTGGAGTCGTCCAGAAGAATTTGCAGTAGCGGTTGGCGACACCTTTTTTGTGAATGATTATGTAGCGGTTTTAGAAAATGTGGAAGGAGTAAAAGAAGTAGATGGCATGGCACTTGCCGAAGGAGACGCTGCTGCAAGAGCAACAGTGAAGATTTTGGATAGAGATGTTGTTGTTAAGATGCGACCTGTTTTTGCTATTCGTAACCGTGAAATTTGGAGTAAACCAGAAGTCAATAACGAGATAGGCTTACGCCTTCAGCTTACTAAAATTGACCCTATTGCTGGCAAGTTTTCATTTTCAGCAAGTCGAGGGCAACGAGAGTTTATTGTACTGAAAGCCACCGAAAAACCACATATCAATTTACTTTGGATTGGCTTCTTGTTAATGATAGTCGGAATAACATTGGCAACCATTAGAAGATTTAGAATTGTCGGAGCCGAATAGTGAAATAACGAATTTTGAATGACGAATAACGAGTAATAATTCTGTAATTGAGCGAAGTAAAAATTAAAAAAGCATAATTTATTGATAATCAAATAGCTATGTCTTTTTAAGCTCTTTTACACTATTCGTAATTCTTCATTCAAAGTTCTGCATTGAATATTTGGCATACTTTTTGGGATTAGGGTTAAGGAAATGATTAAACGGTGGTGTTTTATGCTACTGTATAGTAAAAACCAAAATATCCTAATTCCATCAATCCAATGAAGCAATTGTTCTTATTGATTTTTTTGTGCTTTTCATCCACACTATTTGCCCAAGAAGAAGGAGGCATTGATTTTATCCGAGGTACGCTCGAAAATGCTCAAAAACTTGCCGAGCAACAACACAAATTAGTATTCATTTCTTACGAAAATTATGGTGGCAATAGTCGTTGGATGAATCAAAACGTTTTCTCTACACCTGAAATTGGCGAATATTTCAACGAAAAATTTGTAAGCTTAAAAATTAATTCTGAATCTCTTCGAGATAAAGCTTCATATAGCAATTTTAAGTATCACGATGCTTCATCTGCTTATTTCTTCTTTACACCAGATGGTGAATTAATCTACAAATCTCATTTTGCCGCTAATCCACAAGAGCTTATTGCCGATGCTGCAAAAGCTATAAATATCAATGAAAATTTTGTGTCTCTTGAAAAATTAGATAAACTTATCAGCAAAGCAGAGGCAAGTCAAGATATACTCTATTTACATTCACTTCGTCGTTTACAAACAACTAATGTAGGAAGTAACAAAGAAAAAAACCTCAAAGATTTAGATAAAACTGTAAGAAACTATATTAGTGGATTAGATAAGGCAAGCTTAGCTGCTGAAAAAAATGTATTGCTTTTATGTGAATATCTCTATGAAACTAATAAAACTTGTAATGATGAACTATTCAAACTTTTAGTAGGTCAAGCAGCAAACATCAAAAATTTTTCAGAAGAGAATGTTATTGGTATTGAGCAAAGAATAGATAGAATCATTGAGCGTTCATTCAACCAAGCTCTTACGAATAAGAATGTAGATTTAATGAATGAGTCGATTTCTACAATTGCCACATTTTGGCATGAAAAAAATACGCCATTTTATAATAAAGAAATGGCTATGAGAAGTTTTAAGATTGATTTCTACGAAACAACAAAAGATTGGGAAAATTACTCAAAAGAAATCGCAGCTTATCTTAATCAGATTGATGCTATAGATTCAGAGGCTTTGGCTACTAATGCAGTAACAGTCTATAAAAAAGATGAAGACAAGCAAAAATTCACTACTGAAGAATGGGCTTTTCTTCACGACGATATTTTGAATGCCTATAATGAAGAAATTGCTTATCAATTGCGTTTATACGGCTGGCGTTTCGCTCAAAATATTACTGATAAAGAGTCATTAAAATTACCTCTCAAATGGCTGAGTAAGTCACTCAGAATTGCTGAAAATCCAACAACTATGAAAACATACTCGCAAGTATTATATAAACTTGGTCGTGAGCAAGAAGCAAAAAAATACGCCGAAGATGCGGTAAAAGTAGCCAAAGGGCAGGTAATTGTAAGAGATTTTAGAGAGGCCGATGCGAAGAATCAATGAGATTGTGTAATAAAAAACGAGATTGTCTCTAAAGAAATCTACCAGATATCTTCTTTAGAGACAACTTCTCTTTTTAATTATTCCTTAAAAATTTCAATAATGAGGATTAGTTATTTCCTTGTATTTTACCTTGATACACACCATTGATACTGGGAAGTATAAAAGTACCTGATTCAAGAAAAATTGCTTTTTTTGCAATATCTATGGTATTAAAAGAGGGATTCAATGAACGATAAACATAATGTTTTAAGCCATCTACGGCAAATAAATTGCCTCCTGCTTCTGGCGATGCTCCTTTGAAATAATAACGACCATTATAAATTGTTGCCCAACCATTATTAAAGTTTTCGTTGGGAGGTTCTGGAGAAAAAACTCCATTGGATATACCTGGATTCAAATCTTGAACCAAGATTGTTCCAGCCTCAGTTCCGTTACTTTTCCATATTTCACGGCCATTTTCGGCAGTTTTAGCACTAAAATAACAAATTCCATCAATAACTCCCAAACCCTGTGGCTTTGATTCGGCTGTGCCTACATTGATATCTTTTACCATAAATGTCCCTGCGACAGTACCATCGCTCCGCCAAAGTTCAGAACCATGCATAGGGTCAGAAGCTGTAAAGTAAAAAATATCTTCATAGCTTTGTTTGGGGTAACTGTTATAATTATTAGCACGAATGGCTAATGTAATATTATTAAAGCCAGGAACTACTCCTGAAGGAAATGTCAATACTTTAATAGTTCCGTTAATAGTTCCATCACTTTTCCATAATTCATAAAGCCCAGACCCAGAGGCATTTGCTTCTCCAAAAAAATAAATACCTGAAGATGTAGGGTGCATAGCGTTAGGAGTTCCTCCAACATTGTTAAATCCATCACAGACAGTGCAAGTCCCTCCACAATCGAGATGGCATCCAGTTTTACCTAAGTCAATTGCCGAGTTACCAACAATTTTTTTCAATGGATAGCCATTTGTATCATTATAAATAAAAAAAATATTTCCATTCCATTCGGTTAAACTACTTGGTGCAACAGTAGTTACCACTCCGTCATTATCATTTCTTACTGCAAGATTTAATGATACCGTTCCAGCTTCAGTACCATCAGACTTCCAAATATCAAATCGATCTGAAATATAAGCATGAGTGCCATCCGAAACTATTTTAAAGACAAACATATCTTTGATTTTAAAAGTACCCGCCTCTGTCCCATCGCTTCGCCAAAGATTTGTGCCATTTTCTGAGAAAAGAGCAATTCCGTTTAAATCAGTAATATTGGTAGGAATAGAGCTAAGATTATCTTTAATCTTTTGTACTTGATTTGTTTCTCCATTAATTACCCACAGGCTATTGTCTTGTCCAAAATAAATATTTTTTCCTGCTACACCTCGTCTTTCTGGGTTACTATCAAAAAAGCCTAAAAGTGAAGTACCCTGAGAATCGCCATTGGTTTTATAGATTCCATCATTTTGTGGACAGCCCACATTGTTATAATATAGGTTTCCTTTATAGCTTATAAAATTTAACGGAAAATTAGGTGAGCTATCGCATCCTTGCCCGATTAAAGAGATTTGTGATGTTGCTTTTAACGAATAAAGTAGTATCACTAAAAAGTAAGTTATCTTTCTCATAATATATTTTATTTGTGATTTTCACATATTGTCAATCTCAATTACAACCACCGACTTCGGCTTTAAAGACAGTGCCATTTTCGGCTTTGAAGTTGGGATTAAGTTCAATAGCCTTTGCCAGATAAATTACATTAGCTGTACCTGTGATATGATTAGAGGCTTGGATTTTGCCATTTATTGCGGAAGCTTGTACTATTCGATTTCCTGAGATCATATTGTCGGTAGGATTGACCAATGTCACTAAAGAAGAACAACAATTATTACCTATCGAAATAGGACTCGACTCACATAAAAATGTTGATTTATTTAATTGATATACTTGACCATTTACTTTATCAATCACAAAACTTGTTGTGTCGCTATTAAGTGACTTTAATAAAGATAATCCAGCATTCGTTGACGAAAAAGGGGCTTCATTTATCCAATTTTGCCCCCCATTAATTGTTCTAAAAATACCATCTTTGCCCAAAGAAACACCATTTTGAGTATCTCTGAAGTAAATTGGCCCAGCTACTTCCTCATTGTACTGAATAGGTAATTGACTCCAACTTGCCCCACCATTGGTAGTTTTGAAGCGATAAAACCTTGTATTAAACCACCCGATTTGGTCATTTAAAAAGAATAAATTTTGATACATATCAGTATGTTTCAACTGTTCAACCCAAGTAATACCACCATCAGTAGTTTTTAAAAGACTACTCCCAGCATTACTATATACTCCTGCAACCCAACCAGTTGTTTCGTTTACAAAGCGAACCTCACTTAATTCAAGATTTAGATGCTGCGAACTCTGTACCATCCAAGTTTCTCCACCATCATCGGTTCTTAAAACATAGGCTTCATTCGTTGGAGTAGGACTCCCGCAACCTTGATAACATCTATATCCAACAGCCCATCCTTTAAGATTATTAAGAAAGAATACTTTTCGGAGAGTAGCATTAATTGAGGTTTTCTTTTTTATCCATGTATTTCCTCCATCAGTTGTTTTTGCGATAAAATTCCCAACATTTTGGTCATGCCCAACGAGCCACCCATTTGTCGTATTTTGAAAATAAACAACGTTTAAAAAAGAATAGCTGATGCTATTGTTTACTTCTAACTGATTAAAAGATGTGCCTCCATTGGTCGTTTTGAAAAGTGGAACATTGCCAACTGGCCCCCCTTTAAGTACCCAGCCCGTGTTATTATCAACGAATGAGATATCCTCGGCTCTATAACTATCGGTAAGGATGTTAGATTTTTGCTGAAAAAACCTATTTTCAGATGTAGTTTGAACTTTATAATCGCCCGTTTGAAGGGGGTTATAAGTCAGTCCATTTGCTCCTGAAATGGGCTGATTATTCTTTAACCATTGGGTCGAAATTTGATTCGGTGAAAGACTAATACTTAACTGTATTGTCTGATTAGGGCAAATATTTGTCGAATTGGCTGTAATTATTGATTTTGGTGAAATAACAATACTGTTGGTGCGTCGAGGTAGTTTTTTGATATATCTGAATAATTCAGAATCATATGAGCATATAAAATCATCTACTGCAAAGAAATGAAATGATTTGGCATTTGCCCAAATCCGCCCATCTGAGGTTCTCATTGCTACCCACGTAGAGCCACCATCGGTGGTTTTATAAAGTTCGCCAGAAATGGTTGCAAATCCATTTAAAGTGTCAAGAAAACGAATTTTATTAACAATCCCGTTGCCATTTAAGCCTGTGCCATTTCTCTGTTTCGACCATGTAGCACCGCCATCGGTAGTTTTGCTGATAAGACCATCTTCTCCAATAAACCACCCATTTGAACTATCAAGAAAAAAAATATCTGTTATCCAGGTATTTGAACTCGAACTACTACTCGAACCAAGCAGCAACGAAGTCCAATTTGCTCCACCATTAGTTGTTTTACGAATTATGCCATAGTCACCCGCAATCCAGCCTTCATTTTGATTCAAAAAAAATACTGTTCGGAAACCAGATGAGTAAAAAGTACCAGTAAAAACATCCGTCCAAGTATCGCCACCATTGGTTGTTTTAAAAACCTTTGTATTACGGTCTCCTACTACCCAAGCCGTTGTGGCGTTTATTCCGAATACATCAGTCAATGGGGGTGTAAATGGAGAAACTCCTGTTATATTTTTATTAACCCAGTTATTGCCTCCATCAGTAGTTTTTATAACTTGACCATTAACCCCAACTACCCATCCATTAGAAGCATCTGAGAAATGAACAGCTGTATGATTAAAAGTTTGAGTTGGGGTTGTTACTAAATTCCATGTTTGCCCTTTATCTGTTGTTTTCAAGACTGTTTTATTACCCACCGCAATTCCATTCAATCCATCTGAAAAAGTCATATCTTGAAAAGTGAAGGTTGGATAATATCCCCAATAAATTTGTCTAAAATCTTCTTTTTCATCATAGATGAACTGATACTCTCCTGCTTCGGAGGTTGTATAGGATAGCTGTCCGTTGGTTGTATTGGCAACTTCTATACCATTTTTTAGAAGTTTTCCATTTGGATACGCCACGGGATAAGGGTTGCTTAACACAATCGTTGTGGAGTTTCCACTACAAAGATTCGTTTGGTTTGTCGTAAGTATTACCTGCCCTTTAATTTGAGCAGAAATCAAACATAATAACAAGAGGTATCGCTTTTTTTTCATAGCGTTAACATAGACTTAATAATCATCAATTGCACCCACCTATTTCAGCTTTGAAAACAGTTCCCATTTCGGCTTTGAAATTGGGATTAAGTTCAATAGACTTTGCCTGATAAATTACATTAGCTGCACCTGTGATATGATTAGAGGCTTGGATTTTGCCGTTTATTGCGGAAGCTTGACGTATTACTACTCCTTGGTCAATATTATCTAATGGATTCGTAAGTGTCAAATTCGGTGTACAGTTTGTAATATTTACATTAGCAGAACCTGAGGTAGTACCAACGCCGCATGAATTCATAATATTTAATATGCTGTATGTAGTATTTTGGGTAGGACTATCTTGAAAAATGGCATTAGATGAGTCAAAGGTTCTACCTTTATTATTTGATAAATTGGCATAATAAGGTCCGCCACCATTAAGCAGAATGGGAATATTTACAGTTTGCCCAGATACTATCGTAAAATTTCCCGAAATAGTGGCAGAAGGGATGCTCTTAATATGAATATCTGTGCCATTATCTAAAACAGGATTTTGCCCAGTTGTGGCTATTACTCGAATCCTGTATTTATTACTGCTTTGTATTCCTTGTGGTAATTGAGCAGAGATTACACCATCTGTTGTAGCATTTATACTCCCGATATTAGTTGGTGCTGAGAAACTACCATTTGCATCTGATAATTGTGCGATAAAAGTATTACCAGCATTGTAAGTGCCAGAACCAATTGAGTAATCAACACTTAAAACTTCTCCTGTACAATATGAATTATATTCAATCGATGTGAGTAGAGTATTTTCGTCAGTAATTCCAAACTTACGTTCGTACAATTTATTATCAAACGTAAATTTTAAATTATACTCTCCATTTGGCTCAGACGCTCCTACAAAAATACTCCAATAGAAATAAAAAGAGTCATAGGTGTTGGATGAATTATAATTAAAATTTACCATTGAAGTTCCATTGGGTCGAACTATATTAAAAATCACCAAATCTCCTGATTGAACTCCCCTACCCCAGATGTAGTAATGAGAGGTTGTGTTTTTTCGGAGATAATAGCTATATCTCGATTTATTATTTGATGCAGGGCATTGATAAACCGTTGGATGTAATATGTGTGTTGAAATGTGGTTAATTTTTTTATCAGTATATGGTAGCTGATTTTTCCACCAAGAATCAGTTGTGGTATTATTACATGAGCCAAAAAATGGCTCAATAACTTTATTGTCCGCTCCATGTAGCTCAAAATGTAGATGTGGTCCAGATGAGAATCCTGAGCTACCAACAATACCAATATATTCACCCTCTTCTACAGTACTACCAACAGGCTTCATAGTTAGACTCCCCTCTTTGAGATGTCCATACCACACAACAGAGTTATCGGCATGTAATACATAAACTGCATTCCAGTTGTTTGATGCCGTATTTAACCCACAACTAAAACTGGAATTGCCATCCACTTTCCCAATTATTGTGCCTGGAGCAGCCGCAATCACCTCTATATCTCCAGTTTTCATCTTTTGCCAATCAAATGGATACGACATAATATCTGACCCTGCATGATTATACCCATTATTCATATCATAAGAACGATTCCCGCAATTATAGTCAAGATTTGTTGAAGTATATTGATTAAAGCCCGAAGACCCAACACTACTATTCAAATCCACAAAATTTGCTATCGAAAAAATATTGTAATCCATGGCAAAAGGATTCTTCCGTAAAGGAAATATCATTTTAGGATGCTCCAAAGCGACCGATTTTGCGGCATGTGCATATTTTTGAATAGCTGGTTTTAGATAAGCCTCTATCTTGGTTCGTAGCTCTTGGGGTACGCATTCATTGTTGGTGTTGCCGGTAACACCTTGTTCTTTGATTTCAATAATTTGCCCAATAGTCTTCAAACTTATACAGATAAGTATGATGCCAAATAGCATCCCAATTCTGATATTGTTTTTCACAGTATAATTTGAATGTAAAGTAGTTATCATAAAATAGATTTGTTTGAAGTTTTACATGAATAAATCTGCCTTAAACAAAAATAATGAGTAGCAAATAATATGTATATTTTGTTATTGTACTCAAAAAACTTTACAGACTTTCCAAAACTCGCCGCCGCCGCCTACTCACACTGATACATTCACCATTTTTAAGTTGCACCTCTTTTCTACGACCGAAAGCTTTAATTTTTTCGATATAAGATGGATTTATTAGATACGATTTATTAATACGCAAGAAACCTTTTATTTGATTTTCATGGTAGGATAGATGATAACTACTAATGAGTTTTTTTCCATTGATTAAATGAAACTCGGTATAATTAATAGAAGCTCGAAGTAAGATAATATCTTCGTGTGTAGGCTCTGATAGGCAAGTCATTGGGCTATTTGTTTAACTTAACAAAGTTCTAAATCGAAAACCCTTCAGACAATACCCCTTTCGGGGTATTTTATCTACTGTCTAAATAGTATATTTTTGTATAAACTTATATATATTGGACCAAAATGGGCAGTTATTATATACCAACTAAGTTAAGATTAGTTGTTTTATTATACATCTTTATACAGATTCCATACCCTGTTTTTTCACAAATGAGGTCTATCCCCGATAGCTTATACTCCACAATAACATTCCTTAAAACTCAACCTCTTTCAGAAACAAGAAACAATAAAATCTTGACTCTATTTTATGAACTAATAGCACATTACCACCCAAACATAAAGGGTAACTGGAGAGATTCTTTATTTAATTATACAGCTACTTATAAATCAGCATACGGAGAAAACCTTAGCAATCTTGCTAAAGCTGAAATGATGTTTCAAGAAGGAAATTTCAGAACAGGAACTGATATATTTACAGCAAATATTGATGACCTCGAAAAAAAAGGATTTTATGCTCAAGCTGCTTTGGGTTTGCTTCGCCTTGGGGCAGGAAGAGAAATGATAAACCAAAACAGAAAAAAAGAAAGTGAGTATCCTATTTACTATAAAAAAGCCTTAGAATTAGCTAATAAAGCAAAACAGCCCACTTATCAAGTTTTAGTCTTGGGCTATATGGCAGATTGGCAATTAGAAAAACAAAACTTTATTGAAACTATCAAAATTAGTAATCAAATGCTAAAAATAGTTTCGCAAGACAAGACATATTCGGCTTTCCAATTTTTAGGGGCTGCCTACAAATACTTAGGCTTCGGTTACTTAGGTTTAGACAATATAGCCAAAGCAGAAAAGTACTTCACGCTTGCAAGATTATGGACACGTAGCCCTGCACGAAGCCTATATTTAGATTATACGATTCTCCAGAGTTTGGGCGAGTACTACTTTAAGAAAAAACAATATCATAACACCTTAAAACAATGTGATAGAGCAATATCTACCTTAATTTATTGGAAATCAAACGCTAAACTAATCGATGCCGATAAATATATCGGCAATATTTATGACCTTAAATATAAAACTTTTAAAAAATTAAAAAATTTAGATTCAGCCCTTGTTTACCATGAAAAACTATATACCCAAATTGATATAAATATTCATGGTGAACTTGAAAAAAACTATGCAGAGTTTCAAGAAAGATATAAAACTAAAGAGAAAGAATTACAGATTTCAGAACTAAACAATAAGGTTCTTGAAAATAAAACCAATATACGCAACCTAATTATATACTTTTTGATAGCTACATTGATATTTTCAGCTGTTTTACTAGGTTTAATTTTTCGTTCTTTAAAACTTAAAGAAAAAAATACGCAATTCGCCTTTGAGTTAGCCAACACAAAAAATGAGCTTGCTGCAAAAGTAATCCAAACTCAAGAGACTGAACGCCAACGCATTGCAAAAGACTTACACGATGATTTGGGCGGAACACTCTCAGTTATTAAAGGCAAAATTGCCTATGAAAAAGTTAGTCAAGAAACCATTAATTTGGTAGAACAAGCCATAGATGATTTAAGGTATATCTCTCGAAACCTCGCTCCTCCTGAACTCGAAAATGATGGACTTATACAAGCATTACATACTACCATTGATCGTGTTCAAAATGTTTCTAATATAAAATTTACTTTTATCACTTTCGGAGAAAAACAACGATTAAATCCAGATATTAAAATAAATGTTTATCGAATAATCACTGAATTAATCAATAATATCCTCAAACATTCTAAAGCCCAAAATGCTATCATTCAATTAATCTATTATCAGGAGTCACTGCAGATTTTGGTCGAGGATGATGGAGTCGGTATAAAATCTGATAAAAATAATTGGGGAATTGGACTAAAGAATATAAATTCAAGGGTCCAATTTTTGGGTGCAGAACTCGATATTGATTCGAGTGCCAAGGGAACGACCGTAATCATAGAATTACCTATAAAAAGTAAAAAATAATGAAGCCGAAACTGCTCATAGCAGATGACCATACGCTATTTAATGAAGGTGTAAAACAACTTATCTCTGACCACTATAATATTGTCGGGCAAGTATTTGATGGAAAAGATGTATTAACAATGGCTATGGTCACGAGACCCGATGTGATTTTATTGGATATCAATTTACCGTCAATCAATGGATTTGATTTAGCAGCAGAACTAAGAAAATCATTTGAAACTATCAAGATTATTTTTCTTTCTATGTACACCGAAGCAAGGTTTATTGAGCAGTCGAAACAATTAAAAGTTGATGGTTATTTACTAAAAAATTCAACCAAAGAAGAATTGATTCTTGGTATTGATTGTGTTTTAAATGGTGAAAATTATTATGACCCAAAACTAAATCAACCTCGACAAAACCTTTACCACGACGATTTTTTTGTAAAGCAATTTTCTCTTACCCCCAGAGAAGTAGAGATAATTCGAATGATTAAAACTGGCCTAAGCACAGGGGAGATTGCCGAAAAACTATTTTTAGGTTTAGAAACCGTAAAAACTCATCGAAAGAATATTTACTTCAAACTTTCAATTACAAAATCTACTGAGCTTATTAAGTTTGCCTTAGAAAACAATATTTAGAAACTTTCTACTCTAACACTTCAAACAAAAGCAATCTTATTTACACAAAAAATGCCACGCGACACCTTTCGGGCAACATGGCAGGTAGTTTTTGGTATTTTGTTAGGCCTTTAAGCTTAGCCTATCTATTCTGATTTAACTTGATACTTTTGAAAGTTTCAGGGAAGTTTTTGATTTTTTTAGCATGTGAGGAGCAAGTCCTAAACCCGTAAAAATTAGCCCTGTAATTAATAATGTGCCTGTATGTGCAAAAAACTGACCTGATGCTAATATTCCCATTACCAAAATTGTTGAAAGTGGTAATGAAAATGCTAAAATCAAGACCGCTAAATTTATGTCAAAAGTTTTTCTTTCTTTGGCTAAGTTTTTATCTTCTTCCTTCAAATTTATAGCTGAAATATGAGCAAATGGCCAAAAACTACACGAACTCAAAGGCACAACAACTGCTAATAAAATAAGGTTTGGTGAGCTGATATTGAAAACTTTGATAATCAAAACACTAAACAATATCGTAATTCCTGCTCTAAAAAGCAAAATTGAACTTACCAATTTGATTTTCCCTTCTTTGAATTGTACTGCTAAACCGATATAAATCAAAACCAAAGGCGTCATTAAACTACTTGCTCGATTGAATAATTCGGCAATAGCAGTTGGTAATGACTTCATATTAATTCCAAAAGAAAGGAAAATAATTGCCAAAAGCATGATAATATTGATGGGTTCTTTAACCAAACTCAGCAACAGACTTTTAACTTTTCCTTTTTCACTTACTTCCTCAGCTTGGTTATTTCTGAGGTACATTTTCATGGCTACAAAATAAAGAAAATTCAAGGCAAAAAATTTATTTCCAACATCGCCCATGGCCGCCAAAGCCAGTGATTCATCACCCAAAAATTCATTAATGAACGGAAAACTTGACAAACCAGGTGCTAAAGAAGGCAAAAGCATGGTTAACGTTCTACCTGATGTACTATTTTTATCTATACCGAAAACTGGCAAAAAATAGGGGGCAGTTAAGAAAATAAAAAAATTAAATCCAAGTGTTAAAATAGGGTAGATAAGTAAAGAAACGCTTATTTTTATGCCCATCAAAGCTATAAATACCGTTGATGGGAGTGCGATTGACAAAATAATTTCTTTGACACCATTTATTTCGGTTTTGTTTTTGATTTTACTTCTAAGGGCAAATCCTAACCCAATTAATAGAAGGAGGATAAGCGTTTTTTGTACTGCCTCAACCATCGTTTTTTTATTTAATGGATAATGAATAATGGAAAATGGACAATCAATAAGAGTCTTATTATCAGCCATTTATACAGCATAAAAATTAGGCAAATTCAAGAAAATAAAAATTTTGGAGAAGCCATGAGCTTCTCCAAATCCTAACTCTATATTCAACCTATGATTAAAAACTAAGATAACTCGCCTAATGCTTTTACAAAAAACTTCATTTCATCCATTGTTCCCATGCTTACCCTGCACCAAGGCTTATCTTGAATATCAAAAACACGAATCATCACTCCTTTAGCTGACATTTTTGAAAGGAATGCTTTACCGTCAATATTGACTGGGAAAATAACAAAATTGGTATATGAAGGAATATATTTGTAACCCATCTTTGTAAGACTTTCATACAAATATTCTTTACAAGCTGTATTTAGCTTTTTGGTCATTGTCTGAAACTCAGTATCTTCAAAACTCGCTATTGCTCCCAAAACAGATGTATGAGAAATACCCATACCACCTCTGGTGATTTTTTGAATTTTGTCAAGGAATTCTGGCTGTCCTACTGCGTATCCTACACGAAGACCTGCCATACCCATAATTTTAGAGAATGTACGAGCGATAATTACATTTTTCTTTTGAGCAAGTAAAGAAACCATACTTTCTGTACCTGTTCCTTCGGCTAATTCGAGGTAAGCCTCATCAACAAAAATTGGCACTTTTTCAGATACACGTGAGCAGAAATCTAATAATTCCTTACCTGCCGTAATACTACCAACTGGATTATTTGGATTACAAATATATACTAATTTTGTATCTTTATCGATCGCTGCTTCCATTGCTTTGAGGTCATGCGACCAATCACTTTTGCAAGGAACCGCTTTCCAAGTTGCACCAACCGATTCAGCAACACGAATCAACGACATATAAGTTGGGTCAGCAGAAACCACATTTCCACCATTCATAAACTGAACCAATGCTACTTTTTCAAGTAAATCAGATGAACCTGGACCCATCATGATATGCTTATCGGTTACTCCTTCTTTTTTAGCAATTTTATCAACCAAAGTTGCCAACTCTTTCCATGAATAACGGTTTCCGCCAGAAACAGCTTCTGCAACAGCCTTTTTAGTACTTTCTGGTGGTCCATAAGGGTTTTCATTTGCATTCAAGCGTGCAACCATCGCTGTGATGTCTGGTCTTTCATCCAAGAAATGTTCTCTCAAAAGCGGACTATAATAAAGTCTGTTTTGTTCATCAAGCGTAAAATGAGTTCCTGAAAATGCACCCATCGAAATATGCGGAGCTAATGCCATTCCGCCGATTGTCATCAAACCAGTTCTTAGAAGATTTCTTCTGTTAATCATGTTGCTCATTGTTTTTCTTAGTTTATTAATTGGAATAGATTGGTCGTTACAAGAATTGTTGTTATTTATAGAAATAAGTAAGTAGCGTTTTTTCCATATTTAGCATTGATAAGATTTCTCTTTTCGACCGATATTACAAGACTCCGACCGCTCGGTTTTGTAATAATCGGTCTAAAGAGAAAATTTTAGAGTTTAGTTTAGACGAAGTGTATCTTTTTGACCGAAATTCAAAGAAGATTCGGTCTGTATAATCTTTACAAATAATATTTCTAGTATCGATGGTTTCCTCCCATCATTTCTAAGAGCATAAAAAATAAGCAATTAAGCAATGCTCTTCAAATCCGCATTTTAAGCGTAGTAATTATTAGGTTTCAAACATCCCATATTTGCGGTCGGAAAAGAGTTGTTTGATGTAGAACTATTGTACTTATCTAAGAATTAATGTTTAAAAGTAGTATGTGAAAATTAAATAAAAAAATTTTTAGTCAAAAAAAATACTATTTTAGTCAAAATAACTGTTTTATTTAAATAATTAATTTGAAAAATACAAATAAATAGTACATTTTTGATTAAATTATAACTCTACTGTTCTAATATACTAAAAAATATCATGTTTAATTTTTTGATATTTTTTCAAGAAAAATTAAAAAACATACAAAAGTATGTATTGAAAAATACAAATATTGGTTTTAAATATTAAAAAACAACAAAAACAAGTTTAAATAAAATTTTATCATTATACGTAATTTGTTGTAATATTCTAATATTTGAGTATTTTTACTTATTTGTCTGACAGATGAATTGACAATAAAAAAACTCCGCTCATCTGTTAAGATTTGAACGGAGTTTTGTTTACTTACATCGTATATATATTGCCCTGTTTGGAAATTTGCAAGTGTGCTACCTAAACCAAAAGCTCAATATTCATTGAACATAAATTGACAATATGTAATAAAAAATATTATGTACGATAAGCAAAAAAATTATGGGACTGGAACACCCGAACTTTCAGACCAAAGAGTAAACCAATCCTGCAATTCCATCTCTACAGTCGTTGCTTTCATTAGGTTGGCGATTCTTGATTGGTCTGCTGTGCCACAAACAGGTAAAATCCCTGAAGGATGTTTCAAAATCCATGCAAGAAGTATGACATCAACAGGAACGTTGTATTTTAACGAAAAATTTGTAGCGATTTTATTTACACGTTGAGCTTGTTCATCATCTTTTTTGAAAACACTTCCCAATGGAGACCAAGACATGGGTATAATATGATGTGTTTGCATGTGGTCTAAACTTCCATTGAGCATTGCTTCAAAATGAGTGACGGAAAACCTGATTTGGTTATAGTTAATTTTGATTTTCGTCTCCATTAAATCTGTTTGTAGCGGCGTAAAATTTGAAACGCCAAAATCTATAATTTTTCCATCTTGTTTAAGTTTTTCAATTGCTTCTGCAATTTCATCAGCTTTCATCAATGGGCTGGGACGATGCAACAATAGCAAGTCTAAATAATCGGTTTGTAAGTTTCTCAATGATTGTTCAACAGACCAGATTATATAAGAAGTGGAGTAATCATAGTGTTTTATTGCATTTTTTCTTTTTTCTGATTCCATTTGAATACCACACTTCGAAATCAGTTGTATTTCATTTCTGTCGATTTTACTTTCACTAAAAGCATTTCCAAAAGCCGTTTCAGTGGTATAGTCTCCATAAATATCTGCATGGTCAAATGTGGTAATGCTATTTTCTAAACAACAATTCATCAATTCAATCATCTGCTTAGTATTGCAATCTTTTCCCCAAACGCCCCATGTCATTGTGCCAGCAATAATCTTAGAAAATGGTGTTTTATTCATATTTTTTGAAAATTTATAGAAGATTTTAATTTTATGGTGACCATATACCTATCACCAATTATCAAATTTATGCAAAAAACCTTTAAATATCTATTGCTTTTATATCACTTGAGCATCAAAAACACCCGTAAGAATCTTACCTTCACGTTTCACTTGTAACCAAATACGATAATTACCAGCCTTCGGAAAAACATAAGGGAAAACAACTTCACCACCATGATGCCCGTTGGCTTCGTGTTTCATATCGCCCATTAGAAATTTATCTCGCTCGTCTTCAGTCATGGTTTGAAGCTTTGCCAACACATTATCAACACTATCTCTAAATCGCTTTGGATTATTCAGATTTGGACGAGCGTTGGTTTTTTCGTCTATTCTTTTTTGCATTACCTGTACGGCTGTTGATGAAAATGTACCATTTGGGTGTAAATGAATATATACCGAAGCATCGTCTTTGATGACAGCCGCATGCCCCATCATACCCAAATAGGTCTGTAACTCAGCAGCTTTACCATCAGGAGCAAGCACCGAAAATTTCAAATCATACACTTTCCCTGATTGTAATTTCTGATTTGGTTTTTCTTCCCAAACAATACTCGAACCATCTTGAAGTTTAGTCTTTACTCCAGGAGTTCCACATATCGTTATTGTAGCATCTTGTGTCGAAGTAGCTTGTTTATTGAGAGCATTTGTAACAACGAAAGTATCATCCGAATCTCCAGAAAAAACAGGGGCAACATTCACTTTTGGTGTTTGTGGAATCTCGACTGTGTCAGCAATAGTATTTTGTAAACCATGATAACGCAAGACATCTGCAAAAATCAAATATTTCCCTGCTGGCAAGCTACCCAAAGGTGCTTCAAAAGTAACTGTATCTTTGCGAGAAGGGTGTAAGTGAGCAAAAACATCCATGGTTCCTTCTTTTACCAAGAACATGTGCATTAGTTTACCGTGGTCGGGTATAATAAAACTCGTCAAACGTCCTCTAACCGAAGCAGAATCTATTTTAAAGCTCAAAACACGTTCACCATTTTCAATCTTTATTGTTGATGTAGCAGTGTATGGCTGATACATAAACCTTTGGTAATCAGACGATTCGGCATTCCACCAAATATTTCCACCAAACAAGAGTAGTCCGCAAAAAGATGCCCCAATAGTTGAGCCAATCAAACGACGTTTTTGCGTATTTTTATCAAGTGATTGTCCTGCTTTGAGTAAACTATCACCCGTACTTGCACCAATAATAGTGGTCATAATTCCAACTAAAAGCAAAGCCAAGCCAGCTAAAATCCAGCCCAATGAGCTTGGAAGTTTCCGTTGAGCCGTTGAAAGTGCAGCAATCGGTATCAATACTTCGCCTTTACCTCTTGCCCCTTCAATGGTTATTTTCACACTGGCAGCACCACTTTCCATGAGCCATATTTGTCCATCATAGCTGCCCGATGCTGATAAAACTCCTTCATCTGAGCGAGGTGAACCTTCATCTCCAGTAAAGAAATAAATCGGACTCATTCTAACGCTTGTGATATCTTTTCCATCAAGCATCACCGAAACTTTGGCTGTGCCTGGAATCACATCAGGTGGCTCGACATATACTTGTACTTGGTAATTTCCTGCTTTCCCTTCTTGCACAACACCTGCACTGCCAATATGACCCCTAACCCCTAAAGGGGAACAAAGGATAAGTATTAAGATAAATTTTAAAAAGGTATTTTTTATTTTCTGAAATATCATTTTTGTTAAATTTAAGACCTGTTTTAGAAAATTTTAGCGTGTAATATTGAGCAATTCATTCTTGTAGTTTTCCCATTCACTCATTCTATCACTCGCTCATTCACTCATTATATTTATCTCTGAATTTGTTTCATCCAATTTCCCCAAGCAAGACCGATTCTGGAAGAGATAAGGCTAAAAAGTAAAGCTAAGCCAAGTCCTTTTGCCCAAGAAATTAAATCAATAGCATTGCGAGTGCTAAATTTATAACGATATTCCCAGTCGGCATCATTCTGAAAAGACCATGAACTACTACCCCAAAACCAGTTTCGAGTCAATGGCGATTCATGCAGGAATGTTCCAAATGGGTAATTTGTAATAAATAGAATTGCTGTAAATGTAAAACCTAAGATTAAAGTTAGAACTAAGTCATTTTTTGCTGCAAACTTATCTCTCAACCAATCAATGGCAAATGCAGGAATGAATAGTAACAAAGGAAAACCCAGTGTTTGATAAGTAGTAATTTTGTTATGAATTGGCCCAAGTAAAGGCTCGGCAGGTAACAATCTCAATGTAGCATTGACAGCCCAATGAAAAACTAAGAAAACAAGACAAATATAGGTTGTTCCCCATTTTTTACCAGATGCACGCCCAGCAGCAAGCATGATAAAAGGGAACGCTGCACTTGCCACTTGATAGAATGATGGTCGGTGCATTGCCCAACGCCCCAACGATTCTGACAAAAAAGTAAAAATTGAAGTAATGAAAAAAGCGGCTGTTAGCATAAACATCCATTGAAGTCGATTGTTACGTCTATCATTTTCTTCTGTTGAAAGAGAAGCAACTTTATCATTTCTATTCAAAAAAGCGAGCGTTCCAATCATTGCCCCCATTTGAACACTCATCAAACCCAATAGCAAAACTGCGTGTGGTGGAGAAAGGATTTGCACATCAAGACCGTAAGTATTATGCCACCAATCATCAAATGGAGCAGACGTTAGTGAGGCAATTCCACCCCAAATACAGAAAAGTCCGCCCAAAGAGCTGTAAAAAATGCCCCAAAAGTTAACCATTTTACCTTTTTCAAGTTTACTTCCCCAAAAAGAAGTCTTTAAAACCTGATAACCAGAAAAAATTCCTGCAAAAGCAGCACCTACATAAACCACCACGTGTGGAGCTGAAAAAAGTCCATCACGCCCGATGCTCATGTGCCAAGCAATGTCCCACAAAATACCCAAAATAACACACATTGAAGCAATTACACTCACATAAACATAAAGAGGGATTTCTAATAGAAGTTTATTTGTGGAAGTGTGCGTTTTTTGATCTGTAAATGTCTGATTAATAGCTGTTTCCATAATAAGTTTTGATAGTTTGTATAGATGACATTTGAGTTGAATTTTACCCCTAATTTAGAAGAAAATACATTATAATTCAAAAATACTTATTCATCAATAATTGAGAAATTTTTCAAAATAAGCCCAATTGCCCTTGCCTCGGCAAACTACCTTCATGGCGAAGCAGCCATTCCTTCCGCCATAAGTCACCACCATATCCAACCAAACTTCCATCCGAGCCAATAACCCGATGACAAGGCAGTATAATTGTCAATGGATTACGTCCATTGGCTGTACCTACCGCCCTAATGGCTTTTTCATTGCCTATTCTTCGAGAAAACTCAAGATAAGAAATAGTTTTCCCATAAGGAATCGTTTTGAGATATTCCCACACATTTCGCTGAAAATCAGTTCCTTGTGGAAGTAATGGTAAATCAAAATCCTTCAGCTTTCCTGCAAAATAAGCATCAAATTGTTTGATACATTCTTCTACTATCAACGAATTTTCAGTGGTTTCATCTAACTGTCGGCTTGGTTTTTTCTGGGCTTCACGAAACAAAACATGTGTCAAATGCAGATCACTTGCCACAAGTTCCAAAACCCCAATTGGAGATGAGTAATGTTTGATGTATTGCATAATAGCTTTTCTCTTTAGCTTTCAAATATACAAAAAAGTATTCGTGAAAAACTTTTCTGATAATCAATCAGTTATCAAATAGTAGTTTCGTAATTTTGCGGACTTGTTTTAATTAAATTTCCTTTAACAACTTGGAAAGTTGTTGTACACATATATGGTAGTACCTTATAAAGAAAAAGATAGCAGCAAACGTGAGCAAATCGCTGAGATGTTTGACAACGTTTCGCCTAAATATGATTTTTTGAATCACCTGCTCAGTGGAGGAATTGATTTTTGGTGGAGAAAAAAAGCAATTTCGATGCTTCGTAACGAAAAACCAAAATTGATTCTGGACATTGCCACAGGTACAGGCGATTTGGCTGTTGAAGCTGTAAAGCAATTAAATCCAGAAAAAGTAATTGGTGTTGATATTTCAGAAGGAATGCTTTCTTTTGGTCGTGAGAAAATGAAGAAGCTTGGTTTGGAGAAAAAAATTGAGCTACAAATGGGCGATTCGGAGAAATTGCTATTCGATAACAATACTTTCGATGCAGTTATCGTTTCTTTTGGAGTACGTAACTTTGAAAATTTGGAGAAAGGCCTAACAGATATGTGTCGAGTAACCAAATCAGGTGGCACATGCATGGTCATGGAATTTTCAAATCCTAAAACACCTGTTATCAAGCAGTTATATGGTTTTTACAGTTCAAAAATATTGCCATTAATAGGAAGATTAATCTCGCCTGATAGCTCGGCTTATAGTTATTTACCCGAATCTGTAAAAGCATTCCCCGAAGGAAATGATTTTTTACAAGTATTTGAAAAAGCAGGATTTCATCAAACAAAATGTATTCCTCTTACTTTCGGTACTTGTTCAATATATCTTGGCAAAAAGCCATAAAAGTTTGGCCATCTTTTAATATTATTTATGAAAAACGTCCCGTTTGTTCGAGTTAGCTTCAAAATATTGATTTTATTGATGCTTACTTCGAGCCTTTTTGCCCAGCAAACTCGTCGGCATTTTCAAGCCGATTACGATGCCAAAGCTATGAGATTTGGTTATTTTTTGGGTCTAACAAATACTTATTTCAATGTTAAATTTAATAATTATTTTGTCAATAAAGATAATTATTATGCCATCACTTCTCCTCCAACTTATGGTTTAAAAATGGGTGGTTTGGCTAATTTTCGATTGAATGATTATTTTGATTTTCGGGTTTTGCCAACGGTAGCAATTTATGGACGAAGATTAGAATACCGTTTTATTAATACTGCTCTCCCTGACAATGATGTCAACAAATTTGGACAACGAGAAGAACTTCGTGAAACAGCTTGGTTTGAATTGCCAGTCATGTTTAAGTACAAATCGGAAAGGCGTGGAAATGTACGAATGTATGTTTTTGGAGGAATGCGATATGGGGTAGAAACCAATGCCGTAAATCGAAAAAAACGCCAACAATTTTCGACCAAAACCAGTGATTTCAGCATTGAGTATGGTACTGGAATTGAGATTTTTCGTGAATATTTCAAATTTGCTCCTGAATTACATTTTTCTCATGGAATCCAAAACTTAGTTGACCCAGTCAATTCTCGTGGCACAGCCATTCAAGGCATTGATAGATTGACTACGCATACTGTTACCTTGTTTTTATTATTTGAATAAATTTGATGTGAGATTGAGATTCGGAATATGAGATGTTTTATGATATAAATCTCTAATTTCCCTCCTCGTATCTCACTTCTCGTATCTCACTTCTCAAAATGAAATACATTGCTATCTTTCTTATCCGATTGTACCAAGCGGGTATTTCGCCTTGGTTTCCACCTTCATGCCGTTTTACACCTACTTGCTCACAATACTCGGTTGAAGCTTTTCAAAAACATGGTTTTTTTAAAGGTTTTTGGCTAACTGCAAAACGCATTTCTCGTTGTCATCCTTTTAGTCATACGCACGGATATGACCCTGTACCTTGAGAGGTTTTAGGACTTAGGTATTAGGTTGTAATATTAGTTAACGGCAAATTTTTCATATACCGTATACAAAGATGGGTATTTGGTTATTGGTTATATGCAATATAATAACCAACGCCATTCAAACAAAAACTCTTACAATCTAAATCCCAATACCTAAATCCTAATACCCAAATCCTATATACTTAAATCCTGATACTTCATACATTTATATAACTATTTGAAGAATTTTCTTCATTATTTTCTTATTTATTTAAAATCAAATGTTTTTCTGATTTGTTCTTATAAAATAGTCCGTAAATTTGGTTTGACAACAAAACCTTTTTCGTCAATGACCTCGGCAATGACACTCGAACAACGCCAATATCCTATCGGAAAATGGAAAGTAAAAAAAAGTTATTCGATTAAAGAAATCGAACGAAATATTGCTGTGATTGAAAAATATCCAGCAAAATACAAACGACTCACCAAAAAGCTTTCGGAAGAAGATTTAGCAAAGCAGTATCGTGATGGGGCATGGAATGTACGTCAGTTATTGACTCACATCTCTGATATGCACATCATGCACTATGCTCGTTTCAAGCAAGCACTTTCTGACGAAAACCCTGTGGGTTTTGTAGCAAACATCAACGCATGGAATGCTACTCCTGAAATATCCAGTACGCCACCAGCCGATGCTTTATTGCTTCTCGAAGCCACACACAAACGTTGGGTTCATTTGATGAAGACCATGTCAGCAAATGATTTTGACAAAACATTTTATCATGCACTTCGTCAAATAAACTTAACATTGGCACAAGCACTAAGTATGGCGGCATGGCATACAAAACATCATTTTGAGCATATTCAAATTGCATTACAATATTAATCATCGCACATAGAAACGCCATGCATGGCGTCTCTATCATGTCAAACAGGACACGTACACGGCGTAGAGACGCAATGCATTGCGTCTCTATCGACCGACCAAATAAACATTATTTCCAACCAAAACAAAGTTCCTTTTTAGAGGATATAGTTTAATGAACAATACCTATTATATTATAGATTTCGATAGTACTTTTACCAAAGTAGAAGGTCTCGACGAATTGGCAAATATTGCCCTTGCAGGCAGTGCAACTCAAGAAAAAATAGTCAGTCAAATCAGAAGTTTGACAGAGCAAGGAATGAATGGCGAAATTACTTTCTCGGAGGCTCTTAGCCGCCGAATTGAGTTATTAAAAGCTAATCGTTCTCATATCGAAAAATTAGTTGATTTTCTCCACACGCAAGTATCAGAGTCATTTCAGCGAAATGAGAAGTTTTTGCGAGAATATGCCGATAATATTTTAATCATTTCTGGTGGTTTCAAAGAATTTATTGTACCAATTGTTACTTCAATGGGTATCAAAGAAGCAAATGTATATGCCAATACTTTTGTATTTGATGCAGAAGATAATATCATTGGCGTTGACCAAAATAATGTACTTGCCCATGAAAAAGGAAAAGTTAAATTATTAGGTTCGTTGAACTTAGACGGAGATATTTATGCCATTGGCGATGGCTATACTGATTATGAACTTCGTTCATCAGGTTTGGCTAATCGTTTCTATGCTTTCACCGAAAATGTAGAACGTGAAAAAGTTACCTCAAAAGCCGACCATGTTGTACCCTCATTGGATGAGTTTTTATATTTAAATAAATTGCCTCGTAGTCAATCATATCCTAAAAGTCGAATCAAAGTTTTATTGCTTGAAAATGTGCATTCAGTAGCCATTGAAGCATTTAAGCGAGAAGGTTTTGATGTGGAAACTCACAAAGGAGCAATGGACGAAGAAGAATTAATCGAAAAAATAAAAGGTGTTTCGATTTTGGGGCTTCGTTCAAAAACCAACGTTACTAAAAAGGTACTTGAAAATGCCGATAAACTCATTACAATTGGTGCTTTTTGTATTGGTACAAATCAGATTGATCTTAAAACATCTACTGAAAAAGGAATTGCGGTTTTCAATGCTCCATATAGTAATACTCGCTCAGTTGTAGAATTGGCGATTGGGGAAATGATTTTACTGATTCGTAATGTAGTGACCAAAAGCAATCAAATGCACGCTGGTAAATGGGACAAATCAGCCAATAATAGCTTTGAAGTACGTGGCAAAAAATTAGGCTTAATTGGCTATGGACATATCGGGACACAACTTTCTGTAATCGGCGAAGCACTTGGAATGGAAGTTTATTTCTATGATATTGTGGATAAAATGCCAATTGGAAATGCCAAGAAATGCCGTTCTTTAGAAGAAGTATTGCGAGTGTCGGATGTGGTAAGTATGCACATTGATGGCCGTAAAGAAAACACCAATGTTTTTGGTAAACGTGAGTTTGAGATGATGAAAGATGGTGTAATTTTCATGAATCTTGCTCGTGGACACGTAGTTGAAGTACCTGCTTTGGTAGAAGCTATTAAGTCAGGTAAAGTTGGCGGTGCTGGTGTGGATGTATTTCCTTACGAACCAAAAACCAATAGCGAACCATTTGAAAACGAATTGCGTGGCTTGCCAAATGTTATCTTAACCCCGCACATTGGTGGCAGCACCGAAGAAGCTCAAGAAGGCATTGGTCATTATGTACCAGAGCGTTTACTCGAATATATGAATAATGGTAGCACAACAGGTAGTGTAAATTTCCCTGAGGTACAACTTCCATTATTGGTTGATTCACATCGTTTATTGCATATTCACAAAAATGTCCCAGGAATTTTGGCCAAAATCAACAATATTTTTGCTAAACATCACATCAATATTATTGGACAATACTTGAAAACTAATGAGAAAATTGGCTATGTAATTATGGATATTAGCAAAGGCTACACTGACGAATTTGTTCAAGAAATCAAGGATATTGAAGAGACAATCAGATTTAGAATGTTGTATTGATATTTTTGTAGCACAATTTTCTAAATTGTTTATAGATAAACAATTTAGAAAATTGTGCTACTTTCTTTACCAAAACTTCAACCCAGACAATCTTCCAATTTCTAACTTCGCCAAAAGTGCTTGATAATCATATTGTAACAAACTAAACTTGGCATCTTCTAAGCCTGTTTCTGCTGCTTGAATTTCCACTGGTGTACTTACGCCATTAGTCAAGCGAATCTTTGCTAATTTCAGGGTGTACTCTGCTTGAAAAATATTCTGAGCTGCCAACTCTTTTTTCTGATTTGCTACTTTTATTTCATTGAAAGCATTCTCAATATCTCGACTGATTTGGGTCTTCTGATATTCAGTACTTTGCTTTGCTGCGTCTAAGTTTATTTTTGCTATTTGAGTATTATAAAATCCACGTTTTCCTGTATAAATTGGAATCGTTAATTTTACTCCCAACAATGAATTTGGTCTTAATGTAGCAATATTTGGCAGATAACCATTGCGAATACCCAATGCTGCATTAGCAGCCAATTGAGGTAAACTACTCATTGATGAAATCTTGATTTCTTGAGCTAACACTTCTTCTTTGCTTTTTAATAACCCTAAATCATAATTATTAGTAATTGCCTCATTATAAGCACTTTGAAAATCTGTTTTGGTATTATTAAATTGAAGTTCGCTATTAATTGAAATTAATTTCCGAGCATCAGATCCAATCAAAGAGTTCAGAAAAATATATTGTTTTTCCAATTGTCCTTGTAAATCAACGATACGAATTTCAGCATTTTTATAACGAACCTGAACTTGTACTGCATCATAATCCAAAGCATCACCACTTTTAATTCTATCAGAAATAATTTTACCATTTTCTTGAATTAACTTAAGCTGGTCTTCCTGTACAACAATTGCTTTTTGTAAATAAATAATACCATAATACAATTGAGCAACTTGATAAGCCAACATGTGTTTTAAGGCTTCAATTCCACCTTTTTGCTGTTGAATTTCGAGTAGTGTTTTTTGAACACCGGCCTTAAATCTACCCCAATCATAAATCACATAAGATGCTCCAACACCTGCATTGTAATTATTATGAGGTTGAAATTGAATTTCACGTGGCTCACCATTAACGGGCAATGTAGCTTTAGCAATTGGGTCAACGCGTGAATAACTTACTTCTCCACTTACTTGAGGTTTCAGCCCTGTTTCTTGAACCTTAATTCGGTAATCACCAACGCCCAATAATTGTTGTTGTTCTTTGATTCTTGGTGAATATTCTAAAGCTTGTTTGATAAGTTGCGGTAATGCCTCATTATTTTGTGCGATGGTCAATTGGCTCGAAAACAAGCCAAAAAGCACTAATATTTTATTGATTTTCATTGAGATTCGAGATTTTTGATTCGAGATACAAAATTTTTAATAATTACATCTGAAAGATTACTTATTGAGAAATAAGATTAATCAATGTGCTTCAGCTGCCGCTTTGGCTGCTTCTGCAATTTCGGCTGCACTTTTTTTCTTGGTTCTTAATAAGGCCACTAAAGGTAGCACACAAAGAAAAAACACTGATACGATTCTGAATGTATCTAAATACGCCAAATAATATGATTGTCTATCAAGCAATAATTCTAACTGTCGGTATGCCTGAGTACTTGCCTGAGCTATGTCGCCTGAGCGAGCTAAGAAACCCATTTTTATCGCATTAAATTTTTCGGCAAACAGTGGATTATTAGGGGTATAATTTGCCACTAAATCTGAGCGATGTTGAGCATATTGAAGCGTAACATAGTTATTTGCCAAAGCAATACCAAATGCCCCACCGAGCTGACGAATCATATTAGTGAGTGAAATTCCTGCCCCAAATTCATTAGGTTTCAAACCTGCCACTGAGGCATTAATCAGGGGTAATTGTAGCATGACAGTTCCTAATCCACGGAGTAATTGTATTGGATAAAAATCCCAACGCCCCATATCTGCGGTGGCTGTTCCGCTATAAAACCCAAAGAACGCAAAAATAAGTATCCCTGCAATAACAAATGGAATTGGAGAAGCTCCTGCTGACATTCGTTTACCCAAAATCGGAAATAATGGTAAAATCGTCAGAGTCGGAAAAAACAAGGAAAGTCCAGTTTCATAAGGCGTAAACCCATTGATTCTTTGAACCATTACAGGATAAATAAAGACCGATGTAAATAAACCAACTCCAGAAACAAGTACAAAAATTGATGAAAAGGCAAAATTTCGATTAGCAAATACCCTTAAATTCACCACAGGATGGTCGGTATTTAATTCTCGACTAATAAATCCAACAATTCCAAGTATTGCCAAAAGAGCCATTACGGAAATTTCTCTTGACTGAAACCAATCTTTTGATTCACCTTTTTCGAGGATATATTGCAAAGAGCCAATTCCCACAATAAGTAAGATAATTCCAAAATAATCAATCGTAATATTTGCTTTATTTTTACCCTCGCCTTCTTTTTTCGGCACATACAAGATTGTCAACACCGTAGCAACGATACATATTGGCACATTGATAAAGAAAATATCTCCCCAAGAGAAATTATCAACAATATAACCACCAAGCGTTGGCCCAAGTGTCGGTCCAAGTACGATTCCCATTCCAAAAAGGCCAGAAGCTGTACCTCGCTCTTTTCCAGGAAAAGCATCAAATAAAATGGCTTGTGATGTAGAAAGTAATGCTCCTCCTCCTATTCCTTGTACAAATCGCCATAAAACCAATTCCCACAAACTATCTGAAGTTCCGCACAGATATGAGGCAATGCCAAACAAAATCATTGAAGCTAAATAATAGTTTTTTCGACCAAAATATTCGCCTAAAAAGCCTGTCATCGGAATAATAATTACGTTTGCAATTGCATACGACGTAATTACCCAAGCAATGTCTTCAATTGTTGCTCCAAGCGAACCAGAAATTTGATTCAAAGCTACATTGACAATTGTCGTATCAAGCAACTCCATCACAGCGGCTGTTACGGTCGTCAAAACGATGATAAATCGTGCAGCTCCCACTGGATTTTTTGTATTTTCTATATTTCCCATGAAAATTATCTATGTTAAGTTTAAACTGTGGAGCAGAACGTCGTTCGCCACCAACTGCTAACTGTTGCTTATTTAACTTTCACTTCAGCTTCTAAGCTCATACCAGCACGCAACTTATCACGTAATTTTTCAACACCTTCAATGGTAATTTTTACAGGAATTTTTTGCGTAACTTTCACAAAGTTACCACTTGCATTATCAGGTGGAAGTAAAGCGTATTTAGCACCTGTTGCATCCGAAAAGTCTGCAATTTTACCTTTCAATTCTAATTCTGGATAAGCATCTAAGACAATTTTCACTTCTTGCCCAACAGCCAAACGTCTGATTTGTGTTTCTTTGAAATTGGCAACAACCCAATAAAGTGAATCTTGAACAATAGTTGCCAAAGTTTGTCCTAGTTGAATAAACTGCCCTGGTTCAACACTTTTTCTACCAATTTTACCACCTTCTGTGGCATAAATTTTCGAATATGTCAAACGCAATTTTTGTTGATCAATTTTAGCTCTTTGTACCGCTAAAGCTGCTTCTGCTTTGTGAAGATTTGATGTTAATACCTCTATACGAGATTTCGAAGCTGTCCAATCTTGTTTTTGACTATCATACTGAGCATTCAATACATCCAGATTTGACTTACTATCATCAGCCTGACGCTTCGTAATAGCATTATCTGAAAATAATTTTGCATCACGTTCGGCGTCTTTCAATGCTTTTTCTTTGCGTAAAGCCGTCGTTTTTAAGTTAGCTTCGGCGGCATTGATGGTCAAATCTGCATTTCTGATACTTGCTTTGGCATTTTCAACATCGGTAAGCATTTGTTGATACATTGCTTCCATTTCTACCAAAGCTAATTTTTGTTCGCTGTCATCAATATCAACCAGTAGTTGTCCTTTTTTAACTTCCTCAAAGTCTTTCATATT
Organism: Emticicia sp. SJ17W-69; assembly: GCF_051209875.1. Classification (NCBI taxonomy): domain Bacteria; kingdom Pseudomonadati; phylum Bacteroidota; class Cytophagia; order Cytophagales; family Leadbetterellaceae; genus Emticicia; species Emticicia sp. SJ17W-69. Next base: position 678,245 of record NZ_JBNTQY010000001.1, on the reverse strand, counting down.
AACGGCTGTTACATAACCGCCTACTCTTGGTACAACAGGCACAGTATAAGTTTCTATCTGAGCATTTTCGGTAGTCTCATACATTTGATTGTACTTATATTTATTATAAGCATAAATAGCTGATGCAATCACTATGAGTAATAAAATAATACGAGGAATGTAGTTTTTGAATGATTTTTTTTGTGGAGTTGCCATTTTTCTTTTTCTGTTTTTTTGCTTCAGGAATCTATAAAATTCTAATCTATATGGATTTTTCTAATTTAGTAAACTATATTGACGACACAAAGGTAAACTAAGTTTACTAAATTAGTCAAGTATATTGACAATTATTTTTTTTGTAGTATCTTTGCTTATGAAAATCAAATAGTTAGAAAACATGAACGATGAGTTATTGCAGGAAGTTTCTGCATTCAAGGCCAATAAAGAAAGGCTATTAGGACGACTTTTAAATAGGACATACCGTTATATGAGTGATTTAGCGGGAGATTATTTGAAAGGCGTTGGCTATGAAAACTTTCGTGTGGGTCATATAGTGGCTTTAGTGCATATCGGTTCAGAAGGTACAAACATCAATAAATTGGCGGCAGGGGCGGGAATGACGAAGCAAGGTATGAGTAAGTTGATAAAAGAATTACAAATCGAAGGCTTTGTAGATGTTGTAAAAGACCAAACAGATGCTCGTGCTTTGATTGTAAAACTTACCGAAAAAGGGTTTCAAGCAATGATTGATTGGAAGAAATGTACCCAACATATTAATCAAAAATTTGCGGAGATTTTAGGCGAAGATAAATTAGACCTTTTTAAAGATATTATGGTTGAGCTGGTGAATGATTATGAAAACAAATATCTTACATCATCTCGCAATTATTTGAATCACCCAATGATGCAAGCCAATTGGATGGCTGTAAAATAAAACATCAGAGAGAAATAGTCAAATATAGATTTTTGGGAAATCCTTTTAAAAATGATAAATTCGCAGAAGTTTTAATTGATAACCCAGATGTCTGTTACACAAATTATCCTTTTGGTAATTGTTTTATACGTTGTTATTTGCATAATAGCATATAAAGTGCAGGAGTATTTCATTTTTAAGCCCGAAAAGCTCTCGCAAGATTTTGAGTTTCGTTACGATGACCATTTTGAGGAATTATTTTTTGATATGCCCGACGGTGCAAGAATCAACGGCTTGTTGTTTTATGATGTTGGTGAAGATACAAGAGGTTTAGTTATTTATTTTCATGGAAACACTCGTAGTATCAAGGGTTGGGCAAAATATGCGAAAGATTTCATCTCACACGATTACGATGTTTTGATGATAGATTACCGAGGCTTTGGCAAAAGTACAGGTAAACGGCATGAAGAACGAATGTATGAAGACTCTCAAGCGGTTTACCACAAAATGCAGTCGAAAGGATATGATGAAAAGAACATTGTCATTTATGGACGTTCGCTTGGCTCAGGTTTTGCTTGTAAATTAGCTTCCAAGAATCATCCCAAAACGCTTATTCTTGACGCACCCTATTATAGTTTTTCGCAATTAATGAATCGATTTTTACCATTTCTACCAGTAGGTATGATTCTACGATTTTCGATAAGAACCGATCAATATATTAAGTTTGTCAAATGTCCTATTTATATCATTCATGGTACAAAAGATCTGTTGATTCCATTTCGCTCAAGTGTTCATTTGGCAAAATTAGCCCCACAAAAAACTCGATTAGTACCTATTTATGGTGGTGGACATAATAATTTACCCTCATTTCCTGAATATCATAAGCATCTCGAAGAAATATTACTTGACAGATTCGATTTAATTTTTGATAAACACTTATTGCATTGACCAATTGCGAATGCCGATTTACGAATGGTTCGCCGTAGCCATAAAATTTCTGCAATTCATTCGTAAATCGGCATTTATCAATCGTAAATTTCTAAATATTTTCAATTATTCATCGCACGGGCGATCCCGTATCCATTACATTCGTGTTTAAATTAAAATACCTACAAATTGCACTAACTATCTATGTCATCACCATTTTGGCATTGATTCTTTTCCAACGATTTATTTTGCTTCATCCCAAGAAATTAGCAAAAGATTATCATTTTGATTTTCCACGCAGTGAAGAATTTTACGTGGTAGTAGCACCTGAAATTAGAATAAATGCCTTACGTTTTGCTACTAAAGATAGCGTTTCAAAAGGTGTAGTGCTATATTTTCATGGTAATGCAGATAACTTGGCACGTTGGGGCGAACACGCCACACAGTTTACAGAACGTGGCTACGATGTAGTGATGTATGACTATCGGGGCTTTGGTAAAACCAATGGAAGATTAGATGAAAAAAACTTTTTGTTCGATGCTCAATATATTTTTGATGATTTGAGCCGTCGTTACAATCCAGATAAAATTGTACTCTACGGACGCTCGTTGGGTTGCGGAGCAGCTATCAAAGTTGCCTCAGAAAATCCTGTAAAAAAATTAATTCTTGAAACACCATACTATAGTTTACCTGATGTGGCCTTTAGTCGCTTACCGATATTTCCATTTCAGTATGTATCCGAATTTAAAGTTCCTGCCCACGAATGGCTACCAAAAGTGCATTGTGATGTTCATGTTTTTCATGGCACTGCTGACGAGGTTATTCCATATAGTCAAAGCATCAAATTATTAGAGTCTGCCAAGAAAAACCCTGAGAAAACACTCACCACTTTGCAAGGTGGACACCACAAAGGCTTAGAAAACTTTAAGGAGTATCAATCAAAATTAGATGAACTGCTTCGGTGAAAAGCACTACTCATCTCGCATTCGTTCACGAGATACATCTCTTTCTTTGATGCTATCTCGTTTATCGTAGAGCTTTTTACCTTTTGCCAAAGCAATATCCAACTTGGCTAAACCTCCATCGTTGATAAAAAGCCTTGTTGGAATAACCGTTAAACCTTTATCTGTCAACTTATTGGAAAGTTTTTTGAGCTCTTTTTTCTTCAACAATAACTTTCTATCACGCAAAGGGTCATGGTTATAATGCGTACCTTGTTCATATTTTGAAATATTAAGATTCTTGACATAAAGTTCATCTCTATCAAAATAACAATACGCATCAACCATACTAAATTTATTTAAACGAATAGACTTGATTTCTGTGCCAGTCAAAACCATTCCTGCTGAAAATTTTTCTAAAAAGAAGAATTCAAACCCTGCTTTTTTATTCGTTACATCAACTTTTTTTGCTATTTTCTCTCCCATTTTTTTTAGCTTTTTGCTATTAGCAGTTAGCTTTTAGCTTTCTTACTCTCAATTAATGAAAATTTATTCTAAATGTTGAGGTTTTCCCTCGCTAAAAGCCAATAGCTCACCGCTAAAAGCTAATCCTCAGCAAAGTTACGCATAAAAAAAATCCCTACCTCAAAAATAGTGGCAGGGATTCCGACTTACGTGCTTTCCTAATAATCCATGTATAAGCTCTATAATTGGATTCGAATCAAAAATGGAAACTTCATTGCTGAATTTTCCTCGGAAAATCCCATTTCGGGTATCTTTCCGAAGCAAAGTTAAATAATTTTAGAATAAAAAAAATATTGTTTCGATTTTCTTATCTAATGGCATTTTTTTTTGCCCCAATTTTAACTTGCATTTGGTAGAAAAATTGCTTTTAAAACCTAATTTTAATCAGCAATTTATTCCTATAAACTTTACTTTAATGCTTACTTTACTAATATTTTAAACGTTTGTTACCGCTAAATAGTTTTTTCGTAACACTTGTTTTATGTTTACCAAAAGCGTGCCAAACTCTTTATAAAATATTATCAAAAGAGGCTATTTTCCTCTAAATCATTTGTAATCAACAAATTAAATCAAAAAAAAGTTTTTTAACATACTACCGTTCAATATTTTTTTTGTGAAGATATTATATAAGGTGATTAAAATCTTTAAAAACTTGTTTTTATCATTTTTTTTTCTTATATTTAGTGAATCTTGTATTTTATAGGAAAGAAACTTTTCCTAACAGCTATTAGTTATTTCAAAGTAATAAATATTTTAGTAAATTGTTAAACTCACCCATTTTTTCAACAGCAAAACAGCAAGAAACCGCAATTTTGGTTGGTCTCATTACGCAAAAGCAAAATGCCGAACGAACCAAAGAGTATCTTGATGAATTAAATTTTTTGGCAACCACCGCAGGCGTAATCACTAAAAGAGTTTTTACGCAACGCCTCGAACGTGCCGATAACAAAACCTTTGTAGGAAAAGGTAAATTAGAAGAAATCAAAACATGGCTCATTGATAATCCCGTTGATAGCATCATTTTTGACGATGACCTCACTGCTCCACAAGTAAGAAACCTCGAAGCTACATTTCAAGATATTAAGATTCTTGACCGTAGTTTGTTGATTTTGAATATATTTTCGCAACGTGCCAGAACAGACCAATCGAAACGACAAGTTGAGTTGGCTCAATACCAATATTTGTTGCCTCGTCTGACTCGTATGTGGTCGCACCTTAGCCGTCAGAAAGGTGGGATAGGTATGCGTGGGCCTGGTGAAAAAGAATTGGAAACTGATAAACGTATCGTAAAAGATAGAATATCTTTTTTGAAAGATAAATTAGAGTTGATTGATAAACAAAGTGTTACTCGTCGAAAAGAACGCAGCCAGTTGGTGCGTGTGGCTTTGGTGGGTTATACCAACGTTGGCAAATCCACTTTGATGCGACGCTTGGCAAAAACTGATGTATTTGCCGAAAATAAATTGTTTGCCACTATCGACTCTACTGTCAGAAAGGTGGTTTTGGGAAATATTCCGTTCTTACTAACCGACACCGTTGGTTTTATTAGAAAACTCCCAACTCCCCTCATCGAATCTTTTAAATCAACTTTGGACGAAATCAGAGAAGCAGATATTTTGGTGCATGTGGTTGATATTTCGCATCCTTCGTTTGAAGAGCAAATCGAAGTGGTGAATGTAACTTTAGCAAGTATTGGTGCTTCTGATAAATCTATGGTATTGGTTTTCAATAAATTAGACCTTTTTAAACCTGAATCTGAAGAAAACCTCGACGAGCATCTCGAAACCATTACAGAAGTGGATTTACAGAGAAATCTTGAAAAACTAAAAAATAGTTATTTAACAAAAAACACCGAAAACGTAGTCTTTATTTCGGCAGAATACAAAGAGAATCTCAGCGAATTGAGAAATATATTGATGCACAAAATACAAGAAAAACATTTCTTGATTTACCCTAACTGGGACCCAACTCAAAATCCAATGTACGATTGGCAAGGAGTAGAGCAGAATTAATAAACAAATGGCAAAAAACAAACAAAAATCATATTATGACCAACTAAAAGCTGAAATTTTAGCTTTTCTTTCGGTCAATACCGAACGTCCATACACACTTCAAGACCTATTTACGCATTATGATGTCTTCAATAAACAAGAAAAAGCAGTTTATGGAATGATTGTGGAAGACTTGGTAGAAGAAGGCAAAGTACAGCAAGTAGATAAAGGAAAATACACCGTTGATGTAAATGCAAACGCTGTCGTTGGTCGCCTCGACCATGTAAATCAACGCTTTGGCTTTGTAAGATACGATGATTCAAAACCTGATATTTGGGTCAGTGGTGATGAACTAAAAGGAGCGATGGATGGCGATTTAGTAAAAGTTGCAACTTATGGTGAATTTTACAAAAAGGGAGATAATCCAGAAGGAAGAATTATTGAAATTGTTGAACGTGGCAGAACCGAAATTGTTGGAAAAGTACAAGTATTTGGTAATTATGCTCTCGTAAAACCCGACCATAAAAACCTCCACGATGATATTTTTATTCCAAAAGACAAAATCAATGGTGCTACCAAAGATGATTTGGTGATTGTCAAGATTAAAGAATATCCAACCAATATTCAACAAGGAATTGGTGAAATAATCGAAATTTTAGGAAAAGCTGGCGACAACAATGCTGAAATGCACGCAATTTTGGCTGAATTTGGCTTACCAAATAAATTTACCAAAGAAGTTGAAGACGAAGCAGCAGCGATTTCGGAAGTAATTACTGAAGAAGAAATCAAGAAAAGACGAGATTTTAGAAATATACTGACTTTTACAATTGACCCATTTGATGCAAAAGATTTTGATGATGCCCTGAGTTTCTTGAAATTAGATAATGGCAATTACGAAGTCGGTGTACACATTGCTGATGTTACCCATTATGTGCAAGAAGGCACAAGATTAGAAGAAGAGGCTCTCTATCGAGCAACATCGGTATATTTGGTTGATCGAACGATTTCGATGCTTCCAGAAAAACTATCCAATAATCTTTGTTCGCTTCGCCCGCATGAAGATAAATTGACTTTCTCGGCAGTTTTTGAAATGACACATGATGGTCGAGTCGTTTCTGAGTGGTTTGGCAGAACGATTATTCATTCTGACAAGAGATTTACTTATGAAGAAGCACAAGAGATTTTGGAAAGTACGGAAGGTGATGTTTTGAATCCAACTACCAATGAAATTTTAGAAAAATATCAACTACCGCTACATACGCTCAATCATATTGCTAAGATATTAAAAAAAGAGCGTTTTAGAAATGGAGCAATCAATTTTGAAACCAATGAAGTCAAATTTCAATTAGATGCCGAAGGAAAACCTTTGGGTGTTGTGTTGAAAATCAGAAAAGATGCTCACAAGCTCATCGAAGAGTTTATGCTTTTGGCCAATAAAAAGGTTGCTGAATATGTTTTTAAAAGAAAACATGATGGCTCAGAAAGCAATACAATGGTTTATCGAGTCCATGAACCACCAAATCCTGAAAGATTACAAAACTTTGCCAATTTTGCTGCTCGTTTTGGTTTTTCAATAAAAACTGACTCAGAAAAAGTGCTTTCTAATTCGATGAATAAAATGATGGCAGAAGTAGAAGGAACACCCGTTCAGAATGTTTTGGAACAATTGGCGGTTCGTACGATGTCTAAAGCTCGCTATACCACCGAACCTTTAGGGCATTTTGGATTGGCATTCGACCATTATAGTCATTTTACTTCGCCCATTCGCCGCTATCCTGATATGATGGCTCATCGACTTTTGCAATATTATCTTACGCTTTCGCCTAAGCAAAAAAGCACGATTTCGGGGGAAGATTTTGAGAAAAAATCCAAACACTCATCTGACCGTGAAAAATTAGCTGCCGAAGCTGAAAGAGCTTCAATCAAATACAAGCAAGTTGAATTTATGAGCTTGCAAGATCGCCGAACAGTTTTCAATGGCATTGTCACAGGAGTAACGGATTTTGGTATTTTTGTAGAAATCACCTCAACCAGTTGCGAAGGAATGGTACGTTTAGCAGATTTGAATGATGACTTCTACGAATGGGACAAGGCCAATTACCGAGTAGTGGGTAAGCGTACAGGCAAAGTTATCAACTTTGGTGATGCAGTAAAAGTAGTTGTAAAAGGCACAGACTTGGAGCGTAGAAGCATGGATTTAGAATTAGTGGGTATTGGTGATAAAATGGTTACCTCAACTACCAGAGGTGGCAAAAAACCTAAAGAAACTGCTCGTCGTGGTAGCAGTTCTGGAAGAGGTCGAAACTCTGAGAAAAAGCAGGGTAGAAAAAGAAGATAATTGTAGAACGGAGTAGGAACTCCGTTTTACTATCAAAAAATCAAATAAATCAAGCAAGTAACTATCAAACTCACTATACCTTGCAAACCTGTGAGCAATGTGTGGGTGCGATAAGCATCTTTTTGGTTGAGCCCTGTAAACTGTGAAACCACCCAAAACCACGCATCATTGGCATGAGATACGGTCATTGCTCCGCTACCAACTGCCATCACTAAAAGCGTGAGGTCTAATGGCTCGGTAAAACCCATCGAAGTTGTCAGCGGAGCTAAAATGCCTGAAGTTAGCACCATTGAGCTTGTCGTTGAACCTTGTGCTGTTTTGAAAAATGCCGCCACCAAAAATGCAATCAACAAGAAAACTATACCCGAAGTTTGGTTAGTGATAAGCCAAGTACTTACCATATCTTTCAAGGGTGTTTCTTTCAAAACTGCTCCAAAAGCCCCTCCTGCCCCTACCAAAACCAAGGTTGTTCCACAATGCTCAATGCCACTTTTAAAACAAGCCAACATTTTCTCAGCAGGTTTTTCTGGAAATAAGGAATAAGAAAAAAATATCGCTAATAAAAATGAAATCAGCGGGCTACCCAAAAAACTTAGCCATTTTGTAAGTTGCTCCGGAAGCGGAAAGCCACCCGATTGAAGTATCTTGGCAAAAGAAGCTATTGTTATCAACAGAATTGGCAATAAAATGGGCATAAAAGCTTTCCATGCGGGTATCAAAGTTTTTTCTTCTGTGTCATTGATTTTTAATTCATCATCCTCGATAATATCCAAGTTTTTAGCAAACTTTTGAGCAAACCAAGTAGATAGAAACAAACTCGGAATAGATACAACCAACCCTACCAAAATAACCAATCCAACCGAATCTGAAATATTCAAATTTCCTGCTGCCGAAAGTGGGCCAGGTGTTGGCGGTACAAGCGTGTGCGTAGCAAAAAGTCCACCCGACAAAGCAATAGCAATGGTGCCTAATGGGCGATTAGTTTTTTTTGCAACAATTTTATTTAGTTTTGATAATATTATGAATCCCGAATCACAAAAAACTGGAATTCCAACCACAGCTCCAATTACCGACATGGCAAAAGCAGGGTATTTTTTTCCAAAAAAATTTAAAATAATATCAGCTACCTTGATAGCAGCACCAGATTTATCTAAAATTGCTCCAATGACACAACCCAAAATTACCATCAAGCCAATCTTTGACATCAATTCACCAAAGCCTTTACCGATTGTCTCAGCTAATTTATCAACTGGCAGACCTGAGAAAATCCCAACGCCCAAAGCCGCCACCAACAAACCAACCAAAGGATGAAGTTTCAGCCAAGTAGAGGAGATAATAATAAAAACAATAGCAAGAATAACAACGAGGATTATCATAGATAGTGGTTATTTGTGATTGGGTGATTGGTGAATGAGTGATTACTATATAATATTGATAATCAAATATTTACATATTCACTCATTCTATCAATCACTCATTCACTCATTAATTTTTTAAACAATCTCAAAATAACGTTTTAATTCCCAATCTGTAACAGCTTTAGCGTGTTGCCTCCACTCCCAATCACGGGTTTGGGTAAAATGTTCAACAAATTTTTCTCCAAATAACTCTTTGGCAACATCTGAGTTTTGCATAGCTTTAGTAGCTTCATCAAGGTTTCTTGGTAAAATGCCATTACTTATATCTCGATAACCATTCCCAACAGTGGCTGGTTGAGTAAGTTTCAAATTTTTGCGAATGCCATATAATCCCGCTGCCAAGCAAGCAGCTAAAGCCAAATAAGGATTAGTATCTGAACCAACTACACGTGTTTCAAGACGGCAAGATTTCTTGCCTAAAGGCAGAGCTCGCAATGCAACCGTGCGATTATCTACCCCCCATGTAAGTGTTGTAGGAGCCCAAGCACCTTCGACCAAGCGTTTGTAACTATTGATTGTCGGGGCAATCATAGGTAAAATATAAGGCAAACAAAACAACTGTCCAGCCATATAACTTTCCATCAGTTTACTTATATGAGTGGTTGATTTTTCATCATAAAAAAGATTCTTTTTTAGTTCTGTATCCCAAAGACTTTGATGCACATGGCCGCTACAACCTGGTAAATTTTCATTGATTTTTGCCATGAAAGTTGCCATAATTCCTAATTTACTGGCAATTTCCTTCACCGAAGTTTTAAATAAAATTGCTCTATCGGCTGCTTGTAAAATATCTGAATAGGCAATGGCTGCTTCATACACACCTGGTCCAGTTTCTGTGTGTAAGCCTTCTACTGGAATATCAAATTTTGTAAGTTGCTCAAAAAGATTTGTCATAAAATCATTTCGCAAACTACTTCTCAAAAGTGAATAACCGAACATTCCCGGTGTTAGTGGCGTGAGATTTTGAAAGCCTTTCTGATGAATAGTAGCAGGCGTTTCTTCAAAATTAAACCATTCAAACTCTTGCGAAAAAAAAGGTTTAAAACCGTCGTTTTCAGCATCTTGAATGATTTTTTTTAACAAAGTTCGGGGGCAAACTTCAGCAGCATCTTCAATAAATTCTCCTAAGAAAAAAGGTACATCATTTTCCCAAGGGATTTTACGAAAAGTACTTAAATCAAGTTTTGCTTTAGCATCAGGATAGCCCGAATGCCAACCTGTAAAGTTTGTATTATCGTAGCAAACATCTGCCATGTCCCAGCCAAAAACCACGTCACAAAAGCCTAATTCGCCTTCGATGACTGACATAAATTTTTGTTTACTAATATATTTACCCCGCAAAACACCATCAATATCGGCAATGGCTAATTTTACCTTTCCCGAAGGATGAGCATTTACGTATTCTATTATTTGTTGATGATTCATGTTTTTTATTTACGAATGACGATTTACGAATTTCGAGTTACGAATGATAAGCTGTTTGTTTTTAATTACAAATAATTCGTAAATCGTCATTCATAAATCGTAAATTTCAATGTACTGGTTTGTCAGGAGCAGGAGCAGAAGCGTGGTATCCTAAATCTCGAATCATTGAGGCATACTTTTCCATCAATTCCATTACTTTTTCCCGACTTTTTGAGCGAACGATTAAACCTATGTGGTATTCATCATTCATTTTCCAAACAATTTCTGGGTCATTGAAAGGAGCATAATCTGGGTATTGGTGCGATGAAAGTGAAATAACAATTCCTGAATAATCTTCCTCAACATTTGGCAATTCATAGCTACCGCCAGTAGCTACAGCTGTTTCTATTTTTGCCCATTCTCTCCACAGATTAATTCCCGATGAAAACTCAACCATTTCCGCTAAATTGGCTCCACCTACACGAGAGGCTGTTTCTAAAAAATAAAACTTACCATCCTCATAGCATTTAATCATTTCGGTGTGAGAAGCACTGAATTTCAAGCCAAATGCCTTCATTACCTGCTCATTCATTTTCTTTAAAGCTACATCATCTTCTGAGTTATGCTCAACTGTGACTGAACGGAAGATTCCGCCACCGTGAGCCACTTCAAATGGTGTATTGAGGTATTGGTTACTTCTCGAAAAAATCACCTTTCCTCCTACTGTCAAAGCATCGACATGATAAACATCCCCTGGCTTAAATTGCTCAATCAAAAAATTATGTCTTTCATCGCCTAACGAATGAACTGTATCCCATGCTTCTTGAAAACTATGTACTTTCTTGATCCCTGCTGCTGAAGCTTCCGAACGAGGTTTGATTACCCAAGGCGGGGAAGTTTTTTGTAAATATTCGGTAATATCAATATCATGGAAAAGCGAGCTAAAAGGTGGCACAGCAATACCTGAATCTTGTGCTTGAACTCGCATGGCTAATTTATCTCGAAAATATCGAGCTGTTGTTTGACCCATGCCAGGAATGCGGAAATGTTCACGAACCAATGCTGCTTTTTCTACATCAAAATCATCCAAAGCTACCACACGGTCGATTTTTTTACTACGCATCAAATTCGACAAGCCTGTTAATATTTTTTGATAAGTATCGAATGTATTTTCAACATTATCCAAATAAAAAAACTCATCTACCGATTCATGTGGCCAAGGCTTATGCTCTAATTTTTTATTGGTCAATAAATAAACGGTGTTTCCTTCGGCTTTGCATGATTTCAGAAATTCAACGCCTTTGAAGTAAGTACAAATGCAGAGAAAAGTCATAGTTTAAAGTTTCGTTTGTGTTCGGGTCAATAATTTATTCGATATTCGATATTTTTTTTGACTTTGGCAAATTTTATCGAATGTTCGATGTTAGATTTTAGATATTTGGCACTCGTAATGCTAAAATAATAAATATTTCAATCGCATCATTAAAAACAAAAAGCTCTCCGTTTTTTGAACAGAGAGCTTTTCAAAGAAAAAATTTATTGTCGTATGCCTAAAACCTACGACCTAAATCTATCTATGTCTTATTTTGTTTTTTTCTTAGCATTTGGAGATGCTGCTGCAGGGGCTGCTGGAGCAGGAGCTGCTGCACCCGTTACTTCTCCTTTGATTGTCAAAATAACAGTTGCATTTTCTGCATTACTTGTTACAGTGATTGTTTTTGTAAATGAACCTGGGCGACCAGATGTATTATATCCTACTTTGATAGTGCTTTTACCTCCTGGCATGATCGCATCTTTTGACCATTCTGGAGTTGTGCAACCACATGAAGCCATTGCATTTGAAATAACTACTGGTGCTGTACCTGTATTTGTTACTTCAAAGTTATAAGTAGCCAACGGTCCTTCAGTAATTTTACCAAAATCGTGTACTTCTTTGTTGAATTTTAATACTCCTTGTGCTTGAACTGAAGCTACAAATGCAATAACTACAGCGATTGTTGAAAATAATTTTTTCATTAGATTTAATAAATTTTAAAGTTTAAAAAATGTTTTTTTATTAGTAAAGCCTATTTGTAACACAAATAAACATCATTTAATATATAATTACCAAATTTTTAACAAGTCATTAACAAAATTAACCACTTAATGATTTTTTTGAAAATAATTTATTTTATCCTAACTTTACGTCATAATTAATTAGTATGACAACTAATTTTTTCAAATAAAAAGAATTCTTTTTTCTTCATCATTGTATGACTGAACTCCTTGACCCAATCACCTCGACTGACGTACTTCTGACACACGAAGAAGTGCTAAACGATTACCGCATTGCTTGCGAAAGCCGTGAAGTTAGTTACATCGGACGACAAGATGTTTTTAGAGGTCGAGCCAAGTTTGGTGTTTTTGGAGATGGAAAAGAATTGGCTCAATTGGCCATGTCGAAAGTTTTTCGAAAAGGTGATTTTCGCTCTGGTTATTATCGTGATCAAACATTTTTGGCTGCTGTCGGTGGACTTACCTGGCAACAGTTTTTTGCTCAATTATATGCCCATACTGATATTGCTCACGACCCATTTACCGGTGGTCGTTCGATGAACGCTCACTATGGTAATCATTGGGTTGATGAAAATGGTGAATGGCTCAACCAAACAGAAATGTATAATACTGTTTGTGATGTTTCTTCAACTGCTGGGCAAATGCCACGTGCCATTGGTTTAGCTTATGCTTCCAAACTTTATCGCCAAAATCCTTCTTTACAAGCACTTACAAAGTTTTCTAATAATGGAAATGAAGTTTGTTTTGCCCCCATTGGTGATGCTTCTACTTCACAAGGGATGTTTTTTGAAGCTATTAATGCTGCTGGAGTACTACAAATTCCAATTATTTTTTCAGTTTGGGATGATGGTTATGGTATTTCTGTACCTATTGAATATCAAACAACTAAATCAAGTATTTCAGAGGCTTTAGCCGGGTTTCAGCGAAAAGATGGTTCAAATGGTTTAGAAATTATTGTAGCAAGAGGCTGGAATTATGTGGAGTTGGTAGAAGCTTATCAAAGAGCTGCTCGTTATGCACGTGACCAACATGTACCTGTTTTGGTTCATGTAATCGAAGTTACACAACCCCAAGGTCATTCAACTTCAGGTTCGCATGAACGTTACAAGTCTAAAGAAAGACTCACTTTCGAACATGAATTTGACTGTAATGTACATTTTCGTCAATGGATTTTAGCAAACGATTATTGTACTGACGCGGATTTGAAGGAGATTGAGGCAAATGCCAAAGATAAAGCAAAAAAATCACGCAATGCTGCTTGGACAGCCTACCGTGATTCATTAAAGCCTGAATACGACGCTGCTATTCATTTACTAAAGAAAGCAGCGTCTGAAAGTAAAAATACCAAATTCATTGCTGAAATTAGAGATGTTTTAGAAAAAACAGAAAACGCTGTTCGTCGTGATGTTGTTTCAGCCATGAAAAAAGCAGTTCGTTTATTACGTTTTGAAGACATTTCATCAAAACAATTGATTAATGCTTGGTTTAAAGATATTGCACCCGATAACTATACGAGATTTAATTCTCATCTGCTAAGTGAGTATCCAAGTTCACCGATGAATGTCAAGAGTGTTGCTCCTGAGTATAATGAGGCAAGTCAAATCGTTGATGGTCGAGAAATTATTAATACTTTTTTTGATAAATTGCTTGAAAATGACCCAAGGATTTTTGCTTTGGGTGAAGACGTTGGCAAGATTGGAGATGTCAATCAAGGTTTTGCAGGTTTACAAGAAAAGCATGGTGAACTTCGAGTAACTGATACTGGTATTCGTGAAACAACCATCATTGGGCAAGGAATTGGAGCTGCTATGCGTGGTTTGCGTCCCATTGTTGAGATTCAATACTTCGATTATATTTATTACGCTCTGGCGACCCTTACAGATGATTTAGCATCATTGCGTTATCGTACAGTTGGTAAGCAATTAGCTCCATTGATTGTTCGTACGCGAGGGCATCGTTTAGAAGGTATTTGGCACTCAGGCTCGCCGATGTCGGCCATGCTTGGTTCATTGCGTGGTATTCATGTTTTAGTTCCTCGAAATTTTGTTCAAGCGGCAGGTTTTTATAATACAATTCTAAAAGGAGATGACCCCGCTCTAATCATTGAGTGCCTGAACGGTTATCGAATCAAAGAAAAAATGCCTACAAATCTTTCTGAAATCTGTTTGCCTTTGGGTGTTCCTGAAACATTGAAAGAAGGAAAAGATTTAACGATTGTTACTTATGGTTCGATGTGTAGAATTGTGATGGAAGCGGCGGCACAATTAGAAGAAGTGGGTATCAGTGCTGAAGTTATTGATGTTCAATCATTGTTGCCATTTGATATTAACCATCAGATTGTTGAGTCAATTAAAAAGACGAATCGAGTGATTTTTGCTGATGAAGATGTGCCAGGAGGCGGTTCGGCCTTTATGATGCAACAAGTACTTGATCATCAAAATGCTTATCGCTGGTTAGATTCTGCTCCAAAAACAGTCTCTTCTCAAGCCCATCGCCCTGCTTATGCCTCTGATGGAGATTATTTCTCAAAGCCAAATGCCGAAACTATCTTCGACGCTGCTTATGAAATCATGCACGAAGCAAAACCTTTGCTATTTCCGAGTTTATATTGAATTGACAATTAGCGTTGCAAAGACAGCGAGTCTGCATAAATCTTAGTAAACTTACCATTATAGCCTAATTAAAAAAGCTTAGAATTAATAGTACTAACAAAGCCCCATTCTTTCGATAAGTTTGGGGCTTTGCTTTTTATATCTTGTGTTAGTGCAGTATATGGTTTTACTTTTACAGATGAAAGTTTAAAACAACAAAAACTGTTTACATACCATAAATGTTGTTCGTCCCCATTGATGCTACCGCTCAATAAGTTTCATATTTTTTATTTGCTGACTTTATAATATATTAACATTTTTACCTTCACAAGTAAATCCACATCACACACAAATTAATCCATCAATGAAAAAACGCTACTCACATGTATTCGTGTACTTTGCTGTTATAACTTTATTAAATTTCGCCACAGAGCAACATCTAACTTTTGCTAAAGACACACCCAAAAAAGAGATTCTTCCGCTCTCAAACCCTAAGCCTATCAAGGCTTTGCCATTCAAGCCACTTCCTTTCAAAACATTCTTACCCAATGTTGAGCTGTATGAGTTCAACCCAAAAGCCTTGGCTTTTGATAATATTGTGGGCATGATGCCCATTCTAAATGGCAAAGAATTAAAAGCAATAGGCGGCGACCCTATCAAATTCACACTCACGCCCAATAAAACTACGGCACAATTGGGTGAAGAAATCGAACTGACACTAACGGCTGAGTTGATGGATGTTTCACCGCAATTACTATTTACGTTTGATGAACTCCGTGACTATACCATGAAGGTTATTTTGCCTAAAGATTTTATCTTGACGGGCGGAACCTACTACGATTTTGTTTCGGGAACATTAGACCCTGCCAACCCTAAGAAACAATATACCCTCAAAGGTAGATTTTTGGATAAACCTGCCGTCGATGATTGTTTCAAAGTGCTTCGTAAACTCAACAATGAGGTGTTTATTTTGAAGAATACTACTTGCATGGATGTGAATGATATTGATGTGGTGAGTGTTGTTGCTAAAAACACCAATGCTGGGAGGATAGTTTTAGAAAATCTTGATTTAACTAAGATAAAATTGTTTACAACCGCAATTAGAAACTCTTCAAATGTAGAAGTCTATAATTTTGGTATTAGTAATGGTACTTTGTACATGAAATGTTTGGGTTTAGATTGGAATACAACTCTTAGAAATCAAATTAATATTGAAGGTATTGCAGAATTAAAAGCAAAAGGAGGAAGCATAACAGGAACTATCTATTTTTATCAATTCCCAAATTCAACAATTGCATCTTCAGCTCAGGAATTCGTGCTTGACTACACATATGATTACCCTGTTGTATCGAATTCTTTTTTAAAGTATGTTTATGTTTATAATTTTAAAAATTCTACTGGTTTTATTGAAGGCACTACAACTCAAACAATCATTTTTGACAAAGATACACCCTGCCCAACAGCCACAAACAATATCCTTTCTATCACCGCTAACGAAACCACTATATGCCCTGGAAATTCGTCCACATTGGCTGCAACTGGTAATTGCCCAGCAGCCAATATTTCATGGCAAAGAAATGGGACAAGCTATGGAACAGCGGGTTCAAA
Source organism: Emticicia sp. SJ17W-69 (assembly GCF_051209875.1). NCBI lineage: Bacteria > Pseudomonadati > Bacteroidota > Cytophagia > Cytophagales > Leadbetterellaceae > Emticicia > Emticicia sp. SJ17W-69. Next base: position 661,555 of record NZ_JBNTQY010000001.1, on the reverse strand, counting down.
TTCATTTAGTACCATAGAATCAGGCACTTATACGGCTACTTGTTCTAATCCTGTTTTAACTTCTAATTCTATTAGTATTGTATCGACTACCAATCCTTCTGTACCTCAGCTTTCGACCAATAAATATGCCATTACACCAGGAGAATTTGCCACTTTGAGTGCCACCAATTGTCAAGGTACAGTAATTTGGCATGGCCCCAATAACTTCGAAGATTCTGACGACCAAATCAGTACCAACAAACCAGGCACTTACTATGCCATTTGTAGGGCTGCATGTAGTAATAATACCTATTTCAGTGACCCCTCAGGTAATATAAACATCACATTATTACCGCTCCGTTTGCAAGCTGATAAATATGAAATGTATGCCAATGAAACTGCCCAAATATCTGCCTTTGGCTGTAATAATGGCTTTATCTCGTGGAAAGTCAACGGTACAGCAATACCCAACACAGATAATCCCCTTACAGCTTATGGCCCAGGAACTTATCAAGCCCAATGTACCAGTTTCAATGGTCCATCTTCTGATTGGGTTACTGTCTATATCAGCCAAAAGACGACTAATTCGCCGAGAGTTACTGCCTCCAAAACACAAGCTTACCCAAGTGATAATGTGGTGCTGACTGCATCGGGTTGCCCTTCGGGTTGGTTTTATGCTTGGCAAATACCTGTCCATGACCCTGTAACCAATGCTGTAACTGTACAAAGGTGGGTGGGGAATCCTCAAACAGTCAAAGGGCCTGAGACTTATAAAGTGCAATGTGTGCTTCAAGGAAATCCTGATGGGCCTTTTGAAAGTATAAACATTACCCCACTTAGTATCTATGATATTAATATCACCATCACACCCAACAAAACCGAAGTAAACCCAGGAGAGACTGTCATATTTACTGCTACTGGCAACTGCCCCAATGGTGCGGGGATTAGATGGTTTATCAACGGCATGAATTATTGGACATGGGTGGGTCAAACATTTCAGGCAACTGGCCCTGGTACTTACTCTGCTCGTTGTGAATCTGGATACCAAAAAAGTGAACTCCAATATTATACTATCAATACGCCAAAACCGGGTGCGGTTAGTATCATTGCTGACAAACCAAGGGTAAGAAGTAACGAGGTAGTAACACTTCGTGCCGTAGGTTGTGATAAAGAAGTAAATTGGACACTTCCCAACGGAATAGAAGTGCAAGGTACTGCTCTATTGATGAACTACGGACCTGGAATATATAAAGCCAAATGTGTGAGATTTGGCTTCACAAGTGACCCTCCTGCCAGTATCAATATTACTCCAAGAAATGCAGACGAACCTGCTATTGTTGGTACTAATGCTTCAATTAATGTCAATGAATTGGCAGAGCTATCTATTACCAATTGCCCCAACAATTGGGTGGGTTGGAAAATACCTGTCAAAGATGCCAATGGCAATATTACTTATCAATATACTTCTAATAAAACACAGGTTATCCGTGAGCCAGGTATTTACTATTATCATTGTGCCATTGGGAATTATACGGAATATATACCTTTGGTGATTCACCCTGCCCCAACCGATGCATTGGTGATTAAGGCAAGCAAAACCGTTGCAAAACCTGATGAACAGGTGGTGTTGACTGCTTATGGCTGTCCGAATGGAACAGTGCAGTGGTCTAATGGCAACCAAACTGCCACAGGCACACGCATTACAGTTCTTGGTCCTGGTTTAAGAAAAGCCAAGTGTGTGGGTGATTATAGTAATAATGGCGATTGGGCGATGGCATTTACAAGAAATGATGGTGAAATTACTCCATACTTGACTGCATCCGTTACTGAGGCTTGCCCTAATGAACCTGTAACCATTACAGCTACTGGCTGCCCAAATGGTTGGTGGTATCAGACTCAATGGGTAAAACCTGGACAATTAGATTATTGGCTGACCCACCGCCAACAAGTGGATGATTTTGGGGAAGGGTATTTTGATGTTTTTGGTTTTGGTGGTGGCACTATCAATACCAATGGGCCAAACATTTATTATGCCCGTTGTATCAGCCCTGACGGCGGTTGGATGGGCGATTTTAGAGATAAATCTGTTATTATTAATCCAGCCTTTCCTACTGATTTAAGAGTGAGTAATAATGGACCAGCACTTACAGGTGCAGCATCTGTGAGTTTGGCTGTGACGGAAGTACCCAATGCAAGTTATGCTTGGAGAGGCCCTAATGCGTTTGTGAGTGCAGCACGCAGCCCCATCATACAAAACCCAACCGAGGCAAAGTCTGGTATTTATACTGTTACCCTCAAAAGAGGAACAACAGAATCTTGGGCTTGTAGCACTACGGCTACTACTAAACTCACCGTCAGTGGCTGTGATATTAGAATAAAAGCAAGCGACCCGAATACGGGTGTGGAAACATACGTATTGCCTTTTGTTGATGGATCGATTTCTACATTTAAAGATTTGACTCTATCGGCAGAACGCTATGATGGGACAGACCCACAAGGAATGACCTATACTTGGACAAAACCAGATGGCACAACTATTAGTACAGCTTATATAATTACTAATAAATCAGGTAGATATAGCCTAAGTGTTAGTCCAATCGGCAACCCAAGTATCGTGTGTAAGGCATTTATCACTATTTCAGAAAGTAATGCCTATAAGATGCTTTTTTCTAAAATGAAGAGTAAAATATTTCCTGATGGCACTCCCGTTAAGGTTGTACCTCTTCAATATAAGGAAATGTATTATACACTTACCCGAAATGGTGTAGAAGAAAAAATAGACATTGCCGAAAACTACCTGCTTTTCTACACATCTGCTGGTGTGAAAAAAGTAGATATGATGCAAGTAATACCTACTTATGATTATAACCGAACGCATAGTGTAGTAAATGATGCTGATTTTAGCGGTTTGATAGTTTTTACAGAAAAAGATGGAAAAACATTTAAAAAAGGTTGGAGGTTTAATAATGGTGTTGTAAATCAAACCATTACAACTACTAATATACATCAAGCAAGACTTCAAAACCCAAATGATGATTGTGTAATAAAACAATACGCTACCTGGACAACAGGTACTGCAAGCGTAACTGTAGAAAATAGGACTCCTCAAATTAATGGAGGGGGTACTGATGGAACATATACAGCTACTTCCCCAGAAGAAGTCTTTACAATAGTTCGAAATGTATTAAACATCGATTGTTGTCTAATCGCACCAGCAGGCTGTGGACCAAATAATCCTTCGGCAGTGCCTCCGTTTGGTAGTGGTGGTGGAGGGCTCGATCCACAATCTTCTGACATTGCAAAGAAAATTTGTCCACAATATACCACTCTTTTGGGCGAAGCAGACAATGCTGTACCAAAAACTCAAATTCTTAATAAAGATTGTGCGTCTGATTTAGCTGCTGCTACTCGTTTCTCGATATATGCCAAATTGATAGATGAGTCTGTAAAAAAAGAATTTGCTAAAAACCCTACTCTGCAGCCATATATTAATAAAATGACTCCTGCTACTGATGCACAAATAAATGCAGCTTATAATGAATCTGCTTTGTATGGCAATGATGCGGCAGCATTAAACGCAGTAGGGTGTGCTTTAACACAAAATTTTCAGGCAGATGCAGCCCATCCCATTACTCCTGATGTAGAGGATGTAATGAGTACAGCACTCGCCAATGCCTCTAATGATGTAAAAGTAGTTTATAATGCCTTAACTAAGCTATTAAATCCATGTAGCAGTAGTCAAAATTGTGCTGCTCCAAAACCACAAGCAGTAGCAGTGATGAATACGATAATGGCAAGTATGAAAAGCCGTAAAGGTGCTGTCTTGAATGGCTTTCAATGGTCAGATTTCGGAGATAGATTGGGAATGGAAGCAGGGGATATTAAGAATTTGTTTAACGATTTACTCGCTGCAAGCGGTGATATATCTATTCCTGACCCTTCAAATCCAAATATTCAACGCTTATTACCTTTGAGTGGTCCTTTTGCAAATATTGACTTTACTTATAATGCCACCACCAACCAGTTAGATATTAGAAATTGTAATAATACAATTTCGATGATGGATGCGACTGTGCCGCCACCAATGAATGATTGTATGGCAGTAATACCTAATAATGGAAGAATAGATTTGAATCCTATTTACCCATTCGTAAAGGAATCATTTCTAAATACTTTGACTCAGAGAGGTGAAACAATGCAAGGTATGGGTATAGTTGGCTGCAATACTTGTACACTGACCAATAAAGGTGATTGGGGCGAAAATACCTATTGGCTCTTTAAAAACAGTGACGGAAATAATTACTGGATAGCCAGAGAAATGGGAACAACAAACTATCGCTATGCTTATGATGCAGACCCAACTATCAATAATAATGATAATTTACAATGGACATCTTGGGAACCTGATTTTGGGGAAGAAGTTACGGCAGGAGCAAAATTCTCACAAAATACTGCCTTAGCATTTGCGGGTACATTGGGTGTAATTGTTTCTGCTCCTGTAATTGTCGGTACTGTTGTGCCAGCTCTTATACAATCTGCAAGTACGATTACCTTACAAGGTGTAATGGAAGAGGTAATTATTAATACAATGCTTTCATTAGCCACAGATGGTAATATTAATCCTGTCACACTAAGCAAAGAAACTGTTGATGGTATTTTTACTGATAAATTGATTGAAAAAATACCCGCATTAGTAGGTAAAAAGTTTCAAATACCTATTAAAACATTCAATGTACTCAAAGATTGGTTGATTAAAAAAGGTACTAATACCGTATCTTTGAGTTATCTACAAAACATCAAGACTATTGCAAAACCGTTTACTGATAAAGTGGTTAATTCTACAAAAAACGCTTGGCAAAAAATTGATGATTTGTGTGCGAGTACGATAGATAAGTTGAAAGTGTTTGTTAGAAACAATTTATTTGATAATATATATAACAGTCAAAAAAATCTTGTTCTAACTTGGAGAAATAATATTTCAACGGCAAGTAATTTAAGAAAAGGGAATTTTGGAGAAATGGCGAGTGATGCTCTTCTAACCGAAAAAGGTTTTTTACCCTTGCATACAAGATTAGACAATATTGATGCTCCAACTCGACAAGGGATTGATGGTGTTTTTAAGAAAGGTAATGATTACTATATTGTTGAAGCAAAATATCGTGGTACAGCAGGATTAAGTACCTTAACAAATGGGACAAAACAAATGAGTGATACATGGATAAATAGTAGATTGTTAGATGCAGTAGGAGCAACTGTTACACAAGATATAAATGCACGAGGTTATAAAAGACTTTTGGCAAATGTTGCACCAGATGGAAGTGTAACATATTCAGAACTTGATTCATTAGCAAATATAATTGGTTCTTTCACACCATAAATTTAAATCACATGAGGGATAAAATAAAAAACAAAGATTATTTTAACTGTAATATCGAATTACATTCAAATTTAATACAGAGAGGATTGAATTTGCTTAAAGGGGGTAAAGTTGTAGAAACTCAAATTCCAAGGTTTAAAAAAGGGATATTTGATAACTACTTCTTTATATTAATTTGTAGTTATTCAATTGGTCATGATAAAGAAACGATTAAAAGAAATCTTTTAAATGCAATTGATTACTTAAAAGATAGTTGGAGTTCGGAAATTGTTTTACTTAATAATCAAGGTAAGATTTACAATCAGTATGCAGAAAACTATGATGAAATGCTTTGGATGTTATCTTTAGGCTATTTACTTAACATTGATGAAAAAGATTTTAAAAAGCTGGTTGATGTAATTGATAGAGATAATGTAAAAGATTTTTTATTTGAATTTATCATAAGAGCTAAACTAAAAGATAGGGAGATAATTGTAGAAGAAAGTTATCAAGTTTTTTTTGGCATACCTAATGTTTTTGAAAAGTTAAGGCAAGCAATAAATGAAAGTAATAAGAAAAATGCAGAAAAATTAGCTAAAGATTTTATCACAAAAGATTGGTATAAAAAACACAAAGATTCTGGGTGGTATAATAGCCACAAAAGTAAACATGATAGCTATTTTGGCTATTGGAGTTTTGAAACTGCGGCTATTGTAAAAATTATGAACCTTAATGATTCTGAATTTGGTGATAATCAATATTATCCTAAAGATTTGATTTAGTACTTCGATGGTTCATATAACATACGAAACATTAAATTGATTGTATATGGGACTTCAATCTTCAATAGATATTAAATTAATAAATAATTTTGGTTTAATACAGTTTATAGAAAGCTTGTCATTACACCAATGGTCTTTAATTCATGACGATTCTATATTGTATTTACCAAAAAATGATATAGATTTTAATTGGAATAGTGTAAAAAAAGAAGATTATGATTTAGTTTTAAATACAATTAAAATAAAATTAACTAAAAAGGAAACGATTGGAGTAAGTATGTATCATTTAGATATAAAATCAGGCTTTTTGTTCCATTATTTTCCTCAAACAAATAAAATAATGATTTTATTGACCTATAATAGAATTAAAATAAGTAACACAAAATTTACAGATTTTACAATATATTTAAAAGAAATATATAAAATCATTTCTCAAGATGAAATAGAATATATAGTTTGTCAAGATACTTATTGATTATGCAGATGCCATACGAAATAAAATTGATGATTTATGTGGTAATGCAAAAGACAAAATAAAAGTAACGGCAACCAGTTTAAAGCTATTTGATAATATTGATGATGTAGTGAAGTTATTTGATAAAACAAACCCTACAAAAACAATTAACATTAATGGTAAAATATTGGGTGAAGTAGTTGGAGGGAATGGTAAAACTACGAAAATGTTTGAAGGAGCAACTGATGCAGAAATTAGACAATATGCCGAAGGCATATTAGGTAAACCTTTAACAGCTCATCCAACAGCACAAGGAGTATGGAACGGAGAATTAAATGGAACAAAAGTCAATTTAAGAAATGTGTCAAGTTCAAATACTGGAGCAAAATGGACAATAGATGTAATCAATGAGACAAAAATTAAACCCTTAGTTGGTCAAAATGGAATCGAAATTAAATTCAAGTAAATCATGATAAGTAATAATTCATACCTCAAGATAATTGACGGGTTGGAGCAAATGGCTTTAACAAATCTTTGGCTCGCTACTGCTGATTCTATTTTTTATGATTTTCCAAAAAAATATTCAGAAACTTATCAAGGAAGGATAGAACTATTTTTTATTGTATTAGGTCGTTTAATAGAAGAAAAAAAACTTCGCTTGGCTAAAAAGGGAGAATTTTTACAAGGGACAATAGACGAACAATTAGCATTATTCAAAAATGCTTTTCCCAATGAAGAACGAATGAAAGAAGTTGAGACTTACTGGTGGTTTTTGGATGATTGCCCTGCAGGTGTAGTATGGATACTTGATAGAGAAATAGAAGGTTTTACAACACCAGCAGGAGATGGTAAGTTTTATTATTGGGCGTAAGATTTGTGTTCCTAACTGAAAGATTGGTTGATTAAAAAAGGCAGTAATACAGTATCTTTGAGTTATTTGCAAGGTATAAAAACTATTGCAAAAGGTTATACTGATAAAGTGCTTAGTTATGCAGATGCCGTAAGAAATAAAATTGATGATTTATGTGGTAATGCAAAAGACAAAATAAAAGTAACGGCAACCAGTTTAAAGCTATTTCGTTCCCTCAGAGTCTCCCGAAGGCACGTAGGGGACTCTAAGGGCGAGGGGCGTGGCAAACCGAAGAAATAAATACGGGTAAAAAGCTCAAAAATCAAGCCCAAAGTATAGACCATTGCCTCAGAGTCCCTTGCAGGAGACTCTGAGGGAACTGAATAATAGAACATTAACTGATAATGGTTATACTTTTGGTGGGACAGCTACTATTGATTGTTTTAATACTAAATAAACTAATTTATGAACCCTTTACATTTACTTAATGGAAAAGAAACCTTTGGAGTTTCTTTTCCAATGAAGGTACGTTCCTTAATATTAGAATTGAGTGAAATACTTGATATTGAGATTAATAAACTTGATAAATCAATTGATAGTTTAAAACTTTTGGATATTGCTTTATATCATAAACAAAATTTGATTGATGAAGATTTTATAAACTCAAATTTAATGAGAATTGAAGCATATTTGGGTGAAGTCTTCATTCAAAATTATGGGGGTACTTGGCAAGTAGATTATAACGAGAAATTTAATATCTATATACCATTTGTTAGTATAAATGGTAAAAAGATAAGCTTTTACCCCTATGTTATGGAAAATCTTTTGGAACAAGAGATTCCAGATATTAGATTTTGTTTTAGAATGGCTATGCCACATGGTCATCCAAGTTAGATTGTAATGTTAAAAAAGAAAGTCCAAGATTAAAAATTGTTTCATTAGTTCCCTCAGAGTCTCCCGAAGGCACGTAGGGGACTCTGAGGGCAAGGGTCGTGGCAAACCAAAGAAATAAATACGGGTAAAAAACTCAAAAATCAAGCCCTAAGCATAGACCAATGCCTCAGAGTCCCTTGCAGGAGACTCTGAGGGAACTGAATATCTTGGAGATGGATTTAAAGCATGGTATATATTGCAACATTACCGAAATGCTAAGCCATTTGTAACAGAAATCAAAATATCATATCCAATCCAAATAAAATTTTAGTCAATGAAATCTTTTATATACTTTATCTGTCTTATAGGTTTTATGTCATGCAACAAAAAAAACGGAGAAATTATGTTTAAGCCACTAAATCCTCCATTTGAAGAATATATTTCAGATGACTCTACTTATAATAAGAAAAAGAGCCGCATTGATTATTACATAGTGGATGGATTCAATGAAAGAGATAGTAGTTTTGATGGAAAAATTGATAGCGTTGTTATTCAATTAGGCAATACTTACAAAAATATATACTCCATATATTCTATCTATTTCTATAAATTAGGAGGAAACATAAAATATAATACAAAATATAATTTACATGATTTGAGAATGTACGTTGATAAAACCCAATGTACAGGTATGGCCGTTTTTAGGGAAGGAAGTTTATCCTATTTCGTATATGTTGAAGATGAAAAAATATTATATGATTATGTAAACAAAAGAGCTATTGATGAAATTTATGAGTAGTTTTTTTTCGTTTCTTCGTTCCCTCAGATAACTAAGATAAAAGCAAGCAAAAAACGTTAAATTATTTTAGTTCCCTCAGAGTCTCCCGAAGGCACGTAGGGGACTCTGAGGGCAAGGGTCGTGGCAAACCAAAGAAATAAATACGGGTAAAAAACTCAAAAATCAAGCCCTAAGCATAGACCAATGCCTCAGAGTCCCTTGCAGGAGACTCTGAGGGAACTGAAAGATTGTAATGTTAAAAAAGAAAGTCCAAGATTAAAAATTGTTTCATTAGTTCCCTAGTTCCCTCAGAGTCTCCCGAAGGCACGTAGGGGACTCTGAGGGCAAGGGTCGTGGCAAACCAAAGAAATAAATACGGGTAAAAAAACTCAAAAATCAAGCCCTAAGCATAGACCAATGCCTCAGAGTCCCTTGCAGGAGACTCTGAGGGAACTGATAGTGGTTTGCTAATAAAGTAAACGCTTCAACTTTTTCTTTAGCAGAACCTTTATGGACAAGTTTTCAAACAAAAATTAAGGACTTTACCAATTTGAATGGTGGAATTTCTACCGTGTTAACACCTACAATAGAAAGACCTGATTTTGAAACAGTTAAAGATTATTTATCTGGTAGGACGAATATAAAACCTAAATGTAAATGAAGTGATGAAAAATGTCATAAAATATTTTATGCTGTACATAATATTTAATATCCTTGAATTGATTGTCAATTTATTTATTGAGATTTTTTTTGAAGGAAGACTTTATGAAACTAAAATTATAATTCCAATGATTTTAATAAAAATATTTTATGGCTGGATGTCTTTTTTACCATTATTATTATTATTTAAATTATGTCTAAACATATTAGAATTAAAACACTTGACAAACAACTTGATAGTTTTTCTTTTGATAGGCGTAATTTGTAACTCTTTAAATTACTTTTTTTCAAAAACAACCCCTTACATGCCGCTATCTTTGGTAATTAATGGTGTAATATTTGGTTTATTATATTATTTAATAATAGCGGTTCGCTATAATGTTGTTAAATGATGCCGAGTAACCTATTTTAGTTCCCTCAGATGAATGCGTTGAAAAAATAGAAGATGAAGTAAAAAATTAGTTCCCTCAGAGTCCCCTACGTGCCTTCGGGAGACTCTGAGGGCAAGGGTCGTGGCAAACCAAAGAAATAAATACGGGTAAAAAACTCAAAAATCAAGCCCTAAGCATAGACCAATGCCTCAGAGTCCCTTGCAGGAGACTCTGAGGGAACTGAAATGATTGGGACAAATCTATTAGAGTGAACGGTGGTGGTGGTTTTTTCATAAATAGAATTATTATTGCTCATTTGGTAAACAACCCAAGGTTTGATGAAATTGTAGCATTTCAACGAGCGTATTTTGACGAGCAAATCAAAGGTGAATATGCAGAAGACTTTGAGGAAGCCTATAAAATTCTTATTAACTTATTAGAGATTTTAAAAACTGAACCAAAGCTATATGTATGAGTGTACAGGTAGCAAAAACAGTCATGCAAAAATTTCTAAATCCATTTCTGTTTGAACATGGGTTTTCTGAAAAGAAAGATAGAAGTAGCAATTTTTATTATTTTAGGGAATCATACACAGGAGTTGAAAGAATTACAGGTGGGTTTAATACCTTAGTTCCCTCAGAGTCTCCCGAAGGCACGTAGGGGACTCTGAGGGCAAGGGTCGTGGCAAACCAAAAAAATAAATATGGGTAAAAAAACTCAAAAATCAAGCCCTAAGCATAGACCAATGCCTCAGAGTCCCTTGCAGGAGACTCTGAGGGAACTGAAAAAGGGTCGTGGCAAACCAAAGAAATAAATACGGGTAAAAAACTCAAAAATCAAGCCCAAAGCATAGACCAATGCCTCAGAGTCTCCCGAAGGCACGTAGGGGACTCTGAGGGCAAGGGTTGTGGCAAACCAAAGAAATAAATACGGGTAAAAAACTCAAAAATCAAGCCCTAAGCATAGACCAATGCCTCAGAGTCCCTTGCAGGAGACTCTGAGGGAACTGAAAAAGGGTTAGATAGAAGAAAAAAAATGAAGAACAAATGGCTGTTAAATTAAGGCAAGACCAACGAGAAGCGATATATTTTGTAACATTTACGTGCCATCGTTGGCTACCTTTATTTGAGGAGACACAGTTATATGGCAATATTTATGGTTGGTTGAAAATATTGAAAGAACAAGGCATCAAAACAGTTGCTTATGTTTTGATGCCAAACCACTTGCATTGTATGCTTTATTTGCCAAAAGAATCACCAGAACTTTTCAAAATTATAAGTAATGCAAAAAGATTCATGGCTTATGAAATTGTGAAGAGATTGAAAGCAAATAGCAAAGTGAGTTTATTAGAAAAACTTGAAGAAGGAGTAAAAGTCAAAGAAGGTAAAAAGGGGAAGTTGCACCAAGTTTTTAGAGAATCGTATGATGCCAAAGAGTGCTTTAATGAGCCATTTATTAAGCAAAAATTAGATTATATGCACAAAAATCCAGTAAGTGGGAGATGGAATTTGGCAACTGATTATTTGCAATATATCCATTCATCAGCAAGATTTTATGATTTGAGTGAAGCAAATGAACTCGTAGATTTAACCCATTATCAAGATGTCTGAGTTGGATAGACCAATGCCCTCAGAGTCCCCTACGTGCCTTCGGGAGACTCTGAGGGAACTGAAAAAAAACTCAAAAATCAAGCCCTAAGCATAGACCAATGCCTCAGAGTCCCTTGCAGGAGAATCTGAGGGAACTGAGTCTTAAAATAAGTTTATTATTAAAGTTATGAATAAAAATATGTATTTATATATATCTGTTTTGAGTATGTTGTTGGCTTGCAAAAGCCAAACAGAAATAGATTTGCTTACCCAAAAAACAAAAGAAAATCCACTTAAAGGCAAAACACAAGCTATAATTGTATCAGATGCTGCTGGCAATAAAATTACAACTGAGTGGGTCTATGATGCTACTACCAAACAAATTATTGGCTCAAAAATTACAGATTCATTAGCAAAAAACATTAATAATGAGACATTCAAAAGAGATACTGATGGTAAAATGCTTTCAATAGCTATAGAAAGAAAAGCGGCTGATGGTACTAAAACACAGTCTGAAAAAGTATATCAATATGAAGGTAGTAAATTAATATCCATCACAGAAAACTTGAATTCAGAACAGCTCATTGATGAATATGGCTATGATTCTGAGGGTAAGCTCATCAAATATACTCGTTCTTCCACCAACCGAGGGATGCGTTCTACTTTACAAATAATCAATTATACATGGAAAGGAGGTAATATCGTCAATAGAGCTGATAGAAGTCTATCAGGAGGATATGAAGAAGAAGATTTTCAGTACAATGCTGGCGAGAATGTTTTAGCAAAATTCTATAAAGAAGAACTAAAGATAAATAATTTGTCACTCGAAATCATCAGTCAGAATCTACCTGCCTCAAGTGTCAGACTTTTTGAGGGTTCAAGATTTAAGTATGAATATGAGTATAACCAATCGAACATGATTATTGGATATAAAATACTTATTAGTAAAAGTGGTATTTGGCAAACCTATAAACAGTTTAAAATTACTTACTACGAGTAAACCTTAAATTGTATTTAACAAAAAGCCACATTCTGATCAAAAGAATGTGGCTTTTGTGTTTTAAGAAAACGCTTATTTGATTAAAGATCTAATTAAAAATTAGCTTGAATAGCTTTGAAAAAAGTCGTTTGCATACAACGCCTGTCGTTTATCCACTACAGGCTTTTATGCAAAAACAAGTTTTTTTATCTTGTTGTGCTACTATCTAAAAAGAGTTTGCCAAACTACTTTGAAAAGTACCATACAATCAATTTTATTAAACCTAAATAAACACAATTATGGATAACAAACAACGAGCAAAATTGGACACCTGCAATCGTGTCAAAGAATTCAATACCAAACATGCTGGTATTTTATCAAGTATTGCAGAATATGCTGTTGAAACAGCAGCCTTTAATGATGCTTTGATGATGATAAATAAAGCAGCCCAAGTTCAATCAGAAACACCTGCAACAGCAAGCAATGTGGTGCAAATTGCCAAGGAGAATATGGCAAATATTACCATAAAATATGCTTTGCGAGGCATGGTAAAAGCCAAACAAATCGGTGAGTTAGTTTTAGTCAATCATCTGGATCATAGCATAAGATATATTTCAAAGGCAACCAAAACATTATCTGTCCACAGAGCTACTAATATCAAACAACACCTCAACGATAACCTTGCTGTGCTTACCAATCTTACTCCTGAAAACATTACCGAAATCGAAAATGCCATTGCAGCTTATAATAGGATTAAAGATAAACCGACCATCAATCAACAAGAAAAGAAAGCCACAGGCACCAGACCTTTGCCAATGAGTTTTACTACTGCCTTCAAAGCAATTGATAATATGTACGATTTGGTACAAAGTCATTTTGGTGATAGCAACCCAACATTAGTCAATGAATTGGCTTTAGCCAAACAAATCATCAAAACGGGCATTCATCATCAAAAGTCATCCCACGAGTGACAGAAGCGTTTCCACGAGTGACGGAAGCATTTCCACGAGTGACAGAGGCAATTACATGAGTGACAGAAGCATTTCCACGAGTGACAGAGGCAATTACACGAGTGACAGAGGCAATTACACGAGTGACAGAGGCAATTACACGAGTGACAGAAGCATTTCCACGAGTGACAGAAGCATTTCCACGAGTGACAGAAGCGATTCCACGAGTGACATAAGCGATTCCACGAGTGACAGAAGCATTTCCACGAGTGTCAAAGGCATTTCCACGAGTGATAGAAGCATTTCCACGAGTGACAGAGGCATTTCCACGAGTGACAGAAGCATTTCCACGAGTGACAGAAGCATTTCCACAAATGACAGAAGCATTTCCACGAGTGACAGAAGTATAATTTCGTTCTTTCGGGAGTCTCCCGAATACATGTAGGGAGGCTCTTAGAGAAATGGTCGTGGCAAAACAAAGAACTGTTTTGCCTGTCTAAATTTTAGGGTACATGATAGTGCGAAATATCTCTGTTCTTTTCATCTTTTATTGGGATATTATTACCATACATTTTATCGTAACATGAATAAAGAACTCAATCAGTATATAACTACTTGTGTTCCTTTAACCGATGAACAACTAATTTTTCTTAATGGCTATTTTCAAAAAAAAATATTCAAGAAAAAAACGTTTCTCTTACAACAGGGTGAAGTTTGTAAGTTTGAAGCCTTTATTCTAAAGGGATTAGTAAAAACCTATTTTATTGATCATAATGGATTTGAAGTTATATTAACCTTTGCGTGTGAAAATTGGTGGGTGAGTGATATCATTAGCTTTCATGAACAGAAGCCCAGTAAAATGTATATCGAACTCATAGAGGATAGCGAATTGCTTATACTTACTCCCATAGCTAAAGCAGCTATTTTGAACGAAATCCCCTCCTTAGAAAGAATGTTTCGCTTGATGGTTCAACGCCATTTAGCCAGTTACCAAGATAGATTATTTGGTAACATCGCATTGTCGGCAGAAGAAAGATATGAATTGTTTCTGCATAAATATCCAAATCTTCCTCAACGTATTCCACAACACCTCATTGCCAGTTATTTGGGTATTTCTGCCGAATTTTTAAGCAGAATACGAAAGAGAAAATCAAAAAAATAAGCTCTCAGCTCATTTCTTGAACTAGATCAATGTTTTACGGTTTCGTGCAAACATACCTTTGCATCGTTAAACAATCAAAATTTTTTATGAAAATGAAACAGTTCAAATCAATTCTCTTTGGAGCTTTATGCTCAATAGCAAGCGTAACCGCTTTTGCTCAAAGTCCATCACCAAAATTATTAAATCCTACTAATCATACTTTAGTATTAATTGACCACGAAGGTCAAATGGGATTTGCAACCACAAGCATTCCTATGGTTGAGTTGAGGAACAATACGGGTTTAATTGCAAAGGCTTCCAAAGTTTTCAATGTGTCTACTATCGTTACCACTGTTGCAGAAGCGTCTTTTTCTGGCCCAGTATTTCCAGAAATTGAAGCTGTTTATCCGCAAGCTTCTACTAAATACTACGACAGAACTACGATGAATACTTGGGAAGACAAACCAACGCACGATGCAATTGTAAAAACTGGCAACAAGAAAATCGTATTAGCTGGGCTTTGGACAAGTGTTTGTATCGTTGGACCAGCTTTATCTGCTTTAGCTGATGGTTATGAAGTCTATATCATTACTGATGCTTGTGGTGATGTAAGCCACGAAGCACACAATATGGCAGTACAAAGAATGATTCAAGCAGGTGCTCAGCCAATGACTTCTTTGCAATACATGTTAGAGTTGCAAAGAGATTGGGCAAGACAAGCTACTTATAAACCAGTAACTGATGCGGCAATTCAATTCGGTGGTTCTTATGGTATTGGTATTCAGTATGCAAAAGGTATGTTAAAACACTAATTGTTTTAACATTATGCAAAAAAGGGCTGCTGGTTGTCAGCAGTCTTTTTTATTACTAACTATAAATTCGATTATTATGTTGAAAAATATGTTCATAGTAGTTTTCTGTCTTATTTCTTTTTATTCTTTTCCGCAAGCAGATTTAATTATTCATCATGCAAAAATCTATACAATGGATAATGATAAAATAGCTGAGGCTATTGCTGTAAAAGAGGGTAAAATATTGAAAATAGGTAACGAAGATGAAGTACTAAAAACCAAAACAAATATGACCAAAATAATTGATGCACAAGGTAAATCAATTATACCAGGCTTATTTGATAGTCATTTGCATGTCATAAGAGGAGGTCGTTTTTTCAATACCGAATTACGTTGGGATGGAGTTCATTCTTTAAAAAAAGCATTACAAATGCTTAAAGAGCAAGCATTACGAACGCCTAAAGGGCAGTGGGTAAGAGTTGTTGGAGGTTGGAATGCTTATCAATTTGATGAAAAAAGACTCCCAACATTAAAAGAAATCAATGAAGCAACAGGCAATACCCCCGCTTTTTTATTACACTTGTATGGACACGCCTATTTAAACAAAGCAGGATTAGAAGCATTAAAAATTGATGCCAAAACGCCAAGCCCTAAAGGAGGATTGATACAAAAAGATGAGCAAGGAAATCCTACAGGTTTGTTAATTGCTGAACCTAATGCCTATATTCTTTATGCTACATTAGCTAAACTTCCTGAACTCAACGAGCAAGAAAAAATTAATTCTACAAAGAATTTTATGTCAGATTTAAACCGATTTGGCATCACATCAGTAATGGATGCAGGTGGTGGTTTTCAAAATTTCCCTAATGATTATGGTATTACCGATATGCTCTCGAAGAGCAATGAACTTACCGTTCGTTTGCCGTTTTATCTATTTGCTCAAAAAGCAGGCAGTGAACTTCAAGACTATTCTACATGGGTTAATGAAGTTCATATTAGCGAACACGATGATGACGGTCAACACAAAACAGAATATTATGTACAAGGTGGCGGAGAAAATTTAGTGGCCAGTGCTGCTGATTTTGAAAACTTTGACCAACCTCGACCTGATTTAAGTCCACAAATGGAAAATCAATTAAAAGATGTTCTTGCTTTATTGATAAAAAATCGTTGGCCTTTTAGAATTCATGCTACTTATAATGAAAGTATTACCCGTTTTTTGAATGTGATTGAAGAAATAGATAAAGATTTTCCGCTTAATGGATTACTATGGTTTTTTGATCATGCAGAAACTATTTCAGAAGAAAACTTGCAACGCATCAAAAAACTAAATGGCGGCATTGCCATTCAATTTAGAATGGCATTTCAGGGGGAAAGTTTTATAAAACGTTATGGTATTGATGCCGTAAAACATACGCCACCCGTGAAGAGAATGTTAGAATTAGGAATAAAAGTTGGAATGGGTTCTGATGGTACTCGTGTAAGTTCCTATAATCCTTGGATAGGTATGTATTGGCTTACTACTGGTAGAACAATAGGAAAAACAAAAATGTATAACGCCGATAATATTTTAGATAGAAAAACCGCACTGCAACTTTATACCAAGTGGAGTGCTGAACTAATTAATTTACACCAAGATAGAGGAATATTAAAAGAAGGATATTTGGCCGATTTTGCTCTATTGAATAAAGATTATTTTAAAGTTGCTGATGAGGATATACTTCAATTAAAAGCCACTCTAACGGTTGTTGATGGAAAAGTAGTTTATTCTGATGGCTCGCTTTCACCCGAATTAGCACATAGATTAAATGCACTACCCAATTGGTCACCAGTAAATTATTATGGTGGCTATCAGATTGATAAAAAATAATAATGGGGCAAGTGGCAACACTTGCCTTTATATCTTAAGAAGATGAAAATTTGCAACTATCTTTATTTACTTTTTTTTCCTTTATCTCTTTTTGCTCAACAGAAAGAGTTTTTAAGTTTGCGATTCAACGAAGATTATTCTTATTTAAAAGACGATACACTTTCTTCGTTTTATAAATCGTTAAAATTTCATTCTTTTTCAAATAAAATATCCAACTCTATCGGTGGAGAAGTACGACTTCAAACCTTGAATTTTACCAATCAAAATTGGGAAGATAATGGAAACCATACCGAGTTTTATCAACGATTTTTGTTGCATTCAGATTTGAAAATTGGTAAATCTGTTCGTTTTTTTTCACAAATTGTCAGCACCAATGCACAAAATCGTTTAGAACCTAATAGAACTCTTGATGAAAACCAGTTTGATTTGAGTCAATTATTTGTAGATGTTGCATTTAGAGATATAAAACTACGTATAGGAAGACAAGAAATGCCATTAGGAGGGCAACGTTTATATTCAACAAGAGAAGGACTAAATAATAGATTGAGCTTCGATATAGTAAGATTCATCTATAAAAATGATAAATCTGAGGGAAGTGCTTTCTATGGCAATCCAGTATTATTAAATAAGAAAGTATTTGATGATAAAACTAATCAGCATATCAACATTTGGGGAGTTTATCATCAATTTAAAAATATTTTTAAATCCTCGAACTTAGATATTTATTACTTAGGCAATCATTATCAAACAAAAAAATATGCAAACATTACTGGAGCTGAAATTAGGCACTCAGTAGGTATTCGTTCATGGGGAAAAAATAAAATAATCAATTATGATTTTGAAACAGTGTATCAATTTGGCAGTATCAACAATCAAAAAATTTCAGCTTATACTGTTTCATTAGATGCCTACCATCAATTAGCTCAAACGAAGTTAAAGCCAAAAATAGGTTTTAAAGCAGAAATTATTAGTGGTGATAAAAGTATAAACGACAATACATTCAATACATTCAATCCGTTATTTCCTCGTGGGGCTTATTTTGGCTTAGCGGCACTCATTGGACCAGCCAACTTAATTGATTTTCATCCATATTCTGAATTTGAATTATCCCCCAAAGCATCTTTTTCTGTTGATTACGATTCTTTTTGGAGACACTCCATAAACGATGCTCTTTATAATAGCCCAATGCAGATAATTGCAGCAAATAAAAGTAACAAAAAACATATTGGTAATCAATTAGGAATATCAATAGCATATCAACCAATAAGGTTTTTAACTATGTCAGTCGAATGTACTTGGTTTCACACAGGAAGTTATCTAAAAGAAGTCAATGCCATCAATGACATAGTATTAATCGGGCAAACAACTCAGTTAAAGTTTTAATCAGATTTAAAATTACAATTGAGCTGTTTTATTTTAAGCTTTAAACATAAAAATCAAAGACTAAAACCTTTGCTTAGTAAATAGTAGTGTTAAAGAAATATCAAATTTTAAAATAATGAATAAAAGTCGTGTAGAAGCATTTAGTGATGGGGTAATTGCTATCATTATTACCATCATGGTTTTAGGTTTTAGTGTTCCAAAAGGAGAAACACTCATCGCATTATTGCCTTTGTTTTCTAATTTTTTAACTTATGCTTTAAGTTTTTTTTACGTAGGAATATACTGGGCTAATCATCATCATTTGTGGCAAGCAGCAGAAAAAGTTACTGGAAAAGTTCTTTGGGCAAATTTACATTTATTGTTTTGGCTTTCCATGTTGCCTGTTGCTACGAGTTGGATGGGAGCAAGCCATTTTAGACCCATTTCTGTTGCATTTTATGGTCTTATATTGCTAATAACAAGTATTGCCTGGTATATTTTGGTCTATTTTGTAAAATCAGAAGCGGGTAAAGATTCAATAATTTATAAGGCTTTTCAAAAGGATAATAAGATAAAAACTTCAATTTTTATTTATGGCTTTGCTACTTGTTTATCATTTATTATGCCTTATTTAAGCGTAGTAATTTACTTAATAGTTGCCTTGCTGTGGGTTATACCTGATAAACGTATCGAAAAACATTTTTATCAATAAAATCTTTTGTTCCTTCAGAGTAGCTTTTAAAGGAAACCCTCGTAGATGTTATTGACATCTACGAGGGCTTCATATTTAACACTCATCTATTATATTTTTTCTTTATCTGTATCAGTGATTGATACCAAAAAAAGTTTAGTATTTCCACTACCCTACTTTCCCCATTTTTAAACGCATTTCCTTTCTAGCTGTGCGAAACCATACATAGATAAGCGTTGGGATAGATAAATATGTAAAGGCCAGCATTAGTAAGATACCATCATTGATACCCGTTCCGATAACCCCTCTTCCTTCACTTAGGTTACTTCCAACTGTTGCTCTACACATTGCACACTGTGCCATAGTAAAGGAGCAATTAAATAAAAATAATACAACAACTAACAATAACTTTTTCATCTGTATCAATGTTAAAGATTATTTACTACAAATAATATGGTTTTATCATCAAATATGCAATTACACCTGTTACTGAAACATATAACCAAATAGGGAAAGCATAGCGTGTCAATTTTTTATGACGCTCAAATTGCTTTGTCCAAGCAAAAAAGTAGGCACGAAGTACCAACGGTAGCACAACCAGTGATAAGCTAATATGGCTGATTAATATAAAGTAATAAATATATCTAATGAATCCTTCTCCTCCAAAACTTGTCGATGGATTTGTTAAATGATAAAGTACATAACAAACCAAAAACAAGGCTCCTAAAGCAAAAGCTCCTGTCATTACTTTGCGATGGCGTTCAATTTGCTTTTGTTTGATCAAATAAACTCCATATAATAATAATACTGATGTCAATGTATTAATTGCACCTATCACGTGTGGTAAAACCTTTGTCCACGCACCAATTTCGACTTTTTGTCTAATTCCTAATAATATTGCTACTACTACTGGAATCGCCACCGACAAGACGTTGATTAACGTCATTGATTTTTGCTCTTGTTTTAATTCGATTGTTGCCATTGCCTGCCCTTCTACTAATTTTTACTTTTATAAATTTCAGATAAAACTTTTATTTCTGCTATTAAGCGTTCAACATCTGGAGCAAATGTTCCATCATAAATGCCTCTAACATAGCCCTCTTTGTCTATCAATAATAACTTTTCTGAATGTATAAATGTTTCATCTATTGACTTAATATTTTTATCATACTCCGAAGCATCGGCAGCAGGTAGCTTATATCCTTTAATCGCTAAATCGTATATTGTCTTTTTATCACCTGTCAAGAAAAACCATTTACCATTTTTTGCATCATATTTTTGAGCAAATTTTTGCAATACGGCTGAAGAATCATGCTTTGGGTCAACCGAATGTGATACAATTAAGATATTGGGGTCGTTTGCAAAAAGGCTTTGGATACGAGAAAGATTGGTTGTCAGTTTAGGGCAAGTTGTACCGCAACGAGTAAAAAAGAAATCTGCAACGTAAATTT
This sequence comes from Emticicia sp. SJ17W-69, assembly GCF_051209875.1. NCBI lineage: Bacteria > Pseudomonadati > Bacteroidota > Cytophagia > Cytophagales > Leadbetterellaceae > Emticicia > Emticicia sp. SJ17W-69. Next base: position 640,628 of record NZ_JBNTQY010000001.1, on the reverse strand, counting down.
TACCTTTCGTTTGCTCAGAAGAAAACTTTTGGCCGTTTTGGTCAACCAACTCAAATTTTGGAATTTGATGAAAAACTGTGTCAACCCCCTTCATCACTACTTGCCCAGTTGCATCAACTTCTGGCATCAGGTAAGGGAGTTTAAAATAATTATGCCCGAACATTTTCAGGAAAACAAAAATAAAAGCCGGAACAGCTAATATAACTATTAGTATTCCGACTTTGGCAGTATTTTTACGCATTATTTATTTAAAGAAAAGTCTCTCAAGTCCAATATATCCACCTTCAACCATCAACGCCACAACCAACCACAATACAAACATACATGGTAATATAATAGTCCAAATCAATGATTTTACCTCATGACGTAAGTGCATGAAATTTCCTACAATATAATACGCTTTTACAAGTGTTAAAATAATGAATATTCCAACCTTTGTCCATTTGTAATGGTCAGCATCTATTGTAAAGGCAATTACGAATTCAAGTGAGGTAATTGCTAAAAGTATCCAAAAAGTTCTCCAAATCTCTTTTGTAGCAGAAGGAGCATTTTCGCCGTGTTCAGTGTGTTCAGCCATTTTATTATCTTTTAAAGAGGTCTTATCAAATTAGAAATTCAAACTATCAATACTATACAAGATAGAAGAAAGTAAATACAAACACCCAAACTAAATCTACAAAGTGCCAGTATAAACCTACTTTTTCAATCATATCATAGTGTCCACGTTTCTCATAAACACCGTTTGCTGTGTTATAGAAAATTAATACGTTCAATACAACACCTGAAAGTACGTGTGTTCCGTGAAAACCTGTGATAAAGAAAAAGAAATCTGCAAATGCAGGTGGGCCGTATTCATTACGAACCAAATTAGCTCCATTTACTATTTCGCCAGAAGCCAATTTCAAACCTTCTGCCGAACCATGAATAAAGTGTGTCCACTCCCAAGCTTGAGAACTTAAAAAAGCTATACCACCTAAGATAGTCCAAAGCATATATTTTTCTACATCAGCTTTGTCACGGCGATGACCAGCTTCAACAGCCAATACCATCGTTACAGAACTCATGATCAAAATAAAAGTCATTATACCTACGAATACAAGCGGAGCCGAAACACCATGAAGAAACGGTACAGATTCAAATACACGCTCAGGTATTGGCCACCAAGCTGTTGAAAATTCAAACGCTTTTCTTGCTCCCTCGAAAACTGGAAAACTGAATCGAACTAAAGCGTAGGCAATCAATAAAGCTGAAAACGTAAAGGTGTCTGATAGTAGAAAAATCCACATCATCAATTTTCCGTAGCCAACTTTCATTGGTTGAACGCCACCTTTCCAAATTAAATGGTCTGCGGTTGTAGAGGTATTTGCACTTGCCATAAAAACAATTATTAACGGTGTTCCGTTTTGGTTAACAATTTTCAATTATTTTGACCTTTCAGCCAAAAACGTAAAACTTATCTAAAATACAATAAAAACACAAACAAATATATCCAAAGAATATCTAAGAAATGCCATGCAGTTGCACAAATTTCAACTAAAAGTGTATTCCCAGCATTAATCTCTAATTTAAAAGCCATTATTAAAGTGGCTATTAAAATCCCTAATCCGAGTAAAAGGTGTGCCATATGCAAACCTGTAAATATATAAAAGAACGAACCAGATGGATTACCTTTCAAAAATACACCTTGTTGTTGTAGGTCTTGCCACCCAAGATACTGCATTGCTAAAAATACAATTCCGAAAGCAAATGTCAAACCTACCGCAATTTTTAAATTTGTTTGACTATTTTGTTTAGCTGATAATAAAGCCCAGTGCATTGAACCACTACTAATTAACAAAATCAATGTACTAAACCAAAATATTGTTGGAATTTCAAATTCAGCCCAGTTTCCTTCCGCTCTTCTTACCAAATAAGCACTTGTCTGCGATGCAAACAACATGACAATAGTAATTATAAATAACCAAATAATGAACTTCCACTTATTAACTGACAATACTTGTGCGGGTTCTTGCACGCCAATTGGTGTTATCGAACGCCCCTTAATATTTTTATTACTCATGATTTTTGATTTTGAAAACTTATCTTTTACAAGAATAAGTTATGCTACACTTTATCCAACAAGTACGCTATCTGCACCACTGGCAGATAAATAAATGAGCCAAACATTAATTGTAGAGCTGCTTTTCGATCAACTTTACGCATCAAATGAAATGTTTGAGCTAAAAACAACACGCCACAAATCGTTGCAATCACACCTGAATTAATACCCGTCATTACTAAATAATGAGGAATCCAACATAGGGGTAATAAAAATACTGTATATATCATTATTTGAATAGCTGAATTCAAATTTTGACCACCACTCGATGGCAATAACTTGAAGCCTGCCTTCGCATAATCTTCATCTAAAACCCAAGCAATTGCCCAGAAATGGGGAAATTGCCAAAAAAATTGAATAGCAAATAAAATTCCAGGTTCTAAGCCAAAATGATTAGCCGCTGCTACCCATCCAATCATTGGAGGAAATGCACCTGGCAAAGCTCCAACTGCCACTGCAATAGGTCCAACTCTTTTGAGAGGTGTATAAACAAACCCATAAAGAACCATTGATAGCAATGCTAATAACCCTGCACGTACATTGAATTCATAAAACAAAATGTACATAGCAATCATTGCTAAAAACCAACCGAAAATTGCTGCTTCACGCACTGAAAGTCTTCCACTTGGTAGTGGTCTTTCTTCTGTTCGTTTCATCAATTTATCCAAATCTTTTTCAATAATTTGATTGATGATATTAGCTGCTGCTGTTGTTGAAAATGCTGCAATACAGAAAAGAACTACTTTTATCCAATCAATTTTATCGGATGCTATAATAAATCCAAATGCTCCTGAAAAAACAACCGTTGAAGATAAACGGAATTTTGTTATGTCAAAAAAAGCTTTGGCTTTGTATGCAAAAATATTTTGCGAAACTGTTGTACTCATTTATTGTGGTGAAGCAATGCTCCTAAAAACGCTGTCTTTATTTAAAAACAAATAAATTATAAATTGAATACCTAATGCTACAGTAGCAAATGTCAGGTGAATTGGCTGCATCAGTGCTGGAAAACTATAATAAGCTAATGTTATTCCAGACAACATTTCAACTAAAATTAAAATCAAGAGCCAAACACTCAATTTATAAATGATTCCTTTTACAGAAATATTTTTTCTAATCCGATAAAACAAGAATAAATTTAAACTTAATACTACAATTGAAAATAAACCATGTATTTGAAATTTACCTCCTATATTTTCGACCCATTGACTTCTTAGTTCATTTCCCATTGAGCCTGACACTGTATCAATCATTTCTCTTACTTGTGTTCCAAGTAAAATCTGACCAAGCGTAAGTAATATTGTCAATATTACCAAGAAGCTTAATTGCCTTGATTCATGTACATTTTCTATTACTACCACTGTGTTGTAGGATCTTGCAACTGCATATAATAATATGAAAACAATAACCATTGAAAGTATCATGTGGAGTGTAATCATTACAGGATGTAACTCACTCGACACAACTTTTGAACCAAGCCAACCTTCTATTCCAACCAAAATGAAAGCGAAAAAGCTTAATAAAACAATAGTTTTGTCTTTTTTCCAAAAAGCAAAGAACGAAGATAAAAATGTACCAAAAATGAGAAAACCAATTAATACTCCAAGTAATCTATTTACATATTCAATCCAAGTTTTAAGAGCATTAAATTCTATCTCACCTTTGAGTTTTTCTCCAAATATTTCTTTGTAATTAGCTGGTAATTGAGAAATGTCCGTTGGTGGAACCCAACTTCCAAAGCATTTAGGCCAATCTGGGCAACCCATTCCTGAACCTGTTGCTCGAACAACTCCACCTACTAAAATCAAAAGGTAAACTGCTCCTATAGTCCAAAGACCTAATTTTCTAAAAAGAATCATAATTGTTGATATTTGAGATTCGATGCTTGATGTTTGGGACTGTTAAAAAAGGGTTCACCTAACATCGAATCTCGAACATCTAATTAATCTGGAATATTATAATTATACTTGATATTTTCAATTTCATTTTCTTCCTTAATCAATTCTGTTTCATAAGGGAAGTTTGACTCTGGCGTTGCAGAGAAAGGAACATTTTGTGGAATGAAATCGTCTGCTGCACCTGGCTTGCTATAGTCATACGGCCAACGATATACTGCTGGAATTTCTCCAACCCAGTTACCATGACCAACATTAACTGGTGTTGTCCATTCAAGTGTATTCGATTTCCAAGGATTTTGTGTTGCTTTCTTACCCCAGAAAATTGAGTAAAAGAAATTATACAAAAATACTAAGTTTGCTAAGAACACTATGATTGCAGCAATTGTGCTAAGTTCAGCCAAATCCTGGTATTTATTGGTAAAGTCAAATCCTGTGTAAGCATAATATCTTCTTGGGAAACCAGCAATACCTAGGTAATGCTGAGGGAAGAATACTAAATATGCACCAGCAAATGTAGTCCAGAAATGAATATAACCTAATGTTGGGTTCATCATGCGACCAAACATCTTAGGGAACCAATGGTAAACACCAGCTACCATTCCAAAGAATGCAGCCGATCCCATTACCAAGTGGAAGTGAGCAACTACAAAATATGTATCGTGTAATTGAATATCTAATGCACTATTTCCAAGAATAATACCTGTTACACCTCCTGAAACAAAGAATGATACTAAACCAATTGAGAATAACATTGCTGGCGTAAAGATGATATTTCCACGCCACATTGTTGTGATATAGTTAAATGCTTTTACTGCTGAAGGAACTGCAATGATCAATGTCAAAAGCATAAATACCGAGCCTAAGAATGGATTCATACCTGTCATAAACATGTGGTGAGCCCAAACAATAAATGCTAAGAACATAATACCCAACATTGAGAAAATCATCGCTTTATAACCAAAGATTGGTTTACGTGAATTTGTTGCTATGATTTCTGAAGTCATACCTAATGCTGGAAGAATTACGATATAAACCTCAGGGTGTCCTAAGAACCAGAATAAGTGTTGGAACAAAATTGGACTACCACCTTGATTTGGTAATGCTTGTCCATTGATGTAAATATCTGATAGATAGAAGCTTGTACCAAAACTACGGTCAAAAATCAATAACAATGCTGCTGAGAACAATACTGGGAATGAAAGAATACCCAAGATAGCTGTGAAGGTAAATGCCCAAATTGTTAAAGGCATTTTATCAAATGTCATACCTCTTGTACGCAAGTTGATTACAGTTGTAACATAATTGATACTTCCTAATAAACTTGATACGATAAATATCGCCATACTCACTAACCACATTGTCATACCTGTACCAGAGCCTGGTGCAGCATCTGGCAAAGCACTCAATGGTGGATAAACAACCCAACCACCACCAGCAGGACCATCTTGTACAAATAGCGAACAGAACATTACAACACTTGAAAGGAAGAAGAACCAATACGATAACATATTGATAAACCCAGATGCCATATCTCTTGCTCCTACTTGTAGTGGAATAAGGAAATTTGAAAAAGTACCACTTAAACCCGCTGTCAATACAAAGAATACCATGATAGTTCCGTGCATTGTTACAAGGGCAATATAGTAGTTAGGATCTAATTTACCAGCATCATCAAACCATCTTTCGCCCAAAATAGGTTTTAACCAACCTAAGTCAATACCTGGAAATCCTAATTGCAAGCGAAATACCAATGATAAGAATCCACCAATCAATGCCCAAACGATACCTGAAATCAAGTATTGTTTAGCGATTACTTTATGGTCTTCCGAAAAAATATATTTTCTGATAAAACTCAGCTCGTGATGCTCGTGTGCGTCTTCATGTTCGTGAACATGAGTATCTGCGTGTGCTACTGCTGCCATGTTATGATTTAGTTAAAGAATTTTTATATTAAATATTATCTTAATTTTGCAACTATTGGTGTACTTCCTGCTGAAGCTGTTGTGCTATCTGGAGCAGCTGTTTCAGTAGGGAAATATTTCATTGCTTTTGCCTTTAAACTTGCAGGAACCTTTTCCAAAAACTCAGGCTTTGAAGCCAATAGTGATTTTTGTTCTTTCTTCCATTTTTCATATTCGGCAGGCTCATCTACAACTAAAACTAATTTCATTGCAAAGTGACTACGGCCACAAACTTCAGTACATGCAATTTCATATTTGAAATCAGGATTACCTAATTCAGCACGCATATCAGCAGTGCTTTTATCTGGAATAAACCAAAATTTAGTTGGCATACCAGGTACTGCATCCATTTTAACCCTCATGTGAGGAATAAAAACACTGTGCAAAACATCTCTCGCTCTGATTTTTAATAGGACTGGTTTTCCTTTAGGGATGTGCATTTCAGTGCTACTTGTAAAATCATCAAATGAATTTTCATCTGTAAAGTCAAGACCAAATTCATTTCCAGCAGCATCATCAATTAATCTATAATTGTAATTACCTAGTTTTCCATTTTCAACACCGCCATATCTTACCTGCCATCCAAATTGCTTACCCATAATTTCGATAACTTCTGCATCTTTTGGAGCATCAGACATTACTTTATTCCAAACTCTCAAACCACTAAATACCAAACCTGCCATTACAATTGCTGGAATTAAAGTCCAAACAACTTCAATAGTATTGTTATGTGCATAAAAATACGCTTTACGGTTCTTATTATATCTGTATTTAAAAGGGAAATAGAAAAGTATAGAGTTTACTACAATAAATGCAACTGTAATTACTGCCATACCAAACCAAAACCAATAATCCGTTTCTTTTCCATGCACTGATGAAGCAGAAGGAATATCTCCAAAAGCCATTAAGAAGTCTTTTTTCGCATACATAAACGACCAAACAACCCCTATTACACTTAGAATCCAAAAGATGGTTAGCCCAATACCGTTTATATCGTTGGCACTATCCGCCACCTCATCATTTTGTTCTGATTCTCCCTTTACGCCTTTTAAGAGAGTTTGTGTTTTTGAAATAACCATGATAGTTAGAACAAGAAACACAATTGCTAAAGCAACAATTAATAAAGTCATTTTCTGAAAATTTACAAGTTTATATCCTACCTCTTGTATGCTATAAAACAATGTTTAATAAAAATGTTTTAGGAAATTAAATATCGTGATGCAAACTTTCTTCTAAGAATGGGTGATTCTTAGGGTACATATTTGCTTTTGATAATTCATTTGCTACAAAATAGATAAATAATGAAGCAAATGTTAAAGTTGTTCCCCACTCAATGATACCAATACCACCTTGACTTTTGGCAATACCTGGCATGTGCATTTGATAAAAATCAAACCAGTGTCCAATCAAGATAGCAGAACAAGCTAATTTTAATAATACTGGTCTTCTTTTTGAATTTCTTGCCATCAAAATTAACAATGGGAAGAAGAAGTTCAAAACGAAATTTATATGGAATGGCCACCAATATCTTCCTTCAAAGCCTGTAAAACGCTCACGGAAATAAATCGTTTCTTCAGGAAGATTAGCATAGAAAATCAACAAATACTGTGAAAACCACACATAAGTCCAAAATACAGAGAACCCAAATATTAGTTTACCTAAATCATGCAAGTGGCTTTCGTTAACTACTTTTAAATAGCCTTGGTCTTTTAATAATAGAATAGCCAACATCATTGCAGCTAAACCAGCTACGTGCCAGCTTGCCAAGTGATACCAACCAAACATCGTTGAGAACCAGTGTGTATCAATTACCATTGATAAATCCCAAGCTGATGTTGACGCTGTTACTGCAAAAAACAATAAGAAAAGTTTTGATGTATTACGGCTTTTGTAATAATTCTCTGTACCTACTTCTTGATCTTCAGCTAATGAATATTTACGCATTGTCTTCCAACCAAAATACCATACTGCTACATAAGCAATCAAACGAACAAAGTAGAATGGCAAATTCAGATACCATGCCTTACCAGCAATTATTTTATCATAATGCTCACTCGCTGGATCCATTATTCCATCATGTGTCCAGTGCATCACAATGTGACGTGTTGAAGGAATCACCATTAAAATGATCAAAACCGCACCTGGGATAATAATGAAAGAAGGGAATGCTTCGGCTACACGTTTAATAGCAACTTGCCAGCCAGCTTTTGCTACATAGTTATAAGACATGAAAAATGCACCTACAACCGAAATTCCAAGAAAGTAAACACTGTTCATCCAAAGATTTGCAATGATTCGGCTAAACAAAGTAGCACCATGTTCGCCACCATGTTCTGCATGTCCTGCTGCCTCGTGTCCACCCGCTGCTGCGTGTTCAGCACCATGTGATTCCCAGACACCAATTGACCAACCTTTTGACAATAGAAACGCCCCTATTGCAACCATTACTACACCAATTAAGGATGCAATGAGTAGTTTACGTTTAGTTTCAGATGTAAACTCAAATCTTTCTTCTGTTGAAGGAATTTCGTGAGTATTATGAGCCATTTTTTTTGAATTTGAACCCCCGATTGAAGGGGAGTTAATAATAAAATATTTTTTAAGAAAGGTTAGAATAGCTACATTTTATCACAATTTGTAATTACCTGTAACAAAACAACCAATTTTAAATTACTTGCCTAATTGTAATCTGTGTACATAATGAACAATTTTCCAACGTTCTTCTGGATTCACTTGTGAAGCGTGAGCCCACATACGATTTTTACCAAAAGTAATTACATGGAAAATATGACCATCATTCATATTCTTATATGCGTCAGAAGCATAATTAGGTACACCTTTATAAACTTTACCAACGGGACCATCACCTGCTCCGGTTTCTCCATGACAGTGTTGGCAATTTCTTTCGTAAAGTACTTTACCTTCTTCTTCAGCCTTTTCTGACCACGGAATTGGGTTTTTCAATGTTACTTCTGCTACTGCAATACTATCTTTTGGCAGATTATACACCATCAAATCATTGATAGTGGTACTATCGTCTTGCAAAAAAGAAGTTTGGTAATTGGCACGTGCAACAGTTCCTGGCACTGGTGAACGCATATTCTTTCCATCAGGATTAATAACATTTTCTCTCCATTGTGACAATGGTTCGTATGCACGAGAATTATACATATTCGGAGCAAACTCCCAACCTGTGCTGTTATTATCATTACATGAAGTCAATGCAGCCATTGAAAATGTTGCTGCTGCTACCGCAAGTGTGATATTTTTGAATGAAAACTTCATTTGAAAACAAATTAGTGTCGATTGAATGAGTGAATTACTTTATCAATCTTCCATGTTTTATTTGATTTTTTATCTTTTACAGTCGATCAATTGATAACTGAATTATGCTTCTTTCACGTTTACTTCTAAAGCACCTGAGCCTTTCAATATTTTTGAAATTTCTGCTTCAGAAAGTTTGTTTTGAGCTAAATCGATAGCCATCACAAACTTATCATCTGTGCTTCTTACATCAAAAATAATTGGTTTTGCTGTTGGCCCCATATCTTCCATAAAGAAGAAAGTAAACGCCATACCAAATGATGCTAAAAGAACTGTTAACTCAAACACAATTGGTACGTTGGTTGGGAATGGGAAAAAGTTTTTACCACCCACGTTAATAGGCCAGTCAACACCCATTGTCCAAAATGTAAGTAACAATGCACAACAAGTACCTGTTATACCGAACAAAAAGGCTGCAACCCCCATTCTTGGGAAAGCGTATCCCAATGCTTTATCCAATCCATGAATGGCAAAAGGGGTATAAACTTCATGAATTTTGACACCTTGATGTCTTACGTCTTCAACAGCATGGAGTATTTCATCACTATCGTCAAAAACACCTACTAAATATTTGCTATCTGCCATTTCTAAATAATGGTTATAAAATCCTTAATTATGCTGTTACTTTTTTCTTTTCTGGGTATTTTTCAGAAGATGATTTTAATACCGATTTCACCTCTGCCATATTAATTACTGGCAAGAATTTTGAAAACAAGAAGAAAGCAGTAAAGAAAAATCCAAATGAGAATATATAATCTGAAATATCACCCAAACGTGGTGTAAAGTATGTCCAGCTTGATGGCAAGTAATCACGGTGAAGAGAAGTTACAATGATTACAAAACGCTCAAACCACATACCAATATTCACAATTACCGCCATAACAAATGAAACAAGTATATTTTCACGAATTTTTTGGAACCAGAATAATTGTGGAGAAAGAACGTTACAAGTCATCATGGCAGCGTAAGACCACCAAAGTGGACCAGCCATACGATTAATGAACGCATATTGTTCGTATTCAACACCAGAATAAGCTGCAATGAAAAACTCAGTGATATAAGCGATACCTACTACAGATCCTGTAAGTGTGATGATTTTGTTCATCAACGAGATATGCTCCAATGTTACGTAGTCTTCTAATTTATACACAACTCTCGTTACCAACATCAAGTTTTGAACCATTGCAAAACCTGAGAAGATAGCACCCGCTACGAAATATGGCGGAAAGATTGTTGTGTGCCAGCCTGGTATAACCGAAGTAGCAAAGTCAAATGATACGATTGTATGTACAGAAAGTACAAGAGGTGTAGAAAGACCAGCCAAAATCAAAGAAACATCTTCGTATCTTGCCCAAGCTCTTGCTCCGCCAGTCCATCCAAGAGCTAAAGCTCCATAAACTTTCTTACGCATACCTGTTGCACGGTCACGAATAGTTGCTAAGTCAGGAATTAAACCAATGTACCAAAATAAACATGATACTGAGAAATAAGTCGAGATGGCAAAAACGTCCCAAACCAATGGTGAGTTAAAGTTTACCCACAATGAACCAAATGTATTTGGTAAAGGTAATGCAAAATAAGCTAACCAAGGACGACCCATGTGCATTACAATAAATGAGGCTGCACAAATTACGGCGAAAATTGTCATCGCTTCTGCTGCACGGTTGATTGAAGTTCTCCATTTCTGACGGAATAATAACAAAACGGCAGAAATAAGTGTACCTGCGTGACCAATACCAACCCACCATACGAAGTTAGTAATATCCCATGCCCAACCAACTGTTTTGTTCAAACCCCATACGCCAAGACCTTCCCACCATGTCCAAAATACCCAGGCTGCACCGTAAAGTAGTACAAGCACTGATATTCCAAACACAATTTTCCACTCTTTCGTTGGTTTGCTTTCAACGTGTCTGCAAATGTCCTCTGTTACGTCATGGTAGGATTTCCCTCCCATTACTAACGTTTCTCTTATTGGTGAAACTACGTGCATAGTTTTTTTAGATTTATTATATTCTATAATTTTTGGCTTTACACCAAATTACTTTCAAAATTATGAATGCTCTTTATGTTCGTGTTCTGCTTTAGCGGCTGCTTTTTTCACAACACCATCTTTGTTACGAATTTTCGTCAAATAGCTCAACTGTGGTCTTACGTTAATTTCTTCTAAGACGTTGAATGCACGACCTTCTTTTTCATCTTCTAACATTTTAGAAATAGCTGATTCAGGATCAAGCATATCTCCAAAAGTAATAGCGTTTGTTGGACAAGATTGTGAACACGCAGTAACGATTTCTCCATCAATTGGACGACGACGCTCTTTTTTAGCAGTCAATTTACCAGCTTGGATACGTTGCACACACATTGAACATTTTTCGATTACTCCACGAGAACGAACGGTTACGTCTGGGTTTAACACCATACGACCCAAGTCGTTATTCATGTGATAATCAAAATTATCGTTTTCAAAATATTTAAACCAGTTGAAACGACGAACTTTATATGGACAGTTGTTGGCACAATAACGAGTACCGATACAACGGTTATAAGTCATTTGATTTAAGCCTTCCGAACTATGAGTAGTTGCTAAAACTGGACAAACAGTCTCACAAGGAGCATTTGAACAGTGTTGGCACATCATCGGTTGGAATACAACTTCTGGATTTTCAGCAGCAATTTCTAATGCTTTGAAACCAGCGATTGGACCTTTTTCTTTTAATACCTCATCATGATCAGCTTCTGAGCTATAGTAACGGTCAATACGAATCCAGTGCATCTCTCTGGCACGAGCCACTTCCGCTTTTCCGACTACCGAAACGTTATTTTCAGCTTGACAACTCACCAGACATGATCCACAACCTGTACAGCTATTGAGGTCAATAATCATTCCCCAACTGTGGTTTTTCTTCTCATGTCCATTCCAAAGTGTAATTTGGTAAGGAGATTTTTCACCTTCTGACGTTTCGATTTTTGGCTCGTAACGTCCTGCTTTTACATCTTTCACATATTCAGCTAAAACAGATTCTTGTACGACTGCCGTACGACCCATGATAGTGCTATGTGTTTGTGTTTGAGCTAAAGTATAATTATCTTTTGTTTTTTCTATTTTAGCATCGCTCGCCCAGAATTGACCATTAGAAATCCATGGATAAACACTTTCTCCTGTATTTCCTGATTTCCCAGCGGCTGTACGTCCATAACCTAAAGCTATTGAAATTGTACCAATCGCTTGCCCTGGTTGAATCAACACTGGCAATTCGATTGATTTTCCACCTACGGTTACTTTTGCCCAATCTCCTTGTGCAATGCCTTGCTCAGTAGCTGTTTTTTGAGAAACAGCAATCACATTTTCCCAAGTAACTTTTGAGATTGGGTCTGGCATTTCTTGCAACCAAGGATTATTTGCCTGAATACCAGTTCCAATAGCAACTGATTCATAAATACCAACCTCGATACCTGCACCTTTTGTTTTTGCGATAGCAGCAGCAGCGGCATCTACATTACCATTAAATGTTGCACCCGAAGCAACAGCACTTTCGCTTGGCTCATAAACACCATCGTGCAATGCTTGTACCCAAGATTTGCCGTTAAGTATATTTTTCGTCCAGTTTGATTTCAAATATGCGTGATAGTCGCTATTGATACCAGCCCAAGTCAAAAGACTTGACTGTGCTTGACGAGTATTGAAAATCAATGAAATAGTTGGTTGAGTCAAAGAGTAGAAACCTTTCTTTGGCTCTGCGTCGTTCCAAGACTCTAAGTAATGAGGAGCAGGAGCGATATATTTACATTTTGAAGCTGTTTCGTCTGCACGATCGGCAAATGAAACTGATAACGCTATTTTGCTAATAGCCTCAGCTAATTCTGCCCCTCTTGCGTGGTCATAAACTGGGTTTGACAAGAAAATAACTGAACTTACTTGCCCTGCTTTTGCTTCATTGATGAAGGCTGTCATCTCAGCATCACTACCTTGACGGTAATTTACTGGAGTACCTAAATCTATTGTCGAGCCATAGCTTCCAAGAAGGCTATTTAAAGCATTAACAACTGTTTGAACTGATGGGTCATTTGAACCAGATACAACTAAAGCTGCTCCTTTTGCTGCTACGAGGTCTTTAGCACATTTATCTAAATGCTGTGTTTCTACTGCTGAACCAGCAATGGTTTTTCCACCTAATGCTGCTGCAACTTTATTATATAGTGCTACTACCACTGCACCTTCTTGAGAAGGTTTCATCATACCACGATAATCGGCAGATGCACCAGTGATGGTCATTCCTGTTTCATATTGGTAGTGACGTGACATCACACGTTTACCATTTTTACCACTGCTTAGTTTACGAGTTTCCGCCCATTGCTTCGAGAAAGTCACAGGAGCAATCCAAGTACCTAAGAAGTCGGCATTGATACCTACTATTACACTTGCTTTACTAAAATCGTATGAAGGCACTACTGCTTGACCGAAAGATTCGGCGTTTGCTTGAATCAGACCTGATGCAGAGTTGGCATCATAAGTTACTAATTTAGCAGTTGGATATTTTGTAGTGAAATCTGCAATTACTTTTTTGGTAGTTGGAGAAAGTATTGTATTTGAAACAATACGGATATTACCACCTTTGGCTAATCCTGCAATTACTTCTTTGTCCAATTCTTCCCACTTAATCTCTGAACTTCCTTTATGAGGAGCTTTCAATTTCTCATTATCATAAAGGCTTAGCACAGAAGCGTGAACTCTTGCACTTACACCACCTTTAGTGATACTTGATAATTTATTACCTTCGATTTTGATTGGACGACCCTCACGAGTTTTTACCAAAATACTGCAATAATCGCCACCTTCTGAGTAAGTTGAGGCATACCAGTTAGGAATACCTGGCTCAACACTTTCAGGTTTGTTAAGATATGGAATTGCTTTACGAACGGGAGCATCGCAAGCCGCTAAAGAAACTGCTGCCAATCCAAAGCCCAATACCTTTAAGAAATCACGGCGTTGAACAGACTCATCATTTTCGATTTCGTCTAAATTAAATTCACGATTGGCATTTTTCACAAATCCAATGTCGTTTTTCAACTCCTCAACCCCTTTCCAATACTTTTTAGTAGTATTCTCCATAGTACCCTAAATCCTTGAGAGGACTTTTTAATATTTTATACGATTAAGTTCTTTTTTTCTAAACTACTTGATAAAGGTAGTTATTAATAGTGACATTTAGCACATTCTAAACCACCATTGTCTTGTACTTTCATAGCACCTTTGCTTACTGCACTGTGAGCCTCCATCAATTTAGTATAATAGCCATTATCTTTGCCATTTACTTCTGACTTACGGTGACAGTCAATACACCAACCCATTGTTAAAGTTGAACGTTGTTGAACAACTTCCATTTTATCAATTTCGCCATGACAGTTTTTGCAATCTAATCCACCTACATTGGTATGTTGTGCGTGATTGAAATAAGCCAAATCTGGCAAATTGTGTACACGTACCCACTCAATCGGCTTATTAGTTTCGATTGCTGTATAAATCTTTTGGATTTCTGGTGACTCACGTTTGATTGCATTGTGACAGTTCATACAGATATTTGCTGAAGGAATACCAGATTGTTTTCCTTTGTAAACACCTGTGTGGCAATAAGCACAATTAATTTTCATTTCGCCAGCGTGTAACTTGTGCGAGAATGCAATTGGTTGTTTTGGGGCATAACCTTGGTGAACACCAATGCCATACATACCATCAAATGTAGCTTTCGTTGCTAAAAGAATGAAAACCCAGACAATTGCTGAGCGAACTGTTTTGTTTGCAGCAATATTTTTAAAGGTTGCTTGAAGATTTTGACCAAATGAAGCCTCAGATGCAGCACCTTCACCACCTGACAATCTGTTTAGTAATTGTAAAATTCCGAGTAAAGCTACTAAAACCAAACCCATGATTACTAAAAGAGCAACCAAGATTGTATTAATAAACTTTCCACCACCTGTTTCAGTTGTAGCTGCAGTAGCTACTGGAGCACCAGCTACTGCAGCTGCAGGTGTTCCTGCTGATTTGATATAAGCCAAAACTGCTTTTACTTCTGGATCACCAAAAGCACCAAATGCTGTCATCTGCGTTTTGTTGAACTTATTGTAAAGGTCGTTGGCATATTTATCACCACTACCAATAACACCCATTGGATTGTTTATCCATTTTTTAAGCCAAGCATAATCACGGCGGTCTTCAATGCCTTTCAAACCTGGGCCTACTACCACTTCATCTGTTACAGCATGACACTGAGCACAGTTGTTTTTAAATAAGCCTTCACCTTTGGCTACATCGCCATCAGCGGCGGCTGGTGCGGCAGTAGTCGCTGCTGCTGCTGCGTCTGCGGGTTTGTCTTGTGCTATTGCATTGCTAAAAGAAATGCTTGCAACAAAGGCAATTGCTAAAACTGATTTATAAAATTTACGAATCATACTTAATATATATATAATGTAGTACGCCTACTTTTTCAGACTGCAAAACTACGGTACGTTTGTTTTCCATCAAATAGGTTTTGTAATTTTTTTTATAAATAAATGTAATTTAGAACAATTTTAAATAATTACATAAAACACTGATAGTCAACTATTTAAAATAAAAAACCACCTCACAATCAACGTATAGTGGTGATAATGAAATGGTATTTTAGCAAGAATATACGTAAGTAGGGAACGGATATTCAATATGTAGTGTTAAAACTTTCTTAATTATCAACAATGGCACAAATATAGTTTGGAAACCAATTTTATGCAAGGAGAAAAGAATAAACTTGTTTTTTTAAGCAAAAAAAAGTGATTTTTACTTCAATCTAACTACTTTATTGTACAAAAATTAGACTTTTCATTTCTTAAATAAAGAATCAACAAATTCCATTTTGTTGAAAACTTGCAAATCATCCATTTTTTCTCCGACACCAATATATTTGACTGGAATTTTGAATTCATCAGAAATTCCGATAACAACTCCTCCTTTGGCTGTTCCATCAAGTTTTGTAATCGCCAATGAATTGATTTCAGTAACCTTTGTAAATTCTCTCGCTTGCATCACAGCGTTTTGTCCAGTACTACCATCCAAAACCAACATTACTTCGTGCGGAGCATCTGGCAGGAATTTCTGTACTACTCGCTTAATTTTGCCTAACTCATTCATCAAATTTACTTTGGTGTGCAAGCGTCCTGCTGTATCAATGATGATAATATCAGCTCCCATTTCCATTCCTTTTTTTACAGCATCAAAAGCAACGGATGAAGGGTCAGTGTTCATTCCATGATCAACTACTGTCACTCCTACTCTTTGTCCCCATAATTTAAGTTGGTCAACGGCTGCCGCTCTAAATGTATCTGCTGCACCTAATACAACTTTCTTGCCACGTTTGTGAAATTGATGAGCTAATTTTCCAATTGTGGTAGTTTTCCCAACACCATTGACTCCAACGACTAATAATACATAAGGTTTGGGCAGATGTTCAGTTTCATAACTATCCTTTACATCTTGAGAATTATTTTCAGCTAATAATGCCGCCGCTTCTTCTCGTAAAATACGGTCTAATTCATCAATATTTGTATATTTATCACGCTCTACTCTTGCTTCGATTCGACGAATGATTTTAACTGTGGTTTCAACGCCCACATCTGAACTAATCAAAATTTCTTCTAATTCGTCTAAAACTTCTTCATCAACCTTCGATTTACCAACAATTACCCGTGAGATTTTATCAAAAATACTGGTTTTTGTTTTTTCTAAGCCTTTGTCGAGCGTTTCTTTTTTTTCCTTGCTAAAAAAGTCAAAAAGTCCCATTATTATACTTTTAAGAATGTATCAATGAGCGAATGAGTGAATGATAGAATGAATGTTAAATAATCATTCTATTTTCAAAGCTCAATCTAAGCTCTTATATAAATTATAAGTTAATTAATCTGATTTAAGTTTCATTCCTTCGCTCCAAGCTACAAATCTAAATATTTAGTATCCATTACTTCAATTTTCAAACTTTATTGGCAAAAATAGGGCTATTTTATTAGAAAATCGGAGATTTATTGAATAAACTTTATTTTTACTCAGGAAAAAACTGTTTAACGATTTCTTCGGTGATACGTTTGGGTCGAAAAGTTTGGGCATCTAATGCAATCCAATGAGTAAGTGAGCGAGCCAAAACTTCATCTCCTCTCATAATTTCACAGTGGCGAATACTTTTTACACCAACAAAACTATCGACCCAAGTTTTTACAACTAAATCATCTCCCACAAATGCTGGTTTTAGGTAATCTATCTCATGTCGGCGAGCTACCCAGATTATCTGTGAAGCGATTTCTTGGGGTACAGTTCTCCAATGTCCACTCGCCGCATCTTGCACATACCGCAAATAAACTATGTTATTGACGTGATTTAGCTCGTCAATATCTTCGGGAACAACTTTTATAGGAAGATAAAATGTATAGGGCATTATAATTAATGGATAATATAGAATAGATAATTAACAGCATGAATTCCTCACATTCAATAAAAACTATCCTATTTCAAATTTCTCAAATATCGTAATGTAACTGGTAAATGCTGTTTTACTTCATCATTTTCATCTTCAATATAATAGAATTTTACGCCAGTTTGAATGGCGGCTCGCAAGATTTTCTTAAAATCTAACTGACCTGTCCCTACTGCTACATCTGATGTTAATGGAGTTCCCCCTGTCAATTCGCCCGTTTCTTGGCCAATTTTCATATCTTTGATGTGCAAAGCAATGAAACGACCTTTGTGCTTTTTTAATAATAAGGCTGGGTCTTGTCCGCCATGAAAAGCCCAATAAACATCACATTCATAACTGACATTTTCAGGATTAGTTTTCTGAACCATATAATCGAAAAGTGTACCTTCTTCGCTTGGTTTGAATTCAAAGCCATGACAATGATAATAAAAATGAATACCTGCTTTTGCCAAAGTTTCGCCTGCTTTATTGAAAACCTTGATAGCTTTATCGGCATCTTCACGCTCAAATTTATTGCCTACATGCGGAATCCATGCTGTGCCAGCATATTTGACACCCAAAGCCTTACATATAGCCACAACTTTATCAAGGCTATCTCGAAAAAGGTTAAAATCCAATAATGTACTGTAAGGTTTTAGTCCTGCTTTATCTAATTCAGCTTTAAAGTCTTCAGTTATCATGCCGTAAGTACCAGCAACTTCGACCTCGTTTATGCCTAAACTTTTCACATAAGCCAATGTTCCTGGCACATCGTTTTTAAAATAATCACGTAAGCTATACAATTCAAGTCCGATACGGTCGTTCAGAACTTTACTAATATTCGGTTGTTTTTCTCCTGTGCCATTTTGCAGCCACATTTCCAACCTTGGAGTTTTCCAATTATATGGTTTTGAAATGATATCTAAATCGCCGTCACCATCTATGTCAACTACTCTTCCTTCGTGAAAATCAATTCCTTGTTGGAAAGTTATTTTTGTAAATCCGCCTTTACCATCACCATATAATATAAAGGCTTCGGCATTTGGGTTATTGTCAGTTGCAGATTTCTCGTCCCATTTTACCATTTCGGCACAGAAAATATCGAGATTCCCATCGTCATTAATATCCGTAGCTTCAAGCGTATGAGCGTGACTCAATTCTCTGCCTATCAAATCTCTACCTTTCCAGTTAGCAGAAACTTCAGCATTTCCTGTACATTCATAAAGCATTAATTTTCCATTTTTATCACCCGATGAAAATAGTAGTTGCATTTTCTTGCCTGCTCTAAATTTTGCAGCGACTACTCTTCCACCTTCCTCTCCTACTTTGGTTGCTTTAAATTTTCCATCAATATATTTGAACCAATAATTTCCCGCAATCAAATCTTTATTACCATCGCCGTCAATATCAGCAGCTGCACAACCTTCCGTATTTTTAATATTTCCTTCAGCATAAAAAACTGGTTCAAAAACCCATTTATCTTTACGAACTTCCGTAGGAATATTCGCAATAAAAAGTGTTTTTGCTCCTTGATTCCAAAAAGCTAATTGAGCTTTACCGATTTGCTTGAAATCTCCAAAAACCATATCATGGTGCTGCAGTGCTCCATCTGTTTTGATTTCGTAGCGATGCCACGGCACATTTGGATTGAAAAAAGGAGCTGGATTTTCCCACCACCAAATTTTATTACTTTGATAATCTCCTCCAAAAACTAAATCTTTGTCTCCGTCATTGTCAATATCATAATAAGTGCCCCCTGCTTCGACAGATAGCAATTCTTTTTCGACAGCAAATTCACGCCAACCAATGGCACGGTCGAATTTGAAATAAATAATCGCAGACGTTTGTCCACGTCCGCAAATTACAAATTCTTCGATGCCATCATTGTCAATATCAACAGCCAATGATGCAGTTTGTTGGGTAGTTTTCCAAGAAAGTGGGATCGTACCATCTTCGCTCGAAATTCGTTCCCATTTTTGGGCTTTTGTGGTGAAGAAAATAAAAGAAATGACTATTAAAATGACACTTTTTTTCATTCTTTGAGAAAAATTAGTTGAGCTATGCAAAAGGTTTTTGCAAATATAGAATAAAAATAGATTGAGAAATTAATCTTTTTGTCTGGTGTTAATCAACTTTTTTTGTGCATATCAATTATTTTTGATTATGTTTATATTTCCTTTGATCAAAAATAGAATGGACAAAAAACACAGAATAATACTGATTATCATATCAATTATAGGTTGGGGAGCGATTGGCGGCTTAGGTTGGTATTTCTTTGAAAATTCTTCTTATACAAGCCCGAACTCAAAAACCAAAGTTCAAGCTGAGTACGATACCCTTGTTCAGCCAACACACTATAAAACCATTCCTTCACAACCATTCAAAAATGTTGTTTTAGAAAGTGATTTAGGGCCAGTGAAGATTTATTTTGAACCCAGCGAAAAATACGCCATCAAGTTTCATCAATCTTATATGAAATATGTTGACATGACTTACAGAGGCGATACTTTAATTATTCATGCCAATAAAACACCAAAATCAACTAAAGAAAACCCTGTTTATAAACAAATTTATGTGTATGCTCCTGATATAAAATATTATAGTGGCGAAGCCAGTCAAACATTTTTCTCTTATTTCAATATCGAGCAGCTCAAGGTTGATAGTAAAAGTAGCTATATTCGATTTTATTCTTGTCATATTGATAAAGTCGAACTTTATACCAATAATTCATGCAATTATGTGATGGATGATAATTGTGTTTTTGGCAATGTGAGGGCAGAAATTAATCAAAATAGTGCTTTTTCGTGCTTAGGATTTGTTGACCGAGAACTTGCCATCAAAACCAAAGATTTCAAGCAAATTGACCTTAGAAAAGAGAATGTACAAAAATTAATGGTAATAAAATAGATAATTTGTTTGGAGATGATACATCGCATACTTAAAAAAAGCTTTACACAAAAAAGACATTAAAATATTTGTTAGTGATTTTTTATTTTCTGAAAAACTAAAATAAAAATCACTACGTATATATGTCTAAATTTTGTTAAAACCAGCCAAATATCATGTCAGCCTCCTCTTATCATTTCATATCAAACTGGCAAATTGATGCCACACCCGAAGAAGTTTATGCGATTATCAGCGATTCAGCGAAACTCGTTGATTGGTGGCCAGCCGTTTATTTAGATATTAAGATTTTGGACAAAGGCAATGAAGCCGGGCTTAATAAACTTATCGAACTTTATACCAAAGGTTGGTTGCCTTATACGCTTCGTTGGAAATTTCGTGTCGTCAATGTTCAAAAACCACAAACCATTGAAATTGAAGCTCTTGGAGATTTTATCGGTCATGGAAAATGGACTTTTGAATCTACCGAAAATCAAACATGCAATGTTACTTATGATTGGCGAATCGAAGCTAAAAAACCACTTTTGAAAAAACTTTCTTGGTTGATGAAACCTGCTTTTTCAGCAAACCATGAATGGGCGATGAGAAAGGGAGAGGAGAGTCTCAAGTTAGAAATTTTACGTAGAAAAGGACTTAGCGTTTCACCACCACCAAAGCCTACTTTTCCTCATAATCTAACAAATAACAAGATTTTGTAAGAAAAAGTCATAGTTTTTTAGCAAATTCCTTTAAAGTAATGCTTGGCTTGCCCAATTCATCCCAAGTTTTTTGTGCTTCAAATTTCTCAGGATATTTATTCAGAGCCTCTACGATATGATAACCATAATCAAATTTTTGGCTAAACAAACCCATCAATTTCATGATAAACATAGGAGCGGTCATGGTGCGAAGTTTTTCTTTTTTGTAAAATTGAATGAAAATTTTAGCCGCTTCATCTTGTTTAAAAGCCTCTAAACCTTGTACCACATAATCTCGGCTTTCATGTGTCAAAATTTTGAAAGAATTTACGACTTGGCGAGCATAATCTTCGGAAGCAATATAGTATAATGGATATTCAGATTTCCCTCCCAGAGCAATCATACTGCCTTGTTTTGATTGGTAAAAAATACTTTCCATAAAAGTAGAAGGATAAAAAATCGTATAAGCAATGCCTGATTCTTTGATTTTCCGTACAGCTTCTTGCTTGATTCTAAAAATCCACCAATCAAAACCATTCATGCCTTGATACAAATGAACCAGAGAAGAAAGATAAGCTATTCTTTTGATTTTCAATTGTTTAGCAACATCAATAATCAAATCAATCCCCTCTCCTTCAGTATGAAAATCTGATTCTTTTTCGGTTTGTTTTACCGAAAGACTCAAAAATAAGGCTTCTTGTCCTTGCATGGCAGCTTCAATATCAGCACGATTTTGTACATCACCTTTGATGATTCGAGCTTTTGGAAAAAGCTTTTCAGCCAAAGTTTTGTCTCTCACCAAAAGTGTAATGTCAAAATTTGCTTCGATGAGGGCTTTGGTAACGGGTTTGCCAAGCAAACCCGTCGAGCCAATGATTAGAATTTTCTTCATGACATATCCAAACTAATCTTTTATTTCATCTTTTATCTGCACTTCTGTAACTGTGCCATATTTCTCTACAATCTTCTTTATTTCTGCCGATTTTCCGACTATCACAAACTGTAATTTATCTTTCGGGAAATACGTTGCAATGATAGATTTAGCTTTTTCTACTGTCAAACCGTCCACATTTTTCTCAAAATTATTGATAAAAGACTCATCGAAATTATACCAAAACATCTGCGTAAGTAATCCTGCCAATTGTCCAGCAGTTTCGTAACGAGGAGGAAATTGACCTTTTACATAGTTTTTTGCTGAAGCTAATGAGTTTTCGTCAATGCCATTTTTGTGCAAATTATTCAATACTTCTAAAGCTTTGTCAATAGCCGCTTCTGTGGTTTTATTGGCAGTAAATGTTGAAATAGCAAATGTACCACCATTTTTCAGAGGTGAAAAACGGCTACTTGCACCATAAGTCAGACCAGTATTTACACGAAGTTCATCATTGAGCATAGAAGTGAATCTTCCACCAAAAAGCGTATTTACGACATCTATTGCCACAAAATCAGGGTTATTTCGACTAATACCCATTGCTCCGATATTAAAAGTTGTTTCACGGGCATCATCTTTATTTATCAACAAAACATTATTAGCGGTAGGTTTTGTGATTGGTTTTGAAGCAAGATTTACTTGTGGTTTTGTACTTTTTTTCCATTCTGAAAACAATTTTGTAAGTGTAGCTTTCATTTCTACACTATTAAAATCGCCTACCACAGCAATTGCCGATGATTCGGGCAAATAATTGTCTTTATAGAACGTTTTTATGTCTTCAACTGCCAACGGACCAACTGTTGACTTTTTGCCTTGAATCACATTTCCATACACATGGCTGCCGTACATAAATTTATCGAAATACGCAGGCAAAACTGAACGTGGACTTTCTTTTTGCTGGTCTAAATTAGTCAACAAGCGTTTCTTTTCTTTTTCAAACTCCATACCATCAAAAATGGGATCGAGCAATACTTCTTTGACAATTCCCAAGACTTTATCTTTGTCTTTGGCTGCAAATTTAGCCGAGATTCCTGCCGATTCTTTCGAGGCAAAAGTATTGACACTCGCCCCGATGAAATCTAATTCTTCATCTAATTTTGCTTTTGGATAGTTTTTTGTGCCATGCTTTAATGCCGTTGCGGTCAAAGAAGCAAGACCAGCTTTAGTTCCATCATAAATTGCCCCTGCTGGAATAACAATGGAGACATTCATTACAGGAACTTCTTTTTGTTCCATTAAATAAACCGTAAGTCCATTGGGTAATTTAAATTTTTCATACTTAGGCAATTGATAGCCTTGTGCTAAAATATATGTGCTACTCAGGCATAGAACTGCCGCTGTAAACACTTGTTTTATGTATTTGTTCATGTTAAGACAAGAGATTCGAGATAAGTGATAAAACTTTATCTGTAAAATGATTGGTTAAAAATTATTCTTCAGTATTAGCTTTCAAAATACCCACCGTACGGTTACTTTTGGTAAAATATTTTTTAGCGACATTTTTGATGTCTTCAACTGTCACATTGTTGAAAGCTACGGGAGCATCAAACATCTTTTTGTAGTCACCAAAGAAAACTTCATACGTGCCAATATTATTCGATTTTCCGTTGATTGTTTCTATCTGTCCATAAAACTCCATGAGTTTTTGGTTCTTGATTTTTTGCAATTCATTTTCCGTAATACCGTCTTTCTTTATTTTCTCAATTTCTTCATAAATGGCCTTTTCTAAGTCATTTTCATTTACTTTTGCTGCCGCAATGGCATAAACACCAAATAAAGTTGGGTCGAAACTTTCGCCAAAATTGGTAAAAACTTGGGTAGCCATTTGCTTTTTATCTACCAATGAACTGTATAAACGAGATGATTTTCCACTGCTCAAAACATCACTCAAAATCGTTAAAGCATAGTACGATTCGTCTTTGGTTGCTGGAATTTTATAGGCAATCATCACCGAAGGTGTAGAAACATCTTTTTGAACCAAAATTCGTCTTTCACCCGTTTGTGGAGGCTCAACAATCATTACTTTTGGAGGCTCAGGTTGAGCAGCAATTGGCTCAATGTATTTCTCAGCCAATCTTTTTACCTCATCAAATTTTACATTTCCCGAAATTACAGTTACACAATTATTTGGGGCGTAATAAGTCTTGAAATAACGCTCCAAATCGGACTGTTTCCAGTTTTTCATGTCGTCTTCATAACCAATGACTGGCCAATGGTAAGGATGTTCTTGAAAAGCAGTTGCTTGAACTGACTGCGACAATAATTCCCACTTGGAGTTTTCTAAGCCTGTGCTACGTTCGCTCAATACTACGCCTCTTTCGCTTTCAACCATTTTTGGGTCGATGCTTAGGGTGGCAATTCGGTCGCCTTCTAAGTCAAAAATCACTTCGGTGGCTGACGATGGAAACCAGTTGGTGTAAACTGTTACGTTTTCAGTAGTATAGGCATTATTTGCTCCACCATTGAATTCCATTGTTCGGTCAAACATTTTTGGGCCGTATTTTTTCGCTCCGTTGAACATCATGTGTTCAAAAAAGTGCGAAAGTCCCGTAATGCCTTGGTATTCATTTCGGCTACCAACTTTGTAAAATAAATACATATTGGCATTAGGAATAGAACTGTCTTCTACCACCAGAAATTTCATTCCATTTTTGAGGGTGAAAGTTTTTACGTCTTCTGCTTTCATTTGTGCTTGTATCGAGAAGCAGACAAACAGTAACGCAGAAAAAAGGAGCTTTTTCATTAACATTTGAGTGTTGATTTTGTGTAATTTACTGATTAAAATTTATTATTAGCCAAATATTCATTTCTAACAACAGAGGCTGTTTTGTGTTGTCCCGAGTGATGCCAACCTGGTGGCATAAAAATATATAAAATTTTATCTTTTAGTGTTGGAGCTGCCCAAATATCTTTGAATAAAGCGATGAATTCACCAAAATAGGCATCCCAAAGATTTCCCGAATCCATTGGTCTTGTAATGCCATATTCGATTTTCACTTCGTCTTTTTCAAGTTGATAAGTACCAAAAACCTTGTCCCAAATATTCAAAAGATTACAAAAATTGGTATCCATATAAAGCGGATTTCGGGCATGATGCACACGGTGGTGCGAAGGGGTAAGAATGATATTATTCAAGAAGCCCATTTTGCCATTTTTCATCAAATTTTCACCCACATGAATAAACATTCCATAAGTACCATCAATAAACATAATAAAGAATAAAAGTGCAGGATGAATACCCAAAATGATACAAATCGAGCCACGAATGACATCAGCATAAGGCCCTTCAAGGAAAAAATGTGCATGAGAAACTGACAAATTCATGTTTTCAGGTGTGTGATGTGTTGAATGCAAACACCAAAACAAACGAACTTTGTGCCCCAAAAAATGATACACAAAATGCGAAAATTCCCAAACGATATAACCATAAATAAGCCAATACCAAGTAAAAGTAGTTTGAAAAGGAGCGTAAGGTTGTAGCGTAGCAATCAAAAACGAAATTGCTCCAATAGAAATAAATCGGCCAATAAAACGATTGAGTATATAAATCAGGAAGGTAATTTTATACACTTTAGTATGAGGATTTTTGAGAATCAGGCCATTGATTAATTCGAGTACAAGCAGTAGTGGCAAGATTGGTCCAATAGCAGTTTTCATACCATCAAAAGTCAAAAATGCACTAAAATCGCCTGATTTTAAGATTTCTAAAGTACCACGTAAGCCTAAAAAGCCAATAAGTTCGTTATACAAAAACTCAATTATTTCCATCTGTTTATCTTTATATTGTTTGTTAAGGTTGAATTGGCTTCAATTTCCAAAATATTTTGATAAATGTGGTGGTTTTTAGCTTTTTTTTGTTGGATTGGGTTAAAAATTGATTGCCTATTAATTTAAGAATCAATCACTCGATGCCATTATAAACAACTAATAACATTCAGTTTTTTTTTAATTGAAATATCGAAAAAAACATTACTTGCAAACCGTTTAGTAAAATATTCGGCATTTTGCTTTACATTATTTTGTTTTTGACTTTTATCCAAACTAAGTTTATCATAAAATATATTTTGCTATCGAACATAATTTAAAAACTATAGACAATGAAAAGACTATTTACAACTTTTATTCTATTTGCTACAAGCTACAATATTTTTGCCCAAAGTATTATTGAGGGAATAAACCCAAGTACAAATGCAAATGATTACGCAATTAAAGGCACAATCTTATCAACTGCTCCTGGTGGATTTTCTGCTGGTGTGAGAGGACAAAATAACGGAACAAGTGGCTTAGGAATTGGGGTTTATGGTTCTCAGGCTGGAAGTGGTTGGGGCGTATATGGGATAACCCCTTCAGGAATTGGCGTATATGGTAACTCAACAAGTGGCTTTGGGCTTTATGGCAATAGTGCCAACGGCACAGCGATTTCTGGCGTAAGCAATACTGGTATGGTTGCAGATTTTTCAATTACCAATGCTGCAAATACCAGCAATGCTGTTGGCATCAGCTCAGCTGGTACTGGAAAGGGTCTTATTTTAGCACTTACTAATACATCAAATACCTCCAGTGGTATAAATGTTGCACATAGTGGTATTGGGAGTGGTCTTTCTATACAACTTACCAATGCCTCAAATGGAGCAAGAGGTGTAGATGTTACACAAAGCGGTGTAGGACCAGGGGTATTTGCTACATCTACTGGTGGTAATGGAGTATGGGGGATTACAAGTTCTATAAGTGCTGCAGGTGTGATTGGAGACAATACATTTGGTGAAGCAGTAGTAGGAAGAAATCAAGGGGGTGTTGGTGTTGGTGCTGTTGTTGGTCGAAATGATGGTGCAGGTTATGGCGTAAGGGGATTTAATACAAAAACTGGCATTGGCGTGCTTGGTCAGGCCGGTATTAGTGGTGGCACAGGCGTAGGTGGAAGATTTGAAAATGTCAATGCAGCAAATACAAGCGATGTACTCCAAGCTGCCACTAATGGAATTGGAAGTGGGCTGACTGTAAAACTTACCAATGCATCAAATGGAGGTAGAGGTGTAGATGTTACACATAGCGGAGTAGGTCCAGGTGTGTTTGCTACATCTTCTGGTGGAAATGGGGTTTGGGGGATTACAAGTTCTATAAGTGCAGCAGGTGTGATTGGAGATAATGGTGGTGGTGGTGAAGCTGTGGTTGGACGTGCTTCTCATAGTGATCCAAACAGAGATGGGGGTGGCGTAGGAGCTGTGGTTGGTAGAAATGATATGATGAATGGGTATGGAGTACGAGGATTTGTAACTAGATCAGGTGCAATTGGTGTATTAGGTCAAGCAGGCATTAGTGGAGGGGTCAATATAGCTGGTCGATTTGAAAATGTCAATGCAGCAAATACAAGCGATGTACTGCAAGTTTTAAGTAATTCGACAAGTAATTTGGTAGTTCTTAAAAAATCTGGAGCAAATGTTGCCAGAATAGATGCAACAGGCAAAGGCTTTTTTAATGGGGGTACACAAAGCAGTGGTGCAGATATTGCTGAGGCTTTCGAAGTGGAAGGAAATCGCAAAAATTATGAAGCAGGAGATGTAATGATAATTTCCATAAATAATGACCGTACCCTTGCCAAATCAGATGGTGCATATTCTAATTTAGTGGTTGGTGTTTATGCTACTAAGCCAGGTGTTTTATTAACAGAAGAAAGTATTGATAATTTGGAGTCTGATCAAATTCCGTTAGGCGTAGTTGGGGTCATTCCTACAAAAGTATGTTTGGAAGGAGGTGAAATTAAAAGAGGTGATTTTTTAGTAACTTCTTCACAAAGTGGTGTAGCAATGAAAGGTGATTTATCAAAAATAAAAGTTGGACAGCTTATTGGTAAAGCTTTACAGGACTATAATAACGAAGGAGTTGGTAAAATCAAGGTTTTAGTTAATGTTAGATAATAATTAGTAAATAAAAAAGATATGAAAAATTCAATACTATTGAAAAGTTTATTTTTAACCGCTTTTGTTTTTTGTTTTGAAAATGCTGATGCTCAATTAGCAAGTGATACACCAGCTCCAGTTGTGAATAAGACTTTCGTAACTTCTAAACAAGATTCGGCGAAAGTATTAGCCTCTGATACTCCAACAATTAATCAAAGTAATTCAAAAGCAAAAAAAAGCAGCCCTCCATCGGATAAGACAACTTTACCGAGTGAGCGTATATTTAATAAACAGAATGAATTAAGTAGCCCTAAAAAGCAATAGTTTTGGAACAATAGACCCATCATAAAAAAAAATATATCGTAATAGAGCGATGATATATAATAATTAATTCAGTGCTGACTTTAAAAAAGTCAGCACTGAATTTTTACTTTATATTCTAATTACTGCTTATTTAATATTTCTAAATTATTACCTAAATTCAATCTACTTGTCTTTTATAGTTTGTTAAGGTTGAATTGATTTTCAAAGTGATTTACTCTTACAATTATTATACTCTCTTGAATTGCTAAAAATTTAGGTAAAAAAAACCGAAGTTGTTCAAGTTTAATCATCTACTATGCCTCTACAAAACAGAGTAAGCCCTTTTAGCACACTTGCTGCCACGCCTGAGCGTGGAACATTGACAGGTAACAGAGGTGTGATTCATAACGATAAGAAGGAAATCGTTAGAAATCATGCTGTAAAATATTGGATAACCTGTGCATTGGCATACAAAAACTTTCAAAGAAAAGTAATGACCCCCAATCGCTGGACAGAGTTATTTTTCTTAGATGAAGCTACTGCTTTTTCGGCAGGTCATCGTCCATGTGGGTTTTGTCGAAATGCAGACTTTAAACAATTCAAAAATCTATGGTTAGAGGCAAATGCTCAGCAATATGCTTTAGAAAAAAATACTAAAATCGACATCATTGATGCCCTTATTCATCAAGAAAGGTTAGACGAAAACGGGCATCAAAAAACTTTCAGAGCAAGTTTATCTACCTTGCCCGATGGCACTTTTATTCGTTTGATTGATGATTCAAAAGCTTATTTATGGTTTCAACAAAATCTTTTCGAATGGTCATTTAGCGGCTATAAGAAAGTTTTAGCATTTGACCCAAACCAAGAAGTAAATGTTTTGACACCCTATAGTTATGTAGAAACTTTTAGGGCTGGATATTTGCCACAAATACATGCTTCCATTTAAACTCACTTTATAAAATTCATTGAAGTATATAAAATACCACTCTCCAATATATCATCTATAGATTTCAAAATACCTCAACAAAGAATGATATGCTTGTGGTAGAAAATTTTTATATTTGTTTTTTATTCAACCATATACTATACAATGTCAAAGAAAGAAAAAATACTCATAATCACTGGCGATGCTGGTGAAGGTTACGAATGTTTGTACGGCAAACACCGCTTTGAAGAGGCTGGTTATGAAGCAGTTATTGCTGCACCAAGTGTAAAAAGACTTAATTTGGTTATTCACGACTTTGAACCAGGCTGGGATACCTACATCGAAAAACCAGGTTATATTGTTGAGTCAAATATTGCTTTTGATGATGTAAAAACTGAGGAATATATTGCCGTTCTGATTTTAGGTGGAAGAGCTCCCGAATTTTTACGACACAACGAAAAAGTAATCACAATTGTAAGAGAATTTGACAAAGCTGATAAATTTGTTTTTTCTATTTGCCACGGAATTCAGATTCTGACAGCGGCAGGTTTGGTCAAAGACAAAACCGTTACTTGCTATGAAAATGTACGATTTGAAGTAGAAGCCTGTGGTGGTAATTTTGTAGGCAAAGATGAAGCGGTAAGAGATGGAAAATACGTTTCTGGACAAACCTGGCAATCTCACCCTGATTTTTATAGAATGGTTTTTGAGTGTTTAAATGAGAAATAAATTTCACGCATGCGAAGTTGTAAACTTTTGCTATGCTGAGTTTACAACTTCGCTCAGTAGAACTAACATTAAGATTTGCATAGAATTCTGTCTATCGAGATAATACTTCCCTCATTCAATTTAAATAATCAGAAAAAAAATTAAAATAAAATTGCGAAACCAAAAAGTTGCACATATATTTGCAACCAATTAGTTTCATAAATAAAAAAACAAATGAGGCGAGATATTTTTCAAGCAATTGCAGACCCAACCAGACGAGGCATCATTGCCTTGATTGCATTACAGTCAATGACACCTAATGCCATTGCCGAAAACTTCAACACAACACGCCAAGCGGTGTCGAAGCATTTACGTATTCTCACAGAATGTGAACTTGTAAAACAAGAGCATCATGGCCGAGAAATTTATTACTCCCTTGAAATCGAAAAAATGAAAGAAATAGACAAATGGTTGGAGCAATACCGCAAGATTTGGGAAACTCGATTCAATCAACTTGATAATTTATTAGCAACAATTAAAACACAAAAAAATGAAAAATGACTTATTTTTTGATTTTACCGTTGACAAAGTAGCCAAAACGGTATTCATCACCAGAGAATTTGCTGCCGAACTATCCTTAGTGTGGGAGGCTTTTACTACTCAAGAATTACTCGACCAATGGGTAGCTCCCAAGCCGTTTATCTCAAAAACGAAATATATGAATTTTGAGGTGGGTGGCAAAAGATTTTATGCAATGATAAGTCCAGAAGGACAAGCTCGTTGGGCAATTCAAAAATACACATCAATTACTCCGAAGACCAATTTCAAAATGTTTAATGTTTTTGCCGACGAAAATGAAAATCCTGACTTATACGGCTCTGATTGGGACTATAATTTCAGCGAAGAAAACGGCATAACAAAAGTGAGCATTACTGTTTATAATGAATCATTCGAGCGTATGGAAAGCATACTCGAAGGCTTCCGACTTGGCTTTACTGCATCTTTACAAAACTTAGAAAGTCTATTAGCTGCTTCATCACAAAAATGATTTTTGTTTTCAAAACATCGGTAAAAACTAAAAAACAGATAAAAGCATTTAAGCCACATATCGACAACATTTTGCCAAAAGCCAAATGGAATTTTGACCTCGAAGACTGCGACAACATTTTGCGAGTTGAGAGTGAAGAAAATGTCGTTTGTGAAATTCGAAAATTGTTAAATATCCATCATTTTTATTGCGAAGAATTAGATTGACAATGGAAATTCAAGAACAAATCAAAGCCTATATTGATAGCCAACCAGAGCCGAAGCAGGGTGAAATGCAAGCATTGCATCAACTTATACTGCAAGCCTTTCCAGCATGTAAACTTTGGTTTTTTGATGGTAAAAACAGCGAAAATAAGACTGTGTCCAACCCAAATATTGGGTACGGAATGCATACAATCAAGTATGCGAATGGAAAAACAAATGAATGGTTTAAGATTGGAATAAGTGCCAATACTACTGGCATCTCAGTTTATATTCTTGGTATCGAGGACAAAAAATACATAGCTCAAACTTACGGGCAGAAACTCGGAAAGGCAAGCATTAGCGGGTATTGTATTAAGTTCAAATCATTAAAGGATATAAATGTTGATGTACTTGTAGAGGCAATAAGCACTGAAGCTCACCAAACCGCAAAACCCTGATGGCGATGCGGTTTGGCTGAGAAATTTAGGCTTTTCTTACATTTACAGCATTAGGCCCTTTTCTGCCTTGTGCAACATCATATTCTACCTCATCATTATCACTGATATCCTCTTTTAAGCCTGTCACGTGTACAAAAATTTCTTCTCCATTGTCATTTGCGATGATAAATCCGAAGCCTTTCGATTCATTGTAAAACTTTACTTTTCCTTTTGCCATTATAAAAATTATTAAAATTAAAAATTAAGCCAATATACAAGAAATTATTGTATTTACAATAGTAGTAAGAAATAGACTTGTATGGCTAAATATTCCAAATTTAGTCAATGTGTCAACGATTACCCTAACCTTAATGGTCTTGTGCGAAGTTACAAACTTCGTATGAGTGCCTTCGCAATTTTCAAATTTACTTCAGGAGATGTCAAAACACCTCTGCAAAGAAATATTCTTCGCAGAGCAGGAATTTGATTATTTTTATCGCAGTATTTATAATTAGAGAAAAATGTCTGTTTTAAGATTAAAATTACCTACCGACCCAAGATGGGTTAATATTGTTGAGAAAAACATTGAAGAGATTCTTTCAGACCATGCTTGGTGTGAACAAAAAGCTGCTACCAATGCCATCACAATTGTCACAAACAATCCTGAATACCCAGACCTGGTAACTGATTTATTGGCATTAGCCAAAGAAGAATTAGAGCATTTTCAGATGGTACATGCCATTATCAGAAAACGAGGATTAACTTTCAAAAGAGAGCAAAAAGATAAATATGTAATAGAGTTAGCCGATTATATGAAGCGAAGTCACAGTGGCAGTCGTGTATCAGCTTTAGTAGAACGACTCCTTTTTTCAGCCATGATAGAGGCTCGAAGTTGTGAACGTTTCAAGTTACTTTCAGAAAATATTCGTGATGCCGAATTAGCTGTATTTTATAGACAACTTATGGAGAGTGAAGCGGGACATTATACCACTTTTATAACGTATGCCCGAAAATATGGCGTAGGTATCGACGTAGAAAAACGTTGGCGAGAATGGATAGCATTTGAAGATTCTGTAATAGCACGCTATGGAAAATCAGAAACTATTCATGGGTAAAGTTTGGAACTTCACACGAGTGTAATTATTCTCCATAACGCTATTCTCAAACTGACATCAGAAGATGCCAAAATGCCTCTACGAAGAGTAATTCTTTGCATATCAGGAAGACTTGACTTTCTCATAAAAATTTTGTATATTTAGTAATATTAAAACACAAATTATGACAAAAGAAAATACTGAGAGTAATCGCCATAACACATTAATTCTTATTGGAAATGGATTTGATTTAGCTCATGAAATGCCAATTTATAAGTTTTATGATGAAAAATTATCAACAAGTTATAGAGATTTTATAATATCTCAGATTTTGAAAGATTTTATCTACCAAAATTTAGACGATACAAATTTAGCCTCATACCCTCGTTACTTAAAATTTGATAACCCTAAAGGTGATAAAAAAGTAATATCAACGGATATGTATAGTTTGTTGAGATCTGGAGCAAATCTAAATAATAAAGAATATAAGATACTCAATAGTTTTTTTGGACATTTAATGAATATACAAAAATTGAAAGGGTGGGTTGATATTGAGTGTGAATATTTTGACTTACTCACTTTTCTATTTGAAACAGGGGGAGATATTTTTAAATTTAATGAAGAGTTTAGTCTAATAATTGAAGGTTTGAAGAAACATTTACAGGATATAGAAATTAATATAAAAAAAGAATGCAAACCAAAAGCGGAAATTCAAGCTCATTTTGATGAAATTATTCAGCAGTATACTGATATAGGAAATGTCCAAATACTAAATTTCAATTATACATCAACCCCCGAACTTTATTTAACACAATACGAAAACAGAGTAGAGGTGAATTACATACATGGGAAATTATTTGATGAACAAAATCCAATAATTTTTGGGTATGGAGACGAAGCTCATCCAAAATATAAACAAATAGAAGATTCTGGAAATAAAGATTATTTAAAGTTCTTAAAATCTTATGCTTATCTTCAAACCAACAATTATCACAATTTTTTGAGATTTATAGATTCTGACAATTTTGATGTAGTCATTATGGGGCATTCTTGTGGTATGTCTGATGGTGTTATGCTAAAAACAATATTCGAGCATCCTAACTGTCAAAATATAATTATAAAGTATTATCAATATATAAATAACGAGGGGAAAGCAATCAATGATTTTTTCGTTAAAACACAAGAAATAGCTCGACATTTCTCTGACAAAGCCATGTTTAGAAAAAAGGTTTTACCGATTTCTAATCCTGCGGTCACGCCTTTAATCCCTGTTTGACTAAATGTTCCACCACTACAAGAGATCATTCTCAGTTCGCCTATTTGTTCTACATTTAGTTGGTGTTTCAGTCATTCTCTGAACAGCAAAAAACTAAACCACATTAATCACTACATATTTTCTTCTAAACTCTATTGCAACATCATTTATCAAGAAAAGAATAAAAAATGAATGATATTTGCAGTAAATTTGTTTAAAAATTAAAATAATTCAAACGGTATGAGCGAATTAAATAAAAATATTGATGAAATAAAAAGTTTATATCCCAATGAATGGGTTTTAATTGGAAATCCAAAAATGGATAATTCAGAACTAAATGTCTTGTCGGGCATACCCATTTTACATAGCAAAGACAAAAAAGAAGTTTGTTATCTTGGCAAAAACAAAACAAGTGATTTTAAAACTATTACTGTTATTTATACAGGTACTTTCAAGCCTGTAAGGGCATTAACTGGGATTTTTAATAGTAATAAAAAATGACCTACAGTTTTGAAAGAATGGCTGATGGTGGATTAATAATTGTCAGCATTACGTTAGATAAAAAGAGTAAACTTAGAATGGTTCTTGATACTGGCTGCTCAAATACAACTATTGATAGCAATGCTTTGTATTTAGCAGGATATGAACTAAAAGATGCCATTGAGTTGGTTGAAATAGAAACTGCAAATGGAATTGTAGAATCCGAAGTTTTTGAAGTTCACCAAATAAAATCAATGGGAATTACAAAAAATAGATTTCAAATACAAGTCTATGACTTTTTATCTCATGGAATCTTCTCAAATTATGATGGTTTATTAGGGCTTGATTTTTTGGAAGGAACGAAGTTTTGCATAGACACCGATTTAAATGAAATTACAATAAGTAACAAGTAAATTTCAAAAATTACACCGCATCCACATCAACCACCACAAAAACTCCTCTAAACTCACGCAGGGTCATCACTTCATCAATTTTTTCTTGCAAGAAAACCTTTGCAGCTTTTATATTGAGTTTGTCTTTTTCAAGTTTTAGTAAAATATCAAACAAAAACTTATTTCTTACTCGCTCAACCATGGCTTTTTCGGGGCCAAGCACACGAGCTTTGCCAAGTTTTTCTAATAATTTATTAGCCAACCAATGAGCAGCTTTTTCAGCTTTGTCTTGCTCTTCATGTTTCACCGTTATCGAAATCACACGAGTAAAAGGCGGATAAAAATACCCTTCTCGCTCCTTGATTTCGTCATTATAATAACCCATATAGTCATTATTGACTACTTTATGTAACAAGCTTTGTTGGGTATTATTGGTCTGAATCAATACCAAGCCTTTTTTCTCACGTCGGCCTGCCCTCCCACTCACTTGCGTAAGCATTTGAAAAGCTCGCTCTGCCGCCCGAAAATCAGGGAAATGAATCATGCGGTCAGCATCAAAAATTCCAACCAAACTCACTCGGTCAAAATCAAGTCCTTTGCTAATCATCTGCGTGCCAACCAAAATATCGGTATTTCCTTGCTCAAATTCTCCAAGAATATTTTGGTACGCATTTTTTGTGCGGGTAGTGTCCAAATCCATACGTTGTACACGAGCCGTTGGGTACATGATTCGCAAATCATCTTCCAATTTTTCTGTACCGAAACCCACCGTTTTTATTTTTCCCGAACCACAAACAGGACAAGCCCTTGGAATCTCTTCTTTATGTCCACAATAATGGCAACGCAACTCTTTAGAATCTAAATGATAAGTCAAACTCACAGCACATTGCTCACATTCACCAATCCAATTACATTCTTGACAATTCAAATAAGGCGAATACCCACGTCGATTTTGAAAAATAATCGTTTGCTCACAAATGGCTAAATTATGCTCAATATGATGACACAATGTTCCAGAAAAGTCATTTTTCATGGTTTTTGCCTTGCGTTCGGCCTTCAGATCAATCAAATGAATATCGGGTAGTTGGGCATTTCCGTAGCGTTGGTTAAGCGTCACCAAACCATATTTTCCTGTGGTGGCTTGGTAATAACTTTCGAGTGATGGTGTGGCCGAACCTAACAAGATTTTTGCTCCTTGTTTCAGTCCCAACATAATGGCTACATCACGTGCATGATAGCGAGGAGCAGGGTCATATTGCTTGTACGAACCTTCGTGTTCTTCATCAACAATGACCAAACCCAAATTATCCATTGGTAAAAAAACTGCCGAACGCACACCCACCACAAATTGGTATCTTCCTTCCAAAACTCCTCGCCAAACTTCTACCCGCTCATTGTCTGAAAATTTGGAATGATAAACGCCCATTTTATCTCCAAAAACTCGCTTCATACGTACTACAATTTGAGTAGTAAGGGCAATTTCTGGTAAAAGAAACAATACTTGAGAGCCACCTTCCAACACCTGTTGAATCAAATCAATATAAATCTCAGTTTTTCCACTTCCAGTAATGCCATGCAACAAAACCACATCTTTCTCTTGAAAGCTCGATAATACTTCGTTGCTTGCTTGCTGTTGGGCAGTTGTCAGTTCAATTTTCACGGGCTCAGTAGGCATATCATCACCAAAGCGAGAAACCACTACTTCAAATTGTTCTAAAATACCTTTCTCAATTAATTTATTAAGCGAAGAATCAGAAGTTTCGCCTTGTGTAAAAAATGATTTATCTACACCCAATTGATTGCGTTCACGCAATTGGTGCATTGGTATTTGTCTTAAATACTCTAAAATAACCGTTTGCTGTTTAGCATTTTTTGCCAAAGAATCAATCAAATTTGCCGCTTCTTCGCTTCCTTCATAAACCCTTTTTAGCCGAACTTTCTTAGCAATTTTTGGTTTGTATTTTTCTTTAACTTCTTCATACATGATAATGGCATGCTTGCCAATCAACGATTTTATCATGGTGTTGATATTGGCATCACCCACAAATTTGATTGCATCATCATAAGTCAAAGAAGTATGATTTTTTAGAATGTCTAAAAAATCAATTTCATTTTCTTCTAAAAGCTCTGAGTGGTCAAATTCTGGATTAATTTGAATCCTTGATTGACTCGTCACTTTCAAACCTGAGGGTACAGCAACATTCATCACCTCTCCTACACAACACATATAATAATCGGCAATCCAATCAAACAACCAAAGCTGTTGTTTGGTGATAAGTGGCTCAGTATCAAGTAATTCTAAAATATATTTTGCCTGATATTTTTCAGGGGGTGTGTTATGAATACGCCCAACTACTGCCGTTACCACACGATTTTTGCCAAATTGTACAATCACTCTTGCTCCAATTTTTATTTCATCGACAAAATTTCTCGGCACACGATAAGTAAACATTCGTGGAATCGGCACGGGCAAAATCACATCGGCAAAATAAGTTGTTTCAACAGAAAAAAGACCTTCCATTTATAATGAATAATGTAAAATGAAGAATGTAGAATGAAAACGCTATAAAAATCGTCTATTAAATACATCCTGAAGAATACTTCAAAGGTACTAAATTCAATCGTTGCTTGGGAAAAAGTACCTTACAAATATCATAACACTAAATGAGTCTAAATAATTTTCGGCTACTCGCTTGCAAATATTATGCACGCATACTATTTTTGTTGGTATTGAGTTACAATAGAAATTATTCATCATTCTTAATTAAAAAAATGGTAGAAACTATCGAATATAAAGTGCCAACAATGGCAGAAATGGCAGCCAATGGTCAAGAACCTGAAGTATTGTTTTGGGTGGGTTGTGCAGGTTCGTTCGATGACCGATATAAAAAAGTAACCATTTCTTTTGTAAAGATTTTGAATAAAATCGGCGTAAAATTTGCCGTTTTGGGTACAGAAGAAGCCTGTACAGGCGACCCAGCACGTAGAGCAGGAAATGAATTTACTTTTCAAATGCTTGCTCAACAAAATATTCAGGTATTGAATGGTTATGGTGTCAAGAAAATTGTAACGGCTTGTCCGCATTGTTTCAATACACTCAAAAACGAATACCCAGAATTAGGTGGAAACTACGAAGTGATTCATCATTCTACCTATTTACAACAATTAATCAACGAAGGACGTGTAAAAATAGCAGGTGGAGGAAGTTTCAAAGGGCAAAAAATCACTTACCATGATTCATGTTATTTAGGTCGTGCCAATGATATTTATGAAGCTCCACGCCAATTATTAGAAAATTTAGATGCCGAACTGGTAGAAATGAAGCGTTGTAAAACCAACGGACTTTGTTGTGGTGCGGGCGGTGGACAAATGTTTAAAGAACCAGAAAAAGGCACAAAAGATGTCAATATTGAGCGAATTGAAGACGCTTTGGCTACTGGTGCAAAAACCATTGCCGTTGCTTGTCCTTTCTGTATGGTAATGATGTCGGACGGAGTAAAAAACAAAGAGCGAGAACATGATGTAAAAGTTTATGACTTGGCCGAATTATTGGAGCAAGCAATGTAGAACAAGTTGGAAACTTATTCTACAAAAATTTTAATTGACTTTTTCGGAGACTATTTTCATAAAAATATTGTTTACAGATTAATTGTGGCACACTTTTGAAGTGTGCCACAATTTTTTAACCATATTTTTATGTACGTAGATTTCGATAAAATTCCGCAAAATGCCCGCATTTGGGTATATCAAACCAATCGTCAATTAACTGATAATGAGGCGAGTACGATTGAGAACTATTTAAAACCAGTCGTCAATCAATGGGCTGCTCATGGAGCATCTTTGTTGGCTTCAGCGAAAGTTTTGCATAATCGTTTTGTCATTATTGCCCTCGACCAAAGCTTCAATGAGGCCAGTGGATGCTCAATTGATGCTTCTACTCGTTGGTTTAAAGAATTGGGAGATGCTCTAAACATAGATTTTTTTGACCGTTCACAAGCCTATTTGGATGGTATTGAAATCAAAACTTTCTCAGTTTTTCAATCAAAAAAGGCAGTTGAAAGTGGCCTTATTTCACCTGATACACTTATTTTCAATAATGTTAATTTATCCATTTTGGGAGATTTGGCTAATAAATGGCAAATCAAGGCTTTTGAAGCCCCAACTTTGAAAAGATTTTTTGCAAAAGATTTAGTTTAATTCTACGATGGATGATGTTCTAACATCATCCCACATATATGGCTGAAACATTATATATTCCAGAGAATGCCTCTCGTAAAGAGGTTTATGATAGTATTATTCCTCAAATCGAAGGACTTTTGAGTGGAGAAACTGATGAAATCGCTAATTTATCAAACTTTGTTGCCGCTTTGAAGGAAGCTTTTGATTTCTTTTGGGTAGGATTTTATATCAAGCGTGAAAATCAATTAGTTTTAGGGCCATTCCAAGGGCCGATTGCTTGTACTCGTATTAACTTTGATAAAGGTGTTTGCGGATTTACTTATCGCACAAAAGAAACAGTCATCGTTCCGAACGTTGATGAATTTCCTGGGCATATTGCTTGCAGTTCAGCTTCAAAATCTGAAATAGTTTTACCTGTTTTTGATAAAAATGGTGAAGTTTTGATGGTTTTAGATGTTGATAGCGATAAATTAGATGATTTTTCGGAAGTTGATAAAGAAGGGTTAGAGCAGTTGGTAAAGATTTTAGAAAAAACTTTTTGAGAGAAATTACTTAATTCTAAAAGCATTTTTCATTATCCATTTTACATTCTCCATTAAAAATGAACACATTATTTCCAGTATTTTTGAAACTCGAAGAACTGCATACACTTGTGGTAGGCGGAGGAAATGTGGGTTTAGAGAAACTTGAAGCTATTTTCAGAAATTCCCCAAAAGCAACAGTGACACTCGTTGCCCCCGAAATTCGTGACGAAATCAAGGCTTTAGTACCACACCATAATCTTACTTTGATTCAAGAAAAATACCATATTTCTCATCTCGAAGGAATGGATATTGTTACAGCAGGAACTGATAGCAAAGAAGTAAACCGACAAGTACGAGATGACTGTAAAACCAAACGTATATTAGTCAATATAGCTGATACACCCGATTTATGTGATTTTTATTTGAGTTCGGTAGTAGTGAAAGACGATTTGAAAATTGCTATTTCAACCAACGGGAAGTCGCCAACTTTTGCGAAGCGTTTCCGTGAAATTTTAGAAGAAATCATTCCTGAAAATTTACAAGAAACTTTGAATAACTTACAGGCTATTAGAAATAAACTCAAAGGAGATTTTCAGAGTAAAGTGCAAAAATTGAATGAAATTACGAAGGTTATGCAAGAGTAAGCTAACTTTTTTGAAAAACTTCAACAAAATCCTTCATTGATAATATTCGAGTTGATGCATATTTCTCCAATTCTAATAAATCAGGGTCACCTGTAGTCAAAAACTTTGCTTTTGCATCACGACATAGACTTAACAAAAAGTAATCGTTGGCATCTCTACCTAATTTTACCTTTGAACTAACAATAATTTTCAAAGAATATGCTTGAAAAGAAGAAAGAAATGCTTCTATGATTTCAGTTGTGATTCCTTTCTTCTTAAAATAATTAACTTCTGGAAAATGTCTTATTTCTTCCAAAATTTTATCTGAATAACAAATATCGAAGTATTTAAGATTATCTAATAGCCATAAATAACGTTTTTGTGTTATTCCACCAAGCAACACACTTGCAATAATATTAGGGTCAATAACTACTCTTATTTTATTGGTAGTCATATTTTTTACGAATGGTTTTTACTGCCTTGTTCACTTCTGATTGAGTGTGTGTATGCTTTGGTAATCCACCTAAAAACGCCTTTGCACTCTCAACAGCCTCCGATTTTTTAGTTGGCTTTTTTAATGCTTTCACCTCAATAAAATCTAATGACTTTAAGTATTTAATCAATGCATTAGATTGACTATCGTTTTTCGTGTTTATGATATATTGACTCATTTTTTATGAATTTATAAACAAATTTATCATATTTTATATAAAAAACTAAAATTTAGGCAACTACCAGTTTATTCTTACGTTCACCGATCTGTTGACGCCACATGGCATAATAAAGTCCTTTTTCTACCAAAAGTTCTTCATGCTTGCCTACTTCAATGATTTTTCCTTGTTCTAAAACAAAAATCCTATCGGCGTGCATTACCGTGCTTAGTCGGTGAGCAATCATCACCGTAATATAATCGCCTTGGGCGGTTACGTCTTTTACGGTGTTTGTTATTTCTTCTTCAGTCAATGAATCTAAAGCAGAAGTAGCTTCATCAAAAACAAAGATTTTAGGATTTCTCAATAAAGCTCTTGCAATTGATAAGCGTTGTTTTTCTCCACCCGAAATCTTGATTCCTCCTTCTCCAATGACAGTATCAACGCCATTTTCAGCTCTTGCCAATAGATTTTGACAAGCTGCTTTATTTAAAGCATCCATTATTTCGGCATCAGTCGCACGTGGTTGTGCAAAAAGCAAGTTTTCTTTGATTGTTCCTGAAAACAATTGCGTATCTTGTGTTACAAAGCCAATTTGCGAGCGTAATTCTTCAATATTTATTTCATTTGAAGGCAAATTATTATAGAAAACAGTTCCTTCTGATGGATTATAAAGTCCAACTAAAAGTTTCACCAGCGTAGTTTTTCCCGAACCTGATGGCCCCACAAAAGCAACTGTTTGACCTTTATGTACTTCAAAACTTACATCATCCAATGCTTTTCCTTGAGCGGTCAGGTGACTAAAACTTACATCCGCAAATTTCAAATGATTCACAGCACCTAATTTTGTTGGGTGGTCGGGAGTAACTTCAATTGGATTATTCAATAATTTTTGAAAATTGTTCAAAGATGCTTCTGCTTCACGGTAAGCAATGATTACATTACCCATTTCTTGCATAGGTCCAAAAACAAAAAACGAACAAAATTGCAATGTAAGTAGCTGACCAACAGTCATTTGATCTTTGAAAATCAACAATAATAAAAGAAATAAAATTGCTTGGCGAAGAAAGTTTACGAATGTTCCTTGAATAAAACCAATACTACGAATACTGCGAACTTTCTTCAATTCTAATTGTAAGATTTTCAAAGTATTTAAGTTCAAACGTTTGATTTCTTGGTCGGTCAAACCCAAACTTTTAATTAATTCGATGTTTCTGAGTGATTCGGTTGTTGTACCTGCCAACGAAGTTGTTTCTTTGGTAATTGTGCGTTGAATTTCTTTGATTTTTCTACTCAAAACCCTTGTCAATGCTGCCAAAGCGGCGGCTCCGCCCAAATACACAAAGAATAACCAAGGACTAATACCAAAATGAAAAATATAGACATTCAGCACAATGATACCAATCAAAGAAGTAAAACCAACATTGACAAAAAGTGTGATGAATTTCTCAGTATCGGTACGTACTTTCTGTAGAACTGACAATGTTTCTCCACTTCGTTGGTCTTCAAATTGTTGGTATGGAAGTTTCAGTGTATGCTTCAAGCCATCGGTAAAAATGGAAGCTCCGAATTTCTGAATAACCATATTCATCACATAATCTTGGAGTGTTTTGGCAATGCGACTTACCATTGCCACGCCTACAACAGCAGCAAGCATCAATAAAACGCCTGCGGTATAATCGGCTTGTGTAAATGTTTTTGCTTTTCCAGCATATTCGTCCACTATTTTTCCAAAAATTAGCGGATCAAGCAATGAAAAAGTTTGATTGATAGCTGCCAAAAATAAAGCTAAAACTACTTGCCAGCGATAGCGGCTAAGGTAATGTAAAAGAAGTTTCATTTAATATTCCTCCTCGGGATAAAATAAAGTGTAGGTATTATGTCTTTCAACAAAGCATTTTCGTAAATAATTCCAAAATTTTCAATCGAAAACAAGCTATATTTACAAAAATCATCTACATTTTCAGCCAAAACACGCTTGTAAATTACCATTCTTACAAAGATACTTTTTTGGTAATCATTTTTAAGAAACCTTTACCAACCAAAAACTAAACCGATATGACACCATTACGTACAAAATCATTCATTAGAAAAGTAAAAGATATTACCATCAGTAGTACGCTTGCCTTAGCAATTTTGAGCGGAGGAATGACCCTACAAAGTTGTGGCAGTGACTCTGACGATGAATACGAATATGAAGATGTAGAAGTTTATACTAAAGGGGTAAAAACTTATATTTCTGAAACCTCAAAGGGAGTTTTTAAGATTTCAGAAGAAAA
The DNA here is from genome assembly GCF_051209875.1 of Emticicia sp. SJ17W-69. NCBI lineage: Bacteria > Pseudomonadati > Bacteroidota > Cytophagia > Cytophagales > Leadbetterellaceae > Emticicia > Emticicia sp. SJ17W-69. The sequence goes on along the minus strand of NZ_JBNTQY010000001.1, from coordinate 597,382 downwards.
AGAAGTCCCTGCTGACAGTTCGATGGCAATTGTAACTTATTTGGATGGTCGACAAGAAAAACTTTCGCCACCATTAGTTAAAAGCCTGATAGACAATGAAATAAAAACCGATTCTGCTTCCATTGGTGAAAAGAGTAATCTCCCAAATGCCCTACTTTTTGGTGGAATGGGTTATTTATTAGCAAAAACTGTAAGTCCAAATTATGCCACTTATCGCCCAGATGTTAGTCAATTGCAAGCAAATAATGCTACTTCAAAATCAGATTCTACGCAAAGAAGACATTATCATCGTAGTCATTTTGGAGGTGGTAATATGTTGATGGCATATTATTTAACATCGAGAGCTTTTAGTAACTCAAATTCGATTCATCAAAACATTGGAAATTCTCGTACAACCATTTCTCGACCTGTAGGCGGTAGAAGTGGATTCTTCCATAGTTCAAGTCATGGAAGTCATCATTCATAAAACAATTATCCTTTTGTAGAGCAATTTTCCAAATTGTTCACTATTGTCTAATACTACATTGAACAATTTGGAAAATTGTTCTACATACAAAAAATGAAATTAAAAAACTTATCAATTCCGCCAGAAACATCACTTAGAAATGCTGGCTGGGATTGGATGCTGGGAGAAAATACATTGCCCTATATCACCAACGAAATGGTGATTGTTTCAGAAACTGAAGCAGAAAAATATTATGATGCAGCCAACGAATTATACGAAATGTATATCGAAGCAGCACAAAATGTGATTGATAATCAACGTTTTATAGAATTAGGAATTCCAGAGAACTTGGTTGAATTGGTAAAATATTCTTGGGAAAATGATGCTCATTGGCATCTTTATGGGCGTTTTGATTTGAGCGGAGGTTTGGATGGAAAACCAATAAAATTAATTGAATTCAATGCCGATACTGCTACTTGTATTCCCGAAACTTCGGTGGTACAATGGGCTTCCTTGAAAGCAAATGGCTTGGATGAAAGTAAACAATTCAATACACTTTATGAAGCTTTGGTTGAAAATTTCAAAGAATTACAAAGACAAAATCCTTACTTCGAACCCACTTTATTGATTTCAACAATGAAGGATTTTCCGGAAGATGATACCAATATGCAGGTTTTGGGCGAAGCAGCCAAAGAAGCAGGTTTTGAAGTAGCTTTTGAGTATATTGAAAATGTGGAATTTTCGCCCATTGAAGGGATTTTCAAGCAAAATCCAAATGGTGGCAATTTCATCAAATACGATTATTGGTTTAAACTTGTTCCTTGGGAATATGTTGGCTGGGACGAACCCGAATTATCAGGAATTTTAACACAAATAGCCGTCAATAAAAAAGCAATTATTTTAAATCCTGCTTACACTTTGCTTTTCCAGTCAAAGGCAATTTTGAAGGTTTTATGGGAATTATTCCCTAATCACCCACTTTTATTACAAACCGAAAATCAATCAATTTTGGGCAAATATTGTGTAGAAAAGGTGCTTTTTGGGCGTGAAGGAGCCAATGTGAAAATGATTTCACCTTCGGGAACAGCTTTAGAGAAAACCGATGGAGAGTATTTTGAACAAAAAACTATTTTTCAAGAATACACTGAATTTTTACAAGATTCGGCAGGGCATTCTTACCAAGCAGGTGTTTTTTTTGCAGGAGAGGCTTGTGGATTAGGTTTTCGTAGAGGTGGAAAAATATTGGATAATACTGCTCAGTTTTGCGGACATATTGTTGAATAGATAAAATATATTTTACGCAATGTAGAGACAAGGCATGCCTTGTCTCTACATACATATTATATAAATCTAATTTCCTTTAAAATCTCTGCACCGCCACTTTCTAAAACTTCTTTTGCCAATTCTTCACCTAATTTTTCCGCTTGGTCGGCAGGTCTTTTGCTATATTTTCTTACAATTATTTGTCCGTCTAAACTGATAATTCCCGCCGTCATTTCAAGTTCTATATGCCCATTTTTTTCGTCAGAAATGCACCAACCAAAAGATGGAATCGAACAGCCTCCTTGTAATTTACGTAAATAGGCACGCTCGGCAATTAGACAATTTTCAGTAATATTATTGTTTATTAGCTCTCTGATAGCCAATTTCTTATCTTCCGAAAGACTCTTTGCTGCTTCTATGGCTACACAACCTTGTCCAACTGGAGGAGTAAATTCTTCAGTCGATAATTGTTCAACGATGAGATCGTGATAACCCATGCGATGTACACCTGCATAAGCAAGCAAAATCGCATCGCATTGCCCCTCTTCAAGTTTGCGTAAACGGGTTTGAAGATTGCCTCTCATATCTACAATTTCAATATGTGGAAAATAATGTTTTAACATCGCTACTCTCCTTGTCGAAGATGTACCAACCACAAATTTTTGTCCATTATTAAGCGAAAGTTCTTTATTGAAACTCACCAATACATCATTTATTTTTTCACGCTCTGTAAAAGCAATAATTTCTAAATCATCCGCGAGTTCTGATTGTAAATCTTTAGCAGAATGGACAGCAATATCAATTTCTCCAGAGCGAAGTTGGTCTTCCAATTCTTCCGTAAAAACGCCTTTGCTACCAATCTTTGACAAAGCACGGTCAAGGATTTTATCACCCTTTGTATCAATGATAACTATCTCAGTATCAATGTTTTGTAACTCTAATTTTTCTTGCACATAATAGGCTTGCCAAAGAGCTAATTTGCTGCCACGAGTACCAATTTTTATTTTCATATTCTGTGGGACGAACTGGAAGTTCGTCCATAAAAACGTATTAAATTTCTTTATTATAAATTTTACGAATACTTACGAAATTTTTGTATACTTGGTAAGTTTATCTCATCAATCTTGCAATAGCAAGCGAAATATCCAAAAATACAATTTTAGCCCGAGCATTCCGCTCAATGTGGTAATGTGATTCACTCAAAAGTGTTGTTATTTGCTCCAAATTATTGATATTCAATACATTAGAAAATTTCTGAACAAATATCAATTCATCTCCTTCAAGTTTAATGAGACTTTCGCCACCATGACGATACAAGAATATTTCTCGAAAAATCTTCAAACCATATTCCAACATTGCTTTTTGGTATTCTTTACCTTTGGTATCAAATTCGTCGGCCATTGGCACCAATTTCTGAATATTTAAAGCGTAGCACATCCGCATCCAAGTTGCAAACCAGCTATGTTCATCATCTTCAGTTTTATTAGCAATTTCTAAAGACCGATTCAAATTTCCATCCGACAAATAAGCAATTTGCTTTGCTCTTTCACTCGTAACTTGTTGATTATTAATTAAATATGCTGCTATTTCTTCATCCGAAAAATTGCGTATTGCCACTCGCTGCGTTCGTGAAATAATCGTTGTCAAGAGTTTGTCCATGCTATTGACTACGAGTAAAAACAATGTTTGCTCAGGTGGCTCTTCTAAAATTTTCAATAATGCGTTTCCTGCGGCGATATTTAATATTTCTGCTTGCCAAATAATAACAATTTTATAACCACCTTCATACGATTTCAAAGATAATTTTTGAATCAACTGACGAGATTCTTCAGCAGGAATATTCCCTTGTTTGATTGCAATTTTTTCAAGCCAATCTGATAAATTCCCATAAGGCGTTTCCTTTACAAAAGCACGCCATTGCACCATAAAATTCTCAGAAAGCACTGATTTTCCACCCGCTGTTGGAAATATATAATTGACATCAGGATGAGCCAATTTACTCATTTTTGTACAATTTGGGCAGCGTCCACACGCGTCATCAGCTTGTTTATCTTCACAATTGATATAAGTTGCATATGCCAAAGCCATTGCTAAATTAGCACTACCTTCGCCCCCATGAAACAACTGGGCATGGGCAACATGATTATTATTGACCGCTCGGATGAGCGATTGTTTTACATCATTAAGACCTGTAATTTCACGAAAAAGCATGTAACGAAGAGTATTTACGATTTACGAATGACGATTTACGAATAGATTCATCATTTGTCATTAAAACAAATATGTTTAAGAATTTGAACCTCTGCCTCGGTCAATTGCTTATCTCTTCTTTGCATCGTAGCATTGATTACTTGAATTGCTTTATCGAAACGATAATCCACATATTCAGTATCTACTCCACCCCAAGTGAACGATGGAATATATTTATCTTGAAATCCAGCCCCATAAACATTAGAACTCACTCCCACGACTGTACCAGTATTAAACATTGTACTGATGCCCGCTTTGGTATAATCACCCATGAAAAGTCCACAAAATAGTTCTCCAGTTTTTTCGAGCTGTTTGGTGGCATAATTATACAATTTTACTTCAGTATAATCATTTTTTAGGTTAGAATTATTACAGTTTGCACCTAAATTACACCATTCTCCAATCACCGAACCACCTAAAAAACCATCGTGTGCTTTATTTGAATAACCAAAAAATACCGAACTACCTACTTCACCACCCGCACGACAAAAAGGCCCGAGCGTGGTATTTGGACGCATCTTGCTTCCCCAAGCCACAATACTACTTTCTCCTGCTGAAAATGGTCCTATCACTACTGCTCCTTCTTGAATAATCGCATTTTTGCCAATATAAATTGGGCCTTGTTCTGCATTCAAGATAACAGCTTTGATGCTTGCCCCCTCTTCTACAAAAACATTTTCAGGAGCATATACTCGAGTAAAGGGGTCTGTTATTTCTTGTGATCTTCTACCATTAGTAATAAGTTTGAAATCAGCTTTTATTTGTTCTCCATTATTGAGAAATATATCAGGTAAATTTTTAATTATTGTTACCTTTCCTGAAAACTCTTTTTTTATAAAAGTCTGATAATCAAAATTATACGTAAGATTTTTTTTGGTTTTTATGGCTAAAACGGTTTCTTTTGAAATTAACAATTCACCGTCTTGAAGTTCTCGAATCTCACTTAAAAGTGCCTCATTTGGACAAACTGCCCCACTAATGAAAGTTTTTATTTCAGTTGTTTGAGGCGTATTTCTTTGTAAATATTCTTCAGTCAAATCTGAGATTTCAGTCGAAAGAACCTTCTCCCATTTTTCACGAATCGTCAGTGTACCGCAGCGGATTTCAGCAATCGGGCGAATAAACGTAAATGGTTTTAACTGATTTCTGATTTGTTGGTCATCAAAAAGAATGTAATTCATTTTTTCCTTTGGTTGTTTCAGGGTACAAATCTAAGGAAAAAATATGGAGAGGGCTTAAAAATGATGCTTTTAGAATAAAGTTAAAAAAAATAATCCTGCAAGGTTTAAAAAAAACCTTACAGGATTTATCGAACAAATTAGTTTTTCTTACACAGTATTTTTGTTAAATTCATGTAAGCTATATTTGGCAACTACATCTTCTGGTACACCTTCCCATTGATTAGGGACATTTCCCATGTAGCCCAAATCTTTAAATCCTATTGGTGAAGTGTAAAAGCCTGTAACAACAAAATTGCGAATATGCGAAAAGAATGAAGCTCCGTGCTTAAACGCTGGTTTAACTTTTTCTGGGTATGCAATGTCGTCAACAATTTCGATTTGCTGCGTTTTGCTACAAAGTATAAACTTTTTACCAAACCTTTTCTTTGATTCAATGTCAAGCCACATCAAACCACCACGCATTTTATCTTGGTGTTGCGGTTGGTCTTTCATCATGAATTCAATAAAAGCTGGTACACCCGATTGGGTTGCACTGCCAGAATGAGAATCAGCCGGAATGATAATATCGCTTAAAACTGCTACTGTTTTTAGCTCGTGAGGAGTAAAAAAAGTTTCAGCTTTTAATTTTGCATCACGAATGGCTTCTTCTTTTAATCTACCATTGGGTACAACAATTGGTTTTTCGGGAGCAATAGTTAGGTTGCCATCTATGTAAGATGCAGCCAATTCTCCCGAAGGAGTTGCAGCAAGTCCAAGACTTCCGAGTGATATATTTTTAAGAATTTCTCTACGTTTCATGTCAATTTTGAATGAATGAATTGATGAATGAGTGAATTTTAGTCTACAGTCGATAGACCACTGTCAACGGTAATTTTATTTTTTTAAGTAAACCTTTTCCCGTTGAACGGAACGCCGCCCGCTATCGACTGTCGACCGTGGACTCTATTAAAGATTTTTTCTTTTTACTTGTTCAGTAATGTATTCCGAAGTTCGCATTGATGATGCTAAAATCGTCCAAGTTACATTTTTATCTCCTTGCGAAACAAAAGGTGCCGCATCAACTACAAATAAGTTTTTCACATCATGAGCTTGTTGATAAGCATTGAGAGCAGACTTTTTAGGATCATTTCCCATACGAACAGTACCTACTTCGTGAATAATCAAACCTGGAGCAGCCAAGCCATAATTAGTTTCTGGGCCTGGTTTTGGACCTAATGGAATTCCGCCCATTTCATGAATAATCCGCTCGAACGTTTCTTGCATGTGCTTTGCCTGGTTGACTTCATCTTGTGTCCATTTATAATTAAATCGAAGCACAGGAATACCATATTTATCAACCGTAGTTGGGTCGATTTCACAATAATTACTTGCCAACGGCACAGATTCGCCACGACCAGCCATACTTATATAAGCACCGTAAAAACGACGAATATCATCTTTCAAACCTGAGCCATATCCACCTGCATCTTTCTTGTTTCCATCACGACCTGGTATTTTTCCATTCAAACCTTCAATACCCATTCCAAAACCAAATGATGGCATTCCCATTCCTCCACCATATTCAATATGATAACCACGTGAAAAATCTAATTTTTTGTTATCCAACCACCAAGGTGTATAAACGTGCATACCACCCACACCATCTTCGTTGTAGCGTTTTCTATCCATCAAAGCAGGAACAAATGCTGAACGACTTGCTCCAGTTGAATCATTGATATATTTTCCAACTACACCACTTGAATTGGCTAAACCATTCTCAAAACGTGAAGATTTTGAATTGAGCAACAAACGAGCAGTTTCTCCAGCCGAAGCAGCTAAAATAACTACTTTTCCTCGCACAACCTTTTCTTCCATTGTAATCTTATCAACGTAAGATACACCAGTAGAAAGACCAGTATTAGGATCGGTCAAAACCTCACGAGCCATAGCATTATTTATCAAGGTTAAATTACCCGTTTTCATGGCAGGAATAACCAAAACAGAAGACGCCGAGAAATCACCATAAACCATACAAGCACGTCCGCATTGTCCACAATAAAAACAAGCTTGACGATGGTCGTTGATTTTTTTAGTAAGCATCGACATACGAGAAGGTAAAACAGGAATATTTAATCCTTTTCCTGCTTTTTTTATCATCATCTCGTGTAAGCGAGGCATCGGTGCAGGTAAATAAATACTATCTGGGTTATTTGGATAGTTTGCAACAGCACCAAAAACACCAATCAATTTATCAACTCTATCATAATAAGGACTAATATCATCATAAGTAATAGGCCAATCATCACCCACTCCTGATAAAGTTCCACGACGGAAATCATCTGGACCGAAACGCAAAGAAATACGGCCCCAGTGGTTAGTACGACCACCCAACATTCTTGAGCGAAACCACTTAAATTCTGTACCAGGAGCAGTTGTATATGGTTCACCTTCTATCTGCCAACCTCCCCAAGCAGCATCAAAATCGCCAAATGGACGAGTGGTGCCTGCACCTCTTCTTGGCGACTCCCAAGGTGCTTTTAGTTGGTTGATATATTTTGGGTCGGCAGGGTCGAAGTAGCCACCAGCTTCTAGCAAACATACTTTTGCTCCTGCTTTGGTTAGTTCATGGGCTGCCATTCCACCACCAGCACCCGAGCCAACAATGATTACATCAAAGACTTGGGGTTGCTCTTTAATCTCGAATAAGTTCATTTTATCAGGGATGAATAAATTTTGTTGATTTCAAAATACTAAAATAAATACTTTTATTTTTAATTGATGCTATACGAGAGATATTTATTTTTAAAATATTTTAATTTGGAAAGTTTGGGTATAAAAAAAGGCTCTTTAGAGCCTTTTTTTATATTAACACCATTTGGAAAATTGGGTTACAAGATCGTTAAATCTGCTTCGTTTTGAAGCTCAATTTGAGGTTTATCTCTGAAAATGCTCACTTTTCCTTTTACTTTTATCGATTTATCTTTCAAATCGGCTTCTGTAAATTTCACTTTTTTGAGAATTTCACCACGAACAACAACTGTTACATCATTGTCAGGAAAAGCTTTATCAATATTTATCAAGAGTAATTCCCCTGATTGGTTATTAAATTGTCTTGTTCCTGCTACTTTTCCTTGAAGAATAACTTCTTTTCCTATAAAGTCTTTGGCTTGAGCTGCTGTGATTGTTTCTTGTGAAAAAACATTGAAACAAATCAATGCAATAATGATGGTAAGTAGATTACGCATAAGTATAGATTTTCATGGTTTATAAATTTCTATACAAAGGTAGTAAAAGACTACTTCAAAATCTCTCTTGCAATCACTAATTTCTGAATTTCAGAAGTTCCTTCATAAATCTGTGTGATTTTTGCATCACGCATCAATCGCTCGACGTGGAATTCTTTTACATAGCCATATCCGCCATGAATCTGCACCGCTTCGGTTGTTGCCCACATGGCAACGTCTGAAGCAAATAGCTTTGCCATTGCCGCTGATTCAACATAATCTTTGCCCTCGTCTTTTTGGCGAGCCGCTTTATAAACTAACAAACGAGCTGCTTCGATTTTTGTCGCCATTTCAGCTAATTTGAATTGAATGGCTTGATGCTCGCTAATAGATTTACCAAATGCTTTTCTTTCTTTTGAATATTTTACGGCTAATTCATAAGCTCCTGCGGCAATACCTAAGGCTTGGGCAGCGATGCCAATTCTACCCCCATTGAGCGTACTCATGGCAAATTTAAACCCAAATCCATCAGCACCAATTCTATTTTCTTTTGGCACTTTTACATCAGTAAACATCAAAGAATGTGTATCTGACGAGCGAATACCCATTTTGTCTTCTTTTTTCCCAACAACAAAACCTTCTCTTTCTTTCTCAACAATAAAACAATTGATACCCTTATGTTTTAGTTCAGGATGGGTCTGTGCCATCACCAAGCACACCGAAGATGTACCGCCATTTGTAATCCAGTTTTTAGTGCCGTTTAGTAAATAGTAGTCTCCTCTGTCTTCGGCAGTCGTATGTTGAGAAGTTGCATCTGAACCAGCCTCTGGTTCGGACAAACAAAAAGCACCGATAATTTCGCCCGATGCTAAAGGTTTTAAATATTTTTGTTTTTGCTCTTCTGACCCGTATGCTTCTAAACCCCAACAAACCAAAGAGTTATTAACCGACATCACGACTGACGCCGAAGCATCAACTTTCGAGATTTCCTCCATGGCTAATACATACGAAATTGTATCCATACCCCCACCCCCATATTCGGGTGAAACCATCATTCCCATAAAACCCAATTCACCCATTTTTTTAACTTGCTCATAAGGGAATTTTGAATGGGTATCTCGCTCAATTGCCGTAGGAAGTAATTCATTTTGAGCGAAATCACGGGCGGCTTCTTTTACCGCCAAATGCTCTTCGGTTAAGTTAAAATTGATTCCTTCTATTGTTGTTGCTGCCATAGTTTACTTAATTTTTAGAATGCTTGTATGAAGTAGAAACAAAAATAGAAAGAATCAAATTAGTATGCAAGCATACTGTTATTTTTCAACAGGAAAAATTATCTAATGACTCTTGGGCAAGATAATGCTTATAATCCTGCTAAAATAGTTTTCAAAACTGCTTGTGCTGACCATTCACGATTGGCAGCTTGCTGAATCACAACAGACTGATTATCAAGTACTTCATCCGTAACTTTGAGATTCCGACGTACTGGAAGACAGTGCATAAAAAGTCCATTGTTGGTCAAATCCATTTTTTGTTGGGTAATCATCCAAGAAGGGTCTTGCGTAATCACTTTTCCATAATCATTATAAGACGACCAGTTTTTGCCATAAACAAAATCTGCCCCTTTGAGTGCTTCATCTTGGTTATAAATTACTTTTGCGTTACCCACCATTTGTGGAGCGAGGTCATAGCCTTCGGGATGCGTAATAACAAATTCGTAATCAGTCATATTTACCCATTCAGCAAAAGAATTGGCTACTGCTTGAGGCAAAGGTTTAAAATGTGGAAGCCAAGTAAGCACAACTTTCGGCCGAGCAGTTTTTTTGAATTCTTCAATAGTTATCAAATCGGCTAAAGACTGGCATGGGTGGCGAGTAGCTGATTCAAGATTTACAATCGGAACACCCGCATATTGGCGAAATTTTTCCATGACAATTTCTTTATAATCGGCCTCACGGTCCTGCAAGCCTGCAAATGCACGTACCGCAACAATATCACAATAACTTCCAATAACCGCAGCGGCTTCTTTGACATGTTCGGCTTTATCTCCATTCATAATTACGCCATCTTCCATTTCAAGCTGCCAACTATCTTGTCCAACGTTCATAATCATCACGTTCATGCCCAAATTTTGAGCAGCTTTTTGTGTACTCAATCGTGTGCGTAGACTTGGATTGAAAAATAACAATCCAATAGTTTTATTTTTACCTAATTCTTGGTCGACAAAAGGGCTTTTCTTTTGTTTTAAACCTTCTTGCACTAATTCTTGCACATTTTCGACGTCGTGCAAAGAGATAAAATTTTTCATTTTTCTTTGGAAATTATTCTTAATTTTTTGCTGTACGTTTGTTTTTCCCGATAAAGCAATATACTTATATAAAATTTATTTTTCATTAAAATCCTAAAGCATTTTCTCATTCATACAAAATCGCTCTACTTACTTTTGCAGGTAATGGGCCAAGCGTTGTAAGTTTCAATACTGCAATATTTACGCCTGCTTTTGCACAAGTTTCGATGTCTTTTCCTTCTAAAAATGCTGTCAAAAAGCCTGACCAGTAAGAGTCGCCTGCTCCTGTGGCATCAACAACTTCAATTTTCCTTGCTGCCATTTCAAACTTTTTTGTACCGTTTTCATACGAAATGATACTGCCTCTTCCGCCTAAAGTAAAGCATACAACCGACGCTCCCATACGATGCAAATCAGCTATTGCTTCCTCTGGCTCAACAACTCTGCCATAAAGTCTTTCGGCGTCGTCTTCACTCATTTTTGTTAATGCACTATGCTTGATATACGCCTCAATTGTTTGCCATGCTTCCGCTCGGTCAGGCCAAATAGTTGGAGCGTAATTCAAGTCAATACTCAATTGGCACCCCAATTTTGCCGCTCGTTCGGCTGCATCAACAATTGTTTTTTGAGCAGGGTTTTGGCTCAAAGCAAAACAAGTGGTATGAAAAATGGCACTTTGGCTCAATAATTCGTCCGAAATATGTTTTGGTCGAATCATGCGGTCGGCTGTTCGATAAGCAATAAAATCAGGTGTTGCCCGTGAGCGAGCTACCACTACAATACTCGACGGTTCTTGTTTATCAATTGCAATATGGCCAATATCAACGCCTGTTTCTCTTACTTTTTCGACTAAATATTTGCCTAAATTATCATCTCCCACGCATGAAACAATCGCTGTGGCATTACCCAAACGAGCCATATTTGCTGCCAAATTTGACGGGCTACCACCTTGAAATCTTTGAAAACGTTCGGTTGTAGAAATATCATCTGCTATTTCTATTCCAATAAAATCTGCCAGCAACTCGCCAACAGCTAAAAGTGCATATTTATGTGTCATTATAAGGTAAGGTTGAAGTATTTTCAGCAATAATAAAATTCTACATTATATTTTTCTTGGTAATCCAAAATAAAGGATAACTAAAAACCAAAAAGCCAAGGGCATAAACACCACTTTTAAAGTCTTGAAAAACCGCTCCAATCAAAAATAAAGCCGATACAATAATAAGTAAATAAGGTATGAATGGATAAGCTATTACTTTATAAGGCCGAGGCAAATTAGGCTCTTTTTTTCGTAACATAATAAGCGAAGCAAATCCAGCCATATAACCCATTACAAAAAAGAAAGTAGCAATATCTGATAAGCGTTCGCAAGTATCTTTTCCACTAATTATTAATAATATTGAACAAATTGCGGTAAAAGGCATCGCTATTGCGGGCGTGCCACCCTTGTTTACTTTTTGAGCTATTTTAAAGAAAAGTCCATCTTTACTCATCGAATAAATAACTCTTGGTGAAAACATAATTTGAGCATTGAGCATTCCAAGAATTGAAATCATCAAGAAAAAGGTGACAATTTTGCCTGATTTTTCGCCAAAAATCAATTTAATTGCATCTGCTGCGGCCAATTTTGAATTAGCCAAAGCATCCATTGGCATGATATAAAGAATAGCTAAATTAACTAACAAATAAATGGCAATCACAACCAAAACTCCTGTTATCATAGATTTTGGTAAATTTTTAGCAGGATCAGTGTTTTCTTCGGTGAAATATGAAGCAGTGTGCCAGCCGTCAAATGTATAAAAAACCTGTTGTAAGGCAATAATAAGTCCTGTAAACAAAGCGGGTTGAGCAACTTTTTGCGTAGTTAAAACCAAATCTTGAGTTTTTACATCACCACCATATACAAAACACATAAATACAAAAGCAAATAAACCAACCGCTTTCAGAAATGACATAATTTCCTGCGATTTTCCTGCTGATTTCGTTCCCAGCCAATGAAAACCCATCAATATAAATAAAATGCCAATAGCCATATATCTTATAAACGGCTCTGTTTCAGGTAATAAAAGAGCAATGTACTCACACATTGTATAAGCTCCAAAACCTAAAGCCGCCACTGTGCCAAACCAACTTGTAATTCCTGTAACAAAACCTATATAATCGCCAAAAGCCCGACGAGCGTACACGTACCATGCACCTGCACGGGGCACAGAAACACCCAACTCAATCGTACAAAGAACACCCAAAAAAGCATAAATACTTACCAAAACCCAAACCAACATAATGAGTGATGGGCTTCCCAAATTTGCAGCAATAGGCCCTGGCTTACGTAGAATTCCTGTACCTATTGTGCCTCCAATAGTTACAGCAATACCAAAGCCAACACCAAGCAATTTTAGAAGTTTATTTGAATCTTCAGTTTGGGTATTTTGATTCATAAATAAAAAGTTTTTCTTAGTTTTGAAACGAAGATAGTAATTTTTAGAGAATCTAAAATGTAGAATATGAAATGTATTAAGATTTTTGCAGTTTATATTTATATAAAACATTGACTATCAATATTTTATAATAAAAAGATAAAATACTAACAAAAAAAATCTATTATAGGAAATTTATTGATGGAAGAGTTGATATCATGTATATAAAACAAAAATGGTCAGCTTTTCGACCGACCATTTCTTAATTAAGATTGAAACAAGGTGTTTCGGCTTAACCTTTATGAAACAAAACTACGACAATAATATTTTAGGGAGTAAGTGTTGTACAAAATAAAAGGTTAGTAAATCTTCTAAAGGCCACCAGCCGAACCAGCGACCTATCAGAAGCATATAATTCATCATAGGTTATCAATTCTAAAATAATAATGCAAATATATGCAAAGTTTTTTGTCACTACCAAGAAATATTTGCATTTTTTTGCAATATTTGTATAAAATTTTGCAACATTATGCTTAAAGAAGAACGCCAACGCTTAATCTTAGAAAAACTAAATACAGACAAGAAAATAAATTTTGTCGAATTAGGGACATTTTTAGATGTTTCTTATGATAGTATTCGCCGTGACATCATCGAATTAGAGGACAAAGGTTTTTTGAAAAAAGTCCATGGTGGAGCTGTGGCGAATTCATACCTTTCTGTTTTAGGAACTAAAAAAATTGGAACAAATAGTAGTGAAGAGTTGACAATTTTATCAAAAAAAGCTCAAAAACTATTTGAAAATCGCCAAACTATCATCATGGACGGTGGAACAACTAATTTTTTCATGGCTGAACAATTATCCAAAACTCTTGAACTAACTATTGTTACTAACAGTCCTCCTTTAGCAATGGCCTTAAACGAGCATCCAAAAATCGAAGTAATTTTACTCGGTGGAAGTTATTATAAACGTTACCAAATTACACTTGGCAGCGAAGTTTCAAGCCAATTGGCACATATCAATGCCGACTATTACTTTATGGGTGTCAATGGTGTACATATTAATAAAGGATTGAGTATAAGGCATTATGAAGAGTCTTTGATTAAACAACAAATGATGCAAGCAGCAAAAAAAACAGTTTGCTGTATTATCGAAGAAAAAATAAATGTGCAAGAAGCTTATAAAGTTTGCAATTTTCAGCAACTCGATATGATGATTACCAATTTAAAACCAACGGATCATGCTCTGAAAGATTTCCAGAAGTTGGGTGTGGAGATTGTTTAAAGTCAATGGATTAAAAAAAGGATGTGTCATATCGTCGAAAAAACAAACGTGGCACATCTTCGAGATGTGCCACGTTTACGCTACTCAGCATTCAGAATTCTTTCAAAGTCTCACTTTCACTGCCAACAAGAAGTTTGTTCCTGCTTGTGGATAATAGAAATTTTCAGTTACAGTTTGTTTTTCAGAAATATAGCTATAAGTATAGCCATTCGATTCATATAAATGATTGAATAAATTATTGACTAATAAGCTGAAAGTCAACTCTTTTACAATCTTAGGTTTTATCGAATAGCTCGCTCTTATATCATTCACAAAAAAAGCATTCAAACTACGATTATCGTCAGAAGTATTATCCATGAATTGCTTACTTACATATTTTGTAAGCCAAGTAAATTCAAGATTTTTGGTAGGTGTATAAGAAAGTTGTCCACCAGCAATTAGGTTTGGTGAAAACGAAATATCCGTTTTTGAAAATTTATTGATTTTATCAGCATCACCATCATAATTTACGACTGTCTCAGTAAAATTCTTGATTTTGTTTTGACTGAAAGTAGTATTTGCTGCTAAAATCCAACGTGGGGCGAACTTCCAGTTCGCTGATAACTCTAAACCTGCACGGTAACTCTCCGCAACATTCACACGAATCGCCTCACCAACACCATTTACTTGACCCGTTAAAACCAATTGGTTTTTATAATTCATGTAATAAAAATTGGCATCAAAATTAAATTTTTGTCCTGCTAAACGATATCCAGCTTCTAAATCTTTTAGATTCTCTGCTTTTGGAGCTTTAGGTGCATTATCAATAAAATCTTGACGACTTGGCTCTTTATTCCCCACAGCATAAGAAGCATAAATCGAAGATGCTTTGTTGACTTGATAATTAACACCAAATTTTGGGTTAAAAAACTTGTAATCAGTTTTTTGTGTAATATCTTGGCGTTTATCTGCTGTTCCTTTTATATCATAACTTACTGTTCGGTATTGTAAATCACCATAAAAATTCAACGCATCATTTACTTGATAATACGCTTTTCCAAAGATATTAAAGTCTGTTTTCAAAGCATTACTTTGATACCAACGGTAGCGAATATCAGCAGTAGAAGCATTCTTTGCCCAAATAATTTCACCAAAATGATCACCATCGTACTTATTCCAAGCACCGCCAATATTAGCTAAAAACTTCTTATTTGATTGATAATCAAGCGAATACGTAATTCCATAAAAATCATTATCCAACCATTTACGACGCACTAAATCTGTTTTCTTAATTGTTTCGGTTCCAATAACTACATTTGGCAAACCATAATTTGAAAATTTGTCTTGTTCCTTATATTGTTCATAAAATCCACGTCCTTTGGTATAATGCAAAGTTGGATTAAATGTCCAATTTTTATTCAACTTGAAAGAAGAAATCAACTGATAATGGTCTTGCTGATAATCATCAACTTGATTATCATAAGTATAAGGATTAAAAGTGCGATTGGTTTTCAATAAGCTTTCAGGAACACCCTCCCAAGCTTGGTAAGTCTTTTCCTTTCCTGAAAAAACATTCAATCTTGCAAAACTATTCTTTCCATAATACCCTGCCGAAACATAAAAAGATTTTAAATCTGAAGAAGCTCGGTCGATATATCCATCAGAACTTAATTTTGATAAACGAGCATCTACTACAAAATGGTCATTTAATAAACCTGTGCTTGCTAAGACATTGGTTTTCAAAGTATTAAATGAACCAACTGTAAAATTAGTTTCACCATAAGCCTCTTGCTGATAACTCAAGGTATTGATGTTGATACTCGCACCAAATGCTCCAGCACCATTGGTAGAAGTTCCTACGCCACGCTGAACTTGAATACTTTGTGCCGAAGAAGCAAAGTCTGGCATATTAACCCAATATGTTCCTTGCGACTCTGAGTCATTATAAGGCACACCATTGAGTGTCACATTAATACGAGTTGGGTCTGTTCCACGAATACGAATACCAGTATAGCCCACGCCAGCACCAGCATCCGAACTAACTACCACCGAAGGTAATTGATTCAGCAAAAATGGCATATCTTGACCCAAATTTTGCTTTTTCAACTCTTTTTGATAGACATTTGTAAAAGCCATTCCCATTTTTTGATTAGCACGGGTCGAACTAACGACGACCTCATTGAGTTCACGAATCTTCGTTGAGTCCTGAGCGGTTGCAGTGAACAGTGAACAGTAAACACTGAATAGTAAACAATAGGTAGTTTTCGATAAAAATACTGTTGAGAGATTAGAACGGAACGCCACCCGCCGTAAACTGATAACTGGTAATTGATAACTGATAACTGATAATTGAATTGTTGTTAATTTTTTCATTGTTTTGAAAAGTTTTAACAACAGGAAAAAGGAGTAAAATCCTGTCGGACGGCAAACCGTCTTTTGGTTGACAAAATTTTAATTGAATGTTTGAAGCATCTTATCAGAAAATCATGAGTTTTCTGACAGAAAGGCTCTCTTTCCCTGCTGCGGCATTATCCGTGGACAGGTTCGATGGGTATAATCTCAGCCCGTTATATTAAGGCACCCCTTTTGAGATAAGTTTTGCAAAGTAAACGTTTTTTTTAGAAAACTTGTTTATATTAGTGAATAAATTTAGATTAAAAATAAGTTATTTTTTACATAAACATTTGATAATAAATGATTTATGTTTAATTTTATTGTATTTTACAAAAAGCCCAATTTATAGATATGAGCCAATTTATGGTAGAGTTTGAGTTACCAAACCCATTTCCAGAAAAATTAGTTATTAAAATTCCAAGCCAAAGATTGGTTGTTAATCAATTATTGGAAGACGGAAAGATTCAGTCTTATGCTCTCTCAATAGAGAGAGATCGACTTTGGTGTGTGGTAAATGCAGAAGATGAATTGGAAGTAATAAGAATCATTGGTGAATTCCCTTTAATCGACTTTATGCGACCAAAAATCACTGAATTGATGTTTAATAATGCGGTCGTGATGCGAGTCCCGTCTTTTTCTCTGAATTAAAATCATAGATTTTGTGAAAGCCTTCGTTTTAAAAAGTCTTTATATTTTTCTGTTTATTAGCCAAATATTATTTGGTTGCCGACAAAATCAAAAAGCTGAACAATCATACAAAGCTCCTGAGTTGAATACAACTTCTGAAGCTAAAATTGACATTCAAGAAAAACAAGTTGGAGATCAGTCGGTTATTCCAAACAAAGTTTATGAGGTTTTAAAATATATCCGTGAAAATGGGTCAGCACCGAATGGCTATGTTGGTGGAAGAAAATTCGGTAATTACGAAAATCTTTTACCTAAAAAAGAGCCAAATGGTCGGAGAATCAATTATCAGGAATGGGACGTAAATCCAAAAAAACAAGGCAAAAATCGTGGTGCTGAAAGACTCATCACTGGCTCTGATGGAAAGGCCTATTTTACCAATAATCATTACAAAAGTTTTGTAGAAATAAATAATCCATAATGCTTGGGCATTCACCGAGCGTCGGTCGCTCATTCACTCATTCAAAATTCACTCATTGAATCATGCCTAACTTCTTCATAATCAACAACTTAGAAACATTAAAAGGCTATCACATTGTTGAAATTGATGGTCTTAAAGCACACACCTTGCGAGGCTTCTACGAGGAAATGGCCAAAGGTTTAGATTTTCCTGAATACTTTGGTTTTAATCTTGATTCATTTGATGAAATGCTCAATGATTTATCATGGTTCGAGCATGATAAAATCGCTATTTATATTTCCAATTCTGAAAGTTTTGTAGAAAAAGAGCGAAATCCTGATAAACTTCCTACTTTGCTCGACTTATTAGATGCCACTTGTGAAGATTGGGAGTGGGTCGATGAAGATGATGATTTGCCTAAAAAAGAGTTAATCATTGCGTTTTCACCAAGCGATAGAATCGTCAAATTACTTGATAATCAAGAGATTAGCTATGAAAAAAAGTAATTATATTTATGCAGCATTATTCAAACTATTCAAGCGTATTTGAATACCTATTTCTTGCATTATTTGTTGTAATTCATCAATACGTTCAGTCAATAACTCTTGGTATTGTTCAATAATTAAATTGGGGCTACCTGCTTTTTGGTGTTGCTCAATCGAATTTTGGTGCATACTTATGAGTTGTAACAATTTCGCTATCCTCAATGCCCGTTCTTCACCTGAATGCACAAGGTCGTCAATAATGTCCATTTTTTAATAATTTATTTGTATGATCCCTTTATTTTTAAAATTTCGAGCTGTTGAAAATGTAAAAAACCATTCTTTTCTATTGATTTCAAATAACAAATATCTTGGATGATTTTCAGGCAAATTTTCAATGAAATAACAATCAATATTCAGGTTTGAATTTATTTCTTAAAAAGTTTAATTCTTTCTCTTTTTGAATTAAAATACTACTTTCTACAAAAATCAGCATATCAATGTCTTTTGGGTGAGCCTTTAGTGTAATAAAGCTACCATCAATCCATAAATAAAATGAGTCGTATAAAAGTTGTTTTAATTCTTCTATATACAGATTAAACTTCTGAAAAAGCTGAAATCTACTATTTGATGCGACGAAATTTGTCACAAACATTTCTCTGAATGTTTGGATATCTGTTTCTATAATTTGATAAGGAAACAAATTACCATATTCGTCAAAATCCATATATTTTACATTTTTATTCTATATTTTTAATATTTTCAATACAAGTTAAATATATTTTCCAATATATTGCAAATAGACATTTGGAAAATAAATAAGTACGCAAAATCTATGAATCAAAACTACATACTCCGCCAATGGCAAATTGGCGATGAAAAATCGCTTTCAGAAAATGCCAATAATTATAAAGTTTGGAGAAATTTGAAAGACATTTTCCCCTACCCTTACACACTCTCCGATGCCTACGAATGGATAAAAATAGCCGCTGATTCGCACACAAATTTTGCTATTGAAGTAAAAGGAAAAGCTGTCGGTGGAATCGGTATTTTATTAAAAGATGATATTTATAAAAAGAATGCTGAAATAGGCTATTGGCTCGGCGAATCATATTGGGGAAAAGGAATTATTTCATCAGCAATTGATGAAATTGTTAGCTATACATTCAATAAGTATGATATTAATCGCATTTATGCTGGCGTTTTTGAATATAATCTTGCCTCCATGCGAGTATTGGAAAAAGCAGGATTTCATCAAGAAGCAATATTAAAAAAATCACTTGTGAAAGAAGGACAACTGTTAGATGAACATATTTATGCGAAGTTTCGAAAATAAAAAAACGCTCAAAATATCTAAATTTTGAGCGTTTTCTAAACAAAACCTTGTCTTTTACAATCTAATTGGCACTTTCACTGCTGTATTTTCCCAACTTAAAATCATATCTGCTCCACCTTCAGCTGCTGCAAATTCAAGTTTAAATTGTTCTACCATTTCAGCCGTTTTTTCTGAAGGAACATCTACTCTTAAAACATCCTTTTTTTCATCATAATTTGTACCCCACTGACCAGTCTCACTATTTAAAATAACAGTCCATTTATCAGCGTTTGGAATTGTCCAAAGTGTATATTTTCCTGCTTTTAAGGTTTTATCTCCAATTTTTATATCTTGCTTTACATCAAAAATCGTAGCTTCGTTTGCACCTGTTCGCCAAACTTGTCCATAAGGCAAAAGTTTTCCAAAAATCTCACGCCCTTTTTTATAAGGTCGGCAATAATCCACTTGTACTGAAAGACCATTTTGGTCAAATTTTGCACTTTCGGCTGGACTTTTACTCTTTGTGAAAGCTTTAAAGCCAAAGAATGCAGCTACAAGAACGGCCACAACAATCAGGATAATTTTTACAGTTTTGTTCATTTTTAATCAAAGGTTATTAATGGTTAATACTCCAGTCAGAAACATTTTAGTCTATCAAAAAAGTTCAAAGGCACAAAATCAGGCATTTAATCGCTCTAAAACAAAAAAAGTGTAAATTATTCAATGAATTCCCCTCGAAAAACGGCAAATTTGCACAAAGGAACAGATAGTAGTTTAATTTGCTAATAAATTTCACGAATTTTGCACAAATTATTCCATTCCTACTTGTTAGCGAACAGTTTTCAATTTTATGGTGTTTAATAAAAAACAAAAGGCTTCGTTTTTTCATATCTATACCAATGCTTGATATTATCCATTTACTACCCGATTCGATAGCAAACCAGATTGCGGCAGGTGAGGTTGTGCAGCGACCAGCTTCGGTGGTGAAAGAGCTTTTAGAAAATTCTATTGATGCCAGAGCAAATAACATTCAACTTATAGTAAAAGACGCTGGCCGAACACTCATTCAAGTGATTGATGATGGCATGGGAATGTCGGCAACTGATGCTCGCATGAGCTTTGAGCGACACGCAACATCTAAAATTCGCACAGCCGATGACCTTTTTTCGATTCTGACAATGGGTTTTCGTGGTGAGGCTTTGGCTTCTATCGCTGCTATTGCTCAGGTCGAGGTACGTAGCAAGAGAATGATTGATGAAGTAGGAACAATGATTCGAATTGAAGGCTCTGAATTGAAAATTCAAGAATCTGTTTCTTGCCCTAAAGGCACAAATTTTCAAGTAAAAAACCTTTTTTTCAATGTTCCTGCTCGCCGAAATTTTCTAAAATCAAATCCAGTTGAAATGAAACACGTACTGGATGAGTTCCAACGTGTGTCATTGGCTCACCCAGAAATTGCCTTTACACTTTATCATAATGATGTAGAAGTCTATAATCTTCCCGCAGGAAAATTGAGCAAACGAATAGTTGATATTTTTGGAAAAACTTACCGTGAACAATTGGCAAATTGTGAAGAAGAAACACCTTTTGTAAATATCACAGGCTACGTTGGAAAGCCAGAATCTGCCAAAAAAGGGCGTGGCGAGCAATTCTTCTTTGTTAATAAGCGATTTATCAAGCATAGTTATTTACATCACGCTGTATTGAGTGCTTTTGAGGCAACGATCCCTGAAGGAAGTAGCCCATTTTATGTTCTTTTTATTGAGATTGACCCATCTCATGTCGATATTAATATTCATCCGACTAAGACGGAAATAAAATTTGATGATGAGCGTGCTGTTTATGCCATCATCCGTTCGGCCGTTCGGAGAGCTATTGGTGTTTATAACCTTACGCCAACGATTGATTTTGAGTCAGATATTAATTTTAGTAATCTTACCTCTACCAATCGTTTTAGCGATAGTCCAAATCCTATAACTCCTTCATTTTCAGGCATTTCTGACTTTGAAAAATCTCGTCAACAATCTTCGTTACCTTCAGTACCAAAAGATGATTATCGAGAAAAGCGTGATGCCTTCGCTCAATCTAATACTGAAAATTGGCGAAAACTCTTTGATGGTTTAGAAGGTTTTAAACCTAATAATCAAGCAAATCTTGAATTTGAGGCTGAGCCTATGACAATGGGCAGCAAAGCCAATGATATTTCGGACGAAGACAGGAAAATTCTCGAAACGCAAGAAATCAGTGCGATTCAGATACAAAATCGTTTTATTGTTGCACAAGCAAAAAGTGGTTTAATGCTTATCGACCAACGTGCAGCTTATGAGCGAATCTTGTATGAAAAATATTTCAATAATTTAAAAAATAAAAAGTCGTTTACTCAACAATTACTTTTTCCAAAAACTTTGGATCTACATGCGGCTGATTTTCAATTGGTGATGGAAATCCAAGATGAGATTCGAGCATTAGGTTTTTCGTTTGAGGAATTTGGTCAAAATACCATCAAAATCAATGGTGTTCCGCCTGAAGTACAAGAGGAAAACGAAAAGGAGATTTTTGAAGGTTTGGTGCAGCAATTCAAAACCAACCAAACAAATTTGCAATTGGATAGATTAGAAAACGTTGCTCGTTCGTTTTCTAAGCGTTCCTCATCAAAATATATGGGAGAATTATCAAAAATTGAGATAAATTTGCTCATTCATCAACTTTTTGAGACAGCAGTACCTAACTATACACCAAATGGTGAACCAATTATGACAATTTTGTCGTTAAATCGTTTAGCAGAGTTGCTCATCAAGAAATAATAGTTATTTGCTTTTAGCCGTTAGCTATTAGCTCTTTTTGACAAACACATTAGAAAGAGAAATTCTGATAATCATTAGTTAAAAAAACAAAAAGCCAATAGCTAAAAGCAAGACAAAAAAATATGTTCCAAATTACACCTATAGTCCGAAATCTATTGATAGTCAATATTGCTATTTATATGATTCAAAATACCCTCCGAATAGACTTATCCACTACTTTTGGCTACCATAATTTTTCGATGCACGAAATGGGTCTGTTCAACCCTTTGCAGATTTTTACGTATATGTTTTTGCACGGTGGTTCTGGACATATATTTAGTAATATGTTTGGTTTATTTATGTTTGGGCCAATGCTCGAAAGGTTTTTGGGAAGTAAGCGATTTTTGATTTTATATATTGTTTCTGGAATTGGAGCTTGCTTACTTTATGGAAGTATCAATCTTTACGAAATATCAAAGTATTCTGTTGATTCTGCTGAGTATGCAATCATGATGAGTACACCGATGGTTGGTGCGTCAGGAGCAATTTTTGGAATGCTCGGAGCATTTGCAAGATTATTCCCAAATACAGAAATGATAATTTTTCCATTACCAATACCTATAAAAGCAAAATATTTAGTATCTTTATATGCTCTATTTGAAATCTTCTCTGGAGTATATAATATCATGCCTGGTGTAGCACATTTTGCTCACATTGGAGGTTTAATTTTTGGTGTTTTATTAATCAATTATTGGAATAAAAAGAAAGATAGATTTTATTGAAAGTGGCAAGTTTTATAGACGACATAAAGAGTCCATTTAAAAAAGGAAACACATTGGTGCAATTAATGCTCATCAATGCGGGTGTTTTTTTATCTTTAATTTTGTTAAGTTTTATTTTTTCCTTCTCTCCACAAGGAGCAGCAATTAATAAAACTATTACCGATAATTTTGAATTGGTAGCTCCCATCATTCAATTTATCCAAAAACCGTGGACACTGATTACTTATTGTTTTACCCACTATGGTTTTTTGCATTTGCTTTTCAATATGCTTACGCTCTTTTGGTTCGGAACTTTGGTACAAGAATTTATTGGTAGTAGAAAATTATTAAATATTTATATCATTGGTGGTTTGGTAAGTGGGCTTATTTATATAGCCATTTATAATTTATTAGCTCTTGCTGTTCAGTCAGGTGGCATACATCTCAATAATATTAGCCCAACTATTTTAGGAGCCTCGGCAGCAGTTTATGCCGTGATGTTTGCGGCCGTGGCATTGTTGCCTGAATATGAATTTTATCTCTTTGGCATCGTACTTATCAAAATCAAATACATAGCTTGGTTTTTTCTTTTATTATCATTCATTGTTCCAAGTAGTGGCGTTTCGCATTTAGGTGGAGCATTAGCTGGCTATTCATATATTTCTTTATTAAGAAAAGGTATCGATTTAGGTAGTCCAATAGAAGCCATAAGTGATTGGTGGAGTAATTTTTGGGTTGCCAAACCACAAGCAAAAATCCCTCAAAGGAAGTATAGTGAATCTACCGTTGCCAGTAAAGGTGGAAATGGAAATGCGAATCTCGACCCTAATTATTTCCCCGACCAAGATGAAGTTGACGCTATTTTAGATAAAATAGGCAAGTCGGGCTACGAAAGTCTAACCAAAGAAGAAAAGCAAAAACTCTACCGAGCAAGCCAAAAGAAAGACTGAGAAAGTCAATGGATGATAGACTCAAGTCCACAGAATTTTCATACCATACTAATCAAAACTTTAGTATTTTCTCCTCTATGAGCAGCAAATGCCAATAATACCAAAATATCATTACGTGTTAGCAACGGAAAATCTTCTACAATTTCATTATAACTCATATCACTTGCTAACCAACTTAAAATTGCAATAATTCCTGCCAAACAAAGGTGAATATTTCTGAAATAAAGTTAAATTTCATAGAAAAACACAATTTCTACTAAATGGAAAGAATCAAGTAATTAATAATGCTTAACTTTGCCCACCAAATTAAGTAAAAAAGCTTTTCAAGCAAGTATAAAAAATCAGAAATTTTATTTAATTTGCACGTAAAAACTACCAAAACAAAACAATTTTAGCTTTGTTCAGTTTTAAAAAGACATTCTAACCTTTATTGGTCTAAAGATATGCTCATAACTCCTGGTGAAATACTGAAAAACATCAACTATCCTGCCGATTTACGCAAAATTGACCGTACTAAACTTCCACAAGTAGCCGATGAATTACGTCAGTATATCATTGATATGGTATCGGTTTATGGTGGACACTTTAGTTCGAGCTTGGGTGTAGTCGAATTGACAGTAGCACTTCATTATGTTTTTAATACCCCCGATGACCAATTGGTCTGGGACGTAGGACACCAAGCATACGGACATAAACTTTTGACAGGCAGACGAGCAGATTTTCATACCAATCGAGTTTATGGTGGCATTTCTGGTTTTCCAAAAAGAAAAGAAAGTGAATATGATACTTTTGGCGTAGGACACTCATCTACTTCCATTTCAGCCGCTTTGGGAATGGCTGTTGCCTCAAATATAAACGGGGAAACCCAACGCCAACATATTGCTGTCATTGGCGATGGCTCAATGACGGCAGGAATGGCTTTTGAAGGAATGAATCATGCTGGCTCATTAAAAGACGCCAATATTTTGATTATCCTGAATGATAATTGCATGGCGATCGACCCAAATGTGGGAGCTTTGAAAGAATATTTGACTGACATTACTACCTCAAAAACATATAATATTGTAAAGGATGATGTGTGGCAATTGCTAGGAAAAATGAGTCATTTTGGCAAAAGTGCCAGAAAAATAGTTGCCAAAGTAGAAAATGCCATGAAAGGAGCTTTATTGAGCCAAAGTAATTTCTTTGAAGCTTTGAATCTCCGTTATTTTGGCCCAATTGATGGACATGACATCGACCATTTGGTAAGTGTTTTGGAAGATTTAAAACATATTCCTGGCCCAAAAATCTTGCATTGTTTGACTGTAAAGGGCAAAGGCTACGCTCCTGCCGAAAAAGACCAAACAAAATGGCATGCCCCTGGACTTTTTGATAAAGTTACGGGTGTTATTCAAAAGAAGGTTTATGATAAACCTATGCCTCCAAAATACCAAGATGTTTTTGGTAATACAATTGTTGAATTAGCAGAAAAAAATGACAAAATAGTAGGCATAACGCCCGCTATGCCTTCGGGTTCATCATTGAATATCATGATGAAAGCCATGCCCGATCGTGCTTTTGATGTGGGTATTGCCGAACAACACGCCGTTACATTTTCGGCAGGAATGGCTACGCAAGGTTCGGTTGTTTATTGCAATATTTACTCAAGTTTCATGCAAAGAGCTTATGACCAAGTGATTCATGATGTATGTTTACAACAACTGCCTGTTATATTCTGTCTCGACCGTGCAGGTTTTGCTGGAGCTGACGGCCCCACGCATCATGGAGCGTATGATATTGCTTACATGAGATGCATCCCTAATATGGTCATTGCTTCACCTATGAATGAGGAAGAGCTACGAAATATGATGTTTACCTTTCAATTAGATGAATCACAAAAGTTGAAAACAGCATTTACTATACGTTATCCACGTGGTGAAGGTGTGATGCCTGATTGGAAAAGACCTTTACAAAAACTTGAAATAGGGAAAGGGCAAAAAATAAAAGATGGTGAAGATGTAGCCATTTTAACCATCGGGCATATTGGCAATTATGCTGTAAAAGCTTGTGAAATGCTTGAAAAAGAAGGCATTAATGCTGCACATTACGATTTGCGTTTCGTAAAACCTTTGGATGAAGAACTATTACACGAAGTTTTTCAAAAGTTCAATAAAGTAATTACGGTAGAAGACGGTTGTGTGCAAGGCGGTATGGGAAGTGCAGTTTTGGAATTTATGTCAGATAATGGATATGCTGCGAAACTTAAACGTCTGGGTATTCCTGACCGAATTGTAGAGCATGGCGAACAAATAGAATTACAACATGAATGTGGCTTCGACCCAGAAGGAATTGCTGAAGCAGTCAGACAATTAAAAAGTACAGAAGTTTTTGTCTTTTAAATTAATGAATCTGATTATTTAGATATTGAATATAGAACGGAGTTCCTACTCCGTTTTTTTTATTCTACGCAGTGACGGAGTGGAACCTCAGTTCTACAAGGGCAAGGGATAATATTTTTCTGAACCAGCACCTTGTTTTTTTCGTTATCTTTGTAGAAAAAACCTTCAGTAGATAGTGAGCAATAAAAAACTAAATGATATTGAACTAACAGGCTTTGAGCAAATCGAAGTACTGGGTGCAAGAGAACACAATCTTAAAAATATTGATGTAATTATTCCTCGAAATAAACTCGTTGTTATTACTGGAATTTCGGGAAGCGGAAAGTCATCATTGGCATTTGATACAATTTATGCTGAAGGGCAACGCCGCTACATGGAAAGTTTCTCGGCTTATGCTCGTAGCTTTATCGGGAACATGGAGCGTCCAGATGTTGACAAAATCAATGGACTTTCGCCGGTCATTTCTATCGAACAAAAAACCACCTCTAAAAACCCTCGCTCTACGGTTGGTACAACTACCGAAATTTACGACTTTTTACGCTTATTTTTTGCCCGTGCAGGTGAAGCGTTTAGTTATATTACAGGTAATAAAATGGTCAAACAAACGCAAGACCAAATTATCGACCAAATCTTACAACAATTTAATAATCAGAAAGTTACACTACTTGCACCTGTCGTAAAAGGGCGTAAAGGCCACTATCGTGAGCTTTTTGTACAGATTGCTAAATTGGGCTATAATAAAGTTAGAGTCGATGGAGAAGTTTTGGAAATTAATCCAAAAATGCAACTTGATCGTTATAAAATTCATGATATTGAGATTGTCATTGATCGAGTAATTCCTACAAATGATGACCGCTATCGTTTAAGCCAATCGGTTGGTACATCTTTGAAACAAGGCAAAGGATCAATGATGCTTTTGGATGCTAAAAATAATACCCAATATTTTTCTCAAAACCTCACAGACCCGGAATCAGGTATTTCTTACGAAGACCCATCGCCCAATAGTTTTTCATTTAATTCTCCTTACGGAGCTTGTCCGACTTGCAATGGCTTAGGAGTTGTTGAAGAAATTACAGAAGAATCGATTATTCCTGACAAAACATTGAGTATTAGTCGTGGTGGAATTGCCCCATTGGGAGAATACCGTGATTTATGGATTTTTAAACAAATCGAAGTGATTCTAAAGGCATATAAATCAAATATTTCCACGCCAATAGATAAAATTCCAGAAGAAGCTTTAAAAACAATCTTATACGGCAGTGAAGACCCGCTTCCGGTTCCATCAAAAAAGTACCCTGGCACCGAATGGAACACAACTTTTGAAGGTGTAATCACTTTCTTGAAACGTCAGCAAGATTCTGATAATGATAAAATTCAAGATTGGGTACGAGATTTTTTGGTAATAAAAACTTGTCCAGATTGCAATGGTTTTAGGCTAAAAAAAGAATCCTTACATTTCAAAATTGCCGACCGAAATATCGCCGAATTGGCAGAAATGGACATTCGAGAAATTGACGAATGGTTTGTTGATTTAGAAAGTCGTCTAAGCGACCGTCAGAATATGATTGCTCGTGAGATTTTGAAAGAAATTCGCAAACGAATTGGATTTTTAATGGGTATCGGTTTGGATTATTTAACCTTGAATCGCCCGCTTAGAACACTTTCTGGTGGCGAATCTCAACGGATTCGTTTGGCAACGCAAATTGGTACGCAATTGGTGGGTGTTTTGTATATCATGGACGAACCAAGTATTGGTTTGCACCAACGAGATAATGTAAAATTGATTCAAGCTTTAAAAGACTTGCGAGATTTGGGAAATACTGTTTTGGTTGTCGAACACGACAAAGACATGATGCTTGAATCAGACTATATTTTGGATGTTGGGCCTGGTGCTGGGCGACACGGCGGACACATCGTAGGACATGGAACACCACAAGCTTTTCTCGAAAATAATAGCATTACGTCTGACTATTTAAGTGGAAGAATCAATATTGAAGTACCAAAAGAAAGACGTAAAGGAAATGATAAAGCACTGATAATCAAAGGAGCAACGGGACATAACCTGAAAAATGTAACCCTAAAATTACCTTTAGGTAAAATGCTTTGTATTACAGGTGTGAGTGGTAGTGGAAAATCTTCATTGATTCATGAGACATTATTTCCGATCTTAAATAAGCATTTTTATCATTCCAAACGTGAACCTTTAGCCTTTAAATCAGTGGAAGGTTTAGAACATTTGGATAAAGTTATTGAGGTTGATCAAAGCCCAATTGGACGTACACCAAGAAGTAACCCTGCTACTTATACTGGTATGTTTTCGGAAATACGTACACTTTTTGCTGAATTGCCCGAAGCCAAAATTAGAGGTTATAAACCAGGTCGTTTTTCATTCAATGTGAAAGGTGGTCGCTGCGAAGATTGCGAAGGTGCAGGAATGAAAAAAATAGAAATGGAGTTTTTGCCTGATGTACATGTGGCATGTGAAACGTGTAAAGGGAAACGCTTCAACCGTGAAACATTAGAAGTTCGCTACAAAGGAAAATCTATTGCTGATGTACTGGATATGACTGTTGAGCAAGCATTGGAGTTTTTTGAAAGCATTCCAAAAATCAATCGAAAAGTGGTGACTTTGTTTGAAGTAGGTTTGGGATATATTACGCTAGGCCAACATGCTACTACACTTTCAGGTGGAGAGGCTCAACGTGTAAAACTTGCAGAAGAATTATCGAAAAAAGATACTGGTAAAACTATCTATATTTTAGATGAACCAACAACGGGGCTTCATTTCAAAGACATTCAAAAACTCCTTGAAGTCTTACAAAAATTAGCTGATAAAGGCAATACTGTTCTTATTATTGAGCATAATCTTGATGTAATAAAAGTCTCTGACCATGTTATTGATATTGGACCAGAAGGCGGAAATAAAGGAGGAAATATCATTGCCGAAGGCACACCAGAACAAGTGGCTAAGGTAAATGGTAGTTATACAGGCTTTTTCTTGAAAGATGAGTTGAAAAAGTAGATTAAAAATGATTTTACGCATAAAATCATCTGTCTTTAATGTTTACATTTGCAACCGTTTATTAAAAAATCAGTCATTCATGATGTTACTGAGAAAATAGTACAACAAAAACTAACTATAAACTTCACTTTATTATGTCTTTTTTCAATGATATTATCAATGAACTTATTATCTTTTTTAGAATTGGCGGATTATTAGACATCGTACACGCTGGAAATTACAGAGTTTTACTAACAATTGATGGTTTCTTAGCTGTTTTATCACCTATCACTCCATTTATTATTTTTTTTGAAGTAATCTGGGCTTTGGCTCAAAATCGTTTTAAAAAAGACAGTTATAAAGTTCCTTTTCTAATCATTCTTGTCAATAGAATATTAAGCAGGCTTATTGGTATTTCCGTATTGGTTGTTTGTATTGGTATTTTTCAAAAATATGCCATCATTCAAACAAGCTTCACGTGGTACTGGTTTATCTATGGCTATTTAGTTTATGAGTTAAATAACTTCATTAGGCATTATCTAACGCATAAAATTCGATTCTTATGGTGTTTTCACGCAGTTCATCATTCATCTGAAGACCTTAATTCTTCTATCACACTGACAACTTTTTTTGTAGAAAACATCTACACCGAGATTTTTGCTGCTACTTTTTGCATGTTACTGGGTTTACAACCAATCATGCTTTTTACTATAATGATACTCGATAGTATTTGGGGAGCATTTGTACATATCAGCGAAGATTCTTTAAAAAATGGAAGGCTTGGTTTTTTAGAAAAATTCATATTAACACCTTCTCACCATCGAGTTCATCATGGAAGAAACCATCTATATATGGATACTAATTTCTGTTCAATCATCAATATTTGGGATATTATATTCAGAACTTATCAAGAAGAAGACAAAAACGTACCCGTTGATTTCGGTATTACACGTGAAATGAACGCTAATAGCTTTACAGATGTCTATTTTGGAGAACTTTTAAGCTTATGGAAAGATGTAGTTGCTGCACCTGGATTGAAAAACAAAATACTATATATTTTTATGCCTCCAGGCTGGAGTCATACAGGTGAGTATCATACAGCAAGTACATTAAGAAACGATTATTTGAAGTCAATTAAAAAAGCATAAACAAGTAAATGTTAGGGAAAGCTACTCTCTTTCCCTAACATTTATTAAAATTTTCTCTACTTCTTTCCTAACTTGAGAGCTTGATTTGGTGAAATTATTGTTCATTATGCTAAATAAGAGTGTCTTCCCTTTTTTGGTGATTATATAACCACTCAAGTTATAAACCCCTCCCAACGAGCCCGATTTAGCAAAAACGTATGGTGTTTCTTCATTCTTAAACATGTTTCTTACAGTTCCCGATTTACCACCTACTGCCATGATCGAAAATAGTTTTTCTTCGGGTATTTCGCTATGAATTTTTTCAAGCAATTTAATAATTGAACGAGGTGTAAAAAGATTATAACGAGAAAGACCCGAGCCATCTACCCATTTAGGGGCATCAGGCAAATCTTGTAAATGTTTTTCAGTAATAGATTTGATTGCAAATGATGAATTGATTGAATCCTTCAAAATTGTTCCGCATAACAAAAGCAACTGCTCGGCAAGCATATTATCACTTTCTTGCATCATTTTACGATAAACCGCCTCAGAAGACATACCATAAAGTGTTTTAGCATTTGTCGAGACTGGGATTTTAAGCATATTCACATTTCTCCGAAGGGTATCAATGAGCAATTGCTGTGTTAAGCCACTTGAAGTTTTATAAGGTATATCTTGTTGATAATCATTTTTTTGAAGAAGTGTTTTTGGGTATAAAAATTGGTTATCTGCTACCGTTCGTGTGATATATTTCCCTTCGTCTTTTTTATAAAAACTATTTTCAAAAATAATTGGCTGCGGCTTTAATGCTCCATTTTCAACTTTTACACGCACAATATTTCCATACATCGGTAAAGGCGAAAGTTCGACCGCATAGTAATCATTATAATCATTCCAAGACCACCCATCGCCAAAATATTGATTAGTAAAATTTCCATCGGAAAAAAAGAAAAGTTTGGTCCGTTTAAATGATTTCAAAAAATCAAAAGTTTTCGTACTTGTCAAATCTGGATGAAAGAAAGTTGGATCACCTGTTCCCCAAAAAATTAAAGAGTCACTTTTAATTTCATACCGTAAGGAAGGAATAGAATCACCAAGCGTTTTGAGACAAGCATAAAATGTAAATAATTTTGTATTAGAAGCTGGTGTAAAATATCGTTCAGCATTTCTTTCAAAAATCATTTTGTTAGCTCCCAAATCATACAAGGCCATTCCTGTAATACTTTGCGAAAGAACCGCAGAGGTATCAATCATCTTGGCATAAGGCGAGCGATTATATATATTTTGGGTTGTTTTACAAGAAATTCCAATAAAAGCTAATAAGCTGATTATTACTATTTTATGCATCTTTATTTGTTTTTTGCACGAATTTACACAAATTTGGACAAATTAAAAAGCACTTCACCCTTTTGGATGAAGTGCTTTTTAAACACTTTAAACTTTATATTTTTATCTATTTACTGCAAATCTTTTCACAATAACACCATTTTCGGTGTGTAATCTTACCAAGTAATTACCATTGGTGAAGTTGCTTACATCAATTTTTTGATTGAAAGTACTAATATCAGTTAAATATTCGCTCTGCATTATTCTCACACCATTTGAATTGATTACCTCCATTTGTACTCGACCTGGTTTTGATAGACCGGCTGTTATTTTCACTTCATCAGGTGATGGATTTGGGAAAATTGTTGCTATTTTTTCAGATGTTTGTTCTGTTGCTAAAATAGGTGGTGGTGGTGGTACTTGTACTTGAAGATTATCAATTGCCCAACCCCAACCATAAGTCAGTTCATCAGCAAATAATCTAAAACGTATCAAAACTACATCTCCTGCTACGAAATCGCCGCTATTAAGCATTTTTATTGTACGCTTTTTATACATCGTCGCCAAGCCTACTCCTTTTGAATCTGACGATTGATAAGACTTACCATCCGAACCAATAAATGTACCATTTGCACCAGCACTATTAAATGCTTTCAACCAAGTAGCATCGGCACTGGCATCATAACCATCTTCAAATGGAACCCATGAAGCTCCTCCATCATACGAACCTTCTACAACCACGTAGTCATAAAAATCTGAATCACCAAAAACAGAGCCTGATTCGCCTGGCTCAACTAATGCAACTTCATCAAAAGAAATTGTAGCCGAATCTGCATTATCTTTCAATTGAATAGGAATACGCAATAAAGCCAATGTATTTGACTGCAAATCTTCGTTTCCACCATTTTTATATGGGTGAGCTGAATGTAATGCTCCATTTGAAAAACCAGTAGGTTGCGTTATACCCCAACCACCAATTGTTGCAAAGTCATCGGTAGCTGCATCAAATGTATTAGCATATTGAGATGCGGGAGTCTGTGTTTTTAAATCACTCACCACAAACTCATAATAGTCAGGAGAAACCGTCACGTTTGTTCCTGGTGTATTAAGATAAGCAGGCAGAACTGTTTTATTTTTATTTTTTGATCTATCAATCGCAACAATTCGATATAATACACGGTCATTTTGCTTTAAAGTGCCAAAAGGGCTTTTTGCCAAGAAAGCATATATATCATTTCTACCTTGTGAATAATTTTTATCATCGGTCGCAACATTGTATCGTTTCAAACCAAATGGTTTTTGGACTACACCATTCAACTGATATTCAACGTATGCTGTGTCAACTCCATGTTCAAAATTGTCTTCGATATTTGCAAAGATATCTGGTACAGCCGTTGTAGGTATAATCGTTAATGGGTCGGTCGTTACAAACGGCGGAGAAGTATCAGCCGAACCAACACTAAAACCATAATACCCTTGTGTAGGGGCTTCGGCAGGAGCGGTATTTTTACGCTTGAAGTTATCTTCTACACCTAAATAATAACGAATAATTGACGGGCTTTTAGTCACTGGAATATCTGCCGAATACTCATTTGTAGTGCCGATTCGTTTCAGTTCAATGGCTTTTGCATTAATAATTGTATCATTTTCAGTATAATAAACTTTTGCACTTCCAGCAATCAAGGTTGTATCGCTGATAATAGTTGCCTTGATTGTCACTTTACTAACCGCTGTCTCAATATTTTTTACACGTGTATGTGTAAGCGAAGTGGCTTTCCAGCCCATGTCAGCAAACATTCCTTTGACAAGTGGGCCTGGATCACGAATAACCTCACGAATACTTGCCCCTGCAGTCATTAATGAATTAGGATTTCCAGAAGGGTAAGTCGCATCATTAACATGAGAAGTGCTTGAGCCTAATTGATATTCTGTTGGAGCATAGATTCTTGGCTTTTCTCCCAGACTAATGGCTGTTGGGCTATTAAAAAATAAATTATCACTAATTAATTGATTTTTTAAAGCCGTAGAAGTATTAGCAAAATTAGTAGTATTAATTAATTGTTGAGATGAACCATTCTCAAGAAAAGGGTCAAATGCAAAGGGAGAACCTGTGCCATAACCCCAAGAGCCAGTATTACCAACCACACCAGTGGCACTTACTGGAATACGCATAGATGAAGTAAATCCTAAACCATGACATAATTCGTGTAAAACAACCGATGTAAAATCAAATTGATTATTTCCTGGTGCAGCAACTCCTAAATACCAAGGTGCAGAACTATTAAACTCGGCTGTAATATCTGGGTCATTCACCGAATTCAGTTCTTGGCCTGCTAATTTTTCTGCTAAAGCCATCGGATACCATGTATTGGAACGTAATTGACCAGGGAAGTTACGTGTAAAATCGGCAGGTGAAGCTTGCCCTAAAATTGTTCCACTTGCATTACCACTATCTATTACCTTCCAAGTAGCTGTAATACGAATTGGCACTGGCGAACTGATGAGATTTGCCCAAATATCAACTGCTGCTTGAAAAGATTTCTGTGCCGCAGGTGAAAAACCATTATATGTAACAATAAATGTAGCTTTAGCTGCAGTTCCTCTGGCTTTTTGACCTTTCAAAGCATCTTCTACTTCTTTTGCCATTGGCACATAGGTATTGGCATCTTCAAAATTCCCTGGGCAAACAATCATTTGTCCTTTCATAAACTCAATTTTATCTGGGTTTACTTTGGCAAGTTGTTCATGGCTTGGTTTTGCCACTTTTTGAGCAAATACTGACATTACCATCAAAAATAGCAAGCCAGAAAGGTAGATTTTTCTCATAATTTTTAGCATCAATTGCCTGTATGTCAGGGTATTTTAAATATACGTAAATTGTTGTGATAGGGTTGCAATCCAAATTTTTTACAAGGTATCAAATCTAACGAAAAATCTAATACTTTTGTTGAATGAATATCAGAAAATAAAGATAAAAGCATGGTTTCTGTCTGCCAATAGTCTAAACAAAAATATTATTATTTCTCTATTTCACAAATTCACTCCCCTATCTTTGTATCAAAGACGAAGATTCTTTCAGTAACGATGCAAGCACCTTTAGAAATATTACAAGAATTTTGGCATTACGATTCTTTTCGTCCTTTACAAGAAGAAATTATTAATACTGTCTTGGCTGGAAAAGATACTCTTGCTTTAATGCCAACAGGCGGTGGAAAATCTATTTGTTTTCAAGTCCCTGCTATGGCGATGGATGGGGTATGTATTGTCATCACACCATTGGTAGCTTTGATGAAAGACCAAGTTGAACAGCTAAAACGAAGAGGAATCAAAGCAGCAGCCATTTACTCGGGCATGCACCGCAATGAAATTGACTATACTTTTGACAATTTTGTGTATGGAGATTATAAATTTCTCTATGTTTCTCCCGAACGTTTACTTACTGAAATCATGCAAGTAAGAACCAAATTAATGAGGGTTTGTTTGCTTGTCATTGATGAAGCTCATTGCATTTCGCAGTGGGGCTATGACTTCCGTCCACCTTATCTAAAAATTCCAGAATTCAGAAAATTCATACCTAATGCTCCTGTTATTGCATTAACAGCAACGGCTACTAAAGAAGCACAACAGGATATTGTTCAGAAGCTTGAACTGAAAAATGTACAAGTTTTTCAACAAAGTTTTGCTCGACCAAATATTTCATACTCAGCCTTTTGTGAAGAAAGTAAAGAACGGAAGCTATTTGATATTCTTCAAAAAGTACAAGGTTCGGCTATTGTTTATGCTCGTAGCCGTAAACGAACAAAAGAAATAGCAGATTGGTTGAATAGAAGTCGAATTAGTTCAGACTTTTATCATGCAGGACTAACAAATCAAGAGCGTTTTAAAAAACAAGATGCTTGGATAAAAAATCAAAATAGAGTAATTGTTGCTACAAACGCTTTTGGTATGGGTATTGATAAGCCTGATGTAAGAGTTGTTATACATCTTGATTTACCCGAAAATTTGGAGGCTTACTACCAAGAAGCTGGTCGAGCAGGTCGTGATGGGAAAAAATCTTATGCTGTAATACTATATTTCAAGGGCGATTTAGAGGATATTTCTAAGCAAATTGAACAAAAATATCCACCCATCGAAAACCTTAGGCGAGTTTATCAGGCCTTAGCAAATTATTATAAATTAGCCGTCGGTGGCGAAAATTTCGAAAGTTATGACTTTGATTTTCAAGAGTTTATAAGCACTTTTGGGCTTGTTGCCCATGAAACCCATAATGCTCTCAAAAAACTCGAAGACGAAGGCTTAATTCAATTAAGTGATTCCTATTATAGTCCATCAAAATTGATTTTTAAGATGGATAATCATGAGTTATATAAATTCCAAATCAAAACACCCAGCTACGATAAATTTACTAAAGTTTTACTACGCATGTATGGTGGTGATTTATTTACGAGTTATACTACTATTTCAGAAAGTGCTATTGCAAAAAACTTCTTTGCTCAAGTTTCAGAAATAGAAAATATGCTCGACTACCTACAACAAGTAGGAGTTGTGACCTATCAAAAGCAAAAAAACAAGCCACAACTTACTTTCCTTACAGCCCGACAAGATGCCAACAATCTGTCTATCAACATAATAGAGATGAATAGACGGAAGAAAAAAGACATAGAAAAAGCAATAAACGTGGTTAAATATGCCCAAGAAGATAGGCGTTGTAGAATGCAGTTTTTGCAAGAGTATTTTGATGAATATACCAA
Organism: Emticicia sp. SJ17W-69; assembly: GCF_051209875.1. Lineage (NCBI taxonomy): Bacteria > Pseudomonadati > Bacteroidota > Cytophagia > Cytophagales > Leadbetterellaceae > Emticicia > Emticicia sp. SJ17W-69. The sequence goes on along the minus strand of NZ_JBNTQY010000001.1, from coordinate 560,723 downwards.
CGCTACTTGTGGCATTTGTGATAATTGTTTGAAGCAAAAAAAGAAAGAAACTGAGGCAGATGTTCCGATTGAAATTTATACAAAATATCGCCAAAAAATTTTAGAAATCGTTCCTGCAAACATTAGTCAAATAGTAGATTATCAGTATTTCAACAATAAATCTTATGCAACCGAGGTTATTCGTCGAATGATTGAAAACGAGGAACTTTGGTACAGCGAATTAGGCATTTTACAAAAAAAATAATTTTGTGTGGCGAACCAAGCGACGGTTGCTTGTAGTTCGTCATAGGAGAATAGAAAAAAACATATATATTTAACCACATTCAACTTTCGTCAGCACATTCAGCCTTGAAAGAAATAGAGAAAACAGCAATTTTATCAATGACAAACTTTACACATATCGACACTGCAGGAAACCCATCAATGGTTGATGTAGGTGAAAAAGCAATCACTCGCCGAACTGCTAAGGCAAGAAGTATTATAATTTTGGATGAAATTATTTTAGAACGCCTCAAAAATGATGAAATTCATACAAAAAAAGGCCCTGTTTTTCAAACAGCAATCATTGCAGGTGTAATGGCAGCCAAACGCACAGGTGATTTGATTCCTCTTTGCCATCCTTTAGGTTTGGAAAACTGTCAAATCAATATATTTTTGAATGACAAACAAGAAGTTGTTGTCGAATGTACCGCATCTCTTACGGGTAAAACTGGCATCGAAATGGAGGCTCTGACAGGAGCGAGCGTGGCAGCCTTAACTATTTATGATATGTGCAAAGCATTTTCGCAAAATATTATCATCAAAGAAACTCGTTTAATTGAAAAAACTGGTGGCAAAAAAGACTTCAAATTGGAGCTATAAAATGTCGATTATAAGGTAATATAGTTGTATCGAAATATTAGTAATCGCACGGGCGACCCCGTCGTAAATGTTATTATCATGAATTGCCTGATTTTGATTGGAGGGAAAAGTTCTCGCATGGGAACTGACAAAAGTATGCTAGACTATCATGGCAAGCCTCAGCGTGAATATTTATTTGACTTGGCTCAGCAATTTTGTTCAGAAGTTTATTTTTCCTGCCGAGAAGAACAAAAGTTTTCTGAAGAAACAATCATTGATAGTTATCCCGAATTAGGACCGATGAATGGTATTTTATCAGCCTTTATGTATAACAAAAATGTGGCTTGGCTCGTAGTTGCTTGCGATATGCCCTTGATCAATGAAGAATCATTTGAGATACTAATCAACAATCGTAATCCAGATAAAGTAGCAACTACTTTCTTTAATAATGAAAACAATGCTCCTGACCCACTATTTACTATCTACGAGCCAAAAGCAGCTGATTTGCTTATAGCTTATGTAAAATTGGGCAATAAAAGTCCAAAACTATTTTTACAAAATGCTGATATTCAACTCATACAATTAGAAAATATTGACTTCTTAAAAAACATAAATACAAAAGAAGAGTTTGATAAATTGAAACGTCAATAGACGACTTCCTCAAAATCTTCGTATTTACAAGTAAAAACTAATTTGAAAAAAACGTTACATATTATTCTTCTGATAGGTTTATCAACAATTGCTTCGTTTTGTCAAGTATTGAACGACCAATGTAATGGTCCCAATATTGGTTCTGGTAGTTTGTATGCCGAAAAAATGATCGGCTGTGTACCATTCACGCTTCGTATCATTAAAACAGATACACAATCAACTGGACATAAATTTATTTATGATTACAAAGGGGGAATTCCTGCCAATTTAGTAGAAGAGAAAAGCCATTCTTATACCGCTCCTGGAGCTTACAAAGTACTACAAAGCTCGTTTAGAAAAGACAATGGGCAAGAATTGCGAGTATGTGGCATTGTGACTGTTTTAGATACAAATAAATTAATTTTAAAACCCAAAATCTGTGGAAATAAAGTTAGTTTAGAAATCACTGATGGCAAAAAAGCTGGTCTATTACCTTATGATTACTGTTTAATTGATTGGGGAGATGCCTCAGCCATTGAAAAAGTAAATCTCCCCTCTACCGCTGTTTCGCACAATTATGCCAACCAAACCGATAAAAAAATAACAGTAACAGGCCGTTATGAAGTTGATTTTTGCCCATCCAGTAATACTGTTTTAATAACTTTCCCAAAGGCTACACAACCACAAATTACGGTATTAGAAAAAACAGGGAAAGATAATTTTAATGTAAGTTTTAATAATTATTCTGGTGAAAACATTAAAGTTTTAGCAAATAATGTAGCTATTACTTCAAAAACTGGAGAAGTTGGCCTACAAAAAATTAGTTTTACAAATACCGCAAAAAATGTTTGTTATGCCATTCAATTAGAAAGTGCCTGTTTTGCAAATAATATCTCAAAAGAAGTTTGCGACATAGATTTGGAGGTAATACCTACTGAAAACTCCAATGAGGTGGAATGGAAAAAACCAAAACCTGATGTAATCAAAGATTTTGTTTTGATAAAAAATAATGGACAAAAGCTTTCTCCGAATGGTATAGCTTATGCCGATACAGCTATCAAATGTAATCAGCAAAATTGTTATCAGATAAGCTTTCACTCTAATGAATCATTGTTTATTTCCGAGAAAATTTGTGTACAAAACTCTCTAATTAAATGCTTTGTCAATGTTTCACTCTATCTACCATTAGCATTTAGTCCAAACAATGATGGCATCAATGATACTTTTGGCATCATTGGCGAGCATGATAAATTCATAAGTTTAACCATATTTGACCATTTGGGGAAATTAATAACCGTTCTGACCAATCCGAATGATACATGGAATGGAGAAAGCTATTTATCGGGGATTTATCCTTATAAATTGAAAGCTAAAGATGCTAAAAATAACGAAATTGAAGTATTGGGGAAGGTTTTGTTATTGAGATAAATATATATTCCATTTACATTTTTTACTCATTCTAACATTCACTCATTAATCAGGGCGTAGCCGAAACCCAAACTTCACCATCTTCAAAAATCTCTTTTTTCCAAATCGGCACTGTTTCTTTTAGCATATCAATAGCAAACTCACAAGCATCAAAAGCTGCTCCTCGGTGGGCTGCCGAAACCGCAATAATAACTGGAATTTCCCCAATTTCTAACATACCAACTCGGTGATGAACGGCTATTTTCTTCAATGAAAACTTTTCAATAGCCTGAATAGCTATCTTTTTCATTTCTGAAATAGCCATTGGCTCATAAGCTTCAAAATCAAGTCTAAGCACTCGTTTGCCTTTGGTTTGGTTACGAACTGTACCAACAAAAACAACAATACCACCCGAATCATCAGTTTTGACAAAATCAAGACAATTTTGCTCACTTAAATTTTTATCTGATAATATAATTTCAATGTTTTCCATATTATAAACTTGCTGCCAATTCTGCTCTTCGTTTCTTATATAATTCAATAGCCTTTTCAAGTAAAATATTCATCGCTAAAGGCATTTGTGTCGAAAGAATTCTTCCATAAATAGCTGTATCAACTTCTCTCAAAGCTTCTTCTAATCGTTCACTTGGTAAACGAGAAATTATTTCTTTACTTGTATAAGAAGAATATGGTCGTTTTTCGAGCCATTCTAAATGTTTTTTCCATAAGACTAATGCTTTCCCAATCGTAATATCATCTAATGTTGAGCGAGTATATTTTTTATAGCTTGCCACAAAATCTTTGTGTCTTCTTCCAAACAAAAACAATCGATACTCCTTACGGATAAATCTGCCAAAAAATATATAGATCAAAGCAACGACTCCTAAAACCCCTGATAAATAAGCCAAAATTTGGGGATAATCTAATTGTTGTCGCAATGGTAGAAGTCTGGTATCTGTTCGTAGTGCTAAAGAATCAACTTTTGTTTTTATCATTTCTTTTAAAAAAACAGAATCAGAAGAAGCATATATCGCTGTACAATCTCGCTTAGAAAGTATAAATACAGGTAAATTGAGTTTTTGAGTTTTATCAATATCAAAAGTAACTAATGTATAAATGACGCTGTCAACACTACTTCCATTAACAGTTAAAGTTGGGTAAAATTCACGCTCAACTATTTCAAAAGGATAAAAATTATAGGTTGTATCTGGGAAAAAAACTTCGGCAGATGGATTGTGGTGATAACTGAGAGCATAATTAAATGGTCGTCCAAGTTCGACGCTATCAGTCAGAAACTTACCTTTTGGAAGTACTTTTGGCGTTTGACAATTGGCAACCGTTGGTGTTCCGATTATCAATAGACAATTAACAATTAAAACAGCCAAAAATTGATACATATTTGTAGAGCTTATTGATTGACTAAAAGAGTCTAAGCTTTTGCAAATTGCTAATTGATAGTGGAAAGTCACCCGATTTTTCATTGGCCTACTTTCTGATTCTAAACAATTGTATAAGTCTCGACACATAATCTTCTCTTGAGTCAATCGCTAAATAATTGGCATTATGTTGTTTACATAATGTCTCTAAACGTTGTTGGTTATCTTCAAAAACTTCTCGCATTTCGCGTTTGAAAGTTGGAGAAGAAGTATTCAGCCAAACTGTTCGTTTACTTTCTTTGTCCAATACTGGAATAATTCCTAAACTTGGTAATTTTATTTCTCTTTGGTCATACACATGAATCACCACTAAATCATGTTTCCGAGCCAATGCCTTGAGATTATGGTCATAATCTTTATCCAAAAAATCCGAAATCAAAATAACAACACTTTTACGCCTGAGCATATTTAAAGCAAAACCAATAGCCGCAGGAATATCCGTTTTCTGAGAAACGGGTTTCATTTTAAACAAACTTAAAATCAATTCATAACCATGCTTCATTCCGCTGGTTGGTTTGAAATAAAGCTCTTTTTGGTCAGAAAAACAATAAAGGCCAACGTGTCCAGCCTCTTTTATTGCGGAAAGTGATAAAACGCCACAAATTTCTTTGGCTGTATCTAACTTCAATCGTCCATTGTTTCCGACTTCCTGCGAACCACTCACATCAAGCATGAAAAAGACAGTTTGTTCTTTTTCTTCCTTAAAAATCTTTACATAAGCTCCATGTCCTTTGGCGGTCGTTATCCAGTCAATCGTCCTTACATCATCTCCGTATTGATAAGTACGCAAATCACTAAACTCCAAGCCAGAGCCTTTAAAAACCGAACGGAAATTGCCTTGCATTTGCCCATTTACAGCTTTTCGGATTTTAATTTCGTACTTATTAAGCTTAGCAAGAATATCTTCGACCACTATTTTAGCGATTTGGCTATTAGCTATTAGCAGTTAGCCTTTAGCTTGTAGCTATTAAAAAACTAATAATTTTAATCATAAAAAGGCTAATAGCTAACCGCTAAAAGCCAACATCTAAATGATTAACAAACTTTAACGTATCAAATTTGTCAGTTTTTTACGTAATTTGTTCTTTAATCTGAAAACGAAGATAAAGTGAAAATACTGACAAAAAAAATATTCTTAATTTTAAGCATGATTTTTGGGTTAATCGCTTGTGGCGATGGTTCAGACGTTCCTGCCGACATCATTGATGAACAAACAATGGCAAAAATTTTAGCCGATATTCATATATTAGAATCAAAAGCAAGTCGATTATCTTTTCAAGCTTATGACTCTACTAAAGTTGCTTATAACGAAATGGAACACCGTATCATGATAAAATATAAAATTGATACGACACGTTATAAAGCAAGTTACAAATTTTATATGACAAATCCTGAAAATATGGTTAGGATATACGACGAAACCCTAAAAATTTTGAAGGAAATGGAAGAGAAGAAAAAAGAAGAAAATAAAAAAAATAGATAAAAATATAGTGCAATTTCTAAAATAAAGAACTTTTGAAAGAAAATCTCGTTATAATACCGACCTACAATGAAATAGAGAACATTGAAGCCATTATCAGAAAAGTAATGAGCCTTGATGAAGACTTTGATGTATTGGTAATTGATGATGGCTCGCCTGATGGAACTGCCCAGAAAATCAAGGAATTACAGTATGAATATCCTGTTACATTACATATTAATGAAAGGGCTGGAAAATTGGGTTTAGGCACAGCCTATATTCATGGTTTTAAATGGGCTTTGGAGCGTGGCTATCAGTTTATTTATGAAATGGATGCTGATTTCTCTCATAACCCCGAAGATTTGGTACGTCTTTTTAAAGCCTGTAAAGTGGATGGCTTCGATGTAGCAGTAGGTTCCAGATACATCAAGGGTGTAAATGTTGTGAATTGGCCCATTGGTCGAGTTTTGATGTCTTATTTTGCTGGAGTATATGTAAGATTTATTACTGGCATGAAAATAATGGACCCAACGGCTGGTTTTATTTGTTACCGAAAAGAAGTATTGCAAACAATTCCTTTAGATAAAATTGCTTTTGTAGGTTATGCTTTTCAGATTGAAATGAAATTCAATGCCGTTCTCTACAAATTTAATATTACTGAAGTACCAATCATTTTCACCGACCGCACAAAAGGCGTGTCAAAAATGTCCACCAAGATTTTCCGTGAGGCGGTTTTAGGTGTAATCATTATGAAAATTTGGAGTTGGTTTAAAAGTTTTAAAAGAGTTGATGGTCAATAGTCAATAATCTTCTCTATTGACAATAAAAATAAACCCTCGCAAAATTTTACTTCTGCGAGGGTTTATTTTAAATTATCGACTAATCAATTCTTCAATGCCATTCCTTTTTGTTGAATCGCATCGTTCATAACATTTATCGTTTCGTTCAAATAAACATCTTTCTTTAGATATTTTAACCAAAAATCATTTCTATCTTTTTTCAAAGAATCTGAATTGATTCCTTCTAAATCGCTTGATAAATTGGCAACTGATAAGTCGTCTTTCGTTTGTGTTAGTTCACGTACTTTTGCCGAAATATCTTTTATTTCTTTCAATTGAACTTTATAATTTTTTAATTCCAGCGAACGAGCTGTCTTGCGGTTATCTGCCAAAATATTTGTATTGTCTTTGATTTGGGTAAAAACATCATTTGTTCCTAAGCGTTCTTTGCTTTTTTGTTGTAAAGCTGTCAAATCTGGTGCATTTGTCCATGTTTGATAAGTTGCTTTAGGCATTTCGTCCCAAACCAAAGCATTCTTATCGTCTTTTTCACGAATTTTATATGCTTCATAAACGCCCGTTAAAACAATGTCCGACTCCACGCCTTTCAATTGAGTAGCTCCACCATTGACTCTATAATATTTTTGTAAAGTCAAATGTACCGCTCCTAAATCACCTGCACCACTTCCTGTACCATTACCACCTAAAGGAAAAGCTCTTTGTACTGTACCTTTTCCAAAAGTTGATGAGGATCCAACCACAATTCCACGTTTATAATCTTGAATCGCAGAGGCAAAAATTTCCGAAGCCGAAGCACTACGCTCATTTACCATTACTACCAATGGGCCATCATAAAGTACGGAAGGGTCATTGTCACCCATTTGAGAAGGACGACCTGCACGGTCACGAATTTGTACAACTGGCCCTGTTTTGATAAACAAACCTACCATATTGACAACTTCTTGCAAACTTCCACCGCCATTATCTCTGATGTCAAGAATAATTCCATCCACGCCTTCTGCTTTCAATCTTGTTACCTCTTTTGCAACGTCTTGAGAGCAACGTGCTGCTTGTGGGCGTTGAAAATCTGCATAGAATGCTGGTAAATCTATTAAGCCAATTTTGTATTTGCCACTATTAATGATAACACTGCGAGCAAAAGTTTCATCTAATTTCAATTCTGCACGAATCATCGAAACAGTTTTTAGTGAGCCATCAGGCTTCTGTACTGTCACCTTTACTTCTGAACCTTCTGCTCCTCTAATAAATTTTACTGCATCGGTTGTTGTCAAACCTGTAAGTTCCTCAGTTTCGCCATTGGCCTGCGTTACTTTTATGATGTAATCATTTGCTTGAATCTCTCCGGATTTCCATGCTGGACCACCAGTTGTGACACTTTTAATTTTTATTTTATCATCATCTTGTTGCAATAAAGCTCCAATTCCAAAGAAACGACCACTCAATTTTTCATCAAAAGAGCGTTTTTCTACTGGTGGGAAAAAGTCAGTATGTGGATCCATTTCATTAGTAATTGCCCCAACAAACATCGCAAATCGTTGATTTTCATCAAATTGATTTCTCAATCGGTCAAAATACCTGTCCATTGCTTTTTTAACTTTTGCACGAGCCTCTTTTTCCAACTCTTGGTCAGACTTTGCTACAAAATCTTTCTTTTCTTTGTTTTTTTCTTGTTGCTCTTGCAAATCATTATATCTTTCGAGGGTTTGCAATTTCAAGTATTTTCTCCAACGGTCTTTCCTTTCTGATTCGTTTGAAGCAAAACCAACTTTATCAGGGTCTAATTCAAATGATTCATCTTTGGTAAACTCGAAAGGTTTATCAATATATTGCTTATAGATTTCCTCTGCTTCTGTTATACGATTTTTATAAATTTCTTCAGAAGAATTAAAAAACTCCAACGATGCTCCATGAATTTCGTCATCAATCATGGTTTCGTGCTTACGAAGTTTTGAAATATCTTTTTCTAATAAAATTCTTTTACTTGGGTCAAGGCGTTTGAGATATTCTGCAAAAATTTCTTTTGAAAAATTATCATCAATCTTTTTGGGGCTATAATGCCCTTGTTCGAGCATCATCCCTACGGTACGAAGGATCGTTTCGTTTTTAGTGGGCGGGTCTTCATTGAGAGGCTTTGCTGAAATGAAAATAACAGCGGTAGTTAGGCCTAAAAATGCTTTAAAAAACAGGCTAAACTTTTTCATATTTAAATACGGGTGTTAATTTTAGATTTAAAACAATTGAAAATACCAAATGTTAAAATACTTGACAAAAATCAATCCAGTCTATAACGAGTAAAATATATTTAAATTTCGATATAGAGTCAAAATATGATGAATGGACGATTTTCATGATGTAACACAATTTTTCAAATTGTGCCACTGATTACAAACAATTTAGAAAATTGATTTACAAAAACTGCAAAGTTGTTTCTAAACTCACACCTCTTGAACCTTTTATCAGAATATATGAGTCTTGTAATTGCTTATCTATCAACCAATTATGCAATGAAAATTTATCAGTAAAATAAAAAGCATTGGGTAAAGAAACAAGTGCCGAAGCCATCAATTCTCCAAATAATATAACCAATGGAAAATTTCCTTTGGCAATTAATTCGCCAATAGCTCGGTGTTCGGCAGGAGCTTCCTCTCCTAATTCAAACATATCGCCCAAAATCACAACTTTTTGTTTGTCAGTTTTTAAGTTGATAAAATTCTGAATCGATGCCGACATCGATGATGGATTGGCATTATAGGCATCAAGTAGGATTTTATTTGTACCTTTTTCTATAATTTGAGAACGGTTATTATCAGGATTATATTCGGAAACAGCCTCATTGGCTAAATCAGCTGGTACGTCAAAAAATTCGCCTATTGCCAAAGCAGCAGCAATATTTTCAAAATTATAAGAGCCAGGAAGATTCGTCTCATAAGATTTCCCATTCACAGAAAAAACTACAAATGGAGAGTCCTGCAACATTGTCACTTGTTCATTGCTCGCCATTAAATAATCTTTTCTTTCTTTAAAATTTCGAGCTGAAGCCATTGTGAGTAGAACGTCACTTTTATTATTCACAAAAACAGTTCCCCCTGATTTTTCTAAGAAATCGAATAGTTCGCCTTTGCCTTTTTTTACCCCTTCTACTCCACCAAAACCTTCCAAGTGAGCTTTACCTATATTAGTTATAAAACCATGAGTAGGCTCACAAATAGTACATAAATCACGTATTTCACCTTGATGATTTGCTCCCATTTCTATGACAGCAATTTCGTAACTTTCATCAATCCCGAGCAAAGTGAGCGGCACACCAATATGATTATTGAGATTGCCTTTGGTATAATAAGTCTTGAATTTCTTTGATAAAACTGCTGCTACCAACTCTTTTGATGTGGTTTTCCCGTTTGAGCCAGTCATTCCTACAAATGGAATATTGAGGTGCTGGCGATGAAAATTGGCTAATTTTTGCAAGGTATAAAGCACATCACCTACCAAAATACAACGATCATCGGTGGCATAAGCTGCCTCGTCAATGACTACATACTTTGCTCCTTTGCCAAGAGCTTCTTGGGCGAATGAATTGGCATTGAATTTATCACCTTTCAAGGCAAAAAACATTACATTTTCTCCGATTTTGCGAGTATCGGTTGAAAATCCTGAGCAGGTTTTAAATTTTTGGTAGAGTTCGGCAATTGACATATTTGACAGATAAATTTTCTGCAAAATTAATGTTGTTTTGCTTACATTAAATATTTTATCGAAGTTAATATTCAATCTGGCATTACTTCAATTGTTTGTCCATAATTTTGAAACTCTTGAATAATTACTTTTTCATCAATTGTTTGGTGCAAACTTTCGATTCTTAAAACTTTATCGCAGTCACTTAAATCGAAATTCCATTTGGCACAAGGTGAAAGTAGCCCATTGAGTAATGGGGCTACTTTTTTTACTTGCGTTTTGTTTTTTACTGTTGTCTTAAACACCCAAACCATAGCTTTTCAATAATTTTTACAAAAAAAAGCACTACTACTGACAACCCTATGTCAGTAGTAGTACGCTTTTCTAACTATTTTTTAACTTTTTTTGTATATGTTTATTCAGCACATACATCATCACTATCGTGATCAACATCGAAGCGGCTACTGTATAACCTAATAAATCATAATGAAGCATTTTACCATCGCTTGCTTGCGAAACAATTACACCAGCTAAAGCAGCAGCAGCACCTCCCGAAATTTGTTGAATTGAAGAATTGATACTCATAAATGCCCCCCTGTCTTGTGGTTGTGGAATGGCGGTCATCAATGTTGAAGCTGAAATCATACGTGCTGTAATGCCTGCAAACAAGATGACATTAATCACGATTACTACCCAAAGTGGCGTTTCGCTCAAATGTGTGTAAATCACTACCATTATGATGGTGATGATAGAACCTATCACAAATACCTTGTATTTACCAAATTTATCACTGAGTTTGCCCGCTAGTGGACCAAACACAATCGAAAATGCACCTGTTATTCCATATAAAATCGGTAAATCATGCATCGAAATTTTCAAATTATTGATACCAAAAGCACTACCAAATGGCATCAACATAAAACCCGCCGTTGCCAATAAAATAGTTGCCACAAATGCCCTTAAATATTCAGGGTATGAAAGTGTCTTCCATAAATGTTCAAAAGGATTTCGGTCAGTTTTAAATTTCAAATGTTCTGTCACAGGTTTCATATAAACAACAATTACAAAGCCTATGATGACAGCAAAACCTGCAATCATCCAAAAAGGCGAATGCCAGCCAAACTTATTGGCTAAAAATAAACCAATAGGTAAACCTAATATCTGACTTGCTGCAAAAGCCATTTGTACAAAACCCATTACTCGACCACGAAGCTCCATTTTAAATAAATCAGAAATGATAGCAAAACTAATTGAGCCAATCACGCCCCCGAAGATTCCTGTTACAATGCGGGCAATTAATAAAAACTGAAATGTAGTAGCCAATGCACACAAAAGTGTACCGAAAACAAAACCTACATAAAAGAAAAGTAGTAGTTTTTTACGGTCGTATTTATCGGCAAAACCAGCAGCCAATAAACCAGATGCTCCAGCACTAAAAGCATAAGCCGAAACAACCAAGCCAAATTGAGCGGGTTTTATACTTAATTCTTTTAACAAAATTGCTCCTAAAGGCGACAATACCATGAAGTCTAATATCAGGGTAAATTGTAAAATAGCCAGTATGGCAATGATAAAAATTTGGTATTTGGTAAATGTTGTGTTTGCTGTTGTTGTATTCATAAAATTATTGTTTTGTATAAAGTTTTCTCTAAATTTATTATCCAAGCTCATTAATCGTGCGAGCAAATACATTAAAAGCAGGTTTTGGTGTATAATCTTCTCGCATAAGTCCAAATTGCAAGCCATTATTTAGAATATCACAATCACGTAGATCAAAAAATTCATAATGCGTAATATTTAATGCTTTTCGCACTTCAAAAACCGTTTTAATAATTTGTTCGATAGCTTCTGCTTGCTGAGCTTCCGTGCGAAGTTCATTAGTTGGCCAACCATTTTCGGTAATATGTAAAGGAATATGCTGCGGTATTCCTGCTTCAACCAAGTTTTGATTTCTAAAATGACTAAGCACCATTTTTACCGCTTCTTTCAAACTAACGTTAGGTGGCAATGGTCGAAAAACGCCAGGATAAAAATCCAAACCTATATAATCTAATGCATTCACAAAAGCTGGGCTACTTAAATTTGCCATATCTTTCCAAAATGTATCATTTGGGTCAAATGAAATCACGGCATTAAAACCAAGTTGTATATCTAAACCCAAATGCTGAATCTCTTCTTTTGCAGCAAGAATCCCTTCAATAATTGCTTGTTTGACATACAAAGAACCCCCATCTCCACCTGATGCACCATCAGGATTGTTAGGTTCTTCGGTAATTTGTAGTTTTTCAAGAACATCCTTATATTCAGTAATTATTTTTCTGATAAAACTCTTCCAATCATCCATATTGCTATCGTTTGTTCGATAGCATATAGCCAAATCTAATTTCCGATTATCATTACAGTATTGCTCTACATTTGATGGAGTTAGGTATTTTCCTATTCCAAAGCCTACATATTGCGTATAAGCACGTACCAAAAAAGGTTTGCTTCCACTCAAATAATGTAGGCCTTTATGAATTTGATTGGGGTCGTCTGTTTTGCCTTTTATTAAACCCGAACCTCCTTCCATTTCAATTCCTACGCCGCTACCAGGATAAATTCCAAAAATAAGTCCATCTGATTTCTTAAAATTTAACTGCTTTTCCATAATTAAATAAATGTTCGTTTATTTATAAAAGAAATTTTTTAAGGTTTTAATGCTTTTAGTACTAAATCAAAGGTCTGCCACATGATTTCCTCACTCAATGAGAACGGATTTCCTCCGATGCTTTTACCATCACTATGAAAACGAATCAGGTTATATAATGGAGCAAATGCCACCGACCAAAAAACTTCCACTGGCATAGGATTTAATTCGCCTCTTTGAATAGCATTTCTTGCGAAAATGCTCATTTTTTCTTTAAATTCTGAAACAATGTTTTCAGCAATAGCTTCCCGAAAAGTAGAATTTTTGATTTGTTCATAAAACACCATTTCGAGTTGGTGGCTCAACATAAAATTAGCCCTATTTCGCCACTGCACCCGCAAACCTTCTGCAAATGACAAATTTGGGTCGAAACCTTTGAATATTTCACGGTTTAGATTTTCGCTAATTTCTCTCCCTATGCTGACCACCAAGTCTTCTTTGTCTTTGTAATAAATATAAAGTGTTGCTGGTGAAACATTGGCTGCTCGTGCCAATTTTTGCATACTAAAACCCTCAAAACCTTGGCTAACAAGCAATTCGAGGGCTTTTTGTTTGACTATCTGTTCTTTATTTTCGTCTCGTATTCTCATATTGAGTGTAAATATAAATGAATGTTCATTCTTTTAAAAGAAAAGAATGAAATATTTTTCTTCATATTAACAAAAAATCACAAAGCCGCTTCTGAAAAGCAACTTTGCGATTTCTTATAATTCTTTGAATATTTTATACCAAAGTAGCTGTCAAAGTAATTTCAGCGTTGAATAAGCGTGAAATTGGACATTTAGCTTTAGCGGCTAAAGCAGCAGTTTGGAATTGCTCATCTGTGATATTTGGAATAGTTGCTGTTAAATCTAAATGGATATTTGTAATGGTACCATCTTCAAAAACAACTTTAGCATTGGTATCTATATTTTCAGCAGTAAAGCCTGACTCGTTTAAAATAAAGCTAAATTGCATCGAAAAACAACCAGCGTGTGCCGCTCCAATCAACTCTTCAGGATTTGTTCCAACGCCATCAGCGAAGCGAGTTTTGAATGATAATTGAGCTTTGTCTAAAGTTGTACTTTGTGTAGAAACTGTTCCTACTCCTTCCATTCCTGTACCTTTCCAATTGGCCGATGCTTGTCTTGTAAATTTCATTGTCTTTATTTTTTTAAATGTTTATTGAATGATTACGCAACAAAGGTCGGCATGCGAAATCACAAAAACTTTAACCTAAGTTAAAATCGACAAAACGAGCGATTATTTTTCAGAAATTCTTTTTCTAATTCGGCTTAATGAAGGCCCTTGAATACCCAAATAAGAAGAAATATGATAAAGTGGAATGGTATTCATAATATCAGGATGCTGCGAAACCAAATCTAAGTATCGTTGCTCTGGTGTTTGAAAAAGTAAACTTTCGGTACGATTAAGGGCGATATTTGAAGCTTGTTCAGCAATCAGTCTTCCAAAATGCTCCCATTCATGTGACTGGCGATAAAGAGCCTTTAGTTTGTCATAATGAATATATATTACTTTTGAATGAAGCATCGACTGTGTATAATAATGACACGGCACTTGATTGATAAAACTGGCATAAGAAACTACTATCTGATTATTGGTATAGAAAAAAACGTTTTTTTCATCAGCCGATTTCTCATCTAAATAGTAAGTTCTAAAAACACCTTCGATGACAAAACCCAAGTGTTTACAAACTTGCTGATAGTCATTATAAAACTCTCCTTTTTTATATGTTTTTACCTGCCAATATTGCTCAGATAGCAAAAAAGTTTCTTCGCTCATACCCGTAAATGATTGCAGGGCTTTTTTTAGTAGTTCGATTTCTGTCATACTTTTTTTATTTACAACAAATATGTACAACGAATCTTGATTAAACAAAAATGCCGCCTTAAATAAGACGGCTTTTTGAGTACAACCCTAACCACTATGATATATTTATAAAGTCTTAATTATGTTGATATTTATATACGTTTTTCTTTAATTTCTTTGCAAAAACCATATTATAGAACCATTTCATCGTGAATCTCATCACATTTGCTACAAAAATACCTAATTTGGTTAACTGGAATAATTCGTATATTCCGAGTATCAATAGGGTAGATATTAGAAATAAATGGATTGGATAATACATGGCGTTATTTATTTAGATTTGTTTGAAGAATCAAACTGTTTTATGATGTTATTTTGAGCTTTACTGGCCTTGTTTTAGGTACAGTAACCACTTTTTTAGTACTGGTTTTTGCAAGTCTTGGAACAAGTATTCTTGTTGCTTTGATCGCTAATTGTTCAGCTTTTTCTTGCTTTTTAGCCTCTTTCTTCTTGAGCTTTATGACTTTCTTAGCAATCGTTATTGATGCTTTTTTAACGGCTTTTTTTAGTTTTTTACCAACCTTTGCTATTGAAATAACTTCAAATAATGCTTCTGAAATATCTTCACTGACTTGTTTGATGCTTGATTTCATTTTTTTGAAATTTTAAAAATGATGCTCATTATAAAATTCTAAATCCTAAAGTAGCTTGTACCCAAGCATTTTTGTAACGTGGGTTCGTTGAGGTACCATCACCATTATTGTTCTGAATATCCCACCCTGCTCTAGTACCAATTACTACACGTTTAATATTGATGTCGATGCCTCCGATAAAACACAAGGTATTTTTACGGATATTATCATTTTTAAACTCATTTTGTTGTTCAACCGTTGCTAATGCATTGGTAAAAACATCTTTTTGTTTCATTAAAAATGAATATTGCGGCCCTACTTGTAAGGTTAAGAACTCAACAGGTTTGATAGATAACAATAATGGAATATCAATGTAATCAGTCGTGCGTTTAAGCTCGTAATTGCTACCAAGAAATGCCCCTGTTTGCTTATACCCTTTTTGTGAATACAAGACTTCAGGTTGAATACCCAAAAATTTTCCTATAGGAATTGCTAAGAAAACGCCTCCAGCTAAACCAAATTTATTATCGGCATTAAATTCATTCCCTTGAGAATCATAAATGCTTGAGTAGTTTGAACCTACTTTCAATCCAGCTTGAAATTTCTTTCGGAAATCGGAGTTATTTTCTTGTCCTTTACTATTTTGGGCAATGAATAAGATTATGGTTATGGCTAAAAATGTTTTTTTCATGATTTTTATAGTTTTAAAATAAAAGTTGTGTGTTAAGTAGCACTTCCGATTTGTTTGGCTATTGACCTCCAAACGCTTCGTTTTCTTTTGTAAAATACTTATAGGAAATAAGCCTTGATAAACTTAAAAAAGTATTTACTTTTTGGATTATTAATTATTTAACATTTTTTACTGTCAAGTCTTTAAATGCTTTACCAAGTTCGTCCATATCATGGTTAAATTCTGTTTTGAATTTTTCCCAATTTTCTTTTCCATCTTGTTTATAATCATCTAATTTTTTCTTCATGTCAGTGTTTTTTTGTTCCAATTCAGCAATTTTTTGTTGGTAAGCAACTCTGGCTTCTTTTTTCTCAGTTGCTACTCTTGCATTAAACTCTTTGATACTTTGCTCGTTGGCTGCAATTTTATCCGCTGTTTCTTTTTTATAAGCTTCAACTTCAACCAAATAATCTTCGTTGGCTTTTTCTAAATCTTTATTGGCATCTACTACATCGGTTTGTGCATTTTCCACCTTTTCGGCAGGAGAATTACAGCTTAAAATAGCCGTACTTGCGATAAATGTAAATACTGCTAATGCTAAAATTGATTTTTTCATTTTGTTTTGATTGAAAAATTTAATATTTAATTGATTTATAATTCTGGATTTTTATAATCCAGAAATAAGTTGGTGGATTTGCTCCTTTGTTTTGCCAAGTTTGGTTTGAAGACGGCCTAACATTTCATCTTGCTTGCCTTCAACTAACAATAAGTCATCGTCGGTGAGCATAGCGTATTGCTGTTTTAACTTACCTTTTGTCTCGTTCCAGTTCCCTTTTAATTCTGTCAAATTTGCCATGATTCTTTGTTTGATTGATTACCATTAATTACATGACAAAGGTCAATATTCCATAAATCAGATGTGTTACACAATATTTGAAAAAAGTTATATCATTCACACATTTTAAACAGAAGCCAAATAAAAGTTTAAGCATCAAGCATTTATAAATAAAAAGGCTGATGTTTTGATAACATCAGCCTTCTGTATTATAGTAACTTATATTTATGCAATGAATGGCCCTGCAATGGCAAGTACCGCTTCTTTTGTCAAAGGTTCATCAAAGGCTTCGCTGATAGCTTCATTGGTTTTACCAGCTAATCCAGTTAAATTAACTCCTCCTTGTATCAAATTATCATCGCCAGCATATACAGCAGCTGGACTTCCTTGAGCCAAAGTAATCCATCCTTTTGCTCCAACAACAAATCCCCTTGTATTCAACAAACGACGTACGACAGATGCGTGACGAGCCTCAATTGAATGAATTTGAAGAGCATATTCTAACAAAGGTTTATCTTCCGCTGCCATTAGATTACCCGCTTGACCTTTGTAGGCACGTACACCTGTATCTTCTAAAGCATGAGAAACAATGGCAAAAGTTTTATAATTAGAGAAAACGTCAGCAAAAGCACCTTTAGCGGTAAAATCAAAATTTGGTTTAGCAACAGCACTTGCTCCTAAAGCTGTTTTTAAGAAATTGACGTGTTGCGTTTCGTGCTTACTGATTTGAGCAAAAATCGCTTGGTCGGTTGCTGGAATTAAACCTGAAGTCGAAACACCTTTTTTATAGAACTCATCTTCGAGGTATTCGAGCGTCAATGCAAAATTCAATACAGCAACGGCACCTGGCGTAGTAGCATAAGCTTTGTTGAGCATACTTGCTACAACTGTTGGTACTGCCACAGCCGCCAACTTTTTGCTAAATGTACCAAACATACTTCGGCGTGATACATGCTCAAGTCTTTCAAAGACTTCGCCATCTATTTTTTCTATATCTGTTAATATCTTGAAAATATTCATGATAATCTGTTTTTTTTATTGTTTTAGAAAAATTGAAAATAAGTTTCCTTATTTATTTGATTAAATGCTTGACTTAGCTTGTTGGAAGATTGGCTCCGCTCAAAGGTGTTTTCAAGAAAGGTTGAACAGCTACGAGAATATCCGCAGGTTTTTTTGCTGCATCTAAGCCGTTGTTGTCAACAATATCATCTCCAGCGAAAGAAGCGGTCAAAGGATTGAGTAAATCACGAATAGCTGCAGCATGACGAGCTTCCACCGAAACAATTTTACCTGCTAAAAGCAAATAACCACCATCTTTTATTAATTTCCCTGCTCCATTATAAGCTGCCACACCTGTATCTTCAAATACTTTTGCGGTTGCCAAAACACTGGCACGACTTGTAAAATCAATGGCTGTAAAATTCACTTCCAATCCTTGTATTGCATTTGCACCTAAAGCAGTCTTAAAAAACTCTCTATGTATAATTTCATGGTCCCTAATATCTGTCAGTAACGCCAATTCAGAGGCTGAAATGCTTGAATAAGGTGTTGCGATGACTTGCGTATAAAAAGCAGCTTCTAATTGCTCAAGGGCGTAAGCATAATTTAAAATCCCAACATCTCCCGAACCCAAGTCAACAGTGCCTGCTGCAATAGGTCCATCATCTTTCTTACATCCAACTGCTAAAAAAGCCACACCGGCTACGGTGGTCAAACCTGCATGTCGTAAAAAGTTGCGTCGATTATTCGATGGTACTACTTCGACAGTAGAGCGTTCGGCTACTGACGTGTTAAGTTGTGACTTGTGCATAATAATAAAGTTGGTTTAAAAGATAAATTAAATATTTATACAAATATTTAATAATTTACTATTGGACTTACGATAAAAAGATTTAATTAGATTTATAAAACTTGAAAAAACTTTAATTAGAAGATTTCAGGTGTGTTTTGAGCAACTTCAATCTAATTTTTTTAAATTTTCAATAAGTATTACTGTTTTTAATTAAAGAATCTTTTAATATATGACAAAGGTCATAATTTTATAAGTTAAATATGTTACGAAATATTTTGAAAAATTTACATGATTCACAGATTCTTCTCAGTTTAATAGCATACAAGAAGTAGTTTCTCTATCCAATGTGTAGAAAATAGGAGAATATGGTATATCTTCATGTTCAATTGACCTGTTTGAGAATTTGTTGTCTTGATGTCAATTTAGCATTTTTTAATTTACGCTATCTTTATGGCTTCTTTTCCACCATTTTACAGCTTCATACCAAATCACACTGATGAATCCAATGCCAATACAAATCAATAATTGAGATAAATTTAATGCCTCAAAATCAAAGAATTTTGTGAGTGGTTTTACAAAAAGCAGCAAACTCAAAATGGCAATAGTTATACTTATAATCAACAATACCAAGTTGTTTTTATAACGTAAAGTAGTAAATATCGAATAATAAAATGAGCGATTGACCAATGTTAAGACGATATTGGCTACTATCAAAGTAGTAAATACGAAAGTTCGAGTAAGTGACTCATCATAGCCTTGGCTTATTGAATATTGGTAGGCGGCCAAATTTCCTACGGTAATCATCAGACCTTGGACGATGCTTGTGGTGAGTTCTTTAAAACTAAAAAAAGCATCGGTAAATGGTCGAGGTTTTTGGCTCATGGTATTTTTTTCCATCGGTTCGTTTTCATAGATAATCGAACACGTTGGGCTCATGATCAACTCTAAAAAGATAATATGTACGGGTGAGAAAATATTGGGGTAAATCCAACCCAACGCCAAAGGTATAAATACCGTTAAGATAATCGGAATATGGATAGATATGATATACTGAATCGCTTTTTTGAGATTAGAATAAATTCTACGACCCATTGCTATTGCATCAACCATTTTCGATAAATCATCTTTCAATAAAATCAAAGAAGCAGCTTCTTTCGCAATTTCTGTTCCTTTCTTACCCATTGCGATACCAATATGTGCAGCTTTAAGAGCGGGGCCGTCGTTTACGCCATCTCCTGTCATTGCAACAATCTCATGTTTTACTTTCAGTGCATTGATGATTTTTAATTTAGCATCAGGAAACATTCGAGTAAATATATTTGTATCTAAAACCTTTTTTTGTAATTCAGCATCATTCAATTGCATCAATTCATCTCCAGTAATAGATGCTTGATAATCTCTAAATCCAATCTGTTTGGCAATGGCGGTAGTTGTGGCAGCATTATCTCCTGTAACAATCTTTACAGTAATCCCCGCTTTGTTAAACTTATCTAATACCGTATGTATATTTTTCTTTGGAGGGTCATAAAAGGCAACAATTCCTTTGAATGTAAAATGAAATTCTTGTTGAGTTGCGGGATAATTGTTGCCTTCAAAATTAGCTTCTCCCACACCTAATACTCGGTAGCCATCAATAGCGAGCGTTTTAATAACATCCTCAATTTGTTGTTTTTCATCGGATGAAAGATTAGATACATTGATCAAAGCTTCTGGAGCTCCTTTGGCTGCTATGATTCGTTTGCCTGCAACATTTTCAAATATATGGGTCATCATTGGAGGTTTTCCATCCAATGGATATTCATGGATTAGTTTAAATTGGTTTCTTACATCCTCTGCAATTGTTTTTTCATAAACATTATGCAAAGCAACTTCCATTGGGTCAAATGGAATAGGTTCGCTTGCCCACATCGCCATTGTGAGTAATTCTTTTTCATCATCCGTTGATATATTTTCTGCGTCAGTAGTTTTTAGCGATTTCAATACAAAAATCTTTGCTAAACTCATCCTGTTTTCGGTAATCGTTCCTGTTTTATCAGTGCAAATAATGGTGGCACTACCTAATGTTTCAACGGTTTTCATTTGTTTTACTACGATGCCCATTTTCATCAAACGCCACGCTCCTAATGCCATAAAAGTAGTAAAAGCAACAGGTATCTCTTCAGGCAAAATACTCATGGCAAGGGTAAGTGCCTTCAGTAAACTATCTAATAAATTGCGTGAATGGCTATAATTGATGACCCAAACAACAATGAAAACGATTGCTCCAGCAATCACCATTTTTTTTACAAAACTATTGATTTGTACTTCTAATGGTGTTTTTTCTTCTTTTATTCCTTCTAAACTTTTACCAATTTTACCTAATTTGGTTTCATTCCCAATAGCGGTGATAGTGGCAATAGCTAACCCACTGGCTACTGTTGTACCTTTAAAAATAAGATTGTCTTCTTTTTCAGCATCTTTATAGACCGATAAAGACTCTCCTGTAAGAATCGACTCATTGACAGAAAAATCATTAGAATGCACAATGACTCCATCAGCAGTTATGGATGTGCCTTCTTCCACCATTAAACTATCTCCAACCACCAAATCATCACTTTTTATTTCTTCAACCTTCCCATTTCTGATAACTTTACAGTTAGGTTGAGTAAAATCTTTTAATTTTTCTAAAGCATTGCGGCTGCGGGAATCTTGGTACAAAGAAATAGCCGACACCAATACAATTGCTGAAGCGAGAAAAATACCATCGCCTACCTGTCCGCTGATAAAATAAATAGCAGATGCTACCAATAACAGAATAACCATTGGCTCTTTTGCTAAACTTTTGATAGCGTCCAAAAGTCCATTTTCTTTTTTATAATCTAAAGTATTATAACCATATTTTTCTCTTGCTTCAAGCACTTGCTTGGTTGTTAAACCTTGAATGTCGAAATTATTTGTTGGCATATTGAAGAGTTTTTAGGTATACTAGTATTCAAATATACGCAAGTAAATTTTTATTTCTTAGGATTAGTATTCTATAATTAAATGACTAATATCATTTTTGGGAGCATTCTATCAAATACAAAAAAACCAGTCACGAAAGCAACTGGCAGGGTTATTTTTTGTATATTTTTCATCAAAAATCAAGCTTTTTTACTTGATTAACGATTGATAAATTAATTTCTTCTTCAATAAGTTCATGTTTTTTTTTACCCCTATTTTCAAAAATTCGTCTCAAAAAAACCTCGCCTAATGCTTTTATTGTATCTGAGTGTTTGGCAACAACATTGGCAACAGCAAATTGTAAGATTGCACCTGCAACTTTTTTGATTGGATTGTGCGTTGCTCCTACTAAAACTTTTTTTGACAAATAGCCTGTAGTTAAGCCTATCACATTATTCAATAGGTTGTCTTTCAAATCAGGCGAAGAGGCAACTTCATGGAAGGTACTTTTAATGAGGTTTAATGGTTTTAAGTTTTCATAGGTTGAATGAAATTGTTCTCTAAGTAAACTTAGCTCTTGAGCTTGTCGGATTTCCAGCAAGCTAATTCTTTCCATTAAAATAGCTGTTTCGTTTTTCATGCTGTCTCTTGTTTTAGCATTTGACTAATGATAAAATTATTTACAGGTACCTTGACCCATTGATGCAAGTAAGGGCGAAGCAAAAGAACCAAAAGGGCGTAAAACCCTCCAATCACAAAAAAACCATAATATGATTTGCCCAACATCTCTCCAACCCATAAGGCAAGTCCGATGTTGATTATGATAAAAAACATTGCTACAAACATAAACAATGTCAATTGCATCATAAAAGAAGAGGCAACATCAGCAGACTTATCGATTGCTTTTAGTTTCATCAACTCCAATGTTGTTTTAGTATATTCTTCTGCCTTTTCAAAAAGCATTTCTATTGATGTTTCATGGCTGTTCATTATTTGGTTGGTTTTAATTTATTCATGGCATGAAGGGTTAAATAGTCAACAGTAAATACTCGACACGCCACAGCAATACAATGTCATTGTCTGCAATAAGTTCGTCGATTAATTATTCGCAACTGTTTAAATTCATGCCATGAATAACAATGATTAAATAAATATTCAGGCTATTTCATTTTTTGCACCATCATATTTCGATTTTCCCTGAGCAACAATGGTATCAACTTCATTTTTTGCAGTCTCATATTTAGACTTTCCTTTTGATACCATACCTTCTACATCGTTCATAGCCGATAGGTATTTTTTATTGAGAGAATCTACGAAGTCATCGAACTTACCTTTTAAGCCATCAGCATAGTCTTCGCCTTTGTTTACAATTTGTTTTCTTGTGCGAGAACCTTTTTCTGGAGCAAACAAAATGCCCACTACTGCACCAGCAGCAACACCTGCCAATACACCTAATAATACTTTACCTGAGTTCATGTTTGTTTTCCTTTTATTGTGAATAATACTTACTTATTTGATAACTTTTCTACCTTGAATGATCCTTAACAAAACTGCAATAACTGCGATTACAAGCAGGATATGAACGACTGCACCTGCACTATAGGCAAAAAAACCAATTGCCCAAAAAATGATAAGAATAACTGCAATGAGATATAGTAAATTGCCCATAATATGTGAGTGTTTTTGATTGTGATTTATATTAATTTGCTGTGATTTTAAACGTATATTCTTTTATTCAATCTATCTTAACTTTAATCAATTTCGTTGATTTTTCCCTACAGTTTGTTTAAAAAAATGAGTCAGTTGATAAAACTACTTGTGTACCTGGATATTGAATATTTGCATCATCTTCGGCTGTAATAAATATTTTGGTAGGTTTGAATGCCGAGACTGTTTCAAATGATGCCTTTAGTTGTTTTGACATCATGCTTGTTGCACTTTTTATTTGTCCAACATTTTTTGTTCCATCAGATTCTGTGGCCATCCAAACGATATATGTTTGTCTTGATGGTTGCAATCTTTGCACCTCAGCCAAATTTATTAGATGTATCTGAATCACATAATTTTTATTTTTGTCATTCTTCACTTCAACATAACCTCGTGCCGCAGGAACGACGGAAGAATTCAAAAAATTAATCTTTTTACTACATGAGATCAATGAAAATAGCGTAATGATTGTCAAAAGTCTGAATGCAATATTTTTAAATTGTGTGGATTTCATAGTTCTATTTAAAATTAATTTTTATTGAAAAAAAGATTGCTAAAAGCACATATGTATCTTGAAATATGCAGCATTTATTACTAAGATTTATAAATATTTATCATAATTATCACCACAAACACTCCAATGATGATTAGACTATCAAAGTTTTCAAGGAGTAGTTTTTTCATGATTTTTGACGGATAATTTAAACTTTTGGATATGCAAAGATTTATGCTACAAAGGTCAGCACTGGAAGAATAAAATGTGTTACATAACTTTTGGAATAAGTTACATGATTCACACATTCATGAAATAAATGGTTTTAAAGAAGAATTTCACTCAGGAAGAAACATAATAAAAGTAGAGCCAAGGTCAAGTTTGCCTTCGGCGAAAATATAACCTGCATGATTCTCAACAATTTTTTTACAAATAGCAAGGCCAATACCAGTGCCTGAATACTGTGTTGAGTGATGTAGCCTATGAAATAGCACAAAAATATTTTCGGCATATTGTTGATCAAACCCTAAACCATTATCGCTAATAGCTATCTTGTAAAACATCTTTTCATTATCTGTTTTTAAGATTGGTTCGTCCTTAGCTGCAATTTTTTGACATGTGATTTTGATTATTGGAGCAATGTCTGGTTTGCTATATTTCAACGAATTACCTATTAAATTGATAAATAATTGTTGAATCTGAAATGGGATTACTAATAAAGTGGGTAATTGTGAATACTGAATTTCAGCCTTTTTTTCTTCAATAATTTCAACTAACTCTTGCTTTGCATTTTCAAGAAGTAGGTTTAAATCACTTAATTCGAAAACTTTTTCAGATTTATTGGCTCGTGAAAAAACCAACAAATCATCAATCAATGCTCGCATTCGTTGGGCGGCAGTCTGGATTTTAGCTAAATATTCGACATTTGCTTGTGAGACCGCTCCCAGTTCTTTTTCATTGATACGAGAAATAAATAGCTGTATTTTGCGAAGCGGTTCTTGCAAATCATGGCTCGCAATGTGGTTGAATGAAGCTAATTCTGCATTGTTTCGCTCTAATTCAATATTTTTTTCTTCTAATGCAATATTACTCAAATACGCTTCGGTAACATCTCTGATAATTCCAATATGTGTTTTATGATGTTCGCCATCTGAAATAAACTTCCCTAAAGATTTAAAATACCGAAGTTTTCCATCTTTTCGAATGATTCTATAGGAGCGAGAATACGTTTCAACATTTTCCATTACTTTTTCAGCACCAGTAGCAACAATATGCCTATCATCTGGATGAACGAACGTCAAATAATTTTCAATATTTGCTTCAAATGATTGCGGTTCACAACCTAAGAGTTTATATAAATTATCTGAATAAGTTAGTGTTTTAGCATCTAAATCCCATTCAGAAATACCAAAATCTCCTATTACTTCTGCATGTTGAAAAGATTCAGTTTTAATGCGTAATTCTTGATTAGACATTTTAAGTACTTCTAAATCTTGATTTATTTTGAAATAGGAGAAAGCAAAAACAATCAAAGAAAAGAACAATAATAATAAGATAAAAATTGGCGAGAAAAAAGTATCATCTTCATATTTCACTTCTCGTTCTTTCAAATATCCCATTTCCAAATCAATCATTTTTTTGATTTGAATTCGAATATCATCCATTACTTTCTTGCCTTTGAGCAAATTTCTATCAAGCAAATACTTATCAACACTTGTTTCGGAGTCTAATTTTAACGAAATCTCTAAAAAAGCGAAGTGCATATTGATTAAATGCGACAGCGTATCTAAGTTTTTCTGCTGTTGCCAACTATCTGCGGTTAATTGTTTCAATAATTTGAATGAACGATTGGCTTTTTTGCGAGCAATGCCAAACGGTTGAAGAAAGACAGTATCACGAGTAATAAGGAATCCTCGTTGTCCTGTTTCAGCATCTTTAATGTAGGAAATGAGCTGCTCCAACTCCAAATAGACCTTATGCGAACGCATCAATGATTCGGTAGAATCGGTGAGGGCAATGGTATGTCTATAATTGATCGCCGAAATAAAAATTAATATGAACAAAAAAACCACAAAAATACTTTTGATGAAAACGTTAGAAGTAAGAATGGCTTTAAAGTTCATGTCAATATGAGATGAATATATTGTTTGAAATATTGTTTTTTCGAATCACTACTGTAACTCGAAAAAACTAAAGAACCAAAATCGGCAATGTATTAGAGACTAAGTAGAAAAGTATCTCTATTTAAGCCTGATGTGTGGTATTGCCAATTGAGTGTAATGACTTGTGATAATACTTTTTTAAGTAATGGAAAACTGTCTGGTTTTTTAATATAAACATTTGCCCCTTTAATAAACGTTTCTTCAATATCTTTCTCAGAACCAGAGGTTGAATAGATGGCAATGGCAATATCTTTTAATCGGTCATTTTTCTTGATTTCATTTAAGCAATCAATACCCGATTTATAGGGCATATTTATATCAAGAAAAAGCACATGAGGCAACGAAATATCAGTTTGGCTAAGATGATTGATTAATTCTTTTCCATCTTTTACTACGCTAATCACTGTATTTATTTTTAATTCATTGAGTGCGTCAATAAAGAAATTTCGATCATCTTCGTCATCATCAGCAAGTAATACATGGACTGGTTCGTTTTGCATGCTATTTTTTTAAGGTTAAACTATATATTCTTTACTAAACTTCGTCTTTGGATAATTATTCTTTTGAAAACCGAAGGTGTAAGCCCAGTTGTATTTTTAAATTGTGTACAAAAATGAGCAAGACTACTGTAATTGAGTCTATGGGCGATTTCGGTAAAACTTAATTCATCAATTGTTATTAATTGTTTTGCAAATTCTATTCTTTGAAGAATAATAAAATTTTCGATTGATGTATAAGTAACATCTGCAAAAATATTGGAAATATAGCCATAGCTATACCCTAATTTATCAGCTAAATAAGCAGATATTTTTGAAGTAGGAAGTTTTTCTTCCATATAAACCATCTCTATAATGGCATCTTTTATTTTTTGAATAAGAATACTTTTACTACTTTCTACAATTTCAATACCATATTCACTCAAGTTTGAATAAAGTTCTTTTAGTGTTTCGCCCGCAACTGCTTCTTTTATTTCAACTTCACCAAAAGCCACCAAAGCATAAGATAAGTCTAATTTATCTAACTGCTCTTGTAGTATCTTTTTACAGATTACGTTTATGTCATATTTGATATAAAGTTTCATCTTTTTCACCAAATATAGCACAAAAAACTTAAATGCACGAAATTTTACGCTACAACAACGCTCAACAGCGTGAAAAATTAATTTTCACACGCTGTTAAGTGCTATTATAGCGTAAAATAATATTTTATAAGGCTTTGCTTATGTATCGCTTTTATGAATGAAAAAACTTTGTTTTTTGGTATCTTAAACCAAATGATTTTGCCTATTAAACTTCAAATAATAGTCACTTGGTCGTTCGGCATTGACTCTGCCTTGAAAAGATTTTTCTATTGTTAACCTTGCCATTAAATAACTTACCGTTGACTCAGCACCTTGATTGAGGTTGATATAACTATCTTCAAGGCCATCATAACATCCACCTGTACAGGGGTTATAAATGATTTGGTGTAAATGATTATTACCCAAAAACCAATTAAAGGCTATCTCCATTTTAGACTTATAGCTTGTATCTCTAAAAATTTCATAGAACTTACTCAGTGCAAGAATAGTATAAGCAATATCAATCGGTTGCTCTCCTCCTACTATTTCTTGAACCGATTCATCGCCTCTATGCGACCAACCTTTGTTAGAAATCACCTTTATTCTATTTTCAGTGAAAATTTTCGATAAAAGAAAATCGAAAGAAAATTTGGCAATTTCTTTATAAATTGGTTCTCCTGTTGCCATCCATGCACATAGCATGGCTTCAGGCAAAATACTATTACCATAAGTAAGATAACTTTCAAACCAAACCCACTCTTCATCGGCTTCATGGCGATACATTTGTACCAATCGGTTAGCAAGACGGGTAATCAAGAGCATATCTTGTACTAATCTATTTTTTATGTTTCTGTAATACAAGCCCTTAATAATAAAGGCCATCGCTCTTGTAGAGTGAATCTGATGAACGTTTGCCAAGGCACATTGCAGAATTGAATCTGCATCAATGGTCAATTCTAATGGTAATAAATCACCAACAGCAATCAAATAGCCTAAAGCCCAAATGGCTCTTCCATTTGAATCATTGAGATTGGTCTCATAATTTTGTTCAGTAAAAATACCATCTTCGTTCACGTAGTTTAGGAAACTACCATTTGGTTGCAAACAATATTTTATAAAATTGAGATAGATAGCAATGTATGCTATATCGGCTTTATCTTTGGTTAATTCATAATGCTGACACATAGCTACCATTGCCCTTGCATTATCGTCTAAAGTATAACCTGAATCAATATCAGGTTGATTGATGATCGCAAACTGAATCATTCCAACTTTAGTTGTCATTCGTTTTACATGGTTGAGATTGACAACGGGGATTTTATAATGCAATGAAACTTTACCATCAGTAATTTTTTCAAACAAAATCGCATGAGCAATGGCTGCATTCTCCCAAGCCGTAGAAACGATTCTATGCAAGCCATTCGAACTAATGTTTTTTCTTAAAATTTCATCTCCTAATAATTTGATGACAGCTTTGCTAAGTTGTTTTGGGCTTTCAAAATCAATAATGATTCCTCCATCATTTTTCAATACTTCACGAGCATGAGGAATTGGCGTAGAAATAATGGCACATCCACAACTCATTGCATAAGAGAATGTTCCACTTACCGCCTGATTTGGGTCTTTTGAGGTGAATAAATAAATATCAGTCAATTGCAAATATTCCAGTAAGTCAGGCAGGGTTATGTAATGATTAATAAATCTCACATATTGTTGCAATTGCAAGGCTTCAACTTTTGATTCAAGCATACGGCGATACCTTTCACCTTCTTGCTTTAAAACACCAGGGTGAGTTTTGCCAATGATTAAAAACAACACATCTGGATTCTTTTTAATTATTGCAGGAAGGGCATCCAAAGTAGTTTCAATGCTTTTTCCCGAACTTAATAATCCAAATGTAGAAAGCACTTTCCTGCCTGAAACATGATATTTTTCTTTTAAAAGTGCTTTATCTGAATGAGGGACTAAATGAGTTCCATGCGGAATGACAGTGATTTTTTCATGTGCAATTCTATAATCCTTAGTCAGAATTTCGGCCGATGAATTGGTCATTACAACAACCGATTCACATAAATTGGCGATGAGTTGCACATTTATCCGTAATAATTCATTTGGATTAGGCAAAACAGTATGGAAAACAAGAACAACTGGTTTTGCAAGAATATCTAAAAATTGCTTAAAATCAGCTTCTTTTTTATCGAAAAAACCAAATTCATGTTGAACCATGACCATTTGAATAGCATCGTTATCGTTGATGAGTTCGGCTAATTTCATGTATGCCCTTGCATTATCAGTATTTAGAATATACTTCACATCATCTGTATAAACATGCTTTTCATTATCTGACTCTAACGAACAAATACTAATCTTGAATGAATGATTAAATTTATTGTTTAATGCCTTAATCAAATCTTGTGAGTAGGTAGCGATGCCACATTCACGAGGAGGGTAAGACGTAATAAATAGAATTTCGGGCAAGTGCTGGTTGACATCAGACTTACGTAAGCGATTGCTTGGTGTATTTTTTTGTCTTTCGCTCATTAATAAGCGATTGCTATCATTAAACACAACGTCATTTCTCATTTTCTTTGGGATTTAGTAGTAATTCTTTCAAAAGTGCAGATATACTCACCGAAGCGTATGCAATCCGCTCATCGGCGGCTCCGTAATAAATAAAAAGTGTATCATCAAATAAAGCTGTACCAGTTGGGAAACATACATTATTTACTTCACCTTTCAATTCCCAACCCTTTTCTGGTTCAAACAATGGATAAGGCAAACGAGCTATTTCTATCTGTGGATTTTCTAAATCAAGTAATGCAGCACAAGCTGAATAGACATACCCTTTGAGGCTATCTTGCACTCCATGATAAATGATTAGCCAACCCTCGGCCGTTTCAATTGGAGGGCAACCTCCACCAATATAGCTTACTTCATGGGCATATTTTGGTGCAATAGCAATATTTTCATCCAAATGAAGAAAATAGTTTTGCCAAAAATGGGTAGTAAGTTCTTCTAAATTATTTATTGAAACGATTTGAATATCAGGTTTGATGCGATGCAAAAAACACAGTTTTCCATTTATTTTTCTTGGAAAGAATATTAGGTTTTTGTCCCAAATTAATACTTTTTTCCCTTGCTTTTCATGAATTTGTTCATGTTCATTATAACGAAGATATTTTTCATTGACTGAACCTTTTGAACCAGCAAGGCGACTAAATTCGTCATAACAAATCTGTGGTACTATTACTCCTTGCTTCTCCCAATGTTTTAAATCAGTTGAGGTAGCTAATGCCCCAAGAGCATTGATACCATCATAAGCCGTATAAGTGAGATAATACAAATCATCAATTTTTACAATACGAGGGTCTTCAATGCCTTTAGATTCATAGTCAAATTGTGGGAAAAGTATAGGCGAATCGAATCTTTCTTCTAAAGTATGATTGTGATTGAATTTACAATAACCAATACTTGAATAATTTCCTTTACTTACTGCCCTATAAAAAATATGTATGAAAGTATCTTCTTTCATAACAGCAGGGTTGAGGACGCCTTCATTTTCAAAGCCAAGCGTTGTTTTTTCCAGTATAATTCCTTCTTTTTTTACTTGTATCATAATTTTTCCCATCATTACTTGATTGGAAAAATCATCCAATACATAGCTTAATTGAAGCAACGTTAGGTGATGTAAAGGTCAATGATTTTATTACAAAAAGTATTACATAACTTTAGAGAAAAATTACATATTTCACACATGCTGAAATGTAATTAGTTGAGCTTTCTATAAGTTTTCAATAGCTTTTTCGGGAGTTACAACTTTAGCTATTTCGGTAGGTGGTACATTTCCAGTATATTTTTTTGCAAATGCTGCAGTAAACTCTGCACCAAAAAACAAAATCATAGAAGAATATGAAACCCATAAAAGTAGTAAAATAATAGAGCCTGCTGCTCCATAGACAGAGGCTGGCTGAGCTTTACTGAAATAGTAGGCAAGGCCTGTTTTACCAATCGTAAATAACAAGCCTGTCAGCACCGAACCCAACCAAACGTGTTTCCATTCTACTTTAGCATCGGGCAAGATTTTAAACATCATAGCAAAAAGCATGGATATTACTGCCAAAGAAAAAATAAAATTAAGAATATTAAAAAAGATGATGGTAAAATCTGAGGCATAATTTTTTACTAAATCACTTGCCGCTGCAAGAGCTGTAGAAATAACAAGCGAAATGATCATTAAAAATGCAATGGCTAAAATGAGCCCAAAGGAAAATAGTCTTGCTTTTAAAATAGGTAAAATCCCTTTTTGTGTAACTACTTTAACCCGCCATATTGCGTTTAATGTTATTTGCAGCTCAACAAATACACCAGTTGCACCAATCAGTATGGTAATAATACCAACAATCGACCCCCAAATAGTAGATTTAGATTGGCTTGCATTTTTAAGCATTTCTGCAATTTGAGTAGCAGTATCAGCTCCCATCGTGCTGGAAACTTGAGTCAAAATGTTTGCATTTACTGCGTCTTTCCCAAAGAAGTAGCCAGCAATAGTAATTACCAAAACCAATAGTCCTGGAATACTAAAAATAGCGTAATAGGCTATCACTGCACTTTGTCGAAATGGATCTTTATCACTCCATTCTCGAAAAGTGAGCTTCATAAGTTTATTAAAATCCTTCAATATGAATAGCATATTTTATCAACTTTTATAAGTGCTATACCAGAAACGCCAGTAATTATACGTCACTTGTTTTTCCTTTTTCATTGCGTTTGGCAGCTTTGTCAGAGCGTTTCTCTTTTAGGCTTTTTAATGCTGTTTTTTTGCCAGATTTCTCTTTAATATCTTTATCGTTCGACATTTTGATTAATATTTATGAGTTAAATTTATATTTCTTGGTTTTATTTATTAACTGAATTTGATACATTCTAAGGTACATCTTCGGCACGCTTCTGCACAGGATTTACAATGTTCTATATGTTCATGTTTATCACATTCATCAGCACAGACATTACAAATTTCGGCACATAGCTTACATATTTGCTTGACAAATTCGCTGTCTGATGACATCGCTTGCATAGCCAAAATACAGACAGCAGCACTATCATGGTTTAACCTTATGCAACGAGCTAATACTTCGACATCTTTCTCATTTAAGTCTTCATTAGCACAATTTTTACAAGCCACAATACTATCGGCACAGGCATCAATACAATTTTGGTATTTTGGTAGAGCCATTGAAGTAATAAATATGTGATATTATCAAATTTTACAAGGAATAAAGGTGAGAAGTTATCTATTCAACTATGTTACATTATTCTAAAAAATTTTTATATAATTCACACTTCCTACTGTTTTGGCAAAATTTGGCTCTTATTTACCCTTGAAGTTGAATCTTTCTTTCTCTTTAAATTCGCCGCTTTTTCCTTTTTATTAAAATAGCCTTTCAATAAAAAACTACTTTTGGCAGCTTCCACAGTTTCGCTCAAACCTTTTGTACCTGCTTGAATATTAGACATGGTAGAATCAAGATTTCTTCCAAACTTTTCATCATTCATCATTTTCGACAAAGCACCTTTGCCGTTGTTCATTTTGGTTGTAAACTTGGCAAATTCGTTTGAGCTAGTTTGTAGATTAGTAAGTGTATTTTTGAGGCTACTTGAAAACTCCTCATCACTAATCATTTTCGATAAAGCACCATTGCCATTATTTACTTTATGACTAAATTGAGCAAGATCATCAGAAATCAATCCAACATTGTCTAAACTCTTTTTCATGCTTATCATAATATCTTCCATTTCGATGGCTTTTTTTGAAACCAATATATCATTATCTTTTACAGACTTATGATTAGGCGTTCCAGGTGAAATCATCAAAACCTTATCACCCATTAAGCCATCAGAACTAATGCTTACTTGAGCATTGGTTTTGATAAATGGCTGCACTTCTTTCTCTAATACTAAATCAACCACTACTAAAGTATCAGTAATCAATTCTATTGCATCAACAGTACCAACATTAATACCTGAAAAACGCACGTTATTACCTACTTTTAAACCACTTACGGTCTTGAAATGTGATTTCAAATGAAATGTTGAACCAAATAGATTTTTTTGTTTTCCAATAAGGTAAATCGTTACAACAAATAACACGATTCCTATTGTTACAAACATTCCCAATTTCCATGTGAAGCCTGATTCTTTTTCCATTATCTTAAAAAGTGAAAGTGAGTATAAAAAACTAATCGCACGGAAACCCCGCCCTAATACCTAAGCCTAAAACCTAACTCCTAAAACCTATACAAAAAAAGAACGTACCCATTGGTCACTACTTTTTTCTAATGTTTCATACGTACCTTCGGTATTGATTACCCCATCTTTCAAAATCACGAGTCTATCGGCAGTCAGTTTGGCACAAGCCATGTCGTGAGTAATAATGATTGATGTGGTTTTGTACTTTTTCTGAATTGATAATATTAAATCGCTGATTTCTCTTGAAGTAATGGTATCTAAACCTGTGGTTGGCTCATCATAAAGTATGATTTCAGGTTTTAAAATAAGTGTACGAGCAAGTCCAATTCTTTTACGCATCCCTCCCGACAATTCGGAAGGCATTTTATCAATAGCTTCTGCCAAACCTACGCTTTCCAATGTTTCTTTAATGGCATCATCGACTTCTTTTGAAGACAATTCCTTTGAGTGTCTTCTGAGTGGAAAAGCTAAGTTCTCTCGTACTGTCATCGAATCATATAAAGCCCCATTCTGGAAAAGAAAACCAATTCTTAATCTGATTTCGTTGAGCTGATGTTCATCAAACTTGGTTATATCTTTTCCAAAAACTTTTATTTCTCCTCTATCAGCTTGTACCAGTCCAACCAAGCATTTGATGGCAATTGATTTTCCCGAGCCTGACCTTCCTAGCACAACTAAATTCTCACCTTTTTTTACCTCAATATTGACTCCTTTTAATACATGATTGCTTTTACCAAAAGATTTATACAAACCTTTGATTTCAATAACTGGCGTAGCCATATCGACAGTAATATTTATTTTATTGGATGTCATTGTTTATTTTTAGAAAAAAATATCAGTTATCTGCACCGCTAACATATCAATAATAAATATGGACAATGAAGCAAGAACTACGGCAGAATTGGCAGCTTTCCCGACACTTTCAGTGCCATTGGCAGCGGTAAAGCCCTTGTAACAACCAATCATACCAATAAAAAATCCAAAGAAAAATGTTTTGAAAGTAGCGGGTAAAATATCTATAAAGTCAAGCGATTCAAGCACTTGTGTAAAATATCGAACTATGTTTACATCACTATGAATATTGACGCCAAAATAACCTCCTAAAATACCTATGCCATCGGCAAAAACTACTAAAAGCGGAACCATGAGTGTTGCAGCCATAATTCGAGTAACGACCAGATATTTAAAAGGATTAATAGCCGAAACCTCCATCGCATCTATTTGTTCAGTTACTTTCATCGAACCTAATTCAGCACCAATACCTGACGAAATCTTTCCTGCACAAATCAATGCCGTAACTACTGGAGCGATTTCTCTTATCAAAGAAAGTGCGACCATACCTGGCAACCAAGATTCAGCACCAAAGTCGGCCAATGTTGGGCGTGACTGAAGCGTAAGTACCAACCCCATAATGAATCCTGTGATAGCTACCAGCGGCAAAGATTTATAGCCAATGACGTAGCATTGTCTAATAAATTCTCTTGTTTCAAAGGGCGGTCGAAATACCTCCTTAAAAAACCTTGCAGCAAATAGTATTACATTACCTACATCATTAAAAATATTCTTCAAATAAATGACCATTGTGTATCGTTTTTTTGATTTTTCAAAAAAGGCTTTAGTCCTTATGAACTAAAGCCTTATGATAGCATTCAAGCAAATATTAATCGTTTCCTACAGGAAAACTTACACCAACATTTAAGCTGAATGCTAAATTATGATACCCTAAGCTTGCTTTTGAAACATCGGTAAAACTTTTACCTAAACCAGCATCCACATTTAACCATGTGCGAGATTTGATACGATAATTGAAACCAGCACCAACAAGACCGCCAATATCGGTTTTATTATAATATGGCTTGCCATCTGTACCCAAAACTTCATCACCACTTTTATGGTTTGCTCTTAACAAAGCTCCAACATAAGGTCCAATAAAAACTTTAGGACGGAATTGATTTCCTGCATCACCAAAATAGTAAATTGCCGTTAACGGCATCTGTACATAATTCAATCGGTTAATGTCTTCATTATAAGTATAAGATGAACCTAATTGTGTGAACAGCAATTTTGCACCAAGTCCAAAATGGTCATCAATGCTATAATTTAGGAAACCTCCAATGGATGCACCTAATAATGCTTTTGTGTTTGGAGCTGCTGTAAGTGTTGATACATTAATACCCGCCATTGGGCCGATTGATAAAGTTTGAGCCGAAATTAGCTTTGCATTAAATAATAATAATGCGAAAAGCAATGTGATTTTTTTTAACATTTTCTATGTGTTTTGTTTTAATTAAGTACTAAATAATTAGTAGGACAAAGGTGGGGACTCTTACACTGAGAAGTGTTACATAATATTCGGAATGTGTTATATGATTCACACATTGGAGTGATAAACTATTTCTTTTTCAAACTATTCGGATTTTCTTCTACTTCTTTTATCTGCTCTGCTAGTTCGATATATTCTTTTTGAAGTTCGTGTATTTCTAATTCTGTTTTATTTTCAATATTGATTACTGCATTGTTGGCTGTATCATGTGAAGCTACCAGTTCATTTACTTTTACGTGAAGCGAGCCTGCAAAACGATTAAATTCTTTTTGAATAACGAATAAACTTAAAAAAGCAACTCCATGAATGACGTCTCTGATGCTGTCATTTACATCTTGTTTTGCAAAATCTCTATTACTGAGCCAAAATATCACTAAAACTAAAGCAATGATAAAAGTGATGGAATTGCCCAGTATAGACGTAACAGTGGAAGTAATTTTTTCAAAAATCACTTCCAATTTTCTATGTATTTTTTTCATAAATGGTCAATTAGACAATAAAAAAACTATTTACTTTTTGAAAAAAAGCATCGGTAATTTTGCTTCTTGAATAAAATGTTGAGTGATGTGGCTATTGAAAAGTTTACTAAAAAATGATTTTTCATAAACTGCCAATGCCAAGACATCTGGTTTGTGTTTTTCGATATAGGTTTCCAAACCTTTCACTATTTCTTCCCGATTGAGGTTTTTAAACGATATATCAAAATTCTGAAATTCATCTTTTAATTCGGCAACTGTTTGCTCGACAGTTTGTTCCACATTGAGTTCAAAATAATCATGGATATGAATGACCTTACAAGTAGCACCTAAAGGTTGAGCCATTGACAACACTTTATAGGTAGCAGTAACTTCATCTTCTTTAAAATCAGCCGCATACATAATTGTTTGAGGCAAAGTAAGTAACGTATTTTCGGGAACAATCCACACAGGGCATTGGGCTGCTTCCATCACATTTTCAGCATTCGTACCGAGCCATCTATCAATGGTGTTCGATGCACCTTTTGTTCCCATGACAATTAAATCAACATTCATTTTTTTTGATATGTCAATAATTACATCTGACACTAAGCCATACTCGACCATTTGAGAGATTTGCTCAGGGGGAAGATTGGTATTGATGATAAATTTATCAGTAAAAAACTGTAAATTTTGTTCGGCATCTTTCCCTCTCTGCACAATCATATTGTCAGTGTCATAAGTCATTTGGAATTCAGAAACAACTGGAACGGTCATTTCATAAATATTGAGCAAGATTACCTTTGCATCATATCGCCTTGCCAACATTCCTGCATATTGAGAGGCGTGAAGAGCATTATTGCTAAAATCGGTTGGAAAAAGAATCGTTTTCATAGTTGTGATAGTTTAATTAAAAAAAAGTCTATCAAATCTCGTTTAAAAAGGACGAGTTGTTAGCTATTGTTTCCCTGTGAAATAGATTTTCACGGCAGTATAAAGTTCCGCATCTTTGAGGCAAAAAGTGTTACATAACTTTTAGGAATACTTACATCATTCACATATTTGGAACAACAATTTGGAGGGCATTGGGCATTAATGTAGCATTCAAGGTTTTTATCTTGCCAAGATATTCGCCATCTACTTGAAAATGTACTTTTTTTGTAGCACGCATGGATAATGTGTCTGTTTGGAAAACTTCAATTTTATTCAAATCATAAGAAAGATTCGAGAAAAACATTTTAACTACCTCCCAAAATGATATTTCTTTCACTACAATCACTTCAAAGAGTTCATCATCAAGTTTGCCAATAGGATTAATAACCGCCCCAGTTCCATATTTGGTGGCATTGGCAATTACTATCATTTCAGCATTTATTTTGATGTCTTTTTCATCAATTTTCATACTTATCTCCATCCTTGGATTTTGCAATAATACATTCAAAGATGCCACAAAATAGCCCCACATTCCACGTACTTTCTGGCTTTTGAATCGCTTCATTGCATAGGCATTCAAACCAATATCACTTAAATGAATACATATTTCACCGTTAATATTAGTTAAATGAATTTTCTTTGAATTTCCACTCAAAAGTACATCTAATGCTTTTATAGGCTCAGTACTAATACCCAGTTCTTTTGCCAAACCATTGGCCGAACCTGCGGGCAAGATTCCGAGAGCAATATCTGTTTCTAACAAACACTCGGCCACTAATTTTATCGTACCATCGCCTCCTACCGCAACTACTTGTTGCGGCAAAAACAATTGTATCTTTTCTTTGATTGTTGCTTGATTGTAGTCTTTCGTAAGGTGATACAATTCGATTGTATGATTGAGTGAAACAAAATAATTTGTTATAACCAAAGCCCAATCGGTTGAATTACTACCTGAGCCTGCATTAATTATAAAAAGTAACCTGAGCATATCTTCTTGAATAATTGTCTAAATAGTAAAAGAACTAATCTGTTTTAAATTTAAAAGCTTGTAAATACCTGATAATAAGCTTTTTTTATTCGTCATTCGTAAATCTAAATTCATCATTCTACTTAATTGCTAAAAAGTTGTCAAAATTCAGTAAATTGCTTAAATATGGAAAAAGAAATCAATTATACTGCTGCTACCGTAAAAGTGTATCATGGCTACGGACACACCCATAATTTGGTGGTATATGGTCATGTTTTGGCAGGAAAATCGGTCGGCCCGAGCCAGTACACCAATAATCCAATTTTAAATATTATTCATTTAACTAAGCTTTTTTTAGTTAAGACAATACCTCATGTTCAAGTGAGTTTACAATGGGAAAAACAGAAATTTTATAGCACTACTGAGTTTGATGGTTTTTTTAAGTTTGAATGGAAATCCGACACCGAAGTAAGTGCTGGCTGGCATAAAATAACCGTCAATTTACTCAATGAACAAAATCTAATCGTGTCATCGGGAGAAGGGAAAATTTTCGTTCCACACTCCACCCAATATGGTTTTATATCTGATATTGATGATACCGTTTTGGTCTCACATTCGGCCAATACTGGCAAAAAACTACGTGTGATGTTTACCAAAAATCCACGTAGTCGAAAGACTTTTGCCGATGTTGTCAAATTCTATCAATTACTTTCACTTGCTCATACAAAACCTGACTTACTCAATCCTTTTTTCTATGTTTCGAGCAGCGAATGGAATCTATATGATGATTTGAATGAGTTTTTCAAGCATAATGGCTTGCCAAAAGGCGTTTTTCTTCTCAATCAGATAAAAAAATGGTATCAACTGCTAAAAACTGGTAAAACCAAGCATCAAGGAAAGTTGATGCGAGTGACAAGGATTTTGGAAGCTTTCCCGAAGCAAAGGTTTATTTTGCTGGGCGATAATTCGCAAAGCGACCCCGAAATTTATGTTTCCATTGCCAATAAATATCCTGAGAGAATAGTAGCCATTTATATTAGAAATATTAGTTTGGAAAAAGAAAACTTTACATCAAAAATGCTGAATTCTATTCAAAAGAAAGAAATCTACACTTGTCAATTTCAACATACTGATGAAGCAATTCTACATGCAAAAGCTATCGGATTGATAGTTTAAAATGTTATTCAAAAGAGCTAAACATATGATACCTTCTTATACATTTTTCTTATTTTTAACTTCATCAGGCGATTGTACAATCGAAATAATACCATGGTCGGGTTCATTTTCTGTAACTAATTTATTTTTATCAACAGTATGATTTTCGTCTTTATTGGGCGATTGTACAATAGAAATGATACCATGTTCCTTCGGGTCTTTTTTCTTCATTCTCATTTTTCTTAGATTTAAATTCAGTAAAATTTTATTTATTTGTATCTGAAGAATATTAGTTATTTGATTCAAAATTTTAGCATGACGGTACAAAACT
Source organism: Emticicia sp. SJ17W-69 (assembly GCF_051209875.1). Taxonomy (NCBI): domain Bacteria; kingdom Pseudomonadati; phylum Bacteroidota; class Cytophagia; order Cytophagales; family Leadbetterellaceae; genus Emticicia; species Emticicia sp. SJ17W-69. The sequence continues at coordinate 521,301 of NZ_JBNTQY010000001.1, read as the reverse complement.
CAAAATCCAATTATATTCTACTTACTCGCTCCCAATTTTTTTATTTTTTCAAATCATATCCAATATTCTTCAAAGTAAAAGAGGTATGAATAAAATCTTCTATAAAACAGTTCTATTGATAAAAAAACGCCTGCAATAAATCAAAAAATGCAACTTAGTTGGGAGATTTCTTTGGTCAATTATATGATGTTTCTATAGCCAAAGGCTTAAACAAAACCCTAAACCCATGAAAGAAGGTGATGAAAATAAAAATGGGTTTTAGCATGATTGTGTGGTTTACAAAAGTCTATTCATTTTTAGTTTTTTCTAACTCATCTGCTTCGCTCAAAGCAATGGCAATGGCTTGTTTTCGGTCGGTTACAATTATATCTGTTTTGCCCGAATGCAATTCGCCTTCTTTAAATTCATGCATTACTTCGGCAATCTTTTTTTCAGATGGCGTTTGTTTTTTCTTTTTCATGGCTCAATTATATGATTTTTATGGAAATTCGGTAGGTTTTGGCAATTGGTAAGGTGGATTTTCAGTAGGTTCCTGTTGCGGATTTTCAATTGGGTTTTCCTCTGGATATATTTTAGGAGCAATCGGGTCGAGAAGTGGCTCTATTTCTGAAGGTTTTTCAGGAATTGGAAACCCAATTGGTTCTTTTATTTGATTATCTACTCTTTTATGTTTCATTATATTTGTTTTTTTTAGATAAACTCCATTAACCAAAGGTCTATATTATTGAAAATAAAAGTGTTATATAATTGCAGAAAAGAGTTACATCATTTACACATTTATCTTTAAAATGTTTTTGATTTTCTTCATAAAACTTGTCTCGTTTTTCTCAGTTTCAAGTTCACCAATCAAAAAGCCATAAGGTTTTAGTGGTTCAATATGGTCAAAAATAATTTTTAAAATAGCTGTTAGCGGAATGGCAAGAATGATACCTGGAATCCCCCAAACGAGGTCGCCCAAAACCAAAGCAATGATGGTAAACAAAGGATTGATTTTTACTTGTGGTCCTAAAATAAGCGGTTCTAATACCCAACCTTGAATAAATTGTACGATGCCGTAAGTAATCACAATACCGCCCAACATCGAAAATTCTCCCCCATGCAAAGCAGCGATTAAAACTGTGAGGGTTGTACCTGTAATATTGCCAACAAATGGCACAATCTCTAACATACCGCATAAAACAGCAAAAAAGACTGGATTTTTTACCCCTAAAAAACTAAAACCTATGCCATACATCACCCAAAGACAAACTATCATTTTGGAAAGTCCCACCAAATATTGTTGCGAAACATTGGTGGCACTACGGAGAACTTTTTCCATTTCACCAATTTGAGCCGACACCGTGAGTTTTAAAAAGAAAGTTTTGATATGTACACGAGAATATAGCAGGAAAAAAACATAGGCTAAAATCAAAATAAGATTCGTAACAATATAAGAAACCGACCCTAAAGTTGATTGCATGATATTGGTCAGTGATGGCTGTTCAGCTTTTAAGATTTGAGATTGTTTTTCGACCGAAATACCCAAGTGATTGAATATATATTCCTGCATACGAGTGCCTGTTGTGATGGTCTTTTCTTTGATAAGAGCAACATCATTGAGTAGTTCTGAAATTTTCCATGTAAGAATGGATACAAGTGAGGCAAAAATAACGACTAAGACTAAAAGACAAATAAATGCGGCCAATCCTCTGGGTAATTTGTTTTTTTCTAACCAATTAGAAAAAGGTAAAAAAAGGGTTGCTAAAATCCCTCCAATAGACAATGGCATCAAAAAGTCTTTGGCAAAGTATAAACCCGCAAAAATGAGAAATAGCAATAGTAGCTTCTTTATAACTGATGAAATACTTGTGGTCATGTTTGTACTTTTTATATTTTTAAAGATACAATTTTAATGGTTTTTCGAAAAAATAATTTTGTAAAGTTGTACCACTACTAAAGGAATTAAACTGGCTAAAATCGACACAAACCAAACCTTCGTAGGAAGTTCAACTAAACTCAAAACCAAACGCATTTGGGGAGAAATATAAACTAGCACCATAAATCCTGTACAAATTAGCACCGCCAACCATACAAATTTATTCTTAGTAATATCGTTCATCCATAATTTTGAGCTTAACGAAGACATATTAAATACATGAAAAAGTTGAGCAAATGCCAAAGTTATAAAAGCCACATTGTTTGCTACTTTATTGTCAGGTGTGATGATTTTTTGGCAATAAATGACGGCAAATGCCACCGATAATGTTATCGTAATGGCGTAAATCATAATGGCAATCCAGTCTTTATTTTCAATAATATCTTTCTTAGGACTTCTTGGTGGTTTTTTCATATTGGTCCTATCGCCTTTGCCCAAACCAAGAGCCAATGCCGGAAATACGTCCGTTACCATGTTCAGAAACAGAATTTGTAAAGGAAGTAAAATAGCCGCTGGAGCAAGAAATCCTAATAAGGTTACGATAAAAATTTCACTTAGATTGCAAGAAACAAGGTAAATAACAAATTTTTTAATGTTTTGAAAAATAGCTCTCCCATGCGAAATTGCTTCTACAATGGATTTAAATTTATCATCTTTTAATACAATACTTGCCGTTTCTTTGGCAACTTGCGTCCCTCGAAGCCCCATTGCGATGCCGACATCGGCTTTTTTCAAGGCGGGGGCATCATTTACACCATCGCCAGTCATGGCTACAATATTTCCTGCTTTTTGATAGATATCGGCAATATCCAATTTTTGTTTGGGTGTTGTTCGGGCAAAAACCGCCGTAGAAAGTATCTTTTTCTTCCATTCAGTTGTCAAAGATTTCATTTCTGGCAAATCTTTTCCTACAATTACCTTTTGTTCAGTTTCTTCCACTAAACCTACTTTTTTGGCAATATTGAGAGCCGTTAATGGGTGGTCTCCCGTAATCATCACTACTTTTATACCTGCATTTCGGCAGGAAATAATCGTTCCTTTGATGTCTAAACGAGGTGGGTCAAGAAAACCAATCATTCCAACATAAATCAACTCCTTCAAGAAATCATCTTTATCAATATCTTTGCCATCTTTGTACGAAAATGCCAAAACCCGTAAGCCATCGGCAGCCATTTTTTCGGATGCTTCTAAAATCGTGTTTTTTTCTTTTTCGTCTAAATCTTTGATGTTTGTACCAAATTGTATTTTGTTACATTTTTCCAATAAGTGTTCTACCGAACCTTTTGCTGCTACAAAATTTCCTTCAGAGCTTCTATGCAAAGTACCCATTATTTTGGTATCAGCACTAAAAGGCACTTCGGCAATCCGTTCATATTGTTTTTTAAATTCTTCTGAAGATTGCCCCGATGAGTCGGCTAATTGAAGCAATGCGATTTCGATGGGGTCGCCTTGTGGTTTCTTTTTTGCTTCATTTTTAATAATGGCATCGTTGCATAATGCTCCGACTAATCTCAGTTTTTCAAAGTTTGCTTGACTTTTTTCGATTGCCCCGTTTTCAAATTTTAAGGTATTATTATCAATACTTACTTTTCGATTTTCTTCTGGAAAAGAAAAAGTTTCTACATAAATCTTATTTTCTGTTAATGTCCCTGTTTTATCAGTCAAAATAACACTTGTACTACCCAAAGTTTCTACCGAAGAAAGTTTTTTGACGATGGCATTTCGCTTTGCCATCAACAACATTCCATAAGCTAACGCCACCGTTGCCACAATGGGCAAGCCTTCGGGAAATGCAGCAATTGCCAAAACTATCGAAGTTTTGATAATAATTACCCAATCTTTTCCTTGAACAATACCCGTAATAGCAAATATGGAGGTTAAAATCAAAGTTAGCCAAATGAGTTTTTTGCTTAAAACGTTGAGTTTTTTATCAAGAGGCGTAGCTGTTTCTGTCGAATTTTCGACCAAAGATGTAATTGTACCTAATTGCGTGTGTTCGGCAATTCCTGTAATGATAGCTTTACCATTGCCATTCATTACCGATGAACCTTTAAAAACCATATTGAATTGGTCGCCGAGTTCGGTATCTTTCTGCAATTGCTCTATATTTTTTTCGGTAGGAAGCGACTCACCAGTTAATGAAGATTCATCACATTTGAGTTGGTTTACCACTATCAAGCGACCGTCGCCAGGAATCAAATCACCAGCTTCTAAGACAATAATATCGCCCAATGTCAAATTTTCAGAAGGAATCTCTTCTACTTTTCCCTCTCGGATCACTTTGGATTTTATTATATCCATTTCTTTCAAGGCATTCATGGAGCTGCGGGCTTGCATTTCCATCAAAAAGCCAATCAAAGCATTGACCAAAATAACTACCAAAATAGCAACAGCCTCAATATAATCTTGAAAATATAATGATACAGCTGCACCAAATATCAACAAATACACAATCGGGCTTTTGAACTGTTCAAGGAGAATCAGCCACATACTTTTTTGTTTTTGGCTTGTATAAACATTTAGTCCAAATTCTTTCAAGCGTTTTGCTGCTTCCACTTTACTTAATCCAGTATCGGCATTTGTTTGAAAAATATCTAAAACTTCGGCAACTGAAAGCGTATGGGCATCATTGGCTAAATATTTAATTTTCATGTGTGATTTTATTTCTGCTAATTCAATTATTCAAATCACTTCCAGCTAAAACAATTTTGAAAATTGTTTTACAACGCTGCTTTTTCTTTTTTCTTAAAAAAGCGTCTCAATAGAAAATTATGTTGCAGAGCTTCAAGGTCTTCATCGAGTTTTTTACTGCTTGCTTCCAAGTTTTTTAGCGTTATTTTCATAGAAGCTGCCGTTTCCGAATCATTCAATAGTACGCCTACGGCATTATCTTTTTGGTTGAGTTTATCGCTGACGGTTTTTAGATTTGCGGTAAACTTTGTTACAGAATTAGATGCTTCATTGAGTTGTGCCAAAGTTGCTTTTACACTTTTATAAACAACAGTATCACTGGCAAGGTCATTGATCGAATTGCCTTTTTTGGTTAGTTTGCCCGAAAAATCTTGCAAATTGGCCAAGACATTTTTACTTCCTTCCGAAACTGTTTTCAAATTGGCAAGTGTTTCTTGCAGGTTATCGGCCGCAGAGCTTAGTTTTTTTGCAATCGTCGGGTCGTTTATTAAGGTCGCTAAAGTACCTTCTCCACTATCAATTTTTTTTGTGATACTCTTGAAATCTTTGGTTATTTCAAGCAAATTTTTATTGTTTTCTTGTAAAGTTGCCAACATATCATCGGTACTGGTGGCTTTTTCTACACTTAGGAAATCATCTTTTTCGACTTGTGGTTTCTTGGGGTCACCGCCATAAATAATGACAATTTTGTTTCCAATTAAGCCATCCGAACCTATTTTGGCTTTGGCATCTTTATGAATATGTGCTTCGGCATCTCGTTCAATATTCATCGTAACTTGCACTTGTGAGTCGCCATAAAAGCTAATTTTCTTTACAGTACCTACTTTTACGCCCGAAAACCAAACATTTCCGCCCGTTAGCAATCCTCCAACATCATTGAAAATGGCATTAATGGTGAAAGTTCTTACAAAAGTTTTTTTCTGTCCACCCAAAGTAAAAATGGTAATAACCAAAATAGCTAAACCCAGAAATATAAATATTCCGACGATTACGGGGCGATTATTTTTTAATGATGTCATTTGTCGTTGATAAAATTATAGTCATAAAAAGTTTTTACACTGGAATCTTGTGAACTAAAAACTTCATTAAAACTACCTGTGGTTAAAAATTCACCTTCCATCAAAATAGCTACTCTGTCTGCTGTATTTTTAGCACAAGTTAAATCATGAGTGATAATGATAGAACTTGTATTGTATTGCTTCTGTACTTTGATAATCAGGTTATTAATTTCAATACTTGTGATAGGGTCAAGGCCTGAGGTTGGCTCATCATAAAGCATAATTTCAGGCTTCATAATTAAGGTGCGAGCAATGCCAATGCGTTTCCGCTGTCCGCCCGATAATTCCGAGGGCATTTGGTTAATGGTTTGTGGTAAACCCACTTCATTCAGTACCTCTTCGATGGCACGATTAACTTCATTTTTGTTTAATTCACGCTTATTTCTTGTGAGTGGAAATGCCAAATTCTCTCGAACAGTCATGCTATCATACAAAGCACTGTTTTGAAAAGAAAACCCTATTTTTAATCTCAACTCTCGCAATGCTTTAGGGTCAAGTTTATCTACTTCTTCACCAAATACTTTTACAACACCACTATCGGGCTTTAGCAAACCTGAAATAATTTTAATCAAAACCGACTTTCCAGTACCCGAACGCCCCAATACTGCCAAATTTTCACCTTTGAATATTTCAATATTAACTCCATTAAGTACGGTCAAACTACCAAAAGATTTCTTTAAATCTTTGATGGAAATAACTGTTTCTTGGTTATTGATATTGCTTGCTTTATTATTCATTATTAATTGAATATCTATTGATTATCAGCACAATTAATCATTTAAAATTTATCATTAAAACTCACCTTATCGCATTAACAAATTGAACAATAATCATTTCTTCTACAAAAATTAAAAACATTGACACAACTACCGCAGCATTGGCTGCTCTTCCTACGCCTTGTGTGCCATTCTGGGCGAAATACCCTTGATAACATCCCGCTACGCCAATGGTAAAGCCATAACAAATAGCTTTAAAAATAGAGGAATTTATATCTAAAAAGGAAATGGTACTAAAAGCACTTTTCACGAAAGCAGCAAAGCTGGTTTGCTCATTCTGGTGAACATTTATGTATGAACCAAGCATTCCAACCAAGCCAGAGTATAATGTTAGAACTGGTAGCATAAAAGTGGTAGCAATGACACGACTAACAACCAAAAATTTAAAAGGATTAGTCGCAGAAACTTCCATCGCATCAATTTGCTCGGTTACTTTCATCGAACCTAATTCTGCACCGATGTTAGAGCCAACTTTTCCTGCCGCAATCAAGGCTGTAACTAAGGGAGCTAATGCCCGAATGATGGCAATAGAAACCAATGAAGGCAACCAAGAACTTGCTCCAAATGTTGAGAGAGAAGGGCGAGATTGCTTGGTGAAAACGATACCAATAATAAAACCAGTTAAAGAAATTAATGACAAAGACCGATAGCCAACATTATAGCATTGATTGATGATTTCACGCCACTCGAAAGGGGCAGAAAAAGCTTCTTTGAAAAACAAACCAATAAATTTAAAAACATCATTTATTTCCAAGAAAAAGGCATCCACACCTTTGGAGATAAGATACTTTTTTTTCGGTAAAATGTCTGGTTTTTCTGAATTTGGCTTCATTTACTATTAGTTTTCGATACTGGAGATAAAATCGATAAGAATTTTATTAAATTCATCGGGTTGTTCAAGATTTGATAAATGTCCTGCATTTTCAATGATTTGTAATCTTGAATTCAGAATTTTCCCATACATAAATTCGGCTTGAATAGGTGGTGTAACACTGTCTTCTTTGCCACAAATGATGAGCGTAGGTACTGAAATCTGATTGAGCGAAGCACACATTTCAGAGCGTTGTGCCAAGGCTGCCAATGTTCCTACAACTGTTCTTTGCGATGTTTTGAGAATAACATTTTTTATGGTTTCGACTAATTCCTTTTTGTTATCCAATGAATTTTGACAAAAGACATTTTTAATAAATCCATCGGCAAAATCTTTCAATCCTTCGGCTTCTATTTGCTTGATAGACTTACCACGTTTTTCTTTTGCTGCTTCGGAGTCGGCAATACATTGTGTATCACTCAAAATGATGGCTTCAAATCTATCTGAAAAACGATGTACAGCATTTAGCAAAATATATCCGCCCATCGACAAACCACAAACAATTGCCTTTTTTATGGACAAAGTGTCCATAAACTTCACTAAATCATTGCTAAATAAGTCTATGCTTTCTTGCTCATCATTGGTAATTGATGCTCCAAAACCTCTAATATCATAAGCAATAACTCGATGCCTTTTCTTTAGAAAATCTATCTGTGGTTGCCATGAAGATTTGTCGAATGGGAATCCATGAATGAAAATGATTGGAACTTCGCCCTTACCAAAATCATCAAAACTAATGGTAGTCCCTTCTATATCAACTGTATTATGGTCTTTCCTTGTCATGGTTTTTAGTTTTGAAGTTTAATCTTTAAACCTTTAATTTACTCTCCAAAAATCTCTTTAGCGAGCTTTTTATCCAGATCATATATATCATTCCGGAAATTAAGCTGCCCTGAAATATCAACCCATGCTGTAAAATAAGCAATGTAAACGGGTACAGTTGGCCGCACCATGATATTAGTCATATTGTCGGTTTTCAGAATATTATCTACTTTTTCTTCGTTCCAACTGGCATCTTTTCGGAGTAAATAGAGTGCTAATTTTCGTGGTTCAGAAACCCTGATACAGCCATGACTGAAAGCTCGTTTTGATTCTCCAAAAAGCCCCTTTGAGGGTGTATCATGTAAATAAATACTGAAACTATTCGGGAACAAAAACTTGATTTTGCCGAGAGAATTGTTTTTCCCAGGTTTTTGTCGATAAACACCATCCACAATTTCCATATTATTTCTTGCCAAATAATTAGGATTTTGACTTATTTTAGGCAAAATTTCATTCTTGACAATGCTTGTAGGCACGTTCCAGTAAGGATTTAGTACAATTTGTGACAGGTTTCCTTTAAAAATACTTGTTTTTGTAGCTGCTTTCCCAACTACTACATTCATTTGCCAAACTTGCTTTTTGTTTTCAAAAATATGCAGCCTAAATTCTGGAATATTGACCAGCAAATACTCATTTTCCATTTCAACAGGAATCCAACGTAGGCGTTCCATATTGACCATCATTTGTTTAATCCTGACGTCAATCGGTTTATTCAATTCAGCAATTGTCGCAAGGTTTATCTTTCCATTTTCTAACAAGCCCATTCGGTGTTGAAAACGTTGCACAGCTCTTACCAAAGAGTCTGTAAAATATATCGTGGTATCATTTATTTTAAAATCACCCGTCAAAAGCAAATGCTGTTTCACATTTACTAAACAAGTATTGCTATCGCCTACTACCAAGAGTTTTTTGTCGGTAATGACCGTCGGTAGTCCACCCTTTTTCTGAATAGCACGATACTGTCTTAGCTTTTCTTTTAAAAGGATGTAATATTGATTGACAGGCTCTTGAACATTTTCGCCTTTAGTTAACGAAACCAGCGAATCAAGTAAAACTTGGTAATTTTTCTTTTTTCGTGGAATAAACCATTCAAGGTCGATTGGATCTTTTGTTGTGCCACTATATGCTTTTTCGGTATATTTAAAGAAGGTAGTTGTGAGCAATAATTCTAATTGTCGGATACTGTTTTCTTGCAAAAGAAACTTCTTTTCATCTGTTTGGGCAGCCATAATCAAAGAATCTAAAAGATTGTTTTTTAGGCTACTATCTGCAAAATCACGGCTATAATTTTGTAGCTGGCTATAAAAATTAGGAACGGCGTGAGTTAAACCACCTTTATTGAGCCACGCAAATTGATAATTACGTCTGGTATAAAATTGATGTACTTCGTTTTGGATCGAATCGGAAGCAGCGGAAGTTTTGAAGAAAGTGTTGATAGCTACACTATCAATCAATAAATCAGTAAAGTTTTGAGATGAATACACACTTTCATCAGCCAAAACTACCTTCTTTTTGTTTTTTTTCTTGTTGCATCCTGTCATTGTTAGCACAATAAACAAACAACTTAGAAAGGTAAAATTTCTAAGGAAAACCCCACTTTGTGAAAGATTTTCCTTAGAAAAAAAGTTTTTAACTATGTATATATAGTAAGCTACCATTGGCTAATACAGGAACTACCTGCGGAATAAGTTCTTGTGGTAAAGCTGGACAACCAAAGCTGCGACCAAGCCGACCATGTTGTTGAATAAACGATGTACTCACATAAGTAGCACCATGAATAATAATTTCTCGGCGGCGAGCATTATCGTTGAGACCTTTTTCTAAGCCAAATAATAACAATGCTGAACCATGTTTTGGACTTTGGATTTCGTTTCCAACCAAATAAAACCCCAAACTACTTTGGTGAGATTCCATTTTATTAGAAAACGAATGAGCAATATTTTCACCTGATTGCTTACCATGTGCTACCAAAGATGAAAATAACAACTTTTTCTTGGCAATATCAATGACAAAAAACCTTTTTACATTCGAGGGTAATGCAAAGTCAACAATGGTAACAATTGGTTTGGCAGGGTGAAATTTTTCAAAACCAGCTAAAGACTCTTTAAAGGCATCATAATTGACTACTCCTGCGAGTTGGCAATCGGCGTAAAGGCATTGTATTTCGTCAGCTTTAATAACAGCTTTGACATCTGATATGGGAGATTTTGCAAAAAAAATATTAAGCAATAAAGAAACTACTTGGAAGCTAATCAGCATAATTTTGTCGATTTCATGAATATTGTTTTATTATTAACAACATTATCGACTAAATCATTGCCATTATGACTAATTATCTTCCAAGTGCAACTATTATTATTTCTTGTCAGCACTCAACAAATCATAAAATTGGTCAAGTTTCGGCATTAAAATGATACGTGTACGACGGTTTTTTGTACGACCATCGGAAGTATTATTACTTGCTAAAGTATTATATTGACCACGACCAGCAGCAATCAATTTATTGGGGTCGATATTAAAATTTTGTTGCATCATTCTCACCACCGAAGTAGCACGTTTGGCACTCAAATCCCAGTTATCGACAATACAATCGGTATTGATTGACACATCATCAGTATAGCCTTCTACCATTACTTCAAGTTCAGGTCTTGATTTGATGATTAAAGCAATCTTTTCTAAAACAGCATTTGCCTTAGGAGATATTTTAGTACTTCCTGTGCTAAACAACATTTTGTCAGAAATATTAATAAAAACTACTGTTTTATCAACTTTTATTTCTACGTCTTTGTCTTCAATGCCATTTTTCAATACACTTGTAAGATTGACAGCTAAAGCTAAATTAATCGAATCAGCTTTCGTGCGAGCAGCTTGAAGCAAATAAATGTATTTGTCTTTGGTGGCTAATTGCGATAATGTTTTGTCAATATTAGCATTGGCTTCTTTCGATAAAACAGTTAAATTACCTACGGCATCTAATTGTTTGTCACGCAAACCCTTAAAGTCTGCGATTTGCATTTTCAGTTCATTGATTTGCATATCACGTTGCTGAACAGTACCAAGTGTTACATTTTTTTGGTTTTCAGCTTCTTGCTGCATTCTCGACATACGCTCCAATTTGTCTTTGTAGTCTTGCACAGTATCACCACATTTTACTAAATCATTTTCTGATTTTTCATAACGTGTTTGCAATTCGGTTAATTTCTTCTTGGCAACGCAAGAAGTCAGTGATAGCCCTATTACTAAAACTGATAAAAGTTTAAAAGAAGTTTTCATATTAAGTTATATTGATTTAGATGAATAATATTATTTATAAGATTTTTCTATTTCGAGAGGCTATTTAATTCAAATACCTTCTCAAGACCCACGCCGCTGTTTCGTGTTGTTCCATTACGCCAGTCAGAAAATCGGTTGTACCAGCATCGTTATTTATTTCGTCGCAGGTTTCAATGTCTTTTCTTAATTCGACAATCAATGATTCGTGGTCATCCAATAACTCTTTCAACATTTGTTTTTGCGAAGGATAAACATTCGGCGATTCTTTTAATCTGGTGCGTTCGCCAAATTCTTTCATTGTACCGATGGTTTTGCTACCGAGTTTTCCGATGCGTTCGGCTATTTCGTCAATGGTTTCTTCCAATTCGGAATATTGAGCTTGAAATAATTTATGGAGTTCCATAAAACTTTCTCCCGATACGTTCCAATGAAACTTTCTTGTTTTGGTATATAAAGTTACTTCGTCTGATAAAATGACTGAAAGTAAGCTAACGCTACTATCTAAACGTTCTTGAGTTATGCCGATTGATGGTTTCATGATTGATGGCTATTTCGTTTTTTAATAAATGAAAAATTGTAATCTTCTGGATTTCCTAAAAGGAATCCCCAAGGTTTTAAAGGTTCGATATGATCGAAAATGACTTTGATAATAGCTATCAAGGGAATCGAAACAAACATTCCTGGAAAACCCCACAAAGCACTTCCTGCCAAGACAACAATAATGGAGATTAAGGCATTTATTTTTACTTTTGATGCCACTACTTTTGGCACAATAAAATGATTATCGACAAACTGAATCAACATATATGATGCAACCACAAGCAAAGCATAGTTAGGTGATTTTGTTACCAATGCTATAAGCAATGGAAATGCTACAGCCAGAATACCGCCGATAAATGGTATTACATTGATTATCGCTCCCATCACTCCAAACAAAATAGCATAATCAATACCTAGTATCAACAATGCCGTTGAATCTAATACTGCAATAATGAGGGCTTCTAATAAAAGGCCCACAAGGTAGCTTTGTATGATTTTTTTAGTAGCAGTCAATACTTCGCTTACTTCTTCCGATTTATCAGCACTGAAAAGTTTATGAATAAATGTAATTAAATGAGACTGGTACACAAGTATCATAAAAACATAGACAGGAATCAATAAAAGTACCACAAGTCCGCTTCCTGTATTAAGAATTGTTTGACCTATCAAAGAGCTACTGCTATTCAGAATCTCAGCTGTTTTTTGATTAATCAATAGATTGATTTTATCTTTACTAATACCGAAATGCTGGGAAGTCCATATTAGTGATAAATCAGCTAATTGATGAAATTTTGTCAAAAACTGAGGAAAAGAGTCACTAAACTGCATCATTTGTACAGTAAGCAAGGTGATAATCAGAGAAGCAATAGCAATAAAAACGATAAGTGTAACCGCAATAGCTATCACTCGATTGATTTTTTTCCTGACAAAAAAATTCACAATGGGGCTTAGTACAATGGCTATGATGGTTGAATAAATAATGGGTACGATTATCCTCTGAGTAATAAATAGCATTGAAACAAAGGCAAATAAGCCAATGATGATTAATGCCATTTTTGCATAAAAAGGAAATTTCAGCATCGTCTTTATCTGTTTATTTTAAGTTCAAGATTTAGCTACATTGCCCTAAAATGACCCAAATGATTACAAACACAATGATTGTTCCAAAGCAACCTCCGCCCAATTTTTTGGCTCCATAGCCTGCAATGAGTCCTCTAAATATATTATTCATGTTTTTTTAATTTAAAATAAATTATCGCCATCGACTGTGTTTCCAGTAGTAGCCTCTTTGTGTTGATTTCCATTCTCCTTGCGTATAATCACGATTTCGGCTGGGAATTGTCCAGTAACTATCTTGCCGAATGTATGTTTTTGTTTGGTTATTCCAAACCCAATCGCCATTTATCCAAATATGCTTATTGCTTGGGCGATTAGGTCTGGAAACTTCAAAGTAAGTAGGTCTTACCGAAACATAAGCTGGTTTACAGCTATTTACAAATAGTCCGAATGTAATTAAGCTCATTAAAAAATAAAACTTTTTCATGGACTTAATTTTTACGATTCATCCTTAGTTGTGCGTACAAGCCCAATGCCTGAAACAAAAAATATAAGCCCAATAATGCCATACGTAATCAATGATTTAACATTATGTGTTCCGCCTGATGTACCTACAAATAATGTAGCGGCATAAATAAGTCCAACTATGCCGAGTACGGTAAGTAATGCTCCAAAGATTCTTTTGATATTCATTCTCTTTTTATTTAAAGATTGTATTCTGATGAAAATTGCTTTTAAAGTGTGTTCACTTTATACTTATACGCGAATATTCATCATAGAGCTAAAGATACCAAATACCCTGAGTAGCCAAATAATGATAACTACTACTACTACAATATTAAGAATTTGCTTAATTTTTCTATCCATCGGGATATAATTATTGACGAGCCACAAAAGGATTCCTGCAATAATTAATACGACTAAAACATTAAATAGGGTCATGATTAGATTGTTTAAATTTGTGTATCAAAGGTAGGCTACTTAGCTAAAAGATATGTTACACAATTTGGAAAAAGAGTTACATTATTCACACATTTGGGCATATCTAAATAATTTCTAAGAATCACTTTTTCTACTACTAACAATAACAACGATACCTCCAATAAGAAGCACAACGCCAACAATTGGCGACCATGCAACAGGATTGTCTTTTTCTTTCGTTATTTGTATTGCTCCTATATCAACCACTTTTTCAGTTGTTTTAAAATTGAAACTATTGAAGGCAATCATCACTATTCCTATGATGATAAGCACAATTCCTATTACTTTTGATTTCATGTGTTTGCTATTTTGAGGTGTATTTTTGTATATAAAATGAGATTATTTACTTCTTTACAAAGGTGAGTTATTTCGAAAATTTATTGTTATACAATTTTTTAAAAGAGTTATATCATTCACACGTTTTTTGCAGAATAAGCCAGTAACTTCGTTATAATGACCCCTAACGGCGAAAGTTTACACGATACGTATAATAGAACCGTGCCTTATTATCAACAAGAAATTGAGCCTAAATTAAAGGCTGGCAAAACATTTTGCTTATGTTCATGGCAATAGTTTAAGAGCCTCAAAAGGTATTATTAGTAAAAGTAAATACACCAATTAATCTATCACGCGTGTATATTTTTGACGAAAATTTGAAAATTTTAAGCATAAATTATTGATGACCTTACTCATTAAGTCAAAAGTTTAAGCCTAAATACCTCTTTTACCATTTATTTAACACTACCTTCGTTACAAACCGTAGGTAAATATGAAAACTTCTTCCCCTCCAAGTAAAACAAAGGTTCTTTCTCCAAAAAAAGTCATACCTAAATCCAATGAAAATGAAGAAGAAAACATAAAATCCAATAAAATAAAAAAAACAACGCCTAAAAAAGATGCAAACGCCTTTACGGTAGTTGCCATTGGAGCTTCGGCAGGTGGGTTAGAGGCCATCACACAGCTTTTACAAAACCTTTCGCCCAACACAGGCATGGCGTATATCGTTGTTCAGCATCTTAGTCCCGACCATAAAAGTATGCTTACGCCACTTTTAGCGAAAGTAACTGCCATGAAAGTCCATGATATTGATGACATGGAAAAAATACACCCCGATAATGTATATGTGATACCATACAATCAAGGCATTGAGGTAACCGATGGACATATCAAATTAATCCCTCGCTCGAAAGGAGGTGTGGCGATTTCAATAGATGTGCTATTTTCATCTTTAGCCGAAACCCACAAAGAAAATGTTATTGGCATTGTGCTTTCAGGTAGTGCCAATGATGGCACTCAAGGTCTAAAAGAAATAAAATTGGCTGGTGGAATTACTTTTGCACAAGATGATTCTGCTAAGTTTACAAGTATGCCGCACTCAGCCATCGCTGAAGGTGTCGTTGATTTTATTCTATCGCCCATGGAAATTGCCATTGAATTGACATGGATGAGTAAACATCCCTTGATAAGGCGAAATATTGTCAAAACTACTCCTGAAGATGAAATAGAAAATAATAACCCTGATTTGAGAATCATTTTAGAGTTATTGCACAAACGTAAAAATGTTGATTTTAGTGATTATAAAATGAATACCATTAAGCGACGAATTCTTCGTCGGATGTTGATTCATAAAATAAAAACAATTGATCAATATGCTGAATTGCTCGTCCAAAAGAATAGTGAAGTTGATGTTCTTTATCAGGATTTGTTAATCAATGTCACTGAGTTTTTTAGAGATACAGAAGCTTTTTTGCTTTTAAAAAAGACTATTTTCCCTCGTTTGCTCAAAACTAAAGCAGAAGGCGAAACACTACGTATTTGGATAGCTGCTTGTGCCACAGGCGAAGAAGTATATTCGATTGCCATGACTTTGCTCGAAATACAGCAAAATAAAGCAATCAATATTCCTTTCCAAATTTTTGCTTCCGACCTTAGTGCCGAAGCCATAAGCGTTGCTCGTAATGGTGAATATTCTCTTAATCAGCTTAAAAATGTTTCCCCTAAACGCCTTCAGCATTTTTTCATCAAATCTAAAGATAAATACCGTATCGCCAAGTCGCTACGTGATGTATGTGTATTTGCTCATCATAATATTTTGAATGATCCACCCTTTTCTCGCATGGATTTTATCAGTTGTCGTAATTTTTTGATTTATTTGGATACCCCCGCTCAGAAAAAAGCCATTGCTACTTTTCATTATGCCTTAAATGAGGGAGGATACTTGATGCTCGGTAAATCAGAAACCATCGGTACATCGACATTGTTTTTTAATGTTATCAACAAAAAATTTAAGTTCTATACTCGTAAAAAGAATTCGGGTTCAACTAAAATTCCTGAAATTTCAACCCGTATTGCAAAAATAAACTTACCAACTGTCAATCTTTCTTTGAACGTAATTCCCAAGAAATCACCTTTATCTTCTAATAGTAATCTGGGAAACGCTTTTGATGCCATCCTCCTCGCCCAATATGTTCCTGCCAGCGTTATCATCAATTACGATTTAGAAATTTTGCAATTTAAAGGACAAACATCTCTATATCTCCGAAATTCTTCGGGTAAAGCAAGTTTCAATATTTTGAAAATGGCTCACCTCGAAATCACTTTTGAGCTACGAAATGCCATTCATCACGCCATAAAAACCAAACAAATTGTTCGTAAATCAGGCATTGAGATGAACCGTGATGCAGAAAAAAATATATTTCAAATTGTAAATATAGAAGTTTCTCCACTCAAGATTGAAGGCGAAGAACCATTATTGCTTGTTGTCTTTACTGGACAACCAATGGAACTACCTGCATATCCCCTGACAGGAACAAAAAATAATTCTATTGCTAAAGACCGTAGAATAAAAAAATTAGAAGAAGAATTGGCTGCTGCCCGTGCCGATATGAGTTCGATTACGCATGATCAAGAAGCTGCCAACGAAGAATTACAAAGTGCCAATGAAGAAATCATTTCAAGTAATGAAGAATTACAGAGCTTGAATGAAGAGTTGGAAACTTCAAAAGAAGAAATTGAATCAACCAACGAAGAGTTAACCACCAGCAACCAAGAATTGCACGCCAGGATTCAGCAAATTGAAGAACTTTATAATTATTATGAAGGAATCATTGCCACTGTTCATGAGCCTGTACTGATTCTTGATAGAAACATACGAATAAAATCAGCTAATAAATCATTCTGCAAAATGTTTCAAGTAAATGAAGATGATATTACAGGAGTTTCACTCTATAAATTAGGAGATAATCAATGGAATATTCCTCGATTACGTGAACTTTTAGAAGACATTGTACCTAAAAATGTCCATTTCCATGATTTTGAAGTTGAACAAACATTTCCTGCCATAGGTCAAAAAACAATGTTGCTCAATGCTCACCGAATTGTGCAGGAAAGTAAAAATGAAGAGTTAATCGTGCTAACTATTGCCGATATTACAGAAGTAAAAAGATTAGCCATTGAGCTTGAAGTTAAAAAAAAGAAAGTTTTAGAAATAAAATTAGAAGCTGAGAAAGCAGCCTTGAAAGTGGTTGAAGATAGTAATAAACGATACAATATTTTGCTAATGCAGTCGCCTTTTGCTTTTGCCATCTTACAAGGCAAAGAACTGGTGGTTACGCTTGCCAATGATAGTATAAAAAGAATGTGGGGAAAGGGTTCAGATATTGAAGGAAAAACCTTGATAGAAATATTACCCGAAATCAAAGATAAACCTTTTATTGATTTACTGGGTGACGTTCTTAAAACTGGGATTCCTTATCAAGACTATGAGTCGCTTGTTCAATTGAAACGCAATGATCAATTAGAAGACGTATATTTCAATTTTGTTTATCAGCCCTATTATGAATCTGACGCAACGATTTCTGGCATTGTAATTATTGCTGATGAAGTAACTACTCATATCATTACAAAAAACGAACTGATAGAAGCCAAAAACAATGCTGATGTAAAAACCCAAATTGCCGAAAATGCCGTAAAAGCTAAGCAGCAATTTTTATCGAACATGAGCCATGAGATTCGTACGCCAATGAATGCCATTCTTGGATTTACGAATGTTATCTTGAAAACGCCTATAAATGACTCGCAAAAAGAATACCTCAATGCAATTAAAGTATCGGGAGATGCTTTGGTTATTCTAATTAATGATATTTTAGACCTTGCTAAAGTGGATGCTGGTAAAATGACATTCGAGCAAATACCGTTCAATTTATCGCTTTCGATTGATACCATGATTCAATTATTTGAAGCAAAAATCAATGAGAAAAACTTAGCGTTTAGTAAAGAATTTGATGAAACAATTCCATCAATTCTTATAGGTGACCCGATGCGTTTACGACAGATTATTCTCAATTTATTGAGTAATGCCGTAAAGTTTACTTCAGCAGGAAAGATTACAATTGGTATTAGAAAATTGAATGAAAATGCAGACAAAATAAGTATTGAATTTACTATAACAGATACTGGGATTGGTATCTCAACAAACAAACTGGGCAATATTTTTAATAATTTTGAACAAGCATCAACAGAAACCAGTAGTTCTTATGGAGGAACAGGCTTGGGGCTCGCCATAGCCAAGCAATTAGTCGAATTACAGGGAGGAAAAATTAGTGTTAATAGTGAACTGGGTAAAGGTTCGACTTTCAGTTTTGTCTTAGATTTTGATAAATCTCAAGCAAAACAAGAGACAGAGAATGATTCAAATTTACATCAAAATACTAATTTTATCGAAACTAACCTAAAAAACATAAAAGTTTTAGTGGCTGAAGACATGGCACTAAACCAACTTTTAATAAAAATTATATTAGCTGATTTCAACTTTGAGGTCGATATTGCAGAAAATGGCAAAATTGCCATTGAAATGCTTGGTTCGCTTTCGCTCAGTGACCATGATTCGGTTGGTCAGCGAAGCCGAACCACAGCACCATACGATATTATTTTGATGGATTTGCAAATGCCCGAAATGAATGGTTTTGAAGCAACGGCGTTCATTCGCAATCAAATGAATTCTCAAATCCCTATCATTGCTCTCACTGCCGATGTCACCACTGTTGATATTGACAAATGTGCCACTGTGGGTATGAACGATTATATTTCAAAACCGATTGACGAAAAATTGCTTTACAGCAAAATAATCAATTGCTTGAAAAAAACGGAATAAGTAAAAATAGTTTAATGCAATAGAGAATCGTCAGGTAACTGCTTGGCGATTGATACTAAGCAATCTTTATTTCTTTAGTTAGATACACTTCCTGTACAGCATGTATCAGCTCAACACCTTCAAAAAATGGCCGTTGGAAGGCTTTTCTACCCATAATCACGCCCGCACCACCTGCACGCTTGTTGATTATTGCCGTTCGTACTGCTTCCGTCAAATCCGATGCTCCTTTCGATTCTCCACCAGAATTTATCATGCTAATTCTTCCCGAATAACAATTTAAAACCTGATATCTACATAAATCTATTGGATGGTCGCTACATAGCTTGTCATACATAAGAGCATTTGCCTTACCAAATTTTATTGTTGTAAATCCTCCATTATTGATTGCCATTTTTTGCTTAATAATATCGGCTTGAATAGTTACGCCCAAATGATTTGCTTGTCCTGTGAGGTCGGCAGCAGTATGATAATCAACACCATCTTTCACGAAAGCGTCATTTCGAGTATAACACCACAAAATAGTTGCCATACCTAAGCTATGAGCTTCTTCAAAAGCCTTGGCAACTTCTATCATTTGTCTATCAGATTCGGCTGAACCAAAATAAACAGTTGCACCAACGGCCACAGCTCCCATATTCCAAGCATCACGCACACTACCAAACATAATTTGGTCAAATTTATTGGGATAGGTCATTAATTCATTATGATTGAGCTTTACCACAAACGGTATTTTATGTGCATATTTTCTCGAAAGCATCGCCAAGCCACCCATTGTTGAAGCCACAGCATTACAATCTGCTTCAATGGCAAGTTTTACAATGTTTTCAGGGTCAAAATAGATAGGATTGGGCGAAAAAGAACTCCCTGCGGTATGCTCAACACCCTGGTCAACAGGTAAGATGGAAAGATAGCCCGTACCTCCAAGTCGGCCATGTTGATAAAGTTGAGCCAAACTTCTGAGTGTTTGTCCATTTCGATTACTTGGCAAGAAAAAATCATCAACATGGTTGGAGCTTGGTAAATTGATTTGTTCTTTTGGAATGGTTTTACAAACGTGATTTAACAAATTTTCTTTGTCATCACCGAGTAAATCTAATAGTTGCCTTATATTTTTCATCTTCTTGTCTATTTAAAAAACTACGAATTTCCATATTTTTTAAAGAACCAAACTTTTAATATATCTGCCGTAACAATATATACGACAACTATCAACAACATAGAAACTAAGTAAATGAATGGTAAAGGTACTAAGCCAATATCATCAGCGAAGGGCAAATATGGTAGAGAAATTGTAAGAATTAAGCCAATAATGCTCAAAATAAATAAAGAATTAGTTGGTTTGTTTTTAAAAAGTTTTTGTGTGTTCGTATAATAAATAGAATAAATAACTCCGAAAGTACTGACTCGATAAACCAACCTGTTTGAAATGATGATTCTTTTAATTTAAAACCATACAATAGTATCAAGAAGGTTATAAGAACCATGAACTCCAAAAACGACCATCTAGGCAAAGTATAATTTTTGTGTTATGCCGAAATTTGTTTGGAGCATTCGTAAGCATAATGAGGTATTCCGATAAAATTTGTCAATTAATATTCTGACAATTCCCACAGCCAACGAGCGGTTTTCTCGTTGAGCGTAGCAATTTGTGTTGCCATCAAATTTACTGCTCTTTTACTCATTTTCCAATCTATATGAATCGTTTTAATGTTGTCATCATAAATGTAGATTTGCTTAAAATGCTGTTTACTATTAATTCCAGCCAATTGACATACCTGCAATGATTTTTGTAATGCTTCCAATATTTTTTCTTGCGAAACCTCTTCAACAAACGGCAAATGTCGAAGCGAATATCGACGCAAAGAATTGTAAAAGGCATCTTCAAATTCGCCTAAAGCAGCTTGCTCTTCATTAGAAGAATAAAGGGTGATGTATTCGGTTTTCATTGGAATAAAAAATTATAATGTTATTTTTAATTCTTCAAACAGTTTTCTTTGCTTATCACTCAATTTCTCTGGAATTTGTACTTGCAATTGAATATAAAAATCACCAAATGAGCCTATTTTCTCATAAACGGGCATTCCTTTTCCTTTTAATCTAATCATTTTACCATTTTGAGTTCCCTCAGTAATTTTTATCTTTACTTGGCCTGACAAGGTATTGACTAGGATTTCACCACCCAAAACAGCCGTATATAAATCAATGACTTGTGTATAGTACAAATCATCGCCTTTGCGAGTAAATTGTGGATGTGGTTTTACACGAACTCTTACAAATAAATCTCCTCGATTTGCTTCGTTACTTCCTTTTGCACCTTTGCTTTTTATGCGTAATTGTTGGTCGGTATAAGCTCCCGGTTTCGTAGTAATACGTAGTTTTTCGTTCTCAACTTCAATAATTCTACTTGTACCTTGATAGGCCTCTTCCAAACTGATTAACATTTCTGTTTCATAATCACCACCTCTTTTTTGTTTGGAACCACCGCCTCTTGTTTTTCCCGAAAAAAATTGTTCGAATAAATCCGAAAAATCTGATTGCCCGCCAAATCCTTCAGCTCGACCATTGTATTGCTGACCGCCCGCTCCTCCTCCGAATGGGTTTCCATCTTTTTGGTTTCCTGATTGCTCGTATTGTTGCCAATTTTCACCAAACTCATCATACTTTTTCCGCTTTTCAGGGTCGCTTAAAACGCTATTTGCTTCATTGACAAGTTTGAATTTTGCTTCAGCTTCTTTGTTATCTGGATTTTTATCGGGATGATACTTTACTGCCAAAGCTCTATAAGCCTTTTTTATTTCTTCTGGTGTTGCTTTTTTATCAATGCCTAATATTTTATAATAATCTTTATTATCCATGGTAGTAAGGGTTAAGATATGGATGATAAATCTCTGATAATCAAAACTCTAAATAATGAATAAAATATCATTCACCTCTGTTTTCTTCTAAATCATTATGGTCATCACCACCTAAACTGTAGTAATTATTTTCTTCATCTTCGCTACCAATACTTTCTTGTTCATCATCTAATTCTGAGCCAGGAACATCTAAATCATCTCCTGATTTGTCATCATCAAAATCTTTTTCATTGCGGGTATGCACTTTTGCACTATCCATTGACTCCTTCATTTTGGAGGCATCTTCGGGGTCAATCAATAAATCTTTGCGGAATTTACTATAAATATCTTCACTGGCAGGATAAAGTGGATAACCTGGAAAATTAATTATTTCATCTTTCTCCAATTGTTTTTCCAACAATTGGGGTTCGGTTTTCTTTTTCATAATCGCTTGAATTAAGTTCGACGAGGATTAAGTAGAAATTAGTGTTTTGAAAAATATTCTCTAACAAAAGCATGCTGCTGGTTTTCAGTCATTTTATCAGTCTGCTTTACTTCAATTTTGATTTTATCGAAGTGATGGTTTGCTTTTAAAATATTCAATAACTCAACTTTTGCATCAGTTGGGCCAAAAAGCACCACTTCTTCATAATTGATGATAGCCTCTCCCAACTCTTTATAATAGGCCGCTTGTTGCTGTTGTTCTTTGTTGTGCATTCGGTTTTCACCCTTAGTCATACTAAGTTCTTTTTCTTCATGCGAAAAGTTAGATTTGATAATTTTTGTTTCAATCGGATTTGTCGAAAACCCCATTAAATAAGCAGTTGAATGATCCATCCAAATACCTAAATATTTTACTTTTGTCATGACAATATTATGTTTTATTTAAGATTGGAACTATGATTTGCATCATAGTCTTTTAGCAGGATAGCCAATGATTCGTAGTAATCTTTTAAAATTTTAATTGTAATCTCAGGAGTAGCTTCGTTTGGAATCGTCACAGGCATTTCGGCGATATATTTCGATAATTCAGGGAATTTATCTTGAATCAACATCGTGATTTTGAGAATATCGGCATTGAGTTCTTTTTCTGTTTTCATAGTATTTTTTTGTTAAAAATAAAAAAATCGCTTTTACATAAATACTCGTAAAAGCGATTCATATTATCACCACAAAACACTAAAACTTGTAACCTAATGAAACTTGCCCTACTGCATTTTTTCCACTTCCTAAAAAAGGACGTGAATTATCTTGTGTTACATCAATAAAGCCTTGATTATATCGAACCCCAACGATTATTTTACTAAAGTTATAACTCAAACCAGCCGTCAACCCAGCATCAACCTTCTTAAAAGCATTAACCATCACGGTGTTATCATTATAAAATTTATAATTTGGGGAAGAAATTAAATAGGATACAAAAGGTCCCACTTGTAAGTCGAAAGCATCTAATTTAAACGCTACTGGTACAAGAAAATCTATGTAATTCAGATCTACGGTTTGGCGTTCATTCAAGAACTTGAAGCCAGCACCTTTTACTGAATAACTCAATTCAGGTTGTATCGACATGAAATTGGGCGAGACAGGCACATCGGCGAAAGCACCAACATGGAAGCCAAAGCGTTCTTTTCTATCTGGCAAATTCGGAAATGAAACATTGCTGGCATTGAGACCCGCCCGAATACCAAACTTGATTTGTGCCTGAGATACTGAAGTTGACGCGATAAGCATCAAAACAGCAACAATGATATGTTTATTCTTCATATTATTTTATTTTTAAATCGGTTGAACGATATAGGTAATGTAGTTGACAAACGAGTTGTCACAAATTATTTTTTCATTCTTTCATTACATTACTTCTTTCTGTGCTTCAGTCTTCATTTTGTCGTTGGCATAAATAGCAATTTCGACCCGACGATTTTGTGAACGACCAAAATCTGTTTCATTTGATGCCGTTGGTTGGCTTTCACCTTTTCCTTCTACTTTAAGGCGGCGACTACTAACACCCGCAGAAGTAAGTTGATATGAAACAGCCCTTGCACGATTTTTAGACAAGGTCTGATTGAAAGATGCTGAACCAACATCGTCTGTATGGCCAACGATAAGCAGATTGGTATTAGGATTTTGCGTAAGTGTTTCAGCAAGTTTTCGTAGATCTTCTCTGTTTGCTTCTTTTACGTCGGTTTTGCCAAAATCAAACAGTAATTGACTATCAAAAGTTACTTTGATACCTTCGCCTACACGTTCAACTGTTGCCGCTTTTCCTAAATCATCTTGTATTTTTTTGGCTTGTTTATCCATTTTATTGCCGATAATGACACCTATTGTACCACCAACTGCTGCACCCAAAATGGCACCAAGTGCAGTATTATTTTTTTTATTGCCAATAATACCACCGATTACAGCTCCCGAAGAACCACCAATAACGGCTCCTTTTTCGGTCTTATTCATCTTCTTTTTTGTCTGACTTTGTGTGGTTTTGCATCCTGCAAACATCACACAAAAGATTATCCAAGAAAAAACTACTTTATTCATCATTTTTATTTGTTTTATAGTGTAGAAATAAAATATTGATTCAATTATAAGTACTTAATAATCAAATCAATACATTGAAATTTTTATACTTTAAAGTAAAAGAATGAGTAATAATATAATAACAATGATTGCACCAACAGAAAGATATACTCCACCATTAAGGCTTGCAAGATTTGTTTTTAAAGTGCGAACTTCTTTGCGTAATTGTTTCTTTTCGCTTGAAGTCATTTTTGACTTATCCATTGCTTTGATTTCGCTCAAACGATTAAGTAAAACTTTTGCTTCGGCTGATTCAACATTTTTAGATTTTTCCATTGGAGCTGCATTTGATTCAGCTCTCAATTCTGTTGGAATAAAAGACATTAACATAAATAATGTCACTATAGATAGTGTTATTTTTTTCATTTTGATTAGTAATTATTCCCCGTAAATGACGGGACATTGTGAATTGATTTCCACTATGCAAAGGTCAATAGTATTGAGCTGGGAAGTGTTACATAACTTTCGTAAAAGTTTATATCTTTCACACATTTCTGATAAAAAAATAGGAAAGCACTTTCCTATTACTATGAAAGTGCTTTCCTGAAATATTGTTCTATTCGAGTATTTTTACATTCTATCCATGTACCAATTCAATTGCTTTTCTATTTTTTGATAGTGAAATACCTTCGTAATAATTTGCTGTAAACGCATAAAAGCGGTTTCGCTTTTTACTACATAATCGGTTGCTTTATGGTGCATACAGTTGATTGCTACATCTATTTTGTCTTGTGATGATAGCATCACCACTGGAATACTTGTATCTGATTTTTTTATTCTATCTAAAGTTTCAAGCCCATTCATCGCATTTTTATCAATGCCATCAAGGTGGTAATCTAATATGATTACATCTGGTTTATTTGCTAAGTTTTCAATGCAAAGTTCACCTGTTGCATAAGTTTCAATCTCAAAGTCGGCGTGTTGTAAGAAATCAATTTCTAATGATTTCAAAAATACAGCATCATCATCTACCAGAAAAAGTTTTATTTTATTTTGGGTTTCCATCATTTGGTATTTTTTATCTTGTTCCATTCTGCTTCTAATTCTTCACAAGCTTGCATACAAACATTTTCGAGTTTCAAAACCAAATCTAAAATTCCATCAGTTTGGTGTTGGATACTTGCGTATTCTTGCACTTTTTTTGCTATATTTTCATAATCTGTACTGATTCCCATAATTGAGAATGAAGGGATCATTTTGTGTACTGCCGAATGAAGTAAATCCCAATTTTCATCTTTTAAACTTTGCTTCATGGCTTTGATTAATGGCGGTGTTTGCTCTAAATAAAGCGAAATCATTTGCAGCATCAACTGTGGATTTGCCTTTGTTCGATGAATCAAGTAACTAAGATCTATACATTTCACTTTTTCACTTTCTTCGTTTTCTTTAATTTTGCTTGCCTTCACAGGTGTTGACTTTTTTACTAAACTCACTATTTTAGTGTATAATAATCGTTCGTCAAGAGGTTTGGCTATATAGTCATTCATTCCCACAGCTTTACATTTTTCCAAATCAACGGTTGTTACGTCTGCTGTCAAGGCCATAATGGGAATATCAGATTTTAATACATTTCTAATGTATTCTGTTGCCTCAAAGCCATTCATTTCTGGCATTTGCAAATCCATCAAAATAATATCATAAGGTTTGGTAGCTGTGGTTCGATTTTGCTCACCAATCAAATCCAAATCGCTGTTGGTTTGCGAAATTGAAATTAACTTTTCAATGGCAATTTTTCCATTGGCCGTAATATCACAGTCGAATCCAAAATCATCTAATAATGTACGCATTAGTAATTGATTGAGAGCAATATCTTCTACAACTAGTATTTTTATGTGCTTATTTTCTGCATCCATTTCCATCATTTCTGACACTAATTCTGCGTCAGCTTTGGTTTTTTGAAAACTTAATGTAAAACTAAAAATAGAACCCTCATCTACTATACTTTCTACTCGAATGCAACCTCCTTGCGGCTCAACCAATTGCTTGACAATGGCAAGTCCTAAGCCTGTTCCTCCGTAAATTCTTGAAGTTTCACTGGAAGCTTGTTGAAAATTCTCAAATATCGTACTTATTTTACTATCTGATATGCCAATACCTGTATCTTTCACAGCAAATTCTATACTTACTTTTTCTTTGTCTTCATTGAGTAAACGAACACTTACGGTGATTTTGCCTTTTGATGTGAATTTTACAGCATTGCTCACCAAATTCAAGATAATTTGATGCAAACGCACAGGGTCGCCAAGCAAAACTTCTGGAATCTTTTTATCATATTCAATGACTAATTTTAAGTTTTTTTCTTGAATTTTTGTTTCAAACAAATGCAACATTGCCGAAATTGAAAGTGCCATTTTAAAAGGCACTTGCTCAAATGACATCTTACCTGCATCTACTTTTGCCAAATCAAGAATATCATTGATCAGTACGATTAAAGCATCGCCACTTATTTTGATGGCAGTCAAATACTCTTTTTGCTTTGCTGTTAAATCTGTTTTTAGTACCACCTTCGTAAATCCAATAATTGCATTCATCGGTGTACGAATCTCATGACTCATATTTGACAAAAACTGTTGTTTTGATTTCACAGCATTTTCGGCTTTATTTTGGGCTTCTTCTGCAATGACCGTTGCCAATTCGGCAAATACTCTTGCTTCTATCAGTTCGTTTTCAATTCTTTTTTGTTCGGTAATGTCTCTTGCCACCACCACCACTCCAAGCACATTTCCTTGCTCATCTTTATAAACTGAGCCATTGAACAATACATCTGTTTGCTTATGATCTCTGATTGTTAAAGGATAGTCAGCAACAAAACCTTTGGCAAAAACCTCCTGATAACCTTCTCGTGCTTTATCAGGCTCAGTAAAATAATCAAAAAAATCAGTTCCTATTAATTTTTCACGTGAGACTCCAGTGATATTCACCGATGCGTTATTCAAATCAGTAATTTTCCCTGCGGGACTAATGGTAAACAATGGGTCAAGGCTGGCTTCAATAAGACTGCGGGCATAATTCGCAATTCTTAGTTCAGTTGCTCGTTTTTCTTTTTCATCATTCTGAAAGGCAAGTTCTTTATTTGCAATTTTTAATTCGGCTGCCCGTTTCTCTTTTTCATTATTCTGAAAGACAAGCTCTTTGTTGGCGATAATTAATTCATCAGCCCGTTTTTCTTTTTCATCATTCTGAAAAGCAAGTTCTTTATTAGCGATAATTAACTCAAGTGCTCTTTTTTCTTTCTCTCTATTCTGAAAAGCAAGTTCCTTATTTGCAATTCTTAATTCAGCCGCACGCTTCACTTTCTCACCATTCTGAAAAGCAAGTTTTTTATTAGCAATAATTAGTTGGTTTGACTCCATTCCCTTGCCGTTCCCTATCATATCAATTTATTGTCTTGTAAAATAATGGTTTTTATTGCTTTTAAATCTCTTCTATGGGGCTTCTCCGCTTATCTTTCAATTGCTTAAAATGGGATGGCGAAAGTCCCGTCATTTTTTTAAATTGCCCAGATAAATGTGCTACACTACTATAATTCATTTTATTGGCAATTTCAGTGATGTTCAATTCACCATAAATAATCAACTCTTTTATCCGTTCGATTTTATGTGAAATAATAAATTGTTCAATGGTAGTTCCTTGTACTTCCGAAAATAGATTTGCCAAATATGTATAATCATGGTTCAGTTTTGTACTTATAAAGTCAGAAAAGTTTGTTTTGGGTAATTCATCGGAATGATGCACCATTTCGACAATGACATTTTTGATTTTTTCGATTAGCATAGCTCTTTTATCATCCATCAATTCAAGTCCTACATCAAGCAAAGCTATTTTTAGTTGCTCTCGTTGCTCAGTGGAAATATTCTCCATCACCTCAACTACACCTAATTCAACTACAATAAAGTGTAATCCAAGCTCCTTCAAAGATTTTTTCACCATCATCTTGCAGCGATTACTCACCATATATTTGATATATAATTTCATACTTATATTAATCCTTTTCTTTATAGCTATTAGGCATTTGTAAAGGTGAGCATATTAAAACAAGAAAGTTTATATAATTCAAAAAATATGTTACATAATTCACACATTACCATCCATTTGTAAGGTGAGCGTTCGTTAAAGTTCTATCTTTCGACTCATTAAAATATTTATTGGATTTACTAATCATTTAAAACACACAGCCATGAATAAAAAAGACAGAGCATACATAGAAGGGAGTAGCCAAATAAAAGAGGAAAAAAAATTAAACTACAAGAAGTTTTGGGCATGGGGAATAGGACTTCTTGTTGCCTTGATGGTAATTGCCTATATAGCAGGTTTTATTACTTTCGGCAACAAGATTCCAGTCGTGAAGGATAGCGAGAGAAAGGCTTATTTTGAAAAAGATTCATCCACTGCTGCTGCTGTGGCAGCTGATGCAAAAATGGATAGTTTAAAAGCAAAAGAATAAAAGAATATCGAACTTCGGCTTCGCTCAGTTACCGCATTCTTAATTATACTAAGTGCTAAGGTTAATTTATATAATAAACAACCTTCCCATTAAATTCCTACGGGATTTAATGAGCTAAAATTTATTAGTTTAATTTTGTATCATCAATTTCACTTGGAATGTAGAATACTGATAATCAGCATTCTACATTCTTAATTCTACATCGTGCTTTAGCACTATTTAGAGACCCATTTCGTCGGCACTTGGGCCATAACTTCCTGGAATTGGTATGTCTAATAATCTCAAAAATACGCCTAATTGAGCTCTATGATGAATAATCTGACACAGAGAGTGGTGAACAGTTTCGGCTTTGGTCTGTTTCATAAAAATTTCATCTCCACTTCTCAAAGTCCAAGGTTCTGATAATTTTTCTTCATTTTCAGCTACTAAATGTGTTCTACCATCAACCAATGATTTTTCAAATAAATCCATTAACTCATTGGTATTATTAATCATTACAGGGTTATAAGGAGCAGAAGCAAAATCCAACTCGTCAGTCGTTAATGCCAAAGTTATCCAAGTGGGCAATTCGGCAATATGAGTAGCCAAACTACGAATAGTCATACTTTTGGGATGTGGTTGCCAGTCATATTTATCGTTTGGTACGATAGACAACATTTTGCGAGTAGTAAGCGATTCTTGCTCCAATTCTTTGAGGTACATTTCAATCATTGACATAATTCTTGCTGTTTTTTTGATTAATAACACAAAGAAAATAGGTCCTACTGACAACCCTATGTCAGTGCATTTTATAATTTTAAAAAATATTTTTCCGCCCTGATTTTCAATAGAACCCAATGTCCGAAGGCGTACTAAACTTGTCCGTTTTCGGACATTTTTTGGCATTTTTTTATTTATAAATAATTGACAATCAAGTATTTATACTTTTGGCATAACATTAGCTAATATATAGTAAATTATGAAAAAGCTATGCTAAAAAATTACATCAAAATCGCTTGGAGAAACCTTGTCAAGTACAAGGCTTTTTCTTTAATTAACATCTTTGGACTGGCGGTGGCGATGTCGGTATCTATGCTTATGATACTCATGTATAGCGACCAATTGAGCTATGACCAATTTCATGTAAATAAAGACAGAATCTATCGTTTGGTCTCAACGCCCTTGAATCGTACGAATCTCAGAGCTACCATTCCTTTTCCAGTAGCTAATAAATTAAAAACTGATTATCCTACCATCGAAGAAACTGTTCTTTTGAGAAAAGGCATTAATGGCGATGCTGTTCATAATCTGCATTACTCAGCATTGAAAGGTTATTTTTCTACACCTTCATTTTTTAAAGTTTTTTCTTATCCTTTAGCATCAGGCGATGCAAATACAGCATTAGAAAAACCGAATTCTTTGGTAATAAGCCATCAAAAAGCCATAGAATTGTTTGGGCATGAAAATCCATTAGGCAAAACGATTCGATATAGCGATAGAAGTGATGAAAGCAAGTCTCCTGTAGATTGGGGAATTTATACCATTACAGGTGTTTTTGCTGAAACTGATTTCAAATCACACCTCGAATTTGATGCCATCGTGTCGGCATCATCTTTGGACATTTTATATAAAGAAAGTAAAACACCTTCCGACTCGACTATCGCAAGCAAAATAGAAAATCTTTCTAATAATTGGAGCACCGACCACTTGGCTTTTGTTTATGCTCTTTTGAGTAAAAATGCTACTGAAAAAGACCTTAGTCTTGCCTTAGATCAAATTTCTCAACAAAAATTCAAGGAAAGTACCAATCCACAAGTAAAAGAATCTCGCTTATATTTCCAGCGATTGACCGAAATAAACCCTGGCCCAGTAGTCAATAATTCAGATGTAGAAACTTTGCCGATGTTTGTTTATTATATTTTAGGTGGACTCGTTTTGGTCATTTTATTGGCTTCTTGCTTAAATTATATGAGCCTTTCTATTGCCCGTAGCTTCACTCGTTCGGGCGAAATCGGTCTCCGAAAAGTAATCGGAGCAAATAGAAAAGACCTCATTGTGCAGTTTTTAAGTGAAACTTTTCTTACCGTTTTGTTAGCCTTAATCGTAGCCAATTTCTTTTTGTTTTTCCTTAAAAATGCCTTTCTAAGCCTTTGGATTAATCAATACTTGAAGTTTGACTTGAAGTTTAATGTTTATGTTTACCTCGCCTTTTTCATTTTCAGCCTAATTATCTGTTTTATTTCTGGTATTTATCCAGCCATGAAATTATCGAAATCAAGCCCAATCGAAATGATTAAAAAAGTGAGTAATACCCGATTGGGTAAATGGGGTTTTCGTAGAGTTCTGACAGTGAGTCAGTTTGCTATTTCGCTTATATTTATTGTTACTTCTATCGTGATTTATGACCAGTTCAAACATTATATGCAATTCGACTATGGTTTCAACCCTAAAAACGTTGTTAATATCAGCTTGCAAAGCAATGATTATCAATTGGTTAAGAATACTTTGAGAAATGTAAAAGGTGTAAAAGACATAGCTGCTTGTGCCTATCTTCCATCAACAGGACGAAACGATGGACTTGAGTTAAAAGTGCCTGGAAAAGAAACTGCTTACAATGCCATCAACTTAGCGATTGACCAAGATTTTACAAAAGTAATGGAAATCCCGATGCTTTACGGCAAAAACATTGAAACCAACAATGAAGGCAAGTCTAATACGATTTTGGTAAATGAAGAAGCCACCCGAAAATTTGGCTTTAAGCACCCAAGTGAAATGATTGGACAAAGCTATCTTTTAGATGGCAAAAACGTACAAGTAGCTGGCGTATTCAAAGATTTTACTTTCTTTTTGTTGTTTTCTGCTCGAGAAACTGGGCCAATTGTATTACACGCCAATCCAACAGCTTTAAAATATGTATCGGTAAAAATTGCATCAAACGATGTAAAATCTGTCATGGCTGATATTACCAATTCGTGGAAAGTGATTGACCCTATTCACCCAATTAAATATGAATACTATGAAGAAACTTTAGCCAATACCAATCAAGGTATCTTCGATTTGGTTTCGGTCATTGGGCTATTGGCATTTTTAGCTATCACCATTGCCTGCCTTGGCTTACTTGGAATGGCCATTTATACTACTGAACGCCGTACCAAAGAAATTGGCATCAGAAAAGTATTGGGAGCGAGCGAGTTGAGTTTGAACTTTATGTTATCGAAAGAATTTTTAAAAATGTTGGCATTAGCCATTCTTATTGCTGCACCACTTTCGTTTTTCTTGAATAATATGTGGCTGAATTTTATGGTAGTAAAAGAAAACATTACCATTGGAACTGTGCTATTTGGTTCGATTATTTTATTGATTTTGGGGCTTCTCACCATCATACCTCAAACCTTTAGAATAGCAAGACATAATCCTGTAGAAAGTTTGAAAACGGAGTAATAAAAAGTTGTCAGTAAGGATACTGACAACGGCATAGCATAATGGCATTATTGAAATATTTCTGACAAGTTTAACTCAATACCAGTTGTAGGGTCAATAAGTATCATTTCGTCATTAAAATATCGATATTTTCCTATTTGAGAATAGACGTTAATTGCTTTAAGGCTTGGTTGAACCAGCCAACAAGATTGTACACCTGCAAAGAAATATCTTTCAAATTTTAGAAGAATTTCATCAATTGATTGAGTTGGGGATACAATTTCAATAACTGTAATTGGCATTTCGGCAAAAGTAATTTTATCATGCAGAAAATTGGCAATCATCTTTGGAAAAATCGAAATATCGGGTACACAATTTGGCTTTTCTGGCATTTCCAAAGTAAGCTCTGGCATTGTGGTAAATTTTTTTCGGAAACTTATATTAATCTCAATAATAAGATTATTCTGAATATAGGAATGGTTAAAACTTGGCATAGGCTTTCCTCTTTCGATTTCGTAGGCGGTCATTTCACGTTCTGCCCAATTTTCTAATAGTAAATCCATGATTAAAAGATTTTTTTTAAAACAAATATAAAATAAATAATTAAACAAATATCAAGATGCTACGCAATTACATAAAAATCGCCTTCCGAAACCTGTTGAAAAACAAGGCTTTCACCGCAATCAATATCTTTGGTTTGGCTATTGGTATTGCTACTTGCTTGATAATCCTGCTTTTTGTGCAAGACGAACTAAGCTATGACCGATTCAATGAAAAAGCAGACCGTATTGTCCGAATTATTTTTAAAGCAAATATCAATGGTGGAAAAATAAATGAGGCAAATGTGATGCCACCAACAGCACAAACTTTGAAAAACGATTATCCAGAAGTACAAGATGCGACTCGCCTACGTACTTTTGGTAAGCCAAGAGTAATTTTGGGTGAGAAGATTATTAACGATGCGACTTTGGCTTATGCCGACTCCAACTTTTTTAATGTTTTTTCTATTCCTTTTTTGAAAGGAAACCCTAAAACGGCACTTAATCAACCAAACTTCTTGGTGCTTTCAAAGAAAACTGCCGAACGTTTTTTTGGCAATGCCGACCCCATAGGAAAAACAATCTATTTCAAAAAAGGCGAAAACGTTCCGTTTAAAATAACAGGTGTTTTTGATGATATTCCACATAATTCGCATTTTCATTTTGATATGTTTGGTTCAATGGCTTCAGATAGTGAAGCCAAAAGTTCTTCTTGGATGAGTTCCAATTACTTTACCTATTTGGTACTTCCTGATGGCTATGATTATAAAAAATTAGAAGCAAAGCTGCCACAGATGGTCGAAAAACACATGGGGCCAGAAATATTGCAAGCCATGGGAATGAGTATCCAGCAATTTAGAGCAAAAGGAAATCAACTTGGGTTTGCCTTACAAAAATTAACAGATATTCACTTCAACTCTTCATCAACGGGTGAAATAGAACCTGGTGGCGATAAAATGTATGTGTATATTTTTGGTATTATTGCTTTGTTTATGCTGCTCATTGCCTGCATCAACTTCATGAATCTTTCTACGGCAGGAGCTTCCAAAAGAGCCAAAGAAGTTGGTGTTAGAAAAGTGATGGGTTCAGCAAAACTTGAATTAGTAGGTCAATTTCTCTTAGAATCCATCATTCTGACGGCTTTTGCATTGATTTTAGCTTTAATCTTGGTGCAAATTTTCTTGCCAGCATTTAATGACATTTCGGGTAAAACTCTAAGTCTTGATTTTACTGCAAATCCACAAATCATACTTTTCTTATTATTATTCGGTTTGTTTATAGGTTTAATTGCGGGAAGTTATCCAGCGTTTTTTCTCTCATCTTTTAAACCAATTACTGTCTTAAAAGGCAGATTTTCTGGCACTAAAAAAAGTATTGGACTACGACAAGGATTGGTAGTTTTCCAGTTTTGCATTTCGATTTGTCTAATCATTGGTACTGCGATCGTTTACATACAACTTTCTTATATACAGAACAAAAAATTGGGCTACGACCAAGAGCAATTATTGGTTTTGGAAAACTCGTGGGCTTTGAATAAAAACGAGTCTATTTTTAAAGAACAATTATTGAAAGATAGTAGAGTTGTAAATGTTACTACTTCACCATACAAACCAGCAGGGCCTACCAATTCAAACAATTCGTTGGCATATCCTGAAGCCGATGATTCTCAAATGATGCGAACGCTACAATATGGTGTTGACGACCAATATATTCCAACGATGGGCATGAAAATGGCAGCTGGGCGAAATTTTTCGAGAACATTTAGTTCAGATTCATCAGGAATTATTATCAACGAAACCGCCGCAAAAGCTTTTGGGTGGAATACAAATGCTGTCGGGCACAACATCACTCGTATAGTAGGAAATGATGGTACAAAGAAAGTTTATCAAGTGATTGGCATCGTAAAAGATTTTCATTTCAAATCACTTCACGAAACGATCACGCCTTTGTTGATGGTTTATGAAAATAACTGGGGACTAATCGTAAAAGTAAAAACACAAGATATTTCGGGACTTTTGGCAAGTATGAAAACCCAATGGAAATCTTTTGGTGTAGAAGAGCCTTTTACTTATGCTTTTATGGATGACCTCGTGAATAAAACCTATCAAGCAGAACAAAAAATAGGCGTTGTTTTGAGTATTTTTGGCATTTTGACCGTTTTTATTGCTTGTTTAGGATTGTTTGGATTGGCTACTTTTACAGCCGAACAACGCATAAAGGAGATTGGCGTTAGGAAAGTTTTGGGAGCAAGCATTGGTCAAATCATTGGTTTATTATCAAAGGATTTCTTGAAATTAGTATTAGTTGCCTGTTTTTTTGCATTTCCGATAGCTTGGTATGCTATGCACAAATGGTTACAAAGTTTTGCTTATAGAATCGACATTAGTTGGTGGATATTTGCCTTAGCAGGAGTTTTGGCTTTATTGATTGCTTTCTTAACAGTTGGTTATCAGTCAGTTAAGGCCGCCTTGATGAATCCTGTGAAAAGTTTAAAATCTGAGTAAAAAAATATTACTGAATCCATGCAACATTTATAAAAATAAATTGTCGTTTTCATAATCACTTTTTGTAACCTTTTATGAATTAGTGAGTATCCACATTTATTAATAGTTGTTAAATAATAACCCATTAACAATTTTTAATAACTTATGAAAAGCACAATAAGATAGTTTTGAATTTTTATTGCGAATTACCGCTATTATTCAATGCTTGGTACAATTAACACATTTTATGAAAAAGACTATTTTACTTTTAATTTCAGTTACAGCTCTCAACACTTACAATTTATTTGCTCAAATTATTCCAAAAAATCTCGAAGCGAAAAGAACAAATAAGACCGTAATCATTGATGGAAAGCTAAACGACATTGCTTGGCAAGATGCCGCAATAATTGACGACTACACCGAATTTCGCCCAAAAGCTGGTCGAAAAGAGGAAAAAGGTAATCATACCGAAACCTTTTTGATGTATGATGACGCTGGTATTTATTTTGGTGGCACATGCTACGAACGAAACATTGACAGCGTTTCAAAAGAATTGGTCGGCCGAGATGGCTTCGGAGCAAATGATTATATAGGTATCATTTTTGATACGTATAATGATAAGCTGAATGGCTTTGAGTATTTTGTAACTCCCCTTGGCGAACAATGGGACGCAAAAATGACTTCCAACCAAAATAGTAATAATGGAGGCGAAGATTTTAGTTGGAATGCCGTCTGGAAAAGTGCCGTAGTCATGCACGACAAAGGCTGGTCTTTTGAAATGTTTTTGCCTTATGCTGCCATCAGATTTAGCAAAGACAAAGTTCAAAACTGGGGTCTAAATATTACCCGAAGACGAAGAAAAACCGAACAACAATATACTTGGTCGGCCATTAACCCCAACATTAATGGTTTCCTGACTCAAGAAGGAACTTGGAAGGGCATTACTGACATAAAACCGCCGCTTCGCTTGCAACTTTACCCCTATTTTTCTGTTTATCAAAATCATTTTCCTGCCAATACTCCCGACCAAAAAAACTGGACAAATCAAGTTTCGGGTGGTTTGGATTTAAAGTTAGGTCTTAGCCAAGCTTTTACCTTAGATGCTACTTTGATTCCAGATTTTGGGCAAGTACAAAGCGATAATAAAGTGCTAAATCTTACACCTTTTGAAGTAAAATATAATGAAAATCGAAGTTTCTTTACAGAAGGAACTGAGCTTTTCAACAAAGGCAATTTGTTTTATTCAAGAAGAATTGGGGGGGCTCCCATTCATTTGTACGATGCTTATGATGATGTAAAATCGAATGAGAAAATTCTGAAAAACCCAACAGAATCTAAACTCATCAATGCCTCAAAAATATCGGGACGAACCAAAAATGGTCTTGGTATTGGCATCTTAAATGCCATTACCAAAACACAATATGCAACTATTCAGAACGAAGAAACAGGTGAAATTCGCAAATTTGAAACTGACCCATCAACTAACTACAATATATTAGTACTTGACCAAACTTTTAAACATAATTCGAGCGTAAGTTTTGTCAATACAAGTGTAATTAGAGGTGGAACTGATTACAATGCCAATGTGAGTGCAGGACTTTTTAGCTTTTTTGATAAGAAAAACACCTATAATTTGGCTGGTAGTGCTTCCGTCAGTCGTTTGAAATATAAGGTGGCATCGCAAGAAAATTCGCTTGGTTATAGTCATACTTTAAGTTTTGGTAAAACAAGCGGACGATTTACCTATAGCATTGCACAAGATTTAACTGATACCAAATTTACGAGCAACGATTTAGGTTATTTTACCAATAATAACTTTATTAATCACCGTGCTTATGTGGGTTATCGTTATACCGAGCCAAAAGGTTGGTATAATCGTCTTTTTCTTAACTTAAATGCCAGTATCAGCAATTTATATTCTCCAATTGGCGATATTAAAAGTAAATATCAAAACTCTCGTGTACAGGTAAATATCAATGCTCAAACGAAAAAACTGATATGGTTTGGACTTTTCACTGACTTTAGACCTGCCAATAATGATTTTTATGAACCTCGTCAGCTTGGAAAAGTATTTAGAAGAGGAAATAGTGTTGGTTTTGGAGGTTGGGTTGAAACCAATTATGCAAAAAAATATTCGGTTAATATGGAAGCCTTCGAACGTATTTTCTTGAATTTTTATAATATCAATGGTTTAGATTTGTATATCAGTCAAACCTACCGTTTCAATAGTAAATTCTCTATCCGACATAGCATTGGTTTTGAACCACGTCCAAAAGGCTTAGGTTATACAACAACATTAGACGATAAAACGACTATTTTTGCTTTAAGAAAAGTAAAAACCTTTGATAATATTATCAATTTGAAGTATAATTTTACCAATAAAATGGGACTAACTTTCAGAGCAAGACATTATGCAAGTGTGGTGAATAACCAACAATATTTATCCTTGAATGACAACGGAACGTTGATTTCGACCAATAGAGTTACTGAAAATCTTAATAAAAATGTCAATTATTTCAATATTGATATGGTATATACTTGGCAGTTTGGTCCTGGTAGTTTCTTGAATGTTGTTTGGAAAAATGCTACAGTCCATAATTCTGACATTGTAAAAGACACGTATTTTGATAACTTACAAAATACCCTTCAATCTGACCAAAATAACAATATTTCTTTAAAAGTTATTTACTTTTTAGATTATTTGACTTTGAAAAAACTACGATAGATTTTTAGTTTCGGTGTCTTCTACTTCGCTCAGACACCGAAACTTTCCTGTGAAAAACATTCTATTCAACCTCATTTCTGTGTATTCTTTCTGTTTATTTTAGCTTACTCTTTATGTCCGTCATCGTACAAATAAACGTCCGATTTCGGACATTATTTTTACCCTACAAATCTATAAATACTTGATAATCAAACACTTGAAAAGATGGCATAGCATTTGAAATTTAATTGTTTAATCTTTAGTAATAGGTAATTTTGATTAAAGTATTATCTTGAACCTACATTTGCTAAACTTCTTTTATCTGACAAAAAATAGACCTAATGATACAATTAAAAAACATCTCGAAATATTATCCAGCAGGTTTTGGAAAAACGTATGTCCTGCGAAACATTAATCTTGAAATCAATGAGGGAGAATTTATTTCTATCATGGGGCCTTCTGGCTCTGGAAAATCCACACTACTTCATATTTTAGGACTTTTAGAAGAAGCATCGGAAGGAGAATATTTATTTGAAGAAACACCTGTGCAAAAACTTTCAGAGAAAAGACGCACCGAATTGCACCGAACCAGCATTGGTTTTGTATTTCAAGCTTATCATTTGATTGATGAATTGACCGTTTATGAAAATATCGAAACGCCACTTTTATACAAAGGTCAGTCATCATCAGAGCGAAAAAGTAGGGTTGCTGATATTTTAGATAGATTTAATATTGTTGGCAAAAAAGACCTTTTCCCTTCACAACTTTCGGGTGGACAGCAACAATTGGTGGGTATCGCAAGAGCCATTGTGGCTCAACCAAAAATCATCTTTGCTGATGAACCTACAGGAAATCTTCATTCGGAACACGCCAAACAAATCATGGAGCTATTCAAAGAATTGAATCAAAAAGATGGCGTAACTATTGTGCAGGTGACACACTCAGAAGCAAATGCCGAATATGGTAATCGAATTATCAGACTAAAAGATGGTTGGGCAGAATAATATTTAAAATCTATACCGTCTATTGACAATCAAAGTTTATAACATTTATCGACTATTTCATTAACGATGAAAAATATACATAAAATTTATTTTGTTCTATCATTTTTAGCCATTTCACCCTCGTTTGCACAAAAAATTACATTAAAAGAATGTGTGGATATTGCTATTAAAAATAACTTGACTTATCGAGAAAGTCAGATTATGGGAGAAAGTGCTAATGTAGAATTATCAAGAGCTAAATCTTTAATTTATCCTCGTATTGGGTTTGGTACAGGGCAAGACATTCGTGTAGGTCGAAGCATTGACCGTTTTACTAACTCATTTATTGAAGAGGTTTATACCACTAATTACTTTGGTTTGCAGGCAAATATGACACTTTTCAATGGTTTTCAGATAAAAAACCAAGTTCGCCAAAATGAGTTTTTACGTGATGCAGGAGGAAAAAACATTGAAGCAGTTAAAAACAGAACCATTATTGGTGTTTTACAAGCATATTTGCAAGTTTTGGCTACACAAGAATTGTTGGAAGTAAGCAAACAACAAGTAGAAACTTCAAAATCGCAAGTGGAGCGAATCAATAAGCAAATAGCTGCTGGTGTGGTGGGGCAAGGACAGTCGGAGCTTTTTCAGGTACAATCGCAATTAGTGAATGATGAGTTCTCTTTAGTAACTTCGCAAAATACCCATAAAGCTGCACGTCTGGCTTTGTTTCAATTAATGAATCAATCACCCAATAATGATTTAACTTTTGAACCCTTGAAAGAAGAAATTTTGCTCTATGATATTAGTAGTCAGTCAGTTGAAGCTATTTTTTCGCAAGCCGTCAATAATTTCCCAGAAGTAAAAGCGGGTGAATTACGTATGAAAAGTTTTGATAGCCAACTCAAAGCTACACAGGCCAATGTTATGCCTCAAGTGAGTCTTTCAGCCAATTATGGCACTTTTTATTCTTCATCTAATAAGTCTGAAAATTATTTCAAGCAAATCAATGGCACTCGAAGTGGCTCATTGAGTTTGGATATAAGTATTCCGATTTTGGGACGACTACAAAACTCTCCACGTATGTCGGCTGTTAAAATTCAGCAACAATTGACGCAAAATCAATTGAATATTACAAAACTTCAAATCCGACAAGCCATCGAGCAGTCATATCAATTGCTTTCTGCTGCGAATGACCGATACAAAGTAGCCACCAATCAAGTCAATATTTTAGACCAAAATATCAAAGCTGTAGAAAGTAGAATTAATGCAGGAACAGTGAATTTTATTGAATATGTATTGGCAAAAACTAATTTCGACCGAGCGAAATCAAACTTGGTACAAGCCAAATATGAGTTTTTGTTACAAAATAAAATCTTAGATTTCTATAAAAATGGGTCTTGGAAAGTTGACTAATACTTAATGACGAGTTACGAATGACGATTTGCGAATAATTAGTAAACTTCTGATAATCAGCTATTAAAAAAAATCTCATCCAAACATTCGTAACTCATCATTCGTAATTCATCATTCGTAATTCTCACTCAATACTTCACGCCATTTTTTTCTAAAATGCCTTTCGCATTGGCATTGCCTTCTTTGGCTGATTTGATATACCATTCGGTAGCCGTCTTTATATCGCCACGAGCAACATAATTGATACCTATATTATATTCGTATTCGCCAGTTGACTCTTTTGCAGCGGCTTTTTGCCAATATTCAACTGCTTTTGCATCTTGTTTTAAATCAACATAAGTGACACCGATATTACGATAAGCAATCAAATAATCTGGATTTTTTGAAATCAAAGCAGCTAATTCCTTGATTTCTTCCTCAAATTTGGATTCTTTTCGGTAAGTAAATGAATGATTCAGATAAGCGTCCCACAAATCTGGTTTTAACTTGATTGACTCATCAAAAGCCTTTCGAGCTTCTTCATATTTACCTGTTCCCGTAAGAGCTAAGCCAAATGAATTCCAATATTCGGCATTTTTAGGTTCATTTGTCACAGCCTCTCGGTAGTATCTTTCAGCATTGGCCATATCGCCCATTTTATAATAAGCAGTAGCAAAAAGCCAGTTGGTTCGATTGGTTTTGGGCAAATATTGAGTTGCACGTTCAAAGTATTTGATAGCAGTTTTTTGGTCACCTTCATCCAAAAACATTGAACCGATTGTACGGCAAACATCTGCATTTTTAAAGCCTCCATCATCGGCACGCATCAAGTATTGCTTTGATGTTGGAAACTCTTTTGCTTCCAAATAATACCAACCTAAATTACTCAAAATCATGGCA
Organism: Emticicia sp. SJ17W-69; assembly: GCF_051209875.1. Classification (NCBI taxonomy): domain Bacteria; kingdom Pseudomonadati; phylum Bacteroidota; class Cytophagia; order Cytophagales; family Leadbetterellaceae; genus Emticicia; species Emticicia sp. SJ17W-69. The sequence continues at coordinate 479,911 of NZ_JBNTQY010000001.1, read as the reverse complement.
TCGTTTGGAAACTCTTTGTCGGCAGCACTAAAGAGTGCCAGTCCATTTTTCCAAGTACTGGTTTGTTTAAAACTTAGTCCACAAAGTCCTAAAACAATGACGCCAAAAATAGGTAAGGCAAGTTTTGATTTTTGTGCAAACCGATTGAATATCAGGCCTAAAAGAAACAATGGGCCAACAGAAGACAAATAATAATAACGGTCGGCAACAATCGCACTACCCACAGGAAATGGAAATTGAAGTACCGTAGAAATCGCAATCAAGAAAAATGCTCCAGCCCACCAAATTCGTTTGTCTTTTCTACCTAACCAAAACAATGTTCCTAAAAGAATTATCACTCCAAGAAAAGCCATAGAATAGATAGCAGGAAGATTGCCGTTAGGTTTTCCAGGATAAGGATAAAATGGGAAAAGTTTAAAAGGAATCACTGTTTTTACCCAATAAAAACAAAACGCATAACACGACATCATCATGCGTTCGCCAAGCGTATATGCCCTTGACATCACAGAAGAAGCATCTGCTCCTGCATCTTTTTGAGCGTGAGTAGCCATATACGCAAAAACAAGCGTGATAATGAAATAAGGAATTTTATTATAAAAAAGCTTTAAACTCAAAGGTTTTTTCAAAAAACAATAGTCGGTAATAATGAGAATCGCAGGCAAAACGACCGCCATCCCTTTCGACATACAAGAAGCTACAAATAGGAGTATCGAAATGCCATAAAATTTATAATCTTGTTTTTCGTCAAATTTTATGTAAAACCAAAGCGATAAAAACAAAAATAAGGTATAAAGTACATCTTTTCGCTCGGCTGCCCATGCTACCGACTCTACGTGCAATGGGTGAATAGCAAACAAAACCGCCGTAAAAATTGAAGTCAAGAAATTGCCATTAAGTTTCTGTAATAACTTAAAAACCATCCAGCTATTAATGGTATGAAGAATTAAATTATCAAGGTGATAAAGCCATGTTTGGTCTTTTACCAAAGCATATTCGATGGCTAAGGAAAGCATCGTCAGTGGGTGATAATTTCCAACAGCATAATCAGTAAAAATCCTTTTTAGGTCAAAATTTTTCACCATATCACTTAAAATAATATATGGTTTATCGTCCCAAACGAATTCATTTTGCCAAACAGGAATATAACTTGCAAAAATCAAAAGAGCTAAAATTGCAGGAACAAATCGTTCATCAAAGCTAAAGTTTATACGCTCTTCTTGCCTACCAGATACCACACGTGTGGTGGCTGGCTGGACGTTATTAGGCGTGATGTTAATGTTCTTTTGTTTTGGTTGAGGTTTTTGCTTTGCCATTGTTAAATTGGGTCATTAGGTTACACAAAAATATTTCAATTATCTTGCCAAAACAAACGATTTCGTAGTCAAATGCGTAGGTTTATGATTTATGATTAAACCCAAAAATGGGTTTCAAGTGATAAAAGCGATTATTAAAATTAACAAAACATCAAAAGAATGATTAAAATATAGCAAATTTGTCAAGAAAAATTAAGAACTTTGATTGTTCTTTGGCAAGAATGTTGTGAGGCTTTGTACTACAATATTCATGCTATTTTGGCGTTAAAGTAGCTACTATTTAACTCTTAGAAATGAAGTTTTCAAAAATCATATTTATTGCATTAATCGCTTTACCGATATGTACAATTGCTCAGAAAAATAAAAAAACTGAGGAAGAAGGCATTTCGGAAAAAGAATTAAAGGCAGAGGCGTATTTTGTTGAAGGAATGAAATATTACATTGCCGAAACATTCGATAAAGCCATTCCTCTTTTCAAAAAAGCTGCCGAAGATAATCCTACCAGTTCGGGTACAAATTATATGCTCGCAAAATCTTTCTTGGCAAGCAATGACCTTGCGAATGCAAGCGTTTATAGCGAAAAAGCCTTGAAAATGGATGAAAACAATAAGTTTTATCGAAAGTTTTTAGGCGAAATCTATACCAAACAAAAGCGATATAAGGAAGCAGCAACGATGTATGAAAAGCTTGCCGACAAATTCCCAAGCGATGTAGATAATTATCTTGATTTATCGAATATCTATATTTTGCAAGAAAAATTCTCAGATGCTATTGAAGTCTATAATAAAATTGAGCGAACCATTGGTGTAAGTGAGGAAATCACTCGTCAAAAGCAATTGATTTATTTGAAGCAAAATAAAGTAGAAAAAGCCATCGAAGAAGGCGATAAACTCATTGCTTCAGAACCTACTGAGCCAGAATATGTGGTGCAACAAGCACAAATTCTGATTTCAAATGAACGTTACGATCAAGCCATTAAAATGTTGCAAAATTCACTTAAAAAGAATCAAGATTTTGCAGAAGCTCATGTTTTATTGGCAGAAATTTATCGCAAACAAAATGAGTTAGAGAAATGCAATGAGGAATTACAAGTAGCTTTTGCCAATAAAAACCTTCCTGTTGAAATAAAATTCAAAATTTTGGGCAGTTATATGCTCATGATGAAAGAAGACAATAGCGACAAAACCTTAGAAAATCTCTTGTCTTTAACACAAGAACTGGTTAAACAGTCGCCTAAAGAAGCCAAAGGTCATGTGGTTTTAGGTGATTTATTAATGAAAAAAGGTGAAATGGCTGCCGCCCGTGATAGCTATGTAAAATCAACACTTTATGATAAATCTATTTTTGAAGTTTGGCTCACGATTGTTGAATTAGACTCAAAATTAAATCACATAGATAGTTTGTCGAAACATTCCGAAGAAGCGATTGAGTATTTCCCAAATCAATCATTTTTTTGGTATCACAATGGATTTGCCAATTTTGCCAAGAAAAACTACGAAAAAGCGATTTCTTCACTTGAAGAAGCAAGAAATTTGGCAGTTGATAATCCTGAATTAGGAAAACACGTCAATGCACTTTTAGGTGATGCTTATAATGAATTGAAGCAATATTCAAAGTCAGATGATGCTTACGAAGCAGTCTTAAAAACTGACCCAAACTACGAGCATGTATTGAATAATTATAGCTATTACCTTTCGCTTCGTAAAGACAAACTAAGCCGAGCTGTACAATTATCAAGTAGATTGACGGATAAATTTGGAGAAAATGCCACTTATTTAGATACACATGCTTGGGTACTTTATACGATGAAAGAATACCAAAAGTCTCGTGAGTTTTTGGAGCGTGCCATCAAACAAAGTACAGGCGTAAGTGGAACAATCGTTGAGCATTATGGCGACGTATTATTTCAACTTGGAGAAAAAGACAAAGCAATTGAACAATGGAAAAAAGCCCGTCAGATGGGCGAAAATAGTCCAAGTATTGATAAAAAAATACAATCTGGAGCTTTGATAGAGTAAAGTACAACGGGTTTTTCAACCCGTTTTTGACAATGTTGAGGCAAACGGATTAGAAAATCCGTTGTACATACGAATCAATTTCCCATAAAAAATGATAACTCGATATTCTTTTCTTATTATTAGTGCTTTTATTTTATTTACAGCCAGTTCTTGTAAACGCCAGCGAATGCACAAGAAAGAGTTGGTTCAGGCAGATAGTACCAAAATCGAAACAGCAAAAGTTGAAATCACACCAGAGGCACCAAAAGTAGAAACACCCATTGTTGCTAAGATTGATGTAAATCCTGCTGAAATAGACTTCAAATATTTGAATATCAAATCGAAAGTTAATTTCACAGCCGCAGGTGAAAGTCAATCATTTCCTGTCAATATTCATATCAAAAAAGATAGTATCATTTGGCTATCAATAGTTGTAGGTTTAGAAGGGGCGAGAGGTATTATTACACAAGATTCGGTTATTTTTTTAGACCGATTGCACCGCACATATTATAAATATGACTTTGCAAGTTTGAGTAAACAATTCAATTATCCACTCAATTACGATTTGGTACAAGCTATTTTGATTGGAAATATGCCTATTAAAAAACGTGAGATTGATGAAGTATCAAAACAAGAAGGTGGTTTTATAATCAAACAACAAGAACTGAATTTACAAGTTGAAAACTTTATCGCAGAGCCATCATTGAAACTCCAAAAGCTCAATGCAAGCGATTCGACTGGCAGTAGTAAAATGCAAATTGACTACTCTAACTTTTTGACTATCAGCGAGTTACTGTTTCCACAAGAAATAAAGGCACAGATTGATGCCCAACAAAATGGGAAAGTATTACAAACTTTGGTAAATTTGCAACACAATAAAATTGAAATTTTAGACCAAAGCCCTGGTTTTGTGTTTAGTATTCCAAAATCTTATCTACCGAAGTAGTTACAATTGCATCGACACTCATAGCTAATTTGGTGCAATGTAATCTCAAGAGGTAGAGATATTTCAAAAAGCCAATTCTCGAAAGCTAATTGCCGAAAGTCCTAATAAATGCTCCTAAAAAAACTCACATATTTATTCATCAGTATTTTTCTTCTTAGCATTTGTCTAAACCACGATGGTTTTGCTCAACAAAAGAAAAAATCACGTAAGCAACTCGAAAGCGAAAAAAGAAGAAATTTAGAAAAAATTGCCGAAACCAAGCGAGCTTTAGAAAATACACAAGAAAAAAAAGAAGTAACAGTTGGAAAAATAAAGGCAATAAAAGAACAAATTTCGTCGCAAGAAGAACAAATTGGCCTGATGGAACAAGACATGGAGCTGATTGACATGGAAATGCAAGATATTGTTTATGCCAAGATGAATCTTGAACAAAAATTAGACACACTTCAAAAAGAGTATGCAGCAATGCTTTATACTGCCTCCAAAACAAGTGGAAAAATCAATAAATTGAGTTTTTTGTTTTCGGCCTCTTCTTTCAATGATTTAATCATGCGATATAAGTATTTGCAACAATATACTGATAATCGTAAATCGCAAGTAGCACAAATGACCAAAGTTGTTGCTTTGTTGCGTGAAAGACAAGGTAATTTGGAAGGAAAAAAATCAGATAAAAAGCGAATCATTTCAGCGAAATTGACCGAAGCACAAAATCTTGAATTGCTCAAAAGTCGTCAAACAGAAATGGTTGGCGAATTATCCAAAAAGGAAAAAGATTTAAGAAAAGAAATTGAAGCTACAAAGAAATCAGTCAATCGCTTAGAAACTTTGATAGCCAATGTTGTTGCACGTGAAATTGCTCGAAAAAATAAAGAACGTGAATTAAAACAAGACCAAGAGGCAAAACTGGCAAAAAATAAAAGTAAAAAACCATCTACTAAGGTAAAAAACCAAGAATTAGACGATAAAGAAACTGCTCTTGGCAAATCCTTTGGAGCATCCAAAGCACGCTTGCCTTGGCCTGTGCAACGTGGTTTTATTTCAGATAGATTTGGTATCAAAGAACACCCCGTTTTGAATGGTGTGTTAATCAATAATAATGGTATTGATATTCAAACGCCACGAAACGCCACAGTTCGGTCAGTTTATGAAGGTATTGTCAAAGACGTAACAGAAATCCCTGGTCTTGGAAATGTTGTTTTAATTCAACATGGAGAATATTATACTGTTTATGCCAATCTCCAACAGATTTTTCCAGTTGTTGGGCAAAAAATAGGGGCAAAGGAAACCATCGGTACCGCAGGAGAATCGGGCGGTGCAACCGAAATAAATTTCCAAATTTGGCACAACAGCGAGCATCTAAACCCAGAAGGTTGGCTAATTCCGAGATAGGTAAATAGCTCTTAGCAGTTAGCGATTAGCTTTTAGCTTAAATAATGACATTAGATTAATTTTCATTCACAAAATATTTTTAGAACAGCTAAAAGCCAAGAGCTAATAGCTAATCGCCCAAAAAATGTCTATTCACAGCGAAATAAAACGTATTACCACGCATACACTTCAAGAAATGAAGCGTAAAGGCGAAAAAATTGCCTGTTTAACTTCTTACGATTATTCAATGGCAAAAATCGTTGATGCAGCAGGAGTTGAACTAATTTTAGTAGGCGATTCAGCCTCCAATGTTATGGCGGGTTATGAGACAACCCTTCCTATTACCCTTGATAACATGATTTATCATGCCCAAGCGGTGGTTAAAGGTGTGAAAAGAGCTTTAGTAGTGGTCGATTTGCCTTTCGGTTCTTATCAAGGGAATTCTGAAGAGGCACTTCGTTCTGCGATTCGTATTATGAAAGAATCTGGCGGTCACGCTGTAAAATTAGAAGGTGGCATAGAAGTAAAAGAATCTATCATCAGAATTTTGAGTGCAGGAATTCCTGTCATGGGGCATTTGGGACTTACGCCACAATCAATCTATAAATTTGGCACTTATGCTGTTCGAGCGAAAGAAGAAGAAGAAGCCGAACAATTGATAGAAAATGCCAAAATGCTTGATGAAGTGGGTTGTTTTGGAATGGTTTTGGAAAAAATCCCTTCTGGATTAGCTAAAAAAGTCACTGAAACAGTTAATATCCCAACCATTGGTATCGGAGCTGGAAATGGTTGTGATGGGCAAATTTTAGTTGTACACGATATGTTGGGTATTAACAAAGATTTTTCACCACGTTTCTTACGTCGGTATGCCGATATTCATTCTATCATGACCGAAGCTGTTATGAACTATACCAAAGACGTAAAATCTTCTGATTTTCCTAACGAAAAGGAGTCATATTGAGCTTCCCTCACAATACATCAGCGGTGGAGAAAGAAAAATTAGTACCTTTGTACGAAATTCTTTCTCCATTTTTGTGTCCCATGTAGAATAAGTTTCCAACTTGTTTATTTAGCGACAAACAATTCGGAGAATTGTGGTACAATCAATATTATTTGATTTATGAAATTAATAGAAGCAAAATTTGTAACAAGTGCCGCCGATTATCGAAAATGTCCGCCACCAGAAAAGCCCGAATATGCTTTTATTGGTCGCTCAAATGTAGGCAAATCGTCATTGATAAATATGTTGGTAGCCAATAAAAATTTGGCAAAAACTTCGCAAACGCCAGGAAAAACGCAGTTAATCAATCATTTTGAAATAAATAAAAAATGGTATTTAGTCGATTTACCAGGGTATGGTTTTGCCAAAGCTCCCAAAGCCGAACGTGATAAATGGGGCGAAATGATTGGAGAATATTTAGTAAATCGAGAAAACTTAATGTGTGTATTTGTGTTAATTGATATTAGACACGAACCACAAAAAGTCGATTTAGAATTTTTAGAGTTTTTGGGAGAAAAAGATGTACCTTTTTACTTAGTTTTCACGAAAGCTGATAAAGTTGGGAGTGTTACTGCCTCACAAAATGTTGAATCGTTCAAAAAATCTATGCTTTTAAGTTGGACAGAAGTTCCTCAATATTTCATTACTTCAGCCGAACGAAGAACGGGACGTGATGAATTATTGAAAGCAATCGAAGAGCTAAATCTGTCTTTTGGGAAATAATTCGTACTTTTGTAGCGTTATTTCTGAGTGCCAAATATTATGAAGTAAAATTATTAAAAACTATCGTCTATTGAAAGTGGACTAAAAACATTATATTTTTCAAATGGAATTATTAAGAGACATTGCCCATATTTCTGGGAAGAGTGGTTTGTATAAAATTTTAAAGCCTGGACGTGGTGGCGTAATCGTTGAAACACTCGACGAAAAAAAACAAAAAGAAATGGTTAGTTCAAATGCCCGTGTATCGGTTTTGAAAGACATTTCGATTTATACTGAAGACCAAAACAAGTCAACACCTTTAGGTGATATTTTGTTAAAAACCCGTGAATTATATGGCGAAAAAGTAGAATTTGATTTCAAAAATGCCACAAATAATCGAATTTTTGACCTTTTTGCAGAAATCATGCCTGAGTTTGACCGTCAAAAAGTTTATCCTTCTGATATTAAAAAGATTATTGGTTGGTACAATATTTTGTCGCAATATATGCCAGAGATTTTTGTTCCAGAAGCTGCCACAGTGGAAGCTGCCACAGTGGAAACTGCTAAAGAAGAAGTGGTTGAAGCAAAAGCGTAATTGAAACAAAAGATACTTATGAAAGCCTGTCAGCGATGATAGGCTTTTTTTATAGAACAAGATTCCCAACTTGTGCTGTTTTCGAGGATAAATTTTATCTTTGCGATACATAAAATTCAAACCTATGAAAAAAACTACGTTACTCTTTACGATTTTGTGCTGTACAAACCTTGCTTTTGCACAACTTCCACAACTCAATCTAGAAAAACCAAAGCCTTTTAAACAGCAAACTTTTTGTAACCCAATGGATATTAATTATCAATACAATTGGGAACAAACCAACGAAAAAATTTCCTACCGTTCAGGTGCTGACCCTGTGATTATTACGCACAAAAATGAGTATTATTTATTTCATACCATTCAAGGCGGTTATTGGAAATCAAAGGATTTATTGAATTGGCATTACATTGTGCCAAGTCGCTGGCCCATGGAAGATATGTGTGCCCCAGCAGCTATTTCGGTGCGAGATACTTTGTATCTATTTCAGTCAACTTTTCAACAAAGACCTATTTTCTATACAACAACACCTGAAAACGGAAAACTACATTTCTATAACCGTTGGTTGCCACAATTACCGAAAGATATTGGCCCGTGGGATCCAGCTTTATTTCATGATGATGCTACTGATCGTTGGTTTATGTATTGGGGTTCGTCAAACGTTTACCCAATTTTTGGAGCAGAATTGGATAAATCTAAGAATCTGACTTATAAAGAAAAAGATAATTATAAAGGCTTGATTTATTTACACCCCGAACTACATGGTTGGGAGCGTTTCGGGCGTGATCACCGAGATACCATCAAACCATTTACCGAAGGTGCTTGGATGACCAAAAACAATGGTAAATATTACTTGCAATATGGAGCTCCAGGAACGGAATTTAATGTTTATGCCAATGGAACTTACGTAGGTAATGACCCAATGGGTCCTTTTACTTATGCTCCCAACAATCCAGTTTCATACAAACCTGGTGGATTTATGACAGGTATGGGGCATGGAAATACATTCCAAGATGTATATGGAAATTATTGGAATACTGGCACGCCGTGGATTGCTGTCAACTGGAATTTTGAACGTCGTATCGAGATGGTTCCTGCGGGTTTTGATAAAGATGGATTAATGTTTGCTAATACTCGCTTTGCCGATTTCCCACAAAAATTACCAACGAAGAAATGGCAAAAAAGCGATGAGCTCTTTGCAGGATGGATGCTACTTTCTTATAAAAAACCTTGCGTTGCATCTTCGGTTAAAGAAGCAAAATTAGAAGCAAATTTGGTTACTGATGAAAATCCTCGCACATTTTGGGTAGCAAAAACCAACAAAAAAGGTGAAACACTTACGATTGATTTAGAAAAAGAGGCTTTGGTAAAATCTTTTCAAATCAATTATACTGATTACAAATCTGATATTTATGACAGTGCTTTGCCGAAAGTTTATATTCAATACAAAGTTTATACTTCACTCGACAACAAAGCTTGGACGCTTGCTGCCGACAATACCAATGAAAAACGTGACCGCCCAAATGCGTATGAAGAATTAGCAAAACCAGTGAAGGCTCGTTATATAAAGTTTGAAAATATTCATGTTCCGATGCCAAATTTGGCTATCAGTGATATTCGTGTTTTTGGCAATAGTTTTGAAAAATCACCAGAAATGCCACAAAGTTTGAATGTCACACGTCAAAAAGATGAACGTAATGCTGATATTTCTTGGCAAAAAGTACCTAATGCCGTTGGTTATAATATTTTGTGGGGAATTGCTCCCGACAAACTTTACCAAACTTACCAAGTTTGGGGCGATGCTCCTTCAACACTCGAATTAAGAGCCTTGACAGTTGGTCAAAAATATTATTTCGCTATCGAAGCTTTCAATGAAAATGGGGTTTCAAAAGTAAGTGAAGTGATTGGGGCGAGATAACATTCTATGGAAATGGGAAGCTTCTCATTTCCATAGTTATTTAACTATCAACCTTTCATTATTTTATCGGCTAAGGCTGGTGATATGCGTTGAATTAGACGCAAAACTTTAGTTTTACCAATATTACTCTCTAATCGATTATTTGTAAAATTAGTCATAAATTCATCAACCAATTGTTTAGGTGTAATTTTCCCTTTACCACGACCTTCGGTCATTTTAGTTTCAACTAAAGGTGGGATAATCTCAAAAACTTTAATATTTGTATTTTCAAGCTGATAACGTAAAGCCTTTGTTACGTTATGAATGGCTGCTTTTGTAGCACAATAAATTGGGGCTGATTTCTTGGGAGTATATGCCAAACCTGATGAAACATTGATTATTACAGCCTCTGATTGATTTTTCAGAATTGGTAAAAGTCCATAAATAAGTTGCATTGGACTAGTAAAGTTTACTGCTACTTCTTCATTAATTTTGTTCAATCCATCTTTTTCATCTATCCAATAATAATTATACTGAATACCTGCATTATTAAGCAAAACATTAATTTCTTGGAATTCTGCCAAACATTTTTGGATAAGTTGCTGAACTGAATTTTGGTCTGCCAAGTTACAAACTACAATTTCTATCGCTGGAAATTGTAGTTTTAAGGCTTCTAAGTTTGATAAATTACTCGAAGTAACTATCATTTTATTACCTAATTCATAAAATTGTTTTACTAATTCAAGTCCAATTCCTGATGTTCCACCAGTAATTAGTATGGTATTTTGATTATTTCTCATCGTTTTCTTTTTTCAATAATTCATTAAAATCCAAGAAAGCATCCTCTTGCCCAACAATTATATCGACTATATCAAAATACGGTTCGCCATAAATTTTTGTATCTCGCAAAAGTTCAATAAAGAGTTTATAATCATCCAAATTGCTCGTTGAAACAATCATAAAATCTGAAACTTTCGCATGAAAATATTCGCTATCAAATAAGCGAACATTGACAGATTTACTTACTTTCTCGAAAATCGGGATTACTTTTTTTTCAAAATATTTGTTTCTCTCATCTCTTGTAAGTGATAGCCATTTAGACGAAGCATTCATTAATACCAAAATGGTATAAGGTTTGGGAGTTTTCATATTTTTTTGAGCAAGCAATGGAGTGATTATAGCAAGAAATAAAAATGTTAAAAATAGATTTTTCATTTAGTTTTTCTTACAAAATTATGAAGCTCAATACTTGAAGGCATTTACATAGGTAAAGAAAATCAGCGTTTAGTTAATTTTCTTCTGATTCGGCTCAACTGCGTAGGAGTGATTCCTAAATATGAAGCGATATGATATTGTGGAATGATTTGCTCTAAATCGGGGAACTGTTTTTGAAAAATGCCATACCTTGTTTCGGCATCCAATAAAACTATTTCGATTTCTCTTCCTTCTTTGTTTACAAAAAAGATTTCGGCTAATTTTCTTGCCGTTCTTTCCAAATCAGAATGATTGTCGAATAATTTTGAAAATTTTGCATAATCAGCAACCAAAATATGGCAATTGGTTAAAGCTTGTTGAATAATTTGGTTGGGTTTACCTGTAATAAATGAAGCGTATCCTCCTACAAATGAGTTAGGGACAAAAAAATGCTTGTTATATTCTACACCTTCATCATTGCGATAAAAAGCTCTAACGATACCGCTTTGTAGAAAACCAATTTTAGTAGCCATTTGACCTTGTTCTATAAAATAATGCCCCTTTTTCAGTTCAAATGCTGAAAAAAGAGGCATTACTTGTTCCCATGTATGTTGACTGATAGGCGAAATGCTATTGATAAATATTTCTAATTCTTTCACTTGATACTTTTCTAAAAAGTGTTGACATGAAACTATTTCAATTGAATTGTTTTCCCAGTTTTTGAAGATTTCACGGCAGCGTCTAAGATTTCCATAGCCACCATATTGATTTTTAAAGAACCCAAATCATTTTCTGATTTTACTTTGCCACGTGCAACCGCTGCAAAATAGGTAAAAGCATCATTCATTGGTGTTTCTAAAGGTTTTACAGGCATTTTTGCGGCTGGTGGAGCATTTCTATCACCTTTTCTGACAGTCATTTCGGCAGTTCTGTCAGCAAAAATATAGCCAGTTTTACCATAAATTTCCACATCTTTTCTATCAAATGGCCAGTTCCATGAGCCTTGAAAAATACCTTGTGCTTTTGGGTATGTTACAATTATCGTCGCTTCATCATCCACATTTGGGTAAATATCTGGCTTGTTTGTCTGTGTAACGGCCGTCACCGAAGTTGGTCTTTCACCTTTCATAAGCCACGCCATAATATCTGCTCCGTAGCAACCAAAATCAATGATTGCTCCACCGCCATTTTTTACTGGGTCGGTCAGCCAACTAAAAAACTCTTTGCTCACACCAATTTCTTTTGGCCCACTATGTCCATCATGAATAACAACTTTTCTAATGTCACCGATGGCATTTTGTTCGTGAATCATTTCATACGCTTGGTGATTGCTTGCATACCATGTAGTTTCATAATTGGTCAAAAGCTGAATGTTGTGTTTTTTTGCCAAAGCCTCCATTTGAATAGCATGAGCAAAATTTACTGCCAAAGGTTTTTCAACCATTACGTGTACGCCTTTTGGAGCACATTTTTGCACAGTTTCAAGATGCTCGATGATGCTTCTAAAATCACAAACAGCTTCGGGTTTTGCTTTTTCCAGCATTTCGTCCAGACTGGCATACCAAAGCGATTCGGGTAGATTATATTTTTTCAATAATCTCAAAGCCAATTCTTTATTAGGTTCGGAAAAACCTATTATTTCGACACCCGTACGATTGGGTTTATTCAAAATTTGATAAACATGGTCGTGTGTCATGCCCGCAATGCCCATTCTTACAGGCTTATCTTGGGCATATGAAAGGCTAATAATTAAAAAGAGGAATAAAAAAAGGAAGTTTTTCATAGTAATTTTAAGGTTGAATATATCAAATTTAACTAAAAAGTAGTATCAAGTCTATTTTTTGAGAAAAGTTTTCATTAGAAAGTCTATTTTTGCGTTATAAAAGAAAACTTTTAATACTATTGACTGTTGTCAGTGGACTATCGACTAAAAAATGTCAATCAAAATTCAAAATTTGAGCAAAACTTACGGCACACAGCGAGCTGTTAATAATATTTCTTTTGAAGTTTCCAAAGGTGAAATTGTTGGTTTTCTTGGCCCCAATGGTGCGGGAAAATCGACTACCATGAAAATCTTAACAGGCTATTTACCAGCTACAGAAGGTTCGGCCGAAGTGAATGGATTTGATGTAAAAACCTCACCCTTACAAGTCAAAAGTAGTATTGGTTATTTGCCCGAGCATAATCCTCTGTATTTGGATATGTATGTGCGTGAGTTCTTGGAATTTGCAGGTTCGCTCTATGGATTAAAAGGAAAAACACTTCAAATAAAAGTAGCCGAAACTATCGAAATGGTGGGTTTAGGCTTAGAAAAGCATAAGAAAATTAGTCAATTATCAAAAGGATATCGCCAGCGTGTAGGACTTGCACAAGCATTGATTCATAATCCTGATGTCTTAATTTTGGACGAACCAACAACGGGTCTTGACCCTAATCAATTGGTTGAAATCAGAGATTTGATAAAGTCGGTGGGGAAAGATAAAACCGTGATTTTCAGTACACACATCATGCAAGAAGTAGAAGCGATTTGCGACCGAGTGATTATTATTAATCGTGGAAAAATTGTTGCTAATGGCACACTTTCTGAACTAAAAAAAGATGGAAAAGGCATTGAAGATGTTTTCCGTGAATTAACAGCATGAAAAATGGAATGACGAATTAATCGAATGACGAATGTCTTTTTTACATAAAAGTAACTTTTATAATCTAAATCCTTTAATCTTACAAATCTTTTTAATCCTGTCGAATGCTCGAAATTTGTAGTTTTTCTTTAGAATCTTGCCTAACAGCTCAAAAAGCAGGGGCTGGACGTGTTGAATTATGTGGTGGAATGTTTGAAGGTGGCACAACGCCTTCGGCTGGTCTGATTAGCTTGGCTCGCAAACATCTAAGCATTCAATTATTTGTCATGATTCGCCCACGTGGAGGGGATTTTTGCTATTCAGATACCGAATTTGAAGTAATGAAACAAGATATTTTAACAGCAAAAAGTTTAGGTGCAGATGGCGTAGTTTTCGGAATTTTAAATCCTGATGGAAGTGTTGATATTGCCCGAAATACCGAGTTAGTAAACTTGGCAGCTCCACTAAAAGTTACCTTTCACCGAGCATTTGATGTTGCAAAAGACCCCATCTTGGCTTTAGAAGATATTATTGCTTGTGGTTGCAAAAGAATTTTGACTTCTGGACAAAAAAATATAGCACTTGAAGGCCTTGATTTGCTCAAAACTTTGGTCGAAAAGTCAAATAATCGCATCGAAATAATGGCAGGAAGTGGCGTAAGTTCACAAAATGCTCAACAGTTTTTGTCGGTCGGTGTACATGCTTTACACATGACAGGTAAGGGAATTCAAGAAAGTAAAATGATTTTCCGAAAACCAGATGTGAGTATGGCAAGTGCTGCCCTCACAAATGAATATGAGATTTATGAAGCTGATTTTGAGAAATGTAAAGCGGTGGTGGAAATATTAAAAAAATAGGCACACGCTGAAACGTATGCCTAAAATATTAAAACTGTTTGAGTTTTTGTACTCAGTCGTCAATTGACTATCAACTATTTCTTCTCAGCCAGTTCTGCAATCTTTTGATGAATCATTACTTGGTTCGACATGATTTTTGAGAAGCCTCTTACATCATCTCCACTCCAAGCATTGTTCATTTCGCCATAGCTACCAAATACTGGTGACATCAAATCGTAATCTGATTTTATGCCTAATAATTGGAAATTATATGGAGCTAAATGTACACGTACTTCGCCAGTTACGTGCGATTGCATACTTTCCAAGAACTTCTCAATGTCACGCATCAAAGGCTCTAAGAATTGTCCTTCATGGAGCATCATTCCGTACCATTCGGCCAAGTTTTGCTTCCAATATTGTTGCCATTTCGACAAAACGTGTTTTTCTAATAAGTGGTGAGCTTTGATGATGATCAATGGAGCTGCGGCCTCAAACCCTACGCGTCCTTTGATTCCGATGATGGTATCTCCCACGTGAATATCACGGCCAATACCATAAGGAGAAGCCAATTCCGACAAACGACGGATAGCCTGAACAGGATTTTCGAAACTTTCGCCAGCTACACCTTTCAACTCTCCATTTACAAATTTTAAGGCAATTTCTTCTGTGTCTGTTTTGCTTACTTGAGTAGGAAACGCACTTTCTGGCAAAAATTCATACGAATTTAATGTTTCACGACCGCCAACCGATGTTCCCCACAAACCTTTATTGATTGAATAAGCAGCTTTGTGCCATTCACGCACCACACCTTTCGATTTTAAGTATTCTATTTCTGCTTCACGAGATAGTTTCAAATCTCTAATTGGGGTAATTACCTCTGCATTTGGTAATACGATTCTGAAAACCATATCAAAACGCACTTGGTCATTTCCTGCACCTGTACTTCCGTGAGCTACGGCTTCTGCTCCTATTTGTTTGGCATATTCTGCTACCGCCACTGCCTGAAACATACGCTCAGCACTTACTGAAAGTGGGTAAGTATTATTTTTCAAGATATTGCCATAAACCAAGTAACGAATACATTTTTGGTAATATTCATCTACCATGCGAGCTGTAAAATGGTTTTTTACACCCAATTCATAAGCTTTTTTCTCAACATCTTTTATTTCGTCTTCCGTAAATCCACCTGTATCAACCAATACAGAATGAACTTCATGACCCAAATCCTCGGTCAAATATTTTACACAAAAAGAAGTATCCAAACCTCCACTGTATGCCAAAACAACTTTCATAAGCCAGAATTTGCTCTAAAATGAGCATATTTTTAGAATTCAACAAAATTTCCCACAAAAATAGGACTTATTGAGGGTAAATACAATGAGTGAATGTGTGATTTAGTGAATGTGTGATTTTACCTTTACAAATCACACATTATTGTGTTTTCGTTTCATGTATTATTATTGTGAACAAAAGGCATGGTATGGAACTTAATTAATCACACATTCACTAAATTACTCATTCACCAATTGACCTATCTTGGAACAGTAAAATACATGATCGTTCCGATAGTGCCGAAGACTATATTTGGCAGCCAGACGGCTAAGATGGGTGGCATATTCCCTGATTCAGCAATACCTTTTGACATGATATAGAAGAGAATATAAACAAACGCCAACACAAAGCCAATGGCAATCTGAAAGCCAACGCCCCCACGTGCCTTCCGAGCTGAAACGATTAAGCCCATCAATGACAGAATAATTACTGCAAAAGGAGTAGCTATACGTTGATAAAACTCAATCTGAAAAGTCTCAATTCCTTCTGCTCCTCTGCTTCTAATTAGTGCTATCTTATCTTGTAACTCAGGAATAGTGAATGTTTCATAGACATTTCGATCACTTTCAAAATCACTTGGAGATAAATTGATTACGGTATCTTTTGATGCAATGTTATAAACCATTTTATCTTTCATAATCCCCAAAGTACGAATTTTATAATCTGAAATTTTCCAGCGTTTTGTACTATCATTCCATTCGATTCGTTTGGCAGAAAGTTTTTCAATCAATTTATTATTAACAATTTTTTCGAGCGTAAAATCATAGCCAGTCTTGGTTTCATTATTGTAACTCGACATGTAGGCATAAGTATTGGGAGCAACAGCAGTATGAAAATCTCGATCGGAGAAGTAA
This sequence comes from Emticicia sp. SJ17W-69, assembly GCF_051209875.1. NCBI lineage: Bacteria > Pseudomonadati > Bacteroidota > Cytophagia > Cytophagales > Leadbetterellaceae > Emticicia > Emticicia sp. SJ17W-69. The sequence continues at coordinate 463,259 of NZ_JBNTQY010000001.1, read as the reverse complement.
AACTTATCATTGATATATACGCTTTCAAAAGCAAGCCTGACCTTATTGGCTCGGGGCAAAATCCAACCAACCATTGCAAAAGATAATACCGCAATGACCGATGCTCCCATTATGTAAGGAACCATTAATCTTCTGAAACTCGTCCCACTACTCAAAATCGCCACGATTTCGGAGTGAGCAGCCATTTGTGCAGTAAAGAAAACCGTCGAGATAAAAATCATCAACGGACTGATATAATTGGCCCAATAAGGAGCAAGATTGGCATAATAAGACAGCAAAATTGCTCGCATGGGAGCTTTTTTCTGAATAAAATCATCATTTTTTTCTACAAAATCAATCACCATGATGATAAGCACGATAACTAAAACTGCAAAAAAATATGTTTTGAGAAAGCGTTTGATTAAATATTTATCAAGAATTTTCATAAGTCCAACCACCCCCAGCTCCTGATGGGAGATTTATATTTTATTTGCAAAGATAAACATTGCATTTTGCCTATTTACTTTATTAAGAAGTATTAACGTATTATTATGCTAAAATCAAAACATAGAAATTAAAGAAAGATTACTCCAATAATTTCATTTCTTTTTCTATAAACTCTTCTAACTGCTCTTTAGTAGGTAAATAAAGTTGATAATTACTTACGAGAAGATTATCGTTTCCAGCAGTTGCAAAGTGTACTAAGGCTTTATCTTTTTCTGTAACAAGCAAAATGCCAATCGGTGGGTTATCACCCTCGGTCATTTGCGTTTCTTTGAAGTAATTCAAATAAGTAGTCATTTGTCCAGCATGAGCGTGGTTAAATTTTTCTACTTTTAAATCTATTAGAATTTGGCACTTCAAAATTTTATGGTAAAATAGTAAATCAAGATAGTAATATTCTTCACCTATCAGGATTCGTTTTTGGCGAGCCTCCAAACAAAAGCCATTTCCTAACTCAAGCATAAATTCTTGGAGATGGTCGAGCAAAGCATTTTCAAGCGTTGATTCTTCTAATAATTGATGTGATAGACCCAAAAACTCAAAAATATGTTCGTCTTTAATTAGGTCAATGGGTGTTGCAGGAATATTTTTATTTTGTACTAATGTTGCCAACTTTTCGGGTTGTGCAGATAAGCCCATTCGTTCAAAATAAAGTGAGTGGATTTGCCTTTGCAGTTCACGATGTGTCCAAACACCTTTGATACATTCCATTTCATAAAATGTACGTTTCAAAGGCTCTTTTATATGAAGGAGTTCTGTTAAATGAGTATAAGAAAGTCCATCAAATATTTGTTGAGGTTTTAATGTATTTAATTGACTATCAACTACTTGTAATTGGGCAATCAATGATTGCCCAATTGAGTTACTCAATTTTAGTGTACTTGATTGAGAAACTAGATACAATTTAATTGGCTCTGATAATTGAGGGAACTCCAAATAAAACTGTCTAAACAACTTCAAATTTCTAAAAGATAAGCCTTTTGAATTAAGTTTTTTAGCAAGATTTTCAAGTAGCTTTTTGCCATATTTTGCTCTGTCTTCACCATTTTGCTCAAACTCCACGATATATAAACCAATGAGCCAATTGCGGGCAGTTAAGGCTTTATTGATAGCTTTTGCAGCTTCGGTGTGTAAAACTTTATCAGTTGTTGTGATGTTCTGAATAAGGTAGTCAAAATTCATAGATTTTTAGCTTAGTTTACGCATTTTGAGCTTTCACCAATAAATTCCTTGCTACTTCATTACTCACAAAAAGAGAAGTGTTTTCATTCAATAAAATGCCAAATGATTTGTCAAACTCGCTGATTTCCAACACTTTAAGACTGCACCCGAGTGTAATTTGATGTTTATCAAGATGCTGTAAAAAAGCAGGTGAGTGTACTGAAACACCCATCATCACCACCGATTGATTCAATGGCACTTCTGATAATTTTTGATAACTAACCGATGGCATTTTTCCTTTAGCATCGGGAATAGGATCGCCATGTGGGTCGAATTTGGGGCTTCCCAGAAATTTATCTAAACTTTCAGTCAATTCTTTTGAATCAATATGCTCCAATTGCTCGGCAATATCATGTATTTCGTCCCAACCAAAGCCTAACTTTTCTACCAAAAAAACCTCCCAAAGTCGGTGCTTACGAATTACCGCCAAAGCAATTTGTTGCCCTTCAACCGTAAGTGTTACACCTTGATATTTACGATAATTGATATAGCTTTTCTCTGCCAACTTGCGTAGCATATCCGACACCGATGCCGCTTTGGTTTGCGTATGCTCGGCTAACTCATTGGTACTCACTTCATTACCACCGTTCCGCTCGGTTAGCAAATAAATGATTTTTAAGTAGTTTTCTTCGGTGAAGGAAATCATGTTTTAGTCCACAGTCAATAGACCATGAGTAGATGGTTAAAAAATAGTCGATTGCTGACTGTCGATAAGCGACTGCCAAAGTTTTTGCAATTTACATTTTTAGTCTAATCAAACAAAATTTAGACAAACCTAAAAATATATTTTGATAAACAAACTTTTTGTTTTATGTTTGTATCAAAATATATAAAGTATTATCGAAAAATGGAAAATGTAGTCAATATAAACGAAAACAAGGTTTGGAAATCAACCACAAGTAATCTTTCCTTACCCGAAGTTCATGGTACGATAAATGTGCCAAAACATGGGAGTTTTTGGAAAAAGTTAGCAGCATTCACTGGGCCAGGTTTGATGGTTGCCGTAGGTTATATGGACCCTGGTAACTGGGCAACTGATATTGCGGGTGGTGCAAAATTTGGTTATACTTTGCTTTCAGTCATTCTGATTTCTAACCTTTTTGCCATGCTTTTGCAACATTTATCGCTCAAATTAGGCATTGCCACAGGAAGAGATTTGGCACAGGCCTGCCGAGATGCTTATTCAAGACCTGTATCTTTGATGCTATGGGTTTTGGCAGAAATTGCCATTGCCGCTTGTGATTTGGCAGAAGTTATCGGGGCAGCAGTTGCCTTAAATTTACTATTCAATATTCCGCTTACTTATGGAGTTGTGATAACTGCAATTGATGTGATTTTTATTTTATTTCTACAAAACAAAGGTTTTCGTATCATTGAAGTCATTGTTGGTGGCTTGATTTTGATCATTACCTTGTGTTTTGGCTATGAAATATTAGCTTCTCAACCAAATATTGTTGCTCTGTCAAAAGGTTTAATTCCGAGCAGTCAGATTGTTACTAACCCCGAAATGCTTTATATCGCCATCGGGATTTTGGGTGCAACCGTGATGCCACACAACCTTTATTTGCATTCAAGTATTATTCAAACCCGAAAAATTGAAAATACACACGCTGCTAAAAAGAGTGCCATTAAATTTGCTACAATTGATTCGACGGCTTCTTTGTTTATCGCTTTCTTTATCAATGCTGCTATTTTGATAATGGCGGCTGCCACTTTTCACTTTACTGGCAATAAAGAAGTAGCAGATATTACAGTTGCTTACCATCTGCTCGACCCAATTTTGGGAGTAAAATTAGCAGGATTATTTTTTGCAGTCGCTTTATTAGCAGCAGGACAAAATTCTACGCTTACAGGTACACTTGCAGGACAAATAATCATGGAAGGCTTCTTGAACATTCAACTAAAACCGTGGCTGAGAAGACTGATTACCAGGCTTTTAGCAATTATTCCTGCTTTGATTGTAGCGATAATTTATGGAGAAAAAGGTACTTCTGACTTATTGGTTTTAAGCCAAGTGATTTTGTCTTTGCAATTAAGTTTTGCGGTTGTACCTTTGGTAATGTTTACCTCTGATAAGCTCAAAATGGGAGAATTTGCCAACCCTGCTTATGTAAAATATACGGCTTGGGTTGTAACTTTCATTATCATTGCTTTGAATAGTTATTTGCTTTTTGATACGATTTTTTGATTTAATAAGGCTTTGTTTAAAACAAAGCCTTATTAAACTCACCCCAACAACGCATCAACACCAATTTCAAATTCTGGCAAAACGGGTGCTGCCGAGCAAATATCATTTTCAATACAAATTTTCACATCACGACGAGAAGTATAAACATGAACTGATTTTTCTTCTGGAAAAATCAACCAAACGACCTTTACTCCAGCCTTAAAATATTCCTTAATTTTAGCTTCAACTTTATTGATATTATCATTACCTGAGATAATTTCAATAGTAAATTCAGGAATAGGGTCTTCACCCTTATCAGCCTCTAATACTTGAGCTTTTGAAAGATAAGCTATATCTGGTCTTCTCATTTGTATTCCTGTGAGCATTACATCATACTCTGCTACAAATGTGCCTAATTGAATATAGCCTTTCTCAATAAATAGTCTAAGAAGTGCGTCGTAAATTTTAAGTTGTCGGTTGTTCATTCCAGTAAATTGAATCAATTCGCCATCATTCCATTCATATTTGAAACCATCATTTGGTTCCCAATCCTGAAACTCAGCTAAGGTGCGTGGTAATATTACTTCATTATTTTTGACCATATCAATAATATTTATATTCAAATTTAAGCAAAAATCATTTAAAACGTTTTTTCAAGCGTTATTTTTTAATTTCTTAATTTAATTCCTTGACTATCAAATACTTAAAAGCCTCATTTGAGAATTTCAAATGAGGCTTTTTATATATTTGCCATTGTCTGTGTCCTCACAGACAACAGCATTCATCAATAAACCTTTTCATAATACTCCGCTGCCATGCGATCAGAATCGAAGAAGGCATTTACATCATTCATGCTTTGTAAAACCATTTTTTGCCAATCGGCTGGTTTGTCATAATATGTCGGTAAAATCTTGTTTTCGAGCATATCGAGCATATTGCTGATGTCGGTATTGTCTCGCTCCCACTCAGGCGAATGTGGTGCTTCTGGCACAATAAATGAGTTACTTTCATTAGCAAATTCACAAACCCAACCATCAAATGTCGAAAAGTTAAGCGAAGCATTCATTGCTGCAGTCATTCCACTCGTTCCTGACGCTTCACGAGTAACGATAGGCGTATTGAGCCAAACATCCGAGCCATCTTTGATGAGTTTTGAAAGACTTAACTCATGCCCAGTCAACACCGCCATATTTGGGTATAAGTGACTTAAATAATACAGTTGATTGAACGTATTAATTGCCCCCCCATCAAAAGGATAAGGTTTCCCTGCCCAAATAAACTGAATCGGGTATTTTGAATTATTCATCAAACGTGCAAAACGCTCTCTGTCTCTGGTCAATAATTCGGGGCGTTTATAGGCAGCAAAACGTCTTGCCCAAATAATTGTCAATACATTTGGATCGAAAATTTTACCTGCTTGATCGGCAACCGTTTTAAAAAGTACTGATTTTAGTTCTTTTTTGCGGGCAGTAATGGTTTTTATATCTCCTTTTTTACGTGCTTTTTCTAAGATTTCATCAGCCCAATAAAGGTTATTTTGGGCATTGGTTACGTGCGTAATTTCACAAATACCATCATAACCGCCCCACATTTTACGAGAAACATCCCCATGAAGTTTTGAAACGGCATTGGCTTTCCTACTCAAACGCAAAGCAACCAAAGAATGATTAAACACACTATCTTTGATTCCTGAAATTTTACTTACCTCATTCATTGGTACACCATCAAAGAAATTCATATTTTCAAGCATTTTTATGTCATGCTTTTCATTTCCAGCTTCTTCGGGTGTATGCGTTGTGAAAACTAAACGTTTTTTTACATCAGCAACTTTTCCAAATTTTTTGTATAAATGAAATGCTCCTGAAAGTGCATGAGCCTCATTAAAATGATAAACGTCTGGTTCGTAGTTGATTTTATCTAAAAAAGTCATTCCGCCAATACCTAAAATCATGCACTGAGCTACTTTTGTAGAGGCATCAGCATCATAAAGATGGTAAGAGAGTGACCTCGCCCAAGTATCATTGCCATCGGTATCGGTTGTCATGAAAAACATTGGTACAGTACCAAAAGTGGTCGGCGGAAGAAAATATGTCGCAACCCAAACTGCTCTGTTTTGAATATTCATTTGGAAACGCACGCCTGTATCTTTCAAAAAACTATACATTTTCTCACGAAATTGTACCGCCATGCTATTATCAGTATTGCGAACTTGGTCATAATAGCCAAATTTCCAAAGAATACCTATGCCTACGAGGTTTTGTTTGGTCTGGTAAGCACTTCGCATGTGCGAGCCAGCCAAAAAGCCTAAACCACCCGAATAGGTCTTGAGAGCTTGGTCAATGGCAAATTCCATTGAGAAATAAACAGCGGATTTTTTGAACTTTGGGGCAAAAGCATAAGGATGAGCAAACTGCTCAGGAAGATTTTTCATTTTTCATAGGTTTATTTTCTATGACAAAAGTAGAAAAAAAACTGGAATTACGATTTACGAATGACGATTTACGAATAGAAAGAGTGCAAGTAGCTGATTATCAACAATTTATACATTAGCAGCTTCTGCAGTCCGATTCGTTCAGCCTCCAATTCGTCATTCGTAAATCGTCATTCGTAATTCGCCTCACCATCTCACCTGTCCATCACCCAAAACAACCCATTTTTCAGTAACTAATTTTTCGAGAGCAAAAGGGCCACGTGCGTGCAATTTTTGTGTAGAAATACCTATTTCTGCTCCTAAACCAAATTGTCCACCATCGGTAAATCTTGTAGATGCATTGTGATAAACTGCAGCGGCATCAACTTCTGAAAGGAATCTTTCCGCAAAAACTTGATTTTTAGTCAAAATTGCTTCTGAATGTCTGGAAGAAAATGCTTGAATATGTGCCAGTGCTTCACCAATATTTTTGACGGTTTTGATAGAAATTTTATAATCTAACCATTCTTTGCCAAAATCTTCTTCTTGAGCTTTATGAAGTTTTTCGTAGCCAATTTTTTCAAAAACAGCATAAGATGAATCATCAGCATAAACTTCTACATTCCATTTATTGAAATCTTCAACTAACAGCGGCAAAAATTGCTCAATAATTGCTTCATCGACAATCGCACAATCGAGAGAATTACAAACCGACGGACGTGAAACACGTGCATTGACAATAATCTCTTTGGCTTTCTCCAAATCAGCACTTGATTCAACATAAGTATGCACTACGCCAGCCCCAGTTTCGATAGTCGGAATGAGTGAGTTTTTACGCACAAACTGAATCAAGGCATCTGAGCCACGTGGTATAATAATATCTACAAAGCGAGTTGCTTTCAATAATTCTTCTGTAAATTTTCGATCAGTTGGTAAAAGCAAAACCGCTTCATTGGGAATACCAAATTGATTTAATGCTTGATGAATAAGCGAAACCAAACATTGATTTGAAAAATGAGCTTCTTTTCCACCTTTTAGCACACAAGCATTGCCCGAACGCAAACACAGCGAAGCTACATCAATCGTAACATTTGGACGAGATTCATAAATAACGCCTACAACACCCATCGGCACGGCTATCTTCTTGATAATCAAGCCATTAGTAAGATTTCTTTCAACCAAAATTTCACCCGTTGGGTCGGGTAGAAGTGCTACCTCTCTTAAAGAATCCGCCAGACCTTGAATACGATTTTCATTCAAAAGTAAACGGTCATATTTTGCATCGGCTTTATCCATTAAGTCTAAATCTTTTTGATTTTCAGACATTATCAAAGCTTTCGATTGCTCTACAATTTCAGCTAAATAATTAAGTAATTGACTTTTCTGAGCATCAGAAAGCCTACGAACTGTGGCAGCCGCTTGTTGTGTTTTTTGTAAAAGAGGAAGAATGGAGGTCATAATATTTAGACGTTAATTTCCCCTCCTTAAAAAAGGAGGGGTGGCAAAATTCTGACGTAGTCGAATTTTGACGGGGTGGTTAAAAGTCGTTGAGGTACTTTAAAAACAAATTCTACGCTTAAAACCACCCCGCCGACTGTCGTCAGGCACCCCTCCTTGAAAAAAGGAGGGGAAAATAACAGTAGATAACAAAAATCAATTATAAAAACCGACTTACTTTCATTGCCCTAAAGTTAATTTTTCGTAAAATTACACCGCAATAAGCTACAATCAAAAAGAATAAACTCTGACTTATTATGTTTAACGAAAAAGACCTTGACCTAATACAAGCTCGTGGGGCAAATCTTGAGACGATTCAAGAACAAATCGAAAACTTCAAAAATGGGTTTCCATACCTCAATGTGATTAAAGCTGCTACCATCGACGATGGTATGATTCGCCTGGGCGATGACAAAGCAGCCAAATTGGCAACCGATTTCGATGACCAAGCATTTAACCTTAAATTATTGAAATTTGTGCCAGCTTCAGGGGCTGCTTCACGCATGTTTAAGTCGCTTTTTGCTGCTTTAGAAGAAGATAAAATTGATAAATCAGTCAATGAGTTTTTGGAACGTTTACAAGAATTTGCTTTCTATAATAGTTTATCGAAACTCATAGGTTCGGAAACCGCCGATTATAAAACCATACTAAAATATCTTTTAACTGATGCTGGTCTTGATTACGGAAGTTTGCCAAAAGGTTTGCTCGAATTCCATAAATATGGCTCAAAAACTCGCACCCCTGCCGAAGAACATTTGGTAGAAGGAGCAAAATATGCCAATTCAAAGGGCAAAGTAAATCTTCACTTTACGGTTTCTCCGGAGCACAGAAGCAAGTTTAATGCTTTGATAGAAAGTGTTTTAGCGAGCTATGAAGCTGAATATGGTGTTAAATACAGCATCAGTTTTTCAGAACAAAAACCTTCGACTGATACGATTGCCGTCAATTTGGATAACACACCTTTCCGTAATGCCAATGGCGATTTACTTTTCCGCCCAGCGGGGCATGGAGCTTTACTCGAAAATCTCAATGACCAAGATGCTGACATCGTTTTCATTAAAAACATTGATAATGTTGTGCCTGATAGCTTGAAAGCACAAACAGTTATTTATAAAAAAGCCTTAGCGAGTTTATTAGTCAGTTATCAAGAAGCTATTTTTGCTTTCTTGAAAATGATTGATGGGGTGAAAATGAAAGAAGTCGATGTAGAAGAAATGGCTGCTTTCTTGGAAAACGAGCTTTGTATCTTGCCTCCTGACGGTTTTGATGACCTTTCTTTGGAAGAACAAATTGAGTATTGTCGAACAAAACTCAACCGTCCATTAAGAATTTGTGGCATGGTACAAAATGTAGGCGAGCCTGGTGGTGGACCATTTTGGGCAAAAAATGCTGATGGCTCAACTTCATTGCAAGTAGTAGAATCGGCACAAATTGACTTGAAAAATCCACAACAAAAAGAGATTTTTGATAAAGCTACGCACTTCAACCCTGTTGATTTGATTTGTGCTTTGAAAGATTACAAAGGTCAAAAGTTCAACCTTTTAGACTTCCGTGACCCAAAAACTGGTTTCAATACACAAAAATCACAAAGTGGGAAAGACCTAAAAGCACAAGAATTACCAGGGCTTTGGAATGGTGCAATGGCAAATTGGAATACTTTATTTGTAGAAGTACCTTTAATTACTTTCAATCCTGTAAAAACAGTGAATGATTTGTTGAGACCTGAACACCAGTAATTAATGAAGAATGTAGAATGACGAATTAATCCAAGTTCACATTAAAACTATTGACTGTGGTCTGTTGACCGTCGACTCAAAGATGACATCCTTAAAAATAGATACTCCTACCGCTGTTAGGCAGGGTGAAGAATTAGATTTGTTGCGATTGAATGATTTTATTCAATCGCAACTACCTGATTTTGAACCTATTACAGAAGTTTCTCAATTCCCGGGGGGATATTCAAATCTGACGTATTTCTTAAAAACGGCAAATAAGGAATATGTGTTGCGTCGTCCTCCTTTTGGTGCAAAAGACATCAAAGGTGGACATGACATGGGTAGAGAGTATAAAATTTTAAGTGCTGTCAGGTCGGTTGGTTACGAAAAAGTGCCAAATCCGATTATTTTTACTGAGGATGAATCTGTGATGGGTTGTCCATTTTATATCATGGAGCGGGTACAGGGCATTATTTTGCGAGCGAAAGATGCTCCTAAGTTAATGGCTTCGGTTGCCCCTGAGGAAATGCGAAAATTATCAGAAGCTCTTTGTGATAATTTAGCAGATTTACATGCCATTGATATTGAAAGTACTGGTTTGATAAATATCGGAAAACCTGAAGGATATATTCAACGACAAGTAGAGGGTTGGCATAAACGTTATTTGGCTTCACAAACTGACGAGATAGTCAACATGGATAATTTGGCCAATTGGTTAAAATCTAACTTACCCACAGAAGGAAAACCAACACTCATTCATAACGATTACAAGTATGATAATGTAGTGTTAAACGCCAATAATTTATCAGAAATAGTAGCAGTTTTAGATTGGGAAATGACAACCGTAGGCGACCCAATGATGGATTTAGGTACTTCGCTATCTTATTGGGCAGAAGCAAATGATGGAGCATTTGAGAAAAACTTCAATCTTTCGTGGGTATCAGGAAACCTTAATCGTCAAGAATTTGCTGACCGCTATGCCCAAAAAAGTGGACGAGATGTATCAAATATTTTGTATTTCTATGTTTTTGGTTTATTCAAAAACTCAGTTGTGATTCAGCAAATTTATAGTCGCTACAAAAAAGGTTTAACCACCGACCCACGCTTTGCCGACTTGATTTTTGGCGTAAAAGCCCTTTCAAAAAAAGGGGCTTTGTCGGTGGAAAAGGGGAAGATGGTTTGAGAAGTTAAATGTCATGTTACTTTTTCATAAATTTAACTTCTCTATATCATTTGTTTCTTTTTGCCAGTGCTAAAACCTTCAACAGTGATATATTTTAATGCCTTTTCAGGCTTTTGCCCATTCAATGATTCAATTTCTTGAATAATCAGAGGAACAAATAATCTCAACATAGAAACTTTATTTGATGGGCTATCTAAGACCCACAAGGCATAGGTCAAATTTGAAAGATTTTGTTGGAAAGGTAAATTTTTATCTGTTGTGATAAAAATATCAAACCTTTCCAAACTGATAAGTTTCATTAATTCCCCATTCTTTTTACCAAGCCATCCCATATCCTTTAGGCTATGAGTTTCAAAACTTGACAACTCTTGCTGAATATCCAAACCTATATTTTCATCAAGCAGCAATTTTAGCATGTTTTTTATGTTTTGGAATTCCTCTATGCGAAACTTCTCTTAAAACCTCTGTAACCATTTCCCGAGAAATATAAGGAAAGTTTCTTAGGAAATCCCCTATATCTCCGTCTTCTAAATAATCAAAAAGTGTTTGAATAGTTACACGAGTACCTCGAAAAACGGGTTCCCCACTCATCGTTTCTGGGTCAATTAAAATCGTGCTTGTTTTCATGATTTCTAATATTTTGCTACAAATTTATGATTTTTACTTCATCAACTCAGCATAATGCTTATAAAACAAAGGAATTGTTTCGATACCTTTGAAGAAATTGAAAAGTCCGTAATGCTCATTTGGTGAGTGAAGAGCGTCAGAATCTAAGCCAAAACCAAAGAGAATTGATTTCAAGCCTAATTCTTGCTCAAACAAAGCCACAATTGGAATACTTCCACCACCTCGTGTAGGCACAGGTTTTTGTCCCCAAGCCTCTTCCATAGCAAGCATTGCCGCATTATAACCTGGCGAGTCTATTGGGGTTACATAAGGTTGTCCCCCGTGGTGACGACTTACTTTTATTTTAACCGTATTTGGAGCAATCGCTTTGAAATGTGTTTCAAAAAGGTCGGCAATTTCTTCCCAATCTTGGTGTGGAACCAATCTCATAGAGATTTTTGCAAAGGCTTTTGAAGGTAAAACAGTTTTCGAGCCTTCGCCTGTATAACCGCCCCAAATGCCATTTACATCAAGTGTTGGACGAATAGATGCTCGCTCACGAGTAGTATAACCTTTTTCACCCGAAACATCGGCAATATCAAGGTCGAGTTTATATGCTTCCAAATCAAAAGGAGCTGACTCTAAAGCATTTCTTTCTTCTTGCGAAAGTTCATCAACTTTGTCATAAAAACCTTTCACTGTTACTTTTCCATCAGCATCATGCAAAGAAGCTATCATTTGACAAAGCACATTAACTGGATTTGCAACAGCACCCCCATAAACACCAGAGTGCAAATCACGGTTTGGACCAGTTACCGCAACTTCCATATAAGTCAAACCACGTAGGCCTGTTTCAACTGATGGAATATCATTAGCAATGATTGAAGTGTCAGAAATTAAAATCAAATCAGCTGCGAGTTTTTCTTTATTTGCTTTTACAAATACACCCAAATTTTCAGAGCCAACTTCTTCCTCGCCTTCAAACATTATTTTTACATTACATGGCAAACCTCCATCAGCCAACATCATTTCAATGGCTTTTACGTGCATATAAATCTGCCCTTTGTCGTCGCATGAGCCACGAGCAAAAATTGCTCCATCGGGATGGTTTTTTGTTACTTTAATGGTTGGTTCAAATGGTGGAGAGTCCCACAATTCGTAGGGGTCAGCGGGCTGAACATCATAATGTCCATAAACCAAAATAGTTGGTAATGAAGCATTTACAATTTTCTCAGCATAAACAATTGGATGTCCTGCTGTTGGACAAATCTCAGCTTTATCCAATCCTGCTGCCAATAATTTTTCTTTGATATATTCAGCCGCATGAAGCATATCTGGCTGAAATTTTGAATCAGCACTAACTGATGGAATGCGTAAAAAATCAAAAAGTTCGCTTAAAAAACGGTCTTTATTTTGTTCGATGTAAGTGTTCATTTTCTCTAAGAAAAGCTTAAATATGCCATTATTTATAAAATCTACCTCAAAAGTAAATCTTATTTCATTTCAAAGTTCAGATTATGGAAAGTCTTTTTATATTTCAATAATCATTGTTTTGCTTAATACACCTTTTCCTCCTGCCATAATTTTTTCAACCCTACCATTTTCTATTATCAAATCTACTATAATTAAACTTGGCGAAGGGGTTTTCATAAACCGTCCTTGTTGAATTAAAATTCTTTCTTTCTTCAAATTAAGTTTATCATAAAGATAGAATGCCAACGGACCTGCTGCCATTCCTGTACCCGCTTCCTCTTCAATTCCATATCTTGGCCCAAACATTCTTGTGTCTGCATCTCTTTCTCCATTATCTGTTTGTGTGCAGAAAACATAGTAGCCGATTAAGTCAAATTCTTCACTTATTTGATTGATACTATCGAAATCGGGTTTGATATTTTTTAATATTTCTGGATTTGCCACTGGAATAAGAGCAAAAGAATTTCCAGTATTAATTATTGAAATTGGAGCATTTCCGAATAAATCGTTTTTGGTCAAATGCAAAGATTTTAATATTACTTCCTCTCGTCCTTGAACATCAATGTACGTTGGGGCTTTCTGTTCCATAAAAGCCCAATCGTCTTGTAATAAAATTTCTCTTATTCCATCAATGGTTTCTTTTGAAGAATGTTGACTTTTTATCTTTCCTAATTTTGATAAATACGAAAAAGTTGCAATTGTTGCATGTCCGCAATGGGCAATTTGTTTGTTAGGCGTGAAGAAATCAAGTTTAAAATCTGCTATTTGTGATTTTGAAACAAACGCAGTCTCAGATAGACCAACTTTGGTAGCAATTTTTAATTTTTGTTCATTTGACAAATCATCAGCATCTAATACTACTCCTGCTGGATTTCCCCCTTCATCGCCATCAACGAAGGCATTCAAAATCTGAACATCTACTTTTTGAAAATTATTCATCTTGAAAATTGATTTGATTGTTAAAAAATATTTACAATCAATAGACGATTAGCATGCAAAAAAGACGCAAAAATTCAAATAAGAATTGAGAGATATTTAATCAATCTATTTAATTTTCATAAAAAACAGATAGACAGCATTATATGGCTCTGTGGACTGCCGACTATTGACTGTGGACTACTTAACTTGGTAGTCGATGAGATTGCCGTTGTTGTCAGTTTCAACATTTTTGCAGTCCAAAATAAGGTCTTTTAGTTGAGCTTTTGCTCTTTGCACCCTTGATTTTGCCCCAGAATGAGAAATATCCAATTTTTCTGCCAACTCTATTTGAGAAAAGTTTTGAAAAGAAGTGAGTAAGATTGCTTGCTTATATTTTTCAGGCAAAATATTAATTTTACTGTTGATACAGTTGCTTAATGCCTGATAGAGAGGTTCTTCGTGTGCTTGCTCAGGAAAATCAAATTCTTCAATTTGAAAATTGGATTTATTTTTACGAAAATGGTCAGATATCGCATTTCTTGTTATTTGATATATCCAAGAAGTAAGTTTAGTACAATCGTTAAGTAGGTGAATATTCAAATGAATTTTCAAGAAAACTTCTTGAAGAATATCGTTGCTATCATCATTGTCTTTTACTTTATTTTTAATAAAGTTTTTCAACTCTTGGTGCAAGTCTAACCATATTTCTTCAACTGCTTTCTTCATTTTATTTAAGCTATGATTATAAGATTTCGCAGGATTTTTATTGCCAAAAATTATTTCTTCACACCAAATTTGCTTTCCGTCCCTTTGACTAATCGCTGAATATTCTCTCGGTGAGTATATGCCAAAATAAAGAAAAATAACCAAGCCAAACCAACATAATAAGGGTCGGTAACATCATTCCAAAGTTTCAAAGAAACTTGCATTGGAAAAGCCAAAGCTCCCAAAAGCGAGCCTAACGAAACATATTTAGTCAGAAAAACGGTGAGTAGAAAAACTACAACACAAACCAAAGCAGCCATCGGAAGTACTGCAACCACCACACCGATGGCAGTAGCCACACCTTTTCCGCCACGGAATTGAGCAAAAACAGGGTAGATATGCCCTAAAATTACCATAACTCCCATAATTAAAGGAATGAGTTCATCATCACTTTTCAAAAAATGTCGAGTTAGGAAAACTGCTAAAAAACCTTTGAGAAAATCAAAAATCAAGACAATGATTCCTGCTTTTTTACCAAAAATACGGAGAGAATTGGTTGCTCCTGCATTACCACTTCCATGCTGGCGAATATCGATACCATGAAATATTTTACCATACCAAACGGCTGAGGGAATAGACCCCAATAAATATGCAAAAATAGCACTCCCTACAATTAAAGTCATTTGTGAATGTTGATGAACAAGATTACTAAAAATACAAAATTAAAAAAAATTGTGATATTTCAAGTCTTCATTCTAACAAAAAGTGCATAAACAACTGATTATTAGTTGTTTATGCACCACAAAATATTTAATAAATTGTATATTTAGTACTATATCCTTGTAACACCTTTGCGTTTTAAGGCTAAATCGTGTGCTGTATCATAATATGATCTCAAATTAGTCCAGTCGAATACTTCCGAAATATTCTCTACTCTGTTTCTTTGGGTGATACGATCACGACGATTCATAGTTACGAATTTAAACAAGATATCGGCCAATTGATCGGCTGCTTTATCGTAACTTTTCTTCTTTCTATTCACCACATAAACACCTACGCTATCATAATCTTTCATCAATTGAATCATAAAATCACCAAAGCCCGACAAATCACTCGTTACGGTTGGAATTCCACGAACTACACACTCTAAAGGAGTATATCCCCAAGGCTCATAATAACTTGGAAAAACACCCAAGTGACAACCTCTCACAAACTGACTATATTCCATACCAAAAAGTGGATTGGTTGGTGAAATAAAGTCTGGGTGATAAACAAATTTAACACGGTCTTGCTGATGGTTCAATAAATTGGTTTCTTTCAAATATTCCGTAATATCATCAGGTTGTTTCAAGAGGTGGGTGACTGTATGAGGCAATTTTTTAGTTTTCCAAGTCTGAATTGTACGGCGTAATCGCAGACGCCAATATTCATCCACAAAGTTATTCAAATCAGGTAGATTTGGATTTTCATTAGAAGCCGAAGCATGAAACAAATGTTCACCAACTTGTTTTTCAATTGACTCACAAGTTTGGCGAATTTCTTCCATTACCGCCCTTGATTGCAGCACTTCAGGGTCAATCGAATGAACTGGATTTTTGGTAATGATAAACATCACCACAGTCATATCAACTCCTGCTTGAACAAGTTTGAAATTGAGGCGTTTCAAAGCTTCAAGTGTTAAATCATAACCTTTATTTCTAAATTCGTAACGTCCTGATGTGAAAAAGTACAATGTTTTATCTAAATCCCACGAGTAGCTTTGGAAAAAATGTCCCATCACAAACTGATGGATTTTTTCTTTGTATTTCAAGTGTAAATTTTGGAATTCATGGGTTGCGGCAAAACGAGTAACATTCAAGCCATTTGGCAAAATCAAATCACAAGTTCGTCCAAAAAAGACCTCACACTCTTTGGCTGTTACATCACTGACAGTAGTCAATACATGTGATTTTTGAGCAGCCAAACGTTCAATTTTTGCTTGAGCCTCAATACCATAATTACGGGCTTCAACTTCCCAATTATAAGTTGGTAGTTTTTCATAAAAATCAGCTTCATTTCCTGCAATATAACGCCCAAGCATGGTTGCATGGGTAGTAAATACAGTTGAAATTGGCACTTTATCAGTCCGAATATCTATCAGTGCACTTGCTACCATCCATTCATGAAAATGAGCAATAACATCATTTTTATAGCCAAATGTTTCGCCAAACTCGGTCAAGAAAACCCGAATCATTTCACCTAAGACCACTACTTGATCAACCAGTGGTTCGGCATTTAAGGTAGAAATTTGGTGTTTTTCCCAAAGTTTATGTTTAAAATCATTACTACTTTTAAGTAAATTCTTGAAATCAAACAAAACAATTTTAGGTTTGCCTGTAACGAGCCAGCGTCCATAATGAGCTTCATAGCCCATTTCCTTCATTTTCTTAACTACTTTGCCAAACGGAGATTCGTCAAGGTCTTCAATAGGTTCAAACTCAATTAATGCTGTATTCGCGAAATAAGGACCAACCAAGCAATAATTATCGCCCCACTCCTCTACCATTGAAGGTACTTTTGAGCGAATAACGGTGTAAATTCCACCAACTTGGTTACATACTTCCCAAGCAATTTCCATCAAAATTGGCTTTTTCTGTTCACGTGGCTTGATACTGACGGTTTCTTCTGATTCTTTTTTAAGTTTTGGGGTGGTTGCCATGATGGTTCAAAATTAGTGATAACTGAGAAGTGAATTAGAGCAAAAAATTTAATAATAGCAATAAAAAATTTAATTTTTCAAACAAAATATACGCAATTAAAAGATTTTTAAGATTTGTTTTATTTTTTGATTAATTTTCTTGTAGCAAAGCTATGATATTCATTGATTTGTTTAGCAAATATCTACCAATTTTTATCTTTAAGTAAGATTCAGAATAGTCATACTATTTTTTAGATGTAGAAAAAAGCACTTGATTTTTTCATTAAATACGAAACTTTTTAGCTTTTTTATTTGGCATCTTCCCTACCGATACCAAAGTATTTTCGTAAATTTGAGGGACATTTGGCAACAAAACAATTATGAAATATTATAGTATCATCATCATCCTTTTAACATTAATTTCATGCGATGATAAGAACGCCCAGAAAAGAAAACAAATATGTGATAGTCAAGAATTTATAGATTATTGGTACAAAGGAAAAGCTGAAATTAGTAGTTATGATTTGCAACAAGCCCAGTATGGAAAGTTAAATAAAGGTGAGGCAATTATGATATTTGTAACCGAAGATTTTCGATTAGACAAACAAGTCAAATTGGAATCGAATGACAAAGAAAAAGCAACACCTGTTTTAAAATTAAATTTCATCAAAAAATTTATTACTGGAATCTACGATTATTCGATGTACACTTCTGTTTTTACACCCGTAAAAACTAATACATTTCCAGCAACGCTGAAAGTAACCAATACTAATCAGGAATGGTGTGGGCAGAGTTTTTTACAATTAAATTACCGACAGAATGGCTATCAACTGCTTGGAAAATCATATTTTGAAAATGAAGTTGATGAAGAATCTCACCTCGAACATGCAATTTTAGAAGATGAATTATGGACTAAAATTCGATTATTATCAATTGACCAACTGCCAACGGGTAATATGTTTATGATTCCAAGTATGACCTCTTTGCGTCTAAGACATAGAAATATACAGGCTGAAATGGCAAGAATCAGTTTAGAACCTTATGCTGGTGATTCAATTTTTAAAGGTAAAAGTTTAATTCATTATAAAATTCATTACCCAGAAAGCAAACGAGATTTGAGTATTTACTTTGAGAAAGAGTTCCCCCACCTAATTGTAGGTTGGGCTGAAACTTATGAGACTAAAAAAACAATGTTGACTTCAAAAGCAGTATTAAAGGTCACCATTCAAAATCCTTATTGGGAGAAAAATATGGCAAAAGATACCGTTTATAGAAAATTATTGAAGATAAAATATTGAAACCAGTTATTTTGCGTTTTATGACATGATAACACTTTAAAAGTGGTCAGACCTCTTAATTAAAATTGATGAAAAAGCCCAATTTCTTTTATACAGTCATTTCGTTTTCTTTCTTACTATTTGTAGTTGCTTGTGGCGACAAAAAACAACAATCAACTGAAAATCAAGCAAATAGTCCTTCAATTTATACTTTAATTTTTATTGATAAAACCGCAAGTGTTGATGTGGCAAAGCCTTTCATTGCTCAAAAATATCAACAGGCTTTGACTTCGGTCATTGAACAAAACTTCAATAAAGCAGGTGATAAATTTGAGATTTATTACATCCATGAAAATACTTCAAAAGGACGTTGTTTATCTTTAGTTTGCCGTACCGAAATGGAAAATACCGAGGGTATGAACGCAACTGATATAGAATCAATCAAAACATCGTATGATTTATCAATCAGAAAAGAACGGAACTTTGTCACAAAACAAGCATTTACAAGGCTAAATGCACAAAATAATAATGCTTCAAATCTCGAAACTAATATTCTTTCAAGTATTCCTGTGATTGCAAAAGCAGCAGCTACGCAATCGATAGTGAAAGTATATTACCTAAGTGATATGGTTGAAAGTGTAAAAAATGGCAGAGATTTTCAACAAAAACCACCTAAAAATGAGACAGAAGCAGAAGCATGGGCAGAAATAGATGCTGAAAAATTTAAAAACTATGCTTTAAATAGTCCCGATATTTCGATGATTTTACCTTTTGAACCCACAAGTTCAATCAAAGAAAATAACCCAACGATTACGCATTATTGGTCAAAACTATTTGAGAATTTGGGGGTGATGAGTGTGCAAGAGTTGTAACACAATTCTCCGAATTGTGAACAAGTAATGCAATTCAGAGAATTGTGTTACAAAAAAACGGCGATGTTTCTTTCGATACATCGCCGTTTTTATATAAGAACCAATATTTTTATTGTCCTTTCAAAGCCTCGGCACCACCTACAATCTCCAAAATTTCTTTTGTAATTGCTGCTTGACGACTACGGTTATACTCAATTTTCAATGAGCGTAACAATTCGTTGGCATTGTCGGTTGCTTTATCCATTGCGGTCATTCTGGCTCCGTGTTCAGAAGCATTCGATTCCAAAACAGATTTGAACAACTGCATTTTAATTGCTTTTGGCATCAATTCCAGTACAATCTCCTCTTCCGATGGTTCAAAAAGGTAATCAATTTTACCAGTTTTTGACGAATCATCTTTCTTTTCAACCAAAGGCAACATTTGCTCAACTCGGATAATTTGCGTGGCAACATTTTTGAATTCGTTGAAAACAAGTTCAACTACATCATATTTCGCTTCAGCAAAAGCTTCCATTACTTCCTCAGCAGCTTGGCGAGCATTGGCAAAACTCAAGCGTTGGAAAATATCCATATACGCTGTGTTTGTTTTGAAGCCACGTTTTTGTAATGTTTCACCGCCTTTTTTACCCAAGGCCATGATTTCAACATTACCTTTTGCTGCTTGAGAAGCATATTTTTCGTTGATATGAGCAAGAGCGGCTTTCACAACATTTGAGTTAAATGCTCCGCAAAGTCCACGGTCTGAAGTAACAACAATGACCAAAACTTTTTCTACTGCACGTACCTTTGTGTAAGGGCTTGATGCTCCTACTTCGGTATTTGCCGAAACAGTAGCAATCAATTCATTCAACTTAGTTGCGTACGGACGCATTTGAATGATGGCATCTTGGGCACGACGAAGTTTCGCCGCAGATACCATTTTCATTGCTTTGGTAATTTGTGTTGTTGAATTTACCGAAACAATTCTATTTCTTACTTCTTTTAATGAAGGCATCTTTTTATCAAATTAAGAATGTAGAATGTAGAATTAAGAATTAATGTATGCCGTAAAAACATTCCTAATTCTTAATTCTCAATTCTTAATTATTTTAAGCGTATTTCTCTGCTAATTCTTTACCAACTTTTTTGATAAGATCAGTTGAAGAATCCTCTAATTTACCTGCGGCAAGTTTGCTGATTACTTCTGAGTATTGAGCATTCAACAACAAGATAAATTCTTTTTCAAATTCTTTTACTTTTTCTACTGGCACTTTGTCCATCACACCGTTGATAGAAGCATAAATGATTGCTACTTGGTCACCAACTTGTACTGGAGAGAATTGTGCTTGTTTCAAAATCTCTTGGTTTTTACGACCACGGTCAATTGTCAATTTTGTAGAAGCATCAAGGTCTGAACCAAACTTAGCAAACGCTTCCAATTCACGGAATTGTGCTTGGTCAAGTTTCAATGTACCTGCTACTTTTTTCATTGACTTGATTTGTGCATTACCACCCACGCGTGATACCGAGATACCTACGTTGATCGCTGGACGAATACCTGCATTAAACAAGTTTGATTCCAAGAAGATTTGACCATCAGTAATCGAAATTACGTTGGTTGGGATATATGCTGAAACGTCACCTGCTTGCGTTTCAATAATTGGAAGGGCTGTTAATGAACCACCACCTTTTACTTTATCTTTTAATGAAGGAGGCAAATCGTTCATATCTTTTGCAATCGAATCATCAGAAGTGATTTTTGCGGCACGCTCCAACAAACGACTGTGAAGATAGAAAACGTCTCCTGGATAAGCCTCACGACCTGGAGGACGACGAAGCAACAATGACACCTCACGGTAAGCTACGGCTTGTTTTGACAAGTCATCATAAATAACCAATGCAGGACGACCAGTATCACGGAAGTACTCACCGATAGCAGCACCAGTAAATGGAGCAAAGAATTGCATCGGAGAAGGGTCAGAAGCACCAGCATTTACGATAACGGTATAGTCCATTGCACCGTATTTACGAAGTGTTTGTTCAACAGCCTTCACAGTAGATGCTTTTTGACCACAAGCAACATAAATACAATATACAGGCTCGCCTTTGTCGTAGAATTCTTTTTGATTGATGATCGTATCAATACAAACGGCAGTTTTTCCAGTCTGACGGTCACCGATTACCAACTCACGTTGTCCACGGCCAATTGGAATCATGGCGTCAATTGACTTGATACCTGTTTGTAGAGGCTCAGTTACAGGCTGACGGTAGATAACCCCTGGTGCTTTACGCTCCAAAGGCATTTCAAAAGTTTCACCTTGAATCGGGCCATTTCCATCGATAGGTTCTGCCAAAGTATTTACAACACGTCCTACAATGCCTTCGCCTACTTTTACAGAGGCAATTTCACCTGTACGTTTTACGGTTGCTCCTTCTTTGATACCTGCCGAATCACCCAATAATACCGCTCCTACGTTGTCTTCTTCGAGGTTAAGTGCAAGGGCTTTTAAGCCATTTTCAAATGCCAGCAATTCACCGGCTTGAACTTTTGATAAACCATATATACGTGCTACACCGTCGCCGATTTGTAGCACTGTACCAACTTCTTCGAGTTCGGCTTCGGTTCTTGAACCTGCTAATTGCTCACGCAAGATTGCCGAAACTTCATCTGGTCTAACTGATGCCATATAATTTTTTTGATGAGTTTTGAATATAAATTTGAAAAAACAAAGACAATACCTTTGCTTTTTCGGGTGCAAAATTACGACAGTATTTTCACAATTCCGATATATTGATTAAAAAAAGGTTAAAAATGTAGGATTATTTTTAGAATTTTCGAAAATGTTGGTGGTGGATGAGAAAATTTATGGCTGAAGTGACTAATTTCTGTACTATTTTGGGTAAATCTAAGGCTTTAATTTAGTTTTTAAAAGACTTTTTTGGCATCTTTGCCAAAAATTAATTTTTGACTTTTTAGGATGAAAAATATTGACGTTTGCTTAACTCCAGATTTATTACATCTCCACAACATTGACAACACCATTGTAATTGTTACAGATATTTTTAGAGCAACTTCCTGCATGGTTACAGGCTTTGCCTATGGCGTACAAGCCATTATTCCTGTCGAAACTGTTGAAGAATGTAAACAGTTACAAGAAAAAGGCTACATTGCTGCTGCCGAGCGAAATGCTCAAAAAGTGGAAGGTTTCGACCTTGATAACTCGCCATTTAGCTTCATGAACGAAAAATTGATTGGCGAAAAAATCGCTATGACTACCACCAATGGTACTTATTCGATTACAATGGCAAAAAAATCGGCGGTAAAAGTTTTGGTTGGGGCATTTTTAAATCTAAATGCCATTGTTAATTATTTGAAAACTCAACCTTACGATGTATTAGTGCTTTGTGCGGGTTGGAAAGGAAAAATAAATTTAGAAGACTCCTTGTTTGCAGGGGCATTGGTTGATGCTGTACAAAATGAATATTTCGTAGCTGAAGATAGTGCTATTATGGCCATGCGATTATATCAACAAGCCAAAGATGATATGTTAGGCTATGTTGCCAACTCATCACATATTCGCCGTTTACAACGCTTGGGTATCAATAAAGATATCAGCTATTGCTTACAAAAAGATTTATACGACGTTGTTCCTGTACTTAGAGGAAATGAGTTGGTGAATATGTAATGATTTTTCAAGCGATAAAAAATTGAGCGAGATATAAATTGAGTGAGAATAAATTTCCCCTTCTTTTCAAGGAGGGGTCGCCTGACGAAGTCGGCGGGGGTGGTTAAACAATGGACTAAATTTTCAGCAAAATACCATGCAGCTCAACAACCTAAAAACACTAAAACCACAAAGAAAACACTTACGTAATCATTCCACATCTGCCGAAGCTACACTGTGGATCTATTTAAAAAACATTCAATTAGAGGGTAGAAAATTCAGAAGACAACATAGCATTGATTTTTATATTCTTGATTTCTACTGTCCGTCAGAAAAATTAAATATTGAATTAGATGGACAAGAACACTTTGAAGGGTTTGGACTTGTGCAAGATGAAAAACGTGACGAATTTTTAAAGTCACTGAATATTAGGATTTTATGTTTTGAAAATAAACAAATTTTTGAAAATATTGATTGGGTTTTGAATAAGATTAAGGCTCATTTTCGTACGTAAACAACCACCCCGTCCGACTTCGTCAGGACACCCCTCCTTGAAAAGGAGGGGAAAATAATATTAAATAAAATTATTTTCTCTCTTCATCAAAAATGAAACTAAAACTTCATATTCTTACGCTGCAAATGCGGCATACTTTTACCATAGCTCATGGCTCTCGTGATGATATTGATGCCTTTATTGTTGAACTACAAGATGGCGAACACAGCGGTTATGGTGAGGCTACACCCATTCCATATTATGGTGTAACGGCCGAAGGAATGAGAGATAAACTCACTGAATATCAAGAACTTATTGAGAATTATGATTTGCAAAGCCCCGAAGAGTTTTGGTCAGTAATGTATCCTTTTTTAAAAGATGATTCTTTTGCTCATTGTGCATTAGATATGGCTGCTTGGGATTTATGGGGCAAAAAGCAAGGAAAACCCTTGTATGAAATCTGGGGATTAGATATTACCAAAGTTCCATATTCAAATTATACTATTGGCATTGATACCATCGAAAAAATGGTAGAAAAAATGCAAGAGTTTGATTTTCCAATCTATAAAATAAAATTAGGTACTGACCACGATGTAGAAATTGTTCATGAGCTTCGTAAACATACCGATGCACTTTTTAGAGTGGATGCTAATTGTGCATGGGGCGTGGAAGAAACGATTGAAAACTCCAAAGCATTTGCCGAATTGGGTGTTGAGTTTATTGAACAACCGATGAAAAAAGATGATTATGAGCCAATGATAGAAGTGATGGCTGGCTCTGTCCTGCCTCTAATTGCCGATGAAAGTTGTATCGTAGAAGAAGATGTTAAAAAGTGTGTTGGAAAATTCGATGGTGTCAATATTAAATTAGCCAAGTGTGGCGGAATTACTCCAGCCTTACGCATGATCGCCGAAGCTCGTAGTTTGGGTTTACAAGTCATGTGTGGCTGTATGACCGAAACAAGCATTGGTATATCAGCTATTGGCCAAATTGCCCCCCTACTCGATTATGTAGATATGGATGGCTCAATATTAATTTCAAATGACCCAGCCGAAGGCGTGTATTTAGATAAGGGAAAACCTATTTTCCCGAAAACAAATGGTACTGGAGCGAAACTTTTATAGTCGATAGAGTCCAATTATGGACTCTATCGACTGTGGGCTGTTCAAAACTCGTGCAAAACTATCAATTTTGATTCAACTGTATTGCTGACATTCCCTGCTCGGTCTTTGATTGTTACCTGAAACTTCAATGAATCTTTCACAGGAGTGAATGGATGAGGAAAATCTACTGAATAATCAATTGTTCCTTCAATTGGGCCAGTTTTTCCATCAGTTTTCAGACGTGGGAAAAAACCAGAGTAAGGTACTGCAGGTATAAATTCTTGGAAAACACCTTTCTTTTTACGGAACAAACGAATCATGTAATTATAGTCACTTTTGGCTTCAGCAGTAGCTTTTTCTTTTTCGTTCAAACCTAAATCACCATCTCCATCTTGAAATTTAATAGTCAAAATTAGCGAATCTTTTTTTGACCCTGTGAATTGGTCAATCCTGATTTCTTTGCGTAAGTCTTTAAACTCAATGGCAGGTTTGTTATCAAAAGTTGTTTCTTTATAACACCCTACTAATGAGAATATTGTACCAAAAATAATAAATGCTGAAACCTTTTTCATTGTTAATATGTCATTTTAATTAGTCCACAGTCGATAGTCGGCGGTCAATAGTTTATACTATCTGTGGACTCTGGGCAATTGACTGTTGACTATTTTTCTGCTAATTTAGTAAAAACTTTAAACTTTGCAATGGGTATTCGTGATGAACTAAAATCTGCGGTTTTACAACTAAACGATAATTTTCTAAGACCAAATTATTTTGAAGAATTGGCTTTGGAAGTTTTTCGCTTTCAAGCAATGCAAAACCCTGTTTACAATAAATATTTGAATTATCTACATATCAACCCTTTGACAATCAATCGTTTAGACAAAATCCCTTTCTTACCTATTCAGTTTTTCAAACACCATCGAGTAGTGGCTGATAATGCCTCGACACAAATGATTTTTGAAAGTAGTGGCACTACGGGCGATACCACAAGTAAGCATTTCGTAAGCGATTTACCTTTTTATGAATATATAAGTCAGAAAATTTTTGAGCAATTTTATGGCCCACTGACCGATTATCATATTATAGCTCTGCTTCCTTCTTATCTTGAACGAAATAATTCGTCGTTGGTGTATATGGTTCAAAATTTTATTTATCGAACTTATTCTCGTGAGTCGGGTTTTTATTTGAATAATATCACCGAACTTCTCGAAAAACTCCGACAACTATCTGATAACCAACAATCTAATCGAAAAGTTTTAATTATTGGTGTTACATTCGCTTTACTTGATTTGGCAGAGTCAAGTGAAAATTTGGCTTTTATACACAAGCTCAAAGATAGACTCGTAATAATGGAAACTGGCGGCATGAAAGGTCGTAGAAAAGAATTATTGCGAGAAGAAGTACATGAAATTTTGACGAATGCTTTTGGTATCGAAAAAATTCATTCAGAATATGGGATGACCGAACTACTTTCTCAAGGATACTCTAAAGGAGATGGCATTTTTGATTTGCCAAGAACCATGAAAGTTTTGTTACGAGAAATTAACGACCCATTTAAAATTATACCTACATTTTCAATGCCATCTATGACCGATCGAAGTATTATTCGTGGAGGAATCAACGTGGTTGATTTAGCTAATATTGATTCTTGTAGCTTTATTGAAACACAAGATTTAGGAGCTTATAATACTGACAATCAATCATTTAGCATCATCGGAAGGTTTGATAATTCAGATATAAGGGGTTGTAATTTGATGGTTGTTTAGTTTTGTTTAATTGTTAAAATATTTAAAACAACTTGCAACAATCCCAACAATCTGTAACAAGACTAACTTATTCTACAAATACTTATTCAAAGTTCGGATTACGGGCGGTAAATAGCTTGTACCAAAAAGATTTACATGAACCAATAAAGGATAGATATTATAGATCGGCACTCGCTGGTCGAAGCGAGGTTGAAGCGGAAATGCTTCGTGGTAAGTATCATAAAAACGTTTATCAAAGCCCCCAAAAAGAGTGGTAAAAGCTATTTCCATTTCACGATTTCCATAATAAACAGCGGGGTCAATCAAACAAGGCTTTCCTTCATTATCAGTAATTACGTTTCCAGTCCATAAATCACCATGAAGCAAGGAAGGTTTTTCATCTGGAAGAAGGTCGGGCAAAACTTTGTAAAATTGCTGAAACTTATCATATAATTCCTTGCTAATCAACTCATTGTAATAAGCCAAACCAGCTTGAAGATTGATTCTTTTCTCAATAAAAAAAGTAAGCCAATCCTCTTTTTGTTCATTACTTTGGCGAAGCGAACCAATATAATTGTTGAAATTCAAGCCAAATTTTTCGTCAGTATGTCGATGCAAGGCAGCAATTTTTTCACCCAAACTTTCCCAATAATCAAAATTAGGCTTTGTATATTCTATATTTTCTAAAATCAAATAATCTTGGCCATCTCTCCGCCCCCAATTCATTACTTCTGGCACTCGAATCACATCAGCTTCACGCAATAACTCCAAGCCTTTGGCTTCGGTTTCAAACATCCCTTCGTGATTACGGGTGTTATATTTAATAAAATATTTTCCCTCATTGGTGACAACTTGCACCGTTACATTGATGCTGCCTCCTTGCAATAAGCGATATTGGCTTACTTGCACATCACGTCCAAGCATTTCAAAAAAAACGCCCTCAAAAAATTGAAATTGGTCTTCAGCCGTTTGCATACCCCCAGCCCCTAAAGGGGTGCTAAAATTGACAAAAAAATGTATTCTTTGCAAACTAAGTTTTTTTGACAAAACAATCAAAATAAAACTTAATTTACTTATAATCAACAACTTATACCAATAATCAGCTTGATTTATAATTGATGAATTATAAATCAAGCTGATTACAACAGCAAAATAAAAACTTTATCATTAAATTTTCCGAACTTTGTACTAAAATTTAAGTAATATTTATAAATAGTCGATTTTTTTTCATGCAAAAACGTCATCTCGCCATACTTGGCTCAACAGGTTCGATAGGAACACAGGCTTTGGAAGTTGTTGAGGCAAATCCCGATATTTTTGAAATTGAAGTTCTAACCGCCCAAAATAATGCTGATTTATTAATAGAACAGGCTGCCAAATTTCGTCCAAATGTTGTTGTTATTTCCAACGAAAATCTTTACGACAAAGTATTTGCTGCCCTCGACCCTCTTGATATAAAAGTTTACACTGGCGAAAAATCATTAGTATCAGTTGTAGAAATGGCGTCGGTGAATATGGTTCTAACAGCCTTGGTTGGTTATGCAGGTTTAATTCCAACAGTGGCAGCCATCAAAGCAGGAAAACACATAGCTTTGGCAAATAAAGAAACTTTGGTAGTGGCAGGAGAATTAGTCACTGATTTAGCTCTAAAACATAAAGTTGATATTTTGCCTGTTGATTCCGAACATTCGGCAATTTTTCAGTGTTTGGTTGGTGAATTCCATAATCCAATTGAAAAGATAATTTTGACTGCTTCAGGCGGACCTTTCAGAGGAAAAGACCGAGAATTCTTGAAAACCGTTACGAAAGCCCAAGCATTAAAGCACCCAAATTGGAGCATGGGAGCAAAGATTACGATTGATTCGGCATCATTAATGAATAAAGGCTTGGAGGTAATTGAAGCAAAATGGCTTTTTGGACTTACGCCCGAGCAGATTGAAGTAGTGGTGCATCCACAAAGTATCATTCATTCGATGGTACAATTTGAAGATGGTAGCATGAAAGCTCAAATGGGTTTGCCCGATATGCGAGTACCTATTCAATTTGCCATTGGTTATCCTAATCGTTTGAAATCTAATTTTCCAAGAATGGATTTTTCGCAATTTCCATCATTGACTTTTGAAAAACCTGATTATCAGACATTTAGAAATCTAAGTTTTGCTTTTGAAGCACTCAAAGTTGGTGGAAATATGGCATGTATTGTAAATGCCGCCAACGAAATAGCAGTTGCGGCCTTCCTTCGTGACGAAATCGGTTTCTTAGAAATGTCTGATTTGATTGAAGACTGCATGCAAAAAGTAAGTTTCATACAAACACCAAGTCTCGAAGATTATATCAAAACTGATGAAGAAACGAGAAAGATGGCCTTGGCGTTTGTTTAATTTAGATAGACGTGAGATTCGAGACATAAGACTCGAGAAAAGATTATTACAGAATTAGGGCTTAGAATATAATTGCAGGAGCAATCATTCTTCATTCTACATTCTTCATTCTACATTCTAAAAATATGGCAAAGAAACCATTTCAAGTAATTTACGAAGACAATCATATTATTATTGTCAATAAAGCCCAAGGCATTTTGGTGCAAGGTGATAGCACTGGCGATAAAACATTGTCGGATTACGTAAAAGAGTATATTAAACACAAATATAATAAGCCTGGGGATGTATTTTTGGGAACTGTACATCGCCTCGACCGCCCCGTAAGTGGCTTGGTGATTTTTGCACGAACATCAAAAGCTCTTGAGCGAATGAACGAACTTTTCCGTAAAAGAGAAATTCAGAAAACTTACTGGGCAGTAGTAGGGAATAAACCTGAGAAAAAAACAGGAAAACTGACCAATTGGTTGGTAAAAGACGAAAATAGAAATACTGTAAAAGCTTATGACGAAGAGGTTGTTGGTTCACAAAAAGCTGAATTAACTTATCGTTATTTAGGCGAAATCAACCATTATCATTTACTCGAAATCAATCCAATTACGGGTCGTCCGCACCAGATTCGTGTGCAATTAGCCAAAATGGGTTGTCCGATTAGAGGAGATGTCAAATATGGTTATCCAAGACCAAACCTTGAAGGCAATATCAATTTGCACGCTCGTCGCTTGTATTTTGTGCATCCTGTGAAAAAAGAGCCAATCATTTGCAAAGCGGCATTACCCGAAAATCCATTCTGGGAAGAATTCTTAGAACTCGAACCAGAGGATGTAAAAACTGAGAATTTAGACTTTTTATATTAATTATAACCCTACCTAAATCCTCCCCAACGGGGAGGACTTTAAGTGGGGTTAATCTAATAAAACGCTTTTTAAATAACTACACTTTCCAACCATCTCGGTAGCTACTTCTACCCACAAATTGATTGGCTTCTTCTAAGTTAGTTATTCTTGTATTTTCTCCATCCCAAAGTAGTTTTTTACGAGCAAAAAACTCCATCTGACCTTTACTATTTTCTTTTCTTAGCATATAACTTCTGATGGCCAAATTACCCATCAATACCGTTTCGGTCATTGGCCCAGCATAATCAAATGAAGAGGTCAAGGCTAAATGTTCTTTGCTTTTAAAGCCTGCTTTACAAGCATCTACCCATTTACGCTGATGACCATATTCTGGTTCAATATCTTTAGGTAAATCTGGGCCTAATTCTTTCGTTCCATCATTCAGATACAATTTTGGCATCATTGGTGAGCTATCATTGATATTGGTTGAAATAATACCTTTTTCACCAATAATTAATACACCATTGCTGCTATTTGTTCCGCCAATGTCTTCATTTGCAGGAATAATATCTGGGTGTGCAGGTCTGATACCACCATCGCTCCAGCTCATTTCTATTGGTGACTTACTTTTGGCAGTTGCTCCAAAATGAAGTGTAATAAACGAAGAGGCAGGGCAGCCTTCTGGATTATAATCGGCCGTCCACATTTTTGTATAAACCGATGCTACGCTACACTCGGCATCAGTTGGGTACTTTAATCCTAATGTTCTGAATGGAATATCTATCAAGTGACAACCAACATCACCCAATGCTCCTGTGCCATAATCCCACCAACCTCGCCAATTGAATGGGTGCATATTTGGTATATAAGGTTTATATTCATTGGGGCCGAGCCATAAGTTCCAATCTAAATCTTTTGGTTTTAAACTATCATCTGGTTTTGGCATAGCAAAGCCTTGTGGCCAAACTGGGCGATTTGTCCAAATTTGCACTTTTGAAATTTTCCCTAATTGACCAGAATCAACCCATTTTTGAACAGTAATCAAAAGAGGATTTGAAGCTCCTTGATTACCCATTTGGCTCACAATTTTATATTTTCTTGCCATTTCTGTAAGTAATCTGGCTTCACGAATATTATGAGTCATTGGCTTCTGCACATACACATGTTTGCCTCGCTCCATGGCAAATGCAGCAGCAGGGCCATGAACATGGTCAGGTGTTGAAATGGTGACGGCATCAATGTCTTTTTCTTTATCCAACATTTCTCGGTAATCGGCATAGCGTTTGGCATTAGGAAATAGCCCAACGGTTTCTTTTGCTGAACCCGAAAAGTCAACATCGCAAAGTGCAACGATTCGTTCACGGCCATTGACAGAGGCATTTTTAATATCGCTTCTGCCTTTACCTCCTGCACCGATAGCAGCAATGTTGAGCTGGTCACTTGGGGAAATAAACCCCAATCCGCCAAGAACATTTCTCGGAACAATAAAAAAAGAGGATGCAATCGCTCCCTTTTTTATAAATTCTCTCCGAGACTCATTTGATTTCTCTTTCATTTTTTAAACTTTATTTTTTAGGATTGAATAATGTAAGATTTTATAAGTACTTATGTTTCTTTTTGTACTTCATTTTTACTTTGCTAAACTAATAAAAAGTTGTGGTCAAATGCTTATAACTAAGAAATAAATTTATACTTTAGCTAATCAATCTATTCAAAGCAATTTTCCAACTTTCATCAAATCAACCTTCAATTTATAAAAACTAATGAATCGTAGAAATTTTCTTTCAAAAAGTGTCTTGGCAGCAGGTGCATCAACTTTAGGAACATCAGCTTTTGCTTCTGAAATGCCGATTAGTTCGGCCGCCCCAAAATATAAACTTCTCTATGCTCCACATTTTGGAATGTTTGAAAACTCGGCAGGAAAAGATTTATTCGACCAACTCAAATTCATGGCCGATAATGGCTTTATGGCTTTGGAAGACAACGGAATGCTCAATCGTACTACTGAAACACAAACAAAAATTGGAGAAACACTCACAAAGCTGGGTATGAAAATGGGCGTTTTTGTAGTTGATGGTGGTGATAACTGGAAAACTTCTTTAGCAACTGGAAAAAAAGAATTTCTCGAAAATTTCTTAAAAACTTGTCGAGCTTCGGTAGAAACGGCCAAGCGTTGCAATGCCAAATTTATGACGGTAGTACCTGGGTATTTTGAAAGAAATTTGCCAATGGGTATTCAAACTTCTAATGTTATTGATGCTTTACGCCGTGCATGTGATATTTTTGAGCCACATAATCTCACCATGGTTTTAGAGCCTTTGAGCGATAATCCTGACTTATTTTTACGTTTTTCTGACCAAACTTTTATGATTTGTAAGGCGGTTAATAGTCCTTCTTGTAAAATTTTATATGATATGTGGCACATGCAACGCAATCAAGGACGTATTGTGCAAAATATGGATTGGTGTTGGGACGAAATTGCTTATTTTCAAATTGGAGATGAGCCAGGTAGAAAAGAACCAACTACTGGAGAGGTAAATTATAAGGCGATTTTTAAGCATATTTACGAAAAATCAAAAGCCAGTAACCAAGAATTTATCATGGGAATGGAACATGGTAATTTTTATAAAGGGAAAGAGGGTGAAGCCAAACTCATTGAGGCTTATCAATGGAGTGATAATTTTTAAAAAGCATAATTTTACCGTTTATAATCACAGGGGCTTTATTCGTATAAAGCCCTTTTTTTATTCAATATTTTGAAAGACATTTACGCACAAACCATAAAATACTCACCCATGAAAAAGATCTTTTTTCTATATATTTTAGCCATTCAAGTTTCTTTTGCTCAAGCTCCTTTTAAATCAGAAGAAGTAAATTATTGGAATACTGCAGATTCTGCTCATATTTTCGGCACACTCACTATGCCTGAAAATGGCTCAAAATTCCCTGCTGTTTTGCTTATCACAGGCTCAGGTACACAAGACAGAGATGAAACGATTTTGGGGCATAAACCCTTCAAAGTTATTGCTGAGTATTTGACAGGGAGAGGTTTTACAGTACTACGAGTAGATGATCGTGGAGCAGGAAAAACCACTTTAGGTAAAAATCCGAAAGCAATCACCAGTGAAAACTTTGCCAAAGATGTTAAATCTGGCATTGATTACTTGAAAACTCGTAGCGAGATAAATTCTAAAAAAATTGGTTTGATTGGACACAGCGAAGGAGGAATGATTGCTCCAATGGTGGCATCACAAACAAAAGATGTTGCTTATATTGTTTCATTGGCCGGCACGGGAGTAAACGGTAAAATAGTTGCTGGAAGTCAGATAGAAATTATGCGGATAAAAGCAGGTTTTGACACACTTACAGCAAGAGAATTTGTTGGTTTTAATGATAAAGTACTTGACATTATTATTAATGAAGACGACCCAAAAGTAATAGAAGCAAAAGTAAAAACATTATTGGGAACATATACGGATGATTTTAAAATCAAAAACAAAATAATTGGCCAAGACCAAGCAGTTATAAAATCAGCATTAAATAGTAATATTCCGTGGGTGAAGTTTTTCATGGGACATGACCCTGCCGAAGATTGGCAGAAAGTAAAATGTCCTGTTTTAGCATTGAATGGCACAAAAGACACACAAGTAGATGCAAATTTGCATTTGCCAGCCATTGAAAATGCTCTTAAAAAAGGCAAAAATAAACATTATAAAATAGTAAAATTAGAAGGGTTGAACCATCTTTTTCAACATGCTGAAACTGGTTTAGTAAATGAATATGCCAAAATAAAAGAAGATTTTGCTCCCGAAGCTCTACAAATCATGGGAGATTGGTTGCTTGAAACTACCAAAAAGTAAGTATTTAGCAAGATTCGGATTTCCAAAATGACCATTTTTCTTAAACTTGCATTTTTATTTCAACAAATTTGAATGATCTATTTACCAATTCCAAAGGAGTTTAGCTTTACAGAAACATTACGATTTTTAACTCGAAACGAGAAAGAATGTTTGCACACAGTCAAAGGTGAAACTGTTCTCAAAGTCTTAGAGATTGATGGCGAATTAGTCCTTTTTTCAATCAATTTCATAAATACTTCTTTACAAATAATCATTCATACGCCAAATTTCTCTGATGAAGTTGTCATTTGTATAAAAAAATATGTCCAACATTGGTTCGATTTAGAAGCGAATCTGAGTGATTTTTACAAAACTGCACAAAAAGATGAAGTTTTGGCAAATTTGTGTCAAAGGTTTTACGGACTTCGCATGGTCGGAATGCCCGATTTATTTGAATCGCTTGTTTGGTCAATTATTGGTCAACAAATCAATCTAAATTTTGCTTATTCGCTCAAAGAACGCTTGGTGAAAAATTTTGGTAAAAGTCTGGTTTATGATGGTAAAGAATTTTTTGCCTTGCCTACGCCCGAACGTTTGGCAAGTTTAAGTCTTGAAGATTTCTTACCTCACCAATTTAGCAGAAGCAAAGCACAATATATTTTGAATATTTCAAAGGCTTTTGCCGAAGGTGATTTAGCTCAAAAAGATTTAGAACAATTACCTTTTGATGAAATTCGAGAAAAATTAGTAAAAATAAAAGGCATTGGCAACTGGACAGCCAATTATTCAATGATGAAAAGTTTAAAGAATTATGACGCTTTTCCTGTGGAAGATGTAGGCTTACACAATGCCGTAAAAAACCAATATGGCTTGGAAGAAAAGCCCCGCATTAAGGATTTACACTCAATGGCTGAAAAATGGGCAGGTTGGAAAGGGTATGCAACTTTTTATTTTTGGCATTCGTTGTTAGGGTAGGCATTTGTAACACAATTCTCCGAATTGTGCCAAAGAAAAAATATACACAATTTGAAAAATTGTGCTACACATATAAAAAATGAACAAGAAAACATTAGTAATAGGAGCATCTACCGACCCAAGTAGATATGCATTTTTAGCTGCCAATCGCTTATTAAAATATCAGCATAAAATCGAACTTTTAGGCCGAACTGAAGGCAAAATCGGCGAGAATGAAATCAAAATGGGCAAACCTGCGTTGGAGGATATTGACACTGTAACCATGTATGTAAATCCAAAACACCAAGCCGAATATTATGACTATATACTTGGATTAAAACCTCGCCGAGTCATATTTAATCCAGGTGCTGAAAATGCAGAATTTGAAGAACTTTTGACCGAAAACAATATCGAACCCATAGAAGCCTGTACGCTCGTGCTGCTTTCTACGGGACAATATTAATTGGCCATTCTGCCTTCAAAGCCCATTTCTATGAGTTTTTCATAAGCATTCCATACTTCGGCAGGTATTTGCATCGCTATCAAGAAACCTTTTTCTGGATATATTTTAAGGCGTTGCAAATCTCCTGTCATGTTGCTAATCACCCTTTCTTTACTTATATTATTTTCTATACAGCGAGTAATATATGAATCATAAGTATCAGGCAATGCACTTACAGTGAAATCAAAATCAGCAAACTGAACCTTCGCAGTTGCATAAGTACGACGTATCATATAGGGTTTTTGTACGAGAATAAAACTTTTAAAATCAAGTTCTTTTTCCTTCAAAAGCTTTCGAGTAAAAATAAAGTTTTCACCTGTATTTGTTGCATTATTTTCTAATATAATAGCCTCGGCAGGAACACCCTTTTCTACTGCAATATCAAAAAAAGCCTCTGCTTCAGACTTTGGCGTTGTGTTCCTTAATTCACCTACGGGTCTAATAACACCTCCCGAAAAAATAATATATGGAGCAAAGCCCTCATGATAGAGCTGTGATGCATAATCAGCCACACTTGGGTCGTGGCTTCCCAAAACAAAAATACAATCAGCTTTTTTAAGCTCTTGTTTCAGAAAGTGATAATCAAAAAGTTGTTGTGCGTAATAGTCAATTGGGCGGCACTCCGCATTATTTTCGTCCATTTATCAATGTTTTTTACCTATGGGCAAAATTATATAATAATGACCGAAAATTAATGATACTTTTATTTCAGATTTTCGTCAGAAGATCGTTTTTTAACAAAACCAAATTAACAATAAAATGATTAATGCAAAACATTTAGCAACATTCGTTCTCGGAGCAGCGGCGGGTGTAGCACTTAATAAATATTTACAAACTGAAGAAGGCGAAAAGGCTTTAGCGGATTTAAAAATAAAGGCATCACAACTAAAAGA
Source organism: Emticicia sp. SJ17W-69 (assembly GCF_051209875.1). Classification (NCBI taxonomy): domain Bacteria; kingdom Pseudomonadati; phylum Bacteroidota; class Cytophagia; order Cytophagales; family Leadbetterellaceae; genus Emticicia; species Emticicia sp. SJ17W-69. Next base: position 427,668 of record NZ_JBNTQY010000001.1, on the reverse strand, counting down.
CGATGCCGAACAAGCAGTTGATAAAGCTCCAGAATATTTTGAGAAATTAAAAACCGAAGGTGCAGCAGCATTGAAAGAAAATTTCCCAGGAATCGAGGCATTTTTAAATGATTTACTTGGCAAAAATACGCCATCAGCAACTGTAGCTGACGAACCAAAAGCATAAAGTTGTGGAGCGAACCGAGCGTCGGCCGCCGACGCTCGGTCGCTTCCAGTTCGCCGTTATAAACCTAAATGGAGGTCGTTTTAGAACGACCTCCATTTTTTATACCTTCTTCACTGTCATACTAACCTTATAATCTGCTAATTTTATTTCTCCAGTATTTTCGGGATAAGGTAATACATCTAAAATCTCTACTGAATATTTTTGACTCCCCAATTCGACTGTTGTAATAGCAGGTTTAGAATTATCAGCTAAAAACTCCAAAACAGCCTCTTTTGAAACATTAGAATCCGACAAAGTTAAATAAACCCTTACACTCCCCTGCCATACACAAGTAACACTTTTAGGACAACGGCTATCCTCAATTTTTGTAATTTTCGCTTGAATGCCTTCCTTAAAAATCACTTCATTCTCATACTTTATTTCTATTTTACTCCCTAATGAAGCCGTTGGTAATGTTGTATCCTCTTTTGTACAAGCCCACGAAAGCATTAAAACAATTAATAACTTTTTCATCTTTTATTCTGATTTGTATGTTTTAGTAAATTTAATGAGAATTGAACTACCAACCTCTCTATTATTCTTATGATTCATTTTACATAAATATGGTTGCAATAAGAAATCAAAACATTCAAAAATCTACCATTCCACAAACAGAAAACTCCATTTATGTAGATTTCTTTGAGAGATTATTAGGGAAAATCATATCTTCGCCATGAAAATTTTAAACCCCCATTAATGCCATGCGTTCTCACGAAATTGATTACAAAATTTTTGGCGAAGATATTCAAATCGTCGAAATCGAACTTGACCCCAATGAAACCGTTATTGCTGAAGCGGGTACTATGCTTTTTATGGAAGATGGTATTCAGTTTGAAACAAAAATGGGAGATGGCTCTCAACCTCAACAAAGCTTATTTGGTAAACTCTTACAAGCAGGTAGCCGAGTGTTGATGGGCGAGTCAATTTTTATGACACATTTTACCAATCGTTCTAATATTAAAAGAAAAGTTGCTTTTGCAGCCCCTTATCCAGGTACAATTAAAGCCGTTGATTTAGCCAAAATTATGGGCAATACCCTCATTGTACAGAAAGATGCTTTCTTGTGTGCGGCGATGGGAACAAGTATTTCGATTCATTTCAATCAAAAACTCGGTGCGGGTTTCTTTGGTGGTGAAGGCTTTATTTTAGAAAAAATACAAGGTGATGGTATGGCTTTCATCCACTCAGGTGGCGTGGTCATTGAACGACAACTCAACAATGAAACACTTCGCATTGATACAGGTTGTGTAGTAGGTTTTGAGCCACAATTACAATTTGATATCGAACGTTCAGGAAGTCTAAAATCTATGGTTTTTGGTGGTGAAGGTATCTTTTTAGCAACTTTACGTGGCACAGGAAAAGTTTGGATTCAATCATTGCCAATCTCAAAATTAATTCAACGCTTAACTCCTTATGGTGGAAATGCAACTAAGGAAAGTGGTTCTGTTTTAGGTGGTTTAGGTAGTTTATTTGAAAGTTAATTATTGAAATAATACTTTTTAAAGAACGGCTTTGCTGGGCAATATTTGGCTCAAAGCGAAGCCGTTTTCTTTGTATTATGTCTAAAATCATATTTAATCTATGGTTAAAATACATTTTTTGCAATTAAATCTTTAAAAAGACTTATTTTTGCAACAATCTTTTAATCACTTTTGATGTAAATTCATCAAAATACTCGCTATAAAAAAAATGAAACTACTAAAAGGATTCCTCTTCTTTTCGTTAATTATCTTATTATCAAATAGTTGTAAACAGAAATCTGCGGCTGAATATAGCCAGCAAGTAAACAATGCTGATTTTTATCATGGTTGTGTTAATCAATTAACTGACGTCATTGTGCATGATATTTTTTCACCACCCGTAGCAAGTAGAATTTATTCTTATGCTACATTAGCTGGCTATGAAGCAATGGTTTCGGGTGATAAAAACTACCCTTCTATGGTTGGAAAAGTAAAAGATTTAAAAAAATTACCCCAACCAGAATCAGGTAAAGAGTATTGCTACCCATTATCAGGCATCAAGGCCTTTATGACGGTTGCTCGTGGATTAACTTTTTCAGTTGAAAAATACGATGATTTTGAAAAAGGCTTAGATAAAAAATTTGTAGATGCAGGAGTACCAAGCGATGTTATTGAACGTTCGGTAGCTTATGGCGACTCTGTTGGAAAAGCTGTTTTAGCTTATGCAAAAAAAGATAAATATCCACAAACTCGTGGCTTGCGTTATACCTTACAAAATAAGCCAGGCTCATGGCAACCAACACCTCCTTCTTATGCTGATGCGATAGAACCAAATTGGGGAACAATTCGCACAATGGCAATTGATTCTTCAACTCAATTTATGCCACCTGCACCCTTCCCATATGATTTGGCCAAAACAAGTCCATTTATGAAAGAAGTAATGGAGGTATATGAAATGGGCAAAAATTTGACTGAAGAACAAAAGCGAATTGCATGGTTTTGGGACGATAATGCTTTTGTAATGAATGTACAAGGGCATGTGATGTTTGCAGATAAAAAAATGACCCCAGGCGGACACTGGTTGGCTATCGTGAAAACAGTTTGTAAAGATAAAAAAGTTGATTTGATGAAATCAGCACAAGCCTATTTGTTGGTTTCAATGGCTTTAAGAGATGCTTTCATTAATTGTTGGGAAGTGAAATATCGCAATCATAAAATTCGTCCTGAAACTGTCATTAATGCAAGCGTGGACACGAAATGGATTCCTTTTTTGCAAACACCTCCTTTTCCTGAATATACAAGTGGTCATAGCACCATTTCAGGGGCATCTGCCGAAGTTTTGACACAACTTTTTGGTGATAATGTTGCCTTCACCGACTCTACTGAAGCCAAATTTGGTCATGGTGTAGGACAATTCAAATCTTTCCATGAAGCTGCTGCTCAAGCATCTATTAGTCGTGTTTATGGTGGAATTCACTTCCGCTCGGCCTGTGATGAAGGTTTAAAAACTGGTAAAGAAATTGGTAAATGGGTAATGTTGAAGTCTAAGAAGTAAACAACCTCACCCCTGATTCCTCTCCTCTCTCATTGGGATGAGAGCAAAAAGTGCTTAAAAATGACAAAACACATCCTATTAATGGACGGACCAGATGCCAAAGGTCTGATTTTCCACGTAACAAGCGTACTGTATAAAAACGAGTGTAATATTATTTCACAAGACGAATATGTCAGTCCTGACGGTCAATTTTTCATGCGAACAGAATTTGAATCGCCTGATAAACTCGACCCACAAAAGGTTTTGAAAGATTTACGAGAAGCTATTGCCACGCCTGATATTAACCTACGGATTAATCCCAAAAAGAAAAAAGACATAGTAATTTTAGCAACAAAAGAGCATCACTGCCTATCAGATTTGCTTATTCGCTATAATTTTGATGAATTGGATGCCAATATTCTGGCGGTAGTGAGCAATTATAATACGCTCCAGCCTTTTGTTAGTAAGTTCGGAATTCCATTTCATTATATCACGCACGAACACAAAACTCGTGAAGAGCATGAAGAGGCGATTCTCCGAACTTTGAAGATTTACCAGCCAGAATATTTAGTTTTGGCAAAATATATGCGTATTCTTTCACCCGAATTTGTTTCGCATTATCCTAATAAAACTGTGAATATTCATCATTCATTTTTACCTGCTTTTATAGGAGCAAATCCTTATCGACAAGCTTACGAACGAGGTGTAAAAATCATTGGAGCTACGGCACATTTTGTCAATAATAATTTGGATGAAGGGCCAATAATTGCTCAAAATGTAAAAGATATTGACCACCGCTATACTGCCAGTGACATGGCTCGTGAGGGAAAAGAAGTAGAAAAATCGGTACTAACACACGCCCTAAAATTAGTCTTCAACGATCGGGTTTTTATTTATGGCAATCGGACGGTGGTGCTATAATAGCGTCAATAGACCACAGTAGTCTTGCAAATACCAATAAAATACTTTCGACTACTTAGATAAATTTCATGGCGTAAACCAGCCATTTATTAATGCTTTGGCGGTGAGTTCTGCCATGTTTTTTACCTCACATTTATTAAACATACTTGTTCGGTGATGCTTCACTGTGTTTTCGCTGATGCCCAATTCGGCAGCAATCATTTTTATGCTTTTTCCTTTGGCTATCAACTCCAAAACCTTTTTCTCGGCAATACTTACAGGTAAAGGGTTTGTCTGACGAATGATTCCTTCGTGAATCGGAATATTTTTCATATCAGCCGAATTTGTTGTATCTAACAGAAAAAAACGAAGTTTTGGCTCGGGGTCAAGGTGCGAAATATCTGTAATTAAATCAAACTGAAAGACTCCATTGCCCATTTTATCAAAAAATAAAGTCGAACTTTGCTGCAAAGCATGAAACGTGCTTCCATCTTTTCTTATGAATGGATAAGTATGCGACGACTTAATATTTTTGCGATTTTCGATTGGTTGCGAATAGAAATAATACCAAAACAACTCAGCCGATTGTACGGTAGCCAAGAGGTTTTCAGCATCAGTAAACCGAGCCGCCTGAATAAACGGTGCATTGGTCATTTCTTCAATCGTGTAGCCCGTCATTTGCTCTAACGCTCCGCCAACTTTCATCCACTTGGCATTTTTCATGTCCGAAATAAACCAACAGTATGTTCCTACAGCATAGATACGCTCAATGGTTTCGATGAATGAAAAGTTATTGAGATAACTCTCCAAATCAGGGTCTCTTGGCAAATATTCATAAAAACCTTTGAGTTTTCGATAGATAGAAAGAATCTCATTTTGCAGCTTAGTTTTCATAGTTTTATGGTTTACTTACAAATATGAGTCAAGAATTTCTTTTTTCAAAACTATATGGCACAATTGTGCCATTGACAAACTATTGATAATCAGGTAGTTTTGTTATAGAAAATATTTAAAAAGAAATTAGCATCTCCAGCAAATTATGAAAAAATTATATTTAATCTGCCTACTACAAATTATTTGCAAACTACTCTTAGCTCAAAACCCAGATAAAGTTTATGCCAACTACGATTTTGTGTCAGGTAATAAAATAATCTTTGAAGATGACTTTCGAGACGACCAAAATGGCGAGTTTCCTGCACATTGGAAATTAGTTACAGGGCAGGGCGTTCTTAATAAAGTAAACGATAACTTAGCTTTTTTTCTGACAGAAGGAAATTATGCCGTAGTAACTCCACGAATCAAACAAGAGAAATACTTAAGCGATGAATTTACGGTTGAGTTTGATTTTATTTACAAAACATTCAAAGATGAAGGATATGGCACTTATAGTGGCCCGATAGGGTTGGAGTTTTATTATATGGATAATTATGAAACCTCTTTTAGAGTTACCTTCGATAAAGGCAATGTAATAGTGAATGACCTACAAAAAAACTACCCTGATGAATTGCTTGATAATTTTTATGATAAATGGCATCACGCTGCCATCGTATTCAAGCAAGGACAAATGAAAACTTATATAGACCAATTCAGGGTTTGTGTCAATCCAAGTATTGATTTTAAGCCCTATCGCCTTGCCTTCGATGGACCTTGTACCGAAAATTTACCAATCATTTTCAAAAATGTTAAAATTGCTAACGGTGGCGGTATGAACTTGATTGGTAAGGCATTTACCGATGGAAAATACATCTCACATGGTATTCGTTTCGATGTCAATAAAGCTATTATCAAGGCTGAATCAATGGGCGAAATCAATGGCATTGTGCAAATTTTAAAAGAAAATGTTACGCTAAAACTGGAAATTGGGGGTCATACCGATGCTGATGGCGATGATGCCACTAATCTCAAACTTTCGCAACTTCGTGCTGATGCAGTCAAAACTAAATTAGTAGAACTTGGTATTGATGCCACAAGACTTAGCACCAAAGGCTACGGCGAAACAAAACCTATTGGCGATAACAAAACATTTGAAGGAAAAACCGAAAATCGTAGAGTAGAATTTACTAAACTATAACATTTATAACCATGAAAAAGACATTTCTGTATTTAACTTTTTTTGTTTCCGTAGTTTCAATTGCATTTATTGCCGACGACCTCACCAAGTATAAAGTAAATACCACGGAGTTCAAAAAACGAATTTTAAATCTCTCTTCTTATAAACAGTTTCCTGGATTTAAGTTCTATTTTACTCCTGAGCTAAAACAATTGGGCTTTAAACTTCCTGCTGACGAGCAAGCCGCTATGGCAAAAGCCGTAGGACTTTTTGCTAAAAACTTCATTAATTCTGCCAATTTTAGCAAAGAATATGAGCAGGACTTAAAAGAAAATATGCAAAATACTGACCCAAATTCAGCCGAATGGAAAGAGAGATATTCAAACACTTATCAAGGTAAATTGGAAAGTGTACAGGAAGATATTAAAAATGCTGCTTTTGTTGAACAACTTTTTTTGATGCAAGAAATGACTCTAACGTCGAGTAAAGAAGGATTACAACAAATGGAAAAATCTGCTGAAGGTGCATCAGAAGAAGAGAAAAAAGTCTTATCAACAATGAAAGAGATGTTTAGAGATGGTGTTTCCAATGCAGAAGCAACTTTGAAGCTAAAACCATTGCTAAAATCTAATTCTGCTGAGTTTTGTAAGCAATACGCCAAGATTTTGACTAATATAGAAATTAAAGAAAATCTTAGGTCTGCCAAAGAGAATAATGCCAGTATTTTAGAGCAATTTGAAGAAAAAAAAGACTATAAAGCCAATATCAAAACTCAACTTCAACAATTTTTAGAGGAATCGGCTGATGTAGATTTTAATGCAAAATTGGTAAAAGTTGGTAGTGGTACTGCACAAGATTTTGCCAATATGGAATACCGTGATAAATCAAAAATATGGAAACAGTCTTTCCGCATAGGCAAACCCGCCACGACAGAATTTAGGAAAATAGCCGAAGAGTGGCTAAAAGAATTATAAAACTTAAAATAGTCCACGGTCTATAGTCCACAGTCAACAGTATTTCATTTAGAAGTTTTTTTACTGTGGACTATTGACTACCGACCGTGGGCTTAAAAACTAATTCTTCACAATCACAAATTCCACACGACGATTTTGGGCTTTTCCCTCTTCGGTATCATTGCTTGCAATTGGGCGAGTTTCACCAAAACCAACACTCGTCACTCGATTGGCAGCAAGTTTCTTTGAAAGCAAATATGTTCGTACAGATTCGGCACGGTCTTGTGAAAGTCTCAAGTTACTTTCATTCGAACCAACATTATCGGTATGCCCTTGTATCTCGATTGTCAGATTTACGTTTTCTTTCAATGTTTCAGCGATCCTATCTAATTCAGGGAAAGATTCTGAGCGAAGTGTAGCTTTCGCATATTCAAAGAAAATATTGTTCAAAAGCACTTTTTCACCTGCTTTGATAGGTACAAGTTTTAGTTCATCACCATCAATTTCCTTGTATTCTTTTATTTCTGTTAAATCGATATTTTTACCAATGGCTATAAAATCTTTTGCCACTGCTCGGTAAGAATATTTAGCTCCATAAGGTAGCACAATTTTATATTCACCAGTCGCTGGATTGGTATATGCCTCTCCAGCCTCCTCACCATCAGGAAGTGTTTGATAAATAATTTTTGCTTCAATAGGGCGACCAGTTTTTTGATCTAAAACTCGACCGCTAATCATTACAACAGGTGTTGGTGTCGTTTTATTAATATCCACAGGACTTTTACCATCTGATAAGCTTTTTTGCTCTTCAATTCTACTATTAGATGTCTGTACACCTGCAACAACTGGGACAGTTTTCTTTTCTTCTTTTAACTTAAAACGTACCAAATCACCTTTCCCTATCGAATTTTTCTTAGTAGTCATATAGGCATACTCGCCCGAAGCGGCAATTGTATAAAAATATTCATTAGCATCACTATTTACTTTTTCTCCCATATTGATAGGCTTCGACCATTTTCTCCAACTTCTATCCATGCGTTTTGACACCCAAATATCAGTTCCTCCCAAGCCTCCTTTACGATTACTTGCAAAATATAAGGTGTAATTATCAGAAGCTAAAAAAGGTGTAGTTTCAGTATCCCCAGTATTAATGTCCGCACCTAAGCCTTCAGGTTTTGTCCATTTACCATCTTTTCCCAGAAAACATACATAAAGATCATCTTCTTTACCATTTTTCTTTTCACTAAACGCTAAAATCAAGGTTTTTCCATCATTTGATAAACAGGCCGTTAGGAATTGTCCTTTGCAAAGGTCATCAAATTTAGGAATTACTACTTTTTGTGGCTCCGACCAACCAGTTTTGGTCTTTTTACACATCGATATTCCTGCTTCATTTTCTCTACGTCCTGCATTATAAACTCCAGAAATCAGAATCGTATTTCCGTCAGGTGTAATGCTAAAAAGATCATTGTATTGGTCTTTGTTTATCGTATTGGGCATTCGTCTGGCAATTGTCCAATTACCATCTCTCAATTCTGAATACCATACATCTTGGCTTCCCTTTGCTCCATAATTATTAGAAGGGTGACTTACTCGGCAAAAATATAACGTTTTGCCATCCGGAGAAATGACAGGGCTGGCTTCGTGAAATTCAGTATTAATTGCCGAACCTAATTGTTCGAGCGTTTGTGCAAATGAAAAAGTTGTAACAAAAGAAGCCAATAATAGGATAGTCTTACGCATAATGTGTTTTTAGTTTTTAAGGTCGATTGGTCAAATCGTCTTGCAAATTAACGTATTATCAGCTTCAAAATGTATGAAATTAGTAAAAAATCCTTAATTTTGCAAGGTTGATATAAATTGAGTTAATCAAAATTCTAAAAGCGTAGTGCCGCACAATCAGTCAATCATCATTTGTATGGGCGGCTCATCTTTAATTCTATAATGCCAGTAAATCCAATTTTTGATTCCTTTGATAACCTCCGTGTACTAATAGTAGGCGATGTGATGCTTGACTCTTATGTCTTTGGAAAAGTTGAACGTATTTCACCCGAAGCTCCTATACCAGTTGTAAATGTAAAACGTAAAGAAATTCGTTTAGGTGGAGCTGGTAATGTGGCTATGAATATTAAATCACTTGGAGCAACACCTATTTTATGTACTGTTGTAGGTGCCGACTCAGAAGCCAAAGATTTACTTAACTTATTGAAAGACAATAACTTACCAAGCGAAGGAATCATACAAAGTACAACAAGAATGACAACTGTGAAGCAGCGAATTTTAGCGGGTTCCCAACATGTCGTTAGAATAGATTCTGAAATGGATTCACTCATTAATGCAGATGAACAAGCCCTTTTAATAGAGAAAGCCAAAGCCTTAGCTGTGTCATGTGATGTTATTATTTTTGAAGATTACGACAAAGGTGTTTTGGATGCTGAAAGTATTCAGCAAATCGTTGCTTTTGCTAAATCAAAAGGAATCCCGACCATTGTTGACCCTAAAAAACGAAATTTCTTGCATTATCAAGGTACTGATATTTTTAAGCCTAATTTGAAAGAATTGAAAGAAGGGCTAAAAATAGATTTTGATGCCAAAAACTTGGAAGAAGTAAAGGCTGCAGTTGCATCGGCAAAAAACATTTTGGGAGTCAATGGTGTTTTTCTAACATTATCAGAAAATGGCGTCTTTATTGATTTTCAAGGAGAAATACATCATATTCCAGCTCATTTAAGGAACATTACAGATGTTTCGGGTGCTGGAGATACAGTAGTAAGCATTGCGGCAATGTGTTTAGCTTTAAAATTATCACCCAAAATGATTGCTGAAATATCTAACTTAGGAGGAGGTTTAGTTTGTGAATATGTTGGTGTAGTACCTATTGAAAAAGGTAAACTTATCAATGAATATCAAAAATATTTCTAAAAAAAAAGCACCATATATTTTCCTTTTAGAAAATTGCGGTGCTAAAAACCTTGAATATTTGCAAAACATTGATGGCTATTTTGGCTATAATCCATTGGGCTAATTATTTGATTGAAGGTCTGTAAGGCATTGCTGGCTTATTTTTTTTACTTAAAGAATAAACCACCACTCCTACAGCCACAGCGGCTAAACCGACTAAAACTCCCTTTTTCATTGGCGTAATTTTGTTTAAATTGTGTCTTTTGTTTCTATTAGATAACAAAGTAACGCAATAGTTTAAAAATTTGTTGCAACAAACACTTAAAAATTACTTAAAAATTTATTTTACGGTATTTTTTTTACTATTAGTCTATCAATTCCATAGATACATCTAAATTAGTAGTAAAATTCGTGCCAAAGTGTTAATATTACATCATTAAATATAATTTTTTTAATAAGTTGATTAAGCGGTGTTTTTTTAACAATAAAACATATATTTAAGTCTATTTTAAGTTTAAATAAAGTCTTACATTTTAATACTATCAAATTTTGAGCCAAACCATAGGTTTAGTCATGCGTTCGACGGGTTCTTGGTACGAAGTTCGTACCAAAGAAGGACATATTTTGCAATGTCGGCTAAAAGGGAAGTTTAAGATTAAAGGTTTGAAAGTAACCAACCCGATTGCCGTTGGTGATAAAGTGGTTTATGAAATTGAAGATGAAACCCACAATACAGGCATCATAAGCGATATTTTACCCCGTGAAAATTATATCATTCGACAATCGGTCCATAAATCTGCTCATGGGCATTTATTAGCCACAAATATTGACCAAGCAGTCTTGATTGCCACTTTAACTTTTCCAAGAACATCTCTGGGTTTTATTGACCGATTTTTAGTAGCCGCTGAGTCTTTTAGAATCCCTACTGTATTGATTTTCAATAAGTTGGACTTATTAGATAATGAACAAATTGTTTATCAAAAAGAATTAACCGAATTATACGAAAGCCTGAATTACCCATGCTTGTTCACTTCGGCAATCAATGGGAATGGGATCACTGAGTTCTACGATATTTTAAAAGGAAAAGTATCATTAATTGCAGGTCATTCGGGTGTAGGAAAATCTACTTTGGTCAATGCTATTGCTCCTGATTTAGATTTACGTACATCCAAAGTGTCAACATTTGCAAATAAAGGTGTGCATACTACTACTTTTGCAGAAATGTTTGAAATTGATGATGAAACCTTCATTATTGATTCACCAGGAATTAAAGAGCTGGGCTTAGCAGATATTGAGAAAGAAGAAATTGGGCATTACTTCCCAGAAATATTAGCACTAATGAGCGAATGCCGTTTTCATAATTGTATGCATCTTGACGAACCAAATTGTGCAATCAAGGAAGCTGTAATGGATGGCAGCATTGCCCAAAGTCGTTATTTTAGTTATTTGAGTATGATGGAGGGTGGTGATAATAGAAAATAGCGTATAAGTCCACCTTTTTCGGTCAATAGTCCACAGAAAGAAAATCAAATCTATTAAATTAAAAAATCTGTGGACAGTGGACTTGTTGACTGTTGACTAAAACCTGCCTTTTATCATCAAAATACTTTATTTTAAACAAATATCATTTTTGAGAAATATTTATTCTTGTTCTTTTGTTAAAAATCGTAATTTTGCCCGACTATAATTAAAAGTCTATGGAAGAAGAAGAAATTGTAGAAGTAGAAGCACGGTACTCCGAAAAAGAAAAATACGCAGTTTTTGATAAAGAGTTTATGCCACACATAGACTCGATGTATAACTTTGCCTTTCGTTTAACAAATGATGAAGATGATGCCAATGATTTGGTACAAGATACGTATTTAAAAGCGTTTCGATTTATCAATTCATTTGAAAGAGGAACTAATGCAAAAGCGTGGTTGTTTAGAATTCTGAAAAACAGTTTTATTAACGATTATCGTAAGAAAAGTAAAGAACCTTCAAAGGTAGATTACCAAGACGTTGAAACGACCTATAATTCGACAGAAGATGCCGAAATGGACGCTACAACCGACTTGAGAACTGAAACTGTACAAGATATGATTGGCGATGAAGTTGCCAATGCCCTGAATAGTTTGCCTGTTGATTTCAGAACTGTCATTATTTTATGTGACATCGAAGGATTTACGTATGAAGAAATGGCCAAGATTTTAGATATTCCAATCGGAACAGTTCGCTCAAGATTGCACCGAGCCAGAAATTTATTGAAAGAAAAACTAAAATCTTATGCCACATCAATGGGCTATAAAATTGATGACATAGAGGCAGAAGAAGAAGATTTATAAGAAGACTAAGTAGCATAATGAACAAATTTTCAAAGATTACTGTTGTCAATTTGTTCAAACGTATGATTTGCAAATTGTTTATACAAATAATTTGTATTGAATATTTGAAGTTTTAGAAGACAAATGCTTTAAACCTTTAAAGTGAACAAATAAAATAACTGTTCCTATAATAATTGAATCAATGAAGTATCAGTGTGAAAATCATCAGAAATGTATGAAAATGATACAGGCTGTCCTTGACGGTTCTGCATCACCTGAGGAAGTAGAACACTTCAAACAGAACATGGACCAGTGTATGCCCTGCATCGAAACATACAAATTGGAGAAAAGTGTTAAGGCTGCCATGCAAGACAAAGTAGAGAAAAAATGTTGCCCACAATCAACCATTGTTGATATTCGAGCAAAAATTGGTTTGGCTTTCTTACTTTTGGGATTTATCGCTATTGAAGTAAAACTCTATCATATATTATTTAGTTGCTAATTTTGTTTGACGCCAGACTAAAGGCAAAAGATTTATAACGAACAGCAATAAAATTATTATCTTTGTAAAAATATTTAGCCATCAAATTTTAAATTTGGTGGCTTTTTTATAAAATCAAATGTGGCACATCTTGAAGATGTGCCACGTTTACTAAAGAGAAGCGTACACTTCCCATGAAAGGTAAAGCAATCATTTTTTGTGCCCCATCTGGTTCGGGCAAAACTACCATTGTCAAACATCTTCTTGACAAATATTCTAACCTCGGATTTTCGATTTCGGCTTGTACACGTGACAAACGAGGTCGCAATGAAGAAAATGGCAAAGATTATTATTTCTTAGACATCCATGATTTCAAAGAAAGAATTGATAAAGAGGAGTTTATTGAATGGCAAGAGGTTTATCCAGGAGCATATTATGGTACATTGAAAACCGAAATAGAAAGGCTCTGGGATGCTGGTAAAAATGTCATTTTTGATGTAGATGTACAAGGTGGAATGAATCTTAAAAAGTATTTCGGTGATGCAGCTTTGGCTATTTATGTAAAAGTCCCTTCGATGGAAGAATTGGAAAGACGTTTACGTGCCAGAGGAACTGATAGCGAAGATAGTATCTCTCGACGCATCTATAAAATGAAGTTTGAAATGGAATTTCAAAATAGATTTGATGTTATTTTGCTTAATGATGACATTGAGCATTCTTGGCAAAAAGCAGAAGAATTGTATGAAAAATTTACTGAAAATACTTTAGAAATCACCAAAAAACCTTTAGAAGTGTGAAAATTGGTTTATTTTTTGGCTCTTTCAACCCTATTCATGTCGGGCATCTAATAATCGCTAATCGAATGGCGTATTGTACCGACTTAGAGCAAGTTTGGTTTGTTGTTTCGCCACAAAATCCTTTTAAAAAGAATAAAAGTTTACTACACGAATTCGACCGTTTGACAATGGTTGAAAAAGCTATTTCAGACAATTATCGTTTGAAAGCTTCCAATGTAGAATTTTCAATGCCAAAACCAAGTTATACCATTGATACGCTTACAAAATTGGTAGAACGCCACCCAAATCATGAATTTAAGCTCATTATGGGCGAAGACAATTTGGTGCAATTTGAAAATTGGAAAAACTACGACAAGATTTTAGAATACTACGAGTTATATGTTTATCCTCGCCCCAATACTGCCGAGCATAATTTCAAAAATCATCCAAAAGTAAAGTTTATCGAAGCCCCTTTGCTTGATATTTCAGCTACTTTTATTAGAAATTCTATCAAAGAAGGAAAATCGATTCGCTATATGGTGTCTGATGTAGTGGAAGAATATATTCGTTGGCAGAAGTTTTATTTGTAGTCCATGGTCAACAGTCAGCAGTCCACAGTAAAATAGTGTGTTTTTCTCTGTGGACTGTAGACTGTGGACTATTTACTTATCTGCTCTGCCAAAATACCAATTCCTTCCATAAAACTAACAGGTTGGTAATCAAGTACTTGTTGAGATTTAGATAAATCAAAGCCTGTTCTTGGCGGGCGTTTGGCTGGTTGCGAAAATGTGGTAGAATCAGCTTGCGAAATCAAAGACTTATCTAATTTGAAATAATCGGCAGTCATGATTGCCATTTCATAAGGTGTTAAAAAATCCTTTCCTGAGATATTAAAAATACCTTCTGCTTCTTTTTCAGCCATCAAAGTACAGCCTTTTGCTAAGTCTTCTGCAAGCGTTGGAGTACGCCATTGGTCGGTTACAACTTTTATATTTTTACCATCTTCCAAAGACTTTTTCACCCACAAAATAATATTGGTTCGACTCATATCATGAGCAATGCCATAAACCAAAACTGTGCGGGCAATTGCCCAACGGATATTGCTATTGATTACAATTTTTTCAGCAGCATATTTGCTCCATCCATAAAAACTTATCGGATTTGCCTCTGCCTCTTCTTTGTATGGCCCTGATTTTCCATCAAAAATAAAATCTGTCGAAACATGGACTAAAAAACAATCAATTTTTTCACAGGCATCAACCAAATACTCCACCGAGCTTACATTTTGAGCCCAACAAGCAGACTTTTCTGTTTCGCATTGGTCAACATTCGTCATAGCGGCCGTATGAATAATGACATTTGGCTTTATCTTTTCTACTACTTCTTGAACTTGCTCACGATTGGTAATATCCATCGACTGATACTCATAACCATTGGTGAATGGTAAACGATTTTCTCCACGTGCTGTTGCAAAAACTTGGTGAGTAGTTGTCTGCGTGAGTAATTCAACTAATTTTTGACCAAGAAGGCCATTTGATCCTGTGATGAGAATTTTTTTCATTCTTTAGTTTACAGAAAAGATGTTTGTTTTTAGCTAAAAAAATAATAGGTTTTGTTCTTACAGATACTTATAATTATACTTCTTAGTAATTTTCTTTTTTCGCATTTTTTTTACTGTCATACTCATTTTTATATCCACTTTAGGGCGATCAGCCGAATCACGTGGCTGCTTAGCAATTGTATCAATCAAATCTAAATTATCAATTATCTCGCCAAAAACTGTATAAGCATTGTCTAATCTTGGTGTTCCCCCCAGAATCATGTATTCTGCACGTTGTTGGGTAGTATAATTCATCGAATTACGTTGAGCAACAGCGGTTATTTCTTCATCGGTAAGCTTTTTCCCTTGCACAATATAAAACTGACAAGCACTTGATTTTTTTTCTGGATTGCCATCACGAGCAGCAGCCAATGCACCTTTTTTATGTACATGATTTGGTTTAAACTCAAAAGGAATTCGTTCTAAATCTCCGCCACCACCCCCAAGTCTTTCATTGGGTTTTGCATTTTTAGAAGTTGGGTCACCTCCTTGAATCATAAAACCATCAATGATGCGGTGAAACATCAAACTATCATAGAATTTTTGATTGACCAGTTTAATAAAATTGGCTTTATGTAAAGGTGTATCATCAAACAATACAAGGTGCATTGTTCCAAAATTGGTCTTTAAAGTAATTAAGTAGTCTTTCTTTGATTTCTTCTGAGCGAAAGATAAATTACTGATTAGCAATACAATAAAGAGAAGTTTGTACTTTTTCATGCAATTTTAGGCGATGATAAAGCACAAAAATACAATAAATATTTGAAGTTAGATTTGACATCTTTGCGAAAGTTGTCAAATCTACTAAACTAAAATAGTGTTAGAAGCAACATAGGTCAAAAACTCGTCGCTTTTTAATATTTTTTTAAACCAAAAGGTATATTTTTCAGGGTTCAGAGCTACTTGTTCCAATAAATCATCAACTGTAATCCATTGAAAATTTGCTACTTCCTCTGGGTTTACAATAAAACTTTCATTATAATTTCCCACAAAAACATGGTCGATTTCATTTTCAATCAAACCATTAGCAAAGTCGGTACGATACTGAAATTTATAAAGGAATTCCAAAGAAGTGTCAAAGCCCATTTCTTCACCCAAACGGCGATGAGCTGCTTCGCTAATTTCTTCATTGGCATTTGGGTGACCGCAACAAGTATTTGTCCAAAGATCACCCGAATGATATTTATGAGAAGTTCGTTGATGAATCAATAATTCATTATTGCTATTAAAAACCAAAATAGAAAAAGCACGATGTAGCAATCCTCGTTGGTGTACCATGAGTTTTTCGCCCGTACCAATTTCCTCGTCTTGTTCATTTATTAATATTATGTCAGTCATACACTCCCATCCCCTAAAGAGGAGTTTTAATTGCTTAGTAAATACTCTTTCTTTTCAAAAAACCTCTTAATGTGGTAAATTGTTTTACTCTGCCAATAATTTATCGACCAAACGGTTAAAATCACTTACAAAATCATCATAATATTTGCCAGTTCCTGGTCCAGAAAAGCCTGTATGAATTTCTCGCACTTGCCCTTTTTTGTCAATAAAAATAGTGGTTGGAAAACCTAATACATGATTCAACATTGGCAAAGTTTTAGAGGCTTCTGCTTTATCATTTGTTCCCGACAAAAGCACTTCGTAATCAATTCCGAAACGTTCTTTCAATCGTTTTATTTTGGGAAAAGCAAAAGCTGGGTCAATGCTTTTTTCATAGGCCAAACCTATCACTTCTACTCCTCTTTGCTTGTTTTTAGCATACCAAGGGGCTAAAAACTTACTTTCATCCATGCAGTTTGGACACCATGAACCCATGATTTGTGCTACTACGACCTTACCTTTGTAGCGTTCATCAGTCAGTGATATTTTCTTTCCTTCTTGGTTAGGAAAAGAAAATGCTATTGTTTTATAACCATCTTTCAAATAAGTCAACGTTTTTTCGTCAGGCAATTTTGCGTTATCATCTTTTATACCTTCCCAAGTTTCAAGGCTGCTCAAACCTGACCAAAAGCTACCACCTGTGAGTTTATCACCTTCGATTTTGGCTTTAAATAAAAACAAATGTGTGCCATCGAAGCATGAAAGTTTGAGCGAATCTTCAATAATATTGCCTGATAAATAGCGATAATCGCCCGTAGTCGTCAAGAAAGTACCAGTTACTTCGTTTCCTTTTGACTTGAATAAACCTACTGAAACAGTAGAATCTTTTTTATCTTCAGAAAGAAACAAAACATTATATTTGTTTGCTAATGAAGTATTTACACTCTCTTTTTTTTCTGTAAAACGGTAAGTTTTACCAAATTCTGCTGTAAAATCACCTTTCAAAAAAGTGAAATTTGAACGCATTTTTTTCCAATAACCAGTAAGCTTTTCATCATCAATTTTAGCCACGATTTCGGCATCAAAAATTTCCATCGGAATATGTAGCGAATCGTCTTTAATGAAAGATTTGTCCATTTTTAATTTCTCCTCCCCATTCAAAATAAAAACTGAATAGGCATCGCTTTCTTTTTGAATATCAAAATTAAAAGGTAGTTCTCCACCATTCGTTGGAATGACTGCTCGCCAAATGCCAGTTTTGGGTTCGCTGTGAGTTTTACAAGCATTTAGAAACAAAATAAAAATTGAGGCAAAAAGTAAATTTGATAATGTTTTCATAAAGTTTTCTTTGGTTAGATAAACGTTAGCAGGGTTTTGAACCACGCCAACGTTAATTTTTTGTACTTTTGCAATTCAACATTGTAAATATATAAAAAGTTTATGTCAGTTTATCACACGCCCGTTATGCTCAAAGAATGTTTGGAAGGTTTGAATATCAAACCCGATGGCATTTATGTAGATGTTACTTTTGGCGGTGGCGGACATTCAAAAGCTATTTTGGAACAACTCACCACAGGAAAACTCTATGCTTTTGACCAAGATGCTGATGCAAAAGCACAATCTAAACTGATAGAAAATAAAAACTTTACATTTATTGATGCCAACTTCAGAAGTTTAAAGCAGTATTTACGCCTATTTGGTGTAAAAAAAGTAGATGGAATTTTGGCAGATTTAGGTATTTCTTCGCACCAAATTGATACACCCGAACGAGGTTTTTCGACACGTTTCGATGCAGAATTAGATATGAGAATGAATCAAAATGCCTCAATTTCTGCTAAAAATATACTTAATGAATCTTCGGTTGATGAATTGCACAAGATTTTGGGTATGTATGGCGAAATAAAAAATGCCAAAACTACTGCACAAACAATTTATACGGCAAGGCTCAATAAACAGATTGAAACTATCAATGATTTGAAAGGAATTCTGCAAAAATTGGCTCCTCGTGGCAAAGAAAACAAATATTTTGCTCAAGTTTTTCAAGCATTGCGAATTGTAGTCAACGAAGAAATGAGTGCCTTAGAAGAATTTTTACAACAAACTCCCGAAGTACTTGCTCCCGAAGGTCGTTTGGTGGTAATGGCTTATCATTCATTAGAAGACCGTTTGGTAAAAAACTTTATCCGTAGTGGTAAATTTAGTGGTGAAGTTGAAAAAGATCTTTTTGGCAATGATTTAAAACCTTTGGAATCAGTCATACGAAAAGCCATTGAAGCATCACCCGAAGAAATTGAGCAAAATCCACGTGCCAGAAGTGCAAAATTGAGGATTGCTGTACCCGTAAAATAAATTTTACAGAAATGTCAATTTTATTTCAACGTAATTTATAAATTTGTCTTGTTATTTGGCTGACCGCCTAATATACGTGCTTTAATAATAAACCTATAAACCTAATTGGAATGGCAATGAATACTTTTCGGGCCCGTCCTGAATTCGTTGTGCCTAAGGCTCCACGCAAAGCTGGCATCTTCGATCGCCTTAATTCTTGGCTGACAAATCGCTTAGAACTTGGTAATGAACTTCCTACCGAAACCCTTCGAAAAATAGTTTGGATATGCTTTTTGGGTATCTTCTATATTTACTTGCAGCATAGCTACGAAGGGCTTATCAAAAAAATTGAAAAGGCTCGCAATGAAATGGAGGAAAAGCGTGCTGCCTACATTTCTCAAAAATCTCGCTACATGTTTGCAAGTAAGCAATCTGAAATAGCCAAAAAACTAACCGATGATGGTTTAGAAGAAAACATTACACCACCTACTAAGATTGTGGTAAAATAAGAAATCAGATTTACGATTTTAGATTTACGAATTACGATTTAGGTTTCCCCATAAGGACAGTCTTGAATTTAAATTACTCGTAAATCGTAAATCGTAAATCGTAAATTACAAAACAATGTCCCCAAGACCCTCCATCCGTGAAGAAATCCAGTTCCGAGCCAAAGTGACTTTTGGTTTGGTCTTCTTGATTGGCTCGCTCGTTGCTGCACAAATATTCGTTGTTCAAACAGTTCAAAAGAAAAAATGGTTGAACAAAGTAGAAAAAATGCAACGTAAACCTATGAAAATTAGGGCTACTAGAGGCAATATCTATGCAGCTGATGGTAGAAGTTTATTGGCTACCTCTGTTCCTCGCTACCGTGTGGGCATTGATGTGACACGAGCCAAACAAAAATATTTAGATGAAAAATTAGATTCTTTAACTAATTTATTAGCTAATTTTTTTCAAGATCGTTCGGCAAATGAATATCGAGAACTGATTTTAAATGCTCGAAAAGGTGGAAAATTACAATTTGTTGCTTTGGGTAACCATTTAGTAGATTACCAAGAACGACAAATAATAAAAAAATTTCCATTCTTTAGAGAAGGACCGATGAAAGGTGGTGGAAAATTTGAACAATTGAACCGCCGAGTGATGCCTTTTGATGATATGGCCTTGCGTTCTATTGGAAAACTTGACCGTGATACACAAACAAGAGGAGATTTTGGGATCGAATTTAGTTTCAATAATTATTTGGCAGGACGAGATGGCATTGGCTTTTTTCAGCGTTTGGCAGGAGGAGTTTGGAAACCTTTGGAAGATAGCCCAGAGGTTCGTCCTGAAGCTGGCTTAGATGTAGTTACGACCATAGATGTTAATTTCCAAGATATTGCTGAAAGTGCCTTACGCAATCAAGTTGTTAGTTCAAATGCCAAATATGGGTCGGCAATCGTTATGGAAATTGCAACCGGTGAAGTAAAGGCCATGACAAACCTTTCTCGTAGAAGTGATTCTACTCATACATTTTATCTCGAAGATTTTAATTATGCTGTACGTGGAGGGACCGACCCAGGCTCTACTTTTAAATTAGCCACAATGGTGGCTTTGCTAGAAAAGGCAAACTTAAATTTAAATGATGATGCAGGTTTTTGTGGTGGAAGCATCATGCACAACAAAACCGAGATGACTTGTTCTGAAAGTCATGGCAATCAAACTGTTCGACAAGTGTTTGAACATTCATGCAATATTGGTATTTATCATTTGGTTAAAAATAATTTTGGATTCTCAAATGCCGATAACTTTGTAGCGTATTTGAATCGCTTCAAACTTGACCAACCCGTAGGATTTCAATTGAAAGGAGAAACTGAGCCAATTATTAAAGGTCGTAAAAGTTCAACATTTAGTAATACAACCATTCCTTGGATGTCGATTGGCTATGAAACTCGTTTGACACCATTGCAAATGCTCACTTTTTACAATGCCATTGCCAATAATGGCCATTGGGTACAGCCTTTTATTGTGAAAGAAATCAAAGAAGCTGACAAAGTGATTGAAAAATTTGAAGCAAATAAAGACCCTAATCCTATTTGTTCAGAGCGTACAGCAAGATTAGCTCAAGAAATGATGAAAGGAGTAGTAGAGCGTGGAACCGCCATGAATATTAATACAGGTTTTTGTAAAGTTGCAGGAAAAACAGGAACTTCAAGAAAATACGAAAATGGCTATGTGAAAAATCAATATTACACTGCATTCATAGGTTTTTTCCCTGCCGACAATCCAAAATATAGCTGTGCTGTTATTATTGATGAGCCTCAAGGAGTCAATCTTTATGCACGTGATGTGGCTGCACCTGTTTTTAGAACAATCGCTGATAAGATTTTTGCTTATGATGTAGCATTACATCCTGCCAAAAACAGACCTTCAAACATTCAAAAAATAGAAAGTCAAGAACAAACAGGTTATGCTGAAGACTTCCGAACAGTAAGCGAGGAATTAGGTCTACAAAATGCTCCAAATACTGCTGGTTGGGTAAAAGCCACAAAAAATGGCAGGTCGGTAACATGGCGAAAAGTAGACGCTTATGATAAAGATTTACCCAATTTAGCTGGCATGACATTGCGTGATGCCATGCACATTCTTGAAAATAAGGGTTTTCGAGTAAGGTATTCTGGCTTAGGAAAAGTGTCCGATTTTGCAATTGTTCAGCCAAAAGTTGTAGCTTTGGTTTTGAAATAATTTGTACGACAATTTTCCAGATTGTCATTGTGTCCATATTCAGTGATAAAGAAAACAACCTTAACTTTAATTTTCTCCTGTCTATTAATTTGGCTTGGGTATTTCACCCCACGTCAATCATTTGGACAGCTATTTAGTTTATATTCAGCACTTTTTGTTGTTTATTTTTTCTTGGTAAAAATCATTAAAAATCCCCATGAAATAATTTTTATGGGGATTTTCTTTCGACTACTTTTATTATTTTCAATTCCAGCTTTATCCGATGATTTTTATCGTTTTATTTGGGACGGACGGCTTTTAATCAATGGCTTAAATCCTTATACTATTCTCCCTTCTGAATTTATTAAAGACATTGATTATCAGCGAATTATAGGCGATAAAAATATCTTTCAATACCTGAATTCTCCCAATTATTATACTGTTTATCCGCCTTTCAATCAATTTACATTTGCAGTTGCAGCTTGGTTTTCAAGCGGAAGTTTATTTGGAAATGTGATTGGTTTGAGAGTTTTTATCTTATTGGCTGAGATTGGGACATTAATGTGCATGAGTAAAAAAAACACCGAAGCGTCGGTAATGTTATACGCCTTCAATCCTCTAATTATTTTAGAACTAACTGGAAATCTCCATTTTGAAGCAGTTGTCATATTATTTCTTTTCTTGGCATATAAAGTTCATAAGA
This sequence comes from Emticicia sp. SJ17W-69, assembly GCF_051209875.1. Classification (NCBI taxonomy): domain Bacteria; kingdom Pseudomonadati; phylum Bacteroidota; class Cytophagia; order Cytophagales; family Leadbetterellaceae; genus Emticicia; species Emticicia sp. SJ17W-69. The sequence continues at coordinate 405,454 of NZ_JBNTQY010000001.1, read as the reverse complement.
AAACCTTATTACTCAGTGCATTTTTCTTCGCTTGTGCAGTAAGTACAAAAATGCTCCCTCTTATTATTATACCTTTGATTATCAAACATTTAGGAATTAAAAAAGGAGTAATTTATGCCTCAATTGTTAGCATTTTTACATTGTTATTCTTTGCACCTTTTATTGATAAAATGCTTGTTGAAAAACTTTTTTCGAGCGTTAACCTTTACTTTCAAAAATTTGAATTCAATGCCAGTATTTATTATTTAGTACGAGAAATTGGCTTCCAAATCTATGGGTATAATATCATCGGAACAGCTGGAAAAGTCTTGGCTTTTTTGACTTTTTCAGGTATTTGTTTGATTTCTTGGAAAAACAAAAACCTCTTTGTTGGAGCTTTAGGCATACTCACATTGTATTTTGCAATGGCCACCACTGTTCATCCTTGGTACGCCAGTACTTTAGTAGCAGTCACGATTTTTACAAGATTTCGTTATCCAATTTTTTGGTCATACCTCATTTTCCTGAGTTATGCTGCCTACCAAACCAGCCTTTATCAAGAGAATCTTTGGTTGGTTTTTTTAGAATACTCCTTAGTTTTTAGTATCATGATTTATGAGTTTAGTCGATGGTCAACGGAAGACAGTCGATAGCATTTTTTAGACTTTCAATATGTTACACATTAGATTTTATCTTCTGAATAATACGCTCGGCATGAACTCTTGAGTTTTCTATAAACAAACTGTGTGTATTCATTCCTCCACAAATCACACCTGCCAAATAGACATTTTTCAAATTGGTTTCCATGCTATTTTCGTCATATTGTGGTTTCATGATTTCATCTTGCGAAAGATTGATACCCACTTTTCTCAAAAAATTCAAGTTTGGTTGATAACCAGTCATCGAAATCACCCAATCATTATCGACCGCCTCTAAACCTTCGGGAGTTTTAATAATCACCTGCCTATCCGTTATTTCTGCAATTTCAGAATTAAAATATGCTTTGATAGAACCTTCTTTTATTCGATTTTCAATATCGGGTTTTGCCCAATATTTTACTCTAGTTCCCACTTCTCCTCCCCTAATAACCATCGTCACATCAGCTCCTTTTCGCCAAGTTTCAAGAGCAGCATCTACTGCTGAATTATTGGCTCCAACCACCAAAACTTTCTGAAAAGCATAAAAATGTGGGTCTTTGTAATAATGCGTAACCTTTGGCAATTCTTCACCATTAACACCTAATTTTTGTGGAATATCATAGAATCCCGACGCAATTACAATGTTTGTCGTCAAATATTCACCCTTCTTAGTTTTGATTTTATATAATTCCGAGTTGTCTTTTTTAACCCCATCTCCTTCAAGGAGAGGGCTGGGGTGAGGTGAAACTACTTCCAAAACCTCCTCAAAAAGCCTGATATTCAAATGTTTATGAGCTGTTACACGGCGGTAATATTCCAATGCTTCATTGCGAGTTGGTTTAGCATTATTTGAAACAAAAGGTACATCTCCAATTTCCAAACGCTCGGAGGTACTGAAAAAAGTCATGTTTGCAGGATAATTATAAAGTGAGTTTACCAAACATCCCTTTTCTAAAATTAAATAGTTTAGCCCTGCTTTTTGAGCCTCAATACCGCAAGCAAGCCCAATCGGGCCGCCACCAATAATAATTATATCGAACTTAGTAGAATTCATAAAACAAAAAATATGACACGATTGATAAGATTTAAAGATGTACCGGATTGAGTATTGATTTCTTAAATCCCATATTTAGTTATACGATTTTAAAGTTTACAAAATTGGATAATGATTTCTTGAATCTCCTATCCAGAATCACGCATCTTCATTTAAGCAACAAAGTTTTACCCAAAATTCGTTCTTTTCGCTAAAAGTATGTTAATTTTGATGGTATTTTCGTTAGTAAAAAATATATTCGGTCAGGATTTAAAATCAATTATCAATTTTATGAAGATTTTTACTGTCTTGTTGCTAAGTTTTATTGCTCAAATGACTTTTGCACAAGAAATAAATTATCTTAAAACGTATCACCCAAAAATCAATGCTGCTGAATTATTGGTAATCAATGGCAAATATACAGAAGCACTTGACCAATATCAAAAGGCTTTTGCTTCAGTGCCACGTGGTTTTATGAAGGATTATTTCAATGCGGCGGTGTGTGCAACTTATTTGGGCGATGCCACAAACACCTATCAATATTTATTAGAAGTGGCAGGAAAAGGTATTAGCCTTGATTTTATTAAAGATGAAACCGCTTTTATAGGAATCCAGCAAGACCCTAATTGGAGAAATTTTGAAAAAGAATATTTAGCAAAAAAACGAGAGTTTGATTTAAAAATTAATAAAAGTTTAAAAGATAAATTAGCAAAAATAACTGAGCGTGACCAATTCTTTAGGGTAAGAGATACGCAGGCTTATGCCGATACGATTATTAAAATTGACCGTCAGAATGCCACAGAATTGGATTATTTGATAGCACGTTATGGTTTTCCAAGCGAAGATGTCATTGGTTGTGGCGAAGGAGGAATGCCAGTGATTCAGTATCCATTTTACGCAATTTTTCGCCGTCAAACACCTGATAATCAAACTATTAATTTTTCAAACCCTCTGATGGATGCCGCAAGAAATGGGAAAATATTACCACATACTGCAGCACATATCATGGCAACGATTAACGGAAATGATGTTTTTTTTGCCCGACATGTTTTTAAAATCTTGACCGAGGAATCGCTCGCTATGGAAGGTAAACCATTTGTATCGAAGCTTAATAAGTGGGTTTTTAGGCAAATCGAGCAAGTAGATGAACAAAGAATCAATGAATTGCGTTTGCAGAATGGGATGGAAACTTTGAGTGATTACCGAAAAAAGATTTTGTTTGCACTCAATGATAATCGTTTTTTATTCCCTTATCGTTCGTACGTTGGCATGTGGTCGGTAAATGACCCCAATATTGCCTCCGATTATTTATCAGGAACAGTAGTTTTGGAGTAACATTTAGAATAGGCTTTAAGCAATACGCTGTATGCTTTTACCCATTTAAAATTTCAAGTAAAATATATTTTTATAGCTTAAAGCCTATTGCATAAAGCATAAGGCAAAACATTAAATCAAACAAATCAGCTTACTCATGGCAATTTTAACAATGATTGGTCAGCTTTTGCTGGCATTGACTATTTTAGTCGGATTACACGAATTTGGACATTTTATTTTTGCTCGTATCTTCGGAATTAGAGTAAATAAGTTTTATATTTTCTTCGATTTTCTTTTCCCTTTACCCAACGTTTTAAACTTTGCCTTGTGGAAAAAGAAAAAGGGTGATACTGAATATGGTTTAGGTTGGTTTCCATTGGGTGGTTACGTGGATATTGCAGGTATGATTGATGAAACCAAAGATGCTTCGCAACTTTCATCTACGCCTGAGCCTTACGAATTTCGCTCAAAACCAGCTTGGCAACGTCTTTTTGTAATGCTTGGTGGCATTATCGTTAATATTATTCTTGGGATTTTGATTTTCTGGGGAGTTAAATATTATTGGGGCGAAGAATATTATTCAAAAGCTGAAATCAATAAAATGGGAATTTATGCCCACCCGCTTGCCCAAGGAATTGGTTTAAAAACTGGTGATAAAATCATCAAAGTAAACAATGAAGATTATGAAGGTTTTGGCGATATAAGAGCTTCTTTGATGCAAGAAAATACCTATTTTACTATTGATCGTAACGGTGAAACAAAAGAAATTCCAGTACCCAATGGCTTAATTGATAGCATTGCCAGTAAAGTGCCTTTTATGGAGCCAATCATGCCTTTTAAGGTAGGAGAAGTAACCAAAGGAATGGCAGCTGAAGCAGCAGGGTTGAAAGAAGGTGACAAAATTATAAAAGCTGATAGTATACCGATAGCCTATTTCCAAGCCTTCCAAGAAACACTCAAAAAATCAGCAGGAAAGAAAATTGAATTATTAGTTGAGCGAGGAAATCAAACTATAAAATTGACTCCAACCGTTACAAAAGAAGGAACAATTGGTTTTAAATTAGACCCAACTTTGGTTTCAAGCAAACGTACTTTGTCGTTCAGTGAAGCATTTGTTACAGGTGCAAAGGATGCGTTAGGGGTAATTCCTAACCAAATCCAAGGTTTTGGACGAATTTTCAAAGGACATATTTCGGCTGGAAATGCCGTGAGTGGTCCTGTTGGATTAGCACAAATGTTTGGAAAAGCATGGGATTGGGAAAGATTTTGGAATTTAACAGGCTTATTGTCAATGGGTTTAGCTTTTATGAATGCGTTGCCAATTCCAGCTTTAGATGGCGGTCATGTGATTGTTTTATTATATGAAATGATTACCCGTCGCAAGCCATCTGAAAAATTCATGGAACGTACCCAACAAGTAGGCACATTCATACTGTTGACATTGATGGTACTTGTACTTTTTAATGATACTTTCAAGGCGATATTTAAGTAATTTAGTCGATTGTCCATAGACCACAGTCGATAGATTTTTTTGAAAATGATAAAGATTTTAGTTGCTTTTTTAGCATTGACGGTGTTGAACCTCACCCCAGCCCTCCCCGATAGGGAGGGAGTGATACAGAACTATTCCCCTCCCTATCAGGGAGGGGTCGGGGGTGGGGTTCACGCCTTTCACACATCCTTGACTGAGATTCAGTATAATCCCAAAGAAAAATCGTTAGAAATTAGCATTAGACTTTTTACTGATGATTTGGAAACAACGCTGACAAAATTTAATAACGGTCAGAAAATAATGGTGGGCGGAAAAAACGATAACAGTGATGCTGTTTTAAACAAATATATTCAGCAACATTTTGCTATTATTTCACCCCAAAAACAAAAGAAACCGCTCAACTTTATTGGCAAAGAATTAGAAGGGGATGCAACTTGGGTTTACGTTGAAATACCTAATAGTCAAGACTTTAAAGGTCATTCTATTTACAATAACCTCATGCAAGAGATGTTTGACGACCAAACCAATTTGGTCAATTTCCTTTATTTAGGTAATAAAAAAACTTATTTATTCAATGCCAAAACAAAATCGGCAGAGATAGACCTTTGATACTTTCTGCAAAAAAAAATATCAACAGTATGCCTGCATACTGTTTTTTTGTTACTTTTGTATTGTTCTGTAGCAAAATTAAGCATGAAAAAAGAGAAAACTATTGATTTTTATATCAAATGGGCGTGGCATTCTATTTCACGTATGTATAATGCGTATGCCAATCCCAATGAGATGACAATGGCAATTGGCTATGTTTTGCTTAACATTGATTCAGAAAAAGGAACTCCTGCAACAAAAATCGGCCCTTCAATTGGTATGGAACCCAGAAGTCTAACGAGGATGTTGAAAACATTGGAAGAAAAAGGCTGGATTTACCGAGAAATTGATGCAGATGATAAACGTTTCGTGAGAGTTTTTTTAACCGAAGAAGGAAAGAAAAAGAGAAGTTTCTCTCGTGAAGGAGTGATTATTTTCAATAAAATGATTCAGGAACAAATTCCTGCTGACAAATTAGCCACTTTTTTTGAAGTAATCAAAGAAATCAATCGCATTGTTGATGAGCAAAATAGTAAAGCTCGTGAAAATTTAGCACTGGAAAATGTGATATTATAATATATTATTTGTGATTTTTAGGATTTACTCAATATCCAAAAATATCTCTTAATTACTGATAAAGTATTCATTTCTTGTAATTTTGTAGCAAGAAACCTCCCAACATTATGCTCAAAAAACTATTTACCGTATTGGTGCTTGTCATTTTTACTAAATCTTCCTACGCTCAAGCATTTACCTACTACCCATTTAATTCTATCTTTTCAATTGCGACTAATCCAAACAAAAATATTTGGGTTGATTTTCGTTTTCAGACAAATACTTATTTCTCTTCGTTAAGTACGGAAATTTCACCAATGTTTAATCTTAATAAAGCGGAAAGAGTAAAATTTTACCTTGGTGCAGGGGTAAAAGTAAATTTTTTAAACTATTTAAACACTGATCCCAGTAAACAATCACCTTTAGAAGGCTATGCACTCAATGCTGGCGTGCGAGCTTCTCCGATTGAAAAACTTCCAAGATTTCAAGTTGTATTTGAACTCTCGCCTTATGCTAATAAGAATTTCGATTTGGGTGTTTTTCGAGCAAATTTGGGCTTGGCTTACGTTTTAGGAAAGAAGAGCAATAAATAGTTTTCGGAAGCGTTTTTAAGTTTTCAGTGAACGAATTACCCTCACAATGAGAACTTTTGCTACCATAACAATTACACTTCTGAGTTTTTCTGTTTTCTCTCAACAAAAAGCAGCTTTTATTCCTCGTCCAGCGATTTCGTTTTTCTTCAACGGAAAATCTGCCGATGCTCAAAAGGCACTATCAAAATCTGATACACTTATTGAGGTAAAAGCTATTTTACAAGGTGAGCAAAAAAAGAAGATGCCCGATGTGACATTTTTCATCACTGAAGTAGAGCTTTCGCTCTTTCGCAATGACAAAAAAATTGCAGGAATAGTACTTCCCGAAGGGAAAGGTTCTTTCGCTCCATTGGCAAAATTGGCAAATCTAAGTGATAAATACCAAATTACAGTACGAAGAATTCAGTTTTTGAATGGAGGGGTTTACCAAGACATTGGCATGAGTGATGTCGTGAAAAATTATACTATTGAATGAAAATATCGTACAACGGATTTCCTAATCCGTTTTCTTTTCTGAGTAAGAATGTATTAGAAAATCCGTTGTACCTTTAAAAATTTTATCTCAATTTTTCAGCTTTACCAAATTGTTTCATCGCTGTTGCAACGATTGGGTCTTGCTCGTAAATAATTTGATAAAACTCATTATTCAATCCATTTTTCACATTTCTTTGCCAAATATGACGAGCAATTGATGCTTTTATCTGCAATTTGATAAATGCTTTTGAAAGGTTGTAATCGGTCGCATTAAACATGATTTCGGCACTATTAGCCAGTTGTTTTACTTTTTCGAGCATTGGCTCACTAACTTCAAAATTCTTTAAAAAGCTATTAAATGTTTGCTTTTCAAGTGTTTTTCTATTGTCATTAGCGTAATTTAAGGCATATTCTCTTATTACGTTTTTGCCATATAATTCCAATAAGTATTTGGTAATATGGCTCGTATCTCTTGGCACAAATACATCAGGTGTAACACCTCCGCCGCCATAAACAACTCTCCCACCCTTTGTTTTGAATCGCATCTTTGGGTTATTTTTTATACTATCAGCAATAAAATATTCGCCCGATTTACTTCGGTCTTCTAATTCATGCTCATAATTGTCTAAATGCCCTTTTGTATATGGTTTTTGGATACTTCTACCACTTGGTATATAATAACGAGAAATCGTCAGACGTAACTCTGAGCCATCAGAAAGTTGAATGGGTTGTTGAACCAAGCCTTTACCAAAAGTTCGACGACCCACTATTAAGGCTCTGTCATAGTCTTGTAAAGCTCCCGAAACAATCTCAGAAGCCGAGGCACTTCCTTCATCAACTAAAACGATGACTGAGCCTTTCTCAAACATGCCATCTTTTCCTGCAAATGTTTTTCTATTATTTCTGGAATCCTTCCCATCGGTATAAACAATCACATCATTTCCTCCCACAAGCTCATCAACAATATCAGTTGCTCTATCCATATAACCACCTGGATTTCCCCGCAAATCGAGCATCAATTGTTTCATCCCTTGCGTTTGTAACGCTGAAAGATGCTGTTTGAATTCCACATAAGTTGTTTCTGTAAAACGATTGATTTTGATGTAGGCAGTTTTTTTATCTTCCATTAAATAGGCTGCATCAATCGAATATTGCGGAATTTTATCTCGCACAACAGTAAATTTCAATAAATCTTTAAAACCTCTCCGTTTGATTTCAAGTTTGGCTTCCGAACCACGTTTCCCACGTAAATTGGCAAAAATATTGGTACTATTGGATTCTTTTCCTGTTAAGCTCTTATTATTTGCTTTAATAATGGCATCGCCGCTTTGAATGCCGACACTCTCTGACGGGCCACCCGCCAGCGGTGTAACAACATAAACAGTATCATTAAAGACATTAAACTCAATGCCAATACCATCAAAACCACTTTCGAGCTGTGAGCGAGCAATACTTGCTTCTTCTGGTGGGAAATAATAAGTATGGGGGTCGAGTTTTTCGAGCATTTTCGTAATCGAATAATCAACCAAAGAATCCGTGTCAACACTATCAACATAGCTTCGATTGATATATGTCAAAATCTCCTTAAATTTGGTTGAGCTACGAGAAACATCACTCCCAGCTCGACGACCACCAAAGAATGTCGCCCCAATCAAAATCCCCACAACAAGAGTTGTACCAACGATTATTGGTGTGCGGATAGTTGTTTTACTATTTTCTATTTTATTTTCTTCCACTTTTATACCTTTGATTTAATATTAGTTCGTACTTTTAGAAACAGTTTCTTGACTCAATAAATTACACAAGATTAAAAATATTCTTTTTTTCAACCCAATTTACTACAAAAATGTCTGAAAATCAATCTCGTCGGTCTTTTTTACAAAATCTTGGTGTCGGACTTGGCACTACTGCCGCAGCTTTTGCTGTGCCTTCGGTCATGGCGATTCCTGAAGGAAAGCCTCAAAAAGATGAAAAAAAATTAGGTGTTGCTCTACTTGGTTTAGGTAGTTACGCAAAAAATCAATTAGCCGTTGGTTTAGAAAATGCTAAAAATTGTTACTTAGCAGGAATCGTAACAGGTACGCCAGCCAAGGCTGAAGAATGGTCTAAAAAGTATAATATTCCTGCAAAAAATGTCTATAATTATCAGAATTTTGATGAAATAGCTAATAACAAAGACATTGATATTGTTTATGTGGTTACACCAAATTCACTACACCGTGAGTTTGTGGTGCGTGCAGCAAAAGCTGGAAAACATGTGATGTGTGAAAAGCCAATGGCAACTTCAGTAGAAGATAGCATAGCAATGATCAAGGCTTGCCAAGAGGCAGGCGTGCAATTAGGAATTGGCTATCGTCTTCATTTTGAGCCGTTTACACAAGAAGTGGTGCGTATTGGGCAGAAAAAAGTATTTGGCGATGTGCGATTTATGCAAACAAATTTTGGCTTCACCATAGGTGACCCAACACAATGGCGTTTGAAAAAAGCAATGGCTGGCGGAGGACCTTTGATGGATGTGGGCATTTATTGCGTGCAAGCATCTCGCTATGTAACAGGCGAAGAACCACTTTGGGTAACTGCTCAATATGGCGAAACGATTGATAAAGTAAAATTTAAAGATGTCGAAGAGACCGTTTCATGGCAAATGCAGTTTCCGAGTGGTGCAATGGTCAATGGCTTTAGCTCATATAGGTCAAATATCGAGCAATTGTATGTTTCGGCAGAAAAAGGTTTCTTGCAACTCAGTCCAGCTTATTCTTATGGACCAATAAAAGGAAAAACGCAGGAAGGCGATATGAAAATGCCAGTTGTACATCATCAAACTGTCATGTTGGAAGAAGTTTGTAAAGAATTTCTTGCAACAAAGAAGTTTCCAAAACATATCGACGGCGAAGAAGGCTTGAGAGATATGAAAATTTTAATGGCGATTTATGAAGCCGCTCAAACTGGGAAAAGAATTAGTTTGGTATAAAATAGATACGAGATTTAAGATACGGGATTTGAAAAAAATGAAATTTGCTTTGAAAAATATTTCTCGAATCTTGTTTCACGAATCTCGTATCTAATATCCAGTATCTCCTATCTACAAACAAACCATTTCCAAATTTTCAACGTTATCATTTTTCAACAAAATCAATTTAAACACAAATGAAAAAAATCGTTTTACTATTCTCTCTTTTTGTATCAATGGGAGCAATGGCACAAGGTATCAAAACACCCGCTCCAAGTCCAACCCAAACCATCAAGCAAGATTTTGCACTTTCTTCAATCGAAATTAATTATTCTCGCCCACTTGCTAAAGGTCGCAAAATCTTTGGTGATTTAGTGCCTTTTGGTAAAATGTGGAGAACAGGTGCCAATGGTGCTTCTAAAGTAACTTTTGGTGAAGATGTAAAAGTGGGTGGTGTTGCCGTAAAAGCTGGCTCTTATGCACTTTATTCTATTCCAAATGCAGACGAATGGGAGATTATCTTGAACAAAGGTGTAAATAACGGTGGCTTAAATGGCTATAAAGTCGAAGAAGATGTAGCTCGTTTTAAAGTAAGAACCTTTGCTTTACCATTCGCTATCGAGTCATTTACGATTATGATTGGTGATGTAATGTCTGCCTCAGCAAATATCCAAATCTTGTGGGAAAACACAGCAGTAAGCATTCCAGTAGAAGCAGATATTGATAGTAAAATCATGAGTTCGATTAATGAAGCAATGAATGTTGATAATCGCCCTTATTTTGCTGCTGCAAGTTATTATTTTGACGCTGGAAAAGATATGTCAAAAGCATTGGAGTGGGTAACTAAAGCCATTGATGCTCAACCAAGTGCTTATTGGATGGTTCATTTAAAAGCGAAAATTCAAGCAAAAATGGGTGATAAGGCCGGTGCTAAAGCCACAGCTTTGAAAGGAATTGAATTGGCAAAAGCAGGTGGAAATCCTGATTATGTAGCTTTGAATGAAAAATTAATAAAAGCTTTGTAAGAAACTTACTTAGAAAGTCTATAAAAAGCGTTCTCTTGGTTATAAAGAGAACGCTTTTTATTTTACAAGAAACTACCAATTATCATATAACAGTTCGTAAAACATTTTTAACTTTATATATAATTAACCTCTTAAATATCAAAAACATGAAAACAATAAAATTATTATTTTTTTTACTAATCTCAGTCAACTCTTTTGGGCAACTTTCCAACGAAAACTCTATGAGCGTGATGCTGGATGGAAAAGAATATAAAACTCAACCTCGCCAAATCAAAATTGGCAATTATGCCTATTTTACAGGAAATTCTACCAAGCCAGATAAGATGCTAAGGATTTGGCTCGGCGATTTTTATGGCCGTTCGGCGGTGGAATCAGGTACTTATCTAATTGTGAATGCCGACCACCCTGATACAAAGGAAAATATCAAAAAAGCTCAAGATTTGGGCAAATACAAAGGCATTGCAGCTATCAAGTACGTAGAAGAAACCAAAGAACCACGTATGGAGTATCATGTTGGCGAATCACAGAACAATAATGAAACTTTAGAAGTGAAAGCAGGAACAGATGGTTTTATTGAAGTCACATTTAGCGGAACTTTGGTAGGTTCTTATTGGAAAGAAAAAGTATCAGCAACAGTTTTTGGTGGTTTAGGTAGAATCAAAGATAAAATAGAAAGTAAAGTGATTACTTCAACCACAGGTTTCGATTCTGACATTGACCCCGAAGGCAATGGGTACAAAAAGCAAGATAATAAAGATACGATTGTACTAAAAGATGGAAAAATGAAATTAAAGAAAAATTGATTAAGCAAAAGTTTTGATTCTCAACTATTGCGTTCTCATAAATTACGTGATAAAAACGACAAGGTATAGCAGCAATGAAAGATTTTTAAGTAATCAACTCAAAAAGTTTATTACCATTGCTTCCGCTAAATAAAAATTATCCAAAAAAAGTTGATTCAGCAAATAAATTATCTTAATTTTGTCTTATATTTAGAAAAAGCAACTAAATAAAGAATTTTAAAAGGATAATTTAACTTATATCAATAATGTCAACAGCAACAAAAACGTATCTTCCTTACAAGGTAAAAGACATCACACTTGCCGACTGGGGTCGCAAAGAAATTAAATTAGCTGAAGCCGAAATGCCAGGTTTGATGGCTATTCGTGCTGAATATGGCCCGTCAAAACCATTGGCAGGTGCAAGAGTAGCAGGTTGTTTACACATGACAATCCAAACGGCTGTTTTGATTGAAACCCTTGTGGAATTAGGTGCTGAAGTAACTTGGTCATCTTGTAATATCTTCTCAACACAAGACCACGCTGCTGCTGCTATTGCTGCTGCTGGCATTCAAGTATATGCTTGGAAAGGTCAAACTGCTGAAGAATTTGACTGGTGTATTGAACAAACGTTATTTTTTGGTGAAGAGCAAAAACCATTAAACATGATTTTGGATGATGGTGGTGACTTGACAAACATGGTTTTTGATGTTTATCCAGAGCTTATCGCTGGCATCAAAGGCTTGTCGGAAGAAACTACTACGGGTGTTCACCGTTTGTATGAGCGTATGAAAAATGGCACTTTATTCTTGCCAGCTATCAACGTAAACGATTCGGTTACAAAATCGAAATTTGATAATAAATATGGTTGTAAAGAATCATTAGTAGATGCCATTCGTCGTGCTACTGATATCATGATGGCCGGAAAAGTTGCTGCTGTTGCTGGTTACGGTGATGTAGGTAAAGGTTCGGCAGAATCACTTCGTGGAGCTGGTTGTCGTGTATTGGTTACTGAAATCGACCCAATTTGTGCTTTACAAGCAGCAATGGATGGCTACGAAGTAGTAACAATGAACGAAGCTGTCACTCGTGCAAATATCTTCGTTACAGCTACTGGTAATGTAAATATCATTCGTGACCGTCACTTCAAAGCAATGCGTGATAAAGCTATCGTTTGTAACATCGGTCACTTCGATAACGAAATCGACATGGCTTGGTTGAACAAAAACTATGGTCACACAAAATCTACTATCAAACCACAAGTTGATATGTATGAAATTGATGGCAAAGAAATCATTATCTTAGCTGAAGGACGTTTGGTAAACTTAGGTTGTGCTATGGGACACCCATCATTCGTGATGTCATGTTCATTCTCGAACCAAACTTTGGCTCAATTAGAATTGTGGAATAACACAGAGAAATATGAGAAAAAAGTTTACGTTCTTCCTAAGCAATTAGATGAGAAAGTAGCTGCTTTCCATTTGGCTCATGTTGGTGCTAAATTAGATACTTTAGATCCAGAACAAGCTGCTTATATCGGTGTTTCAACAGAAGGACCATTTAAGTCTGAAATGTATCGTTACTAAGAGTCGATAGTTCATGGACAATAGTCGATAGAGTTTAAAATCAAAAACGCCCATTTATTTCTCAATAAATGGGCGTTTTGATTTATATTGATAAACTCATAAGTGTGAGTTATTACTAAAGCTGTAACTTTATAAAACTTAGTTTTTTTTTCGAAATTATCTCATATTTTTGATTACTTCTTACTCCTTCAAACCAGTATTAAGGGCTGGTTTTTCAAAACTCCATTCGTTGCGTTCGAGCTTTCTTTGTATTGGATAAACTTCATCGAGGGTATTTGCATCATAAATGCGGCCATTTTTAATAACCATTTTGACTGAATTAGAATTACGAATATTTTCTAAAGGATTTTTATCCAAAATCAATAAATCGGCAAGTTTGCCATTTTCAATACTGCCCAAATCTTTGTCAAGTCCAAGAGCAGTTGCACCTAAAATTGTAGCAGTACGAAGAGCATCATGGTTTTTCATTCCTCCACTTTGCATCGACCATAACTCCCAATGATAACCCAAACCTTGGAATTCACCATGACTACCAATTCCTGCTAATGCACCATTTTCAACCATTGATTTCATTGATTTGGCATGCTTTTGAAAAACGTGTTCTTCGGGCATAAACCAACCTGTTACACGACGAGTTTTTTCGGCTAATTCTTCATAAGGCATGAAATTTTGCATCTTTTTGTCGTGATAAGGGTCTTCTGTTTCAAAATAATAAATTTCAGCAAAAGGTCCACCATAAGCCACTAAAAGCGTAGGAGTAACACACATTCTTGAAAAAGAAATGGCTTTTACAACATCATTATAAAGCGGGTAAACAGGAATGGCATGTTCATGACCTGGATAGCCATCAAGCATATTGGTCATGTTTAGTTTGTAATTTAAACCACCTTCCGTTGTTGGCATTAATTGTTGACCTTTGGCAGCTTTAATAATCCACTGGCGAATTTGGCGATTACCAGTCAGATACATTTTAATGTATTTGGTGTTGTAATATTTGCTGTATTGACGCAAAGCATTGATTGCTTGCGTAGAATCTTTGATATTATATGACCAATAACCAACGCCTGGCCCTGTTGAATAAACTCTTGGCCCAACCATTTTACCAGATTCAACCATATCGGAGTAGGTAAGTACATCGGTAGTAGCAGTTTGAGGGTCACGGGTGGTTGTAACGCCGTAAGCAAGATTGGCGGCATAAACCCAAGCCTGATTTTTTTGGATGCCCCATTGTGGCCACATGTGGGCGTGCGTATCAACAAAACCTGGAATGACTGTTTTTCCCTTTGTGTCGATTACTTTTGCTCCAGCAGTATTTTTTAGTGTTCCGCTTTTACCATAGCTTTTGATGCGGTTATTTTCTATCAAAATATCGCCATTTTCTATGATTTCATCGCCTTTCATAGTAATAATTCTTGCTCCTTTCAATAAAATATTACCAGTCGGAGCATCTTTTGCATAGAAAACTTTAATCTCCACTTCTTGAATTTTGTATTTTGGATCTTCTTTCTTTGGCGTCGCTTTTTTACTTACACTTGAGCTATCGGTTTTCACCTTAACTGTGTCTGTTTTTGCTTTATTGAGTGAATCGGCTTTTTGCTTTTCTTGTAATTTTTTAACAATTTTCAAGCTATCATCAAATGCTTTTGATTTCTCTAAGTCATACACAAAATGAAAACGACCTAAAGACCAATGTACTTTCTGAGCATTGCTCGACCACGAAGGAAATTCTCCACCCAATTCGGTCAATTTTTTAGCAGGAAATTGTGAAGCAGTAGGTTCAGAAACTGAAATATTGACGGTTTTACCAGTTTTAGGAATATTCACGACATAAATCTCATTATTGATTTGAGCCAAAGCTTTTTCACCATCTGGTGACATCAATGTTTGCGTAGCTGGTGAAGGTTTATTAACTTCCATAGCTTCAGCAGTTTTTTCCGAAAGCATACAATTATGCACAAACTCCTCTCCTTCGATACTCATCCCAAATGTGGTGATACCCGTAATTTTAGCATGTATTTTTTCATCAGTTCCATCCCATTTGATAGACTGAATAGCACCTTCGCTACCACTTAAATAAATACGGTCTTCATTTTTTACAAAATGTGGATTACTGCGATCACGGGCTTTGTCAATGACGGTAATATTTCCACCATTGGCATCAATCCAGCAGATTTCGTCCTCGGAAGTATTAGCTACTGGGCCAATTGATTCACGATAAGTTTGTAATTTGCTGCGAATAAAAACTATTCTGTCACCCTTTAATGTCCAAACGGGTTGACTGTATAAGGCAGGAACTGAAGTTAGTTTTTGTAAATTAGCTGCTCCTACAGTATTGGCTTTGTAGAGATTCCCTCCTTCGGGTGTCCAAGTGGTAAAGACCAACTGACTACCATTTGGCGACCAAGCGAGATTAGCTTCTGTAAAATCATTATTGCTAATACGTCGAGGCGTGCCATTGGGAAAATCCATTAGATAAACACGATTGAGTGCCGTAAAAGCTAATTTACTACCATCAGGCGAAGGAACAGCATCACGAATTTGGGTAACAAGTGCGTGAGTTGTGTCCGAAATAGAGTACTTAAATTCGAGTTGAGGGCCCATTTCAAGTTCCATATTTACATCAAATGGAATCTCGGTAGGACTACTGCCATTAATGGCAATTTTATAAATTTTGCCACCATAAGAAACAATAAGATATTGGTTATCAGGCGTGAAAGTCATTGCTGGTAAAACACCCATTGTTGCTATTGACTCTTGCTCGTCTCTTTGTACTGGATATGCCAGCCATTTTTCATCACCTGATTGTAGATTTCTTAGTACCAATCCTGTTTTATCTTCAAAACGAGAGCCATAAACAAGCCATTTTCCATCACTTGAAAGCGTAGGCGTAAATGCAGAACCATACCTTGATGTAATTGTTGTACGTTTGGCATTTTCACGGTCATAAATACCAATTTGGTATTGTGGCATCATGGCATTATAATTCCATGCTCCTGTTCGCTGTGAAAAATATATATAACGACCATCATGACTGACAGCGGGATCAATCGTTTTTAGTCTTTCAGGTTGATCTATGAGCTGGACACCACCACCACCATCTTGATGTACCATCCAAAGTTGTACATTCATGCGACCTTTTGAAAAAACTATGTAATTCCCATCGGGAGTCCAGTCAGCAGAAGCATAATTTTGGTCACGGTCTTTGGTTACTTGTACAGTATCTTTTTTTTCAAAATCAATATACCAAATATTATCAGAACCGCTTCGATCGGAAATGAATAGCAACTTTTTGCCATCTGGGCTGTATCTTGGGTGAGTATCGAATGCCAAGCCTTGGGTAATGGTTGAGGCTTTTCCACCACCGAAAGGGATAGTGTAAATATCTCCTATCAAGTCGAAAGCAATATTTTTTGCATCGGGACTTACATCCAACGAAAGCCAAGTGCCTTCTGAAGTATTTAGTTTAAATTTTCGAGTAGCTTTTAGAGGTAAATCTTTATAGCGAACGTATCGGGTTGTATCTTTTTTTAGAGAATCGCTGAGAATTGCTCCGTAAAAGCTAATTTTTCCTCCTGAAGCTCCAACAGCTAATGCCAAAGAAAATAATCCAAGGATACTTGCTGTGATAAGTGAGTATTTTAAATGAAAGGTAAATGTTTTTTTCATTGATGAAGATTAGGTTTGTGTTTATAATCAAATATAGATAAAATATTTGAAATTTATATTTATCAAGAAAAAGGCACAAAAAAATCCTCGAATACTTTTAAGCAAACGAGGATTTTCTTTAAAAAAATGGCTTATTGTTTTTTGGGCGGGGTTGTACCCATTTTGATTAAAACCGCATCAGAAAGATCATCTTTTCCATTGTCTGCTGAATAAAGCATGACGGTATTTGATTCGTTGTTAGCAGCGTCTGCATTCCTTCTAAATACAAATTTATAACCTTTTTCAGCAGCAACAGAATTAATACTTGCATTCACTTTTTCACGAATGGCAGTAAATTTTTCTTGAATAAATGTCTGCAAATCTGCTTCTGACTTTGTTTGGAAATCATCAGCATCCTTTTTTATATTTTGAACTCTCTTCAATTTTGCATTCAAAGAATCGGTTGTTAGGCCTGTAATATCTTTCATCATTGCTTGATACTCAGCATATTGTTCCTGATAATTTTTAGCTTTTTGCTCTAATTTTGTTTCAAGATTAACTTTTTTAGAAGCCACCTCAGCTTGCAAATTTTTTATATCATTGAGGTTTTGTAAGATATAATCTTCATAAACATAAGCAAGTTTCAGACTTGGAGTCGCTGCTTTGGGTGCTTGTGAAAAGCCTAATTGGCTGATTAATAATATAATAGCGATAAAAATTAACTTTTTCATTAGAATGGTTTTGGTGATTTTTTAATCAAAAATACACATTATTTTTTTCTGAAAACAAAAAAGACGAGTAAAAACCCGTCTTTTCTTTGTAAACTATCGAGACAAATTGTGGCACACCTTCGAGGTATGCCACAATTGCTTTATACTCTTGAAACAAAATGTAGGATTCCTTGAAGGTATCCCACATTTGTTCTATTAATTGCTTATATTCTTGATAAGATTTGCTCGCCCATTGCATCTGTTCCCAAAATCATATCTTTTGGTGTATTGGCATCTGCAATGTCACCTGTACGGTAGCCAGCTTTCAAGGTCGCATCAACAGCCGCAATAATTGCTTCTGATTCTGCTTTCAAGCCAAATGAAATGTCAAGCATCAAGGCTGCCGATAAAATCGAAGCCAATGGATTAGCTACACCTTTGCCAGTAATATCGTGAGCAGAACCATGAATTGGCTCATAAACACCCGTGCTGTCACCGATTGAAGCAGAGGCCAACATTCCCATCGAACCTGCGATTTGGGAAGCTTCATCAGTTAAAATATCACCGAAAAGGTTTCCTGTTACAACAACATCAAATTTACGTGGATCTTTGATAAGGAGCATGGCTGCGGCATCAACAAATTGGTGTGAAAGTTCTACTTCTGGGTAGTCTTTAGCTACTTCAAGCACTACTTCACGCCACAAACGGCTACTTTCAAGTACGTTTGCTTTATCAACTGACATCAATTTTTTGCCACGGGTCATTGCTGCATCAAAAGCCTTACGTGCGATACGCTCAACCTCGTATTTTGAATAAATCATTGTGTCGTAGGCTGTATTTCCTTCGTCGATACGTTCACGTTTTCCGAAATAAACGTCACCTGTTAATTCACGGAAGAACAAAATATCTGCACCTTTCAAAAGCTCTGGTTTGATACTTGATGCTTCTAAAAGTTCATCAAAAAGTTTGATTGGGCGAAGGTTGGCATAAAGGCCTAATTCTTTACGCATTTTCAATAAACCTTGCTCTGGGCGAACTTTAGCAGAAGGATCGTTATCATATTTTGGATGACCAACTGCACCGAATAAAACAGCATCAGAAGCTTTCATTTTTATGAGTGTTTCTTCTGGAAGCGGGTCGCCTGTTGCTTCGATAGCAGCATGACCGATTAGTGCTTCATCATAAGTAAACTCATGACCAAATTTCGCAGCGATTTTCTCGACTACTTTTTTACCAACTTGGGTAACTTCTTGCCCTATGCCATCACCTGGCACTATTAAGATATGTTTTTTCATTTTTTTGTTTTTTAACCACGGAGTTGCACTGAGTAAAAAAACACAGAGTTTCACGGGGTTTATATTACGAATCTTTTTATACCATTTTTGAGACTTGTTACATTAAAATTCATTAAATAACCAATTTTAAACTTTCCAAGCCTCATATAAGTCAGTACTTGTGCGGAATGAACATCATTCACAGCCTCAACTGATTTTAATTCTAAAACTATTTTATTCTCAACTAATAAATCAATTCTATAACCACATTCAAGCTTTACATCTTCAAAAACTAATGGCATTGCTTTTTCTTTTTCAACTAATAACCCCGCCTTTTGAAGTTTGTAAAACAGACATTCTTTGTATGCACTTTCGAGTAAACCAGCCCCTAAAGCAGTATGAACAGCATACGCTTCTTTCAATATCATACCTGTTAACTATTCTCTGTGTAACTCAGTGCCATAACTCAGTAAATCTCCGTGGTTAAAAAATATAATCTAAATCTAAATCAAATTCAACATCTTCTGAGTAGCTTTCAAAGCTGAAACAGTTTGATCGCAATCTAATCCACGAGTTTTGAAACTTTTCGTTGGAGATTCCCAACTAATAATCGTTTCACAAAGAGCATCTGTTTTTCCTCCAGGAGGAATCCTTACAGCATAATCTGTCAGTGTTGGAAGTTTGATTTTTTTCTTTTCATAAATCTTCTTTAAAGCATTCATGAAAGCATCATACTGGCCATCGCCTTGGGCATTTTCTTCAAAAACATCTTCATCAATTTTTACCATCAAAGTAACCGACGGGCGAAGATTTTTTGAATGAGTCATTACATAGTTAATTACTTGTACACGCTCCACGATTGCCTCGCTATCAAGCACATCAGAGATAATATAAGGTAAATCTTCCTTTGTAACAACCTCCTTACGGTCGCCAAGTTCAATGATTCTTTGCGTTACTTTCTTGATTTCTTCCTGCGAAAGTGTAATACCGATTTCATGTAGATTCTTCTCAATATTAGCTTTTCCAGAAGTTTTCCCAAGAGCATATTTGCGAGTTCTTCCAAAACGTTCGGGCATTAAATCATTGAAATAGAGATTGTTTTTGTTATCTCCATCGGCATGAATTCCTGCTGTTTGTGTAAACACATTTTCACCAATAACAGGTTTATTTACAGGAATACTAAAACCTGAAAACGATTCTACAATCTTGCTAACTGTATAAAGAGATTGCTCCACAACCGAAGTTGTTACGTCAGGCATGAAATCATTGATAACCGCAATCGTACTTGATAGAGGAGCATTACCTGTACGTTCGCCCATACCATTTACAGTTAAGTGCAAACCTTGAACGCCTGCTCGAATAGCTTCCATAACATTGGCTACACTTAAATCATAATCATTATGAGCATGAAAATCAAAGTGTTGATTAGGATATCTCCCTACTATCGAATGCAAAAACTTATAGGTTTCTTGGGGCGTGAGTACCCCTAAAGTATCAGGCAATAAAACCCTTTCAATCGGTTGAGTTTCAAGAAAATCTAGAAAACGAAACACATAATCTTGTGAATTTCGCATTCCGTTACTCCAATCTTCTAAATAAACATTGGTTTTTATTCCTTTCGACTGGGCCAAAGATATCACATTCGAGATTTCGCTAAAATGTTGTTCGGGTGTTTTCTTTAGCTGGTGCGTAAGATGATTCATCGAGCCTTTAGTCAATAAATTCATTACTTTAGCACCTGCTTGAAGCATCCAATTAATCGAAGCTTCGCCATCTACAAAAGTCAAAACCTCTACTTTTTCAAGTAAATTATGTTCTTTTGCCCAATTTGTAATTTTTTGTACTGCCAATAATTCTCCTTCCGAAACACGAGCGGAAGCCACCTCAATTCTATCCACTTTCACTTCGGTGAGTAGCATTTGAGCAATCGCCAACTTTTCGGTTGCAGAAAAAGATACTCCGCTGGTTTGTTCACCATCACGGAGTGTTGTATCCATTATTTCTATGTGTCGCATATTCAATTTTGAATGAGTAAATGAGCGAATGATAGAATAAATGAAGGATGAAGGTTTATTAACCATTCAACATTTTATCATTCTATCATTCAGAACGGGCGGCGTACCGCTTCAAAATTAATAAAGACTCTTATCGGCAAAAGCAGCAATTTCAGCTTTCATCGATTGCAAATAATCAATGTCATCATAGCCATTAATCATATTGTTCTTTTTATAGCCATTGATAGCGAAACTTTCTTGTTCGCCAGTTGCCAAAATCGTAATCGTTTGAGCAGGTAAGTCTATTTCAAGTTCAGTTTTAGAATCAGCTTCGATAGCACTAAAAATTTTGTGCAAAAATCCTTCACTCACTTGAACTGGTAGAATGCCAATGTTTAAAGCATTTCCTTTGAAAATATCAGCAAAAAAACTCGAAACTACACAACGAAAACCGTAGTCATAGATTGCCCAAGCAGCGTGTTCACGACTCGAACCGCTACCGAAATTACGTCCACCCACAAGAATTTTTCCTGAATAGATTGGGTTATTTAAAACAAAGTCTGCTTTCGGAGAATCGTCGTTGTTATAACGCCAGTCTCTGAATAAGTTTTTGTCGAAATCTACTCTGCTGGTTGCTTTCAAGAAGCGTGCAGGAATGATTTGGTCAGTATCCACATTTTCGATTGGCATCGGAACTGCGGTGCTTTGTAATATAGTGAACTTATCGTAAGCCATTTTTTTAGAATATTTTTTTACCACTGAGGCATTGAGGACACAGAGTATCACAGATTATTTAATGAGTGAAACTTGGTGTGGGCGGCGAACCGCTTTTATGTGTTCTTAGTGGTGAATTATAAAATTGATTATAAAAATTCTCTTGGATCTGTAACTTTCCCAGTCACCGCTGCAGCTGCTGCAACCAATGGCGAAGCCAAAAGTGTTCTTGCACCTGGTCCTTGACGACCTTCAAAGTTTCTATTTGATGTCGAAACTGCGTATTTTCCAGCAGGAATTTTATCATCATTCATTGCCAAACACGCCGAACAACCTGGCTGACGCAAAGCAAAACCTGCTTCAGTCAAAATATCCAAAATACCTTCTTCCTTGATTTGAGATTCAACGATATGCGAACCTGGAACCAACCAAGCGGTTACGTTATCAGCTTTCTTACGTCCTTTCACGATTGAAGCAAAAGCACGGAAATCTTCGATACGACCGTTTGTACAACTTCCCAAGAAAACATAATCAATTGGTTTACCAATGATTTGTTCATCTTCGGCAAAGCCCATATAATTCAAAGATTTTGCATAAGAAGCAGCACCATCCAATACATTGGCAGCTTGTGGAATATTTTTAGAAATACCTGTACCTAAACCTGGATTCGTACCATAAGTAATTTGTGGCTCGATTTCAGAAGCATCGAACGAATATTCTATGTCGAAAACTGTTCCTTCATCAGTTTTGAGGGTTTTCCAATAAGCCAATGCTCTGTCCCAAGCTTCACCTTTTGGAGCTTGTTCTCTTCCTTTCAAATAAGCGAAAGTAGTTTCGTCAGGAGCTATCATGCCACCTCTCGCACCCATTTCGATTGACATATTACAAACTGTCATGCGACCTTCCATACTCATGTTTTCAAAAACTTCGCCTGCATATTCACAGAAATAACCTGTTGCACCTGCCGCTGAAAGTTTTGAAATAATAAAGAGTGTCACGTCTTTTGGTAATACGCCTTTGCCCAATTTACCATTGATTGTTACACGCATTTTCTTTGGTTTTGGCTGCATGATACATTGCGAAGAAAGTACCATCTCGACTTCAGAAGTACCAATTCCGAACGCAATTGCTCCGAAAGCTCCGTGCGTAGATGTATGCGAATCACCACAAACGATAGTCATTCCTGGAAGCGTAATACCATTTTCTGGCCCAACTACGTGAACGATACCATTTTTTGCGTGACCTAATCCCCAGTGAGAAATGCCATATTTAGCAGAATTAGTTTCCAAAGCTTTCAACTGATTAGCTGAAAGTGGATCTTGCACTGGTAAATGCTGATTAATTGTTGGCGTATTATGGTCGGCAGTTGCAAATGTACGATTTGGGAAAAGTACACCGAGACCACGACTTTCGAGACCTAAAAAGGCAACTGGACTCGTTACTTCATGAATGAAGTGGCGGTCAATGAGAAAAACGTCGGGGCCGTCTTCGATTTTACGAACAACGTGTGCATCCCATACTTTGTCAAATAATGATTTTGGTGCTGACATATTAATTTAATTGTTTTAATGCGTTTTGTTTTTAGGCTGGAAGCCTTTTAATAGTTTTCATTTGTAGTAAGCAAATGTGGATTCATTTTTAAATAAATAAACAATTTAGAACCCGATGAATTCAGTATTGTAGTTCTACCATTTTCATCTAACAATTCAAATTTTACTAAATCACTTATTGCTTGGTTCTTTAATTTTTCTAAATCATGATAATCAAACGAATTACCTGAGTCAAAATAGAGATTTTTAAGTGCTTTATGGTCTGTACAACATATCCAAAAAATATCTAACAAATTATAAATATCATATAATTTACCACCTTCATCATTTTCAAAGGTAAGTGGTAACATTTTTGTTTCATCAGATATTTTTTGACTCTTTAGAAAAATCACAAACTGACTTATAGGAATTCCATTTATTTTCTCTTCTACATTCAAATTAGCTATTTTCTCTTTTAATTCACTATTTTCTTTACTCAATCGAGCTAATTCTTCTGAAATAGAGCTAAAATCTGTGTCATCTGCTTTCACCCAACCTTGCAAATTTTCTCTTTTATTAATTTCATGTAAACTATCACTAACTGCCAACTTAATATCTTTTAAATCATCTGCAAAACTTACCATTTTAGTTTTTACAGTTGCTCTAAAATCATTTAGCTTTTGAAGATTATTTACTTCTTTAAAATCTTCAATTTTTACTCCTCTCTTTTTTGCTTTTTTATCTGTCCAAGAATCATTTATAACTATTGCAAAAAATGGCTTACCTAATTTCAAAGCATATTCATATTCTAACTGAGTATAGCTGTTACCAGATTTGGGTTCAATTGAACCATAGCGTCCACCCAAAATCAACATATAAACATCAGATTCTTCAATCCAACTTTTTATAATTTCCCACTGTTCCTCATCCCCTGCTTTAAACAACTCCATACCCGCAGGAATATCTCCCACTTTTAAAATCGCCTGCACAGCCGCTTGTCTTTCTTCTTGTAAATCAATAAAAGTTGAAGAGACAAAGACCTGTAATTTGCGATTTCTGTTTGCCATTGTATAATATAATATTTAGTAACGGTAAATATAAATTTGTTACGCACCGTAGAGACGTTGCAATGCAACGTCTCTACCAACGGTATCTATTCGGGTTTAATTTCTTCTCCAAAAAATTTATCGCCTTCCCAATTCAAAGGATTGTTGATAATGTATTGGCTAATTGTATTAAATGCCTCGTCATCACGAATAATATTATCCCAAAAGCGTGTTTGCCATTCAAAATTCATTGACGGAAAAGTCGCATGAATGTGTTTGGTGCAAATTGATTTATATGAACCAATAATTGACGAAACCGTATTTTTTCCTTGATTCCGAAATCGTTTTTGACCAATGGTTTTATCATCATTATTGGTAGAAACATGTTCGGTGGTAGAGACAAGGCATTGCCTTGTCTCTACGGGGTCAATGATATTGTCAATGGAATCAATAATATTTTCATCAAAACCATTTTTATTCAAAATCAAAACACCATGAATATGGTTAGGCATTACTACAAATTCACCCAATTCAACAAATGGAAAATGTTTTGGAATTTCATACCAAAAACCTTGTGCAATTGCACCAACGGTTGACAATTTCATCTTACCATTTTCACATTTACCTAAAAAACATTGTCGGTTTTCTGTACAAATCGTAATAAAATATGCTCCATTTGTGCCATAATCCCAATGAGGATGTCGAGCCGTAGGAATGCGATATTTGTTTTGGTATTTGTCCGCCATTGAAGTTTGTGGAATAGGCGATGCAAAATTGAGTATAATAACCTAATAATGATTAACGAAATACGACCAAAAAATAGCGTTTTTGGTTTAAATAATTTTATTGGGCGTAAAACCGTATTTTTCTTTGAAGGCTTTGATGAAATGCGAGACACTTTCATAACCTATTTCGAGGCTAATTTCGGAGACATTTTTTGGGGAGTTTTGTAAAAGAAAGAAAGCATATTCGAGGCGTTTGTTTTTTATCCAAACAGCAGGAGAAGTATTGAATTGTAATTCAAAATCACGCTTGAAGGCCGAAAGACTCCGACCAGAAATACGTGCTAATTCGTTGATAGACAGCGGTTTGAGATAGTAATTTTCAAGAAAAAATGATAAATCAACTTTTTGACCTTGATAAATATTAAAAAGCGTTATTCGAAATTGATTGCTACGGTCGAGGTCGAGGAGATGCAACATCAATTCATCAAATTTTAATTTCAAAAATTGATTTAAAAGATTGGTTCTGGCACTAAAAAATGGAATCAGCGAATCAACAAATTTATCAAAATTATCATTGCTTTCTAAACTCAATATTTGTTCAAAAGAACTTTGCGTATAATCTTCAAAAAGTGACAGGTTTTGTGCAACAAACTCTTTCAATAGTTTTTCAGGAAAGAAAAAAACAAGGCTACGATAATTTACATCAATCGACTCATTCATGGAATAGCAACCTCGCTGAAAAAATAAAATTTGTCCTTTTTTTACATGAACGTCTTGTGTGGGTGAAACAAATCTTTTTTCTCCTTCGAGTACATAAATAATCGCATGTTCTTCAAAAAAAATCTCATTTCTTGATGGATATATGTTATTACGATAAGCTACAAAAGTCATATCCTGAATCTTCAGAGATTCAAATTCTTTAGTATTTATAGAAGAAGGAACACGAAGCATAAGTTATGGTTTTATTTTTTTACACCCTCAAGTAACATATTTTTTTCCACGTCGTGACATCTTGTAAAAATAGCCGATTCTCTAAAAATTGGCAAGAAAACATATCCATTCAATTGTAGCGTATTCATATCTTTCATCTTCACGGAGGCATCGTATGTTTTTCCTGTTTTGAGCATAAATATTTTGCCATTTATCCATTTATTCTCCGAAAAAACAAAATTTCGCATGACAATCGTATTCAACCATTGCTCTTCAGGAAGTCCCTTCGAATCATCAATCGCATCTATTTTAGGGTCATTGTCATAGTTTTTAAACCATATAACTTTACCAAAATAATACTCTTTTTCTTTATATATATGCACGATTACATCCTTTTCCGAGCTAATCCAATCACCTAATATTTGGTCTGCTTTGCTCGTTTGTGCATCAACACTTAGAATACTCAAAAATAGAAAAACTAATAAAATGATATGTTTCATAAACAATTGATAAAATAAAAAAACTAAAGTTCTGATTAGTCATCTATCGAATATACTAATCAGAACTTTCACTTCCAAAAATACTATTTAATTATCAATTATTTCCAAGAGGTTTTTTACCTTTGTGTGGTGGTGGCGGTGGTGGGCCATCTTCACCTCTTGGCCCACGTGGACCTCTCTCATCTTTTTTCATTGCTTCAAATTTAGCAAATTGTTCTGCCGTAAGAATCGACTTTAGCTTTGCTTTGAAATCATCCGCATTGGCTTTTAAAGCATCATTTTTTGCTTTCCCATCAGCATTACTTGACTGAATTTGGTCCACTTTGCTTGCTCTTGCCAAAGTGATCTCATAGACTTTCTTGGATGTAGCTTCATTTAAGCCTAAATCTTTGGTCATGTGTTCAGTCATTTTTTTCGCACGAGTAGGAGCATCAGCCATTGGTCTTTGTGGCGGAGGACCATCGGGTCTTTTCGAGTATTTTTCTGGAACGGGTGCTGGTTGTTGAGCAAGTAATACTTGAGAACTCGCCATCGTAACCAATAAAATAAGTGCTTTGAATGCTTTCATTGTTAATACCTTTATTGTTGTTTTTATTAGACGTAAAAAGCATCATAATATTTTAATTTCAATGAAAATTTAATGTGCGTTTAATATGGACACCCTAACTATTATCAAGCTCAAACTCCCTAAAAACACCCATTTTTTATTTAATTTTCATTTAATTTTAGCTTATAATGGTTTTAATCTTTTTAGCTGAAATTTGTTTCAGAAAGTTCGCCAAACGAGTGAACAAACATCAATTTCAAACTAAATTAAGCACATGAAAAAGTCATTTTTGTTAGCTGCCATTGCTCTTATCACTTTGGCTGCCCCAGCTACTTTTGCTAAAGGTGGTGTAAAAAAACAAACGCCAAAACAAGAAGCAAAAGCTCAGAAAAAGCAAGAAAAAGTTGCTGCAAATACTGAGAAAAAAGAAGCAAAATCAGAATCAAAAACTGGTAGAATCTTTAAAAAACATCATGCTCATAAAGCTAAAAAAGCTGCATAATGCAGAAAAACAAGTAAAAAATAGGGTTTTTTGTTTATTATTCGTAAAGTTGCTTGGCGTTCATGTCAAGCAACTTTTTTTATGTAAAACTTATGAAAAACTGGATTCTTTATAGTGTTATTTCGATGTTTTTTGCAGGTTTGACTTCTGTTATTGCAAAATTTGGTTTAAAAAATATCAGTTCCGATCTTGGGCTTGCTGTGCGTACAACAGTAGTTTTTGGCTTTGTTTTACTTAATTTTTTCATTTTTCAGGAAACCAAAGAAATTCATAATCTAACAACAAAATCAATACTTTTTTTGGTAGTTTCTGGTCTGACAACTACTCTTTCTTGGATTTTCTACTATAAGGCTATCCAAATCGGCGAAGTTTCCTATGTTGCTTCGATTGATAAAGGAAGTATTTTGATTACACTTTTACTTTCATTTATTTTACTAAAAGAACCAGTTACACCCAAAATTATCATCGGTGGGGGTTTGATTCTGATAGGTTTAATAGTATTAGTTTGGAAGTAGTTTTTCATATTTAGAAATAAATCTTGAAAAATAATTGTATTTTTGACACTTAATAATTTATTTCGCACCATATTCAATCTTTTGAACTCCTCAAACACGAATCAATCATGTCAAAATTAAACATCACTCTTGGACAAAAAGAGTATTTTCCTTTCATAAAAAATGCCATTGCTTACGAAGGCCGTGAATCTAATAATTACTTAGCTTTCAAATATTATGATGCAAATCGCATCGTAGCTGGCAAAACAATGGCCGAACATCTACGTTTTGCAACAGCTTATTGGCACACGTTCTGTGGCAATGGTGGCGACCCATTTGGTCCAGGAACTAAAATTTTCCCTTGGGATTTAGCAAAAACACCTATGGATGCTGCCAAAGATAAATTGGATGCAGCATTTGAATTTATGACAAAATTAGGAACACCTTTTTATTGTTTCCATGATATTGATATTGCTCCAGAAGGAAATTCTCAAGCAGAATTTGAGAAAAATTTACAAGAAATTGCGGCTTTAGCAAAATTAAAGCAAAAAGAAAGTGGCGTGAAATTACTTTGGGGAACAGCCAATTTGTTTTCTCACAAACGTTACATGAATGGTGCTTCAACAAACCCTGATTTTTCAGTTGTTGCTCACGGTGGTTTTCAAGTAAAAAATGCCATTGATGCAACCATCGAATTGGGCGGTGAAGGATACGTTTTCTGGGGAGGACGTGAAGGTTATATGTCTTTGTTGAATACAAATACAAAAAAAGAAATTGACCATTTAGCTCAATTCCTTACTATTTCTCGTGATTATGCTCGTAAAAATGGTTTTACAGGTAAATTCTACATCGAACCAAAACCTTGTGAGCCATCGAAACACCAATACGATTATGATGCTCAAACAGTGATTGGTTTCTTGCGTAATTACGGTTTGGACAAAGATTTCCAATTGAATGTTGAAGTAAACCATGCTACTTTGGCAGGGCATACTTTTGCTCACGAACTTCAAATGGCTGCTGATGCAGGAATGTTGGGCAGTATTGATGCCAATCGTGGTGATTACCAAAATGGTTGGGATACTGACCAATTCCCAGTTGATTTGTTTGAATTGACTGAAGCAATGTTGGTTATCTTAGAAGCAGGTGGCTTGACCACAGGTGGTGTAAACTTTGATGCAAAAACTCGTAGAAATTCAACGGATTTAGAAGATATTTTCATTGCTCACATTGCAGGTATGGACGCTTTTGCTCGTGCTTTGTTGGTAGCAAATGACATTCTCGAAAAATCAGAATACAAGAAATTGCGTGCCAATCGTTATGCCTCATTTGATGCTGGTGATGGTGCTTTATATGATGCTGGAAAATTAGGATTAGAAGATTTGCATCGCATTGCCCTTAGCATTGGCGAACCAAAACAAATAAGTGGCAAACAAGAGTTGTTTGAAATGATTATTAATCAGTATATTTGATAGGCGATTTCGGACAAAACCTGTAAGGTCTGAATAGACCTTGCAGGTTTTTTTTATTTTAACACCTACCCTATCAAAATGCAAACCTACGACACCATCGTTATCGGAGCTGGCTATGCTGGCTTGACTGCTACTCGTGAATTAATCAAAGCAGGAAAAAATGTATTATTGCTCGAAGCTCGTGATAGAGTTGGCGGGCGAGTTTATACAAAATACTTCGATGATGGTAGTTATGTCGATTTAGGAGGAGCATGGGTTGGCCCCACACAAGATAAAATTTATGCTCTGGCAAAAGAATTTGGCGTGCAAACTTTCCCAACTTATGATGAGGGTAAAAGTACACTTTTATTCAATGGCAAAGTAAAACGTTACAAAGGTTTGATACCTCCCCTCCCAATTGGCTCTCTTCTGAGCTTAGATTTCGCTATCAAGCGAATGAATAAATTATCCAAAACCGTTGATTTAGCATCTCCTTGGAAAACACCCAATGCAGCTTATTATGACTCCATGACTTTGGCAACTTGGATGGATAAGCAAATGCGTTTCAAAACTGCCAAAATAATGTTCAAACTCGCTGCTGAGGCGATTTGGGCAGCAGATCCGAATGAGATTTCGATGCTTCATGCTTTGTTTTATACAAAATCAGGTAGAGATTTAGATACTTTGATGAATGTAAAAAATGGAGCTCAAGAAGAACGCCTTGTAGGTGGAGCTTCACAGCCTGCCTTACGTTTAGCCGAAACTTTTAAAGAGAATATTCGATTAAATTCGGTTGTAAGAGAAATTTCACAGGAAAATAATCAAGTAATTGTAAAAGGAGATAGTTTTGAATTTACGGCAAAAAAAGTCGTTGTTGCCTTACCCCCAACTTTGGCAGGTAGAATCAGGTATTCGCCCATGATGCCAGCCAATCGAGAGCAACTCACACAGCGAATGCCAATGGGTGTAGTTTGGAAAACGTATGCCATTTATGACAAACCTTTTTGGCGAGAAGATGGGTTAAATGGTCTTTCTGCAACCAATGAAGGCTATACTACTGTTACTTTCGATAATTCTCCAAAAGATGGAAGTCAAGGTGTAATGATGGGATTTGTATTGGGAAACCAAGCAAAAGCATTTGCCAATCTTTCGGCAGAAGAGCGAAAAGCATCAATTTTAGATTCATTTGTGAAGTTTTATGGCGAAAAAGCCCGAAATCCAATCATGTATCTTGACCACAGTTGGGCTGAAGAAGAGTTTACTCGTGGATGTTACGCAGGCATTATGCCAACTGGTGCATGGACGTCGGTAGGAAAAGCTCTTCGAGAACCTGTCGGTAATATTCATTGGGCAGGAACAGAAACTTCCGAAATTTGGAACGGCTATATTGATGGAGCTATTCGCTCGGGAGAAAGAGTAGCTAAAGAAATTCTAAGTGTTTCTTAGCTCTCGGCAATTTCCATTAATTGTTTAACATTCATAATAATATCGGTATTAGGTGGTAAATCAATACCTTGGGCTACTACTTGGTACCCCGTCAATAAAACCTTAATTGTTGGAAAACTCACACCGAGACGATTAACATATTGCTGTATTTCGTCTTGCCCAGGCGTTGAAGTAATCACTGAAAATAAATAATCTGGCTTGTGCAATTCACACACAAATTGAAGTTCACTAAAAGGTAAACTTTGCCCTAAATAAATCACTTTATTGCTTCTTGCCCGAAGCACATAATTAGCAAAAAGCAGAGGAATTTCGTGTAATTCGCCTTCTGGGGTAAATAAAATATACTTTTTAGCTTCAGAATCTAATCTAATCACTTGCCCATCAATTGCCACAATAATTTTCTGACGTATCAAATTGGTAATAAAATGTTCTTGTGCTGGCCCAATCGAACCTGTAACCCACAAGATGCCTATCCGACTCAAGAAAGGATAAATGATATTTATCATCGTATTTTCAAAGCCAAATTGAAGAATACTTGTCGCCATGATCTTCTCAAAACGGTCTTCATCAATATCAAGCATCGCAATCGTGAGGGCATGAATCTGGTCAGGATAATTAAGCTGTTTTTCAGAAATTGATAAAACTTCTTTAGAGAGTTCTTCAAGGCTTAATTTGGCAATTTCTGAGATTTTATAATCATGGTCTTTCAGCAAAGCAATATTTAGGACTAATTTTAGGTCTTTATCATCGTAAGTACGAATATTCGTATCAGTCCTTTTAGGATTAATAATATTATATCGCTGCTCCCATATTCTGAGCGTATGAGCTTTAATACCTGACAGTTGTTCTAAATCTTTTATCGAATAATTACTCATTTGCTGAACTTTTATGATAATTTAAATCATTATTTTTTACCAAATAAAATTGGTGCAATAGTATTCTAAAGTTTTGGCATATAAAAGCATTCTTACAGCTTTCTACAATAAATAGACTATATTATTATAACTCTCTATTTCGATTTATGTTTAGAGAAAATCATTTTTTAATTAAACCATCAAAAAAGCCAGTTCTGAATCGTCAAAACTGGCTTTTTTGATAATACTATCTAATTCTTTATTCCATTACAAATGGGTATTCAGCATCCATATAAACATCTTGGAAGGCCTCTTCAGGTGCAGGATAAGGAGATTCTTCAGCAAATTTTACTGAAGCTTCTACTTTCTCTTTTACACGTGCATCAATCACATCTAATTCTTCTTCTGTTGCAATACCATTTGTCAAGATTCTATGACGACACATTTCCAATGGGTCACGCATTTTCCATTGCTCTACTTCTTCTTTTGTACGATATTTCTGTGGATCAGACATTGAGTGTCCACGATAACGATACGTTTTAAATTCCAAGAATGTTGGGCCTTCGCCAGCTCTTGCACGGTCAGCGGCACGTTTAACAGCCTCGTGTACCATTTCTACATCCATTGCATCAACTGGTTCGGCTGGCATATCGTAGCCTTCGCCTAAGGTATAAAGTTCACGAACATTTGACGTACGCTCTACTGAAGTTCCCATAGCATAACCATTGTTTTCAACCACAAAAATCACTGGTAATTTCCAAGTCATAGCCATATTAAAGGCTTCATGCAAAGCACCTTGACGAACAGCTCCATCACCAAAATAGCACATACAAAGGTTTTTTGTTCCTTTATATTTCTCGGCAAAAGCAATACCAGCACCCAAAGGAATTTGAGCTCCAACAATACCATGTCCACCAATAAAATTAACTTCTTTATCAAAAATGTGCATCGAACCACCTTTTCCTTTGGTTGTTCCTGTTACTTTTCCAAAAAGCTCAGCCATGATTCTGTTTGGGTCAGTACCTAATGCCAATGGATGTCCATGGTCACGGTATGCCGTAATCCATTTATCGTCTTTTGTTAATGCCGAAACAGCACCTGACGAACAAGCTTCTTGTCCGATATATAAATGACAAAATCCACGAATCTTTTGCTGACCGTATAACTGTCCAGCTTTTTCCTCAAATTTTCTCTGAAGGTACATTGATTCGTACCAATACATATAAGTTTCTTTACTGTATTTAACCTTTGGAGCTTTTTCTTTAGTAGATGCCATTTTGACTTCTTGAATCTTTTATGGTGAATGTAAATCGCTTAGAATAAATGCAAATTTATGAATTAAATCAATATGCTCAAAGAGTTTTGAATTGAGTAAAGGGGCTAAGCTACTGAATTATCCGATTTTAGTACTATTTATTTGAAAAATTTACTGTAAATAACTTACTATCAATAACTTGCATTTTTAAAGAACACAATTTAAACATTAGAACATATTATAAAAATATCATTAAAGTTGAGTAGTTTGAGAAAAAGAGTATAAAACAAAAGAGCGTTCCCTTTCAAGAACGCTCTTTATATTTCTTAGCTTAAAATAAATTAAGCGATGATTTCTGTTACTTGACCAGCACCTACAGTACGTCCACCTTCACGAATCGCAAAACGAAGACCTTTGTCCATAGCAATTGCACTGATTAATTTCACTTCGATAGTGATGTTATCACCTGGCATTACCATTTCTACTCCTGCTGGCAACGAGATTTCTCCTGTTACGTCAGTTGTACGGAAATAGAATTGAGGACGATATTTGTTAAAGAATGGTGTATGACGACCACCTTCTTCTTTGCTCAATACATAAACCTCAGCTTTGAAGTGAGCGTGTGGTTTAACCGAACCTGGCTTACAGATTACCATACCACGCTTGATTGATTCTTTCTCAATACCACGTAATAATAAACCTACGTTATCACCAGCCTCACCACGGTCAAGGATTTTACGGAACATCTCAACACCAGTTACAACTGATTTCAAGTTTTCTGCACCCATACCTAAGATCTCAACTGCTTCACCTGAGTTAATAACACCTGTTTCAATACGACCAGTAGCAACAGTACCACGACCTGTGATTGAGAACACGTCTTCAACTGGCATCAAGAATGGTTTGTCAGTTGCACGTGGAGGAAGTGGAATAAATGTATCCACAGCTTCCATTAATTCTTCGATTTTAGCAACCCAAGCTGGCTCTCCGTTCAAACCACCAAGAGCAGAACCTTGAATTACAGGGATATTGTCACCATCATATTTGTAGAATGATAATAACTCACGAATTTCCATTTCAACAAGTTCTAACAACTCTGGATCATCAACCATATCCACTTTATTCATAAACACAACCAATTGAGGCACACCTACTTGGCGAGCTAAAAGGATATGTTCACGTGTTTGTGGCATTGGACCGTCAGTAGCAGCTACTACAAGGATAGCACCGTCCATCTGAGCAGCACCAGTAACCATGTTCTTAACGTAGTCAGCGTGACCCGGGCAATCTACGTGAGCGTAGTGACGGTTGGCTGTTGCATATTCTACGTGAGCTGTATTGATAGTGATACCACGCTCTTTTTCTTCTGGAGCATTGTCAATTGACGAGAAATCTCTTTTCTCTGCCAAACCTTTTTCTGAAAGTACCTTTGTGATGGCAGCCGTCAAGGTTGTCTTACCGTGGTCAACGTGACCAATAGTTCCGATGTTTACGTGAGGCTTACTACGGTCAAAATTCTCTTTTGCCATGATTGATAAAGTCTATTATTGTTGTTCTTATATACTTATTTAAACTAATGCTATGCTTTAAAGATAAGAAGTTTTGGTTTAAGAAAACCCTTATAAAATGAGCCTTCAAGCAGAATCGGACTGCCGACCTCTTCCTTACCAAGGAAGTGCTCTACCACTGAGCTATGAAGGCAATTCAGTGAGCAGCTATCAATAAACAATTACTAAATAACTGCTCTACTGTCCAATGAGAGCGAAAGACGGGGCTCGAACCCGCCACCTGAAGCTTGGAAGGCTACCGCTCTACCAAATGAGCTACTTTCGCTTGTGTTACTACTTTACTATGACAAATTAAAAGTGGGGGCGGATGGATTCGAACCACCGTAAGCGTAAGCTAGCAGATTTACAGTCTGCCCCATTTGGCCACTCTGGTACACCCCCTTTTTTCTTCATTTTCTTTTTATTAACCTGACTTTTTAATTGCCCTGTTTCTAAAAAGAGTTGCAAAATTATACTCTTTTTTTGGTTTGTCAAACACTTGACCAAAAAAATATTTTTTCAACTATATTTCTTTCAACTTTTTCAAGCTTAAAATGGCTCATTTTTCTCGCATTTCAACAAGCCACTGATCGGCATTTACACCTTAGATTATATCGCAATTTGTTGTTTTTTACTATTATTTGCACCAAAAAACAACAAATTTACTTCTAAAAACGCTTTATTGTTTTTTGTATTTCTGAAGTGCTTTTTCAGCAAAATAAAATTTATTTTTTTATCTACACACTTAAAATTTTATTTCTCACAGAAGAAAAAAAAATTTTTTTTTTACTATTGACTTGAAAAAACTACTTCAATTCTCAAAAATCTGAGGTTAGTAATTATTTAAAAACTTACGATTAACCTCAACTGCCTAAGCTCAAATTTTATCCTTAGAATTGTTTCTTCACTATTTGGTAACAATGAAAAAGGGAGTTGTTTCTGATGAAGCAATTCCCTTTTATATAATTTACTTTTTTCAAATACTATAACCTTATACCAACACTCCATGCTTGCAAGCCTTTTGCGTTTACTTGGTCTGATTTGAACATTTCACTTAAATCATAACGGCAAAAGAACGTTAGCCCTTTTCTTTTACCAAGCTCGGCAGTTAAACCATAACGAAAATCATTTAACCCATAACTACCTTTTTGTTTTTCTTTTTTTCCATCTTCGGCTTTTATCTTTCGATACCCCCCTACTCGATAACCAACATATCCTCCCAGGCCGATTTTGAATTTAGATTCTTCAAAACCCAAATTGAGCATCATAGGAAAATTTAAGGTTGGTACAACCAACTTCGTTTTATCAAGGTTTTTACCAAAATCTTTAAAAGTAACTTGCTTACCTGACATTTCGGCAACAGTATTGCCTTCAAACATAAAATTATTCCAAGCGATTTCAGGGCCATAAGTAAATGCCAAATCTACTTGTTTACCGTTGATCAGCGTCGCATTCTTTTGCAATGAAAGGGCAAAATACCTTGATCCCCATGTATCAAGCGATGAGCCACTTGTATTGCCCTTAGACCAATTATTTAGTCCAAGGTATATACCAAAATCACTTCGAGAGAAAAAACGTCCTGAACTTTTAGTTTTTTTCTTTATTTCTTGATGTTTATCATCATCATTGTCGTCATCATGCCCTTCACGACTCCAGTGGTCTCCAGCATCATTCCTTAATGTATCACGTTTCATGATAACATCTTTAGGTGCTTTAGCTACAATTTTAATGCTTCGGCCGTCACGAGCTATAACCAAAATAGTATCTTGTTTTTCACCATCATTGCCAGCCAAAATAATGGCTTTTTTTCTTTCTAATGAGTCAACACCGATGCTTTTTAGCACATTGTCAAGGTCAAGTGTTTTGGGTAAATCAAAATCTCGTTTACTTGAAGAATAGACCGTTACTCGTTTTTTTACACCTTTGTCAGTAAACTCTACAATCGTTGTGTCTGACTTGATATTTGCCTTTACTGCTACACTACTAATCATCAATAGCAGCATTAGTTGAAGTTTTTTCATTGTTTCCTTGTGTTTATATTTTCGTCTAATATTTTAATCTCTTTTTTGAAGTCTTCCTACTTTTCTTTGAACAAAACCTATTACATCTTCTCTGTCTTCTTTGAATAAATTCTCATCAACTCTTGCCAAAACATCTTTTACGCCGATTTTTTTCAAATCAACTTTTTCACCGTATTTGAAATGTTTGTATTCACCATACAATTTTGCAATGAACGATTTTGCATTTTCTTCTTTTTCTGCACCCAAACGTTGGGCATCTGCCAAAGAAGTTGGAGAATCTTCATTAATTGCTGGAATTATCTCTTTTTCAACTTCCTCTGGTTCTAGCACAAACACTATTGATTCATCTATTGTACTTTTGAAAGATTCGGTTGCTTTTGATTCAAGCTTTTCGACGGCAGTTGTTTCAAAAATTGTATTAATAGCTACTGAAGTTTGCTCTTGAGGCGTATCATCAACGATGTTATTATCTTTTGCTTGAATTTCCGTTTTTGCTATACTTGTTTCATTGCTTATGATTGGCAATGATTTTGCAACCTTCAACATTGCTTTCTCAGGCTGATTCAAATGAGTTTCATTTGAATTTTTCACAACCTCTTGCACCGCAAGCGATTGATTATCAATACCTTTTGTAACATCTATCTTTTTATTATCTCTTTGCTTAGGCAAATTTGTACTCGCCAAAATGGTTTGGTCAGGAGTATTGCTTTGCGATAAAACACCTATTGTTAGAGCAACAACAACCCCCGCTGCGGCAGCATAATAGCCCCAGTTTCGATTAGTCAATAAAAAGCCCCCTCTTCGTTTATGTTGTTTTTCAGCCAATCGTGCCTGAAATTTCTCAAAAGCTTTTTGAGAAGGCTCTTGTCGATGTTCTGCCAATTTTTTAGCAAAAAGGTCGTCAATCGGATGTTTTTTCATTTTTATTATTGTGTTCATTTCTTGTCAAATTTAGTTCTTGGTAATTGGTTACTGGTTATTAGTTCTATTGCCAATAAGAAGTAGCCAATCAACGAGTAACCAAATTATCCAAAAGCTTTATTTTCTAATTTAACTAACTTTGCTTGCAACATTACTCTTGCTCTACTCAATTGCGATTTTGAGGTTCCTTCCGAAATTCCGAGCATTTCGCCAATTTCTTGGTGATTATATCCCTCAATGGCATAAAGGTTAAATACAGTACGATAACCAATAGGTAATTCTTCAATCATTTTCATCAAATCGGCTGCTTCGAGGTCGGTAGTAAATGATGATTCATTGGGTTCTTCAACAGCATACTCTAAATCAACAACAATCATTTTTTTACTTCTGACATACATCAAGGCTTCGTTTACCATGATTTTGCGTATCCAGCCCTCAAAACTTCCTTGAAATGTAAATTGGTCGATTTTATCAAAAACTCGCATAAAACCGTCAATCATTACATCTTCAGCTTCCATTTTATCACCCACATAGCGAGTACAAACCGCAAGCATTTTCGACGAGAATTTTTCATACAGTCGAGTTTGTGCTTTGGGGTCTTGTCTTTGTACGGCTTTTGCCAAGTCGTACTCGTTGCTAAATAAGGATAAAATTTTTGCCATAAATTATTGTGTTCAATAGCAAGATGCAAAAAATAAGCAAGAGGGTTGCATATCAATTATGAATTCTGAGTTATGAATGATGAATTAGAACATAAATTACTAATTATCAATTACTTACGAATATTTGATTTTTAGAAAATTTTATTTTTATGATAAGATTTTATTTTTTTTCTGAAAAACTTTGGCACTTTGGCACGAGACTTGTACTTTTGCAATCCGAAATAAAGATAAGCGAATTAAACAATCGTAATTCGTAAATCTAAAATCGTAAATAAAAAGGTCCTGTGGCCGAGTGGCTAGGCAGAGCTCTGCAAAAGCTTCTACAGCGGTTCGAATCCGCTCGGGACCTCAAAAAAACGTAAAAAGCACCTCAAAAGGGTGCTTTTTGTGTGAAAATGCCATAAAAAGTGCATTTCATTTAACATTTAATCATTAGTTTTAACACTGTTTGTGATACCAGTTTGATACCGCTTTTTATTCTGACTACTTAGGGTATGTTTGTGCAAAAAACACAAACAAGTTATGCAAGCAGAATACAAAGTAGTTTTCAATAGAAAAAAGAAACTAAACAGCAAAGGAAAAGCACTCGTCCAGATTGAAGTGTACTTAGAAGGTAATCGTAAATACTTTAGCACAGATATTTATGTTACACCTCAAGAATGGAAACCATCTCCTTTAAAAGCCAAATACATTACTGACGCTTATAAAAATAAGTTAATTTTAGATAAGATTCAGGAATTAATGAATTTTGAGCAAAAATGTCGGTTTAATAATAATGGTAAGTTTTTATTATCAGAATTTGATATTTTGAGCCAGCCAAAGCCTGTAAAGCCAATCGTATTAACATTTACTGAGTTCTATGCCCAACAACTTGAAATCGAAAAGAAAAATATTCTGCCTGTAACATTGCGGCAGCAAAAAACAAATCTTGATTTATTAAAGGAATATTGCCCAGTCATAGCATTTGAAGACCTAACTTATGCATTAATAGAAGGATATGACCAATTTTTAAAAAGTAGAAAAGGGCGAGATGGCAATGGTATGAAGCTAAATTCGGTGGATAAACGCCATCGACAAATGAAGAAATATATCGCATTAGCTATCAATCACGGACATTTACCTTATGACCAAAATCCCTATTTGAAGTTTAAATCAAAAAAGGAAAGTGTAAATAAAGCTTGGCTTTCAAACCAAGAGTGGGAAAGATTAGAAAATTTAACATTTGATAGTCAGTCAACGCCACTTATAGAGTTAGTAAAAGATATGTTTTTGTTTTCGACATATACAGGCTTGAGATATTCGGATGTTCATAATTTGAAAAAAGAGAGTTTTCAAAATACAGAAGAAGGTTTAGAATTAGTAATTACAGCTATGAAAACTAATAAACCTTTTAGATTACCTCTTTCTCATCTATTTGATGGGAAACCACAAGAAATCGCAAACAAGTACCTAAAGAGAAATAAGGATAGATTATTTCATGGGATTACAAATCCTAAAGCGAATAAGCTGATTAAAGAAATTGCCAAGCTTGCAAAAATCAATAAATACTTAACATTTCACACTTCCAGACATACATTTGCTACACACATGGTGCATAAAGTAGGATTATTGTATGCTCAAAGTTTATTACAGCACGGAGATATAAAAACCACAAGTGGATACCTACATGTTGATTTAAAAGAAATGTTTGAACAATTAAAAAGTACTGATTGGAAAAAATAGATTAGACTATGGAAAATACCTTGAAAATCAATAAAAGAGAAAAGAAAATCCTAATAAAGCACTTTATTAATAAAAAGATTAATACTGGACTCACTAATCGTTTCCCTATATATATTCAAGTAACTACCCATAGAAAAACTACCTATATTCCAAGCCGAATTACAAAAGTACTTAATGATGAAATTCTAAATCATGATAAAGATTACTATGAAGCCTTATTTGAAATGGAAAAAAACAATTTAAAATTGGTAATAACATCAATACCCCAATGGAAAGGAGAAAATTTTGATTTAAAACTAATTTCATACTTTTATCATGATAAATTTCTTGATTTAGCAACATTATGCAATGTAGAATTAACAACAGCATTATTATCTTATCTCGATGATAATGACATTGAAATATTAAGTGATAGTTTTCCTTATCATTCAAACGCACTTGTAATTTTTGACTTATTAAAAGAAGAATACCCAGTTATTAATAAGTTTAAATCAGAAATTTTTTCATCTCATATTTGGCATCTTGATGTTCTAATAAATATAGTTCAAGCTAATAATTCTAATTTTAAAGTTGAGCCAAATCTGTTTTATTTTTTAAGTCCAACTATAATGGATTTATGTTATAACGGCTTTAAAAATGAGTTTAAAAAACACTTCAAGTCTAAATATAACTTCGAGTTATTAGTTAGTGATATAATGAAACTTATTAAAAAAAAACCAGCTTATGGTATTAGAGATTATCATCCCTTTTGGAATAATTTGCATGAGAAAATAATAAAATCTAATAATGTTTGATTTGTATTCAAACATTATTAGATTTGCATATTGTTAATCATTAATATCATTCAATAATATGTATTCAAATCAAATTTCTCCCAAAAACCAACCTGATTTTAATCAAATAATTCTCAAAGAATTATCAGAAATTAAAACATTATTAGAGTATTCTAACATCAATACTACTAAAGGCTATCTAAAAGCTAATAATGAGTTTCTTCGCCCGAAAGAAGTATGCTCCATGTTCGGTATCTCCAGAACAAAATTTGACACCCTAAAGCGTAGCGGAATCTTTCCATTTAAAAAAATTGGCCGTGACGTTGTTGTACTTCGTAGCGACCTAGAAAAGTTCTTCTCTACTCCAAAAACAAACTTCTAATCTTCACTAATAATTTTCGTA
Organism: Emticicia sp. SJ17W-69; assembly: GCF_051209875.1. Classification (NCBI taxonomy): domain Bacteria; kingdom Pseudomonadati; phylum Bacteroidota; class Cytophagia; order Cytophagales; family Leadbetterellaceae; genus Emticicia; species Emticicia sp. SJ17W-69. Next base: position 364,786 of record NZ_JBNTQY010000001.1, on the reverse strand, counting down.
CAAAAAAAGCCGTCAACTTGCAGGTCGGACGGCTTTTTTTATGACTTATTATTTCATAAATACGAGGCAAAGATATGGAAAATAGTGATATTCTAAATGTTATTTTAGAAGATGTCAAAAAAATCAATTTTAGAGAAAAAGCTGGAAAGGCGTTCATCGATGATGAAAATAAAAAGCTCTTTGAAAAACACTACCTTATCTGTGTAGTTGAAGAAATTCAAAGCGTTGCAAAAAATAGGGGGTATGCTCTTTGCAAACATTATGGTAACATATATTTGAATAATGGAGCATATTGGAGTTTAGTTGAAGAAGACCATTTCCAAACATTTTTAGGAAAAGCATCTGAAAAGATGGGAGTGTCAATGTTTGATGCTCGCTTTTTTAGATTTCAGGAAAATTTATTTAAGCAATTCCTAAGTTCATGTACACTTTCCAACTCAAATAGAAAAACAAATGCTGTTTTGATAAATTTACAAAACGGCACATTTGAAATAACAAAAGGAAAAAGGGAATTACGAAATTTCAAAGAAGAAGACTTTCTTACTTACCAATTACCTTTTGAATATCAACCTTATGCAACAGCTCCCATCTTCAAAAGCTATTTAGACAGAGTCCTACCTGATGTTACTCTTCAAAATATACTTGCAGAATACATTGGATATGTATTTGTAAAGAATTTGAAACTTGAAAAAGTGCTACTACTTTACGGTTCAGGTGCAAACGGTAAATCTGTTTTCTTTGACATCATTAATGCTATTCTCGGAGAACAGAATATCTCAAACTTTTCTCTACAAAGCTTAAATGACCCAGCATATAGAGCTAAAATAGCTACTAAATTACTCAATTATGGTAGTGAGATAAAAGGATGCTTAGAAAGTAACATTTTCAAACAAATAGCTTCAGGAGAAAAGGTAGAAGCTAAAGCATTGTATAAAGACCCATTCATAATGTCTGATTACGCAAAACTACTATTTAACTGCAATGAACTACCTAAAGATGTAGAACACAATGAAGCTTACTTTAGAAGGTTTATAATCATTCCTTTTGAAGTAACAATCCCTAATGAAGAGCGAGATGTTGATTTACCAAAAAAAATAATTGAAAAGGAGCTTTCAGGAGTATTCAATTGGATAATGGAAGGATTAGAACGAATATTGGAACAAAAAAAGTTTTCACATAGTCCTATTGTTGATAATTATATTGAGGCTTACAAAAAAGAGTCTGATAGCATTGCTTTATTTATTGATGAAGAAGGATATAAAGCACATCACGAAAATTTTATTTTACTTTCAAACCTTTTCCAAAGCTATCGCTTATACTGCTCACAATCTGGACATAACAATGTTAACCGGAATAACTTTAGAGCCAGACTACAAAACTTAAAATTCAACATTGAAAGAAAAGAGCAAGGTAACTGTGTCTATTTAGAAAAAAAAACTAAAAGTCCGCAGGTGAAAATAAAAATAATATTTAAGATAATTATCTACATTATTTACAGGAATTACAGCCTTATTCAATAAAGTTGGATGTAGATAATGTAAATAATGTAGCAAATAATAAAACAATATTTTTTTCCATTCAGCCCAACAAAGAAAAAGAAATGGTCAATCAGGATAAAATACAGGCTCTCAAGCAGATTTCAATCGTTGCATATTTAGAGACTAAGTGCATTACGTATCATAGTAAGCGTGGCAATACTTTGCTTTTTTCTTCACCTTTTCGTGATGATTCTACACCTTCTTTTTATGTCTATCTTAATGACAATAAGTACCACGATTTCGGCTCTGGTGAAAGCGGTGGGGATATAATTCAATTAGCGACAAAGTTTAACAATGGTAGTTTCACAAAAGCCATCACAGAACTTGAAAACATGAATTTAGGTATTACCCCTGCCTTTTCTTTTGCTGGGCAAACTAAGTCTATCTCTCACAGCATAGTTGAAATAATCGAAGAGAAACCTTTACAGCATAACGCTTTACTAAATTATTTGCAATCTCGGTCGATAGACGTGTCCTTAGGCAGACTATATCTAAAAGAAGTAATTTATGAAGTCAAAGGAAAGCGATGGTTTGGTATTGGATTTATGAATGACTCAGGGGGTTACGAAATTCGTAATTCTATCAACGGTATTGATATTAAGACTTCTACAAAACCTAAAACTATACGGACAATTGAAATTTCAGGTTCAAAAAGTGTCAATGTATTTGAAGGTTTCTTCGATTTTCTTTCCGCTCTCTCCTATTTTCAATTATCAAAACCTAATTATTCGACTATCATTCTTAATACTTTAAGTTTATTGCCAAAAGCTATTACTACTCTATCAGTATTTCAGCGTGTAAACTGTTTTTTTGATAATGATGAAGCTGGAAAAAAAGCATTTCATAAATGTAAAGAAGCAGACTTAAATGTATTTGACAGGTCAGTAATTTATTCTGATTTCAAGGATTTCAACGAATTCTACTGCAAACGCACGAAATCCTGTGAAATCAAGTGATTTCACAGGATTTCGTTTCTTTTCTCACCTATCATCCGATTTCACAAAAGAATACTCAAATATTTAATATAAAATATAGATTTTCGCTCGAAATCGGTTGAAATCCAACACGAAATCGAGAAGGAAATCAAGTTTTATATTTACTAAATCGAAATCATGGTACAAATTGGATGCAAAGTAACCCCAGAATTATTTGAAGTTTTACAAAGTGAGTGGCAAAGTAACAATGATTCTTTCCCAACATTTGCCGATTATCTGCGAAGTATGATAGTTGCAAGGCATAAAACTTCACAATTAGCCACTCCCGACATCAAAATGAGTCAGGTTGAAGCCAATCAATACGAAGCTCTTCTTCGACCTATGTTTGAAAAAGTAAAAGGTTCCTATCTCTCTTTTAAATCAATTGATGGCATCGTGAAAGAATTTGCGATTGAAAAGCCAATTGATATTTTGAATGCTCTTCTCAAAACCAATAAATTTATTTAATCATGCACGAATTTCAACAAATCGGTGTCTTGAAATTTTCAAGGCCAAAAAATCATAATCGTTGGGTTCTTCTCTTACTGATACTCATTGCTTTTTTGTTATTCGCTGCTTTTAGTGAAGTCAAGCCAAATAAAACGCTTAATTCTACGAAAACAGCAAAGACAGTTAATAATCCGCTTAAAAAAGTTTAGAAGTTTCTTTATTCCTGAAAGCCTTATAATGAAGTAGTTTCTTCATTATAAGGCTTTTTGATTATTACAAAAATCAACCACTAAATAAATCCATCTTGTTTCTGTTACAATTCCTGCTTAGAATTGTACTTTTACAGAAAAAACAAACTACTGAGTTGTAGAAAGTTCTTATTATTTTCCCACATTCTAATGGCAATTAAAAAATCTGAGTTGTACAGCTCTTTATGGGCAAGTTGTGATAAGTTGAGAGGCTCAATGGAGCCGAGTCAGTACAAAGACTATGTGTTAGTTTTATTATTCGTAAAGTATGTATCTGATAAATACGCTAATGACCCAAACGCTTTAATTTACATACCTCAAGGCGGAAGTTTTAGAGATATGCAAGCCTTAAAAGGGCAAAAAGACATTGGCGAAAAAATTGACATGGCTATTACTGCATTAGCCAAAGAAAATGATTTAGAGAACGTCATTGATGTTATTAGCTTTCAGGATGAAGAAAAATTAGGTAAGGGCAAGGAAATGGTGGATAAACTCACCGACTTGATTACTATCTTTGAAAATCCTGCTTTAGATTTTAGTAAAAACCGTGCCGAAGGTGATGATATTTTGGGCGATGCCTACGAGTATCTCATGCGACATTTTGCCTCCGAAAGTGGTAAAAGCAAAGGAGAATTTTACACACCGAGCGAAGTCAGTCGTGTATTGGCAAAGGTTATTGGTGTAAAGAAAAACACCACCGATAAACAAACCATCTACGACCCTACTTGCGGCTCTGGTTCGTTACTCCTCAAAGTTGCCGAAGAAGCAGATAATCATGCAACTATTTATGGCCAAGAGAAAACAGTCGTAACGGCTGCTTTGGCTCGTATGAACATGATTTTGCATAATAATCCTGAAGCTGAAATCAAAAAAGGACAAAGTACACTATCAGACCCTTTGCACAAAAATGAACTTGGTGGACTAAAAACCTTTGACTTTGTAGTTGCCAACCCTCCTTTCTCTTCTAAAAACTGGACTGATGGCTTCGACCCTGCCAATGATTTACATAGCCGATTTGAAGAAGGCAAAATTCCACCCGATAAAAATGGAGATTATGCCTTTTTGTTACATATCATCAAATCATTGAAAAGTACGGGTAAAGCGGCTTGTATTTTACCACACGGTGTATTGTTTCGTGGCAATGTAGAAGCTGCAATTCGTAAAAGTCTCATCGAAAAAGGCTATATCAAGGGCATCATTGGCTTACCTGCCAATTTATTTTATGGTACAGGTATTCCTGCCTGTGTTATAGTGATTGATATGGAATATGCAGAACGAACCAAAGACCTAAACCCTGAAGAAAAAGGCATTTTTATGATTGATGCCAGCAAAGGATTCCTGAAAGATGGCAACAAGAATCGTTTGCGAGAGCAAGATATTCATAAAATTGTTGATGTTTTCAATAAACAAATCGAACTACCAAAGTTTAGTCGATTTGTTAAGATTGCTGAAATTGCTGACCCTAAAAACGATTTTAACCTCAATATTCCACGATACATTGATAGCCAAGAGATTGAAGACATTCAGGATATCGAAGCTCATTTGTTGGGCGGCATTCCCGATGCCGATATTGAAGCTCTAAGCGAATACTGGGAGGTTTATCCGACCCTCAAAAACCAATTGTTTTCTGATAGTATAAGGCCAAATTATAGCCAACTGAATATCGGTAAAACAGCCATCAAACAAAGTATTTTTTCGCACCCTGAATTTGTGACTTTTAGTGCCGAAATGGATGCCGTGTTTGATAGCTGGAAAGCAAGAAGCACCTCTTATCTAAAAGCTCTGACGATTGGCATTAAGCCCAAACAAACCATTAATGATATCTCGGAAGATGTTTTGCAGAGTTATAGCAATCTAAAATTGATGGATAAATACGATGTTTATCAGCACTTGATGAACTATTGGAACGAAACTATGCAAGATGATTGCTACTTGATAGCTGTTGATGGTTGGAAAGCAGAACCGTATAGAATTTTGGTCAAAAATAAAGCTGGCAATGATGTAGATAAGGGCTGGGAGTGCGACCTCGTACCGAAAAGCTTAGTAATTGACCGCTATTTTATGGCAGAAAAAACGGCTATTGAGCAACTTTCTGCCAACAAAGAATCGCTTGCTTTGCAGCAAACTGAGCTGGAAGAAGAACACGGTGGCGAAGATGGCTTTTTTGCCGATTTCGATAAGATTAACAAGGCAAATGCTCAAAAACGCTTAAAGGCAATTGATACGCCTATGTTTAGAAAAGACAACACGGTCGAAGTAGCGGTTTTGAAAACATACCTCAAACTCATTGATGACCAAGCCGAGCTTAGTAAAAAAATAAAAGAAGCCGAAATTGACCTTGACTTAAAGGCTCTCAACCAATACAAAAGCCTAACCGAAACTGACATCAAGCAATTGGTAGTTGATGATAAATGGATGGCAACCATTGAGCGAAGTGTGAAGACCGAAATGGAACGCATTAGCCAACGCCTAACCCAACGTATCAAGGAATTAGCCGAACGCTACGAAACACCAATGCCACAACAAACCACAGCAGTAGCCGAATTGGAAGCAAAAGTAACTGCACACCTCGAAAAAATGGGATTTATTTGGAAATAGTTCTTACAAATACAACTACCAAAAATAGCAAGTGAATACCCAAAATATTGGATGGCAAAAAAAAATAGAAACGAAATAGAAAAGTGAATTTTTAGTTAGAAATCTTGATTTAAACGCTAATCACAGCAGAAAAAACCGAAATAGAACAATATAGAAAAGATAAGAGAATTATAGAAACTAACCATTTTCGTTTGCAGAAACAAAAACTTTAACAGCAAACTTGCAAACGAAAATACACTGATAATCAGGCATTTACCTAACTCTTGTTTGCAAGTTTGTTTGCAGAAATTAAAACTTTACTCAACAACAACCATGACCAATAACAACCCACCACAAAACTACAAAAACTCAGAAATCGGTATTATCCCACAGGATTGGGAAGTAAGAATATTAAAAGACTTATCTGAAAAAATAATGGTTGGCATAGCAAGTGCCGCTACTCACGCATATCGTGAAAGAGGTATTGTTATGTTTAGAAATCAAAATATTAAAAGTAATCATTTGGATGACAATGACATTCTTCACATCTCAGAGGAATACGAGCAGATATTTAAAGGTAAAAGATTAAAATCAGGTGATTTATTAACTGCAAGAACGGGTTATCCAGGTACAACTTGTATTATTCCAGAAAAATATGAAAATGCTCAAAGTTTCACAACTTTAATTACACGTCCTAACACTAAAGCGATTGAAAGTGATTATTTATGTTTTTACATGAATTCTGAAAAAGGGCAAGCTTTTTTTGAAACTAATCAAATTGGTGGTGGGCAAAAAAATGTAAATGCGGGAACATTAAAAACAATGCCAATCCCAATTCCAACGAAAGCCGAGCAAACCTCCATAGCCAATGCCCTCAGTGATGCCGATGCTTTGATAAGTAGTTTAGAAAAACTCATTGAAAAAAAACGCAATATCAAACAAGGAGCAATGCAAAAACTCCTACAACCAAAAGAAGGTTGGGAAGTGAAGAAGTTGGGGGAGATTGGGGAATTTAAAAATGGTATTAATAAAGGAGCAGAAGATTTTGGATATGGCTATCCATTTGTAAATCTAATGGATGTATTTGGTATAAGAAAAATATCAAATAATCTACATTTAGACTTAATTAACTCCACAGAAATAGACCGAAAAGTTTATGACTTAAAGCAAGGGGATGTCCTTTTTATTCGCTCATCTGTTAAGCCAGAAGGTGTTGGCTTAACCTGTTTGATAGAAAGGGATATTGAAAACACAGTTTTTAGTGGGTTTATTATTAGATATAGAGATTATGGAACTTTGAGTAATGAATTTAAAGAATATTGTTTTAGTACTTCTTATTTTAGAAATAGAGTCATAGCCAGTAGTTCTGTTAGTGCAAATACTAACATAAATCAAGACTCTTTGAAGAATTTAGTTTTACACTATCCAAAATCAAAAGAAGAACAAACTCACATCGCCACGATATTATCAGACATGGATGCCGAGATAGAGGGTTTAGAAGCAAAATTGGAGAAATACCGAGCCATAAAATTGGGTATGATGCAAGAGTTATTGACTGGTAAAACGAGGTTGGTGTAAAACAGACAAAATTATGAACTTTATAAATTTTAATGAATTAGTTAATCATATCAATATTACTTTAGGAAGTTTTTGTAATGAATTTGGGAGTAAAAGAAAGGAACTTGCTAAGTTGGGCAGAAGCCCTAAAAGGGGTATTCTATTTACTTATGACACAGACAAAGGTAAGGACTGGGCAATAAATGAGGGTGGTGGAATTGAAGTTCAATATCACATTGGCTTCGTTGATAATTTCATTCGATACGGTTTAGGATTTAATACTCAATATGTGCCATTTGCAAATCAAATGACTACGATTGCATATATGCAGCCATTTATGAATAGTTTTCTTGAACAAGAAGCAAAAATAAGAGAAATACTACCAGAATACAGCTTCATTTATGGAAATGTTGAGCAGCTAAAGAATCCCATTGATAACAACTATGTACTATTCGGAAAAAGTCAATCAGTAGTGCAAAAAAGCGATTCATATTTTATTGAAGACAAGATTTTCGATGAAATTATACAAGACTTAAAAAAGCAATTTGAAGCCTACCAAATTATTTTTGAACACAAAAACACTTATAAAAAAGTAAGTATGGATATTCAAAACTACTTAAATGTACTAAATCAGAAGCAACAAGTAATATTACAAGGCCCTCCTGGCACTGGTAAAACCTACACAGCAAAAGATATTGCCGAGCAGATGATTCTTTCGATTGTTACAAAGGATAAGAAGACACAAAAAGAGCGACTTGAAAGTACCGACCAGTTTAAACTCATTCAGTTTCACCCAGCTTATTCTTACGAAGATTTTGTGAGGGGAATTGTTGCCGAAAACAAGAATAATCAGATAGAATATCTTACTAAGGATAAAGTTTTTGCAGCATTCGCAAAAGAGGCGTATAAGAATTGGAAAGCATCAACAGAGCCAAAGGAAAAAGTAGCGATAGAGACTTGGGTACAAAAAACATTAGACAATTTCAAAAGTCACCTTTCTGAAGAACTGGAAAATAGCGTTGACAAATTAATGATTACCTCGAAAGCATATATCAATCGAATTACTGAAAATAGTATTCGTTATATTTCAGATGCTTGGGATGTTGATGGTGGTGTGCCAAATTCAGACATAATAAAAATGTATTTAGCCAATATAACCACCCGACAACAAATAATTGACAACAAAGAACTTACAAAATCTACCAATAGCCTTGCCACATATTGGTTTAAAATACTTGAGTTGTTCAGAAAATACATAGCGGATAAAAATCTAAAACCAGATAATGAAATTGCAACTATCGCAGAAGAAAAATATGTTCTAATCATTGATGAAATAAATAGAGCCAACTTGCCTTCGGTTTTGGGCGAGTTGATTTATGCGTTGGAATATCGGGGAGAAAAAGTCGAAAGTATGTATGCCATTGATGATGATAACTCTTTGGTTATCCCTCCTAATTTGTATATTATTGGCACAATGAACACCTCAGATAGAAGCGTGGGGCATATTGATTACGCCATTCGTCGCCGCTTTGCATTTATTGATATTCTGCCCAAAATAATTGAAGGAGAAAACTTTGAGCTTGATTTATTTAAGAAAGTATCGGCTCTCTTTATCAAAAACTTTGATGAATATGTAGTTGATAATACCATCGAATTAAAGCCGTCGGAACATTTATCCGAAGAGTTCAGACCCGAAGACGTATGGCTTGGTCATAGTTATTTTATAAAAAATGGAAGTGATTTTGATTTAAGAAAGAAGTATGAGATTATTCCGATTTTAAAAGAATACGTAAACGATGGAATATTAAGGCAATCGGCTAAAGAAATTATTAAAAACCTGTAATTTATGATTACTTTAAGCGAACAACATGGGTATAAAAAACCAAAGCCAATAGCTGATATTGAAAAATATACTGCAATCTTAAAGAAACAGAATTACAATAAATCTATTCAACGAGGAGAAAACAAAGCATACTGTTTTAACATTACACATAACGAAAACGAAGTAAATCCATATCACATTGAAACAACGTACTTTGTAGGAGTTGACTGGATTGTAGAAAACGAATTATCCATTTATATAGAGCCAAAATTAAATAATGGTAAATCAGAAGTTGACTATGTGAAAATGCTTTTTGATATTTTAAAGGAGCCAGAAAACTACAATCACTTAGACCAACTCTGCGAAATCAATTTTGAAAAGCCGACAATAGCCATTAAGCAAAAACAAGATTTGTTAACACCTTTGCTTTTGGTTCAATATATTCATATTCTAAAGAAAATTGTTCAGAAAGGTCTAAAGAAATCTTATTATTCAGTTACTAAAAATCTAAATTCGAGAGTAAAAGGCAAAATCTTGGTCAATGAAACAATCAAGAAGAATCATTTCAATAATAAAATGCTTTATAATTATTGCCAATACACTGAGTTCGGCATTAATAGCATGGAGAATAAGGTATTGAAAAAAGCATTGACTTTTTCGATAGCTGCTATACAAAACTTGAAAGGAGTTGAAACAAGCCAAATAAGTGGATTGCTCAACTATATACAACCTGCATTTGCAAATGTAGATAATGATGTAAATATTGATGAACTCAAAACCATCAAAACAAACAAGCTATACAAAGAGTACGGACAAGCACTAAAGTTTGCAAAGCATATTCTTAAACGTTATGGTTATAATATTTCAGCAGCTAACTCAACCACGGTTAGTGTTCCGCCATTTTGGGTTGATATGAGTAAACTTTTTGAACTTTATGTATTTTCTAAATTAAAAGAAAAGTTTACTCTTCACCACGAAGTGACGTATCACAAAACTTTCAATTATTTAGAACCCGATTTTATTATAAAAACCCAAGATGGGACGTGTAAAATGGTAGTAGATGCCAAATACAAGCCACAATATCAAGATGGGAATATCAGTACAGAAGATATTAGGCAAATTAGTGGTTATGCCAGACTAAAAAAAGTGTATGAGTTCTTAGAACTTGAGAAAGATAAAGTCATTGACTGTCTTGTGATATATTCAAATCAAGGTGCAAATAGAAAAGATTTTATAAACAGTAATTTTAAGTCTGAAGAAGATAAAAACTACGTCAATTTTTATAAAATCGGAATAGAGCTACCTAATCAATCAACTTTATAAATGAGCAAAGTAGGCGAAAGCGAACGCAGCGGTCAGAATCGTATCGTTCGATTATTTCAAGAAAATTAAGAATAAAAAGTTTCCTTATTATAGAATATCGAATAAAACTAAAATAAAAAAATTGTTAGTTTAGATTTTAACCAAAAAACTAAACTAACGGAATTCTTATTATTATATTTGTCGATAATTTTAAATTTCGATAATATGAAATCTTTTCGTTCTGGTAATTACGTCAACCAAGGATACTTTAAAAGTTTTCAACCCAACCCAATTAACCGCAATTGGCAATTGGATGATATGCAATTGCTTCAATTATTGAGCAAAGCCGACCGCTCACTGGGTAGGCTTGATATGTACTCAGAGTATGTAAATATTGAGCTTTATATCAGAATGCACATAGCGAAAGAAGCAACCCAATCTTCAAAAATCGAAGGAACGCAAACAAACATGGAAGAAGCTTTCTTAGACAAAAAAGATATTGCAACAGAAAAGCGAGACGACTGGGAAGAAGTACAAAATTATATCGGTGCGATGAATGATGCGGTGAAACAATTACATAACCTTCCTTTTTCATCACGCCTTATCAAACAAACCCATAAAATTTTATTACAGGGAGTGCGAGGCAAACACAAATTGCCAGGAGAATATCGCACGAGCCAAAACTGGATTGGAGGAGCATCAATCAATGATGCTGTTTTTATTCCTCCTGTGCATACATCTATCGCTGACCTTATATCAGACATTGAATTTTTTGCCAATGATGAACTAAATCCACTTCCTGACTTATTAAAAATTGCTATAATACACTATCAGTTTGAAACAATTCACCCTTTTTTAGATGGAAATGGAAGAGTTGGGCGATTATTGATTACTTTATATTTGGTACATAAAGGCATACTAAAACAGCCAATATTATACCTTTCTGATTTTTTTGAACGCAATAGAACACTTTATTATGATAATCTAATGCGAGTGCGTACACACAACGACATCAATCAATGGTTGAAATTCTTTCTGACAGGAGTTATCGAAATATCAAAAAAAGGGGTAGAAACATTTGACGGTATTTTGCAATTACAAAAAACTTTAGAAATAAAGCTTCGTTCGTTTGGGAGTAGAACCAATGAAGCACGAAAGGTTATTGAATTTCTTTACAGTCAGCCCGTAATAGATGCGTCAAAGATGGAATTGATAACACATAAATCAAAAGCAACGAACTATAAACTAATTGATGATTTAGAAAAATTAGACATTCTAAAAGAAATTACAGGCTCACAACGTAATAAATTATATGTCTTTAATGATTATTTATCACTATTCAATAGTTAAATCCAAACAGCCATGAGCAAAGTAGGCGAAAGCGAACGCAGCGGTCAGAATCGTATCGTTAGATTATTTCAAGAAAAACTCGGTTACCAATATCTTGGTAATTGGGAAGAGCGTGAAAACAACAGCAATATAGAAGAAGCCGAACTCCGTCGCTACCTACATGGTAAGTACAGCAACGAGCTAATCAATAAAGCTATTTTTGCTTTCAAGAAAGAAGCCAGCATCAACACCAACGACGACCTTTACACCATCAATAAAGAAGTATATTCGATGCTCCGCTATGGCACAGCCAAAAAGGTTGAAGCCATGAGCAAGCCCGAAACCGTTCATTTCATAGACTGGGAAAATCCTACGAATAATAACTTTGCCATTGCAGAAGAAGTAACCATCAAAGGCAAAAAAGAACGTCGGCCAGATATAGTTATGTACATCAACGGCATAGCCATTGGCGTACTCGAACTCAAGCGTGCGAGTGTATCGGCCAGTGAAGGAATCAGGCAAAACCTGAGCAATCAAACAAAGTTTTTCAATATGCAGTTTTTCCCAACAATACAAGTGGTATTAGCGGGAAACGACAGCAACGGTCTATACTATGGCACAACCAAGACTGAAGAGAAGTTTTTTCTGAAGTGGAAAGAAGACAACGATGTATATGACCCTGAAGAGATTTTGCTCGATAAGCATATCTGCCAGTTTTGCAATAAAAATCGTCTAATCGAAATCATTCATAACTTCATCATCTTTGATTTTGGCACCAAGAAACTTTGTCGCCCAAACCAATATTTTGGTATCAAAGAAGCACAAAAGTATATTGCCAAGCGAGAAGGTGGAATTATTTGGCACACACAAGGTAGCGGTAAAAGCCTTACTATGGTGTGGCTCGCCAAATGGATTTTGGAAAACAAACCAATGGGTACCGACCAGCGGTTGCTCATAGTAACCGACCGCACCGAACTCGACGAACAAATAGAAGGTGTGTTTCTGGGCGTAGGCGAAACCATCGTTCGCACCAAAAGCAGTGCCGATTTACTTTCTAAACTAAATGTTACTTCGCCTCGGTTGCTTTGTAGTTTGGTGCATAAATTTGGTAGTAAAGATGAATACACCACCAGTCAATTTGTAAAAGACCTTCAAAACTCAAAGGATTTTCAACCCAAAGGTCAGTTTGTGGTTTTCATTGATGAGTGCCATCGCACACAAAGTGGCGAGCTACACGATGCTATGAAGAAAATACTGCCCGAAAGCACCGTTTTTATTGGTTTTACGGGTACTCCCTTACTCAAAAAAGACAAAAAGAAAAGTTTGGAGGTATTTGGCAGCTACATTCACACCTACAAATTTGATGAAGCCGTAAAAGATGGTGTTGTATTAGATTTACTCTACGAAGCACGTGACGTTGACCAGCACGTTTTAGACCAAAAAGGCATAGATGAATGGTTTGAACTCGTAACCAAGGGCATGAACGACCTACCCAAAGCCGAACTCAAGCAGCAGTGGGGAACAATGCAAAAGGTTTTAAGCACAAAAAGCCGCTTAGAGCGAATTGTGTTTGATATTAAAAAAGATTTTATCAGTAAACCCCGATTGAAAGATGGCAGGGGTAATGCTATGCTGGTAGCCAGAAGTATCTATGAAGCTTGCCGATATTATGAAATATTTCAGAATTTTGGTGTAAAAAAATGTGCTATCATTACAAGCTACGAACCTAATGAAAGCACTATAAAAATAGAAGAAACAGGCAACGGAGAAACCCAGAAAAAAGAGCAGTTTGAGATTTATCAGCGTATGCTCCGAGATTATAATTTCAAAGATGCAGAGAGTTTTGAGGCTTATGCCAAAGATAAATTCAAGAAAGAACCTGCCAATATGCAATTGCTAATTGTAGTAGATAAGCTTTTGACAGGTTTTGATGCTGTGCATTGCACCTATTTGTATATCGACAAACAAATGCAAGACCACGGGCTTTTTCAAGCTATTTGCCGAACCAATCGCTTAGGAAAAGAAGAAGAAAGCGACCCTTACTACAAAGAATTTGGTTACATAGTTGACTACAAAAATCTAATAGAAAACCTCAATAAATCTATCTCCGATTATACATCCGATGCTTTTGATGGATTTGAACCAGAAGATATTAAGGGTTTATTGACTGACCGATTAACCAAAGCCAAAGAACGATTAGAAGATGCTATTGAAGCACTCCATCAATTATGTTTGGATGTACCAATGCCCAAACAGTTAGAGCAGTATTACCACTATTTCTGTGGCGACCCATCAAATAAAGATGATTTAAAAGCCAGAGAAGAAAAACGTTTGACATTATATAAATTGGTAGTGGCACTCATTAGAGCCTATAATAATATTGCGGCTGAAATCATTGAGGCAGGTTATACACAAGCAGAAGCCGATAAAATAAAGGAAAAGGTAAACTATTATGCCGAGCTACGCAATAGCATCAAGCATTACAGCAGCGATTACATTGATTTAAAAAAATACGAGCCTGATATGCGTCAAATGCTGGATATGTATCTGACAGCCGACCCAAGCCGAGTATTATCAAATTTAGGAGAAGCCACGCTTTTGCAACTAATTGTTGAAAACGGCATCACCGAAGCAACTGATACCTTGCCCACGGGCATAAAAAGCAATAGAAATGCCATGAGCGAGACTATTGAGAACAATATGCGTCGAACAATTATTCAAGAAATGCCAGCAAACTCGGCCTACTATGAAAAAATGAGTGTATTGCTTTTAGAATTGGTCAGGCTACGAAAAGAAGGGGCAATCAGTTATGAAGAGTTATTGAAAAGGTATGAAGATTTAGCCCATGATATTTTGCCAGATACTAAAAAGTCATATCCATCCGCTATTGATACTAAGTCCAAACAAGCTCTATTCGATAACTTGTTTCAAAATGAAGATTTGGCCATTGAATTAGACCACAAAATAAGAGTAACTAAAGATGATGATTGGCGTGGTACACACATAAAAAGAAGAAAAGTAGAGATTATCATCCGACAAGTTTTAAACAACTTTGGAATAACTGACGAAGCCGAAGTTTTCCGTATTTTTGACTTGGCTTCAAACCAAAAGGATTATTGAAATGCAGCAAATTGAAATAAGTAATTTTACGATTGATGTGATACGAAAAAGTATCAAGAATATACACTTGTCCGTATATCCACCTACGGGCAGAGTCCGAATTGCCGCACCCCTCAATACTGATGATGATACCGTTAGGCTTTTTGCCATATCAAAACTATCTTGGATAAAGCGACACCAACGCAATTTTGCTAATCAAGAACGCCAATCACCAAGGATATTTGAGACCAGAGAAAGTCATTATTTTCAAGGTCGTAGATATTTATTGCGAGTAACCGAGCATGATGCTCCAGCTAAGGTTTTACTAAAAACTAAAACATACATTGACTTATTTGTGCGGCCAGATACAAGTATTGCACAACGACAAAGCATTTTGAATGAATGGTACAGAAGTGAACTAAAAAAGTTGATTCAGCCAATTATCGAAAAGTGGCAAACAATAATGCAAGTGCAAGTAAACGCATGGCAAGTAAAGCAAATGAAAACCAAATGGGGTACTTGTAACATAGAGAAAAAACGTATCTGGCTAAATCTTGAACTGGCCAAAAAGCCTATTCATTGCTTAGAATATATCATCGTGCATGAAATGGTGCATCTGCTCGAACGCCACCATAACGACAGATTTTTACACTATATAAACACTTATCTACCCAACTGGAAACAGCTAAAGACTGAACTTAATACACTGCCTGTTAGTCATGCTGATTGGGAGTATTAAGCAGTAATTTAGAAACAATTTTACAAATAAACTACAAATAAATTACAAACAAACGCCACCTAAACAATTGATAATCAATAACTTTGCAAGTATTTTATTTGTGAATTTAGAAAGAAATAATATCATTTTTAGAAAGAAAGTACAAATAAATTCAATCGTTTTTGAGAAAACGAACCTAATCATGGAAGACAATGAACTTATGAACTCTCTTAGTGAGGTGGTGAAAGAGCATCAACAATTGGTAAAGCGTGCTTTAGGTATTTATAGTGTCCAAGTTTCTGAACTTATTAATTCTCAAACGAAAAACAATGAGGAAATACAACATCTGCTTGATGGTTTACTTGATTTCTGTTTTGATGATGATTTCTTGTTATTATTCAAAAAAGTTTGTCGCTACTACTACCCTATCAATCCGCAAGTAACTGTTAACTATGTCTATTTTTATAGAGATATGTGGGATGAAAACTATCAACCAAAGGCTGGAAATAATAGTGAGGAGAATAACAAAATTTAAAACAAAACCTTACTCTAAGTTTTCATTTATCTTTGAAAATAATATTTAACCATCAATTTAATGAGCATCTTCAGTTTTGATATTAAAGAGTAAAGAAAAGAATTTTGCAATAATGAAGAAAAACACGAAGCTAAAACTATCAAGGATAACGCCTGAAAAAATTTCGGGGAATGAACGTTTATTGCAAAATAAGTTGGAAATTCTACGTGAAAAAGACTACGAAGTTCAAAACAACTACTCAATCACTGGTGATGCCCCCAAAGAATTTATAAAAGTTTACCGATACGGAGAAAGCAAAAGAGATAATAAAAAAACTTGGAGCTTATATATTGCAAAAACGGCACGAAAATGGTATCCAAACGAATCGGTGATGGAATTCCTCCTGAATCAGTTAGGCGTTGTTTGGGGTTTAAATATGGCAGAATCGAAGTTAGTATTTTGCAACGGTCAAGTGCGTTTTTTAAGCAAATATTTCCTCAAAAAAGACGAACAGTTGGTTCACTGTGCCAACCTTTATGCAAAGTGTTTTAATGGTTCAGAATTTATAAAAAGAATAGATGAGCAAAAGTTAGAAAAAGGTATAAATAATATACAATTGTTCAAAAATTGTGTCAGCATGGTTTATGAACAGCATTCTGATGAAATATTTTCAAGTTTTATCAAAATGATTTTATTTGATGCTTTAGTTGGAAATAACGACAGACATTTTTATAATTACGGCATAATTGAGGATATTACTGGGGACAGCACACCAAGATTCTCACCAGTGTATGACACCGCTCGTGGATTATTTTGGAATACATCCGAAGAAAAAATTATATCTTTGCAGAGAGATAAAACGAGGCGAGAGAAATTTCTAAAAGACTATCTTGAAAATTCAATGCCTAAAATTGGCTGGCATGGCAATCAAGACATTACACATTTTCAAATGGTGCAATTTATAAAATCAAACCAAATGGGAATCTCATCACAGAACATAAAAACCTTTTACAGTGTTGATAAATTAGATGCAGCAATTTCTTTAATCGACAAAAACTTTAGACCTTTAATAAGTCAGGCAAGAGTTGATATTATAATAGAATGCCTAATATTACGTTTCAATACTATCCTAAAGATAATCAAATGAAAAACCTATTTAATCTATTTTCTTTGTTGAAGTCAGATGGCAGCAAAGAATTAGAAGCTAAAGAAGTCTCTACAAAAGAGGCTTTATTTGCTTTATCATACAAAAACCTTTTGATTGGCAATCTCCAATTTGATAACTCAACATGGATTTTTGAATACTCTAATGATTTTAAAAATCAGCATAGACTTCGCCCTATCACTGACTTCCCAGACTTGGACAAGCAATATCAACAATCGGAACTTTGGCCGTTTTTTTCAAGCCGAATTCCAACAAAAAATCAACCAATGGTTCAAGAAGCACTACGAAAGCACTCGGAAGAATCATTTGATACCGTAAAAATGCTTGAAATGTTTGGTAAGCGTACAATTACTAATCCTTACGTTTTAGAGGTTTCAAATTATTGAAAATCATAGATTTTGTAATGAGAGCCGAAGTCAATTTCTTGATTTCGGCTTTTTTTATGATTTTGCACCTCAAACTATTACACTAAGCATATTACAAATAAATTAGAAATAATTTTAGAAAGAAAGTACAAATAAAAAACCAGTAAACTCCTGATAATCATGAACTTAACAATTATTTTTATTTATAGATTTAGAAAAAAATATTATTGTTTTTAGAAACAAAGTATAAATAAATCAATGGTTATTGAACAACAGACCAAATCACGTAAAACGATTAACCATTTCGCAAGATGATAAAAAGTGTGGCATACGAAACGTCCTAATTAATGTATTTTACCACAAGAGACGAAAATATTAACCACTTCTCAATTAGTGATTCATTAGGGAAAAATCCTATCATAAACATTTCTGCAATTGATGTAGAAATATATTCAGATGAAAGTTTGAGAGATTTGGAGATGGTATTGATACAGCAATTGAATACTCTTATAAATAATACTTGATTTATATAAAATCCTAATTTAACTTCATTGATAAAACTAATAGCTTGAACTTGGCTTATTACAGATGATAAAAATAATGATAGAATAGTGTAAATATTACAGTTATAAAATTACCACATTTCATAATATTTTTATGTTCAAAGAGGCATCAAGTACCGTATAATAAATATGTTCTGTGTTATTCTTCATAATAAACTTCAATAGTTATTTTTGATTTATTAGTGACAAACAAATCTGCTGTGTATAATTTATCGTACAGAACTCGAAATTATTAAATCTCATCAGCAAAATCTGTACTTAATAGATTTACAATTAAAAGATAAGAAATTTACTTTAGAAGAAATTGGTGATTTTATTCCACGTTTATTACATATTAATGGAGGCTCTGATTTAAGAACTATCCCCATGAACATTCATTATGAAAAATGGGCAGAAATGGATATTTTCGATAATAATAATGAGGGAGATAATTTCTTGTTAGATAGACTTCACCCTAATTTTTAAAAAATACCCAAATTTATTGATTTTTACAATTCAGGAGATGTTCACACCATCTTTTGTGCTTTCCAACAAGCACGCAAAAATATATTACAGCCTTATGAAGACCTTTTGATTACAAGTAAAATTTTGACCGTTGAGAATGCTTTTTTTAATATTTCCATTCATATCAAAGTAATAAAAAGGCCTTGTTGGAGAAGATGTTTGTTTAAAATTTAGTTTTATTTGTTTTTATACCCGAAAAGGTATAGTTTTGATTATTAAAATCAAATTATACCTTTTCGGGTATATATTTTTATGAAAATAGCTTCATTTATCAAAGAAAAAAGAAAGTATTTAGGCTTAACCCAAACCGACATTGCCGAAAAAGCGGGCGTTGGTCTTCGTTTTGTCCGTGATTTAGAGCAAGGCAAACCCAGCCTTCGGCTCGATAAAGTAAATCAAGTTTTAGATTTATTTGGGAGCGAAGTGGGCGTAATCAGAAAGGAGGTGAGCCATGAGTAGGTCGGGTCAAGTTTTTTATCAAGATAATTTGGCAGGCATCATTATCGAAAATGAGGACGGCTATTTTTTTCAGTACGATGAACGTTATTTAGAGCTACCCAACGCTCAGGCAATATCTTTCATCATGCCTTTACAAAAACAAGCGTTTAGCAGTAATACATTGTTTCCGTTTTTCGATGGACTAATTCCCGAAGGTTGGCTTTTAGCGATTGCGTCCGACAAATGGAAAATCAATTTGCGTGACCGCATGGGCTTACTTTTAGCCGTTTGTGGCGATTGTATCGGAGCAGTAAGCATCAAACCTATAATCGACGAAAACCATGAATAGATGCTTATATTGCTATCAACCCTTAGAAAATCAAGAAATAGATTTTCATAAAAAATGCTCCAAACGTTTTTTTGGGGTAAATCAAGCTCCTGTACTCAATTTTGGCGTAGAAGAGTTGAAATTGATGGCTCAGAAAGCCGTAGCTCAACGTATGACAGTTACGGGCGTTCAACCCAAATTATCACTTTCCTTAGAAAAAGTCGATGCTACTCATAACAGACTCACCATTGTAGGATTATGGGGAGATTATATTTTAAAACCTCCTACCGAACAGTTCCCACAATTGCCCGAAAACGAAGATTTAACCATGAAATTGGCAGCCTTATGCGGTATTCGCACGGCAGAGCATTCACTCATTCGTTTGACTTCTGGTGAATTGGCGTATCTTACCAAACGATTTGATAGACAAAACGGACAAAAAATCCATGTAGAAGACCTATGTCAATTAACAGGCACTTTAACCGAGCATAAATACCGTGGTTCGATGGAAAAAGTAGGAAAAGCAATTAAAACATTTAGTGCCAATACGGGTTTAGATGCCCTATCGTTTTTTGAACTTACTATCTTTTGTTTCCTGACGGGCAATGCAGATATGCACCTCAAAAATTTTTCACTGATGAAAACGCCAATGGGAGAAATTCAGCTAACTCCCGCTTATGATTTAGTATCAACCAAATTGGCAATGCCCGAAGATTTGGAAGAAATGGCATTAACGATTAACGGAAAGAAAAATCGCCTAAAAAAAATGGACTTTGATAAATTGGGCGAATCGTTGGGAATTAGTACAAAAGCAATGGAAAGGGTTTATCAGAAATTTGCAAACAAAACGGAAAGCATGAAGAAGTTGATTCATGAGAGTTTTTTAAACCAATTGTTAGCAGATGAGTATTTGAATTTGGTATTAGAAAGAGAGAGAAAAATAGAAATAAATTAAAAAAATCGGTGAAGTTTAAAATCCACAGTAGAATTGCTCTCGACGTTACGCTACTTTAAAAAATCTAAACACCAGAATATTTTCATCAGAAGGAGACTTTGAAAACGCTTTCATCTGATGAGAGTTTCAAAGATTTAGAAAATAGATTGAAGCAGCAATTAAATACTCTTATATAATAATATTTGATTTGAAATCTTACAACGGATGCTAACACTTTCTAAGAAGAAAATATCAGTATCCGTTGTTCTTCCCATGACATGGATTTAGATTGTTAAATATTTAATAGAAAAAAATACATATTAAGTATTAATAAGCAAGTTTACTAAGTGGAACAGCCAATCCAACATTTATTAAAAAATAGTTGTTTTTATTTTCCTTTGAAACAATATTATCTCCAATATCAGTCCATTTAAGCGACAAATCAATAGATATTCCCTTTTCATCCTGTGAAGGCAACCCAAAAATAAAATCTAAACCCACATCTTTGATGGAATGCTTTCCAAATGTCTGATTATAAGATGGAGCCACTGCGAAACTCGACAACCAATTTCCTTTAATAAATTTAGGCGTAAAAAGGGTTTTTATTCCCCAGTATTTTAACCAAATATAGTCCTCAGAACCAGTATAAGTCTCTTTGGACTTATCATATCTTACATCTAAAGTACTATATAAGGATTCCTTTCCCGTGGTTTTATCAAGGTCAACATAGAGAGTATATAAAGTTGCGGCATTGTAGGCTTTTATACCAAGCGTAGGTATGAACAACATATTTACATTTTGTTGTTCAATAAACCAATTGTATTTAGCGTAAAAATCCCAAGGCTTGAAATTATTGGTAGTTGTGTCATTTTGTTTATTTACAAACTTATAATCATTTCCCATTATCGGGACATAGCCCCCAATTGAGAAAAAACCCTTATAAATGGTTTTAATTTTATCCTTTGCATATTCAAGCTCGTCATCAGTAAACTTATCTCTATATTTTTTATAAAGTTTTTTTTCAAAATCTTTCAACTCTGCATCAGTAAAAGTTTGAAAATTAATATTTGATGATTGTAAATTTTTAAATTCATTAGTCTCATTTTCTGCAAGCTTTGTAATGGATTCTTTTAAAAACTCTCGTGTTTTCTCCATTTGAGCTACCACAGTATTATCATCACATGTTCTTCCAGTTTTAATCGTTCCTCTCCCTAAAAAAGTTAAATTGAATGATAGTCCAACGTTATTTGACACCTTACTATCTGTAAATAATTGACCTACTTTATCACTCACTAATCCGACATTATAGATTCTTTTTATGTAATTATTATCATTTTTAGGACGCATAAAATTGAATCCTATGGTTGTTTTTCCGTCGACAGCGTCATATTTAGCGTAATTTCTAAAAAGACTCACATCTGTACCTCCTGAAAGATAATATGCCATTTTTTGTGCAAATAGTTTATCTAAAGACGGATTTGATAGTATTGTAACATTACAACTTTTAATGGTTTGTTTTTTTACTTGTACTATTGTGGGATTTGCCAGACTATTCAAATATGATTTTAAAGAGCTTAGGTCTTGAGCAGCAAGATTGAATGGAAATAAAAATACCAAAAAGGTCCCAAGGGTGCGAGTTAATTTTTTCATAGAGGTCTGTAATTAATTAATGCCCAAATATATTTGATTCTCTTTAATTCCAATATTCATTTTTATTTTTCGGCACATTCTAATTTTACCTTATTATTGGGAGGCAATAATAACTTTTTTGCTACCCACTATGATACCCAAATCATTTTTCTAAGCTAAAACGCTGATTATCAACACATTCTCGAATCCGCTCGGGACCTCAAAAAAACGTAAAAAGCACCTCAAAAGGGTGCTTTTTTGCTTTAATAAACCTAAATTCTTAAAAATTTGCAGGAGTCTCTTCCACACTGACGGCTGTGCTAAAAACATCGAAAGGTTGTCCGTTACTATTGGCTGTAATACTTTTATCGCAACTTTCCCAGATAAAATATTTACCTTTATTCGTAAATTTTCCTTGCTGTGTCAAAGGCTCGCCATCTAAATAAATCTGATTGATTTGTGAGACATTGTAAAAACCATTGGCGATGATCGCATAATAATTATCATCTGATAACTGGACAAGAGCATGAAAGGCCGTTCGGTCTTTGTTTTGATTTTGCCCGATGCGTAAAGGCATTTTCTTTGCCATTGCAGGCTGCACATCACATGATTCCTTCAATACCAAACCTTTCATCGTAGGGGTATTTTTGATGGCATTGACAATCATTGCTCGATACGCAAATTCGAGATGCTTCAATTCATAGTAATCATCTTTGATAGGTTCAAAAATCGCTTTATATAAATCCTGCTCTTTTTTATCAGTAGTAAAAAACTTTGAATAGACATAACCTGCATTGGCATTAAAAAGATAACTAATAAAAGGTGTGTCACCCACAATTACTTTATAGTAACCTCCTTGTCTTTCATTTGAATACAATTTTAGCTCCGAAGTTGTTGGTATTTCTACGTTATTATTATCAATATTTTTACCAAAAAGATCAGCACTACCTAATACATTTCCATCTTTTTTTGAAGAATCTCTAATAAGTAACTCATTGCTCAGAGCATAAGCCGAGCCTAATTTTTGGTATTCATAATATTCATATATCACATACGATGCCACACCTAAAAATAAAATAATGAATATGTTTCTAAAGGTATTATTTTTAGGAGCAACGTCTATCGACACTGTTCTATTAGGAGGAGCCACATTCTTAACCGAAGGTTTAGGTATAGAAATAGATGGCTTTGGTTCTACATTGATATTGGGCTTAGGTGTAAAAGTCTGTAAACTTCGCTCTGAATTAGTTTCATAAACAGGAATAACAGGCAATATTTTCGGTACTTCCTCTACAATTTCAGGGGTTATAACAGGTAAGTTTTTTTGGAGTTCTTCATCACTTTTAAGTTTCATAAAAGCATTTTCCTCCATGATTTTATCTAAAGAAAATTTCTCGTAAACCAGTTGAAGGTATTGACTAATCTGCTGATTATCAATCTTTTTCAATGCTTCTAATTTTTCAACCGAAAATTTAATTTGTGGATATTTACTCTCCAGAAATTTAAGATATGCTATAAAATTATTTTGATCAATATTCGACATAAAATTACTTATTTGTTGTATGCTAATTCTGATAATTTATAAACTACATCGGTCGGTACAAAGGCATATTTTATTTGACCCGATGATTCGATTTTAAAGTTTGCTTCAATCGTATTTTTCTCATGTTTTATTGAAAACCTATCATCATTAGCCTCCAATAATCTTGGGTTATCATTATAAAAATTACTAAGATTATTACCTTGATTCCGTAGTTTCACATGATAATTCTTTGAATCAGGCTGTGAAATAGTCACATCATTTTCGTAAGCCAAACCTATGATTTTGGTCAAGCTATCCACTCGAATTTTCATGATATTTCGTTCCGATAATTCATCAGTTTTCTCTGGTTTTCTCAACTGAAAAGGACTTGGTTTTATCGTCACAATCCAAGCATAAATTCCCACCACAAGAATAGTTATGCCTAAGAAAAAATAGGTTTTTTGTGTGTTTTTCATTACCTCATATAATTTTTAAAGGATTCTGATTCCATGATTTGATTGACAATGGCTCGATAAACTGCCCATTCTTGATTATCGGCCTCATTTGCCGTAAAATAAACTACATAAAATTTATTCGGTTGGTCTGAATCCTGTAACAAATCATTTTTTGAAATTATTAGTGCCAAACGCTTAGAATCATTCTGTTTTCCTTCTTTGATTGTCCCTGTTTTTGCATAACAATAATAGTTTCTATAAACATTTGTTCCGCCAAACATTCCTGCTGCTGTGCCACCACCCAACAAAACGTGTTGCATTCCTTTAAGGACATTATTTCGCATGAAATCTGCAAACCCATTATTCCAAGTGCTATCAATTTTCCAAGTCGATTGACTAAAATCATGATTGGTCAGATGCAAACTATAATCTTTGTTTTGACTAATCATTTTGCCAAACATTTCAGTCATTTTCAAAGGCGTGACATTATAGGGAGTACCACCCAAAGTTGGATTTTTCAAGCCATTAAAGAAGTTTGTCAATTTATTTGGATGCTTTCGCTCAGCTTGAATAAAATATGATTGCTCAGGAAAACTCCATAAAAACCCTCCCACTTGCTGCTGACGAAGTTTTTCAAATACAATCGTATCGGCATAATTTACCCTTCCCTTGTCTTTGATATTTTTATCTGTTTTATCAATATCCTCTACAATTAAACCCAAATTTTTATCAATTCCTACCGCCAAAAGTGACTTTTCATTGCCAAAATAAGTGCTTTCATCTTTCGAACTTCGAGGCCACGCTTTTTCATTAAAAGGTCTCAAACGATAAGATACGCCCGAAACTTCCAAAGCAGGAAATTGATTGATTGGGTCGTTTAACTTGCTTGAAAGCACATTTTCGATTTTATATTGATTGTTTCTCTTGAAATCTTCTCGATGATAAGACCCTAAAAATAACAATGCTGAATGATAAAAATTACTCGATGTTTGAAGATATTGCACTGGATTGATACTCCCCCAATGTTCGCCATGTTCATCAATCCAACCTTTTCTTTTTGGAAGCACATAACCGCCATATTGGTTTACTGACTCTTTTGTATCTCCTTGTTGCACAGCAAATTGATCGGATGATTGCAAAACCAAATTTTCCCAACCAGCATTGAGTTGAGAGGCAATTGATGCAAAAACCAAAGGTTTAATCGACGAACCTGGGCCATAAGCCAAATGAAGTAGATTGGTATTTCCCCATTGGTCTCTTTCGTTTTTATTATTGCTAAAAAAGAAATACTTCTGATTCATTTCTTCAATGGCAAGAGCATTGTTTGGGTCAATTATCTTTCTATTTTTTACATAATCTTGCATCAACCTAATTTTCCCATCGCCATCTGCTGCCATCACCGCAAATTTAAAATTAGATATGTTCTTGAATTTATTCTTGAAACTATACAAAATCGTATCATTTACTTGTTTATTCAGCACATAATCCAACGAAATTGTGGCATTTGCTTTTAGCAAAGTATCAGCCGTATAAGCAGCTTTCAAGGCATTGGTGTAATTATATGCCCAAAATAATTTTTCAGCCATCGGATAAACCATGCGTTGTTTGCCATTAACCCAATAATTCCCCATAAAAGCATAATTATTGTTTTTTGAAAACGAAACTAAAAAATGTTTCTTTTCTTCGCTTACTTGGGCGAGTTCGTCAATGTCAAATTTATTGACAAATCCACTAATGTCTTGACTCAAAACTTCTTCTTTTTGACTCGAAATGATATCAATTGTTGTATTTTTTCGCTTTACTTCATTTTGCACATTGAGTAATACAATTGGCTCAGAAATACCAACAAACCAAGTAGGTGGCAAAACTGCGACCTTCAACGTTCCACCCTCCGAACCTGCAAAAAAAGGAAATTGATTGCCTGTAATTGTTCGATTATGAATTCTGAGAATTGGATAAGCTGTCGAGTCTGAACTTTCTTGATAAAGATTGCCTTTCCAAGCTGTTTTGTCTTGGTAAGGAGGCAATTCAAGGTACAAATGTCTGTTGTAAACTGATTGATAGCGGTCATTATCATATCGAATATAAATTGGGCTATCTTGTTTGAAAGCAAGGGCTGGGTTTTTACTCAAAATATCAAAAATACTTTGCGAATAAGAATCCGATTTGTCATATAACTCTTTGTATTCTTCAGACTTCACCAAAACTGCCAATATTTTTGATAAATCCTGTGGAATCATGTTCTCTTTATTGAATGCCGTTCTATTGCTTGTTTTCAGCGTATCTTGAATATTATTAAACAAACTATTGAGGTCATTATTGATAGCTTTTTCGGTCTTATTGAGCGTAATTTGAAAATTCTCTTCTCTCAAATTATTTGACCGCCCACTCACCAAAAGAAAGACTGCCACTGTTCCGAAAAATATGCCATAACGGGTAAAATCATACTTTGGAGCAATGGTTCTGATTCTACGTTCGATAGGTTTATTGAGCAAAGGAATAAAGAACAAAGTCAACGGAAGTAGCAAGCTGAGCTTACTGGTCAGGCTTAAAAAAGGAAAATCTTGACCAAAAAACACAAAGCGATTGGTAGAAGCCAACCAAACAAAAAAACCAAGTGTAAAGACAAATATCAAAGCGATACTACCGCTATAAGATTGTGGAGCAAGTTTAACATCGTTGTTTGAACTTTGTTGATATAATTGATAACCCATCAAATGAATGAGCATCGGAATTGCCAAAAGCATCAACAGCAAATAGACTATCAAAGAACCAAATTCGGCAATCACAAAACGAGGTAAAACAACATCACGGGTTTGGGTTGAGTAATTGACTCCACGGTTGAAATGTGGCTTGAAATCAATTCTTTTTGATTCATTTTGGGTCTTGTTTAGATAACTATTGATAAACCATTGTCCTTCGGCAGTTTCAATTATTTTTCGCTCTTTAAATGAATTATAATTATTTTCCGCAATTAAATCATCAATTGGTTGATAAATAAGTGATGCTCGTTGAGCCACACTTTTGATTTGGTCATCAATTAATTTATCAACAATATTTCTGGAAAACGGAATTACTAAAACTAAAATCAGAGCCAAACCAACACCCAAAATCTTGAATTGATGTTTTTTAGGTTTGGTTAAATACAGGTAAATTGCAGTAAAAGCAATGACTACAATCAGAAGTGCATT
Source organism: Emticicia sp. SJ17W-69 (assembly GCF_051209875.1). Classification (NCBI taxonomy): domain Bacteria; kingdom Pseudomonadati; phylum Bacteroidota; class Cytophagia; order Cytophagales; family Leadbetterellaceae; genus Emticicia; species Emticicia sp. SJ17W-69. The sequence continues at coordinate 337,564 of NZ_JBNTQY010000001.1, read as the reverse complement.
GCGATGAATGAGAAGCTTATGAAAAAGTGGTTTGTAACCAATAAACAACAAATAAATGAACAATGAAAGAATGCCATAAATCCAATAATTATTGGGCTGCCAAAACATTGACCAACGACTACCCGACTGAGCAGAGTAAGGCTTTCGCAAGAAACTAACGAAAATGTTTTTAAGCAAAAGAAACAATAAAAACAAGACGCCAAAACCTCTGTCAAAAATCGCAAAAAACAAAAACGTAGCAAAAGTCAAGTAAAACTCATGATTCTCTACTAAGTAATGTAGAAACTTATGAATAAAACGCAAGAATTTATTGCTAAAATGCGATACAAAAGTTGTCTGAAAAACACTTTGTTGGTTGATTTTTAGAGAGAAAAACAAATAAGAAACAAGCGGAATAAAAATACCAAAAATTCGGACGACAATATCTATTTTAGTGAATATGAAAGCTCCACAAACAAGCAATAGTCCAATATGAATAAACAAATATTGCTTCGATGGCAAAGTATTGAGTCGGTTCAATAATCGACTAATGGCAGACTTTTGTGAACGATAAAGGTTCAATAAAACAATAAAAATAGCAGGCACTAAAAATGTCAATGGTACAGGAAGTGTAATGCTTCCAATTGTAAAGTCAAATTGAATAAGGGTATTTTCTAATTCGTATTTATTGATATTTTCGAGCGGTGGAAAAGTAGCAACTCGCCACAACAAAACAAAACGATAAGTTAGCAGAGCATAGATAACCGTAAAAATAATCGGTTCGATTCGGTCGAGATTTTCACCTGCATTAAAGAGTAATGTAAATACTAAAAGTAGATACAAAATCGACAAATAAAGTAAGTTTTTGTTAAGCGAAAAACCATTTTCTGAAAAATCACGCACATGAAAAAGCCATTCGTAGTTTTTATCTCGTGAATTAAGGATAAAATCTTTCTTGAAAGCTAATTCTCTTTCGTCATTTTCAAAATTATCGGTCAGTTCTCCCGAAAAATCTACCCCTGCTTGGTTGATTGTATAAATCAGCGTTCCTGAAAAAAGATTAGAACGAGCATTTCGAAGATTTTCATGAAACAAAAAGCCTTCTTTCAATGATGAATTGAGCAGTTGCGTATAATGATTATTAAGAAACCGTACTTGTTTTGTACCAATTTCAACTGCATCTTTTTGAGTCGATAAGGCAAAAAACTGTGGAAAATCAAACATCAAAACGGCACTTTTGCGACTATTTGGATATTTGTTTTTATCAATTGTAGTAAAAAAATATTGCTTTCGAATATTATAAAAACCAATAAAAAACTTACTATTGGCTTCTACCGTTGCTTTTGATTGGAGCATGGGTGCAACGTTCGAACCGTCTATTTTTAGCGTATAATCATTATCGAAAAACTCTTTGGTTGGGAAAAAGGTTTGGGTATTTTCGCCTTCCAAATTGTGGTTTGTCAGAAGATAAGCATCACCAATATTTTGCAAAATTCGCTCTAAAACTTGCTTTGATTGTGCTTTTTTTGACACAAATCCTTCATTTTCAATCAAAATAGTGTATAGTTTCTTACCCTTTTCAAGTGGTACATCACTTACCTCTATTTCATCTTGGAATGATGAATGTAGGTTCAATTGTCTCAAAATACTCTTTGCCTCACAACCAATCGTGATGCTATAAATATTTCTTAGTTGGTGTTTTCCAATCAACCTTTTCCAAAATGGAGCTTCATCAATAGTTTTAATATTAGTGCAATGAATGCTGATACTATCATTGCTAATAGAAAAATTGTCTTTGATGGGTTTTCGGAAAATATTATTGGCGGGGGAAAAATCACCATCGGCTGTTTTTTTACTAAAAACTGGCTCAAAATAATGGTCGAAATTCAGCTCAAAATGCCCGTCACTTGTTTGTTTTGCTTTAAAAGTGCCGTTTTCGTTGCTCCAAAGTCCATCTACTGAAATTTGATTGGCATTAGTAGAAAGTGTCAAAGATTGATCGAAAGCAACCCCAATATTTGATAATGCATGATAATCGGCATTATTGAAATAGGGCTTTGATTCACTGGGTTGTTGGTATTTTTTTAAGACATAAACCGAGCCAAGAAAAGTCAAGGTTAGTAAGGTCAAACCTAAAAAGGTGGTGATAAATCCATAGCTTTGACGGCGTTTGGCATTGAGTGCAGCCTTATCTAAATGTGGTAAATATTTCTGAAATGCTGCTCCATCAATGATTCTTTCAGAACTGATAATTCCGAGAAAAAACACCAATGAAAATATAATCACGCTACATAAAAATAACGAGAATAGATTCATAAAAAAATAAAGAAATACCACCAAACTAATCAACAACAAAGACAAAATTACTATTTTGGGTTTGCTCATTTTGAAGAATCGTTTTTAATGATATAACCATTGATATTAACATTTTTCAACTCTTTCACATCGTATTGTTTGAGCAAATCAATGATATGAAGCACCAACTTATTGTCGGTATTCGTAGTATTTGCAGAAAAATCAATGGTTTTGAGCAGCGAATGATTCTGTGAGCTTCTGAATTGTTGCAAATTCAAAATATCTTGTTCGTTGCTGATGCCATTTTTATGCTTCACAAAACTCATAAAATGAAACGCCAAAGGAAGCAAGTTTTCGATGAGTTTTTGTTGGGTTTCGCTGTTGGCTGGATAATCGGTATCGTCCTTGAAATGCACGATAAAAGGCTTAATGTATTCATTGAGCACAGCAGTCAAGTATTCTTTTTCTTGGCTATTCTGTGTATCTATTTCATGCAATGACTTTTGATGATTTTGTTTCGTACTTTCCAATTCTCTACTTAAATCCTCATAGTCTCTGCTCAGCTTTATCGATTCATAATATTTATTCAAGATTGTTTCTAAAACCTTCAAATCTGAGTAATTTCCTTTCATGCCCAGTTCGCCTTTTATTTCATTAATCTTGTCTTTCAGAGGGTCGTCACTGGTCTGTGTTGTTTTGGCTTTTTTTCCCATGAGATATAAATAAATTAAAATACCGATTGTCAAAACTAAGATTCCGATAATGCCCCAAAGGAGGTCTTTGGTAAAAAAAACATTAGACGATGCTTGCGACTCTTCAGTCACTGCGATTGGCGAAATAACTAAAAAAGATTGATGATTGGGCAAACGAAAAATTTGATTGATTAAATGATTAATCACATTATTGCCAAAGCGTGGGTCGCCTGTAAAATATTTTGTCTTTAAATCAGCTTCCTGACACCCCAGCAAACCATAAATCCGATTGAGAGCATTTTCGCTCGAATCTTGCATCAAAAAAAGCGTATCGTTTTTCACAACTTTGCTTTTCAGCGAAATAGCGATGCTATCTTCTTGCGTTGAGATATTAAATGTGCCTCCTTCTTTTTGATTAGGTTTTAGTCGGAAAGCAATGGTACTCTCAGAGATATTGCCAGTATTCGCAATTTTGAGTGTATCTGTAAAACTCCAAGCTACTTTTGGCAAAACCAAAAGTAAAACAATGACTATGTATTTGTGCATATTTTGAAGTATTTTAAAATCGTTAATATTTTGCTAATCAATGGATTGAATATTTTAAAGGTTCAATACCATTTTATTATACACGCTCAATCCCGAAGGGATTAAATTTGAATAGCTCCGAGTGAAACTCGGAGAAAAATAATTAAAAGAGATACAAAAACCCCGAAAGGGGTTTAACTTCTTATTCTACATTGTTTAACCCTTTCAGGGTTATTTCTTATTTATTTATTCCCCGAGTTTCACTCGGGGCTATTCATGTTTAACACCTTCGGTGTTAGTATTTGATAATTAATCTGGTAAAAGACTCATTAAGGTCATTAAGTTTTCATCCACTTGCGGTTGGTTGGCCTTTAATGACTGAATATATTCGGTATCAATTTTAGCTGGAAACAATGACGGTATCAAATATTGCAAAGTGACCGTATCCATTTCAGAGTTTTGTTCGAGTCCAGAATAGCCCTTTATTTGGTTGTTTTTTGAAATATTTCTCACATAAAAGCCTTCTTTTGTAAAAATCAAATCCGGTGGTGTTTCAAGCCATTTTTTATCATGAAAATTAGTATCAGCTACGGTATAAAGTGTATTACCAATCAAAAATTTCAATGAATCTAAATCATTGATGCGATAGGAGTTGTTCGATTCATCATAATTGTCGTGCATATTACTGAGTTTCAATAGAAAATCAAAAAACGCAGGCATTTTTGGTTTGGCTTGTGGCGTAGTTTTTTCTTGCTTTTTGGTTGAAATCTGAATCGGAAAGCCTACTAATTCGGGATGTATGATATATCCACTGGCAAAAATGCCATCCAAACAAATGGCTTTCAATTGACTTGCCTCCGTCGGCATTTTGATTAAGTCACTCGAAAATCCTAAATCTGCCGTCATTTTTTCTTTCAATTTTGTCAAAAGTGGTGCAAATAAAAATCCTCTACCTGTCAATAAAATACCTTCACATTCGATAGCTTTATCAATATTCGTGACAACTCCCTTGATATTTTCAACAATATTGGAGCTTATCACTTGGCACGCATTTTCGACATAGCCACCCCAATCATAAAAACCCTCTACTTTTTGTAAGAGCAGATTTAAATTGGCAATGGTAGCTGTGAGTTCATTGTTAGCAAATGTTCTCAGATTAATATCACCACTTTGGGCGGCAGTGTTCCAAGCGGTTTCAACGGCTGCTTGATTTTCAGGAGCTTGTTTACTATACTGAAACTTGAGGTATTCTATTTTCTCAAAAAGTTGATTCATTTGTCCTTTTTCAGCTTTCTCTAAAGATTCCATGAAAAAAGCTTTTGTAGCCGCAGGATTGGATGAATTTTTAAGAATAAAATGCAAGATAGATTCAAAAAAAGCATAGCTAATCAGATTTCCTGCCCCTGCAAAGCCATTGCGATACAAAGATTTGATTTTACGAGAATTGTTTGAACCTGTCTGAATAATCGAAAAATCGGTCGTTCCTTTGCCACAATCAATAATAATGTAGTATTTATTGGCATTGATATGGTTGAGTCCTTTGTTGAAATAGCCTAAAAAAGCAGCATCACTTTCCGAAATCGTCACTATTTCCCAAGCCTTTATTTTTTGAGCGTAAGCATGGTTTTGTAGTTCCTTAAAAATCTCATCAATGACTTCCTTAGTGTTGGCTACCTCATGGATACTATAAATATTGGGTACTAAAACCGTGAAACGAATATAGTTATTTCCACTTTCTTCATCCAGCACGTTATGGAGCGTTGCCTCAATAAAAGATTTAAGAATGGTAGAATATGCTTGGTTTTTTAGGTCGTCTAAGCTCAACGAACGCACTTTGTCATTGAGGATAGATTGAAAATCCATGAACTTCAAAATATCGCCGTGCTTGTGGGCCAATTTGAGGTTTGAGAGCTGATGAAAATTATTGGTAAGGTTAGAATTTAACTCATTTTTCTGTACCAAAAACTTCAATTCATCTTCATTTTTGATGAATTTATCTTTTCTTTCATTGAAATTCAATAGTTTTTTCTTCAAAAAGAAAATAGATTTAATGAAATCGGTATTTTTCTCGAATTGAATGAAGTTTCTATTTTCTTCGGTCAAACCTTTAAAATCTTTGACCAATTCAAAGAGATTTTTAGATTTATTCTTTTTCTCATAACGGCGATTGATATACTGGTAATTACTGACTTTCAATTGCGAAGCCTCCGAACCAAAATCAAGTCCAAAATGGTGGAAACAACTCGCATGAGCTAAATGAAAATGCAATCTATTTTGATAAGATTTGCCTTTATTTTCATACACAATTTGACAATTGATATAATCTTTTTCAATTGCTTCTTCGGGAATTTGGTCAATATAATGACCAATGATTTTAAACTCGTTTGCATTATCAATCACCGAAAATTCAATATCGCCCAGCGTAAAAGCATTTTGTTGAAATGCTGTTTGGAAAGCGGTAGGCTTTATTTTGGGTGATGGATTTTTCCAATCTTCTTCTTCGTCAGAGCTTTGAGGAGCAACATTGGGCTTTGCAGAAGAAGACAATTGAATGAGTAATTGAGGAATGGTTTCATCGAACGAAACGCTGAATTGTACATTGGCGAGCAACACATCACTTTCGTCATGGACGAGGGTTTGCATCAACTTGCTTTTATCAATCGAAAAGAGCGTAAATGTGTTGTTTTCTAAGGGTAATTCAACAATAAAAGATTCATTGCTTTCAGAAAATCTTCCTTTTAAATCAAGGTAATTTGTTCTACGATTATTGATGGTTAGTGGCAGGATGTATTTCATAAGTAACAGCTTAAGGTTCGGTTAAGGCTTCAAATAAATTTAATGGTGAATGTTAATAACCACGAATGATTGTTGCATTAACGTAAGCACATGTCAATTTATTTATTTTTTTGAGTGATAGTTTATTTGGCTTCATTTTGAGAGGCATGAATAATAATTATGCGGAGAAAAAAACAGCTATTCACCGCACATTATGCGGAGATTAATGCTTATATTCACCGCATAATTGATTTTATTATGGGATTTTATATACATCAACGAGAAAACTGGACTCATTTTACTTGGGATGATAGGGCTTTGGCACTACCGCTTGGTAAAGTCAGAAATCTACAAGGGAAACTGATGGGCAAAATGGAAATGCTTGGTTTTCCTTTACGCCAAGAGGCTCTTTTAGAAACGCTCTCTTTAGATGTACTGAAATCGTCCGAAATTGAGGGGGAATTTCTTAATCCTGAACAAGTGCGTTCGTCTTTGGCAAGAAAACTCGGAATGGATATTGCGGGCTTAGTGCCTTCTGATAGAAACGTAGATGGAATGGTAGAAATGATGCTCGATGCCACACAAAACAATCAAAGTCAACTAAGTGATGAACGTTTGTTTGATTGGCATGCAGCACTTTTTCCGACTGGTAGGAGTGGCATGTATTCGATTGAAGTTGCTACATGGCGGAAGGGTGAAATGCAAGTAGTTTCGGGTGCATTGGGCAGAGAAAGAATACATTTTCAAGCTCCAAGTGCAACATTATTACCGCAAGAAATGAAACAATTTATCGACTGGTTCAATAACGAGCAAAGTCTTGACCCTGTGATAAAAGCAGGTATTGCCCACCTGTGGTTTTTGACGATTCATCCTTTTGACGATGGCAATGGTAGAATTGCGAGAGCCATCACTGATATGCAATTATCGAAAGCTGATGGGAGTTCGCAACGTTTTTTTAGTATGTCGGCACAAATACGGAAACAACGAAACGACTATTATGAAATCCTCGAAAAAACACAAAAAGGGACATCAAATATAACGGTTTGGTTGCTTTGGTTTTTGGATTGTTTGACCGAAGCCTTGCTCAACACCGATGCTGTTCTTGAAAAGGTTTTATCAAAAGCAAGGTTTTGGGATACACACCAAAATACACCTCTCAACGACCGACAAAGAATGATAATCAATAAGTTATTTGATAATTTTGAAGGTAAACTAAGCTCTTCTAAATGGGCAAAAATTACCAAATGCTCGACAGATACTGCTCTGAGAGATATACAAGATTTAGTTCAAAAGGCTATCTTACAAAAAGACTCAGCTGGGGGGAGAAGTACTAATTATGAGTTGCTAAAGAATTAAAAACTTATCACTCACATTTACTCTTTCTTTTTGTATATTTGAATAATCACTCAAATCTAATTTTGTCAGTTTTTTATGAGTAAACCTACTATTTCTACAAAAGAAGAATTAAGAATTAATGAACTTTCATGGCAAAACTTTGAACGTATGTGTAGAGATTTGCTTGAAAGTGAATATCCATCATTACTCAACCCAAGATTATATTTAAGTCAAGGACATAGACAATATGGAATTGATATTAGAGGTTTTGACCCACAAGACGGTAAATATATTTATGTCCAATGTAAACAAGTCAAAAAGTTTTCGGCAAAAGATATATCAGAAGCTGTTTCATTGTTTGAACAAGGGAAATTCATTGGCACTGCCAAAACTTTTATACTTTGTGTGAGAGCAAAAATCAATGAAAAATATGAAGATACTTTGAGTGAAATAGAGAATAGACTTAATGAAAGAAAAATCAAATTTGAAATATGGGATGAAAAAAGGCTCAATGTTTTACTCAAAAATTACCCACAAATAGTTTTTGATTTATTTGATGGAGGAAATACCCCAGATTGCGTGAGAGCATTTAATGGAGAATTTGCTGCAAATAATTTAATTCACAGACCCAAGAGAAAAGAACACGAATCACCTAAATACTATCAACCACGAATTTTATCTTGGTTGGATAAAGACGCAAAACTAAGTATTCAAACTACTTTACTTGAGATTTTCACATCAAAATTTGACAAAATACCAAATCTAATTTTATTAAAAAGCGAGGCGACCATTGGTAAAACTACCGAACTAAAATACATAGCCCACCATTATTCGGTTTGCGAAAAAGAGTTATTTTTCCCAATTCTGATTTCTCTTAAAAATTATGTAAATGAAACCATACAAGAATTACTTTTGAGATATGAGAAAAACTGGCATCATATTTCTGAAAAAGAGGTTTTGTTGCTTTTAGATGGCTTAGATGAAGTTAAAACCGAAGAACGTGAGAACTTTATTAGGAGACTTGGACAATTTATAGAAGCACATCCAAACATTAATATTATTCTCTCATCTCGAACAAATTTTATCACAGAATCAACACAATTAAAAGACTTTGAGGTATTTTATCTACATGAATTTAATGAAAATGATATTGAATCTTATTCTCGCAAACTTTTAACTGCTGAACAAGTTGAAAACTTTTTGAAACTTATTTCAGCTAACAATATTAAACATTGGCTAAAAAGTCCCTTTTGTTTATATCACTTTATTGAGTTTTATAAAATTGATGTCAATAAAATTCCCCAAACAAGAGTACAATTAATTGAAAGAATTTTAGATTTAAAACTTAACAAAGATTTTGAACGATATATTATTCAAGAAATAGAAAAAGATTTGTATCGAAAATTATTGCAGAAATTAGCTTTTGCAATGAACTTATTAGGAAGAAATTCTTTAGAACTTACGGAATTAAACGAAATATTTACTCAAGAAGAATTTGAGAAAATTAGAAAAATGTCTGTGGTTTCAATCATTGATAAATCTATTTACTTTGAACACAACATCATTCAAGAATTTTTATCTGCACAAATACTATCCTCTCTAAACTTCAAAGGAGTTTTAGATTTCATCGCATTTCTACCTGATTTGCAGAAAATAAAGCCTAAATGGTTTAATACAATTGGAATTTTACTTGAGATCTTACCCATAAGTGGTACTTTAATCAATCAACTTATTTTTTTCATAAGTGAAAAAGAACCTTCAATTTTAGGAAATATTGAATTCAAATTCCTACCTATTGAACTTAGGTTTGAGGCATTCAAAAGAATAATATTAGACCCAAATAGAGCTTATAAAAGAGATGAAATGTACAATAGTAAACTTACCCAATTTGCTGGGATAAATGAAAACCCTGATGTAATTGATTTTTTGTTAGAATTAATAAAAACCAAAGATGGATTTGTACGAGACGAAGCTATTTATAATTTGAGACTTAAAGAAAAGCCTTTTTTGGATTATGAAGCAATAGAAATCATTGATACTTGTTTCGGGGTCTTTAGTAAATTAGATGATAATACCACTGAGTTTTTGGTAACAACTTTGACTATACTTGAAATAGTAGACCAAAGAATGATTAACTTTTTAGTTGATTTGGCTCAAAAAACACAAAATTATAAGTTGATAGATGATATTTTAGGTTATCTAAATATGTGTGGTAAGGCGGAAGATTATTTTCAGTTATATCTTGACTCCATTGAAAAGTATAATAGCTTCCAGAAAAATGAAAAATCAAATTATATAGATTTAGGGTTTTCTATAAACCAAGGTTTAAAACAGATTAAAAGTTTACAAAACCTTCACTCACTCTTAGATTATCTTATTCAAAATGCAACACTAATTGATGAACACAAGTCTATCTTCCGTAAGCATTTTTACATCAAGGACAATTTTTTCACTTCTTTGTCAAACAATCTTATTCATGCCTATCAAGAGGATTCATTGATTTATGAAAAAACATTAAAACTGTTCTTAAACTGTAAACATTATCACGATGATAATTTAACAAAGCACTTGACTTCTTTTTTCATAAAGACCGAAACTAATGAACGAGCATTTTGGGATATTCTGCAACATAAAATGGTTGATGATAGCCTATGGCGTATTCGATTAGGAGAGTTCGTTAATGAAAAAATATTAGATGAATGTTTTATTAAATATCAAAATAGAGAATTTGATAATAACCAGATGTGGTTTATAATTAAAAATATTGGCTGGGTAAATGAAATGAATTTAACAGAGAATCTTAGACATAAATTAAATGTTATTTCAGATAACCATTTTGTTTTTGAAGAAATCATTGATTGGGACAAAATTCGAAAAGATAAGAAACAAAAAGACTTTGAATTATTAGTTAATAAAAAACTATTCATCGAAAAGACACTGCATATTTTCGAGTATTACGGAAAAGACGAACTTAATCAAGATGAAGTTGTAAGCTATAAAATACATGAAGACGAAAGTGATAATAATGTTACTATATGGTTTTTAAATAACTGTTTTAATGGAAGTGCTTCCGATAAAAATGAGCAAAAAATAAAAAAAAGCGATTTAGAAAAGTGGTTTACTAAAGAAAAACCTTGGCAAAAGTATATTTTGAGTGAATTTTATAGGCTACTAAACGATAAAGCAGATTTCCCCAACGATTGTATTGACTATATTCAAAAATGGTGTGATGAAAATGTGGAAAAACTAAAATTCTCAACTGCAATCACAGAAAATAATAATAATAGCTGGACAACTCGATGGTTAGAAATTTATTACGCTAATTTCTTTCTAAGATTAGATACCCATGTTCCAGAAAATATATTGTTAGATATGATATGCTTTGATACTTTTTTGTTAGACACTAAAGATACTGACGGAAAAAGGATTTCATTAATTGATAAAATAATCTTATTAGTGGGCATAGAAAAAGCTAAGGTTAGGTTTTTACAAAATTTGGAAATTAACACCCTCCCTTTACTGGCACTTGAAAAACAAATTTCTTGGTGCGAAAAGTTAAATATTATTGAGGCACTTCCTTTTATAAAAGGAATCATTGAAGAAAACCAACATAAAAAAGGGTATCGTTTAAATTCAATATTAGATTCTTTCATTGCGTTAGAAGGCAATATTACAGAATTTGGTTTTATTTTCAATTCATTCGATATTGATAATGAATTTCATTGGTATTTGATAGATAAAATGGTCAAAATCAATACTATTAAAAAAAGGATAGGAAGACTACTTATAAGTAAAATAAACCATGATAATATTGATAACAATCTATTCAAAGCATCTTTTACATTAATTGATGCTGGTTTTATTGAGGGTTTGGAATGGTATTCTAAATGGTATAAATCAAGGCCAACTATTCCAGATATAAATAATCAAATAAATAATGTTAGCCATTTGCCATCAGATAATACTATTTCAATTATATTCGACTTACTTAAATTTTCACTCGCTACTCCAAAAAGTAATGAGATGTTCACAGACCCGATTGGTATGTTAATGGGGCTTTTAAAACCTATTTCTCTCAGTTCTGATGAATCTTTTAAATTAGTTTTAAATTTATTAAATCAAATAGATATTTCGGAAATAGAGAAAAACAATATTTATAGATTCAAAAGTAGCCTGCTAACATTTGAGAAGGATTATTATTTACAAAAATTTGATTACCAGAGCATTACAGAGATAAAATCATTACTAAATAATTTTGCATAAAAGTAGTACGTTTAATGTACGACTTCCCCCGTTCGGCTGAATTTTCATTCAGTCGATGTGTTAGCCGTTCTTAGAACGGCATCTTACAAACTTATTTTTATAATTGCGTTCTAAGAACGCATTTCACAACGACTAAATGTAAAACATTTAGCCGAACAGGGGTTGCAAAAATGTGTATTGAGTTCTTTAAAATAATTCAAAAACTTCAAAATTTCTCAACAGAAATGTTAACTCCTTTTTTAAATAATAAAGAAATTGTTGAAAGTAAATCATCTCGTTAGTTCGCATCTATAATACTAAGCTAATCAAATAATTTGAACTTTAAAAGCCGTAGGCTTGACCAATTTTGTAGCGACGGATTTTAATCCGTCAATTTATAGATATTCCATTTTTGAATTCAAGTAGGAATGAAACATATAAAATGCACCGAGCCTACAGCTCTTAAAATCACTTTTTTATGACATTCACCGTTGGATTGAAATCCAACGCTACAAAATAAACCGAGCCTATGGCTCTTAAAAAGAATAAGTATTTTTGAATTATATTCTAATCTCTTCAAATCAAAGTCTCAATTCTCAAACTATACAAACAAACCTCTGTTACAAAAAGCAAAAAAGCATCTGAATTATTCATTCCACGAGTGACTGAAGCAATTCCACGAGTGACAGAAGCTATTCCACGAGTGACAGAGACTATTCCACGAGTGACAGAGGCTATTCCACGAGTGACAGACGCAATTCCACGAGTGACAGACGCAATTCCACGAGTGACAGAGGCTATTCCACGAATGACAGAAGCGATTCCACGAGTGACAGAGGCTATTCCACGAGTGACAGAGACTATTCCACAACTGAAAGAGAGCATTCCACGAGTGACAGAGGCTATTCCACGAGTGACAGAGACTATTCTACAACTGAAAGAGAGCATTCCACCACTATAAGAGACTATTCCATCACATTAAGCCCAATCCCTCAACTCAAATGCTCCGATTTCAAACTATATACACAAAGCCCCGTCACCAATAGTGGCAAAGAAAAAAGGCTAAAAAGCATCTGAATACTCAGACCTGCATCTGATAAAGCTCCAAATAAGGTTGGCCCTATAATCGCACCTAATCGCCCTACTCCTATGGCAAAGCCCACACCCGTTGTACGCATTTCGGTAGGGTAAACCCTCGAAATAGTTGGGTACATGCCATTAAAACCACCTTGCACAAATATGCCAATGAAAAATATCATCACAAAAATCATCAAGGTATTTAAGCCAAAGTTGCCGTAAATCAGCATCACAGCAAACGCCAAAAGCATAAAGCTCAAAACTGTTTTTTTCAAGCCTAATTTTCCTGCAATAAAACCCATAGAGGTCGTGCCGATGGCTGCCCCTGCATTGAGTGCAATGCCTACATAAGTCGCCATTTCGAAGGGCAAACCTGCTTCTTTGGCAATGTTTGGTACCCAACTCATCAACGTATAAAGTGTCAAAAAACCAAAGAATATCGCAGTCCAAACTTTGAAGGTAGAGTTTTGATAGGCTGGTTCAAACAAAGCTTTGATGGGCGTACTTGCTTGTTCATTGGGTTTTTGCGGCAATGATTCAATGCCTTTATGTCCCATTTTTTCGAGCAAAACATTCATCCTTTGATGAGCATTTTCGGGTTGTTGTTTTGCCAAAAACTCCAAAGAATCAGTCATATAAATAAATACACCAATGAGCATCAACAAAGAAATACATCCTGCAAAAAGAAAAGCAAATCGCCAACCAAACTCTGGAATGGCATAAGCACAGAAAAAACCCGTAAAAATTGCCCCAACTGGCCAGCCCGCTTGCACCAAACCCACATTGAAATCTCGGTTTTTATTATTAGAAAACTCCGAAGCAGTAGCAGCCATTGTTGGCAAAATACCACCGATACCCAAGCCTGTGAGCAAACGTAAGAGCAATAATTGTGTATAGCTTGTACAAACAAAAACCAATAACATTCCGCTTGTTATCAAAAACAAAGAAATGAGAAATACTTTTCTGCGACCAATTTTATCGCCTAATGGAGCTATTAAGAAAGCCCCTGCCATCATGCCAGCCAAACCTGCACTAAATACATAGCCCAATTCGGTTTTTGATAAGCTCCATTCTTTGGTAATGTCGGAACCTGAAAATGATACGACCAGCACATCAATGCCATCGTTCATGTTAAGGATAAAACAGATTGCCACAATGATGATTTGAAAGGTACTCATCGGACTATTATCGATGAGATTTTTAAAGTGGTTTTGTAGGTTTGAATAGGTCATAAGCTTGAATTACTAAAAAGTTGCAAATTGCTTCATTTAAAATAAATAAGCTATTTTCTGAGCAAAATATATTTTCTTTACATCCTGAAAATCAAAAACCTTTGTATGCTTGGAGCTTTTTTAAATAAACCCAATGAAATTTTGATAAAAGACATCGCAACTCCTGAACCTAATTTTGGAGAAGTACGAGTACATTTATCGAAAGTGGGTATTTGTGGGTCGGATGTACATTTATTTTTAGGGCATCGCTTATTAGAAAACCCGACCATTATTGGTCATGAAGGCTTGGGCTTTATTGATAAAATTGGTGAAGGAGTTGTTGGACGACATCTTGGAGAAAGAGTAATCATCGAACCTAATATTCCTTGTCGGAAATGTCACTATTGTATGAGCGGACGAGGAAATATTTGCACCAATAAACGAGTAATTGGTTTAACCGAAGCAGGTTGTTTTGCTGAATATATTACTATTCCTGCCGAATTTGCATGGAAAATTCCTGATGAAATCTCAGACGAAGATGCCGTTGTAGTTGAACCAACTGCCGTTGCTGTTCACGCTCTTTTTTCATCAAAAGCCAAACCTGGCGATGCCATTGCTGTCATTGGATTAGGAGCGATTGGCTTGTTGGTTAGTCATTTAGCACTTTCTTTAGGTTATCAGGTTTTTGTGAGCGAGCTTAACCCATCAAAAGTAAAAATGGCAACTGATATGGGAGCATTTGCCATTTTTCCAAAAGGTGATTTGGAAAACCAAGCCGATGAATTATCAAAAATTTGGACAGAAAATAGGGTTTCGGCAGTTTTTGAATGTGCAGGTTCGGCACAAACGGCTTCTTTGGCAACGGCGGCAGCTCCTCGTGGTTCTGAAATTATTTTGGTTGGACTTTCGGGAAATTTGGCAACTTTCACGCCTTTGAAAATTGCACGGGAAGGCATTCATATTGTTCCTTCCATCATTTATGACCATCCTTTTGATTTTGCCCGAACCCTGCAATTGATTCGTTCAAAGGTCATTCAACCGCATTTTATTATATCCAATTACGCCACTTTAAACACACTTCAAGCAGCTTTAGCACTCGCTGCAACAGGAAACGAAAGTAAAATTGTAGTAAATATTTCAAAATAATGACTCAAACCAATAACGTTTTTATACTTACCCTTGCCATTATTCTTTTAGGGTTTTTATTAAAAAAATACAATTATATTACTGAGAAAGAAGGCAAAATCATTTCAAAGTTTTTGATGCACACCACCTTTCCTGCCTTGATGATTATTTCTACGGCACGAGTAAAATTAGATGCTTCTTTATTGTTGATTCCGCTCTTTTGTATCGGTTTTTGTATCATCATGATAGGCATTGCGTGGTTTTGGTTTGCAAAATATCCCAATGATTTGCGTGGAGTATTGACCATGGGAGCTGGCGGATTGAACGTTGGTCTTTTCGGTTTTCCTATTATTGAAGGTTTATTTGGGAAAGAAGCATTGGTTTATGCTGTCATGTTTGATATTGGCAATACCATTGTCATTTTCGGACTTGTTTATCCAATTGGAAGTTATTTTTCTGCCAACCACAAAGGTTTACCCGAGTTCAAGCAATTGATTAAAAAAATCTTTAGTTTACCTCCCGTTATGGGAATGGTTATAGGATTATTAATTAATGTTTCAGCGGTCGAAATGCCAACTTTGTTTTTTGATTTTTTAGATACTTTAGCCAAAGCCAATAAATCTTTAGTGCTGCTCTTGATGGGCATTTATTTGAGTTTTGAACTAAACAAAAAACAAATGATGGCTATCTCAAAAGTATTGGTTATTCGCTATAGTGTTGGCTTACTGCTTGTGGTTGCTTTATATTTTGGTTTATCGCATGATTCACTGCTTTACGCTGTCTTGATTATTTGCGTGATTTTACCTTCTGGCTTAACCATTTTGCCTTTTTGTGACGAATTAAACTACGACACTCGCATCGCAGGAACGCTTATTAATATTTCATTGCTCATTAGTTTTATACTCATGTGGGTCTTGGTTTTAGGGTTGCATTTAAATTGATTTTGTAACACAATTCTCCGAATTGTTCCAACACAGCACAATTCGGAGAATTGTGTTACATTTTATTCTTCGTCCTCATCTTCTTCGCTACCCGCCATTTTTGCTGGATAAGGCTTTGAGCCTTTTCTTGAAAACCACAAAATTCGATTCAACATATTATCATTGCCTCGGTCAATTTTATTAAACGCATATTTAATTGATTGATTCGTGAATTTCAATGCTGCACCTCTTTGAGCATTGGCTGGTTTATTCATTTCATTGAGTGGAATTAAGTTTCTCTTGTGTGTAAATTGATAGTTTGTAGCTATTTTATCAGTAAAACAATCAAACATAGGCGAAGCGGTTGCATCAATAATATTCATTGGCGGAATTCCCAAGATTTGTTCGATAGTACGCAGCAAGGATGTTTGATTGTAATTGGTATGTACTGTTTTTTGAAGGCGAGAATAATTACTTATCACATAACCCGTTGTGCGATAAGCACTTACATGGTCCCAACCAGCTTGCGAGTCATCTTCACTTATCAAAATAACTGTCGAATCGGCAAAACGGCTGTGCATGACGGCCTCAACGATACGTCCAACTGCTAAGTCGTTATCAGCAACCATTGCTCTTGGCGTTGGAAATTTTGGATTCATGCCTGTTGTATGATCATTGGGCAATGACATAATCATGAGGTTTGGCAAAACACCATTGGGGTCGGCTTCGGTCGCTTTCAATTCTTTCAAAAAAGCATCGGCTCGCATTTGGTCAGAAATGATTTCATCATCGCATCCAGGAAAATCCATGGCTAATATTGGTCTTACCCTTGAAATCGTACTGGTATTTTTGAATGGAAAAGTTTCTCCTTTTTGTTGTAATTCATATAAAGTACTCCAATTATATTTTTCTTGATCAAATTCACAGCTACACGCTTCTCCGTAGATTTTTACTGTTTTTCCATGATCAAGGGCATTGTTCCAAATCAAGCCTTTTTTATTATAAACCAAAGCATCATACAATACATGTGGATAACTACGAAACCACGCACGCACACTTTTTTCGGTATAATCCGTTACCATTCCAGCACTTGCCCAATGATGTCCTTCGGCCGAAGCTTTTCCTGACACATAATAATTATCCATTAATAAATATTCTCTGGCAATGCTGTGCTGATTAGGCGTAATACTATCACCAAAAATACAAAGTGATGGCATACCATCTCCTTCTTTCATATCGCCTAAAACTTGGTCATACGTGCGATTTTCTTTGATGATATACAATACATGTTTAAAAACCGATGGTTCACCGATTCGCTCGGGAACAGGCTTGGGAGCAATGTTTTTTCGAGGTAGTAAATCTGCCAATTTAGCTCTTTTGTATAAACTTTGGTTTCTAACTTTTTCAGTAAAAACCTTCAATTGTGCTTCATTTGGCAGTGGAATAAACGATATTGATGCCAATTGCTTATGAGAATTATACGCTTTTTCGGCTTTGGCTGCTTCATTCACTTTATGTGCCACCCTCGCTCCGATAGCTTCCAAATTAGTTATGTACAATTCTTCCTTATTCAACACAATTCCTGAAGGATAGGCTTGTGTAGGAATATAGCCTTTCACATAACTTTGTCCAGTACCCGTGCTACTGGCATTTTTTCCAAGTGAAACAACCGCTATGGCATTATCCATGCCGTTGGCTACATACAAAATTGTGCCAGTATTATCTAAAGCTAAGGCATTGGGTGTACTTCCAATGAGCGTTTCATTTTCTTTGAAAAGTCCAACAAAAATTGAGTCAATAACTGTCAATTTTTGAGCATCAATCACAGAAATATGGTCGCTGTTTCCATTGGCCACATAAACAAACTTTTTATCGGCACTTGCCACAATTGCGTTTGGATGCAAACCAACATTGATTTCTTTTTGAAACTGACCTGTTTTTATATCAAAAACCGAAACTGTACCTCGTGAAATTGCTCCAGTTTGTGGATTTATATAGGCACTTCCCCACGGCACGCCTGCTGTTTCGAGTCCATCAGCAGCATTGGTAATTGGCCCAGCCCAGTTTGTTACATACGCCTGATTATCAACAAGTTTCAAACCATACGGTGCAACACCTGTTGGTTTCGACCAAATCTGTTCTTCATTACTTACCCTTACTTTTACCAATTGATTATTCCCATTTAAAACCGTATAAAGAAAAAGTTCGCCATTTTCTCCATGAACCGCTACTTCATTGGGCAAAGCAACCGTTGCAGGAGCTTCGGCTTTGAAAGTAAAGGCCTTCATCAACTTGATTTCTTTTCCGTCCCAAGAAGCCTGCATTACATACGAATTCGGTGTTTCTCGTCCAGCCGCTCCCCAAAAAATATAAGTTGATTCTTTAAATGTCACCACTTTTATTCCTGAAAACGAACTCATGTATCTTCTGTAAGCTGGCACTTGGTCATAACTCCACCTACTTACCAAAATATGTGTTTCTGTATTAAAAACTGCCACTCCGTATCTATCTTCTACCACTACAAATGGTGAATTTGGAATCATTGTTAAATCTAAACTATGGTTTTCCATATCTGGATTTCCAAAATTTACTGATTCTCCTGCACCATCAATAATTCTATTATAAGGCATCAAATAGGGAGATTTTTCAGCAAAAAGTGTAGTATCATCATACCTCAATGACGATTGATTGACCGAGGCATAAGTATTATCTTTCTTGAAAGATTTGCAACTCCAAAAATTGAGCAAAGCAAAAGATAAAAGTATGAATAAGTAAATATTATTTTTTCTCATGACTAACGTATATAATAAATGTTTTTCAAAAATAAACAATCAAAGTCATCTCTTTCTTATGTTGATATTAAGTAATGTTTAAATCAAATTTAATGTATTACCGAAAAGCTTTTTAAAATGACTACGATACATTTAAAACATTTTGAATTTCATCAATTCATCAATATATTTGACTTACTCAAACTAAACCCTAAAAATGACAAACTTCATCAAAATTTTAGTTCTTTTCTTATTCACTTCTGCTTGCTCTGCACAAACGATTCATCTCAAAACTCTGAAACAACCTGTCGAGGTTTTTAAAGATAAATGGGGTATTTCGCATATTTATGCACAAAATGAACATGATTTATTTGTAACACAAGGTTATGTGGCTGCTTCCGACCGATTGTTTCAACTTGAAATGTGGCGAAGACAAGCCACAGGAACTATGTCCGAACTGCTCGGTGAGCGAGAATTGAAACGTGATATTGGCACAAGGTTATTCAAATTTCGAGGAAATCTAACAGCCGAATTACAACATTATCACCCACGTAGCAAACAAATCATTGAAGCTTTTGTAGAAGGAATCAATGCCTATATTGCCGAAGCACGACAAAAACCAGATGAACTGCCTTTTGAATTTAAACTACTTCATACGCTCCCCGAATTTTGGACTCCCGAAGTTGTCATTAGTCGCCACCAAGGGCTTTTG
Organism: Emticicia sp. SJ17W-69; assembly: GCF_051209875.1. Taxonomy (NCBI): domain Bacteria; kingdom Pseudomonadati; phylum Bacteroidota; class Cytophagia; order Cytophagales; family Leadbetterellaceae; genus Emticicia; species Emticicia sp. SJ17W-69. The sequence goes on along the minus strand of NZ_JBNTQY010000001.1, from coordinate 317,905 downwards.
GGAAATATCGAAGAAGAAATTAATAATGCTCGTTTAGTCAAACTTTTAGGGGCAGATAAAGTGCGAGAATTATCTTGGTTTCACCCAAAAAATTCAGACAATGAACCTAATTTAGAGCTGGATAAAATCCTTGATAATGATGTTTTGTTTAGTAATATCCTTGAATATTATCAGGCTTTTAGAGCTCCGTTGAAATTCCCTAAACCTGATAATAAAGTTGGTTTATTAGATGGTTTTGATGATTGGTACAAAGATGAAAAAGACAATGTTGGTTCAAATAATTGGATTGTTTCAGGAAAATTGACCGAAAGCGGTTATCCAATGTTGGCCAATGACCCTCATCGAGCTCAATCTACTCCTTCGTTGCGTTATTGGGTACATCTCAATGCTCCCGGTTGGAATGTGGTGGGTGGCGGCGAACCAACTTTACCAGGCGTTTCGATTGGTCATAACGAATATGGAGCTTGGGGATTGACAATTTTTGACACTGATAATGAAGATTTATATGTTTATGAAACCAATCCTAAAAACCCTAATCAATATAAATACAAAGGGGTTTGGGAAAATATAAAAACCATCGCCGACACGATTCAAATAAAAGGTCAAACACCAAAAATTGTTCAACTCAAATATACTCGGCATGGGCCTGTGGTTTTTGAAGATGAAAAAAACAATCATTTATATGCTGTTCGAGCAGGTTGGCAAGAAGTAGGTTCTGCTCCTTATTTAGCAAGTTTACGCATGAATCAAGCTCAAAACTGGGACGAATTTCGCAGAGCTTGCACATTCAGTCGCATTCCCGGTGAAAACATGATTTGGGCAGATAAAAAAGGACATATTGGTTGGCAGGCTGTTGGTCTTTCACCGATTCGTAAAAATTGGTCAGGTTTAGTTCCTGTGCCGGGCGATGGGCGTTATGAATGGGGAGGTTACTTACCAATAGAATTATTACCTCATAAAATTGACCCAAATGAAGGTTTTGTAGTTACAGCAAATAATAATTTGACTCCCGCAGATTTCCCCAATAGAAATGCCATCGGCTGGAAATGGGCAAATCCTGTGCGGGCCAATCGTATTGAAGAAGTATTGAGCTCGGGCAAAAAACATACTTTGGAAGAATTTGCTTTGCTACAAAGCGATTATGTCTCGCTTACAGCTCGTAATTTGGTTCCACTGCTGCAACGTGTACAAATTGAAAGTAAATATGCTACTTACAAAAACAAACTCGAAAATTGGGATTCATTTGAACTGAGTCCAACATCAACTCTTGCGAGCATTTATGTTGAATGGGAAAAGCAACTACAAAAAAATGTGCATCTATTGGCTGTTCCTGAAAAAGCCAGAAAATATATGAAGATAATTCCAACAAAGCGTTTGACCGATTGGCTCATTACTCCTCCACCTTTTTTTGGAGCCAATCCTTTGGTTGCTCGTGATTCTATGCTTGTGAGTTGTTTCAAACTAGCTATTGATAGTTTAAACTTTCGATTGGGCAAAGACGATAGCAAATGGCAATATGGACAGGCTAATAATAAGCATATCAAGCTTACTCATGCACTTTCTGATTGGGTAAATGACCCCGCTTTAAAAGCAAAAATTAATCTTGGTCCAATTCCTCGTGGCGGTTATGGAGAAACAGTCAACAGTACCAGTAATAATTTGAATCAAACACACGGAGCTTCTTTCAAAATAATTGTAGATACTGAAAATTGGGACAGAACTTTGGGCATCAATAATCCTGGACAATCGGGCGACCCACGCTCCGAACATTATGGCGATTTATTTAATCTTTGGGGAACTGGTGGCTATTTCCCTGTCTATTTTACAAAGGCTAAAATAGTAGATGTTGCTGAAAAAACTTTGATTTTGAAACCTTGAGGTAAGCATAATAATTAAAAACACAAACGTAACTATTTCATTAGCAAGTAGTTACGTTTTTTATTTACTTATGCAAGATAGCGTTTATCAGAAAACCCTTATCTTTGTTGCAGTTCTATTTTTCATAATCCACGATTACAAAAATCGTTTCGTAAAATTATGTTTCAAATCATTCCAGCTATTGACATCATCGAAGGAAAATGCGTAAGACTCACGCAAGGTGATTATTCTCAGAAAAAAACTTACAACGAAAATCCGCTCGAAGTAGCCAAGATGTTTGAAGACGCAGGTATCAAGCGACTTCATTTAGTTGATTTAGATGGGGCAAAAAACAAGAAAATCACAAATGCAAAAGTTTTAGAAACCATTGCCTCGAAAACTAATTTGCACATTGATTTTGGCGGTGGCGTACAATCTGATGATGATATTCGATTAGCTTTTGATTGCGGAGCAAAGCAAATTACAGGCGGAAGTATTGCTATCAAAAATCCTGAGTTATTTGAAGATTGGTTGAAAAGATTTGGGTGTGAAGCTATAATTTTGGGAGCGGATGCCCGCAATGAAAAAATCGCTGTAAGTGGTTGGGAGGAAGATTCGGGTATTTGGGTGTATGATTTTGTAGGCGATTGGATTCAGAAAGGTGTAAAATATACAATTAGCACAGATGTTGCCAAAGACGGACTTTTGCAAGGTGCTTCGGTAGATTTATACAAAAATATGCACGCACAATTCCCTGATTTACAGGTGATTGCAAGTGGTGGAGTAAGTTCAATGCAAGACCTTGAAGATTTAGCTGAACTCAATATTTTTGGTGTAATTGTTGGCAAAGCCATTTATGAAGGTCGAGTTACTTTGAAAGAAATTGAAAAAAGATTTTTATGATTTACGAATTTCAAAAAAACGAATATACTATTAGCACAGATAAAGCTAAATTGCAATTTGATGTAATTCATGGCTTTTTATCAACCAGTTATTGGTCGCCCAATATTCCGATGGAAATTGTAAAAAGTGCTGCCCAAAATAGTCTTGCTTTTGGTATTTATAAAGATAAAATTCAAGTAGGCTATGCACGCATTATTTCTGACTATGCCACCTTTGCTTATTTGGCCGATGTGTTTGTTTTGGAAAGCGAAAGAGGCAAAGGTTTATCAAAATGGTTAATGGAATGTATCATACAAGTACCTGATTTACAAGGACTTAGACGTTGGATGCTTGCTACTCGTGACGCTCATGGTTTATATGCACAATTTGGTTTTACACCTTTAGACAATCCAGCAGTAATGATGCAGATTGCTCGACCCAATATTTATACGGAACGCCAACCGAACGAAATGTAATTATCTGTTTATTTGATAACTGTTTACTGATAATTGATAACTGAAAAAATGCTTACAAAAAGAATCATTCCTTGTTTAGATATTAAAGACGGACGCACCGTCAAAGGCACCAATTTTGTCAATCTCCGTGATGCAGGCGACCCCGTAGAATTGGGAGCAGAATACGCTCGCCAAGGTGCCGATGAGTTGGTATTTCTGGATATAACAGCTACTGTTGAAGAACGTAAAACTTTGCTTGATTTAGTCAGACGAGTAGCTCATACAATCAATATTCCCTTTTGTGTAGGTGGTGGAATCGGCTCAGTTGCTGATGTGTCAAAACTACTCAATGCAGGTGCTGATAAAGTTTCTATCAATTCATCTGCTGTCCGTAACCCTCAGTTAATCAATGAATTAGCTCTCGAATTTGGTTCGCAATGTATTGTTGTTGCCATCGATACAAGATATATTGAATATGGAAATGGCTTTCAGCACATTGTTCATACGCATGGTGGACGTAAACCAACCGAGTTAAAAACAATCGAATGGGCAAAAGAAGTAGAAGATCGTGGAGCAGGTGAAATATTACTCACTTCGATGGATACCGATGGAACAAAAGCAGGCTTTGCCATTGAACTGACAGCAGAAATTTCTGATAATTCAAATATCCCCATCATTGCTTCGGGCGGTGCTGGTACAATGGAGCATTTTTTCGATGTTTTTACTACTGGAAAAGCCGATGCAGGTTTAGCAGCAAGTATTTTCCACTTCAAAGAAATTGGTATTCCTGAATTAAAAACTTATTTGAAAAATAAAGGTATTCCGATGCGAATTTAGTTATGAGCAAATCTGGAGATTTGCTCTACATAATTTTCCAGAAGCAAAGCTAAATCATGTGCTTCACATTTCCATTCCATCTGAGTAATTTTCATGGGTGCGAAAAAGTGTAAAATTGGATTTTCATACGAACTCAAAAGCCCTGCGATGAAGTAAGTATTGAGTTCTGAGTTATGAGTTATGAGTTCTGAATTTTTCGTCATGTGATTTTGAGTTGTAACAAGTTTCAATAAAGCAATTTCTAAAATCACCTTGTTCATTACAACTTTCTCATTATCAAGTAGTTCTCTCGTTTTTTGAATCAATTTTTCTCTACAAATTTCTAATTGTTTTATATCAAAATCTCCCAAAAGTCGGGCATAATGATAAATGATTAGAGGCGTAGTGGCATAATTATGAGCTACCTTAAAAGCATCAGAGATATATTCTTCCTGCAAAATCACTTCTCTCAAAAAAATAAAAACAGCTTCATCATATTCATTATAAGGCAATTGGTGTTTTTCAAACAAATACATCAAATTACACAAAGCACATACATCAAACTCAATCGGCATATTTTTACCAAACCAAGTAGAGTACACCTTTAAGTTTTTATAATGTTTAAATGTATTTCTAACCATTTTTATTTCCCCGTCGGGGCTTATTGGACTATGATACTTCAACTTTTCTTTCAGCCAAATCACATCTTCTTTCGCATGAGGCAAGGTCAAGTAAACCAAAGCAGTATCATCAATATCGTCGGGAATTCTGAAATGGTCTAAATATCTGAAAATAAAGCCATTAGGAAAATGATTTGAAGGCTTTGTTTGCCAAAAATTATACGTTTTCAAGCCATCTTTATTTTGAAAATCAGGGTAGTTTTTAACGGCTCTTTTTGTAATTTCCTCAATAATCACTTGTGATTTTTCAGAAACTTTATGCTTGATTTGATTTAAAATAAAAACAATCGTTGCTGTGTAGAAAATATTAGTATCTGGACGTTTGTAGAACAAAAATTTATTTTGTCGATATGATGGAAAAATTCCTTCTGGAAAGAATTTATCGCCTCGTGACTGACACGAGGCGATGCGTTCGATTAAAATATCAATATGGTTGGACATTCAAATATATGACTTTAACACCCATTAAAATAGGTGGCTAATGAAACAACAGAATGAATTCTTTATATGATTTTGCTATTGAAATCGCAAAATGTATTTGAAAAACCTATCCTTTGTTCCCTTAGACGGCGAATTTATTCGCTGTTAATTATTGATGTAAATGAAGAATAATTCATCGACTAAGAAACTTTCAAAACTAATTTTCCTGTATTTTCTCCTTTAAAAAGTTTCATCAAAGTATCAGGAAATGCTTTTACGCCACCTTCGGTAATATAAACTTTAGCATTGAGTTTCCCTTGTGCAATCCAACCAGCCATTTCTTTCACGGCTTTTCCATAATTGGCAGCATTATCAAAAACCACAATCCCTTCCATTCTTGCACGATTCACCAAAAGAGCTAAATAATTACTTGGCCCTACGGGTTTTGTAGTAGCATTATATTGAGAAATCGCTCCACAAATCACAATTCTTGCACGAAGATTGATTAGTCCTAAAACTGTATCTAAAATTTCACCACCCACATTATCAAAATAAACATCTACACCGTCAGGGCAAGCTTCTTTGAGTTGTTTTCTCAAATCTCCTTCTTTATAATCTACACAAGCATCAAAGCCTAATTCTTCTACTACATACTTACATTTATCTGCTCCACCAGCAATGCCAACCACTCGACACCCTTTGATTTTAGCTATTTGTCCAACCACACTTCCCACAGCCCCTGCCGCTCCCGAAACTACGACTGTTTCACCTTCTTTTGGTTGCCCAGTATCTAAAATACCAAAATAAGCTGTCAAGCCCGACATTCCTAAAGTGCCTAAATAAGCTGGCAATGGAATAAAATTAGTATCTACTTTAACGGCCTCTTTTCCATCTAAAACTACATATTCTTGTACACCTGTGCTGGCGGTCACAAAATCACCTGGCTTAAAATCAGGGTGTTTCGATTCAACAATTACCCCTGCACCCAAGGCACGCATCACTTCACCAATTCTCACAGGACGAATATATGATTTGCCCTCATTCATCCAACCCCTCATGGCAGGGTCAATTGATAAATATTGTGTTTGTATAAGCACCTGATTTTCTCCTAACTCTGGTGTTTCTGATTCTACAAATTGCCAACATTCTGCCGTTGGAATTCCCACAGGGCGAGCAATCAAATTTACTTGTGTATTTTTCATGTTTGGTTTTGTTGATAGTTTTAACAAATAGCATTTGTTTTTACATTAAGGCGAAATTAAGTCAAATTTCTTGAAAAATAGTATGCGTGCATAAAAATATGTCTTGATAAAATGATTTACAAGATTTGGGTTTATAGTCAACTTTGTAAAATATAATTTCAAGAAAGTTTGATAACAAAGCATTAGACGAAATCTATTAAAAAAGATAGATTTATTCATCAAACCAAGCACAAATTCTTGCAACTACGTCAAATAAAAGATTAAATTTGCATGATTCTCAAATTGCAAAGAAAAGAAATGAAAAATATTCTAACCATATTAAGCATTACTTACCTTTTTTGTGGTAAAATTTATGCCCAAGAAGGAGCAGTTTCTGAGTCAATTCAAATTGGTGCTTTAGTACCTGATTTTAATATCAATATTCTAACAAAAGAAGGAATCGCAAAAAAAAGCATTAGCGATTATAGAGGGAAAGTCGTCATTTTAGAGTTTTGGGCAACTTACTGTGGTCCTTGCCTGCCTGCAATGGATCATTTGGCCAAATTACAATCCAAATTTCCTAAAGATTTAGAAGTTATCAATATTACTGATGAAGAGCGTTGGAAAGTAGTTGGTTTTCTTAAAAAACGTCCTACTTCTTTAGCCATTGGAATTGATACCGACAAATCGATTAATCAATTGTTTTATCATCAGTTGATGCCACATACAATTATTATCGACCCTCAGGGCTATATTAAAGCGATCACCTCCCCAGAAGAAGTAAGCGAAGAAATAATTTATTTAGCCAAAAGCGGAGCAATTTTAGCGGTAAAAACGAAAGCCGAATTTGCAGTAAAGAGCGAAACTGCCACAGCCATGACTCCAATTCAGGTTGAAGATAAAAGTTTTTATAAAGTTGCTGTTTCTGCTTATAAAGAAGGCATTCAATCTCAAATCAACAAAAAATCAGATTTTGAATATGAATTTATCAACTGTACTGTGCCGTTGATGTATCAAGTACTTTATCAAACGACTCGCCCAAATCCAAACGACCGAGCTTGTTTGGAAGTTTCGGAACAAACAAAATATCTATTGGACGAAAAACAGCAATATAGCATGACAATAAAAGTACCTGAGCAAATGAAACATCGTTTGGGTGAAATTGGCATGAAGCATTTAGAAGAAATTTTTGCAGTAAAGGCAAAAAATGAAGTTCGCACTCGAAAAGTGTATGCTTTGACAACAAGTCAAGATACTTTATCACAAACTTCGTTAAGCCGAACTGGCATGGATATGCCTCTAAAAGATTTTTTAAAGCTCCTTTGGAGTACAAAAGTGGTTGATTTGCCTATCATTAATGAAAGTAATACTGCTGATACGAGTATTGTTTGGATAACTGATTTTCCAAAAGAAGTATCAAAAGTGCAAGAAAGCATTCAAAAAATGGGTTTCAAATTAGACCCAAAAACTACTGAAACGGCCTGTTTAGTATTACATGAAGATAAATCGGGGAATTAGCAAAAAAATAGTCAAAGATTTTTGAAAAACAAATTTCAATTTTGTACCTTTGCAACCCGAAAAAGAAATAAGAAGATAATAAATATACAAAACAATGGCTAAGAAAGGCAATCGTGTACAAGTTATATTAGAGTGTACTGTACAAAAAACAAGCGGTGTAGCAGGAATGTCTCGTTACGTAACTACAAAAAACCGTAAAAATACAACAGGTCGTATGGAGTTGAAAAAATATAACCCATTTTTGAAAGCTCATACTATTCACAAAGAAATTAAATAATTTTGAAGAAATGGATGAGAGAATCGTCTCTTATCTCTTGTCTCATATCTAAAATCTAACAATACAATGGCAAAGAAAGTAGTCGCTACGCTTCGTGATAAAACAGCAGGTAAGAGTTTCGCAAAGGTTATTAAAGCCGTGAAATCTCCTAAGACTGGTGCTTATTCTTTCAAAGAGGAAATGGTTCCAATGGAAGAATTGCAAAATGCTTTGAAAGCATAATTTTGCAAAAAAGATATTTAAAAAGCCTTCTTGATAAATCAAGAAGGCTTTTTGGTTTAAGCAAATTGCTTCACAATCTTCATTATTTGCTCGGTATCAACACTATTTTCTTGCCATTTTTCCAGCCGTTTGTTCATTACTTTAAACCAAATCGGTGGCACGAGCGACATCAATATCATCATTGTATAACCATAAGGTAATTGTGGACTTTCATCAAAATGACGCAAAACCTGATACGGTCGAGAAGCATAAGCATGATGGTCAGAATGGCGTTGCAATTGAAAAAGCATCAGATTACTATAAAAATGATTGGCATTCCAAGAATGAAGTGGATTCACTCTTTCGTATTTTCCTTCAGCAATTTCTCGGCGTACAATCCCATAATGCTCAACATAATTGACACATTCTAAAGAAAGAATGGCTATGATGCTCTGAATAATAAAGAAAATTGGCACAATCCATTCTATTTTTCCAGAAACTTCACTATAAATCACCGTTAAAACACCACAAAGGATAATTGGTAAAACCACCACCCAAATCATCTCATTTTGCCAACTCCAAATTTCTCTCCCTTTCTTTTCGATTAATTTTTTCTCTATAATCCAAGCACTCTTGAACCCCCCAACTAAAGATTGTTTCCAAAAAGAAAAGATAGTTTGGTTCTTTTTGGCAGTTGCAGGGTCGAGTGGCGTTGCTACATGCACATGATGTCCACGATTATGCTCTATAAAAAAGTGCATATAACATACTGATATTAAAGCCATACGAGCATGAAACTGTGCTATTGGACTTGCTCGATGCCCCAATTCATGTGCAACATTAATAATAGTCGAAGCATAAACACCCTGACTGAGCATTAGCCCAACAACTTGCCACCACCTAAGATTATCTTGCGTAAGAATATAACAAGACCACGCCAACATAAAATATTGTATATAAACATGCGAATAAACTAAAAAATCAAAATAGCGATCTTTGATAAGTTTTTCGTATTCTTCGGCACTTGCGTTTTGTGAGTCTCTACTAACTAATTCATCAAGTATTGGTATGAATAAATAGGCATACAGAAACACAAAAAAAGTCCAATTATGGCTGATATAATAATATCCCAAGAGAAAGAAGGCAATAAATGAATAGCCCCACGCAAAGCCTATTTTTTTTCTAATGTTCATTGTTTCGTAATTTATTCAAAATACTTGTAAATTATCCAACACAAATCTTGTAAATTTGTTTTAAATATCCAAAAAACTCTAAATTATTATACTGATAATCAGTTACTTATAACAGCATATCTCTCTGTTGAATTATCAAAAACTATGAATGAATTTTTTATTTATCTTCAACTTGGTTATAAACACATTACTGATTTTAACGGCTACGACCATATTCTTTTTGTAGTGGCATTATGTGCCATTTATCGAATAACCGACTGGCAAAGAATCTTGTACCTTGTTACTGCATTTACGATTGGGCATTCGGTTACACTCGCTTTGGCTGCTTTAAAAATGATTAATTATAGCACCGATTTTGTCGAATTTTTGATCCCTATCACTATTGTTGTTACGTGCATCTCTAATTTTTTTCATAGAAGTACCGAAAGTGTACTCGACCCAGAGCAATTCTCTCCTTCTCGTTATTTTTTAGCCTTGAGTTTCGGTTTAATTCACGGTTTGGGTTTTTCAAATTATTTACGCAGTTTATTGGGTAAAGACGAAAATATTATTCCACAATTATTGGCTTTTAATATTGGACTGGAATTTGGGCAATTAGTAATCGTAAGTATGTCAATTGGTCTATCTTTCTTACTTTTAGACGGTTTTAAAGTAAAAAAACATACTTGGAACCTTGTCCTTTCGGCATTTGTAGCGGGCGTAGCGTTTAAATTAATGACCGAAAAATGGTATTTTTAAAATTGTTTTACAATCACCCAAATAGCGTGATAAGCATCAAATATTTTTTTCCTAACTTCGCAAAAACAAACCTTCATCAAAACATGAGAAAAAAGTCTATTATTACAGTAATTATTCTACATTTTACCTTATTTGCGATTGCACAGCGTCCTGCTGCAACGACTGAGTATAATGCCAATACTCGTTTTGAGCAAATGGGAGCAGCTTTGCCAACACCAAACACCTATCGTACAGCGGCAGGTAGCCCTGGAAAAGATTATTGGCAGCAAAAAGCCGATTATGACATCAAAGCTGAGTTGGATGATGCAAAACAATCAATTACTGCATCAGAAAAAATCACTTATACCAATAATGCTCCCGAAGAATTACGCTATTTGTGGCTGCAACTCGACCAAAATCTTTTTGCTAAAAATTCGTTGAGTAATAACTCTCGTCAATCAGCACTTAATCCAAACTCTGGAGCAAGTTTCAATGCTCTTGGCACAATGGCTGGTGCTAACGACAAAGATTACGGCTACAAAATTTCAGCAGTAAAAGATGCTTTAGGCAAAGATTTGAAATATACGATAAACGAAACAATGATGCGTGTCGATTTGCCAACTCCTTTGGCAAAAGGTATGTCTTTCACACTTCAAGTTGATTGGAAATTTAATATTATCGACCTCAAAACAACAGGTGGAAGAAGTGGGTACGAACTTTTCCCGAAAGACGGAAATATATTGTATGAAATTGCTCAGTGGTTTCCACGTATGGCTGTTTATGATGATGTAAATGGCTGGCAACACAAGCAATTTTTAGGTCAAGGTGAATTTACTTTGGTTTTTGGTGATTATAAATTAGCTCTAACCGTACCAAACGACATGGTTGTTGGAGCAACAGGCGAACTACAAAATGCCAAAGAAGTATTGACAGCAACACAAATCAAGCGTTGGGAACAAGCAAAAAATACCAAAAATCCAATTGCGATTGTAACACAAGAAGAAGCTGAAGCTGCTGAAAAAGGCAAACCAACTGGCAAAAAAACTTGGATTTATGCAGCAAAAAATGTCCGTGATTTTGCATTCGCAGCTTCTCGCAAATTTATTTGGGATGCTATGCAAGTTGACGTAGAAGGCAAAAAAGTATGGGCAATGTCGTTGTATCCAAAAGAAGCAAATCCACTTTGGGGACAATATTCAACTCGCTTGGTGGCACATACTTTGACAAGTTATTCAAAACGTAGCGTAGCTTATCCTTATCCTGTTGCTTATTCGGTGCATGGTTCGGTAGGTGGCATGGAATACCCAATGATGAGTTTCAACGGTGCAAGACCTGAGCCAGATGGTACTTATTCAGAAGGTACAAAAAACTTCTTGATTTCGGTAGTAATTCATGAAGTTGGACACAATTTCTTCCCGATGATTGTCAATTCTGACGAACGTCAATGGTCGTGGATGGATGAAGGTTTGAATACTTTCTTAGAATGTTTGGCTTCGCAAGAATGGGACAGAAACTTCCCTGTGGGTGGCATCGAACCACAATCAATTACTGGCTATATGAAAATCGATGCGGCAAAGCAAAACCCTATCATGAGTAGCTCAGATAATATTTTACCTGGAACATTTGGTCCAAATGCTTACTCAAAACCAGCTACTGGATTAAATATTTTGCGTGAAAGTGTCATGGGGCGTGAGCTTTTCGATTATGCTTTCAAAGAATATTCACGCCGTTGGGCTTTCAAATCACCAACACCTGCCGACTTTTTCCGTACAATGGAAGACGCTTCGGGTGTTGATTTAGATTGGTTTTGGAAAGGTTGGTTTTATGGTGTTGAACCTGCCGACCAAGCGATTGCTAATGTAGAATGGTACGGAATTGATAGCCAAGACCCAACCAAACAAAAAGCCACAGCCAAAGCTGATGCCGAAGCAAAAGCTCAAACTTTAAGCAATATCAGAAACAAAACCGACATCAAGGAAACAGTTGTAGAAGCTGACCCAACGATGAAGGATTTTTACAATACTTATGATAAATATGCCGTAACTGATGCTGATAAGAAAAAATATGAGCAATATTTGGCGAGTTTAGAAGAAAGTGATAGAAAAATGTTGGAAGAAGGCAAAAACTTTTATGTAGTAAGTTTGAAAAACAAAGGCGGTCTGATAATGCCTATCATTATTAAAATGGTATTTGAAGATGGCACAAGCGAAGATGTAAGAATTCCAGCCGAAATATGGCGTTTGAATGACAAAGATGTGAAGAAAACATTGATTACTACTAAAAAAGTAGTCAAATTCAAACTCGACCCTTATCACGAAATTCCTGATATTGATACTTCTGATAATGCGTTTCCGAAAGAACCAGAGCAACCAACTCGTTTCCAAGCATTTAAGCAAACGGGCTTTGGTCGTGGCGGTGGTGGTTTAAACCCAATGCAAGAAGCATTGAAAAACAAACCAGCTGGTACGCAGACGAGTGGAGATAAGAAATAAGAAAAATTCAGTAAAAATTCTTAATTTTAACGGTGAAGTCATTCAAACGACTTCACCGTTTTTTGTACAACAAATCAAAAACCATCATGCAAACCCTAAAACTATCTATCGAAAACCATATTTCTCATGTAACTATCAATCGCCCAGAAAAAGCCAATGCTTTGAACCAAACTGCTTGGGACGAAATAACTGAAGTTTTTGAATACCTTGATGAAAACCCAGAAGTGCGAGTGGTAGTTTTAGAAGGTGGTGAAAGCAAACACTTCTGTGCAGGAATTGATTTGAGCTTGCTGATGTCGGTTTCTCAAACAAATATTACTTGCGACGCACGTCGCCGTGAGCGAGTGCGAAAAGATGTTTTTCGCCTACAAGCTCCAATTAATGCCATTGAAAATTGCTCAAAACCAGTTTTAGCTGCTATTCATGGCGGTTGCATTGGTGGTGGAATCGACTTAGTTTGTGCTTGCGATATACGTTACTGCACCGATGATGCCTATTTTACCATTAAAGAAATTGATATGGGAATGGTGGCCGATTTAGGAACGTTGCAACGTTTACCAAAACTTATCGGGGATGGATTGGTGCGAGAAATGGCTTATACAGGCCGAAATGTAGAAGGAAAAGAAGCAGAAAAGATAGGAATCGTGAATCGTTCTTTTGAAAATAAAGCAAATATGATGGAAGAGATAATGAAAATAGCAACAATGATTGCTTCAAAATCGCCCTTATCAATTCGTGGAACAAAACATATTTTACTTCATACTCGTGACCATTCGGTAGCCGACGGACTCAATTATATGGCAACTTGGAATGCAGCCATGTTGCTTTCCAATGATTTGCAAGAAGCATTTACAGCTAAGATGCAAAAGAGAGATGCCAATTTTGAGAATTAATATTAGTCGATGGTCAATAGTCCGTAGTCGATAGTTATTTTAATTTTTTAGATTAACTGTTTGATTATCAACTTATTACTTCTAAAAAAACTATGGTATATCGTCTATTGACCATCGACTAATATTATCAATTCGTAGGCAAAACTACTCTTTTCACTGTTCCGTCTTCGCCTTGCGTAATCATTACGAAGATTGTACCTTTTTGTTTGCCAATATTGATTTGTCCTACGTATTCGCCCGAAAAGTCTTTGATTTCTTCTTTAGCTACTACACTTCCTTTTACATCTAATACTTTTATGCTTACATCGCCCTTTTGTGGAGCATTGAATCTCACATTCAAAATTTCGGTTTTAGGATTATTTGGGAAAACCTCTACTCCACGAACAGTTTTAGCAGACGAGCCTCCATTATCATTAAAGAAAAATCCATCAGGAATTGTTCGGTATTCAAACTTTAAATCTTTACCAATATTTTTGAGGTTATCTTTTAGACTTTCCATGTTTCCATTCAATTCACGTGAAAAATCTTCACTATCAAAAAACTCACCTCCGTCTCTGCCATTTCTGCGATAAACTTTCACGCGTGGTTTGTCTCTAATGACAATTTCTTCATCACCATTATCATTATTGTAATTATAGTTACGTTCAATTCTTTTTTCACCTTTTTTATTGTCCGATTCATCTTCCACTTCGATTTTCATGCCTTGCACTTTACCTTTATTTTCTGCTAAAACCGAATCTTGGAATTTCTGAATCGCATCTTCTTTTTGTCCATCAGACATGCCAGAAGTATCAATAATTTTTTCATCAACTTTAGTTTTTCCATTAATTTCTTGCTCTATTCTGATACGAACCTTATCTTTTTTACCCTGAGAAAAAGACATAAAAGGCACCATTGCCAAAAGCCCCAAAACACTGACTTTCAAGCATTTACTTAAAGTAGCTCTCATAATTTTTGTTGTTTTTATTGAAAATTTACTAAAATGACGGTTGCACAAACAAAACGTTGCACAAACTTAGCGAAGTGGTAGCATATAGAGCGTTAAAAAGTCTTAAAATATGTTAAAATTCCTCAATTAGTCGCTTCGAGAATCCTCTTTGCAGTTGCGATAGGATTATTTTCATTTATTTCAAAAGTCTTTACTTTAGAAGGTTCTCTTTTAGAAAGTCCGTGTAGATAGGCCTTGTCGTAGTAAGTGAGGGCGATGTCTGTTCCTATTGAAAAATCGCCTTGAGCGAGAGCTTCAAGAGCAGCTTTGTGGTGTTGGCCACCGAGGCGTTTTAAGATTCTATCAGTAGCTGTTTTTAATTCTTCAAACGAAAATTGTGCATATTCATTCACCAAACGCTTGATTCGGATTTCTTTCTGCACATCAATAAAAGCAACATTTGCTACTCGCATTTGCTGCCAAAGTCCATCTGGAATATTGCAGCAACCAATATTTCGGCTTTCATCTTCGACCCAAATACGACGATTTGTATCAAGCTTTGAAAATTTTTCATAAAGCATATTCTCAAAATGTTCGGTCATAGGTTGTGGAGCTTGTCCCAACATTCCAAATGAAGAGCCTTTGTGATTTGCCAAGCCCTCTAAATCTAAAATTTGTTCACCTTGCTTTTCTAATTCGTACAAAACCTCCGTTTTTCCGCTACCTGTTTTTCCACCTAAAACAATGATATTCAACGGCTTGCGAAATTCATCTAAAATATAATTTCGATATGCTTTGTACCCTCCTATCATGGTGGATACTTTCATTCCTGCCGAATTGAGCAAGGTTGCAAAGCTTCCACTTCTCATGCCCCCACGCCAGCAATGCACCAAAACTTCTTTATTAGGAGCAACTTTATTAGCTTTTTTAACAAATCCTGAAAGCTTTGGTCCTACAATATCTAATCCCATCAAAAAAGCTGATTCTTTTCCTACTTTTTTGTAGCGAGTGCCAACTTCGGCTCGTTCATGGTTTTCAAATAAAGGAATATTAACCGCACCAACGATATGCCCACGCTCATATTCACCTGGCGAACGAACGTCAATAATAGGCTGCGTTTTAGCCTTTTCAAGAAACTGCTCAACAGGAAGTGGTTTTATCATCTTTTTAGCTTTTGGCGATTAGCTGTTAGCAATTAGCATTTTTGTTAAATAAATTATTCAACTTCGAGAGGTATAAAAAGCTCTTATAGCCAAGAGCTAAACGCTAACAGCTAATAAGCTTTTTCACTCTAACTCTCGCAAATATAGCTGAATTGTATTTTCTAAACCTAAATAAAGTGCATCGCAAATAAGTGCGTGTCCGATAGAGACTTCGAGAAGATTAGGA
This sequence comes from Emticicia sp. SJ17W-69, assembly GCF_051209875.1. Classification (NCBI taxonomy): domain Bacteria; kingdom Pseudomonadati; phylum Bacteroidota; class Cytophagia; order Cytophagales; family Leadbetterellaceae; genus Emticicia; species Emticicia sp. SJ17W-69. The sequence goes on along the minus strand of NZ_JBNTQY010000001.1, from coordinate 302,006 downwards.
ATATTTTCTTTGAAATAACGCAAATTATCTAAACTCAAATCATGTCCTGCATTTACACCAAGTCCAACCTTCTGGGCAATTTTGGCAGCATGGGCGTAATTTTTGATGGCTTCTGCTTTATTTGTAAGGTAATCATGGGCATAACTTTCAGTATAAAGTTCGATTCTATCAGTACCTGTTTCGACAGCACCTTCGACCATTTCTTCGATAGGGTCAACGAAAATCGACACTCGACAACCTACGCTTTTGAAAGTTGCTACTAAATCTTTGAGTTGTTCTCGGTGCTTGATAGTATCCCAGCCAGCATTGGAAGTAATAGCATTAAGTGCGTCGGGGACAAGGGTAACTTGTGTAGGTTTGTTGGCAAGAACCAACTCAACGAATTTTTTTTCGGTCGGATTGCCTTCAATATTAAATTCGGTCGTAACTATTTCTTTCAAATCATATACATCACGGTAACGTATATGGCGTTCATCGGGGCGAGGATGAACAGTAATGCCCTCTGCCCCGAATTTTTCACAATCAATCGCAACCTGAACTACATTCGGCTGATTTCCTCCTCGTGAATTGCGTAAGGTCGCTATTTTGTTGATATTGACCGATAATTTTGTCATCATTTTGCTCTTTAATCTGTTTGGTAAGTATCAAACTTTTACCAAGTAAATAACGACTTCGAGAAACTGCATCGGCCTGCACAACCTTTAAATTATGGTTTACACACTTTACAAGTCTCTTTTGTTGGTAATAATAGCTATTTTCGCTTACTTTTACCAAATTTTTGTCGGCATTTGCATTAGCATCGCTTTGGTACTGAAATAACTGATTTGAAGCTAAAATGAGTTCCCCGTTTTTACCAAAATAATATTCGTGCCTAATTTTGCCCACTTCTCCGAAAGTTTCCGAAACGATTAACTCGATTCGGTTGTTCTGAAAGTAGGCGATTACAACATCATCAAAACGTTTGTCTGAAATTTGTCGGATGGTGTACTGTTGATTTTTAAGCTTTTGTTGAATTTCGGCATAACGCTTTTGAATCAAGTGAAATGAGCCACTTTTTTGAGGTGTGGCAAAAGCAGTTGAAAATAGCAGTAAAATACTGATAGCTGTTTGACTAAAGACACGCATGTTCGTATGGGTTGGTTATGTTTTATCATAGGCTTATCAAATGCTGTTCCAAAAATTATCAAGCGGATATAAAAAAGTTGAAATCGCAAATATTATAAAAATAGTACAATAAATAATTAAAATTATGTCATTAAAAACAGAGATTGATGCTCAAATTAAAGCAGCCATGCTTGCCCGTGAACAAGTAAGATTAATGGCTTTGCGAGACATCAAAAAATTCATTTTGTTGGAAGAAACCAAAGAAGGAAAAGCAGGTGAATTGACTTCGGATGAAGAGATGAAATTGCTTACAAAAGCAGCTAAACAAAGAAAAGATTCGGCAGATATTTATCGTCAACAAAATCGTCCTGACCTTTTAGAAAAAGAGCTGGCTGAGTTGGCTGTTATTGAGGAGTTTTTGCCAAAACAATTATCAGAAGACGATTTAAAAGCAAAATTACAAGAAATAATCGCTCGTGTAGGTGCTTCTGCCCCTTCTGATATGGGAAAAGTAATGGGTGTAGCTTCAAAAGAATTAGCAGGTCTTGCCGACGGAAAAGCAATTTCTGCTATGGTGAAGGCATTGTTGGCATAAGAGCAAATGACGAATTGAGAATGACGAGTTACGAATAACGAATGTAATTGACTGATAATTAAGCAATTGGTATTTAAAATATTCCTAACTCGTCATTCATAAATTTTTCCTCATCGCTACCATCCCTAAAAACTCAGATTTCATTTGTTCAAAATCTAAGCGAGCAGTTCCACAGATTTGAAAACCGAGACTTTGATAAAATTTGATTGCATCGTGACTACTATCCATTGCTTTGAGCCACGCATAATCTTTACTTTGCTGAACAGCCATTTCAATAGCAAATTCCATTAATTTTCTTCCAATACCCTTGCCTGTCACTTCTTTGGTAAGATAAATTCGTTCAATTTCAAAACCATTTCCTTCTTGTTCGGCTAATTGATTTTCGGGGCGAAGTTTCAAAAAACCTACTGGTTTTTCATGAAAGATTGCCATGAAAAAGAGATTTCTTTTATCAATAATTTCTTCTGATAGTTGTTGAATATTAAAACATTTATGAGCATACCAAGCCCCTTCATCATACCAAAGATGCTTGTAATGGTCAAAATATGCTTGGGTAGCTACTTCGACTAAAGTTTCGAGGTCGGCAAGTGTGATTGATTGAATTTCTAAGGTCATTTCAAGTTCTTTTTCATCGTAAAATCTGTCTGTACTTCTGTTCCCAATACAAACGTATGTTTGTCCAAAAACTCAAAACCCATTTTTTGGTAAAATTTAATGGCATTGGCATTGTTTTCCCAAACACCCAGCCAAATGATTTCAAAATTATTTTTGATTGACCAATCTATACAAAAGTGCATTAACTTTCTGCCAAGTTGCTGCCCTTGCAATGTTTTATCAACATAAAATCTTTCTATTTCAACCACATTTTCACCTTCTAAACCTTTGGTCGTGTGATTTTTTACAAGCTTTGCAAAAGCCACTATTTCTTGTTCGGATTCAATTATAAAATATTGGCTATCAGCATCTTGTAATTCTTTTTCAATTTGTTGCAATGCAAAATTTTTAGCAACATGTTGCTCCATGTTTTCAGGAGTATTATAAATTGTATATGTATCACGAAATGTTTTTTCGGAAAGTTGTCTTATCGCAGCCGCATCTTCAAATTTGGCTAATCTAAATTGAAAATTCATGTGTTAAAAAAATATTTTCTTTACAAGTTGTAAAACAAATGAAAACTTATTAGAAATAAAACAAGAAATTGAAAGTTCGCTAAAGTCCAATCTTATAAATCTCACAAATCTTTTTAATCATGCTGTAATTTTCTCTATCTTTGAAATATTACCCTAACACAAACTAATCTTACATTAAAATCTAATCTTACATTAAAAATGAGTAACTCAACCCCTTCGCAAAGGCTTTATTCGCTTGATGCCCTTCGTGGCTTTGATATGTTTTGGATTATGGGCGGTGAAGATTTCATTCATGAACTCATGAAAGCGAGCCAGCATCCAGCAGCCATTTGGATGGCAGCTCAACTCTCTCATGTTGCTTGGAATGGATTCCGATTTTACGACCTAATTTTCCCTCTTTTCTTATTTATTTCTGGTGTTTCTACACCTTATTCCGTTGGTAGAGAAGTAGATAAAGGCATAGAAAACAAGAAAATTTTACTCCGAATCATCAAAAGAGGACTTATTTTAGTGCTTTTAGGTATCATTTATAATAATGGTCTGCAATTAAAAGAACTTTCTCATATTCGCTTTCCAAGTGTATTAGGGAGAATCGGCTTGGCATATATGTTTGCTTGTATTATCTATCTATATGCGAGTCAACGCTTTCAATATGTATGGTTTGCTGGAATTTTGATTGGCTATTGGTTACTCTTGAAATTCAATGCTGCCCCTGGTTTTCCAGCAGGTGATTTGACGATGGCTGGTAATTTTGCTTCTTGGTTCGATCGTAGTGTTCTTCCTGGACGTTTACATTTAGTTATTCATGACCCAGAAGGCCTATGCTCTACCATTCCTGCAATATGTACAGGACTTTTAGGCATTTTTGCGGGAAATTTCTTGAAAAACAATACAGATAAAACTCCTACACAAAAAGCTGCTTTTATTGCTATTGGTGGCATTATTTGTTTGATTGTTGGTGGAACATGGGACATGTTTTTCCCTATCAACAAAAACCTTTGGACAAGTTCATTTATGCTTTACGCTGGTGGATGTAGCCTTATACTTTTAGCTATTTTCTATTTCATTATTGATGTGATGGAATACAAACGTTGGGCTTTTTTCTTTACCGTCATCGGTATGAATTCTATCTTAATCTATCTATCTGTTAAATTTATAGATTGGTACTATACAGCAGAGGGGCTTTTCCGTTGGCTTGGGCAACTTTTCGGTGAAAACTACTACGAAGTTGTGATTGTCGCCTGTGTTATTTTGGTTAAATGGTTGTTTTTAAGATTTATGTACCGTCATAAACTCTTTTTAAGAGTTTAGTAAATTTGTTATTGAATGATTACAAACTTTTTAGGCATATAAAACGTATTTATATAAAATGTTATGCCAATCATAAAAATTCGAAAACATGAAAATTACAAGTTTGCTAAGTATCATTCTTTTTACGGTGAGTAGTTGTTTTGCCGTAAATGCTCCCACTTCAACGGCCGAACCAATAAGCCATGAAATATGGAATGGTTTATTGAAAAAATATGTCGATGCCAAGGGCTCTGTTGACTATGCGGGTTTCAAGAAAGAACAAGCAGAATTGAGAAAATACCTCACTTTGATTGAGAACAATGCTCCTGGCGACAAATGGAGCAAAGAGGAAAAATTAGCCTATTGGATAAATGCTTATAATGCCTTCACTATTCAGTTGATTTTGGATAATACACAATACAAAATTAAAAGTATCAAAGATATTGGAGATAAAATCAAAATTCCATTTGTCAATACTCCTTGGGATGTAAAATTCATCAATATTGGTGGCAAAAAAATGGATTTGAATAATATCGAACATGGCATAATTCGCAAAGATTTCAACGAACCACGCATTCACTTTGCCTTAGTTTGTGCGGCAAAATCTTGTCCACCATTACGCAATGAGGCTTATGTGGCATCAAAATTAAACCAACAATTAGATGACCAAGGGGTAGATTTCATAAATGATTCGTATAAAAATCAAGTTTCTACCAAAGAAGCTAAACTTTCAAATATTTTCAATTGGTATGGTGGCGATTTTAAAGACAAAATGCCAATCATCGAATGGGTTAATAAATATGCGAAAGTAAAAGCCAGTAAGGATGCTAAGATTTCGCATTTAGATTATAATTGGGAGTTGAACGGAAAATATTAACCTCTTCCAAGCTATCTTAAGGGGGCAAAAAAAGCAGTTTCTCAATTGAGAAACTGCTTTTTGTTATTTTTCAAACCTACTTGGTGCTTGTCCTGTAAATTTTTTAAATGCCCGATTGAATGTTGCTTTTGAATTAAATCCACAATCGAAAGCAATTGCCAAAAGTGTATAATGCTGATTTTCAGACAGTTTGATTTGCTTTTTGAATTCTTCTACACGGTATTCATTCACAAAATCATTGAAATTTTTACCAAAATTTGAGTTAATTGCTGACGACAAGACTGATGTATTGGTTTTTAGTTTTAATGCTAAATCGCTCAAGGAAAGTTCTGGCTCAAGATAAAGTTTATCTTGCAGCATAATCTTTTCAATTTTGAGTTTCATTGCCAGTTGTTCTTCCTTCAAGTCAGTTGGTGTTTCAATCATATTTTGCATTTTTATTTCTTCTTGCAAAACACTTTTTGAATTATATGTTAAACGCAAAGGCTGGTGCTGTGCATAGCCTTTTATACCCACATAACAAATAATGACAACCGTAAATAAATGCCACCACCAATCTTTTTCAAAGGGCAAATCAATGATATAATCAGCAGCAAACCAGCACCATTTGAAAACCTCTCCAGCAATAATTAAATAAATAAAGTTTCGCAACCAAACGAAGCTAATTGTCTCAATATCAGAAAATTGTGTTTCTGTCCAACTACGATATTCTTTGTAAATACGAAGTGATTGGTAAAAATAATAGATATATGATGTCCAAATCGTTATGGTTTCCAGCCAACCCAACCAATTAGAAATCTCTGAACTTCTAAAATGATTTACAGCTACTTTTCCTTGAACGAAAACACAAAAATTGATTAGAAAATAGGTAAAATATGGTAAATAATGCAGAAAATAAATTCCTCTGAAACGAAAGTCTCGATTGATTTGAGCTTTCAAATAAAAGTAAATGGTTGGTGCAAAAGCCAAAGTAAAGTAGCGAGGAAAGCCTTCAAATTTTTCCCATAAAATATTTATTCCAGAAAAGCCAAACGTATAATCTTGGATTTCCATCGCCAAAAAAAACATGACAAAACCTAAGAATTTATCGGAAAGGCGTTCTTCATGCCAACCTCTATACCAAAGCAACACTGCAAAAAGTAATGCTAAAAAATAACCAAATTGTAACGGAGTGGTGTATAAAGACATATTTTAGAACTTGTTCTTTTTTTAAACTACTTGTCATCTCTTTTGTTTTGTTATTTACATTTTTCTCACTTCTCCGTTGCCGATTATTCCTGACATTGCTTCAATTTTTCCTGTACCAAATTGCATGACACTACAATTTCCAGCTCCATTGGCTGAAAGGGAAATTTGTACATTGACAGCTACATTACCATTGCCATAACTTTTTACTTTTGCTATTTTTGATACAAGGTTTTTAGCCCTTACTTCGCCATTTCCACTTTTTTTTATATCAAGTTCATCCACTACTCCTTGTAACGAGACATCACCATTACCATCGTTTTCTAACCTAAAATATCGTCCCAAAACTCCAGTAATGTTTACATTCGTATTGCCTCGGTGCTGAATTACTGATACTTCGGGCATTGTTACTCTAATTTTGATATGGGTATCTTCTAAATACAATTTTCCATTATAGTTTCCCGCCAAACGAATGACTAATTGTCCTTCGTTATCTTGCTTTTTTATTTCTAATCTTGGCTCTAAATTTTCGTCAATATCAACTTTGATAGAAAACGGCTTACCGATTTCTACCTCAATTCTCCCATCAAAATCTTCAAACGAAACTTTATCAAAACCTTTGATGTCGAAATTTCTCGATATTATTTTTCCTGTGCCTCTTAATGGGCCTTTTTGGGCGTAAGTTGCTATGCAAAATACGTTCAAAAGTGAGATGATTAATATTAACTTTTTCATATTTTTATTTTTTTTCAATATTGAAAATAGCATCGTAGTTAGTAACACCGTTTTCATTAAAAATAACTCTTCTATTTGGTTTATTTTGAAGTTCAAATTCTCCGTTTACTACAAACTTTACATCAATAAATTTATAGCCCGTCATTGCTGTAATGCTTATGGCGTAAAGACTATCTTTTTTGATAGGTTTCATTGCTAAATCATTATCCCAAGTAAGTGGTTTTCCTTCGCCACGTAAGCCTACGGTCTTTATATTTTTCAAATTGCTCACATCAAGCGTAAAAACTACTGTTCTTTTATACGATTTTTGTACACAACTCCATGTAAAAAACAGCAATATCCCGATTAAAACTTTATTTTTCATTTGCTTAAACTTTTAGTAATTATAAAATCAATCCCAAATCGACCAGAGCCTAAAATCATCGTATAAAGGCTTACCCAAAGAAAACCCGTTGCAGGAAGCATATTCCACATACCATTGCTAAATTGTTGCATAAAAACTGCCACGAGCATTGTACATAGAATCAAGAAAGAGGCGATACGAGTTTGAAAACCAAATAATAAAAATAATCCTCCAACAGCCTCACTAAATGCACCCATCCAAGCAAAAAAAGCAGGAAATAGTGCAAAAATGCCACCATAAGTAGATACATCATTTGGGAACCAAAAAGCTACTTCAAATAATCCAAGATTATTGTCGGGTGGCGACCATGGAAGCCCGAATTTAGCTGCACCGAAATTTGATGTTAGTAAATATCCACAGACTCCACGTGGAATCATTAATAAAAAGTCCTGTATCCAATGAGGCATTGGAATTGATTGTAATAGCTTTGTCATTTTTTAATATTTTTGATAATTTTAGTTCGATTTTGTAGTCAATTACAGGAGAGACTTATGATTAATCATTTCTTAGATTGATGGTTTTACCATTATCTTCATTTTTAAAAACCCAAAACGCTTTATCTTCTATTTTTTTTCCACTCATTACAGTATTTATTTGAGCTGAATTAGCCAAAAACAGCTCTGTACCTACCACGTCAGTAATTGTTTTTGTAGCGTATGGAGCTAATACGACTCCTTCAGTTGCATTATTGCTGCGGTCTTTTGTCCAATAGGTTACAAAAGTGTATTTCCGTGGTAAAATGCTATTATTTTTAAATGTGATAGTTACTTGCTTTTTAGGCTTATCTTGAGCAAAGATTACTGAAAAAGAAGTCAATGAAATGATTATAATTGCGATGATTGTTTTTTGCTTTTTCATGATTTTTTGTATGTGAAAATTAGTTTTTATACCCCATCGAAAGTCCTGTATCACCTTTCACAAGAAGCTCAACCACTGCTTGCTCATTTGCTTTATTTTCAATTCTTAAAGCTGTATTTTTTTCTACATTTACTTTTACAGTTTCATTGGGTTTTACTGTCAATGGTGAATGTTTTCCACCATCTATCGGAGTTCTCCAAATTTCCAAATTGCTGGTAGAGGCATTTTTAAGTCTTACCGAAAATTCTCCGTGTGTGTTGTTTCCCAAAACAAAACTTTCCTTTGATTTAATGTAAGTGGTTGAAGTTAGGCTTTTACAAGAAGTGAAAAATAAAGTAAAAGCAAGAGATGTTAATAATAGCTTTTTCATTTTGTATTGTTTTTGCAAAACGCTTCGGTGCGATTTGATGCGACAAAGTTGAAACAAAATAAAAAAAGGAGCGTTGCAGAAGATGATTTGAGACGTGTCAGATTATCATTTGGTACTAATAGAAGAACTTTAAAAGATAAAGTGCAAATATTGAGCCATGAGTTAGAATAGTATTTTTTTGTTATATTTTTTTACTATTTTAATAATTTACACATTTTTTATATTAAAACTTATTTTTTCTTAAAAAAACGCATTGTCGATTGATACGAAAAAGTACATTTGCACACTTTTTTACTAAATGTCGTTCAATAATGAGTCAAAATCATAAAAATCTTGACAAAGTAACTGCTGCTGGATTACTTATTACACTCGGTATTATTTTCGGAGATATCGGAACTTCACCACTTTATGTAATGCAAGCCATCATTGGCAAAGAAAAAATTGATGATGAAATAGTTTTTGGTTCGCTATCACTTATTTTCTGGACTCTTACGCTTCAAACAACTTTAAAATACGTATTCTTAATTTTAAGAGCTGATAATAATGGTGAAGGAGGGATTTTCGCTCTCTATGCACTTGTCAGAAGGCACGCAAAATGGTTGGTAATTCCAGCCATCATCGGAGGAAGTGCCTTACTTGCCGATGGAATTATTACACCACCAATTTCAGTTTCATCTGCCATTGAAGGTTTACAATTGGTTTACCCAGAAATAAAAACCATTCCTATTATTATTGGAATCATCACTACGCTATTTTTGGTACAAGCTTTTGGGACAAATGTGGTTGGAAAAGCATTTGGACCAATCATGTTTATTTGGTTTTCGATGCTTGCTATTTTGGGTATTCGTCAAATTATCAAAGAACCAGCTATTTTTAGTGCCATTAATCCTTACCATGCTTATCGCTTATTATTCTTCCATCATGACGGTTTTTGGTTATTAGGAGCAGTATTTCTTTGTACAACTGGAGCTGAGGCTTTATACTCCGATTTAGGCCACTGTGGGCGTGGGAATATCAGAATTAGCTGGGTTTTTGTAAAAATATGCCTACTTCTCAATTATTTTGGGCAAGGGGTTTGGGCAATTTCGATGCACGGGCAATATTTGGGTACTCGTAAACCATTTTACCAACTAATGCCTGATTGGTTTTTATTGATTGGTATTGGTATTGCAACAATGGCAACAATTATTGCCAGCCAAGCCTTGATTACTGGTTCTTATACACTCATTTCTGAAGCAATTCGCCTTACTTTTTGGCCAAAAGTTCGCTTGAAATACCCTTCCGATCATAAAGGTCAATTGTATATCAGAAGTATTAACTGGCTTTTGTGGGCTGGGTGTATTGGTGTTGTATTGTATTTCAAAGAATCAGCTAATATGGAAGCGGCTTATGGTTTGGCCATTACGCTTACAATGCTAATGACAACGATTTTAGCTGCTTACTACCTTTATACACACCGTTTCAATAAACTTTGGATTGTGGCGTTTTTGTCGGTTTATATACTTATTGAAGGAGCATTTTTGGCAGCAAATATGCTTAAATTTACACATGGCGGCTGGGTATCAGTGCTTATTGCTTCAATTATTGCATTGGTAATGGTGATTTGGTACAGGTCAAATATCATTAAAAACCGTTTGACTGAATTTGTAAAACTGGACAAGTATTTGGTTGGGTTGAAGGGATTGAGCATAGATGATTCAGTACAGAAATATGCTACGCACTTGGTTTATATGAGCAATGCTCATCGAGTAACAGAAATTGAGTCAAAAGTGATGTATTCTATTTTTGAAAAACGTCCAAAACGTGCTGATATTTATTGGTTTATTCATGTTGATATTACCGATGAACCTTATACAATGAAATATAAAGTCAACATCATTGAACCAGATGATGTTATAAAGGTAACTTTCAAACTGGGTTTTAGAGTTGAACAAAAAATCAACCTTTATTTCAAAAAAGTTATTGAAGAAATGGTAAAAAGAAAAGAGGTTGATATTAGAAGTAGATACGAATCATTACAAAAACAAAACGTAATTGGCGATTTTAGGTTTGTTGTATTAGAACGCTACTTATCTAACGAAAACAAACTTCCTTTCTGGGAACGCCTGACGATGGAGGCTTATTTCTTTATTAAAGGTTTTACAAATTCGGAAGATAAATGGTTTGGTTTAGATACAAGCAATGTTAAAGTAGAAAAAGTGCCACTTCTGCTTCGTCCAATTGATGATATTATTTTGGAAAGAGAAGATTGATCATTCAATAAACAATGAGCATATAAAAAACGGAGGCTTTGGGAAGTCTCCGTTTTTTTGGTGGCTACGATTTTCGAAAATATGCCATATCCCAAAGTCGATTAGGCTTGAAATAGATTTCATTTTTCTGAAAATCGAAAATAACATTGAAACGTTTCAATAAATCGTTGCCAAAAACTTTCATTGGTATTGATGACGATTGTGCTGCAATACTTAATGGCACATTTTTTATCTTTTTTCCACCAATTTCCACTTCAGGTATTTCTTTTGTTTCAATCTTAATAACGTTGTTGAACGAATCTCTTAATTCTGAATTTTCGATGGTTTTGAGAGCATTCATTTTGTATTTCGCAGCAATTTTAGGGTCAAGTAAAATAGAACGCCCATAGCCAGTATGAAACATAAACTTATCTTTATAAGCTATTTTTCCAGTATTAAGTGTTCCTTCGATATACATACTCCCTCTATCAAAGTTCATCGACATTTTAGCGTATCTATGTAGTTTTTGGGGCAAATTTCCCGAAACTATCATGCGTTTTTTATCATAATCAACAATTACAATTTTGTTTTTGAAAATATCGCAGCCAAACTTCCCATCAGTGTCGGCTCCTGAATTATCGTCAGCAAAAACGGTCATATCATTCCAAACTAAATGATTGATAAAGAGCGTATGATGCTTGCTATTTTCAGACTTTGCTATTCCACCCCATGTTTGTACTTCGTCGGTTTTATCTAATTTAATGGTAATCTTATTTTTGATAGCCTCACGGGTTAAAGTAATATCAGATGCTGAAGTATGAAACATCAACGTCAGCGTATCAGAATTATCAATGCGTGCTTTGATACAAATATTGCTTTGTTTATTTAAGGTAAAAGCAATAGTATCTGATTTAACTTGAGCATAAATCGAATGCAACGGAAGTAAAAGTAATAGAAGTGCTTTTTTCATAATTTAATGTTTTTGAATTGAAAGATAAGATTTTTGTATCAAAAATACATCACTTCTCGACCAAACATTCTTTCAATTTCACTTCAAACACCAACCAATCTAAATCATAATTGGCAATCAGTTCGATGCGACTATCTCGGCGATAAGCGATATATTGTACCGAAAACTCTCGGTCAACGGCATTGATTAGTACCCAATCTTTACCCGTTCGGAAAACACCTTTGGCCCTATCAATGCCTTGAAGTGTACTAAAAAACTGACGCAATTTTGGCAAACTAAAGACTTCTTCTGGCGAAAAAATCCAGCCACAACTATACATTCCTAAGCCTTTGCTTAGTTTTTTTATGGGTTTACCGACTTCAGGAATTTCGAGCGTTTCTTCTGCGTGGTGGTGATGATGTTCGTGCGAATGAGCTTGCGGGAATTCTGCCTTTCGATCTGCAAATGGCTTAATATCAAGCCACTCTACATTTATTTCGCCAGTAGCAACTGACTCAATCAATAACTTTGGTGGAAATAAGCTATTTGCCCAAAGTTTAAATTTTTCGGCCAATTCCTCTTCTACCAAATCAGCTTTGTTAGCCACCAGCACATCTGCTAAATTGATTTGGTCTTGGAAAGTTTCGTGCGAACGCACATTTGCATCAGCCCAACGACGTGGGTCAACTAAGCAAATCGTTGCTCTAATTTCGAGAATATCTTTCAAATATTTGCTTTGCAATAAATCTAAAATACTGGCAGGGTGCCCCATACCTGTTGGCTCAATTAAGATTCGGTCGGGCTTTTGATTACGTAAAATTGAAGTAAGGGTTACTTGCATTGGCACATTAGCAGTGCAGCAAATACAGCCACCTGCTATTTCTTTGATAGTTAGCCCATCTTGTTCGTCAATGGCTGTATGGTCAATCGAAACTGCTCCAAATTCATTGATAATGATTGCCCAACACTCATTGGCGGGTTTATTAGAAAGAATATGTTTGATGGCGGTAGTTTTACCCACACCCAAAAAACCCGTGATGATATTTACTGGTATTTTCATAAAGAGAGGATTCTTTGGTGATATAAAATCAAAAGGAAGGCCTCGCATAAAGTGAAGCCTTCCTTAAAAATAACACCTTTTATGTAAAAAAGTTTACTTCGCTGGTGTAATAACAATGTTTCTGTATTCGATTGGGCCGTGGTCGCCTTGGAAGAAAATTGGACCAGGCTCGCCTTCGTTGCTATCTAACGCACCGCCAGTGATTCCTGGAATTTCATTTTTGTAGATGATTGTTTTACCATTCAGAACAACAGTCACAACTCTACCTACCAAAGTGATATCAAAACTTTGCCATTCGCCTGCAGCTTTTGCTGGCATTTCGAGCGGAGCAATAAAGCCATAAACTGCACCTAATTGGTCTTTTAGTGGCTCACGACCTTTACTATCAGTTACTTGCACTTCATAGCGTCCTCTTAAATAAACGCCGCTATTACTTTCTTCTGGATACTTAAACTCAACGTGTAGCTTAAAATCTTTGAAGGTTTTAACCGTGCGAAGATTTGCACCCGATTTTGGACTTTTTAGAATACCGTTTTCTACAACCCATTGGTTTTCACCACTTACAACTTGCCAGCCATCAAGGTTTTTACCATTGAAAAGTTTGATTGGCGTTCCCCAAACAGGGTTTATCGTACTATTTAGTTTCGGAGCTCTTACACCGACCCAGCTCAAAGTTTCGCCACTTGGCGTGTTCATTGTACCCGTTAGTTTGTCATCTTTCAAAATAGCTTCTACTGACAAGTCTTTTTCGGCTCTATCCCATTGTGGCGGAATTGAGAATGACATTTTATCATCAGCGAAATTAATGCGGGAAATCGGTCTGGCACTTCCGCCGTCTCCCACAAAATGACCATTTAGGTATTTCACACCTGAATGATTTACTTCCAACCAAGAAGGCACTTTCTTATCGCCTTTGGTGATAGTAATGTCCCAACGGCCTTCTATGCTTTTGATTGGGGCAAGTTGTGCCATGAGAGAGTTGCTGATGAGGATTGCTCCAAAAAAATTTACAATACGTTTGTTCATGATTGTTTATTGGTTGAATATAAAATATGTTTAAAATTAACTTTGTAGCACAATTTTCTAAATTGTGCTACAAAGTTACTTCTTCGTTTCTTCAAAACCCATTTCTTCGTACCATTCTTCAAATTCTTCAGGTGAAGCTGTTGGTTTCGGACTCATGGCTCGACGAGAACGACGCTCCGATGCTTTGATTTCAAGGTCTTTTTCTACTTTATCGCCGTTAAGTTCGATGATAAGTTTATATTTGCCTGGGCGGAAATAAATTTTCTTATCGTCGGCAGGTTCTAACTTAATTTCCTTATCGTCTTTTTTCTTTACATCGTTCAAATACTTTTCGTATTCACCTTTAGTAGCTACATCAATTGCTTGGTCGAAGTTTACGTTATTTATACCCACTTCGGTTTCATCCATAATATTTTTTACAACTAATCCTTTGTCAGTCTGAATCTTGATCGTTGCTTTTCCTGCCGTTTTTGCATAGTAAGTAATATTATACTTTCGCTCTTCTGGCTCGGCATATTTATCAAACATTCTTCCCCACGAAGCATTGTAATTGATTACTGGCAAATCATATACGTGAATATTTTTGGCCAAAACCTCGCTACTCAATGCTTGTAGAGGCTTCACATCAGCAATATAAATCGAGCGTCCGTGCGTGCCAACTACCAATTCGTTTTCTCTTGGGTGAATCACCAAATCGTGGATTGATACACATGGCATTCCGTCGCCATTGCCACGCATAAAAGTTTTACCTTTATCCATCGAAATGTATAAGCCGTTGTCGGTTCCGACATAAATAATATTAGCATTTTTCGGATCCTCTTTTACTACGTTGATTGGCTCGGCTGGTAAATCAGTGCCGATTACTTGCCAATTTTGACCGTAATCTGTCGAAACAAACAAATAAGGTTTGAAATGGTCGCCACGATAAGCGTTTAATGAAGCATAAACCGTTCCCTCTGCATGAGCCGAAACAGCAATGCCACTTATCCAAAGATTTGGTTTGTCCATAATTTTGGTGAAAGTATAACCACCATCTTTCGTTACATAAATCAAACCATCATCCGAGCCTGTGTAAATCAAGCCAAATCTGCTTGGTGATTCTTCGATGGTTGTGAGTGTTCCGAAAGGTACATCACCTTCTTTACGACCACGAGTCAAATCTCCCGAAAGGGTTTTGAAATTATCGCCTTTATCGAAACTTCTGTGGAATTTATTTGAACCAAAATAGATAATATCTTGATTGTGGCGAGAAATCGTAAGTGGAGATTCCCAGTTGAAACGGAAAGGTGCTTCACCTAATTCACGTGGCACTTCCAATCTTTTTCTTTCACCAGTAGCTTTATTGATTCGGAAATAATTGCCAAATTGAAAACCTGCATAAACAATGTTATTGTCTCGCCAATCGACTTGTACTTGCATTCCATCACCACCGAGTAGGAATTTATAGCCATCGCCATTATCGAAGATACCATAGTTATAATCGAATGAATTGGTTGATGAACCAAACCAAACGCCATTATCTTGCAAGCCACCATACACATTATAAGGCTTGGCCATATCGACCGAAACGTGGTATAACTGCCCCACAGGAATTGAATTTGCCTTGAACCAAGTTTTACCATCATCATAAGTAATGTTGATTCCACCATCGTTTCCGTTGATATAATGTTTCGGATTTTTCGGGTCGAACCACAAAGCATGATGGTCAGAGTGTACGTTTTCTCGTTCGATACTTTTAAAACTTTTACCACCATCTTCCGAACGTACGATTGGCACACCCACAATTACAATTTTCTTGTCATCGGTTGGATCAACCCAAATTTGCCCAAAATAATAACCATAAGTAAAGTAAATATTGTCTAAATAGTCAGCATGAGTGCGTTTCCACGTTGCTCCCGCATCTTCACTGCGGTACACCTCAGCACCTGTTACTTGCGTATCGAATAAATCGTTATTGCCATTATAGGTGTATTCATAAATATCTTGTATTTTGATTTTGTCAGCCTTTAGGTCTTCTTTGAAAACCTTTGCAGTAAATTTTTCAGGAAAACCTTGCCCATCTAAATATTCATTGATAGTGGCATCGCTCAAAGCCAAAAACTCATCTTTGGTGATAGTTTTCATTCTTTTTGTGGTCAGTCGGCTGGCATCTTCTTTTTCTTCTTTCTTTGGTCTATTTGCCTGATTATCAATGATTGCGTAAACGATATTCGGATTTTTTGGGTAAACCGCCAAACCAATACGACCATTGCCCGCACCCGTCGGGAAGCCACTACCTTCGCCCGAAATCAATTTCCAAGTTTCGCCCGCATCGGTACTTTTATAAATGCCCGATTCTTTGCCACCTTCTACAAAATTCCATGCTGTACGCTCTTTGTACCACATCGTAGCGTAAAGAGTATTCGCATTATTTGGGTCAATTCTTACGTCAATCGCACCAGTATTTTCATTGATGTAAAGTGTTTGTTTCCAAGTTTTACCGCCATCGGTGGTTTTGTACATGCCACGCTCTTTGTTTGGCGAATATAAATGTCCCAAAACTGCAACCCAAGCAATATTTGGGTCGGTTGGGTGCAAAGCGATTCTACCAACGTGGTGAGATTCTGGCAAGCCAAGATACTCCCATGTTTTGCCGTTATTGGTAGATTTATACATTCCCACGCCGGAATATGATGAGCGACTTGAATTATTTTCGCCCGTACCAATCCAAATCGTGCGAGTTTTCCAATCAACGGCAATATCACCGATTGTCATAGCGGCTTCATTATCAAAAATTGGAGAGAAGGATTGCCCATTATTGACCGTATGCCAAAGTCCGCCAGAGGCATAAGCTGCATAAAACTCTGTTGGGTTTTCAGGATTTGCATCAATATCTACAATTCGTCCACTCATAATTGTTGGTCCAACATTTCTGAACTTCAAATTTTTGACAAGCGATGCTTCTTGCAGTTTTTTGCGTTGTTCGTAGCCCGCCATTCGCTCAGTAGCTGATGTTGGAGAAATGGCATCGACTGCGATTACTGGGGCTGTTTCGGCTGTAACTTTCTTCTTTTTCTGGGAAAACCCAGCAAAGCAAGTGATTGATAGTAAGGTGATTAGGGTTAGTTGTTTTTTCATTTTTTATGTTTGAAGTGTTTGACCATACTTTTAAATCTTATTTTTTAAACTCACTGAAATGGGTGCCTTTGGGAACAAGTGATAAAAAGCACGCTTTTTCGACTTAAGTCGAAAAATATAATGTTAAGAATCCATTGTTCCCTCAGTTGGCGAATTCATTCGCTCTATTTTCAATGCAAAGTACTCTCTGAGTTTTCAAAATCCAGCCGCATGGCCATCTTTTCGAGATTCTGATGCTCCGAAATATACTTTTCTGATTGGGTCGTAGCGAATCGCTTGATAACCTCCATATTGCCCGAGCGTATAGCCAACTTTATGTCCTTTTTGCATCAAACCCCTGATAGTCTCATAAGGTATCCCCGACTCCATCGTTATCATGCCAACGCCCTCCATTGGCTCGCCCGTTGGCTCTGACGAACCATCGTGGTTGAGTCTTGGGGCATCGCCTGCTTCTTGTAGATTCATGCCAAAATCTACTACATCCATAATTATCTGTACGTGTCCCATTGGTTGGAAAGCTCCGCCCATTACGCCAAAACTCATGAATGGCTTACCATCTTTGGTTACAAATGCAGGGATAATTGTTTGAAAAGGGCGTTTATGCGGAGCATACGTATTGTTTTCGCCTTCTTTCAAATTATATAATTCGCCTCTATCTTGAAAAATAAAACCTAAGCCATCGGGCATCATTCCCGAGCCAAAACCTCGATAATTACTCTGAATCAACGAAACCATGTTTCCATCTTTGTCAGCAACAGTCAAATAAATAGTATCACCTTCTCGCAACGACGGATTTCCTGCATCATAATGAGCGGCGGCTTTATTTGGGTCAATTAATTTACGTCTTTCGGCAGCATATTCTTTCGAGATTAATGATTTTACAGGAATTTTTACAAAATCAGGGTCAGCATAAAATTTTGCACGATCTTCAAAAGCTAATTTTTTAGCTTCTGTAAATAAATGCACATGTTCGGTACTACCATAAGGGATTTTTGAAAAATCATAGCCTTCCAAAATATTCAACATCTGCAGAGCAGAAATTCCTTGTCCATTGGGTGGCAATTCCCAAACATCATAGCCACGATAATTGGTCGAAACTGGTTCAATCCAAGTTGAAGTATGATCGGCAAGGTCTTTTGCACTTAAAAAACCGCCATTTTTCTTCATAAAAGCATCAATTGTTTGAGCAACTTCTCCTTTATAAAAAGCATCACGGCCACCTTTGGCTATTTTTTCTAAAGTATTTGCTAAATTAGGATTCTTGAAAATATCACCTTTTTTTGGCACTTCACCATTGGGATAATAATGTTCTTTAATATTTGGATACTTGCCATACAAACGTGGAACATTTTGTAAGCTCATTGCCAATTCGTCATGCACAGGAAAACCATTTCGCCCATAATTGATAGCATGCGACAGTATTTTTTCCATTGGTAACTTACCAAATTTCTTATGTAACTCAAACCAGCCATCTACACAACCTGGCACGCTGATAGGCAAAGGGCCAGTAGCAGGAATATGCGTCAATCCACGCTTTTTAAACTCTTCCAAAGTCAAAGTATACGGAGAGCGTCCCGAACCATTCAACCCATAGAGTTTCTGAGTTTTTGCATCCCAAACGATAGCAAAAATATCTCCACCTATGCCATTTACGTGTGGTTCGACCATTCCTTCCATCGCATTGGCGGCAATGGCAGCATCAACGGCACTTCCACCTGCTCGCAAAATTTCGATAGCAGCTTGCGTAGAAAGTGGATGCGAAGTACAAACCATGCCATTTTGAGCAATGACTTCGGAGCGACCAGCCCAAGGTTTGCCGTACATACGGTCTTGGGCATTTGAAATATAAGATACTGATAGTAAAGCAATTAGTAGATATTTTATCTTCATATAGTTTGTTAATTTTTCCATAAATATAGACTTTTTTGTTACTCTTTCCAACCAATTCCAAAAAACGAGCATCTTTATTGATGAAAAGGGTAATTAGCTCAGACAGAAACATTTTGTTTCGTCGTGGGAGAAGAAATTAGTCTAATGTTGTGGCCACACCTTTTTTCTTCTCCCCGACTGACTGAGTTTTTCAATTCTCCACTATCAGTGGGATGCATTTTTATAATTATTAAAAAACCACATTCTTAAACAAAAATGAAAAAGCTAAGTATTTTGTTAATCATTTTCTCTCTTGGTGTCTTTTCTTGTACCAAAGAAGAGATTTCTACTCAAAATTCGCTCGCTGGTGAATGGCAATGGACAATGTCAACAGGCGGATTGGCAGGTACAACTATCACGCCTACTTCGGCTGGTTATGAACGTAAATTGGTGCTGACTTCTGATTTTAAATATGCTCGTTATAAAAATAGCACATTAGAAAAATCAGGAACATTTGAAATCGTTAAAGCCAAATCTATCTATAAAACTGAACTTGTTGATTTTATTAAATACGATGACGGTGTGATGTCGGTTATTCAAAATGTTACAACGGATGAATTATCGTTGGCCGATAATTTTAACGATGGTTTTGGCGAAACTTACAAAAGAATTAAAAAGTAAAGCCAATGAAAAATCTCACTATAACACTGATAATCAGTTCATTATTAATGATGGCATGTGGAAAAGAAAGCGTAGAAGCCGCTAATCCAAATTTGAGTGCATTAAGCACTTCTGGCTTGTTGGGACAATGGAAATTCAAGGGATACGCCGACGGAAAAGTACCCGCTTATGATGTAACGCTTGAGTTTAAAGATGAAGAAGGCAAAAATACGCTCAATGGGCGTTCGTCAGTAAATTTCTATTTTGCAACATTTGAAACAAACGACGCAACAAAAACCATGACAATATCGACAATTGGTAGTACCAAAATTGCAGGCACTCCCGAAGCCAATCAATTTGAGATGGTTTATTACGAACGTTTGAGAAATGTTGCACATTATGAACTAAAGACCAACAATACTTTATTGCTCTATTTATCTAATCCAGCAAAAGAAGTAATGTATTTTGAAAGAAAATAATTAGTCTATGGTCAATAGTCCACAGTCGACAGCTTGACTTGTTCTAAATATCTCTTGGCAAAATAAACCAACCTCATTATCGCTTGTCGATATTAGTCAATAAAACAACAATCAATAAAATTCCACAAATGAAAACAATCAAAAATTTATCATTGGCGGCTGCCTGTTTTTTGATGGTAGCAAGCTGTAACGACAGTAATTCGGTGACACCCAACAAACAATTGCAGGCCGTTCCTGCTACATTTTCAGACCAAACAAGAGAGTTTGCTTTCGATTTCTTGAAAAAACACAACGCCGAAGAAAAAGCAGATAAGAATTATTTTGTATCGCCACTAAGCCTGCATATCGCTTTGGGAATGTTGCTTAACGGAGCAGATGGCAAAACCAAAGAGGAGATTCAGACAGGCTTGCGTATTTCTTCAGATTTAGCAGCTAATAATGGCGTTTATAAAAACTTGATAGGTGGCTTACCAAGTGCTGACCCCAAAGTGACGAATACCATCGCAAACTCGGTTTGGTATCGTAATAATTTTACGGTCGAAAAATCATTTTTAGATGTTTTGAAAACTTCCTTCAATGCAACCGCTTCGGCAGAAGATTTTAATAATGTGGCGACCGTTGGCAAGATAAATAGCTGGGCAAGTGATAATACCAATGGCAAAATCAAAAAAGTGCTTGAGCAAATCGAGCCAGCCCAAGTGATGTTTTTGATGAATGCACTCTATTTCAAAGGAGATTGGAAGATTCCGTTTAAAGTTGAAAATACCCGTGATGAAAATTTTGCAGGTACAACTGGCACGAAGTCGGTGAAAATGATGAGCATGATAGAAAAGGTAAAATATGCCAAACGCAATGATTATCAAGCACTTGAATTGGCTTATGGTGATGGAAACTACGTAATGACAATTTTACTACCCGACGAAAAAACACCTGTAACAAATATGATCAATAGCATGTCGACAACGGAGTGGAAAAGTTTAAATTCTGCTTTGCAAGAGCAAAAAGTAATAGTTGGTTTACCAAAATTTACTTTAGAATATGAAACAAATCTGAACAAGGTTTTGAGTAATATGGGAATGCCAACGATGTTTAGCGATGCAGCAGATTTATCAAAAATTTCGCCACCAGCGGGCAAAATAAAAGTGGGTTTTGTTAAGCAAAACACATTTGTTGCTGTTGACGAAAAAGGCACAGAAGCGGCCGCTGTTACAACCATAGGTATTGAGGTAACTTCAGTACCAATCATGCCTGAATTTATCTGTAACCGCCCATTTGCCTTCTTTATTAGCGAAAAACAATCAAATACGATACTTTTTGCAGGAAAAATTGTGAATTTATAGATACAATATATGGGATTTGAGAAATCAGGAATACAAAATCTCAAATCCCATATCCAAAATCTCGAATCTCAAAAAAAACTATGAAAAAGCTATTCCTTCTCATTGGTATTTCTGTATTCTTGGCTTGCCAAAAAGAAACGATCGAAGTGGCTGCCGTTAGCGACTTTGATGATTTAAAAACTATCAGTACGATTAAAAATAAAAATGGTTTTTTGATGGATGCTGGCAATAATCTGACTGTAATTGTTGTAGAAGGAGATACTGATAACTTCGACCCCTTGTCGTGCGTTGCTAATCCTTCAGAAAGGTACATCGTTGGAAATCTTCCTGCTGAGTTGAAAAACAAAACCGATCTAAAAATTGTATTTAGTGGCGAAGTAAAAGAACCATCCATATCGGCATCTCTTCTCGGCATCCCACTAAAACTAACCAAAATACGAGTAAAATAAGCGTTTTTGACCTCAATCACCCAAAATTATGAAAAACAAATTACTACTACTCATTTGTGCTTGTTTGGCAATGGGAAACTTTGCCTGCACAGACAACTGCGAAACAACTCGCACCTATCGTACGACAGTACCTGTTACGCTTAGTGTTGAACAAATTCGTATAGGTATCTCTACCGAAGCACCAAAAGATTTGGTCAATCCAGGGAAAATCTATGTAAAAGATAATTATTTGTTTATCAATGAAGTAAAAAAGGGCATTCATATTTTTGATAATAGTAACCCCGAAAAACCTCAGAGTATAGCATTTTTAAAAGTGCTGGGCGTAGTTGATATGGCCGTCAAAGAGAATACGCTTTATGTCGATAACTACATTGATATTGTGGCTTTCGATATTTCAAATCCAAAGGCTATTAAAGAAAGTGGTCGAGTAAAAAATGTTTTTACGAATGGACTAACAGACGGCATTTATTGGTATTATAATGAGCAAAATCAGACCGTTACAGATTATGAAATAAAAACAATTACCGAAACAGTTCGCACCAATTGTGGGCAAAATGGCAATATCATAAATCCGATTTACTATGCAACCGACGCTCTTAAAAATAGCTCTGGTCCACAAGCGTCGTCGGGTGCAAATGGAGGTACTGCCACCACCACTGGCACGGGCGGTTCGATGGCAAGATTTACATTGTATGATGATTATCTCTATACAGTTTCTCAGTCAGATTTGCTACTTTTCAATATAAAAACGCTCAATAAACCCACACAACAAGCAAAAATTAATCTCGGTTGGGGAATCGAAACGATATTTCCATACAAAGATAAATTGTTTATAGGTTCAAATACAGGCATGTATATCTATGACAATAAAAATCCTGAAAAACCAGAGCGACTTTCAATTTTCCAACACGCTCGTGCATGCGACCCAGTAGTTGTACATAATGATATAGCCTATGTTACACTTCGCTCGGGTTGGTGTGGAGTAGCTCCTAATCGTCTTGATGTAGTAAATGTAGCTAATCTTTCATCGCCAAGTTTAATCAAAAGTTATGACATGCAAAATCCTGCAGGTTTGGGTATTGACTTTCCAAATCTTTTTATCTGTGAAGGCCAATATGGCTTAAAATCTTTTGACGCCACAAGTGCAAGTGATATTAAATTACAACAACAAATCGAAAAGATTGATGCTTATGATGTAATTCCACTCGAAGGAAAACATTTGATAATGGTAGGGAAAGATGGGCTTTATCAATACGATACATCAAACCCTAAGAATTTGAAGTTGTTGAGTATTATTCCTGTCAAAAGAGAGAATTAATTAGAGCAAATCCACAGTTTCTAATTACTAATAAATTGTTGGTAAATATTTAATACAATATGAAATTTGATAAACGAGTTCTTTCGATGCTATTGATTTTATTCTTTTTAATAATTTCATGCAAAAAAGATGATATTACCAGCCAAAATGAAGTTTATTTTCCAAAAGTAAAGGCAATAATTTCACAAAATTGCTTATCATGTCACAGTAAAACTGGCACTTGGCAAGGGCGACCAACAGCATTGGACACTGATACTGAAATTGCACAAGTAAGCTCATCTATAAAAGCATCAGTAGCCGACCCAGTTTCTCCAAGAAACAAACGTATGCCACAAGGTGGACAATTATCTCAAAACGATGTTGATATAATCGTAAAATGGTTTAATAAAGGAGGAAAAGCTTCAGATTAAGCTTTTGGATACAGATGAAAAAGACTTAACTGAATGGATATTTTCCAACGACCAATAACTATCAATCAAGAAATTATCATGAAAAAGATACAAATACTATTCGCTTTAGGAGTTTTAAGTATTCTCCCATCACTCGCCCAAGACAAAAAAGAAGGCTTTTTTCATAAACACCCATTTGTCAATATGACCGAATTTGGTGTTTTACTGGGACGCAATAAATTTGCAACAAATGGCTATTATGGTATTTATTATCAACAACCCAATATTCAATATCAAGTACAAAATCGAGTAAATTTTGCTCTACAAACCTTCAATGGCATATATCTCAATAAAAAGACTTCTGCAGGCGTAACGCTTGGTGTGGATGGCTATGGCCCAACGGTTTTGATGCCAATTTCAGCAGGAATTCGTCGTAACTTAGTTCAGAAGAAACAAAGTGGAAGTATTTTACTGGGTAGCCTTGATGTCGGCTATGCCACCACTTGGCTCAATGAAGACAATACTGGCTACAAAACTTCGGGAGGATTAGTTGTCAGTCCAACCATTGGTTATAAACTACCTATGAGAAATGGTTCGGCATGGCTCATCAATTTTGGTTATCGTTACCAACGTGCCGAATATAAGCAAGAGCGAACAACTGACCCTATTTATTGGTCAGAATCAAACGAAATCAGAAACTACCGCCGAATGGTTGTAAGATTTGGAATCGAGTTTTAAAATACCTCAATTATTTTTTCTCAAAAGCCTCAAAATTTGAGGCTTTTTTTATGGAAAATATAGTAGAACAACACACCTTTTAATAAAAATATGCTCCCTTCTTTGGTCTCTTTCCTTGATTTTTATACATTCGTTGTTTGGTTGCTAAAAAAATCATGAAAAATAATTCAACACGTCTTTTTCATTTTTTTATAAATTAATCATACCATTGACTATCAACAACTTATATACAAAGCAGACTATTTCCATCGACTTTTGTCTGTGAACTATCAACTATTTTAATGACACAGATTAGAAAAGTTTCACCTAAAATCCCAAGTGGAAGGGCATCTTATTTTGTAAATATGAAGGTATCAACGTTGCAACCATTTCAGATTGTTTATTCGCTTTTCGAGCATGAATATTTGGGATTTTTGTTCGAAGCATTTGTGGTGCAATTGAATAGCAAAGGTGAACTTACACTCCAAAATCAAAGTGTTTCTTCAAAAAATATTCATGAGTTTTCAGAGCGAATTGATGCAAGCGATTATGAATTGGTTAAACTCACTGAGGCTATTCAACAAGAGATTATTGTCAAGAAATTCAGTACAAAGAAACAACAGCCCCTTGAGTTTTTCTTGAAAGTTTTCGACCCAGAAAAAGGCGATAAATTACTCCAAGAAGCCATTCATGGTTACATGGAAAAACATCGCTCTGATATTCTGGAAAAGCTTCTCACAAAGAAATTATATATTATGAGCAATGACGGCGACCCAACTTGGAAAGCTGTTAATAATATTCAGGAAGGAGCAAAAGCATACTTTAATTTCGTCAGAAATGATGAAAACACACAATATTTTCCAACCATTAAATGTGGAGGCGAGCGTGTACAATTTCAATTTAAAAATGCCCAAATTCTCTGCGAATCGCCTGCTTGGTTACTCATTGACGATAAACTTTATCATTTTGAAAAACAGGTTGATGGCAAAAAACTAAAGCCATTTTTGAACAAAAAAAATATCATTATTCCACGAAACATTGAAGACACTTATTACCAAAAATTCATCGCTCCGTTGGTAGCTCAATTTGATGTTTTTGCCCAAGGTTTCGAGATAAAATTTGAACGGCATGATTCAAAACCAGTCTTGACAATTTCAGAAACAATCAATCATAAGAAAATTGCCACTTCGATTTTTGAACAAAATAACCAAGAGGAAGAAGATGAAAATGACGAAGAAAACAAAATAGTTTTTGATTTATCTTTTCAATATGGCAACTATAATTTTCGATTTGATAGCTTTTCTGCCGAGGCCTATGTGAATGTTGAAAAGCAAAATGGTCAATGGATTTTTCATAAAGTAAAGCGTGATTTACGCTATGAAAAAGCCCAAGTTAATTTATTAAAAGACTTAGGTTTGGATGTTCGTCAAGGACGAAGTGCTGTATTAAAACGACAAGCATTTTCGTGGTTGCAACGCAATGCACAAACTTTAGAACAAAATAATTTTGAAGTAAAACAGCTTGAAAGTAAGCAAAAGCAATATTTCTTAGGATATTCAGAAATTGAAGTCCGAATCGAAGAAAAAAATGATTGGTTTGATATTCAGGCAAAAGTTCGTTTTGGTGAGTTTGAAATTCCTTTTTTGAAGCTCCGTAGTCTAATTATGGCAAATAAACGAGAATTTACCTTGCCAAATGGACAGATCGCTGTTATTCCCGAAGAATGGTTTACAAGATATTCCGAGTTATTTAGCTATGTCGATAAATTAGACAATGATGAGCTTGTTCTAAAAAAACATCACCTTGTTTTAGTGCAAGATTTAACTGACGAAGGCTTAGCTCATTCAGTCATGACTCGGAAGCTCGAAAGGTTACGAAATTTTGATAAAATTGAACAATATGAAACACCTAAGGGACTTTTAGCCAATCTTCGTCCTTACCAAAAAGCTGGCTATGATTGGCTCAGGTTCTTGGCAGAATACAAATTAGGAGGCTGCCTTGCCGACGATATGGGTTTAGGAAAAACTATTCAAACTTTAGCTTTTTTGCAATCACAAAAAGAACTGAAATTGACCGAAAACCCAAGTCTTTTGGTAATGCCAACTTCATTGATTTATAATTGGCTGAAAGAAATTGAAAAATTTACGCCAAACTTAAAAGCCTTAGTTTATACTGGTTCAAATCGTGAAAAAAATACGGAACAGTTTGATGGGTATGATTTGATTTTAACTTCCTATGGAATTCTACGCATTGACATTGATTTTATCAAAGATTATCGTTTCAATTATGTGATTTTGGATGAGTCGCAATCCATCAAAAATCCAACATCGAATATTTCAAAAGCTGTCATGCAGTTAAATGCTGCCAATCGTTTGATTTTGACTGGTACGCCACTCGAAAATAGTACGATGGACTTATGGACACAGCTTACTTTTATCAATCCTGGTTTGCTTGGTACACAAGGTTTTTTTAAAAATGAGTACCAAATCCCTATCGAAAAACACCAAGATGAGCAGAAAACCAAGCGTTTGTACAGTTTGATTAAGCCATTTATGATGCGTCGGCATAAATCACAGGTAGCAACCGAATTGCCTCCAAAAGTAGAAAGTATTCATTATTGCGACATGACCGAAGAGCAAGAAAAATGCTACGAAGAAGCTAAATCTTATTACCGAAATATCATTTTAGAGCAAATCGAAGAGAAGGGTTTTGGCAAATCTCAAATGGTTGTTTTGCAAGGATTAACCAAACTTAGGCAATTGGCCAATCATCCATTGATGATTGATGAAACTTATGAGGGCGATTCGGGCAAAAATGAAGAAGTTTTACAAAAACTCGAAACAATTGTAGAAGAAGGGCATAAAGTGTTGATTTTCAGTCAATTCGTAAAACATTTGAGCATCTTTAGAAAATATCTTGATGACAACAAAATCAATTATTGCTATTTGGATGGCTCAACGAGTGATCGCCAAGAGCAAGTTGACCGCTTTCAAAATGATGCGTCTGTAAAAATATTTTTAATTTCACTAAAAGCTGGTGGTTTAGGTTTAAATCTCACCGCTGCCGAATATGTATTTTTGCTCGACCCATGGTGGAATCCTGCGATTGAGGCACAGGCTATCGACCGAGCCCACCGAATAGGTCAGCAAAATACAGTTTTCACCTATAAATTTATTACCCGTAATTCGGTTGAAGAAAAGATTTTGGCACTGCAAAGAAACAAACGAAAACTATTCGACAACCTTATTACTACCGAAGAAAACTTCGTAAAATCACTTTCTAAAGATGATATTTTGAGTTTGTTAGAGTAACACAATTTTCCAAATTGTATCACTCACAATTTGGAAAATTGTGTTACAGATGTGCCATTTCCCAGCCAAGAATTGCTTTTTTACGAGTAATTCCCCAGCGATAACCGCCAATGCCTCCAACTTTTTGCAAAACTCGGTGACACGGTATAATGAACCCCAAACGATTACTCCCAATGGCCGTACCAACTGCCCGCTGTGCCGTTGGTTTTCCTATTGCATTGGCAATTGTTTCGTAACTGACCATTTGTCCAAAAGGAATTTTTAGTAATGCTTCCCAAACTTTAATCTGGAAATTTGTTCCTCGCATCAAAAGTGTAATGGGCTGATTTGCATTTTGTGTTTCATAAAAAATTTGTTCGATAAATGGCTTTGTAAAATTATTATCAAAAATGAGTTTAGCTTTTTCAAAATCTTGTTGTAATTCTTTGATTATCAAATCTTTATCTTCATTTTCAAAGAAACGAAAGTCTGTAATTCCTCTTTCAGTAATGGCAATTAGACAATCACCAAAAGGTGATTCATGAATACCATAATGAATGGTCAAACCTGCTCCTTTCGACTTAAATTCGGCGGGAGTCATGGCTTCATAAGTAACAAATAAATCATGCAAGCGGCTTGAACTTGACAAGCCTGACTCGAAAGTTGCTTCTAATAAATTACTACTTTCAGACAATTTTTCTTTGGCAAATTCTTTAGTCAGAAATCGCATAAATCGTTGTGGACTTGTACCTGCCCATTTACTAAAAAGGCGATTGAAATGAAACTCTGAAAGAGCTACGTGGTCGGCAATTTCTTTTAAACTTGGCTGAGTCTGAAAATTTTCTTCAATAAACTGAATCGCTTTTTCAATGCGACGATAATCTATAATCTCTTGATTGTCAATAGTTTCCATATCGTTATTTTTGAATACAGCTCAAAATTACGATAGATTATGCTGGTGAACAATCTGATTTTTGCGGAGTTGGTCTATTAACAACACTCACATCGGCATGGTTTTGAACTATGCCGATGTTGAAATACTTAAAATCAAGCCAACTCTTTTTTACTAAAACTTAGTTTAATTTTCGAGAAAACACTTGGTTTTGCTTCAATTTTAAACTTCGCTTGGTATTTTTTGATAATTCTTGCCGATAAGATTCCAATGATCACACCTGGGACAGTCCACATGATGATAAAGACAAAGAAAGGTGTGTTTTCGGGAAAAAATCTTGGTACAATATTTACACAAAAGGCAGTAATTGCTGCCGAATAAGCTCCCATCATTTTGCCAGCATGAGCAAAAAACCAGTGCATTTTTTCAGCTTTCACAAAACCTAAATATACTTTCAAATCGCCATAAGCATTTGCCAAACTCACAGTACCAAAAACAAAGAATAAAATATTTAATCCAGCAAATGCTTTAGGTGGGTTTTGAGTTAAATAAATGCCGTAAGCCAGCATACAGATACCTGAGATTCCAACCAAATAAGCTGCAATTTTATCAATCATTGTTGGAATTAACCCTTTTTTCATACTTAACATTCGTTTTCCTGACCAGTTTGGGTAAAAACTTATAATACCGATTCCTAAGAAAAACTGATACTTTAAATTAGTTGGATAAAGAGTAAAGAAAATTGTAGTTGTAACAAAAATCATAAACATTGACCAGTAAAAAACCAAGCCTGCTCGGTTATGAACCTTACCACCTTTATTGGCAATCATAGCGACCAAGCCCGAAGCCAAAGACAAGATGCCACATAATACATGAACTGCGATTGATGATTTGTAAATGAGCGTTTCCATAATATTTCTTTTTAATTTTTGCGTTTTTGAATGACACAAATGTAGCAGGTAAGAAAAATATGGGCAAATGAAAGGGTTGATTATCAAGTAGTTGGGGAGTTTGACAAACCAAAGGGAAGAATGACAAGCGGTTGGGATAAATGGCAAGCGTATTATTTCAATCGCTCAACTATTTCTGTGTATTTTCGAGCAACCGGCACAAACAACTCCGGTGTTTCGAGATGCAATTTATAGCCTTGTGCATTGCCTGTTACTTTTTCTACTTTATCAAGATTAACGATAAAAGAACGATGACAACGAACGATATTTTTATTCGTGATTTGACTTTCCAGACGAGTTAGACTACTTCGGATTAGTTCTTTTTGAAGTTTTCCTTCTTTTTCAAAGAAAATTGTGGAATAATTATCAGAAGATTCAATATAAAAAAGAGCCTCTGGCGATAATGTTATTGAATCTTTTTCATTTTCAGCAACTAATTTTAATGTTTTATGTTCAATCATAACTTGTTTTTCAGTCACTTGTGAATGATGAACAACAATGGTTTGATTATATTTTTTTAGTTGATAAATGTAGTTGAGCATTACACCAAAAGTAGCTGGAAAAAGTCCAATTATCATCACAGCCAATAGCATTCCGAGGAAATTTCTCCAATTTCCCTCAAGGTTAAAGATAAATAGGCTATAAATACAATTCCCAATGGTAATTATCAACATCAGTAACATGATTGACAAAATCTCTTTACCGATATTCCATAAGGCCTCGTTATGGTATTTGGTAAAAGATTTGAAAATACCATAACGCAGTAACATTCCTCCAAACATTGTAACCAAACCATAGCCAACCAAATACCAATTTTTATTGGGGTCATGCCATCCTAAAATACCAAAAGGTTGAAACAGAATGAGGAATAAGGCAATAAAAGTACCCTCTCCTACACACTGGAGCAAAATTCGAGAGAGTGATTTTTCGTGAAAAGGATAGGGTTGACGAAGTATTTTTAGCACGATTAGAAAAATTTACAAGATTGTAAGATTCAATACATTTGATTACATTTCTTTTTCCTAAAACTACATATATATATTGACCACAAGTCCCTAAAAAGGTCGCCAGTTAGATATTTGTTCAATAAAGCTTGGTACTACTTGTGGATACATCACTATCATTACCACCACACCAAAAACCGCTCCCCACCAGTGGGCAGAATGATTGACATAGCCATTGCCTCGCTGCATTTCATAATAGGTAAATGCCAAATAAAGTCCAGCAAAAATGAAAGCAGGCATTGGGAAAACCAATACGGTCAATGTACTTGTTGGAACAAATAAAATCGCACCAAAAATTACTGCCGAAACGGCTCCTGAAGCTCCCAGAGAATTATAGTTACTATCTTTTCGGTGCTTGATAAATGTTGATAAATCAGAAGCGACGATGGCAACAACATAAAAAATAACATAAGCTACTGAACCAATGCGTGGGTCATTATCAAACTTCTGAATAAATACTTGTTCAATAAAACCACCAAAATTATACAGGGTGTACATATTGAAAAATAAGTGCATATAATCAGCATGAATAAAACCAGATGTAATAAAACGGTGGTATTCTCTATTTCGGTCAATTGCTTTGGGGTTCATCATCCAACCATAAAATACCGATTGGTTGCTCCAAGCATACAGACTCATTCCAATTGTTACGATGATTATTAATAAATTTGCTGTTACTTCTTCCATTTCTTGTGCTTTTTTTCTGTCGACTATCGTCTGTGGACTATTGAGCGAAACGCCGCTCACTATTTAAGATTCTCTTTCTATTAACTGTTTTGTAATTTCAATCAAAGGTTGTTTTCTTTCTGCCGACGCATTAAGTTGTGCTAAACCTACTAAACCTTTATCAAAATAAGCATTCATTTTCTGTTCAGCTAACTCTCTTATATTCAACGAATTATAAATTTCAGTTACTGCTTTTACTTTTTCTTCTTTATCAAACTCTTTGGCATCAATCCAAAATTGCAATTCTTCGTTTGCTTCGCCAATTTCTAAGGCTTTGAGCAAAAGCCAAGTTTTTTTGTTTTCAATAATATCGCCCCCGACTTGTTTACCAAATTTTTCTGGATCGCCGTAAACATCCAAAATATCATCTTTCAACTGAAAACCAATACCTATATTTGTTCCAATTTCGTACAATAATTGTGTCGATTCTTCATCAGCTTCGGCAATCAAGCCACCTAATTCTAATGAAAAACCAAGTAAAACCGAAGTTTTCAGACGAATCATATTGATATATTCCTCTTCTGTAACATCATTGCGGGTTGCAAAATTCATATCCCATTGTTGGCCTTCGCAAACCTCGGCTGCTGTACGATTAAATCTTCTAATAACATGTTTGAAAATCTTATCATCTACGGCTGTCATTAGTTCATAAGCACACACAAGCATTACATCACCCGAAAGAATGGCAATATTTTCATTCCATTTTTCATGCACTGTTGGCTTGCCTCTACGTAGTGGGGCGGCATCCATAATGTCATCGTGCATGAGAGTGAAATTATGAAAAACTTCAACACCAATGGCAGGTTTTACTGCTTTTTGCCAATTGTCAGAAAAAATATTGGTTGCCATGACCGTCAACAATGGACGCATTTTTTTCCCACCAAGCGACATCAAATATTCAATAGGGTCGTAAAGCTCGGCTGGGCTATCGCCATATTTTGTGCTTGCAATTTCTTGTTGAATTGCTTTTAAGAAAACTTCTAAAGACATATTTTGTAGAGCAATTTTTTAAATTGCTAAAACCATAGATAAAGATTGAACCCCAAAGTAAGCCAAACTTAGCAAAACTACCAAGTAAATCTATATTTGGTATTGATTACTAAGCGACTAAGCTTTGAATATCAACCTATTATTGACCCTTTTGGTTTGATTTTATTAACCTTAATTTTTTCAATCATCTATATTTTTATTTTTTGTCAGGAAACAAAAACGCCACTAAGAAAAATCTTAATGGCGTTTTTGTTAAAACTCCCCTTTAGGGGTGAGGGGCTAAGCATGAATATTCCAAACCCAACCAAATGTATCTTCTACCTTACCTGTACGAATATCGTTCAAAGCATTTTTCAAACGAGTTGAATATGAATTTTCAGAAATAGTAGGCAAAACATAATCTTTTCCGTTATAGCCAATAGCTGCAAATGGCGAAACTACTACGGCTGTTCCTGCACCAAAAACTTCACTTACACTTCCGTTTTCAATACCTGTCATAATTTCTTCAACCGACACTCGTCTTTCTTCCACTTCAATGCCCATTGATTTTGCCAATTGAAGCAAAGTATCACGAGTGATTCCTTTCAAGATTGTAGTGCTTGTATTTGGCGTTATAAGTTTACCATCTTTTACAAACATTACGTTCATTGTGCCTGATTCTTCAAAATATTTATGCTCAATGGCATCTGTCCACAATAATTGCGTATAGCCTTGCTCTTGAGCTAATTTAGCTGGATACAAAGAAGCAGCGTAGTTACCAGCACATTTGGCATAACCAACGCCACCAGGAGCAGCACGAATAAATTCGGTTTCTACTTTTACCTTTGGTGGTGTTGTATAATATTTTCCTGCTGGGCTCATGATAATCATGAAGCGGTAGTTTTGTGAGGGACGAACACCCAGATACACATCACTTGCAAACATGAATGGACGTAAATAAAGAGAATTATCTTCGCCTTTAGGTACCCATGCAGCATCAATTCTAAGCAATTCTTCTAAACCTCCAATAAATATTTCTTCTGGAACTTGTGCCATACACATACGTTCGGCTGAAATATTAAATCTTTTGAAATTTTCTAATGGTCTAAACATCAAAACTTCATCCGCATCATTTTTAAAGGCTTTCATTCCTTCAAAAATTGATTGGCCATAATGAAGTGTTGCCAGTGCTGGATTATAGCTAATATCGCCATAAGGCAAAATCTTTGGTGTTTGCCATTCACCATTGATATAATCGGCCACCAACATGTGGTCAGTAAATACTGTGCCGAAAGCAATATTGTTTTGGTCAAGTTGATGGATTCTACTCTCAGCAACCAGCGTAACATCGAAGTTAAGTGTTTCTGTCATAACAAACTGAATTAAAATGAATGGCGTTTTTTGCTTTTTGCAATTAGTGTTTAGCTTAAAAAGCTTTATGCTCTTTTCTCAAACCTAATTACTTATAACTATTTTCTATGCGAAATAACAAATAATATACTATACTGTCAAGGAAAAATGCAAAAATAGTTGTTAAGACAACCTTTTTATTGCTGAACGGTTGATTCTTGGTATAAAACCTGCAAAAGTGTCTGTCCAACAGCCTTTAAAGTGCCTTTATCAATGATGCTCATATTGTCTTTTTGAGTGTGGTGATAATCACCAAATGTACTACCTGAATTTGGTCTTAAATCGCAAATATCAATCATATTAATTTTTGCATTGACATTGACAGGTACGTGGTCGTCAGTGATATTTCCAAAATCTTGATTCAAGAAATATTGACTATAGCCCAATTGACTGGCAATAGCCCAAACATTATTTACAACTGCTGGTGCATATTGTCGAGAAATTTCATCTTTTGTAAAAGTTGCTCCTTTTCCACCAACCATATCTAATAGTATGCCAAAGTATGCCGAATAATTAGGCTTATGCAGATTTCTTGACCAATATTCTGAACCCATCAGCCAACCACCATTGGCATCATTTACAGCTCCTTTATAGCTATCTGGTGGCCCCCAATCTTCTACATCAAAAAATACGACATCAATGCCAACCGTTGGTTTTTGTCCAGATGCTTGAATTGTTCGTAAAATTTCAAAAATTACACCAACCCCACTTGGGCCGTCGTTGGCAGAATCAAAAGTTTTGGTGCGTGCTGTTGAATCTTCATCTGAAAAAGGACGAGTATCCCAATGAGAAGCCAATAAAATTCGCTTAGTTGCCTGAGGATTGATGCTTCCGATAATATTTCGGGCATTTAGTACCTTCCCATCGTAAGTAACAGGTTTAAATTTTTGTTCAATTACTTCACAACCATATTTTTTTAAAGTAGCTACCAAATAATCACCGCATTTAATATGAGCGGCCGTATTTGGAATTCTTGGGCCAAATTTTACTTGTTTTTCTACAAAAAAATAGGCTGAATCAGCATTAAAAGTTGGAGTAGCAGCCAATTTTACTTGTTCAGAAGTTTCTGTTTGTTCCGAGCTTGGCTTTTCTTTACACGAAATAAAGTTTGTCAAGTAAGCCAAAAGAAACAAATAGGAAGTAGTTTTTAAAAAATTCATGCTAAATATCGAGTAAAAATTATTTTTTGGCAATTTATGACTTTTGAATCTTTTCTACTAACGTTGAATTGAATATAAGTATTTCAACAAGCGTTTTTTTGATTAGCTTTGCATAGAAGATACGAGATAGGAGATTTTAGATGTAAGATTCAAGATGTGAAATTAGAATCTCAAATCCTGTATCTCGAATCTCCTATCTCATATCCCGAATCTAAAATCTAAGAAAATGACCATAGAAGAAGCACAAAAAACAGTAGATGATTGGATAAAAACCATCGGTGTTCGATATTTTAATGAATTGACAAACACGGCAATGCTAATGGAAGAAGTGGGCGAGGTAGCAAGAATCATGGCACGCCGTTATGGAGAACAATCAGAAAAAGAATCAGATAAAGACAAAGATTTGGGTGATGAAATGGCGGATGTCCTTTTCGTACTGATTTGCCTTGCCAACCAAACTGGTATTGACCTAACCGAATCACTTCGGAAAAACCTTGAAAAGAAAACAAAAAGAGATATATTGCGTCATAAAAATAATGAAAAACTAACCTCTTCCCTATAATGTTTACCATCTTAACCCAAGCATTTCGTAGAACTGCTCAAAACTGGCAAATCGTTTTGCTGCTATTCTTAGTAAATTTCTGTTTGGGACTTTTTATGGTATTTCCTTCATTCAGTATTTTAAAAACGGAATCACTCAATTCATTAGCTTTCAATAATTTACTCACCGACTTTGATTTTACTGTTTTTGCTGATTTTCTCAGAAACAGTGGCAAATCGCTTAGGCCTTTGTTGTCAATAAGCTTAATTTTAGCTTTTGTTTATATCTTCTCAAATATCTTTTTTTCTGGTGGAATCCTAAGCCAATTTACAATAAGAGGAACTTTCCGATTAGGCGATTTTTTTAAAAACTCCACCCATTATTTTGGAAAATTCTTTTTACTTTCATTGGTTCAATTGTCTATCTATCTCATTACATTTGGAATAATCATCATTGTATTTGGTGTTTTTGGGGCAATTGGTTTTGGTGATACAGAGACAAAATTCTTTGCATGGATGGTTCCTCCAATTATTTTTGCGACTTTTTGTATTACTTATTTACTAAATACGAGCGAATACGCTAAAGTTTTGTTGTACCGTGACAAGTTGCTGAATCCATGGCAAGCATTCTGGAAATCCGCAAACTATGTCTTCCGAAATTTCAAAACCATGCAAATTTATTGGTCTGTCATTTTTCTCTCTTTTGTATTATTACTACTTTATTTTTGGTTAGAATCGAGCATAGGAATGACTTCTGGTTTTACAATTGTGCTGATGTTTCTGATTCAGCAAATGTTTATCTTTAGTAGAGTTTTCATTAGAATTTGGAACTTAAGCAATGCTTTCGATTACCTTTCTCTCAGACCGATTCCACTTACTATAAAACTTCCAATTATTGCTGAAATTGTTGATACAATTGAAGAAAGATTAAATGATGAATTAAATACAGAAGAAGGCAAACAAGAAAATAAACTTTCTGAGTAAAGAAAATGTTAGTTAGTCAATGGTCGATAGTCCACAGGTGGATGACTAATTTTTTCAAAAAGTCGATTGTTAAAAATCAATTGACAAAAGCACAAACATGGAAGACGTAATAGTAAACAGAGTAGCCAAAAGTGGCTTAATTTCATTAGATTTAGAAGATTTCTACGATTCAGGCGAACGGGTTTTATACGATTTGAAAGATAATCTTTTTATGGGTTTGATTTTGAAAGAAAAAGATTTCAGAGATTTTTTAAAAAACCACGACTGGTCGCAATATTCAGGCAAAAACATAGCCATTACTTGCACCGAAGATGCTGTAATTCCTACATGGGCATATATGTTACTTGCCATTCAACTCGAACCTTTTGCCAAAACAATTGTTTTTGGAAATTTACAAGATTTAGAGCAAAAACTCTATGATGAAGCACTTGCAAAAATCAATTTTGAAGAATATGCTGGTGCAAAAGTCGTAGTGAAAGGTTGCAGCAAAGTAGCAGTTCCAACAACAGCTTATGTAGAAGTCACTCGCCGATTACGACCTTATGCTCAAAGTATCATGTTTGGAGAGCCTTGTAGCACGGTTCCACTCTACAAAAAGAGGCCTTGATTATCTTGATTTTCATCTTTTTCTACTTTTCTTTAAAATTTACAGGTAATTTTGCCTTTCAATTGTAACACAATTTTCCAAATTGTGCATTTTTTAATCATTATTCTACGATTTCTAACAACTTAGAAAGTTGTTCTACAAAATATGGTTCGTGTAAGATTTGCTCCCAGTCCAACAGGTCCGCTACACATTGGCGGTGTTCGTACAGCTTTATATAATTACCTTTTTGCCCGCAAAATGGGTGGAAAAATGCTACTTCGTATCGAAGATACAGACCAAACTCGATACGTACCTGGAGCAGAAGATTATATCTTAGAGGCCTTGAAATGGGTTGGTATCGAAATCGACGAAGGTCAAGGCGTTGGTGGCCCTCACGCACCTTATCGCCAGTCAGAGAGAAAACCAATGTATCGACAATACGCCGAGCAATTGGTTTCGGAAGGAAAAGCTTATTATGCGTTTGATACAGCCGAAGAGTTGGACGCTATGCGTAAGCAATTGGAAGAAGCTAAGGTTGATAATACATCTTACAATGCGGTTACGAGATTGCAAATGAAAAATTCATTGACACTTTCAAAAGAAGAAGTCGATGCCCGAATTGCCAACGGCGATGCTTATGTAATTCGTTTAAAAGTGCCTTTGAAAGAAGAAATTCGCTTCAAAGATATTATTCGTGATTGGGTTGTGGTACATTCTTCAACGATTGATGACAAAGTTTTGTTGAAATCTGATGGAATGCCAACTTATCATTTGGCCAATATCGTTGATGACCATTTGATGGAAGTTACGCATGTCATTCGTGGCGAAGAATGGTTGCCATCAGCTCCTTTGCATATTTTATTATACAAAGCATTTGGTTGGAAAGCACCAGAATTTGCTCACTTACCACTTTTATTAAAACCCGAAGGCAATGGAAAACTAAGCAAACGTGATGGATTATTAGGCAATTTCCCTATTTTTCCATTAGAATGGAAAGACCCATTTACTGACGAAATTGCTCGTGGTTTTAGAGAAGATGGCTATTTCCCCGAGGCTGTTGTTAACTTTTTGGCATTTTTGGGTTGGAATCCTGGTACAGAACAAGAGATTTTCTCGATGGAAGATTTGATTGACTCTTTTACTTTAGATAAAATACATAAAGCAGGAGCGAGATTCATGGTGGATAAAGCCAAATGGTTTAACCAACATTACTTGAAAGGAAAATCAGAAGAAGAATTGGTAAGTGTGATATTAGACAAAAAACAAGAGATAAAAGAAAAAGGACATGATTTTGCTCTAAAATTAGTTCATCTAATGAAAGACCGAGTAACTTTCCCACAAGAAATTATTACGGAAGTACCTTTCATTTTTGAAGCACCAACAGCTTATGACGAAGAAATAGTCAAATCAAAATGGAATGATGATGCCCGTAAAGCAATGGGTGTAATCAAAGAAAGTATTCAAAGCATTGATAATGAAAACTTTAACTCTCAAAATATTCACGATACAATTTTCCCAGCACTTGAAGCAGCAGGAATCAAGGCGGGAAAAGTAATGCAAGCCTTTCGCTTAGTGATTACAGGCGTAGGAAAAGGACCAGATTTGATGTTAACTTTAGAAATTTTGGGTAAAGAAGAAGTGATCAAACGAATTGAAAAAGCCTTAGCGTTTTTGGGATAAAACAGAATAACTTACTCGTTGGTCAACACGGTATAATATTCCTAACATAAAAAAGATACGAAATAAATTGGTAACAATCCTCACAACTCCATAGTCAAATGGGAAATGAGAAATATACATTCGATAAGCATTTGCCCCACTTGCTAATACAACAAAAAACATAGCAAGCGAAATATAAAGTTTACTTTTTTCCGTAAAAGGAACAAAAGCAGATAAGACTACCATATATAACATTAACAGCAGATAAACACCTGTAAGGATGATGGTGGTGGCACTCGTCAATGGTAGTATCACTGCAATGAAAAATGCACAAGGCATTACAACGTATGGAATGAATATATTTAAAAAAGTATTTTGTTTATCGGCTAAAATAATTTTTGACCCTTCGACTTGAAAAATTCGTATAATGAATAAATAACCAATCATTATTAAAGCCAATTCTAAGGTTTTCCCTAAAGCAAAACCTAAAACATATACTGGCAATGGCGAAAAAATAGGAAAGAATGAAGCAGCAATAAAAAGTCTATCAGTAAAGTTTAATGTGTATTTTTTTTTAGAATAATACCCAAAAAGAAGAAAACCATACCCTAATATTCTAAATGGATATGAAGCAAAACCACCAAACGAGTAGTAAACATACAACTCAATAGCAAATAGGAGTATAACTAATCCAATTTTTAGCATAGTAGTTTAGACTTTTATTGATATCTTAGAGCTGAATATAAAGGAATAATATAAATTTACGGTATAAATATACTAATAATCATGTCAAAAAAGAAAATTGAGGATAAAGCATCTACTGAGAAACCTCGTGTACATAAAGATTTAAGTGGCTTTGACATCAAAATCAATTCTTTTGGTGAAATTCAAATGAGCTATGATGTTGAAAAAATCAATCAATTTTTAAATAAAACCGTTGATGATAAAAAGCTCCGAAATCGTAAATAATTAGCTAACGATTAAAAAACTCTATGACGCCTTGCTGCCCACTGAGCATCATCATTTGTTTTTCTTCTTCTGAAACTTTGCGTACCCGTGGATTTATTTCATGGTCGTTGATATAAATGGTACGACTTATATCTTCGGCCTTGGGGCGACTTACACTTTCGGTCATAATATTATATAAAGCTGAAACAAAAGTTTTAAAATCTTGAATATCAAATGGAGCAAAGCCTTCTTGCATACGGGTTTCATGGTCAATTTGTTCGCACCGTTCAAGTCTTAAACCTATTGTTTCAATATTAAAAATTGGTTTATTTTGAGTACTATCATTGGCAGTACTCAAGTATTTTGTTTGGTCAAAAATATCAATTGGATAATTGAGTAATAAACCTCCATCAACAAAAACACAACAATTATCACTTGCTAAAGGATTATCAATAATCATACCTTTGGGGTTTACTGAAACTGCCTTATAATACAAAGGGATTGACATTGAAATGCGAACAGCGTCGCAAATTTTCATGTCGGGATATGTTTCATAGGAAAAAATCTCCAATTTTTGCTTAGTCAGATTTACACCTGTAACATATAAATCTCTAAAAGGGACTGTTTGAGCCAATTCATGCAATTCAGCAAAAGTCAAATCAGGTTTATTTGTTCGCTCAGCCACGAGTTTTTTTATTGTTTCCAAGAAACTTTTACCTTCATACCAGCCAAATTTCTTTAAAAACCGTTTTCCCGCACGAAATACAGTTCCACCATCGTTGAATGTCTCAATAGGTGTATTAGCAATGATTTCGGAAATTTCTTCTGCCGAATATCCCACCGCCAATAAGCACGCTTGTATAGACCCTGCCGAAGTCCCTCCCACTCGTTGTATTTGTGGCAAAATACCTCGATTTTCTAATTCTATCAAAGCTCCTCCATAAGCGATTCCTTTGATTCCTCCACCTTCCATTACTAAGTTTCGGTAGGTTTTTTCTTGAGCAAAAAGTGTAGTGGAAAATAATAAAATTGTGATAAACTTACTTATATGTTGCATTGTTAATCCATTCGTTTTAACAGTAAAAACGAAAACTCGCTTTTGCTATTACAAATATGCTTTACAGAAATAATTATTTAAACATTAGTAAATACTATCAAGAGAGCAAGAAGAGCCGTTACTATTCCCCAAATGGCGAAGAATCTTCTTCGTTCTTTTCTCTTTTCCTCGTGTGTCATTTCTGTTGAGGAATTGATTGTTTTTCTAAAAGATTTGATCAAAAAGTAAATACCCCCCGAAAAAATACCAAGTGATAGCAAGAGAGCCAAAATAGCAAGTACGCCATATCCACTACAAGCTATCGAACAAGATAAGGCAACTCCAACATAAGTTAAGACAAGGCTCAACACAAAAAGAAGAACATAGCCAATGCGTTTGCCTGTATCACTCGAACTTTTTTCGGCTTTATTATTAGAAAGAAGTTGGTCTTTTATCTGATTTTGTTTAAGAATTTTTTCAAAAACTGTTGTTGTTTCTTTTTGTTGTAAACTATCGGATTTAATAGTAACACCAGCATAGCTAATGAATTGATTATCAATAGAATACCCTATGCCTTTAAAGTGATTTCCCAATAATATGGCTAATAAAAAACTACTTAAAAAAATTATTGTTGTGTTTTTAAGGCGTAGTTGACGAAACCTCTCTTTACTCAAATTAATTGCGTGGTGTCGATAATTGATTTGAATAAAACTTATAAAAAAAACGATGAACAAAACCGATAATTCAATAGTAGCATTGGAGAGTATTGGTAAAAGATCATTACCAATGACAGCTCCCATCAATCCTTTCAACAATTCAATAATGATTATAAAAGCAATTGCCAGCTTCTGGTTTTTGCTTGCCCAAATAGAAATTGTTTTCATTTTTGATTTTAGAGGTGGAAAAATAAAAAAGCATTAGAAAAACTAACCAAATGTATGAAAATTTCTTTCCATTATTTAGTTATTTTCTAATGCTTAATTTTTCTTATAAAATAGTTCTGTACGAATCTTTACCTTACAATAATTTTTTCTTCAAATACTCAATTGCCATTCCATAGGCTTCTTTGGCTTTTGCTTCATCATATTTTGGATTACTTGGATTGGCAAAGGCATGAGCTGCATCAAATATTTTATAGTTGATTCCTTTGCCCGCTGTTTTCATATTTGCCGCAAATTCTTCAATTACTTCTTTAGAAATCCATTGCTCTGTTGCAAAAAGACCCAACACATCACAATTAAGTGTTTTCAATTTTTCTACATCTTTCACTGGCATTCCATAATACATTACCGAGCCAACAGTCTGTTTTCCACCAATAATAGCAGATTTTAGCGACCAACCACCACCAAAGCACCAACCAACATTAGCAACCTTCGCTTTTTTACCAGCATAATCTAAACCCCCTTTTACAATGTTTTCTAAGCGTGCTTCTACTACTCCTTGCATCATTTTCCCTGCTTCACTTGCATCGGCTGCCACTTTTCCATCGTACATATCTAAAGCCAAAACATTTACGTTTCCTCCTAAATCATTATAAAAAACATCGGCTTGACGTTTGATGTGGTCGTTTAGTCCCCACCATTCTTGATAAACAAATAGCCATTTATCAGATTTCTTTTTGGCTTTTACTACATATCCATTCGCCTTTTTTCCATCGGGGGTATCAAACTGAATCATCGTACCACCCACTTCGCTGATGTGTTTATAAACAATCGGGGCTAAATGAGAAGCAATAAATGCTTTATCAGAGGCAAAAGCTGCCATGTTTCCATCATTGCTGGCAAAAGCAACATCACAACAGCTTTGCGAGAAACTAAAGGTTGTGATACTTGCCAATAAAAGGGTTGAGAGTATTTTTTTCATTAGTTAATAAAATTAAATGTATATACAGATAATAAAACGTTAAAATACCAAAAAGGTTTGGTTCTTGTTAGAAGATTTGATTTTTTTAATCTTAGTGTTCCTGAAATTCCTTGCCACAGTGAGGACATTTTATCGCTTTTTTTTCTCTTTGGATACGTATCTGCTCGGCAAAAGCTGATGCCAAAATACTTGTTGGCAATGCGAAAATCGAAACCCCTAAAATTGCGATGATTCCTCCTAAAAACTTCCCTGTAACAGTTATTGGGTGTAAATCTCCGTAGCCAACATTTGTCATAGTATTTACCCCCCACCACATTGACTCTGGAATGCTTGTAAATGCGTAAGGCTGTGCTTCATGCTCTACATAATAAACCAAACTCGACGAAATAATAAGGATAAAAATGATAAATACCATGCACAGAACTAATTCTTCTTGCTTGCTTCGTATCACACGTTGAATTACTCGTAAAGCATGAAAATACTTGCTTACACGAAACAAACGCAGCATTCGTAATAATCGAAGAATACGAACGAATCCCCAGTCTGTAACAAAAATAGACACAAAAAAAGGTAAAATTGCTAATAAATCTATCAAGCCCCATGCAGAAAAAATAAAACGTAATCTTCCATAAATAGGATGCTTGAAAGTTTCATTTTCAACACAAGACCAAAGCCTCAGTATATATTCGATTGTAAAAACAATGACCGAAAACACTTCAAAATCAAGGAAAAATTGGTCATAATTTTTCCGAATCATTGGAACCGTATGAAGAATAATGGCGATGGTATTCAGAAAAATAATAACTGTCAGAAAGATATTGATAAAAAAACCAAAACCACTTTTCTGTCGTAACGAAATTTCGAGTGTTTGATGGACTTGTTTTCGGAAAGAATTCATATCTAATAGGCGATTTTTACAAAAATAAAGAATATTACAGAATGATAAATATCGAATGATGGAAATTATCGAAACTGGCAAATCTATTCCAAAAATTGAATGAAATATTTTGTTTCTGATTATTATCTCGTAAATTCGTTTTTTATGATTTTATCCTAACCATTCCAAAAATGTTTCCAAATAAGTCATCAGCAGAATCGCTCATTTCTCGCAGAAATTTCATAAGTACTTCACTATTAATCACTTATGGATTTGTAAACATGAATTTTAATGTTTTGGATGATACACTAAAAGTTATTAAGCCCGCAGCTCTAAAAAGTGGAAATACCATTGGTTTGGTTTGCCCCGCTTATTCTGCTTTTATCAAAGAAGAAGTCCAAATTACGGTCGAAAGCTTACAAGCAATGGGTTTCAAAGTCGTACTGGGAAAACATATTTTCGACCGTTATGGCTATTTGGCAGGAAAAGATGAAGACCGTGCTGCCGACATCAATGAAATGTTTGCTGATAAAAAGATTGATGCCATCATGGCAATGCACGGAGGTTGGGGCTGTGCCAGAATTTTACCTCTCTTAGATTATAAACTTATCAAGAAAAACCCTAAAATATTTATTGGATATAGCGATATAACTGCCTTATTATTAGGCATTTACAGCCAAACAGGTTTGGTTACTTTCCATGGCCCTGTGGGCTCTTCTACATGGAATAGTTTCTCGGTTGATTATTTCAAAAATACTTTAATCGACGGAAATGCGACCGTTATGAGCAATCCTGTTAGAAAAAGTGATAGTTTGGTGCAAGTAGATGACCGTATCTATACCATCACGGCGGGCAAAGCAAGTGGTAAACTCATTGGTGGAAATTTAACTGTACTTTCGCATATTCTAGGCTCGAAGTATGTGCCAGATTTTAAGGGTGCCATTTTGTTTATTGAAGATGTGCAAGAAGATACTTATCGCATCGACCGAATGATTACACAACTAAAATTAGCTGGAATTTTAAATCAAATTTCAGGCTTTATTTTCGGAAAATGTACCGATTGTCCACCTTCAAAAAGCTATGGTTCGCTGACACTCGAAGATATTTTTGAAGACCACATCAAACCACTCAAAATTCCTGCTTTTTCAGGGGCAATGATTGGGCATATCAAAGATAAATTTACGGTTCCCATTGGCATCGTAGCAGATATTGATGCCACTGCAGGAACAATTAAGTTAAAAGAATCTGCTGTTAGTTAATATATAAATGCCTGATAATCAGCAGATATACAACAAAATAATTATTCAACGCACTATAAAAATGTCTCAATCTATCACACGAGTTTTTGACTTATTGAGCGAATCCATCGCCAAATACAACAAGTCTGATGTTTTTGCTTCTAAAATCAAAGGCGAATGGAAACGAATTTCTGCAAATGATTTCATCCATTCAAT
Organism: Emticicia sp. SJ17W-69; assembly: GCF_051209875.1. Lineage (NCBI taxonomy): Bacteria > Pseudomonadati > Bacteroidota > Cytophagia > Cytophagales > Leadbetterellaceae > Emticicia > Emticicia sp. SJ17W-69. Next base: position 257,507 of record NZ_JBNTQY010000001.1, on the reverse strand, counting down.
CAATCAATTGAGTTTAGGTTTACTCAAAATTGGTATTGAAAAGGGGGATAAAATTGCGATCATTTCTGAAAGCCGTCCAGAATGGAATATTGTTGACTTTGCTGTACAACAATCTGGGGCAATTGGCGTACCTCTTTATCCCAATATTACAGTTGACGATTATCGTTATATTTTCAATGATGCCAACATAAAATTAATTTTTGTAGGTGATGAATCGCTTTTGCACAAAGCACAAGAAGCAGCAAAAGATGCTCCAAGCGTACAAGAAATTTATTGTTTTGATAAAGTTTTAGGCGGAAAGCACTGGAAAGAAATCTCAGAAAGAGCTGATAATGAAGATATTAACAAATTGGAGTCTATTAAAGCTTCTATCAAACCAGATGATTTATTAACGCTCATTTATACCTCAGGTACAACTGGAAATCCAAAGGGGGTGATGCTTTCACATCAAAACCTTATTAGTAACTTCGAGTCTTGCAAAAACAATTTTCCGATTGATGAGACTTGTCGTGCCTTGAGTTTTCTTCCTCTCAACCATGTTTATGAACGCATGGTTTTGTATTTGTATATGAGTAAAGGTTTATCCATCTATTATGCTCAAAATATGGCAACTATTGCCGAAGATTTAAGGGATGTTCAACCACATATCTTTACAACAGTCCCTCGTTTACTCGAAAAAGTATATGATAAAATCGTTGCAAAAGGCTATGAATTGAGTGGAACAAAACGACGCATCTTCTTGTGGGCTTTGAATTTAGGACTAAAATATGACCCAAACCAGACCTTTGGTTGGTGGTATAATACACAACTTAAATGGGCAAAAAAGTTAGTTTTCAGCAAATGGCAAGAGGCATTAGGTGGTAATATTCGCATGATTTGTTCGGGAGCGGCGGCTTTGCAACCTCGTTTAGCAAGAGTTTTCTGGGCGGCAGGTATTCCCGTTTCGGAGGGTTATGGCATGACCGAAACCTCGCCTGTGATTGCAACCAATCGAATCATGCCATTAGATTTGAGAATTGGTACAGTCGGGCCTATTATTGACGGCACAACTGTAAAAATTGCAGATGATGGCGAGATTTTAGTCAAAGGTCCTAATGTAATGATGGGCTATTATAATAAGCCAGAACTTACCAAAGAAGTAATTGACCATGAAGGCTGGCTACATACTGGCGACATTGGCAAACTAGAAGAAGGCAAATATTTGAAAATTACTGACCGTAAAAAAGAAATTTTCAAGACTTCTGGTGGAAAATATGTTGCACCACAAGTGCTTGAAAACAAAATGAAAGAATCGGTTTATATCGAACAAATGATGGTGGTGGGCGAAAGTCAGAAGTTTCCTGCAGCCTTGATTATCCCTGAGTTTGTATCAATCCGTGATTGGTGTAAATCGCAAGGTATCCAATATACTTCTGATGCTGAAATGATAAAAAACCAACAAGTTTTAAAACTGATTTTTGGCGAAATTGCTCGATTTAATAAAGAATTTGCTCCTTATGAACAAGTCAAGAAATTTACCCTTTTGGCGACACCATGGTCTGTTGAAGGTGGGGAGATTACTCCTACACTAAAACCTAAACGCAAAGCGATTAATGCAAAATTTAAAGAAATTATTGATAGAATGTATGAGTAAAATTAATTAAGAATGAAGAATTATGAATTATGAATGTTATTGTTTTTAACATAACTTATTGGCTATAAGCAAATTACACTCACCATTCATCATTCTTCATTCATCATTCACCATTTTATTGAAACCTGTCAGCTTTTTTTGGTGTTCTGTTTAGAGCAAAGAAAAAAATCACTATATGCCCTCTCAAAAAATAGCGTTAAATTCGGTCGGTGCATTCCCGAAATTGTTTTTAGATTATATTTCCAAAGACGAAAATCTTAAAAAATTTTACAATCAATATCCTGATATTCAAGGCTTTAAGAAAGCTATTGATGCACGAGTTTTTTCAGATACCAAACGAAAAACTTTGGTTGATGTGCTAAAAAAGCAATATCAAAGTTTAGAAAACAAGCCCGATTTCGATATTTTGTTGGAGTCAAATACTTTTACCGTTACGACTGGGCATCAGCTCAATATTTTTACTGGGCCGCTTTATGTGATTTACAAAATTGTTACGATTATCAATTTAGCTAAAAAATTAAAAGCTGAATTTCCTGCCCATAATTTTGTACCTGTCTATTGGATGGCAAGTGAAGACCACGATTTTGCAGAAATTGCTTCATTTAATCTTTTCGGAAAAACTTATCAATGGCAAACCGAACAAAAAGGAGCGGTTGGTCGAATGAATCCTGCTGAATTACAAGCAATTTTTGATGAATTGCCCGAAAAACCAGCTTTATTTGAAGAGGCTTATTTAAAAAATAACACACTTTCAGAGGCAGTCCGACAATATATGCACCAACTTTTTGGAAACGAAGGTTTGGTTTGTTTGGATGCCGATGAATCTGCTCTAAAGGGCATTTTCATTGAAGTAATTAAAGATGATTTATTGAACAATACTGCCAATAAAATTGTCCATCAAACTTCTGATGAGCTGAATGCAATGGGTTATCATACCCAAATCACACCTCGTGAAATTAACTTCTTTTATTTGCAAAATGGCCTACGAGAGCGTATAGTTAAAGAGAATAATATTTATAAAGTTCTGAATTCTGATTTAACTTTTTCTGAAACAGAAATTTTGCAATTACTTGAAAATCAAGCAGATAGCTTCAGTCCAAATGTGGTTTTACGACCACTTTACCAAGAAACAATTTTGCCAAATTTAGCCTATATTGGTGGCCCTTCTGAAGTTCCTTATTGGTTGCAACTCAAAGGAATTTTCGATCACTATGGCGAACAATTTCCACTTTTAATGCCTCGTAATTTTGCTTTGGCGATTAATCAAGCAAGTAAAAAACGTATGGATAAATTGTGTATTACGGCAGAAGAGCTTTTTGCTGATGATGTAACTTTAAGAAGAAGTTTTGTAGAACGAAATTCTGATAATTCACTAAGTTTAGCTTTTGAAATTGATGATGTGAATGAAGTTTTTGAAAGAATTTTACGAAAATCATTGGCAATTGACCAAACCATGAAAGGCCCAGTAGAGGCCGAAAAAGTAAAAATTATAGCCTCTCTCGAAAATCTCGAAAAACGCATCAAAAAAGCGGAAGAGCGAAACCAAGAAACAGCTGTTACTCAACTGTTAGCTCTAAAGCAAAAACTCTTCCCTGATGGTGGCTTGCAAGAACGTAAAGAAAACTTCTTGAATTTTTATTTGAATGATCATACGTTCATTTCTAAGCTATTAGCAGAATTTGACCCTTTAGACTATCGTTTCAACGTTGTTGAAATTTAACATTTATATTTAACTTAAGTGTGGCACATTTTAGAAATGTGCCACACTTTTTTATAAAAAATCTAAAAATATTTGTTTTTATGAACACTGTTCATTTTATTTGCATCGTTAATTAAATAATTAAGACTCAATGGGTGTTATTGATAGAAAAGAAAGAGAAAAAGTAGAAATGAAGCGACAGATTTTAGATGCCGCTCGTTCGCTTTTTTTAGAGCAGGGATTTGAGAAAACAAGCATTCGTAATATTGCCGAAGTTATCGAATATAGTGCAGGAACGATTTATCTATATTTTAAAGATAAAAACGAAATTTTATTTGCTCTACACGTTGAGGCTTTTGAAACATTGATGCAGGCAATGCAGGCTGGCATAATGAGTGAAGCTGACCCCTTTGAAAGGCTCGTTTCTTTAGGAAAACACTACTTGAAATATGCTTTTGAAAATCCTGAATTATACGATTTGATGTTTGTGATGACAGCACCAATGGAAACATTAGAATGCCGAGAAGAAATCTGGTGTGATGGTGAGCGAGCTTTTGAAACACTCAAATATGTGGTAGATGATTGTATGAAAGCAGGATATTTTGCTGGAGATGACAACGAAACGATCTCGGTGATGGTATGGAGTTTGGTACATGGCTTAGCAACGCTTCATTTAAGACGTAGAACCATGATTTTTCCAGAAGAACGCAGAGTGCAACTTTTGGAAGATGCGTATGCAAAGTTTACAGATATTATCAAACACTACAAAAAGTAAAAATATGACCAATCAAGTTTTAGAATATTTTACGGCAAACATAGGCAAATATGCATCTGAAATGAGTCCTTCGCCTTTGGGTCGTTGGCTCAATGGAAAGCTCATTGCCGTTGATGAGGGTTCACTCACGGTTGAGTTTGTGGTTAGAGAAGACATGACAAACCCAGGCAAAATTCTTCACGGTGGTACAACAGCCTCAATGCTTGATGATGTAATGGGAATGACTGTTTTTTCATTGGGACGAGAAAGTTTTTATTCAACTATTAATTTGAGCATCGATTATTTGCTTTCTGCTAAAGCTGGTGATATTATTTTTGTCAAATCAAAAGTTATTCGTGCTGGGAAAACAGTCATTAATATGGAATGTGAAGCTCGAAATGCAGAACATAAGATTATTGCTAAATGTACATCAAATTTAGTCACCACTGGTGTGAAAATGTAATTTTGATTAACTCAAAAATAAAACTCGTTTTTAAGGAACGAGTTTTATTTTAAACCAATACTTAACACTGTTCAGAAACTAATAAATGGTTATTTAAAAACCAATGATATTATATATTTTACGAATTGACAACCCAACTTTTAGTCAATAGCTTACAATTGATAAACTTAGGTATTTACCAAAATATCATATTATTCCATAAACTATATTTATGAAAAAGATTATTACTTTATTGCTACTTTTTGCTCCTTTTTTGGTTTTTTCTCAAGCGGGTGGCGTTCCGTCCTCAACTATACTTGAAAGTTATATTCAAGAAGGATTGAAGCAAAATTTAGGTTTGAAACAAGAACGCCTTGAAACTGAAAAATCAGTTGAGAATATCAATCAAGCAAAGGCGAACTTTATGCCTAAAGTTACCTTTAGTCCAACATACTCTCTTGCAGCAGGTGGACGAAAATTAGCATTTCCTATTGGAGATTTATTAAATCCTGTTTATTCTACTTTGAATCAATTGACAAAAACCAACAATTTTCCACAAGTTGAAAATGTCAATCAATTGCTGGCTCCCAATAATTTTCATGACACAAAATTAAGTTTTCAGTATCCGATTTTCAACACTGATATTCGCTATAACTTACTGATACAAAGAGATTTACTCTCTGCTCAAGAAGCCAAAAAGAGGGTTTTAGAAAATGAAATTCGCTATAGTATCACCACAGCTTATCTACAATATTTACAAACTTTAGAAGCTAAAAAAATCTATCAAGTTTCAAGGAACTTACTGACTGATTTTGTCAAATTGAATGAAAAATTGGTCAGCAATAATGTAGCAACCAAAGATGTCATTTATTCTGCTGAATATGAGGTCAGTAAACTCGACCAACAAGTAGCGACTTTAGACAAAAATCGACAATCGGTTCAAGTTTTCCTTAACTATTTAATGAATCGTGATTTTTCAACAGAAATCATTGCTGATACAAATTTGGTCAATGGCTATATCGGTTTTCCTACAAGTTTGAGTCAAGCAAAAGAAGATGCTTTGAAAAACCGACAAGAAATTTCGCAGATTAATACCAATATTAAAGTATCAGAAACAGCCATCAAATTACAACAAATGAATGCTATTCGTCCACAAGTTTTTGTCGGTGGAAATATGGGTTTTCAAGGTTATGGTTATACTTTCAAGAATCAAGCTTATGTCATTGGTCAACTTGGACTAAGTTGGGATTTGTATCATGGTTACGAGAAAAAATCGAAGATTCAGCAAGCAAAAATTCAAAAAAACATCCTTGACACCAAACTTGAAGAAGTAAAACAACAGATTCAATTGCAAGTTTCACAAGCATATTTTGAATTGGAAGCGGCAAAAAAATCATTGGTTACGGCACAAGATGGCACAAAAAAAGCAGAAAAATATTTCAAAATTGTAGAAAGTCGCTATCGAAATGGTCAAGCAATTATGATTGAATATCTTCGAGCTTCAGACGACATTATCACAGCACGTTTGCAAGAATCGGTAGCTAAATATGATATTTTGGTGAAGCAAGCAGCTTTAGATAAAGTTGGAGCGGTGAAATAGCCCTGTTGAGTTTGTAAGTAGCCGTGTCGAGTTTGCAACTCGACACGCAGAATGAAGTTAAGTTTTTAACTTAAAAAAAAGCATAAAATGTCCACATATACTATAAAAGACCAAACTTGTCTGCATTTTTTGACTTTCGCAACAGTACAATGGGTTGATGTCTTTACTCGTGCTGATTACTGCGATATTGTTGTTGATAGTCTAAATCATTGCGTAAAAGAAAAAGGATTAATAATTTATGGGTGGTGCTTGATGAGTAATCATTTACATTTATTAGTAAGGTCAGAAACTGGAGATTTATCTGGTACAATGAGAGATTTTAAAAAGTTTACAGCTAAGAAAATCTTTAAAGCTATTGAAGAAAATCCTCAAGAAAGTAGAAAAAGTTGGATGAAATGGATTTTCAAAAAGGCAGGAGAAGAGAACAGAAATAATGAAATTATTCAATTATGGCAACAAACATTACATCCGATTGAACTTTGGTCAGTAGATGTTATTCAGCAAAAATTAGACTATATTCATCAAAATCCAGTAAAAGCAAGAATTGTTGCAGAATCACAACATTATTATTGGAGTAGTGCTATTGATTATGCTGGAGGAAAGGGCTTGATAAACATCGAATTCATCTAAGTATTCAAGTTATAAACTTGAAATTTTTCTGAGTTGGCAGTTACAAACTGCCAACAGCAAAAACTTGAATCACTGATAATTAATATATCATGAACACATTTCCAATCATAAACTCACTTATTTTGCTCGCTATTTCTGGTTTGCATTTCTTTTGGGCTTTTGGTGGACGTTGGGGTGCGAGTGCAGCCATTCCTACCAATCAAGAAGGAAAAATGATGCTTAATTCGGCAGGCAATTTTCCGAGTGTTTTTGCTACGCTTGTTGTAGCTTTTGGATTGCTTACTATGGCATTGCTTCATCTTGAAAAAGTACAAATAATACAACTGTCTTTGCCAAATTGGGTTGCCAATCTTGGATTAAAAATGATTGCTGGAATCTTTTTGATTCGTGCTATCGGCGAGTTTCGATATGTTGGTTTTTTCAAGAAAATTAAAGGTACAACTTTCGCCATTTTAGACACAAAATATTATTCCCCATTGTGTATAGTATTAAGTTTTAATGCTTTTATGACAGCCTTTTATTTATGAAAAAAATATTACTTATTCAAGGGCATCCAGATGATGAAAGTTTCAATTTTGCTCTGTATGAAGCATATAAAAAAGGAGCAATTGCCTCAGGTGCTGACATCAAAGAAATTATTGTAAGAGATTTGGTATTTAATCCAAACTTACAATATGGATATAGAAAACGTACTGAATTAGAGCCTGACTTGCTTGATTCTATCGAAAAAATCAAATGGGCAGAACATTTAGTCTTATTTTATCCAGTATGGTGGGGTTCTATTCCCGCTATTTTTAAAGGGTTTATTGATAGAGTTTTTTTGCCAGGAATTGTTTTTCAAAAGCGTGAAAATTCAGTTTGGTGGGATAAATTATTAACTGGCCGAACAGGACATATCATCAGCACACTCGACCAACCAGCTTGGTATTATTGGCTGAATTATGGACGTCCAAGTTATCATGCAATGAAACGAATGACACTTAATTTTGTAGGAATTAAACCAGTCCGCACAACCACAATCGGACCGATTAGATTATCAAAAGAATCATTTCGAGCCAATTGGCTCAAAAAAATTGAAAAATTAGGTTTTGAACAAAAATAAATAACAATATATGAAAAGTCATACTTACATCATTCTCATAACAGCTTTAATAGTAGCCAGTTGTGGCAAAAAACAAGCAGACAAAAAAACAGAAACAGAAGAAGTTTTAGCTGTAGAAGTGCAACCTGTTACACGTAAATCTTTGAGCGAACCAATTGTTGCGAGCGGTGTACTTTCCTCAAAATCAGAAATGAAATTGGCATTCAAAACTGGGGGCATGATTCGTAGAATTTATGTGCAAGAAGGACAATCTGTAAAAGAAGGACAATTATTAGCCGAATTAGATTTATCCGAAATTGATGCACAAGTTCGTCAGGCAAAATTAGGCTTAGAAAAATCAGAAAGAGATTTAGAAAGAGTCAAAAAACTTTATGCCGACGAAGCCACGACGCTTACCAATGTACAAGATGCAACAACGGGCTTCGATGTAGCCAAACAAAGCGTACAAGTTGCCGAATTCAACCAAAAACTATCAAGAATTTATGCTCCAGTTAGCGGACGAATTCTAAGAAAAATTTCCGAACAAGGCGAGTTAATTACGCCATTTGCTCCTGCATTTATTCTCGGAACTGGGGAAAGTGCATATATCGTCAATGTTGGTTTAGCTGACCGAGATGTTGTAAAAGTAAAAATAGGAGATATTGCAACTGTCTATTTAGATGCTTATCCTAACGAACCATTTCAAGCAAGAATTACACAAATTGCTCAAACCGTAAATCCAGCAACCGGTACATTTGAAGCTGAATTGCAAATTCATCCTAATGGTAGAAAACTGATTTCTGGTTTTGTGGCCAAAGCTGAGATTTCAACGGGTAAAGGAGCTTCTACACTCTCAATACCAATTGAGTCACTAATTGAAGCTGACAAAAACACTGCATTTGTTTATGTTTTAAATACTGATAATCAGACAGTTAGTAAAAAAAATGTAAATATTGGGCAAATTTTTGGAAGTAGTGTTGCCATCATTTCAGGTATAGATGAAGGAACACAGATTGTTACAAAAGGGGCTAACTTTTTGAGTGATAAAGCAAAAGTGAAAGTAATTTCTAATGAATAATGCAAAATGGATAATGTAAAATGATTCAAGAAAATAAGCCTAATATAATCTTAGAAAAATCTTTTACTTTTTCTGTCCGTATTGTTAAACTGTACAAATGATTTTACAAAAATCATTCGGAAGTGTTGCCAATTGCAAAGCAATTATTAAGAAGTGGGACTTCTATCGGTGCTAATGCCGAAGAAGCAGATGGAGCATACTCGAAAAAAGATTTTTCTGCAAAATTTGGAATATGTTTGAAAGAAGCAAAGGAAACTAAATATTGGATTCGCTTGCTTTATGCTTCTGAATATTTAGATGAAAACATGTTCATTTCACTCAAAAATGATGTTGAAGAACTACAAAAAATAATCACAGCAATCTTAAAATCATCAAGAGGAGAGTAAAATCAGATACCACATTATCCATTTTACATTCTTCATTATACATTAAAAAAGCTATGCGTCTTGTCGAATTTTCCGTCAAAAACTACCAGTTTACCATCATCATTTTTGTGATGATTATGGCCATTGGTGTCAATTCATTGCTCAATATGCCCAAAGCTGAAGACCCAGCTTTGAAAGCAACATTCAATAGTATTGTTGTTGTATATCCAGGTACATCGCCAGCCGATATGGAAAAACTTATCGTTGATCCTATCGAGGACAAAATGGCTGAAATCAGCGATATCAAAAAAGTTATTTCTACTGCTGATGAGGGAGTAGCCAATATTCGTATTGAGTTTCAACATTCAATCAATCCCGATGATAAATACAACGAAGTTGTACGAGAGTTAAACTCTATTCGTAGCAAATTACCTTCGGATATTTATAGTTTAGATATTCTTCGTTTCACACCCGAAGGTGTAAATATCATTCAGTGTGCTTTGATGTCGGAAACGACACCTTACAAAGATTTGCAGAAAGAGGCAGATAACTTGAAAGATAAATTATTGAAAGTAAAATCAATAAAAACTGCTGAGATTTGGGCATTTCCAAAGCAACAAGTGACGATTTCTATTAATTTAGATAAAATGGCTCAATTTCGTATTCCTTTGAATCGAGTTTTAGGAGCAGTCCAATCTGAAAATGCCAATATTCCTGCTGGAAACATCGAAATTGGTAGTCGAAAATTCAGTGTAAAAACTTCTGGTAGTTACGAAAATTTAGAAGAAATCAAAAATACAATTGTAAGTTCTTCTGGAACAACAGTTACCTATTTACGAGATATAGCAGATGTTAAATTTGACTATGAAGAAGAAAATTATTTAGGAAGATTGAACGGAAGAAGAGCTGTTTTCATAACTGCCACAATGAAAGACGGTAGCAATATTTTCAAAACTGGTGAACAAATTCGCCCAATAATTGATGATTTTGCTAAAAATTTACCACCAGATATCAAATTTGAACAAAGTTTCGACCAAGTAAAAAGTGTTTCTACTCGTTTGTTTGGTTTGGCTCGTGATTTTGGCATTGCTATTTTATTAGTTTTGATTACGTTGATTCCTTTGGGTATTCGTCCAGCTATAATTGTTATGATTTCCATTCCTTTATCTTTAGCAATGGGTTTGACAATGCTCGACTTAGCAGGATTTGGGATTAATCAGTTAAGTGTGGTGGGTTTAGTCATTGCACTCGGTCTTTTGGTTGATGATTCGATTGTAGTGGTTGAAAACATCGCCCGATTCTTGCGTACAGGAATGCCTCGTCGAGAAGCCGCCATCGAAGCAACTAAGCAAATCAGTTTGGCTGTGGTGGGCTGTACAGCAACGTTGATTTTTGCGTTTTTACCTTTATGCTTTCTTCCCGAATCGGCAGGAGATTTTATCAGAAGTTTACCAATGGCGGTTATTATGACCATTATTGCCTCACTTTTTGTATCGTTGACTATCGTTCCTTTTCTGGCAAGCCAACTCATGCCTCGTACCGAACATGGAGAAAACATTGTACTACGCTTGATGAAAAAAGGAATCGAAGGTTCATACAGAAAAGTGCTTCACAAAGCTTTGTCATATCCAAAAACGTCTCTTTTAATTGCTATTTTGATTTTTGGTGGAAGTTTGGCTTTGATACCAGTAGTTGGTACAAGTGTATTTCCACGTTCTGAAAAACCGCAATTTTTAATCAATATCGAAACCCCTTTAGGAACAAGTTTAAATGAAACTGATAAAGCTGCACGATTTGTTGAAAAAGAACTTTCAAAGCATGAAATTGTAAAGAATTATGCCACAAACGTAGGGAAAACAAATCCTCGTATTTATTACAATACTTTGCCAATAGGTGGAACAATATCTAATTATTCACAGCTTTTTGTGCAATTGCAAGACAAAGTTGAAGTTCCTGAGAGAGAAAAATTTATTGACGAATTGCGTTCAATTTTTGATTCCTATCCTGGAGCAAAAATCCGTGTGATTCAGTTCGAGCAAGGAGCTCCATTTGAAGCACCTTTGGCGGTCCGAATTATGGGAGAAAATCTTGATTCACTACGTTCCATTTCGGCACGTGTCGAGCAGGCATTCAAAGAAACCAAAGGTACAATTTATGTAAACAATGCCCTCGCTGCTCAAAATGTGGACTTACGTGTAAATATCAATAAAGATAAAGCAGGAATGTTGGGTATTCCTACAGTTGATGTTGACCGAACAATTAGGATGGGAATTTCTGGTGTAAATATGGGTATTTATAAAGAAAAAGATGGTGAGGAGATGAATCTTAACGTGAATTTGCCTCGCAATCAACGCCCAACTATGGATGTTTTTTCAAAAATATTTATAGCCAATCAAATGGGAAACCTTGTTCCACTGAGCCAATTAGCAACTGTTGGATTTGAAACTTCACCTAATCGAATCAATCATTATGACAGAGACCGCTATTCAACTGTTTCAGCTTTTATTCAAAGCGGATTCCTTACGCCAAATGTAACAAAAGAAGCTACCCAAAAATTAGCCAAAATCAAATTACCGAAAGGCTACGAATTTAAAATGGCAGGAGAAGTAGAACGTTCGGCTGAAACTTTTGGTGGACTTGGCACAATCATTATCATTACCATATTTGGAATTGTTGCCATTTTGATTCTTGAATTCAAGACTTTCAAAAGTATGTTTATTGTACTTTCGGTTATACCTTTAGGAATGATTGGTGCAATTTTGATTTTACTTTTCACAGGAAATTCTCTTTCATTTACTGCTATCGTTGGAATCATTGCTTTGGCAGGAATTGAAGTCAAAAACTCCATATTATTAGTCGATTATACCAATTTCTTACGCAAAGAGAATGGACTGAGTATTGATGAGGCCATCGAAGAGGCAGGCGAAACAAGATTTATTCCAATCGTTTTGACAACGATGACAGCTATCGGTGGTATGATTCCTTTAATTATGGAGCATTCGCCTCTTTACTCACCATTGGCTTTGGTCATTGTAGGTGGCTTGATTTCGTCATTAATTTTAACAAGGATTGTTACTCCTGTGATGTATAAATTACTTCCGCCGAGAGTATAAACCTGCAAGGTCTTTTTCAGACGGGGTCGCTAAAACCTGTAAGGTCTTTTTCAGACCTTGCAGGTTTTTTTGTAGAAGATTTTTGTAAAAAATTTGTTTTTTATTACATTTGAAAAACACATCTTTTATATGGATTTCTACGCCCCACTTTTACCAAATCATTATTACCACATCTATAATCACGCAGTAGGTAATGAAAATCTTTTTCGTAAGAAAGATAACTACACTTATTTTCTTCAAAAATATACTCAATATATTCATCCTATTGCTCAAACCTTTGCTTATTGTTTGATGCCAAATCATTTTCATTTTCTCATAAAAATTAGGTCGATAGATGAAATTATTGAACATTATAAAACCTTAAAAGGTAAGAAAGAGAATGAAAAGGTTGGTTTTAATGTAGCTGATTTGAATATGCAACAATTCAGCAATTTCTTTAATGCTTATGCTAAGGCGTACAATACTGTTTTTGATAGAAAAGGGTCTCTATTTGTAGATAAAGTTCGACGAAAGTTGGTGTATGATGAGCAATATCTTAGCACTTTGATTGCATATATTCATAAAAACCCAATTCATCATAGGTTTTGTAAAAATATAAATGATTGGAATTTTTCTTCTTATGCTACAATATTAAGCCAAAACGATACAAAGATTGAAAGAAATGCTGTTTTAAATCTGTTCGGTGAAGTTGAAGCATTCGTTGATTTTCATAAAAAAGACTGGATTTTTCCTGATGATTTAAAATTGGAATAATTCATCCATAAAAAAACCTGCAAGGTCTGAAAAAGACCTTACAGGTTTTATATTTCCTATTAAGAAAGATCTTACAACTGCTTTCTTAAACGAGCCACAGGAATATTGAGTTGCTCACGGTATTTAGCAACAGTGCGGCGAGCAATATTATACCCACGTTTATTCAACATTTTTTCTAATTTATCATCAGATAGGGGTGAGTTTTTAGGCTCATTTTCTATCAATTCTTTCAAAATATTTTTCACTTCACGACTCGATGCATCTTCTCCCGAATCAGTCGCAATTCCCTCTGAGAAGAAGTATTTTAATGGATAAATACCAAAATCAGCTTGAACAGACTTGCTATTGGCCACACGAGAAACCGTAGAAATATCCATTTCGATGCGATTGGCAATATCTTTCAAAATCATTGGACGTAACCTCGACTCATCTCCATCCAAGAAGAATTCATGTTGATACTCAACAATCGACTTCATTGTTTTCAAAAGCGTCTGCTGGCGTTGTTTAATGGCATCAATAAACCATTTAGCTGCATCCAACTTTTGTTTTACAAACGTTACCGTTTCTTTGATACTTTTATGTTGAGCTGAACCATTTTTATCTGTTTTGTCATACGTATCAAGCATTTCAGCAAAAGAGCGACTTACTCGAAGTTCAGGAGCGTTTTTGGAATTTAGAATAACATCCAACTTGCCATTATTGTTGGTTACGATAAAATCCGCCATTAAATAGGCCGCCGTGCTATCGCCGTTGCCAATATTACCTGGTTTTGGATTTAGTCGGGTAATTGCTTTGATAGCTTGTTTTATGCCTTCATCATCAATATCTAAACGACGTTGAATTTTGTCATAATGTTTTTTAGTAAACTCATCAAAGAAGTTTTCAAGAATCTTAACAGCCATTTCCACAGCCACATCCTCTTGGTCTTTTCTTTCGAGTTGTAACAATAGACATTCTCTCAAATCTCTTGCTCCAATACCCGCTGGTTCAAATGTTTGTACTTTTTTGAGAAGACCAATCAATTCGTCTTCATTGGTATAAATATTTTGTGTAAAAGCTAAATCATTGCAAATAGAGCGAAGCGGACGGCGAATATAACCATCTTCTTCTATGCTCCCTATGAGTTGCATACCTATTGCTTCTTGGCGAGCATCCAGACGTAAAAAACCTAATTGTTGTACCAAGGACTCTGCTAAAGTGCTGGTAGCAATCACTGGCATTACATCTCGGTCGTCATCACCCCAGCCATCGCCTTGCATTTTATACCCTGCATAGTCGTCTTGGTTGAGGTATTGTTTCACATCAAGCCCTTCGTAGGTTTCGTATTCGCCATACTCGCCATATTCATCATGGTCGCTATCTCCGTCATAATCATCGTCATACTCATCCTTCACACGCTCATCCATATCCATGCCTTCTTCCAAAGCAGGATTTACTTCGAGTTCTTCCTCGATTCTCTGGTCAAGCTCGGCAGATGGAATTTGTAACAGTTTTATAAACTGAATCTGCTGAGGGGACAGCCGCTGCTGTAGTGATTGGTTAAGACTTAATTTTTGCATCGTATAAGTAGCGTTTTTCCATTCATTATTAGGGACTTTTATCAACCCCCTCCACATTTTTCGTGCCAATTGAATGTGTTTCAATAAATAAAGGAAAATATTTTTTTACTAAATGCCAAATATTTTATGCAAATAAATAAAAAAACAAACAAAACAAATGCATAAAAACCTTATAATCAGCCATTTACGAACAAGAAAATATCATTCAATTTTCTCTTTAAGTTAAGAAACAAAAAATCAAAAAAAAGTGTACGAGTACGTTAAAAGTCTTTTTTTATATTCCAGATTTAGAAAAAAAAAGATTACTCTAGAAGCTAATTTTAAGACCGATTTTTCAAAGAGGGGTAATAAAAAAGTAGCAGTGTAAAGGCTGCTACTTAACTATATAAAATTCTTTAATGTTTGCTTTTAGTTTGCAACCATGTAAATAGGAAGGGTTGAATATACGCCGAAGCGAAAAAATGGTATAGGTTGAATATGGTACTGCAAATATAGTACATTTCTTGGAAAAAATATAATACTATGAAGTAATTTTAAAAAAAATTATTAACACTGCTTAATATCAGGCTTTTATAAAATTAAATAAATTCATACAAATCACTAAATCGTTATTTGTAATACTGAAATCACTTAACATGTTTTATAAAAATCATTAACTTTGGGCGTTATTTCTAACAAAACCATTCTCCAATGACAGTTCAAACGAATGTGCAGTTAAAACCATTTAATACTTTTAGCATCGAAGCAAAGGCTAAATATTTTGTAGAAGTTTTCACTATCGAAGAAATAAAAAGCATCTTACAAAACCCTGACTATCAAAATATCGAACGTTTAATTTTGGGTGGAGGCAGTAATCTGCTTCTGACGAAAGATTTTGATGGTTTGGTAATAAAAATCAATCTCAAAGGCTTTGAAGTAGTCAGGGAAGATGATGAAAATATTTGGATAAAATCTGGGGCTGGGGTTGTATGGCATGATTTGGTGATGCACTGCGTCAATCAAAATTATGCAGGAATGGAAAACCTTTCGCTCATTCCAGGTACTGTCGGAGCCGCTCCCATGCAAAACATTGGTGCGTATGGCATCGAAATAAAAGAAGTTTTTGAAGAATTGGAAGCAATTGAGATAGCAACAGGCCAAATTAAAATATTTGATAAACAAACATGTAATTTTGGTTATCGAGAAAGTATTTTCAAACATGAAGCCAAAGGAAAGTTCATTATTTTGAATGTAACTTTTAAACTGAACAAAAAACCAACATTCCATGTAGAGTACGGAGCAATAAAAGATACCCTTACCGAAATGGGTATTTCCGAATTGAATATCAAAGCCATCAGTGATGCTGTGATTCATATTCGCCAAAGTAAACTTCCAAATCCTGCCGAAATTGGTAATGCTGGAAGTTTTTTCAAAAACCCTGAAATTCCAAAAACACAATTTGAAGCTCTAAAAGCTCAATTTCCAACGATTCCTTCCTATCCAGTAAGTGAAACAACAACGAAAGTTCCAGCAGGATGGCTTATCGAACAAGCTGGTTGGAAAGGGCAACGTTTTGGGAACGTGGGTGTACATGCCAAACAAGCCTTGGTATTGGTTAATTACGGAGGAGGAAGAGGAGAAGATATTAAAGCTCTATCTCAAAAAATTCAAGCTTCAGTTCAAGAAAAATTTGGTATTCAACTTTCAGCAGAAGTAAATTTTGTTTGATGCCTCACGACTGATTTCCTAAAGCTACAGCAAACCGTTCCGCCTTTTTTATGTTCGACGCAAGGACGGATTAGGAAATACTTCGTACAAAAATCAAACTATTTTAAATTCATAAAATACTTACTATAAGAAACTTACGACCATTTTGCAAGTTTTATAAAATATTTATTCTATAATAAAGCAACCTTTTTTACTACTTTTTGCATCTTCATTACGTAAAGCAAATTTTCAAAAACGCTGCAGCAGTTTTTCAAATATAGCTCGATAGAAACCAGATTTCTATCAAGAAAAAATCAATCACTCACATTAAAATTTTATAAATTATGAAAACGCTTGTAAAAACAATCGCTGCTTTAGCTTTGGCAATTACTGTAAATTTTGGTGCTGCTGCACAAGATGAAGACCATGAAAACAATGACTATACACACGTTTCGTCAAAAAGACATAACATGTTTTCTCGAAAAGATTTTGGTTTGTACTTAGGCTTAAACAACTATGAGTCAAAAACACTACCCGAATTAGACAATATCAATTCAAGATACGTGGCTTTGAACTGGAGAAAAAATCATCGTTTAATCACAGGTAATAATGTGGATGTTGCCCTTGGGACAGGCTTTGAATTTGCATGGAATAATTTTATGCTAAAAGATAATATTGTTTTGAAAAACCAACCCAATGGAGCAACCTTTATAGATGCAAAAGAAAGTTTAAGTAAATCGAAATTAGTTGTAACAAACTTTAATATCCCGCTGATGCTACAATTTGGATTTAAAGAAAGTCGCTGGAAATTAGGCTTGGGAGCTTATGGTGGTGCAAGAATTGATAGCTACATGAAAACTGTGGGTGAAAATGGTAAAAAACGCACGCACGGTGCTTATAATTTGAATAAATTCCACTATGGACTTGCAGCAGAATTAGGTCGAAACAACTTTGCCTTCTTTGCTCGCTACGAAAAAACACCGATGTTCCAAGATAACAATCCTATCAACGGTAATAGCATTTCTTTTGGAATCCGTTTGTAAAATTGCTAAACCAAAATGTGCCACACCTTTAAACAGGTGTGGCACATTTAATTTCATATTCTCTACAAAATATTAAATTCAAAAGCTTGAATATCAGGTGCTACAAATGCAAGTCTTGCTTCAGTAGAAAACAGTTTCTCACGAGAATAGAAATTAAAAGCAAGGTTTCTATCGCAATATTTACTTTTCAAATACACATTACAAATACGTTCAAAGTCTTGATTATCAATCGAATTAGCTTTCCAAAACTCATCTAAAAGCCATACCCAAAAAACAGTAATACTTTCGTGATATCCACTTGAGTCTGTATTTTGTCCACCTGTAGCTACATTATAGGTTTTTATATTTTCTCTCATTCTATCAAGAGCTTCTTCAAAACTATAATTAGCAACATGCCATAGTCCAGTAATCAAATGGGCTTCATGCGTCCATTCTTTTACTGGTAATGTTTTTGCTCGAAAGCCATTAATAATATGGTCAAACTCCGGTTGAGTAGATGCAATGAAATAGTCCATAAAACAAATTATATTCTGTTGTTTAGGCAAAAAAAGTAAAAGTATCGAAAATTTCAAAACATTATTCTGTCTATTATGCAAGGCTCTTGTTTTATTAATTGATAACTGATAATTATTAACTGATTTCTTATCTTTGTCGAAAACTAAACCTTAAAAACTATGCACATTTTCGACCATACCCTACTCAAAATCCTTCAGGTAATTATTTCGCTTTTTGCTGGCGTACTTTTCTTACAATCTGGCTTTGATAAAGTGATAGATTTTAAAGGCAATAAAGGCTACATTCAAAGTGTTTTTGCCAAAACTATCTTCCATTCTTTTTCAGGAGTTTTATTCATCATTATTACCATTTTGGAAGTTTTGGCAGGTATTTTTGCCTTTTTTGGTGGAATTTTCTACTTTTTTGAAGGACAAGCTGACTTTGCTATTTTAGGCTTAGAGCTTTCTCTTATTTCTATTCTTTGCCTTTTTACAGGCCAACGCATCGCCAAAGATTATGCTGGAGCGGCTTCGTTGGTTGGCTACTTTTTGTTGCTGGCTTTTGGGCTTTATGTGTTTGCTTTGGTGGGGTAAAACTCTTCTGATAGTTATTCTTTACTCTATTTATATTTAATGAAGGTTTATAATCCTATTTAAATTAAAAAAATATGCTTCAAACTCGCCAATTAGCTGCAATTATGTTTACGGATATTGTTAGTTATACTGCCTTAATGGGTAAAGACGAACAAAAAGCCTTTGAATTTTTGGTAAAAAATAGGGCATTACACAAACCTATTATCGAAGAGTTCAACGGGCGTTGGATAAAAGAATTAGGCGACGGTGTCATGGCGAGTTTCAATACGGTTTCTGATGCTGTCAATGCTGCTATCAAGATTCAGGAAGGTTGCAATGCTGCCAAAGATTATCAATTACGCATCGGTATTCATCAGGGCGAAGTGGTGTTTGAAAATGAAGATATTTTTGGCGATGCCGTCAATATTGCTGCTCGAATTCAGGCTGCCGCAAAGCCAGGTTGTATTTATGTTTCGGAGTCGGTGCATCATAATATTACTAACAAAAAAGACATCCAGAGCAGTTTTGTAAAAGAAGAAACTCTCAAAAATGTAAAAGAACCTGTCAGAATTTATGAAGTAAATACAGCGACGGATGCCGAAACTTTTACCGAAATAAAAGAACAAACCATTATTCAAGAAGAAAATAGCATTGCAGTCTTGCCATTTGCCAATATGAGCAGCGACCCTGAACAGGAGTTTTTCAGCGATGGGATTTCGGAGGAAATTATCAATATGTTGGCACAAGTGCCGAATTTGAAAGTGGCTGGGCGTACTTCTGCATTTAGCTTTAAAGGCAAAAACCAAGACCTTCGCAGCGTTGGTACACAACTCAATGTCAATCATATTTTGGAAGGAAGTGTCAGGAAATCGGGTAATAAACTACGCATTACGGCACAGTTGATTAAGGTTTCTGACGGTTATCATCTGTGGTCGGAGAAATATGACCGAGAACTGGAAGACATTTTTGATATTCAAGACGAAATCGCTTTAGCTATTTTGGAGGTTATCAAAATAAAACTATTGAGCGAAGCAAAGAAAGCCGTGTTGAAAAAATACACCGACAACATCGAAGCCTATCAATTATACCTGCAAGGGCTTTTTCATGTTAATAAAATGGCGTTGGACAAAGCCATTGAATCTTATCAGGCAGCCATTGCCATAGAGCCTGACTATGCTATTGCTTATGCTGGAATTGCGAAGTGTTATGGGTGGTTATGGCACTTTAATATTTTACCCCCCGAACAGTGCTTACCTCAAATGATTGAAGCGGGTAAACATTCTCTTCATTTGGACAAAGGCAGTGCAGAAAGTCATACAGTAGTAGCAAATGCAAAAATTTATTATGAGAAGGATGTCAAGGCGGCAATCTTAGAATTCGAAACAGCCATTGAATTGAATCCTAATTATGCCGACGGACATATATATTACGCTCAATGCCTTGTTATTATGGATAAAATTACGGATTCCTTTGCTCATGCTATGATAGCACAAAGGCTCGAACCATTCTCATTAATTATCAATTTACAGGTTGGTTCAATTTATTGGATGGCAGGGTTTCATGAAAAAGCGATAGAACAAGGTAAAAAATTGATTGAACTTGAACCTAATTTTTATGGCGGTTACCATATTCTTGGGTTGGTGTATGTGAGCATAAATAGATTGGAAGAAGCCCTTGTTCAGATGGAATTAGCCGCTAAACTACTAAATATTGCAACGATTTTGGGTTCTCTGGGTCTAATACATGGCTTGATGGGCGAAAAAAACAAAGCAATGGAAATGTCGGAAAACATGGAAAATCTGAGAAAAACCCAATGGGCAAGTGATACTAATTTTGCCCAAATTTATTTAGGGTTGGGTGAATATGATACTGCCTATCGTTATTTTGAGCAAGCCATAGATAAAAAAGAGGCAGAGGTTTTATTTTGCAAGTATTACTTAACTTTTCCTCAGATGGGTTTGGCCAAAGACCCACGCACCGAGCAACTATTGAAGCGGCTTGGCTTGGCGTAATGATATGCAACTTCGTTGCCTTCGACAGTCCGATTCGCTCAGGCAACCAAGTAGGTTATTGTTTCGGTGGTTTTGGCTTCGCTCAACCACCGAAAATTATCAAAACCACTCACTTCGCATCTCTATCGTTACACTATCTTCGCTTTGCAGACGTTTTACCAAAGAATCTACTTTCACTAATTCGTACTCATAGAAATACCGCATCGTAGCGAGTTTTCCATGATAAAAGTTTTGGTCGGTTTCGTGTGCATTGCCTAATTTTTCATGGGAAACAATTCCTTGACTCAGCCATTGCCACGCAATTGTAACGATGCCAAACATTTCTAAATAAAGTGTTGCATCAGCCAAAAACTTCTCTGTCTCGCCCTTGCCTGCTAAGCCTAATAGAAAGCCAGTTGCTTGCTGGGCTTTACCTAAATACTTTTGCAACTTTTCACCAAACGGTTGTAAATCAACTGTTTTTGAGGCATTAGAAAGTGTTTTTGAAACTTCTTCAAAGAAAATTCGAGTTGCTTTTCCATTATGAATGGTGATTTTTCGACCCAATAAATCAAGCCCATGAATGCCCGTTGTTCCTTCATGAATCGGGTGAATTCTTGCTTCACGGTAATACTGTTCAACAGGAAAATCAGTTGTATAGCCCGCTCCTCCTAAAATTTGAACGGCTGCACTTGTTGAAAGACAACACATTTCGGAAGGATACGACTTTGCAATTGGTGTAAGCAAATCTAAAAGCAAACTGGCTCTTTCTTTGGCTTCGCCTTCCTCCACATGAATCAAATCTGACAATTTACTGCAATATAAAAGCAAAGCCAGCGAGCCCTCTACAACTGATTTCTGAAACAATAACATTCGTTTTACATCAGCATGATTAATGATACTCGTTTGCGGTTTTGTTGGGTCTTTTTCTGAAATTTTTCTGCCTTGTGGACGCTCTTTTGCATAAGCCAATGAAGCATAATAAGCGGCTGTCCCAATAGCTGCGGCATTCATTCCTACACCTATACGAGCCTCGTTCATCATTTGAAACATATAGCTTAACCCTTTATGTGGCTCTCCCACCAAATATCCCAAACAATCATCATTTGAACCAACCATCAAATGAGCAATTGGAGCCCCTTTATAACCCATTTTATGGTAAACACCTGCTGTAAGCACATCATTATCAATCAATTTTGAATTTTCAATGCGTTTTTGAGGAACAACAAACAACGAAATTCCTTTTACGCCAATGGGTCCACCTTTGATTTTTGCCAACATCAAATGCACTACATTGTCGCATACATCGTGGTCTCCACAAGAAATATAAATTTTTTGACCTCTTATCTTAAAAACGCCTTCTTTTTCAGTCGGTTCGGCCGAAGTTGTGATGTCTGAAAGAGAACTTCCTGCATCAGGTTCGGTCAATGCCATAGTTCCTTGCCATTCACCTGAATACATTTTTGGCGTGAATGTTTCAATCAAAGCAGGCGAACCGAATGTACGAATTAAATTGGCCGCTCCCGTAGTAAGAAAAGGATAAACACTTGCCGAATAATTAGCGGTCTGAAAAATAAATGCAGCAGCATTGAGTACCGTAGCAGGAATTTGTTGTCCCCCTTCTTCGTAGCTAAATGAAGCATTTACCCAACCATCTTCACCAAATTTCTTAACAATTGGCTTCATTCCAGCATGAACTTTAATTCTACCGTCAACCAGTTGGGGTTCATTTCTATCCATTTCGGTTAAGAGTGGACGAAGCATTTTTTCGGCAATCTGCTCGGCAGCGTCAAGTACCATCTCGAATGATTCACGGTTATGGTCTTGAAAATAAGAATACTGTGTCAGTGATTCACTATCAAGCATTTCAAACAATTGAAAACTTAAATCTCTTTTTGAATAAAACATAATCTTATAGGTTGAATTTTTATTTTGTTGAAGGTCTTTCGCCAATAAAACATCACCAAACTTGTACGCCATTGCCGACTTTCATTAGACTTGCACTTTGAAAGAATGATTATTTTGATGAAAACAAATGCTTGTTTTGAAAAAGAAGAAAATTTGTTTAGGTCTTTAAGTTTTTATTCACAATCCAAGTAATGGTCACAACCGCTACGCCCAAAATGCCCCCTGCAAAAACATCTCTTGGGAAATGTTGAAAGAGATACATTCGAGAATATCCGACCAAGATTGCTATCAAAAGACTAAAAACGCCCCATTTTGGTTGCTTTAAAAAAAGTGTAACGAAACACGCAAAGGCAAAAGCAGTCATTGTATGTCCTGATGGAAAACTTTGAAAATAATGTATCTCTACTCCTTTGACTACATGTATCTCTCGTCCCATATTCTGGTAAACCTCCATCGGGCGAGGCAAACTAAATATATTTTTCAATGAAACAGAAACAAAAACCTTAGCCAACCATGCGATCAAAAGAAACTTTATTTTATCTGTCTGTTCTGTTTTTAAAGCATACTTTGAAAACAAAAGGCCTATCAAAAGTCCTAACCAAACTAAATCCTCTCCTAAAATTGTTAGGTATTTAAAAAAAATATCAAGTAGCTCATTATTGTGAGCATTGACCCAAAACATCAACTCCGTTGGGGTATAAATAAGCTGTAATAATGCCCCAACAATGAGCCAAAGCAAAAAAACAAAAAAAAATGAGCGGTTATTTATAAGTATTTTAAGCATTTTCTCTAAGAAACTTTCGTAATTCCAAAATTAGCCGTAAATTTGCAACCTTTCTGTGAAAACGTGGGCAAGATACTATCAAAATATGACATTCACATTCACGGACTCGAAGATAAGCGTTATACCTTTGAATTCGAGGGCGGGAATACCTTTTTCGAGGCCTTTGAACAGACCCTTATTACGAAGGGAAGTTTCAATGCTATTGTTAAACTCAATAAAAATTCATCGCTTGTTCAGTTGGATTTTGAAATCACGGGTAGCGTTGAGCTAACTTGCGACCGTAGTCTTGAGTTATTTGATGAACCAATTCATATTTTTGAGAGGTTTATTTATAAATATGGCGATCGTCATGAAGAAATCACTGACGAAATCGAAATGATTCCTTATGGAACGCCAACAATAAATATTGCTCAACATATTTATGATTTTATTGCTGTTTCGATACCAATGAAAAGACTTCATCCAAGATTTAGGGATGAAGAAATTGATGAAGAAGGCTTATTACTTTATTCAACAGATAAAGAAACAGTCGAAGAAAAAGAGCAAGAGATTGACCCCCGTTGGGCAGCTCTAAATAAATTAAGAATGAATAATTAAGAATAGAGAATCAAAAGCAGCCAAAACGGCTTTTTAGTTTCTTCGTTTTTTATTAATTTAGATATATAAAATTTGTTACATAGTTATTTTAAAATAGTAAAATGGCACATCCTAAAAGAAGACATTCGACAACACGAAGAGATAAGCGTAGAACGCACGATTCTTTATCAACCAAAGCATTATCGGTAGATGCAACAACAGGTGAAATTCACGTTCGTCACCGTGCTCACGTATTTGAAGGCAATTTGTTCTACAAAGGCAAATTAGTTGCAGAAGGCTACCAAAAGGTTTAAAGTTTAATGCTTGCGATTGGATACTGGTTACTTTAATTTTATGTACTTTTGGTTTAAAACCAATTAATAGACACCAGTAGCTAATACCCAAAAACAAATATTTACTCACCAAAGAGATTGCTTTATGAAAATTGCCGTTGATGTTATGGGGGGTGATTTTGCTCCCAAAGCCATCGTCGAAGGTGCTGTCATAGCCGCCAATCAGTTACCCGAAGGAGTTAAACTGGTACTAATTGGTAAACAAAGTATAATGCTAGATATTCTGCGTACGCTGAAGTATCCTGCTCATGCTATTGAAATGGTTAATGCTGATGATGTCATCGAGATGGGTGAACATCCTACACGAGCATTTTCTCAAAAACCCAATTCCAGCATTGGAGTTGGGTTTAAACTTTTAAAAGAAAAGCAAGTCGATGCTTTCTGTAGTGCTGGAAATACTGGTGCGATGATGGTCGGCTCACTTTTCACAGTCAAAACCGTTGGCAATATTCAACGCCCACCCATTGCTGGTTTTCTTCCCTTGAAAAACGGTGGTTATAGCCTTATGCTTGACATTGGTGCTAATGCCGACTGTAAACCAGAAGTTTTAGCTGAATTTGCTGAACTGGGTTCGCTTTATTCCAAATTCTCATTTGGTCTCGAACGCCCTACCGTTGCATTACTAAATATTGGAGAAGAAGAACAAAAAGGTTCTACTGTAGTACAAGCTGCTCACCAATTATTAAAAATCAATAAAAAGTTAAACTTTATCGGAAATGTTGAAGGTCGTGATTTGTTTGATGGCAAAGCCGACGTAATCATCACCGAAGGATTTACTGGAAATGTGATTTTTAAAATGGGTGAATCTTTTTATGACTATGCTGCTTCTAAAGGTATCAAAGACCCTTTGATTGACCGCATGAATTATGAAGTTAGTGGTGGTAGTCCAATTATTGGTATTAAGGGAAATGTAATTGTAGCTCACGGAATTTCTTCTCCTGAAGCTATTAAAAACATGATTTACTTGGCAAAAAGACAAGTAGAATCAAGAGTAACTGAGCAAATAATTGCGGCTTACGAAGATTGATTTTTTACCTTCATCTGTGTAAATCATTGATTATTAATCACTTATTTGATTTTCACAGGTACTTATTCTTGTTGCTGTTTATTTTAGAATTTTACCATTATCCTAAACTAAACGGTCAAATCCAAAGGTGCGTTGCCTTCGGGATAGACCATACATAATAAATGAAACTAAAAGCTGCCATCACAGGCGTTCATGGCTATGTGCCTGAAGATATTTTGACCAATGAAGATTTAGCAAAATTGGTAGAAACCAACGACGAGTGGATTGTTACTCGAACAGGTATCAAAGAACGCCACATTCAGAGAGGCGATGGTTTAGCTACTTCTCACATGGCATCTGAGGCTGTGAAGGGTTTGCTCGAAAAAACAGGTACTGACCCAAAAGACATCGAATTAGTCATTTGTGCAACAGTGACTCCTGACTACATGTTTCCTTCTACTGCCAACTTAGTTTGTACCCAATGTGGCATTCCTACCATCGGAAGTTTTGATATTTTAGCAGCTTGTTCTGGTTTTTTATATGCCTTATCTGTTGGTTCTCAATTCATTGAGTCGGGCAGATACAAAAAAGTAATTGTAATTGGTGCAGATAAAATGTCGGCAATTGTTGACTATACTGACCGTACGACCTGTGTACTTTTTGGCGATGGTGCAGCTGCCGTTTTACTCGAACCAACTACAGAAGATTGTGGCTTGATGGATTTCATTCTTCGTTCTGACGGAACAGGTGAGAATCATTTGATTATGAAAGGTGGCGGAAGCCGTTTTCCAGCCAGTCATGAAACTGTTGATAAGAAATGGCACAATATTCACCAAGAAGGTCCATCGGTATTCAAATTTGCGGTGACCAACATGGCAGACGTTTCGGCCGAAATAATGGAAAAAAATAACTTAGTTGGTGATGATGTCGCATGGTTAGTTCCCCATCAAGCCAATAAACGAATCATTGATGCAACTGCTCGTCGTATGGGTATTGGTGATGAAAAGGTTATGCTTAATATTCAAAATTATGGCAATACTACTGCCGCAACAATTCCACTTTGTTTATTTGACTATGAAAAACAAATCAAAAAGGGCGATAATTTAATTTTAGCAGCCTTTGGAGGTGGATTTACTTGGGGAGCTGCTTATGTAAAATGGGCGTATTAATTAATGGATAATTAATAATGGAAAATGAATAATTAATGTGACTTCAAGATAGAAGTATTTTTAATAAAGCATTCTCAATTATACATTATTTTTTATCAATAATACATTATCAATAAAAAAAGATATATTTAGTAATGGCAACAACCGCAGATTTTAGAAATGGTCTTTGTTTAGAATTTAACAATGACCTTTATACAATTGTAGAATTTCAACACGTAAAGCCCGGCAAAGGCCCTGCTTTCGTGAGAACAAAGTTGAGAAATATCAAAAGTGGAAGAGTAATTGATAATACTTTTACCTCCGGTGTGACTATTACAACCGCTCGTATTGAAAAAAGAGAATTCCAATTTCTTTATAAAGATGAAGATGGGTTCAACTTCATGGAAACAGAAACTTTTGAGCAGTTTAATTTAGATGAAAAATTAGTTCCTCAAGCCGATTTATTAAAAGATGGTCAAAATGTATCGGTTTTAGTTCATGCAGAAACAGAAACTATTTTGAGTGTTGAGCTACCTCAATACGTAGAGCTTAGAGTTACATACACTGAGCCAGGCTTGAAAGGTGATACAAGTACCAGCCCAAGCAAGCCAGCAACAGTAGAAACAGGAGCAACTATTAAAGTGCCTCTTTTCATCGAAAACGATGAGCTGATTCGTGTAAATACAAATACGTATGAATACGACTCAAGAGTAAAAGAAGGCAGATAATTGAAAAATCTTTGAAGACGATATCTTTTTGAGATTTTGGAAATAGCATAAAAGAGTTCGGAATTAATAATTCCAAAATCATACTTTGCCTTTTTCAAATTTCTTTGTAGGCATCGTCTTTCTTTATACATTTGTAAGACAAATACTTAAAAAACCACGAATAATCTCTACCCTTCATGGAAACAAAAGACATTCAAAAATTAATAGATTTTATATCTCAATCAGGCTTAGACGAGGTAAATATCGAAACTTCGGAATTGAAGCTGGCTATTAAGCGTTATTCTAATGCTGCTCCAGTGGCGGTTCAGTCACAGCCAACTTATGTTGCACCTGCTCCAGTTGCGGCTGCACCTGCTCCTGCAGCACCACAAGTTGCGGCACCAGCTCCCGTTGCGGCTGCACCAGTTGCCGAAGCAAGTAATTTGATTACAATTAAATCTCCAATGATTGGTACTTTCTATCGTTCGGCTGGGCCAGATAAACCAAATTTTGTAGATGCTGGTGATGATGTTTCGACTGGAAAAGTTGTTTGTATCATTGAAGCCATGAAACTTTTCAACGAAATTGAATCTGAAATTTCTGGTAAAATTGTAAAAGTTTTAGTTGAGAATGCAACACCAGTTGAGTTTGACCAGCCTTTGTTCTTGGTTGAACCTTAAACAGTGAACAGTTATCAATAAACAGTGAACAGAAATCTATTTATTAAAAATACAATCTTTGATAAATAATGTTTTTTGATAACAATAACTTGTATAACAAAGCTTCCAAATTTGCAATTAGAATTGTAAAAGTCTACGAATACCTTAGTAATACCAAAAAAGAGTTTATATTATCGAAGCAGTTACTGAGAAGTGGGACATCTATTGGAGCGAATATTGCTGAAGCCAATGGAGCGATTTCTAAAGCCGAATTCTCTGCAAAGGTATCAATCGCATATAAAGAATGTTTAGAAACCAAATATTGGTTATCACTCTTGAAAGATACCGATTACATTGACGAAAAAACATTTGTTAGTATTCATGAAGATGCTGATGAATTAGGTAAAATATTGTTTTCGATTCTGAAATCAACAAGAATAAACAAAAACTAAGTTTTCTGTTGATTACTGATTACTGATAATTGATAACTGAAAAGATGTTTAAAAAAATATTAATCGCCAACCGAGGCGAAATCGCCCTCCGAATTATCAGAACTTGCCGTGAAATGGGCATCAAAACAGTTGCGGTTTATTCTACTGCCGACCGTGAAAGTCTGCACGTAAGATTTGCTGATGAAGCTGTTTGTATCGGCCCAGCGGCCAGTCGCCAATCATACTTGAGCATTCCGAATATCATTTCGGCGGCTGAAATCACCAATGCTGATGCTATTCACCCAGGATATGGATTTTTGTCAGAAAATGCTGAGTTTTCGAGAATTTGTGCCGAATATGGCATTAAATTTATTGGAGCAACTGCTGACCAAATCAACTCAATGGGCGATAAGGCAACTGCCAAAGCTACTATGAGAGATTCTGGTGTTCCTGTTATTCCAGGCTCAGATGGTTTGCTCGAATCGGTTGAAGAAGGCATTAAACTTTCCGAAGAAATGGGTTATCCTGTTATCGTCAAAGCAACTGCTGGTGGTGGCGGACGAGGCATGAGAATTATCCATAAATCAGAAGATTTTCAAAAAGCATGGGACGATGCCAAAATGGAATCGGGTGCTGCTTTCGGAAACGATGGTTTATATTTAGAAAAATTCATTGAAGAGCCTCGCCACATCGAAATTCAGATTGTGGGCGATCAATATGGTAAAGTTTGCCACCTTTCAGAGCGTGATTGTTCGATTCAACGTCGTCACCAGAAATTAGTGGAAGAAACGCCTTCGCCAATCGTTTCACAAGAATTACGTGAGAAAATGGGAGAAGCTGCCATCAAAGGAGCGGCAGCTATTGGTTATGAAGGTGCAGGAACGATTGAGTTTTTGGTTGACAAACACGGAAAGTTCTATTTCATGGAAATGAATACTCGTATTCAAGTAGAGCATCCGATTACTGAAGAAGTTACTGATTTTGACTTGATTAAAGAACAAATCAAAGTAGCCGCAGGTGTGCCTATTTCGGGTAAAAACTATTTCCCGAAATTATACGCAATGGAATGTCGTATCAATGCTGAAGACCCACGCAATGGCTTCCGCCCATCACCAGGAAAAATCACTAACTTGCATTTCCCTGGTGGACATGGTGTAAGAATTGATAGCCATGTCTATGCAGGCTACACTATTCCATCAAACTATGATTCAATGATTGCGAAATTGATTATCACAGGTCAATCAAGAGAAGAAGTTTTGACTCGTATGAAGCGTGCTTTGCAAGAATTTGTAATAGAAGGTATCAAAACTACGATTCCGTTCCATATCAAATTAATGGATGATGAAACTTTCAAATCTGGTAAATTTACTACCAAATTCTTGGAAGATTTTGACTTTTCAGACATATAAATCTCTAAAACCTCATAGGTTGCGAAGCGTCGCACCGTTTACAACCTATGAGGTTTTTACTCTCTGCTCTCAATACATCTTCCAGATATCATAGCCAAACCTCAGAATTAGGCCAAAAACTACTACCAAGAAGAGAATTCTAATAAAACCATTGCCTCGTAAAAGTGCCATTCTGCTGCCTACATACGAGCCAGCCATATTACAGACCATCATTGGCAATGCAATGCTAAACATCACATAACCTTTCGCCACAAAAAATATTAGTGAACAAATATCAGCTACTACATTGACAACCTTCGAAATTGCCGAAGCTGTAAGAAAATTGTAACCAATGATACTTACAAAGCCAAAAACCAATAAACTTCCAGTGCCAGGCCCTACAAATCCATTGTAAAAGCCTGTTGTCATGCCAATTAATAGTCCGTAAAGGGGAACTTTGTCCAATTCAAAGCGATGCTTTTCTTCGTGACCTAAATCCTTTTTACGGTAGGTATAAATCGCTATCAAAGTCATCAAGATTAAAATCGTAGGTTTCAAGATGCGTTCGCTCATCAAACTCGAAATCAATGCCCCAGAATATGACATGATTCCTGCTCCAATTCCTGCATAAAGTACTGTTTTAAGAGGAATTTTCACTTTTTTTGAATATTGATAACCCGCAACCCCAGTTCCCATAAATGAGGCAAAACGATTCGTTCCTATGATTTGTGGAACAGCATAAGTCGGGAATAAAATAAACAATGCTGGAGCTTGCACCAAGCCTCCTCCTCCAACGATTGAATCAATAAAACCTGCTACAAAAGCAGCCAAACAAGCAAGAAAAATAGACACGATTAAACGATTTCTGGATTATAGGATTTCTAATTATTTTAAAAATTTATGCTTTTTCTACTCTTACAGCTACGTTATTGAAAGCAGCATTTCCAGTGAGTTCGTCCAAAACTAACTCATCAGTAAGGTCGTTGATACTCACACCTGCATGTTGGGTAGCCACATCTAATTGGACACCTTTTCGTGCATGACCATAGCCGTGAGGCATACTCACCACGCCTCGCATCATGTGGTCGGTTATTTCGATAGGAAGCTCAATAGTACCAACTCTTGAAGTTACTTTCACCAAAGAATTGGCTTCAAGACTCAAACTTTTTGCATCTTCCGAATGAATCATTAAAGTACAACGATTACGGCCTTTTACTAATCTTTCCGAATTATGCATCCAAGAGTTATTGTCTCTTAAATGTCTTCTTCCGATCAATAAATACTCGAATCCATTTTGTAAACTGCTCATATTCAATGATTTACGTAGTCTTTCAATGTCATTTACCAATATTTCTGGAGCAAGGTTGATTCTTTTTTCGGGCGTAAAAAGTCGGCTTGGCAAGCACGGCTTCAACGCTCCCAAATCAATTCCATGTGGATTTTCTTTCAATTTTTGAAGCGAAAGTCCATAAGGACCAAATTGCAAACCTAAATCTAATTTCACTTCTGGCATTTCTGAAACAAAACCTTCATTGCTTGATTCGGGGTGATTCATGCGATAAGCTAATTCTTGATAAATCTCCCAATCGTATTTTGCTCCTTCGGCTTTTGGGAAAAGTGCTTCCGAAAATTTGGCCGTATTTCTAACCGCCAACACATGAAATGTCATATCATAATGTGGCACTTCTAAACCTGTGGCTGGGGGCAAAATAATATCAGCATGTTGCGTGCTTTCATTAATATAAATATCAATCGCAATCATGTATTCTAATGCTTCAAAAGCCTTATCGAGTTGACCACCATTAGGCGTTGATAAAATTGGATTGCCGCAACTGGTAATCAAGCATTTTATTTGATTTTCTCCCTCGGTCAAAATCTCTTCTGCAAGTGTAGCCACAGGCAATTCACCCAAAAATTCGGGCAAACCTCTGACCCTACTTTGCCAACGATTAAAACGATTATCTGTTTTAGCTCTTGCCAGAAAATCAACTGCTGGAGCGGTAAACATTGCTCCGCCAGTTCGGTCAAGATTTCCTGTTAAAACATTCATCGCATTGATAAGCCATTGAGCAATACTACCAAAAGTTTGTACTGAAACCCCTACTCTTCCATAACAAACGGCTGTTTTAGCATTGACAAAATCATGCGTCAATTGTCGAATATTTTCAGCAGAAATACCTGTTTGTTTGGCAACTTTTTCAGGTGTAAACTCCATAGAAATTTCTTTTAAAAGCTCCACTCCATCTGTAAAATCGCTTAATCTGTCTAAATTCACTAAGTTTTCAGCAAAAAGTATTTGAATCATGGCCAAAAGTAAAAAAGCATCTGTTCCTGGGCGAATGAAAAAATGCTGGTCGGCTTTGGCAGCAGTTTCTGTCAAACGTGGGTCAATCACAACAACTTTCCCTCCTCGTCTTTGAATAGCTTTCAAGCGATTGGCAACATCTGGCACCGACATTATACTACCATTGGATGCGATTGGATTTCCACCAATGATTAGCATGTAATCAGTAAAATCAATATCAGGAATTGGCATGAGCATTGGATGACCAAACATTTGCCATGCAGCAAAATGGTGCGGAAGCTGGTCGGCTGATGTGGCCGAAAACATATTTTTGGTTTTTAAAGATTTGGCAAAAAGTGGTGAATTCATGGTAGTCCCTAAATTATGAATCGAAGGATTCCCTTGATACATTGCAACAGCATTTTTGCCATAATTTGCTTGAATTTCTTTAATTTTTCTTACAACTTCCTCAAAAGCAGCATCCCAAGATATTTGTTGCCAACCACTCTCAGTACGTTTCACTGGAAATTTTAGGCGATTGGGGTCTTCATAAATATCTTTTAAAGCGACAGCTTTGGGACAAATATGACCACGACTGAAAGGGTCATTTTTATCTCCTTCAATTTTTGTCACGACGCCATTTTCAACTTTAATTTCGAGTCCACACATGGCTTCACAAAGATTGCAAGTACGGAAGTGAGTTAAGTCTTTCATGTTAGGTTTTTAGTGTTGAATATTGAGGTAAGCAAGTTAGGTGTTTTTGGGGAGATGTTTTCCAAATTTTCCTACAAAAGATTTTAGATTTCAAGCGAATTACTTTGTAAATATTGGGATAGAAAAATAACCGATTAGCTAAATCTTAAAAAATCAACCTTCTAAATCTTATAAATCGCTTTTATCATGCTAAATTTGGGCATTATTATAAGTCCATTTCTTTTAATTTATGTCTCTTTCCGATTTCTTTAAAAAAGCTCAAAATGTTATAGAGGCAAAACCTACTGTATCTAAGCTCGACCCACCAAAACCTGCTGTTGCGAAAAAAATACAAGAGATTTTGGCAAAACATGTACCCGAAACAGCGGTTGAGTATTGCTTCAAATTATGGCAGGAGCAACCTTTTTCTTTTAAAATCTCTCGTACACGTAGTAGCTGCTTTGGGAATTATATTTTCCGTGACGGCCACCATAAGATTACTATTAATAACGACCTTCATCATTATGCTTTTTTGATAACGTACATTCATGAAATAGCTCACCAACGAGCTTGGCTTGAAAAAAGCAGGCGTAAAATTGAACCTCATGGCAAAGAGTGGAAAAAAAAATTTCAGGATTTGATGACACCAATCCTCAATTTAAACGTTTTTCCTGAAAGGGTTCTCATTCCATTGAGTCAATATATGCAAAATCCTGCTGCATCTTCAGTGAGTTATGCACCATTATTTGAAGCGTTGCGAAGTTTTGATGTGGCAGATGAAAATGAAGTTTCTTTATCAGAAGTAACTGATAAACAATGGTTTTTATTTAGAAATACTGTTTTTCAGAAATTAGAGATACGTCGTACCAGAGTTTTATGTTTAGAAAAAACTTCTAAAAGACGATATACTATTTTAGCCACCGCAAGAGTAAAACTTATTGAATAAATCGTTTTACAATTAACTGTTATCTGTCAAAAAAATATTTGAATCAATTAAAAAACATATCGAAATCGAAAATTCGGCAAGCACCAATATTCTTGCTTTTTTTTCTATTTTCCTATTTCACCTCGCACGCACAATCTTCCGTACTTTCTAAAGGCGAATGGTACAAAATTGCTACGACACGAACGGGTGTACATAAAATTGATGCTAATTTTTTGAAAAATGCAGGTATTGATGTTTCAAAAATCAATCCTCAAAATATAAGAATTTATGGCAATGTCGGGGGTATTTTACCACAGGCCAATTATATTCCTCGTCCAATAGATTTAGTTGAAAATGCTATTGAAGTTATTGGCGAAACTGATGGGAAATTTGACACTTCCGACTATATAATTTTCTTTGCTGATAATCCACACCAAGTATTTTATAACACTGATAATCAATTACTTACACACAAAAACAATCCGTATTCTGATTCTACATTTTACTTCCTAAATATCGCTGATACAAAGGGTTTACGCATCAAAAATCAGAGCTTGGTTGCTGCCACAAAATCGGTCAATAGTTTCGATGATTTTATCTTTCATGAAATTGACCAACGAAATATCGTGAGTTTAGGGGGTAAAGATTTAGGGGGTTCGGGACGTGAATGGTACGGTGAATCTTTTGGATTAAGCAGTGAACAAAGTTTTGAGTTAAAAACTGAAGGGCTTTTACCAAATTCTGTTATTAAAATCACTTCAGCTATTTTGGGAGCTTCCTTTGTTTCAACTAAAGTAAGTGTGAAATTAAACACTGATTCCTTAGTTGGCGTTCAAAATTTACGAACAATTGGTGCAGGTACTTACGACGTCAAAGGCAATGAAAACATTCAATCATTTTCAAGTATTTCTAATGGTAAAAATACGCAAAAACTTAGTTTTATTTTCGATAAAAACGGTCAAACATCATCTGTTGCCTATTTGAATTATTTCGAGGTTCAAACTAAACGAAAATTGCAATTTTATGAACAGCAAACCATTGCTCGTTCGATAGAAAGTTTAGCAAATAAAACGACCAATTTTATCGTTTCACAGGCATCTTCTCAACAAAAAATATGGAATATTAGCAATCCTCTTGTTCCTGAAAACATATTGTTTCAATTAAATAATTCTGAAGCAAGTTTTGGAACAGAAACAAATGGTATGTTAAAAACTTTTGTACTTTTTTCTGAGAATAACTTAATCGAACCAAATACGATACAAAAAATAGCTAATCAAAATATTAGACAATCACAAACACCTGATTTATTGATAGTTACAATAAAAAAATGGAGAGAACAAGCCGAAAGATTAGCCAATTTTCGTAAAAAAAATGACGGTTTAGATGTTTTGGTAGTCAATGTTGATGAAGTTTATAATGAGTTTTCTTCGGGAAAACCTGATCTCACTGCTATTCGAGATTTTGGCCGTTTTTTATGGTTACAAAACCCTCAAAAATTCAAGTATTTATTACTTTTTAGTGATGCCACCTTCGACTATAAAAACCTCATCCAATACTCATCAATCAACACCAACCTGATGATTCCAACTTACGAAAGTCGTGAGTCACTCGACCCAGTAAGAAGCTACGCATCAGATGATTATTTTGGATTTTTTGAGGAAAATGAAGGCGAATGGACAGAGAATTTCGAGGGAAATCATACGCTTGAAATTGGTATTGGACGCCTTCCCGTAAAAACAGAAGATGAAGCAAAGAATGTAGTTGATAAACTTATTTTCTATGCCAACAACCCAAAAACGGTTGGCAATTGGCGAGAAAAAATAAGTTTTGTAGCGGATGATGGTGATGGAAATATTCATCAAAAAGATGCTGATGATATTTCAAAATTAACGGCGGAAACAAGTAAAGATCTGTTAATCAACAAAATATACGTTGATGCTTTTCCTCAAATAGCTACCGCCAATGGTGCTATTGCTCCACAAGTAAACAAAACACTCAACGCGGCCGTCAACGAGGGTTCATTGATCATTAATTATAGTGGGCATGGTGGCACAGATGGCTGGACAGAAGAAAAGATTCTGACGAGAGAACAAATTCAAAATTGGAGGAATTTGAATAATATGCCACTTTTCTTGACCGCCACTTGTTCATTTGGGCGTTTTGACGACCCAGGGAATGTTTCGGGAGCAGAAATGGCCATGTTAAGTCCTCGTGGAGCAGCGATTGGCTTACTTACCACCACTCGACCTGTTTATTCAAATACCAATTATTTATTGAATTCCGCATTTTATAAAGCTTTTGCAACAAAAAATAGTACTCATTCGGGGCGATTAGGGGATATTTTGAAACAAACAAAAAATAATTCTTTTAGTGGTGTGATCAATAGAAACTTTTCTCTTTTGGGAGATCCTTCTATGAAATTAGCCTATCCACAAGACAAGGTTATTTTGACTAAAATCAATAATCAAAGTCCAGACAAACAAACATTAAAAGCGTTATCAAAAATACAATTAGAAGGCGAAGTTTTAAACGCTGCCAATAATAATCTCCAGATAGATTTTAATGGAAAAATACTTATTTCTGTTTTTGATAAACCTTCAGAAGTCAGCACTTTAAATCAAAAAAATGATGGAAAGTTTTTGTATAAAGTTTATCGAAATCAGATTTTTGAAGGAAAAGTAGATGTTAAAAATGGCATTTTTAAGGTTAATTTCATTGTACCAAAAGATATAAACTACCAATTAGGGCAAGGGAGAGTGAATTTCTATGCGGTATCAACTGACAGTACTATTGATGCGATTGGCAGCTATAATGAGTTACTAATTGGCGGCAGTGAAATCAATATTGAAACCGACACACAAGCCCCAAAAATAAGTCTTTCTGTTGATAACAATAATCTACTAACAGCTCTTATTTCTGACGAAAACGGCATTAATATTTCACAGGCTGGCATTGGACATGAGATGATATTGACGCTCAATGACACTTTGCAAATACCTGTTAATCAATACTTTACAAGTGAAAATGACTATACGAAAGGCCTATTAAAATATCCTTTTGGTAAATTAGCAGCAGGCGAATATACCGTTAAATTAAAAGTTTGGGATACCTATAATAATTCTTCCGAAGTGTCGTTAAAGTTTATAGTTGATAACCAAAAAATCAAGATTCTAAGCGTTTATAACTTTCCAAATCCATTTGAAGAATCAACTAATTTTTATATTGAACACAATGCCGAAAACCAAGATTTGATATTTAAAATAGCTGTTTTTAATGGTTCGGGGCAAGTTGTTTTTGAAAAGCAAGAAACCTGTTATTCTTGTGATAAAACGGTAAACCTTGGCATGAATATTGAGTCAAAAAATTGGATAAAAGGTGTTTATTTTTATCAAATTTCAGCCAATTCTTCCTCTGAAAATGCTTCAAGCACCGCATCTGGGAAAATGGTTTTTTGGAAATAATTAAGAAAATCTGTTATATTTGACCTTGTTTTTAGAAATTTACGAATTATATGTGACTAATTACGGATTTTAGAGTCATCAACATATTGATATTCTTTACTTCGGCCATTCATACTAATCGTAAATCAAATACGTACAAACCATTTAAAAACCTTTAATTGAAGGGTAGAATACTAAAAAATCTCACATGAAAAGTAAATTATTAACCGCTTTGGCAAGTGTAGTTTTGATGAATACCTTGACGAGCCAAGCACAAGTAAATAATAAAAGTCAACAAAGAGTTATCGTTCCTGCTGTACCTTTTCTCACAATTTCACCAGATTCGAGAGGAGCTGCCATGGGAGATGCTGGCGTAGCGTCAACACCAGATGCTAACTCAATGTATTGGAACACTGCGAAATTGGCTTTTATTGATAAAAGTGTTGGTTCAACAGTGTCCTATACTCCTTGGTTACGTGATTTGGTTGATGACATGGGTTTGCTACATGCGGCTATTTATAAAAAAACAGCTAAGAATTCGGCATTAGGCCTTTCTATGACGTACTTTAATCAAGGGCAAATAGAGTTTACTACTAATACAGGCCAGCCCAATGGAACTTTTCAATCAAGAGAATTTAACATTGCAGGAGGGTATAGTACAAGGTTGGGTAGAGATTTTTCTATGGGTCTGAATTTGAAATATATCCATTCAAACCTTATTGGTTCTCAAGTTGTCAATAATTCTTCGAGTAAACCAGCCAATACCGTTGCAGGAGATATTTCTTTTTATTATGTCAAAGAAAAACCAAGCTCAACCAATAAAGATAAAGGAATAATCTACTCGGCAGGAGCCGTTATTCAAAACCTTGGTGGTAAAGTAAACTACGGCAGAGATGCTTATTATTTACCTACTAATCTTAAATTAGGCGGTGGATTGAATTTTAAAATAGATGCCCACAATCAATTTAATTTCTTGGTTGATGTAAATAAACTTTTAGTACCTACTCCTCCTTTGAGAGATAATACAGGAGCAATTATCAAAGGCAAAGACCCGCTCACAACAGGTGTTATTTCGGGAATTTTTGGTTCTTTCAACGATGCTCCTAATGGATTCAAAGAAGAGATTAGCGAAGTTACAGCTTCACTTGGGATGGAGTATTGGTATAATAATATATTTGCTATTCGTGGTGGATATTTTGCAGAAAGCAATTCTAAAGGTGGAAGAAAATATGCAACAATGGGTTTAGGCTTTAGAATTAAAAACAGTTATGGTATTGACTTGGCTTACTTAGTTCCGACTACAACAGGCAGCCCACTGGCAAACACTTGGCGTGTTTCTTTGATTTTTGATATGGAAGCCAAAAAGGTGAGTAATCCTTCTGAAAGTACAGATAATTAATTAATATTATCAAAAATCGTCTTAACGTCGGCATGGTTTAAAATCATGCCGACGTTTTTTTTTCAATTGGTCGCATATTTTTGATATTTGGACTTATATTTTAATGAGTTTGACCAAAAAAAACTAAATTTGTTAGAATATGACCATGCCCTTAAATTTAGATAACCTTAAATTATAATGTTCAAAACCCTTCTGACCGCTACTCTATTATTTCTAAGCATTTTTTCTTTCGCACAAAAGAAAAACGACAAAATTGAATACCACATTCACCGAGCATCATCTCCTATAAAAATTGATGGAATAGTTGATGAAAAAGCATGGACTGATGCCCAATTAGCGACTGATTTTTACCAAGTTTTACCAATGGATACCAGTTATGCAAAAGTGCGTACTGATGTAAAAATGTCGTATGATGACAAAAACCTCTATGTTGTTTTCATAAATTATGACAAACTTCCAGGGCCATACATTGTTGAATCACTCAAACGAGATTTTGCTTTTGGTAAAAACGATAACGATTTGCTATTTTTAGATACATTCGATGACCAAACCAATGGGTTTTCTTTCGGAGCAAGTGCTATGGGAGCTCAATGGGACGGCTTGATGTCGAATGGAGCAGCCATTACAACCACTTGGGATAACAAGTGGGTATCAGAAGTAAAGTATGATGACGATAAATGGGTTTGGGAATGTGCCATTCCATTCAAAACATTACGTTACAAAAAAGGGATTACTCGTTGGGGGGTAAATTTTAGTCGTTTAGACTTAAAAACTACTGAAAAATCAGCTTGGGCTCCTGTTCCTCGTCAATTTCCAACGGCTTCGCTCGCTTATGCTGCTTCTTTGATTTGGGACGAAGCCCCGCCACAAACGGGTTCAAATATTTCGATTATTCCATTCGTTTTAGGTGGTGTAAATCGAAATCATGAGAAAAAAACGCCAACTGACTGGAGAGGCGATTTTGGTTTCGATGCAAAAGTTGGCTTGACATCTTCGCTTAATTTAGATTTGACAGTAAACCCAGATTTTTCACAAGTCGAAGTTGATCAACAACAAACGAATCTTGATCGTTTTGAATTGCTTTTTCCAGAAAAAAGGCAGTTTTTTCTGGAAAATGGAGATTTATTTTCAAACTTTGGTTATCAAAATATTCGACCATTTTTTTCTCGTCGCATTGGGTTAAATGCTCCCATTCGTTTTGGAGCAAGGGTTAGTGGTAAGCTAAACAAAGATTGGCGAATCGGTTTCATGGATATGCAAACAGGTAAAAATGAAAACAATCTGAATGCTCAAAATTTTGGTGTAATTGCACTTCAAAGGCGAGTTTTTGCCCGTTCAAATATTGCCATAATGCTCGTAAACAAACAAACCCTTGATTATCAATCAGTTACCGACACAAAAAACATTGCTGAGTTTAATCGTAATGTAGCTATTGAATATAATTTGTTTTCAAAAAATAATGCTTGGAATGGTAAATTAATGTATTTAAAGGCTTTTACCCCAAGCTCAAAAACTGACGACGGTGCATTGGCAGGAAATCTACTATATACCAACAAAAAGTGGACTTATAGTATGCAGGCCGAGCGTGTGGGCAATAATTACACCGCAGAAGTGGGTTACGTTCCACGTATTAATTATGGCAAATTAAACCCTCAAATTGGCTATTTATTTTTTCCGAGTGCTACCTCAAAATTTGTACTAAGTCATGGGCCTTTAGTAAGTTTTACACATTTTTTAACCAAAGATTTCTCTAAAGAAACTGAAAATGAAAAACTTTTTGCCTACCGAGTCAATTTCAGAAGAACAAGCACCTTAATGGGCTGGGTAGCACATAATTATGTATTATTGCTCAATCCATTTGACCCAACTAATTATGCAGGTGTTTTTCTTCCAAAAGGAAGCGAACATCGGTGGAACTCATTTGGAGTAGATTATACGTCAAAACCCCAATCACGTTTTACCTATTTGCTTTCTTCTCGCTATGGTGGCTACTATGCCAATGGTACTCGTTTGCGTTTAAATGCCGACCTCAGTTATCGTTTTCAACCTTATGTTGCCATTACCATGAGTACCAATTATAATCATTTAGATTTTAAAACCGACCCTATTTTACCAAAAGAATTTGTCAATAGACAATACAATTTTTGGCTTGTAGGGCCAAGAATTGATGTTACTTTTACAAATAAATTGTTTTTTACAAATTTTGTTCAATTCAACAATCAAAACAAAAACATCAATCTTAACACTCGTTTACAATGGCGTTATAGTCCTGCATCTGATTTGTTTTTGGTTTATACCGATAATTATATTTCTGATACTTTTCAAGTTAGAAATAGGTCTTTAGTATTGAAATTTACTTATTGGTGGAACGTTTAACAATTTATGATTTTTGATTTACGATTAAATGCCCTGTAAGCCATTTATAATCAACCACTTATGAAAATTTGATCATACAATTCGTAAATCGTAAATAATGAAAACACTATTATTATTTTTATTTCCAGCATTCACCTTTGCTCAAACAATGACTTTTGAGATTCAAGGGCATCGTGGTAGTCGTGGACTGATGCCCGAAAATACGATTCCTGCTTTCAAAAAAGCAATAGATTTGGGTGTTCAAACGCTTGAACTTGATGTTGTTATTTCTAAGGACAAGCAAGTGGTTGTTTCGCATGACCCTTTTTTTAACCCTGATTGTACAACAGACCCTAATGGTGTTTTTATTACAAAACAAACATCTGGAAACTTATATTTGCTTGATTATCAGGAAATTAAAAAATATGATGTGGGCTCAAGAGGTAATAAAAACTTTCCTGAACAACAAAAAGTAAGTGTTTATAAACCTTTACTAAAAGAGATGATTCGTGAAAGCGAAAAATATGCGAAGTCTAAAGGAGTTCCACCAGTAAAATATAACATTGAAATAAAAAGTGAAGAGAAAGAATACGATCAATCTCAACCTCAAGTTGCTGAATTTTCGGATTTGGTTTATAATATTATCATTAAACAGCTCCCCCCTGAAAGGGTTATTTTACAAAGTTTCGACTTTAATGTTTTGAAATATTGGCAAAAACAAATGGAAGCTGGGAAATACAAAAAAGTAGCCCTTTCTGTTTTGATTGAACCAATGGACAATAATGACATTCAATTCAATTTAGATAAATTAGGTTTTAAACCACCTATTTGGAGTCCATATTATATGCAATTAAATGCTGCTCGTGTGAAACAATTACATGATTTAGGTATAAAAATTATCCCCTGGACAGTAAATAAGCGTGAAGAAATGGAGAAAGTAAAGGCTTTGGGTTGTGATGGACTCATCACCGACTATCCTGACCGTGCAAAAGGTTTGTGAGATTCAGAAAAAAGCCTTAATTTTCCGCATAATTCAACCTTATGTAAGTAATATTTCAAATCCAATGGCACTCCTAAACGACGTTCTTAGTTTTTTTATCAAACGCCGCATCGAACGCATTGAAGAGTTTTTGCGACACCCGATTGAAACGCAACATCGGATTTTTCATGAACTTATTGAAAATGCTCGTTATACCGAATGGGGTTTAAAATACGACTACAATAGCATTGATACAATCAAGGATTTTCAGGAAAGAGTGCCTATTTCAACCTATGAAGAACTTTTTCCTTATATTGAGCGAGTTTTAAAAGGCGAACAAAATGTCCTTTGGGCATCAGATATTAAGTGGTTTTCAAAATCTTCTGGCACAACCAATTCTCGTAGCAAGTTTATTCCTGTTTCTGAAGAATCGCTCGAAGATTGTCATTACCGAGGAGGTAAAGACATGATGACTCTCTACTTCCACAATCGCCCTGATGCAAAACTATATGAAGGAAAAGGACTTTCGATTGGTGGAACATTACACCCAAATCCTTACAATATTGAAACCCAAGCAGGCGATATTTCGGCAGTAATCACCAAAAACCTTCCTGCATGGGCTGATTATATTCGTACCCCTCCAAGTGAAATAGCATTGTTGGATAATTGGGAGCAAAAAATGGAACAAATGATAGCCATTTGTACCCCTGAAAATGTGACCAGCATTTTGGGTGTACCAACATGGACAGTAGTACTACTCGAAAATATGTTGGAACGCTCTGGTAAACAAAATATGCTTGAAATTTGGCCAAATTTTGAGGTTTTTGTACATGGTGCCGTTGCTTTTCAACCTTACCGAGATTTATTCAAAAACAAGCTATTTCCTTCTGAACAAGTAACCTATCTTGAAACGTATAATGCTTCTGAAGGATTTTTCGCCATACAAGATGAGCTTAGCCGAGTGGGTGAAATGCTTTTGATGTTGGATTACGGTGTTTTTTACGAATTTATACCAATGGAGGAATGGGACAAAGAGTACCCCAAAACCCTCACATTAGAGGAAATAGAGTTAGATAAAAACTATGCTTTGGTAATTTCGACCAATGCTGGTTTATGGCGGTACAAAATTGGCGATACCATCAAATTCACTTCGCTTGACCCTTATCGAATCAAGGTAAGTGGTCGTACCAAACACTTTATCAATGCTTTTGGCGAAGAAGTTGTAATCGAAAACGCAGATGCTGCTATCACTGAAGCATGTGTAGCCTCCAATGCAAGTATTGTCGATTATACTGCTGGCCCAGTTTATATGGGAGATGGTAGTAAAGGTCGCCATGAATGGATAATCGAATGTTCTAAAAAACCTGATAATGAAGAACTATTTATTAAAACTTTAGATGGCACACTTCGGAAAATCAACTCTGATTATGATGCCAAACGTTATAAAGACATGGCATTATTAATACCTAAAGTACATTTTGTCGAGAATGGAACATTCTACCACTGGATGTCGAAACGAGGTAAATTAGGAGGACAAAACAAAGTGCCTCGTCTGAGCAATTCAAGAGAATACTTAGATGATATACTGCTGATGGTCAATGAATTAGCATAAAAAAACATGACGGATTTAGAATAACGATTTACGAATGATTGCAGTAATATCATTTTACTACCAACTTTCTAATTCTTTTTATTCATAAATCATCATTTGTCAATCGTAAATCTTTAACATTCATTCAAAATTTAACGATGAAACTATTCCGCTTTGGCGAACCAACCAATGAAAAAACTGGCGTTATTCTTTCCGATGGAAAAAAAATAGATGTATCAGCCTTCGGCGAAGACTATAACGAAAACTTCTTTGCTACCAATGGTATTCCAAGACTGGCTGATTGGCTTGAATCCAATTTAGACAATTGTGCTGAAGTAGCCGACGATGTACGTTTGGCCTCATGCGTTGCTCGTCCATCTAAAATCATTTGTATTGGCCTAAATTATGCCAAGCACGCTGCCGAATCAGGCATGGCTGCTCCTGCCGAGCCAGTAGTTTTCTTTAAATCAACAACTGCTCTCTGTGGACCAAATGATGATATAATTATTCCTAAAAACTCAGTCAAAACCGACTGGGAAGTTGAATTAGCTTTTGTTATAGGCAAAAAAGCAAGTTATGTTGAAAAGGATGAGGCTATGAATTATATTGCAGGATACTGCTTACACAATGATTATAGTGAACGTGAGTTTCAGTTAGAACGTGGTGGACAATGGGTAAAAGGTAAAAGTTGTGATACTTTTGCTCCACTTGGGCCATTCTTAGCAACTATTGATGAAGTAGGCGACCCGCAAAACTTACGTTTATGGCTAAAACTAAACGATGAAATCTTGCAAGATTCAAATACTGACGATATGATATTTGATATTCCAACGATTTTAAGCTATTTAAGCCAATTCATGACTTTACTTCCTGGCGATGTGATTTCAACAGGAACCCCTGCGGGCGTTGGGTTAGGTTTCAAACCACCTCGCTATCTCAAAGCAGGTGATATGGTAGAATTAGGCATAGAAAACCTCGGTACACAAAAGCAAACTGCGGTGGCTTATGCTTAAAGAATAAGCAAAATATTTATTGAGAAGCTCTGTTTTTTGAAAACAGAGCTTTTTTTGAGATATTATTGGCATCCACCAATTTTAGCTGTAAATACCGAACCACTTGATACTTGAAAGCCAGGATTTAGAAATATTGATTTATTGGTAGCATAATTGATTTTTGAAGACGGATTCAGTTTTGCACTTGAATTAATTATATATTTGGTATCAAACTGTTGCACAGGAGGGTATATATAGTGCGATGTAAAATCTATTTCATCTAAACAATCATTATTGAAGGTGATATGCTGAGTATTAGAATACCTTGTACAACCATCTACTTGACAAATGGCATTGTAAGTAACAGATTGTGAAATTAAAACATTAATGATATTTGTTCCAACAAAAGTCCCGCTTGTACCATCACTATTTTCAAACCTCCATTTAATAGGGTTTGTATTACTACAGCCAGTTATTAAAGTGATCATTTGATTAGTTTTTGCATTGTCACCTAAACTTACAAGATCTTCACCATCATCCACTATATCATGAATATTTAAATCCATCCAATTAAGGCGAATAGATACAAAGTTTTTTAGTTTTTGTATTTCATTGCTAAAACTTACATTGTCCGTTGGAAACCATTTCTTGCTATCTCTGGCAGCGGCATCCTGAATAAT
Source organism: Emticicia sp. SJ17W-69 (assembly GCF_051209875.1). NCBI lineage: Bacteria > Pseudomonadati > Bacteroidota > Cytophagia > Cytophagales > Leadbetterellaceae > Emticicia > Emticicia sp. SJ17W-69. Next base: position 212,715 of record NZ_JBNTQY010000001.1, on the reverse strand, counting down.
ATTTGCCAAGCTATCAATAAAGCGATAACTTTTCTCAATCGACAGAAACGATAACCTAAAATCCTTATACTTAGCAATAACATTACTTTTGAAAGCACAATCTTGCATCATTCTTTCCACCCAAAAGAAACGTGGGTCACAATTATTGCATGAAAACCGCCAACTTGTAGCATAATTATCAAATAAACCAGGATTTACATCCCATATTGGAGATGCCTTCAATTTACTATCTCGTTCTTTATAAAGATATTGGCTTCTTGAAAAAATATCATAACTAATCGCATATTCTTGGAAAATAAAATTTTCAACAAAGCTATTTTCATCTACATATTTTCTAAATCCTAAAATCGGGTCTTTAAAATTTTCGCTTTTTAAAGAAGTCTCAAAATCATTTATATAGTTTTTGATATAATTTGCTTGTTGTGTATTAGGTTTTTTCGGGTATTTACATTCAAAACTCATTTTATAATTCGATGCAGGCGAAGATAAATAGTTGGACACCCAAATATTTGGTACATTAAGGACATCTGTCTCCCTTGATGCTTCAATAATATAGCCACCCGAAATTTTTGCAATAGTGGTATCTTTTTCCTCCAGTTTTTTAATATTTATGCGGTTGGTATCTCGCTTTATTTTTTCGGTAAATACATATAGCCCCATATATTCTCCATTGATCACTACTTCTACGAATTTTGTTCGTGGAGAATACTCATTTGTTTTTTTCCATAAATCATAGATATATGCATTTTTTATATGGGTTTTATCATCATAATTAGCAATAAGTACCCAGTCAGATTCTTCTGGGAAACCCAATAAACCAAATTTTACACTTTCATCAAGAATATTTCTTAACTCAAAAGAATAAGATTTTTTAGGGGCGGCTTGCGACGATGTCCCATGTAATTCTATTCCAGCATATCCATTATAATGATAGTCAGTGTCTGTCAAATAGTTTTGACTACCATCTGTATGATACAAAACCTTGAATCCAACTTTGATCTTGGGATCATTTACAATGATATCATCATTGGTTTCAATGATAATTATTGGAAGATTCGAACTTACTAACTGAGCAAAACAAAAGTTTGAAATAAACAAAAAAAAGCTCAATTTAGAAAACAAATGAGTCAGTGAATTCATTTATAAAATTGCTTAAAAACTAATAAAATAATTCGTTTGGAGCTTTAGTAAAGTACTTATTAAAAAATAGAATAACCTTATTTTAGGGGGGAGCAAATGAAAATACAGTCTTAAGGATTCACCAAATATTTTCAACATTTAGCCACAGCACTAGCAATTTATTGAGAAAATATTTAATGACAAAATAATTATGAATATAATTCTAAGAACAATTATAAATATCTCATTTTGAATCAAAAGTATGATGTTTTAAAACAGTTGATATCCGCATTTACAAAGTTTTTTGTCATTTTAGAGAGAAAAACGGTACGCATATCTAATCACCATTCAAATTGCATTTATATCGTTCATTATCAATAAGTTATAATTTAAAAATATGCCTTTAAAATCACCCAAAACTCACTTATAATTCTTTGAATAAAATCTAACTTTAGGCACGATTTTAGCTAAATGCTTTTAAAAAGCACTCAAACCCAATGAAAAAAATATTATTACTTATCTGCTTGATCACTCACTATTCAAGCTTTTCTCAACAAGAATGTCTTTGCTCTCAAAATTTCGATTTTTCTTATCAAAAAATCAAAGATAATTATGCTGGTTGGAGCGATAAAATCACTCCAAAAAACCAAGCTGAATTTGATAAACTCACGCAAGAAATTCGGGAAGCTGCAAAAAAAATCACTAACGAACGAGAATGTTACTTTCTACAAAAAAAATGGTTTGATTATTTTCACGATGGTCACCTTTTTATTAGTCCAATTACGCCATACACAATTGATGATTCTCCCGAAGTTGTGGCAAGTCGAGCTACAAAAGTGCCACAATTAGCATTCAATGAAACCAGTTTCACTCAATATTTAAAAGAAAATGAAGCAAAACTTTCATCAATAGAAGGTATTTGGGAAAGCGACGATAAAGCTTACAAAGTAGGCATTTTGAAAGATAAAGTTAATCCCAAAAAGTTTATCGGATTCCTTTTAGCCGACAGAAGTGCTACTTGGAAAGCTGGCAAGGCCAAGTTTGAAATGTTACAAGTAGCTCCAATGAAATATGTAACCAATTATTACTATGCCGATTTTTCGAGTGAAAAAAGTTTTACAAGGGAAGTGAAAAACTTTTTGGTGATGGAAAATATCTATAAATTTAATAAGATTTTTCCTTTCCCAAAAGAAGAAATCAGCAATGATGACATTTTACACCGCATCGCCGATTATCGCATTGAAAAATTAGATAACGAAACAGCCTTGATTGTTTTGCCTCCTTTTACACTACCCAATGCCCCTGAATTCATACAGGAAATGTTAACTGCCAACGAAGAAATACTAAAAAACACACCAAACTTAATCATTGATTTACGCAACAACCCAGGAGGCGATGATGCAGCATTCACTTCATTATTCCCCTATATTGCCACCAGCCCGATTATAAGAAAAGGAGGACTTTTCAGGGCAACCGATGAAAACATTATTTCACTTAAACATGAGTTAGAGGCGATTCAAGAATATCCTGTTTATAGAGAACGTCTTACGCCTAAATTACAACGTGTTTTACAACAAATGGAGGTAAATAAAGGTAAATTTGTCAATGGCCCAGACAAAGAATTTGCTTCTGGAGCTATAATGACTAACCCTAAAAAAGTAGCTTTTTTGGTCAATAAAAATACAGCAAGTACAGCCGAACAATTTATTTTAGAAGCCAAACAAAGTACCAAAACAGTGGTTTTTGGAGAAAATACTAAAGGTTTAGCCGACTATATTGAAGTGCGAGATTGGGGTTTACCTTGCTATGGTTGGAGAGTGGCTTTTTCATTAGCAAAAAGTCCACGTTTACCCCAAAAACCAATTGACAATGTAGGTATTGCTCCTGATGTCAAAATTGGAGAAAATGAAGCCGATTGGGTAGAATTTGTTAAGAATTACCTAAAAAAATAACAATATTTTTTTCATGGTCAAGAGTCTTTCATCAAAAGGTTTTTTATCTTTGATGCCATAAACTCTTCAACTATGAAAAAAATATTTTGGCTAATTTTCTCTGGTATAATCCTTTTAACCTCTTGCCGTAAAAACCCATCTTCCAGTGATAGTCAAATCAATGAACTTCTCAAAGATTTTGCTAATAAACGAGTAAAATTACCCAATGGTTGGTCGCTTACACCAGCAGGAAGAAGTGTAAATTTAGCCAATGATTTGCCTTTAAATTTAGTTGTTTCGCCTTCAAAAAAGTATTTAGCAATTACTAATAATGGTCAAGGAAAACAAAGTATTACACTTATTGATGCCCAAACTGAGCAAATTTTAGACGATAAACCAATAGAAAAATCATGGGTTGGTTTGGCTTTTAGTCCAGATGAGAAAAAACTTTATGTTTCGGGTGGAAATGACAATAAAATTTTGATTTATCGCCTCGAAAATGGCAAATTAATAGATGATTCCGAAATCGTTTTAGGAAAGCCTTGGCCAGTGCCAATATCTCCTGCGGGCTTATGTGTCACAGACAAAAATTTGTTTGTCGTTTCTAAAGAAAACAACTCGCTTTATGTTTGCAACCTAGCCGATAAATCAATTGTCAAACAAGTACAATTGCCTGCCGAGCCATATACCTGTTTGCTTTCTCCCGACAAAAAAACCTTATATATTTCGCTTTGGGGCGGGGCAAAAGTTTTGTATTATAACATTGATAATCAAGCAATTACAGCAGAAGTTGAGGTTGATAAAAACCCGAATGACTTGCTTTTAAGCAAAGATGGCAAATACCTTTTTGTGGCTCATGGAAATGACAATACCGTTTCGTTGATTGAAACTGCTACCAAGACAAAAATCGAAAGTTTATCGGCATCACTTTACCCCAACTCCCCTATTGGCACTACGCCTAATGGCTTGGCTTTGAACAATGACGAAACCAAACTTTTCATTGCCAACGCCGACAATAATTGTTTGGCGGTTTTTGATGTTACTGAAAAAGGTAAAAGTAAATCTTTGGGTTTTATTCCCACAGGCTGGTACCCCACAGCAGTCAAATTGGTTGATGATAAAATTTTTGTAACCAATGGTAAAGGTTTTTCATCCTTGCCAAACCCCAAAGGGCCGAACCCAGTGAGTTCAAAAGCTTCACAAGTGAAAGGAGCTAATCCAGAAGCAAATCGAGGCTCACAATATATTGGGGGGCTTTTTAAAGGTACTGTCTCGATTATTGATATGCCTGATGAACGAATGTTGGCAGCATATTCATCATTGGTTTATGAAAACTCACCTTATAACAAAGACGTAGAACGCCAAGCAGAAGGAGAAAAAGGCAATCCGATTCCAACAAAGTTAGGAGAAAAGTCCCCAATCAAATATGTTTTTTATATCATCAAAGAAAACCGCACGTATGACCAAGTTTTGGGCGATATGAAAGAAGGTAATGGTGATGCTTCACTTTGTCTTTTTCCAGAAAAAATCACCCCCAATCAACACGCTTTAGCTAAACAATTTGTGCTTTTAGACAATTTTTATGTAGATGCCGAAGTAAGTGCCGATGGACATAATTGGTCAACAGCCGCCTACGCCAATGATTTTGTAGAAAAAACTTGGGTAAATAGCTACGGTGGTCGTGGTGGAAATTATGATTTTGAGGGAAGTCGAAAAATTGCCCATCCAAAAAATGGTTTTATTTGGGATTTTTGTAAAAGAGCCAATCTAAGTTACCGCACTTACGGCGAATTTACATCTAACGGAAAAGCAAGTATAGCAACGTTGGAAGGGCATTATTGCAAAAATTTTAGAGATTATGGTACAGACTACAAAGATATTGACCGTGAAAGCGTTTGGGAAAAAGATTTGGATTCTTTGATTGCCATTAATGCCGTTCCAAAGTTCAATTCGTTACGCATGGGCAATGACCATACATCAGGGGCAAGAATCGGCATGCCAACTCCAGAGGCCGCCGTAGCAGACAATGATTTGGCGGTTGGTAAATTTGTTGAACATTTATCAAAATCAAAAATTTGGAACGAGTCGGTTGTTTTTATTTTGGAAGATGATGCTCAAAATGGACCCGACCATGTGGATGCTCACCGTTCACCATGTTATGTAGTTGGAGGTTTTGTGAAACGTAGTTTTGTTGACCATACGGCCTACTCAACCTCTTCAGTATTAAGAACAATGGAATTGATTTTAGGGCTTCCACCGATGAGTCAATATGATGCCGCTGCCAAGCCTTTATGGCGTTGTTTTTCACAAAAGCCTAATAGTAAAGGCTTTACAGCATTAGCAGCAGGAGTGGACTTGGATGAAAAAAATGTTGCTGTTAATATCAATTCTAAAAAATCTTCGATGTGGGATTTAAGTAAAGAAGATGCTGCCCCTGATATTGCTTTCAATGAAGTTATTTGGCAAACCGTTCGTGGACTAAATAGCAAAATGCCCGCTCCTCGCCGAAGTGCGTTTGTAGTGATTGCAAAAAAAGGTGATGACGACGACGACGATGATGATTGAAAAGGTCCATAGACAACAGTCCACTGTCCACCGATTTTCTTAGTTTTTACTATCGACTGTCGTCCGTGGACTGTGGACTAAAACCTACTTTCCATAAAACTCTGCAAAATAATCACGGCACTGATTTTATCAATATTACCTTTGATTTGACGGTCTTTTTTCTTCATTCCGCCAGCAATCATGGTTTGAACAGCCATTTTTGAGGTAAATCGTTCGTCGTGAAGATTTACAGGAATTTCGGGAAAAGTTGTTTTTAGTTCAATGATAAATCGCTCAACATAAGCTGTTCCGTCGGTAATTGTTCCGTCTAAATTTTTGGGCATTCCAACCACAAAAGCCTCAATTGGCTCATTTTGAGCGTATTTTTTAAGGAATTCCAACAATTTTTCTGTCGGCACAGTTTCTAATGCCGAAGCGATAATTTTGGAGGGGTCAGTTACTGCCAAACCTGTTCGTTTAGCACCGTAATCAATAGCAAGGATTCTTGGCATAAGTATGTCGATTTTTATAACCGACCATAGTTTTATTGAGTAAAAAAAGCCCTTTGGGTTTTGTTATAGTTTTTTTGCTTCTTCCCAAAAAATATCCATTTCTGCCAATGTCATATCTTTTAGATTTTTGTTGGCTTCTTTGGCTTTTTGTTCGAGGTATTGAAAACGCTTAATGAACTTTTTATTGGTACGTTCCAAAGCAGTTTCGGGGTTTAAATCAATGAAACGAGCGTAGTTTACCAAAGAAAACAATAAATCACCAAATTCAGCTTCGGCTTTTTCTTTGTCAATAGCTACATCGTTTTCAACATCAAACATTTCCTTAAATTCACCCATTTCTTCCTCAACCTTTGCCCAAACCTGGCTTTTTTCTTCCCAATCGAAACCTACCCCACGAGCTTTTTCTTGAATTCTCATGGCTTTTACTAAGGCAGGAAGCGATTGCGGTACACCACCCAAAACTGATTTATTGCCTTCTTTTAGCTTCAACTGCTCCCAATTTCGTTTCACTTCTTCTTCTGTTTCGGCTATTACATTTCCATAAATATGTGGGTGACGAGAAACCAATTTATCACAAATGGCATGAAGCACATCTGCCACATCAAATTCACCAGTTTCAGAGGCAATTTTTGAATAAAATACCAAATGAAGCATAATATCACCCAATTCTTTCTTTATTTCGGGCAAATCTTTTTCCAAAATCGCATCTGAAAGTTCATAAGTTTCTTCAATTGTCAAATGGCGAAGGGTATCCATCGTTTGCTTTTTGTCCCACGGGCATTGCTCACGAAGTTCGTCCATAATAGTCAGTAAACGGTCAAACGCCATGAGTTTTTCCATGCGTTGCGGAGGGAATATTGGAGGAAGTTTGTTACTCATATTTCTTTTTTAGCTCTTCAAATACTATTTTTAAACCATTTTCAGCTTCATCAGATTGCACATTGGCAAACAAGATAAATGCTTTATTTCTATCTTTACAAAGATACACTTTCGTAAGAAATGTACCTGGGTTTCCTTCATGAAAGGAATATTTTAGTTGACTTTTTTCATCAACGTACCATTTCCAACCAAACGCAAATTCGGGAAAACCGTAGTGCATGAATTCAAAATCTTTTGCGGTTAATGTTTTCGATTTTCCTAAAAGTCCCTGTAATTGCAATTGAATAAATTTGGTATAATCAGGCAAACTCACATTGATGTTTCCTGCTGAAGATAACCAATTTAACTTAAAATTTTCAGCAGGTTTTTCTGGCTCTAAATTCTCATCATGCCCCCAAGTTTGCTTGACATTTTTAACGTTTGGCTGTCCAAAATCAAATTTTATATTTAAACTTTCACCCAATTCTGTCACCAATGTTTTATAATCTTTTCCTGTTACTTTTTCAAGCATCAAACCTGCTGCCACATAGCTTGGATTTGACCAATAAATTTCATTTTTCTCAACAACAGGATTTTGCTGTAAAATCCAAGATACAAACGCATAACGTTGCTGCCATTCGTTACCTTTTATTTCTTTTTTCGTTGGCGTTTCATTGCCATAAGACCATTTGATAAGATTTGCCCGAAAAGTCAGAAAATCTTGCAAGGTCACACTATAATAAGCAGGATTACTTTTAAATTTCAATTCTGGAAACAAATCAAAGAATTGGGTATTCCACTGTATTTTCCCTTCTTTTACTAAAAGTGTTGCTATATAACTCGTAACCGTTTTGGTATTTGAGCCAATTCTAAATTTATCTCTAAGTTCGGCCTTTAAATTTGAATTTGCTTTTTTATAGCCAAGTGCCTGTATTTCTATTGCTTTTTCAGAAGAAATTACTGCATAATTTAACTCAGGAATATGATAAACTTTTCTTACACTATCTACAAACTTCGCCATCGTTTGGCTATAAGAAATATTACAAATACAAATAAATAGCAACAGAAAAGCACTCGTCTTTTTCATTATTTTTGGTTTTGGAAAGCCTCACAAAGGTCGGCAAATAAAAGCAAAAAAGCCACCTGATTTCTGAAATGATTACAATTCCTTTTATCAGTGAGGACACTGACAAGGGCAAAGACAGACAAAGGCAAAACAAAAAAGCCACTTGATTTCTCAAATGGCAAATTTTATATCTGATAACTAAAAACTGCTTACTGCAAACTGGATCAGCTTTTCCACTTAATTGCACAACCAACAGCCTTTGTTGTGGTTGTCACGACTGGTTTTCCTGCCAAAAGATTATTTACTGCATCTTCTACATAACGCTTCGTAACGCCCGATGGGTCTTGTGCATTGTCGTCAATTGCACCTAAATAAGATAGAATTAGTTTACCACCTTCTTTTTTCAAGACATAAATTTGAGGTGTACGCATCGCACCAAACAATTTCGATACTGTTTGCGTATCATCAGCTAAATAAGGATATGTATAACCTTTTTCTTTGGCCCGTGCTTGCATATTGGCAAATGAATCCTCTTCGTAAGCATCTGGGTCATTAGGATTTATGGCAATCACTGGGAAGCCTTGCGAGGCATATTTACTATCAAGAGCAATGACTCGATCTTCATACGATTTTGAAAACGGACAATGGTTTGAAGTAAAAACTACAATAAATCCTTTGGCAGCAGTAAAATCTGACAAGGAAACCATTTTTCCATTGATATTTTTAAGTTTAAAATCAGCTACAACATCACCAATATTATACCCAAGTGCAACATTGGGTGACTTCACAGGCTCGGCTGCATCAACTTTTTTGAAAGAAAACGTTGAAAATAAGCCACTAAAAAACAGTACTTCTACAATAATTAAAATTTTAGTTTTCATTTCTTTTTTTAATTTTTAAACTTATCGGAAGCAACGGTATAAATCCTAAAATCAATTTGCTTTCTAACGCATTGAAAACAATTATATTTCAAAAAAAGTGCTTAATTTTTTCAGTAAGTGTCTGATAATCAAATATTTGTTCATAAAATTCTTTTCGATTTCCTTGGCTAATTAATGTAGCTGGAATCGCTCCCGACCATTTTGTACTTACTTTATCAATCCAACTGTCATAATCTGGTTCGTCCAATAAATAAACGGGCGAATTAATTCCTTTGTCTTCTACGAACTTTTTTACATTCTCCAAATCTCGCTTAAAATCAAGACTAATAAAAATAATTTTTACATTATTTAAACGAAAATTATTACCCACAGTTTCAAAATTAGGCATTTCGGCAACACACGGTCGGCACCACGATGCCCAAAAGTTAATGACATAAATTCCATCATCTTTTTGCATCAATTTATCTAAATCGGTAAACTTTATAATTTCAATCGGATTTTGAGCAGAAACTACATAATTACCTGATAGACAAACAATTATGAGTAATAGTTTGAATATTTTCACATTTATTTCCAAAGTATTCTGTAAATTTATTTTAAAGTACGTAATTAGCAATCACAAATCAACCAAAACCTATAAAACAATGAAAAAACTTATCTTACTACTTTTTATTTCTTGCTTTTGTGCGAATATTTCTTTTGCCCAAACCGCCTCATCCGACTCATTGAAGCAATATGTTGGTACTTATAAAATGAAAGATGGCAGCCCTTTCGAGACATACAAAATCACTTTTGCCGATGGTTCAATTTCGGGCGAAGCTGATAGTTATGGTGCAAACAAGTTGGTTAAAAAAGAAGGTGTTGATAAATTTCAATCAACCAGTTCTTATGGCTCAATTATTACCTTTACTCGCAATGCCGATAAAAAAGTAACAGGCTTAAAAATGGAAATTCAAGGCTCAGAAATCTTTGCCGATAAGCAAAATTAGGGTTTCTTAGAGAAAGGGACTATCTAAATCCCTTTCTCTAAACTTATTACTTTGCCTTTTTCCAATTTTAATCTTTTATCTACACATGGTGGAATTTCGTTTTCGTAATGCGTGACATAAATGAGCGTTTTGTCAAGTTCTTGTACCAATTCATTAACCAAATCTCGGAAATATACGAGATGATTATAATCCAAACCCTGACAAGGTTCATCTAATAAAAGTAAAGGTGGATTTTTTATTAATGCTCTTGATAAAAAAACTTGTCGCTGCTCACCCGTAGAAAGCTGATAAATTTTTCTTTCAGCTAAGTGATTGATATTCAATAATTTAAGATATTTTTCCGTTAATTCTCTTTCTTCGTCAGTTAGTTTTTTGAAAAGACCCGCCGAATCAAATAATCCTGATGCTGTGGCTTTCCAAACCTCCGTATTTCGGTTGAAATATAAATGCAACTCAGGCGAAACATAACCAATGCGTTGTTTGATGTCCCAAATACTTTCTCCCGATCCACGCTTACGGTCGAACAAATCATAATCATTTTGATACCCTTGTGGGTTATCAGCAGTGATTAAACTCAAAATTGTACTTTTCCCCGAACCGTTGGGTCCCATCAAAGCCCATTTTTCACCACGCTTCACTTGCCAACTCACGCCGTCAACCACATTTACACCTTTATAAGTAACGCTTACATTTCTCATATTCAGTGCAAACTCAAAATCATTCCGAGCGGGAAACTGTTTTATATTATCTAAAACTTCAGAATGAAGATTTGCGTTTGAATTGTGGATAACTTGTTGAAAGTCAGCCGCTTGTGTGGACAACCTACTTATTTTGCCATCTTTCAACTCTAAAATATGATTTATACAAGACGGGATTTCATTTGGTGGTGCTACCAAAATAATTTGTACGCCCGATTTAGCGATTTGATTTAAAACTTCGTGCAAAGTTTCTCTACTTTCGACATCTAAACCAACGAAAGGATTATCAAGCAAAAGCACTTTTGGCTTTCGTAATAAAGACAAAGTAATAAGTGTTCGACGAGTTTCACCATTAGAAAGCGTCACAATGTGTCGGTCTAACAAATGTGAAATTTTTAATAAATTCGCTTTTTCTTCCAGTGCTTGATTTGAGAATTCTGGCGGTGAAAGACTAATTGATTTCTCATCAATCGTACCAATTGGCTTTATTTGATTTTGTAAAATTTCTCTTACTGTTGGAGCAATTTCGGCATCCTGTGAATTAAATCGCTGTTGATAATATTGGGTAGCCGCCTGTACAATTCGATTGAAACTATAATCTTTCGCCACAAAAGCGATTTCATCATAATGAGGCTTCGTAATTGTACCTTTCATCGGAAATATTTTTCCTGCAATGGCATCTAAGAATGTACTTTTACCAGCACCATTACCGCCAACAATTGCCCAGTTTTCATTGGAATTTGCTTGCCAATTGATATTTTCTAAAACTGTTTGGTCGCCTTTTTGGATGCTTACTTCGCTGAATTTTATCATTAATTTTATATCTTTATGCTTTGCTTCAAAATTAATCATTTTTTTATGCAAGATTTATCTTTTCTTATTCTTCTGGGTATTGTTGCATTTCTATACTCTTCTGTCGGACACGGCGGAGCAAGTGGATATTTAGCTTTGATGGCACTTTTCAGTTTTCAGCCTTCATTGATGAAATCTTCGGCTTTGATATTGAATATTTTTGTTTCTATTACTTCTTTTATTCAATTCTATCGAGCAGGTCATTTTCGTTGGAAATTATTTTATCCTTTAGCATTGGCAAGTGTTCCAATGGCATTTTTAGGCGGAACGATGGTTATTTCTGATAGTTTATATAAGAAATTGCTGGCAATTTGCTTGATTTTGGCAATCTTCAGAATGTTAATGAAACCCCAAAGTGACAACACACAAAAAGAAGCATCGTTTGCAGGAAGTTTATTGATTGGCGGAGCCATAGGCTTACTATCAGGAATGTTGGGAATTGGCGGAGGAATTATTCTAAGTCCCATTTTGATTTTATTGAATTGGGCAAATCTAAAGCAAACTGCAGCGATTTCAGCTTTATTTATATTCGTCAACTCACTGGCAGGTTTTGCAGGTTTAGTTTCAAAAGGTTTTCAACCTAATGCTCAGATTTATACTTGGCTGGCGGTTGCTTTTGCTGCTGGGCTTTGTGGCTCTTATTTTGGTAGTAAGAAATTTAATGTTCCGACTTTGCGTTATACCCTTGCAGGCGGTCTAATCATTGCTTGTTTGAAATTGATTTTTACGTAATACTATTTTTTATGAATTTACGCATTTTATGCTTCGGCATTACCCGTGATATTATTGGACAATTTGAATATACTACTTCGCTCGAAAGCGGTGCGACTGTTGCCGACTTGAAACAAAAGCTTTCATTGCAATTTCCTGAATTTCAAGCACTTAAATCATTGCGAATAGCTCTCAACTCAGAATATGCCAATGATGAAACATCTCTCAAAGAAAATGATGAAATTGTATTAATTCCGCCTGTGAGCGGCGGATGATTAAATGAATATTTTTTTTAGTAATTTTGTATAATTTTTTGAATTAGAAAAAAACATGATTTTTAATTCTACACTCTACATTCTTAATTCTACATTTTTTAATGGAAAATCCTATTTTAATTTTTGGTGCTGGAAATCTCGGCAAGATAGTTTTAGATATTTTTAATCGAAATAATGTATTAGTTTTTGGTTTTTTAGATGATGACAAAACATTACACGGCAAAGAAATTGGAGAAATAGTTGTTTTAGGCGATACTGATGATGACGGTTTTTTGAAAATAATTGGACAAAAAACCGAAGCATTTGTGGCTTTGGAAAATACAAAAGAGCGTAAAAAAGTAGTCGAAATGCTCATTAATCGCCGAAAAGTAATGCCTGTCAATGCGGTACATAATACAGCAGTAGTTTCGGAAAATGCCATTATCGGACATGGCAATTTGATTGCTGCTCGTGCTGTCATCAACCCTTATGCTACTGTTGGTAATCATTGTGTCATTCATGCTTCGGCGATTGTTGATATTAATACAAAAGTTGGTGATTATGTTCAAATTGGAGCTGGTGCCATCATCAACAGTGATGCAGAAATCGAAGAAGGGGCATTTATTGGCTCTGGTGCCGTGATTATTTCGGGAATAAAAATTGGCAAGAATGCTCGTGTGGGAGCTGGTTCAGTTGTGGTTGAAAATGTTGCCGATGGAAGTACAGTTTTTGGCAATCCTGCGAAAAAAATATAACGCTATTTCTATGAAAACCCTTTTAACTTTTTCAACCTTCTTACTTATGAGCATTGTAACATTTGCCCAACAAAAAACCATCGGTCAGATACTTAGACTTGACCCTGCTTTAGATAATTTAATTGAAAAAGATGCTAAAATTGAAGTATTGGGAGAAGGATTTGTTTGGTCTGAAGGCCCTGCTTGGGTAAAAAATGGTGGTTATTTGCTATTTTCAGATGTTCCTGCCAATACTGTTTATAAATGGAAGGAAGGTGAGAAAATTACTGAATTTATCAAACCATCTGGCTATACGGGCATCATGCCTTATGGCGATGAGCCTGGTAGCAATGGTCTGATTATCAACAATTTAGGTCAATTGGTATCTTGCGAGCATGGTGACCGTCGCATTTCAGCAATGCCATTGAACATTGGAGGAAAACGAACATTGGCCGATAATTATATGGGCAAAAGGTTCAATAGTCCCAATGATATTGTCCAGAAATCAAATGGTGATTATTATTTTACCGACCCGCCTTATGGAATGCCTCAAAAAGATAAAGACCCAAGTCGTGAAACAGAGCTTTTTGGCGTCTATCGTATTGGTAAAAATGGTGTAGTTTCACTCATTATAAAAGATTTAACTCGCCCCAACGGATTAGCTTTTTCGCCTGACGAAAAAACACTTTATGTGGCACAATCAGACCCTGACAGAGCCTATTTGATGTCGTATCCTGTACTTACTGATGGAAAAGTAGGCAAAGGAAAAATTCTGTTTGATGCAACTCCTATGGTAAAAGAAGGCTTGAAAGGCTTACCCGATGGACTTAAAATTGACAAAAAAGGCAATATTTTTACAACTGGTCCAGGCGGAATATTAGTGATTTCTCCAGCAGGGAAATTGTTGGGAAGAATCGAAACGGATGAAGCAACTGCTAACTGTGCTTTTGGCAATAATGGTTCAACACTCTATATCACTGCAGACATGTATTTGCTACGACTTCAAACCAAAACGGTGGGAGTTGGATTTTAATTCACCACAGAGGCACGAATTACACGAATTTGCACAGAGTTTTTTCTGTGAAAATCTAAGTAATCGTGCCTCAGTGGTGATTCTTATTTTCCACCTACAACAACCTCACACATATCTTCTGGATTATAATATTTATTGGCGATTTCCATTACTTCGCTCGCCGAAACTGCTCTTAAATTTTTGATATAGTTTTCGTAATAATCTGATGGTAATTCGTCTAAAAGTATGATTTTTTGGCGGTCAGCTACCTCAAAAGGCGTATTCAACGAACCAACAAATGAGCCAATCATATAATTTTTTGCCGTTTCTAATTCATTTTCTCCGACATTTTCCGTTTGCAAAATCTTGATTTCTTTGAAAATCTCGTTAAGGGTTTGTTGCGTAAATTCTTTTTTCACGTCTGTTCCCATTACCAAATATCCACCATCTTTTTGCGGTACTAATGATGATGAAATGCCATAAGTAAAACCTTTGTCTTCACGAATATTTTTCATTAAACGACTGCCAAAATAGCCTCCAAAAATGGTATTTGTTACAAGAAATTTGAAAAAATCAGGATGTGAGCGATTGAATAACTTTCGACCTAAACGAATAGATGATTGTAAGTTTTCTGGTCTTTCAATCAACATATTTTCAATTTTTGCTGGTAAAAAGTCTGTCTCATGGCCTTTTCTACCTACATTTTTCAGTGCAATTTGACCAAAAGTCTGATTCAATGCTTTGATTGCTTCATCGTCAAATTTGCCTGAAATGAATATCTTAAATTGCCTTGCTTGGATTTGATTTTGGTAGAATTCTTGAATTGAATCTCGATTAATATTTTCAATTAAGGGCAAGGTCAATGATTTACCATAAGGATGTGTAGCACCGTAAATTTGCTCTCTAAAAACCTGTCCTGCTATATAAGCTGTTTTTTCTAAATTGACTTTTAGTGTCTGAGAGGCTATATTTTTTTGCATCAACAATTCCTTTTCAGGAATCACTGATTCTGAAATCATTTCTTGAAGCATTGGCAATAGCTTAGGTAAATGCTTTGTCATGCCATGCACTGTCATCACTAATCTTTCAGCCGATTGATTGATTTCAAGAAAAGCCCCAAATTGGTCAAAATACTCACTTATTTCGGTTCCATTCTTGTTTTTTGTGCCTTCTGCAAGCATTTTGGAGGTAAATAACGACTCACCTGTATTAGTTTCAAAACGGCTTCCTGCTTCGAAAATTAATTCTAAACGACTGACTGCTTGTTCGCCTGCCCGAATGGCATAAACTGGAATTTGATTATCCAAAAATATTATTTCAGCTTTTGGAATATTTATATGTTCTATCTTCTTGGAAGGAGGTGCAATGGTTCGGTCTAAAATCATCAATTAAGTTCTAAATTATGACGGAGTCACCCGTGTGATGCTAAGTTCTGAGTAGTTTTATTTACTGTTTTTCAATTTGATTCTAATTGAAAACGCACTTACAAAGATAAAAGTTTATCTTCATAAGTGCGTTTATATTTTTTATTTTGAATTTTATTTTAAAGCTTACTCAAGCGTTAAGCCATAGCAAGATGTACGAGATAAACTTTGATACGTTCCGCAAATCATTACGCCATCATCTCCATTTTCTTTTACTTCTTTAATTGCCGCTTTAAAATCATTTACAGTATTTATTTTGCGGTCGCCAACTTTCAATACGATGAAACCTTCACGCATTTGAGTATAATCTGCTACATCTCCATCATAAATTTTCTTTACAATCACACCATTTGGCAAACCCATTTTTTGCTTATCTGCCGATGAAAGTTCAGCCAACTCAATACCTAATTGTTCAAATATTTTATTATCCGAAACAATATTGTTTTTCACAATATCCTTGCCTCCATCACGGTTACGAAGCGTCACTTCGAATTCTTTGATTGAGCCATCACGATTAACAGTAACTTTGGTTGATTCACCTGGGCGTTTACGGCCAATCATTTCTTGTAATTTTGGTCCACTTTTGGTTTCAATACCATCTACTTTTACAATCACATCTCCTTTTTTAATACCTGCGGCTCTCGCTGCACCATTTTCAAGCACATCACCCACATAAATTCCTTCCGAGACTTTAGTATTAAATTCATCAGCACGCTTGCTATCAAGTTCAACCAGATTTATACCTAAATATCCACGTTGTACATTACCATATTTAACAATATCTGCTGTTACTTTTTTCACAATTTCAGACGGAACAGCAAAGGCATAACCTGCATAAGCTCCATTTGGACTGGCGATTGCCGTGTTAATTCCAATCAATTCACCTTTAAGATTTACCAATGCCCCACCACTGTTGCCTGGGTTTACAGCAGCATCAGTCTGAATGAATGACTCAATGGCATCGCTTGTCTTTGCTTGACGGCCATCATCTCCATAACGACGGAACATTTGTTGTTTTTCTGCTAAAATACCAATATTTCGTCCCTTTGCACTCACAATTCCTGCTGTAACAGTCGATTCAAGATTAAATGGATTTCCTACAGCCAATACCCACTCTCCAACTTTCACATTGTCAGAGTTGGCAAAAGTCATTACTTGTAGCTTTGCACCACCTTCGATTTTAATAACAGCAATATCAGTTGATGGGTCAGTTCCTACAATTTTTGCTTTGTAAGATTTATGATCAGACGTTACAACTTCCAATTCATCGGCACCTTCTACTACGTGATTGTTGGTAGCAATGTAGCCATCGGCAGTGATAATTACACCCGAACCTGACGACTCTTGTTGCTGGTTTCGAGGCGAACCAAATGGGCTATCTCCACCAAAAAAGTCATCAAAAATAGTACGTTGTTGAGAAACCATTCTTGAAGATTTTGCTTTAATATGCACAACTGATGGGGTAGAAAGTTCAGCGGCATAAGTAAAATCTCCTGGTACTCCAACTGGCCCTTCATAGTTTGCCAAACGATTGATAGAAGGACTTGATGCTTCGCTAAAAATCACATCTTTTCCTTCAAGTCCGAGCATACGATAGCCTGCAATGGTGGCGATGCTACTAAAAACAGCAATTCCGATGGTTTTTACTGTGTTATTCATTTTATTGACTGTTAATTTTAAATGTTATGTTTATTTACCTAAGCGAATTCTCGATTATTAGTAAAAGGTTTTGTCAAAATGCTTTAACGTTATAACGAAAAAAAAGAGTATTTGTTTGATGCAAATTTAACGCAAAAGTGTGATTGAAAATTCAAGTAATTTATGAAATTTAACAAATTTTAACGGAAAATGCGTATTGGTTTTGATAAGCTAGTGATATCATGTTATGAACGGTTATTACACAGAATTTTTTCCTTTCAAAAACAACCCATTAAAAAGGGCAAAATGCAAATTTTACTTTGTATTTTGCCCTTTTTGTTAGGCGGATAGGCGGGTTATACAAACCCGCTTAACATTACGCAATTTCAATCAAACGAGGTTCTTTTGGCTTTGCCTCTTCTTTTTTAGGTAATTCTAAACCTAAAACGCCATCAGTATAAGTTGCCACGATTTTCTCGCTATCAACAGATTTTGGTAAAGTAAATGAACGTTTGAACGAAGTATAGTTAAACTCTTTGCGAGTATATTTACCTACTTTTTCTTCCGTTTCTGCTTTACTTTCAGTCGAAATTGTCAATGTATTTTCGTGAACGTTTACTTTGAAATCTTCTTTTTTCAAGCCTGGTGCCGCCAATTCAATCTTCAAAGCATTGTCGTTTTCCAAAACATTTACTGCTGGAAATGATTGTTGATGAGTCGGTGCTACACGCTCAAAATCGTTGAAAAGATTTTCCAATAATGATGGAAATGATGGTGCGAATGTTCTTACTAATGTTGCCATGGTTTTTTATTGTTTTAAATGTTTGTTTCTTGATTTGCCACTACGTTGTGGCGACGCTAAACTTTTTAACAATTTGTGTACCAATGTTATTTTCAAGACTTTTTGTCTTATTTTAGTTGTTTTTGGATAATTTTATATGACATATTGTCTGTTTTTGTATTTTTAGCTCTGTCTTAGTGACTGATTTTAAATGAGAAATATCAAAAAAAACGTGGCAAATCTTTGGGATGTGCCACGTTTCATTGGTTTGAAATATTTAAATTCTAAGGTTTTACACCTAATTTTATCAAATTATTTCGTGCATCAACATAATTCGGATTTCGCTTCATCACCTCTTTCAAATCATTGATTGCTCCTTGAGTATCACCTAAACTATATCGAGCTACAGCTCGGTCGTTGTAGGCCGTATCAACAGCCATTCCAATATTTATCATTTTAGAATAATCATCGAAGGCATCCTTAAACCTATTGGCTTTCAAGTTAGCAAAAGCTCTCAATGGCAAATAAGCCACTTTATCTTGCCCAAGTTCCATAGCTTTAGTGAAATCATCGGCCGACTGAGCGAAATTCCCAGCATCACGATTAGCAATTCCACGATTATAGTATGCTATAAATTTTCTGTGATTCGGTGAATTATCAATACTTTTTTGATACAATTCTAAAGCCTTTGCCATATTCCCTTTTAAATAATAGGCATTTGCCAAAGCTCCCATCAAAGCATAAGATTGTACACCTTTTGAAACAGCAAATTCACCATAACGCACAACTTGATCTATTTTTCCTGAACGTCCAAAATGATTTGCTAAGTTTTCATTGACCACAGGTGAATTGGGCTCGTACTTGTACGAATTTTCAAATAATGTACCTGTATCTTTATATGTAAGTGTTTGTTTATAAGTAAGATACATAAAAACAACAGCTACTACTCCGCTACCAATTAAAAGCATGTTTTTCGATTGTACTTTTTGATTTAGCCAATAAAAAAGCATGAAAATGACACCAAAATAGGGAATATATGTATAGCGTTCTGCTAAAATTGCTCCACCAACCGAAAGGAATTGCAATACCAACACAATGGTAAAGAAAAAGAACATGATTCCAAAAAAGACTTCTTTTTTTCGGCGAAAGAAAAAAGCTGCCCCACCTAAAATCAACAAAGACCAAATAGGGGCTGTAACGTACTGAATCGCACCATATTGGTCGAGATTTGGATAAGCATAAAAGTTATGCTGATTAATCGGAATAAATAGTTTGAAAATATAGACCAAGAAGCCATAAAAGCCGAACTTTATTCTATCCCCAAGACTCAAAGCACTACTTAGAGCCACATCCAAAGTCATTTTTTCGAGTCTTCCCCCTAAGTTTCCACCAGCTTGTACATGAACAGCCAAAGCTCCAAATAATAAGGCTACAATGAAAAATGGTATTTTTGTGGTGATATTTTTAACTGTTAGAAATCCTTTATCATACCAATAATCAATTAGTAAAAGTACCAGTGGCAACACCACCGCCATTGCTTTCGACAAACATGATAAAACAAAGAAAACGAAGCAATAAATAAGCATTTTACGCTCGTTTTTTTCTAAATATTTCACATACTGAATGCAAGCTAAAAAGAAAAACATAGAATATAGTACGTCTTTTCGCTCAGAAACCCATGTGACCGATTCTACGTGCATAGGATGAATTCCCCAAAAAAGAGCAACTAAAAAGCTTACCAAAACATTGTTTTTTGTCAATTGTTGTGAAAAACGAAAAACAAGAATGGTATTGAATAAATGGATAAGTGCATTAACCACAATAAAAGAAGTGGCTTCTTTGCCAAAAAGAGCAGAGTTAAGCCAAAGCGTAGCAACTGTAAGCGGGTGGTAGTTTAAGGCACATTCCACGCCTAAAAGTCTGATAAGATTCGCAAATGTAGGATTTTGAATCATTATATTTTCAGTGGCATACATTTGGTCGTCCCAATTGACAAAACCATTGGAAAAGCCTCCTGCAAATGCTGCTATCACACAAACGCCTAAAATAATATAAGCAAGCGTTGGGCTAATAGAAAAATCATTATTGTTGGGATTTTTGAGGACAGCCGCTTCTGTATGAGCAGATTTTGGTGCTTGAAAAGTTGTCTTTTGATTCGTTTTTTGTTTGTTTTTTGCCATGATTCCATGAGGTTGGGTTATCATTGCGAATATAGCAATTTCTTTGCCAATTGGATACCAAGAATGGCGTTTAATTCAAAATCTCGGTAAGAATTCATACATAAACACCATTCTTAAATCACAAATTTATCTTAAAATCCGTCTTTTTCGTCTTCAGCTTTTTTCTTTTTCTCGTCTTTTTTCTGAGCTGCATCTTTCGGGACTTCTGCTAATTTTTTGGCATCAGCTGGTTTTTGTCCTGGTGTTTTAGGCTTTTCTTTTATACCTTGATAAACTTCCAAGAAGTTTTTGCGGTAAACTAAGGCTTCGGCAAAGTCAACAGGAATCACTTGATAATCTTTTACTTTTTTCTTATCTGCTTTTGCAGTAATCAAAGCATTGAAATTATCATCCGATGAAATTAAACCCATTTGCCCATCTTTATAACCCATGTAGTACCAGTTTTCACCAGAAAGCTCTAAGAAAATATACATTTCATCGCCCGTGATAGGGTTTTTACGAATTTCTACATATCCATTTACTTTGGCATTAATATCAGTTGCTCCAATGTTTGAAATACCTAATTTCCCTACACTTCTATAACTATTGTATTTAGGCGACCACAAAAGTTTTAAATCACTGAATACAATTGTATTAACAAATTTTGGTGAAAACTTGAACAATGGCACATATTCACGAGCCGATTTGCTTTTGTATTCTTCGATGTCTTTATCACCAACAAAATGTGCAATTTTTGATACAAGTTCGGGCGAGTTTAATTCAATGGCAGCCTCATTTATACCTAAATCAAGGTTAGTTTTTACAATTTTCTCAGCCATATTGGTCAATAATGGCTGTGCCATCGGGAAATTCATGAGCATCATTGTATTAAACTCATGATTAGCAGTATCTAACCTAACTTTTGCAAAACCTGAGGTTTGTACATACTGGGAGATTTTTTCGCTCAATAAATCGAATCGTCCTTCAAGATTAATAATGCCTTTTTCGTCAAGAATTTCATATTTATTGCTTGCCAGCGTTCGGCCTTCTTCGGGAATAATACTGAATAATTTGTTAGGTTCATCTCTTCGACAGATACCACTGGCTAAAAATACATTTTGGTCTTCGGGAGCTTCTTTGGCCGACAAGAATGTTGGATAAAGCCCATTTGATGAAGTGGTAGTTCGGAAATGAAGTCCTGCAAAAATAGGCGAATTCCCACTTTTCAAATTTTTATCAACCACAATTCTAATCTCTTCTGATTTATCTCCTTTATAAGTAATCCAATACCCTCCAAGTTTAGGATATTTTTTTAATTCAGGAATAATAAATCCATCCAAAGAGAGGTTTTTTATAGGAGCAAGCATCGTTATTTCGCCTTTATAGAGCATTTTTGGTGATAAAAACATGCTGTCACGCTCAATCACCGTTGCACGAGCAACCGTTGAAAGGTTTTTGTTTTTACTTCTTTTTGCCTCTCCATCTGCTATATCACGCAGTTCAAAATTACCCATTTTGATATTGAATGTATCTTTCTTCACATTCACAAATTGATAAGTTGCATCTCCTGTAAACTTATTTTTTGATACAATTTGAATATTTCCATTTCTTAAATTATGGTAGCCATTGAGCGTATCAATGGTCAAACGAGCATTTTTGAAAGGCAGCATATCAGCGTCTCGGCGAATAGAAACGAGTCCTTTATCTGGCAAAATTTTGGCATCGGCCGATTTGATAAATGGCACGCCACCAATATTGAATGTCATTTGGTCGATGTCATAAATAGCCGAGTTACCGTTGAATGCCAAACCTTCTTGCGAAGCATTTGTTGAGGTAAACACCGACGTTTCGACATCACCTTTCATGCTAATTTTCTTATTTTTGATATTCCATTCGGCTCTATCAATATTGGTTTTATAGGCGGCATAAGGGAATTCGAGTGTTGAGCCTGTGCTGTCATTGAAGTTTCCTTGATTAGTTGCAATATTGACAATACTATTATTGACGTTAAAATTGACGTTGACATTTTTACCTAAAAGCACGGATTTTGCAGTAGCCTGTGTCGATTTTATATTAAATTGTGACCTATCAGCTATAAAACCCTCTTTATTAAACTTAAATTGCTCAGAAGCAGTTTCGGAGTCGGTACGAATCAACTTACCTATTCCAAACAAACCACCTGCACGCACAACCAACTTACCTTTGAGAGAAGATGTTCCTGTATAAAAGTTAAACCCTGCTTTTGATGAAATAATCATGCTATCTACTTTTGGCATCCATTTCAGGGTATAATCGTTGATAGCAACTTGAGGAAAATAAGAACCTTTCAATACACTTTCATTGATTTTACCTAACTGTCCTGATGCCGTCAATGAATCTGCCATGAAAAGAATTTCTTTTGCTGTGATATTTGCTGCTAAATGGTTAATACTTCCTTCCGAATGAAGCCCATTTCCATCCATTGCCAAGGCTGATGAGAAGTTGACTGAAGTCTCATTTCCAAAAACGTTGTATTTCCCATTTGGCACTTTATGCAAGAAACCTAAAGTGGTATCGGGCATAATTCGCAGTACTTCTTTAAAAGGCTTGAAAATATTTCCCGAATAAAATGTACCATCAAACTCAATATCTTTAATCGCCAAACTATCAAAATCAATTTTTGGCACATCAAAACGTACATCTCGGCTATATTTCCGCAAACCACGAGCTGGCTCATCAAAATAAACAATTACACCTTCATCAATTTTCAGTCGGGGGTATTGAGGTAAATACACTTTTCCTGATTTATTATCAGGTCGATTGAGAAAAAGTGTCCCAGGTTTTAAGAATGTGATATGTCCACCAATTTCTTGTCGCCCACCTTTGGCATAAACAGCTTGTGGAGTGAAAGTTACAGAATCAATTTTATTGAGAGCAAGCGTAAATTTTTCATAATCAAATACTAAATCTTTACCCGAAAAACGATAATTCTTTGCTTTAAACTGTCCACTAAAAGTAAAGGTACGATTTTTAATAACCTTGATAGTTCGGTCATAAGGAAGTACATAAATTCTGAGTGAATCACTCACATTAAAGCGTCTTATACCTCTGATAATCAACACTTTATCATTCAGATTAAGTGTAGCATTTGAAGTTGAATCTTTACTGTTTCCATAAATAGATGGAATCAAGAAGTCATCAAAATCTCTTTTCCCTGCAAAAGCAGAAAGGTAATGTTGTCCCTTACTTGTAATTTTAAAAATATCAGCCGAAGGATTATAATCTACAAAACCTTGTTGAACAGCTACCATCAATCCACCACGTATATTTTGAGCAGGAACTTTGTTATAAGCAGCTATTTCATCAAGACTAAAAGAGAGTTTATTATTTTTTTGTGTGAAATTTCCAACCATCAACAACGGATTGAAACCAGCACTACTATTAAGTCCTGTTAGGCGTTGTGAATCATAAAAATCAAACGATTCAAAAACGGCTGGTACTTGGGTTCTGGCAGAAACAATATAAAAATCCATTTTCCCATCATTCAAACTCCATCGCATGGCATCACATTTGATATTCATTTGATGATAAGTATCTGAAAAGGTGGATTCTTTAAAACCTCCTACATCTATTTTATTTAGGCGAAGAACATATTTCTTTTGATTATAATTAAATTTTACGGCTGGATGATAAATAGAATCTTTATCTATATACATTACAAAATTTGCTAATTGAGACGTAATAAGCGAGTCACTTAATTCAAAACGTGTGCTACTGGCTTTGAAAAAATATTTCCCTTCTTTTTTAACAGTAATATTAGAATACCTATTTTGAACTGACGAGGAATAAATTCTACTTCCCGACATAGAAAACCCACCTCGGTATTCGATGTTTTGTGCTATATTTTTAATAAAAGCATCGCTTTGATAAGACATAAAACGTGGATAAGTAGGCGGCACACCCTTATTACGTTTCTCGCTTTTATATTCAAAAACACCTTTGATTGGGGCGGTTAATCGGTCCGTATAAGTCAGTGTAACATCTTCAGCAAGGAATTTGGGATTTCTGATTTCAAAAGCAAAATCAGTCAAAACGACTGAAATTTGTGGTAATTTTGCACTTTCAAAAGTAAAGAGGCCCCCTTTTCCCACATAAATACCATCTTTTAATGAAACTGTTCCTGATGTTTTTTTAATCCAAACCGAGTCACTCGAAGTGGCCATGATTAAGTCAACATTGTCCAACTGAATTGCAAGTCCACCTAAAACTGGCATTACTTTTTTCTCTGGTTCAAAAAGCGACTGAGACGAAACGCCACCCGCTGAAGTGATAACCGGCTCTGCAGTTGTGGGCGTGTCCCAATCATCAAAATATTTTTTTTCTTGGAGTTCGACTGGAGCTTGTGTTGTTACTGTATTTTGAGGTGTCGTTGAAGTTGCTGGGGCAGCGTTAGTATCCGTTTTTTTATCTAAAAATTTCAATTCATAGCTTCCACCCAAAGCATATAAGCGATTAAAATTAGAAGCATAAAGGCGGCGTTTTTCTATAAAATCTTTCAAAATCTCCAACATTTTAGTTGAAGTTTTGATATCATAAGCATCCACAAAACTATTAGTAATATCGATCAGGTTACTTACTTTATCATCCGAAAACTTTTCCTGTTCGATGGCTTTATCAAGAATCGTAAAAAAGTAATAAAACTGAGCCATTTTATGTCCACGAGTACCCATTTTTCGACAAGTAGCAATGAGGGCTGTCTTTTGCTCATTATTAAAGCGACTTGTCCAATATGTTTCAAATTTCTTTCCCGTTGCAATTGCTACTGCATTATTGTCGGTTGCCATTACAGTTTGAATATCTGTAATAAAAGTCTCTGGTTTTTCAGAAAGTCGTATTAACTGTGCTTTTGATGACAAAGACAGTAAAAAAACTGATAAAATAAGAATAATTTTTAGCTTCCGCATATATTGTTTTATGGCTTAACTTTTAAAAACGACCGAAGCCCATTGATTCTTGCTTAATTGAGCTACTTTTTTTAGTCCAACAGATTCGGCAACTGCTTGAATATCAGCAATATCAGCTTCATAGAAACCACTTATGACTAATGATGCCCCTTCGGCCATAAAGGTTGCATAAGTTGGAATCTGTTGCAATAAAATATTTCGATTGATATTTGCCAAAACAATCTCATATTTTTCCTGTGGTTCGTCTTCAATTGTACCTAACCTCACTGCAATATTATTGACATTATTTAATGTAATATTTTCTATCGTATTTTCAACCGACCACTCATCAATATCAAAAGCACTGATATGCGATGCCCCTAATTTTGAAGCTAAAACTGCCAAAATCCCTGTACCTGTGCCTACATCCAATACTTTTTTGTCTTGATGAGGAATAGTCAATTGATGTTCCATCACCATTGAAGTAGTTTCGTGATGCCCCGTTCCGAATGACATTTTGGGTGTGATGATGATTTCATAGAGATAGTTGGGCTGTGCCTCATGAAAATCGGCACGAACATAAATATCATTTCCAATAGAAATCGGTTGGAAATTTTTTTCCCATTCTTCATTCCAATTTTGTTTGGCAATTTGTTTGAAAGAATATGAGAGAGCTGTTCGATCGGCGTAACCTTCGAGCATTCTTTTAATGTCCAAATCATTAAAAATGTCTTCTTGAATATATGCTTCTAAACCCTCGTCAGTTTCGACAAAAGATTCAAAGCCAAGTTCGGCCAATTCTGCCATCATAATTTCGGCAAAATCTGGGTCAATTTGTAAAGAAAGTTCGATATAAGTATCCACTGAAAATTAGTTTTGGGCAATCTTAGAAAATTGCTGTACAAGATAAATCGTAAAGTTCGGAATTTCTTGGCTATGAACAAGGGAATTATTGAAATCCCGAATTTTCCACTCCCTAAACCCCCAAGTTTACTCTCCAAAAACAAGCATTCGTCTGAAAAACCTACTGTCTCATTGCCTTTTCAAATAAGTTTGTTGCATAATCAAACACAAACCAATGAAAAAGCTTTTACCATTTCTTTTTGTTCAATTGCTATTGATTCCCCAACTTTTTGCTCAAACGACTATCAAAGGTAAGGTTACCGACAAAAAAGGTGAAGCATTGCCAAGTACAAATGTATTCATTAAAGGTAGCTACGACGGTGCTTCGAGCGATTTAGAGGGCAATTTTTCTTTCAAAACCAACAAAAAAGACACCGTTACAATTGCAGCAAGTTTTGTTGGTTATGAACCTTTTGAGAAGAAAATTATACTAAATAATGCCACTCTTGAAATTCAAATCAAATTGCAAGAAGCCATGAATGTGCTGAATACTGTTACCATCACGGCAGGGACTTTTGAGGCATCAGATAGCAAAAAAATGGTCATGCTCAAACCTTTGGATATTGTTACGACGGCTGGTGGTGGTGCAGATATTACGGCCGTAATGCAACTTTTGCCAGGTTCACAACGAGTGGGCGAGCAAGAAGGGCTTTTTGTGCGTGGTGGCTCGGCGAATGAAACAAAAACGGTGATTGATGGCATGATTGTTCAAAATCCATTTTTTAGTAGTACGCCTGATGTACCTCAACGGGGACGTTTTACACCTTTTATGTTTAAAGGTACTGCCTTTAGCACAGGTGGTTATTCAGCACAATATGGACAAGCTCTTTCATCAGTACTTTTGTTACAGACCAATGACAAAACAGATGATGCCAGTGGTTGGAATCTTGGTGCAAATTTGGCTGGCGTTGGTGCAACTTATACTCACCGAGGAAGCATTACTGGCTCACTTTATTATACCAACCTTTCGCCTTTTTTCAAACTAATGAAATCGAATGTTTTATTTGATAAAGTGCCACAAGGTTTCAATACATCACTGACTGTCAATGAAAATCCTACAAAAAACAGTACCCTGAAATTGTACGGCACTTATTCTGATAATCAGTCGGCAATTTCGTTTCCTTCCTACGAAAATGTAGGTACAAACTATCGTTTCGATCTAAATAATCGTAATTTATTTACAAACGGAAGCTATCAAATAAACTTCGATGAAGGTCGTTGGATTTTACAAACAGGGCTTTCGTACAGCCATAATGCTGACAAGATTAAAATTGGCGATTTTGCAGGTGACCGTCTTGATGAACGTACACAAGTCCGTGCTGTGCTGACAAGGCTTTTTGGCCGAAATAATGCCAGTTCTGTTTTGTTTGGAAGCGAGTTTCATGCCATCAAAGTTGGCAATATTTATAATCAATTCAATTATACACTCAACGATAATTATAGTGCGGCTTTTGTAGAAACTGAGCTTTATATTACGCCAAAACTGGCAGGAAGATTCGGACTCCGTGGGGAATATACGAGTGTGATTGATAAGGCAAATATTGCTCCTCGCCTATCGTTGGCGTATAAAACTGGTCAATATAGTCAAGTTTCATTAGCCGCTGGACAGTTTTATCAAACTCCCGAAAAAAATTATTTGTACCTCAATCAAAACTTAAATTTTGAGTTGGCCAATCACTTAATTTTGAATTATCAGATTATCAAAAACGACCGCACCTTCCGTGTGGAGGGTTTCAAGAAAACTTACAAAGATTTGGTGCGAGAATATACCACTTATTATGACCCAAATCCCTATCGTTTTCCTACAGGAAAAACAGACAATAGTGGTTTTGGCTATGCACAAGGTTTCGATGTATTTTTTAGAGATAAAAAAAGCATCAAAAATGGTGATTTTTGGGTAACTTATTCATTCTTAGATACTGAGCGTTTATTCAAAAATTATCAGAAAGAAGCTACGCCTACTTTTGCTTCAAAACATAATTTCAGTGTAGTTTACAAGCAATTTTTAACAAAAATCAATACCAATGTTGGAGTAACATTCTCGCATACAAGCGGGCGACCAAACTATGATTTTGCCACAACATCATTTGCACCAACTTATACAAAGCCTTATGAGAATTTAAGCCTTTCGGCAAGTTATATCAAAGTTGTCAAAGGAAACTTTATGGTATTTTATGCTTCATTAGACAATGTTTTGGGCAGAAAAAATGTATTTGGCTATCGTTATTCGGCTGATGGCAAGCAACGTTTTGAGGTGATTCCACCGATGTATCGTACTTTTTTCGTTGGAATTTCTATGAATTTATCAAAACAATTAGCAAAACCCAAAGAAGCGAATTTGGATAATAATTAAACTTTTGTAGAACGGATTTCCTGCCCATCCTTGCGTGGAAACAGAACGGAGTAGGGACTCCGTTCTACTTTATTTAATATTTCACAGGCAGCTCATAATCATTGAGCTTAATATGGTCGTTTTTCTGAAAAGGTTTGTCGGTTCTATTAATATAAATAATACGTGAAAGTTTAAAATCACGGTAATCTTGGCGAGCATGACACCACGCTATTAAATGCCAACTAAAAGCATAAAATACTAAGCCAATTGCCTCTAAGTGTCTTTTGCTAACCTCTTCTTTATTATTTGTGTAGCCAATCTCAATAATGGTTTTAGAGGTTATTACATTTTGTAGCACCGACAAATATTCAAAATCATTGTTCAATCTTTCAGGCACCTGCATTCTGATGGTTTCGCTCAAAATCTCTATGTTTTCTTTTTCCTTCGTGCGAAGCACCGATTTTATTTTGTTCAATGCCGAAGAATAATTCTTTCGGATTGATTTATCAGAGAAGCCATGCGTAGCACTTTCCATCAGCAAAAGAGCGTTGGCTTCGTCCATGCTAAACGAAACTGGTGGTAAAAAATACCCTTGTACCACACAATATCCTTTATTATTTTCAAAACCGATGGGAATTCCCAACTCGCCCAAAGCCTTTATATCTCGATAAACGGTTCGGACACTAATTTTATATTTTTCAGCAATATGCTCGGCCGTAACGTATTTTTTTGATTGCAGCGTCGTTACAATCGCCATGAGTCTATCAATACGGTTCATTTTCAGAGAGGAAGTTTATTACCTCCAAAATTAATGATTTTTATCAAAAAATTCTGCCCTTATAAAACCCTATTTCACTCCGCTAAACTAGGCCTTTGTCAGAAACTCCTACTCTTGTCTTCAAATCTTGCCTAATTTTGAATCATCCAATCAGAAAAAGCATTATTAAACATTCAAAACCTTCATTAAAATGAAACGTATTTTATTAGTAATCAGCATTTTATCTTTAGTTTTTACAAAAACTTTCGCTCAAAGTTCAGAATATTTGAAAGTAATGGAAGAAGCTGTTTCGGCAGTACAGGCGGCTCCATTTGGCACAGATTTAAGTCAAAATGCCAATCAATTTGAAAGAATTGCTGCGGCAGAACCAAAAGAGTGGTTGCCAAATTATTGGTCGGCGTATTGTTTGATGATGAATTCTTATACCGAACAAAATCCTGATAAAAAAGACATTTTGCTAGAAAAAGCTGAAAAACTAATCGCAAATGCAGAAAATATCATGCCCAACAATGATGAAATTGAGGTCTTGAAAGCAAATATTGCCAGTGCCAGAATGGCTGTTTCGCCACAAGACCGCTGGCAAAAATATGGAGCTATTTCTGGAAAAGCCCTTAAAGCGGCCTTTAAAATCAATCCTGAAAATCCAAGAGCAAAATTATTAGAAGCACAAGGCATTTTTTATACACCCGAAGCATTTGGCGGAGGAAAAGAGAAGTCAAAACCACTTTTTGAGGAGGCCATCGAAAAATTTACTAAATTCAAACCTGCAACCAGCATTTCACCAAATTGGGGTGAATCAGTTGCCAAATGGACGCTTTCTCAGATATAAGTTTATAAATAAAAATAAGCATTTGTCGAAATATTTAATTCCGACACTTATTAAATTCAAAAAATAATGAATCAACCAGTAACAACCAGCAAAGAGTTTTCAGTTGAAGGACTAAACAACCTTCAACTCGGAACTCCTGCGGGAGATATTCAACTCATCGGGCATGACGAAAACATCATCAAAGTAGAGGTGATGGTGTCGGTTCGCCGTTGGAGTACACTTTTTTTGACAGAAGAGTTTTTAGCCGATTTTGAATTGGATGATGAAGTAATTTACCTAAAATTCAAGCAAAATGGTCCAAATCTTCAAATATCTGGGCGACCGCTTTTTTTTAATGTTTATAATTGGTTCAATTACCATAAAATTTCTTTCCGAGTTTTTCTTCCAAAAACCATCAATACTAACTTTAAATCTGGTGGAAATATTTTCTTGAACAATGTCGATGGCGTGCATCAATTTACGACTTGGGGCGGCAATATACTCATCAAAGACTCGAAAGGCACTTTGAAGGGTACAACAATGGGCGGCAAAGTCGAAATTGATAACTGTGAAGCAAAAATTGATGTAAAAACCATGGGAGGCAATATTTCGCTGATAGAAAATAAAGGAGAAATCAACCTTAAAACGATGGGCGGAAACATCAATGTTAGCAATAACAAAGGCAATATTTATGTAAAAACAGCTGGCGGAAACATTACAGGAAGTGGAAATTTGGGCGATTTGAAATGTATTACATCAGGGGGAAATATTCGTTTTTTTGATTCGGAAGGGAATATCGGTGCAACCACAATGGGTGGCAATGTTTCGGTAGAAATGAGGTCGGTGAAAGACTACCTTTGGCTCGACACACGAGGTGGAAATATCAATGTAAGTTTGAATTTGAATCAAGGTCTAAATCTTGATTTGTCAGGTCAAAGACTTGTGGTGCCTACTTTACAAAATTTTGAAGGCTATCGTACACGCAGCCAAATCAATGGAAAAATCAATGGAGATGGCCCAAGCGTGAAAATTAAAACTTCGGGCGGCCGAATTCGCCTAAATCATGCAGGGTTTCAGTCAAAACCAACAAATTTTCAAGAAAAACAAGCTGATTTTCAAGAAAAAAAAACTGATTTCGTAGAAAAAAACCAGCAAAATTCAGCAAATACGAGCAAAGATTTTGAAGATTTCTTACCAAAACAAGAAGTGAAATATCCAAAATCATTTTCAAAATCAGACACTCAAATTACTTCAAGCGATTATATTTCCAACCGTTTTTTTGATTTTTTGTTTGCTTTGTTTTTTTGTCTTTTATTGACTTATGGACTCAGTAGCATTGTGTACTTCTCACTTGAAATTATCAATCCACAAAATCTCTCAAGTATTGTTTCAAAAGGTGTTATTTTGTCAAATGTCGCTTATGGCATAGCTTCACTTTTATCGGTGTATATTTTCATATTTTCACTGGAAAATAAAATTCGAAAAACTTTGCCTAAATACCTAATTATCATTGCTTTAACCTTTGTTGTTGGTAGTTTTTTTCAAGCACTTGTAGGGATTTTTTATTGGAGTAAAGTTGATATAGCTTCCATACAACGAGAAGAAAACAGCGTTAGTAAAGTATATTTTTTGCTACCACTTATTGTAAGCAGTGTCTATTATTATTCATGGCGGCGTACCAGCCAAATCACCCGAAAAATTTCAGAACAAGAATATCAATTGCTCAACCTCGAAAAACTTAAAACTCGTGCCGATTTGTCGGCCTTACAAGCTCGCATAAATCCACATTTTTTATACAATTCGCTCAATAGCATTGCTAGTTTGGTTCATTCCGACCCCGATAAGGCCGAAGAAATGACTATACTTTTATCAAAACTTTTTAGATATACAACCGACCGCAACAACGAACATTTTAGTAGTATTGCCGACGAATTAGAAATCGTAAAAACCTATCTTTCAATCGAGCAGGTACGTTTTGGCGATAGATTGAAGTTTTCAACAGAACTCGACAAAAACCTCGAAGATTTTCAAATTCCACGCCTTTTGCTGCAACCGATTGTCGAAAATGCCATCAAACATGGTGTTTCTAAAATTTCGGGAGACGGCAAAATTGAGGTGAAAATTTTTGAAAAAGACGGAAATGTAATACTTTCGGTACATGATTCAGGCGTACCTTTTCCTGAGGAAATGGCATCGGGCTATGGTCTAAGAAGCATTCAAGAGAAACTCCGATTGATATATAAAGACGATGCTGTTTTAGAAATTCAAAACGATGAAATATACAAAGCCGTAATAATTACGATTAAGAAAAAATGAAAACCATACTTATTGACGACGAGCCTTTGGCAATTGGGCGACTAAAAAGACTTCTGGGCAAATATGATGACTTTGAGATCATTGACGAAGCAAAAAACGGACAAGAAGGGCTTGAAAAAATAGAATTTCATCAACCTGATGTAATATTTCTTGATATTGAAATGCCGTTAATGACAGGATTTGAAATGCTCGCTCGCCTCGAATTTATGCCATTGGTGGTTTTTGCCACTGCTTACGACCAATACGCCATAAGAGCTTTTGAAGAAAATTCGATTGATTATTTATTGAAACCCATCGAAGCTGATAGATTAGAAAAAACGGTCGAAAAACTACGAAAACTCAATGAGAATTCGACAAATACTTCAATGAATTCGAGTTTGTTGAAGCTTATCGAACAGTTTAAGCCAAAAAAGGAAATTCATTCGATTTCGGTAAAATCAGGCGAGAAAATTTTGTTTATTCCACTCAATGAAATCAGTTTTTTTGAAGCGGAAGACAAATATGTTTTTATGAATACCACCGAAGGAAAGCAATATTTGACCAATTACACGATTGCAGCTTTAGAAGAAAAATTGCCCGAAAACTTTGTTCGTGTAAGTCGTTCATCAATCGTTAATTCACTGTTAATCAAAGAATTACAAAAATATTTTAGTGGAAAATATTTGGTAATTATGAGAGATTTAAAAACCTCAAAAATCGAAACAGGCTCAACTTATGGTGATAACTTGAAGAAGTTGATGGAAATTTGAGATGCGAGATAGCTGAATATGCGAGATTTGAGATTTTTTTTCTCGTATCTCCAATCTCGCATCTCGTATCTATTTTTAACAATTTTTGCTATCAACATCACAAACCTCACCAACAGCTTCTACAGGCTGCATTTCTTGAGCAACTTTTTCTAAAGTTTCAAGGAAAACGCTTGTTGGCTGAGCTCCGCTGATGCCATATTTATTATTCAAGATAAAAAACGGTACGCCCGAAACCCCCAAGCTCTGAAAATGCTTAATTTCTTGTTTTACATGATAAGCAATTTCTTCGTTAGCCAAAATACTTTCAGTTTTCTCACGATTCCAACCAAAATCTTCCATGAAAGCAACCAACTGTTCTTTATCCGAATAATCTACGCCATCAGTAAAGTAGCCTTTGAATAATTTCTCTTCCAAAGCTATTTGTGTGCCTTCTTCACGAGCAATATGCAATAATTGATGCAACGGAATCGTATTGACAGCTTTTGGCATTTTATCAAACTTAAAGTCAATACCTGCTTTGTTGCCAACGCCAACAACTCTTTCAAAAATTTGCTCAATTCGGTCGATACTACCAAATTTATTAGCAAAATATTCATCACGAGCAATGCCCTCCACAGGAATTGTTGGATCAAGTTGAAATGGGTGCCAAGTAATTTCAACTGGCTGACTATTAAAGCTTTCAAGGGCTTTTTCTAAATGTTTTTTTCCAATATAACACCATGGACACGCCACGTCGGAGACTATATCTATCTGCAATTTATTATTCATTTTTTATGTAATTGTTTGAATCAATAAACCCATGAATGAATAATTTGGTTCAAAAAAATAGGTCTTCAAAAATTTGAAGACCTATTTTTTTATTTTATTTTTCTATTGAAAAGCCTACACGAATTCCTTACCTCTCGTTCCTGCCGAAGCCACAAATTCTTTTACTTTTTGCTCATCTTCTTTTTTACAAATCATCAATACATTATCAAATTCAGCCACTATATACCCATCCAAACCATTTACAACAACCAATCTCTCTCTCGGTGTTTTAATGATGCAATTTTGGGTATCATAAATCATGGCATGTCCATCAATGGCATTTTGGTTTTCGTCTTTTTCAGAAATTTCGTATAATGATTTCCAAGTTCCTAAATCTGACCATCCAATATCCGAAAGAACAACATATACATTTTCAGCTCTTTCCATCACACCATTATCAATCGAAATATTTTTACATTGAGGATAGGCTCTATTCAAAGCTTCTTCTTCTCTTTCAGTATAAAAATCACCCTTAATTTCCTCAAATGCCTCAGACATTTCTGGTAAAAACTCCTCAAAACACTTCTTGATGGCATTTACATTCCAAATAAAAATACCCGCATTCCATACAAACTCACCACTTTCAACAAACTTTACTGCCCATTCAGCATTCGGTTTTTCGGTGAAAGTACGTACTCTCTTAATATCTCCTTCTGATTCTGTAAATTGAATATAACCATAGCCTGTATCAGGGCGAGTTGGCTTGATACCGAGTGTCACCAAAACATCATTTTTAGCTGAAAAATGTAAGGCAATATTTATTCTTTTACGAAACTCTTCTTCTTTTAAAATGATGTGATCTGCAGGAGCAACGACAATATTGGCATTAGGGTTTTGAGTAGCAATTTTATAGCAAGCATAACCAATACAAGGGGCAGTATTGCGGCGATTGGGTTCAAGTAAGATTTGGTCATCGCTGAGGTATGGCAATTGTTGCTTAGTAATGTCATAATACTCTTTACTCGTAACAATATATATATTTTCTTTAGGGCAAACACCTTCAAAACGTTCAACCGTTTGTTGAATCATTGTTTTTCCAATACCCAAAACATCATGAAATTGTTTAGGATTTGTACTACGGCTAAAAGGCCAGAATCTTGTTCCAACTCCACCAGCCATTATTATTACATAATTATTGTCAATCATTCCTTCAGTAGGAGTATTTATATTGTTGCTATTTTCTTTCATTCTTCTAATTTTTTATTTGTGATAGAATTTAAAATCGTTTTTAAGTCCAATATATTGGGATTTATGGGTGATTAGTAGCTAAATATTTTTCAACCCGTAAATCTACGTTTTCTCTGATATTCATCCAAAAAAGATTTATATCTGCAATATGCCAAACTTTTGTTTTCAAAAAAAGCCTTCCTCGCACATAAGGTTTGTTTATCCATAACATTCCTTGGTGACTTTGTGCGTCAGCAGCTTCTTTCACAAAAGTATATTTAAGACCAACGCCACCCTTGTTGAGTTCTTTAGAAGCAAAATCTTCATTACATTTCCAAGTCAGTGGATTGGTACAAACGGCTGTACTGAGTCCATTTTTATAATATTCTGGCGTGTAATTACGAGCAAACGTATTCCAAGAAACAAATCCACCGATTTCATCTGCCGATTGACTTGGTTTAATATACTCAAAAGTATCAGGTTGTGTGGCAATTCCTATTAAATATGCCTCTACCAATTGTTTCTGAAGCGGCTTCCCATCAAAATATTCTTTTAATAGGCGTTTGGCATGAACTGTTCCTTGACTATGAGAAGCAATTATAATCGGACGACCTTGGTTCCAATTTTTCAGATAATATTCAAAAGCAGCTTTAATATCTGAATAAGCCAAATCTAAAGCTTGTTTCTTGTCATCAACATCGGGTGTAAGGAAACTATAATAATGTGCTTGTCGGTAACGAGGTGCATAAATCTTGCCAGAACCATTGAATGCCGATGCCTGATTCAAAATCGTTGAATTATCTGTTTTTTGATTTAATTCTGCATCACCTACATCTGCATTCCAGATATACTGATTTTGGGGTTCATAAGTAAAAGTAGTGGGGTGTAAAAAAAACACATCTGCTTTTGCATTGGCCTGATTATCAGAAATGTTTGATTTCAGTGGGGTTTTGTCTGCGGTATCATCTTTGGTTGGTAATGCTGCCCAAGCCTCATTCAAACCATAATCAGGTGCTTTAGGCGAGTTTGATGGATCGAAATGGATTTTAAGAATAACCGAGTTTTGTCCTCTCACTTCTAATGAAAAAAGTCCTATTAAAGAAAAAATGGATAGAAAAATCGCCTTTCGCATTGTATATAATTATTTTTTGGTAAAATTGTAAGATTTTAATACAAACTAATAATAGTATGCTTGCATATTATTATTTTCTTTTCTATGTTTGACACAAAATTACGTTTTGTTAACCACTAACCAATATTCTCATGTACAAACTTTCCGTAAAAAAATGTTTGCTTGGAATTTGCTGTTTCCTTATTGTACAGCTTTCCTTTGCACAAACAAAAGTGTCTGGAACAATTACGGACGCTTCAACCAAAGAGCCACTGATTGGTGTTAGTGTTCAAGTAAAGGGCAAAGTAGTAGGAACCATCACTAATACCAAAGGGGAGTTTTCTTTTAGTGTATCATCTGCACCGCCATTCACACTCCTTATATCTTCTGTGGGATACGAAAGTCAAGAAATGGCTGTTTCTGGAAATAATGCTTCTATCAATATTTCATTGAAAGAGCAAGCTGTTTTAGGTCAAGAGGTTGTTGTTTCTGCATCAAGAGTTGAAGAATCTGTGTTGAAGTCGCCTGCTGCCATTGAAAAAATGGATATTCGTACCATTCGTGAAACAGCTTCACCATCTTTTTATGACGCACTTGCCAACATGAAAGGAATTGATATGACTACACAAGGTTTATTATTCAAATCAATTAATATGCGTGGTTTTGGTGCTACGGGAAATCCTCGTACTGTTCAGATGATTGATGGTATGGATAACCAAGCTCCGGGCTTAAATTTTCCTGTTGATAACATCGTTGGTATGCCTGAGTTAGATGTAGAAAGCGTTGAGGTGCTTCCTGGTGCAGCTTCTGCTCTTTACGGCCCGAATGCAATCAACGGATTAGTTTTGATGAATAGCAAAAGCCCATTCTTGTATCAAGGTTTAAGTGCAACCTTAAAAACAGGTGTAATGAGTGCAAGCAACAGAACAGAGCCAACGACACCAATGGCAGATTTTTCAATGCGTTATGCAAAAGCATCGAAAAACAACAAATTTGCATTCAAAGTTAACTTAGCATATATTACTGCTAAAGATTGGCAAGCAACCGACTATACTAACTTGAATACTGGCGGTGTACAAAATGGTACCAGAGGAGCAGGAGTTAAAACCGATTATGATGGTATGAACATTTATGGTGATGAAGTACAAGCCAACATGACTACCGTAGCGAATGGATTGATTGCAGCCAAATTATTACCATCAGCAGCATTGGGTTTAATTCCAAGTACGACTGTTAGTAGAACAGGCTTTTTGGAAAAAGATATGGTAGATTATAATACCAAGTCTTTCAAAACTAATTTGGCTGCTCATTATCGTATAAATGACAAAATAGAATTAGTTGGGCAAGTTAATTACGGATACGGAACAACTGTTTATACTGGAACAGGAAGATACTCACTAAGAAACTTTAATTTGACACAAGCTAAAGTTGAACTAAGAGGTGATAACTTTACATTAAGAGCTTATACAACTCAGGAACGTTCAGGACAATCATATACAGCGGGTTTAGCAGCTGTAGCTATGTTGAATAGCATCAAACCGCACGCTACTTGGTTTGGTGAATACGTAGGAGCATTTGCAGCAGCACGAGGTGCAGGGCAATCAGAAGAAGCAGCTCACTTGGCCGCAAGAGGAGTAGCTGACAAAGGAATGCCTGTTCCAGGAACTGCTGAATATACTACATTATTGAATAAATTCCGTGATGCTGCAATTGTAGATGGTGGTGGTGGATTCTTGGACAAAACCAACCTTTACCATGCTGAAGGTATTTATAATTTTAAAAATCAAATTAAATTTATTGATTTATTAGGAGGAGCTAACGTTCGTCAATATCAATTAGCATCTAACGGAACGCTTTTTGCTGATAAAAAAGAAGGCCGTACGGGTACTATTCCGATCAATGAATATGGTGCATTTTTACAAGCCGCTAAAAGTTTGTTTAACGATCATTTGAAATTATCTGCTTCGATTCGTTATGATAAAAGCCAAAACTTTAAAGGCTTTTATACACCAAGATTATCAGCAGTGGCAACATTTGGAGAGCAAAACTTCCGCATTTCTTATCAAACTGGTTACCGTATTCCAACGACACAAAACCAATACATTGATTTGAAAACTCCGGCAGGAACTTTGATTGGAGGGCAACCTGAGTTTGACGCAAGATATAATTTAGGAAGTGGTATTTCATTAGCTACTTTAACTGATTTTTCAAAAAACCCATCAAAATATATCACTGCTGATGTTTTAGCTAAAGCACAAGCGTATGCTACAGCAGCGGTTACAGCACAGGCGACTCCAGCTATCACAGCTGGTGTGACTGCCGCAATTACTCAACAAGTAACGGCTGGTGTTACGGCTGCTATTACTAAACAAGTTACAGATGGTGTTACAGCTGCTATTACTCAACAAGTAACAGCTGGTGTTACAGCTGCTATTACTCAACAAGTAACGGCTGGTGTTACAGCACAAGTAAATGCAGCAGTTGCAGCAGGTCAGCTAGCAGCAGAAGCAGCAGCAGCAGCTATTCAAGCAGGTGTTACAGCAGCATTACCAGGTGCTTTAGCTACAAACTTAGCTCCAGGCGTAGCAGCCACTTTACCTGGTGCTTTGGCTACAAACTTAGCTCCAGGCGTAGCAGCTACTTTACCTGGTGCTTTGGCTACAAACTTGGCTCCTGCTGTAGCTGCAACTTTACCAGGTGTTCTTGCAGCAAACTTCCAACCAGCATTCGATTCTGAATTGAAAAAAGCATTGGCAGCCAATGTTCCAGGTGTAGTAGCCCAAGTTGCTCCAGCTTATGGATTAGCGGCATTACCAAAATACAAATCAACACCTTTAGTACCTGAAAAAATCGAATCGTATGAAATTGGTTACAAAGGCTTAATTGCTAAAAAATTATTTGTTGACTCTTATTTCTATACAAGTAAATATACCAACTTCATTGGAGGAACATCTATCATTGTTCCTATTGCAGCGGCTGCTCCAGGCTTACCAATCGAATCAGGTGCTGCTGGAGCATCAACTCGTTTGGGTTATTCTCGTCCATCAAATACAAAAGAAAAAATTACTGCTAATGGTTTTGCGATCAGTGCTAATTATTCTTTAACCAAAGGTTTTAATGTTGGCGTAAATTTTGCTCAAAATAACTTAAAAGGATTTACTTCAAGTCCTGAGCAGCAGTATGCAGGTTATAACACACCAAAAAATCGTTATAACTTGAGCTTTGGAAAACGCTTAAATAGCGGTGATAAATTTGGTTTCAATGTAAACCTAAGACACCAAGATTCTTATTTATGGGAAGCAAGTTTCAATCAACCAACTACCTCAGGCATTGGATTCTTTAGTAATACTACAGTACCAAAAATTACTACTTTTGATGCACAAGTAAGTTACAAATTAGCCGCAATGAAATCTATCATCAAAATTGGTGGTACTAACATCGGTGGAAAACCATATATTCAAGCATTTGGTAGTGCTGCTGTGGGCTCAATGTATTATGTGGCTCTCACATTCGACCAATTATTGAACAAATAATCGGTGTCAATAACCGATAGTCAATAGATTGATTATTGACCAAAACAATTTTATTAATTTTCATAATTTTCTTTGGTTTAAGTCAGAAAAGAGCTTCCATTTGGAGGCTCTTTTTTTGTTTGCCCAAATCTTAGAATATTTCTATAAAACACTTACCTTTGTGTTTGTAAACAATTATTCATGTCATTTAAGAAATAGTGTGAGACTTTTAAAGGTAACTCCGATCCATTATCGCTCGCTTTTTTAGTCTTTTTATTATTCATCATTAAAAACCCCAAGACAATGAATATAAATATAAAACTTAGTCTCTCCTTTGGGGCGGAGAGCTTTTGGAAAAATGGGAAAAATTAAAGTTGCAAATCCAGTAGTTGAATTAGATGGCGATGAAATGACTCGCATCATTTGGCGTTTTATCAAAGAAAAATTGATTCTTCCTTACCTTGATCTGGACATAAAATATTATGACCTTGGAATCGAGTATCGTGATGAAACAAACGACCAAGTAACCATTGATTCCGCAAACGCTATCAAACAATACGGTGTAGGTATCAAATGTGCTACTATCACACCTGACGAAGCTCGTGTAAAAGAGTTCAACTTAAAACAAATGTGGAAATCACCAAATGGGACAATCCGTAATATTTTGGATGGTACTGTTTTTCGTGAGCCTATCGTCTGCCAAAACGTTCCTCGTTTAGTTTCAAACTGGACTTCACCAATCATCGTTGGTCGTCATGCTTTTGGAGATCAATATCGTGCAACTGATTTCGTTGTAAAAGGCCCAGGTAAACTAACAATGAAGTATGAAGGTGCTGATGGAACAGTACAAGAATATGAAATCTATAATTACAAAGGTGGTGGTGTAGCAATGGGTATGTACAATACCGACGAATCTATTCGTGGTTTTGCTCACTCATGCTTCAATGTAGCACTAAACAAAAAATGGCCTCTTTATCTTTCTACAAAAAATACCATTTTGAAGAAATACGATGGTCGTTTTAAAGATATTTTTGAAGAAATCTATCAAGCTGACTATAAAGCTAAGTTTGAAGCAGCGGGAATCGTTTACGAACACCGTTTGATTGACGACATGGTAGCTTCTGCTTTGAAATGGAGTGGATCATTTGTTTGGGCTTGTAAAAATTATGATGGTGATGTTCAATCTGATTCAGTAGCTCAAGGTTTTGGTTCTTTAGGTTTGATGACTTCGGTATTAGTTACACCAGACGGCGAAACAATGGAGGCAGAAGCTGCTCATGGAACAGTAACTCGCCACTACCGTGACCACCAAGCTGGAAAACCAACTTCAACAAACCCAATCGCATCTATTTTTGCTTGGACTCGTGGCTTAGAGTTCCGTGGAAAATTAGATAATAACCAAGAATTAATTGATTTCTGCCAAGCTTTAGAGCAAGTTTGCGTTGAAACAGTTGAATCAGGTAAAATGACTAAAGATTTAGCTGTTTGTATTCACGGAAATAAAGTGAGTCACGGCGACCATTATCTTTATACAGAAGAATTCTTAGATGCAATTGACGAAAACTTAAAGGTCAAATTAGCAGCAAAATAATTAATAAACCCTATGAAAACCCTACGCCTCAACTATTATGGTTGGGGCGTTTTTTTTACTTATGGTACGAAGTTTGTTTATCATTTTTTACAAAAGGCATTTTGACAGAAAACTATGCTGGTCTTTCATTTGATTTTTGCTAAAATCCATCAAACGTTCCTATTAGCAATTTAAGTTTCAGATGTTTTCTCATATTATTCATTTAGACAAATATTTGCTATCATTTTTCCAAAAAATGCGGTTCTTATTAATAATCATATTCACAACTTTTTCTTCATTTTTGTTTGCCCAAAACATGGCCATACATTGGCAGAAAAGTTTAGGTGGCAAAAACAGTGATTTTGCGTATGCTTCGACACCAACCTCAGATGGTGGTTACGTGATTGTAGGTTCAACCAATAATAATAAAGAAGGAGATGTACCCACATCAAAAGCATTTAGTGGTGCTGGTGGAAGCGATATTTGGGTTGTAAAATTGAATAATTGGGGTGAAGTCTTATGGTCAAAAACATTCGGAGGAACAAAAGACGATGTTGCTACCGATGTTTTAGAAACAAAAGACAAAGCAATCTTAGTGGTAGCAACTACAAACTCATCCGATGGTGATGCAGCAGGAAATGGCACTCGTGGCGGCATAATTTTGCTGAAATTAAAAACTGATGGATCAATTGAATGGCGAAAAGTTTTTGCCAGTGGTTATAATGCGGGAGAAACTGCTTTTGCCAAAGCTGATGCCAATTCAAAACCCACTATCAAGCCAACCTCTGATGGTGGCTACATACTTGGGGCAAGTATTACTCCTATCAATACCTCGGATTTTTGGATTTCAAAACTCAATGCCACTGGAGAAATTCAATGGACTAAAACGTATGGAAGTTCTCAAAATGATTGGATGAATGAAGTAATTATCTGCTCTGACGGTGGCTTTTTAATGGTTGGTGGCACTGAGGCTTCTAATATCGAAATTGCAGGTGCAGGAAAAGGGTTTATTGATTTTTATGCCATAAAAATCAATGCAAATGGTAATGTTATTTGGCAAAAGGCATTAGGTGGAACAAACTTAGATATAGCTTTTTCAGCAATCGAAACAGTTGATAATGCCTTTATTATTGTTGGAGAAACAAACTCAAGCAATGGCGATATGATTAGTAATTT
Source organism: Emticicia sp. SJ17W-69 (assembly GCF_051209875.1). Taxonomy (NCBI): domain Bacteria; kingdom Pseudomonadati; phylum Bacteroidota; class Cytophagia; order Cytophagales; family Leadbetterellaceae; genus Emticicia; species Emticicia sp. SJ17W-69. Next base: position 170,401 of record NZ_JBNTQY010000001.1, on the reverse strand, counting down.
CGGTCAGAAAGATGGGTTTTTAGTAAAAATTACAAATAATGGACAGGTTTTATGGAAACTATTGGCTGGAGGTACCGAAATTGATGGGCTCTATACCATCAAAAAATCAAACGATGGAAGACTTTTTGCCATGGGTATAAGCAGTTCTGATATTGGTAAAGTAAAACCCAAAGGCCCAGTTGGTGATATGTGGCTGGTAAATATTGAAACATCAGGCATAATAAGTAGCCATACAATGTTTGGTGGGGCAGATTCTGATATTGCTCGTGGAGCTTTCCCGACAAATGATGGTGGTTTTATTATTGCTGGAAATTCAGACTCAGTTGATGGTGATTTAGATGAAAATAAAGGAGGGACTGACTTTTGGGCAGTCAAAATAGGTAGCCCATTGGCAGTGCAAATGAAAGATTTTTCAGCAAGTATCACACCCGAGCAATATGTGAAATTATCATGGGAGTCTAATGCAGAAACTCGTTCAAAAAACTTTGTTGTCGAGCGAAGTATTGACCAAATAAAATTTAATCCTTTAGGCCAAGTAGCTGCTTCTGTTTCTTCCTCAACAAAAAAAAACTATTCTTTGACAGACCAAAAACCTATTTTAGGTAAAAATTATTATCGACTAAAATTTTATGATGATGCAGGGCAAGAAGTTATTTATAAAACGCTAACTGTCAATGTTTCTATTCTTGCCTCAGAGCCTGAAATTGAAAAGAAGCTTTTAACAATTTTCCCCAATCCTATTGAAGAACAAGCTTTTTTTATCAAAACTACACATCCTTTACCAAAAAGCATTCAACTCTTCAATTTAATCGGGCTTCCCATTCCAATTGATATTCAAACTTTGGATAATAATCAAGCTCAGATTTTCTTAAAAAATACACCTGATACGGGTATCTATTTTCTTCTTTTAGATTCAGGAGAAAACAAAATCATTGAAAAAATAATCATTCGATAAACCGGATTTTTCCTTAAATTCGCTTTCTAATCGAAACGAAATTAAGATGAAAAAAAATATCAAGTGGGGAATCATTGGTATTGGCAAAATTGCCGAAAAATTTGCAACTGATTTAGCTGCTGTAGCTAATGCCGAACTACATGCTGTGGCTTCAAATTCGCTCGAAAGAGCCAAAGATTTTGCCGAACGCTACAAAGCTCCTTATTTTTATGACTCTTATAAAGGTATTTTTGAAACGCCTGATTTGGATGCCATTTATATCGCAACGCCTCATACATCTCATGCCGAAAATACGATTTTGTGCTTAAAGCATCAAATGCCTGTTTTGTGTGAAAAACCGTTTGCCATGAACTTGAAACAAGTTCAAAAAATGGTAGAGGCTGCTCGTGAAAACGACACCTTTCTGATGGAAGCTATGTGGACTCGATTTATTCCAGCCATCAATAAATCGTTAGACTTAATAGCCGAAGGACGCATTGGAAAAATTAAAACCATTCAAGCTGATTTTGGGTTTGTGGCTCCACAACTTCCCGAAAAAAGGTTATTAAATCCAAATCTTGGTGGTGGTGCTTTGCTTGATATAGGTATTTATCCTGCTTACTTAAGCCTACTTCTTTTAGGTTATCCTACTTATATTCAAGCTGTTAGTAATTTTGGGGAAACTGGAATTGACCAAACAACTAGCTTTGTATTGGGGTACAAAAACGAAGCAACCGCAGTTTTGAACTGTACTTTGAACGCCCGAACTCGTACCGAAGCAATAATTTATGGCGAAAATGGACATATCCATATTAGCGGTCGTTTTATGGAAGCGAAGAAAATTACACTTTATGAAACTGATAAAAAGCCTGTCAATTATAATTTCCCTCGAAAAACTTTTGGGTATAATTTTGAGATTGAGGAGGTAAATAATTGTTTACGAGAAGGCAAAAAAGAAAGCGACAAAATGCCGCTTTCCATGAGTGTAAAACTAATTAGCTTATTAGACGAAATTCGTCAAAAAGCTGGGATTATTTACGAGGGAATTGACTAAAAATAATTACGAATTTAGAATGACGAGTTAGGAATGCTAATTTTTAAAAATATTGATTATCAAATACTTATGTATTTCAAAAACAATAATTCTTAGCTTGCCATCACATAAGCGACCCCGTCATAACTCGTCATTCCAAATTCGACATTCCAAACTAAACGCCATATTCTCTTTTTCTCCACCATTGCAGAATAAAACCAAAAACAAGCACCAAGCCAACAGGTAAACCGATGTTTAATACTTGCCAGAAAGTTCGCTCGTCACGGCTGCGAAGTTTATCAAGTGGACGTAGTTTTACTTCTTTCCCACGTGCTTGTATCACGCCATTTTCATCAATTAAATAGTCAACGGCATTGAGCATAAAATCTTTGTTACCAAATGTATGTTTTGAGATTTTATCATAACCCAAAGGCAAGGGATTACCTGTTTTTTGACTTACTTCATTGACAATCAAATCACCATCAGAGCAAACAATAATTTTTGTTGGCAAGCTTTCTGACTTGAAATCGGCAAATTTTGGATCGTTTGGCAACAAACGGTTTTTAAACAATGATTGGAATTTGCCTTCTAATAAATAAGCTATCGTTTTCACACCGCCTTGGTATTCGGCTTGGTCGGCCTCTGTACGAGCTTCATTGAAAGTGACAAAGGCAGGGGCATTCAATACTTTGGTATAAGGCGTCGTCATTAATAATGGTGTTTTTACAACTCCATCTGCTCTCACTGTGTCGATAGAGGCAACATAACGACTAAAAACCAAGTCTATATTGTTGGTTATCAAGCTTTTACCAAAATTATTGATCAATGGAAAATAACGATAAGGGATTGGTTGAATATTTGGCTTATCGCCCATATCGCCAACCACCATTGGAATCATGGCACAGCTTCCTGCATCTTTAATGATATTTGAATTTACCCGAACTCCGTATTTAAACAATAAATCGGTCAAATTTAATTCTAAAGGCTGAGCATAATTTCCTTCTAAACCAACAGAATCGACTTTTAATCCATCAACAAAAAATAACATTCGTCCACCACTCATCACAAACTGGTCGATTTTATATTTGGTACTATCATCTACTGGAAAATCAGGTTTTGGTAAAATCATTGCATCAAGCCCCTGAAAAGTTGGTGAGCTTTTAGCGTCAATGATAAATAAATCATAACGCTCTTGTAGTGAAGCAATTAAATCAGAAAAATTAAGCGGTTTTAATTTGGTAAACTCTGCCAAAAGTCCAATTTTTTTACGTTCATGCAAAGTCAATTTTCTAATGGCCGTTGCCAATTCATACTCCACATTTTCATACGATTGGTTCAGTTTTTCCTCGGCGGTTTTTCCTTGTGTGCCTTTCAGTAACAAAACTGGAACTTCTTTCCCTGACACACTTACCAATGCATAAGGGAAAATTATCGTTTCGACTTGCCTTCCATTTTTATTGTCAACAATTCGAGTGGGATTCATGCCTTTTTTTGCTAACTCTACATAAAATTCTTCACGTTTTTTTGAGTCAGTTTCGGCATTTGGATTGATGAATTTATAATTAATGTTTGTTCCGCCATAAACCTTAAACTCTTCGAGTGTTTCGGTAACGGCACGTTTGAGACGTTCAAAACCACCAGGAAGTTCATCGCCATCCAGATAAACTTTCACAAAAACATCACTTGAATCTTTTTCTGCCAAATTTTCAAGCAAAGATTTTGTTGCATCAGAAATCGAATAGCGTTTTTCTTCGGTGAGGTCGAGACGAAAAAAAACAAAAGAAGCTAAAACATTCAACAGGACAATTCCACCAATGACGAGCAGGGTTACGACAAATTTATTTTTCATTTATTTATTTTGCAATGCTTTTAGCTGTTAGCTTTTAGCGATTAGCTTTAAAAATAGTAATTTATAATCTTTTAAGATTCCTTTTTTGCTAAAAGCTAAGTGCTAATCGCTAACAGCCAAGAATTTCCAGTAATTTTGCTCAAAAATAAGACTTTACATTTATTTATACTTCATTTTTCTATGTTTCCTGCCAAATATTGGGTCGAAAAGTTAAAAATGCAAAATCATCCCGAAGGAGGTTACTTTGCTGAAACTTATCGTTCGACAGAAATTATTGCACAAAACTCTCTTCATAAACGCTTTTCAGGCGATAGAAATTACAGTACTGGTATTTATTTTTTATTAGAAAGTCATCATTTTTCTGCCTTTCATCGCATACAATCAGACGAAATGTGGCATTTTTATGCTGGAGATGCTCTAAACATATACTATATTGATAATCAAGGAGTTATGCAAACAATACGGCTTGGTAATAATCCCGAAAATGGTGAAGTTTTTCAAGCAGTTGTACCTGCAGGAGTTTGGTTTGGGAGCAAACCTACTTTAGATAATACTTATTCGTTGGTTGGTTGTACAGTTGCTCCAGGATTTGATTTTGCTGATTTTGAAATGCCTACCCGACAAATGCTTTTGCAAGCATTTCCTCAGCATCATGTAATCATTGAAATGCTTACGCATGAATAATTTTGAATGAATGAATGAGTGGCACTGTGGAACTGAATGATAGAATTTGTATTTTTGCAATCAATTTTAAATTTTTATAGAAATGTTACAACGTCCTCAATCTTTATTATTGCTACTCGTTGCGGTTTGCATGGTTTTCTTTTTAGCTACTCAAACTTGGCATAAAGTAGGTGTTGGTGAGTCAGTTTCTCTCAGTCCGTATTATCTTACGCACATGAAAGGTAGCTTGGTTGCTGAAAATAAACCAGTTTATTATTTAGCTTTAATGGCGATTCTTTCGGCAGGCTTAGCGGTTTTCACTATTTTCCAATATAAAAACCGAGTTCGTCAAATGCTTTTTGTTGCTCTCAATTCACTTATTGGAGCAGGTTTATTGGGTGCAACGGTTTATCATATTCAATTTGATGCTAACAAACTTTTCGCTCCAGAAGACCAAGGTAATTTTGGTATTAGTTTCTGGGGGGTATTCGTGGCTTTGGTGCTTAATTGGGTAGCTAATCGCCTTATTCGTAATGATGAGAAGAAGGTTAAAGATGCCGATAGAATGAGATAATTAGTGCTGTCAATAGTCAAGGTTTTTAACGTCCAGAGTTTATAACTCTGGACGTTAGTTTGAAACTCTAACAAATCAACTTAAAACCCTCTCCGTGCATATTCATAATTTGCAAATTTGGGTCTTCTTTGAGGTGTTTTCTTAGTTTTGTAATATAAACATCCATGCTGCGAGCGTTGAAATAGCTATCATCGCCCCAAATAAGTTTTAATGCCAAACTTCTACTAACCGACTGATTTTTATTTTGACAAAGTAGTTTCAACAACTCTGATTCTTTGGTCGTGAGTTTATTTTGTATCGGAGTGCCGCCCAAATGATTGATACTCAAACTATTGGTTTGGGCATCAAATTCATAAGCCCCAATTTGGAAGTTATGCACCTGATTATCAGGTTCTTGCTTATTGATTCTACGCAAAATCGCTTTCATACGCATCAATAATTCTTCCATGCTGAATGGCTTAGTGATATAATCATCAGCTCCAACCTTAAAGCCCTGAATCGTGTCCTCTTTCATTGATTTGGCTGTGAGAAAGATAATCGGAATCTCTTTATCCTTCATTCTTATCTCTTTTGCTAGCGAAAAACCATCTTTTTTTGGCATCATCACATCAAAAATACACATATCATAGCCGCCTTTTTCTAAGAAAAACTTGATACCTTCATCGCCATTTTTGGCCAAATCGGTCGTAAAACCTTTTGCTTCCAAATATTCTTGTAGCAACATTCCCAAATTTGGGTCATCTTCTGTTAAAAGGATTTTTGCCATTTTTTTCTTGTTTCAGACACATGCAATTTTAGACGCATGCAATTAAGACGCATGCAATGCGTCTCTACGTGTAAATATAATTTCAAATTTACTTCCTTCGCCTAATTTACTTTCGACAAAAATTTGTCCGTTGTGTGATTCAACCATTTTCTTGACATAACTTAACCCCAAGCCAAAGCCTTTTACATCGTGCAAATTTCCTGTTGGAACCCTATAAAAACGTTCAAAAATACGAGAAATTTGCTCTTTTGTCATGCCAATTCCTTTATCAGCAATGCTGATTTTCAACAAGTTATCTACATTTTCGGTGCGAATAGTTATTTCTGGATTTTCGGGCGAATATTTATTGGCGTTGTCGAGTAAGTTATAAATAATGTTGGTCAAATGCACTTCATCCGCTTCAATTGCTGGGTTTTCTGCCTCTAATTCAAGATTGACAATACCGTTTTTTTGTTCGATTTGCACACTTAAATTTGTCAATACTTGCTCAATTGTTTCATGCACATCTACACTTCCCAAACGCAGTTTTACCTCTCCTTTATCGAGCAAAGCCATTTGTAGCACCTTCTCAACTTGTGTACCCAATCGGCGGTTTTCATCTTGAATGATATTCAAATAACGATTCATTTTATTGCCATCTTTTTTCACTTCGCTATCTTTCATCACTTCCACCGCCAACGAAATCGTTGAGATTGGAGTTTTGAATTCGTGCGTCATGTTATTGATGAAATCATTCTTGATATTTGCCAGATTTTTTTGTTTCAACATGGTGCTTACCGAGCTATAAAACACCCCACCAATCATCAAAATTAGTAGAATGGAACTCAAAAAAACCGTCCACATATTCCGCAAAATAAAGTCTTGTGTATTTGGAAAATAAACATATAAAAAATGACTTTGTGGCTGTAAATCATTCGGAAAAAGGAGCATTTTATGAGCTTTTTTCAATAATTCAGGGCTATAATTGACCGCAAACGATGAAAAAATCATATTCGAGCCATTCTTTACGCCATATTGATAAGGGATCGTGATACCTCTACTCCGTAATTCTTTTTTTAACAAAGTATCTAACGTTTGTCGGTCGAGACGTTCATAAATATCTCGGCTGCCTTGAATAACATCACTAAAAACATTTCTCACTAATTCCGCCTTATTTTGGGTACGCTCATAACTTGTTTGAATATTGTGTTCTTGTCTTTTTCGAGGCATTTCTATGGCTCGGTCTATTTTATTGTTTTTCTTCGTAAATAAATTTAGCGAATCGGCAGCCTGATTATTTTCAAAGGAATAATTATATGTGACGATGCCATTTTCGTTATCAACTTTTAACTGCATATTATTGCTTGGTCGGCTTGGTCTTGCTCGACTAAGTTGAACAACTTGATGATTGATTGCCTGAATCAAATCTTCAACACTACGCTGACGCATCAACAAAGAACGAGTGGGTTGATTCAATTCATCCCAAGCTAAGTTTTGCTCTTCTAACATTTCTCTAATCAAATCCATCTGCCTTGTTGGGATTTCAAAAACAGGTTCGGCTAAGAAAATATCCGATGGTGCAATCGTAATACTTTGATTTTTAAATCTTTGTGGTAAACGAATGACTTGTGCTTGTTCACTTTCTTGGGGCTCAACATTTGCCAAAACATCACTCAAAGATGTCTGAGTTGCATCTTGAATTTGGAATTTCCTATTTCTTTTTTTCTGATTTTGATGTTTTGTAATAGCTAAAAGGCGTTTTTGTTCTTGAGCCTTCATTTGCTGATTTGCCAAAAACATTACCTCTTGTTTTTCAATTTGCTTGACTGTTGATTGCAAAGCATCATTTACATCACGATCAAACTGCTCTTTTTTGACTGAAATAGCATTTTCAATCCAATACCATTGAAAGGCGATCAAACCAATCAAAGCAAGCAACATGACAATGATAATATTACGGAAATTCATGACAGGATTTTTAAAGATTTTCAAGACAGACAGGATTATTACTTTCTATTTTGAAAATTTGAAAACTTGTAAATAAATCTGAGTGTTGCAAAGTGGAACGCCGCCCACCGCAAACTTTAATTCTTCCACGAAAATAACGCCATAAAATCTAAATTATGCCTTATTTAACACTTTTTAACACCAAACAATTTACTAACTTTACAACTTCTCAACAAAACCTTAATCTATAAAATCATGATTATAGCCCTTTTATTATGTTTATTACTCATCTTGGGGGCTACTTATGTTTGGCTTTATCGAAAAGTTTCTGCACATATTCCCGAAAACTATCCTAATGAGAAAAATCGACAACAAATAGACCATTCAAAAAAGGTGCTTGTTTGCTTTGGTGACAGCAATACACATGGCAATGTAAGCTATAATTGGGTGAATGATTTAAGTTTACAATTACTTGATTATCAAATATTTAATGCTGGAATCAACTCTGATTTAACTTATACTTTACTTCGCCGAATAGATGATGTAATAGCCTGTAAACCAGATTTTATAGCAATTTTAATAGGAACGAATGATGTGAACTCAACAATGCACATCAAAATGGAAAAGCGTTATCAGCAATTAGGTAGAATTGGCAAGGATATTTCTCCAAATTTTGAAGATTTCCAGAAAAATTATACTGAAATTATTCATCAACTTAAACAAAAGACAAAAGCAAAAATTGCGATCATGTCATTACCTGTAATGGGCGAAGATTTAGCTCATGAAGCTAATCTTCGAGCTGATAAATATAGTGCTTTTATTAAGCAATTGGCAACAAACGAGCAAGTAAGCTACATTCCTTTACGTGAAAAACAAAAGGAATTTTTACTTAAAAACCAAAAACCGCTGAAATATCATTTTGAAAAAACCTATGAATTGCTCAATTTTTCGGTTATCAGCTATTATTTATTAGGCAAAACTTGGGACGAAATAACCACAAAACACGGTTTTCAACTAACTCCCGATAATTTACATCAAAATTCAATTGCCGGTGGGATGATTCGAGATTTGGTCATATCAACCGTACCCAGCCTTTATCTTTCAGAGTAAATGTGCTACATCTTTGAGATGTGGCATACATGGAATTATTTATAGAAATTTAGATATAAAAATATGAAGCAAGTTTGTATTATTGGTGCTGGTTCTTCTGGAATTACAGCGGCAAAAGCCATGAAGGAAAAAGGTATTTCGTTTGATTGTTTTGAAAAAGGCTCAAATATTGGTGGTGTTTGGCGATTCAATAACGACAATGGCTTATCGTCGGCTTATCGAAGTTTGCATATCAATACAAACCGTGTTGTAATGGCATATTCCGATTTCCCAATGCCAGACGATTACCCGATGTTTCCACACCATTCAAATATCATCGAATACTTTGAAAAGTATGTTGAATATTTCAAATTAAGAGAGAATATTACTTTTAATACCTCTGTTGTTGATGTCATACAAAATGCAGATGGAACATATAAAGTTTCGCTTGACAATAGACAAACATTTGATTATCAATACGTTATTGTAGCCAATGGTCATCATTGGAATCCCCGCTTACCGAGTCCTGCTTTTAAGGGAGAGTTTACTGGTGAGATTTTGCATTCACATTATTATAGAGAGGCTGAGCAGGTTCAAAACAAAGATGTTTTGGTTGTTGGAATTGGGAATTCAGCAGTTGATATTGCATGTGAAGCAGCTCGGCTACATACTGGAAAAGTGGTCATTTCGACTCGAAGTGGAGCGTATATTACACCCAATTGGATTTGGAGTATACCTTTCGATAATTTGGCCAATCCGCTGACAGCAAAATTGCCACTTTGGTTACAACGTTCTTTGCTAAATGCAACACTTTGGTTGGCTCGTGGTAAACAAGAAGATTATGGTGTGCCCAAACCTAATCGCCCAGTATTGAGTGAACACCCTACACTGTCGCAAGATTTATTGAATCTTGCGGGACGTGGTTTGATAAAATTTAAGCCAAATATCAAAGAATTTCGTGGAAAAACGGTAGTTTTTGAAGATAACACAGAGCAAAATTTTGATATAATTATTTACGCTACAGGTTATAAAGTTACATTTCCTTTTCTCAAACAGTATTCAACATTTGATGTAGAAGAGTCGAATGATATACGTTTGTATAAAAAAGTAATTCATCCTGATTATAAAAACTTGTTTTTTTTAGCACTGATTCAGCCATTGGGTGCAATTATGCCTTTAGCCGAAATCCAAGCAAAATGGATTGCTAAAATCATCAAAGGCGAAAGTAAATTGCCATCTAAAGAAACCATGCTCCAATCAATTGAAGAAGACAAACAAAAGTTAATCAAACGTTACAAACAATCACCCCGACATACGCTACAAGTTGACTTTTTTACCTATAAAGAAAGCATTGAGAAGGAAATGAATCGATAAGTTGCATATCACTAAACACTAAAAATCTATAATTAAAGTGACCACGTCCCAAATACCACCTAAATATTTAACCTTAATTACTGCTGGTTTAGCATATTTATCGAATGTATTCACCGTAAATTTACCCTACGTCCTGAAAGACAGCCCTTTGATCGAATTTGGCTTCAGTAAAGTCGAACTTATTAAGGCAAATGCGAATATTTTATTTTTTCAGCATTTAGGTATTTTAATTGGAGCCGTAGTTTTTGGTATGATGGCCGATAAAAAAGGGAGATTATTTTTACTTTTCACCTCTGTTTTTGTCTATTCAATCGGAACTTTGGCCGGCGGCCTTTCTCACAATTATTATATTTTTGTTGGTTTTAGATTTATCGTTGGTTTGGGACTTGCTGCTGAACTTGGTATTGGTTTAGTACTAATCAGTGAAATATTCCCTCAAGAAAAACGTAGTATTGCTGTACTTTTCATTGCTTTAATGGGCTTTTTGGGTATGTTTTTAGTAGCAGCATTAGCACGTCATTTTTATTGGAGAAATCTATATTTAGTAGGTGGAATCATCAGTTTTCTTATCATGTTATTTCGTTTTGGCACTTTTGAGTCTGATATTTTTTTAGCAATAAAAAATGAAGATAAAAATAAAGTAAGCATCTTCCATCTTTTAAAAAACAAAAAATTCAAATACCTAATTTTGAGCATTTTACCTACTTATTTGATCACTGCAGGCTCTATTTTTATTGGCACCTTTATCATAAAAAAATACAATTTGGTATTCGATGGTAGTACGATGATTGTCTATTTTTCAATCGGTTCTTTTTTGGGGTTTATAGGTCTATCTTTTTTGAGTAAATACCTAAAAAGTCGAAAAAAAACTGTAACCATTTGTATTATCTCTATGATGATTTGCTCAACTATTTTTGCCTTAAATAGTTTTAAATTACCTTATATTATCCCAATACTAAATGTTGCTATTGGTCTTTTTGCTTCTTATATTTTTGAATTATTGACAATCACAATGGAGCAATTTGGTACTAATTATAGGGCATTGGCAACTACATTAGTGTTTGGTATTGGTCGATCTTCGGTCGTTATTTTTTCGATTCTTATTCCCATATTCGATAAAGCAGTTTTTAATAATTACCTTTATACTTTACTTACTTTAGATGTTATTATTTTTGGTATAGCTTTGTGGGCAATCAATCAAATAACAGAAAATTACAATCGTGATTTACAATTTACAGAATAGTACTTTATAATGCCTAACGAGTTTATAATCAACCAATTACCATCCAATAAAATCTTGCTTGATAGTAAAGAATATCATTTTTTTAGTGGTACTTCTTATTTAGGTATGAATCAAGACGAAGACTTCAAAAAGCTTATAATTGAGGGAATGAATCACTACGGAATGTCGTTTGGCAGTTCACGTAACGGTAATTTACAATTAGATATTTACGATCAAGCCGAAGAAAAAATGGCTCGCTGGGTTGGAGCTGAAAAAGCACTTACAACATCATCGGGAATGCTGGCGGGGCAAGTTGTTGCACAATATTTAAAAACACAAAATGCTACTTTTTTTTATGCACCACACAGCCACTCAGCCAATTTTCATGAACCTAATATCACTCTTCCAAATCTTAGTTTTGAAGCATGGGCCACAACAATCAGGCAACAAATTTTCGAGAAAAATGCTCCACATTCAGTAATCGTTTGTAATTCTTGCGATGCCCTCAAATTAAGTCCTTATCACTTTGATTGGGTGGCTCAACTACCTATCAGTCAGGCAATTACATTAATCATTGATGATTCACATGGCTTGGGAATTACAGGTAAAAATGGCTCAGGGATATTTCAGCAAATAGTTAATACCTCAAATGTTAGATTAGTGGTTGTCAGTTCACTACATAAGGCAATGGGCATTGCGGGCGGTGTAGTTTGTAGTGATTATGATTTTATTGAAGCATTGCGACATACAGCTTTTTTTGCATCATGCTCACCCATTGCTCCAGCATATTTGTATGCGTATATGTATGCGGACAAAATTTACGAAAGAAATTTGATAAAATTACGGTCAAATATTCACCGATTTAACTCACAAATGGGTGTGGTTGGGAATAATTCCGATAATCAGCTCTTTCACTATCTTCCTAACTACCCAGTTTATTATACTTTAAAAGATGATTTGTATAACTTTTTATTCGATGAGGGTATATTTATTTATAGTTTCGCCTACCCGATAAAAACAGGAAAACCCAATACCAGAATTGTATTGAGTGCTTGGCACAAAGAAGAGCAAATTGATTTTTTAGCTGATAAATGTAAAGAATTTATTCCAAATAAAGATTAATAATTACTCATTTATGACCGCTGTAACAGTGTAACCTTTTTGACGGAGTAGATTAATAACTCCCCTCTCTCCAGCTAAATGAGCTGCACCCACAGCAAAAAAAGTAGATTTTTCCTGACTAATTTTAGGTATTTTCTTTACCCAATATTTATTTCTTCTATCAAGCAATAGGTATTCATAACGTTCTGAGTAAGCATTTGATGAAGATTTTACCAAGGCGTTTATATTTTCCTCTTTATATTCTTTCAACATCACTTGAAAAGACTCTTGCATTTTTTCAAAATCTTTGATGTAACCTAATAGCATATCTGCCTGTTTGCGTTGAGAAATCTTCTCAAAAACTGATAATTGGTCTTGTAGTGTTTCTAAACCAAAAATATTTTTATTTTGCTTATATGCCATTTCCACAAAATGCTTTTCAACAGAAATCGGTTGATTGCAACCAATCATTGGAGAATAAGTATATGATAGCAAATAAAAAGGCTTAATCATACCCAACATATCAATCGAATAGCCCGTACGATCTTTGAAAAAACTTGCTAATTGTTCGTAATCATTGGCTTTTAGAAGATTCTTTAAATGTGTATTGCTTGCCATTGAGCGTTGCATTTGGGCAGAAAGCTCAGGATCATCTAAATCTAATTCAAGATATAATTGTTCGGTCTTATTAAAGGCTGTTTTCGTAGTAGCTGATATTTTTAAATCATCGGGACAAATGACATGAATTGTACCATATAGATAAGATGACTTTTGCAAGCCATTCCCTGAAATTTCCCATAAAAGAGTTTTTTCATTTGGCTCTTGTCCCAGCGACAACAATGGCAGCAAACAAAATATGAGATAACAGCATATCTTTTTCATAGATGTATCGAAAGCGTGATAAATACACTTTCTCAACAACCATGCCACAAGTTCAATACACTCAAATCCAAATGTATCTAATTGACTATAAAGCGATTAAACTTTTATTTTGCATTCAAAATCAAGCTCAAATTTTCTTGTGCTATTTGATTGCTTGGGTCAAGTGCAACCGCTTGTTTGAGGTCGGCAATTGCCCCAGCTTTGTCTTGTAAATTAAATTTTGCAATACCCCTATCGGCGTAATACGAACCAGGATTTCCGTCTGTATTTTCAATCACATACGTATAATCTTCAATTGCTTCCTTAAATCTTTTCATTTTAAGAAAGGCGTAGGCTCGTGAGCCTCTGATTTTATAAAGTTTATCATGCGATGGCAAAGACATTGACTTATTATAATCCTCAATAGCTTTTTCAGGATTAATTTCGACAAGTGTAACACCACGATTATAATAAACATTTCCAACGGTAGAATCAAGCGAAATAGCTTTATCATACATTTGCAGCGAGCGACTAATATCTTTTTTTAAAGCATAAACATTCGCCAAAATTTCATACGTATGATAGCTGTTTGTATTTATCGCTAATGCTTTTTCTCCAAATTCTTGTACTTTATCAAACTGTCCTTGTCGGCCATATTCATCGGCCATTGATTCTAAAATACTATTATCGTTGGGGTAATTTTTGTAAGCATTGCTCCAAAGGCTAAAATTATCTTTCCAAATTTTGATTTGTTGCGTAGTTAGAAACATGCAAAAAATACCAAAAGTACTACCTATAATTAATAAAAGTGTTGGTTTTTTGAGGTATTCGTCCAATCCATAAAAAATCATGAAAAATAAGCCAATATATGGCAAATAGGCATATCGTTCGGCCATAAAGGCCTTTCCAACTGATAAAAATTGTAATACCAAAATGATTGTTGCCAAGAAGAAACCCCAACCAAAGAAAATATATCTTTTACGACGATAAGACCAAAGCATTACGGCTATGGAAGCCATAAAAAAAGCAATTGCTAAAAAATATTTTGGATTAGTTGCACTTCCAGAGACCGGATAAGGATGTAAATTCGACAAGCCAAAAGGCAAAATTGCCATTAAATGATATTTTAAATAGCCAAATAATGGATATGCAATTCTTTCCAAAACTGAAAACGGGGGAATTGATAATGCCTGATTCTTTTGTTCCATTGTTAGTAAGCCGTAGAAATCACCGCCTGCTTGTACATTGACAGAAATTAAACCAAAAATCAAAGCTATAGCAAAAAAGCTTATTTTTTCTAAAAGATTTTTAGGTGACAGCCATTCTCTTCCTTTCCAATAATCAATCAGTAACAAAACGATTGGTAAAGGCACTGCCATTGCTTTCGACAAACATGAAAAAACAAACAGTAATAAACTTATTATCAACCATTTAGTTTGACTATTTTCTCGAAATTTTAAATAACTTATACAAGAAAGTAAAAAGAAAAAAACATATAAAACATCTTTTCGTTCGGCAATCCATGCTACTGATTCTACGTGCATTGGGTGTAAGCCAAATATCAAAGCAGTCAAAAAAGCGACAATTTTATTTCCATCCGTCAGTTTTTGAATAAATCTAAAAACCAACAAAGTATTTATTGTATGAATAATAACATTTGTTATGATAAAAGAACTCGCCCCTTTACCAAACAAAAGCACATTCATCGCCAATGAAAGCATTGTAATTGGATGGTAGTTGAGTGCCACAATGCGAGTAAGTATCAATTTAAGATTTGCTACTGTAGGATTTAACACCAAACCATTGTTTGTGACATAGTGCTGGTCGTCCCATTCAACAAAACCATTTTTGAAAGCACCAATGTATGCGATAAAAGTGAGAAAAGCCAAAGCCACAAGTAAGATAGTTGGATTAATACCAGAGGAAACAGTTGCTGTTGATTTTGGTTGAATCGTTGGCTTTGAAGTAAGATTTTTAGTGGGTTTATGTTGTTTTGACATTTTATAAATACTTAATAGTAAGCAAAGTATCTTCTTTGTACGACGGAGTGCCTACTCCGTCTAGCTGAGAACACGAAAAGACGGAGTAGGCACTCCGTCGTACAAAAAATTTAGCCAATCAGCCAAATCATATCTTCTTCATGACCTTGTTCTTTCCACTCTACCAAGACTCGCTGTGTATCGAGCGTATTTACTTTCATACCTGTATAATCGGGTTGAATGGGTAAATCTCGTTCATAACGACGATTGATGAGGCATAATAGCTCTACTTTTTCAGGTCTTCCAAAGGCTTGCATGGCATCAATAGCAGCACGCACCATTCGTCCAGTAGCCAATACATCATCAATTAAAATTACCTTTTTGTTTTCAATTACAAAAGGAACTTTAGTTTCATTAGGCTTGAGGGGGGTATCTCTTCTACGAAAATCGTCTCGAAAAAATGTTGCATCCAAATAGCCCAGTTTTATATCAACACCTGTAACAGCTTTTAATTTTTGTGTGATACGCTCTGCCAAGAAAATTCCTCTTGGTTGCAGCCCCAAAATGACTGAATTTGTAAAATCACCATGGTTTTCAATCAACTGTTGACATAAGCGATTGAGTGTAATGTCAAGTAGCGGATTGCTAAGAATAAGTCGTTTCATAACCCTAAATAATGCTGAATGAAAATTGTTGAATGATTCGATCAACTTTAAAATCGAATGAGGCAAATGCCATGTATATTCAAAATCTAAATACTTTGGTTCAAGTTTTAAATTGTAAAACTAAGCAATAGATGTGCTAATTGCATAAAAATTAAGAACTTTGCAGAAAAAATTATTTTAAAATAACAGGTTTTCAGCAATCGGCTTTGATTATCAATTATTGAAACAGCAATTTTAGTCAAAAACGACATGTCTATCATCTAAAACCTAATTCCTAAAATCATGAAATATTTAATTGCTGGGCTTGGTAATATTGGCCCCGAATATGCTTTTACTCGCCACAATGTAGGTTTTATGGCACTCGACCGTCTTGCTGCTCAACAAGGGTTTTCATTTAAAATGGAGAGGCTCGCCTATATTGGTGAATTCAAGTATAAAGGCAAACAAATCTATTGTATCAAGCCTACTACTTATATGAATCTAAGTGGAAACGCCATCAATTACTGGTTACAAGCGTTGAAAATCCCTGTTGAAAACCTTTTGGTTATCTGCGATGATTTGGCCTTGCCATTTGGTAAATTACGTATGAAAACCAAAGGTTCGCATGGTGGACAAAATGGTTTACGTAATATTGAAGAAAAATTAGGCACTCAAAACTACACACGATTACGCTTTGGTATTGGTAATGATTTTGCTCGTGGTCGACAAGTCGATTATGTCCTAAAACCCTTTGATGAAGACGAAATGATTCAGTTGGTCGCAAGATTAGACCGTGCTGACGAAATAATTTTGAATTTTTGCACAATTGGTGTAGAGAGAACAATGAATTTTTACAACGAATGATTGTATTATTTCAAGAATTTTTACTTTTATCAAATTTAGAACATTGTATAAGTTGCACTTTTTTTATACATATTTTATTTGGAAATATACATTAAAAACATACTTATATTTTGATTTATGTTAAAATATCGAAACTTTTTAAGAACAATATTTGGCTGACGACCATAGACAATATTTGGATTGTATTATTTTTTGCTATACATTTGTATCGTTATCCACAAAGAAAATAGAACAAAACAATGAAACATTCATTAAAAACCGTTATATTTGCATTAGTATTCGGGTCATTCATGACTTCTGCAAATATTGTTAAAGCAAATGACCGTGATTCAGCCAAGAGTGAAGTAATATTGGTAAGAGGTGCTGAAGTAAATTTCGCAGACTTTATGTCTAAAAAAGCGAAAAAATTTGTAAAGACCGAAGATTGGAATATTTTTACAGAAATTGTTACTTTATATAATGTATCACCGTCTAAGTTTATGTCGGTAAATGCAGAGAAAAAAGAAGCATTCAATGAAGCTGTCAAAAGTATTGAAGCAAAATTAAATAAAGTACGCGGCGAGGAAGCGAAAGTTTGGAAGAAAAAGGTAACAACAACCGCCGCTGTAATTAAAGTTTTGTGGAATTACCAATCAAACGTTGAGTCGATTGAAACTGAACAAGTAGAAACGCCAGCCGTTATCGAAATGTTAGGTCGATAAGACTCAATTTTAAAGAGAATATTAAGTTTTCATAGTTTAATAGGTTAGGGTTGAATAGATGGACGCTTACCCCACTGCTTCTGGCGGTGGGGTCAAGTTTTTTTAGGGGGTATAGGAACGTCAAACCTACCGAATAATGTTATCATAAAATACGTCCAAATTTTATCTGTCTTTTTTACATTATTTCACATGCGTAAACTTTTCTTCATTAGCCTATTATTATTTGGATGCAATGAATCATCCAGTAATGAAAATACCCCAAAATATTACTATGATTTAGCAGGGTTTATTAATCAACAAATCTCTCAACTATCTAAAAATCAGCCAATTACATGGAAAAATCTTTTGATTGGAGAAAAAACTGAAAGTATCCAAACTAAAGATATTGATTGGAAAAAAGAATTGGAGCTTTTCTTGCAAGCTGATCTCAATAAGCAATCGTATCAGTTGAGCTATACTAAAGATAGTACCCAAAACAAAGTTGTTTATCAGCTAAAAAAGGGAGAAAATTTGCCTGTAAAAGTTTTGAAAATTGAATTTGACCAAGAAAACTCACCCAAACATATCGATGCATTGATACAAGTAGCAAACTATTTATACAAATCTGAGAAGAACCTTTCGATGGATTTGGACAAAAAACAATTAAAAAACTACCAAATTAAAGGCTGGCAAGAATTGTTTATTGGGCAGAAAAAAAATTTTAAGATGATAGGAGTTGTTGGAAAATAATGCAAGAGTTTTTTAATTTTCGATATAATATAGTCTAACATATTTGGTTTTAATCAGACTAATTTGGACTAATGTCAAATGTTGATATAATATTTTTCATTGGTTAATGCCGCTTACTACTTATCATAAAATATTGATAATAAAGTATTTACAAAAAAGGCTTCAAGTAAAATTTTACTTGAAGCCTTTTTTATTACTATATAAGTTGACTTAATAATCACCTCCAGCACCACCTCCACCAAAGCTTCCACCACCAAAGTCGAAGCCTCCACCTCCACCACTGCTACTTCCGCCAGACCAACCACCAGATGAACTTCCCCAACCTGTGTAAGTAGTATAAGGTACAAATCCACCACCACGACCGCCTCTTCCACCACCACTTTTTCGCATAAAATAGATAACTACGGCGATTAATATCAAAAAGATGATAATCCCTACCCAACCATCACCCTCATCCTCTGCAGGGTCTGCCTCAAACTCTCCTGATTCATATTTGATAATATCATCTATTGCAGCATTAAGTCCTTCATAGTATTGCAATTGCTTGAAACGAGGTTTTATCGTTTGCTCTATGATACGCTTGCTGCGAGCGTCGGTCAATCCCCCTTCAGCTCCATAGCCTGTGGCAATATAAATTTTTCTATCGCTCGGGGCCCATAAAAGCAAAATCCCATTATTTTTGTCTTTTTGACCAATTCCCCATGCTCTACCCAACTTTACGGCGTATTCATTAATATCATAAGGTTGTACGCTTTTAACAATTACAATAGCTACTTGAGTAGAAGTAGAATCTTGATAGGCCCTCAATTTCTGCTCTAATTGGTCTATTTGGCCTTGATTTAATAAACCCCCAACAAAATCATTAACAAATCGGGCAGGATTTGGTTTTTGGGGAATATCCTGTGCAGAAGCAATATTCTGGAGGAAAAAAAGGAATATGAAAAGTTTCTTGAGCATTGACAAGAGGAATTACGATTTACGAGGTAAGACTTACGAATTGTTTGACTTAACGACTACGATTTCTCAGTATAACAATCTGACTATAAACGCATTACATTTTAAGTAAATTTCCACTATTCAATCGTAATTCGTCAATCGTAATTCGTAAATTTTTAGACTATGGTATAGGTTCAGTCGAAATATCGTCTGGAATTTCATTCACATCATCATTCTGATAAGGGAAATATTTTTTCAGTTGCTCGCCCGCCTCTCTAATACCCATTTGTAAACCTTCGCTAAAACTTCCTTGCAAGAAATATTGTCGAAGAGTATCACGGGTACTTTCCCAAAAATTAGGAGGAACAACCTTGTCAATACCCACATCACCCAAAACGGCAAACTTTCGGTCACCGTGTGCTAAATAAAATAAAACACCATTCCTTTGAGCAGTTTTATGAAGGCTTAAATAAAGAAATACTTCTTTGGCTCGTTCAAGCGGGTCGGTTTTGGGACATGATTCTTCCACATGAACTTTTACCTCTCCTGAAGTATTGAGTTCTGCATGCTTAATAGCAGCAACAATTTTTTCCTTTTCAGCTTCTGAAAAAAACATTTCTTGGGTAATTTTATTTAGTCCACAATCAATTGACGATGGACGATAGTCTAAATAAGAGAATTGTTTAATAAATGGATTCTAAAATTGTATTGCATAGAAAAACTTCTATGCAATACAATGATTTAAAATGCCTATTCTAAAAGTTTAGAACTTAACTGCTGGAGCAGATTGAGCAGAATCTGATGCTTGGAAAAAGCCTTTTTCAGCAAAACCAAATATCTTTGCAAAGATTACGGTCGGAAACGATAAAGCCGAAGCGTTGTAGGTTTGTACAGAAGCATTAAAATCATTTCGAGCTACTGCTATACGGTTTTCAGTTCCTTCTAATTGAGATTGGAGTTCAAGGAAGTTTTGATTTGCTTTCAAGTCAGGGTATTTTTCAACAGAAACTAATAATCTACTCAAAGATCCACTTAATTGGTCTTGGGCAGCCTGAAATTTTTGAATATTTTCTGGAGTCAAATCATCTGCTTTAAGATTTACCGCTGTAGCATTGGCACGAGCTTGGATAACTGCTGTCAATGTACTTTTTTCAAAATCGGCAGCACCTTTTACAGTGTTTACCAAATTTGGAATCAAGTCAGAGCGACGTTGATAAGCTGTTTGTACGTTTGCCCATTTACCTTTTACGTCTTGGTCTTTTCCTACCAAGCCATTGTATGAGCTACATCCGTACATACCAAAAATTAGTAAGATACCAACGATGATGAGTGTGCTTTTATTCATTTTTTTTATTGCGGTTTTTTGTTATTGTTTAAAATTTTGTTCAAATGTAATGATTTGAAAATAATATGCAAGTGGCTAAATGTTATAAATGGATTAAAAACTCGGCAAACGGATAAATTTGATGTCGAATTTATTATATTTTAGTCTTTTTTGTGCTTTTATTGCGAAAAATAAAAAATCAAAACGTTATTTTTCCAACCAAAGATTTACATAATCTCCGTTTTTATCATATTTATCAACTTGGGTTTCAATATTAAAATATCTGTTTTCACGAGGGTCATTACCCACCCCAGCTATATAGTTCCAGTTTCCCCAGTTGCTACATACATCATAGTCGATTAGTTGACTTTCAAAATAGCTTGCCCCCCAAGTCCAGTCAATACCCAAATCTTTTGTTAAATAACTTGCCACATTTTGTCGACCACGATTCGACATGAAACCTGTCAACTGTAACTCTTTCATATTTGCATCAACAAATGGCACACCAGTTTCGCCATTGATCCATTTTTCAAAATTAGGTTTATCTTGCTTCCACTCCGATAGCAAATCATTTTTTACACCACTTATTTTGAAAATTCTTGTCCCATATTTTAAGGCAACAAAGTGAAAATAATCTCGCCAAATTAATTCAAAAATCAGCCAATATGTTGATTCGTTTGAAACAACTTCTTTTTCATACTTTTTAACTTCTTCATAAATCTTACGAGGTGAAATACACCCCAAGCTCAACCAAGCTGAAAACTTGGAAGAATAGTCTCCTCCAATGAGTTGATTGCGGGTTTGTTTATAGTTTCTCAATAAATCTTTTTGCCAGATATATTCATTAAGCCTATTCAGAGCATTGCTTTCTCCGCCTTCAAAATTTAAAACTGTACGATTGTCATGTTTTACTTCTTCATCAAAACCTAAATCTTTCAAAGTAGGTATTTCTCCTAAGTCACTTTCATTTGTCAATGCAGGAAGCTGCTCAGGGGCAGCAAACGTAGTCCGAATTTTTGCTGAAAGTTCTACTTTTTTTCTAAAATCAGTAAAAACATCAGGTATATAATTGATTTGAAAAGGTAAATCACGGGCATGATAGAGTGTAGCAATCCAAATTAGCTCTATTTCGATATTGAGTGGCTTGATTCTTTTTGATAATTTCGCCTCAACGGTAGTTTCTTCTTGTGTAACCTCTTTACTGGCATATACGGCCGCAGCTTGCCATTCATCGGCCATTTTTGTTAGGATTTCCTCTGGTTTTCCAACTCGTATGATTAAATCCGAGCCTATTTTACGTAGATTTTTTCGTAAATCCTCAACAGATTCTAATAGAAATTTTGCTCGAAATGCCCCTGTTCTTTTGAATCCATAAGGGGTTTCTTTGAACTGCCTTTCATCAAAAATATAAACAGGTATCACATTTCCTGCTTTTGTAGCTTTTAATAATGCTTCGTTGTCGTGTAATCGTAAGTCGTTTCTGAACCAGAAAATAATATTTTGCATAAAATCGAATTAATGTTGTTGCAAAATTAACGGTTTTTCTTGCGACTTTGTTTAAGATTTTAAACTCAATTACAAGTATATTGATATGCTACATCTAAAACAGTTTTCTTTTCTCCCTTTGTGACGGTTTTTACTCCTTTTGATGGCAAACCATATTTATTATATTCATAGCTAATGTTAGTGGCTTCATCGAGTTTACCATTATCGTCATAAACTTTTACTGAAGTTGGGTTGTTTTTTCCAAAATAAGCAAAGAAATTATTGGCCAAACCTACAAACCCCAAAGCCATTGTCTGATAACCGTCTGGATAAAACTGAGCTTTTGTGTCGTAACTTACACCTTCAAATACCAACAACTCTGGCTCTCCTTCTATTTTGGTGAAAACTTTTGATACATTTCCCCCAGTATATTCAACTCTTGTGGTTGCCTTTAGTTTATAGCCAAAAATATCTAAACTGGTATTAATGCTTGTGATATTATCTCCTGCATAAACAAAATCATTTATCTGAAATTCATATCCTTTCACCGAAGTCTTCGCTTTAATAATTTTGCCAGAAGCAGCATCATATTGAAAAAGAACGGTATAGGTTTCTTCAGGCCTTGGAGTAGAAATCTCCATTTTTTCGATTTGATTTTTATTATTATAGGTAAATGTAGTGCCTACTTCTTCACCTTCTTTATTGACAATCCGTTTGATTCGGCTGAGTGTATATTCAAATGAATAGAGTGGCGTACCTGTAGTTGTATTGATATTTTTCAGCGGACATTTTGCCAGTTGCTCCAATTGCTGAGGCGATATGTCTTTATTACTTTTTTTACAAGAAATTACGCTCGCAAAAACAGCAATCAAAGCGAAGGAAATGATGCGTTTCATAAGTGTTTGTTTTGATATTCCAATAGCTAAACACTTAATTTAGAGCAAAAAACGTGCCTATTTGTAGTACGACGGATAAGGAAATCCGTCAAAAATGAATAGCCTAAATCGACGGATTAGGAAATCCGTCATACTAAACTAACTTAGATTTCAAAAAAGTTGTTAAAATTTCTAAGCCTTTTTCAAAATGCGTATTATTATTGATGATGATATCAGCTTCGTACTTGGTTGGTTCAATAAATTTATCATAAGTTGGGGCTACATGATTTTCCCAACGGTAAAGTACATCATTCAAATCATAGCCACGTTCGTTATTATCTCTAATAATGCGGCGTTTAATTTTGACATGTTCTTTGGCATCAATGAAAACCCTTAAATCAAGCAGTTTTGAAACTTCTTGTGAATGAAAAACAAAAATACCTTCTACAACGATAATTGGGGCAGGCTTAAAAGTTAGGGTTTTAGGTATGATATTAGGATTATTAAAAACATACTCTTTATGTTGAACTGTCTTACCATTTTTCAAATCTTCGATGTGTTGGGCATAAAGCTCAAAATCAATCGCCGCTGGCAAATCGTAGTTCTCAATATTATTTTGGTCTTTAGGCACGAATTCTTGCGTGCGATAATAATTATCCTGCGAGATAAGACAAACGTCTTCTTTTGAAAAGGCCTCTAATAGTTGATGTAAAAAGTAAGTTTTTCCCGACGCACTCCCGCCCGTGATGCCAACGATATATGGTTTTATCATTCCTTATTTTGCCAAATCTGCTTTTAAAATATTTCTGTTGTTGATTTTGTCTTATGAAGTAAGCTTGGTGCAATTTTTACCACAAAATTACGAAAAGGCTTAGTATTGTTTATAAAATATTTGTGAAATTGCCGATAAAAATATCATCCTGTGAAAAATACACTAAAAAATGCCTTTATTACCCTATTTTCGTTTATACTACTTTATCTAGTTTGGATAAATATGGGTAAAACCACACATCTAACTCAATCATTAAAAATTGATGTTTCTGAGTCTTATGGCGATTCTACTCAAAAGGCAAATATTCTTGGGGTTCAAGCATTTATGGAGCCTATTGATTATGCTTCTGAAGAAAACTTTAAAAGAAAAATACAATTTTACTTAGAGCAAGCCCATCAAAAGCATTTTTTGATTGAAAACAAAACTGTGGTGGTTTTTCCAGAATATATAGGCACTTTTTTGGTTGCTACCAATGAAAAAAACAGTCTTTATGAAGCTAAAACTTTGCAAGAAGGCCTCCAAACGATGGTTTTTAGTAATATTGGGCAATTTTTGAAAACCTACTTAACTACTCCCAAAGAAGTAAAAGATAAAATAAAGTATGCAGCATTTGCCATGAAAGCCCAAGAGATGGCAAAAATTTATCAAAATGTTTTTGCTGAACTATCAAAAAAGTACAAAGTTACGATTGTTGCAGGTTCAATCTTATTGCCAAACCCGAGTGTTGAAGACGGTATCTTGAAAGTAAATGACGGTTTGCTCTTTAATACTTCGATGGTGTTTGACAATAATGGTAAGTTGAATTCAAATCTAATCAAAAAAGCATTTCCTACGGCTGATGAATTATCTTTTGTTTGCTCTGCAAAACCTGAAGAAACACCTATTTTTGAAACGCCAATTGGTAAAATGGGCGTTTTGGTTTGTGCTGATGCTTGGTTTTCAGCATCTTATAAAGTTTTGAAAGGCAAAGGTGTTGATTTCATCGTAACACCCTCTTACTCAAATGGCTATGGCAATTGGAATAAAAAATGGACTGGTTATTCTGGAGCTGAAACCCCCGCTGATGCAAAAGCAAGTATTGGTAAACTAACGCTGGGAGATGCATGGGTAAAACACGCAATGGCCGAAAGAGCAAAAACAGAAGCAGGTGTAAAAAAAGGATTAAATGTTTTTTTGCAAGGAAATATTTGGGATTTAGGAGCTGACGGTTCAACGATCATTTTGAATGATTCAGCCAAAGCTACTTCGCATATTGGCAAAGCAGCTTTGGTGAACTTATGGCTTTAAATGCTAAAAACACAATGAAGAATTGAGGATGTAGTATATTACTATCATATCGTATAAAAATTAATATGATCATACACAAAAAGCATTCTCAATTCCACATTTTCAATTCTTCATTTATTTCTCAGGCATTCTATACGTTTTATTAAACTCCTTACCCAATTCTTGTCCATTTCGGAATGTTGCCGCTCGAATAGTAGTCAACTTATTGAATGTTTGACTACCAGTAAAAACAGGTGAATTAGTTGTTGGTTTGCTAAAATCAAGCGTATAACGTACTTGAGCACCACTCACATAAGGTTCTAATTTTACCTCAACTGTTTGTGTATTTTTGTTAGGTGTAGCTGTTTCTTTTACGTCAAAAATGCTTTTAGCATAATTTACTTTCAACACATCCAATCGTTTGAAGTGAGCTTCTATTCTACGACTAAAATCTGCAAAGTTTTTATTAGCCGATGGAGTCCACGTAATTTCTGCTAAAGCACAAGCACGAGGGAAAGTCATATATTCAGCATGTTCGGGTGTTGACACATATTCTGTCCAAAGGTTTACTTGAGCTCCTAAAATATGCTTAGCTTCATCAGGTTTTAGTTCGGTAGGAGTTGGTTCGTAAGAATAAACCTTTTCGAGCGTTAAAAAACCACCTATTCCTAATGGTTCAAAAGCTGGGTGCGATTGATAATAGTCTATATACACATGAGATGTGGGAGTCATCACAACATCGTGTTTTTGCTTTGCTGCTTCAATACCACCTTGAATTCCACGCCATGACATTACTGTTGCATTGGGCGAAAGCCCTCCCTCTAAGATTTCATCCCATCCCATCAACTTTTTCCCTTTTGCTGTCAAAAACTTATCAATTCGTTTGATAAAAAAGCTTTGAAGTTCATGTTCATCCTTCAAACCTTGTGCTTTCATTAAATCTTGGCAAAATTTACTTTGCTTCCATGATGTTTTTGGACACTCATCCCCGCCAATATGAATATACTGGCTTGGGAAAAGCTCTATCACCTCAGTCAAAACATCTTCGATGAATTTAAATGTTTTTTCAGTTGGACAATAAACATCTTCTATTACCCCCCAAATTTTTGCAACACCATAAGGGCCACCTGTGCAACCTAATTCTGGATATGCTGCCAAAGCAGCAAGTGCATGTCCAGGCATTTCAATTTCTGGAATAACGGTTACATACTTTTCTTGAGCATACTTTACGATGTCTCTGATTTCATCTTGTGTATAAAAGCCACTATGCGGTTTTCCATCAAATTTAAGTGGCTGATTATATGACATTTTCCCTTCAACAGTTTCAGCACGTACTGAACCAACCTGAGTTAAACGAGGATATTTCGAAATTTCTATTCTCCAACCTTGGTCATCTGTTAAATGCCAATGCAATACATTCATTTTGTGCATTGCCAATAAATCAATCGTTTTTTTAATATATGAAATAGGCATAAAATGTCTTCCCACATCAACCATAAGCCCTCGGTGTTCAAAGCGTGGTTTGTCAATAATATTCACACAAGGTACGGTCAATTGAAGTCCTGTGACTTTATTGGCTGTATAGATTTCAGGCGGAAGCAACTGAAAAATAGTTTGAAGAGCATAAAAATAACCTTGCGAAGCACTGGCAGTGATTGTTATTAGATTAGGCTCTACCAAAAGCTCATAGTGATCTTCTGGCATAGGGATAGTCGGCCTTGCAAATAAAATCACATTCGTTAATGGAGCAGAAGGGATAGCTTTTTTAGTTTTAGGGTCAACTTTAGCAATTTTTGGTAAAGAAACCTCAGTAAAAAGTTTCATCCCTGTTGTTAACGCAACTTGACTCGTTAATAACTTTGCAACGGCCGATACTGGAGCTTCATTGGTTTGCAAAATTACTCGGGTTTCATTGTTTATGACAAATACGCCACTTTTCGCAATCAGCGAATCTGGCTGAGGAATGATATTATAAATATTCTGTCCCCATGCAGTCGAAATAAGACAATAGAATATAATAATTAGTTTTTTCATATTGATTTGTTGAAATTTAGCACTAAAAATAACTTACTTACGGCCTCCAAAAAGAAAGTCTAAAACTAAAGATTGAATGCAGTCAATAATAATGCTGCCAATATTGCTCCCACAATTGGCCCCGCAACGGGAATCCAAGCATACGCCCAATCACTTTTTCCTTTTCCCGAAATTGGTAAAACTGCATGTGCAATACGAGGGCCTAAGTCACGAGCTGGATTGATAGCATAACCAGTAGGACCTCCTAAAGATAAACCAATTGACCAAACCAACATGCCAACTAAATAAGGAGCAAAACCACCTGGAAGATTTGCAGAAAACGACCCTGATACAACAATTAAAACCATCGTGCCTACTGCTTCTGAAATAATATTTGCTACCGGATTTCTAATGGCTGGTGCCGTTGCAAAAATGCCTAATTTTGCTCCTTTGTCTTCAGTAATTGCCCAATGAGGTAAATATACCAACCAAACGAGCGTTGCACCTAAAAAAGCACCTATTAACTGAGCTGATATAAAAGGGAGTACATTTGAATAATCTCCAGATTTTACTGCCATTGCCACCGTAACTGCTGGATTTAAATGAGCATCGGGGCTACCAAATTTTTGTGCAACAAAAATACCACACATCACTGCAAAAGCCCAACCAGCCGTAATGACTATCCAGCCCCCATTTTCCCCTTTTGAACCTTTTAATAATACATTGGCAACAACACCATCGCCAAGAAGAATGAGTACGAGCGTACCTAATAATTCACCAATAAAATTTGAAGTTTGCATGCTGATTTGATTTATTTTAGGGTTGAAATTGTTTGGCAAGTTAATTTATTTTGTCAGAACACACAATAGGCTTAACTTTGTACTTTCAATTTAGAAGTTAGAGATATAATCTTTCCTTAAAATTTTAGGTTAAAATTCTAACATTCAATTGCTATCTCCCAATTTCCAAAGATATTTTAATTAAAAATCATGCTTTTGAACTCCCTTTCTGCAATTTCTCCTGTTGATGGTCGATACCGCCGACAAATCGAAAGCCTTGCACAATATTTTTCTGAATTTGGACTGATACATTACCGTGTAAGAGTCGAGATAGAGTATTTTATTGCTCTTTGTGAATTGCCACTGCCTCAACTTGAAGGTTTTAATAAAGGTTTATATAGTAATTTACGTGCGATTTATGAAAATTTTTCGGAAGAAGATGCACTCAAAATCAAAGAAACCGAAAAAATAACCAACCATGATGTAAAAGCCGTTGAGTATTTTATTAAAGACGCTTTTGAAGTCTTAGGAATTGGTCAACATTCAGAGTTTATTCATTTCGGACTCACTTCACAGGATATTAATAATACAGCTATTCCATTATCGCTAAAAGAAGCAATGGAATCAGCAGTTTTGCCAGTTTTTAATGACGTTTTGACAAAATTGCATGAACTGGCAGAGCAATGGAAGGAAGTTTCTTTACTTGCTCATACACACGGACAGCCTGCTTCGCCCACTCGCTTAGGCAAAGAAATTTTGGTTTTTTGCGAAAGACTCGAAAAACAGCTCGAAATGTTGAAAGCTATTCCTTATGCTGCTAAATTTGGTGGTGCTACTGGAAATTTCAACGCTCATCATGTAGCGTATCCAACAAATGATTGGGTAGATTTTGGCAATAATTTTATTAATAATTGGTTAGGACTATCTCGTAGTCAAAAAACTACCCAAATTGAGCATTATGATATGTTGGCGGCTATGTTTGATAATCTCAAACGCCTCAACACAATTTTGATTGATTTCTCTCGTGATGTTTGGACTTACGTTTCAATGGGTTATTTCAAACAAAAAATTAAAGCAGGTGAAATCGGTTCATCAGCAATGCCTCATAAAGTAAATCCGATTGACTTTGAAAATGCCGAAGGAAATTTAGGAGTTGCCAATGCTCTTTTTGAGCATTTCTCAGCAAAATTACCTATTTCTCGTCTGCAAAGGGATTTAACTGATTCAACAGTATTAAGAAATTTAGGTGTTCCGATCGGGCATACCGTTATTGCTTTAAATTCTTTATTGAAAGGCATGAGTAAATTGGAGCTAAACCAAGAAGCAATCGACCATCATTTGGAAGAAAACTGGGCGGTTGTTGCTGAAGGAATCCAGACTGTCTTACGCCGTGAAGGTTTTCCTAAGCCTTATGAGGCTTTAAAAGAATTGACTCGGAAAAATGAAAAAATCACCGAAAAACGAATCAAAGATTTTATTGATACACTCGATATTAGTGAAAAAGTGAAATATGAACTTCGACGAATTTCTCCTTTTAATTATACAGGGATATAAGCAATTTTAAATGAGTAAAAAAAACGGTACTAAAAGAGAAATTTTAGTACCATTTTTTTTAATATTCAACAATTTGTCGGCTCATTGGTGGAATACCAGAAAATGGACGAAGAGAGCGATATTGGTCACTACGTGCCGTCACCTTAATTTCTTCTAACAATTGATAATCTTTTGAAAAGAATCCTTCTGAAACATTATTGGTTGGATAATTTTCCTCACCATAATAAATGTTTTTATAAACAAATGCGATTGGTAAAATGTACTTTCCTGCATTGACATGTGTCAGATTAGGTATTTTGGATAAGCCACTCACAATTTCTGCCTCAAAGCCTAATTTTTGACTTATTTTTTTGCCAACCAAAGGATAAACTACATTAACATTTTTGATTTCTCCATTGGGGTTGATTTCAAAAGCCGCATAGATTCTCCCATAAACACTCCCTCTGATTGCACCTATAGGATAATCAATGTTCTTCGAAGCATAAGCATAAAAAACTGGGCCGATTGGATCTTTAAGCATTTGGCAATAGACATTGGAAAAACCCAAACCAATGAATAAAGCTGTGAGTATGAGCATCTTTTTCATGATTGCTAACGTTTATTTGAGAGATTTTGCAATAAATGTATAAAAAACTCAAAACATTTCAAAAAACAAGATTTTTATTGATTACTTCGGCGAATAAACCTTTTCTGCTGTTTTTAGTACTTCTGCTTTATCAAGAGTCATTTTTTTTGTTTTTTGGCTTAAATATAAATCCATTTGGTCGGCAAAATGTGGACTGTCGGCATGGGTTGATTGTCCGAAATTCAGCACTGTTTCGATTTCTGGTAAACCCACTTTCGGGAATTTAATTAATCCAATATACGACTCACCTTGAACGACTTTCAATTTTCCATCTTTATACGGTCGAGTGTGCATAGCAGTGATGACATCAGGCAAACCCCAAGATGGTTTTTCTATATCACCACGCACCAATTTTTGTAAATCTCCAAGTGAAATATCTATTCTTCCAAAATGTTGTTTCATATATGTATTCACATAGCGAAATGCAGCAACGGCTTCATCTGTTGAAATAACATGATCAGCAATTTCTTCTTTTTTGCCCAACTCATTTGTAAAATAATTGAGCATAACTAAAAATATAGCTGCCCCTTTGCTTTCAACATTGGTTTTTCTGTCCCAAGAATTTAGATTTTCAATAAGCGGCTGAATATCAGCATATTCGCTTGGATTTAACTGAAATAAAACATCGGTATTTGCAGGAAAATGTAATTTTCCTTGCGGTAATTGTCCATCGTATTTGATCCTTTTGAATTCATCAAAACTAATTTTATCGTACTGCGAAAACATTTCCTGAAAACGGATACTTCGATTATTGTCTTTAACTTCGTAGCCCATTGTTTGGTCGAAATCTTTCGCTTGTAGGTTATCTTTCATACCAGTTGCGTTGAATGGCGTATGATTAGCATTAAATAAATAGCCACTCGCTGGATTGATGTATTGAGGTAAATCTTTTAATGGATGAAAGCTCGTCCAAAGAGTTTTTGAAATATTTCCGGGAAGTGTATTTTTCCAATCATAGCCTTCAGTACGAAATGGAATTTTTCCATTACTTACATAAAAAATGGTATCTCGTTTATCGGCATAAATGGTATTAAAACCAGGTATTGCGGTCATTTGCATAGCTTTATAAAACTCCGAAAAATTACGAGCTTTATTCATCTTATACCATTGCTCAATGCCTCGAATATCTTGATTAGCACTAAATCTGACCGAAAAAGTACCTTGTTTGGTTTGAATTGTTGCTCCATATTTACTCCACAAAGCCACTTTCTTAACAGGAATCGTAAAAGCACCCATTTTTACTTTCAGTTTTACTGTTTTCTCCTCCAAAGTCTCCCATTTACCATCAAACTTGTACTGTCTTGGGTTCGTAGGATTCATTTCAAGTTGAAAAACATCTACTTTATCTTGGTAATTGACAGTGTGTGTCCAGCCTAAATTTTCATTTACACCTACAAAAATTACTGGTCCACCTGGAAACAATGCACCCAAAATATTTAATCCTTCTTCACTATTTAAATGAGCTTCATACCAAGCCACTGGACCTTCGAGTGGTTGATGCGGATTAATTGCCAAATAAGCACTTCCATCGCTGGTTTTCGAACTACTAACCGCAATCGCATTTGAGCCAGCCGCCTTAAAATCTTCGAGCGTTTTTACTTTTTCTTTGAATATTTTCTGCAAAACAGCATCAACTCCAGAAATCATTGAAAGTGAAAGAACTGTACTGGTAGTATATTCTTTAGTATTAGTCGGAAACGAGCCTTTTACTAACACTTCTTCGGGATGCTTGGCGGCATAGGCGTTTAAACCCGCTACATAACCTTCAATAAGTGCTTTGTACTCAGGTGATAATACTTTGTCGTACTGCTCTTCGACTACTTCACGGCAACGTAAAAGAGCAACTACATAATCAACTGTTGCTCCATCTTTTCCTTTAATACGACCCACCATACCTTTTCCTGCCAAAAGTGTAAGCTGCATAGTTTTGAAATCATCTTCAGCATTTGCCCATGCCAAGCCATACGAGACTTCGGCATCCGTTTTGGCAAAAATGTGTGGAACACCCCATTTATCACGGGCAATTTTGATATTATCAGGGTTTATTTGAGCAAATAATTGCTGACTTAAAAATAAGCAGAAGAATAGTTTTTTCATTATAGGGTTGAATTGAAATTGCTTGATTATGACAAAAGTATAAATTTAAAAACAAAAAAAGGAAGACATTTGAAATGTCCTCCTTTCACAACTAACAACTCTGAGAGTTGTTTTACAATAAATTTGCTTTCAACATATATTCAGCAATCTGAACAGCGTTAGTAGCAGCTCCTTTGCGAAGATTATCAGCTACAACCCAAAGGTTTAAAGTATTTTTTTGAGATTCGTCACGACGGATACGTCCAACAAAAACCTCATCTTTTCCATGCGAATTGATCGGCATTGGATAAATAAAGTTTTTAGGGTCATCTTGTACGATAACACCTTCTGTTTCGCTCAAAATCTTGCGAACTTCATCCAAATCAAAATCATTTTCAAATTCAATATTTACGGCTTCTGAGTGACCACCAACCGTTGGAATACGTACAGTAGTTGCTGTTACTGCGATGCTATCGTCACCCATGATTTTCTTGGTTTCGTTTACCATTTTCATTTCTTCTTTGGTATAGCCATTATCCAAGAAAACATCAATATGAGGCAATACATTAAGGTCGATTTTGTGAGGATACACTTTCTTCACACTCTCATCACCTACACGCTCAGCAAAAAGCTGGTCAACTGCGGCTTTTCCTGTTCCAGTCACCGATTGGTAAGTTGAAACTACCACACGTTTGATTTTATATTTATCGTGTAATGGCTTCATTACCACTACCATTTGAATAGTCGAACAGTTTGGATTTGCAATGATTTTATCAGCTGCTGTAATCACATTTGCGTTTACTTCTGGGACAACCAATTTTTTAGTTGGATCCATTCTCCACGCCGAAGAGTTGTCAATTACAGGAATACCTGCCTCGGCAAATAAAGGTGCCAAAGCCAACGAAGAGCTTCCACCTGCCGAGAAAATCGCAACTGCAGGTTTCATCTTGATGGCATCTTCATAGCCTACTACCGTAAACTGTTTACCCTTAAATTCAACCTGTTTACCAATTGATTTTTCGGAAGCAACGGGAATAATTTCGCTAACGGGGAAATTTCTTTCCGCCAATACTTTCAAGATTTCAGTGCCAACTAAGCCAGTTGCACCCACTACTGCAATTTTCATTTTTTTTGTCCACCTCCAGCCCCAAAAGAGGAGTGATTTTTAAGTTAAAATAAAATATTTTAAAGTTTTCTGGGGCAGAAAACTTTAAAGTGCAAAGATAAGCTAAAAATTGGTTCAATAATCTTGGAATAGTACAAAAGTTATGAAAATTGCCAAATTTTATTTGGTGTGATACAATAATCAAGAGGAATATCGAATGTATCAACATCGCTTATTTCATCAACTGGCTCAAAAATAGATAGGCCAATTTTCAAAACATCTGGGCGGCAATCAGCTAAAAATCGGTCATAATAACCTTTCCCGTAGCCAACTCGGTAACCTTTTTTATCGAAGCATAGTAATGGAATCAATACCAATTGAATATCAGATGTTGGATGCTGAATATTGGAAACAGGCTCTGGAATTTTCCATATATTTTCTTCAAAAACAGTATCTTTTGTAAGTAAATAATGACTCATTGTACCATCTTCATGACTTTTTGAAATAATAATATCAGTAGCAAAACCCTTTTGTAGTGTATTGATAATAAGCCAAGTATCAATTTCATTATTTCGTTTGATAGGAAGAAAGGTATGAATTGTAGCATAAGCATGCACAGGAAAACTTCTAAAAAACCAATCATGTATTTTTTTAGAAAAGCCCTGCACTTCTTGGGTTGTGAGGGCTTTTCTTTTTTGCAAGAATTCTTTTCTTAAATTTTCCTTTTGCATCGATATTTTAGGTTGCTTAAACAACCTGATATTAAGCTAAATTCAATTTTAACTACTTGAAACAATAATCAATTAAACGAATTCTGGTGCTGTATCTAAAACTACATTTGCATTTTCGATGGCTTTTTTCTCCTTCCAGTTTTTCCATTGCTCTCCCATTAATTTATTCATACCTTTATCAATAAACGTATGTCTTACTACATTCCAACCACCACGAACTGTCGTAAATACTGAGTCATTTGCTCTTAAAGCCAAACTGAAACCTCCGTCAACATACTTGATATAATGCCACCATAAAGATGGAATGAAAAGTGTTTCTCCATGTCCAAAAATTGCTTCGTAGCCATGTAAGTTTTTCATTGCAGGATAACGTTCATAGTCTGGATTCAAAGGATTCACATGACTCTGTACAGTAAACGGATGTTGATAAAGATTAGCACTTTGATCAGGAGCAAACAAGATAGCCTGTTTACGTGTTTGAAATTGTGTCAAAAATACATTTGAGCAATCCATATCATAATGTAGATTGACAACTGAATTTTGCCCACCAAAAAACATAAATTTGTAACTTTTCAAGAATCCGTCCATGATTGTTGGGAAACGAATATCATTTGCCAACTCTGGCACCTTCTTAAAAATATCAAACAAGAAAATCCTTAAATCTGTTGGTCCCTGCTCAATTAAAGTCAAATAGTCGCCAAAAGGCATTGTTTTAGCTGCTTGAAAATAATTCTTAGAATCATGGATGTGGTTATCAAACAATGGTACTTCTAAGTTGCCATAATTTTTTCGCAACCAATCAAAAGTCCATTTATCTAATGCAGGCCAATCTTTTACCAAATCAGTAAAGATAACAGGGCGTTTTGGCTTCAAATAGCTTTCAATGAATTCTTCACGACTCAAATTACTGCGTCGTTCTATAGGTAACAGTTCCATAATATTATTATTGGTAGATTTTGTTTAAAAAAAACTCAGTTATAAAGACAATACAGACAGCTTTTTCCCTAAAACCACACAAAATAAAATTTGGTTTCACCAAGATCATGCTGTCTTAATTTTATCATTTTTTTTATAAAAAATCTTGTTAAAACAAATTTTATATTAGTATGCTTGCATACTAATATGTTTGCTGTATATTTGTCAAAAAATTATGCTTGCATAACATTTTTATTAAATCTTAAATGCTCAATCATTTAGCGATGGAATACAACAATAATCTCAACCGAACCTTAGCAAAACTGCAAAAAGTGCCTGTTTTTTTGCAAAGCTGGATGCGAGACTATGCCATCGGGCGATTTGTAAAGTTTGTTGGCACCGCAGGCATACATTTTGAAAAAATGACTTGTAACGAAGTCGCAGTAACACTTCCAAATAAGACGAATGTACAAAACCACATCGGACAAATTCATGCCGCTGCAACCACGCTTTTAGCCGAAACCGCTTCTGGAATAGTAGTTGGCATGAATATCCCCGATGACAAATTACCCTTGATGAAAAGTCTATCTGTGAAGTTCATCAAAAGAAGTCAAGGCCAACAAAAAGCCATCGCTACGCTAACAGAAGACCAAATAAAACAAATAAGAGAAACAGACAAAGGCGAAGTAAATGTGTCAGTAAAAGTGACAGATGAAACGGAAGAAGAAATAGTTAAAACGGAAATGATTTGGGCGTGGATTTTGAAGAAGAAATGAGTTTTAGTCAACAGTCCACTGACGACGGTCGTTAGTAATTGTTTATTGAAAAAAAGTAAAATTTTAAACACTATGGACTGTGGTCTATTGACCATCGACTAAAAATATGATTTCAGCGGAAGAGGGTTTTCAGAATGAGTTTTTAAGGCCGATTTTGAAAGAACAAAATGAGTTATTGGTTGCAGTTTTTAAGCAATATTTGGTCAAACATAAAGTTGTATTTGAAAGATATTCGCCCGAAGACCAAGCCAATTACATCGAAAATACCATCAAGAAAGACGCACAATTACGCAATTATTTTGTTGGAATGATAATCGGGAAACTTTCGGCCGAGCAATATAAAGATTATATTTCGATGGAAACAGAGTTGAGTCGAAGAATAATCACTATGCTTGTGAAAAGATTACAGAGTCAGATGATTTTAGGAAACAAATAGAACGCAGATTGTGATGATTGTGATGATTTATTAAGATTTTTATCATCAACAATCATAAAAATCATAATCATCTGCACGGTCCGCCATTGCGGTTCTATACTTCAAATATTTAAAAGAGATTTTGAGTAAAAAAATCAAACACAAAACCATGAATCGTAGTATCAAAAAAGTAGTAGTTTTGGGTGCGGGCATTATGGGAAGCCGTATTGCGTTGCACTTTGCTAATATCGGAGTGGAGGTGCTACTCCTCGACATGGTTCCGAAAGAGCCAAACGACGCCGAGAAAGCTAAAGGACTCGACACCGCCCATCCAGCCGTGCGAAATCGTATCGTAAGCGAACTTTTCCAAGCTGCTGTAAAGGCAAGTCCTTCGCCTATTTTCAGTCAAAAATCACTAAGCCGAGTAAAACTGGGCAATTTTGATGACGATATGCCAAAAATCGCTGCCTATGATTGGATTATCGAGGTAGTTGTTGAGCGTCTCGACATCAAGAAAATTATCTTCGAAAAAGTTGAGAAATTCCGTAAGCCTGGGACACTTATCACCTCAAATACTTCGGGTATTCCGATTCATTTGATGGCAGAAGGCCGCTCAGAAGATTTCCAAAAACATTTCTGTGGTACTCACTTTTTCAATCCTCCACGTTATTTACGTTTATTGGAAATCATTCCTACCGACAAAACAGATAAATCGGTGGTTGATTTCTTAATGCACTACGGCGATTTGTATCTTGGTAAAACTACGGTTTTGTGTAAAGATACTCCTGCATTTATTGCCAATCGTTTGGGAATTTATGCAATGGTACAAACCATCAGAGTGGCCGAAGAAATGGGCTTGACAGTGGAAGAAGTTGATAAATTGACAAGCACGGTTGTAGGTCGCCCAAAATCTGGCACATTCCGTTTATCGGATGTTGTTGGTTTAGATACAACGGTGAATGTTTGTAATAACCTAATCAATGTTTTAGAAACTGACGAATCGAAAGATGCCTTTATTTTGCCACCAACAATGGCTAAATTAATGGAAAACAAATGGCTCGGAGATAAAACTGGTCAAGGTTTCTATAAAAAGACAAAAGACGAAAAAGGCAAAACTGTCATTCTTGCTTTAGATTTAAAGAGTTTTGAATACAAACCTTCCGAAAAAGTAAAATTTGCTACGCTTGAAAGCACCAAAAGCATTGACGATTTGAAAAAACGTTTCTCGATTCTTTTGGCAGGTAAAGACAAAGCAGGCGAGTTTTATCGCAAAACTTTTGCTGATGGCTTCCGTTACGCAACGAATCGTATTCCAGAAATTTCGGACGAATTATATAGAATTGATGCCGCTATTTGCTCAGGTTTTGGCTGGCAAATGGGTATGTTTGAAACTTGGGATGCCATTGGGGTTCGTTCGATGATAAAAATCATGGAAGACCTCAACCTCAAACCAGCCGCTTGGGTTTATGAAATGTTGGAATCTGGCAATGAGACTTTCTATAAAGTTGAGGCAGGAAAACGTAAATATTACGATATTCCAAGCAAATCATACAAAGTAATTCCAGGAACAGAATCGTTCATTATTTTAGATAATCTCCGTCAAACTAATGTGATTTGGAAAAATGCAGGTTCAACAATCTTCGATTTGGGAGATGGCATTGCAGGTGTAGAATTTCACTCAAAAATGAATACTTTTGGTGCAGAAGTGGTTGAAGGTTTGAATAAAGCTTATGGCATTGCAGAGAAAGATTTCAGAGGTTTGGTTGTTGGAAATGATTCAAACGAGGCGTTTTCAGCAGGTGCCAACTTGGCGATGTTATTTATGTTTGCCATTGAGCAAGAATACGATGAAATCAACATGATGATTGCACAATTCCAACAAACAATGATGCGTGCGAGATATTCTTCAATTCCTGTCGTAACAGCAGCTCATAGCTTGGCTTTGGGCGGTGGTTGCGAGCTAAATCTTCATGCTGATAGGGTAGTTGCACATGCTGAAACTTATATGGGTTTGGTTGAATTAGGCGTTGGTTTGATTCCAGCAGGTGGTGGAACAAAAGAAATGGCTTTACGTTGTTCTGATTTGTATCAAACTGGTGACCCAGAATTAAATATTCTACAAAATGCCTTTATGAATATCGCCCAAGCTAAAGTTTCGACTTCGGCACAAGAGGCTTTTGATATGGGTTATTTGAAAACCGATAAAGATAGAATTGTATTGAATCGTAGTCGTTTGATTGCTGAAGCAAAAGAAGAAGCCATCAAATTGGCCGAAGATGGTTATACTCAACCAAAGCAACGAACTGATATTAAGGTTCAAGGAAAAGCAGGAATTGCTCTTTTCAAGGCAGGTATCACAGGTATGTTAATGGGTAAATACATCACCGAGCACGACGCAAAAATTGCCGATAAACTGGCTTATGTAATTTCGGGTGGAGATTTGAGTTATCCGCAAATGGTTACCGAGCAATATCTCTTAGACTTAGAACGTGAAGCATTCTTATCGCTTTGTGCTGAGAAAAAGACAATGGAAAGAATGCAAGGACTTTTGAGCGGTGGAAAGCCTCCTCGTAATTAATTTCTTTACCACTGAGGCACTAAGAAACACTAAGTTACACTCAGATGATTACTCAGAAATATATCAATCAAATTACTTATCGCATTGATTGGTTGTGCCATTGAAGTGCATAAAGTTCTTGGCTCTGGTTTATTAGAATCTGTTTATTAAGAATGTTTATTGGAAGAATTGAGAATCAATGGATTATCAGTGATTTCACAACAAAAAGTGCCTTTGGTTTATCGTGATAAAGTTTTAAAAAGTGAATTGAGATTAGACATTTTAGTAAATGACTTAGTTGTAGTCGAATTAAAATCAGTTGAGCAATTAATACCAATTTTTAAAGCTCAATTACTTTCTTATTTGAAATTAAGTCAAAAGCCAAAAGGTCTTCTCATAAATTTCAATAGTGTATTGTTAAAAGAACAAATAGTCTCGTTGGTAACAGAAGAATTTTCAAAATTACCTAAAGAATAACCTTAGTGTAACTCTGTGTTCTAAAGTGCCTTCGTGGTAAAAAACAAAAGACAAAAACATGAACGCATATATAGTAGCTGGCTACCGCAGTGCGGTCGGCAAAGCCCCAAAAGGAGTTTTTCGCTTTACTCGCCCCGACGATTTGGCGGCTGATGTAATCAAGCACCTCATGGCACAAGTGCCAAACCTCGACCCTGCTCGTGTTGATGACCTCATTGTAGGAAATGCTGTTCCTGAGGCTGAGCAAGGAATGCAAATGGCTCGTTATATATCACTTTTGTCGTTGGGCAAGAGCGTAGCGGGCGTAACAGTAAACCGTTATTGTGGTTCGGGCGTTGAAACAATCGCAATGGCTGCTGCAAAAATTAGTGCAGGAATGGCCGATTGTATCGTAGCTGGCGGAACAGAATCAATGTCGATGGTACCAACAACTGGTTGGAAAATGGCATTGAACTATGGTTTAGCCTCGCACCATCCAGACTATTACATCGGAATGGGGCTTACGGCCGAACAAGTGGCACAACAATTCAATATCGGTCGTGAAGAGCAAGATATTTTTTCGTACAATTCACACCAAAAAGCATTGGCTGCTCAAGTGGCTGGCAAATTCGATGCTGAAATCGTGCCGATTACAGTAAAAGAAACCTATTTCGACGAAGCCACTGGCAAGAAGAAAAACAAAGAATATACAGTAACCAAAGACGAAGGCCCACGTGCCGATACAAGCGTTGAGGCTTTAGCAAAACTTCGTCCAGTTTTCTCAATGGGCGGAAGCGTAACGGCTGGTAATTCTTCTCAAACTTCTGATGGTGCGGCTTTCGTAATCGTGATGTCTGAAAGAATGGTAAATGAATTGGGCTTAAAACCTATTGCACGCATGATGGCTTATGCCTCTGCGGGTGTCGAGCCACGCATCATGGGAATTGGTCCAGTTGCTGCGATTCCGATTGCTTTAAAACAAGCAGGTTTGAAACAAGATGATATTGATATTATTGAACTGAACGAAGCATTTGCTGCTCAATCTTTGGCAGTTATAAAAGAATTAGGCTTAGATACAAGCAAAATTAATCCAAATGGTGGTGCAATTGCTCTCGGTCACGCTCTTGGTTCAACTGGTGGACGTTTGACAGTTCAGGTTCTGAACGAACTTCGTCGTCAAAATAAAAAATATGGTATGGTCACAGCCTGTGTTGGTGGTGGACAAGGTGTGGCAGGGATTTATGAATTATTAAGTTAAATGTCAATCGTCCATTGAGACGGTTAACAGGAAATAAAGAAGGGATATTTAGACTAAAAAAATAGTTTAAATATCCCTTCTTTGTTGGTTGATAAATTTCAAAAACTTACATTTGCTTATTAATAAGTGTTTTTTTGACACTACTAATTTTCTCTATTTATTCAACCTCTCACATTCAAAACTATGAAACAAGTTTTCGCACGAAACTTAATGTTATTATTGATGGCATTGATTTTCTCTATTTCTTCTTTTGCACAAGCACAATTTCGAGTGCTACTTTTTTCCAAAACCGATGGTTTTCACCACGAATCTATCAATGAAGGTGTCGTTGCGATTAAAAAACTGGCTGAAAGACATACTTTTAGTGTTGATTGGCAAGAAAATGCTTCCGTTTTTAATGATAAAGCATTAGAAAGATACCAA
This sequence comes from Emticicia sp. SJ17W-69, assembly GCF_051209875.1. Taxonomy (NCBI): domain Bacteria; kingdom Pseudomonadati; phylum Bacteroidota; class Cytophagia; order Cytophagales; family Leadbetterellaceae; genus Emticicia; species Emticicia sp. SJ17W-69. The sequence continues at coordinate 129,751 of NZ_JBNTQY010000001.1, read as the reverse complement.
GCAGTGATCTTTTTGAATACTACTGGAAATATCTTGAATGAAGAACAGCAAGCTGCTTTTGAAAAGTTTATCAAAGCAGGAAAAGGCTTTGTAGGTATCCACAGTGCTACTGATACAGAATATGATTGGGCTTGGTACGGAAAATTGGTTGGAAACTATTTCAAGATCCACCCGCAGCAACAAACAGCTTACTTGAAAGTTGAAGACAGCAATTTCCCAGGAATGGAGCGTTTCCCTAAAAAATTACTTTGGACTGACGAATGGTACGAATTTAAGACACCTTCTCCAGCCAATGATTTAAAAGTTTTGGTTTCGATTGATGAAAAATCATATAACCCAAATACCAAATGGGGTGACAACGAAGGAAAAGGCATGGGTTTCCACCCGATTTCTTGGTACCATAATTTTGATGGTGGTCGTGCTTTTTATACTGCTTTAGGACATATCCCGTTGGTTTATAGCGACCAAACTTTCCTTGACCATCTTTATGGTGGTATTTACTGGGCATCGACTGGTAAAGGATTATAATTGGTAATGTAAAATGGATAATTGAGACTAAAAAAACATCTTTTATGTCATTTAACTGTTAATCAACGAATTTGATTGAAGCCTCTTTTCGACTTGAAAAGAGGTTTTTTATTTTTGCTTTTACTACCTCGGCATTCGATTAAAAGGAATTATTTTCCGTTCTCTTTCGTTGAAAAATAGTACAATTCCTATTTTTCAGCATGACTCAAAAAGAAAAACTACTACTTTTTATACTCGCTTGTATTAATTTTACTCATATCATAGATTTTATGATAATGATGCCTTTAGGGCCTCAATTGATGCATATTTTCAATATTTCTCCCCGTCAATTTGGTTTTGTGGTATCAGCTTATGGTCTAAGTGCTGGTATTTCTGGCTTTTTAGCTGCCTTTTTCGTTGATAATTATGACCGTAAAAAAGTTGTACTTTTTGCTTATACAGGTTTTGTGGCTGGCACAATTGCTTGTGCATTTGCCCCAACTTACGAAGTTTTAATTTTAACTCGAACGATTGCTGGTACATTTGGTGGCTTGATTGGAGCTCAAGTAATGTCAATTGTAGCTGATACTTTTGAATATGAGCGACGTGCAACAGCAATGGGTTTTATTACCACAGCCTTTTCATTAGCAGCTGTTGTTGGTATTCCAGCGGGACTATTTTTTGCTGCTAAATTTGGTTGGCACTCGCCCTTTCTGATACTTGGTAGCTTAGGGATCGTTGTGATTTTTTTGATTTATAGGTTTGTGCCAAAATTAGACAAACACCTTAAAAACCGTCAACCCAAACAAAGTCCTTTTGCTGTAATTACTGATATTACTAAAAACCCCAACCAATTGCGAGCTTTAGGCCTTTCCACTATTATTATGCTGGGGCATTTTAGTATTATTCCTTTTATCTCACCTACTTTGGTGGCAAATGTTGGTTTTAGTCAAGACAATATTTTCTTGATTTATTTCGTGGGTGGCTTGCTCACTATATTTTCAGCACCAATGGTTGGTAAATTAGCTGATAAAAAAGGTAAATATCCAATTTTTGTGACTTTCGCCTTACTTTCCATGATTCCAATTTTCTTGATAACCAATATGTTTTCTGGCGTTTTGTGGGGAGTTTTGGTTATTGCGGGAATATTTTTTGTCTTTTCAAATGGTCGTTTGATTCCAACGCAGGCGATTATTTCAAGTGTCGTTACTCCGCAACAAAGAGGTAGTTTTATGGCGATAAATTCTTCGGTACAGCTTTTTGCACAAGCAATTGCTACTAATATTGGTGGTTTTATCATTCACAAAAATGCCTCTGGTTATCTCGAAAACTATCCTTATGTGGGGTATTTTGCTATGATAATGATATTTTTCAGTATTTTTATCGCCAAAACTGTTAAGCCGATTGCCCAATGAAAAATGTTTTTTTAGGTTTATTTATCTTCTTTCCTGTTTTCCTTTTTGCACAAGATTTTAAGGCAGAAATAGAAAAACACCGAGAAGAGTACAAAGCTGAATTTTTAAAATCGGCTAATGCTCCTTTGAATCAAGAAGATTTTGAATATTTACGCTTTTATGAACCGAATGAAAAGTTCAAGGTTGAATGTAAATTTGTTGCTACAAAAAGAGGCGAACCTTTTGAATTACCAACTTCAGCAGGAAAGACAAAAACGTACGTTAAATTTGGAGAATTACGTTTCCAAATTGACAAGAAAAAATACAAACTCGCTGTTTATCAATCACTTGGTTTGAAAATAATTCCTCAATACCGTGATTATTTGTTTATTCCATTCAAAGATTTGACCAATGGAAAAGAGTCTTACGGCGGCGGACGTTACCTTGATTTGAGAATGAAACAACTCGAAAGCGATAAGATTTATTTAGATTTCAACAAAGCTTATAATCCTTATTGTGCTTTTAGTGAAGGTTATAGTTGTCCGATTCCACCAAAAGAAAATCATTTAAAAATAGCCATTGAAGCCGGCGAAAAGAATTTCGGAAAAAATCATTAAGCTATATTATTGAACATTTTCCAGCGATTATCGTTATTGAAGTAAAAATCACACAAATATTTTTGCAAATTTGCTTTCCTCAATGTATTTTTAGGAAACCAAATCATTCGGGAAATGATATTGGAGTACCAACCTATCCAGCAGTCAAGAATTGACCTAAGGGAACTGAAAGAACTTGTTAGACACGGAGAAAACAAGTACGTAGAATTTAAGCTAAAAACAACCCACCCTGAGAAAATCGTCCGTGAGATGGTGGCATTCGCCAATACAGATGGCGGCAGACTGATTGTGGGTGTTGCCGATGATAAAAGCCTCAAAGGTCTTAAATTTCCTGATGAGGACGAATTCATTCTTCAACGTGCCATCGAAAAATACATTTATCCTGCCATTGATTATACACTCGATCGACTCATTGTGGAGGGGGAGCGAGAAGTATTAATTTATACTATTCCGAAAAGTCCTTTTAAGCCTCACTATGTTGATTTAGATGGTGTTTTAGAAAATCGCAGAGCTTATGTGCGTGTGGCCGACCGCTCGGTACAAGCGAGTCGTGAGATGCGTGAAATTTTAAAAGGTGAGCGAAAAGGACTTAATATTCGCTTTCAATATGGAGAAAAAGAAAAAACTTTAATGAAATATTTGGCTGATAATCAACAGATTACCGTTGAAACTTATGCTACCATTGCCAACATTTCTCGAAAAATAGCTTCTCGTACTTTAGTAGTTTTGGTACTTGCCAATGTATTAAAAGTAAAACCTCACGAAATTCAGGATTACTTTGTGGCTGCTTAATTACCCAAAGAATTAGCGGAATTTCTCAAAGTTTTTCCGCTAATTCTCAAGACAGTATGATTATACTTTTCTTTTTGCTACTATTTTTTTGCCCGTATCAAGCAATTGGTCGATTTCTTGATAGCCCAAAAGTACTTTAACTACTTTTCCTGTATTTGGGTCAATGAAAAATAACGATGGATAACCCTGTACTTCATAGATACTTGATAATCTAACACCTTCGTCAGTTTCCATATCAATGGCTGCATTTACAAAATTTTCATTGAAAAACGCCCCTAATTCCTTATTTGGAAATACCCTTGCTTGAAGCATTTTACAAGGTCCACACCAAGTAGTATAAGCATCCATGAAAATCAATTTCTTTTCTGCTTTGGCTTTTTTTACAATCTCTTTCCACGAACTTTCGTTGAATTTTATCCCTGTGGCACTACTTGCATGCTGAGCAAAGGTAGATAAGCTAAAAAGTAGTCCGATAGTGGCAAACAATAAGTTTTTCTTCATTTTTGATGATATAATGAGTGATTAGTAATATTTTATCTAACGTACAAGCATAAGATTTTAGTTTCTTTAATAGTGGAAAAAGCAAAATTCAGACCAAAATTGTAGTTCAATTCTCTGAATTGAATCAAACTTACCCCGCCCAATTCTCTCTATCCAAACTTCGATATTGAATAGCTTCAGCTAAATGTTCTATTCTGATTTCTTCTGAACCTGCCAAATCAGCAATCGTGCGACTTACTTTCAAGATTCTATCATACGCACGTGCCGAAAGTCCGAGACGTTCCATTGCTTTTTTGAGTAACGCTTTTCCTGCTTCGCCAATATCACAAATCTCTTTTACCATTTCGGGTGGCATCATGGCATTAGAGTGAATTTCTGGAAAATCTTCAAATCGTTTTGTTTGTAACAAACGAGCCTTTATCACTCGTTCTCTTATTTCGGCCGAAGTTTCATTTTTTCTTGTAGAAGCAATTTGGTCAAAACTTACAGGAGTAACTTCTACATGCAAATCTATTCTATCAAGCAATGGCCCTGAAATTTTATTCAAATATTTCCCAACTGTGCCAGGTGGACAGCTACATTCTTTTTCTGGATGATTATAATACCCGCATGGACAAGGGTTCATGCTTGCCACCAACATAAAGTTTGAAGGAAAATCAACGGCTTGTTTGGTGCGAGAAATCACCACTTTTCTTTCTTCCAAAGGTTGACGCATTACTTCTAAAACCGTTCGTTTGAATTCTGGCAATTCATCCAAAAACAGGACACCATTATGAGCTAAAGATATTTCTCCTGGCTGTGGAAAACTTCCGCCACCAACCAAAGCCGCATCAGAAATGGTGTGGTGTGGCGAACGAAAAGGTCGGCGAGCAATCAAAGAGGCTTTTACACCTAATTTTCCTGCAACAGAATGAATTTTGGTGGTTTCGAGTGCTTCATGGAGTGTGAGTGGTGGTAAAATCGAAGGTAAACGCTTGGCAAGCATGGTTTTTCCTGCTCCTGGTGGGCCAATCATGATCACATTATGACCGCCTGCCGCTGCAATTTCCATAGCTCGTTTGATATTTTCTTGACCTTGTACATGCGAGAAATCTGCTTCATATTCACTCACCGAATTGAAGAAAATATCTCTTGTATCGGTAATCAAGGGTTCAATTTCTCTTTGTCCTGTCAAATATTCAATCGCTTCGGTCAAAGTATTGACAGGAATCACATCTAAAGAATTGACTATAGATGCTTCCATTGCATTTTCGGCAGGAAGAATAAATCCTTTCAATTTATTCCGGCGAGCTTCAATCGCAATGGGTAAAACTCCTTTGATTGGGCGAAGTGTTCCATCCAAAGCCAATTCGCCTAAAATCACATATTCTTCTAAATTTTTTGTAGCTTTTATTTGTCCAGAAACAGCTAAAAGGCCTAAGGCCATTGGTAAATCATAAGCAGAACCTTCTTTTCGTATATCGGCAGGAGCAAGATTGATAACTGTTTTTTGACGAGAGATTTGATAATTACAATTTTTCAGAGCAGCATCTACTCGTTGTTGACTTTCTTTGACAGCTCCATCGGGCAAACCTACAATGGCCATTCCTGTTCCTTGTACAACACTCACTTCAACGGTTATTAATGTAGCATCTACTCCATAGACCGCAGCCCCGAAGGTTTTTGAAAGCATAAATTTATAATTTTTGTGGTTTTAGAAATATTATATTGTGTGATAAAATATAAATAAGAATGTAGAATGCTGGTAATCAGCAAATTAAGTTAGTTTTTGATTTATTAAAATATAAGCCAAACCTCTTAATTCTACATTCTTAATTCTTAATTTCAATTACTGCTCCCAACGCCAATCTTTGCCAATAATCAATTCATTTTTGAGGTTTTGTTTAATCAAAAACTCTTTTGTTTCTTGGTCATTCATTTTCTTTACAGGCAATTCATCAGCTTCTGCCAAAGCGTAAAGCATCATTGCTGTAAATCGTACGTTATTGGTAATTTGCTTTTTATCAATCAAATCAAAACGGTCGCAATTGGCATGATAACAATTATAAGCTTTCACAGGAAAACTACCTGATGGCGAACAAACAGGCACACCTTCAATCATAAATGGCTGATGGTCAGAGTGTAAGCCTGCTCCATTTGGATTTACATTGGTGAAAGTCGAATCAATTCCTTTAATTCTTTTACCCACTTCATCAAAAAACTTGCGTAGTTCTGGTCGCCCCATAGCATTGAAACCTTTGGCATTATTCACCATATCAAGGTTGATCATGAGCTGCACTTGGTCAAGTTTCCCTTCTTCTTTGTATTTTTTTACCATCGCCTTTGAGCCAAGCAAACCTTGTTCTTCACCCATGAAAAGTACAAATTCAATGGTTCGCCTTGGTCTAAGATTCAAGGCTTGAAAAACTCTTGCTATGTCCATTACTGTAAATGAGCCTATGCCATTATCCATCGCCCCAGTTGCCAAATCCCACGAATCTAAATGACCTCCTATGACTATTTTTTCTTTTTTATACTTTTTTGAATTTCCAGGAAGTGTGGCTATCACATTTCTTGCCCTAATTGGACGGCTAAAATTTCTCATATCAATTACAGCCAAAAGGTTAGGCTCTTCACTGAGCCATTTACGAATCGCTTTTCCACTTTCTACTGAAATACAAACGGCAGGTATTGGTATCAATTCACCTGTGACCGATGCTGTTCCAGTTAAAAGTACGCCACCTTCCACAGCATTGGCAATAATTACGCCCGATGCACCATATTTGATAGCCAAAGCTGTTTTCTCAGAACGGTGTAAGTTCTTTTTACCTTTATTCTCAGGTGATTGAATATTGATATTAAACAAAGCAACTTTGCCTTTCACTTGCTCTTTTACTTTTTCAAAATCAGATTCTACACCATCGCCACAATCAACGATAGGCGATTTAAGATGTGACGAAACAGGAGAGTGTGCCAAGGCAACCACCTCTACATCATGAAAATTATCACTATTACGTGGCACAACTGAAAGACTCACGGTATCTCTCGCCCATGATTCAACTTCAAAAGGCAAGTATTTTACATCAACAAAACCATATTCTTTCAATAATTTATAGGAAAATTCTTCTGCTTTTTTCCCATTAACACTTCCTGTCAAACGATGGCCAATTGTTGAAGTGGCTTCGCCAAGCGTTTCGTAGGAACGTCCTCGATAAAGAACCTCTTGGTTTATTTTAATAAAAACATCCTCAAGACGTTCTTTTTTGATAGTAAAAGCCGAAAAAGTTACTATAATTACCGCTATTATTAGTGCAAAAGTCTGTTTTTTCATTAGATTGATGACTGGTTGTTTTCTTAATAGATGAAATGCATTTATTCAAACTGTAATATTAAATGTAAAAATCGTTATTTTTTAATAAAATGTACAAATATTTTCATGGGTCTTTTATCTAAAAACGAAGCCTTATCTTCTCAATTCATCAGGAATTTGTTTTATTTTTGTCGCCAATCATCATTCAAACTATAATCACCCTCTAAAGGCTTTTGAAATTTACTACCTTTCTAAATATATCTACAAGAATCTTAGACGATAATACAATGAAACACTACTTTAATTTTTTCTCTTAATAACATCAACCATGAGTATCGGACAGACAATGAAAAACACTGGTTTAACAACACCAGCAGTGCACGTAAAACCAAAAGAAATAACAACTCACGGCCACACTCGTGTGGATAATTACTATTGGCTCAATGAACGTGAAAACCCCGAAGTAATTGATTATCTAAATGCTGAAAATACTTATTTAGATGCTGTTATGGCTCCTGTAAAGTCTTTTCAAGAAGAACTTTTTCAGGAAATGAAAGGTCGCATCAAGGAAAATGATGAGTCTGTTCCTGTTAAAGATGGTAATTATTTTTATTATGCAAAATATATTGAAGGTGGCGAGTATCCGATTTATTGCCGAAAAAAAGATAGTTTAACTGCTCCCGAAGAAGTTTTATTGGATGGCAATAAATTAGGTAAAGGCAAAGCATATTTCAACATTGGTGGATACGAAATATCTGATAATGAAGAGATTATGGCCTATGGTGTTGATACCGTAAGTCGGCGAAATTATACAATTCGATTCAAAGATTTAAAAACAGGTAAATTATTCAAAGATCAAATCAAAAATACTGAAGGCGGAAGCTATGCTTGGGCCGCCGATAATAAGACCTTGTTTTATATTGTCCGTGACCAACAAACGCTTTTGGGTTATCAGGTCTGGCGTCACGTTTTAGGAACGGATGTAAAAACTGATGTGCTTATTTATGAAGAAAAAGACAACCAATATTATATGGGTCTTTATCGCATGAAATCTAAAAAATATATCGCTATTGGTTGCGATCATAATGGTATTTCATCTGAATATCGCTTGTTAGAAGCATCAAATCCTACGGGAGAATTCAAAGTTTTTTCTCCTCGTGAGCGTGGACATGAGTATAATATCGAGCATTTTCAAGATAAATTTTATGTCAGAACCAATATTGATAATGCTATCAATTTTAAGTTGATGGAAGTAAAAGAGGGCAATACTGCCGACAAATCGACTTGGAAAGTCGTAATTGGGCATAGAAAAGAGGTATATTTAGAAGGGATTGAGGTTTTTAAAAATCATTTGGTTGTTCAAGAAAAAAATCAAGGTTTGACACAAATCAGAATCATTAACCAAACTACTAAAACCGAACATTATTTGAATTTTGGCGAACCTGCCTATGATGCTAACATTGGAGCAAACCCTGATTTTGAAACAACTATTTTACGTTATGGATATACCTCTCTAACAACGCCAAGCTCAACTTTTGATTATAATATGGATACCCAGACAAAAGAGTTGAAGAAACAACAAACTGTTTTGGGTGGTTTTGACAAAAATAATTATGCATCAGAACGAGTTTTTGTAACTGTGCGTGATGGAGCAAAAGTACCTGTTTCGATTGCTTATAGAAAAGACACAAAACTTGATGGCACTGCTCCTTTATTACAATATGCTTATGGTTCATATGGTTCTTCAACTGATGCAACATTTAGTTCGGTGCGACTAAGTCTTTTAGACAGAGGGTTTGTTTATGCCATTGCCCACATTCGTGGAGGACAAGAAATGGGGCGTGAATGGTACGATAACGGTAAAATGTTTAAGAAGATCAATACCTTTCATGATTTTATTGATTGCTCAGAATTTCTGATTAAAAACAAATATTGTAGTTCTGACAAACTTTTTGCTTTGGGCGGAAGTGCTGGGGGGCTTTTGATGGGTGCGATTGTTAATATCAAACCTGAACTATATAAAGGCGTTGTAGCAGCAGTGCCTTTTGTCGATGTAGTAACAACGATGCTTGATGAAACCATTCCATTAACAACGGGCGAGTTTGAAGAATGGGGCAATCCTAAGAACAAAGATTCTTATGAATATATGCTATCCTACTCTCCTTATGATAATGTAGAGAAAAAAGCCTACCCCAATATGCTCATAACTACAGGTTTACATGATTCGCAAGTTCAATACTTTGAACCTGCCAAATGGGTTGCCAAACTTCGTACAATGAAAACAGATAATAACTTATTACTAATGCACACTAATATGGAGGCAGGGCATGGGGGAGCTTCTGGCCGTTTCGCCTCACTTAAAGAAGTTGCAATGGAATATGCCTTTATTATTGATTTAGCAGAAATAATTACGCATAAATAATGACCGAATAATCAGTTTTAACAAAATAATGCGTATTTTTGTAGAAAATTCTAACAATTTTTTTTTTCTTTGCTAATGATTAGAGTTAAATTGTGACTTGAAATCTTGTGATTAGTCCAATTTTAATATTATTTCTTAGAAGAAAACAATAAATTCCCCCAACATGAAAAAAGTAACATACCTTTTTGTAGCTTTATTAACTTTATCGCTAGCAACTCAGGCACAAGATTCTTGTAAGGTTTGTAAACCCTATAAATGGGAAGTGGGCCTTCCTATTGGTATCAACCAATATTTTGGTGATATGCATTGTAGCTTGCCTTATGCATCCGCAAACAGTATCATGGTTGGTGCTTTTGTTCGCCGACATCTAAACGACTATTTTGCTTTACGTGGCCAAGTGCTATTAGGCAAATTAGCAGGCAATGACCTCGACCAACCTGATGGACGTTGGGATTACCGTCGCTTAAAATTTTCATCTCCTTTGACTGAACTATCTCTATTGGGTGAATTTTATCCATTAAGAGAAAGAAGATATACTTGTGATGGTACTTTCAAAAAGACACTTACCCCATATCTCTTTGGTGGAATTGGTGTAGCATTTACAAATCCTACTGTAAAAGCTCAAAATGCAGCTTTGCAAGATGATGATCCAAGAAAATATGTAATGGCTCAATTATATGACCAAGATCTTGCCAATAGAAAAAAAGCTGCTTTGGTTTTACCATTTGGTGTCGGTTTGAAATATAATGTGGCTGAACGTTGGACTATTGGTGCAGAAATGGGCTACCGTTATGCTTTCTCTGATTACCTTGATGGAACCAAACTTTCGACTACTGCTTTGGGAACGGGTACTGCCCTTGCTCCAAACGGAAAAGCATATAACGATGGTTATTTAGTAGCAAACTTACTTGGTTCTTATCGTTTTGGTGATAAAGATAGCGACAAAGATGGTGTGGTTGATAGATGTGATGCTTGTGTTGCTGAAAAAGGCTTACGCAAATTCCAAGGTTGTCCTGATACTGATGGTGACGGTATTCCTGATAAAGATGATGCTTGTCCTACACAAGCTGGTCCAATGGCTTTGAGAGGTTGCCCTGATACTGACGGCGATGGTATTGCTGATAAAGATGATGACTGCCCAACACAAGTTGGTACGGTAGCATTAAAAGGCTGTCCTGACCGTGATAAAGATGGTGTAGCTGATAAAGATGATGCTTGTCCAGATGTTCCTGGTGTAAAAGCATTAAAAGGCTGTCCTGATACTGATGGTGATGGTATTGCTGACAAAGATGATGCTTGTCCAAATGAAGCAGGCCCTGCTTCATTGAATGGCTGCCCTGACACTGACGGTGATGGCATTGCTGATAAAGATGATGATTGTCCTACTATCAAAGGTGTAGCTTCTGCAAAAGGTTGTCCTGATCGTGACGGCGACGGAGTAGCTGATGCAAAAGATAAATGTCCAGATTTGGCTGGTTTAGCTTCAAATGATGGTTGCCCAGAAGGATATGTAAATGGTAAATTGGTTCCTAAAGGTTATAGAACAGCAAGTGGTTGTGAGATTTCACAAGCTGAATTAGACGAATTGAGCTTAGCAGCACAAGGAGTCGAATTCTACAGCGGTACAAATAAATTAAAACCAACTTCATACAAAAAACTTGACCGCGTTTGTGCATTATTGCAAAGATGTCCAGATAGTATCTTAAATATCTCTGCATTTAATGATGGAGCAAGTACTTCAACTAACCTTCGTTCTGCTAAACTTCGTGCATGTGCGATTTACGCTTATTTCTTGAAGAAAAAATGTATCAGCAAAGCACGTATGACTTATGATGGTCAAGGCGATGAAGATCCAACTACTGATTATACGACTCCTGATGGTAAAAAATCAAACACTCGTATTCAGTTCCAATTAAGATAATTCGATTTTTAAATCGTCTGAATCATATAAAAAGAGCAGAAGCCAATGGTTTCTGCTCTTTTTTGTTCAAAAATTATACTACTCAAATATTAATAGTTCCAAAACCTTATATGATAAATTATTAGCATGTACTTCATCAATAAAAGTAAATTTACTGATATTTTTAGTAAGTTTACTTTTATCTTTTAACCAATATTTCAACCTTATATCTACATGAAAAATGTACTTTTTTCTTTTTTGATTCTCAGTTCCTGCTTTTTCGAGTCAAAAGCACAAATAAAAGTAATGACATTTAATATTCGTTATGACAACAAAGAAGATGGCATCAATCAATGGTCGAATCGCAAGGAGCATGCGGCAGAATTAATCAAATTTCATGGTGCCGATTTTATAGGCATGCAAGAAGCACTTATCAACCAAATTAAAGATTTATCTGCTCAACTTCCTGATTTTGCATGGATTGGTAAAGGAAGAGATGATGGGAAAGAAGCAGGTGAGTTTTCGCCAATTATGTATCAAAAAAAGAAATTTACGCTACTAAAATCACATACCTTTTGGCTGAGTGATAGTTGCGAAAAAGTTGGCTTTGGCTGGGATGCTGTTTGCCGAAGAGTCGTAACTTATGGGTATTTTAAAGAAAATAAAACTGGTAAATTATTTTATGTTTTTAATACGCATTTCGACCACAAAGGGCAAGTGGCTCGTAGAGAAAGCTCAAAATTAGTTTTAAAGAAAATAGCTGAAATTGCAGGAAAGAAACCAGCCATTCTCACTGGAGATTTTAATGCAAAACCAGATTCTGAGCCTATTCAAATTATCACACAAGAAAACGACCCTTTGCACCTAACAGATACTGAAAAAATAAGTAAAACCCCTCATTATGGGCCATATAGTACCTTCAATGGATTCAAAGGAGAAGAAATCCCAGATTCTCATATTGATTATATTTTCGTCAAAAATGGCATTAAGTGTTTAAGTCATGCTTCGCATTCTGAGGCTTGGGAAGGACTATATCCTTCCGACCATTTTCCTGTAAGTGCAGTTTTAGTATTGCCATGATGTGTAAGTTTATACAAAATCATTAGTTTTGTGTAAACTTATTCACCCTTAAATGTTTGGTATCATGTCAAAAATCACTTTTTTGGTATTCGCAATCTTATTTTTCTCTTATGTAGGTACAAAAGCACAAAGTGTAAACCTTGCTCCGCAAGATTTTATAACTAAAATCAAAACAACAAAAGACGCTCAATTACTTGATGTAAGAACGCCACAAGAATGGCAAGCAGGCAAAATCACTTCATCTAATTGCATGAATTTCAACGATGCCGACTTCAAGCAACAAATTGAAAAATTAGATAAAAATAAACCCGTTTTTGTTTATTGTGCTGCAGGTGGGCGAAGCAGCAAAGCAGCACCCATTTTACAAGCAGCAGGTTTTAAACAAATCTATAATCTTACAGGTGGAGGTTATAAAGACCTTGCAAATGCAGGTTTGAAATAAATTAGCTATAATACAAAAAAAATAGGCGAAACTATTGATTTGTTTCGCCTATTTTTTTATAAATCATTCACTATCAGCTAATTATATCAAAACCACAATAAGGAACTAATACTTTTGGTATTTTGATACCTTCGGGGGTTTGGAAATTTTCTATTATAGAAGCCAAAATTCTTGGTAATGCCAAAGCCGAACCATTGAGCGTATGCAAAAGCTGTGTTTTGCCTTCTGCTTTATAGCGAAGTTTCAAACGATTGGCTTGATATGATTCAAAATTTGATACAGAGCTCACTTCTAACCAACGTTTTTGAGCAGCCGAATACACTTCAAAATCATACGTGAGAGCTGAAGTAAAGCCCATATCTCCTCCACAAAGGCGAAGAATACGATAAGGTAATTCTAATTTTTCGAGCAAAGATTTCACGTGTGCCACCATTTCTTCCAAAGCCTGATAAGATTCTTCTGGCTTTCTGATTTGGACTATCTCAATTTTATCAAATTGGTGCAAACGATTCAGACCACGCACATGTGCTCCCCAACTTCCTGCTTCACGACGAAAACACGGTGTATAAGCTACATTTTTGATTGGTAAATCATTTTCAGACAAAATGACATCACGATAGATATTCGTAACTGGTACTTCGGCTGTTGGTATTAAATATAAATCGTCAACTGTTGAATGATACATTTGACCTTCTTTGTCAGGTAATTGCCCTGTTCCAAAGCCTGAATCTTTATTTATTAGAATTGGTGGTTGAATTTCAAAATAACCAGCGGATAAAGCTTCATCCAAGAAGAAATTTATCATTGCTCGCTGAATTCTTGCCCCTTTACCTTTATAAACAGGAAAACCCGCACCAGTAATTTTATTACCTAAATCAAAGTCTATAATATCATATTGCTTTATCAATTCCCAATGCGGCAATGCGGCTTCATGCAATTCAGGAATATCTCCTGCTTGAAAAACATTCAAGTTTTCTTCTGGCGTACGACCTTCAGGTACACTTACATGTGGAAGGTTCGGAATCGTCACCATCACATCGTAAAGTTCTGATTCTGAAACTTTTAAGTCTTCCTCTAATGCTTTTGACTTTACCTTCAATTCGGCTGTTTCAGCTTTTGCAGCTTCAGCTTCCTCTTTTTTACCAGCTTTCATCAAACCTCCGATTTCTTTTGCTAAAGCATTCGCTCTTGCCAAAGTTGTATCTAAATCGGCTTGAGTTTCACGGCGTTTTTGGTCAATGCTTAAGACCGTTTCAATCGTTTCCTCTGCATTTTTGAAATACTTACGCTTCAAGCTATCAATGGTGGCTTGCTTGTTTTCTTTTATGTAATTGAGTTGTAACATGATATAGTTAAACCTTGCAGGTTTGAAAAACCTGTAAGGTTTTAGATTAAAAAGTGAATAATCCTTCATTCAATGCATTCAAAGCATTGTTTTTATCTTTTGTATCAACTAAAAGCGAAATATTATGCTCCGATGCACCGTAGGCAATCATTCTGATTGGAATATCACGCATGGCTTCCATTACTTTCAGAGCAATTCCTGCTTTATCAGCCATGAAATTTCCAACAATGCAGATAATTGATTGATTACGATCATGTTCTTCCAATTCTGCAAATTGACCCAAAACTGCCGTGATTTTATCTAAATTTTCAGCATTATCAATCGTAACAGCAATCGAAACTTCCGATGTTGTTATCATATCTACTGGCGTTTTGAAGTTTTCAAAAACCTCAAAAACTTTTCTCATAAAACCGTAAGCATTCAGCATACGAGTGGAGTGAATATAAATTGCTGTGATTCCATCTTTCGCAGCAATTGCCTTGATTTCAGAATCTGTTGTTTTATCTGCAATGAGTGTTCCATAAGCATTGGGCTCCATTGTGTTTTTCAAACGCACAGGTACACCACGCATTTTGGCTGGTGTAATGGTACTTGGGTGCAAGATTTTTGCTCCAAAATAAGCCAGTTCTGCCGCTTCCTCAAAAGTCAATTCACGTACTGGGAAGGTACGTTTCACAATTCTTGGGTCGTTATTGTGCATACCGTCGATGTCTGTCCAAATTTGAATTTCTTCGGCACGAATGGCTCCACCTACCAAAGATGCTGTATAATCAGAACCACCACGTTTCAAGTTATCAACTTCACCACGAGGATTTCTACAAATAAACCCTTGTGTGATAAATATCTGTTTATCAGATAGTTGCGAAAGCATTGCTGTTAGTTTTTCTTCTGTAAAACTCAATACTGGCTCATTGTCAGCATCAATCAACATGAAATCTAATGCAGGTAAAAGAGCAGAACTCACACCCTCTTCTTGTAAATATGCTTCAAACATTTGTGTCGAAAGTAATTCTCCTTCGGCAACGATTTCTTTTTCTTGTTTGAGTGTAAAAGGTTTGATATTTACCAACGAGCGAATGAAATTAAACTCATTGTCGATGATAGTTTTACCTTTTGTATATCCTTCTTGAGTTTTGTATAATTCTTTGATAAATGTTTCGTAATGTGCATAAAGAGCATCTATTTTTTCGATAGCTTCTGCATCATTATTGGCTTTAAGTGATTCACCAATAGAAATAAGTGAGTTTGTTGTGCCTGAAAGTGCCGACAAAACTACGATTTTACGGCCGCCATCTTCAGTAATAAGATTACGGATTGAGTGCATACGCTCGGGCTTACCTACTGAAGTCCCGCCAAATTTCCAAACTTGCATTTTTTTAATCTTTGGTTGGTTTTGTTTATACTTTTCTCTTTAATTTATCTTTTTAAAATAGCTTCCCATTTTCCAGATTCCGCTATTTCCTTTATTATCTGGTTTCTTTGCTTTAAGAAATGTGCTAAATATCTTTTCAAAAATAACTTATCCGCTATTGTACCCAAAATACCAAGTGGGGATTCAAATATGAAAGTATCTTTCATTAAAACATTTTGCCCTCCTTCTATAAAATGATGTTCATGCCTTAAAGACTTGAAAATGCCTTTTTGCATTTCATCTACAAAATAATAAGGACGTTGGGCTTCTGTAATTTTACTCGTTAACTCTTGCCAAATACCAAAGTGCTTTGCTCGCCAAGTTACACTTTCACCTAATTTCATTATACCCGATTTTACTCCTCTTACGATATGTTCACCTGTTTGTACTGTTGAAAGTTGATGCAAATCTACACTTAAAGACAAATCGTAACAGATTTGAATTGAAGCATTAATTTGGGTTTCAATAATAATTTTCGACATCAGCTCTCTTTCAAATACTTTTTTACCTCTTTAGCTATTTCTTTTTTTATCATTTCCCAATCTAATGGTTCAATCATATTCAAATCAATATCTCCATCGGCATCATCAAAATACACAAGACTTTGGAGAAGCATAAAAATTTCGGTATCATATTTTTGTTGATACCAATCAATGATTTGCTTTAGCGAAAATTGCTTTAACAAAAAGAATAAGTATATAAAATCCCTTTTTATACCTCTGTTTGTAATGGCTGCCACTTTCATACTTGAGATGTCAGCAGCGACGACCATTCTTACTTTTTCGACTTCAATAATAGGGTTTAATGGTTTGTATGGATATTTCAAAATATCTACTTTTACTCCATCTATCTCACCTTACAAGAAATAACCTCTATTCAATTTTTCTTTAAAATTATACTTTTGTCTCAATTCGGCTGAAAGTATAGTAGAATCAAAAGAGGTATTTGTAAACAAATCAATATCAACCGAAATTCTATGCCCGATTTGTAATGAAAGAGCTGTTCCTCCAACCAAATAAAAATCATTAAGCAATGGTTCTTGCATTAATGCTTTTAGAAGTCCCAAAGTTTCGGGATAGACTGTTTGAGTGTGTAACATCTAAATTCTTCATTTGGAATTTGGTAATAGAAACTACAAAAGTTTAAGGTAATATTTGACAAATACCGCATCTGAACAACCTCTTCCTTTATTTTTTCAATACCGTAATAACTATTTATTTCCTTCCAATCTGATAGCTTCCCATTCATTAAAACTCGATTGATTACATCACGAGTATTCTTATCAAAATCAATTTCTTCAAAATTGACATCCCAAAAAGCTGTTTTCGATATGTTTGGTCTTGGTTTTTGCATTTCCTTATGCTAATCCTAACATTTTTATCGCTGTTATCGCTGCTTCATCACCTTTATTTCCATGAATTCCACCCGCACGGTCGAGGGCTTGTTGTTGGTTATTTGGTGTTAGTACGCCAAAAATTACAGGTTTATTATATTTCAATGAAACATTAGTCAAACCTTGTGCTACGGCATGATTGATATAATCATTGTGCTTTGTTTCGCCTTGAATTACACAACCAATAGCAATGACAGCATCAATATCAGCTTTTTGGGCAAATACTTGCGAGCCAAAACTCAACTCATAACTTCCTGGTACATTCGCTCTTATGATATTATAAGCTTTTACCCCATTGTCTAAAAGTGTTTTATAAGCCCCTTCAAAAAGAGCTTCAGTTACTTCTTCATTCCATTCGGCTACAACAATAGCAAAACGTTTTTCACTTACATCTGGTAAGTTTTCGGTACTGAATTCGCTTAGATTTTTATTTTGACTTGACATTCTTTCAATGATTGAGTGATAGAATGATTGAGTGATAGAAAAACTTTCAAAATAATTAATTTTATTCCTCAATCATTCAAAATTAAAAAAGGGACAAACCTTGCTCGGCTTATCCCTTTGATTATATTTTTAATACATAACCAAATCTTACTCGCCGACAGTGCCTTCGAGTTTGGAT
Source organism: Emticicia sp. SJ17W-69 (assembly GCF_051209875.1). Lineage (NCBI taxonomy): Bacteria > Pseudomonadati > Bacteroidota > Cytophagia > Cytophagales > Leadbetterellaceae > Emticicia > Emticicia sp. SJ17W-69. The sequence goes on along the minus strand of NZ_JBNTQY010000001.1, from coordinate 112,036 downwards.
TTATATTTCTTGGCATTACCCGTTTCAATCGAATCTGGGTATTTCTCTATAATTTCACTATAAACTGCCAATGCTTCTTTTGGATTTTTAGCCGCTTCGTAAGCAGTAGCTAATTTCATCAAATAGGCTGGCGTAAAAGTTTTGTTCGGCTTATATTCTGCTGCCTTTTTGTAGTAAGTAATTGCATCTTCAATACTTTTCTTTTCCATATAAGCATCTCCAATCAATACATACGCACGTCCTTGAACAAGTAAGTCGCTTGAACTAAAGTTTTTCAAATGCTCAATGCCTTCATCAAATTTACCTTGTTTTACCAAAGCAGCACCTGCATAAAAATTTGCTAAATTACCTGCATTTGATGCCCCATAATTATCAGCAATTGCTAATAAGCCTTCATTGCCACCTGTACCATTTAAAGCTTGCTTTAATGAATCTGCTTCAAAAGCATAAACAGCATTGAACATGGCTGCTTGTGCTTCTTCATCTTGTGACTTTGTGTAGTAATTATAACCCACAACGCCCAAAATAATTGCTAAAATTACACCACCAATAATAGTAAATAATTTTTGATTGGTTTTTAAAAAACCTTCAGCTTTGTTAAATTCTTGTTGTAATGCTTCTGGGCTTTCAATAATTTCAAGACCTGATTTTTCTTTTTTTGCCATTTTTAGATAGTGCGACTACCGCTTTTATTTATCTGATTAACTTGATTAAATACTTGACAATCAAGTAATTATTTTCAAAACTAATATTTTTACCGATACACTTCTTTTTTTCGGACTGCAAAGTTATGAAATTGATTTTGAACTTTTTAATATAGTTTGATAAAAATTATGCCAAATCATATTTCTTTATCCTTCTAATTGCTTAAAACGGGTATTTCTATCAGTATTTTACAAATCCTCTTAGAAAAATAGATGCTCTTGATAAACTCATACTCTTTTTGGTATTGCTTCAACGTCTAATATATTATTTTTCAGAAAGTAATTTTAATAAAACACCGTTTGTCCAAGCAAATCCTTCTTGTGCGGAAAAATCTCCGCCAACAGTTTTTTGTGATAAATCATAAACATTATAACTTTTCATCATTTTTCCTGTGTTTTTATACACTTGTAAATTATTAGCAACCCAATTTTTCTTAATTTTATTAGCTAAATCATTGAAACCATAATTACGAAGTCCTTGAATTGCTAAATACTGTAAAGGAGCAAATCCATTAGAACCGTCCCATTGCTGATTGGTTTTATTAAGTGTTGTCATCAACCCACCAGCTTGTAAAAACTTACTTTCTATGATTTGAGCAACTTTTTGAGCTTGTGCAGGCGTGGCCATTTTAAAAAACAAAGGATAAACTGCTGCTAGAGAATAAACATCTGTTTGTTTTCCAGTAACAAAATCATAATCGAAATAAAAACCAGCGGTTTCGTTCCAAAAGTATTTATCAAAAATGGTTTTTCGTTTGTTTGCCAAAATCTCCATACTTTTAGCATATTCTGGTTCTTCCTTTGCTCGATAGATTTCAGCAATTGTTATTTCAAGATTATAAAGTAGTGCATTCAAATCCACTGGCAAAATATCAGTTGTATGAATACTCGTAAGATTTTGTCCATCACTTAGCCAACGACTCGAAAACTTCCAACCCGATTCAGCTCCAGAGCGAAGATGTCGATACATTTCATCTTTATTTCTACCTGATTTACTGGCTGTTGCAATATCTTCACGATATGCTTCTGGGCGAGGGGTATTTTTGTCATCATAATAACGGTTGAGGATATCGTCTTTTCCTATGAACACAGTTTTTCTATATGCTTTATCACCTTTTTTTCGAGCTTCATTTTGTTTTTGAGCATCCTCTCCCCCATTTTCAACAGCCATCCAATATTGGTATTCTCGCTGAATTTGTGGTAAATACTGCACATATTTCTGCTCCTGTCCTTTCATTTCAGACAATAGCTTCACCATTAAAGCAAAAAAAGGTGGTTGTGAACGACTAAAATAATAACTTCGATTTCCACTCGGAATATGCCCAAAATCTTGTATCAACTGAGCTAAGTTTAATACCATATTTGACATTAACGAATCTTTACCTGAGGCCTGTAAGCCCAACATTACAAAATAAGTATCCCAATAATGAGCTTCGCCAAACCTTCCTCCTGGAACAATGTAGGGTTTTAAAAGAGGTACGAGTGTTCCGCCCTCATCCTTTGGTTGTCGGGTCAAAAACTTTAATGATTCATCAATGTTCTGCTCAGGAGAATTATTTTTGTTACTTACATAAGTAACATTTAATCTTTGTGGTAGCTTAAAATTTTCCAGAACAAAGGCTCTCAAATCGAAATTCTTTTTTAATTTTTGTTCTTCATACTTAATCAAAATTTCTGAAGCAGCGATTTTTGGAGTACAATCTGGAAAAGTTTTTGAATCTGGAAAAATTGATTTTAATTGAACTTCTCTAAAGAGTTCACCATACTCCTCATCAGGCGATTTGTATTCTTTTTTAGTAACCGTTTCACCACAAGCCCATAGTAAAACTCCAATAATTGTATATAAAAAAAATCGTTTTAGAAAATTTGTTGTCATCATACTCGTTTGTTTTATGTTACATCAACTACAAAAACCGTCTAAAGTTTGCCGTTGAATAATATTCAATTGCATTCTTTAGTCGAAAAGTAGTAATTTCGTCTTATTAATTACAAATCACGCTAATTTTTGTCATTTGTCAATCATAAGTAATGATTTGAAAAGTATATTTTGAAAAACTGCGATTTTTGAAATCGCCCCACAAAAATTATAAATATGAACTTTTTCAAAACACTTTTTCTTTTTTCGCCCTTATTTGCTGCTGCACAAGTTGATATTCAAGCAGCCAATAAATGTCGAGAAACCAATTATCAATTTTTCCGTCAAGGACAACAGGAGCAGCAATCATCTAAAATCTATGATAAAAAAGGGAACCTTTTGAGTCAAATTGATACTTTTTCTAGTCGAAATACGGGCGATTATACCAATGAATATACTTATGAATATGATGCAAATGGTAATAATAGTCAAATCGTATATAAGTTAAACGGGCAAATAAAAAAAGTTACTAAGAAAAGCTATAATGGTTTAGGGAAATTACTGAGCGAATCTATTTCGGCAGATGGTAAAGTTTCACCATTGTCACTACTCACCACAAACGATGGAGAAAAAACACAAGTTTTTTATGCACAAGATGGCACAACTGAGTTATCAAAAGAAAAGTCGCTTTTCAATAAAGCTGGGCAATTAGTAAAAAAAGAACTTAGCTCGGCAAATGGCATTTTGATGATGTCAGAAATAAAAAGCTATGATTTGCAAGGAAATATCACTCAAAACACCCACTTTGACGCCGCTGATCAAGTAACACTTTCGACTAATTATGAATATGATGCAAAAGGAAACTTACTAAACGATAAAACTTTTCGTAATAATATTATACTTGCTGAAACAAAAAACGAGTATGATTTAGCGGGAAAGCTCATAAAAAAGACTCGCTTAAATGCCCAAAACCAAGTTGATTATCATTTCACTTATGAATATGATTTATTGGGAAATATGATCAAAGAAAATTACTTTTACAACAACCAAGTCATGAGTATTCGTACCTTTGAATATGATACAAATGGCAACAAAATAAAAGAGTCATACTTAGATAGAACAGGAAATATAAGTATGTATAAAGTTTGGGCATTTGATTGTAAATAATTGACCCTTCGTAAATCGTCAGCGGTTCGCCGCCCGTTCTAAAATCTTAAATTCTTAAAAATGGTCGCTGAAAAAATTGATTATGTAGCCGAAATTGCTCGGTTGAAGAAAGAAAAAAACGCAGTTATTTTAGTTCATTACTACCAAGTTGCTGAAATCCAAGATATTGCTGACTATATCGGTGATAGCTTAGGGCTTTCGCAACAAGCAGCAAAAACAGATGCCGACATCATTGTTTTCGCTGGTGTTCGTTTTATGGCTGAAACAGCAAAGATTCTTTCACCCAATAAGAAGGTTTTGCTTCCTGATATGAATGCAGGTTGCTCGCTTGAAGAATCAGCACCTTATGAAGAATTTAAAGCATTCAAAGCCCAGCACCCCGACCATATTGTTATTTCTTATGTCAATTGTTCGGCAGAATTAAAAACCTTGACAGATGTTGTTTGTACAAGTAGCAATGCAGTAAAAATTGTTGAGAGTTTTCCGAAAGAGCAAAAAATTATCTTTGCTCCTGATAAAAACTTGGGAGGCTACATCAATCGTGTAACGGGGCGTAATATGGTACTTTGGGACGGTGCATGTATGGTTCATGAAACTTTTTCAGGAAAAATGATCACCGACTTGAAAGCGAAACACCCTGCCGCCGAAGTAGTCGCACACCCAGAAAGCGAAGAATCAGTTTTGAAATTGGCCGACTACATTGGCTCTACCACTGGGCTTTTGAAACATGTTATTAATAGTCCACAAAAGGAATTTATTGTCGCAACTGAGTCGGGAATTTTGCATCAAATGCGTAAGTCTGCTCCCGATAAAAAGTTTTATGTTGCTCCAACTTCAAAAAATGGCCATGCGTGTAAAGCTTGTTCAGACTGTCCACACATGAAGTTGAATACAATGGAAAAGCTTTATTTGTGTTTGCGTGATGAAACACCTGAGATAATTTTGCCAAACGAAATGCTCGCCGACGCTCGTAAACCAATCGAAAGAATGTTAGATCTTTCTGCAAAGTTTGGATTATAAATAGTAAGTGATTGAGCGAATTGAATACTTTATAAAACTCATGGCATAGATTAAGATAATTATTGTTTATAATTAATTGATAAAACACGCTGAAGAATTTCCCCTTATACTCGCACGAATATTTTATGGCAAAAGCTCTTGATTTGGCCATTCAAGCTGGCGAAGCAGGAGAAATTCCAGTGGGAGCAATTGTAGTAGCGGGTGGAAGCAAAATCATAGGCAAGGGAAGTAACCAAACCGAGCAGCTCCATGACGTAACAGCTCATGCCGAAATTCTTGCAATAACTGCTGCTGCACAATTTCTTGGAGCAAAGTATTTAAAAGAGTGTACACTTTATGTCACTCTTGAACCTTGTGTGATGTGTGCTGGAGCATTACATTGGTCACAAATCGAACGAATTGTTTATGGGGCTTCTGACTTAAAACGGGGTTTTAGTAGAGTTAGTCCATCTATCCTTCACCCCAAAACTCAAGTTGTAAAAAATATCTTAGAAACAGACTGTGAAATGATTTTAAAGAATTTTTTCAAGGGTTTGCGAACATAAATTTCGTTGTTAGCGTTTAGCCTTTAGTCGTTGGTATTAATGCTAACGCTAAACTTTGTATCACATACTCAAACTTATTTCTAAAAATGGCATATACACTCGACCCGCTCCCTTACGCAAGTGATGCTTTGGAGCCACATTTCGACAAGACAACAATGGAAATTCACCATGACCGTCATCATCAAGCTTATGTAACTAACCTCAATAATGCCATCGCAGGTACTGAATTGGAAAGTTTATCTTTGAAAGAATTATTGGCAAATATCAGTAAATATCCAGCACCCGTACGTAATAATGGTGGTGGTCATTTCAACCATGATTTATTTTGGAATATTCTTTCACCAAATGGGGGAGGAGAACCTGCAAGTACGCTTGGAGCAGCTATTAATGAAACTTGGGGTTCTTTAGCAAACTTCAAAGATGAATTCAAAAAAGCGGCAATTGGTCGTTTTGGATCGGGTTGGGCATGGCTTTGTGTTGATGACCAAGAGAAATTATTTATCACTTCAACTCCTAATCAAGATAATCCTTTAATGGATGTTGCTGATAAAAAAGGCATTCCTGTATTAGGTTTAGATGTTTGGGAACATGCCTATTATCTAAAATTCCAAAACAAACGCCCTGATTATATTGATTCTTTTTGGAATATTGTTGACTGGGATGCAGTACAAAAGCGTTATTCAAATGCAAAAAGAGTTATTCCTAATGAATAGTCATAGCTAACTTATATTTGAGAGGTAAGATTTTTAAAAATCTTACCTCTTTTTGTTTCTATTTGCTATATTTTTTGCTCCTCCCTTTTACATTATTCTATTGAAGAATGAGCGTTCAATGTCAAGTTTTATGAGTATCTCAAAACTACCAATAAATAAATAAATGAATCATTAGTATTCTGTTTTAGAGGAAAATGAGTAATATTGCACTTGATTTTTGCTTTTAATCTACCAATAATAACAAAATGTTTCTTAATAAAAACAGGTTACGTTTAATAAAACAAGTTTATTTTATTTGTATTATTTTTCTTTTTGGAATAGGTGGTGTATCTGCTCAAGTTGTCGAGGACCTATCAGATGACCAAATTCAGCAGTTCATAAAACAAGCCCAAGAAAGTGGCTTGACTGAAGAACAGTTAATGATAGCCGCTGCAGCGAAAGGCTTTAGTGCGAGTGATATTACCAAATTTAAAGAAAGAATGACTCGCCTTCAATCAGATAAAAAAGGGGGAGGAAATAATGGTAATACTAATGTTGAAAGAAAATACAATGATTCTACTTCTGTTAAAGATAAAAAGCTACTAAAAAAAGATGATGATGAAAAAGAAGTAGATGATGATAGTCTTGTTATTAAAAGAAATAAATATTTTGGTTTAAATTTATTTAATAATAAAAAAGGCTCTTTTGAACCAAATTTAAGAATCCCAACACCCAAAAACTATATTTTAGGCACTGATGATGAAATAACCATTGCTATCACTGGATTTTCAACACAAACCTATAAGTCAAAAGTTTCTCCTGAAGGGACAATTCAAGTAGATATTCTTAGCCCAATTTATGTCAGTGGTCTAACAATTGAACAAGCCCGAGAACGAATTATTAATCGCCTCAAGAGTAGATTTGCAGGATTAAATAGTAATGGCGGTGGATTATATGTTGATATTACTTTAGGTAATATTCGCAGTATTTCTGTTACTGTTATCGGGCAAGCTGTTCAACCAGGAACTTTTACAGTGCCATCATTAGCCACCGTTTTTCATGTTTTGAATGCTTCAGGTGGGCCATCTGAGATTGGTTCTTTACGTAATATTGAAGTTCTTCGTAATGGAAAGATTATTAGAGTATTAGATATCTATGATTTTCTATTACGTGGAGATTTAAAAGACAATATTCTATTGCAAGACCAAGACATTATCCATATTCCTTATGTAGATACCCATATAACATTGAAGGGAGAAGTACGTAACCCCAAGATTTTTGAAATGAAGAAAGGTGAAACTTTCAAAGATATATTAGCTTTTGCTGGTGGGTTCAGTGATTTAGCTTATACTAAGTCAATTTCTTTAGAGCGAACAACTGCTATTGAAAAAAAAATTGTTACTATTGAACAAAATGAAATAGCCACTTTTACTCCGCAAAAAGGTGATATTTATACCATTGGAAAAATACTCAATCGTTTTGAAAATGTAGTTACAATCAAAGGATCTGTCTATAGAGAGGGGAATTATGAACTAGAACCTAATATGACAGTCAAACAGTTGATAAGTCGAGCTGAAGGGCTAAAACAAGATGCTTTTAAAGACCGTATTCTTATTAAGAGAGAGCGACAAAATTTAGATCCTGAAATTTTAGCATTGGATCTCAATAAAATTTTGAAAGGTGAATCAGAAGACGTCTCTTTGCGACTAAAAGACACATTATTTATCAAATCTTATAAAGATTTAAGAGAAAGACTCACTGTTTCTATTGATGGGGCTGTCAATAAAGCTGGGATATATGAATATGCAACCAATATGACTGTTGCTGACTTAGTAATTCTGGCTGGAGGGTTTTCTGATGGTGCAAGTGCAGCTAAGATAGAAATTGCAAGAAGAATAAAAGGAGATACACTTGGAATTTCAAAAGAACAGTCGATTAAAATACAATTTCTCGACATAGATAGAAATCTACAATTAAATACATCTGATAAAAAGGTGACTTTAAATCCTTTTGATAAGGTTTATGTAAGAAAGTTACCTCGTTATGAAGAACAAAAAACAGTTGCCATCAGTGGAGAAATTTTTTACCCTGGGCCATACGCTTTGCGAGATAAAACAGAAAAAATTTCTGATTTAATATTAAAAGCTGGTGGAACCCGAAGTGAAGCTGATTTGGGAAGTGCTAAATTTATCAGAGCTGGAAAAATAATTGGTGTTGATTTAACTAAAGTTTTAAATGATCGTAATGATATTAATAATTTAGTGCTTAATTCGGGAGATATATTGGATATTCCTCGAAAAAAGGAAACTGTAACTATTAATGGACAAGTATATAATCCGACAACCGTTCCTTTCGTGCCTAATTTGAAATTAAAAGATTATATTAATTTAGCTGGTGGAGCTACAGACAGTGCCTTCGTAAAAAAGACATACGTAAAATATGGCAATGGGAAATTTGATCGTACAAGGAGTTTTATAGGAATAAAAGTCTATCCTAAAATTGAAAATGGTTCAGAAATATTTGTACCTGTAAGAAGAAAGTATAAATGGACTGCCGCTGAAAGAATTGCTGTCAGTTCGGCATTGGTTTCGATAACAACAATTTTAGTAACCGTTATACGATTAGGTCAATAATTACATCAAAAATGGAAGCAGAAAGGGACATAATTAGTATTGATTTGAAGGCATTTTTCAAAATTCTTTGGAAAGAAAAAGTTCGGATAATCCTATTCATATTTATATTCACAACTTTAGGACTTGTATATGCATTTTCTTTGCGAGAAGAGTTTATTTCAAGTGGCAAAATACTCCCAGAATATCAATCAAAAACAAGTGGGCTTGGGCAATTTGCAGGTCTGGCAAGTTTGGCTGGAGTAGATTTAGGAAGTGCAGCAGCTGGTGGTGGTGATGCTATTAGACCAGATTTATACCCTGATGTTTTGAAAAGTACGCCCTTTTTCTTAGATTTATTTCAACTCAAGGTTAAAACTAAAGAAAATAAGGAAATTTTATTTAGTCAATTTTATGACCAATATGTCTTAGATAATGATATTAAAGAAGAAAATAAGAAACTTAAATTCCCCATCAATAATCAATATATTGCAGTCAGTTATCAAACTGAGAAAAATTTAAAAGACTTACGTGAAAGAATCAGTGCATCAATTGACAAAAAAACGGGATTATTGACTGTAACTGTAAAAATGCCTGACCCTATTGTATCAACACTTGTTACAAGATATAGTATGGACTACTTGACTAACTATATCACAAATTATAGAACAGAAAAAGCAAAAAAAGACTTAGATTTTCTTGCTGAGAGGTTAGATGCTGCAAAAGGCAAATATTATAACACTCAAGCCAAAAAAGCTCAATATAGCGACCAATATCAGCAATCAATGATGAAGTTACAATCAGCAGATTTACAGCGTGAGAGAATAGAATCTGAGTATAAAATCTCTTCATCTTTTTATAATACCTTATTACAAAAATACGAAGAAGCAAAATTAAAGATTCAACAAGAAACACCTGTTTTAAAAATTTTAGAACCTCCTGTAGTACCAAACAAGAAAAGTGAACCCAAGATTGCAATTATTGCAATTTTAAGCCTTTTTTTAGGTGGAATTACTGGAATTATTGTTGCCCTTTTTAGAAAGAAAAATTATCGACAAATTTTACGATAATTAAAACAAATTTTGACAGAAAATTACCATGGCGTTTACATTAAAAGATAAATCAATTCTTATCACAGGTGGTACTGGCTCTCTTGGAAAAGCCCTTACTGGACATATATTATCCAAATATCCTGAAATAAAGAAACTTATTATCTTTTCAAGAGACGAGCAGAAACAATTTCAGATGGCTCAAGAATATCCTGAAAATAAATATCCTCAGATGAGATATTTCATAGGAGATGTGAGAGATTTTGAAAGATTAAAAAGAGCATTTAAAGGTGTTGATTATGTAATCCATGCTGCTGCTATGAAACATGTCCATATTGCAGAATACAACCCTATGGAATGTGTCAAAACTAATGTTTTAGGTGCAGAAAATGTAATAAATGCCTGCTTAGAAACCGAAGTAGAACGAGTAATTGCTTTATCTACAGACAAGGCGTGTGCCCCTATTAATTTATACGGTGCTACCAAGCTAACTTCTGATAAGCTATTTGTAGCCGCTAATAATATCAAAGGTTGGAACCCTATCAAGTTTTCAGTAGTAAGATATGGAAATGTGATGGGTTCAAATGGTTCGGTTATTCCCTTTTTTATAAAAAAGAAAAAACAAGGGGTATTGCCCATTACAGACCCTAACATGACTCGTTTTAATATTTCTTTGCAAGGTGGTGTAGATATGGTGATGCACGCACTCGAACATGCTTGGGGAGGAGAAATCTTTATTCCTAAAATCCCTTCTTACCGAATTATGGATATTGCGGAAGCAATAGGACCAGAGTGTGATAAACCCACTATTGGCATCCGACCTGGCGAGAAAGTCCATGAAGAGATGATTACTGAGTCAGATTCATTTCTTACTTATGATTTAGGTAAATACTATACAATTTTACCTTCGACTCACAAATGGAAATTGGATGAGTTTATACATTTTTTCAATGCACAAAAAGTGCCGATTGGGTTCAAATATAATTCAGCCGAAAATACGGAATGGGAAACAGTTGAAAGTCTAAGAAGATTGATTAAAGAACATGTTGACTTAGATTTCGTTGTTTAAGCCCTTACTCCTATTTCATATAATCTACTGATAGCCAAATATTTATAAACAACTATTTATTTACCTAAAGCCAATTGCTTTATAAGCTATTTTACCATGAAAGGAATTATATTAGCCGGTGGGTCTGGCACACGTTTACACCCACTTACTTTGGCAGTCAGCAAACAGTTGATGCCTGTTTATGATAAGCCAATGATTTATTATCCGCTATCAATATTGATGTTAGCTGGTATTAAAGAGGTATTGATTATTTCTACACCTCATGATTTGCCTCATTTCCAAAAATTATTGGGTGACGGAACTCGAATTGGTTGTAGTTTCAGCTATGCCGAACAGCCAAGTCCCGATGGATTAGCACAGGCATTTATCATTGGTGCTGATTTTATTGGTAATGACTCGGTAGCGTTGGTTTTAGGTGACAATATTTTTTATGGTAGTGGCTTGAGTAAATTATTGCAAAATAGTACTAATCCTGATGGTGGTGTTGTATTTGCCTATCAAGTAAACGATCCTGAGCGATATGGTGTAGTAGAGTTTGATGAAAATTTAAAAGCAATTTCAATAGAAGAAAAACCTGAGCAACCCAAGTCAAGTTACGCTGTTCCTGGTTTATACTTTTATGACAATAGTGTTGTCGAAATTGCTAAGAACATTAAACCCTCTCCAAGAGGTGAGTTGGAGATTACTGATATCAATCGTGTGTATCTTGAAAAAGGAAAATTAAGTGTTGGTATAATGAATCGAGGAACTGCTTGGTTAGATACAGGTACTTTTCAATCTTTGATGCAAGCAGGTCAGTTTGTACAGGTAATAGAAGAGCGTCAAGGCTTAAAAGTAGGTTGTATTGAGGAAGTTGCTTATCGAATGGGCTTTATTGACTCCGAACAATTAAAAGAAATCGCTCGACCATTGGTAAAAAGTGGATACGGAAGATATTTGCTTAATATATAAATGACAAATACAAATTTAAGGTTTACTCTAAATTATCAATAACTCACGTTGATTTATATTGAATCAACGTGAGTCTAAATAAACTCGTTAAAATAGATTAATCACATCTTTTAAATAAAATTATGTCTTCAATCAAGTTTGGAATTGTTGGATGTGGCCGTATTGCTCAACGTCATGCTGAACATATACACAAAACAGGAATTCTTACTGCCGTTTGTGATGTTGTTCCTTCTAAAGCAGACGATTTAGCAAAAAAATATGGTGTCAAAGCTTATTATTCACTTGAAGAATTACTAACACACGAACCAACAATTGATGTTATTTCCATTTGTAGCCCTAATGGATTACATGCACAACACTCGATTGAGGCACTTCGTAAGGGGTTTCATGTATTATGTGAAAAACCCATGGCAATCAATGTACATGATTGTGGTGAAATGATAAAAGAGGCTGAAAAAGCAAATAAACGTTTATTTGTAATTAAACAAAATCGTTTTAATCCACCAATTGAGGCTGTAAAAAATGCTATTGATACTGGAAAATTAGGAAAAATATTTAGTGTACAATTGAGTTGCTTTTGGAATAGAAACGAAGACTATTATGCCAACTCATGGAAAGGATCCAAATTAATGGACGGAGGGACACTTTACACCCAATTTAGCCATTTTATAGATCTTTTATATTGGATGATTGGTGATGTAAGGAACGTTTACTCTTTTAATAATAACTATGCCCATCAAGGAATCATTGAATTTGATGATACAGGTGTTGCCATATTAGAGTTTTATAATGGTGCAATAGGTACTGTCAATTACACCGTAAACAGTTACCAAAAAAATATGGAAGGGTCTCTCACTATTTTTGGTGAAAAAGGAACCGTAAAAATTGGTGGACAATATCTGAACGAATTGGAATATCAAAATATCGACAATTTCAAAATTGAAAACCTTGCAGAAGGCAATAAACCCAATAATTATGGCACTTATTTTGGGTCAATGTCAAATCACGATAAAATTTATGCAAATGTTATAGACGTATTATTAAATAATGCTTCTATTTCAACAAATGCTTTTGAAGGCTTAAAAACAGTAGAAATTATTGACAAAATATATAATGCAGCAGCCCGTGAGTCCAAAAATTCTTGAGATAGGAATAAAAGACGTTGTATTTGGTGAAAATATTACTGTTATTAATCCGTGTAATATCTACGGATGTGAAATCGGAGATAATACCTTTATTGGCCCTTTTGTAGAGATACAAAAAAATGTCAAAATTGGTAGTAGCTGTAAAATACAGTCTCATACTTTTATTTGTGAATTAGTTACGATTGGTAATGACTGTTTTATTGGACACGGTGTCATGTTTATTAATGACTTATTTTCAGAAGGGGGGCCTGCAAGGGGTGATAAAACAAAATGGAAGTCAACGTCAATAGGGAATAATGTTTCAATTGGAAGTAATGCCACTATCCTACCAATTTCTATCTGTGATAATACAGTAATTGGTGCAGGTGCTGTGGTAACAAAAGATATTACCGAACCTGGTGTTTATATAGGAAATCCCGCTAAAAAACTTTAAAAAATTGCAAATAAAAAAATTCTTCTCAGCAAATAATATACAATCGTTTAAGGTTCTTTTCTATGAAAAGAGGTTAGGACGTACCATATTATTGGATGCACTATCCAAAGGATTACCTTATTTATTTTTGCCTCTTTTTTTAAAACTAATGCCGCTTACTGAATATGGACTATATACTTTTATCATTTACATCATAACAACAGGAGCTTATGTCTTTCAGTTTGGTTTTGAAACAGCTAAATCTAAGTTATATTTTATATACGATGCCCGTGAACGTGGGCGTATGCTTTTCAGCATGAATTTTTTTTTGGGATTACTCTTTCTTGCGATAGTTATCATCGATTTAAAATTTAAAATTATTTCTACACATCTACTGAATATGCCTCTCCAAGAAGGCTTTAGTTTTGAATTCTCTATTTTGTCTCTAATATTAATAAATGCGGTGATCACTTTGTTGATGAAACATTTAACTCTAACCAATAAAGTCTTAACCTATCAAATTTGGAACACTATTAAAATTTTTTTTGTAAACGCTTTCGTAATACTGATAGCCTATTTTTTATTCAACTCAACTATCAATGCGGCTCAAAGAATTTTTTATGAAGCTCTTTTTAGTTTAATTATAATCTTACCTCTATATATCTACTTTTACTCAAATCATTTTGAGTTTAAACTTGACTTTAAAATTATGAGTCGGGTGTTTGAATTGGGTACACCAATGATGATTGGGGGAATTATTGCGATAGCTTATAACATATCTGATAAGTATTTTATTCAAAAATTTATTGATTATAGTGCATTGGCTACGTATAATTTAACCTTATTTTTGATAATGCCTATTGGTTTATTATTTACATCTTTTTTCGATTCTTATTGGGTGCCAAAGTTTTTTAATGATAATAAAAAGCAAATTAATATTGATGAAACCAATAAAGTAACTCTCAACTTATCCTTTGTTTTATTATTGATGTTACCCGTTTTTTTGATTTTAATTTATTTCTATCTAAAATTAACGAATAACCCAGTCCAACTTCATTCAATAGTATGGATATTCGTCATTATCTATCTTTCTAAATCTTTCGATATTTTTACACAGTTTTATAATAATTTTTTTATTGTAACAGAAAAAACATACCAAGCAACATTACTAAATTTTATCATTAGTGTTTTTATTATCGTATTTAATTGGGTGCTAATTCCGAAAATTGGAATAATTGGGGCAGCTATAGTATTAATGTTATCATCTTTGGTTAAATTTATGCTCTTTTTTATTAATGCTCATAAAATCGCTGCTAAAGGCTTAATTTCATGATTACCATTATTGATTATAATACATGTAATGTTGGGTCTATCCAAAATATGCTCCGTAAACTGGGATATGACTCTCTGATTACCAATAAAATAGAAGATGTAAACAAGGCTGAAAAGTTAATATTACCTGGTGTAGGAGCATTTGACAAAGGAATGCAAAATTTGAAATCATTAGGTCTAATACCAGTTTTAAATCAAAAAGTTCAAAATGGAACCCCTATTTTGGGTATTTGCCTTGGCTATCAATTACTATCTAAAAATAGTGAGGAAGGTGGCATCGAACCTGGATTGGGATGGATAGATGCTGAAACCATCAAATTTAGGTTTGATAACACCAATATTAGAATTCCACACATGGGATGGAATACACTACAAAACACCCAAAAAGCAACACTTTTCAAAGGAATTTCAGATGATCATCGCTTTTATTTTGTACATTCATATTTTGTAAAATGTAATGACCCAAATATAAAAGCGGCCGATACTGACTATGGTGGAAATTTCACTTCAGCAATCGAAAAAGACAATATTTTTGGTGTGCAATTTCATCCCGAAAAAAGCCATAAGCACGGTATGGTTGTATTAAAAAATTTTGCAGAATATAAAAACTAAAAATTTTAATGAATATCCCTTTTGTTGACTTAAAAGCACAATACCAATCTATAAAAAAAGATATTGATGATGCTATTGCTTCAGTTATAGAAGAAACAGCCTTTATCAAAGGAAAATATGTTCAACAATTTGAAAAACAATTCGCTGAACTTTATGGTGTAAAACATTGCATTGGTGTAGCCAATGGAACTGACGCTATTTATATAATATTGAAGATGTTGGGTATCAAAGACAGTGATGAGGTTATTACTGTTGCCAACAGTTGGATATCAACTTCTGAAACCATTTCTCAAACAGGAGCAAAACCTGTATTCATTGATGTTGACGAATATTTTACGATTGATGCCTCAAAAATAGAAAATAAAATAACCAATCGTACGAAAGCCATTATTCCTGTTCATTTATATGGGCAAATGGCAGAAATGGATAAAATACAAGAAATTTGTAAAAAGCATAATTTACACTTAATTGAAGACTGTGCACAGTCACATTTTTCGGAATATAAAGGGACAAGAGCAGGCTTATTTGGTATCGCTTCTACTTTCAGTTTTTTCCCGGGGAAAAATTTAGGAGCCTATGGGGATGCAGGATGTATTCTTACTAATGATGATGCCTTGGCTGAGAAATGCAGAATGTATTCTACGCATGGAGCATTGGTAAAACATACTCATTTAATGGAAGGTATTAATAGTAGATTAGATGGCTTACAAGCAGGAATACTATCAGCCAAATTACCTTACATTTTGCAATGGACGGCAGAGCGTAACAATAAAGCAGAGATGTATAACAAATATTTATCTGGTATTAAAGGTATTGAATTACCTAAAATCCGTTCAAATACCAAGCATAGCTATCATCTTTATGTCATTAAAGCCGAACAAAGAGATGAATTAAGGCTTTTTTTGCAAAAAAATGGTATTGCATGTGAAATTCATTACCCAACACCGCTACCTTTTATGCCTGCTTATGACTATTTACAGATTGATAGAAATGATTTTAGGGTAGTTGCTGAGAACCAAAAAACGATACTTTCACTCCCTATTTATCCTGAACTGACTGAAGAGCAAATACAATATATCGCTCAAAACATAAAAAACTTTTACATTAATTCTTAGAAGTAATGCTGCAAACTCGTATAATTCCAGTCTTATTACTCAAGAATAAAGGATTGGTTAAATCTATAAAGTTCAAAGATTTTACTTATGTAGGAGATCCTATTAATGCCGTTAGAATCTTCAATGAAAAAGAGGTTGATGAGATTGTGTTGTTAGATATTAATGCCTCTAAAGAAAAGAGAGAACCTAATTTTGATTTAATAGCAGAAATTGGGTCAGAAGCATTCGTTCCATTTGCTTATGGGGGGGGTATTTCTGAGATTAGCCATGTGAAGAAAATCATGTACGCTGGTGCCGAAAAAGTAGTTATTAATTCTGCTTTCCTTCAAAAACCAAGTTTTATTACAGAGGTATCTGAATACATCGGCAGTTCGAGTACAGTTGTCTCAATAGATGTTAAAAAGAATCTTTGGGGAAAATATCGAGGATTTACTCATATACAGAATAAAATTATTGATAATACACCTGTAGAACTAGCCCAAAAGGCCGAACAACTTGGAGCAGGAGAACTTTTTATTAACTCTGTTGATTTAGACGGCATGATGACTGGTTATGATTTAATACTATTACAAGAAATCTGCAAAAATGTTAGTATTCCTGTAGTAGCTTGTGGTGGAGCTGGCAAGATTACCGATTTAAGAGATGCTCTTCAAAAAGCAAATGTTGATGCCGTTGCCGCAGGAAGTATGTTTGTTTTCCATGGGAAACATAGAGCTGTTTTAATTAATTACCCAAATAAAGAAGAGATATCTTCATTACAGAATTTATGAATAACAACTACCAAATCTGTAATCGTTGTGTTTTAGATACGAGTGAGCCTACAATTACTTTTGATGAGAATGGTGTTTGCCATTTTTGTAATGATTTTGACAAACATATAGTCGCTGAAGAAAAATCAATAGAAGAAAAAAAGGCAGAACTCCAATCTTTTATAGAACAAATCAGAAAAGATGGAAAAGGTAAAGAGTATGATTGTATAATTGGCGTAAGTGGCGGTGTTGATAGCAGCTATGTGGCTCTTTTAGTAAAAGAATATGGATTACGACCATTAGCTGTCCATTTAGATAATGGCTGGGACGACGAATTAGCCGTTAAAAACATTGAGAATATCTGTAAAATATTGGATATTGACCTTTATACACATGTTATAAATTGGGAAGAGTTCAAAGATTTACAGCTATCATTTTTAAAAGCTTCAGTTGCCAATGCAGAAGCTCCGACTGATCATGCTATTTTTGCTTTGTTATACAAAATGGCAATAAAGTACAAAGTTAAATGGATTATTGATGGTGTAAATAATGCCACCGAATTCAGTCGCCCAACCACAACGGCTGCTGGCTATCGCTATGATGATTTGAAACAAATCATAGGTATTCATCGAATTTTTGGTAACCAAGACCTAAAAACTTACCCTTCATTAAGTATATCGAAAAAGTTTTTTTTAAGATCAATTGTAAAAATCAAACAATTTAGTATATTAAATTATATATCATATAACAAAGAGCAAGCCAAAGAAATTCTGATTGAGAAATTAGGTTGGCGGTCTTATGGGGCCAAACATCACGAATCTTTATATACGAAATGGCATCAGGTAAAATACCTTCCTCATAAATTTGGTTATGATAAACGAAGGCTACATCTATCTGATATGATTTTGTCTGGGCAAATCACAAGAGAGGAAGCTTTGGATGAACTAAAAAAGCCACCCCTTGACCCACAGAATATAAAAGAATTAGAGAGATATGTTATGAAAAAATTGGATATTACAGAATTAGAATATCAACAAATTTTGGATGCTAAACCTAACCCATTTTCGAATTATCCTAATAATAAATACGTTCTCGACATCTTCAGAAAAGCTAAGTTATTAATTAGCTCTGATAAATAAATATTAATAGTTATGGTGTTTTATATTACTTATGGCATATCATTAATACTCCTTAGTTATTATTTATATAAAAATGGTAAGAGAATAGAGTTATTCAATATTTTTTTGATGCTTTTCTTTGTTTTTTTTGGTCCCGCATTTTTTATCTTTAATTCAACTATTGATGATGTAAGTACTACAGAAGCTCTATGCTTAACATTAACTGTTATTTCATTACTTGGCGGTAGCATTTTGTGCAACAGTGTTATCTACAAACCAAGACAAGAAAATGTTTTAATTTCTTCTAATCAAACAGTAGAATCTTTTATTAACCCCAACGCTTTGTTGTTACTTTTTGCTTTAACATTCCTATTATTTTACTTGGCTTTATTTCAGTATGGAGGAATCAACAATATGCTGATTGTATTAAGCTCTGGTGGTGATTTAACACCAGATGATTTAAAAGGGCTTAGGTTTGACTTTAAAGTAGATGGGTGGGTAGGTTCAATTATTGGTTATTTTGAAACCATTGGGATATTAATCTCTATGTTAATGTTTTCTTATACCATACAAAAACGCCGAAAATTACTTTTATTCTTGAATGTTATTTTCTGCTTTCTAATAATTCTTTGGGGGGCATCTACACTCCATAAAGCCATCGCCTTTTTTTATATAATTCAGTTACTGTTATTCTTTTATTTACTTAATAACATGGACTGGATGTGGAATACTAAAATTGTTTTAATATCCTCTATTGTGGTATTCGTTTTAATTATTCCTATTTATATGTTACTTACAAGTGATGATAATTTAGGGGATGCAGCTACAGCAGCATTAGAAAGAATAACAGCAGAACCTAATAGAGTACTACGAGAATATTTTATTTGGTGGCCAGATCATTTTCCTCATAAACATGGATTAAATATTCGTCCTATTCATGCGATTTTGGGCAATGGAGAATTTGAACCTGCTTATAAAACAGTTGTTTATCAGTATGTTCCATCGGATGAATTAAATATGCTTGTTGGAACATGGCCAGCGATCTTTATAGCTGATGCTTGGGTAGATTTTTCTTATTTTGGAGTATTCCTATTTTCAATCATCGTTGGTTTTACCCTCCGTTTTATAGATGTTTTTTTGAAATATTATAAAAACTCGTATGGAGCAGCTCTCTTTGCAGCCTTAGTAGGGTCTTTATTTACCTTAATAGAAAATGCCTTACTTACTGCTTTTTTGACAGGGGGATTAATTATCCTTCCTGTTCTATTTAAAATATTAGTAAAAAACAAAGAATCAAAAGCGATAGCAGATTAACTTTGGTTACTTCTTCCCTTGTGTGGAATGAGGGGTGAGTTTATTTACGTGTAAAAATATGAAGATAATAAGTATAAATGTACATTATCAAGATGGATTGGGCTATCAAGATTATTACTTGGGTCTTGAATGGAAAAAACTGGGGCATGAAGTTCATTTTATATCTTCTGATGTTCATTTTGACTATCCAGACTATGATAATACCGTTAAGCACATTATTGGAGATAAATATGTGGGAGTTGGTACTTTTTTGAATTGTTATAATGTTCCTGTTCATCGACTAAAAGGTATTGCTCGAAAATATGTAGGACTTATTTGGCTCCGAGGGTTTAGAAAAAAACTCCTCGAATTGAAGCCCGATTTAATTGTATCACATGGAATTTTTACTTGGCAGTCTATTCGCTTGCTGTTTATGTATAAAAAAATGGGTTGTCCTATTATTTTTGATGACCATACTACTACAAATCTTAGCCGTAAAGGTAAGATAGCTAAAATTGTCTTTTGGTTCTTTCGAACACTATTTGCTAAACGATTTATGCGTATTTCCAACAAACTAGTTGGGATATCAGATACTTGTATTGATGTCATGCGTGATGAATTTGGTCTTACGGGTAATAAGGTTGTAATGATACCTCTTGGTACAGATACCGATATTTTTAGAAAAGACGACCAACTCCGAACTTCTTTTCGGGACGAACTTGGCATCAAAAACGATGAAATCTTAGTCATTTATACAGGCAAAATGTATGAAGATAAAAAAGTTCATCTTATCTTTGAGGCCCTAAATGATGAAAAAGTAGTAGGAAATAATAAAATTGTGGTGCTTTTAGTAGGTGATGTTGCCGAAAAGTATCAAATTAAACTCAATAATGCTATCAAAGAAAGTAAGCATAAAGTTATTATAAAGAAAGCAGTACCTATTCCTCTACTTCCAGCCATATATAACGCAGCCGATATTGCTGTATGGCCCGACCATACAACCAATAGTACCATAGATGCTTCGGCCTGTGGTTGCCCTATTATCTGTAGTCATCACATGCCTGAAAGGGTAAAATATAAAAACGGTATTTTGATTAACGGTGGAAATCTTATAGAATTGGAAAATGCTTTATCAAATTTGATACTAAATCTAAATTTAAGGCAAGAAATGGGAAATAATGGCATTGAGTATGTTAAAAAAGAGTTAAGTTGGAATGCGATTGCTAGGGCTTTTATTAAATTTGTTTAGAATGGGGAGATTCCTTTACTTTATATATAGAATTTTTGAAAAAATTCGTGATACAAGTAAAACAATTATGTATCGTTCTCTTGTAGAGGCAGGAAAAGGCGTTAAATTTTTTAGTTCTACTAAAATATTGAATGCCCAAGGTGATAAATCATGTATTAAAATTGGAGAGTTTACTACATTAAGAGGAGAGTTGTTTATTTTTGGACATGGTGGAAAAATTATTATTGGTAATAATTGTTATATTGGAGAACTAACTAAAATATGGTCTTCTTCAGAAATTATTATTGGCAATAATGTTTTAATAGCCCATAATGTTAATATCCATGATAATAATTCTCATCCTATAAATTCACGTGAAAGACAAGAACACTATTCAAAAATATATAATAGCGGTCACCCTAAAAATATAGATTTACAGGAAAAACCTATTCAGATTAAAAATAACGCTTGGATTGGATTCAACGCTATTATATTAAAAGGTGTTACTATTGGAGAAGGGGCCATTGTTGCCGCAGGATGTGTAGTAACTAAAGATGTTCCACCTTTTACTATTGTAGCTGGCAATCCTGCGAAAATAGTGAAATATATCAATAAAGACGAATAATATGACTTGGGAAGAAACGGTGATTCATTTTCGCTCACAACCAGAAAATAAACAAATTACCAGAGATGCTTATTTAGAAGAAGATTTAATTCAAAACATTGAACGGTTTAGGAATAGTGAAGAATGGTCTGAAACAATAAAAGAACTCCAACCTTTCGTTAAAAAAAGTTTTATCAAAATTTTAGATATTGGAGCGGGTAATGGTATTTCATCTCTTGCATTTGCCTTAGCAGGGTATGACGTTGTCGCGTTAGAACCTGATAAAAGCAATACTGTAGGCAGTGGAGCTATTAAATTTCTTACAAGTCATTATAATTTAAAAAACATTACGGTTGTAGAGGCTTTTGGTGAAAGCTTACCTTTTGACGATGAAAGTTTTGATATTGTTTATGGTAGACAGGTTATGCATCATGCTTATAATCTTAATAAATTTGTGAAGGAAGCCGCAAGGGTTTTAAAAAAAGATGGAATTTTAATGACTGTTCGTGATCATGTAATAAAAGATGAAACAGACAAAAAAAGCTTCTTGCAAAGACACCCTTTACATAAGTATTATGGTGGAGAAAATGCTTTTCTATTCAATGAATATAAAGAAGCTATTGAACAATCAAATTTAGCAATAAAAAAAATACTTACACCAAGTCAATCTGCTATTAATTTTTCTCCTTGGAACAAAGAAAAAATAGCAAATATCATTTCAAATAAATTAGGTAAAGCTTTCAATAATTCCTTAACTGTGAACTTACTTTGGGTCGTAAACAAGTACAGATTAGAGTCATTACCTGGAAAACTATATAGCTTTATTGCTATTAAAAACTAATTATGAATATTCTCATTATAGGTTCAAAAGGTTTTATAGGTTCATATATTTATCGTGAGTTTGTTCATGATTCCAGTTGTTTTGTGGTAAGTTGTGATGTGATACAAGATTACAACACACCAAATTACTATGTGATTGATTCAACTAATGCTGATTTTGCTATTATTTTTCAAGAACACAAGTTTGATGTTTGTATCAATTGTTCTGGAGCCGCAAGTGTACCAGATTCAATACTTAACCCTTTAAGAGACTTTCAGTTAAATACTGTAAATGTTTATAAAGTTTTAGAGGCTATTCATCGCTTTTGCCCAACATGTCGCTTTATCAACTTTTCAAGTGCTGCAGTTTATGGCAATCCAAGCACTCTCCCTATTTCCGAGCTTCACTCCCTATCACCATTATCTCCCTATGGCAAGCACAAATTATATGCCGAACAGATTTGTGAACAATTTAGGGCATTTTATGGCATAGATACTTGTTCACTTAGGGTCTTTTCAGCTTACGGTGCTGGCCTTCGTAAGCAATTATTTTGGGATTTATTTAATAAAAGTAGAAATTTAGACCATATCGAGCTATGGGGAACGGGCAATGAGTCAAGAGACTTTATTGAGGTAAGAGATATCGTTGAAATAGTAAAACTATTGATTATTCCCACAAAATTTCCATTTTCAATACTCAATGTAGCTAATGGGGAAGAAATCCAGATTAAAAATATAACAACTCATTTTTTTGAGGCATTACAAAAAAAAATAAGTATTACATTCAAAGGTAAACCACGAGAGGGCGATCCTCAAAATTGGCAGGCAGATATAGATCGGTTGAAATCTATTGGTTACCAAAAAAAAATAGATATAAGTAAAGGGTTAAATGATTATTGCACATGGCTGAAACAAATAGAAAAAGAATTGGATTTTTGATGAATAATGATGATTTGGGTGTAGTATATTACCTAAGTAATATTGTACAATCATTACACTACTTAGAAGATATTAAAAAACCTTTTATTGTCTTATTTTATGATTCGTCAACCGAGAAGTATATTAATATCTTTAATACGTATCCTTATATTCAGCCAATTCAACTTGATTACCCTCATGTATTAAAGTTGTATTTTTGGAGCTGTATCAAAAGAGAAAACTATTTTATCAATAATTTATTGAGCCAATATCAGCTTGATGCAGCCTTACCGGTCAATGATATCCTATTTAAAAGTCCAGTAAAAGGCAAAAAAACAGTCGCTTGGGTTACAGATTTCCAGCATAAGTTTTACCCACATTTTTTTGGAAGAATCAATCGTATTATTCGAGAGTTTCGATTTAAAAACTCCTTCAAAAATACAAATCATGTAATCTTATCAAGCAATGATGCCAAGTCTCATCTATTACAGTTTTATAGTGAAATTAATGCTCAGCTACATGTGTTAAATTTTGTTTCACATGCTAATAAGATTGATTGTCCTGACGGCGAAACAATAAAATTAAAATATGATATTCAAAAACCTTATTTTATCGTTTCTAACCAATTCTACAAACATAAAAATCATCTGGTTGTTCTTGAATCTGTAAAACACCTGCTTGATAAAGGTTATACCGATTTTAATATTGTTTTTACTGGAAAAAAAGAAGATTACAGAGATAAAACTTTTTATCCAAAAATTGAAAAATATATTGAAGACAATAAATTACAGTCGAATATAAAAATTTTAGGCGTTATTCCTCGTAATGAACAACTTGCTCTTTTTAAAAAAGCAATTGCAACCATTCAACCCAGTTTCTTTGAAGGTTGGAATACGAGTATTGAGGATGCAAAAACACTTCAACAGCAAGTTATTTGTTCTGATATTCCAGTACATCATGAACAAATGGGTGACAAGGCTTTTTATTTTAATCCCAATGATAGCACCTCATTAGCGTCAATATTAATCAAATTACTAACTAAAGAAACGCAACCTTTACCTATTTTCGATGACTTTGAACAAAGAGTTAATCAATTTGCCATCGGTTTTATAAATATTTTTGATGAAAATTAGTATCATTACAGTCTGTTTTAATTCTGAAAAAACGATCAGAGAAACAATTGAATCTGTACTTAGTCAGCAGACTCATAACATAAATGAAATTGAGTATATCATTATTGATGGTGGTTCAAATGATAGCACTTTGTCTATTATTAATGACTATCGAGACAAGATTGCTCAACTACTTAGTGAGCCTGATAAGGGGATTTATGATGCTATGAACAAGGGAATTAGGCTCTCCACTGGGGATATAGTTGGGATTCTGAATTCTGACGATTTATTTAACCATGAAAACGTTTTAACTTGCGTATCCAATACTTTTAAAAACAACACTGATATTGATGCTATTTATGGTGATTTATTCTATTTCAACACTGAAAACCCAACAAAAAGTGTAAGATTTTGGAAATCAAAGGCATATTATCCTTCTTTTTTTGATGATGGTTTTGTCATCCCCCATCCTACGCTTTTTGTAAGAAAACAAGTCTATGAAAAAATCGGCCTGTATTATTCAGGTTTTAAAATAAGTTCTGACTATGAATGGATGCTTCGAGCATTTAAAGTAAATAAATATCGTCCATATTATATCAATGAAGTATTAGTAAAAATGCGAATGGGTGGAGAAAGCACCAAGAATTGGCGTAATATTTTGCTCGGGAATAAGGAAATATATCAATCATGGCAGATGAACCATATTAATGTGCCATTATTTTTTTATCTGAAACGATTAGTTTTTAAGTTAAAACAAGTTATTATCAATGAACCTTCTCATAACAGGTAGTAGTGGTTTTTTAGGAAGTATAATATCACAATATTTTGAAAACACTATTCAGGATTTTGTTTGGAAAATTAGTAGAACTAAGACAGAATTAGAAAGAAGTATTCATGTTGATCTATCAAAAGAAATACCAAATTTGAAAAATCTATCTTTTGATTTGGTGATTCATTGTGCTGGAAAAGCACATATAATACCGAAAACTTTAGAAGAAAAACAATCATTTTATACTGTTAATGTAGAAGGAACGAAAAATTTACTATTAGGTATTGAGACATTAACCATTAAACCGAAGGCATTTGTTTTTATTAGTTCAGTAGCTGTATATGGTATATCTTCTGGAAATTTGTTGCCCGAAACGACCATATTAGCGGCTAAAGACCCTTATGGACAAAGTAAAATTGAGGCTGAAAAACTTGTGTGGGAATGGGGACTCAAAAATAATATTACCATTGCTATTTTGCGTTTACCTTTAGTTGTTGGTGAAAATCCACCTGGAAATCTCAAAAATATGCTTAATGCTATCAAAAAAGGATACTACTTCCGTATTGGAGATGGGAAAGCAAAAAGAAGTATGGTCTTAGGGAAAGATGTTGCAAAAGTAATTCCAATAGTAGCTACTAAAGGAGGTATATATAACTTAACTGATGGACATCATCCAACTTTTGGTGAATTAGAAAACATTCTACTATTAAGTTATCACATCAAAAGGCGTATTAAATCTATCCCAATGCCTATTGCAAAGGTGCTGGCATATATAGGCGATTCGATTGAAAAAATTACAAAAAAACCTTTCATTTTCAACTCTAATAAACTTGAAAAAATTACAAGTAGTCTAACGTTCTCAGATACCTTAGCTCGTGAAAATTTAGGTTGGAATCCTGTGAGTATATTAAACCATTATAAGCCTAAGTATTAATTTTTAATCAATACTCGAAAAAACATGATAATTATTTATCAATAGGGAAAAACCTACTTAATCTAATGACTACTTCTTATTACTTAATAATCTTTGTTTTACTTATTTTAATAGAACTTATCTATTTTAAAATAGCAAGA
The DNA here is from genome assembly GCF_051209875.1 of Emticicia sp. SJ17W-69. NCBI lineage: Bacteria > Pseudomonadati > Bacteroidota > Cytophagia > Cytophagales > Leadbetterellaceae > Emticicia > Emticicia sp. SJ17W-69. Next base: position 86,075 of record NZ_JBNTQY010000001.1, on the reverse strand, counting down.
ATATATCAAATATTAGATATACCTAACCACCGTAGTTCCCACCAAAAACCTGTTATTCGTGGAGGAGGAATCATTTTTCCAATCGCTATTCTTTTCTATTTTTTTATCAACGATTTTCAATTTCCTTATTTTGTTTTAGGTCTAATAAGCATTGCCAGCATTAGTTTTATTGATGATATTAAAACGGTGGGGAAACGGATCAGAATGCTTACTCACCTTGTTGCGGTCTTGCTTATTTTTCAAGAAATAAATTCTTGGATAACACTAACATGGTGGATACCAGCCATTGTGTTTATTTGTATTGGAATCATCAATACGTTTAACTTTATGGATGGCATCAATGGGATTACGGTCTCCTATGGGCTAACTATTGTCATAAGTTTGATTTGGGTAAACATTTTTCATGATAATTTTATTCCCTTAGACTTATTACTAATCACTGCTATTAGTCTTTTAGTACTCAGTATTTTTAATTTTAGAAACCAAGCCTTATGCTTCGCTGGTGATGTTGGCAGCGTGAGTCTTGCTTTTATTTTAATTTTCTTTCTATTTGTTCTATGCCTAAAAACACAAAATTTAGGTTATTTATTCTTCTTTATTGTCTATGGTATTGACACTTCTATGACTATTGCAAGAAGACTTTATCTCAAAGAAAATATTTTTGAACCTCATCGTCAACACCTTTTCCAATTATTGAAAAATGAGTTGGGGATCAATGCCCTTTATATTTCTATAGCATATTCTACAGTACAATTAGCTGTAAATACAATAATTATTTGGTCAATGAAACAAGATTTATTTCATGAATATCTAATAATTGGCTGTTTAACAATCTTGCTTATTAGTGTTTACTGGGGCATTAGATTATTCATTACTCGGCAAAGAGTATAAAAACGCATTTACCATTAAATAAAAAATTGTAATACTATTTTTTTTGTAAATTAAAAGCTGTTAATTTCGTTACATAAAAATCGTCATAAATATTTAAATTCAATAACAATGAAAAAAATTTATTTTAAAACAACTTTGTTAGTTGCGACCATAATTGGAAGCCTTACAGCTCAAGCCCAAAAAGATAACGTCGGTATTGGTACAGCTAAACCCGATCAATCAGCATTGTTAGACCTATCTTCACAGACAAAAGGTTTATTAATTCCTCGCATGAGTTTGCAACAAAGAGGAACTATTCAAAACCCAGCAAATGGTTTGATGATTTATCAAACAGATTTTCTTTCAGGATTCTATTATTTTGATGGAAAAGAGTGGAAATCAATGGCATCTGCTACTGGGGTTAACTCTATTGCTGCAGATCCAAATGACTGGTCTTTTACAGGAAATGCTCCTGCGGCTGGTAGTTTTTTAGGTACAACAAACGCAGTGCCTCTCGTTTTTAAAGTTTCTAATGGTACAGGTGGTTTTATATCGTTGCCAGCTGCATTTAATACTTTTTTAGGAGCATCTACTCCTGCTTCAAGTATAACGGGTATTGGAAATACAGGTATTGGTACAAATACATTAGGAGCCCTTACAACTTCAAACAATAATACAGCTTTAGGAGCCAACTCCCAGAAACTATCTACTGCAGCAGCAAATACATCAGTTGGGTCTGCATCTTTATTCTCTAATACAACTGGTGAAAGTAATACAGCAGTGGGTGCCTCGGCTATGTTTTCAAATGTAGGTGGATCTAATAACGTGGCTGTTGGTGTAGATGCCCTAAGAGCAAATACTGCTGGGGTATATAACATGGCGATTGGTTTCGCTTCGCTATATTCAAATAGCACAGGAAGTAATAATATGGGTATTGGTACTGAATCTCTTAGATTTGCTACTGGTAGCCAAAACACTGCCGTAGGTACATGGGCTGGTAGAGGTACAGCAGCATACGCTGGTTCAAATAACGTATTCATTGGTTATAGCTCTGGTAGTAGTGAAACTGGTAGTGATAAACTTTACATCTCAAACTCATCTACTCCAACTCCATTAGTTTATGGTGATTTTGCAACAAAATATCTTGCTGTTGGTGAGGTAGCTGCTGCAGACCGTGCTGCTGCTACTTCAGGTGGCTACCGTTTATTGGTTAAAGGTGGTATGATTACTGAAAAAATTAAAGTTGCGGTAGCTGGAACAGCAGACTGGGCTGATTATGTTTTCGAACCATCGTATAAATTGTTATCATTAGATAAAGTTGAATCTTTCGTAAAAGAAAACAAACATTTACCAAACGTACCATCAGCTGAGGAAATGTCAAAAAATGGCTTAGATGTTATGCAAACTTCTGCTAAATTGATGGAAAAAATCGAAGAGCTTACACTCTATATGATCGAAATGAATAAAGAAATTAAAGCATTAAAAGAAGAAAATGCTAAATTGAAAAAATAATTTTGATTAACTAATCAATTTGATTACGAAAAAACCTTCGATTAATAGTCGAAGGTTTTTTTAACTTAATAATTTTACCGATGAATAAATTTCTGTTAAATTATTTTCTTTAATTATTGGCATGTATTTCTTTCATGTTAAATTTGCTTGTGTTATAATCTGAATGCTTTATATATGACTCAATTTTTACAAAAATATGCAGATAAGTTTGTATCGAAATGGCTCATTTTGGTCTTAGATATATTTATTTGCGGTGTTACATTCACATTAGCTTCATTATTAAGGTTTAACTTCGATCTCATTTATATAAACCCCAACTTATTTAAATATCATTTAGTTTTTGTTCTAATAATAAAGTTTGCCGCTTTTATCTATTTAAAATCATATACCGGCATCGTTCGACACACATCTATTGAAGATGCTAAAATGTTATTTAAAGTTAATACATTGGCTTTGGGTTCACTGTTATTTTGTCATACTATTGCTTGGGGTGGTAACGCTAATATGTTCTTGCATATTCCTATCTCTATCTTATTAATTGACTACTTCATTTCTTCGTTTGCCCTCATATTTAGTCGTTTATTAGTAAAAAGTATATATGAAAATATATTAGGTTCTTTTAAAACCAACGTTAATGTAATTATTTATGGGGCTGGGTACTTAGGATTAATGGTAAAAAATACCTTGGTTAAAGACAAAAAAAAGAAATATGATATACTTTGTTTTGTTGACGATAATCCTCAGAAAATAAACAAAACTATAGAGGGAATAAAAGTTCTTTCAAAAAAAGAAGCGATTGGTAACTATATTAAAGCAATTACAGGTTCAAATATAGAAGTTATTTTTGCCATCCAATCTATTTCACCTGTAAGAAAAACTAAAATTGTTGAAGAATTTCTGTCTCATGATGTAACTATCAAGACGGTTCCTCCTATAAGTCAGTGGATGGATGGTGAGCTGAATATTAATCAGATTCAAAATATTAAAATTGAAGATTTATTAGAAAGAGAATCTATTTCTATTAATAATAAATTAGTTAAACAATTTATTACAAATAAAAAAGTATTGGTCACTGGTGCTGCTGGTTCTATCGGTAGTGAATTAGTAAGACAATTAATTAAATTTTCTCCAAGTAAATTAATTCTTATAGATCAAGCCGAGTCAGCTTTATATGATCTAGAGACTGAATTAATAAGAATGGGTTCAGCGACTTTATTACCAAATATTAGAGTTGAGGTTCTGAATGTAACGAATGAAAAAATAATCGAAAAATTATTTAAAGAAGAATTACCACAAGTAGTTTTTCATGCCGCTGCATATAAGCATGTCCCTTTGATGGAGAAAAACCCTTATAAAGCAGTGAAAGTAAATGTTTTTGGCTCTAAAATAATCGCAAACCTTTCATCTAAATATGGTGTTGAAAAATTTGTAATGGTTTCAACCGATAAAGCTGTTAATCCGACTAATGTCATGGGTGCAACTAAACGTTTAGCCGAAATGTATGTTCAGGGATTAAATAGACATCATGGTAACAATACTCGATTCATTATCACCAGATTTGGTAATGTGTTGGGTTCAAATGGATCAGTAATTCCATTATTTAAAAAACAAATTGAATCTGGTGGGCCAATTACAGTAACTCATCCAGATATTATTCGATATTTTATGACTATTCCTGAAGCCTGCCAATTAGTATTAGAAGCAGGTACAATGGGAAAAGGTGGCGAAGTGTATGTGTTTGACATGGGCGAACCAGTTAAAATTATTGATTTAGCAAAAAAAATGGTTCAATTATCTGGTTTATCTTTAGGCAGAGATATTGAAATAAAATTTACAGGGTTGCGACCTGGTGAGAAACTTTTTGAAGAACTATTACATAGTAATGAAAATACAATACCAACCTATCATAATAAAATAATGATTGCTAAGGTAATGGCGGAAGATTTCGATATATTATCAGCCTCCTTAAAGCAATTGGAGTATATATTAGCAAAGATGGATAATATTGAAATTGTTACTGAATTAAAAAGAATAATACCAGAATATATTAGTAATAATTCAATATACGAGCATTTAGACGAATTAGAGGAAAGCTTTCCGTACACCGAAGTAAAGCCCTAAATTGTTAGCTATTAACTTTCCACTATCAATTGACAAGCTTGAAACTACTATATACTTTGGACGCTCATAACTCAATTGTTGAATAAAAGAGAATTGTTTAGCTGAAAAAGGATTACTATAGACTCCTAAATTATTACTCCATATAAATTTCGTAGTAAAGCTCGTTTTTAACATTCTCCCTGTTAAAGAAAAATTATATGCTCTTAATCTATTATTAATAATATAGGGTAGTTCAGAAAGGTTATATTTACTAATAAGTGTACTTTTTATTTGACTCAATTGTGTCATTAATGGTGTTCCAATGATATTATTTCTATAAGTCCACCCATTACTATAAATCCCATTGTTAAAATAATTATCAGCCCCTCTTAATTGAAAAATCTCATCGTGTCGTTCTTCTGGCTTTCCTCCTTGACTTGTGGTATTAAGATACTCAAAACAAAACCTAATAATTCCATTCTCAACATTCTTTCTTACAAAAGAAAATCCAAATAAGCCATCATTTATATTATTTAAATAAAATAATGACCCATCTTCGTATATATTTTGTCGATATATAAGTAAATTATTATTCTTTAAATTGATTTCGGTAGCAATATCAACAGTACCCAAATGGTTCCCAGACCGATTCCATGCCTCATTTTGAGGTACTCCATCTAAAGCAAGCCCACCCTTTGTATTTAAACTGACACCCGTAACTACATTTAAATATGTTTTAAAATCATTACCAAAATTTGTTATAAGTCTGCCTGTCTGATCTTCTATATACGGTTTAATTGGATGCCCTCCCCATTGTACTTGATGATTAAATCCACCATAAAATTTAATCTTCCAAGTAGGTTTTCCTATGCGACCATACAACCATTTTTGATGAAGATAATAGTTTTTTACATCTCCTTGACGGCCAAACCAGCCATGAGCGTATCCACCTTTTATGGATAGTATGCCATGTCCAATAATTGAAGTATAATTTGGAATAGAAACTTGTATTTTGGGTAATGGTAAGGCATTTCCAGACCAAATATATGACCCTGATGTTAGTAAAGTATCAACTATTCCATAGATTTCTTTTCTACGCCCACTATAAAATTCAAATGCACCATAACGAATCTTTACATAAGCTTCAGGAAAAAGAATTTGATTCGCTTTACCCACGTTAATGACGGCATTTAAGCCATAACCATAAGCAATTTTTTTTTGTTTTTTTAGTGAAACTGAATCATAGTCTTTATACGCAACCCCTCTAAAGGTTAGATATTCCGATTCCATTGGCACTACTCCATATTGATTTGATCGCAATAAAAATGGTGTTTTTCCTGAGGTAGATAGAAAAGCCCCTGATTCTACTTGATATTTTACATTAGATAGAAGCGTTTGTGAAAAACATATTTTACCACAAAGAAACCAAAAACATAAAGAGATACGGTATAAATAACAATTCACGGAAAGTATTTTTTTATTAATCACTGTCATTATATATGCGAACTTACAAAAGTTTTCTATAAATTAATGAAAAACCAATATTTTTTGAATAAAGTGTACCAATATCTAATGTAACTTGACCTAATAATGATGTGTTATTATTTAAAGGGTAGTTAATATTAGCTTTTCCTGAAAATTGCTTTTTTGATAGTTTTGAAGCGTAAGTGCCAAGGTTAGAGCTAAAAGTTCCGCCCAAAATGTATGAGGTTTGCTTAAATAATGAGCCATTTATAGATGTGGAAAAAGCTTTTATCCGATTGTTATTAATTCCACTCTCATTAGCTAAAATAAAAGGAGTCCCTATTATAAAATGATTATATTCCCATGCAGTGTATTGTCCATGCGAGAAATAGTCATCATTTTCAATATAATTGGATGTTTGATATTTTCCAAAACGGTACAATCCTTGGCTTAAGGTATAAAGATACTCTATTAGTATTTTTTTAACATAATAATGTCGCTTGAGGTTAATACCCAAACCATATAATCCATCTTCAATATTATTAAAATTATATAAAGACCGAGCAAAATCATAGGGCTGTTGCTTATAAAATAATAATTTAACATTTTTATTGTCAAACTCAAATCCTATATCTGCCGAACCCAAGTGATTACCGATTGCTAAGCCTCTATCAAATGTTGTTAATTTATCAGGATTTAGTTTAATTAATTTTTGTAAAAATGGAATTAATACAAATTGATAACTATACCATGGATACGGTGCTAATTGTCCATCTTTTGAAAAAGAAGGGTCTTTGTTTTCAGAAATCCCACCCCACTGCACCTGATGATTAAATCCAGCATAAAACTTAAATTTGGCATCTTCTCTACCTAATCGCCCATAAACCCATTTTTGATGTAAAAAAAAGTTTTTAACACCCCTTTGGTTTCCAAACCACCCATGACTTATTCCTAATTTAAAAAAAAACGAACTTTTACCAATCTGAGAATAGTTAGGTACAGAAAGCTGAATCTTTGGTATAGGCAAAGCATTTCCAGACCAAATATATGATCCAGAAGTAAGTGTAGTGTCAACCAAACCTATTACCTCTCTTCTTCTTCCTCCATACAATTCAACCGTTCTATAGCGAATCTTTATATAGGATTCAGGCAAAAAAACTTTACTTTGATTACCGATATTAACAACACCCCATAAGCCATAACCAATACCAAACTTCTTTAGTTTTTGCTGCTCATTTCTTGTAGAGTCATATTCCAGGTGAGCCGCCCCGCGAAAAGTAATAATGGGAGATTGCAAAGGTACAATACCATATTGATTGGTACGTTGCCAAAATGGGGTTGCTTTTGATGAAGAAAAATAAGTACCTGCCTCTAATTGATATTTTATATCAGAAAATAGCGATTGCGAAAAGCAAGTTTTAATATAAAGACAGGAAAAGAACAAAGTTGCACGGAAACATCTATTCATAAAAGTTTGAGTTTTTATCTCAACAGCAAAAATTTTCCAGATTTATTGAACTCCTGCCCATCATTGAGCTTTGCATAAATTTTATAGGTGTAGATATCTATCGGAGCGATTGTATTTTGATAATTACCGTCCCATGTATTTGTTACATCTGTAGATATAAAAACTGGAACTCCCCACCGATTATATATTTCTATTTGAAAGGTCGTAAATCGCTTAAAACTACCCTTCATCGCTAAATCATCATTAATACCGTCTTCGTTGGGAGAGAATGCTTCAGGTATAAAAAACTTTACTTTAACAGGTATAGAATAAATATTAGAAAAGCTCTCTTTTCCATCTGTTGCAATAGCTTTTATACGAAACTTTGCTTCTTCTTCAAACTTATCTAATTTAGGTTCAAACGTTGTTATTGTTTGTGTTGTCTCTGTTACTGGTAAACCAGAATTTTCATCAAAAGACTGAATTTCAAAAGCTTTAATAGTGCTATTAGCAAAAGGAGATTGACTCGTCCATTGTAAAAACCCATTAGCCCCTTCTGACAGGTTTGTACTACAAAAAGGTGGGGAAGCTTCTGAAGTACTTTCACATTCATCAACAAACGCAACTTTATAGCAATAAGATTTTTGTGAAGCATCAATTGTTGTATCTGTAAATTGTTTACTTGTTGTGCTACTATCTATTTTTACAAATGCTGTTCCATTATCTCTATAAAGTATATATCGTTTACGATTTAAAGCCCATGAGCTATTATCATTAAGTTTAATTTCTACATTATTCGCATTGTTAACTGTTACAAAAGCATCGGTAATTGGGTTTGGATGAACTTCTTTTCGATCCAAACATATTTCTTTGGAAATACTTTGTCCTTTAAAAGCATTATAATAAAATTGTCCTTGAGTTTCAGCAATAATTCGATAACAATATTTTTTTGCACAATCTACTGTTTCTATAAAATTTCCATTGTTTGAATTAACAGATATTGGTGACAATAAAACACCATTTTCTTTTTTTTGTAGCGTTTGTGTTCTACTCATATACCTACCAAACGAAGCTTCGTTTGAAATTCCTGTCATTGTAGTTGGATACTCATCCCATGAAATAATATTTTGCTTATCAACAGCCTTTGCATCTGATAAAACGACTGTACAAATTTCAGCAGATTGCTCCAATCCACAGTTTGTATTTCGTTGTATATAAAAACAATACGATTGGCTACTGTCTGGGATACTTACAGTAAAACTACCTGGCTTAATATTTTTTGAGATAGGATCTGAGGAATAGGCTTGTCCTTGGGGTGTCATAAATAAATCATAACCATTCTCTTGAAACCCTCCTTTGATTTCTAACTTAGCTGTTTGAGCTGTCTCAAGTTCTATTTTTTCAATATTTGGGTAGAAAGGTTGCGTATAACCTAATGGGAATGCACTTGGCAATAAAATCGGGAGTATGATGGCACTTGGTGATGGGCAATTACTACCCGCTGTGAAAAAACCCTCAATTTTAATTGTCCGAGGTAATGTTAATGTTCTTGATTTATTATACGGTAGCTGACTTTTATTAACTACTTCTGGTGCATTTCCATCGCCCCAACTAATCTGGTAGAAGTCAAAATTATTAATTTTAATATCATTGGGGATATTTAACTCAATCACATCATTATTACATGTTGAGTATGATGCTCTAGGTTGATTATTTTCACGCACATTAACTACATTACAATAATACATTTCTTTCCCATTCTTTTTCCCATATTGTAAAATAAAGTATTGCCCTGCTGCAAGAAATGTCCATTTGGTATCGGTCGTTGGATTAAGACTTGCGAGCTTTGAAGCTGCCTCACCTCTATAACCATAGATATATTTTACTTCCGTTCCACCCGAATTATCTTTGATTCTTACTTCTTGTCCGACGCAAACGGTTGATGGTGTTTCAAAAGTAAAGCCTCCTTTTTCGACACCTGTTTTGTTACACAAATCTTGTGCAAATACAGAAGTCGAAAATAAAACCAAAAGAAATACAATTGAATGAATACGCATAGAGGTTAAATGGCCAGTTATCACTACAAAATTGCATATAAATAACGTACTTCTTTATTAATAATTCTTATTTTCTCTATTTTTTTATTTAATGGCTATTTTTTTTTAGTTCTAAATTCTGAGTTCTGAATTATGAATCTTTGGCTACATTTTTTAAAGTAAAACTAAACTTTTAAACGCTTTTCCTAAAATAATCTTATTACCTACTTTTAAACCAATTCTGAAAATTTAATATTAATTTATTAAAAAAATTCAACCACACTTCCTCTAAATCTATTCGATTAGTAGCCTACTTTAGGCTTTTATTCGTTTAAGCTTCTCCCTATATGGATGGTATTGAAGTTGGCTTCTACACTATTGTTTTATCTTAATGTCTAACCTCTTCATACAAAAAAGTCAATAGCCGCTTAATCAGTATTGGAATTATATTCTTTGAAGGGTAAAAAATCCTTATCTTTGCACCCTTAATCTTAACAGGATTAAAAAGATAATAAGATAGACACGATTTGTTTCCAAGAATTTTCTTTCAAACACAAAAACAAATCAAGAATGTTATAATCTTAAAATCGCTTAATCCTGTCCTATTTTTTTATTTATTATGTACTACAAAGAATATAAATCAATCAACTACGCCGCTATTGCCGACGAGATTCTGGAGTTTTGGAAAGAAGAAAAAATCTTTGAAAAATCAATAGAAGTACGTGAGGGACAACCCGCTTTTACATTTTTTGAAGGCCCACCTTCAGCCAATGGAACGCCTGGTATTCACCACGTAATGGCTCGTTCGATTAAAGATATTTTTTGCCGTTATAAAACCCTCAAAGGCTTCCAAGTAAAGCGTAAAGGTGGCTGGGATACACACGGCCTGCCTGTTGAGTTACAAGTTGAAAAAGAATTGGGTATTACCAAAGAAGATATTGGCAAGAAAATAAGTGTAGAAGAATATAACCAAAAATGTCGTGAAACGGTTATGCGTTTTACTGACCAATGGGACAACCTGACCGAAAAAATGGGTTATTGGGTTGACTTAGAAAACCCTTATATTACCTATAAAAACGAATATATTGAGAGTATTTGGCATTTATTAAAAGAATTCTACAAAAAAGGATTGCTTTATAAAGGTTATACCATTCAACCATATTCGCCAGCTGCAGGAACAGGACTAAGTTCGCACGAGCTAAATATGCCTGGAACTTACAAAGACGTGAAAGACACTTCTTTAACGGCTCAATTTAAAGTTATAGAAAATCATAAATCGGAGTTTCTTTTCAAAGCAAGTGAAGGTAATGTTTTCATCTTAGCTTGGACAACCACGCCGTGGACGCTTCCTGCAAACTCGGCTTTGACCGTTGGAAAAAACATTACTTATGTTTTGGTTAAAACCTTTAATCCTTATACTTATTTGCCCGTAAATGTAGTTTTGGCAAAAGATTTAGTAGGAAAATATTTTACTGAAAAAGGCAAAGATGGAGATTTTGATGGTTTCGCAAATTCAGATAAAAAAATTATTCCGTGGACAATCATTACCGAGTGCAAAGGCTCTGATTTAGACGGAATTGAGTATGAGCAACTATTGCCTTATGTTCAACCAGAAACGGCCGCTTTTAGAGTAATTATTGGTGATTTTGTAACGACTGAAGATGGTACAGGGGTTGTGCATACTTCACCAACTTTTGGTGCAGATGACTTTAGAGTTGCTCAGCAACACGGTATTCCGTCAATCATGGTTAAAGATGAAACAGGAAAAGATGTGCCAATTGTTGACAAAAGAGGTCGTTTTGTGAAAGAAATCACTGATTTTGCTTTAGAATATGTAAAAGAAGCCTATTTATCTGATGAAGAAAAAGAAGCTGAACGCATCAAACAGGACAGAGATAAATACCTTTCGGTGGACGAACGCATTGCGATTAAGTTAAAAACTGAAAACAAAGCTTTCAATGTACAGCGATATGAGCATACTTACCCACATTGCTGGAGAACAGATAAACCTATTTTGTATTATCCTTTGGATAGTTGGTTTATTCGTACAACAGCCATGAAAGATAAATTGGTAGAATTGAATAAAACCATCAACTGGAAACCTGAAAGTACTGGAACTGGACGTTTTGGCAATTGGCTTGAAAATGCCGTTGACTGGAATTTAAGTCGCAGTCGTTATTGGGGAACTCCACTGCCTATTTGGCGTTCGGAAGACGGCGAAGAAGTTTGTATTGGTTCGTTAGAAGAGTTGAAAAATGGCATTCTTCATGCTTTGAACGATACTGTTTTAACTGATGAACAACGTCAGCAAAACCAAAGGTTTTTAGATTTGCTGAAAGATGGCATTGAAGACCTCCACCGCCCTTACGTGGACGAAGTTTATCTGATTTCGCCAAGTGGGAAAATCATGCAACGTGAGGCAGATTTGATTGATGTTTGGTTCGATTCGGGAGCAATGCCTTTTGCACAATGGCATTATCCATTTGAAAATAAAGAAATTTTTGAAGCTAATTATCCTGCCGATTTTATTTCAGAAGGTGTTGACCAAACTCGTGGTTGGTTCTTTACACTTCATGCCATTTCGGGTATGTTGTATGATTCGGTTGCGTTTAAAAATGTCGTTTCTACTGGACTTGTTCTTGACAAAAATGGCAATAAAATGTCAAAACGTCTTGGCAATGCTGTTGACCCATTTGAAACTTTGGGCAAATATGGTGCTGACCCAACCCGTTGGTACATGATTACAAATGCGGAGCCTTGGGATAATTTGAAATTTAATATTGATGGTATTGGCGAAGTACAAAGAAAATTCTTCGGAACACTTTCAAATACGTATAATTTCTACGCTCTTTATGCCAATTTGGACAATTATAAAATGACCGAATTCGACCGAGTTCCTTACAATCAATTGCCCGAGCTTGACCGTTGGATTCAGTCGAAATTATATACTTTGGTTAAAGAAGTAGGCGAGCAATTTGATGATTATAATCCAACCAAAGCTGGGCGTTTGATTCAAGATTTTGTTTGTGACCAATTGTCAAACTGGTATGTGCGTTTGTGTCGCCGTCGTTTTTGGCAAGGAGAATTGACACAAGATAAGCGTGCAGCCTACGAAACACTTCAAAATTGTTTAGTAACTGTTGCACAATTAATGTCGCCAATTGCACCTTTTTATGCCGATTGGCTCTATAAAAGCTTGACCGATTGTATTCGTGAAGAAGCGATCGAAAAAAACACGCCGCTTCGCCACGAATCTGTGCATTTTACAGATTGGACAACTTATGATGAAAATTGGGTCGATAAAAACTTAGAGACTTCAATGGATTTGGCTCAAAGTATTTCATCTTTGGTTCACTCATTGCGTAAAACACATAAGATTAAAGTTCGCCAACCTTTGCAAAGAATTTTGATTCCTGTGTTGTCTGAAGAGGTTCGTGAACAGATTCGCCATGTAGAAGAAATCATCAAGTCTGAGGTAAATATTAAGTCAATCGAATACCTTGATGATGATTCAGGAATTTTGAAAAAGAAAATAAAACCAAATTTCAAGACTTTAGGGCCGAAATTTGGTAAGGATATGAAGTTAATTGCAGAAGGAATTAATAAATTAAGTGCAGAAGATTTGAAGGTTTTAGAGAAAGAAAAACAATTCCTAATTCCGAATCCTCAATTCTTAATTGCTTTAGAAGATGTCGAAATCCAAACAGAAGATGTGCCAGGTTGGTTAGTTGCTTCTGATAATGGAATTACAGTTGCTTTAGATATTACGATTTCTGACGAACTTCGCCAAGAAGGTATCGCTCGTGATTTTGTCAATCGTATCCAAAATTATAGAAAAGACAATGGTTTTGAAGTGACTGACAAAATCAGAATCCAACTTTTCAATAATAACACAGCTCTTGCCGATGCTATTGAAGCAAATCGTGAATACATCAGCCAAGAAGTTCAAGCACTTTCTTTGAAAATTTTTGAAGAAAAACCTACCAATACTGTTGAAATTGAAATGGATGAGTTTTTGCTCATAGTGAGTGTCGATGTTGAAAAATAATTTTCGATTTACACCAATATATATATTCAAACAAAAAGCAAGTCGTTGAGACTTGCTTTTTGTTTAAAAAAACTTTCTAAAAAAATAAATCCAAGTTTTCAGTTTGCTCGTAAATGCTGATAGACAGCAAATCAAAATTTTACAACAATGAAAACTATTCTCCTCAAATCCGCCAAAGCTATAGGTTTTCTAACCTTGACTTTCTTTGTATCAATGCTTGTTTGGGCAAACTGGGAAGAGCCACCTCTTTCTCAAAAACTTGATCTCAAACCAATTCATCTCGCCGTTTTCGACCTTGACAAACAAGTTGACGCCGCAGATAGTACCTTAATCTCTAACAAATTAAGTGCTGTGCTTGGTGTAACCGCTTGTACAGTAAACCCAGAATTCAAGACTGTAAGCGTTACATATTACGACGACCAAGTTTCGGAAGATGCTTTGAAAGCTGTTGTTCAACAAAAAAATTATATTGCTTCAAAAATCAATTTTGCCAAAATGGAAGGGCCCAAATGCCCCATTCCGATGGAATACATTGACTTTTTTACTAATATGAAGCAAACACTTTGTTTAAGATAAGAAGTTTTTTTATAAAAACTTTCTGCTTTTGCCCTACTTCGTCAATGCTTGAAATACAGCATTTTATATTCACAAGAATTTTTTTCTATTAAATAATTCGCAAACAACGATTTTTGCGAGAAGGTATTTTTTTGCCTAAAAAATCTTTAGACCACTGATTATCAGTGCATTACGTGTTCATTTTTTATTTTTTTAACTATAATCAATTTTTCATCATGAAAAAAAGTGTCTATTTATTGCTTGCGGGAGCGTTGTTCTTTACTGCTTGCAAAAAGACTGAGGAAGAACCACCAAAGTCTTTGTATGTTCGTCTGGGGGGAAATGCTGCCATACAAGGCGTAATTGACCAATTTATCGCAAATGTGGCTGCTGATACTCGTATCAATATCTTCTTTGCTGATGCCGCTGCTGACCCTGCTCGTTTGAAAAAATTGCGTGATAACTTGGTAAATCAAGTTGGTGCTGCTACTGGTGGGCCTGAGGTTTATACTGGTCTTGACATGAAAACGGCTCATAAAGGCATGAACATTCAAGAAGCAGATTTCAATGCTTTGGTTGATGATTTATCAAAATCTTTGGATAAATTCAGTGTGCCAATGACTGAGAAAAATGAACTATTGACTGCATTAGGCGGAATGAAAAATGACATCGTTGAGCCAAGTGCTTCATTGTACGCTCAATTAGGCGGGAATGCTGCTATTTCGGCTGTAATTGACCAATTTATTACAAACGTTGCGGGAGATGCAAGAATTAACGCATTTTTCGCAGATGCTGCTGCCGACCCAGCTCGTTTGATGAAATTACGTAATAATTTGATTAATCAAGTGGGTATGGCTACTGGTGGAACTGAAAAATACACGGGTCTTGACATGAAAACAGCACATAAAGGAATGGGAGTTAGCGAAGCTGATTTTAATGCTTTGGTGGAAGACTTAGTAAAATCATTAGATAAATTTAAAGTTTTACCAAAACCTAAAAGTCAATTATTAGGTGCTTTGGCAGCGATGAAAGGCGACATTGTAGAGGGTAATACACCACTTTACGCACGCTTGGGCATGAATGCAGGTATCTCCGCTGTAATTGATGACTTCATTGGTAAAGTTGCTGCAGATACTCGTATTAACTCCTTCTTTGCTGCAGCTGCGGCTGACCCTGCTCGTTTAATGAGATTACGTAATAATTTGATCAATCAAGTTGGAGCAGCTTCTGGCGGAACTGAAAAATACACGGGTTTATCAATGAAAGCAGCTCACAAAGGCATGAATATCAGCGAAGCTCATTTCAATGCTTTGGTTCAAGATTTAACTGCTTCATTGGTGAAATACAATGTTCAGTCGAAAGCCAAAATAGAATTATTGACTGCTTTAGGTGGTATGAAAGCCGATATTGTGGGGCAATAATTTAAAAATATGTAATTAAAGTATGAGTTTTATACAAATAAGGGCGAAAGTTTTTCGCCCTTATTTATATATTTCAAGATGAAAAGCTCCAATAATAAAAAACAACTAACTTTCAATTATTTATAGTTTAGATAAGTACTGGACACCCTCCAATAATCTGTCTAAATCTCGTAAAGATGTATAAACATGTGGCGTAACTCGCACACCATCCAATTTCTCCCATTTAATAGGCGAGGTATGAATTTTGTATTTTGAAAACAACTCGTTTTCTATCTTTCCTGCATCTAAGCCTTCCACACCAAAATGAGCCAACGCTCCCGAAAACTCTGGCTTTAGCGAAGTATTCATCTTTATTTTTGGCATTTTCTCCGCCTCTTTTGCCCAATAATCTTTCAAGAAGCGTAAACGTGCTTCTTTTCGAGCATTCCCGATAGCGAGCTGAAAATTAAGTGCTTGTCCAATGGCTTGCTCAATCATAAAGGGACGAGTACCGAGGTTTTCAAACTTGCGAATATTATCCGAATTAGGTTTATCATTGGGAATCAATGGAAAAACTTTGCTGATTTTCTCTTTTTTTACCCAAAGCATTCCCGAACCGATGGGAGCTGAAAGCCATTTATGCAAACTCGTGCCAAAATAATCGCAATCTAAATCTGTAATTTTATATTCTAAATGAGCAAACGAATGAGCTCCATCAACCAAAACTTCAATACCCCGTTTATGAGCCTCTTCTGCAATACGTTTGGCAGGCAAAATCTGTCCGTTCCAATTAATAATATGAGTGATATGAACAACTTTCGTACGTGGAGTCATTTGTTCAACATACTTTTTCAATATCAGGTCATTATCTTCCGCAGGTAAATCAAGTTCAACATAGTTTATTTTCAACCCTTCTCTTAGTTCTCTTTGTCTCCAAGCATGAAGCATATTAGGGTAATCGTAGCGAGACATGATAATTTCGTCGCCTTTTTGCAAAGGCAAACCCATAATTACAGTATCAAGAGCCTCAGTAGCATTACGATTAATAGCAATTTCTTCGGGAGATACGCCTGAGTATTTTGCTAAATTTTCACGCAAAGGTTCTCGCCCTTGATCTAATATTCGCCACATATAATAGCTTGGTGCTTCGTTGGCGAGTTTATTGTAGCGTTCAACAGCATTCTGCACAACAGAAGGCGAAGGGCTTACGCCACCATTATTTAAGTTGATAATTTGCGGAGAAACAGTATAAGCTTGCTGAATCTGCCACCAATAATCTTCATCGATTGCGAGTTCAAAAGCAGTTTTATTTCGACCTAAATGTTCGATTTTCAATAAATCATCCATCGAAAATGCTTTCAATGTTGGAATCAACGAAGAGCCAGCTACAAAGGCGGCTTTGCTTAAAAAGTTACGGCGAGAAGGCATAGGGTTTGTAGTTTGATTGATGCTTCTACGAAGATATAAAAAATATTTTTGTAGCGTTTTGTATGGCCCCAAAATATTAGTCTTTTCAATTTTTGTTAAAGTTTTTTCTAATTTTAAAGATTTCTCGGTAAATAAAAAGGCTTAGAAAATGATTTTCTAAGCCTTTTTATTTGTACCCCCCTTCGCTCGCATCAAGCTAAGAGCTTTATTACAAAATACAAATTCTTCTAATTCAGGAACGGTCTCGCCTAAAATTGTTTGACTATTGCCTTCCCATACTTTTTTTCCTTTATATAAAAACATTATATAATCGCCGATTGAAAGTACAGAATTCATATCATGTGTAATAACAACCGTCGTAATATTAAATTCATCTGTAATTTCTTTGATTAACTCATCTATTTTGATAGAAGTCAGAGGGTCAAGACCAGAGTTTGGTTCATCACAAAACAAATATTTTGGATTCATTACGATAGCTCGGGCAATACCTACACGTTTTTTCATTCCGCCCGAAATCTCTGATGGCATTCTACTTCCTGTTCCATCCAAGCCAACTCGATGTAAGCAAAATTCTACACGGTCTTTTTTTTCTCCTTCACCCATTGTGGTGAGCATATCTAAAGGGAATTGGATATTTTGGTGAACTGTTTTCGAGTCAAATAATGCTCCACCTTGAAAAAGAACGCCCATTTCTCGGCGAATATCCTTTTTATCATCTTCCTCACCAATATAAAAATCTCGGCCATCATAAAGTGTTGCCCCTGTTTCTGGACGCACCAAATCAAGCATACATTTCAAGAGAACGCTTTTTCCTGTACCACTTGCTCCGATAACTAAACTTGTTTCTCCTTTTTTGAAAATGCCACTCACATTGTCTAAAACTTGACGGCCATCAAAAGATTTTGATATATTTTTTATTTCAATCATTTTAAGAATTTTAATGAAAAATGGATAATGGATAATGAAAAATGGCTTTGCATTTACTCATTATCATTGGCTCATTTAAAATTAGGTTAACAGCTCTGCTAAAAGATAATCAGCTATCAAGACGGCAATACAGCTATTTGTTACTGCTGACGTACTGGCTTGCCCAACTTCCAAAGCTCCACCACGTGTATTATAGCCTTGAAAGGCAGAAATAGTTGAAATTAAAAAACCAAAAACAATGGCTTTAATAATGGCAATAAAGACATTGAATGGAATAAATGAAAAACGAATCCCATAAATATAATCTTCGGGAGTAATAATGCCCGAAAGTGTACCCGCTAAGTAGCCTCCCAAAATTCCTAAAAAACCTGAAATAATAGCTAATAAAGGAAATGTAAAAACCGCAGCTAATAACTTAGGTAAAACCATATAAGATGCTGAATTGATTCCCATCACTTCAAGGGCATCAATTTGCTCTGTTATCTTCATTGTACCTAATTCTCCTGCGATATTTGAGCCAACTTTTCCTGCCAAAACCACACACATAAATGTTGATGACAGTTCAAGCAAAGTCATATCACGTACAATATTACTTACAATATATACTGGCACAAACGGGCTAACCAAGTTCGCCTTTGTTTGTACACAAACCACCGCACCAATAAAAACGGCTACAATTGCTACAATAAAGACTGAACTGACACCAATGCCTATACATTCATCTATAAATCGCTCCCAATAAACTTTGAAAGTTTCACGTCGGGTAAACAATTTCCCGAGAAATATAAAATATCTTCCTACGACTGATAACATAGTTTTTGCCTAAAAATTTGCGTTATTTGCAAAGATAACGATTTGTTCAAGGTTGAAGGTTCAAGATTGAAGGTTTTTCACAAAATAAGCCTCGATATTGAATCAATAAAATAGATTAAACAATAATCATGCAAAAATTAGCGATAGTTTCTGGCGGAACAAGAGGCATAGGTAAAGCAATAGTGGAGATATTTGCTCAGAATGGTTTTGACGTAGTAGTTTCTGCTCGAAAAGAAGCAGATTTACTTGATTTAAAAGTATTTATCGAAAAAAAATATGCTGTAAAATGCTTTATTAAGCAAGCAGATTTATCAATAAAAACTCAAGTTTTTGCTTTTACAGATTTTATTCTTTCCCTCAATCAAGAAATTGGGGTTTTAGTCAATAATGCAGGTGCTTTCATTCCAGGAAATGTACACGAAGAGGCCGATGGTATTTTAGAACAACTCATCGAAACTAATCTATATAGTGCTTATTATCTTACTCGTGGTTTAACGCCAAAAATGATTGAACAAAAAAGCGGTCATATATTTAATATTTGTTCAGTAGCAAGTTTAAAAGCTTATCCTAATGGTGGTTCATATAGCATTTCAAAGTTTGCTTTGTTAGGATTCAGCAAAGTTTTACGTGAAGAAATGAAGGCTTTTGGTGTAAAAGTAACTTCAATTATGCCCGGGGCTGTATATACCGATAGTTGGGCTGGAGCTGGAATTCCAAAAGAAAGGTTTATGACAGTAACAGACGTTGCTCAAACCATTTGGAGTGCCTTTTCTCTTTCAAAAAATGCCGTTATTGAAGATATTGTTATGCGACCACAAGAAGGAGATATTTGATTTTAGCTCTTAGGAAGTAGGTTTTAGAAATTAGATTTGCGAGTTAAAAACCCATTTAAAGAAAATAATTAGACTAATTCCTACAAACCTAATTCCTAATTCCTGAAAAACATTTATATTTGACCTATTAAAAACTATAATTTTACGCTAAATGGCAACCGAATACTTAGGAATTGATGTGGGCGGCACAAACGTCAAAATGGGCATTGTTGAAGCCCAAACAGGTAAGCTTTCAAATTTTTATAGCCACGATACCGCAAGTTGGCGAAAATCAGGGCATTTTGTTGAACGCCTGGGCGATGCTATTTCAATTCAGTTAATTGAAAACAAAAATGTCGAAAAATGTGGTATTGGTGTTCCTGGACTTATTACCCGTGACCGCTCAACGCTTGTGGAGATTACGGCAATTCCTGAAATCAACGGCACACCAATTATTCCTTATTTAAAGGAACGCTTCCCAAAATGCGATTTCTTCTTAGAAAATGATGCAAACGCTGCTGCTTTAGGCGAGTATTATTTTGGTGAAGACGATTCGATTCCAGAAGATTATATCATGGTTACGCTTGGAACTGGCGTGGGTGGTGCAGCCATTATTGACAAACAAGTATTCAAAGGCGGTGGCGGAAATGCCATGGAACCAGGCCATGTTCCTTCTAAAAATGGTAAAGTTTTAGAAAGAAATATTGGCAAAAATGAATTGCTTGACTTAGCCAATTCGATGAGAAAATCATATACTGGCAAAACGCAACTCCCTGATGATGGTACTATTTCGACAACAGGTTTGGTAGCAGCAGCAGCAGAAGGTGATGAATTAGCTCAAAAAATATTTGATGAAGTTGGCGAAATGTTAGGCAATGCCTTGGTTTCGATGATTCGAATTTTAGATATTACAACTATTTTAGTTGGTGGTGGTCTTTCAGCTTCTTTTGACTATATCATGCCTGCCATCAATAAACAATTAGAATATTGGTTGACACCTTACTACTTAAATACGCTAATCATCAAAAAAGCTACGCTTGGAAATGATGCAGGCTTATTGGGTGCAGCCAGTTTGTGTTTTTGAGATGCGAGATTTCAGATACAGGATTTGAGAATATTTCTCGAAGATATTTTACTCAACTCTAAGCCTTTAAACAAATGGAACTCTCCCATGTTATCTCCGACGCCGTGCTGACACTCGTCGGAGCTTTTGTATTTTTCAAATATTTACTTAAACTTGAATTAGCAACTTGTTTACTTTGGGAAGCATTCATTTTGTCAGTTACAGCTGCTGCTTTTTTCGGAGTTATTCGCTTTTTAGGTTATTCTCAAGCCATTCCTATTTCTGAGTTTTTTCAACATTTAGCAGGCACTGTTGGGGCGTTTTGCTTGGTTTTAGTTAGTATCTATTTAGTACTAAGCAAACCTGTCGAAAAAAATATTGCTTATCTTATTATAGCTATTGGTTTTGTGGTTTTTGCTTTTGTACAATTTACCAACAATCTCAAAGTATTGCAATATGTATCAATGATTGCGATTCCTTTGGTTTTATTGATTGGTATTTTTGGATTAATCAAAGGTCGTTCGGCAGTAGGTTCTTGGATGGTTTTAGCTGTTTTGTCCTTAGTTTTAGCTACCTATAACAAAAGCTTTATGCCTAATACGATTCTTATCCAACTGATGTCTATCATTATTTATTAGCTATTAGTTTATTTTGTTTCGGCAGAGCCTCAAAACATCAAATTGCGTAGCACCATAAAAAAACCTGCAGGGATTTGAAACGGTTCGACGATTCGCAATCCTTACAGGTTTTAGCCTTTTATTCTATAACTTTAGGTACTTGAAAATATTCACCATTCTGGCTTGGAGCATTTTTCAAACCTTTTTCTCTTGAAAGCTCATTTTTTGCAATATCTTCTCTAAAAACATTTACCTCCTCACTCATGTGTGTGAGGGGCTGCACATGAGTCGTATCAAGTTCCTTTAATTGATCCATCCAATTCAAGATTTTTGATAAATCTTCTACCATTTTTACACTTTCTTGCTCGCTCAGTTCTAAACGTGCTAAATGTGCCATCTTTTCAACTGTTTTTTTGTCAATTTCCATATTTGTTAGTCGATAAACTATTGACAGTGGTCGATAGCATCTTTTTTGCTTTTAAGAAAATAAATTTATTCTATTATTTTAGGTTTTTAAACTGTCACCTCCAACTTAAAAATTGTAGGGTTATTAATCTTTGTATTGATTCAATGTTGGTTGAATTATTTCATAAACTTGTTTTTTCAAAGCATCAATATCTGACTTTGTTTTGCCGATAGTTTCAATCGGTTTATGAATAATTACACGTAAACGATGCCAAGAAATAAGTTTATCGGGCATTGCCTTATAATTATCCAACAGCGAAATCGGAACAATCGGTACTTGGTTTTCAATTGCCATCGAAAAAGCACCGTCTTTGAATGGTTGTGCCATTTCAGGAATACCTGTTGAAAGAATACCACCTTCTGGAAAAATCATGATACTCCTTCCAGATTTTAACGCTTTTATGGAGCGTGTCAGTGCTTTTATTCGACTATTTTTATCTGCTCTATCAACCTGTATATGAAGTTTGGCAAACATATAGCCAAACAAAGGAATGTTTTTTGCTGAACTTTTCCCCATAAAAGCAAAGAAATTCCTGATAACCACGCCCATCATCGCAATATCAAGATAACTAAAATGATTGGCACAAAAAACATAAGCTTTTTTATTATCAAGCTCTACTTCGTAGGTCACTTTTATTGGCATTCCAACCAAAAAGAAGAAAGTTTTTCCCCAAATTCGATTACAATAATGAGCCACGGGCTTCCATTCTTCTCGTTGCAACGCAATAAAAACGATAGGAAACAAAAGCAAAAAAATCAACAAAAACCAAAAAGCACACCAACCAGTATATATCCAAGAAAATACCTTCATAAAAACCCATTCTATTAATAGTGAACAATAATCAACTAACAGTGATAACTTCTTGATAATCAAAAAATTAATAATCACTCATTCTATCAATCACTCATTCACTCATTATTTAATCTCATCGTGTAAATTAACTGGTTTTGAATTTTTACGCATTTTGATATTAAGTGTTTCCACCAAAAATGAAAATGCCATTGAGAAATAAACATAACCTTTAGGCACATGAACCTTGAAAGCCTCTGCCACAAGTAAAGTACCAATCATTACAAGGAAAGATAAAGCTAACATCTTGATTGTTGGGTGTTTTTCCACAAAATCGCCTACACTTCCAGCAAAAGCCAACATCGCAAAAGTCGAAAGTACAACAGAAACTGCCATTACGATAATATTATCAGTCATACCAATGGCTGTAATAATAGAGTCAATTGAAAAGACAATATTAATAATAGCAATATCAAAAACAGCTTTTGAAAGTTTAGAAGCAGTCTTTTTGCCACTCACATTTTCCTCATGTCCTTCTAATTTTTGGTGAATTTCAGAAGTTGATTTATACAACAAGAAAAGACCACCCATCAATAATATAATATCTTTCCCACTAAAACCTAAATCGAAAGGCAATCCGATGTCTTTTAAATTAAATAAATCTGTTTGTAATCCTAAAATCCAACCTAACACAAATAGCAAGGCAATACGAATAAACATTGCCATAATTAGTCCAACTCTTCGAGCCTTTTTTTGGTCTGCGTGAGGAAGTTTTGAAGAAATAATCGAAACGAAAATAATATTATCCACCCCCAATACAATTTCTAAGAGTGTCAACGATATGATGCTTGTTAAAGCTGCGGTTGTAAAAATTTGTTCCATTGAAGGTTTAGTAAGTTTAAATGATTGAGCAAAAATATCCTTTTTAAGCCTTTCTGCCAAATCCAGATTAGATAAACGGAAAAATTAAGTAGGTTCTATCGTTAAATTTTGTGACGAAATTTGCTGTTTTTAGTATAAGAAAAAGAGAGGGTAGATAAGACTAATACTTTTTGTCCTAAAAAAAGTTTAAATTCACAAAAAAGTATCATAATTTAACTAAATTTTAGTTGATGAAGGTCAAGAAAGTACCTACTTTTGTTACATTCAATCTATCCATATTGTTTTTTTAATGAGACTCTCCAAAAATTTACTAACCGAAACATCAACACTCCAACTTCCTGAAAAAGTTCTCCAATTTGGTACTGGGGTTCTGCTTCGTGGTTTGTGTGATTATTTTATTGATAAAGCCAATAAAGAAGGGATCTTCAATGGCAGAATTGTAGTCGTAAAATCAACTGATTCGGGTGGAGCTGATGCTTTTACAGAACAAGATAATTTATATACTTTGTGTGTCAGAGGCATCGACAAAGGTGTTCCGACCGAAGAAAACATTATCTGCTCTGCCATCAGTCGTGTACTTTCTGCTCAAAGCGAATGGAACGCTATTCTTGAAACAGCACAAAGTGCTGATATTGAAGTGGTCATATCAAACACAACCGAAGTTGGTTTACAATATGTTGAAGAAAGTATTCGCCAATCACCACCCACCTCGTTCCCTGCAAAACTGACAGCTTGGTTATACGAAAGATTTCAGGCAAAACAAGATGGTGTAGTAATTATTCCAACCGAACTCATCGTTGGAAACGGAGATAAATTAAAAGAGATTGTTCTTAAACTATGTGCATATAATCAACTTCCAGCTCGTTTTGTAGAATGGCTTGAAAATGAAAATAGTTTTTGCAATTCATTGGTAGATAGGATTGTTCCAGGAAAACCTAAAGGTGATGCTTTGGTTGAACTCCAAAAATCACTAGGATATGAAGATGAATTAGTTGCTGTTGCTGAAACTTACCGTTTATGGGCAATTCAAGGTAACGAAAAAGTAAAAGATATTCTGAGTTTTGCTAATGCCGATAGCGGTGTGAAAATTGCAAAAAATATCGAACAATTTCGTGAGTTGAAACTTAGAATGTTGAACGGCACCCATACTCTTCTTTGTGGAATGGCTTATCTCTCGGGTTTTCAAACTGTAAAGGAAGCTTTGGCAGATGATATGATGGAAAAATTCACTACAAATTTGATGATGAGTGA
The DNA here is from genome assembly GCF_051209875.1 of Emticicia sp. SJ17W-69. Classification (NCBI taxonomy): domain Bacteria; kingdom Pseudomonadati; phylum Bacteroidota; class Cytophagia; order Cytophagales; family Leadbetterellaceae; genus Emticicia; species Emticicia sp. SJ17W-69. The sequence continues at coordinate 61,595 of NZ_JBNTQY010000001.1, read as the reverse complement.
AATTGCTCCAGCAATACCATATAAGATAGATGCCAAAGTAGCTCAACGCTACGGAAGAGATGTATTGGATAGATTCAGGAATCCATATTTAGACCATCAATGGATAAGTATTACGTTACAATACACCATGAAAATGCAAATGCGTAATATTCCATTGTTATTAAATTACTACAAAGAATTTAATACCGTTCCGCAGTATTTTACGAGAGGTTTTGCTGCTTATTTGCTATTTATGAAAGCGGTAAAGGTTGAAAATGGCAAATATTTTGGTGAAAGAGACGGTGAATCTTACCCTATTCAATGCGATTCGGCTGCCTATTTCTATGATGTTTGGCAAAACCATGATGCCCATGATGCTACTAAAGTTGTAGAAGCAGTATTATCTAACCAAGAACTTTGGGGAGCAGATTTAACAAAATTGAAGGATTTTACTGAAAATGTGACAACACATTTATCAAATATGATGGTGATTGGCGTAAGAGAAGTCGTTTCGGCTTTGAATGTTTATGCTTAAAGGTAGCACAATTCTCTGAATTGTTACAGGTGAACAATTCAGAGAATTGTATTACAAAACTATTTCTTCAAATATTGAATAATACGCAAAGCATTACCAACGATTTCTGTAACCTTTGACCAGTCTTTAGCAGCCAAAACATCCTTTGGAACTAATTGCGAACCAATACCCACAGCAGTAGTGCCTGCTCCAAACCACAGTTTTAAGCTTTCGTCTGTTGGCGAAACGCCACCTGTCACCATAATTTGTGCATCAGGCATTGGACCACTTTTGAGAGCTTTTACAAAACCAGCCCCTAATACATCTCCTGGAAAAATTTTAATAAACTCAGCACCAGCTACACGGGCATTATAAATTTCAGTTACTGTCATTACCCCAGGCATCCAAGGAATTCCAGCGGCTTGACAAACTTTACCAACTTCTGGGTTCATTACTGGAGCAACAATAAAGTTTGTTCCTACCTCGATAAACTTTTGAGCAGTATCTGCATCGTAGATTGTCCCAATTCCTAAAATCATTTCAGGCATTTCAGTTTCTGCTACTTTAACAAGTTCGGCAAAATTATTATATGAGTTTTCGGTACGATTTGTAAACTCAAATACTCGCACACCTGCTTGATAGCATGCACGCAACACTCCCAAACACAAATCAAAATCATTATGTGTAAAAAGTGGTACTAAACCCGTCGCTGAAACTTGTGCTAAGGTTATATTTTTATCAAATCTTGCCATTTTTTTAAAATTTACGATTTCAGATTTACGATTTCAGATTATTAGAAAAATTCTCTATAGAAAATTCGTAAATCGTAATTTATTTATCTTCTCAATCTACCTGATTTATCACCGCTCATTACGGCCTCAACTTCTGTCACGGTTACCATGTTTTGGTCACCTTCTATCGTATGTTTCAGTGCTGCTGCTGCTGCACCAAACTGCAAAGATTTCAAATCATCTTGCAAAATCACTTGCCCATAAATAAATCCACCCAAGAAAGCATCGCCAGTACCTATTCTATCAACAATATGTGTAATATCTTGAAAGTCAGTCTCTAACAACTCTTCGCCATTCCACATTTTGGCACTATATTGATTATGTGAAGCACTTACTTGAATTCTTTCAGTATCAATTACTTTTTTGATTGTTGGATAATTTTCCATCAACAGTTTACAAGCTTCGATAAACTTTCCTTTTTCGACCGTAACTTTAAGTCCAAAAATTTCTTCAATATTTTTACGACTTGCCAAAATAATATCAGAGTAGGACGCCAATTCTGGTAATATATCTTGTGGTGTTTTACCGTATTTCCACAAATTACTACGATAATAAATATCTGACGAAACGGTAATCCCTAATTTTTTTGCCGTCTTTACCGCCTCTAAGCAAGCTTTTGCTGCACCTTCTGAAATTGCTGGCGTAATACCACACCAGTGAAACCAATCTGCTCCAGCCAATATTTCCTCCCAATTAAACAAATCAGGATTGATATTAGCAAAAGATGAATCGGCACGATCATAAACAATTTGACTTGCACGCATCACAGCACCTGTTTCCAAGAAAAAAACACCTATTCTATCACCTTCCAGAATAACATGTGAGGTATCAACATCTAATTGTCGTAAAAATGCCTTTGCTTTCTGTCCCATCAAATTATTGGGAAACGTGGTCACGTGAGAAGCCTCAAAGCCAAATTTGACCAAAGAAGCACCAACATTCATCTCTGTTCCACCAAAAGTGGCATTGAAAGAAGTAGCTTGTTCGATTTTCTGAAAATTTGGTGTCGAAAGGCGAAGTAGCACCTCTCCGAATGTTACTATTTTTGGCATATTTGCTTTTTTTATTTTCTACGTAAAAAAACCTGCAAGGTCTTTTCAGACCTTGCAGGTTTTACAACTTACAATGACCTTCTAATTCCTAATTCTAAACCTCTCAATTCTGCTAAACCACGCAAGCGTCCAATAGCAGTATAGCCAGGATTTGTACGTTTAGTGGCATTCAAATCATCCAACATTTTATGTCCGTGATCTGGTCGGAAAGGTAATCTAAAATCGCTTCTACCCTCTTTTTCTCTTCTTTTTTGTTCCAAAACAAGAGCGTGCATTACACCATACATATCAACATCACCATCTAAATGGTCGGCTTCGTAAAAGTTTCCTTCAGTATCTCGTTTTGTAGCTCGTAGATGTATGAAGTTTATCCTATCACCCAATCTTTCAACCATTCCAACCAAATCATTATCTGCTCTTACTCCATAACTTCCTGTGCAGAAACAAAGTCCATTATATTTGCTTTCAGCAGCTTCAAGAAGTAGTTTTGCATCTGTTTCTGTACTTACCACTCGTGGTAGGCCTAAAATTGGATAAGGTGGGTCATCAGGGTGAATTGCCAACAAAATACCCGCTTCTTCGGCAACAGGCGTTATTTCTTTCAAAAATGAGTAAAGGTTTTGGCGTAATTCTTTATCACCAATATATTTATACGTATCCAGTGTTTCTCTAAAGGCCTCAATTGTAAAACTTTCTTCGCTTCCTGGCAAACCCGCGATAATATTTTTAGTCAACCGTTTTATATCATCTTCAGATGCCTTCTCAAACCAATTCTTCGCTTTTTCAAGGATTATTTCAGAATATGATTTTTCGGCATTAGGTCTTTTTAAAATATACATTTCAAATGCACAAAATTCCGTCATATCGAAACGCAAGGCCTTTGAACCATCAGCCAACTCAAAATCTAAATCGGTTCGAGTCCAATCCAAAATTGGCATAAAATTATAGCAAACAGTATCTATGCCACAAGCAGCCAAATTGACCAAACTTTCTTTATAGTTTTCGATGTATTGCTTATAATTACCCGAAGCCTTTTTAATATCTTCATGTACAGGCACACTCTCAACCACAGACCACACAAGACCTGCTTTTTCGATGATAGATTTGCGTTCTAAAATAGCCTCTTTAGACCAAATTTGTCCATTGGGTATTTGATGAAGTGCAGAAACAATGCCTGTTGCCCCTGCTTGTCTCACATCTGATAAGCTAACGGGGTCATTCGGGCCAAACCAACGCCAAGTTTGTTCGAGAGCCATAAATATAGGTTGAATTAATGATACACAAAATTAGGATTTACAACCTACCCCTCCAAAAATATTTTGACAGGAATAAATACTTTTTTGACAAATAGAGCTTTTTTTGCTAAAAACCGCTTTTAATATTTGTACCTAACAAATGAAATATATGATAAAAAAAAGAAAATTAAAAATTTTCAATTTTTTTTATGTCAATATTTGGAAATAAAAAAATAGACCTGCATCTTTGCAGTCCCAAACACAAAGAGAGTACAAAATAAACTTGGGAGTTTAGCTCAGCTGGTTCAGAGCACCTGCCTTACAAGCAGGGGGTCACTGGTTCGAACCCAGTAATTCCCACTAAAGCTTCAGAGAAATCTGAGGCTTTTTTGTTTTTATGAAAATATCTAAAAAGTTGGTCAGTGGCTCGATGCGAAGCATCATACAATACTTCCCAAAAAATATAAAAAATTTTTATCTACAACTTAGGCTCTACCCAAACAGCCGTTAAGCAGAATAAAATCAAAAGAAACCACGCCCAATCTGGCAAATTTCTATTTAAAATATGAGATAATTCTTCTGAATTTGGGGCATTCATTTTAGATTTTTTCGTCAAAAATGCATCAATTTGCTTACTTTTCCACAAAATTGTTGGATTTTCTTCTACATAAATCTCCAAAGAGTCTTGCAGTGATTGCCAACCTGTTTTTCTAAAAACAAAATCTGTTTCACTTGAAAGCGAGTTCATTGCCGAAGTTTCTAATGAAATAGTATCATTAGAGATTTTCAAATCATTTGCAGCAATCAAACGATTATTTAGAGAAATTGTTGCTTTTGTGTCTTGAAAAATGGGTGACAAAACTTCAATATTATCTTGAAAAGATGGATATAATTGTTGAAAAATACTTGTCCAGAGTTTTCCATAAGTCAAACTATCCCCGCTTAGTTTTAATGGAAAAGTTTCATTTAATAAACTAACACCAACTTTTCCAACATTTTTTTGAATAGCTACTGGATAGTCTAAAACATTTTTTTGATTGGGCTTTTCTTCGAAACGATAGGGTAATGCTGTTAAGTTTTCTGAGATTTTGATAAAATCTTCGTTCGTAGTTTTTTTGGCAAAATAATGAGAACCAAGTGTCAAGTTAATGGTTTTCAATTCTTGCTCTGGATTTGTTAAATTCAAAAATAAAATAGATTTTCCTTCTGATATTACCTTTTTCACAATTGGGTTTGAGGCATTGCTTGGGTCAGTTATGACAATATTTGGGGCAAATTTTTCTTTTGATATTAGTTTATTTATTGAGGTTTGATTTTGAGTGTTTTTGGCAACGGTTGTGGTTATTTCTACATGATTACCATTTTTCCCCAACCATTCTGCCAAAGATTTACTTTCAAAGTCGGGATTTTCTAAAATAAATTGAATAGCAATCGGTGTATTTTTCCTTGAAAAAAAAACGATTTTATGAAGTGCTTTTTCACCAAGTTTTAACGCTGTTTCTGTTCTTCCGATAGAAAAAATTGGAAAGTGTAATTTAAAACGATTTAACCCTTTTTTCAACAGAACACTATCTAAAATTTGATTTTCGTAATTTATTTTAAGCGTGTTTTCTTCTGAAAGCTCTATTTCTCCAGCAATTTCTTGTATGTCTCCTTTTCTGACAATTCCTTTCCAACGAATATCTTGTAACTCATTTTTCTCAAAAAATGGCAACCAAATCACTTGTTTTTGTCTCAATTGACTTAAAACTTCTGGCTCAAAATCTTCTCCTAAAAGATAGATATTTCCCAAATGTTCAACAAAAGTGGGGTCGTCAAAGAGTCTTTGTTGAAAATCTTTAGTAGAAAATGATTCCGTAATTTTAAGGCTATCTTTGACATGTTTGATATTTTCAGCGGGAACATTTTCACTTATCAGCAATACTCTACCAGTATTGACTGGTGACTTCCACTGAGGTTGAATAACAAAAAGTAAAATTACTATCCAAAGCAATAAATTAAGTGCTAATCTTATTTTTTTGCGTTGTTTTGTTATGGAACTTGCTTTTGAAATCAACCAAATTTGAAGTCCTAAAATGACAATCAAAGCCAAATAAATGAGCCAGTCGAAACTTGAAAATATGCTTAATATGCTTGCTAATAGAGTCATTTTTATAATAAAATGTATGAAAAACGCTTATTTTTGAAGGTTTTTCCAAAATGCCTTTTCTAAACTTTTTTCGCTCGAATATGATTTATTACCTGTACTATTTTTATTTGGCAAAGTGCTACCAACTATTTGATAAAGCTTGGTTTTTAACTCGCTCTTTTCATTGGCTGAAAGCTCTTTATCATTGATAATTTTTTGTAATAAGCTCAAAATCGACAAATTCGAGATTTTGTTATTTATTGTATTACCACTGAGGTCATTTTCAAGTTTCAATAATTTTTGTTTCTGAACAAAATTGAGCTTTTGTGAGCCTATTTTTGCATCGATAATACCCAGTACTTCGGCAATCAGGTTTTGTAATTGTTGTTGTGAATATTTTTTTTCACTACTAAATGCTTCATTAAACTTTGTTAATTCACCCGTTAGACGTTTCTCTTTTTCTTTAATCGGCGGTGGGTCATAACTGGTCTTTTTTACAAAAGTTCGAGCTTTTTGTTGAGCTAATTTTAAGTATTCGAGGGCCTTTTTCTCGAAAGGAAGAGCTTTTTCGGGTTCATATAATCTCAAATGTAGCTCCGACTGCCACATTTGTTCCAAAGACATTTTCAACAAACTTCGAGTTGATTGTTCGTAGTATGTATTGGCTTCACCATCATCGTGCGAGTGTACATAATCTGCCAAAAGCTCGGCAACAGGGTCTTTTCCTTCTTGTTTACTTCCTTCATGTTGATGCTCATCTTTATGTCCGCTTGATTCGGTTTCGTGTTCGCCACCGTCATGGTCATGCACGTAGCCTTTCAAAAAATCACCATCTGTCTCAACGTCGCTTGGCAAAGCGTTTGCTCCACCAATCGTATTTTCAAATTCTTCACCTAAATATTGCCCATATCGCAGTCTGAGGGCTTTTTGGTCAAAACCAATTTCGTTAGACGCACTATTAAACTCTTGAGGCGGTGTTTTTTTGCGTTTAGCAATCAATTTTTCTGTATCTATGATTATTTGTCGCTGACTTCTAAAATATTCTGGAACAATATTCATTGCCATTGTCGAAAGTTCGGCTTCTTCAACATTGGCCGTATCTTTATAAACAATAAAGTAGGTGTCTGATTTTGTAAAATTGGGTTCTGGTCTTTTATTATCAATTGCCGCCCAATAGTAGTAAAGTTCATCGCCAGGAGAAAAGTTTAAGGCTTTTAAGTCAATATTTTTAGAAACAGTGGCTTCTTTAAAATTGGCTTGACTGATTGGAAATTTCACTTCTCTAAATTTAACATTTTCGCCCGACCCTCTTGCCAAGGTTGCTACAATAAACGCTTGATTTACCAAAAAATCATCTGAGATTTTGGCAGCAATTGAAATGTTTTTCGGGTCTTTAAGATAATGAAAAGTATATAATTCTTTAGAATTAGGTTCAATTTTAGGAGCGAAATCTGGAATAGCTTCTAATCTATAATAATCTGATTGATAGATAAGTGAGTCTTTAAGATATGCTTTGAAAGCATATAAGCCCGAACTCAATAATTGGTCAGAATATTCAAAAGCATCACCGATTTTCTTAAAATTCAACTCTTCTGCTCTATTATTTACCAATTTTACAACCAAATCAGTAGAATTTGTAAAATTCAACTGCCATTTCAAAATAGACCCACTTATGGCAGAAGCATTCAAATCTGACACAACTCTGATTGGAAACTTTGTGTAACTCGGTGGAATAATTGTGAGCTTTGCTGTTTGAAGTTCTGAGTTCTGAATTATGAGTTCTGAGTTTTTTTTGCTTTGTATTTCAGTTGGTTTTGCGATTATGTTTTTTTTCAAAAAAGGATACGCAAAATTTATCCCTAAAGCTGCTAAAAAAATCATTAAATAAATGCCCAATTTTGGAGAAATAACATTGGGTATGGGCTGCGTTTCGATGCTCGATAATAATCTTTCTAATTGTAATTGTTCGGCAATATTAGGTTTTGAAATATCTAATAATTGAAGGCTATACTCGGTATTATTGAGTTTTTGGTGAATCAACTGAAGGGCTGTATTACGTTTATTTTGGAAAAGTTGCGTTTTATATGCCATTATTCCAAAACCGACAATTGCTCCTAAAGTTGGCAGAAAAAATACAGTTGAAAAAGTCGAAACTAATAAATAAATAGCCCCTGCTACCAACAGACACATTAGAAATGCAGTGGCGTATAATTGGTAATTTACCCAAGAAATTATTTTACGTACTTGGTTCATGCGTTTTTCTTTAGTGCAACCCAGCGTTCAATTCCTAAAATGATAATAAAAATCAATAAAATGACTTTTGAAAACCCACTTTCTTCCGATAATTTAGAATGATGCTGTGATATTTTAAATAATGAATTCAATTGTTGCTGACTGAGTGGCTTTTGAACGGTTTTTAATTGATAATGTTTGATTAATTTTTCACCTAAATATTCGGGAAGCTGTCCGCTGAAAACTAAGGTTGAAACCTCTTCTGCAAAATTTTCATTAAAATTAAAGTCATATTTTTTTCCTAAGACTTTTTCAAAATCTATGGCAATTTCAATCTGATAAACTTCTGCTAAAGCCTTTAAAGCTGCTTCTATTGCTTGTTTTTCTACCTTATTTTGATTTTCGACAAGGAAATTTATTACTCCCGAATGAGCTGGTTTTTGTTCAAACTTTCCATTTGCGTCTAAAGCAAAACTACTACTCAATTGATTGGAAGCATTAATATATAATTTTCTCTTATTTGAAAAATCCAAATATGGTTTTGCAGGAAAATTCAGCGAATCAATAATTGTATGAAGCGAAAACTTGTTCGGAACAAAGATATTTGGTACTTCATTCAAACTTTCATTATTGACAAAATACAGTTCAAATTGCTCTTTTAGATTTTTTTGAAAAACCTTATTAATAGACGCTTGAAGCATCAAAGTATTAAATTCTTGCGACGATGGCATTTTAGAAATATCATCTATTTGCTCCGTTTTTGAGTTAATCCAATAGATTTTTTCTCCTTTTTTTTGTGCTTCTTCTAACTCAAATTTATAATTATTAACAAGCAAGCGATTGGCTTGAACCAAATGTACTTTTTTAGCTAAATCGTTATTATTCAGCCAATTAAATATTGGTTTACTCAAAAAGAAAGCTAAAATAACGAGTAATAAACACCGAAGTAATAAAAGCAATATATTCTCTAATCGAATGCCTCTTGATTGTTGGAGGTTCTTTTCGATTAGCCACGAAGTGGCAGCCCAATTGAGCAATTTTCCTTTCTTTTGATGCCAAAAATGGAGTATTATCGGTATCGCAACCGCCAAAGTACTCCAAAGCATGAAAGGGTTTATAAATTCCATTTTATAGTCGTCTTTTCTTCAATGATTCTGTAATTACGCTTGCAATTGGGTCTTGTAAAGTTGCCCTTATCAAATGAACATTGGGTATTCTGAGCGATTCTTCTAAATTTGTCAAATATTTTTCTGCTGATTTTCTAAAATCATCTTTGACTGATTCGGCTTCCAATTCTATCTCTTTTCCTGTTTCCAAATCTTTGAAACGATAGAATCCTTTTAGGTTAAAATTAAGTTCTTCCTTACCCAATATTTGAAAAATAACCACATCACGGCGTGGATTTGCTATATTTTGAATCAATTTTAGCCATTCTTCTCCTACTTGAAGAAAATCAGAAGCTATGATGACCAACTCTTTTTGTTTTTGTTGAAACTCGGCAAATTTAGGATTAGCATTTTGCCAAGTTCCACTTGCTTCTGCTTTTTCGAGTGAGTATAAAATTCGTTCAAAAGCCTTTTTTCCTGATGGAACAAGTGTTTGAATTTCACCATTTTGTAATGAATACAAGCTCAAAAGGTCACTCTGACGATAACCTAAATATGCCAATGAAGCCAACAAAATTTTAGCATATTGCAGGCGATTGACGTCTTTTTCAGCATAATTCATTGAGCCTGATAAATCTAAAACCAACCTGATTTGAAAATTACTTTCGGTGGCAGATTCTCGAACCAAATGTTTTTGTGTGCGAGCAAAGAGTTTCCAGTCTATTCTTTTGGGGTCATCGCCAGGTTCGTAATGGCGATATTGTTCAAACTCTGTTCCAAGTCCAAATCGTTTGCTGCTATGAATACCCAACAATAATTCATCACTGACTAATTTTCCAGCGAGTTGTAGGTTATTAAGTTTAATGAGTTCTGATGAGAGCATGATTATTTACTATTCTTCAATAAGTCTCTAATCACATTATCAGTGGTGATATTCTCTGCTTCTGCTCTGAAATTTAGGGCGATGCGATGCCTTAAAATTGGATACGCCAAAGTCTCAATATCCTCTGGAATGACCGCAAAACGTTCATTCAGCACTGCTCTTGCCTTTGAACAGAGCACTAAAGCTTGCCCTGCACGAGGGCCAGCTCCCCATTCGCACCATTGTTTCACAAAAGCAGAGTTAGAATTGGCTGGACGGCTACCTCTTACTAATTGATTTACTTTCAAAATCAGTTCGTCGCTTATATGAACTTGACGAGTAAGTTTTTGTAAATCAATAATATCTTTATCGGTCAGAATCGTTTGCAGTTCTGGTTTGCTTGTACCTGTAGTGCTTTTCAAAACCTCTAATTCTTCTTGTTCCGAAGGATAATTTAGCTTGATATACAACAAAAAGCGGTCTAATTGAGCTTCAGGCAAAGGATATGTGCCTGCTTGCTCGATGGGGTTTTGCGTAGCAATGATTAAAAAAGGAAGCGGCAAAGCGTAATTTGTACCTGCATAAGTTACCTTATATTCTTGCATGGCTTCGAGCAAAGCCGCTTGTGTTTTAGGAGGAGTTCGATTGATTTCATCAGCTAAAACGATATTAGCAAATATAGGGCCTTGATTAAACTTGAAGAATTTTTTACCAGTTTCGTGGTCTTCTTCTAAAATTTCAGTACCGATAATATCTCCTGGCATTAAGTCTGGCGTAAACTGCACTCTCTTAAACTTCATATCAAGAGATTTTGCCAATGTGCTTACCATCAGCGTTTTAGCTAATCCTGGAACACCTTCTAACAAGCAATGACCGCCCGCTAACAGGGCAATCAGAATCTCATCGATTGCCTCGTGTTGCCCTATGATTACTTTGCCAATTTCATTTTTTAAGTGTGGTAATTTTGCTACCAATGATTTATAATGTGTAAGTTCTTTGGTTTCCAATTGTCTAAGAAGTGTTAAAGTTTGTTTATATGCTTATATAAAAAATGTACGACGGAGTTCCTATCCTACTCCGTAGAACAAAATCTATACTGTTAATGCGTAATTAATAATATTTACTCCAAACTTAGTATTGTCTTCGGCCAAGAAGCGTTTATTCCGAAAATCGTAGTCCCACTCGCAACCGTAATCTTTATTGCTATATAAAACGCCAATTCTTCCATTGATTTGTACTGCTTTCAAATAATCATGCACAAGGTCATCGCCCCAACCATTTAATTCAAAACTGGTAGTCGGAGGGCCTTCAAACTTAAAAAAACAGTTATAAATTTCATGTGTATTGGGTATTTTTTGCAAAGCTTTTGCTCCAAAAGTACGAGCCATTTCTTGTTCAAATGATTTTGCAAAAAGCCCATCAATGTCGTGGTTACAATCATCCACCAATACAAAACCGCCATTTTCGACATATTTGCGAAAATGGTCTCTTTCTTGACTCGAAAACTCTACCAATTTATGCCCACTCAAATAGCAAAAAGGACTTTTAAATATTTCATTACTACTCAAAAGCACTACCTTTTCTTTTTCATCAATCGGAATCGTCGTATATTCTACCAATGAATTCAAGATATTAGCAGGCATTCGCTGGTCGGTGTCCCAATCTCCAGAGTTGTATTGTATTCGTGTGAAAATAAATGGTTTCATTATAATCAGTTAACAGTTATCAGTTATCAGTAAACAGTTTAGAATGCGTTTCTTTAAAAACAGTTATTAAAACTGAATTCCGAGAAAATTTTGATAACTGTTTACTGATAACTGAACACTGATTTTATACTGCATCCGATAAACTTGAAAATGTAAATTCCCGAATTTTCATCGGTGGTACCATATAGTTTTGATTTGACTCTGTACTAACAACACGTTCTGGCTTTCCTAATGTTTCAAGGTTATTTAACATAATCAAAGGACTTTCGTTGAAGCGGAAGTTTTTGATTGGATATTTAATTTTACCGTCTTCGATTAAGAAAGTTCCATCACGAGTAAGCCCTGTGAGCAAGAGCGTTTGTGGGTCAACTGTGCGTATATACCACAATTTTGTCACTAAAATGCCCTTCTTCGTACTTTTTATCATTTCGTCTAAAGTTGCTGTACCGCCTTCCATAATCATATTATTTGGACTTGGCACAGGCTTAACACCTTTTTTCTCTGCCCAATAGCGTGAATAAGAAAGGTTTTTTACTACACCTTTTTCAATCCAAAACATCTTTTTCTGAGCTTGACCATCTCCCGACCATGCAGCAGCTGGCAATTCTGGATGAGTGGGGTCAGAATAAAAAGTTACTCGTTCATCAACTACTTTTTCGCCTAATTTAGTTTTTCCACCTGCTTTACTGAAAGATGAGCGTCCTTCGTCAGCACTGCGGGCATCCATATCAAAATAGATATTTTCGAGCAAAACTACTGCTGCTGTTGGTTCTAAAATCACCGTATATTTACCTGGTTCAAGAGCTTTTGCATCTTTTGAACCAAGAGATTTCTGAATAGCAATTTTTGTTGCTGCTACTGTATCTAATTTATTTACATCACTAAATCCTTTGATTACATAGCCAGAGCCAGTACTATCTTCGGTGCGAACGGTTAATGAAAAATTGACATTGGTACTTTTGTAATAGGCAAAAAGCCCTTTTGAATTCATCATGGCATTATAGCCCTTTTGGTCTTCCAAAAAGCCTGCTGCCACCAATTTTTGTTCACGGGTTAGCACTAAACTTTTATAAACTGCTTCAGCACGAGTATCGGGCGAAACATTTGCTGTTGATTCAAAATACCCATTTGATTTGATATATTCTTGTGGGCCTAAAATACCTACGTATTCAGGGTTTTCGGGAGCAAGACGAGCCAATTCTTCCGAACGACGCACTACTTTTTCGATAGAAGCATCATCAAACTCATCAATTGTGGCAACACCTACTTTTTTACCAAAAGAAGATTGTACTTGAAGATTTTGGTTAGTCAATGCTCCACTTGTAGAAACTTCATTGCGAGCATAACGAAGATTTCCACGTGTTTCTCCCAGCAGATTTACTTCACATTCATCTGCTTTCGAGTAGCTTAAAACCTTCTTTAGTAAGGCTTTAGCTTCTTCTTCATTTAATATTACAGACATTTTTTTTCGAGATTAATTGTTAGGAAATGATTAGACTTTACGTGCAGTATTAATGACGTTTACGCCGTTAAAACGTGCCGTTGAGCTACCATGCGACACTGCACTTGATTGCGAAGGTTGCCCTTTTCCATCAAAGAATGAGCCACCCAAACGATAATCACGCTCATCACAAACTTTTACACAAGAATTCCAGAACTCTTGCGTATTTGATTGATAAGCTACGTCTTTCAACATTCCTGCGATTTGACCATCTTTTATTTCATAAAATAACTGTCCACCAAATTGGAAATTATAGCGTTGTTGGTCTATCGAGAACGAACCATCACCAATAATATAAACACCTTTTTTCACATCTTTTATCATTTCGGCTACCGAAAGTGGTGTTTTTCCTGCTGCCAACGACACATTAGCCATGCGTTGAAACTGAACTGACGACCAGCTATCGGCATAGCAACAACCATGAGATTCTTTTTCACCAATGATATGTGCTTGGTCACGAATGGCTTGGTAATTGACTAAAGTACCGTCTTTTACTAAATCCCAACGCTTGGTTTTAACTCCTTCGTCGTCCCAACCAACTGCTCCGAGCGAACCAACTTGTGTTTTATCAGCAAAAAGTGTTACTTCTTTGCTTCCATAATTGAAGTTTTTGCTTTGCCATTTATCTAAAGTTGCAAATGATGTTCCTGCAAAATTGGCTTCATAGCCTAAAACACGGTCAAGTTCAAGTGGGTGTCCAACAGATTCATGAATGGTGAGCCATAAGTGAGATGGGTCAAGTACCAAGTCATATTTGCCTGCTTCTACTGATTTTGCTGTCAATTTTTCTTTGGCTTGTTTAGCTGCCGCAGTTACATCTTCGAGCATATCGTAGCCTTTATTATAACGAGTGGTAATACCTGAAACTTTATCACTTGGATTGGTTTGCAAATATTCATAACCCATGCCGACAGGAGCAGATAATGCTTGGCGAGTTTCAAATTTACCTGATTTTGGGTCAATGGCAGTTACAGCTGCAATTGGCCAAATTCGGTGAATATCTTGGTCAATATATGAGCCATCTGACGAAGCAAAATATTTTTGCTCATTTACCATAAATAGCACCGAGTTCACATAATTAGCACCATTTTTCAAAGCAGCATCATTTACTCCTAATAGCAAATCAACTTTTTCCTTGATTGGCACTTCAAAGGCATTTCTTTGAATAGGAGCTTTCCAACTTACTTCACCATAGCCACTTTGAGGAGCTAATTGTACGGGTACTTTCATTAATTTTGCATTGGCCTTTGCAATTGCCACCGCTTCTTCGGCAGCTCTGGCCGTATCGGCTTCGCTTTTTGCATCTACAACTGCCGCAAACCCCCAACAACCATTGGCAATTACACGTACACCAACACCATACGATTCTGTATTAACGATGTTTTGTACTTTGTCTTCACGAGTAACGACAAATTGGTTGAGATAGCGACCGATACGCACATCGGTATAGGTTGCACCTTTGGCTTTTGCGGCATTAAGAGCTGCATCAGCAAGGCGTTTTTTGATAGCAACATCAATCGCACCATCAAGCATCGCCTCTTGCGAAACGGCATTTCCAATAATCGGAATGCCCCCCATAGGCATATTGGGTAACATCAGCCCCCCAAAACCTAAACTGGATAATTGAATAAAATCTCTTCTTTTCAAAGCTTTTTCAGTTTATTTTGTTTATAATGAAGAATAGGTACTACTTGTTGAAATATAAAATTAAGCATTAAAAGCCATTCAAAAATAACCCTTTATGGGTGATTTTGATGAATGGGTAAATTGTGGAGATAAATGGTTGAACTTTATGTAAATGGCACGAAAAATATCAGTTTTCAAAAAGTTCTTTTATGAAAATTTATACTTTTCGTGCTTCATTTTAAATCTTAAACCGCATCCGATAAGCTACTGAATGTAAAATCTCTGATTTTCAATGGGGGAATTAAGCATCCACCAACACGTGTTGGAACACCCATTGCTTCTAAATTATTAAGCATAATAACTGGACTTTCATTGAATCGGAAGTTTTTTACAGGAAACTTGATTTTTCCTT
This sequence comes from Emticicia sp. SJ17W-69, assembly GCF_051209875.1. Lineage (NCBI taxonomy): Bacteria > Pseudomonadati > Bacteroidota > Cytophagia > Cytophagales > Leadbetterellaceae > Emticicia > Emticicia sp. SJ17W-69. The sequence goes on along the minus strand of NZ_JBNTQY010000001.1, from coordinate 46,451 downwards.
TTTCGATATAAAAAGTTCCGTCACGGGTCAGTCCTGTGTAGAGTAATGTTTGAGGGTCAACGGCACGAATGTACCAAAAACGGGTAACCAAAATGCCTTTTTCTGTACCTTTAATAAGGTCGGCCAAAGACTGTGTGCCTCCTGCCATTATGAACGCCGATGGTGGAGGTGTTCCTTTCACACCTTTTTTCTCAGCCCAATAACGAGAATAAGTCATGTTTTTTACTACCCCATTCTCAATCCAAGCTATTTTTTCTTGTGGTCTGCCATCAATGCCTCCACCACCGAATCGGCCACCACCACCACCACCGCCGCCTGCAGCAAATCCAGCATTAGGTATCTCTAAGTTGCTTGGGTCGGAGTATATATTTACTCTTTCATCGAAAAGTTTTTCGCCTAAACGAGTGCCACCACCTTTTTTACTCAAAAAGCTTCTACCTTCGTCGGCACTTCGAGCATCCATGCTTCGCATCATATTTTGAAGTAAATCAATTGATGCGGCTGGTTCAAGTATCACAGTATATTTTCCTGGCTCTAATGCCTGAGCATTGACTGAGGCCATTGCTTTTTGGATGGCTACTTCAGTGGCTGCTTTTGTATTTAACTTTGAAACGTCATTATAATCATGAATAGCATATCCTGAGCCTAAACCATCAGCTGTTCTTACGGTAATCGTAAAATCTACATTTGTTGATTTATTATAACCAAAAAGCCCTTTTGAATTGCCAAATGCGGTAAAACCCGAAAAGTCTTCCATATAGCCCGCCGCCGTTAAGTTCTTTTTTGAACAAGGGTCTATACTATCAAATGCTGCTTTTGCTCTAAAATCTGGGTCAATATTAGCTGTGCTTTCGGCAAAAGTATTGGTTTCTAAATACGTTTGTGGTCCAAGCATTGGTACATATTCAGGGTTTTCAGGAGCAAGTTTTGCTATTTCTTCTGCTCTCCGAACAGTTTTTTCTAAGGAAGCATCATCAAATTCGTTGATAGTTGACGTGCCTGATTTTTTTCCAAAAACCGCTGTAACCGCCAAAGACATATCGGTGGAAACACCGCTTGTCGAAACTGAATTTCGGGCATAACGAATATTTCCTGTACGGCTGCCACTTAATGTTACAGCCATTTCGTCTGCTTTTGAAAATGCCAAAACTTTATCTATTATCTTTTTAGCTTCTTCTTTTGTTAATATAGCCATTGTTGAAAGTAATTTTAAAGCCCTCCCTATTGAGGAGGGTTGGGTTAAATTTTTCTACCTGTGTTGATGACATTCACTCCATTGAAACGAGTAGTGGCACTTCCGTGCGAAACAGCACTTACTTGCGAAGGTTGCCCTTTGCCATCAAAAAACGACCCGAAAGTTCGGTAATCATCTTTATCACATATTTGTACACATGAGTTCCAGAATTCTTGCGTGTTTGATTGATATGCTACATCGTCTAACATTCCTACCACTTCTCCATTCTTAATTTCGTAGAAAAGTTGTCCACCAAACTGGAAATTGTAGCGTTGTTGATCAATCGAATAAGAGCCTCGTCCAACAATATATATCCCTTTTTCCACACCTTTAATCATATCAAGTACGCTCAACTTTTCTTTTCCTGGGCGAAGCGATATATTTGGCATTCTTTGAAACTGCACCGAGTTCCAATTGTCGGCATAGCAACAACCATGAGAAGCATTTTCTCCTATGATATTTACTTGGTCACGAATAGCTTGATAATTTACCAAAATACCATCTTTTATAATATCCCACTCTTTGCAAGGAACACCTTCGTCATCATAGCCGACAGTTCCCAAAGTATATGGTTGTAATTTGTCTGCAACAATATTTACTTGTTTGCTACCAAAATTAAAGGCTTTGGTTTTCCATTTATCTAAAGTACAGAAACTTGTTCCCGCATAATTTGCTTCATAACCTAAAACTCGGTCAAGTTCAGTTGGGTGTCCAACTGACTCGTGAATGGTTAAGCCTAAATGATTTGGATCAAGTACTAAATCATATTTTCCTGCTGCCACCGACTTTGCTGTTAGCTTTTCTTTTGCTTGTTTGGCTGCCGTGATAGCATCTTCCACCATATCATAAGAGTTACGATAACCAACTAAGCCATTAGGTCCAGCAATTTTTTCGCTTGCTAAGCCATCTAAATATTCGTAACCCATGCCCATTGGCGAACTGATAGCATCACGCGTCTTGAATTTCCCTGCAGCTTTATCAATGGCAGTTACAGTAAATGTAGGCCAAATACGATGAACATCTTGGTCGATGTATGAACCATCAGTTGAGGCAAAATACTTTTGCTCATTCACAAAAAACAAATTTGATGTAACAAAGCCTGCTCCATTTTCCATAGCTTTGCCGTTTACATTCATCAATAAATCTATTTTTTCTTTGATTGGGATTTGAAAGGCGTTTTTCTTGATGGGTGTATTCCAAACAACTTCGCCAACACCTTTTTGTGGAGCTAAAATAACTGGTTCTTTTTGGATTTTGGCATTTGCTTTGGCAATCGCTACTGCTGTTTCAGCACATTTGGCAATGCCATCATTACTCACATCACTCGTGGCCGAAAAACCCCATGTGCCGTTGGCAATTACTCGAATACCGACACCGTAAGATTCGGCGTTGACGATATTCTGTACATTTTTTTCACGGGTAAATAAAAATTGTTGAAGATACCTGCCGATACGAACATCGGTATAGGTTGCACCTTTCGCTTTAGCGGCATTGAGAGCCACATCTGCCATTTTCTTTTTCATGGCATTATCTGCCACTGGATTGAGCAATTGTTCGATTGACACTTCGTTGCCAAGAACTGGAATCGAAGCTCCCATCATTGCTCCCAAACCCATACCCGACAACTGGATAAAATCCCGTCTTTTCATAATTTTAAGGTGGTTGATTGAAGATAATTGTTAATACAAACAGTAAAAATGAAAAAATAAAAAATAGTAATCAATCTTTTCGTCAAATATTGTAAATCAATTGATTATCTATTGCTTTTTTACTATTTCTCCTTTGATTTGTTCAAACAGCTCAACAGCTTTTTTAACTTACCTCTATTAGTAGTAAAATATGTTTTCTGTCATATTTTCCATTTGGGTTCATCATATTTTATGTAAATGCCAATAACGTACTTGCCTAAAAATTCAAAGATAAAAATCTCTGTTTAGCCCTTTTTATTTAATTTTTTACTTAATTATATCATACAAATGAAAGCAAAATTGTTACAATTAGTCTTAATTTCTGGAATTATGACTATCTGTCTATCTTTTAATGCTACTGCCCAAAGCAAGCCTTGGACAGTGCCAGACGCCTCCAAAAGCAAGAAAAATCCTGTTGCAAATGATGCTGAAGCTCTTGCTACTGCTAAGACATTATGGGGTACTCACTGTAAATCTTGTCATGGAGCAAAAGGTTTGGGTGACGGATCGAAAGCGGCACAATTAAAGACAGAGCCTGGCGACTTTTCACAAGCAGCAACACAGTCTCAAACCGATGGTGCTTTATTTTACAAAATTTCTGAAGGAAGAGACGATATGCCTTCGTTCAAAAAGAAAATCCCAGATGATGATGACAGGTGGAGTCTAATATATTTCATAAGAACATTGAAAAAATAATTGTTAGAGGGGCAATAAAATATTTATTGCCTCTCTGAATTTTAAACTGATCATTTATGGATACTGATATTATCTTATTTATTGAAAAACTTCAGCTAATGATTTTTTTTCTGGGTTATCCATTACTTTTTACTTTTCTATATTCCTTCAAAAATTCTAAAGAATCCACGTTTTATCATTTTCTTCATACTTTATATACTCTTCTTCCAAGTTCTTATTTTTTATTAGGTCTTTTATTCGTCGGCCTTGTTTTTAAAAATCTTTTTCCTGATTATTCTGTCAATAACTTTTTCCAGCAATTCAAGTTTCCATACCTTACATTTTGGGCTTCCTCTTCTCTTATTTTTTGTATTGGTTTTTTAAACAAACGTCCTATTTATAGCTTATTACACAGCCTTGTTTTCTTTTCATTATTATTAAAAGATTTTTTTTCGGCCACAAATGACATAATTAGGAATGATATGAAAATCTACACTATCAGTTTACTGATAAATTCCGTCTGTCTTCTTCTTCTATTTTTAATTAATTTATTATTTAAGTGTCTTATCAAAGTAAAATAAAATCTCCTGTGTATGATGTATTTTGAGTTTGTATCCGCTCAATAAGTCTTTATTGTTTATCTGCTATTTATTAACTCAAAATCCTATTCATAATCATATCTATTACTCTGCATTGTCATAATTTCTAAAGCATTCTAAGAATAGTTTTGACCCATCATTTAGAAATGCTTCTATACTTCTAAAAGATGGATAGTGACACTTTATAAACCTAAGCCCTTATAACTAATTACCATTATTAGCACTATAATTTGGTTCACTATTCTAAAAATTCACTTAAATTAAATATATTTTATGAAAACTTTAATCAGTAAGTCACTATTATTAACATTTGTCATATTGAGTGGATATGGGTACATTTCAAGTTGTACTCATGAAGACATTACCCCGCCAGAACCCGTTTCAACTAAACCTGTAATTACAAGGGGAACAAATATACACTTACCTGGTAAGATTACAGTTGGAAATAAAAATGAATGGAAATTAGACAAAGCACACTCAAGCGTTTTGTGGCAAACAAACTACGTTGGTGCAGCTGGTTTATTGACTGGTCGTTTCAATCAATTTGGTATGCATAATGTGGAAAATGCGAGAATGACTTCTTACACTACTACAGGCCAGCCATTAGCCGACTCTTCATGGGCATTTTACGAAAGCGAACCTGCTAAAACATATTTTAATGGTTATGTTCAGATGAATACTTCAAATACTGGGGAACCAGGAAGGGATGCTGGCTGTAATATCACAGCTTTAGGAACTACTCCAATTGTGGCTGGAACACAAAACTTAACTGTTACAAATCTTGCAAAAATTAGAAGTACTAAAGTTGAATTCGACCCTTTAACGTCTGATTATATCGCAACTATTGAACTCACTTGGAAAGGTAACTTGGCCGCTCCTTTGACAAAGACAATTGTAGGAAAATTGAAATATATTTCAAAAGGAACAATTGGTGCAGGCACAGCCTCTACTTACGATGTATTTGGTTTACAATTATCATTTCAATTCAATTGCCGAGATTTTGGAATCACAAGTACTAGTATTTCTGATAAAATAGAAATTCAATGTAATATGAATTTCAATAATAAATAAACATTCAAAACTGGATAAGAAATGAAACGTATAAAAATATCTCTGGCATTAATAGTTTATTTCGCAGTGGTTTTATCAAGTTGTTATAATGATGTTGTTATTCCAACGGCCGCTGCTGACCCCGATGGCCCTCCACAACCCGTAAGTTTTAAAGCCGATTTGATGCCATTATTCAACAAAAGTTGTGCATTATCTGGTTGCCATGTTTCGGGTGCACACAAACCCTATATGGCTTCTGATGTATCTTTCGGTCAGATTACTAACGGTGGTTTTGTAAATACATCTCTACCGAAACAAAGTATTTTATACCTTATGATTAACGGTGAAATGCGAGAATACATTCCTTCAGCTGTTGATAGACAAAAAGTATATGACTGGATAAGAAATGGGGCACAAAACAATTAATAATTTAAAAAAACATTCCAATGAAAATTAATATACTCCGTCGAATTTCATTCAGTGTATCATTAATTGTCTGCCTATTTTTTATCAACTTAGTCGGCAAAGCTCAAAATGACACTACTGATGCAACACAGATTGTGAAAGTTCACGCAAAGGTAAAACCAGTAAAAAATACCTTTCAAAGTGTTTGGATTATTGATAATCAAACGGTTTTAGTACCTGTAAAAGGAACCGTTGAAATGGATATCATGCACCGTTTTGGTGTTGTAAACAACGGATATAAGGATTTTTGGGGCTTTTTTGCTCCATCAAACATCCGACTTGGCGTCAGCTATTCACCAATCAACAAGCTTTTTGTTGGTGTTGGTATTACAAAAAGTAATTTACTATGGGACGCTAACGCAAAGTATTCTATTATCACTCAAACAAAAGGTGTTTACCCTGTTAGTATCTCGTACTATACAAACATAGGATATGATACAAGAAAAGATGTGGATAAAACTATTTTTTCACACAGTACCGATAGATTTTCTTTCTTCAATCAGTTGCTAATAGCCAGAAAAGTTTCTGAAAAACTATCTTTACAAATAGCACCTAGTTTAGCTCACCAAAATGCCGTGAGTGGTTATTACACTAAAAATGATAGTACAGGAAAAGAGGTTTTTAAAAATATGAAAAACAATCACTTTTCGGTAGCATTTTCTGGAAGATTAAAGGTTTCTCAAAGTACCTCGCTCATCTGTAACTATGAACAACCGATAACTAAACATGCAACCAATAATCCAAATCCAAATATTTCCTTTGGTGTAGAGCTGGGTACAAGTGGACACTGTTTTCAATTATTTTTCACCAACTACTATTTACTTAGTCCTCAACGTAATAGTTTGTATAATACTAACAATCCTTTTGGTTATACCAAAGATGAAAAAGGGACCAAAGTTACTGGTAGTAAATTTTTGATAGGATTTAATATTACAAGAATATAATTCTAATAAATAGGGTTGGGGTAACCAATCCTGTTTATTTATAAATGTATGATTGCCATGAATCTAACAAACAGCCCTATTATAAAAATTATAAGCATTCTTTTCTTAGTTTGTGTTATTGCTTGTAAAAGCAAACCCAAAGATTCTGACGAAAAAAAGAAGATACCCTTCGCTGTAAACTTGCAAAAACCACAATCAAGTTATTCTGATACTTTACTAATTGATAAACCATCTGCGGTTTTTTATAACCCTGATTCGGTTCAACTCATCAAAATTGAGAAAATCAATGAAAAAATGGTTTTTGAGAGTTTAAAACACGATTGTTTCTACCAAATGCGGAATGCACGAATGGTTTTGAAGCAATATTGGCCAAAAATTAAAATTATCGAATCGTCAAAATATCAATATTTACTCTTTAAAAAAGACGATAATACGAGTGTTTGTATCGACCTAAATACTAAAAATGATATTTGTGGTATCCTTCTTTTTAATCAAAAAAAAGACCCATTACTCATTGATATGATGAATATTGATACGGCATTAGACTTTTACTTTCGAAAATAAATGACAGTTATCATATAATCTGATGATTGTATTGATAATCAACTTCAGGGAAATGCCCTAATTTTAAAAAATATCATACAAGCCAAATAATGAAAAATAATTCTGAAAATACTACAAGGAAAAAATTTATCCTATGGAGTGTTGCCGCCGTGTGTTCGGCAACGGTTCTTAAATTTTTCACAAGAGAAACTAAGAAAAAAGACGAGGGTGACACTGTAAAAATGCTTACCCAAGACGGCACTTTGGTTGAAATAAATACAAAACTCATTACGCAATGCGGAGGTACAATAACTAACGCCGAGTTGCAAAAATGGGTAAAAACTAAGCCTAATAAATCATGAACGACAATAATAATATACCAAGAAGAGATTTTTTACTGGGGGGTTTACTTAGTACAGCAGCTTTAGCAGGATGTAGCCAAGATAAAAATCCCTTTGCTCAAGATGAAGTGGTGCTGACTGGCGAAAAAGTAAAACTACTTTCGGTTGACGGCCAAATAATAGAAATTGACAGGGCTTTCTTAAAGCCAGTTCCCGATGTACCTCATTTATCAAATGCAGAAGAAAGACAAGGTGTTGCAGGCAAAAAGTTTATCATGGTTATTGACCTTGCTCGCTGTAAAAACTTAAAAAAATGCCAAAGTACTTGTAATCACATGCACCAAGTACACCCTGATCAAAATTGGATTAAAGTACTTGGCATGGAAGATGCAGACCATACGGCTCCCTATTGGCAACCAACCACTTGTATGCACTGCGACGAGCCACCTTGTGTAAAGGTATGTCCAGTAGATGCTACTTTTAAACGCCAAGATGGCATCGTGTTAATTGATAGCGACCGTTGTATTGGTTGTCGTTTTTGCATGGCAGCATGTCCTTATTCAACTCGTGTTTTTAACTGGGAAGAACCTGTTTTGACAGAAGAAGTGACCGCACAGCCCTACTCTTGCGAAACAAGTATGCCTCAAAAGAAAGGAACTGTCGGTAAATGTGATTTTTGTCCCGATATGACTCGCAAAGGTGAATTGCCTCACTGTGTTTCGGCTTGTCCCAATGGCGTATTTATGTTTGGTGATTTGAATGAAGATTCAGTAACTAATGGTGCCGAAACATTCCGTTTCAGTGATTTGATAAAAGATAGAGCTGGCTACCGCTTGATGGAAGATTTAGGTACAAAACCAAGTGTTTATTACCTACCACCTGTCAACCGAAACTTCCCTTATGAAGTTGGTTTGGAAAGTGAGAACACTGAAGAAACAAAAAAATAAGTACTTTTTGATCGTTTGTGAATTTCACAAAAACTCAGCTCTAAAAAGCTACTTATGTTATTTAACTCTAAATATTGAACCATGAATACTTCTTCTAAAGATAAACAAATCACAGAAGATTTGATGCCCCAAAAGTTTAGCAAAAGCGGAATGATTTGGGTGGGTATCTTATCTACCATTTGTTTGATTGGAGCTTATGCTTATTACCGACAATTGCGTTATGGATTAGGTGTTACTTCCATGCGAGACTATGTTTCGTGGGGAATCTATATATCGAACTTCGTTTTCTTTGTTGCTATCAGTTTGGTAGGCTCACTCATTACGGCTATTTTTCGCTTGGCAAATGTTGAATGGAGTACACCTCTGACACGTATCGCTGAAATTATTGCTGTCTCTGCCATTACTTTTGCATCTCTCATTATCATCGTTGATATGGGTCGCCCCGAACGGCTTTTTAATTTATTTACTCATGGTCGTTTGCAATCACCCATTGCTTGGGACGTAATTGTCATTACTACTTATCTTTTTATTAGTCTTTTTCTGCTATACGTTCCTCTTTTGCCTGATTTGAAAATCATGAATCAGCAAAAAGGCAAAAACAGTGCTTGGCAAAACAAAATCTATACTTTCTTAGGTTCATATTGGAAAGGCAATAGCGAACAAGTCAAAATAAGCGATAAAATCATCAATATCCTTTGTATTATGATTATTCCAGTGGCTTTTTGTATCCACACCGTTACTTCTTGGCTGTTTGCAACAACTTATCGACCAGGCTGGGATAGTACAAACTTTGGTGCCTATTTCATTTCAGGGGCGTTTTTAGTGGGTGCTGGTGGTGTTATTGTAGCGATGTATGTTTTTCGAAAACATTACCATCTCGAAAAATATATTACCGAACTACATTTTGAAAAAATGGGTCGAATCGCAGTCATGCTATCGCTTATTTATCTTTATTTCAACATCAACGAATACCTTGTTCCTGCTTTCAAAATGAAAAAATCGGAGGCCGCTCACTTAGTTGAATTATTTACGGGTGAGTTCTCCATCATGTTTTGGTTTGCTATCATGATCGGCATGATTATTCCAATCTTCATTATGTTATTCAAAAGTGGCAGAAAACCACTTCCTATGTTCATAACGGGAATCATGATTGTTGTTGGAGCGTGGTTCAAGAGGTACTTAATTGTTACTCCTACCTTGCTACACCCTTTTTTACCCATGCAGAATGTTCCCGAAAACTATAAACATTATTTTCCAAGTTGGGAAGAATGGGCCATTACATTGGGTTCACTTGCAGGAGCATTACTTATCGTAACTTTTTTTGTAAGGATATTTCCAATCATTCCTATTCACGAAACAATCACCGAACAACATGAAAAAGATAAATCAAAATAGATATATACTCCTGTTTTTCATTTTCTCATTAATGTTGTTTGAAAACAGGGGGTTTGCACAAGATGCTGGACAAGAAATTGTCAAACTACATTATTATAATTTTAATAACAGTGTACAATATTTAATATTGGAAAGCACTTTAAAAAAGAACAAGGTTTTTACCCCTCAAAAAGATAAAACTTATGAAGTTTATCTTGACAGTTCAGGAACAAATCTCATTGCGAAAGTCAAAACTGACACAACAGGGAAAGGCAAAGTATTTTTGCCGCCAGCTCTTAAAAAATCGTGGGATGCTTCTCCTCAACATACATTTATTGTAAAAGCGGAGGATGAGGAAATTATTTCTGATTTTATCATCACAAAAGCAAAAATTACCCTCGATACTGTGAATACCGATGGTGCAAGAAGTATCGTTGCTACTGTATTTAAGCTAGAAAATAATCAATGGGTACCTGCAAAAGATGTAGAGCTGAAAGTGGGTATTCAACGTCACGGTGGTGTTCTTTCAGCAGGAGATGAAGAAACATATACTACTGACTCAAGTGGCTCCATTACGGCTGAATTTAAAAAACTTAACCTTCCTGGCGACCAAAAGGGAAATATTACTTTGATTGCTCAAGCAGATGAAAATGAGTTTTTTGGAAACTTGATCATTGAAAAACCTGTCAAATGGGGCATCGCAACCAAAATTGATAACAATTTCTTTGAGCAACGTACTTTATGGACAACTCGTTTTAAGACCCCTTATTGGTTATTGTTCATGGCCTATTCCATCATTATTGGTGTGTGGGGTACAATCATCTACTTAATTCGTCAATTAATCAAAATAAAGAAATTAGGTTCATAACATTTTCAAGAAGAAACATTATGCTTTAATAGTTTCAAAATCCTCACGATTGGTGAGGATTTTTGTTTCTGTATTCTTCTTTAAGCATGACTATTAAAATTTATTTACGATTAGATACCCTTTTTTCAACGACTCAACATTTACTTAATATTATTTTTAGCTTGAGTATGACGACTATTACGAATATTTTTCAAGAAAACTAATGATTAAAAGAAAAAAGTCTTACCTTTGCACCCTAATTTAGAAAGGTTGTGTTTTTTAATAAAAAACCTTCATTGATAGACAATACAAATCAAAAATAATTTAAAACAAAAAAATGGCACGCGATTTAAAATTCACAAGAAACATCGGTATTGCTGCCCACATTGATGCGGGTAAAACTACTACTACCGAGCGTATCCTTTACTATGCTGGTGTTAGCCACAAAATTGGTGAGGTACACGACGGAGCAGCAACGATGGACTGGATGGAGCAAGAGCAAGAAAGAGGTATCACAATTACTTCGGCAGCAACAACAGTAGATTGGAACTACCGTGGTGATAAATACCATATTAATATCATTGACACCCCTGGTCACGTGGACTTTACTGTAGAGGTAAACCGTTCGTTACGTGTATTAGATGGTTTGGTGTTTTTATTTAGTGCGGTTGATGGTGTTGAGCCTCAATCTGAAACTAACTGGCGTTTAGCAAACAATTACCATGTTGCTCGTTTAGGTTTCGTTAATAAAATGGACCGCTCGGGTGCTGACTTCTTGAACGTGTGTAAGCAAGTAAAAGAAATGTTGGGAAGCTACGCTGTGCCATTACAATTACCAATTGGTTCAGAAGAAAACTTTAAGGGTGTTGTTGATTTAGTAAACTTCCGTGGTATCGTTTGGAACGAAGACGACAAAGGTATGACTTTCACTGAAGTGCCAATTCCTGATGATATGATGGAAGAAGCAACTGAATACCGTGAAAAATTACTCGAAGCTGTTGCTGAATTCGATGACACTTTGATGGAAAAATATTTTGAAGACCCAAATTCAATTACAGAAGCTGAAATCTTAGCCGCTCTTCGTGCAGCAGTTGTTGCCATGAAAGTTGTTCCGATGCTTTGTGGTTCTTCATTCAAAAACAAAGGTGTACAAACAATGCTTGACTATGTGATGGCTCTTTTACCATCTCCGTTAGACAAAAAAGCAATTATCGGTACAAACCCAGATACAGGTGCAGAAGTAACTCGTAAGCCTTCTGAAGACGAGCCATTCTCTGCTTTGGCATTTAAAATCGCAACTGACCCTTATGTTGGTCGTTTGTGTTTTATTCGTGCATATTCAGGTGGTTTGGATGCTGGTTCTTATGTCTTGAACAACCGTTCAGGAAACAAAGAGCGTATCTCTCGTATCTTCCAAATGCATGCTAATAAGCAAAACTCAATTCCAAGATTGGGTGCTGGTGATATTGGTGCGGTAGTTGGTTTTAAAGACATCAAAACTGGTGATACTTTATCTGATGAGAAAAACCCTATCGTTTTAGAATCAATGGTATTCCCTGAGCCAGTTATCGGGTATGCAATTGAGCCTAAGAAAACAGCTGACCAAGATAACTTCTCGAAAGCTATCACTAAGCTTATTGAAGAAGATCCAACTCTTACAGTTGAATCTAACGAAGAAACAGGTCAAACTATCATCCGTGGTATGGGTGAGCTTCACTTGGAAATCATCATCGACCGTATGCGTCGTGAGTTTAAAGTGGAAGTGAATCAAGGAGCTCCACAGGTTGCTTACAAAGAAACAATTACTAAAACGGTTGAACACCGTGAGGTTTACAAGAAACAATCGGGTGGTCGTGGTAAATTTGCCGATATCGTATTCGAAATCGGGCCAAGAGAAGATGACAAACAAGGTTTAGAGTTCGTAAACAATATTGTGGGTGGTATTATTCCTAAAGAATTTATCCCTGCTGTTCAGAAAGGATTTGAGCAAGCAATGGTAAATGGGCCTTTGGCTGGTTTCCCAGTTGACTCAATGAAAGTTCGTTTGTTCCACGGTTCTTACCACGATGTCGATTCAGATTCATTGTCTTTCGAATTAGCTGCACGTATGGGCTTTAAAGAAGCTGCACGTCAAGCTGGTCCTAAGATTCTTGAACCAATCATGGCTGTTGAGGTAATTACTCCAGACGAATATACTGGACCTATCACTGGTGACTTAAACCGTCGTCGTGGTATGATGAAAGGTATGGATACAAAAGCTGGTTCGCAAGTTATCAAGGCTGATGTGCCTTTGTCAGAATTGTTCGGTTATGTAACTGACCTTCGTACAATGTCATCTGGTCGTGCAACTGCCAACTTGACATTTGACCACTACGAAATCGTTCCTCAAAACATTGCTGACGGTATCGTTAAAAAATCAAAAGAATAGTCTTTGGACTAATTTTTATAGTAAAAAGTCCCTCGTTGAAAAATGAGGGACTTTTTTATTTACTTTTATCGTTGTAGGTAAACAAGGTATTTTTGTCGAACTTTGCAAAAATTATGTAGAACGATTCTCCTGAATCGTTTAAATTGATAAAATGAAAACAAAAGGAATAGTAAAAAATAAAATCAACATCGTCACACTCGGCTGTTCGAAAAATCTTGTTGATTCAGAGGTCCTCTATACTCAACTCAAAGGCAACGGTATAAAAGTTGAACACGAGTCGAAAAAAGATGATGCGAATATTGTAATCATAAATACTTGTGGATTCATTGACAATGCCAAGCAAGAATCTATCGACACCATTCTCCGTTATGTCGATGCAAAAGATGCGGGAATTGTTGATAAAGTATATGTAACTGGTTGTTTATCTCATCGTTATAAAGATGAACTTTCGGTCGAAATTCCAACGGTTGATGCGTGGTTTGGTACAAATGAACTTCCAAGAATGCTCAAAACGCTAAAAGCTGATTATAAACACGAATTAGTTGGTGAACGCCTCTTGACAACACCTGCTCACTACGCCTATTTGAAAATCGCCGAAGGATGCGATCGTCCATGTAGTTTTTGTGCAATTCCGTTGATGCGTGGTGGACACGTGAGTCGTCCGATGGAAGAGATGGTTTTGCAAGCACAAAATTTAGCAAAGAAAGGCACAAAAGAGCTGATTTTGATTGCCCAAGATTTGACTTATTATGGCTTAGATATTTATAAAAAGAGAAACTTAGCTGAACTTTTAGATAAACTTTCTGATGTTGAAGGTATCGACTGGATTCGTTTGCAATATGCTTATCCGTCAGGATTTCCAATGGATGTGTTAGACGTCATTAAAAATCGCCCAAATGTTTGTAAATATTTAGATATGCCTTTGCAACATGGCTCATCAGAAATGTTGAAAATCATGAGAAGAGGCATTGACCGCCCAAAAACGGAAGCCTTGATAAATACGATTCGTGAAAAAGTACCAGAAATGGCTATTCGTACAACACTTATTGCGGGACATCCTGGCGAAACCGAAGAGCATTTTGAAGAAATGTATGAGTTTGTCGAAAAAATGCGATTTGATAGACTCGGCGTTTTCCAATATTCTCATGAAGACGATACCCATTCATTCACAATGCCTGATGATATTCCTGCGGAAGTAAAACAAGAAAGGACAGACATTATCATGGAATTACAACAAGGTATTTCAGCAGAACTGAACCAAGCAAAAATCGGCAACACTTATAAAGTGTTATTTGATAGAAAAGAAGGCGGTTACTTCATCGGTCGCACAGAATTTGACTCGCCAGAAGTAGATAACGAAGTGCTTGTTCCTGCGTCACAATATGTTCGACTTGGCGACTTTGCTAATGTAAAAATCAACAATGCCGAAGAATTTGACTTGTATGGTGATTTAGTATAAATGTTTTTAAAAAAATCTTGATAAACAAAAATGAATTGGCACAACACCAATTCATTTTTTATTGATTAGCTTTTTGTACTTTTACCTCGTAATCTTCTAAACAAACAAATATGAGAATTCTCCTAACCTTAATCTTCATTTCAAACTTAGTTTTTGCCCAAAATGGCAAAGAAAAAGTAGTCGTAACCGACCTTACTCGAATCAAGCAAATTGGTAGTATTAGCGTCGCTCCTGATGGAAAAAAAGCTATTTATTCATTACGAACAACCGATGTTAGCGAAGAAAACAAGCTTGAATACGATTATCGCTCGCATATGTATCTAACTGATTTTCAGACAGTTAAGCAAATTACAAGAGGTGTAGAAAGTGTGAATAGTGCTTCGTGGTCGCCCGATAGTAAGCAACTTGCTTTTGCCCGAAATGTGAAAGGAAAGTCGCAAATTTTTATTATGCCGCTTGATGGTGGTGAAGCGTATCAATTAACTGATTCCAAATATGGTGCATCAAACCCCAATTGGTCGAAAGATGGCTCGAAAATTTCGTTTAGTGTGAGTCTTTCACTAACAGAACTTTTAAAAGATTCTCTGCTTAATCCAACAAAAGGTGTTCCTGCATGGTCATTAGAAAAACCAGGTTTCAAGAATAATGAATTTTTAAAGCCTCCAAAAGGAGTAAAACCTAATCCTGATGGTACAATTGAAGAAATTCGTGCCTATTTAGACAAAGACGTAGAGGATAAAAAAGCAAAGGTTTTCAATCGCCTCACTTTTCAAGGTGAAGCCACTACGCAACCGGAGCTAAATTTTTCACATATCTATGTAATTGATGCTCGTGAAGGAGCAAAAGCCACGCCGATTACTTTTGGTTTCAATAGTTACGGTGGCGGAGCTTGGCTTCAAGATGGTAAAATTGTTATTTCTACTGTATTAGACTCGCTTCAACACCCAGACCGTGAGCAAGACAATAAAATCATTGCAGTCAATGCTAATGGTTCAGGTCGAAAAGTACTTTTATCAGAAAAAGGCAAATCTTTTGGCGGCGTAACTTTTTCACCCGATGGGAAAAGTATGGTTTATTTAAAATCTACCTCTCAAGGTGTAAATATTGGCGAGCTATTTTTAGCCAATGCTGATGGTACGAATCCTCAGCTTATCAAATTTGATCGCTCAGTAGGTGGACTTACTTGGACAAAAGACTCGAAAAGCATCTATTTTACAGCACAGTCGAATGGTGGACAACCAATTTACAAAATTGATGCTCAAACTAAAAAAATCGAACAATTGACCGATTTTGAATCTGGAATTCTTGGTTTTGACATTTCAGCCGATAAAATTCTTTATACAAAAACAGAGGTTTCAAACCCAAATGAACTTTATGTGGCAGATTTACAGATGAAAAACGCTGTAAAACTGACTTCTATTAATGATTGGGTAAAAAATAAAGCTTTGAGTTTCCCAGAAAAACGTATTTATACGAATACAAAAGGGCAAAAAGTTGAGTATTGGATAATGAAACCAAGTAATTTTGAGACTGGTAAAAAATATCCACTTTTACTCAATATGCACGGTGGCCCAACTGCCATGTGGGGACCAGGAGAGTTTTCGATGTGGCATGAGTTTCAATATTTTTGTTCGCAAGGCTATGGTGTAGTTTATGCCAATCCACGTGGTTCGGGCGGTTATGGTTTAGATTTCTTACGTGCCAACATTAAAGATTGGGGAACAGGCCCTGCAGAAGACGTTTTGGCGGCAGAAAGTGATGCTGCAAGATTGGCATGGGTCGATACTGCTCGTCAGGTAATTACTGGTGGCTCTTATGCTGGTTATCTGACCGCTTGGATTGTTGCACACGATCATCGCTTTAAAGCTGCATTTGCTCAACGTGGTGTCTATGATTTAACAACATTTTTGGGCGAAGGAAATGCGTGGAGATTGATTCCAAGTTATTTTAATTTTCCTTGGAACGACAAAACGGAAGGCGTTTTAGAATCAAACTCTCCTTATACTTTTGTTGACAAAATTCGTACACCATTACTTATCAAACACGGAGAAAACGACTTGCGTACAGGCCCAATTCAAAGTGAGATGATGTATAAATCAATGAAGATAATGGGTAAAGAAGTAGAATATGTAAGAATGCCTGGGGCAACACACGAACTTTCTCGCACAGGAAACGTTCACCAAAGAATCGACCGTATGCTACGCATTTATGAGTTTTTTGAAAGATTTATTGGAAAGAAGTAAAAGCCATTCCCTGAACTTGGGAGGGGTCACAAAAAAAGCCGAGGCAAGTGCCTCGGCTTTTTATTACTACACTTACCTAAACCCTAAAACTCCATAGGAACGGCAACACTTGTCGTATCCCAGGAAATGGTTAAAGTCTTGTCGTCCGTAGTGATTGCTAACTTCTCTACTACGTCTTTTAATGCTTTTACTGGAACTGTCACTTCTGCTACGTTTTTATCTTTGATTTTTTCGTATCCGTAAGCACCCCATTGTTTCAATTCGCTATTTAAAATAATTGTCCATTCTTTTTCTCCTAATTTCGAGAAAAGTGAATATGTTCCTGCTTTCACAAATTTACCACCAAATTTCACATCTTTCTTAAAAGTAACTTCTGTTGCTTCATTTGCACCTGTACGCCAAACCGTTCCAAACTTTTCTAAACCTCCAAAAATTACACGTCCTTTTTTAGATGGTTGTCCATAAGAAACTTTCACATTGGCACTTTCTGCAAAAGCTCTTGGGCTTTGTGCAAATGTTAATGAGCTGATTGACAGCATTAAAGCTAAAAATAATAATCCTTTTTTCATTAAAAGTTAGATTTTGTTGAGACATTTTAGTTATAAACGATACAAATTGCATTTTAGTTTGCCAAAATTGCACTTTTATCAAAAAAACTAAATGGTTAAATGATAAATTGTTTTTTTTGAGAGATGAATCACTACAAATTTATCGACATTTGTATTTATTATTCTTTCACTTTTTCAGCAAAAATCTTTGCCATTTCTCGTGGATTTGTTGGTTCGATATTAATTTTATCAGTTTCTACCAAGCCATCACGCAAACGAATGATTCGATGTGAATATTTTGCAATATCTTCTTCGTGCGTTACCATCACAATTGTATTTCCTTTAGAATAAAGTTGGTCAAATAGCTCCATGATTTCGTAGGAGGTTTTTGTATCCAAATTACCAGTTGGCTCATCGGCAAGCAATATACTTGGGTCATTGACTAATGCACGGGCAATGGCTACACGTTGTCGCTGCCCCCCAGAAAGCTCATTGGGTTTGTGATGAGCTCGGTTATCTAAGCCTACACTTTTGAGGGTCTGCATTGCTTTTTCTGTACGCTGTGATTTAGTATAACCTGCATATATCAATGGCAAAGCTACGTTTTCAAGTGCCGATTGGCGGGGAAGTAAGTTAAACGTTTGAAACACAAAGCCAATTTCCTTGTTACGAACTTCTGCTAATTCGTTTTCACTCATTCCACTTACATCATTGTTATTCAAAATATATCGTCCGCCCGTAGGTGAGTCCAAACAACCTATAATATTCATCAAAGTAGATTTTCCAGAACCTGATGGCCCCATAAATGCTACATATTCACCTTTATTAACCGAAATCGTGACCGATTTTAAGGCATCAATAATTTCGCTACCCATGATGTAGCGTTTTGAAATATTGGTTGTTTCGATAATTTTCATTGCCCCAAACCCCCTATGGGGCTTTAGATTAAATTGTGATAAAAAATAAACCCTTTGAATGGAAAAGTGTAAGCCCCTTTGGAGCAGACCGTTATTACGGTTTAAGGGCTAAATTACAGAATCAATTAAAACCTTGCTTATTTTTTTCCATCAATGCTTTTTGGGCTTGATAGGTGGAAAGAAATGCTTGATAATCGGCAGGGGTAGCCAATTGTTTTAACTTTAATATGCCATCTTCGGCATAATCAGCCATACCAATTTTAAGCGATTGTAGTGTATAAAGTTTCCATAATTCTACCGAATTATCATTCAGTTCTATCGCCTTAAAAATGATATTATAAGCATCATTGGGCTTTTTTAAATTCGTATTATAAAAATCAAGCGTTTTGCTTAGAATAATTGGGTTTAAAGGGTTTTCTGCTAAAACTTTATCAAAATCTGCTTTTGTTTTGGTATTTGCCAATAACTCCGAAGCTTGAGCTTCTTGAAAATCAATTATTGTTTTATGATAATCTTGTTGTTGTAAAATTGCGACCGAAGAGAGATCCCCCGCTCTACTCAAATATGTAATTGCTTTGTCATAAACACCTTGTTGCAAAAACCACATTCCTGCTACTTGATTATATAAGGCTTTATGTTTTGTCGAATCATTTGCTAAAATAGAAAGCTGCTTCAAACCATCTATTTTGTTTTCTTTAAAAAAATTTCTCGCTGAAACAGCAAACTCCAAATCTTCATAAAAAGAATTATTGACTTCTTTTCGCTGAATTTTTTGTAATTCAGCACTTGTATAAGGAAACTGATAGTTATTGAAAGAAGCTAAATTATACAATAATGCAAACTGACTTACATTTAAAGCAGAATCTTTCGACAATTCAATATTGGTTGAGGCATGTCGCCTTAATTGTTTATCTACTGCTGCTCTATTTGCTCTTAAACTTTCGTAATCGGTTTTTTCATTTTTCAATGTCAACTTTTTCACTTCTTCTAAACCAGAACCACCATATTTCAAATGATATGCCAACAAGTTTGATTCTGCTAAATCGCATTGCGTACAGTTTGTTTTCGCTAATGTTAAATAGTGGAGCGTTGAATCTGTTACTTTTGTTTTTTCATACAAAAAAGCCAAATTAGTTAACAATTGTTGATTTTTAGGAAATTTGTTGACTCCTTCACGAATGGTAAACAAAGCATCAAAAAACATGTCTTTTTCTTGTAAAACCTTACTTAGACCAATGTAAGCAAAAGGACTTGGATTTTTCTCTAAAGCATTTTTTAAGAAAATACCTATATTTTCTTTGTCGTTGGCATTCATTGCCAATGATGCTAAGGCATAATTGGACTTGTGATTTCTAATATCAAAATGCAATGCTTCTTTGTAGAATGTTTCAGCCGCTTGTACATCTGTTTCGGCTACATAAAAATCTCCAATCGCATTATAATAGCCCGCCTTTGTTTGGAAATAATTGTTGTAGTTTTTAATTGAAATTAATATAAAAACAAGCACAATTGCTGCCAAACGGAAAAGCATTAATTCTATAAACTTTGGTTTATATATTATTTTATGAATGGTTAGACCTTTTTGTAATGGTTGAATGAAATTTACTAAAACATAAAAAAAGAAAGTTAATCCAATCGCTAAATGAGCATAAGAAATAAAATCTTCGATTGCTTCAATAAGAGGATCATTGGCTGTGCCGTAGGCATAAGCAATGGTGCCCGTTGAAATAATAGCAAATCCTACATAAAACCACGAACCAATCGTTCGGAAATTGACAAAATTAGCTTGTTCACAATAATCTCTAAATCCCCAAATACCTAATATTAGAGAAACAACAAACAAAAATATCGGACTTATGGGCAGAATATTCCAATCAATATATTGAGCTTTTTCGAGATAAATTAACAATACATTTAATAGATAAATACTTGAGATAAATAGAAACTGTGGCAAGTGATTGCGATTTTTCACGCCCGAATTTGAGACGACCCAAACCAACCCTGCCAATATCTCATGTGAAATAAAAAGAATAAAAGTAGCTGTCAAAATAATAGCCGAAAGCAGACCATAAGAAGCAACGGCTACGGCTGGTTGTTGAATTTTAGTAAATACAGCAACCAAAACAATGATTACTATTGTCAGAAATGCGAAGAATAGTAATCTTTTTAAAAAGTTGATTTGGGGAGCAAATGTATTAAAGTAAAAAGCTAAACCTGCAAAAACGCCAAATGCACCAAGAAATGCCACTTGATTGGTAATATTAAATATGTTTTCCAAATGAAAAGTTATTAACACTCCTGCCAAAACAATCATTCCTCCCAAAAACCAATAACGACTCATACTCGAAAAGGCAGCAAGCAGTAGATTCAGTCCTAAAATAAAAAAGCCTAAAAACATATAATTAGCCAGTACATTTATCGACATTCCTGAAGCTAAAAACCTTTCCTTTATTATATATGCATTACCATTTACAGTAAACTTCAGCTTTCCATCTGAAAAAGTATCCAAAACTGTAGGTATTTCATCAAGCTCACTTAAAATGTCCCAATGCAGCACATTTTCGAGTCCACGAACCCAATATATTCCTAAGATGATGATTGAAATAATTAGAAAAGTTAAGAAAAAAAGAAAGTTAAATCGTTCGGTTTTAAGCCAGTTTTGCCAAAAAAAGAGTTTTTGCATAAAAATATTAAGAGTTTTTCCACGTGAAACACCTACTTATCCACAGTTTATTCACATACATGATAAATATTTGAGCTGTGAAGATAACGTAAAAACATTGTTTGATTATATTTGCGGTTCTAAAAAACTAAACATCTTAGAAAATGACGCTTCATAAAGAAGGTACTGGGACGATTTCATTGACAATTATTGGCCTATTGGTTGCCAATGGTATTTTGAGGTATTTTTTACCCGAACAAGAATTACTACATGTTTTATTACTAATTGTAAGTATATTTTTATTTGTCATTGTGGTCCAATTTTTTCGTAAACCAATTCGAACAACACCAATAAACCCCAAACATGTGATTGCACCTGCCGATGGAAAAGTTGTTGTGATTGAAGAAGTTATCGAAACCGAGTATTTCAAAGGACCTCGCAGACAAGTGTCTATTTTTATGTCACCACTCAATGTACATATCAACTTCAACCCTATTGCGGGTATTGTTACCTATGTCAAATATCATGCTGGAAAATATTTAGTTGCTTGGCATCCTAAATCAAGTACTGAAAACGAACGTACAACGATTGTAGTCAAACATCACAATGGAACAGAGGTTTTGTTTAGACAAATTGCTGGTGCTTTGGCACGAAGAATCTGTTGGTATGTAAAAGAAGGACAAGCGGTTGAACAAGGTTCAGAATTTGGCTTTATTAAATTTGGCTCAAGAATTGACATTTTCTTACCATTAGATGCCAAAATTTTAGTAAATATTGATGACAAGCCTGTGGGTGGAGAAACGGTTATTGCAGAGTTATAGTAGAACAACTTCTTAAGCTATCTGAAGA
The DNA here is from genome assembly GCF_051209875.1 of Emticicia sp. SJ17W-69. Lineage (NCBI taxonomy): Bacteria > Pseudomonadati > Bacteroidota > Cytophagia > Cytophagales > Leadbetterellaceae > Emticicia > Emticicia sp. SJ17W-69. The sequence continues at coordinate 24,638 of NZ_JBNTQY010000001.1, read as the reverse complement.
ATCAAAGAAGAAAGTCAAACGCTTGATAAATAAATGGCCGAACACAACGACACTGGCAACAAAGCCGAAGCAATGGCTGCTTATTTTCTGGCGAATAAAGGCTATCAAATCCTTGATCAAAATTATACCTTCGGCAAAGGAGAAGTAGATATAATTGCTTTAAAAGACGGTTGGTTGGTTTTTGTAGAAGTGAGAGCGAGGTCAGAAGTAGCCCATGGCTTTCCTGAACAAACGATTTCAAAAAACAAAGCCAATCTTATCATCAAAACGGCAGAAAACTACATTTATCAGAAAGATTGGCATGGAAATGTCCGATTTGATATTATTGCTATTACGGTCGGTGAAAACTTTGAAATTATACAATTTGAAGATGCTTTTTTTTAGTTGATAGTCAATAGACTACCTAAAATAACTCTCCTGTTCTATATTTAGGCAAAATATTCAAGTGTTTATAGGCTTTTTCTGTTGCTTCTCTCCCTCTTGCCGTACGTTTCAAATAGCCTTCTTGAATCAAAAATGGCTCATAAACCTCTTCTATCGTTTCTGCCTCTTCGCCCACAGCAGTTGCAATCGTTGTTAACCCAACAGGCCCACCTTTAAATTTTTCAATGATTGTCAACAAAATTCTGTTATCCATATCATCTAAACCATCTTGGTCAACATCTAATGCCGTAAGTGCCATTTCTGCAATCGCAATCGTTATGCGACCATCGCCTTTTACTTGTGCAAAATCTCGTGTTCTTCGCAATAAGTTATTAGCAATACGTGGCGTACCACGACTTCTACGAGCAATTTCATACGCACCTTCCTCTTCAATTGGCATATTCAGAATAAAGGCTGAACGCTTCACGATTTTGGTAAGCAAGACAGCATCATAATATTCCAAGCGTGAGTTAATACCAAACCTTGCTCTCAGAGGCGAAGTAAGTAAACCTGAGCGAGTTGTAGCACCAATAAGCGTAAAAGGATTCAAGCCAATCTGTACACTCCTTGCATTAGGACCAGAATCAAGCATGATGTCAATTTTATAATCCTCCATTGCCGAGTACAAATACTCCTCAACAACAGGATTTAAGCGATGGATTTCATCAATAAAAAGGACATCAAAAGGTTCTAAATTAGTCAAAAGTCCAGCCAAATCGCTGGGTTTATCTAAAACTGGACCAGAAGTTATTTTGATATTAGCACCTAACTCATTAGAAATAATATTAGAAAGTGTTGTTTTTCCTAAGCCAGGAGGGCCATGAAGTAATACGTGGTCAAGGGCTTCTTTTCGTTGTTTAGCCGCCAAAACAAAAACTTTTAAGTTTTCTAAAATCTTATCTTGCCCTGTAAAATCATCAAAAGAAAGCGGACGCAATGCTTTTTCGATTTCTTTTTCGATGGGTGAAAGTGGTTCGGCATCGCCTGTGATATAATCTTGTCGCATGAAGGAAAGAGAAGTTTGCTTCTTTGTTTAGAAGCCAAATATACGAATTTTTGGGAGATTTAATTCACCAACATTATTCCACCTCGGCGAGTAATCTTTTCTCGATAAGGAAAATATTTACTCCTATAACTGACAACAAAAGCATACATCATTGGAGCCATCACTTTACCATGATAAGTACCGTCCCAAAGAGTGTCTGGGTCATGAGATTCAAAAATTATTTCACCCCAGCGATTAAATATTCTCAATTCAAAGTCAGTAATATGTGCATTTGGAAGTTCAAAAACATCATTGAGTCCATCTCTATTTGCTGTAAAAATTTCGGGAGCAAAAAGGCGAGGTTCACAGCCTTCTTTTATTTCTATTTTGTCGGTGGCAGCACAACTTGTATTATTTGCAAAACGATTTGTCGCTTTGACACTATAATTACCTAAGGCACTTATTGTAATCGTTGGTGTTGTTTCTTTTGTAGGACTCCAAAGATATGCTGGATTATATGCTCGTTGAACTTTTGGGTCAAGCAATAATGTACCTCCCTCAATGACACAGACAAAAGCCGAATCTGGCAGATTTATGATTGGAGATGGTTTGATATAAAGTGTGTCTATTACGTTAAACTCTTTACATTTTTCTTTTAAAGCATTTTTTAAAATCGGAATGTTTACATTTTTACTTACAACTGTTTCGGAATAAACAACAACTTTTAGCTTTACGATATATCTGCCTGATTTTTCATAGGTATGAGATGTACTTTTTCCCGAACCGGCAGTACCATCACCAAAATCCCATGTTATTTCTCCTTTCATCGGGCTACATATTCCTTCTGTTGAAAAAACGGTTGGTAATCCTTGACAAGTACCTTGATATGTTGCACTAAGACCTTCACCATCTTGTTTTGGTTTTGCTTGAATGACATTTGGAAATCCAAAAGCACTGGTTCCCAATACTTCTGCACCAAAACCAGAATTGATTGGTTGATAGCCAACAATACTGGCATTTCCTACAAAATCAGGTTCTGAAATATATGGAAGAATAGTACTTCCATCAACGGCCATATAAATGAATTTTTTTCCAACACCGCTTATCGGTCCCATCTGCAATGCTCCGTACGCTTGCGTTTTTGATTTATCTATTTCTATTTTTTTATTAGCAATATCAACAGGATTTTTTAGATTTAAATTAAGTTGATATAAATAAGAAGTTTCTCCTTTTTTGGGGTCTCCACGAAGCGTAACGTAAAGTTTTTGCTCATCTTCCGAAAACTCAACACCATAAACATTTGGAGGGGCAGCACCCAAGTCGATAGTCGTTGGTGAATTCCCCAAACGTCCTGTTGTTTGGTCAACATCATATACTTCAATATAATTTTTACCACCAACCGAAATAGCAACTGCCATTTTAGCTCCTGTAAGTGAAAGTTTCATATACCCTTTTTCACTGGTAGCATCGTTAAAAGCCATTCCTACCTTCTGCACTATTTCTGTTGTTCCTGTCGAATCTATTTTTAAAATTCTAAAAGTATTTGTTCCTGAATCATGCGAATAAATAAAATACCCTGTTTCATCTTGCGTTCTGATAGCTGTCAATCGTTGAGATGTTTGGAAGTTTACAGGAATATCTTTTTCCACCACAGCCCCATTGCCATTGTTTCGACGTAAATCTATTATACTATATGAAAGCAGTCCTGTTGTTCTATTAATAGTATAAACATAATATAGATGATGTGGACATTCATTACATGAACTTTTAGGAATAATGACTGATGATTGGGTTGCATCGTTTGTTCCCCCCAAATCACTATTTGTCAATGGTGGAAATGCAGCCAATGGATTATCATCTTTGCCATAAATTTTTACACCATCGGTATAAAATAATAATGAACCGAATGGGTCATACACCATTGCTGCACCTTCAGGAGAGTCAATCGGATTGCTTTTTGTTGCATCCGCAGGAAGAAATATTGGGCTTGGTTGTTCTGGGTCGCCAAATAAATCACCCGAATCGGCAAGCGTATCTTTGGGCATAGCTGGCGAACCTTGTGTCTGAAAATCTAAGGTTGCACCTTTTCCAAAATACCATTTTTCAGAACCCCCGCCTCCCGATTCTTGTAAACAAAACTTAACATTGATTTGAGCAGTTCGTGAACAACCCCCAGAAGCATCAAAAACTTCAACCGAATAACATCCTGCCGAATCTACATCAATTGTTTGAGTTGTTTGGCCTTTTGGAAACCAAAGAAAAGTTGCACCTGGTGGTGGCGATTGTAAAAGATACGGGTCTAGTTTTAGGGTTTTCCCATCACAAAGTGTAGTATCAGCTTTCTTTTTCTTGAAAAACAAAGGTTGCTTCGGTGGTGTGCTAATCGTGATTTCTTTTGTTACTGGAGCTTGAATTATACCTTTTACAGTGCGAGTTAAGGTAACTATATATTTTCCCGGTGTTGCATAATTGTATCTTGGATTACGTATAGTAGAGACGTCTGATGTTGTGCTTGGATCACCAAAATCCCAAAGCCAAGCAGTAGCATCTTTTTCAGTATCAAAAAATGCCGTAGGCTCACTACAATCAGTACTTTGAGCATTGGGCAAAGTAGGTGTAGTCGGTGTCGCAGAACCGACACAGAGCTTGCCACCCACATAAAACTGACTAAAAGCTTCGAGAGAGCTATATGAAAATGTGGCAATTAGAAAAAAAATCTTAAGTTTGTTGCCAATACGACCCCGCATAATTCGTTAATTGTTAGGCAATTAGATAAACGGATAAGTTAAGGTGTTGGTTTTAAAATTAACGTGTTTTGAAATAAAATTATTTGAATCAAACGATAAAATTACACATCGGATTCAAATTTTATCAATAATAAGACCAATAACACTACAAAGACGGAATTTTACAAACAAACGTTACAAAAAGTATTGAATTGATGGTTAAATCCGTTTAATAATTATTTAAGATTGATTTGGAATGAAATTTGCTTAAAAATAATTTCGTTAGATGCTTTTAATATAGGCAATGAAAAAACTTTATTTAGGAATTATCCTGTTGTCTTCGGTTTGCTTGAATAGCATGGCTCAAGACCCACAATTTTCGCAATTTTATGCGGCACCTATGTATCAGAATCCTGCATTTGCAGGAGGAGCTTATGCTCCTCGTCTGATTGCGAATTATCGAAATCAATGGCCTTCTATCAATGCCAACTTTGTAACGGCAGCCTTTTCGGTTGACCATTATATAGAGAGGCTCAATAGTGGAATTGGGGTGATGGTAGTCAATGACTCGCAAGGACCAGGAAGACTAAAAAGCACCGATGTCAGTGGTTTATATTCTTACCAGATTCAAATCGGAGAAGAAAACTTCCTACGTTTGGGAGCTCAAGGTACTTATTCCAATAAAAGTTTAGACTATTTAGGCCTGACTTTTGGTGACCAATACAGAAATACAGGTTTTACTGGAAATCCATCCAATGACCCTTTTGCTGACAAAAACAATCTTACTCCTATAAAATTCGTAGATTTTAGTGGTGGTGCTTTATTTTATAACAGCAAAAGCTGGTTAGGAGTTAGTGTACACCACATCAATCGACCAGCTTATTCATTTCTTACATCAGGAACTAATTCAACTGTTCCTGGTTGCCCAACAGGCGATTGTTTACCTCGAAAACTGAGCGTAAGTGGTGGTTTAAAAATTCCTTTAGCAAATCCTTATTCTGGAGCAGCAAATGCCGATAAAGAGTTTAATATTTCGCCTGCTTTTTTATATAAACGACAAGGGCAATTTGACCAATTAGATTTAGGTTTTTATGCTACTTATTCGCCTTTGACTGCTGGGGTTTGGTATAGAGGTATTCCTATTAAAAAGAAAAACATTACTCGTACCAATAATGATGCCTTAGTGTTTTTGGTTGGTTTTCGTCAAGATAATTTCTCGATTGGATATAGTTATGACGTAACCATTTCGAGTTTAGGATTCTCGACTGGAGGCTCTCATGAAATTTCAATTGCCTATCAATTAGACCCACTTGAAAGGGACGGTCAACGAAAAAGAAGAAACAAAAAAGAATTATCTTGTCCAAAATATTGATTTATAAAAAGAATATTTTGTTTTTTACCTAAAAGGTTTGGCTATCCAAGCCTTTTTTGCGTTATATTGCAATATAATTCGTAAACATTCTAAAAACCAACTCTAAAACTTTATGGAAAAAAGTATTTGGCGAAAAAAGCCGATGTCCGCTTATGAAGCAGATATTAAAAACAATCAACTTAAACGAGTAATGGGCAAATGGAGCCTAACTGCAATTGGTATTGGTGGTATTATTGGCGGTGGAATATTTGTACTAACGGGTACAGCTGCTCATTATCATGCAGGCCCAGCTTTGGCACTTTCTTTTATCATAGCAGGTATTGGTTGCGTTTTTGCAGCACTTTGCTATTCTGAATTTGCTTCTATGCTACCTGTTGAAGGCTCTGCTTATGCCTATGCTTATGGTACAATTGGTGAGCTTTTCGCTTGGATAATTGGTTGGGGGCTTATTTTAGAGTATGCAATGGGTGCTATGACTGTTGCGGTTAGTTGGTCGGGGTATTTTAATAAACTTTTACATTTATTTGGAATAGAAATTCCTTATTATTTACGCAACGACCCTTGGTCAGCAGCAACTTACGCTCAAGCCAACAACATTGAACCGTCTTCTTTTGCCTTAAATCTTCCTGCTTTTATTATCACTTGGGTGGTAACGTGGATTTTAGTAAAAGGTATTAAAGAAGCGGCAAATACTAATAATCTAATTGTGATTTTAAAATTGGCGGCTATTATTTTCGTAATCCTTGTTGGGGTATTTTTTGTTAACTTCGACAACTGGCATCCATTTATTCCACAGCCAGAGATGATTATGCACGATGATGGTATTGCAAAAGAAGCTTATGGCATCAAAGGTATTTTTAGTGGTGCGGCGGCTATTTTCTTCGCCTATATAGGTTTTGATGTTGTTTCTACTTCGGCGGGTGAAGCAATTAATCCTAAAAAAGATGTGCCATTTGCGATTATCGCTTCTCTTTTGATTTGTACTGTTTTATATATCATGGTTTCGTTGGTATTAACAGGAATGTTAAATTACAAAGATATTACTGGTGATGCTTTGAAGGCTCCTGTTGCTTATGCTTTTGATAAAGTTGGTCAACCATGGGCAGTATTTATTATTACGGCTGCTGCAACGGCTGGTTTGATTTCAGTAATGTTAGTAATGATGTTGGGTCAAACACGTGTATTTTTAGGAATGGCAAAAGATGGTTTATTGCCAAACTTCTTTAAAGAAATACACCCAACTTTCCAAACACCTTGGAAAAGTACCGTTTTAGTTGGGATTTTGGTTTCTATTGTTGCTTCATTTACTCCTATTGGTATTTTGAGTGATATGACAAGCTTTGGAACACTTTTTGCTTTTGCTATGGTCTGCTTAGCGGTATTAATTCTTAGATTTAGAGAACCAAACCGTGACCGTCCGTTCAAAACGCCATTACTAAATATTGTAGCACCATTAGGTATCATTACAAATTTTGCTCTTATGGCCTTATTAGATGGTAAAGCACAAAAGTTTGCTATCATTTGGATGATTGTTGGCTTGGTAGTTTATTTCATTTACAGTCGTAATAAAAGTAAATTGAATGATTAAGACCGCATAGATTTTCATTCAATTATATAAAAAAGCAGTTTCATATTCTGAAACTGCTTTTTTTATAGGTATGCCTTCTACTTTATTAATTACAATCTAAAATAATTGCCCGAAAAACTGCTCCAGATTTTGCTTCAAAACCTGGTAAAAGTTCAACTTTTGTTTTGGCATTATAATCTATTTTACCATTTAATTGCACTTTCTGAATACTTTGAATCGATTGCTTACTTGCATATAATGACTCTGTATTAGTAACAGAACCGTTTAATGATAAACTATTAGGGAAACAAGAAGAAACAATAACATTTTGAGACAAAGAATTTGGACTGATACAATGAAGCGTTTTACATTGAACAGTATATATATTTGTTGAAACAGGTGTAAAAGTCAGTGGGTTTGTATTTGCTCCTGTTGACCAAAGGTAACTTCCATTGCAATTCGCTCCTGTAAGCGTTAAGCTATCATTTGGGCGAACTTGTGTTGCCGAAGCGGTGAAGTTTGGCGTTGTTGGTAAAGAAAATACTGTTAAATCAATAATTGGACTAAAAAGTGTTTTCATAGAAGACTTTCTAACATTTGCAGCAAAACGTGCAGCACTTACCGTGATTGTAGATAAACTGTCTAATGTTCGCCAATTTAAGTTTTCGTACCCTACTGGAGAAATATTTGTATATTGGCAACAGCCACTATAATTAAAACCCAAAGACTCTTGTAGTGTATTTTGTCGGTTTGACCATGCAAATTTACTATAACCTGTTGGCACACTAAGCGTTATTGGGCTCGATGGGGTTGATGGCGTACAACTTAATGAAACAGAAATCAATGGTGAAGCCATCATTGGGATTGAGTTTGAAAAAAAGGTAGCATTAAGATTGTTGTTCCAAGCGTTGGCAAATTCTATTTGACCAGCATAAGTATCAAAGTGTGTTCCATCTGTTCGATTAGCAGAACCATTTATCAAGTCGGTGTTGGGGCCAGCAAAAACCATAGGAACAGGTAGATAATTAGGGTCATTATTGAAGCCCGATATTAAAGCATTTTGGCCAAATATTGGGCCTTCATAGGTGGCTGAATTACTCATCGAAACTCTTGCAATCATCCACGCTAAAGAATTATGTTCTGCATTCTCTCTTGACTTATTAATGACATTTTTTATATTATTATAATAGGTGGCTAAATCTGTATTTTGGTCACTTTCTCCTTGATGCCACAGTACCGCTCTAATTCCTGTTAAACTACCATAGTATGCAATACTATTTTCCAATGCACGATAAGGAGCTCCTAAATCTTGACGCATCCAACTTGGCCCATCAAAAGGTAAGTTTTGTGATGATTTACTCCATTGCTCACTCGACGTTCCTCCATGCCCAGCTCCAAAAAAAAGAATTGGAACATTTAATCTTGTTGCTAATAAATCACCTAATTTCCCCCATGCCCATGGCACATAATGAAATGGCCCAATACTATTTGAGTCTCCACCCATTTGTGTAAATCCAATAGGTAGTTTGTTGTAATCCGATAGAGCGTTGTCATAGTTAACCGAGTTAACTCGGTCATCTGTAGCGGGTGTGCTAACACCCGCTCCTCCTTGTGCATTCGATTGTCCTGCAATAGCAAACACCTCACCAACACCTACTTTTTGTAGTGTTTTTGTATCAATTAATACATTATTTAAAAATGCCTTTACTTCCAACTGATACCAGCCCCCTGTCACAGAAAGTGTTCCTGAATAGTAACCATTGCTCGGGTTTGTTTGAATAACAGTCCAATTGGTCGTTGAACCTCCTTGTAAAGCTACTGCTCTTGCTTCAACTCTATCAATTGTAGAATAGTATGTACCTGCGATATTAATATTTGCTTGATTAGAATTATTTCTTTGAAAAATCATTCGTTCCAATGGGTGTGTTATTGAAATTTGAGCTGAGACCTCAAAATAAAACACAACAAAAAATACCCTAAGAAGGGTTAATACGTTGTTTACTTTCATAGCTATTTTATCTATTCTTTTTTGGCTACTATTTATTAAAGGCTAAATTTTACTTCTAAATAACTAACAAATTTGAGAAAAATCATTCAGGAAAAGAAATTTTACCCATACTTACACTAGGCACCCCCTTTCTTGAACCAAAATTTGTTTCCCCGCCAGCAACTGCTTCATTAGCAAGTGTTGCAAATAGAACGGCTTCTTTGGCATCACCAGAAATCCCTAATTCGTCTGTTTTTTTAAATATAAAATTTGGCAACAACTCTCTCAAATAATTCATAATCAAAGGATTATGTACTCCACCCCCACTTCCATAAATACTAAATGATTCTCGTTTTAAAAAACCGATTGCTTCGGCAATTGTTTCTGCTGAAAATCTACAAAGGGTGGCTAAAATAGCTTCATGCGAAAGTTCTGTTGTATGACTCTGATCTTGAGCATTAATCAAATATTCTAAATTAAATAACTCTGGCCCAGTTGTTTTAGGGAATGGTTTTCCAAAAAACACATCTCTTTTTAATGCCTTTAGTAATTCTTGATTGATTTTTCCTTGACTTGCGATTTTAGCATCTTCATCATAAGCCAATCCAAAGTGTTTTTTCACATAAGCATCAATTATGGTATTTCCCGGGCCCGTATCTGTTGCAAAAACCTCATTGGCATCAAGGTTTCCAGCAAGATAGGTGAAGTTTGCAATTCCTCCCATGTTGAGTAAAATACGATTTTCGCCTTTTTTCGAGAAAATCAAATAATCGCCATATACTGCCAATGGAGCCCCTTCACCACCTGCAGCACAATGCTTTTGCCGAAAGTCTGAAAATGTGATAATACCTGTTTTTACTGCAATATGATCACCATCACCTATTTGAAGTGTTGCATTCGGAAATTTTTCAAGTTTGTGTAAGATTTTGGGAGCATGGAAAACGGTTTGTCCATGACTGGCTATCAAATCAACTTTTTCGGATAAAATCTGCCATTTTTTTAAACAGTCATTGACAATTTGACCATGAAGATTGCCAATCCAAGGATTCAAAACACATAATTGTTGAAAATCAATCGTTGTTTTAGCAAATATTTTTCTTATTTCGTCTTTTATGGCGTCTTCAAAACTTACTGTTTCAAAAGCAACGACTTCTACTTCGGTTTCACCACCACTTCCCCTAAATTTACATAAAGCTACATCAAGGCCATCCATTGATGTTCCTGACATTAAACCAATAATCAATCGTTCTTCTTTTTTAGCAATTTTATAAAGGTTGTCGATATTTTTATTCATATTCTTATTTTTCCGACAAATTTAAACCTTTTAGATGCGATTAAAAACGATTTGCTCGATTTACTGAATTTAGGTCTTTATACTAAATTATCTATTCTAAGCAAACATACTATGATTGATAATAAATCTAAAATCTAACAAGTTTTTACTATTTTTGAATATCCAATATTTATTTCAATCATCAATCATCTATTCAACCATGTTTAAAAGGTATTTTTTCTTCACAATTGGACTATTAGCAATCATTCTTGCCTGCCAGAAAACTTTGACTTATACACCTTTAGCAGAAAGATATATTCCTGATTATAAATTAGACCGACTCGAAAATGAAATCGTCAATTATGAGAAAGCAGATGCTGCTATCGGTATAAACAAACTACAAGGGCAGATTGTATTTTATGGCAGTTCGAGTATTCGCCTTTGGAAGAGTTTAAAGGAAGATTTTGCTCCACTTCCTGTCATCAATCATGGTTTTGGTGCTTCAACTTTTCCCGAAATGATCTATTATGCCGACCGCATGATTGTTCCGTACAATCCAAAAATCTTAGTTCTTTACTGTGAAAATGACCTTTTTATGGGAAAACCGCAAAAGTCGTCCGAACAAGTAATGGACGCATTTGGAGAGTTGGCAACTTTCATTCAAAATCGTTTACCAAAAACCAAGATTTTTTATATTTCGATGAAACCTTCGATTTCAAGAAAAGCGGATTGGTCTAAAGTACAAAAAGCTGATGAGTTGATAAATGATTATATCAAAAAACATAAAAACTTCACTTATGTAGATATTCGCCCAGCCATGTATCGCCCAAATGGAAGTATTAATGGCGATTATTTTGTAGGTGATAGCCTTCACATGAAACCAAGTGGTTATGCTGAATGGACAAAAATCATTAGACCGATTCTCTTGAAAAACTATTAACTAAGTACGATGGAGTTCCCACTCCGTCTTTTAATGGATTAAACACCATCATATCAAATATTCAACCTTAAAAGCTTATAATCTAATGAAGAAACTCTTTTTTATTCCCTTATTACTATTTTCAAGTTTGGTCTTTTCTCAACCAACTACCCAACTCATCAAAGTAATTGTGGCTCCAGATCATGATGACTGGACTTACAAAATTGGCGAAAAAGTAACTTTTTCGGTAACAGTTTTAAAATGGGGAAATCCACTAAAAAACACTAAAATCACTTACCAAATAGGCCCTGAAAAGTTTGAGACAAAAAAAGATAGCAGTATGTTAAAAGATGGTGTTATCAAATTAGATGGCGGAACAATGACAACTTCGGGTTTTTTAAGATGTACTGTCATAGCGAAAGTTGATGGTAAAGAATATAGAAATTTGGCAACTGCAGCTTTTGAGCCTGAAAAAATTCAACCTGCCGTGGAGATGCCAAGTGATTTTGCTGAGTTTTGGAACAAAGCTAAAGCAAACCTTGCCAAAGTACCTATCGATGCCAAAATGACTTTGCTTCCTGAGCGTTGTACTGAAACGGTGAATGTTTATCACCTCAATCTGCAAAATTACCGTGAAAATGGTACTGTTCGACTTTATGGAATTTTATGTGTACCTAAAAAAGATGGAAAATATCCCGCCTTACTACGTGTACCTGGGGCTGGTGTGCGACCTTACGGTGGTGATGTTAGAACTGCCGAAAAGGGCATTATTACCTTAGAAATTGGTATTCATGGCATTCCTGTAACGATGGATGCAAGTGTTTATGCTGATTTGGGGGCTGGGGCTTTGAGTAGTTATTGGACTTACAATTTAGACAACCGTGATGCTTTTTATTATAAAAGGGTATTTTTAGGCTGTATTCGTGCCAATGACTTTTTGGTGAGCATGCCACAATTTGATGGTACAAACTTAGCTGTAACAGGTGGAAGCCAAGGTGGAGCTTTGTCAATTGTTACGGCAGGTCTTGACTCTCGTGTAAAATGGGCCGCACCAATTTATCCTGCAATGGCCGATATGGTTGGTTATTTAAAAGGCAGAGCTGGTGGTTGGCCGCATATTTTTGATAAAAATAATGCCCTGAATAATACAGAAGCAAAAATCAAAACTGCGTCTTATTACGATGTCGTCAATTTTGCTAAAATAATGAAAATCCCTTGTATTTATTCGATGGGCTTCAATGATGAAACTTGTCCACCAACATCTATGTGGGCAGCTTATAATTCAATTTCTTCGCCAAAAGAACTAAAACTTTATCAAGAAACTGGTCATTGGACTTTTCCAGAAGAAAATGAAGTTGTTACGAATTGGTTATTAGACAAGCTTATTAAAAAATGAAGTTTAACGCCTTTCCTGTAGTCAGATATTTGTTGTTTTTTATTTTGGGAATAACTGTGTATTTACAAACACGTTTGTTTTTCCAAAATATCAATTACTTGATTGGTATCTTATTACTCTTTTTTGGTATTTCTATTAATTTTCGGAAGTCGATGGGCAGCATTCCCCTACTTCGGGGGACTATCTTGATGCTTATTCTATTTTTGGCTGGTTGGTCATTGACTTATCAAAAAACAGCTATCAATCAGCCAAAACATTTTACAAACCTTCCAACATTTACTCATTATCAAGCCATTATTACTTCAAATGTTGAAGTAAAGCCCAAAACTTATAAAGTAGAAGCAGAAATAAATTCGATAAAAATTGATGGAAAATGGCAAAATTCGACTGGAAAAGTTTTGCTTTATTTTAATCGAGAAGCTTCAGAAAAGCCCCAATATGGCGATATTTTTTTATTGAAAAATATGCCTCGTGAGGTAGAAGCTCCCAAAAACCCAGAAGAATTTGATTACCGTCGTTTTTTGGAATACAAAGGTATTTATGCTCATCATTTTTTGTGGGGAAAAGAATATATCAAAATCGGGCATGAACCGCCCTCTAAAATTCTAGCTATTGCCTACAAAGCCAATCAGTATGCAGATAGTGTTTTTAAAGCAAGTATTCAAACACCCAATGAATACGCCGTAGCCAATGCGATGGTTGTGGGTTTGCGAGATGATATTGATAGTGATTTGCTCAATGCCTATTCTGCTTCAGGAGCAATTCATGTACTTTCTGTTTCAGGAATGCACGTTGGAATCTTATTTTTATTTCTTGGATGGATTTTCGGTTGGATAAAAAAGCGTGGAAAATACGGCAAACAAATTTTTACTGCTTTGATTATCAGCATTTTATGGGCGTATGCCGTTTTCACTGGACTTTCCTCGACGGTACTTCGGGCAACAGTAATGTTTTCATTTATTCAACTCGGAACAGCACTTGACCGTCGCCAAAACATTTATAATACGTTGGCTATTTCGGCACTTTTATTACTTTGTTGGAATCCTTATTGGTTGATTGATGTGGGTTTTCAATTGTCTTATTTAGCAATTATCGGCATTGTTTTCTTACATCCGTACTTGAATCAATTGGCTACGCCCAATAATCTAATTGTTAGAAACATGTGGGAAGGGTCGGTTGTTTGCTTTTCTGCACAATTGTTTACTTTTCCGCTAAGTGTTTATTATTTTCATCAATTTCCTGCCTATTTTCTTATTGCAAACCCTTTTGTTGCGTTTTTCTCTTTTTCGGTATTACCTGCAGGTTTGGCGTTGTTGTTTTTTGCAAAGATTCCGATTTTGTCAAGTATCATTATTTTTATTTTAAAATACTCTTTACTTTGGCTCAATAAAAGCATTTTTATTGTAGAAAAACTGCCCTTTGCCACACTAACAGGTTTTTCTATTTCTATCGTAGAAATGTTTATGCTTTATGCCATTATTCTTTTGGGTGTTTTGTTTTTTCTCCGCTCCGAAATAAAATATCTGCGATTTACTTTATTGATTATCACCATTTTAGCTTGTTACAATATTTTTGAAGATTACAAACAAAGTAACCAGAAAACGCTTACTTTTCATTTCATTCCCAAAAAATCAGGAATGAGTATTATTGATGGAAAATCAGCTACTTTCATTGCAGATTCAACACTACTCGAAAGTCCAAAAATCTATAATTTTCATCTTAAAAACTACTATGATAAGCATGGTATTTCAAACAAGAACTTCTTGAATGCTGGTCAATATGCCAACAAGCAAGGTATCAGCTTTGTAGATTTTGAAGGGAAACGAATTTTGTGGTTACAGCAAAAATTCAAAGGGAATTTGGAAGGAAATGCTGATTATGTATTGCTTTCAAATAATGCGATTAGAAAACTTAGTCCTGCATTTACAAAATTTCAAACAAGTATGATAATTGTAGATGATTCAAACAAACGTTATGTTGTAGAAAACCTCAAGCATCAAGCGGATAGTTTGCACCTTAACTTGATTTCTTTGTACGATACTGGTGCTTATTCAATAGGTGGAAACCAATAAATTAAAATTGTTTCCTGCGACTACGCGGGAAACAATTTTGATATTTTTATGCTAAATTCTTTTCTTTCCCTTTGGTAAAAGTATAAACTAATATACCAACTCCAAGCAAAACGGCAGGAATACTTAGAATTTGCCCCATGTTCAATGCCATTTTGTCTTCAAATGCTTCTTGGTTTTCTTTCAAAAACTCATAACAAAAACGTAAACCAAAAACCCAAATCAAGAAGATACCAAGTAAAAGTCCTTGTGGCGTTTTTTCTTTGAAACGATTCCATAAATAAAATAAAATACCAAACAGAACTAAACAAGAAAGTGCTTCGTATAATTGTGCAGGGTGGCGAGTAAAACTTTCAGGAGTCATTCTAAGCGAGCCATCGGGATTTAAACTAAAAAGATTAAATCGAAACGCCCACGGCAGGTTACTTTCTTTGCCTACAATTTCGTGGTTCATTAAATTTCCTGACCTGATAAAAAAACCTGCCAAAGCTACTGTAATTACAATCCTATCGGCTACCCACAAAAAAGGCTGGTCCTTATGCTTACGAGCATAAATAATCAATGCTGTAACAATTCCGACCAACGCTCCATGGCTTGCCAACCCAGAATAAGGAGGCGTAATCATTTCTAAAAGAAAAGTACCTGGGTTTTTTAGAAAACTATCAAATTCATAAAAGAAATAATGTCCAAATCTTGCTCCAATAACGGTTGCAATAATCATTACGAACAAAAGTGTATCTAAGTCTTTTTCTGGTTTTCCTTCTTTTTTAAAGATATTTGCCATGATTTGGTAACCAAGCAAAAATCCAGAAGCAAAAAGTAGTCCGTACCAGCGTAGTTCAAAACTACCTAACTTTACAATAATTGGATTGACATTCCAAGGGATTTCTAAAAGTATCATTTAACGTTTGGATTTGAAATTTCCTCAAAAATATGAGTTTTATCTGATAGCTTGCGTAATTTTGTTGCTCATTGTTAAAAATCTCATATAAAAGCTGATTTTTTAACTTTTTTTATGAAAATTTTTGTTAAAATTTAAAAGAACCAATTGCTACGGCAAAATTTTGCAGATGAAAATAAATATAGGAATTATTGGCGGTGCAGGTTATACAGGAGGCGAATTGCTCCGTATATTGCTCAATCACCCACAAGTAAACATCAATTTTGTTAATTCAAAAAGTCAAGTAGGAAAACCTGTTTATTCCACACACGGCGATTTATTAGGTGAAACAGATTTGTTATTTTCAGATGAACAATCTTTTGATAAGGTTGATGCAATCTTTTTATGCTCAGGGCATAACGAATCAAAAAAGTTTTTAGCCGCAAACAATGTTCCTACAAATGTAAAAATCATCGACCTCAGCACCGACTTTCGTGATGAAAGCAATGGCTTTGTTTATGGTTTACCAGAATTACAAAGAGAAACCATCAAAAATGCTACAAAAATAGCCAATCCTGGTTGTTTTGCTACGAGTATTCAGTTGGCTATTTTGCCTTTAGCAAAAGCAGGATTAATTAAAGACGATATTCATGTAAGTGCTATTACAGGTAGCACGGGTGCGGGACAATCACTTTCGGCAACAACACATTTTAGTTGGAGAAACAATAATATTTCGATTTATAAGGCCTTTACCCACCAACATTTGCAAGAAATAAATCAAAGCATCAAAGGTTTACAACCAAGCTTTGAAAACTTGATAAATTTCATTCCTTACCGAGGGAATTTCACTCGTGGTATCATGGCTAATGTTTATACTAAGTTTTCGGGAACGCTCGAAGAAGCTAAAGAATTATACAAAAACTATTATGCTTCACATCCTTTCACTCACATAAGCGACCAAGAAATTGATTTGAAACAAGTGGTTAACACCAATAAATGTATTTTACACTTAGAAAAACATGGTGATAACTTGTTGATCAGCAGCATCATAGATAACCTAACAAAAGGTGCATCGGGACAAGCTGTACAGAATTTAAACTTAGCTTTTGGTTTAGAAGAATCGGCTGGCTTGAAGATGAAATCTGTTGGATTTTAACTTCGTACAACAAGTTTCCAACTTGTTCACGCGGAACGACTCTATTAAACAAGTTGGAAACTTGTTGTACAAAAAAACCACCTTTAAACAAGGTGGTTTTTCTTTACTTGAATATTTTTTACTTCTCCATCAAAGCCATTACATCTTCTGAAATACCAGTATTTACAAAACCACCATCGTGGAAAAGGTTCTGCATTGTCACCATACGAGTAAGGTCTGAAAATAAAGTAATACAATAATCTGCACAAGATTCAGCTGAAGCATTACCTAAAGGAGCAATTTTATCTGCAAAGTCAAAGAATTTATCAAAACCACCAATACCTGAGCCAGCCGAAGTTTCGGTCGGAGATTGAGAGATAGTATTTACACGTACTTTTTTCAATTTTCCATAACGGTAGCCATAGCTACGAGCAATGGATTCCAACATCGCTTTTGCTTCAGCCATGTCGGTATAAAAAGGGAAAGTACGCTGTGCTGCCATATAGGACAAACCAACTACTGATCCCCATTCATTGATGGCATCTAATTTCTCTGCTGTTTGTAGAAATTTATGGAATGAGAGTGCAGAAATATCAACACTTTTTAAAAACCAATCATAGTTTAAATCTCCATAAGCTTTTCCTTTACGAATATTTGGAGACATTCCGATTGAGTGCAACACAAAATCAACTTTTCCGCCAAAATGTTCCATTGATTTATTATAAAGATTCTCAATGTCTTCAACTGAAGTAGCATCAGCAGCAATGATTGGGGCTTCACAAACCTCTGCCAATTTATTGATTTCGCCCATACGCATTGCTATTGGAGCATTTGTTAAAACTATTTTTGCTCCCTCTTCATGTGCTTTCAAAGCTACTTTCCAAGCGATTGATTTTTCATTTAATGCACCAGAAATGATGCCTGTTTTACCTTTAAGGAGTCCGTATGCCATGATTTTGAATTTACTACGGGGTCGCCCGTGCGATTACGATTTACGATTTACGAATAATCTGTGTATTCTTGTATGCTCACTTTTGTATTTGAAGCTCAAAGGTAACTATTTTCTAAAAAATAAAAAATTGCTGTTTTATTACTTCTTCTTTTCCAAAAATAAAACCGTTGGTCTTCACTTCTACAAGAGTGGTCTAATCTGTTTTGATTTTAGAAATTATTATTCGTATTTTTGAATAAATACTTTCACCTATAACTCGCATCAACCCTCCTTATGAAAACTACGCTACATGGTTTTCTAGTCTTTATTATTTCCTTCAATATTGCAGCCCAAAGTAAATTTACTTTATCTGGAACGGTAACGGATATTGTTTCGGGGCAAGCTTTGCAAGGAGCGGGTATTTTTTTCTCAGGTTTATCAGGTGGAATGCAAACAGATAGTGCTGGGAAGTTTTCTGCAAGATTACCCAAAGGAAGATATACTGTCACTATACGTTCATTGGGCTATAAAGTTGAGACTTTTAATGTTGATTTGATTCAAAATGTTTCAAAATCTGTGCAGCTTTCTACTCGTGTGGGCGAACTTGCTGAGGTCGAAATAAAAACGACTAAAGAAGACCGAAATATCAAGGAAACCCAAATGGGCGTGGTAAAACTTGAAATGAAAAATCTCAAGAAAATTCCAGTAGTTTTTGGCGAATCTGATATTATTAAAGCCCTTACTTTGCAACCTGGGATTACAACAGTTGGCGAAGGTGCGGGGGGCTTCAATGTTCGTGGTGGACGAGTTGACCAAAACTTGGTGCTTCTTGATGGTATGCCTATCTACAATACTTCTCATCTTTTGGGCTTTTTAAGTAGTATTAATTCAGATGCTTTGGCTGGTGTTTCTCTTTATAAAGCTGGCGTTCCCGCCCAATATGGTGGTCGTTTATCATCTTTATTAGAAATGAATACAAAAAGCGGAAATGCTGAAAAACTCACAGGTTCGGTTGGTGTTGGTTTGATTACGAGTAAAGTTGTGCTGGAAGGCCCGATTCTAAAAAACAAAATTACTTTCATGGTGGCGGGAAGAATTGCCTATCCTAATTTTATGATTAAGCAATTTCCTACTCCTTCCGACCGCAGCAAAGCTTTTTTCTATGACTGGAATGGAAAAATTCAATATAGAATCAACACAAAAAATATCTTGACGCTCAATAGTTATGGCAGTTATGATAATTTCAAATTTGCTGATGATACGCTCTATTTCAGCAAAACGCAGACGCTTAGTTTGCAATATAGTAGCAATATCAGCAAAAAACTTTCACTCAATTTTCAAGGAGTTTATTGTGGCTATCAATTTGGTACACAAGGCTTAAAAAATGAATATGAATTTACTTTAAACTCTGGAATCAAACATGCTGAGTTACGAGCTTTTGCACTTTTTACCCCAAACGAAAAGTTAAAAACTGAAATTGGTATCAATGCGATCAATTATAATATCAACCAAGGCGATTTACAGCCAGATAAACCAACCTCTAATATTATTCATTTAAAACTACCTAATGAGTTTGCTCGTGAAGTTTCTCCTTATTTGAGTTTTGACTATACTATTAATTCAAAAATTAGTTTACAGGCAGGAATTCGATATTCTACTTTTCAGAATTTAGGCCCTAAATTAGTTTACAATTATGCCGAAGGTCAATCTCGAACTACTCAAACCATTCAGGATAGTGTTTCTTTTACCAAAAATCAAACGATTCAAAAATATGGTGGACTTGAACCTCGACTTTCGTTGCGGGTTGCTGTCACAAAAACAACAGCCCTAAAATTGAGTTATCATCGAATGCGACAATATGTTCATTTGATTTCAAATACTACTGCCATTTCCCCTATTGATTTTTGGAAAGTTTCTGATACGCATATTCCGCCCCAAATCGCTGACCAAATTGCCTTAGGGGTTTTCAAAAACTTCAAAGAAAATATGTACGAAACATCTATCGAAACTTATTATAAAGACATTCAAAATTTGGTTGAATATAAAAACGGAGCAAGGTTATTTTTCAATCCAAATCTCGAAACTGAGCTTTTGGCAGCAAAGGGTATTGCTTATGGCATTGAAACAAGTATTCAAAAAAATAAAGGGCGTTTGAAAGGTAGTTTGGCTTATACTTATTCCAGAACTTTGGCTCGTGTAGCGTCCGATTTTCCAACCGAGCAAATCAATCGTGGACTGTGGTTTCCTTCTACATTTGATAAACCACATAATTTAGCTCTTTCTATTCAACATTTTATTAATAATGGCTGGACTTTCTCAGCCAATTTTGTCTATGCTTCTGGTCGCCCAGCTACTTATCCCGACCGCACTTATCGACTTTTGGGGAAAACAGTCATTGATTATTCTTCTCGCAACCTCGACCGTATTTCAGATTATCATCGCCTTGACATGGCATTGCTAAAAGATACTCGAAAAACTACCGACCAAAAACGCTATAAAACCTTTGCTTTTTCATTATACAATGTTTACGGTCGTCGAAACCCCTACTCTATTTATTTCGTACGCTATAATAATTCTATTCGTTCGTATCGTTTATCGGTTTTTGGAAACATCATTCCTGCCATATCTGTCACATACAATTTTTAGCACGATTTAAAAGATTGATGAAATTACCAAGATTTTAAATAAAACATATAAAATCTTGATTAGATAAAATTTATTATGAAAAAATATACTTTATTACTTTTTATTGCTTTTGTGTTTTTGATTTCCTGCGTTGAACAGGTAGAGTTACCTTACCGTAACGAAGAACCTAAATTAGTCGTTGATGGAGAAATTACTAATGAAGCACCTCCTTATAGTCTTAGGTTGAGTTATTCAGGAAAGTTTGTTTCTGGTAGTATTATCACCTCTAATTTGGCAGTCAATGGAGCACGAGTTATTTTGACTGATGATAAAGGTACTTCTGTTCGTTTTCGTCAAAATATTTTTGAACCTGCTCTTTATCAAACGGACATTAATTATAAATGTGAAATTGGTCGCTCTTATTCCTTACGAATAGAACTACCCGATGGAAAAGTATATATTACAAAGCCCCAACTGATGAAAGGTATCGCACCTATTTCTTCTATTTCTGCTGATAAAAACAAATACTTCATTCGTTTTTATGTAGATACTAAAGACCCCGAAAATTCGGCAGATTTTTATCGGTGGAAAAGTTATTCTATTTCTTTGAAAACAACTGGTGGAAGTGCTTCTGGTGGCAATGGCACGTGTAATTTCTCATGTTGGACATATAATCGAGAAGATGCAGCAAATATTTATTCGGATAAATATATCAATGGTAAAGAAATCAAAAAGCGTTTGGTTCAGTATTCGCCTATTGATGCTGCTGCTCCACTTTCACTGCATTATGTTGAGGTAAAACAAATGTCTATTTCGCAAGAAGCGTATTTATTTTGGCAACAATATGAGGAACAAAAAACTCGTACAGGAAGCATTTTCGACCCTTTGCCTTCAACAATCATTGGCAATGTGGTGAATGAAACCAATGACAAAGACTTTGCTCTTGGTTTTTTTGGTGTTTCGGGGGTAAGTACCAAACGATTGAAAGTTGACCCAGCAAGTTTACCTTTTTCAGAAGAAGTAAGTATTGACCTTCGCCCGCCAGCTGTAATTACAACCAAACCAAATACAAACTGTCAAACCACCTATCCAAGCTTCGGTTGTACACCTCCGATAGATTGGAAATAAAATGTTTTTATGAAAACTTTCTTTAAAATACTTATAATCAGTTGTTTATTCGTTTTTTCTTGCCAAAAAAACGGAGTTGAACTCGTTGATATAACAACGCCTTCTGAAACAGCTCCTACATATACGCCTGATTCGCCAATGTGGAAGAAGTTAGTTTCCCCATCAAACACACGATTTAATAATGGTGTGATAAAGACAGAACAAGAAAATCTCTATTCTTGTGTAATGGTTAGAATAGATACGCTAAACGACCATTTAAAAGTTGATAATTTTAGTCATATCAGTATGATGGGAAATATTGATGCTCAAACAATTATTTCAGGAGAATACATCCCTGAAAATAATTATTGGGTTGTTAATAAAACAGAATCAACTCCTCGATATTCACCAATTTTATTAGGTCCATTTGCCGCCGAAGGTAGATTTGGCATTGTTAACTATTTCTCTCTGTTAGGCTCTGGTTATTCCGTTGATGAAAGCTATCCTTCGGGCTTTAAATTTATTAAGGATTGGTGGTTGCAGTCTAATTTTAACCAAACAGGGGATATTGTAAATGATGCTATCTTGACGGGTTTTATGGCCAATAATGCAGGTTATTTCCTTGAGAATGACACTAAAAAACAACTTTGGTTTATCAACAATGGTCAGATTTATGAAAAGAGGAAACCATTCTCAGGTAATTTTCTTGGTAGATTTGCTACCACATCGGCTAAAATCAATGGAAAGGACTATGGTTATTTACTTTCTGAAAGTCAAGATGAAAAAGTTAAGTCACAAGAGTTTTACCAGTATAATACAGTAACAGATACATGGTTCCGAAAAGCCAATTTCCCGGGAGAAGACCGCTATGAAGGTGTAATTTTTGGAATCAATGACAAAGTATATTACGGACTTGGACAGAGCAAAACTGAGGCAAAGGGCTTTAGAGATATTTGGCAATATGACCCACAAACCGATAAATGGATTAACTTTGCCACCTACCCAGGCAGTGGAAATATCAAAGTTTCTACGGCTTTAGTTTCAGGAAAAGTATATATAGGAATGGGCTACTACGTTGCTAAAACCAATATAAATACTGAAAAATATATTGGAGTTTCTGATTTTTGGCAATTTGTGCCAAGTTTGAAGTAAAATTAAAAACCGCCTCTCAAAGCAGAAAGACGGTTTATTGATTTTTAGTTGTTGATTCTAAGCCATTTTTAATTTACCATATTCATTAAAAAATGTATTTGTTTTCCTCAATCATAGCATCAGCCACACGACGACGTGCATTTTTGAGGTTCATCGGTTCAATTTTCGTGAACCTTTTCAAGCCCATGAGCATTACTCTTAGTTCATCGCCTTCAGCAAAAGATGTAATTGCTTCACGTCCTGCGTTATTTACTTTAGTTACAGCTTCATTCAAATAAATTAATGCCATATCTTTTTGCAATTCACAAGCCGCTTCACCTTTGATACCTATTAATTTTTCTACTCTTAATAATGCTGATTCAGCTACATATATTTCTATTGCCATATCGGCCACATTCATCAAAATTTCTTGTTCGTTTGAAAGCGTCATCATAAATTTCTGAACTGCTGCACCCGAAACCATCAAAGCTGCTTTTTTCAAGTTTTTCAATACTTTTTTCTCTGCTGCAAAAATTGTTTCGTCATCAGAAGCACTAAAATCTGGAATCGACATAATTTCTTTGCCAACTGCCATTGCTGGCCCCATCAAGTCGATTTCACCTTTTAAGGCACGCTTCAATAGCATATCTACAATCAACATACGGTTGATTTCGTTTGTGCCTTCAAAAATTCGGTTGATACGTGCATCACGGTAAGAACGCTCCATCGGAGCATCTGCCGAATAGCCCATACCTCCATACACTTGCAAACTTTCGTCAACTACATAATCCAAAACCTCCGAACTATGTACTTTCATGATGGCACATTCAATGGCAAATTGTTCTAATGCTTTTAATTTTGCTTCTGCATCATTCAAGCCTTGTGCTTTTAGGTCTTCGATGGCATCATCAATATTTTGTCCTGCACGATAATTGGCTGTTTCTGATGCAAAAATACGAGTGGCCATTTCTGCCAATTTGTATTTTATTGCTCCGAAAGTTGCCAAAGAAACACCAAATTGTTTACGCTCATTGGCATATTTAATAGCATATTCCAAAGAACCTTTCGAACCGCCAATCACCGCAATACCCAATTTAATACGACCAATATTTAAAATATTTACAGCAATCTTAAATCCATTCCCACGACTTGAAAGCAAGTTTTCGACAGGAACATGACAATCGTTAAAGAAAACTTGACGAGTATCTGAACCTTTGATACCTAATTTATGCTCTGGCTCATTCATTGTGATTCCACCGAAAGATTTCTCAACGATAAATGCCGACAACGTTTTATCATCATCAATTTTTGCAAAAACAATAAACAACTCTGCAAAACCACCATTGGTAATCCACATTTTTTGACCGTTGATGATATAGCTTTTGCCATCTTCCGACAAAACAGCTTTCGATTTCGCAGCATTTGCATCCGAACCAGAATCTGGCTCTGTTAAGCAATAAGCAGCTTTCCATTCGCCCGAAGCCAAAAGTGGTAAATATTTAGCTTTTTGCTCTTCATTTCCATAATAAACAATGGGCAAAGTTCCGATACCCGTATGTGCTGATTGAGCAACCGAGAACGAATGACCTGTTCCGAGAGCCTCAGCAACCAACATTGAGGTATTGAAGTTCATTCCGAATCCACCATATTCTTCTGGTACGGCTACGCCCAAAAGCCCTAATTCGCCAGCCTTAGTCATTAAAGATGACATAAAATCTGGAGATTTTGCTGCATCAATTTCGTTGAGATGTGGGTGAACTTCTGTTCTCAAGAAATCACGGCAAGTGGTGGCAATCATTTGTTGCTCCTCAGTAAATTCTTCTGGAATGAAAATTTGGTGAGCTTCTACGTCTTTTATCAAAAATTCGCCACCTTTTATCGATGCTTTGTTTTCGGTTGCTGTCATGGTATTTTGAATTGAATATGAGCGTTAAAAATGGTATGCGTGCATACTGTTGCAAATATAAAGAATTTTTAAATTGTTATGCAAGCATACTAATAAAAATATTTTTTGTTTTATCATTTAGTACTATTTAGCTATAATTTTTAGAAAATTGGCCAAATATTTTTTTTGTGATACAACTATTTAATAAGCCGTTGCATTGTCTCAAT